>NZ_FNRQ01000009.1 GCF_900107685.1 Paraburkholderia sartisoli | reverse complement strand
ATCTTCTTCGCATCGGCCATCACCGTTTCGAGCCGCTCGGCGATGCTGAAAAGCTTCAGGTTCCCGGCTTCCTTCGAGAGCTTCTTCGCGACGTCCTTGATCACCTTGTTGCGCGGGTCCGAGATCGTGTACACCGGATGGCCGAAACCGATCACGACTTCCTTGTTCTCCACGCGCCGGCGGATGTCGGCTTCCGCTTCATCGGGCGACCGATAGCGCGACTGGATCTCGAACGCGACCTCGTTGGCGCCGCCGTGTTTCGGTCCGCGCAGCGCGCCGATCGCGCCGGTGATCGCCGAATAGAGGTCCGATCCCGTGCCCGCGATCACGCGGCCGGTAAAGGTCGACGCGTTGAACTCATGCTCGGCGTAAAGGTTCAGCGACGTGTGCATCGCCTCGACCCACGACTTCGACGGCTCGACGCCGTGCAGCAGATGCAGGAAGTGGCCGCCGATCGAATCGTCGTCAGTTTCGACCTCGATGCGGCGGCCGTTGTGGGAGTAGTGATACCAGTACAGCAGCATCGAACCCAGCGACGCCATTAGCCGGTCGGCGATATCGCGCGCGCCCGGCAGGTTGTGGTCGTCTTTCTCGGGCAGTATGGTGCCGAGCACCGAGACGCCGGTGCGCATCACGTCCATCGGGTGTGCCGAAGCGGGAATCCATTCGAGCGCGGCCTTCAGGTTCGCGGGCAGGCCGCGCAGCGCCTTGAGTTTCGTCTTGTAGGCGGTGAGTTCAGCCTGCGTGGGCAGCTTTTCGTGGACGAGCAGGTAGGCGATCTCCTCGAACTCGCACGCGGTGGCGACGTCGAGAATGTCGTAGCCACGGTAGTGCAGGTCGTTGCCGGTCTTGCCGACCGTACACAACGCCGTGTTGCCCGCCGTCACGCCCGACAGCGCGACGGATTTCTTCGCTTTGAATGCGCCCGCTGCAGGCGTGCTGTTATCTGCTTCGCTCATGGTGTCGTCCTCATGGTCCTGATTATTTCTGCGTGGCAAACAGCGCGTCGAGTTTGTCTTCGTACACGTGATAGCCGAGGTAGTCATACAGATCGGCGCGCGACTGCATGGTTTCCACCGCGGCCTTTTGCGTTCCGTCGCGCTTCACGACTTCGTAGAAGTTGAGCGCCGCTGCGTTCATCGCGCGATACGCGCCGCAGCAGTAGAGCGCGATGTCGACGTTCGCGTCGCGCAGTTCGGTGGTGGTGAAAAACGGCGTCGAGCCGAATTCGGTCAGGTTCGCGAGAATCGGCATCTTGACCGCCGCCTTGAAGCGGCGATAGTCGTCGAGCGATTTCATCGCTTCGGGGAAGATCATGTCCGCGCCGGCTTCGACATACGCCACCGCGCGCTCGATCGCCGCATCGATGCCCTCGACCGCAGCCGCGTCGGTGCGCGCCATGATGACGAACTGGTCGTCGGTGCGGGCATCGACGGCAGCCTTCACGCGATCGACCATCTCATCCTTCGACACGCATTCCTTGCCCGGACGATGACCACAACGTTTCTGGCCGACCTGGTCTTCCAGATGCACGGCCGCGACGCCCGCCTTGATGAACGACTTCACGGTGCGCGCGATGTTGAACGCGCCACCCCAGCCGGTATCGATATCGACGAGCAGCGGAAGGTTCGTCGCGTCGGTGATGCGACGGGCGTCGATCAGGACGTCGTCCATCGTGCTGATGCCGAGATCGGGCACGCCCAGCGAATTGGCCGCGACGCCGCCACCCGACAGATAGACCGCCTTGAAGCCGACCGCCTCGGCCATCTTCGCCGCGTAGGCGGTAATCGCGCCGACAACCTGCAGCGGCGCTTCAGTGGCGACCGCGGCGCGGAACGCCGCGCCGGCGCCTGCTGGATTTCCTGTGCTCACAACGTCTCCTTGATCTGAACTGGACGCTGATCTCGCAAGGAACGGGCCAGCCGTATGCGAGCACGCTAAGCCGTTGATTTAAAAGCCGATCGCCAATTCACAGTGCAGCAACATCATTTCATAAATGAAATTTCATATTTCATGAGTGAAAGTTCGGTGCATAATCGTCACGATGAATTCCTGCGCCCCCAACCCCGAACGATCATGACCCCGCTTCCCGTATCCGGCCCGCGTCCGCGCGTGTGGGCGATCGGCATCAGCAAGCTGCGCGACCTGTACCGGGACATCGCCGGTGAATACGATGCCCGCGCAGATCTGCGGCTCATCTCGCGTGGCTTCGAAGACGCCGTCAACGAAATCGCGGCGGCGGGTGCGGACCGTCCGGACATCGTCGTCGCAGCCGGGTCGAACGGGACGTACCTGAAAGCGCGCGTCAGCGTGCCGGTCGTGCTGGTCGCGCCGACCGGCTTCGACGTCATGCATGCGCTGGCGCGCGCGAGGCGCGATGGCGCATCGGTGGCGCTCGTCACGCACGGCGAAACGCCAGGCGAGCTGCGCCGTTTCGTCTCCGCCTACGGTATCGACGTCGTGTTCGCATCCTACGAATCCGCGCAGGACGCGGAAACGTGCGTGCTCGACCTGCGCGATCGCGGCGTCGAAACGGTGGTGGGGCCAGGGCTCGTCACCGACCTCGCCGTGCGTGCCGGCATGGGCGCGGTGTTTCTGTATTCGCGCGCCTCGGTGCGCACCGCGTTCGACAACGCGCTCGACGTCGCGCAAGCCACCCGGCGCGAAGCGGTGCGCCGGCAGCGGCTCGACAGCGTGTTGCAGCATCTGCGCGACGGCGTCGTCGCGCTCGATGCGCAGGGGCGTGTCGAAGCGATCAACCAGCGCCTCGCGCTCACGCTCGGAATCGATCCTGCAACGGCCGCCGGCAAGCTGCTGCTCGATCTCGCGCCCGACATCGCCAACGCCGTACCTGACGCCGAGGGCGAATCGCTGGAAACGGTGCGCGGCGTGAGCTATGTCGTGCATCGCGGCCCGCTCGCCGATAACGGCGTGACGACGGGCACCGTGCTGACGTTCCAGGAATCGCGCGCGGTCGAACGGCTCGACCGCACGCTGCGGTCGCGGCAACGCGCGCAACAGTTCGCCGCGCGCTACACGCTCGATGACATCGTCGGCGAGTGCGCGGCCATCGAGCGGGTGCGCAGCCTCGTGCGGCGCTATGCGCAGTCGGACGCGACGGTGCTGATTCGCGGCGAGAGCGGCACCGGCAAGGAGATGGTGGCGCAAAGCATCCATCAGGCGAGCGCGCGGCGCGACTTTCCGTTTGTCGCGATCAATTGCGGCTCGTTTCCCGAGGCGCTGCTGGAGAGCGAACTCTTCGGCTATGAAGAGGGCGCGTTTACCGGCGCGCGACGCGGCGGCAAGGCGGGCCTGATCGAGGCGGCGCATCGCGGCACGCTCTTTCTCGACGAGATCGGCGAGATGCCGTTGCCGCTGCAAAGCCGCCTGTTGCGCGTGTTGCAGGAGCGCGAAGTCGTGCGGCTCGGTTCGACGGAGCCGACGCGCATCGACGTGCGGATCGTCGCGGCGACGCATCGCGGCTTGACGGAAGGCATCGATGCCGGCGAGTTTCGCGCCGATCTGTATTACCGGCTCAACATCCTGAACATCGCGTTGCCGCCGCTGCGCGAACGGCAGGCGGACATTCTGCCGCTCGCCGCTGAACTGCTCGTACAGGCTGCGCGCCGCGAGCCGCGTCTGGCACGGCAGGTTCGCAACGGGACCGATGCGGCGAATGCGCTGCACGCGGTTCGTGTTCCTTTAAGCGAACATTCGTGGCCCGGCAACGTGCGCGAGTTGCAGAACGTGATCGAACGGATCGCGGTCGAACTCGCGGACCCGGAGGCAGGTGAACTGACACACGATGTGTTGCGCTCCATCGCGCCCGAACTGTTCGAGCGCACCGCGCGCGAAGCGGCGAGCCTGACGTTGCGTCAGCGCAGCCGTCGCGTCGAAGCCGACGAGATCCGCGCGGCGCTCGACGCATGCAACGGCGACCGCGACCAGGTGTGCGAGATGCTCGGCATCAGCAAGACGACGCTGTGGCGCAAGCTGAACGACGTAGCACAAGCCGGCGGTGCAAAGCCGCGAAGCCGCTCGTTGCGCTAGCAACGGATCGCGCGGCCGTTGCATCTGTCCCGCGCGGTGACGCATCGAAAGGCCTCCCGCAGAACCTCACCTTTGATTGCACGTTGCGCCGAAACAATCGCGACAAAAGCGACCGGATTTTTGCGTACACGATGCCATCGGGCAACTCAAACGATCGCGCGACGCATAAAATCCCCTGAAACAAGGGAGTTTGGCGCAGTTTGAAATGCATGATGATGACGTTGTCAATAGCGAAACGTGCTTTGCGCGACCTGACGCATGGAATCTGGCCGCTTCAGGCTGGAAAAACCAATGGTGAGGATATTCGGGACCCGCAGGCTTGCACTTCGTTGGCGCGGAACCTTCACGAGGTCACGCGATCGAAACGCACCATGACTATTCCGGCCACCTTTGCTCCCAACATCCAGCCATGACTCATTCCCCGTCCCGTCGCACGCTCTTGCTTGCTGCTGCTTCCACGCCGTTCATCGCGGCCTGTTCTTCGTGGGCGACCGGTGTACCGAAAGGCGCTTCGCCCGAGGCAAAACTGGCGGCGCTCGAAACATCGATGGCAGGGCGCCTCGGCGTCGCCGCGCTGAATACGGCGAATGGCGCCACGCTGATGCATCGCGCGGACGAGCGCTTTGCGTTTTGCAGCACGTGCAAGGTGATGATCGTCTCCGCGATCCTCACGCGAAGCGCGAAGGAGCCCGGCTTTCTGCAACAGCGCGTGCGTTATACGAAGGCCGATCTCGTCGCGTATTCGCCGGTTACCGAGCAGCATGTCGCCGAAGGCATGACGATTGGCGAACTCTGCGCGGCCGGCATCGACTATAGCGACAACACGTCCGCGAACCTGCTGATCAGAATTGTGGGCGGCCCGGCCGCGGTCACGGCGTTCGCGCGCTCGATCGGCGACGATACGTTTCGCCTCGACCGCTGGGAAACGGAGCTGAACACGGCCATTCCCGACGACCCGCGCGACACGACGACGCCGGCCGCGATGCTGGCAAGCGTGCAGCGCCTCGCGCTTGGCGACGCGCTGGGCGCGCCGCAACGCAACCAGCTTCAGGCGTGGATGCGTGCGAACACAACGGGCGGCGAGCGGATTCGCGCGGGTGTTCCAGCGGGCTGGGACGTGATCGACAAGACAGGCACGGGCGACTACGGCGCGACCAACGACGTCGCCGTGATATGGCCGCCCGCGAAACCGCCGGTCGTGCTCGTGACTTACCTGTCGCAGCGCGACCGGGACGCGAAGTCGCGCAGCGACGTGCTCGCCGCCGCCGCGCGCATCGTCGTGGCGGCGTTTGCCTGACGCGAACGCCGCACCGCCCGCTATCTGTCTGCCGCCTCGCGCAGCACCTGCGCGACCTGTCCGTGCGCGTGCAGCAGGTCGGGGCTCATCTGCAGCAACGGCAGATAGCGCGGCAGAAACACCGCGTTCGGGTCGCCGGGCGCGAACAGGGCGATGACCGCTTCCGCGGCGGCAGTCCTGTCGGCGGGCGTGGCTTCCTTGTCGTCGACGACTTCATCGATGTTCGCGATGAGCGTCGAGAGCGGCGTGATCCAGCGAAAGCCCGAGCCGTTGATCAGCACCTGAAGAAACGCCGCCGGTGTGATCGGGCCGAACTCCTTCTCATACGACGCGCGCTCGTGGTCGAGAATCGACTTGTGCAGCGACAGCAGCGGTTTGCGGATCGTGTTCAGGAATTGAATCGCGCGCGCTTCGTTCATCGTTCTCTCCTTTCAGTTCGTCAGGCGATTCTGACAGCATGCCGGAAAACGCGCCGGCAAACGCTTCGGCCGGCGGCCAACACGCAATTTCAGTCGGCGCTACAATCTTTTCGCCTCTTCCTTCATCGCCGTTCATTGCTGTCCCGCTGGGTGCCAGGCGCTGGCCCTCCGCGCTGTTCACCAGCATAGCCCCGTATTAGCGATGGCCGACGGAATAAATTCCGGCCAGCCAGCGCGATTTCCGTCCCAGTCCAAAACAATAGCCCCCCAATCCGGAGCCGCTTATGACAACGCTTACCGTAAATGGACAGACTCATACCGTCGATGCACCGCCCGATATGCCGTTGCTCTGGGTGTTGCGCGACCTTGTCGGATTGACCGGCACCAAGTTTGGCTGCGGCATTGCGCAATGTGGCGCCTGCACCGTCCATCTCGATGGCGTCGCGGTTCGCTCCTGTGTGCTGCCGGTCGCGGCAATCGGCGCGCGCAAGGTGACGACGATCGAAGCCGTCGGCGACACGCCCGCGGGCAGGAAGGTGCAGGCCGCGTGGCGTCAGCTCGACGTCGTGCAGTGCGGCTACTGTCAGTCCGGACAGGTGATGTCCGCGGCCTCGCTGCTCTCGTCGAACCCCAATCCCACCGATGCCGATATCGACGCCGCGATGACAGGCAACATCTGTCGCTGTGGTACGTATAACCGCATCCGCGCGGCCATCCGGCAAGCCGCAAAGGAGGCGTGACATGTCGCAAGGACTGCTCGATTCGAAAAACGACGGCACGCGTGGACAAGCGCCGCACGGTGTATCCCGTCGCACGTTTCTCAAGTTCGGTGCGACGATCGGCGCGGCGGCAGGCGGCGGCCTGCTGCTGGGTTTCAGTCTGCCCGCGGCAAGTCAGGATCAGGCGTCGCGCAAATCGGTGATCGGCGGCGACGGCGTCGAGGCGCCGCAGGATGGCGTATTCGCGCCGAACGCGTTCGTGCAGATCGACCGGGCCGGCAAGGTCTCGCTCGTGATTCCCAAGGTTGAAATGGGCCAGGGCGTGTACACGTCGATCCCGATGCTGATCGCGGAGGAACTCGAAGTGCCGCTCGACAGCGTCACGATCGATCACGCGCCACCGGACGCGAAGCTCTTCACCGATCCGCTGCTCGGCGGCCAGCTCACGGGCGGCTCGACGTCGATCCGCTACGCGTGGGAACCGATGCGGCGTGCGGGCGCGACCGCACGCGTGCTGCTGATCAGTGCAGCCGCGCAGCAATGGCAGGTCGATCCCGCGACCTGTCACGCGCAGGCGGGCAAGGTCGTGCATTCCGGCAGCAACCGGAGCATCGCGTACGGCGACCTCGTCGATGCGGCGGCGAAACTGCCCGTGCCGCAAAACGTGCAGCTTAAGGATCCGAAGGATTTCAAGCTGATCGGCACGGCCGCAAAGCGCCTCGACTCGCCCGAGAAGGTGGATGGCACCGCGGTGTTCGGTCTCGACGTACGCGTGCCGGACATGGTTTATGCGGCCATTGCGACGTGCCCGGTGTTCGGCGGCACGCTCGCGGGCGTTGACGATACGAACGCGAGGAAGATTCCGGGCGTGCGTCAGGTGGTCCGGTTCGACAACGGCGTGGCCGTGGTCGGCGACCACACATGGGCCGTCAAGCGCGGCGTGCAGGCGCTCGACATCAAATGGAACGAAGGCGCGGGCGCGCAGGTATCGATGAAACAGATCGTCGACGATCTCGCGAACGCGTCGCAACGCACCGGTGCCGTCGCGCGCAAGGAAGGCGACGTGAAGAGCGGGTTTTCGTCCGCGAAGACGCGCGTCGACGCGGTGTATCAGCAACCGTTTCTCGCGCACGCGACGATGGAACCGGTCAACTGCACGGTCCATGTGCGACCCGATGGCTGCGATGTCTGGCTTGGCACGCAGGTGCCGACGCGCATCGTCGATGCGGCCGTGGCGGTGACCGGCCTGCCGGCGGAGAAGGTCGTCGTGCATAACCATCTACTGGGCGGCGGCTTCGGGCGGCGGCTCGAGTTCGACATGGCGACGCAGGCGCTGAAGATCGGCAAGCAGGTCGGCGTTCCGGTCAAGGTCGTGTGGACGCGCGAGGAAGACATCCAGCACGACATGTATCGCCCGTACTACTACGACAGGATATCCGCAGGGCTGGATGCGAACGGCAAGCCGGTTGCATGGCAGCACCGCATCGTGGGCTCGTCGATCCTTGCCCGCTTCGCGCCACCGGCGTTCAAGAACGGCGTGGATCCCGATGCCGTCGAGGTTGCCTCGGACCTGCCATACGACCTGCCGAACCAGCTGGTCGACTATGTGCGCGAGGAGCCGCGCGCCGTGCCGACCGCGTTCTGGCGAGGCGTGGGGGCGACGCGCGGCACGTTCGTCGTCGAAAGTTTCGTGGACGAACTCGCCGCGCAGGCGAAGGTCGATCCCGTCAAATATCGTCGCGACCTGCTCGGCAAGTCGCCGCGCGCGCGCAACGTGCTCGACGTCGCGACACAGGCGGCCGGTTGGGGCAGCGCGGTGCCGCAAGGCCAGGGGCGCGGCGTTTCGGTGATGCACGCGTTCGGCAGCTTCCTTGCGATGGTCGTCGACGTGGCTGTCGAGCGGGGCGAAGTCGCGGTCAGGCGCGTGGTGTGCGCGGTGGATTGCGGCATGGTCGTGAATCCGGATACGGTCGAGGCGCAGATACAGGGTGGTGTGATCTTCGCGATCACGGCGGCGCTTTACAGCGAAATCACGATCAAGGATGGCCGCGTCGAGCAGAACAACTTCACGGATTACCGGATGTTGCGCATCGACCAGACGCCGCCGATCGACGTCCACATCGTGAAGAGCGCCGAGGCACCCGGGGGCATCGGCGAACCGGGTACGTCGGCGCTTGCGCCGGCGCTGACGAACGCGATCTTTGCGGCGACGGGCAAGCGGATCCGACACTTGCCGGTCGGCAGCCAGTTGCAGACCGCCTGAGGGAGAACGTCGATGAACATCACACTCAAGGCGTTATCCGCGGCACTCGGCATGGTCTTGCCGTTTGTCGCGCACGCCGCCGACGACGCGCTCGTTCAACGCGGCGCGTACCTGGCGAAGCTCGGCGACTGCATCGCGTGTCACTCGGCGCCGCGCGGCAAGCCGTTCGCGGGCGGCCTGCCGATGAACACGCCGATGGGCCAGATCTACACGACGAACATCACGCCTGACCCGGACACCGGCATTGGCCGCTACACCAGCGAAGAGTTCGCGCGCGCGATGCGTGAAGGCGTCGCGAAGGATGGCCATAACCTGTATCCGGCGATGCCTTATCCGTCGTACGCGAAGATCAACGACGACGACATGCACGCGCTCTACGCGTATTTCATGAGCGGCGTTGCGCCGGTGAAGCAGGCGAACCGCGAGCCGGACATCAAGTGGCCGCTCAACATGCGCTGGCCGCTGAAGCTCTGGAATCTCGTGTTCCTGAAGAGCGGCGTGTATCAGGACAAACCGGGCAAGGACGTCGCATGGAATCGCGGCGCCTATCTGATCCAGGGGCTGGGACATTGCGGATCGTGTCACACGCCGCGCGGGATCGCGTTCCAGGAAAAGTCGCTCGACGAAAGCGGCAGCGCGTTTCTGACGGGAAGCCTGCTCGACGGCTGGTTTGCCGCGAACCTGACGAGCGAATATAACGTCGGGCTCGGCCGCTGGACGGAGCAGGATCTGGCGACGTTCCTGAAGACCGGTGCGAACGCCCACGCTTCGGCGTTCGGTTCCATGACGAGCGTGATCAACAACAGCACGCAGGGCATGAACGACACCGACGTCATCGCGATGGCGCGGTATCTGAAGTCGCTGCCGGCCTCGGGTGGCCATGGCGGCGCGCAGTATGCGTATGACCCGAAGGCGACGCGGGTGTCGCTGAACCGGCCGGCGAACGATCCGGGCGCGAAGGTTTATACGGCGTACTGCATGCACTGTCACGGCGTCGACGGACGGGGCTTCGCGCCGATGCTCGCGCCGCTGGCGGGCAATCCGAACGTGCTGGAGAAAGACGCGTCGTCGCTCGTCAACGTGACGCTGAACGGCACGGGTGATCTGGTGACGGGCGGTATTCCGGCGCCGTATCCGATGCCGAAGTACGCGCCCGTGCTCAACGACCAGCAGATCGCCGACGTGCTGACGTTTATCCGGGCTGGCTGGAACAACAACGCACCCGCTGTGCGGCCGGACGACGTCGCGAAGTTGCGCAAGTCGACGAGCGCGGCGCGTTAAGCACGTCAGGCACGATAAAGCAGGTGTTAAAAAGGCCACTGCGCAAACACTTGCACAGTGGCCTTTCTGTCATTGACGCATCGACGTCTATCGATGCTGCCCGACCCGGGCCTTGCGCTCCAGCACACGCGCATACCAGGTCAGCGGAAAGCACATCACGAAGTAGAGCAGCGCGACCATGCCGTAGATCGGAAACGGACGAAACACCGCGTTGGTGATCATCGAGCCGGTTTTCGTGAGTTCGACAAAACCGATGATCGACGTGAGCGCCGTGCTTTTCACGACCTGCACGAGAAAGCCGACGGTCGGCGCCGTTGCGATCCGGCGTGCCTGCGGCCACACGATATAGCGCAACTGCTGCGTGTGCGTCATGCCGAGACTCGCGCCCGCGGCCCACTGGCCGCGCGGCACGGCCTCGACGCAACCGCGCCAGATATCCGCGAGATACGCGCTCGTATACAGCGTGAGCGTGACCGTCGCGGCGATCCATGGCGAAACGTCGATGCCCAGCAGCGGCAGCCCGAAGAACGCGAGAAAAAGTTGCATCAGCAACGGCGTACCCTGAAACAGCTCGACGTAAAGCACGACGACGCGCCGCAGCCACGGCAACGGCGACACGCGCGCGGCGAGCAGGGTCAGGCCGACCACGCCGCCGCCCACGAAGGCGATCAACGAAAGGAGCAGGGTCCAGCGCGCCGCGAGCAGCAGGTTACGGGCGATATCCCAAAGCGTGAATTCCATCATCACGAACGCTCCACCGGTAACGCGCGCGTGTTGCGCCACGCAAGCACAAGACGCAGAAGGCCACGCGGCGCGGAACCCGAACGCGGCATGCGGCCGGCAAAGAGGCGCGCGCCGAGACGGTTCATCAGCAGCCGCAACGAGATCGACAGGAACAGATACGTCGCGGTGATGATCACGTAGCTCTCGAACGAGCGGAAATTGCGCGACTGGATGAAGTTCGCTGCGTACGTCAGGTCCGGCACCGAAATCTGCGAGACCACCGCCGAGCCGAGCATCACGATCAGCACCTGGCTCAGGAGCGCGGGAAACACGTTCGCGATCGCCTGCGGCAGCACCACGTGGCGGAACACCTGACGCCCGTGCAGCCCGAGCGCCATCGCGGCCTGTACCTGTCCGCGCGGAATCGAATCGATGCCGGCGCGCACGATTTCGATCGCGTACGCGCCGAGATTCACCGACATCGCGAGCACCGCGGCCGAGACTTCGTCGATATGAATGCCGAGCCCGGGCAAGCCGAAGAAAATGAAAAACAGCTGCACGATGAACGGCGTGTTGCGGATCAGTTCCACATACGCCGTCACGACCGTGCGCGCCCAGCGTGGCCCGCCGATGCTGATGCCCGCACCGGCAATGCCGACGAGCCCGCCCAGCACCGTCGATGCGGCGGTAAGCCCAAGAGTGACGCCGACGCCACGGGCAAGCAGGCCCGTGTATACGCCGAAGCCGCTGAAATCGAACACATAGCTCATGAGGTGCGGGTCATCGTCTGGTGAAGCCCGGTCCGGCTGAAGCGGCCCGGGCCTGCGCTGTCGGCTTAAAGATCGGCCGGCAGCGGCGTGCGCAGCCACTTCTGCGAGATCGTGTTCATCGTGCCGTTCTTGCGTGCCTTTGCGATCGCTTCGTCGACCTTTTGCAGCAGGCGCGGCTCGTTCTTGTTGAGGCCGACGTGATCCGGCGAGCTGAAGAGCGCGAATTTCTGCTCCGGATCGATCGCGGGGTGACGGGCGAGAATCGTCGCGCCCACGTCGTTGCCGACCACCATCAACTGTACCTGACCAGAAAGAAATGCAGAAATGGCGCCGTTCGGGTCGTCGAACCGTTTGATCGTGGCGCTCGGCGGCGCGATTTTGGTGACGCTCAGGTCTTCCAGCGTGCCACGCGCCACCGAAATCGACTTGCCGGCGAGGTCGTTCGCGTTCTTGACGGCCAGCGATTTCGGACCGAACACGGCAAGGTAGTACGGCGCGTACGGCTTCGAGAAATCGATGACCTTTTCGCGCTCCGGCGTCTGGCCGACGGAGAGCAGCATGTCGGCCTTGTGGTCGGCGAGGTACGCCATCCGGTTGTCGCCCGTCACGGCGACCAGTTCGACCTTCGCGTTGAGCGTCTTGCCGATCAGGTTGGCGACGTCGATGTCATAACCCATCGGCTTCATGTCGGGGCCGATCGAACCGAACGGCGGGTAGTCCATGAAAACGCCGACGCGCACCACGCCGGTCTTCGCGATCGTGTCGATGGCATCGGCGTGCGCGGCCGGTGCATACGCGCCGAGCGTCGCGGCGCCGGTCAGGGCAAGCGTGGCGGCCGTCGCCTTGAGCATGCGGCGCGCGCGTGCGTTAAAGGAGTGAAGGGTGGTCATGAGTCGTTCCTCTGTCGAAAACGTGGGTACGGGAAGCATCAATGCGTGGTACGGGCTGCGATCAGCTTGCACGCGTGCGCGGGCAGTTCGGCAAGCACCGGCATGCCGGTCGCGAGGCCCGGTGTTTCGCGCGGCGTGGTCGCGGCGGTGAGCGTGAAACCCGCGCAGTCGATGGTCGCCTCGAGCGTCGCGCCCACGTCGCGAATGAACGTGACGGTGCCGGCCAGATGGTTGCCGTGTCTTTCACCGGAAGCCGGTTTGACGCAGACGTCCTCGGGACGAATGAGAAGGCGTATCTCATCGCTGGCCGCGGCGGCGACGCGCGCCGGATTCGCCACGACGATCTGCTGCCCGCCTGGCAGGCTGACGCCGCCGCGGCCGTCGTGCGTAACCGGCAGGATGTTGCCAAGGCCGATGAAGTCGGCGACGAATTCGCTCACCGGATCGCGATAGATATCGAGCGGCCTGCCGACCTGCGCGATGCGGCCTTTTTCCATCACGACGATTTCGTCGGCCATGGTCATGGCTTCGCGCTGGTCGTGCGTGACCATGATCGTCGTGATGCCGAGGCGTTGTTGCAGCAGCCGGATTTCGACCTGCATCGCTTCGCGCAGCTTCGCGTCGAGCGCGGAAAGCGGTTCGTCGAGCAGCAGCAGTTTCGGCGACGAAGCGATCGCCCGCGCGATCGCGACACGTTGACGCTGGCCGCCCGAGAGCTGCGTCACCGGTCTGTTCGCCATGTGCGGCAACTGGATCAGCTCGAGCAGTTCGGCGATTCGACGCGACTGCGCGGCCTTGTCGGTCTTGCGCAGGCGCAGCGGATACGCGATGTTCTCCGCGACGCTCATATGGGGAAACAGCGCGAGCGACTGGAACACCATGCCGAAATCGCGCCGGTTCGCGGGCACATGCGTGAGGTCGTTGCCGGCGAACACGACGCTGCCCGACGTCGGCGTTTCGAGCCCGGCGATGATCCGCAACAGCGTGGTCTTGCCGCAGCCCGACGGGCCGAGAAAGCAGACGAGCTTGCCGTCGGGCACGTTGAGGTCGACGCTGTCGACAGCGGTCGAGCCGTTGAAGCGCTTCGTCACGGATTGCAAGGTCAGATGCGTCATGGTAATTCCTCGAGCCTGCGCAGGTTAGAGCGCGACGCCTTCGTCGCCGACCAGTTTTTCGAGCACCCAGATCAACGCGAAATCGATCGCGACGATGAACACCGCGAATGAAAACACGGTGGGGTCGAGCGACGACACGGTGCGGCTGTAGAGCCACACCGGCAGCGTCATCGTGTTGATGCCGTAGAGAAAAAACGTCACGGTGAATTCGTTGAACGAGATGATGAACGCGAACAGCATGCCGGCGAGAATGCCTGGCTTCATCAACGGCAGCACGACGTCGATCAGCGCGCGGCGCGGGCTCGCGCCGAGTACGCAGGCGGCCTCCTCGAATTCCAGGCCGATCGTCGCCACCGATGCCGCGCAGTTCTTCACCGTGAACGGCAGCGCCAGAATCACGTGCGCGATGATGAGCCTGAAGACGCCGAGTTCGACCGGCAGCGCGTTGAACACCAGCAGCAGCGAAAGCCCGAGCATCACGAGCGGATAGACGAGCGGCAACGCGACCAGCTGCTCGACCGCCGGCTTGCCGCGAAAGCGGTAACGTGACAGTGCGTAGGCAGCGGGCACGGACACCAGCGTCGCGATGACCATGGTCGCGATCGCGACGATCAGGCTCGTGGAGAGCGCGCTGCCCATCGAAAGCACGTCGCTTGCATCGGGCGAGACGAACGTGTGCCAGGCCGCGCGATACCACTGCAGGCTGTAGGCGTGCGGCGGAAAATCGAGCGTGTCCGACGCGCTGAACGACATGGTGATCATCGTGAGGATCGGCAGCGCGGCGAGAAACAGCACGATCGTGGCGAGCAGGCCCGACACCTTGCCGAGACGGCCGGGCATCGTCGAGGGCAGGTGGAACGCGCGCGAACGGGCGATGGTGCTCATGCTTTCAGCTCCTCTTCGAGACGTTGCGTGCGGTGTACGAGCCGCTGCGAGATCGCCATCACGGCGAGCGTCGCGACCATCAGCACGATGCCCGACGCAGAGGCCGCCGGCCAGTTCAGGAGCGGCGCGACCTCGTCGTGAACGAGCACGGCGAGCATCGGCACGCGGCGGCCGCCAAGCAGCAACGGCACGGCGAACGCGCTCGCGTTGTAGGCGAACACGAGCAGCGCGCCCGACACGAGGCCGGGCATCGCGAGCGGCAACATCACGTGACGCAGCGTTTGCATGCGTGTCGCGCCGAGCGTCGCGGCGGCTTCCTCGTACGAGCGCGACACCGCGCGCATCGCGCTCGAAAGCGGCAGCACGGCGAGCGGAAACGCGGTCTGGATCAGCCCGAGCAGCACGCCGTGTTCGCGATAGAGCCACTGCACGGGGCGATCGATGAGACCGCCCGCCATCAACGCGTGATTGAGCAGGCCAGCCGGCCCGAGGATCACGAGCCAGCCATATCCCTGCAACAACAGGTTCACGAGCAGCGGCAGCAGCACGCCCGCCAGCAGCAGGCGGCGCGCGAGCCGCGATCCGGTGCGCGCCATCGCCAGCGCGACCGGGATCGCCAGCAGCACGGCGCACACCATGCTCTGGAACGCGAGCCGCAAGGTCAGCCACAACGATTTCATGAAGTAGCTGTCGGCGAGGTCCGCGTAGTTCTGCAGCGTGAAGCCGTGCCATTCGTTGCCGGAGGTGCCGAAGCTCATCCGCAGCACGACGAGCGCCGCGGCCGCCAGCACCGCGAGAAACGCGAGGATCGGCGCGAGCAGGATCCACGGACGGACCCGCGCGAGCAGACCGTCCGACGCGCCGGCTCCCGGTTGATCCGGTGCGCCGGAGCTCGCGCGCGGCGATGAAAGCGCGGGCATCGTGGTCATGCCGCGAAGATTTCGGTGTAGCGCTTGATCCACGCCGGCTGCACGCCGGCGAGCGCCTTGTCGTCGTGCAGAACCGCTTTTTCGGCGATCTGCTGCGGGCTCGGCACGAACGCGCGGCTCTCCGCGGGAATCTGCGCCTTCGAATTCACCGGGCCGTTCAGCACGTCGGCCGCCATGCGACCTTGCACGCCGGCGTCGATCGAATGGTTGATGAACGCGTGGATCAGATCGATGTTGCCCGGGTGCGCCTTCGGAATCACCGTGAACATCAGCTGCGTCGCGAAGCCTTCCTTCATGCCGTACGTGACGCCCATCTTGTACTCGGGCTTGCGAATCTGCGCCGGGAAAAAAGCCGGCGAATAGATGCCGCCGATGTCGAGCGAACCGGTGCGGAACAGGTCGGCCACCTGGTTCGGATTTTCGCCGAGCGTCATCACGCGGTCTTTCAGCAGCGCGAGCTTTTTGAAGCCCGGCTCGATGTTCTGCTGCGAGCCGCCCGCGAGCTTCGCCGAGATGATCGCGAGATCGACCGCTTCGGCCCATTCCGGCGGCGGCAGGAAAAGGCGGCCGGCGTACTTCGGGTCCCACAGCGCTTCGTACGATGACGGCGGCGTCTTGACGGTCGCGGTGTTGTAGATCAGGCCGTCGGACCACAGCAGATAGCCGACGCCGAAGCCGTTCGCGCCGGTGCGGTACTGCTCGGGCACGTCCTTGAGATTGGGCAGCTTGTTGAGATCGGGCTTGACGAGCAGGCCCGCGTCGCCGAGACCCGAAGCGCCGACGCCTGCCAGCGTGATCACGTCATAGGTCGGACGCTCGCCCGCGGCCTTCGTTTTGGCGACCATGCCGGAGGTGCCGTCGGCGCGGTCGGCGATGACCTTCGCGCCGGTCTTTTCGGTGAACGTGGCCGCGATGTTGCGCATCGCGGCGGCGCCCGTGTCGTCGGACCAGGTCAGGAGGCGCAGCGTCTGGCCGGCGAACCTGCGTTCCTGCGCATTCACGTTGATGAACGGCATCGGCAGCGTGGAAGCCGCGACTGCCGCACCGATCGTCTTGATTACCTGTCGTCTTTTGATGTCATGCATGGCCGTCTCTCCCGTAGTGAACGTTGCAACCCGGCGCAGCCGATGGTGTGGCGCGTTGATGCACTCTAGGTTTGCCAAAATCACGCAACAAACGAAATCTCTGCATGGAAGCCATGACGTATGCTCATGCGATCCGGGCCTAAGCACGCCAGATGGCGGCCCGTGACGATCGCGCGAAGGCTTGGGGCAGCGCTGTGTGCGGGTTTACGTCCAGCGTGACCGGGTCAGTCGCGCGGACGGGCGGTATGAGGAAAGATCAGTCATGGTGCGGAAAAACACGCGCCCGGCACTAAAGCGGTGCGCGGGTCGCATCGCGAACGGCTTTCCTGCGTGACCCGATGCTGTTTTTACGAGGCGCAGCCAGTTGAGGATCGGCGCGTCCATGAGCCGAACGCATGCGTGCGCGGGCAAACGCCAGTCGTGCCGGCATTTTGAATGACGTATCCTGCAGGCGTGGCACGCATATCCGCATACCCGTGCGTCGGGCCGATACGCGGGCTGCAATGCATTTTCCTGATAGCCAGGCGCTCCCATCATGCGACGACTTCCACCTCTTAACGCGCTGCAGATTTTCGAAACGGTCGCGCGGCACCGCAGCTTCACGCGCGCCGCGGATCATCTGTGCCTCACGCAAGGCGCGGTCAGCCGCCAGATTCTCGCGCTGGAAGACTATTACGGCTTTCCTCTCTTCAAGCGCCACGCAAAGGGCCTTACGCTGACCGCCGAAGGCGAGTCGCTCTTGCCGGTCGTCAAGGAGAGCTTCGCGCGGATCGAGGAAATCTCGCTGCGCCTGACGCGTCAGCGCACGGATCTGGCGTTGAAGGTGCCGACCTGCGTGATGCGCTGGATGTTGCCGAAGATCATGCAGTTTCAGGCGGAATATCCCGACCTGCACGTGCAGGTCACCACCACGTGGCAGCACGACGTCGATTTCCAGGTCGAGCCGTTCGACGCCGCGATCATCTACGGTTCGTCGCCGGGTGCGGACGTGCAGTCGGTGGCATTGTTCGAGGAACGCCTGACGCCCGTGTGTGCGCCCGAACTCCTCGACGACAGGCCGCTTGGCAGCGTCGCCGATCTCGCGCGGCACACGTTGCTGCATCCCACGCGCGATCATCGCGACTGGAAGATGTGGCTCGATCACGTCGAGGCCCGCGACATCGACGCGAATCACGGCCCGAGCTTCGACACGCTCGATCTCGCGACGAACGCCGCGCTACAGGGTTTTGGCGTCGCGATCAGCGACCTCGCGCTGATCGACGAAGACGTCGCGGCGAAGCGGCTCGTGCGGCCGTTCGATGCCGTGCTGACCACGGGCGCACGCTATTACTTCGTGTACCCGGACAGCGTCGCGCATCAGCAGAAACTCAATCTGTTCCGCGAATGGATCGCGGAACACTGGACCGAAGCGCTCGTCTGATTTTCGTTGCACGAGGCCCTGAAACGCGGCGCGTGCGCAAGGCCCGTGTCTTCAGGGTGCGATCGACAGGAACAGCCATGCGGCGAACAGCGACAGATGCACCGCGCCTTGCAGGATCGTGGTGCGGCCGGTGCCGAGCGTCAGCGTGCCGACCACGAGCGTGAGGAACAGCAGCACCATCTCCTTGCCGTCGATCCCGAGTTGCAGCGGCTGACCGATATAGAGAAACACGACCGCGACGGTGGGAATCGTCAGGCCGATACTCGCGAGCGCCGAACCGAGCGCGAGATTGAGGCTGGTTTGCAGACGGTCCGCGCGTGCGGCGCGCACTGCGGCGACCCCTTCCGGCAGCAGCACGAGCGCCGCGATCACGATCCCGACTACCGCGTTTGGCAGCCCCGCATTGGCGACCGCCGTTTCCACCACCGGCGAGAGCACCTTCGCCAGCAGCACGACCGCGACGAGACACACCACCAGCAGACCGGCACTGACGAGGGTCACGCGCACGCTGGGCGGCGCGACATGGACGTTTTCATCGGAGACGTCGGCCAGAAAGTAATCGCGATGCCGCACGGTCTGCACGAACACGAACACGCCATACAGCACGAGCGACGACACGCCCGCGAACGCCAGTTGCGAAGGCGTGAGCACGGGCCCGGCGGCGCTGGTGAAATTCGGCATCACCAGTGTCAGCACCGAAAGCGAAGCCAGCACCGCGAGCGCGGCGCTGGCGCCGCGAATCTGGAAGTCCTGCTCACGATGGCGAATGCCGCCTGCAAGCAGGCACATCCCCACAATCCCGTTACTGACGATCATCACCGCGGCAAACACCGTGTCGCGCGCAAGACCCGCCTTCTCGGGACCCGAGCTCAGCATCACGGAGACGACCAGCGCCACTTCGATCACCGTCACGGCGACGGCGAGCACCAGCGTGCCGAATGGCTCGCCCACGCGATGCGCGACGACTTCCGCATGGTGGACGCCCGCGAAGACCGCGCCCGCGAGCGCGGCGCCGACGAGCGCGAGCAGCACGGCATTGCCCGGCAGCAGCGCGGCGGCCGCGAGCACGAGCCAGCCGGCAATCGGCACCCACAGTGTCCAGCGCGGCAGCAGTGTCGATGATGTAGTCATGCGGGGCGTCCCTGTTCGGTGGGGGTGTCGGCCGGCGGCGGCAGAAGCGGCCAGCCCGTACATTAAAATAGTGAAATTATCGAAGCACGATGAAACTGCATTCTTGAGGAGACTCCGTGATCCGCAGTCAGGAAACCTTGAACATGCTGCTCGACAGCATCAGCCGCTTTGTTCGTGAGCGCCTCGTACCCAGCGAGGAAATCGTCGCGGAAACCGACCAGATTCCGGCTGGCCTGCTGGAGGAAATGAAAGATCTCGGTCTCTTTGGCCTTTGCCTGCCCGAAGAATACGGCGGCCTCGGTCTCACGATGGAAGAGGAAGTGCTTGCCGCGATGGAGCTTGGCAAGACCTCGCCTACGTTTCGCTCGGCGATCGGCAGCAACAACGGTATCGGCTCGACTGGCATTGTGATCGACGGAACGCCTGCGCAAAAGGAAAAGTATCTGCCGCGCCTCGCGTCGGGCGAACTGATCGGCTCGTTCTGCCTCACTGAACCGGAAGCGGGCTCGGATGCCGCGTCGCTGCGGACCACCGCCGTGCGCGACGGTGGTCATTATGTGCTGAACGGCACCAAGCGCTTCATCACGAATGCACCCGAAGCCGGGCTCTTTACCGTGATGGCGCGCACGGACCCGGCGGGTAAGGGGGCGGGCGCGATCTCGGCGTTCGTTGTCGAAGCCGGTACGGCGGGGCTGTCGCTTGGCAGGATCGATCGCAAGATGGGCCAGAAGGGCGCTCACACGTGCGACGTGATCTTCGAGAACTGTCGCGTGCCGGTGGAAAACCTCATCGGCGAAAAAGAAGGCGTCGGTTTCAAGACCGCGATGAAGGTGCTCGACAAGGGGCGCCTGCATATCGCGGCCGTCGCGACAGGCGCCGCCGAACGCATGCTGGCCGACGCGCTGCGCTATGCGATGGAGCGCAGGCAGTTCGGCAAGGCGATCGTGGAGTTCGAGCTGATCCAGGCGATGCTCGCCGACAGCAAGGCGGAAATCTACGCGTCGCGCTGCATGATCGTCGACGCCGCGCGCCGGCGCGACGCGGGCGAGAAGGTAACGGCCGAATCGTCGTGCGCGAAGATGTTCGCCACGGAAATGTGCGGACGGGTGGCCGATCGCGCCGTGCAGATTTTCGGCGGCGCGGGTTATATGAGCGAATATGGTATCGAGCGGTTCTATCGCGACGTGCGCCTTTTCCGCATTTATGAAGGCACCACGCAGATTCAGCAAATCGTCATTGCCCGTGAAATGCAGCGAAGCTTTGAAAGGTAAATGACGGCTTTAATCTTTGTTCAACAGCGCGTTGTTTAACAGCGCCGCTTATAAACCGGGTCTGAAAGCGCGTGATAAAGACGCGAGGACCATGAGAAAAAAACGCCGCCTCTTTCGAGAGCGGCGTTTGACCGTAATGAACCGGCCCGCTGTATTACGTGCCTTCCGGACGAACCGACAGCGCGTTTTTCACGGACGTCACGCCCGCCACGCCCTTGGCGACTTCTGTTGCCTTGTCGCTTTGAGCCTGTTCCGGCACCGTGCCTTGCAGCGTGACGGCGCCGTCGCGTGCGCGAACGGTGATGTTGGCGACGCTTACGCCCTTGGCCTTCGACAGCGCTGCACGCACCTTTTTCTGGAGCGCGCGGTTAGCTGCCTTGGTCGCCTTGTATTGCTGCTTGGCGCCAGCTGTCGTCGACGTATCGGGAGCCGTTGCGTCGCTCGCCTGAGCATAGGCACTGATCGATGCCACGACGAGAAGCGCGCTACCTGCCAGTTTGATTGCGTGGATTGCCTTCATGCATTTTCTCCTGTTGTCACAATTTTGCGCGGGTCCCGGGCGGAACCGTTGCACTACACCACCAAGGTACTTCTGGACTGAGTCGCGATGGAACGGTGTTCGGGTATTGCGTTGTATATGGCGATAATGCGGACAGAAGCGCTAAAAGACCTGCGAGTATGTTTGTTCAGTTGTGCCGGAAGGTAAAGATACCTCAAATGGTGCCATAGTGACTGCCACGCGACCACGAAATGAGGCTTTGACGCAACGCATCACGCCGCACCCCCCGCGGATCGTGCCGCTCAGGCGCGACGAGCTGCCCGTCGACACGATAGAACTCGCGCGTTTCATGCTCGGCAAATATCTCGTTCACGATATGCCGGAAGGGCGTATCAGCGGGCGGATCGTCGAAATGGAAGCCTATCCGCTGGGCGACTCGACAAGCCATGCCTTTCAGGGGCGTCGCCCCTATAACGGGTCGATGTTTCTCGAGCGCGGCCATGCGTATGTGCGACTGACATACGGCACAGCGTACATGCTCAATATGTCGAGCGAAACCGCCGGCATCGGCGCGGGCGTTTTGCTTCGCGCCGTCGAGCCTGTCGATGGCATCGCGCTCATGGAAGCGAGGCGGCCGCGCGTGCCGCCGCGCGACCTCGCACGTGGGCCCGGGCGGCTGACGATGGCGTTCGGCATCGGCCAGTCGTTCGACGGCCGCGATCTGTGTACCGGACACGACTTGTGGATCGGCAAGGGCGAAGGCGAGGCGGACCCCATCGTCGCGGCGACAAAACGGATTGGCCTTTCACGCGAAATGCATCGGCCGTTGCGTTTTTATCTGCCCGCCAGCGTGTATGTCAGCGGCCCGCGCCGACTTCTTTTAGCGCCCTCGTCGGACGTATCCGGCGTCTGAAACCAGGATTCCCTTCAATCGTTTACGATCCCTGCGATTATTACGGCAAATAACGACTGACGAGGCTTTCAACAAGCTCACATGCCAGCATTCTTGCGAATCTCGCAAGTGTTTATGCCTGAAATAAGGGTTTCCCCTCTGTTTGATGGTGCCTACACTGAACAGACGCGCTCAACACATCGTGTGTTTTGCGCAGGCAACAAGAAAGTTCTGGAGGTGAGTCATGAAATCTCTGATCAAAGCTGTTGTCGTTGCTTCAATCCTTGCTGCTCCGGTTGTTTCGTTTGCCCAGACGAACCAGCCCGTCACCCGCGCTGAGGTGCGTCAGCAACTGATCCAGCTGGAACAGGCGGGTTACGACCCGGCGCGTAGCGATCCGCAATATCCGGCCGATATCCAGGCCGCCGAGCAGCGGGTGAATGCACAGAACATGGCGCAGGCGCCGGTCGCCGATACGAGCGGTTACGGTGCGGGCACGCACGGCTCGTCGCAAGCGGGCGCTGCGGATATGACGCCGCAACAGCGGAACGTCTACTTCGGCAATTAGGCGCTCGCTGTCAGCCGTTGCGTTAGCTGACGGCTAACGCCTGGCATGGTGCCCGTCTGCCAGGTGCCGCAAGCCGGCTTTCGCCCCGGGCGTGCAGATGCCCGTCGGTGAAAGCCGGCGCAATTTGTTTCAGGAAACCTCCGCCGCCATACAGGTGGCTTCGCCCATTCCTCGCGGTCTGGGCGCTTTTTCGTTGTCGCGCGCCGCGTGATGCGCGGCGACTGCAACGCGGATGCCGCTACGCGGGCCGCTCTCCCGTGATGTACAGCTCCAGTTGCTGGATCGTGAACTGCTGCTCCGCGATGATGTTCTTCACCAGATCGCCGATCGACACCATGCCGACGAGTTTTTCCCTGTCGATGACGGGCAGATGACGCATGCGGAAGTCGGTCATGATCGCCATGCAGTCGTCGGTGGTCTGTTCGGGCCGCACGAATCGCACCGCGCGGCTCATGATGTCGCGCACGGGCGTCGCCTTCGATGCGCGATCCATCAGCACGACCTTTCTCGCGTAGTCGCGTTCGGTGATGATGCCGGCGATGCTGTCGCCGTCCACGACGACCAGTGCGCCGATCTGTTTGTCTGCCATCAGTTTGATCGCGTCGTAGACGGAATCCCCGGTCGTGACCGTGTAGACGGTGTTGTCCGGTTTCATTTTGAGTACTTGCGCAACGCTTGTCATGGAGCGGCTCCGTATCGCAATGCAGCACGTCGGTGGGTGGCGCGCTGTCGTGTGGACAGGCGATTCCAGTATAGGCGTGCGCGGCCGTTGCGTGGCACGTGGCGGCGTGCGGTGTGCCACGTGCGGCGTGCGGTGCGTGACGCAGAGGCATGGCGTTCCGTGGGCTGAATCGGTGCATGATGCCGATTAGCGGTAAACTCCAGTCCAGTCTTGATCCGGCCTTAACGCCGGAATCGATCTCCGGGTTTTCATCCCGGCCATGCACCAGATTTGTCCGCACTCTTGTCTAACGCCATGTCCACGCCTCACGTACCGTCCACGAACTGCGCATCCGACGACAGCGAATGCGTCGTGCTCGACGCCACCGCCACGCTCCCCACCCGTTATGGCACGTTCACGTCATACGTCTTTCGCGTCGTCGAAAACGGCGCGGAACATCTCGCGCTGGTGATGGGCGACATCACGACCGGCAAGTCCGTGCTGACGCGTCTGCATTCGGAATGTCTGACGGGCGACGTGCTGGGTTCGTATCGGTGCGATTGCGGCGAGCAGCTCGATCAGGCGTTGCGCTATATCGCCGCGGAAGGCTGTGGCGTGCTGCTGTATCTGCGCGGTCACGAAGGACGCGGCATTGGCCTTAGCAACAAGATCCGCGCCTACGCGCTGCAGGAGCAGGGGCGCGACACCGTCGAAGCGAACCTCGATCTGGGCCTGCCCGACGACGCACGCGAATACGACTCGGCGGCCGCGATCCTGCGTCTGCTGAAAGTCACCTCCGTGCGCCTGATGAGCAACAACCCCAAGAAGTTCGACACGCTCACGAAGCACGGTATTCCGGTGTGCGAACGCGTGGCGCTCGCCATTCCGGTGCGCGAGGAAAACGAGCGTTATATCCGCACGAAGCAGGTCAAGTTCGGACACTACTTCGAAGAAAACGAGTGATGGAAATTCACGCGTCTCAGGGATGCTTTGGCCGCGGGTCAACACTTGACCTTTGACGGCTTTCCTGGGCTTCGCCTGAAGGCGGGCCGGACGTCGTCGTTCGTGGATCTACCGCTACAAGTCGCCTGTCGACGATCGCATGCGTCAGGTGAAGCCTGGCGAATGACCCGCCATGGGATTTCCCGTGGCCATAGCGGAGTGGGAGCTGAAGCGACCGGCGAGAGACAACGGGCCCGATCCAGCCGCCGAAAAGCGGGTGAAGCGCCAGTCCCTGGTGGTGTCGCGTGCGCTTGACGCTTATACGGTCAAGCAGATTTGCATGGGTTACATGGGCGGATATCTCGAACCCAATCGCAAACAGAAGGGTGTGCTCGAGGTGCGGCGCATGTTCAAGTCGATGTTGTGCTGATACCGGCTGGCAGCTTGCCGGCGGCTTCGATCACGCACACGCAGTCGTTTGTGTCGGCACTGAACGCGTTGGTTCGCGCTTGTCAACGACACCGTGACACCCGTTGCTGGTCCTGCGAGCGGATGCACACCAGTCGAATTCCGTCCGGCCGACAAAGTGGCCTGGGCGATGGCGGTCTAATCCTGGTCGTCCTCGTGACGATGATGTTTCCAGCCTTTATGCCAGCCGTTGTCGTGCCAGTACGGGCGCTCCCGGTATTCCCCCTCATACGGATAACCATAAACAGCAGGTGCTGGCGCGTAAATCACTGGAGGTGCCTGATATACGACGGGCGGTGGCGCTTCGATGACTGGCCCGGGAAAGCCGAAAAAAACGCCGACGTCAACGTGAGCGGACGCCCCTGTCGACACGCAGACAGTGGCCAGTCCAACGGCGCACAGCGTCATGGTTCGCTTGAACATATTTGCCTCTGATTTGCCGTCGTTCCGGACGTGCTTTCCCTGTTACCGGTTAAATGATATAGGGTGGCAAAACGAGCAGTGAAACCTCATTGTCGCTTGTGTAACAACAGGTAACGGATGAACATGTCGGCGCCCGGTGAGCCTCGCGACGGCAACGACTGACGTATCGCAAAGCCGGGTTACCCGTTTCGCAGGCCAATCACAAACTGGAAGTCGGACCGCTCAGGCATCCGTCCCGGGCGGTCCGCTACTTCGTCCACCAGCGCTTGCGCAAACTACGGTGCAGCGAATACGTCCGTCCGATTGGCGGTGTTCCCCGAGTTCGTCTGCATGAAAAATGGCAGGAACGCGGCACCTCTCGCGTCCAGCCCCGCATAGTCCCCGATGAAGAAGCCTTCCGCATTCGGCGCGGTCTTCATGTCGAAGGGGCCGGCAAGATGCAGTTCACTGCCGAAGCTTTTTGCGCCATCGACCGACGTGGTGCGCCAGTAGTTCGTCGGTAGTATTGTGGTGTCACCGGGCGCCAGGTCGCGGAAATCGTAGTAGGTGACCGCAACGGTCCCCGCGGAATTGACACGAACCGACGGATTGAACGCCGGCCTTCCCCTGGGTGTGTTGACGCGGAGCGGCGCGCTCCAGGTCTGGCCGCCGTCGGTGGATGTCGACAGCGCGATTTCATCGAACAGGCCGCCACTAAAGCGCGAATCCTGCCAGACGACGTAGAGCTGCCCGGTGGCCGGATCGATCGCGGGCTCAGGAATGATATCGCCTGTGCGCACCGGCTCCCCGGTGTTCGGATCGACGACGGAGACGGTCTCCAGCCCGGCGATGATCCGGGGTTTCGTCCAGGTTGCGCCATCGTCGGTCGACTTGATGAAGGCGACCTTGCCGGCCGCTTTACTGAACGGCGGAGTGATGAGGTTGAAGAAGTCGTAGAGCGTGCCGTTCTGCGAGTTGACCACGATCTGGTTGCCGATGGTCTGCTGCCGCGACGGTACGTTCACGATGACTGACGGCGAACTCCAGGTCAGACCGCCGTCGACTGTCTTCGCAAAGAACGTCGGTCCCCGGAAAGCGGCCGTATGCAGATTGGCGTACGGATTGCCGTTTGGCAGTTCGAGCCGGTCCCATACTGCGTAAGCGACACCGGCTTTGACAGGATTGGCCGTCACCGACTCCTTGTCATTGAAGAACTGCACGGTGGGCTCGTTGTTCGCGATGATGACGCTCAGATTGCTCCAGGTCAGGCCGCCGTCCTTCGACACAGCGGCCGCGACCGCGTTGTTGTTGTTCGACTGGTTGAACGAGATCGACACGGAGTAGGCCGTGCCGTCGGGTCCAATGGAGACCCACGGGTCGGAGGCACGTTCGTATCCGAGCCCGCCCGCGCATGCGCTGAACGGCTGGGCGACCGGTTTCGTCCACGTCAGGCCACCATCGAACGAAGATGCAGCAGCGAGACCGTGTGCGCCACCGTTTGACCAGCGGTCCTGCTGCCACACACCGATGATGTTCGACGGGTTCGCCGGGTTCACCGCGACCCACGGTTCGACCTCGGCGTTCAGGTAATTCGTGCCGGGGCCGCCGATCACGCAGGTGGCAAACGGGTTGGAACTGGACACGAGGACCGGCGCTGCCCAGGCCGGCGTGCCGGCCGCTATCGCAAAGACAAGGGGAAGTCCGATCAGACGTGCGT
Source organism: Paraburkholderia sartisoli (assembly GCF_900107685.1). GTDB lineage: Bacteria > Pseudomonadota > Gammaproteobacteria > Burkholderiales > Burkholderiaceae > Paraburkholderia > Paraburkholderia sartisoli. The sequence continues at coordinate 155,171 of NZ_FNRQ01000009.1, read as the reverse complement.
CAGGCTTGTTGCGTCGCATGGAAGACTCCTGATTCATATGCGGCCCACGACAGCCAGATCGATAGTTTTCTGGTAGCGACAAGGCATCGGGCGCGGCATGGCGTCTGCTCGCCCAGGGTCTCAACGATGGTATCGTCGGCGCGCCTTGTTCCCGGCATTCTTTGCTCGCCACACTCACTACCGCTTCAACTGCCACAGGCCGCGAGCGCTGGTTACCGTCAGCGCGTCGGCCACGACTTCATCACGGATGGTCAGCCTGTTCCCCGGCCATCGGCACCTGTACCGCCAACGAAACGTGACCAACGCTACTGCGCCGACGTCCATTACCAGGATGATTGCAATGGACTTTAGGTCGTCAGTAGCCGGCCTTGCATGAAATTTTTGTAACAGAAACGGGACCTGTCCAATGCGGAAAGCGGCAAGGGCCTGAGACACGGAAGAGAGGCCCGTGACGCCTGCTGCACAAAGGCGTGCTGGTGTTTGTCGTATTCCGGAGTAAGAGCATTCATATGAACTGAAGTCGTGACGTTCGTCCGGTGTGTCCGCGCACGAGCCCATCGATGTCGCTACGGATCGATATCGTGTCCGGACTGCCGCGCGAGATGCGCGCGCCGTTGGGGCCTTGCACGCGCGCACTCCTTGAAGCGTTGGGCGATCTGCGTCGGCGCGATCGGCTGCGGGCGGTAAGTCGCGCATCCCGTCGCATGACGCTGGCGAGGCGCATCGGTTGGTGTATAGCGACATCGACGATGTCTGCTGGCCGTCGTCGAGATGGCGACGGACATGGATGCTATGCAGGGGGCTGTGGAGCACTCGCCAAGAAGGCGTCAGGTTTTTGTGAAGTCAGCCTGCCTTTGGCGAATTAACCGATCCAGCGCTTTCGTAGCCAGTGGTCGACAGACCAGCTTCCGGCACCACGGCATAGCAGCACCAGCAGCATGGCAGCCCACTGGATATGGGTGGGCCAGGCCTGCGGATAGACGAATATCTCGATGACGGTTGTCATGCCCAGAAGTACGAACGCCGCAGGCCGGGTTGCGAGGCCAGATATCAGCAGGACCGGCGTTGTCAATTCGATCGACACGGCCATGTACGCTGCAAGCTCGGGCGGCAGGAGCGGCAATCTGTATTCGTCGCGGAACAGGTCAAGGGCGGTCTCCCAGTTCGCCAGTTTGGTCATCGCGGAGTTCCAGAAGATCGTGGCAACCGCAATACGTAACGGAATGGCGAGGAGCGCATACGGTACACGCTCGAGCCATCCGGCAAGACGCATGATTCGACCGCTATTGAGCGGCGACAGGGTGACGGGTTGATGAGGGCGTGTCATGTGCGGGTCCTCCGGATCTCGCCTGCAACTGCCTCGGGAACCACGTTGACTTCCGCAAGGCATCCACTGGCCAGAAGCGTGGCGAGCACGCTGTGCGCATCGTCGCATCGTGTCCCTTCCAGTGCCGCGGACAACGGCTTTCCCGAAAACAGGTCCGCTGCAAGGCGCCATTCGCACTCGCCCAGACGTATTACGTCGATACGGTTCTGCGTTCGATGAACGAGCAGCCAGACAGGGCCTTCCGCGAGATCGACCGCGGTCATGGCCCGTTCATCGCGCTCCAGTACCGCGCGCCAGATGTTGTCGGCCGGAAATTCACATCGCAGCAGGCGTACCGCAGGGTGAGGCTCGAAACGCAATTGCGCGGACCCTGCCTCGCTCAGTGCTGTCAGGCGCGCGATATCGAGCGGCTGGACGTCGGGTGCATGCAGGACAAGGTTGACATGCCATTCCAGGCGCGCCACGTCGGCGAGGTAAGGGACTGGGGCTGCCTGCGGTAACCGGCCCAGAAAGTCCGGAAATTCCGCGCCGTACTCATCCAGCCAGGCACTTCGCGGCGGAGCCTGCGCAACGAACAATCCCGCGGCCCCCTCGAAAAACTCCGGACCGACGAGGCGCTGCACGGCCGGGAAGGCCAGGCGAAGAGCCGTGACGAGCACGCTGGCGCAGGTGTTCCGGTAAATGCCGAGCCGTGCGCCGGCGTCCAGGCCGTCCGCGATCACCCAGGCAGACGCTTCGCCGTCAGTGGGTTCGAGCAGGCTGCGCTGTATCGCCTGCTGCAGTTCAAGCAGCGTTGGCGCGGATGCGTTCATGGCATTGCCTCTCCAGTTCCGTCCCGGCGAGGGCGGCCTCTTCGATCAGGGTTTCGATCGGCGGCACATCGGTGTCCCATTCGATCAATGTCGGAACCGGCCCGAAGCGCTCGAGTGCCTCGCGATAGAGCGCCCAGACTTCCGGTGCGACGCGTGAACCGTGGTCGTCGATGCGTAATGTCTTCCCGTGATCGAGTTGCCGGACGCTGTGCCCGGCGAGGTGAATTTCGCCGACCGCGGCCGGAGGCAAGGCATCGAGGTAGGTCGTCGCATTCCAGCCGTGATTGCAGGCGCTGACGTAGATGTTGTTGACGTCGCACAGGATGCCGCAACCGGTGTGTTGCGCGACCTGAGCGAGGAATTCCCACTCTGGAATCGTCGAGTGACTGAAACGCAGACAGGTCGACGGGTTCTCCACCAGGATGCGTCGCCTGAGGCAAGTCTGCACTTCATCCACGTGAAGGCAAACGACGCTCAACGCTTCTTCGGTCATCGGCAGTGGCAACAGGTCGGCCAGATACGTGCCGCCGGTGACGCTCCATGCCAGATGTTCTGAAACGAGGCCGGGTTCGAACCGTTCGACCGCACTGCGCACCCGCGCCAGATGCACGGCATCGAGCCCGTCGGCACTCCCGATGGACAGCCCCACGCCATGCAGCGACACCGGATAGTCGCGGCGAATCGTATCCAGGTATTGAGGTGCGCTACCGCCGCCCATGTAGTTCTCGGTATGCACCTCGAACCAGGCGAGCGCGGGTCGCGTGTCGAGCACAGGCTGGTGATGGCGAAAGCGAAGTCCGATGCCGGCCTTCACCGGGATCGGGCTGGACGCTTCCTGCACGTGAAGCACGGTAACGCTCATCAGCGGGTATCGGTTCAGCTTGCCTTAAGCTTGCCACCCTGGATCTTGGAGCAGTCACCCGCCGGCAGCAGCACGAACGACTTCGGATCGCGTGCCTGGGTGGCCTGGCCTGCACACGAATGGGCGCCCTCGGCACAGTCGTTCTTCGCGACCGAATTGACGCCGTAACATTTTTCCAGCTTGTTCTTCTGCATTCGCATCATGTTGTCCTGAACAACCTGCGGCATCTTGCTCATGTCCTTCATCTCCTGCGCCTGTCCCGGCAACGCCTGCATCGCAAGCGCGAGACCGATCGCGGCGGACAGGGTCGAAGCGGCCAGTAGCGGCTTACCCAGTTGCGTACTCATTTTGCATCCTCCTGAGGTTGGGGTCGCAGAATCGCAACCTGCAGGAAGATTCGTCGGACGACGGTTAAAGGTTACGCTGCGCGCAAAATTTATTTTTTACGAAAGCGTCCGCCCGACGTGCAGAATTCATACATGTCCTCCAGAACGCACCGCCGTGGCCCAACGCTGAGCGTCGTACCGGATGCTCACAATGCGGCCGGGGCCGATCACCCGCCTGAAACATCGGAGACGCGCCCCGATGGCACGCTCGACTGGTCGATCCTGATGGCTCGCGCGCAAGCGGGCGACCGGGACGCGTACCGGCGTCTGCTCGAAGCGATCACGCCGTATTTGCGGGCGCTCGCGTCCCGCCAGACTCGCAACCGGAGCGACGTCGAAGATACCGTTCAGGACATTCTGCTGACCGTCCACACGGTGCGTCAGACGTACGACCCGGCCCTTGCGTTTGGCCCGTGGCTGATCACCATCGCCAACCGGCGCATCGTCGACAGGTTGCGACGTCAGGGGCGCCTCGGCGCACACGAAGCACCGTTCGATCCGGAACATGAAACCTTTCGGGCTGCTGAAACGAATCTGCAGGAAGAGGCGGTGGATGCCCGTATGCTGCGTGACGCTATTGAGCACCTGCCGGCCAGACAACGGGACGCCATACGCATGCTGAAACTCGAAGAGATGTCGCTAAAGGAAGCCGCTGCCGCGAGCGGCATGTCTGTGGCTGCACTGAAAGTGGCCACGCATCGGGCACTGAAGAGTCTGCGCGGGTTGATCGAAAAGCGGGGTGGCCGGTCATGACATCAACGTCCGATCTGATCGATTCGCTGGTCGCAGACGCAAAGCCGGTGAGGCGCCTGCGACCGCCTGTGACGCGGGCCCTGTGCTGGCTGCTGTTTGCGGCGCTGATGCTGACGCTCGTCGCGATTGTGCATGGCGTTCGCCCCGACCTGATGCTCAAGCTGCGTCAGCCTGCCTTTGTCGTCGGCGTGGCGGCCGCCCTGATCACCGCCGTGCTCGCCTCGACGGCGTCGTTCATTGCGAGCGTGCCGGGCCGGTCGCGACGGTGGCTATGGTTACCTGCGCCCGCCGTGGTGGTGTGGATATCCACCATTGGCTATGGCTGTCTGACACACTGGGTGAGCATCGGGCCGGACGGGATGTCGCCGGGGGAAACCGCGCGCTGCTTTGCGACGCTCGCGATCACCGGTATCCCGCTGTCGCTGGTGATGCTCATCATGCTGCGGTACGTGGCGCGCCTCGCTCCAGCGCCTGTTGTGATGACGGGAAGCCTGGCCGTTGCCGCGATGACCGCGACCGCTCTGTCGCTGTTCCATCCACTCGATGCGACGATCATGATCCTGATGTGGAACTTCGGCGTGGCGACGCTGCTCATCGCCCTCAGCGGCTTGTATGGACGCCGGTTGTTCGGCTGGATGACGCCGCAGGGATGAGTCAGTCTGACAGCGACGGTCGGTGATGGTGCGCCTGTGGACGAGATACTGAACGTTCGCGCTACTACGGTATATGGAGGCGCGCGGGCAAGCTGCCTGGATGAAATGGACATGACATCGCTCACCGGAAAGGGCTCACTGATCGCCGGCGTACTGGCCGCCCCCGGTGCGTCGGTGTGCTGTGTCGCACCGCGCATGGCGCTGGCCGCCGCGCCGAAAACTATCACGCTTGACGTGAAGAACATGACATGCGAATGCTGTCCGGTCACGGTGCGGAAGTCGCCTGAAAAAGTACCCGGCGTGAGCGCCGTGAAAGTCGGTTTCGACAGGAAAACGGCGACGATCACCTGTGACCCCGGCAAGGCGCAGCCCGAGGCGCTGACCAGGGCGGCCACGAATGCGGGCTATCTCTCGACTCTACAGAAGTGAGGCCGCGATGGATGCGATCGTTCTGGAATCCGTGCTGACCTGTCCGCACTGTGGCTTTGCCCGACAGGAAACCATGCCCACGGATGCCTGCCAGTTCTTTTACGAGTGCAGCCACTGCAAGGTCCTGCTGCGAGCCAGGCCGGGCGACTGTTGCGTATTCTGCTCGTTCGGTTCCGTGAAGTGCCCGTCGATGCAACAGCAGCGCGGTTGCTGCGGGGAGGGGGAAGCCCGCTAGATGATTTTCAACCTGGAGGTATATGACGGCCCGGGGCTGGATCGTGGCGGTAGCACCTTCGAACCTGTGAACCACGAGCCGAAGACCCGGGCAACTGCGCGTTGAGTTGCAGGTGGACATCCGGATGCCCACCTGCCGGCTTCACGATCGATCAATCCCGCAATCAGTCGTCGTCCTTCATGGCCATCTTCTGCGGGTTACCCTTGATCCGCGGGTAAGGCTTGCCGCTCATCATGCCCTTCCACAGCACGCGGTTGAACTGATCCGCTGGTACTTCGTCGGCGTCGTCGAAATTGAACTTCGCCGTCACCCTGGCCCAGTACGTCGCATCGTGCTTCGGCGCGACGTCCGCGCCGGCCGCAAACTTCGTACCGGCTTCCTCTGTCATCTGGGCCAGCTGGGTCGTCTTCAGTACCGTCGAGGCGACGGCCGTGTAATTCCACGAGGCCGAACCGTGCACGTCGAACACGTCGGCCATCGGACGCTGGTAAGCGGTGTTGAGGTTCATGTGCTGCGTGCCGAGTACGTCTTCGATCGTGCGCAGCGCATTGACCTGGCTGTAACCCGTCCGGATCACCGCACCCTGCTTCACGTAGGGGCCGACGATATACGCCGGGCCACGATGCGAGTCCACATGGTCGGGACCATCCTGCACATCGTCTTCGGTCACGACGATCAGCGTGTCGTTCGCGTACGGGCTCTTCGCGACCGCTTCAACCAGGCGGCCGACGGCGAGGTCGTTGTCGGCCTGCTGCGTCTCCGGTGTGTTCACGCCCGCAAAGGCAGTGCCGAACGAACCCATGTGATCATGGGACAGGCGCACCAGTGACAGAGTCGGCAGATTGCCGCCCGCGACATACTGGTCGAATTCGCGCTTCCACTCGTTGAAACGCCACTGATCCGGATAGTTCTGGTCGAAGCCGCGGAAGTAGGTGTCAGTCAGCGACGCGAGTTTCGGATCGAGCGGTGCGACCTGGACGATGCCCGCTGCACGGGGATCCGTCACGGGACTGGCTGCGGTGCCGATGCTGCCGATATTGTTCACGAGGAATCCGTAATTGCGGACCGTGCCGCCGGCCGCGAGTACCGCGTCGAAGATGTAGCCCTGCTGGTGGCCGAACGGTGCGTCAGATGACGCATGGTTGCCCGTGCCCGTCAGCACGTTGTCCGTGCCACCCGTGACGCTGGCCGTGTTGTTGCTGTAGTTCGTGGTGCCGCTGGGACCGGCTGCCGCGTCGCGCTGCTGGACCGTCGCCCAGTTGACGGGCACGTTGCGGTTCGAGCCCTCGCTGTCATATGACAGGCCGCGATTGACCGCCGCATAGTTCATCTGCTGCGTGAGCGTCTCGGTATTGGTGACCCGGCCCTGCAGCGCCCACGACCAGCCGTCCATGCTGCCGTCGCCGGGGTTCATGAAGTTGTCGAGCGTCACGAACTGGCTCGCCAGACGATGGAAGTTCGGCGTGATGGTCCGGCCAAACTGGCTCAGTCGCGGATCGCCGTTGCCGCCGTTGCCGAGATCACCAAGGATCTGGTCGTACGTACGGTTTTCCTTGACGATGTAGATCACGTGCTTGATGTGATTGTGCAGGAAGCCCATCACCTCGTTGTCCTGGTCATTGGATTCCGGGCGATAGAAGTTGTTGCGCGCGACCTGCTGCGTGAGCCGCGGCAGGTCGTTATCTGCTGGCACGGGCGCACTGACCAGCGATGCGCGCTCGAGCTGGAACTGGTATTCGTTCGACGCACGCGCGGCGGCCGCCTGTGCCGCGGTGCCGCCCGACAGGTGGTCCGGGTTCGGACCGGTCACACTCTTGCCGTTCACGACATACATCCACGAACCGTCTGCGCTGAACGTCACGTCATGCGGTTCGAACGCAGTTGGGATCAGGCCGGTCACATGGAATGCGCGCGGGCCGCGCAGCGGAATCACCGCGATCTCGTTGGCGCCGGCATTCGTCGCGTACAGTGTGCCGCCGTCGCGCGACAGCGTCACCGAGTAGGTGCCCGCGCCAGTATGTTCCTGACGATGGTCGAGCACGCCGGCCGGCGCGCGCGCATCGATTCTGGCCACCACGGCATTCGCGCTGGTATTGATCACCGCGACCTGGTCTGCATTGTCCTGTGCGACGTACAGCAGCGACTGCGATGCGTCCAGCGTCATGCCGAGCGCGTTGCCGTCGAGCTTGATGCGCTTGACCAGGCGGCCGTGTGACGGCGACGAGATATCGATTGCGACGATTTCGCGATCGCGGTCCGACGAGACATAAGCCGTGTTGTTGCCCTTCACGACCACCGCGAACGGATAGGTGCCGCCGACACCGCCCGGCGTGCCCTCGTTGCCGGAGAAGAACGGGCGCAGATCGTGCTCGTAACGCACCGAACTGGAGGCGGTATCGATCACGCTGATCGAATCGTTGTAGTTATTGGCCACCACGAGCGTCTTGCCGTCGGCCGACAGCGCGAGACCCCCCGCGTTCGGCTGCACGCCGATCCCCACACCCTTGCCGCCATGGCCGAGCGCGATCGTGGCCGACTGCACCCATGCGCCGCCGTGCTGGGCGTAAACCTGGACGATGTCATCCTTGCCGCCCGTCGCATACAGCGTATTGCCGTCGTGCGAGAACACGAGGCCCACGAACGCGTTCGTCTGGTGGATCACCTGCCTGAGCTGCGGCCGGGTCTTGTTCGCGCCCGACACGTCGTACAGGAAGATGTACTGCGTCGAGTTGGCCGTGTCGACCGAACCGTCCGCGTTGTACAGCGAGTTCTGGCCCGCGGTGATGATCGCGAGCGTCTTGCCGTCCGGGCTCAACTGCGAACGCACGGCTTCGCCGGCCACGAAATTCGGATGGGCCGGCAGGCCCGGATTCAGATATTGCTGAACCGCGCCGCGCATGACCAGCGGCGTGATCGACTGACCGCTCGGCACGCGTGCGGTGTCGACAGCGTTGAGGTTGTCAGCGTGAGACTGCGCTGCGAGCAGCACGGCCGACATGATGACGCCGAGCCTGAGCCCAGTCACGATATTGCGGGTTTTCATTTTCATAGGATTCCTCATTGCGCAATGGGCATGCCGGACCAGCGACAGGTCAGGCATGACAGGCATGGCCCGGCGCCGCTGCACGCCGTGGAGATGTGCCGGAATGTAATTTCTGGATATGTCGAACTGGACCTGTCGAGCGAACCTCTCATCGGCCAGTGGGGCTTGGCCGACAAAGCGATATTAGGTCACCGACGAATGTCAACAGGATGACGTGTTCCAGGCGAGATTCGACGATTACAGATTGTTACAGAGACGATAGTCATATGACACACGGGTGGTCGCTCTCGGTCATTACGCAACGGGCCGCTCATGGCTATGGCGTTGTCGTGCAGCGAGGGCACCCATGTGGCTCAGTCAATCTTCGATCACGGCATCCAGCGCCTCCAGCGTCGGCATGCTTTCCAACGCCGATAAGTGCCTGACACGCTCTGGAAGGATGCAGGCCGGAAAGAATGAACAAATCCAGAGCGCCCACACTCTCCGCGAGACACTTCCCCACCATGCGTTTTCTGCATGCTCGCCTCGACAATTAATCGTTTGTGACGCCTTGCCGCGCACGGGATACTGCCCCCATCCCTCGACGTGGCGACAAATCGGCATCCCATCATGCGATCAGATTACAACTTCATTAACGGGCAGTTTCTTGAAGCGGACGCGCAGCGCATCGCCGTCTACAACCCGGCGAACGCCGAGCTGATCGGCCATGTGAGCGCCGCGAGCGCCGCCGACGTCGTCCGCGCGGTCGAGGCCGCGAAAGAGGCGCAGCGCGCCTGGCGCCGTCTGCCCGCCGCCGGGCGCGGTGCGATCCTGACCCGTTTCGCCGACGCCATCGACGCACGCTCGCCGGTCATCGGTGCGGCGCTGGCCGCCGAGTCCGGCAAGAGCATCGCGGATGCCACTTCCGAAGCCCACTACGCCGCCGAAATCCTGCGCTACCACGCGCAATGGGCGCGCCGTATCGAGGGCGAGGTGATTCAGAGCGACAGCACCAACGAAAACCTGGTCCTGATGCGCGAGCCCATTGGCGTGGCCGCGTGCCTGATTCCGTTCAATTTCCCGATCTACACGCTGCTGCGCAAGATCGCGCCGGCGCTCATCACGGGCAACACCGTGGTCGCGCGCCCGAGCAACAACACGCCGTGCTCGGCGTTCGAAGTGGCGCGCGCGGCCCAGGACGCGAACCTGCCGCCGGGCATCTTCAACGTGCTGGCCATGGACCACGACACCGCCGCCGTGCTATGCACGCATCCGGCCGTCGGCATGATCACGCTCACGGGCAGCGTCGCGGCGGGCCGCAAGGTGCTCGACTACTGCAAGGAAAACATCGCCAGGCCTTCGCTCGAGCTGGGCGGCAAGACCCCGGCGATCGTCGAGGCCGATGCCGATCTCGAAGCCGCCGCCACGGGCATCGTGCGCTCCAGGACAACGCATTGCGGGCAGCTCTGCACGGCCATCGAGCGCGTCTACGTGCAGGCGTCCGTGCATGCGCGCTTCATCGCGTTGCTGCGCGAGAAGATGAGCGCCGTGACCTTCGGCGACCGTTCGGTTGAGGCCTCGCACATGGGGCCGCTCGTCAGCGCGCAGGCGCGTGCCTCGATCCATGCGATGGTCGAGCGCGCCGTGGCCGATGGCGCCGTGATCGAAACCGGTGGCTACGTGCCGGAAGGCGCGGGCCACTTCTACCCGCCCACGCTGCTGAGCCACTGCCGTCAGGACATGGAGATCGTGCAGGAAGAGGTCTTCGGCCCGGTGCTGCCGGTGCTCCCGTACGACACGCTCGACGACGCGCTGCGAATGGCCAACGATCACCAGTTCGGTCTTTCCTCGGTGCTCTATACGGAGCACTATCGCCCGGCCATGCGCGTCGCGAACGAGATCGAGTCGGGCGAGCTCTACGTGAACCGTACGCCGGCCGACCCGTACCAGGGCTACCATGCCGGCTGGAAGCGCTCGGGCCTCGGCGGCGACGACGGCAAGCACGGCATGCTCGAATTCACGCAGACCCGCCTCGTCGTCATGCCGTTCTGATTCTTTGCTTTCCTGATTGATTGTGTTGAAGGGCGTTCACTGCAACGGGCGCTCATTTGAAGAAACGCCAGCCGCTACCTGGGAGTCCGAACGCCGGTCGACCATGCAGGCGAGCTGGCGGTATGGAGACAGTCTTGCAGAAGTCCATCGCGAAGCCCAATGCGCCGGCCGGCTCGCCGCGCGTCGATGATCCATCGCTCACGTCCGCCGCTTCAGGCACGGCGCAGCGCTACGTCCAGTTGCTGCTGCTCGTGCTGGCCGCTGGCGGAATCTATCCTCTGCTCTATCTGCGCCAGGTCTATCAGACCACGATGCTCGATGTCCTGCACATCGACAACGCGCAGCTGGGCTACCTCTATTCGGTGCTCGGCATCGTATTTTTTCTCTCGTACCTGCCGAGTGGCTGGCTCGCCGACCGCGTCGCCCCGCGCCTCCTGATCTGCTTCTCGCTGATCGGCACCGGTGCGCTGGGCCTCGGGTATTCGACCGCGCCGTCGTTCCATGCGCTGCTCGTGATCTTCTGCTGCTGGGGCCTCACCACGGGCCTCACGTTCTGGGCTTCGGTGCTCAAGCGCGTGCGCATGATTGCGGCGCCGAACGAGCAAGGCCGCTTCTTTGGGCTGCTCGACGGCGGGCGAGGGCTGGTCGAGGCGCTGCTCGCGACCGCGGCGCTCGCGCTCTTCGCGGCCGCCACCGGCTCGGGCCGTGGCGAGGCTGTGGGCCTGCGTCACGTGATCTATCTGTATTCCTTCACCTGTATCGCGCTCGGCGCGGTAATGAGTTTTTTCAGGGATCCAGCGCCGGCTCAGGACAATGTCGCCAGCAAGTCGGCCGATGCGGCCGAAGCAGGCGCGCACAGTTCCCTGTGGCGCGACCTCAGGACGCTCGCGTCCATCCCGCAGCTCTGGCTCATGGCAGCCATCGTGTTCTGCGGCTATCAGATCTTCTGGGCGACTTACAGTTTCTCCGCGTATCTCCAGCAGGGCGAGATGCATATGAGCGTAGTGGCCGCGGGTATGGTGACCACGGCAAAGCTCTGGATGCGGCCGATAGGCGGCATCGGCGGCGGCTTTCTCGGCGACCGCTTCTCGAACCTGCGCGTGCTGATCGTCGCGATGTTCCTCGCTGTCGCGGGTCTCGTCGGCCTGATCGTGCTGCCCGCGCTGCGCAATGTCGCGCTGCTCGGCGCGGTCGTGCTGTTCATCGGCCTCATGACCTACGCGATCCGCGGCCTCTACTGGACGCTGCTCGACTATTGCGCGGTCCCGACGCGCATCACGGGCCTCGCGATCGGCCTGGTCTCGCTGATCGGTTACTCGTCGGATATTTTCCTGCCGCTCGTGAATGGCTATTTCACGGAGCACTACGCCGGTATGCCCGGCTATCAGTTCTATTTCGCATACATAGCGGGCATCGGCATGCTCGGCGGCATCGCCGCGCTCGTGCTCAAGCACATGTCTCATGCCTCTCCCGTTTCCCACACTGCCTGAATCTGCCCGAACCATGAAAGTCGTCGCAATGCAAACGCACGTCGTCGCGGTGCCTCCCCCGCACCTCGGCGGTATGTACTGGATCTTCGTCACGCTGCAGACCGATAGCGGCATCGAAGGCGTGGGTGAAATCTACGCCGCCACGTTCCATCCGGACGTGATGGTGCCCGCGATCGAAGACGTCTTCACGCGCTATCTGCTCGATCACGATCCACACCATGTCGAGCGGCTGTTCCGCGAGACGTATTCGAGCGGCTTCACGCAGCGCCCCGACCTTACGATGATGGGCATCGTGAGCGGCCTGGAAATGGCCTGCTGGGACATCGTCGGCAAGGCAGCGGGCAAGCCGGTCTATGAGCTGCTCGGCGGCATGGTGAACGAGCGTCTTCGTTCGTATACCTATCTTTATCCGAAGAACGCGAAGGGCGAGTACGATTACGACGACCCCGATCTCGCCGCCGAATGCGCGGCGGAGAACGTGAAGCGCGGTTTCACCGCGGTCAAGTTCGATCCGGCGGGCCCGTATACGGCCTACTCGGGACATCAGCTCTCGCTCGAAGTGCTCGATCGTTGCGAAACGTTCTGCCGCAAGGTACGCGAAGCCGTGGGCAACAAGGCTGACCTGCTGTTCGGCACGCACGGCCAGATGGTGCCATCCTCGGCGATCCGCCTCGCGAAGCGCCTCGAGAAGTACGATCCGCTCTGGTTCGAGGAGCCCGTGCCCCCGGGGCAGGAAGAGGCCATCGCCAGTGTGGCGAGGCACACGTCGATTCCAGTCGCGACCGGCGAGCGTTTGACCACCAAGTACGAATTCCACAAGCTGCTTCAGGCGGGCGGGGCGTCGATCCTGCAGTTGAACGTCGCGCGCGTGGGTGGCCTGCTCGAGGCGAAGAAAATTGCGACCCTCGCCGAAGTGCACTACGCGCAGATCGCGCCGCATCTCTACAACGGGCCCGTTGGCGCGGCGGCGAGCATCCAGCTTGCGGCCTGCACGCCGAACTTCCTGATTCAGGAAAGCATCGGCACGTGGGACGGCTTCCATGCGGAAGTCCTCAAGCAACCGATCCAGTGGGAAGACGGCTACATCATTCCGTCGAAAGCGCCGGGTCTCGGCATCGAGCTCGACATGGACGTCGTGCGCGCGCACTCGCCCTATACCGGCAAGCGTCTGCATCTGCAGATGGCGAGCGTTCCCGCCGACGTTCGCGATACCTCGCCCGCACGCGGCTAATCCCGGGAGCTAGTACATGAACTACGATTACATCATCGTTGGCGCGGGTTCGGCGGGCTGTATTCTCGCCGCACGGCTCTCGGCCTCGGGCCGCCATTCGGTGCTGCTGCTCGAAGCAGGCGGTCCCGACGACTCGTTCTGGTTCAAAATACCCATCGGCTTCGCCAAGCTGTACTACAACAAGCAGCACAACTGGATGTACTACAGCGAGCCGGAGCCGGAACTGGGCGGGCGTCGGATCTACGCGCCGCGCGGCAAGGTGCAGGGCGGCTCGGGTTCGATCAACGCGATGATCTACGTGCGCGGCGCCCGGCGCGATTACGACGACTGGGCCGCGGCCGGCAATCCGGGCTGGTCGTACGAAGATGTGTTGCCGTATTTCCGCAAGCTCGAATCGCATCCGCTGGGCGACACGACCTGGCACGGCGCGAACGGCCCGGTGCGCATCACGCCGATGAAGGACGGTGCGCATCCGGTTTGCCGGACCTTCGTCGAAGGCTGTACGCAGCTCGGCTATGCGCTCAACGACGACTTCAACGGCGCGCGCCTCGAAGGCGTGGGCATTTACGATGTCAATACGCGCGACGGTAAGCGCGATTCGAGCAGCTTCGCGTATCTGCATCGCGCGGGGCATCGTCCGAATCTCAAGATCGAGCATCATGCCCACGCGACGCGCGTGCTGTTCGACGCCGGTGCCGGCGCGGGTCAACCGCGTGCGACCGGCGTGGAGATCGTGCAGCACGGCGTGAAGCGCACGTTCCATGCGAACCGTGAAGTGATCGTCGCGGCTGGCGCGGTCGATTCGCCGAAGGTGCTCCAGCTCTCGGGCGTGGGTCCGCGCGCGCTGCTCGAGAAGCACGGCATCGACGTGGTGCACGAGCTGCCGGCGGTGGGGCAGAACCTGCAGGACCATCTGTGCGTGAGCTTCTACTACCGCGCGCGCGTGAAGACGCTCAACGACGCGTTTAGAAGCTGGACCGGCAGGCTCAAATTTGGCCTGCAGTATCTGCTGAAGCGTAAGGGACCGTTCTCGATGAGCGTGAACCAGTCGGGCGGTTTCTTCCGCACGAACCCGGACCACGCGCACCCGGACATGCAGGTGTACTTCAATCCGCTTTCGTACCGGATTCCTGATTCGAACCGCGCGCGGCTCACGCCGGAGCCGTACTCGGGATTTCTCGTCTGCTTCAATCCGTGCCGGCCCACGAGTCGCGGCTCGATCGAGATCGCGTCGGCGAACGTGGAAGACGCGCCGAAGATCCATGGCAACTATCTTTCGACGCAAAAGGACCGCGACGAAGCGGTCGCGGGCAGCCGTCTCGTGCGCAAGCTGATGACGGCGCGCGCGCTGCGGGACATCACCGTGGAAGAGGTGACGCCCGCGGGCGAGGTGACCGACGACGCGAGCATGCTCAGGTTCTTCCGCGAGCAGAGCGGCTCGATCTATCACCTGTGCGGCTCCTGCGCGATGGGCCCCGACCCGCGCACGGCGGTGGTGGATGCGCGCCTGCGCGTGCATGGCATCGAGGGCCTGCGCGTGGTGGACGCGTCGATTTTCCCGAACATCACGTCCGGCAATACCAATGCGGCGACGATGATGGTCGCGGAGAAGGGTGCGCAGATGATCATCGAAGACGCCGCGGCTCAAAGCCAGGCCGCCAACGTTCAGCGCGTCGCCGCGATCTCTTCCTGAAGCCACTGCCTGAAAAGCTGGAGCGGTCTGGATGTTTTCTGTTCGGGCCGCACCACGAACCAGTATGACTGGCGTCCGTCCACGTGGACGTCGCGCACCGGCGCGAGCAACCCCTCGGCCAGTTCGCGCCCGATCATGTTGCGGTCCGCCATGGTCACGCCGAGCCCTTCGATGGCGGCGCGGATCGCATGATCGAGCAGGTCGAATTCATAGCCGCCCGAGGTATCCACGTCTTCCATGCGGGCGGCGTCCAGCCAGTGCCGCCACGTGAGATAGCGCTGGTTCCCGGCGGCCAGCACGTGTAGCAGCGTCTGCTGCGTGAGGTCGAGCGGACCGTTCGCGAGCAGCGCGGGCGCGCAGACCGCGATGTGCGATTCGTGCATCAGGAGCGAGCTTTCCAGTCCTTCCCATTCACCGTCGCCGAAACGGATCGCGCAGTCGAGCGCGGTGGAGTCGGCGAGGCTGTCGTGCAGTTGCGTCGTGAGGCTCAGTTCGAGCGAAGGGTGGCGCGCGTGCAGCTTCGTCAGGCGCGGCACGAGCCAGCGCGCCGCGAAGGTGGGCGGCACGTTCACGCGCAGGCGGTTCAGGTCGCTCTTCTGCTGGATCGTGCGCACGGTCAGCTCGATGCGGTCGAACGACTGCTGCAGCGTGCGCAGGAGCGTGCGCCCGGCCTCGGTGAGTTCGAGCCGGTGATGATGGCGCTCGAGCAGCGTCTCGCCTAGCTGCTCCTCGAGCTGGCGCACCTGGCGGCTCACGGCGCTCTGCGTCACGTTCAGCTGCCCGGCGGCGCGGGTAAAGCTGCCGCTCGTGCCTGCCGCCTCGAACGCCTTCAGGGCGTTCAGCGCCGGCATTTTTCGCTTCAAGGTCGTCTCCTCGCGGGCCGCGCCATCGTGAAATGGCGCGGCTCCAAAACGACGGAGTATACCGGCCCGCGAGGCGCCGCGGCGGGTCGTCGCCATTCAGCGGCGCGCGCGAGAGAGCGCCGCGAGCCCGAGCGTCACGGCCAGCGCGAAGACGTAGAGGCCGCCCGGGCCGATCAGGCGCATGAAGAGCGACGCGAGCGTCGGCCCGGCCGCGCCTCCGAGCGAGAAGACGAGCAGCAGCGTGGCGCTTGTTTGCACGCGGCGCGCCTGATCGACATGGTCGTTCACGTCGGAGACGATCACGCCGTAGAGCGTGAAGGTGAGCGCGACGTAGAGGAACAGCAGGGCGTCGACTAAAAGCGGCGCGCGCACGATGGTCAACGCCGCCGCCGCGACTGCGGCGACGAGCGAGACCACGCCGAGCGTGGCGTGCCGCCCAAGATGATCGGAGAGGCGTCCCACGGGCCACTGCGAGAGCAGCGCGCCGATCAGCACGATGCCCATGGCGCGCGAAATGTCGCCGGCCGGAAAGCCGATGCGCGCGAGGTAGACCGGCGTGAGCGCATAGAACGCGCTGGAAAGCAGCCCCGCGCCGATGCAGGCGGGCACGCTGCGCGGCGCGACGCGGTGCAGCTCGCGCAGGCCGTCGAGCAGCAGCGTGGGGCGTTTGGGCGTGGCGAGGGGCGAGGCGCTCACCGTGGCGGCCAGGGGCAGCGGCGCGGTGTGCTGCCAGTCGCCGATCAGCGCCACGGGAATCAGCGCGGCGACAAAGAGGCCGTTCACGAGCGCATGCGCGACGTTGCTGCCGGGCGCGGTCACGCCGAGCAGGAACTGGCCGATGCTCACGCCGAGGTAGGTGAGCACGAGATAGAACGCGAATGCGCGCCCGCGCTGCCCGTTCGGCACGGCGCTGTTGACGCCGCTCTCGATCGAGGTGAACACGCCGACCATGCAGAAACCCGTCACGAGCCGCAGCGCGGCCCAGATGTCGGGTGCGTCAAAGGAAAGATAGCCGAGCGCCGCGAGCGCGGTGAGCGCGCCGAAGCCGATAAACGCGCGCTGCGACCCGATGCGCGCGACGAGCGGACCGAGGCCGAGCGCGCCCGCGATGAAGCCGACGTAGTAGCACGACTGCACGAGGCCGACTTCGAGGGCGGTGTGCCCGGCCTGCAGCATCCGCAGCGAAATCAGCGTGGTGAGCAGGCTGTTGCCGCAGATGAGTATCGTGTAGCCGCCCAGCAGGCCGACGAGCGCCCGCATGCGCGGCGCTTAGTGCGTCGCGCCGCTGCGGCGTTCCACGAAGCGGCGCACGTAGTCGTCGGCGGGGCGGTGCAGGATGTCGTCGGGCGTGCCGCACTGGATCAGGCGGCCGTCGCGCAGAATCGCGATCTGGTTGCCGATGCGCAGCGCCTCGTCGAGGTCGTGCGTGATGAACACGATCGTCTTCTTGAGCGACTGCTGGAGTTCGAGCAGTTGATCCTGCATTTCCGCGCGGATGAGCGGATCGAGCGCCGAGAACGCTTCGTCCATCAGGATCACGTCGGTATTCGCGGCCAGCGCCCGCGCGAGACCCACGCGCTGGCGCATGCCGCCCGAGAGCTCGTCGGGGTAATGGTCGGCGTAGCCCGCGAGGCCCACCTTCTCGAGCCATTCGCGCGCGCTCGCATGCGCGGCGGCCTTTTTCTCGCCGCGCGTGACGAGCGCGTAGGCAGTATTGTTGAGCACCGTCTGGTGCGGCAAGAGGCCGAAGCTCTGGAACACCATGCTCACGCCGTAGCGCCGCAGATTGCGCAGGCCGCCGCCGGAGAGCTTGAGCACGTCGTTGCCGTCGATCAGTATCTCGCCTACCGTCGGCTCGATCAGCCTGTTGAAGTGGCGCACGAGCGTGGATTTGCCCGAGCCCGAGAGCCCCATGATGACGAAGATCTGGCCCGAGCCGATCGACAGGCTCACGTCGTTCAGGCCGACGTTGCAGCGCGTCTTTTCGAGGACCTCGGCCTTGCTCGCGCCGCCGCGCAGCAGCGCCAGCGCGCGCTGGCCCGCGTCGCGCGCGCCGAAAATCTTGTACACGTGTTTGACTTCGATGCCGCTCATGTTCGTTACCTCATTGCGTTTCGGGTTGCGCCGGTTTTTCCTGGTGTTGTCCCGGTCAGTGCCGGCGCTAATGTATCCGCTTTGCGTTCTTCGTGTCGGGCGTGTCCCTTACTTGGCCGGATGGCTGCTCAGGTCGCCCGGCGTGGCCGCGTCAGCGTCATCGTTTTCCTGATCGCGGCCGCGGCGAAACGGAATCCGCGAGGGCTGCTTCTGCCTGCGTGCAAGACCGCGCGTGCGGCGTCCCTGGCCGTAGCCCTGGCTGATGCGATCGATCACGATGGCGAGGATCACGATGGCGATGCCCGCCTGCATGCCCTTGCCGACGTCGAGCGTCTGAATGCCGGCAAGCACGTCTTCACCGAGGCCGCGCGAGCCGATCATCGAGGCGATCACGACCATCGAGAGTGCCATCATCGTGGTCTGGTTGATACCGGCCATGATGCTCGGACGCGCGAGCGGCAGTTGCACGCCGAACAGCAATTGCATGCGCGTGGTGCCGAACGCGCGCGCGGCCTCGACGATCTCGGCGTCCACGTGACGGATGCCGAGATCGGTCAGGCGGATGAGCGGCGGCAGCGCGTACACGACGGTCGCGAGAATCGCGGGCACCTTCCCGAGGCCGAACAGCATCAGCACTGGAATCAGGTAGACGAAGCTCGGCAGCGTCTGCATTACGTCGAGCACAGGCAGGAGCACGCGGCGCAGCGTGCTGCTCGACGCCGCGAGGATGCCGATGGGCACGCCGAGCACCACCGAGATGAGCGTGGCGACCACCATCAGCGCGAAGGTCTGCATGAGCTTGTCCCACAGCCCGAAGCAACCGATCAGCCAGAGCAGGCCGATGAACAGCACAGCCACGCCGATGCGGCGCGATGCGTGCCAGGACAGGAGGCCTACGGCGGCGAGTATGACCAGCGGCGGCGTCGCGCGCAGCAGACCCTCGAGCGGTACCAGCAAATCGCGCAGCATCAGGACGCTGAAGTTGTGGAACGCGTCGCCGTACTGCTGCACGAACGCGGTGACCTGATTGTTGATCCCGTCTGCGATCGACAGGTGAAGAAAGGGAGATGCCATGGTGAGCCTCATTCTGCGAGTGACAGGTAATGCGTGTTGCCTTGCTGCATGAATCGCCGCATGAGTTGCCGCATGCTTGCGATGCGGGCATGCCGTTCAGGTGCCGAGGCTTGCCTGCACGCGCGCGGCGACGTCCGGCGTGACCCATTGCTTCCAGATTTCGGGGTGCTGCTCGAAGAAGCTGTGCGCGACCCTGGAGGCGTCGAGCTTTTTGTCGTGCATCTGCTGGACCATCTGCTCGTCCAGCGAGAGCGGCAGGCTCACTTTCTCGAAGAAAGCCATGGCGCCGGGTTCGGTGTCGTAGAACGGCGTCGACACCGCGATCTTCAGATGCGAGACCTTGAACGCCGAGGCGCACGGGGTGTCCTTCGGGTCGGCGACGGTGTTCCAGCAGGCGTCCGAGTACGGCGCGCCCTGCAGTTGCACGAAGTGGTACTTCGCCATCAGGCCGGCGGGCTGCCAGTAGTAGAAGAGGATAGGCTTGCCGCGCTCGTAGGCCGACGCGATGGCCGCGTCGAGCGCGCCGCCGGTGCCGGGGCGGAAGTTCGTGTAGTCGTCGCCGAGCTTGTAGGCTTTCAGCAACTGGTTGTTGAAGCGCTCGCAGTCCCAGCCGGCGGGGCAGTTGTAGAAGCGGCCCTTGCCGGGCTCCTCGTCGTCGGCGAAGAGGTCCTTGTATTGCGGCAGTTGCGAGATGGAGCGCAGCTGCGGCGCGATGGGCTTGATGCCGCGCTTCGCGTCGCCGTTGATGACGTAATCGGGTACGTACCAGCCCTCCTTGTCGCCGCCGGGGATCAGTTCACCCACGAGCTTCACGTTGCCGTCCTTGAGCGCGCGCGCGACGATCGGGCTGCGGCCCGTCCAGTGCTCGGCCCACACCTGCAGGTCGTTGCTCGCGAGCGCGGTCTCGGTGGCGGCCGTGGCGCCGGGAATGACCTCGGTCTTGCAACCGTAGCCCTTCTCGAGCACCGTGCGGACCATTTCGGTCATCAGCGCGCCGCTTTCCCAGGTGATCTGCGCGAGCTTCACGGTTTTGCCCGACCCGCACCAGCCAGGCGCGGCGAAGCTGCTCGTGGCGGCGCACGTCAGCGCGAGCGCGGCGGCGAAGTGTGTACCCAGGCGCACGCCGGAACGCGTGATACGTTTCATGTCGTCTCCTCCGTTCAGGATGGTCTGCGTGGTCCCTTGCGCCAGGGCGTGGGCCGCGCTTTTCGAATCGATGCGAACAGAGTCTAGCGGCAGAACTTTGGGTTGCGAAGCAACGAATAGTCATCGAAGCATTACCTGATCTCATGGCAATGATTCCGCGTCATGCCCCCATGAGATTTCATAGCTTTTGGACGCCTCTTGCATGTGCTGCAATTCGTCTCGACGCGCAGGCCGCATTGACAAAACATGCTGCGCTGCGCCGCACAACGAGACCGGCACTACAGGAGACGGAGTCAGATATGAAAGCCTTGGAAGTCTATATCGGTGAAGGTTTTGCGGGACCAGGCGTAAACGCTGCCCACATCAACATCATGATCGGCCCGCGCAGCGGCCCGGTGGGGCAGGCGTTCACGAACAGCCTTTCTTCGCCTTCGCAGGGCCACGTGCCTTTCATGGTCGTGGCGCAGCCCAACGTGCCGGTCAAGCCCGCCACGCTCTACGTGAACAAGGCGGATATCGGCGGCGACCTGCACGGCAACGCCACCTGGGGCGCCTCGCAGGCGGCCATCGCGAAGGCAGTGACCGAGGCGATGATCGACGGCACGCTGCCGCCCGAGGCCGCGAACGAGTGGTGCATCGTCACCGCGAACTGGGTGAACTGGTCGTGCGACGACCTCGACGCCGTCTACGAGAACAACTACGTGGCCTGCAAGACCGCGATCCACGCCGCGATGAACGGGCTGCCCAGGCTCGACGACGTCGCGAAGGTCAAGGATCAGATCAGCAATCCGTTCTACACGCCCAAGGCCCAGGCGGCCTGAGCCGTGACTACCGTTATCAGGTGACTACGATGCAATACGTACAACTCGGCCGCTCGGGCCTGAAAGTGTCACGCCTGTGCCTCGGCACGATGAACATGGGCACGCCCGACTGGAAGCCGTGGATCTACAACGAAGAACAGAGCGAGCCGATCGTGCGCCGCGCACTCGAAGCGGGCGTGAACTTCATCGACCTCGCGGACTTCTACTCGACTGGCGTGGGCGAGGAAGTGGTCGGCCGCATTGTGCGCCGCCTCGCGAGGCGCGACGAGCTCGTGCTCACGACCAAGGTGGGCTATCCGGTCGGCAATGGCGTCA
Source organism: Paraburkholderia sartisoli (assembly GCF_900107685.1). GTDB lineage: Bacteria > Pseudomonadota > Gammaproteobacteria > Burkholderiales > Burkholderiaceae > Paraburkholderia > Paraburkholderia sartisoli. The sequence continues at coordinate 133,913 of NZ_FNRQ01000009.1, read as the reverse complement.
ATAACCAGGGCCATTCGCGCAAGCACATCATGGACGGCATCGACGGCTCGCTGCGCCGCCTGCAGACCGATTACGTCGATGTCTACATGCTCCACTACTTCGACGTGAACACGCCCGTCGAGGAAACCATGGACGCGCTCAACGACATCGTGCGCGCGGGCAAGGCGCGCTATATCGGCGTCTCGACCATGTTCACGTGGCAGTTCGCGAAGATCCTGCAGGCGTGCGAGCGCTATAACTTCGCGCGCCCGATCAACATGCAGCTCCAGCTCAACTGCGCGTACCGCGAGGAAGAGCGCGAGATGATTCCATTCTGCCGGGATCAGGGCGTTGGCGTCTCGGTGTTCAGCCCGCTCGCACGCGGCCTGCTCTCCGGTGACGCGAAGTCGGTGCGCAACCAGACCGACTTCTTCACCGTGCAGATGTACGACGACGAAGCCTCGCACAACATCGCGCGCTCGGTGGCTGAAGTCGCGGATGCGCGCGGCGTCTCGTGCGCGCAGATCGCGCAGGCGTGGGTGCTGAGCCGCCCGGGCGTGGCGTCGATGCTGGTGGGCGCCGACACCGTCGCGCAGTTCGAAAGCGCGCTTGCGGCGCTCGACACGCAGCTCGACGCCGACGAGCTTTACGAGCTCGACCGCAACTACACGCCGTGCGACTTGATCAACGACTACGTGACGACGCGCATTCCGCGCGTGTCGCGCGCGGCGCGCCGTCTGGAGATCGCAGCATGATCGACGCTCTTGCCGAAACGCGCCTCTGGCGCACGTCGAGCTTCATCGACGGCGAATGGGTCGCGAACGACGCGACCTACACGGTGTTCGATCCCGCCAGTGGCGCGGCGCTGGCGGAAGTCTCGCGCGCCGGCGCGCGCGAGACGCTGCAGGCCGTGGCTGCGGCGACGCAGGCGTTCCCCGCATGGCGCGACGCCACGGCGGCCGAGCGCGGCGTCAAGGTGCGCCGCTGGGGCGAGCTGATGCTCGCGCATCGCGAGGACCTCGCGCGCATCATGACCGCGGAGCAGGGCAAGCCGTATGCCGAGTCGCTGGGCGAGGTGGCCTATGCGGCGAGCTTTCTCACCTGGTTTGCGGAAGAGGCACGGCGCGCTTACGGCGACGTGATCCCCGCGCCGAAGAAGGGTTCGCGCATCGTCGTGACGAAGGAGCCGGTGGGCGTGGTCGGCGCGATCACGCCGTGGAATTTCCCGCTCGCGATGGTCACGCGCAAGGCGGGACCGGCGCTGGCGGCGGGCTGCACGATGGTGCTCAAGCCTTCCGAGGAAACGCCGCTTTCGGCATTCGCGCTCGCTGTGCTGGCCGCGGAGGCGGGCATTCCGCGCGGCGTGTTCAACGTGGTCTCGGGCGACGCGCCGGCGATCGGCGACACGCTGATGGCATCGAAGGCCGTGCGCAAGATCTCGTTCACGGGATCGACGCGCGTGGGCAAGCTGCTCATGCGCGCCGCCGCGGACAGCGTCAAGAAGGTCTCGCTCGAGCTGGGCGGCAATGCGCCGTTCATCGTGTTCGACGACGCCGATCTCGACGCAGCCGTGGAAGGCGCGATGGCCTCGAAGTTCCGCAACACGGGGCAGACCTGCGTGTGCGTGAACCGCTTTTACGTGCAGTCGGGCGTGCATGATGCGTTCGTCGGGAAGCTTGCGGCGGCGGTGCGCGCGCTGCGCGTGGCGAACGGCATGGAGCCGGGCGCGACGCAAGGGCCGCTCATCAACAACGCCGCGCTGCGCAAGGTCGAAGCGCACGTGAGCGATGCCAGGGAGAAGGGTGGCGCGATCGTGTGCGGCGGCCAGAGGCACGCGCTTGGCGGCACGTTCTATGAGCCGACCATCATCACCGGCGCGCACGGCGGCATGATGCTCGCTCACGAGGAAACCTTCGGGCCGGTGGCCGCGGTGTTCCGCTTCGATACCGAGCAGGAAGCCATTCAGGCGGCGAACGACACCGAGTTCGGCCTTTCCGCGTACTTCTACGCGCGCGATATCGGTCGCGTGTGGCGCGTCGCGGGTGCGCTGGAAAGCGGTATGGTCGGCATCAACGAAGGCATCATCTCGACGGAAGTCGCGCCGTTCGGCGGCGTGAAGGAGTCGGGGCTCGGGCGCGAAGGGTCGAAGTACGGGCTCGACGAGTACCTCGAGACGAAGTACATGATGATGGGTGGGCTGGGTTGATCTGTCTGAGCCGCTCGCGGCGTTTGCCACGCATGCGAGCGGATATCAGATAGCGGCGGCTACGGCATGGGCATCGTCGGGGTCGGGCCGATGGACTCTGTCGAGAAGCTGGATCAGTTTCGCGGTTTTAAATCGAAATCGTCGAAACAGCGAATCCTTGAGCCCTGGCTTACCGGGCGGGCGAAACGGGAGCGGAGTGACCTTTCCCGTCTGAAGCACCCACCGCATGATGCTCGACCAGCCAGTCACTAAAATTGCGCACACGCACTGTCTCCTGGACTTCGGGCCGCACGTCGAGCCAATAGCCCGCGGGCCCATCCACTTCGACCTCGCTCAACTGCACGAGCATGCCGCTCGCCAGTTCCTGCTCGATCATGTGCCGGTCCGCGACCGCGATGCCTAGTCCGGCCACGGCCGCGTGAATGACCTGATCGAGCGTGCTGAACTCCAGCTCGCCGCGCGGCGCCATCTCCACGTCGAGCCGGGCGGCTTCGAGCCACGCCTCCCACACCAGCAACCGGCGGTCGATATCGAGGATATAGAGCCACCGGTGCTGCGCCAGAATCGCACGCAGCGCGTCTTCATCCGCGGGTGGACCGTCGAACTCGCGCGCCGAGCCCACGAGCACATGGCGCTCGCGCATCAGAAACGTGCTCTGTCCGCCCGGCAGCGGCTCCATGCCGAAGCGGAGCTGGCAGTCCTCGTTACGCTCGCTGCCGTGCAGCGGGCCGTATTCGTTCGTGATGGAGATGCGCAGGTCCGGATGGCGCGCCTGGAAATCGCGCAGGCGCGGCGTGAGCCAGCGCGTGGCGAGCGTCGGCGCGGCGTTGAGGGTGAGGAGGCTGTTCGACGGATCGGCGCGGATCGTGTCGAGCGTATGGGCGATGCTGTCGAACGCGGCCTGCAGCGTGGGCAGCAGGCGCTTGCCCGCCGGGGTGATTTCGAGCCGGTGATGGTGCCGCATGAAAAGCGGCGTGCCGAGATAGTCTTCAAGGAGCCGGATCTGGCGGCTGATCGCGCCTTGCGTGACGTGCAGATTCTGCGCCGCTTTCGTGAAGCTGAGGGTTCGGCTGGCTTCTTCGAAAGAGCGCAGGGCCGAAAGGGAAGGGAGGCGGCGCATGCTGGAACCTCTTGACGCGAAAAGGACGCCGGCCTGCGCCGGCGCCCAGACAGTACGACAGCGAGCGTACGACAGTGAGTTAGAACACGTGCGTGATGCCCACGCGGCTGACGACCTGATTCGGCGTGCTCGACGGGTTGAAGCCCGTGATCTGCGCATTTTCAGCCGAACCCGCCGCGTGCTGGTACGAACCCATCGCGTAGACGGAGGTGCGCTTCGAGAGCGCGTACTGCGCGATCAGGTTGACCTGATGATACTTCGGCGCCTGGTCGGTTGCGTGATCGAGGCCGTCCGTGAAGGTATAGCCGGCGCCCACGGTGACCGCTGGCGTGACCGCGTAGGTACCCGAAAGCTCGTAGTTCTGGAAGTGCAGGTCGTGACTGCCGTTGCCCGACGAGAAGTCCACGTTCGTGTAGTTGAACATCATCTTCAGGCTGCCGAGCGCCCAGGACCCTCCCGCGGACAGAATGCCCTGATAGCGCGCGTTGGCGAGCGCATTCCCGTAAATGACGTTGACGAAGCCGCCGCCGCTGCCGTAACCGGCGACCGCCGCGACCGGATCGTTCACGCGCAGGTAGCCCACGCCCGCGCTGAACGATCCGAGCGTCCAGGCGGCCGCCGCGCTGTACGAGGCGTTGTTCGAGAACTGGCCGGCCTGGCCGCCGGGCGAGTAGTGGCCTTCGAACTGGAAGCCCGCAATGGTCGGGCTGATGTACTTGACGGCGTTGTTGACCGAGAACCCGTTGTCCATGTTGTCCATGTCGTTCGGGTGCGAGAAGTACCAGCCGCCGAAGTTGCCGTTGAGCGAGTACGGTTCGATCAGGTCGACGGTGGCATCCCACTGCTTGCCGAACGTGACCTGGCCGTACTGCCCTGACTTGAGGCCCACGTAGGCGTTGCGCGAGAAGCCGCTGCCCGTGCCTGTCGCCGCGTTGAAGCCGCTTTCGAGGCGGAAGATCGTCGAAAGGCCGCCGCCCAGGTCTTCGGAGCCGCGCAGGCCCCAGCGGCTGCCCGCCGGCACGCCGCTCTGCATCTGGAAGAGGTGTCCGCCGCTGCCCGGCACGAGGTTGCCGTTGGCGCCGTTCACCACGTTGCTGGCGTAGTCGATCCCCAGGTCGACGATACCGTACAGCGTCACGCTGCCTTGTGCGTGGGCACCCGCCATGGCGAGCGCGAGCGGCAGCGCCGCAATGATTTTCTTCTTCACTTCGAGTCTCCTAACTTGTGTGGGGGCCGCAAGTCGCGGCCCAGCTTTCTGGTTTGCAGGTTTGTCAGTGTGTCAGCCAGAGATCCTGATCACGCGCCGAGCGACTTCTGCACCTTCGCCGCGACGTCCGCCGGCACCCATGTCTTCCACATCTCCGGGTGCGCCTTGAGGAACTTGAGCGCTTCGGACTGCGCGTCGACCTTGTGTTCGGTCATGTCGAGGATCGTCGTGTTCAGGAAGTCGATCGGGAAGTTCACCTTCGAGAAGAACGCCATCACGTCGGGCTCGGCCTGATAGAAGGGCGTGGAGACACCGATCTTCAGATGCGAGACGAGGTAGGACGACGCGCACTGGTTCGTGCTGTTCTCTTCGCGCAGCGTCTTCCAGCAGGCTTCGTTGAACGGCGGCATCTTCAGCTGGACGAACTTGTACTTCGCCATCAGGGCTGCCGGCTCCCAGTAGTACGTGAGAATCGGCTTGCCGCGCTCATACGCCGACGAGATCGCCGCGTCGAGCGCCGCGCCCGTGCCGGGGCGGAAGTTCGTATAGGTGTCGTCGAGCTTGAGCAGCTTCAGGAGGCGCGAGTTCACGCGCTCGCAGTCCCAACCCGACGGGCAGTTCAGGAAGCGGCCGCGATCCGGTTCCTCGTCGTCGGTGAAGAGCGCCTTGTACCTGGGCAGGTCGCTCACCGATTGCAGGTCCGGCGCCATCGGCTTGATGCCGCGTTTCGGGTCGCCGTGCACCACGTAGTCGGGCACGTACCAGCCTTCCTTCGTGCCGCCCGGCAGCGTGTCGCCCACCAGCTTCACCGAGCCCGCCTTCACCGCGCCCGCGATGATCTCCGAGCGGCCCGTCCATTGCTCGGACCAGATCTGCAGGTCGTTGCGCGAGAGCGCCGTTTCCGTGGCCGCCGTGCTGCCGGGGACGGTGTCGGTCTGGCAGCCATAGCCGTTCTTGACGATGTAGCGCAGCACTTCGGCCGTAAAGTTGCCGCTTTCCCATGTCACGCCCGCGAAGCGCACCGGCTTGCCCTGGCTGCACCAGGTGCCGGCGGCGTGCGCGGGAAGCGCGGCTACCGCAAGCGGCGCGGCGAGGCAGGCCGCGCGAATCAGGGAGGTAATCCGTTTCATTGCATGTCTCCTTGTATTTGTAATGCATTCGGAATGCTTCGTTATGGTCCGGTCATGCCGTGCTGTGGCACTGCCGGTGTGGGGCCGTCCGCGCATGCGCTGACGTGTGCGGCGACCCGGGATGATCCGGTCTGCCTGTGTTTTCCTCAGTCGTAGCGGCTGTCGGTTGCGCGCGTCGCGGCGAGCACGGCTTCGTCCAGTTCGATGCCGAGGCCTGGCGCGTTGCCGAGCTCGATCCAGCCCTGGGCGTCGGTCTCGATCGTGCGCGTGAGCGGGAAGTCGCGCCGCGCCGTCGTCCATTCGGGCGGATCGTATGGAAACTCGACGAACGGCGCGTGCGCCGCGCCTGCCACCATATGCAGATTCGCCGCGAGGCCGATGCCGTTGCCCCACGTGTGCGGCGTGAACACCTTGCCGTTCGCCTCGATCTGCGCCGCGAGACGCCGCGTGCCTTCCATGCCGAGCGTGCAGACGACGTCGGGTTGATATACGTCGAAACATTCGTGCGCGAGCAGCGTTGCGAACTCGTGGGCTTCGCGCGTCATTTCGCCGCCCGCGATGAGCACACCGGTCTGTTTGCGCAGCCACGCGAGGCCCGTGTAGTCGCCGCGATGCAGCGGCTCCTCCACCCAGTACACGCGATAGCGCTCGATCTGACGGATCACGGCGAGCGCCTCTTCGGCGCGCCACGGCGCCTGGGTGTCCCAGGGCATGCGCCAGCCCTGGTTGCAGTCCACCATCAGCTCGATCCCGTCGCCGGCCGCTTCGCGCACGGCAGCGAGCGCGGCGAGATCGTCGGCGAGGCTGGCGCGGCCAAAGCGCACCTTGAGCGCCGGAAAGCCGCGCGCGACCGCATGCCCGGCCCAGCGCGCCATGCCGTCCAGCGTGCGGTGCATGCCCGACGATGCATACGCCCGCACGCGGCTCGAACGTCCACCTGCCATCTGCCAGCACGGCTGGCCGAGGATCTTGCCGGCCAGGTCCCAGAGCGCGACGTCGAGCGGCCAGAGGCGGCCCGCGTGGAAGCTCAGGTTGTCGAGGATGGCGGAGTGGCGGGCGAGGTCGAGCGGATCGGTGCCGATGAAGAGATCGCGGTAGTCGTCGAGACCGTACATGGCGTCGCCGGAGCCGATGCCGACGCGTCCTTCGGTGTCCTCGACACGCACGATCGTTGCGGGAAAGGCGCGGCGAGGCCGGCTGTCCCAGGATGCCGGAAAGGGCGGGTCGAGCGGCAGGCGGTGCTGGCTGACCGTGATGCGTGCAATGCGGTTTGTCATGGCGCGTGGTGCGCCGCCGGATGCGCAAAAAAACGGGCGCGGGCGGCGATTGTCTCCTTGGCCTGTGCAGGCGTTACGGCATCCTAGAGGGCCAATTCATGGCACTCAATGAAGTCAATTGAAGTAAATGACAGCCTTCATTTCCGCGAATTGGGCGCGATAATGACGCAGCCTGCCGCGCAGGAATGCGGCACGCGTCGACCCTCGGGAAAACACCATGAACGGCTGGCTGCCCACCTTGCCTCGTAGCAACGAACCGAAATACCGCGCGATTGCCTACGCGTACGCGCAGGCCATCAATGGCGGCCAGATGCTGCCTGGCGAGAAGCTGCCCGCGCATCGGCTGCTCGCGAAGAAACTCAACGTGACGACCGGGACCATCAGCCGCGCCTATGCGGAGCTGGAGCGCTGCGGCATGGTGGTGGCGCGCGTGGGCGACGGCACCTATGTGGCGGAGCCGGACGCCGACGGCGCGCGCCTGCCCACGCGCACCCGGCAGGCGCCGGAGCTGACCGAGCCGGTGGCGACGATGATGGGCGCTCCGGCGGCATCCGCCACGGCGCCCACGTTCGATCTCGGCCAGAACGTGCCGATGCAGACCGACGAAGCGCCGCTGCTCACGCAGACGCTGCGCGAGCTGGCCGCCGATGAGCGTCTGGCCGGCGAACTCCTGCTCTATCAGCCGGAGGGCGGTCGCCGCTCGCATCGCGAGGCGGGCGCGCGCTGGCTCGCGCGCATGGGATGCGCGGTGCCTGCGGAGCGCGTGCTGGTCACCCAGGGCGCGCAGCACGGGCTCGCTTGTGTGTTGCGCGCGGTGCTGCGCCCGGGTGACACGCTCTTTGCGGAGGCGCTGAGCTACCCGGGCATCGTCGCGCTTGCGCGGCAGCTGCGGCTCAATCTCGTGGGCATCGAAATCGACGAGGAGGGCATCGTGCCCGCCGCGCTCGAGCGCGCGTGCGGGCTGCTCGCGCCGCGCGCGCTCTTCTGCGTGCCGACGCTGCACAATCCGACCACGGCGACCTTGTCCGACGCGCGGCGCGCGGAGATTGCCGCGATTGCGGTGCGTCATCACCTCGTCGTGATTGAAGACCTCGTACCTGCGGCGCTGCTCGATGCGCCACCCACGCCGCTGGCTGCGCGGCTGCCCGAGCACGGCATTGCCATCAGCAGTCTTTCGAAGGCGGTCGCGCCCGGGTTGCGCATTGGCTACGTGCAGGCGCCGCAGGACTGGGTCGGCAAGATCCTCGCGGTGATTCGCAACGACTGCTGGATGACCTCGCCACTCTGTGCGGAGATTGCGGCGCGCTGGATCGTGAACGGCGATATCGACCGGCTGGTCGCGCAGCAGCGCGCGCAGGTGGACGTGCGTCACGCGATTGCCGCCGAGGTGCTGGCGGGCTGGACGTATCGCACGGATCCCGCGAGCCCGCATCTGTGGCTGCCGCTCGCGGAGCCGTGGCGCGCCGCGGAGTTCGCCGCGGCGCTGCGGCAGGCGGGCGTGCTGCTGAAAACGGCGGACAGTTTCGTGATCGGGCGCGGCTCCGCGCCACATGCGGTGCGTCTGAGTCTGGGTGGCGCGCGCAGTCACGAGGCGTTGCGCGAGGCGCTGGAGTTGCTCGCGCGCACGCTGCGAAATGGGCCGGAGGGGCCTTATTCGGCGTGAACTGTCGGCAGGAGTGGCGACCGGCGGAAGTGCGGGATGCGATTGTCGACAGTGCGCTACAACTCGGAGCAGACCCAAAGGTTTTGCTGGATCTGCAGATGCATGCGCGTGCAGTGCTCGCCGACACCCCGGTGATCTATGTTCGGCGGGCGGAGCGGGACCCGTCGGGTTTCGCGTTGCAACGCGTCTTGATTGCCAGACGATCACCCCGGATTGTCGACGATGGCCGACTTCATTTGCCGCCAGCCCGAAACGGGGAAGATCGAGGCGGTGCAGGTTTCAGGAAGAAGACCTGGCAGGCAAAGTCAGGTCACGACATCGAGGAAAACGAGGGATGTAAGTTTCGGCCTTGTCGGGGTCGCCTGCGCGCATCCCAGGCACGTGACGCATTGCGTCAGTCCAGCTCATGCTGCCTAGGGGCGATCTGCGCCGCGTCTGCTGACGGATTAACGTACGGCACGGGTGAAAATCTCAAATGGCTTCCTTCACTGCCCGCAAGAACTGCTGCGTCCGTTCATGCTGGGGCGAGGCGAAGAACTGTTGCGGCGGACCCTGCTCAATGATCTTGCCCTCGGAGAAAAAGCACACACGGTCCGCGAATTCACGCGCGAAGCCCATCTGGTGCGTGACCATCAGCATCGTCAGATCGTGCTCGCTGCCGAGGCGCCGGATCACGTTCAGCACTTCGCCGCATAGTTCAGGATCGAGCGCCGACGTCACTTCGTCGAATAGCATCACCTTCGGCCGCATCGCCAGTGCGCGTGCAATGGCCACGCGCTGTTGCTGGCCGCCGGATAGCTGCGACGGATAGTGATTGCATTTGTCCTCGAGGCCGACCAGCGCGAGCAGTTCGCGCGCGCGTTCGGTGGCTTCCTTGCGCGAGAGCCCCAGCACCTGAATCGGCGCTTCGATCGTGTTGGCGAGCGCGGTCATGTGCGGAAACAGGTTGAAGCTCTGAAACACCATGCCGATCTTGCTGCGCACGCGCCGCAGATGCCTGAGCGAAGCCGGTACCAGCACGCCGTTCTTATGCATGTGCATGAGCGGTTCGCCGTCCACTTCGATCATGCCGTCGGTCAGCGGATCGAGGGTCATCAGCACGCGCAACAGGGTCGACTTGCCCGAACCGCTCGGGCCGATGATCGCCACTTTCTCACCGCGGCCAATTTCCAGGTCGAGTTCGTCGAGTACCGTCAGCGCGCCGTAGCGCTTCGTCACGCCGGAAAAGCGCACCATCGGTGCTTCGCCTGCCGTGCCGGCCCGCGGCCCCAGCATGGTGGCGGGATCGCCTCGTTTCATCTGTTTCTCCACGGACAGGTCCCGCTGTGAAGGGATAGGGGCAAGGGTGTTGAGGTCGGTCTTCGTTGTCACGGCAACCTCAACCCGGTTTCGAGCCGGCGCACGAGGTGCGCGAAGGTCACGCTGATCAGCAGGAAGAAGATGCCCGCCAGCGTGATCGGTTCGAGATAGCGAAACGTTTCGGAACCGATGTTCTTGGCCTGCTGCATCAGTTCGACCACGGTGATCGCGGATAGCACCGGCGTGTCCTTGAACATCGCCACCAGATAATTGCCGAGCGCCGGAATCACCTGGCGAATCGCCTGCGGCAGGATCACGCCGCTATACGTGCGCCACGGCGAGAGCGACAGCGCGCACGCCGCTTCCCACTGGCCGCGCGCCACGCCGTTCAGGCCGGCGCGATACACCTCGGAGGTGTAGCACGCATAGTGCAGCGCGATACCGACCGTGCCCGCCGTCAGCGCGGACATCGTGATGCCGTACACGGGCAGCACGTAGAACAGCACGTAGACCTGGATGAGCAGCGGCGTGCTGCGGATGAACTCGACGACAAAACCCGTCGTGCGCGAAACCGCCTTGACCGGGCTGCGCCGCAGCACCGCGAGCACGAGTCCGAGCACCAGCGCGATGGCAAAGCCGATCAACGTGATGAGGATCGTGTACATCGACGCGCGCAGCAGGGCGGGCAGAATCCGCGCCGCGTAATGAAGGTCGAAGAAGCCGTTCATCGCACGGCCCTCTGATTGATCCCATGACTCACGCGACGCTCGAAATGCCGCATCAACGCGACGAGAATCTGCGCGAGCACGAAGTAGATGACCAGCGTGAGGGCGAAAATCTGTGCGGTCTTGAAGGTGGCCTCGTCGAGTTGCCGGGCGCGAAACGTCAGGTCCGACAGCGTGATCAGCGATACCAGCGAGGTGCCCTTGAGCAGTTCGATCATCAGATTGGTGGCGGGCGGCAACGCGTTGATCATGGCTTGCGGCAGGATGATGCGGCGCATCCGGGTGAGCGGCGACAGATTGAGCGCGAGCGCCGCCTCGAACTGGGCGCCCGGCACCGAGCGCAGCGCGCCGCGCAGGATTTCCGAGCCGTACGCACCATAGTGCAAACCCAGCCCGACGATCGCGACGGTAAACGGCGTCATCTCGATCCGGAACGGCGGCAGGGGCAGCACGAAGAAAAACCAGAACAGTTGCACGAGCAACGAGGTGCCGCGAAAGATCTCGACATAGGCGTTGCCGAGCCAGCGCAGCGGCGCCCACGGTGCAAGCTTCGCGGCCGTGGCGACGAACGCCATGACGACGGCGGGAACGGTGCTGCACGCGGCGATCCCGATCGTGACGAGCGTGCCCTGGAGCAGCAGGGGAAACAGTTCGCGCATGGCGGTTCCTCGCTTGCATGACGGCGCGCGGCTGCGCGTGCCTTAAGCTTCATGACCGGTTCACCACAGGCGTGCGCCGGCCTTCGATACGACTTTGCCGGCCACTACTTGCCGCAGATGTCTGCGGCGCTCCGCGTCGTCAGATTCGTTTTGTCGAAACCGAACGGGGCGACCGTTTGCAGATGGTCGGTCGTGCCCAGCCACGCGTGCAGCTGTTTGTCGACCGCGTCGCGCAGATCGGTATCCTCCGGGCGGAACGCGAGCGCACCGTAGCCGGTGTGCCTTGGATCGTCCGTGAACTTCGCGACCGCTTCGACCTGGTCGGCGTCCTTGGCGGCGAGACCTTTCATCGTCAACGTCGTGCCGGCGGCCGCATCGGCGCGGCGCGCGCGCACGGCCTGCAGTTCCGCGGTGGTGTCGGGCACCTGCAGCAGCTGGGCGTCTTTCACACCCGCGTCGCGCGAATTGGCGAGCTCGACGGCGCCGGCCATCACGGCCAGCTTCACATCGGGCTGCTTGCCGATATCGCCGAAGCTGTGCAGATTCTTCGGATTGCCTTTCAGCACGAGCAGCGTGTCCTGGATCTGATACTGCGGGTCGGCGAACGCCACCTGCTTGCAGCGTTCCGGCGTGATGTACATGCCGGCGGCGATGACGTCGAAGCGGCCCGCGCGCAGGCCGGGAATCAGCGAACCCCATTCGGTCAGCACGCCGTCCACTTTTTTCACGCCCATTCTGGCGAAAATCTTGCGGGCGATTTCCGGCGATTCGCCGGTGACCTTGCCGTCGGGAGTCGTGTACGCAAACGGCGCTTCGTTTGCATAGCCGATGCGCACCTCACCGGTGCGCTGGATGCGCTGCAACGTTGTTTCCGCCGATGCGGCCGGTGCCTGCATCGTCAGCGCCGCGACGGCGACGCAGAGGGCTCCCGGCAATCCTGAAGTGCGCTTCGCTTTCATATCGATCCCGTTCCGTGGCGTGTTGAATGTCGCGGTGCATCATGCGCCGTGGCAGGCAAAGGTTGGCGTTGCTGCGGATTGCCCGCCCGGCGCTGCATCCGTGAACGCAGCATACAAAGCCATATTTTTGTTTGCTAATGCTCTAGGACAATAATTTTCATGCGCTGTTTGGCGGCACTATTGGCAGGGAGCGCACCCATGCGCGACCGGACAACAGGGAACAACAGGGGATGGCCGTGGCGATCGAGCAGTGGCGGGATGCCGTGCGTGCGGTGCATGGCGTGGAATCGAAATACAAGCGGCTGGTCAAGGCAATCGCGGGCGACATCGAAAACGCGTCGCTGCCGGCCGGCGCGCGGTTGCCGCCGCAGCGCGACGTCGCCGCGGAACTGGCAATCAGCGTGCAAACGGTGACCAATGCCTATAAGGAACTGGAGCGGCAAGGGCTGATCCGTTGCGAGGTGGGGCGTGGCAGTTTCGTGGCGGCGCGCGTCACCGAAACCATGTCGAGCTATATGCTCGACACAGCCGAGCGCTCGGTGGTCGACTTTTCGATCGCGCGCATCATCCATACACCGGAACACGACGCCATGTGGCGCAAGGTGTGCGCGACGCTTTCGACGCTCGACGACCAGCCCTGGATTCGCGCGTTCCGCCCCATTGCGGGCTTCGAGCATCATCGCCAGGCGGGGGTCGCGTGGCTCGCGTCGTTGGGCATGCCGGCTTCGGCGGATACGCTGCTGGTCACGAACGGCGCCGCCCACGGCATTTTTCTGGCGCTGGCTTCGCTGGTCGGGCCGGGCGACACGGTGCTGTGCGAAAGCCTCACGGATCATGGCGTGATCGGCTCGGCGAACGTACTGGGCTTTACGCTGAAAGGCCTCGAAATCGACGAGCACGGCATTCACCCCGAACATTTCGAGGAGATGTGCGACAGCGAGCGCATCACGGCGCTCGTCTGCACGCCTACGCTGAACAATCCCACGGTCGCGCTGATGCCCGACTCGCGGCGCCGCGCGATTGCGAAAATCGCCGACCGCTACGGCGTTTATGTGATCGAGGACGATGTCTACGGCCCTTTGCCCGCCAAAGCCTCCACGCCAATCTCGAGTCTGATCCCCGACCTGTCGTTCTATTGCACGAGCATGACCAAGTCGGTGATGGCCGGCTTGCGGATCGGCTACCTCGCCACGCCACGGCGGCTCGCGCTGCGTGCGGAAAGCGTGCTGCGCGTGAGCAGCTGGATGGCGACGCCGCCAATGGCCGAGGTGACGACGCGCTGGATCGTCGATGGGACGGCCGCGCGGCTCGTCGAAATACAACGCGAACTGTTAGGGCGGCGTCAGGCGCAATTGCAGAAAACGCTGGGCAGCTATGTACTCGGCGCGCATCCGCAGGCGCTGTCCGCCTGGCTGCGCGTGCCCGATCACTGGCGCACCGACCGTCTGGTGAGGGAGCTGCGCAACCGCGACATCGCCGTGACGTCGCCTGATCCATTTCTGGTGCGCGACGCGGACCGGCCGAATGCAGTGCGCGTTTGCGTCGGCGCCGAGGTCGGCGAAGAGACCTACAAAGGCGCGCTGGAAACGATGCGCGACGTGTTCGAACAGTTCCCGCAGGTACACGATTTCACCTGACTTTTTCGAGCGGATTTCGCGCTGCGCGCACGAAATGAACTAGGACAATGGAAATCGTTTTATAGAACATTAGACTGGGCTGCATGAGAACGATGCGGCCGCAAATCAGCGTGACAACGCAGGCGCGAGCGCATCGGAACTGAACTCATTCGTGCAGGGCGTTCATGTCTGTTCTGTCGTTAGCCGATGTTTACCGCGCGCGTTGCCGTATCGAGGGGCGCGTTTGTCGTACGCCGCTCGTCGAATCGCAGAGTTTGTCGGCGAGAGCGGGCACGCCGGTGTTTCTGAAACTCGAAACCGTGCAGCCGACCGGCAGTTTCAAGCTGCGCGGTGCCACCAACGCACTCGCCCGACTCGCCGGACAGGGCTGCCAGAAAGTCGTGACCGCTTCGACGGGCAATCATGGTCGCGCGGTTGCACATGCGGCCCGCGCGCTCGGTATCGGCGCGACGGTCTGCATGTCGACGCTCGTGCCGGGCAATAAAGTCGAAGCCGTGCGCGCACTCGGCGCCCACGCGCGGATTATCGGCAAAAGCCAGGACGAGGCCGAACATGAAGCGTTGCGACTGGTACGCGAAGAAGGCTTTGCCTACGTCCCGCCGTTCGATGATTTACATGTAATCGCCGGGCAGGCGACGATCGGACTCGAAATCGTCGAGGCGTTGCCGGATGTGGCGAACATCGTCGTGCCGCTGTCCGGTGGCGGCCTGTTCGCGGGTATTGCGTTCGCCGCGAAAAGCGCGAATCGCGCGATTGACCTGACCGGCGTGACGATGGCGCGCGGCGCCGCGATGCATGCGAGTCTCGTGGCCGGCCAGCCGGTGCGGGTCGAAGAAGTCGAGACGCTCGCCGATTCGCTCGGTGGCGGCATCGGACTTGAAAACCGCTATACGTATGCACTCACGCGCGATCTGATCGACGAAACCGTGTTGCTCGACGAGGCGTCGATCGCACGCGGCATCGCCCATGCGTACCGGCATGAACGGCTCGTCGTGGAAGGTGCGGCGGCTGTCGGCATCGCCGCTTTGCTCGATGGCGTGTTGCCCTTCGGGCGCATCAAACGTGGCCCGCTCGTGCTCGTCGTGACGGGCGCCAACATCGACATGGACCAGCATCGCCGCATCGTCGATGCGGCGTCGACCCAACCTGCCTCGCACACTGCCTCATGACATCTATCACGCTCCTCGGCGAAGCCCAGCTTCGGGAACTCGTGCCGCTCGACCTTGCCGCCATCGACCAGGTGGAGGACGCCTTTCTCGCACTCGCGACCGAAGCCGTCGCGATGCCGCCGGTCTTGCGTCTCGATTTGCCCGGACACAACGGCGAAGTCGACGTCAAGACAGCCTGGCTGCCGCGCCTCGACAGCTTCGCGATCAAGGTGAGTCCTGGCTTTTTCAACAACCCGTCGCTCGGTTTGCCGAGTCTGAACGGGCTGATGCTGGTGTTGTCGGCAAAGACGGGGCTGACTGAAGCGGTGCTGCTTGACAACGGTTATCTGACGGCCGTGCGCACGGCCGCCGCCGGCGCGGTCGCGGCTCGCTGGCTTGCGAAGCAGCACACGCCGCAAGTCGCGGTGCTTGGCGCCGGCGAGCAGGCACGTTTGCAATTGAGGGCGTTGATGCTCGTGCGTCGCGTCGAACACGTGCGCGTATGGGCGCGTGATCCGGCCAGTGCGCAGTGTTTCGCCGCGGAGATGACCGCCGCGCTCGGCCTGCCATGCGATGTTGCACGCGACGTCCATCATGCGCTCGCCGAAGCGGACATCGCGATCACCACCACGCCAAGCCGGATACCGCTGATCGAAGCCGCGGACCTGCATCCAGGTTTGCACATCACGGCGATGGGTTCGGACGCGGAGCACAAAAATGAAATCGCGCCGGCAGCGCTCGCGGCGGCACGCTATGTGTGCGACCGCGCGCAGCAAACGCGTGTGCTGGGCGAATTGCATCACGCGCTGAATGCCGGCTTGATGCGCGCCGACGCCGCGATAGCGGAACTGGGTCAGGTGATTGCCGGACAGGCCGTGGGCCGCGCCAATGAAGCCGACGTGACGATCTGCGATTTGACCGGCACCGGTGCGCAGGACACCGCGATTGCCTCGCTCGCGTTGAAGCGCGCGCGTGCTGCGGGCGCGGGGATGATTTTCCGCAATGACACAAAGCACTGAGAGGGGACGATGTCTGAAACAACACAACGGGAACGGAACGCGGGCGCAGGTGCGCAAGCTGTCCGAGAGGGCGTCATGCCTATGCGTGCATCGCCTGTTCAGCCGACGGTCGATTTCGACGCCGACGGCGAACAACACGGCTTTCTGAAGCTGCCCCATTCGCACGATACGTCCGCATGGGGCGCGGAGATGATTCCGGTCACGGTAATCCGCAATGGCGAGGGGCCGACGGCGCTTCTCACCGGCGGCAATCACGGCGACGAATACGAAGGCCCCATCGCATTGTCGAAGCTGGCCGCGACGTTGAAAGCCAAAGACGTGCAAGGGCGCGTGATCATCGTGCCGTTCATGAATTTTCCGGCATTCCGCGCGGGCAGCCGCACGTCGCCGATCGACGGCGGCAATCTGAATCGCAGCTTCCCCGGCAGACCGGACGGCACGGTCACCGAGAAGATCGCCGATTACTTTCAACGCTATTTGCTGCCGCTCGCCGATTACGTGCTCGATCTGCACGCCGGCGGCCGCACGCTCGACTTCGTGCCGTTCGCCGCGATTCACCTGCTGCCGGATGCCGGCCAGCAGGCCCGCTGTGAAGCGGCGATGAGCGCCTTCGGCGCGCCGTATTCGATGCGGATGCTCGAACTCGATAGCGTCGGCCTGTACGACACCGCGGTTGAGGAAGCGGGCAAGGTGTTCGTGTCGACCGAACTCGGCGGCGGCGGTACGGCGACGGTGCAAAGCGTGGCGGTGGCGGAGCGCGGCGTGCGGGGTTTCCTGCAGCATGCGGGCATTCTCAGGCAGGACGAAGCCGCGTGTCAGGCCCCGCGCGGCACGACGCTGCTCGACATGCCCGACGGCACCTGCTTTACGACGAGCGAACACGACGGTCTGCTGGAGTTGTGCAAGGATCTCGGCGAGACGGTCGAAAAGGGCGAAGTCATCGCGCGAATTCACGATGCTTCGCGCACCGGCGTGGCGCCCGTCGAATATCGCTCGCGCCGCGGCGGCATGCTCGCGGCCCGGCATTTTCCGGGGCTCGTGCGCACGGGCGACACGGTGGCGGTGGTGGCCGATGTCGTCGAGCGCGGCATGCCGGTGACGGTCTGATCGCACGATGAAACTCGACCGCTACGATCTGGCGATTTTGCGCATCCTCGCGAACGACGGACGCATCACCAAGTCGCGTCTGGCCGAGGAGATCAACCTGTCGATTTCGCCGGCGTGGGAGCGCGTCAGGCGTCTTGAGGAGGGCGGCGTGATTCGCGGTTATCGCGCCGATATCGACTGGGTGCGCGCCTTCAAGGGCAGCCGCGTGGTGGTCGAGGTCACGCTGGCACGCCACACCGCGCAGGACATGCGGCGTTTCGAGGAGCGGATCGCCGCCGCGCCGGAGGTCGTGCAATGCCACGCGACGGGCGGCGGTGTCGACTACGTGATGCATGTGATGTCGCGCGACATCGACCACTATCAGCGGTTCATCGATTCGCTGCTCACCGACGAACTGGGCATCGAAAAGTACTTTACGTACATCGTCACGAAGGTGGTGAAGAGCTGCGCGGAAGGTTTGCCGGACTGGGCGGAACAATCCATCGGCGAGGGCAGTTGAAGCGCGCGGCGAGCGCGCCCGAAAATCGCCACACGTCGCGACGAATTCCAGAAAAAACACGGGCTTTGCGGCACCACAACCAGAAAAACCGCACCGTCGCCGGACGTACAGTAACGGACATACATTGCACACGGGAGGTCGTCATGTTGCTGGGTCATCCGGTCCTGTTCAAATCGCTGTGCTACGTCGACGGACGCTGGGTACACAGCGCAAGCGCCGCGAGTGTCGCCGTGCAGAATCCGGCGAATCAGGAGGTGCTCGGCCACGTGCCGATGCTCGACGCGTCGCAAATCACCGCAGCCGTCGACGCGGCGCAGCGTGCCTTCCCGACATGGCGCTGGCTGCCGGTTGCCAGACGCTCGACACTGCTGCTGCGCTGGCATGAGCTGATCCTGCGCCATCAGCATGATCTGGCTGCGATTCTGTCGCTCGAACAGGGCAAGCCGCTCGCCGAGGCACGCGGCGAAATCGCCTATGGCGCGAGTTTCGTCGAATGGTTCGCGCACGAAGTGCGACGCCTGAACGGACGCACGATTCCGACGCATATCGACGGCGCGCAGCTGGGCACGGTGATCGAACCGGTCGGTGTGGCCGCGCTGATCACGCCGTGGAATTTCCCCTGCGCGATGATTACCCGCAAGGCCGCTGCCGCGCTCGCCGCCGGTTGTACCGTGGTGGTGAAGCCCGCGCATGAAACGCCATTTTCGGCACTCGCGCTCGCACAGCTTGCGGAAGAGGCCGGCTTTCCTGCTGGCGTATTCAATGTCGTGCTTGGCGAACCGCAAATGGCGATGGAAACGCTGGTGCGCGACACCCGGGTGCGTTCGGTGAGCTTCACCGGTTCGACGCGAGTCGGTGCGCTGGTCATGCAAACGGCGGCCCAGTCCTGCATCAGGAAGACGGCACTCGAACTCGGTGGTAACGCGCCCTTTATCGTGACTGAAGATGCCGACCTCGATCAGGCCGTGCGCGTGGCGGTCGCGGCGAAGTTTCAGACGTCCGGCCAGGACTGCTGCGCGGCCAATCGCATCTTTGTCGCGCGGCCGCTGTATGAAGCGTTCGTTACGCAATATAGCGAGGCCGTCAAAGCGCTGAGGGTCGGCTCCGCATTCGAAGCAGACGTGGATGTCGGTCCGCTGATGCATCAAGCCGCATTCGACACCACGGCGCAGCGCGTCGCCGACGCCAGGGCGAAGGGCGCGCGCATTACGGCCGGCGGCGCGGCCCACGAACGCGGCGGCTGGTTCTTCGAACCGACCGTGGTCGCGGACGCCGCGCCCGGCATGCGCATCTACGACGAAGAAAACTTCGCGCCCATCTCGGCGGTCTCGCCATTCGACTCGCTCGACGAAGTCATCGAACGCGCGAACGACACCGAATACGGGCTCGCCGCCTATGTCTGCGCGAAAGACCTCAACACGGTGTTTCAACTGATTCGCCGTCTCGACTTCGCGATGGTATCCGTGAACGGCGCGAAATTCACCGGCGCGCCGATTCCGTTCGGCGGCATCAAGTCATCCGGACTCGGTCGCGAGGGCGGAGCCGAAGGTTTCGAGCCGTTTGTCGAAACCCGCTATTTCTGCCTCGGCCAACTTGGCTTGCCGGTCACCGACAGTCTTCCCGCTCATCGCATCGCCGCCGCGACCACGGCCGTGGCCACTACCACCACGGCCTGAGCCAACGCATTCCATTCATCGATTACACGAAGGAGCTCCCAATGACCCAACTCGACACACTCTTCGACGCCGACCGCGCGCACTTCATGCATCCCTCGACGCACGCTCACGACCATGCGAGCGGGGCGCTACCCGGGCGCATCGTGACCGGCGCGAAAGGCATTTGCATCGAAGACCATCAGGGCAAGTCGTATATCGATGCTTTCGCGGGTCTGTATTGCGTGAATATCGGCTATGGCCGCACCGAAGTTGCCGAAGCGATCTACGAGCAGGCGAAGAAGCTCGCCTACTACCACACGTATGTCGGTCACTCGACGGATACGATCATCGAACTGTCGTCGCGCATCATCGACTGGTCGCCGCAGGGCATGAAGAAGGTCTACTACGGCATGTCCGGTTCGGACGCGAACGAAACACAGATCAAGCTCGTCTGGTATTACAACAACGTGAAGGGCCGTCCGGGCAAGAAGAAGATCATCTCCCGCCAGCGCGGATATCACGGTTCGGGAATCGTCACCGGCAGTCTCACCGGCTTGCCGAGCTTCCATCAGTTTTTCGATTTGCCGGTCGAGCGCGTCAAACATACGGTGTGTCCGCACTGGTACCGGCAGGCGCCGGCCGGCATGAACGAGGTGCAATTCGTTGCGTACTGCGTGGAAGAACTGGAAAAACTGATTGCACAGGAAGGCGCGGATACGATTGCTACCTTCATCGCGGAACCGGCGATGGGCACGGGCGGTATCCTGCCGCCGCCGGCCGGTTACTGGGCGGCGATCCAGCAGGTGCTGAAGAAGCACGACATTCTGCTGATCTGCGACGAAGTGGTCTGCGGTTTCGGTCGCCTCGGCTCGAAGATGGGCGCGCAACACTATGGCATCACGCCGGATCTGATTACCGTGGCGAAGGGCCTGACGAGCGCGTATGCACCGCTGTCGGGCGTGATCGTCAGCGAAGGCGTGTGGGACGTGATCGACAAGGCGTCGCAGGAATCCGGCGCGATGGGTCATGGCTGGACCTATTCCGGTCACCCGATCTGCGCCGCGGCGGCGCTCGCGAACCTCGATATTCTCGAGCGTGAGAATCTCACGGAAAACGCGGCGCAAACCGGTGCATATCTGCTCGAACAACTGCACGCGGCGTTCGATTCTCATCCGCTGGTCGGCGAAGTGCGCGGCGTGGGCATGCTGGCCGCGCTCGAATTCATGGCCGACAAGGACGGTCGTCAACCATTCGATGCAGCGCTGAAGGTCGGTCCGCGTGTCTCGGCTGCCGCATTGCAACGCGGCCTGATCGCGCGCGCCATGCCGCACGGCGACATCCTTGGTTTCGCGCCGCCACTGATCACCACGCGCGACGAGGTCGACGAGATCGTGAAGCTGGCGCGCGAGGCGGTGGATGAAGTCGCGTCTCAGGTCCTGGCTCCGGCTGCTTCCGCGTAAGGAACAGGCGTGCCGGCCGCGCCGCGGTTCGCGGCGCGGCCGGCGTTTCAATCAATGATCGTGCGGGGAGTGAACGGAACGGAGCCGGAACAGCGGATGATCGCGGTTCCGGCTGCGTGTCTTGCAGGTTTGTTATTCACGCCTCTTTTGCGGCTTGCGTGTAATGCCGGTCCGGAATCACGACGATGTTGCCCACGAAACGCCTGGTCATGAATTGCGTTTGCGCTTCGTGAAACTTCGACAAAGGCCAGGTCGCGGCCAGAATCGGCTTGATCGTGCCGGTCTGGATATAGCCGAGCACACGTTTAAAGGCACTGCGCGTGCCTTGCGACGACCCGTTCAGCTGCAACTGCTTCAAATACATCGTGCGCAAGTCCAGCTGGACTACCGGTCCGGCAATGGCGCCGGCCGTGGTGTAACGTCCTTCCGGACGTAACACGTTCAGCAGTTTGCCGAACAGCGCGCCGCCGACCAGGTCGGCTACCACATCGACCGGCCGGCCGCCGGTCATCCGTTCGACCTCCGCGGCGAAATTCTCGCTGTCGCGCAGCATTGCGCCTTCTGCGCCGAGCTCGAGTACTGCATCTTCCTTACCCTTGCTGACCACGGCGTACGGAATCGCCCCACGCGCGCGGCATAGCTGAATGATGCCCGATCCGACGCCACCAGAGGCGCCCGTGATCAGCACCGTTTCACCGCGTTTGACCGCTGCGCGCTCGATCATCTGTTCGCCGGTGTGATACGCACACCAGAACGTTGCGAGTTCGGCATCGCTGTACACGGAGTCGACGCGATGCGCGTTCTGTGCGGGTATCGCGGTGTATTCGGCGTAACCGCCGTCGCGGCCGTGGCCGATGTAGTCGATATCGGCGAGGCTGTCGTCGTCGCGGTTATAGATCGATGCGTCGACGATCACGCGTTCTCCGATACGCGCATCGCTGACACCGCTGCCCACGGCCACCACGCGTCCGACGATATCCGCGCCGTGGATGCGTGGAAACGACAACGTCGAGCGGCCGCGCCGCCAGGTGGAGACGGCTTGCGGGTCGTCGTCCGTACCGTACGCGCCCTCGCGAACCCATACGTCAGTGTTGTTCAGCCCGCAAGCAGTGACTTCGAGCAGCACTTCACCCGGTTTGCAAACGGGAACCGGCACGTCGTCGCGATAGACGAGTTTGTCGAGACCGCCGTGGGCGGTCAGCACGACGGCTTTCATTGTCTTCGGATGCATGTTTCCCCTTTGGCCTGTCCCGGTGCGCGCCGCGGTCACGGAAACCACGGTGGCACAGGGGGCGACCTGGCTTACGGTTTGACGAACAGCTTGCGCGGCGTGTTGCAGAAGGTCTCGACGCCGGACCCGGTAATCAGGATGCTTTCGGTGATTTCGAGCCCCCAGTCGTCGAGCCAGAGGCCCGGCATGAAGTGAAACGTCATACCCGGCTCGAGGACCGTCTTGTCCCCCGGCCGCAGGCTCATCGTGCGTTCGCCCCAGTCCGGCGGATAGCTCGCGCCAATTGGATAGCCGCAGCGGCTGTTTTTCTCGATGCCGTATTTGTGCAGCACCGCGAAGAATGCATTGGCGATGTCCTCGCACGTGTTGCCGGGTCTGGCCGCGGCCAGACCTGCTTCAATGCCTTCCACCACCGCGCGCTCGCCTTCGATGAAATGCTTTGGCGGCTTGCCGAGGTACACGGTGCGCGACTGCGGACAGTGATAGCGCTTGAAGCAGCCGGCGATTTCGAAGAACGTGCCGGCATCCTTTGCGAAGGGCGTGTCGTCCCAGGTCAGATGCGGGGCGGCGGCATCGGCGCCGGTCGGCAAAAGCGGCACGATCGCCGGATAGTCACCGCCGTAACCGTCGACGCCGGTAATGCCCGCCGAGTAAATTTCGGCGACCAGGTCATTCTTGCGCATGCCGGGTTCGATCCGTTCGACGATATGCGCATGCATCTTTTCGACGATGCGCGCAGCCACGCGCATATATTCGATTTCACGCGGCGATTTGACGGCGCGTTGCCAGTTTACGAGGCCGGTTGCATCCTGCCATTGCGCCTTCGGCAAATGAGTGACGAGCGAGCGCCAGGCCGCGGCGCTGAAATAGTAATTATCCATTTCCACGCCGATCTTCAAGGCGCCCCAACCGCGCGCTTCGATCACCTCGTGGGCGAGATAGTCCATCGGATGCCGCGCGGTGGATTGCACGTAATGATCCGGATAACCGACGATCTGATCGTGCTCCATGAACACGGTGCGTTTCGCACCATTGGCGTCCTGGCCGCGGCCGAACCAGACGGGTTCGCCGTCCAGCGCGAGCAGCACGCACTGATGCACGTAGAACGACCAGCCGTCGTAACCGGTGAGCCACGCCATGTTGGTCGGATCGGACACGACCAGCAGTTCGATCCCGGCTACCTGCATGGCCTTGCGCGCCTTGCCGATACGGGCTGCGTATTCGGCGCGCTCGAACGGCAGTCGTACGACGGGCGCCGTAGTGCGTGGTTCCGGTTGCGTTGTATCTGACATATTCCCCTCTCTCTACGTGACGTCGTTGCGGAAAGTAGTGACTCATGCACGCAATGAGGCACCTGCAGGCGTTTCTGGCCGCAGTCTAATGCCGCGAAAAACGGCTTTTAATGTGCTAGTTCAATCTTCGTCTGGCGATCTGAACCGCGTACGAAATCCGGCGACATGCGTCGGTTTTTCCACACTGTGCTTATAGGTGTTGTCCCTGATCCGCATGCAGGCTTATCGCCGCGGGAGCCGTCCGCCATGGCGCGACGCGTTTTTCGCTGCCAAAAAGAATTGTTCTAGAGCAATCCGATCCCGAATATGGCTTTGTATTCTCGTTTGCATGGCCGTGCTGTCAGCACCGCCGTCGCACTGCATTCAATCAAGCCAGGTATGACGAACGGGAACGAATCGACATGAAAACCGCGCGAGTCACCGACATGCTGAGCGCTTCTGGCATCGCCCCGGCGAGCCTTTCTTCGGACTTTCCGGCGGCCCCTGTCGACGCCTTTCAGCCACGCCGGGAGACGTCGATGACGAAGCCGCTGATCTGTATCGATCGCATAACGAAGCGTTACGGTGCGCTGACCGTGCTCGACGAACTGTCGCTCGACGTGATGCCGGGTGAGAAGCTCGCGCTGATCGGCCCATCCGGGTCGGGCAAGACCACCATCCTGCGCATTCTGATGACACTCGAATCGATCGATGGCGGTCATATCGAAGTGGACGGCGAACAGTTGTTTCATATGCCCCACGGCGGCCAGATGGTTTCCGCGAACGAGCGCCATTTGCAGAAGATGCGCGAGAAGATCGGCATGGTCTTCCAGCACTTCAACCTGTTTCCGCACAAGAGCGTGCTCGACAACGTGACGCTCGCGCCCATGCTGACCAAGGGCGAGAGCCGTCAATCGGCGGAAAGACGTGCACTGGAACTGCTCGACATGGTCGGGATGGCTGACAAGGCAAAGAGCCGCCCGGCACAACTCTCCGGCGGTCAGAAGCAACGCGTGGCGATCGCCCGGGCGCTGGCGCTCGCACCCAGAATCATGTTGTTCGACGAAGTGACTTCGGCGCTCGACCCGGAACTCGTCGAGGAGGTGCTGAACGTAATGCAGCGGCTCGCCAAAGAAACCGATATGACGATGCTGCTCGTCACGCATGAAATGGGTTTCGCTCATGATTTCGCCGACCGTGTGCTGTTTTTCGACCGCGGCAGGATCGTGGAAGAAGGCAAGCCCGAAGATATCTTCAGTCACCCAGAGCATGAGCGAACCCAGGCGTTTCTCCGCAAGATCATCGCGGCGGGCCACCGGATCTGATCGGCCCCCGCCAGCAGCCATTTCCGTTGCACACCACCACGCTTTAGGAGCCAAAAACCATGAAACTGAAGGCGATTCTGATCACGGGGACGTTGTCGCTGCTAACCCTGGCCGGCCTTGCAGTCGCCGCGCAGGACAAGCTGGCGCAACTCAGGGAGCAGGGCTTCGCGCGCATCGCGATTGCCAACGAACCACCGTTTACCGCGGTCGGCGCGGACGGCAAGGTGACCGGCGCCGCGCCTGATGTGGCTCGCGCTGTCTTCAAGAAGCTGGGCGTCAACGACATCGTCGCGTCGATCTCGGAGTATGGCGCGATGATTCCGGGCCTCGCGGTGGGGCGGCATGACGCGATCGCGGCGGGTCTCTTCATGACGCCGCAGCGCTGCGCCGCCGTCGCGTACTCGGAGCCGGTGTTGTGCGCGGTGGAAGCGTTCGCGGTCAAGAAGGGCAACACCAAAAACATCAAGTCGTACGAGCAGATCGCAGGGGATTCCAAGGCTGTAATCGGCGTCGAAGGCGGCACCACCGAACAGAAACTCGCGACCGCCGCGCATATTCCGGCTGAGCGCGTCATCATCGTGCCGGACGGCCAGAGCGGCCTGAAGATGCTGCAGGACGGACGCATCGACGCGTTCGCGCTGCCGCTGCTGTCGATCAGCGCGCTGCTCTCGAAAGCGAACGATGCCAGTCTCGAATCGATCGCACCGGTGCAGGGCACACCCGTGCAATGCGACGGCGTGGCGTTCCGCAAGCAGGACACCGCCCTGCGCGATGCTTTCGACGTCGAACTGAAGAAGATGAAGGAATCCGGCGAGTTCGCGAAGATCGTCGAGCCGTACGGCTTCTCGGCAAAGGCGGCGATGTCGACGACGCGCGCGAAGCTGTGCGCGGCGACGAACTAAATCTGCCCGGGCGTTTGGCGCGCAACGCGATAGCGCGCCAAACGGCCACTCCGTTGCCTGCGAGGTGCGTTTATGAACGACTGGTCTGGTTATCTGCTGCTGATTCTGCAAGGCGCGGAGGCAACCGTTGAACTCACCGTGATGGGGACGGCGCTCGCGCTCGTGATGGCGTTCGTCGCCGGGCTCGGGCGGCTGTCGCGATTCTTCGCGGTGCGCGCGCTTGCTACGTCGTATGTCGAGTTTTTTCGCGGCACGTCGGTATTCGTCCAGTTGTTCTGGGCGTATTTCGTGTTGCCGATGGCCGGATTGACACTCACGCCGCTGCAGGCCGGTGTGCTCGCACTCGGCCTGAACGTGGGGGCGTACGGCGCGGAAGTCGTGCGTGGCGCGGTCGTCGCAATCGGCCATGAGCAGAGAAGCGCATGCGTCGCGTTGAATCTGTCCACGTATCAGCGCATGCGTCACGTGATCCTGCCGCAAGCGTTGCCGCTGATGCTGCCGACCTTCGGTAACAACGCGATCGAGTTGCTCAAGGGCACGGCGGTCGTCTCGCTGATCTCGCTTGGCGACATGACGTTCCAGGCGCAGGTCGTGCGCTCGCAAACCGGCAATACGTTGATACCGTTCGCGACGATTCTTGCGCTGTACTTCGCCATGGCCTGCCTGATTTCGTTCGGCGTGCGCAAGCTCGAACGCCGGATGACCTTTGGTCTCGACGGGATGAGGAGATAACCGTATGGAATGGGACTGGAGTTTCGCGCGCGAGATCATGCCGATCCTGCTGCAAGGCCTGAAGGTCACCGTGCTTGCGACCTTGCTTGGCGCGGTGGTGGCGGCGGTGGCTGGCATGGCGTTCGCGATCCTGCGGCTTTCGCCGAATCGCGCGGTGTCGCGTACCACCACGGCCGTGGCGAGCTTTATTCGTGGCACGCCGTTGCTCGTGCAACTTTACTTTGTTTTCTATGTGCTGCCCGATATCGGCATCCGGATGCCGGCGCTCGCCGCCGGTGTGCTCGCGCTCGGCGTTCATTACGCGACGTATGCAGCCGAGGTCTACCGGACCGGCATCGAAAACGTACCCCGTGGACAATGGGAAGCCGCAAGGGCGTGCAACCTGAGCCCGGTGCAGATGTGGCAGCACGTCATCCTGCCGGAAGCGGTTCCGCCGATGCTGCCCGCGCTCGCGAACTACCTGATTTCAATGTTCAAGGAAACGCCCTTGCTGTCGGCGATCACGGTCCTCGAATTGATGAACGAGGCGAAGATCATCGCGAACACGGACTACCGTTACCTCGAACCGATGACGCTCGTCGGTGTGCTGTTTCTGTGCATCAGCCTTGTCGCGGTGCTCGGCGTGAGGCTGCTCGAAAAACGCTTTCCCAACCTTGGGCATTGATAGATGCAGACTTTCATCCGTCTGGCAGGCCGGGTGCCGCAGCTGGACGAACGCGCCTTCGACAGGCGCGTCGGCCTTGTGATCCTTGCAACCGATCACACCACCGAGCCGGACTTTGCGACGCTCGTCGCGAATGAGCGTATTGGCGTCTACGTGAACCGCGTGCCGTACGCAAACCCGGTGACGCCGGAGAATCTGCTCGCCATGCAGCCGTCGTTGACCGCGGGCGCCGCGCTGATTCTGCCCGACGAAGCGCTCGACGTGGTGATGTATTCGTGTACGTCGGCGTCCGTCATGATCGGAGACGCGGAGATCGAAGCGGCGATTCATGCGGCGAAACCCGGGGCACAGGTCGTCACGCCCACGGCCGCCGCGGTCATCGCGCTAAAAGCGCTCGGCGCGCGCCGCATCAGCGTGCTGACGCCTTATACCGTCGAAACCAGCCGGCCGATGGCCGGATACTTCGCCGCGCAAGGTTTCGTCATCGACCGCTTCTCGTGCCTCGGCTTGACCGATGACCGGGAGATGGCGCGGATTTCGCACGACGATATCGTCGCGTTCGCGCGCGACGCGATGGCGGAAGAATCCGACGCGCTCTTCATCTCCTGCACGGCCGTGCGTGCGGCGGCGGTGATCGCGCGAATCGAGGTATCGATCGGCAAGGCGGTCGTGAGCAGCAATCTTGCGACGGCCTGGATGTGTTTGCGTCTTTGCGGCGACAGCACAGCCAAACCTGCACGGGGACGCTTGATGACGTTGCCGTTGCCGGTATGCTAAGTCAAACGAATTAGCGGCTGGGCCGTAAGCACGTGCTGACGGGGGATCGTGAGGTAGCGCTTGCAGGCCCATATTGGGGAGTGGGAGTTTTTTTATAAATCAACCGGTTGGATGGATAAAACCTGATGGCTCGTAATAGTTGACCGTTCGGGCCCAACAATTTCAGCCGCTTTGCCTCGCGACCAATCTGATCCGCGCCGGTGAGCGATTTAGAGAGAATTTCGCTCTACAGGTTGGTGTCCAGAAAGCTCACTAGTAGCAATTTTCCTGGCATCGAATACCAGAAATTGGTACTCTTCAGGCAGGAGGTTTGAGCCATGGGCAAAAACACGTCTTTTACTCTCGGCGACCATTTTTCTGAATTCGTCGATGATTGCGTTCACAGCGGCCGGTACAACACGGTCAGCGACGTTGTCCGGGCCGGCCTGCGCCTGCTCGAAGCCGAGGAAACCAGGCTGGAAGCGCTCCGAAACGCGCTGATCGAAGGTGAGCAGTCCGGGCCCTCGCGCCCGTTTGATTTCCGCGACTACATTTCGCGCAAGCGGAACAAAACCGCATGAGAGGCTACGTCCTCTCGCCAGCGGCGGAACATGACCTCGACGACATCTGGGATTACACCGTTGACAGATGGGGTGACGCACAGGCCGAGCGTTATATCCTGAACATCGAAAGTACTGTCCAGAGTCTGGTCGATGGCACCCAGCCAGGTCTGTCTGCTGAAGGCATTCGAAAAGGCTACAGGAAGGCACTCGTCGGAATGCACGTTGTATTTTTCAGGCAGTCGGCGGAGCTGGTCGAAGTAATCCGCATCTTGCATCAGCAGATGGATATTCCCGGCAGGCTGGGTGACTTCGACCAGGTTCGGTAGACCAGATCCTTGCTCACAGACCGCGAGCAGCGTGTTCATCC
Source organism: Paraburkholderia sartisoli (assembly GCF_900107685.1). Taxonomy (GTDB): domain Bacteria; phylum Pseudomonadota; class Gammaproteobacteria; order Burkholderiales; family Burkholderiaceae; genus Paraburkholderia; species Paraburkholderia sartisoli. Next base: position 105,353 of record NZ_FNRQ01000009.1, on the reverse strand, counting down.
GGTCGCACGCATGCATCGCCCGTCTCCTGCGTGTTTGCACCGTTTCATTGAGCGTCCCGCACGGCCTGTCTGACGAGCGGAGCGAGCACCTCCGCGAGTGCTGTCGCACCGAAACGGCGCTCGGTGACATCCGCTTCGACATCGATGTGCCCCGCGTTATGCGCATCGTAAAGATCCACGACGAGGCTTGCATGCTTCGCGCTTAATCCCCCTTTGGTGAGCACCGGAAGCCATTGATCGCGTGGCAGTTCACGCGCGACGATCTCACGTCCCGCTTCTTCCTGCAGCATGCGCGCGACGTCCATGGGCGAGACGCGCACCATCGATTCGATGCTAACGATACGGGTTGCCGTAACCGGCGCTCCTTCGCGCAACAACGTCGCGGCCAGCGCGCCGACATCCTGCGCGGCGACGCTCGGAAAGCGCTTCGTGAGTGGATGATGCAGGCTTGGCAGCATGCCGGTGGCGAGCGCGACGGGTATCACGCGACTCCAGTTATGCATGTGTTCGGCTGAGCGAAGCAGCGTCAGGCGCGGCACGCTCGCGCTGAACTGCTGTTCAAGATAATGGAAGAGCCGCGTGATGCCGGTATTCATGTCGAGCTCGGCGCCGTAGTCCGAGATCGCGAGCACGTGTTGCGGCGCGTTGGCGCGCAACGCCTGCGCCGCGACGTCGATCATGGTGCGCATCGCGTGTTCAGGATCTGCGTGACCGGACGGCACCGGGCAGATCATCTGCACGGCGTGTGCGCCTTCAATGGCCTTGGCAACCGACGCCGGATCCATGAGGTCCGCGAACGCGATCTCACACCCGATCGCCGCCAACTCTTTCGCCTGGTCCGCGCGCCTGACGACAGCGCGTACCGGAAGGCCGGCTTCGCGAAGCCGGATTGCGGTGAGACGGCCTGCATGTCCTGTTGCTCCGAAAATGACAAACACGTGGCACTCCTCGTCGATGAATGAATGGCGTGGGTCCATCATGGACGTGCGGTGCAACCCGGATGCACATACAGGGATCGGTTTGAGCAGATCTGGATGATTTTTTTCGATGCACTGCACGGCAATGAACGCCTGCGGAATCTTCCGAATGGCATCACAATGGATCCTCCGTCAGAAGGAAATGGAATGAACGCTGCACTCCCTTTGCATGCCCCACCGGCCGGAAAAACGGTCAGCCTGCGTTCGAGCGCATCGCTCGGCTGGCGAGGTTTCGGCGCGGAGTTGCTGGGTGTCGCGGCGGGGCCGCATCGCATTCCGGGTACCCCGTATCACCGCATCGGCGTGCATGTCGGCGCGCCGGTGAGAGCGCGCTGCCAGTGCGACGGTCGCCGCGTGTCGCGGATTCAGGCGCACGGCGACATGGACGTCATACCGGCGGGGCTCGACGGCGAATGGACGGACGACGGCGACTGCACGATCCTGCGCATCTGGATTGACGACACCTTTGCGCGCACAACGATGGAGCAACTTGACACGCGTCCTTCGCGCGCGGCATTGCGTGCGCAATTCCAGCTACGCGATCCGCGCCTGCAACATCTTTCGTGGGCGCTGCGGGCAGAACTCGAGGCCGAGGAAACATCGGATGCGCTGTACGCGGAAAGCCTGTGTACGGCGCTGGTCGTCAGGCTGATGGCGGGCGTTCCAGAGCGGGACGGCCAGCGACGCACGCTCGCGCCATTTATGGCGACACGGGTCGTCGATTACGTCGAGGCGAACCTCGACCAGCCACTCACGCTGATGGAACTCGCTGCCGTCGCGGGCCTGAGCGTGCCGCACTTCAAGGCGTTGTTCAGGGAGACGCTCGGCATGCCGGTGCATCGGTATGTGATCCAGCGCCGGGTCGAGCGGGCGAGAGCGTTGTTGCTGGAGGGGCGGCTGAGCGTCACGCAGATCGCGCTGGAGACGGGCTTTGCGCATCAGAGCCATATGGCGCATTGGGTCAACCGGCTGCTGGGCGCGGCACCGCGTGACATTGCAAGAACGGGGCGACGCGGATAGCGCCGTGGGGCCAACCGCGCCGCGTCATGCACGACATGCGGTCAGGCTTTGATCCTTGACGACTTCGGATCGTAAGGCGCCTTGACGTGTAGCGTTGCCGGCAACATGTCTCCCGCAACATCCACGGCGAACCGGCCGCCTGCCAGAAATGCCTCATCGATCGTGCCCGCGGCGTTCGATACATAGCCCATCGCAACCGGGCATCCGAACGTGTGTCCAAAGGCGGCAGACGAGACGAATCCGACCACCACGCCGTCGCGCAGGATCGCTTCGCCGCCCCAGAGCATCCGGTCGCTGGCGCCGTCGACGGTGAGCACGATCATGCGTCGCCGCAAAGGCTCGTTCTTCAGTTTCAGCAACGCATCGCGTCCGCGAAAAGCGACGTCGCCAGCCAGCTTGCACGCAAACCCGAGGCCCGCCTCGAACGGGTTCGAATCCGGCGTCAACTCGCGTCCCCACGCGCGATACCCCTTTTCGATCCGCAGCGAATCGATTGCGTAGTACCCCGCGTTCACGAGCCCAAATTCCTTGCCCGCTGCATGTAACGTCTCATACACGCCCACGGCAAACTCGACGGGTACATACAGTTCCCATCCCAGCTCGCCGACATAAGTCAGTCGCGTTGCCCGCACAGTCGCATAGCCGATATCGACTTCCCGGCTTTGCCCGAAGGCGAACGTTTCGTTGCTGAAGTCGGCTCTGGAAACGCGCTGCAAAAGCGCACGCGAATGCGGTCCCATCACTGCAAGCACCGCATACTGGCCGGTGACGTCGACGAGCGTGCAATGGCTGTCCCGTGGAATGAGCTTTTCGATCGTGTCGAAATCGCGCGTGGTCTGCGCTGAACCGGTGACGATCAGATACTGGTCATCGGCAAGCCGCGTGAGCGTGAAATCCGATTCGTACGTGCCGCGCTCGTTGAGCATGCCGGTATAGACCGTCGTGCCAGGCGGCACCGCGACGTCGTTGGCGACGATGCGTTGCAATACCGTCTCGGCGTCGCGTCCTTTCACAAGGAATTTGGAAAACGACGTCATGTCGAAGAGCGCCACGGCCTCGCGGCACGCGCGGTGTTCCGCGCCGCTCCACGCGAGCCAGTTCTGCTGGCCGAACGCATAGTCGACATGCGCTTCCGCTGGCGAAGGTGCGAAGAAATTCGCGCGCTCCCAACCCATCTTGCTGCCGAAACACGCACCATCTTCTTTCAGCAGCGCGTAAAGCGGCGAGCGGCGAAACGGCCGCGCGCTGTCCAGTTCGCGATTCGGCCATGGCATCGCGTAATGCAGCCCGAGCGTTTCCTTGACGCGGTCGTGCAGCCACGTGTCGTTACCGTTAAAGCGCGCGAAGCGGCGAATGTCGACGGGCCACAGGTCCATCGTCGGTTCGCCCGCGACGATCCATTCCGCGAGCGCCATCCCCGCGCCGCCGGCCGACGCGATACCCATCGAATTGAACCCGGCGCCGACGAAAAAGCGTTTCAGTTCAGGCGCCTCACCCAGAATGAAATTGTTGTCGGGCGTGAACGATTCCGGTCCGTTGTAGAACTGCCTGACCTGTGCGGTTTCGAGCGCGGGTACGCGCTGCAGCGCGTTTTCCATCAGGATCTGAAACTGATCCCAGTCGTCTGGGAGCAACTGGAACTCGAAGTTTTCCGGAATGCCGTTCATGCCCCACGGTTTCGCATCCGGTTCGAATCCGCCCATCACGAGACCGCCGACTTCCTCCTTGAAATAGATGAAGCCGTCCGGGTCACGCATGACCGGCAGATCCGGATGCACACCGGCGATGCGTTCAGTGACGATGTAGTAATGCTCGGCGGAATGCAGCGGCACAGTCACGCCGCACAGACGGCCGACTGCCTTGGCCCACTGTCCCGCGCAATTGACGATGACTTCCGCTTCGATCGTGCCTGCATCGCCATCCTTGTTTTGCCACGCGAGGCCGCACGCTTCACGCCCGCCTGAAATGGAAGGCCGCGTGTGAATCGCGGTCACCCGCGTGTTTTCGACGATACGCGCGCCGCCGGTTCGCGCGCCGCGCGCGAGAGCCTGGGTGAGGTCGGTCGGATTCGCCTTGCCGTCGCCGGGCAGCCAGACCGCGCCGAGCAGATCGTCCGTACGCATCACCGGCCACAGTTCGCCCGCTTCTTTCGGGCCGATCACATCGCAGGCGACGCCGTACGCACGGGCCACCGCAGCCGTGCGTTTCAGTTGCGTCATGCGCTCCGCCGTGCGCGCGACCGACAGTGATCCACATTGTTTCCAGCCGGTACCCAGCCCCGTTTCCGCTTCGAGCCGGGCATAGAGCGCGGTCGAATAGCGGATCAGCTTCGTCATGCTTTCCTGCGCGCGCAACTGGCCGACCAGGCCGGCCGCATGCCACGTCGTGCCGCACGACAACTGGCCCTGTTCGAGCAGTACGACGTCGGTCCAGCCGAGCTTCGTCAGGTGATACGCGACGGAACAGCCCACGATGCCGCCGCCGACGATCACCACGCGCGCATGCTGGGGAAGAGTGACAGCCATGGTTGAATTCCGTTAATGTGTGTGGGAATGTGTGGATATTGTCAGGCGTATGTTGCAGAAAAATGACGGAAAATTCAAGGCATATATGAGTGAAGATTGATAGATGGGCATGAAACGGTGCTCTGAATGTTGATTTATGTGGGAATAATAGGGATTGACTTCCCGGCGGCCGATGCCTTTGCTAGACTGCGGTCTCCGAGACCTGATGACACGCCCATGTTCCCCACCCAGCGCCAGGCTGAAATCATGCGCATCGTGCGCGCGCAGCAGACCTGCACGATTACCGCGCTGGCGAAGCTTTTCGATGTATCCGACGAAACCATTCGCCGCACGGTCAAGCCGATGATCGGCGACGGACTGCTCGTCAAGGTACACGGCGGCGTCATGTTGCCCGGGCACGTCGACGAACCGCCGTTCCAGCGCCGCATGCTGGAGAGTCGCGAGGGCAAGCAGATCATCGCGGCGCGCATCGGTGAACTGGTCGAGGACGGCGACTCACTGATTCTCGATAGCGGCACCACCTGCGTTCACATCGCGCAGGCGTTGTGTGCGCACTCGCGGCTCACTGTCGTCACGAATTCCGCGGAAATCGCGCGCACGCTCGCGCCGCGCAACGAGAATCGCGTCTTCATGACGGGTGGGGAATTGCGTCCGGATGACGCCTCCGCGTTCGGCGAGAACGTGCTGACGTTCATGCGCCAGTTCCATGTGCGTTACGCGATCGTTTCCGTGACGGCGATCGACAATCACGGGCACTTCATGGATTCGCTGCCGTGGGACGCGGCGTTCGCACAGGCTGCGTTCGCGCAGGCGGAGCAGCGCGTCGTGGCGGCCGATCACGCAAAATTTGGCCACAGCGCGCTGGTGCGGGCATTCAGTCCAGAAGAAGTCGATCTGCTGGTCACGGATGAACCGTTGCCGCCCGAACCCGCCGCTGCATTTTCGGCGGCCGGATTGAAGGTGAGGGTGGGCGTGGCGGGCGCAGGCGTCGAGCCCGCCACGGCAGCGTGAGGCTTAAGCGTCTTTAACGGTGCTGACGTTCACGCCATCACCGCCAGGCGCATCTTCTTCAGGCCAGCAATTCTCGAACACACACGCTTCGAGCGGCATCCGTGATGCCCAGCGCTCGGTCTCGAGCATCGGCTGATCGTAAAACGCGTCGACGTGCCCAAGACACAGAATGCCCACCGGTCGCGCACCGGCTGGCATGCGTAGCAGCGTGCGCACTTCGTCGACGTCGAAGAGCGATACCCATCCCATCCCGAGGCCTTCCGCGCGCGCCGCGAGCCACATGTTCTGGATCGCGCAGGCAACGGAAGCAAGGTCCATTTCCGGCAGCGTACGTCGGCCGAAAATATGTTTTTCCCGATCGTCCATGAGCGCCATGACGAGCAGTTCGCCGCACTCGAGCATGCCTTCCACTTTCAGCTTCATGAACTCGTCGCGACGCTTGCCGAGCGCGTCGGCGGTGTTCAGCCGCTCGCGTTCGACGGCGGCGTGCAGGGCCGCGCGAAGCGAAGCGTCGGTGATGCGCGCAATGCGCCACGGCTGCATGAAACCGACGCTCGGCGCGTGATGGGCGGCATCCAGCAAACGCTTCAATACGACCGGATCGACCGGATCGCTGACGAAGTGCCGCATGTCACGTCGCTCGTGAATGGCGCGGTAGACGGCCGCGCGGTCCGGATCGCTAAAACGCTTCGCCATGAAAGAGTGCCGCCGTGAAAGCCGGGTTGGAGGGCCAGTAACCGTGCATGTAAGTCGCGACGATGCTGCCTGTTCGAAACACCGCTTCGCCCGGTACAGTCGATTGCGCACGCACGGCTGTCGTTAGCGGCGCCATCGTTGTCTCCATGCGTGAGTAATGGAACGTGTGCCCATGCATCGCGCCGTGCGTGCCGTTGATCTGCTGCATGCCAAGCGACGCGAGATGGGTTTGCATCGTCGCGTCGCCGGGCAGCAGGCCGAGCATCGGAGTGCGCGTGCCGTGAGTGTCGGTGAGCGTATTCAGCAGATACAGCATGCCGCCGCATTCGGCAATCAGTGTTTTGCCGGCCCGCGCATGGGCGCGAATCGCCGCCGCGCTGACCGTATTGCGCGAAAGCGTTTGCGCGTGCAGTTCCGGATAGCCGCCGGGCAACCAGAGCGCGTCGGTGGCCGCGGGTACGGGTTCGTCGGCGAGCGGCGAAAAATACGCCACGCTCGCACCGAGCTGCTCAAGAAGCGTGAGGTTGGCCGGATAAATAAACGAAAACGCCGCGTCGCGCGCAATGGCGATCCGCATGCCGTCGAGCAGACGCGGCATCGCTTCATGTGACGCCACGCCAAAATCGACGGGCGCCGGCAGATCGGCGAGCGGCGTGCCGGCAAGCGCATCGGCGGCGCGATCGATGCGCGCGTCGAGGTCGGCGATTTCGTCAGCCTGGTGGAGGCCGAGATGGCGGTTGGGCAACTCGATGTCGCTCGCGCTTGCGATATGTCCCATCCAGCGCAAACCGTCGGGCAACGCGTCTTCAAGCATCCGCGCATGCCGCGCCGAACCGACGCGGTTCGCGAACACGCCCTGAAACGGCACCCCTGGCCGGAAATGCGCAAGGCCGAAGGCGATCGCGCCAAACGTCTGCGCCATGGCTTTGGCGGAAATCACGCCGACCACGGGCACGTTGAACGTCGTCGCCAGATCGGCGCTGGAGGGCGTGCCGTCGAAAAGACCCATCACGCCTTCGATCAGGATCAGGTCGGCGTTTTCTGCCGCTTCGGCCAGCAGCGCGCGGCACGCCTGTTCGCCGACCATCCACAGATCGAGCGACCGCACCGGCGCGCCGCTCGCCCGCACGAGAATCATCGGGTCGAGAAAATCGGGCCCCGTCTTGAAGACGCGTACGCGTCGCCCCATCCGCGCGTGATGGCGCGCGAGACCGGCGGTAATCGTGGTCTTGCCCTGACCCGAGGCCGGCGCGCTAATGAAAAGGGCGGGGCACGCGGACATCGTTCAGAATTCCACGCCGCGTTGCGCCTTCACGCCCTGCTCGCGATACGGATGCTTGACGATCCGCATTTCGGTGACGAGGTCGGCGGCTTCGATCAGCGCATCGGGCGCATGACGGCCGGTCACGACAACATGCACCATGTCCGGACGCGCGCCGAGCACTTCGAGCACTTCGTCGAGCGGAAGATATTCATACTTCAGCACGGTATTCAGCTCATCGAGAATCACCATCTGATAGTCGCCGCTTTCGATCATGCGGCGTGCCTCGTTCCAGCCCTTGCGAGCCGTCGCGATGTCCTTGTCGCGGTCCTGCGTATTCCACGTGTAGCCGTCGCCCATCGTGATGAATTCGCAATGCGCCTGCGCGCCGAGGAAGTCGCGCTCGGACGTGTGGAGCGCGCCCTTGATGAACTGCACCACGCCCAGTTTCATGCCGTGTCCGAGCACGCGCACAGCCATGCCGAACGCAGCGGTGGTCTTGCCCTTGCCGGTGCCGGTGTTGACGATCAGCAGGCCTTTTTCGACCGTCGCCGAAGCCTGTTTCTTTTCGTGGCCCTCGCGGCGGCGTTGCGTCATGCGTTGATGCGATTCGGGATCTGTCTTCATGGCGTGTCCTGTTGCCCGGAGGCGGTCGGGTTGAGGGGTAATCAGGGCGCGCTGGCGATGGCGACGGTCACGCCATCGAGCACGGTCTTGGGGACAATCAGCATGGCGCCTGGTAGCGCGAGTAGCGCGCACGGCTCGCATACGCCGTCGATGCCAAGTTTCGCGCGCACCGTACCGGATGGCGTGGGCAGTTCGCCACGCGCATCGATCTGTTCGGCGCTGAACGTATGCAACGCGAGCGTGTGGTGAGCGCAGAATCCGGCGATGCCAGGCTCGTGTGCTTTCGATTCGAGCGTGGCGACGGCGAGCACGTCGTCGAGCGAGCGGCCCGCCAGCGCGAGCGCCGCGCGCACGGCGGATTCGACCTGCCGGACGGACACGTTGCGCCTGCAACCGATGCCGATGGTCAGCGTTTTCATGCTGTGTCGGTCAGGGAGGGAAAACCGGGAAGCCGTCGTCATGACGGTTTCAGGGAATAGATGAATCATGCGTTGCCACACGTCAGGCGCCTCATTCCGTCCCCCGCGGATCAGGCGTTTGGCGATCGCAATGGTCGCCCCTCGCATCTGGCCGGTATCCGGGCTGACGACCGCATGCCATTCGCCTTCCCACCCGCACGACGCAGGCAGTGGCGTTGAATGACACGTGCGGACGCATGATCCGCGGGTCGCGTACCGTTGCGGGGACAGCACAGGCTGAGCACATTACCTCGCTTCCTGTTTCCCGTTTAACTGCACATGAGAATGCATGTGCGGGCACCAAACGCGCGCATACGATATCACAGGCGAGCGCGGAAAAGCCTTGCAGAAGGCGCTTGAGCGCACGGTCGTACGCATGGGCCTTTTCTTGACGTTGCCACCGTCGAAGCCTACACTCGCACGCACTCTGGTGCTCGCGCGCACGCTCCGTGCGCGCAGTTAAACGGGAAACAGGGAGCCCTTCCTGCACGGATCGGGCCAACCTGTGCTGCCCCCGCAACGGTAAGCGAAGGCATTGCGCACGCGCGATGCAAAGCCGGCTTCAATAGATGCGCGCCACGACGTGCAACTATCTGTCCACTGCGCAAGGTGTCGAATGCGCGGGAAGGTGAAGCGGCGATTTCGTCAGCCCGGATACCGGCCCGAGAAAAAACCGACAAACGCCGCGGGGATGCGGCGTACCGTCCGCGCTTTCATCGATTGTCCAGCTATTCCGGGCAAGCCGTTTTTCGTCCCCATCTACTTCAACTGTCCACCACCTGGAGTCAGGATGCAGACGCGCAAGATTCCCGTCACGATCGTTACGGGCTTCCTCGGCAGCGGCAAGACCACGTTGCTGCGGCACATTCTTCAACATGCGGGCGGCCTTCGCGTCGCGGTGATCGTCAACGAATTCGGCGAACTCGGCATCGACGGCGAAATCCTCAAGGGCTGCGGCATCGGCTGCAATGAAGACGGCAGCGAGGCGGAAGGCCAGTTGTATGAACTCACCAACGGTTGTCTTTGCTGCACCGTGCAGGAAGAGTTTTTTCCGGTGATGGAGAAGCTCGTCGAGCGACGCGAGCAGATCGACCACGTGCTGATCGAAACGTCCGGCCTTGCGTTGCCCAAGCCGCTGGTTCAGGCGTTCAACTGGCCGCAGATCAAGAATAGCTTTACGGTCGACGCAGTCGTCACCGTGGTCGACGGTCCTGCCGCGGCGAGCGGGCAGTTCGCGGAAAACCCGCTCGCCGTCGAAGCACAGCGCAAGGCCGATCCGAACCTCGATCACGAATCGCCGCTGCACGAGCTGTTCGAAGACCAGTTGTCCGCGGCGGATCTGGTGATTCTCAACAAGACCGACCTGCTCGACGAATCGAAGCAACGCGAAGTCGAGGCACTGATCCGCGAGGAAATCCCTTCGCAGGTGAAGGTGGTGCGCGCACACATGGGGCAACTCGACCTTCATGCGCTGCTGGGTCTTCAGTCGGCTTCCGAAGATTCCATCCATCTGCGTCATGACCATCACGGTTCGGCTGACGACGCGGATCATCACCACGACGAATTCGATTCTGTCGTGGTCGAGGCGAATGTTTCCTCGCGTGAAGCGACCATTGCCGCGCTGCAAGGCCTCGTCGAAAGCCACACGATCTATCGCGTCAAGGGTTTCGCTGCCTTGCCGGGTGCCGCCATGCGTCTCGTGATTCAGGGCGTGGGCCGGCGCTTCGATAGCTATTTCGACCGGCGCTGGCAGGCGGAAGAGCTTCGCACGAGCCGCTTCGTGCTGATTGGCGAAGACCTCGACCAGAAAGCGTTGCAGCAGGCGTTCGACGCGGCGCTCGATGCCGTGCATCACAGCGCGACGCAACAGGCGTAAAACGACATGCATTTGCTGCGCACCACGCCGGGCGGTTTCGTCGACGATACGGCGGGCGTCATCCGGATCGATCAGCGTCCCGCGGACATCGTGGTGCTCAGCTCGGCCGACACCACGCTGTCGCTGCTAGCCAGCGTATTTCCGCGGCTGGGTGCCGATTTTCCGAGCCTGCGGCTCGCGAACGTGACGTTTCTCAGGCAACCGGCGTCGGTCGATTTTTACGTCGAGGACGTGCTGCAACACGCGAAGGTGGTGGTCGTCGATCATCTCGGCGGCGAGGCGTACTGGCCTTACGGCATCGAGCAGGTGGTCGCGCTCGCCGAACGCAGGCAGCAGGTGCTGGCGATGTTCTCGGGCGACCTGCAGGAAGATCCGCATCTGCTCGCGCGCAGCACCGCCGATGCCGCGCTATGTCATCAGCTATGGCGCTATCTTCGCGAAGGCGGGCCGCGCAATGCAGAGCGTTTTCTGCGTTGCATCGCGCATCGTGCGCTCGGCTGGGGCGAAGAGCCTGCGTTGCCACAACCGTTGCCCGCCGCATCGCTTTACCATCCGTCGCGCGACGTTCCGACGACCGAAGACTGGCAGGCGCGCTGGCATGCCGATGCGCCTGTCGTCGCGATTCTCTTTTATCGCGCGCATCTTCAGGCGGCCAACACCGCCGTGTTCGATGCGTTGATCGACGCGCTCGATGCGCAGGGCCTTAACCCGTTGCCGCTGACGATCACGTCGCTAAAGGACAACGTCAGCCGCGACATGGTGCAGCAGTTGTGCGCGCGACATGACGTGGCGCTGGTACTCAACACCACCGCATTCGCCGCATCCGCGATCGACGATCCCGAGCCGCTCGCGCTTGCGGGCGACGCGCCCGTGATGCAGGTGATCCTGAGCGGCGGCAATCGCGACGACTGGCTCAAGGACAATCAGGGCCTCAATTCGCGTGACATCGCGATGCATGTCGCGCTGCCCGAAGTGGACGGCCGCATCATCACACGGGCCATCAGTTTCAAGGGGCTGGCGTATCGTTGTCCGCACACCGAAGTCGACGTCGTGCGTTATCAGCCCGATCACGGGCGCGTCGCGTTTCTCGCGGAGCTGAGCCGGCGCTGGTGCAGGCTGCGACGCATCGACAACGCCGACAAGAAGCTCGCGCTGATCCTCGCGAACTATCCGGTGAGCGAAGGGCGTATCGGCAATGGCGTGGGGCTCGATACGCCTGCGTCCGTCGTCGGTATTCTTTCGATGTTGCGCGGGCAGGGTTATCGGCTCGACGCCATTCCCGCCGATGGCGACGCCCTGATGCGCACGCTCACTGAAGGCGTGACGAACGACCCGGTGGTGCGCGACCTGCGCCCGGCGCTGCAAAGCCTCTCGCTCGACGACTATCTGACCCATTTCCAGCAGTTGCCCGCTGAAGTACGCGACGCGCTGAACGCGCGCTGGGGCACGCCAGAGCAGGACCCGACGCTGCGTCGTGGCCGCTTCATGATCGCGGGCTGGCGTTGCGCGCATGTGTTCATCGGCATTCAGCCGGCGCGTTCACGCGATGGCGGTGACTACGCCAGCTATCACGACGCCGACCTCGTGCCGCCGCACGCATATCTGGCGTTCTATTTCTGGCTGCGTCACCGGTTCGGTATCGACGCGGTCGTGCACGTCGGCAAGCATGGCAACCTGGAATGGCTGCCGGGCAAGAGCGTCGCGCTCAGCGACACCTGCTGGCCCGATCTCATTCTCGGGCCAATGCCGCATCTGTATCCGTTTATCGTCAATGACCCGGGCGAGGGCAGCCAGGCGAAGCGGCGCACGCAGGCGGTCATCATCGATCACCTGATGCCACCGCTCACGCGCGCGGAAACCTACGGCCCGCTGCAGGATCTCGAACGCCAGGTCGACGAATATTATGAAGCGTTGATGGTCGATCCGCGTCGCTCGAAACTGCTGCGCCGGACCATTCTCGAAACGATCGTCACGCACCGTCTGCACGAGGAGTTGAGCCTCGGTCTGCCCGACGGCCAGGATGCGGAAGACGCGCTGCTCACGCGTGCCGATGCGTATCTGTGCGAGTTGAAGGAAGCGCAGATTCGCGATGGCTTGCATACGTTTGGACAGTCGCCGCAAGGCGTTCAGCGACGCGATACGCTGCTTGCGCTCGGCCGTTTTCCGGTGGGCGACGGGCAGCGCGAGAAGGCAGGGCTCATCGACGCGCTCGCGCGCGACCTGCGGATGGGTCATCTTTTCGATCCTTTGACGGCGGACTGGTCCGCGAAATGGGAAGGTGCGCGGCCCGATATCCTTCAGCAAGTCAGCGACGCGCCGTGGCGGCACAACGGCGACACACGCGAACGGCTCGAATTGCTGGCATCGGCGTTGCTGAATGATGTGGCAGGCTCAAACGAGGTAGAGGCCCGAACGATGTATCAAGCCGGTATGTTGCCTCAGGCGGAACGTGTGATCGAGCGTCTGCGAAGCAACATCCTGCCGCGCCTCGACGCCTGTGGACTGCAGGAAATGCTGCAACTGCGGCGCGGACTTGAGGGCCGCTTCGTGCCGCCGGGCCCGAGCGGTTCACCTTCGCGTGGTCGTCCCGACGTGCTGCCGACCGGCCGCAACTTCTATTCCGTCGACACACGTGCCGTGCCGACGCAGTCGGCGTGGTCGCTGGGCCTGAAATCGGCGCAGCAGTTGATCGAGCGCCACGTGCAGGAGCACGGTGACTATCCGCGAGCGATCGGCCTGTCGGTGTGGGGTACCGCGACGATGCGCACCGGCGGCGACGACATCGCGCAGGCGCTGGCGTTGCTCGGCGTTCGACCCCGGTGGGCGCCAGGCAGCCATCGCGTGACCGACTTCGAGATCATGCCGATCGAGGCGTTCGACCGCCCGCGGATCGACGTGACGTTGCGCGTATCGGGTTTCTTTCGCGATGCGTTCGCCAACGTGATGCACTTGTTCGACGCGGCCGTGCAGGCGGTCGCCGAACTCGACGAACCCGAGGAAATGAATCCCGTCCGCGCCCGCGTGCTGCGTGAAAAAGAGGCGCTGATGGCGCAAGGCATGGACGCAGCCGAAGCGCGCCGCCGTGCCGGCTGGCGCGTTTTCAGCGCGAAGCCGGGTTCGTATGGCGCGGGCCTGCAGGAGATGATCGACACGCGGCAATGGCAGACCGACGCAGATTTGTCCGCCGCGTATCAGGCGTGGGGCGGCTATGCGTACGCGCAGAAGAGCGCGGGCGAGGACGCGCGCGATGTCTTCGGCACGCGTCTCGCCGCGCTCGATGTCGTGCTCCAGAATCAGGACAACCGCGAACACGACGTGCTCGATTCGAACGATTACTACCAGTTCCAGGGCGGTATGGTCGCGGCAGTCCGGCACCTCACGGGTACGCAGCCGCATGTCTATCATGCCGATCACAGCAATCCGGCCGCGCCGCGGATCCGCACGCTGCACGAGGAAATCGCGCGGGTGATCCGCTCACGCGTGGTGAATCCGAAATGGCTGGACGGCGTAAAGCGTCATGGCTACAAGGGCGCGGCGGAAATCGCCGCCACCGTCGACTATCTTTACGGTTTCGATGCGACGGCACGCGTGATTTCGGATCACCAGTACGCGCTCGTCACCGACGCTTATCTGAACGATAGCGCCACGCGCGATTTTCTCGCGAAGCACAATCCGCACGCGCTACACGGCATCTGCGAGCGTCTGCTCGAAGCGGTGCAGCGCGGTCTATGGCAAAACCCGGGCGACTATCGCGAGCAGATCGAACGGCATCTGCTGGCAAGCGAACAGCAACTCGAAGGAACACGAACATGAACGCATCGACGGATTCGCCCGGTGGCGGCGTCGCGTTGTCGTCAACCGCACGCACGATATTTCCATTCGCGGCGTTGATCGGGCAAGCGCCGTTGCAGCAGGCGCTGTTGCTTGCAGCGATCGATCCGGGGCTCGGCGGCGTGCTGGTGAGCGGCCCGCGCGGCACCGCGAAATCGACGACCGCCCGGGCGCTCGCCGAGTTGCTGCCTGAAGGACAACTCGTCACGCTGCCGTTAGGCGCAAGCGAAGAGCGTCTGATCGGCACGCTGGATATCGAAACCGCGCTGCGCGACGGTTCGGTGAAGTTTTCGCCGGGTCTGCTTGCAAGGGCGCATCGCGGCGTGCTGTATGTCGACGAGGTCAACCTGTTGCCGGACGCGCTCGTGGATGCGTTGCTCGATGCCGCCGCGAGCGGCGTGAACACGGTTGAGCGAGATGGCGTCTCGCATAGTCACGCGGCAAGCTTCGTGCTGATCGGCACGATGAATCCGCAGGAAGGCGAGCTGCGTCCGCAACTCATCGACCGGTTTGGTTTGATGGTGGAACTCGAAAACTGCTTCGATCCGGAGGTGCGGCAAGCGATCGTCAAGGCGCGTCTTGCATTCGACGCAGACCCGGAGATGTTTCGCGCGCGCTACGCGGCGCAACAGGCGGCTTATGTGCGGCGTATTCGCGCCGCGCGTGAGCGGCTTTCTCAACTTGCATTCGACGATGCGATTCATGCATACGTTAGCCGTAAGTGCATCGATGCCGCTGTCGACGGAATGCGCGCGGATATCGTCATGCTGCGCGCGGCGCGCGCGCTCGCCGCGCTGGAAGCGGACACGGCGATTACGGTTGAGCATGTCGATCGCGTGGCGGAAGCGGTGTTACGGCATCGCCGGCTGAATCGCGACACGGATACGCACGCGACGCAATCGTCATCGCCGCCTGCGCAACACGAAACGCACGAATCACCCACAGAGCGCAAACCCGGCAGCGAAGGCGATTGGGGACAATTGCCACCAGAGGCAGCCGGTACGACGCGCGTCAAGGGCGTCATTCCGTTACCCGCAAAAAAACGTTGAGCCATCGATCAGGCGCCGCCGCTGGATCGACCAGCGGCGTTCGATGGCCACATGCAGCAGGCGCCGGCACGAGAGGCTCAAAACCCGGCAGACGTATCGACTGGCCTTCGACGCTCGCGGCGAAGCGGCGTGAGCCGCTCGCGCGCGCCCACGTGCGCTTCAGGCGCGAAGCGCCGAAGGGCGGCGTGCTGCACTGCTTCGTCCTCGACTGTTCCGGTTCGATGATGTCGGGCCAGCAGCTTGCGCTGGCAAAGGGCCTGCTTGTCGCGATGTTCGATCAGGCGTCCACTGCACGCGCCGAAACCGCGCTGGTGTGTTTTGGCGGCGCGCGTGCGGACGTGCGGTTCGGGCCCGCGGTGCCGCGCTGGTGGAACGAGCGCTGGCTACAGCCAGTGGGAGGGGGAGGCGGGACGCCGCTCGCGCTCGGCGTGTCGCGGGCGGCTCACGTCCTGGAGCGCGCCGCGCGCGGCAAGCCGGCGCAGCAGCGCTGGCTGTGGCTGCTATCGGATGGACGCAGCAGCGATCTGCCCGCGCGTCCGGCGTTTGCCGATCAGGTCGTGTGTGTCGACTTCGAACGTGGGGCGGTGAGGCTGGGCCGTTGCGAACAGATCGCACGCGCCTGGAATGCGCTGTGCTGTACGCCGGAAGATCTGATCGCGTCGTGATTTTCGCGGGACGCGACCCGGTTCGGCTTACGCGCGCGTCAGGCTGTTCCAGATGTACACATCGTCCTGACGGTCGAACACAAACGCTTTCAGCGCGGTCTGCATCGTCGGTTCCAGCACGTCGAACTCGATGCCGTGCGCGGTGAGCCCCGGGCGCTTCTCGTCGGCTTGCAGGTTGCGGATTACCGCGCGCGTTTCGATCAACGTTTCGACTTCGCACGACGTGACCCAGAACGACAGGCGCAGGCGCTCGCCTATGCGCCCCAGCGCGCTCGTCGTCGAGAGGGAAAGGCCTAGCGAGCTGACGCCGTCCGCGAGGCCTATGCCGTCCCAGGCTTCATTCGCCTCGGTGCCATAGCGAACGGCCAGATGCGCGCGCACGCGGATCGAACGTCGTTCGCGCAGCCGGCGGATCGCGCCGGGTTTCGACAGCACGATGTAATGAAAGGGATTGTTGCCGAGCGCTTCGACGGTACACGTAAAGCGGTATACCGCCTGGCTCGCTATCGCGACGATGTCGAGGTTTTCGTTGATCTCGACCGGCGTGGCCTTGCCGTTCGCGACAGGCGGCGTGATGAACAGCACCTGGCTCGGCGAAAAGCCGATCACGCGGGCGGGATGCATCGGGCGGCCCATGCCGATCAGCGAACGCACGCCGAGCAGCGCGCCGATCGGCAAGTGCATTTCGGAAAGCGACGAAGGCGGCGGAACTTCGCTTTCAGGCTGCGCGGCCGTTGCGCCCGCAACCGTCGTCTCCTTGCGGCGAGGCTTGAAATGCGCGAAGAGAAAACTGCGTTCTTCCTCGCTGGCGATCGATGCGCCGTGCTCGCGCAGCAGGGCGCCATCCTCATCGACGATGGGCCACGACAGCGGTGTGGCTAAAGGAATGTCATCGGGCTTGAGCGCCAGTCCGGATGCGACGATCGACTCTTCTTCTGCCAGTTCGTTTGACGACATTTACCGACTACCCCATTTCCGGTTATTAACGGTCGTATACGGCCTGGGAAAGTAAAACTTTAATCGGAGGCTCAGGAAAATCTATTATCACGGGCAATCACCCAACTGGCAAATCCGTTATCCAGCGATTTATAGCGCTGGACGCAACCGTTAAACCTGGCGATACCACCTCGGCGTATAAACCCATTCTTCCCCGCCATTCACCGAAAACGCGCGTGTGAGCGACGACCCGATAATCACCATCGTCCGCATGTCGACCATTTCACTGCGAAGTTCTCCAAGCGATATATGGCGCACCTGGCCGCCGGGTCTGCCGACGTTTCTCCCCAGCACCACCGTTGTCTCAGGCGAACGGAATTCGCGAACGATATCGAGCGCCCTGTCGAGTTGCCAGGGGCGCGCGCGCGAAACCGGATTATAGAAAGCCATCACGAGATCGGCCGCAGCGGCGTGTCTGAGGCGATTTTCAATGACATCCCACGGCTTGAGATTATCGGAAAGCGACAACATGCAGAAATCATGACCGAGCGGCGCCCCGGCCTGCGCCGCCGTCGCCATTGCCGCCGATACACCCGGCAGAATCTCGAGTTCGACGCTGGCCCAGCGTGCGTTGCCCGATTCGTGAAGCGCCTCCAGCACGGCGGCGGCCATGGCAAACACGCCGGGGTCGCCGGACGACACCATCACGACCGAACGCCCCTGAGCGGCCAGTTCGAATGCGTGACGCGCGCGCTGCATTTCTTCGCGGTTGTCGGTGCCGTGTACGCGCTGGTCCGCGCGGAACGGGCCCGCCATCGTCACGTAGGTTTCGTAGCCGAGCACATCGGTGGCCGCGTCGAGCGCGTCGCGTGCGGCGGGTACCATCAGGCGCGCATCGCCAGGGCCGAGGCCGATAACGCTCAGTCGCCCGCGTGCCTGTCCGACGGAAGACGGATCGACCGGGGCGTGCGCGAGCGCCAGCGCAACCGGCAAATCGCCGGCAAGGATCTCGTGCGGCACACGCATCGCAGCAGCAAGGAGCGTGTGTGGTTTGCTTTCGGTAGCGGGCGTGGCGACAAATCGGAGCGCGACGCCAAGCGTTGCGGCGACTGCCGTCAACGTGACTTCGCCTGCACGCCCGATGGGCGCGAGCAGTACAGCCAGCGCGAGCGAGGCGATACCG
This sequence comes from Paraburkholderia sartisoli, assembly GCF_900107685.1. GTDB lineage: Bacteria > Pseudomonadota > Gammaproteobacteria > Burkholderiales > Burkholderiaceae > Paraburkholderia > Paraburkholderia sartisoli. The sequence continues at coordinate 87,238 of NZ_FNRQ01000009.1, read as the reverse complement.
TTTGCGCTCAACGCATGCTGCACGTGTTCTGCGATGTTCTCGTCAAGACCACCGATCGCGGCGACGACGCTGCGTGGATGAATCAGCAACTCGTCCGCGCTGCCGTTCCATGCTTGTGGCGTGACGCGTATGGCGAGCCGTGCGCCGGATGAGCGCGGCAACTGCGCATCGTCGAGCCAGGGCGCTTCGCCTTCGATGCGCGTGCTTTCGCCTGCGAGCAGGTCGGACACGAAGCGCTTGCCTTGCGTGAGACTCGAAAGCGCGTACCCGTCGGGCGGATTCAGCACGCACGTGCCGAAACGCAACTCGCCGCTCGTCGTGATGGCGGGCGCGACGCTCAGTGCATCGGCGATTTCGCGGGCCATCCGGTTCACGCCCGCGAGTCCGCCGAGCAACGGCACGACCGCGCTGCCGTCTTCGGCCACTGCCAGCACCGGCGGCTCCGCGCCTTTGTCGGAAAGCAGCGGCGCGATGCAGCGAATCACGATGCCAGCAGCGCACAACACGACGAGCGGTGTGCCGCGCATGTACAACTCGCGCAGATGGGCGCCGAGTTCGCCATAGGCGACGTCCGCCTCGACACGTCCTGCAAGCCCGTGAACCTGCGCGCCCGGATAGCGCGCCTGGATGCGTCGCGCCGTCTCAAGTGCGCCGGCGCCGAGAATCACGATGGCGGGCGCGGTTGAATTCATCCGCGCCATTTTTCACCCGGCACGACGAGCAGCGAGAAATAGGGCGACGCCATCGGATCGACTTCAGCGAGCGGCACGATCCGCTGGTTTGTCATCGTCGCGCGCTCGACGTAAAGCGCGCGTTTTTCGAGGCCGAGTTCGCACAGCACGCGCCGCACCTTGTCGAAATTGCGGCCGAGTTTCATCACGACCGCGGCGTCCGCGTCGGCGAGCCGTCGTTTCAGTTCGTCTTCCGGCAGCACACCCGACAGCACGGAAAGCGTCTGGTTGCGATAGACGAGCGGCGCGCCGAGTATCGCCGCGCCGCCCAGCATCGAGCACACGCCGGGCACCACTTGCGCTTCGAAGCGCGGCGCCAGCCGGTCATGCAGGTACATGTAGGAGCCGTAGAAAAACGGATCGCCCTCGCAGATCACGGCGACGTCGCGGCCCGCATCGAGATGGCCCGCGATGATTTCGGCGGCGGTGTCGTAGAAGTCGGCAATCACGGTTTCATACGAAAGCGGTGGCGCGAGCGTTTCGGTCGTCACGGGGTAGACAAGCGGCAGGCGTTCCTGCGCTTCGTCCAGATGCATTTCGATGATCCCGAACGCGTTGCCCTTTTTGCCTTTGGCGACGAAGTACGCGACGACGGGCGCGGCCTTTAGCAGACGCACCGCTTTCAGTGTGATCAGTTCCGGGTCGCCAGGTCCGACGCCGAGTCCAAAAAGACGTCCACGCACCGTCATTTATTCTTCCTCCGAAGCGAGGGCGTTTACGGCTGCCGCGGCCATCGCGCTGCCGCCGCGCCGTCCCGCGACGATCACGAACGGCACGCCGCGACTGTCCTGCGCGAGCATCGCCTTCGATTCCATCGCGCCGACGAAACCCACCGGAAAGCCGAGGATCAACGCGGGTTTTGGCGCACCGGCGTCGAGCATTTCGAGCAGATAGAAGAGGGCCGTGGGCGCGTTGCCGATCACGACGACGCTGCCTTCGATATGCGGCCGCCACAGTTCGAGTGCGGCGGCTGAGCGCGTGTTGTGCAGCGTGAGCGCCATTGGCGCCACGCCCGGATCGCCTAATGTGCAGATGACCGGATTGTCCGCGGGCAGACGCGCGCGCGTGATGCCTTCGGCGACCATGCGCGCGTCGCAGAGCACCGGCGCGCCGCGCAGCAGCGCTGCGCGTCCGGCGGCGCCCGCGCCGACGGAAAACTGCAGGTCGTCGACGACGTCGACCATGCCGCACGCGTGAATCACGCGAACGGCCAGCTTTTCGAGGTCGGCGGGAATGTGGCGCAGGTCGGCTTCGGCGCGGATCGTCGCGAAAGACCTGCGATAGATTTCCCGACCATCGCGAATGTAATCAAGCATCGAATGAACTCCGGGTCAGGCGTTCGAGCGTATCGGCGGCCTGATCGATCGTCAGATTGCTCGCGACAGGTGCGCCAAAACCAGGCGTGCCGTCGCGTCGAAAAAGGTCGTAGCGGGCGGGTGCGACGGCAAGCAGCGTCCATGGCGCGCAATGCGCCGCTGCGCAGGAGCGCTGGCAACCACTGAAATGAACGTCGACACCTGCGGCCAGGCGGGCTGCGAGAAGGAGTGCGTCGGCCTTGGTGTCGGCCATGCCCTTCACGCAGCCTTGCGAGCCGGTGCAGGCGATCACATGTGCAAGCGGATTCGCGATATCAGTGACGAGTCCAATTGACTCAAGTCGTTTTAACGCTTGCTGTGCCTTATCGTTTGGAACGTCTGGCACGATGACGCCTTGCCATGGCGTCATGCGAAGCGTCGCGTTGCCAGCGTCAATGGCAAGCTGGGCAAGCGCTTCCAGCGTTTTAAAGTCGAGACGACCGAGTGCCGGCTGACCACCCACGTAAGAAAGATTCGCACTGTTTTGCAGATGCAATCCGAGTCTGAGTGACGCATCGGCCGGCAAGCGGCGCCATGCGACAACGCGAAAATCACGCATAAGAGTGAAATCGACTCGCGTTTGCACCCGCTGCATGAAGGCCGTGATGCCGTGCGCGGCGAGCACATCGCGCATCCGCGAGTGGTCAGGTGCGGCGAGATCCAGGAACGTATGCAGCAACGCTGCGATAAGCGTGGGGACTTGATGAGGTAAGACAGTGCCGGACGTCACATGCCGGGACGTAGGCAAAACAGGTGGACACCCTGCAAGCCCAAAGGCAAACCGCACGTCCTCGCGATCCCGCACTGCAGCAAGCCAGATATCGTGTGGATGATTGAGCATGGCAAGACGCTCGCCGCCGTCGAGCATCAACGCGAATTTGGGCGAAAGCGCCGTGAATCGTGGATCGTTTTGCAGAAGCGAAAGTATCTGCGAGGCAAGCGTCGTGACGTCGAAAAGCGCGTGCGGATCGCGACCCGCAAGTGGGCTCACCATCAGGTTGCGAATATCGTCGCGCGCGATCGGGTTCGTTTCGTGATCGTCGCGTGGCGCCTGGGGTCCTAACCCTGCATCCAGCAGCCGGCCCGTTAGCGCGTTTTCTTCACCGGTACGCACGCCGCGCAGTTGCAGGTTCGCGCGGTTCGTCACCTCGATTACGCCGGACGTGTGCCGCTTTGCAGCATCCGCGATCGCGAGCGCCTGATCCGCGCGCAGTTCACCGCACGGCAGCCTGATTCTGCACAGGCCGCCGTCGCGCGCCTGCACGATGCGCCACAGCCCCGGGCACGCCGAAGGGCGCGGTGATGCAGTGGGAACAAAGGTAGACGTAACGTGGTTCAAGAGGTCACCGGATTGTGCGCCGCGCGACGGCCCGAGCACCTCGTCATGGAGGAACTGCTGCGGCATCGGTACACCCCGCCCGACGTTGGCTGGCACGAACAAGTCTCGCCGGCAGGTTTCCTGGCTTGCAGGTCATCGTCCGCGCCGGCCTTCCCGGTCGAACCAGTGGCACAGGTGAGGCGCGGACTCGCTGCATACAGTTGCGGGGGCAGCCACAGTTGATCTGTGTTCCCTCTTCGGCCCCGAAGGGCACCGGCGAGGCTGTATTATGCCTTTTTTCGGATAGCGCAAGTACGCTGCGGCCGGGTCTGGCACGCCGCGATCCCGACAGCAACCCTCTTTGCGTGGAACCTGGGTAACGCGCTATGGGGCTGGAATAAGCACCAGCTCGAGCCGACACGCTAACGCTGGTCGACAGAACACAGGAATGAGGACAGGTGCATGCCGGCATGGCTGACCGTGGTGGGAATGGGCGACGATGGTTTTGCAGGCCTCGGAAGATCGGCGCGGCGTGCGCTGCTGGACGCATCGGTGGTCTATGGCAGCGAGCGTCATCTTGTGATGCTGCCGCCGCGCCTGCGCGCGCGTCGCGAACCATGGCCGCGCCCGTTCGACGTGGCGCAGGTGCTCGCGCATCGCGGCACTGATGCATCGGTCTGCGTGCTCGCGAGTGGCGATCCGATGCTGTTCGGCGTCGGCGCAACGCTCGCCCGCCAGCTATCCATTGATGAAATGCGTGTGCTGCCCGCGCCTTCATCGCTTTCGCTCGCCGCAGCGCGGCTCGGTTGGCCCTTGCAGGATGTTGCGACGGTCTCGCTCGTCGGAAGGCCGCTCGCCGCGCTCAACGCGTATCTGCATCGCGACACGCGACTCTTCGTGCTGTGCGGCGATGGCCGCACGCCCGGCGCGATTGCCGCGCTGCTAAACGCACGCGGCTTGGGTCCGAGCCGGATGATCGTGCTTGAGCATCTTGGCGGCGCGTCGGAACGCCGGATCGACGCGCGCGCCGACGCGTGGAATCACGACGAAGTCGCCGCGCTCAACCTGGTCGCGATCGAATGTCGCGCGGGGGAAGCCGCGTGCACGCTGCCACTTACGCCAGGCCTGCCCGACGAAGCCTGGCGGCACGACGGCCAGTTGACGAAGCGCGACGTGCGCGCCATCACGCTTGCGCGTCTCGCGCCTGAGCCTGGTGAACTGCTCTGGGACGTGGGCGCCGGTTGCGGATCGGTAGGCATCGAATGGATGCGCGCACATCCATCCTGCCGCGCGATCGCCATCGAGGCGCATCCTGAACGGCAACGTTTCGTCGAGCACAACCGCGATGCGCTCGGCGTGCCGGGTCTGCAGATCGTGGCGGGCAAGGCGCCGGATGCGCTTGAGGGGCTCGCCGTGCCCGACGCCATTTTCATCGGCGGCGGTGTCACGGCGCCGGGCGTGCTCGACAGCTGCTGGGCGCGCCTGCGCAGCGGCGGCAGGCTCGTTGCGAACGCCGTCACCGTGCAGAGCGAAGCGACGCTTGTCACATGGCGCGAACGGCATGGCGGCACGCTGACACGCATTAGCGTCGCGCAGGCACAGCCGCTTGGCGGCTTCGACACCTGGCGCCAGGCGCTGCCCATCACGCTACTCGAAAGCCGCAAACCATAATGCGCGACGAAACCCCCGAACAGCCCGCGCCGCTGCGCAGCGGCTACACGACCGGCAGTTGCGCCACGGCGACTTCGCTTGCTGCGGCGCGTCTGCTGCTCGCGGGCGTGGCGGGCGACGTCGCCGAAATCGTGTTGCCGAAGGGGCAGCATGTGCCGATGCCGCTTGTGTTTTGCCGCCTGACGGACGACGGCGGCGCGGAAGCCGGCACGATCAAGGACGCCGGCGATGATCCCGACGTGACACATGGCGCAGTCGTGCTCGCACGCGTGAGGTTGCGCGCACAACTAGGCGTGCGTTTCTTCGCGGGCCCCGGCGTGGGCACCGTCACGCGCGCGGGGCTGACGCTCGCGGTTGGCGAGCCGGCGATCAACCCCGTACCGCGCCAGATGATGACGCAGCATCTCACCGATCTCGCCGCGGAACACGGCTACGCGGGGGGCTTCGACGTCACGATTGGCGTCGAAGGCGGCGAGGCGCTGGCGTTAAAGACGATGAACCCGCGGCTTGGCATTGTTGGCGGATTGTCGATCCTCGGGACGACGGGTATCGTCCGGCCGTTTTCGTGTTCCGCGTATATCGCGTCGATTCATCAGGGCATCGACGTTGCCCGCGCCAACGGCTATCGACATATCGCCGCCTGCACAGGTAACGCGAGTGAGGACGCGATGCGCGCGCACTACGCATTGCCGGATATCGCGCTGATCGAAATGGGTGATTTCGTGGGCGCCGTGTTCAAGCATTTGCGGCGCGCACCGGTTGAGCGTTTAAGCGTGTGCGGCGGATTCGGCAAGCTGAGCAAGCTCGCGTCGGGCCACCTCGATCTGCACAGCAGCCATTCGAGCATCGACCTCGAACAGCTCGCGGGCTGGGCCGCGGAGCAAGGCGCCGATGCGGATCTGGTCCAGGCGGTTCGCGCGTCGAATACCAGCCAGCAGGCACTGGCGATCGCACGCGATCGCGGCGTGCCACTTGGCGATATTGTCTGCGCCCACGCCTTGAGCGTCGCGCGCGGTATCGTGCCGGCGGAAGTGAAAGTCGAGATGTTCGCAATCGACCGGCAGGGGAATATCGTGGGCGTCGCGCAATGACGCGCGTCCTGCTGCTGGGCGGCACCGGCGACGCGATGCAGGTCGCACGGCAACTGGGCCCGCACGACGTCTATAGTCTCGCCGGACTCGGCAAGGTGCCGGCGGACCTTGCCTGTACGGTGCGCGTGGGCGGCTTCGGCGGTGCCGAGGGGCTTGCGTGCTATCTACGTGACGAGGGAATTGGGCTGCTTGTCGATGCAACGCACCCTTACGCGGCGCGGATCAGCGCGAACGCGGCAGCGGCGGCCCGTGTGCAAGGCGTGCCGTGCTGGGCTGTGCGCCGCGCTCCGTGGCAGCCGCAGGCCGGCGACGACTGGCGCATGGTCGACGACTGGGCAGGCGTCGTTCTCGCGTTGGCGCCGTTCTCGCGGCCACTGCTCACGCTTGGGCGCGAACCGCTTGCGCATCTGCACGAGATTCCGGCGCATCAGTTCTGGATCGTGCGATGCCTCGACGCGCAACCCGGCACCGAACGTACGCGTGTGCTGGACGCGCGCGGGCCGTTTGGCGTCGAAGGCGAGCGCGCATTGTTTGACGAGCATCGGATCGATGTCGTGGTCAGCAAGAACAGTGGCGGCAACGCGACAGAGGCGAAACTCGACGTGGCGCGCGAACTTGGCTTGCCGGTCGTGATGATGCGCCGCGCGGCGCTTGCGAATGTCGACCGCGAATTCGATTCGCCCGCGCAGCTGCTTGCCGCGCTAAAAGAAATGCTTTAGCGAAAGACGTCTTGGCGTCTTTCGTGAAAATGGAACGATGGAGTCGTAGATGACCGTATTTTTTATTGGCGCGGGGCCAGGCGATCCTGAACTGATCACCGTGAAAGGGCTAAAGCTCGTGCATCGCTGCCCGGTGATTCTTTACGCGGGGTCGCTGGTTCCGGAGGCGGTGCTTGCGGGCAACGTGGCTGAATGCGTCGTGAATACCGCGGACCTGAACCTTGACGAAATCGTCGCGTTGCTCGCGGACGCGCACGCCAGGGGGCAGGACGTGGCCCGCGTACACTCGGGCGATCCTTCGCTCTTTGGCGCGATCGGCGAACAGATCCGCCGGTTGCGCGCGTTGAACATTCCCTTTGAAATCGTGCCCGGTGTGACGGCGACCGCCGCGTGCGCGGCGACGCTTGGCGTCGAACTCACGTTGCCCGACGTGTCGCAGACATTGATCCTGACGCGCTACGCACGCAAGACCAGCATGCCTGAAGGCGAGGCGCTCGGCGATCTCGCGCGCCACCGCGCGACAATGGCGATTCATCTTGGCGTGCTGCATCTCGCAGGCATCGTCGACGAACTGGTGCCGCACTATGGCCAGGATTGTCCGGTCGCGGTCGTTTATCGGGCGAGCTGGCCCGATGAGGAGCGCGTGGTCGGAACGCTCGACGATATTTGCGGGAAAGTACAGGGTACGCAGATCGAGCGGACCGCGCTGATTCTTGTCGGACGCGTGCTCGATGCGGCGGCGTTCAGCGATTCGTCGCTTTACGCCACAGGGCGGAGCGATCGATCCTTCAAGCGCGACCTTTAAGCCCGGCCACGGCTTCCCTTGCGGGAACAGGAAGCCGCGGTCAGCCGGTCAGGCGCGTTAATGCAGCCGTGCGTGCGACGGCTCAGTTGCGGCATGCGGTTTCGTCACCACGCTCACGATCGCAAGCACGATCACGTTCACGGCAAGTGCCAGAAAGCCGATGTTCACGTCTTTCAGCGTGTCGGGCAGGAACGGGAACAACTGTGCAACGCTCACGTGCAGGGTCGTTGTGAGTGCAACCACGAGGACGCCCGCGAGAATCCCGCAGAACGCACCCTGTTTCGTCACGCGATTGCGCTTTGCAAGACTGCACAGCAGCGCCGGGAACAGTTGCGTGACGAAGTTGTAGCCCATCAGGAGCAGCGCGACAATCGTGTCTCCGCCGTGCAGCGTGAAGCCGACCGCGACGAGCGCGACCACCGGCACGAGCAGGCGCGCCAGCTTGCCGACGGCCGCGTCGGACGCGTTGCGTTGCAGTCCACCGCGATAGACGTCGTTGGCAAGCAGCGTCGATGCGCTCGTGAGAATCATCGAACCCGGCACGAGCGCGGTCAGGATGCCCGCTGCGCCGATCACGCCGACAAACCACGGGTCGAACGTCTGGATCGACAGCCGGAACAGCGACAGGTCGATATCGCCGCCCTTAAGGCCCGGCACCTTCAGCACGGCAGCAAAGCCGACGAAGAACACGAACAGCAGGATCAGCTGATAGAGCGGTAAAACCATCGCGTTGCGCCGGAAAATCCGTTCATCGCGCGCGGTATAGATCGAGCCGAACGTGTGCGGCCACATAAAGAAGCCGAGCGCCGTCAGCAGGACCGTCGACTGGAACCACGTCACGCTGGACCCCTTCGCCGGGAACGTCAGGAAACCCGGGCGCGCGGCATCGATGGCGTGGAACATGTTGCTCAGTCCGCCGTAATAGTGGATCGGCAGATAGATACCGAGGAACAGCACGATCGCGAGAATCAGCACATCTTTCACGACCGAGTTCCATGCCGAGCCGCGAACGCCCGACACCATCACGTAAGCGGTCACGACCACGGCACCGATCCAGATCGCCGCGGTCGAGGAAATCACGCCGTACGATGCGGTTGCGACGATGATGCCCAGTCCCTTGAGCTGGAGCACCAGATATGGAATCAGCGCGGCGACACCCACCAGCGCCACCAGCACGCCGAGCGCGGGGCTGTCGTATTTGCGGGCGAAGAAGTGCGATTGCGAAACGAGGCGTTGCGCCTTGGCATAGCGCCAGATGGGCGGCAACAGCCAGTACGACAGGATGTACGCGAGCGTGCCGTACGCGAGGATGTAATAGACCGGCGCGCCTTTACCGTAAGCGAAGCCGCTGCCGCCAAGAAACGTGAACGTCGTGTAGATTTCGCCAGCCATCAGCAGGAACACGAACGCGGTGCCGAAGCTGCGGCCGCCGACGGTCCACTGTTCGAGGTTCATGTCGTGCCCGCGTCGCGCGCGCACGCCCAGATACAGCGCGAACAGCGTGACGGCGGCGATCAGGATCAGCGCGCTGCTCATGGCTGCACCTCCGCGGTGTCGTCGGCGACCTGACGGTTGACGGGATCGAGGCGATAGATAATCCCCATGATCACGGCCCCTCCCACAACCCAGAACACGATCCACGCAAGCACGAACGGCATGCCCAGCACGAGCGGTTCGACACGGTTGACGAAGGGAATTCCAAGCAGGATGCCGATGAACGGCAGGGCGGCCAGCAGGCGAAACAGCATAAGACAGCTCCTCAACGCGGTGGATACGTTCAATGGATTCTGTTTTCAGGCGTGTTGTCGAATGGACTGTATGCCTGGTCTGTCCTCGCCGTAAAGACCTTCAAAAAAACTGAATGGAAATTGTAATAATAGGGTGGAGCGGAATAACCTGCATGCAGCAAGCCGGCCATTGCGGCTTGCGCTCCAGTATCATCGGTTGCAGAGGCAACATGACGCCGCCGGACCGGCACGCGAATATGCCGCGATTTCAATCGCGCCGGTCATATAACAACACGCTGCCCAACGGTGCCGATGCGGACGTTGGGTGAGCCCTACGATGCGAAGCACACCCATGGTAGAGAGCCTGATCTCGGACATCCTGTTTGGCTTTACCGGATTGATCAGCATCATCAATCCGATCGGCGTCGCGTTTGTGTTTCTGGACCGCACGGAATCGCTCAGCAACGAAGAGCGAGCGGTGCTGGCCAAGAGAGTGGCTATCAATGCCTGCATCGTGCTTCTCGTTGCGTTTTTTCTGGGCACGCCGGTGCTTCATTTCTTCGGCATCTCGATCCAGGCCTTGCGCATTGGCGGCGGGCTGGCGGTGGCCGTCAGCGGCTGGCAGATGCTCAATGCGCCGGACGTGCGTCCCGCTGCTTCGGCGGCGCGCAATGTGGACGGCGACAATGCCATGTCGAAGGCGTTCTTTCCGCTGACGATGCCGCTCACCACCGGGCCGGGTTCGCTTGCCACGGCAATCGCGCTGTCGGCGAACCGCACGCACAAGCTCACTGATTTTGTTTTGTCCGCGATTGCATCGCTTGCGATCACGGCGTTGGTCGGCATCGCGATCTACCTGACGTATAGCCGCGCCACATTGTTTGCCCGCTATCTGGGCAGCGATGGAACAAAGGTCGCGATGCGTATTTCTTCCTTTTTACTGCTGTGCATCGGCGTGCAGATCATGTTGACGGGTTTCGGTGAATTTCTGACGCCTATAGCGCAGCTGCGCGCGACGCCGTAGCGATTGCGCAAGCCCTCAGGATGGCGCGTTACGCCCATCCGCATTCCGCTTTGCCCGGGATGCGGGCGCTTCATGCGCAACGGCCTGATCCGCAATTACCCTAATGTCAGGCGCGATCGGGTGACCGTGGCCGATCCGTAATCGAGCGGTATTCGTTCAGAAGCGCGGCTCATACCGCGCGACGGATTTCGGCCACGCCGAACGCGGCAAGCGCGAGTCCGGCCATGCGATCGATCAGATGGCGCGTCCGGCTACCGAGCGCGTGGCGTGCGCCCGAAACCGCCGCGACCAGAAAACACCACCACGCAACCGATCCGCAGAATACGCCGGACACGGTCGTCAGCGCGACGCCCGTCGAAAACGGTCCACGCGGCGCAAGCGTCGCGAAGAGGGCGGCGAACATGATGATGGTCTGCGGGTTCGTCAGGGTGAGGAGCAGCGAGCTTGCGTAGGCGCGCGCGGCGCCGTCGGAGAGCGCCGCACCGGAGATGGTTGTTTCGACAACCGGTTTCTGCATGAGCGTGCGTACGCCGATGTAGAGCAGAAAGAGCCCCGCGATCAGATGCAGTGGCCGGTCATAGGCGAGCATGAACTGCGAGATGCTGACCATGCCCAGCGCGGCGACGAGGCCATAGAGTGCGTCACCGCTGGCAATGCCGAAACCGATCGCGAGACCGGCGCGCGGCCCCTCGGTCAGCGTGCGACGGATGCACAACATGCCCATCGGACCGACGGGCGCCGCGACGGCGAGCCCGACGCCCGCGGCAGTAAGAAAGAGACCTGCGCCAGCCATGAATGCTCCAGAACCTGAAATTTCTGTTTGTCTTGTGACGATGCGTCGTGCAGTACGATCGGCGTGGCCACCCGTTGACGCTCATATATAGCACACCGTCCCGCGCTATAACTGTCCGGGGCGACCGCGAAGCGGTTGCGCGCGAAATGAACTAATCTCCAATCGTTAAACGCTATTCACAAGGGAACCGCGTCAAAAATGGAAACGGAAGAACGCTTTGAAGACGGCATGCTCGACGTCGGCAATGGACACACGATCTACTGGCGAAGCCAGGGTAACGCGCAGGCACCCGCCATCGTGATCCTGCACGGCGGACCCGGCGGTGCGATGAATCCGCAATGGGCCGACCTGCTCGACGCACAGCAGTGGCGCATCGTTCTTTTCGACCAGCGCGGGTGTGGGAAGTCGACGCCGTTTGGCGAGCTGCGCAACAATGGTCTTGCGGATCTCGTCGGCGATATCGAAGCGTTGCGCGAGCACCTTGGCATCGGGCAATGGGCCGTATTCGGCGGATCGTGGGGCACGACGCTTGCGCTGGCGTACGCGGCGGCGCATCCATCGCGCTGCCTCGGGTTTTTGCTGCGCGGCATCTATCTCGCGCGCAGCGAAGATACCGACTGGTTCCTGTGGGACGTCCGCCGTGTGTATCCGGATGTGCATGCGAGATTCCTCGATGCGATCGAACAGGCAGCCGGCCGAAGGCCTGCCTGCGCACGCGAGGTGCTTGAATTCAGCGGCGTACCGCTTTCACGTTTCGACGCGGCCAGTACCACACTTGCGCGCGCGTGGCGTGATTATGAGGCGACGTTGTCGCGCGTGAATCACGACACTCAGGCCGAAGAGAGCGACGCGCGCACGGAGGAGGAATCCTCGCGCGCGGCGATCGCGATGGCGCTGCTCGAGCGCCACTACATGGCCGACGAACTGCCGCCGCCCGCATTGCTACCCGCCGTGCCGCGTTTTGCGCACCTGCCGTGTCAGATCGTGCATGGCCGTTTCGACATGGTGTGTCCCGCCGATCAGGCGAAAGCGCTGGCCGACGCATGGCCGCGCGCGAACCTCCTGATCGTCGATGCGGCCGGGCACTGGACCTTCGATCCCGGCGTCGCAGCGGCAGTGCGGGAAGCGGCTAAAAGGCTGCGCGCCGAAATGAACAGCGCGCAGCCCGTCATCTAGCGAGCAACGGTTAAGGGCAGACGCGCGCTCAAGCCTCCGCGGCGGTGGCGACCTGGGTGCGATCGCCGTTCGCTGGCGCCTTGTCTGTTGTGCTCGACACGCGGAGCATGCGCATCTGCCCGGGTTCCGGTCGCAGGCCGACCGCGTTCATCAAGCGGTACAGCGTGGCGCGCGAAATGCCCAGTTCTTCGGCTGCACCGGACAGGTTATAGCCGTGTCTGCGCAGCGCCTGCTGGACCGCTGCGCGCTCGGCTTCCGCGCGAATCTCCGACAAGGTGCGCCGCGCGTTTTCCGGATCGACCGGCAGGCCCAGATCCGCCGCCGTGATGAAACGACCTTCCGCCATCACCACGGCACGCCGCACGCAGTTGAACAGTTCGCGTACGTTGCCGGGCCACGTATAGCTGCAGATCGCCGTGATCGCGTCTGAGGTAAAGCCGCGCAGCTTGCGCGAGTTGTCGCGGCGAAACATGTTGAGCGCGTAGTTGGCGAGCAGCTTGAGGTCCTCGCCGCGCTCGCAAAGCGGCGGCTCGCTGAGTTTCAGCACACATAAACGGTGATACAGGTCGGCGCGGAACCGGCCGGCTTCCACAGCCGCTTCGAGATTCACGTGGGTGGCGGAAATCACGCGCACGTCGACCTTGATCGATCCCGTACCGCCAAGGCGCTCGATCGTGCCTTCCTGCAGAAAACGCAGCAGCACGGCCTGACATTCGATCGGCATGTCGCCGATTTCGTCCAGAAAGAGCGTGCCGCCATGGGCCGCCTCGATGCGGCCGGTCTTGCGTTGCGCGGCTCCGGTAAACGCGCCGCGTTCGTAGCCGAACAGTTCGGACTGGAGAAGGGTGGGCGGCACGGCCGCGCAATTGATCGCGACGTATCCGCTGTTCGCGCGCGTCGAGCGTTCATGGATGGCGCGTGCGGTCAGTTCCTTGCCGGTGCCCGACGCACCCGCGATGAAAACGGGTGCATCGTTGTGCGCGCATTTGTCTATGCCTCGATAGAGCTGGAGCATCGCATCGCATTGACCGATCATTTCGTGCTGCCCGAGCGTCAGTTGCTGCGGCGTGGCGACGCGCGAGCGCAGCGACGACAGCCCGTGAGCATGGCCGAGCGCGAAAGTCAGGCGCTCGTCGACACACGGCATCGTGACGAAGTCGAAACAGTAGTCGAGGATGAAGCGGCGCAGCGATTCGTCATCGGTCTGGCCCGGCCAGACCGCCGCGATCCAGGTCGTATGGGTGCGCTCCATACATGATTCGAGCGCGCGCAGATGCCGGGGCGCGCAGTCCTTCGGTATTTCCACGAGGCCGACCGAGATCCCGCAGCAATCGAGCAAATGTTCGGCTTCGGCAATAGATGTTGTGTGCGCAACCTGCCATCCCGCTTCTTCAAGGAAGCGGACGATGCGCTCGTCGCCTGAAGGTAAAACGCACAGCGCAACGCGCGATGCGACGTCTGACGTACAGATCGTATCCATGATGCCCCCGGTCCTGGACTCACGCGCACCGGTTAGTGACTGCCGGTTTTGCGCGCGGGTCGCATCGAAACCCCTTTCAGACTGCTGGTCTGCAGTCGGCGGATTCCGATTTCACAGTTTTGATCGACGTGTTCGCGCGGCCGTCTTGATGCGGCGCACGAGTGTTTTGTTCAGACAAACTGGCCCGGGAACCGGGCGCACTGGAACTGGACGGCGCAGCGATACGTGCGCCTGTGCGGATGGTTAAATGTCATCTCGATACCCCCGTCATACGCTGACCTGCTGTTTTCTGCATTTTGAATGCGCTCTATGTTTGGCGCATGACTGTGAACATAGATCAAACGATCTTGAATTGCCATAGAAATAAATCCGACTCAAGCTTTTTGGGGTGCAATTGGGTCGCCGGGGATGTGGTTTTTTACCGTCACTAACTGATTCGGGTTCCTGCCTTCATGGAAGACAGGAATCATAACGTCATGGGTAGCTCTGATTGTCACGAGCGACACGTGCGCTTCCCTTCGGGCTGCGTCGCAACCCTGCTACACAGGGCGCAGGTCGCGCCGCGCCGTATCGTCCGAATCAGGGAACGTGACGCAGAGCAAGCCTGCATGCGCCTCCTGGCTCCGCGTGCGAAGGTGCATCGGGATGGTTCAGTGGACTTCTAACGACCGCGCAGTACAACCTGAACCGTGAACGTTCGCGTTTCACGATCGAATGCACGCTTCGTTCGAACCTCGTAGACGATCTCAACTTTGCGACAGCTTTTTCGCACGCACGGCGCGACGAATCATTTCACCGGGAGACAGGTTCGACGTGGCGTGACCTGGCTCGGAAGCCGCGCCAATTCCATCTGTTCCAGGCTCACAGGCTTCGCGCCTGCTCCCGCCAACATGCCTTCCCGGCCGGCCTTTACCTGGTTACCGCCTGTTCCACCGCACCCAAGGCGCCAGCCGTTGCTGGCGTGCCTTGACCGGCCTCACAGCTTCCAGCGTGTATTGCGCGCGCCTCACCTGACCCGCCATCGCGCTTTCTCCATGCATGAGATTGCTCCCCGGTGAGGGACTCGTTTTCCGGGGAGCACGCTCACTCTGTCCGGTCAAACACGGGAGGCTCGATGGCTTCATTCACCGGAGACTCCACAATCCAACTGCTTGAGTGAAATGAACTTAAGTCCCAGGATCGCGAAAAATCGTGCGACCGGGAAATGTAACAACTGTATCGGTTGTGTAACCAATTGTGACGCAACGATGTGGGAAGACCCGTTCCCGGGCCTCCACAGCGCGATATCCGTACTTCTCCTGATCAAACCATGCGTCGTTGTCATCGGGCGCAAATCGTGCGTACAAGTAAAAGATACTTGCGATACGCCTTGTTTCACCCCGGGAAATGGGGCTTTTTACCTGAGCTGGCGCGGGTTTAGATTGTTTTTTACCTGCAAACAATCACCCAGCCAGCAAGGGGAACATGATGTGTTCGCAGACGTGTCGCGCCCCCGTGCAGGAACACGTGTTCCTGCAATTGACGATCTCTCTCACGCAGCGGTGAAGCGTTTTTGGGAAATTCAGGTCAATTGCGCCGGAACGGTATCAGAAGTGAAACATTCTTTGTGGCGGCGGTGCGTCCCGGTCTTTTGCTCGTCCCAATTATTGAATGTCATCAAGCCTCTTCGTGGCCTGGCACGCTTGTGGCTAGTTGTCTCGCAACGGTGGCGCGCTGGCTTGGGTAGTACAGGGCGCCGCGGTTTCGGGCGCTGCGGAACTGCTGACGGGGGTGACAATTCCGCGGCGCCGGAAAGCTTCGGCACATAACCGACCCTCAAGGACGGTAGTGCCGATGGCGGGGAACAGCGATCACTGGCATCAACGGTTATCGACGTTTCCGCAGTGACGGCATTGGGGAGGGGGAAGGGCTGGAGCACACGATATCGAAACGATGTGCTCCTGTACCGAACCGGTGAGCCAGGCCAATTCCGGTTGCGCAGTCGGCAGCCTTTTAAAATTGCTCGGTCCCGCAGCGGGCATGTTTTGGTGTACTAAAAACTTCTTTCTCAAGGAGCTTCAAATGAAAAACACTCTCAACCTGATCCGTGACTTCGCCCGTGAAGAAGATGGTGTGACGGCGATTGAATATGGCCTGCTGGCTGCGTTGATTTCGGTGGCGATCATCGCAGCAGTTGGAGTGATCGGCACGCAGCTTAACGATACCTTTACCACGATTGGAACCAAACTCACGAACGCTAATGCTGCTGGTTGATAACCACAGGGCTGGGTTGCCCTCCCAGGGGCAATAGATTGAGCGAAGAGCGGCCCTTGCCTCTTCGAGGGTCGCTCTCTCCTCACCCATGGCGAAGTGGAAACGGGGAAGTCCATGAACGCTTTCGAATTTCCAGTCGGTGTATGCCTGTTCGGGCTGGTGGCGGTGGCCGCAGGCTGGGATTTACATGCCCGGCGCATTCCTAACTGGCTGGTGCTGACGGCGCTGGCGCTGGCGCTGGCGGTGCAGTGGCATCTGCATGGAGCCGGTGGCGGATCGGGTCGTTGGGCGCTAGGCATGCTGACCGGCGGCGGCCTGTTTTTTCCCCTGTATCTGCTGCGCGGCATGGGCGCGGGTGACGTAAAACTGATGGCTGCGGTTGGCGCGTTCGTCGGACCGGATATCGCGCTGGAGATTGCATTGCTGACCTGCGCGATGGGTGGCGCGTGGGCACTGGCGGTGATTGTTTTCAGGCGGGCCGTGAAATCCACCTGCACGAATATCCTGGCGATTTTGCTGGCTGGCATCAATCGCCACGACAACACGAATACACAAGGCAACGGAGCCGCCTTTGCTTCGGTTGGGTCGTTGCCTTATGGCGTGGCCATTGCCGTTGGCACGCTGGGCGTGATGTTTCTTCAAGCAGGCACACGCTGACGGTCAAGCGAGCAGGCATCCGCTCATGACGTAAGAGCCTTCGCAGAAAGGCAAACAACAAGAAGCGTAGCAGCCCGTGCCTGGCACGGGATAACCGGGGGAATAGCGTGATAAACAAATGGAAAACGGCGCCGGGCGCGCCGGCGGAAATCAGCCGCCTGCAGGAAGCCGGCCGGGCTCGCTTTAACGAGGGCGGCGCTGAAGCGAATCTGTTGGCGCGTGCTCCCCGCACCATTGCCGACACCGGTCTGGATCAAAATTTCCTGCTTGAACTGGTGGCCAAGACTGCTTTTCTGCTGGGAAAAGTATCGTTATCCAAATTGATTGAACGCCTCAAGCTGGGCGCCAGCGTGCTCGATGGCGTCGTCGCCTTCGGGGTGCGCGAACGGGTGCTGGAAATCGTGCGGCGCGGCGCCAGCGATATCGATGTCGATCTCCAGCTCACCGATGGCGGGCGTCAGCGCGCCGCCGAATTCATGGCCCACTGCCGCTACGTCGGCCCGGCACCGGTGTCGCTGGAGGCATACGAAACCATGCTGCGGCGGCAATCGGTGCGACAGATGCAGACCACTCGCGCCAGCGTGCGCGCTGCCTTTTCCGGCTTGACGATCAGGACGGCGCTGCTCGACGAGATCGGTGGTGCGGTCAACAGCGGCAAACCCGTGATCTTCTTCGGGCCGCCGGGCAGTGGAAAAACTTCGTTAGCCGAACGATTGGGGCGGCTGCTGCCCGGTCGTGTGGTCGTGCCGTATGCCATCGTGGTTGAAAACGAAGTCATCCAGATTTTCGATCCGCTGATTCACGAACCGTACGACACCGTGGTGCCCGGCGACGCGTTGAGCGCGCCTTCCGACGCCCGCTGGCAGGTTTGCCGGCGGCCCACCGTGCTGTCCGGGGGCGAGCTGACACTGGACATGCTCGAGTTGCGCTATGACGCGGCCAGCGGTTTTTACCAGGCGCCCCCGCATGTCAAGGCCAACGGCGGCCTGTACGTGGTCGACGATCTCGGGCGCCAGCGCGTGGCCCCGGCTGAGTTGATCAACCGCTGGATCGTGCCGTTCGATCGCGGGCACGACATGCTCACCTTGCACACCGGCTCGCGCTTCTCTCTGCCGTTCGACGTCTGGATTGCATTTTCAAGCAATTTTGCGCCGGCGGATCTCGGCGACGAGGCGTTTTTCCGGCGCCTCGGATGCAAGCTGTATGTCGGCCCCCTCGATGTCGCCGAGTATCGCGCCGTGTACGAGCAGCGCTGCGAAGAACTCGACGTGGCGTCGGACGACGACGCCTTCGAATACCTCGTGCATCACCTGCATATGTCGTCCGGCCGGCCGCTGCTGGCGTGTTATCCGGGTGACCTGCTGCGCATCGTGCTGGCCAATGCGCGTTACCTCGAGCAACCGGCCGTGGCGGACGGGCCGAACTTGTTGCGCGCCTGGAACAGTTACTTCGCGGTGGTCGGCGAACACGACAACCCGCCGCCCCAGCAACAGGGAGGCGCGGAGTGGACGGCAAAAAAATTCGCGGCCGGTTAAGTGACCGGTTAAGCGGCCGAAGGGTCTAGTCAGAAAACAGGTCAGGCATCAGGGAGATTCATCATGAAGAACATACGTGCGCTGGTGATGTTGGTGGTTGCAGCGGTGGCGGGGCTCGGCGCGGTAGTGGTGGCGTCGCGCTGGCTGATGGACCGGTCGTCGGGCATGACCACCAAAGTCGCGGTCGCAGCCATCGATATCAGTTTGGGGCAGCGCCTCAACCCCGAATTCATCAAGATGGTCGACTGGCCGGCGGGCAGCATACCGTCCGGTGCGTTTAGCGATACGCAGAAACTCGACGGGCGCGTGATGAAAAACAGTGTGCTGCGCGGCGAACCGATTCTGGATGGCAAGCTGGCGCCTGTCGGTACACAGGGAGGGTTATCGGCGGTGATCGCCGACGGCAAGCGCGCGATCACCGTGCGTGTCAATGACGTGATCGGCGTGGCGGGTTTCGCCCTGCCTGGCAACTATGTCGACATCATCGTCAGCACGCAGCAGGAAAAAGGCGGCGATAAAAAATCGGGCGGAGACGAAAGCATCTCCAAGATCGTGCTCGAAAAAATTCTGGTGCTGGCCGTCGCGCAGGAAGTGGGCCGTGACGAAACCAAACCGAAAGTGGTCAACGCAGTCACGCTCGAAGTCACGCCCGACCAGGCGGAAAAACTCGACCTTGCGCGCAGTGTCGGCACGCTGTCACTGGTGCTGCGCAACCAGGTGGATGTCGCAACGCTGGCCACGGGTGGCGCGACGAAGGTCTCGCTGCTCGGCACGCCAGCCGCACCGGTCCCGGAACCAACCGCTTTGCCCGCACGTCCGGCGCGCGTGCACTACGCCGCACGACCAGCGGCGAAGCGCGACTGCGTGGGCGTGCTCTCGGGTGTGTTGGGCAGCGTCGAATGTTTTTAGGCCAGAAGCCGGCGGCATCCGCGAAGCCGGGCCACTGCAACGGGCGCCACCAGGGCAAATAACGGAAGTCTCGATCTACTGATGTCGAGAAACGGGGGCAGGAAAATGAAAACGAAACTGGGGTTCTCAACCGGTGGCGCGGTGCGTAGCCGCTCGCTGGGCGGCGTCGTACTCGCCTCGGCGTTGTGTACCGGATTGCTTGTCGTCGCACAAAGCGGCGCAGCACAGGAAGCGGCTGGGGGCCCAGCGCTCGCGAAGGCCCGGCCAAACGCTCCGTTGCCAGCGGGCCGCGCGTCGACACCGATGATGGTCGGCATGGCGCCGATGCCTGCCGGTGGAGCAGCGGGCGCCTCAGTGCCGCTGCGCGGCCCGAACTGCACCGGCGATATCCGCGAGGAAACCAGCGTCGTCGTGCCGGTTGGCAAGTCGGCACTCCTGCCTCTCGCCGAACCGGCACGTAACCGTACGCTCGGCAATCCGACGATCGCGCAGGCCACACTGGTGTCGCCGCGCACGCTTTACGTCGTCGGCATGGCGGTCGGCACGACCAACATGATCGTTCAGGGACGCAGCGGCGGATGTCAGATGATCGACGTGATCGTCAACATTGACGCTAATGGCGTACAGCAATCGCTCGGGCAACTGCTGCCTGGCGAGCGCGGCATCCGGGTCTCGACCGCAGCGGGCAACCTGGTACTCGGAGGGCACGTGTCAAGTTCGCCGGCTGCCCAGCAGGCACTGGAGATCGCAAGGGCCTACGCGAGCGCGCAACCCACCCAGCAGGCGCAGAGCGGATCGGGCACCCTCGGCAGTGCGGCCAACGTGAACCAGCAGAGTTCAAGCACCAGCAAACCGGCCGACGTGATCAACATGATGACGGTCGACGCGCCGCAACAGGTGATGCTCGAAGTCAAGGTCGCCGAGGTGTCGAAGACACTTATCAACCAGCTGGGCTCGGCGCTCAACATCCAGGGCGGCTTCGGCTCGTGGAGCGGCCTGCTCGTGAGCAATCTGCTGGCCGGCGTAACGAGCGTCATTGCGGGCAGCAAGACGAACAACCGTCCGCTTAGCTTCGCCATCGATGCGCAGAAAACAGACGACCTCGTCAAGATCCTCGCCGAACCGAACCTCGTCGCGATCAGCGGCCAGGAGGCCACCTTCCTCGCCGGCGGCAAGATCTTCATTCCGGTGCCGCAGAGTAGTGGCACCGGCGTGACGAGCATCACGCTCCAGGAAGAGGAATTCGGTGTCGGCCTGAAGTTCACGCCGACCGTGCTTTCCAACGGCCGCATCAGCCTGAAGGTCGCGCCCGAGGTGTCCGAGCTGTCGCCGACTGGCATCACACTGAGCGCGTCCAACGTGAGCGGCGTGTCGATCCTGCCGCTCATCACGACGCGCCGTGCATCCACGGTTGTGCAGATGAGCGACGGCGAGTCGTTTGCGATCGGCGGACTGATGAAGAGCAATGTGACCGGCGCGCTGAAGGCCATTCCCGGCATTGGCGAAGTGCCGGTGCTCGGTGCGCTTGCGCGCAGCACGTCGTTCCAGCAGGACCTGACGGAACTCGTGTTCATCATCACGCCGCATCTCGTCAAGCCGCTGCAAACGGCGGATCTCCCGCTGCCTACGGATAGCTTCTCACAGCCGAACGAAGCCGACGTCTACGCGACCGGCAACATGGAAGGCCGTCATCCGAAAGCGAGTGCTGCACCGGCCGCTTCGCCGGTGCCAACCCCTGCTGCGGTTAGCACGCCGGCACCGCAGCCCTTGCCGGCGCCGGCGCCACAAACACCCGCTGTGCCAGCCACAACGGCGTTGCCGCCGCCCGCCCCGCAAGCAGCGGTAGCACGTCCCATGCTGACAGCGGCAGCCAGCACCGCGGCGGCGCCGACGGCCGAGGGCGAACAGGCGGCCCGTGCCGCCCGCATCGAACTCGCCGCGAAACGGATCGCCTCACGTAGCGCATGGCAAGAAGTCGCGAAAGCGGATGTTTCAAGCCAGCCGGCTGAACATTGATGTGACGCCCAAGGGGAATCTCATGAAAAACGAATACTTTGCTTTCGCACGCTGGGCCGCGCTCATCGTGCCGGTCTGCGCGGCGCTTGGCGGCTGCATGTCCAGCACGCCGATCTGGGACGCCCATTTTGGCCAGGCGCTCAAAGCCGTCACCCAGGCGCAGATCATCGACCCGCACGCGACAGAGCACGCGCAATCGGCACAGGGCATGGACGGCAAGTCCGCCGCTTCGGCGATGGACACCTATGACAAGTCATTTCAACAACCCGTCCCTTCGCCGAATGCATTTGTCATTGGCGTCGGAAGCGGGAGCGGCGGCGGAGCCGGCGGTCAGTAAGCACAACCTGGACGGGAGATCGTCATGCGTCGCGTAATCAAATCGGGTGCTTGCGGTGCAGCTCGTCGGGGCGAGCGCGGCGTCATCGCGATCATCGTCGCACTGACGCTCGTGGTGCTGATCGGCTTTGCCGGTCTTGCGCTCGATCTGGGCAAGCTTTATGTCGCGAAAAGCGAACTGTCCAATGCTGCGGACGCGTGCGCGCTGGCAGCGGCACGCGATCTCACGGGGGCCCTGCCGCTGGTTACGGCCGAAGCGGCGGGTATAACGGTCGGTGCGGCGAATCGGGTATTGCTGCAGAGCGAAAATGTGGCACTCGCGACTAATAGCAACGTCACATTCAGCAAATTGTTTAGCGGTCCGTATTTGACGCAAAACCAGTTTGGTGCGGGAGATGTGCCGGGCATCGGTTTTGTGCGCTGCACGGTCAACCGCGCCAACATCAGCAACTGGTTCATGCAGGTCGTCAGCGCCGCGCTCGGCAGGTCAACGGTTTCCGCAACCGCGGTGGCGTCGACCACGCAGGCGCAGACAACGTGTGCGTTGCCAATGTACGTTTGTCAGCCGCCGGCCCCTGCCACCATCAACAAGTACGACTGGCTGTGCAGCAAGACGGGACCGACTGTCCCTGCGCCCTGCGACAAGATCAAGGGCAATTTTGGCTGGCTCGATCTGACGGGTGGCGGAGCGAACGGGCTGGCTGGCCTTTTTTCAGGCGCCGGATATTGTCAGGTGCCGACTTCCACGACACTGAACACGAAGCCTGGGCTGAGTAACTCGGTGCCTGCCGCCTATAACACCCGCTTTGGAATCTATGCCGGAGGCCAATATAAGACCCCCGCTGACGGGCCGTCTGATTTCACCGGCTACGCCTATACGAACAACTGGCTTTTGGCAAGCAATACCCAGCAAGGCAGCTTCACGGATTTTCTCACCCAGCGCCTGAAGTTCACGCCCTATCAGGGCGACGCTGCGGCGGGTATAAGCACCACTGACGGAAACGCCAGTCCACCGCCGAACAGCAACTATAAGCAGGGTGCCGACCGGCGGCTCGCCATCATCCCGGTTGTCAGCAACTGCAGTTCGGTTACCGGCGCTTCCACCCCGGTGACGGTCGCCTCATGGGCGTGCGTGCTGCTGCTGCATCCGATGACGACCAATGCGACTAACGATCCAACGATCGTCCAGTACCTGGGTTCGGCCTCCGATGCAGGTACACCCTGCGCCACGCAGGGCATACCCGGCAGCACTGCGATTGCATGGGGTCCGAAGGTGCCGGTGCTGGTGCAATAGGAGAAGCGATCATGAACAGGAAGCGTCCTGGTATTCGCCGCATGCGCGGCGCAGTCGCGGTCGAATTCGCTTTTCTCTCGATTCCAATGGCGCTTCTGCTGCTGGGTATCGCCGAGTTCGGGAATGCGTTTCACCAGTACAACACGATAGACAAGTCCGTACGTGACGCAGCGCGGATGCTGTCCGCCTACAGTCCGGTGCAGGCTGGCTATCCGTCGGGGGGAGGCCAGTGTCTCGTCGTCTACGGGAACACGGGCTGTACCGGATCCCCACTGGTCGCGGGATTGACGACCAGCATGGTGGTGGTATGCGATCAGGTCAATACCAGTGGCTGCACCGGGCAGTTCAAGAATGTGCAAACCGATCCATCTGGCGACACGATCAATCTCGTGCAGGTGAAAGTCACCGGATACCCGTACTCGCAGATCACCGGCTTTTTCAACCTGGCCGGCGTGATCTTCGGGGATATCAGCTGCGTGATGAGGCAGACATGAACAAGCTCAATATCTGTTGTTTGCCCGGCGCCCGGCATCAGCGAGGCGTCGCCGCACTCGAATTCGCCCTGGTATCAGCGATTTTCTTCACGTTGCTGATCGGCATCATGGAGATGGGGCGCGTGCTGTTTTACTGGAACACGGCGGCAGAAGCAACGAGGCTGGGTGCCCGGGTGGCCGTGGTTTGCGACGTCAACAGCAGCCAGTCGGCGAGCAACCCCGTGATCAAGGACATGCAGCAGATGTTGCCCGTTCTTCAGCCTTCGAACATCACCGTGACTTATGTCCCTTCGGGATGCGACGCATCCTCATGCACCGCGGTCACGGTCGCCATTGCCAACGTCACGGTCAATACGGTGGTGCCTTTTGTGCCGTTCACACTGACCATGCCCCCATTCACCACGACTTTGCCAAGAGAGAGCCTGAGTAGCGTAAACGGCACCAATCCTGTTTGCAGTTAGCACGTCATCGACTTACCAGGAAGAACAAAATGATCGACATTCTCACGATTTCATCCGATCCAGCGCAGGCCAGCGCGATTGCGCGGATCGTCGGGGCGGAAGATTCCCATCACCGCTCCAAAATAGCGAACGCGGAACTGTCCGATCTGTGCGCGCATCAGGAGGCGCTCGACGGTATCGATTTGCTGATTCTTGATGGCGCGCGGATGACGCAACAGGATTTCGACACACTCGCTGCGCTCACTGCGCGGCACAGCGGTCTGACCTGCGTGCTACTGACACCTTCGCCGTCGGCCGATCTGCTGATTCGCGCCATGCGTGCCGGCGTGCGCGATGTGCTGCAGTGGCCGGTTGCCCCCCAGGAACTGCAGCACGCCGTCGACAGGATCGCCCGCAAGATTACCGGCACGCGGCGCGAGGGCAGGGTGATCTCGTTTGTGTCGTGCAAAGGTGGAAGCGGTACCTCGTTTTTAGCGGCCAATCTGGGGTTCGCCGCCTCGACAACCGGCAAGCGGGCGCTGCTGATCGACCTGAACCAGCAATTCGGTGAAGCGGCCTTTCTGGTGTCGGAAATCACGCCGCCAGCC
The DNA here is from genome assembly GCF_900107685.1 of Paraburkholderia sartisoli. Lineage (GTDB taxonomy): Bacteria > Pseudomonadota > Gammaproteobacteria > Burkholderiales > Burkholderiaceae > Paraburkholderia > Paraburkholderia sartisoli. The sequence continues at coordinate 62,806 of NZ_FNRQ01000009.1, read as the reverse complement.
ACGCTAGCCGACGTCAGCGCCCAGATCGACCGGCTTGACCCCGCGTTTCTCGACGCGTGCCTGACCCACGTCAGCGAAGATTTTGATGTGCTGGCCGGTGCAGCCGATCCAGCCAGGGCGAAAGATATCAAGCCGGAACACCTGCAGCGCATTCTGAATCTGGTGCGACATCAATACGATCTGATCATTTTCGATATCGGCCAGAGCATCAGCAACGTTTCGATTGCGGCGCTCGACCAGAGCGAGTGCATTTTTCCGGTGTTGCAACTGAGTTTGCCCTATCTACGCGGCGGTCACCGGCTGCTCGAAATCTTCCGTTCGCTCGGCTACCGGGGTGACAAGGTGCGCGTGCTGGTTAACCGCTACGAAAAAAAAGGGCCGGTGGGGTTGGCAGAACTGGAGAAGGCGCTGGGCCAGCGGGCGGCCAGTGTGATTCCGGAAGACCGTGCGTCGGTGTCAGCGTCGATCAATCAGGGCGTGCCGATTCTGCGCCTCACCAGATCGAGTGGCGTGGCAAAAGGCCTAAACGAACTGGCGCGCAGTCTGTTGCCCGCGCCTGTGCCAGCGTCAGTGTCATCGCCGGCGCTGGCACAGGGTCGGGGCGGCAGATTGCAGAAGATTTTCGGTAAGCCGACGTTAGGCAGGGCCTGAGTCAAAGGAGCGGAAAAATGGAAAACGTCATGACACTGCGTGAGCAATTTTTTGAGCAGGGCGATTTGTCCGCGCACGAGCAAAGCCTTAACCGGAACAAAATGGCCAGGAGGGCGTATCAGGAACTCAGGAAAAACGTCCATCAGGCCGTTATCGACCGCGTCGAACTGGAAAAACTCCAGCGCCTTTCGAACGAACAGATTCAGCATGAACTGGCACAGCTGGTCGAGCGCATCGTCGAGGAAGACAACATCCCGATGAACGAGATCGAGCGGCAGCATCTCGTGCGCGACGTACGCGACGAGATGCTCGGATTCGGCCCGCTTGAACCGCTGCTGGCCGACCCGACGATCTCCGACATCCTGGTCAACACGTACAAGCACGTATATATCGAGCGGCGCGGCAAGCTGGAACTGACCGATGTCACGTTCTACGACGACGCGCATTTAATGAAAGTGATCGAAAAAATCGTGTCGCGCGTTGGCCGGCGCATCGATGAATCGAACCCGATGGTGGACGCACGTCTGCCGGACGGCTCCCGCATGAATGCAATCATTCCGCCGTCGGCGATCGATGGCCCGCTGCTGTCGATTCGCCGTTTCGCCGTCAACCCCCTGACGGTGAAAGACCTGGTTGAATATGAAAGCCTCACGCCACCCATGGTTCAGGTGCTGGAGGCACTGTCCGCCGCCAAGATCAACGTGCTGATTTCGGGCGGAACGGGCAGCGGCAAGACGACGTTGCTCAATGTCCTGTCAGGGTTCATCCCGTCCGACGAACGTATCGTGACGATCGAGGACGCCGCCGAGCTTCAACTACGCCAACTGCACGTGCTGCGACTCGAAACACGTCCTCCCAACATCGAAGGCAAGGGGGAGATCACGCAGCGCTCGCTGGTGCGCAACGCGCTGCGAATGCGGCCTGACCGGATCATCCTGGGCGAAGTGCGTGGCGCCGAGGCGCTGGATATGCTGCAGGCGATGAACACGGGGCACGAGGGCTCGCTCGCGACGGTACACGCCAATACGCCACGCGACGCGCTGACGCGGCTCGAAAACATGATCGGCATGGCCGGGCTGAATCTGCCGCCCAAGGCCGCGCGCCACCAGATCAGCTCGGCGATCGGCGTCATCATCCAGGTCGCCCGTCTTACCGACGGGCGCAGAAAGATGACCAGCATTCAGGAAATTACCGGTATGGAAGGCGAGATTATCAATTTGCAGGAAATCTTCACTTTCAAGCGAGCCGGTGTGGACAAGAGCGGAAAGGTGTGTGGGCATTTTTGCGCAACGGGCGTGCGGCCGAAATTCTCCGAGCGGTTGCAAGCGTTTGGGGTGGCGGTGCCGGACTCGTTGTACGACCCGACGCAGCACTATCCCGTGTAACGGCGACAGGCCAGCAACGACCGGCAGGAAGGGAGCCGCGGCGGGAAGGCCGGGGCCCCATTGCGAGGGACATCGACATGAACTATCTATTCTACGGATTCATCATCCTGGTGTTCTTCTCGATCATCATGTTGATCGAAGCCACGTATATCTGGTGGCAAAGCCAGCACAGCAGCGCCGCCAGGCGTGTGGAAAACCGCATCCGCATGGCGTCTGCAGGGGGACACGATAAAGACAAGGCGGTGTCGATTCTCAAGCAGCGCGAGTTGAGCACGTCACCGCTGATGACCCGCTTGCTGCTGCAAGTGCCGCGGATCCATGTGCTCGATCGCTGGCTGGTTCAGTCGGGGCTGAACTGGCCGATCGGGAAGTTCTTTTCTTACACCGTGATTCCGCCGCTCGCGGTGTGGATGGTCGGCAGCATGATCTACATGCCGGCGCTGGCGTTGTTGACGGCGACGCTGCTTGGCGCATTCGTTGCGCCGTTCATCGTCATCCGGGCAAAGGCCCGGCGAGTGAAGCAGATCGAGGAGCAATTGCCCGAGGCCGCCGACATGATCAGCCGGTCATTGCGGGCCGGGCATTCGTTCTCGACTGCCCTCGGCATCGTGGGCGACGAGATGCCCGAGCCGATCGGCGGCGAGTTTCGCACGGTGTTCGACGAAATCAATTTTGGCGTGCCGCTCAACGACGCGTTGGGAGGACTGGCCAACCGCATACCGATCAGTGACCTGCGTTATTTTGTGATCGCGGTACTGATCCAGCGCGAGAGCGGAGGTAACCTGGCCGAAATTCTCGGCAATATCAGTCAGCTTATCCGGAGCCGGCTGGCGCTGCTCGGCAAGGTCAAGGTGCTGTCGTCCGAAGGCCGGTTGTCGGCCTGGATTCTGGGGATTTTGCCGTTCGCCATGGCATTGCTTATTTCGATTGTTAATCCGGGTTTCCTGCGCATTTTGTGGACCGATCCAACCGGCTTGAAAATGCTTGGTGTGGCGCTGGCCATGATGATGTTCGGTGTGATCTGGATGCGAAAAGTCATTCGCATCCATGTTTGATGAAACCTGGCATTTTCATTTCTTTGGAGATGGGTCGATCCCATGCCTGCCATGAACACTGAACAATTCATTCTGCTGGCCATCGTTTTTTCGATTGTCGCCCTTGCCGCATTTGGTGTGATGGCGCTACTGATGCCGAACTCGATACACCGCCGGCTTGGCCAGCTCACCAGCATCGCTCAGCCCTCTCCGGAAACGGCGGATGGCGAGGGCGCGCAATGGATCAGAAAGATTGCACGGGCTTCAGAGCCGATCGCGAAACTTTCGATCCCCAAAGAAGGCTGGGAGCATTCGGTATTGCGTACGAAATTCATGCACGCGGGATGGCGCAGTCCGTCGGCCCCAGGGGTTTATTTTGCCGCCAAGACGATTCTGGTCATTGCGCTGCCCCTTGTCTGCCTGGCGGCGGTTGGCCCCTACCTGGCGAACAGTCACAACTACCTGTTTGTTGTCGTGCTGCTGGTGCTGGCGAGTATTGGTTATTACCTGCCCAATGTCGCGCTGGCACGCCGTGTGCGCCTGCGGCAGCAGACCATTTTCGAGGATTTTCCTGACGCGCTGGATCTGCTTACCGTGTGTGTGGAAGCGGGTCTCGGACTGGACGCGGCGCTTATGAAGGTGGCCGACGAGATGCACCTCAAAAGCCGGACGTTGAGCGACGAATTGCAACTGCTTCTGCTGGAACTAAGAGCGGGTTTAAGCAAGGAAACCGCGCTCAAAAACCTGGCACTGCGCACTGGCGTCGAAGAGCTGGAGGTGCTGGTGGCGATGCTGATTCAGGCAGAGCGCTTCGGCACCAGTATGGGCGATTCGCTGCGCGTGCACTCGGAAAACCTGAGGCTCAAGCGACGGCTCCGGGCTGAGGAAGCCGCGGGCAAGATCGCCGTCAAACTATTGTTTCCGCTTATTTTTTGCATATTCCCGACGCTGATGCTGGTCTTGCTCGGTCCGGCTTTTATTCAGGTGTTTCGCGTCTTGTTGCCGGCGCTCTCCGGTCAGGCAGGCGCAGGAACGCCGCCACTGTGACGGGGGAGTCAACATGACAGATGCTTCAGACGATCGCGTCGAGATCGTCAGGCTCCGGTTTATGCTCGGCGTCAAACTGGCGGCCTTCAACCAGTTTGTAGCCGGACAACTGGGCGTGAGCGTCACCGATCTGAAATGCCTGGAACTCGCCTATTACGATGAGGCGCAACCGGTCACGCCCGGCAGGTTATCGAAACTGGCAGGACTTTCGCCGGGCAGTATCACGACCTCGCTGAAACGCCTCGAGACGGCCGGGCTGATCAAGCGCGAAACCGACCCGACCGATGGGCGGCGCATCCTGTTGCACTTTATTCCAGGTCGTCGCGCGGCGATCGCTGCTTATTTCGAGCCCGTCAACCGCAATCTGGCTGATTTTTATCACACGCTCGATAGCCGGGAACTGCAAAGCGTCAAAAAGTACCTGTACGGATTGGTGAAGATCCTCGATGGCTACATGGCCGACAATCAACCGGATAACGCCAGCAAACTCAACGCCGCCATCTGACAAAAATAATCTGGAGGAGATATGGCCGTCATCATCAACGAAAGAGAGGGGCTTGCAACACCTCCTGCCGATGGTTCGGCGCGTGCCACACATGACACCACGCCGCGCCTGCGCGACGCATTGCTCGAAATATCGGCACGGGCCGGCACGGCCGTACTGTTGAGCGTGTTTGCGTACGCTGCGATCCTGCACTGGCGTGCTGACCCTGGACGTATCACGCTGCTACTGCTGGTGGTGGAGGTGTGCTTCACCATCAGTCTGTCGCTCTTCTCACGGGTTCCGGTGCGACGTGACTGGACGCCGTTTGCGTTCCTGTGCACGATGGGCGGCACGTACTACTTTCTCGCCGTTCAACTGGGACCTGGCATTCGACTCGTACCGGAAACGATCGCCGCGTCGCTTCAGGTGCTCGGCATCTGCTGGCAGCTCTTTGCAAAGATTTCGCTGCGGCGCTCGTTCGGCATTTTGCCGGCCAACCGGGGAGTCGTGTCGCATGGCGCCTATCGGTTCATGCGACATCCAATGTACGTCGGATACCTTGTCACCGACATTGGTTTTCTGCTCGCGAACTTCGGCGTGCAGAACCTGCTCATTTACGGAACCCTGTTCGCCCTTCAGGCATGTCGAATTTATCGGGAAGAACGGCTTCTGTCGACCGATGCGGTCTATCGCTTTTACAAGGAGAAGGTCCGCTACCGTGTGATCCCAGGCTTGTTCTGACCCACGACTCATAGAAGTATCAGATGTCTCGCCTCAAGAGGCGTTTGCGCTCTTGAGGCGAGACGTCGTGGACAATGAAGTCACTCCACCTCAACCCTCGTCCACCTCCATCCGGGTCTCATACCTGCCCAGGCAAGCCTCACTATTCAACCGCGCCCGCTTGAGCAGCGCTTTCTGCGCAACAGCAACGTTAGCGGCCAGTCCCTTCCACGCCTGTAGTGGCGGCTCCTGCAACGCCCGCCCATAGGAAAAGCTCAGATTCCACGGCAAGGCCGCAAGCCGGTTCATCGCATCAAGATGCGCGGTTGCCTGTTCAGGCGTCTGTCCACCAGACAAAAACACAACGCCAGGCACGGCCGCGGGAACAGTTCGTTTAAGCACTTGCACTGTCTGACGTGCAACGTCTTCAACTGAAGCTTTCCCGGCATTGGAACCCGCGATCACCATACCCGGCTTGAGCAGCATATGCTCAAGCACGACCGCATGCCGGTGCAGCGCGTGAAAGACCTCGTGCAGCACCGCCTCGGTCACTTCAAACGAGCGCGCGATCGTATGGTCACCGTCCATCAGCACCTCGGGTTCGACGATTGGCACGATACCCGCTTCCTGACAGATCGCCGCATAAGAGGCGAGAGCGTCGGCATTGGCCTCGATGGCGAGCCGCCCAGGGCGTGTCGGCGAGATGTTGTACACCGCACGCCACTTGGCAAAGCGCGCACCCTGTTTCCTGTATCCGGCCAGCCGTTGCGCGAGCCCGTCGAGGCCTTGCGTGATTTCGTCGCCGGGTGCATGTGCAAGGGGAATCTTGCCAAGATCGACCTTGATGCCCGGCACAATGCCCTGCGAGGCGGCCAGTTCCGGCAGCGGCGTGCCCTTGCTGGAGCATTGCCCCAGCGTTTCTTCATACAGGATGACACCGCTGATGTATTCGCCAAGGCCTGACGTCGACAGCAACAGGTCGCGCCATGCGCGGCGGTATTCCTCGTTCGACTCGACGCCGATGGTCTTGAAGCGTTTCGCGATGGTCGGTCCGCTCTCGTCGGCGGCCAGCAGGCCCTTGCCCGGTTGAACCATCGCATCGACGGTGCTCTGAAGCTCGCTTGCGGTACTCATCGCGTATCCCTCCCTGGCGCTGGTATGGACAGACTCACGTGCAGCATACTCCCAGCGCGTTTCGCGCGGCGAACTGGGGCAACGGCTTTCAGCCGGGCGTGCCTCGCGTGAGGTCGCGATGCGTCAGGTAAAGGCGCAGATCGAACTCGGTCTGATGGTAGCCCGGCTGCATGAATTCGCAGAGGCGGTAAAACGCCTTGTTATGTTCGCTTTCCTTCAGGTGTGCAAGTTCATGCACAACGATCATGCGAAGGAATTCCGGTGCGGTATCCCTGAACAGCGAAGCGATACGGATTTCCTTTTTCGACTTGAGCCTGCTGCCCTGCACGCGTGAAATCGTCGTGTGCAGGCCGAGCGCGTGCCGCAGTACATCCAGTTTGCTGTCGTAGACGACCTTGTCGATCTGCGGACCGTTGCGGATGAATTCGCGTTTCAGGTCCGCGCAATAGTCGTACAGCGCACGATCGGTCTGTACGGCATGCCGGTTCGGATAGCGCTCGTCAAGATACGCACCGAGTTGCTGTTCAGCAATCAGCCGGCGCACCTTGTCCTGGAGCGCCGTCGGGTATGCGCTCAGGTATTTCAGATTCTGCATGAGAGGGTGGGCGTTTCGGCGGAGAGTGGCCATATTGTACCGGTCGCGCTAGCGCGTCTGTTCAAGCATCGAAAAAGTCAAAGCCGAAACAGCGGCGCCATTTGGCCTCCTCGTCGCAACCTTCAAACGTAGACGCGCAAGCCGCTGCGCGGAAATGATCTTTCGCCACAAGCAATCCGCACACAGCGTGGGTTGCGTCTGACGGGGCACGGTCTATATGAATCGGACTCCAGTCGAAATTCTTTAGCAAAATGGTTGGTTGATCCGCGTGGACCCTCCTGCTTTGATGTCTGGACACCGATCCGAACCCACACCCGCAACCCCAGGAGGAACGCAATGAGCACTGTGCTTGAAAATCCGGTTTCGCAGTCAGGTAACGCCCATCAGGATATCCGCGTGCGGCGTTACAAGCCGCTGATCGGCGCGGTGATCGAAAACGTCGATCTATCGCGCCCGCTAAGTGACGACAATCGCAGCACGCTCAATCGGGCGCTGGTGGATCACGGCGTCATTTTCATTCGCGAACAGACGCTGACGCCGGAACAGCACGTCGGGCTTGCGCGCATTTTTGGCAACCCGATCCGCAAGAACATCTATTTGCCGGCTGTCGCAGGATTCCCCGAAATCGAGGTGATCGCCCATAGCGACAAGACGCAGTCGGGCGGCACGGATAACTGGCACGTCGACGTGTCGTGGCAACCTCAGCCACCCAAGGCAACCGTGCTGCACGCGCAGGAGATTCCAGAGGGCGGCGGTGGCGACACGATCTGGACGTCGTCCGCGGGCGTCTACGATCTGCTGGACCCCGATCTCGCGCGCTACTTCGAAAAGCTGCACGCGGTGAACACGTTTCTTGCTTCGCCTAAAAAGCAGGCGCTTTCCGAGTTGCTAAGCGGCTACGAATTGCCGCCGGGCACCGCCGAGGAAACCATCGAACAGAAAGCCGCGCGCGTTCGCGACGCATCGCAAAAGTTTCCGCCGATCGAAGTGCCCGTCATCAAGACGCACCCCGAAAACGGACGCAAGCTGGTATTCGTCAACGAAGGGCACACGAGCCATCTGCTCGGTGTGTCGAAAACAGCGAGCCAGAGCCTGCTCAACTACCTGTACGACCTGATCAAGACGCCGGAGATCCAGGCGCGCTTCGAATGGAAGAAGGGTGACGTGGCGATCTGGGATAACCGCCAGGTGCAGCACTACGCGGCACGCGATTACGGTTCGTCACGGCGTCGCATTCACCGCGTGACGCTCGAACACGACGGCGCGTTCTAGACACAGGCATCGAGTGAAGCCGGCCGGCGCGTGCGTTTCGCAACCTGGCCGGCTCATCTGTTTCCCGGAACCGGATTGATACAGGCAACCATGAAAGAAAATTTGAGCGACAGGTGGCGCGCTACAACCCGATTGCTTGCGGCAGGCTTTCTTCTGTTGATGGGGCAACTCGCCTGCGCACAGGCGCCCGGGAAAACTGAATTGCGCTACCAGGGCTGGGCAAGCAAGGTACTGTATCCCGAACTCGCGGAGGATCTCGGCTACCTGGCACCTGTCAAGCTCAAGTGGGTAGGCAACACGACGAGCGGACCGCAGGACATTCAGGCCGCGGTTACCGGGGACGTCGATTTTGGCGGCGCGTTCAACGGCTCGATCGTGAAGCTCGTGGCGGCCCATGCACCGGTCAAGGCGGTGCTGTCCTATGTGGGCGCGGATAAAGACACCAACAGTGGCATTTTCGTGCTTCAAGGCAGTCCGATCAAGACTGCGCGTGATCTGGTGGGCCGCAAGATCGGCGTCAACACGCCCGGCGCATACGAGCAATACCTCACCACCGCATGGCTCGAAAAATCGGGCGTATCGAAAGCCGATATCCAGAAGATCACCTTTGTCGCGGCGCCGCCCGTCAACCTTGAGCAGCTTCTCAAGCAGAAGCAGCTGGATGCGGTGTTCCTCGAAGACATCCTCAAGGACAAACTGATTGCCGGTGGCGGCGCAACGCTCCTGATAACCGACTACCAGCTACTCGGCAGCTTTGGATACGCGAGCTATATCTTCACGGACCGTTTCATCCAGCAGAACCCGAATACCGTGCGCAAGTTTGTCGACGGCACGGCGCGTGCGATCGAATGGGCGCAGAAGACACCGCGTGACGAAGTGGTTGCGCGGCTCGAGAAAATCGTCCAGGCGCGCCACCGCAACGAGGACAAAACGATCGTGCGCTACTGGAAATCGGCGGGTGTCGGCGGCAAGGGCGGGATCATCAGTCCCAGCGATTTCTCGACCTATGTCGACTGGTACGTGAGCAACGGCGTGCTCAAGCCCGGGCAGGTCAAGACGGACGATATCTATACCAACCAGTTCAACCCGTTCAGTCAGGCGCTGGGCAGCCGCCAGCCAGGTTCTTGAGCCTGTGATTTAACGCCGCGATATTTCTCAAGGAGAAACACACATGGGCGCGACCATCAGCGTACGCAACATCGCCAAGGGTTTCCACCTGAACCGGCGTGGACACTTCGTCGTGCTGCAGGACGTGTCCTTCGACGTGGCGGCCGGCGAGTTTCTCGTGCTGGTCGGCCCGAGCGGCTGCGGCAAGACCACGCTTCTCGATCTCATCGGCGGACTGACAAAGCCGGATAGCGGCACGATCCTGGTGGACGGCAGTTCGATCACGGGCCCTGGTCTCGATCGCGGCATTGTGTTTCAGCAATACGCATTGTTCCCGTGGAAAACGGCGCAGGGCAACATCGAATTCGGCCTTGCGGCCAAAGGCGTACCGAAAGCGGAACGCGCCAGCCGTGCGCGCTACTGGCTCGATCTCGTGGGTCTTACGGGTTTCGAGGACAGGTATCCACACGAGTTGTCGGGCGGCATGAAGCAACGCGTGGCAATCGCGCGTTCGCTTTCGTATGACCCGGACGTGTTGCTGATGGACGAGCCGTTTGCCGCGCTCGACGCGCAGACGCGCGAAACCTTGCAGGACGAACTGCTGCGTATCTGGAAGCGGACGGGCAAGACGATCGTGTTTATCACGCACGGTATCGAGGAAGCGGTGTACCTCGGTCAGCGCGTACTCGTGATGGCGGCGACCCCTGGTCGTGTCACGCACTCGCTCGACGTACACCTGAACCGCGACGACACCACTGACGATCTGCGCGCGACACCGGAGTTCGTCGCGCTGCGGCATCAGATCTGGCAACTCATCCACCATCGCGGTGACGCACCCCGCCTTCATGCAGCCCGCGCTGCCTGATCTTTCCAGACGACATTCCCTTTCGCCATGAGCACAATCACGACGCTAAACACTACTCTGTCACGCCCCTTCGCGACGTTTTTTGCCGCGACGTTGCCGCGCATCCTGCGCAACAGCATTGCGATAGTCGCTTTTATCGCGGTGTGGGAAGCGTTACCGTGTTTCGGCTGGGTCGATGCGACGTTTCTGCCGCCGTTTTCGACAGTCGTGCGTGCGCTGATCGACATGCTGGTTTCCGGCGAGCTGACTTCGCATCTGCTCGCCAGCGCGGGAAGGGCGCTAGGCGGCTTCGTCATCGCTATTGCAATCGGTGTGCCGCTTGGTCTCTTCATAGGCTGGTATCGCTCGCTCGCGAACGTTCTCAATCCATTGCTGGAAATCTTCCGCAATACCGCGCCTCTCGCCATCCTGCCCGTATTCGTGCTGGTGCTCGGCATGGGTGAGACGTCCAAGATATCGATGGTCGTGTATTCGTGCATCTGGCCGGTGATGCTCAATACGGTCAGCGGCGTGCGCAACGTCGATCCGCTTTTGATCCGCTCGGCACGTTCGATGGGGCTCTCGCCGCTATCGCTCTTTTACAAGGTCGTGTTGCCCGCTTCAGTGCCAACGGTATTCACCGGAATCCGCGTCGCGGGCGCCTATGCGATTCTTGTTCTGGTCGCCGCTGAAATGGTCGGTGCCAAGGCAGGTCTTGGCTACCTCATCAATTACTCGCAGTTCACGTTTGAAATTCCAAAGATGTACGCCGGCATCATTACGCTGTCCGTCCTCGGGCTCGCGTTCAACCAGACCGTGCTGATTGCAGAGCGGCGTCTTACCGCATGGAAAGGATGAACGCGCAACGATTTCGCGTCACCCATGAAGTCCCTGAACGCAATTTTTCTTCGCACCATCGCGCTCATAAATTTATGAGCTTTGATTGGTTGTGAGCCGAAGCGAACCCCGTTAACGTCGTGTGCGAAGAAACGCGGCGTACCGTGGCAAAGGAGCCGGCATGACCCTGTATAGCGGTTTGCGTGCGCAGGGGACGCGGTTGCCAGACGGGGCGCCGTGAAGTCCGGTGATCCTGATGCGTCCCATCGCGCGCTGGAACGCGTCGCTTTATCTGATCTCGCGCTCAACCTCGACCCGTTGCACACGCATGCGGCCAGGCGGTTCGAAATACGTTCCGAACCGAACCAGTCCGGCGTGCTTCAAATGACACGTCATTTCGTAGCTCACCAGAACGCCGGGATCGGGATTGTCCATGTATTCCACGTCGATTGAACGGATACGCGGCTCGTATGCGAGCAGCGTCGCCTCCATTTGCTGCTTGAGCCGGTGCGCCGAAGCGGGCAACGCCTTGTAGATGTTCGTCAGATCGGGTAATCCGTAGTCGGGCAGGTGCTTGAGTGCGCCCGCCCGCGTATTGAGGATGCGGCGAATGTTCTGCTGGACGCTCAGGATCTCGAGCGTTTTGTCGTCGTGCGCATTGAGCGGCTCGCCGCCGATCTGACCAAGCAGCTTGTCGTACAGCGAAGGACCAACTGGCATTGCTTACTCCAGCGCGCTCACGCAGTGCGGGAAATTCCGCGGGGGATTCCTCCGGTCGTCACGCAGCGTCATGATCGTCACGGGGAAAGAGCCCGGGCCGGAGGACGGACTTCGGGACATGAACCAAAGGCGCCAGCCCTCGCACATCGTGGGCTGGCGAAAAGAGGCTCCGCCCATCCTGTCTTCAGAAACCACGCGAGCGGTGCCGGCCTTTCATGGATTCGCCGCGCGTGTTACGAGCGCTCGTTCCAGCTGTCGGCGTGGATGATGTTGCCGTCCTTGTAAGACCACGTGATCTTTTCGTAGCGCAGCTCGACGTCTTCGAGATGATTGTGCTTTTCGAACGCGGGGTTCTTGATGTCGAGCATCTTCGGCTTGACCGCGACGACCTTCACGTTGTCGAGCTTCGTGTTGAAGTATTCCTTTTCCTTGCCCGCGTCGTCGATCTTGTACCACCTGATCTCGACCGACTTCAGCGTCTGGCCGCTCGTCACCGCCTTGTACAGGTAGGGTGTCGACGCGTCGGTTTCCTTCGTGAACGTAATCGGGGCATGCACGCGCGTGCCGGTCAGCTTGCCGGTATTCGAATCGGTCGGGATGTTGACGCTGTGATCGAGCGCGACGACTTCGACGCTGCCCTCGCGTCCCTGGACCGTGACGGAGCCCTTGACGTCCGCGCCGCCGTCGTCCTTGATCCACATGTATGCCGGAATTGCCATTTTTCTTTCTCCCTCGTTTTGACTGCAACAATCGTCCGGAGTCGATCCCCGGACCGCGAATGCCCCAAAGCCATGCTCCAGGGCTGAACTGTTTCGAGTGGGGTGGCTGCGTTTTGCTCAGATGCCAGGCGAGTCCTCCAAGGGGACTTCCTTCGGGGCGCCCCCCAAGGGGACTTCCTTCGGGGCGTTCGGCACTAACGTGATTTCGACGCGCCGGTTCTTCGCTCGTCCTGCAACGGTGGCGTTGCTGGCGATCGGACGCGTGTCGCCGTAGCCCTGGATCGCGAACTGCGTCACCGGAATGCCTGATGCCTCGACCAGCCAGTCGCGTACCGCCCCGGCACGCGCGATCGACAGTTTCAGGTTGCTGTCGGCGTTGCCTATGTTGTCGGTGTAGCCGGCGACCAGAATCCGCCTGTCCGGATGGACCCTTATCATTTCGAGCGCGCCGACCAGCGCGCGGGTCGAGCCGGGCCTCAGTTGCGCTTTCCCGCTGTCGAAGAGCGACATGCTGTCGAGCGTCACCACCGCGGGCGGCGGAGGCGGCGCCTCGTATGAGGAGATCGCAGTATCGAGTACGGGCATGACTGCATCCCCGCGGTACATGCCGAACGACAGGCGCAATGGCACGCCGAGACGGGCGTAACGGTCGATCTGGTCGCGATCCGCGACAAGTGCCTGCAACGCATTGCGCCTTGCGTTGTCGTGGGCGACGGGAATCGTGGAAAACCGGTCAAGATCGGCGCCTGCACGCGAGAGCAGAGCCTGGTTGTTTCCGGCCGAACCCCAGATAGCCAATGCACCCGCGAACGCGAGCAGCGCGATTGCGTGCGCGACAGCCGTGAGACGTGGCGACACCCATAGTCGCCGGGGCATGGCTTCGATCAACGGCTGCGGCAGTGGCCACGGGACAGGCGAGGCGGCCACCGGGGGCGGCGTGATTCGCGAATGCGCGTGGATGTCCCGCGCCCACGGAGAGCGGAAATCGCTCGCCGGGCCGCAATCGATCCAGCCTGTGCCCCAAAGCGGCCAGGGCATCGCCGGTTGACGCGGGTCAGTGAGCGGGCCAATCACGGCGCGTTGCGTCCAGCCGATGATCGAGGCGAGCGCCGCCGCGCGCGCAGCAGGAACAGGATCGCTACCGGCCTGCTGGGCCTGCGTTTCAGCGGCGCGCATTACTGCTTCCAGGCGCTGCGCGTCCCCCTGGAGGGCTTCTGTCAGTCTGCAGGCCGACGACACGCCGTACCATTGCGAATCCACCGCCGCCGCAGGCGATGTGGTGAGCCGCTGATAGATTGCAACGTAGCCGGGCAACCTCGCGCCGAGCATGCGTGAGGCGTCGCTTGCCGCCTGGCGCGCGATGCGCAGCGCCTGCGCCAGCGCGTCGTCGCTGGCATGCGCGGCTGGCGCGATCGACAGCACGACGCCGTCGGGTGCGCGACCGTCGCGCCACCGCTTCACGGCCACGCCGACGTGCGGCAGGTCGCCCGGGTTGTCGACCCGCAGCCAGATCGCCCCGTTGCCAACGTGCGCCACCCGTTCCCCGTCGCCGTCGCGGTTAAACAGTTCGGGAAGCGAATCTCCCGTGACCAGCATCAGCGGCATGCGCGTGCGCAGGCTCACCGGCAGACTGGCTGTTGTGGCGCCGAGCGACGCCATTACGTGTGCGTTTTGCGCGCGAGCCCGATTGCGTTGCAGCGTGCGCAGGACGACGGCGGCAAGCGTAACCACCACCACACCCGCGGCGACTGGCGAGGCCAGTCCACGCCCGACCGGAAGGACCAGAAGCAGCAGCGCAAGCGCCAGCGAGGCCGTAAAAACGACCATCGCGCGAAACGGGTACCCCAGATGTAGTTCGGACATCACGGCTTCATGGCTGGCGCCGACGACATCAAATGGGCGAGCTGCGCATCGAGCGCGTGACCCCAGACGAGATAGACGAAGGCCGCGGCGATACAGCAGGTTCCGGCGATCCCCCACGGCGAGAAGCGATAGAACCAGTCTGCGATACGCCGTTCGTTCCGGTCGGCGATAAACGTTCGCGTGACGGCCGGTCGCAGATTTTCAAGCCGGGCACCGAGCGCGACGATCAATGCCGCGCGCTTCGTTTCGCCTTCCCGAACCCCGGAGGACGTCCCCGTGGGGCAAGCGTAACGCCCCCTGAAACCGAGCCCGAGGATGGCGGCGTAGCACTCGAGCAGATCGACGTTGGGGGACGCCTCGCGCATGCGTTCCTCGAGCCTCTCAAAGACGTGGTCGCCAGCATCGAGCTTGCCGAACCGTTCGACCTGCAACGGGTGAGCCTCCCAACTGGACCGGTCTTCTATCGATGAGTAACGCAGCACCGCCTCGTCGAGCAGACCGCACTGGGCGTATAACGCGTCTTCCCGCACGTCGGCAGCGTAGCCGCGCTGTTCGAGGGCGGCGGAAAACGCTGTCATCAACTGGACGCAGCGCTCGCGCAATTCGTTCGCCGGGTCTGTGTTGCCGCCTTGCATCAGCATGCTGACGAGCAGTGCCGTGTCACGCAGCAGATCGCGAATGCCGCCGCCTTGCCGGCTCGCGGCAAGGTGAGCGTCGATCAGTGGGACTTCCGTCAGGTTGCTGGCGATAGTCGTCATGAGCGCAGCACCGCGTAGAGTTCAAGCGACGCATCCGCGACTGTCGTCGGCAGATAGATCTGGCAGGCGCGCGCGTCCAGCATCCTTGCGTGTGCTGGATCGTCTGGATCAAGCGCGAAATAGAGATTGTCGAGCCGCACCGGAATCGCGGCGGGCACACGCTGCACGGCCTTGAGCGGAATACCCGCGAGCGCGGAATTGACGATGTGCTCGACGTCGTCCGGCGCGCCGATCTTGCACAGCTTCGGAAACTGCCCGGCCAGCTCGAACGGCGCGAGCGCTGCGTTGACCGACAGATAGTAGTCCGCGCCGGTGACGAGCCGTTCGTCCAGAAGCTGGCCCGTCCATGTGGTGGGACTCTTGCGCGTCATGCCGATCGATATCACGCGCGACGGAATGATCGCGTCGAGCAGGTCGCGAATCAACGCTTCGAGCTTCGCGAAAATTTCCCCGGCACGTGGGTGGTCGTAGGCCGGGATTTCATTGAGTTGAGTGCCGGTTGAAAACGTCGTCAGTACGCTCGCCAGTTGGGCAAGTGTCGAATAGAGGCGCTCGGGCGGCTGGCTCGGGTGCGTGGCGAAAAACCGGAGTTGCGGCCAGTGCGTATGAATGCAGTGGAGCAGCCAGAACAGCGACACATCGGCGATGCCGTATTCAGCTACAGCCTCGATGCGCTCGCTCTTGCGCGTACCCAGTGCGGCGCTCTTCGCCTGCAGGATGTCAGCAAGACGCTGCGCCCGCTCGACATGCAAGGTGTGACCCGCAAGCGTCAGACACGGCGGCACGTAATGATGGTCGACCTCGAAATGGCCGCCCGTGCCCCGCTTGAGACGGGCGATCGCGCAGACCGTGTCGTCCGCGTGCGGCTCGAAGTCGAACAGCAATCGCACCGCGTGACGCTCGGCCGCCATCTCTGCTTCGCCCGTGCCGTTCAGGTCGGTGACTTTCACGAACTCCCGATATGAGCGACGCGGCCGCGCCAGCGTTGTCTCGTCGAAGCGGCAGTTGCTGCCGGTGGCGTTCACGAGCGGCAGCGCGGCCAGCACCACGACGCTTTGCGTATCCGGCGACAAGCCCTGCGTCAGATCGCGCGCTGGAGGCAGTGCATCGCTGACCGACGTGTCGAACGGCGTGCCATCAGGAAACCTCAGCTTCAGACGCGTGAGTTTCAGGCGCCCGTTGGGTAACGCTTCCTCGTCGATCTCCACGGCGAGCGTGCCCCACGGCTCTGCGATCGCGGCCGACGCAAGCTGGCGGTGAACGAAATCCGTCCACCGGTCCTGCTGCTGGAATTGCTGCTGGTTAAGGATCAGGCCTTCGTGCCAGAGCGGTTTGTCGATCCGCATGAGTGTGGTCTTCTCTGATTATCTTTGGTCTGGATTGAAGATTCTATATGTCGATAAATCGCATCGATATGTGTCTTGACATTAATTTTCAGATTTATTGTTGCGCGTATAAATTCTCCATTGGATTGATAAAAGACAAATCTGATGGAGGAGTATATGTGGGATTCATATCTCGCAATTGTTTTATTAAACATTTGATATTTGCAGGCATGGTGTTGTCTGATTCCGTGCGTTTATACGCTGAATTTTGCGAAGGGGCGTGGTCGTTCTTCTGTAGTGCCTGTAGGGAAACTCCGAATAACTTCAGATTTGACAATTATTTACATATGGATACTTAAATTTAAGCAACATGGCATTTGACGAGATGAATAAATGCCATATTTAATGCGGGTCGAACTAAAACAATCGCATCAGTGAGGGCCGCGCCAGAGGTTCCTGTTTGCGATGCCACGGCGACCATTCTTTTACCAGGAACTACATAATGGACAGCTTCCAGCACGAAATTCCGAAATCGCGCGTTTCAATCACCCTGGATCTGCACACTGGCGGCGCCCAGAAGAAGGTCGAACTGCCGCTCAAGCTGCTCGTCGCCGGGGACTTCAGCGCGGGCAAGGAGCAGGCGCCGCTTGCCGAGCGCAAGAAGACCAATATCGACAGGAATAATTTCGACGCCGTCCTGTCCGACTTTGCGCCCGAGTTGAACGTTGCAGTCGAAAACACGCTTGCCGAAGACGGGTCTGAGCTTCCCGTTGCGCTCAGCTTCAGGTCGATGAAGGACTTTGAGCCGGAGCAGGTGGCCCGCCAGATTCCCGAACTGCAGGCGCTGCTTGCGATGCGCAATCTGCTGCGCGACCTGAAATCGAACCTGCTCGACAACGGCACGTTTCGTCGCGAGTTCGAAAAGATACTGAAGGATCACGTCCTCGCGCGGCAACTGCGTGGTGAGCTTGCGCAGATTGCAACCGCGGCTACGCAGCCAGAGGGTCACGCATAGGGCCGCGACGGCTTTCAGTGCATTTTCGATAAACGATCAACGCGCGTCCCGCAGGGACAATAAGGACAGGACTCGACATGTCACGTAATGAATCCCGACAGGCCGGCACGACCGGGATGGTTGTGCTGGATGCTGCTCATAACGAAGCGCCGCTGGCGGACAGCCGCAGCGTCTATGAATTGCTGTGCAGCAAGATCAACCTCAAGCCCGTGAGCGCGGCGCGGCCGCTCGAAGCGTTCCGGGACAACGACCTGCTTTCCGAGTCGTCGGCCGACGAGCGGCTGGCACGGGGAATGAGCGCCTTCCTGCAACTGGTCGGCGAGGCGAGCAGGCCGGTCGACCGGCTGGACAAGTCCCTGCTCGATTTTCATATCGGCCAGCTCGACCGCAAGATCAGCCGCCAACTGGATGCCGTCATGCACGCGCCGGAATTCCAGGCACTCGAAGGACGCTGGCGTGGCCTCAAGATGCTCGTGAGCCGCACGGACTTCCGCAAGAACGCGCGTATTGAAGTGCTCGACGTGTCGAGAGACGCGTTGATTCGCGATTTCGAGGACACGCCGGAGCTGATCCAGAGCGGCCTGTACCGCCTCACGTACATCGAGGAATACGACACGCCGGGTGGCCAGCCGGTCAGCGCGCTCATCAGCGACTTCGAATTCGCGAACTCGCCGCAGGATATCGGTCTGCTGCGCAACATCTCGAAGGTGGCAGCGGCGGCGCACATGCCGTTCATTGGCTCTGTCGGGCCGGCGTTCTTCGGCAAGAAATCGATGGATGAGGTGGCCGCGATCCAGGATATCGGCAACTACTTCGATCGCGCCGAGTACATCAAGTGGAAAAGCTTCCGCGACACCGACGACGCCCGCTACGTCGGCTTGACGATGCCGCGCGTACTGGGCCGTCTGCCGTACGGCAAGGACACGACGCCAGTGCGTGCGTTCAACTATGACGAAGCGGTGAAGGGTCCGAACCACGACCGGTATCTGTGGGTCAATGCGTCGTTTGCGTTCGCCGCCAACATGGTGCGCAGCTTCACCAGCAACGGCTGGTGCGTGCAGATTCGCGGACCGCAGGCGGGCGGCAAGGTCGAGGATCTGCCGGTTCACCTGTATGACCTGGGCACCGGCTACCAGCCGAAGATCCCAACCGAAGTGCTGATTCCCGAGACGCGTGAGTTCGAGTTCGCCAACCTCGGATTCATTCCGTTGTCGTTCTACAAGAACCACGACTTTGCGTGTTTCTTCTCGGCGAATTCGGCCCAGAAACCGGCGTTGTATGAGACGAAGGAGGCAACGGCCAACAGCCGCATCAACGCGCGTCTGCCGTACATTTTCCTGCTCTCGCGTATCGCGCATTACCTGAAGCTGATCCAGCGCGAAAACATCGGCACGACCAAGGACCGGCGTCTGCTCGAGCTTGAGCTGAACAACTGGATCAAGGGTCTCGTGACCGAGATGAAGGACCCAGGCGACGAGTTGCAGGCGTCGCATCCGCTGCGTGAGGCGAAGGTGACGGTGGAGGACATCGAGGACAACCCGGGCTTCTTCCGTATCAAGCTGTTCATCATCCCGCACTTCCAGGTGGAGGGGATGGACATTGGGTTGTCGCTGGTGTCGCAGATGCCGAAAGCGAAGAACTGATTCACCTTGGCTGAAGCGGGCCGCCGGGACGTAGGCGTTTGCGTCGTGGCGGCGCCGTTCCTGGTTTCATACGTATTCGGGGGTGCCGTTGATGGGATTCATGGTTCTGCCGTCGCAGGCTTATGAGGTCAAACTCGCGCCGCATCCGGCGCCGTTCTCGGTGCTGAAGTTCAGCGGCTTTGACGCAATCAGCCAGTTGTATCGCCATGACATCGAGTTCACGAGCCCCGTCGCCGGTATTCCGATGGACCAGGTGCTGGGCCGGCCCGCGAAGTTCGTGATCGCGCCCATCGATCCGAACGCCGGGTATCTGCTCCAGATGTTTGGCGAGAACGCGTCGAAGTTCAGCGACGTGCCGCCGGCGCGCACCCTCCATGGTGTGGTGACGCAGTTCGACCAGTTCGAGACCTCTGCCGACGAGACGCGCTACCGGATCGTGATCGAGCCGCGCGCCGCGGACCTGGCACGCACGGTGACGAGCCGACTGTTCCAGAAGCAGTCGGCACAGGAAATCATCTGCGACACGTTGAGCCACTACGGGTATCGCGAGGGCGTCGACTTCAGGTTCAATCTGCGCGCGCAGTACAGGCGTCACGAATACGTGACCCAGTACGAGGAAACCACGTTCGCCTTCATCCAGCGCATCGCCGCGGACGAAGGCGTCTGGTTCCGCTTCGAGCAGGCGAAGGACCACGAGGTCATCGTCTTCGGCGACGACCTTGACGCGTATGCCCGCAACCAGCGCGTGGTACCGTTCCGGCGCCACGCGGGGCTGACGAATGTCGGCGCGGAATCGGTCGGGTCTATCGAGCGGCGCATGCGGCGCGTGCCCGAGGCGGTTCAGTTGAACGACTACAACCATCGTCAGGCAGATGTGTCGCTGCTTGTCGAACAGAACGCCGCGCGTGACGACAAGACCACGAACGCGGTCGACTATCGCTGGGGTGAGCATTACGAAACGCTCGACGAGGGCCGGCGCATTGCGCGGTTGCGTCATGAGGCGCATCTGGCGCAACAGGTTACGTTCGAAGGCAAGGGCAACGTGTTTGCGCTCGAAGCCGGCGAGGTGTTGAACCTTGACGAAGCGCTCGCGGAAGCGCCGCATGGGATGTTCATCGTCTCCGTGACTTCCAGTGGCGGGCGACGGCAGGCGTATTCGAATTCGTTTGCCGCGATTCCGTCGGACTGTGTCTGGCGTACGCCCGTTGATCGTGCCGCGCAACCCGTGATCCAGGGCATCCTGCCCGCGCGCATCACGTCGCCTGGGGACTATCGGTGCGCCTGGTTGACGGAGGAAGGCTGGTATGTGATCAAGCTGCCGTTCGACCTCGATGCGTGGAGTCCGGGTGGCACGAGCCGGCCAGTGCGGCTTGCGAAGCCCTATAGCGGCGACAACTACGGCCATCACTTTCCGCTGATCGACGGCGCGGAAGTGGCGATCATCCATACCAACGGCGATCCAGACCGGCCCGTCATCATCGGAGCGATGCACGACAGCCTGCATCCCGATCTGGTCAACAACCTGAACCACACCCGCAACCTGATCCGGACCGCCGCGCACAACGAGATGTGCATGGAGGACAAGGAAGGGAATGAGCATATTCACCTGAGTACGCCGTATCAGAGCAGCGAGCTGAATCTGGGGCATATGGTCGATGGTGAGGGGAAGGAGCGGGGGCAGGGGGCGGAGTTGCGCACGGATGGGCATGTGGCGGTGCGGGCGGGCGGGGGGGTGCTTATCTCCGCCGAGGCCCAGCAAGGTGGCACTGGTCCGCAGCTCGATATGAATAGTGCGCAGACCCAGCTCGATGAGGCATTGGCTCAAATGAGATCGCTTGCGAAAGCCGCTCAGGCTGCGCAGGCCCTCGCAAGCGACGTTCAAAAGCAGCAGGTGTTACTGGAAGGACATCTGGCCGGGCTGAAAAAATCTGTGCTGCTGGCGAGCGCGCCAGATGGAATCGCATTCACGAGTGGTCATCATTTGCAGATGAGTGCGGCCGACGACCTGATTGCGACCGCTGGCGGCAGCATCAGCGTCGGCGCCATGCAGGACTTGAAAGTTGCGACGGCGAATGCGCTCTCGCTCTTCGCCCAGAACGGTGGAGTGAAACTGATTGCAGGAAATCAGGACCTCATTGCCCAGGCGCAGGGCGGGCAGATGCTGTTCAGCGCAGCGAAGGACGTGAAACTCACCAGCACCGATGGTCAGATGATCGTCGCGTCCAAAGAGGGACTCACGCTGACCAGCGGCGGTGCGTATATCAAGCTTGTGAACGGCAGCATCGAATTGGGGTGTCCAGGAGATATCACCCTTAAGTGCGGGAAGTTTCATTGGGAGGGCCCGGCGAGCCTGCCCGCATCGGCATATCCATGGCCAGGGCAGATTCCGGCAGTCTTCAGCACGCAGGTAGCGATCGACAGACAACTCGGCGACTGGATAGGCGAAGCAGCGACAATTCCATACCAGTTTATTGATCAACATGGGGCGGTCGTTGCAAAGGGCACCCTGGATGAGCAAGGGATGACGCAGCGCATTTATCACAAAGACACGGAACCGCTGACTGTGTTGCTGGGTGAAACGGGCGAGTGGCGGGTCACCGGGCACGACGATGACGGCTGCCATTGTGGCGACGACCATGCGGGCCATTCTGGTCCTGGCTTTGCGGACCTGGTTGAACAGAAATTCAACGGAAACACCGGAGACAACCCGTCGCTGGATGACGGGAAATCCCTTCAGTCCCGCCTCAAGAATTCCGGTCAGCCAACAGCGGTTGAAGAACCAGACGGATTTCGTCATCACCTTCTTGACGCGCTTGTGTACAACGACCCAATCGTTCAGCAGGCAATCGCGGACGGAGAGGAATAAAAAAATGACGATTGCAACAAAGATCTTCGCCTTGTTGTTCGTTGCGCTGTGCATGTCCACCGCCAGCGGCGTAAACCTTGATGCGGTGCCTGCCAAAGCTGAAGTTCAACTGGCAGAAGGAAGCAGTGATATTTCCGTGGGCGATAAAACGGTGAGAGTCATTAGAGCGCATGTCGGCACATCGAATGCCCACAGTTACGAGACATTTACAGGCTTTCTCCTTCCCAGGCACTCTGGCAACCCGTGGCTGCATGTCATGGTTGACGAACCGGATGGCATCCTCTCCGATTTTCGAACGGTTGAATCGGCCGATTCGACTGTACAGGCGATTGCCATCTATCGAGACCACAACAGATTGTTTGTTGTGCAGGCAACCAAGGGTGGCATAGGTGCTCCAGATCTTTACGTTAAGAAAGCGCGTGTGAATTTTTCGATTTATCAATTCAACGAGGATATTGATATGCCTCGATTCAAACGACAAAAAACACTTGAGAGCGCATCAACATATCTGAATGCTGGCGATGCGCTGGCCAACGAATTTTTCTCAAAGTAGTCTGGAGTAGGCATGTTTGTCAGGGCGACCTACGATCGTGACCGGAAAACGGTCCATTATATTGATCAGGATGGGAATGAAACACTGTATATCGGTGGTTCGTTTGCATGGCGCACCAATAATCCGGGAAATCTGACAAAACCCGGAAAGTACGTTATGGATGACGCCATTGGTTATGCTGCGCGCACCAGCGACTCTCGAACATTATTTGTTATCTTCCGGGATCGGGTAGCAGGTGCTCGACGCCATCGAGCGTTGCTCAAAGAAATCTACGGTGACAAATCCGTGAGAGGCATGATCACGGCATACGCACCACCCACGGAAAATAATACAGAAGAGTATATTGATTTTGTCAAAAACAAGGCTGGTGTATCGCCTGGAGATATCATCGGCTCATTGAGCGAAGATAAATTCGATGCTCTCGCAGATGCCATGGAGCAGAAGGAAGGAAATTTCCCTGGCACGATTAGGTATCTGGGAAAACCGGTACAGGTACAACTACGCGACAAACTCAATCAGCCATTTTCTGTGCAAAATTTCCAGATTAAAAGTGGAGAGACGAGTATTGGGGTTAGAAGTAATGATGCCGGTGAATTGCCATTAATCTACAATGGTTTGCTGGGTCGCGAAATAAGTTTTTATTATAACCGGGAGGCGGGCGAACTCGAAAAAATGGGCAGTTTTCCAGCTTCGACAAAGTCTTCCGCATTTACGTTTAATGCCCCGTATTTTCTTCTTTCCAGCCGCTCTCGGGTCCATCAGGTCGATGCAGTATCCAGACCTCGTATGCATATCGTTCGCGCGGGCGAAACGCTTTCCGTTATCGCACGAAAGTACTCTGTAACCGTCGATGCGATGGTCCAGGAAAATAGCCTCAAGAATAAAGACCATATTTACGCCCGTCAGCATTTGCGTATTCCTTCAGACGTTCCATCTTCCTCGCAGGCTGCCGATGGAGGAACCGCCGCACACCCAAACGTGCCGACCGATTCTGGTTCGACGCACGCGAGTGGCGCATTCTCGCCGGGGCACGCAGCGGCTCCACATTCAAGTGGCCCGGGGCACCACGCGCCGATAGCGGTTCATCATGAGCGTATGGATGAACAGCATCCCGTTACGCTGATCAGCTCAAGTGCGCTGGAACCCAGCGGTCCGCAATGGTGCGGACGCTTTCTGCAAAGCAGGAGCCTGGACGATCTCGTGGAGCCATTCCGTTCCAATGCCCGGCGCTTCACGCAGGCAATGCGGGACGCCGGGATTACGGTGCGGATCAGCACGACATATCGGCCAATCGAGCGCTCCTATTTGATGTATTACGCGGCAGCGATCGCGAGGGGCAATTTAGCGCCGGAGAGCGTACCTGCGTGGGCCGGGGTCAATATTGACTGGGCGCACCGCGATCAAAGCGGAGCGCCAGATTCAACTCGAGCGAAGGCGGCGGCGCGCGATATGGTGCATGGTTACCAGATCGGGAGCAATCCCGTGGGCAGGCCGCGCAATTCTAACCACAACACCCGACAAGCAGTTGATATGACGCTGTCGTTTTATATCGGAAAGAATGTGCTGGATGCGTCTGGAAGTGCGATAACGGTGCATTCTTTCCGGGATCTTAAAATAATTGGAGAGAGTTATTCCGTGCATCACAAACTGGATAATGATCCGCCGCACTGGTCTGTTACGGGAAGATAACAATGCATTTTTTTAAAAATATTTTAATTGCCGCTTTTCTGTTTTTTTCACCATTTGCCTTTGGGCAACAAGTTGGCGTATTTGAGGGCGAAACTTATTATAGCGTCAATGGAAGCATTAGTCGTGGTGATACGTTGCAACTCGTCGATTATTCTTCTGGGAAAATCTATTGTTGCGCCACGATATTAAAACAAATACCAAAAAATGACGAATCCAGAGTTTCAGACATTCTTCATGACCGAAATATCTTTTCATACTCAATATCTGGTGTGGAGGGTGCGCCCAAAGATATAGATGGATTTGGAATTGTCGGGAGCGCAAAAATTGAGATGCACCATGGCACCGTCGAGGTAAAACTGGATGATGGGATCGACGTCTCGCTGTCGACTTGCACGTCAACGGAAGGGGTTCATTACGTCGGGCGTCGGGTGAAAACCGGAAAAATACTTGTGCATTTCTACAATTATCTCGACGCCGATCTCGACCCGACTTGCAAAGACTTGCCGCAGTAATCAAGCAATCAAAAATAAGGAGTTGCACCATGCCTGGAATAATACGGATTGGCGACACGACCAGTTCCGGTGGTCAGGTCTTGAGCGGGTCATCTACGTGCTTCTTCATGGGCCGAGCTATCGCCCGGACCGGAGATCCCGTGTCCTGCGCGAGGCATGGCGATAGTCGCATCGTGCAGGTAACCGCCGGGGCATTTGATGATGGGATCGAGATCGCGCGACACGGCGATTTATGCAGTTGCGGGTGTTATTTGATTTCGTCGCTACCGGATAGTGGACCTCGATAAGCCGTGGCGGTTGATTTCTCCCTTTTGCCTCCCGAAGTGAAGGTGCCGGACGAGCCTCCATCGAGATTTTTGTGGTCCATCATCTTCTTCGGTTTGATGCTCCTCGGCGCGTTCGCAATCCTGATGCTTTGGCCCAGAAATGAACCAGACCGGACCGCGTGGTTCTGGTTTTGTTTGTCGATATATCCAGCCGGCATTTCAGCGTTCATTGTGTCGAGGCGCTTCAGCGTCTACGAGGGGCGACGCCTCGACGCGCAGGATTGGAATGCCGCGCGTGAGCGGTATGTTGACGGCGTATTTGCACAAGCTGCCGTCCCGCTAGTCGTGCTGGGCGCAGCCTGCAGGTTCGTCGACGATGACAAACGAAACTCGGCTGAAGCCATCGCAGAGCGGACCGTGGTGTTGAAAGCTCAACCTTCCATCGCACAACCGGGCACCGTCACTGCCCGATGGTTTAGTCCGCCAGCCGTCGATCGAAGCAAATGGCAGCGAGGCCCTGACACGGTCCGCCAGAGCCAGATTCTCGAATGGCTCTTTGAGCGATTGATCGATCAGCTCGCTGAGACCGTGCAAGGGCTACCCACGGCATTGCCCCTGACGGTCCAGTTGAGCGTTGCTGCAGACGCCCTCGAAGTGAGTGCCTCAGCAGTCTGGAAGAAATGCTGGAGAGGCCGCGAACTTCGCCCGGCCCAGGTCCGGATGGAGAGGGCAGATCCGAAGTTGATGAGTGTCGACACGTGGCTCGATAGTAACGACCCAATGGTGCGCAAGCATGCGACGCTACGTGTGACTATTCAGTTGAATTCGATTTTGAACAGGAACCCGCCTCACGGAAGCGCCGAGGCCGGTGCCGCACTGCTGTTCGTTCCGGAAGAGATTTCGAAACTATACGAGCCGAAGCCCATCGCATTCGTGCATCGACCCATGTCTGGTTCGCTGGACGAACTGGATCACGTCCTGACCTATGCGTTGCGCTGGGGCAAGTCCGAACGGGCTTCTGTCAGACGTCTATGGCTAAGCGGTGTGGATACGAATGGTGTCGCTCCCCTGCACGCGGCACTGAACGACGTAGACGTGACACCTGGGCGCGCTGAGCCGCTGCTCGAAATGGACATGGACTTCACGGTTGGAAACTCGGGCGCGGCAGCGTCCTTGCTTTCGCTCGCTTGTGCGGCAGCGAGTGCATCGTCGTTTGGTGCGAAACAGCTGCTAGTTGAACAACGCGGGAATGATGTTGTACTGGCAGTCATCGCACCGGCATCGCTGCAGAAGAACCGACGACCGGACCCATCTGCATGAATCGAAAATTCAAGCTTGACCTGTTCGGCGTCCTGGTAGCCGTGGTCCTCCCCGGCGTGATGGTCTGGTACCGCAGCGAGTGGTTCGGCATCCCGTTCGAGCATCGAGGGCTGGCACTCGCGGTGCTGTGCGCGCTTTTTGTGGTGCTGCTCATGGCGTTCAGCTTCGATGATTCGTCGCGGCCTGCCGTTGCATGGCGGAAAGTCAAACATTGGGTCGACAGGCAGGCTGGTTCAGGCCGCAGTGTCGACGAGCGGCTTGATCTCGATAGCCACCGGATGCGTTCGCTTAAAGCGGAACTGACATTGCGCCACGGCTGGCGCTGGCGATACCGCGACCGCTGGATAGTGCTGGCCGGCGACGAAGCGCTTGTCGAAAAACTGGCACCAGGCCTGCCCGATACCGGTTATGTGATCACGGGCGATACCGTGCTGCTATACGCGAAGGAGACCCACGACAAGCTCGAAACGGAATGGCTGGACCAGATCCGTCGTTTGCGCCGGCGCCGGCCGGTCGATGCCATAGTTGGGATCGTCGCGACACAAACCGCCGGCAATCAACCCTTCGACGCAGAGCGAATAGCGCAGCGTCTGGTTCGCCATGCGCGTGCGCTGCGTTGGGCCGCGCCTGCTTATCTGCTGAACGTGGCTGACGTCGACACCATTACTACCAGACGGGACGAAGTGATCGGCTGCACATGGTCGAACGCGCGGACCAGCACTGTGGAGATTAACGGCTCACTGCGTGTACTTTCGACCGATCTGGCCGATGCGGGCGTTGTCCGCCTCACGAAGACTCCGTCTGACCGGTCCGCGGGCGAGCTGTCCCGACACATCTCGCGGTATGAAGAATCATTGTCCGACCTGATCGTGCGGATTGGCCAGTCGCGTGTCTGGCGTAGCGCTGTCCATGGCCTGCTCTTTGCCTCGTTGTTCAAGGAGCGCGTGGCGACGGTGGATGAAGCCACGGCGGAAGAGAACGGCGCCGCCGCTTGCATCGCACAAGGCCATGCTGAAGATCAGACTGTCCCTCGCGCTACGTGGCAAACCATCGCCACCCACAGCCGCCAGATTCACGGCCGACGCGTCGGCCTATCGCTCCCGACTGCCGCTGCATGGATGACGACCGCACTCGCCGGACTCTGGCTTGCCGGCACGATGCTTTCAGGATTCACGAATCGTGCAACGATCCAGACCGCCGCCGACACAACAGCGGAACTCGATGCATCACAAAGCCCAACGCAAAACCCAACCCAGGCCGCGCAGCATCTCGACGCGCTGCAAAAACAGCTCGACACCGTCGAATCGCATCAGCATGACGGCGCGCCGTGGTACACACGCTTCGGCCTGAACCACGACGCAGCACTTTACGCAGCTCTGTGGCCGAGCTACGAGAACGCGGTTGCGCGGATCGTCGTCGGCCCAATACGCACGAAACTCGAGAGTCGGCTGCGGCAACTCGCATCGCTTTCGGACGCGGAGATCGCAAGCGGTGGGGAAGCGCAGGTCAACGCCGCCTACGCGACACTCAAGGCCTACCTGATGCTCGCCAGACCAGAACATGCCGACGTGACGTTCCTCACCCCGCAACTCACCGCGACTGCTGCACCTTCGCGGCCGCTCAATTCAAACCTGAGCGAAGGCGCATGGCAGGATCTGCGCAATCGCCTGATCGCGTTCTATGCGAGCCATCTCAAGCAAAACGCAGCAACGGGCGGAGCATCGCTTGCGATTATCCCGGACGCGGTACTGGTCAACGCAACCCGGCAAACGGTGATCGGCGTGCGCGGCATCCAGAACTCGACTGACGCGCTCTATCAACAGATCATCGAAGAAGCGAAGCCGAAGTATCCACCGGTATCACTTGCCACATTGCTGGGAGGCACGAGCAGCCGCGGGCTCTTCAACACGACGGACACGCTGCCGGGCGTCTTCACGCGCACGGCATGGGACGAACGCATCTCGAAGGCAATCGACAAGGCAGGCGATCAGCGCACTATTGCAGGCGACTGGGTGCTGTCAGACACCCAGCCGACCCGTACACCCGCGCAATCGCTCAAAGCCGACCTGCAACAACGTTACTTCGACGACTACGCGCGCGCATGGGCGCAGTTCCTCAACAGCGTCCGCTGGCAACCCGCCACCACGCTCTCGGGCACGGTCGACCAGTTGACGCTGCTCGCCGATCCACAGCGCTCGCCACTGGCAGCGCTGATGAATGTCGTCGTGTATCAGGCGGGAGCGGGGGCGACCACGCAATCGCTGTCCGACACGCTGATCAACAAGGCGCAGCAACTGGTGGGCGCCAGAGAAAAGGACCCGTCAAAAGTAGCGCAACCGCACAACGCCGCCCCGCTCGCAACCGCATTCGGCCCGCTGCTGCGGCTCGCCGGCAGCGATCTGGCGAACCCCGTCACCACCGCCGGCGACGTCACAACCGCGGCCCAGGCTTCCACAACAAGCGAACTCAGCGTCCAGCGCTACATGGAGCGTGTCACAGCGATGCGCCTGAAGCTGCAGCAGATCATGATGAGCAGTGATCCGGACGCAATGTCCCGCATGGCGGCACAGGCCGTGCTGCAGGGCAGAACCTCGGATATCGCCGACAGCCGCGACTACGCAAGCCGCGTGGCCGCGAGCCTCGGCCAGCAATGGGCGGGCTTCGGCGACCTGTTTCAGCAGCCGCTCGACCAGACGTGGCAGGTCGTCCTTCAGCCGGCGGCGTCGAGTCTGAACGATACGTGGCGCACCGGGATCCTCGCCGACTGGAACCGCAACTTCGCTGGCCGGTATCCGTTCGCCGACTCAGACAATGACGCTTCGCTACCCGAAATGGCCCGCTTCATGCGCCCCGACAGCGGCCTGATCAGCCAGTTCATGACGACGCAACTCGCAGGCGTGGTCGAGCGACAGGGTGATCGCTGGGTCGCCGCGCAGGGATCGGGTCACGGCGCGCTGACGGTCGACCCGGCCTTCCTCACCGCGTTGAACACGCTGATGCGCGTTTCAACCTCGTTGTTTCCGACTGGCGACGCCCACGTGCGTTATGAACTGCGCGCGGTGCCCACGCCAGGCGTCACCGACATGAACTTCGTGCTGTCAGGCCGTGAACTGCATTACTTCAACCAGAAGGAAGAGTGGGTGCCGTTCGTCTGGCCTGGCGACGCGCTTGAGAACGTCTCACGTATCGAATGGCAGACCGAGCAGGGCGGACTGCGCTCGGCATTCGATACACAAGGCCGGTTCGGACTGATCCGGCTGCTCGAACGCGCGACGGTTACACCGCAGGACAACGCGCGCTATCTGCTTGCCTGGACGCCAGACGCCTTGAAAGACACCTCCTTGAGGGGCCAGAGCCACGGCATCCCGCTCAGGGTGCAACTGCGCAGCGAAGCTGGAGCGGGGCCGCTCGACATGCTCGCCCTGCGGCGTTTCTCCCTGCCACAGAGGATTTTTCTGACGGGCTCGTCGCAGGGCGCACAGAAGCAGGCGATTGGCGAGCTTCCTCCAATGCCGGCAGCGATGCTGGAATCCGCAAGGCTTGCGCTGGTGCAGCTCCCCCCGGGCCGGCCAGGCGATGTCAACCGCACGGGCAATGCTGACCGCGTCTCCATGGACCCGGTCGCTCGTCACGCAACAGCGGCCACTGCATCGAAGCAGACCCGGCCGGTCACGCCCGAAGTCACGGAGAGCAGGGCGAAGCCCGCGGCCAGCGAGGCGGCGGCGATGGAATCCCGCGCGGGCGTGCCGCTATCCGACACGAAGCCGGGTTCGGCCGCCCGGCTGGCGGCGCGGTTGAGCGGTGCCAATCGCCTGCTGGCCAATGCATTTGTTTATTGAGGTCAACGGGTGCTCACTGATTTCGTCAAGAACCTGCTGTGTACGAACCCGGTTCGTTCGTTGTCGCCGGCTCGAGCCGACGTCTGGTCGTCGTGGCTCGTGCCATTCCCCGGCGAACATCCTTGTGGTCGCGATCCTGGTTACGAAGATGCGTTCTTCGAACTGAAGGACCAGGCCGCGAAGCTTTCGGACATCGACGACGCCCTGATCGTGCGCTCGTGCGAACAGCTGCTCAAGGAAACGGGCAAGGATCTGCGCGTCGCCGGCTACTACACGTTCGCACGATTGCGCCAGAATGGACCAGCGGGCTTTGCGGACGGCCTGGAACTGATCGCGGCGCTGGTCGAGCGCTTCGGCGTTGCGCTGCTGCCCGCGCGTGCCGAAACGAAGAAGGGGGCGCTTGAAATGCTCGCGACCACGCGCATGGTCGATCTGCTCGAAAGCCGGGGCACATTCGAGCCGGCGGATCTTGAGCGCGCGATCGCGGCGCTCGACCTGCTCGTCACGCGTACCGGCGAGTGGCCCGATGCGGCGCGCCCAAACCTGCAACCGCTCGTCGCACGTTTTGAACGCAACGGCGAGTCGCCGCGCTGTGCCGATCAGGACGGGGATGCGTCCCAGCCATCGTCGCAAGGCGCTACCGGAATATCAAACGCCACCGTTTCCTCAACACGCGAACTTCTCGACCAGGCGCGCACGATGGCGACATGGCTGCGCGACCAGGAAAACGGCTACCTGCCGTCGGTGCGGCTCGTGCGCAGCGTGCGCTGGGACACGCTGCACGAGGTTCCGCCCGCCGACGCGCAGTGCCGCACGCGTCTGGTCCCGCCGCGCCCCGAGCTGCGCCAGCAGATGAAGCGTCTCGTGCTGCAGAAACACTGGCACGAACTGCTCGAACGGGTCGAGGGCGCATACATGGAAGGCGTGAACCATCTGTGGTTCGACCTGCAATATTTCCAGCACATCGCACTCGACCACGTCGGCGCACCGTATAGCGCGTGGCGCGAACTGCTGCGGGCGGACTTCGCGCTCTTCCTCGAACGGCTGCCTGGCATCGAACGTCTCGCATTCAACGACAGCACCCCGTTCGCCGACGACACGACGCTCGAATGGATCGCGCGGCACGCGGTCGTACGCGACCTCGAAGCGGGCGAAACGATCGCGCCGCTGCCGGTGTCGGCAAACAGTGACGACAGTGCCACTGGTGACTGGCCCGAGATCGAGGCGCAGGCGAGGGACCTCGCCGCGAGCCAGAGCCTCGAGGCCGCGTTCGCGTGGCTGGAAGCGCTGCCCGGCCTCCGGACAGAACGCCAGCGCTATCTGCAGCGCTTCGTCATGGCGCGCCTCGCTGACCACGCGGGCCGCACCGATGCCGCGTTGCCGCTGCTGGCCGAACTCGACGCCGCCACGCACACCGTGCCGCTCGTGCGCTGGGAGCCGGCGCTTGCCTTCGAGGTGAAGCACCAGTTGATCAGGGCGCTCAAGGCAATGAGCAGCCGCAAGGACGCGGACAGGCCGACGCTCGCACGCCGCATCGACCAGCTCCAGGGAGAGCTGACCGTACTCGATCCCGCGCGCACCCTCACGCTATAACAACGAGATTTCATGGACCAGGACGATTCGATTCTGCGCTACTACGAAGGCGAGATGCGCTACCTGCGCGAAGCGGGCAAGGAATTCGCGCGGGCGCATCCCGACCGTGCACGCATGCTCAACCTCGATCGCGTGGGCGATCGCGATCCATCCGTCGAGCGCCTGTACGAGGGCTTCGCGTTTCTCACGGGGCGCCTGCAACAGAAGCTCGACGACGAACTGCCGGAACTGACTGAAGGACTGGTGAGCCTGCTCTGGCCGCACTATCTGCGCATGATTCCGTCGCTGTCGGTGGTGGAACTGTTTCCGCTCGTCGAAACGCTGCAGAAGACCGAAACGGTGCCCGCCGGCGTGCCGGTGCGCTCGGCGCCAATTGCCACGCCGTCCGCTTCCGGCACGGAAGGCGCGACGCCGAAAACCGTGCAATGCGTCTATCGCACGACACAGGCGGTGACGCTTCAGCCGGTGCGCCTCACGCACGCGGGACCGGACGTGCGTCACGACGGCCGCGCGGTGATCCGGCTGCGCTTCGAGATCGACCACTCGGCGCGACGAGATGCGACGGATCTGTCGAAACTTCGCATCTATCTGAACGCGGATCTGCCGACGGCGTTCGCGATGCACCTTGCGCTCACGCGCCAGGTTGACTCGGTTGCGTGGCGCATTCCCGAGGCCCATCAGGGCATCGCCGCCGGCGAGGCCCGCCCGCTCGATGGCGTGACCTTCGAACCCGCGGGGTTCACCACTGAAGAGCGCCTGTGGCCCAAAGCCGAGGCCTCATTTTCGGGCTTCCAGCTGTTGCTCGAATATTTCGCTTTCCGCGAGAAGTTTCTGTTCGTCGATCTGTGCGGTCTGGATATCGCGAAACTGCCCGCGAACGCGTTCAGCTTCGAACTGGAAATCCTGCTCGAACACAGCTATCCAGCGGGCCAGCGCTTCACGGCGGAGAACGTCCGGCTTTTCTGTACGCCGGTCATCAACCTGTTTGCGCTTCACGCCGAGCCGATCGACGTCAATCACCACGAGACGGAATACCGGGTGGTGCCCGCGGGCCATCAGGGCGCCTGTGTCGAGACTTATTCGGTCGATGCGATCGAATCGTTCGATCACGCGAGCGCGCAGCGCTACGAGTATGTGCCGTTCGCCACGTTCCGCCACCGCGGCGGGATGCTGCGTCACGAAGCGCCCGAGCGGTATTTTCATACGCGGGTGAAACAGGGCGTGACGGGCCTGCATGAGACGTGGGTTGTCCTCGGCGGTCACGCGTGGGAGTCGATGGAGGATCTGCCGGCGGAAAACCTGTCACTGCGCGTGACCGGTACCAACGGCATGCTGCCGCGAAAGGGCCTGCGCGAAGCGAGCATCGACGAACTGGGCGAGAGTACGCCGAATGTTTCAGCCGTGCGCAATCTGGCCGCGCCGACGTTGCCGCTGTATCCCCCGACCGGCGACCGTTTCCAGTGGCGGGTGCTGTCACACCTCGCGCCGAATTTTCTGTCGATGATGGATGCGGAGGTGCTGCGCGGCGCGCTGGCGCTCTACGACTGGACGAGCGACGAGCTAAACCGCCGGCGCCTCGCAGGCATCCTGCATGTGTCGGAAGCACTGCTCGAAGAAGTGTCGGGCGGTTCTGTCGAGCGCGGCGTGCTGATCGAGGTCACGCTCGACAGTCACGCTTTCGCGGGCGAAGGCGACGTGATGCTGTTCGGCGAACTGCTGCACCGGTTCTTTGCGCTGTACGCGGAAATCAACCTGTTCACGAAACTCGCGATCGTCAGCCTGCCCTCGAAGCAACGCATCGAATGGCCGCGCAGCAAGGCGTCGCGCGCTCCGCTATGAAGCCGCGAGAGATCCCCGATCTGGAGCCGTTCGTCGCGGCGCTGCTGGCCCGCGCGCCGACGATGAACTTCATGCAGTTGTGCCGGCTGCTCGAAGCGCGCATGCCCGCGCATCCCGGATTCGCTACGCGCGACACGCCCGACCATGAGCCCGTGCGGTTTCGTCCACAGCCTCGCGTCGGCTTTCCGGCTGGCGAAATCGCGGCGGTCGAGTCTGGCGGGGAGGGCGTCGCGTACGAACCGAACCCTCCACCGACTGTCCGGACGACGTTCATGGGTCTTTACGGCGTCGATGCCGCGATGCCGTCGCACATGATCGACGACATCGTGCTGCGCACGGAAGGACACGAAGCGCTCGAAGCGTTTCTGGACCAGTTCAATCACCGGTTCGTGACGCTGCTGTATCGCGCGTGGAAAAAGTATCGCTATCCGGTCGGCTTTCGCCCGGGAGGAACCGATGTGCATTCGCGAAATCTGCTGTCTCTGGCGGGTTTCGGTTGGGGCGAAAAGCCGGCACGCGCGGGGCTCGCGGACTCACGCGTACTCGCGCTGCTGGGTCTGCTGGTCCAGCGCACGCGCACGCCCGAAGGGCTCGCCGGTGTCGTCGCCCTGGCTGCGCCGGGCGTCGACGTGCGTGTCGACGAATTCTTTCCGACGCTCAAGGGAGCGGGCAAGCCGCAACCGCTCACGTCCATGGGCGGTTGCGACGGCGAACGCCGCGGCCTCGGTGGCGGCTACGTGCTGGGCGCGCGCCTCATCTGGCGCAACCGGGCCGCCCGCGTGACCTTGCGGCCCGCATCCGCAGGACAGGCGCACGATCTGTTGCCGGGCGCATGGCTGCATCGCGAACTGATGGCGTTTATCCGCCTGTACGTCGGTACGAAGGCCGATGTGTTCCTCCGCATGGAAGTGTCGTCGCGGCTCGTGCCACTGCCCGCGATCGGCGCGGCGCGGGAAGGGCCGGCGCCGCGTCTTGCCTGGACCACCGTCCTGCCTTCGCCGGACGAACATATGATCGCCATCCCTCTCGGTTGCTGCGAGGCGTTTCCGGCACAGTCGCCGAACCCTTTCGTTACGTCGCCTGCCTGATTTCTGGAGTATTGATGCCTCTTCGTTCCACCCTGATCCTCCTTGCCGCCAGTTTGCTGCTCGGCGCATGCGGCGCCTGGCAGGCCGTGTCGGACTCGACCGCGAGCGCATACCACGCGGTCTTCTTCAAGCAGGTGAAGGTGCTGAATGTCGACCTCACCGCACGCGCCTCGCTCAACCCCGACGAAGCGATGCGTTCGACTTCGGTCGCCGTGCGCGTATACCAGCTCAAGGATCGCAAACGCTTCGACGAGGCGTCGTACGACGATCTGCTGAAGAGCGACAAGACGCTCCTCGCGCAGGACATGCGGGCGAGCATCGGAACCGTGGTACACCCGGGAGCGTCCGCGAGCCTTTCGCAGCCGATGCAGCCCGACGCGGAATACGTGGGTATCGCCGTGTTCTATCGTGAGCCCGATCCGGACGGAAGCTGGCGTCGGGTGATTCCGAAGAAGAAGCTGTCGGCGGATGCGCCACTGAAGCTCGAACTGGCTGGTCGGGAGCTGGTCGCGCCAGGCGACGCGGCCAGATAACGCCGCGTGTGACTGTCAGGACTTCAAGCCTTTGGAACAGATCGGGCAGTGCCGCGATCTGCGCGGCCGGCTGCCCTCCAGCGCATGCAGGGCGGGTGCCAGACGTGCGGCCCCTAAAGCTAAGGTTTGGGAAGCGACTGTACGAGGCTGATGAGGTTCTGCGGCACGACGCGGATGATGCCGTTACGCGGGCTGTCGATATCGGCGATGAGCGTGATCGACAGCGAGACGACGAGCGGCATGACGAGCAGAAAGCGGGCCCTGGCCGTTTCGGTGCGCGAGCCGTAACCGACCAGCAGATTGGAGAACAGCCCGATACTGACCAGCAGCGCCCAGGCGGCAAAGGGCACACGGTTCCACCAGGCCGCCTGGGTGTAGCCTTGCGTGTTGATCACGTCGTTCATGCCGGCGACCGCAAGCGCCGTGACCGGATTCGGCTGGGCGGCGGCGCCAGTGCGCACGGCCGTCCACATATCGGCTTCGAGCTGCGTCGTGGTCGCGTCGATCTGCGCGAGTTGCTGTGGGTCGCGGGTCCGGTAGTTCTGGATACGCTGGTCCAGATACTTCAGCAGGAGCGCACGGGTTGCCGCCGCTTCCGAAGCCGGCAGCAGGTCGGCCCGCAGGAACTCAGTGCCAATCGCGTTCGCTTCTTCTTCCTCGTAGTTCTTGCGCTGGTCGTAACGTCCAACGGCCATCGAAAGGCTGAAGCCGATCACGAGCGCGAGTAGCGTCAGCGTCGCCGACTGGACGACACTGAAGTCGTCGCGTGACGCGTCATCGAGGGGCTTTTTGCCGCGCAGGACGGTGGCGCCGATCCACGCCGCGAGCGACATGAACACCATCGTGACCACGAAGAAAAACAGCGGGTGACTGACAAGTTGTTCCATGCACGGGTTCTCCTGAACACTGACCGGTTTCCGTCATCCGCCGGTCCGTGTCGACTACGCGACCTCACGACCACTCGGCTGCGGCGCCCGGGCAGTGTACCGGACGCACGTGCCGCCGGGAACGCGAACCGTACACGATATTGATCGTGAAGCAGTTTGACCGGCCCGGCCGTTGCCTACAGCTGCGATTCGATCGGCAGCAGGCCGAGGAACCAGATGCCAATGCGTTTCATGGTGGACACGTCGGGTTCGTCGAGTTCCTTCACCGTGCCGTCGGCCGCCGTATCGATCCACACGATCCGGCTCCTGCCGTTCGCATCCTTGCGTTCCTCGAGCCGCCACGCGATCTGGTCGAGCCTCGGCTGGAGTCCGTCCGCTACTTCTGCGGCGATGGCCTCGCTCTGGCAGTAGACGCCGATTTCGGTGTTGAGCGTGATGGAACGCGGGTCGAGATTCATCGAGCCGATGAAGATACTCTTTCTGTCGAACACGTAAGTCTTGGCGTGCAACGAAGCCTTCGACGATCCGAGTATCGATTTCTTCTTCGCTTTCGGGTCTTCGCTGGCGGCGGGTTTCAGTTCGTACAGATGCACGCCCGCGTCCAGCAGGTCCTTGCGGTAGCGCTGGTATCCGGCGTGTACCGCGGCGACATCGGTGGCCGCGAGCGAGTTGGTCAGGATCGTCACGCGCACGCCGCGCGCGGTCAGGGAGCGAATCCACTCGACGCCCTTCTTGCCGGGCACGAAGTACGGCGAGACGATCAGCATCTCCTTGTCCGGCGTGATGCTGAGCGCGTTGAACTGCGACAGCAGATGGCCTTCGGGATCGTCGGGCGAGCGGGTGATCTTGGCAGGGTCGTCGTAGAGCAGCGTCGCCTTGCCCCACGAAAACGTCACGCCGTGTGTAGCGGCCAGGTCGGCCAGACGCTGCTTCACCTGCATCACGTACGGCGAGTTTTCATGCGAGGCGACCGATGCCGACAGTTTCGTCCGGAAGTTAGCGAGCGCGTCGGGGCTGGCGGGATGACCGGTCAGCGATTCGATGGGATACGCGGCATCGGAATTCCAGAACTCGTCGAATGCCATGGATACCTTATGAACGACCGGTCCGAATGTCAGCACGTCGAGATCGCCAAACGATACGTCGTTCGATGCGCCGAAGTATTCGTCGCCGATATTGCGGCCGCCGAGAATCGCCGCCTGGTTGTCCGCGATGATCGCCTTGCTGTGCATGCGCCGGTTCACGCGCCTGAATTCGAGCGCGGAGCCGAGTGTCTTGAAAGTGCGGCTTGCCACCGGGTTGAAGAGCCGGACCTGCACGTTCGGATGCGAGGCGATGGCGAGCAGGACTTCGTCGTCCGCGCCGGTGCCGAGGTCGTCCAGCAGCACGCGCACCCGCACGCCCCGGTCAGCGGCCTTGAGGACGGCGCTCGCCAGTTCCTGTCCGGTCTGGTCGTTGTGCCAGATGTAGTACTGCAGGTCGAGTGTGCGATCGGCTTTTTCGGTAAGCGCGATGCGGGCGAGGAGCGCGTCGACGCCGGTCGACAGCAGATGAAACGCGCTTTCGCCCGGATGCTCCTGTGCCTGCGGCACGAGTACCGTGCCGAGACGCGTGGTGTTCGTGTCGTAGAGCGCGTGCGACTCCACGCGGGTGGACTGCGGCGGCAGGCCCACGCAGGCCGACAGCAGCGTGACAAGGAAAATTGCGAAGGTGGCGCGAAACGTCGTCATTGTCTGATTCTCCATCGTGCGGGCGGTACGGCTACGATCGCGTGTTGCGTGTTACACGTGCCGTATATCGGCCCGCCTCGCGTTGTCCTGTGCTTTTCGTGAGTCAAGGCATCAAGGCAGATTGCGCGTCGCCGTGCCCGAACGGGAAATATACGCGATGAACAAAGTGAAACCGTTCGTCGCGGTGATCGATGATGACGAAGCGCTGCCATGATCCTGTCATCGCAGAATGCGAGCGCGTGGCGATGGTCGGGAACTTGACAGATGGCAACGTGCGGCGACGACAGAACAGCGTGCTGTTGCGCAGGGAAACAAGAGGTGTGACCATAAGTGACCTGTGTAGCGCCCCGCGTGCAGGGATAAGGTCCGTGAAACGAACGGTCTTCGTCGAACACCTCTCGGGAAACCTCTCATCATGCAATATGCAAAGCGAATTTCAGCCTGCCTGATCCTTGGACTGCTGGCCTTCGATGCAGCCGCCCAGCAGCCCATCATCTATCCCGCGAAAGGACAAAACCCGCAACAGCAGAACAAGGACACGTCCGACTGTCAGCTCTGGGCGAAACAGAACACCGGTGTCGATCCTGTTGCGATCGCCCAGCATTCCGGGCAGCCCGCGCCGCCGCCGGCACAGGGCGGACGGGTGCGCGGCGCGGCAGGTGGCGCCGCGGGTGGAGCGGCGATCGGTGCGATCGCGGGTGATGCCGGCAAGGGGGCGGCGATTGGCGCTGTCACCGGCACGATGGCGGGCGGCATCCGGCAGCGTCGCAACAACCAGGCGGCGGCCGCGCAGCAGCAAGCCGGGCAGCAGCAGGTCAGCCAGGAGATGGCGACGTACAACCGGGCGGTGGGTGCGTGCATGACGGGGCGGGGCTACACGGTCCAGTAGCCGGAGGGATCGTCGGCTACCGAGCTTCAGAATGATGCGTACTGGGTGACCGTCATCACGGTCATCCAGTACGCATCACCGGTGGATTTCGAATTCACCGCGCGGACGCGGAGTCCGGTCAGCCGTCGTCAGTCGACGTTAGCAGCCGTCAGCTGCGCAGCCAGCCGCGGTGGATCGGCCACGCGAGAAGCTTGCGGTAAACCGCGACCGCCCATCCCGTCACGGCGCTGCCCGCGAGATGCCAGAGCGGCGCGATCAGCGCATAGGCCACGCAAGCCACTGCGGCGGCGCCGAGCATGTCCAGCGGAAAGTGAACGCCGACAAAAATCCGCGCCCACGCGACGGCCACCCCGGCCAGCACCGTGAGTCCGCCCAGCCGGCGCGCACCGCCCAGCAGCAACGTCAGGGCAATGCCAGAAAATACAGTCAGGTGATCGCTAGGAAACGAAGAATCCGGTGCATGCGGCAGGAACGTATGGCCCAGTCCGATCATGAATGGCCGCGGGTGCTGCCATACCATACCGATCAACTGATTTGCGCCAACGCCGAGCATCGCGACGAGGCATGCCCGGATGGCCAGCTCGCGCCGTGCTTCGTTGCCCCATAGCCACATGCAGGCCAGCAGTAGCGGAATCAGCCAGATCACGTCATCGGCGATCCGCGTGGCGATGCCGACCAGCCACGCTGGCGTCGTCGGCGTGCCGTTGATCACGAGAAAAAGCGCCTGGTTGAATGCTTCGAGTGTGTTCATTGCGGAGAAGTCGTTAAGGATGATCCATCAGGCACGCGACACGGCCTGTCGCGGCGCATACCAGCACAGCAGCAGCGGCACCACGACGAGCGCCGCGCCGGCGAGAAAGGTCGTCGAGGCGCCGAAGCGGTCCCACAGCCAGCCGGCCAGTGCGCTGGCGAGCAGCATGCACAGGCCGCAGGCCAGGTTGAATACGCCAAATGCGGTGCCGCGCAGCGCCGGGGGCGCTGTTTCGGACACCATCGCAGCGATGATTCCCTGTGTGAAACCCATGTGCAGGCCCCACACGGCGACACCAGCGAACACCGACATCACCGATTGCCCCATGCCGAGCAGCAGATCGGCCGCGATCAGCAGCACCATGCCGAGTGCCAGCAGAAGCCGGCGATCCAGCCGGTCTGACAGCACCCCGACCGGATAGGCCGACAGCGAATAGGCGAGGCTCATCACGACCATCACGCCGGGAATCCATGCGATATCCAGCCCGGTCTGCTGGGCGCGCAACACCAGAAAGGCCTCGCTGAAGCGAGCCAGCGTGAACGTCGCGCCGACGCCGACGATCAGCCAGTAGCCTGACGGGAATTCGCGCAGCGCCCGCCAGTGCAACGGCGAGCGGAAAGCGCGCCGGGCCGGTGCATGGTCTGATTCGTCGACGCCGAACATGATCAGGCCGATCGCAATGAAGGCCGGCACGACCGCGAACCAGAGGACCGTGCGAATGTGGTCCGCAAACCAGAACATCAGCACGATGGCGAGCGCGGGCCCAAGGAACGCGCCGACCGTATCCATTGACTGACGCAGCCCGAAACACGCGCCGCGGATTTCCGGCGGCGCCACGTCGGCGACCAGCGCATCGCGCGGGGCGCCGCGAATGCCCTTGCCGACCCGGTCGAGCAGGCGGGCCGAGACGACCCAGGCGGGTGTGGTTGCGAGCGGGAACAATGGCTTGGTCAGCGCTGCCAGCCCGTAGCCGAGCAGCAGCAGGCCCTTGCGCCGCCCGAGCCAGTCGCTGAGCGGCCCGGAGAACACCTTGACGATCAGCGCGGTCGCCTCCGCCGCGCCTTCGAGCACCCCGAGCGCGGCCACGCTCATGCCCATCGTGGTGACGAGGAAAATCGGCAGCAGCGCATGCACGAGTTCGGACGACAGGTCCATGAAGAGGCTCACGAAGCCGAGCGCCCAGACCGTGCGAGGAATGGCGATTCTGGTGGCGGAAGGTGTGTCGGAAGTCATGGGTTGTCACGGGTGGAGGGAGTCCGGTCGCGACACGTCTTCGCCCGCTGGCGAGCGGGGCACGCGTGTCGCCCGGTTTTGCCGGCTGCCGGATAGTTATACAGGTTGGTCGCGATGGCGGTGTCGTCTTCGGTAATCAATACTTTCATCGATTGTTTTCCATGCGAGCTCGCAGTCGCGCAAGAGGTTCATATTGTTGTGAAAACGACGACATGGTACCGCCAGGCTCGACATCCGCGCCCATGCGCCCGATACCCCTCCACCCTATGTGGAGTATACTCTCTATATATACTCCCCTACAGTATATTGGAGGTCATCGATGAGTCACACCATTCGCGAGAAACAGAAACTGCTCAACCGGGTTCGCCGTATCAAGGGACAGGTCGAGGCCATCGAGCGGGCGCTCGAACAGGAGCAGGGATGCGCGGACGTGCTCCAGCAGATCACAAGCTGTCGCGGGGCAATGAACGGGCTGCTGGCCGTCGTGCTCGAGGACCACATCCGGACTCATCTCACCGATGCGGACACCAACGAAGAGCCGGCCGGCAGCGCGACAGACCAGCTCATCGAAGTGGTCCATAGTTATTTCAAGTAGAGTAAAAAATGAGTGATTTCAAAGACGCCGCATTCGGCGCGGGACATGACCACATCTTTCTGGGTGCCGGCCATGAAAAGAACGAGCGCAAGACGTGGGCCGTGATTGCGCTGTGCAGCGCGATGATGCTGGTTGAAATCGTCGGTGGCGGTATGTTCGGCTCGCTGGCGCTCGTCGCGGACGGTCTGCATATGTCGACGCACGCCGGCGCAATGCTGATTGCGGCGCTGGCCTATACCTATGCGCGCAGGCATGCCACCGATTCCCGCTTCGTCTTCGGTACCGGCAAGCTCGGCGATCTCGCAGGATTCACGAGTGCCATCGTGCTCGCGATGATTGCGCTGCTGATTGGCTACGAGGCGGTGTCGCGTTTCCTGTCGCCGGTACCGATTCACTTTAGCGAAGCGATTCCGGTCGCTGTGGTCGGCCTGCTGGTTAACCTGGCAAGCGTGTGGCTTCTGAGCGGCAGCGACCATGGACACAGCCATGGGCATAGCCACGGACACGGTCATGGTCACGACGGCCATGCTCATGAAGACGAAGTGCAGAAGATTTTTGCGCCGTCCGGTGTGTTTGCCGTTTCCATCTTCGAGGATGGCGTGCCACCCGTTTTCCGCATTACGCCGGCGACGGCGGAGAAGGGCTCACGACTGGACGCATCGGCAGTCTCCATCACGACGATGCGACCCGATGGGACGCAACAGCTATTCGCGCTGGCGGACCGTGGCGGCTATCTGGAATCGAAGGAAGACATTCCTGAGCCGCACGCCTTCAAAGCCATCGTGCGGATGCCGGACGGCAAGCACGAAGTCGAATTCGAAGAACATGAGCACCACGACGACGCGCATGATGCAACGACCCGCGACCACAACATCAGGTCCGCGTACGTTCACGTGATAGCTGACGCGGCGGTCTCCGTGCTGGCCATCATCGGTCTCGTCATGGCGCGCGCGTTTGGCTGGCTCTGGATGGACCCGTTGGCGGGCGTCATCGGCGCGCTGGTGATTGCAAACTGGTCGTACGGGCTCATGCGGGACACGGGTGCAATTCTGCTCGACATGAGTTCCGACCGGCCCATGATAGAGAACGTGCGCCACGCCATCGAGGACCGCGGCGACACGGTTGTCGACCTGCATGTCTGGCGGGTGGGGCCCGGTCATATGAGCGCGGTCGTGTCGGTCGCGACCAGTGAGTCCCAGCGAGACTCGCGCTTCTATCATGCGGTGCTCGGGCGCTTCAAGGGGCTGTCGCATGTCACCGTTGAGGTGCAACCTTCACAAGCGGCGGCCTGACGCGTGCCAGTCAAGTCGCCGCGCATGGATGCCGGGCCTGGTGCCATTCAGTCGACAGCAAGATCGTGCGCGGGTCGAGTCGCCGCTACGGGGTGCGATGCAGACCATGCAGCGCATCGTGCTCGCGCTGGCCGCCGTTGAGATTGCCGCCCAGCGTCGCGGCAATGCGGGCTAGCTTGTCGGGGTTGCGCTGGACGTGAATACGCACGATCCGTTCGCCATCGGTTTCGAGTGCCTGCGCCGACTCCAGGACACCATCGATAAACCGCAGCAAACCCCACTGGCCGTTGAGCATGACCACTTCATATCGCACGGC
This sequence comes from Paraburkholderia sartisoli, assembly GCF_900107685.1. Taxonomy (GTDB): domain Bacteria; phylum Pseudomonadota; class Gammaproteobacteria; order Burkholderiales; family Burkholderiaceae; genus Paraburkholderia; species Paraburkholderia sartisoli. Next base: position 19,862 of record NZ_FNRQ01000009.1, on the reverse strand, counting down.
GTTGGGGTAGCGAAGACGGGTGGCGAAATACAGTTGGGCGATGCGCTGGCCGCCCAGCATCGGCACGCCGAAGCTCGGCACCTTGCCACCGCCGTCGCCGATCAGTTGCGCATCGTCGGCGAGCATGGCCTTGAGCGCGGCGAATTCGCCGCGCACTGCCGCATCGGCAAATCCACGCAGCAGCCGTAACTGCGTTTCTCGTGCAACCATGTGTCGCGGACGTTCGTCGCGCACCTGCGTTTTCGCGCGATGCACGATCTGCCGGCAAGCCGCTTCGGATTTACCGAGCACCTCGGCGACCTCGTCGTATCCGGCATCGAACACTTCGCGCAGCAGGTAGGCCGCGCGCGCTTCCGGAGCGAGGCGTTCCAGCAACGTGAGGAAGGCCACGGAAACGTCGTCGGCATGCTCCAGTATCTGCTCGGGAGAGAGGGACGATTCTTCGAGAAGCGGCTCGGGCAGCCACATGCCGACATAGTGCTCGCGCTGAACTCTCGCCGCGCGGAGCCGGTCGATGGCCAGTCGCGTCGTCACCGAGACGAGCCAGGCTTCGGCGTTTTCCACGCGATCCTGCCGGGCTTCATGCCACCGGATCCACGCGTCCTGGACGACTTCCTCGGCTTCAGCCGAAGTGCCCAGCATACGGTAAGCAATGCCCTGAAGACGGCGGCGGAGGCGGTTGAAGGTGTCGGTTGCTTCGTTCATGGTTACCCCAGACGTTCGATACCCCTGTTTTGTGACAATGACGACACGTGAGAGTCATGGCGCTGCATCGCGGGCTTGATGGACAAGACCCGGCAGAACGCCGGGCCGCTGGCCGCAACGACAGTCTCAGTGTGCAGGAAAGGTCATTGTAATATCGCGTCTCACGGCGAAGGCAGCTGTTACTTTTCCGCCGGATGCTCGAAGCCGGCGCACCGCACGTCGGCCCGATTGCGCCTGGTTGACGTCGTTCAGCAGTCGACAGGTGCGTTCGTTGACGCTTCTGCTGCTCATGGCGCCTGTGAGATCATTCCGTGCCAACCATCGTCGCGTCACGACATGTCATCTCCCACGACCGCTTCCACCCGTTCTCTTCCGCTGAGCGCCATCGGCAACATACTTGCCTCGATGTTCTGCTTTGCCGTGGTGGATGCGCTGGCGAAGACGGTCGCGTTGCAATACCCGGCCAACGAAGTGACGTTTTTCCGGATGCTGTTCGGGCTGATTCCCGCCGTGGTGGTGTGCTGCACCGGACGTCTTTCGTGGTCGGAGCGACTCGCGAATCTCGACGTCAAGGGCCAGACGGTGCGGGCACTGACGCTGCTGGGCGCGTCAGGCCTCTTCTTTGCCGGGCTGCCCTACGTTCCGCTCGGCGAGGCCGTCGCGCTCGCGTATTCGGAGACGTTGATCGTGATCCTGCTCGCGCCGCTGATCCTGCACGAACGCATGACGCGCCGCGGCGTCGCGGCCGCGATTGCCGGCTTCTGCGGTGTGCTGCTGGTGGCGCGTCCGGCAGGCGGCCAGTCGAGCTGGCTCGGCCCGACGTTGCTTCTGATGAGCGCCTTCTTCGGCGCGCTGTCGATCGTGCAGATCAAGCGCATCCGTTCCACCGACGACCCCGAGACCATGGTGCTCTTTTTCACGCTGGTGGGGACGCTCGTGACCGGATGCACGCTCTTTTTCAGCTGGCGAAACGTATCGATGACGGCGTTGCTGACCATGGCGATTCTCGGCACCTTCGCGACCGCCGGGCAACTCCTGATGACCGTCGCATTTCGTCAGGCGGATGCCGGCAAACTCGCGCCCTACAACTACACGAGCATCGTGTGGGCAGCCGTATTCGGTTACGTCATATGGGATGAGACGATGCAGCCGCTGTCCCTCGTGGGAATCGCGCTGATCGTCGGTAGCGCGATTGCAGTCGCGGTGAGCAGAAAAGACCCCGAGGGTCCGCTTGCGTGACGTCGCCTTCATCGCGACATGATCCGTATCACCCCTGTTCGGCGGCCACCTGTTCCGGTGCGGTTGCATCGCGATAGCCGAGCCGCGTCGAGATCGCGAGTCCCGAACGTTGAAGCAGGGTCACGTAGTGCGACTTCGTGTCGGCGCCGCAGCGCATCGTCGGAAACGAAATCGAGAGGCCGGCGATCACGTGGCCGAAGCGGTCGAACACCGGCACAGCGAGACACCGAAGCCCTTCCTCCTGTTCTTCGTTGTCTTCGCCGTAGCCTTGCTCGCGGACATGCGGCAGGATGCTCAGCACGGCTTCGGCGGAGGAGAGCGTCTTGGGCGTCGACTTGCGGAACTCCACGTGCGAGAGCACTTCGCGCGCGTCGGCCGGGTCCATCCATGCAAGCAGCACTTTGCCGATCGCAGTGCTGTGCAGCGGATTGCGGCGGCCGATACGCGACTGCATGCGCAGTCCGTAGTCGGCGTCGATCTTGTGAATGTAGATGATGCTGTCTTCGTCGAACGCGCCAAGGTGGACCGCTTCGCGCGTGGCCTGCGCGATGCGGCGCATCTCGACATCGGCCTCGCGCACGAGATCGACACTCTCCAGCGCCTTCGCGCCGAGTTCGAAGAGACGGATCGTCAGCCGGTAACGCTCGGTCTCGACTTCCTGCGTCACGTAACCGAGCGCCTTCAGCGTTTGCATCACGCGATGCACCGTGGTCTTCGACATGCCGAGCCGCTGCGACAGTTCGCTGATGCCGGTCTGTCCGCTGTCGCCAATCGCCGCCAGAATCGCGAATACCCTGCCGATCGACGAGGCCGATTCGCCGCGGTCCTGGCCCACATCGCCGCTGCAACCGGCGATGTCCGCATCCTGTCCGTGCGTGGCGGCGGGTTCCCTGCGCTGTTTGCTCATCGTTGTCGTATCCGTCGTATTCATCATGTCCTGTCGATGCCAGGTGCGCGAGACATGCCGCGCGCCGTGACACGCACTGCCGCTGCTTATGCGTGACTGCGTGATTAGCGCGCAAGCCAGCCTCCGTCCACCGCGAGCGTATGGCCATGCACGTAGTCCGACGCCGGTGAGGCGAGGAACACGACCGGCCCCGCGAGATCGTCCGGCGCACCCCAGCGGCCCGCCGGAATCCGCGCAAGAATTTCGTCGTTGCGCTGGACGTCGCCACGCAGCGCCGCCGTGTTCGCCGTCGCCATGTAGCCGGGCGCGATCGCGTTCACGTTGATGCCGTGCGACGCCCATTCGTTCGCGAGAAGCCGCGTGAGACCGAGTACGCCGCTTTTCGACGCCGTGTAGGACGCCACGCGTATGCCGCCCTGAAACGACAGCATCGACGCAACGTTGATGATCTTGCCCCCGCGCTGCTGCTTCACGAACTGCCGGGCGACAGCCTGCGACAGAAAGAATACGCTCTTCAGATTCACGTCCATGACCGCGTCCCAGTCGTCCTCGGTGAAGGCGAGGGCGTCTTCGCGGCGGATGATACCCGCATTGTTCACGAGCACATCGACGCGGCCGAACGCTTCGATTGCCACGCGCACGATGTCGTCGACGGGTGCCGTTGACGCGAGGTCGGCCCGCACGTCCGCGAAGCGCCGTCCGGTTGCTTCGACACGTGCCGGCGTGTCGCCCGCACCCGCGCGGCTCACGCCGACGATGTCGCAGCCGGCTGCCGCCAGCGCGACGGCCATGCCCGCGCCGAGCCCCGTGTTGCTGCCGGTGACGATGGCGACCTTGCCGCCGAGATCGAAGGTTTTCACTGCGTAAGCCCCTGTTATGCCGGTGTGGTGTGTGTGTTTAGTCTGGCCCGGGAAACGGGCCGGCTGTCAGCGCAGGTCCTTCACGGCGACGTGATCCATATCGCCGAACACCTGGTTTTCGCCGACCATGCCCCAGATGAACGTGTAGGCCCGCGTGCCGACGCCCGAGTGAATCGACCAGCTGGGCGAAATCACGGCCTGCTCGTTATGCACGACAATGTGCCGCGTCTCGCCCGGCTCGCCCATCATGTGGAAGACGGCCGCATCGTCAGCGATGTTGAAATAGAAATACACCTCCATGCGGCGCTCGTGCGTGTGGCACGGCATCGTGTTCCAGAGGTTGCCCGGTTCGAGTTTCGTCATGCCCATCGAGAGCTGGCAGGTAGGCAGCACCTCCGGGACGATGAACTTGTAGATCGTGCGGCGATTGCTCGTGGCCGGATCGCCGAGCGTCTGCGGCGACGCCTGCGCGAGCGAAACCGTGCGGGTCGGATACGACACGTGTGCCGGTGCGCAGTTCAGGTAGAACTTCGCGGGGCGCGCGGCGTCTTCACTGCCGAACGCGATCGACTGCGCGCCCTTGCCGATGTAGATCGCCTCTTCGTTGCGAACGGGATAACGCGTGCCGTCCACATCGACCCAGCCGTCGCCGCCGATGTTGATCGCGCCAAGTTCGCGGCGCTCAAGCAGATAACCGACGCCGATCGCCTTGCCAAGCGAACCCGGGACTTCGACCGCGCGCGTGGCGGGCAGCACGCCGCCCACGATGATGCGGTCGATATGGCTGTAAGTGAGCTTCAGCGTGTCGGGCTCGAACACCTCGCCGACGAGAAACTCCCTGCGCAATCCGGCCGTATCCAGTGTCTTCGCGTACTCGCTGTTGATGCTCTGTCTCACTTCCATTGTTCGTCTCCGTGGTGTCTTGCTCTGGTCCCATGCACGATGGTTGCTGCCGGTCTGGGCGCCGTCCCGCCGCGCCGGACCAGGCGAGACTGTAGCGCATATCCATTTTTCGGAACATTGGTCCGAAAATATTGCACGGTCACGCTGCGACTGACAAGGCCATCGTGTGGCTTTCGGGTAAACGATTACCTTCAACCTCTAAATAAACGGAACAGCGTTCCTTTTAGCGATGCTATATTGCGCCGAAAGGGAGCAGGCCGTCACATGAACGGGACATCACCCTGGGTCACCGACCCGACAACAGGACGCAAAGTCCATGGAGGAGGCATGAATATCAAGAAGGCCATCGACCGCGTACCTGGCGGCCTGATGCTGGTGCCGCTGCTGCTGGGCGCCTGTGTCCACACATTTGCGCCGGGCGCCGGGAAGTACTTCGGGTCCTTCACGAACGGGCTGATTGCCGGCACCGTGCCGATTCTGGCGGTGTGGTTCTTCTGCATGGGCGCGACGATCAACCTGCGGGCGACCGGTGTGGTCCTGCGCAAGTCGGGCACGCTGCTCGTGACGAAAATGATCGTCGCATGGGTCGCGACGATCGTCGCTTCGCACTTCATTCCAGTGGATGGCGTGAAGGCGGGGCTCTTCGCCGGCCTCTCGGTGCTCGCGATCACGACCTCGATGGACATGACCAACGGCGGTCTCTACGCCGCCGTGATGCAGCAATACGGCACGCGGGAAGAGGCGGGCGCGTTCGTGCTGATGTCGGTCGAATCGGGACCGCTTATCAGCATGCTGATTCTCGGCGCGACCGGCGTCGCGTTCTTCGAGCCGCGGCTGTTCGCGGGCGCGGTGCTGCCGTTTATCGTGGGCTTCGTGCTCGGCAATCTCGATCGCGACCTGCGCGACCTGTTCGGCCGCTGCGTGCATCCGCTGATTCCGTTCTTCGGCTTTGCGCTTGGCAACGGCATCGACCTGCACGTGATCGCCACGAGCGGACTGCCGGGCGTCCTGATCGGCCTCGGCGTGATCGTCGTGACGGGCATTCCGCTTATCCTGGCTGACCGCTGGATTGCGGGCGGCAACGGCGCGGCGGGACTCGCGGCGTCGTCGACGGCGGGGGCGGCGGTGGCGAATCCGGCGATCATCGGCGAGATGATTCCGCGCTTCAAGCCGCTGGTGCCGGCCGCAACGGCGATGGTGGCGACTGCCTGCCTCGTGACCGCGATTCTCGTGCCGATTCTCACGGCGCTATGGGTGCGCAGGCATCAGGCGCGCGATGCGTTGCGCAAGGAGATCGCGGACGCGACGGCACAACCGCTGAACGAGCGCGACGTTCGCGTGTGATCTTTTACGCGTCGCCTGGAGCGTGAATAAAGACACGCCCGCTGTGTGATCGCATCACGCAGCGGGCGTTTTCGCGTTCTGGTTCTGGTTCTGTTCCCGTTCAATCGTGTGATTAAAGAAAGACCTGCTGACAGTTCGCGGTCGGGCGAAGGGTTCCGCGGATTGCGGTTCAAATGCCTGGCCTGCGGTGCGGCCACGGTCTCAGTTGGCCAGCATCTCGATCACGCTGACGACAAATGCAAACACACCGATGCAGCCACCGAGGGTGACCGCGCCTTGCATAAAAGGTGACATACGCTACTCCGTTGAGGTAAAGGACCGTCCCTATTAAATCTCAACAGAAAGGAAAAAGAAAGGTTTGATTGCGTGCGGGTTTCTTCGGCGGCATCCGGAGCCGCGTTGGAGCGTCGCCGTGCCGGCTCCATCAGAACAACGTGCTGGCCAGTTTGCCTGGCGCACCGTCTGCCGGGTCATGAATGCCCGTGTGGCCGCCGCCTGCTCGCGCTCGCGGCAGCGCTTTCGATGAAGGAGGGTGCCATGAGCAGCACGCCAGACCCCGATAACGATTTGCCTGAACCGGACGTCGGGACGGGCCCCAGCGATTCGTCCGGTAGCGGTACGGCTCAGAGTCGGTCTGCCTTGACGAGTGCTGTCAGCTTTTCCCGTTCGGTACCCACGTCTGCCTTGGCGTCTGACGGCCAGTCGAGAACAACCCCATCGTCGAGCGATTCCCGTACAAGCGACGAGTAATCCCACTTGCTCAGCTTCCCCGATTGCAGCGCCTGCCCGATATCACGCCGGAGGTTCACCGGGAAGCTCGCATAGGCGCCCGATAATGCCGCGTACTGTCGAGCGTCGATTTCGGCGGACGCGTGATGTGAGGCCCAGGAGACGACCGCGACGATCGCCATGAACGGCACAGCCGTGTAGCGGAGAATGAACTTGATGGGTGTCATTGCAGGTTTTTCGAAAGACGCTTGAGCCGCAACAATGCTGACCCAACGTTTGATCTGGTGCGTGACATAGCCGAATGACGGGAAGGCCCGCGACAAGCCGCAGGCCGTGCGTCTGGTGCGCTCTGAGCGAACCGGGAACGACACCGGATGATCCAACTTCGGTGAGATCCGCGCGCAGTACTCTGCCACAGAATCAGTCGGCCTGCCAGGCGTCGCAAAGCTGACTATACTGAAAGGAATCGCCTTGATTCAGGCGTGCCGGGCTCGAGCAGCGAGCTTCGGACAGGACTTCAAGACGACCAGGCCTGAACGTAAGGAGAAACGTATGTTCAAGCATCTGCTGGTGCCGACTGACGGGTCGGCTCTCTCCGAAGCCGCGATCCAGATGGCGGTGACGCTTGCCACGGAAAGCGGCGCCAGGGTCACGGGGCTCCATGTCACTCCGGAATATCATGTCCTGGCGTATGGCACCGAGATGATCGCGGACACCGAGGACCAGTTCATTCAGGTTACCCGACAGCACGCGGAGAACTATCTCCTCGCCGTCACAAAAGCGGCCACCCAGGCCGGTATCGAGTGCGATACGGTGACGAGGAACCACGCTCACCCGTACGAGGCGATTATCCGCGTTGCAGCGCAACGGAACTGCGATCTCATTGTCATGGCGTCCCACGGCCGGGGCGGCATGCGTGCCTTGTTTCTCGGCAGTGAAACCCAGAAGGTGCTCACGCATTGTCAGATCCCGGTTCTCGTCGTCCGGGGGCCGAGGCAGACCGGTGCGGACGGTGTTGTGGAACCCAGCACGCCATCCACTGAATCAAAGCCTTCTCCGCCTCAGACATACATCGTTGCGCGCGCCTCGCTCGCGCTCATCCCGGTGCGTGTCTCGCCCACATCGCCGGCACCGCCACGAGGCTGGCAACGGTGATCGTGGACTTCAGTCGTTCGCGCGTGCGCGGAACCCTCACGCATGAATACTGTGAGCATCGTATGTCGTGACCGGTGATCACGGCGCGAGCATCGTGCGTTTCACACGAAGCGCGGTGAGAATGCCTCTCATGATATCGATGGGGGGTGGCGGACAACCCGGCACCGTGACGTCGACAGGAAGTAGTTTCGAGAGCGGTCCGCATACGGCGTAGCTTTCCTTGAACATGCCGCCGGTGCAGGCGCACTCGCCAACTGCGACGACCAGCTTCGGATGGGGCGTCGCTTCATAGGCCCGCCGCACCGCTTCCTTCATGTTCAGTGTCAGCGAGCCAGTGACGAGCAGCATGTCGGCATGGCGGGGACTTGCGACGAACCTGATACCCAGACCTTCGATGTTGTAGTACGGATTGTTGAGTGCCTGGATTTCCAGTTCGCATCCGTTGCACGAGCCCGAGTCGATCGCGCGAATGCACAGCGCACGGCCCAGTACGTCGAGTATGTCCTGCTGGATCTGCTGGCTTTCGGTGCGCCACGCGTCATCGCTTTCAGGCACGCGCGTATCCGGCGTGCCGGTTCTCGCGATCTGTTTGAGAAGTTGCCACATTACAGGTCGTGTCCCGCGTAGTTCAGACTGAATGACTTGTTGATCAGCGGGAAATCGGGAACGATATTGCCGATGATCGCGTGTTCCAGTGCCGGCCAGTTCTGCCACGACGGGTCATGGCAGTGACAGCGCAAAATGGTCCCGTCAGCCCCGGTCTCGAGTGCGATGAAGACATCGCCGCGCCAGCCTTCAATCCAGCCGACCCCACAGGAAGGCGAGCCTGCGTGTTCAACCGGCGTGACGACGTTACCGCCGGGCAGGTCGGCGAGGAGCGTCCGGATCAACCGCACCGATTCGTAGATCTCGTTGAACCGCACCGCGACCCGGGCGGCCACGTCACCCCGATCGTCGCTGACTGCCTGCACCTGAACCTCGTGGTAGGGGGCGTACGGGTGATCGACGCGCACATCGATTTTCCGGCCGCTTGCACGTCCCACCAGCCCGTACACACCGAAGTGCTCCGCCACGCTTGCGGAGAGGATGCCAGCACCTGCAAAGCGATCCTGCAACCCTGACTGGTCGTCGTAAATGTTCTGCATCACGCGAACCTGCGTGTCAATCTGGTCGCACTGCGTCAGTATCGCGGTGATGAAGCGCGCATCCACGTCCGTTGACATCCCCCCGGGAACGATCTGGTCCATCAGATAGCGATGTCCGAACGCCTGATTGTTCAGACGTAGCCAGTCTTCCTTCAGACGGGAAAATTGCGCGAGGCCGTAGGCAAACCCTGCATCGTTGCCGAGCGCCCCAAGATCGCCCAGGTGGTTGGCAATGCGTTCGCGCTCCAGCAGCAGCGCCCGCAACCACTGCGCGCGCGGCGGAATCCGTCCGTTCATCGCGCGCTCGACCGCCATGCAATAGGCCCACGTAAAGGCAACCGTGGTGTCGCCGGCGATGCGTCCCGCGAGACGGTGTCCGTCGAGCGCGGGCACGTGCTCGAACAGCCGCTCGATTCCCCGGTGCGCATAGCCCAGCCGCTCCTCGAGGCGCAACACCTTTTCGCCGACAACCGAGAAGCGAAAGTGCGCGGGCTCGATCACGCCTGCGTGGATCGGACCGACGGCAATCTCGTGGACACCGTCACCCTCGACGTGGACGAACGGGTAGTCCGCTTCCTGCGATTCAAACCGCTCGGTCCCGGAGGACAATTTCCGCAACGGAAAGTAATCGGCCGGCCAGTTGCCATGATTCAGCCACGGCCGTGTATCTTCAGCGCCGGTCGCACGCAGCCCGACCAGATCGTAGACGGCCCGTTGCATGCGTGTCGCGCACGGAAAGATCGCCGATATATCCGGGTATCCGTCGCGCTCCCCACGCCCGTCGCCCACCGGCGACTGAAGCCACAGGATGCCGTCTTCCAGTGCATAGGCCGCGGAGATCACGAAGATGCCCACCGTCTCTTCGGCACCCCACAGCGAGATCAGACGGCCACCCGCCTCGCGCACCGTGCTGGCGGTGCGGGCCCACGTGTCATGGTCGACCCGTGCGAGAAAAGCCGAAGACCTGCCCGCAAATGCCGACAGACGGACCAGGTTGGGAAACCCGAACGCCTCGATGCGCATGCGTCACCCCGCGATCATGGCCGCCGCCTGCCGATACCACGTCGCAAGCCAGGGCGGAATATAGAGTCCCAGCATCAAGCCGATGCCGAGATGGACGAATACCGGCAGCAACGCCGGCGAGTGTTCCAGAACCCTGGCCGTCGTGTCCCCGAACACCATGCCCTGCACGCGCACGAAGATGGCCGCGAACGCCACGGCAAGCGTGAGCAACAGGAAGGGTGTGGCCCACGGGAGCTGGCTCATCGCGGTGGTCAGAATCAGGAACTCGCTCGCGAAGACGCCGAATGGCGGCATGCCCAGGATCGCAAGCGTCCCGAGCATCATGCCCCACCCGACGGTTGGGCTCACGCGCAACAAGCCGCGGATGTCGTCGATCACCTGGGTGCCGGCCTTCTGGGCCGCATGCCCGACGGTGAAGAAGATGGCCGACTTCACCAGCGAATGCACCGTCATGTGGAGCAGGCCCGCAAACGTCGCGATCGGGCCGCCAAGCCCGAAGGCGAACGTCATCAGGCCCATGTGCTCGATCGACGAATACGAAAAGAGCCGCTTGACGTCTTTCTGCCGGAATAGCGAAAAAGTGGCGACCAGCACCGAGACCAGTCCGAAACCCACCAGCAGGTATCCCGGCAGGCCGTTGTGGAGTGCGCCATCGGCCAGTACCTTGCAGCGCAGCACCGCATAGAGCGCGACGTTGAGCAGCAGGCCGGACAGCACGGCGGAAATCGGCGTGGGGCCTTCGGCATGCGCGTCGGGCAGCCAGTTGTGCATCGGCACGAGGCCGACCTTGGTGCCGTAGCCGATCAGCAGAAACACGAACGCGAGCGAAATGATGGTCGGGTCGAGACTGCCCTTGACCGCGTTCAGACTGGTCCAGAGCAGTGCGTCGTCGCCGCCGAGCTGCCGGCTTGCGGCGAGATAGAGCAGGATCGTGCCGAACAGCGCCTGCGCGATGCCGACACCGCACAGGATGAAGTACTTCCACGCGGCTTCGAGACTTGCCGCCGTGCGATAGACGCTGACCAGCAGCACCGTCGCGAGCGTGGCGGCTTCCATGGCGACCCAGAGGATGCCCATGTTGTTGGTGAGCAGCGCGAGCAGCATCGCGAAGATGAACAGCTGGTACATGCTGTGGTAGAGACGCATGCGAGGGCCGGTCATCTTGCCCCGGTCACGCTCGATGCGCATGTACGGCCGCGAAAAGATCGACGTGGTCCAGCCGACGAAGGCCGTCAGCGTGACCAGGAATACGTTGAGCGGATCGACGAAGAACAGCTTGCCGAGCGCGAACGCAGGCCCGTGCGCCACGGTTTGCACGGCGAGCAGCATGGAGGCGGCAAAGGTCAGAAAACTGAACCCGACGTTGAGTTCCGCCGCGACAGGGTGTTGCCCCACGAGCGCCAGACTTGCGCCTGCGAAGAGCGGGATCGCGAAAACCAGCAGCAGTACCCAGGCTTCAGTCATCCTTGAGTTTTTCCAGGTGATGAATGTCCAGACTGTCGAACTGTTCGCGGATCTGGAACATGAACACGCCGAGGATCAGGATGCCCACCAGCACATCGAGTCCAATGCCGAGTTCGACGATCATCGGCATGCCGTTCGTCGCCGCGGCAGCGGCAAAAAACAGGCCGTTTTCCATCGACAGGAAGCCGATCACCTGCGGTATCGCCTTTGCGCGCGTGATCATCATCATGAACGACAGCAGCACGCAGGCGAGCGCGATGCCGAGCGTGCCGCGCGCGACCGACGAGGCGAGCTGGCTGACCGGCGACGCGACGTTGAATGCAATGATCACGAGCACGATGCCGACCAGAAGGGTCGTGGGAATATTGAGCAGGGACTCGACGTCCGTCTTTACGTTCAGACGCTGCACCAGCCGGTAAAGAATCCAGGGAATCAGGCCGACCTTGAGCACCAGCGTCAGCGCGGCGGAGATGTAGAGGTGGATGTCGGCGGTGACATATCCCAGGATGAGATTGGCTGTCACGAGTGTCAGGCCCTGCAGCGTGTACAGGTGAATCAGCGACAGGATCCGGCGCTGGCTGAGCATCGCAAACGACAGCAGCAACAGGATGGCGGCCAGGAAGTTGATGATCTGCGTGGCGAACCCGTGCATTCACGCCCCCAGCAGAAAGTGAACGAGCATGCCGATGACGGCCAGCAGGAACGCTGTCGCGAGAAACTCCGGCACGCGGAAAATGCGCATCTTCGCGTTGGTCGTCTCGACTACCGCGAGCGCCGCGCCCCCCACCAGCAGCTTGACGAAGAGCGCCGGTATCGCGAGCAGCAGCGCCATCGGATTGCCGGCTTCCGCGATGCCCCACGGAATGAACAAGGCGAGGCCGATGCAGGAGTACGCAAACAGTTTGAGGCTCGCGGCCCATTCCATCAGCGCGAGATGCCGGCCGGAATACTCGAGGATCAGCGCCTCGTGGATCATCGTCAGTTCGAGATGCGTGGTCGGATTGTCGACCGGCAGACGCGCGTTTTCGGCGAGCGACACCATCGTGAACGCGATCCCTGCGAACGCGAGGCTCGGATAGATTGCCAGTTCGCGATGACTGAGCGTGGAGACGATGCTGGTCAGCAGGGTGGACTGCGTGATCAGCGACGCCGAAAACAGCACCATCAGCAAGGCCGGCTCCGCGAGGAAGCCGACCAGCATCTCGCGGCGCGCGCCGAGCGAGCCGAACGCGGTGCCGATGTCCATCGCGGCGAGCGAGATGGTCACGCGCGCCAGCGCGAAAAGACCCACCAGGGCGATCGCGTCCGCGGCGGGCGAGAGCGGCAGATCAGTCGAAAGCGTGGGCACGATCGCACAGGCGAGCGTCATGCATGCCCAGACGACATAGGGCGCGCCGCGGAATATCGGGCTCGCGTGGCCGGCGACGACCGATTCCTTGTTGAACAGCTTGTGAAGCATCCGGTAAGGCTGCCAGATGCTCGGTGCCCGGCGGTTTTGCAAACGCGCGCGGCACATGTTGACCCACCCTGTCAGCAGGGGCGCTGCCGCCAGGGCGAGCAGGATCTCCAGCCCCTGGGAGAGCAATCCGGAAAACGTGATCATCGTCTCACCAGCATCAGGAGCACGATCAGCACGAGAAAGCTGTGCATCAGATAGACCGCGATGCGGCCGGTCTGGAGCAACCCGGCCAGTGCCGCGACGCGCTTGACCAGCCGCTCGATCGGCTCATAAATCAGCGTCCACGCGCGATCTGTCACGGTGACGCTGTACACGGGGTGACTGTCGAATGGCGAAGGAAGCCGCCGTTCGATCCTGAACAGCGGCGCGAAGATCTGGCGGATCGGCTGCCCGAACCCTTCTGCCGTGTCCTGCATGCGCGCGTTCACGAACGGAAAGCCACAGGCCCAGGGTGCCGCACGCCGCAGGCGTCCGTGGTAAAGACGGCGAACCAGCAGCCACGCGAGCCCGCAGCAGGCAAAGAAGAACAGCAGGAAAACCGCCGGCATGTAGCTGGCCCGGTCCACACTGGTGGGTGCGAGCAGCAGCCAGCCATTCCTTGCGACGGTCTGTCCGATACCGGTGCCAACCAGCATCTGTGTGACGCGATCGAGAACGACCACGAACTGCACCGGCAACAGCCCGAGCAGCACGCATATCGCTGCGAGCCACACGAAGCCGATGCGCTCCCACTGGCTTGCGTCCCGCGCACCGCGCAACTTCGCCTCGCGAGGCTGGCCGAGAAAGATGATGCCGAAGAACTTGACCATCGTGTAGCCCGCAAGCGCGGCCACGAGAGCAATCAGTGCTGCCACGAGCGGGACCACCATGTTCAGGAACGGATCGGGCAAGCCGGGGGTGAACAGAAAGCTCTGCAGCAGCAACCATTCGGAGACGAAGCCGCTCAACGGCGGCAGGCCCGCACTGGCAAACGCGCCAACGAGAACGGTCCACGCGGTCCACGGCATGAAACGGATCAGGCCGCCGAGGCGCCCGAGATTGCGCTCGCCCGTCGCGTGGAGCACGGAACCGGTGCCGAGAAACAGCAGGCTCTTGAATGTCGCATGACTGGCGATCTGGTAGAGCAGGGCCGTCAACGACAAGGCGGCCAGCGCGCTCATTCCGTACGCGCGAAACAGGATCGCGAGCCCCATGCTGACGAACATCAGGCCGATGTTGTCGATTGACGAGTATGCAAGCAGCCGCTTCATGTCCGTCTGGATGGCGCTGAACACCACCCCGAACAGCGCGGTGAAGAGTCCGAGCATCAGCATGAGCACGCCCCACCACGCGACTTGCAGGTGCAGCAGGTCAAACACCGTGCGCAGCACGCCGTAAAGACCCGCTTTCAGGACGAAGCCGCTCATGAGGGCCGATACCGGCGACGGCGCGGCTGGATGGGCCTCGGGTAGCCACACATGCAGCGGGAAGATGCCGGCTTTCGCGCCGAAGCCGAAGAGCGCCAGCAAAAACGCGACGGAGGCCCAGAACACGCCCAGATGCTGTTGACGCATGCCGGCGAACGTATAGTCGCCGGAATTGCCCTGCAACAGGCCGAAGCACAGCAGGAGCGCCAGCGCGCCGACATGGGAGATCAGAAAGTAGAGCCAGGCGGCCCGGCGGATTTCGGCGATGCGGTGATTGGTCATCACGAGGAAAGTGGCCGACAGCGTCATCGTCTCCCACGCAACCATGAAGCAATAAGCATCGTCTGCCAGCAGCACTACTGCCATGCTCGCGAGGCACACGTGATACTCAAAGCACAGCAGCCCGGGCGGCGTGCCCTCGCCCTTGCGGAAATAGCCGGCGGAGAACGCGCTTACGCCTGTGCTCACCACGCCGAGCACCGTGAGGAAATATGCCGACAGGCCGTCGAGCCTCAGATGAAACGGCAGGTCCGGCAACCCGAACGGCAGGACGACTTGCCCGGGAACGGAGAAAACACCCGCGAGGCCAAGTCCACACAGAAGCAGACCGAACACGGCGCCCAGTGGAAACAGGCCGTGCGCCACCACGCGTGTGCGATGCAGGTTCGCGAGTCCCAGAACCCCGACGGCCAACCAGCCGGCAACCACCAGCAGCACGTAATGGATGACCAGCAGGTGTTCCATCAGCGTTGTCTCCGTTCCCCCCGGACGGTACGTTCGCCCCGGGGCATCAAGTTAGCAGTTGATGATAATCGCGTTATCATCCTAGCAGTTTTATCGATCCGGTTCCACAGGGGAGATCCAGCGAGGCCCCGTTGTGCTCCCGCACTTCATCATGGGTTTGCAGGACACCATGATCACCAGACTGTCCTGCGCTGAAATCCGTATCACCCATATGACTGGAATCGTGACGGACATCGGCATCGAACCGGGCAAGCTCTGCGACCTGAATTCCGCGAAGACCGACCCCGGCGCACCCTTCGTACTGGCGAATCGGACGAGACTGAAAGTGCATGGGACGATGCTGGCCATGTTCGTCGTCGGTGGTTTTACCGGTGCGATGGGATTCAGGCACGTCGGCTACGCGTGTGTACATGGAAGCAGCGGCGAACGGACTGATCGTTCTTCGTTTGTGATGGGCATCGTCAAATCATGATAATGTAATTATCATTGATTTATCCTGAAATGCTAATAATATAGCAGGCTTGGGCAGGAATCTTGTTGATCACGTTGCAGGCCGGGCTTGCGCGAAACGAGGTGTATGCCTGCGCGCGGCAGGGAGGTCGACGTGATTGATGCAAGTGTTCCGCTGCTGTCCCACGACTACACGCACCTGTATCTGCGGGACGTAATGGGTCGTCGCGGATTGATCGTCATCGGCGTGGGCAAGGCGGGCGAACGCGGATTCCAGATGCTTTACCGTTTTTCGGATATCTGCGACCGACTGGAAGAGTGCGGAGTCAACGTCATTTTTGTCTATCAGAAGGAATCGGCCCGCCATGTCCTGGATGCGACCTCACTGCTCGGGGCTCGCTACAGGCAGAAGCCATTTCTGCTTCTGGATGACGATGGCCAGTTCTTTGTCGGGCCGCCGCACCCAAGATCGCTTCGCGCCATTTACCTCGACCGGGAAATGAAGCGGCTCGACACGACCGAAATCGCTTTGGGAAGTGAAAGGTGGGACCCGCTGCTGCGGGGTTTCTTCGCCCAGGTCATGGCAGGTTCGATGCATTGAGCGCGCCCGGCGGTTCGGGCCCGGGTTACGGTTTAGGCACAGGGGAGTGGGTTGGTCGAAGCACTGATTCAGGTAGGCGACCCGTGGGGGTTGAACGGACACGGGTCAGCGAGGCTTGCCGTTCACGCATCCCGGTTCGCGAGCGACATCATCTGCGTGGCGAACGGCCGGTCCGTCAACGCGAAAGATGTCATATCGGCGATGTCCGTGCGGGCAAAGCCGGGCACGCAGTTACACATCCGGGCAACTGGTCCTGACGGGGCCGCACCGGCCATGCTGCGTACGCCGATCCTTTTGACGGACCGCTGCAAGGGGGCGTGGCCCACGCCCGCCGATTGTCCCTGCACCGGAATCTTTCGATCACGCACATGAAAAGAATGAGGGAGGCGAGCAGGCCGGTGGTCATAGAGAATGACCAGGTCGTTTCACTGTACTTCGATGCGCGCGGGGTGCAGAGCACCATGTTGCGGCACGATCCGTACGCGCTTGCGCTGGGTTATACGCGGACCATGATGGGTTTCCTGCTATTCCAGCCATTCCCGCGTCGCATTTCGATGATCGGTCTGGGCGGCGGCTCGCTGGCGAAATACTGCTATCGCCATTTGCCCGACACCACGATTTCCGTCGTCGAAATCAATCCCCAGGTGATCGCGCTGCGCGACCGGTTTCATGTGCCGCGCGACAGTGAACGCTTCCGGGTGGTGTGTGCCGATGGGGCGCAGTACGTCACGGTTCCGGATCATCGGCCCGACGTGCTGCTGGTCGACGGTTTCAATGCCGATGGCCTGCCCGCGGAGCTGGGCAGCAGGGCGTTTTATGAAGCCTGTCGTCGCAGGTTGAGTGACGACGGCGTCCTGGTGGCGAATCTGGTGACCGACGAACCGGACTTCCATCGCTACCTGCGCTCGCTCAGGGATGTCTTCGCGAACGCGGTGACGCTGGCGCCGTCCGAAGGCAGTGAACACAACGTCACTGTTTTTGCGTGGAAAGGAGAGGACAGGCTTCCGTCCCTGGCAGCGATGCTCGACCGGGCCCGCGCACTCGGACCCATGCATGCGGTCAATCTCCATGCGACGGCCACGCGCATCGAGTACGGCAAGAAATTTAACTGGCATCGATATGAGCAAACGTGCTGAGCGGATGCGTCTGTCGCAGATGGACAGCAACTCCTGCACGTTCGTGGCCTGCTTGAGCAGGCGCATTTCTCGAGGATAGAAGATGACAGCGGTAAGTGACAACGACAACAGCCCCTTGACCCATGCAGCCATCTGGGCGCTTGAGCGTCTGGCCCAGCAGCGATACGGCCGCGATGCGCCCACGTTAAACTGGTCCGTCGCGCAGGAACTGCGTAGCGCCGGGTTGGTATCCGTTCCCGCGAACGGGCGGGGCGGGGCGTCGATTACCCAGGCTGGACAGGATTTTCTGCGGGCCAGGGCGGAGAGCTAGCGCACCGTGCCGTGCGTTGCACGCCGCAGGCTTCCCGGTCACTATAAGGCCGGATGTCGGCGATGCATGTGGGAACCGCCGGCCACCCTGTGATTCTGGCGCCACGAAGATGACTCGGGCTACCCGATGTATTATAATTTAATTAACATAATTGGACTTCGCCCTCGTCATGGAAACGAAAAGTGCTCGACTCACGATTCTGATCGATCCTGTGAAGAAGGAAGCGTTCGAAAAACTGTGCGCGGCGCAGGACTTGACGCCCTCACAGGTCGTGCGGCAACTGATCCGCGACTACCTCGATCAGCATGGTGTCAGCTACCGGACCAAAAGCGTAATTGGCGCACGTCCGCGCCGAAAAACCGCCTGAAGTACACCTGCGCTACGTCAGCAACGGGGTCCCGCGCAGGCATCGCACCGGGTCCTGGTTCCACGACATTGCAGGTCTCCTTGAGGATCGTCGCCGACAAAATTCGCGACCTGCACCTCATCGCCCGAAAGCCGCGCATGGCAAGCCGGGTAAAAGGCGGCGTTGCCCAGTCGTGCGGGCATGCCGTGTGCCAGAAAGCCATCCACCAGAATCACGCCTGGGCACGCATCGTGGCCCTTGACGACGTATTCCGCGCCGTCCGCGCAGATTACTTCGAGTCGCCCGTCATCGGGCGGAATATGTTTCGACAAACTGCGCGACCGTATCAAGGCATTCGCATTCGATGCGGCGGCAGCACGTGTTACCAATCCACTTGCACCCGCATCCGGAGTGGTCATCGCGCGGTCAATGCGTGAGCAGAAACACCATGAGCACTGAAAAAATCAATCTCGACATCCACAAGATTCTCACGCTGCTGCCGCATCGCTATCCGATCCTGCTGGTCGACCGGGTGCTCGAACTCGAGCCGCACAAGCGCATCAAGGCGCTGAAGAACGTGTCGATCAATGAACCGTACTTCATGGGCCACTTCCCGAGTCGTCCGGTGATGCCGGGTGTGCTGATTCTGGAAGCGCTCGCGCAGACGGCCGCGCTGCTGACCCTCTCGGAAGAGCCGCATGATCCGGCCAACACGCTGTATCTGTTCGCCGGCATCGATAACGCGCGTTTCAAGCGCGTGGTCGAACCCGGCGACCAGCTGATCCTGAACGCGACGTTCGAGCGGCATATGCGCGGCATCTGGAAGTTCAAGGCACGCGCCGAAGTAGATGGCGTGGTTGCGGCTGAGGCCGATCTGATTTGCACGGTCAGACATGCGGATGGGGGCAAACAGTAAGGTGCTGGCCGACGTCGACGTGCATCCAGATTCGCGGTCAGCCCTCGATCAATGTCACGACCACGATGAGCGATCACGGATCGCCGACGTTGCCCAATCGGGTTTGGGAAACCACGATCTTTAGCGCTGCTGGTGAAAAGGCTCGGAAATCGATTTACGTTCAGATTTTCTTCAGATAACAGGCCTTGAGCATAAAGTTGCCGGCGTCCATCTTGCAGTCAACTTCATGATCACCGCCGACGAGGCGGATGCTCTTGACCTTCGTGCCCATTTTCAGCGTGATCGACGAGCCCTTGACCTTCAGATCCTTGATCAACGCGACCGAGTCACCATCGGCAAGGACATTGCCGTTGGCGTCCTTGACGACAGTGTCCGCGTGAGAGTCGTCGGACTCGCCAGCCGCAATGGGCCATTCATGGCCGCAGTCGGCGCAGATATAGTTGTCCCCGTCGGGGTACGTGTTTTCCATCGCGCATTGCGGGCAAGCTGGCACGTTCGACATGCGTTTCCTTCTGAATACCGGTGTTTGAAGACCGGCAGTATACCTGCCCGGCGTCCGGTTTTCGCCGGGGCTGGCCCACGGGGTGCTTGATTCTTGAGGTTCCTGCGATCGCGCAGTGAATCACCAGCTTGTCGGCATTCAGAAACACGACATTCTCATATTGCTCCTACACCCATGTCAAAGCCATTCTGGAATGTCCGCTTTCCAGCTAAATAGAGATGTCCGGGTTTCAGGGGTTAAAGCTTTGTCTTTAACGGGGTACTGCTTACGCAGTGTCGAAGAGTTGATCCTGAATGGGCAGGGCGCTTACGCCTGTTCCACTGTCGTTTGCGGACCGACGACCCGGTTTGCGAGTTTGTGGCGCAGCCTGTCTTCGCTGAGACAGATCCACGATCACGTGCTCGATGTCGGCCTGCGTGAACTCGCGCTGCTTCTTCTTGCCCGGCATGGGTTTGCTCCGATCAGTCGTGGTCGAATCGCCTCGATGCGTGCGCGACGGTGCCTTGCCGATCCGGCTG
>NZ_FNRQ01000013.1 GCF_900107685.1 Paraburkholderia sartisoli | reverse complement strand
CCGGAGTACGCGAAGCTGCTCGCGGAGCGCCCGCACGTGCTGCCGCTGAGCGCGGCGGCGATGGTGGCCGCGTTCCAGAAGTGGGACCGCGAAGTGGGCGCGGCGAAGACGAAATAGCGCTGCTTCAGGCTTGTCTCCAGTCGGCCTCCGGCTTGCATCCAGCCGGCTCCGAGCCTGCCCCCTGTGCGTCGCCGGTTCGCGCGCACAGGGGGCGGCTACGTCACGAACGTCGCGTCTCAATGACTTGCACGGCGGCGCGCGCGCAGTGCGCCGCACCGCCGCCAGCTTCAGGAAACTGTCATGAAGTATCACTTTGAGCAGCTGCGCCTCGATTCGGTGTGCCGCAGCTTTACAAACGCCGAGGGTCACGCGGTTGCCGCGCTGCAGGGGCTCGACCTGAGCATCCAGCGCGGCGAATTCATCGCGCTGCTCGGGCCCTCGGGCTGCGGCAAATCCACCGCGCTCAATTGCATCGCCGGCCTCCAGCCGCTGACGGGCGGGGGCATCTGGCTGGACGACAAACGCATCGACGTGCTGCCGCCCGAGAAGCGCGGCTTTGGCATGGTGTTCCAGAACTACGCGCTCTTTCCGCACATGTCGGTGCTGGAGAACGTGGGCTTCGGGCTGAAGATGCGCGGGGTCGCGAAGGGCGAGGCCGTGCGGCGCGCGCGCGAGGCGCTGCAGCTGGTGCAGCTGGTGGGCCATGAGCGCAAGCTGCCGGGGCAACTGTCGGGCGGCCAGCAGCAGCGCGTGGCGATCGCGCGGGCGATCGTGATCGAGCCGCCGCTGATCCTGATGGACGAGCCGCTGTCGAACCTCGACACCAAGCTGCGCATCGAGATGCGCGCCGAGATCCGGCGCATCCACAGCCAGCTCGAACGCGCGACGATTTACGTCACGCACGACCAGGACGAGGCGCTGTCGATGGCCGACCGCATCGTCGTGATGCGGGAGGGCGTCGTGCAGCAGGTCGCCGCGCCGAAGGACGTCTACGAGCGGCCGAGGAACCTGCACGTGGCGCGTTTCATGGGCTATCGCAACGTCGCGGCATTCACGCTGGCGGGCATGGTGGGCGAGGGCGTCGCGCTGACGGCGAACGGCGTGCGGCTCACCGGCACGCCGATGGAGGCGTTCACCGGCAAGCGCGTGAGCGTCGCGCTGCGTCCGGAGGACATGGAGCGCGCCGCGCCCGGCGCGCCGAACGCGTTCGACGCCCAGGTGCTGACGGTCGAGTACGGCGGGCGCGACTCGCTGATCCGCGTGAAGACGGCGTTTGGCGACCTGTGGGCGCGCCTGCCGGGCGAATTCAGCGAGGGCGGGCACATCAGCCTGTGCGTGCCGCCCGCGCGCACGCTCGTGTATGACGGGGAGGCGCCATGAACGCGGTCACGCTCGCGCCGCCGCCCGCGCCGCGCGACACCCGCGCGTGGCTCGTCACGCCCGCGCTGGTCTTCATTCTCGCGCTCTTCATCTATCCGTTCGCGTACGGGCTCGTGCTGTCGTTCCAGCCGGCGAACGGCGGCAGCGTGTGGGCCAACTACACGACGTTCTTCAGCGACCGGTCGATGTGGCCGACGATCATCGTGACGCTCAAGCTCGCGGTGCCCGCGACGCTGATCAACGTCGGGGTGTCGATTCCGGTCGCGTTCGCGTTGCGGCGCGACTCGCGCTACCAGAAGTTCGTCACGACGCTGCTGGTGATCCCGGTGACGCTCGGCACGGTGCTGATCGCCGACGGCATGCTGACGTACTTCGGGCCGAACGGCTGGTTTCCGCAGGCGCTGCAGGGCATGCACCTGTATGCCGACGAGGTGCGGCTCACGCACAACTACTGGGGCGTGCTGATCTCGCTGATCGTGTCGGGCTTTCCGTTCGCGTTTCTGCTTACGCTCTCGTACGTGACCGGGATCGACCCGCGGCTCGCGAGCGCGGCGGCCACGCTTGGCGCGAGTCCGTGGCAGCAGTTCCTGCGCATCTATCTGCCGTTGCTGATCCCGGGGCTGACGATGGCCGCGTGCCTGTCGTTCGTGCAGGCGTTCTCGGTGTTTCCGTCGGCGGTGCTGCTGGGCGCGCCCGCGGGGCCGACGCGGGTGATGTCGATCGCCGCGGCCGAGGCGGCGTTCGAGAGCTATGACTATTCGCTGGCCTCCACCATCGCGATGGTGATGGGTTTCGTGCAGCTGCTGGTGGTCGCGGCGATGCTCGGTGCGCGCCGCTTCTTCTACAGCGGACCGGTGACGGGAGGAAAGGGCTGATGACAACCGATCAACAGGCCACGCATCCGTGGCCCACGCCCGCGAAGCAGCCCGACGGCAGCCGCAAGGGCGGCAACGACGGCGCGCAGCGCTCGGGCCGGCAGCGCACGAGCTTGCCCGATCGTCTGTGGAAAGTGCTGGTGTGGGGCGCGATGGTGTTCTTCCTGCTCAACGTCGTGCTGCTGATCGCGACGGTCGCGGTCAACTCGATCGCGACGCGCTGGTTCGGCACGCCGCTGCCGCAGGGCTTCACGCTGCACTGGTACGCGCAGGCGTGGAGCGACTTCCAGCTCGCCAACGTGCTGTGGGTGACCGTCGAGGTGGTGGGCGCGGTGGTGCTGCTCTCGGTGCTGCTCGGCGTGCCGGCGGCCTATGCGCTCGCCCGCGTGCAGTTCCCCGGCAAGCGGATTGCGATGCTGGTCTTCCTGCTGCCGCTGATGGTGCCGCCGGTGACGTACGGCATCCCGATGGCGACCGTGATGTACAAGGTGGGGCTGGCCGGCACGCTCTCGGGCGTGATCTTGGCGAACCTGGTGCCGGCACTGCCGTTCGTGATTCTGGTGATGACGCCGTTCATCGAGCAGATCGACCCGAATCTTGAATCGGCGGCGCGCATCTTTGGGGCGAACACGTTCCGTTACTTCCGTTACGTGCTGTTGCCGCTGCTGGTGCCCGGCATGCTGGCGGCCGGGCTGCTCGTGCTGGTGCGCACGATCGGGATGTTCGAGCTGACGTTCTTCACAGCGGGCCCCGCCACGCAGACGCTGGTGGTCGCGTTGTATTACGCTGTGTTCTCGACGGGCGTTCGCGCGCCGCAGTCGATCGACGCGATGGCGATGATCTACATGGCCATCACGCTGATCTGGGTGCTGATCGCGCTGCAGTTCGTGAGCCCGACGCAGATCGTGTCGCGTGTGAAGCAGCAGAAGGCCTGACGGCCGCGCCAGCACGCCCACGCCGTACGTAGTCAGGACGTTGCTGGAGAGAGCGTGGCCAAACGAAAGACACCTGAAGAACTGCGCAGCCACCGCTGGTATGGCGTGAACGACCTGCGGTCGTTCGGCCATCGCTCGCGCACGGCGCAGATGGGCTTCAGCCGCGAGGAGTACGCCGGCAAGCCGGTGATCGCGATCCTCAACACGTGGAGCGAAATGAACCCGTGCCACACGCATTTCAAACAGCGTGTGGAAGAGGTGAAACGCGGCATCTGGCAGGCCGGCGGCTTTCCCATTGAGTTGCCAGTGCAGACGCTCTCCGAGCCGTTCCAGAAGCCGACGACGATGCTCTATCGTAACTTCCTCGCGATGGAAGCCGAAGAGACGTTGCGCTCGTACCCCGCCGACGGCGTCGTGCTGATGGGCGGATGCGACAAGACCACGCCCGCGCTCCTGATGGGCGCGATCTCGATGGACCTGCCCGCCATCTATCTGCCCGCCGGCCCGATGCTGCGCGGCAACTGGAACGGCGTGACGCTCGGCTCCGGTTCCGACACGTGGAAATACTGGGACGACCTGCGCGCGGGCAGGATCACCGAAGAGGACTGGCACGGCGTGGAAGGCGGCATCGCACGCTCGCCGGGCCATTGCATGACGATGGGCACCGCTTCGACGATGACGAGCGCCGCCGAGGCGCTCGGCTTCACGTTGCCAGGATTCGCGTCGATTCCCGCAGCGGATTCGCGTCACGCGCAGATGTCGGCGAAGACCGGCATGCGGATCGTCGAGATGGTGTGGGAAGACCTGAAGCCGTCGGACATCCTCACGGCCGGTTCGGTCGACAACGCGGTGACGACGTGTCTCGCGCTGTCCGGTTCGACGAACGCGATCGTCCACATGATCGCGGTGGCGCGGCGCGCGGGCATCGAACTCACGCTCGACCGCTACGACGACATCGCGCGCCGCACGCCGGTGCTCGCGAACATCCGCCCGACCGGCGCGTACCTGATGGAAGACTTTTTCTACGCGGGCGGCCTGCCGGCGATGCTCCGCGAACTCGGCGACCTGATCGACGGCTCGCAGAAAACCGTCAACGGCCAGACGATCGGCGAGAACATCGCGGACGCGAAAATTTTCAACGAAGACGTGATCCGCAGTCGCGCCGCGCCGCTTCTGCCGGGCAACGGCCTTGCCGTCCTGCGCGGCAACATCGCGCCCGACGGCGCGGTGATCAAGCCGGGCGCGGCCGACCCGAAGCTGCTCGTGCATACCGGCCGCGCGGTCGTGTTCCGCGACTACAACGACATGGCGGCGCGCATCGACGACGACGCGCTCGATATCGACGAAAACAGCGTGATCGTGTTGCAGCACGCGGGACCGGTCGGCGCACCGGGCATGCCGGAGTGGGGCCAGTTGCCGATTCCGGCGAAGCTGCTGCAAAAAGGCGTGCGCGACATGGTGCGCATTTCCGACGCGCGGATGAGCGGCACCAGCTACGGCGCATGCGTGTTGCATATCGCGCCGGAGTCGTTCATCGGTGGGCCGCTTGCGCTGGTCCAGACCGGCGACCTGATCGAACTCGACGTGCCACGGCGCAAGCTGAACGTCCTCGTGCCGGACGACGAACTCGCCCGCCGCAAGGCCGCGTGGGTCCAGCCGGCGCCGCGCTTCGAACGGGGTTACGGCGCGATGCATCAGGTCCATGTGCTGCAGGCGGACAAGGGCTGCGACTTCGACTTCCTGCAACGCGGCGGCGCGAAGCCCTGCGGCGATCCGGAGATTCACTGAGCTGAGCGCCGTCCACGCCGGGCGCGCGACATGCACGAGGGCCGTCGCATCCTTCATGGGAATACGATGGCCCTCCCGTGAACTACATGACTAAAAACGCGCCGCGCGAGTTCAGTAACCGACGCGATAAACCTGCCCGGTCTGCGCACCTTCGACGCTGCGCAGATAAGCCTGCGCAGCGCGCTTCGCGCTGACCGGTTCGAAGCCGCGGAAAAACGGCGCATAGCCTTCCATCGATTCTTCGAGCACGGTCGGGCTCACTACGTTGATGCGGATGCCACGCGGCAGCTCGATTGCCGCGCCGCGCACGAAACCTTCCAGCGCCAGATTCACCGAGGTCGCACTGGCCCCGAGGCGGATCGGCTCGTCGGCGAGGATGCCGCTCGTCAGCGTGAACGAGCCGCCGTCGTTGACGTACTGATGTGCGCCGAGCACGACGTTGATCTGGCCCATCAGCTTGTCGCGCAGGCCGATCCAGAACTGCTCCACGGTCATCTCCGCGAGCGGGCCGAAATGTACCTTGCCGGTCGTGGTGACCACGGCATCCACTTTGCCGACTTCGCGAAAGAGCTTCTCGACGCTTGCCGGGTCCGTGCTGTCGACGCGATATGCGCCGCGCGTCGCGCCCACTTCGACGACTTCATGCCGCGCCTTCAGTTCGCTTGCGACGGCCTGGCCGAGCGTGCCCGTTGCGCCGATGACCACAACCTTGTTCATGCTGGTACTCCACAAATGAGGAATGGGGAAACCGGGGAACGGCTAGCCCCGGTTGTCGATGCAGTTGCAGTTGCAATAAAGCTGTACGCGGCACACGCGCCAATCAGACATACCAGACCGGTGCCGTCTATTTGCCGCGCTGCAATTCGATCACGCGCGCCGGCCGCAAATGGTTCTGCGCGTAGTGAATGCGTCCGCGATGCCGACGTTCGCGAGGCGTGCGCGGGTCGTCGAACTGATAGTCGAGGTCATAGGGCTTGTCAGGTGCGACCATGCCTTTGTCGACGAGCGTACACCCAGGTTCGAGCGCCAGCAGAAGATGATTGCCGCCCACGCGGCTGTCGAAGCCCGCGATGTCGCCGAGCATGTCAGGCACGCTGTCGTCGAGTGACGCATTGCTGCCGGTCATTTCGTCTGGGCTGATCGCACCGTGTCCGGCAATTCGTGCCGCTTCGTGATTCTTGCCGTCGGTGTCGACGGTGCTGTCGTGCGTGCGATCGTTGTGCATCTCGGCGCTGAGCGGCCGCTTTGCCGCAGCGACGCCCTGCGGTTTCTTTACGTCGGTGCTGTCCATGACGCTACCTCCATTCAGGAACGATCAGGTGAAGTACCCACCTGTTCTGCCAGCAAGACCCGTTCCGGCAGCCGCACTTTCAATACGGGTAAGGGTGCCGTCGAGGTCGTCCGCGCGTCCCGTCATTTTTTGCTTTTTTTCCGTAGAACACGCATTTTCTACAGAGTATGATCTTAGTCCGAACGAGATGGCGCGTATCGAAGAGCGGCCTGCGGGCTGGGAACAGAATACCGCGCGTCGCTCATATCATTGACGAGGCAGTCAGGGGCAGGTGACTCATGCATTTCGATGCTGCATTCACACATCGTGGCTACTTGCTGAACTGTGCGCCGGCGCGTTCCGGCGACGGTATGTATCAACCCTATGTCGTGATCTCACGTTCGAGCGACGGCGAGCTCGTCGCCAACCGTTTTTTCCCCGTCGATCTCCGCTTTTCCGACGAAGCCTCTGCTATTGCACACGCACGCGACTGGGCCGTGCGCTGGATCGACGCGAGCAGCGTGACGATCTGAACGCCGCGCAGCTTGCACCCTGTCCCGGATGAGCGTCACGCGGGCAGACAAAAAACGCGGTAATCTTGGGGACACTTCACTTCGAACCGCACTCCCGTGCGGGCGCCGTCCTCATGTCAAACGTGTCTTCCCATAACTGGGGTCTTGAACAGATCGTCGCCGCATTGCGGGCGTCGCGCGAAGAACTGCATCGAACGCGCCACCCGCGCGGCATCCGCGAACTGCCCTCGCGCGAAGGGGTGATCAACATCGTCGCGGGCCTGCGCGCGGCGCTGTTTCCGACGCACTACGGCGCGCCCGACCTGACAGATGAAAGCGTCGACTATTACGTCGGCCATACGCTTGAAAGCACGTTGCGGCTGCTGGCCGAGCAGATCCGTCGCGCGTTGCGTTTTCTGCCGGAATACGCACAGACGCCCGACGCCGAACTCAGCGTGCATGCGTTCGATGTCGCACGCGAATTCGGCAAGCAGTTGCCCGGCATTCGCGCGCTGCTCGTGAGCGACATCCAGGCTGCGTTCGCGGGTGACCCTGCCGCGCAGCACATCACCGAAATCCTGCTGTGCTATCCCGGCGTGGGCGCGATGACGCATCACCGTCTCGCGCACGCGCTGCACCGGCTCGGCGTGCCGCTGCTCGCGCGCTTCATCAACGAGATCGCGCACTCGGCCACCGGCATCGACATCCACCCGGGCGCGTCGATCGGCCCGAGCTTCTTCATCGATCACGGCACGGGCGTGGTGATCGGCGAGACCGCGATCATCGGCGAGCGCGTGCGCCTGTATCAGGCGGTGACGCTCGGTGCGAAAAGTTTTGCGGCGGATGTCGACGGCTCGCTCGTGAAGGGCAATGCGCGCCATCCGATCGTCGAGGACGACGTCGTGATCTACGCGGGCGCGACGATTCTGGGTCGCGTGACGATCGGCAAGGGCTCGGTGATCGGCGGCAACGTGTGGCTCACGCATAGCGTGCCGCCGGGCAGCAGCGTGTCGCAGGGCAAGATCCGCGAAGGCGATCGCAGCGACGAGGGCAAACGCTGATGTCGTCGCGCCGGCCCCCGTGTGATCGCGCGCCTGACCGGCTGAGCGCCTGAGATCCGCATGCAGCGCGGCCGCGTCCAGATGATTCGCTGTGCAATCGACGGCCTTGAAGCGACGGTCGCGGAAACGACGCATGCCTTTCCGCGCCATTCGCACGACGGCTTCGGTATCGGCGTGATCGTGCGCGGCGGGCAGCGTTCGGCGAGCGGACGCGGCCCGGTCGAGGCGCGCGCCAATGACGTGATCACCTGCAATCCCGGCGAAGTCCACGACGGCAGCCCGCTCGACGAGCGCGGCCGCGCGTGGCACATGCTTTACTTCGCACCTTCGCTGATGTTCGAGGCGGCGGGTGAGCTGACGCAAACGTTCACGCGCGACGTCGAACTGACGCAGCCCGTCACGCACGATCCGTTGCTGAAGATACGGTTCGAGCGCCTCTTCGCAGCCGCTGTCGACGATGCCGCGTGTGCCTGCGACATGGCGCGCGAAGAGGCGCTTGTCGCGCTCATCGCCCATGTCGGCGCGCACCACACGACGCTCGCGCCGCCGCGCCTCGCGCTCGCGCCGATCGCGCGCGCGAAGGTGCGCATCGACGACGATCCTGCGTCCGCGCTGACGCTGGCCGATCTGGCGTCCGAAGCGGGGATGAGCCGCTTCCAGTTGCTGCGCGGTTTCGCGCGGGAACTCGGCCTGCCGCCGCACGCTTACCGGATGCAGCGGCGCGTGGCGCTCGCGCGCCGGTTGATCGCGACAGGCAGCGCGCTCGCCGACGCCGCGGTCGGCGCGGGCTTCGCCGATCAGAGCCACATGACGCGCGCGTTCGTGCGCCTGCTCGGCATCACGCCCGCGAGTTATGCGGCGGCGACGCGGCGTTCCTGAGCGACATAACTCGCGGCTTGCCGCCACGTGTTCATCCCGCTGCAATTTCATTCAAGACCCGCGTTCGCGCGTGCCCTACGCTGTGTCACATCACTCAGCGAACAAGGACGCGGCATGAATTCACGCTCGACGGGTTATCTCTTTTGCGCGCTGGCGATGATCGGCGTGGGTAGCACCGTGGTGGTCAGCAAGACCATCGCGGCCGGCCTGCCGCCTTTCTGCGCCACGGCGTTGCGCTTCGCGATCGCGTTTCCGCTGCTCGTCGCGATCATGCGCATGCGCGGCGCGACGTTCCCGCATCTGAACCGGCGCGACACGATGCTGGTGATCGCGCAGGCGGGCGCCGGCAGCGTCGGCTACACGGTGTTCCTGATCAGCGGCATGAAGCTCGCTTCGGCGACCGACGCGGGTGTGATCGCGGGCACCCTGCCTGCCGTCACGGCGGGCGTCGCGATGATCGCGTTCGGCGAGCGGCCACGTCCCGCGCTGATCGGCGCGATCCTGCTCGCGACGGCCGGCGTGCTGGCCTGCACGGTGCGCTTCGATGACCTCGAAGGGGCGAGAAACAGCCGCGCGCTGGCGGGCGATGCGCTCGTGCTCGCGGCAGTTGTCTGCGAAGTGCTGTTCATCCTGCTCAACCGCAAGCTGTCGACGCCGGTCCCGGCGTTGCAACTGTCGGCGCTTATGAGCGGGATCGGTTTCGCGGTGGCCCTCGTGCCGGCGCTCTTCGAAGCGCCGTGGCGCGGGCAGATCGACAGCGCGGCGATTGCTGGCGTCGTCTACTACGCGCTCGTGCCGACCGTGGCCGGCTTCGTGCTCTGGTATGCGGGCGCCGCGCGGATCAGCGGCTCGGAGGCGAGCCTGACGACAGCGCTCGTGCCGGTGTCGTCCGTCGCGCTCGCCGCGTGGCTGCTGCACGAGCCCGTGAGCGCCGCGCAACTGGGCGGCGTGGCGTGCGTGCTGGGGGCGGTGTTGCTGGCGAGCATGGACGGCTTCGTGCGCGGACGAAGGCGCGCAAGCGCGTGAACGCCGCCGCGACCTCAGGTATTCGCCACGCTCACCGTCGACGCATTGCCCACGATCGACAGGAACTCGCGCCGTGTCGAAGGATCGCTGCGGAACGTGCCGAGCATGCGCGACGTGACCATCGCGACGCCCGCCTTGTGGACGCCGCGCGTCGACATGCATTGATGCGACGCCTCGAGAATCACGCCGACACCCTTGGGCTGCAGCACCTCGTTGAGCGTATCGGCGATCTGCACGGTCATCTTTTCCTGGATCTGCAGACGCTTGGCGAATGCATCGACGAGGCGCGCGAGCTTCGAGATGCCCACGACGCGATGTTCCGGCAGATAAGCCACGTGCGCGCGGCCGATGATCGGCACCATGTGATGTTCGCAATAGCTTTCGAAGCGGATGTCTTTCAGCACGATCATTTCGTCGTAGCCGTCGACTTCGGAAAACGTGCGCGCGAGCAGCTCCTTCGGGTCGACGGTGTATCCGGCGAAAAACTCCTCGTACGAACGCACCACGCGCGACGGCGTGTCGAGCAGGCCTTCACGCGCGGGATCGTCGCCGGCCCAGCGCAGCAGCACGCGAACCGCTGCTTCCGCTTCCTCGCGCGTGGGACGAATGGGCGCTTCTTCAGCTTTCGTTGTTCTGGTCATCCACCGCTCCTGTCAGTTCATGTCTGCCGGTCATTGTTCCATGTTTTGCGAAAGCCCGTTACCCGCTACTTGGGCCATTCGTCCATCGCATCGTTGAACAGCTCCGATACGACGCCGCGCAGCCAGCCCACGCGCGGGTCGTTATGAAACTTGCGATGCCAGTGCTGCCGCAAGTCGAAACGCGGCAACGGCATCGGCGGCTCGACGATCGTGATCGACGCGTGTTCGCTCACATACGCGAAGCCGATCGCGTGCGGCACCGTCGCGATCAGGTCCGTGCGCGCGAGGATGAACGGCAGGCTCATGAAGTGCGGTGTTTCCAGCACGGCACGCCGGCGGATGCGCTTTTTCTCCAGATACTGTTCGAGCACTTCCTGGCTGCGCCCTTCGGAGCGCACGACCGCATGTCCGCACGCGATGAACTGTTCGACGGTCAGCGTCTTCGCGAGCGGATGGCCGGTGCGCATCAGGCAGATGAAGCGGTGCGTGAAAAGCCGTTGCTGAAAGAAGTTGTTGCCCGACAGGTCCGGAAAGAATCCGACGGCGAGATCGACGTCGCCCGATTCGAGCCCGCGCTCGACGTGAGCGGGCGTGAGCGTGACCGAGCGCAGGTTCGCGTGCGGCGCGCGCTGCGCGAACACCTGCAGAAGACGCGGCAAAAACACGATTTCTCCCACGTCGGAGAGCGCGATCGAAAACGTATGCGTCGAGGTGGCGGGGTCGAAGTCCTCTGAATCGATCAGTCCGCTTTCGATGCGGCTGAGCGCCTCGCGGGCGGCCGGTATCAGCGTGAGCGCGCGCGGCGTCGGTTCCATCCCGCGCGACGTGCGCACGAAGAGCGGATCGCCGAAGTACTCGCGCAGACGCCCAAGCGCCGTGCTCACGCGCGGCTGGCTCACGCCGAGGCGTTCGGCGGCGCGGCTCACGTTGCGCGTGTCTTCCATCGCGACGAGATAGGGGATCAGGTTCAGATCGAGTTCAGGCATGAAGGCCACGGATCAGTATCGGCATGACGTATACACGGTAACGGCAAAATCGCTCTGGTGCATATTGGGGAAAGCGCCCACGCCGCGCCTGCGCGAGCCTGTACCCATCGCGCCCGTGCGTCGCCTTGCCTTTTGTCGCGCATGGTAGATGATGGAAGTCGCCGCCTTGACAAGCCGGCGGGGCGACGGCCATAATGGCCGAAGCGTTCGCTAAACGAATCGTTGTTCGTATATAGAACAAATCGATAAACAGCAGTCGCGGGCAGGCCCGCACATAGCGGGCATGTGGCGCGTACCGGAACCCGGCGGCGCGCAGTCAACACGACGCGGAGACGGTGCCATGCAGCTTCCTGAAGCAGCGCGGCGCAAGGCGTCCAACAGGGAACTGGCATGATCAACAAGATTTTCGAATCACTTCAGTCGGCGGTCGCCGACGTCAACGACGGCGCCACGGTCATGATCGGCGGCTTCGGCACGGCGGGCATGCCGTCCGAGCTGATCGACGCACTGATCGAGCAGGGCGCGCGCGACCTCACGATCGTCAACAACAACGCCGGCAATGGCGACATCGGCCTCGCCGCGTTGCTGAAGGCAAAGCGCGTGCGCAAGATCATCTGCTCGTTTCCGCGCCAGACCGATTCGTATGTGTTCGACGCGCTCTATCGCGCGGGCGAGATCGAACTGGAACTCGTGCCGCAGGGCAATCTGGCCGAACGTATCCGCGCGGCGGGTGCGGGCATCGGCGGCTTCTTCACTCCGACGGCTTACGGCACGAAGCTCGCCGAAGGCAAGGAAACGCGTCTGATCGACGGCAGGCATTACGTGCTGGAAGCGCCGTTGCATGCCGATTTCGCACTGGTCAAGGCGCTCAAGGGCGACCGCTGGGGCAATCTGGTGTATCGCAAGACAGCGCGCAACTTTGGTCCGATCATGGCAAGCGCGGCGAAGGTCGCAATCGCGCAGGTATCGGAAGTGGTGCCGCTCGGCGCGCTCGATCCGGAAGTGATCGTGACACCCGGCATCTTCGTGCAACGCGTGATCGCGGTGCCGCAGGCGGCCCGGCAAACCGCCGCGGCGTGAGAGGAGACACAACATGAAACGACTGACCCGCGATGAAATGGCAAAGCGCGTTGCGCAGGACATTCCTGAAGGCGCGTATGTGAACCTCGGCATTGGCGTGCCGACGCTCGTCGCCAATCACCTCGACGCGAACAAGGAAATCTTCCTGCACAGCGAGAACGGCCTGCTCGGCATGGGCCCGGCGCCCGCCAAAGGCGAGGAAGACGACGAACTCATCAACGCAGGCAAGCAGCACGTCACGTTGCTGACGGGTGGCGCGTATTTCCATCACGCCGATTCGTTCGCGATGATGCGCGGCGGCCACCTCGACTTCTGCGTGCTCGGCGCGTTCCAGGTGTCGGCGAAGGGCGACCTCGCGAACTGGCACACCGGCGCACCCGACGCCATTCCGGCCGTCGGCGGCGCGATGGATCTGGCGATCGGCGCGAAGCAGGTCTACGTCATGATGGAACATCTGACGAAGCAGGGCGAGAGCAAGATCGCCGCCGAATGCACGTACCCGGTGACGGGCGTGAACTGCGTCGACCGCATCTATACGGACCTCGCCGTGATCGACGTGACGCCGCAAGGGCTTGCCGTGCGCGAGATCTGCTCCGATATCGGCTTCGACGAACTGCAGACGCTGACGGGCGTGTCGCTCATCGACGCCACGCAGGCAGCCGCCAGCGCAACGTAAATACGGCGTGACGGTCGCGCGGCGCCCGGCGACAATGACGCCTCGCGCCGCGCGTTGTGTTTGCGCCGCGGCTTTTCGCGGTTTTCGTTCTCTTCTTCGATTGCTGACGCCACCATGCTCGAAGCCAGCGCCCGTCTGACGGGCCTCATCTGCGGTACGCAGGCGATGAACGACCTCTGGTCGCCCCGCGCCACGTTACAGCGGATGCTCGACGTCGAAGCGGCGCTTGCGCGCGCGTCGGCGGCCCATCACGTCATCCCGCACGCGGCCGTCGTCGCCATCGAAGCGGCGTGTCACGCCGGCCAGCTCGACGCCGACGCGCTCGCCCGCGACGCCGCGCTCGGCGGCAATCTCGCGATTCCTCTCGTTAAACAACTGACCGCACGCGTGAAAGCGGCCGATGCGGAAGCGTCGAAATACGTCCATTGGGGCGCGACGAGCCAGGACATCATCGATACCGCGACGGTTCTGCAACTGCGCGACACGCTCGACCTGCTCGACGCGACGCTGCGCCCGACCTGCGACGCGATCGCCGCGCTCGCGCGCACGCATCGCGCGACGCCGATGATCGGTCGCACGTGGCTGCAACAGGCGCTGCCGATCACGCTCGGCCTGAAATTCGCGCAATGGCTCGATGCGCTGCTGCGTCATCAGGACCGGCTCGACGCGTTGCGCGCGCGGGTACTCGTGCTGCAGTTCGGCGGCGCGGCGGGTACGCTCGCGAGTCTGCGCGAGGCGGCGCCGGCGGTGACAGAGACGCTCGCACAAGACCTCGGCCTGCAGGTACCGACGCTGCCGTGGCACACGCAACGCGATCGCATCGCGGAAGCGGCCTCGGTGTTTGGCATGCTGATCGGCACGCTCGGCAAGATCGCGCGTGATATTTCGCTGCAGATGCAGACCGAACTCGGCGAGCTCGGCGAACCGGTTGCCGCAGGAAAAGGCGGCTCGTCGACGATGCCGCACAAGCGCAATCCCGTCGGCTGCGCGGCCGTGCTGACGGCCGCGGCACGCGCGCCGGGGCTCGTCGCGACCGTGCTGGCCGGCATGGTCCAGGAGCACGAACGCGCGCTCGGCGGCTGGCAGGCCGAGTGGGACGCGTTGCCTGATCTCGCGCGCCTCGCGGGCGGCGCGCTCGCGAACATCGAACAGATCGCCGCTGGACTCGACGTCAACATCGAACGGCTGGCCGCGAATCTCGAAGTCACGCATGGGCTGATTCTCGGCGAAGCGGTGATGCTCGCGCTCGGCGACAGGATCGGCCGGCTCGACGCGCATCATCTCGTCGAGCGTGCTTCGAAAGCGGCCGTGCAGTCGGGCCAGCCGCTTTTCGAGGTGCTTTCCGCGGATTCGAACGTCACGCAGCATCTTCCGGTCGCGCAGCTGAAACGGCTGCTCGATCCTGCACAGTATGTCGGCCAGGCGCACGCGTATGTGGACGCCGCGCTGGCTCTTTACACCGCGCGCGCGGATCGCGCCAACCATCAGGAGTAACGGCAATGCCCTACGCCGCAGTGAACGGCACTGAGCTTCATTATCGTGTGGACGGCGAGCAGAACAGCAACGCCCCATGGATCGTGTTTTCCAACTCGCTCGGCAGCGACCTGTCGATGTGGACGCCGCAGGTTTCCGCGTTCTCGAAGCACTTTCGCGTGCTGCGTTACGACACGCGCGGTCATGGTCACTCCGCCGCGCCGAAAGGTCCGTACACGATCGAACAGTTGACGGGCGACGTGGTCGGCCTGCTGGACGCGCTCAAGATCGAACGCGCGCATTTCTGCGGCCTTTCGATGGGCGGCCTGACGGGCGTCGGTCTCGCGGCGCGGCACGCCGACCGGTTGAATCGCGTCGTGTTGTGCAACACGGCGGCGCGCATCGGCTCACCCGAGGTGTGGGGGCCGCGTGCGGCGCGCGCGCGTGGCGAAGGCATGCTGGCGCTCGCCGATGCGGTGTTGCCGCGCTGGTTCACGGCGGGCTTTTTCGAGCGCGAGCCACTGGTGCTCGCGCAGATTCGCGACGTGTTCGTGCATACGGACAACGAAGGCTACGCGTCGAACTGCGATGCGATCGACGCCACCGACCTGCGTCCGGAAACGCCCGGCATCAAGGTGCCGGCGCTGGTGATTTCCGGCACGCACGATCTTGCCGCGACGCCCGCGCAGGGCCGCGAGCTGGCCGGGGCGATTCCGGGCGCACGTTACGTCGAGCTCGACGCGTCGCATCTTTCCAACATCGAGCAGGCCGACGTCTTCACGAAGACCGTGCTCGACTTTCTGGCGGAGTAACCATGACCGATGACGAACGCTACGAAGCGGGCCTGGGTGTGCGGCGCGCGGTGCTGGGCGAGGCACACGTCGACCGGTCGCTGGCGAATCGCACCGAGCTGACTTCGGAGTTCCAGAACCTCATCACGCGCTATGCGTGGGGCGAGATCTGGACGCGCGAGGGATTGCCGCGCCACACGCGCAGCCTTCTGACGATCGCGATGATGGTCGCGCTCAACCGCGGCGAAGAACTGGCCTTGCATCTGCGCGCCGCGAAGAACAACGGCGTCACGCGCGACGAGATCAAGGAAGTGCTGATGCAGACGGCGATCTATTGCGGCGTGCCGGCTGCGAATTCCGCGTTCCATCTCGCGGACAAGCTGTTCCGCGAGGACGACGCCGCGGCCGCCGCAAAGCCATAAAAGGCCCCTCACGTACCGCGCTGTTCCGACGTAACCCTCCTGCCTTTCCAGCATGCGCCACGCGCGCATCGAAGCATCGTAACGCCAGCGGCGATCCCGGCGGGAAGACCGCTCGCGCTTGCCGGCGCCCAGCCGGCAAGCGCGTTCAAGGCCGAACACGGCTTGCGCTGATAAAATTCGCCATTGGCGTGCCGGTTCAGCCGGCCGCATCCCGATGCGCTTGAATGGCGCTGAATCGCGAAGCCGTCAAGGGCAACGATGTTTTCCAATCTGCTGGTACAACTCGTCAACGGCCTGGCCGACGCGTCAGCGCTCTTTCTCGTCGCGGCGGGACTGTCGCTGATCTTCGGCGTGACGCGGATCGTCAATTTCGCGCACGGCTCGCTCTACATGATCGGCATCTACGTGGCGTACAGCATCACGAGCCGTTTTGGCGCGACGACGGGCGGCTTCTGGTTGTCGGTCGTGGCGGCTGCACTGGTTGTCGCGGTGCTGGGTGCGCTGGTCGAGATGGTCGTCCTTCGGCGTATCTATCGCGCGCCTGAACTGTTCCATCTGCTCGCCACGTTTGCGCTTGTGCTGATCTTCCGCGATGCGGCGCTGTGGCTCTGGGGGCCGCAGGATCTGTTCGGCCCGCGCGCCCCGCATCTGGCCGGCGCGGTCGATCTGCTCGGCCATCCGTTGCCGACCTACGATATCGCGCTGATCGTCATCGGCCCGCTGGTGCTGCTGGTGCTCTGGTATGGCCTGACGCGCACCCGTTGGGGCTCGCTGGTGCGTGCCGCCACCCAGGACCGCGAGATGCTCGGCGCACTCGGCATCAATCAGGCGTGGCTCTTTACAGGCGTGTTCTTCGTCGGCGCGTTTCTCGCCGGACTGGCTGGCGCGTTGCAGGTGCCGCGCATGTCGGCGAATCTTTCGCTTGATCTCGAAACGATCGGCAATGCGTTTGTCGTCGTCGTGGTTGGCGGCATGGGTTCCATTCCGGGCGCGTTCGTCGCCGCGTTGCTGATCGCGGAGATCAAGGCGCTGTGCATCGGCATCGGTCACGTGTCGATTGGCGGGATCGATTTCTCGCTAAGCAAATTTACGCTGGTGGCCGAATTTGTCGTGATGGCGATTGTGCTGGTGGTGCGTCCGTGGGGTTTGCTCGGTCGGGCCACCACGGCGGTGCGAGGCATGGCCGCCGCCGAAGCGCCGTTGCGGCCTGCGGGCAAGCGTCTGCGCGCGCTGGCGATCGTTGCGCTTGTCGTGCTCGCGCTCGCGCCGCTTGCCGCGAACGCGTTTCCCTATATGCCGGTGCTGCTCGTCGAGATCCTGATTGCCGTGCTGTTCGCGGCAAGCCTGCATTTCATCATGGGGCCGGGCGGCATGCACTCGTTCGGCCATGCGGCGTATTTCGGCCTCGGTGCTTACGGCGCCGCGTTGTTTCTCAAGGTGCTGGATCTGCCAATGGAAGCCGCACTGGTGCTCGGCCCGCTGCTGGCCGTGGCGGGTGCGCTGCTGTTCGGCTGGTTCTGCGTGCGGCTCTCCGGCGTTTATCTGGCGATGCTGACGCTGGCCTTCGCGCAGATCGTCTGGTCCGTCGTGTTCCAGTGGGACGACGTCACGGGCGGCAGCAACGGCGTCCTTGGATTGTGGCCGTCGAACTGGCTATCGTCGCCGGTCGCGTACTACTATCTGACGCTCGTATGCGCCGCAACGGGCGTCTGGCTGCTGCGCCGGATGCTGTTTTCTCCGCTTGGCTACGCGATGCGCGCGTCGCGTGACTCCGTGCTGCGCGCCGAGGCGATCGGCATCGACGTCAAGCGCGTGCAATGGGCGGCATTCGTGATCGCGTCGCTCTTCTGCGGGCTTGCCGGGTCGCTGTATGCGTTCTCCAAGGGCACGATTTCACCGGAGGTCATCAGCATAAGCCGGTCGGTCGACGGGCTCGTCATGGTGCTGCTCGGCGGTCTGCAGACGCTGACCGGGCCGATCGTCGGCGCGGCCGTGTTCACGTGGCTTCAGGACACCGTCGCGCGTCAGACCGATTACTGGCAGGCGCTGCTCGGGCTCGCGATCCTGCTGCTCGTGATCGCGTTTCCGCAAGGCATCGTCGGCTTTGTCCGCGATCGTTTCGATCACGATAACGTCGATGACAGTGCGAGGAACGAACCGAAAGCATCGGGCGCCGCGGTCAAGGAGGGTCTGTGAGCCTCCTGCGCGTGTCGGACCTGTCGAAGTCATTCGGCGGTGTGATGGCTGTCGACGGGGTTTCGTTCAATGTCGAAGCGGGGCAGCTGGTCGCCCTGATCGGACCGAACGGGGCCGGCAAGTCGACGTGCTTCAACATGCTGAACGGGCAGTTGCGGCCTTCGTCCGGTTCGATCGTTTTCGATGGGCATGAACTGGCCGGCAGGCGTCCGCGCGATACCTGGCGGCTGGGCGTCGGGCGCACGTTCCAGATCGCCGCGACCTTCAATTCGATGACCGTACTCGAAAACGTGCAGATGGTGCTCATCTCGCGCGAGCGGAAACTGTCCGGCCTGTGGAAAGCGGCGGCGTCGTGGTTCGCGGACGAAGCGATGGCGCTCCTCGAACAGGTCGGCATGGCGGGCCACGCGCATCGGGCGTGCGGCGTGCTCGCGTATGGCGACGTCAAGCGCGTCGAACTGGCGATTGCGCTGGCGAACCGTCCCAGGCTGTTACTGATGGATGAACCCACCGCGGGCATGGCGCCCGAAGAGCGCAACGACCTGATGGCGCTGACGAAACGTCTTGTCACCGAACACCAGATCGGCGTGCTGTTCACCGAGCACAGCATGGACGTCGTGTTCGCTTACGCGGATACGATGATCGTGCTTGCCCGGGGCAAGCTGATCGCCGAAGGCAGCGCGGACGCGATCCGTCACGATGCGCGCGTGCAGGAAGTCTATCTGGGTACCGGAAAGACATTCGAGCCGCGCGCACGGCTGGCCGATGCAGGCTCAAACGGGGCGCGACAATGAACGAGCCGATGCTGAAAGTATCGGGCCTCAACGCGTTCTACGGTCGCGCGCATATTCTGTTCGACATCGACCTTGAAGTCGGCCGTGGCGAGGTGGTTGCGCTGATGGGCCGCAACGGCGCGGGCAAATCGACGACGATGAAAGCGCTCATGGGTCTTCTGCCGCGCAAGCAGGGTTTGGTCACGTTTCGCGGCGCGGATATCTCGACGTTGCCGCCGTATCGCATCGCGCGGATGGGAATGGGTTTCGTGCCGGAGGATCGGCGCGTTTTTTCCGATCTCACGGTCATGGAAAATCTCGACGCCGGCCGCCAGCCGCCGCGCGATGGCGCGCCACGATGGACACCCGACAAACTGTTTCGTCTGTTCCCGAATCTCGGCGAAATGCCGGGACGGCTGGGTAGCCAGATGAGCGGCGGCGAGCAGCAGATGCTCACGGTTTCACGCACACTGATGGGCAATCCGTGGCTCGTGCTGCTCGACGAGCCGTCGGAAGGTGTCGCGCCGGTCATCGTCGAACAGATGGCGAACATGATTCTCGAACTGAAGCGCGAAGGTCTTTCGATTCTGCTGTCGGAACAGAATCTGCATTTCGCCGGACTCGTCAGCGATCGCGCGTATGTGCTTGAGAAAGGGCACATCCGGTTTAGCGGCACGATCGACGAACTCGCAAAAGATGAAGCCGCGAGGCGCGCCTGGCTCAGCGTTTGACTGCTATTGAGCGCGCGTTTCGCATCTGCAAGCAACACCTGAATTCGCAGCATTCCAGCAATTCCTCGATAACGGAGAAAAAGGTAATGACCACGCGCGCAGGATGGATCACACGCATGACGGTTTCGTTGACGCTCTCGCTGGCCGCAATCGGCGCGAGCGCACAGCAGACCATCAAGATCGGCGAAATCAACAGCTACAAGGCGCAGCCCGCGTTTCTTGGGCCCTACAAGAACGGCTGGAATCTCGCGCTCGACCAGATCAACGCATCGGGCGGCGTGCTTGGAAAGCAACTCGAAGTCGTCTCGCGTGACGACAACGGCAACCCGGGCGACACGATTCGCGTCGCACAGGAGCTGATCGCGCGTGAACAGGTGCAACTGCTGTTCGGCGGTTTCCTGTCGAATACCGGTCTCGCGCTGACCGACTTCGCGAAGCAGCGCAAGATTTTCTTCCTGGCCGCCGAACCGTTGACCGACAAGATCGTCTGGGCCGACGGCAACAAATACACGTACCGTCTGCGTCCTTCGACATATATGCAGGTCGCGATGCTCGTGCCGGAAGCCGTGAAGCTGAAGAAAAAGCGCTGGGCGCTGGTGTATCCGAATTATGAATACGGGCAGTCGGCCGTGGCCACGTTCAAGAAGCTGATGAAGGCCGCGCAACCGGATGTCGAGTTCGTCACCGAACAGGCCACGCCGCTGGGCAACCTCGATGCAGGCGCGGTGACGCAGGCGATCGCCGATGCGAAGCCCGATGCGATCTTCAACGTGCTGTTCAGCGCGGACCTCGGCAAGTTCGTGCGCGAGGGCAATACGCGTGGTCTCTTCAAGGATCGCAGCGTCGTGTCGCTCCTGACCGGCGAGCCGGACTATCTCGATCCGCTCGGCGCGGAGGCACCGACGGGCTGGATCGTCACCGGCTACCCGTGGTATTCGATCGATACGCCGGCCAACCGGAAGTTCGTCGATGCCTATCAGGCGAAATATCACGACTATCCGCGGCTTGGATCGGTGGTGGGTTATTCGGCGCTGATGTCGATTGCCAACGGGTTGAAAAAAGCAGGCTCGACCGATCCTGACAGGCTGGCCGCGGCGTTCAAGGGCTTAGGCGTCGATACGCCGTTCGGGCCGATCACGTTCCG
Source organism: Paraburkholderia sartisoli (assembly GCF_900107685.1). GTDB lineage: Bacteria > Pseudomonadota > Gammaproteobacteria > Burkholderiales > Burkholderiaceae > Paraburkholderia > Paraburkholderia sartisoli. Next base: position 64,305 of record NZ_FNRQ01000013.1, on the reverse strand, counting down.
CGCGCAGGACAACCAGTCGACGATGGGCGCGTATGTCGGCGTGACGGGTGTGAAGGACGGCAAGGGCATCATGACGTCGTATCGCTACATCGACGGCGCAAGCGTGCAACCGTCCGATGCGGACGTGAAGAAGCTGCGCCCCGCGCAATAGCGAGCGTCAGCGCGGCATGGCATGAAGCGGAGGCGGTGAACGCCTTGTGCGTCATGCCCGCTATTCCTCGTGGTCGTGCTCGGCGACGAAGTGGCGCAGATAGGCCAGAACGGCCGCTTCGGCGGCGCGATGATCGGCGCCGTTTTTCGAACCGGCGTTCTCTTCGTCGCCAAACAGCGCGGACGGTGCGTTGTGTACGTCCACTTCCTGGCCCTCGCGATACAGGCGGATTTCGTGGGCCGTTTCGATGTATTCGGCGATCCAGTGGACTCCTTCGATATGTGTGCCAGCACGTATGGATGGTGGTTTCATGGTTGCGTCTCCCGTTAGAGATGGTCTGAAGCGTCTTTTCTTCCTGTTTCCAGCATTTTTCCCTGGTTTCCCTTTAGCTTCCCTTTAACAATAGGCGCTGCGACAGGGCAGTGCATGCTTTGTTGAGCGCGTCGCGCTCAAGGCGCCAAAGAAGGGCTCGACCACTGAAGCAATCCGCAAAAAGACGGCGCAGAACAGCACCGCGGGCAAGCGCCGTTTAGCAGCCGCAAAAAAAGCGGCCCAAACCAGGGCCGCTCGCGCGCATCACTAGACATCGTGTCACGCGCCGTTTGGCGCGCGACACGTCATGCATTACTGGACAGTCGCCAGCACCTCGCGAACCGTGCTGAAAATGCGGTCGATCTGCGCTTCCTCGATGATGAGCGGCGGCGAGAACGCGAGGATATCGCCCGTAAAGCGGATCAGCACGCCCGCTTCGAAGCATTTGACGAACGCCTCATAGGCGCGCGCGCCCGGCGCGCCTTCGCGCGTGTCGAGCTCGATGCCGGCGACCATGCCGAGATTGCGGATGTCCTTCACGTGCTTCGCATCGCGCAGCGCATGCACGGCGCTTTCGAACTTCGGCGCCATCGATGCCGCGCGTTCGAACAGGTTTTCGCGGCGATACAGGTCGAGCGTCGCGATGGCTGCGGCAGTCGCGGCCGGGTGCGCCGAATACGTGTAGCCGTGCGCGAGTTCGATTCCACCGGGCGCACCGTTGTTGACGATCGTGTCATGCACCGTGCGGCTTGCCGCGACCGCGCCCATCGGGATCGCGGCGTTGTTGATCGCCTTGGCCATCGTCAGCAGATCGGGTGTCACGCCAAAGTATTCGCTTGCGGTGGCCTTGCCGAGACGGCCGAAACCGGTGATCACTTCGTCGAAGATCAGCAGGATGCCGTGCTTCGTGCAGATGTCGCGCAGTTTCTGCAGATAGCCTTGCGGCGGAATCAGCACGCCGGTCGAACCCGCGACCGGCTCGACGATCACAGCGGCGATCGTCGAGGCGTCATGCAGCGTCACGATCCGTTCCAGGTCGTCGGCAAGATGCGCGCCCCACGCCGGTTGTCCCTTCGAAAACGCGTTGTGTTCGAGACTGTGCGTGTGCGGCAGATGATCGACCGCGGGCAGCAGCGCGCCCGAAAACGTCTTGCGGTTCGGCGAAATGCCGCCCACCGAGATGCCGCCGAAGCCCACGCCGTGATAGCCGCGTTCGCGACCGATCAGGCGCGTGCGCTGGCCTTCGCCGCGTGCGCGGTGATACGCGAGCGCGATTTTCAGCGCGGTATCGACGGATTCCGAACCCGAATTCGTGAAGAAAATGCGGTCGAGACCTTCCGGCATCAGTTCGGCCACTTTCGATGCCGCTTCGAACGCGACCGGATGGCCCATCTGGAACGTTGGCGCGAAGTCGAGCGTCGAGAGCTGTTTCGTGATCGCGGCGACGATTTCGTCGCGGCTGTGGCCGGCGTTCACGCACCAGAGGCCCGCGCAGCCGTCCAGCACCTCGCGACCGTCCGTCGTGCGGTAGTACATCCCCTTGGCCGATTCCAGCAGGCGCGGCGCGGCCTTGAACTGGCGATTGGCGGTGAAGGGCATCCAGAAAGACGACAGGTCGTCGATGACGGGGCGCGAAGTCATGGGTTTTTCTCCTCGAAGTGGTAGCGAAACTGTAGCGCTCGCGGTCTAATGGCGGCATAGACAGTTGGCTCATCTGCGCTGGTAACTGTGCTGGTGAATCCGCTTCGACTGTAGTGGTGCACGCGTGGTCTCCCCTGGCTCACTGCTCTTCTTCGTCATGATCGAACTTCAACTGGAACGCGACCGCCGTGGTACATCGACGCTGGTCGAGCAGGTCGTGCAAGGCTTTGCGGCGGCGATCGAATCGCAGTCGCTGCGCGCCGGCGCGCTCTTGCCCTCGGTGCGGCAGCTGGCGCAGACGCAGCGTCTCAGCACGTTCACCGTCACGGAGGCCTACAACCGTCTTGTTTCGATGGGCCTCGTGGTGGCGCGGCGCGGTTCCGGCTACCGGGTCGCGACGCTCGACGCACCGCCGGCCCGAGTGAACGCGAGCGCGAACGACTGGCAGCCGCCCAGCCTGACCGCGACGTGGCTGCTCTCGGACGTGTACGCGGATCACTCGGTGCCGATCAAGGCCGGCTGCGGCTGGCTGCCGAACGAGTGGGTCAACGGCGCGGGGCTGCAGCACGCGCTGCGTGCGACGAGCCGCGTGCCGCCCGGGCGTCTCGCCGACTACGGTCATCCGTACGGGTTCGCGCCGCTGCGCGAGCGCATCGCCGAACAGCTCGACCGGCGCGGTCTGCCCGTCGACGTGTCGAACGTGCTGCTCACGCAGGGCGCCACGCAGGCGCTCGACCTGATCGTGCGCACGTTGTTGCGTCCGGGCGATACCGTGCTGGTCGAAGACCCCGGCTACTGCAACCTGCTGCAGATCCTCAAGCTGGCCGGGCTCAACGTGCAGGGCGTGCCGCGCACGCCGGCCGGCCTCGATGCCGACGCACTCGAACGGCTCGTCGCCGCCCATCGGCCGAAGGCGATGTTCGTGAACACGACGCTGCAAAACCCGACCGGCACGACGCTCGGCATGGCGTCGGCGTTCCGGTTGTTGCAGATCGCCGAGCGGCAGCGCATGTGGGTGATCGAAGACGACGTCAGCCGCGAGCTGGCGCCCGCCAGCGCGCCGCTGCTGGCCGCGATGGAAGGACTGCAGCGCGTGCTGTACGTGAGCGGTTTTTCGAAGACGGTGACGCCGGGGCTGCGCTGCGGCTATGTCGTCGCGGAGCGTGACGTGCTGCGCGAACTGGCGCGCACGAAGATGGCGGTGGGGTTGACGTCGTCGGAACCGATCGAGCGGATCGTCGACAAGGTGTTGCTCGAGGGGCGTCACGCGCGGCACGTCGAGACGGTCAACGAACGGTTGAAAGCGGCACACGTGCAGGTCGAGGAACGCATCGACGCGGCCGGCCTCGAACTGTTTCACCGGCCGCGTGCGGGTCTTTTCCTGTGGGCCAGACTGCCGGTCGAGCCGGCGCGTGCCGCCGAAATCGCGACCGCCGCGCTGCGCGACGGCATCTGGCTCGCGCCGGGTTCGTATTTCCGCCCCGACGACGCGCCTACCGCGTGGTTCCGCTTCAACGTACCCTATTCGACCGACGACGCGTTGTGGCGGTTTATCGCCGGCATCCGCTAGCGTGAGCGCCGCGGTAGCCCGGGCGTTTTAGCCGAGCAGATGCAGCGCGACCGGATACATCGACAGCACCAGCAGCGAGGCCATCACGATGTTGAACGCGCGCAGCCAGCGCGGATTCGACAGAACGCGCCGCAGGCTGGTGCCGAATGCGGCCCACAGGCAGATGCAGGGCAATCCGGTCACGTAGAACAATATCGCCATCAGCATCGCGTTGAAGCCGAAATCGGCGCTCAGATGAATCGTGGTCGCGGCCGTCAGCACCATCATCCACGCTTTGGGATTGATCCACTGGAACGCGATGGCTTCGTGAAAGCGCATCGGCCTGCGCTCGCCCTTGCGCGTCTGGATTTCACCGGACGTGCCGATCTTCCACGCGAGATACAGCAGGTACGCGACGCTCGCCACTTCGAGCGTGGTGTAGAGCATCGGAAAACGGCGAAACGCTTCGCCAAGGCCGAAGCCGACGGAAAGCATCAGCAGCGCGACGCCCGCGGCGATGCCGAGTATGTGCGGCACCGTGCGGCGAAAGCCGAAGTTGACGCCGGACGCGAGCAGCATCGTGTTGTTCGGGCCCGGCGTGATGCTGGTGACGAGCGCGAACAGGATGCCGGCGGGCAGCGCGCTGAGCGTCAGCAGGGAGTCGAGTGGCATGACGGGCTCCGGATTCGGTGACGGGGGATGAGTGATGCAGTCTATCGAAGGGAGCCGGTACAGTACCGGTACAAATTGAGATATGGTGCCCGGTACGGATTGTGGGGGGCTTTTTGTGGTTAGACGGCGGTGCCTTCGTCAAGAAGACGCTCGAAAAAATCGCCTCCACCCATCTGCCCGCCCTTGAGCACGATCTCCATTCCATCCAGTTCCTCGACGTCGGCATGTAGCCGGCACATCGCCACGCCTTCCGAGATCGCGCCGACGTAAGACAAACCCCATCCGCCGAGCGCCTGGACCGCAAAGCTGGAAGTGTCGCCTCCCGCGATGCAGATTCGCCGTGGCCTCATCGCCGTCACAACGCGCCGCACCAGTGCCGCGCACGCGCGAGTCGTGTCGTCGCGGCGGGCCGAAGCCTGATCGAACGTCCGGCTGGTAAACGTCAGAACGTTTTTTCCGCTTCGCAACAGCGTCACGATGTCATCGAGATACCGTTCGAGTGAACCGGTGTCCACCTGGGCTGGATCGATCTCAACCCTGGAATACGAATGGGCGGCGTCGATCTGCCTGTTCGTCGCGGGCGAAAGACTCCCTGCAAACACAAACACCGGACCGACCGGACGCGGGCCTTGGCTTGCGTCTACCGGCGACGCAACGTACGTGCTGCTATCTGCGGGACGAGTCGCCATGGCCCACGCCTGCGCCACGCTGCTCGGACCCACCGCGAGCAGGGGAACGGCCGTCGATCGTTGAGCCAGCAAGCGGCCGATCGGCGCGAGATGTGCGTCTTCCAGAACGTCGAAGAGCACGGCCGGACAAGACGATTCGATGCGCCCGTTCACCTGCGCGTCGAGATGGCCGGGCGCCGAAATGTAATGGCGCCAGTCAATCAGGCCCATGTCGGGCAACCCCTGATCCTGCAGATGAAGGCGCAGGTCCGCCTCCTGCATGGGCGTCGCGGGATGACGGCTCATCGTCGGATGGCGATCGATTCGAAAGACGGGTGGCGCTTCTCCACCCGCCGTCGACGAACCCGCGGCGAACAGGTTGCCGAATGCGCAATAGCGCTGCAGTCCGGGCTGCCCACCGATAACAGGCACAAGCGGATTCGGGAAGAAACCCCGCAGCGTCGACACGGCTGCACCGATGCTGCCAAGCTCCGGGCTGCTATCGAACGTGGAGCAGACCTTGTAATGCAGGATGCGTACGCCCAGTTCCGCGAAGCGGGCACCTGCCGGCAGCAGCGCCGCTTTCATCGCCAGCGGCGCCATCGCGCGCGCGGCACTGGCTACGCCGATCGCGTCGAGCGGGCCGGCGGCATCGAGTTGGGCATCGGTCGGTGGCTGAAAAAACAGCATCGTCCTGAAGCCCGCGCGCGCGAGATGGGCGAGCGTATCCGTCGCGCCGGTGAAGTCGTCGCCATAAAAGCCGTAAGCCGGACCGCTACTCATACACGCGCACCGAAGAATTCGAGCGCTCTCCGCAACTCGGGCGCGCCGCGTGAAAAGCGTTCGAGCGACACACCGTCCCGCACCGCCGACCACGCCTGACGCACGCTCAGGACACCCGCGGCGGGACCGTCCGGATGCGCGAGAATGCCTCCGCCTGACATGAACAGGAGGTCATCTGAACCGATTGCGTCGAACGTGGCGGGTACGGTTCCGGCCCATTGTCCCGATGAAAACGCGGGCAACACGGCATCGTCGATACCTTCGGCGAGCGGTGTCGCGCAGTCTCTGGCCGAGTCGATGACTTCGCGATCGGCCTGCGCGAATTTTCCGCTCAGGCCATGAACGTGCATATGGTCGACGCCCGCAAGCCGCCACAAGGTTTGATAAGCCTGGAATGACATGCCGAGCGATGGATCGCGCGACATCATGCCGAACCCGTTTCTATGCGCATGCAACACGAGCGGGGTATCGCGCCGCAACGACTGGATAGCCGAGAATCCGCACCAGTTGATGCTCGCCATCACACAACCGCCGCCTTCGCGTTCGACCAGATCGGCGTGGCGGCGCATCGCATCGAGATCGTCGGTAATGTTGAATGCGACCATGACGTTGCGGCCGGTGCGGTCACGATACGCACGCACTTCCTTCATCACCGCCCGGACCCGCTCATCCAGTGGCGCATGGTCCGGGTTCGCGCAAACTTCGTCATCCTTGATAAAGTCGACACCCGCTTCGCACAGGCTTTTGACCAGAGCCGCCGTTTCGTCCGCGCTCATGCCGACGTTGGGCTTGATGATGGTTCCGATCAGCGCGCCGCTTGCCACACCCGTCAACGCCCGCGTGCCGGCAATGCCCTGAGCCGGCAGGTCAAAGCGCTTCCGGTACGGGGCGGGAAGCCGGACTGCCAGCAACCGCATGCCCGTGACTTCGCCGAGGTCGTATAGATTGCCCGCGACGGTCGCGGCCAGCGTCGGCAGATTGGCGCCTATGTTCGCCACGGGAAAAGCGAGCGTGATCCGCGCCCGGCGCCATGGTCCCGTCACGCCCTTGCGGGCCAGCATGGCGCTCGGCAAGCCCGGCTGGTGCGCCGGTTCGAGTTCGACCACGCGCACGACGTCGGCACGACTGCGGGCGCGCAGTGCATCGGTTTCATTGGCCACACGCACGAAAGTGCCGCTCGATTGCTCGCCCGCCATGATGTCGCCGACGCGCGCAGGATCAAGCGGCGTCTCGATCAGGTAGTCGGCCTCGATCAATCCATCCTCTCCGCGCGCTGCGTTCATAGCCGGCTCAATTCAGGAAACGGCCGCACGGCATCGCGTCCGTCCCAGTCGAGCGACGCTGCATGAATCAGCTCGAAGAGCCGGCCCTTCGGTCCGGCGATCTCCGACAATTCGATCACCGTTCCCGGATGGCTTTCCGTATCGAAGTACACGAAGCGTCCGTTCTCGCCTACCTTGCCGCTCATCGCGACCTTGAAGCCCTGGCGTTCCAGGCGTTCGAGATCGGCATCGAAATGCGTCGTCCAGTAAGCGTTGTGCTGCAAGCCGGTATGGCCGGCGGCCAGGAAATCGCGATACATGGACGGGGCGTCGTTGCGCGTCTGGATGAGTTCAACCTGGAGGCTCCCGGAATTGGCGAGTGCGACCGAGTTATGGACGTCATAGGATTTTCCGCGATACACATAGTCTTCGATGGGCACGCGCTCGTTGTAGAACCAGGGGCCGACGCCCAGCACGCGGCTCCAGTGATCCATCGCCGCTTCGATATCGCGCACGACATAGCCCGCCTGGCGAATCTCGCCAAAATAACGACTCATCAAAACACTCCGGAGAAATAAGGCTTCAGAGAAAGCCGGTCGATAGCCATGGCACGGCGGCGACCAGAATCAGGCCGACGATCAACGCGCCCATATAGCCGATGATCGGCCGCATGCCGGCATCGGGGTTGACCTTGCTGATCGCGCAGGCCGAGTAATAACCGACGCCAAAGGGCGGAGAGAAGAGGCCGACGCCCATCGAAAGAATCACGACGATCGCGTAGTGGATCTCGTTGATCCCCGCGAGCCGCGCGATGGGAAAGAGAAGCGGCCCGAACAGCACGATGGCGGGAATGCCCTCCAGCACGCTACCCAGCAGAATGAACACGACAATCGACAGCGCCATGAATGCATACGCGCCCCCGGGCAGATGCATCATCAGATCCGCGAGATCCTGTGAGAACCCGGACTGCGTGAGCGCCCACGCCATCGCCGTCGCGCAGCCGATGATGAAGATGATCGCGCCCGACAACGTGGCGGCATCGACCAGCATGCGCGGCAGTTTCGACCACTGAAACTGGCGATATACGAACACGCCTGTGACCATCGCGTAGACAATGCCGATCGTCGACACCTCGGTCGCCGTCGCGATCCCTTCGACCACGGCCGCGCGGATCACGAACGGCAACGCGAGCGCCGGCAATGCGACGAGAAACATTCGCCCCATTTCACGGCGGCTGAAGCGCTGCACGTGACGCAGGTCTTCTTTCCGGTAGCGCATCCACACGACGAAACACAGCATGACCGCAAGCACGATGGCGGGCAGCATGCCGGCCGTGAAAAGCGCGGAGATGGACAGGCCGGTCACCGAACCGATCGTGATCAGCACGATGCTGGGGGGCACCGTTTCCGTCTGCGCACCCGCCGTCGACAGCAGGGCGACAAGATCGCCTTCGTTCGCGCCGCGCTTTTTCATTTCAGGAAAAAGGATGGGCGCGATCGCGGCCATATCGGCGACTTTCGAGCCAGAGATGCCTGAAACAAGGTACATCGTGCCGATGAGAACGTAAGACAGCCCACCATGAACATGACCGACGAGACTGGCGAGAAACTGGATCATGGCGCGCGCGAGGCCGGCCATTTCGATCATCAGGCCCAGAAAAACGAACAGCGGCACGGCGAGCAGGACAAGATGCGACATGCCTTCGTCCATCCGTCCGACGATCACTTCGAGCGGCGTGTAGGTCGTCAGGCCGAGATAGCCGAAGGTTGCGAGCGCAAACGAAAAGCAGATGGGCACGCCGGAAAAAATGCCGATCGCCACCACGCCGACAAAGAAAATAATCAGGTTCGCTTTTCCGAGTTCGAGCAGGACAGGCGCGACAAGCGCGATCCCTGCGGCGGCCACGGCGCAGACAGCCAGCGCAATGACGATGTCGCGCATGCGGCCGACTTCGAACAACCGGATCAGTCCGACCACGAGCATGAACGCGGCGCCGACGGGCAGCGCGAGCGCGCGCCACGCATTGCTGATCTGCAGGGCGGGTGTGACGATGGCCGCTTCGCCCGTTGCATAGTCGAGCGCCGGAACGAACACAAGGACCAGAACCGCCACCGATAACGTGATCGCCAGCGTGTCCACGAACGCACGTCCCTGCGGTGACAGACGGCTGACGAACGCCGTCATCCGCATGTGCTCTCCGCGTCGCAGCGCGAGGACGGCGCCGAACATGGACAGCCAGAGGAACAGGATGCCGGCGAGTTCATCGGACCAGACCAGCGGTTGATGAAGCGCGTAGCGGCAGATAACCCCCGCGAACAGCACGAGCACATCGGCCGCGAGCAGGATCGCGCACACACCTTCGACCAGCACGATCAGCGCACGATCGAAGCGCTTCAGCCAGCGACGCGGGCTGCTGGCCAGTACGTCAGCGGACGCGGAACAGGGCGTCAAAACGTGGTTCGCCATGTTTTTCTTCTCCGGCAGGATAACGGGCAACCGGGCGTGGTCAAGCCAGCTTGCCCGTATAACTCTCCAGAAGCGACCACGCCTGGTCGCCAAACTTGCCTTTCCATTGAGTGTAGAAATTCGCCTGACGCAGCGCCGCGCGGAAGGTATCGGGCGCGGGGCGATTGATCGCGAGCCCCTTCGACTTCAGATCGGCAACGGCGGCTTCGTTGAGCTTGCGCACGTCGTCGCGCTGCTTGAGCGCCGCCTGATCGAACGCATCCGATGCGATCGCCTGGAGGTCTTTGGGAAGCCGTTGCCAGGCGCGCTGGTTCAGGACGAACCAGAAGCCGTCCCAGATGTGGTTGGTCAGCGAACAATACTTCTGGACTTCGTACAGTTTGGCGACCTGGACGATCGGTAGCGGGTTTTCCTGCGCATCGACAATATGGGTTTGCAGCGACGAATACACCTCGCTGAACTGCAGGCTCGTGGGCGCGGCGCCGAGACCCTTGAACATGTCGATGCTAAGCGGACTCACGGGCACGCGAATCTTCAGGCTGTGCATGTCGGCCGCATTCGTGATGGGACGCGTGCTCGTTGTCGTCTCGCGAAAGCCGTTGTCCCACATCTTCGGGAACGATTCGAGGCCGGCTTTCTGCATCGCCGCGCGCACGTATGCGCCGACCTTGCCGTCCATCGCGGCCCACACCTGATCGTAGTCGTTGAACGCGAAACCGATGGCGTTGATCGCGGCGACCGGCGCGAGCGTCGAGACCACCAGCGCGGACGGCGTGAACATTTCGATGCCGCCGCTTCGCACCTGCGCGAGCATGTCGGTGTCGCCGCCCAACTGGTTGTTCGGGAATATCCGGATCTCCATGCGCCCCTTCGACGCTTCGCGAATCTGGTTCGCAGCCTCCTGCGCGCGCACGTTCAGCGGGTGCGTCAAGGGCAGGTTGTTGCCGTACTTGAACACGAATTGCGGCGTACCGGCGCGCGCGACGAGTGGCACGCCGGCCAGGCCCGCGAGCGGTGCGGCGACTGCGGCGCGCAGCAGCGCGCGGCGGGTGAGATGGGTCATCCGGTTGTCTCCGATTATTTGATATTTGATGTAAACCCTGATCCCATCAAATCCCATCAAGCCAGATTGATTCTTGTCGTGCAGGCTTGAACTACCATGAGAATCTGGCTTACCCTTGCGGCAAGACTAAGGACGACGCCTACCGCTGTCAAACTCACAAAATGATGGTTTTTGATGGTTTCCGAGGAGCATTCAACGCCTATGTCTGACGCGTCATCGAGCCCGCTTCTCAACGCGCGTGCGCGAATTGCCGACATTGCAGGGGCGGCCGGTGTGTCGACGGCGACCGTCGATCGTGTGTTGAATGGCCGCGACGGCGTGCGTCCCGCGACAGCGCAACGCGTGCTTCAGGCGGCCGCGAACGCGGGTTATCTGATCGAGACGGGCAAGCCCGCGAGAGAGGCTGCAAAGCCCATGCGCATCGAGTTCCTGATGCCGGCCGGGACGAATCCCTATCTGCGAATGCTGGGCGACTACATCGAGTTTGCCCACGCGCAATGGGCGGCTCAGGGCATCAAGTGCCGGGTGCATTACGTCGAAAGCTTCAACCCGGCGGAGCTCGCCGATCGCCTTCTACACTATGGGCAGCGGGCGGACGGCGTGGTGTTCATGGCGCTGGAACACCCGCTTGTGCGCGACGCCGTCGATACGCTTGCCGCACAAGGCGTGCCCGCGATCACGATGATTTCGGATCTGTCGAACGCTCGCAGGCTGGCTTATGTCGGTATCGATAACCGGTCGGCGGGACGTACAGCGGCTTTGTTGCTTGGCCGGTTTTTGGGGCCGCGTCCATGCGGCAAGATTGCCATGCTGGCGGGTAGCCTGAATTACCGCGGGCATGAGGAGCGGGAGATCGGCTTCCTTCATCTGATTGAATCTTCGTTTCCGAACGTGCGCGTGCTGGGGCTCAGGGAAGGACATGACGACAGTGAGCGCAATTACGACCAGACGCGCAATCTGCTCGCGCAACATCCCGATCTGGCGGGAATCTACAACAGCGGTGGCGGCTCCGAGGGCGTGGCGAGGGCGATCGTGGAAGCCCGGCCCGAGCAGAAGATCCTGTTCATCGGACACGGCCTCACGCCCGATACGCGCGCGCTATTAATCGATGGAACCATGGACGCGCTTATCACCCAGACGCCTCAGGCGATCGTTGGCAACTGTCTCAAGATTTTCAATAACGTGCGCGAAGGACGCGACACCGCAGATGGGGTCAAGCCCATTCATTTCAGTATCGTGCTGCGCGAGAACTTGCCGTAGTTGAGCGGTGGTTTCCGCGAGGAGCTGGTATCTGGTTTTATATCCGTGACGTGCATCCTGATGGACGTTGACACGTTCAAGCGTTGGGCTTTAAGTAGTTCGACAAACTAACTTATCCCCGGAACCCGGACGAAATACCGGCGCCCCGCGCTGCGCCGGCTCATGCTGGCCGCGGTTTGCCTACCGGGCGTCGCGAACGTGCCGCGGCGGCACGACCGCCTGATGTCGGGCCGGCCACGAGGTTGCTTCTCCGTCGTCTTCGCCGAGATACGCGTAGCGGCCGTGGCGCGCGCTCTTCAACATGACGTCCTCGGAAAGAAGCTGGGCAATCAGGTACGTTGTCATCGCACCAAAAGACAACGCGGTAATCACGGCGACGATAAGTAATTGCATATGAAATCCTGTCGGTTTTGACTCATTGTGGTCGTCCGCGCCTATAGAGTCCAAGACCGGTTTAGAATGACCTTGATAATTAAAACTTATGAGACACGCGTGATACTCCGTCATATTCGCTATCTGCTTGCGGTCGCCGAACATCGCAACTTCACGCGTGCGGCCGACAGCCTGCATATTTCGCAGCCCGCGCTGTCGCAGCAGATACGCCAGCTGGAGAGCGAGATCGGCGGCCAGCTGTTCGATCGCAGTGGCCGGGTGGTTCAACTGACCGACTTCGGCAGCGCCTACATCGAATTCGCACGCCGCGCGCTGCTGGACCTCGAAGCCGGGCAGCGTGCGCTGCACGACGTGCGCGATCTGTCGCGAGGCCATCTGCGGCTCGCGTTCACGCCAACGTTCACCGAATATCTGGTGACGCCCGTCATTGAGCATTTCCATGCGGCGTATCCGGACATCACGATCGAGATGACGGAAATGTCGCAGGAGGGCATTGAAGGCGGCTTGAGCGATGACCGCCTCGATCTGGCGATCGGATTCACGGACATCCGCTCGGACGATATCGAATCGGAAGCGCTGTTTCAGGAGCAGATCACGCTGGTTGTGAGCCACGATCATCCGGTCGCGCAACACCGTTCACCCATTACAGGCAGAAAGCTTGCGACACTCCCGCTAGCGTTGCTCAGCGGGCAGTTCGTGTCGCGCTTTTTTGTCGACAGTTACTTCGAGTCGCACGGATTCAAGCCACACGTTGCGATGCAGGCGAATTCGATCAGCGCCCTGTTGAAGATCGTACGCACGGGCAAGGTCGCGACGCTTTTGCCCGGCGCGCTTCAATATGAGCATCGCGACCTGAAATACGTGACGATCGAGCCGAAATTTCCGTCGCGAACCGTGGCGCTGCTTCGGCGCAAGGGCGCTTACCAGACCGCGACCGCTGCTGCGTTTTCCACCACGCTCAGAACGTTGCTGGGGACGGGCGCCCTGTCTTCGCTAACCACTGCCGCGAGTTGAGGCCGGTCAGGTGTTCTTTCCAAGTTCCGCGAAGCTGATCGTTCTGGCTTCGCAGGCGCGCGAAAAATCCGCGTCGTAACTGGTGAAGAAGACCGTGCGGTTTTTCGACAGCGTCTTGAAGAGGTCGATCAACACCGCACGCGCGGCGGCGTCGAGTCCTCCGACGGGCTCATCCGCGACGACGACCTTTACGTCGCCCAAAGCGGCCGCTGTCAGGAACATTTTCTTGCGGGTGCCAAACGACATCTGCTCGAAGCGCTTGTCGAGATGCGTCGTCAGACCAAAGCGGTCAGCGAGTTCGAGTGCGTGGGGGGTGAGCGCCGTCTTGCGCGTCGAAGCAATGTCCTCGAGATACGCCCGCCCGGTTTGATCCGGATACGTCATGCAGTCTTCGGGGACATAGGCGATGGCGGATTTCGCCTCGACGGGCGAGTCGCGCAAGGAATGACCGCCGACCCAGACTTCGCCCCTGTCGGCCTGGATCGTGCCGGCGAGGATGCCCAGCAACGTGGACTTGCCACTTCCGCTTTCGTCATCCAGCGCGACGCATCCGGAATCGACGCTGAAATGCAGACCCTGAAAGAGGATGCGCGCATCGTAGCGCTTGGAGAGGTTCTCGAATCGAAGCATGAGTGGCGAGGTCGGTCAGACGGGAATTTGCCGTGCGCGAGTGACGTCCATTGCAATTCGCACTGGAGCGGCGCGTGTTTTTTGTGGTGGACGTACCCGCGCAAGTGTAACAGCCGCGCTAAAGCGTTCCTGATTCCCCCGGCGCTGCGATTGAAGACGCCGTACACAATTCATTGGCCTGGACCTGCTGAAGTCAATAAGCACATACCGCGCCTGTTCCGCTAGAATGGGCTGGCCCTCAATCAGTCGTTCGTACTGGACATCGCCAACGTCATGTTGCTGATCATCAAGCTAGCCCTTGCTTCCCTTCTGCTCATCGGTCTCACGTATTTTCTGTGTGTGCTTCCGTTCAGGCTGATGCGACACGTCAAGGCGCTGGGCGCTCGGGATGCACAAAACCCCACATGGATTGCGTTGATCGATTTCGCCGGCACGCTGGTGCTGTTGTGGGGCATCGGCCAGGGTCTCTTCGAATGGAAGATGACGGGTACGTTCGACCCGCGGCATCGACTGCTCATCGTTCTTGCGGGCGTGGTGCTGGTTGCGGTGGCGTCGCGGCTCAAGGCGCGACGACGCGTGAAATGAATGAAGCTGGCCCGCGCGACGTTCTCGAATGAGACGATTGAGCATGAATTTGCTGTGTTGGAGCATTAATAAGCGCACTTCATCTGCCTAAACTGACTCCCATGCCATACGACATGGCTAGCAGATAAAACCCAACACTCAAGGAGTCGATCATGTCACGTCTTTCCGCTATCAACCCCAACGAAGCAACTGGCGCCACCGCCGACCTGTTCGCCGCGATCAGGAAGGCTGCCGGCAAGGTGCCGAACGCGTACGCCACCATCGGCACGCACAGCCCTGAAGGGCTCGGCGCAATGCTCGCTGTCGACGGCGTCATCTCGCATGGCAGCCTCGAAAAGGCCGACATCGAAACCATCAGGCTCGCTGTCAGCGAAGTAGCGGGTTGTGATTACTGTATCGCCGCTCATACGCTGATGGGCAAGTTCGCGGGCCTCTCGCCGGAAGCGATGAAGCAGGTCCGTGCGGGCGTTGCAACCGGCGACGCAAGGCGCGACGCACTGGTGCACTTCGTTCGCACGCTGGTGGATACGCGCGGCACCGTGCCGGCTGCCGAACTCGACGCCGTGCGCGACGCGGGCTATAGCGAGCGTCAGGTTATCGAAATCTGTCTGACAGTTGCGTCGATCACCTTCACGAATCTCGTGAACCGCGTGAACGACACGACGCTCGATTTCCCGGCCGTCGCATAACGGACGCATAACGGACGCATAACGGTCGCAAGCACTAAGGCCGCACGGCGAGCCTCACCGGCATCGAACTGGGCACCATCGTGAACGCGGAGATTTCTTCGATGGTGTCCGGGTCGACCGCGAGATGGACCGTGAAATTCGCCATCAGCATCGACAGCACGAGCCGCATCTCGACACCCGCCAGATGCCGTCCGGGGCACACGCGCGGCCCCGCGCCAAACTGCAGGTACGCGCGCATTTCATGCGCGCCGTGCGCGGCATCGCGCTGACGCAGCCAGCGGTCCGGGTCGAACTTCAGCGGCTCGGCGAAGTTGTGTGCGTCGAGCATCGCGGGCCGGTTCAAGAAAAAGTGCTTGCTGCCCGCGGGCAGCGACACACCCTGCAGGCACACGTCTTCCAGCGGCTCGAACGAATTGATCGCGGCCACGGGTTTCAGGCGGCTTGCTTCGGTACACACCGCTTCGAACAGATCCAGCGACTTCAACGCGCCATAGTCGGGGCAGATGGGCGACGCCCCCAGCGCCGCGCGCGCTTCGTCGGCCATGCGCTGTTGCAGCGGCTTGTCGTCGGCGAGGTAAAGCAGCGCCCATGCAATCGAATTGGCGGTGGTGTCCTCGCCTGCAAGCAGCAACGTGAGCACGTTGGCGGCAACCTGGTCGTCGGTGATGCCGGAGTCGGGCTGGTCGCGCATCATCAGCATCGCTTCGAGCAGATGCCGCGGCGTCTCCGACGGATCGTCGCGCATATGGGCGCGCGCGCGTTCCATCATCTGCCGGACATAGCGATGCACCTCGGCCAGTGCGCGGTCCACGCGCCTGTCGCGCGGCAGGCGGATGTAACGCCAGTACGGGAAGGGCGCGTTGATGCGCGTCATCAGCATCGGGAAGATCAGCGCGAGGTGCTCCTGGATCACGCCGCGATTTTTTTCGATCGTATGCGGGTCTTCGCCGAACGCGAGCGCGCTTGTCACGTCCACCGTGTAGCGCTTGAGGTCTTCTGTCATTTCGACGACGCTGCCCTGTTCAGCCGCGCGAGCCCAGCGCACGCGCAGGCGTTCGGTGATCGCGGCCAGCGTCGGGTAGAACGCCTTGATATGTGGAATCGACAGCGCCTGCATGACGAGCCGCCGTTGCGGTTCCCATGCGGCGCCTTCTGCGGAAAAGAGGCCATTGCAGCCGATTTCCTCCAGCACCGATTCGAGCGTCGCATACCGGCGATAGCGATGCGGCCGCTCGCGCATGATGCTCTGGCAAAGCTCGGTATCGGTCCAGACGGTAACCGGCATGCCCGCTATCTGGAACCTGAACGGCGTGCCGAACTCTTCGGCCCAGCGCTCCAGGATCAGATGGAGCTTCGCGGGCGCGAGCTGATGCAGGTTGCCGATCAACGGCAGGCCCTTGGGGCAGGGCAGATCGGCGATCTGGCGCATGCGGGTGGCGTGGGTATTCGCTGCATCTGCATCCATGTTGTAGCCCTCTCGTGGCGGCGCCTGCGTATCGGGCGCGTCGCTCCAGTTAGAGAGAATAGAGCATTGCGCCATGATTGCCGATGACCTTCGGCGCATCGGGGACACGTGCGCGGCGAACGCGTGCTGGCGCAATGCAGGCAGAAAGCGCATGATCCCAAGACGTGGCCCCAGGCATGTCCCCGTTACCCGACAGGTGCCGGCGATATCGAGGTGGCGCGCCATGTCATGTCAAAGGTTGGCTGCTGTGCGCGGGTGGCTCGGTTGAATCTTCGCGCACCGGCCGTATGTTCACACGTCCCGGGAGGGGATCCAGCATGGAAAAATTCGACGCCGCCAATCCGTTTGGCGAATTCACCAAAATGCTCGAGCAGTTCAAGCTGCCCGGCTTCGACGTACCCGCCATCATGGAAGCGCGGCGCAAGGACGTCGAGGCGCTCGTCACGGCCAACCAGACAGCGTTTCAGGGCATGCAGTCGCTCGCGCAGAAGCAGGGCGAAATGCTGCGCGCGACGCTGGGCGAATTGCAGGCGCTGGCTTCCTCGGGCGGCGCTCCGTCGCCGCAGGCCGCCGAACTTGTGCAGCAAACGCTGCACAAGGCGCTCGCGAACATGCAGCAGCTTGCTCAGGCTGCGTATCAGTCGCAGGCGGAGTCGTATGCGGTGATCCAGAAGCGCGTTGAGGAAAACGTCGAGGAACTCAGGACGTTGATGCAGCAGAAGAAGTAATCGCGCGCATCCGCCATCGCATGGAAACGCAATGAAAGGCCGCGACAGGCAGACTGTCGCGGCTTTTCTCTTTCCTGCATGCATCGCACGTGGTCAAGGCGCGCCTTTGACCACGTGCGATGCGATCACGCGATGCACAAAGCGCAGCTTGTCGATGACGGGCGTCGCCAGCGTGAACGGATAGCCGTCCGCCACGCCGACGCTCCGGTTCAGGCTGTTCAGCACGTTTGTCAGCGGAAACCAGCGCTTCACGAGGTTATCGAAGCTGGCGTCCTCGACGGGCGTGGCATCGGTGAGCGTCGGTTCGTCGGGGCTGTCGGGCAGCAGCGCGAGGCCGTACGAAGCGGCCGTGTCCAGCGCATCGACGATCAGCAGATAGTGCGCCCACGTCTCGGACCAGTCTTCCCAGGGATGCATGGTGGCGTACGCGCTGATATACGCGGTGTTCCAGTCGGCGGGCGGCCCGTTCTGATAGTAGGCGTCGAGCGCTTCGCCGTAGTCGGCCCGCTCGTCGCCGAACAGCTTGCGATACGGTTCGACCCACCGGGTGCCTTCGATCAGGCGGTCGAAGAAGTAATGGCCGCTCTCATGCCGGAAATGCCCGAGCAGCGTGCGATACGGCTCGCCCATCGCGCTGCGCACGCGCTCGCGATGGGCGTCGTCGGCTTCGGCGATATTCAGCGTGATCAGGCCGTTGTCGTGGCCCGTCATGACCCGTGCGCCGTCGCCGCCGTCTTCGAGAAACTCGAACGCGAGGCCATGAACAGGGTCGCTTTGCCGCGATTCGACCGTGAGCCCCAGCGATGCCAGCGTGTACAGCAGCCGCCGCTTGGCGGTTTCGAGGCGAAACCAGTACAGCCGGTTGTCCGGCTCGCTCAGGTCGGGAATGGTATGGGTCAGCTGGCAGGCAGCGCACAGCGTATCGGGGGAATCCGCCGGGATCATCCAGTTGCAGACCTGCTCGACCGCGAAGTTGTGGCACTGGCGGTATAACGCGCCGCCGGCGCGCGGATGCAGGCTGCGCCACAGACCTTCGCCCGCGTCCTCGAAGGCGCTGATTTCGGTCAGCCCGGGCACATAGCCGAGCAACGCGTTGCAGCGCTCGCACAGCACGTTCTCGAAGAACACGAACTGTGAGCACCGGTTGCAATGGAAGGTTTTCATCTGTTTTCAAGGCAGGGAAATGGAAGACGGAGCGGTCAACCTGACAGCGCCATTCGACGCAATCCCCGTGCCGCGACGTATCGCTGAACATTTCTTTCTCACGCATTATGTGCATGATGGGGCGTGAGCGCTGCGCCGCTTTGGTGCGTAAAGCGGAAATGCGCCGGTCGTGGCGTCCGGATGGGTCGGGGCAAGCCGTTCCGCCCTGACCGGCGAGGCGGGGGAGGTCTCACGACAAACGGCATGAAGCTTGCTTTTTGCGCCTGCCATCTTTGCGGCTTCCATCCTTTGCGCAGGAGTCCGGTGTGTCTATACGTGTCGCGTTGACCCATGTCACACATTACCGTTACGACCGTGCGGTCGCGCTTTCGCCGCAGGTGGTGCGCCTGCGGCCGGCGCCGCACTGCCGGACGCCCATCCTGTCGTATTCCATGCGCGTCGAGCCAGAAGAGCACTTCACGAACTGGCAGCAGGACGCGTTCGCCAACTATCAGGCCCGGCTGGTTTTTCCCGGGAAGACGCGCGAGTTCAAGGTCACGGTCGATTTCGTCGCGGAGATGGCCGTCTATAACCCGTTCGATTTCTTCCTCGAACCCTCCGCCGAGACGTTTCCCTTCGAATACGATCCGGGCCTCGCGCTCGAACTCGCGCCGTACCGCGTCAAGCGCGAACCGACGCCGCGTTTCGCGGCGTTCGTCGCGAGCATCGAGCGCACGCCGCGCGCGACCGCCGATTTCCTCGTCGAGCTGAACCAGCGTCTGCAGCGCGACATCCGCTATCTGATCCGGATGGAGCCGGGCGTTCAGACGCCCGAGGAAACGCTCGTCAACGCGTCGGGCTCGTGTCGCGATTCGGGCTGGCTGCTGGTGGAAACACTGCGTCAACTGGGTCTCGCCGCGCGCTTTGTTTCCGGCTATCTGCTGCAACTCGCGCCCGATACGAAAGCGCTCGAAGGCCCGAGCGGCACGGAAGTCGACTTCACCGACCTGCACGCGTGGTGCGAGGTGTTCCTGCCGGGCGCCGGCTGGATCGGGCTCGATCCGACCTCCGGGCTGCTGGCGGGCGAAGGCCACATCCCGGTGGCGTGTACGCCGGAGCCGGGAAGCGCGGCGCCGGTCTCGGGCGCGGTCGAAAAATCCGAAGTCGAGTTCGGGCACACGATGTCGATCCAGCGCGTGCTGGAAACGCCGCGCGTGACGAAGCCCTATACGGAAGAAGCGTGGTCCGACGTGCTGGCGATGGGCGCACAGGTCGACCGCCAGCTCGCCGACATGGACGTGCGCCTGACGATGGGCGGCGAGCCGACCTTCGTCGCCGTGCGTGATCGCGACGCGGCCGAATGGAACACCGATGCACTCGGCCCGACCAAGCGCGGTTATGCGGTCGCGCTGATGGACAGGTTGCGCGCGCGCTACGGCGCGAACGGCTTTCTGCACGTCGGGCAGGGCAAGTGGTATCCGGGCGAGCAACTGCCGCGCTGGGTGATGTCGCTCTACTGGCGTGCCGATGGCGAGCCATGCTGGCACGACCCGTCGCTGTTCGCCGATGAGCGCGACCCCGGCCCCGACCCTGGCCTCGACCACTACACGGCGGAAGACGCGGAGCGCTTCATCCATCATCTGGCCGGCAAGCTCTCGCTCGATACGAAGACCATCCAGCCGGGCTACGAAGACATCTGGTATTACCTGTGGCGCGAGCGCCGTCTGCCGGTCAACGTCGATCCGTTCGAATCGAAACTCGACGACGAACTTGAACGTGTACGTCTGCGTCGCGTGTTCGATGCCGGGCTGTCGAGCGTGACGGGTTATGTGCTGCCGCTCGCGCGCACGAGCCACCTGCCGTTGAACGGACCGAAGTGGGTGAGCGGCCCGTGGTACTTCCGCGACGAGCGCATGTACCTGATCCCCGGCGATTCGCCGATGGGCTACCGGCTGCCGCTCGAATCGCTGCCGTGGGTTTCGTCGAACGATTACCCGTGGCAGCACGCGCAGGATCCGTTTGCGCCCCTCGCGCCGCTGCGTCCGGCGGCGCAGTTGCGGATGCAGTACGGGACAGGCCCGACGTTCAGGCCCGTGATGTCCACCCGTGCGGCCACGGCCGTCGCACCTGGCGCGGACAACGGCGTTTCGCCGGGCAACGGCCCCGCCGCGGGTTCGGGCGACGGCGACATGACCGGCTGGGCCCGCGACGCGGCGCGCATGCCCGAGCGTGGCGAATCCGCTAGCTGGGTTTCGCGCACGGCGCTGTGCGTCGAGGCGCGCGATCCGGCGCGCGCAGCAGGGCCGAAAGTGGAGGCGGAAAAGTTCGGCAGCGGCCGCAAGCTGCTGCACGTTTTCATGCCGCCGCTCAGCGCGCTCGACGACTATCTCGACCTGCTCGCCGCAATCGAGGCCACGGCGGCCGAATTGCAGATGAAGGTGATCATCGAGGGCTACCCACCGCCGCGCGACGCGCGTCTGAAGATGCTGCAGGTGACGCCCGATCCGGGCGTGATCGAAGTGAACATCCACCCGGCGTCGAACTGGGAGCAATTGGTCGATCACACCGAATACCTGTATCAGTCCGCGCACGAAACGTGGCTGTCGAGCGAGAAATTCATGCTCGACGGCCGCCATACCGGCACCGGCGGCGGCAATCACCTCGTGCTGGGCGGCGCGACGGCCGCCGACAGTCCGTTCCTGCGGCGCCCCGACCTGCTGGCGAGCCTGATTGCGTACTGGCACAACCATCCTTCGCTGTCGTACCTGTTTTCCGGCCTCTTTATCGGACCGACGAGCCAGGCGCCGCGCGTCGACGAAGCGCGCAACGACCAGGTGTATGAGCTGGAACTCGCGTTTCTCGAACTGCAACGCCAGATCGACCGGCTCGGCGGGCGCGACGGCTGGCAACTTCCGTCGTGGCTCGTCGACCGTGCGCTGCGCAACATCCTGATCGACGTGAGCGGCAACACGCACCGCGCCGAGTTCTGTATCGACAAGCTGTATTCGCCCGATGGTCCGACAGGACGGCTCGGCCTGCTCGAACTGCGCGGCTTCGAAATGCCGCCACACGCGCACATGAGCCTCGTGCAGCAGTTGCTGCTGCGCGCGCTCGTCGCGCGCTTCTGGAACAAGCCGTACACGACGCGTCTCACGCGCTGGGGCACCGAACTGCACGACCGTTATCTGCTCGGCACGTTCGTGCGGGTGGATTTCGACGACGTGATCGCCGACCTCGACGCGGCCGGCTTCGCCTTCGACACGGCGTGGTTCGCGCCGCATTTCGAGTTCCGCTTCCCGCTGGTGGGCGAAATCGCGACGAGCGGCATTGCGCTGACGATTCGCAGCGCGCTGGAGCCGTGGCACGTGATGGGCGAAGAAGGCTCGCCGGGCGGCACGGTGCGTTACGTCGATTCGTCGGTGGAACGCATCGAGGTGTGCGCGCTCGGCCTCAACGAAAACCGCCACGTGATCACGGTGAACGGCGTGCCGTTGCCGATGCAACCAACGGGCCGCGTCAGCGAACACGTGGCGGGCGTGCGTTTTCGCGCGTGGTCGCAGCCATCGGCGCTGCATCCGACGATCGGCGTCGACGCGCCGCTCACGTTCGACATCGTCGACACATGGACGGGGCACTCAATGGGCGGTTGCCAGTATCATGTGGCTCATCCGGGTGGACGCAATTACCAGACGTTCCCGGTGAACGCGTACGAGGCCGAGAGCCGGCGGCGCGCGCGCTTCTTCACGACCGGCCACACACCTGGGCCGCTTTCTGTCGAAGCGCCGCGGCACAGCCTGGAATTTCCCTTCACGCTGGATCTACGCTACTGGTGACCTGAAAAACAACACGCGACACGATCTTGGCCTTTCAATCGACTTTTCCCTTCGAGCCGAACGCGGGCCTCGCCGACGCGCTCGCGGTCCTGCGCGCGTTGCCCGTTCGCGAAGGACACTGGGACGAGATGCGCGACGCGTCGGGTGTGCTGCGTGAGCCGTGGCGCCGGTTTTTCGAGCTGCTGGGCGAAGACGGTATCGCCGGTCTCGATCAGGACGCCGCGTCGATCGCCCGGCAGATCCGCGACAACGACATCAGCTACAACGTGTACGCCGACAACGGCGAGTCGCGTCCGTGGTCGCTGGACCTGCTGCCGTTCCTGATCGACGAAGCGGAATGGGCCGGAATCGAGCGCGGCGTGAAGCAGCGCGCGCATCTGCTGAATGCGATCGTCGCGGACGTGTACGGTCAACAGACGTTGTTGCAGCGCGGCCTGCTGCCGCCCGCGCTGGTATTCGGTCATCCGGGTTATCTGCGCGCGGTGAAGGATTACGTGCCGCCTGGCGGCCAGTATCTGCAGCTCGTCGCCATCGACCTCGCGCGCGCTCCGAACGGCCGCTGGACGGTGATGGCGCACCGCACCGAGGCGCCATCCGGCCTCGGCTATGCGCTCGAAAACCGGATGATCGTCGCGAGCCTCTTCACCGATCCGTTCCGGGCGATGCGCGTGAGCCGTCTGGCTGCGTCGTTCTCGCAGCTGGTCGCCACGCTCGCGCAACTGGCCCGCGCGACGATGCGCGGCGCGCGGGACGAAGCGCCGCATATCGCGCTGCTCACGCCTGGGCCCTATAGCGAAACCTACTTCGAGCACACGTTCCTCGCGCGCTATCTTGGCGTGACGCTGGTCGAGGGCAAGGACCTCACGGTGCGCGGCGACATGCTGTATCTGAAGACGCTTGCGGGACTGGAGCGCGTGCATGTCGTGCTGCGCCGCCTCGACGACGCGTTCTGCGATCCGGTCGAGCTGCGCGCCGATTCGACGATCGGCGTGCCCGGCCTGCTTCAGGTGATGCGGGCGGGCAACGTGGTGGTCTCGAACGTGCCCGGTGCGGGTTTCGCGGAGTCGCCCGCATTGCACGGCTTCATGGCGGGCATCGCGGACGCGCTGCTCGACGAGCCGCTCGAGTTGCCCGACGTGCCGACGTGGTGGTGCGGTGAAGACGCCGCGCGCGCGAACGCGTTCGCGCGACAGGATTCGGCGTTCCTCGTGCCGACGTGGCCCGAATCGCAGCGCGACGGCGCGCCCGGCATGGCGGCCGGCGTACAGCGCCTTGACGCCTGGCGCGCGCGCATCGAAACGATGCCGGACGCGTTCACGGTCCAGCAGCCGCTGCCGTATTCCTGCACGCCGCGCCATGAAGCGCGCATGATCGGCAACCGGCCTTCGGTGCTGCGCCTCTTCGCGATCGCCGATTTCAACGGCGGCTGGCACGTGATGCCAGGCGGCTTCACGCGTCTCGCGGCTGAACGGCAAAGCACGGTGTCGATGCAGTTCGGCGGCAGCAGCGTCGATACGTGGGTGCTGTCGAGCCAACCGCACTCCACGTTTTCGCTGCTGCCTTCGCCGCTCAAACCCGGTGACCTCGCGCGCAAGCATCGCACCGTTTCCAGCCGCGCGGCGGAGAACCTGTTCTGGTCCGGCCGCTACGGCGAGCGCGCCGAAAACAACGTGCGCCTCCTGCGCCTGATTCTCGGCTCACTGGAAAACAGCGATAGCGACGCGATGTTCTCGACGCTCGTCGAACTGGCGCTGCAGAACGGCCTCGTGCCGCAGGTCGACATGCTCGCGGAGCCATCGCCGCAGACGTTCGAACGCACGCTGGTGGCCAACCTCAACGAGCACACGGGCGCGGCCAGCATCGGCCAGAACCTGGCCTCGCAGGCGCGCGCGAGCGGCGAGATTCGCGGCCGTCTTTCGGGCGACCACTGGCGCACGATTGTGGCCGCGCGCAACGATTTCCGCGACGCGCTGACCGTGCTGACGCCTTCGTCGCCCGTGCCCGCGCGACACGACCGCTACGACCGCGTCACGCTGATCAATGCACTGGAACATCTATCGACGCAGCTCCTCGCGATCAGCGGCGCACAGGGCGACCGGATGACCCGCGACGAAGCGTGGCGCCTGCTGTTCGTCGGGCGTCATATCGAGCGTGTGTCGGCGATGACTGCGTATCTGCGCGTCGTCGCCGGAGGGTGCCAGCTCGCGACGCCGGCCGGCTTCGATCTGCTGCTGCAGCTTTTCGACAGCACGCTGACGTATCGCTCGCTGTATCCGGGCCGCTTCGAGGTGCCCGCGCTGCTCGACCTGCTGGTGGTCGAGCCTACCAATCCGCGCGGCCTGTACGGCGTCTATGAACGCCTGTGCCGCAAGCTCGACGAGATCACCGTCGCCGCCGGCAGTTCGCGCCATGCGACGTTTTCCGGCCTGATGCGCTCCGTCGAATCCTTGCCGTCTCTCGAACGCCTGTGCGCAACCGGTGCGGATGGCGTCCATACCGAACTCATCGAAGTGTGCAGTGAACTGAATGCGCTGGTCGCGCTCGCAGCCAATGAAATCAGCGCGCGTTATTTCAGCCACGCGAATACGCTCGCGTTGCGGGTGTCGTCATGACGGCGGGGCATACCGTGCTGTCGGTGTCGCATCGCACCACGTATCGCTATTCGACGCTGGTCGAAACGGCGCAGCACCTGGCGACCATCCGGCCGCTCGCGTGTGCGTGGCAGCGCGTGGTGAACCACACCGAACGCATCGAGCCGACGCCTTCGTATGCGCATAGCCGCATCGATGCGTTCGGCAACGACGTACTGTATTTCGCGCTCGACACCCCGCACGAACGGCTGCAGCTCGTGAGCGAAACGACGGTGCAGCTGACGCCGCGCTGGACGTCGCTCGATCCGCAATCGACGCCTGCGTGGGACGCGGTTGCCGGCGCGCTGCACTTTAGCGTCGGCGGGACGTTCAGGCCGGAGACGGAGTTCTGCTTCGCTTCGCCGAATATCGTGCCGCGCCCCGCGCTGCGCGAATACGCACGGCGGAGTTTTCCGCCGGGCATGCCGGTCGCGGCGGGCGCGGTCGACCTGATGCATCGCATTCACGCGGACTTCGAATACACCCCGTCGGCGACGATGTTCGATACGCCCGCCGAACGCGCGTTCGAATTGAGGCGCGGCGTGTGCCAGGATTTCGCGCAGGTGATGATCGGTTGCCTGCGCTCACTGGGGTTGCCCGCGCGTTACGTCAGCGGTTATCTGCGCAACGACCCGCCGCCCGGACAGGCACGGCTGATCGGCGCGGATGCGTCGCACGCGTGGGTGTCGGTCCATTGCCCGGGCAGCGGCTGGATCGATCTCGATCCGACCAACGACGTGCTCGCCGACACCGATCACGTGACGCTGGCAACGGGCCGCGACTACAGCGACGTGTCGCTGTTGCGCGGCATGATTCTTGGCGGCGGCGCGCACCGCGTCGAGGTGGGCGTGAGCGTGCTCGCGCTTTGAGCGTACGGGGACACACCTGCGCCGGTCATCCGTCCGG
Organism: Paraburkholderia sartisoli; assembly: GCF_900107685.1. Taxonomy (GTDB): domain Bacteria; phylum Pseudomonadota; class Gammaproteobacteria; order Burkholderiales; family Burkholderiaceae; genus Paraburkholderia; species Paraburkholderia sartisoli. Next base: position 38,462 of record NZ_FNRQ01000013.1, on the reverse strand, counting down.
CAACAAAAAACCGCAGCAAAAAACTTGACAGTGTGCGTATGCACATCTATAGTCCAACCCATGAACCGGCCTCTCTCCTACGACGAATGCAATTGCTTTGCGCTGCGGCAGGCGGCACGGCATGTCACGCAGATTTACGAGCGGCATCTGTCGGCCGTGGGTTTGTCGGCGGCGCATTTCACGATTCTTGCCAAGCTCGCGCGCACGCCGAACCTGACCATGATGGATCTGGCGGACGCGATGGTCATGGACCGTACAACGCTGGTCCGTGCGATGAAGCCGCTGCAACGCGACGGTCTCGTATCCATCGAGCCGGCCGCGCATGACGGTCGCACGTTTCTGTTCAGCCTGACGGGCAAGGGCGAGAAAACCTTTGACAAGGCCGCCATCGCATGGCGTGCCGCGCAGGACGAATTCGAAAGCCGCTTCGGCCGGGCACGCGCGCAGGCGCTGCGCTCGGAACTGTTCGACATCACGGAATAACGGTGGATGCGGTGTATTGGTCCGCTGTTGTTGTGTCTTAATATGTGCATACGCACTTATAAATGAAATCCACGTTATTTCCGGCAGAAGACGACTGTTTCGCGATTCGCCAGGCGGCGCGCTATGTCTCGCAGCTCTACGACCGGCACCTCGCGCAGGTCGGTTTGACGACGACGCAGTTCTCGATCATGGGCAGGATCCGGCGCGCCGGCCGCGCGACGATGAAGGAGCTCGCCGACCAGATGGTGATGCAGCGCACGACGCTCGTGCGTGCCATCCAGCCGCTGCGTCGCGACGGACTCGTATTCAGCGAAACGCTCGAACCGGACCGGCGCGAACTGTCGATCGGTTTGACCGAAGCGGGCGAGGTGCGGCTTCGCGCGGCGCGTGAGCATTGGTACGCGGCACAGGAAGAGTTCGAAGCGCGGTTCGGGCCGCAGCGCGCGGAAGCGCTGCGACGCGAACTGTTTGCGATGACCCGGGACTAGATTCGAAGCTCGCGTGAAGCGGGCAGCAGCATCGGCCGGCGCGTTCCTCGCGCCGATTTTTTCAGGCAACGAAGTGCATACGCACATATCAACATGTCCACTACTCCTTCGACAGTCGTACCCGCCAGCGTGGTGGATCGTGTCAATCCCACGCGACGCATCCCGTGGATGCTGCTCGCGGTCATCGCGGTGCTCGTCGTGCTGGTTGCGGCCGGGTCGTACTGGTTCATGGTCGGGCGCTTTGTCGAAAGCACCGATGACGCGTATATCGGCGGCGACGTCACCGTCATGGCGCCGAAGGTGAATGGCTTCGTGACCGACGTGCTGGTGAAAGACAACGAACACGTGCATGAAAACCAGGTGCTGATCCGGCTGGACGCACGCGATTACGACGCCCGTCTTGCGCAGGCGAACGCCGAAGTGGACAGCGCGAAAGCCGCCGTCACCGAGTTGCAGGCGAAGAAGTCGCTCCAGCTCGCGACGATCAACGAACAGGGCGCCGAAGTGCGCGCGTCCGGTGCCGAACTGACGCGCAGCGCAGCCGACCAGACACGTTACCGCGAGCTCGTGAAAGACGATGCTGTGTCGAGCCAGGTCGTCGAGCGCGCCGATGCGGACCTGCTCAAGGCGCGCGCCGCCGTCGATCGCAGCAATGCCGCGTTCGTCGCCGCGCAGCGTCAGCTGGTCGTGCTGGACGCGCAGATCGGCGACGCCGAGGCGCGCATCGCGACCGCGCAGGCGGCGCAGCGCGTCGCGGCGCTCAACGTCGAATACACGACGATCCGCTCGCCGATCGACGGCTACGTCGGCAACCGCACCGCGCGTGTCGGCCTGCTCGCCAACACGGGCGTGTCGCTGCTGACCGTCGTGCCTTCGAGCGGCCTGTGGATCGACGCCAACTTCAAGGAAGACCAGTTGAAGAAGATGCGTGTCGGCGACAGCGTCGACGTCGAGCTGGACGCGTCGAACAGGGGGATTCATGGCGTCGTCGAGAGCCTTGCGCCGGCAACCGGGGCTACGTTCAGCGTGCTGCCCGCGGAAAACGCGACCGGCAACTTCACGAAGATCGTGCAGCGCGTGCCGGTGCGCATCCGTCTCGACGTGCCGAAGGAGATGCAGGGCGTGCTGCGCCCGGGGCTCTCGGCGACGGTCAAGGTTCATCTCGCAGCCCACGCGTAAGCCCGAAGCGAGCCGATCATGAACCGCACCCACGCGCACGCAGCACCCCTCGCGAACCCCGCCGATCAGCCCATACGCACGAAAGCCTTCGCGTTCGCGCTGATGTGCCTCGGGTTCTTCATGGCGACGCTCGACATCCAGATCGTTGCTTCCTCGCTCAGGGACATTGGCGGTGGCCTGTCCGCCAGTCAGGATGAGCTCTCCTGGGTGCAAACGTCGTATCTGATCGCGGAAATTCTCGTGATTCCGATGTCGGGCTGGCTGTCGCGCGTGTTTTCCACGCGCTGGCTGTTCGCGGCGTCGGCGCTCGGCTTCACGATCACGAGCATGCTGTGCGGCATGGCGTGGGACATCAACTCGATGATCCTGTTTCGCGGGCTCCAGGGCGCGCTCGGCGCGGCGATGATCCCGACGGTGTTCACCACGGCATTCGTGCTGTTTCCCGGCAAACAGCGGCTGATCGCGTCGACGACGATCAGCGCGCTCGCCTCGCTCGCGCCGACGATCGGCCCCGTGATCGGCGGCTGGATCACGTCGCAGTGGTCGTGGCACTGGCTGTTCTACCTGAACCTCGTGCCGGGCGTTCTCGTGACCGTGCTGGTGCCGAGGTTCGTACACATTGATCATGTCGATATGTCCCTGCTGAAAAAGGGCGACTACCTCGGCATGGCGTTGATGTCGGGCTTTCTGGGCTGCCTCGAGTATGTGCTCGAGGAAGGGCCGCGCAAGAACTGGTTTGGCGACGACGTGATCCTGACGTGCGCATGGATCTGCGGCATCTGCGGGTTCCTGTTCCTCGTCCATGCGTTCACGGCAAAAGATCCGGTTGTCGATCTGCGCGCGCTCGCCATCCGTAACTTCAGTATCGGCAGTCTGCTGTCGTTCATTACCGGCATCGGCATTTTCTGTGCGGTGTTCCTGACGCCGGTGTTTCTCGCCCGCGTGCGTGGCTTCGATTCGTTGCAGATCGGCCTTGCGCTGCTTTCCGTCGGCTGTTTCCAGCTGGTGGCGCTGGTCGCGTATTCATGGCTTGCGCGCATGGTCGACATGCGCTGGCTGATGGTGTTCGGGCTCGTGTGCTTCGGCGTCGGCGTGTATCTCTACGTGCCGCTCACGAACCAGTGGGGCTGGCAGGAACTGCTGATTCCGCAGGCGCTGCGCGGCATCGGCCAGCAGTTCTGCATTCCGCCGATCGTCACGATGGCGCTCGGTTCGCTGCCCCCGTCGCGTCTCAAATCCGCCAGTGGCCTGTTCAACCTGATGCGCAACCTCGGCGGCGCAATTGGCATTGCCGTTGCCAGCACGATGCTCAACGACCGTTTGAACCTGCATTACGAGCGTCTCGACGAACACGTGACGGCTGGCCGTCCGGTGATCGAAGCGGTCATCCAGCAGCAGGCCGCGCATCTGGCCGCGGTGGGCGGCGACGCGCTCAACGCGACGACGGCCGGCCTCGACGTCCTGCACGGGTTGCTGATGCGCGAGGCGCTCGTGCTCACTTTCTCCGATACGTTCTTTGCGCTGGCGCTGTGCTTCGTGGTGGGACTCGCCAGCGTGCTGTTCTCGCGCCCGTTCGGCAACACCGCACCGCCTCCCGACGCTCACTAAGGTACCCGACATGAAATCGATCATCGCAAAGGCTCTGGCGGGCATCGCCGTGCTGAGTCTCGCCGCCTGCGCCGTGCAGCCGGAAACCCACGCCGATCTGCCGAAGACCGTGCAGACCGTCGCGCCCGACGCGTGGAGCGTCGACGCGCCGCAGGCGTCCGTCAACGCCGACGCGTGGTGGAACAACTTCGGCGACCCCGTCATGCATGAGCTGGTGACATCGGTGCTGGAAGGCAACCTCGACGTGCAGGCCGCCGCGGAACGGGTCAAGCAGGCGCAGTCGATCGCGACGCAACTTCACGCGGATCTGCTGCCCGAACTCGACGCGGTCGCGCGGGCCGCCGATACGCGCCAGAACACGCCGCCGCCGCTCGGTTACGTGCGCCAGGCAGGCATCGGTCTCGCCGCGAGCTGGGCGCCCGACGTATTCGGCGGCGAGCATCTCGCGCTGCTCGCGGCGCAGGCGCAGGTGTCGGGCCGCAAGGAAGCGCTGAACGCCGTGCGTCTCGCGCTCGCCGCGAATACGGCGGCTGCGTACATCGACCTGCGCTGGGCGCAGTCGCAGATGAAGATCGTCAAGGATAACGAGCAGATCCGCAGCCGCGCGTTGCGTCTGACGCAGGAGCGCCTGCATTACGGCCTGTCGACGCAGCTCGACGTCGCGCGTGCGCAGAACCAGCTGTCCGATCTTCAGGCGCAGATTCCGCGCGTGCAGTCGACGATCCAGCACCAGCTCAGCCTGATCGCGGTGTATTCGGGCCGCACGCCGGAGAGCGTCGACGGGTTGCTGCTCGCGAACGCACAGGCGATTCCCGTGCCGTCGCAGAGCGTGCCGCGGACGCTGCCTTCGGAGGCGCTGCTGCGTCGCCCGGACGTGCGCACCGCGTATGCGGGCGTCGAGCAGCGCGCGGCGGAAGTCGGCGTATCGAAGGCGCAGCGTTATCCGCAGTTCAGGCTGACGCTGTCGGACGGCCTGCTCGCCGCGTCGTATCTCGGCTTGCCGACGCTCACCGACAACCTGTTCAGCGCGGCCCTGAGCGCGACGAGTCCGATCTTCAACGCCGGCCGCATCAATGCGGGTATCGACGAAAGCGAGAGCCGCATGCGCGAGTCGCAACTCGGCCTGCGTCAGACGATGCTAGAGGCGCTGAAGGAAATCGAGGACACGCGCAGCGATCTCATCAGCACGTCGGAGCAGGCTCAGCGACTCTCCGGCGCGCTCGATGCATCCAGCCAGGCGCTGCGTCTTTCGAGCGAGCTGTACAAGGGCGGCGCGTCGAGCTTCCTCGACGTGCTCGCCGCGCAGGAAGCGTATCTGCAGGACGCGGAATCGCTGAACCAGGCGAAACGCGAACACGCGCTTGCCGCGGTCGCGCTGTATCGCTCGCTGGGCGGCGGATGGGATACGCAGGATTTCGCCGATGTCGCGAGCGTTGCCGCGACGTCGTCCGCCGCCCGCTGAACAGACCCGTCACTTTACTTTCCACCTCGAAGAGGGAATCGACCATGAGTACACGCGAAATTGTGATCAGCCATCCGGTGAGAACCCCGATTGGCGCCTTCAACGGTTCACTGAAGGAGGTGCCCGCCACCGACCTCGGCGCCGCCGCCGTCCGCGAAACGCTGCGGCGTGGCGGTGTCGATGCGGCTGTGCTGTCGTCGGTGGTGATGGGCAACGTGATCCAGGCGGGCAACCGCATGAACCCGGCCCGCCAGGCGTCGATCGGCGGCGGCGTGCCGGTGGCCGTGCCGGCGCTGACCGTCAACCGCGTCTGCGGCTCGGGCGCGCAGGCGGTCGTCTCCGCAGCCCAGGAAATCGCGCTGGGTCTGGGCCACGTCGCGGTGGCGGGCGGCATGGAGAACATGGATCGCGCGCCGTATCTGATGGATGGCGCCCGCCACGGTTACCGCATGGGGAGCGCGCAGATTCACGACAGCATGTTGCGCGATGGTCTTGTCGACGCGTTTTCCAGCGAGCATTCCGGCTGGCACACCGAAGACCTCGTGACGCAGCTTTCGATCACGCGCGACGCACAGGACCGCTGGGCCGCGCGGTCGCAGCAGCGCTTTGTCGCGGCACAGGAACGCGGCGCGTTCGAAGCCGAACTCGCCGCGATCGAGGTGAAGGGACGCAAGGGGCCCGTGCTTTTCGCCCGCGACGAGCAGCCGCGCGGCGACACCACGGTCGAGATTCTGGCGAAGCTGCGCCCCGCGTTTCGTCCGGACGGCTCGATCACCGCGGGCAACGCGCCCGGGCTGAACAGCGGCGCGGCTGCGATGATCGTCGCGGACCGCGGCTTCGCGGAAGCGCATGGCATCGAACCGTTCGCGCGGCTCGTCGCGTACGGCGTGGCGGCGGTCGAGCCGGGTATGTTCGGCCTCGGTCCGGTGCCGGCCGTGCGGATGGCGCTCGAGCGGGCCGGGTGGAATCCCGGCGACATCGAACGCATCGAGATCAACGAAGCGTTCGCCGCCGTGCCGATTGCCGTCGCGCAAAAGCTCGGCCTGCCGGATGACATCATCAACGTGGAAGGCGGCGCGATCGCGCACGGTCACCCGATCGGCGCGACCGGCGCGGTGCTGGCGACGCGGCTCATCCATTCGATGCGACGCGACGGTTTGAGGCGCGGTATCGTCACGCTGTGCATCGGTGGTGGTCAGGGCATCGCGCTTGCGCTCGAGGCGCTGTAAGGCCGCTTTAAACGCGTTGAAACGTGCGCGGCGTGTCCCTGCGTCCGGCGATACTTTGCTGTATTTTCCATATGCAGGGACGAACAGATGGACTGGCGCGCACGCGCCACACGAATGATCTCAAGGAGACGTGATGCGAATTCTGGTTGTGGGTGCGGGGGCGACGGGCGGTTATTTCGGCGGACGTCTCGCCGCGGCGGGGCGCGACGTGACGTTTCTGGTCCGCGCGCAACGGGCGGAGGAACTGAAGCGCACGGGTCTCGTGATCCGCAGTCCACGCGGCGATCTCACGCTGCGCGACGTGAAGACCGTTCAGGCGAGCGACGCCGCGAAACCGTTCGATCTCATCGTGCTGAGCTGCAAGGCGTACAGCCTCGACGACGCGGTGAAGGCATTCGCGCCGTTCGTCGGACCCGATACGGCGATCCTGCCGCTTTTGAACGGCATGGCGCACGTCGATACGCTGACGGAGAAATTCGGCGCCGCGCGCGTGCTGGGCGGCCAGTGCGTGATCGCCGCGACGTTGAACCCCGCGCGCGAAATCGTGCATCTGAACGACCTGCATTCGATCACGTTCGGCGAACTCGCCGGCGGGTCGACAGCGCGTGCCCGCGCCATCGATGCCACGCTGCAGGGTGCGGGCTTTGACGTCGCATTGAGCGACGCGGTACTTCAGCAGATGTGGGCGAAGTGGGTGTTCCTCTCGACGCTGGCGGCCAGCACGTGCCTTTTTCGTGCTTCCATCGGCGACATTCTGGCGGCGCCCGACGGCAAACGCGTGATCGAGGGCCTGCTGTCCGAATGCCGCGCGGTGTCGGCACACAACGGTTATCCGATGGGCGAGGACTTCGTGGCGCGCGTGAGCGGCACGCTCTTCGCGGCGGGCTCGCCGATGACGGCCTCGATGCTGCGCGACGTGGAGAACCGTTCGCGGATCGAGGCCGATCACATTCTTGGCGACCTGATCCGCCGGGGCGACGCCGCGCAGCACGACGAAGCGCACGTGTCGCTGCTGCGCCTTGCGTATAACCATCTGAAGGCTTACGAATCGCGGCAGGCGCGCGAGGCATAGAGGCATAATCGCGCGCAGGCATACTTCAGGCAGCCAGCCGGATGGATATCCACATCACGATTCAGGGGCGCCAGGATCTGGCGGGGCAGATTTATCGACAGTTGCGCGCGGGCATTGTCGAAGGGCGGCTCGCGGGTGGCGTGCAGTTGCCGTCCACGCGCGATCTGGCGACGCAGCTCGGCGTATCGCGCAAGACCACGCTCGACGTGTTCGAGCGCCTGCTTTCCGAAGGGTTTCTGTCGGCGCGCCCGGGCTCCGGCACGTTCGTGTCCGACGGCTTGCAGCGCCTGCCTGGCGAGAAATCGTCGCATGCGAAAGCCGTCGAAGCGGCGAAGGTGCAACCGGCGGCGCGAGCGCGCGAAGTGTGGGACGAACTCGCGGCGTCGCTGGCGTTGCCGCAGCCGGACCCCCAGGTCACGCTCGACTTTGTCGGCGGCGTGACGGACAAATCGCTGTTTCCGTTCGACGTGTGGCGCACCTGCATCAACCACGCGCTGCGCGTGCAGTCGCGCGGCCGCGGCACCTACCACGACTCCGCCGGCGAGCAGGAACTGCGGCTCGCCGTGTCGCGCTATCTGGCGTTCAACCGCGCGGTCGTCAGCAACTGGGACGACGTCGTCATCACGCAGGGCGCGCAGCAGGCGCTCGATCTCGTGGCCCGCGTGGTGCTGCGCCGCGGCGACACCGTCGCCGTCGAAGACCCCGGTTATCCGCCGGCGCGCGCGTGTTTCGCGGCGCTCGACGCGAAGGTCGTGCCGGTTCCCGTCGACGAACAGGGTCTTGTCGTGAGCCGGCTGCCGAAGAACGCGCGGCTCGTCTATGTGACGCCATCCCACCAGTTTCCGCTCGGCATGCCGATGAGCCTCGAGCGCCGGGTCGAACTGCTCGAATGGGCGCAACAGCGCGGCGCCGTCATCATCGAAGACGACTACGACTGCGAATACCGCTTCGAAGGGCGTCCAACGGAGCCGCTCAAGAGCCTCGACCGCGCGGGTCTGGTGGCGTACGTCGGCACGTTTTCGAAGACGATTTTCCCCGAGCTGCGCATGGGTTACGTGGTGCCGCCCGCCTCGCTGCTGGGTCCGTTGCGGTGCGCGCGGCAGGTCGGCGACTGGCACGGCTGCACACTCACGCAGACCGCGCTTGCCACCTTCATGCTCAACGGCGACTTCGCGAAACACCTTCGGCGCATGCATAAACACTATGCGGCGCGGCGCGCGATGCTGCTTTCACACCTGCAAAACGGGCTCGCGCCGTGGTTCGAGCCGATCGTGCCGACCGCCGGCATTCACCTTGCCGCAAGGCTCCGGGCGCCACTCACGGAGGCGGCGGTCGTCGAGGCAGGACGTGCCGCGTCGATCGGGCTGTACGGGCTCACGCCGTTCCATGTGCGCGAGAAAGCGCGGCCCGGCCTGATGTTTGGCTATGGGGGGATCGACGTCGAACAGATCGACACGGCACTCACCGCGCTTGCGCAACGGATGCCAGGGCTTGCCCGCTGATCTTCAAAAGGGCCCTGATACACGGGCCCGTTTGCGTGAAGGCGCGTGAAAGAAGCCGCCATCGCATGGCCGGTTTTGTGTTGCCCTGGTGTTTACCTCACTCTCGAGGGCATGCGCGTGGTGATCCCCGAAATACGTTTTACCCGCTAAAACAGGTGTCAAAATGTGTTGAGGAGTCAGCGCCACGCAACAAACCTGCGGTGTCATGCACAAAAGATTCACGCGAAACCCAGGAGCGCTTGTAGAATCCGGCACTGAAGCGCGCGCATACCGCGTGCCCTTCAGTGCATTCACTGACCACAACAGGTAGGAGAAACATGCCGACTTCCGCAAAAAAGGTGGCCAAGAAGGCTGCCACTGTACCGGCCAAAAAGGTTGCAGCGAAGAAAGTGCCTGCGAAGAAAGTAGCAGCTAAGAAGGTCGCCGTGAAGGCGTCCGGCGCACCGTCGCCGATCAAGGACACCTTCACGAAGGCCTCGCTGGCCGCACACGTCGCAGATCGTGCTGCTGTCGAACTGAAGGCTGCCAAGGCCGTTCTGGCCGCGCTCGAAGACACGATCCTCGGCGCGGTTCACAAGAAGGGCGCTGGCGAATTCACGCTGTCCGGTCTTCTGAAGATTGTTGTTCAATCCGTGCCGGCGAAGAAGAAGCGCTTCGGCAAGGACCCGTTCTCGGGTGAAGAGCGCTGGTTCCCGGCCAAGCCGGCTAGCGTGCGCATCAAGGCACGCGCGCTGAAGAAGCTGAAAGACGCAGCAGGCTGAAGCGGTTCGAGTCGTAAGCGGCGCCCTTCAGGCGGTGCTCACGACCGGTCGCGTAACGCGCTGTAAAAGAATCCCTGTGGGCGCAAGCCCATGGGGATTTTTTTCGTGCGCGTTTTAGTTCGCGTTTTAGTGCGTATCCGGAGGGGCGCGCACGCGCGCTCGTCGTCGAGCGGCCCCGAACAGCGCTTTGATCACGAACCCGATCATTGACGCTTCGACGCCCAATGCACCGCAGTAGCGCGTCGATTGGCGCAGCGGTACGATAGGGACGTCGTCCGTGTCTGCCGGATGCGCACTTCCGGTGCATCCGGCACCCGATTTCAGCGCGAAGCGAATGGCATAGCGCTTGCTTGAAACATACGGTTGTCGAACACCGAATGCGCAGCGCATTCGCCTTCCATCCGGCAAAAAGAGCGGGGCGTGACATGCGATGCTATGACGAGATGCGTCTTCAAGACGAAGCCGTACGACCGCACTACGCGCGGTTCGAGCGCTGGCTCGTTCAGCAGGGCGGGGATGCGATTGCCCGCAAGCGTGCCGAGGCGGATTTGCTGTTCCGGCGCGTCGGCATCACTTTCGCGGTCAACGGCGACCTGTCCGGTACCGAGCGGCTGATTCCTTTCGACCTGATTCCGCGCATCATTCCGCGCAGCGAATGGCAGACGCTCGAAGCCGGTTTGCGCCAGCGCGTGCAGGCGCTCAACCTGTTCATCCACGACGTCTATCACGACCGCAACATCGTGCGCGCGGGCATCGTGCCGGCCGCGCAGGTGTATACGAACGCACAGTACCGGCCGGAAATGCAGGGCGTGAAGGTGCCGCTCGGCATCTACGCGCACATCGCCGGCGTCGACGTGGTGCGTGCGGGCGACGACGGCCAGTTCTTCGTGCTCGAAGACAACCTGCGCGTGCCGTCGGGCGTGTCGTACATGCTGGAAAACCGCAAGATGATGATGCGGCTTTTCCCCGAGCTTTTCGTGCAGAACCGGATCGCGCCGGTCGCGCATTACCCCGACCTGCTGCTCGATACGCTGCGCTCGGTGGCGCCTGAAGGCGTCGACGATCCGGTCGTCGTCGTGCTGACGCCGGGCATGTACAACTCGGCGTACTTCGAACACACGTTCCTCGCGCAGCAGATGGGCGTCGAGCTGGTCGAGGGCAAGGATCTCTTCGTCGACGACAACTACGTGTTCATGCGCACGACGCAGGGGCCGAAGCGCGTCGACGTGATCTATCGCCGCGTCGACGATGATTTTCTCGATCCGCTCGCGTTCCGCAGCGATTCCGCGCTTGGCGTGCCGGGTCTGCTCACCGCCTATCGGGCCGGCCGCGTCGCGCTTGCGAACGCAATGGGCACCGGTATCGCCGACGACAAGTCGATCTATCCATACGTGCCCGAGATGATCGAGTTTTATCTCGGCGAGAAGCCGGTTCTCAACAACGTCCCCACGTTCCAGTGTCGCAAGCCGGACGATCTCGCCTACACGCTCGCGCATCTGCCCGAACTCGTCGTGAAGGAAGTACATGGCGCGGGCGGCTACGGCATGCTGGTGGGACCGGCATCCACCACGGCTGAAATCGAGGACTTCCGCAAGCGCCTGATCGAGCGGCCGGCGGGTTATATCGCGCAGCCGACGCTCGCGCTTTCCGCGTGTCCGACGTTCGTCGAATCGGGTATCGCGCCGCGCCACATCGACCTGCGGCCGTTCGTGCTGTCCGGCAAGACGACGACGATGGTGGCGGGTGGCCTCACGCGTGTCGCGTTGCAGGAAGGCTCGCTTGTCGTCAACTCGTCGCAGGGCGGCGGCACCAAGGACACGTGGATGGTCGACTGAAACGGGTGGTTGCAGCCGCAACCAGCGAGGACCGCACCGGCGACGCGTGTCGCCGGTGACAGGTGACAAACGGAAAATGTCCGGTAACCCGCGCAGACCTCGACGATGTCGGGCCATGCGCCCATCGATAACGGAAAGCCGTCATGCTAAGCCGCACTGCCGATCATCTCTTCTGGATGGCCCGTTACATGGAGCGCGCGGAGAACACCGCCCGCATGCTCGACATCAACCTGAAGGCGCTGCTGCTGCCGCAGACGCCCGAACAGGAAGCGCGTACGCAGCGCTCCGTGCTGCGTATCTCCGAGCTCGAGGGCGCGTTCGCGGAACGCTACGACGAACCTTCGCGCGAACACGTGCTGCATTTCATGGTGGCCGATTCCACCAATCCTTCGAGCATTTACTCATGTCTGCAGGCGACGCGCGAAAACGCCCGCGCCGTGCGCGGCACGTTGACCACCGAATGGTGGGAAACGATCAACGACACGTGGCTCGAGTTCAACGAACGTGCGTCGTCCGGGCAGTTGATGGCGCATCCGGTGGCGCTCTTCGAATGGGTCAAGTTCCGCTCGCATCTGTCGCGCGGCGTGACGCTCGGCACCGCGTTGCAGGACGACGCGTTTTTCTTCACACAATTGGGCACCTTCCTCGAACGCGCCGACAACACGGCACGGATTCTCGACGTGCGGTTCGCCAACGTCGAGCCGAATTCGCGCGACGCGGCGCGACAGCTCGAGGATTTCTACTACTGGACGTCGATCCTGAGCTCGGTTTCGGCGCTCGAAATCTATCGCAAGGTCTATCGCGACGTCGTGACGCCCGCGCGCGTGGTCGAACTGATGATCCTGAACCAGCAGATGCCGCGCTCGCTGCTCGCGTCGCTCGAAGGCGTGTGCGCGAATCTCGCGATGCTGCGCACGTCGGGATCGAACGAATGCGAGCGCTTTGCCGGCAAGCTGCGCGCGGAACTCGTGTATTCCGATATCCGGCAGATTTTCGAGGCGGGACTGCATGCGTATCTGACGCAGTTCCTTGCCCGCGTGTTCGAACTCGGCGGACTGGTGGCACGCACCTATCTGATGTTGCCGGTTGCCTGACGGAGCCTGACTCATGTATCTCACGATTCGACACGAAACCTCGTACCGTTATGAATCAACGGTCCACTATTCGATCCAGCAGTTGCGCCTGACGCCCGCGAGCGGCGGCGCGCAGGTCGTGCGCCGCTGGACGCTTGATGCGCCGGGCAAGCTGGACTCCACCTTCGATGCGTACGGCAACGTGTTGCACACGCTCGTGCTGAACAAGCCGCACAGCGAGATCCGCGTGCGTGTTTCGGGCGAGGTCGACACGTTCGCGCTCGTCGACGGACGGCTGCCCGATGGCGTCGGCCCGATTCCGCTCGAGCACTTCACGTGCTCGACGCCCTTGACCGACTGTGATGCCGCGGTGCGCGAACTCGCGGCTTCGGTGGCCGCGCTCGACACGCCGGCTTCGCTGATCGCGTTGTCGGAGCAGATCGTGCAGCGCGTGCAGTTCCAGTCCGGCATCACCGAGGTCACGAGCACCGCGGCAGAAGCGCTGGCGCTCGGCAAGGGTGTCTGTCAGGACCACGCGCATCTGATGCTCGCCTGCTGCCGCGCGCGCGGCGTGCCGGCGCGCTACGTGAGCGGCTATATCGAACCGGGCGACGTCGAGCACGGCGCCAGTCACGCATGGGTCGACGTCTGGATCGATGGCGTGGGCTGGACGTCCGTCGACGTCACGCACGCGGCGTTTGCGAGCAACATCTATTGCCGGCTCGCTGTCGGGCGCGACTACGAAGCGGCTTCGCCTGTGCGTGGACGGCGAATCGGCGGGCGCGAGGAAAAGCTCGACGTGTCGGTGACGGTCAGCTCACAGACACCGCAGTAGGGCATGGGAAATCCGCATCCTGGAACGACGCGGCCTTCATAAAGGCCGTTTTGGCGCCGTAATACCGGAAGACGCGTCAGAGGCGGCGTGCCGGCGCATTACAATAACGGCGTTCCGTCGTTTTCCAGGTTGGCGATCATGACTTACTGCGTGGCGATGTGCGTCGATGAAGGGCTCGTGTTTCTCTCGGACACGCGCACCAACGCGGGCGTCGATCACATCAGCACGGCGCGCAAGATGTCCGTGTTCGAACAGCCTGGCGAGCGCGTGCTCGTGCTGCTGGGCGCCGGCAATCTCTCGCTGACCCAGGCGGTGCTGCAGACGCTCAGTGAGCCCACGGAGGCTGGCAAACCCACGCTCTGGACGGTTTCGTCGATGCCCGAGGCCGCGCGCGTGGTCGGCGATGCGGTGCGCCAGGTGTATCTGCGCGAGGCGCGGGTACTGCAGGAATTCGGCGTCGACTTCAACTGCTCGTTCATTCTGGGCGGACAGATCGTCGCGTCGGCCGATAGCGGCGCGCCTTCGACGCCGCGTCTTTTCATGATCTACTCCGCGGGCAATTTCATCGAGGCGTCGAGCGTCTGCCCGTATTTCCAGATCGGCGAATCGAAGTACGGCAAGCCGATCATCGACCGCGTGCTGATTCCTTCCACCCCGCTCGACGAGGCCGCCAAGTGCGCGTTGATCTCGATGGATTCGACGCTGCGCTCGAATCTGTCGGTCGGGCTGCCGCTGGACCTGCTGGTCTATGAGAAAGACGCGCTCCGTGTGACGCGGTTCGTCTCCGTCGATCAGGACAATGCGTACTATCAGATGATTCACCGCACGTGGGGCGAGCAGTTGCGTCAGGTGTTCAGCGCGATTCCCGACCCGGCATGGGAAAACTCGGGCGACGTGCCGCATCGGCAGCGTAGCCGGGCGCCGGTGGTGTCGCAACGGGACGCGGCTGACGTGGTGGCCGGACGTGGCGACGCGCGGCCGGAGCAGACGCTTGCCCAGGCGGGCGCGGACGCGCAGAAGAAGCAGCGCTAGTTACGCAGCAGCACCGCTGCAAACGCAAAAAGCCGGACACGTCCGGCTTTTTTGCGTTTGTGACGCTGGCTCTGGCAGGGACAGACGTAAAAAAACCAGCCGCCGGCTTGCGCCTGCGGCTGGTTTTATACAGCTTCTGCCAGAGCTACGTAACAGGTTCTGTGCTTAGAACTTGTGACGGATGCCGAGGCTGACGATCGTCTGGTTGTCGCTCGACGAGGCGAAGCTATAGTCAGCCACCGATCCCACTGCCGGATCCAGAGCACCGGTAGCGGCATTGCGCTGGTTGCCGTTAGCATGCTGGTATGCGCCAACCAGGTAGATGTCCGTGCGCTTCGACAGGTTGTAGTCGCCACCCAGCGAGATCTGGTGGTACGTCGCGTTGGCGTCGCCCTTGCCGTGTGTGTACGTGTAGCCCAGGCCGAGCAGCGCTGCCGGGGTCAGCTGGTAGTTCACAAAGCCAGCGCCCACGTCATACTTCTGGGTCGTGCCGAAACCCGATTGTGCATCCGGCTTGTACTGTGCGTTGCTGTAACGGCCGCCGAACGTGAACGGACCTGCCACGTATTGCAGAGCGACCGACGCGATGCCGATCGATTTAGCCGTTGCGTAGGGCGAAGGGATGAGGTTGGGTGTAGTAGCGTCCGACGTGCCGGTCCAGGTCGTGCGTGCTGCAGCCGACGACGAGTTGTCCATGCGGATGTAGCCAGCGGCGACGGAGAACGGACCCGTTGCGTACGTTGCGGCACCTGCCCACGTTTGACCCGAACCCGTCGAGCCTGCCACGCCGCCCAGTGCGTACATGGCTTCGAACTGGAAGCCACCCCAAACCGGCGACGCGTACTTGATCGAGTTGTTCGTACGCGAGCTGTTGTCGTTGTTGTCGACGTCGCCCGTCGTGGCGAACGTGCTGCCCCAGTAGTTGTCAGCCGTCAGCGGCTGAACGAGGTCAACCACCGGATCGTACTGACGACCCAGAGTAGCGGTACCCCACGAGTCGCCGGACAGGCCAACATACGCCTGGCGGCCGAACATGCGGCTACCTTGACCCAGCGCGCCGTTGTTCGGGTTAAAGCCGTTTTCCAACTGGAAAATTGCCTTCAGGCCGCCGCCCAGGTCTTCCGAACCCTTCATGCCCCAGCGATTGCCCTGCAGGTTGCCTGCAGCCATGTTCCACAGGCTGTGACCACCGACGTTCGAAACGTACTGGATCGAGTCATCCAGCACGCCATAAAGAGTGACGCTGCTTTGAGCGTGCGCGACGCCTGCGGTGCCGAGCAGTGCCAGCGAGAGGGTCGAAAGTGCGAATCGTTTCATCATTTCTCCACGCAAATGATTGGTTTAGTTGTTGCGGATTGGAGAATAACGCAGTGTGTCTGAACGCAAGAACTGAAAAAAAATGAGTGTCTCTAAAAAGTGACACAGGGCCGGAAGCCTTATAAATAAAGCTTGCCAGCCAGTATTGCGGATATAGCAATATTGAATCGTTGACCGCGCAATATTGTTGTTTCATTGACAGTGATCGCGGCTAATTGCGCAAAATAGCTGCGTAATAGTGGGTGAATTGTAAATAAGTCGACTAACTGTGCCGGGTGATCTGTCACCTGTTTCGACGTTTTGGGGGTGGGAGAGACCGGCGTTTCGGAGTTCGTCGGAGGAATGCAGTCTGGCCTTGTTTGCACGGCTGGCGGACGGGTTTGCTGGCCCGGCCGGCCTTGATTCACTTCGACTAACGATGGTCGGCCGCACTGGATTGGGCGCTTCCGGCGTCGTCGCGGCGCCCCGCGAATGTCGTGACGGCGAACGCCGCCGCAGCCGCGAGGACCATCGATCTCCACGGATGCCGACGGATATGGCGCTCCGCCCTGACGATGCTCGCGGCCGCCGTCCGCGTCACCTGGGTTTCGGCGCGCACCACCGAACGGCCGATACGCATTGCCGCTGCGGTTGTCGAAGGTCGCGGCGGCACCCGTGACGCTTCGGGGTGTTCGGCCACGCGCGCATCGGCGGCGGCCGTCGGTGCATCGCGGTTCGGTGCGCCGCTGGATACGGCGGCCGGCATCGTCGAGGCCGCCATCACCGAAGCGAGCATCGCCCGGCTTCCGGGCGGCGGCGTGTCGTCCTGCAACGCCCACGGGCCGCGTGGATCGTGCAGGCGTCCGCGGGCCGCCGAGAACTCCGCGCCGAGCAGCAGCACGGCCGCCGAGAAGTACAGCCACATCAGCAGGATCGCAAGCGAGCCGGCTGCGCCGAACGAGTTGGCCATGCCGGCGTGCGCAAGGTAGAGCGCGAACATCTTCTTGCCGGCCGAGAACAGCACGGCCGCAACCAGTCCGCCGACCATCGCATCGCGCCACTGGACCGGCGCGTCGGGCAGAAACTTGAGCAGCCCGGCGAACGCGACAGCCAGCACGAGCAGGCCGACCGCGAGCTGCACCAGGTTGCCGATCACGATGTAGGGCGAATCGCCGAGCAGCCAGTTGCCGATGAACGTGATGGCCGCATCGAGCACGAGCGAAACGATCAGCAGGAACGCGACGCCGAGCACCAGCCCGAACGAAATCAGCCGCACGCGAACGAGTGCGATCACGCTGGACGTGCGCGGCCCCGTGGCGGGCCACACGATATTGAGTGCGCTGTTGAGCGACGAAAACGTCGCGGATGCGCCGACCGCAAGCAGCACGAACGAGATGGCCGCTGCGATGCCACCCGCGCTGCCGCTGTGATGTGCGTTCTGGACGATGGTTTGCACGGCCGCTGCCGCGTCGTCGCCGAGCACGCCATGCACCTGGTTGAAGAGCTGGCCGCGCGCCGCGTCCGCGCCAAAGAACCAGCCGGCGATCGCGATCACCATGACGAGCGTCGGCGCGAGCGAAAAGGCCGCGTAGAACGCGATGCTTGCGGCCATCGCGGCGCAACGATCTTCCGCGAACTGTTTGAATGCGCCGACCGCCCACGATGCCTGCTTGCGGGCCGCGGACTGCAGCTTGTCGGTGGAAAGCGTATCCATGGTCGTCCTTCGTCGTGGGCGCGTTGCCCGTTGCAGCTGGCGCAAGCCGTATGCCTGCCACTATATCAACGCGTGCCGCGATGCCATGGCGCTCAGTCAAGGCGCATCGTCAGGCTGCGTTCAATCGCGGCACGCTTTGTCCGATGAGGGCAAGCCTGATCGACTTCATCGACAGCCCGAGCGGCTTCGTATATCCGGAATACCGGCCCGCGGGTTCCGGCAAGTGGCGATGCACTTCGTGGGCAAATAAATGGTTGCGGGAACCGGCTGCGGGATTCGCGAGGGTTGATCGCATCGGCTTGACCGGGCGGTGCGAAAGCCTCTAGTCCAGGCTTGTCACATGAGAGCGCGCGTTGACCTGCGTAGCACGCGGCACACAGCGCGTGCAAAGTGCCGTCGCCAGAATCACAGGCTGTGCGGATAAGCCGTTTCTTCGTCGCCTGGCTCACCGGCTGGTTTCCGCTTCCTTTGAAGTGACGGAGACCGTTCGGTCAGGCGAGCCGCCGCGTCCTTGTCGGGAGCACCCGCGGCCGTGAACAGCCGTCGATATTCGGCCGGCGTCGTTTGCTTTGCGGCCCTGAACTGCCGGTTGAAGTTGGCGACGTTCGCAAAGCCCGAACGGGCAGCGATGACGGCAACGGGCAGCGCGGTGTCGGCCAGCATCCGGCATGCGTGACCAATACGAACCCGGGCGATATACCGGCCGACGCTCTCGCCGATATGTTGAACAAAGTAGCGCGTGAGCGTGCGTTCCGACAGGCTGGCGGCCGCGCAGAGCTCTGACAGTCGCAGTGGCTCGGCAAAGCGCGCGTCGATCATCGAAAGAACCCGGTTGATCCGTTCGGGCTCGTGGCCAGATGGGCCGGCGCTTGTCTGGTTGAACGCACTCGGCGAGGCGAGCGGCTCGCCCGGCGCGTCGGCGAGCACGCACAGGATATCGAGGGCGGCGCCAAGGCGCTCGCGCGCCCCGCTTGACAGTAATGGATCGAGGCGGCCGCGCATCCATGTGCCAGCAGGCGACTCGAAGGCCAGCCCACACGCGGCCCTGCGCAACAGCTTGCGCAGCGGTTCATATTCGGGGCAACAATCCGCCATGCGCCGCGCCCAGTCGCCATCAAACCAGATAACGATGGCGACCTGCGGCGAGGATGGCTCGATCGATCGATTCGACGCCCATGTGTGCGGGAGATCCGGCGGCACGAGGACGAGATCCTCAGCCTCATATTCGCTGACGGAGTCGCCGATGTAGCGCTTGCCATGACTGTTCATCGTCAGCGTTAACTCGTACTCCGGGTGGTGATGCCACTCGAACGGAATACGTGGAAGCCGCCGATGGTAAACCCGGACCGAACAGTCCTCACCGAACTCGACGTGCTCATAGGCTGGTTTCATGGCTGAAAACGCAAATGAATCGCCTGAATAGTATCACCGGCACGTCCATGCACGTCATATCCTCGGGCATATCAAATTTCTGTGGAGACAATCATGGCGTTGAAAATCGACGATTTGCCGGGCGCGATCCGGCAAGCGAAAAAGGAGTTGCGCGCGGCGTTGCCGAACTACCGGGAGGTCTTTGCCGATGTCGAAAAAGCGATCAGCGCCGAGGCGAAGCGAATCGCCCAGCAGCGCGATCGTGGAGAAGACGTCATTCCGGAGATCCAGTTTTCCGGCATCAGCGAACAGCGCGTGACGGCGGACCAGGTCGCGCTCGTCAAGGCGCGCGGCGCCTGTGTGATTCGCAATGTCTTTCCCCGCGCGCTGGTGCAGGGTTGGGACGAGGATATTGCCCGCTATGTCGAGCGCAACAATCTCGACAAGCGCCTGGAAAACCGTGCCGAGGACAAATACTTTGGCCAGCTGGCGTCCAGCAAGCCGCAGATCTATGGCGTGTACTGGTCGAAGCCACAGGTGCTGGCCCGTCAGTCGGCGTCGCTGACCGTGGCGCGCGTGTTCCTGAACCGGCTGTGGCGCAACGAGAGCGAAGGCCGCGTGCATTTCGATCCGGAGCGCGTGCCGGTCTATGCCGATCGTCTGCGTCGCAGGCCGCCGGGCTCCGCGTCGCTTGGCTTGTCGGCGCATTGCGACGGCGGGTCGGTCGAGCGCTGGATCGACAGCAATTTCCGGAAGGTGTACCGGCACGTGTTTGCAGGGAACTGGCGGGACTACGATCCGTTCGACGCGGCTTTCCGGCCTGACGTGCAGGAGATCGCGTCGCCCGCCGTATGTTCGATGTTCCGCACGTTCCAGGGATGGACTGCGCTGACGCCGCAAGGTCCGGGCGACGGCACGCTACAGCTCGTGCCCATCGCCAGTTCGATGGCGTACATCCTGTTGCGCGCGCTTCAGGACGACGTCGCGGAGGACGACCTGTGCGGCGCGATGCCCGGGCGGGCGCTGTCGATCAAGCCGGAATTTCATGCACCCCTGTTCGAGGCGCTGTCGTCGATTCCCAAAATGGAAGCGGGCGACACCGTGTTCTGGCACAGCGACGTCATCCATGCGGTCGAAGACGAGCATACGGGCGCGGGCTACAGCAACGTGATGTATATCGCCTCGGCACCCGCGTGCGCCAAAAACGACGCTTACCTGAAGCGCCAGTTGCCGAGCTTCCTCAAGGGTGAAAGCCCGCCCGATTTCCCGGCTGACCATTTCGAAGTAGATTTCACCGGCCGCGCGACCGCCGACGACCTGACACCGCTCGGCCAGGCGCAACTTGGGTTTGACCTGTAGATCGACAAAGACGTTTGACACGCATGAAAACGGGCACGCATGCGCGTTCGCTCTGGCCGCGAATGCATCGCCCGATCCATAACGAAAAATTCGGAGACTGCAATGAAACGATCACTGACATCGGTTGCAACGACTATCGCGCTGCTCGTGGGCGGAACGCATTCTGTACTTGGTGCCGAGCCGCTTTCGGTGCTGCACTGGTGGACCTCCGGCGGCGAATCGAAGGCGATCAGGGTACTGAAGGACGACATGAACAAACAGGGCTACGAGTGGAAGGACTTCGCCATAGCGGGAGGCGCGGGCGCGGCGGCCATGACGGCGCTCAAGACGCAGGTGATCTCGGGTAATGCGCCGTCGGCTGCGCAGGTCAAGGGTCCGCTGATTCAGGATTGGGCCGATCAGGGCGTGCTGGTCGACATCGATCAATCCGCCACGGACTGGAAAGCGCATTCGCCAGCGCGAATCGACAACGCCATGAAGGCACACGGTCATTACGTGGCGGCACCATTCTCCGTTCACCGGATCAACTGGTTGTGGATCAACAAGGCCGACCTCGACAAGGTCGGCGGCAAGGCGCCCACGACGTGGCCGGAATTCTTCGCGCTTGCCGACAAGTTTCGCGCGGCGGGCATCACGGCCGTCGCGCATGGCGGTCAGCCCTGGCAGGACATGACCATCTGGGAGACGGTTGTGCTTTCCCAGGGGCAGGACTTCTACCGCAAAGCGCTGGTTGACCTTGACCAGAAAACGCTGACCTCGCCGCAGATGGTGCAGGTGTTCGAGACCGTCCAGAAGATCCGGACTTACTTCGACAAGGGCTACCACGGCCGTGACTGGAATCTCGCGACGGCCATGGTTATTTCCGGCTCGGGTGGGATGCAGTTCATGGGCGACTGGGCGAAAGGCGAGTTTGCGAATGCAAACAAAAAGTCGGATGTCGACTATATCTGCGCGGCGGCGCCTGGCACGTCGAATGCGTTCACCTACACGGTGGATGCGTTCGTGTTCTTCCAGCAGCACGGCAAGAAGGAGGCAACGCCTGGGCAGCTCGCACTTGCGAAGACGATCATGTCCCCTGATTTCCAGCAGGAGTTCAGTCTCTACAAGGGCTCGATTCCGGTCCGGCTGGATGTGCCCATGGACAAGTTCGATGACTGCGCCAAAAAATCACGTGCAGACGAGCTGGCTACGATTAAATCGGGTGGGTTCCTGCCGTCGCTGGCCTTTGGCGAACTTCAGTCGTCGGTTACCGCTGGCGCGATGACCGATGTCGTCACGAATTTCATGAACTCGAACGAGGACCCGCAAGAAGGGGTGCGCAAGCTTGCCGCTGCCGCGAAGGTCAAGTAGGCGGGCGCTGCGTGGCAGCCTGGTCTGGTCAGTAGGGAGGATTCGGCGGCGTTGATCAGGGGGCGGCGCATCCTGCCGGATCAGATCATGGCGCTTCACTTCAGCCCGGAACGCCGGTGGTATTTCAGCCCGGAAGGCAGAATTCCGCCGGTGCTTCGCGGGCGGTGACGATAGCGCCCCTGGCGTTCGCCTGTTTGCCCGTCACGCAAGGATCTGGTCGATGACCCGCTGATTGCCAAGCGAATTCTCAAGGGTGAAAACCAGGTCCGCTTTTTCTCGCAACACCGTTCTGGCAAAGTCCTCCACCATCAACTGATACTGGTCGACGTCGCCGAATTCGATTGCGCGTGTTTGACCTGTTTCATCCGAACGATGGCGAACTTGCGCGGGACCGTAGACTCCCGGATTGAATGGTGCGTCCACGCTTAACCAGCCTTTCGTTCCGTGAAAGATCATGTGCTGGCGGCGCGCCATTTGCGTGCCGCAGTAGAACGTCATCGAGAATCCGGTGAATTCGGCGGTGCAACGTGCGAACCGGTCGGTGCCGAAGCGGAGATCGAGCAGGACCTCGGCATCGACGCGAACCGGTTCGCGTCCTGTCGCAAGCCGCGTGGTCACGACCGGGTAGACGCCGATGTCACGGACGCCGCCGCCGCCGAGTGAAAGATTGTTCTTGAGCGCATTGGGATCGTCGTTGAAGTAGGTGAACGACCCTTCGATCAGCGTGAGATCGCCTATCAGGCCCTGGGCCAGGCTGTCGCGAACAAAAGCCCATTGCGGGTGATGCGCCACCATGAACGCTTCTCCACACACAAGCCCTGTTTTGTCGCGCAAGGCGATCAACTCGAGCACCTCGCCGGCATTCATTGCGACGGGTTTCTCGCATAGCACGTGCTTGCCACCGAGCAGGGCCTTCCTGCACCATTCGACGTGGCTGGCCGTTGGCAACGGAATATAGATCGCATCTACGTCGCGGCTTTCGATCACCTCGTCATAGCCTGTCAATACGTGGTCGATGCCATGCCTCGTCGCGAAGGCCTGTGCGCGGTCACGGTCGCGGCTGGCGACGGTGGTCACGCGGCCGCTGGACGAGCGTTGGATCGCTGGTACTACAAAGTTGTCGGCGATCTTTGCGGCGCCCAGTACGCCCCAGCGAATCTTTTCAGCCATTTTTGTCTCCGTGTGTTCGTGTCGTTTGACGCGGCGCTGTCAACAAACAGTCTGCAGACGTTCGGCGCAGATGGCGAGCACTTCGTCAGGCTCGCGTTGCCACCAGTTTTGCGCCGAAAAGATTTCGGTTTCCACCATGCCGTCGTATCCGCTACGTTCGACACATGAACGCACTGCCGGTAGATCGATGACGCCGTCGCCCATCATGCCGCGATCGAGCAGCATGTCACCTGTTTCCTGCAGCCAGTCGCACACGTGATACGCCAGAATGCGGCCCGCGCGCCCCGCTGCCGCGATGGATGCCGTCAGTTCCGGGTCCCACCAGCAATGGTAGACATCGACTGCGATGCCGATAAAACCTGACCGGTCCGGGTCCACGGTTTCGCAGATACGCATTGCCTGCGCGATGGTGTTGACCACGGCGCGGCTGGCTGCGTACATGGGATGAAGTGGCTCGAGCGCGAGCGGCACGCCGCATTCGCGTGCGGTGTCCAGTAGCATTGAGATGCCGTCGACCACCTGGGATCGCGTGCCTTCCAGATCGCGGCTACCCGGTACAAGGCCACCGGCCACCATCACGAAGCAGCGGGCGCCGAGCACTGCCGCGTCGCGCAATGCGGCCCGGTTTGCTTCGACGTTCGCGCTGAATCCGGCGGAAGTCGCCGCCGGCAAATAAGTCGAGCGGCAATAGCCGGTCACCGTCAGGTCGAGCGCCCTGATCTGGCGGGCAAGCTGGGCGAGGTCGCCTTCCTCGACCTCGCGGCGCCACGGCGCGATCCCGCCAAAGCCCACTCGGGCAATGCGGTCAATCGTACGGTTGAGGGGCTCCCGATGGCCCAGTGTTGCGGTATTGATGGAGCACAGGTCGAGTCTTCCCTGAAGGTTTCTCATGAGTTTCCAGATCGATATCGAAGACGAGCAGGCTTCGCGCACCGTCTTCGAGTACTTCCAGAAGACGTGCGCCGATGGCTTGATGCGTGGGATGCGCCAGATAGGCAAAGCAGTCGTCGCGGCTCGCGAAATCCATCATGAAGCCGTCGGATAAAGTCATGCCATAGCCTTCTGGCGATACGTTGGGCCCGCACTGAAAGTTGGTGAAGGCTATGCCCGGTACTTCCGTCAGTCGCCGGATCTGCTCGAAGAACGCGAGGCGGCGTGCCGGCGTCACTTCGTTGCGGAACCGGCAAAACACCATGTGCCGTACTGGCCCCCCGGATCGCGCCATGGTCAGTCTCCGCAGCCTAGCGGCGCCATGACCCTGCGAATGCGGGCGAGCGCATCGCCTGGGTCGCGCAGCAAGCGGGCCTCGTCGGCGAGGCGGAATACGTCGGCCAGATAAGCCGGCGGCCGCATGCCATGGTGGCCGCCCGGCATGAAGAAGTGATCCTGGAAGCCATTCAGGTACGCGAGGAACACCACGCCGGTCTTGTAGTACTGGGTCGGCGCGCGAAAAATGTGACGCGAAAGCGGAACCGTCGGCCCTAGCAACCGGTTGTACGTCTCGACGTCGCCCGCGGAGAAGGCTGCCAGCGCCTGGGACGCCGCGGGTGCAATGGCGTCGAAAATGCCAAGCAACGCGTGCGAAAAATGTGTGCCGTCGCCAGCGATCAGCGCTGGATAGTTGAAGTCGTCGCCGGTGTACATCTTCACGTTTTGAGGCAGGCGACGGCGGAACGTGATCTCTTTTTGCTCGTCGAGCAACGAGATCTTGATGCCATCCACTTTCGCCGCATTGGCCTCGATGATATCGAGGCAAACTTCCGCTGCATCTGGAAATCCGCTGGCGCCCCAGTAGCCCGCGAGTTCCGGGTCGAACATGTCGCCGAGCCAGTGCAGGATCACCGGCCGGTCGCACATGGCGAGCACTTCGCGATAGACGCGCCGGTAATCGTCCGGTGAGCGCGCTACTTTGGCGAGCGCGCGACTCGCCATCAGGATCACGCGTCCGCCGACGCGTTGCACGGCTTCGAGCTGCTCCGCGTACGCACGAATCACCTGGTCGCAGTTCGTCACCGAAGCGGGCGTGATGTGGTCGGTGCCGCAACCCGAGGCGATCGCAGCCCCGGCAATATCGCGCGTGCCTTCGATGCTGCGCGTAATCAGTTCGAGGGCGGTGCTCCATGGCAAACCCATGCCGCGTTGCGCCGTGTCCATGGCCTCCGCGATGCCGAGCCCCTGTTGCAGAAGGTAGCGCCGGTAAGCGATGGTGCGGTCCCAGTCGATGGCGGGCGCGGCGTTCAGTTCACCCGCGCGCAACGGATCGGCTACCACGTGGGCGGCGGAGTACGCGATGCGGTTGAATTCACGCACAGGCGGTTTTACCTCGAGCGGCACGCCCCGCACGAGATACGTTTCCAGTGTGCCGGACGCAGCCGGAAGTCTGATTGACAGGTTCATATAGGACTCAGTATTTGGTGACGAGCAGGCCGCCGTCGATACGGATCGCCTGACCGACGCTGTAGGGAAGACCGCCGGTGGCAAGCGTTCGCACGGTGGTTGCGACTTCCTGCGGCGTCCCCCAGCGTTTGATGGCGGTCAGCCCTTGTTCGATCTGCGCGTCGTAGCGCGCGCGGGACGGGGCGGTCATTTCGGTTTCGATCAGGCCGGGCTGTACTTCGTACACGCTGATGCCGTGTTCGGCGAGGCGCAGCGAGAAGAGCGTGCTGGCCATCGAAAGCCCGGCCTTGGATACGCAATATTCGCCGCGCAACGGCGAGGCCGCGATCGCATTCGACGAAGTGATGGTGATGATCGACGGATGCGCTGCAACGGCTGCGCCTGAACGCGCAAGGCAGTGCTTCGCGAATGCCTGCGTGAGAAAGAATGTGCCGCGCGTGTTCACCGCGATGCAGCGGTCGAAACTTTCCGTCGTGACGTCGAGCAGGTCGCCACGTGACATCACGGAAACGCCCGCATTGTTCACGAGGCAATCGATCTGACCATCGAGCGAGGCTTCGATGGCGCGCAACGTTGCCGGATGCGCGTCGACGTCGGCCAGGTCGGAGAGCACTGCGGTCGCGCGTGCGCCGGTTTGCTGAACCTCGCGAACCGCCTCGTCGAGTTCGTCCGACGGCACGGCATCGGTCAACGCGATGTCGAACCCGGCGCGACCGAGTTCGATGGCGATCGCGCGCCCGATGCCGCGGCGGCTGCCCGTGACAAGGGCAATCGGACGCGCGTTCACAGCGATGCTCCGTTGGCGATCAGATCGCGCGCGATGATCGTGCGCTGGATCTGGTTCGTGCCTTCGTAGATCTGTGTGATCTTCGCGTCGCGATACAGGCGCTCGACTTCGTAGCCGCGGATGTAGCCGCTACCGCCAAAAATCTGCACGGCGTTGGCGCTATGCTTGACGGCTGTATCGCCGGCAAAGCACTTTGCCATCGAGCAGGCGATGCTGGCGCGGTCGCCCGCTTCGAGTCGTTCCGCGGCGTCGAGGACGAGGAGGCGCGCTGCCTGAATGTCCTTCGCCATATCCGCAAGCATCCACTGGATGCCCTGCAACTCGGCGATATGACTGCCGAACTGCTTGCGGGTTTGCGAGTAATCGAGTGCCGCCTCGAGCCCCGCCTGGGCGATACCGACGGCAAGCGAGGCGATACCCACGCGCCCCTTGTCGAGCGCGCTCATCATCATGTGAAAGCCGCGGCCTTCCGTGCCGAGGAGCGCGTCCCGGGGCAGCTTCACGCGGTCGAAATTCAGTTCGCCGACCTGCGACGCACGCTGTCCCATCTTGTGCTCTTTGGGACCTTTCGAGACACCTGCCAACGAACAGTCCACGATGAAGATGCTCATGCCGCGCCTGCCCGCCGCAGGGTCGGTTCGGGCGAGCACGAATGCAACGTCGGCGACCGGCGCGTTGTGAATCCAGAGCTTGGCGCCGTTGAGTTCCCAGCCCTCGGCGGTGCGGGTCGCGGTGGTCCGGATGCCCGAGACGTCGGTGCCCGCGTCGGCTTCGGTGATGCAATAAGCCGGCCGCAGTTTCGCGCGCAGGAGCGGCTCCATGTAGGTCGCGCGCTGCCCGGCGCTGCCGTGTACGGAAAGAAGGGTGCCGACCAGTTCAAGGAGGCCGCATTGATCCGCGACCGAAGCATAGCCGCGCGACAGTTCTTCCATCACGAGTGCGTATGCGGTGACGTCCAGTCCGGCACCACCGAACTCTTCCGGCACGGTGATGCCGAACAGGCCCAGTTCGCCCATCTGGGCATAAATCTCCGCCGGGAAGCGTTCCTCGCGATCCAGTTCTTCGGCGGCTGGGCGAATCACCTCCTGCGCAAAGCGTCGGGTGGTTTCACGAATCTGCTGGTGGGTTTCTGAGAGTTTCATGCTGTCTCCATCCTCATGATCGGTACCTGTTTTGTGCCTGTTTTGCGCGGGTGCAGGTAAACCCGAGCGTCGCGCATCACCGCTTGAATTACGTGATTTCCTGTGCCAACATTGGCATCAAGTAACCATCTGGATGGTTATTTAAAACCAACGAATGACCGATGTCAACGAGCTTTGTGGCCGATTTGATTGGAGGGTAGTTTGAAAAACTGGATGCAAGCCGAAGATGCGGTTGAGCAGATCTTCGATGGGGCGACAATCGCGCTGGCCAGTAACGGCGGCGGGATGCTCGAGCCGGATGCCGTGCTCGCGAAACTGGAGCAGCGGTTTCTGGAGACGGGGCATCCGCGGGATCTCACGGTGGTCCACGCGCTTGGAATCGGTGACGGAAAGGGCAGCGGGCTGGGCCGCTTCGCGCATCCCGGCATGGTGCGGCGTGTTATCGGCGGTCACTGGAGCTGGTCGCCGGCCATGCAGCAAATGGCGAAAGACAACGCGTTCGAGGCATACAGCTTTCCGGCTGGCGCAATCTCCACGCTGCTGCGGGAGATTGGCGCGGGGCGGCCGGGGCTCGTCACGCACGTCGGCCTGCGTACGTTCGTCGATCCACGCATCGACGGTGGCAAGATCAATGCGCGCGCCACGGAGGATCTCGTCGAACTGATCGAGCTGGATGGGCGCGAATACCTGCGCTACAAGCCGTTCAAGATTGATTTCGCGATTGTGCGCGGGTCATCCGCGGATGCGGGCGGTAATGTCACGCTGCGCCGCGAGCCGGTTGATCTCGACACCTATGCAGCGGCGCTGGCTGCCCATAACAGCGGCGGCCGCGTGATCGTTCAGGTCAAGGAGCGCGAGCCGGCCGGGTATGTACCCGCGCGACTGGTGCGCATTCCGGGCGTCCTCGTCGATACGCTCGTCGAGACACCGGCGCAGGTTCAGTGCGTCGTCGCCGATTGCGACCCCACGCTGAGCGGCGAGTCGCCGGGCACCATCGCCGATGGTTTCTATGAAGTGCCTACCGGTATTCGCCACGTCATTGCAGCGCGCGCCGCGCGGGAACTGCACGAGGGGCACTCGGCGAATTTTGGTTTCGGCATTCCTGGTGGCATTCCGGGCTTGCTGGCGCAACAGGGACGGCTCGGCACGTTCTGGGGATCGGTTGAGCAGGGTATCCACAACGGCGCGATGCTCGACGGCCCGATGTTCGGCTCCGCGCGCAACGCAGAAGCGATTCTCTCAAGTGTCGATCAATTCGATTTCTACAGCGGTGGCGGAGTCGACATCTCGTTTCTCGGCATGGGCGAGATGGATGGCGACGGAAACATCAACGTGTCGAAACTCGGTTCGACGGTGGTTGGACCTGGCGGCTTCATCGATATCACCCAGGGCGCCCGCAAGATCGTGTTTTGCGGCAGTTTCGAAGCAAAGGGCCTTCAGGTCGAGCAGGTTGGCGAGCGCCTGAATATCGTGTCGCCGGGCAGTGTGCCGAAGCTCGTGGAGCGCGTGCAGCACGTCACGTTCAGTGGTGTGCAGGCGCGTATCGCGAAGCAGGAAGTGCTGTACGTGACGGAGCGCGCCGTCTTCAGGCTGGAAGAGAACGGGGTTCGTCTGATCGAAGTGGCGGAAGGTGTGAATGTCGAGCAGGACGTGCTTGCGCGAATGGGGTTTCGCCCGCTTGTCGACGACGCGTTACTCGCACACTGTAGCGGTGGAGAGAACGAGTCGAGGGAGCGGGTGGCGTGATGAGCGGCCACGCGATCCGGAGCGCCGGCGGCAGGCGCCCCGCGTGGGTGTGCTCAGGTGCGTACGAGCCGGAGAATGGTTTCGATGTTGAAGTCGAGACGATTTTTCAACGCGTCCTTGCTCATGAAGTCGATTTCGAATATCACCCCGCTGGTGAAGCGGTTGGTCAGGTAGTAGTAGCCGACGGCGGCCATCGTGATGTGCAGTTGCCTTGCGTCGACACCCGGACGAAACACGCCTGCTTTAACGCCGCGATCGAGTATGCCTTGCAACATCGAGATGAAGCCGTGATGCAACTCCTTGAACCGTTCCGAATTCTTGACATGACGCGCCTTATGAAGGTTCTCGCTGTTGACGAGTGTCATGAACTCGGGGTTTTTCAGGTAGTAGTTCCAGGTGTGCGTGGTGAGCGCAACGATGGCGTCCTGCGGCGAGAGATGTTCGAGATTGAGCTTCTGTTCGGCGAAGCGGATGTCGGCGTAGGCATCTTCGAGGACAGCCTGGAAGAGCTCCTCCTTGCTGCCGAAGTAGTGATAGATCATCCGCTTGTTGGCCTTGGCGCGTGTTGCGATGGCTTCCACGCGGGCGCCGGCCAGACCGAGCTTGGAGAACTCTTTTTTGGCGGCCTCGAGAATGCGTGCCCGGGTGACCTCGGGGTCTCGCTGTCGTGGTTGCGCCGCACCGGCGACGGCATTTTTCAGTGCCCGGCGGGGGGGCGTGCTCGCAAGAGTCATGTTGGATTTTCGCTGCAATAAATGGGTGGGGACGGTCGTTGCCGATTTCGCGTCGTGGCACCGACTATAGACCAAAAAAGCATTGCCCGGAAGTAACCGGATGGTGCAGAATGGGCGCAAAAAAATGTGAAGGGTATTGCGTTGACGGCGCGATTCCCCTGGCCCGCGACGCGCTTCATGGCGCGCGCGGGAGCAAACTCTGGAGACAGGAATGAGCAATCTGAATGAACTGGCGGCAACGCTTCGTCTTCCGTCGGAACCCGTGCGCACCCCGATGTTCGTCGACGGCAAGGACTACGTTGGACCCGCTGGCGAATTCGTGACGCGCAGGAGTCCGGGCCACGGCGTGCCGGTGACATCCACGGTGCGCGCGTCGGTCGGCGACCTGAACGTGGCGGTTGCTTCGGCGCGCCGTGCGTTCGACGACGGGCGCTGGTCGCGTCTGTCCGGTGAGCAGCGTGCGACGGTATTGCTGAAAACGGCGAGTCTCATCCGGGAAAACGTGGAGACGCTTGCGTACCTGGAAACGCTGGAAACCGGCAAGCCGGTCGGCCAGTCGCGCGGTGAGATCAATGCCGCCGCGGGGATCTGGGAATACGCGGCGGGTCTTGCACGCGTTGCGCACGGTGACTCGCATGACAACCTCGGCACCGACCTGTTCGGTCTTGTCGTGCGCCAGCCGGTCGGCGTGGTCGGCATCGTCACGCCATGGAATTTCCCGTTTTTCATTCTGTCCGAGCGTCTGCCGTTCGTGCTGGCGGCGGGATGCACGGCGGTCGTCAAACCCGCCGAGCTCACGTCGACCACGACGCTCAGGCTCGCTGCGCTCCTCACGCAGGCCGGCCTGCCGGATGGCGTCGTGAACGTGGTGACCGGGCTCGGCGCGACGGTGGGCCAGGCGCTTGCGGAACACATGGATGTCGACATGGTGTCGTTCACCGGTTCGACGCCAGTGGGTCGCGCGGTGCTGACGGCAGCGGGCGGCAACATGAAGAAGGTCGGGCTCGAGCTGGGCGGCAAGAATCCGCAGATCGTGTTCGCGGACGCCGATCTCGCCGATGCCGCGGACGCCATCGCCTTTGGCATCTGTTTCAACGCGGGTCAATGCTGCGTTTCGGGCAGCCGTCTCGTCGTGCATCGATCGGTGGAAGAGGAACTTGTCGCCCGGGTCAAGAGCGTGCTCGAAAAGGTGCGGGTGGGCGATCCGCTCGATGCGTCGAATCACGTTGGGGCGATTGTCGAAGCGCGTCAGTTCGACAGGATTTGCAGTTTCATCGAAGCGGGCAGCCGCGACGGCGCGCAACTGGTGCACGGCGGCACGTCGAGCAGGGATGGCGAGCGCTTCTTCATCCAGCCCACGATGTTTCGCAACGTCGAGCCGCACAGCGCGCTTGCGCAGGAGGAAATTTTCGGACCTGTGCTGTCGGTCACGCCATTCGACACCTTCGAGCAGGCGATTCAACTGGCGAACGGCGTGCCATACGGCCTCGCGGCCAGCATCTGGACGCGCGACCTGCAGGGTGCGATCAAGAGCTTTCGCGACGTACAGGCGGGCCGGATCTGGGTCAACTGCACCATCACTGGCGGCCCGGAAATGCCGATCGGCGGCGTCAAGCAATCGGGCATTGGCCGCGAAACGGGGCGGTACGGCGTCGAGGAATACACCGAACTGAAGTCGGTACATGTCCAGTTGGGCAACCGGCCGCGCTGGATCGCCTGACGCGCTCTGGTTGAATCCAAACGGCCGGCAAGCGCCGTAACAGCCTCAGGAATGACGAAGTCACACGCAGCAGTGTGACGGCAGAACACCGTATCGGAGACAGCAATGTATGACTATGTGATCGTAGGGGGCGGCGCGGCGGGTTGTGCGCTGGCGGCGCGTCTGAGCGAGGACGCGGGCAACCGGGTGCTGCTTCTCGAAGCCGGACCTGCCGATACGGATCCGTATATCCACATGCCGGTCGGCTTCTTCAAGATGACGTCCGGACCGTTGACGTGGGGCTACAGCACGGTTGCCGCCGCGGAAACCCGGCGTCGCCAGATTCCGTTCGCGCAGGGCCGCGTGCTCGGCGGCGGCGGGTCGATCAACGCCATGGTCTACACGCGAGGTCAGCCCACCGACTACGACGGCTGGGAGCGCGAGGGCTGCACCGGCTGGGGCTTTCGCGACGGCGTGCTGCCGTACCTGCGTCGCATGGAAGACAACGAGCGCCTGTGCAACGAGTATCACGGCGTTGGCGGTCCGCTCGGCGTGTCGGATCTCATCAGCGTCAACGAATTGACCAAGGCTTTTGTCCTCGCCGGGCAGGAAGCCGGCATGCCGCACAACAGCGACTTCAACGGCGCGCAACAGGAAGGCGTGGGCGTTTATCAGGTCACGCAGCGCAACGGCAAGCGCTGCAGCGCGGCTGTCGGCTATCTGCGCGACGCTCGCTCGCGGCCCAATCTGACGGTGCGCACCGGTTGCCTCGTTTCGCGCGTGGTCATCGAAAACGGCCGCGCGACCGGCGTCGAATTTGCATCCGGGGGCGATCGTTCGAACGTGACGATTGCGCGCGCCGAACGCGAAGTCATCGTGACCGCTGGCGCCATCGGTTCGCCGAAGCTGCTGATGCTCTCCGGCATCGGGCGTGCCGAAGACCTGGAGCGCGCTGGCGTGAAGCCCGTGCATGCGCTGAACGGTGTCGGGCAGAACCTGCAGGATCACTTCGACATCGATATCGTCTACGAGCTGAACGGTGCGTACAGCCTGGACAAGTATTCGAAGAAGCACATGATGCTGCTCGCGGGCCTCGAGTACAAACTCTTCAACAAGGGGCCGGTCACGTCCAACATCGCCGAAGGCGGTGCGTTCTGGTATTCGGACAGTGGCGTACCGACACCTGATCTTCAGTTTCACTTCCTGCCCGGCGCAGGCGTCGAGGCCGGTGTGCCGCCGGTACCGTCGGGTTCGGGCTGTACGCTCAACTCCTACTTTCTCAGGCCACGCAGCCGTGGCAGCGTGACGCTGCACAGCGCCGATCCCGCCGATGCGCCGGTGATCGACCCTGCCTATATTCGCGACCCGTATGACCTGAAGGTGGCCGTCGAAGGGATCCGCCAGAGTCGCGAAATCATGAGCCAGAAGGCGCTGGGCAAGTACATCAAGAGCGAGCACTTTCCGGGCGGAAAGGTGCGCACGCAGGCCGAGTACGAGGCCTACGCAGAACAGTACGGCCGCACCGGCTATCACCCGGTCGGCACATGCAAGATGGGCGTCGACGAATGGTCGGTCGTCGATCCGCAATTGCGTGTTTATGGCATCGAAGGGCTGCGGGTCGCGGATTCGTCGGTGATGCCACGGATCGTGAGTTCGAATACGAACGCGCCCACGCTGATGATCGCGGAAAAGGCCGCTGATCTGATTCGCGGCCTGGCTGCAACGCCGGCGCTCGTGGCGGGCAGGCTCGCGCACACCTCGGGTCGTGCGGCGCGCGAGGCCACGGTGGTAGCGGTCTGACGACAGGCTGTGAGGCTAGTTGAGGAGCGCCCGGGAAAACCGGGTCTTTCTGGCGATTTGGTAAATATCTGGTTATTTATAAACCACCCTGATGCAAAGGGTCTTTCTGGCTCGGAGGAGACATCATGTCGAAACAGGATCAACACACAGGCGTATCGCGCCGCGACTTTATCAAGCTCGGCGCGGGCGCGGCATTTGCCGTCGCGGGTGGCGGCATGTCGGGTCTTTCGTTCGGTGCGGGGCAGACGACGCTTGCCTGCTCGTTCCGCTCGCTGACCAATCCGTATTACACCGCGTTCAACAAGGGCGCGCAGAGCTTCGCGAAGAGCGTCGGTCTGCCGTACGTGCCGCTTACCACCGAAGGCAGTTCGGAAAAAGGCATCGCGGACATTCGCGCGCTGCTGCAGAAGACCGGCGGCAACCTCGTCCTCAACGTCGACCCGAACGATTCGGCCGACGCACGGGTCATCGTCGAGACATGCTCGAAGGCCGGCGCGTACGTGACAACGATCTGGAACAAGCCGAAAGATTTTCATCCGTGGGACTTCAACCCCAACTACGTGGCGCATCTGTCGTTCGACGGCGTGGCTTACGGCGAGGCCACCGCGACCGAACTGTTCAAGGCCATGGGCGGCAAGGGTGGTGTCGTGGCGCTCGGCGGCATCTTCAGCAACGTGCCGGCTATCGAACGCAAGGCGGGTCTGATGGCCGCGCTGAAGAAATTCCCGGATATCCAGTTGCTGGACTTCCAGGTCGCCGACTGGGATTCGCAAAAGGCGTTTCCGATCATGCAGGCGTGGCTGACCCGTTTCAACGCGAAGGTCAAGGGCGTGTGGGCCGCAAACGACGACATGGCGTTGGGCGCGATCGAGGCGCTTCGTGCAGAAGGGCTCGCCGGCCAGTTGCCGGTTTCCGGCATGGACGGCACCACACCCGGGCTCGCGGCCGTCAAGGTGGGCGAACTCGTGACAACGGTTGACTGGGACCCTTACTGGCTGGGCGGCATCGGGTTGTCGATGGGTCTTCAGGCGAAGGAGAAAAAAGTCGACGTCGCGGCGTTGCCAAGGGACCGGCGTGAGTCGTTCTGCAAGGCGACCCTCGTCACGAAGTCCAACGTGCAGGCTGTCATTAGCCGCGAGTCCGCACCGGGCGCGGACTGGAACAACCTCTATGCCCGCGTGGCGGGACCCGTGGTGTATCGATGAACAAGCTCACCGTCGCGCCCACCCGGCAGGCCATCCGCATAACAACTCCCGGGACCCGGTTCGTTTCGGCGCAGGCGCTGGTACGGCGATTTTCGCCGCTGCTGGTTCTCCTCGCGCTCGGCGTTTGCATCGGTGCGTTCAATCACGATTTCTTCGATCCGATGAACCTGTCGCGCATCGCGATTGCCGCCGCGATCCCGCTCACCATCGCGCTGGGTGGAACATTCGTCATCCAGCTCGGTAGCATCGATCTGTCGGCGGAAGGCATTGTTGCGGTCGCGGCGATCACCGTGTCGATGCTCGTCGAGAACTCGTACAACGACAACCACTTCGGGTTGTGGGTGCTGGCGGTGGCAATCGGCGCCGGGGTCGTGCTGGGCCTTGCCAACGGGTTGCTGCACGTGTTCCTGCGCATTCCGTCGTTCATCACCACGCTGGCGGTCGGCTTCGTCGCGTCGGGGATCGGAACGGCGTGGCTGTCGGGCAACACGATCCGGGTCAGCGACACGGCCCTGCGCTCGATCGCAATCACCCGCTACCTCGGCCTGCCGTTGTCGGTGTGGATCGCGGTGCTGGTGCTCGCCATCGCATGGTTTATCTACCGGCATACCCTGCTTGGTCGTCACACCCTGGCCATCGGTGGCGGAGAGGATCTCGCCCGCCTGAGCGGCGTGAGGGTCAGGCGTGTGCGCATCGTGGTGTTCGCTCTGGCTGGCGCTTTTTATGGTGTGGCGGGCATTCTCGCCGTCGCGCAATATGGCCAGGGTCATGCGCTCATCGCCAACGGGCAACTGTTCGTCGCCATTACGGCGATCGTGGTGGGCGGAACGTCGCTCGCCGGCGGCAACGGCACGCCGATGAACACGCTGGTCGGCACGCTCATCGTGGTTGTGCTCGCCAATGGCATGGTTCTGCTTGGCGTACCACCCTATGTGCAACAGGGCATCCAGGGCGTGCTGATCATCGTCGCGGTCACGTTGGCGCTGAATCGCTCGCGTCGGCGCATCGTCAAGTGAACGGCCGGAGAACAGACATGCTGACACTCAAGAACGTCACCAAACGCTTTCCGGGCGTGCTCGCGCTGGACGACGTAACCATCGAAATCAGGCCGAATGAAATCGTCGGTCTGATCGGCGAGAACGGCGCGGGCAAGTCCACGCTCATGAAACTGCTGACGGGTGCGTACCGCCAGGACGCCGGCGAGATCATGCTCAACGGCAAGCCGATGGTGATCCGGAATCCACGCGACGCCACCTCGAAGGGTATCGCGATGGTGTATCAGGAACAGTCCATCCTGCCGAACCTGACCGTTGCCGAGAATCTGTTCCTGGGTCGTGAAGAGGACTTCGTCACCTTCGGACGACTGAACTGGACAAAGCTCAAGCGCGCGGCCCGAAAAGAACTCGCCACGGTGCATCTGGACGTCGATCCGCTGACCCTGTGCGAGGACCTGTCGTTCGGCCAGCGCCAGATGGTGGAGCTTGCGAGAGCCCTTTCTCTCGCGAGCCGGACGGGCGGCACGCCGATCATTCTGCTTGACGAACCCACCTCCGTGCTCGAGGCCGCGGAGATCGAGATTCTGTTCCGGCTCGTGGGCGAGCTCAAGTCGCGCGCGTCGTTCGTGTTCGTTTCGCACCGGCTCGACGAACTGCTGTCGCTCAGCGACCGCGTGTATGTGATGAAGGACGGCAAGGTGGTCGCCGAAATGCCGGCTGGTAGCGCTTCGGTGGCGAAGCTCCACGAACTGATGGTGGGCCGCTCGCTGCATGGCGAGTACTACCGCGAGAACCTGCAAAAACCCTGTCGCGACGAGGTGGCCCTGTCGGTGAGTCACGCGTCGCTTGGTCATGCGCTGAACGACGTGTCGTTCGAGGTGTATCGCGGCGAGGTGTTCGGGGTGGCGGGGGTGGTCGGGTCAGGCCGGGAGGAGTTGTGCCGGGTGATCGCGGGACTCGAAAAGCTCGACGGCGGCGAGGTGACCGTGGGCACGACCCGTCTCAGGCCACAGGCGAATCATGCTGTCGCGCTGGGCATCGGATACGTCCCGCGCGAGCGCAAGGTGGAAGGGCTCGTGACCCAGATGAGCGTGGCGCAAAACCTGACGTTGCCGCGTCTGGGCGCGGTCAGCCGTGCGGGCGTGGTGCGCAGGGCAAGCGAACGCTCGCTTGCCAACGAATGGATCCAGCGTTTGCATATCAAGACGCCAGGCCCTGATGCGTCCTGCCGCAACCTGTCGGGCGGCAACCAGCAAAAGGTCGTGCTTGCGAAATGGCGTTTCGCGGGCAGCCGGATTCTCGTGCTCGATCATCCGACGCGCGGTCTCGACGTGGGGGCGAAGGAGGAGGTCTATCAGCTCATCCGCGAGCTGACCGCGGAGGGCGTCGCCGTGGTGCTGACTGGCGATACGCTCGAGGAGATTCTCGGCCTGAGTCACCGGGTGATGGTGATGCGGGACGGTCGCGCTCAAACGATCCTGCCGTGCGAAGTCGGGCATAAGCCCTCGCAGGTCGAAATCGTCGAACACATGGTCTGAGGTCAACATGTCACATCTGAACGCTTCACTCAAGGCGAAGCTCGGCGACAACGCACCCTTTATCGCCCTTGTCGCGCTGTATCTGCTGATCGAGCTCGCACAACCTCGCTTCCTTGCGCTGTCGACGCAGCTCGGCTTGCTGGCTGACAGTTCCACGTTGTTCATCATGGCGGCCGGCACGACGTTCGTCGTGCTGCTCGGGAGCATCGACCTGTCGTTGCAGGCGGTGGCGTCGCTCTCGAGCGTGATCGTCGCGATGTTGCTGCCGCGTTACGGCGCGATGGCCGCGGTCGTGGCGCTCGCGGCTTCGTTTGGCATCGGCCTGCTGAGCGGCGTGATCCAGACCGTGCTGCGGATTCCTTCTTTCATCGCGACGCTCGCGGTGGGCGGGATCGCGTCGGCTGCCGCGCTGACGCTCTCGGGTACGCGCTCGATCGGGATCGGCGATGAGATGCGCAACGCGTCACTGGGCTGGACCACCGGCTCTTCGTTCGGTGTGCCGCACGAGATCCTGCTCGGTGTCGCGGTACTCGTATTTTGCGTGTTCCTGCATCGCTCCACGGTTTTCGGACGGCATGTCGAGGCGATCGGCGCTGGCGAGCCCGCGGCGATCGCATCGGGCCTGCGCGTGCCGGTGACCAAATGCCTCGTGTTCGCGACATCGTCGTTCTTCGCCGGCCTGGCGGGCGTGGTGATGGCCGGGCGTCTTGGAAGCGGCTCGCCCACGCTGGCCGACCAGTTCCTGCTGCCTGCCATCGCCGCGGTGATCGTTGGCGGGACGGCGCTGACGGGCGGCTCGGGAGGCATTGCCCGAACGCTGGTTGGCGCGCTGCTGGTGTCGGTTGCGCGAGTCGGCATGACGTTTGTCGGTATCAGCGTGTTCGCGCAGCAAATCGTGTTCGGGTTGATCCTGATCGTTGCAGTGACTGTCGCCTTCGATCGTTCGAAGGTGCTGATCATCAAGTAAGTTCTGATCCGGCCTGTTCGAGCCGGTTTGTCCTGAAGGAGTTGTTTGCACATGAAAGTATTGGTGCCAGTCAAGAGAGTGGTCGATTACAACGTGAAGGTCCGGGTGAAGTCGGACAACACGGGTGTGGACATCGCGAACGTGAAGATGTCGATGAATCCGTTCGACGAGATCGCGGTTGAGGAAGCGGTGCGGCTTCGCGAGGCGGGCATCGCGACCGAAGTGATCGCGGTGTCGTGCGGCGTGACGCAGTCGCAGGAAACGCTGCGCACGGCGCTCGCGATCGGCGCGGACCACGCGATCCTGATCGAATCCAGTGAGGAGCTGCAGCCGCTGGCGGTTGCGAAGCTGCTCAAGGCGCTGGTCGACAGGGAACAGCCCTCGCTGGTTATTCTGGGCAAACAGGCGATCGACGACGATTCGAACCAGACCGGCCAGATGCTGGCTGCGCTGGCCAACCTGCCGCAGGCGACGTTCGCGTCGAAGGTGGTGATAGCGGACGGCAAGGCGACGGTGTCGCGCGAAGTGGACGGCGGCGCGGAAACGCTGTCGTTGACGCTGCCGGCGGTGGTCACCACCGATCTGCGCCTGAACGAGCCGCGCTACGTGACGCTGCCCAACATCATGAAGGCG
>NZ_FNRQ01000006.1 GCF_900107685.1 Paraburkholderia sartisoli | reverse complement strand
GTCAGCGCCTGCTGCGCGGGCTCCAGCATGAAGTTCATCAGCTTGTAGAGCACCTCGAGCTTCTCTTTGGGCACGCCCTTCGGGATCACCATGTAGTGCGCGTCGTTCACCCACGTCATGTTGTCGAACGCCTGCACCCGGAAGTCCGCCGGCACGATGCCCAGCGCGCGCGGGTTGATGTCCCAGCCCGTCACCGTGACCGTCATGTCGCGCGTGCCCTCGCCCAGCTCCTTCATCACCGCCGAGGTGCCGCCCGGGTAGTACGGCACGCAGTCGTTCAGCTGCTTGAGGAACGCCCACGTCTTGTCCCAGCCGTTGATCGGGTCGCGCGGGTCCTTGTCGCCGAGCACATACGGCAGCCCCATCAGGAACGTGCGCCCCGGGCCCGAGTTGGCCGGGCGCGCGTAGATCAGCTTGTTCGGATGCGCCTTGCACCACTGCAGCAGCTGTTCGGGCGTCTTCGGCGGATCGGTCACCTTCGCCGGGTTGTATTCAAGGAGCGGCCCGGCCGGCATGTAGGCCACCTCCAGCCCGTAGCCCTGTGCGAGGTCCTGCATCCTGCGCGGGCCCGGCGCGTAGTTATCCAGCACGCCCGGGAACACCGCCGCGTGATCGGGCAGCAGCTTCTCCCACAGGTTCTGCTCGATGCCCGCGGCGAGCGCGTCGGTGCCCGTCAGCACGAGATCGATGTCCGAGCGCCCCGCGGCCTGCATCGCCTTGATCTTGCCCGGCAGTTGCGGCGCCGGCGCGTTGGTGAACGTGATGTTCGACACCAGGTTCGGGTACTTCGCCTTGAACGCCTCGAAGCCCTTTTGTGTCAGTTGAAGGTCGCCCGCCACGTCGACAATGTTCAGTGTCACCGGGTCCGCTGCGTGGGCCATGGGCGCGAACGCCGCACCGACCGCCAGACAGACAGCCCCAACTTTCACAGACAACCTGCCAGATAAAGTCATCGTATCTCCTCGCTTCTTTGGTATGGAAGTCCGCCGGTTCAGGTGCGCTGCCGACGGTACACGTCCCGCGTTATCGAACATTGCCAACGCGTACGTCTGACGTCAAGCAAATCATCGGCGGGCGATTTTGCGGCAGTGCGCCGCACAATCTTCGCCAATCCCTTTACAGTCAACGATCTGGCGTCTTCCTCACATCGCGCGGAAGCGCGCCGGTCTACGGGTTTAGCCCGATACTTGTCAGGCAACTTCACGCAGCGAAACCAGCAGGCTCAGCCGCCTTTGACACCCTGCGTGTTCACATACAGTGAATAGAGCCCGTGGCTCGCCGCCATGAAAAGCCGGTTGCGATGCCGCCCGCCGAAGCACACGTTCGCGCACCGCTCCGGCAACGCGATATGGCCGATTGCTTCGCCGTGCGGGGTAAATACGCGCACGCCGTCGAGTTCGTCCGTGCCCATGCCCCAGCCGCACCAGAGGTTGCCGTGAATATCGACACGAAAGCCATCCGGCGTGCCGGGGCCCGCGTCGATCAGGATGCGATTGTGGCCGACCGTGCGGCCGTCGGCGGCGACGTCGAACACGCGGATCGTGCGCGGCGACTCACGCGACGCGACCACATACAGCCGCGATTCATCGGGGGAGAACGCGAGGCCGTTCGGGCCTTCGACATCGTCGGCGACGAGCGTGATCTCGCCCGTCTGCCCGTCGATGCGATACACGCACTGCGGCAATTCGGCTTCGGACTTCTCGCCTTCGTAGAAACCGTCGATGCCGAAGCTCGGATCGGTGAACCAGATCGAGCCGTCCGACTTCACGACGACGTCGTTCGGCGAATTCAGACGTTTGCCGAGGTAGCGATCGGCGAGGACAGTGATCGTGCCGTCATATTCGGTGCGCGTGATGCGGCGCGTCAGGTGTTCGCAACTGACGAGACGCCCTTCGCGATCGCGCGTATGGCCGTTCGCGTTGTTCGACGGCTGACGGAACGGCGTCACCGCGCCGGTCGCTTCGTCCCAGCGCAGGATGCGGTTGTTCGGAATGTCGCTCCACAGCAGATAGCGCCCGTCGCCGAACCACACTGGGCCCTCGGACCAGCGCGCGCCTTGATACAGACATTCGACCGATGCCGAAGCGATACGCAGCGCGTTAAAACGAGGATCGAGAACGCGGATGGCGGGATCGGGATAGCGGCGGCTGTTGTCTGTCATGAGACTCCTTGCGGTTGTACCGTACGGGGCGCGTCACGGCACTGGCGATGATGCCAGATCGACCCCGGTCACGGCCACCTCGAACGGGTCACGCCGCGCGGCTATGGCGCGGCGTGACACCGTCAAGGCTCAACGGCCGCTCAATGCTTGCCCAGTTCCCCGTCGAAGAGACGCCACAGCTTCAGCGGATTGTCGTCGCGCAGCGCTTCTGGCAGCAATTCGGCCGGCAGATCCTGATAGCACACGGGCCGCAGGAAGCGATCGATCGCGGTCGCGCCCACCGACGTCGCGCGCGCGTCCGACGTGGCCGGGAACGGTCCGCCATGCACCATCGCGTGCGACACCTCAACGCCCGTCGGGAAGCCATTCGCGAGGATGCGGCCGGCCTTTCGTTCGAGCGTGGGCAGCAGCTTGCGCGCGAGCGCGTAGTCGTCCGGTTCGAGTTGCAGCGTCGCCGTGAGCTGGCCTTCGAGATAACCGGCCACCTTGATCATTTCGTCGACGTCGCGGCACGTGACGATCAGCGAAGCCGGTCCGAAGATTTCATCTTCGAGTTCAGCTTTGGCGAGAAACTGCACGGCATCCGTCAGGAAAAGCGCGGGCATCGCCGGACACGCGGCGCCCGACTGCGTGCCCTGCGCGACGCTCTGCACGCCGCTGGTGTCCGAGCGCCGTGCGACGGCGGCCTGGTACGCCGAAGCGATGCCCGGTGAGAGCATGGTCTGCGCTTCTTTCTTCGCGAGCGCCTGGGCGGCGGTGTCGACGAACGTCTGCGTATGCGGGCCTTCGAGCACGATCACGAGCCCCGGGTTCGTGCAGAACTGGCCGACGCCGAGCGTCACGGAATCCACGAAGGCCGAGGCAATCGCCGCGCCGCGTTTCGCGAGCGCGCCGGGCAGCACGAAGAACGGATTGACGCTGCTCATTTCGGCGAACACGGGAATCGGCTCGCGGCGCTTCGACGCGATATCGACGAGCGCAAGCCCGCCGCGCCGCGACCCGGTGAAGCCGACCGACCTGATCGCCGGATGCGCGACAAGCGCCTCGCCCACCGCGTTGCCCGCGCCGACGATCAGCGAAAACACGCCCTCCGGCAAGCCGGTTTCAGCCACCGCTTTCTGGATCGCGCGACCGACCAGTTCCGACGTGCCGAGATGCGCCGGATGCGCCTTCACGACGACCGGACAACCCGCCGCGAGCGCCGACGCGGTGTCACCGCCGGCCACTGAAAATGCAAGCGGAAAGTTGCTGGCGCCGAACACGGCGACGGGCCCAACCGGAATCTTCCGCAGACGCAGATCGGAACGCGGCAGCGGCTTGCGGTCCGGCATCGCGGAATCGATCGTCGCGGTGAGCCAGCGGCCTTCGCGCACGAGCGAGGCAAAGAGCTTCAGCTGACCGACGGTGCGCCCGCGTTCGCCCTCTATACGGGCTTTCGGCAGCGCCGTTTCGATGTGCGCGCGCTCGATCAGTTCATCGCCCAGCGCGACGATGTTGCTGGCAATCGCTTCGAGAAAACGCGCACGCGTTTCGAGCGGCGCGCCACGGTACGGATCGAACGCGAGCGCGGCGAGTTCGCATGCCCGGTCGACGTCCGCCGCGCTGCCTGCGCCGAAGACCGGCTCGATTTCCGCGTTGTGGACCGGGTCGAACGCGCGCAGCGTGCCCTCGGTGCCGCGCACGGCGGATGCGCCAATGAGCATCTCTCCTGTGATCTGCATCTTGAAACTCCAGTCGGGCGCCGCGGGCGTCGGCCTGCATTCACCGCGCGGCGAAAATCAGATAGTGGGAAGCATCGTCGCGCTCGCGCCGGCTAAGCGGCGTTCTGACGCTCGAACGTGAGGAGCGCTTCGGTTGCAGCAGCGATCTTCGCATGATGCTCGACCGGCGTCGAACTGAGTAGCGGCAGGATCGGGCCCATGTCGGCGATCTTCGAGAACGTCACCGCGTCGTGCAGCACGCGGATCAGCGAAATGTCGTCACGCAGCGTTTCGAGCGGCATGAACGCGTCGCCGATGCGCTGCGCTTCGTCCGTGTGGCCTTCCTTCGCGGCGCGCAGAAGCGCCATGACCGCGTGCGGCGCGATGCAGCCCGAACCGGTCGTCCATGCAGCGAGACCGAAGTCGCGCACGTGGACGAGCGCGGGACGCTCACCCATGCCCGAGATCACCTTCGCGGGGTTCACGCTTTCGAGCAGGCGCTTCAGGTAGACGTCATCGGT
Source organism: Paraburkholderia sartisoli (assembly GCF_900107685.1). Taxonomy (GTDB): domain Bacteria; phylum Pseudomonadota; class Gammaproteobacteria; order Burkholderiales; family Burkholderiaceae; genus Paraburkholderia; species Paraburkholderia sartisoli. The sequence continues at coordinate 438,769 of NZ_FNRQ01000006.1, read as the reverse complement.
CGGGTTATCGCGAACGATCGCGTACTTGACGGCGATCAGCGTGCCGCGATCGATGAGACGCGCAAGTGCATCGACATCGACGTAGTTCTCGTTCTTGATGTAAAGCGTAAGCGGCATGCCGGCCATATCGACGATGCGCGCAAGGCCCTCTTCGACGCCCTCGGACGTAGTCAGGCCGGCGAGCGGCAGGACCATCGCGGTACGGTAGTTCGTCTGCGCGAGAATGCGCGCCTGGTCGAGCATCTTGCCGTAGTCAGGGCCGATGGCTGGAATCACGCGCGTTCCGGGCGCGGCGCACGCGGCGAGCAGATCGAGCAGATCACGATATTCACTGACCGCGACGTGATACAGGTTCGCGTTGCCGCCATAAAGCAGCGTGCGCACGCCGCCTGCCTCGATGTGGTGGATCAGCTTCTGGTTCTGTGCGGCGTCGAGCGAATAATCGGCGCGGCGGGCAAGCGGCGGCACCGCCATCACGCTGGCGGCAAACTCGCTGTCGGAAATTGGAGAGACGTTCATGGCACCCCGGCAAACGGATCAACTCGATGATTGACTGCCAGGGTAGCACCGCAGATCAAATGTTGTCAAACAAGTTTTCTATGACCATGCTCTTTGATGGCCGGAGCCATTCGCGTCGCAACGCAGCATAAAAGCCGGATTTTCCGGCTGTTTTTGTCGAAAACCCGCCCCTTTTGATTGCACCCACGCTGTTATGCGTCTCTTATTCTCGTATGACAACAAAATTCTTCAGGTCTGAATGCGTCGATACTTTCCGGCGCGTCATAGCTGAGTTTTTGTCAATTACGCCAGAAGGGTTTTTCAGTCTTATATCAATCCGGTCGGGATTAAAGCCGATTCAAAATGCCGATTCTATTCCGCTATGTTTCAGTCGATATAGCGCAGAAGGCCCATCTACCAGGGACGCCCGCCAGTCGGGGCACGATAAAATGCAAAAAATCAACTCAAATCGCCGCTTTTGATCAGCCCAATATCCATACGAATTGCCGGGCAGAATAAAAAAATGGTGATAAATTAGTGAAACAGACAGGCGCGAACCAGGTATTCGCGTCGTTCTTGTCCGCGACCTGGCCTGCCGTGATCCGAGGGAGCGATCCGTGTCACTACATTTCATCGAGCAGATGTCACCGTTGCTCGAGGCCACCGATGAAGCCGCATGGTTCGACGCCATCACCCGTCTCGCCGACGGATGGGGGTTCAACCAGGTTCTGCTGGCGATGCTGCCGCGCCCGGGCCTGCGCCTGGAGGACGCGTACGTGCGCAGCACCTATCCCACGTCCTGGCGGCGCGCCTACGACGAGCAGGGCCTCATGCACATCGATCCCACCGTCTCGCACTGCGCGACGCGCGCCTCGCCGCTCGTGTGGTCGCCCGAGATCTTTACGACCGAACCCCAGCAATCGATGTATGAAGAAGCCCGCGCATACGGGTTGCGCTCCGGCGTCACGTTGCCCGTTCACGGGCCACGCCAGGAAGCGGGCATGCTGTGCTTTGTCAACGACAGCATGCCTGGCGACGCATTCTGGCGGCATGTGGACGTCGCGCTGCCGAATCTGGTGTTGCTGCGCGACCTGGTGATCGACACGAGCCAGCGTCATATGAGCGTACACACGCAGGAACTGATCCCGAGGCTCACGCCGCGTGAACGCGAATGTTTGAAGTGGACTGCACGCGGCAAGTCCACGTGGGAGATTTCACACATCCTGAACTGCTCGGAAGCAGTCGTGAACTTTCACATGAAGAACATCCGCGCGAAGTTCGGTGTGAACTCGCGGCGCGCGGCCGCGGTCATCGCAACGCAACTCGGCGTTATTGATCCTGCCTGACGACGTCGAAGCCCTTCTCGTGCAGCGCGCGTTCTGCCCGGCCGAGATCGCTGTCGGAGACGGTTTTCGTGAAATAAAGCCCAAGCAGGATCGCCACTGGCGCCGGAATTTCCGCGCCGGATTCGAAGCGGCTGCCACGCGACTGCGTGACGCCAAAGCGTGACCAGAAGCGGCGCTGGCTCTCTTTTTTCTTCTTGCGAAACGCGATGATGAACACGCGGTCGACGGGCGACGCGGGCTCCAGCACTCGCACCGGAGTGCTCGTGCGATGTACCGGTTGCCAATAATTTTCAAGTAGTTCCATGATGTCCGCCTGTTTGACTGGCTACCGCCGGGATTGATAAATCGATTCTCCACGGACTCCGGAACCGGGCACACCTATCCAGGTGGGTAGGTGGAATTCTTACCCGAAATGCATAAGTTTCCATGCGTATTGGTTCACCAACACGTGAGGGAGAACGACATGCAAGCAGCAATCCGGATTGGCCTGCGTCAGGAATTCGACAACGATCACATCAACGAGATGTACCGGCTGCGCGCCCGGGTGTTTCATGGGCGGCTCGGATGGGATATACCGACCATCGCCGGCATGGAGATCGATGGCTACGACGCGCTCGGGCCGCATTACATGCTCATCCAGGACAAGGCGGGGGCCGTGCGCGGCTGCTGGCGTCTGATGCCGACCGAAGGGCCGAACATGCTGAGGGACACGTTCCCGCAGCTGCTGCATGGCGATGCGGCGCCGGTCGGCCGGCATATCTGGGAATTGAGCCGTTTTGTCGTCGAAACCGGCGGCGAGGAGCAAACGTTTGGCTTTGCCGATCTGACGATGCACGCGATCCACGAGCTGGTGACCTTCGCCGACCAGATGGGCATCACGCGCTACGTGACCGTCACGACGACGCCTATCGAGCGGCTGCTGCGCAAAACCGGTATCGAACTGCGACGGCTCGGGCCGCCGCTGCGCATCGGCGTCGAAAATGCGGTGGCGCTGGAGATCGCGGTCAGTCCGCAGACGCGGGCCGCGCTGTTTGGTCCGATGGCCGCGGCGGCTTGAGGGGTTGCCGGGTTGCCGGTTCAGGTCGGGTTCAAACCGGATTCGGGCGGGAGCCGGTCCGGTTTGCGCGGCGCTTACGAGCCGAACATCCGGTCGAGCGCGTTTTCGAGGTGGGCGCGCATGGCCTGCCCCGCCGCGGCCGCATCCTTGCTGCGGATCGCTTCCAGCACCGCCAGATGCTCGCGCTGCACGAGACGCTGCCGCTCCAGCGTCTTCACGAGCGACAGGTTGCGCGAGAGGTTCATGCTGAACACGATCTGCTCTTCGATGAACGACATCACGGTGATGAAAAACTGGTTCTTCGACGCCCGCGCCACGGCCAGATGAAACGAGAAGTCGTCGTGCGCGCCGATGCCCTGCGTTTCGATGACGCGTTCGAGCTCGTCCCACGCGTGCTGGATGGCGGCGACATCGTCGCTGTCGGCCTGCTGTGCGGCGAGCGCCGCCGCGCCTGCTTCGGTGACGATGCGAAATTCATAGCAACGGCGGATATCGGACAGCGTTTCGAGCGGCGCAAAGCGGCGCACGTCCGGATCGGGCCTGCGCGCGACCGTGGTACCCGAACCGTGGCGCGTCACGATGATCCCGTCGGCTCGCAGACGGGCCAGCGCTTCACGCACCGTCGGGCGCGACGTTTCGAAACGCTCGGCCAGCGCGTGCTCGGTAGGTAGCCGCTCGCCCTCCCGGTACTCGCCTTCCAGGATCTGGTTCAGGATATCGCCGTAGATCTTGTCGGGCAGACCCAAAGATTTGCGCTCGTTCATCGTCGATGTCGCAGCTTGTCTGAATAGAGCATGATTGTAAGGCAAACTGGACAAGTTACCCGTCTGATTCTGATTGACGGCAAGCCTTTTGTTAGCTGGAAGCCTTGCCAGGTCTTGATCCTGTCCCTTCTCCCGGTCAAGACCAACGACCTGACGACTTGATTTACATCAAGGCAGTTTCGGCGCTTTTCGGTGATCATTTACGCTGATGTTTGATTCAGCGCATAGCTGACCGGGTCATATCCTGCGCGCTTGCGTCGCTCCTTTCTCTGTCTGACCTTTTCAAGACGCGACTCTCACACAGCCGCGCGTCCTTTTGTCACTCAGGCCGCGCAAAGGCCGGTGGGACAATCAGGGCAACAACACTTTCCGGGCTAACCGATCATGCTCAATCCCATCGCGCTTCCGTCTGTCGCGCTTCCCACGCCTGTCGCGCACCGGCCTGTCCGGGCCACCGCGCCCGTGCGTGCGCGGCGCGATGTCGCCCGCTGCTCGACCTGTGCGATGCGGCAACTCTGCATGCCGCAGGGCCTGTGCGCCGAAGACCTGCCAAAACTCGAGGCGCTCATCTGCAGCGCGCGCACCGTGCGGCGCGGCGAGGTGCTCTTTCGCACGGGCGACTCGTTCGACAACCTGTACGCCGTCCGCTCGGGCGCGCTGAAAACGGTGATGTCGCATCGCCTCGGTCGCGAACAGGTGATCGGACTGAAACTCGCGGGCGAACCGCTCGGCCTCGATGGCATCAGTAACGATACGCACGCGTGCAGCGCGGTCGCGCTCGAGGACAGTTCCGTGTGCATCGTGCCGTATCCCGCGTTGAAGCGTCTGTGCCGCGAAATCGGCACGATGCAGGACCGGCTGCACAAACTGATGGGCGAGCAGATCGTGAGCGAGGCAAGGCAGATGATGGTGCTCGGCTCACAGAGCGCCGACGAACGCGTCTCCGCGTTCCTGCTGGATGTCTCGGAGCGCAACACACAGCGTGGCTATTCGTCGAACGAATTCAACCTGCGCATGACGCGTGAGGAAATGGGCAGCTACCTCGGCATCACGCTTGAAACGGTCAGCCGTACGCTGTCAAGATTTCAAAAGCGTGGCCTGATCGACATACAGGGCAAATTCATCCGCATCGTCGATTTCGACGGTTTGCGTCAGCTATAAAACCACGGCGGCCGGCCAGAATCGCCATTCTCCCGCGCGCGCCACGCTGGCACGGCGGCGTCAAGCCGGCCACCTGATCGCGATACATTTCGCCTTGGCATGCCTCCTGCAAGCAGGTACAGTTTCAGACTGTCCCCTAGCAGGAGACCCGGTGCAATGAATCGCGAACCCGCCTTGCAGCACCCGCTCATCCATCGACTCATCGAAGCCCGCCGCGTCTCGGACGCGTTGTTTGCCGTCGTCAAACCTGAGTTTCTCTACGAACGTCCGATCCGCGAACGGCACCGGATCGTGTTCTATATCGGCCATCTCGAAGCGTTCGACCGGAACCTTTTCGACCGGCGTCTGTTCGACCTCCCCGCGCTCAGCCCCGAACTCGACCAGCTGTTCGCCTTCGGCATCGATCCCGTCGACGGCGGCTTTCCGACTGACGTGCCGTCTGACTGGCCCTCGCTCGAAGTGGTCAACGAATACGCCGCGGAGGCGCGCGCGCAGATCGACCGGAAGCTTGCCACGCTTGAACTCGTGCGCGAAGGCATGCGCACCGCTTCGGCCGAACAGTTGTTGCACGTCGCGATCGAGCACCGGCTGATGCATGCCGAAACGCTCGCGTACATGCTGCACCAGTTGCCCCTCGAGCAGAAAGTCGCGCCGCGGCGCTCCATCACCGAACCCCAGACCGGCCATCCCGATGACGGAATGGTCAGCGTACCCGCTGGCCCGACCGCGCTCGGCATGGTGCGCGAGGATGGTGTCTTCGGCTGGGACAACGAATTCGGCGAGTTGCGTGTCGATGTGCCGGCGTTCGAGATCGACCGTCATATGGTGACGAACGGTGCGTATCGCGCGTTCGTCGAAGCGGGCGGTTATCGCGACCCGTCGCTGTGGACCGGCAAGGACTGGGCGTGGCGGGAAGCCGAACAGATCGAGCATCCCGCGGGCTGGTCGCTCGCGACGCAGGACGGCGAGCGCATGTGGAAGCTGCGCACGATGTTCGACGACATCGTCCTGCCCGAAACCTGGCCGGTTTATGTGAGTCATGCCGAAGCCAGCGCGTACGCACGCTGGGCCGGCAAGGCGCTGCCCACCGAAGCGCAGTGGCAGCGCGCGGCGCACGGCGCGCCGCACGCGGCATCGGGCAATTTCGATTTCCGTAGCTGGGATCCGCAGGAGGTCCACGCGCATCCGGATAACATCAGCGCGTTCGGCGTCGTCGGGCAGTTCGGCAACGGCTGGGAATGGACATCGACTGTGTTCGATGCATTGCCGGGTTTCGACGCGTTTCCGTTTTACCTCGGCTATTCGGCGAACTTCTTCGACGGCCAGCATTACGTGCTCAAGGGCGGCTCAGCGCGCACCGCGGCATGCATGTTGCGCCCGACGTTTCGCAACTGGTTCCAGCCGCGTTATCAATACGTGTATGCGGGGTTTCGCTGCGTGCGGAATTTTGACTAATTAAGGAATCCTTCCCCTTTCCTCCGTGTCCGTTGTTGCGTCCCCGCAATCTGCAACGCAACAATGGACACTGCCCGTTCTGCCCGGCAACGTCTCCTCGCCGATCAAGAGCTGTTTGTCGACGCACAACACGCCGGACCGCTCCCCGGCCTGAGCGGTCGCTCATGCAACCTCCCCCGCTTCGCTCCGAAGATCGTGTGCGATGAAATCGACAAACGCGCGAATCCGGTTGGACATCTGGTGTCGTTGCGAATAGACGGCAAAGATATCGGCGTTCGGCGTGTCATGCTCGGGCAATACCAGAACCAGTGAGCCATCGGCGAGATACTGTTTGATGTCCCACTCGGCCCGCATCAGTATGCCGTGCCCTTCGAGCGCCCACTTCACTGCGATTTCACCGTCGTTCGTCGTCAGCGACCCGTTGATACGCACCGCCTCCGTTTTACGGGACGCACCCCTGCCCGAAGTCAGGCGCCACACGCCGTAGGCTTCGTCACCCTGGCGGATGCCAATGCAGTTGTGCCGCGTCAGGTCGTGCGCGGTCATCGGCATCCCGCGTGCCGCGATGTACGATGGCGCGGCGCACAGCAACCGCCGGTTCGTCGCGAGAAGACGCGCGACCACCCGCGTGTCGGGCGGCTCGCCGAACCGGATGCAGACGTCGAACGTATCGTCCGTCAGCGGCGGAGGCGTGACCGACAACTGAAGCTGAACCGATACCTGCGGGTACTTCGCGACAAAGCGCGAGATCGCAGGGGCAACATGGCTGCGCCCAAAGCCCAGCGTCGCGTTCACGCGCAGCAAACCCTTCGGACTTTTCTTCGCGGTGCCCAGCAATTCGGCCAGCTCGTCGATCCCGTCGAGGATCCGGCGCGCGTGCTCGAGGTACAACTCGCCCTCCGGCGTGAGCATCATCCGCCGCGTGGTCCGGTTGACGAGCGGAACACCGGCGCGACGCTCCATCTGCGTCAGATGCTTGCTGACGGCCGCTGCCGTCAGCCCCAGCTCCCGCGCGGCGGCGCTCAGGCTGCCGGACGCCGCGAGCGTCGAAAAGAAACTTAAATCCGACGGTTCGACGGTGTCGCGCATGACTTTTACTTATGAATTAAAGTTAAAGATGCTTTGAGTTTAGCACCGGTTTTCACGTCCGGAGATGGGTAAAGTTCGCCTACCCCAACGACACCTGAAGGACGGCGGCATGAAAACCTACCGCATCGCAACCATCCCCGGCGACGGCATCGGCAAGGAAGTCATCCCCGCTGGCGCGCAGGTCCTCGAAGCACTTGCCAGGACCACCCGGTCGTTCGCATTCGAGTTTGAAAACTTCGACTGGGGCGGCGACTACTACCGCGAGCATGGCGTCATGATGCCCGCCAGCGGGCTCGACGCAATCCGCGACAAGGATGCGATCCTGTTCGGCTCGGCCGGCGATCCGGACATTCCTGATCACGTCACGCTGTGGGGCCTGCGCCTGAAAATCTGCCAGGGCTTCGACCAGTACGCGAACGTGCGTCCGACCCGCATCCTGCCGGGCATCGATGGGCCGCTGAAGCGCTGCAAGCCGGAAGACCTGAGCTGGGTCATCGTCCGCGAAAACTCGGAAGGCGAATATTCCGGCGTGGGCGGCCGCGTTCATCAGGGACATCCGATCGAAGCCGCAACGGACGTGTCGATCATGACGCGCGCCGGTGTCGAGCGGATCATGCGTTTCGCGTTCCGTCTCGCGCAATCGCGTCCGCGCAAACTGCTGACCGTCATTACGAAGAGCAACGCGCAGCGTCACGCAATGGTGATGTGGGACGAAATCGCGCTCGAAATCTCGAAGGAATTCCCGGACGTCAAATGGGACAAGGAACTGGTGGACGCATCGACCGCCCGCATGATCAACCGCCCGGCCACACTCGACACGATCGTCGCCACCAACCTGCACGCCGACATCCTGAGCGACCTCGCCGCCGCACTCGCCGGCAGCCTCGGCATCGCGCCGACAGGCAACATCGATCCGGAACGCCGCTATCCGTCGATGTTCGAACCGATCCACGGTTCCGCGTTCGACATCATGGGCAAGGGTCTCGCCAATCCGGTCGGCACCTTCTGGTCAGTCGTCATGCTGCTCGAACACCTCGGCGAATTCGACGCGGCCAAACGCGTGATGCAAGCCGTCGAAGCAGTGACCGCGGACACGTCGCTCCACACCCGTGACCTTGGCGGCACGGCAACGACGGCGCAGGTGACGGCCGCCGTCTGCGCGTTCATCGAGAAAGCCGCGGTGCCTGCAGCCAACGCGGCTTAAGCGGCTTAAGCGCCATCGGCGGCTCCGCAGGGGTCCGGTCTGCGTGGTGGCCGGGCTCGTCCCGAGTGCGGCGAATACAGGGCGGCAACCCTCTTGAGACGGGCAATGTCACGCGTCATCGAAGTCCGGTTGCCAGGGTGTATTGATGCGAGCACATCGAAATCTGAATAGAGCACCGCTCAAACCTCCAAGGAGGAGACAATGATTTCCGAACTCGAAAGCCGGGTGTCCCGCAAGCTCATGCTGCGGATCATTCCGTTTGTCATGCTGCTGTATTTCGTGAGTTTTCTCGACCGCGTCAACGTGGGCTTCGCCGCGCTGACGATGAACAGGGCCATCGGCCTTTCGCCTGCCGCCTTTGGTTTCGGCGGCGGACTGTTCTTTATCGGCTACTTCCTGTTCGAAGTGCCGTCGAACCTGATTCTTCACCGGGTCGGTGCGCGCCGGTGGATTGCCCGCGTGATGGTGTCGTGGGGGATCGTGTCGTTCGCGTCGGCGTTCGTCGTCGGCCCAAACAGCTTCTACGCGCTGCGCTTTATGCTGGGTGTCGCCGAAGCGGGCTTCTTCCCCGGCATCATCCTGTATCTGAGCCTGTGGTTCCCGTTGCGTCAACGTGCGGCCGCCGCGGCATGGTTCATGGCAGCCGCGCCGATCTCGACCGCGATCGGCTCGCCGCTCTCCGGCGCGATCATGAAGCTGCCTCCAGTCGCCGGACTGGCCGACTGGCAGTTGCTCTACATTCTCGAAGCGGTGCCGGCGATCATTCTCGGCTTCTTCGTGCTGAAGTACCTGACGGACACGCCGGCGAAAGCGCAGTGGCTTCAACCGGAAGAGCGCGCATGGCTGATCGCGAAGATGAAGACGGAAGCGGAGGCGAGGCAGGCGCATGCCGGCCACACCGCTGGTGCGCTAAGCGCCTTGCGCGATCCGCGTGTGCTCGCACTCGCGCTCATCTACTTTGGCACGTCGGCGGGGCTGTACACACTCGGATTGTGGGCGCCCCTGATCATTCGCCAGTATGGGTTCGGGTTGTTCGAAACGGGTCTGCTGGCAGGCATACCGAGCATCCTCGCGGTGATCGCGATGATCGTGTGGGCACGGCATTCGGACCGCACGGAAGAGCGCACATGGCACGTTGTCATTCCATGTGTCGTGGCGTGCCTTGGATTCGTTTTTGCCGGTAACGCGGCTACCGCGCTGATGATCATCCTGGCGCTCGTGATCGTGAACATCGGGATCAGCGCGGCCAAGGCGCCATTGTGGGCGATGCCCAGCATGTTCCTGTCAGGCGCCGGTGCGGCGGCGGGAATCGCGATGATCAACTCGGTCGGCAATCTGGGCGGCTTCGTCGGTCCGTTCGCGATCGGATGGCTCAAAAACGTAACGGGGGGTTATTCAGCGGGCCTGTACGTAGTGGGCGCGACGCTCGCGGTGTCCGCCGTCGTCACGCTGATGCTGAGCCGGCAATCGAAACAGACACCGGTAGCTGTTGAGGAGCGACACGGGCACTGAGCGGTGATCTCCGTGGCCGGGCGTCCAGTGGGTCGTACGGGCCGCCCTCGTCGTATAAAGAAATCGCCTGGAGCGACGCCTTATGTCTTTGGAAGCGGCGATCTTCCACCACGTCGGCGCGGCTTCGGCTCGACGCCGATTCGCCCGTCGCGCGCCAGCACGAGCATTGTCAGCCTTTCCGCGACGTCTTCAAACGCCGGATCGGCTTGCGGCACATACAGCCATTTCCCAAGGACGGGATGCGGCCGCAGGGCGGGCATGTCCTCGATGAGAGCGGCATGGCGCTCTCGCGACGTGCAGACCAGCAAGCCGTTCCAGGGCTCGTCGCGATCGGCCGCGACCAGACATAACAGGCCATCGACATAGGCGGCTTCGCAGCCGAACATTGGCTTGCGAATGAAGGTTGCCTCCCGCTCGAATGCCTCGAAGATCCAGACGAGCGAGTTGCGGATGGTAGCTGGCATCGGCGTGAGGTCCCTGGGGATGGAAGCGAAGATATCTGAATCGTCACACAGCGGCGACGACCCGGCTCGAACCTCGCTCCCGCCAGAAAGCGTAGCAGGCCAGAGGCAGGCCGACCACCCGGTTTCGCCGGTGCAATCCTGGCCAGCAGGACCTTCGTCGTTCATTTTTTCCCCTGCATGGGTTCACCCTTTCACTTTAATCGTCATAATTGACCCCAGCGCAACGAGCCCGGCGAACCGGATTCGAGCGCAAACCCGAACAATCCGCGCCCACAACAAGAGAGCCCGATGGAAGTTTTGGCCCGCATGCGCGGCTTTTCGCTACCGGTCACCGCCGGGGCGGGCGTGCTCGTCATGATCGCGACGACCGCGACGTTCGCGGCCAGCGATGCAACCGTCAAGGCGATCGGCACGGCGGTCCCGCTGCTGGCGCTCCTGCTGGTGCGTTACTTCTTCCAGGCGATCGTGCTCGGCGTGTGGCAGGCACGGCGCGGCGCCCGGCATTTTCGCAACACCGGCGCGCTGAAGCTGCAGTTTCTGCGCGCGTTCCTGCTGCTGTCCAATTCAGCCTGCACGTTCGCCGGCCTGCGTTATCTGCCGCTGCCCGTCACGACCTCGCTCGCCATGATGGCGCCGCTCATCACCACCCTCCTCGCTGCAACCGTGCTCAACGAAGACGTGCCGCGCAGCAAGTGGGCAATGGTCGTGCTGGGTTTCATCGGCATGCTGATGGTGGTGCGCCCCGGCGGCGGGCAATTCAACTGGACCGTGATTTTCCCCATTGGCGCCGCGACAACCTTCGCCTGTTTTCAGGTCGCATCCAGCAAGCTCTCGAAAAGCGGCGACCCCATCACCACGAATTTCCTGACAGCGCTCGTCGCAACCATCACACTTGCGTTTCTGCTCTGGGCAGATCAGGCGACGCTGCTTCCCGAAATGAGCCGTGTACGATCCGGAAGCTGGATTCTCGTGCTGCTGATGGCTTCGCTCGCGACGCTCGGACACGTGTTGATGCTCCAGGCGCTGCGCCGCGCGCCACTCGCGCTGCTCACGCCGTTTGGTTACGCACAGCTCGCGTTCGCTGCACTCTTCAGCTGGGCGCTGTTCAGCCAGGTACCCGATCGGTGGTCCGCGCTCGGCATGGTCGTGATTGCCCTCGGCGGCATCGGCACCGTCCTTCTACATTCACGCGCACGTCCGGCTTGAAACCGGAAACCCCCATGTCACAACACACAAAAACCGTAAGACCGCTGGTGATTGCCTCGGTGATGGCCTCGATGGCGATGGTCGCGATCGAGGCCACCATCGTCTCGACCGTGATGCCGCAGATCGTGACCGAACTCGGCGGGCTGAGTCTGTACAGCTGGGTTTTCTCGTCGTTCCTGCTGGCGCAGACGGCGATGACCGTCGTGTTCGGCAAGCTCGCCGATCTGTACGGCCGCAAGCCAGTCATGCTGACCGGCATCGCGATTTTCATCGTGGGCTCGGTGCTGGCCGGCTTCGCGTGGTCGATGCCGGCGATGATCGCGTTTCGCCTGATTCAGGGTATCGGCGCCGGCGCCATGCAGCCCGTCGCGCTGACGATCGTCGGCGACCTGTATCCGGCGCGCGAGCGCGGCAAGATTCAGGGGTATCTCGCGAGCGTGTGGGCGATCTCGGCTGTGATCGGGCCGATGCTCGGCGGCCTCATCATTCGCGATCTCTCGTGGGCGTGGATCTTCTGGATCAACGTGCCGATCGGCATCATGTCCGCAATCGGCTTTGTTCGCTATCTGCACGAGCACGAGCGGCACGGCAAGCCTTCGATCGACATCGCGGGCGCGGCACTGTTCACGCTCTCGATTGCGTCGCTCATGATGGCGCTGACAGATTTCGGCACGTCGGACTATGCGCGCGGCACGCTGGAACTGGTCGCATCCGTCGTATGCGGCGCGCTCTTCGTCGTGCAGGAACGACGCGCCGCCGACCCGATGATTTCATTCGCGCTGTGGAGCCACCGGCCGATCGCCGCGTGCAACGTCGCCACCGTGCTCTCGGGCATGGCGCTGATGGGACTGACGACGTTTCTGCCGATGTACGTGCAGGGCGTGCTGCACCGCTCGCCGGTCGTCGCGGGGCTCGCGCTGACGATGATGATGCTCGGCTGGCCGAGCGGCGCCACGCTCGCGGCGCGCACGTTTCACCGGATCGGCCTGCGCCGCACACTGATCGCCGGCAGCGTGTTCCTGCCGCTTGGCGCCGTGTTCTTCACCACGCTGACGCCCGGCAGCACACCAGTTCTCGCGGGCATCGGCTCGCTCGTGATGGGGTTCGGCATGGGCGTCGTGAGCGTCAGCTCGCTGATCCTGATCCAGGAAATCGTGACGCCGTCGGAGCGCGGCAGCGCAACGGCGTCGAATCTCTTCTCGCGCAATCTGGGCAGCACGCTCGGCGCGGCGATGTTCGGCGCGGTGCTCAACTACGGCTTGAGCCACTCGAAGGGCACCGCCGCCGTCTCGTCCGACCAGCTGCGGCAACTCCTCGACTCAACCGCTGACACGATGCGCGACAACGCCGCCCGGCTGGTCCTGCACCAGTCGCTGCATCTCACGTTTGCGTCGATTCTCGTGATTTCGCTCGGCGTGATGATCTCGGTGACGATCGTGCCCGCGATCAAACTACGGACGGCCCGCGAGGCGTCGACCCACTGACGCCGGCACGCCGTCCGTCGCCGCTCAGCTGATGACCGGCGTGGCGGGCGCCTGCGGCCGCTTCAGCAACGCGATCACGACGCCACGCGCAGCGGCGATCGCCGCGGCCTCGCTCTCGAAGACCGCGTTTTCCATGACCTGCTGCAGCGGCAGCACGTCGACCGGCGCGGCATCGGCGTCGTCGGTGGTGCTGATCGCGGCGAACGCGGCCCACCCGCCGTTGTGGATGAACTGCCGCGCCGACAGCTCGAGCTGGTAACGTCCCAGCGTTTCTACACGCATCGAATCTCTCCTGACAGGGCCCATCGTTGAAGCCACGAAGCCTTACGCGGCCGCCTGTGCCTGCACCTTCGCTTCCAGTTCAGCGATACGCTTGCGCAGACCGCGATCTTCCTGGAAGCGGCTCGTTTCGTCGCGGATCACGGCGACGATGCCGGTCAACGTCCTGTCCGGCGCATACAGCAGCGCGACGGTAAAGGCGATCGACAGCGCACGGCCGTCCTTGTGAACGGCGGGCACGCGCAGCACGTCGTTGCCATAGCGCGTCTGGCCGGTTGCCATGGTTTTCTGGTAACCCTCCCAGTGACGGCCACGCAGACGCTCGGGAATGATCACGTCGAGCGATCTGCCAAGCGCCTCTTCTTCAGTGAAGCCAAACATGCGCTCCGCGGCGGGATTCCACAGCGTGATGTTGCCGTCGGCGCCCGAAATGACGACCGCGTCTCCGATCGCCGTGACAAGTTGCTGATAATCGATGGCTGGCTGCATGGTCGAGCGAATCTCCGTTGATGGCGGGCGCGATGATCGCGCCCGCCGGTGTCATTGTGAAAACAGCGCCCACGGGGGCGCTGTTTCACTGACGCTCGCAATCCGGCAAGCGAGCGTCACGTGCGACCCCTGTGGAACAATCAGACCACTTTCGATTCTCGCAGATTCTCGATCTGGTTCCGGCTGTAGCCCAGACCCGCGAGCACTTCCTCGGTATGCTCGCCCAGCAGCGGCGACCCGGTGATTTCAGGCTTCATGTCCGAGAACTTGATCGGGCTGCCCACCGTCAGATAGCTGCCGCGCTCCTTGTGCTGCACTTCGGCGATCGTGCCGCTTGCGCGCAGCGACGGATCGTTCGCGAGCTCTTTCATCGTCAAAACCGGCGAGCACGGAATATCGAACTTGCGCAGGACGTCGACCGCTTCGAACTTCGTCTTGTCGGCAAGCCATTCTTCGATCGTCTTGAAGATTTCGAAGATGTGCGGCTGACGCGCTTCAGCAGTCTTGTACGCCGGGTCGTCGATCCATTCCGGCCGGCCGATCGCGCGGCAGATCGGCTCCCACGCGTGGCCCTGCACCGTGAAGTAGATGTACGCGTTCGCGTCCGTTTCCCAGCCCTTGCACTTGAGCACCCAGCCCGGCTGGCCGCCACCGCCGGCGTTGCCGCCGCGCGGCACGACGTCGCTGAATTCACCGTGCGGATATTGCGGATACTCCTCCAGGTAGCCGACGCGATCGAGACGTTGCTGGTCGCGCAGCTTCACGCGGCACAGGTTCAGCACGCTGTCCTGCATCGAAACCGCGACCTTCTGGCCCTTGCCGGTCTTGTCGCGGCCGATCAGCGCGGTCAGGATGCCGATCGCGAGGTGCATGCCCGTGTTGCTGTCGCCGAGCGCCGCCGCGCTGATTGTCGGCGGACCGTCCCAGAAACCGGTGGTCGATGCCGCGCCGCCTGCGCACTGCGCGACGTTTTCATAGACCTTCAGGTCGTCGTAGTGGTGGCCGTCGCTGAAGCCCTTCACCGAAGCGACAATCATCTTCGGATTCAGTTCGTTCAGCCGTTCCCACGAAAAGCCCATCCGGTCGAGTGCGCCCGGGCCGAAGTTTTCGACCAGCACGTCCGATTCGCGGATCAGTTTTTCGAGCACTTCCTTGCCTTCCGGCTTCTTGGTGTCGAGCGTCAGCGAACGCTTGTTGCTGTTCAGCATCGTGAAGTAAAGCGCGTCGACGCCCGGGATGTCGCGCAACTGGCTACGCGTGACGTCGCCAGAGCCTGGACGTTCGACCTTGATTACGTCTGCACCAAACCATGCCAGCATCTGAGTGCATGCCGGGCCCGCCTGGACGTGAGTAAAGTCAATGATCTTGACGCCATCGAGAGGTTTGCTCACCTTTGTATCTCCTGTTGACTTAACGGGTGTTATTTCTTCATTGCCGCGCTTTGCGGATTCAGGTTCGTCAGACGACCGCTTTCGGTGCCGGCGGCTTCGTCGATCACTGCGTTGATGAGCGTCGGCTTGCCTGAAGCGATGGCTTCGAGCAGGGCCTTCGTCAACTCCTCGGGCGTCGTGGCGTGGTGTCCGATGCCGCCGAACGCCTCGATCATCCTGTCGTAGCGCGCGCCCTTCACGAACACCGTCGGCGCAACGTCCTTGCCGCCCGTCGGGTTCACGTCGGTGCCGCGATACACGCCGTTGTTGTTGAAGACGATCGTGCAGACCGGCAGGTCGTAACGACAGATGGTTTCGAGTTCCATGCCGCTAAAGCCGAACGCGCTGTCGCCTTCGATCGCGACGACCTGCTTGCCGCTCGTCACCGCCGCACCGATCGCGAAGCCCATGCCGATGCCCATGATTCCCCACGTGCCCGAGTCGAAGCGCTTGCGCGGCTCGTACATGTCGATGATGCTGCGGGCGTAGTCGAGCGTATTGGCGCCTTCGTTGACGACGTTGATGTCGGGACGCGTTTTCAGCACGTCGCGGATCGCGCGCAGTGCGCTGTGGAAATTCATCGGCGACGGGTTCTTCGCCAGCGTCGCGGCCATCTTCGCGAGGTTGGTGCTCTTGCGCTCCGTGATCGCGCCCGTCCATTCGACGGCGGGTTTCGGGAAGCTCGCATCGAGGCCTGCCACGAGCGCCGACACGCACGAACCGATATCGCCGATCACCGGCGCGGCGATCGCCACGTTGCTGTCGATTTCCGTCGGCGAGATGTCGATCTGGACGAACTGCTTCGGCGCACCCCAGGTCTTGCCCTTGCCGTGCGAAAGCAGCCAGTTCAGACGCGCGCCGATCAGCACGACGACGTCCGCCTCGGCCAGCACGAACGAGCGCGCGGCGGAAGCCGACTGTTCGTGCGTGTCGGGCAGCAGGCCCTTCGCCATCGACATCGGCAGATACGGAATGCCGGTCTTCTCGACGAACGCGCGGATTTCCGCGTCGGCCTGCGCGTAGGCGGCGCCCTTGCCGAGCAGGATCAGCGGACGCTTTGCGCCCTTCAGCAGATCGAGCGCGCGCTGTACCGATTCAGGCGCCGGCAGCTGGCGCGGCGCGGCGTCGATCACGCGCACGAGCGATTTTTTTGCCTTCACGGCGTCCATCGTCTGCGCGAGCAGCTTGGCGGGCAGATCGAGGTACACGCCGCCCGGACGACCCGACACGGCCGCACGAATGGCGCGCGCGACGCCGATGCCGATGTCTTCGGCGTGCAGCACGCGATACGCGGCCTTCGCGTACGGCTTCGCCGCGTTCAACTGATCCATCTCTTCGTAATCGCCTTGCTGCAGGTCGACGATTTCGCGCTCGCTCGAACCGCTGATGAGAATCATCGGGAAGCAGTTCGTGGTGGCGTTGGCGAGTGCCGTGAGGCCGTTCAGGAAGCCCGGCGCCGACACCGTCAGGCAGATGCCCGGCTTCTTTGTCATATAGCCGGCGATGGCCGCCGCGTTGCCCGCGTGCTGCTCATGGCGAAAGCCGATGAAGCGCATGCCCTCGGCTTGCGCAAGGCGAGCCAGGTCGGTGATGGGGATGCCGACCAGACCGAAAATCGTATCGATGTCGTTTGCCTTCAGCGCATCGATGACGAGGTGAAAGCCGTCGGTTGTTTGCTGCGTAGCTTCTGCAGCGGCTGTCTGCGGCTTAATGGTCCCAACTACTTCTGCCATGACGTCTCCTCCTTGGCGGGGCGTGTGTGTTGTCTCGTGATATACAATATTCCAAACACAATATTAGTCAAGCGAGTTTTCTCCGATGTGTGACCGTGCTGCTGTGCAGCGTGAACGAAGCGGGTGGATTTCCTCGTGTTCCTCATAAAGACTGCTGCGATGCATCAATGTTGCGTATGACATGAGTGCCGTCATGCAAAGCTTTCAGGCCGTTTCCAGGACGGATTTCATACTGTAAGTCGTCGCTATCGCCTTCGTGTTTTCAGCGTGTTTTTCTTGCTGCCTACCCTCTGACAGACGACTTTTCCGGCCTCAAAATTGGCTGTCACAAATATTTCATTTTGGATATCACATACGTAGACGCACGTGTGCCCTCCAGATATCAGTGCCGCAACAGCGCTATTTCATAAGCTACGACTTATGATTATCGAAATAATCTTTAACTATCATCTATCGTTCCGACGCCCTACGCTGTATCTACGTTATCGATCACCGGAGAGACATCATGGGCGACACACACATCCACGGACATCAAACGCAGCGCGAACAGGCGATCCGCACCCAGCTCTGCGCCTACAACATGGCATTCGCTGAACTGGGTCTGCGCTTTCGCTGGGACGCGCAGACGCTCGAATCGCTCGCGACCATCGACGGCGAGCAGGCTCGCATCATCGCGTACGTCGAGGCGCACCATCCGCATCTGCTGAACGCGTACAGCGCGGCGTTCCTGAGCGAAGCCATTCTCGCGAAGAAGACCGCGATTGCGCCGGAGGCGCTGCCCACCTGTACCGAAGCCAGCGCAGGCACGCAAACCGCTCAGCCGGCCTCGCAAGGCTTCTCGATTGCCGCGTACTGGTCGGACGAACCGGATCTGCCCGCGCTCGCCGGCGCCTGAATTCAGGCGTTACGTGCTGTCTTATGCCGCGCCCATGCGCGGCAAACTTTCCCGTCTTAACGTGTAAAACTCACCCCGCTACCTGCGCAGCGGGGTGAGTTTTTTTACTGCACGACTCTCGTTGCCAATTGCTATCTGCCTGTCTGTTTGCCCGCAGCCGTATCAGTGATGGCTCAGGCCCGAACTGGCCGCGACGCTGGCCGCATCCACCGCTGCGCTATCGCTTGATTCGATCCAGTGCCGGCGCATCGGCGCGAGGATGAACTTCGCCGAGATGCCGGCCGCGATCGTGATGACCGCCGAGACGATGAACACCAGGTTCCATCCGCCCGTCGCCGAGAGCACCGAGGCGATCGGCACGATCAGCGACGCCGTGCCCTTCGCCGTGTACAGCGTGCCCGCATTGGAAGCCGCGTATTTGCTGCCGAACGTATCCGCGCAGATTGCCGGGAAAATCGAATAGATCTCGCCCCAGAACAGGAAGACCAGTGCGGCGAATGTCATGAACGCATACGGGTTGCTGCCGTACTCCATCAGGCCGAGCAGCGCGAGCCCTTCACCGATGAAGATGAAGAACATCGTGTTTTCGCGGCCGATCTTGTCGGAGATGAAACCGCACAAAGGACGCGTGAAGCCGTTGCAGATGCTGTCGATCGACAGCGTCATCGTGAGCAGCGGCAGCGTCGCGCCGAAGATGGTCATCGGCAGTTTGGCGAGGCCCCAGTCTTTCGCGATCGGGCCGATCTGCGCGGTGGCCATCAGGCCGCCCGCGGCCACCGCGACGAACGATGCATAGATCACCCAGAACACCGGCGTCTTGATCATCTGTCCCGGCGTGTAGTCGGTCCTGCTCACCGCGAACTTCTTCTTTGCGGTGGACGCCAGACCCAGCGCCGGCTTGCGCAGCAGCAGCGCCAGCACGAAAATGCAGACACCCTGCAGGATGCCGAAGAACAGGAACGTATGCTCGTAGCCCGTGCGCGTGATCATGTTGGCGATTGGAATCACCGTGACCGCGGCGCCGGCGCCAAAACCCGCCGCCGTCAGTCCGGCCGCGAGGCCGCGACGATCCGGAAACAGTTTCAGCGCATTGCCGACGCACGTGCCATACACACCGCCCGCGCCGAGACCCGCGAACACGGCCGCCACGTACAACTCAGGCAAGGTCGTCGCGTATGAATTCATGATCCACGCGACGCCCGCGCACAGCGCGCCGACGGCAACGACCGGTCGTGGACCGAACCTGTCGACCAGCCAGCCTTCAACCGGCACGAGCCACGTCTCCGTGAGGATGAAAATCGAGAAGGCCAGCTGGATCGCCGCCCGCCCCCAGTGATGCCGCGCGTCCATCGGTCCGACGAACAGTGTCCATGCGTATTGAAGATTGGCGACGAGTGCCATGCACACAATGCCAATGACGAGTTGGGTCCACCGGTTCCCTAGAAAAGAAGGGGCAGGTGGTTGCTGCGTAAGAACGTTCATGTGTCTTGTCTCCGTTATATTGAATAATGCCGGCCTCCTGCTTCGTGCGTTCTGATGCACTGCATCGAGGCGTGCTGCACCGGCTTATACGGAGTCATGCTAAGTACATTGGAGATTTACGCATAATCAAAATTCGTTATCGTGTTCATTCGCTATCGCTTATGCATTGAATTTCGTCATTCAGGTGTACGAATCGCGCGTAAACGGCCAAAAGCCCGGTCGTTGGCAACGTCCCGGGCTTGTCGTTAACCGTCTTCCAGTCAGACGGCTGTTATGTGTCGGTCAGTCGAGAAAATCGCAGTTCGCCTCGACAAAGGCGGCGAGATCGAGTGAATGCTGACGGGCAAGTCGTTCGGCGAGTTCGGTGTCGCGGCACTCCAGCGCTTCAATGATGCGCAGATGATCGACAATCGAGCGCGATGCACGATCGCTCTGCGAAATCGTCAAACGGCGAATGGCACGCACGTGAATAAAAATGTTTTTGATCGTGTCGAGAATGACCTGCGATTTCGACAGCTCGACAATGGCCTGGTGAAACGCAATGTTCGCGTCCGAGTAATCGGCGATGTGATCGGTGGGCGTCGTGTCGTGGAAATGGTCGAACATGCGACGCAGCCGGGCAATTTCCGAATCGGTGGCGTGCAGCGTGGCAAGACGCGCCGCCATGCTTTCGAGTGCCGCCCACATCTGGATCATCTCGACGATCTCGCGCCTGCTCTTGCGCACGATATAGATGCCGCGACGCGGCACGGTGCGCAGAAACCCTTCCTGTTCGAGCCGCGTCATCGCTTCGCGAACCGGCGTGCGGCTCACACCCAGCGACTCGCTCAACACACGGTCGTCGAGACGCACGTCTTCGCGCGTCTGATAAATGTCCGCGTCGGCGATCGCCTGGCGCAGCATCGCGTACGCGCGGTCACGCAGGCTCACGCTCGCGCCGATCGGCCGCAGCGACAACGTCAGCGGCGTGGCCGCTACCTCAGTGTGAAGTTCTGACAAGATGCGTCGCCTCCAGTTGAACCTGCGCGGCTGCGTGACGCGGTGGGATGCGTCCGGCCATGTGCGAGGATCGTGACGGAATATTGGATTTAGTATATCAAGCCCGATTGTGGACCCGATCGCGGTATCTCGCATCCATTTTTCTGTATATCTCGACGTTTTTCCAGTTTACTGGAATTTTTTCTCCGCTAAACTGGATGTTATGGACGTCAATACCCGCATCGCCGGCCGCTTGCGCGAACTGCGCGACGCGCGCGGTTTCTCGCTCGACGCACTCGCTGAACGCAGCCGCGTGAGCCGCTCGAACATTTCGCTGATCGAGCGCGGCGAGAGCAGCCCGACCGCGACCGTGCTCGACCGGCTCGCCGTCGCACTGGGCGTGAATCTGTCTTCACTCTTCGAGGAAAGCAGCGAGGCCGCCGCCCCGCCGTCGCCGGTGGCGCGCGCCGCCGGTCAGCCCATATGGACCGATCCGGTTTCCGGCTACGTGCGGCGCAGCCTCTCGCCTGCTGCGGTTTCGCCGATTCAACTCGTCGAGGTTTCATTTCCTGCCGGCCAGCGCGTCGCGTACGAAACCGGCGCGCGCGACGCGGAGACGCATCAGCAGATATGGATGATCGAAGGCGCGATGGATCTAATCATCGGCGACGAACACTGGCATCTCGAAGCCGGCGACTGTCTGACGATGCGCCTCGACTGCCCGACCGTCTTCAGCAATCCCACGTCGGCGCCGGCGCGATATCTCGTTGCGCTGGCAACCTTGTCGCCGGCACGCACGAGGAGGCACACATGAGCGACACCGTAACCATTCGCCGGCTCGACGGCGACGCAGCCATGGCGCGCGTACACGCGCTTGCGGATGTGCTGGTGGATTGCGTCGAAGGCGGTGCGTCGGTGAGCTTCATGCTGCCGCTTCCACGCGAGAAGGCGCTGGCGTTCTGGCGCGGCGTCGCCGAAGCCGTCGCGCGCGATGAACGCGTCCTGCTCGTCGCCGAGGATCAGGACGGCACGATCGCCGGCACCGTGCAGCTGATCGTCGCGCAACCGGACAACCAGCCGCATCGCGCGGACGTCGCGAAGATGCTGGTGCATCGCCGCGCGCGACGCCAAGGCGTCGCGCAGCGTCTGATGGCAGCCATCGAACACGTCGCACGCGATGAAGGCAAGACCGTGCTCGTACTCGATACCGTGACGGGCGGCGATGCCGAACGGCTGTACGCGCGCGCGGGATGGCAACGCGCGGGCGTCGTACCGGACTACGCGCTGATGCCGGATGGCGCGTTGTGCGACACGACGTTCTACTACCGGCTGCTTTGACAGGCACGTGCAAAAAAAGAGCCGGGCGCGAACGCGCCGGCTCCAACACACACGCGGCGCTTCAAAACCCGCGCCACGCAACTACCCTGTCCATGTCCGTCGCGTGCGGGCTAAACGGTCTGTTCACCTGCACCACCGACAAAGCACCGATTTGACCGCATAGGTGTATTCACAACAATACCAGGGACCAGGTATTCGCAACGCGGTGCCAACGCCCGATAGTCTCGACATGGCGCATCCACACAACCCGAACCTGGCGTCCCCGGACTGATCCAGCCTGTTTCAGGCGTGAACCGCTCGAACATTCGCTGATAGAACGCGGCGAGAGCAGCCCGACTGCAACCGTGCTCGACCGGCTCGCCGTCGCGCTGGGCGTGAATCTGTCTTCGCTCTTCGAGGAAAGTCAAGATGCGATCGTTCAATGGCTATTGCTATCGAGCAACGGCTGCAACGCCGGCGCGAGCGACTTCAGAAACTGCACCGCCATCGCGCTCGTAAAATCGTAGCGGGCCGCATACGGCTCGTGAACGTAAGCAGTCAACGCACCAAAGAAACGGTTGCCGAACGCGAACACAAAAATAGCGGTCCGGTTAACCTTGCGAGACTCGATCAGCCGGGCACCGGGCGCAAACACATCGAAACGCTGGTCGCCCGTACCGGTTTTACCGTACACCGCGAGCGTCTTGCCATCGGGGAACGTCATGCCCTGGGCAAGGCGCCTTGCGGTGCCGCCCTGCACCACGTCGCTCAACAACTCACGCACCACGTTGACAATCTGCGGCGACACCATGGCCTGCGGGGCCACCGCCGCTCGCGTGAAATGCGTCTCATACGGCGTGTCCTTCGCGAAGTCGAGTTGCGCGATGCTTTCGGTCGGTACCTTGTCGCCGTCGTTGGCGATGATGCCGATCAGTTGCGCGAGCGCGGCCGGCCGGTCACCCGATGCACCGATGGCCGCCGCATACGAGGGCGTCAGGTTCGCAAATGGATACCCGAGTGCCTGCCACGACTTGCCGATCGCGTCGTACGCACGCAGTTCCACCATGCGCTTGATCCGGCGGTCCTGCGTCGCGTGGTAGCGCGTCTTGAAGAGCCACGAATAGGCGCCATGACGCACCTCGCGGCTCGCGTTCTGCAACTGGTCGAGCGTTGCGGCCGGATGTTCACGCAGATAGTTGACGGTCCACAACTCCAGCGGATGCACGCTCGCGATGTAGCCGCGATCATTCAGGTTGAAGCGGTCGATCGCGTACTTCGTGTAGAGCTTCGCGAGATCGTCATCCGCCAGCGACGCCGCGGATGTGCCCTTCAAGGCCGTGCGCATCCGCGCGTCGAACCATGCCTGCGAGCCGTCGGGTGCGACGCTGCGCAGCACCGTCGCGATCTTCGGCGGCGACTTGCGCACGCCTTGCAGCAGAATCGCCAATGCTTCGTCGGGCGTCTTGCCATCGTACTTCGTGTAGAAGCGCTTCATGTACACGCGGCTTTCCTGATCGGCAAAACGCGTGAGATACCGCTCGCGTGTCGCCGGATCGTCGAGCCAGTGGGAAGACGGCCCCGCAGTCTGGATCATCTCGTAATGGACGATATCGCGCATCAAACGCACGAACACGAGATTCACCGAGTGCTGGAACGCCACGTGTACGGTCAGAACGCGGCCGTTATCGCTCGATTCGAAATTGCTGAACGTCTGCGCGCCGCCGCCCGTATAGAACGTCTCGCCCGCACTGGCTGAATATTTCCTTTCCACCGCGGCATTGAGCATATCCTGCAACGAGCGGTCCGACGTATGCGTGAGATAGTCGAGTGCCCAGCGTGTCAGCACATCCATCGGATCGGGCTTGACGCGCTTGAGTTCCGCCGTGCCCAGCGACGCATAACGCGCGTGCAGGTCGGAGACGATCTGCAGGTACGTGATGAGCGTACGCAGCTTCGCCGTCGAGCCGAGATTCAGGCGCGCGCCCTGGTTGATGTCGAACGGTTCATTGACGCTGTCGGTTTGCACCCTCAGGAGGTTCGCGCCGTTGCGCCGTTCGAACAGCGTGAAACTATAGGCGATCTTCGATGGGTCGTCCTGAGGGCGCAGCATTTCGAAGCCGTACAGTCCCGCAGCCTGCGCGCCGTCGCGCGTTGCCGCGCGCGCGAGCCGGTCGCTCACCGCCTGCTGAACCGCGTTATTGAGCGTGCCGGTCACCTGCAGATCGAACCGGTCGAGTTCGTAGAAACCCGGTATGCCGAGCGCCGCCAGCAGATGGGTGCGCATCGAGGTGACCGCCTTGCGGTCGACGAACGATTCGCTCGAATGTCCGCGCGGCGGTGGACTCCGTTCGACATGCACGGCGAGCGCTGCATCGCGCAGCGAGGGCGAAATGACACCACCTGTCGCCAGCAGTCGCAGATAGCTGTCGGTCCGGCGTTCGAGATCGTCAAAGCCCTGATGCAGAAAGTACGACGGCGCGCGCTGCGCGATCATCAGCGACAGAACCTGCCTGAATGCCACCGCCTGGGCGGCGAGGTTGTCACCGGACGTGGGCGCATCGAGGATGCGGTTGACTTCGTCGAAGTCACGCCCGTACCACGCGGCAAGGCCGTCGCCAATGCCGTTGATCTCGCCGATGCCAGGCTGCGCCGCAAGCGGCACCGAATTCAGATAGCGCACGACGATCTGGCGACGCGCGGGCATGGTCTGCGGCCCGTTCAGGTAGGCGCGCACCGAAGCCGATGCGATCTGCCGCAGCTTCTCCGGCGGCGTCGCCGTCCGCCCGCCAGGCGAGTGGCGGAATTTCTCGATCTGCGTCGCGAGCGTGCTGCCGCCCGGCGTCGCTTGATGCCGGTTGAACACGTGTAGGCCCTCGTCAACCAGCGCGCGGCTGAAGCGCCCCCAGTCGATCGCGGGGTTGCGGTTCGGCTGATCCGCGTCGAGCAGGTAACGGTCTTCGATGAACAGCAGCGCGTTGACGACGAGCGGCGGAATCGCCTCGAAGCTGTCGTAGACGCGGCTCGGATAACGTCTGTCAAATAGCAGCACGCCGGTGCCGTCAAACAATTGCAGGCCCGCCTGATCTTTCTCTTCGTAAGGCAGGAACAGGCCGTCGTCCGCAAGCGACAGCATCCGTTCGGAATCGCGCGCCTGTGATGTGACAGCGAAATCGCGCTCAGTCAGTCGCTGCTGGAACGACGGCAACAGCGCGTAACCGAGACGCTCATCGTAGGGGCCGTGGGTGGGAAAGCGGATACTGTGGCTCACGCCCTCGCCGGGCGTGGAACCGACGTCGCGCGTCAGTTCGGACAAATAGCGTGCCTGCAACCGGGAGGTTTCGATTTCGATCTGGCAAAGCCTTGCGACGACTACCAGCGCAAGCAGAAAGGCCGCGACGAGGAACCACTTGAGCCACGTCCAGACCCGCGCAGCACCGAGCGTACGAAGCGAAAACCGAACCAGCGGCCGGTTCATGGCGGCCTCTCCCAGGCAACTGCCCGATCACAAAAAATCTGACCAGGATCAGTCTAGCGCGGAATGCGAATGCGGACCCGCCCGGGCTTACCCGACAGCGCTGTCACGTTGACGGGGTATTCGCGTGGCCGACGGTGCCCGTCCGTCGCATGCGGGCTCTGCGCGAACGACAACGCACCGGATTGACCGCATGGGTGTATTCGCAACAATACCAGGGACCAGGTATTCGCAACGCGGCGCCAACGTCCGATAGTCTCGACATGGCGCATCCACCCACCCCGGACTGATCCAGCCTGTTTCAGGTATGTTGCTGCCAGAGGCCGCAACTGGATGCGCGGCCGCGCAAACCCCCACCCCACACAATCGAAACCACGACTCCTGCCCATGAACCACGCTTTTCCCGATGTCAGCGAATCGATCCTCCCGAGCCCGCTACTGGTCGTCGAAGACGAACCGTTGATGCAGGAGCGGATGCGCGGCATCCTCGCGACCCTCGGCTACACGGACGAAGCGCTCATGTTTGCCGGCAGCATCGGCGCGGCGCAGGCGCTGCTCGCGGACCAGCCGTTCGCGATGGCGCTGATCGACGTCGGGCTGCCGGACGGCAACGGCATCGACCTGATCCGTTCGCTGCACGAGCGCGATCCGGCCGTGCCGATTCTGGTAATCTCCGCGTGGAGCACCGAGCACATCATCGTGACCGCGCTGCAGGCGGGCGCCACCGGTTATCTGCTCAAGGAACGCGACGACATCGAAATATCGCTCTCAGTTCGCAGCGCGTTGCGCGGCGGCGCACCGATCGATCCATTCGTCGCCAGACGCATTCTCGACCTGGTCGGCACCGCAGCGCCTTCGTCCACACCGGAGGTCGTCACCGCGCCACGCACCGTCACCGCATCGCCGCTTAGCACACGGGAAATCGAAATCCTGTCGCTGGTGGGCAAGGGGCTGACCAATCGGGAAATTGCCGGTTTGCTGTCCCTGTCGAGGTTGACGGTCGAATGCCACATCAAGAACATCTACAAGAAACTGGCGGTGCATTCGCGCACGCAGGCTGTGTTCGAAGCGCGCACGCATGGCTTGCTGCCCTGATCGCGCGGCGTGACTCACGCTGGCTGGTCGCCGTAACGTTCGTCATGGCGTTCGCCCTGCTTCAGGCAAACGCGGCAAACGCGCGGACGTCCCCCTCTTTTGTAACGTTCACGCACGTCGAGGCGGCACGCGCCGCGCAGCCGGCCGATACGCCGCCGGCCACCGGATGGGTTGCCGTTTCGTTACCCGACGACTGGTCGCAGCGCTGGTCCGGCTTCGACGGCGACGTCTGGTACCGACTCACATGGCAGCAGACAGACACCACGCGGCCCATCGCGCTGATGCTCGACTATCTGAACATGGCGGGCGCGGTTTATCTGAACGGCACGCTGCTGATGCGCGACCCGCATCTCGCCGAACCGCTGACGCGCGCCTGGAACACCCCGCGCCACCAGCTGCTCGCGCCGCCGCTGCTGCACGAGGGCACGAATACGCTGCTGGTGCGCGTCGCGGGTCAGGCCGCGTATCAACCGGGCCTCGGACCTGTTTCAATCGGCGACCCCGCGATGATCGCCGCGCGCTTCGAAGGCGACTACTGGCTGCGTCACGATCTTCAGCTCTTCAGCCTTGCGATCACCGCGACGCTCGGCTGCTTCTTTCTGTCGCTGTGGCTGATGCGCAGACAGGAAGCGCCCTACGGCTGGTTCACGCTGATGTCGCTCGCGTGGGGATGGGTCGCGCTCAATCAGGTGGCGACGACCCCCTGGCCGTTCGCGACGACCGACGGATGGGAAGCCGCGAATTCGATTGCGCTGATCGTCTACAGTGCGTCGTTCACGATGTTCGTCACGCGGTTCTGCGAGCGGCGCCTGCCGCGCATCGAAGCCGCGCTGTGGGTCCTGGTCGCGTGTGGCACGGTTGCCATGCTAATGACGCCGCACAGCCACATGAACGCCATGCGCGCGGCGCTGACCATCGTGCAGGCCTGTGTCTACTTCACAACCTGCTTCGCGTATCTGGTCTTCACGTGGCGAAGCCGCCGCACCGACCATCGCATCCTGTCTTTCTGCATCGCGATCTTTGTCGCGGCCGGCACGCACGATCTGCTGTCGTTCCTCGGCATCCTGAGCGACAACCGCTACTACACCGCGCTGACGTCGCAGTTGCTGTCGATCGGCATGGCGCTGGTGCTGGCGTGGCGCTTCGTCGCGAACCTGCGCGGCATCGAGCAGTTCAACGACCGGCTCACGGCCCGCATCAAGGCGGCGTGCGCCGAACTCGAAACGACGTTACAGCGCCAGCACACGCTCGAAGTGGCGAATGCGCGTCTCGGCGAGCGGCTCAATCTCGCGCACGATCTTCACGACGGTCTGGGCGGCACGCTGGTGAGCAGCATCGCCACGCTCGAGCGCGCGCCGCAGGACATCGCGCCCGAACAGTTCCTGTCGATCCTCAAGGAGTTGCGCGACGACCTGCGCATCATCATCGATACGGCGTCGAGCCATCAGTCTGGAGAGTACTCGCTGGATGCGCAGATCGGGCCGCTGCGGCACCGGCTGACGCGTCTCTTCGAATGCCACCGGATCGAATGCCACTGGAGCGTCAGCGGGATCGAACAGTGTTATCTGCCGGCTTCGCATAGTCTCGACGTGATGCGCACGCTTCAGGAGGCGCTGACGAATGTGCTCAAGCACAGTCAGGCAAGCCGCGTCGACGTCGATCTGCATGGCGACAATGCTGGCGTGCGGCTGGTGGTGAAGGACAACGGTGTGGGCTTCGATCCCGACGCCCTGGCGGAGCATCCGGGCACGGGCATGCGCAGCATGCGGGCCCGCGTGCGGCGGCTGGGTGGAACGCTGAACGTTCGGTCGACCCAGGGCTCGACCGTGCTGAGCGTGCATTTTCCGCGCGAGAAAACGCCGTCGCAGGAAGGCGGCGGTGAAGCAGGCGTCGCACGAACCGGTGGATCGCCCGCCACGTCCGCATCCGCCACCGCCGACGAAACGACGACGTCGTAACGCGCCCTCCAGAACGCCTGCTGGACGCGCATCGCCTCTTCGTCGGCTTTCTCGACCGGTCCGATCGGTTCCATCTGCTTGCGGCGGTGATTCCTCGCTGATTTACTACACTTGAGCGCATCGGCCGCTCGGAAAGGAGTGATTCAATGGCGACGCGAAAAACGGCTGTAAAAACGGCGACAAAGACCGCGGCAAAGACAGCCGCAAAGCCAGCGGCAAAGACAACGCCCAAGCCAGCGGACAGCTCGGCGCGAATCCGCGTCGGCATCGGCGGCTGGACGTTCGAGCCGTGGCGCGGCGTGTTTTATCCCGAAGGGCTCACGCAGAAACGCGAGCTCGAATACGCGAGCCGCCAGTTGACGACCATCGAAGTCAACGGCACGTTTTACGGCTCGCAAAAGCCGGCCACGTTCGCGAAGTGGCACGACGAAACGCCTGATGACTTCGTCTTTTCGCTGAAAGCGCCGCGATTCGCCACGAACCGCAGAGTGCTGTCGGAAGCGGGCGATTCCATCGAGCGGTTCTTCACGAGCGGCGTGCTCGAACTGAAGGACAAGCTCGGCCCGGTCAACTGGCAATTCGCCACGACCAGACAGTTCGATCCCGACGATTTCGAAGGCTTTCTCAAGCTCCTGCCAAAGCGCGTCGACGGACGCGCGATCCGCCATGCAGTCGAAGTGCGGCACGAGAGCTTTTGCAACGCGGCGTTCGTCGCGCTCGCGCGCCGGTACGAGGTGGCGATTGTGATGGCCGGCGATTCGAAGTATCCGCAGATCGCCGACCCGACCGCGCCGTTTGTCTACGCGCGGGTCATGGGCACGACCGAAGCACAGTCGAAAGGTTATTCCAGCAACGCGCTGGATCAATGGGTGACACGTGCGCGCACATGGGCATCAGGCGGCACGCCGGACGGGCTCGATATATCCGGCGATGTAAACGCAGAAAACACGCCTCGCGACGTCTATCTCTATGTGATCAGCGGGTTCAAGGCACACAATCCGGCCGCCGCGATCGCGATGCTCGAACGCCTGAACAAACGCAACGCGTAGCGCGCAACGCGGTGATTCGAGCACCGGAGCGCGACGCCTGCCGTGGCCGCGAAATCACCGGCTATGAAGACGTCACATCCGGCAACGCGTTGCTCGCCTTGAGATGCTCCGCGAGCAGTTTTGCGTGCGGCGTCAACGTCGCGAAATCGCGGGCGCACAGGCTGAGCTGGCGCGAGCCCCACGGCTCCGAAAGCGGCAGGATCTCGAGGCCCGGCCGGCGCAGCGCCGCCGCCGACGCCTCCGAAAGAATCGCGATCCCGATACCCGCTTCGACGAGCATCCCCACGTTCTCCACGCTTCTCAGCTTGAGACGGTAATTCATCTGCCGTCCAAGACGGGACGCACGCTGACCCAGATGCGTTTCCAGTGCCGCATCCGACAAACCGACGAACGCCTCGCCGACGATATCCGCGAACGCCACGCTCGCCTGCCCGGCGACGCGATGCCGCGTGTTCGCGACGACCACCAGTTGATCGCGCGCGAGCAGATGGGTTTGCAGTGTCGTCAGGTCGGCGATATCCGCGACGATCCCCACTTCGGCGCGCCCTTCCGCGATCGCGAGCGCGATCTCGCTGCTCGGGCGCTCTTCGAGGTCGACAGAAAGATCGGGATAACGCGCGAGAAAGTCGCACAGCTGCTGCGGCAGGAACGCAGCGAGCGCGGCGGTGTTCGACAACAGCCGGATGCGCCCTTTCAGGCCGGTCGCATACGTGTGCAGTTCGCCGCGCATCTGCTGAACCTGCTCGAGGATCAGACGTGCATGTCGCACCAGCGCGTCGCCGGCCGCCGTTGTCCGCACGCCCCGGCGTGTGCGCTCCAGAAGTGGCGCGCCGAGCGCGGATTCCATTCCCGAGACGCGCCCGCTCGCGGACGCCAGCGCGAGATTCATCGCCCGCGCGCCCTGTGTCAGGCTGCCGTGCTCGATCACGCTGAGAAAAAGACGCAGATCGGTCAGATCGAATCGCACACATGCCTCCCTTCGGTTTTGACGAAGTCTAGCATTGGAAAAGCCAGATTGCGGACAGGTGAAGCGGTCGCTACGATCTGTCGAATGAACCAGTTCTTGTTACTCTCAGGCGCGGGATTACTAGCGGGCGCGATGAACGCGCTCGCTGGAGGCGGCTCGTTCGTCAGCCTGCCCGCGCTGATCCTGGCCGGCGTGCCACCGGTTCAGGCGAACGCATCGAGCACGGTCGCGCTGTTCCCCGGCGGGGTCGCGAGCGCCTGGGCGTATCGCGACGGGCTCGGCCCGATCGGCGCGGTGTCGCTGCGTCCGCTGCTGGCGATCACGCTGGTGGGCGGCGTCATCGGCGCGCTGCTGCTGTTGTGGACGTCGCCGAAAGCGTTCAACTTCGTGCTGCCCTGGCTGCTTCTGGTCGCAAGCGTCGCGCTCGCGTTCGGACGCAGGCTTGGTGAACGGCTTCGCCGGCATTGCCACATCCGGCCTTCGGCGGTGATGGCGGTGCAGTTCGCGCTGGGCGTCTACGGCGGCTATTTCGGCGGGGCGGTCGGCATCATGATGCTGGCCGTCTGGGGACTCGTCGACAGCGGCGACCTCAAGCGCCTGAACGCGCCGCGCACGCTGCTCGTCAGTGCCGCGAACGCGATGGCCGTGCTCACCTTTGTTGTCGCGCACGCCGTACACTGGCCACAGACGCTGCTGATGCTCGTTGCCGCGATCGCGGGCGGTTATGGCGGCGCGCAGATCGGCCGCCGCGCGCCGGCCGCCCTGATCCGGTCCGCCACCCTGCTGCTGACCGTCTGCATCACGCTGGCGTTTTTCGTGCGCGCCTATGGACCCGCGTTGAAATAATCGGCGCGGCGTACCGTTTTATCGCTGTCAGGAAGGCGAATCACCCATCGCTTCCTGTCATAGAGGATGTGAACCAGGAGAGATGTGATGCTTTCAGCTCTGCTCGACACGATAGGCGCGCTGGCGATCCTCGCCAGCGTGGCGGCGAAGATCACCATGATTCGTCACATGCAGGAACCCGACGACATCGTCCGGGCCGGTCACGATCAGCCCGCGCCGGTTGCTTCGTCCGGCAAGCACGCGGGCTGATGGATGTCGCTGCGTTCGCGGCTGTCGCCCAACGCAGCGAACGCAGCGGCGCCGCTCAACCGGCGCATCGAGCGTTCGGGATGGATCAGCCAGAACGCGGCGACACTTGCCACGACGAGCACCGAGCCCAGCAACAGAAACCCGTGTTCGAAGCCGGCCGCGCGGCTGTGCGCGGCGCCGACGAAGCGCCCCATCAGCGCGGGCGCGACAAATCCGGCGAGCGTCGCGACCGAATTGTTGATCGCGAGCCACGCACCCCGCTGCGCAGGCGGCGTGACTTCACCGATCATCAACGGGCCGAAGAGAAAGATCAGCTGGCCAAAACCCGCGCCCAATGTCAGGCAGACGATTTTCAAAGGAGCGCTGATATCGGTGGTCGTGCACAGAAACGCGAGCGCGGTCAACGCAATCGCGCCGCTCGTGACAAAGCCACGCGACGCGCGCGACGACACGCCTTTGCCAAACAGATACTGCGAGAACCACGACATCACCAGCGAAGCAGGAATCGCCGCGCCGACGATGACCGAGAAGAGCCAGCCCGCGTCGGTCGCGGAATAGCCGAGGCCGAGTCGCAGATAGGCGGGAAACCAGGTGAAGCACAGCGAAAGCACGAGAAAGCCCGCGAACGAAAGCAGGAAAATGCCGACGAGCGTCGGATCGCACATCAGCGCGCGGTACGGCACGCGAACGGGTAGACGCGCATTCACG
The DNA here is from genome assembly GCF_900107685.1 of Paraburkholderia sartisoli. Taxonomy (GTDB): domain Bacteria; phylum Pseudomonadota; class Gammaproteobacteria; order Burkholderiales; family Burkholderiaceae; genus Paraburkholderia; species Paraburkholderia sartisoli. The sequence goes on along the minus strand of NZ_FNRQ01000006.1, from coordinate 406,582 downwards.
CGAGCGGGAGCGGGAGCGGGAGCGGAAGTAGAAGCGGAACGCGGCGACGCGTCGGCCACGTCCTGCTGCGAAGATTCGTCGACGGTGCCTTCCGCGCCGAACAGCAGCCAGAGCGTGGTCCAGATCGCGCCGACGACGCCGAGCGCAAGAAACGCCGCGTGCCAGTCGTAGTGGATCATCAGCCACGTGAGGCACGGTCCCGCCACGAGCATGCCCATGTTCGCGCCCTGCTGGACGATCGCGGTCGGGATGTTGCGCCGGCTGTTGTCGAACCACTTGTAGGTGGCGTGGATGGCGAGCGCGTAGGCCGGCCCTTCGCCCGCGCCGAGCAGCACGCGGCACGCGATCAGCAACGGAAACGACACCGCGCCGACCAGCGGAAACTGCACGGCCGCCCACACGATCGACAGTATCGCCAGCAGCCACTTCGTCTTGACCCGGTTGGCGATAAAGCCGAAGACGATTCCCGAGATCGAGAACAGCACAAAAAAGCTGCTGCCGACGAGGCCCAACTGCTCGGGCGTCAGCCCCAGGTCGCGCATCATCGGCACGGCCGCGAGGCCGATCACGGCCTTGTCGGCGAAATTGATCAGCATGAACAGGAACACCAGCGCCACCACAACCCATGCGCGCCACCGGCTGGTTGATTCTTTCAACATGTCTCCTCCTTGATTGGTACAGCACACGCCGGTCCGGTCTCGAACGCCGGGTTGATCCGGTTAATGCACGCGCCGGCTGCTCATGATTCGATGCGCCGGATCGGAGGCCAGGAAAAGCGCTGCTCCAGATGCGCCGCGCCCGGGATATACACGCGCAACGTCACATAGAACGGCGCGGCCGGTGCGGGCAGCCAGTTGCATTGCAGCGCGGCGTCCCGCGGCGCCTGCGCCGACAGTCGCAGCGTCAGCCCCGCTTCGTCATCGCGCAGGTGCGCGGAGCGGTCGCCGATCGAGTAACGGTCGATGACGTTGTCCACCAGCATGCACGACGTCTTGTCGTACATCGTGAGCGACCAGAACGCCTGCGCCTGCGGCAGGCCGCCCGGCGCGAACGTCAGTTCGTACGCGTGGCGTCCGTCGAGCGGCCGTCCTTCGCTGTCGCAATCGGCGGAGAAGTACATCGCCTCCTCGATGCCCAGCGCGCCGATGTAGTTCCAGCAGACATGCGCGCGGGCGAAGTAGTCGTCGCCGAACGAATCGCGCACCTCGACCGGCAGGAACCAGCCACCGCCAAGTGCCGACGGATGCGGCACGTCCAGCTCCGCGATCACGGCTTCGAGCGCGGCGCCCAGCACGGCGAACGCGTCTTCGTCAGGCGCGGCAGACGTTGGCGCATCGAAACCGGCGCCGATCCCGACAGCGGCGAACCGGCTGAGATACGCACGCTCAGCCGCCGGAGGCGGGTTGCGCAGCAACGCGGCGTTGACGACTTCGGCATAGCGTCGCGCGTCGCCCGCCGTTTCGCTTCGGTCCATGCCGACGTCGAAACGGCGTTGCGCGGGGCCACCATCGATCGTCGTCAGAAGAAAGCGGTCCTGCAGCGCATGCACGGCCGGCAGGTCGTGCGGGCCATCCACCAGCACGCGTCCGATCATCCAGACGTCGCGCGTCGGGCAGGCGATGGGCGTGATATCCGTCAGATCGATATCGGCGGGCAGCGGTGTGTCGCGGTGATACAGCAGGAATTTTCCGGCACCGTTGCCCGTCGTGCGCGTGCCGATCGAGTTGAACGGATTCGTATAGAAGTCGAGCAGGCCAAGCACGTAATAGCGGTCGGCCGTGTCGGGCACCGTCACCAGTAGCGGCGCCTCGCCCACGTCGAGCCACCCGCTGATGTACAGCGTGTCGTTGTTGGGCGTCACGACCTTGCGGTGTTGCGGACCGAGTAGCTGGCGGTCGCGCATCAGGCGGTTGAGCCAGCAGAGCGTCGAATTCGGGCTCTCGCCGGCGAACTGGCCGCTGTCGTCGCGACGCGGGCACGTCGTCGCGCGCGAACGCGCCATTTCGAATAGCGGCAGCGTGTAGAGCACGGCGTCGCGGGCGAGCGCCGCGAGGTCATCCGCCGGGTTCGGGGTTGCAGCCGGATGCGCATGCGTCGTGGCGCGTGCGCTCGTGGAAAAGGACATGAATACCGCTCCCTAAACAGAACAAGCAGGACAAAAGAGACGGAATCAAGCCTACGCCGGCCACCGCATAACGGAACCAGGGTTTCGCCATGTTAAACACTTTGGACGGGACGCCTGCCTATACTGGCCTCGCACCATCCGCGGGCGGGCGCGGCGTGCGACGACCATGGCCAGTGGAGCGGCCGTGGCGCCGCGCGTTGCTCACCGTCCGCGCGGAGACACATACACGCAGTCACCCAGGAGGACGTTCCAGCATGACCAGTAACACTGCACAGGAAGAGTGGGCCTATGTGGCCGGCGTTCAGGCTTACGTCTACGGCTATCCGCTCGTCGAGATCGTCAGGACGTGCGCGCTGATGACGGCCGTCGATGCGCCCACCGAATACGGACGCGCGCCGGTCAACCAGTTTTCGCACTGTCCGCGACCGTGGACGCATGAGGACCGCGACGTCGTCACGCCGGCCAACGACCTGCTGTACTCGATGGCCTGGCTGAACCTGGCCGACGGCCCGGTCGTGCTGACGACGCCCGCGCCGACCGGCCGCTACTTCGTGATCGAACTGGTCGACGCGTACAGCGACAACTTTCGCAATCTCGGCCCGCGCGTCGTGGGTCCGGACGCATCGCGCTTCGCGCTGGTCGGTCCCGACTGGTCCGGCACGCTGCCCGACGGCACGGAGGAAATCCGCTGTCCGACGAATCTCGTATGGGTGCTGGGGCGCGTGCTGATCGACGGCGCCGACGACATGCAGGAAGCGCGCGCCTTCCAGGCGCAGTTCACGCTGACTGCAACCGGCAAAAGCCGCCTGCCGCAGTCGGTTGTCGACTATCAGCCGTCGAGCCCCTCGGGCATCGCGTTCTTCGACAATCTCGCGCGCGCGATGCAGGACAATCCGCCGCCCGCGCGTGACGCGAGCCTCGTCGCGCAGTTCGCGCGCCTCGGTCTCGCGCGCGGCCGGCGGGTCGATACGGGAGCTGCCGGCGAAGCGCGGCTCGCGGGCCTGCAGCGCGCCGTGAAGGCGGGCGCGCAGCTCATCGAAGGTCATACGCGCAGCCGTCGCGCGCTGCCGTGGTCGATCAACTACGCGGGCGGGCGCCTCGGCACCGATTACCTCGCGCGCGCGTGTACGGCGATGAAAGGCCTCGGCGCGCTCGCCAGCGACGAAGCGCTCTACGCGCTCGGCGACTTCGACGCGAACGGCGAGCAGCTCGATGGCGCGCGGCAGTACGTGCTGCATTTCCCGGCGGGACAACTGCCGCCCGTCGATGCGTTCTGGTCCGTGTCGATCTACGGCAGCGACTTCTACTTCGCGGACAATCCGATCCGGCGCTACGCGATCGGCGACCGCTCGCGCGACCTGCGCCGCGGCGAGGACGGATCGCTCGACATCCAGATCCAGCACACGGAACCGCAACAGGGCATCTCGAACTGGCTTCCGGCGCCCGCGGGACGCTTCTATCTGATCCTGCGCCTGTACCATCCGCGCAAGGAAATCCTGACGCGCGACTACGTCATTCCGGCTGTCCGGCGGGTCGACGAAAGCACGGCTCGCTGACAAAGCGAAGCGGCCTGTCCGGGACACCCGGACAGGCCGCTTTTCACACACACAACATCCCGATTACTCAGTCGCTACGTCGTCATGCCGCTTTTTCGCCACACGACGGCGTGCCTGCCGCGCTCATCGTCGCCTCGCCTGCGTTCGCGGAATACAGGCGCTGCAACCGCCGCACGGATCGTTCCGGATTCATCAGCCACACACCCAGCAGGCCGGACGGCACCAGCACGCAGCCCAGCACGGTGAAACCGTGTCGGAAGCCTTCGGCGACACTGCTCGCATCGCCGACAAAATGGCCCATCAACGCCGGCGCGACGAGCCCCGCGAGCGTGCCAAGCGACGCATTGATGCCAAGCCATGCCGCGCGCTGTGTCGTGGGTGTCACTTCACCGATCATCAGCGGCGCGAAGAAGAAAATCAGCTGGCTCAGCACGTTGCTCGCCGCGAGGCACGCGACCTTCGCGCCCGCGCCGATCTGCGTCGTCGTGCCGAAGAGCGCGAGCCCCGCCAGCGCGATCGGCACGCTCGCCATGACGCCGCGCGAAACCCGGGAACTCACGCCGCGCGCCGCCATCCACTGCGAAGCGGCTGACATCGCGAGCGTCGCCGGAATGCCCGCGCAGACGATCAGCGAGAACAGCCAGCCCACGTCCGCCGCCGGATAGCCGAGCGCAAGGCGCAGATAGACGGGAAACCACGTGAAGCCCACCGACAGCACGGCATATCCGACGAAGGTGAGCAACACGCATCCGAACAGCGTCCGGTCGCATATCAGGTCGCGATAACGCACGCGCACAGGCACGGGCGAGCGCACGTCGACGTTCACGTTCACGGGCGACGCGGCCGCGTGATCGTCGACCGTGCCTTCCTCGCCGAGCAGCAGCCACAAGACGGTCCACGCGCACCCCGCCAGCCCGAGCGCGAGGAACGCGCTGTGCCAGTTGTAGTGAATGATCAGGTACGTGAGGACCGGACCCGCCACCAGCATGCCGGTGTTCGCGCCTTGCAGCACGATCGCGCACGGCAGGTTGCGCCTGCTGTTGTCGAACCATTTATACGTCGCGTGGAGCGCGAGCGGATACGCCGGCCCTTCACCCGCGCCGAGCACCACGCGGCATGCGATCAGCAGCGGAAACGACGCCGCGCCCACCAGCGGAAACTGCACGACGGCCCAGATGATCGACAGCACCGCCAGCAGCCATTTCGTCTTGATGCGGTTCGCCGCGAAGCCGAACAGCACGCCCGAAATCGAAAACAGCAGAAAGAAGCTGCTGCCGACCATCCCGAGCTGCTGCGGCGACAACCCGAGATCGTGCATCATCGGCACGGCGGCCAGTCCGACCACTGCCTTGTCGGCGAAATTGATCAGCATGAACAGAAACATCATCACGACGACAATCCACCCGCGCCATCGATTTGCTATGGGAAACATGTTTCCTCCTTGACCGTAGCGTGCCCGATGCGCGCGTTAGAACCGCTGCTGCAACGCGACGCGCACGCCGATCTGATGGTTCGTCGTGGACGGGCTGAAACCGCTGATCGAGGCCACCGCCGGCTGGCCGAGCGAATCGCGGCCGCTCGCGCGCTGCAGCACGGTCAGCAGATAGACGCTCGTGCGCTTCGACAGGTTGTAGATCGTGCCCAGATCGAGCTGCAGATATTTCGCGCCGCCGTCGCCATTCACGGAGTTGCGGTCCGTGTAATGGATCGCGCTGCCGACGAGCCACGCCGGCGTGACCTGCGCGCGCGCGCTCAGCTCGAAGCTCGTGAACGCAGCGGTGCCCGTGTACCCCAGCGGATTAGGACCCGACGTCGAGCCGAGCCCCTCGAAACGCGTGTTCGTCACGACGAAGCCGAGCGTGACCGCGCTGATCGCGTACTGGAGCGCGGCGCCCGCAATCTGCGTCGTCTTCGCGGACGCGTAGCCCGCATCGACCGGATACGACTCGGGCGTCGCCGGTGAGCCGAACGAGCCTATGTTGTTGGCCGTCGTCGTGCCCTTGTTCGGCGTCGTGCCATACAGCGACACGTTCGGGTCGCGCGCGTTCAGGTAGCCGGCCGCGATCAGCAGCGAACCCACGCTGTAATGCGCGCCGAGCGACCAGAGCTGGTTCTGCGTCGTGCTCCCGGCGATGCCGCCGAGGCTGTAGAGACCCGCCGCCGCGAAGCCGCGGTAATCGGGCGTGCGGAACTTGATCGCATTGTTGATCCGGCTCGTGTTCGACAGGCTGTCGACGTCGTCCGGCTGCGCGCCCATGTAGCCGGCCCACTGGCCTGTCGCCGTCAGCGGCTGCACGAAGTCGGTGTACGTGTCGTATTGACGGCCGACCGTGACGCTGCCGAATCCGCCCTGCAAGCCGATATACGCCTGGCGGCCGAACTCCGCGCCGCCCTGGGCGAGCGCGCCGTTGTTCAGCGTGTAGCCGCTTTCCAGTACGAACACGGTTTGAAGGCCGCCACCCAGATCCTCGACGCCACGCAGGCCCCAGCGGCTGCCCGCGACGCCGTTCGCGCTCCCGTCGCTCACCGCGAACTGGTGCGCGCCGTGCAGTCCCGACGCCGTTCGCGACGTCTGCGTGTTGTTGACGTACGTGAGGCCGAAGTCGATCAGGCCGTAGAGCGTGACGCTGCTCTGTGCATGCGCGCTGAACGCGAGTGTGCCAAGCAGCCAGCCGAGGTGCCGGATTTTCATGAACAAGTCTCCAATGTCAGATTTTGTTTATATGGATGAAACCAGCGCGGCGCGGTCGAACGACCGCAACCGCTTTACTGCCCCCGACACGTCTCGCGCGCGGGCGGCGCGTACTGCCTGAGCGCGCGCTGCGCGATCGCGGCGCGATGCACTTCCGATGCGCCATCGAAGATGCGAAACGGGCGCACCTCGCGATAGAGCGCGGACAACACGGTGTCGCCCGAGATGCCGAACGCGCCGGTCAGTTGCACCGCGCGGTCGACCACCCGGCCGACGGCCTCGGAGACAAAGACCTTCGCCATCGACGATTCCTGCTTCACGGACTGTCCGGCGTCCATGCGCGTCGCGACGTCGTACGTCATCAGGCGGGCGGCGTACAGGTCGATCTGCGAATCGGCGATCAGCGTCTGCACGGCCTGGTGTTGCGCGAGCGGCTTGCCGAACGAGTCGCGTCCCGCGACGTAGCGCGCGGCGATATCGAGCGCGCGTTGCGCCGCGCCGATGAACCGCATGCAATGCGTGAGACGCGCGGGTTCGAGCCGCAACTGCGCGTGGCCGAAGCCTTCGCCGACCTGGCCCAGCACCGCGTCATCGCCGACCGTGCAGCCCTCGAAGTCCAGTTCACAATGCGAGCTGATGAAGCCGTCGAGCGCGTCGATCACGCGCACCATCCGGTAGCCCGGCGTATCCGTATCGACGATGAACATCGTCGGTCCGCTGTCGGTCTGGGCCATCACGATCGCGAAGTCCGCGCCGAGCGCGCCGCTGATGAACCACTTGCAGCCGTCGATCACCCACCGGCCGTCGCGCCGGGTCGCGCGCGTGAGCAGCATCGACGGATCGGAGCCCGCGCCCGGCGGTGGCTCGGTCATCGCGAAACACGATCTCGCGGTGCCCGCCGCCAGCGGCTTCAGGTAGCGCTCGCGCTGCGCGTCGGTACACAGGCTCGCGAGCATCAGGATGTTGGTTTCGTCGGGCGGTCCGGCGTGCAGCGCGTGCGGGCCCAGCAGGCTGCGGCCGGCCTCTTCGAGAATCACGGCGCGCTCGCGAAACGACAGCCCGAGGCCACCGAGTTCGCGTGCAATGCCGGGGCCAAGCACGCCGGCTTCGCGCGCTTTCTCGCGCAAGGCGTGAATGACCCTGTCCTGTGCGGCGAAGTCGTGCGCGAGCGCGTTGTCCTCGCACGGGATCACGTCTTCGTCGATGAACGCGCGTACGCGCAGTCGAAGTGTTTCCAGCGGTGTCTGGTTCGGGTTCATAAGGCTCCCTCCCTCCCGATGCGATGCGGTGCGTTTCATGCGCGCGCGACGATCAGCGCGTCGACGGCGCAGGCGGGCTGTCCGTGCGGCCGGGCAATAAACGGATTGATGTCGATCGACTCGATCGTGTCCGCGTTCGCCGCCGCGAAGCGCGACAACGCGGCGAGCGCTTCGGCGATGGCGTCGACGTCGACGGCGGGTTGGCCGCGCACGCCGCCGAGCACCGGCCAGCCGCGAATCTCGCGGATCATCCGGTGCGCTTCCGCCAGGTCGAACGGCGCGCGCCGGAACGTCACGTCCTTCAGCACCTCGACGAGAATCCCGCCGAGGCCGAACATCACGACCGGGCCGAACACCGGATCGCGCGTTACGCCGAGGATGCATTCGACGCCGTTGCCGATCATCGGCGCGACGAGCGCGCCGTCGATCCGCGCGCCGGGCACCGCGCGCGCGGCGTTCTGCGTGACGCGTTCGAACGCCGCGCGCACCGCTGCCTCATCGGCGAGGTGAAGCGCGACGCCGCCCACGTCGGACTTGTGCGCGATGTCGGCGGACAGCACTTTCAGCGCGACCGGAAAGCCGGCCGCCGCGGCCGCCGCGGCGGCTTCGCCAGCCGTCGACACCGCGCGGCTCTGCACGACCGGAATGTCGGCTGCGGCGAGCAGTTGCAACGCGGCGGCTTCGTCGAGACGCGCGCTGTGAAGGGTCACCGGTTCGGGCAGTGCAATGGGCGCGGCGGCGCGCTCGAAGTGCCGTCGAAAGCCGTGCAATGCGGCAATCGCGCGCACGGCGGCGGCGGGTTCCTCGAACGTGAGGCAACGCTGCGCTTCGAGGAACTCGCGGTTCGCTTCGTCGAAAATCGACACGACCGCGACCGTCAGCTCGGGATGCGCGGCGCGCACGCGCGCCCAGAGATCGGTGACGAGCGGCCGGTGCTGCGTCGAAATTCCGGTGACGGCCTGGAACGACACCAGCGCGTCGTAACCGCCGTGCGCGAGCATCGTATCGACGGCGTCGCCCAGCAGCGCGGTGTCGTTGAGCACCTGGCCCGTGATGTCGACGGGATTGACGGCGGACGCGAACGGCACACGCTCGAGAATCACCTGCTGCGCGGCTTGCGGCAGCGCGGGCACCGACAGCCCGAGCCGGTGCGCCTCGTCGACCATCAACACGCCCGCGCCGCCCGAGATCGACACGATGCCGAGTGCGTCCGACGCGGGCATCGGCGCGACCGAGCACGCATAGCCGATGTCGAACAGTTCGTGGATGTCGTTCGCGCGGTAGACGCCGTACTGGCGCAGCACCGCGTCGTAGATTTCATCGCAGCCGGCAAGCGAAGCCGTGTGCGACGCCGCCGCGGCCGCACCCTGCGTCGTGCGCCCGACCTTGCACATCACCACCGGCTTGCGCTGCGCGCGCGCGAGTTCGAGCGCCGCGCAGAGCTTGTCGCCGTCGCGCGCGCCTTCGAGATAGCAGAGGATCACGGACGTCGCCGGATCGAGCGCCTGCCACGCGAGCGCATCGGCGAGTTCGATGTCGGCCTCGTTGCCCGTCGACACGAAGTGACTGACACCGAGGCCGCGCCGCTGCGCCAGCATCAACGCGAAGATGCCGAACGCGCCGCTCTGGCTGATGAGCCCGATGTTGCCGCGTAGCGGCGCGGCGATTTTCAGCGCCGGCGTGAAGGTCGCGTAGATGCGCTGATGGTTGTTCACGAAGCCGAGACAGTTCGGCCCGAGCAGCCGGATTCCGCTTTCCTCGACGAGCGCGCGCAGGTTGTTCTGCGCGCGCCGGCCCGCTTCGCCGGTTTCGGCGAAGCCCGACGAAAACATCACGATGGAGCGCACGCCCGCGACGGCGGCGTCCTCGACGGCGGACATGACGCCGGAGGCGGGCACGGCGCAGATCGCCATATCGATCGGCGCGCCGACGTCGCGCAGGGAGGGCCACGCCTGCAGGCCCTGAATGCGATCCTGCTTCGGATTGACCGGATAGATCGCACCGGGATAACGCTGGTTCAGCAGATATTCGACGGGCAGCCCGCCGATCTTCGCAGGGTTCGACGAAGCGCCCACCACGGCGATGGATGCGGGATTGAACAGGGCGTCGAGCGCGGCGCGCTGGCTGGAAGACAAGGGCATTGAAACCACTCCGGACTGGGACTGAAGATGTGGTTCAAGCCTAACAACCTGGCAGGATGCCGATATTAGGGTTTCGCTATGTTAAACACCGATGCGCCACGCGCCGCGCTGTGCTTGAATAGGCGAAGCGCCAGACAGGCGCATTTTTCCGCTCACATTCATGGCCTCATATCCGCTCCGTAATCCCCAGTTCGCGACGACGCTCGCGCACGGTCTCGAACTGCTGAACTGCTTCAAGGTCGGCGAACCGGTTCTCGGCAACAAGGAATTCGCCGAACGAACCGGCCTGTCGAAAGCGACCGTTTCGCGCCTCACGTACACGCTCGCGATGATCGGATTCCTGCGCTACGACAACAGCGTGCGCAAATACCGGCTCGGGTCGGCGGCGGTGTCGGTGGGCTATCCGTTCCTGCAGGGCATGCGCATCCGCGAACTGGCGCGACCCCTGATGAAGGAACTCGCCGACGCGACACGCGGGTCGGTGTCGCTCGGCATGCGCGACCGCACGCAGGTGGTGTATGTCGAAACGTCGCGCCGGCATGAATCGCTCGCGTTCCGGCCGGATACGGGCGCGACGCTACCGGTGCTGGCGTCGGCGATGGGGCGCGCGTGGCTGGGACGCGCCACGCCTGCCCAGCGCGACGCGGTGCTCGACCTCGTGCGCACCCGCGATCCGGTGCAATGGCAGACGTGGCACGCATCGCTCGCGCCCGCGTTGCGCGCGTTCGGGAAGCGGGGCTTCGCGCTCAGCGAAGGCGAGATCAAGCGCGACATTCACGCGGTGGCCGTGCCGATGCGCGCGCCGATCGACTCGGAGATTTTCGTTTTCAACTGCGGCGTGCCGCGGATCCAGCTCGGCCGCCATACGCTCGTCGACGAAATCGCGCCGAAGCTGATCCAGATGGTCGAGAGGCTCGAACACGAACTCGAGGCGCAGCAGGACGTCGCGCCGGCCGGCAAATAACCATGAAGCACGCAACCATGAACCGCATTCACAAGGAGCCCGGCCATGTTCGCGCTGCCTGACGACGATGACCGCCAGTTCGCCGTCACGCTGGCGCGCGGGCTCGAAATATTGCGCTGCTTTCTTCCCGGCGAAAGGACGCTGGGCAATCGCGATTTTGTCGAACGCACGGGACTGTCCAAAGCCACGGTTTCGCGGCTGGCCTTCACGTTGACGGAGCTCGGATACTTGCGTCACGACGTCGAGGCGCGCAAGTACCGGCTCGGTGGCGGCGTGCTGTCGATGGGCTATCCGCTGCTGGCCGGCATGCGCGTCCGCCAGATCGCGCGGCCGTTCATGCGCGAACTCGCGATGCAGATACGCGGCGCTGTTTCGCTCGGCATGCGTGACCAGGCGAACATGGTCTACATCGAAAGCTGCTCGGTGGACAAACGCTCCGACACGCGGCCCGACGTCGGTGCGGTCCATCCGGTGCTGCGCCTGGCAATGGGGCGGGCGTGGCTCGCGGGCGTCGGTCCCGAGGAACGCGAGGTGGCGCTGAACCAGCTGCGCGTCGGCGTGCCGGACCAGTGGCAGCGATACCGGCCGCAACTGGATCAGGCGATGCGCGACTACGCCGAACTGGGCGTGTGCGTGTCGCACGGCGACATGCAGAAGAACATATACGCCGTCGCGGCGCCGCTCTGCGCGCCGGTCGACTCGGAAACGCTGGTGTTCAACTGCGCGGTGATGGACCACACGCCCCAGGCGCGTGCGCTGCTCGACGACGTCGCGCCACGGCTCATCGCGATGGTCGCCAACGTCGAGTCCGCGGCGGGCTTGCGGTAGACACGGGGCCTCAGCCAGCCGTGCGCCGTTGCGGCGGGCAACGCGGCGCTTCGTGGCGTGACGGCCAGTTGCGAAGGTCCGAAGGTGAGTCAGGCCACCGCTTTCGGACAACTTGCAGCCGGGGCCATCAACCGTTAAGATGCGAACAATTCTTATTTACAAAGAGAGTCGATTCGCCGTGTTGTCCGCCGCGTCCCCGTTTACCGCCCAGCCTTTGCGCGTCGGCGCGACCTTCCGCGCAAGATGAGGCCGCTGCTCGTTCGCCTGCATCGCTGGATGGGCGTCGCGACGGCGCTGTTCCTGTTCGTCGCCGGGCTGACCGGCGCGCTGATCGCATGGGATCACGAACTCGACGCGGCGCTGAACCCGATGTTCTTCAACGCCCGCACGCAGGGGCCGGCGCTGCCTTCGCTGGAACTCGCACAACGCATCGAGGCGGCCGATCCGCGCTTTGACGTGACGTATCTGCCGCTGGGCGTCGAACCCGGCAAGACGCTACAGATGATGGTGCTGCCGCGCACCGATCCGAAGACCGGCCAGCCGTATGCGCTCGGCTTCAACCAGCTGGCCGTCGATCCCGCGACCGGCGAGATCCAGGGGCGTCGCGAATGGGGCGCGGTATCGGTGGCTCGGATCAACCTGATTCCGTTCATCTACAAGCTGCACTACACGCTGCATCTGCCGTTCATGGGCAGCTTCGACACGGGCACCTGGCTGATGGGCATCGTCGGCATCGTGTGGCTGTTCGACAGCGTGATCGCGCTCGTGCTGTCGTTTCCGAGCGTGAAGGCGTGGCGCAAGTCGTTCGCGTTCCGTTTCGGACGCGGCGGCTATGCGCTCACGTTCGATCTGCATCGCTCGGGCGGCGTCTGGATCTGGGGCGTGCTCGCGATCGTCGCGCTGACTTCGGTATCGATGAATCTGTCCGACCCGGTCGTGCGGCCGCTTCTCTCGACCGTATCGACGCTCGAACCGACGCCCTTCAACAACCCCGCGTTGATGCGCAAGGGCGCGCCGGGCGAGGTGCCACTCACGGCTGAACGCATCGTGCAGATGGCCCAGGCCGCCGGCCGCGAACGCGGCCTCACCGCGCCGCCGGGCGCGCTGTATTACGTGCCGTCGTTCAACGCGTACGGCGTGGGCTTCTTCGCGCCGGGCCACGATCACGGCGACGCCGGCCTCGGCAACGCCTGGCTCTACTACAACGCGAACACCGGCAGGCTCGCGGGCGGATCGATCCCGGGCAAGGGCTCGGCCGGCGATATCTTCATGCAGGCGCAATTCCCGCTGCATTCGGGCCGCATCCTCGGCATCGGCGGACGTATCCTGATGAGCTTCACCGGCATCGCCGTCGCCGTGCTGAGCGCTACGGGCCTGATGATCTGGCTGAAGAAGCTCGGCGCCCGGCGCCGCTCCGCGGCCGCGGCGGCCGCCGCCGTACGGTCGCGCGTCGCGCGAGAGTCGGCGGCGCAGTCCTGAGCGCTGCGTCCGTCCGGCATCACGCGCCGCACTCCTGAGCGCGATGTCGCGCATGAACATCCTGTTTGTCGAAGCGCTGTGGCTTAATACGCGGGCACGCGGTGCCATCGTCCACACGACTTCACTATCGACATCCAGGTCATCTCATGTCTTCTGTTGCCGCCTTCAAACTGGTACTGCTTTCGCTCATCGCGATCATCGGGCTCGAACTGCTCGCCAAGCGCCTGCGTCTGCCGCCCGCCGCTGCGTTGCTGATCGGCGGCATCGGCATGGCCTTCGTGCCGGGTCTGCCGCCCGTCAACCTCGATCCGGCGCTCGTGCTGATCGTGTTCCTGCCGCCGCTCCTGATGGACGGCGCATGGTTCTCCGTATGGGACGAGTTCCGGCGCGATCTCGCCGGCATCCTGCTGCTCGCGATCGGCGCGGTCGCGTTCACGACGCTCGTCGTCGGCCTGATCGTGCATCTCGTCGTGCCCGCGCTGCCGCTCGCGGCCTGCTTCGCGCTGGGCGCGATCGTCTCGCCGCCCGACGCCGTCGCCGCGAAAGCCGTGCTCGAACGCGTCGCGTTGCCGCGCCGCCTGATGGTCCTGCTGGAAGGCGAAAGCCTGTTGAACGACGCAGCCGGCCTCGTGCTGTTCCGCTTCGCCGTCGTGGCCGCGCTGACCGGCGTGTTCAGCGCGCCGCACGCCATCGCGAGCTTCGCGATTCTCGGGCTCGGTGGCATCGCGGTCGGTCTTGCCACTGGGTGGATCTTCGTCAGGCTGCTGCGCTTTCTGAACGACACGGGCGAGCTGTATCTCGTCATCACGGGCTCGGTGCTCGCCGGATGGATCAGCTACATCGCCGGCGAAATGCTCGAAGTCTCCGGCGTCATCTCGACGGTCACCTGCGGCATGGCGCTCGGCTGGCATCAGCACGAAATCCTCTCCGCGAACGCGCGCATTCGCGGCACGGCGTTCTGGCAGGTGATGATCTTCCTGCTCGAGGCGCTCGTCTTCATCCTGATCGGCATCTCGCTGCGCGGCGTGATCGTGCGGCTTGGCGGCGTCGGCGATGCGCTTGCGACGCTGGCGCCCGCGGTCGCGGCGGTGGTCGGCACCGTCGTGGTGTCGCGCTTCGTGTGGGTGTTCGCCGTCGACGGGTTGCACGGCGTGCTGCACCGGCGCATGCGAAAGGGCGCCCACGCGACCGACTGGCGCGCCGCCACGATCAAGAGCTGGGCGGGCATGCGCGGCGTGGTGACGCTGGCGGTCGCGCTGTCGCTGCCGGACGAGATGCCGGGGCGCGACCTGATTCTCGTCGCGTCGTTTGCCGTGATCCTCGTGACGGTACTCGTGCAGGGCACGACGATCGGGCCGCTGATCCGCTGGCTTGGCCCCGAGCATCGGGCCGAACGGAACCCGCGTCACCTGACGGAGCCGCAGGCGTGGGCGCACGTCGAAGCCGCGCAGTTCGCCGCGATCCAGCCGCTGGTTCACGACGCGGATGGCACGGTGATTCACCCGCGTCTGCTCGAACAGTACAGTTACCGCGCGCGTCTCACGGATTCGTATCAGGATCAGACTGAATTCCCCGCCGACCTGCGGGCGGCGCATTACGACGTCGTGCTGACAGCGATCGCGGCCGGCCGTGTCGAACTGCTGCGGATGCGTCGCGAAGGATTGATCCACGACGAACTGCTGTGCGCGCTCGAACAGGATCTCGATTTGCAGGAAGTGTCGGCGCGTCTTGCGCACGGATAGCTTCGGCAAGTCACGCCGATGGGAAAGCTTTGGCCATTCGGCGACCGCCACACAGCCATGCCGACGCAACGCACACCGGCGAAATATTAAAGAAGATGTTTATGAAATTACGGATTTCATGAACATCTTTGTTAATTTTCAAGTAAAAAAACCCACCAACCCCACGGCAGCATCCAGATGGATGTGAGGGAAGCGGTTGCGCCCGGAAAATCCCGCGGGCAGGCATCCGCGGAGTCGCGGCAAAACCGCAGGGAAAAGCGAGGGGACTGAGTGCCAGATAGTGTCGACACGAGATTTGACGAACTCTTTCTCTGGTTGCTGGAGGACCCCGCCTCGCACGCCATGTGAAAGACTGGACTGCGAGCCCAGGCACTCCATTCCCTCTGGAACACCCAGGCCCGCATCAAACAACCATCAAGCGCTATCAGGGAAACGCTGACCGTTCCGCCCCACCCGCACGCAGTTGCGCACGCTCGTCACGCTCGACGAGCCAGCCGAACAGCAGCCCGATCGTCGTCCAGATGATCAGTTGCATGCCGATGGCCGCAATGCGGAAGTGCCACAGCAGCGTGGCCGGGAACGTCCGCGGCACTTCGTTGATGACCGGCATCGAAAGCTGCACGGCCGCGATGATCGCGACGTACACCGCACCGCCGATGATCGCCGCGTTCCATTGCCCGACACGCGCGACCGCGCGCCGCCGCACCTTCAGCGAAAACACGAGCGCGGCCAGCGATATCGCGATCATCAGGAAGAAGAGCCCGGTGCGCATGCCGATCGTCTCCGGATCGCCGACCGACGGTGGATTGGCCGGATACTTGAGATTCGGCACGATCACGAGCGCGATGAACGCGCCCGCCGCCAGCGTCGCCGACAACGCGCGCGCGCCCAGCCTGCCGACGCGTCCGTACGCGTACGCGAACGTCAACGCGAAGAGTCCGCCGAACGCTGCGCCGTACACGACCACGCCGGTCAGCAACCCGAGACCGGCCTGCGTTTCACGGCTGACGAGTTCCGGTTCCGGCGCTTCGCCACGCGCGGCGGCCGCTTTTTCCTCGAAGGAAATCGCCTGATCGACGGCCGGCTCGCCGGCCACGCGGGCGAACGCGAACGTGAGAAGTCCTGCGGCGATGCCTGCGAGCATGCCGCGTACCAACAGTTTGCCTACCATGTGTATCCCCGTTAGTGGCAGGGGAAGCCAAGCAGATGGCGGCCGTCGTGGACGAACTCGTGAACCATCATGCCGGGAACCAGCGACGTCGCGCCTTCTTCAGCGCCAACGAAATACAGCGCGAGCAGAAGCAGCAGTCCGCCGAAGACAACCCACGGCAAAAGTTCGCGCAGGGGAATGGGTGCAGGTTGAACGGCCGGCTTGAAAACGGCGTCAGTCATGGTGTATCTCTCCAGGGGTTACGCGCCCCGACAGTCGATGGAAAAAAGATGGCCACGGGTGGCACAGGGGTGACACGAAGCTCAGGTCTGGCTTTCGACTCCTTGTTGAGCCGATTACAGTGGCGCGACCGCGCCGGGCTTACACCGGCTTCCGCGCTTCGGTCCCGATATTCTACGCGCTAAACTTCGCGCGCCAGCGCGAAGAACGCGCGACGCACTCACAACAGGGACAGCACATGCAGACACGGTTGCTGCTGATCAGCCACCCGGCGACACGGGCGATGCGCGTGGGCGCCTTCCCCGCGGACGATCCGCTCGATCCGCGCGCGCTCGACGCACTCCGGGCCTGGCACGGGCGTGGGCTGATCGCCGCTCAAGGTGCCCAGGCCGCGCAGGTCTTTCGCAGCGCGGCGACGTGCGTGCGTGAAACGGCCGAGGCGCTCGGACTGGAGGCGCAAATCGTGCCCGCGCTTTCGGATGCCGATGCGGGCGAATGGCGTGGCCGGCGTCTGCACGAGCTTGCCGCCGCGCAACCCGAGGCGCTCGCCGCGTGGATACGCTCGCCTGACGCCGCGCCGCCCGCTGGCGAATCGTTCCGGGCTGTGCTGGCCCGCGTCGGCGCGTGGCTCGATGCGCTTGCGCCTTCGTCTTCAGCTTCACTTTCACCGGCCGGCGGCATGCAGGTGATCGCGCTTACGCATGCGGTCGTGATGCGCGCGGCGCTCATTCATGTGCTGGGCGCACCGGCTGAGTCGTCTGGGCGGATCGAGATCGCGCCGCTGTCGATCGTCGAATTGCGGCGCTCGCGTGAAGGCGCGTGGACGTGGCGGCCGGGCGCCAGCTGAAAACATCAGAAGGGAAGGAAACGGCAGAGGAAAAACAGAACATGCCTTCGTACCCGCTGGGCGCCACGTCCGACGCGGTAACGTCGAAGCGCGCTCCTGCGTCGCCAACGGTAAGGCGACACGACATCCGATCCGTAGCGTGTGGCTACGGCGGGCGGCCGGCGCGGGTGTGCTGGCCCGCGCGGCTGTCCGGGCTTGAAAGCAATGTAGAAAATATACCCGGCGCGCCCCTGTAAAGGCTTCCTGATTGCCATGTGTTTTGCTGTCAAGCCGAAACGTTCTTCCGTTAGAATGATCGATATCTGAATAATCTTCCGGCGATCCATCATGAGCACGCGAAACCGTCCACTGGACAGCCAGGACCGCAAGATCCTGCGCGAACTGCAAAGAAACGCCCGGCTCTCGAACGCGGAACTGGCGGAGCTGGCCGGCATGTCCACGACCGCCTGCTGGAACCGCACGCGGCAACTGGAGGCCGACGGCTACATTCGCGGCTACGTGGCGCTGCTGGATAGCGCGAAGCTCGGATTCGCCGATGTCGTGCTGCTCGAAGTCACGCTGGACCGTCACGACGATGACGCCCTCGCCCGCTTCGGCGCCGAACTGGCAACACTGCCGGAGGTGCTGGAGGCGTATCTGGTCTCGGGCGAATACGACTACCTGGTGAAAGTCGCCGTCGACGGCACGGCGGGATACGAGCGCTTCCTGCGCGAGAAGCTCTACCGGATCGCCGGCATTCGCCACAGCCGCTCGATGTTCGCGCTGCGCTGCATGAAGAGCGTGCCTTCGGTGCAGATCGCATGAGACCCCGCGTTAGCATGCGTTGCTCTCCGTATGACGGCAACGTTTTCATGCTGCATGGATCGCGCTGAACGGGACGTTCACGGCGTCCCGCTTATTCGCGGCTGGCTCGCCCCGCCTCGCACTCCACACCTGCTTCGATCCGGCTTCCGACGAGATGGCCTTCACGTCGCGCATATTCATTACGCATTAAGCGTTCGCACGCTCCCAAAAACACGCGTCCTTTTAGCGCAAATTCTGGATAACAGTTCTCCGAATCATTTCTGATTCCTGTCAATACTGGGCTAATGTTCAGTTCATACACTACGGATTCCTACACAGTCAAAGAAGCATCGATTTACGGATCGCAATAACAGGCAGCACTGCGACCCACCGATTCTTCCGCGTATCGAACGGACTCCTTTTCCGCATGAACAACTCTCTCCGTGGCAACTCGAACCACCCTGCCCGTCGAGTCGTGGTCACTGGCTACGGCAGCGTGACGCCTCTTGGCAACCGCGTCGACGCGTGCTGGGAAAGCATCATGAATTACGCATGTGGCTATCGTCTTCACGACACGGGGGACGCGTCGATCAAAGCCCGCTTCTTCGGCAAGGTCGACATTGACGAAAAACAGTTCCGCGCCATTCCAGCGGCGGTCAGGCGCGCGCTTCCGCGTTTCGCACGCCACGCGGCGCTCGCCGCGCAGGAAGCCATTGGCATGGCGTTCAGACAGCAGGCACCGGGCGATGTCTACTCGCCGCTCGATTGCGGCGTGATCGTTGGTACGGGATGGGGCGGCCTCGACGAGGCCTACCAATGCCACGACCGCTATCTCGCGACGGGCTTCGGCAGTCCGCTCGGTAGCCTGCTGACCATGCCGAACGTGGCAACGGCTGCGTGCAGCCTGATGTGGAATCTGCGTGGCTATCAGAACACGCCGGTCGCCGCCTGCGCAACGGGCACGATCGCAATCGGCGACGCCGTCGAGGTGATCCGCCAGGGCCGCGCGAGAATGATGCTCGCGGGCGGCGCCGAGGCGCTCAACGCGCGCACCAACGTCTGGAACATCGATATCCTGCAGGCACTCACCAAGGAACAGGCTGACGTGTCGAAAGCCTGCTGTCCGTTCAGCCAGGCGCGCAGCGGCTTCGTCCTGTCCGAAGGTGCAGCCGTAGTGTGCCTCGAGGAGATGGAATCCGCCCTGCATCGCGGCGCCCGCATTCTTGGAGAAATCACCGGCTACGGCAGCTACTCCGACGCGCGCGATTTCACGGCGCCGGCAGAAGACATGATCGCGCGCGTCGAATCGATCCGGGCGGCACTGGCCGACGCGGGAAAGTCCGCTGACCAGATCGATTACATCAACGCACACGGCACGTCGACACCGCTCAACGACGTCAACGAAACGGCTTCGATCAAGGCAGCGCTTGGCGAGCACGCGTACCGCATTCCGGTGTCGAGCACGAAGTCGTACTCGGGCCACCTGATCGCGGCGGCTGGCAGTTTCGAAACCATCGTCTGCCTGAAAACGATCGAATCCGGCATTGTCCCGGCGACAATCCATCTGGCCGATCCCGATCCGCAATGCGATCTCGACTACGTTCCAAACACGCACCGTGAGGCGCAGGTCGACACGACGATGAACCTCTCGTTCGGCTTCGGCGGCGCCAACGCGGCGCTTGTCATCGAACGGTTCGTGCCATGACCGCACTCCGTTACAACACAGCCGACCTGCAGGCGTGGGCCGAATTCTCGGGCGATTTCAATCCGGTCCATTTCGACCTCGCGCGCGCCGCGCGGCTGAATCTGGGCGCTGTGCCCGTTCACGGCATGCGCGTGATGCTCGACGTAAAGGCAGCACTGTTTCAGGAAGCGGGGCGCCGTGAATGGCCGGAAGGCGCGCTCGTGTTCAAGGCCGTGTTGCGCGCACCGGTTCTCAAGAACGCCGGTTATCGCTTCGCCATCGAATCGCGCGGCAACGGCCTCAATTTCGCGGTAGCAGACGAAGAACGCAACACACCTTGCATGACGGGTCATCTGCGTCCGCTGTCAGTCAGCGTTGAGTCGAAATGCGATCCTGCTGGAGCGTGCGGCAGCGGGCCCGCGTGGCATTCGTTTTCGATTTCAAAAGCGGAACGCGCCGCCGCAATCGCGCTATGGCCGGCCACCTCTCACGGCCAGGCCGGCGCATGGCTGCTGCTCGACGCATTGCTCTTTAGCGCGCTGCTCCGCCAGCCTGGCCTCTTCGCGCAAGTTAGCGACTTTGCCGGCTTCGCGCCCGCCCGTTCCGTTGACGACCTCATGCAACACGCGACCGTCCTGCAGACACACCACTCGACGGTGATTTCCGCCGAAATCCAGCGCATGGACATCGATTCGACCGGTGCACACGGCGAAGCCGATGCAATCCGCTGCGACATCGATACCCCTGTCATTACCGGCAGCGGGCAGGAGGGTTGCGTCATTCAGGCGACCTTGAGCGCGTATGCCGATACGCAGTTTCTGTTGAGAACCACGGTGGCTCTCATGATTTCCCCGCTGAGTTCATCAGCGAAGCAACTGGAGCAACAAGAAAATGGCTGATGCCAGCACTGTGTTTGAGTTTATCCAGAACATGATCGTCGAGATCAAGGACCTTGAGCCCAGCGAGATCCAGCAGGAAACCAGCATCGATGAACTGGGTCTCGACAGTCTCGACTACGTCGAAATCCAGGTCGGCGTGAAGCGCGAATTTGGCGTGGCGCTGTCGCCCGCGCTCTTCGAAAAGCAGATCCGCACACTCGGACAGCTATGCACGTATATCGGCACGGCAGCCGCAACCCAGGAGGCCTGACGATGAACACCGCTACTCGTAATCCGCTTGAAGCAGTCGCCATCAACGCAGGGGACCCGTTCTGCCTGTCCGAACAGAAGCACGAGAACATCAGAAAGCTCGTGCAGGCGTCACATCGGTCGTTCATGGACGTCGATGGTGTTCTGCCGTGGCAGGACGGAATCGATCTCTCGCTGCCGCCCAAGGCGGACAACACCTCGTGGATCTACGGCACGCCGTACTGGGACGCGCTTGGCGAGTCCGAACGTCGCGAGTTGCTGTGGAAGGAAACAGCGCGCGACGTATCGATGTTCATCTGGCTGGAGCAGACGCTGCCGCCGCTCTACGTCGGCTACGTCAACACGTATCATGAACGGCTCAGTCCGGAAATCTACGAGTACCTGATGATCTTCCCGAAAGAGGAGATCATCCATACGCTGATGTTCCGGCGATACATGAAACTCGCCGGTCTCAACCTGTTCGCACCGCCGTCGGGTCCTTACGCGGCGCTGCTGGCAAAGCTCCCCACGCTTCATCCGGCCATCGGCATTCTGTGGACGTTGACGATAGAGTGGGCCGCCGAACTGGTCGCCATGTCCAGCACGCAAGACGAGGGTATCGAGCCGCTCACGCGCAAGATGTTTCATGCGCATCACGTCGAGGAAATCCGTCACATCACGTTCGGCCGGCGCATCGTCGAAGGCTTTTTCAATAGCGCTTCACACGAAGATCAGGCGATCGTGCGCGAGCAGTTCCGGCCCGTGCTGAACAACTTCATTAATCTGCTGACGTTCAATCCGGAGATCGCCGCGCATCTGAGCTTTCCGTTTCCCGCCGACGTCAACAATCCGGACGTGGTCCGCTCGATCCGCACGTCGCCGAACAATGCGATGCTCAACGCCCGACGGTTCAAGGAGCAGCGCGACTGGTTCGTCGAACTCGGTCTTTCGCAATGAGCGAGTCATTCGACGTCGTATGCGTCGGCTCCGGCATCACGGCGCTGGCGTATGCGGCGAGCCTGCTCGAAACGCGTCGCGGCACACGCATCGTGGTGCTCGAGAAGCACCGGATTCCGGGTGGATACGCAACGCAGTTCGCCCGCCCGAAGCACCACGCGCGCTTCGACGTCAGCCTGCACAAGCTGAGCGGCATGGGGCCGGACGGCAACCTGCGGGAGGCGCTGAAGCGCCTCGGCGTGTTCGACGAACTTGAGCCCGTCTTTCCGGACACGCTCTTCAGGGCATGCACCGGCGACACACGCATCACGCTGACCAAAGATCCGCACGCCGTTCTTGAAGCGCTGCAACAACGCTTCCCCGACTGTGCAGCGGGGCTGCAAACCATCTTCGACGAAATCAGCACGTACGGATACGATGGGTACATGCAGTTTCGCACGCTGTCCGGCGAATACGAACCTGACCTCAAACGTCTGCGATATGCACATACCGTGCTGAAAACACGCTCGACGCGCGATGCGATCCGCGAGCGCATCCCGGTGCCGACGCTGCGCGAAATACTTGCGCTGCCGTGCATTTACGTCGGCGCGTTCCCGGAACAGACGAGCTATCTGTACTTTCTGCATGTCTGGTATGCGGTGCTGTTCGGCGGCTCGGCGTATCTGCGAGGCGGTTCGAGCGCGCTCACCGCCGCGCTGGTTCGCCGCATCGAACGTGGCGGCGGGCGTGTCGTCACCCGCGCCGAAGTCCAGCAGATCACGATCGACCGCACGTCGATGCGCGCGACGGGCGTCGTCACGGAGATCGGTCATTTCCATGCTGACGAAGTGATCGTCAACACGTCGCCGCTTTACGCGCTGGAGCATCTCGTCGATCGGACGCTGCCTGGGTTCGACACGCCCGTCGCGGCACACACCGCGACGCACGCAGCCAGTTCAACCACGACGCTTTACGTCGTGCTCGACGCGCCGCCAGCCCGCTACGGTCTGGTCGACGCCGAAACCATGCTGCTCGCGCGCGATCCCGAAACGGCATGCGAGGCCCGGGCCTGTGCGCGCCGCGCGCCGTCTGAGGCCGCGTTGAGCGAACAGGCGTACTGGCACGACTCGTCGGTCGAGGTGACGAACTATCACGCGCTTGACCCGACAGCCGGCCACGTCATCGTCGTCAATGCACTCGACACGATCCATCACTGGCCGGAACGCAAGACCGACGCCTATCGCGGCAAAAAAGCGCGCGCGCGGGATGCGCTGCTCGGCCGCCTGCTCGAACACTTCGCCGACATGCAAGGACACGTTCGCTACGTCGAACTGTCAACGCCGCGCACCTGTCTGCGCTACACGAACAACACCCATGGGTCGGGCTATGGCGCACTGGTCGAACCATCGTCGACGAAACACGCGCCCTCACGAAGGCTTCCGGTCGACAACCTGCGCTTTGTCAGCCACTGGGTGTCGGGCAGCGGATACGAAGCGACGGTCGGCTACGGCGCGATGCTCGGGTTCCAGAAAGCAAAGGATTTCACATGACTCAACAGAAACGGCCGTGGTTACTGGTAACCGGCGGCGCCCGCGGTATCGGCGAGGCGCTCGTACGCGAACTGTCGCGGCATTATCACGTCGTCTTCACGTACGTTCATTCCAGTGACGCGGCGCACCGTCTCGCGAACGATTGCCAGCAGCAAGGCCGCCATGTCGACGCGGTGCAATGCGACGGCACGGACCGCGTGGCGGTCGCGGCGCTGGCGCAGGCGTGGGTTGCCCGGTACGGCGCGCCGCATGCGCTCATCAACAACGCCGGCATCACGCGCGATGGCGCCTTCCTCGGCATGGACGCCGAAGCCTGGTTCGCGGTCGTCGACAACAACCTGAACGCGGCGTTTCACTGGACGCGCGCGCTGCTCCCCTCGATGGTTGAAGCCGGCAGCGGCTCGGTCGTCATGATGTCGTCCGTGTCGGGGCTGAAGGGCAACGCCGGGCAAACCAGCTATAGCGCGACCAAGGCGGCACTGATCAGCTTCACGCGCTCGCTGGCGCTCGAAGTCGCGCGCTTCGGGGTGCGCGTCAACGCCATCGCGCCCGGCATCATCGATACGGACATGATGCGCGAGATGCCGGAAAAAGCGCGCGTGGCCCTCTGCCGCTCGATCCCCATGCGTAAGGCCGGCGATGTGAGCGACGTCAGCTCCATGGTCGAATACCTCGTCGGCGATCAAAGCCACTATGTCACCGGACAGTGCTTTGTGATCGACGGCGGCATGACAGCCTGACAGGAAAACTCATGACACATGTCGTCACACAGGCGTGCGAGCGCTGCAAATATACGGACTGCGTCGAGGTTTGCCCGACGGACAGCTTTCACGAAGGACCGGAGATGCTCGTTATCAATCCGGATGACTGCATCGATTGCGGCGTCTGCATCATCGAGTGTCCAGTCGACGCCATCCTGGAAGCGGACGATCTTCCCCCGGTGGAGCGTGAAGCTGCCGTCGCGTTCAATCACGCGCAGTCGCGGATATGGCCGCTGATCACACGGAAGAAAGCGCCGCTGGCCGATCCCGCATCACGCGTGGTGCCGCGCGACGCTTCAAGAACCGATGGCTGACATGCACACCTGGTACGTCGCCGGCCTGCGCTGCGCGGGTCTTGCACTCGCGTTTGCGTTCTTTCTGTTTGCGCTCGTCCATCTGTACTGGGCGATGAACGGCCGGCGCGGCCTGCAGCTCGCCCTTCCGCATGAGGGCGCGCGGCCGGTCTTTCAGCCTCGCCGTGGCGCGATCCTGCTGGTCGCGGCCGGCTCGGCCGCGTGTTCGGCGCTGCTGCTTCTGTGGCTCGACGTCATCTGCACGCCGTTCCCGCGCGCGGCGCTTCGCCCGGTTCTTCAGGTGGCCGTGATCCTGCTCGGCGCGACGTTGCTCGTGCGTGCCGTCGGTGATTTTCGCCACTTCGGCTTTTTCCGGAAGAGGGGCGACGGCCCATTCCGGCGAATGGACCGCCTTATCTACACCCCGTTCAGCCTCGTGGCCGGCTCGCTCATTGTCCTGATGGCGCTCGTCATCTAAGTTGCGTGTCGCGATCCTTAACCCGTCAACCCTCAGTCTGGCCGACGCCAGATTCACCCGTCATCCGCTTATGAACTACATTTTCGCCGTTGTGTTTTTCGCGTGGGTCGGCACCGAGATGGTCCTGTCGTCGAAACTGCGAGCGTCCCGCAAGGAAGCCGGCAACCGTGACCGGCGCACGCTTGTCGTCATCTGGTTCACCACCGTGTCGTCGATCGGGGTGGCCGCGCTCATCGCGTACTTCACGGATTTCCCCATCGTCCGCGCGCCGGAATTCCGCTACGTCGGCATCGTCGTGATCCTGACCGGCATGCTGCTGCGGATCGTCTCGATCGTGACGCTCGGCCGCTTCTTCACCTACAACGTCGCGATTCGCGAAGGACACGCGCTCATCACCAGCGGCATTTACCGGTGGGTGCGCCATCCGGCCTATACCGGACTGCTCGTCAGCTTTTTCGGCTATGGTCTCGCGCTCAATAACTGGATCAGCCTGGCCGTCGCGTTCCTGCCGGTCTTCTGCGTGATGATCAGGCGCATCAAGATCGAAGAAGCCGCGCTCGCCAGCGAATTTGGTGAAGTCTATGCAGAGTACCGGCGACATTCGCGCCGGCTGATTCCCTGGATCTACTGAAAGCCGTTCGTCAAAGCCCGAACCGCGCCGTACTGGCGCGCCATGCAACCACATGGGCTCGTGGCGCGCATGATTGCGCGCCGGCGCAGGAAAGCGCGCTTTCTGGCCACAACCGAACGATGCTTCAAGGCGTATCCGTGGAAGGAGGCCCGGCTTCCTGCGACAGCCTTGCTTTGGCATGCCGCATCTTCTCGAGCGTCTTCGGCTCCAGCCTGAGCGCAACGCCGATGGCGAGCGCATCCATGATGCACAGATGCACGATGCGCGACACGCCCGGCGTATTGGGATCGATCGCGTTCGGCACGCGCAGGAGCAAGGGAATGTCCACGAGCCACGCGAGACGCGAGCCGACGTTCGTCAGGCCGATGGTTGTCGCGCCACGCTCCTTCGCGATCTGGATGCTTTCGTTGACTTCGACGCTGCGTCCAGAATGCGAGATCGCGAACGCGACGTCGCCGGGTTCCATCAGGCCCGCGTAAAGCCGTTGCAGATGACCGTCGGTGAAAGCGCTCGCCGCGATGTCGAGCCGCAGAAACCGCAGCGCCGCGTCCTGCACCGCGAGCCCCGAGCCCGAACCGACGCCAAAGAAATACACGCGCCGCGCCGTGGCAATCGCCGAAATCGCCGCTTCGACCGCCGAGGGTTCCAGTGCGCCGCGCGCGTGCGTGATGCCTTGGACCGCGGCTTCGCTAACCTTGTCGAAGAGCGTCTGCAGGTCGTCGTCGCGCGCGACGGCCGTCGACGCATACGGCAACCCACCCGCGACGCTCTGCGCGAGCAGCATCTTGAAGTCGCGCAGCCCATGTGCGCCGATCGCGCGACAGAAGCGCGTCACCGAAGGCTCCGAGACGTCGGCACGCTGCGCGAGTTCGGTGATGCTCGCGCGCATCGCGAAATCGACGTCGCCCAGCACCATGTCGGCGACCTTGCGTTCGGCCGGCCGCAGCGATGCAAGCGCGTTGCGGATATGGGGAATCAGGTTCGGAGCGGACACCCGTGTGTTCCTGTTGGGTTAAAAACTCCGCGTTCCGTCATGGCTTCGACGGCTCCGGCAACACGCGGATTCAGCCAAGCCGGGCACCACTGCCCGTGTCGAACAGATGCAGATGTCCGGCCGGCAGTCCAAGCGCGACACGCTGGCCGGGCTCGACCGTCGAGCGCTGACGCGTCGTGACGCACCACGTGCTGCCACCCATTTGTCCGTACAGATGGGTTTCCGCGCCCGTCGGCTCGACGACTTCCACTTCCATCGCCACGCCTGTGTGCGCCGCGGTATCCGTTTCGATGTGTTCCGGCCGGATGCCGAGCGTCACGCGCGCGCCCGGCGCCGCATAAGCTTTCGCGGCCTCCGGCAGCGGAATCACGTGGCCGTCGGAAAGCGCGAGCGCGAAGCCCAGGTCACCCTGCACGATCGAGCCTTCCGCGAAATTCATCGAAGGCGAGCCGAGGAAGCTCGCGACAAAGAGGTTCGCCGGACGATCGTAAAGTTCAAGCGGCCGGCCGACCTGCTCGATACGGCCCGCGTTCATCACGACGATCCGGTCGGCCATCGTCATCGCTTCGATCTGGTCGTGCGTGACGTAGATGATCGTGTTCTTCAGGCGCAGGTGCAGCGCCTTGATTTCCGTGCGCATCTGCACGCGCAGTTTGGCGTCGAGGTTCGAAAGCGGCTCGTCGAACAGAAACAGCGACGGCTCGCGCACCACCGCACGGCCCATCGCGACGCGCTGACGCTGGCCGCCCGAGAGCGCGCGCGGCAGACGGTCCAGATAGCTGCCGAGATTGAGCATCTTCGCGGCCGCCTCGATACGCGGCTTGAAATGCTTCTCCGATTCCTTGCGGATGCGCGGCCCGAACGCGATGTTTTCGTACACCGACAGGTGCGGATAAAGCGCGTAGCTCTGGAACACCATCGAAATGTTGCGTTCCTGCGGCGCAAGCGCGTTCGCCCGCGTGCCGCCGATCATCAGCTCGCCGCCGCTGATCTCCTCGAGACCGGCCACCATGCGCATCAGCGTGCTCTTGCCGCAGCCCGAAGGGCCGACCAGCACGACGAACTCGCCGTCGTCGATATGAAGGTCGATGCCATGCACGACCTGCGTCTCGCCGTAGCGCTTGAAAATGCCGCTCAGTTGCACTGCTGCCATGCTGTCCTCGTCAGGATCCAGAGCGCCGCGCGTGGTGCGCGACGTTCATCGTTCGAACCGCTTTCACTGCTTCAATCTCTAACACCGGAGCTTCGGCCTAGAACTGCTCCAGCGTCAGTTCCTCCGCCATCAGGCGGTTGCCCGCCATCAGGCCACCGTCCACCGGCAACGCCACGCCCGTGATCACCCGCGCTGCCGGCGACGCGAGGAACAGCACCGCGTCGGCGATATCGTCGGGCGTCGCAAAGTCGCGCAGCGGATACCATTTCTTGAGCGCCTCGAAAACCTGTGGATTCTTGTCGACGCGCGCCTGCCACGCCTGTGTCTTGACCGTGCCCGGACAGACAATGTTCGCGCGGATGCCGTGGCGCCCCAGCTCCAGCGCAAGCGCCTTCGTATAACTGATGAGGCCCGCCTTGGCCGCGCTATACGCGGGGTGGCCAAGCGATGCCATGCCGTTCACCGAGCCGATCAGCACGAGCACACCACGCTCGCGCTCGATCATCGATGCGCGCACCGCTTCGACCGTGTGATACGTGCCGTTCAGATTCAGATGGACGTCGCGCTGCCAGCTGGCGGCGTCGGTTGTCGCGAGCGTCAGGCCTTCGGCCGCGCCCGCGTTGGCGACCACCACGTCGACCGGCCCGCGCTCTGCCACGGCTTTCGCCACCGCGCCGTGTACCGCCGCGGCGTCGCCGATGTCGACCGCCACCGGTATTACACGCGCGGCGCCGGGTTCAGCGGCCAGCGCGGCAAGCGCTGTCGCGTCGATATCGAGCGCCAGCACCGTGTCGCCCTCTTCCACAAAGCGCCTGCACAACACCCTGCCGATTCCGCCGCAGGCACCCGTCACCAAGACCACGCGATTCATGTCCGTCCTCGCCGATGTTGCCGATGTTGCTTTTGCGCGCCGTTTCGCATGCGACGGCGCCTTGACTGTCCGTAATACTGCTCCCTGATTCGTGCCTGCCGCGTCTATCGTGACGGCCGCGCTCTCTCGTTGTTTTTTTGCCTTACGACGCCTGTAAATTTCCTACAAACATGGCGCCTGGTGGACTTTCCCGCCCATCGGCTTTTGTCTGGTGCGTTCCTGCACCGCACAAAATATCGCTTCTTTACAGCATATTAAGCACAAAGCGCCTGGATAAAAAATATGGCGAACCCTACGTGACAACTATTTTTTCGTCCTGTAGGATTTTTTCAAACAATCCAAACCCAGCAGCCGGCTACGGCGGCAGACCACCCCAGGAGAGACGAAAATGTCGTTGCATGCACGTGCTTCACTTACGCTCGGCAAGCTGGCCGTTGCGCTTACCCTCGCCGGTATCGCGATGTCGGCACAGGCCGATACGGTCCGGGTGACCGTCGCCCACTACAGCGACGCGACCGCGCCGTACTTCGAGAAAATGGCCAAGGAGTTCGAAAAGGCCAATCCCGGCACCACGATCAAGATCGAAGACGTGAACTGGGACACCCTGCAACAAAAGCTGCAGACGGACATCTCGGGCAACGCCAACGCCGATCTGGCCATCGTCGGCACGCGCTGGCTGCTGGATTTCGTGAAGGACGACGTGGCTGAGCCGCTCGACGGCTACATGGACGCGTCGTTCAAGTCGCGCTTCATCGGCCCGTTCCTCGCGCCGAGCGAGATCGGCGGCAAGACGTACGGCCTGCCGATCGCGGCATCGGCACGCGCGCTGTACTACAACAAGGACCTGCTTGCTTCGGTCGGCTATCCGAACGGCCCGAAGACGTGGAACGACGTCATCGATGCATCGAAGAAGCTGAAGGCCAAGGGCGTGGCCGGCTTCGGCCTGCAAGGCAAGGAAATCGAAACGGACGTGTATTTCTACTACGCGCTGTGGACCGAAGGCGGCGACGTGCTGGGCAAGGACGGCAAGGCAGCGTTCAACTCGCCGGCTGGCGTGAAGGCCGCGACGATGTACAAGCAGATGATCGACGAGGGCCTGACGCAACCGGGCGTGACGGGCTACAGCCGTGAAGACGTGCAGAACCTGTTCAAGCAGGGCCGCGTCGCGATGGTGATTTCGGCGCCGTTCCTCGCCAAGCAGATCAAGAAGGAAGCGCCGAACCTGAAGTACGGCATCGATCCGGTGCCGATGGGCACGAAGGCCGCCACGTACGCCGTCACCGATTCGATCGTGATGTTCAAGAACTCGAAGGTGAAGAAGGACGCGTGGAAGTTCCTCGACTTCCTGTTCACGAAGCAGCCGCGCGTCGAGTTCACGAGCACGGAAGGTTTCCTGCCGACGACGAAGGCTGAAGCAACCGATCCGGTGTTCAACGATCCGGACACGAAGGCATTCGTCGCGCTGCTGCCGACCGCGAAGTTCGCACCGACGGTAACGGGCTGGGAAGACACCGCGAAGGCCGTGACCGACGCGATGCAGGCGATTTACCTCGGCAAGGCCAAGCCGGCGGACGCGTTGAACAACGCGGCCACGCAGGCGAACAAGGCATTGGGGCATTGATATAGCTGATGGTGCGGGCCGCCTCGAAGCGTTGCGTGCTTCGCGTGCGGCCGGTTTGCTGTTTTCCGGGCCTGGACGAACGTAACGTTTCGAGCCCCGCCTTGATCGGCCCATTCTGGCGCGCCGGCGTGATGTTACATCATGGCCGGCGCCTCTTTTGATCGAGCACGCATGAGCCGTCCCGCTTTTCCCCGCCTTTCGGCGCCCTGGTTGCTGATTGCACCGAGTCTCGTCCTCGCGCTCTTCATCATCAGCTATCCGGTTTTCAGCATCGTGTGGCAGTCCGTGCATGAGGTATCGCGCTTTGGTGCGATCCGCGACTTCATCGGGCTGGACAATTTCTACGCGATCTTCACCGATCCCGTGTTTCTCGGCGTGGTGCGCCGCACGCTGGTGTGGACCGTGTGCGTCGTGGGCGGCACGATCCTCACGTCGGTGCCGGTTGCGCTGGTGCTCAACCAGGATTTCCACGGCCGTGGCATTGCGCGCACGATCGTGATGTTGCCGTGGTCCGTTTCGCTGACGATGACGGCCGTTGTCTGGCGCTGGTCGTTCAACGACGACTACGGCATGATCAACGTGACGCTTCAGCGTTTAGGCCTGATTTCAGGCCCGATTCACTGGCTCGCCACGCCGGGGCTCGCGTTCATCGTCGAGATCCTGGTCGGGATTCTCGTGTCCATTCCCTTTACCGTGACGATTCTGCTTGGCGGCCTGTCTTCGGTGCCGGGCGATATTTACGAAGCCGCGCGCATGGATGGCGCGAGCGCGTGGCAGATGTTCCGCAAGCTGACGCTGCCGCTGCTGCGTCCGTTCGTGAACATGGCAATCCTGCTGAACGTGATCTACGTGTTCAACTCGTTCCCGATCATCTGGGTGATGACGCAGGGCGGCCCCGACAACGGCACACACATTCTCGTGACCTATCTGTATGAACTTGGCTTCAGGCTTGGCCGGCCCGGCCAGGCGGCCGCGGTGTCGCTCATCATGCTGGTCATGCTGTTCATTTTCTCGATGGTGTATCTGCGCCTCCAGCCGAAATCATCAGGAGACCCCGCATGAGCGTCAAGATGAAACGCACCCTCTGGTGCTGGCTCGCGCTTGCGCCGCTGGTTATCGTGATCCTGTTTCCGTTCGCGGTGATGCTGTTCACCGCGCTCAAGCCCGCCAACGAAGTGTTCGTCTATCCGGCGCGCTGGCTGCCGGTGCATTGGCAGTGGCGGAACTTCATCGATATGTGGACGGCGGCGAACTTTGGCGTCGCGTTGCGCAACAGCACGGTGATCAGCCTGCTTTCGACGGCGCTGGCGCTGGCCGTCAGCCTGCCCGCGGCTTACGCGCTCGCGCGCTTTCCGTTCAAGGGACGCGGCGTGTATCGCCAGTTCCTGCTCGTCACGCAGATGCTTTCACCGATTCTGCTGGTGGTGGGTCTCTTCCGGCTCGCCGCGATGATTCCTTATGGCGACGGCAATCTGGTGGACTCGAAGATCGGCGTGATCGTTTCCTACGCGGCGTTCAACATCGCGTTTGCGGTGTGGATGCTGTCGTCGTATTTCCAGACCGTGCCGCGCGATCTCGAAGAGTCGGCGTGGCTCGAGGGCTGCAGCCGGACGAAGGCGGTTTTCAAGGTGTTCCTGCCGCTGGCGGTGCCCGCGATCGTCGTGACCGCGATCTTCACGTTCATCAACGCGTGGAACGAGTTTGCCGTGGTTTATACGCTCATCCGTTCGCCGGAGAACAAGACGCTGACCGTGCAGGTGACGGATATGGTGGCGGGCAAGTATGTCGTCGAATGGCATCTCGTGATGGCCGCGACGCTGTGCGCCACGCTGCCCGTTTCGATCGTGTTTGCGTGGCTGCAGCGATATCTGGTCAAGGGGCTGGCGCTGGGGGCGGTGAAGTGAGGGTGAGCGGCGGCAGAGCCGCCGCGCCGGTTCAGCCAGGCGTCCAGCGATAAACAATAATGCTGGAGTCGTTGTAGTTGTCCTTCGTGATGACGTACTCCCCGGTCGACCGCAGGTACGACCTGAGGCCATACATCGAATCCACGTCACTACCGACATCCACGCTGGCGGGGCTGGTGTTGGTCAATGTGACGTCCAGGTTGCCCGTGTTGAGATTGAACGCATCGATGTTGGGCACGGTGTGTACGTATCCGACGAACAGATAGTTGCCGGCCGCCGTGATCGACTTGGGATTGGGGTTGGTGATGTTGATCACCGGATTCGGCGATTTCTGGTTGCCCGCGCGCCAGCCGTGATACACCTCGATCCTCGTGCCGATCGACGTCCAGTCCGTGCTGCCGACGATGCCTTGCGCCAGGATCATGGTGTCGCTATCCGCGAGGTAGATGATCCGCGTCATCGGCCTGATGGACATCGGCGTGGAGTACGTCACGGCTGCACCCCAGGCCGGCTTGCCGTCGGCATCGAATCCAGTCAGCGGGTAGTAGTAGATATGGTTCGTCCTGTCGAGGCCGGCCCAGATGTTTCCATTGCTGTCGAGGGAAAATCCGCCGGTGACGGGTGCCGTCGTATTGAACGCCGCACCCGGCAGCGAGGCGTCCGGAATCGCGATGTAGCCATTGGCCGCATTGAAATGGAAAAAATAGAAGATCCCGGGATTCTGGCCGGATGCGACAAGGATCCGGTTTGAACCGACAGTGGCGATCTGCGCGAAATGCTGGCCGCGCTGACCATCGTTGATGGCGATGCGCGGATCCGACGGATAGTCGACCGGGTCCACGGTGTTCGCCACGAATGTTCCGCCAGCGGTGCCGGTGTAGACGTTGAAGCCGCCATAGAAGTACGCGCCGTCCGTGCCGGGATCAGGCGCGCCGTTGCCTTCGAAGTTCAGCGCCTGCAGCTTCCATCGCAGGTTACCCGAGCTGTCGTAGGCGTGAATGTCGGTCGTGCCGTTGCGGCCGAGGTCCCAGGTTCCACCCCACGGGTTGTTGAGGACATACAGGTTGCCCGCAGCGTCCTTGCCGATGCCGGCCACGCGGGTGAACCGCTTGTCGCCGACCTGCCCCTTGATGCCAGCCGTCGTGTCGAGATACCCGCCCTGAATGCCGAATGTGCCGACCTGAATGGGCCTGCCGACGGCACGGAATATCTTGATGTTCATGTCGGGCCCCTCGTCGCCGACCATGAGCTGCCGGGCCGTGGCGTCGAAATACAGCGCGGAAGGCCGGGACGCAGCAGACATCTGGATCGCATTCAGGGATGCCCCAGTGGGACTGAATTCAACGATCCTGCCCGCACTTTTCTGCGCAACCCAGATGTTGCCGGCGCCGTCCACGGCGAGCGCACCCGGGCCTGAAACATTGATATCCCGCTGCCAGACGCCGTCCGTGCTGAAGACCCGGACGCGATTGCCAGGGAAGTCACTCGCGTAAAGGAGCGAGCCCGATGTCGCGAGTCCCGTGATGACATCGGCACGCGCCTCGGTCGTCGTCGCGCTAACGGGAATAACGAGGTCGCGCGTTTGCGTGGCCCGGTTGTATCGCCCCACCCGTCCGCCGCCGTCCGTTCTGCTGAATTGCAAGGCAGCGAAGATCGACGTTGCATTGCCCGTGATGGCGCTGCCCTGGAAGTCGTTGTGCAACCCGATGGAACCTGCGCTCTGGCCGTTGCGGTAAATGGCAATGCCACCCTCGTTTTCATCCCACATCGATGCTGTATAGATAACGCCCTCGGGCGCTACCCACATGGAACGCGCACCGTTACCGACGTGGGCAGCATTCGTCCCAAACGTGTTCGCCAGCCAGTCGGTGGTGTACTGCGCCTGACATGCCGGTGCAACTGCCGCGATCAGCACGACGGCGGCGAGCAGGACGCGGATGCTTTTATTGACCCATGCACATGGCGTATGTGGAACAGCCGAAGCCGGTGCCAGACAAGGCGCGAAAGACAGCGGCTTACGTATCCAGCGGGCGAAGCCGTTGCTTGAGGCCGATGCAATTCTGGTCAGCATAAGTCCTTGCCCTTTGCGCTTTGGAATGGGCAAGATACCCGCGAAGGCCGTGCGATAGCAAACTTGTAGTCATTGAGAATAAAACCCGTGATTGCCACAGTCCTGCCTTGCGGGTGTGTAGCGGATCGCGGAACAACGCCATCGTCGATCTTTCAACGTTCGTTTTTTAGCAACGATCCTTTCGCCCCTGCCGCTCCCTCGAGGCGGCCCGGGACGTCAACATGCCGTCCGTGCCATGGCAATTCGCCAGAGCCCTATTTGACATGGACGAGCACAAAAGTAGCCTTCGCGCTCAGTTCAACGTCACGCCCCGGGTCTCGGGGCCAAGCAGCGCGATCGTGGCGGCCGCCACCGCGAAGCAGCCCGCGCCGACCGCGAAGGCGCCTGACGGACCCGTCAGGGGCAGCATCAACGCGATGCCGGACGGGCCGATGATCGAACCGATCCGCCCGATCGCCGACGCCATGCTCGATCCGGTTCCGCGCGATCGCGTCGGGTACAGTTCCGGCGTGTACGCATAGATCACCGACCACATGCCGAAGACGAAAAACTGCATCACCAGTCCCGCGGCGATCAGGAGCGCGAGATCCGCGCGATGGCTGATGCATTGGCCGTACACGAACGCCCCTGCCGCGCTGCCGAGGAGATAGGCGATCGCGGTCGGCTTGCGGCCCCAGCGTTCGAGCGCGTAGGCCGCCGCCATGAAGCCGGGGATCCCGGCGCACGAGATGAGCACCGTATAGAAGATCGATTTCGTCGCCGGATAGCCCGCCTGCTGCAGCAGCGAAGCGAGCCACGAGGTCAGACCGTAGAACCCGAGTAGCGTCAGGAACCAGACGATCCACAGCATCAGCGTGCGTTTGCGATAGTCGCGATGCCAGAGATCGCCGAGCGCCGACAGCCACCGGTGCCGTGTGTCCGCCTCCAGCGTCACGACGCCGATTACCGGTTCCGGCAGCTTGAGCAGCCCTGCTGCACGCATGACCTTCGATTCGATCAGCGCCATCACGTCTTCCGCCTCGTCGAGACGTCCGGCCGCCTCCAGCCAGCGCGGCGATTCCGGCACCATGCGGCGGATCACGAACAGGAAGAGCGCGGGCACGGCGAGCACCAGGAACACGCCCTGCCAGCCCACGAGCGGCATCAGGAAATAGACCAGAATCCCGACCCCGATGAAGCCGATCGGCAGGAAACCTTCGAGAATCGCGGTGAAGCGGCCGCGCAGATGGGTCGGCAGATACTCGGCGATCAGCGCGAGCGCGATGGGCAACTCCATGCCCATGCCGACACCGAGCAGCAGCCGCGCATTCAGCAGCCCGGTGTAGGTCGTCGACAGACCGCACAACAGGCTGCCCAGCCCCCACAGCAGCATGCTGAACTGGAAGATCGGCTTGCGGCCAAAGCGGTCGGCCAGAATGCCCGCGATGCCGGCGCCGAAAAACATGCCAAGCAGACTCGCGCTGGCGAGCACGCCAGCCTCGGCCACGCTCAGCCCGAGTTCCGCCTTGATCGTGCCGAGCATGTAGGCGAGCGCCGCGGTATCCGCCGTGTCGAACAGGAACGCGGTCGCCACGATCGCGAACAGCAGATATTGGTAACGGCTCATTGGCAACCGTTCCAGCCGGGCGCCCGCATCAGGTTTCGCTGCTTCTCTGTCGGTTCTCATTTCCCAACCCTCTCGTTCAGGATGACATATCAATAAAGGTGCGTGTAATTCCTTTTTCCCCGTCTGGCGGTGCGGTACATATGCGCCTCGCGCACGGACGCCGCGCCGCCAGCCCGTGCTGCTCAGGCCGTGCCGTATATCGCATCCGAGTCGCGCGACGACACCAGCCCGCTGGCGACATCGAAGCGCACGAGCAGCGGATCCCGCTCGCACGGATCGCCGCGGCCCGCGCCGCCCGGCGTCATGATGACGAGCCGCTCACCCGCGGCCACGCTTTGCGCGCCCTTGCCTTTCAGCCGCTCGCCGGAGCGCAGGCCGACGAATCCCGCCGCGCCGTCGTGGCCGCCGTCCTGGCCGCGCGGCGGGAAATCGATCCGGTCGAACGACGCAAGGATCTCGAAGTTTTTCTGGCACGCGGACTCGATTTCGATCACCTGCCCCAGTCCGCCGCGCGTCCTGCCCGCTCCGCCCGAGCCTTCGCGCAACTCCTTGCGCCAGAACACGAGCGGCGTCTGGGTCTCGGCGATCTCCACGGGCGTGCATGCGAGACTCGTCGGAAACGCGGTCGCCGAAAGACCGTCGCGCGCCTCGCGTGCGCCGGTACCGCCGTTGCTGGTGAAGCCGAGCGTGAAGCCGTAGGTGCCGGCGGCGGCGTCCGCCGCTTCGCCACGCAGCGTGATCAGCCAGACGGCTGCCGTGCCTTCGGCCGGCACACGCTCGGGAATGATCTGGCGCAGGCAGCCGAACACCACGTCAGGCAGCATTTGCCCGAGCACGTGGCGGGTCGACACCGGAGCCGGCCGCGCGGCATTGAGGATGCTGCCGGGCGGCGCCGCCACCGTGAATACCGACAGCGAACCGGAATTGTTGGGGATGCAGCCCGATACCGCGCAGGCCAGACCGAACAGCGAATAGGCGGTGGCATAGCTGATGGGCACATTGATCCCGCGTGCCGACTGCGCCGAACTGCCCTCGTAATCCACGTGAATGCCGTGGTCTGAAACCGTCAACGCGGCATGAATCTCGATCGGCGAGCCATAGCCGTCGACGGTCATCACGTTGCGCCACGTGCCCTGCGGCAACTTGCGGACCTGTTCGAGCATGGCCTCGCGCGAGCGCTCCAGGATGAACTGCCCCAGCGCGTCCAGCGACGCCAGGCCAAACTCATCCATCATTTCGACGAGCCGCTTCGCACCCACTGCATTGCACGCGGCGAGCGCGTATGTATCGCCCTCGGTCTCCATCGGCTGACGCGTATTGCCGCGGATCATGTCCATGAGCGTGCCGTTCAGTTCGCCGCCGTCGAACAGCCTGAGCGGCGGGATATACAGGCCTTCCATGTAGACGTCCAGCGCATCCGGACCGAAACCGAGGCCGCCGATATCCATGATGTGACTCGTCGCGCAGAAAAGCGCCACCGCCTCCCCGCCGCGGAAAGCCGGGGTCACCATGACGAAGTCGTTCAGGTGCCCCGTGCCCATCCAGGGATCGTTGGTCAGGAATACGTCGCCGGGCTGCATCGTGTCGAGCGGATAGCGGCGCAGGAAGTGCTGCACCGATTCGGCCATCGTGTTGACGTGACCCGGTGCGCCGGTCACCGCCTGCGCGAGCATGCGTCCTTGCGTGTCGAATACGCCGGCCGACAGATCGCCGCACTCCCGGACGATCGGACTGAATGCCGTGCGCAACAACGTTTGCGCCTGTTCTTCGACAATCGCGATCAGGCGATGCCACATGGTCTGCAACTCGATGGTTTGAAGCGCGTCGTAAGTGTTCATGTGCGGTCTCCGGGTTGCTGTTGCTGCTTGCGTTGCAGGACGATGTTGCCGTGCCGGTCGACTTCGGCATCGAAGGCGGCGGTCACGAAAGTCGTGGTTTCACGTTCGACGATCAGCGCGGGCCCGCTCACGCGCGCATCGCGCGCCAGCGTTTCGCGCCGGTACACCGGCACCGGTATGCGCGCGCCGTTGTGTCCGTCGAAATATTCACGTTCGCCTTCGGCCAACGCCGCAGCCCCGGACTCCAGTGCAGCGGCGTTCAGGCCGGCCGCGGCGCTGTGTGCGCTGACGGTCACCGACCAGCTGAGGATTTCGATCGGCGCGCCGGGAATGGTGCGGTTGAAAAGCTGGGAGTACGCACTGGCGAAGCGCTCGCCGAGGATCCGCGCACAGGCCGCGGGATCGTCGCCATGGGGTGTATCGACGGCGATTTCATGTCCCTGCCCGACGTAACGCATAAAGGCAACGCGACGCACCTGCATCGGCGCACCGGCGGCGCCCTCGCTGACCACTGCGCGCGCTTCCGTTTCCATCGCACCGAGCATTGTCCCGACCGCGCCGGCATCGAAACTGTCGAGGCGCACGTGGTAGCTGCGCACGATCTCGTAGGCAACCGGCGCGCGCAGGAATCCCACCGCTGAACCGACGCCCGCGCCCGGTGGAACCAGCACGCGGCTCGCGCCGATCTTTTCGGCGACCCGCGCGGCGTGCAGCGGCGCGGCGCCGCCGAAGGCAATCAGTGTGCGATCGGCGAAACCTTTGCCCTTCTCGATCGCGTGCGCGCGCGCCGCGCTCGCCATGCTTTCGCACACCATCTCGTAGACGGCGAATGCAGCCAGTTCCGGTGTCATTCCCAAAGGTTCGGCGATCTCCGAGCGCAGCGCGACGCGCGACGCTTCGACGTCGAGCTGCACCGATCCGCCCGCAAAAGCGGCCGGATCGATCAACCCAAGCACCACGTCGGCATCGGTGACGGTGGGCTGCGTGCCGCCGCGGCCGTAGCACGCGGGCCCCGGCACCGAACTCGCGCTTTGCGGACCCACCACGACGTTCCTGAGCGCGTCGATGCGGGCGATCGATCCGCCGCCCGCCCCGATCTCCACCAGATCGATCACCGGAATGCGCAATGGCAAACCGCTGCCCTTCTGGAAACGCGCCGCGCGGTCGACTTCGTAGATACGGTCGTGATCCGGATTGAACTGGTCGATCAGACAAACCTTGGCGGTGGTGCCGCCCATGTCGAACGCGAGCACCTTGCGCTCGTCGGCGCGCCGCGCAACATCGGCGGCAAAGATCGCGCCGCCGGCGGGCCCTGATTCGACCAGCCGGACGGGGAACTGGCGTGCGGTTTCCACCGAGGTCAAACCACCGTTCGACGTGACGAGATAAATGGGTCCGCGAAAACCGGCGGCGTCGAGTGCCGTGCGCATACGCCCCAGATACGCCGACATCAGCGGCTTCACGTAGGCGTTGGTGAGCGTGGTCGACGTGCGTTCATACTCGCGGATCTCGGGGCAGACTTCGCTTGAGATCGAGATCGACAGGTCCGGCAACGCGCGGGCGATGATCTCTCTGGCGCGCTGTTCATGCACCGCATTTGCATAGGCGTGCAGAAAGCAGATCGCCACGCTTTCCACGCGCTGCGCGTGCAGAAAATCGATGTGACGGTGCAGCATGCGTTCGTTCAACGGCAGCAGTACCTCGCCCTTCGCATTCATCCGCTCCTCGACCGTGACCCGTAGCGCACGCGGCACCAGCGGCACCTGCTTTTCGATCTGCAGGTCGTACTGGTCGTAACGGCCTTCCGTGCCGATTTCGATGACGTCGCGAAAACCCGTGGTGCCGATCAGCGCCGTCAGTGCGCCGCGGCGTTCGAGCACCGCGTTCGTGGCGAGCGTGGTGCCATGCACGAAGACGTCGATGTCGGCGAACACGAGACCCGCGTCGCCCAGCGCCAGCTGCGCGCCGTCGAGTACCGCCCGCTCGGGCTGTTCCGGCGTCGTCAACACTTTCTTCGTGAACCGGTGCTCGGCCGTTTCCAGGACGACATCGGTAAACGTCCCGCCGATATCCACGGACAGCCGGATTTGCGCCACGTTCGGCTTCATGGCCGCGGCAGCGTCACTTTCGTTTTGCATCTTCTTTTCTCCTGGGGGGCGAATCGCCACACCCGCTGTCAGTTGCTGCTGGCGTACGGACAATCCGCAAACGGCGGGCAACAGAAAGCCCACGGACGGCCGCATACGGGTCCAGAGCAAAAGCAGCGGGTTGTGATCAACGATGGATCAACACTAGTGAAACGCCAGCGTTTCGTCAACGTGACATTATTGTCAAAGTGCTAAAATCCGGGAAAACGAGGAGGCAAATGATGAAAGGAGCTAAAAAACCCGTGGTTCTGTCGCCGCATCTGGTGTCCCCCGGCAATGAAGGACTGAGCGAGTTCGAGTTCGGGATGATCGTCTGCTGGAACGCGTTCAACGAATGGCTGGAGCGCGGCACGAAGGCGGCCGGTCACGGCGACCTCACCTTCATGGATGTCGTCGTGTTGCATCAGGTCGCGCATCGGGCGCGCAACCGGAAACTCGCGGACATCTGTTTCGTGCTCAATCTCGCCGATACGCATTCGGTCAGCTATTCGCTGAAGAAGCTGCTCGCCGCGAAGCTCGTGACGGGTCAGAAGGTTGGCAAGGAAGTGCTGTATCAGACGACGCCGGATGGCGAGAAGGTAATCGCGAACTATCGTGAGGTGCGCGAGCGCTGTCTGCTCGGCATCATCGAAGATGACATGAAGCCAGCGATGTCTGAGTTCGCGCGGTTTTTTGTGCGAATGAGCGGGCTTTACGATCAGGCGGCAAGGGCGGCTTCGTCGCTGTAGCAGCCTGTTCGGGAATCGTGATGTCGAAAGCCGCGCTGAATGCAACTACGCGCTGAGCCCGATGAGAGTCATCGACGCGTATTCGGCGACGACCTTCACCACGCGCTGACAGATCCGGGAACTGCCGGTTCGCGCCGTCTTACGCGACGTTCGCGGCCGCCTGCTCCTCGCGCGCGTACTGCGTAGGCGGCCGGCCGACGTGCCGCGTGAAGGCGACACTGAAGGTGCTGGCGGAGCTGTAACCGACGCGCTGCGCGATCTCGGCGACCCGGCCTTCATTGCGGCGCAGCAGGTCCTTCGCGAGCGCCATGCGCCACGTGAGCAGATATTCCATCGGCGCAACGCCGACCGCGCGAGTGAAGCGCTCGAAAAAGGTCGAGCGCGAGAGCGCGGCTTCCTTCGCGAGCTCGGCAATCGTCCATGCATGCGTCGGGCGTTCGTGCATCCCGCGGATCGCGGCCGCGAGGCGGCTGTCGGCGAGCCCGCGCACGAGGCCCGGTGACGCATTCGTTTCCGCGGTCGACCGCAGCGCCTCGATGAGCAGCACTTCCAGCAGGCGTGAAAGCACGACTTCGCGCGCGGGCCGCTGCTCGCGCGTTTCCTCTCGCACGAGTTGCACGAGCGTCGCCAGTCGCTGCTCGCCGCGCACATGCACCAGTTGCGGCAGCAACGAAACCAGCAGGGACGCATCCGGCGAACCGAAGCTGCAGTGGCCCGCCATCATGCGCGCGTCGATCGGACTGCCCGCGGCGCCGATTCTGAATTCGCCGTTGCCCAGCGCGACGGGCGCCGGCGTCTCCACGCCCGGCGGCGGTGGTTCGAGGCTGGACATCGCGACGCCATAGGCCGCGGGAATCAGCACGAAGTCACCCGACAGCAGCTCGATGGGCGCGTGTCCGTCGATCGCGATGCGGCACCCGCCCTCGAGGATCACGCAATAGAACGGCTGGCCGGCGTCCGAGCGACTGATGCGCCAGGGGCTGGCGCCAAGGACGAGTTTGGAGAACCGGGCACCCGGTTGCAGCAGCGTCACGACTTCGGCTAACGGATCGATCATCGCCGGACTCCTGCAAATGAAATTCGGATGATTGATTGTAGCAAGTACGGTTCCAGCGATCTATCGTATGGGCACACTCCCCCACAGGACTTCCCATGAAAACCGTACTCATCACCGGCTGCTCTTCCGGATTTGGCCTCGAGATCGCCCGCTACTTCCTGGCCCGCGACTGGCACGTCGTCGCCACGATGCGCACGCCGCGTGCCGACGTGCTGCCGCCGTCAGACCGCCTGCGCGTGCTCGCGCTCGACGTCACCGATCCGGAGAGCATCCGCCAGGCCGTCGAGGCCGCGGGCCCGATCGACGTCCTCGTCAACAACGCGGGCTTTGGCGCGGCTTCTCCGGCAGAACTCGTCCCGATCGCGACGGTGCGCGAGATCTTCGAGACCAACACCATCGGCACGATCGCATTGACGCAGGCGGTGTTGCCCCAGTTCCGGCAGCGCAGGGTCGGTGTCGTCGTGAACGTCACGTCGAGCGTGACGTTGAAGGCGCTGCCCCTGATCACCGCGTATCGCGCGAGCAAGGCGGCGGTGAATGCGTTCACCGAGTCGATGGCGCTGGAACTCGAGCCGTTCGGCGTGCGGGCACGCCTGGTGCTGCCGGGCCGCGCGCCCGCGACGCGCTTCTTCGAAAACGCGCGCGCGCACATGCATGGCCTTGACCACGAGGCCTATGCCGGGATCGTCAAGCAGGTTTTCGCGGGACTGGAGGATGCGTCGTCGCCGGTTACCCAGGCACAGGATGTCGCCGAAGCCGTGTGGCGCGCGGCGACCGATCCGTCATCCCCGATGCGCATTCCGGCCGGCGCCGACGCCGAAGCATGGGCGGCCGAGGTTCGCTGACCCGTGGGCGCCACGCGGAAATGGCTTCCGCGCGCTACGACGCAATGCAACGCAATGCAACGCAATACGAAAAGGAGATCACCATGCAGGACAAACCCATCGCGCTCGTCACCGGGGCTAATCAGGGAATCGGCCTTCAGATCGCAAAGGATCTCGTGGCGCACGGCTTCATGGTGCTGGTCGGGTCGCGCGATTTCGAGCGCGGCGAGGCGGCGGCGAGAGAGGTGGGGCCGGACGCCCGCGCGCTCCAGCTCGACGTGACCGATCAGGCTTCGATCGCTGCCGCGGCGGAACGCGTTGGCAATGAGTTCGGCCGTCTCGACGTGCTCGTCCAGAACGCGGCCATCTCGAATACGAACAAACGGCCCGGCCAGTCCGTCGAAGAGTATGCAAGGACGACCCGCCCGGGCAACGTGTCGCTCGATGAAATGCGCGCGGTGTGGGACACCAACGTGTTCGGCGTCCTCGCCGTCTACCAGGCGATGCTGCCGCTCCTGCGCAAGGCGCCGGCAGCCCGCATCGTCAACGTGTCGAGTGGCGTCGGGTCGCTGACGACGAACTCGAACCCGGCCTTCGCCTATCGCTCGATCTTCGGCCCTGTCTACCCTGCGTCCAAGACGGCGCTCAACGCGTTGACGGTCGCCATGGCGATCGAGCTGGAGCCGGAGGGGATCAAGGTCAACGCCGTCTCCCCGGGCTTTACCCGGACGAACCTCAACGGATATGCGGGCACGGCAACCGTCGAGGACGGCGCGCGCGAGGCGGTGCGCGTCGCACTGCTGGGCCCGGATAGCCCCACCGGAACGTTCACGCGTTGGGAGAGCGAAACGATCCCGTGGTGATGAGGTCTCGGGCGCGTGGTCGAAGGGATCGATGGATGCGCCCGTTGCTTACTCCTCAGCTGCGGCGGATAAGTGCATCTTCCCGGCTCCAGGTTCGAACACGAATCTGGAGCCGGGAATGTCGTGCAATGTCACACCCCAGGGAAAACTACGCGATGTAACGCGCTTCGTCGAGATCGGCGACCAGCGTCGGCCCCACTGGATGCCAGCCCAGTCGCGCCTGCGTCCAGGCGCTGGAAGCCGGCATATCCAGACCGACGAACATCGCCATCCATCCGAAATGCGCCGCGGCTTCCGCCTGGGCGATCGAAACCGTCGGCAAGTTCAGCCCCCGCCCCAGCGCCTCGGCGATTTCGCGACTGCTGATGCCTTCTTCACCGACCGCGTGATAACGTGCGCCCCGTTCACGGGCCTCCACGGCGAGCCGATAGAGACGCGCGACATCGGACAGGTGACCCGCCGGCCAGCGGTTACGGCCCTCACCCACGTAAGCCACGACGCCTTTTTCGCGAGCGATGCCGATGAGCGGTGCGATGAGGCCCTGCTTGAACGGATTGTGAACCTGCGGCAATCGCACCACGGACACGTTGATACCCGCCTCCAGCAGCACATTGGCAGCCAGTTCGGACGCGATGCGCGGATTGGGATGACCGGTATCGAAGACGTCCTCGGTCGCCGGCCTGCCATGCTGACCGCTGCCCATTCCCGTCCCCGAGGTGATGATCAGGAGCCGATCGGAGCCGGCGAGTGCGGAACCGAGTGC
The DNA here is from genome assembly GCF_900107685.1 of Paraburkholderia sartisoli. Classification (GTDB taxonomy): domain Bacteria; phylum Pseudomonadota; class Gammaproteobacteria; order Burkholderiales; family Burkholderiaceae; genus Paraburkholderia; species Paraburkholderia sartisoli. Next base: position 362,876 of record NZ_FNRQ01000006.1, on the reverse strand, counting down.
GGCGATGGCACGCCTGTCCTTCTCGCAATTCTCGACGAACTTCGAGAAATCGTGATCGAAGGCCGTGTGGATGACGGCATCTGCGTTTGCGGCGCCGCTGCGCAAACTCGCGGAATCCTCGAGGGTTCCGCGATGCACCTCGGCGCCCGCATCGACAAGCGCCTGCGCTCCCGCGTCAGAACGGGTCATGCCGACCACGTGATGACCGGCCTCGACAAGTTCAGGAACGAGGGCCGAACCGATAAAGCCGGTCGCACCCGTAAGAAAGATACGCATGGTGAAGTCTCCCTGGTCGTGAGGCGTTCACTATCCGGTCAATTGTTATCCCGTTAAAGTAGTGATCTCATCATAGTAAAGCGACTAACAGGATCACGATGTCAGTCAATACCGCGAGATCGCTCGGGGATTTCCTGAGAAGCCGCCGGACACGCCTCGACCCGGCGAGCTTCGGGTTTTCCGGACGCAGGCGCACGCCTGGGCTGCGCCGGGAGGAGGTTGCCGTGCGTGCCCACATCAGCCCGACCTGGTACACCTGGCTGGAGCAGGGACGTGGCGGCGCGCCTTCTGCCGAAGTGCTGGACCGGATCTCCGGCGCCCTGATGCTGACCGATGCGGAGCGCGAGCACCTTTTCATGCTGGGACTGGGGCGGCCGCCCGAGGTCCGCTACAAGTCCGTCGACGGCGTCAATCCGCGGCTTCAGCGGCTGCTCGACTCGCTCGATGCCAGCCCGGCAATCATCAAGACCGCCACCTGGGACGTCGTTGCCTGGAACGATGCCGCGGCGGTTGTGCTGACTGACTATGACGAGTTGCCGGTCGGCCAGCGCAATATTCTCCAGTTCCTGTTCCGCAATCCCGACGTCCGTGCAAAGCAGCACGACTGGGAAAACGTCGCCCGTTTCGTGGTGGGCGCGTTCCGGGCGGATGTGGCTCGCGCGGGCCTGGTATCCGAGGTCGGTGAACTGGTGAACGCGCTCCGTACCACCAGTGCGGAGTTCGACGCCCTGTGGCAGGACAACGAGGTGCTGGGTCACGGAGAGGGAGACGGCGTCAAGCGGCTGCTGCATCCCACGTTGGGTTCGATCGAACTGGAATACTCGGCGTTTTCCGTCGATGGGCGACCGGACCTGAGCTTGATCGTCTATGCCCCGCTCGACGACGAAGTCGCCCGGCAAATCAGGGCGCTCGCCGCGCAATGTCGCCGCAGGCGCGTGACCGGCAAGGCGCCGGAGAAAGACATGTCACTCGAGTGACTTCGACGGGCGGGTTGCGCGCTCTGCTGCGGGCCCCTTTCTGGTGACACGGATTGTCCTGTTTTTAAAAACAGTGAATTCAAAATTAGGTATTTACCCTGATTTCACCGCCTCCTACACTGTCCTCACTGCCGCAAATAAAGATGTTTGCAGGCCAATAAGACACTCTCTGGAGGTAGTGATCATGAAGTCGCTCATTCACGCTGTTGTTGTTGCCGCCACCCTTGCTGCTCCGGTTGCCGTTTTCGCCCAGTCGAACCAACCGTTGACCCGCGCGGAAGTGCGCGCACAACTGGTTCAGATCGAAAAGGCGGGCTACAACCCGGTTCGCTCGAACCCGAATGAATATCCGGCGAACATCCAGGCTGCTGAAGCGCGTGTTGCCGCGCAGAACAGCGCGGTGGGCGGCGTTGTCAGCGGTTCGTCGCAACACGAGTAGCCCGGTAAGCTTCGTCGGTCCAGCAAGCTGTTTTCTGGCGGCGCGGGTGCGCTCGCTACGGCCGCCGCCTTGGACCACTGACTCGCGATCGCCATCTGCGGCGGTCGCGAGTGAGTTTTTGGCACTCGTCGCTCAAGCAGCGGCAAGCAGGCCGCGTGCAGCCAGATTCCGGTACAGCGCGCGCACACCGAACGTCCACGGTTCGATTTCAGTGCTCAGGCGAACCGTGTTCACCAGCGCGCCCAGTTGCGGCGTCGAGATCGTCACCACGTCACCCAGGTGATGCGTGAACCCTGCACCGGGTGCGTCACGGTCCTTGATCGGCGAGAACATGGTGCCAAGGAACAGCATGAAACCGTCCGGATACTGGTGATGCCGTCCCCACGTCTGCTCAACGAGGTTCGCCGGATCGCGGCTGATTTCGCTCATGTGGCTCACGCCCTCGAGCACGAAGCTGTCGTCGACGCCTTCCACCCGCAGCGCGACACTTGCCGCGCGCACCGAATCGAGCGAGAAGGTTTCGTCAAAGAGGCGCACGAACGGGCCGATCGCGCATGAGCCGTTGTTGTCCTTGCACTTGCCCAGCAAAAGCGCCGAGCGGCCTTCGATATCGCGCAGATTGACGTCGTTGCCGAGCGTCGCGCCGACGATGCCGCCCCGGCTATTCACCGCCAGTACGATTTCCGGCTCCGGATTGTTCCACGTCGAAGCAGCGAGCAGTCCCACATCGGCCCCGAAACCGACCGCTGACATGGGCTGCGACTTCGAGAACACTTCCGCATCGGGGCCGATGCCCACTTCCATGTATTGCGACCACGCACCGCGCCGTTCCAGTTCGGCTTTCAGCTTCATGGCGGCGTCCGAGCCCGGCTCGATTTTCGAGAGGTCCGATCCGATCATCGAAGCAATGGTCTCGCGGACTGCCTTCGCCTTCGCCGGATCACCGCCCGCCTGTTCCTCGATGACGCGCTCGATCAAACTCACGGCGAACGTGACGCCGCACGCCTTGATGGCCTGAACGTCGCACGGCGCGAGCAGTCGCACGGCGGGCCTGGTCATGCCAGGAAGGTTGGAGGCAATGAGCTCCGCCACCGCGCCAAGCGGGACGCCCTCCGCTGTACGCGCGACCTGTGCGGGGTTCTCCCGGTCGAACAGGTCAGCAGTCGTCGGCACGGTGGCGGTGATGTCGAACACCTCGCCACGACGCACGACGACCACGCACGGGCCTTCATGCTGGTCCGTCTTGCGCCATACGCGCCCCACGAGCAGCGCCTCGTCGATATCGTCAGGGAGGAAACCGGGTTGGGAAGTTGTGGACATGGGATTGGATATTCTCGGAAGGGTTGGAAGACCAGTGGAACCGGGTTCGATGTGAAGCATGGAGCCCGGTCCTGCAACCGGCACGTCAGTGCGAATGCCTCGGGTTGCCACGCTCGGCAATCACCTTGAGATAGAGCGTCGCGGGCTCGAGACAGCCGCCGGTCGAAAGCTGGCCGACCGTCTGGCGGTACAGTTCCTGCCAGGGCGTCTGTGCCGGCGGAATCGTGAAGGTAGCCGTCTCGCGACGTTGCGCAAGTTCGTCCTCGTCGACCAGCACGTTCACGCTGCGTGAATTCAGATCCACGCGAATGCGGTCGTTCGTGCGTAATAGCGACAATCCACCGCCAACCGCCGCCTCGGGCGACATGTTGAGAATCGACGGGCTCGCGGAGGTGCCGCTTTGCCGTCCGTCACCGAGCGTCGGCAAGGACGTAATGCCCTGACGCACGAGTTCTGCCGGCGGTGCCATGTTCACCACCTCGGCACTCCCCGGATAGCCCACGGTACCTGCCCCGCGAATCACCAGAATGCAATGCTGGTCGATCGCAAGCGACGGATCGTTGATGCGCGCGTGATAGTCCTCAGGACCATCAAAGACAATTGCCCGCGCCTCAAAGGCATTTTCCGCACCGGGCTCGCTCAGATAGGTCTGCCGGAACGCATCGCCGACCACCGACATCTTCATGATCGCGCTGTCGAAGAAATTGCCCGACAGCACGATGAAACCCGCGCCGTGTTTGAGCGGATCTTCAGTGGTCTTGATGACGTCGCGATCGGCAGGAGGCGCATCCGCTGCGATCTCGCCGATGGTACGGCCCGACACGGTCAGACATTCACCGTGTACGAGTTGTGCCTGGATCAGCTCGTGCAGGACGGCGGGCACGCCACCCGCACGGTGAAAACTCTCGCCAAGATATTCGCCCGCAGGCATGCAGTTCACGATCAGCGGAACCTGTTCGCCCACGCGCTGCCAGTCGTCAAGGCTCAATTCGACGCCCATGTGCCGTGCAATCGCAATCAGATGGGGCGGGCAGTTGCTCGACGCACCCAGCGCGGAGGCCACCACGATGGCGTTTTCGAACGCCGCCTTCGTCATGATGTGCGACGGGCGCACATCTTCGCGCACGAGGTCGACGATGCGCTTGCCCGTGGCATAAGCCATCTGGCCGCGTTCCCGGTAGGCCGCGGGAATGCTCGCGCAGCCGGGCAGCGACATGCCGAGCGCTTCGGCCAGACTGTTCATCGAGAGCGCCGTGCCCATCGTGTTGCAGTGGCCGATCGACGGCGACGACGCAGTCGTCAGCTGCATGAAACCTTCGTAGTCGATTTCGCCGGTGGCAAGCAGATTGCGGGCATGCCAGATGACAGTCCCCGAACCCACGCGCTTGCCCTCGTGCCAGCCGTCGAGCATCGGTCCGCCCGATAGAACGATGGCGGGCATGTCGACGGTGGCCGCGGCCATCAGACAGGCTGGCGTGGTCTTGTCACAGCCCGTGGTCAACACGACGCCATCGAGCGGAAAGCCGTGCAGGATTTCGACCAGTCCGAGATACGCGAGATTGCGGTCGAGCGCGGCGGTCGGCCGGCGGCTCTGCTCGGCGAGCGGATGAACCGGAAATTCCATCGGAATACCGCCCGCGTCGCGAATGCCTGCTTTTGTCCGTTCGGCGAGCTCGATATGGTGCCGGTTGCACGGCGCGAGGTCGCTGCCCGTCTGCGCGATGCCGATGACCGGCCGGCCCGACTGAAGCTCTTCGCGCGTCAGGCCGTAGTTCATGAAACGCTCGACGTAGAGCGCCGTCATATCCGCATGCGACGGGTCGTCGAACCATTCCTGGCTTCTTAGCCGGCGAGGTGTGGATGCGGACATGTTGCTTATCTCTCTGTCATGGGGATGGTTGAACCGTTTGCGTGCTTCGCCGCGCGGTGGCTGGACCCGCTGTCTTCGATTGCGGCAGCCCGTGTCAGCATGCTACGCGGCACGAGCAGGATCAGCACGCAACTGACCAGCAGACACGCGCCGAGCGCATAAGTGCCGTTGTTGATATCACCGGTCAGGTTCCTGGCGACGGCGGTGATCATCGAACCCGTGAAGCCGGACAGGTTGCCGATCGCGTTGATCATCGCGATGCCGGCCGCGGCAGCCGCGCCTGACAGCAATTGCCCGGGGAAAGTCCAGTAAATCGGCATCAACGCAAGGATACCGGCCGTGGCAATCGTGAGAAACGTGATCGCCCACACCACCTGATGTGCGAACGCCGCGCTCAGAATCAGGCCGACACCGCCGATCAGCGCCGGGATCGCCGCGTGCAATCGCCGCTCCCCGGTTTTCCTCGAATGGGCCGCGTTAGCGAGCGTTGCGATGATCGCCACGCCGTAAGGAATCGCCGTCAACAAGCCGATATGCAACGGATCCTGTACTCCCGTCGCCTTGATGATCGAAGGCAACCAGAATGCCAGCCCGTAAAAACCGGTATTGAAGGTCAACAGGATCGCCACCAGCAGCCACACTCGCGGATCGCGCACCGCCGATCCGAAACGCGCTGTCTTGTGCGCGCTCTCGCGCTGCAGATTGGCCGCCAGCAGGCTTTTCTCCTGCGGCGTCAGCCAGCGTGCGCGCTCGATGCCGTCGTCAAGCGAGAAATACACCACGAACGCCGTCAACAGCGATGGCACACCTTCGAGCAGCAACATCCATTGCCAGCCCTGGTAGCCGAACAGGCCGGCTGTATGGTCCATCAACCAGCCGGAGACCACGCCGCCCACCATCAGGCTGACCGGCATGGCAATCAGGAAGCCCGACATGACCCGGCTCTGGCGCTGCGCCGGAAACCAGTAGTTCAGGTAAAGAATGACACCGGGGAAAAAGCCGGCCTCGCAGATCCCGAGCAGGAAGCGAAGCGAGTAGAACATCGTCGCGGTCTCGACATGCGCGAGGCGCGCGAGCGGCTCGATGAAGGCGAGCGCCATCGAAACGAGGCTCCATGTGAACATGATCCGGGCGATCCAGAAGCGTGCACCGTACTTATGCAGGAACACATTGCTCGGAATCTCGAAGATAAAGTAGCCCCAGAAGAATACGCTGGCGCCGATCGCGTACACGGTGTCGGACAGGCCCAGATCGTCGAGCATTTGCAGCTTTGCAAAACCGACGTTGACCCGATCCAGATAGGCCACCACGTAACACAGCAACAGCACCGGCAACAGCCGGCGCACGACCTTGCGATAGGTCTTTTCCTCGAACTCGCTCCTCTCCGCGGGATGCGTGGGGATGGCGGACGGCACAGTGGACATTCAGATCTCCATCAGCGCATTGATAAGCGCATTTGTCGGCGTATTTTGTGAGAAACGGTTGAGCGCTTACGGCAGCGTGCCGCGCAGGCTGATAAATCGCCGCCAGTTAAGTTACCGGTAACATTTTGATTGTGGATGTTACGCGCGGCCCGGCATCCGGACAACCAAGGGATATCCCTGATCAAACGCGGATGGGCCACCCTCTGAGGTAACGATTGGGAAAGAAACTGCTTTTATCGCGCGGCGACCGCGCGCAACCGGTTCAGGCGCTTTCGCGCGGAATAACCGTAAATTCGATCTTGACCGCTTTCGCGCGCGCCGTCGGTGCCGCCGCGTTTTTGCCGCGCCCGACCGTGTCGCCGGCCTCACGTGCCGCGAGTGCCGCGAGCAATGTCTCGCCGGCACGCAAGCCGATTCCGTAGGCGTCCACCGATACCGTGGTGATGGTCGGCTGTGAGCACCACGACACCTCGAAGTTGCCGAAACCGGCAATTGCGATATCACCCGGCACCGACAGCCCGCGCCGATGGCACTCCATGATCGCGCCGAAAGCCGACATGTCGCTCACGCACATCACGGCCTCGGTATCGGGCCACGCCTCAAGCAACGCGCCGATCGCCGGAGCGCCGTGACTCATCGTGACCGGCGATTCGCCGAGGCGGATCACGCGAGGCTCGCAGAGGCCCAGCGCCTTCATTTCAGCGATATATCCACGCATCCGGTCGAGGCCACGACGATCGCGTTCGCTCGCCCCGCCGATAAAGCCAATGCGGCGATATCCACATGCATGAAGATGCTGCACCATCGCACGCGCAGCCGTCGCATTCGAGAAACCCACCGCGGTGTCGATCGGGTCGCGAGGCAGGTCCCACATTTCGACAACGGGGATACCCGCGCGCTGCAACAGCGTACGGGTAGCCCCGGTATGCCGCCCGCCCGTCAGCGCGACGCAGCGCGGCTGGTGGCGCAGCATCGAACGCACGAGGAGTTCTTCCTGTTCGAGACGATAATCGGTATCGCCAAGCAACAATTGCAGACCGTGCGGGTTGAGCGCGGCGTTCAGCCCGCGCACCGTATCGGAGAAGTTGGAACTGGACAGCGACGGCACGAGTACCGCGACAAACTCCGAACGGCCCGAAGACAATGCACCGGCTGCCGCATCGGCGACGTATCCAAGTTCATCGATAATCTTCAGAACCCGCTCGCGGGTCGCCTGCGACACACTGCGTCCCGCCAGTACACGGGACACGGTCATCTTCGACACGCCGGCGCGTTCGGCAACGTCGGACATACGGGGTGGAACGGGCGGCCTCGACGTCATGGTATTGATCAGTGCAGGTGCGCGGAAGTCTGGGAACGCACATGATACCTGGCGCCCTCCACACGGGGCGAGGTTTCATCACGGCTCGCGCGTTCCGGCCATTCCCGCGAGGATTCCGTTGCGCTTTTCACATTACTGCGAGAAACCCCATTTACATCGCGCCTGGGGCTGGCCGGGCACCGGCGAGCGAAACGAAAACAGGCCGCCGGCATGCGGCTGCCGCTCGCGCTCCGCCGAAGGCAGTCCCTTCCACGCCGTCGAGACATACACAGTCTGCAGATCGTCCCCGCCGAAAGCCAGCTTCGTCACGTTGGCGCAGGGAAAAGGCACCTGCTCGACAAGCTCGCCATCAGGCGAGTACCGTTCGATACGCCATCCGCCGAAAAGAGCGATCCACACGAATCCGTCTGCATCGACCGCCATTCCGTCCGGGTATCCGTCGCCGGAAATAGTGGCGAAGATGCGTTTGCGCGATAACGTGCCGTCTTCGCTCACGTCGAACGCATACACCACGCGCCGCACGGTGTCGCCGTGATAGAGCGTGCGTCCGTCCGGGCTCATTGCCGGGCCGTTAGTGATCACATAACCGTCGTCCCGAGCCACCGCTTCGCCGTCGTCACCGACGCGATACAGGGTGCCGTCTGGCCGCTCCTCGCCGTCGTCCATCGATCCAAACCAAAGGTGCCCGCTGGCATCGACAAAGCCATCATTGAGCCGGTTGCCCGGCAGATGTGCTTCGACGTCCTTGAGCTTGCCGAATTGCCCGCTGCCGGCATCGAAACGATACAGGCCGTCCGGCAACCCGCAGACAAAAGTACGATCCGCAAGCGGTGCGACAAAGCCGACCTGGCCGGGCGCCTTCCATGTCTGCGTCTGTCCCGTGGCGACGCTCAGACGATGGATATGGCGACCCTTGATATCGACGAAATAGACAGCGTTCTCCGTGGCCTGCCACACCGGGCCTTCCCCCAGTTCGGCACCGACCGGCCATACGCAGACAGGGATGCGGAAACTCATTCTCCGTACCACCCTGCATCGACGAAATAGTCCCGGCCGGAGCAGCGCGACGCATCGTCGGACGCGAGGAACAAGGCCATGCGGGCGACGTGTTCGGGCTCGATACGCAGGCGCAGACACTGGCTCGCGACGACCTTCGCTTCGCTCTCGGGCGACTGCCAGAGCTGCATCTGACGCGGAGTGCGAACCGCGCCCGGGATAATGCTGTTCACGCGGATGCCGGCATCCCCGAGTTCGCGGGCGAGTCCGCGGGTAAGGCCCTCGATACCGGCCTTCGCACTCATGTAGATAGCGAGGTTCGGCAACGCCAGATGCCACGACACCGAGCCAAGATTCAGGATCGTGCCGCGTTCGAGCTTGCGCATGCCGGCCGCCACGGCCTGCGCGCAAAAGAACTGATGCTTCAGGTTCACGGCGATGCACTCGTCCCAGTAGGTCGACGTGACAGCGTCCAGTTCGTGCCGGTCGTCATTGCCCGCATTGTTGACGAGAACCTCGATCGGCCCGGCGATATCGGCGATCCCGGCGAACGTGCTCTGAATCGCCTCGACACTGCGCAGGTCGCATCGGCGGAACACGGGCGGATGAACGGCGTCGCGCAGCGATTCCTGCAACGCAAGCGAATCGCTCTCCGCCACGTCGAGGAAAAAAACCCGCGCACCCTGCTGTGCGAATGCGCGGGTCATCGCGGCACCGATGCCGCTGCCACCACCGGTGATAACCACTGTTTTGCCTGAGAGGCTGGGATAGATTGCGTACGACATCGGATATTCCATTTGTTACGGGTATGACGACAAATTCGCGGCACCAGCCGCACCCCACCCTGCCGGTTACCGCAGTACGTCGACCTCGCTCACCATCCGCCAGTCGCGTTCAAGTGTTCTCGCCGCGTTACCGGTGACAGTCACCACGTCGCCCAGATGAAGGTCGCGGCTCGAGCTTCCGACCATCAGGTCGAAGTCGCCTGGCTCGACGATACGCTCCCCTCGTCCATCGGTGAAATTGAGCATGTCCACGGGCAGCTTCACGCGAACCCGCGCGGAGGCGCCCGCCGCTAGCGGCACGCGGGCAAAAGCCTTCAATTCGCGTACCGGTCGTGCCGACGATGCCAGCCGGTCCCGCACATAGAGCTGCACGATTTCGCTGCCTTCGCGCGAGCCGGTGTTCTCGACCACGAAGCTGAGTTCGATCGTTCCGTCGGCAATCGGGACTTCGCGTCGCGCGAGAGCGAGACTGCCGTAACGGAACTGCGTATAGCTGAGCCCAAATCCAAACGGGTAGCGGCAACCGAAATGGTAAGCAACCGGTGTACCCGCACTCTTCAAACGGTGATTGTAGGTATAGGGTACTGCTCCAGCGCTTTTCGGCACCGACAACGGCAGGCGGCCGGTGAAGTTCGCGCGACCTGCCAGCAGACCGGCGAGCGCTTCCGCACCCCGCTCACCCGGCGCGAAAGCCATGATCTGCGCCGCGATCCGGTCCTCGAGACCACCCAGGTTATACGGGCGGCCGCCCGTCATCACGACGACCGTCGGCGTACCGCTATCGACCACCGCTGCGAGCAACGCCTGCTGCACGCCAGGCAGGTCCAGGCTGTCCGTGTCGGATCCTTCACCTACCGTGCCGGACTGGAACAGCCCCGACAGATCCCCGACGAAGACGATCGCGACGCCGGCCTGCCGTGCGGCGTCGACCGCCGCTGCGATGCCGCCGGTGTCCCGGCTGATCAGTTCGTCGCGGCTGGCGTGCGCCGTGGTATCCAGCGACACATCGCTGGGGAACACCGGCGCGCCAGCGCGGCGCTCCGCGATGATGTCGCAGCCACGCGCATGGATCACCCGTTGATCGCCGAGCAGCGCGCGCAACGCCTGCAGCGGCGTACCGATCGACGCGACCGACTGCTCGCCGGCGTTGATCAGATGCACCGGGAAACTGTAGCCGGCCAGCAGCGCCAACGGATCGTCGGCGGTCGGCCCGATCACCGCGACCTTCGCCGCCCCTTCGACATCCAGCGGCAACACGCCGCCTTCGTTGCGCAGGAGCACGGCCGATTCAAGCGCCACCCGATACGCGATGTCGCCCGCCGCTTCGCTTTTCACATCTACTCGCTCCGGATCGGCATACGGCTTTTCGAACAGGCCGAGACGGAACTTCGTGCGCAGCACGCGCGATGCGGCGGCGTCGATCGTTTCTTCGCTGATCTCACCGCGCGCCAGCGCTTCTTTCAGATGCAGCGCGCACTCGTGTCCGGGCAACTCGACGTCGAGTCCGGCATTGAACGCGAGCGCCGCGGCAGCCGCGCTGTCGCGCGCGACCGCATGATGACCGTGCAGCAGGTCGACGCCTGCGTAGTCGGCGACAACCAGTCCGTCGAAACCCCACTTCTCGCGCAACGTTTCCTGAAGCAACGTACGGTCCGCATGACAGGGCACGCCGTCAATGTCGTGATAGGCAGGCATGACGGAGCCGGCATTCGCCAGCTTGACCGCCATCTCGAACGGCAGCATGAAAACGTCGTTGAGCTCGCGCGGGCCGACATGCACGGGCGCGTGATTGCGGCCGCCTTCGCTCGCCGAATGTCCGACGAAATGCTTGAGGGTCGCGAGCAGGTCACGGTGTTCCCCCTGCAGTCCCTTGACGTAGTGACAGGCAAGCACGCCGACGAGATAGGGGTCCTCGCCGAGTGTTTCCTCGGTGCGACCCCAGCGCGGATCGCGCGACACGTCCAGCACCGGCGCGAGCCCTTGATGACAACCGATCGAACGCGCCTGCTCGCCGATGATCCGCCCCACGTGTTCGACGAGGCCCGGGTTCCACGTCGCCGCATAGTTCAGCGGCGACGGGAACAGCGTGGCGTCCTTGATCATCAGGCCGACCAGGCATTCTTCGTGGGACATCACGGGAATACCGAGGCGCGTCTCCTCCACCATCTGCCGCTGCAACGCGTTGAGCGCGCGCACGCCTTCCTTCGGGTCAACCGTATGCGTGCCGAGCGGGCGCGTGATCTGACCCAGCCCGTGTTGAAGGATCGTTTCCACCGTGATGCCGGCATCGCCATGCGCAAAATCCACAGTACGCGCTTCGTGATTGCCATCGGACGACAGCTTCAGCCACGCGGCGTGCAACTGGGCAATTTTCTCGTCCACTGTCATGCGCGCCAGCAAATCGGAAACACGCTCCTCGACAGCCGCAGTGGGATCGCGGTAGAGCGGAACTTCACTTTGGCGAAGCAACATCTGGAACTCCTTTAAATGATCCGGGTGTACAGGGCGCCAATGGCGCCGACAAATCCGCTTTTCATCACAACCGCAGGGGACGGCACCGCTTTATCCGAAGTCTCGCCTTGCATTTGATATTCCTTTCTGAACTTCGTAGTCCTTTTAATTGGTCGAATAATTAAAGGACTGGAAGTTCATTACCTCGATAGCATGACGAGGGAGCACCGCTTCGCTGCTGGAAGCGCCTGCTGTCCGACGCGGCCCGTTCACAGCTGGAACGCCAGGGTCAGTGCAGACCCGGCAGCGCGAAATCCCGTTCGTCGAACACATGGCACGCGTCTGGCGCCAGCGTGAGATCGATATGTTCATCGCGCGCCACGCCGCCATCGCCAGGCACCTTGGCGATCAGCGTGTTGCCGTCCCGGCTGCCACCGTCGATATGAACGTAGGTGTGTTCCCCCATTCGCTCCACGAGACGGACCGCGCGGCGGATGGTCTGAGCCCCTGGCTGACCGGAGGGGAGGCCCAGGTGTTCGGGCCGGATGCCCAGCGTGACAGGCATGCCGGGGCGCGTATTGCGGCCATCGACTTGTGCCCGCACGCGCTCGCCGCCCGTCAGTTGAACCTCGATACCCCGGGCGTCGATCGTCGTCACGACGCCCGGCAGGAAGTTCATCCTGGGAGATCCGATAAAGCCCGCCACGAAGCGGCTTTTGGGCCGGTGATACAGATCCAGCGGCGCACCGGTCTGGGCGATGCTGCCGTGCTTTTCCATTTCCGCACCGGCGTGCAACAGCACGATCTTGTCCGCCAGCGCCATCGCTTCGATCTGATCGTGCGTGACGTAAATCGCGCTTGCCCGGCGGAATTCCCGATGCAGGCGGGCAATCTCGATGCGGGTCTGCACACGCAGCGCAGCGTCGAGATTCGACAACGGCTCGTCGAACAGGAACACGCCTGGTTCGCGCACGATCGCCCGGCCGATCGCCACACGCTGCCGCTGTCCACCGGACAACGCAGCGGGACGGCGCTCCAGCAGCCCGTCCAGTTGTAGCGCGGCCGCCGTGCGGCGCACCTTGCTGTCGATCGTCGCCTTGTCGATCTTCGCCTGACGCAGGCCGAAAGCCATGTTCTCGTAGACGCTCATGTGCGGATACAGCGCGTAGTTCTGAAACACCATGGCGACACGGCGTTCCGCGGGCGGCACGTTGTTCATCAATTGCCCGTCGATACGCAACTCGCCGCTGGTGATCGATTCGAGTCCGGCGACCATGCGCAATAACGTCGACTTCCCGCATCCCGACGGCCCGAGAAACACACAGAACTCGTTCTCGCCGACTTCGAGATGGACGTCGCGAATAATCGGCGAATTGCCTTCGTACGCCTTCTGTACTTTAGTCAGGGTAATGCTTGCCATAGCTCGTTGTGTTCGCAGTTAAATTACCGGGCGTTCGCTTCAGCCCGACTGATCCGGCCGACAGTGCGGGACGCGACCCTGCCCTGGCTGGCTGGACCCGGTTCGTCATCCGCCCGTCAGCCCTTCAGGGAGCCGGCCATCATGCCCTTGATCAAACGCTCCTGACCGAACGCGTAGGCCGCGATGAGCGGCAACGACGTCATCGTGACGACCGCCAGCATCGCCGGAATGTTCGACGAGTACTGCCCCTGGAAATCCCACACGGCAAGTGGCAGCGTACGGTGCGGCGGAGTCGAGGTCAGCATGTACGCGAAGATGAACTCGTTCCAGAGCGCGATTCCGTTGTAGATCGCGACTGTCGCCAGCCCCGGCGTGGAGAGCGGGAAAAAGATGCGCCAGAAAATCCTGAACGGACCGCAGCCGTCGAGCTGCGCGGCTTCCTCGAGTTCATGCGGAATCTGGCGCATGAACTCCGTCAGGATGAAGATCGAAATCGGCAGGCTGAGCGCCACATACGGTCCGATCAGCGCGAACTGGGTGTCGTACAGCCCGAGGTTTCGGGTCAGCAGATAGATCGGCACGAGCGTGGCGTGCAACGGCACGATCATCCCTGCGATCACGAGGCCGAACAGCAGCTTGTTCAAGCGAAAGCGCAGGCGGGCGAATACATAGGCCGCCATGGCGCTCAACAGCACGATCAGCAGCACCGAAAGCCCGACGACAAAGACACTGTTGCCAAAGTAGGTGAGGTAAGGACCGTGCAACACCGCCCAGTAGTTTCCGAAATAAAAATGGTGTGGCAGTGCCCAGACCGGCGCGGAGAAGGTTTCCTCCTGCGTCTTCAGGCTCGTCACCACGACAAAGAGGAACGGCAACGTCGTCACGGCGAGCCAGATCAGACCCAGCAACGGGACACCGATGCGAATCCTGGGAAAAGGGAGGCGACGGATTTCAGTGGCCATGCTCAAACTTCCGTTTCGTAACGACGCGTCATGCGCAATGCGATGGCGGCAACCAGTGAGACGATGATGAACATCGCGGAGCCGATCGTGCTGCCGTAGCCCAGCTGGAAAGAACTGAACACGGTCCGGTACATATACGTCGCCATCAGCTCGGACGAGCCTTCCGGGCCACCGCCCGTCATCACGTAGATCAGATCGAAATACCGCAGCGAGCCGAGTACCGACAGCAGGACTGCCGTGCGGATCGCGCCTTGCAGATGCGGCAGCTTGATGCGCCAGAAGATGGTCCATTCGGAGGCGCCGTCCAGGCGGGCCGCCTCGTTCAACTCCGCCGGCATCGACGACAGTCCGGCAAGAAACAGGATCATGTAGAACGGCACGTTTTGCCAGCAGATCACCGCAATCGTCGAAGCGAGCGAGAAGCGCGTGTCGCCGAGCCAGTCCTGCGCGAACAGGTCAAGGCCGATGGCGCGCAGCGCGACGTTCAGCGGTCCGAAATTCGGATCATAGATATTCTTGAACAGCACGCCGATCGCGACGCTCGACATCAGCAGCGGCAGGAAATAGAGAATCTTGAGAATACGCGAGCCACGCCCCGCCTTTTCCAGCAGCACCGCCAGCGCCAGCGAGATGGGCAGCTCGATCACGATCGACGCGAGCGCGAGAAGGACGTTGTTCCACAAGGAGCGCCAGAAAACCGTGTCCTGCGCGAGATGCGCCCAGTTGGCGAGCCCCACGAAGCGTGAATGCGTACCGAGCCCGGTCCAGTCGACCAGCGAAAGCCGCAGACTGGAGAGCAGCGGATACAGCAGAAATATCGCCAGCAGCACCACCGCGGGGGCGAGAAAAACGGTGATAACCAGCCACTGTGACGAAATACGCGCCCGCTCGACGGGCGCGGTGGAGATTGCAATATTCACAGATCGTGTGTCCAGCCCGCATCGAAAAACGACACGGGCCGGGCTCCTCTTCGGACTACGGGTTAGCTTCCCGCCTTCGCGGCGGCTTCCATTTGCTGCGCAGCGGCTTCAGGCGTGATCGACAGGCCGAACAGCTCCTGCGACGTATCCTTGTGCAGCTCGCCCAGCTTCGGCGGCAACTCCTGGTCGTACCAGAGCTGCACGTTCGGCGCGTCGGCGATCAACGCCTGCAGGCGCTTCAGGAACGGATCCGTAATGGTGATGTTCTTGACCGGCGGAATTTTCTTGTCGAGAACGCGACCGCGCATCGACGTATCGTCGGTCATCGTCTGGATCAGCTTGAACGCCGCCTGCGGGTCCTTGCACTCCGTCGAGATGCTCATGAAGCCGTCGCCGACCGTGCCGATCACGTCGCGCGGATCACCCTTGCCGCCCGGTACGGCCGGGAACGGGAAGAAGTCGAGCTTGCCTGCAAACCCGGGATTCTCGTTCTGGATCGTCGACGCTTCCCAGCCGCCCATCAATTCCATCGCGGCGCGGCCCGAATACAGCAGACGACGCGAGGCGCCCACGTCGTAGTCAAGACCGTTGAAACCCTTCGCGAAAGCACCCGCCTTCACGAGGTCCTGAATGTACTTGCCGGCCTCGACGAAGGCCGGATCCGCGAAGCTGCCGCCGGGCGAGCGATCCACTGCCTTGCGGAACACCTCGGGCCCACCGATCCGGTCGACGAGGTACATGTAGTACATCGAACCAGTCCACTTGTTCTTGTTGCTCAGCGCAAACGGCGCAATACCGTGCGAGGTCAGCACCTGCACGACGTGCATCAACTGGTCCCAATTCGCCGGCGGGCTCAGGTTGTATTGCTTGAACAGGTCCTTGTTATAGAAGATCACGGCCGCGGATGCGTTTTCCGCCGCGACGCCATACGTCTTGTTGTCGAACGTGACCGCATGCCACGAGGTCGGCAGGAAGCGGTCGCGATAAGCCGGATCTTTCTGGAGATACGGCGTCAGGTCGACAATCTGACCGGCTTTCACATATTCATGCAGCGGACCTCCGCCCCACGACTCGAACACACAAGGCGGCTCGCCTGCACCGAATGCCACCTTCAGCTTCGTCTTGTACGCCTCGTTCAGGACGTGCGAGTCTTCGACCTTGTAGCCAGGATTCTGCCGCTCGAAGCGATCTGCCGCATCCCGCAGCACCTTGCTCGACGTGGCGTTGGTCTGCTGGTCCCACTCCGTGATCGTCTTGCCGGATTGCGCAAATGCGGCAGTCGATGCGATTGCGCACAGCGAGCATACGAGCGCCGTGGCGCCGACCATCGACCGCGCTTTGGAAAAAGCCGGGTACGCCATATTTATGTCCCCTCTTATGGATACTGGAATATCAACCCAGATATTTAACGTTAGCCATAACGTTAACAAATGTTAAACCCGTGTATGAACTCATGCTATGCGGGATTTTACCTGGTCGCTTTCGCGACATATCGCGTGCTGGGGAAGGTTGATACGCCGATGGAGGCTGCGGCGCAACCGGTTCTGGTAGAATGGTGCGCATACAAACGGTAGCGCTAACGTAGCCAGTGAGTGAACTCCGATATGACCTCTCGCCCCCCCTCGTCACGCATGGCAAGGCAGACCCCCACGCTCGAGCACGTTGCGAAGCTCGCCGGCGTGTCCCAGATGACCGCCTCGCGCGCGCTCAACGGCCGTTCCGGCGTGTCGCGGGAGACCCGCGACGAAGTGCTGAGAATCGCGTCGGACATCGGCTATGTCGTCAACCGTACCGCGCAGAAGCTTTCGGGCGGTCGCAACGGCATCATCGGCATCATCACGCCGACACTCGATACCCAGTTCTCCAGTGAGCTGATTCTCGGCGCGGGGCGCGCGGCGCGCGGCGCGGGCTGCGAGATCCTGGTCTATACCGTGTTCGACGAGGACCGTCATCCGCATCACGACCTGCTCGGGTTGATCCAGCAGTTCTCGGATGGGATCCTCGCGATCCTGCCCCGCGAATCGCTGTGTCTCGAGGCGCTGTCGAGCGCCAAAGTGCCCGTCGTCGTCGTCGATCAACGCGGCGGCACGCTGACCGATTTTCCATCGGTATCGGTCGACAACTACGGAGGCGCCCGTCTCGCGGTCGAACATCTTGCGGAACTCGGTCACAAGCGGATCGCGTTCCTCGCGGGTGACGAAACGATCGAGGGGGTGCGCGACCGGCAGCGCGGCTATCACGACACGCTCGCCCGGCTCGGGTTGCCGCGCGAAGACGCGCTCGTCGCCGCGGGCGACCTCTCGCAGATGATGGCGTTCGATGTCACATTCGATCTGCTGAACCTCGCCGATCCGCCCACCGCGATCTTCTCGGCGAATGACCAGAGTGCGTTCGGCGTCATCGCCGCAATCAGGGAAGCGGGCTTGCGCGTGCCGGATGACATTTCGGTGATCGGCTTCGACGACATTCCGATGTCCGAACAGTTTCATCCGGCACTCACCACGATCCGCCAGCCGTTCCAGCAAATGGCGCGCTCGGCGATCAATACGTTGCTCGCGCAAATAGCGGGTATCGGTGCAGCCTCGCAACGCATCACGCTGCCGGCGGAACTTGTCGTGCGCGACTCCACCGGGCAGGTCCGGACGAAGCAGGGCGGCGCACATCACCAGATCGTTTCCACGTAAGTCGAGGCGCGAAACTTCGCATCCGAGGTGACGAGCGCGCAGCCAAAAGTGCGAGCGGTGGCGGCGATCAGCCTCTGGTGGGACGTGAGCGCGGGCGGCAGCCTGGCCGCGCGAAAGGCGATTTCGGTGTCCACTGGAACGAGCCGCACGCCTTCCATCGACACGACAGTCGAGAGCCAGCTTCGCGCGTCCATCGACAGGCCGAGCCGGCCGTCCTTGACGAAATCGGCGATTTCGAGCGCACTGATCGCCGAAATCAGGATCTCGCCTCCGTTCAGTTCCCGATCGATCGCATCGTGCGCCGCCTGACTCAGAGCCTTCTGCCGGCCCAGCCAGCAGACCAGCGCAAGCGTATCGAGCGTAATCATCGAACTTCCGGCTCCGATGCGACCGGTGTTGTTGCGGACTTCGCATCGAAATGCACGATCGAAGCACGCAACAGCTCAAGCGGATTCTGGTGCTTGCTGCAGTAAGGCCTGATTTCGATGGTGGGTTGCCCCCGGTCCGTGACGATAACCGTTTCCCCCAGCATCTCAATCTGCCGGAACAGCTCACATGCCCTGGACTTGAAAACGGCCTTCGATACTCTCTTTTCCATCGCGATCTCCACCCAGATAATTCGTATAACTATTTTTTTGAATCGGGCCGAGACGGTTGCGGCGCCCGGCAAGACATTCTTTATCAATCGTGTCCAGCTACTGCCGGAAGCGCTCCCTCACTTCCGCACTCAAACGCCAGGGTGACGCCATTCGCCTCCAGCCGCGTGACTGACGAAGACGTCGCCTTGTCTGCTGCACGCGGCGAGCGCTACATCGAGAGGGCCGATATTTGCCCCTGCCCGTGAATCTCGATGTCAGAACAACATTACCTAACGTTATCCTTAACGTTATGTAATGTTAGTATTGCGCCGAGGCCACCGCCATGCGGAGTTTACCTGGTCTCTGAACCTTTCCCGGTGGGCTGAGCGGGCCAATAATGGCTCGCCAGCATGGCGACGGTACAGGCTGGTTCCAGTCAGGATCAGGCGCTGCAAGACGGTCAAGATGTTTCCCGCAAAGGTCAAACGACTGCCCGAACACGCTCCCCTGCCTCGCTGCGCTCAAACGCCACCGCGACGCCATTCGCATCGAACAGCGTCACCGATGAGGACGCCACCTTGATACCGATGCGCGCACCGACCGGAAGAAGTGCGTCCTTCTTGTCGAGCTTCAGCGAGATCGCCTGGCCCACGCCGTCGAGATGCGCATGCAGAATCGATACGTCGCCCAGATGCTCGACCAGCTCGACACGGGCAGCCAGTCCTTCGCCCGGCGCGCCGATACCGAGATGTTCGGCACGCACGCCGAGTGTCAGCGTGCCGGCGATCGAACGATCCGGACAACCCGGCAACACGATAGATTCGCTGCCGCCCCTAAGCATGACGACGGTCTGCGTTTCGCTTTGCGACACCAGCAGGGCCGGTAGCATGTTCATCTGCGGCGAACCGATGAAGCCGCCGACGAAACGGTTCGACGGCCGGTCGTACAGGTCGAGCGGCGCGCCGATCTGTTCGATATTTCCCTTGTTGAAGACGACGATTTTCTCGCCCAGCGTCATGGCTTCGACCTGATCGTGCGTGACGTAGATCATCGTCGTGCCAAGCTCGCGGTGCAGCTTCGCGAGTTCGATTCGCATCTGCACGCGCAGCGCCGCGTCGAGATTCGATAACGGCTCGTCGAACAGGAACACGCGCGGCTTGCGCACAATTGCCCGTCCTATCGCGACGCGTTGCCGCTGGCCGCCCGAGAGCGCCTTGGGTTTGCGCTCCAGCAGGTGGCTGATCTGCAGGATCCCGGCGGCCCGTTCGACCGCTTCGCGCACTTCCTGCTTCGATTTGCCCGACAGCTTCAGCGAAAAACCCATGTTTTCCGCGACTGTCATGTGGGGATAAAGCGCGTAGCTCTGGAACACCATCGAGATGCCACGGTCCGCGGGCTGCAGGTCGTTGACCCGTACGCCGTCGATCAGAATGTCGCCTCCGCTCACCGGTTCGAGCCCGGCGATCATGCGCAGCATGGTCGACTTGCCGCACCCGGATGGTCCGACGAAGACGGTGAACTGACCGTCCGGGATGTGAAGATCGATGCCCTGTATGACCTGTGGCCCTTCACCATACGTCTTCGCGACGTTGCGCAATACGAGTTCGCCCATTTGTAGCTTCTCCTGAATCCTGATGCCTGCTCTCCCGCGCGACGTTGCTCTCCGGCGCGTCGCGCGAGTCGCGGGGCCGATGACTTCGCTCTAGCGTGGCGTTACCACGCCGGCATGCTGCGCGATCACGTCGCGATACCAGTAAGCGCTGTCCTTCGGCGTGCGCTGCTGGGTCGCGTAGTCGACGTGCACCATGCCGAAGCGCTTGTCGTACCCCGACGCCCATTCGAAGTTGTCCATCAGGCTCCATGCGAAATAGCCGGCGATGTCGACGCCTTTTTGCGCCGCGGCCGACAACGCGGCCAGGTGCAGGTCGTAGAACCTGATGCGCTCGATATCGCGCACCCGTCCGTTGTCCAGCACGTCCTTCGTTGCGCAGCCGTTCTCGGTGATGTAGATGGGCGGCAACTTGTAGCTGGCATTCAGTTGGGTCAACAGGTCGGACAGGCCCTGCGGATAGATTTCCCAGTCCATGTCGGTGAAGCCGAGTACGCCCGGCGGCCGTTTTTCACCGGACGCGCTCGCGAAGATCCGCGTGTAGTAGTTGACGCCGAGAAAGTCCATCGGCGTGCCGATGATGTCGAAGTCACCGTCGAGCACGACCTCTTGCGGGCCGTTCTCGCCGTACCACTGCAGCGCCTCTGCCGGATACTCGCCCTTGAAGAGCGGGTCCATGTACCATCTGACGAACTTTGCATATTCAAGCGATGCAGCTGCCTGATCCTCGGGTGAGCCGGTCGCGCCGTCCGCCGGCGACTGGTTCAGCACGATGCCAAGCGGCGCCTTGACGCCATCGGCGCGCAGCGCCTGCAACGCGAGGCCATGCGAAAGCAGCAGATGGTGCGCGACGTGCGCCGCTTTCTTCAGGCTTTCGTTGCCGGGTGCGAAATAGCCGGTCGCATTACCGAGCCATGCGGTACACCACGGTTCATTGTGAGTCGCGATCGACGCCACGCGGTCGCCGAGCACGCTGCCGATCTTGCGTGCATAGTCCGCGAAACGGTAAGCCGTATCGCGGTTTTCCCAGCCGTTTTGCGTCTCCTGCAGCGCGAGCGGCAGGTCCCAGTGATACAGCGTCGCGAACGGCTGGATACCGCGCTCGAGCAGGCCGTCGACGAGCCGTTCGTAGAACGCGATACCTTTCTCGTTGAACGCGCCGTGGCCATCCGGTTGAACGCGCGGCCATGCGATCGAAAAGCGATAGGCCTGAACACCGAGTTCAGCCATCATGTCGAGGTCCTGCTCGACACGGTGATAGTGATCGCAGGCGACGTCCCCGTTCTCGCCCCTCACGATCTTGCCTGGCACGTTGCAGAACGCGTCCCAGATCGACGGGCCACGGCCGTCTTCATGTGCTGCACCTTCGATCTGATAGGAACTGGTGGCGACGCCCCAAACGAAGTCTTCTTTAAATCGATATGTCGACATGGATGATGTTGCCTCGAATAATCATGCCCTTGAGGGCCTGGAAAAAGAGAAACGGAACAGAGTCAGGCCTTGACTGCGCCGGTCGTCAGACCGTCGATCAGCCGGCGGGAGGTGAAGGCGAACAGCACGAGGAGCGGCAGCACCGCGACCGCCGAGCCCGCCATGACCGCTCCCCAGTCCGAATTGGTCGGGCTTTGCAGGATGCGCAGCGCGAGGGGCAGCGTGTACATCGATGGCGAGCGCAGCACGACGAGTGCCGACAGAAAGTTGTTCCACGCCTGGATAAAGCTGATGAGCCCGAGCGTGCCCAATGCCGGTCCCAGCAGCGGCAGCACCACGCTCCAGTAAATGCGGAATTCGCCACAACCGTCGATGCGCGCCGCCTCGATGAGATCGGACGGGATCGCCGACGCAACGTACTGACGCATCAGGAACACACCCAGTGCGGCGGCCGCACCCGGCACATACAGCGCGCGCGGCTGATTGATCCACCCCAGCAGGTTCATCGTCATGAAGGTCGGAATCATGCCGAGGAACGGCGGCACCAGCATCGCCGTCAACGCGACGGCGAACAGCGCCTTCTTGAAGCGGAACTCGTACATCGCGAACGCATAACCCGCCATCGACGTGACCAGC
The DNA here is from genome assembly GCF_900107685.1 of Paraburkholderia sartisoli. Lineage (GTDB taxonomy): Bacteria > Pseudomonadota > Gammaproteobacteria > Burkholderiales > Burkholderiaceae > Paraburkholderia > Paraburkholderia sartisoli. The sequence goes on along the minus strand of NZ_FNRQ01000006.1, from coordinate 340,777 downwards.
AGCGTCAGCACGGTCTGGATCGTCGCCGTGTAGAAGCTCCAGCCGAGGTTGCGCCAGAACGGGATGCGATGCATCAGCGATGCCATGTTGTCGAGGAACGCGCTGCCGAACCACAACGGAGGCGGCATCGAGAAGATTTCGGAGCTGGTGTGCGTCGCGAATACGAACATGAAATAAAACGGCGAGAACATCAGCAGCGCGCCCGCCAGCACGATCGCATAGCCGGTATAGCGGGCCTTGTTATTCGACAGTTTCATCGCTGTGCCTCCTCGTTCATGCCGCTGCGGTGAAAGATGCGCGTGTTGAGCCACATCAGCGCGGCGATAGTGATGAAAAGCAGCCACGCAATCGAACTCGCTGTTCCGAAATCGCCGTCGTGGAACGCCGTGCGATACATGTAGACGGCGGTGGTCAAACCTGACTGGCTCGTGCCCATGCCCTCGTTCGGCAGCAGGATGAACGGCTCTTCGAACAATTGCAGGCCGCCGATGATGGACAGCGTCACCGCGAAGAAAATCATCGGCTTGACGAGCGGGATCGTGATGCGTGTGAACTGCTGCCAGCCGTTAGCGCCGTCGATCTTCGCGGCCTCGTACAGATCCTTCGGAATGGTTTGCAGCGCCGACAGATAAAGCACCGTATTCCAGCCGACATAGCGCCAGAAAATCACCAGCGACACCGCCGGTTTGACATTGGCCGGGCTGTACAACCATTCGACCGGATGGGCGGGCACGATCCAGTGCAGGCCCGGCACCTTGCCGATCGCGGCAATGGCGAGATTGATCATGCCGAAGTCGGTCGAGTACAGCGACGAGAAGATCAGGGCGATCGCCACGCTCGACGTGATGAACGGCAAAAAGTACAGACCGACGACGAAATTGCGCCAGCGGCGAAACGCGGTCTGCAGGAAAAACGCGAGCGGCAGCGCAATGAGGTGTTGCGGCAAGCCGGACATGACCGCCATCCACGCCGTGTTGTAGAGGGATTTCCAGTACCACGGGTCGGTCAGCGTGAAAGCGAAGTTCGACAGGCCCACCCATTTCATGCTCGCGAGTCCCGCGGTCGCGTCCCAACTCTGGAACGACAGATACAGCGAGAACAGCAGCGGAAAAGCGATGAACAAAGCGAACAGCAGAAAAAACGGACTGAGAAACAGGTACGGTGCGATCTTCACTGGATTGACCAGCGATTTTCCGCGCGGCGCCGCCAGCGGCGGACGCACATCGCTCACGCGTGCGTCACGGACGCCCGGCTCGGGGGTGGGCAGGGAAAGGCTCATCAATAGTTCGTCCAGTCTGGCGTAACCGGCGACCAGCGCCGGCTACGCTATTGCAAACTTCAGCACGGTGCGGGCAGCGCCGTGCTGTTTCCTCAACGCCGGAGGCGATGCGTGATCTCGTCCTGCGCCTGCTTGAGCGCCGTCCCGATGTCCTCGTTGTCGTCGACCACCTTGTCGAGCGCCGAGTGGACCGCTTCCTCGGCCACCTGGTCGTATTTGCTGCGCTGGATCGACGGAATATGGGAGGCTGCGTCGCGCCAGATCAGGCGCGCCTTTTCATTGCCGAGGAACGCGACAGGCTCAGCAAAGAACGGATCGTCCTGGGCCGCGAGCAGCGCCGGGAACGCATCGATCGAGCGGAACGAGGCGAGCTGGGTGTCTTTTCGCGTCGTCAGGAATTTGATGAACTCCCACGACATCGCCTTCTGGGTCGCCTTCACCGGAATGGAGTAGAACGTGCCGCCGAAAGAGGCGTACGCGTTGTTCGGCAGATTGGCCGCGCGCCACAGACCCTTCGTGTCCGGCGCGATCCACGATGACAGGTGGCCGCCGAGCCATGCACCCATCATCTGCGTGGCAACGGTGCCGCGCCGGAAGCTCTCGGCCCATTCGTTCGACCACGGCGTGATCTTCGCGTCGAGACCGAGTTCGCGCGCCTTTTTCGCGAGCTGGAATGCCTTGACGAAGCGCTCCGACGTGACGACCGGGTTGCCGGCCTTGTCGAAGTACACCCCGTCGCCCTCCTTCAGATCAGCACGAATGTAGATATCTTCGATGTCGCGCGACGACGCCATCAGGTACGCGCCCGTGGCCTTCTTGATCTTCTGTCCAGCGGCGAGATACGAGTCCCACGATTTGTTCAGATCGGCTTCGGTGACGCCCGCCTTGTCGAGGATGTCCTTGCGGTAGAACAGCGTGCCCGGCCCGATATCCGCCGGCATGCCGACGATCACGCCGTCCTGCGTGGTGGCTTGCGCGAAGGTATAGCGAATGAACTGGCTCTTGTACTGGCCCGCGTTGTACGGCGGCTTCGACAGGTCTTCCAGGCCGCCGCCCGCCGCGAACCTTCCGATAAAGCCGACCTCGACCGCCATCACATCGGGCAGGTCGGAGCTGGTCGCGAGCGCGGTGGTCATCGCGTTGTGATGGTCGGCGATCGCCAGCGCCGACACCTTGATGTCGACATCAGGATGGAGCTTCTTCCATGCGGGAAGCGCGTCCTTGATTTCCTGATCCAGCTTCGGAAAGACCGCGACCGTCAACGTGGTGTTGGCATGCGCGCTGGCGGCTGCCAGGCTGAGCAGAACTGCGGCGGCGGGCCCTGAAAAGCGAAATTTCATCAATCGTCTCCTGTTGAACCGTTTGTAGATTGCTGTCGGTTACTTCGTGGTTGCTTCTTCTGCTTTTTCTTGCGGTTTGATGACTACCTGTTTGCTGCTCTTTATCGTTTGAAAGCGCTTTCATGGCGCGGTAAAAAAACGCCCCGCAGGGTGTCACAGGCCCTGGAGCCGCGTTGCGGCTAGAGGGGCGAGTCTCCCGGTCTGGATGACCGCACGATCCGCCGTGTGGTTTCCCGGGTCATGAGCGTAAGTGGGATGGAGTCCAGGGCGACCGGCTCCTTGCGGATCATCTGCACGATCCCTTGAGCGGCAAGGCGGCCGATCTCATAGGTAGGCTGGCGGACCGTCGTCAGCGGCGGCGTCATATACGACGAGGTGGGCAAATCGTCGAAACCGACCAGCGAGATGTCCTCCGGCACGCGCAGCCCACGGCGAAACAGCGTGAGACGCGCGCCATAGGCAGTCTGGTCATTCGCACAGAAGACCGCACTGAACGACGGGCCGCGCGCAAACAGCCGCTCCATGGCCGCCAGTCCGCCTGTCTCGAGGTAGTCGCCCTGCTCGACGCGATCGGCGTCAAAGCCGATACCCGCTTCCTCGAGCGCCGTCCGGTAACCGTCCAGGCGCTCGATCGCATCCGCGTGAGTTGGCGGCCCGGCGATGAAAGCAATCTCGCGATGGCCTTGCTCGATCAGATGCCGGGTAGCATCACGCGCGCCTTGCAGGTTATCGAACGGCAAGCTCGCAAGGGAGGCACTGATTTGCAGCGAGCGTCCGAGCACGAGCACGGGTGCATGCCGTGAGTAGTCGATCAGGGATGGCTCGTCGAGTTGCGAATGCAGCATGATGATGCCGTCGACGCGGCGCGCGATGAACTGCTCCATGCGCGACATTTCATCCTTTACGCTCCAGCGGCTACTGACGAAAAGCGGTGTAAAACCCGGCTCGGAGAGCCCGTCTTCGATACCGCGCAGCCACTCCGCGTAAAACGGACTGGACACGGTTTGCGTCAGCACGCCGATGGTGTCGGTCTTCCCGCTCGCGAGGCTGCGCGCAAGCACGTTCGGCCGATAGTTGAACCGCGCGATAGCCTGCTCCACCGCCCTTTGCTTCGCGGGCATTACGCGCGCCGTGCCGTTCAGGATGCGCGACACCGTACTGGGAGAAACGCCGGCTGCCCGCGCGATTTCCTCGAGTGTCACATTAGGTGGGTTGGCGCCATCTTCGATCATGATTCGCAGAATACTGTTCTTGAAAGCGCTTTCAAACGCGTAAAAACCCTGAGCCATTACCCATACCGGGATGGGGCTGCTGAAAAAACAGCCAGTGCGACGAGGGTGGAGGAAGCGTCGCACCGGCCTCTCTACGAAAGAGATATAAGCAGTACTGGAAACACAGAGATCACTACGATTGCCGGTCAGGCAACAACGCAACAGCCTAGAACATCGTCATGATGCCGGCGAAGACGCCCGTCTGACTGTGACCGTAGTCCGGGTTGCTGTTGGACGACGTGCCGGTCGACGGGTCAAAGTTGTTGTTGCCGTACGGGCCGTTGCCGAGGTTGATATTCGACGTCGAGCTGTTATGCACGTAGCCCGCTTCCGTGTAGAGGAACGTACGCTTGGACAGGGCGTACGTCGCACCGAGCGTGAACAGCGTTGCGTTGCCGTTGCCGTTGTTCGCGTTCGCGTGGAATACCGCACCGGTAATCGCCGTGGCATCACTCACCTGCCACGCCGCACCCAGCCACTCATGATTGACGGCGGTAGGCGCGCTCACACCAGCCGGCTGCGATGCATTGCTGACGCCGATGCTCGCGTTGGTCGCATCGGGCGCGCTCAGATGCTGGTAGCCAGCGTACAGCCTCACAGGGCCAATGACATACGTGCCGCCAGCCAGGATCGAACGTGAGGCCGCATAGACGTTGTTGAAAGAACCATTGGCGCCACGGACTTCGTCATAAATCACGCGGACGTGGCCGCTGCCGAACGTGTAGATACCTTCGACAGCATCGGTACGGCCCTGGCCGGTGGGAACACCTGCGGCGTTAACCGGCGCCGAGTTCCAGCTCGTGTTGTTCGTGAGCGAATATTGTCCTTTGAAGACAAGGCCGCCGAACAGGACGGGCGAGTCATATTCCGCGCCGTTGCTGGCACTTGCCCAGTTCCGTCCGCGCACCAGCGTCGAAATGGCGTAACGCTGCATCAGCTGCGGGTCCGTGCCCCAACTGTCTTGTGACAGTTCGCCGGCACCGAGGTTACCCACCTTGAACAGACCGTAATGGTCATTGGTGAAGCCGATAGTAGCGTGACGGCCAAACAGGTTGCCCGCCGAAGCGCCCGTCATCGTGTTCAGTTGCCCTTCCAGCTGGAAGACCGCCTTTGTGCCGCCGCCCAGATCTTCAGCACCTTCCAGGCCGAACCACGAGCAACCCCAGTCGCCGCTCTCGGCGCTCCACGCGTGGCCGCCTGGAATACCGGACTCGAACTGAAAGCCGTTATCGATACGACCGTATAGTGTGACGCTGCTCTGCGCCTGGGCCGCCGTCGCGGCTGCCATCATGGACAAAGCAAGAACCGTTTTTTTCATTAGATATCCTATATTAACTTTGGCGTCTCCGAGCCGCTCAGGACATGTACTGACTCCGCACATTCCCCGCTTTGCTGAAATGTCTGCTTCACATTTCGAGGCGATTATAGGGACCGCCGTTGCGCTGCGTATCGATCTTCCGTGTCAGGGAAAACGCTGTTATTCATAGCTGTTGCGCGCGATTCAATGGCGAAGTAGCACGCGCTTCGTGACCATGACGTCGTGGTCACCTGCCTGGCAAATCCGCTTGAATCCATTCACTGAAAAACTGCACGAAGCGCATGCGTCGCCTCTCTGGCATGTATCGAGACGCGTCGAACCGTTCGCGTGCGGGTGTGAATCAAATCTGGGCGTTGCACAAATGCAACGACCCGCATTCAGCTTGACGTGCGTATGCCGGGATTTTTTTGATCCGCCTTTTTTGGAATCCCGAAAACTCGCGGGGGATGCGTGCTTGCGGGACGACCAGACGGCTGTTCTTGCGCCTCCAGCACGCGCCGGCATTCGGGACTATGATCAACCAGCAGGACGCTGGACAACGAATCCCAGCCTGAGAGACAGCTGGGGTGGGGCCTCCGGGCCCATCAAAGGGGCCCTGTCGCCTCATGCGGCACGCCCTTAAGTCCAGCGTCGCGTTCCGACACGATGAACGCGCAAGCTTTTCGCCGGGCGACAAGAAAAACTCGCCAACCGACCCGACAGATCAAACCCTGAACGCTCCATCGATAGAGTTGGGCGAGCAGTAAGCGCATAGGGATTCTGTCACCCACTTCCGCGGCTCCTGCTGGAGTCGAACCGGAAGACTTGCTGCCGGAGTCCGCCGGCACATCTGCCTATCTGTAAGGAGAGGTATCGTGAAAATTGCCATTGCTTCCACACTCGCATTGCTGATTTCCAGTGCAATCTCGCCCGCGGTTCATGCCGACACCCGTTCGACGGCAGCCGACCAGCAACTCGCCCATAACGTCCGCGTCGCCTTTGCGCACAGCGGCGTCGGTACGTCTCACGTATTCGTCTTCGCACGATCAGGACAAGTCACGCTGATCGGATGGGTACCTGAGCGCCAGCAGGTCGCGCTGGCCGAACAGAGCGCGAACGCGGTGGACGGCGTCACCTCGGTGAACAACCTGCTCGCTCGTGGACATTGAAATCAAACGAAGCCGCCGCGCGGACGGCGTCCGAACCGGCCGCGCGCGACTGTCGGTCTGCTTTTGTTGACGCTTTTAATTCCTGTCATACCCACCGCTCTGATCCGGGAGAATAAAGTCCGTCATAAAGTGACGAGACCGAAGTCTGGCGATGCTGCTGCGGAATAAAGTCAGTAAACTTCCATTGCATACTGCCGTATGGGACAGCGCGCGGTCGAGCAATCTGCCCGTGATGCCTGGCACGATGACACACCTGAAGGCCGCTCCCGCGACTCGTAAATGGCATACGCGCCCAATCGGAGCCGGAAAAAGGTAACTGGCCTTACCCCCTGCGAGGGGTCTCACCTCTTTCAACAGTCTGGAAACTAAAGCATGCAAGTTAATCCCGGATCATGACAAGACAACGACTCAGTCCTTCCCCCTCGGCGCCGGCGCGCGGGGGAAAGCCGGTGGAACTTTCAACCTTGCCCACTGGCATCGGCGGCCTCAACCTGATTTTTTTCTGCCTGATCATCACGGACCTCGGCGCAACTGGCGGACTGATCGCCCAGGCGACGCATGCCGCCGCCGGTAGTCTGGCGCCGATGCTAGGTGTGCTCCTGGGCTTCATCTATTGCTGCTACCCGCTACAGTTTCTCGACGGGCGGGCAATGATCGCGCTGCGCGGCTATCGCATCCTGCTTTGGGCGCTCCTGATCCTGCATGTCCCACTCATGATCATTCTGCTCCTGGATTTCCACGCGGGCTTGAGTGGTGACACGACTCTGTTTCTCACGGCACCAGTCAGTATTTTGGCCACGCCGGGTCTGTATATTGTTGCGCGCGCTCTGTTCTCGATGCACTGGTTGGACCCAGAGGCACCGATAGAAACATGGGAGCCCATGCCCGGCATCGATGGTGGCGCGGCGACCCATAAGAACGGAACGCCACCGCGGACAACACCGATGGCCGTCGCCTTGCTGCTGCCTTTCATCGCCGCCTGCCGCGCTCGCCAGCCCACTCTTGCCGTCTGCGCCGCGTTACTCTGGCTTGGCACGTTTCTGCTGCTTGCATTTTCCCCTTTGCGCGCCGTGCTGCCATTCTGCCTTGCCGCCGGCATTGGTGGGAGAACTGCCCTTCGCGCCGCACAGCCGACCGCCCCTGTGGTTGCAAGCGCCGATGACCGTACCAGGATCCTGCGGTCCATTTTCACGCCGGCCCGCCTGGCACAAGCACCAGCCTCTGCCGCAGCCGGGTTGCTGAGCCTGCCGTACCTGTTCATCATCTGCTATATCGCGTTCAGTGCATTTCTGGCCTTGCCCTATTGCAACAGCGTGCCATCGCTGCTGGCGGCGCTACAGACGCATAATTTAATCCTGCTTGTCTTGCTGGCGGCTATCTTCATCCCAGCCATGATGTTCATGCCTCTTGGTACACAAGCCGCAAAACTAACCTTCCGGCTTGTGGCGCTGCTGCTTAGTCTCGGCGAAGTGGGTCTCACCGCTTTATACGTGGCAATCAGTTTTCGCATCAGCATTGGTGGGCTGGAGATTGATGTGCCAGCGCCGGTCTACCCGGTTTTCTGGCCGATCACGCTTGGTCTGCTCGCCAGCGTGCCGCTGGCTCTGATCACCGGATGGGCCGTAATCACCTACGGTCGGATTGCGAATATGCTGGTGGATTAGCATGTGCCGCTCTTCGGAATAGCTTCAGGCAGGCCGAATCTTCCTTGCGCCATACGCGTTCCAAACCACGCGGTAAACCGGGCCCCCTCGATACCTGACCTTCCTGACGGGGCGGCCTGAACAAAATCTCATTCACATCGACCTCCGGCGGCGGACTGGCTCCTTTACGCCGACCTTCGGGTGACTCCATTACGCCGACCCTGGACTGGCTCCATTGTGCCGACCATCAGGTGGCCCGATTACGCCGACCCTGCTTTGGCTCCATAACGCCGACCGCTGACAGCGCTAAAATGTTGCCACAATCATGTGCATGGGCCGCGGGAGCCAGATGGGAACAAACGCAAGAGACGACTTCAGTCGGGCGGTGAAGCAGATGCTCGCCGAGCGTGTCAACTTCCATTGCTCGGTCTGCGACGCGCCGACTTTGGGGCCAAAGACCGGGACGACGGACAAGAGATTTTCAGTGGGCAAGGCGGCGCACATCAAGGCTGCTGCAAAGAACGGTCCGCGTTATGAGAAGAACCAAACACCGGCCGAGCGCAAAGGCATTAAAAATGGTGTGTGGGCCTGCGCCACCTGCGCGGACATCATCGACCGCGACTCCGATGCGTATTCGGTGGCAGATTTGCTCCGCCTCAAGGCGGACGCTGAGTGGGTGGCAAACATAAGAGCCGGAAAACCACCTGGCAGCGAGTTGTCTGCACTGACGAGCCCCACCGCAATCAAGCGAGCGGTGGACGTGTTTTGCAGTCGGGAGTCGGCGCGTCAGGAGCGAATTGACCCGCGCTTCAAGGTCGGCGTGCGTATGGGAGAGTCGGGTCCCATATACGAGGTCACGGCAAAGGAGACCGTTGACGCCCAACTCATAGTCACCGCCGAGGACAAAGAGCGCAAAGTCCAGGCTCTACGCGATTTTTTCAACTATGGCGGCCACTTGGTGCTGGATGGCGGGGACCTTCGGATGGAAGGCTCCCCGCTGTTTAAGACAGATGAGGCAGCCGCCACTCGCTGGCAGCTATCGTCAACCCCACGTCCGGTCACGATGACAGTTGTGCTAGCGGAGGGGACAGGCTCGCCGCTGTACATCGAGTTTATCGGTAACGGCACCCAAGGCAACAAAGGTGCGAGGCTGCAAGGTACGGCGTTCGGCGGAATGCTCACGGCAATCCTGACCGCCGACTATTCGGGCGCTTTAACCGATTTCACGTTTAACATCGATACCCAGCAGTGGGCGAGCAAGCCGGTTCGCCGGTTACCCCATTTCTCCCGTCTGCATCACATTGTCCAGCTTCTTGCATCGCCGACTCAAGTTCGAATCCTATTCACGCATGAAGGCCTCGAGTCTGAATTCGGGACGGGACTTTTCGATGGAAGTGAAACATTTCGGCCACTGCGCGCCCTTTTCGATGAAATCGCAATTATTCGGCGACTTGATGATTTCTTCGACCTAAATCTCGCGCTGCCGGCGGATATCAGCGACGTACTGCTCCTCCAATGTGACATGGCCTGGCTACTCGACGTGATTGACCTCGAAACGTCCACGGAGACCGAAGTCAACTTTTTCGCGGCGTCGTCCAACCAAGCCATGCCGTTGAAGGCTATCCTTGCAAATCAGGCGCCGCAGGCAATGACGCTGAAACACCACATTGACCTGGAAATCTATGGCCGTAGCTATGGTCCTTTTGGCCTGGAGGTGTCATGTCCAGCAGTCAGGATTCACGTGGTTGGCCCTGCGACTATCGAGTCGGGCGTGTCGGTAGAATTGGCGATGCGTGCCGTCGAGGGTAACCACTGGACACCTCGCCTTGTCGATAAGCATCCGGAGTCTAAGATGGTAAAACAAGCCCCAGCAGCTACGGGTAGCGTCGCGTAGAATCTCGGGACTTTGGCAGCCGCTGCGATTTAAGGCTGCCTTTGCATGGGTTCTCAACGTCGGTTGCCTCCAAAAGCTACCTTATGTGACCGGACAATTCAGAAATCATCGGGAAGCGAAGTGCTTGAAGGCATAACTTCGAACCCGAACAGAATACGGAGCAATTGAAGCTTGCGCGTGTCCCCCTGCAGTTTCGGCTTGAGTCGAGTCCGCAATTCGTCAAGGTGATGCTGCTGAAGGCGCAGTTTTCTCGTGTATAGGGCAAATGCGAACTCACACGCTGCCTCCCCCTGCCTTCGGTTGTGTTGTTCGAAGATGTTTGTGAGCAAGTCGAGCATGAACTGGCTGGAGCTTCCCTCACGGGAATAGTCCAGCTCGCTCGGCCGCGCACATCGCAGAAACGCAGCTTGAATCACTCCATCGTTGTAGCGCGTGAAGTTCTCTGGGCTAAGGATGACTTGCTGAAACGCGTCGGTAGCGAGGCGGAGATTCTCGTTCGGAAACTTTGCCTCCCGCGCGTTTTGCAGGAGTGCTCCGGCTGTCGCCAATACGGCAGCGTTCGTTTCATCTGTCTCGGCATAGAAATTACCCCAAAATGCGAAATCGAGACGTAGCCGCATTGATGTTGCAAGGCCGTCGTCGAACGGCAAGAAGACCGAATTCCCCAATCCTTGCGAGGAACCGGTGAGCCCGTCCAAGCGTGCGAAAAAAGCACCCCCGAAATGCTTCTGAATGTTTTGAAGCAACCGCCCTTCTTCTTCGAAAGAGTCGCCGATTCCGGGTCCAACAGCGATGCCCATGTATCGCCTAATGTTAATTTCCGCCCTGAAAGCAGAGTGCTTCAGGTTTGGCAGAAGGGCATTGAGCTGCGCAGCGGTCTCCGCAATCTGTGTTCCTACGAGGTACGTTCGCGCGCCGTGATGGATATCACGTAAGTCGCGGCTTATCGATAACAGTCGTGTGCCACGTCCGACCACCGCGGCAACTACTAGAAGGCCGCCTGCAGAATCTGGTTTAGCACTCCTCGACTCAATGCTGGCATCACTTATAAGTCGAAGCGGGGATACGCGCTTCATGACATCCTGGAGCCTCTTTGCGCAATGCTGGGCAATCTGAAGCGAGGCGTCGTCGTTCTGGTAAACGATGGTACTCACCGAAGCAGCCGTTTGCTGGCACAGTACCTTTTCAACAAACTTGACGAATTCGTTGTCGCGCATCAGCGCTCGTCCGTCGAGGTAAAGCGGACGAACCTTAGACGTGGGAATCGGTCCGCGAGCCTGTATAGCTAGCGCTCCGTTGAGACCGAAAGACTTACAGAAATCGGAAACCGCTTCCAGTCGATGCTCCTTCTTTCTGAGCAAGACCGGCTTAGGTAGCAGTTCTTCTGGGGCGAAACGCTCGCCCACTATAGGTAGGTCTTTCAGGTGCTTGTGATGCTGATTGTTGTCGAGCCCATCTGGAACTGGAAGTGCATAGAGGGCATTCTCGCAATCAGCAGCGTCACGCAACGTTAGAAGCGTGACTACCTCGGTCGGATGACACTTTACCTTCTTCTTCCAGTCTCGCTCTAGGTTCATCGACGAAGACGCGGAGATGAGCGTAAACGACGTGCCGTAGAGCGGCGCGTCTATCTTGTCAATCCCGTCATGCGAATGAAACGTTACCACCCGAGGTTTAGGGACTTCATATATAGCGCAGTAAATCTCCCGTATAGCGTACGCCACGGCCGCGATTCCCATCGTGTCGACGAAAATCACATCGAATTGCGCCCCGACTTCCAGCGAGCGTTCGCGAAGCTTCTCGAGGAGAGCAAATGCGAGAAACTGGACTCCCTCAACCTCGGTCAGCGCCTCTTCGGCTCTCAAAAAATGGGTCGACCGCTTTTGAGATGGTTTTACAAACGTGAAGCCAGGTGGCGCGACGACCGAGACGTGCGGAGCCGAGAACAATACCTCGAGACCGGCGTTTCGAATTGCTGGCGTCTGACCACGAAGCAGCTGTCTGAGACCGACTACCGGGTTGCGAAGCTCTGATACTAAACGTATGGTGCCATCAGGCCCGAAAGAGCAGACGCAAAGACCCACTTTGGTTGATGTACGGTTGGCAGCCTGCTCGAGCAACTGTTGGTCGAACGCTTTCAAGACTTCAGAGGCTTCTTCTGTCTCGCAGATGATTGCTACAACATCGGGTGGATTGACGCCTTGCAACCCTGCCTCAATAGCATCGGCCAAGTTCGCTACATTGAAGGTTCCAGGTGGCTTGAAGAGGAAATGGAAGTTCCGAATCGGTGAATTGCTCTCTAGCGCCCAATCGAATCCGAAAAAGCCCTTCATCGCTGCACCGCCGTCAGGGGGATGACGATGGAATATGCAGCGCCGGCGGTGTGACTGAGTTGCCTCCGCTCTTCAAGCCAATGCATTGGCTCGAACTTCCCGAACTCTGAGTTTGAGAAATCTTGCACTAGGCAAATTCTCCCTGTCCGTAACCTCAGATAAGCATTTAATTCGCTTAATGTCTTGAGCACATACGTCAGTCCGCCGCCGCTTGCGTTCGTGTCTTTCGTTGTCGCGTGCAATGCGAAACAGCGCTTCACGATGTCAACTTCTTCGTCAAGCGTTAGCTCCCCTTCTCCATCTTTTCCATAGCGTGACAACCACCGCCGAACCAAACCAGGTCCGGTGTCAAGCACCGTCAATTCGAGAAACGACTTTCGTCGAAGATGAGAAACCTGTCCCACAGTGGCAGACGCATAAGTTGCGGAATTTTCTGCGAGGTAATCGCTGAATGTCGGGTCGTCTGCGACCACCTGCTCCTGATGGGAATCACGGTCATACGCAATGAACTTGGCCATGAGTGCTCGCACATTCCTAGCGTATGGCTTTCCTTCCTCGTCGAGCGTCGCATGCTCATCGGTGTTCTTGAAGAGCTCGTAAATCAACGTCCCAATCGCTGTGACATCTTCCTCGGAAGCTATCCATTCAGCAGACGGGGCGCACGCAGTCATTATCCTTGATGTGAGCCGGACGAAGTCAGCCCGTGAACGCAATGCGTTCGGACTTGGCCGGGTATAAAAGGGAAGCAGGTATTCGTTTTTCGCCCTTGCGAAGCAACAAAGGAAGACCCCTCTACCATGCATGGTCTCTCGGAAGCGGCTCTCCTGCATTGCCTGTATTCTGCCAACGCCAAAGGACAGCGCTTCGCGAGTAGTAAGCGGTTCAAGCCCCGGCACTTCAACAGAGCCGGAGAAATAGGTAGACACCAAGCCATGAGGCTCTTGCGCCAACGCCTCAATTGAACTATTTTCGGCATTCCCGTACAGCCGAAGTGCCGAGTTTGCCTGGTGACGTGACCATGTCGCGACGTACTGCATGAGCGCGGAAGGGACACCAACCGCGCCGCCGTAGCGGAGCGCAAGTGGAATCCGCAAAACCGGGTCGTGGCCAGCTTCGCCGTATGCGGCTTCTATCTCGCGGAGACTGACTGCCTGCTGGAACGAAATCATCGAGTAAAAGTAGCGAGCTGAAGAGCCAAGGGAGCTGAGAACCGTCTGCGAATTCTACGTGAAGAGTACCGAGCGAGCGTCTCGGCCGTCGACAGCTCGATGCAATAAGCATAGTCGACTTCAGAAGCTTTATGCCAAGATGCATGGCCACCCGAGGGCAAGCAGTCTGGCTTTCTCGGGTTTGTCAGCCAAACGACAACTTAGAAGCTGTTGCGAAATTAAGTTTAGGGTCTGTTAACTTTTCTGACTTGGTGTTAACTTCCTGTCTTGTTTTGCCTGACAGGAAGCAATGCCTAAAGAACTCATAGACGACGAATTGTGGTCACTTATCGAACCGCTTCTGCCCGCGCGAGCACCGCGTAATCGCCAGTACGCGGGCCGCGAACCGACGCCAGACCGGGCAGTACTGACTGGCATCGTGTTCGTGCTGCGCTCGGGCATTGCGTGGAACCTGTTGCCGCAGGAAATGGGTTACGGCTCAGGCACAGCCTGCTGGCGACGGCTCGTCGCATGGCAGCAGGCCGGTGTCTGGCAACGTATCCACGAAACGCTGCTGGCGGAACTGCGCCGCCGAGGCGAAATCGATTTGACGCGTGCCATCGTCGACAGCTCGTCAATTCGCGCCATGCTGGCGGAAAAAAAACCGGCCCGAATCCCACGGACCGGCGCAAACTCGGCAGCAAGCATCACCTCATCGTCGACGCGCAAGGCATCCCGCTCGCGGTCATCCTGACCGGAGCAAACCGCCACGACATTACGCAGCTCGATGCACTGGTCCAGGCCATTCCACACATTCGGGGCAAGCGCGGGCGTCCCCTGCACAAGCCGCAAATCGTTCAGGGCGACCGGGGTTACAGTTCCGAGCCACATCGGCAGCGCTTGCGCGAACGTGGCATCACGCCCTTGCTCGCAAAAATCGGCGCGCCCCATGGCAGTAGACTCGGCAAAACGCGTTGGCAAGTCGAGCGCTCGATTGCCTGGCTTCACTCGTTTCGACGGCTGAAGATTCGCTATGAACGCTACGCTCATATCCACGAGGCTTTCCTCTCGTTAGCTTGCGCCTTGATTTGCTGGACGCGTCTAAAGCCTTGGTTTAACTAATTTCGCAACAGTTTCTAAGCAAGGAGGTTAGTTTGCCGGTATGCGGTTGCCGACGCAGAATATGCGGCCCCTCGAACTGACCAGTTCCAATGTATTGGACGCGCCCCGACGTGGGGACGACGGAGACCGTCGCCCTTAGCCCGTCGATGTACATTGCGGGGTCGCCCTCCGCGCTATTGACCACTGTAAACAGCACGCTAAATCTCAGCGAGCTGATACCGAGACCTCTCTCTCCGAACAGTCCGACGATTTGCGGTTCCGCTATTACATAAGAGTGAAAATTCAGGCTCATGCACACCTCGTGTGGTGGTCAGAGGCAACGGGGAGATTGACGAATAGAGTGTGATTCATTGCTTCAGGTAGCGTTGTCAATTCATTGCGCTCCAGAAATTCGCCCAACAAGGACTCACGGTCAGCTTACAGCAGAAATCCCAGTTTCTTCTCGTTGCACTATTATCTGCATTAAAGGCATCATTCAGCATCGAATAATAGACCTTACAAAACGACTACCGAACCTACTCGGGGGCAGACTGCCGTGGCGGAGAACAAATCTGAAGTTGGCAACACAGTTCTTAAACGGCGGCGAGCTTCGACCGACACAAGCGCGGCAGGCTATGTGATTCAAGCCGGAGCCCATGCTCCCGTGGCGCAACTGAGATTGATGGATTCTGCATCGTGGGAGATTTTCGTTGAGGAATGTTGCCTCCCGCTGCAGGGCACCACATACCAAATCGTGAAGCGACTCGGGATGCCTGGCGACAAAGGTCGAGATGTGGAGGCAATCGTCACTCTTCCGCGAAGACAGCACGGTTGGGACCTTTATCAGTGCAAGTACTTCAAGGGCCCGGTGGCGCCGTCGGATTTCTTTCCCGAGATAGCCAGTTTCTTCAGCCATCTTGTCCGCAAGAGCTATCCCGAACCACGCGCGTACTTTATATGCGCCCCGCATGACTGTGGTGTTGACCTTCATGACCTGCTGGTTTCCGAGCCCGAGGACTTCAAAGCCGTTTTCTTGCAGGCGTGGGTTGACGGCAATCGCGGATTGAAAAGGAACCTGACGCCCGCAATCAAGGCCGTAGTTGAGTCCTTCGATTTTTCACGCTTCAAGGAAATGTCCGCGCGAACCTTGGTTGAGATGCACTCGAAGAACCAGTCTGCGCATTTCAAGCGATTCGGAATCAAGCCGAAGCGTCTCAATGACCCAGCTGTCCCGCCGTCGCCGCGAAAGCATGAACAGAAGTACGTCCAAGCTCTTCTCGCCGTGTACAGCGAGCATGCCGCGCATTCGGTTGACTGTGACGGACTGACCGGTAGTGACTATGAAGAGCACTTTTCGGCGTGCCGGTCGGAGTTTTACAGTGCTGAAGGTTTGAAGCGATTCAGCCGAGATATCTTCCCGGGCGAATTCGATGCATTCCTCGGGACAATGTTGAAGACGGTGAGGAGCACCGTAAGCCTGCCCACCCATAAAACCGGGCTTGAGCGACTTTGTGCCACAACAGAGCGTTCTTACCAGTTGAAAATGGCTGACAGTCCACTCAGCGAGAGTCTGCGGTCCCCCGATATGCCAGGTGCATGCCATCACCTGGCAAACGCCGGAAAGCTTAAATGGGTGAAATAAAAATGAACTCTTCCCCATTCAACTCAGCGTTTGAACTCGGTATCAGGATGGCATTTATCCTGCACGCTCTACGGCCTCGCGTTGCCGACATCCAGAAGCTCGTCCTCCTGGACTACGCGCTCGTCTATTCTGCCGACCTGAAGGGGCCTCCCAGTCTCCACACCCCTGTGCCGCAGCGGAGCAGCGAGGTCTACACCCGGAGAGACCGCATTGAAGAGGGACTTTATCTAATGAGCGCGAAGGGCGTTGTGACTGCAGATTTCTGCGACGACGGAATCGTCTATCTGGCAGGCCCGCGCTGTCGACAGCTCGTCAACGCGTTCACCTCCCCGTATGCACGCGAACTCGAGCTGCGCGCCAGTTGGGTAGCCGGCGCGTTCGGCGACGTGTCGCCGGACTCCTTGGCCCAACGGTTCGACGCCGAGGGTCGGCGTTGGGGCGCAGAAATTGGCGACCTGCTGAACTGACCATGGCTTTCAAACTACTACGGCTAGTGGTTACCGGACCCGGGAAAGAATCAGCTACCTTCGACCTGTCGCGGCCAACCACAACAGTCTATGGACCTAGCGAGACCGGCAAGTCCTACGTTTTCCAGTGCATTGCCTATTGCCTCGGCGGCGACACCGCGCCGGAGGAGATTCCAGAGGCGAAAGGGTACCAATCCGTTTATCTGGAGATTCAGACTGGACGCGACTCTGAAAACTTCCTAGATGAGACGGAACATCAAGCTGCCTTGGACTTGGGGGACTTGCCGCCGAAGCCACAGGATGGCGACATATTCACTATCGTACGCGGCATACAGGGAGGCGCGGAAGCAGTTTACCGGGCGCACATCGAGGGTACCGCAACCGCTCGAAAGCTCAAGATTGATTGCAATGAGCTTTTGAAACGCCTGATTGGCGTCAGCGAGAACGTTGTCTTCAAAAAGGCCGGAAAGAAAGGTGCGATTTCCGCGGGGCCATTGCGACATTGGTCAATGCTGTCGCAGACGTCTATCGTCGCCAAGGAAAGCGTTCTTGGAGATTCCAATGCTCGTGTGGAGAGAAGCGCTGCCCTCGCGCTGATGCTTAGTGGGGTCGACGACACAGCTATTGAGACTGGAATTAGTACCGACGCCCGACGCGCAGCAGGTGGCGGAGCAGACGCGATGCGTGGAATGATTGAATCGCTGCGCGCAGATTTGCCGCCAGATACTCCGAAAAAGGACGTTGAGGAAGCGTTGGCGCGTGTCGACGAGACACTGCAAGCCTTGTCCCAGCAGCAAAAGTCTCGGGCTCAAGCTCTCGAAGCCGTACGTAGCGAGCTGGCGCAAACGAGCGCAGAACTGCGTCGCTGCGAGACAGGTCTGGCACAGAGCGCTGGCCTCGTTAACCGTTTCAAGCTGCTGCAGCAGAAATACGATAGCGACTTTGAACGGCTGGTATCACTCGACGAAGGTTCCGCCGTTTATTTCCTGCTTGACGACGTGCCGTGCCCACTTTGCGGCACAACACTACCGAATCAGACGAAGGCGTCGTTGGCTTCCCCTGACGTTGCGGACAAGCAACGACGTGCCATCGCGGCCGAAGCTGCCAAAATCGACAAGCAGCGAACCGGGCTCGCCGCGGCATTGAGCTACGAGACCGAGCAACTCCATTCTCTTGTGGTGAAGCGCGAACAACTACAGGCGGCCTTGCAATCACAGAGCGCTCGCGAGCGGCGCATGATTGACTCTGGCATTGACGAATTTAAGGTGTCGGCAACCGAACTCGCCAGACGACGGACTGAACTCTATACGCAAGCACGGGCTTTCGAGGAAATTGCTCGTCTGACGGTGGAGGCTGCAAAACTGGAGGCCGTCAGCATTGGAAGGAACTCGCGCATTGAGCGACAGTTGACGCAAGACGGTTTAGTGCTATCAGACCTCGTGCTACAACTCGTTCATTCTTGGGGCTTCGAGTCGATTAGGCAGGTTACGTTCGATGCCGCAACTTTCGACATAAAAGTTGACGGCAGGAGACGTGCGTCGTTTGGACAAGGAGTACGGGCGCTCTTCCTAGCCGCCTATTACGTCGCGCTGCTGCAGTATGCCGAGAAGGTTGGGCATCCGCATCCCGGCTTTGTGGTCATCGACTCTCCCTTAAAACCCTTCGCGGACAGAAAGCAGCATGACGACCCCGATGTGCCTATGACCACTGTTAACATGCGGTTCTACACTTGGCTCGCAGACTGGACCGGTCCCGGCCAAGTGGTCGTCCTCGAAAACGAAGAACCGTTGGCCGAACTCAAGTCGGTCTTGCTCCCATTGGAGTTCACAAAAATGCAAGGTGTAGGGCGCCGCGGCTTTTTCCCTTGACTATCATCAGCCGCCAAGACTTACGCTGGCTGGAAGAGAAATAAACGACATCGCTGTATTAGCGATGGAAACATCCAACAATGCCAGCAATGAATTCGGCCGCAAGCTTGTGCTCACTCAAATCGCGAACCAACGTGCCGACCTTCTCGAGTGCTTTCTAACTGACGCGATGACCGACATCGAGGTGGCGTCAGGAGACCTGGAGATTTCTGATGCCAGCTTCGTCCGGCTGCAACGCGCATTGGACCGAGTCGCTTGTACGCGACGGCTCTTGGAAACAATGAGGAGAGTTACCGCGACGGGATGTTCGCAGGAAGGGTTGCGGGCGGATGGAGGCAATGTCGGTGAAGGACGGGTGACGAAGGGGCTGGAGGCGAGGGCGAGGGCGAGGGCGAGGGCGAGGGCGAGGGCGCGGGCAGATGCCGTCGGGGAGATGGGGACGATGGTTGAATTGCTGGCAAAGGAGTGGCCGGATGAGTATCCGACCGGGGCGGTAGCGTGGCTCTTGTTAGAGCCTCACCGTGTCCGACGGGCACTTGAGAACGCGTCCATGGCGCATGACCATTAGTTCCGGTTACCTCTTTGCTGACAAAGACGCGAATGCAGCGGAGAGCCACTGTCAAACCCGACGGTGCTCTCCACTTGTTCGTCATTCCGGGTGACTTTTCGCGAAATTTCGCCGCCAAATCTGCCTATTTTCGACCTTGCAATTAGAAGCGTTTACGCTTCTAAAACAAGGCTGCATCGACGAAAAGCTTGGCTGGAACGCCTAGAAGCGTTTATCTGTAAACGCTTCTATTTCTGTTGAGCAACGGCGCACCGATCCGCACACTCCGATTCCACCGTCACAGACTTCGCTACATTCCGCGGAATCTCCACGCCCGCCAATACCGTCTGCCTTCCAACTCCATTTTCCGATTAGGAAATCCACGAGGCAAACTCACGCGGAGTCCACATGGTGAAAAATCCATGACGGACTCTATTCTTTCATGACGGACTTTATTCTCTCGGATCACCGCTGATCGAAAAAAATATATTCGGTCGAGACAGCCCTCGCTAAGTGTCTGCTTTTGCAAGAGCCTCCGAATTCAAAAAATTGCTTGCATAACGGTCGGGGCTCCTCGAGCAACGCGCGCTTTCGTTTGTTCTAAAAGAGATAGTCGGTCGAACCTTGGCGTGTCGGGCGATTGCGAGACTGAGCCATTCGTGCCAACGCTTTCACCACCTCAGTTGACAACGGACCAGCGGGCAGATGCAATCGGCTTCGCGCCCGCTTGCGCCCAGTACACTTTTCTTTCCGTATTCGATCTTCACCACCATATTGCAATACCCAGCCCAATCGCATAACCACCGCCAGACCGGCCAAACTTGTGTCGCATCCGAATCAGCCATCTAAGACACGTAACTGTGCAACGCCAGCCCGGCCAAAGAATTCGTTCGCACCGGACAGTTGCCCCGGCATTGACTGCGATCGCAGTTTCGTCGTAATTTAATTGCTTTAACTTTTCTTAAATGCAGATCTTTATCATTTAAACTACGCGGCGAGGCAACCTTGAGTGATCGAAAAATCCAGCGCCTGATAAAAAACGCACCGCGCGGACAACCACTTGATCCAGCGATGTTGCGGAGCTTTGACATAAGCCCGGCCCAAACCACCTACCTTGTTAGCGCGGGGTGGCTCCAACGTTTGTCGAAAGGAGCTTATCTAGTCACTGGGGACGTTGCATCTGTAGAAGGAATCATCACCTATCTGAGCAGGCGGATTCCCGGACTCCACGTTGGAGGCAAAACGGCACTTGACTGGCAGGGAGCACGGCACAATGTTGCCTTCAGACCCAAAA
The DNA here is from genome assembly GCF_900107685.1 of Paraburkholderia sartisoli. Classification (GTDB taxonomy): domain Bacteria; phylum Pseudomonadota; class Gammaproteobacteria; order Burkholderiales; family Burkholderiaceae; genus Paraburkholderia; species Paraburkholderia sartisoli. The sequence goes on along the minus strand of NZ_FNRQ01000006.1, from coordinate 320,484 downwards.
TCACGCTGTGGGGATCGAAAGCCTACCGCTTTCCCGCCTGGATTGAGCGGCAAATGCCCTACACATTTCAGACAACGCAGTTGTTCAACGATAAATATCCGGTGACTCAATGGTTTCGACCGTTGCCATTCAAGAATGAGCACGTGTTGGTTTCAGTCCCAGAACTTGCGCTGCTGGAACTTACGAGCGATATAGGGAAAAGGGGCAGAAAAGGACAATCGCTGGACGAAGCGGTACAGCTGACGGACACGTTGCGTAACCTGCGCATCGATGTTCTCATCCCCTTGCTGGAAAATTGCGTACGCGTAAAAGTCGTAAAGCTAGTGCGCGATTTAGGCCAAAGTAGCGGTTACGCTTGGGGGGAGGATCTTCAGAAATACGTAAATCGCCTGAGCCAGGGAAAACGCTGGTCTAGCAAGGGAACGAACGGGAGGCGGCTTACCTTGAAGCCGTGACGGCGACTCAAAAAAATCAGCGACTCCGACACTGATCGTCGTGGCTTTGCCCAAAACCGGCGCACTACTCACAGTCCGCGCTAGTTTGTCGCGTGGGCGCGTGTAGCAATCGTCGCAGCATTGGGCTGCACGTTCGGCATACTGCTGCAAGATCACCGGTCTGGCCGCGCTCCTGTATGCGAGCGCTATCGCGTTCTCATCGAATATGCGGACGTCGTCTATCTGCCATCCATTGCATGGAAAGCGCTCAAGGAAAAAGGACCGTTGAAAGATGACGTCCGACAGCCCCACCCGCACAGACCGGGATGTGATCTTACATACGATCCTCGTGAATGTTCTCAACCCCAAACTCCTGATCTTCTTCGTCTTCCTGCCGCAATTCATCGATCGCGGCGAAAACCAGCCTGCGCTCCGCATGCTGGAATTGTTGCTCATGTTCTTGGCGACGACGTTCGTCGGATTCGTGGCACACGGCGTATTTGCGGCGAGGGTTCGTGACAGGATTCTTTCGCCCCCCTGCTTTCCTCAAATGGATGCGCCGGAGCTTTGCTGCCGCGTTCGTCCGGGTCGGGTCAAGCAGGCTTTGGCCTTATCCCGGCACGTCCATGCGCAGAGCGCCGTGGAGCTATATTGAGCGCCCGAGGAATCGTCGACCGGAAGCTGCGGTGCGCTTATAGTGCATACCGATACGCCGTGACGGAAGACGGGCGGCATACATTACGTACCATGCGGATGGACGTTGTTCCCGCCATCTTCCGGTTTCCATATAACGAAAGCTGCGCCAAGTCCAGTACCAGCCGGCGTGCGATATATCGGGAGATACTCTTGCCAGACGACCCGCAACGGGCGTAACGTACCCGCCGCCAACACCCAGTTGAGTATTTCCGATGATCCGGCGTTGAGAGCACCACGCGGCAACGCGCGCAAATGCCGTTCGTCCCGATGCGTAAGCGCGGCGAGCACACCGCGATCCAGTGCTTCGTCGACAACGAAATGGCTCAATCCGCCCGATGCGATGATTGCGACGCGTGCAGCGTTGTCGATTCCTTCGATGACTTCGCGCAGCTTGACACCGATGTCATAGCATCGCGACGCGCTCGCAACATTAGGTGGAAAGTAAGTGTTAAGCAGAACCGGCACCACCGGTATCGGCCGATTGCGAAACAGCCGTTTGACAACGAAGCCGAATGCGTGACCCAACCCACAGCGCGGACGATCCCCGATCCGCGCGACCGCTGCTACGTCGACGTCGCGGTCGATTAGCCCCTCGATGATTCGCAGACCGAATCCCGCATCGCCCGGAATTGCGTGATTGTCGTCCATCAGATAGCCGCGCCCCATCGTGCGGACCCATTCGGGGCTGTCATCGTGTCCATACGCGTCGCTGGTTAAGAGCTTGTCCGCATAGTAGATCGCGAATGCAGGCTGATTGTCGGAACCGAACAACTCACCCTGATCATCGCCAATTATTACGGCGATATCGGGCGCGACCGCCTCGAGCGCGTCGCCCAGATGATCGAGTGCGCTATCGCAGCCCAATGCCACCCGTTGCAGTTCTTCTGGTTGTGCGACATTCGCGTATTGCGGCCCAACCTCTTCCAGCAACTGCGGATAGGTGACAAAACGTCCGTCCGAAAGGTTCAAGGCTTGATTCTCAAAATCGGCCTGTGCGCGATAGCGCCAGTCGGCACTGTCCAGTGTAAAAAGCGGCGTATGCGAAGTGCCGATTCCAAGTACGATGTTAGCCATTGCGGCCTCCTATTGCGGATTTTCCGGCAGGCCGTAGATATCGAGCGAGCGTTCGCCACGCTTGATTCTTGCGATGATGTCCTTTTCCTTCGCTTCTCGCTCGATACCCTTCGCGACGATATGGGCCGCGTCGGCAACAGGCAGCACGACCACGCCGTCGGCATCGGCGACCACCAGATCGCCGGTGTACACGATTACCTCTCCGATTCGCACCGAGCGCCCTAACGTTCCCGCGCCATCACTGCGCTTGCCTGTGCCGCGGATGCAGATATTTGCCGAGCAAACCACAAAATCCAGTGTGCGCAACTCTTCGACGTCGCGTGCGCCGCCTTCGGTGACAAGCCCGGCAAGGCCGCGCGCGATCGCCGCGTTCGCCATCACACCGCCCCAGTAGCCGCTTTCCGCATAGCCGCCGCATTCGTGCACGAGTACCGCGCGTTCTGGTGCCGCATAGATGGCTCGATGTAACCACAGATTATCGAGCGCAGGGCCTGCGACAGTGAACGCCGGCGCAGCGATGCGCCAATGCGGATCAAGCGGTTTGATCGACGATGGCAAGGCGCCGACCTTCCCGCCCGCTTCGTGCAGCGTCGCTGAGCCGAGCCGGCGCGCTGCGTCGAGCAGCGCCACACTGAACGCTTCGTTCATGATGTCTCCCGCGTTTGCAGCGAGTGATAGCGCTGGCGCTTGCGCACTTCATCGAGCCGTTCGCCCCGCTCCACCGCATCGCGTATGTGGTTTTCCGCTTCGTCGATATATTGCGCGACTTCTGCGACCTGTTCGATACGCGCTTTCGGTATCGCCACCACACCATCCCGATCCCCGACCAGCAGGTCGCCTGGATCGATGCGCACACCACCGATCGACACGCTGCATTGCACGGCGTCTACCGCCACACGGTCCTTCCCCGTGCGCATGTAGCTGCCGCGTGAGAAGACCGGATACTTCACGTCGATCGCACGAGGTGCGTCGCGGCAAACACCGTCGATCACGGTGCCGCCAAGCCGCTTGCGGCTTGCGACGGTCGTCAGAATGTCGCCCCACACGGTAGCATCGAGCCGCTGCTGGTTGTCGAGCACGATTACGGTGCCTTCAGGCAGATCGTCGATGTAGTCGCCGACGGTGCCACCGTGCACGCCGCACGGCATATAACGCACGGTAAAAGCGGGACCGGCAAGACGGCATGCCGGATCAAGCGGCCCGATACCAAGGCATTGGCCTGCGATGCCCAGCTTGTCGAGTGCGTCGGAGATCGTTGTCGTATCCATGCAGCTCAACTGGGAAATGGCTGAATTGGTCATCCTTTGTTCCTCGATGCGTTGTCGCTCAACATGTTTTCATATTGCTGCCCCATCACCATGCTGACCGGTTCGCCGTTTTTCAGGCGTTCGATCATCTGACGCTCACGAGCCGCGAGCGATTCGGCCAGCTCGAGTATTTCCGCTGCGTGATCGGCCTTCAGAAACACCACCCCGCTTCGATCCGCGAGCACAAAATCACCGGGATACACGCGAATGCCGCGCACGACGATCGGGTCCTGACACGCGATCTCCATGACCCGCGCCCGTGCGGTGGCAGGCACCGCGCCCGTGCCGATCACCTGAAAATCGAGTTCGGCCGCTTCGTCGATATCGCGGCACATGCCATCGACGATCACGCCCTCGATGCCATTGCGATTCGCCGCGTAGGACAGAATCCCGCCCCAACCGGCGGCTTCCTGGTGCGCATGATGCTCGATTACGATCACATCGCCCACGCCGCCCATATCGACCGCGGCCGTACACAAATGACGGGGCGACGTGCTGCCTTCCGCAGGCCCGAGTGTCACGGTGATCGCGCGACCTGCGAAACGACGTGTGCCTGCGAGACGGCGCAAGCCGAATGCGACACCGCGCAGTCCAAGCCGGTCGAGCGCATCCGACACGACACAGGTGTCCAGCTTCGCAAGCCGTGCGACGAGCGCGGAGAGTGCAGTGTCGCTAGACGTGCGTACTCCGAGCGCTGGCGCTGACTGTTGGGCATTCATCGCAGCATCCTTACTTATAGTTCTTGAAGTGCGTATAGAGACGCGCGCAATTGCATTCGAACACGTTCTCGCGGTCTTGCTCGGTCAGGAACTCGATGCTCTCGATTACTGGCTTCAGGTCATCGAATGCACGGCCCGTTTTCGGATCGGGCGTGCTGCCGGTGCCGGGGTTTTCCGTCGCGAACAGCACGCGATCAGGGCCTATGTTCTTAAATAGTAGTTCGAGCGCATGCTTGTCATACGTGCAGGTATCAAACCACAGGCGCTTCAGGCGATCGTCGAAATACTCGCCGCCCTTGCGTACGGACCACGCGCGGAAACGTCCCATGTGATAGGGAATTGCACCACCGCCGTGCGGCACGATCAGCTTCAGGTTCGGGAAGCGTTCGAATACATCAGAATTGACAAGCGACACGATCGCGTTGCTTTCCTCGTTGATGAACTTCATCGTGTAGCTTTCTCGCGACTGGCAACTGCCGGCCGAATGTATGAGTGCTGGAATATCCAGTTCGCAGAGTTTGTCGTACAACGGATACCAGAAATCCTCTCCCAGCCCCGGCATCGATGGACCTTCGCCTTCGGTCGGATCCGGATTCAGCAGGCAACCAATGAAACCCTGCTCCTTCACACGGAATTCAAGTTCGTCGAGACAGTTCACCGGCGAGGTGTCGCGGAACTGCGGAAGGCCTGCGACCGCTCGAAAACGTTTCGGAAACATTTGCACAGTACGGAAAACCAGGTCGTTCATGTGTTGCGTCCACAGCGCGGTCACTTTGGAGGGTTTGACCGAATGCATCTGCATATAGGGACGCGGTGACAGGAACTGGATATCGGTGCCGACCTCATCCATGATGTCGATGATCGACTGGCCCGCGTCGCGCACGGCCTTGTCGGACAGATTGGGGGCGCTGCTCGGATTGCCGCGGTTGCCGACGAGCTCGGCCATGTAGCGATAGCTTTCCTGCGGTACAACGACATGTGCGTGCGAATCGATAATCTTTGGCATTGCGGGGTTCTCCTCACGGAATAATGGCGACCACTTCAAGCTGCACCAGCATGCCGCCGGGCAGGTCGTAGACGAGCGTGTGCCGCGCGGGGCGGTCGTGCGGGTCGGGGAAACAGCGCAGCCACACGTCGTTGACGGCAGCACGCACGCTGTTGTCCTTGATATAGACGGTCATGCGGACCAGGTGGTCGAGCGTCGAGCCGCCGGCTGTCAACAGTGCTTGCATGTTTTCGAATGCGAAACGGGCCTGCGAGGCGATATCGTCAGGCAGCGAATCGGTGGCGGGATCCTTGCCGGGAATACCCGATGAATACAGCACGTTGCCGACGCGCGCACCCATTGGGATCGGTGCGCCGCCGTGAGTAACGCCATGAATTTCCAACGACCGGGTACGGCGCATTGTCACAATTGTCTCCTTCCGAATTTATAAGTTTTCCCGTGCGTCTCGCGTCAGACATATCGGTAAACTAATTATTAGTTATACGAATTTAATACTTGGTACCAACTCCACGCCCGTGAGATCGGCCACAGTGGAAATGTTTTACGCGTCGGCAATCTATTGGCGACCAGCACTGTCGTCGAGTTCGATTCGGCCGGCGCGGTCCATGTATCGACCATGGAGGAATGCTACAATGGCAAATGACATTCGTCAATGAGCAAATTCGCACCGGCGGTAGGTCTCGCTTGGCGGTTCGGGCGGGTGCGAAGTGAAGCACTCGCAGTGGAAGGATGCCGCCTGCAGGCAGGTGGTTTGCGGCTCGCCACCGGTCATACAACTAGGAGCAAACTTCCTGCGTTCATATCGCGCTACACTGGCGACCCGGCTGCATGTCAGCATTGAGCCGGTTCATTTAACGTTAACAACGGCGAGTTGGTCTACGTCTGCCTATCGAAAACCCGGCAAATGGGACTGCGGGGGCAGGCGAGTTGCAACCGTCATGGAGCAAAGAGGTGATTAATGGTTGAAGGGCGTAGGGAACGTCGAATTCAATCGATCGAAGTCGGATTTCTTCTGATCAAGGTGCTCGAAGCGGCCGATGGTCCACTTCAACTGAGCACGCTCGCCGCCAGAGCGGGTATGCCGGCCAGCAAGGCTTATACGTATCTCGTCAGTTTTGCGCGCGAAGGCCTGGTTGCTCAGGATCCCGCGACCGGTTTGTACGGCCTTGGCACGTTCGCATTTCAGTTGGGGCTGTCGGCTATCCGTCAAGTGGACGTCGTCGCCGTAGCGCCCCCCGAAGTTGCGGCGCTTAGCTCCGCGACAGATTTCGCTTGCTTTGTCTGCGTCTGGGGAAATCGGGGGCCTGTCATTGCCGTGAAGGCGGACGGTACGTATCAAGGCGCGCTCGCTGTTCGCATCGGTTACGTATTCCCGTTACGTACCGCGGTTGGCTATGCGTTTCTTACATGGCGCGACGAGCCGGACATGGCCGGGCTTATCGCGGAGCAGAAGCTCCATGACGATGCTCAATTCGACGCTGATATCAAAAAGATACGGAAAAATGGCTACTCGACCACGCCGTTGTCATCGCCCGTCATGCTTGAGGGGTTTGTCAGCGTGGCGGCGCCGGTGTTCGATTACAGTGGACAAATCGCTGCAACTATTTCGATACTCGGACCTTCGCGCATGTTCAAGTCACGCCTTCATTTGCAAGCGCTCAAGGATTCGGCCTCCCGTCTTTCCGCGAAAATTGGCGGAGCTCATGCGGCGCCAGAGGTATCATCTCGCTGAAATTCCTGGATGCGATGTGCAACGGCTGCGTTAGAGGAGAAGGACATGAGTCGACTGGCATGGATCGGCTTTGGCCGCATCGGCAAGCCGATGGCACTTCGGTTGATCAAGGCGGGGCATGAGGTTTCCCTATGGGACATTGATCCTGCCCAGATACAGTCGGTTACCGACCAGCGCGCTTGTGCCACTCCCGCTGCCGCGGTGCGTGACGTGGAAGCCGTGTTTCTCTGCGTACCCGATGCTCACGCCGTGGATCACGTACTCTTCGGCGACGACGGGGTCGCAACGTCTGCCCGTCCCGGTACCTTCATCGTCGATCACTCGACCCTTCATCCTGACCTTGCTCGCGAGTTCGAGACAAGAGCCGGCGCGCTTGGTCTCCGATATCTCGACGCACCGGTCTCTGGAGGGGCTCAGGTTGCGGAAGACGGGCGCCTGTCAGTCTGGATCGGTGGTGACGCAGCCAATGTGGAACAGGTTTCCGTATGGATCAGGTCTTTTGCAAACCGAATCGAGCACATGGGTTCGTGCGGACTCGGCCAATTAGCCAAATCCTGCAACCAGGCGATTGTCTGCTCGACTGTAGCCGCATGGGCTGAAACATTGCGATACGCAAAAAAGTCAGGGCTCGATCCGCTTCGTGTCGTTGAATCTCTATCGGGAAGCGGCGCCGATTCGTCGATTCGTCGTAATTTTGCGGCCGATATCGCTAACGGTCTGTTCCCTGCGCTTTCCGCGCGGAACATGATAAAAGATTTGCGCGCACTGCTCGACCTGGCTGAACAGGCTGGATGCGAAATGCCAATGGCGCAGGAAGCACTTGCCGCGTTCAAAGATGGCTTTCGTATCGCTTGAGAGCGGCCACTCCGCCAAATTGATTCGTTTTGCTTCTTTCTTTTAGATCAACGTATCTCGCTGTTCTGCTTTTCCTCCGTCCTTTCATTAGAGGTCGGGCGCCCGAGGGGCGTCCGGCTTTTGCGCTGATACGTCTCCATTTTTCTAAACTGCGCAACCCCGCTGGGTGACGCTCGCCCGCGCATTTCCCATCGTCGATTTCCCGCTTTGACACCGCGCGTTCGTATAGCACGGAGCTCCTCATCGCTCGCAGTGGACGGGTTGTCCCTGGCCCCGGATGGGAGATTTGCTATTGACAAACACGGTTCGTCATTACAACATTGGCGCAAATGCTGGCCAACAGGACTACTGCAAGTACTCACTTTCCTGCGGCCATTTCCACACCTCGCGCCTACCTCAGGCAGACGCCCTTACTTCGGAGAATTGAAATGTCACTTACACGCGAGCAAAACGAATTGCTTTGCCGGATCGAGAACGGCGCACCAATGGGCCAGATGCTTCGTAACAACTTCTGGTTTCCCGTTGCGCTTTCACAGAAACTCGTGGCTGATGGCGCGCCACTCAAGGTACGGCTGCTGGGCGAGGATTTCGTAGCGTTTCGTTCGACGGACGGTCGCTTGGGATTTTTCGACGAGAAATGTCCGCATCGCGGCGCGTCCTTGCTGCTCGCGCGTAATGAGGACAACGCATTGCGTTGCATTTATCACGGATGGAAGTACAGCGTGACGGGCGAGGTGGTCGAGGTGCCGACCGAACCGGTAAACGCCGCGGCCTTCTGCAAGAAAGTCCCGCTTAATCACTATTCGGTACGAGAAGCGGCGGGCGTGGTGTGGGTATGGATCGGCAAAGGTCAGCCCAAACCGTTTCCGGAGTTCGAATTCAACAGCTTACCGGACGATCAGGTTTATGTATCGAAGCAACTCGTCAACTGCAACTGGGTTCAGGATGTGGAGGGTGGAATGGATTCAGCCCACGTCGGGATTCTCCATCAGGCCTGGATCCAGCAGGCGCGTCTCGGCGCGACGACCGACGACATGGCGCCTGTCTACGATTTCGACGAAACGGCGGGTGGCTACCGCTATGCGGCAATTCGCAACGCGGCTGGCGGAAAGAAGCATCTGAGAATCAATGAATACGTGCTGCCGTGGTACAGCTTCATTTGCCCTGATGAGAATAATGAAGGAGATCGGCTAACAATTATGTCTACGCCGATCGACGACGAAAATACGTTCCATTGGTTGGTGCGTTATAACCCGCACAGGCCATTGTCCCCGTCGCTGCAAAACCCGGCTGAAAATCCGGACGATTTTCCGCCAGGGACGGGCGGGGCGGCAAACCGCTGGGGCCAGGATCGCGGAATGATGATGCGCGGGCATTTTTCCGGGTTTGGCCATCTGAATACGGAAGATTTTGCTGCCTGCGAGAGTCAGGGCGCCATTGCCGACCGTAGCAAGGAGTTTCTCAATTCGGGCGATCTTGCTGTCGTGAGACTACGCCGGCTACTGCTCGACCTTGTGCGCGAACATCAGGCAACCGAAGGCAATTCATCGGGTTTCCCACACGATTCAATGGACTATCACCGCGTGCGAGCCCACGTAGATACGGTCAAGGATGAGTCCGTCTGGAAGAGTATTCGATGACTTAGCGGAAAGCGGCCCCTACCCCACAAGGCCCAACTATAGGGCCTGCAGCGAATGCAGGCCGCACAAAAATATTGGAGACAACCATGATAAAACCCCGCATGCTGATTGTGGCAATTGGCGTGTGCATCGGTGCATTCTGTCTTGCTGTCCGTGCCGAGACCACCGACGTCATCCGCATCGGTGTGATTGGACCCTTCTCCGGTCCCTATGCGGCGTCCGGCAAGCAATATCGGCAAGGCATCGAAATGTACGTGCAGGAGCATGGCAGCAAAGTCAACGGTCGCGACGTGCAAATCATTTATCGCGACGTTGGCGGTACGTCCCCTGCGGCGGCACGCGAGATCGCCCAGGAACTGATCCTGAAAGACAAGGTATCGATGCTCGGCGGTTTCTACCTGTCTCCCGAGGCATCGGCGGTTTCGTCTGTCATTACCGAAACCCGAACGCCGACCGTTCTATTCGGCGCGTCGTCTCCGCAGGTGATCCGCCAATCACCCTATTTCGTCCGGGTGGCGGCCACCATGTGGACTTCGGGCGTAATTGCCGCCGAATACGGTCATAAACGCAGTGCCAAGACTGCCTACACTATCGTGTCCGACTACAGTGCCGGACGCGATATCGAAGACGCATTCAAACAGAAGTTCACGGCGCTCGGTGGCCGGGTTATCCGCTCTGACCGCGTCCCGCTGAACACCGTCGACTACGCCGCTTTTGCGCAGCGTATTGCCGACATGAAGCCGGACATGGTCGAAATGTTTCTGCCAGCGGGCACGCCTGCCATCAGTTTTCTCAAGGCAATGGGTGATCGTGGCTTGCTTGGTGGCAAGCTCATTGTGATAGGGAACAACGAAACTGACGACCCGGATCTTCATCTCTTTCCAGACTCGGTCATCGGGACTTATACCGCGAGCAACTATGCGACGGGCGTCGGGAATAACGTCAATGAAAAGCTGAAAAGCGACCTGATCGCCAAATATGGCCCCGAGGCCGTACCGAACTTCTCGATGGTGGGTGCTTATAACGGCATGGAATTGTTTTACCGAATGATCGCCGCCCAGAAAGGGACAATGTGGAATCCGGACGCAGCCATGTCCGCCGTCATCAGTTACACATGGGTTAGTCCGTCAGGCCCGGTCAAAATCGGCACCGACCGGAACATGACCCAAAACATGTTCGTGCGGCAGGTCACAAAGGAGAACGGCAAACTCGTCAATTCCGTCGTCAGCGAGAGCGAAGGCGTGCCCGATCCATGGGCAGTCGCCAATCCGGTCCACTAAGTCAAATTTCAACGGGAAATCCACATGTCGGCAGTCGTGTTTATTGCACTATATGGCGTGTCGTACGGGATGCTTTTGTTCATGATGTCGGTCGGCCTCGTCATCACGATGGGACTGATGCGGGTCATCAACGTGGCGCACGGTGCGTTCGCGGCAGCTGGAGGCTATGCGACCTATTTCCTCATGACGCACTATGCCGTGCCGTTCGTTCTGGCGACATTGCTTTCGATGGTCGGGATAGCGATCGTGGGGGCCGTCATCGAACGCACACTGCTGGCGTCGCTTTATGGCGCGAGCGAACTGGATCAGGTACTGCTCACCACCGGACTGATGTTTGTCAGCATGGCCACTCTGAACTTCATTTTCGGCCCGGATCCTATTCCTTTTCAGACCCCGGATTTTATGACCGGTAGCGTGCATCTTCCCGGCAACGACTTCCCGGTGTATCGGCTTTTCATTGTCGCGGTCGGCCTGCTGATCATGCTGTTGCTTTATTTGTTGCTTGAACGCACTAACCTGGGCTCCCAGCTCAAGGCCGCAGTTGGAAATCGGTCAATGACCCAGGCAATGGGCATCGACGTCCGCAGGCTTTTCACCTCGACGTTCATGCTCGGGGCGGCGCTGGCGGCGTTGGCAGGGAGCATCGGTTTTGCCATCCTTCCACTTGAACCTACCTACCCATTCAAGTATTTGATAATCGTGCTGGTTATCGTTGCGTTGACGGGCTTCGGTAACACCAAAGGCGCTGCGCGATGGTCGCTTCTCGTAGGGATCGTTGACACCGCATGTCGATATCTCGCCCCTTCAGCGGGCTCCTACGTCGTGTATCTCATCCTGGTCGTGATTCTGGTTTCGCGCGATATGGGACTGTTCAAAGAATGGAGTGCGTCATGATCGCTGTTTCGCATGCGCAGGCACGTAGGCAGACGGTCCGTAACCCGGCGCCGCTTCTGTTCTGGATTCTCGCAGTGCTTGCATTTTTCCTGTTCCCGGATCAACGCGGGTTTGCGACGACCATACTGACTTCAACGCTTTTCGCGTTGGCGCTGGATGTGGTTCTGGGCTACGCCGGCATTATCACGCTCGGGCATGCAGTTTATTTCGGCGTTGGTGCATACAGCGCAGCTCTGCTTGCCCAGGCAGGTTACCATGAACCGATCACGGGCGTGCTGATTAGCGGCGCGATTTCGGCAGCGGTCGCACTGGCGTGCGCGCCGTTCATCACGCGATTCACGGGTCTTCCGCTCGTGATGATGACGATCGCAGTCAACGCCATTGTGTACGAAGCAGCAAATCAGGCCACTTCCATTACAGGTGGCGACGACGGTCTCACTTCCTTTAGTTTTGATCCGGTATTCGGTTTGTTCAAATGGGATCTGTCGGGCCAGACGCAGTATATGTATGCCTCGGCGTGGCTGCTACTCTGTTTCATTCTTGTCAGCTGTATTGTCAGATCGCCATTCGGTCTCTCTCTCAAAGGCATACGCGAGAATCGTCAGAGAATGAAGCTGGTCGGCGCCCCCGTGCTGCGTCAGCTGACACTGGCATATACGATCAGCGGTCTCATTGCTGGTATTGCTGGCGCGGTCTCATGTCAGACCACCGGCTTTGCGAGTCTTGGCGGGTTGAGCCCTGAGGCATCCATTAGCATTCTCGTCATGCTCGCTATAGGCGGCATCGGCAACCTGTATGGCGCTTTCATCGGCGTACCGTTGTTCCTGATTGTCAGGCATACGGCTTCCACATGGAATCCGTATCACTGGCTTTTCGTGATGGGAGTACTCCTGATCGTGGTCCGGTTCTCGAACGGCGGTCTGCTGGGACTACTCAGGTTTCGCTCAGGAGACAGATATGGCGATTGATCACGTGCTAACCGACGGTCGGGGACCTCTGCTGCAGACACACGATCTGACTAAGGCATACGGCGGCCTGCTGGTAACGGATCATGTATCACTGACACTGGAAGCCGGCGCGCGCCACGCGGTACTGGGACCTAACGGCGCGGGTAAAAGTACCCTGGTCGGCTTGCTGTCCGGCGTGGTCGAATCCGATTCCGGAAAGATCATGCTAATGGGTCGCGATATCACGCGGACCGCATCGGCGGCCAGGGTGCGCCACGGGCTGGTGCGAACGTTCCAGATAAGCAACCTGTTTCCACGCCTCACCGTTCTCGATAACGTGCTAGTTGCTGTCTGTCAGCGCAAGGGTGGGAGCTATCGACTGCTGCGGTCGGTGTCGGGACACCGCGACTATCTTGATTCCGCAGAAGGGGTGCTCGAGCAACTGGGGTTGATAGACGACCGGTGGAAACTTGCCGAGGAACTCGCATACGGGCGTCAACGGCTCCTCGAAATGGCGATCGCGTTGAGTTTGCATCCCAAGGTTCTTCTGCTCGACGAGCCCGCTGCGGGTGTTCCTGGAAGCGAAACTGGCGTCATCATCGATGCGATGGAGAAGCTGCCGAGGGACATCGCGATTTTAACCATCGAACACGATATGAATGTCGTCCGCCGTTTCGCCACGAGCGTAACGATTCTGGCAGCAGGAAGAATCATGGTGTCCGGTGCCGTTCACGACATCATGGCCTCGGAAGATGTTCGAGCTCTCTATTTAGGCAGGTCAGGACATGCACGATTCGCCAAATCTTCAAGTACTTGAGTTGCGTAATCTATGCGGCGGTTGGGGGCCTACCATAGTGGTTGAAGGGGTGTCGCTCTCACTGAGGGCTGGTGAAACCATCGCCATTCTCGGGCGCAACAGCGTGGGAAAAAGCACGCTGATGGAGCTGCTCATGGGGCGAGCCCAACTCCGGTCAGGAGAAGTCATGGCGGGAAGCGTTCCATTGCATGGCGTACCTTCGCATCATCGAGTACACAACGGGATTGCGTACGTGCCCCAGGCTAGAGAGGTATTCCGTGATCTGACCGTATCCGAGCATTTCGATATCGCGTCCCGTCCTGGCGAATGGACACGAGAACGGGTATTCGACCTTTTTCCTTCGCTGAAAAAACGGATAAAAACGCTGGCGGGGCAGTTGTCAGGTGGGGAGCAACAAATGCTTTCAATTGGCCGCGCGCTCGTCTGCAACCCACGGATACTTCTGATGGACGAACCTTCCGAAGGCCTTGCGCCGGTAGTCGTCGATCAACTGGTCGATGCGATGCGCGCGGTAATCGAAGATCAGCATCTGGCTATTTTGCTCATTGAGCAACGCGTCGATATCGCTCTGGAGTTCGCGGACCGGTGCCTGGTGATGGATCGTGGACGTATCGTCTTCGAAGGGGATGGTGAGAATCTCCGCGAGAACGCCGGTCAACTGGAGCGTGCAATAGGCCTCGACTACATCGAAGTACCACTGATCTAAAGGATTCCGGTAATGGTCACGACTCTAGTTAGCCGTTCGTACACAGATCTCGACATCGTCGACGAGGAAAGGCGTTTCGTCGCCGAAAGCCCCCTTTGGGACTATCGTGCGAACCGCCTCTATTGGGTCGACGTCGCTCGCCCCGCGATTCTGTGGCGGGATATGAACACGGGAAACCGTCATACATGGTCGTATGACGAGGAGGTAGGCAGCATCGCATTGTGCGAGGCCGGTGGGCTGGTCGCGGGGATGCGTTCGGGCATTTATCGCGTCGATACGGAAACAGGAATGCGCACGCCGCTGGCGAAGCCGGAAAGCGATCGGCCCTTGAATCGTTTTAACGATGGTGCGGTGGATCCGACTGGCCGCTATTGGATCGGCTCTCTCCAGACCGATTCACTCGCGCCGCGCGGGCGGCTGTGGCGAATCGAAGCGGACGCATGTGGCAGCGCGATGCTCGACGGCCTGACCTGCCCCAATGGCCTGTGCTGGAGCCCCGATGGACAACGCATGTATTTCACCGATTCGTCCACCCAGAGAATCGATGTGTTCGATTATGACGTCTGTGACGGCGTTGCGTATAACCGCCGCTTGTTCGCCGAACTGCCTGACGGGCGCGGCGTTGGCGACGGTGCGACCGTTGACGGGGACGGCTATCTCTGGAGCGCCAGTTGCGGAGGTTGGTGCATCACGCGTTACGATCCAAGGGGGCGGGTGGATCGCATCGTTGGCCTGCCGGTACGACTGCCAACGAGTTGCTGCTTCGGCGGCCAGAAACTCGACACGCTCTATATCACTAGCTCGACGCGTATGGGCGACGTTGAACTTGCGCAGCAACCAATGGCGGGACGACTCATCGCGGCCTATGTGGGTGTAAAGGGGGTGTGCGAGCGGACCTTTGTATTAAACACGCAGTCTATCTAGCGTGAGTATGAATTAGGGAAGGTGACACGAGAAAGGACGCTTCGATAATTTTTATAATAAGTATTACTAATAGACTGTATAGACAGTCACGTAACTTCGGGTGCTGGTCTGTGCAATGTCAAGAATCAAAGTCTGCAATTTACACAGGTATTAGAGGTGGAAACAGTATGCTTCGCTTACGAGTCAGCTCAATCGTGCAGGAAACGCCGTCAATCAAGACCTTTCGGCTGGTTGAACCGGATAAGAGACCACTGCCCGCCTTTAGCGCGGGTAGCCATATTGTTTTGCATCTCACCGATGACCTGTCCAGAAGCTACTCATTGCTGAACTCCGAGGAGGATCGACATGTCTACGAGATTGGCGTTGCCTGCCAATCGGACAGTACAGGGGGATCGAAATACATACATGATCACCTCGCGATCAACGATCTGCTTGCTGTGGACGAACCCATAAATTCGTTCGAGCTGGCACGGGAATCGGATAACACAGTGCTTTTCTGTGGCGGGATTGGGATTACGCCGATGCTGTCAATGGCTGATCGGCTTTGTCGTAGTGGCGCACGCTGGACGCTTGTTTACTGCGCACGCTCTAAAGCCAGCGCGGCCTACCTCGACAGGCTTGCGGCATATGGCAACCACGTGCATCTTCATTTCGACGACGTGGCAGGTGGGATTTACGATATCCAGAGCGTCGTTGATAGCAGTCCTGACACTACTCACTTCTATTGCTGCGGGCCTTCGCCGATGATAGAAGCGTTCCGCAAGGCAACATCTGCGCTTCCTTTGTCGCGCGTCCATCTCGAGTCATTCGTAACCGCGCAGTCGCGCGATCACACAGAAGGTTTTGTTGTCGAACTGGCGAGGTCAAGGAAGGTGGTGAGCGTGCCACCGGGCAGCACGATACTCGAAAGCCTGCGCAAGCAGGGCATTCCGGTGAGCTTCAGTTGCGAACAGGGCAGCTGCGGTGCTTGCGAGACCAAGGTCCTTGAAGGCCGGCCTGATCATCGGGATGGAATTCTTAGCGAACGCGAAAGAAAGGCTGGCAAGACCATGATGATCTGTTGTTCTGGCTGCATTGGAGATCGTCTGGTGCTGGACCTTTGAGACCAGGTGAACACAACGACATCTAATAATTTTAAAGCGAGACTAAGCCAGAAGAAGTCCATATAAACGATCAGAGGAGACACCCCATGAAGAAAATTACCCGGGCAGCAATATGTCTTGTAACGGCAATGCCGGCACTGTCCTATGCAAGTGGAAACGTAACGCTTTTCGGTATTATCGATACCAGTATCGAAGTCTCGAATGTCGGTAACGGAACGGTTGCGCGGATGGACTCGGGCGGCCAGCTCGGTTCGCGATTCGGCCTTAAGGGCACCGAGGACATTGGTGGTGGAAACACGGTGAACTTCATGCTGGAGCAAGGGATTGGCAGCAACGATGGCACGGCGGCAAATCCCACCCTTGCTTTCAGCCGCCAGGCATGGGTCGGAATGGCGGGAACGTGGGGCGAATTTCGGGTAGGTTTGCAGAATTCTCCGGTCTACATCTACGTCAACGGGTATCTCGACGCGTTCACGGTAGCTACGATTGGTTCGGCACAAGCGAGCTTCCAGACTCTCATTCCCCGAAGCAATAACGCGATTTTTTATCAGACGCCCAGGATTGCCGGGTTGGTGGCTCAGTTCATGATCGGCTTGCGCGACCAGACGACGAAGCCAATGAGCGGAGCAGCGAGCTATCACATAGGGATTGAATACGACCGCGGTCCAGTTAGCGCGGCGACGGGCTTTCAACGGCTGCAGAATGCGACGAACTCCTCGGTTCTCGAGGTCTTCACGGTCGGCGCATCCTATGCGTTCGGCCCGGTGCGCCTGTATGTCGGGTTGAATAACGCGCGGCAGAGCGATGGCTCGTTAAACAAGAACGCGTACACAACGTCACTGGCATGGACGATTAACCCGGCGAGCCAGTTGTCGTTTGGCATCGGCCATGCGTCCGATCGTACGTCAGCAGACAATGATGGCAATCAGATCGGCATGATGTATTGGTATTTTCTGTCGAAGCGTGACACGCTTTACTTTTCAGCGGCGTTCCTGAAAAACATGCACAAGGCGACCTATACTATGAACGGAGCGACTACAGTTGGCATTCCAGTGGCGTATGCGGGCGCAGATGCGCGGGGGATACAATTTGGCATACAACATCGATTCTAAGTTTGCATCGCTACGGCGTGCACCGCTGGATAATGCGGATAAGGCATTTAGCTACTTTTACCATGCGGTGATGCGAATCGAATCGTATTCCGGGTTTGTCACCGTCCAATTGCATATAGAAGCGTCTTTCAACGACTGAGAAGGCCGAGTTCGTCGGATGGAAAACTTGGAGTGAAACGCCTCGTTCGCGAACGCCCCCACCTGCTCGACGGCATTACACCGGAAGCAGCTTCTCTGTTCAAGGACCACCAAGTCTCACTTTGGGGCTTTTCTATTTCGAGGAGATCGAGTTTTTTCTGTCAAATCGAGGCGAATGAAATAATCCTCTTCATCAACCGACCGGACGGTCTGTTGAAAAAGCAGGCGAGCTCGAATGGAAGCCGAGATGTAGCCTTCGACAGGAATAGCAGCCGATCGAAGACACAGTCAACGCTAAGGTTAGCTAAAAAATTGGATGCCAATATTCCGTGGAATTGAGGAATAGAGGCACTGATGAACCGAGTCCGCAAGGCCGCACACACGAAAGAATTTCGTGAAGAATCGTGAAGAAGCAGTAAAGCTGGCAATGATTGGTGGCGTCAGCGTGTCCGAAGCGGCGCGTCGATTGTCGATCTCGATGAAGACGTTGGCGAACCGGGTTCTTGCTGCAAAGGACGACAAGTTGGATGCTGTTGGACAGCATCAAAGACATCAGACGGAGGCCGAGCTGGATAGGGTCAAGCGAGTATTGGCCGAGGCAAAAATGGAGCGTGATCTATTCAAAGATTTGCGATGTACTTCGCGAAGGAGTCGCGGTAAAGTACGACGTAATTGAACAGATGCGACAGCGGTACCCCATGGCGCCGATGTGTCGGTTCCTGGGCGTGTCCATCAGTGGCTACTATGCCTGGTGAAAACGGCCGTCGTCATTGTGTGCTCAGCAAGAGCTCCAATTCGAAGCACAGATGCGTGCAGCTCACGAGCATGCCCGGCAAACCTTTAGCCCGGAACGGCTGCAGAAGGATCTGGCGAATCACGGCGTCCAGATTGCTATTCACCGCATCAAGCGTTTGCGGGCAAGCTCGGCCTGCGATGCAAGCAAAAGCGCAAGTTCAAGGCGACGACCCATCCGACGCACGACTTACCATTCGCACCGAATATACTGGACTAGGACTTCGATGTAGGCGCTCCGGGTCAAGCATGGTGCGGTGACATTACCTATGTCGCGACTGATGAGGGATGGCTGTATCTGGCTGGTCTCAAAGACCTGTTTAGCGGAGAAATAGTCGGTAAGCGCGCAGAAATGGACGTCTGGAACTGTTTGATCTGAGCGTGCAGGCTATGTCCACTGTTTTCGAATCAGTGGATACCTCTCATGAGCTTCCCCTGAAATTTCGCCTTCCAGCAGGTCGCGTATAAACTCGACCCAAAGAAAGGAAACAGAGATGTTCAAGGTACCGCATCAGGTGTACACGGCAGAGTTCAAGGAAGCCGCCGTGCAACGAATCAAGGACGGACAAGGCGTGGGCGCCGTGGCCCGCGAATTGGGCATGTCGACGCAGACGCTGCGCAACTGGCTGAAAGCGTTCGAGGCCGGTACGCTGAATGGTCCCGAGGCGAAGGCCGTCACGGCGGAGCAGATGGATCTGTCGCGACTGCGAGCGGAGAACAAGCGCTTGCAGATGGAGCTGGAAATCGCAAAAAAAGCTGCGGCGTTCTTCGCGAAGGACCTCCTGTGAAGTTCGCCTGGATTGACACACAGTGCCGGCAATACCCGCTTGCGGCGCTGTGCGAGGTCCTTTGCGTGAGCGTCAACGGCTATCGTGCGTGGAAGCGCGGCGGCACGCCCGAGCGTCAGCGGCTGACCGATGCGCAGTTGCTCACGTTGATTCGGACGATTCACGCCGAGGTCAGTGGCCCGGATATCCGCGCATGCGAATTGGCCGGGATCAAAACGTACGTCCCGAAACCACTTACCTCGGCATCAAGGAAAAAGGGGCTTTTTACCAAACGCGACTTCATCTACGTTGCCAGGAACGACGAGTATCGATGCCCCGCTGGCGAGCGCGCAATTCTTCGATTCAAGACCGTCGAGAATGGCATGAATCTGAACGTGTACTGGCCCAGCGCATGTCCGCGTTGCCATCTCAAGGAGCGATGTTCACCCAGCGAATATCGTCGTATCCGACGATGGGAGCACGAACATGTACTGGAAGCGGTGCAGCGTCGACTCGACCGCAAGCCTGATGCGATGACCGTCCGAAGAAGCACTGTTGAACACGTCTTCGGCACGCTGAAGCATTGGATGGGTGCCACACACTTCCTGACCCGGACGCGCGGGCGGGTGAGCACCGAAATGAGCCTTCATGTACTGGCCTACAACCTCAAGCGAGTCACGAATATACTCGGGGTTGCGACGACAATGAAAGCAATCAGGATGGCTGAGAGCTGAGGCCCGGGAGGGCTTCTTGCGCTCGCGCTGTTCGATCAGATCAGCGCAAGCTCGATGTATCTGACCTGATCGACTCGATCAGCAACCTCGCCCGCAGCCGCGAAAATGGAGTTTCCACACGGCCTCGGCCAAACGGCGCCATGACCATCCTGGCAAGACGGCCTTGCTGAGTGTCAGACGTGCTCTCAAAAATGGAAGCAGTTGGCATCGGCATCTCGTTGTGAGGCTACCCGATAGCGCTATCTTAAGCTCTTTGGCTGCATCTTAAGCCGTACTATTCTTGATTTAACTCGTCCAATCGCCGGAGGTCTGTAAATGCATGCGTTTATACGAGAGTTCGTGATCGCTGCCCAACGAAGCCCCCGACTCTTTTTCGCACCTATCGTTTGTGTCCTGAAGGCAGTACGTCGAGAACCCGCTCGGATGAACTAATCCGCTGAGAATTTCACTTCGTGCGACCTGAGTAGATCACAAAGACAAGAGGTGCGGAGTAAGGTCACACTGACGAAACGCCACCTCATCGCCTCCATTCAACACGCACGAGCGTAAAAATTCGCCATAACGAAGCGATGAAGTGCGCCTTGAACGCCAAGCAATTCGCGAGAGCGTTCCCAGCAGCAATGGCATCCTGTAGATATCGCCGCGGACGCCGCCACTGCGTTCCGTATGAATCCAGCACTACGGTTAGCCGAACTACAACTCCGTGCTCACCACCAAGCGTCGCGATCACCCGAGAATTCTTGTCGCGCCGCTTCGAGCACACGTGCCGGTTCGCTTGTGAAAGACTCTGCCGGCGACAGACCGTCTAGAAACGCGTGCGGAGAATACAACCAGAATGCTCGCCTCCATCCTCCGCGATCATCATCGTCGGGCAGGATTGAAAGCAGTTCGGCGACTTCCGGACGGAGCTTGCCCTGCTGATCAAACTGGAACGCCGGATAAACGAACCTGCGGTCTCGCTTGGACCAGACACCTAGCAGCCGTCCCTCAACGCGCGCACGCGTCATATGTTCTCTCGGGTCCGCGTCTCGCGGCACCCCGATAACTTTCGCGACGCGATCGTCGTCCGGCCAACGCTTTTCCAGAAGCTCATCGCGAAAATTGATCGACGTCTGGAACGACTCGCTAAATGGGTTCATCGATGAACTTCACGCTCGTCACCAATTTTGCTGTTCACAACGGAACCCAAGTGATGCGAACAGCAAAATCACGAGGTCACTGTGCCTTAGAATTCAAGAGTCTTTCAACAAAACTCATTCTAAACCTTGATGTATAGCGTTCGCCTTTAACCCTATAACAGTCGCGCGTAATACTAATTGTACGAATAACATAGCGGTGGGCTGCGAAGTTGCCAGTTCAGACGCACCCGCATCTCGCTGCAAATCCATATATGTGCGACGATTCGATGCGGCGGAGACAATGTATGTATGCTCGACGGATTTCCCCACAAAGTACACGCTTTCACTGCGCTAGCGCAGTGAACAAATACTTTTACGCAGATCTCAAAGTCGCAGGTACTCAGCACACCTTGTCGCCAGAGTAATCGCCAGTCGTATTCGGTGCTATCGAAGGTACGTGGGTCACATTTAAAACACGCCGCTCGCGATCATTTGTGTTTCGGGATATGCGCCCTACAATGGCACTATCTGCCAATTTTGAATAGACTGCTACAGGAGCGGAATCGAGATGCAACACGAAGGCTTCCGAATGACCGAACGTAAGGATCGTGTGTGGATTGCAACTCTCCGAGATGCCGCGCACATTGGCATCTCGGATGTGAAGGCAGGAAGAATAGAGATCCTCGGTTCGCGCGACCAACTGGACCAACATTTCAGCGCAATCGCGGAAGACGCGATTGAGTCTGTGCGTGACCAGCGCCGCCTCGAAGAATAGGGATTTCGTACATGATCAGTTGGTAAGCATTGAAGTCGATTCACTCCGGCTCAAATCTGAGCCACAAGATCTGTCTCACCATGCAGGTGTTGACGAGTGATGGCATCCGGAAGCTATAGAGCGAATGAGACTCCTTGATAATCGCGTTACCGTGGGCACTCGCAGACTCTGTACAACTACAGCACTACCGTCGGAACCGTATCAAACATGACGTCTCGGGGAGCCACGTTGGCGTTGTCCGATGCGGTAGACTCCAAACGCTCTCCAAAATTCTGCTCGACGAAACACAACAGATCCCAAACGGGCCTCAACTTCCATCGCGCGTTACACCCGATCCGGCTTATCGATCTAGCTGCGAATCGTTTTTCGGTTCAGAGCGCTCCTCGCATGGCCCATAGACTCCATAAATTCCCCCGCGTTCGCCCGCTCTCGTCGTGGACGCTTTTCCAGTCGTTCTTCAGACATTGTAGCGCCGCTGCTGGCACGCATCTCATCGAGCTCTTCTTTTTCCGATGTAGTCAACGCCGCTTCCAGTATCCCACGGGAATTGCCCTCCTCCTGTCGTCTGATCCCACCTTGATCCTTCTTCACATGATCCAATTGCAAGTCAAATGGGCATCGAAGATCGTCAGGAAGTGAGTCGCTCGCAGGAGGATGACTTAGGAGTTGTTCTACGTCTCGACGATGTTCACTGTACATAGCCGAGCCATAGGCGTCTTTGATCAAAGATATATCTACTGCTTTCAGCTTGCGCTGTCGCATCAAGCGATAGCCGACACAGATCAGGTCCACCAGCATGCGCCTGACTCCGAAGGTATAGCTGTGAAGTTGCCCCGCATCCTTCACGGCGTCAATCTTCAGCCAACTTCCTGCGACGCGTTTACACTCGTCAATGAAGTTACGCCAGTCATCGGTGTCGGCCGATTCGGGAAGCATCACGATCGGATCGCATAACAAGCGATCCCGTTCGTGTTGCCAGCGCTTCTTCAGCAGATGGATGAGGTTGTAATTGCTGGCATACACAAATGGAACGTCCAAATACAGCAATGAAATAAGTGTATTTGTTACCTTGGTGTTCGCACTCGCCCCAAAGCTGATGAACTGGCATTCATCAGCAGCCATCAGTGCCGTACCGTCTCTGAAGGCACGCCACCTTGCCTGATCTTTGAGATCCGAAGCATCTATCCGCCCACGCGGCAAGTCAGTCCCGTATGCAAGTTCACGAAGCGTCTTGGGAAGACTCGGTTGTCGTCGGAAATTGTGGGTCCAGTACGGGTCAAGGAGGATCGGTTTATGCCCACTACCGATATCGACATAAGTCTCGCTAGCCAGCAACCGTCCCAACGCCTCAATCAATTCAGACTTGCCAATGCCGCCAAGCCCCGTCAGACAGATGGCCCGGGCATCCAGTCGTCTGGGGATTTTCGTCTTGTCGTACATCGCCTCGGTGAATGATCTGTCATCCTGGTACCGATCAATGCAAAAACCGATTGCTCGCTCAAGGAGTCCGCGAAGGATGATGTAATCCTGTTGGGTCGGCTCATATATCTTCTTCAGTGCCGTGCGAATACGATCCTCAGCTGCGAGCGGCGCCAGACTGTCCAGATTGTGTAGTGCTGGCGGCTTACATCGCACCTTGTTCTTGATCACCTCCTCATCCAGCAATTGAACAAATCTATTGACCCACGGGTTTTGAGTGACTCTCATTTTGCGTTTGCTGGCGACGCCACTTTCACAAAGGCAGCTTGAGCCGCCTTTGACTTTCGACAACCGGTTTTCGGCCTTCCTGTCTTCCTACTGCCGGCATCCCATGCCATGCCGGTCGACTCTTCAAATCTGGTTTCTATCTCAGACTTAACCGCCTGTTGATGCTCCCGAAGCTCGGCTTTCAGGATTGACTTCTGCGCCGCTCGCTGCTCCAGCTCATAGATTGTCACGGAGAGCTGGCTTTCGTCGTCGCGAATCGGCAGCACAGCAGCAATCTCAATGATTCGACCATCAATTTCAATCCATGCATACCGCACGCACAGGTCAAGTACATAACCCGTCCATTCCAGACGTTGTCCTCTCGCCACCCGATCTATAACACCTGTGGCACGCAATTCTGAAGAGTCAAACCTCTGCCCATGAAGATAGACACCATCACTCTCCACCGTGAAGGGCACCTTAGTGAGAAATCTCCTGACAGCATCCTGGAACGAGATCGCTAACGCATCGGTTCTCCCTTTCCTGTCAAGATAAGCCCATATTCCCGCGGGGGTGGGCATGGTTTCCGCATCAATCATCTCCGGTGTTAGCTTATGTGAAACGTCGCTGGAGTGGTTTCTCTCGATAAGGCGATAAATCTCCCGAACCGCCATCTGCACCGGATTGAGATCACTTTTAACATAGGTTGGCTGCCCTTCAATCGTCACAGACCTTGGGTTCGCAGTTTCGACAGTGGCCTTTGATCGTCCCGAATGGGACGGGGGTAACTCGCGAAACGGAATCAGATCTCCGCATTGCTCGCGTAGGTCAGCCTTTGATCCAGGCCCTCGGTCTGCGACCCAGAACGGTGAAAGACCGACGCTCTCCCACTCGCCGGCGTTCAGGTGAATGCCAAATAGTCTGGCGAATTCCACTTTGGGAATTGCGGCACAAAATTGCGCCATCCGATATGCGTCGCTACGCTCCTTTGTGAGTGAAAAGCCGATCCCAACTGAGTACGACGAACCAACGTCAATAGTCCGTACTACACAAAGTGGTGGGAGTATCTCCCCACCGACCGGGCTACTCGGATAGTCGCTGGTATAATAGCCATCGCTCTCAACCCGTTCCATCAGATTGGCCACAGCTGATGAGAATCTTCCTGCCGATGCGGACGAGCGATTACGAACGCGATCGTCCCCATACAACGCACGTCGGACCTCCTCTGGGGTGAAATAATCCAGTACGTGATAACGATATTGCCCATACGTGGGAAACGGTCTGGAATCTGGATGATAGAAGCGTTTTCGGCCCTTCTCATCGGTCAGCACCTTGCAGCCAAAATCTGCAACCATAGCCTTGCTATAAATTCTCAGAAGCGGCTTGCCGAGACCACGATGTCGAACGTAAGAGTTAACGATGTTTTCCTTCATCTTCTTGTCAACCCGGTAGCCGCCTGCGGCACCGCGCTTTATAGAACGACGGCCATATTTCGGGCCGTAGGCACGCTCGGGGCTGGCCCGATCCCAGTGGCCGATTTTTTCAAAGTAATCGGGGCACAAAGCAAAGACATTCCGTCCGAAAAGCAGGTAACTGAAAAACCACGTTCTCAGCCGCGTCTCGTTCTTCCCGAATGCTCTTGCACACCGGTTGATCTCAAGTGTCGGATTCTCAGCCGACAGGATTTCCACTTCCCGCGCAAGCAGAGGTTCAATGTGCTCGAGCCGTTTCTCAGCTCGCCCCTGTAACGTCAGTTCCCTGCCGAGGCGAACCAGATCAGCTTTCCAGATCTTCTCCTCGCTCATGTTGCTTAGCCAGGGAGGGAGGGTTTGCTGCTCCTCTATAACAGTCAATTCGTTAGCATCAAGGCCACTCTCGAATTCGGACCTTTGCATTCCTATCAGAATGCTATTTGGACGAGCCCTTGGTTTTAGTATGAAACGAACGAGCCATACCTTCGAGTGAGCAGCGTCACTTTTGAGAAAATAGTAGGTAGCATCTTTATCGAGTCCCCCGAATCCGTTAGCTGCGGCAATTTGAGTTCCGATCATCATGATGATGCCCACCTCGCAAACCAGTGGGCGTATCGCCCAAGAACGTCGCACGTTTCAATTTTCAGAGGTCGGTCAAACAGAACTGGCCGGAAAAGATCAACACGGAGCTTGCGTTTCCAGATCGCCTGGTGAAGCACGACCTTGCAATCCTCAAGCGTGCAGTCAAGCACGGTACACAGTGATCTCGCGCACTCCAGAACCGATATCTTCGAACCGATAATCTCGCCGTACCTTTGAATCAGAATTTCCTGCGATCCGGCGTCCAGTTTCGTTGTCCTGTTGAGGTATGTGTACGACACCTGCAAATTCGCCGCGACGTCCGTGTCAATATCCGCCTCTGTCACGCGAATGGTGGGAATTCCGACATCCTGATAGTAGACATTCTCTATTTCATGGCGGCGCTGAGATCTCGCCTCTTCACGTGCCTGTCCGGCAAGCGTTTGCTTCAACCCCAGTCCTCGCCGGAATCCGTTCGCATCCTTTTTCACGGTCCAATTCACGCAGTAAGGAGAATTATCTGACCCCTTTAAAAACAGAAGGAGATCGCCCACATAAGGCATCGGCGCCCGTCGCATCTCTGATCCACCGCTCGGGTCCCGGATCGTTACCCTCGGATGCGAGGAAAAGCACCCCAGCCGAACTGCGACATCAACGGTGCCTCGGAACCAGGGCAGCCCGCTCACTCCAGGGTAGCCATAAAGCGGATGCGGCCAAGGGTCGGTTGAGAGGACCAGTTGCTCCTGGATCGAGAATAGCCAGGGGTTGTACAAAGCCAGCAGCGCAGCCTTTCGTTCCGGCACGGAAAGAAGATGAATATCGCGTCCAAGGAAGGCAGCATACACAAGCGACGGTCGCGACCTTCGAGGCGCCTCTTTTGGATTTGCACGAATTCCCGGTTCGTATTCCGTAGTCCAGCCCCGAGGTTGGCGCGATAGCAGGCGATAGAAGAGTCGCTCGCTTCGGTCACATGACGTGCGGGCCTGTTGCGACGCCAATTCCGACATGCTCGACATCGAATTCTCCCAAGATAACCATCAGTTAGTTATCCAGACCCAAGCGCCGCGCTCCTAAAGCGTTCGCTCGAGGCCTAAACAGCGAATTGGGGGGAATTCACGCCAACGATACGGAATAGTGCGCCGTTGGAAGTGCTTGACAGCACTGCCATACCGTTGCAAGATGGGCTCGTCAGGCAGCAAACCGACAGGCACACCTCAAAAGGCCAGCTATCTTTTCCACGAGATAGCTGGCCTTGTGCTTTTCGCACCCCACTTTCCCACGTGCCGATCTACGGCATAGACATCCTCCTTTCATCCGGACACTTTTCCATAAGCGCCTTCACGTTAGCGCTCTCCGCTTAGTCTCGTATTTTCAGGAGCCGCCTAGCTATCCATAAGCGAGCATTCGACGGACAGTTTGATACCAAGGGCCACGGAGATACGATGTGCCTCGCCCCTTCGACCACGCGTTCGCCCCCCAAGCACCGCATAGACGTCTTCGCGCCGAAATCCATGAGCTGCCGCCCATTCGGTCACTGATAGCCCCTGCGCCTCGAAGGCAGCCAGGACCTCCTCTCTTGTCCGGGTATGTTTGGTCATTTTCGGTCGCATCGTAAAGTCTTGGAGCGCATTCGTTCAGATTCCATCGGAACGCTGTGGATTCGATCGAATTCAGGCTAGCACAGTTTCCCTTTAATATAAAGTTTTCCAGTCCTTAACATTAACGCATACATCGCGAGTATTGAAAATAGAACATCACACGTACGAATATCTCCTGATGAATTTTTGAGATTTTTCCATTGCTCTACGACCAGAATGAATATCACGCGACTTTCTGGATATTCATGCAGCGATGTACTATGTTGGAGGAGGAGCAGTCAGGAATTCATGAAGCAGTATCGGGAGTTCTCCGCCAAACCACCCTCAAGCCACCTCAATGCACGATATCTCGCCGCGTCAGGGTTCGTTTAATTTTGAATCGGACTTACCCATTACCTCGTGGCTACCAGATGAAACGCTCTTCAGTGTTGCAGGTCGACATCACATTCTGTCCGGGAATTGCCATGCGTCACAAACGTTTCTCCAGTTGTTCGGACATCCAAGATTCAGATCCCACCACGATCTCCCGTCTCGCATTGATGTATTCGTTGAAAATACTCGAGGTGTATTTGGCAACGCGCGACAGGTTATTCTTGGGCATACGCTACTTCCTTTCTATCTACCTTTGAAGTCGCCGGAACACCTGGACGCGGCGCTAAGCGCTATGCGCGGAAATCGAGTCGGAGCATTGAAGTACCAGTTGGGAATGTTGGCAAATCATTTCGAAGCACATCATCCACTAAGGGCATGCACGACATGTATGGACGAAGACGTCAACGGCTTTCATGTGGCCTACTGGCATCGCACACATCAATACCCCCTAGTCTGGGTCTGTCCGCGACACGGAACCGTTCTCCTTGAATCAACTGCCAGACAACCAGGACCTCACCACTATGACTGGCATCTCCCGCAAAGAAGTTTTCTTAAACCTCCGGTCACCTCCTCGTCCGCTCTGATGACGAGTGATCGTGGCTTACTTGCACGACTCACTTTCGCCGCTATCGGACTGGCAGAGCTCGCAACGACTGTATGCCTTGACCGGCAACGAATGACCCAGATTTATAGGCAAAGACTCTCTGATCTTGGGCTGAAAGATTCATTCGGCAAACTTGATGTAGGAAGATGCGCCGCCTCAATCCTTGATATGGCAGTTCCGCTTCGAGAAATATACGAACTGCTTCCTCTCCCTTCTTCAGCGGATACGGCACGCGCATACGTTTCCCGGCTTTGCTGGTTGCCCGCCGGCAACTTGCATCCGATCCTGCATCTGTTTGCAATCGTCTGGCTGTTCGACACGTGGCAGAAGTTTTTTGCTGCATACAGGCTTGAAACTTCCAAATTCAATCAATCGGATCTAGAGTCGTCTAGCGTATCCATAGACAAGCAACTTCAAAACATAAGGAATGCTTATCGCGAAGAATACGACCTAACCTCGAAAGAAATTAACCAAGCTCAAGGTTAAAAAAAATGAGGTGATAAATTGGATCTTCCGATATTACAAAACTACATTCACTTTGTCCGACTCAAGAATGCATGACAGGCATCTCGGCTGGGTTTCTGTAGATGTCGGCGTCAAGCTGACGCCCTTAGCGCAATCGGAAACCGCTCACAAGACGGTGGTTTTGATTCGCTATAGAGATGTTGAACAGGATCTTCATCACCAGGTGGTTTTGCATCATGGAAGCCTTATCTTGGGCACTAAATTCAACCTTGCCTTTATGAATCAAGAGGATCTGATATGGCTATTGCACTCCCTCTTCCCGACGAATTCATCCGCGGACACTACGGTCGGCTCCGGCAATTGCATAAATTTAGAATCACACAACGATGCAAGTCACTTCGCTTCCTTAGCAGCAGCGATTTGAAAGGCGAAAATCAACAGCTGCCGCATCAATTGGTTGCTTCCGCAATTGGGATGGATACTTCGACATATTTGATGCGTCATTCACTCGTCCCGTTTCTATACCTTGCCGCACCAGATGAATCGTCAACCACTGATTTTGAGACGCCTGGAGCAAAGAAAGGAATAGCCACCTGTCTAGCGAGACCGAATGCCTATTTCTGCATCGATTGCATACAATTTGACCGTGAAACGCAACACTTCTCTTACTGGCGGCGAGAGCATCAATTGCCAGGGGTTGATGTGTGCCAAGAGCACCGCCAGCCCCTTATGTGGATCGGCGATGCACGAGCATTTGAATGTCCTCCCGAAGCCTGGCAATTCTCGGCCCAGCCAGTCTCACCCGACCTCGCCAGCCTCCACTCTCTGCCCATTATCGGCCGCTATTGTTCAGTCGCAAAGAGGTTCCTCACGGGGGGACAGCGGGTGTGGCTCCACTCCGCCGCCGTTCATCACCGAATGCATGCGGCTCGCCACGACCTTAGGGTGGGGCTAAGAGGCAACCGGCCAAATCTTTCCTCATTTGTGGCACGGAATTTTCCGAACTTGTGGCTCGAAGAGCACTTCCCTTCGCTACTAAACATGGGAAATGATAAATCGTGCGCGGCAATCGATGCTGCTTGCCGATCGGCTCAGCACACCGCCGGTATGGTGCACGCGATGATACTTGCAGCCACCTCGGATTGTTCGACCACTACGCTGGACGAGTTTTTTTCGCCGATAAGTCAAAACTTCCTCGAGTCTCTACGACATGTCCAACGCGAAAATCGAAGTTCACAACAGCGAAAGAAACGCGCACATAACGAGAATCGAAAACGTGCGCGCATCGCCGCCGACAGGCACGCTCTTTTAGCGCCGTACCTTGAGCACCGAGGCGTTTATTCTGAAATAGCGAAAGCTTTTGGAGTAAGCGTGATGGCTGTTTCAAAGAGATTTCGCAGGGTCGAGCTGCCGTCCCTTGCCAGGAAACCTCCGCAGATACAGAATGAAATCCTGGTCGGCTTAAAGAATGAGCTTGCCCGCGAAACGCACTGCGCAACAACCCACGACGGAATGCATTCTTCGTTGGATCACCCCCCGGCTGAGTTCACACCATAACAACTTTTCAGCTCCGGCAGTCCAGCACTAATGTCTATATGAGGCAAGAGCGCAAGGCGCAACCCTGTGAACAATCGCACCCGAGCAATCACGCGAAAAAATGTGGAAATCCGGCTTGAACACCTAGAAACGCCTAGCTGGCACATCG
Organism: Paraburkholderia sartisoli; assembly: GCF_900107685.1. Lineage (GTDB taxonomy): Bacteria > Pseudomonadota > Gammaproteobacteria > Burkholderiales > Burkholderiaceae > Paraburkholderia > Paraburkholderia sartisoli. The sequence goes on along the minus strand of NZ_FNRQ01000006.1, from coordinate 290,433 downwards.
TGCAACTGCGCTGAGCCTCGCTGCATCGAGAAGGTGTTAATGCATTACGCCGAGAGGTGCGACCGATGAGTCATGTCGCTGCTACCGGCCAACAGCCCTTCAATGGAAATGTCCTCGACGATGGCTTCCCCGTGCCGGCCATAGCGGCAAATAGCGCACGCGGCTCGCTGCTCTGGTGTGGCGTGCAACAAACGAGGGAACCAGGCCAGCGGCACGCCGGGTGTGTGCGACCATCGACCAGTTCAACCTACATGGTGAAGTCGTCGAAACGGACTTCCCTAGCTGAAGTGTGCTCATTCAAGCCTTCTCGATTTCGTTGCCCGGGTTCAACTAGCCTTTTCGCGGGGGCAAGGTCCTGCATGAACATCGCCTCGTACCGCTCGATCAGCCACACGAGCGCCATCAGCCGGTCGCCCATCCGGCGAACCGGACACCGAGTCGAGGTCAACCAGCATCGAGACGGTTCTGAGCGCCTGGCGATACTCCTCGTCGTTTTCGATGCCATACTCGGCCATGGTTCGCGCCCGGGAAAATGCTACTAGTGTGCCGGCCAGCGGGCCGTCTGCTGTTCATTGCCACTTCGGTATGCCGCGGACGCAGTCCGCAGAATCCCAGACATACGCAAGATCGAAATCCTGCCGGCCGCACCGGCCGGCGGGGGCCAGTTCATACCGCCCACTTAGTGGTAGCTCTCAAGCGGCCACAGCGCGAGCGGCGCCACGAGTCAGATACGCAGGTCGTTCGGGCACCTCTCTCGTTCGGCGGTGCCCGCCGGTGTCGGCACCGACCCGGGTCAGGTGCCGCGACGCGTCTGTCCAGAATATAGAACCTAACCGCGTGGAATTTTGCCATTCGGCCAAGCCAAGAGTACCCCCCTGCTCTCGCCAAGTCAGAAGCCCCTGAAACGGCGTTACCCCCAAGTTTCACCCGTCAAACACCAATCTAATTAATATAGAAGTTATCAGAGCAGGCGGCGACTTCAGACCCCGCCCTAAAAGCTGCGAATTTCGCTCACACAACTTGCGCAACGCATAGCCCACGTAAGATCTTCCCGGCACGCTCGGCGCTGATTCTCAGATCCATCGCCGGCGACCGCGGCCGCGGTGGCGAATGACAAAGGTCCCGGCTCTATTTCCGGGCCAACGGGGCTGATCTTCGCGCGTCCACCAATCTCCTTCTATGCCAGACAACGGTAGCCGACCTAGCAGTTCTAACAACCCGCGCTCTCCTTGCACATTCCGATCTGCCACGTAGACATGCACCTCACACGGCTGCTCGTTGAATGAGACGAAGACAAGCGGCACATCGTCTACCCGAAGATACATCGCATCGCTATCCCGGGCGTGGAAAATAAGGCTGGCCCCCTTCTCTCCTAACTTCTCTGCGACGACGTTCGCAATCGCATTCAACGATACCCGCAAAACAACAGCAAGCTCCATATCGCCGGGCACGGCGAGTTCCTCAGGACGAGTCAGCCTTTATGGATGGCTCATGGCGCAACTCCGACCACGTCAATTGGAACGATCACAACATCATCGCCTGACGGCGAGGTAACAGCAACCGTACCGAGGATGCAGTCCGCCGGAGTTTTTGCAGGTGCGAAATTCGCAGATTGCAACAGCTATGTCATCGCCATTAACGATAGGAGACTCTATGACCGCGCCAAACCGTCGAACGTTCTCGCATCAGTCTCCCGCCGATCTCTACGGAAAACTAGACTTTGAAGCTCTAGAGATCCGCGGCTCTGTCTCGGAGCGCGCAAAACGCGTCTGTCGTGCCTCGCAGCCAAAAGTAGCGCACTGCGTCCTGCGCATGGCATAGTGCGGCATCTCAACTGAGGAGGTGGGAATGCCAACTTTGGAATCCTTGCAAGCAAAAATCCAGAAGCTGCAGGCGCAAGCCGAGGCGCTCGTTGCCAAGAAGTCGAGTGCTGTTATCGAAAAGATTCGCGGTTTGATGGCAGAACACGGATTGACTACTGCTGACGTCGATGCGCACGGTGGCGGCAAAAAGAGCGGACCGAAGCCGCGTGCCATGACTTCAAATGCAAAGGCGAGGTCCGCAGTCGAGGCAAAGGGCAAGCTACCCTCGAAGTACATCAATCCGAAAACCGGCGAAACGTGGAGCGGCCATGCTCGTCCGCCTGCCTGGATTGCTAACGTCAAAGACCGCAGCAAATTCCTCATTGCAGATGGAAATGAGGTGATTGCAGCGGCGACGAAGGGGACTGCGGGCAAGGCAAAAACCACGGCCAACAGAGCCCCCAAGGCGGCAAGTGCGACCAAAGCAGTTGGCAACTATCTGCGCGGACCGCAGCCGGTGCTTTACCGAGACCCCGAAGGTGGCGCGACATGGACTGGGCGTGGTCGTGCTCCGGCGTGGATTGCTAACGCGAAGGACCGCAGTATGTTTCTAATTGACGGCGTTACCGCGGCCGACAAGAAATCGGTAGTCGAGAAGAAGGCCCCGACGGCGAAAAAGACTGTCGCCAAGAATGCCGCGAGTCGGAAGTCGTCGGCTAACAAGGCGCCGGCGAAACAAGCGCCCGCCAAGAGCGCGGGCGTGGCCGCTCCGGCCGCCCCAAGGCAGGCTGCCGCCGAGTTGACCGCCTGAGTGCGATTGCAAGGGGGTCAGGATTCCGTGCAAATCAACAGGCTTCGTGTCCACTGCTGGCGGCGGTCACGTTGTGGCCTTCGAGTTCCAGCAAGATGCTCAGCGACATCAAAGCGGCCCCATTGTCTGTCATCAAAAGTCAGCGCCACGCCTTTTCCCCGATATCAATAGCCGCACAATGCCCGGACAGGCTCGGTTTACTTTTTCTTCGTGTAATGCTTATCGAGAAGCTTCAGCATGTTGGTCGAATAGAAAACCTTTTTGGAACTCTTGGGGTTGCCTGGGTCAAGATATCTGACGCGGGTGAGCGCGGGGTTTTGTTTCGCCTGATTGCAAACGTCATTGAAAACCTTGTTTTGCAAAAAATCAGTGTAACGGTCGCGGCACCGGTTCATCAGCTCGCCGTAATCCCAAGGAAACGCCTGACGGACGTCCTCTTCCTGTAGGATGACCTTCATGGCATTCGGGTCCTGAGAAAGCTGCAGCTGTGACGCGAGCGCCCCGGGAGACCGTTTGAGCTTCACGTCGACAGATAGCGCGACATAGTACTCCGCTGCTGAATCCGCCTCCGCACCTTTTTCCAGTTCAGCAAGATACTTGATGAGACGGTTCTCGTCCGGACTCGTAGGAACCGCCTTCGCTTTCAGGCGCGAGCCGACGAAACCGACCGGGAAGAGCAATGAAAGACTTGACGACAAATCGCGCTTGAACCACTGGCCCGCCAAGATTACGAAGTTCGTCACGCTCGCGCTGCCGATTTCCAAGACCTGCTTCGAGAAGGCCGGTCCGATGTTGATGAGGTGAACGGCGTTGTCTCTGATTTCAATCAGCGACTCGACGTTGGCACGCACGGCTGGAGGAAGCAATGCATTCGGCATGTCGTCAAGCCGCGACATGGCCTTGTGCAGATTAATGGTCGTGGGATTCCCGGAGCGGTTCAGCTTGACGTGCCGCTTCTTGGACGGCGTTCCCTTGGCTGTCACTGAGTTGGTGAATTCGTAGATGGCCGATTTGTCGCCGCCGCTCTCGGCCATCACCTTCGCTTTGAGTAGTAACTCCCAGGCGTTGATAGCAAGAATCGAGAAGCTCTCCTCCCGGTAGGGGAAGCTCGGCTTGTTGTAAATTTCGATTGCAGCAACGAGCGCTGCTTCCGCCTTCTCGACAAGACCCATGTACCCGCGGGGTCGCACTTTGTGAGCCTCCGTTCAAGAAGCTTCACTTTACACCCCAAGGTCAACTGGACGTGGCCGCGAGTAAGCTCCGTCCGGCTCAAACTGGGTTTGAGTCTCGTCCCCAACTCAGCAAAAGCCGAAACGGAATCCTCCAACGTACCGCCAACATACGGCACTTCAAAATCGCGTCGCGGCCCCAGAAGTGCGTCCGGACGCGCTACTTGCTAATCTTCGCCAGCTCGGCCACTTTTTCAAGCAACCCCTCCGCGAACTCTCTCCGCGCTTCCGGGTCTTTGTGGTCCAACTCCTTGATTCGGTCGAATCCTAGCTCGCTCGAAATCTGCGCATAGTAATCTGCAGCAGCATCGAGGTTGTCTCCCCATGTTGCGATGACGCTTACTTTGTGGTGGGTCATCGCCATGAAGTCCGCATTGCGCTGACGGATGTCTGCGAGGTTTTCGGCCGTGACCGCCTCGCGAGGCGAAATGAATTTTCTGTTGAAGTCCACGTACAGGGAGGCGTTTTTCAAGGAATTCGAATCCTTATGAAACTGAGCCTGCATTTTCCCGAAGGCTTCAGAGGCCGTCGCAAAGTCGTTATTGTCATGTGCATGCGCCTCCACCTCCGATTTAGCCAAAAAGTACGCGTTAGCTTTGTTTTTGGCCTCATGGCGCGAGAAAGCGCGTGTCAGACGTTTCATATCGATATCTTCGCCTCGTACCGACGAAAAGACCGCAACGCAAAGCATGTCGGCCTTTCCACACTCCTCAAGCGAGATTTGATGAAGCAACAGGGCGCGTGCGACTGAGCCTCGTTCGGCCAGACACAGTGCCTCGTCATACAACTCGTCGGCATTCTCAAACGTCTTGACCAGGCCCTCGATGAGAGTTCGTGTCCGTTCTTTTGTCTTCGCGTCAACTGCCATAATCCCTCAAGGAATCTCTCGTTTTCGGCGGCTTGCGCTTAACGTCACCATGGCAGCGGGAACGAGCGCAAATCTTTTCTGCATGCTACCGCAATGCGCAAGCGGCGCGTTCAGTATCGATTTGACTTTACAGGCCGTTCGCTTGGGCGAACGGCCCCGTGCGTGAAACTGAGGCCGTCAAGCGGCTCTCGCGGATTGTTCGATTCGTACCTTGTGCATATGGCCCGTCCTTCCCAGGAAGCGCTGGCTGGTCCGCCGAACAGCGCCCGTCGCTTTGCTGGTCGCACACAACTCGATACCTAGTGAAATGCTAGCCGCTTTGACGCGAAATAATCAGCTGCGCGAGTTCTGCCATGTTCTCATCAGTCACGTCGGCAACGATGTCTGCAATTCGAATGAGGCCACGGGCCGCGACCTCGTTGGGATGCGATATCGCGGCTTCATAGGAGGGTGCAGACGGTGCGGCCGCGCTCGCCACTAACCGCGTCTCATATCGCAGTCGGAGCACGTCCTCAGGTGCGGTCAGATGCACGTGTATGACTTTAATCTGCTCAAGGCTTTTGAAGTGCTCGACCTGCCTTGGCTTACGCACAGCATCGACTAGCCAGCGATTCTTGTCGGCACATGCTGCCATGCTTGGGAGCGCGACCTCATCAACGATCCATCGATAGTCAGTCTCGGCGTCGAGCCGGTCCCCGAGTTCCTGAAGCCCTCGCCGGTCCGCCGGAAGGCCTTCCCGCTGCGCCTGCTCGGTAAGGAAAGCGGAGGAGCGAACGTAGTCGAAACCATGTGTCGTCACTAGGCAGTGGCGCAGTGTAGTTTTTCCTACGGCGAGGGGACCACTCAACAACACGAGAAGGCGCGATGCGGTAAGCATAAAAAATTCTCCCCTGCCTCAAAATTTTGACGGTGCCTATACCGAGATATGTCACCGAAGCAAATCACATCGAGAGGTCACCTTCACATGAGTTCATTGAATGGCGCTTCAATCGTTGAGTTGCGCGACGAGCTACTCCAAGCCACGAAGGCGGTCGCAACACACGGTCATCCGTTGCGTTGGGCCGTGTTCGGTCACTTCGCCAATCGGGTTGAACGATTAGCGGAGGACCATAAGCGTCTTTGCGAACTGCTGGAACAACAGCAAGCGGTGCGAGACTGATTGCGTTATTGGAGGGGAAGCGTTTCAAGCACTTCCTCTCCTTTTATCCGTCGAACCTCGATAACGAAATCGGCAATATCAGGAATGCTATAGTCGACTACGACCTCTACAACTTCTTTCTGGGGAGCCCCGTTGCGCTTGGTAGGGTAGTCCGCGATACGCTGGAACGTTTCCAGGCTACGGATGTGGGGCATTGGAAACGTGTTGCCGGAATTCATTGGGCAGAGCCAGACCCGGTTCGCGTGCCTCTCCATGAGAGCCGCGGTGTCGATGGTCAGAACGTCATGCTCGAGTCTTTTATATGCACGCGCATTGAGCAGGCCGAAGAGCCGATGCTCCTGAGCCCACATAAAAACCTTGTTGTTCAGAAACTGATACCACCCCGACGGCGTTACGCCCTGAAGTGCTTTTTCCAGTCGGGTGGGCTCCATGGGCTTCTGGTCGCGGAGAATGATTTGGTCCCCGGCTGGGCCAATCGCCACCTTTTCCGGCCGATGCGATACCTCGTGCAGTGTGCGCTCGTCGCCGGTTACATCGTAATGGTCGAGCGCAGCGCTCGTGCTGAGAAGCCCCAACGCTCGGATTGATGGCCACGTTCCCTGCTCGGCCATGTGGTACAGCGTCGGATAACGTTCAACAAATGCGTTCAAATCCATTTTTTATTTGCCGTTTGGTTGTCACCACATACGCCGGTCGATGACGTTGCGCTCATTGAAGGCGGTTGAAATCATCGACACTGGAATCCCGCTTACCTTCTCGGTCTCTTCGATGAAACGAAGTGTTTCTGCATTTAACTGCTCGTAACGGAACGCGTTGCGATTCCCAATTCCGAAGTAGTCGGCGAACGTTAGGGCGATGTCGGTTGGCCCATTCAGTAGCAGGGAACGCCGAAGCTGGGCCCAATCGAACTCCGCAATACGCCGGGGCCGATGCGTTGTCGACGTGGTCTCGGTCTTCTTCAGCTCATCGAGGGGAATGCCGGAGCGTCGGGAAATTTCGTCAACCGATATTTCCTGGCTCATGAAGCCTGAGGTGTTTCCGGTATCCGTGTCTCCGACACGAATCGGATATGTGCGACAGACCATCACGACGCGTCGGACGTGGCGGGCAGACAGGCCCGCTTCTGCGAGGCAGCCTGTTGCCGATGTGACCCGCGAAGTCACATGCGGATAGAACCCATGGTGCAGGCTAAGGGAAGTGCCTTGTGTGCCTTCAAGCATTATTTTGCGGCGATTGGACAGGCACGATGCGAAGAACTCGATTGAGTCCTGTATGTAGTGTTTCAGCTCGGGCACGTCCTTCGCGAGCAGGACGTTCGAGTCGGTTCGCCGATAAAGAATCTTCCGGGCGGTCGCGGCGCCGACACCTTGCGCTGTCGAGCCGATGGCCGACTTCAGATAGTCAGTCTCCCAAGGAATGTCGACTGTCTTGTCGATAATCATCGCCTGTGGGTCAATAATGAGCTTGTTGAAGTTGATGTCGAGTTCGCCGATTTCCCGAAGCAGGTGTTCGAGATTAATAACAGCACCCGCGCCGATGACGAGCGTCGCGTCGCGGTTCGCAAGCGCGCCCGATGGAAGTTGATGGAACGTATAAGGCGACTCGCCAGGGCGAAACACCTTGTGGCCAGCGTTGGGGCCACCGACCCGAACCAGCACGTCATACTCCGGCGCCAGATAGTGGACGATGTTGCCCTTTCCCTCGCTGCCGTACTGTCCGCCAATCAGTACGTCCACTAAGGGTTCGGCAGTCACCGGGCGCACTTCCAGTCTAGCAGCGACCCGTGCAAAGACATCGTTCGCGTTGCAGCGGTCTGTATCCATGACCACATCAGCGATTGCCTCAAGGTCTCGCGCCTGCTTTGACAAAGAACGTCGTGACCTCTCGCTGCTGCTGGTCCGGCTATTCCCTTGTCGCTCGCTCACAGCGGCGTCGCTAGCTTTCAGATGGACATGCGTGACGGCCCAACCACTAGCGCGCAGAAACCTAACCTGGTCTACGGTACGTACCCAGTCGATGACGGAGGTGGACTCCTTTGGTGGCTGATACATCAGCTGCTTGTTGACAGCTTCGGCGAGCCACTGGCCACCTGTTGTCTGTTCAAGCTTCTGTGACGCGCGGTCCAGCGCTTCGGCCGAATCCGCACCTGAAGCACTCCGTAGAAGGTCTTTCGACCGTATCAGGTTGGCACCGGCCTTTTCACACAGCAGTTTCGCTAGCGTCGATTTGCCGGCGCAAAGTCGCCCGGACAAAATGATGAATCTGGGCTTCATTTGCCCCTCTCAGTCTTTTCTTTAAAGGCTTCTTAGCGCGGCAACATATACACAGTCGTTGCAACCCCTCGGTCAACCAAGACTTCCTGAATCAATTCTTTAACGATATCCCAGTTTGCTCCACCGTGGCCAGTTCCAACGCGCGGCATATGCACGGACGCGCCGCTTTCCTTGGCGAGGTCGCGAACCTTGACCAGACAGTCTGCTAGAGCCGCATAGCGAAGACGCTGAGTCTGTGACTGTCCAATACCGTGTTGGGCGACCATGTGGACAACCGAAACCTGCTCCGCAATGTGCCCCGTATAGACCTGGCCTAGCTGCAACACCTGACTCTTGCGTGGCGCATCTGCCTTGAACTGTTCCCAGACGGCAGGATGCTTGCGACGCAGACTTGATGCGAAACCGGCGCCGCCCCAAGGCACGTTGAGGTCAGGAATCACATGCGCGATGATTTTCGGGCCCTCGCCGCGAGGAGCCAGCACGTCGCCCTGAATCTCTACAACGTGAGGCGTTTCGAGCTTTGCTTCGTCGTCAACCACGAAGAGCCCAACCACGCGTGGCGCCAAGCCACCCGGGTAGGGAGCAAGTCCCATGCACTCCACTCTCATCAGGGGAGCGTTTGGCGCCCATCGCTCATGCCCGATTGCGGTGAAGCCAATAGCATTCGCCTCGGTCACTGTGCTTCCTTCCGGAACAGCATGCCCCACCGCCACAGGCGGTTTCCAGCCTGGTGCCGGGATTACGTAGTCAATCCGGTATTGACCGTCTTCGTGACGTGAAGCGCAGAAGGCGGCGCATGGCGTGGTGGCAAGCTTGGTGAGCCGAATCAGGCAAGCTTCGACGGACACATCAAATTTTTTGCGAAGCTCGTTCACGGATTGCATCGAGAGTTCGAGCCCCGTTAGCTGCGAGAAGCTGCCGAGAGGCATCAGCAGTTCTGCCGCCCCAATATTGCACAAGACTTCAAGCTGCCAGTTGTCCTTGCTGGAGGTAGGACCACCGTCGCGATGACGAATCTCGTCGGCGCAATCCGGAAACAGTGAATGGGCGATTTCGTGGGCGATTGAGAACCGAAGTCGGCCTCGGGGACGAGTCGGGTTGTACTGCAGTACCAACTCGCCATCGGGAGTTGGTATGGTGCGAGCGTCGGGTATGTCGCCACGGGCTTCAGCGCGCATGTTTCGCCGCTTGGCGAGCGCCAAGGGGTCAAACGGCGGGCCGGCCCAGCCTTCATCCATTGCCTGAAGTACGAGTTCCCGAGCCTTCTGCTCCATCATCTCAACGGGGTCGCATCCGGCAGCGAATGCGATCACCGAGGCGTTTGTCCAACGAAATCTGTTTGTCATGAGGTGGGTACCGGGAGGTCGGTAGGCGCGAGACTGCAAAAACCTCCAAATTGTACCCAACCGTGCAGCGTCGAGGGGGGGAATGTGGCCGCTCATCGGGTTGCAGTTGAGCAGCCACAGAAAACCTGAGACAGCTGGTGTCCACGGCGAAGGCGTGCCCGCATGCGGCTAACACACGCCGATGTGGCGGGCGGGCTAAGATTTTCCACCGAAGTGCCGAAAACGGGGCTATTCGAAACCACGTATTCTATCGATGCGATACCTTCTCGCCGGCTGGTTCTTTCTGGCCCGTTGCTATTATTCGGTGCAGAACCTGTGGTTGGGTGTCTACATAGGCGCCGTTGCGCCGCCGTGTATCGCGTGCAGGGTTTGGCTGCGTCAAACAGCCTCTGCGGAGCATTGTCGCTGCCGTTGGTTTAATTCTGGGCGTTGCGCATGTTTTCCTCGAAACATCCGCATTCGACTTTGACCAGCAAAACGTATTGGCGGACATCGCCTCGGACATCAGGACCGCTGCAGGCCGCGAGGCCAACCGCGCCTTGGCCCGAAGCCGATATGGAGCTGCTCTCGGAAACGCAAGCGCAATGCGAGGGAAAAATGAATGCCGACCTGGTTCAGAGCGCAGGCGAAGCCAACGATGCACTCCATCTGGTTCCCAGAACGTCGCTTGGGTACACTACGACGCAGGCCCTCAAGGGGGAAACTGCGGATGAACGATGCCTTTCCGGCTTCAGGCAACTGCTCAAATCGCAACCGATGACGCTCACTAACACGACGCGGAATCATAGGAAGCGGCTGCAGGGGCACGGTTTCACAGTGAGTCAGGTAGCGTCATCCGGGCAGGTTAAGTAGCCTAGCGGATGTGCACGGCAATCGTATCGTTAAACACGACTTGTCCCGCTGCGTCTACGACATGCACGGTCACCGTATGAAGTCCGCGGTACGCGGTATGACGCTTGAAGGTTCTTGTGCAAACCTTGGCGTTCTTGTAAGCGTCCACGACGGGCCGCATCGTAAATTCCTCGAATTCGGGCAGAAGGGAATCTTCGTCGTCGGCCTCTTGCCCATGGTTCTGCTTTATAAACTTGCCCGAAAGAGGAAGGCGCAACCCGTCAAAGGCATGCGGCTCCGCGCGGAACGTGAATGCGACTTCGACGTTCTTCGGCAGGCATTCCGACAGCGACGGATAAGGCCTCGCGCCGGCGGCGTCCCCAAGCACGTTTGCGCGGAAACTGAAGCCTGCCCGCGCCTTGATGTCCGGCACGATGATTTGTTTGAACTCGGTCGGCAGCGGCAGCAGCCGCGCGAACGCCTTGAAATCAAGCTTACGAACCACGTAGTTCAGCGAGCTCCCGTCCTGCTTCTCATAATTCGGGCGTAAGTACGGCACCGGAACCATCTCGTCCCCACGCTTTTCCTTTTTGCAGCGAACGAGTGCTTCGGGGAAGTCGAGATACTGCATCAGGTTCTGGCCGAGCATGGCAGTGTCCTTGGACGCCATTGACTGCAGTTTCGCCGACACATCTACAAAAAATGATGTGGCCGTCACCTCATTCACCGCAGTGTAGCCATAGGATGACCAAAGGACCTCGCTGTCGTCGCCAAAGTCGAGGCCAACACGGAAACCGATATCCTGCGCGTCGATGTTCCGCTTCGTAAGAGCAGGAACCACAGACTCTTGCATGAGAGCTTGCAGCATGGCGGCGCAAGAGATGGCCGCCATCGCAGACGACTCCTTGGTCTGGTCCTTCCCACCGAAGAAGGCCATCAATGCATCACCCATGAAGCGATGCACGTGACCGTCCATTGCGCGCACCGTTTCCGATGCTGCTCGCAGAATTGAATTCTTGATGTGTTGAACTACTTCGAGCGGGTATCGCAGACCGAGGCGCGTCGAATCCTTCACGTCGATGAACATGGTGGTGACGTGGTGGTACTCAATTTCGTCCGTGCCTTCCAGATGAACGAAGTCGGGATGGCAGCCGATGCGGCCCTCGTTGACCTGCGGCTGCTTACCGAACCAGCGACGAATAGGAAGCTGAATGGCGTATTCCTCTTGAAGGGCCGGCAGCGCCGAGTCCGCGCGTACCTCGTGGCCCTCGTTCATGCTATCCAGCGCCCAGGCGGATTTCGCGAGTAGCTGACGATGACTAACCTGCTCGAAGATGTTGTCGAAGCTCTTCCTGAACTGTTCAATTTCTCGGTTTGCCATTTTTTCTGCCCTCTCAAGTTGGCTGCTTTTGCAACGCTGTTAGAAGAACAACTAGAATCACGCCGAACAGGGGTATCTGTGCCCAGACGAGGCAGTTCGTCGCCTTGGCGAGCAGCGCATACTTCCGTGAAGCAATATCGGCGAGCGCATGAGTTTGGCCAGACAGGTCTTTGACCACTTCTTCGTCGGTCATGGCGCGCAACGATGCTGCGTAGCCATCTCGGCCGCCCGGATGCCGTGCTACATCGCCGAAAAAGATGGCTGAAGGTACTTCGTGCGCAGCGCGGCCAGGCGGAACCCGCGGATGCAAGGCGAGGTAAGCGTATCGCGCAGCCCATAGCGTGACGACAATAGACAGCAGTGACACAAGAAGCAGGCCCCACCACGCGACGTCGTGAGTCCGCTTGTCCGAGACATCGACGAGCTTGAAACCCAGCCCGCCGATGTACGCCATGCAGTAGGACAGGATGATTGCAATTTTCGAGTTGCTCGAGTTGATGTACGAGTCAAACCGCTTGATGATTTCAAGAAGTAACTTCTGCTGGTCGTCGCATTCGCGAGGATTTGCCATCGAGATTTCCTTTAACTTCCGGCGAGGCGCCGCGTTGAAGCTGCGACGCTCTCGCCACTGAGGGTTGTGTGAATGTGCGTGTTAGCGAGCCGTCATGCAGCGCGACGCCCAGGGCCAGCAAACATCAGTTCGAGTTCGTCAAACCAGTTGCGCGTATGGATGAGGCGCCGCTGGTGGGCTCCGGCAGAGAGGATTTCCGCTTTCGACATTTGCGAAATGCGCTCCCAGTCCGTGTCCGAAAGCACGTAGGTGGCGTTGTTCACCTGACGGCTCTCGAGCAGGCAGAAGCCTTGACGTGTAAACCCGAACACCGCATAACCGTCGAATCCAGCCGACCCTACCGCGACGAAATCAGGTTCGTGGCCGCCGATAGCAGCAAACCGTGCCGCAATAACATTCCGATTGCCTGCCGGCGCGCTTGAGACGATGCGATCCAGTGCCGGTTTTGCGCTGAACCAAGGATTGCGGCCCGGCGGCAGCAGTTCCCAGTTCACACGGCGAACGGGGGCCGCGACCCACGCGCCGAGAGTCAAGGTCAGCACTTCGAAGCCACCGAACTGCTCGCAGAAGACGTTGGCGGTATTGGTGGCGACCGCGTCGAGTTCGCTGCCGACGGTGAATGGGCCGGCGACCACGAACGACATGCCGTCGGAACGCGTCTGAACCTGAAGCTCGACGGCGTACGGAGGAACAGCGGTGCGGGGGTAGCGCAAATACGGCACGTCCTTCACACCCGTCTTCTCGACGGTGTCGCGGCCGTGGTGCTCAGTCCAGGTCCAGCTGATTTGGCGATACCGCGTTTCCTTCGGCTGGTCGCGGTGGATGATGTCGAAACCATTTGCGTTGCGCCGGCTGGCCGCGCCGCCGGTTGCCGGGGGCAACACGCGGGTGCCGCTTGCCGGATGCGTGCCGAGGCCGGCGCGTTCCAGGCGCTGCGGCTGAATCGTGTTGAGCGGCAGTCCCAGAAGATACTGCTCTCCTGTGCGCAGATGCGCCAAGTCCCTGTTGATATTACGAGTTTTGCGATTTACCATCGTTAGATTGTCCTTATACAGTTTGGGCGCAGCGCACCGTGCGTTTGTGCCCTTACTGGACAGGACTCTCGAGAAGCCGTCCGTGGACGCTGACAGAAAAATATTTTTATCGCGTCCACCGAAGGCGGTTGAAGAGTCACATTTCAGGAGCGGGTACGGGGATGTCCGATACCGTGGAGAACGAGAGCCGACTGAGCAAACGCGAGGTCGAGGAAGAGTTGCAGAAGCTCAGCGAGGCAGACTGGACGCGGGCGGAGATTTATGCCGGCTTTCTGTCCAGAAGCCTTGCCGGGTGCGACGGCAACGACCTGCTGCAAATGGCCATTGAGAAGTTTCTCAACATGCGTCGCAGGTGGCCGAGGGGCCTCGAACCGCTCAAGGCCTTGTTCGGCGCAATGAGGAGCATTTCTTCGAACGAGCTGAAGAAAGAGACCAAAGGTCCGATTGACACGTTCGCGGTCGTGTCGACGACCGACGAGTCTCCCGAAGAGGGGCAGATTCAGCCATACGCAGTCGCAACGACTCTGGAAACCCCGGAGGACGTGCTTATCGCGCGGCAGTTGGTCGAACAGATTGAAGCGGAACTTTTCGACGACGAGGAAGCTGGTTTGTTATTTATGGTGTGGATTGATGGAACACGCGGCGCCGAAGCGGCCGCCGTGCTGGGTTGGGACAAGAAGCGCTTTGACGCGGCGAGGAAGCGCTTGCTGCGTCGGCTCGCACCTCACGATAAGCAGGGGTGAACAGATGAATACAAAGAAGAAAAACGAGCCATTCGACAATCTTGCTGATGCTTTGGAGCGAGAGCTCCTAGAAATGTCCGACGAAGACATTCTTGAAGGCAGAAACGGGGACGCGGCCAAGGCGAACGGCTTGAGGCTATTGAAAGCTGCGAAGGCCGCTGCTGGGAAACAGCGGCTAGCTGCAGCCCAGGAAGCCCTAGCGGCTGGCCGCAGTGACGTCTCCACCGTTCAGCCGGAAGTCAGGCTAGAGGAAATTAAGGCCTATATACAGCGAGCGAAAAATGACGGCCGATATACCATGGCTGCGCGAGGACTTGAAGAAATGTCCGAGTCTGACTTGCGTCGAATTTACTCACAGCTCAAGAGGCTAGAGTCATCTCGCGACTCAAATGGAGATGATGTCAAATGAGCCCCGGTGAGCGCGCCGAAAATCTCATCTCAGACTTTGGTATTACGTCCCCTGAAGAGTTGGATGTTGTCGCCTTCGCCTACGACGCCGGTCTCGAAATTGAATTCGATGAACTGGACGGTTGTGATGCCACGCTTCTCGGATTTGAGAATCGAGCGATTGCTACCATTCGCCCATCGAATGTTGGACGGGAACGCTTTTCCATTGGTCACGAACTCGGACACTGGGAAATGCATCGAGGCAGGTCGTTCCGCTGTCGCGTTGACGACCCGGGAGAAACTCTGGCTTCGAACAGCGAACACGAGAAACACGCGGACGAGTATGCTGCGCATCTTTTGATGCCCCGTCCGCTCTTGATGCCGATGGTCAAGAGCGTGGGACGTCCCGGCTTCAAACACATCAACGAATTTTCCGAAATATTCCAGACCAGTCGTACCGCAACTTGCATCCGAGTTGCACAAATCGATACGTTACCCCTCATCGTCGCCTGTTACCGCGGTAACGACCTGCGCTGGCATTCTCGAGCGCCAGACGTCCCGAAGAGGTGGTTTATCAAACGCCGCTTGGACGAAGACAGCCTCGCTTATGACGTTCTGCAGTACGGCAAGGAGATGCAAGGGAAACAGCCCGCCGAAGTATGGTTCGACGACGATGGCGCGGACGCCTATGAAGTGATGGAGCACAGTGCTCGCGGCCGTGACGGCGAAGTGCTCGTGCTCATCTATTTGACCGACGTCGAAATGATGACTGCGCAAAGCAATCGCTCGCGAGGCGCTGAAGATTCTTTCGGATTCGGCGGTGGGTATTTGAAAGGTCGACGGTAATTTCTCCGGCTATACGGCTGCTTGGAAGCAAAGTTTTGCTGGAGCAGCCTAGTTAGTTGAAAGGCCTGGAACCCGTCGAACAGCTAGCAACAAAAACCGTCGCAGGCCTTTCCGGCTCAGGCGGCGGAACGATTGAAGATGAGGCTGACGCGCTCGGATTGCGGCGAGATGCCACAATCGCCGAACTCCGCTGCTGTGCCCGTCAGCCAAGACACGGGCTATTTCACCCGAATCGGTATCCGATATCCACCGTTGAACGGTGCGGTTTCATCGACGCGGATGCACGGCACAGAGCGCCCGTCGTCGAACCGGCACGATGTGATGTCGAGGCGTCCGCCTCTACTATCAAGGTATGCGACCCGCTGTTCAAGTTCCGTCTTCTGCTGTTCGAGGTCCGTCTTCTGCTGCTCAAGGCGGTGTACAGACCACGCGGTCACCCCGTACCACAAAGCCATCGCGGCTAGACTCGCCAATAGTGCGGGGGCGCATATGCGTAGTATCGAGAACGTAGCCGCACGCTCAAGCGCTTTCGTTGCCTTATCGGCTGCGAGATTCGCCGACTCGACGCGAGAAGTGAGCGTCGTTGCTGCAGCATCAATGGTTGTACCCAGCTGGCTCTTGACATCGGCGACAATTGCTTTGGGCATGGACCGACTCTGTTGCTCTACGGCCGCAGTCAAGGAGTTCATCGCTTTTACAGCGTCTGCCGTCAACTTCTGGTCACGGATTGCCGCCTCTAGCAATGTTCCCAGCGCGTCATATGCGTATTTCATTCCGCCGACTTCACCATTCATATTCATAACCGTGGTCTATGCTTTTTTTTTAAAGACAGTTGGCGGCTTCTTACCGCGTGTTCACGCTTTAACTCCATAGCTTGCTGTTGCACTCTCTCGAAGTACGCCTCACGAACCAAACTATGGTCTAAGAGCAGGTCTCTTATGTCCGGGACGAGCACGTAGCGGAGTCCGTGCTCTTGACTGAGATTTACGAGCAGTCCGCCAGACGCCCCCTGGAGGCCACCGTGCGAGACCGATACCAACGCCAGATAGGCCTCATATGAGGCGCGCGTGGCTTCGTCAATCACCTTCGACACAGCATCCTTGGCGACTGACGACGTAAAGCGCTCGATTGTCGTAGCGGGAACCGTCTCGTCCACGAAGTCGATATACGGCACTACTGTGGAAACAAAGGCACCTTCCGCTTCCGATGTCTCGATGTACCAATGAATCTCGCGAGAAATGGCTAGCATGAGCTTGTCTGTGCCCAATGCGCGGGATAGGACTTCACGCTTTGTTTCTTCTTTGATTGAGTCGTTTTTCTTGCGTTTAAACTCAATCAGTCGCGTTACACCCGTGTTTGCAACCATCACGTCACCCAGACGTTCGTCCAGCGGCGTCTGCTGCATTAAGTTCACGCACATTGGCCGGACTGACCCTTGGCTTTCCTGCCCAACGGTAAGCCCGAGGCTGTACAGGAAATTTCCTATGACAATGTTCTCGTACGGTTCCATGTTCCTTTTTTAGCGCTCTCGAAGCAGTGTGAAGAGTTCAGCGTGCGCAAGACCTGCGCGTTGAAACACGCGTGAAGATGTGTTCCGCTGAATTGCTGGCTAAATGAGTAAACGGCTGGAACTGGGATATTCTTTAGACAAATAGAGTCCCTCTCGTGAACCAAGGGCACGTTACGCGCATCGCGACTCCTAAGGCAGCGCCTAGCGCCAGCATCAAGGTTGTTTGGTAACGTCGTTAAGACGGCGGTATGACGCGGGCGGTAAATAGCTTTCGGGAGCTCGCGCCGGCTGTCTGCTCGCACGGTGTCGATGAAAAGCGTGGGCAGCAAACCGGTCCTAAGTCCTTCGGGTTCCGCCCCGCGAAGCCACTAATTCCGCAAATAACATATCGAAGTTCGTGTCGTCCAGCAGACTCATTCCCATCAGACGCTGACGGTCCGCGGCGCTGAGCAAACTCGTCTTTGCTCGCCATAAACGCCGGAAATCGCCCACTTTCTCCGCAACATCCGCATCCAGCTGTCGGAAGATGCGGTGGTCCGTACAGAAAGAGAACGCTGCACCCCAGGCGCGGACCGTGTTGGAAACGCGCCAGAGCGTGCTGAGCAGCGTCGGGTCGGAGGCTAACGTCATCGGCTCCGACGTGCCGGTCTTCAGATGTCGCTGACTCGTGAGCGCTTTGTTGCAGAGAGCGTCCACCTTGGCTAGCAACGAGCCGCGGGCACGCTTCCCCGGCGAGATGGCCTCTGGAGATATGTCGCAGCCAAGAAAAGAGAACCCCTTCTTGGTTTCCCCCGCCGCAGCCTTTGCCGAGGCTGCAGGACTACCCTTTGTCGGCGGGTCGTAAGCATCAAGCCCAAATCGCTTGAGTTCATGCTTGAGCTGCTTCAAGCCTTTCAACGCACGACTCCGATTGGGCGCAAAAATTATCAGGTCGTCGATATAGCGTACCGACATCATGCCGCCCGTATTTAGCTGCTCGTCTATGTCGTGGAGAAGCAAGTTGCACAGGAGCGGCGACAGGCAAGAACCTTGTGCAACGCCGCGAGACGCTAGTGGAAAAATATCTTTGTGCTCGCGCAGCTCGGCAAGGTTATCAAGTTCAACATTGACTGCCCGCATCAGCAGTGCGTCGAACTCCGGGTCGTCCGTGTACTTCGTGACGATTGCCAGCAGGTCCTCTTTTGGAACTTGCGTAAAAAAATCCTTGATGTCGGTTCTAACGTAGTACTGGTATCGAATGGCGCCTTCGTAGGTTTGGGCGATAGCCTTCGCGACCCCGCCGTCTTTTACGCCACCGTGATTCCACGCCTTTTTCTGGATACTCTGAACGAAAGGCAAGCCGGTCAGCACATCAAGAATCGCTCGCTGTACGACACGGGACGCAATCGGCGCAATCACAATGGGCCGCCTAGTCGTCTTGCCGGGTTTCCGGGCGGCGACGCCGCGAGCCGGCGGAAACTCGAAGGTCCCGGCTACCAGTTGTTTGCGAAGGTCGCTGATATTCTGCTCGAGCCGCAGCTGAAATTGCTTCGCTTCGTCCCGGGTGCTTTCAGAGGTGGAAATCAGGGCGTTGGCGAGCACTGAACGCGCTGCTTTGCGGAGGTTCGGTTTGCGGCCAACCTTCCTGTACAGGATACCCATTCTTTTTGCTTCTTATGTTGGGTACGGGGCCGCATTGGTAAGCTTGCCCCAAGCCCGAGGAGTCAGTTTCCTGCGGGCGCGCCGATGCTATGGCTGACCCGTCCGGCGAGACATTGCTGCACGCCGGGCGCTCCGTGCGAATTTGCGGTTCCGGAGGCCGGACCACTCAGCACGAGGCACAAGAACAAAGCGCAAACGGACACGCCGCCGCTGACGCGCCAACCGCTGGCACGTTTTTGCTTTCGGCCTGAAACGTCACTTTCGCCTCCAATTCTAGGGTTTTTGCCCGAGCTGGCAAGCGCCGCGAAGCGTCAAGGCCGCCCAAGCCTGAAAATAAAGTCTACCGACCGTCCAATGCGACCTCAAAACGGCTGAAGCTACGGTGTTCCGGCTGACTGCGAGGCTTGGGCCGTTTCCTGCGGGCGCGCCGATGCTATGGCTGACCCGTCCGGCGAGACATTGCTGCACGCCGGGCGCTCCGTGCGAATTTGCGGTTCCGGAGGCCGGACCACTCAGCACGAGGCACAGAAGAACTGCAGTATTGATACCAGAATTTGGTTGCGCGTACAACGGCGGCCCGGAACGGCAGCAGCTACGTACAGCAGAGTGCCACCATCAATCGAATCGCTGCATTCGTTTAGCGAGTTCGCATAAAAATCATCGCTGTATTGGCCATGAAACACTCAATCCTAACGACAGCAAATTCGGTCGAAAGTGGGCGCTCACTCACACCAAGAAGCGTCTCGCCGACCTGCTCGCGTACGTCCTGACGGACGCGATGACCGACATTGAGGTGGCTGCACGAGACCTGCAGATTTCTGATGCCAGCTTCGTGCGCTTACGCCGGGCGATGGACCGGGTTGGTTGCGCGCAAATGAGGGTGGGCAGCGTGGGGTCGAGTCGCGACGAGACGGCGCTGCGAGTCCGGATGCGAGAGGCGGTGGTGTTGCTGGCAAGGGAGTGGCCGGAAGAATATCCGGCCTGGGCGGTGGAACTCGAAATTCTTAGAGAACTGTCGAAGCGACGACAGCACCTTCTATACCGCAGACTTTAGCGGACGAATATCCAAGGAAGACATTTCCGTCTAGCAGCTAGGCCGACGAGTACGAAAGCTCTGTCAGCGACAGTCGCTATATCAAGCAGGGTTCCGGAGTGTTCCCGCGAAGGAGCCGTCTAGGGCGACCCCTCACCTCACGGATTTGCACACATCTGCACGTTCGCTCTTGCGTGGCGAAGTTCCGTGATTCCTATTTTAAATCAAAGAATTAAGCCGCGTGGAGTGAAGGCAAAAAAGCCCATTTGCGTGAACAATTTGTTGATTAAACGTAAGAACAATTTTTTGTTCACACCTATCTGCTCCCACCGTCACCGACTCCGCCAGATTCCGACATTTTTCAACGTTGTTCCGTCCCTTTCGGGTATGTCAGGCAGAGAAGCGGGTGACTGAGTTCATTGTCTCGGATCAGCCTCTCAAGAAGGAAAAGTTGACTTTACAGACTGTCAGATCCTCACGACCGTCTATATTTTTCTTCGACCGACTTTATTTCTTCCGATCACCGCTCGTCGCAAGTCTCACCACCCACCCCTCCATTTACTTGACATCTAAACTATCTACGACTAAATTAAATCCAGAAATCCACGTCTGGAGCACGGCATGCGTATCGTCTGTATTGGAGGAGGCCCGGCTGGCCTGTATTTCGGGCTGTTGATGAAGGGCCGGAACCCGCAGCACGAGGTGACGGTTGTCGAACGCAACCGTCCGTATGACACCTTCGGCTGGGGCGTCGTGTTTTCCGACCAGACACTCGGCAACCTGCGCGCGGCCGACGCGCCCAGCGCCGACAGTATCCTCGACGCGTTCAACCACTGGGACGACATCGAGATCAACTTTCGCGGCAAGCAGGTCCGCTCGTCGGGCCACGGCTTTTGCGGCATCGGTCGCAAACGTCTGCTCAATATCCTGCAGGCGCGTTGCGAGGAACTGGGTGTCAAGCTCGTCTTCGAAACCCAGGTCACCGATGACGACGTCTACGAAGCCGACCTGATCATCGCCTGCGACGGCGCCAACAGCGCGATCCGCCAGAAATACGTCGCCACGTACCAGCCCGACATCGACATGCGCAACTGCCGCTTCGTCTGGCTCGGCACGAAAAAGCTCTTCGACGCGTTCACGTTCGCCTTCGAAGAAACCGAATGGGGCTGGTTCCAGGCACACGCATACCGTTTCGACGACAGCACGTCGACGTTCATCGTCGAAACACCCGAGCACGTGTGGCGCGCCGCGGGTCTCGATGAAATGAGCAAGGAAGAAGGCATCACGTTCTGCGAGCGCCTCTTCGCAAAATACCTCGACGGCAATCCGCTGCTTTCGAACGCAAGCCACTTGCGCGGCTCGTCGCAATGGATCCGCTTTCCGCGCGTCATCAACAAGGAGTGGGTGCACTGGAAGCCGCGAGCCGACGGCGGCACCACGCCGGTTGTCCTCATGGGCGATGCGGCGCACACCGCGCACTTCTCGATCGGCTCGGGTACGAAGCTCGCACTCGAAGACGCGATCGAACTGGCCAGCAGCATCGGCGCGCATCCCGAGAACCTCAGCGATGCGCTCACGCATTACACCGAAGTCCGCAGCGTCGACGTTCTGCGCATCCAGAACGCCGCGCGCAATTCGACGGAATGGTTCGAGAACGTCGACCGCTATACGTCGTTCGATCCGGAGCAGTTCGCGTATTCGCTGCTCACGCGCTCGCAGCGCATCTCTCACGAAAACCTTCGCGCGCGCGACGCGCGTTACGTCTCGCAGTTCGAGGACTGGCTCGCAAGCGAAGCCGGCATGACGCGCGCCGAAAGCAACCGCCCGGTCCCGCCGATGTTCACGCCGTTCACGTTGCGCGGCATCACGTTGAAGAATCGCGTCGTCGTTTCGCCGATGGCACAGTATTCGGCGGTCGATGGCATCGCGGGCGACTATCACCTGATGCATCTCGGCGCACGTGCGATGGGTGGCGCGGCGCTCGTCATGACGGAGATGACGTGTGTCTCCGCACAGGCGCGCATCACGCCCGGATGTCCCGGCATGTACGCCCCTGAACATCTCCAGGCCTGGAGACGGATTGTCGACTTCGTCCACGCGCAGTCGGATGCAAAAATCGGTTTGCAGCTGGGGCACGCGGGTGCCAAGGCATCGACGCGCGTCGCGTGGGAAGGCATCGATCAACCGCTGCCCGACAACAACTGGCCGCTGGTTTCCGCCTCGCCGCAACAGTATCTGCGCGGCGTGAGCCAGTGGTCGCGCGAAGCGACGCACGACGACCTGCGCACGATCGAGGCGCAATTCGTGCGCGCGACGGAAATGGCCGCTGAGGCTTCCTTCGACTGGCTCGAACTGCATTGCGCGCATGGCTATTTCCTGTCGAGCTTCCTTTCCCCGCTCACCAACCATCGAACCGATGAATACGGCGGCTCGCTCGAAAACCGTCTGCGTTATCCGCTGCAGGTGTTCACCGCGATCCGCAAGGTCTGGCCTGCCGGCAAGCCGATTTCGGTCCGCATTTCCGCGCACGACTGGGTAGACGGTGGCACGACACCGGATGACGCCGTCGCCATCGCCCGCGCGTTCAAGGCGGCCGGCGCTGACATGATCGACGTGTCGTCGGGACAGGTCAGCAAGGAAGAAAAGCCCGTGTACGGCCGCATGTTTCAGACGCCGTTCGCCGATCGCATCCGTAACGAAGCGGGCATCGCCACGATCGCGGTCGGCGCGATTTCGGAAGCGGATCACGTCAACAGCATCATCGCGGCGGGGCGCGCCGATCTGTGCGCGGTTGCGCGTCCGCATCTGGCGAATCCATCGTGGACGCTCAACGAGGCTGCACGTATCGGCTATTTCGACATCGCGTGGCCGAAGCAGTACACCGCCGCGAAATCGCAGCTTGAACGCAACCTTGAGCGCGAGCGCGCCCAGGCCGCGGAAAACGCGCGGTTTTCGCCGCAGGAACGCGCGCAGCGCGCGGAGGGCACATCGTGAACCATGCATGGCAGGGCGTTGAAGGACGACACGCGGTCGTCACGGGCGGCGGCAGCGGTATTGGCGCGGCAACCGCGGCCGCGCTCGTGCGCGCGGGCGCACGCGTCACGCTGATGGGCCGCGACACGGCAAAGCTGGAAGCACAACGTGCAGCGTTGAGCGGTGCCGGCGAAGTGAGCATCGTGAGCGTCGACGTCACGCAGGAAACGGCGGTCACGGCAGCATTTGCTGAAGCGACCACGCGCCTGGGTGCGGTGGACGTGCTCGTCAACAACGCGGGTCAGGCACAGGCAGCACCGTTCGCGCGAACCGACATGGCGCTCTGGCAACGCATGCTCGACGTGAATCTCACTGGCGTTTTTCTGTGTACGCGCGCGGTGTTGCCCGCGATGCTGGAACGCAGCGCGGGCCGCATCGTCAACGTGGCGAGCACGGCGGGGCAAACGGGTTACGCGTACGTCGCGGCCTATTGCGCCGCGAAACACGGCGTGATCGGGCTCACACGTTCGCTCGCGCGCGAGGTGGCGACACAAGGCATCACCGTGAACGCGGTGTGTCCCGGCTATACCGAAACGGAACTGCTGCGCGCGTCGCTGGACCAGATCACCGCGACGACCTCACGCAGCGAGCAGCAGGCGCGCGAAGCGCTGCTGCGTCAGAACCCGCAACGTCGCTTCGTCGCGCCGGAGGAAGTCGCGAACAGCGTGCTCTGGCTGTGCGGCGCGGGCTCCGACGCAATCACCGGACAATCGATCTCGGTTTCAGGCGGAGAAATAGAATGAGCCCCGTCGCGAAAGTGAAGAAAGCCGCCACCTCTGAAGCAAAGACGACGCGTAAAGGCGTCGCCAAGCCGGCCGATAACGTTGTCGATCTCGAGATGAGCACAGGCACGGACAGTCACATGGGCCTGCGCCTGTGGCTGCGCATGCTGACCACGACCAATCTCGTGCAGGCGGAATTGCGCAAGCGTCTGCGCACCGAATTCGACACGACGTTGCCGCGCTTCGACCTGATGGCCCAGCTCGAACGTCATCCCGATGGACTGAAGATGACCGAGCTGTCGCGCCGGATGATGGTGACGGGCGGCAACGTAACGGGCATCACGGATCAGCTCGAAAAAGAAGGTCTTGTCGTGCGCGGCGTCGATCCGAACGACCGTCGTTCGATCAGCGTGAAGCTCACGGCGGAAGGCCGCAAGTCGTTCGACAGGATGGCGATCGCGCACGAACAATGGGTTGTCGAAATGTTCGGTGGCCTCGATCTCGAAGAGAAATCGCGGGTACATGGCCGGCTCGGCAAGCTCAAGAAGCATCTACTCGACAACCTCGGCAACTGACACGAACAAAATTGAAGGGAGACGTTCATGACACAACACAACGCCGATGCGCTCCTCGCGGGTAATCGCGTGACGCTCGCGAACCATGAAGCACGGCATTTCGGATGGTCGGTCAGTGCAGGCGTCGCGACGGTCACGTTGAACCGTCCCGAGCGCAAGAATCCGCTGACGTTCGAGTCGTACGCGGAACTGCGCGACCTCTTTCGCCAACTGGCGTATGCAACCGACGTGAAGGCCGTCGTGATCCACGGTGCGGGCGAAAACTTCTGTTCGGGCGGCGACGTGCATGAAATCATCGGCCCACTGATCGACCTGCCCATGCCGGAACTGCTGATGTTCACGCGCATGACGGGCGACCTCGTGAAGGCGATCCGTCATTGTCCGCAACCGGTCGTCGCCGCTGTCGACGGCGTGTGCGCCGGCGCCGGCGCGATTCTCGCGATGGCGTCCGATCTCAGGCTCGGCACTGCCCGCAGCAAACTCGCGTTCCTGTTTTCGCGCGTCGGTCTTGCGGGCTGCGACATGGGCGCGTGCTCGATCCTGCCGCGCATCATCGGCCAGGGGCGCGCAACCGAACTGCTGCTCACGGGGCGCTCCGCCAGCGGCGAGGAAGGCCTCGCATGGGGCTTCTACAACCGCCTGTGCGAGCCAGCCGCGCTACTCGACGAAGCCGCGAAGCTCGCGGCCGAACTCGTCGCCGGTCCGACGTTCGCGCATGGCGTCACGAAGAAGATGCTGCATCAGGAATGGAGCATGAGCGTCGACGAAGCCATTGAATCCGAAGCGCAGGCGCAGGCGATCTGCATGAGTACACGCGACTTCGATCGCGCATATCGCGCGCTTGCGGCGAAGTCGCGCCCTGTGTTCGAAGGAGACTGAGTTGAACGCTTTCGCTAAACCGGACATGCACGACGCGCTCGCGTGGCCGTTCTTTGAAGACCGTCATCGCGAACTCGCGGCCGGCATCGAGGCGTGGGCCAGCGCGCATCTTCGTGACGAAAAGCACGATGACGTCGACACGACCTGTCGCCATCTGGTGCGTGCGCTGGGCGAAGCGGGCTGGCTGAAATACGGCGTCGGCGGCGTCGCTTACGGTGGTCATGGCGACACGATCGACACACGCGCAGTGTGCCTGCTGCGCGAAACGCTCGCTAAACATTCCGGTCTCGCCGATTTCGCGCTTGCGATGCAGGGCCTCGGCTCCGGCGCGATTTCACTGGCGGGTACGCATGAGCAAAAGCAGCGCTATTTACCTCGCGTGGCCAGCGGCACGGCGATTGCCGCATTCGCGCTCTCCGAACCCGAGGCCGGGTCGGACGTCGCCGCGATGGCGCTCTCAGCGCGCATGGACGGCGATGCCTACGTGCTCGACGGCGAAAAGACGTGGATTTCCAACGGCGGCATCGCGGATTTTTACGTTGTCTTCGCGCGAACCGGCGAAGCACCCGGCGCGCGCGGCATCAGCGCGTTTGTCATCGATGCGGATGCGCCGGGCCTGGAAATCGCGGAACGCATCGACGTGATCGCGCCGCATCCACTGGCACGTCTTCGCTTTACCGGCGCGCGCGTGCCGCGCAGCCAGATGCTCGGCGCACCCGGCGAGGGTTTCAAGATCGCGATGCGCACGCTCGATATCTTTCGTACGTCCGTTGCGGCGGCATCGCTTGGATTCGCGCGTCATGCGATGGAAGCAGGGCTTGAACGCGCGGCGTCGCGCAAGATGTTCGGTCAGACGCTCGGCGATTTTCAGCTGACGCAGGCAAAGCTCGCGCAGATGGCCTTGACCATCGACAGCAGCGCCCTGCTCGTCTATCGCGCCGCGTGGCTGCGCGATCAGGGCGAAACCGTCACGCGCGAAGCGGCGATGGCGAAGTGGCATGCAAGCGAAGGCGCGCAGCAGGTGATCGATGCGGCCGTCCAGTTGTGGGGCGGCATGGGCGTGCAAAGCGGCACGGCCGTCGAAATGCTGTATCGCGAGATTCGCGCGCTGCGTATCTACGAAGGCGCGACTGAAGTGCAGCAACTGATCGTCGGGCGCGACGTGCTCAAGGTACACGCGTTGGAAAGCGAAAGCAGGAAACCAAAGCCATGAGCGCGACGTTCGAATTGCCCGTGCGCATCCGCTTCGCGCATTGCGATCCGGCTGGCATCGTCTATTTTCCGCAGTATCTGGTGATGACCAACGCGCTCGTCGAAGACTGGTTCACCGAACGCCTTGCCATCGACTACGCACACATGATCGAAACGCGGCGCGTGGGCCTGCCCATCGTCAAGCTGGACTGCGAGTTCTCGCGTCCAAGCCGGATGGGTGAAACCGTCACGCTGTCGCTTTCGCTCGCGGCTAAAGGCCGGCGTTCCATCCGGATCGACATCGTCGGCCGGTGCGGCGACGAGGTGCGCTTTCGCGCGCACCAGGTGCTGGTCACGACGTCGCTCGAATCGGGCGCGTCAATCGATATTCCCGACGACATCGCCGCCGCCCTGGCCGTGTTCGCCCCGCATTGCTCATCCACGCAGGAGCTTCGTTCATGAAAAAATCTCTGCTGCCCGCCGGTTGGGTCAAGCCGCGCGGCTACGCAAATGGCGTCGCCGCGAGCGGCACGCAGGTCTTCATCGCCGGACAGATCGGCTGGGATGAATCCGCGCAATTCCGGAGCACCGACTTCGCCGCGCAGGCGATCCAGGCGCTGCGCAATGTGGTCGCGGTGCTGCGCGAGGCAAACGGCAAGCCGGAGCATCTGGTGCGCCTGACGTGGTACGTCACCGACAAACGCGAGTACCTCGCTTCGCTCAAGGCAATCGGCGGTGCGTTTCGCGAACTGATCGGCGATTACGACATCGCGATGAGCGCGGTTCAGGTGGTCGCGCTCATCGAAGACGAAGCAAAGGTCGAAATCGAAGCGACCGCCGTGATTCCTCACGACGCCCGCTAAACCTATCACTCGCTCTGGGAGACCGTGATGGAACCGTCAGCACACGTCGATACCTTTGCGCGGGACAATCTGCCGCCGCAGGATCAATGGCCGGTGTTTCTGCTGGACAACCCGGACGTGACGTATCCCGCGCGCTTTAACTGCGCGACCGAACTGCTGGATCGCAGCGTGGAAGCCGGGTATCGGGACCGTCCCGCGATCTGGTCGGAAGTAGACGGCCGCCCTCAAGCCACCACTTACGGCGAGCTGCTTGCGCTCGTGAATCGCAGCGCCCACGTGCTCGTCGAGGACATGGGCCTGCGGCCCGGCAATCGTCTGCTGCTGCGCGGCCCGAATACGTTGCAGATGGCGGTCGCGTTTCTCGCCGCGCTCAAGGCCGGCCTCGTCGTGGTGCCGACCATGCCGCTGCTACGCGCAAAGGAACTCAAGCAGATCATCGACAAGGCAAAGATCACCGCCGCGTTGTGCGACACGCGTCTTTTCGACGAACTGAAGCGCTGCGCCGACAGCAGCGATGAATACCATTGTCCGGACCTCGAGCAAATGCGGGTCTTTCACGACGCTTCGGCAGGTTCGCTCGAAACGCTCGCCGCCGGCAAACCCGCGACGTTCACCGCGTGCGACACGGCCGGCGACGACGTGTGCCTGATCGCGTTCACGAGCGGCACGACGGGTGCGCCAAAAGGCTGCATGCATTTTCATCGCGACGTGCTCGCGATGTGCGACCTGTTTCCGCGTCACACACTCAAGCCTTCGCCGGCCGACGTGTTTTGCGGCACGCCGCCGCTCGCGTTCACGTTCGGCCTGGGCGGCATGCTGTGCTTTCCGCTGCGCGCCGGCGCATCGACGGTGCTCATCGAACGGCTCACGCCGGAAACGTTGTTGCAAACCGTCGAACGCTTTCACGCGACGATCATGTTCACCGCACCGACGTTCTATCGCCAGATGGCGCCGCTCTTGCCGCGCTTCGACACGTCGAGCCTGCGCAAATGCGTGTCCGCCGGCGAGGCGCTGCCCGATTCGACGCGCACGCTATGGCGCGGCGCGAGCGGCATCGAGATGATCGACGGCATCGGCGGCACCGAGCTGATCCATATTTTCGTCTCCGCTTCGGAGGACGACGCGCGTCCGAATGCGATCGGCCGTGCGGTGCCGGGTTACGTCGTGCAGGTCGTCGACGACGCGATGCAGCCCGTGCCGCGCGGCACGACCGGCAAGCTCGCGGTGCGCGGTCCGACCGGCTGCCGTTATCTGGCGGACACGCGTCAGCTGAATTTCGTGCGCGACGGCTGGAACCTGCCCGGCGATTCGGTGTATCAGGACGAAGACGGCTACATTTTTTACCAGGCACGCGCCGACGACATGATCGTCTCCGCGGGCTACAACATCTCCGGTCCGGAAGTCGAGAGCGCGCTGATGCAGCATGAAGCGGTGGCCGAATGCGGCGTCGTGGGCGCGCCCGATGAAACCCGTGGCCAGATCGTGAAAGCGTTTGTCGTGCTGCGCCCGAACTACGCGCCCAGCGACAAACTGGTCGCGCAACTGCAGGATTTCGTGAAAAATACGATTGCGCCATACAAATACCCGCGCGTGATCACGTTCGTCGACGCCTTGCCGCGCACAGAAACGGGCAAGCTCAAACGGTTCGCATTGCGCGCGATGTAACTCATCCCACACGATCGTTTCCGCTGGAGTACCCCGACATGGCAGGTTCGTTCATCGAAGTCACCGCCCACGATGGCGGCCGTTTCAGCGCTTATATTGCCCGTCCCGCACAGGGCTCGGGCCCGGGTCTGGTGTTGCTGCAGGAAATTTTCGGCATCAACAGCTACATGAAGTCGATGGCCGACCGTTACGCGGAGGAAGGCTACGTCGTGATGGTGCCGGACCTTTTCTGGCGCATGCAGCTAGGCGTCGTACTCGGTTATGGCGAGGCCGACGTCAAGGAGGCGATGCAGTATCTGGCGCGCTTCGATATCGATCTTGCCTGCAAGGACATCGCGGCGACGATCGCCACGCTGCGCGGCCTGCCCGAGCAGGCGGGCAAGGTGGGCACCATCGGCTACTGCCTTGGCGGCAGGCTGGCGCTGCTGGCCGCCACGCGTACCGACGTGGATTGCGCGGTGAGCTATTACGGCGTCGGGCTCGAGCAGTATCTCGACGAAGTGCCGGCGATCCGCTGCCCGATGGTGTTCCACTTCCCCGAACTCGACGCGATGTGTCCGCCGGATGTCCGCGCCCGCGTAAGCGCTGCGTTGAGCAGACAGCCGCACATCGAGCAGTACGTCTATGCCGGCTGCGATCACGCGTTCGCGACACCGGGGCGCGCGCACTACGACAAGCCCGCGACCATGATGGCGTATTCGCGCACGCTCGCGCTGCTGCGCAAGGTGCTTGGGCCCGTGTACGACCTGAACGCGCTGTGGGAACAGCACTGCTACTTCGAGTTCGCCACACGCGACGTCGACGCCGTCATGCCGACGATGGTCGCCGATCCGTACGTCAACCACGTTCCGGTGATGACGGGCGGCGTCGACCATGACAACCTGAAGCGCTTCTATACGAATCACTTCGTCAACTCGAACCCGGACGACACAAAGCTGATTCCGATATCGCGGACCATCGGCGCCGATCGCATCGTCGACGAATTCATCTTTAGCTGCACACATTCGCGCGAGATCGACTGGATACTGCCGGGTGTCGCGCCAACGGGCAAATACTTCGAGGTGCCGATGCTGGCCGTCGTGTGTTTTCGCGGCGACAAGCTCTATAACGAGCACATCTACTGGGACCAGGCGTCGGTGCTCGTGCAGATCGGCCTGCTGAATCCGGCGGGCCTGCCGGTTGCCGGCATCGAAAGCGCGAAGAAACTGCTCGACGAAACCCTGCCCTCGAACGGCCTGATGGGCAGCAACGCTTGAGCGCGCTGGCCAGTACGGGGTTTGCCCGGGTCAATGCGCGAGGCGCTCGCCGTCGCGCGTTCACGGCGCGGCAAATCCCGTACTACACTTCGGGTCTGACCGAAGCACATCGGCGAGGGTAAGGGTCAGGTCCCGCTCTGGGTACGCGAAAAACGTTACAGGAACGTGCGCATGACGCATCACATCGAAGGCAACAAACGCTGGCTCGCGCTGCTCGTGCTTTGCATGGGCGTGCTGATGATCGTCCTCGACACGACCATCGTGAATGTCGCGCTGCCCTCGATCGCGGTGGACCTCGGCTTTTCTGAAACCTCGCTGGTCTGGGTCGTCAACGCGTACATGCTGACGTTCGGCGGCTTCCTGCTGCTGGGCGGTCGCCTCGGCGACCTGTTCGGGCACCGCCGGCTGTTCCTCGCCGGTATTGCGCTTTTTACCGTGGCGTCGCTCGCGTGCGGCATCTCGACCACCCAGGTGCTGCTTGTCTGCGCCCGCGCCGTGCAGGGCCTGGGCGGCGCTGTCGTCTCGGCTGTTTCGCTGTCGCTCATCATGAATCTGTTCACCGAAACCGGCGAACGCGCGAAAGCGATGGGCGTGTACGGTTTCGTGTGCGCGGGCGGCGGCAGCATCGGCGTGTTGCTCGGCGGCCTGCTGACCAGTGCGCTCAGCTGGCACTGGATTTTCCTCGTCAATCTGCCGATCGGCATCGCGGTCTATGCGCTCTGTCTCGCACTGCTGCCGGCGGGACGCGGGCTGCAACCAGCCGGCCGGCTCGACGTAGCCGGCGCGGCCAGCGTCACGGCTTCGTTGATGCTGGCGGTCTATGCGATCGTCAACGGCAACGAGGCCGGCTGGCTGTCCTTGACGACGCTCGGCCTGCTTGCCCTCGCCATCGCGCTGCTTGCGCTCTTTCTGTGGATCGAAGCGCGCGTGCGTCATCCACTGATGCCACTCGACCTCTTCATGCTGCGCAACGTCGCGACGGCAAACGTCGTCGGCGTGCTGTGGGCCGCCGCGATGTTCGCGTGGTTCTTCATTTCCGCGCTCTATCTGCAACGGGTGCTCGGTTATCTGCCGATGCAGGTCGGTCTCGCGTTCCTGCCCGCGAACCTGATCATGGCGTTCTTCTCGCTAGGGCTTTCCGCGCGGCTCGTGATGCGATTCGGCCTGCGCCTGCCGCTGGCGGTGGGTCTTCTGATTGCGGCTTGCGGACTCGCGCTTTTTGCGCGCGCGCCGGTCGACGGTCACTTCGCGCTCGACGTGCTGCCCGGCATGTTGCTGCTCGGCCTAGGCGGAGGTATCGCGTTCAATCCGCTTCTGCTTGCCGCGATGAGCGACGTGAAGCCGGAGGATTCCGGCCTCGCGTCGGGCATCGTCAACACGGCGTTCATGATGGGCGGCGCACTCGGCCTGGCGGTTCTCGCGAGCCTCGCCGCCGCCCGCACGGGTGAAGTGTTCGCGCGTGGCGCGCCCACGCCGGTCGCGCTGAACGCGGGGTATCACGTGGCGTTCGTGTGCGGTGCGATTTTCGCGGCGGTCGCGGGTCTGGTTGGCGCAGCGTTTCTGCGTGCCCGCGCGCCTTCCGCGCATGGCGAAGCGCAAAGCACACACGGCGCGCCGAAACGCTCCAGCAACAAAGCGGCCACCGATAACGGCTGAGACGCCGCAAAGCCGATGCGCAATCGCGATCAAATGTGCCGCATCCGTCGCGGCTATGCTGGTTCCATGCTGATATGAGAGCTGGCATGAACCCCGTCGGAAAGGCGCTCTGGTTTATCGAAAGCCACTACGCAGGCGATATCACGCTCGACGATATCGCGACGTGCGGCTGTGTTTCGCGCTTTCATCTGTCGCGGGCGTTCGAAGCGGCGACGGGCCGCACGGTGATGCGCTATGTGCGCGGCCGCCGTCTTTCCGATGCGGCCCGCGCGCTGGCGGATGGCGCACCCGATATCCTGGCGGTGGCCGTCGAAGCGGGCTACGGCTCTCATGAGGCATTCACCCGCGCGTTTCGCGACCAGTTCGGCGTCACGCCCGAAGCGGTCCGTGCGCGAGGCACCGTGTGCAACATCGAACTCGTGGAGCCCATCAAAATGGACGAATCCTTTCTCGAAGACCTCGCGCCGCCACGCATCGAAACCGGCGAGCCGTTGCTTGTCGCGGGCCTGAGCGAGCGTTACCACTACGAACGCAGCGACGGCATTCCCGCGCAGTGGCAGCGTTTCGGGCCGTCCATCGGCAAGATACCCGGGCAGGTGGAACCGGTCGCGTACGGCGTGTGCCTCAACAACGACGACGCCGGCAATTTCGACTATCTGTGCGGCGTCGAAGTCGCGGATTTTTCAGCGCTACCCGCCGCTGTGGCGCGCGTGCGGATTGGCGAACAGCGTTACGCGATATTCGAACATCGCGATCACATCTCGGCGATTCGCCGCACGTGGAACACGATCTGGAACAAGTGGTTGCCGGCGTCCGGACACGAAATCGCGGATGCGCCCGTGTTCGAACGGTATGGCGAACAGTTCAGTCCGACAACGGGTATGGGAGGCGTCGAACTCTGGATTCCGCTGAAGTCGTGATGCGGCGGATAAAGGGTGCATGTTGTCGTGGCGTGCGAATCACAAACTGATATGCCGTAACGCCAAGATTCGCGCGCCTGCAACGGTCAGTTCGCGACTCACGGTGACTGGCGAGCACCCCTCTAAATCTTGTAGGGAACCCGTACGCCTGGTTCATCCGCAGGAAAATCTTTCGTATTGCGAGAAACGAGCAATAGCGAATTGACTTGTGCGGATGCCCAAACAATCGCGTCAGGCAGACGAATCCGCCTCTGCTTGCGAATCTCAACCGCGCGATTTGCAATAGTGCCGTCTAATGCGACGACGTCAAATGAACCAAGCCATGCGCGAATCGCCGCCTCATCCGCCGCCGTTACACCGACGAGAACTTCCATCCACGTGATGATGCTGATCGCCCGATATTCGTACCGCGCCAGCTCCTTCTTTGCTGCGCCAACACCGCCCAGATAGTCGATCAAAATGTTCGTGTCAAAAAGCGCTCTTACCATTCCGAACGAAGCTCCTGCTGATATTCAAGGCCGTCTATTTTCCTGCTCTTCCACAGCCCGAAAACATCAGCCCCGAGCGCTCGCTTGTGCTGCGCGATATACGCCTCGATCGCGTCACGGATGACAGCAGCACGGGGGCGTTGCTCCGCCTCCACGAGTACCGCCAGTTCTTCGACCTGCGCATCGGGCAAGTCAACCAGAATTCGGCCCATTATCGCCTCCGTTGCATGATATATATATCGTATATCATAAAGTACCGCTACACAAGCGGATGTGCAGTTTCATGTCGTTACCCGTGACGATAGCGTTCGCGGCGCTTTGCGTTAGTCGAACCTGATGACGAAAACATCGTCGGCATTCAGTATTAGTTTTCGTGCAGATCTGGTCAGCTTGCGGTCGTCCATAAAAATGTGCGTGCGCATTAGCGGCCTTCGAATGTGGTTATCACATTAATCGAGCTGCGGCAAATCGAAGTCTTCCGCGATCCGAACCTTGCTTTTCAAGCCACCAAACCGGCGCGTCACTCTGGCACGCTCCATCGGCATAGTCGCGCTGCAGGTTTGCCTACCTTCGCAATCACAATTTCTTCGTCGCCGGCTGCGACGTCGAGCCCCGGGCACCGCTCGCCAGCGCCTACGAACCGGCTTGCGCGACCTCACGCATCAGCGTGGCCACCAGTTCGGCGGCTGGCATCGCGCGCGAGAGCCGCACCGCCTGCCCCGCCCAATGCGGGGCGTAATCGTAATTGCCCTGCGCTTTGGCTGCGGCGTGCAGCGCCTTGCCGGCATCGTAGGCAATCGGATAATCGGGAAACGGCGGGCGCTCCGGCGCGCGCCCCAGTTCCGCGAGACGATTGTCGACACCGCGCGCGGGCCGGCCTGAAATCGACGTGATCAACGTGGTCCGCACCGCGGGATTCGCGATGACTGCGCGATAAGCTGCATCGGCAGCGGATTCCGGCGATGCGACAAAGGCCGTGCCGAGCTGCGCCGCCTGCGCGCCGAGCGCAAGTACGGCCGCGATGCCCGCGCCGTCCATGATGCCGCCCGCCGCGATTACGGGCAGATGCGTATGCCTGACCAGCACGCGCACCAGCGCGAGCGTGCCGAGCCCTTCATCGGGCTGTCGCGGATCGAACACGCCTCGATGACCGCCGGCCTCGATACCTTGCGCCACGATCGCATCGATGCCAGCGCGTTCGATCTGCATCGCTTCGTCGAGGCTCGTCGCGCTCGCCAGCAACACGATGCCCGCGTCGTGCAGGCCCTTGACGATGTGCGGCTTCGGCAAGCCAAAATGGAAACTCACGACGGCCGGCCGTTCTTCGACGAGCATCGCCAGCATCGCGTCGTCGTCAACCGAGCTCTTGTAGATCTCGCGCAGCGCCGCGGGCGGCTCAGCGCCGAAGCGCGCGAATTCCGGCGCCAGATACGCGAGCCAGCGCGCCTCGCGCTCAGCGTCCGCTGTTGCAGGGACATGCACGAACAGATTGACGTTGAACGGCTTGCTGGTCAGCGCGCGCGTTTCGCGAATCATCGCGCGGGCGCCCTCGACCGTTGTCGCACCCATGCCGAGCGAGCCAAGCCCGCCCGCGTTCGACACCGCCGCGGCCAGTGCGGGTGTGCTGGTGCCCGCCATCGGCGCCTGGATCACCGGCACGCTGATACCGAGTCGAGTCAGCAGCGGTGTGGAAAGGTTGGACGGATTCATGATCGGCTCCTTTGACTGGCTTGCATTATCGCCGTATC
This sequence comes from Paraburkholderia sartisoli, assembly GCF_900107685.1. GTDB lineage: Bacteria > Pseudomonadota > Gammaproteobacteria > Burkholderiales > Burkholderiaceae > Paraburkholderia > Paraburkholderia sartisoli. Next base: position 255,972 of record NZ_FNRQ01000006.1, on the reverse strand, counting down.
AGCGCACCGCCGCTTTCTGCTGGAATTCCGGGCGCGCCATCCGCACGGGCGACATCTGTCGCCGCGCGTGCGCAGCTTCGTCGATTTTCTCGTGGAAAAGCTCGCGCGCAACAGTGCGCGTCAGGCGTCCTGAACAATCGTTCCTTGATGGAAGACGATCTTCCACTCCGACCCGGCGCGCTGCCAGATCGTCGAGCGGCGCGTTTCGCGCGCGCCCTGGCGCAGCGAATAGGTCAGCAGATAGAGGTCGTCGGCGAGACGCTGGCAATGGAAATCGCAGCTTTCCCAGTCGTCGTCGAGCGGGGGCGACGCGTAGCGGCGTTCAAGTTCGTCGAGCACGAACGCGCGGCTGTAGCGACGGCCAGATGCGCCGGTCTCCCAGAAGCAGCCGGCCAGCATCCGGTCGAAGTCCGCCCGTGTCGTTCCCCACTCCGGCCGATGGAAGACTGGTTCACGGCTCGCCAGTTCGTCACGGATCGCGACGAGGTCCGGGTCGGTGGTGCGGGCGGGTTCGCAGGAAGCGCGGGTCATGGCAGAAACTCCGGCAGCGGTCTTCCAGAGTATGTCACGGTACGATGGATGCGGGCGTCGGGCGGCAACCACTCGCGGTCAAGGGCAGCGGTTCAGTCGCGCTTGCGCATTTGCGCCGCGCGTTCCAGCAGCAATTCACGCTCGCGCGCGTTGCGTGTCATCGCGGCGGCGCGTTCGAACTCGGCGCGCGCCTCATCCTCGCGGCCCAGCTTCGCGAGCAGATCGCCGCGCACGCTCGGCAGCCAGTGGTAGTTCGCAAGCACCCCTTCCTCGCCTAGCGCATCGACGAGCGGCAGCGCCTCCTGCGGCCCGAACGCCATGCCGACCGCGACCGCGCGGTTCAGCTCGACCACCGGCGTCGGCACGACCTCCGCGAGCATGTCGTACAGCGCGACGATCTGCGTCCAGTCGGTTTCGGCGGCCGTCCGGGCGCGCGCGTGGCACGCGGCGAGCGCGGCCTGCAACGTGTAAGGCCCGCGCCCGCCGCCGAGCGACAGCGCCCGCTCGAGCGCCGCCAGCCCGCGACGGATCAGCAGCGGATCCCAGCGACTGCGGTCCTGATCAAGCAGCAGCACAGGGCGGCCCGCCGCATCCGTGCGCGCATGCGTACGCGACGCCTGAATCTCCATCAACGCGACGAGGCCATGCACTTCGCTCTCGTCGGGTGTCAGGCCTTCGAGCACGCGGCCAAGCCGCAGCGCTTCGTCGATCAGCGCCGGGCGCGTCCAGTGATCGCCGGCGGTCGCCGAATAGCCTTCGTTGAAGATCAGGTAGATCACTTCGAGCACGGAGCCGAGCCGCGCGGCACGCGCGTCGGCCTGCGGCACCTCGAACGGCACGTGCGCCGCCGCGAGCGTGCGCTTCGCGCGCACGATCCGCTGCGCGATCGTCGGCTCCGGCACGAGGAAGCCGCGCGCGATTTCATCGGTCGTCAGGCCGCCGAGCAGACGCAGTGTCAGCGCCACGCGCGCCTCGGTCGAAAGCACCGGATGGCACGCCGTGAAGACAAGCCGCAGCAGGTCGTCGCCGATGTCGTCCTCGCGCGCGGCATCGAGCCCGTCGACGAAGTCCGGCACGATGTGCGCCTCGAGCGCGTCCATCTCGCGCCCGAGTTCCTCGTGCTTGCGTGCGTGCAGCGCCTGCTGGCGAAGCCAGTCGAGCGCGCGGTTTTTCGCAGTCGCCATCAGCCAGGCTCCCGGGTTCGCCGGCACGCCCGCCTCGGGCCAGTGTTCGAGCGCGGCGATGAGCGCGTCCTGCGCGAGCTCTTCGGCGCGGCCCACGTCGCGCACCATGCGCGCGACGCAAGCGATGACCTTGGCGGATTCGATCCGCCAGACTGCCTCGATGGCCCGATGCGTGCCGGTCGCCGTCACGACCAGCCTCAGGGCGCGCCCGCCGCGTTCGGGTCCATATGCACCAGTTCCCAGATGTGGCCGTCGAGATCCTCGAAGCCGTGGCCGTACATGAAGCCGTGGTCCTGCGGTACGCGCGGCGCGGTGCCGCCCGCCGCCACGGCCTTCGCGACGAGCGCGTCGACTTCCGCGCGGCTTTCGCACGAAAGGCACAGCAGGCATTCGGTGGTCGCTTTCGCGTCGGCAATCGGTTTGCCCGTGAAACCCTTGAAGAACGGCTTGACGAGCAGCATCGCGTAGATGTTCTCGCCGATTTCGAGGCAGGCCCCCGAATCGTTCGTGAACCGCGGATTGAAGCTCAAGCCCAGCGCCTTGAAAAACGCCATCGACTTCGGCAGGTCGTCGACGGGCAGGTTCACATAGATCTGTTTGTGCATGATCGGTCTCTCCGAATTGAGTGTTCTGGACGCGCCGTTACTGGCTTCCGGCCTGCGATTTGCGGGTGCGCGCGAGCACGCCGCCCGGTTCGAAATCTTCCGGCTCGTACAGCTCGCGCACCTCGATCTCGCCGTCGGCGTTTTCGCCGAACGGCGCGGGGAAACGGCGCGCCCATTCGATCGCTTCCTCGCGCGAACGCACCTGGATGAGCGTGTAGCCGGCGATCAGTTCCTTCGTCTCCGCGAACGGCCCGTCGAGCATTGTGCGCCGGCCACCGGCGTACCTGATGCGCCAGCCTTTCGACGTCGGCCGCAAGCCGTTCGCGTCGAGCAGCACGCCCGCCTTCGCGAGTTCTTCGTGATACGTCGCCATGGCGTCCATCACGCTGTCGTCATCGGGCATGACGCCGGCTTCCGACACCGCTGTCGCCTTCACTATGATCATGAATCGCATCGCCGTTTCTCCTGGTTGGCCTGAACAGAAAAGCCGTCGTTTTTCCGGCTTCTGCATGCACGACGAACCGCGTGGGGCAGGATCGACACAGAACGGTTCACGTCAGGGTTTTCCCTTTGGCGGGGTACACGTGACGAGGCGTTATGCGTGAAGGTTCAGTCCCAGCAGGGACCGACCTTGCGGACTTCGACGGTACACCAGGACGCGGCCGGGCATTCTTCGGCGATCGCGACGGCTTCCTGCAGCGTCTCGCAGTCGACGATGAAAAAGCCGCCGATCATTTCCTTCGCTTCGGCGAACGGACCGTCGATGACCGTACTGCGGCCGTTGCGCACCTGGACGCGCGCGCCCTTCGCCGGTGAATTAAGCGACTCGACGCCGCGCAGGACGCCGCGCGATTTGAGATTTTCGGCGAAACGCAGCATCTGGTCGTAGACGTCGTGACCCTGGTCGAGCGTGCGCTCCCCGCGCTGTTCGACGGGCTCGACGATGAGCAGCATGTAAGACATGGCGCCTCCGCTAATTCGTGCGACGCGGTATGCGTCGACGTGTCCGGCAACGCGTTGCGCGGACGATATGCGAAGGCAGTCTAGCAAGCGAAGGTGGCGGGCGCAAAAATGCCTGGCGCGATTTCCGTGCCGCGTGGCGGACGCCCGTTCCCGAGGTATGACGGAGTGCCCCGAACAGGCCATGACGCCGGCGAAGCTCCCGCACACGGCTTACCGCTTGCCGCGACGGTATCCTCATCGCTGCGCCCGGTGGTACACGTGCGAAAAGGCCAGGCGGTGTGTCGCCTGGCCTTTCGTCAAACCCACGCAGGATGGTTAATTGTTACGCCGCCGCGCCCACGCCGTAGCGCGCCGCCGGATGGTTGTGCGACAGGTTCGGGCCGAGCGCGAGACGCGCGTCGTTGGCCTTTTGCCAGTCAGCGGCGTCCGGCAGCGACGGAATCGTGACGAGTTCGCCCTGGTCGAGACCGGCGAGCGACGCGTCGACCATATCGGCGGCCGACATCACCCATGCCTGCGGCAGCGCCGTGACCGGCATGCCGGCGCGGTCCCAGAACGCCGTGCTGGTTGCGCCCGGGAGCACGGCCTGCACCTGCACGCCTTTCGCGCCGACTTCGTGATGCAGCGACTGCGTGAAGCTCAGCACGAACGACTTCGTGCCGCCGTACACGCCGTTCAGCAGTTCCGGCGAAACCGCGACGATCGACGAAATGTTGATCACCGTCCCCTTGCCGCGCGCGACCAGACCCGGCACGACCGCCGACGTCAGCCGCGTCAGCGCGACGACGTTCAGCTGGATCATGCTTTCGAGGCTGTCCGGATCGGAATCGACCAGCGTGGCCGCCGCGCCGACGCCGGCGTTGTTGACCAGCATCGTGATGCCCGCATCGGAACGCAGGCGCGCTTCGATGCGGCGCAGGTCGGCGGTCACGGTCAGATCAGCGCCGAGCGTTTCGACCTTGCGGCCGGTTTCCTTCGACAGTTTTTCCGCGAGCCCAGTGAGACGCTGCGTATCGCGCGCCACCAGGATCAGGTCGTAGCCGCGGCGCGCGAGACGATCCGCGTAAATCGCGCCGATGCCCGACGATGCGCCCGTAACGAGCGCCGTGCCCATGTTCGATGAAGTTGCCATTTGAAACTCTCCGTGGGCGCCCGGCATATGCCACCGCGATGCGCCGTTCATGTTGATCGATAAGGGAAAAATCGCAGCGGACGCCGGGTTGACCGACGGTTTCCGCTGTTGACATGGGAGAGTCTAGGCGCGTATTGTCATGTCTCAAATGACGTATTTACCTCGTTTCAGGACATCATCTTTTGATGTGACGGGAACCGTGGTCAAGCAAAGAGGGTGAGATGAAGCGCATCGGTGTGGTCGTTTTCCCGGGATTCCAGATTCTCGACATGATCGCCGTGTCGGTGTTCGAGCTTGCGAATCTGGAGGGGGGCCAGGGCGAGGGCCCGGGCCAGCCAGCGTACGAAATCGAGGTCATCTCCGAGCATGGCGGGCTGGTGCGCAGTTCGGCGGGCGTGCAGGTCGAATCGAAGGCGTTCGACGACCCCGCGTACGACACGGTGGTCGTGGCCGGCGCGATGTTCGTCGAGCCTTCGTCGGCGGGCCTGCGCACGTTCCTGAAGCGCGCGCTGGCCGCGTCGCGGCGCACCGCCAGCATCTGTACCGGTGCATTCGTGCTCGCCGAGGCGGGCATCCTCGACGGCAGGCGGGTCACCACGCATTGGGTGTTCGCCCGCGAACTGCAACACCGCTTCCCGAAAACGCGGGTGGACGACGACCGTATCTTCATCGTCGATGGTTCCGTGTGGACGTCGGCGGGGATGACCGCGTGCATCGACCTGTGTCTCGCGCTCGTCGAGGCCGATCTGGGCGCCGATGTCTCGCGCGCGATCGCAAGAAAGCTCGTGGTCTATCACCGGCGCACCGGCGGCCAGTCGCAGTTTTCCGCGATGCTCGATCTGCAGCCGCGTTCCGACCGCATCCAGACCGCGCTCACATGGGCGAAAGATCACCTGCGCGAGCGGCTGTCGGTGGAAACGCTCGCAGAGGTCGCGCATTTGAGCCCACGACAGTTCAGCCGCGCGTTTCGCGACGAGACGCGACAGTCGCCCGCGAAGGCCATCGAAACCCTGCGCGTGGAAGCAGCGCGATCGATGATCGAGACCGGTCGCCATTCGCTGGAGACCGTCGCGATCGAAACGGGTTTTGTGGACACCGAGCGGATGCGCCGGGCGTTTCTGCGGGCGTTCGGTCAGCCGCCGCAGGCCGTCAAGCGGGCGGCGCGCGCGTAGATCCGGGGCGGTTCGCGTGCGCGTGTACGTTTCATCGTTATGCGCGGGAGAAAAACATGTCCCGTCACGCTGAGTGACGCTGACCGTCAAGCGTCATTCGATGCCGGCCTATGCCCCAGGCTGGCCTGGAATTGACCTGTCAAAGGTGAGATATGTGAGACATGAACTCACCGTGATTAACGCAACTGCTCCTCGATCGTCCGTGTTAGCGGCGACTCGACGTCGCCAGTGTGCTTTGTCTGCATGGGCTCGATCAGCACGATCCAGCATTCGTGGTCGGCAACTGGATTGTGCAGTGTGCCGCGCGGCACCACATGCATCGAACCAGCGGGCAGATCGACGACGCGCCCGCCTTCATATTCGATCTTCAAGTGCCCGCGCACGACGAAGAACAGTTCGTCCTCGTGCGCATGGTCGTGCCACACGAGCTGGCCGCGTACTTTCGCGACCTTCACGTACTGATCGTTGACCTGCGCGACGACTTTTGGCGACCAGTATTCCGACACATCGGCGAACGCGGCCTCGAGGTCGAACGATTCGGCAAATGGAGGGACAAGCATGGTTATCTCCAGGTGGGGATGACGGATACGGCAAGCAGTACCCCCATCGCAAGATTGAGGATGCGCCAGTGGCGCGGCGTTCGAAACAGCCGCGCAAGCAGCGCACCGAGCGCGCACCACAGCGCGAGCGACCCGCACGCGGCCAGGCCGAACGCCGCGCCGAGCAGCATCGCGAGCCGGTTGGGACTGTTCGCAAGCAGCGCGAATGACGCCGCCGCGCCGACCGTCATCGCCCAGCTTTTCGGATTGAGCCACAGCAGCAGGATGCCGTTGACGAGCGTGACGGGCCGCGCGGGGCCGTTACCCGCGTTCGGCGCCCCGCTTCGCGCGATGCGCCACGCGAGCCACAGCAGATACGCGGAACCGAGCGCCTTCACGATCGTTTGCAGCGCCGGCATCGCGAGCAGCAGACTGCCGAGCCCGAGAGCGGCGACGACGGCGAGCAACGCGAGACCGATCGCGATCCCGAGCATCAGCGGAATCGAGCGCGCAAAGCCGAAGCGGGTGCCCGATGCAGTGGCGAGCGTGGTGGCGCCGCCGGGCGTCACGGTCGCCACGGCGACGAACAGGAGAAGCGGCAGGATGGAGGAAGTCATGAGTACGCATCCGGGTGATCGGGATTTCACTGTACGGATCATGGATGCATCAGAAAAGCGAATAATGTTGATTTGATGCATTACGCAGCATAATACGTTGATGATGCGAAACCTCGACCTCGATCTGATCCGTACCTTCGTCACCGTCGCCGATAGCGGCAGCATGACGGTCGCCGCGAATCTGCTGCACATGACGCAAGGCGCCGTCAGCCAGCAGGTGAAACGCCTCGAAGACTTGCTGGGCTGCCTCCTGTTCGTGCGTAAAACGCGCAAGCTGGAACTGTCACGCCAGGGCGAACAGTTTCTCGTCAAGGCGCGCCAGCTGCTGCGGCTGAACGACGAAATCTGGGCCGACATGACCGGCGAGTCGCTGCGCGGCAGCCTGCGCGTCGGCGTGCCCTACGATCTCGTGTCATCGCTCGCCCCTGCGATGAAAACGTTCGCCGAAGTGCATCCGCACGTGGAGGTTTCACTGGTGTGCGCGGCGTCGCCAGAACTGCGCGAAGCAGTGGATACCGGCCGCGTGGACGTGTCGCTGGCCGAATATGTCGCGAGCGAAGCCGAGGGCGAAGTGGTCCGCATCGAGCCGTTGGTGTGGGTGAAAGGCCGAGGCAGCGATGCCTGGCAGAAGCGGCCCTTGCCGCTGTCGATGGTGGACGAACGCTGCGCATTCCGTCCAGTGGTGCTCGGCGCGCTCGCGAACAAGGACATTCCGTGGCGCACGGTGTTTGAGAGCGGCAACATCGAAGCGACTGCCGCAACCGTGCGCGCGGGCCTCGCGATCACGACCTGGCTCGCCTCGACGGTACCGGCCGACCTGGAAACGCTTGCGCCGCACGCGGCCGGCTTGCCCGCTCTGCCGCCATTCGCCATCTGCCTGCGATTGCCCACGACGGTGCCGCCGGCGGCACTGGAGTTCGCGCGCTGCGTGCGCGAATCGATGTCGAACATATTGAACGTCGGTGTCCAACCCGTTCAGCGGGGACGTGTGACGCCGAATCGGACAGGAGCGGGTTCTGACTGACGCACGCTCTTTGGCCCGCGCACGGTAGCCAGCAGCGACGCCGCCACGATCAACCCTCCGCCAACCCACGCCATGGGCGAGATCTTCTCCCCGAGCCAAAAGCACGCGAACAACGCGCCAAACACCGGCTCACTGCCCATCAGCAACGCGACGCGCGTCGGGCTACTGTGTTTGATTCCATGGTTTTGCGCGAAGAACGCGAAGAGCGTGCAGGCGAGCACCAGATAGAACACGCAACCCCAAAACGTCAGATGCCCTGCAAAAGACGGCACGTGTTGCCACTGCTCACGCGCGAATACCAGCGCCGCCGCCACGCTGCCGAACGCCACCACTCCGGATTGCACGGCGGTCACCGTCAAAGGCGGGAGTGCCGCATCGCGCATCAACTGCTTGGTCACGCAAACGGTAATCGCGCGCAGTACCGCCGCTGCCAGGATCAGCACATCGCCGCGACTCAGCATCAAGGCACCCGCGCCGGTCAACAGCCATGCTCCCAGCAACGACACCGCGACAGCCGTCCATTCAATGCGGCTCGGCCGACGTTTGAGAAGCGACCACTCGACGAGCGGCGTCAGCACCACGCACAGGCCGATCAAAAACGCCGCGTTGGCTGCGCGCGTGAGCAGCAGCCCGAACGTTTCGCACAGGAAAATACTGAACAGCAGCAAGCCTGCTCCGACCACGCCGCTCAGCGCGCGGAAACTGGCGTATCGCAATGGGCGCAGCGCGGGCGACAGCAACACGAACGTGATGCCGAAACGCAGCGCGAGCAGCCCGAGAACCGGGTAATACGCGAGCGCGCTCCTGGCGATGCCGTAACTGGAGCCCCACACCATGGCGACCGCCAGTAGCATCAGGTCGGACAATATTTGCAGGCGGTCTGGTCGGGACATAGCGAACCTCGGGAACTGGATTCGCATTGTCGAACTTTGCGATCATGGTGATAATCCGGTCATGACGCACAGCTTTTGTGTTTCAAATGCATTAATCCAGAGGCTGTCTTTTTTACGCTTTTTCTTCAGATCCTCCTCCTGCGGGCACGATGAATCCCAACGAACTTTTCGCCTTGTTGCCCGATATGGCAGTCTTTGCAAGGGTCGTCGATGCCGGTAATTTTTCGTTGGCGGCACGCCAGCTTGGCAGCACGCCGTCGACGGTCAGCCGCCAGATCAAGCGCCTCGAGGAAGCGCTCGCAACCCGCCTGCTGGAGCGTTCGACGCGCAAGGTCCGGGTCACCGAATCGGGCGCGCAAGTGGCGCGCTACTGCCGGGAGGTGGTGAGCGCCGCCTCGGCCGCGGTGGATGCCGCCGGTCAACTGGCTGGCCGACCGGAAGGCAAGGTGAGCGTCAGCGCGCCAAGCCAGTTTGCAAGAACGGTGCTTCATCCGCTTGTGCCCGGGTTTTTGCGCGCCTATCCGGAAGTCGATCTCCAGTTGTTGTATTCGGACCGCGACGTCGATCCGCTGACCGATAACCTTGATCTTGTGATTCGTTTGACTGAGCGACCGCCACCCGGCCTCGCTGGCCGGCAGCTCGGTTCGGTGCGCTGGGTACTCTGTGCTTCGCAGGCTTATCTGGACGCACGCGGCACACCGCGAGAGCCGCGCGAACTCGCGCAGCACGACTGCATTTATCTCGGCGAAACCCCGGACGACAATCGCTGGCGCCTGCGGCTCGGCACACATGCGCAAACCGTTGAAGTGCAAGGGCGCTATATCGCCAATCATGCCGGCGCGCGGCTCGAAGCAGCGCTTCAGGGTTTCGGCGTCGCGAACGTGCCGGAATTCACGGCGGCGAACGCGCTCGCGCGCGGCGAGCTGGTGCAGGTACTGCCCGACTGGACGCTCGAAGGACAGCCGTACGTGGGCTCGATATGGCTGCTCTATCCGCCCAACCGGTTTTTGCCCCTGAAGGTGCGGGTATTGATCGACTATCTGGTCGAACGTCTACGTCTACATGATGCTGACTGACGTTCGGGGACACGATATGCGCAGCTTCCCGGCTCATTTCGTGTGAAAGCGGCCATCGGCGGTACGCGAGGCTGAACGGCGCACACGGGTCGGCAAGACCTGTTCGGATCCTGTCGCGGCCGACCTTCTTGCGCCTGCGCCACGCCTGTTTTTCATCGTCCACCACGAAGCTTTTCGCTGGACTTCATCGTCATCTCCTCCCTGAAACGCCCCCAAAAGTGCTGTAAGCACGCTTACTAAACACCCACAAAATACACGTCTTTGTTGCGAATCGTTACCATTTGTGAAATGATAACGATTCGCATTTGACGACATTGCCGGTTCCTGAACAACGGTCTGGCGGGGTTGAATCGCGCGCGCGAAATGACGCGCTGCGGGCCACGGCGGGACGTTCGCGTCTCGCCAGACCGAAAAAAAGAAACGCAACAACGACAGGGATTCAGACGATGATCAGGACGACACCGCTCGCGGCGGCCATTCTGGCTGTATTCGCGACACCGCTGTACGCGCAGACCACCGCCCAGCCGGCGCAATCCGCCCCGACCGCTACCACCGACACCGCCGCCAGCAATACGCTGCCCGCCGTCAAGGTCACCGGCCAGGCGGACAACAGCAACGACTTCCAGCCCGAAAAATCGAGCGTCGGCGCGAAGGTGCCGACTGCGTTGCGCGACATCCCGCAGGCCGCTGTCGTCGTCCCGAAAGCGGTGCTGCAATCGCAGGCCGCGACGTCGTTCAGCGACGCGCTGCGCAACGTGCCGGGCGTCACGCTCGGCGCGGCCGAAGGCGGCCAGATCGGCAACAACATCAACCTGCGCGGCTTCACGGCGCGCACCGACATCTATCTCGACGGCTTCCGCGACCGCGGCCAGTACTATCGCGACACGTTCAACCTCGAATCGATCGACGTGCTGTACGGCCCGTCGTCGCTCTATTTCGGACGCGGTTCGACGGGCGGCGTGATCAACCAGGTCAGCAAGGAGCCGACCCTGAAGCGCCGCGCCGACGTCTCGGTGCAGGCCGGCACGCACGACCGCTATCGCACGACCGTCGACCTGAACCAGCCGATTACCGATACCGCCGCGGTCCGTATCAACGCGTTCGGCCAGGATCTCGGCTCGAGCCGCGACGTGATGAAGAACAAGGACTACGGCATCGCGCCGGAAGTGAAGTTCGGCATCGGCACGCCGACCGAAATCACGCTGTCCGCGCTGATCCAGCACAACCGCGACCAGGTGGACTACGGCGTGCCGTCCGTGAACGGCCATCCGGCGCCGGTGAACCGCGGCACGTTCTACGGTTTCACCGACGATCGCACGATGCAGGACGTGCAGCAGTTCTCCGCGCGCATCCAGCACCGCTTCAACGAAAACCTGACGCTGCGCAACCAGACGCAGATCGCCCACTACAGCACCGAAGCACGCGAAACCAACGCGGCGTCCGTGCTGACCGGCCCGCTCGCGTCCTCGACCGCCCTTTCGAACGGCAACTACACGACGCTGCCGCTCTCGTCGCTGTACGTGAAGCTGCAGGGCAAAGACCGCAACATCAACGACCACTCGCTGTACAACTCGACGGATCTCGAAGCGAAGTTCAACACCGGCTTCCTCAAGCACGACGTCATCACGGGCGTCGACCTGAGCCACGAGACGTACAGCAACCAGTCGTTCACCGCGACCACGCCGGGCCTGCCGTCGAACACGCTGGCAGTCGTGCCGCTGATGGACCCGACGTACACCGCGCGTCCGGCGAACGTGAAAGAAGTGGCCACCAATCTCGCCGAATCGAGCGCGAACGGTATCGGCCTCTACCTGAACGACACGATCTCGCTCGGCGAACACTGGAAGGTGGTCGGCGGCGTGCGCTGGGATCGCTACGAGGCGTCGATCAACAACTCGATCAACGCGCCGGGCTACGCCACGCAGACGAACTTCTTCACGAGCGTGCGCGGCGGCATCATCTATCAGCCGACCGACTGGCAGTCGTACTACGTGTCGTACGGCACGTCGTTCGACCCGTCGCTCGAGGCGCTCACGCTCACGAACGGCCAGCAGAACCTGCCGCCGGAAAAGAACCGGTCGTATGAAATCGGCTCGAAGTGGGACCTGCTGGGCGGCGGACTGTCGGTGACGCAGTCGCTCTTCGACATCGAAAAGACGAACGCGCGCACCCAGGATGCAACCGGCAACTACCAGCTCGACGGCAATATCCGCGTACGTGGCTATCAGCTCGGCCTCGCCGGTCACATCACGAAGAAATGGCAGGTGTTCGGCGGCTACACGTACATGGATGGCGAAGTGCGCGAGGCGCTCGACGGCACTGCGGGCAACACGCCCGCGAACACGCCGCGCAACATGCTCACGCTGTGGACCACGTACGACTTCACGCCGCACTGGCAGGTCGGCGGCGGCCCGGTGTACACGTCGGCGCGTTATGCGGCGAACAACAACACGGTGTCGGTCGGCGGTTACACGCGCTGGGATGCGATGGCCGCGTATCACGCGAAGAAGTACGACGTGCAGTTCAACGTGCTGAACTTCACGGACAAGAAGTATTACGACGCGCTGATTCCGTCCGACGGCGGCCGCGCGGTGCCGGGTCTCGGCCGCACCTTCCTTGCCACGCTAAACTATCGCTTCTTCTGATCGCCGCACCCGGTCAGTCAGGCGACGGTTCACGAAACGCCGCCTGTTTCCCTTCTGCGGAAACGGGCGGTTCGACGCAGGAAGTCTCACACGATGATTGTCACGATCCCGGACGTTCTCAGTCCCGAAGACGCCGCCACGATGCGCGCGCGGCTCGAAGCCGCCACGGATTCATGGGTCGACGGCCGCGCGACGGCGGGCTATCAGGGCGCGCCGGTCAAGCGCAACCAGCAGATCGCGGAAAACTCGCCGATCGCGCGGGAGATGGGCGAAATCATCGTCGCGTCGCTGGAGCGGCATCCGGTTTTCATCAGCGCGGGATTGCCGAACAAGCTGTATCCGCCGCTCTTTAACCGCTATGAAGGCGGCATGCACTTCGGCAGTCACGTGGATGGCGCGATCCGCCTCGTTCCCGGACACGGCGCGCGCGTGCGCACCGACCTGTCGATCACGCTCTTTCTCACGCCGCCCGACGAATACGACGGCGGCGAACTGCTGATCGAGGATACCTTTGGCGTGCAGGAAGTGAAGCTGCCCGCCGGGCACGCGATTCTCTATCCGGGCACGAGCCTGCATCAGGTGCGCCCGGTCACGCGCGGCGCGCGGGTGTCGAGCTTTTTCTGGGCACAGAGCCTCGTGCGCGACGACACGAAGCGCGCGCTGCTATACGACATGGATAACGCGATCCAGCGTCTGAACGCAACGAACGGCGACGAATCGGCAAAACGCACGCTCGTCGGCGTGTATCACAACCTGCTGCGGCTCTGGAGCGAGACGTAACGCGTTTCGTTTTCGCCGCCACGCGGCGTCGCTTCACGCAAAGAGATCCATTCCCCGCACGAGACGTTGCGCGAGCCTCGGCTGACGCAACTGTTCGAGCCACCATTGCAGCGCACGGCCTTCGTGATCGCCGCGCCATGCCACATAGAGCACGTTCGGCTCACGCGGATCGGCGGTGGCCTTCTCCACCAGTTCGCCGCGTGCGAGCAGCGACGCCACCCGATAACGCGGCAGCCAGCCGACGCCGAGCGCGTCGCGCTGGGCGAGGATTTTCGCGCGCATGCCCGGCACCGCAAGCGCCGGCTGCCCGCCGACGACGCCATATGCGCGCCCGCCTGTCATTCGCGACGAGTCCGCCACCACGACCGCCCGATGCGCGACGATCCGCTCGCGCCGCAGCGGCTCTTCGACCGCGGCGAGCGGATGGCGCGGCGACACGGCGAACACCCATTCCATCGAGCCCAGCTCGAACCAGCGCAACCCCGGAATCGCCGGCGGCTCGTTGGTCGCGCCGATGATCAGGTCGGCGCGACCGTCGCGCAGCGCTTCCCACGTGCCGGACAGCACTTCGCCCGTCATGCGCAGCGTGACGCCGGAGTTCATCTCATCGAACGCATGCACGACCGGCATCAGGAACTCGAACTCCAGGATTTCGTCGGTGACGATCCACAGGCGGTCTTCCCAGCCGCTCGCGACCTGGCGCACGCGCTGCGTCATGCGCGAAACGTCCTGCATCAGCCGCGCCGCCTCTTCCGCCAGCAGATGCCCCGCCGGCGTGAGCTGCAGCCGGTAGCGGCGCCGGTCGAACAGCAGCGCGTCAAAGCGCGTTTCCAGTTGCCGCGCCGCGTGCGAGATCGTCGAAGGCGCCTTGCCCAGCCGCGCCGCCGCCCGCGAGAGGCTGCCGCTCTCCCGGATCGCCTCCAGCAGGGACAATTCGTCTTCCGACAACATGTTCAATTCCTTCGAACGAGTTCATCGGAAAAATCGTACGGCAAAACCGGTGCGCCAGTCCACCATGGCATCACGTCACCAGAAGATCCTTCCCGGGATCGGTGCAAATCTCACCGGAGAAACCGTCATGAGCCTGTTGAACAAAGTCGCAAAGCACACTGGCGCGGCCCTGCTGGCCGCCGGCGCGATGCTGTCGGCCGCGCACGCCGCCCCGCAATCCGCCATCCACGATCGTTCGATCAACGCGAACGGGATCGAGCTGCACTACCTCGAAGCTGGCCAGGGCGACGAAACGCCGGTCGTCCTGCTGCATGGCTACGCCGAGTCGAGCCACATGTGGCTGCCGCTGATCAGACAGCTCGACGACCGCCGCGTCGTGCTCGCGCCGGATCTGCCGGGCGCCGGCCAGTCGGCGATTCCGGAGAGCGGCTTCGACAAGAAGACGATGGCGCAGGACATCCACGCGATGGTCCAGCAACTCGGCTATCGCAAGGTGAAGCTCGTCGGTCACGACATCGGCCTGATGGTGGCGTACGCGTACGCGGCGCAGTATCCGGACGAAGTGGAAAGCATCACGCTGATGGACGCGTTCCTGCCGGGCGTCGGCGACTGGCAGCAGGTCTGGCTGCTGCGCGACAAGTGGCACTTCAACTTCTACGGCACGACGCCGCTCGCGCTGGTGAAGGGTCGCGAGCGGACGTACTTCGAGCACTTCTGGAACGACTTCGCCGCCGATCCGTCGCATTCGGTATCGCAGGCCGATCGCCGACGCTACGCCGCGAACTACGCGCAGCCGGGCCGGATGGCCGCCGGGTTCGAGTATTTCCACACGTTCCCGCAGGACGCCGAGGACTTCGCGAAGTTCGCCCAGACGCCGCTGACGATGCCGATGCTCGTGCTGGCCGGCGAAAAGGCTTCGGGTGACTTCCTGATCAACCAGGCGCGTCTCGTCGACACCCACGTGCAGGGCGTGATCGTCAAGGGTTCGGGACACTGGCTGATGGAAGAAGCACCTGAACAGACGATTGCGGATATCGTCCAGTTCATCAACGCACCGCCGTTGCCGCCGTTGCCGCAATAAGCCGGCGCGGCAGGACAGAAAGCCGTATTGCAACGCAGGCGGGCGCAGGGGCCTTCGAGGCACGCGCCGCCCGCGCTCTCAAGGAGCAGTGACATGGGACTTCTCGTGAATGGCCAGTGGCAGGACCAGTGGTACGACACAAAAGCGACCGGCGGCCGGTTCGTGCGCAAGGACGCGGCGTTTCGCAACTGGATCACCGCCGATGGCTCGGCGGGCCCGAGTGGCGTCGGCGGCTTCAAGGCCGAAGCGGGCCGCTATCACCTGTACGTGAGCCTTGCCTGCCCGTGGGCGCATCGCACGCTGATCCTGCGCGCGCTCAAGGGACTCGAAGAGATGATCAGCGTGTCGGTCGTCCACTGGCTGATGCTCGAAGACGGCTGGACGTTCGCCGACGGCCCCGGCGTCGTGCCCGATACGGTCAATCACGCGCGCCTGCTGCATCAGGTCTATACCGCCGCCGATCCGTCGTATACCGGCCGCGTGACCGTGCCGGTTCTGTGGGACAAAAAGCAGGCGACGATCGTCAACAACGAGTCGTCGGAAATCATCCGCATGCTGAACTCGGCATTCGACGGCATCGGCGCGAAAGCAGGCGATTTTTATCCGGCGCCGCTGCGCGAAGAGATCGATGCGATCAACCTGCGTGTGTACGACACCGTGAACAACGGCGTCTACAAGTCGGGCTTCGCGACGACGCAGCAGGCGTATGAGGAAGCCGTCGTGCCGCTTTTCGACTCGCTCGACTGGCTCGAGGAGAAACTGGCGACGCGCCGTTTCCTGACCGGCGATCGCATCACCGAAGCCGACATCCGTCTCTTCACCACGCTGATCCGCTTCGACGCGGTGTATG
Source organism: Paraburkholderia sartisoli (assembly GCF_900107685.1). Classification (GTDB taxonomy): domain Bacteria; phylum Pseudomonadota; class Gammaproteobacteria; order Burkholderiales; family Burkholderiaceae; genus Paraburkholderia; species Paraburkholderia sartisoli. The sequence goes on along the minus strand of NZ_FNRQ01000006.1, from coordinate 239,929 downwards.
TCGGGCACTTCAAGTGCAATCTGCGGCGGATCGCCGATTACCCGAACCTGTCGGCTTATGCACGCGATCTTTATCAATTGCCGGGCGTCGCGGGTACGGTGGATTTCGGGCACATCAAGCGGCATTACTACGAGAGCCATCCTTCCGTGAATCCGACTGGCATCGTGCCGCTCGGCCCGATGCAGGACTTCACCGCGCCGCACGATCGCGCGAGGCTTTCGGGCAACGCGCCGCCCATCGCCTGACACCGCTCCGGCTCCGGCCTGCCCGGCCGGACGCGGTTGCCGCAGGTTGCACATCTCACGACGCGGTAAGAGGCGCGCGCCGTCTCCGGTTCAACGATCCACGACCACGCGGTTCGCCACATGGTCGTGGCCAGCCTCGTCTCTAGCGTTTGCTGTCACTCACTCTCACCCACTTAAGGAAACATCATGCTGAAGTTTTACTTCCACCCGTCGCCGAATCCGATGAAAACCGCGTTGCTGCTCGAAGAACTGAAGACGCCCTTCGAACTCATCGCCGTCGATACCTTCAAGGGCGAGCAGCACCAGCCCGACTTCCTGAAGATCAACCCGAACGCGAAAGTGCCCGCGATCGATGACGACGGCGTCGTCGTGTTCGATTCGCACGCGATCCTGCTTTACCTCGGCGCGAAACACGGCCGCTTCATCCCATCAACGGCGAAGGAGCACGCGCGGATGCTGTCGTGGTTGCAGTTCATCGCGACCGGCCTGTCGCCGTTCTCGGGCCAGGCGGTCCACTTCCTGCACCACGCGCCGGAAGCGCTGCCGTACGCGCGCAACCGTTACCTGAAGGAAGTCGAGCGCCATTACCGCGTGCTCGACGACCGCCTCGCGCAGTCAAAGTATCTGGCCGGCGACGAATACACGATCGCCGACATGGCGCTGTGGGGCTGGGCGAACTTCGCCGGCTACATCCTCGGCGAGAAAGGTCTGACGGATTATCCGGACGTGAAGCGCCTGGTCGACGAAATCTCGGCGCGTCCCGCCGCCGCCCGTGCGCAGGCACTGAAGGACAAGCTGACGCTGAAGACCGGGTTCGACGAGGAAACGCGTCGCGCGCTGTTCCCGCAGAACGCGGAAAGCGCGGCCGCAGATGTCGACGCTCAACGTCGTCGTTCAGCCTGAACGAACGGCTGAAACGGCCTGGTGACCTCAAGGAAGCGTCATCAGGCCAGGTGCGAAGAAATAAAACCCTACCCCGATCACCACCAGGTAGATGAGCATGATGAACGTCCACCCCATGTTGTGGCGGATCACTTCGCCTTCGTTGCGTACAAAGCGGCTGGTCGACACGCCGACGCTTGCGGTCTGTGGCGCCACCGGCTTGCCGACTTCGGCGCCCACCGAATTGAGCGACGGCAGGAGCAGTATTGGAAAGCCCAGCAGGCGCCCGACCGTCACCTGGAAGAAGCCGAACATCGCATTCGTGGACGTGTTGCTGCCGGACAGCGCCACGCCAATCCAGCCCAGAATGGGGGCGACGATGATGAAGGCCACGCCGAGCTTCGAGAATCCCTCGGCAAGGGAAGCCGCCATGCCCGAGAAATTGAAGATGTACGCGAGGCCGAAGATGAAGATGCCCACCAGCATGGCTCCCCACATCTGGTGCCACGTGCGGCGGAAGGCCTCCGCATATTGCGCGGGCTTCATGCCAAGCAGCAGGCTGATGATGAACCACGACGCGAGGATGGCCGAGCCGCCGATAAAGGGCGCAAAAGAGAACGCGGCGGCGACCGTCGAGCCCTGATGGATCGACGAGCCTGCGGCAACCGAAAGCTTGAACCACACGATGCCCGGCAACGGCGACCACGGGCCGGTCCAGAGCACGACCACCACGATCAGGACGATGAACGGCAGCCAGGCGCGAAACACCTGGCCGCCGGACATGCCGTGGGGCTCGTTGCCGGCTGCGGCAAGCGCCGCATCGACCGGCTTGCCGCCATAGCCGAGCACGCGTTTCGGACGCCAGAAGCGCAGTAGCACGAGCAGCGCCGCAAAGCTGACGATCGCGCCCGTTATGTCGGGCAGGTAAGGTCCAAGAAAAACCGCCACGGGATACTGCCCTGCGATGTAGGCGAGGGAGCCGACCACGGCGAGCGGCCAGCCGTCGCGCAGCCCGGTCCGGCCGGAGACCAGATAGATCAGGATCCACGGCGGCAGCAGCGCAAGCACGGCCACGATGTGCGCCACCGAGGCGGAAAGCGCCATCAGCGGCAGGCCGGTCACGGCGGAAAGCGCGACGATTGGCACGCCGAGCGCGCCATACGACACCGGGGCGTTGTTCGCGATCGCCGCAACCCGGATGGCGTCGAGATCGGGGATGCCAACGGCGATCAGGATCGGCGCGACGAATGCCCACGGATAGCCGAAACCGACGAGCCCCTCCAGCAGGGCGCCGAAAGCCCAGGCGAACAGGATAGTCTGCACGCGGACGTCCGCCGTGCCGAGACTCGTCAGCCAGCGCCGGAAGTCATCGAACGTACCGGTCAGCGTCAGCGAGTTGAACATCATCACGCCCCAGAACGTGATCCAGTCGACCGCCCAGATGCCCGTCAGCGAACCGTAGACATATGCCCGGATGCCCGTGCCGACCGGCATGTGCCACACCACCACCGCCAGCACCAGCGTGACGACGGCGCCGATCAGCACGGAGATCCACGCGGAAAGTCTGAAGACAGCCAGCAGGATCAGGAGAACAGCGACGGGGACGAGTGCCAGCAACCAGGACACGAAAAGGTTGCCAGCCGGATTGAGAATCTGCTGGAACATGGATCAGTCTCCTTTCTTTTCTTTTTGGCGCAGCAGCAACCCTCTCGCATGGGATCAGTGCAATTGACGCGCTAAAGCGCGAACGCGGATCGACAGGGGACAGATGATCGAGTGGAGACGCTGCCTGTAATGAAGTGTAGGCAACAAAGTCCACTAAAACAAAGAGTTGACCGGGTATGTCCGGAGCCGGAGTGACGGCTGCCGGACAGTTCGGAGGCGTGGCGTGGAATCGAAGACGGTGCTGGAGGGAGACGCCCCCAGCCGGTCGACGGTCAGATGCCGGCTTTATGTGCCGTCCAGATCAGGCGCAGGCCGAGCGCGGCGATCGCGCCCGCCGCGATCCGGTCGACCCATGCCTTCGCCCGGATATACATCTCACGCGGCCGCCGGCTCGAAAACCCGAGCGCGACGACGGTGTACCAGCCGGCTTCGATCGTGAACACGGCGGGCGGCAGCAGGAAATAGCACCACAGCGGCGGATGATGCGGAAGCAGCGCGGCGAAGATACTGCCGTAATAGATCGCCGTCTTCGGATTGCTCAGCTGCGTGCTCAGGCCGATCCAGAATGACTTGCGCGCGTTCTGCCGTCCGGCGCCCGCGGTTGCGTCGACGGTAAACGGCGAGGCCGCGCCGCGCCAGATTTTCGACGCGATCCAGATCAGATACAGGCCGCCCGCCACCTTCAGCCCCAGATAAAGCCAGCCGACGGCCGCCAGCACGGTGTACAGCCCGACGAGCGCGATTGCGCTGAAAAACACGCCGCCGACGCCCATGCCAAGCGCCGTCGCAAGGCCGTCGCGCCGCGACAGGCCGATCGAGCTGCGCGCGACGATCAGGAAGCTGGGCCCGGGGCTCATCGCGCCGATCAGCAGCGCACCCAGGATAGCGGCAATAGCAGCAGATGGATTCACGTCCGGACTCCCTGACAGAAAGACGAAAAACGACGGAGAAAGCAGGCAGCTATTGTAGGACGTGATGCCATCCCACAGGCGCGCGACGCGGGTAAAGTGCGTCCTCCCCCACCTGGAAGCCCGGATGCTGCCGCTCGATCGACCCGGAAACGGAGGTCAGGACGCCCGGAACGGCGACGCATGTTTTCCGCCCGGCTTCGGGCCGCCAGCGACGCCACACGCCCGCCTGGCGGGTCAAGGCGAGCAAACCCGGCGTTCGCAAACACTGCGCGAGGACTTTGGTTCGAGTAGACTGACCGGCGAAGTTCATCCAACCGCTGTCAATTGTTTCAATCGACGGGATCCAGTTCAGTCGCAAGGAGGCGTCTCCCATGCATGCAGTTCCCACGCTGGATAGCAGCACCCTTGATGAGGCCGCTTCCGGCGCAGTCGCAGAGGCGCCGGTGCGCGACCTGCGTCGCGTGCCCATTCACCCGGATAACTGGTATCCGCTCGCCTGGTCGCGGGAAGTCAAGCGTGGCAAGACGCACGGCGTGCGTTTCGCGGGCGAGCCGATCGTGCTGGTGCGCACCGAATCGGGCGCCGTGTTCGCGCTCGAAGACCGCTGCGCGCATCGCCAGGTGCCGCTGCATCAGGGTGTCGTCGATGGCGAATCGATCCGCTGCTGCTATCACGGCTGGACGTACGACTGCACCGGAAGCTGCATCGACGTGCCGTATCTGGGCCGCGAGCGGCTGCCGAACGGCGTGCGCTCGTATCCGTGCCGCGAAGTCGAAGGCCTGATCTTCGTGTTCCCCGGCAACCCCGCGCTCGCGGAAGAAAAACCGTTGCCGCCGCTCGCCTCGGTGGCGGACAAGGCGTACAAAACGCGTCGTTTGGGCCGCGAGGTCAAGTGTCACTACTCGTTCATGCACGAGAACCTGATGGACATGAACCATCAGTTCCTGCATCGCCGGCAGATGGGCCAGATGCGCGCCCGCTCGCTCGGGCGCCGTCGCGGCGAGGGCTGGGTCGAAGTCGATTACACGTTCGCGCGCATGGAAGGCAAGCAGCCGGTCGGCGAGGCGCTCGTGTTCGGCCAGAACCGCAGCACCGGCGGACAGAACGACAAGGACGTGATGACGGTCCGCACGGAATATCCGTATCAGACGCTACAGATCCGCACAGCCGACCAGACGCTCGTGATGAATCTCTGGATCATTTACGTGCCGCTCGACGCCGAACAGCGCACGAATCGCACGTTCGGGCTGCTGTCGATCAAGAAGCCGGGTATTCCGGGCGCGCTCGATCTGGCATGGCCGCTGCTGGTGTGGTTCACCGAGCGCATTTTCAAGGAAGACCGCGAGATCGTCGAAGCCGAACAGGCCGCGCACGACAGACAGGGCGCCGACTGGAATCATGAAGTGTTTCCGGTCATCAACGAACTGCGTGACCTGTTGCGCGAATGCGGCGCGCCTGAGCTGACGCCGCGCGGCGAAGCCCATGAGCACAGGAACGAAGCGTGGCAGCCGTTGCGTCGCATCGCGCGGACCTGAAAGCAGCGAGCGCGGACGGGCGTCGTCGGTCCGGCTTGCGCGCCAACGTTTAAGCGACATCCCTTTTGTGTTGCACCGCGGACGGGCGTGTGAACCGGTTCAGGCCGACCGCATCGTCCGGCGATACGCCGTGGGCGTTGCGCCCAGCGCCGCGCGAAAACGATGGCTCAGGTGGCTCGGATTCGCGTAGCCGCTTTGCAGCGCGACCTGGTCGAGCGGCAAAGCGGTCGTGCGCAGCAGTTCGCGCGCGCGGTCGAGCCGCTGTTGCGCGATCCACGCATGCGGCGGCAGGCCAAACGACGTGCGGAACATCCGGGCCAGATGGAATTCCGACAGGCACGCGACTTCGGCCAGATCGCCCAGCGTGAGCGACGCCGTCAGGTTCGCCGCGATGTAGTCGCGCAACCGGCGGCGCGTCGCCACCGACAACCCGCCCTTATGCGCGACGTCCGTCCGCTGCACGGATTGCGCCTTCAGCAGCAGGCTCAGCACGTCGTGGGCGGCTTCGTTGGCGCGCAGACGTCCGTCGGCGTCGTCCCACAGTTCGTTGGCGAGCGTCTGGCAGCGCTGCGCGATTTCGGCATGCTCGAAATACGTGCGGTCGGCGAGCTTGAGTTCGCGCGGCTCGCGATCGAGTTCCTGCACGGCGCGGCGCGTGAAATGCTCGGGCAGGAAATACAGGTGCATGAAGTGCATGTGCCCACGCACCCACCAGCGCGACTCGTGATCGCCCGGCAGCGCGCATAGCCGGCTTGGCGCGCCGAACAGGCCTGGCACCTTCTGGCGCTCCGTCCGGTAGCCGCCGTTCAGATAGCACGACAGCGTGTGATGACCCGGCCGGTCATAGATCGTCTCGGCTTCGTCGGTATAGCGCCGCCAGATCGCGACGGCCAGCTGGTCGCCGAGCCACGCGAACTTCTCCAGCGTCGCGTTCGATTCGCCCAGCGTGCGACACACCGAGTGCAGCCCGAACGGCGTTTCGGCAGGGTCGATCACGGGAACGGGCGGATTCGTATTCACGGCTGGGGCGTCGCGATGGGCGGGATGCATGAAGTATATGGGCAACGCCCCGCCCCCGCTGGCGCGAGCCGGAAAAGTGCGCAATCCTGGACAAGTCGCGCGACGCCCGCGCGTGCATAGTCGGGCTCCTGAATGTCTGGCTATTGCCGCCCATACTGCCTATGAATCCGCTTCTTTATGCCGTGACCGTGCTGATCTGGGGCACCACGTGGATCGCCATCAAATGGCAACTGGGCGTCACGCCGCCGCCCGTCTCGATCGCGCTGCGTTTCTGGCTCGCCGCGCTCGTGCTGTTCGCGATCGTGCGCGTGATGCGTCGCCCGATGTGGCCGCCGCGCGCGGCGTGGCGCTTTCTGGCGGCGCAGGGCCTCGCGCTCTTTTGCGTCAACTTCCTGTGCTTCTACTACGCGGAACAGGTGGTGCCGAGTGGCCTCGTCGCCGTGGTGTTTTCGACGGCGCCGCTGCTGAACTCGATCAACGGCCGCCTCTTCATGGGACGCACGCTCCAGCCGGCGGCGATCGTCGGTGCGCTGCTGGGGCTTGCCGGCATCGCGTGCCTGTTCGAGCAGCAGATGGAGCTGCACGCGGGCGACGTCGCCATGTGGCGCGGGCTCGGTATCGCCTTTCTCGGCACGATGTGCTTCTCGGCGGGCAATCTGCTGTCGAGCCGGATGCAGGGCATGGGTCTGCATCCGCTCGTCACGAACGGCTGGGCGATGCTGATCGGCGCGAGCGTGCTGACGCTCGGCAGCCTCGCCGCCGGCCTGCCGTTCGCGCTGGAACCGGGGCCGCGCTATCTCGGCGCGCTCGTCTATCTCGCGATCCCGGGTTCGGTTATCGGCTTCACCGCCTATCTGACGCTCGTCGGGCGCATCGGGCCGGAACGGGCCGCGTATTGCACCGTGCTGTTTCCGATCGTCGCGCTCGGGCTGTCGACGGTGTTCGAAGGCTACCGATGGTCGGCGCTGGCGGTGGTCGGACTGGTGCTGGTGGTGGCCGGCAACCTGGTGGCGTTCGACATGACGCGCCGGCTTTTCGCCGGAAAGCCCGCCGCGAAGCGAACGGCCTGACGTTCGCGGGGCGCATCGTGGTTCCGATGTGCCTCCTGATGCCGTCCAGCCTGCGCGCCGCTCGCGCTCAACGCCTCCGGTTTGCCCAGGCGCTACTTCAGATCCCTGACCAGCGAAGCACGAACGCCCGGCTCGATCGCATACAGTGGCACCGGGTAGTTCGGGTGATCGCTGCCGATGCTGAGCGCCGCGCCGTCGCGCAGGCGCGCCTTCATCGAAGACGTCAGTTCGAAGCGCACGAAATGCACCGCCGAGGTTTTATCGGCGTTGTCGCGCTCCAGGTCTTCGTCGGCGATGGCGTACACCGGTGCCTCGCCGTCGACCTGCACGAACACGCGATCCTCGATACCAATCAGCCGCGCGAGCGCCGCGTGTCGCTCGATTTCGTTTTCATACTCGATCTGCATCGTCGCCTTCAGATTGCTGCCGTCGGGCACGAGCGGCAGATAGGCGTCGAGTTCGGCCTGGATGCCCTCCTCGTCGAAAATTTTCTCGATGTGGAGCATTTCCTGGATCTGATAGCGGATCGTCGTTTCGTCCTCGAACAGGAACGTCACGTGATTGCCGAGCGGTACGGTGCGCGCTTTCTTGTGTTCGATGACCTGCGCGCGCATCGCCTTGCGCGACTTTGCGTACGTTTCCAGCGACAGCAGCGAATTCCGGGCGATGCTCATGACGTGCCTCACTTTGTCGGTGTCAGATGCCGTACGCCTTGCGCAGCAGCGTCAGCGGATGTGCAAGTTCGGCACGCGGCAGACCGTTTTCGTCGATGCCCTGTTCGATGTGGTGCCCCGCGAGCTGGCAGTCCGACGAGATGTAATCCGGCTCGGGTTGCGCCATCGCCTTGAAGACCGGCGTGCCGATCTTCATCGCCATCGCGTGGAACTCCTTCTTTACGCCGAACGTGCCCGCGTGACCCGAACAGCGCTCAATCACGGTGACCTTCGTTTCGGGCACGAGCGACAACGTCTCGAACGTCTTGCGTCCGATATTCTGCACGCGCGCGTGACAGGGCACGTGATACGACACCTTGCCCAGCGCGGTCTTGAAGTCGGTTTTCAGCAGGCCGTCGCGATGCCGCGCCACGAAGTACTCGAACGGATCCCAGAACGCTTCGCTGACGGCACGCACCGCCTCGTCGTCGGGAAACATCAGCGGCAGTTCGTGCTTGTACATCAGCACGCAGCTCGGAATCGCGCCGATGATCGCGTAGCCCTCGCGCGCGTATTTCTCGAGCACGGGCATGTTCTTCTCTTTCTTGTTCGCGACGCCCTGCAGGTTGCCCTGTTCGAGCAGCGGCATGCCGCAGCACGCCTCGCTTTTAACCAGCTCGTAAGGAATATCGTTGTGCGCGAGCACGGCAAGCAGATCGTGACCGATGCCCGGTTCGTTGAAATTCACGTAACAGGTCGCGTAAATCGCGACCTTGCCGGGCGTGCGCTCGCCATCCTGAACGGGCTTTTGAGGCGACTTGCGGGCCGCGCCGCGAAACTTGCGCGCCGCGAAATCGGGCAGCCACGCGTCTTTGTCGACGCCCAGCGCCTTTTCCATCACGCCGCGCGCCGCCGACGTGTGGTTCACCGCGTTCACCGTCTGCGTGACAACGGGAATGCCGGCCAGATGGCCGAGCGCATCGGTATTCGAAAGGAATTTGTCGCGTAACGGTACGTCGCCGCGCCGGTAATCGACCGCCTTGGCGCGCAGCATCAGATGCGGAAAATCGACGTTCCACGGATGCGGCGGCACATACGGGCATTTCGTCATGTAGCAGAGGTCGCACAGATAACACTGGTCGACGACCTTGCCGAACGCGCGCGTGTCGACGTCGTGCGCTTCGCCGCTGCCGGTTTCGTCGACGAGATCGAAGAGCGTGGGAAACGCGCCGCACAAGGAAACGCAGCGCCGACAGCCCGCGCAGATGTCGAACACACGCGTCAGTTCCTTGTCGAGCGATGCCTGATCGTAAAACGTGTCCGAAAGCCAGTCGAGCGGATGTCGTGTGGGCGCCTCCAGGCTGCCTTCTTTGTGGGACATGGCGTCGGGCTCCTCTTGCGAAAGCAATGCGATCGGACGAAGCAGCACCGTGCCGCGCGGCGCGCGCGGCACGTGACAGGGGTGCGCACGCATTGCGCACGCGCGGGTGTGCCTGCTTCAGTGGCGTCGATTCAGACCGGCGAGCGGCCTGTCAGTCGACCAGCGCGTCGAGTGCCTTCGTATAGCGATTCGCGTGACTGCGCTCCGCCTTCGCGAGCGTTTCGAACCAGTTCGCGATTTCATCGAAGCCTTCTTCGCGCGCCGCCTTGGCCATGCCCGGATACATATCGGTGTATTCGTGCGTTTCGCCGGCGATCGCAGCCTGCAGGTTCAGACGCGAAGGCCCGAACGGCAAGCCCGTCGCCGGATCGCCGGTGGCTTCGAGATATTCGAGGTGACCGTGTGCGTGCCCGGTCTCGCCTTCGGCGGTCGAACGGAACAGCGCGGCGACGTCGTTCTGCCCCTCGACGTCGGCCTTGGCTGCGAAATATAGATAACGACGATTCGCCTGCGATTCGCCAGCGAACGCGGCCTTCAGATTTTCTTCTGTTCTGGAGCCCTTGAGCTGTGACATCTGATGCCTCCATCCATGCCTGCATTGTGGGTGCGCGCTGGACATCGATGCGTCGCTTTACGCGCTTCGAGCACACGTGCCGACGCCGCGCGCCGGATGTGCCTCTTTAAATGTAGGAGTTGCGCGACCCCTTCCCCAATTGTGTTTTTCAATGCAACCGATAGTCGAATGCGGCGGTTTTCACGCTTTTTGCCTCTTCCCGGAGGGCATTTTTCGCCACAGCCGACGCCCGCGGCCTTGCCGCTGTCATGGTGCATGGGCGCGCGCGGGTATTGCGGAACAGGTGCCCGATGCAATTCGCGGGAACGTCTTGCTAATACATTGCTCCGACCTAGACTGAATGCATCCAGCGTAGCTTTCGTCCGGAGTCCCCAATGCGCCTCACGATTTTGATCAACGGGTCGGATCCCAGCGTGAATCACGATTACGCCGTGCTCTGGCTCGACACCGAGCAGCATCGATGGTCCAGAGAAGCACATCAGGGCATCGACTTCCCCGCGTGGGGAGAAGTGCGTGACGTCGATGGTGTGACCATGCTCTGCGCACCGCGCGACGATGCGCCGCTTTGCACGTTGCGCGGCCTGCATGTCGATCGCAAGCTGCGCGTGAGCGCGGCGCAGGGTTCGGCGGCATGGTCGTCCGCGTCGGAACATGTGCCGATGCGCGGCTACTGGCGGCTGCAGGCCGTCGACCGCCAGCCCGTGCATGCCGAACACGGCGTGTTCGACAGCTGATGCCGGCGACGCGGTGCGGGTGTGATGCCGATGCGCGCGGCGCATCGTTCCACCGACGCGTCAGGCGCGCGCCAGCGTGCCAGGTCTGGCCGCGCGCGCTCCATCCGGCGCGGTATCTGAAACGCCGTCCGGACGGTCAGTACGGCGTGGAGACCCTGAACCGCTCGTTCCAGTTGTCGACGTACGCTCTCACGATCCTGTCGTCGCCGCGCACGAGAAACCCGTTTTCCGCATTGCGTTCCTGAGCCGATTTCGTGAAGTTGAACGAGCCGGTGAAAACGCTCGCGTTGTCGAACACCATGACCTTGTTGTGCGCGATCGCCGGTTTCGTGTCGATCACAACCGGAATGCCCGCATTGCGCAGAAACGTCGCGCTCGAATAGCGCTGCGAAACCTGGCTCTTGTCGAGAATGACGCGAACGTCCACGCCGCGGTCTTTGGCGCGCTTGACAGCCGCGGCGATCGGCGCGCTCGTGAACGAGTAAGCCTGGATCAGCAGCGTGCGCCGCGTGCTGTTGATTTCGTCGACGAGAAGATCCTGGCAGCTTGCGCCGTTCGGCACGAAACACACCCGGTACGATGCACCCGACGCAAAGGGCACGGCAGGCTCCGCTCGCGAGAAAAGCTGTTTGCCCCACGTGGACAGCGAGGAATCCGCGTGGGCGATGGACATTGAAAACGCTAAAGCAGCGACGGCGAGAATACGTACACGCATGCGAGAGTTCTGATCAGAAAGTGCCGTTCGAAAGAGCGCAAAAGTATATCGGTATAGCAACGTCTTCGCGACCCTTTCTGCGACACCCTTTCGATGGCGTGAAACATTCTGCCGTTCGATGACAGATGCGGGACGTCGATGCGCTGCCAGTCGAGGAAAGACTCGAACGCATTGACCGGCTTCCGTGCGAAATTGTCGGCTGCCCGGAGGGTTGAAACGACTTTGCGGGCGATCACGAAAAATTCGATCCGGGGACGTTACTCATGAGAACACTCACCGAACAGTTGACCCAGTACGCGGCGTATCATCGCGACCGCCGCAACATCGCCACGCACTTCGTCGGTATTCCGATGATCGTGCTTGCCGTTGCCGTGCTGCTGGGCCGGCCGGCGTTCGCCGTCGCCGCGTTGCCGTTCCCGCTGTCCCCTGCGTGCGTGCTGGTTGTCGTCATGGCGCTTTACTACCTCGTGCTCGACGTGCCGCTCGGCATCGTGATGAGCGCGGCGCTTGCGCTGTGCGTCGTCGCTGGCCAGTGGCTCGCCGCGCAATCCACGCTGACGTGGCTCGTTTCCGGGGTGGGCCTCTTCGTGGTCGGCTGGGTGTTCCAGTTCGTCGGCCACGTTGCGTATGAGCATCGCAAGCCGGCGTTCGTCGACGATCTGATCGGACTCGCCATCGGCCCGCTCTTCGTGCTCGCCGAAGCGCTGTTCGCCTTCGGATGGCGGCCGGCGTTACGCGAGGCGATCGAGGCACAGGTCGGCGCGACGCGCATCAATCCCGCGGCGCCAGCCACGCCGCAACGACGCTAGCGCGGCGCGAAGCGCACGAGGCGCACGCCGTGCAGCGCGGTCAGCGCGACGGCGATCCAGATCGGCCCGTAGGTGGCCAGTTGCGCGGCCGAAATCGTCTCGCGCAGCAGCGTCACCGACACGATCACGAGCAGCACCGGTTCGACGTAGCCAAGAATGCCGAAGAGCGCCATCGGCAATAGCCGGCTCGCCTTCAGATACGACGCGAGCGCAACGGTGCTCAACGCGCCGAGTCCGGGCAGTAGCAGAAACCACATGTCGTAGCGTCCCGCGAGCAATGCGAGCGACCCGCCTGTCACGACAAACGCAATCGCGACCGGAAAAAGCAGCGACACTTCGAGCGCAAACGCAGTCAGCGAATCGGCGTTGATTTTGCGGCGCAACACGAAGTACGGCGGATAGCCGAGTGCGACGAGCAACGTCGGCCATGAAAATGCGCGCGTCATCCACAGTTCATGCGCGACACCGAGCGCCGCGCATGCCACAGCCAGCCATTGCAGCCCGTCCAGACGCTCGTGATAGTAAAAACGCCCGACGAGCACCATGATCAGCGGCAGCAGGAAATAGCCGAGCGAGACCTCGAGCATGCGGCCGTGCAGCGGCGCCCACAGGAAAACCCACAACTGCACGCCGAGCAGCGCGGCGCTCACCACCAGCGCGAGCCCGATGCGTGGCTGACTGACCGCGCGCAGCGCGAGTTCGCGCAACGCCGGCAGCCTTCCCCGCAGCGCGATCAGCAGCAGCGCGCCGGGAACGGTCCAGATAATTCGCCACGCGAAGATATCGAGGCCCGTGAGCGGCGCGAGCAGCTTTGCATAGGCCGAAAGCAACGCGAACAGCGCCGAGGCGCCCACGGATAACGCGATGCCGCGTCCCGGCTCGTATTGGTTCATCGATCCGCCGGCAGCAATACCGCGGCATGCGAGCCCTGCAGCACGTGCGGCACGTGCTGAACTTGCCGGGCAAGCGGCACAACACGTGGCGTGCCGCGCTCAAGCGTGGTGTCTTTCATTTTCATCACAGGGATTCGTGGAAACGGGCGGCGCATCGGAAAAAAGCGACTGTCACCGCCGCGTAAAAGGAAGCCCGCATTCTAGACGCAGACGCGTTGCCCCGATCGCTGCATTTATTCCGTGCGCATCGGCTCCCGATGGACTAGAACGTAACTTCACCCATCAGCAGCGGTTCCCGTTTCAGGATAACCTTTCGCGTCGAACCGCTTTGCGCGTGCGACAAGCGCGATTCTTGCTTCAACGCACGTCTTTACCATCGTCAGCGCGGACACGTGATCCGCCATTCCGCAGCGCGTGTCACCGATGCGCGCCAACCCGCACGGCCAGCAGCCACCATCCAGACGAGGAACACTGCATGACTCAGCCTGCGCTATTGCCCGAAGTGACACCCGGATTTGCCGCCGAAATCCGCGCCGGCCTTACGAGGACGCCGCAAAAGGAATTGCCGTCGAAATACCTGTATGACGAAGTGGGCTCCGCGCTCTTCGAAGTGATCACGGCACTGCCCGAATACGGCGTCACGCGCTCGGAAGAGCGCCTGCTGACGCGTTACGCCACCGACATCGTCGCGCAGCTTTCTCCGGACGTGACCGTCGCCGAACTCGGCAGCGGCAGTGGCCGCAAAACGCGCCGGATTCTTGAAGCACTGTGTAAAAAGCGCCCCACTTCTTACTGCCCGATTGAAATTTCGCGCACCGCGTTGCAATTGTGCCGGCGCGAGCTGGGCGATATCGAACGGATCTCGATCGTCGGCTATGAGAAGGATTATCTGGCCGGGCTCGCGGAAGTCAGCGAAAAGCGGGCGGACGGCGAGCAACTGCTGGTGCTGTTTCTTGGCAGCACGATCGGCAATTTCGGACGGCTCGCGGCGACGCGCTTTCTGCGCGCCATCCGCACGATGCTGCAACCCGGCGACGCGCTGCTGCTTGGCACCGACCTCGACAAGCCGGTTTCGACGCTCGTCGCCGCCTACGACGATCCGGTCGGCGTGACCGCGGCGTTCAACCTGAACCTGCTCGCGCGGATCAATCGCGAACTGGACGGCGACTTCCCGCTCGATGCGTTCGAACACGTCGCGCGTTTCAATCCGGAAGTGCGCAGCATCGAGATGCACCTGCGCGCGAAACGGCGTGTGACCGCGCATGTCGCGGCCGCACGGCTCACGGTGACGCTGGAGGAAGGCGAGACGATCTGGACGGAAAGCAGCCACAAATATCGCGCCGACGAAGTGGGGCCGATTGCCGGCGATGCGGGCTTCACATGCCAGCATCAATGGATCGAACGCGATTGGGGTTTTGCGGAAAGTCTGCTGGTGGCGCGCTAATTCCAGCGCGGGGCGCGTTGCGCTGCGCGCCCGCGGCTAGTGCTGCTCGAAGCGCTCGTAGCGTTTTTCGGTCGACCGCTCTTCGCCGCTGACTTCGGTCACGCGCGCGGAGGGCGGTCCGTGACGCAGCCACGACAGCATCCGGTCGACCTGGTTGGCCGTGCCCTGCAGCATCGCTTCCACCGAGCCGTCGTCGAGATTGGCGACCCAGCCCCGGATGCCGAGCGCGTGCGCCTGACGCACCGTCGCGTGACGAAAGCCGACGCCCTGCACAACGCCGCGCACGCGCACGTAATACGTTTCGATTCGTGAATCCAGATCTGGCGCAGCCATGCCGGCTTCTCCTGACTATCTTTTCAAGCCGGCATTCTAGTCGCCCCGCCGGATTGATGCTGGACGGAAACGCGGCGACAGCCGCGCTCCGGTGACCGCTGCGCGCGCTCCACGTACAATCCGTCGACCATTCAACCGGCGCAGCCCGCTTTCGCACGCCCACGTAAACGAAATGCCGCGCGCCCTGCAGGGAAACCGAAACGGATGACCGATCAGAATCGCGATCTGGTGCTCGTCACCGGCGCCTCCGGCTTTGTCGGATCGGCGGTGGCGCGCATTGCGCAGCAAAAGGGTTTTGCGGTGCGCGTGCTCGTGCGCGCGACGAGTCCGCGACGCAACGTCGAAGCGCTCGACGCGGAAATCGTCGTGGGCGACATGCGCGACGAAGCGTCGATGCGCGCCGCGCTGCGCGGCGTGCGCTACCTCTTTCACGTGGCCGCGGATTACCGTCTGTGGGCGCCGGACCCGCTCGACATCGAGCGCTCGAATCTCGAGGGCACCGAGGCGACAATGCGCGCCGCGCTCGCCGAAGGCGTCGAGCGGATCGTGTACACGAGCAGCGTGGCCACGCTGAAGGTGACGAGTTCCGGCCAGTCCGCCGATGAAACCTCGCCGCTCACGCCCGAAAAGGCGATCGGCGTATACAAGCGCAGCAAGGTGCTGGCCGAGCGCGCGGTGGAACGCATGATCGCGCACGACGGGCTGCCCGCCGTGATCGTCAATCCGTCGACGCCGATCGGCCCGCGCGACGTCAAGCCGACGCCGACCGGGCGCATCATCGTCGAAGCGGCGCGCGGCAAGATTCCGGCGTTCGTCGATACCGGCCTGAATCTGGTGCATGTCGACGACGTCGCCGCCGGGCACTTTCTGGCGCTGGAACGCGGCAACATCGGCGAGCGCTACATTCTGGGCGGCGAAAACCTGCCGCTGCAGCAGATGCTCGCCGACATCGCGAATCTCACCGGCCGCAAGCCGCCGACGATCGCGCTGCCGCGCTGGCCGCTGTATCCGCTGGCCATTGGCGCGGAAGCAGTCGCGAAGATCACGAAGCGCGAGCCGTTCGTCACGGTCGACGGGTTGAAGATGTCGAAGAACAAGATGTACTTCACGTCGGCGAAGGCGGAACGCGAACTCGGCTATCGCGCGCGCCCGTATCGCGAAGGCCTGGGCGACGCGCTGCAATGGTTCCGGGAGGCGGGTTATCTGAAGGCGTGAGCGCTGTCGTCGCACGGCACGCGCACGCACTTTGTTACAACGTCGGCCGTCCGGCGTCCGTTCAAGGCCGCGCACAGCGGTTAAAATCGCCGGTCTTACCAGAGAAAGTCTCGCATGAATCTTCAAGAACAGATCGGCGCGCTTGAAACGGGCGTCGATCAGCTCAATCAGCTCATCCAGGTCACGCTCGCCCCGAAGGCCACGGCCACGGCAGAAACTGCATCGGAGGCTGCCGCTGAAGTCGCCGTCGGCGCGGCTACGTCGTCGTCCGAGCCCGCTGAACCGGCCACCCCTGTTGTCGGTGAAAAGCCGACGCTCGGCATCGCCCGTCCGGCGCAGAACGAAATCACGATGACGATCGGCGGCCAGACCGTCTCGCTGCATCCCGAGCAGGTCGGTCAGTTGATCGAGGAACTGGCGAACGCGCGCGCGTCGATGATGCCCGAGCCGCCGGGCGGCCTGCCGACAGGCTGGCGTTTCGTATCGACGAAGAATCCGGTGATGGCCGCGCAGAAGCAGTCGAACGGCGATCGTCTGCTGGTGTTGCGCCACACCGGCCATGGCTGGGTGCCGTTCACGTTCTCGCCGGAGATGGTCGTCCAGATGTACGCGCTGCTGACACAGCGTTGATGCGCGTCTGACGTGTTGCGCGCGACGCGCTTCCCGTCTGCAAAACCCTATGGTTTTTTTAACGCCCGCACGGTGAGGTTCGCGCCGGCGGCTTGTGATGCACGAGGCGGAGCATCGCGCGCCGCCCACGCCGTTTGCCGTTCTAGCGTTCCTGCGCCGGCGCCTGGACCCGGGCCTTCCACTGGCCGCCCTTGCCGCGCCAGTACCGCACCGCCGAGGCGAACGTCGCGCCGACATAGAACAGCGCGACGAGCGGCAGGAACGGCGCCCATAGCGGCGAGCGACCGTAATACCGGAGCATCGGCGCGTAGGCGCAGCACATCAGCGCCCAGGCAAGCCACGCCGGCCAGCCGAGCGGTCCGAGCACGAGCGCGACGACCGGCGGAACGAGGTAGATGATCGTCATGCCCGCGAGCGTCCCGGCCAGCAGCCAGCCGTTGTAGCGCAGCTGCGTGAACGCCGTGCGCGCGATCATGTTCCAGATGTCCTTCCAGCTGTCGTACGGACGCAACGAAACGCTGCGCGCCGCGACGTCCAGCCGGATCGGATGACGCCCTTCGCCGCGATGCTTGATGCGCGCCGCGAGGCTGCAATCGTCGATCAGTTCGGCGCGGATCGACTCGATGCCGCTGGCTTCCTCGAGCGCGGTGCGGCGCACCAGCATGCAGCCACCGGCCGCCGCCGCCGTCCTGTTGCGCGGGTTGTTGACCCACGAGAACGGGTACAGCTTCGCGAAAAAGAACACGAACGCTGGAATCAGCGCCTTTTCCCAGAAGGAATCGCAGCGCAGACGGACCATCAGCGAGACGAGATCGCGCTTTTCTTCTTCGGCGCGAACGACAAGCTGCGTCAGGGCATCAGCCGGATGGCCAATGTCGGCGTCGGTGAGAAGCAGGAAGTCGGCGGGAAAGCCCAGCGTCTTGACGGCCTCGATGCCCTGCGACTGCGCCCAGACCTTGCCGGACCAGCCCGCCGGAAGCGGCTTCGCGGTCAGCACGGTTAGCCGGTCGGCGGATTGCAGCTGGAGCGCGGCGGCACGGGCGGCGTCGGCGGTGCCGTCGGTGCTGTGGTCATCGACGACGATCACGTGGAACGCGCCCGCGTAGTCCTGACCCAGCAGCGAAGCGACCGCCCGGCCGATCACGTCGGCCTCGTCGCGGGCCGGCACGACGGCGGCCACGGCCGGCCAGCCTGCGTCGCCGCGCGGCTGCGCGGCGAGCGGAGCCGCCGGACGCGTGCGCCAGAAACCGCCGCGCGCGAGCAGCAACACACCCCATATCAACAGGGAGAGACACGAAAGTGCGAACAGAACCAGGATCATGCGTTGCCCTCAACCGACAGGTCTCGCGCGGAAACGGCCCACCCCGGCGCCCGGGGCGCCAGTCCGCGTGCGACGCGAACGCAGACGCGGACATATCCAGGGCGGTCGGCCTTCATCCTGCGAAGCCTTGAAATGCATCCGGTGATCCGGACAGTGAAGCGGCCCGTCAGCCGGCCAGCGAATGCAGCCGTGACCAGCGGGTACCGCAAGGCCCGATAGTTTAAGGGTTCCGCACCCGCGCTGCAGCGAGTCATTATTGCCGCAGCGTTTGTGGTATCGGATATGTCCTGGAAAGCGCATCCTGGCCGATAGCGTTAGAATGCGCGTTTGGTTTTCGGTGTGCCGACGCTAGTCGGACCAAATACACCATCTAATATGATGTCGCGGCGATAAGGTCATTTTTACCGACTTCTTCGAAACCCGCGTCAGTCGGAGTTCGCCAGCCTATGCGAGTCATCCTTGCTCAACCCCGCGGCTTTTGTGCGGGTGTTGTCCGTGCGATCGAGATTGTCGATCGCGCCTTGCAGCAACACGGGGCGCCCGTTTATGTGCGCCACGAAATTGTCCACAACCGTCATGTGGTCGATAACCTGCGCCGGAAAGGTGCCCGTTTCGTCGAGGAGCTTGACGAGGTGCCCCAGGGCGCCGTGGCGATTTTCAGCGCGCACGGCGTCGCCCGGACCGTCGAGCGTGACGCGGAACAGCGTGGCCTCGACGTGCTCGACGCGACCTGCCCGCTCGTCACGAAGGTGCATGTTCAGGGCCGTCAATACGTGGGTGCCGGCCGCACGCTGATTTTGATCGGGCACGCCGGGCATCCGGAAGTCGAAGGGACGATCGGCCAGATTCCCGGCAAGGTGCTGCTTGTGCAGAGCGAAGCCGAAGTCGGTACGCTTGACCTGCCGCTCGACACGCCGCTCGCGTATGTCACGCAGACCACGCTTTCGGTCGACGACACACGCGGCATCATCGACGCGCTGTTGCGCCGTTTCACCGACATCGTCGGCCCGGATACGCGCGACATCTGCTACGCGACGCAAAACCGCCAGGCGGCGGTGCGCGAACTGAGCACGCAGGTCGACGTACTGCTGGTCGTCGGTGCGACGAACAGCTCGAACTCGAACCGTCTGCGCGAAATCGGCAGTGAAACGGGTGTGCCGAGCTACCTCGTCGCCGATGGTTCCGAAGTGCGGCCGGAGTGGTTTGCGAATGCGCAGACCGTCGGCATCACGGCGGGCGCGTCGGCGCCGGAGGAAATGGTTGAAAACGTGATCGATGCGCTGCGCGCATTGGGGTCCGTCGAAGTCACGACGATGGCGGGCCGTGAAGAGAAAGTTGAATTCAAGTTGCCGTCAAAGCTGACGCAACCACTCGCTGCACGCGAAGTTTAAGGAGGACGCCTTGTCTATTCCGTTTCTGCAAAAATTCCGGGTCGGCACATACATCATGCGCCAGCACCTTTCGGGCAACAAACGCTACCCGCTCGCACTGATGCTGGAACCGCTGTTCCGCTGCAATCTGGCATGCAATGGCTGCGGCAAGATCGACTATCCGGATCCCATCCTGAACCAGCGGCTCTCGCTGGAAGAATGTCTTGGCGCCGTCGATGAATGCGGCGCGCCGGTGGTTTCCATTGCAGGCGGCGAGCCGCTGCTGCACAAGGAAATGCCGCAGATCGTGAAGGGCATCATGGCGCGCAAGAAGTTCGTGTACCTGTGTACGAACGCGCTGCTGATGGAAAAGAAGATGGACGACTACGAGCCGAATCCGTACTTCGTCTGGTCGGTTCACCTCGACGGCGACAAGGAAGCGCACGACCACTCCGTTTCGCAGGAAGGCGTGTACGAGAAGGCCGTCGCCGCGATCAAGGAAGCGAAGCGCCGCGGTTTCCGCGTCAACATCAACTGCACGCTGTTCAACGACGCCGTTCCGGAACGCGTTGCAGCGTTCTTCGACACGCTCGGGCCGATGGGCGTCGACGGCATCACGGTGTCGCCGGGCTACGCGTACGAACGCGCGCCGGACCAGCAGCACTTCCTGAACCGCGACAAGACCAAGCACCTGTTCCGCGAAATCTTCAAGCGTGGCAACAACGGCAAGAACTGGTCGTTCAGCCAGTCGAGCATGTTCCTCGACTTCCTGGCCGGCAACCAGACGTACGAATGTACGCCGTGGGGCAACCCGGCGCGCACGGTGTTCGGCTGGCAAAAGCCGTGCTATCTGGTCGGCGAAGGGTATGTGAAGACCTTCAAGGAACTGATGGACACCACGCAGTGGGAAAACTACGGTACGGGCAACTACGAAAAGTGCGCGGATTGCATGGTCCACTGCGGGTTTGAGGCGACGGCCGTGATGGATACGGTCACGCATCCGCTGAAGGCGCTGAAGGTCGCGATTTCGGGCCCGAAAACGACTGGCGCGTTCGCGAAGGATATTCCGCTGGACAAGCAACGTCCGGCGGAATACGTGTTCTCGCGTCACGTCGAGATCAAGCTGGAAGAGATCGGGCGTACGGGTAAGGGCAAGAAGGTGGAGCAGGCTGCGAAGGTAGCCTGAGCGTCGCACCGGGCCTTCCCTGAGCTGGAATGAAAAGAGCGCAACGGTTGATGCCGTTGCGCTCTTTTAATATCCCGCGAACACTTGCGAGGCCGGATGGCCGCTGGCTACGGCCCCGGGCTCACCCCGCGCTCCGCGCGTTGTGCGCGATCATGAACTTGATCAATCCGTCGACGCCACCCTTCGCGAGTTGATCCGAGAACTGCGTCTGGTACACCTGGATCAGCCAGGCTCCCATCATGTTGATGTCGTAAATCTTCCAGCCGCTGGCCGTCTTTTCCAGCCGGTAGCCGATCGCGTCGTCGCCGCCGTTGCTGATGACGTGCGACTGCACGACGGCGTCCTTGTCGCCCGCGGTGGCCGTGGATGGCAGAAACCTGAACTTGACGTCCTGGTCGCGCAACTGCGACAGCGATGCCGCATAGGTGCCCACCAGCAGTTTCTGGAACTGCTCGTACAGCTGCTTCTGCTGCTCGGGCGTCGCGGTCGTCCACGCCTTGCCGACCGCGATGCGGGTCGTGCGCTGGAAGTTCGTGGAAGGCACGAAGTGCGTCTCGACGACCTGGGTAATTCTGGCCATGTCGCCACCACGCGCCTGCGGATCGGCCTTCATCGCGTTGACCGTGCCTTCGACCGCGGCTTTCACGACCGCATCGGGCGCGCTTTGCGCGAAGGCCGCCGTGGACACCAGGGCGGCGGCGAAAAATGCAGACAGATAACGTTTCATACGCTCTTCAGAACGGGAAGGAAAATGATCCGCTGAACCGCCAGCGGGGACCATTGAGGGCCAGTATACCGATTTTGACCGCGCCGCCCTGCCTTCCTCCGCGCGCGCGAAGCCGCCGCGTCTGTATACTTGTGCCCTTTCGCCGAATACGCCATTAATGACAGGGGCTCTCCCAGCTGTATGCTGAAGTTATCCATCGTCCGCCTCGTTGCATGGTCGGTGCGCTATGCCCTGTGGGTCATCGCGCTGTCGATCCTGCTCGCCGTCGCAAGCGGCATCTACGTCGCGCATCACTTCAAGATCAACACCGACATCAGCCGTCTGGTCGAAACCGACGCGCAATGGTCCGGCCTCGAAAACGCGATGGACGCGGCCTTTCCTGACCGGGGTCAGACCGTTCTCGTCGTCGTCGAGGCCCGCGCGCCCGAATTCGCCGATGCCGCCGCCCGCGATCTCACGGCCGCGCTGCAGAAGCAGTCGAAGGAATTCGTCGCGGTTTCGCAGCCCGAGGCCGGTCCGTTCTTCGAGCACAACGGGCTGCTGTTCCTGCCGCTGAGCCAGGTTCAGTCGACCACCACGCAGCTCACGCAGGCGCGTCCGCTCATCAATTCGCTCGCGCACGATCCGAGCCTGACCGGCCTCGCCGGCGTGCTGACCACGAGCCTGCTGCTGCCGCTGCAGATCGGCCAGATCAAGCTCGCCGACATGAGCCACCTGCTGTCGCAAAGCGCAACCGTGCTCGACGGCGTGCTCGCCGGCCAGCCGTCCGTGTTCTCGTGGCGCGCGCTGGTGGACAAGGACGCGGCCAGAGAACCGGCGCGCGCCTTCGTCACCGTGCAGCCGGTCGTCGATTTCGGCGCGCTCGAACCCGGCGCGCGCGCCTCCGCGGACATTCGCGCGACCGCCGCGTCGCTGCATCTGGATACGCAGTACGGCGCGACCGTCCGCCTGACCGGCGAACAACCGCTCGCGGACGAGGAATTCGCATCGGTGAAAGACGGCGCCGTGGTGAACGGCATCGGCACCCTGCTCGTCGTGCTGGTGATTCTCTGGCTCGCGTTGCGCTCGAAACGGCTGATCGTGGCGGTTTTCATCACGCTCTTCGTCGGCCTCGCGATCACCGCCGCGCTCGGCCTGATGATGGTCGACGCGCTCAACATGATCTCGGTCGCGTTCATGGTGCTGTTCGTCGGGCTGGGGGTCGATTTCGGCGTGCAGTTCGGCGTGAAGTATCGCGAGGAGCGTTACCTCGACGACCGTCTGCCCGCCGCCCTGCTGAACACAGCGCACAGCATCGGCGTGCCGCTCACGCTCGCGGCCGTGGCCGTCGCCGAAAGCTTCTTCTCGTTCCTGCCGACGGCCTATCGCGGCGTGTCGGAACTGGGGAAAATCGCGGGCGTCGGCATGTTCGTCGCGTATTTCACGAACATGACGCTGCTGCCGGCGCTCCTCAAAGTCTTCGCGCCGCTGGGCGAGCCGGTGGCGCCCGGCTTCCGGCAACTCGCGCCGGTCGACGATTTTCTCGACCGCAACCGCAAGCCGGTGCTGATCACGACGCTCATCGTCATTGTCGCCGCGTTGCCGTTGCTGCTGCATCTGCGCTTCGACTTCAATCCGCTGCACCTGAAGGATCCGCACACGGAATCGATGGCGACGCTGCTGTCGCTGCAGGATGCGCCGGAGGCGTCGGTCAACAACGTCCACGTGCTCGCGCCAACGCTCGCGGTCGCCGACCAGATGGCAGCGAAGCTGTCGGCGCTGCCGGAAGTCGGCCGCGTGACGACGCTCAACACGTTCATCCCCGCCGACCAGCCGCAAAAGCTCGCGCTGATCGCGAGCGCGGCGCAGCAACTGCTGCCGGCGCTCACGCAAACCCCCGCGCCGCCCTCGACGGACGCGAACCGCGTCGCCGCGCTCAAGCGCGCCGCCGGCCAGCTCGCGCTCGCCGCCGGGGACCATCCAGGCCCGGGCGCCGCCGAAGCGCAACACCTTTCGGCCACGCTGACGAAGCTCGCCGCCGCCGATGCCGCCACGCGCGATCGCGCCGAACGGGCAATGTCCGCGCCGCTGAAGATCGCGCTCGGCCAGCTGGACGCGCTGCTGCAACCCGCGCCGATCACGCGCGAAACCGTGCCGGCGCAGATTGCGCACAGCTGGGTTTCGCCCGACGGCCACGCGCTCGTCGACATCTCGCCGAAGGTGGTGCCCGGCGCCGACCCCGGCGACGACGTGATGCTGCGTAGCTTCGCGCACGCGGTGAAAGCGGCCGAACCCGGCGCGATCGGCGGCCCGATCTCGATCCTGCATTCCGCCGACACGATCATCAAGGCCTTTATACAGGCGGCCGGCTGGGCCGTGCTGTCGATCACGATCCTGCTCTGGATCACGCTGCGCCGTTTCGGCGACGTGCTGCGCACCCTGATTCCGCTGCTCGTCTCGGCGGTGGTCACGCTCGAACTGTGCGTCGTGTTCAACATGCCGCTCAACTTCGCGAACATCATCGCGTTGCCGCTGATGCTGGGCGTCGGCGTGGCGTTCAAGATCTACTTCGTGATGGCCTGGCGTAACGGCCAGACCGGGCTCCTGCAATCGAGCCTGACGCACGCCGTCATCTTCAGCGCCGCGACCACGGCCACGGCATTCGGCAGCCTCTGGCTGTCGCATCATCCGGGCACCTCGAGCATGGGCAAGCTGCTGGCGCTGTCGCTGTTCTGCACGCTTGTCGGCGCTGTGGTATTCCAACCGGTACTGATGGGAAAACCGCGCCCCAGGCGCGCCACGAAGAAACACCATGGGATTGACGGATGAAGATGCAAACCTCCGCGCTGGCGCTGGTCGTCGCGTGTGTTGCCAGCGGCTGCGCGACTGGCCCTGACCGAAAACCCGGCGATCCGCTGGAACCGATGAACCGGGCCGTCTTCAAGTTCAACGACTCACTCGATACGTACGTCGCACAACCGATCGCGAAGGGTTATGAAAAGGTCACGCCGAGCCCGCTGCGCACGGCCATCAGCAACTTCTTCTCGAATCTCGGCGATCTCGGCAACGCCGCGAACAACCTGATGCAGTTGCGCATCACGGACGCCACCGAAGACGTCATGCGCTTCGCGTTCAACTCGACGTTCGGCATTTTCGGGCTGCTCGACTTCGCGACGCCAGCCGGCCTGCCGAAGCACCATCAGGATTTCGGGTTGACGCTCGGACGCTGGGGCGTGCCGTCGGGTCCGTATCTGGTGTTGCCGCTGTTCGGGCCGAGTTCGTTTCGCGACAGCGTCGGATTCGCGGTCGATTTCCGCTTCAATCCGCTGAACTACGCTGAACCGGCGGTGCGCAATCCGCTGTACGGGTTGCAGTTCGTCAGCAAGCGCGCCGACCTGCTCGGCGCGACCGACCTGCTTTCGCAGGCGGCGCTCGACAAGTATTCGTTCGTCCGCGACGCGTACACGCAGCAGCGCATTTCGCTGCTGCGTGCAGCGGGTGCCGTGGGCACGTCGCCGACCGCGTTGCCGGATTACGGCGAGCCGGACGATTCCAGCGCCGCGCCGGCTTCGGGCGCTTCGGGCACAGCGCCTGGTGGCGTGCCCGCGGGCGTGCCTGATTACACCGATCCGGGCGAAGGCGCCGCAGGCTCGGCCACGCCGCCGGCGCCGGCTTCCGACACGCAGCCCAGCGCGCCATCGGATGTGCCGAACTACACCGATCCGGGTGAGACGCCTGCTTCGGGTGCATCGGACTCGACACCGACGCCGCCTGCAGGTGACAAGGCGCCCGAGGTCTCACCGCTGCCGAAGCCGACTGTGCAATAAGCCGCACGTTTTGCGTGTTTTGCGATCTGCAAGAAAAACAGCCCGACAGGTGCAAACCTGTCGGGCTGTTTTTCCATGAATCGTGAATCGGGTGTTGCAGGCGTTCACGTCACGCCGCCCTGCCTTCCTTCGGACTCAATGCATCGTATCGGCTTCGACGCGCTCGAGCACGTTTTCACCGGTTGCCGCATTCTGGTCCGGCGCTGGCGCTGACGGGTGCGAACTCTCGCGATAACGGGCGAACGCCTCATCGGCGTAGCGAATCTGCGTGCGACCGTGCGGCGCGGGTTCGCCGTTCTCGTCGAGATTCACGAAGACCATCTTTTCCACAGTCAGGATGCTCTTTCGCGTGATCTTGTTGCGAACCTCGGCGCGCAGCGTGATCGACGTGCGGCCGAAATGCGTCGCCTTCATGCCGAGTTCGATGATGTCGCCCTTGCGCGCCGAGCTGACGAAGTTGATCTCCGACATGAACTTGGTGACGACGCGCTGGTTGTCCAGCTGGCAGATCGCGTAAATGGCCGCTTCTTCGTCGATCCAGCGCAGCAGGCTGCCGCCGAAAAGCGTGCCGTTTGGATTCAGGTCTTCAGGCTTGACCCATTTTCTGGTGTGGAAATTCATGGCGGATCCCGTCCTTCTGCTGTTCTGGTCTTCGATCATGCGGCCAGATAAGGGTTAACACTGATTATTGTAACAGAGATCAGGGTTTTCCCTGGTATTTCAAGAGGGGCGCCAACCGGTCGAGGAGGGACCGGCCGTCGAAGTGCTGGTCTCTGGACGGTCAGGCAGCGCGCAGCGCGCCGGCCGTGCCGAGCGCGTGTCGCGCCCGCACCAGCGACTGCCGGGCCGCGCGGGCGTCCGCCGCGACCTGGAGCAGCGCGCCCAGTTGCGACGGCTGGTGGAGCAGCTCGCGCAGGATTGGCGCGATCGATGTCCGGCCGTCGTCGCGCAGGCCGGCGGTGGCGGCCGACGGCAGCGTACGCCACGCCGGATCGACAATCGCGCGGCATACGGCGAACGGCACGCCGTTCGCGGCGGCGATGGCGCCCGCGATGTGCGACTCCATATCGACCGCGAGCGCGCCAGTCGAGCGGTTGAGCGCGAGCTTGTCCTGCGCGCTGACGAGCGGCGCGGCGACCGCCGCCTGAACACCCCGGCGCAGCCGCGCACTCAACGGCGACGCGCCGATCGCGAGCGCAAGCCGCCCCGACCAGTCGACGTCGGTCTCGATGCGCCCAAACGGCCCTTCGACCGCATCCGCGACGATCACGATGCCCGGTTCGAGGTCCGGCGCGAGACCGCCGGCCGTGCCGAAACTGAGGATGCCGCTGCATCCGCGCGCAACCGCCGCGCTCAGCGCGCGTTCGAGCAGATCGGCGCGCGCCGCATACACCACCTCGACGCCTTCACCGCGCGCAATGCGCGCTTCGAACGCCATGCCGGCCACGACGATCACCGGCAACGCGCCGCCTCGCGCCTGAACGCCCTTCGCCACCGCCATCACATGCCGACCGTGACGCGCGTGCCGCCGCTGCGCCTGAGCGAGCGGTAGCGCGCCAGCGCCCACAGCGGGAAGAACTTGCGATAGCCGTGGTAACGCAGATAGAACACGCGTGGGAAGCCCGTCGCGGTGAAGCGCGTTTCGTCCCACAGGCCGTGATCGCGCTGTTCGCGTTGCAGATATTCGATGCCGCGCGCAACCGCCGGATGGTCGATCGCGCCGGCCGCCATCAGGCCCATCAGCGCCCACGCGGTTTGCGACGCCGTGCTCGGCGCCTGCTCGTAACCGCGGTATTCGAGCTTGTAGCTGGTGCCGTCTTCGCCCCAGCCGCCGTCTTCGTTCTGGATCTTCACGAGCCACTGCACCGCGCGCGCGATGCGCACGTCGTCGTGCTGGATGCCCGCGGCGTTCAGCGCGCACAGCGCCGTCCACGTGCCGTAGATGTAGTTCATGCCCCAGCGGCCGTACCAGCTGCCGTCGGACGCCTGCTCTTTCAGGATGTAGTCGTACGCGCGCTTCGACGGCTCGCTCGTCGACGGCATTTCGCCAAGTTGCGCGAGCATCGACAGGCACCGGCCCGACACGTCCGCCGTCGGCGGATCGAGCAGCGCGCCGTGATCGGAGAACGGAATGTTGTTCAGGTAGTACTGCGTGTTTTCCGGCTCGAACGCGCCCCAGCCGCCGTCGCTGCTCTGCATGCCGACAACCCATTCGCGGGCGCGCGCGATCGCGGTGTTGTCCACGTTCGACTGCGTCAGCGCAGCCGCGCGATGCATCGCCATCGCGACCACGGCCGTATCGTCGACGTCCGGATAGTGCGGGTTCGCGTACTGGAACGCCCAGCCGCCCGGCCGCACGTCCGCGCGGCGGGAAATCCAGTCGCCGCGCACGTCGAGAATCTGCAGCGGACGCAACCATTCGAGCCCGCGCACCGCGGCTTCTTCGGCACGCGTATCGCCGGTTTCGAGCAGCGCGTGCGCCGCGAGCGACGTGTCCCATACCGGCGACAGACACGGCTGGCAATACGCCTCGTCTTCGTGGATGACGAGCAGCTTTTCGATCGAGCGGCGCGCGATCGCGCGGTTCGGATGATCGGCCGGATAGCCAAGCACGTCGTACATCATGACGGCGTTCGCCATCGCCGGAAAAATCGCGCCGAGGCCGTCTTCGCCGTTCAGACGTTCATCGACGAACGCCACCGCCGCCTGTACCGCGCGCTGACGCAGCGTCCTCGGGAACAGGCCGTCGATGGCGCGCAACACGCCGTCCACGCCGCGAAAGAAGCTGAACCAGCCCTTGTGCTGATGCGGCGCACGCGGCGACAGGCCGGTCGTGACGGGCGCGCCGCGGAACAGTTCGTCGATGCGCACGCCGCGCGGATTACGCGCGACCGGACGCTTTGCGTTGAGCACCAGCAGCGGCACGATCACCGTGCGCGCCCAGTACGACACCTTCGACAGATGGAACGGGAACCACTTCGGCAGCAGCGTGATTTCGACCGGCATCATCGGCACCGCGTACCACGTCACGACGCCGAAGAGCGCGAGCAGGATGCGCGTGAACACGTTCGACGCTTCCGAGCCGCCGTGCGCGAGAATCGCCTCGCGGGCACGGCGCATGTGCGGCGCATCTTCCGGGTCGCCGATCATTTTCAGCGCGAAGTACGCCTTCACGCTCGCGCTGACGTCGAGCGCGCCGTCGGTGAAGAGCGGCCAGCCGCCGTCCGCCAGCTGGATGCGGCGCAGATAGCGGCCGATCTTCTGTTCCAGCGTGGGATTCGCCTCTTCGCCCAGGTAGTGGACGAGCAGGATGTATTCGGCGGGAATCGTCGCGTCGGCTTCGAGTTCGTAGACCCAGTGGCCATCGGCGCGCTGGTCGGCGAGGATCGCGTCGGTCGCGCGCGCGATGGCGCTTTCGAGCATGTCGTGCGGCACGGCGGTATCGACGATATCGACGGCGTCAACCGGAGTCGAAACAGGAATTGAGGCGGGCGTCTCGCCATCCGTCGGCGGGATCTGGGATAAATCGTTCATCGGCGTTCCATCGGTTCATTCAGAAGCAGGTCCGCGGCCTTCTGGCCGGAGCGGATCGCTCCTTCGATCGTCGCGGGCAGGCCGGTGGCCGTCCAGTCTCCCGCGAGCATGAGGTTGTTCCAGCGCGTGCGCGTGGCAGGGCGCAGCATTTCCTGGTCAGGCACGGCGGCGAACGTCGCGCGTTCGTCCATCACGACCTGACATGCCGGCATCGGCTCAGCCGGCAAGCCGGCCGCGTGCGCGACCTCGGCCCAGACTGTCTTCGCGAGCTCTTCGTGTGGCGTGCCTGTCAGACGGTCGGCGCCGTGGATCGTCACCGACAGACGGCCGTCGAACGCAAACAGCCATTCGGCGGTCGAGCCGATCAGGCCCATCACCGGCGGCAGGCCGAACGGCGGCTCGACGGCGAAATGCACGTTGACGATCGCGCTGAAGCGCTGCGGCGCCTGCAAGCCGGGCACGATCGACTGCGCGGCATTCGGCGGCACGGCGAGCACCAGGCCTTCGTCCGCGCCGAGCGCGATGCTTTCGTCGGCGAAATGCAGCGACGCGACGCGTCCGGATTCGGAAAACGTCAGATCGTTCAGCCGCGAGCCGAGCTTGATCTGCGCACCGCCATGCTGCAGGAGACGCAACGCGGGATCGACAAACGCGCTGCCCAGCCCGTTGCGCGCGACGAGCAGGCGGCATGCCTGAGCGCCCGCGGCAAACGTCTCGCGCGCGACGGCGCCCGCCAGCTGCGCGGTGGCATCGCGCGGTTCCCCGTTCATCACGGCGTGAAACAGCGGACCCAGCAGCCGGTCCCACAGCACGCCGTTACAGCGCATGGTCTGCGCCATCGAGCGGCCGGGCTTCGCGAACAGCAGCGACAGCATCGAAAAATAATCGGTCCAGTTCGTGCCCGGCACGCGGGCGTTCGCGTCGAACACCCACAGCGGCAACGGACCGGGCGAAAGCCTGACGGTCCAGCGCTCGCTGGCGGCGAGGTCCATGAACGGAAACCCGGGTTGCGTGGGGCCAACCAGTTCGTCCGCGGCGCCGATTGCGCGCGCGTAACCCAGCGTTGCCTGATTGCCGGAGAAGATCAGATGGTTGCCCGTGTCGATCGTCGCGCCAAGCGTGCGGGCGTAATACGAGCGGCACCGTCCACCGGCCTGCGCGGCGGCCTCGTGCAGCACGACCTGCGCGCCGCGGCGCTGCAGCTGCACAGCGGCTGCCAGGCCGGCGAGGCCCGCGCCGATCACATGGACGAGTTTGACCATCAGAACAGTGCGTAGCGGGCGACGATCCACAAGAGCCGCGCGCGCGGCTTGCTGACTTTCGTGCGCGGGATGTCAAACCCACGCTCGACGGCGCGCTCGAGCAGGCACCGGTAGACACCGGACATGATGCGCGGCGCGCGGACTTCGCGACGCGCCTGCGCATCCATGATTTCGTCGGACTTCGCGAAGTGTGCCCGCGCGCGAGCGACGAGCGTGGCGCAGACGCGCGGCAGCGACGGATCGTCGGCGATCGTGTCGGGATCGGTGGACGCGATGCCTTCGCGCGCCAGCAGTTCGCGCGGCAGATAGCAGCGATGGATGCCGGCGTCTTCGTCGATGTCGCGCAGGATGTTGGTGAGTTGCAGCGCGCGGCCGAGATGATGCGCGAGCTCGCGACCCGGCGCGTCCTGCATCCCGAATATCCTCACCGACAGACGGCCTGCCGCGCTCGCGACGCGGTCGCAGTACAGGTCGAGCGTGGCTTCGTCGGGCGCGCAGATGTCTTCGGCGGCGTCCATCGCCATGCCGTTGATCATCTCGTGGAAATCGTCGCGCTGCAGGTTGAAGGTGTGAATGTGCCGGGTCAGCGCGCGCAACGAAGCGCGCGGCGAGCCCGCGTAGCACGCGTCGATGTCGGCGCGCCAGCGCTCGAGCGCGGCGGCGCGTTCGACACGCGGCATGTCGCTGTCGGCGATGTCATCGACCGCACGACAGAAAGCGTAGACCTGATACATCGCGTCGCGCTGCGCCGCCGGCAGGATGCGCATTGCGAGATAGAACGAGCTGCCCGAAGTCACGGCTGCTGCGTCGGTTTCTGTATCGTCCACGACAAGGTTGGAAACGGCCAAGACGATCTCCGCTGAGGCGCCCGCGGTTCGTGGCCAGATGGCCGGACGCAGGGCATGTCGTCCGCGCGCGCGGACACGCGCGAAACAATCCGGCTGGGATGCCGGAAACGCCGAAAAGTATAACAATCTTTGGCGTTCACCGCTGAAAACACGTCGGTGGCCACTCCCTTGCATGGAACCCGAGGGGCGCGCCATGGAGCTGGAGTAAGTGTTGGTCGACAGGACAGCCCGGCGTAACAATGCCATGGAGAAGGTCGCGCCAGGGCAGCGGGTTCCGGCGGTTCTCCGCTTCATGCTGGCAACGCAAACGTCCCTTCGAAGTCACTAACTCACGCACAACGCCACCGGAAAGACGGCGCCGGTTTTCACGCGCCCGAGGCAAATAAATTGAATAACGGCCATACAAATCCGGTTGTTCAAATTCGCCTGAAAAGGCCATTCTTCATTTAAGACTGGTCTTATTCAGCAGCCATCGACGGTTGCTTAAACTGATCTTATTGAGATGCCACGAATCTTCGTGGCTCCCACCAGGCAACGGTTACCCGCCTTATCGAGACACGAAACAGGTGTCGCGCCGGTAATCGTCGCGGATCGCCGGTCGAATCACATTCGCGTTAATCAACACGACTCTATTTCCCCGGCTCATTGCATCGGCGGCGGTCTCGTCACGCCTGCCAGTTAACCATGACCGTTCAGGAAATATCATGAAACACGCTATCCGGCTTGCCGCTTTATCGTTCACGCTGCTGGGTGCCACGTGCGGGGTTCACGCCGCGCAGCACGCATACAGTCCGCTGGAATCGCTCGAACAGTCGTGGATCACGGCAAGCGTCCAGCGCGGCGACTCGCCGCTCGACGCGCTGATCAAGACATCATTCATCGGATTCACGCCCGATGGCGCCAGCCGTCCAAAGCCCGGCCTGCTGATCGCGGCGCCCGGTAACGACCGGCCGGCGCCAGCGCAGGAAACATCGACGATGCGGGTCGAAGGCGCCGGCGAGTAGGAGTAAGCGTGAGGCTCAGTTGAACGCGACCGACCGGTTGCGTCCCTGCCGCTTCGCGCTGTAGAGCGCGGCGTCGGCTTCGTTGATCAGCACTTCGTAGGCCGGCACGCCGGTACGCGCGCACGCGCCGCCGACGCTCGCCGTCACCGGCACGAGCGTGCCCTGGACGTCGATGGCCGTATCGCCGATCTTGCAGCGGATTTTTTCCGCGACGAGCATGGCGTCTTCGAGCGGCGTGCATGGCAGCAGCAGCGCAAACTCCTCGCCGCCGAACCGGCCAAACGTGTCCTGCACCCGCACCACTTCCGCGACGCGCTGTGCCATCACGCGCAACACCGTGTCGCCCACGACGTGGCCGAACCGGTCGTTGATCTTCTTGAAATGGTCGAGGTCGAAGAGCAGCACCGACAGGTCGCCGCCGTACCGTTGCCAGCGCGTGTATTCGTCGCGCAGCCGCGATTCGAAATAGCGCCGGTTGGCGATGCCCGTGAGGCCGTCGCGATCGGCGTATTCCTGCAGCTTGGCGACCGCTTCCTCGCGTTCGCGCCGCACGATGCTCACGGCCGTCACGTCGGAAATCGTCACGCAGACAGCCACGACTTCACGGTCGCGCATGAGCGGCATGAAGGTGCAATCCTGCTGCATGAAGTCAACGCCGCCGGTAATCGGCCGGTCATGGTCGAACTTGAACAGATACGGCCGCTGTTCCCACGAACTGAACGCGAAGCTGCCCAGCTGGAACACGCTTTCGAGCTTGCGCGTGAGCCACACGCGCGGCAGTTCGGGAAAGCTCGCGAAAATCTGTTTTCCGACCACCTGTTCCGCGGAAAGCCCGCTGTGGTCGTGCATGAACCGGTTCCACATCAGCACGTTCATTTCGCGATCGAGCACGAAAATGCCGAAATCAACGCGCTCGACAACCAGATCGCTCAAGGACGCGGACGATTCACTCATAGGCTGGACAGCAGCGCATCGAGCGCCTCATTCATGTGACGGATCGACTCTTCCGCCATCAACATCACCAGATGGGCGCGGAAGCTCTGGTCTTCCAGCGCGAAATTCACCTCGACCAGCAGCGCGATTTCCCACGCGAGCACCTTCGGCTGGAACACGTCGTCGAGCGACATCGACGCGCCCAGCAGTCCCGGCGCCGAAAACACCGGCGTGCGGCCCAACTGGTCGAGAATGCACGACACGCAGGCGCCCGTCAGCACATTCGCCACGTCGTAAATCAGCTCTTCCTGCGAAACCGTTTCGTACGCCGAACCGGCATACGGGTCGTTCACCAGCGCGCACAACTCGGCGATACTGCCGCTGCGGCAGATCACCAGCGCCTCGCCCTTGATGTCGGAGCGAAAGCCCTGTCGCACCGCCGTGACGGCCTCGTTGATGCCGGTCATGTCGCGCAGCGCCTCGGCCGCCTCGCACACGTCGACCACGCGCACGCGCGGCACCGACAACTCGATAAACGTATCGAGCAGCGTCGCGAGACGGGTCGCGGCCTGACCCATCGCCAGGTTGGCGACCTCCTGCAGCGCGTCGCGCTGTTCTTCGTTCAGGGCTGGCTCAGACATACAACCCGTACTCCTTGAGGATGGGCAGTACCGCCTCGGGCGTCACCGGCTTGGCGACGAATGCGATGGCACCCAGCGTGCGCACGCGCGCCTGCGCCATCGGCTGGACGTCGGCGGACACGACGATCACAAACGTGTTGAGATCCTCGTGCTGCAGCGCTTCGAGCACCTGAAAACCCGTCATGTCGGGCATCGTCAGGTCGAGGAACATAACGGAAGCCCTGCCGGCCCGATACAGTTCGAGCGCCTCGACGCCGTTCGATGCGTAGGCGATATCGACATCCCAGTCTTGCGGAAGGGCTTTGGTCAGCACCTTGCGGGCAAGCAGCGAGTCGTCGGCAATCACAATAGGCAAGGACATGGCGGCAGTCGGTAGACGTTATAGGCTCAATCGGGTTAACGGCAGCGCGACACCGTTCTTGAGCCACAGGACCGGCCAGGCGGATAAGCAGTCAGAAAGGAATCAAACGAGGGCGACCGCACCGCGCCGCAAAGAGCGGCATGCGGGAAACAGGCGCTCGCACGGCAAGGTGCATGAGCGCAAAAGACAACGCCAGAATCCGACATGGTGGAAGCCTACCCCGTACGTACACGGCGCAGCAGTAGACGACCCCTGGACCCGAGATCTGGTGCCCCCCGCGCCTGCATCCGCGGATAACCCGGCATGCATGTCACACGCACTGTCTGACGGGCCCCCGCGGGAGAAACGTCCGGGCATGGCGGACGCTTTATTTGTCGCAGGAATGATTCTTGAATTAATTCAGCGAAAAAGCAACGCACCAAAATCGATCGGCTCGATAAAAATCACCCGAAAATGGCAATTAATCGAATGAACATTTTCAAAACACGGCAAATATTTTGAATGCATCCTTTTGTGTACGTTTGCGCTTCTGGATTCGTCGCTGATTGTGGGTGCTTCGCGAAAAAACCACTCGAAAACCACCCGCGCGCGAGAAAACCTTTCCATTGTGCATCGCGCAATCCGAACCCGACTTTCTTCTCGTTTATGATATTGAACACGGTGTCCCTGTTTTCCGACGTTTCCAGCCCTCCCGACGATGAACCCTGAACGGCCCGACCTGCTCCGGGCGAGCCGCGCGCCTGCCAGCCAGCAAGACGAACCCCTGTTTCCGGCTGCGCCTCCCGAACATCATTTCGCGATCCGGCGCATGACGCTGATCGCGCTGCTCATTGCGGCCGTCGTGTTGCCGTGCATTTACGTCGCGACGATGGCGTGGAGCGACCTGAAGGCGCGCGAATCCAGTGCGACCGATGTCACGCTGCGCACGGTGCGCGTCGCCGAAGAGCACGCGTTGAAGGTTTTCGACATGAACGAGGCGCTCGACGCGCGCATCGTGGATCTGGTGAGCGGTCTCGACGACGCGGGCATCCGCGAGCGCGAAGCCGACATTCACGAGAAGCTGCGCACGATGGGCGGCGGTTATCCGCAGGTCGCCGCGGTGTCGATCTTCAGCGGCACGGGCGAGCTGCTCGTGAGCAGCCGGTTGTATCCGGTGCCGGCCGTTTCGATCGCGGGCCGCGCCGATTTCATCGGCCTGCGCGACAACAAGGTGCTGGAGCATGTCTCGAAGGTGATGGATGGCGACGTTGCCGGCGAAATGGTGTTCAACACCGGCGTGGCCCGCCACGACGAAAACGGCGCGTTTACCGGCGTCGTCTCGGTCGCGCTGCGGCCGGGTTACTTCAACGCGTTCTATCGCGAACTGCCTGGCAGCGAAGACGCCCCGATGACGCTCAGCCTCACCCGCGCCGACGGCGCCACGCTCGCGCAATATCCGCAACCACCGCACGAACCCGCGCTCGCACCCCCGGGCACGCCTTTCACGGAAGCGCTGGCCGAGGGCCGCCGCGCGGGCGTCGTCAACATGCGCGGCGCGGAAGGCGACCGCGTGATTCTCGCGTTCCGGCGCGTCGGCGCGTATCCGGTGTATGTGTCGTGCGGCTACCGCACGTCGGCGATCTGGGCCGGCTGGTACCGGCATCTGAGTCTCCTGATTCTTTCGATGTTCATGCCCTCGATCGTGCTGTGGTGCGTGATCTGGCTTTCGCTCAAGCGCCTTCGCGCGGAAGAGGAAGCGTGGGAGCGCTGGCAGGCGGAAGCGTCGATGCGTCGCTCATTCGAATCCGCGTACCGGCAGTCGCGCAAGATGGAGGCGCTCGGCAACCTGGTCGGCAGCGTCGCGCACGACTTCAACAACCTGCTGATGATCGTCTCGACCAACGTGCAGATTGCCCGCCGGCGGGGCGCGCCTGGCCTCGATCGCGAACTGTCCGCCATCGAGCGCGCGCTGAAAAGCGGTCAGTCGCTGACGCGGCAACTGCTCGGCGTCGCGCGCAAGCAGCCGCTGCGCAACGAAACCATCGCCGTGGAACGCTGGTTGCCCGGCTGCCGCGAACTGCTGGGCGCCTCGCTTGGTGC
The DNA here is from genome assembly GCF_900107685.1 of Paraburkholderia sartisoli. GTDB lineage: Bacteria > Pseudomonadota > Gammaproteobacteria > Burkholderiales > Burkholderiaceae > Paraburkholderia > Paraburkholderia sartisoli. The sequence continues at coordinate 204,148 of NZ_FNRQ01000006.1, read as the reverse complement.
GAAGGTCGCGCTCGTCGTCGACGTGAGCGCGCACGTCTGGCCCACGCACGTCGACGTCGCCGAACTCGAACTCGCGCTGATCAACGTCGCCGTCAACGCGCGCGACGCGATGCCAAACGGCGGCCGCTTCACCGTGCGCGCGAACAACGTCGCGTTCCGGCACGACGACGGCTTTCCGCTCACCGGCGACTTCGTGCAGATTTCGCTCGAAGACACGGGCGTCGGCATGCCGCCGGAAGTGCTCGCGCGCGCCTTCGAGCCGCTCTTCACGACGAAGCCGAAGGGCATGGGCACCGGCCTCGGGTTGCCGCAGGTGTTCGCGTTCTGCGAGCGCTCGGGCGGCCTCGCGGCGATTGACAGCGCGACTGGAGCGGGTACGTCGGTGCGCCTGTACCTGCCGCGCGCCGAAGCCGCGCCGGAAATCGCACGCCCTGCGGAACCGGGTGCGGAAACCCCGCCTGCCGCGCGCCAGGGGTTGCGGATTCTGCTCGTCGACGACAACGAGGAAGTCTCCGCCGGCACCGAAGCGTTGCTGCAGATGATGGGACACGAGATCACCTGCGTCTTCAACGCCGACGCCGCGATGCGCCTCTTCGACGAAGCGCGCGCGAAGCAGGCGCGCACCGGCGAGCCGCTACCGTTCGATCTCGTGATTTCGGACATTCACATGCCGGGCGCGATGAACGGCATCGACCTGGCTGAAGCCGTGCTCGCGTTCGAAACGAAGCTGCCGGTGATTCTCGTGACCGGCTACGCCGAGGAACTGGAACGGGCGCGTCACGTCGACGTGCGCGTGCTGTCGAAACCATTCGATATCGCGCTGCTCGACAAGATTCTGCAAACCATTCAAGGCACGCTCTCGCCGACGCATCCCGCTGCGTAGTTCCGGCTGACCAGCTGCCACGCCTTGCGCAGTACTCCGCAGTGTTCATTACGCGGCGATTGTAAAAAGCGCGCCGACGCTGGATCAGGGTGGCACCCCGGCGCCCGGTGCGAAGCCGTGCGCGCCCTTTACACCGGGGCTTTTGCCGATCCGGCATGATCGTTGCATTCCCCTCGGTGACTGGACAGCGACGCGCGTCGCGCCGCGCGATCCGGACCCACCGGACCGGTCCTGTGAAAACGGAGGAAGGCAGCCATGCGACACACCGTGATCGGGTTATTCGACACCTACACCCAGGCCGAAGCTGCACGCGACACGCTCGTGCAAACGGGTTTCGCCCGTACCGACATCGAACTGCAGGCCAATCCGGTCACGCCATCCGGAGCCGACATCGATCCGGCCGCCCACCCCGAGGCCGGCCACGGTTTCATGGCCAACCTCGAGCGGTTCCTGGCGAGCCTGTTCGCTTCCGGGCCGCGCCCTGCCGACCCCGCCACGACCGCCCGCTACGCCGACGCCGTGCGGCGCGGCGCGGTGCTCGTCTGCGTGAGCGCCGCGAGCGAGTCGCACGCGGAACTCGCCCAGCGCACGCTGGCGAAACTCGGTGCGATCGACATCGGCGAGCGGGCACCGGCGTGGGATTCACCGATGATGGATACGACCGCCGCGCGCGACCAGTCGATGCTCGACGAACTCGGGATCGGTGCGGCTGGCGCCATGCCACCGCCGCTGGACGACGACGCGACACGTGCGGTCTCGTCGGCTGCGGCGCCTGGGTCTGGCGCTTATATGGCGCCTGCCGCGCCCGCAACCGGTGCGGGTGCGGGTGCGGGTACGGGTGCGGGTGCGGGTGCGGGTGCGGGTGCGGGTGCGGGTGCGGGTGCCGGCGATATCGGTGCGCCGGTGCCGGACGAGTTTCTCGAATACGAGGAGGACTTCCGCGGCCATTACGACGAAGCGTACGCGGACGAAGGCGCACGCTACGAAGACTACTCAGGCGCGTATCACTACGGTGCGAAGATGGGCCAGGACGTCCGTTACCGCGACCGTCAGTGGGACGACATCGAACCCGAAGCCCGCCGCAACTGGGAAACGACGCCTCAAGGCGACACATGGGAACGCTTCAAGGCGGCTGTGCGTCACGGCTGGGACCGGGTGACGGGTCACCATCACGTTTAAGCCCGCCGATTTCGTCCGGCGTGTAGCGGGACACGCGGCGCTCCTTGCGGAAGCGCCGCCTTTTTGCCGCGGGTCTCGCGGCAACCGATGGATCGGTGAACCGGAACGTCTAGTGCGTCCCGCCGTGCGTCTTGACCCACGCGACATAGCGATCGACAAACGACTGCAGGAACTTGCGCGTGTCGTCATTGAGGATCTTGCCGTTTTCGTCGATCACGGCCGCGTTGTGCTTGATGAACATCTCGGGCTGGCCGAGCGTCGCGACATCGAGATACGCGAGCACGTTGCGCAGATGCTGCTGCGCGAGCGCCGTTCCGGTCGCCCCCGGCGAGGTGCCGGCGACCGCGCCCGGCTTGTTGCCCCAGGCGCTGGTGCCCCACGGCCGCGAGCCCCAGTCGAGCGCGTTTTTCAGCACCCCGGGCATCGACCGGTTGTACTCGGGCGTGATGAACAGCAAACCATCGGCCGCCTGAATCTTCTGTTTGAACTCGCGTGCCACCGGAGGGTAATCCGCGTCGTAATCCTGGCTGTACAGCGGCAATCCGCCGATATCCACGAGGTCGAACGAGAAATCGGCCGGCGCAAGCGAGATCAACGCCCGAGCCAGTTGTCTGTTCGTTGAATCCCGACGCAAGCTGCCTACGATAACCGCGATCTGATAAGCCATCTTTGTTTCCTCAGGTGGGGCGCACGCCGCGCGAAAAGGTCTCAATGCTCAATCATAGGCGGTCAATGGGCCGGTGACGACTGAAAGGGAAGCGTCCGTGAGACGCCCGCGCCACCGCTTGCGGTGGATAACTCACGGTGCATTCAAGATATCCACAGTTTCGTTGAACAACCTTGTGGATAAGTGAGCTGCAAACCTTGCCCATCAAGGAAAACGCCCGGCATCTATTCCCGTGCGCAAAAACCGCGGTCAAGACGAGACCGTCCACGGGTGCGTTGCCTCGCATAAAAACGAACCTGTGCAGGCGCGGCGGCATCGAACCTTTGTGGTCCATGGTTTTTCAGAAGGAGAGAGACATGACATTGAACTACGCAGGCAGGTCACACGACGAAGCCGTTGCGGCGCGCAAGCACAAGGAGCAGAAAGCGCAGGAACAGGCAGGCGGCGATATGGCGGTCAAGGGCACCGAAGGCGACGCCGCACACAGCAGCGGCGAACTCTCGGAGCGCGGCAAGGCGGTGTGGCGGCAGGGATGTGGAATCGACGGCGGCGGCAAGGTGTGACGCGCGTCCTGCATCAACGCTTGTAACGACGCTCGCGGCGGCGGCCCGGTTTGACCAGGTCCGCGGCGTTGACGATTGCGGCGCGGGTCAGGAAATCATTTGCAAGCCAACTGTCATAAAGCCGCCCTTCGCGCGACCAAGGCGGGATGACTGAAAACCGGACCGCCGCCCGCGACGCGCCGAATCTTGTCTCGCGGCATGGCAACGTGCGGGAGAATGACGGGCGAACCAGCCCGCGACTGCTCCCGTTGCAAACGGAATGCTGTGCGTCCGGAGCTGGCGTTCGCTTCGTGCGGTTATGCTGTCGGGCCGCTTCCTGAGCTTGCCCTGCAGTGAGCCCGCGTCGGCACCCATCCGTCATCGCACACGCACACATGAACCCGATTGATTTCGCCGACCGCGACAACAGCAGCCATGCATTCACACCGACGATCACTGGGCAACGACCACCGTCGCGCCTCCCGCGTGCTCCGGCGCGGCCCGATGCCTCATGCGCATGCGCAGTCGGGCGAATCCGCCTGGATGGCGCCGTCCGCCGGGGGTGGCGCGTATGACCGCCCCGCAGCATCCCGCGTTCGACGATCCCGCCTACCTGACGCAACTCCGCCGCGACCTGCTCCGGTTTGCACGATTGCAGCTTCGCGATGCCGCGGCGGCCGAAGACGCCGTTCAGGAGGCGCTCGCCGCAGCCTGGACGCAGGTCGATCGTTTCGAGGGACAGTCCGGGCACAAGACCTGGGTGTTCGGCATTCTGCGTCACAAGCTCGTCGACACGTTGCGCGCGCGACACCGCACCGTGAACCTGTCGGCGCTCGAATCCGAACTCGACGACGAATCCGTGCTCGACCGGGAGCTGTTCAAGGAGAACGGGCACTGGTCGGCGCAGGCCAAACCGCGACCGTGGCCGACGCCCGAAACAGCGTTACGTCAGCAGCAGTTCTGGGAACTGTTCGAGATCTGCCTCGACCATCTGCCGGAAACCATCGGACGCGTGTTCATGATGCGTGAGTTCCTCGAACTGGAAACGGCCGACATCTGCACCGAGCTTCAGATGACGGCAAATCACTGCAGCGTGCTCATCTACCGTGCGCGGCTGCGGTTGCGCACCTGCCTCAGCGAGAAAGGCTTTTCCAGCGAGGACGTCAATGGGCAAGTGTAAGCACATCACGCGACTGTTATCCGACGCGCTCGACCGCCCGCTGACCGCTGGCGAGTGGATCGCCATCGGCGTGCATCTGCCGACCTGCAGCGGTTGCCGCAATTACCGGCGACATATCAGCCTGCTACGCGCGGCGTCGCAGGAAATCAACGGCACCGCCGGCGGCCGCGAGGCTGAGGACGAGCAGTAAGTTCTGGTACACGTCGGGCGCGTTTCGGGTCGTGCCCTGGGTTGTGACGCATGAGGGTTCGCTATGGCGTTGCGTTGGGCTAACCGCGAGCCGGATCGCTCAACGCCTGGACGGTGGTGTCGTGCGATAGCGCTCGAAATACCGCGCATGCGATGCCTCGTCGATCTTCGCTTCGTGCCGCTCCGCGCGTGCCGGATGTTTCGCCAGCATCGCCTTCGGGCGATTCGGCCGCAACTGAAAATTGCCGCCACAATTCGGACAGACATTGCGTAGCACGCTCAACGCGCAAACTTCACAAAACGTGCATTCGTACGTGCAGATCATTGCGTCGGTTGCGCTGGGCGGCAGGGATTTACCGCAGCATTCGCAGGAGGGTCGCAATTCCAGCATCAAAAGACTCCTGGGCGAAATGGAAAGGGCGTGACGCGCTTCTGCAGGTCGCCGGGTTCGTTCACTGGCGCGACACGTCTTCATGCGGCGCGCCTGATACCGATGCAACCAGTCTAGCGACGCGACGCACCGCACGGTTGCCACTCAGCAGGCAATTCCTGCCAGCCTGCGGGTGGTGCGCGTGGCGCATTGCATCGCGTAGCGTTGCAGGTTCGCTTCCGTTGTGCAGGGCGCCACGCTTCGGCGCCAGAATCCCACCTCAGGTCAGCACGCCCCATAGAACAAGCGTCAAGGCAAGTCCGACCACCGAAACGATCGTTTGCAGAATCGACCAGACGAAGACAGTCTGCTTGAGTTGCAACCCGAAGTACTCGCGCACCATCCAGAAACCCGCGTCGTTCACGTGGCAGAAGAAGACTGAACCCGCGCCGATCGCGAGCGCCATCAACGAACTGTGCGTCGCGCTCAGGCCAGTGACGACAGGTGCAACGATACCGGCCGTCGCGGTCGTGGCGACGGTGGCAGAACCGGTTGCCTGACGGAACGCGACGGCGATCAGCCAGGCGAGCAGGATGAGCGGAAGATGCGCGCCGACCGCGATCTTGCCGATGGTCATGCTGATGCCAGCCGCGACGAGCGTCTGCTTGAGCCCCCCGCCCGCGCCGATGGTCAGAAGCAGCGCGGCGATCGGCGGCAGGCTCTTGCGGAGAATGCCGCCGACGCGCTCGCGAGGCATGCCGCGCGACCAGCCTAGCGCAACGATCGCGAAGAGCACGGTAAGACCCAGCGCCACGAGCGGCTCACCCAGAAAGTCGAGCGCATCGAAAAGAAACGTCTCCGGCGACAGACCCAGCTTTGCGACCGTGCGGCCCAGCATCAGCACGACCGGCAGCAGGATCGTGATCAGCGAAATCGCAAAGCCTGGCGGCTCCGACTGATCGGATTGGGCCGTGAACAGCTTGCCCATCTCCTCGGGCTCGACGACGTGCATGCGCTTTGACAGCCACATGCCGTACAGCGGCCCGGCGAGAATCACAGCGGGAATCGCGACGATCAGACCGAGCCCCAGCGTCATGCCCAGATCGGCGTGGAGCGCGCTCACGGCGATCAGCGGCCCCGGGTGCGGCGGCAGCAGCGCATGCAGGGTTGTCATGCCGGCCAGCGCGGGAATCGCGATGCGCAAGATGGGTTGCTGCGAGCGGCGCGCCATCACGAAGATGATCGGCACCATCATGACGAGCCCGACCTCGAAGAAAAGCGGCAACCCGATAATGATGGCGACGAGCGCCATCATCCATGGCAACAGGCGCGGCGTGGAGTGCTTGAGGATCGTGGAAACGAGCCGGTCGGCCGCGCCTGAATCGGCCATTAACGCGCCGAGCATCGCGCCCAGCGCGATGATGATGCCGACGTCCCCCAGCAACGCGCCGGCGCCCTTGCTAAACGCACTCGCAACCGCTTCGAGCGGCAAACCCGCCGCGAATCCCGCCGCGAACGTGCCGACCAGAATGGACAGAAACGGGGCGAGCTTGAGCGCGCTGATAAAGACGACGATGATCGCGAGCCCCAGCACACAGGAAAGAATGAGCTGGGTGTCGTGGGCGGCCCATGGCACAAGGGGGGTCAATGGATGCACGGTGTTTCCTGGGTTGGTTGAAGGCGCTACGTGAGAGGCACGGACGAATTGTAGCGGGCACTGAGGAACGCGGCAGCCTGGCCATTCGGCCGATACCGGCGCGTCAGGTTGTCTGCTCTAATCGTCGACGTGTGTAGTGATCAGCAGAGGAGCCGTGTGATTTGCTTATGCGAATCCATCAGTTCGCATTTGGCGTGGGGCGTCTTATCGTTGGCCGCAACCGGTCCACGTTGCGTCCGCCATCACGTCAGAAATCCTCTTATGTCACGAACTTTCACACCGGCACGTCGTGCGTTCATTGTCGGCGCCGGCGCCGCGCTGGCCGCGGCTGCCCTGCCCGTTTTCGCGGGCACGTCCAAGCGGGAGCTGCGCATCGGCTACCAGAAGGCTGCGAGCACGCTCGTGCTGCTCAAGTCGAAGCAAACGCTCGAGAAACGCCTTGCACCGCTCGGCGTATCGGTGAAGTGGAACGAGTTTCCGGCGGGCCCGCAGCTACTGGAAGGCCTGAACGTCGGCGCGATCGATTTTGGCTACGTCGGCGAGGCGCCGCCCGTCATTGCGCAAGCCGCGGGCGCGAACTTCGTCTACACCGCCTATGAGGTGCCGACGCCACACGCGGAAGGCATCCTCGTCCATCGGGACGCGCCCATCCACACCCTTGCCGATCTGAAGGGCAAGAAAATTGCGTTGAACAAAGGTTCGGACGTGCACTGGTTTCTCGTCGCGGCGCTGCAGAAAGCGGGCGTCACGTATGCTGACGTACAACCGGTGTTCCTGGCGCCGGCCGATGCGCGCGCCGCATTCGAGCGCGGCGCGATCGATGCATGGGCGATCTGGTATCCCTTTCTCGAAGCCGCAAAACAGCAACCGAACGCGCGGCTGCTTGCGGACGCGAGCGGTATCGTGGATCACCATCAATTCTTCCTGAGCGCGCGGCCGTTCGCTCGGGACAACGGCGATGTGCTCTCCATCGTGATCGACGAAGTCAACAAGGAAGGCGCCTGGGTCCGTGGACACTATCCGGAAGCCGCGGCGCAGCTCGCGCCCATTCAGGGCCTCGATGAAAAGGTGATCGAAGCGGGGCTGCGACACTACGCGCACATCTACAAACCCGTCGACGCCGGCGTGCTTGCCTCACAACAGCGGATTGCAGACACGTTCGCTGAACTGCACATCATTCCGGCAAAGATCGTGACTCGGGATGCAGTGCTCGTCGCGAAAGGATAAGCGCGACGGCGTGCTTTACCTTTGGCCTGAGTCGACGCTTTCTCGCAATCGTTGTCGATCAATCCTCGTTGGCAAACAGCGCGGAGATGTTCCCGGGCGGCCGGCCAATGACCGCCCGTCCATTTCGCACGACAATCGGGCGTTGCAGCAGGATCGGGTTCGCCTCTATTGCTTCGTATAACTGATCATCTGTCAACTCGGGAGCAGCGAGACCCAACGCCGCGTACTCCTTTTCCGTGTCGCGCATCATCTCGCGCACGGAACACCCCAACATGCGGTTGAGCTCTTTCAGTTGAGCGACCGACAGTGGATTCTTCAGATACTCGACGATTTCCACCGGTTCATTTTTCGGGTTGAAGGCATTTGCGACGAGGTCGCAAGCGCCTCTCGATTTCGAGCAGCGAGTGTTGTGATAGATCGTGATCATGGTTTGGGACGCTTGCCAGCTGTTGGTCGTTGAGCAACCGGAAGTGTACCGATTCCGCCTGATTTCAGTTGCCGGGGTTCTTGAGTTGGTGACCAGATGAATCGGCGTTCGATGTGGATTCCGCACGGGTTGCTTTTGCTGGCGATGCTTTAGGTGTGGGAGCGCATCAGGTGTCGATTTGCGGGCCGATCGACGATTCGTGCTCGTTTGTGGTGTATATCGCTCTGTTGTCGAAGCGCTGGTTGTTGCATCGAAGAAGGGATTACGGCCTGAACTGAGGCCCTCTCGCTGAACGTGAGTTGCGCTTCCTGGAGTGAGCAATTCCAATGCCGATTGCGCCCGGTAGAAGACCTGCGGGATCAGGGCATTCCCGGCCGTCAGGTTAAGCCACCTCTTTAATAGCCCACGCATCGACGTGTGCTTCGCGGCGAAAGCGTTCGATGCAGGTGCAAACGAGCCGCTAGCGGGATGAACTCTATCCGGCGAAAACGCGAACTCTGGTTTCGCGCCCGGAAGGCCGGGATACCGGCAGTTGGCAATCTGTCCGTCTCGATGTCATTCCCCGATGACGATTCATTGCCTCCTGGTTTATGCGCATAAACGCGAGTCCGATTGTTTGGGTCTGCGGACATGCAGTGTACGGATTGCGGTAAGTCCGCAGCCTGCGCTGAGACGTCGACAAATCCGCGCCGTCTCCTGACAGCGGCGAATCGCGTCGCCACAAAATAAATGGCCACAACACCTTCTCGGCCCGAACACCACTTCAAACCAACGAAATATCGAAAGCAGTCGTTGCCGCGGCTCATCCGCTAGCGGGAACCCGTTTATGCGCATAAACCTTGGCCGAATGGCTAATTCGTCGCGTCTGAACGACGAAAATCATTGAAATCAAAATTCATCACGGTAAAATCCATCAGCGTCTAAAAATGAGGTGAAGAATTGGCAGCTGAAATCATCGCAGTCACGCAACAAAAAGGCGGAGTCGGGAAGAGCACTATCGCCATGCACCTTGGCGCTGCCTTCCACGAAAAAGGCAAGCGCGTCCTCGTTGTAGACGCCGATGGTCAGAACACCCTCGTTCACTGGGCAAGCGCGTCGTCTGAAGGAGAATCGGGAATTCCGTTTCCGGTGGTCAATCTCTCCGAGGCGGGCGGCCAGATCCATCGCGAGATCAAGAAATTCGTCGGCGATTACGACATCATCGTCGTCGACTGTCCACCGTCCATTACCGAAAAAGTCTCGGGCGTCGTTTTGCTCGCCGCGACTGTCGCTGTCATTCCCACCTCATCATCGCCCGCTGACTATTGGTCAAGCGTCGGCCTCGTCAAACTCATTCAGCAGGCTCAAGTCATGAATGAGGACCTTCGTGCCGTCTTCCTGCTCAACAAAACGGAAGAGAAGCGCATGCTGACCCGCGAACTTAAACGTGCCCTCGAAGAACTCGGGTTTCCATTGCTCAAAACCCAGATTCCGACGCGAGAGGCCTATAAACAGGCCATGGCACTTGGACAGACCGTCCTGCAGATGAATGACCGCGGCGCCAAGCTCGCAAGCTTTGAAATACGGGCGTGCGCGAACGAGATCGCCGCCTTGCTTCCCTGAATTTATGCGCATAAAGGACCCTGAATGAAACCCTCCCAATTCGCTAAAGGCTTCCAGGCGCGTCCTGACACGACCAGCAGTGAGAAACGTACCGCGCTCGACCGACTCAACGCCATCGACGGCCTCGTTCAACGTAGCGACGCGAAGTCAGCCGACGTGCCGGGGCGCTCCAGTCAACCTGACGCCGCGGTTGTGTCGATGGTCGAGGAGCCCGCACTGTCGCAAGCTGCGAGCGAATCGCCCGAGTATCACGCCTGGCGCGTCGAGCATGGATACCGTTCCGGCCAGGTGATTGAACTTGCGCTGAAAACCATCAAGCCGAGTCCGTTCAATCCACGTCATTTCTATTTGAAGTCGTCGATTGCCGAACTCGCCGTCAATCTGGCGAAGCAGGGACAACAACAGGCGATCCATGTCATCCCCGACTATGACAATCCCGGCAGTTATTTCGTCAGCGATGGCGGCCGCCGCGTTCGGGCGTTGAAAGAGGCGAACAAGGATTCCGTCAAGGCAATCGTCATCGATCTGCCGATCGGTATCCAGAGCTACAAACTCGGCTACGACCTCAACGTTCAACGCGATTCGCAGACTGTCTTTGATAATGCCGTCGTCTGGAAGCGCTTTCTGGACGATAAACATTTTCAAAGCCAGAAAGAACTCGCCGAACATCTCGGTCTCGATGAATCGACCGTGGCCGTCGCGCTGTCAATCGCGAAGTTGCCTGAAGCTGTCATGCATGAAATGGTCGTCCGGCCTGACCGCTTTGGCTCGAACATGGGCTATCAGGTTGGCCGATACCACAGCGCGCGCGGCACTGACGCCACGCTGCGCCTGATCAACAAGATTCTTTCGGATGATCTGAGCACGCGGCAGGTCGCGGACATCGTCAAAGGCCGCGCAACCGCGCAGGAAATCCCGAAGCCGGCCGGACGTCAGCGCTATGCCCAGCGGCTCGATATCAAACTCGACGGAGTGACGGTCGGAGATCTGAAATCATACGGTGATGACCGTCTGGAACTCAGGTTGCGCGGGCTCACGCGCGAAAAGCGCGACGACATCCTGAAGCAGATCGAACAGATGTTGCTGTCGAAGTAAATCTCGATCCACCCGAAGCCCGAGGCTGCCTGCCATCACGGCGGGCAGTCCTCATTGGCAAACTGCAGGATCAGGCAGCGCGGGACTGGCTCAGCGTAAAGGCGAGCAGGTCACCATCGGTGGGATCGCCCCACGTCTTGCGAGCCAGCCAGTCGAAGAATGCGGTCTCGGCAAGCTTTGAATCCAGGCCGCGACGACGCCAGTCATCACGCATATGCGCGCCCAGCGACGGCAGTTCGTCTTCCTCGAAAGACTGTCGCGCCACATCCCGTTCCGACTCACCTTGCTCGTCATACAGCGCGCGTGCTTCCTTGCGGCGGTAGGCGGAGTATTCGCCGAGGAGACGCGCCTTCAGGTCATCCGCCGGCACGGCCGCGACGATGCCCTTCACGCCATCCACCGAAGGCAGGGCTTCGACTGGCGGGGCGTAGCCCTTCTTCAGCGCGTCCTTGAAGAGCGCCGGGGCGCTGCGTACTGGCGGCAACGTCGAGCTGCGCATGCGCTGCTCGGTCATCTGCAGGGCCGCACGAATCCGGTTCTCCTCGCTATCGGCGTAAAGCGTCTGCGCCTCTTTGAGCGGAATGCCGATCTTCACCATCCGGTCGACGAGCGTGCTGTCGAAGACATTCGGATGTTCGTCGAGCGCGAGCATCGGTTGCTTGCGCTCCGTGACACGGAACTGGATTTCAGCGACGCGTCGACCTTCCCGATGCTCGATCAGCTCGACGAAGATGTTGGTCACGGCGTTCACTTCGGCAATCGCGGGGCGCAGATAGTCGCGCTTGAAATATTTGTATTCGCGCTTCGCTTCGTCACCGGCTTCCGTATCCGGCGTGCCCGAGAGAATCGGGCGCCACCACTCCCACGCCTCGCGCATCGTGAGATGGCTCGGGTTCGTCAGATAACGCACGCAGATTTCATAGAGCGCGAGACCCGCGCTGCTGCGCAACTGGCTCTGGAATTGCAGGCTCAGCCGCGCGTACTGCACCGGATCGAGTAGTTTCTTCTTGATTTTCGGCGCAAACGAGAATTCGACCCACACGCGCCGCGTGGCCGGATCCTCGAGAATTTCGGCGTCCGCGATCAGCGTGGAAATGCCCCACTTGCGGCCCGGCTTCTGACTCGAGGTGCCCGTGCTCCATTCCACCTGCACCGACACCATCCGCCGCAGATGTTCTTTGACGAGCGCCGTATCGTTCGAATCGAACGCAGAATTCGCGACGATGTCGGACAATAACGCGCGATAGGTATCGCCGGATTCGTCTGCCTGCTGAGCCACGGCGAGCAGCACATTGAACAGCTTCCGGGTGAGCAGGGTGATCTTGCCGCTCTTGGGCTGAATGGCAATGGCCTCAACGGCCTTGCGCAATTCGGCGGAGCTCGGGCTCACCACATCAGTCTTCTTCGCGCGCTTCGTGGCCATGCGTCGGGTCGAGGAGGGATTTGGCGAAAGCATACCGGCTGCGGTGAAGCACGTCTATAGCGCGCATCTCACCATTGCCGGTGAAGTGTGTTTACGAATCGCACCTCACCTCGAACCGTTCCCGTAAGTCCTCACCGCCGCGCGATTGCACCCAGGACGGCAAGCGTTGTCCGTCGCCGGGTCCCGAAATCCACTCCGTTTTGGGCCTTCCGCCAGCCTCAATTTCAGTTCCCGTATCGGCTCACCGGTCAACGTCGTCGGAATTTTACGACGTCGGGTGCGAAAACCAGCGGCGAACGCCAGGTTATCGCGTTCCGCATCACGAAAGCCTGCTGGACCGTCCTCCATTCGGCCATTTTCACCATCGGTCGCCGAGATTGCCTGGCTTTTTGCGCGCAATGCCCTCCAGAGCCTCTCGAATCCGCCTCAATCAACCGATGCCGGCAGGAAAAGGTCCCGAAAAACCTCACCTTTGGCACGCGCGAGGCCCCGTTTACGCGGGATTTCCAGCCGACAGGCTATCCAGACGGGCGTTTTCCCTCCTGAAAAAGCTCACCAAAGGCACAAGATCGACGCTGGGCGATGCTGGCACCGAGAGGTCCTGAAAAGCCTCACCTTTCGGCAGCCGCTGAAAAATATCCAATCGTTACCGGCACTTACCCTTGATTCGTCAACCGGTACCTTCAGTCGACCACGCTCCCGTAAATCCTCACCCAAAGGCTGCACCCGAGCTTTGGGTACGCTGGAAGGAAGAAAATCATCTACCTCCCGCATTTCCTCACCTTTGCATCGTGAGATGCCGGAAAGATGTCCTCACCAACCAGCGTCAATGCAGTGTTTCCAGTAAGTAACCGCAAACTAGCTCCTGAAAAGTCTCACCAGACCCGAATGCCCCACTTAATCTTGCTCCTGAAAAACCTCACCATCGCTGCCCGCCCCGATAAGGCCATCGGATTCCACGCTTTCTCCGGCAGATCTCCCGAATCTCCTCACCTTTACCCGTGCAGAGCACCTTTGATACCTGAAATCCCGCTTCGATCCGCGGCCGGCAATCACAGCGCGTCCCGTAAAGGCTCACCGCAGGGCTCTGGGTCGCCCAAAACGGGGCATTTCGGCGGTCAAGCCCTGAAAACCCTCACCTTCATATGTCGTTCTGTCCCGTTATGCCTCACCACTCGCCTTTTTCGGCCCGAAAACCAGCCAAAACAAGGGGGCAACGGGCATCCCGCAGATACTCACCGCCGTTTTTACGCTTTCTACGTCCTGTATTCAGGTCGCCGCAGGGGTTTCAGCCGATCTGCTCCCGAAGAAGCTCACCTCTCGAAATGACCTGTCTGACGCATGGCTCCCGAAGCCGCTCACTCACTGCCCCGAACCCTCTCACCCGTTTCCCTGAACCCCATCACCGCAGCATCCCGGGATTGCTCACCAACTGTCCCGTAAAGCTTCACCTCACTGCCCGCAAAGCCTTACCAGGTATGGCTTTGCCATGGCGTTAACGTTTTTAACCTAGGTTCAAGGGTGTTTACTTCTATTACTCTCAACGAGAACCCGCTGTGCCGCCGGAAAATTTCCGGACGTCAAAACCGCGCCCATCATTCCGCTTCGTGAAACAGTCCCGATTTTTTGACGAAGACAGAATTTCCTTTATTTACAGAAGCTTATTGACTATTCTTCGATTTGTTTCACGGTAAATCCCCGACATCGACCCCTACACGCGGTAAAGTCAACGCTGAACGCACGGTTTACCTGTCTAGCCAGTCAAGAATCAAAGTTCGTATCGTTTACTACGTAAATTGTTATGATTCGCTGGATTGCAGCTCCATCGAGGCATGAATGAATTCAGATGAAGAACGCCAGGCGATTCGCCAAGAACTCGAGCAGATGCGCGCAAACGGGGCGCGCCGTCAAGAACTGTCACTTCACGCCTGTAAGCGACTCTTTTTCGATCTGGGCATCCGCCCATCGATGGCAACTGTGCGTGAACTGACCCAGACAGGCAGCGCGAGCGACATTCCAAAAGACATCGACAGTTTTTGGGAACGCATTCGAGGCGCATCGAAGGTACGCGTCGGTGCAGGGGCAATACCGAAAGCGCTCGAGGACCGCGCCGGTGAACTGTTGGGCGAGCTGTTCCAGGCCGCGATGACACACGCTCGCTCGACGCTCGACGAAGACCGCGCGACGATGCAGCACCAGGTCGAAGCGGCTGAACAAAAAGCGCGCGAGGCGGAAATTCGCCTCGACGCATCGGAGGAAGCGATCGAGCGTGCGGAAATACGCGCTGATGCCGCATGGAACCGGATCCGCGAACTGGAAACCGAACTCGCCGCGGCGAATTCCCACGGATCGGCGCATCAGGAAAGTCTGCAGGCGATGGTCCGACGGCTCGAAGCGGAGACCGAAGCGCTTCGCAAACGCCTCGATATCGAGCAGACCACCAACGCTGGGCTACGCGACCGGATTGATACCCTGCACGCGGATATGCGACAGAGTACCGAGCATTACGCGCAGCAGATCAAGGACGCCGTCGCCGAAGCCGAGCGCCGGGTCAAGCCGATGCTGGTCGAGCTCGACTCGCTGCGCAGCATGGCGGCGACGTATCAGTCCGGCGTGCGCGACGCGAGCCGCAAGGAATTCGATTTCATTCAGCAGATTGCTTCGTCGAAAGCCCGCGGCGACCGGCTGGACGCGCAGGTTCGTGAGCAGTCAGATGAGATCGATGCGCTAAGCAAGGAAGTGGCTGCCTTGCGTGCGCAGGAAGGCATCGATCCCGCCATTGCCGGTTTGCTGTGTACGCTGGCCGGCGCCGGCCGCCTGACACCCGACGAGTTGAGCACGATCGGAACCCTCGCCGACGCTCAGGTCGCCCTTCCGCTTCGCTGCCCGAAATGCGTGGATGGAGAACCGGAGTTGTCACAGGTCGATCACCGTTTCGAGTTGCAGTGTCCGGAATGCGAACACTCGTCGGGTATGGGCGATTCCAGACTTCAGGCGGTGGCGCGGTTTTTGTCCGCCAGGACGGTCCCCGCTTCGGCGACAAGCTAAAAGCCCGATCGGGCGACAAAACACAAACGTTCGACCGATCGATCGAGGTGCGATCGACGCCGGGTAAAGGTGAGCCGTTCCGGGAGCCTGTGGGTGAGGGTTTTCAGGATACTGAATCGGCGTGCGCCCGGCCAGACGGGCGGCCAAGCCGACTAGACAGAACGCGTTGATGAAGCCGGATCGGGAATGTCGTTCGCCGGTGCGTCCTGCTGGATCATCCAGTTTTGCCATGCGCGATGCAGCCGGTTGGACGAGACGGGCTGCATGAATCCAAGCCATTGACCCACGAGCGCTGGCTCAACTCCGGCTTCGAACAGATCGGCCGCGTAGGTATTGCGCAACGTATGTGGACTGGCGCGTGTCGCTCGCGCGTCCGAAATGCCGGTGACATCGATAAGCGCATCGACCGATCGCAACATCGTCGCCTTGTGCATCGGCCGTCCCGAAGGCGAAGCCGGAAACACAAGATTGCCGGCCAGTTCGGAGAGACGCCGCTCGGCAAGCCACGCATCCATGACGGCCACGGCGAACGGCGAGAGCCGGGCGCGTCGCGTGAAGGCAGGATTGGCGGCCTCCACCAGAACCCAGGGCGAACCTGGATTCACGCAACTAATGGTTAATGTTCGCGCTTCACCGGTCTTGAGTCCCCCACCGAGAAAAACCGCGATCAACGCGCGGTCGCGACGCTCGCGCCATCGAGCCGCAACCGAGAGATCAGCGAGTGGCGAGAACAGGTGGGCAACCAGAAGAGATCGTTCGACCGAAGTGAGAAATCCGGTGGGTTCATTGTCACGGGCATTGCGCCACGCGGCGTCTCCATCCTGTGCAATAAAGCGCGCGGGGTTGGTCGATGCCAGCTCGATTTCGCGGACGTGATCGAGCACGCGCTCAATCAGCCTTAAATAGCGGGCCCGTTGCGGTTTTCGGATATCCAGGCCAGCGACGAAATCGGCGATGGCATGCGTGTCGACGGTTGTGAGGCTCTTGCGACGAACTTTCAACCAGTCGAGAAACAATCCCCACTGCGCACGATACACATCGGCCGACGAGCGACGGAACTGCTGACCTGCGAGCCAGGCGTCGAATGCGATGCGAGGGTCGCGTCGCCAGTCTTCGCGTTGCTGGTCAAACAGATCGGCGCTGGCCGAATGCTGTCGTGGCTGTGATGAGGGAGGTGAAGCGACCATGATTGAATATCCGTTAGTTGCGTGAATAGTAGGATATTCACGTGGTGTTTTCCAGACGCGAAGCGCAAGGTCAACCCGCTAATGGTCCCAAGCTCGCCGATCTTCGAACGCCTTCAGCACCCACATACGGAATCAGAAGCCCGCCTTCCGCGATGTGTCGGCCATCAGATTGCGCATCGCTCCCGCCGACCTCCAGCGCAACCCTGGTGGACGAAATCCCCTTCGCTTAACCGCCCCACGCACTGGGGCGCATTGCCGCCGTCCGCTTGCCTGCGGACTGCATCGAGGCGGCGTGCGCTTTCTCATAGGCATTGACCGCGAAAGCGAACACCGCTGGCAACGCGTTCGAGGCGCCGAAATCCACCGTGTCGTCGGTTTCTGGATACGGCAGGTTATCCGGTCGCTGAAACAGCACCAGCAAAAACGCGTCGTGGCGGCTCGCGAAGCCCAGGTCGGCCTGCGCCTCCGCTTCGATTGCGTGCAGCAGCCGCCACGTCAGCGGTACCTGCTGCGCGATATAGCGTGAAGCGATGTGACGCACGATGTGTTCGAGATCGCGCGCGGCGGCCTGGAAGCGCAGCGCGGCGAGGTCATGCTCGTTCGAGTGGTTCATTTTGGGCTCCGGTCAATCCGCCTATACTGTACAAATATACAGTAGTTGGCGCAACCTCGGCCATCTGGCCGAGGCGCCGGATGGGTGCCGCTGCGCTATCGTGAAGGCGTTGCATGAGCGCGGAGGCTCACCCGTGAATCACCACCAGCAAGGCTTTTGCCTCGCCTTTTCCTGCGTTTCGGATCGCATGCGGTTCGTCGGCGATGTAGCGTGCCGTGTCGGCGGCCTTCAGCCTGCGGCTCGTGCCCGCCGCATCGATTTCGATCGTGCCGTGCAGCACCGTCAGGTGTTCGCGCGTGCCGGGCTCGTGTGCGTTCGAGACGAGTGCGCCGCCCGGTTGCAGCGTCAGTTCGTACCACTCGAACTTGCCCGCGAGTTCGATCGGTCCCCATACGCGCAACTGATAGCGGCTGTCGTGGCCGCTCAGCGTCGGGATTTCGTGTGGTCCGGATACGGCGATGGCTTCCGGCGGCTTCTGCTGGGCGAACAGCGAATCGAGGCTGACGCCAAGCGCATTCGTGAGACGCCACGCCACCGCGATCGTAGGATTGGCCTTGTCGCGCTCGATTTCCGACAGCATCGATTTCGATACGCCCGCCGCGCGGGAGAGATCGTCGAGCGTCATCCGCCGTTCGCCACGCAGGCGCTGGATCTGCTCGCCCACGCGCGGGGGGGCCGCAACCGTCGAAGCAGCCTGGGCAGCGGATGCGGGAGGGGACGCTGTCGACGTGCGGCGCGTTCCGGAACTTGCCATCGGGTGACCTATCGTTTAAAGTTGTTCGATATACCGAACTTTGGTTCGAAAAAACGAATTTATCCGGTAAAGCTGACAGCCGACTATAACAGGCTGCCGGTCCACGAGCTAATGCCACGGCGCGATCCGCCGTGGCCATTCAGGAGACTGATTCATGCGTGAACCCTTTCTCGCCCATCTGCGCAGCACGGTTGAGCAGATTCGTCGCGACGGCTTTTACAAGACCGAGCGCGTGATCGCCAGTCCGCAGTCGGCCGACGTTCGTCTTGAGGGCGGCGCCGATGTGCTGAACTTCTGCGCCAACAACTATCTGGGCCTCGCGAACGATCCGCGGCTCGTGGCCGCCGCAAAAGACGGGCTCGACCGGGACGGATTTGGCATGGCATCGGTGCGTTTCATCTGCGGCACGCAGACCGTCCACAAGGCGCTGGAGCGCGAGATCGCCGCATTTCTGCAGACGGACGACTGCATCCTGTACTCCAGCTGTTTCGATGCGAACGGTGGCCTGTTCGAGACGCTCCTCGATGAATCCGACGCGATCATCAGCGATGAACTGAATCACGCCAGCATTATCGATGGCGTGCGTCTGTCGAAGGCAAAACGTTTCCGTTACCGGAACAATGATCTCGCCGATCTCGAAGCGAAGTTGCAGGAAGCGGATGCCGCCGGCGCGCGATTCAAGCTTGTTGCCACCGACGGCGTGTTTTCGATGGACGGCATCATCGCCAATCTCGCCGGCATCTGCGATCTGGCGGACCGGTACGGTGCGCTCGTCATGGTCGACGATTCGCACGCGGTGGGATTTATCGGCGAAAACGGGCGTGGCACGCCCGAGCATTGTGGCGTGTTGTCGCGCGTCGACATCATCACGGGCACGCTTGGCAAGGCACTCGGTGGCGCATCGGGCGGCTATGTCGCCGCGCGCGGGGAAATCGTCGAGCTGCTGCGACAGCGCTCGCGTCCATACCTCTTTTCGAACACGCTCACGCCCAGCATCGCCGCGGCTTCGCTCAAGGTGCTCGACCTGCTTGCCAGCGAAGAAGGCGCGAAGCTGCGCGAGCGCGTTCGTGCAAACGGCGCGCATTTTCGTAACGCCATGAGTGCGCTCGGCTTCACGCTCGTGCCGGGCGAACATCCGATCATCCCGGTGATGCTCGGCGACGCGCAGCTCGCCTCGCGCATGGCCGACGCGCTGCTGCGCGAAGGCGTCTACGTTATCGGCTTCTCGTTTCCCGTCGTGCCAAAAGGCCGGGCGCGCATCCGCACGCAGATGAGCGCGGCACATACGCCGGCACAGATCGATCGCGCCGTCGATGCGTTCGCGCGCGTCGGCAAGGCGCTTGGCGTTATCTGAAACGGAGACCATCACATGAAAGCACTTGCAAAACTCGAACGCGCACCCGGGCTTACGCTCACGCGCGTGAAAAAGCCCGAAGTCGGCCACAACGACGTGATGATCCGCATTACGCGCACCGCGATCTGCGGCACCGATATTCACATCTGGAAATGGGACGACTGGGCGCAAAAGACGATCCCCGTGCCGATGCACGTCGGACATGAATACGTCGGTGAAATCGTCGAGATGGGTCAGGAAGTGCGCGGCTTCGCGATTGGCGACCGCGTTTCCGGCGAAGGCCACATTACGTGTGGCTTCTGTCGCAACTGCCGCGCGGGGCGCCGTCATCTGTGCCGCAATACCGTCGGCGTCGGCGTGAACCGCGAGGGCGCGTTCGCCGAGTATCTCGTGATTCCCGCGTTCAACGCGTTCAGGATTCCGCCGGAAATTTCCGACGACCTCGCCGCGATCTTCGATCCGTTCGGTAACGCCACGCACACGGCGCTTTCGTTCAATCTGGTCGGCGAAGATGTTCTGATCACGGGCGCCGGGCCGATAGGCATCATGGCGGTTGCGATTGCGAAGCACGTCGGCGCGCGCAACGTCGTGATTACCGACATCAATGATTATCGTCTCGACCTCGCGCGAAAAATGGGTGCGACGCGGGCGGTCAACGTTTCGCGTGAATCGTTACGCGACGTCATGGAAGACCTCCACATGACCGAAGGCTTCGATGTCGGGCTCGAGATGTCCGGCGTGCCGAGCGCGTTCACCAGCATGCTCGACGCGATGAATCACGGCGGCAAGATTGCGCTCCTCGGCATTCCGCCGGCACAAACCGCGATCGACTGGACCCAGGTCATCTTCAAGGGTCTTGAGATCAAAGGTATCTATGGGCGCGAGATGTTCGAGACCTGGTACAAGATGGTCGCGATGCTGCAAAGCGGGCTGGATCTTTCGCCGATTCTCACGCACCGTTTCCCGGTCGACGATTACGAGCGTGCCTTCGCGACGATGCTCTCAGGTGAAAGCGGCAAGGTCATTCTCGACTGGACCGCGGCCTGATTCGTTGCTGTCGTATCGTTGATTCGCGTTGTGCTGGACACAGGTCCAACACAACGCACGCGTGACAACAGCAAAATCAGACGCATTCAACCTCCCGCAGGCGGCTTCACAAATTCCGCCTGGATGCGCACATGCACGTCGTCGCCCACAGCCGGATACCACGTCGAAAGCCCAAACTTCGAACGGCTGAAGCGGCCTTCCGCCGAAAAGCCGAGCGTGTCCTGCTTCGTGAGCGGATCGGGTGCGAAGCCGTTGAACGTCACGTCGAGCGTGACCGGTTGCGTGGTGCCGTGAATCGTCAGGTCGCCGGTTAGCGTTCCACGCGAATCGCCGGTCCGCTCGAAGCGCGTGCTCACGAAGCGTATCTCCGGGTAGCGCGCGACATCCAGCATCTGGTCGCCCTTCACCATCCTGTCGAGAAGCGGCACATTCGTGTCGATGCTTGCCGCGTCGATCGACGCCGTCACCGCGCTTTTATCCAGCCCGCCAGAGTTCCAGTCGAGTTGTGCGGTCTTGCGATCGAATCGCATCGTAAAGCGCGAATACTTGAAGTGATCGATATCGAACGTGATGCTGCAATGATTCGGATCGAGCGTGTAGCGTCCGGCCGGCACACGCGTTTCCGTTGTGCTGACCGTGTGCGTCACCACCCGAAGTGGCGTGCAGGCCGCCGCTGTCGCAAGCGCCGTGACCAGGAACGCGCGCGTGAGCGCGGCGCGTAGCGTGAGTGTCCGCATGTCGTCGATCCGTGTTTCGAAGAGCATCACCATAACGCAAGCGCCCGGCGTCATCCAGATTCCATGAACGATTGTCGCCAGAACTTGACAGGGGAGAATGATCGTTCTACCTTTCGTTCATGGAGACTTCCCTGGCTTCTTCTGACAATCCGTCGACAACCGGTGCACGCGAGCGGCTGCTCGACGCCGCCGAGGCGCTGATTTACGCCGGTGGCATCCACGCGACCGGCGTGGACGCGATCGTGCGTCAGTCGTGTACGGCGCGCAAAAGCTTTTACACGCATTTCGGCTCGAAGGACGCGCTGGTTGCCGCTGCGCTCGAACGGCGCGACGAACGCTGGATGAACTGGTTCACCGGCAACACGCTCGCGCGCGGCACGGCGCCTCGCGCACGGCTCATTGGCATGTTCGACGTGTTGCGGGAGTGGTTCTTGTCGGATGATTTTCATGGCTGTGCGTTTCTCAATGCGGCCGGAGAAATCGGCGCCGCCGATGATCCGATCCGCGTCGTCGCGCGTGAACACAAGGCGCGTCTGCTTCGCTTCGTGCGCGAAGTGTGCGACGACTACGTGGCATCGACCGGTCCGGACGTCATCACACAGAAAAAGCAGGGCAGGCAGAACAAGCCGGACGATCAGCCGGATCGGCGCACGGCACGCGCCGCGCGGCTGTCGCGGCAATGGCTGATCCTGATCGACGGCGCGATCGGCGTGGCGCTCGTCAGTGGCGACGCCGACGCCGCGCTCGATGCGCGCACCGCAGCCGGACAGTTGCTCGAAGCAGATTTCGCTGTCTCTCGCCCGTCGGGCCGACGGGTGTCCACCCAACGTCAGGAGAAGTCATGACCGAACCGATCGAAAGCCGTCCGCCCTTTCCGCCTTTCACGCGCGAAACGGCGATCCAGAAAGTACGCGGAGCAGAGGATGGCTGGAACACGCGCGATCCCGAGCGCGTGGCGCTTGCCTACACGCCGCAAAGCGTCTGGCGCAATCGCTCGGAGTTTGTCACGGGTCGCGCGGAGATCGTCGGCCTGCTGCGTCGCAAATGGGCGAAGGAGCTGGATTACCGGCTCATCAAGGAATTGTGGGCGTTCAACGACAACCGGATCGCCGTGCGTTTTGCCTACGAATGGCACGACGATTCGAACAACTGGTTTCGCTCATATGGCAACGAAAACTGGGAGTTCGATGCGAACGGCCTGATGGCTCGCCGTCACGCAAGCATCAACGACTTGCCGATCCGCGAGGCGGACCGTCTGTATCACTGGCCGCTCGGCCGTCGTCCGGACGATCATCCCGGGCTGTCGGATCTGGGCCTGTAAGCGCGGGCTCGCGTCGCGCTTTTCACCAATTCGCCATCGGTTCTCCGTTATTGTTCTCCCTGGGCGGTACGCGGCAGCTCGCGTGCCCGCTTTCCCGAGCGTATCCACCCCTTCGTGCCGCGCGCGTTGAGGTACAGTGCGCGACGGCGGTGACACCACCACTCGACAAGAACATGGATCACGTCGGCATCCGACCGACGACGGAGAGGACATGCGTTTCTGGCGCAAGAAAAACAAAATAGCATGCGCGGCCGTGGCCGCGGCGGCGGGCCTCGGCATGACGACCGCGGCGCACGCAACCGACTGGTGCAAGGGCGGCGTCTGGGCCGACGTGATGGTTGGGTCGTATCACATCAACCCGGACCCAAACGAACACTTCCGGGAGTTCAATCCTGGCCTCGGCGTCGAGTGCTGGCTGAACAACGAATGGGCGTTGACGGCCGGTGGCTTTCGCAATTCGCTGTCGCGTCCTTCGTGGTACGGCGGCGGCGTCTGGTCGCCCGACTTCACGCACTGGGGCTTCGTGCGACTCTCCGTGATCGGCGGCATCATCTCGGGCTATAACTACGGCAACTGGGGCCTCGGTCGCGATCACACAATCGGACCGGTGGTCGCGCCGGTCCTGATGTTCGAATACAAGCGCGTCGGTGCAAACGTCATTCTGATTCCGCCGATCCCGTCGGACAATCTTCCGTTCACGTTGGGGTTTCAGCTGAAGGTGAAGTTCTAGCAGGATCGCATCGTCGCAATGGTGAGGAATTCCAGGAGATGCCCGCAGAGGTGAGGTAATTCGGGAGCTACGGGGCGATGCCGTCAGGTGAGTGTTTCCAGGATGGTGAGGATATCCAGGAGATGCTCGTCGTACCGAAAAGCGCACGCAGTTGGGCGTAGTGTGGCGATACAAACCACAGCAGGTTCGCGCGTGCGTTCCGCGAAGCCTGGGACGTCGATCCTTCCAGATACCGGGCGGCAAACTAACATGCCTGAACCCGAAGTGCCCGTGGCCCCCTGCACGCCGATGTCATCTACACTTTCGTCACGGATGAGCTAACCTCAATCAACGATTGCACGGAGAGGTCAAATGTCATACGCGTACAAGGAAGTGGATTCGCCGGTCGGCAAACTCAAACTCGTCGCGAAAGGGGCCGGCCTGGTCGCCGTTCTCTGGGAAAACGAGCGGCCCAACCGTGTGCGGCTCGGCGAAATGGTCGAGGCCGAACACGATCCGGTGCTCGATGAAACGGAGCGCCAGCTCAAGGAGTATTTCGCCGGCGAACGCACCGGTTTCGATCTCGAACTGGATTTTGCCGGAACGTCGTTCCAGAAGCAGGTCTGGGCCGCGCTGTTGACGATTCCGTTCGGCGAAACCCGCAGCTATCTGGACATCGCGACGCAAATTGGCAACCCGAAGGCGGTTCGCGCCGTCGGCGCGGCGAACGGCAGAAACCCCATTTCGATCATCGCGCCGTGCCATCGCGTGATCGGCGCGTCGGGCGATCTCACCGGCTTCGCGGGCGGACTGAAGGCGAAGGAAACGCTGCTGGCGATCGAAGCCGCAAAGATGCCAGCATCCACATCCGTGAAAACGTCGCGTCGGTCAAACGCGACGCGCAACCGGACCGTAGCGCAAACGACGCAGCAATCGCTGTTCGACGGCAGTCTTTGACGTCGCATGAGGACGTGCGCCACGTGGCGTACAACACGGCCCCTATGATATTTTCGCGTCAACAACCCGGGACCGGACGCGATGGACATACTGCGGAACATGAAGATCTTCGTGCGGGTGGCGGAGATCGCCAGCTTCACGGTTGCAGCGCAGCAACTTGAGGTGACGACCGCGCAGGCCTCCCGCGCCATTTCCGAACTCGAGGTTCACCTGCGCACGCGTCTGCTCAATCGCACGACGCGTCGCGTTGCGCTGACCGATGCGGGCAATCGCTATCTGATCCGCTGCAAGGAAATTCTCGGCCTGATCGAACACTCCGAAGCCGAAGCCGAAGCCGGCGACGCGAAAGACACGCCATCGGGCGTGCTGCGTATTCACGCACCGCTTAGCTTCGGCCATATCTACGTGATCCCCGCGCTCGCGGAATATCTCGAGGCGAATCCACGGGTGCGCGGGGAGCTGACCCTGTCGCAACGGATTCCCGATCTGCTCGACGAAGGGTATGACGTGTCGTTTCAGATCACGACCGCGCATCTGCAGGATTCGGCGCTGGTGTCCGCGCGCATTTGCACGATGCCGGGCGTGCTGTGCGCGTCGCCGCGGTACATCGAACGGCATGGCACGCCCGCTACCGTCGCGGCGTTGCTCGAGCATGCCTGCCTGCAATTCGTCACACCGTATTTTCCAGTCGACCACTGGAAGTTCGAGACGCCCGGTGGCGTCGAGGAAATCGATCTGCCGCCAGGCAAGCTGCGCGTGAATTCGCCGGATGCGCTTGCGGGCGCGCTTGCTCGCGGCATGGGAATCGGCGCGCTGCCGATGCTCTCCGCGCTGCCGCTGCTGCGCAGCGGCGAGCTGGTGCACGTGCTGCCCGAGTGCAAGCTGCAGGAAATGACGATTTACGCGGTGTACGCGTCGCGTGAATATCTCGACGCGAAGATCAGGACGTGGATCGCGTTCCTCCGCGAACACGTGACGGCCGCGCTGGCGGCGGCACACGCCTGATCGTCCTTCGACTGTCGCTGCCTGCCGCCGCTCACTGGGTGGCCAGACGCTCAAAGGTGTCAAAGCGAGCAAACGGCGGCTGTACCTCAGTCACCTCGAATGCGTCGACAAGCGCTGCGGGCATACCCTCGCTGAGCCAGGCGCACAGGGTCGCCAACTGCTCCGGAGAGCCCTGCAGCATTGCCTCTACCGAACCATCCATCCGGTTGCGAACCCAGCCGGTTACACCCAGTGCGCTGGCGCGGCGCACGCACGCCTCCCGATAGCCGATACCCTGTACCTGGCCACGCACCCGTACCAGCCGGGTTTCGAGCGGTTCGTCGTTTTCGCCGGATTCCATGCGCGTACTCCATCATGTTGATGCATCTGCGAAGGCGCTTGAATGAAGCGGCTCGACTGTACCAGCCTCAAAACGAATAGCAGAGCCGTCATTGTCCGGAAAACGAGATATCGTTTTCGCCCGAATTGCGCGACTGTTGCCAGATTTCAGGCGCCTTCTTCGCCACGTATACGCTGATGCACTGAGCGTGCAGGGAGCGTTCGAATCCGGCTCATGACGTCGGCCTTTCGCGCTTCATGGCTTGCCCGCCGGGTGGCGGGCAAGCAGGCACGGCGCCTGGGCGGATGGACAGAAAGTGCGGACGGCGCAGGTGTCTGTTTTATTTCAGGAGCGTCATCTGCACGACCTTCACGACAACCAGGCCGACGGCCAGCACCAGATAGCCGCGCAGCACGCCCATCCAGACACGCTTGCTCAGCGTGAGGTTCGGAGGTGGCAGTTCATCCAGCGGCGGCATGCGCCACGTGTCGCGCGCGCCTTGCGGATACGTCTGTACCGCGCCGTCCGCCGTTTCGCGACGAAGCCTGCGAATGCCGACCGTGGCGGCGTAGCCGAAGATGGCAAGCAGTGTCCCGCCAGCGAGCGTTTCCAGAATCGTTTCGCCCGTGATGTCCGGGTAGACGACCGAGGCGGTCAGGATGATGGACAGCATCACCAGAACCCAGACAACAGCGCCCGTGAACAGGTTCAGCTTCTTCGAGTTGACCCACGGGCCGAGCACCGCGCGATCGTTGCACAGCAGCAGCAGGAACACGGTGGCGCTCGGAAGCAACACGCCTGCGAGCGTCTGCACCGCTTCGGTCAGGAGTCCAAGCGGGCTACCGGGAATCAGCACCAGAGCCGCAGCGGCGGCGACGATGCCGAAATACACAAGATAGAAACCCTTCGCGTCCGTCACGCCGCGATGCAGCGAATGACGGATCTTGAACACGTCGCCGATGGCATACGCGGTCGACAGCGAAACCGCAGCGGCACCGATGATGCAGGCGTCGAGCAGCGCAACGGCGAACAGCACCGCGGACGTGCGGCCCGCATATTTCTCCAGACCAGCGATGACACCGCCCGCGTCTGTGAAATTCCCGAACTCGGGTTTGCCGGCGTACATCGCAGCGCAGAACGAAATCATCGCCACTGCGCCAATCAGCACGAACAGAATGCCAATCCACAGGTCGGTTTTTTCATACGTCATGAAGCGCGGCGTGATGCGCTTGTCGACAATGTAGCTTTGCTGGAAAAATAGTTGCCACGGTGCAACGGTGGTGCCGACGATACCGATGACCAGCAGCATCACATCGCTCAGTTTCGAGTGGGCGGGCCAGTTCGGAATGAAGAAATCGCGCGTCATCTGGCCAACCGGCGGGTGAATCGACACCAGCACCGGCACCAGCAACAGGCTCAGCAGGCACAGCACCACGGCGAAGCGTTCGAAGCGCCGGAAGTTGCCTGTGCTGACGGCGGCCATGGTCAGCGCCGCGGCAATACAGACCCCCAGAATCTTCGAGATGCCGAAGAAGTCGAGCACGAACGTGATGCCGATGAACTCGGTCACGATCGTCAGCGCATTGAGGACAAACAGATCGACGACGCTGAAGGCCCCCCAGAATTTGCCGAAGCGTTCGAAGATGAGGCGCGCGTGGCCGACACCGGTGACGGCGCCCAGTCGCAGCACCATTTCCTGGTTGACGAAGAGGACGGGCACCAGCAGCAGCATGGTCCACAGCAACGTGGTCCCATAATTCTGCCCGGCCTGGGTGTAGGTGCCAAAGGCGCCGGCGTCGTTGTCGCCGACCATCACGATGAGGCCGGGGCCAAGAATGGCCAGCAGCGTGCGAAAGCGCGCCCACCAGCTGGTGCGCGGCGCGGTGTCGTGGTGGGCGATGGTGCCCAACGCACCCCTGATGTCGCCGACGTGCGCGGAGTCAAGCACGGCGCTGCGTGGCGGTGAGACGTTAGCTGGAGTGGCCATTTTGCTTTCTTCCCCGATTCTGGTTATTGAAAGGAAATTGCGTACCTCCGGCATACGTAAGGGCGTGTACCGTCGAACGACGGCGTCGCTTGCGTATGGCGGAAAAGAGCGCGAACTTACGAAACGAATGTCTTGAAACGCTGCCAGAGAGCGGCGAATGGGTGCGGTTCGCGGGCGTGGAACGCGAGCATGGCGTCGTAGTGGACGCGTGATTCCTGAACGTGTGGCAGTTGCGACAGGAGGAGGCCGAAGTTCATGATGTTTCTCCGAGTGGCTGGCTTAATGCGGTTCGCGGAAAGCCAGCAGACACGGCGCTTCGGCGCATCATGCGCGCGGCGGCGAACGTCTACTCGCTTTCCTCAGGCAAAGGTAAAGATGAGCGGCATATGGGATAACTGTCACTGTCCGGCATGGCGGCTCCTTATCAGCGTTTGCTACGCACGTGTTTATCCACGCGTTGGCCCACGCCGGTGAATCGAAAGGGCGCAAGCGAACGCTGCCGCGAGTTGACACTCGCGACGCTGTGCCATGCGGACGCGCGGAATCGCTGCGGCCAGATGGCGCTAATCAAAGATGCACGGAGAGCGTTGCTACGGCGCGCACCGTCTGCCTGCTGGCAAGACGGCGGCTGGATGAAGAGAGCGCGGACGTCCTGCCGGTCAGGCAGCGAAACTATTCGAAGGTCGACTACTGCAGGTGTCCAAGGCATCAGCCCCGTTTGTGAAGATTTTTAAATTTTAGGCGTCGCTCGAATCTGAAGTCAACATGATTCGCCAGGCAGCGCCAATATAATTTCCCGGCGCCCGTCATCCTTTCGAAATGACATGAATGAAGGGTTAATGAAAAATCAGAGATGCTGCGGCGAATGCGAAGCAGAATCGTTTGTCCACAGAATGTGGCGGGAGATTCGGAGTGCGATGTTCTTTGCGATTTTTTTACTTGCCGTTTGACACGCGTGCCGAATACAATCCGCCCGTCTCATCAAAAGGAGTCCCTCGTGGACGCATGCTCGAGTAGTGGAAGTCCGACGCCGGCCTGTGCCGGCGCAGTAACCGCGAGATAGCCGCAGCAGGAACACTCCTTCGCCGCTAACTCGCTCTGGTCGGGTTGGCGCGCTTCATCACCGACTGGCTTTCTGCCGGTCTGTCAGCAGCACGCTCCCTTTGTCTGGCCGCCTTTCGCAAGTTCACTTGCGAGACGCCAGCATGTCTTCATACGTCGAGGCGACCTGTCTGTGTCAGGTCACGCCGTGGTGGCAGTTGCAGGCGGACTTTCAGTACGCGTTCCGTCCGGCGGGTGGCATTCCGAATCCGGAGAACCCATCGCAGCGGGTCGGCAATGAAGCCGTGGTGGGCCTGAGGACCAGCATCATGTTCTGACGCTGCTGCACCAGACCGTCTTCATGCATGCGGGCCGTTGATATACAACGTGCAAAGAGTCTGCGCCAGACAGGGGGCATGGAGGTTATTGAACGTCACGGCGCTGGGTGGACATGAACTGGTGACGCTTCTGGCGCTACTTCAAACACCTGTCGATGTGATGGCCACAACGGAGGATGTTCTGGAGATTCGGGAAGCTGGACTGGTCCAGATGGTTGACCCCGTCGCGTCCTTCGCCACGTGTTCTTCGGGTACACGTCTTGCGGACTACCTGAGATTCCATATTCCCCAGATTGCAATCAGCAGCGCCGTGCCAAAGCCACAACCTAACAGGATATAGGTATCCATTTTGAGTCCTCGAGATAGTGCGGGTGTGGGAGTCAGCGCGCCAGCGCAGCGACATCGGCGGCGTACCGGGTTGCCCGACCGTGCAGGCCGTCGATGGATATGCCATGCCTGACGGCGGTACATGTCACGCTACAATCAGTCGCCGGATACTACCCTCGCATCCTTTCAGAAAGCATGACCGGTTCTTCGCTGCTTAAACCAAAGGTCGCGCCCCATCTGCGCCGGGTTGCTTTGTGGAGGCCTGGACTGCTCGTCATGCTCGCTGAGTGTGATGCCGGGAACCTCGTAATGGCGGCGCGGGTCGGTGCGCAATGGGGGCTTCATCCAGACGCGAATATCTCAACCTGGATCGTGGCGCTGCGGGAGCCTGTCGAAGGTGCGATGGTCGGGTTCCACGACATCACCAATCGCGAAGACCTCATTCCCGCTGCCTGAAAAACATCACGCGCGGCGTGCGTCAGTGCTTCGGCACCAGCGCATCGACGAGCGCGGACGTGGTCTGTTTGAGCGATTTCGGGTCGCCATAGACCCGCTCCATCACGGCGATGCCGCGCGTCATCGTGACCACGAGCTTTGCCGCCTGCGCCGCTGGAATCGCGAGTCGCGTTTTCGCCTCGGGTGTGTCCAGCGCGCTGCGTACCGCGGCCTCCAGTCCGTCGATCATCTTTTGCAGCGCCTCGCGCAGGCGCGGCGAATCCGGATCGACTTCAATCGCGGTCTTCGTCGACAGGCAGCCGCGCGACGGCGTGCCCTGCACGAGCGAGGCAATCACAAAGGCGAAGAAAGCGAGCAACGAATCACGTACATCGGGCTTCTTCAGCGCCTGGCGCGCGCCGGCGATAAACCGTTCGGTGTATCGCTCGAACACGCGCATGAAAATCTCTTCCTTGTCGCCATACGCGTTGTAGAGCGAGCCGCGCTGCACGCCGGTGGCCTCTGCCAGATCCAGCATCGAGGTCGCGCGGAAACCCTTGCGCCAGAAAACCTCCAGCGCCTGCGCAAATGCGCTGTCTTCATCGAACTGCCGAACGCCTGCCATGCCTGCTCCAGTACACAAAACTGCAATGATCATATTTTGACACCGCTGTCAGGAATGTGCAAAAGCGTCAGGTCGCGGCGGTACGAAGAGAGGTGAGGGTATTCGGGAGACGAAGTTCCACCTCGCCTTGCGGACCCTGATGTACCGGCCATGCGTCCCGCATGCATCGGGCGGCGACATCCGCGCGGCGCACCGTCGCTGGCTGCATGACTGGCGGGTTTTAATTAAATGCAGGGCCAAAAGATTCACAACAATCAATCCCGTTCAGCACGCAAGGCCGACAACGATCAATTCATGGCTTCCTGCGTGCTTCCCACTACGGTGGGTACTGGAACGCCTTTCGACGACCGCTGTCCTACAGTACTGGCGCTCGACGACCCGGTATGGATTCAGGGTGTTGCGCGAAGCGCCGGCCAGTGTGCGATGAGCGGCGTAGCGATACGTCGCGGCGATGCAGTGTATCGTCGTGGAAGTCGCGGCCGACGCGTGCCAGTCAACGTCGGTGCGATGATCCGCGCGTCGGCGTTTGCGTGAACCGGGCGCCACAGGCGCCCATCTCCCCACAAGGACAGGACACGACATGAACAAGCTCACCACTGCATTTGGTGCACCCGTTGTCGACAACAATAACATCCAGACGGCCGGCCCCCGTGGGCCCGCGCTGCTGCAGGATGTGTGGTTCCTCGAAAAGCTCGCTCATTTCGACCGTGAGGTGATTCCGGAGCGCCGCATGCACGCGAAGGGCTCCGGTGCGTTCGGCACCTTCACGGTGACGCACGACATCACGAAGTACACGCGCGCGAAACTCTTCTCCGAAATCGGCAAGACGACGCCGATGTTTTCCCGCTTCTCGACGGTGGCTGGCGAGCGGGGTGCCGCCGACGCCGAGCGCGACATCCGTGGCTTTGCATTCAAGTTCTATACGGAGGAAGGCAACTGGGACATGGTCGGCAACAACACGCCGGTGTTCTTCATGCGCGATCCGCTCAATTTCCCCGATCTGAACCACGCCGTGAAGCGTGATCCGCGCACCGGCATGCGCAGCGCGGAAAACAACTGGGATTTCTGGACGCATCTGCCCGAAGCGCTGCATCAGGTGACGATCGTGATGAGCGATCGCGGCATTCCGAAGTCGTTTCGCCACATGCATGGCTTCGGTAGCCATACGTTCAGCCTGATCAATGCCGCGAACGAGCGCCACTGGGTCAAGTTCCATTTCCGTACGCAGCAGGGCATCCAGAATCTGACCGACGCCGAAGCGGAAGCGCTCGTCGGCAAGGATCGCGAAAGCTCGATGCGCGATCTGTACGAAAGCATCGAGAAGAAAGCGTTTCCGCGCTGGACGCTGTTCGTGCAGGTCATGCCGGAGAAGGACGCGGCCACCTATCCGGTCAACCCGTTCGATCTGACGAAGGTCTGGCCGAAGAAGGACTATCCGCTGATCGAAGTCGGCTATGTGGAGCTGAACCGCAATGCGGAGAATCATTTCGCCGACGTCGAGCAGTCCGCGTTCAATCCGGCCAACATCGTGCCGGGTATCAGTTTTTCGCCGGACAAGATGCTGCAGGGCCGTCTCTTTTCGTACGGCGATGCGCAGCGCTACCGGCTCGGTGTGAACCACAACCAGATTCCGGTGAATGCGCCGAAGTGCCCCGTACACAGCTATCACCGCGACGGCCTGATGCGCGTCGACGGCAACGCGGGCGGTGCGACTTCGTACAATCCGAATTCGCGCGGCGAGTGGATCGAGCAGCCGGATTTCCGCGAACCGCCGCTTTCGCTGGAAGGCGCGGCGGATCACTGGAATCATCGCGTCGATGAAGACTATTTCTCGCAGCCGGGCGCGCTGTTCCGTCTGATGTCGGCGCAACAGAAGCAGGCACTGTTCGACAACACCGCGCGTGCGATCGCGGGCGTGTCGAAGCCGATTCAGGCGCTGCATATCGAGCACTGCACGAAGGCCGATCCGGCTTACGGCGCGGGCGTCGCGAAAGCGATCCAGGCGGTCGAGGAAAAAGCCGGGCGCTAAAACCCTGCGCTGAATCTTCGTCCGGAAGGTTCGGACGATTCAGGCAGGGACATCGCATCGAAGAAGGGGCGTGGCGTCGATCGCACGCTCCTTCTTTGTTTCTTCGGCCTGAAAATGGTTATTCAGGCGCATCGGTGAGTATTTACGGGAGCCTCATGCAACTACCCGCAACTGCCCGCGGCTCCCGTCACGTGCTTTGGTCAGGTACGCGGCGTCACGCTTTGGCGGGCTGGCCGATCTCGTGATTCGCGAGCACTTCGAGTGCGCGAACCATCGCCGAGTGATCCCACGCCTTGCCGCCGTGCGCGACGCATGCGTTGAAGAGCGCCTGACACGTCGCCGTGTTGGGCAGCGATACGCCGAGCGCCTGCGCCGTGGAGAGCGCGAGGTTCAGGTCCTTCTGATGCAGCTCGATGCGAAAGCCCGGGTCGAACGTGCGCTTCGTCATCCGTTCGCCGTGGACCTCGAGAATCCGCGAGGAAGCGAAGCCGCCCATCAGCGCCTCGCGCACGCGCGCCGCGTCGACGCCCGCTTTCGACGCCAGCAGCAGCGCTTCGCCGACCGCCTCGATCGTCGCCGCGACGATCACCTGGTTGGCGACCTTGCACACTTGCCCCGCGCCCACGTCGCCGATCAGCGTGACGTTCTTGCCCATCATGTCGAAGAGCGGCTTCACGGCATCGAACGTGGCCTGCGTGCCGCCGACCATGATCGTCAGCGATCCGGCCTTCGCGCCCACTTCGCCGCCCGAGACCGGCGCGTCCAGATACTCCGCGCCGCTTTCGCGCACGCGCGCGGCGAACTCGCGCGTGGCCATCGGCGAGATCGAGCTCATGTCGACGACCGTCTGGCCCGCGCGCAGCGCGCCCGCGAGTCCATCCTCGCCGAACAGCACGCGCTCGACGTCGGGCGTGTCCGGCACCATGATGAAGATGACGTCGGCTTTCGCCGCGACGGCCGCCGGGCTGTCGCAGGCGACGGCGCCGGCCTGCTTCAGTTCGTCCGGCACGCCGCTGCGCGTGAAGGCCGCGAGCGACACGTTGTTCTTGAGAAGATTCGCTGCCATGGGCTTGCCCATGATGCCGAGTCCGATAAAGCCTGCTGATTGCATGTGATCCTCCGTTCGGTCTGTCGGGTTCAGTGTGTCGTTGAATCGGGTGTCTGGCGTGCCGGGTTCAGGCAGCGATGAAGTGCTTGCGCACGGCCTGCGCGGCGTTGCGCAGCAGACCGAGATCGGCGCATACGGCCACCACCTGGCAGCCCATCGCGATGTACCGTTCGGCGTCGGCCTGGACCGGCGCCAGGATGCCGCTTGCCTTGCCGCCGGCATTCGCGCTCGCGAAGATGCGTTCGATGGCCTGCTGCACTTCCGGATGGTTCGCGTCGCCGAGATGGCCATAGCCCGCGGCAAGATCCGACGGGCCGACGAACACCGCGTCGACGCCGTCGACGGCCACGATCTCGTCGATCGCTTCGACCGCCGCGCGGCTTTCGATCTGCACGATCACGCAGATATTGTCGTTCGCGATGTCGAGGTAATTGGCGACCGTGCCGAAGCGGTTCGCGCGATGCCCGACCGACACGCCGCGTATGCCGTGCGGCGGATAGCGCGTCGCGGCGACGGCGCGCGCGGCATCGGCGGCGCTGTCGACGAACGGAATCAGGAAGTTGCAAAAGCCGGTGTCGAGCAGGCGCTTGATCACGACGCTCTCGTTCGCCGGCGGCCGGACGACGGGCGCGCTGCGGCTGTCCTTCAGCGACATCAGCTGCGGAATGAGCGTGATGACGTCGTTCGGCGCGTGTTCCGCGTCGAGCAGAAGCCAGTCGAAGCCGATCACGCCGAGCATTTCCGTAACGATCGGGCTTGCCAGCGACGACCAGCAACCCACGAGCTTCTCGCGGTTGCGTACGGCCTGACGAAAACTGTTGGGCAGGGGCTGAAACGGCGAGGCAGCGATCATGAATTGTCCTTCGGCTGGGTGACGAGTGGCGGGCAGAACAGGGCGCCCGGCAGGATTGGGCCCGCGCTCCGTTCAAAGCATGATGTTATCTGTCATCGTATATCTTAATTATATTATGCACCTGACAATATGCTTTCATATTCACGTTAACCATTATATTAAACAATGAAATGACCTTCCCCTGCCTCTCATCAAGTTATACGATGACTGATGATATAAGTGCCTGATATCGCGCCCCACAGCGAACGTGGTGCGACATACATGATGCGACGGGAAGGAAGGCGAGGAAAGGGCAGAACGCCCGAATGACAAAGGTGAGCGCGAAATGGCGTCGCGCTCACCTCCCGAAAAAGCTCACCACAAGCGTGGTGCTACTGGCTTTTCACAAATGCGGTGATCGTTGCGTTCAGCAGTTCAGGCGCCTGGCGATGCGGCGAATGTCCGCAGCCGTCGAGTTTCGCGAGTTGCACGTGCGCGACGTGCTGCTGGATCAGGTCGATCTGCACCATCGTGCCGTATTCGTCGTCATGGCCCTGGGCGGCAAGCAGCGGGCACGTGATCGAGGGCAGCACGCCGGTGATGTCCCAGCGCCGGAAGTCGGCGTTGAGCCAGATGTCGTTCCAGCCATAGAACGCGGAATCGACGTCGTCGTGATAGCGCGCGAGCTTCGGCTTGAAGTCGGTCGTCTCGAAGGCGATTTTTGCCTGCGCGATGGCGTCGACAGACTTCTGCTCGACGATCACATGGGGCGCGACGACGATCGCGCCACCCAGCGCGTGCGGAAACGCCGCCGCATAGAGCAGCGTGATCGAGCCGCCGTCGCTATGGCCGACGAGCCACATGCGCGCGCGTTCGGCTGCGTCGATCCGGAGGGCGTCGAGGAGGGCGGGCAACACGTCGTACGCCTGCCGGTGCATGAAATCGACGGGCCACTTGATGTCGTGATCACGCGGCGTCGAGTGGCCATAACCCGGGCGCGAGTACACGAGACCCCGGAAACCCAGCGCGTCGCACAGTGTTTGCGGCCAGTCTTTCCACATCGCGATCGAGCCGAGCCCTTCGTGCAGAAACACGGCGAGCGGCGCGTCGACGCGCTCCGGGCTGAGCCATTGATACTCGATGCGAAGCGCGCCGCGATCCACGCCGGCAGGCAGTTCAGCGAAGGCCGACGACAGGGGTGTGCGGATCCGGTCCATTAGACAGTCACAGAAACAGAAGCGTTGAGCGGCGTTTCACCGCGTATCTTGGGCGGGTTCGATGGTATCCGGCGCGGGCGCATCATGGTGCCTCACGTAACTTGAAACGCTGGATCTTGCCTGTCGCCGTCTTCGGCAGATCGTCGACGAACAGGATTTCGCGCGGGTATTTGTGCGGCGCAAGCCGTGCCTTCACGAAGGCCTTCAGTTCGGCGGCGAACGCGTCGGTCGCCGTTGCTTCGTGTTTCAGCACGACGAACGCACGTGTTTTCATGAGCCCGTCGCGCGTCACG
The DNA here is from genome assembly GCF_900107685.1 of Paraburkholderia sartisoli. Classification (GTDB taxonomy): domain Bacteria; phylum Pseudomonadota; class Gammaproteobacteria; order Burkholderiales; family Burkholderiaceae; genus Paraburkholderia; species Paraburkholderia sartisoli. Next base: position 168,424 of record NZ_FNRQ01000006.1, on the reverse strand, counting down.
CCGACGACCGCCGCTTCGAGCACGTCGTCGTGCTGCATCAGCACCATCTCGACTTCGATCGGCGACACGTATTGTCCGCTGACTTTCAGCATGTCGTCGCTGCGGCCGGCATACGTGTAGTTCCCATCCGGCAGACGACGATACTTGTCGCCGCTTTTCAGCCAGTCGCCGAGAAACGTCGCGCGCGATTTGTCGCGGTTGCACCAGTACATCAGCGCGGCGCTCGGTCCCCGGATGTAAAGGTCGCCGATTTCGCCGTCGGGAACCGGCTGGCCGCTTTCGTCGCGCAGTTCGATATCGTAGCCCGGCACCGCGGTGCCCGTCGTGCCGTACGCAACGTGACCCGCGCGGTTCGACAGGAAGATGTGCAGCATCTCGGTCGAGCCGATGCCATCCAGGATCTCGCAGCCGAAGCGCTCCGTGAAATGCTCGCCGGTTTCGCGCGGCAACGCCTCGCCCGCCGACGTACACACGCGCAACCGGACGTCCGCGCGCGCGGGCAGGTCCGGCGAGGCGAGCATGCCCGCGTACAGCGTCGGCACGCCGTAGAAGATGGTCGGCTTGTGGCGCGTGAGTTGCGCGAAGACGGCCTCGGGCGCTGGCCGGCCGGCCATCAGGATGGCGGTTGCGCCGACAGAAAGCGGAAACGTCAGCGAATTGCCAAGGCCGTATGCGAAGAACAGCTTCGCCGCCGAATAGACGACGTCGTCCTCGCGGATACCCAGCACGCGCTTGCCGTAGAGCTCGGCCGTCCAGTACAGGTTCGCGTGCGTGTGGACCGTGCCTTTCGGCTTGCCCGTCGAGCCGGACGAATACAGCCAGAACGCGATATCGTCGGCGTGGCTTGCCCAGGGCGTCGCGCGCGGCGTGGATTCGTCGATCATCCGACGAAACACATGCTCGCCAGGCAGATCCGCGTCCTGCGGCCGCGAGACGACGAGCACGCAGCCTTCGTCAGCCTTATCGGCGAGCGCCTGCGTGATCACCTGCAGCAGCGTGCCTGTTGCGATGACCGCGCGTGCGCGGCTGTGATCGAGCATGTACGTGTAGTCGGCGGCCGTGAGCAACGTGTTCGCGACGACCGGCACGACCCCGGCATACAGCGCGCCGAGAAACGCGACCGGCAGATCGGTCGTGTCGTGCATCACGAGCAGCACGCGCTCCTCGGGGTGAATGCCGAGTTTCGTCAGCGCGCTCGCGAAGCGGCGCGCAAGCGACTCGAGTTCGCCGTAGGGCATGACGCCGTTGTCGTCGATATACGCGGGCTTCAGGGCGCGCGCTTCGTTCAGCGCAAAAAGGTGCGCGGCAAAGTTGAAATGAACAGGCGGCGCTTCGACGGCGGGTTGACCGTTTGCGGCGTCCGGCTCTACCAGGGCTTCCATGCTTGTCTCCTGACGTGGGCGACGCGTGTCCGGCTGGGCGTGAGCCGCCGTCACACGTTCTTGTTGTCGGTTGTCTGGGTCGATTCAGTGGCTCGCGCCTGTTCCCGCTGCTGGCGCCGGAGGGCTACCGCCATTCGTCACCACTCGCCGGTGAGCAGGCTTCGTCGTCACGCAATCACGCTGGACGTCGCCTGCTGCACCGCTTCGTTCGTTGCGGCCGGCGCCTGGATCGCCGCGCGGCGATGATAGAAATTCAGCGCGCGCAGGCCGCCCAGTTCCTCGCCGCCGCCGGCCCGGCCCGGGCCGCCGTGCAGCGACATCGGCATGACGTTGCCGTGGCCGGTCTGGCTTTGTGCCACCGAAGGCGAGATCGCATGGACGCGCCCGTGCGTATCGGCGAGTTCGAGCGCGATTCGCGCCAGCCGCGCTTCGTCGTTCGAAAACACCGACGCGACGAGCGAACCGTGTCCGCGTCGCGCGAGCGCGATGGCGTGCGCTTCCTCCAGCGACGCGTCCTGCGCGGCCGCCACGGTGTACGCGCACAGCGTCGCGACCGGACCGAATACCTCGATGTCGTGAATACGCGTGGCTGTGTCCGCGTCGTCGACGACCAGCAGATGCGGCGCGACGCACGCGGCAACGGCCGGGTCGGCGTCGACGAGTTCGACGCCCGAGCCATCGAACGCGACGCGCGCTTCCTCGCGCAATGCCGCGATGCCGGCGCGCACGTTGTCGTACTGTTCGCGGTTGACGAGCGCGCCCATGCGCACCGACTCGTTGCGCGGGTTGCCGATGGTGATTTTCGCGAGTTTCGCGACGAGCGCGTCGGTGGCCGAGGCGAGATGCTGCTTCGGCACGAAGGCGCGCCGGATCGCCGTGCATTTCTGACCCGACTTCACGGTCATTTCTCGCACGACTTCCTTGATGAAGAGATCGAACGCCTCGGTGCCCGGCGCGGCATCGGCGGCGAGGATCGCGCTGTTCAGGCTGTCCGCCTCGACGTTCAGGCGCGCGCCGTGCTCGACGAACGCGGGATGCGCGCGCAGCTTCGCAGCGGTTTCAGCGGAGCCGGTGAACGAAACGACATCGAACGCGCCGATCGGGTCGAGCAGGCCCGCCGAGCTGCCGCAGATCACCGAAAGCGCGCCGTCCGGCAGAATGCCGGCCTTCACGACATCGGCCACCATGCGCTGCGTGAGCCATGCGGTCGCGGTGGCGGGCTTGACGATCACCGGCACGCCGGACAGCAGCGCGGGCGCGGCCTTCTCCCACAATCCCCACGACGGAAAATTGAACGCGTTGATAAAAAGCGCGACGCCGCGCGTGGGCGTCAGCACGTGTTGCGTGGTGAACGACTTGTCCTTGCTGAGACTCACGGTGGCGCCGTCGCGCAGCGCGTGGACCTCGCCGAGCGTCGCGCCCGACTTCGCGTAGTACGACAGCGTGAAGATTCCTCCGTCGATGTCGACCGCGGAATCGTTCTTCGTCGTGCCGGAATTCGCGAGGGCGATCGCGTAGTAGTCGTCGCGGTTCGCCTGCAGCACCTTCGCGACTTCCGCGAGCAGAGCGGCGCGCGCCGCATAGGTCAGGCTGCGCAACGCGGCGCCGCCCCGAGTGCGGGCGTAGTCGAACGCGGCGGGCAGGTCGAGGCCCTGGCTGGAGACGCGCACGAGCGCTTCACCTGTCACCGGATCGCTCAGCAGCGTGCCTTCGCCGCCACCGGCGACCCACTTGCCGGCGATAAGGTTTTCTAGCAATGCGGCCATGAGATGCCCTTCCTGAGTGATCGGTCTAGCGGCTCACAGCGCCGGCTTCGTGGAACGTTGCGGCGTGATGCAATGCGACGCAATGAGCGGTGGCTGCGATCCGGATGTGAATGTGGAAAGCGGCGCGCGTCAGGCGGCGGCTTCCTGTTTCGTGAACTGGATTGCGCCTTCGGGCAGCAGATAGAGCACGAGCGCGCTGCCATGAGCGACCGTCGGCCGGTGCGCGGTGCCTGGCCCATAGACGCACCAGCCAGCCGGATGGCCGTCGAAGGTCGCGCCTTCGGTGAGCGGAATGATCAGATCGATTTCACCGTTCGGATGCACGTGATGCGGCCCGGCGATGTCGGTCATGCTGACGACGTCGACCGAGAAGCCGTGTGTTTCCGGCAGCGCCTTGAAGATGCGTCCGTAGCGGATGCCGCCCGCTTCGCGCTCGCACAGCCAGCCTTCCTTCACGCCGGTGCAGCAGGCGTCGGCGAGTTCGGCCCAGGCCGCGCCCGAGGCGGGATATTCGGCGTTCAGCCAGCCGGCGAGATCCTGATCGAGCGGGCGCGCCGCGATCCTGCGGGTCACGCCGGCAATCAGCGTTCGAAATGTGTCGGGGGACATGCGTGTCTCCACCGCGCGCGAGGCGCGGATCGTCGCCGTGACGCGAGCAGGCCGCAGGCGTCTGGCAGTCTTGAAATGTGCATTAAACTTAGCGTGCGACAAACTGCATGTCAAGCACTATAATTCATTAAAGTCCGCTCAGAGGATGCTTCAACATGAAACAAACCGCCGCCGTGCAATCCGCCGTGCAATCGACTGAGCCTGCGGATCAGGACGCCGCGCCCGACGACGCGCGTGAAGCCCGCGATCCGTTTCTGGTCGGAATGGGCGAGCGCGTGCGCGTGCTGCGCGCGCGCCGCGGCCTGACGCGCAAGGCGCTGGCGAAGGAAGCGGATGTCTCCGAGCGCTACCTCGCGAACCTCGAATCCGGTGTGGGCAACGCGTCGGTGCTGTTCCTCCGCCAGCTGACGAAGGCACTAAACTGCACGCTGGCCGAGATCGTCGGCGACGAAACGACGTCTTCCGCCGACTGGCTGCGCATCCGCGAACTGCTTTACGGCCGCGATCACGACACGTTAAAGCGCGCCCGCGCCGCGCTCGAGGAGATGCTTGCCACCGCGCCGCAAGATCCCAACCGGCGCAACCGGATCGCGCTGATCGGCCTGCGCGGCGCCGGGAAATCGACGCTTGGCCGGATGCTCGCGGACGAGCTGAAAATGCCCTTCGTCGAACTGAACCGCGTGATCGAGCAGCTGGCGGGCTGCCCGCCGGCGGAAATCCACGCGCTGTACGGAGCGAGCGCTTACCGGCGCTACGAGCACCGCGCGCTCGAAGCGGTGATACAGGAGCATCCCCGCGCGGTGATTGCTTCTCCGGGCGGTCTCGTGTCCGAGCCCAGCACACTGAACGCGCTGCTCGCCCACTGCTTCACGGTGTGGCTGCAGGCCACGCCGGAAGAACACATGCGGCGCGTGATCGCCCAGGGCGACCTGCGGCCGATGTCCGGCAACAAGGAAGCGATGGATGACCTGAAGCGCATTCTGGAAGGCCGCGGCGAGTTCTACGGACGCGCCGACATGACGTTCGACACCAGCGGCAAACCGCTGGCGGAATGCTATCTGTCGCTGCGAGACCGGCTGGCGGCGCGGATTGCCTCGGAGTGACGTTGGCGTCATGGCGACACGATGGCGGCGCGTACACTGAACTAAAAAGCACGTCCGGGAAAACCCGTAACAAGCATTAAAGTGCTTTACTCGAGTAAAAAGATGCACTATCGTACATTCAACAAACCCGCAATGTACGAAGGAGACATCCATGTCAGTCGCTCAATCAGTGGAGCAGGGCACCGCGACAGGCGTCACGCCGGTTCAGGCATCTGCTGCGCCGTCGGCCGGTCCGCGGGTCGACTACCGCACCGAGCCGTCACGCTATAAACACTGGTCGCTGACATTCGATGGCCCCGTCGCCACGCTCGGCATCGATATCGCCGAAGACGGCGGCATTCGCGAAGGCTACAAGCTCAAGCTCAATTCGTATGATCTGGGCGTCGACATCGAACTGCACGATGCGATTCAACGCATCCGCTTCGAACATCCGGAAGTGCGCACGGTGGTCGTCACGAGTCTCAAGGACCGCGTGTTCTGCTCCGGCGCGAATATCTTCATGCTCGGCCTGTCGTCGCACGCCTGGAAGGTCAACTTCTGTAAATTCACCAACGAAACGCGCAACGGTCTCGAAGACACGTCGCGCTATTCGGGCATCAAGTTTCTCGCGGCAGTGAACGGTGCGTGCGCCGGCGGCGGCTACGAAATGGCACTCGCGTGTGACGAGATTTACCTCGTCGACGATCGCTCGTCGTCCGTCGCGTTGCCTGAAGTGCCGCTGCTCGGCGTGTTGCCCGGCACCGGCGGTCTCACCCGCGTCACCGACAAGCGCAAGGTCCGCCATGACCGTGCCGACATCTTCTGCACGATCGTCGAAGGCGTGCGCGGCGAGCGCGCGAAGCAGTGGCGCCTTGTCGACGAAGTGGTCAAGCCGAACGTGTTCAAACAGACCGTGCAGGCGCGCGCACTGGAACTGGCCGCGCAGAGCGACCGGCCGGCTGACGCGAAAGGCGTGACGCTGACGCGCGTCGAACGTCAGGACCGCGAAGACGGCATCGGCTATGCGACCGTCGACGTCACGATCGACCGCACGAAGCGCACCGCGACGTTCACCGCGAAAGCGCCGTCCGGCAACCCGCCTGCCGATATCGACGCAATCGTCGCGGCCGGCGCGAACTGGTGGCCGCTGCAGTTCGCCCGCGAACTCGACGACGCGATTCTCTCGATGCGCACCAACGAACTCGACATCGGCACGTGGATCTTCAAGACGGAAGGCGACGCCCGCGCGCTGCTCGCCGCGGATGCCACGCTGCTTCAGCACAAGGACCACTGGTTCGTCCGCGAAACGATCGGCATGCTGCGCCGCACGCTGGCGCGCATCGACGTGTCGTCGCGTTCGCTCTTCGCGCTGATCGAGCCGGGTTCGTGCTTCGCCGGCACCTTCGCCGAACTGGCGTTCGCGACCGACCGCACCTACATGGCCGCGCTGCCCGGCAACGAAGACGAAGAACCGGCGATCACGCTGTCCGACGTCAACTTCGGCCTGTATCCGATGATCACCGGCCAGTCGCGCCTCGGCCGCCGCTTCTACGACGAAACCGGACCGATGCAGGCCGCCCGCGAGCAGACCGGCAAGCCGGTGAAACCGGTCGAAGCCGAACGTCTTGGGCTCGTGACCGCTTCGCCCGACGACATCGACTGGGCCGACGAAATCCGTATGGCGATCGAAGAACGCGCGGCGATGTCGCCGGACGCGTTGACGGGCCTCGAAGCGAACCTGCGCTTTAACGGGCCGGAAACGATGAACACGCGCATCTTCGGCCGGCTTTCCGCCTGGCAGAACTGGATTTTCAACCGGCCGAACGCGGTGGGCGAGAAGGGCGCGCTCAAGGTGTACGGCAAGGGCAGCAAGGCGCAGTTCGACCTGAACCGCGTGTAACGCGCGCCTTATCGAACGTTCCCTGCTCAACGATCCCGTAACGCACGCGCCCAGGCTCCAGCTCCAGTTCAAGCTCAAGGAAACAGACATGTCCACGATCAACTACAGCGAAAAGATTCCGAACAACGTCAATCTCGCCGACGACCGCGCGCTGCAACGCGCGCTCGAACAATGGCAGCCGAACTTCCTGTCATGGTGGGGCGACATGGGCCCGGACGGCTCGCACGGCTACGACGTCTATCTGCGCACGGCGGTGAGCGTCGATGCCGGCGGCTGGGCGCACTTCGATCACGTGAAGATGCCGGACTATCGCTGGGGCATTTTCCTCGCGCCCGGCGACGCGGAGCGCAAGATCAACTTCGGCGAGCACAAGGGCGAAGCCGCCTGGCAGGACGTGCCCGGCGAACACCGCGCGAACCTGCGACGCATCATCGTCACGCAGGGCGACACGGAACCCGCTTCGGTGGAACAGCAGCGTCACCTCGGGCTCACCGCGCCTTCGATGTATGACCTGCGCAACCTGTTCCAGGTGAACGTCGAGGAAGGGCGTCACCTGTGGGCGATGGTCTATCTGCTGCATCGCTACTTTGGCCGCGACGGTCGCGAGGAAGCCGACGCGCTGCTCGACCGCCGCTCCGGCGACGACAACAACCCGCGCATTCTGGGCGCGTTCAACGAGCGCACGCCGGACTGGCTGGCGTTCTTCATGTTCACGTACTTCACCGACCGCGACGGCAAATTCCAGCTGTCGGCGCTCGCCGAGTCGGGTTTCGATCCGCTCGCCCGCACGACGAAGTTCATGCTCACGGAAGAAGCGCATCACATGTTCGTCGGCGAATCGGGCGTGTCGCGCGTGATCCAGCGCACCGCGCAGGTAATGAACGAACTCAAGACCGACGACGTCAACAAGCTGCGCGCCGCGGGCGTCATCGATCTGGAAACGATCCAGCGTTACATCAACTTCCATTACTCGGTGACGATCGACCTGTTCGGCGCCGACCAGTCGTCGAACGCGGCGACGTTCTACAGCTCGGGCCTGAAAGGCCGTTACGAAGAAACCAAACGCGACGACGATCATCAACTGAACGGCCAGAACTACAAGCTGCTCGACGTGCAGGACGGCAAGCTCGTCGAACGCGAAGTGCCGATGCTCAACGCGATGAACGAAGTGCTGCGCGACGACTACATCAAGGATTCGGTGGCGGGCGTCGGACGCTGGAACAAGGTGCTCGAAAAGGCCGGCATCGATTTTCGCGTGACCGTGCCGCACAAGGCGTTCAACCGCCAGATCGGCACGTTCGCCGGCGTGCGCGTCGCACCCGATGGCCGCGTGATCAACGAAAACGAATGGAAGGCGAACGAGGCCACCTGGTTGCCGACGCCGGAAGATCGCGCGTACGTGGCCTCGCTGATGGGCCGCGTGATCGAACCCGGCAAGTTCGCGAACTGGATCGCGCCGCCAGCGATGGGCGTCAACCGCCAGCCGGTCGATTTCGAATACGTGCGCTTCAACTGATTCATCCCGGCACTACCAGGCGCCCGGTTGCGCAGCGATCTGTCGCGACGCAGCCGGATGCAGGGGGAGACAAAACATGAACGGCCCAGCCCCGATCGCAGTCCTCAGGCAGCATCTGATCGACCCGGAAATCTGCATTCGCTGCAACACGTGCGAAGAGACCTGCCCGGTCGATGCCATCACGCACGATTCGAACAACTACGTCGTGAAGGCCGATGTGTGCAACGGATGCATGGCGTGCGTGCCACCGTGTCCGACGGGCGCCATCGACAACTGGCGCAACGTGCTGAAGGCCGACGCGTACAGCATCGACGAACAGTTCACGTGGGACGAACTGCCCGCGCACAACACGACCGCGAGCCCCGCGCTCGATGAAGTCGCGCCTCAACCTGGCGATGCGGAGGAATCAGCGGAAACGTCGGAAGGCATCGAGGTGGACACGGTGCGCGGCTCGACGTTGCCACCCTGGTCGTCGGCCAAGCCCTATGTGAATCTTTATACGCATAAAGCCCCCATGTCGGCGACGGTGGTCGGCAACTACCGGCTCACGGACGAATCGACTGAAAGCGACATACATCACATCGTGCTGGATTTCGGCACGATGCCGTTCCCGGTGCTGGAAGGCCAGTCGATCGCCGTGTTGCCACCGGGTTCGACGAAGGACGGCAAGACGCATCACGCGCGACAGTATTCGATTGCGAGCCCGCGTGACGGTGAGCGCAAGGGCTACAACAATCTGTCGCTCACGGTGAAGCGCGTCACGCAGGACTATCACGGCAATGCGACGGATGGCGTGTGCTCGAATTATCTGTGCGACCTGAAGAAGGGCGACAAGGTCGACGTGATCGGCCCGTTCGGCAGCACGTTCCTGATGCCGAATCATCCGAACTCGCATTTGCTGATGATCTGCACGGGCACCGGCTCCGCGCCGATGCGTGCGATGACGGAGTACCGGCGCCGCCGCAGGCTGAAGGGCGCGACCGGCAAGCTGATGCTGTTTTTCGGCGCGCGAACGAAGGAAGAGTTACCGTACTTCGGGCCGCTGGTGAACCTGCCGCGTGATTTCATCGATACGACGTTGGCGTTTTCACGGACGGCGGGTCAGCCAAAGCGCTACGTGCAGGACGCGATGCGCGAGCGCGCCGCGGATGTCGCGCAGATGCTTCGCGACGCGAACACCTACATCTACGTGTGTGGTCTGAAAGACATGGAAGACGGCGTATTGCAGGCATTGCGCGATATCGCCGAACAAAATGGACTTGAATGGGAACCGCTGTGGAAAACGCTCAAACGCGAAGGGCGCCTGCATCTCGAAACATATTGAGACCGATCTAGAGGTGAGGTTTTGCGGGAGTCGATGAACGGTGCGTAACGCGACAACGCGTTGCGCACCGTTTTGTTTTGGGACGCTAAGTTTTGTGGATGACTTTGCCGGGTTGCTTCACGAGCGTATCGAACACGATGAGCTCGCGTCGCGCGACCGGTACACGTGGACCTTCCAGGATTCCGGATCAAAGCGCTTCAGCACATAGATCAACCGGCAGTATCGGCCGCGCTCCCGGTGACCGGCACGCACACCGCGCCTTCCATTAACCGTCGTGCCGAACGACTGACGACCGCTTTTGTCACGACCCACGCGCCGTTTTCCTCGTGGGCTTCGGCACCGACCGTCAGCGTGCCCGACGGATGCCCGAAGCGCACGCGGCCGTCCGGACCGAGCGGCGCAATCGCGCTCACGATCGTATCGGGAATCGCTGCCGCGACGGCGAGCGCCACCGCGCCCGTGCCGGTCATTGCGTGATGCAGCTGGCCCATCGAGAAGATGTGTGCGACAAGATCGATCTCATCGGGGTGAATCGCTTTGCCATCCGATGCGACGTACGGCGCAGCACGCGCAACAAACGCCAGCTTGGGCGTGGCGGGGCGCAGGCGGGTTGCTTCGTCCGCGCTCGCGGACAAACCCATCGCGACCGCACCGTGTGCCCGGATGGCCTCTGCACGGTCCAGCAGCGAGCGGTCCGGATTCACGTCGGCCTGCAATTCGATTCCGCTGAGCCCGAGGCTTGCCGCGTCGATGAAGACAGTAGGATTGCCTGCGTTGATCAACGTCGCCCGGATTGCGCCAACGCCTGGCACGTCGAGTGTCTCGATGCGCGCGCCGGTGGGAAACAGGCCACCGGCGTCTGCTTTGTCTTCGCCGTCGCCGCCGGCCGGATCGAGAAATTCGAGCTTGATTTCCGCGCCGGGAAACGCGACGCCGTCGAGTTCGAAATCGCCCGACTCGAGCGGTTCTCCATCCTGCATCGGCACATGCGCGACGATGTGCTTGCCGAGATTGGCCTGCCAGATGCGCACGATGGCCACGCCGCTGGCCGGCGCGTCGACCAGCCCCTCGCTGATCGCGAATGGCCCGACAGCGGCCGAGAGATTGCCGCAGTTTCCTGACCAGTCGATAACCGCGCTATCGATCGGCACCGCGCCGAACCAGTAATCGACGTCGCTATCGGCGCGCGCCGAGCGCGACACGATGACGACCTTGCTGGTGCTCGACGTGCCGCCGCCCATACCGTCGATCTGCTTGCCGTAGCGATCGGGGCTGCCCGTGATGCGCAACAGCAACTGGTCACGCGCGAGCGGATCCTCCGGCAGAACGTCCGCGCGAAAGAACACGCCTTTGCTGGTGCCGCCGCGCATATAGACGGCGGGAATTTTCAAACGTTGCATGACCCGACTCCTGAATGTCGAACACACAGCGTACCGACGATCGGGGCGAAAGAAAACCTGGCCGTTCGGCCAGGGTGACGCGCTTTCGCTGGCACGGCACACTGGCAGCAATCGACGGAAGTTTTCAACGCGACGCAGGTGGGGCGTCGAAGGAACACGGGCGGGGTGCGCCTGCGTGTTACGGCATGGCGTAACACGCAGGCGTCGTGGTTAGCGAAACCGATATAGCAGTGAGGCAGCAATCATGGAGCAACAGAAGCCGCAATGGCGGCAGCGACTTCTAACGCGCGATGTCCCGCAGGAACCCGGACACTTTCACAAGCCCGGCTTCCAGCACGTCGCGGCTGTTCGTATAACCGATGCGCACGTAACCTTCCATGTCCATCGCGCTACCGGGCGTAAACATCACACCGGTTTTTTCGAGCAGCGCGACGCAGAAATCGCGCGACGTCATGTCGAGATCGAATCGCACGAGCGCCGTCGTGCCCGACTTCGGCTTGACGTACGAGAGCAGGGGTTCTTGCGCGATCCACGCATCGAGAATGGCCAGGTTCGTGCGCAGGATGTCGTGGCTGCGGCGGATGATCGCGTCGCGGCTTTCGAGGGCAATGCTCGCGAACAGATCGTTCAGCATGCCGACGCTGATGGTGTTGTAGTCGCGATGAATCTGCACGCGGCGGATCAGCTCGACCGGCGCGACGATCCAGCCCACGCGCAGGCCGGCGAGCGACCACGTCTTCGACATGCTGCCCGTGCCAATGCCTTTCTCGTACAGGTCGGCGATCGACGCGGTAAAGCCGTCGCCTTCCTGATCGGTGCCGCGATAGACCTCGTCGCACAGCACCCAGGCGCCGCACGAGCGCGCGATTTCCACGAAACGTTCGAGGAAGGCACGGTCCATCAGCGAACCCGTCGGGTTGTTCGGATTGTTGATCGCGATGAGGCGCGTGTTGTTTTTGACAAGGCGCTTCAGTTCGTCCAGGTCGGGCAGGAAGCCGTTTTCTTCGCGAAGTGCGAGGATGTCGACGTTCGCGCCATAGCTTGCGGGAATCGAATAGTGCTGTTGATACGTCGGCAGCACGGAAATCACATGGTCGCCGGGTTCGACGAGCGTCTCGTACACCAGCGCGTTCGCACTGATCGCGCCGTGCGTGATCAGCACGTTCGGCACCTTCTGCTTTTCGTACAGCGAGGCGACGTTCGAGCGCAGGCGCTCGGTGCCGTCGATGGCGCCGTACGTCAGCTTGAGCGGCAGCATCTCGCCAAGAATGCTGTCCTGCCGGCCCGACATACGCAGCAGTTCCTCGACCGTCAACGACTCGACGCACGTTTCCGCGAGATTCAACTCGCAGTGGTTCTCGTAGAGATCCATCCAGCGTTCGACACCGAATTCCCTGATTTCCATGACTTCCGTCCTCGAATTGAAATACGCACACGCAGCAGGTCGCACATGGCGATCGCGCCGGCGCGCGACGGCCTGGCATCGAGTATAGACGTAAAGTCTATCGTAGACTTTATAGAATCGCCGCCCCGGTGGCCGAACCGGCAAAGTCGTTGCGGGTCGCCTGCGGCGAACTCGCAAGCCGTCATGCGAGATCGAGTGCGCCGGTCATGTCTCCGGGTGGCGTCCTGCCGTCCTGTACAAACGCGCGGTCGCGCGCAAGCACGCCGTCCAGTGGCGCGAGCCCGTGTACGCGCGTGATCAGTCGCAGGATCGAGTTGGTGTCGTACAGGCTGTGGTCGACGTAACCTTTTTTCGCGAGCGGCGACACGACGAGCGCCGGAATGCGCGAGCCCGGGCCCCAGCGGTCGCCTTTCGGCGGCGAGACCGGGTCCCACCAGCCGCCGTTCTCGTCGTGGGTGACGATCACGACCGTGTTCGGCCACAGCGGGCTGCGCTGCAGATGTTCGATGACCTGCGTGATGTGGCGGTCGCCCGATTCGACATCGGCATAACCCGCGTGCATGTTCAGGTTGCCCTGCGGCTTGTAGAACGCGACAGCGGGCAGACGCCCCGCGTCGATGTCGGCGATCAGATGGTTCGTGGACGCGTCGTCGCCGAGGCCCGCATCGCGCAGATGGCGCCGGCGCGCATCCGTGCCGGGCGCGAAATTCACGAAGTAGTTGAACGGCTGATGGTGATACTGGAAGTCCGGCACCGCGCCCGTGTCCCGATGGTCGAGCGCGTACTGCCACGCGCCGCTGTACCACGCCCAGTCCACGCCCTTGTCCGACAGGCGGTCGCCGATCGTCGCGTACGTCTGCGGCCGCAGCACCTTCGGGTTGGACGGATCGGCCAGATTCGGGTCGCCACCTTCGGCCGGACGCACGTTGCTCGGCATGTAGGGCGGCGCCATCGTGTTGACGGCGTAACCGTCCGCAGTGAAGAGGCCGTCGTTTTCGTACTTCGGCGGCCCTTCGAGCGCCGATGCGGGTGAATTCGCACTGAGTTTCAGCCGCGTGCCGGTCGGGTCGTCGCCCTCGATTACCGAAACGAGTTTCCTCGCGGGGCTGTTGTGGATATCCGGATAAAACGGCGCCTGCGCCGAAATCAGGAAGATGTGGTTGAGCCATGATCCGCCGAAAGCGGCCATGAAGAAGTTGTCGCACAGCGTGTATTGCTGTGCGAGATTCCACAGGCGCAGCGAGTCTGCCGAATTCCGGTAATGACCCATCACGAGCCCGCCGGAATCCGCCCACGCGACAAACTGGTTATTGCGGCCCGCGTTGATCTGCATCTGGTTCTGATAGAAGCGGTGGATGAGATCGCGCGTGATGACGCCGTTCGGCAGCGGTACGCCCTCTGCGTCGGCGAGACGGAACGGCCCGTTTGGCAGGCCGACGATGTCGCGCTCGGCAACCATGTAGCGCTTGCCGCCCACTTCCTGCGCCTGCGGCACGAGACCGCCCCAGATTTTTGGCAGTTGCGCGAGCGGCGTCTGGCCGTCGCGGTCGAGCTGCGCGGAGCGGGTAGCCGGTACCGCGTCGAGCGGATGCTGGACGCCGGGGAAATTGCCGTACAGATTCGCGAAGCTGCGGTTTTCCGCATAGATCACGACGATGTGACGAACCTGGTCATTGAGCGCGGCGTCGAGCCGGAGATCGGCCGCGCTACGCGGGCCGCCGGCATTCGCGGATACCTGCCCGGTTTTGCAGCCTGTCAGCGCGAGGCCAATACCAACTGCCGCGAGACCTGTCAGGACGCGACGGCGTTCGGGGTCGTCAGGCTGGTCGGTGTGCTGGGGAAGGTCAGGCGGGAGCGTTGGGTCGTCGGTTTGCATCGGCACATCTCCTTGAGAGCGCGTGTTTCAGCGAAGAAGGGCGCCGGCCCAGGCGTGCGCCGGTGCCCCAATACCCCGTGCATCCTGGCACCCGGCAGGGTGAATCCGCAAGCGGCGAATATGCACGAAGGCTGCTCCACGGCGAACGGTGAGGGTTTTCGGGAGCGGAAAATACGGAGGCCGGCGCGGGGCCTTGATCCATCCTGGGCGGCGCGGCTGATGTATGCGGCCGGCTGATCGGACGAATGGCGTTTCATGGTGCGCTGGCGGAATCGTCGGGCTTGGGTTCGCCCTCTGCGAGATGGCGTCAAACCCTTATGGATAAAGGACAACGGCGTTTAGAGCGAGGCCGGCCGGCGCGTGCCGAAGCAGACGCAACGGCAGGATGGCGGCGCGCTTTCGCGCATACGTCTGGCGGAACGAGCGGTGTGCCGTTTGCCTTGCCGATCATCACCCGTCAGAGGTCAAAGATGGCCTCAAGGTGAGGTTTTTCGGGAGTGCGCGGCAACGTGCATGGGGCGTCTGGGGGGGGCGGTCCGGCGCGACAGGCCGGGCAGCCGAGGCGCCCAGCGCCCCGGTGACAATCTTTTTGCGCATAAAGCCGCCCTGGTGACATGCCGGCGCGTAACCGGAACCCCGGCCCATCAGAACCGCACCAGAGCCGTAAATAAAGCCTGAATGCGTAAGTGGGTACTCACATGAAGTGCCTCGTCACCCGGACGAAAACCGCATTCAAGGCGTACACGTCACCAGTTCACGCAGCTCATCGATATCGAACGGCTTGGCGAGGATCGGCACGCCGAGGTGCCGGGCGCGTTCGAGTTCGTCGGCGTAGCCGGTCATCAGCGCGACGCGCTGACCCGGCCACTGGTGCTGTATCCGCTCGGCGAGATCGATCCCGCTCAGGCGGCCCGGCATCTGTATGTCCGACAGAACGAGATTGAAGGTTCCGCCGGCATTGAGCGCGTCGAGCGCGGCATCGGCGGTGGGCTCGTGGCGCACCTTGCAGCCGAAGACCTCCAGCACGGCGGCGACACCCTCGGCCACGTCGCCGTTATCCTCGACGAGCAGCACCACGCCCTGCTTCGCGGTGGCGGTTGCCGGCGCGGCAGGCGCAACAGGTCGCACCGGAACCAGCTCGCCCTGGTAACGCGGCAGGTACAGGCGCACGGTGGTGCCGCGCTTCGGCACGCTGTCGATGCGAGCCGTGCCGCCAGCCTGTTCGCACGCGACCAGCACCTGCGCGAGACCGAGGCCCGTACCGGCGCCGCTGAACTTCGTCGTGAAGAGTGGTTCGAACGCGCGTTTCAGCACGTTTTCCGGCATGCCTTCGCCGTCGTCCGTGAGCGAGACCAGGACATATTCGCCGTCGGGCAGGCGCGTGTCGCTCGCGGTCAGGCGTACGTTCTGACCGCGAATGACGAAGCGTCCGCCGAGCGGCATCGCGTCGCGCGCATTCACCGCGACGTTGATGATCGCGAATTCGAGTTCCGTCGCGTCGGCGAACACGTGCCACAGGTCCGGCACGACCTGCACGCTGACCCGCACCTTGTCGCCGACGGCCGTCTGGATCAGGTGCGTGGCAGCCGGCAGCCAGGTGGCGAAATCGATGGCTTCCTGCTTGAGCGGCTGCTTGCGCGCGACGCTCAGGAGGCGCCGCGCGAGCGACTGCGCGCCGTGCGTCGCGCGCTCGACCGCCGTCACTTCTTTCTCGAGATTGTTGAAGCCCTTGCGACGCGCGAGCCCCATGTTGGTCGAGACGACCATCAGCAGGTTGTTGAAGTCGTGCGCGACGTTGGCGACGAGGTTGCCGAGCGCGCCCATCCGGCGCATGTGCCGGCTCGACGCCTCCGCCGACAGGCGCATCGCCACTTCCGCCTGCCAGCGCTCCCATGCGACCTGCTCGGCGCGCAACTGACGCAGCGAGAACAGCACGAGCACGCACACCGCAAAACACGGCACCGCGGTGATCGACGCAATCAGCAGATAGTGGCGCCACCACGCGTTGAAGATCGCGTCGGTGGCATAGGCCGCCACGACGTAAAGCGGATAGTTGCCGACGCGGCGAAACGACAGCAGCCGTTCGACGTTGTCCCTCGTCGATGTCATGCGAAGCCGGCCGAACAGCAGGCCGTCGTGCAGCGCGCTCGTGAACGGCGTATTCGCGGTGGGCATGATGCCCGGCGTGCCTTCGGGATAGCGCAGCAGGGCGGCGCCGTCGCGGCGATAAAGGCCGATCGTCACAGCGGGATTGTCGCTGACGAGTTCGCGGTAGAAATCGGCGAAATATTTGCGCTGTAATGCAATCGAAACGATGCCCAGAAAACTGCCGTCCTTCATGGAGGTGCGGCCGAGGTTCGTCACGAATACGTCCGCGTGACCAATGACGTCACGCAGCGGCAACGAGAAATACGGCGCGGGCCGGATGGCGCGTGCGGAAAGGAAGTCATCTCGATTCGCGATCGACGCCTTCGGCACCGGGTAATAACGGCTCGTCGCGAGTACGTCGCCGTTCTCGCCGAAGATGGAAATCGCGGCGATCTGCGGGAAGTCGCCGCCGATCATGCTGAGCCGCCGGTGGATCGGCGCTTCCTGCGCGCGGATTTCGGCGTCGCCGCTGTCGCCGAGCAGATCGACGATGCGCGTCGCCATTTCACGATTCAGGTCCAGCACCTTCAGCGCGTGTTCCTGGGCCACGCGCACAAGGCGATCGGTCACGTCGTTCGCGTCGATGGTGCGGCGCTGGTAATCGTAATAGCCATAGCCGATCAGACAGACCAGCGGAATCAGCACGGCTGCCGCGAGGACGACAAGCAGGATGCGGCGCGTTGTTGCAAAGTTGCGCGATGGCAGTGGCAGGTCGAGTGCCGAGGACTCGGTAGGTCGCAAGCTCGCGGGCTCCGGTGTGGTAACGAAAGCGACATCGTACCCGGTCGCTGGATAACGGGAGCGATTGACGGCCGTGCGGCGTGCGCCCGGGACAACCCGTAAGGTGAGAGGGTTCGGGAGCGTCACGGCATCCGTTCGATCGCGACAGGTGAGAATATCCGGGAGCCGACGACAGGTGAGCCACGCCTTCCTTGTCGACTCTCCCGATCAGGTATTCAGTGGTTCGAAGCATTTTTCGCTCGACCAACAGCCGCGGACCTGGACAGGAATGGTCGTACAAGTCGTTCACGATGAGCCGCTTCTACTATCCCGACGTTCTTGCGCTGCGAGCCGACGCCGCGGCGGATCACCGGCAATCCGCCAACGGTCGGCAACGGTTTCTACTGGGCCGATACGCTGGACAGCCGGTCGGCTACATGTCGCCGGATGCGAACGTGGAGGGCACGTCGGGCTGGATCGACATGTATCCAGGCCTCGCCGCCGTGCAGCGCGCGAACAGCGAATACGTCGTGCAGGCCGAAGACGATGGACGATGCGCGCGCGAAACACCTGATGTATCGCTGAACGCCTTGATCCAGCGGCGCTCCGACGCTCAGGCCCCGCCGGATGGACGACCGCGCGCGATCGGTATATAACAACATGAAAGATCTACCACGGGTCCTTCAACAGGAGCGATTGACCATCATGACGCGCGAAGTATCGGACAAGCAGGAAACGGGTGAGCGGCCAGATCTGGAGCACCTCGACGCAGCGGTGAGCCATGTCGATCATCTGGTGTCGACAGGCGGTATCGCGGCGGGCGCGGCGAAGGGCATTCTGTACAGCCTGATCGAAACGCTCGGCGCGTTTGTCGGCGATCCGGACCTGCCGGAGCATGCGCGCTCTGGCTACCAGGGTCTGCTCGAAACCGCCCGCGAACTGCGCGCCAGACTCTAGCGCCCAGGCGCGCACGCCGTGCGCCGGTCGTTCAGGCCGGCGCGGCTCCCGTGTGTACCCATGGCCGGCGCGATGCCGGCCGTTTTTTTCTCATCATTCCAGTGATCGTCGCGGATGGTTTTGGCGCGGCGGCGATCTGTGATAAAAAGTCGCACCGTATCCGCCAGCACTCGCCTGCCATGCTTTCTCTTTCCGAAGCCGCACTGCTCGCACTCGGCATTGCCGTTGTGCTCATCACACCCGGACCGACCAATACGCTGCTCGCCGCCGCCGGGTTGCGCCAGGGCATGCGCCGTTCGCTGCCGCTCGTGGGCGCGGAACTCGCGGGTTACGTCGTGTCGATTTCGCTGTGGGGACATTTTCTCGCGCAGGCCGCGCATGCGTGGCCGTGGCTGCCTTCGGTGTTGCGCATCGCAAGCGGCCTCTACATCGCGTATCTCGCGGTCAACATGTGGAAGGCGGCGGTGGCGCTGTCCACTTCGGCTCAGGCGGCCACGGGCGTGCGCACGCTCTTCGTCGCGACCCTGCTTAACCCGAAGGCATTGCTGTTCGCGGGCACGATTTTTCCGGCCGCCGCGTTCGAAAACGGTGCGGCGTATCTGCTGGCGATGTCGGTGTTCGTCTGCCTGCTCGTGCCGGCGGCGCTCGCGTGGATCGCGTTTGGCGCGGCGCTCGGCAACGGCAGGCTCGCGTGGGTCAATCCGTCGAAGGTGCAGCGCGGCGCGTCGCTTGTGCTCGGCGTGTTTTCGTTGTCGCTGGCGTGGGCGGCGTTTCACTGACCTCGCGTTTTCCTGCTTGCGCGCCGAGAGCGCCGAACGCGGCAAGCACCGCCTTCGGCGCCGACGTGAACCGCAGTTCAGGCGTGCCGTGCCAGTCGGCGCAGCGCTGCAGCGCGCGACGCAGGTCGTCCGTCAGCCGGCCGCTCAGGCGCACGCCGGGTTCGAGATGAAACGATTTCAGTTCGAACACGCCTTCCGTGCGATGCGCCTTCGCATCCACGCGCCCCACCAGCTTGCCGCGGCTTAGCAGGGGTAGCACGAAATAGCCAAATTTGCGCTTCGCGGCTGGCGTGTAGCACTCGATCGCATAGTCGAAATCGAACAGCGCAGCCGCGCGCCTGCGGTCCCACACCACCGGGTCGAACGGCGAGAGCACGGTGGTCACCGTCGAGGCCAGCGCGCCGCTGATCGCGTCGTCGATCAACGGCGCGAATTCGCGATGCACGAACGTGTCCTGCTTCCAGCCATCGACGCGCACCGGGATCAGTTCGCCTTCGTCGGCGAGCGCCTTGAGCGCATCGACGTACGGACGGCGCGGCAGCCGGTAATAATCCGCGACCCAGTCCGCGCGCGCGACGCCAAGCGCGCGGCAACTGCGCAGCAGCAGCTCGCGCGCGACGGCCTCGACCGGTTGCAGGTCGCGTGCGTCGT
Source organism: Paraburkholderia sartisoli (assembly GCF_900107685.1). Classification (GTDB taxonomy): domain Bacteria; phylum Pseudomonadota; class Gammaproteobacteria; order Burkholderiales; family Burkholderiaceae; genus Paraburkholderia; species Paraburkholderia sartisoli. Next base: position 148,909 of record NZ_FNRQ01000006.1, on the reverse strand, counting down.
CCCAGCCGGGCAGCACGCGCTCGGTGAGATCGTAGACGCGATGGAAATTGTGACGCGCCGACACCATCAGCTGCCCGGTCGAGAACAGCACTTCCAGGTGACGTTTCTCGGGTTTCCAGTCCCACCAGCCGTTGCCCTTGCCGCCTTCGCGCGCGAAATCCGCCGCGCGCACGGGGCCGTTGCGGCGGATGTGATCGAGCAGGTTGTCGATGTCGGCGCGATACTCGGCGTGCCAGCCGGCGGCGTATTTCCAGCCCATGCCAGCCGGATCGAGCATGCGGTGGCGCAGCAGGCCGTAATCCTCGATTGGCACGAAGCACGCCTCGTGCGACCAGAATTCGAAGAGATTGCCTTCGGCGAGATGCGCGTCGAGCCAGCCCGGTTCGTAGGCGCCGATGCGGCTGAACAGCACCAGATACGGACTGCGCGCGACGACATGAATCGTGTCGATCTGCAGTTGCGCCATGCGACGGATGGCCGTCAGCACGTCCGCCTTCGCCGCCTTGCGGCGCGGCGGCGCGAGCAGACCCTGAGCGGCCAGATGGAGCGTGCGGGCAGCCGGAAGCGGGACGGTCTTCAAGACGCGGTGCGCGCTCGACGCTCAGGCGCCAAGCGCGATCGCTTCACCGGCCCGTTCGGCGAGCAGCTGGTGAATCTGCGCCACCACCGCCGCACCTTCGCCGACGGCGGCCGCCACGCGCTTCGTCGACCCGGCGCGGGCGTCGCCGATAGCGTAGATGCCTTCGACCGTCGTCGCCAGATCGCAGCCCGAGCCCGCACCGACGCCCGTCAGCACGAAGCCCTTGGCGTCGAGTTCGACCCCGCAGGTGCGCAGCCAGGCGGTGTTCGGATCGGCGCCGGTGAAGAGGAACAGATGACGCGTGTCGAAGTGATCGGTGCCGTCCGGAAGCGGCGACTTCAGCACAACCGAGGCGAGCCCGCTTTCGCCGGCCTCGAGGCGGCCGATTTCGGCGTGTGGATACACCGTCACGTTCGGCAACGAGCGAATGCGATCGATCAGGTAACGCGACATCGTCGACTCGAAACCGCTCTTGCGGATCAGCACGTGTACGTGCTTTGCGTGCGACGCCAGATAGACGATGCCCTGTCCGGCCGAATTGCCGCCGCCAACCAGCACGATCTCTTCGTGCTTGCAGAGTTTCGCCTCGACGGGCGAAGCCCAGTAGTACGCGCCGCGCCCTTCGAAGCGTTCGAGCCCTTCGAGATTCGGGCGACGGTACACCGCGCCCGTCGCGATCACCACTGTGCGCGACAGCAGGCTGCCGCCGCACACCAGGTCCAGCCGGTGCGGTTGCTCGTCGCAATGAAGCGTGCGCACCTTCACGGGAATCGCGACGTGCGCGCCGAATTTCTGCGCCTGCACGAACGCGCGGCCGGCCAGCGCCTGGCCGGAAATACCCGTCGGAAAGCCAAGATAATTTTCGATGCGCGAACTGGCGCCCGCCTGGCCGCCAGGCGCGCGGCTGTCGAGCACGATGACCGAAAGGCCCTCGGACGCCGCATACACGGCGGTCGCGAGCCCGGCCGGACCGGCGCCGACAACCGCGACGTCGTAGACATGCGACGCGTCCAGGTCGGGCAGCATGCCGAGCGCGGTCGCCAGTTCGGGATCGCTCGGATGATGCAGCACCGTGCCATCCGGACAGATCACGAGCGGCAGGTCTTCGGGGCGCGCGGCGAACTGCTCGATGAGCCGCAGCGCATCTTCGTCGCGTTCATCGATCACCGAATGCGGATGACCGTTGCGGGACAGGAAACCTTCCAGCGCGACCAGCCGGCGGTCGTCGCGCTTGCCGATCAGCACCGGCCCGCCGGCGCCGTTCTCGATCAGCGCGACGCGACGCAGAATCAGCGCGCGCATGATGCGCTCGCCCAGTTCCGCCTCGGCGACGATCAGCGCGCGCAGCCGCTCGGGTGGAATCAGCAGCACCTCGACGGGGCGCGTCGTCAGACCGTCGACCAGCGCGGGTTTGCCGGAGAGCTGCCCGACCTCGGCCATGAACTGGCCGCGGCCGTGCTCGACAACCGGATATTCGCGGCCGAGTCCGTCGCGCCGGGTGATCCGCACGCCGCCGCACAGGATCACGAACATGCCTGGGCCGGTCTGGCCGGTGAGGAACAGATATTCGCCGGCTCCCCGGCGCGTCACTTCGCCGAATTTGCGCAGGCGGTCGATTTCCTCGTTGGTGAGTTCCGGGAACATCTGGTGCTGCCGGGTGCTCAGGTTCGAAAACGGTGCGTCCGCTACGATTGCCTGACCTTCATTGTCCTGAGTCGCTGCCATCAAACGGCTCCTTCCTCTGTCCTGTGTGACACGGGGCCGGTGCCGGCGCGGATGCGCCAGGCCGGCTGCGGCTGCCGCGTCGCCCGACATGGGGCGACGCGCGGCCGCGCGTTACGCCGCTTTCGGTTCGATGTCGGCGTCGTCGACGTGGCTGGCGGGGGCGCCAGGCAGCGGCTCCAGCTGACGGCCGGCGTCGCGCCAGGCGTCGAGGCCGCCGCGCAACGGCACGACGTCCGAGAAACCGGCCTCGGTCATCTGCTTCGCCATCCACGCCGCTGAAATCTCGTTCGGGCACGAGCAGTAAATCACCACTTTCTGGTCGTGCGGATATTTCGCGATGATCTCCGCGAGCTGACGCTCGTCGGCGTACTGCGAGCCCGGGATCACGAACGGATCGAGCTTGCGTTTTTCGTGTGAGCGGATATCGAAAAGCACGGGCGTCTGATTCGCGGTGATCAGATGGTCGAGCTCCTCGACTTCCATGCGGGCGGTCGCCAGCTTCCTGATCAACTGGCGCCGGCGGATCCAGCGCCAGGCGCCATACAGCAGCAACAGCGCGACCACGACCACCGCGGTCATGCGTCCAAGACGGCTTGCACCGGCGAACAGCATGTCGATCTGCGGTGCGAACAGCACGCCGATAATCAGCCCGACGCCCGACCACAGCGCCGCGCCGATGCTGTCGTAGCTCAGAAACGTGCGATACGGCACGCGCATCGCGCCGGCCATCGGCACCGAGACGATCGACAGGCCCGGCACGAACTTGGCCACGGCCAGCACGCGCACGCCCCAGCGTCCGAAAAAGCGTTCGGTCTTCTTCACGCACGTGTCGCGCGACAGGGAAAGCTTGCAGAGCGTCTTCAGCGTGTTGCCGCCGTAGATGCGGCCCGCGAGGAACCACGCGCTGTCGCCGATCAGCGTCGCGAAAATCGACAGCACCAGAACCGGCAGCAGTTGCCCGCCGATGGAGCCGGGGTGCAGCGCGGCCATTGCCCCAAAAAGGACGAGGGACGGCATCGCGGGCAGGGGCAGCCCGAACGACGCGGCGAGCACATTGGCAAACACCAGCAACGGCCCGTACTGCTGGACGAGGTCATGTAGCATCGGTTTACATCCACGGCCTTACGGCCAGAAATGAAGGTAACTCAAAGATTATGGACGCATTTTTAAGACGTGCAAGCGTGCCGGAATGTGACTTGAAAACAAAGGAAATTCACGATCGGACCGGCCACGACGGGCTGGAGAAACGCCGCGTGCCGGACGCGTGACGCGCCCGGCACGCGGGAGGCGGTAGAGGTGGCCGCCCTGTTCCATTCTGGCCGTTAGCGCCAGATGGGGACGAATCGCCGTTTCGAAAGGGCCGACTGACGTAGAGACGGACAGACGCCCAGACAGTGGATCAGGCCGCGCCTTCGGGCATGGCGGCGACGATCAGCGCGGCGATTTCGCGAAGTTTTTCGGCATCCGCAGGCACTGTGCCGTGCGGTATCAGCGTTTCACCCGCGCGACGCGGGATGACGTGGAAATGGACGTGCGGCACGGTCTGGCCGGCTGCGCGCCCGTTGAACTGGGCGATCAGCACGCCGGGCGGGTTCAGGGCCGCCTTGACCGCTTTCGCGACCCGCCGGGTGGTCCGCATGCAGGCGGCCGCGCCTTCTTCCGACAGCTCGAAAATTTCGGCGGCCGGCTCCCTGCAGAGGATGAGTACGTGGCCATCGGCCTGCGGCATGATATCCATGATCGCGACCGTCAGTTCGTCTTCGTACACGCGGATGCCGGGCAATTCGCCCCGCAGGATCCGGGCGAACGCATTCTGCGGATCGTATTCCATTGTCTGCCTTCGAGGATGGGCGTCGCCGCCGGTACCGGCCGGCCCCGCTAAAGACCGTGCAAGGCGGTGGCGCGCATGTGACAGAGTGGTGACGCGCGCCAGCGCCCGCGATGAAACCGGCGATGCGGCCGGCGGTTCAGGGTGAATTAACGGTTGTGCTGTTCGCCCGGCAATTCGGCGCCGTGGGCGCGAATCGCCGCGATCAGTTCCGCGGGCGTGATCTCGTAACGCACTTCGCGGTGGATTCCCGGCTTGCGTTCATCGACTTCGACCAGAAGAATGCCTTTGCCGTCTTCAGTCGATTCGAGGCGCAGCGAGCGGAGTTCGCGCGCCGTTGCGTCGTCGTATTCGGTGAGCAGGGTCATTGCCCCGGAAGAGCCGGTGGTGCGCATCGACAGTGTCCTTGTTTCGTTGTTGAGCGATTCATTGTACGGGCTGGCCGCGGACTTCGTCTGCCGGGCGAGCCTCCCCACGGACACCCGCTGCCGTGGGCTTCGTTGCCCGGAGGACCGCATGCAGCCTCGCGCCGCGGTTCAAGGCCAGTGTAGCGCGAGTGTCCGTCGGGCTGGCGGGCTTTTTGTGGGCCTCGCCGCGGTACGTGGCCGGATACGCCGGCCCAGCCGCGCGCGCGACACGAACGCGTGACGATTCAAAAAAATAGCCCGCCCATTCCTGGGCGGGCCGCTCAAACGCCGTTGTTACCTGGATCAGCTGGCCCGCATTACTGGGCGCTGACAGGTTCATCCTGAGCCGTCGCCCACGTGCTGTCGAGATGGTAATAACGCCGATCCATCAGATCATTCTGCTTTCGCTTCAACGTTTGCGTCGATATTCCGCCCTCACCGGCTGGCAATCCGTCGTAACGCGACGCTGTCATCCGTTGCGTACGCGTTGCGTCAGTTCGACACACCGGTCAATCGCAATTCGCGGTCGCTGATAATCCGGTGCCCGCGCAGTAAGGCAGAACGTGCCCGGCTCTTTATGCGAAATATCTGAAATCGGGAATGCCACTTTAAGGAAATTACGATACCGCTTGCCAGGAGTGCCATTGAGAATGCACGGCACATAACGTGGCGCGCGATCTTTATCGATGTAGTCCGACAACCGTGCGGGCGTCAGAGGCCGCCAGGCTTGATAACGGAGGGACGCTTCCTGTGAGTTCGACGACGTGCGGATCACCCCAGCGACGGATGGCTATTACGTTTTTTAACGTTCTGTTAACCCGCTTCATATTCCAGTCAAACCGGATATTCCGTGAACGGCAATCTAAAGAATTTCGCCAATTCCAGATTTGTGAATCAGACATATCCTAAGATTAGCAAAAAGGCTAGACTGCCTCCGAGAATAGCCAGCACATTCCCCTCCGTCGTCCTAAGGAACAACGGTATGTCAGTCAAGCCTATTCGCGTCGCACTTGCCGACGATCACCCATTGATTGTCGTTGCCCTGCGGGACTGCCTGAGAAGGGCGCCGGGTTTCGAGGTCGTGTGCGAATGCACAAACGGCAGCCAGCTGGTGCAGGCGCTGGCGCAGAATCCAGCGGACGTCGCCGTGACCGACTTCAGCATGGGACACGGCGACGCGTCGATCGACGGCTTCAATCTGCTCAAGCGCCTGTCGCGTCTTTATCCCGACACGCGCATCGTCGTGGTCAGCGCGCAGACCAACCCCGGCGTCGTCATGCGCGCGATGAAGCTGGGTGCGCGCGCCTTCGTCAGCAAGGAAGACCAGCTCGACGAAACCGTTCGCGCGTGCATCCACGTGACCGTCAGCGACGGCCATTTCTACTCGCCCTCGATCCGCGCGCTGCTCGATTCGGCGTCGGCCAACGCCGCGCCCGCAACCGAACTGACGCCGCGCGAACTCGAAGTCGTGCGGCTCTATGCGCAAGGCTCCCTGCTGTCGGAGATCGCAACCAAGCTGGGCCGCTCGGTCAGCACGGTGTCCAGCCAGAAGACCATGGCGATGCAGAAGCTCGGTCTGCAGACCAACACCGATCTCATCCGCTATGCCTATGAGAACGGACTGATCTGACGACCGCGTCATGCAGAAAATTCTCGACCTCACCCAGGACTCGCTCGCCGAATCGTTCGCGGCCGTTGCCCGAAGCGCGCGGCGTCAGCGCTATCTTTATTTCGCGACGATCTGCACGCTGGTGGCGATCGTCGTCGTGTCGGTGGTTCTGGTGGCCGTGCTGGCCACCGCGCGCTATCTCGACTATCGGCACGGGCGTGTCGTGCAATACGCGACCGATGTCTCCGCGCTGCTCGAACGCGAAGGCTCGTTCATGCATCGCGCCGAGGTGACCGTGCGCTACTACGACACGCTCGTGGCACCGCGCCCGTTGCCCGCCGGCGCCGCCGACCAGGTGCGCGAGACGGGGATCGGGCGCGGTTTCGGCAGGTTGCCGGAAGCGCATTTCGACGTGCTGGTGCCGCCGGCCACGCGCGACGCGTGGGGCAGCACGCTGGATGGGCGGCTCTCGCGCCTGTATGAAGCCGCGGACTCGATACTCGCCACGCAGCTCGCGTTCGATCTCGATCACCGCGCGTATCTGGTGGGCGTGGACGAAAGCTATGGCCTGATTCTTCCCGCCCTCGACGCAGCCAGGCCTGGCAAGGCATCCGCGCTCGACGTCAGTCTGGCGACGCGGTTGCACGACGTGCTGACGCGCGAACTCCAGTCGAAGACGGGGCGCGCCACGCCGGCGCCTGGCGAGCGTGTCTGGATTGGCCCCTACGTCGATCCGGTGCAGAACATCGAGGTGATGACCGAGGTCACGGCCGTCTACGAAAACGACACAGCCGGGACGCTCATTGCCGCCAGCGTTCCGGTCAAGACCTTTCTCGCTGGCCTGACGCGTCTGGCCGATCCGGGCACGCTCCTGTTGCAGAACGAAGGCGGGCGCCTCGTGGCGTCGTCGCCGGCCGTCACCGCTGAGCAGTCCAGCCGCCTGCTCAGGGCCGCGAACAGCGTTGCGCCCGGACACGTCGTCTATTCGCGCGAAGGGGTGCTGTTCGTCGAGCCGACGCAGCCCGGTTTCGGCTCGCTCGTCTACTTCGTCTCGTACGCGGGTTTGCTTCGCGCGCTCAGCGAGCAGCTGATGGTGATCGCGGGGCTCGCACTCGTGCTGATCGCGGGCGTCATGCTGACGGCGCGGTTCTGGGGCTTGCGGCTGCTTCGCCAGTCGCAGGCTGAAACGGAACGCGCGCTCGAAAGCGAAACGATCAACCACATTCTTGTCAGCGCGACGCCGGTCGGGTTGTGCATCGTCCGGCAACGCGACTATTCGCTGCTGACCTTCAACCAGCTGGCCGCCTCGCTGCTGCGCCCCGGAAGCGAGTCGAAGCTGCCGCCGCACATCGTCACGGCGTTTCGGGAGCACGGCGGGCACGAGGTGCCGGCTTCCTCGTTTGCGAAGATCGCCGGTTTCATCGTGCATGCGAAGCTGCCCGAAGCTGGCGGTCCAGCGCCGCAGTTCCTGCAGATCACCTACGCGCCCGCGCGTTACGACGGCGAGGACGTGCTGTTCTGCGCGGTCATCGACGTCACCGAGCAGCAGACGCTCGAGCAGCAACTGCGTTCGGCGCAGCAGGCATCCGAAGCGATGATGCGCGCGCGCTCGAACTTCTTCGCCTCGATGAGTCATGAGATCCGCACGCCGCTCAACGCGCTGCTCGGCAATCTCGAACTGCTGTCGCGAAGCCCGGGTGTGCGGCCGCATGAGCAACGGCTGCGGGCGCTGGGCATGGCGGCGGACGGACTGCGCCGCATCGTCAACGACATCCTCGATTTTTCGAAGATCGATGCGGGCGAATTGAAGCTCGTTGCCGAGACGTTCCGGCCGATCGACGACATGGAAAGTCTCGCGCTTTCCTATGCGCCGATGGCGCAGGACCGGCCGCTGCGCTTCTACGTGCATCTGTCCGCGACGCTCGACACGGTGTTGCGCGGCGATCGCACGCGCATCGCGCAGATCGTCAACAACCTGCTGAACAACGCGTTCAAGTTCACGGCGTGCGGAAAGATCACGTTCAGCGCCGAGATGCAGGTCGACGTTCAGGAGCGCGACGTCCTCGTGTGCCGCGTGTGCGATTCGGGGATCGGCATGGACGCGGTCCTGGTGTCGCGGATCTTCAGCCCGTTCGTTCAGGCGGAGGCGACGACGTCGAGCCGCTTTGGCGGCACCGGGCTCGGCCTGTCGATCTGCGCGCGGCTGTGCGAACTGATGGGCGGCCATATCACGGTCGAGAGCGTACCCGGCGTCGGTTCCGCGTTTACCGTGATGATTCCGCTGGCGTCGCTGCACGCCGCAGCCGATGAACACCCTCCCGCGCCCGTGCAACGCGGCACGACGCTCGTGCTGTGTCAGGAGCGCGACAGCGGCAAGTATCTGGAAACCTGGATGTTGCGCGCCGGCTGGCTGACGAACACCGTGCTGACGCAGGCCACGGCCGAGGCGTTTCTGCGCGCCAACACACCCAGCTTCATGATCGTGACCGGCGAGTACGACCGCGCCACGATCGATGCGCTCCGTGCGGTGCGCCGCGTGCCGGTGGTGTGGATGACGCGCACCGGACATCATAGCGCGGTGCGCCACGCCGAGGGCGTGTACGAAGTGAACGCGTTCAACCACCGGTCGGGACTCGCCACCATCGAGCGCGCGGTGGGTGAATCGTCGGGCGAGGTCGAGGCAGCGCCCGAATATCCTGTCGAAGTGGAGGCGCCCGACGCGGCGTTGCAGGGCCTCGTGATCCTCGTCGCCGAAGACAACCCGCTCAACCAGACGCTGGTCGCGGAGCAGCTCGATACGCTGGGCTGCCGGCCGATTATCGTCGGCGACGGACGACAGGCGCTCGCCGCGCTCCAGAACACGGAAGTGGACGCCGTGCTGACGGACATTCACATGCCCGTGATGGACGGACACGAACTGCTGGCGAGGCTGCACGTCTCGCATCCGGACGTGCCCGTGCTCGCGTTCAGCGCGGTGACGAGCAACGAGCAGGCCGAAGACTGGCGCGAACGCGGCTTCGCTGCGTACGTCGCGAAGCCCGCTTCGTTGAAGGAACTGGAAACCGCGCTGCTCGGACTCGTGCGAAGCGGCGCGATCGTTGCGGCGAGCGCGGCGACACCGGAGGAGCCTCCGGCGCCGGTATCCGCACCGCGTGTCGATGACACGTCTGCTGCGTCCTCTGCCATGTCCACCAGCGAAAAATCGCGCTACATGGCGATCCTGAAGGACCATCTCGCGACCGATCTGCCGAAGCTCGCGGGCATCATCGAAAATCAGGACGTCGTGCTGCTGCGTCAGTGGGCTCATGGCAGCGCAGGCGCGTTCCTGGTGGTGCAGGAGCCGGTGCTCGCGAAGCGCTGTCGCGAACTGGAGCAACTGTGCGGCACGACGTCCGGCTGGACACCCGATCTCCAGCAGCGGGCCGACGCGCTGCATGCCGCGCTCAGCGAGCAGTTCAACATTCACGGCGACGCCGTTTCCTGAAAGCTGAACGTTGAACGCAACTGGCCGCCGCGTTCGTGGAGTGTGTGTTTGCTGAACGCGGCGGCCGGCAGTTTGTCACCGCGCGAACGCGACGCCTGCACTCGATGGCAGCCGGGGTGTTTCGCGGGATGTTGAACTTCACATCGAACGGAGGCGAAATGATGCATCCGCAACGAGTCACGCGTGCCGTGCTGCTGATTGCCGCGGCATGTTCGTCTGGCGCCTGGGGCCAGGCGAACAGCACCGATGAGGCCGTTCAGGCGGCGGGTAGCGGCGCGCATTTCGGAAGCGCGCTGTGCGGGTTCACGTCCAGTCAGGTTGCGGGCTACAAGGCGAAGCTAAGAGCTTCGATGCCCGATGCAAAGGATTTCGATTACCACTGGAATTACGGCTGGATCCAGCAGGAACGTACGCTTTTGCAGTATCAATCGCTGCGTGCCGGCGATCCGCAAGCCTACGCGGCGCGCGTCAAGGGCGACTGCAACCGTCTGCGATTCCGGATCAGGAATACGCGGCCCGTCGCGCCGGTGCCCGGCCCATAACGGCCGGGGCGGCACGCCGTCTGGCGAGCGGCATCTGCCCGCCAACTCGACGTGCGCGTGATTGCAGCAACGCGATCTGCGCGTTGCGGCGATGCATGTCGGGCATCAGCCGCCGATGACCTCAGTCTGACCCATCGCCGTCATCGAACAGACCGGCACACAATGCGCGCCCGGCATCGCTCAGACGCGCCGTGCCGGTGCCCGCCTCATCGAACGTCGTTTCGACAAACCCGCCGTCGACGAGCGCCGTCAACTGGCGGCGCAAGCCGCTCATCGGCAGGCCCGCCTGTTTCGAGAGCTTCGCGAGCGACCATGCGCGCCCAGGCGTCTCCCGCGCGGCGCGCCACAGCTGCGTGAGCACGGCGATCAGCGCGGGATCGATGTCATCGTTCATCTGCGTCTCCATTGTGTTTTTTTGCGTGTCCGTTTCTCAAGCCATCTGCGCGACGAGTTCGCCGAGCGTCTTCAGCGCGGTTTCCGTTGCGGATGTCCATGTGTAGCTGTAGTTCAGCCGGATGAAATGGTGAAACTCGTTGCGCGTCGAAAACATGTAGCCGGGCCCGATCGTGATGCCGCGCGCGAGCGCGGCCTGATAGAGCCGCATTGAATCGACGCGCTCCGGCAGTTCCACCCATAGCACATAGCCGCCCTGCGGCGCCGACGTGCGCGTGCCCACTGGAAAAAATCGCTGCACGGCGGCTGTCATCAGGCGCGCCTGCTGCCGGTAAACCCGGCGCACGTGCCGCAGATGCCTGTCGTAGCCATCCTGACGCAGATAGTCGGCGACGGCGACCTGCGGCACGGAAGGTGTCGTCAGCGTATTCAGGAACTTGAGTTTTTCGACCTGCGCGCGATAACGCCCGGGCATCGCCCAGCCGATCCGGTACGAAGCCGTCAGGCTCTTCGAGAACGACGCGCAGTGCAGAACGAGCCCGCGCGTGTCGAAGTTCTTGAGCGTCGAAGGCCGGGCCTCGCCGTAGTAAAGCTCGTGATAGACATCGTTTTCGATGGCTGGAATGTCGTGCGCGGCCAGCAGTTCCACCAGTTGCCGCTTGCGCTCGTCGGGCATCAGAAAGCCCAGCGGATTCTGGAAATTCGGCATGACCATGCACGCCGCGATCTTCTCGCGCGCGATGATCTGTGCAAGCGCCGCGAGGTCGATGCCGTCGACGGGATGCGTCGGCACTTCGATCGCGCGCATGCCGAGGCGCTCGATCGCGTGCAGCATCGCGTAGTACGTCGGCGATTCGACGGCGACCGTGTCGCCCGGTTTCGCGACCGCCTGCAGGCTGAGGTTGATCGCCTCGGTCGCGCCGACGGTGATGATGATTTCCCGCGGATCGACCGGCACGCCGTTTTCCGCGTAACGCCGCGCGATCTGGCGGATCAGTTCGGGATTGCCGGGCGGCAGGTCGTCCATCAGGTTCCAGCTTGCGTGCCGTCGCGCAATCGCGTTCGCGTACTGGTTGATGCGGCGCCACGGGAAGAGCGTTGGATCGGGATAGGGCGAGCCGAGCGGCATCGCGTCGTTCGTGCGGATGCTGCGAAGCGTGGACAGCACGAGCCGGCTCACGTCGACCTCGGAAGCGACAGCGGGCGCCTGCGGCGACATCGCCCACGCACCCTGCGTGCGGGCCAGTTCGCGCACGAAATAGCCGGACTGCGGCCGCGTTTCGACCACGCCGCGCCCTTCGAGCAATGCATACGCGTGCAGCACCGTCTTGATGCTCACGCCATGCTGCTGGCTCGCCTGCCGCACCGACGGAATGCGCTCGCCCGCCGCAAAAACACCGTTGCGCACGGCGGTTTCGATTTCGTCGGCGAGTTTCTCGTAGAGCTTCACGGCGAAGAAGGTCCGGAGAGGGAATGCAGCCAGTGTAGCCCGGACTCGCCAACTGTACTCCTCGAATTTCACGATTTCTGTGTGCCGCGTTCATTCTGGGACACAGTACGCTTCACTTCATTGGCACATCCGCCCGCTTATCCGTCTACCCGGCGACACGGTCATGAAGAAACCTGAAGCTCGTATCGAGCCGTACACGCACCCCGCCGCTGGCTGGGGCGCCCTCAAATATGTGGCGCTGAACCTGCTCAAGGAGAAGGTCGCGGGCGGCAACTACCGCACGCTGCTCGCGCAGAACCAGCCCGATGGCTTCGATTGCCCGGGCTGCGCGTGGCCGGATCGCGAACACGCGTCGACGTTCGAATTCTGCGAAAACGGCGTGAAAGCCGTGGCCGCCGAAGCCACCAGCAAGCGCGCCACGTCCGCGCTGTTCGAGCAATATACGGTTGCCGACCTGATGACCCAGTCCGACTTCGAACTCGAACAGCACGGCCGCCTGACCGATCCGCTCGTCTACGACGCCCGCAGCGACCGCTACGTGCCGATCGCGTGGGACGACGCGTTCGGCCTGATCGCGCGCCATCTGAACCAGCTCGACGACCCCGATCGCGCCGCGTTCTACACGTCGGGCCGCGCGAGCAACGAAGCCGCGTTTCTGTACCAGCTGTTCGTGCGCATGTACGGCACGAACAACTTCCCCGACTGCTCGAACATGTGTCATGAGGCGACGAGCCGCGGCTTGCCGCACACCGTCGGCGTAGGCAAGGGCACGGTGACGCTGGACGACTTCGAGCATGCGGACACGCTGCTGCTCTTCGGCCAGAATCCCGCGACGAACCATCCGCGCATGCTGGGCGAACTGCGCGAATGCGCGAAGCGCGGCGCGACCATCGTCTCGATCAATCCACTGAAGGAGCGCGGCCTCGAGCGTTTCGCGAGCCCGCAGCATCCGGTCGAGATGATCACGATGGGCAGCACGAAAATCAGCTCGGTCTTTATCCGCCCGAAGGTCGGTGGCGATTTCGCGCTGATCAAGGGCGTCGCGAAGCGCGTGATCGAACTCGACGACGAAGCGATCGCGTCGAATCTCGAACGCGTGCTGGACGTCGATTTCATCGCGGAGCACACGGTGGGCTTCGATTCGTTCGCGGACGACCTGCGCGCCGAAAGCTGGGACGCGATCGTCGCGGAATCGGGCGTGCCGTTCGAAGACGTGCTGAAGCTCGCCGACATCTACGCGAAGGGCCGCGCGGTGATCTCGACGTGGGGCATGGGCCTGACGCAGCACAAAAACTCCGTGCCGACGGTGCAGATCCTGTCGAACCTGATGATGATGCGCGGCAACATCGGCCGGCGCGGCGCGGGCCTGTGTCCGGTGCGCGGTCACTCGAACGTGCAGGGCGACCGCACGGTCGGCATCGAGGAGCAGCCGACGCAGCAGTTCCTCGACCGTCTCGGCGAGGTCTATGACTTCGAGCCGCCGCGCGAACATGGCCTCGACGTCGTGAACACGATTCAGGCGATGCTCGACGGCAAGGTGAAGGTGTTCATCGGCCTTGGCGGCAACTTCTCGATCGCGACGCCGGACACGCCGCGCACGTGGGACGCCATGCGCGCCTGCGCGCTGACGGTCCACATCACGACGAAGCTGAACCGCAGCCACCTGATACACGGTCGGGACGCGCTGATCCTGCCGACGCTCGGCCGCACCGAAATCGATCTGCAGAAGGGCGTGGCGCAGGGCGTGAGCGTCGAGGATTCGATGAGCATGGTCCACATCTCGTACGGCATGAACAAGCCGGCCTCGGAGAATCTGCTGTCGGAAATCGCGATCGTCGCGCGCATGGCGCACGCCACGCTCGGCAGCGCGAAGGTCGACTGGCTCGCGCACGCGGACGACTACGCGCTGATCCGCGATGGCATCGCGAAAGTGATCGATGGCTTCACGGATTACAACGAGCGGCTGAAGCAGCCGGGCGGTTTCCATCTGGGTGTGGCGGCGCGCGAGCGCATCTGGAACACGCCGGGCGGCAAGGCGCGGTTCATGGTCCACGCGATTTCCTTCGATACGCCGGTTCATCGCGCGCGGGCGCTGCACGGCGAGCGCCTGATGACGCTGATGACCACGCGCTCGCACGACCAGTACAACACGACGATCTACGGTCTCGACGACCGCTATCGCGGCGTCTACGGCCAGCGGCGTGTGCTGTTCGCGAACCGGGACGACCTCGCGATGCTGGGTTTCAAGGCCGGCGAGCGCGTCGACATCACGAGCGTATGGGACGACGGCATCGAGCGTCGCGTGAACGGTTTTCTGCTGGTCGAATACGACATTCCGCGCGGCTGTCTCGGCGCGTATTACCCGGAGACGAATCCGCTCGTGCCGCTGTCTTCGGTGGCCGATGGCGCCGGCACGCCGACGTCCAAGTCGATTCCTGTGCTGCTGACGGCCTGCGGGGACACTACGTCCTCGCCAGCGCCGCGGGAAACATCTCGATACGAGGCGGCATCGGCTTGACCGGATAGCCGCATCGCCGCCATGCGTCGAGACCGCCTGTCAGCGAGCGCGTGTGAAAAAAGCCTTCCTTGTGCAGGTGCTCGCACATTTTCCGCGACGTCGAATCGTTTTCGCAGAAGCAATACACGACCACTTCGCGCGTGAGCACCCTGGCGCGTAGCGGCTCGCCGGAATGCAGGTCGAGCAGCAGCGCGCCGGGAATGAGCCACGGGTCTTCGTCGCGGACCGACTCCGGCCGCGCGTCGACAATGACCGGCGGCGACGGCGAGCGCATCATCGCGTCGAGCTGTTCGGGCGAAACCTTCATGTGCGCGATGCGCCGGCGAAAATGCACGCGCTGCCAGTAGCGATACGCAACGTACAGCACCGTCGCGACGGCGATCACGTCGAAGATCGTCGCGCCGTACGACCTGACGACAGCCATGAACTGCGACAACTGCTGCTCGAACGCCGCACCGCCCAGCAGCCAGAACGCGGCCCACGCGAACGTGCCTGCGGCATCCCACGCGAAATACGCGGAAATGGCGACGGAGGTGGTGCCCATCAGCGGCGGCGTCACCAGCGCGAGGCCCGGCACGAACTTGCAGACGGCGACGACCGGCAAGCCGAAGCGCTCGAAGAGCGCGCGCGCGTGCCGCACGCCGGTTGCGACCGTCAGCGAGAAGCGCGCAAGGCCATCGACGAGGCGACGCCCGAAGCGCCGCCCGGCGGCGAACCAGACGCAGTCGCCGAGCATCGCGGCCGCCACCGCGGCGAACAGGATGTGCGTGAACGAGAGCATCCCGCTGCCGATCGCGGAGCCGGCGAAGATCAGCACGGGAATCGCCGGCAGCGGCGCACCGAGGCGCGTCAGCAACACGTTGCCGAACACCACCACCGCGCCCCACGTCGCAATCGCCGCCGCCGGAAACTCGATCACCTGCTGGCCCCTGTGATGAACGTGTACCTACCCGTTCGTTGATTCCTGCCTATTGTGCCGCGTGATTCGCCGCCGCGCCTGGCGGCCGGCCAGGCTGTCATTGCGCCCTTGATGCGATCAGCGTGACCGGCACGCCCTTGCACCCCGTGCTTCTTGCAATCTGCAGATCGTTCCACGACGACGTGGTGCTCCGGTCGAGGATCATCGGCTCGACGCGCAGGTCCGGACGGAGCACGTTGAACGGCCAGGTCGGGCGCCGCAACCGTTCGTGAACCACGGAGCCGAGCCAGATCGGCGTCGGTGCAATGCCGCGCCGATGTTCGACCGCGTAGTTCGTCGACCAGAATCGCAGGACGTCGCGCTGGTCGCGGGACGCATCGGGACGGATGAAGACGAGCGTCGAAGGTTCGCCGTTGTTCAGCTTCGGCAGCGCCGGCAGGTCCACGGCGCTCACGTCTGGCGAAACCAGCGAGAGCACGCTGCGCGCGGAAAGCGGCGTGCCCGCCACCCAGCCGCGGCTCAGCAGTTGCGTGCGCACCTGATCGGCGGAGGCGGTCCACTGCACCGTGATCGGCTCCTGGCGATCGCCTTCCATGTCGGAGCGATAGCACGAGAACGTGCGCCATATGCGATCGGTCCACTGAGCGGGCGTGACGACGATGGCCGGCGCCGGCTTCGCGGCATCCATCCACTCGCTGCGCCGGGTGGCATCCAGTTGCGCCACGACGGCGACGCCGATCAGCACCAGAAACACGAGCGGCATGAACGGTCGCGGGGACGGGTTTGACGGATGCCGCCAGACGGCGGTCAGCGCCACGAGAAACACCCAGATGGTCGCGAGCGCGGCGCCGCCGAGCGCGGCCGAAAAAGAAAAGAGCCCCGAATACAGACCCGCGAGCGCCACCGCGGCGACAATCGCCGCGGTGGCCGTGGTCACCAGGATCCGCGAAAGCAGGCCGACCCGGCGCACGAGCAGAAACGCGAGAAAGCCGTAGATGACCACGGCGCCCGCGACGTGATTGCTTGGAAACGCCCGCACACTGGAAGCGACGGAGGCGGTCGTCAGACCGCGTGCCGCGATCTGGATCGCGAGAATCAGCACCTGGGAGAACACGACGGCGATCAGCCAGTACAGGATCGTGCGCCAGCGCCGCTCGAACGCCATCCAGATGACGACGGCAAGCGCGAGCATCGACAGCGTGAGCGCGCTGCCGAGCGTCGAGAGCAGGAAGATCGCGTGGTCGTACAGCGAGGCGTGGAAAGAGCGCAGGAACCGGTACACGGACGTGTCCACCTGAACCAGCGGATTGCCGCGCGCGACGTCGTTCATCGTGGAGACGAACACCGCGCCCGCCACCAGCAGCAGCATCGAAATGGCGATGATCAGACCCGTGGCCGGGTTGTCCGGATCCAGCACGCGCAGCACGAGGCGGCCTGTCGCATGCGGGTTGTGCCTGGCCCAGTGCAGCATGCGCCGGCGCGACACGTCGGTCCAGTTTCGCGCGTGCGAGACGCTCACGCCGATCAGCTTGACCGTCATCCAGCCGATCGCCACGAAGATCGCCGCGACGATCACAAGCCGGAACGACACGGCGCCCGCCAGTTCGAGCGAAGCGCCGAACACCACGCCGGGCAGGATGTGCGCGGGCGCCCAGAGCAGCGCGGACAGGATGTTGAACGCGAAGAAACGCAGTTGCGACATGCCCATCATGCCGGCGACAACGGGCACGATGGCCCGTATCGGCGCGATGAAGCGCGCGAAGATCACGCTCTTCGCGCCATGTTTCTCGAAGTATTTTTCGCCCGCGATCAGGATGCCGGGGTGCGAGCTGAACGGCCACAGACGCGCGATCGTCGTCTTGTGACGGATGCCGAACCAGTAGCTGGCGGCGTCGCCGGCGATGGCGCCGACGATCGCGCAGACGAGCACCCAGCCGAGGTTGAGTGTGCCCGTGCCCACCAGCGCGCCAGCGATGAACATCGCGGTGCTGCCCGGCACGAACGTGCCGATGACGGCAATCGCCTCGAAGAATGCGGCGAGTACGACGACCGCCAGCGCCCATGACGGGTTCGCGGTCAGAAAGTGCAGCAACTCGAAGTAGGCGTGCTCCATCAGCGGGAGTGTGTCCTTTGGGGCGGGCGGTCTGGTGGCGCTGGATCACCGGAAACATAGCACGCGATCAATGCATGGCGCACGCGACCCGCAAGCGGGACGCGTCGCGCCATACACGGCATGCCGTGTGCCCGACGGCGGGTTTCGTCTGGTCGCTTTAGAATCGGTCAACCTGCGGCGTCACCCGATGTGCTACCTCGTGCCGCCCGTCACCGCATCCCGTCCAGAAGAGTTTTCCCATGAACACTGCAACTGCCACCCAGCAGCGCCACGAAGGACAGGTCGAACTCTGGCTGGTCCGGCACGGCGAAACCGCGTGGAGCCTGTCCGGCCAGCACACGGGCCGCACCGACATCCCGCTGACGGAACGCGGCCACAGTCAGGCGCATCAGCTCGCTCCGCTGCTCGCCGCGCAGCCGTTCGATCGCGTGTTGACGAGCCCGATGTCGCGCGCGATCGAAACCTGTCGCGAGGCGGGTCTCGGTGAGCGTGCCGAGGTCGAGCCGGAGCTGCACGAATGGGACTACGGCATCTACGAAGGGCGCACGACGCCCGGGATCCGCGAGACCGTGCCGGGCTGGTCTGTCTGGGATTCGCCCATGCCCGAAGGCGAAAGCCTGGAACAGATAGAGGCGCGCGCCCGCGCGCTGATCGCACGTCTCCTGACGATGCGGGGGCGCATCGCGCTCTTCTCGCATGCGCATTTTCTGCGCGTGCTGGGCGGCTGCTGGATGGGCGATTCGGCGGCGCTCGGCGCGCATCTGGTGCTCGATACGGCTTCGATCAGTATCCTCGGCTTCGATCGCGACGTCCGCGCGTTGCGTCAGTGGAACCTCCGCTGTTCCGAAGCGGGGTGACGCCATCCCAGGCGGCATCAGCCAGCGAAGCCCCCGCGTTCGGGCGTGTTGCGTCACGTCGATGCGTCCAGATACGCTGATTGCGCCGTACCCGGCGGAGATGACCGTGTCGCGCGTCTCTCGAATGGCGCGTGGACGGACTAAGATGAAGCATTTCAGTCCCGTCGCTGCTCGCACGTTCTATCAGTGTTGGGAACACATGGCGCCCCGCGCGAACCGGGACGCTCCTTTATCGTGGACTCCACCCGGGTCGCCGCATGATGAAGCGCAGAACTTTCCTGCTCGGTGGTGCCGGCGCGGCGGGTGTCCTGCTCGTCGGCTGGAGCGTGCTGCCGCCGGGGCAGCGTCTGACGACGTCGAAGCCGTTGCCCGTGAGCGGCACGCAGGTCGCGCTGAACGGCTGGGTCAAGATCGCCGCCGACAGCACGGTCACGATCATGATGTGCAAGTCGGAGATGGGGCAGGGCGTGCATACGGGCCTTGCGATGGTGCTCGCCGACGAACTCGACGCCGACTGGTCGCAGGTGAAAGTCGAGAACGCGCCGATCGACGGAATCTACAACGACCAGCAAAGCATCGTCGACGATCTCTGGTTTCGCCCGGACGACGACGGCGAGATCAAGCGTCTCGCGGTCTGGATGGTGCGCAAGTTCACGCGCGACTTCGGCGTGAACACGACGGGTGGTTCTTCAAGCGTCAACGATCTGTGGACGCCGATGCGCGAGGCCGGCGCGTCGGCGCGCGCGATGCTGGTGAGTGCGGCCGCCGCGAAGTGGGGCGTGCGCGCGGCCGATTGCAGCGTCGCCGCCGGCAGGGTCACGCATCCGTCGGGCCGTACCGCGAGCTTCGGCGAACTGACGGCGCTGGCGGCGCGACAGCCGATGCCGCGCAAGGTGGAGCTGAAACTGCCGGCGCAGTTCAGGATCATCGGCAAGCCGCTGCGGCGTATCGAGGCAGCATCGAAGATCGACGGCAGCGCGCGCTTCTGCATCGATGCGCTGCCCGACGGCCTGCTCTACGCCAGCGTCAACATGTGCCCGACGCTGGGCGGGACGGTCGCGCATTTCGACGCGTCGGGGATTCCCGCGAAGCTCGGCGTCATCAAGGCGTTCGTCGTGCCGCCTTATAACGGCGGCACGGGCGGCGTCGCGGTGATCGCGCGCGACATGTACGGCGCGCTGACCGCCGCCGCGGATCTCAAGCCGGTGTGGAACGCGGGCGCCGCCGCGAAACTGTCGAGTGCGGACATCGACGCGCGCCTTGCCGGGACGCTCGACAAGGATAGCGGCCACGCGTTCTACACCGTGGGCGACGTCGATGCCGCGCTGCGCACGGCGCACCGGACGATCACGGCGGAATATCGCGCGCCGTATCTCGCGCATGCGCCGGTCGAGCCGGTCAACTGCACGGTGCAGTTCAAGGACGGCGCGGCGACCGTCTGGGCCGCCACGCAGATGCCGACGCTCGCGCGCCGGCACGTCGCGAAAGTGCTGGGCATCGACGAAGACAAGGTCGACATGCAGACTCAACTGCTGGGCGGCGCGTTCGGCCGGCGCCTCGAAATAGACTTCATCACCCAGGCCGCGGCCATCGCGAAGGAAGCCGGCGGCCGGCCGGTGCAGACGCTCTGGTCGCGCACGCAGGATACGCAGCACGACTTCTACCGGCCGGCGTGCCTGTCGCGGTTCGAGGCCGGGCTCGATGCCGACGGCAAGCTGGTGGCATGGCGCAACACGTCGGCGGGGCAGGCGATCGTGCCACAGGTGCTCACGCGCACGTTCGGCCTCCCGGACCTGCATCTTCCGTACGACAAGACGACGTCCGAAGGCGCGTTCGACCAGCCCTACGAATGGCCGAACGCGCGCGTGGCGCACGCGTTCGTCGAGCTGCCGGTGCCGGTCGGCTTCTGGCGCTCGGTCGGGCATTCGCATCAGGCATTTTTCACCGAGTGCTTCATGGACGAGGTCGCCGCGCTCGCGGGCAAGGACCCGGTCGAGTTTCGCGCGGGCCTCCTGACGCAGCATCCCAGGCATCTGGCCGTGCTGCGCCGCGCGGCTGCGCTGGCGGGCTGGGGCAAGCCGGTTGTCGGCCCGAGGGGCGTGCGCTGCGCGCGCGGCATCGCGATGCACGAGGCGTTTGGCAGCATCGTCGCGCAGGTCGCCGAGGTCTCGCTCGATCCGGACAAAGGCGTGCGCGTGCATCGGGTGGTCTGCGTCATCGACTGCGGCACGGCAGTCAATCCAAACCTGATCGCGCAGCAGATGGAAGGCGGGATCATCTTTGGTCTTTCAAGCGCGTTGCAGAACGAGATCACGCTTTGCGACGGGCAGGTGGAGCAGACGAATTTCCTCGATTTCCCGGTCGTGCGGATGTCGGGTTGTCCCACGATCGAGGTCCACATCATGCCGGGCGACGCGCATCCACACGGCGTCGGCGAGCCGGGCGTGCCGCCGGTCGCGCCGGCCGTCGCGAACGCGCTCTTCGCGCTCACCGGCGAGCGCCGCTATTCGCTGCCGCTCGACCCCGCCGGCGTGCGCCTGAAAACGCCCTGTCCGCTCAACCCCGCCAACACCGCGACGACGAAAACATGTCCTCCCTCAACGTGAACAGCAAGACGGTGACCGTCGCCTCCGATCCCGAGACGCCCCTTCTCTGGGTGCTGCGGTGTGAACTGCACCTGACCGGCACGAAGTTCGGCTGCGGCGTGGGTGTCTGCGGCGCCTGCACGGTTCACCTGAACGACAAGGCAGGGCTTGCCTGCCAGACGAAACTAAACGCGTTGCACGGCGAGAAGATCACGACGATCGAAGGCGTGCAGGGCGTCGAGGCGAAGGCGCTCAGGGCCGCGTGGCTCGACATCGACGTCGCGCAGTGCGGCTACTGTCAGAGCGCGCAGTTCATGGCGGCCTGCGCGCTGCTCAGGAACCTGAAGCGGCCACTCAAACCGGCGGAACTGGACGATGAAATCGACGCGGCGCTGTGCGGCATCGTCTGCCGTTGCGGCACGTATCCGCGAATCCGCAAGGCCATCCAGCAGG
This sequence comes from Paraburkholderia sartisoli, assembly GCF_900107685.1. Lineage (GTDB taxonomy): Bacteria > Pseudomonadota > Gammaproteobacteria > Burkholderiales > Burkholderiaceae > Paraburkholderia > Paraburkholderia sartisoli. The sequence goes on along the minus strand of NZ_FNRQ01000006.1, from coordinate 127,446 downwards.
CCGCGAAGACGCTGCATTTCCTTTAAGCGATGTTCCTGCGCAAGGATGCGGGCTAGAGGTCTTCGGCAAACATCGGCTGGGTGCCGTTGTTGTCCTCGTAGTATTCGGCGCGCGCGGCACCGCCCGTGCCGAGCCGGACAACCGTGAAGCCGTGCATGTACGTGCGGCCTTCGATACCCAGCTGCACGTCCGTCACCTTCGGCGGATTGACGATGCCGGGCATCGGCGCGAACGGTGTCGTGTCGTCTTCGACGAAGACCGGCACCGCGCCGTGGCCGATGCAGCGCCCGCGTTGCAGCCCCTGAAACGGATCGTAGACGGACAGGTTGTGCTCGTGGCCCCAGAACCACGCGGCAACGGGCTGCTTCGCGGCTTTCGCGAAGCGCCGGTAGCTCGCCGCGAGCTTCGGGTTGTAGGCGGTGAGCGTGCCGTCGGCGCCGCGCGGGCCGATCTGCGAAAACGCCGAAAAAAGCGGGTGGTGCGACATCAGGATCGTCCTGCCGTCGAATTCCCTGAGGCGGTCGATGATCCAGGCTTCCTCGTCGGGCTCGATGAACGTCAGCGTGTCCTCGCCCACGACCGGGATGTAGTCGTGCAGGCCGGTGTCCATCGCGATGAACTGCCAGTCGTCGTTGCGCAGGCAGAAGAAGCTGGCTGGCTGCAACCACGGGCGATCGTTCAGCGAAGCGATCAGGCCGTAATAACCCTCGCCGCCCGAATACATGTCGTGGTTGCCGGAGAGTGTGTACACCGGCAGGTTTTTTGTGTCGCGCTCGAGCACCGCATCGATGATCCGTCTGAAGTTCACGTCGCACTCGTGCGCCGTGCCGGAGTAGTAGATGTCGCCGAGATGAATCACGACATCCGGATTCTGCAACGCCACTTCCTTCAGCAGATTCACGGCGATGTCGGTGCCGGTTCCCCAGTCCGCGATCAGCGCGACCCGCGCGTCGGCCTTGAGCGGCACGGTGACGGGGCCGACTGTCGCGGGCCGGATATAGGGGATGCTGGCGCGGTCGCCGTCAGGTCCGAAATACCGCACGTAACGGGTAATCGTGCCTGCCCAGTGCGGGTCGCAGACGTTGTAGCGCATGACGTCCTCGATGCTTTGCGCCGAGGCCGTGTCGCCACGCGCCAGCGCCTCCATGAGGGCGAACCCCAGCTTCGCGCATTGCCATGCGTCCTGCGCGATACCGTCGAGCGGCACATCGGGTAAGTCCGTCGCGCCCTGTGCCTTGAGTGCCGCCACCTGTTCCGCCGCATGCACGAGGCGGTTCTCGAGCCCGGGTCGGGACGCCAGGCCGGTCGCCAGATCGCAGGTCGCGCGCGCGACCTGATCCACCACAGACTGGTAGAGCGAAACAAACGGATTGCGAAAGCTCTGCGGCATGGTCATGAGGATCTCCTTGTGGCCCGCTCGCCATGCGCGGACTTTAGCCGTCGTACTTCGGTCCCATGCAGGATGGTTGCTGTATTGGTATAACGAATGGGGTGTGAAATTTTTTTTGCGCGTTATGTGCGATAGCGCACATAACGCGTAACACGCGGGCGTGGGGAGACGTGCGGCGCGGCGCTTACCGCGCGACGCCCTCGCCGTTTCGGGCGACGATGCGCCCGTGAGAGACGACGCACTTTCTCACCGGTCGCGCGGTGAGCGCATGGGCTACCGTGTCGGCGTCGACCAGCACGAGGTCGGCACGCGCGCCCACCGAAAGGCCGTGATCCGCGAAGCCGCAGCCGCGCGCCGCGGCGCCGCTGACGGTGTCGAAGGCGAGTTCGAGATCGTCGTCGCGGCGCAGGTCGTAGCGCATGCCGACGAGCATCGCGCGCTCGAGCATGTCGGGCGAACCATACGGCGTCCACGTATCGCGGATGCCGTCGTTGCCCGCGAAGAGCGTGACGCCGGCCGCGACACATGCCTTGAGCGGCGGAACCGGCACGGAAGGCGGCGCCGTCGTCAAAAGCGCGACACGCAGACGGGCAAGGCGCTCAAGCAGCGCGTCACGCGCGCGCTCCGGCAGGTCACCCAGACAGAACGCATGGCTGATCACGACGCGCCCCTGCATGCCGAGCGCTTCGACACGATCCAGCAGCAGCGTCATCGTGCGTCCGCCGGTTTCGCCGGGCTCGTGTAGATGGATGTCGACGGGCTTCTGATGCCGCGACGCAATATCGAACGTCGTATCGAGCGAGGCAACCGGATCGCCGTCGATCGAAGCCGGATCGAGCGCACCGAGCACGTCGGCGCCTTCGGCCAGCGCGAGATCGAGCAACGCGGCGGTCCCCTCGCGTTTGAGCAGGCCCGATTGCGGGAAGGCGACCACCTGCACGTCCATCACGCCCTTTAGCGTCTCGCGCGTGGCAAGCACGCCTTCGAGATGGCGCAGGCCGGCATCCGTGTCGACGTCGACATGCGTGCGAAGCCGCGTGGTGCCCGCATGCAGAAACGCGCGCGCGAGCGCGAGCGACTGCGCGCCCGCGTCATGGCCGCTCGTCGCGCGCCAGCGACGCTCGTTCTCGATGCGGTCGATGAGCCTCGGGCCGACCTCGTTGCGATACCACGGCATGCCCCACATGGTTTTGTCGAGATGCGTGTGACCCTCGACGAAACCCGGCAGCACGAGCGCACCTTCGCCGTTTTCTTCCGTCACGCCGGGTTCGCGCGTAAGGCCGGGACCGATCGCCGCGATGCGCGAGCCGGCAATCGAAATGTCGACGCGCCGGCCATCCGCAAGACGCACGTGGGTGACCAGCAGATCGCCGCTCATGCCGGCCCCGCCGCGGCGTCCGGGGCCGGGGTGGCGGCGGGCGGCGCGAAGCGCGGCTGCACGGCGACGAGCGGGTCGTCGGTGGTCGCGACGATCCAGTGGTGCGCGCGCTCCACCTGATGCCGGTTATGGTCCTTGAGCGGCCCGAGCGCGCCTGCGGCTTTCCATACCACGGGCGCTGCCTTGCTCGTTCGTCCCGAAGAGCCGCCGACGAGCAGCGCATACGGCCCGAGCGGCAACGACACGAACGGCAGCGCGGGCGTGATCCGCACGCGCCAGTCGATGAACGGCGCGTCGCTGAACATGAGCGGCGCCGGCAGGCCGTAAAGCACGGTGAAGTCATAAAGCGCGAGCTGCTCGCGCATCGGCGCGTACATCCGGCGGATATCGCCGACAACCGCCGCGCGGATTTCGTCGTCGAACATCGCTTCTTCGGAATAGCGTGCGTGGGCGGCGTGCGCTTCGCGCTGGTAGGCGCTGAATACGCCGAGTTCCACGCAGTCGTGTACGGCGCGCTGCACTTCCGCGGCTGAACCGGCTTCCTCCGGCTTGCCCATCTGCGCTGCGCGCAGAAAGCGGGCGAGGCCGGCTTCGTGGACCGCCGGGCCTTCCGCGGTGGGGTCGTCGTCGGCATCCTTGCCGAGCGGTACGTACAGATATTTTTCCGCGGCGAAGCGGGACTTCTTGCCTTCGTCGAATTTCACGCCGCCATCGGTGCAGTCGAGAAAACGTGTGCCGATGTGTCCGTGCTCCCAGACGAAATTCTTCAGAAAAGGCCTTAACGGATGGAGGATTTCATGTCCGGTCATTCATGCTCCTTGTCTGTGTGCCTGCGGATGCCGGGCTCCACGAATGTCGCACCGCGAACTGAAAGCGGCAAGCCATTTGATTGATCCGCCGATCGTTTCGAAGTGCCTCACGGGTTGGCGCAGGCACGGCGCTGTGTGTGCTCGTGCCATGCGTCACAAAGTGGCTTTTCGCAGGACCGATGAGCCGCGTGTTGCAGGACCACCGGTGCGCGGCGTCAAGCGCCAGCAAAATGTCGGTGAAAACCCTGGGAGAGAAAACGACAATAGCGTGTCAATTCGTAATGACTAGACTGTAACCAAACGTAACCAAGTGTGACCAAACGATAAGAACAAGCACGGAGTTGCAAGCGAGTGGGGCCAGTAAGTCGGGGAAAACGAAAGTTCGGGGAAAGGGTAGTTCGGGGAAAAGAAGAAGCAACCAGAAGAAGAACAAAAACAAAAGAAAAACGCAGCGGATTCAAAGCCGCATGCGTGGGGGTAAATGGCCGCGGGGTTACCAGCGGCCATTTTTTTGTCCGCGCGGCGCGGAGGAGCTCGCTACCGCGACGCTACTTCAGGCAGGTTTGCGCGCGGGTATCGTCAGCCCTTTCTCGACGGCCGGGCGCGCGATGAACGCCTGCAATGCACGCGTGACGTGCGGGAAGTCCTTGATCGCGACGAGGTCGCCCGCTTCGTAGAAGCCGACCAGGTTACGCACCCACGGGAACGTCGCGATGTCGGCGATCGTGTAGTCGTCGCCCATGATCCACTGGCGTGTGGCGAGACGCTCGTTCAGCACGCCCAGCAGACGCTTCGATTCGGCGACATAGCGGTCGCGCGGACGCTTGTCTTCATACTCCCTGCCCGCGAACTTGTGGAAGAAGCCGACCTGTCCAAACATCGGCCCGATGCCGCCCATCTGGAACATGACCCACTGGATCGTTTCGTAGCGGCCGGCGGCGTCCCGCGGCATGAACCGGCCCGACCTGTCGGCGAGATAGATCAGGATCGCACCGGATTCGAACAGCGCCAGCGGCTTGCCGTCCGGTCCGTTGGGGTCGATGATCGCCGGGATCTTGTTGTTCGGATTCAGCGAAAGGAACGCGGGCGACATCTGGTCGTTCGTCTCGAAGCTGACGAGATGCGGCTCGTAAGCGAGGCCCGTTTCTTCGAGCATGATGGAAATTTTCACGCCGTTCGGTGTCGGCAGCGAATAGAGCTGGATACGCTCAGGATGTTGCGCGGGCCACTTCGTTGTAATCGGAAAGGCGGAAAGATCGGTCATCTCGAGTTCCTGATGCAGGGGTTGAGCGGCGACGTCGCGCCATTCATTGAATGAATGCGTTTTCGGCGGTATTCGTCGGACAGGACGATAAATATAAACACTTCCATGATTTCCTGCCCAGGGTCGCGGCCGTGCGCTGAAGTTAAAATGGACGAGGCGCGCTGCCCATGTCGCGCGCGGCGCATTGTGCGCGGCACACTCCGACTCCAGATGAACCACGAACTCTTTCCAGACACAGCCCCTGGCCGCACCGGTCAAACCAGTCAACCCGTTGCATCGACAACCCTCACTCGCGAATCGCTCGAAGCCCTGCTTGCCAGCGCCACGACACCGCCTTCATTCGAAGACTGCGTGTTCGACATGGCCGACTTCTCGCGACTCAACCTGGGCGGATGTCATTTCACGCGCTGCACGCTGGTGGAAGCGTCGTTCTTCGGCGCGCAGCTCAACGGCACGCGCTGGCGCAGTTGCCGTGGACGGCAGGCCGATTTCGGCGCCGCTGATCTCCACGACGCGACGTTTCGCGCCTGCGATCTCAACAACACCAGCTGGCGACGCGCGAAACTCGCGTCGGTCGCGTTCAGCGAGAGCAAGCTGACGGGCGCTACCTTCGAAAACGCCACGACACTCGGTTTGCAGTTCAGCGAGTGTCTGCTGATCGGTGCGGACCTGCGCGGCATGTCGTTCAGAAAGGCGACGCTCGACCAGCTCGATTTCTCCGATGCCGACCTCGGCGGCGCCGACTTTCGCGACGCCGTGTTCAACGGCGGCAGTCTGCGCAACGCGCTGTTGAAGAGCGCGCGCTTCGCCGGCGCGGATCTGCGCGACGCCGACCTCGGTGGCCTGCGTCTCACGGATGCCGCACAGTTTCGCGGTGCGACGATTTCGCACGCGCAGGCGGCGCTGCTGATGGAAGAGCTTGGGCTGCGGGTCGCGTAAGCGCCGGGCGGCGGTTTTTACTGAAGCGTCTGCGCCAGTAGCTGCGCGACCTGCTTGAATGCACCGGTAAGCGCGGGATCGATGCCATATCGCTCGCTGAGCAACGCGCCGGGATCGAGATAATCGACGCATACCGGTTCCTGCGCGTCCTGCCAGATCACGATCTTTAGCGGCAATTCCAGTGCGGCGTGCGGATTGGCCTGCATGACCGGCGTTCCGCCCCTCGGATTACCGAAGAGAATCAGCCGCGTCGGACGCAGCGTCGTTCCGGATTGTGCCGCGGCGGCGGCCTGATCGATGTCGGCGAAAATCGTCATGCCGCGTGAAGTCAGCGCCTCGGTGACGAGATTCACCGTGCGGTCGAAATCGAAACGGCTTTTCACTGTGACGACGGCGGGCGGCGCGGTGAACGCGGGCATGGTCATGATCCTTTGCGGTTGGCTCGCTGCCGGAAGCGCAGCACGGTTGCCGCCAGCATACTGCGCTTTGAAACCGGAGACGGACAGCGCGTGCGTACGCGTAATCCCTGGCGAGCGTGGGCAGGGTCGTAGCGATAACATCGGCCGGCAAAACGCGCCGGCATGTCATGTCGCGAACCCGTCTGACTCTCACCACGGAACCCATCCGATGACTTCGACCGAACATCCCGTCAGCGAAGCGGCGCTCGAAAAACTTCGCCATGTCAGCACCGCCACGCTCACGACGCAACTCTTCAAGCACGGCCTGCGCAATGTGTTCCTCCAGGGCGTCGTGCCGCTCGTGAAGCCCGCCGCCGATGCGCCGAATCTCGTCGGCCCGGCCTTTACGCTGCGCAATATCCCGGCGCGCGAGGACATCGATCACGTCGGCATTTTCCAGGACCCTGACCATCCGCAGCGCAAGGCCATCGAAACCGCGCCGCCTGGCAGCGTGCTCGTGCAGGACTGCCGCGGCGAGCGCAGCGTCGCATCGGTCGGCTCGATTCTCGCGACGCGCCTGAAAATGCGCGGCGTCGCGGGCATGGTGTCGGACGGCCCGATCCGCGACAGCGCGACGATCGCCGCGCTTCGCCTGCCGCTTTTCTGCGCGGGTGCAAGCGCGCCGCTGAATCTCGCGAAGCATCACGCCATCGACGTCAACGTCCCGATCGGTTGCGGCGGTGTGGCGGTGTATCCGGGCGATATCGTCGTCGGCGATGCCGATGGCGTCGTGATCGTCCCGCGTCATCTCGCCGAAGAAGTCGCGCACGCGGCGGCGGAGCAGGAACTGATGGAAGCGTTCATCACGGCGCGCATCGAAGCGGGCGCGCCGCTGCGCGGCACCTATCCGCCGAACGAAGAAACGCTGGCCGCTTACCAGCAGTGGCGCAAATCGCGCAACGAAGACGCGCCGAAGATGGGTCCCGCGGACTGAGGCGCTGCCTCGGATACTGGCCGTGCAGCGCCGAATTGACATCAAGGCGCGGCGTGGCGCGTTCTTTCCCGACATCAGAGGCGAGGCGCATCAGAAACACTAAAAAGTGCTCGCTCGCGCCTGCCAGCCGCAGCTGTCAGGCGCACCACCTCAATGCTCGTCCGGCGCGACGAGACCTGAGCGGCGCTGCTTGCCCCACGAGCGTCCGCCGCGCAGAAAATGCAGCCAGCCCAGCGCGGCACCTGCATGGCGAATCAACTGGAACGTGAACGGCTCGGCGATCGCGGCGGCCATGGCCATCCCGATGCTCGAGCCCGAACGGTCGCCCGTCCAGCGGCGGTACAGATGCACGCACCACAGGTAGAACACGAGATCGATGGCGGTTTTCAGGCCGATCACGCTGAAGATCGAAATGACGATCGCGCCGTGTCCACCGAACACAAAGCCGAGCAGCAGCGCGAATGCGGTGAGCCCGTAGACCGGCTGCATCGTATCGATCGCCTTGACGGGCAGCATCAGCATGCCGAGCGTGCCGTAACGCGGATTGCCCGTCATGTCACGATTCCAGTACTGCGTCTGCAGGAAGCCCGCGAACCAGCGACGCCGCTGGCGAAGAAAACCCGCCAGCGTGCCGGGCGCATCGGTGCGCGCGTGTGCATTGCCGACCACGCTGACGTCCCAGTGCAAACCGTGATCGACCGCGTGACGGCGCAGGCGGTGAATCAGTTCGTAATCTTCCACCAGACACTGCGGATCAAAGCCGCCGACGGTGATCAGCGCGTCGCGCCGGAACGACGCAAACGCGCCTGAAACCAGCAGCAGGCTGTCCGCGCGCATCCAGGCAAAGCGCGCGATGAAATTGCGCATGTACTCGTACGTCTGGAAAAACTGGAAGAGCCGCCCCGCCACGGTCTTGCTGCAGACCGGCACCAGAATGCCCGTGGCGGCGACCAGATCGGGGTTCCCGGCAAACGCGGCGCGCATCGCGAAGGTGGCGTCGGCGGCGAGCAGCGTGTCGGCGTCGACGGTCATCACGGTGCTCGTCGTCATGACGGTGATGGCCGCGTTCAGCGCGCGCGCTTTGCCGCCGTGTGGCACGCGCAGCCAGTAGAGGTTTGGATGCAGCGTGCTCGGCGCGCTCAGCTCGCCTTCGGCGGGCGCGACCAGGCCGAAGCGACGCGTGAGGAGATCGCGCGTGCCGTCGGTCGAACCGTCGTCGGCGATGACGATCTGCGCGGGCCCGTGCGTCTGTTGCAGCAGCGCGGCGAGCGTCACGGGCAGCACCGCCGCCTCGTTGTGCGACGCGACGATGACGCCCATGTCCGGCATCGGCCGCGCGTTGGCCGCGTGCGCCGGCGCGGCCGGCGGTTGCATCGGGCGGATCAGCGGCAGCGTTTTCAGCGTGACGAACGCGAGCAGCAACGTGTCGTAGATCACGTATGCGATGCCCGTCGCCCACGCGACGACGCCGTGCAGGAAAAACGCCCGCGCGAACAGCACCAGCCACAGCACGACTACGCTGCAATGAATCGCCACGCCCAGCATCGTCGCCGGACGCGGGAGGATGCGCGGCGAGGCGAGCGCGAGCGCGTTTTCGAGCGACGCTTTCGCGCTTCGCGCCGCATCGGCGGAATTCACCGGCGGGTTCTCGAGGGGAAGGTCGACGTCCCCGGTCACGGCAGCATCCGTTTCAATACCGATTTGCGGTCGATCCATTCGTGCTTGAGCGCGCCGCCGATGTGCATCGCGAGGAGCGCATACAGCGCATAGCCGAGCCACGTATGCAGCGCGCCGAATCTGTCGTGCAGCTGCAGGTGTTCCTTCACGGCAGGATCGAGATTCATGATGAACCCGATGCGCGGCCACGGCACGATGCCGAAGAGGCTCATCGGATGCGTCGCCGCGTCTTTCCACGCGGAGTCGTGCATCCATCCCGAGAGCGGCAGGCCGATCATCAACAGGTAGAGCACGAAGTGCGCGACGTGCGCCGCGCCGCGTTCCCAGTCCGGAAAACTGCGCGGCAGCGGCGGCGGCCGGTGCGACGCGCGCCACAGAATGCGCAGCAGCACGAGGCCCAGCACCGTGATGCCGATCGACTTGTGCGTATCGATGACGGGGCGCACCCAGTCGTCCGGAAGCGAATCCGCGCTCAGCCCGAGCGCAACGTTGACGAGAATGAGCGCCGCGATGACCCAGTGCAGCAGCATCGCGGTGCGGGAGTACTGCGAGGGCGTCGTCGCGCCGGCCAGTTCGGCGCGGGACGGGTTGGCTTGTGTGTTCATCGGTGGCGTCTTCAGAAGGATGGGGCGATGAAAGCTGTTAGAAATGGGGCGCTAGTGTATTCCGCTCGCGACGATGTCAGGGTCTCAAGTCAAACGCCGCTCGCGCGTACTTTATTCCCGATGCACCGTTTCGAACATTTCCGGATATTTCACGGAATAACCTGGCACTGGATGTGTAAACAGTGCAGGCGTACTGTCATTTATCGGCGTGTCGCGCGACTCACGTTCACGAACGCGCAAAAGCGTTGGACGGGTTCCGCGGGCAAACGTGCGGATTCCGGCGAACGTCAGGCGTCGTGGCGACCCTGGCACCGAGGTCGGAGACGCCGGAGACATTACCTGGATGAATATCATGAAACGCTCGAAACGGATTTTCCTGAAGGTATTCGGGGCGACCACGCTCGCTGGCGGCACGGCCGCGTGGCGCCTGTTCGGCGCCGCGCCGGCGCATGCACAGGCGGCCACCGGCACGCCGTTCGAAGTCGTCCATTCGGACGCCGAGTGGCACAAGATGCTGACCGACGCGCAATACAACGTGCTGCGCGAGGAGGGCACCGAACGCCCGTACAGCAGCCCGCTCAACAGCGAACACCGCGCGGGCATCTTCGCGTGCGCGGGGTGCCGGCTGGACCTGTTTTCATCGAAGACGAAATACGACAGCCACACCGGCTGGCCGAGCTTCTGGAAGCCGCTGGATGGCGCCGTCGCGACGCAGACCGACACGTCGTTCGGCATGGCGCGCAACGAGGTGCATTGCCGGCGCTGCGGCGGACACCTGGGGCACGTCTTCGATGACGGCCCGCCGCCCACCGGCCTGCGCTATTGCATGAACGGCCTTGCGATGACGTTTACGCCCAAGGCCGTATGACGCGCATGACGCGTATCCGCACGTAAAGAAAACGGTCCTGCGCCGGCCGGGCATGACGCAAAACGGCGCGCTGAACGAGGACGTGGATCATGAAGTTCCTGACTCAAACTTTCAGACGCTCGACGCGCACGCGTGCGCTCGCCGTCGCGATGGCGCTTGGCCTTGCTGGCGGCGCGCTCGTGATGACGCAGCGCACGGCGATGTCGGCGGAAGCCGCTGTCGTGATCGCGCCGCCGGCCGTGGACGAACCGCCGACGGCCGCGCATACGGAAACAGCGGTGCTCGCAGGCGGCTGTTTCTGGGGCGTGCAGGGTGTGTTCCAGCACGTGCGCGGCGTGACGAACGTCGTCTCCGGCTATTCGGGCGGCGCGCGCGATACGGCCGAATATGAAACGGTCAGCACCGGACAGACAGGACATGCGGAATCCGTGCAGATCACGTACGACCCGTCGCAGATCACGTATGGCCGGCTGCTGCAGATCTATTTTTCGGTCGCGCACGATCCGACCGAGCTGAACCGGCAGGGCCCGGACGTCGGCACGCAATACCGGTCGGCGATTTTTCCGGCAAACGACATGCAGAAGCAGGTCGCGCAAAGCTACATCGCGCAGCTCAACAAGTCGCATGCGTTTCCCGCGCCGATCGTGACGAAGACCGATGCGCTGAAGGCGTTCTATCCGGCCGAGGGCTATCACCAGAACTATCTGACGCTGCACCCGGATTCGATGTATATCGCCATCAACGATCTGCCGAAGGTCGCGAACCTCAAGCGGCTTTTCCCGACGCTCTACCGCGACAAACCGGTTCTTGTGACGACGGCTTCGAAATGAGCGCTGCCCGCGGCGAGACCGCGGGTGGGTAGTTGTTGCGGGTCCTGTTCATCGGCGTCGCAACAGACAGTATGGGCTTTAGAAGTTTTTGTGAAAATTCAAACCATGGCGACGCTCAGCGCGCAGACCGCCTGCGCGCTTTCGGCTGTGGCTTTTGAGCTTGCCAGCTATCCTCATCGAGGAGCCGGTCGAACAGCCTGTTCCGCGCGGAATTGCTCAAAGGCGACAGTCCTAGCAGAGTGTGAAATGCCAGACCGCTGGCAGCGAAGTATCGCAACAGCGAGAGATCGAGGTCGGTCGCTTCATCCTGCAACACCTTCATTTTCACTGCATCAGACGTCTTCATGTCGTCGAGCAGGGTGGGATTTTCGACCAGTGCGGCGAGCACCGCCCGTGCCACGGAATGCGGCTGGTTGATGGACTCCCGATAAATCGCAATCTGCGCCGCGAGGTTCGGTTCGGCCTTCGACGCGCCTTCCTTTGCCATATAGTCGCGCGCGATCTGCTCGAATTGCTGCCGCTGATATTCCAGCAACGCGCACAACACGCCCTGCCGGGTGCGGAACTGATGCAGCAGTCCACCCTTGCTGATGCCGCTTTCACGCGACAACGAATCAAACGTGAGCCCACCGACACCTTCCCGGGTCAGGATGATGAGCGCGGCCTCAATGGCCTTTCTGCGGGAAATCTCCGAACGGGTCTGGTTATCCATTATCGATTTTGATGACGTCGCGACGATTGGGGTGCAGCCTCGATGGCTGCCGCGCCGTGATGGTGTTGTGCAAGTAATTCGTTGAAGTAAACCGGTTCGGCACGCGGCCTCGCAAACGGGTGGCGTGAAACCGTTCGCCTTCAAGGATGGAATTGTACCTCCCCGACTGGGCAACAAACAAACCGTCTAGACGGTTTACATCCAGTTATGGCGATGCTACTGTTCGGCCTGACTGGTTCTCGCCTGAACTGGACGCCGCCCGGCACTCAGCTGGCGCTCACCCGGCACTCAATTTGCCCTTCAAGGAACACGCAATGTTCACGAACAAACTCGTCCCGCTTCTTTTTACCGGCACGGTGGTACTGGCCCTCACGGCATGCGCGGGTGTGCAACCCGTCGCTTACACGGGCATTTCTTCCTCGTCGCAGTTGAAGCAGAACCGGGATGACGATGCGGGCAAGGTGCCCTACAAATACACGGCCCCTGTGGTCTGGGCGCGATACACGCAGGTCGTGCTGGACCCGGTGGTCGTGTATCAGGGCCATGACAACCAGTTTGGCGACATGAAGGCCGCCGACAGGGCAGCGCTTGCCGACTACATGGCAAAGACGTTCTCGGACAGGCTCGCGAAGCGGTTCGACGTTGCGAAGCAGGCCGGCCCGAACACGTTGCGGATCAAGCTGACCCTTACGGGTGCCGAAAGCACGACATTGCTTGTCGGGCAGGTCATGCATTTTGACCTTGCGGGCAATCTCTATAACGGAGTGCAGTCGATCCGCGGAGGGCAGGGCGCATTCAGCGGCTCGGTTTCCTACGCGGTGGAAGTCTATGACAGCGTGAGTGGCCAGCTGCTAAAGGCATACGTGTCGAAGCAATATCCGAATGCCATGAATCTGCCCGCAGCTTTCGGCTCATTGAGTGCTGCAAAGACTGGCCTCGACAAGGGAGCCGATGCGCTGGTGGCACAGCTTCATTGATCTGGCTGGAGTCCGATGCCCCACTCATCAGGACCGCGGTTTGTTCCTGGCTGCCCGACTCCAGCGAGCAAGCCGCAGCCGGAGGTCAAAAAAGCAGGGGCTTCGGAATCGTGCGTCAGAAACCGGATGCCGAAAATGAATGAAATGAAGTTGATCGCCTGTCGCGAATGCGAATTTCTCCAGTGGGAGACGCTATTGCCGCAGGGCGGTACCGCGAAATGCCGACGCTGTGGTGCAGCCCTCTATAAAAGCTCGCCGGCGACGTTCGATCGTGCATTGGCATTCACATTGGCTGCCGCGATCCTGTTTGTGGTTGCCAACTGCTTTCCGATATTCGGACTCTGGGTAAATGGCACGCTCATTGAAACGACGCTTCTCGGGGCAGCTTCACATCTGTACATGAATGGCATGTGGCCCATTGCAGGTTTGGTCCTCGTGACCACGCTGTTGATGCCTTCCCTGAACATCGCGGTCGTGATCTGTCTGCTCTTGCCGTTGCATATTGGACATGTCCCTCAACGACCTGAGCTTGGTTTTCGTCTGTTGCGACACGTTGCGCCATGGGGAATGATCGAGGTGCTCGTCCTCGCCATGCTGGTTGCGCTCGTCAAACTTCAGCATTTTGCAACCGTCGTCCCAGGCATCGCGACCTGGGCGTTTGGAGCGGTGATGGTGCTGCTCGCGGCTGCGGCTGCTGAGTTTAATCCGCGTGAAATATGGGCGCGTGTCGATTCAGCACGCGGCAACGGTGTCATGCCGCGCGCCATCCAGACTATTGTCGCCGGCACTACCGCCGCACGCGCCGGCTTGTTCGCCTGTCGAGACTGCGGCACGCTCTCCAGCCCGCTCCTCGCCCATGTTCCAGCCAGGAAGTGTCCGCGCTGTAGCGCATCGCTGCATCTGAGAAAACCCGCCAGCCTCACACGCACCTGGGCCTTCCTTCTCGCGGCCATGGTGCTCTACATCCCGGCCGTACTCCTCCCGGTCATGGTCACCAGTACCCTGTTCGGCGTTCAGGCCGACACGATATTGAGCGGCGTCGTCTATCTCTGGAACGCTGGATCGTGGACGCTTGCAGTCATTGTCTTCGTCGCGAGCATCGTGGTGCCCATGCTCAAAATCCTGTCGCTGGCTTTTCTCGCCTGGAGTACCCAGCTGAACTCTTCTTTCATCCCACGCGAGCGGACACGTATCTACCGGATTGTGGAGTTCGTTGGCCGCTGGTCGATGCTCGATATCTACGTCATCACGATTCTGGTCGCGTTTGTGCAATTCGGCTCGATTGCAACGATCGATGCGGGCCCCGGGGCGCTTGCGTTCGGGGCGGTCGTCGTGCTGACCATGTTCGCCACGTTGTCCTTCGATCCACGACTCATATGGGACGCCGTGGAGCCAGGCAGTGAATAAGTTACCTGAACAGAACGATGACCTCGCCGCGCCCGATTTTCCGGCCGCGGTTTCAGTCACGCCATTGAAGTGGCGCATGCGGCTTGTCTGGTTAGTCCCGCTAGTCGCCGTGCTGCTGGCCGGCTGGCTGGTGGCGCAGTCGGTCCTGCAAAGAGGTCCGACCATCACGATCAGCTTTGCCACGGGTGAAGGTATCGAGGCCGGCAAGACGAAGATCAAGTTCAAGAACGTCGATGTGGGTGTAATCAGGAGCCTTACACTTTCCGACGACCACAAGACCGTGCTTGCCAGCGCTGAAATGTCCCGCAGTGCCTCGAGCATGCTCGTCGACGACACGCGCTTCTGGGTGGTGCGACCACGGATTACGGGCGGCACCGTATCGGGCATCAGCACGCTGATATCCGGTGCTCACATCGGCATGGACATCGGCACGTCGCACACGGCGCGGCGTGACTTCACCGGTCTCGAGTCGCCACCGGTCCTTGCATCGGGGACACCAGGACGGGAGTTCGTGCTGAAGAGCGACACCATCGGCTCACTGGATATCGGCTCGCCCGTATTCTTCCGGCGCCTTCAGGTGGGTCAGATCGTCTCTTACGCGCTGGATGCCGATGGCACGGGAATGACCATGCACGTCTTTATCAATGCTCCGTATGACAGGTACGTGACGAATGACACGCGCTTCTGGCATGCGAGCGGCGTAGACGTGACGCTCGATACAACCGGCGTGAAGATCAACACCGAATCACTCGTATCGATTCTGGTTGGTGGGCTCGCATTCGAGAATCCGCCAGATACAACGGACAAAAATGAAGCAGACGCACAACACCGGTACGCGCTTTTTATCGACCGGGCCGAGGCCATGAAGCGGCATGACGCAATCGTCGACAAATATGTGCTGACCTTTAACGAATCTGTGCGCGGCCTGACCGTGGGCGCCCCCATCGACTTCCGCGGAATAGTGATCGGAGAGGTTTCGGCGATCCGCTCGCACTTCGATCCTGTCAGGAAGGAATTCAGTATCCCTGTCGAGGTCAGCATTTTTCCCGAGCGCCTGGTATCACGCGACGACTGGCACGGCAACGTCGAGGGTATGCCGTCGGAACGAAGGATGTTCGCTGACTACCTGGTATCGAAAGGGCTGCGGGCGCAGTTGAGGACAGCGAGTCTTATTACCGGACAGCTGTATATCGCGATCGACTTCTTCCCCGCCGCGCCCAGGGCAACCATAGACTGGAGAGAAAAGACGCCGCAACTGCCAACGGTGCCAGGCAATCTGCAGGGCTTGCAGGACTCTATTACAAGCCTCGTCGCGAGGCTGAACAGGATACCGTTTGAGGGAATCAGCACGGACCTGCGCAAAACACTCAGTGACGCCGACACGCTGCTGAACAAGCTCAACACAGATGTCGCGCCTGAGGCAAAAGCAACATTGAGTGCGGCTCGCGAGGCGCTTACGTCGGCGAATCGCACGTTGCAAAGTGACTCGCCATTGCAGCAAAGCGCTGCGGAAACAATGCGTGAACTGTCACGGGCTGCCGTCTCGATCCGCGAGCTTGCGGACTATCTCGACCGGCATCCGGAGGCACTTCTTCGTGGCAAGGTCGAGGACAGGCCATGAACAGGTCGACGTTGTTATTTTTCACGATGATCGCGCTGGGTCTTTTCGCGGGGTGCGCGACATCGCCGGCGTCGAAGTTCTACACGTTGAACCCGGTTCAGGTTGCCGAGCCGTCGAAAGCCGTGGATCGCGTGGTTATCGCGTTCGATCCGGTTTCGGTTCCCGAACTGGTCGATCGACCGCAGATAGTTTCGAGGTTGGGCGCGAACCGTGTGTCGATCGACGAATTCGCCCGGTGGGCCGAGCCCCTGAAGCGCCAGATTCCGCGTGTGCTCGCTGCGGATCTCGCACAGCTGATTCCAGGCGCAGCCGTATCCACGTATCCACAGCGTACGGACGAAAGCGCATACCGCGTATCGGTTGACGTGCAGAGCTTCGATTCATCAATGGACGGCACAGTAATGCTGGTCGTGATCTGGTCCGTGCGTCCTCCGAAGCAGGGAGAAAAAGTTGGCGGGCGCTCCGTTGTATCCGGGTCTGCTACCGGTCCTGGCTACGACGCCGTCGCTAACGCATACAGTCGAGCCCTCGCGTCCGTGGCGAGCGATATCGCCGCAGCGACGCATTCGGCGATGCGGCAGTAAAAGCGGGAGCATTCGATGCGGTTTCGCTTGACGAAGCCCGGCGTAGATACAAGCAGGCTGGCAACCGGACTTTTTGTATGCCGGACATCGTTTCAAATGCGCGTTCCACAACGGATCGAATAAACGCTTCCGACGGTGCGTACCGTCGTGCCCGGACTCAGGAAACGAATCCAGGCCAAGTCAGATCGAGTAGCCGGTTGCACTGGTGAGGCGGAGCGGGAACGGAATAAAGCGCGTTACACGCAGTCGATGATGAAAAGAAAGCGCAAAGGCCGGATTGCCGACATTTGCGCCGATTTCATCGGCCTGAGCGCCGGATTGAACTCAATGTTCGCGCCATCCGCCGTGGCGCTCGCGTCCACCTTCACGATGCCACTGGCGCTGATGCCATTCGCGTTCGCGCCACTGACGCCCGCGCCAGCCATCGTAGCCGCCATAGCCGTAACCGTAGCCTACGGCGACCGGTGCGGGCGCCACGTAGACAGGTGCGGGTGCGTACACCACAGGGCCCGGAATGCCGAGTCCGATCGCCACGTTGACATGCGCCGATGCGGCTGACGACGCCGCGAGCACGGCGATACCCAGTATTGCTCCAAGGATCTTCTTGTTCATCTGTTTCTCCTTGCACGTCGTGTGCGTTGTCCGTGACTACGACTGAAGTCTATGAGACGAGGCCCGACACAGGTGAAACAGCGATGCGAGAAAGGTAACGCTGCGTTACGAAACGCTTACGGCCTGCGCGCGATGAAATCGATCTCCACGAGCGCGTCGCACGCGAGCGCTGTCACGCCGATACACGTACGGGCCGGCAATGCGTCCTTCGGGAAATACGCGCGGTACGTCTCGTTCATCGGCGCAAAGTCGCGTTTGAATTCGGTGAGGAAGATGCGCGCCGACACGACGTGTTCGAGTCCGAGCCCCATGCCGTGCAGCACGAGCACGAGATTGTCCATCACGCGTTGTGTCTGCGCGACGACACCTTCGGGCAACGGTGCATGATCGTCGTCGGGCGAAGTCGGCATCTGTCCGGTGATGAAGACCCAGCCGTCCGATTCGGTGGCGTGACAGAACGGTCCGACCGGCGTCGGCGCAGCCGGGACCATCCAGAACTTGATGTCGTGACTCACAGGCGTCTCCGTGTGTGGCGACCGGCGTGATGCGGTCCCGTCCCGCCAGAAGATAGCGCGCCAAAAATGCGTTGCGCAGACCGCGTGCCCGAGTTTGCGCCGATGGGCGATAGTCGTTTCCGCTCATGCACTTGCAACGTAACCCGCGTGGTTGTCCACAACGTTGCCAACATAAAGTGGGGATAACTTGCAGGCAGCTGCCGCCTGGCGCGCAACACGCCAGTCGCTGTAACAGGCGTGCATTTTTCACATGCTACGATGATTCGCAACGTGATCGACAGGCGAACAGGCAATGGCAACCCTCTATGACACGCTGGGCGTACACGCGAGCGCCACGGGCGAAGAAATCAAGCGGGCTTACCGGAAGGCCGCGATGCGCTGGCACCCAGACCGCAACGCCGGACACGAAGAGGTTGCGCGCATGGCGTTTCAGGACGTCAAGAACGCATACGCGATCCTCTCCGACGTGTCGCAGCGCGAGGTGTACGACGCCGTGTACGCCGAGCAGATGCGCGCGTGGGAAGCGCATCAGGAGCGCGAAGCGCGCGAGCAGGCCGAACGCGAAGCGGTGGCGCGCGCAGCGGCCGAAGCGGAATACGCGGAACGGGTTGCCGTGGCGATGCGCTTCGCCGACGAGGGACACAATCGCGACGTCGTGTTCGGCGTGCTCATCGGTCAGCAATGCGAAGCCGCTCTTGCTGCACAGATCGCGGCCAGCGTAGTGGCGTTGCATGCATCGCGGCAGGCCCCGCCGGTGGTCGAGGAAGCGCATGCCGCAACCGCCACGTCCGATGGCGACACGCGCCATGCAAATGCAAAAGCAAACGCAGATGTGCCGGGCGGTGGCCTCGGTACGCTGTGGTATCAGTTCCTGAACGGCTTGCGGTTCTGACCGAAGATATCAACGGGCGGGTAAAGCGCACCGCACGGAAGTCGCGTCGGTCGTTGTGTGTGTCGCGATCCGACGATGCAGGATCGCTTGCCTGTGCGGAACTGAGCGGTGCCGCACTCTCGCCTGTAGACGCACCCTGGGCACCGCAGTAGAGTTCAGAAAAATTTATCTGAAAAGAACTCGGGGGCGACATGACATACACGTCATGGACGGTCAGGACACTCGCTGTCCCTTCTGCAATCTGGCTGGCATTCGCCTGCGGCTTCGCCGTTCACACGCTCGATCCACTGTTCGCGATGCTGGCGCTCGGGATGTGTCCGCTCGCTTTGCTGTGGGCCGTCGCGTGGCTCTTCGCGAGCGCGCTGGGCAAGGAAAGGCTGCCGGTCACGCAAAGCGATCCCACATCAAGAGCGCAATCGTTAGCCAGCGCGGCGCCTGCAATATCTCCCGCCGGTGTGACACCGTCAGTCGCCGCGAGCACCACGCTATCGACGATCACACCGGCGCCACCGCTCGTATGGCGCCGCTACGTCGCGCGGACGCTCGACCTGCTGTTATGGACGTTCCTTGCCGGCTACGCAATGGCGTTCATCAACACCGTGACGGGTTGGCGCCTGCTGCAGTTTCACTCGACGTCCATGATGAACATGAGTTTTCTGGGCATGGTTTATCTGCCGCTTGCGCTCTTCCTCGACGCACTGGTTTATGCCGCGTGCGGGAACAGCATCGGCAAGGCATTGCTTGGCATTCGCGTCGTCGAACCGGATGGTGCCGCGCCTTCATTTGACCGTTACCTCTCGCGTAATTTCTCGGTGTGGGCGCGCGGCCTTGCGTTTGGGCTGCCCGTTGCGCAACCGCTTGTCATGATCCTGAATGCGGTACTGCTTAAGCGCGACGGAATCACGGCGTGGGATGCGCGCCTTAACTTTCGTGTGGTTCGCGAACCGTGCGCGGCTGTTCACTATCTGCTGGCAGTGGTATTTGCAGCGTTGCTTGTATCGACGGTTGCTTACCATCGCGCGATGCATCACAGCGCCGGCGGCATCACGCCAGCAGTGAAAATACAGAAAGAAGCGATACGTGCGAGACCCGCAACTGCAGAAACACTAGAGACAGTTGCGGGTGCCAAGAAGCTTTAGCCATTGCAGGTGTGAATGCAGTGCCTGTCGTGTCGAGTGCGCATTGGGCTAGCGTCGCGGGCCGAAGTCATTTGCGGTAACGACGACGCGCCCACCGGGATTTGCCAGCAGTTTTCTTTCCGCGACGGCGAAAATGCGTTTGCGGCCGTCGTCGAAAGTTCTGAGGATTCGCGCTTCGGTCGCGCCGTGCTGCAGCCAGAAATGCTGCTCCAGCGCTTCACGCGTTACCGCGCACTCATGGTCCCGCCCCCGAAGTGACAGAACGAAGACCACTGTCCGTCCATCGGGCGAGACGCTGGGCTCGAACTCCACAGTCTCCATGACACACCTCGCGGCATCCGGTTGGCCAGCGAAGTCTCATACTTCGCGGGGCGCCCGGATCAATTTAACAGAAGCAAAACGCGCGCGCGTTGTAACGTCGCCACCGGAACGCGAATTACCGGAACCGGGCGAAACCCGTGAGCAAATCGGATGCTATCCGCTGATGAATACGTGCGTTCGTAAAGCGCGTACCCGTTGTAAATTCGATCAGCAGGATGTCAAGTGTCTGGGGGCCTGGCGCGGCGCCGCCCTGGTCGTTTCGTGCAAACGACGAAACGGCAAACCAGGAGTGTGGCGGAAGCAGTTCGTGCAGACAGGTGCCTTGCGCGTCGGAAAAACGCAGGCAGCCGGTATCGGGATAGAAGGCGACGGTAATGGCATCACCGCCGGTTCCCCGTGTTGCAGTGCATGGTTGGGTGGTGATCATGTTCTGGTTCTTTTTGCGTCAGATGTTCGTTCAACGCGCCACCGGACGCGTTGTCCGGTAGCGTCCAGGCTCCGGCAGGAGGCCACCTGGGTCATTTCATCCGCAATTCGTGTACCTGACCGTTGGCGGCCGCACGGTAATGTCATATATGTGGAGCTTTCGGGAGACGGCTCCGCACACGCTGGTATTACCAGGACGATTGACGTGGGCGGGATTTGCAACGAATGTCATCGCGGCAGCCTGGACGGCCCGCGTTTGAAATGGCGATGCACCGCTGTCGCTCACTGCGGATCGGCCGCGGAAGGCCAGTGGTCCTTGTCGAAACCAGGCGCGTTCCTGATTTCGTCCGCGATGACATGAACAAGAAAGCGCTTTTCGTCGACGTTCAATGTCAGTGCGCCCCATGGAATGGCGTGCAGCATGTTGCCCATGCCGGAAAAACCGCCGGCGGACAGCACGGCGTATGCGATCCGGCCGCGTCGGACGTCCAGCATGATTCTCGCGATGTGTCCGATGTGGTCGCCATCCGTTGTCACGGCCTTGTCGCCCGCTAGCGTTGCGGCGGCCATCACGTCCGACCCTGGGTCGTCGCCCGGAAGAATGCCGACGATATTCGCCTCGTCGTCGCCTATGGGTGGCGGCAAGTTGGGATCGGGTGCGCTCAATTCATTCTCCTGGTCGTTGTCCTTCAACGGTCGCGCAAGCCGCGTGCCTGGTGTAACGATTGCGAAATGCGTTGACCTGCTCAGGTCAGGTCTTTCGTGTGCGCTTTAAGGCTCGCTTAATTGTTCGCTGCGACTATGAGTCGACCCCTGTTTAGCCGCCAGTTCATCGGCGGCAATTTTTTTAGGCACGAGGGGTACTCGACGTGAAGCGAAGTGCAACCAGCAATGGAGAGTCGACGATGGTTCAGGATAGTGTGCGTGAACAGCTTCGAGCCATGTCCAGTGCGGAGCGCGGATTCGCACCGCGGACGTGCCGGATTTCCGAGCCTTTTCAGCCGCCCTGGGGGCGCCCGTACCGGTTTGTCGAATGGTCGCCGCATGCGCAAGAGGATGCGTGTTGCCGTGTCGTGCCCGCGGAAAGCAGCGCGGAAGAGATTGTCGCGACACTCATGGCTCACGTTCCCGGAAGGCGTGTGCGACTTTCCGGCGAAGACGCCTGAGGCAATACCTGCGACAGCGATGCCGGTTTCGAGCCTGTCTTTTTAGCAACTGCTAACTCCACAGCCTGTTTAGACGCATGCCTCGCGAACCATGGCTTGAGATTCGCGAGGCGTCGCCGTGTGTCTGATGCGGGCGCTTTAATCCCGCGTTATCCGGGTGCGACGAGTTTCGTTTCATTGGCAAACGCGATTGAGTCTGGAATGAAACGCGTCCGATACTTTCCTTTCTTCGGGTTCCAGCTGGCTTTCTGCTCTTCAAGGAAAGCGTCGTATTCCAGACGATCCGCTCAGACATGGACATATTCGCCGCGTATCACAAGATAAACAGTCCATACAGTTGTGCCCGACGCCGGAGAGTTTTGAATATCGAAAGCGAAAGACACGAACGGTGAATGCCGTGACTTTCGCTTTAAAAACGTGAAGTATTGACAAAACTTTTGTCATTGAGTGTCTGTACGTGGCATAGTGCGACCATCTAAACCTGAAGGGAGGCTCTGATGGCCACACTGGAACAGATCCAGGCGCGATTGAAAAAACTCCAGGCGCAAGCCGATGCGCTTATCGCGCGAAAGACTCAAGTAGCGGTGAACCAGATTCGTGAGCTGATGCTCAAACATGGTTTGACGACAGCGGATATCGAAGCAAAGGCAAAAGCACGACGTGAAGCAAAAGCTTTAAGCGGCCGTTCAGCGAATGGCAAGGCAAAACTGGCCGGTGCCGCAAAAGGCAAGCTTCCGCCGAAGTATCGCGACCCGAAAACGGGCGCGACATGGAGTGGTCACGCACGTCCGCCGGTCTGGATCAAGGACGTCAAGGACCGCACGAAGTTTTTGATCGACGCGGCGGCGGAATCGGGTGCAGCCGGGAAAGCGAAGGTCACGGCTAAACGTGGCGCGGCTGCCAAAAAGGCAACGGCAAAGAAGGCTGCCGCAAAAAAGACGACGGCTGCAAAGAAAGTAACCGCCAAAAAAGCCGCAGGCGTAAAAACGACAGTAAAGCGTACTGTCGCGACTGCCGGTAGAAAGGCCGCTGTCAAAAAGACGGCAGCTAAGAAGAGCGTGGCTAAAAAGGCAACGGCGGTGAAGAAGGTCGCGGCCAAAAAGATCGCTACTGTCTCAGAGGCGGTTGCTGCATCGTAAGTAGCGGATGCGCGTCGTCGGGCGCAAACGGCTCGACGACGGCAATCGACACGGCCAGAACCGGAACCGGTTTTGCTTGCCGTGTCCGCTTGACGCATGCGAGTGAGAGCGGAAAAGTACGGCAGATTACTGCTTGAACCATCGCTTCGACATGTTGTCGACGACGATTTTCGCATGCGCGTCGGCCTTTGCCTTCGCCTCGGCAAGCTCGGCGGGCGTCTGGCTTGCGGTCAGGCAGGCCTGGCGATAGTCTGGCAGCGTGATTGAGCAGGTCGTTGCCATATCTTTGGCGCCTTTCACGTCGCCACTATCGCGATAGAACGCGATCATGTCGGGCCACGCCTTGGGCGCTCGCCCAAAATACACAAACTGCTGTTCAATGAAGCTTCGCGCCTGCTGGCGATTCGTGCTCGCCATGTTGTTGGCGATCGCCACCTGAAGGCGCCATGATCGCTCGGGTGACTTGAGGTTTCGGCTGAAAACCTGAACAGGGCTTTCTTTCGATCGTCCCTGCGAAAGCGCAATTGTATTGCCAAGGTAAAAGTCCAGCATGGCGTCATCGGCGTTTGTTCCCGACGCGGCCTTTGCCGCCAGTTTGAGCGCTTCCAGGTATTGGTATTGGGCCTCGAGCATTTCGATATCTGGCACAAGCGCGTAATGTGCAAGCGTCTGCGCGGTTCTGCGCTGATGCTTCGCGTCTTCCCATGGCTTTACCCGGCCAGGCGGCCGCTTCCCGGCAATCAGGGTGGCGACCTCCTTGCTCAGGTCGTCTTCGCGCGCTGCACCGTCGGGATGCGGATCCTGAATTGCAGCCGTCCCTTTGGCGATGGCGTCGTCGAGCGCTTGTGCAGCGGAAAAGGTGCCCTGATTCAGGCTTATTTGCCCCTCGGTTAGTGTCCCGTTGACTTTCGTGAGCGCGTCATTGATCGCCGCGAGTGCCCGAAGCGGTGCCGCTGCATCCGATGCGACCGCCGGAGGTGGAGGCGTTTTCGGCGCACGCGCGAGCGTATCCGTACGAATTTTCTCGCGAGTCGCGTTGTCCTGTTCCTCGCGTAACTTTGCGTTGCGCTCTCTCGCGCTGCGGTCATAGGAATCGATGCGTTCAAGGAAAGCCTTGAAGCCGTGAATATACGAATAACCGCACCGCAGACTGACCGTGGCGCCGAAGAGATCCGCCTGTTCCTCGATATGGCGCTGCCACGCCGGCATGAGCGCCATCGTGCCGATCGCCTGAACGACGGCTATCTTGTCGAGCCCGTTCCAGCCTTTGTCAGCAACCTTGCGGTTGACGTATGTCCACGTGACACCCGCGATGAGCGTTGACGTGTCGCCCGCGTTCTTCACGTCATATACGGCGTAGTGATTGAGATAAATGTGGCCGAACTCGTGCGACAGGATCGCAAAAATCTCATCCTCTGATTCCGCCGACTGAAGCCACCCAAGGGAAACATAGATATTGCCGGCGGCGCTCGAACTCGCATTCAGCGAAGTCTGTGCGGTGATGTGTACTGCGCCGGGCCAGTCTGTGGTGCCGGTTGCGACCTTGATCTTCCTTAGCAGGCCATTCAGGTATTTCTCCATCTCCGGCATCGACACCAGGCCCCAGCCGTCAGCCCGATGATCGTTCAGGTCCTCATTGATAGCCGGCCAGGTGTGCGAAGGCGCCGGTGGAAGCTCGCCAGCCACCGTCATGACCGGCTTGTCCGGTCCCACGCCGGGAACGGACGCAATCCCAGAGGGCACGGGGATATTCGCGCACGCACTCATTAGCCAGACCGAGATCGCAGCTGACGTCGCAAAACGCATCCGTACGTTCATTTGCAATGATTGGTTGACGCGCCGAGATCGGCAGCAATGACAACGCCCCCGGCGGAGCGCCCGCATGCCGCAACGACGGTCTTGCTGGCGTGGACTGTCATCGAGTCGACCCAGTAGTCCTTCCCGTCGATCGATACGCGATAGAAATCGTTGTGCGTTTCCTTGATATGCCAGGGCAAGCTGGAGGCTGGCGCTGTTTTCGCGGGATTGGCTTCGTCGGGACTGGCGTATAGCGGAACCGGATCGATTTTCGCGCTGACGACGCTACCGGCGTCACTGGCAACGGCCGCTGCCGGGGACACCATGACCATGAGCGGAACGGTCCACCAGACAAGCAGGCTTCTCAATGACGGGCTGGTATAGCTTCGTTTCATCGTATCTACTCCTTGTTATGACTGGACGCGTTGAACCAGTCGATCAGCTTTTCGTTCCACTCGAACCACTCGGCGGCAAGCGCGAACACAGCGATGTCAACAACGGTCAGAAATCCGACGTCGAGCACACGTTGACCGATGTAGAGCAGCAGCCCGACCAGTGCGAGCGAGCCGGTGATCTCCGCGAGACATGTGGCCGCCCAGACCGCTGCTTTCCGAAGCCCGTGTCCGAGTCGTCGCGCGAGCCGCCTGGAGGGCGATGTCTGTTCTCTGTGTCCGGCCACGCGAGACTCGATCTGAACTCGACGCTCGCCGCCGTCGCCGGTGGGGGAGGTATCGAGGAGATACACGTCTGGATCGTAAAACCGGGGTCCGCGTCGTGCGGTTCGCAACCGCGTCGATCGCTCGCGCGCGAAGTTCTTGAGCATCCGCACGATGACAACGGCGAGGAGCCCGAACGCGGCAAGACCCAGCAGTTTGAGGTTGTCGCGATCCGTACTTGGGGTGAGAGCCGCTGCATGCTTGTAGCGTGGACCCCACGTAAGCAGGTTGTCGAGCGCCATCGCATGGAGATACACACCGGGAATGCGGTTGTTGATTGGCGTGTTGACCAGGTCGTTTGAATAGTCCCGTGCGGTTGCCACCATGACGACCTTGCCGCGCAACGCGGATGTCAGCTTTGCTTCGTCCTCGGCAGTCGTATTCGCCAGCTCGCGTGCATAGAGCGTTTCGTGAAAAACGCAGACGGGCTTTTCTGCGTCATGGAACAGCATCTGGCGAAAGCCGTATGGCGCCAGTTCGAGCCATCCGTGGTCGCCGCGGCAGTACGAACCGTCTTCAGCCACGCCGTGGGTTCTGTTCTCGCCCGTATCCGACGCGCTCCAGTCAAGGCCGTTCGCAGCAGGTTTCAGACCCCAGGACAGCGCCAGATCCGCAGTCGGCCGGGCGAGATGCACACCAAAGCTGTTTTCGTAGATTCCAAGCGCAGCGCTCTGAACAGTCGTTGCTCCGCCGGACTTCGTTTCGAGTGGATACGTCCAGGACAGATGATCCAGTTCGTCGGGTTTGTATTCGACCGATACGAGTTTGAAGCAACGGCCTTGCAACTCGTCGAGACCGGCGCGTATGCGTAATTTGCCATCCGCATCGCGCTTGCCGGCGAGGTAGACGTCGATGCCGGCGTGTTGCAGCTCACACAGGCGGGCAGCGAGTTTCCCGATGGCCGGATCGGAACGGGCGTCTTTAAAGACGATATCGATGAATACGGCCTTGGGCCTGTAAATCGCGATGCCACGCATCAGGCGGACGTAATAGTCGTAACTGGCTGGCCACGTCTGGCCTGCCTGCTTTAGCGATTGATCGTCGATCAGAAGGACGGCGATGGAATCGCGCGATCCGCTTCCATAAGCCTTGCCCTCGACAGGCGCATAGAATTTTGCCGCCTTGCGGGTAGCGAATTCATCGCCGAAAACCATGGGAAGTACGAGTGCCGCAACGATGCCAAGCACGATCGCTAGCGACGCCTGGATGAAAGTTCTGCCGGGCAACGATCTGGCAATTCTGGCCAGACGACGTTGCTCAATATGCGCCCCGTGGTCCATGTTTGTTCTTCGATGGCTTGTTTTTCGGTGTCCACGTTCCCGTCACCAGGTCGAGATACTGCTCTCCTGTGCTTTACGGCATGACCGGCAGGAACTTGAGCCCCCGTGCGTCTATGATGAAACAGAGCGTGCTCACGCGCGTTGGCAATCTCTTTTCTGGGTCCGCGTAAAACCCTCTTCCGGCGGGAGATCGAATGAAGCGCGACGATACAACTGGGGCAGGCTCCGGCATCGAGGCCCGGGAGGACGCCGCTGCCGCGTTCTCATCACTTGCGTCGCCGCTCGTTCACGAGGCGATCTCATGCGCTGCGCTGTTGAGCGAGGGCGCCGATCCCGAATCGCTTCACAAGCTAAGGGTTGTGCTGCGCCGCTTGCGTTCGTTGTGGTGGGCCTACGGGCCGCTCTTCGATAAGGACGTCACCAGGCAACAGCGGGCGCTCTTCAAATTCCTCGCGACGGCTGCCGGCAAAACGCGCGACTGGGACATTCTTCTGCAGTTGCTCGAAGAAGAAGTGGAGGCCGAGTCGGCCTCTTCGAGCGAGCTAAAAGCGGCTCGTACACAGGCGCTGGCCGCGAGTCTGGAAACGCTCGCGAACGCGGGTGTGAAGGACGTGCTGCGCGAAACGCTTGCAGACGCAACGAAGGCGCTGAACACCGCGCACGAGCGCGTACCGTTCCGGAAATTTGGAGACCGCCGGGTCGTGGCATGCGAAAAGTTACTGCGCAAACGGATGAGGCGCGCTTCGCGTGCGAAGAAATCTGACTACGCGTCGTTGCATGAAGTGCGAAAAGCAGGGAAGACGCTGCGTTATCTGCTGGAACTGTTTGAACCGGCGTTGCGTGGCGATCATCGCCGGACGCTTAAACGCCTCACGAAAATCCAGAAGCGGTTTGGTGCGCTGAATGACGTCGTTGCGAGCGAAACGCTGCTTCAACAGAACGAAAACCTGTTTGGGGACAGCGGCGCCCGGGATTCCGTCACGCGATGGCTGAAGCAGGAGCGCAGGCGTCGCGTGCGGGTAGCGCGCAAGCTGCTGCGCGATGCGTAGATGTGCCGCAGCCGTCGCGCAACACAAAAAACGACTCGCCACCCGGCAGCGACTGTTTCGCTGCCGTTACAAGTACGAATGGCCCGCGAGGGCGGGCCATTCGTAGTCGCAAAACCGACTGCCCAGCTGCTTACAGCGGCTGGATGTTGGCGGCTTGCTTGCCCTTCGGTCCCTGCTTCACTTCGAAGCTAACCTTCTGATTTTCTTGCAGCGACTTGAAGCCGCTACCTTGAACTTCAGAAAAGTGTGCGAACAGATCTTCACCACCGTCATCCGGCGTGATGAATCCGAAACCCTTCGCATCGTTGAACCACTTCACGGTACCAGTTGCCATTTTTAATCCAGTAAAAGTTGTGTTCCATCGCGGCCGCCGTATTTCTGGATCGGCAGACGCGAAGATAGAGTTGTACCACGCCTTTATGAAAACCGCCTATCAGCAAGTACACGGGGTGACGATTTTTTGCGATATTCGCGCATTCCTTCAGGCGCCCGGGCGGTCAAAAATCGTCGCCGATGGTGACCAGGGTAAACTGGACCCATACATCCAGGAAATCCATGACACATTATTTGCAAGATGAATTGACTGCTTTTTGGGGCCGACTCGCCCCTTATTTCGTAATTCTTGAGTCAAATCAACAAGATGGAACCGGTCCCATTGGTCGCGTGACGATCGACACCGACGACCATCAGGCCTTCGCGCTTCATACCACCGACGTCAAACCGGAAGGCGACACGTCGGAAAATCCGACCGGCCAGAGTGCGACCTACACCCGTTTCAAGGTCGCGGGCGCCGAATGGGGTCCGTGGCAGCGGGAAACCTGGCAGTAATGCGGTAAAAAGGGACTTCACCGTCCCTGTCTCTTTCGCCAGCGGTGTGACAACAGCGGGCTCGCTGGATGGCCGCCCGGCACAGCAATCCAGAAGCCCGTCATGTCCAACTTCAGATTTATCCCCAGTGTGCCCGCCACGTCGGAAGATGATTTCGACGTCTTCGCCACGACGAAACTCGCCGGCTATCTCCGGTTCCATGGCGTCTTGCGGGTAGTTCGAAAGACAGATGGGAAAGTGTTGTTTCCCTTCGACGGTGCGCCGGAACTCGGCCCTTTCGCGACGAAAAACGAGGCGCTGGCGGCCGCGCAGGTGCAGGGCGAGCAGATCGTCGCTGGCGACCTGGCGCATCCGGAGCTGTAAGCGCTACAACTGCTTACAAATCCCGCGGTTGCTATGTCCACCGGGTTGTCGACCCCGACGTTCTTGCTGACACACGTCAACGGAGCGAGCGCGACATGAATACCAACCTGACTTCCAGTTCACCGCAACGCGGTCGTATCCACCCTCTGGTTGCCGGTGCGGCCGTGGCCGTCATCCTGGCCAGTGCGACCGGTATCGCCGCGATGACCGGCATTCTTCCCACATCCCGTGCGACGACCGCGCCTTCGGCCCAGGCGGTACCGGTCGCCGCGCAAATTGCCAGTGCGCCGGTCGTATCGCCGCAGCCAGACGCGCAGCAACATGTCGTGCGCGAGGAAGCGCCAGTCCATCCGCGTGTCCATCATCACCGGAGTGCGCCGGTTGAGCAGGCTCAGGGATATGCGAACAACGACGCCTCGCAAAACCCCGCACAACTCGCACCACGGCCGGTTGCCGTCGACCCGAATGTTGGTGAAGTTGTCGCCGTCAATACGGTCCAGGAACCGGAACCGACGACGGGTCTGGGGGCCGTGGGCGGAGCGGTCGCTGGCGGCCTGCTGGGAAATCAGGTTGGAGGAGGACGCGGTCGCATTCTGGCAACGATTGCGGGAGCGGTTGGCGGTGGCTTTGCGGGTAACGGCATCGAGCATGCGGTGCGCAAGGCTACGAGTTACCAGGTGCAGGTGAGAATGCAGGACGGCAGCTACCGGAATTTCACGTACCCGTCCCAGCCGGCGGTCCAGGTCGGTGAGCGCGTCCATGTCTCGGGGGACTCCCTGACTGCGTCGTGATCATGTTCGAAACCGGTCGTATTCCACCGCGGGTTACGGCCGGTTACAGAATTGACATTTCAGCCTCACCTGCCTGTGTCCACCACTCCTAAAATCCGCGTCGTTCACCATTGTCTGGTACCCGCCAGAAGTGAGCAGGACAGGAGAACTTCATGAAACGCGCTACCCTTTTTCTCGCAGTAGGCATTTCCGCTACTTGTGCATCCAGCGCGGCTTTCGCCCACGCGGACATCGGCGTGTTTCTGGGTTTGCCGGGGCCCGTTTATGCCGCACCACCCCCAGTCGTGTACGAGGCTCCGCCGCCGGTGATCTACGCGCCAGCCCCGGTTTATGGCTATGGATATCGCTACGATGGGGATGACGAAGACGAGCACAGATGGCATGACCACGGCCGCCACCGTGGATGGGAACATCAACATCATGGCGACGATGACTGATTCATCGAAGCGGGCCGTCGCTAGAGTCTGAATGTTCGCGACCCGTCTTGGACATACCCGTTGCCGCCTTCCTGTGTCGGGTCCATACATACATGCATGGAAATGGATCCGTGACATCGTCGCGACTGCGCGTGGCGGGCGCCCCGTCTTGCCCTTCGGGCAGGACGACTCGATCAACTCTCAAGTGCTGTCGGCCTGCGGGATTTTTCCGCCTCTCTGCCTCTGCGCCGGAAGATTCTGGCGACACGAAAGCCCACAACGCAAGACACCTTCTTCGCATCGAACGCCAACGAGGTCAGCGCTATCTCTGAGCGCCTGACGACATCTGCGCATCGCAGAGAGCAACGGGCGTTCCGATGAACACGTCGCTCATCGTCTGACAGCAGGTCTTTCCAGACTCGTTAAGTATCTCTTAAGCCAAATGCCTGCAGCATCTGGCGGGCGTAACGTCGCGCGCGCGGAAAGGGCAGGTGATGTCGCGTGTTCGTGCAAGAAGGATTCGCTGTTCGAACGTCGAACGCGGCGCCTTCATTTTCCGGTTCTGGTCCAGTCAAAAATGAATACTCGAAACACAGTCCGCTTCAGCGACACGCCGGCCCGTTACGACGCGGTTTCCCGGCTGCTTCACTGGCTCAGCTTGCTGCTTCTGGTGGCGCAGTTCAGCCTTGGATGGTTGATGCCGGACGCTGATTCAGTGAAGGCGCCGGCTGGCCTGGTCGCCTGGCACGTTGGCATTGGAACTTCGCTACTGGCCGTGTTCACCGCAAGGCTTCTGTGGGCCGCAATGCGTCGCTCGCCACATCCGGTCGACCAGCATGGCGTGCTCCGGTTTCTCGCGGCGGCGGTTCACGTTTCAATGTACGCGCTTCTGCTGCTCGTTCCCCTGCTCGGATGGCTGAACGCAAGTGGCCGGGGCTGGGTTGTCAGGCTGGCCGGGGTATGGGATATGCCACAGCTTGCCACGCCAGATTCGCCTGGCGCGTCCATTGGCGAGTGGCACAGCGCAAGCGCCACGATGCTTCTCATCCTGATTGGTCTGCACGTTTTCGCTGTAGTCGTGCATCAGGCTGGATTCAAGGACCGCCTGCTTCGACGCATGCTGTAGGCGCCGCGGGACATTGCCTCGAAGTCTGACGAAATTCCCGTTGTTCGCGCACGCAGCCGTAATTACGCAACCGGCAAGACGGACCATAAGCAGGCGTTAAGGTCGAACGTCCAGCATTGCATTGAAACCGGAATCACCATGGAGGTTGAGATGAGAAACTATTCCGCAATGGGTCTGGCGTGTGGGTTACTCGTTGCAAGCGTGGGTGCGCAGGCGTTTACCGGCCAGCAGTTTGCAAAGGATGCCAGGGTCGGAATCGCAGAGGCGCGTTCCATCGCGCTCAAGGCACATCCGGGAAAAATCGTGGATGAGGAACTGGAAAAGGAGGCCGGGGGCAGCGGACTTCGATATTCCTTCGATATCCGCACGGGACGGGCGACCCAGGAGGTCGGTGTCGACGCCCGGGACGGAGCGGTTCTGGAAAACAAACTGGAAGGGCCCAATCCTGACTGACGCATCGTCGTTGGCAGCAGTGGCTAAGCGCCACCGGCCAGAAATTCGACGCCCCTTGCGAACAGACTAATACGCGTTGATCCGCGACGCTCGAATCCCTGACAATTTCCGCACTCACGCGTGTCGGGGCAGATCGATACATGTGTTCTTCCCGACGTCCGCATAAGCTGCCCTTAAGGAGAGACTGCTAATTTCGTGCAGGCAGGGCGGTAGCGGAATTCTGCTTCTGACGTTCGACACGCACGCGTGTCGGACTGTTTCGTTTGTATGACCACGCAGGTGGTTAACGCCACTGGTGAAGTTCGGCTCAGTCACGTTTCGAGCCGAAAGAGCTATGCCATGACCACCTTTCCCGGGCCTGGAAGCGATTCCGGGCCTTCTTTTTCGTGTCAGGCGTGCAGGCGTCATCACAGGCTTCAGGCTCGATGGCCATGTATCCGTGAGCATGGGTGTGTTCGTGGAATCTGGTTCGAGCGGGCAGATTTTCCGGACCCAATACGATACTGCAGGCAACTGCGGACTATGTTGCTGGCCGCTTCGGCCGAGGAATCAGCATGCCGGACAAGCATCTTTCGAGAAAATTCGATGTCGACCTCAACCTGCTCTCAGGCCGGTTGCTCGAAATGGGCGGCCTTGTGGAGGCACAGATCGCGCTCGCGATGGAGGCGATGAGAACATTCGATTTGCCACTTGTCGAGCAGGTCCTCGAGGGCGAACGTCGGCTCAATGCGATGGAAATAGAAATCGACGAGGAAGTGGGCAACATCATCGCCCGTCGACAGCCCGCCGCACGTGACCTGCGGCTCCTGATGGCCGCGTCGAGGTGCATCACAAACCTTGAGCGCGCGGGTGACGAGGCCAGGAAGATTGCGAAGTGCGCGCGCCGCATTGCCAGTCAATCCAGCGCACGGAGCCTCAATATCGCTGAAATCACGGTTTCCGGCGAAATGGCCTTACAGATTCTTCGCCGGGCGCTGGACGCGTTTGCGCGCATGGACACCGTTGCAGCCGCGCAGATCATCAAGGATGACGAAGCCATCGACAACGCGTTTCGCACCTTCGTGCGCAAGCTCGTGACGTATATGACGGAAGACCCCCGGACCATCTCGACGGGACTGGACTACCTGTCTATCGCGAAGGCCATCGAGCGTATTGGTGACCACGCAACCAATATCGCCGAGTCGGTTGTCTACGTGGTGAGCGGCACCGATGTTCGCCATGTTCCCCGGCACCACGCAGACGGGGAGGCGTGATGCCAGCCACGCGCGCATCGCGCGGCGCTGCAGCGTCAATGTTGTCCAGAGCAAATGACGAAGCGATGCCCCGCGCCTCCTAGAGCGTTTTCTGACGCTGCTTCTCGCGCCTGTGTACATAAAGAGCCGGCAGCAGGTTGGTGCTGAGCAGGCCACTCCAGACCAACCCGCCCAACGTGACGATGGCCAGGCCCTGTTCGGGAGCGGCGCCCTTGCCGAAGCCGAGGGCGGTCGGCAACAGGCCGAGCGAAGCGGTCAGGACCGTCAGGAGAATCGGCCTGAAGCGCACCTCGACCGCGTCGCGCACGGCGTCGACCACGGACAGTCCCTGCGCTTCGTTTCGCTTCACCAGTTGCAGCAGCACGATGCCATGGTTCAGGCTCACCCCGATCAGGGTGAGAAAGGCAATCAGGCCGATTGCATTCAGGCCAACCCCGCTCACCACCAGCGCGATCGCGCCTCCGGAGAACGCCAGCGGCATTTGCAGCAACAGCAGACCCGGCACCAGCAAGCCGTCGAACTGCAGCGTGAGGATACCGAGCATCAGCGCGAGTGCGACCACCGCCGCGATACCGACGTTAATTGCCGCCCGCTCGAGCTGCGGGTACAGGCCACCGAACTTCACTTCATAGCCCGCTGGCAGGGAAAGCGTCGCAAGCGCCTGTCTGGAAGCGGAAATCACCTGTCCGAGCGGGGCAGTTGGCGTCGCGAGTATCTCAATCGCGCGGAGTCCGTTCAGATGCCTGATGACGTTGGGTCCAGTCGCCATGCGGACATCGGCGACGTCGCTCAGGGTGGTCCATCCGTTAGCCATCACCGGAAGCTGCCGTAGCTGCTCGATGGACAGGTGTGTGGGGTCGGCCAGTCTGACAAACACATCCAGGTGGCCGTTGCCTTCGGGGACCGTGGCAACCGTTTGCCCGGCCAGCAGGATATGCAGCTGGGAGAAGAGCTGGGCAGGTGTGATGCCATGGAGCGTCAGGCCGTTCGGCCTCGGCGTGATCTGCAATTCGGTGATGGGATAGCCGTCGTTGTTGAACACGCCCGACAGGTTGGGCACGCTCGCGAGCCGACGCGTGACTTCCGACGAGAGCGACTGCAAGGTTGCGATGGAATCCCCGTACACGTCGACAACGAACGGCTGCGGCAAGCCCGACAGCGTTTCGCCGACGCGTTCCAGCGTCGGCGTGCCAATTGCGGTCTGCACGGCGGGCAGCTTCGATGCATCGAGAACCTGCTGGCCAATCTGGTCGAGGCTGCTCGCGTTCACATCCGGCTTCAGCGCAATCTGAATCTCGCCAGCGTAAGCCGGTTCAGTGTAAGACGTCCCGGACGCCGAGCCCACGCGTGAAAATACATGAGCGACCGGCCCGAGCCCGAGCAGTCGCTCGCTGATGCGGTCTGAGGCGTCCTCGGCGTCATGCAATGACGTGCCCGGCGGCAGGGTAAAGCTTTCAAGCAGCACGGCTTCGTTTGGCAACGGCAGAAAATCCACCGGAACCAGCGCGAGCCCGGCAACGGAGACCACGAAGATGGCGATGCACGCCCACAGCGAGCGCGTAGGGCGACGCAGGGTAAATTCGAACAGACGCAGGTTATGGCCTTTGAGCCACGCGACGGCATGCGCACCTGATGACATGCGCTTTTCGGCGCGAGGTCCGATGAATCCCAGTACCAGCGGAATCATGCTCAATGAAATGACGAGTGACGCGATCAGGCTCACCGTCATCGCCAGCGAAAACGGAACAAAGAACAATCCCGCCAGGCCACCCACGAACGCAAGCGGCAGAAACACCGCGACGGTCGTCATCGTCCCAGAAATGTCAGGCCCGGCAATGTCGCGCAAGCCACGCACCACGCCTTCCCACCGGCTGTCGCCGGCTTCCCATCGGTGGTAGATGCTTTCCAGCACGATGATGGCATCGTCGGCAAGCAGCCCCACGGCCACCGACAGGGCGCCGAACGTCAGTAAATTCAACGTTTGTCCGGCGAGGTACAGCCCGGCGATACCGAGTAGAAGCGAGAGGGGAATACTCAGGGCCACCGCCCATATTCCGCGGCTCGCGCCCAGCATCCAGAACAGGACCGCAACGGCAAGTACGGCGCCGATAGCGAGATTGCGGCTCAGGTCAGCGGCGACCACACCGACGATATGCCCCTGGCTGTAGATGCGCACGAAACGGGCGCCGCCGGGTAACTGGCGTTCCAGTTCATGCAGTGTCCTGTCGACCTCGTTGACAACCGGCAGTGTCGAAGCGCCCGGCTGCTTGAACACGACCAGCGCGATGGTCGGCCTGTTGTCGAGTTTGACGGCGTGGTGAGAGGGCGGAGCGGCACGGACCACGTCGGCGATCGCGCCTAGCGGGATGGCGCCACCGGGTGACGGCAGGGAGATGTCCGCGTATTCGGACGGTTGCGTCGGCAGGCTTCTTCCTTCAACGAAAATGTCTTGATGGCCCAGGTCGACATATCCGCTGGGCACCATGCCCGTGGCAGCGCCGAGCGACGCGGCGAGCGTCGACGCAGAGACATTAAAGCGTTGCATTTTCAGAAGGTCGGGGCGGACCCATAGGGCATCCTGGCCAGGCCCCGCCACCGACACGCGCTGCACGCCCGGAACCGCCCGGATGCGAGGAGCAAGATTCGATTCCACGACACGTTGCACCATTGACGCGTCCACCCCGTCAGGAATCTCGACGGCGTAGTCGGCAACCTCGTTGATCGCGTTGCCGGAGATTTCCGTGGTCAGGGTCGCGCCACCTGGCAGCGAACCGTTGATGCGGCCGATGACGCCATTGACGTCTTGCAGCGCGCTTGCCGCCGTGGTTCCTTCCGTGAATCGCGCTTCGATCTTGACGGAACCTTGGCCTATGACCGTCCGTACGTCGCCCAGCGACTGTAGCGACTGAAGTTCGGCCTCGATGGGCCGGGCTATCAGGCCCTCCAGGTCTAACGTCGTCGCACCGGGCAACTGGGCGATGATGCTCACCTGCGGCATGTTGAACTGCGGCAGGACTTCGGCGTGAATGTTGAGGAGCGCATAGATGCCATAGGCAATCAGCGCGCCGTACAGCATGACCCAGAGAAGCGGGCGTTTGACGATGTCGTTGAGCATGGTCTTGTCGGCAGGGACCATCAGTCGGCTTGCTGGTAGCGCACGGCAAAGTCCTGATGGAAGAGCAGATACGCGTCCTGCACTACAACCCGCTCATCCTGCGAGAGCCCCTGGACGATCGACGTCCAGCCCCGGTCAGAGAGTCCTGGAACGACGCGTCGCCTGTGGTTTCCGCTCTTGTCGCGCACCAGTACCCACCATTGGCCGCCATCGAGCACGAGCGCCGCGGACGGAATGGCGAGCCGTTTGTCGTCAGACGTGGTTAAAGACACTGTGCCGACCGTGCCCGTCACCAGCGCGTGCCCCGGTGCGGCATTGAGCCAGACTTCCAGTTGTCCGGGCGCGGTAACGCTCCACGACACGCGTTGTACAACCACATTGATGGGCGCGTCCGCGCCTTCGGCCAGAAAGACGCCCTGCATTCCGCCCGTGACCAGTGAGGCGTCGTTGCCATAGAAATTCGCGACCACATGAAGGCCACGCGACGGGGCCACGGTTACCAGTGCCTGTCCCGCACTCACATATTGACCATCGGCCGCATTGACCGCCGTCACGACACCCGGCTCGGGTACGCCGATCGCGATAGAGCGTGCGTAGCTCCGGATCGCCGACTGCGCAGCTGCGAGTTGCTGGCGTGCGGTGTCGAGTTCGGCGCGCATGCGAACGACGGCGTCGCGCGTGCTGAGTTGCTCATCGAGCTTTTGTTGTTCGATGGCGGCCGCCTGCGTTGCCGCGGACACCCGTATCCGCGCCGATTCCAGATCGGCCGCAAGGCGCGCGCTGTCGGTTGATACCGTGGGGCCGGTCAGATGCGCAACCGTCTGCCCGGGCCGCACGGTTTCGCCGGGCAGCACGCGCAGGCCGGAGACGATGCCCGCCACAGGCGCGCTCAACACGGTGTTGGACGCTGCCTGAACGTGCGCGGTCGCGGAGATGGTGGCCACAACGCGCTTCTGGACCGCAGGCATTGTCACGACGTCTTCGGCGAACGCACGATGACCGGCGACGGATGATGTGATGATGACGGCGGCGGCGAGGATGAACAGGCGTGCGGAATTCATGGTGAACCTGGTGAAGCGGCGGGTGGTCAATGGCGCTTACGCGATCGCGATATTCCTGCGGTTGCCGTTGAACGGTAAGCCCCGAGGCGTGGATGGCCGATGTGTCTCTGCCTCGCGTAACACTCATGTCCCGTTTCCGGCAGCGGCCTTTTTGCATGCGTCGCACATCCGGTCAACGCTAAAGCCAGCGCGACTCGCGCGAGTGCAATGGCGCGATATATCGCCGACGGGTTGTGGCAAGTCCGCTTTGCAACCTGCTATCGTAGGCATCATGGGTCACGATGAATATCCGACGCAAAAACGCATCGGATACTAATCCGCGAGACTTAGATTTGACTTAGCACGCTGCTTTCGATCCGGTGGGACGCATGAGAATTCTCCTCGTAGAAGACGACGAAATGATTGGCGCTGCCATCGTCCAGGCATTGAAGGACGCGGCGTATGCGGCCGATTGGGTGCGCGACGCAGAGTCGGCAACCGGGGCGTTGCTGGGACATGAGCATGACGTCGTGCTGCTGGACCTGAATCTGCCGAAGCGCGACGGCATTGACGTGCTTCGCTCGCTCAGGGCGGGGGGAAACAGGACGCCGGTGATTATTCTGACGGCGCGCGACAGTGTCCAGGACCGGATAGTCGGGCTGGATGCCGGCGCCGATGACTATCTTGTCAAGCCATTCGAAATCAGCGAATTACTTGCGCGACTTCGGGCGGTGACCCGCCGGCTCGGCGACCACGGCGATACCAGGATGACAGGCGGGCGTCTCACACTCGATGCGGCCACACACATGGCTCTGTATGAGAACAACGCGTGCCGGCTGACGAGTCGCGAGTTTGCGTTGTTGAGCGCGCTGTTGATGAAACCCGGGACGGTCCTGTCGCGAAGCGACCTGGAGCGAAAACTATATGCCTGGCAGGAACAGGTCGAGAGCAATGCCGTGGAGGTCCTGATTCACGGCATCCGCAAAAAACTCGGCGCGTCGGTTATCCGCAATGTACGAGGTGTGGGATGGTTGGTAGACAAGG
This sequence comes from Paraburkholderia sartisoli, assembly GCF_900107685.1. Lineage (GTDB taxonomy): Bacteria > Pseudomonadota > Gammaproteobacteria > Burkholderiales > Burkholderiaceae > Paraburkholderia > Paraburkholderia sartisoli. The sequence continues at coordinate 89,512 of NZ_FNRQ01000006.1, read as the reverse complement.
AAAACAATCACGCTCTCTGACGTTGCAGCTGTCGGCGTGGATTGGCGGCGTGATTGTGGCCGTCGGCGTGCTTGCCTGCGGATTTTCATTCCTGTTCGCGTATCAGGAAGCAAGAGCGCTTCAGGATGGTCAACTGAAGCAGATCGCTGCGCTCATCGATAGCGGCGCGTTGACGTTTACAGGGTCCCGTCCATCGATTGAGAGCTCGCAGGACGCAGACGTCAAGGTGGTCATTGACCGGTTAAGCGATGCACCGTCAGGCGTTGCGCAGGTCGCCGGGCTGGTGATTCCGCAGGCGCTGGCTGACGGCTTTCATGATTTGAGCGGCGATGAACAACGCTGGCGCGTCAGCATACGAACGCTCCGAAGCGGCGGCCGCATCGCCGTGGCGGAACCCTCTGCGTTACGCGACGAAATAGCGCGGGACGGCGCGATGAGAACACTCGTGCCCATGCTCCTCCTGTTGCCGGGGCTGTTCATCGTCGTGGTGGTGATTGTCAGGACGAAGCTGGCACCGTTGACACGCCTTGCCGCCGTCGTGGACCGCCAGACCGACGCGACGGTCCAGCCGTTATCAGAGGAAGGTATCGCCGCGGAAGCACTGCCCTTTGTCCGGTCGATAAACAGCCTGATTGCACGACTCAAGGACGCCATCGGCCAGCAGCGCAGGTTTGTCGCCAGCGCAGCGCATGAGTTGCGTTCGCCACTGGCAGCCCTGTCCCTGCAAGCCGGAAATCTGGGTGTCGCCATTACGTCGCCGGACGCCCGGGAGCGGTTGCTGGCCCTTCAGGCAGGGTTGCGCCGCACCCACAGACTGGTGGAGCAACTGCTCGCTCTCGCGAGATCCGAACAGGCCGTGCTGGAGCAGCCGACGACCGTATCGCTACGAGCCCTCGCAACGGAGGCCATCAACGCCACGATTGGCATCGCTCGCGAGAAGGATATCGACCTTGGGTTCGAGCGCTTTGATGACGTCGACGCCGTTGTGGACGCGTCGTCAGTCATGGTGGTGCTGCGAAATCTGGTCGACAACGCGGTGCGCTATACGCCAGCCGGCGGCAGGGTGGATGTATCGGTCATTCACGCGGTGGACGAGGTGATCCTTGAGGTTGCCGATTCGGGTCCAGGCATTCCGGACGGCGAACTCGACCGTGTGCTGGAACCGTTCTACCGGCTGGACCATTCCGTTGCGTCGGGAAGTGGACTGGGTCTTTCCATCGTCTCGGAGATTGCACGCCGGACAGGGGGCCGGCTGGTACTCGAGAACATCGCAGGCGGATTTCGCGCGCGGTATTTTCAGCCGTTATATCCGAATCCGTGACTTCGGGATCTGCCTGAGCCCAGGTGTCCGGTATTCGCATCGCGCGGCACATGGCCCGCGGCAATCTGAATGGCGCCAGGCGACAGCGGGCGCGCGGACCATGGAGATGTCGATGGAACACGCATACGACCACTTGTTGCATCTGCTCGCCGGACACCCGGCATGGATGCTCGCGGTCGCTTTCCTGGCTGCGTTTCTCGAAGCGGTCGCCGTGATCGGAACCTTCATCCCGGGTAGCACCGCGATGTTCCTGGCCGGCGCGCTTGCTGGAACCGGGTCGTTAAACCTGGGAGCGCTGTTCGCATGCGCGATTGCTGGCGCGGTAACCGGGGACGGCATGAGCTACTGGCTCGGCAGCCGGTACAAGTCACAGATTGGCCAGTTGTGGCCGTTTCGGACGCACCCGCAAGTCTTTGAGGCCGCGCACGGATTTTTCGCGAAACACGGTCCGAAGAGCGTCGTGTTCGCCCGCTTCATCGGGCCGCTGCGAGCGATTGTGCCAGTGGTTGCGGGAACGTCGGGTATGACGCCGGTGCGGTTTTACACCATGAACATCCTGTCAGCGCTACTCTGGGCGCCCGCGCATATCCTGCCGGGCGTTATTTTCGGGGCCTCCGTCCAGGTGGCCGGCGCTGTTTCGTTTCGCCTCGTCATCATCATCGCGCTCCTGGCCGGAATCGTATGGCTGAGCTTTCGGGGCGCCCGATTCGTTCTCTCACACGCCAGTGCCTGGGCGAGTGCCGTGGGTCGCACTCTGGCGACCTGGGCCAGTCATCACGAAGGGCGGGCAGGTCGTCTTGCCCTGCAGCTACTGAATCCGGACCGGCCCGCTTCTGGCGCGATAGGGGTGGCGTCGGCCATTGTGCTTCTTTCCTGCTGGCTGTTCTTCGGCGTATTGGAGGACGTCATCAGCGGCGACCCACTCGTGCGGGTTGACGTATCCGTTTATCACTTTCTTCAATCTGTGCGCAGCCCGTGGGGCGACACGGTCCTCTCGGGCCTTGCCATGCCCGGCAGTGTCCCGACGCTGGCAGCGCTGGTCGCCACAGCGGCGCTGTGGATGGTGTGGGAACGCCGTTGGCGCACGTTGGGTTACTGGCTCGCTGCCGTTGTCTTTTCACAGCTGCTGATAGTCACCCTCCAGTTTGCAATCCATCGTGCTCCGCCCGATTCGCTTGCGTCCGGCGCGTATGTGTTCCCGAGCAATCACGTTGCCGCGGTGGTCGTTGTGTATGGTTTTCTTGCGTTTCTGCTTACGCGAAGAGTTGGCACCCTGGCTGGCGTGTTCGTCGTGGCGGCAAGTACCGTCGTCATGGTCAGCGTCAGCCTGTCCGGGCTTTACTTCGGTCGATTCTGGTTTTCCGATGCCATTGGAGGCGCGGCGCTTGCGTCGGTCTGGGTCGCTGTCGTGGCCTTTACCGCCGTGTTGCGCAGACCGGTGGTGCAGCCATCGCGTGGGTTCATGCCAGTTCTCATGCTGACGGTTGTGTGCGTTAGCGTGGCCATGCAACTTCACGTTGCGCCGCCCACACCGAAACCTGGCAGCGCACCGGGTAACGCACCGGTCATCGCGACGACCTCGCAATGGACCGATTCCCTGTGGCGGAGTTTGCCTTGTTACCGGTCAGACATGGAAGGTGACCGGAAGGAGCCTCTGGCAATTCAGTGGTCCGCGAATGTTGAGGAGATAGGAAGCCGCCTTCGAGCTCAAGGTTGGGTCGACGGAGCAAAGCTTTCTGCGCGCAGCCTGCTGTCCCTCGCGTCGCCCAGGGTTTCGGCGATGGCACTGCCGGTGCTGCCGGAACTGAACAACGGTGTGCCGTCTTTGCTGGTCTTCACGCATCCCGGCAGCACGCGCGACGAACGCGACGTGCTGCGTTTCTGGCCCACGGACCATGCAATTGAAGAGCAGGGCGCCGCGTCGGCGACGCCCGTCTGGTTGGGTTCGCTTGTGCATGAGCGGCTTTATCGTGCGTCCTGGCCAATCAACATGCTACGTGCCGTTGACCCGGCGACGTCGACTCTGGCCGGTCATGACCCGTTGTCCGCGCTTCGCGGGGTGACCATACTGGCGAAGAAGGATTGTCATGGCGTTCCAGTCACGCTACTGACGTCGCGCCCCGACTGAGGGGGCGGACAGCTGGCGAGCCAGTCGTCCTGACTTTTTCACTCGAAGTGACCTTCCCTGGACATTCGTGTGAACACGCCCTGGCCTGTTGTCAGCAACGCCGCCCCGCCCGCCCGCCAATCAGAATCAGACGATCCCGGTCGTGTAGTACACCGTGATCACGAAGAACACGGCCAGCGTCTTGATGACGGTGACCGCAAAAATATCGCGATACGACTGACGGTGCGTGAGGCCGGTCACCGCGAGCAGCGTGATCACGGCGCCGTTGTGCGGCAGCGTGTCCATGCCGCCGCTGGCCATGGCGACCACGCGGTGCAGCACTTCCATCGGGATATGCGCGGCGTCCGCGCCCTTGATGAACAGATCCGACATCGCGGCGAGCGCGATGCTCATGCCGCCGGACGCCGAACCGGTGATCCCCGCCAGCGAGCTGACCGACACCGCCGCGTTCACGAGCGGGTTCGGAATGCTCTTGAGTGCGTTGCTGACCACGAGGAACCCCGGCAGCGCGGCGATCACGCCGCCAAAGCCGTATTCCGAAGCCGTATTCAGCGAAGCCAGCAATGCGCCACCCACAGCAGCCTTGGTGCCGGTCGCGAAACGCTCGCGCACGCGGCCGAACGCCGTCAGCACGACGAGCAGGATGCCCAGCAGCAGCGCGCCTTCCACCGACCAGATCGCGACCACCGCCTTCACCGACGTCGTCACCGGCGCATGCACGCCCGGCAGGATTTCCGGCGCGACGGTGTAGCTCGCGCCATACCACTCGGGAATCATGCGCGTCAGCGCGAAATTCGCGACGCCCACGAGAACGAGCGGCGCGACGGCCAGCAGCGGATGCGGCAGCGACTTCGATTCCACGCGATCCGGCTCGTTCACGAGTTCGGTGCCGTAGCCTTCGCCCGTTGCCATCGCCGCGCGGCGACGCCATTCCAGATACGTGAGGCCGACCACGATGATGAAGACCGAGCCGATCACGCCGAGCCACGGCGCGGCCCACGAGGTGGTCTTGAAGAACGTCGTCGGGATGATGTTCTGGATCTGCGGCGTGCCCGGCAGCGAATCCATCGTGAACGAGAAGGCGCCCAGCGCGATCGCGCCCGGCATCAGCCGCTTCGGGATATTGCTCTGGCGATACAGTTCAGCGGCGAACGGGTACACCGCGAACACGACCACGAAGAGCGAAACGCCGCCGTACGTGAGCAGCGCGCACACCGCCACGATCACCGCATTCGCCCGCGAACGGCCGATGTAGCGAATCGCGGCGGCGACGATCGATTCGGAGAAGCCCGACAGCTCGATCACCTTGCCGAACACGGCGCCGAGCAGGAACACGGGGAAGTAGAGCTTGACGAAGCCGACCATCTTTTCCATGAAGATGCCGGAAAAAACCGGTGCGACGGCGGCGGGGTCGGTCAGCAGCACGGCGCCAAGCGCGGCGATCGGCGCGACGAGGATCACGCTGTAGCCGCGATAGGCGGCGAACATCAGAAACGCCAGTGCGGCGAGGACGATGACAAAGGACATTAAGTCTCCAGAACTGGTTTGTTGTGCGCACGCGCGTCGACGGCCTGACCGTGGATGCGGCGAGCCGGCGCTCGCGTACGCAGCTTTCGTGCCACCCGCCACCAGACGGCGTGGGCGCGACATCAGCGGCCCGCCGGCCAGCGCGCGGTGCGACCGATTGTACATAAAGTCTCGACTTCGAGACTTAAGGCGGCAATCCAGGATGCCGGGAATGCGGCGATACCCGAGCAGGCGGTCTTGCTGGTGATCTCGGCGTTGAGATATGCTGTCTACATATGGAGACAGCGGCATGCATAAAACAATACCAGGAGACAGCGACACCATGATGAACGACTGGGCAGGCCTGCCCGAGAACTACAGCGACGTCTTGCGAAGGGCGATGGATTCGCTCTTTCGCACGTTCGAAAATTTCAGCGAAGGGACGTTCATCGTCGACGCCGATGCGCGCGTCGTCTGGATCAACAAGCGTTACGCGGCGCGCTTCGGATTCTCCGATCCCCAGCAGGCGATCGGCCGCGATTGCGAAGCGGTGATCCCGAACAGCCTGATGCGCGACGTCGTCGCGACGGGCAAGCCGATCCTGCTCGATATCCTTGAAACCGACCGCGAGCCGCTCGTCGTGACCCGTCTGCCGCTGAAGGACGATGCGGGCGTGACCGTCGGCGCCGTCGGGTTTGCGCTCTTCGACGAACTCAAGGCGCTCACGCCGCTCTTTTCGCACTACTCGCGTGTCCAGCAGGAGCTGATCGCGACGCGTCAGTCGCTCGCGCAGGCGCGGCGCGCGAAATATACATTCGCGAGTTTCGTCGGCACGAGCGCGGCGAGCCTCGAGGTCAAGCGCCAGGCGCGGCGCGCGGCGCAGGTCGAGTCGCCGGTGCTGCTGCTCGGCGAGACGGGCACCGGCAAGGAACTGCTGGCGCATGCGATTCACGGCGCCTCCGCGCGGGCGAACAAGCCGCTGGTGACGGTGAACGTCGCGGCGATTCCGGATACGCTGCTCGAAGTCGAGTTCTTTGGCGCGGCGGCGGGCGCCTACACGGGCGCCGATCGCAAGGGCCGCGTCGGCAAGTTCGAACTCGCCGACGGCGGCACGCTCTTTCTCGGCGAAATCGGCGACATGCCGCTACCCTTGCAGGGCAAGCTGCTGCGTGTGCTGCAGGACAAGGAGTTCGAGCCGCTCGGCTCGAACCGGATCGTGCGCGCGGACGTGCGGATCATCGCGGCGACCTCGGTGGACCTGCCGGCGCTCGTCGCCGCCGGACGCTTTCGCGCGGACCTCTTTTACCGGCTCAACGTGCTGACGATTCAAGCACCGCCGCTGCGCGAACGCGCGTCGGATATCGAGGCGCTGGCGTACGCGATACTCGAGGACCTGTCGTTGAACGTGCCGGGCGCCCATTTCGAGGTGCAGGACGACGCGTTGCGCCTGTTGTCCGCGTACGCGTGGCCGGGCAACGTGCGCGAGCTGCACAACACGCTGGAGCGCGCGGTGATGCTGTCGGACAGCGAACGCATCGACGCCCGGGCGCTGGCGCCGTTCCTCGGACCGATGCGTGCGCCCGTGGCGGCGCGCGAAGCCGGCATCGACGTCACGGGTGCGGCCGGCTCCGGTTCCACGACCGCGACGGATGCGAAAAACGCAACCTGGACCGACGCGATGGCCGCGTTCGAACGACGGTTCCTGAGCGACGCGCTGCGTGCCAGCGGCGGCCGCGTGACGGAAACCGCGACGCGTATCGGCATGGGACGGGCGACGCTCTACAAGAAGATCGCCGCTTACGGTATCGAGGTGTGAGATGAAGCACGGGCGATTCGCTGCAATGCTGCTCGCGACGGGCCTCGCGTTCCAGGCACAGCACGCGTTCGCGCAGGCGGCTTCGGCGGCTTCGGCCGTATCTGGCGCGGGCGCATCATCGACGGTCGAGCGCAGGAACTGGTACAACGACCCGTTTTTCGCGCTGTCGCACGCGGTGGCGGACTGTCCGGTGCCGCTCGGTCCGCTGATGACGAAGGCGCAGATGGAAGACGACGCGCACTATCGCGTCGAGCGCGGGACGACGTGCTGGCTCGCGCACAAATGCACGAAGCCCAACTCCTACATGTACGACCCGGACATCGCCGCTGCGATTCGCGCGCGGTTCACCCCGCCGGAAGGACTCGACGGCACGAGCATCTGGATCACGGTGCAGCGTCGCTTCATCTATGCGGAAGGCTGCGCGCCGGCATCGTTCGATGCGGCCGCGTTGCAAAAGCGTCTCGAGGCGATTCCCGACGTCGAGCAGGTGTTCGTGCGCGTGACGGCCACACCGCGCGGCCCGCTGCCCTACAAGACGCTTGCGGCGCCCGACTGACGCAGCGCTCCGGTCGCGTGGCAGAATCACAGGACAGGCAGAACAAGAGATCAACCGGGGTTTTTCAATGAAACGCAATCGTCCATTCCGCGCGCCACCGCGCTTCGTCACACGCGCCCTGTCTGCCGCCGCTGCCGCCAGCGCGGGCGTGGCGTTCGCCGCGCTGGCGGGTTGCAGCAGCGCGGCGCCGCTGTTTTCTCCCGATGGCCTGCCCACCACGCAGGTCCAGTGTTCCGCGGCCGGCGGCGATGGCTGCGAGCAGCAGGCGCGCGGCATGTGCGGCGGCCCGTTCGAGATCGTGCGCCAGACCACCGCCGGCGGCGTGCGCAACCTGCTCTTCGCGTGCAAGAAGGCGGGCTGAATCGGGTCGTGGCCGGCTCGCGATGAACCTGCGGCTGGCCCACCGACCTACTGGCCGCCGCCGTTGCCGGGTAAATGCAGCAGCAGCCGGACCAGATCGGGTTGCCGGTTCGTCGCTGTCTTCTGATAGATCGCCTGCAACTGCTTGCGCACGGTGTCGTGCTGTACGCCGATGCGCGTGGCGATTTCCTTCGGCGACATGCCGCCCGCCAGAAAATGCGCGACGCGGCACTCGGCGGGCGTCAGATCGAACGCGGCGGCGAGCAGGTCTTCGTCGACGGGCGGCGCCGACGGCGGGTGATAGAAAATCAGCATCACGATTGCCCGCAGTCCGAACACGGCCGACACCTCGCCCGGCGCGATCAGGTTGTAGAACGCGTAGAGCGTGTCCTGCGGGAACGGGCTCGTGCTGTCCTGGATGCGCATCACGCGATAGCGCGCCGCATCCGCGTGGACGTCGGCGCTGGCGACACGCAGATGCGCTTCGGTCGTCGCGCAGTCTTCCAGAAAGCGTTGCTGGAACGGCGCGGGCAGCGTCACCTTGCGATTGTTCGTGCGCACCATCATCGTGGTCTGCAACAGGCGCTCGGCCGCGCCGTTGAGCCGCAGCACGTCGCCTTCCGTGCTCGCGAGAATGACCGGCTGCCGCCAGCGGTTGACCAGCGCGTGTCCAACCAGCGCATCCGTCGAGAACACGAAGCGCTGTATCTGAAATCTGGCCGCGCGTGCGAGGTGGGGCGTCAGGCGTTCGAGTATCGCGACCGCGTCCAGCGCGAATGGACCCTGGTCGACGGTTCTCAGACAGGCGAAAAAAACGGTAACCGTTTCATCGTCGACGAGTTTTACGCATGACGCATAACGGCGTCCACCGGGTAAAAGGAATTCCTGAAAGAAGCGGTTATTACGCACAAACTCCGCGTCAAAATGCTCGTGACAATGTAACCACTTGAGTACCGGTTGAGACCACAGCATCGAAAGCCGCGGATCAATCTGGTGATAACGGCGGATGTAACCGAGTTCACGGCCAGGAAGCAGATTGAAACCGTCGCTAAATGAAAGCGCATTGTGTTTTTTATCGAAACCAATGAGACGAATGGTTTTCGCGACAATGAGTTCGGCAAGTTCCGCGTAAAACAGGTGCCACGTTTCTGAATCCGTGACGGTGTCATATATCCGGTGTACCAGCTGGTCATACTGTTCTTCATCCAATTCCACTGCGCTCCCGTGTCGTCGCGGCCCTGGTGGCGGGTGGAATATTCAACCGGCCGTGCATTTCCGGTCTTTTCCGCAAATGTGGCGTATACGGTCCGATTAGCCGTCGTTAATCCTGGCGTCCCTTGTGGCAATTTCGCGCATGCGGCGGCATTTTTCCGTGCGGCGGCTAACGGATGAATGGAAGATTCCTGTCCTATAGTCTTCACCGATGTTCCATGGTATTGCCGTAACATGCGTTTTCTTCCTGCATTTTTTCAGACGACGCTTAACAGGGCGTGGGGAAGCAGAATTATCCTTTTGCGGGTACAACGCAAGGTTGCGGCGCTTTTCATGCAAAGAGAGCAGACCAGAAACAGCAATTCCGGGGAAAGCAATGAATCATCACCAACTCGAAAAAGATATTGAACATCTGGAACATGTAATCTCGCGACTTTCGGATCAGGATCGCATTCCGCTTTCGTACTGGCGTGACCGGATCGATCGCGTGCTGGGGGCGGAACTCGTGCCTTCGCAGGCAAGTCGCGTCAAGCGCCTGAATGAAGCGCTGCGCGCGCTGGAAACGCGCATGCAGATCAAATGACACATCCGTGGCGTGTTCCGGTGTGACTCCCGGCGGCGCGGATGCGTCTCGCGCACCAGGCGGGCGCCGCTTCACCCGTGCAACCAGGGCAACTCATGATCCACGCAGGATTCTCAGGCGCGCGACTGGCGAAGCTGACCGAGGCCATGCAGGGCTATGTCGACCGGGGCGAGGTGGCCGGTGTCGTGACGCTGATCTGGCGTCGCGGGGAAATCGCCCAGATGGACACGCTCGGCGCGCTCGACGACATGTCCGGGCAACCGATGGCGCGCGACACGCTGTTTCGCATCGCCTCGATGACGAAACCCGTGACGAGCGCGGCGATCATGATGCTCGCCGAGGAAGACCGGCTGACGCTCGACGCGCCCGTCGCGCGCTGGTTGCCGGAACTCGCGGACCCGCGGGTGCTGCGCGACCCGGCCGGCCCGCTCGACGACACCGTCGAAGCGCGTGCGCCCATCACGATTCTCGACCTGCTGACGCACCGCGCTGGCTTTGCGTATCACTTCACGGCGCTCGGGCCGCTGGCCGAAGCGTATCTGGGCGCCTTCAACGGTTTCGAGTCGTCGCAGGGGCCGGACGGCTGGCTCAAACGCGTCGCGGCGCTGCCGCTGATGTTCCAGCCCGGTTCGCGCTGGCACTACGGCATTGCAACCGACGTGCTCGGCGTGCTGATCCATCGCATCACGGGCATGTCGCTCGGCGACTTCTTCCGCACGCGTATTTTCGAGCCGCTCGGCATGCGCGATACCGCGTTCTGGGTACCCGAGGCGCAGCTTGGGCGCCTCGCCACGGCCTACGCCATCGATCCGGCGACGAAACGGCGTGTCGTCGAGGATCACCCGGAGCGCAGCCGCTGGGCCAATCCGGAGCGCTTTCATAGTGGCGGCGGCGGGCTCGTCTCGACCGCGGAAGACTATCTCCAGTTCGCCCGCCTGCTGCTCGGGCGCGGCCGCGTGGGCGACACGCGGCTGCTGTCGCATCGCTCGGTCGACCTGATGCGATCGAATTTCCTGAGCCGCGACCAGCGCCGGCAGCCGTCGTTTGGGCACGTCGTGTGGGCGGGGCAGGGTTTCGGGCTGGGGCTCGCCGTCGTCGACGACCCGGCGCAGCAGTTGCCGCTTGGCTACCGCTCGACGGGATCGTTCGGCTGGCCCGGCGCATACGGCACCAGCTGGCTTGCCGATCCGGTCGAAGACATGATCGCGATGATGCTGATCCAGCGGCGCGGTATCGAGCCGTTTCCGATGGTGGTCGAATTCGAGCGCCACGTGTACGACGCCATCGACGACTGATTCACGCGGCACCCAGGGCAGATCGCGCGGCATGCAGGAATGACGGCGCGTGGCCAGCGTCTTTCCGGACTGGTAAAGTCAGGCCGTCGTCGTTATCGACACAGACTGGAGACCATTCCTCATGGCCAGCTACAAGCAGTTGACAGCGCAACTCGAGAAGCTCCACAAGGAAGTAGCGGTCGCGCGCGAGAAGGAGATGGCGCAGGTCGTTGCCGACATCAAGCTGCTGATCGAAGAGTTCGACATCACGGCTGAAGAACTCGGTTTCGCCCCCTCCGGCACGAAGAGCGCGAAGGCGAAAGGCCGCAAACCCGCGTTGCCGGCGCGCTACCGCAATCCAAAAACCGGCGAAACGTGGAGCGGACGTGGACGCTCGCCAGGATGGCTCGCCGGCAAGAATCGCGAACGCTTCCTGATCGAAAGCTGACCGGCTGCACGACGCAGTGGCGTGTCGCTGTGCGCTTCGTGCGGACGTGGGTTGAGTTGTGCCGCTTTTTCTCTGATCCCGAAAACCCTCACCTTTGGCGTTCGGTTCGTCTCTGTCGTCGCAGATGGAACGACGCATCGACGATGCGCCTGCGTTGCCTTGACAGGCGACATCGCTGACACGCAACGTCGCTTCGCATGATGAACGCGCGAGGCGAAAGCGCACTGCGCGCGCTACCCTGAACATCGAGCAAAGCCTTGCAGTAAAAGGCTCTCCGCCCGACACGATGATGCGTGCATCACGCTGACGATCAAAACGCGAGCGATGTTATCGGTGCGAAATGTGTGTACGTGTGCATGCCATCGCTGCCTTCCTGTGCGCCTTTGCTCTTTACCTGAAAACGCGTCGCTAATGCCATTGCGGGGCAGGTCCCGAAAACCCTCACCTTTACTGGAAATCTGGCTCGCGTCACCGCATGTGTCATGTCCGTTTCGATCGCATGGGCCGCGTGTGCGCCGGAAACAAGGCGCCTCACGCTGAACGAAGCCCACCGGGCGGGACCGGGGCGCCCCGTTTCCCGACGCGGGCGCCCATGACGTGTATCATTCGTCCCGGCGCTGTTCCGTGCCGGGATTTCCCGTTTTTCGAGCGGTTTTCCCCACCTTCGCCGCCGCGTCTGGCACAGCCGACGCACCAGCCAGCGCCGGCCCTGCGCCGTGACGCGCGCTCGAACCCCTACCGTGATTCCCAGCACCGATGTCAGTCTCCGAACTCAAACGCCGCCGCACCTTCGCGGTCATTTCCCACCCCGATGCGGGCAAGACCACGCTTACCGAAAAGCTGCTGCTGTTTTCGGGCGCGATCCAGATCGCGGGTACCGTGAAGGGCCGCAAGAGCAATCGCTATGCGACGTCGGACTGGATGGAGATCGAAAAGCAGCGCGGCATTTCGGTCGCGAGTTCGGTGATGCAGTTCGAGTACGGCGAAGCCGTCATCAACCTGCTCGACACCCCGGGCCACGAAGACTTCTCTGAAGATACATACCGCGTGCTGACCGCGGTCGACGCCGCCGTGATGGTGATCGACGGCGCGAACGGCGTCGAGGCGCAGACGCTGAAGCTGCTCGAAGTGTGCCGCAGCCGCAAGACGCCGATCGTCACGTTCATCAACAAGCTCGACCGCGAGGTGCGCGAGCCGCTCGAACTGCTCGACGAAATCGAGCAGCATCTGGGCGTGGCGGCCGTGCCGTTCACGTGGCCGATCGGCATGGGCAAGGATTTCCAGGGCGTCTACGACATCCAGCGCGACCAGGTGCGCGTGTTCCGCGCCGGTCAGGACACGGCCGGCGGCGCGGTGGAAACGCTGCATGGCCCTTCCGATGAAGAAGGCGAAAAGCGCTTCGGCCAGGCATGGACACGCGCGAAGGACGAAATCGAGCTGATCACCGGCGCGTCGCCGGAATTCGATCGCGAAGCGTTTCTCGCGGGCGAGCAGTCACCGGTGCTGTTTGGCTCGGCGATCAACAACTTCGGCGTGAAGGAAATTCTCGACGCGCTCGTCGACCTCGCACCCCCGCCTTCGATGCGCATGGCCGTGCAACGTCCGGTCATGCCGGACGAGCCGAAGTTCACGGGCGTCGTGTTCAAGGTGCAGGCCAACATGGACCCGTCGCACCGCGACCGGGTGGCGTTCATCCGCGTGTGCTCGGGGCATTTCGAGCGTGGCATGGCGCTGAAGGTGACGCGTTCGGGCAAGACGTTCCGCGCGAGCAACGTGGTGACGTTCCTGTCGCAGCGCCGCGAAACGGTCAGCGAAGCGTACGCCGGCGACATCATCGGCATTCCGAATCACGGCACGCTTTCGCTCGGCGATACGCTGACCGAAGGCGAGCTGCTGCAGTTCGTCGGCCTGCCGTTTTTCGCACCGGAAATTTTCCAGACGGTCGAAGTGGTCGATCCGATGCGCGCGAAGCAGCTTGGCGAAGCGCTCAAGCAGCTGGGCGAAGAGGGCGCGATTCAGGTCTTCCGTCCGGACCTGGGCGGCCTGACGATCCTGGGTGCGGTCGGCCAGCTGCAGTTCGAAGTGGTGTCGCACCGGCTGTCGACCGAATACAAGGTCGACGTGCGGATGGCGCCGGCGCGTTATCGCATGTCGCGCTGGGTGACGTGCGACGATCCGGCGGAACTGCGCCGTTTCACGGATTCCTACGCGGCGCGGATCGCGCTCGACGCGTCGAACGCGCCGACGTATCTTGCCTCGCACATCTCCGAGATCGAAGTCGCGCAGAAGGCGTGGCCGAAGATCGTCTTCAACGAACTGCGCGAGCATTCCGGCGCGCCGTTCAAGAAGGCGATGTAAGGCGCGGGTTCCAATATTCACGCACGGCGGGCCTGCTACGCGAGCAGCCTCGCCGCTTCCTCCATCTGGGCGTTCTCGAATGCCGGGGCAAAGGCATCGATGTCCTCGTTCGTCATGCCGACGGGCGCGGACTTCGCGACGCGTGTCCAGCCCAGTACAGCCTGATAGACCTCGCCCAGAACCCGCGCGGCTTCGGTATCCGACAGGCGGAAGTACGATGCCGCCTCGAACACGGCGCCTATCGAGTCGACCGGGCCGTATTCTTCGCTCAGCCACAGCTTCAGTTCGGGATCCTTGTCCGGAAACGGATTGAGGTCAAACGCCGGTGCGAGTCGCCACTGGCCGTGCTCCACATGCAGGAACCCATGGTTCTGCACGTGGTCGTCGACGTTCGTGATGAGCAGGTTGAATACCAGCCGCCGCCACAGTTCCTCCAGATCGTGCTTCGGGTCAACAGAGCGCGCGATGATGACATCGGCTATCCCGGTGTAGGCATGGTCCTCCGCGCGCGAGGCCTGCAACATCGAGCCCGCGGAAAGATAGGGAATGCGTCCGCCCCCTGCGACCCGGTCAAACCGGCGCACGAGGGCCACTGGAATGTCGTCCGACATGACGATGCGCGCGTCCGCCGCCGTAATGCCCGCCGCCGCGGCGAGATGAAGGGCGAGCACTTCACCGCGCGTGACGCTGCGGTCATCCTTGACGCTCGGAAACTTGCCGATTGCAAGATGCCCGTCATCGTCGAGCACGGTGCATTTGGGCCGCATTCCGCCAAGCGATGTGCCGCGCCCGCGCAGATACTTCAGGTCCGCCACGGTTTCCCTGTTCGTCTCCACGGCGCGCGTCGCGCTCAGGAGATGGGCCAGTTCAAGTAGCGGCGGCGTGCCGCGGCCGCCGTCCTCGATGGTGCGCAGAAAGTTGCCGGCTTCATCCCTGAGCCGGAGTGCGCCAATGCGGCTCATGTCGTCGACGCCGAGCAGATAGTCCATCTCGGTGAGCGCCGCGGTCGGCACGCGTTCGCCCCTGGCGTGCGCTGCCTTGCGACGCTTCGCGTGGTCTCGTGCGATGACGCGGCAGCCCCAGCCGTCCGGTTCGGTGTCCGCAAACGCAAAATGGAAAATCGAATCTTCCTTCGATGGCGGCTTGCGGAACTGGTGCCCGTCGACGAGTGGCAGGTCCGGCGAGATCTCAAACCGGTCAATCGATGCGAGCCATGCGTCGTGATAGGCAAACGTCGAGTTTTCACGCGCGCCATCCTTGTTGAAGCTCAGGCTTCCAACGGGAATGGCGCCCTGGCCCAATACGACCTTGACGGACTGTTGCAGGACGGGTCGCTTCATAGCGCGCCTGACTCGGGTGTGACGCGCTTTTTCCTTCGGACGCGCAACGGCAACTGCTGGTTCATCAGCGTCAGACCGATATCGTCGGAGGCCGTGTCGAGCAGGTTGTTGATTTTGTCCAGCTCACCGAGCACCAGGCACGCCTGCGCGATGACGCCGATAGGAATGCGTTCGTCGCCATGCTCCATCCGGCGCAAGGTTGCTACCGACGTCTGGATACGTTCGGCCATTGACGCCTGCGTCAGGCGCCTGCGGCGGCGCGCAAGCGCAAGGTCCGCGCCCAGCTTCTTCAGCGCGCGCGCGACCGGCGGCGGAAGGCCGCTGTTGTCTCTCGCGGGCGCTGGCAGGGCGGGCGGGGATTGATTCGCCGCGCTTTTCCTGACCGAGGTTTTACCGCTCACGTGTGAGCGGTTATCCGGCTTAATGGTGCGCATATGAGCGGTTAAGGCTGATATCGGGTAATAACGTTATTATCCGCCGCAGTGCGGTACCCGGTCAAGAAAACATCCCGTTACCGCTCATATGTGAGCGATAAAGAGGGATTACCGCTCACATATGAGCGGTAAATTATCGAGCCAGCCACGCAGTCGCGCTACCGCGCTACCGCATCAACGTGATACCCAGGTAGCCGAGATAGAGCAGCCCATTCACGAGCAGCGCCCAGATCGCGAGACCGGGCGCGCGCGCGTTGATGCGTATCCAGGCGGCCGCGATCAGCGTGATGACGACGCCCGTCACGACTTCGATGCGCGGCTCCCACGGTGTCAGCAGAATGCCGATGGCGGGCAGCAGCGTGCCCTGAAACACCATCGCGCCCGTGATGTTGCCGAACGCGAGCGTGTCCTTGCCGCGACGGATCCACAGGATGCTGTTGACCTTTTCCGGCAGCTCGGTCGCGATCGGAATGATCAGCAGCGAGAGCAGGAGCGGCGAAACACCGAGCCCTTCGGAGACGCCGCGCACGCCGTGGATGAAACCCTCCGCGCCCCAGACGAGCAGCGCGACGGCGAGCAGCAGCTGCACGCCGATCGTGAGCATGGTGGTGGGCAGGCCGATGCGCGCGAGCAGCATGCGGCCCGGCGCCTCGGTGCCGTGTCCGTCCGCGACGAGACCGCTCGACGCGCGGAACGTCATCACCACATACGTCACGTACACGCCGACCAGCGCGATGCTGAAAAGCGCGCGCACGGACGTGCGTTCGTGCGGAACGTACATCGCCACCGCTGCAAGAAAGAACGCGAACAGAAAATAGTTGAGGTCGCGGGTAAAGCCGGTGCGCTCGGGCACGATGTGTCCGTTGACGCCGCGCGTACGCAGCACGGCGAGCGTCATCAGAAACGTCGACAGCGTGGAGAGCATCAGCGGCGCACCGAGAATCGCGCCGACGCCGATCTCCTGGTTCACGCCGCCTGGCCCCGTGCTGCTGGCGATGGCGAGGAGCGGCACGATCGTCTCCGGCAACGCGGTGCCGACGGCCGCGAACAGCGAGCCGGTCACGCCTTCGGAAATTTTCAGCCGTTCGCCGAGGTGTTCGAGTGCGTTCGTGAAGAGTTCAGCCGCCACCAGAATGACGACCAGCATGACGGCGAGTTCGAGGAGGAGCGAGCTCACGCGCATCCCTCCGTGCGGCATGCGCGGAATGGCGTATCGATGAAAGATGTGGCGGGAAAGGAAGAGTGACGCTTCACAGGGAGTCTCCGGGGCCGGACGTACACGAACCATGACGCACCGCTTCCCGTCCGACCCGGGACGAAGCAGTGCGCCAATGGTCTCGCCAGACCGGTGCGGTCGAATGCGCCATGGCCGGAGGCGATTGAACCGCCGGACCAGGTGTGTTGACGCATTCTCCTCCGGGGAAGGAGGAAGGCTACTCCCCAATGACCGGGCGATTCTAACGGCACACGGCACTTTCAACAAGCTTGCTTGCGCGCGGGTCGCGACGCCGCCGCGGGATTCGGGCGAGCCGGGCGCGCCGACTTCGCCTATCCTGTTGGAGGATGCGCACGCCCGCAGCGCCCGCGTGCGTTCCCGTGGCCCGGGTCGCCCCGGGCTTACCTTTTCGCTCTCGTGGAGTGCCCGTGACCGTTCGCAATCTCGACGCGTTGTTCCGGCCGCAATCCGTTGCCGTTATCGGCGCCTCGAAGCGCGCGGGCAGCATCGGCGCAATGGTGTGGACGCGCGTGCTCGACGGTGGCTTCGGCAGCGCGCTGTGGCCGGTCAATCCGAAGTGCGACGAGCTCGACGGACATCGCGTGATGGCCGACGTCGGCGATCTGCCCGAGCCGCCGACCGTGGCGCTGATCTGCACGCCGCCCGCGACGTGGGCCGCGATCGTGCATCGTCTCGGCGGCATGGGCACGCGCGCGGCGATCATCGTTGGTCAGACGCGCTGCGATGAAGACCGGGCCGCGCTGCGCCACGCGCTGGCCGCGGCGAAGCCACATTTGCTGCGCATCGTCGGGCCCGCCAGTCTCGGCGTCGTGACGCCCGGGCTCGGCGCGCATCTCGGCGCACCGTCGTGTACGGTGAAGGCGGGCGGCGTGGCGTGGGTCTCGCAGTCGAATGCGCTGACGAACGCCGTGCTCGGCTGGGCGCATGCGCGCGGGCTCGGCTTTTCGCACGCGGTGGCGCTCGGCGACGAAGCGGACGTCGACGCGGGCGACGTGCTCGACTATCTCGCGAGCGACCCGGGTACGCGCGCGATCCTGCTCGAACTCGATACGGTGCGCGCGGCGCGCAAGTTCATGTCGGCGGCGCGCGCGGCGGCGCGAAACAAGCCCGTGCTCGCGTTGCGCGCGGGCCGCTCCGATCCCGCCGATGCGCTCTACACGGCCGCGTTTCGTCGCGCGGGGATGGTGCGCGTCGATTCGCTGGACGATCTGCTCGACGAAATCGAAACGCTCGGCGTAGGCCGCGTCGCCGCGAGCGATACGGCGACGCTCATCACGAGCGACCACGGCGTCGCCGCGCTCGCGTCCGACGCCTTCGCGTCGTCGGGCGACACGCTCGCGCGCTGGCCCGACGACGCCACCGAGGGCGTCGCCAACGCGCTGCCGAACGCGACGCCGGGCAACCCGTTGCTGCTCGGCGATGACGCGCGACCCGAGCACTTCGGCATCGCGCTCGAAATGCTGGCGCCGAGGCGCGCGACGGGCACGGCGTTCGTGGTCCACGCGTCGACGCACAGCGCGCCGGCCGCGGAGGTGGCGCGCGTGCTGTGCGAACAGCAGAGATTTGCGTATCGCGGGCTGCTGACGTGTTTCTTTGGCGGCGTCGATACTGCGACGCGCGACGCGTTGCACGCGCACGGCATTCCGGTACACACCACGCCGCAGCGGCTTGCGAGCGCGTTCGCGCGTCTTGTCGACTACCGGCTTGGTCGCGAATTGCTGATGCAGACGCCGGAAGGTTTGCCCGCGCAACTGCCCGGATCGATCGACGCCGCGCAGGCCGAGGCATGCGCGGCGTTGACGGCGGCGGAAGCCGCGAAGGTTGCCGACGCAACGACAGTCAAGCTCACCGGCGAGGAAGCCGCGCGACTGCTCGGCCACTTTGGCCTCGTTGTCGAGCCAAAGGAATCGGCGGAGCGGGTGATCGTCGATATCGCGGTCGAGCTGCATGACGACGAAAACTTCGGCCCCGTGTTTCGCTTCACGGCGCCTTCGTCCGATGGCGTGTCGCCGCCGATGCACACGTACGGCCTGCCGCCGCTCAATCCGGTCCTCGCGCGCGACATCGTCGGGCGTTCGCCGTATGCGCGGCTGGTGCCCGCGGAACCGTCGCTGATTGCGTTGACCGGGCTTTCGCAGGCCGTGTGCGACGTGCGCGAGATCGTCGGACTCTCGCTGACGCTGCGGGTGTTCCAGACGCGCACCGTGCTCGTCGCGCCGTGCGTGCGGCTTGGGCGCAAGCGCAGCCGGCTTGCGATCGTGCCGTACCCGCGCCGCTTCGAGGAGACGCTCGACTGGCACGGCCTGCGCGTCACGATCCGGCCGATTCGCCCTGAAGACGAAGCCGCGCACAACGAGCTGGTGAAAGCGATGAGCGCCGACGATCTGCGCCTGCGTTTTTTCGGCGCGGTGCGCAGCTTCGATCACTCCCAGCTCGCGCGGATGACGCAGATCGACTACGACCGCGAGATGGCATTGATCGCGACGATCACCGACGAGCACGGTTCGATGCACACGCTGGGCGTCGTGCGCGCGATCGCGGATCCGGATAACGAAACGGCCGAATTCGCAGTGGCGCTGCGCTCGGACCAGAAGGGGCGCAAGCTGGGGCGCCTGTTGATGGAGCGGATCATTGCATACGCGCGGGCGCGTGGCACGCGATGGCTCGTCGGCGAGGCGCTGCGCGAGAACACGCCGATGATCCGGCTCGCGCAGGCCTGCGGCTTCACGATGACGAAAACGGAAGATCCCGGTGTGATGGGGTTCAGGATGGCGCTGGATGAAGGGGCGGGCGATAGCCGGGCATGAGGGATGACTATGCCGAACGGTCTATTTATCGGGATGTCGTTCTGCTTTAAGCTTTGTATTAGTTAGTTATACGGAGTGTGATCATGGCGAGAGCAGCAAGATTGAACGGGCGTTGCCAGGAGGGATGGTGTAGGATTAAATCCTACGGATTTGGCTCGGAGAGTCGTCATGCGTTCCACCCAACAATTCAGCATCACCTTGCCGAACGAAATGGCTGACATGGTGAGGTCAAAAGTTGCTTCCGGCGAGTACGCCACTGAAAGCGAGGTGATCCGCGATGGCTTGCGCACACTGGTCGCTCGCGATCGTGCCGTCGAGTCATGGCTGCGCGAGCAGGTCGCGCCGGCCCACGATGCACTGGTGGCCGATCCCTCACGGGCACTTGGCGCAAGCGAGGTGCGCTCGGCGCTTGCCGCCAGACGAAAGAAAGGAACATAGAGAACGCATGACGACACCGCCGGTCAAGTTTGCGCCTGAAGCGCTCTCGCAACTCGAGGATATCGAGCGATATATCGCCGAGGCTGCTTCGCCGGCGCTAGCGGCGCGCTACGTCGATGGCATCGTCGCGTATTGCGAGAGTTTGCGGATCTTCCCGCGCCGGGGCACACGTCGTGATGACATACGACCGGGCCTGCGTATTACCCACTATCGCCGGCGAACAATCATTGCGTTCGCGGTTCGCGATGGACAGGCATTCATCGAGGGCGTCTTCTACGGTGGCCAGAATTACGAGGGCGCGCTGAATCCTGATCCTGGTGTGACGATGACCATCGCATGGTCACAGAACACCGATACCTCATCCGCTGCACGAGATCACGGTGAGCCAGATCGCACGCAAATGAAAGGCGCAATACCATGCGCCTTTCCGCAGCAGCCTGGCCCTCCCACGTGGCGGGTTACACCACCAGCTTCGCCGCCTGCTCCTCAACCTGCGCGCGCGACACAGCCAGCTCTTCAAGCCACGTTTCCGCGTACACGGCACCGGTTTCCTTTTCCAGGCGCGCGATCGCCGCTGCGCACCGCACCGTGTCTTTCGGCGTGGCGATAAAGCCCTTCACCGACTGACCGCCCGTGAACGCTTCGAACAGCGGCACGCGGATTTCCTCGGGCAGCGCGCGCGTCCATTGATATGGCTTGCCGTTGAACGTGAACGAAGGCGGCAGCACGCGCTCCTTCTTCGCCGCCGGAATCAGTCCGAACGTGCGCGCCGCATCGGCGATCTGGTCGGCTGGGAACAGCTCGTCGGGCGTGATGTCGAACTGCTGGATGTGTGCTTCGATCGCCTGCATCGCCGCCGCGCGATCGTCGCGTTTCTTCTGTGCGCGCGCGACGATATCGCGCAACTCATCGGCTTCCTCGCTCGTGATCGTGAAGCTGGCCTGCTTCTGCTGAAGCTCGGAAAAACGCTGGAATTCGTGATCGTTCAGAAGTTTAGCCATGACGTGTACGTTGGGCGCGCACGACAAAAATCGTGCGGCGGTTTCGGAAAGGGCCGCTATTCTAACGCGTCCCTCGCCTCGCACAAGTCCGTTTCCACCGGTTCCTTCATTCGCCCTCAGACACGCTCGCGAAACATCGAAAGCGCTTCAACCGTCTCGCGCAGCATCACCGTCGCCGCTTCGAGCGTGGGCGCGACGTACTCGTCGATACGGCGCAGATACGGACACGTCATCACCGCGATCGCCTGGCCCGATGGCCCGAGCACGGGGAACGTCAGGTCGGTGACGCCGAACGTCTGCTGGCTGTCCTTCTGCGAGAAACCCGCCTTGCGCGTCTCCTCGCATACGCGTTCCAGCGCGTCGCGATCGATCGTCACCTCGCCCTTCACCTTCGTATGTTCGGCGAGCAGATGCGCGCGCTGCTCCGGCGTCTGGAACGCGAGCATCACGCGGCCCGACCCCGTGTCGATCAGGCCGACACGCGAACCCAGCCGCACCGAAATGCCCCACGTGCCCGGCCCGTCGACCTGCGCGATCACGAGCAGATTGCCGCGGTCGTACACAACCAGGTGACACGACTGTTCGGCACGATCGGCAAAGCGCTGCATGAGCGGCAGGGCTTCGGAAATCAAACGGTTCATCGGCGGATGCCGGTGTCCGAGCGCATACAGCTTCAGGCTCAGCGAATAACGGTCGCCGCCCGGCGAGCGCACCACGTACTGCCGCGCGACGAGCCGCTCCAGCATCCGGTACATCTCGCTCGCGTTGCGGCCCAGCAGCTTGGTGATCTCGGCGCGCGTCAGGCCGTCCTTCTGCTCGGCCAGCAATTCGAGGATATCGAGACCCTTGTCGAGCGCGGGCGCGCGATAGCGGTCGGCGTCGTCCTTGTCTTCCAGATCGGTTGCCATTGTGTTTCAGATCCTCGTGCAATTCATCGGCTGCCTGGCGCGTGAGTGTAGAGCGTTGCGCGCGGCTGGCCGCCAGGGAAAGTACGGACGTCTGGTGGAGCGCAATTTCCTTGACTTAAAAAAGTTCGTATATGAATAATACGTTCATTGGTGAATGAAAAACCACCAATTTATAAGAAAGCGCATGGCAACGTGCCGGATGCCGACTCTCGGTTTCCGGCAGTTCAACAACGCATATCCCGGAGACAAGCATGTCGAACCTGGCAACAGGGCAGCACAAGGCCCGCCGTTTCATTCGCAAGACGTTATCGCTCAGCCTCGCCACCGCGTGTGTCGCGGGCATGGCCCTCGGCACGACCGCGCGCGCCGCGGAAGTCGGCAAGATCGGCCTCGGCCTGCCGCTGCTCACCTCGCCGTTCTGGCAGTCGTACAACAACTACCTGCCGAAGTACGCGAAGCAGATGGGCATCGACATCCTCGCGCCGGTGAACTCGAACGGCGACCCGGTGCAGCAGATCACCGACATGAACAACCTGCTGAACCTTGGTTCGAAGGGCATCGTGGTCGGGCCGCTGGATTCGGCGGCGATCAGCCGCGCGCTGGACGCCGCCGCGGCGAAGAACGTGCCGGTCGTCGCCGTCGACGTGGCGCCGACGCAGGGCAAGGTCGCGATGGTCGTGCGGGCCGACAACCACGCGTACGGCGAGAAGGCGTGTACCTACATCGGCGAGCACGTGAAAGCGGGCAAGGTCGTGCAGATCATGGGCGATCTCGGCTCGGTGAACGGCCGCGACCGCTCGGAAGCGTTCCGCACCTGCATGAAGAAATATCCGTCGCTGACGGTGCTGGAAATCCCGGCGGGCTGGAAGGGCGATGTCGCGGCGACCGGGCTCGACAGCCTGCTGACCGCGAACCCCGACGTGAAGGGCATCTACATGCAGGCGGGCGGCGTGTATCTGTCGCCGACGCTGCAGACGCTGCGCCGCAAGCAGATGCTGTATCCGGCGGGCAACCCGAAGCACGTCGTGATCGTCAGCAATGACGGCATTCCGCAGGAATTCGACGCGATCCGCCGCGGCGACATCGATGCAACGGTCTCGCAGCCGGCCGACCTGTACGCCAAATACGGCCTGTACTACATCAAGGCCGCGCTCGCCGGGCAGACGTTCAAGCCGGGCCCGACGGATCACGGCAGCACCATCATCGAACTGGCGCCGGGACGACTCGAAGACCAGTTGCCCGCACCGCTCGTGACGAAGGCGAACGTCGACGACAAGAGCCTCTGGGGTAACACCGTCAAATGAGTGAAATGACGTCCTCCGCTGTGTCCGCCGTGGTTGAAGCGCTCGATGTGACGAAGCGCTTCGGTTCGACGGCCGCGCTGAAAGACGTGAGCATCCGCGTGATGCCCGGCGAGTCGCATGCACTCGTCGGGCGTAACGGGGCCGGGAAATCGACGCTGGTGTCGATGCTCAGCGGCCTGCGCAAGCCGGATGCCGGCGAGGTGCGTTTCGGCGGCGTCGCCGCGCCGCCGATCGCGGATCGCGATGCGTGGCGCGAACGTGTCGCGTGCGTCTATCAGCATTCGACGATCATCCGCGATCTGAGCGTCGCGGAGAATCTGTTCATCAACCGCCAGCCGGCACGGCGTGGCGTGATCGACTGGCCGGCGATGCGGCGCGACGCGCGCGCGTTGCTCGATCACTGGAAGATCGACGTGCGCGAGGACGCCCGTGCGGGCGACCTGTCCGTCGAAGCGCGCCAGCTCGTCGAAATCGCGCGGGCGCTGTCGTACGGCGCGCGCTTCATCATTCTCGATGAACCCACGGCGCAGCTCGACGGCGACGAAATCAAGCGCCTTTTCAAACGTATTCAGGAACTGCAGAGCGAAGGCGTGACGTTCCTTTTCATCTCGCACCATCTTCAGGAGGTGTACGAGATCTGCCAGGCCGTGACGGTGTTGCGCGACGCGCGGCATATCGTCAGCGCGCCGGTTTCCGCGTTGCCGCGAGAGCAGCTGATCGAGGCGATGACGGGCGAGCGCGGCGGCCTGAACGTCGCCGATGCCGCGGCGCGCGAAGCGCTGCCGCACGACACGCCGGTTGCGCTCGAAGTGGCGAACCTCGCCGGCGTGGATTACGACGACGTGTCGTTCGCCGTGAAGCGCGGCGAAGTGGTTGGCCTCACAGGCGCGACGAGCAGCGGACGCACGAGCGTCGCCGAGGTGATCGCGGGCCTGCGCAACATCAGGCGCGGCGAAATCCGCGTGGACGGCAACGCGCTGCCGCCGGGCGACGTGCCCGCGGCGCTTGCGGCGGGTGTCGGCTGCGTGCCGAAGGACCGCCATCACGAAGGCCTCGTGCTGTCGCAGTCGATTGCGGAAAACGCGTCGATGACGATCACGCGGTTGCTGGGCAAATTCGGCATCGCACCGCCCGCGAAGAAAAACGCGTTCGGCCGCAAGATGATCGACGCGCTCGGCATCGTCGCGCAGGGACCGGAGCACGTCGTGTCCGGCCTGTCCGGCGGCAACCAGCAGAAAGTGGTGATGGCGCGTGCGCTCGCCACCGACCCGGGCGTGCTCGTGCTGATCGACCCCACCGCGGGCGTCGACGTGAAATCGAAGGAAGCGCTGTTGTCCGTCGTGGACCGCGTGCGCGAGGACGGCAAGGCCGTGCTCGTCGTCTCCGGCGAACTCGACGACCTGCGCACCTGTGACCGCGTGCTGGTCATGTTCCGTGGCCGCGTCGTCGCCGAATTCCCGGCGGGCTGGCAGGACCACGACCTTATCGCCTCAGTTGAAGGAGTCAGTCTCCATGAAGAATAGTGCGCCCACGCCCGCGTTCGCGACGGGCCAGGCACAGGCCGGCGCGCCCGCCACGCCGCGTCGCCGTGCGCGAATCGAATTCGCGCGTCTGCGTGACCTCGCGCTGTTGCCGGCCATCGCGCTGCTGCTCGTGATCGGCGCGTTCGTCAGCCCGAGCTTCCTGACGAAGGCGAATCTGATCAGCGTGCTCGGCGCGTCGGCGGCGCTGGCGCTCGTCGTGCTCGCCGAATCGCTGATCGTGTTGACCGGCAAGTTCGATCTCTCGCTTGAATCGACCGTTGGCATCGCACCCGCGATCGGCGCGATGCTCGTGATGCCGGCGGCGTCCGCGGGCTTCGGCCTGCAATGGCCGACCGCGATGGGCCTCATCGCGATCGTGCTGGTCGGCGCGGTGATCGGGTTCATCAACGGCTTTCTCGTCGTGCGGCTGCGGCTGAACGCGTTCATCGTCACGCTCGCGATGCTGATCGTGCTGCGCGGCATGCTCGTCGGCGCGACGAAGGGCGGCACGCTGTTCGACATGCCGTCGTCGTTCTTCACGCTCGCCACGACCATCGTGCTCGGCCTGCCGGTTTCGGTGTGGCTCGCGGCCGCCGCGTTCGCCATCGCCGCGTTCATGTTGCGCTATCACCGCATCGGCCGCGCGCTGTACGCGATCGGCGGCAATCCGGAAGCGGCCCGCGCGGCCGGCATTCGCGTCGAGCGCATCACGTGGGGCGTGTTCGTGCTCGGCAGCATGCTCGCCTCGATTGGCGGCCTGATCGTGACGGGTTACGTCGGCGCGATCAACGCGAACCAGGGCAACGGCATGATCTTCACCGTGTTCGCGGCGGCGGTGATCGGCGGTATTTCGCTCGACGGCGGCAAGGGCACGATGCTCGGCGCGCTGTCCGGCGTGCTGCTGCTCGGCGTCGTGCAGAACCTGCTGACGCTCGCACAGGTGCCGTCGTTCTGGATCCAGGCGATCTACGGCGCGATCATCCTCGGCTCGCTGATGGTGGCGCGGCTCGCGGGTGGCGAAGGCCAGAACTGACCTGAAACGCTGGAAGAAGCGCTGGCGGCAACACGCCAGCGCGCATCACGGAGACCTATTTTGAGCAGTTCATCAACCGACCCGCGCCTCATTCTGCTGACGCCGCAGGACAACTGCCTGATCGCAGCCGCGCGTCTTGAAGCCGGGACCGACGTCATGATCGAAGGCGAGCGCGTCACGCTCGCGAAGACCATCGATCTCGGCCACAAGGTCGCGCGCCGCGCGCTCGTCCAGGACGAAAAGGTCCTGCGCTATGGGGCGGTGATCGGTCATGTGACCGAAGCCGTCGCACGCGGCGAGCATCTGCACACGCACAACCTTGCAAGCGACTATCTGCCGACCTACACGCACGACGCCGGCCACGCATTCGTGCATCACTGAACACGGCGTTTCGCCGTGCGGGAACCAACGATCATGATTGACACTTCCGTTGCATCCGCCGCCGCAGAGCCGCTCGAGGCCGCGCTGGCGCCGGTGCTGCAAGGCTATCCGCGCAGCGATGGCCGCAAGGGCATCCGCAATGTCGTCGCGGTGGCGTATCTCGTCGAATGCGCGCATCACGTCGCGCGCGAAATCGTCACGCAGTTTCGCGCGCCGCTCGACGCGTTCGACGACCCTTCCGGCGAGCGCGAGCCGCCCGTCCATCTGATCGGCTTTCCGGGTTGCTACCCGAACAGCTACGCCGAGAAAATGATGCAGCAGCTCACCACGCATCCGAACGTCGGCGCGGTGCTGTTCGTGTCGCTCGGCTGCGAGAGCATGAACAAGCACTACCTCGTCGACGTCGTGCGCGCGAGCGGCCGGCCCGTCGAGGTGCTGACGATCCAGGAAAAGGGCGGCACGCGCAGCACGATCCAGTACGGCGTCGACTGGGTGCGCGACGCGCGCCGGCAACTGGCGGCGCAGCAAAAAGTGCCGATGGCGCTCGACGAACTCGTGGTCGCCACGATCTGCGGCGGCTCCGACGGCACGAGCGGCATCACCGCGAATCCGGCCGTGGGCCGCGCGTTCGATCATCTGATCGACGCGGGCGCGACCTGCATCTTCGAGGAAACGGGCGAGCTGGTCGGCTGCGAATTCCACATGAAGAGCCGTGCCGCGCGCGACGACCTGGGCGATGCAATCGTCGCTTGCGTTGCGAAGGCGGCGCGTTACTATTCCATTCTCGGACATGGCAGTTTCGCGGTCGGCAATGCTGACGGCGGGCTGACGACGCAGGAGGAGAAGTCGCTCGGCGCGTATGCGAAAAGCGGCGCGTCGCCGATTGTCGGCATCGTGAAACCCGGCGACGTGCCGCCCACCGGCGGGCTCTATCTGCTCGACGTCGTGCCGGATGGCGAGCCGCGCTTCGGCTTTCCGAATATCAGCGACAACGCCGAGATCGGCGAGCTGATCGCGTGCGGCGCGCACGTGATCCTGTTCACGACCGGGCGCGGCTCGGTGGTCGGCTCGGCGATTTCGCCGGTCATCAAGGTGTGCGCGAATCCGTCGACGTATCGCAACCTTGCCGGCGACATGGATATCGACGCCGGGCGTATTCTTGAGGGCCGCGCGACGCTCGACGAAGTCGGCCGCGAGGTGTTCGATACAACGCTCGCTGTCGCGCGGGGCGCGGCATCGAAGTCGGAGGCGCTGGGCCATCAGGAGTTTATCCTGACGTACAAGACGTTCGAGCCGGTGGGGCCCGCATGCCTGCCTTCGAGTGCGGCGCAGCATCGCGTGGTTGAAATCGCGCCGGTCTGAAGCGCGGTAACGATGAGAGAGGAGACATCTGCATGACGACAGCGGCGAATCCGAAGGTCAGCCAGCGGCGCGGCATTGGCCGGCGTGACCTGAAAGTGACCGGCCTCGGGCTTGGCACGGCGCCGCTCGGCGGCCTGTATCGCGATCTCACCGACGAGGAAGCCCAGGGCACGATCGACGCCGCCTGGGACGCCGGCATCCGTTATTTCGACACCGCGCCGCACTACGGACACACGAAAGCCGAGCACCGCCTCGGGCACGCGCTGCGCAAATATCCGCGCGGCGAGTACGTGCTGTCGACGAAAGCCGGCCGGCGCTTCGTGCCGCGCACGCATCCTTACGACGGCAGCGAAGGGTGGCAGAACCCGCTGCCGTTCGAGGCGATCTACGACTACACGCACGACGGCATCCTGCGTTCGTTCGAAGACAGCCAGCACCGGCTTGGCATGGTCGACATCGATATCCTGCTGGTTCACGACATCGGTCGCTATACGCACGGCGACCGTAACGCGCACTACTGGAAGCAACTGAGCGAAGGCGGCGGGTTCAAGGCGCTCGACGAACTGCGCTCGGCCGGCGCGATCAAGGCGGTCGGTCTCGGCGTGAACGAAGGCGCGGTGATCCTCGAGGCGATGGCGGAATTCGACATCGACTGCGCGCTGCTCGCGGGCCGCTATACGCTGCTTGAACAGGACACGCTGAACGACCTGCTGCCCGCGTGCGAAGCGCGGCACGTGAGCATCCTGCTCGGCGGCGCGTTCAACTCGGGCATCCTCGCGCGCGGCGTGCAGGGTGACCTGAAGTACAACTACGGCGACGCCCCCCAGGACGTGATCGACCGCGTGACGCGCCTCGAAGCGATCTGCCGCGTGCATGGCGCGCCGCTTCCCGCCGCCGCGCTGCAGTTTCCGTATGCGCACCCGGCCGTCGCCACCGTGTTGACGGGCGCGCGCAGCCCCGGCGAATTGCGCGAGAACGTCGCGTCGTTCGAGCGCGAATTGCCGGTCGCGCTGTGGAAAGCGTTGCGCGAGGGCCTGCTCGATCCACGCGCGCCCGTGCCCGGAGACTGACGTGGCAACGCGCATCGATGCCCACCAGCACTACTGGAATCCGGATCGCGGCGACTACGGCTGGCTGACGCCCGATCTGAAGCCGCTCTATCGCACGTTTGGTCCCGCCGATCTCGCGTCGTTGCGCGCCGCTGAGCGCATCGACAAAACTGTTGTCGTGCAGGCCGCGTCGACCGTCGACGAAACGCGCTATCTGCTGGACCTCGCGCGCAACGAGGCTTCGATTGCGGGCGTGGTGGGCTGGGTGCCGCTGCTCGACGACGACGCGCCCGCGCTCATCGCCGAACTCGCGCGCGAGCCGAAGTTCAAGGGCGTGCGGCCGATGCTTCAGGATTTGCCCGACGACAGCTGGATCGCGAACCCCGCCCTTGCGCCCGCGATCGAAGCCGTCATCGCACACGACCTCGCGTTCGACGCGCTGATTTTCGCGCGGCATGTCGATGCGCTCGAAACGTTCATCCAGCGCTTTCCGCGGTTGCGTATCGTGATCGATCACGGCGCGAAGCCCGCGATCCGCGACGGCGCGGTGGCCTGGCAGCCGTGGGCGGATGGCATCGAACGGCTGGCGCGTTTTCCACAGGTCCACTGCAAGCTGTCCGGTCTTGCCACCGAGGCCGCGCCGGGCTGGAACGAAGCCACGTTGCGTCCCTACGTCGACCATCTGCTTGCGCGTTTCGGGCCGTCACGCCTGATGTGGGGCAGCGACTGGCCGGTGCTGAACCTGAACGGCGATTACCCGACGTGGCACGCCGCGGCGAACGCGTTGCTGGCATCGCTGTCGCAGACGCAATGCGACGCGGTATTCGGCGGCAATGCGGCGGCCTTCTATCGACTATGAATCTTTCATGCACGTGCCGGGTTCATCCCGGCATGCGCTGCAATACCCGGTATGACTCAAACGCCATTTCAACTGGAGCCGTAGATGATACAAAGACTGGCCGGCAAGACGGCCTTGATCACTGCCGCCGGACAAGGCATCGGACTCGCGACCGCGGAGCTCTTCGCGCGCGAGGGCGCCCGCGTGATCGCCACGGATATCCGCATCGACGCACTCGCTGGGAAGCCCGTCGAGGCGCGCAAGCTGGACGTGCGTGACGACGCCGCGATCAAGGCGCTCGCCGCCGAACTCGGCGCGATCGACGTGCTGTTCAACTGCGCGGGCTTCGTGCATGCAGGTTCGATTCTCGAAGCGAGCGACGAAGACTGGGACTTCGCTTTCGACCTGAACGCGAAAGCGATGTACCGCACGATCCGCGCGTTTCTGCCTGGCATGCTGGAGAAGGGC
The DNA here is from genome assembly GCF_900107685.1 of Paraburkholderia sartisoli. Classification (GTDB taxonomy): domain Bacteria; phylum Pseudomonadota; class Gammaproteobacteria; order Burkholderiales; family Burkholderiaceae; genus Paraburkholderia; species Paraburkholderia sartisoli. The sequence continues at coordinate 59,827 of NZ_FNRQ01000006.1, read as the reverse complement.
AGCGGCTCGATCATCAACATGTCGTCGGCGGCTTCGAGCATCAAGGGCGTGCCGAACCGCTTCGTGTACGGTGCGTCGAAGGCGGCCGTGATCGGTCTCACGAAGGCTGTCGCGGCCGACTTCGTGACGCGCGGCGTGCGCTGCAACGCGATCTGTCCGGGCACGGTGGCTTCGCCGTCGCTCGAACAGCGCATCGCGGCGCAGGCGCAGGCCCAGGGCGCTACAATCGACGCGGTGCAGGCGGCCTTCGTCGCGCGCCAGCCGATGGGTCGTGTCGGCAAGCCGGAAGAGATCGCGGCGCTCGCGCTGTATCTCGCGTCGGACGAATCCGCGTTCACCACCGGTCACGCGCACGTGATCGACGGTGGCTGGTCCAACTAGTTGCACGGCGGCCGGAGTCCGGGCCGCCCACGCGTTTTTTCACTGAACACCAGGAAAATGCCACGATGAAACTGCTTCGTTATGGGCCGAAAGGTCAGGAAAAGCCGGGCTTGCTCGATGCGCAAGGCAAGATTCGCGATCTGTCGAAAGTTGTCGCCGATATCGGCGGTGACGTGCTGACCGATGCCGGTCTCGCAAAACTGCGCGCGCTCGATCCGGCTTCGCTGCCGGTGGTCGAGGGCAATCCGCGCATCGGTCCGTGCGTCGCGAATATCGGCAAGTTCGTCTGTATCGGGCTGAACTACGCGGATCACGCGGCGGAATCGAACCTGCCGGTGCCGGCTGAACCGGTCGTCTTCAACAAGTGGACGAGCGCGATCGTCGGCCCGAACGACGACGTCGAAATTCCCCGCAACTCGAAAAAGTGCGACTGGGAAGTGGAACTGGGCGTGGTGATCGGCAAGCCCGCCAAATACATCGACGAAGCCAATGCGCTTGATTATGTCGCGGGCTATTGCGTGATCAACGACGTGTCGGAGCGCGAGTGGCAGATCGAACGCACCGGCACGTGGGACAAGGGCAAGGGTTTCGACACGTTCGGCCCGATCGGCCCGTGGCTCGTCACGCGCGATGAAGTGGCCAATCCGCAGGCGCTTGACCTGTGGCTCGAAGTGGACGGTCATCGCTATCAGAACGGCAACACGAAGACGATGGTGTTCACGGTCGCGAAACTCGTGTCGTACCTGTCGCAGTGCATGAGCCTGCAGCCGGGCGACGTGATTTCGACCGGCACGCCGCCGGGCGTCGGCATGGGTGTGAAGCCGGATCCGGTGTTCCTGAAACCGGGTCAGACGATGCGCCTTGGCATTCAGGGCCTCGGCGAGCAGAAGCAGAAGACTTACGCAGCGGAATGAATGGTGTAGCGTGACGCGCGGCCCGACGGGCCGCGCTGTGCGAACGCCCGGTTCCACCCGGCGTTCGCGTCAAAACCTCCCTCAGGCTTCAGGCCGGCGCCGCGATTTCCGTGCCTTCCGCCATGCGGTTGATCGTGCCCTGCGCCACGGCGATGAGCTTCTCCGAGCCATCGTCCATTACGAAGATATTGCACTGGCACGTCGCCTGATTGCGCCCGGCATGCACGACCCGCGCCCGCGCCATCAAGGTGCCGTTGATCGCGGGCCTCAGATAGTTGATCTTGTATTCGCCCGTCACCACGCGCGGTCCGAGCGTGAGCGCGCCGGCAAACGTCAACGCATTGTCGGCCAGATAACTGATCACCCCGCCGTGGACGAAACCGTGCTGCTGCCTCAATTCATCGCGGATCGGCAGACAGAGCGTCAGTTCATGCGCGCCCGTGTTCATGAGTTCGGCGCCAAGCAGCATGCTGAACGGCTGCGCATGCAACGCGCCGCGTGCGCGATCGAGTAGATCGGTCATCTCGGTTCCTTCGGGCGTCGGCCCGTCTGGTGTCCACTCTAGGAAGCGCCTGCGCACGGCGTCAAGGTCATTTGAAGACATTGCCTGCGGATTCTTGCGGAAAACAAGAGGCTATTCGTCGCGAGTCTGCTGTGGACGGGGAATATCGCCTCTTTTAGCGGATCGGCCTCAAGGCGTCCCACATATTGCCGTAAACCCGTAGTCATCCCTTCGGCCATTCAATTCAGGTGTTCTCGATGTTCAGCAAGATCAAGGTCGCTTCAGGCCTGTTGTGCGTACTCGTCGCTTTCTGCGTGTTCCAGTTGCTCACGGAAGGTCTCGGGTTCTGGTCGTTGACGCGCACGCACGATGACGTCGGCGATCTGTCGAACGTCACGCTCCAGCAGATGAACGCGGTCAGCGAAACAACGCAGCATTTGATGGACGCACGTATCAATCTGTCGCGCGCCGGCACGCGCATGGTTCGCGGCGGCACCGAGCCGATCGAAATCGTCCAGCACGCGCGTGAACAGTTGAAGGACGCCGAGCGTTCGTTCGGCGCGTTCAACAGCGCGCCGAAGATAAACGACGAAAACAGCGCCCGCGCGGCCGCGCTTGCCGAACGCTATACGAAACTGCACGCGGCGTTGAACGAGCTTGCGCAGTTTCTCGACACGAACAATATCCAGGCGTTTCTCGATCAGCCGACCCAATCGTTCCAGGACGCGTATCTCGCCGAGCAGCACACCTTCGCGCAGTTCGCCAGTTCGGCGAGCCGCTCGTCGCTCGATTCGATCGACGGCCGGCTCGCGCTCTTTCGCGCGGTTGGCGCGGTGATTCTCGTGTTGCTGCTGGCCGGCACGACGGCGGTGTTTCTTCTGCTCAAGCATGGTGTCGTGGCGCCGCTCGAAGAAGCGGGCCGTCACTTCGAGCGCATCGCGCAGGGGCGACTCGACCAGCCGGTCGCGTCGCGCGGCACGAACGAAATCGGCCGTCTGTATTCGGGCCTCGCGCTCATGCAGGCGAGCGTCGCACGTACCGTGAAGACCGTGCGCGATTCGGCCGATTCGATTCACCTGGGCGCGAACGAAATCGCAACCGGTAACGCGGATCTGTCGGCGCGTACGGAGAACCAGGCCGCTTCGCTCGAAGAAACCGCAGCGAGCATGGAGGAACTGACCGCCGCCGTGCGCCAGACCGCAAGCCACGCGCGCGAAGCCAGCACGCTCGCGGAAAGCGCGCTGGACGCAACGTCGCGCGGCAGCGACGTCGTACACGAAGTGGTCGACAAGATGCGCGGCATTGCGCAAAGCTCGGACAGGATCGCGGAAATTATCAGCGTGATCGACGGCATTGCGTTCCAGACGAACATCCTCGCGCTCAACGCGGCCGTCGAGGCGGCGCGCGCGGGCGAGCAGGGCCGCGGCTTCGCCGTGGTTGCGGGCGAGGTGCGCGGACTCGCGCAACGCAGCGCGCAGTCGGCGAAGGAGATCAAGACGCTGATCAGCGAATCGGTCGCGGAAATTCAGGGCGGCTCGGCGCTTGTCGAGCGTGCGGGTGACGCGATGCGAAACGTGTCAACGTCGATTTCGCGCGTGACGCAGATGATGGCGGAGATCAGCGCGTCTTCATCGGAGCAGAGCACGGGCATCGAGCAGATCAATCAGGCCGTCGTGCAGATGGACGGCATGACGCAACAGAACGCGGCGCTCGTCGAAGAAGCGGCTGCGGCCGCGGCTTCGCTGCATCAGCAGACGCAGCAACTGAAGCATGCGGTAGCGGTGTTCGAGATTCCGGACGCGGTGACGTGAAGCCTTAAACCTTAAACCGGCAGGGATGCGTACGACGTCGCCAGATGATAGGGCGTGGTCGATGGCATCTCGTTGCGCACGATCTCGCCTTCTGCCGTCATGCTTTCGATCCAGCCGTTGCTGCGCAGGAAGCGTTCGCGAAAGCGTTCGATCTGCTGCGGCAAGCGGGCGTTTGCCGCAGCGTCGCCTTTCGTCGCGAGCGCGCGCAGATATTCGGTCTGGGCCCAGATGCGCTGCACGCTGTCCGTGATCGCGCCCGCTTCGTCGAGCGACGCGTACACGCCGCCCGTCGCATGATCGATGCCGTGCGCTTCGGCGAAATCGAACGCGCGCGTGAGCGCGGCGTCGAGATCCGATTGCCCGAGAAGACCGGCGGCGCGTCGCACGAGATAGAACCATTCGAATTGATGGCCGGGTTCAAGGCGATTGTCGACGGAGCCTGAAGGCAATTCAGCGATGCAGCCCGTCGGCCGATGCACGAACGTGTGCGCGATGGCCTCGACAAGACGCGTGAGCGACGTGGCGAACGCCGCATCCCGGGTTGCGTCATGCGCGGCGAGCCACGCTTCGGTCAGGTGCATCAACGGGTTTTGCACCGGCGTGCCGGTGACGGTGGAAAAGCCCGCGTCGAGCGCGGCGTTGAGCAAGCCGTCGTGTGCGGCGAAGCGATCGACGATCAGCGCGGACGTTTCGTTCATCACGTCGAGCGCGTCCCGGTTGCCGGAGCGGGCAAGATATTCCGCGCAGGCGAACACGACGAACGCGTGCGTGTACAGATCCTTCGTCGTGTCGAGCGGCGCGCCGGCGCCATCGACGCTATAGAACCATCCGCCACGCTGCGTGTCATGAAAATAGCGGCGCAGCGCGTCGAACAGGATGTCGGCGTGGGCAAGGTCGCCGGCCTGCGAGAAAACGAACAGCTGGCGCGCACACGCCATAGCGCGATAACGTATGGCAGGCAGTGGCCGATGGTCGTGGCCGACCGCTTCACAGGGCAGCCCGAGCGCGGCATTGAAGCCAGGCCCGCGCCATATCGGCAAAACCACCTGCGTGAAATGAGTGCGTAGCAGGGCGGCGAGCGCGGCAGTGGAAGCGGATGATGTCATGCGGCGGGTATGTGTCGTGCTGGGGGAAACGGGCGTAGGGGTCACGTTTCGGCGCAGTTTCATCGGGCGCCGTCAGACCGGTTGTGCGCAAGGATAAACCAGAAGGGGTGGCGCGGCGCGTCAGGCCGCGTGTCGCGCGGTGACCGCCCCGACTCAAAAAACGGAGAAAGCACCATGCCCGGAAACGTCGAACTTGTCTCACGGCTCGTGTTCGCCGCCTTGCTCGGCAGCGTGATCGGATTCGAGCGCGAACGGCTTTCGTGGGCGGCGGGATTGCGCACGCACATGCTGGTCTGCGTCGGCTCGGCGCTCATCATGATCGTTTCGGCGTTCGGTTTCGCCGACGCGCTCGGCGGCGATCACGTCGTGCTCGATCCGTCGCGGATAGCCGCGCAGGTGGTCTCCGGCATCGGCTTTCTCGGCGCGGGCTCGATCCTGCTGCGCGGCGAGATCGTGCGCGGCCTCACGACGGCGGCGAGCCTGTGGTCGGTTGCGGCGATCGGCCTTGCGGTGGGCGGCGGCCTGTACACGGCCGCGATTGCCGCGACCGTCATCATCCTGATCATCCTCGCGGGCATCAAGCCGATCGAGCGCCGCTTCATCACGGTCAGGCAGCGGCGCCAGATCACGATGCAGGTCGAGCGCGGCACGCTGACGTTCCATACGCTGCACGACGCGCTGGGGACGGCCAGCCCGCGCGTGAAGCAGTTCATCATGCAGCAGAGCGACGACGTACCCGACCTGGACGTGATCTCCATCACGCTGCATCGCGTGTCGGCGACCGAGTATTCCGCCATTTGCGCCCAGCTTCGCGCGTTGCCGGGCGTGAGGGAGTTTCGGGAAGATGCGACGTCGTAGCCGGGCGGGTCATCGGGCGACGAAGTTCGGCGACGATTTGCCCGCTGTGAACCAAACCGGGCGTGCGGCCGTGCGACAATGCGGTCTCGAAAAACGAAGATGGCATCTTGCAGTGGCGAACCGCGACCGGCGCGCGCCGGCTGACGACTAAAACGACCGCTCCTTCCCTCATGGCAGATTCCGCAGATTTGGCAGCATCCCCGAATTCCCGTACACGTCGCGCCGGTTCCGCACAGCGGCGCGAGACAACCGTCTCCACTGAAACCGAAAACAAGCTGGCCCGCGCCGCGCGCTCCGCGCAGCGGCTCGCGCAACTGAGCGACGTCCCGCGCGACGACAGCACGTTCGACCTGTTCCCCGACGATCCGACGCGGGCCACGCTCGAAGCGATGACCATCGACGTGCGACAGGGCACGCTCACCGGTTTCGAGCTGCCCGCCGAGGTGCAGGCGGCCGTGGGCATCACGGACGACGGCGACGCACTGGCGGGCGAGTCGAAGCCGACGCGTCGCGTGACACGCGCGGCGAAGATCGACGAGGCGGCGTCGCTGTCGAAGCAGGCAAGCGTGCTGGACGAACGCGTGGAGCCGTCGACTGGCGACGCGGCGGTAGAGACGACCGCGCCGGCGAGTGGGATCGTTGCCTCTGCGCAGGGCGTTCACGCTGGATCGCACGCGGGGGCGTCGGCGGTGGCCGAGGTCGCTGCGCTCACGACCAGCGCGGATGCGGACAGTCAGACGAGTGTGCCCGCCGAAGCCGCGAACCCGACGCATAACGCATCGGCGAAACGGACGGGCGGCAGTGCGGATGCCGCCGCCGCCGCGAAATCCGCGGCGGCCACGCCGGCAGTCTCCGGTCAGCCGGCTGAAGCCCGCGTGACCGCGCCGGTTATTCCGGCTGCGCCTTCGGCCTCGTCGGCGGGGCTGCGTCAGGCCGTGGCGGCCCGCGCGAATGAAACGGCATCGGCGAGCCAGCCGGGCGCATCGTCGCCGCGCGTTGCATCGACGGTTGCGAAAGTGGCGAGCGCGCCGCGCGATGCCAACACGTCAGGCGAAAACGCAGCCTCCAGCGATGTCGCTACCTCGACGGCCGGCGCACCGCGCACCTCATCGCCCGGCTTCGGCGCGCCGGCGCGACCGACGCCGGCTGGCGCCGCATCGAGGTCTTTCGGTACGCCGCAAACGTCATCCGCGACGAACACCGCTGCGCCTGAGCTCGACCGCGCGCGGGCGACTGCCTTCGCGGATACCGTCGATGCGCTCTACGGCGTGATCGCCGATCAACGCCGCGCCGCAACCGATCATTCGCGACGGATGAAGTGGATGCTCTCGATCGTGGTTGCCGCGCTGCTCGTGACGGTCGCGATCGGCATCACGCAGACGCTGCTCCTGATGCGTCTCACGCGCGATTCGACCGCGCAGCAACAGCGCATCGAACAGATGATGCTGAACCAGCAGGCGACGCTATCGACGCTGCTCGACACCGATTCGGCAACGGTCAGCGCGCCGGCCATTGTCCCGGTGGCGCCGGCAGCACCCGCCCCGGATGCCGCGACGAAGCACCCAGCCGTAACCCGGCATGCCCACAAGGCGAAAACGAAGCCCGCGCGCTGAGCTGACCCCGGTCCTGTTGTAATGATGCAACGCACCAAACCCGTGTGAGGCGGTGCGGTACGACGTCCAGAGGACGAATTGCTGCATTGCACTAGATTTGACCAGGTATTAACCCTATAATTCGAGATGAGGGAAAACCCTGAGCAATCATTCAACCGGGAGTCGCCATGAGCTTGATCTTTGCAATGCTTCAAAAGGTTAGCGACCTCTTTGCGTCGCCGTTCCTTCCGCTGGATTCCGACTATTCGCACGAAGCGCGTTATCGCGAAGCCGAACGCGTTCGCAAGTCGCAGCGCATCGCAATTTTCGGCTTCCTGCACGGCTGATCAGCCCGCGCCCGCGCCGAGACTCAAGAATCAAAAAGCCCGATGTGGAATGTCCACATCGGGCTTTTTTGTCCCCGCAAACCGGATCGCGGATATGTCGACGCTTCGCAAATCCCATCACATTTCCTGCCCGGACGGCTCCCGCCACTCCGCTCTAACCTTTTGATTTTCTTTCAATTTCCATTCTTTCCGTAATATTGTCGATACCGCAATATTTCTCAAACCGAAGGAATGTAACGGCAATTGACGCGACCGGCCGGCGACTCCCGTTCGAAGGTCGACATAACGCCTGATCCTGTTGAACATTTTTCCCGCCGTACCACGACATCCGGCAACGAAGAACTGAAACGCCTGCTTACAAGTGCTCACGGTTGTGAGCGGTTCGCGTCGCTAAAGTGGGTCTCAAGCGCAACACGCGGTTCGACATTCGCAGCAATAGCGCAGCGGATTGTTGAGGCCGGCACGCGTTGAACCTGAAAACGGAGGTCCACCATGAAAAACCTGAACCGCACGACCCGCACTGTCATCGCCACCCTGCTTGCCGGTGGCGCCCTGCTCACCGCAGGTTCCGCTTTCGCCCAACACGATCCGATGATGATGCGCGATGCGCCGCCGGCCGCCGCTTATGGCCAGCCGCACATGATCCCGGTTGGCGTCAGCATCAACGTCGGCTGGCACGGCGACCGTTACTACGATGGCCATCGTTACTGGCAGCACGACGAGTGGATGCGCCATCATCCGCACGACCCCGATCCGCGCCATCACGACGAGCATCGCCCGCCCCAGCACTATTGATATCGATAGCGCGCCGGGTGCGCGAACCGCATGACGCCCGCAACGGCGTCATGCGAACAGAGGCCGGTTCTCTCGCAAGAGAGACCGGCCTTTGTCGCATGCGGGCGTCCCGCCGCGAAAAAGCACACTGCGCTATGCTTGAACGCTTTCATCGATGGCGCAGGAGAACGGCTTGAACAATGACAAGGCAGTGGTGGGTGTAGTCGGAACGGGTTTGATGGGCGTCGGGATCGCGACGCAGTCCGCGTTGCACGGATACCGGACGATCGTCCATGACGTCGACGCGGCGCGTCTCGCGAGCGTCGCGCCCAAGGCCGAAGCCGTGCTCGACGAACTGATCGACGCCGACCGCATCGACCGCGCGGCTAAAACGGCGGCGCTCGCCCGCATCGAAACGCACGGTTCGCTCGATGTCATGGCTTCGGCGCGGTTCATCATCGAAGCGATTCCCGAGGTGCTGGCGCTCAAGCATCGTCTGTACGAAGCGCTCGATCCGCTGCTCGCCCCCGACGCCATTCTTGCCAGCAACACGAGCGGTTTTCCGCCGGATGCGCTGACCGCTCCGTTGCGCGCCAGGGAGCGATTCGTGATCGCGCACTTCTGGAATCCGCCGCATATGATCCCGCTCGTCGAAGTGGTGCCCGGCAGCGAAACCACGCCGGAAGTGACGGCGAAGACCGTCGAGCTGATGTCGGCGATCGGCATGGAGCCGGTGCAGCTGGCGAAGGCGATTCCGGGCTTTGTCGGCAACCGGCTGCAGTTCGCCGTGCTGCGCGAGGCGCTCAATATCGTGCGCTCGGGCGCGGCCACGCCGGAAGAGGTCGACCGTGTGATGAAGGCGTCGCTTGGGCGCCGCTGGGGCATCGTCGGTCCGTTCGAAAGCGCGGACATGGGCGGCCTCGATACGTTCGTCGACATCGCTTCGCACCTGATGCCGGAACTCGCGAAAGACGAAGACGTCATCGACCTGCTGCGCGCGCAGGTGAGCGCGGGGCGCGTCGGCGTGCGAAGCGGCGCCGGGTTTTACGACTGGGACGACGCGCACGTGGCGCAGGTGAAGGAAGGGCGCAGGCGCGTGATCTGCCGCGGTTGAACCCCAGTGAACCCAAACCCCGAAGGCAGCCGACCATGAACCCCGACGTCCATTTCTACGACCCCGCCGAAGGCCACGGCCTGCGGCACGATCCATTCAAGGCGATCGTCGCGCCGCGCCTGATCGGCTGGATCTCGACGCGTTCGCCCGAAGGCCGCCTGAACCTCGCGCCGTACAGTTTCTTCGGTGCATTCGCGACGTTTCCGTCGATCATCGGCTTCAGCAGCGAGGGCTACAAGGACAGCATCCGCAACATCGAGGCGACCGGCGAATTCGCGTGGAATCTCGCGACGCGGCCCCTCGCGGAGCAGATGAACCAGTCGTCCGCGCCGGTGGGGCCGGAAGTCGACGAGTTCGAACTGTCCGGACTCACGCCCGCGGCGGGGCGCAACATCGGCGTGCCGCATGTCGCGCAGGCGCCGGCCGCGCTCGAATGCAGGCTGTTGCAGATCGTCCGGCTGCATGCGCTCGACGGCACGCCGATGGACAACTATCTGGCGCTCGGTCAGGTGGTCGGCGTGCATATCCAGAAGGCGTTCCTGAAGGACGGCCTGTTCGACACGCACGCCGCGCAGCCCATCATGCGCGCCGGTTATCGCGCCGATTACGCGCAGATCGGCGAGATGTTCCAGATGTTCCGGCCGACGGCGTAGCGAGGCTGTCTGCGCGGATAGTTCGCACTGTTCGCGCGTGCGTGTGTTCGCCGTTCCGGTGAACCCAGCCGCGCGCGGTCAGCACAGGCCAGCATCCAGCATCAGCCGTCCGCGCGCACTCGCGCGGGCCGTCGCCCGTCATCGCCGCGCGGATGTCTCCAGCTTGAACACGCTCACCACCTGCGCGAGCCGTTCCGCCTGATCGCGCAGGTCGGCGGCGGCGTGTTCGGCCACGCCGACGATCGTCGCGTTCTGCTGCGTCGCCTCGCCGATCTGCGTGACGGCGAGGTTCACCTGCTCGATGCCGCCCGACTGCTCGCTCGAAGCGACGCTGATCTCGCTCATGATCGCGCGCACGCGTTCCACCTGGTCGACGATGCCGTTCATCGTCGTGCTGGCTTCTTCCGCGATCCTGTAGCCGGACTCGACGCGCGCCGTCGATTCGCCGATCAGCGCCTCGATTTCCTTGACCGCCGCCGCGCTGCGCTGCGCGAGCGCGCGCACCTCGGAGGCGACCACCGCGAAGCCCTTGCCGTGTTCGCCCGCGCGCGCCGCTTCGACCGCCGCGTTGAGCGCGAGGATGTTGGTCTGGAACGCGATGCCCTCGATGACCGTCGTGATGTCGGCGATTTTCTGCGACGAGCGGCTGATGTCGCCCATCGTCGCGACAACGCGCTGCACCGCGCGGCCGCCGTCGAGCGCCGCGTCCGAGGCGCTCGTGACGAGCGTGTTCGCCTGCGCCGCGTGCGCGGCGTTCTGCTGCACGGTCGAGGTGATCTGTTCCATGCTCGCCGCGGTTTCCTCGAGACTGCTCGCCTGCGTCGCGATACGCGCCGCGATGTCGCCGCTGCCGGTGGCGATTTCCGCCGTGCCGCGCGTCATGTTCGACGACGCGCCGCGCACCTGCGTGACGATGCGCGCGAGTCCTTCGCCGATGCCGTCGATGGCCGTCAGCAGGCGGCCGATTTCGTCCGCGCGGCCGTTCGCGACGCGCACGCTCAGGTCGCCCGAAGCGAGCCGCTCCGATGCTTTCGCCGCCTCGTCGAGCGGGCGGCTGACCATCCGGCGCACGGCGAACAGGAAGATCGCCGCGAACGCCGCGACCAGCACGAAGCCAATCACGAGGAAGCGGTTGCGGGTGGCGGCGACTTCCGCCATCACCTCGTCGCGCGGCGCGACGCCGCCCACCAGCCATTGCCATTCCGGCACGCTGATGAACGAAACGTACTTCTCGCGCGCATGCGTTTCGCCGAGCGTCGTATCCGCCGACGTGTACGCGAGCTGGCCTTCCTTCGCGTCGAGCATCTGTTTGTACGGCGCGTTGGCGTCGTCGGCGGCGTGGCCGGCGGCGGCCGGATGGACGACGAACTTGCCGTGATCCGGTCCGCTCGACGTGTTCAGGACAAAGTAGTAGCCGCTGTCGCCGATCTTCAGCGCACGGATGCCGTCTTCAATCGACTTGATCTGCGGCTCCACGTCGACGCCGACGAAAAGCGCGCCGATCACGCGGCCGCTCGCGTCGGTGACGGGCCGGTACTGCGTGATGTAACGTTTGCCAAAAAGCGGGGCAAGACCGGTGTACGTCTTGCCGGCCAGCACCAGCGCGTACGCCGGGCCCTTGCGGTCGAGCAGCGTGCCGATGGCGCGCGAGCCGTCCTGCTTTTTCAGCGACGTCGTGACGCGCACGAAGTCGTCGCCGGTGCGCGCGAACACGGACGCGATCGCGCCGCTGCGCTCCAGAAACTGGTCGGGAATCGAAAAGTCGAGGTTGAGCGGCTTGTCGCCGGCTTTCATGGTCGGCGTGGCGACGCCGTTGATGTCCACCTTCTGGGATTCGTCGACCGAATAGCTGGCGGGCAGGAAACTGGCGAAGAGGTTCATCGAGCGGCCGACCTCGGCGTTGAGGCTGCTGTCGAAGAGCGCGATCATCGAGGCGACCGAACGGTCTTTTTCGCCGATGCGGGCGACCACCTGTTCGCTGATCTGATTGCCGGCCGAACGGGTGAGGGCCCACGTGAACGCCGCGAAAATGAGCGCCACGAGCACACACGAGAGCATGGCAAGCCTGGCGCCGACGCTCGCGCGACGAAGAGAGAGAATTTCCATGGATGATTGGCGTTAGGGGGACAGGATGCCGTTGGCTGCGCGGCACGCGCAACGGCATTACAGCTATTCCCGCTTATCGGCCATCGACCGGAATTCTTTAATTCCCCGTAACAATCAACGTGCCTGGTGGCGGTTTCTTCAGTTGTTACTGCGCCAGGTGCGCAGTAACAGCGCGTTTGTCACCACGCTGACACTCGAGAACGCCATCGCCGCGCCCGCCAGCATCGGATTGAGCAGGCCGAACGCGGCGAGCGGAATGCCGATCAGGTTGTAGAAGAACGCCCAGAACAGGTTTTGCTGGATCTTGCGCCACGTGCGGCGCGAAATATCGATCGCGGCGGCCACCAGCGCCGGGTCGCCGCGCATCAGCGTGATGCCGGCCGCCTGCATCGCGACGTCGGTGCCTGTCGCCATCGCGATGCCGATGTCGGCGGCGGCGAGCGCGGGCGCGTCGTTGATGCCGTCGCCGGCCATCGCGACGATGCCGGCCGTGCGGATCTTGAGATCGCGGATCACGCGGGCCTTGTCGTCCGGCAGGACCTCGGCATGAAATTCGTCGATGCCGAGCGCGGCGGCGACGGCGGCCGCGCTGCCGCGGTTGTCGCCCGTCACGAGCACGCTGCGGATACCCATTTGCCTGAGGCGCGCGATGGCTTCCTTCGCAGTGGGCTTCACCGTGTCGCCGAATGCAATCAGGGCGAGCGCCGTGGCGGGCGCGTCGACGCTCATCAGCCAGGACACCGTGTTGCCTTCGGCTTCGAGTTGCCGCGCGCGCTGCGTGAACGCGTCCGGCACGGCGATGACGAGTTCCGCGAGCCAGCGGGCGCTGCCGATCGCAAGCCTGCGACCGTCCACTTCCGCTTCGACGCCGTGGCCCGGCACGGCGCGGGCGCCGCTGGACGCGACTTCCCGCGCGCCGGCTGGCCGTTGTCCGTATGCGTTCATGACGGCCCGCGCGAGCGGATGGTCGCTGTGGCGCTGCACGGCGGCGGCGAGCGCCAGCGCCTCGTCGTGCGGGAGGTCGATCGCTTCGAATGCGTTCACCGAGGGCTGGCCGACGGTCAACGTGCCGGTCTTGTCGAACGCGACGATGTTCACGCGATGCGCCGTTTCGAGTGCTTCGGCGTCCTTGATCAGCACGCCGTGGCGTGCGGCGACGCCGGTGCCGGCCATGATCGCGGCGGGCGTCGCGAGCCCGAGCGCGCACGGGCACGCGATCACCAGCACGGCGACGGCGTTCAGGATCGCCGTTTCGAAGCCCGCGCCCGCGAGCAGCCAGCCGCCCGCCGTGAGCACGCCGATCACGAGGATCACCGGCACGAAGATCGCGCTCACGCGATCGACGAGCCGCTGGATCGGCGCCTTCTCCGCCTGCGCCGATTCGACGAGGCGGATGATCCGGGCGAGCGTGGTTTCCGCCCCGATCGCGCCCGTCATGACGGCGATCACGCCTTCGCCGTTGATCGAACCGGCGGTGACGGCGTCGTCCGGTTGCTTCGCGACGGGCAGGCTTTCGCCGGTAATCAGCGATTCGTCGATATGCGTGCGGCCTTCGTGTACCGTGCCGTCGACCGGCACGCGCTCGCCCGGCCGCACGATGACGAGGGTGCCGACCCGCACCTGCGCGAGCGGCACTTCGCGCTCTTCAGCGCCGACGCGCACCCGCGCCCGATCGGGGCGCAGCGCGTTCAGCGCGCGGATGGCGTCGGTGGTCTGACGCTTGGCGCGGGCTTCGAGCCACTTGCCGAAGCGGACCAGCGTGATCACCACGGCCGACGCCTCGAAATACAGGTGCGCGGCGTCGCCGCTGTTCGTCATCAACTGATAGACGCTGATCCCCCAGGCCGCCGACGTGCCGAGCGCCACCAGCAGGTCCATGTTGCCGGCGCCGGCGCGCACCGCCCGGTACGCGGCGCGGTAGAAACGGGCGCCGAACACAAACTGCACGACGCTCGCGAGCACCAGCTGCAGCGTGGCGGGCAGCATCGCGTGCGCGCCGAACCATTCGCCGACCATCGGCGCGATGAGCGGCAACGTCAGCAACGCGGAAAGCAGCACGGCGTAAAGCTCGCGACGCGTCGCATCGCGGCTGCGCCCGGCTGAACCGGAACCAGCGGCTTCATCGAGTGCAGTGGTTTCTTCGATAACCGGTGTCGCTTCGTAGCCCGCCTTTTTGACGGCCGCGACCAGTTGGTCCGTACTCACGGCTTCGCGCAGTGAAACGGTCGCCTTTTCGGTTGCCAGGTTGACCGACACGCCGGCAACGCCTGGCACCTTCGCGAGCGCCTTCTCGACGCGCGCCGAACACGAAGCGCACGTCATGCCGCCAATCGCGAGTTCGGCGACTTCGTGCGCGACCGGCGTCGCCTCGTAGCCCGCTTTGGTCACCGCGGCGACGAGCGCTTCGGCCGCTACGGCCGGCGCGGCTTCGATGGTGGCTTTTTCGGTCGCCAGATTGACGGATGCACGATTGACGCCCGGCACCTTCGCGAGCGCCTTCTCGACGCGGTTCGCGCAGGATGCGCACGTCATCCCGCCGATGTCGAGTTCGATGCTGGCAGGCGCGATGCGCGCTGGAGTGGAAAGATCAGTCATGGGGTTGAGTCCGGATTCGATGGGCGCAAGGGTGCTGCCCGATCAACCCAGTATCGACATTCCCATGATGGGAAGGTCAAGGACGGATTGCGCCTATCCTGCCACACAGGCGCGAAGTCCGCTGCGAAGCGCCCGTGTGCCGGTTGGGCGCTTGCCGGGAACCCACGCCGGCAACGGCACCGGTACCGGCGCTCGCCCGGCCTGGCCTGGCCCGGCCCGATCAGATCAAATCGCCGGCGGCGCGTTCAGCATCGAGTCGGCCACATCCCGCTGCGCGTCGCTGCCATGCGCGCGCAGCGCATCGGCGGCGCCCACACGGTCGGCGGATTCCTTGTTCTGGCCCAGTTTCCACTTGCCGGTGAGCTTCGCGACCTCGATTTCGATGCCGACAATCGCACCGACCATCTGCGCGATGAAATCCGGCGGCGCGTCGCCCATTTTCCACGGCTTCGTCTCGCTGGCTTCCATCTTGCGCGTGAGCCTGGCAACGAGGCCGCGCACGAAGGCTTCGTCGTCGTGGACGACGATCCGGCCGTGCGCATGCACCACCATGTAGTTCCACGTCGGCACCTGGCGGTGCGTCTCGTGCTTGCTCGGATACCACGAGGGCGAGATGTACGCCGTCGCACCCTGGAAGATCACCAGTGCGTCGGGGTTGCCGGCCACTTCGCTCCACACCGGATTCGCGCGCGCCACGTGCGCCCGCAACGTCCCGAGCGGCCCGCGCGCGGGATCGAACTCGAACGGCACGTGATTGGCATCGAGCCCGTCCGGACCGTTTGTGACAAGCGCGCCCAGCGGATGCCGTTCGATCAGGCCATGCAGCACCTCGGGGCGGTTTTCTTCGAAATGGACGGGGATATACATGCAACGCTCCGGGCGGATAGTGATGTTTTTTGAATGAGCGAAAGGCGCCAGACGGGGCGCGAAAACCGGCCTGGCGTATATAGAACGCGTCACCGTTTGCCTTTGCGCTTGCCTGGCTGTCAAGGATACGATACAACCCGTTGTCGGGATCAGATTCGCGCGGCTTCACAGGTGACCCGGGGGGTGTCTGTGAACAGGGTCGCATGATCGTCGGCACCCAATGGACCGCCTGTTCCGCAAGACCCACGAATGATAAAAAATCGACGAGAGCTGTTTTCTTTTCATTGGACCTGCGCGTCGCTTGCAGGCCTTGCGTTCCTCGCCGGTTGCGCTGCGACGCCGGTGTCCTCGCCGAAAGCCACCGGCTGGATCAAGGACGAAGTCGCGGATTCCTACGTGTTCGGCTATCCGCTCGTGCTGATGGACGTCGCGCGCGAGGCGGCCACGGGCACCGACCCGGGCCAGGCGCCCGTCAACACGCTGCGCCACGCGCAGGCCTTGCCACCGGTCGGCGCGGGCCGTCCGACCACGCCGAGTCTCGATACGCTCGATTCGAGCGGCTGGCTCGACGTCAGCGAAGAACCCATCATTGTCGTGTTACCCGATTCGCATGGCCGCTATCTCGACGCCCGCGCGCTCGACATGTGGACGAACGTGGTCTGGTCGACTGCCTTGTCAAGCGCGCCGGCCAGCGCCCGCGTGGCAGGCATCAGGAAGCAGACCATCGCGTTCGTGCAGAAGGGCTGGCAGGGCGATCTGCCGGCGGGCGTGAAACGCGTCGAGGTTTCGACGCGTTACGTATGGTTCACCGCGCGCATCCAGACGAACGGCTCGCGCGACATCACGGCGGTGCGCAAGCTTCAGCGCGGCATCCGCGTGGCGCCGCTCAGCGTCTTTAACGGCGACACGCGCGCGGCCACCGTCGTGACGCGCACGATGCCGTCCGAGACGAGCGTGGCGAGCGGTTCGCCCGCGAAGGTCGCCGCGTTCGATGCCGCGGGCTTTTTCGGCCGGCTCGCGCAGGCGCTGGCGGACAATCCGCCCGCGCCCGACGATCCGCACGCGCTGAAAATGCTCGCCGATCTTGGCGTGACGCCGGGCGCGCCGGTCCAGTTGCCCACCCGCGACAGCGCCGCCATTGCCGCCGGTCTCGCGGATGGACGCGATCGCGTGGCGAGCGCGCCGACAAACGTGCTGAGCGCCAACGGCTGGCGCTGGTTCGGCGACGGCGTCGGCAACTACGGGCCGGATTACACGTTGCGCGCCTACGTGGCGTACACGCAGCCGGGCATCGGCACGAAGGACGACGAAATCCGCGCCACCGTCGCGCAGGACAGCGACGGTCAGGCGCTGAACGGCGCGAACCGTTACGTGATCCACTTCGCGCCGAACCAGGTGCCGCCGGTGCGCGGCTTCTGGTCGGTCACGGCCTACACGGCGGACGGCGCGCTCGGTGACACGAAGCCGCCGCGCGTGTCGGTCGGCGATCGCAACGGCGTGAAGCGCAACCGCGACGGCTCGCTGGACGTGACGGTTTCGGCTGTCCGCGTGAGGGCCGCGAACTGGTTGCCGGCGCCGCGCGGCGATTTTCAGCTCGTGATGCGCCTGTATGCGCCAAAGCCGCAGGCCGCCGACGGTTCCTGGCAGCCGCCGGAAGTCGTGCGTCAATAAGCGCGCCTGCCGGCGGCGATGGTGGCGATCGCGGTGATCGCAATGACGATGTCGGCCGGAATCCAGCCCGGCCGCACCTGATGCGTATTGAATGCATCGTGTCAACAGGCCGCGTGCGGGCGTCAAGCGTTTCGCGAGGTTTGTTCCGCACATCGGATCGAGGACATATACTTTCCGCAGTCTGATTTTCGTTATCGCGGTGGGCCACCGCCGCATCACCTGCGACCGAGCATGGCAAGCCTCAACAAAGCATCCCTCGCTTCTTCCCTGCAGGCCGTGCGCGACGTCGCGAACGGCCGCCGCACCCGGCGGGTCGTCATCGGCCTGCTGATCTTTCTGGTGCTGTTCGGTCTGGCCGGCTTTTTTGCCGCGCCGCCGCTGATCCGGCACATCGCCGAGCAGCAACTGAGCAAACAGCTCGACCGGCCGTCGACCATCGGCCGCATCGCGCTCAATCCATATACGCTCAATTTCGAAGCCGATCGCGTGCATATCGGCGAGCGGGGCGGCGCGGGAAACTTCATCGATATCGAGCGGCTGATCCTGCAGCCGTCGTGGTCGTCGATCTTTCGCGGCGCGCCGGTCGTCGACGAAGTACAGGTCGATTCGCCGCGCTTTCATATCGTTCGCTACGATGCGCAACGGTTCAACTTCACCGATCTGATCGAGAAATTCGCGAAGCAGCCGGCAAAGCCCAACAGCAAGCCGACGCTCTTCTCGATTTCGAATATCCGCATCGAGAACGGCCGCATCGAGTTCGACGACAAACTGCTCGGCGTGCAGCATCTGGTCGACCGCCTGTCGATCGGCATTCCGTTTATCGCGACGTTGCCGTCGAAGACCAACATCTTCGTCGAGCCGATGCTGCGCGCGCGCATCGACGGCAGTCCGCTCGCCATCGACGGCCGCACCAAGCCGTTCGCGGCGTCGCGCGAATCGGAAGTGGCGCTGCGCCTCGACGGGCTCGACGTGCCGCGCATGCTGTCCTACGTACCGGCGAAGCTGCCGGTGATCGTGCAGGCCGGCAAGCTGTCGACCGACCTGAAACTGCATTTCGTGATGTCCAACGATGCGCCCACGTTGAGCATCACCGGCACCGCCGATCTCACCGATGTCGACGTCGTCGATGAAAACAGGGCGCCGTTCTTCGCGGCGCGCGCGCTGCATGTCGCCGCGGCCTCGCTGGAGCCGCTCAAAAGCGTGTTCCGCTTCGACGACATCCGGCTCGACGGGCCGAACGTGCATCTGTCGCGCGATAAATCTGGCATGTTGAGCGTGCAGAAGATGTTCACGGCGGCGCCCGCCCAGGCATCGGCGGAAAAAGAGGCGGCCGCCGCCGCCGCCGCTGCGTCCGCTGCGTCGGGTTCGGCAACCGCGTCCACGTCCGCGCAGGACAAGGAAAAGGCCGCGCCGCCGCTCGATCTGTCGATCAGGACGTTCGCGCTGAACGACGGCGAGGTGCAGTTCCAGGATCAGGCCGTGTCCAGACCTGTCACGCTGGGGTTCAAGGGCATCCACGTTTCACTTGCGGATTTCACGACGCTCGGCAAGCCGCCCGCGAAATACACGTTCGACACGACGTTCGTCGATGGCGGTTCGCTGAGCGCGGCCGGCACGTTCGGCCTTGCCGCGAAAACCGCCGATTCGAAGATCGATCTCAAGTCGGCGCATCTGCCGCTTCTCCAGCCTTATATCGATGGCGTGACGGCCGCGCAGGTCGTCGACGGCGCGCTCAGCCTGAACGCGAACGTCGGCGCGAACTGGGAGAAATCGCCGGCGGCCGTGCAGGTCGGCGAATCCGAACTGGACCTGCAGTCGCTGAAGCTCGCGGCGCATGGCGCGAAGGAGCCGGTTGTCGCGCTCGCGCAGGGGCGCGTGCTGGTGAAGGCTGTCGACGTGTCCAGGCGCACGGCCGATATCACGGGCGTCGACCTGACCGGCCTGAACATCACGGCGCAGCGCCTGAAGGACGGCAGCATCGACCTCGCCGCGCTCGCCGGTCCGCACGAAACGCTCGCGGAACAGACGGCCGTGCGCAAGGTTCAGAAGGTGCAGGAACAGGGGCCGGCCTGGCATTACCAGATCGGCGAACTGAACCTGAAGGACAGCACGGCCAGTTTCACCGACAACTCGACCGAACACCCCGTCAAGCTCAACGTCGCGCCGTTGCAGCTGAAAGTGCGGCAGATCAGCGACGACCTCTCCAAACCGCTGCCCGTCGACCTGCAGGCGACATTGAACCGCAAGGGCACGCTCGGCGTGAATGGCGACGTCACCGCGACGCCGCTCAAGCTCGCGTTGAAAGTGAATGCCGACCGGCTCGACGCCGCCGCCTTCGAACCGTATTTCGGCAACAAGCTGAACGCGACGATTGCGAGCGCGCTGCTGAACGCATCGGGCGACCTGGCGTTGAGCCAGTCGGGCAAGGCGGACAAAGCGCTGAGCGCGTCATACAAGGGCGACGTGGCGCTCGTCGACGTGCGCATGCTCGACAAGGCGACGTCCGATCCGTTCGCCGGCTGGCGCTCGCTCGCGCTCACGAAACTGAAGGCGAACTACGACGCGCACGGCACCGACGTCGACGCCGGCAAGGTGACGTTCAACGGCTTCTACGGCCGCGTGCTGCTCGATGCGCAAGGCAGGCTGAACCTGAGAGACGTGGTCGCGCAGCAGTCGGGCGCCGCGAAATCGCTGACACGCGACAAGAACGACAAGGGCGGCAAGGAGCCGATTCCGCTGACGCCGCAACCGGCGTCCGAGGTCGCGATCGCTTCGGCGCCCGCACCCGCTTCGACGACCGCGACCGTTACCGCGGCCACCGCGCCCACGAGCCCGGTGAAATTGCGCTTCGGCCAGCTCGTGCTGCAAAACGGCCGCGTGACGTACACCGACAACTTCATCAAGCCGAACTTCACGGCGAATCTCGTCGCGATACAGGGGACGATCGGCGCGTTCGGCACGCAGTCGACCACGGCCGCGCCCGTCGACGTCGCCGCGAAGCTCGCGGCGAACGGACCGCTTTCGATTCGTGGCACGGTCAATCCGCTGATCGCCAAGCCCGCGCTCGATCTGACCGCGAGCGCGCACGACATCGAACTGACGAACCTCACGCCGTATTCGGCGAAGTACGCCGGCTATCCGATCACGAAGGGCAAACTCAATGTCGATCTGCACTACAAGCTCGACAACGACCAGCTGAGCGCGAACAACCATCTGTTTATCGATCAGCTCACGTTTGGCGACCACGTCGACAACGACACCGCGACGAAGCTGCCCGTGCGCCTCGCGATCTCGCTGTTGAAAAACCGGCGCGGCGAGATCGACGTGAACATTCCGGTGTCCGGCTCGCTGGCGAATCCGGAGTTCAGCATCGGCAGCCTGATCTGGAGCGCGATCGTGAACCTGGTCGAGAAGGCCGTGACCGCGCCGTTCTCGCTGCTTGCGAACGCGTTCGGCGGGAATGGCGAGGAGCTGGGTTACGTCGAATTCGATCCGGGCTCGGCGAAACTCACGGACGCGTCCACCGCGAAGCTCGACACGATCACGAAGGCGCTCGAGGACAAACCCTCGATTCGCATCGACCTGACCGGCCGCGTCGATCCCGCGACGGACGTGCCCGCCTTGCGCACGCGGTACGTCGACCGGCTGGTGAAGGCGCAGAAGATCAAGGACACGGTGGGTAACGGCGAGAGCGTGGATACGTCGTCGATCACGGTCGACCCGAAAGAGTACGACAAGTATCTGACCAAAGCGTACAAGGACGCGGACTTCAAGAAGCCGCGCAACTTCATCGGCCTGACGAAGTCGATGCCCGACGACGAGATGAAGAGCGCGATCGCCGAACATGCGCCCATCGACGACGCCGCCCTGCGCGATCTCGCGCAGCGGCGCGCGCAGACCGTGCAGCAGTACTTCGACGGCAAGGTGGACAGCAGCCGGGTCTTCATCGTCGCGCCGAAGCTGACCGCCGACGGCATCAAGGACAAGGGCACGGCGTCGCGGGTCGATTTCGGCCTCAAATAGACGCTGATAGAAGACGCTCTTTGCGCGGCCTGTCCGCCAGCGTCGGCGCGCGCCGGAATCAGGCGGCGCGCGTGGGCTTGCGTAACGCCGTCTGCTCGATGATGCGCGCGAGCGTGGCGAACGCCGGGCCGATCCTTGCGTTCGGCACGCATGCGTAACCGAGCAGCAACCCGCGTCGCACCGCGCCTTCGCCGCTGTAGTACGACGTGAGCGGACGCACGATCACGCCGGCGTCGTACGCGGCCGCGACCACTTCGCGGTCGTTCGCGTGGTCCGGCAGGCCGAGCACGAGGTGCAGGCCCGCTTCGTCGCCCATGACGGGCAGCGTGTCGCCGAAATGCGTGGTGATCGCGTCGATCAGGATCTGCCGCCGCTCGCCGTAGAGCGCACGCATGCGCCGCACGTGCGAGGTCAGGTGGCCGTCCATGATGAACTCGGTCAACACCGCCTGCTGCATCAGCTGTCCCTCGCGATACAGCTCCGCGACACCCTTGCGGAACGTGTCGACGAGATGCTCCGGCGCGATCATGTAGCCGATTCGCAGGCCCGGAAACAGCATTTTGCCGAGACTGCCGACGTAGATCACCTGGCCCGCTTCGTCGAGCCCCTGAAGCGACGCGAGCGGCCGGCTGCCGTAGCGGAACTCGCTGTCGTAGTCGTCCTCGATGATCCACACGCCGTGCTGCCGCGCGTATTCGAGCAGCGTGCGGCGGCGCGCGAGGCTCATCACCATCCCGAGCGGATACTGGTGCGACGGCGTGACGAGCGCAAGGCGCGGCGGATTCTGCAAATCCTGTTCGCGCGGGTTCAGGCCTTCGTCGTCGACGGGCACCGGCGAGAGCTTGAGCCCCGACGACTCCAGCACGCTGCGCGCCCCCCAGTAACACGGCTCCTCGACCCACGCGCGATCGCCGACGTCCGTCAGCAGGCGCACCGCGAGGTCGATCGACTGGTGAATACCCGTAGTGATGATGATCTGGTCGGGCGTACAGTTGACTGAACGCGCAACCCGCAGATAGTCCGACAGCGCGCGGCGCAGCGGACGGTAGCCGCCGCCCGGCGCATACGTCAGCAGGTCCGGGTTCGCCTCCTTCCACAGACGCGCCTGCAGGCGGCTCCACGTGCGCGCCGGAAACTCGGCGACGTCCGGCACGCCCGGCATGAACGCGCCCCATTGCTTGAGCGACACGCCCGCCTTGTCGATCAGCCGGCTGCCGCGCGAAGAAAGGTCGCGCTGCCCGGATGCCGTGCGCGATGCGGCGGCTTCGCCTGCGTCTGAAGTGGCCGTGGCGCCGATTGCGCCGATCGCACCGGCAACCGCTGGCGCGGGGCGCCGCGCGCTGACCGCGGCGCTGTCGGGCCGCGTATCGGCGACATAGGTGCCACTTCCGGTCGTCGAGATGACGTAGCCTTCGGCGGTCAGCTGGTCGTACACGTGCAGCACCGTGTTGCGCGCGATACCGAGGTCGCCCGCGAGCGTGCGCGAGCTCGGCAGCTTGGCGCCGGGCGGAAGCTGGGCGGTCAGGATGGCCTGCTGCATCAGCCGCAGCACCTGCCGGTAGACGGGTTCGGCAGCCGCCCGGTCGAGCCGCGCGGCAAGCCAGTCCGACAGAATGACGGTGTCCAAGTGGTTCTATCCGGAATAATGAAATGGTTCCATATTGTAGAACCGGAACGGGCTATAGTGGACCACGCGATTAAATGCGATGGCCCCTTTCGAGGGAACCAGCGTGGATGGAGAAGGAGACATAGACGATGACAACCGAAGAAGTGATCGTCAGCTTTCGAGGCGTGCGCAAGACGTACGACGGTGAGACGCTCGTCGTCAAACAGCTCGATCTCGACATTTACCAGGGCGAATTCCTGACGCTGCTCGGGCCGTCCGGTTCCGGCAAGACAACCTGCCTGATGATGCTTGCCGGTTTCGAATTTCCGACCGGCGGCGAGATCTGGCTCGACGGCACGCTGCTCAACACCGTGCCGCCGCACAAGCGCAACATCGGCATGGTGTTTCAGAACTACGCGCTGTTCCCGCATCTGACGGTCGAACAGAACGTCGCGTATCCGCTGACGGTGCGCAGGCTCTCCGCCGAAGAACGCGCACACAAGGTCGACAACGCACTGAAGATGGTCCGCATGGAGAGCTTCGCGAAGCGCTATCCGGCACAGCTGTCGGGCGGCCAGCAGCAGCGTATCGCGCTGGCCCGCGCGCTCGTGTTCGAACCGAAGCTCGTGCTGATGGACGAGCCGCTCGGCGCGCTCGACAAGCAGCTGCGCGAACACATGCAATACGAACTCAAGTCGCTGCACGAAAAGCTCGGCGTGACGTTCGTCTATGTGACGCACGATCAGGGCGAGGCGCTGACGATGTCCGATCGCGTCGCGGTGTTCGACAAGGGCATCGTGCAGCAGCTCGACACCGTCGACCGTCTGTATGAATCGCCGTGCAACGAGTTCGTCGCGAACTTCATCGGCGATTCGAACAAGTTGCGCGGCACGATCGCGAACGTCGACGGCGAGTTCTGCGATTTCCATCTCGCCGACGGCACGCGTCTCAAGGGCCGCAATATCGGCGGCGCGAAAGCGGGCACGCCGGCCATTGCGTGCATTCGCCCCGAACGCATGAAGCTCGCGGGCGGCGCCGGGCGCAACGGTTCGAACGCGCTCGCGGGCGAAGCGCGCGGCCTCATCTATTTTGGCGACCACGTGCGCATGCGCTGCGGGTTGCCTCAACAGGACGAGTGTTTCGTCAAGGTGCCGCTCGGCACTGAAATGCTCGACACGTTCGCGCCCGGTGTACCGGTCGCACTTGAATTCGCGCCGGAGCATCTGCGCGTGTTCGCCTGAGTACGACAACAACCCTGACAGACCACCAGAAAGAGAGAGGACACATCATGTTGAAGTTCGGGAAATCACGCTGTGCTGTCGCCGCCGGTGCGTTTGCACTGGCACTCGGTTCCGCGCAGGTCATGGCGGCTGAGCTGACGGTCGTCAACTTCGGCGGCGCGAATGGCGACGCGCAGAAAGTCGCGTTCAACGCGCCGTTCGAAGCGTCCACCGGCACGAAGGTCACGGCCGTCGAGTACAACGGCGAGCAGGCCAAGGTGAAGGCGATGGTCGAAGCGAAGCACGTGAACTGGGACGTCGTCGAGGTGGAATCGGGCGACCTCGGCCGTGCCTGCGACGAGGGCATGTACGAAAAGCTCGACTGGTCGAAGATCGCGAAGAAGTCGGACCTCGTGCCGGAATCGCCGCAAACGTGCGGTGTGGGCTTTTTCGTGTGGTCGACGGCGATGGCGTACAACGCCGACAAGCTGAAGACGGCCCCGGCAAGCTGGGCGGATTTCTGGAACGTGCAGAAGTTTCCGGGCAAGCGCGGCATGCGCAAGGGCGCGCGCTACAACCTCGAATTCGCGCTGATGGCTGACGGCGTCGCGCCGAAGGACGTCTACAAGGTGCTCGGCACGAAGGCGGGCCAGGACCGCGCGTTCAAGAAGCTCGACGAGCTGAAGCCGAACATCCAGTGGTGGGAAGCGGGCGCACAGCCGCCGCAGTTTCTCGTCGCTGGCGACGTGGTGATGACGACGGCCTACAACGGCCGGATCGACGCCGCGCAGCGCGAGGGCAAGAACCTGAAGGTCGTGTGGAACGGCAGCATCTATGACCTCGACTACTGGGCGATTCCGAAGGGCTCGCCGAACAAGGATCTGGCCGAGAAGTACATCGCGTACACGGTGTCGTCGAAGCCGCAGCAGGAATACGCGAAGCACATCGCGTACGGCCCGGTGAACGACGCCGCGATCAAGGCACTCGACGCGAAGACGCTCGCGAACCTGCCGAACTCGCCGGCTAACGGCAAGAACGCCGTGTTGCAGGATGCGGGTTTCTGGACCGACCACGGTGACGAACTGGAGCAACGCTTCGCTTCGTGGGCCGCGAGGTAAGCGGGTAGTTGCAGTGCGGCAAAACCGCGATGGCTCCGCTTCGCTGTGCGAAGCGGAGCCAAATCGAAAGTTGGATCGTGCGGTCGTGACGTTGTGTGAAGCAGCATGACGCGCGTTCCGACGATGCAGGTAGAGCAGCAAAATCTTGCATGGAGACAGGTGTGACCACCATGACGATCGCCGCCGATTCCACGCCCGAATCGTCGAACAGACTGAAGCGCGAGCTGAGAGCCGCGGAAGCGAAAAAGCGCGCGATGGCGTTGCTGCTGATCGCGCCGCTGGCCATTTTTCTGCTGCTGATCTTCGTCGTGCCGATTGGCGCGCTGTTGACACGCGCGGTACAGAACCCGGAAATCGCGAACGCACTGCCGCACACCGTGAGCGCACTGCATGACTGGGATCGCAAGTCGGTGCCGCCGGACGCCGCATACGCCGCGCTCGCCACCGACCTCACCGTGATCGCCGACGGCGAATCGATGGGTGCGCTCGCGCGCCGTCTGAACACGGAGATTCCCGGCTACCGCTCGATGGTCGCGAAGACCGCGCGCGCGATGCCGCTCAACGACGACGCCGGCCACGCGCTCGCGCCCGCCCAGGTTCACGCAAAGCTCGTCGAGATCGACGGACGCTGGAACGATGTCGCGTACTGGCAGGCGATCGCCAAAAATGGCAGCCAGTATTCGCCGTTTTACGTGCTGGCCTCGCTCGACCACAAACAGGATGCGTTCGGTCACATCGAGCAGACCGATCCTGACCAGCGGATCTACCTTGCCGTGTTCAACCGCACGTTCGTGATCGGCGCGATTGTGACGGTCTTCACGTTGCTGCTCGGCTATCCGCTGGCGTACTGGATTTCCACGCTTTCCGAGCGTCGCGCGAATCTCGTGATGATCCTCGTGCTGATCCCGTTCTGGACCTCGATCCTCGTGCGCGTGGCCGCATGGATCGTGATCCTGCAAAGCGAGGGGCTCATGAACAAGGCGCTGCTCGGCACCGGCCTGATCCATGCGCCGCTCGCGCTGCTGTTCAACCGCACGGGCGTCTACATTTCGATGACGCACATCCTGCTGCCGTTCATGATCCTGCCGCTTTACAGCGTGATGAAGTCAATTCCGCCGACGTACCAGCGCGCGGCGATTTCGCTCGGCAGTCATCCGTTCGCCGCGTTCTGGCGCGTGTACGTGCCGCAGACGTATCCGGGCATCGGCGCGGGCGCGCTGCTCGTGTTCATTCTCGCGATCGGCTACTACATCACCCCCGCGCTGCTCGGCGGCCCGAACGACCAGATGGTCAGCTACTACGTTGCGTACTTCACGAACGTGACGATCAACTGGGGCATGGCGTGTGCGCTCGGCGGCCTGCTGCTCGCCGCGACGCTCGTGCTGTACGTGATCTATGGACGCCTCACGCGTTCCTCGTTGAGCCTCGGTTGAGCGTGGACGGAAACTCATGATGAAACTCGCGAAACCGCTCTTTGCACCCCATACGTCGCTGGTCGAGCGCATGTGGTACTTCACGTTGCGCGGCCTTGCCGTGCTGACGCTGCTGTATCTGATCCTGCCCGTGCTGGCCATCGTGCCGCTGTCGTTCTCGTCGAGCACGTTCCTCGTGTATCCGATTCCGGGCTGGTCGCTGCGCTGGTACCAGAACCTGATCGCATCCGACGAATGGCGCATGGCCGCGAAAAACAGCTTTATCGTCGCGCCTTCGGCGACGGTTCTCGCGACGGTCCTCGGCACCGTCGCCGCGATTGGCTTGACGAAGGCCAACTTCCGCGGCAAGGCGCTGCTGATGGCGATCCTGATTTCGCCGATGATCGTGCCGGTCGTGGTGGTCGGTGTCGGCATGTACCTGTTCTTCGCGCCGCTCGGGCTCGCCAACACGTATATCGGGCTGATCATGGCGCACGCGTCGCTCGGCGTGCCGTTCGTCGTGACGACGGTGGTCGCGACGTTGCAGGGCTTCAACTACAACCTCGTGCGCGCGAGCCTGTCGCTCGGCGCGAACCCGGTGAAGACGTTCTTTCGCATCACGTTGCCCGTCATCGCGCCGGGCGTGATCTCGGGCGCGCTGTTCGCGTTCGCGACATCGTTCGATGAAGTGGTCGTCACGCTGTTCCTTGCCGGCGCGGACCAGACCACGCTGCCGCGCCAGATGTTCACCGGCATCCGCGAAAACATCAGCCCGACGATCGCCGCGCTCGCGACGATCCTCATCGTTTTCTCGACCTGTCTGCTGCTCACGCTCGAATGGCTGCGCGGCCGCAACGCGGCGCGCGCCATCGCCTGACGCGGAACGCGTCGTCTCACGTCAGGCGGCGCGTGTCGTCGTGCAATGTGGCGCGGCCACGAGCGCCCGTCCGGGCGCAACGTTCGTTCGTATGCTGCATTCCGACGATCGGCCGCGCGGGACCGGATCTGAAATCGCGGATTTGACGCGCTGATCTGAACTGGCGCTTCAAACTCGCGACACCCCCTGCCTGTTTCGCTTCCGGCGAATGTCATTTGCGGAATCATCCGCCGACGGGTGCGGAAAATTCCGCATCCTTGCGCGGACCTTCCCGTCTATTCTCCTGCGGTTCTACTTCAAACATCTCCCTCATTGCGGTTCGTCATGAAACTCCCGTGTACGGTGCTTGCGTGCGCATGGCTGCTTGCTGGATGCGCCGATCCGGCTGCGCGTGCGCGACTCGGCATTCAGGATTCCGCCGTCACGCTAACCGGCTTCGGCGCGACACAGGACGCCGCCGCGGGTGCGCCCGACCGTCAGTGGATCGACACATACGCGCCAGTCACGAATCGTCGTGCGGCGCTCGCCAGCGTGCAGCACAAGCTCGACAGCATCCCCGGCGACGACTACTTTCACGCGAAGGCGCAATGCTGGATCGACGCTGGCCGTGACGCGCTGGAAGCAGGCGATCAATGGGGCTTTGTCGAAGAAGCGATCGGCGTCGCAGCCGTCCTGTCCGTGAGCATGGAGCGGGGCACCGCGATGCCGGCCACGCGGCCCGTGATGCGAACGGTCGTCACGGTGCGTCCGGATTTGTGGGCGATCGTCGACGTCGTGCGGCACGATCCGGCGTTTGCGTCGTGCCCGGATGCTGCCGCGCCGCTCGCGTGTGCGGAAGTCGGGTTGATGCAGGCGGGTCATGACGCATGGCGCCGCAGTTTCGGCAAGGCCGAGGCGCGCGTGGCGACTGCGCAGAACCTGTTGCGCGCATCGGCTGGGACGACGCTCGCGTGCTCGACACAACACAGCAGCACGCGGGCGACGCAGGCGTCAGACGTTGCCGATGCTGAATCTGTCAAACGCCCGGCCGCTCCGGTTGCCGCGCGCCGCACACAGAGCAGGTCAGGTTTTTCAGGAGGATAAATGAACCCGCTGTTGTACCATCGCGCGGCTTTTTTCAAGCGGATGCAGTCCGGACTTCATGCTTGCTGTACCGGCGCTGGATTACACCGCGCTCATCGAGGGAATTACGGTTGGCTACTATCCTGATCGTCGACGATCATCCTGCGTTCCGGTTCGTGATCAAGACTCATGCGATGCAACTTCTCGGTGTCGCCGACGTGATCGAAGCGGACAACGGACAGGACGCCATCGACATGGTCCGACGACACGCCCCCGATCTCGTCGTGCTCGATCTCGACATTCCGCGCATCAGCGGTCTCGATGTCGTGTCGAGGTTGCAGCACATTCGCCCGGGGATTCGTGTGCTCGTGCTGTCCGGTGGAGATCCCGAGACGTTCGCGCCGCGCGTGATGCGCGCCGGCGCACGCGGCTTCGTCAGCAAGTCGCTGGACCTGAACGGCATTGGACGTCATATCGAATCGGTGCTCGGAGGCTACACCGCATTCCCCGCGCTGCGTCACGCCAGCGCGCGGACAGACGCCCAGACGATGACCGATGAAGAACGCCTTGCGCTGCTATCCGACAAGGAACTCGCGATCCTGCGGATGCTCGCGCGAGGTCTGTCGAACAAGACCATCGGCGAGGTGCTGTTCATCAGCAACAAGACAGTCAGCAGCCACAAGGTTCGCATCATGAAGAAAGCCGGCGTCCGGACGCTCGTCGATCTGGTCGATTTCGCGCGGCGTTGCCGCATTGCGTGACGACATGGATCAACACGCGCTCGCAAGGAAAGTCCATGAACTGGCCGCGGGCGACGTCGCGGTTGCCCGCGAGTTCATTCGCATTCTGACCGACACGAATCGCACGACGCTCGCGACGTTGCGCGAAGCGTTGCATGCCGGTTCGTGGAGCGAGGCGGCAAGCGCCGCACACCGGATCAACGGTTCCGCACGGCTGATCGGTTTCAGGAGACTCGTCGGGCAGACGGCGCAGATGGAATCCGCCGCCGCCGCGGGCGATGCGACGCGTGCAGCCGCGCTCATTGCGAGCGTGGAAGCTGATGTCGAAAGACTCGATACGTGGCTTGCGAATCTGCACAGTGCGGATGGCCCGCGAGACTGAAAACCTGTCGCATCAATTGCCCTGCTGGACGCCGTCACGCCGCACCAGCAAAAAGCGGCCTTGTCGTTCATCGACGCTCCGGTATCGCTGGTATCGATCGATGACACGCGGTACATAAGCAAGCGTTTCCGCGAAGGGTGGAATCTGGTCGCCGTATTTCCGCACGGCAGCTTCACCCGCGTTGTACGCTGCCAGCGCCAGCGGTAGATCGTGGAACTGCTGTAATAGCCGGGACAGATAGCGCGCGCCAGCGGCAATGTTCTGCTTCGGATCGAAGACGTTCAGCGCGCCGTGTCGCGCAGCGGTCGAAGGCATCAGCTGCATCAATCCGCTCGCACCTTTCGGCGAAACCGCCTGCGCGTTGCCGCCGGATTCGACATCGATCACCGCCATCAGCAATGCAGGATCAATGCCGGTGGTGTAAGCCGCTTCGTCGATCAGTGGCGCGAGCGCCATGATGCGTGCATCCCGCGTCGCGATGGCGGGCAACTTCCGGTTCGCGGGCTCGACGACAACGGCCAGCGGGCCTCCCGCTGGAGCACGGCCATCGTCGTGGCCCAAGCCGCCTACGATCATGACCACTCCCGAAGCCTGCGCGGAACACGGCATGCCGGTTGCGCCCGCAACGAACACGACGCACGCGAGTGCGACTAATCCACTACGAGCACGACGCATGCGGGTGTTGCACGTCGACGGCGACGTTTTCATCGTCGGGGCGCGCTGCGCGTCACGGCTGCATCGTTTGCAGCGGAGGGGCGATAGCTGGACTGCATCCGCACGAGCGCCTCGGATTCCAGCGCGAGCGGCCATTTCCCCGTCGCGATACCGTCCGCGAGTTTTGTCCTGCACCACGTGTCCGGCTGTTGCGGATCGCCGTACGGGTCTTCGCCGGCATCCGCCGGTTCGCGCGGCAGAATGCCATCTGGGCCGACGTTGCCGATCACGTTCACAGCGTAATACAGGACCTTGTTCACGAGCGGTATGTACATGTCGTAGCAATAGTGAACGCGGATCTTCAGCAGGTTGGCGTCCTGAATGTTCACGCCCGAGCGCGGCCCGGTCACGGTATTGCGATAGATCAGCGTGTCGTTCGGAATTTCCGCGACGGCCGTGCCCTGCGTGGCAAATGAGCCCGCCGGCGCGAAATCGCTAACCATGTCCGCAGTCGGGCTGACGATCGTGATGTGGCTTGCCGTCATCACATCGGTTTGCGCGTTCAGGAGCGCAGCCCGCGCGCCGTCGGCGCTGGCGTGGCGCGCGTACAGCGGCGCGAGGCCGCGCGCGAGGCCATCCTGCATCGCCGTCATCGAACCGTGCGTGACGGCGCCTTCACGGGCGGCTTCGAGCGTCGCGACATCGAGCGTGGATTTTGCCTGATACAGCAGGACGAACTGCACGGTCGCGAGGCAGAAAAACAGCAGCAATGGCGCGATGACGAGAAACTCGGTCATCGACTGGCCGCGCTGCCGGCGCATCAGGCGCACGTGAATCGCGCGTGTACGCCGCGAGAAGGAAAGCTGGGTCAAGGGATCGCCTCGAAAGCAAACACGTCGCCGGTCTTGATCGATTGCCTGCGCACGGTGCCCGCTGGCATTTCGAGCGTCTGCGTCGCGCGGAAATTAAAAAGCAGGCGCCGCGCCGGCGTGTCGGCATGGAGCGCCACAAGCCGGCCGTGGCGGTCGAGAAACAGCACGTCGATTGCAAAGCGCATGCCGAACGTGTGTATCGAGCGGCACGGACGCAGCAGCAACGCTTCGTCGCTCGCGAGGTCGTCGCGACCCAGCAGGCCGCGCATGCGTTCCACCGCGGTGTCCGCAGTCGACACGCGGATGCCCATGTCCACACCGTCTCTCGTCAGTCGAGCCTTCTTCACAACATGCCTGCCTGGACGAACTTCATGACGATCGGAAATCCAAGTACGATGAACGTGACGGGGAAAATGAAGAAGAGCAGCGGAAATATCAGCTTCACGGGCGCTTCCATTGCCTGCTTTTCGGCGCGCTGAAAACGCTCGGAGCGGCGCTGTTCAGACTGGAAGCGCAATGTCTTCGCAAGACCGGAACCCATGCGCTCGGCCTGCACGATGGCGCCGACGAGGTTCGACACTTCCTTGATGCGCTGCCGGTCTTCGAAACGCCGCAGCGCCTCGGTACGGCTCAGCCCGGACTTGAGATCGCGCAGCACATGTTCGAATTCGCGGCGCAGCGGGCCGTCGGGACCTTTCTCGACGGCCTTCTGGATCGCACCACTCACATTCAGGCCCGCTTCGACGGCGAGGGTCAGGAAGTCGAGATAGATCGGCAGATGTCGCAGGATCTGCGAGACGCGGCGTTTGCGCAGGTCCTTGATCCATACGCGTGGGTAGAAAAAGGCGAGCACCGCGATCCCCGCCACCGCCCAGACCGAAAACGCGTGCAGCGCCAGCATCAACAGCAGTGCGGCCAGCGTGGCGAGCACCGAGGAAAGCAGCGACAACGCAAGAAACTGGCGCGCACTCATCAGAAACAGCAGCGATGAAATTCGCAGTTGCGCTTCGATTCTTGCGACGTGCCGTTCACTAAAGAATGCGCCGAAGTGATGGTCGACAAAATTGACGACGGGCCACAACAACCGGAGCGGCCTGGGCAACGGGTCGAGCCATGTACGGTCTTCGTCGGGTACGACCTGGGTGAGACCCGATACAGAACGAAAGGCGAGGAATGCAAAGATCACCGCGCCGCAACTGACGAGAAATGCAATGAAGAGCAGCATGGTTAGACGTCGATACGGGTGATGGCTGAAATGGACTTGTAGCCGAGAAACTCCATCACGGCGATCGCGCCGAGCGTGGCCCAGCCGACGGGCTCGCCAAAGAGCGGCGCCATCGCCGTGGGCTCCATGAAGCGCAGCACGAGCATCAGCAGCAGCGGCAGACACGTCATGACGATGCCCTGCATGCGCCCCTGTGCAGTCAGGGCGCGGATCTTGCCTTCCATCTGCAGTTTTTCGCGCAGCGTGCGCGCGACCGATTCGAGCGCCTCCGCGAGATTGCCGCCCACTTCGCGCGCGATCGTGATGGCCGCCGTCACCATCATGAAGTCGGGAATCGGGATGCGCTTTTCGACGTTGTGCATCGCCACGTCGAGATCGATGCCAAGGCGGATTTCGCGCATCAGCAGGTCGAATTCCTCGGAGATGGGCGGCGTCGATTCATGCACCACACTTTCGAGTGCAATCGGAAAACTCGCGCCGGCGCGCAACGCGCCCGCCAGCATCAGGAGCGCATCGGGCAACTGCTTTTCGAGCGCGACGATGCGCTTTGCGCGCATGCGTGCCATGACCTTTTTCGGCAGCGTCAGCGCAAGCGGCAACGTGACGATGCCGACCAGCAGGTTGCCGCTTAGCAGAAACGCGACGACAGGCAGCGCGACCATGGCGACCATGGTCCACGTCGCGACTTTCTGCCGGTTCACGAACACGAACGCATCGGCCAGCTGCTGTTCCAGTTCGCCCGCCATGTGCTGGGAGCGCGCGGCGAGCGCGGTTTTACCGCTGCGCGCGATCAGCCAGATCACGCCCAGGATGCCGGTGAAGACGAGCGCGAGAATGAGTGCGAGGGTCATGATCGGAAAGCTAGTCAGCGCGCGTGAAAATGTCGGTGTTCACAGGGATGCGGCGGCGAATCAGGTCCTGATAGAAGTCGGGAATATAGGCGGTCGGAACGAACTCGCCCTGGATGCGCCCATCGATGCCGAAACCTTCTTCCTTGAAGACGAACACGTCCTGCAGCTGGATCACGCCGGATTCCATGCCGTTCACCTCGGTCACGTGCGTGACGCGCCGCGAGCCGCACGAAAAGCGGCTTTGCTGGACGATGATGTCGACGGCCGAGCAGATCTGTTCGCGGATCGCCTGCACAGGCAGGTCGAGGCCCGCCATCAGGGTCATCACTTCGAGACGCGCGATGCAGTCGCGCGGCGCGTTCGCGTGCGTCGTGGTGAGCGAGCCGTCGTGGCCCGTGTTCATCGCCTGCAGCATGTCGAGCGCCTCGCCGCCACGGCATTCGCCCACCACGATCCGGTCGGGACGCATGCGCAAGCAGTTCTTAACGAGATCGCGAATCGGTATCGCGCCTTTGCCTTCCATGTTCGCGGGCCGTGCTTCGAGCGACACGAGATTCGGCTGCGAGAGTTGCAGCTCGGCGGCGTCTTCGACGGTGACGATGCGTTCGTCGTCGGGGATGTAGCCCGACAGCACGTTGAGCAGCGTCGTCTTGCCGGAACCCGTGCCGCCCGAAATCACGATGTTCGCGCGCTGCTCGACCGCGGTCCGCAGAAACTCCAGCATGTCCGGCGACATCGAGCCGTACTCGATCAGGTCCTCGCCGGCGAGCTTGCGCTTCGAGAATTTACGGATCGTGATGCTCGGGCCCTTCAGCGAAAGCGGCGGAATGACCGCGTTCACGCGCGAGCCGTCGGGCAGGCGCGCGTCGACCATCGGCGAGCTTTCGTCGATACGCCGGCCAATCGGCGCGACGATCCGTTCGATGGCGCCGATCACCGCGCGATCGTCGGTGAAGACGACCGGCGAGCGCGTGAGACGCCCGTGCTGCTCGACGAATACCTCGTCATGGCAGTTGACCATGATTTCCGAAACGCTTGCGTCCGCAAGCAGTGCCTCGAGCGGACCGAGCCCGATGATTTCGTCGAACACGCTTTTCTTCAGCACCTCAAGCGGAATGTCCGGCGAGCGCAGGCTGGTATCGTGACTGAGGATGTCGTCGAGCGCGGCGTTGACCGTGCGGCGCAGTTCGTCCTCTTCCATGCGCGAGACGTTCAGGCGGCGCAGATCGAGCGTCGCGATGACCTTCATATGCGCGCGCTTTCGCAGTTCGATGCCGTTCGGGCTGTTGATCGGCGAGACTTCGAGCGGCGGTGCGGCGGATTTTTTCGTGCGCGAAAACTGGGTGCGCGGAGGTTCCTGCGGTCTGGCTGGCGAAATGAATGCGCGTGGCGGTTCGGTAACGCGCGTTGACGGTTCGGCATGCGCTGGCGTCGCCGCCGGCGTGGCGTAAATAGCGTGTACGGGTGCCGTGTTTTCCGTTCGCGCGACGAAGGGCGGTGGCGTTGCTTCTTCGAACGCAGCGGCGGCAAGCGGCGAAGGCGCCACGGCAACATGACCGCCCGACGATACAGCGGGTGCCGTGACGATTCGAAGCACCGTCGTGCCGATTTCGATCTGGTCGGTATCCAGCAGCGGGCCGTAGCGCGTGACGGGTGATCCGTTGACGAGCGTCGCGAGAATGCCACCCTGGTCCTCGATATACCACGCGTTGTGTTCCCTGATCACGCGTGCGTGCAGCTTGCCGACGAGCATGCCCTTGAGGACGATGTCGCACGCCGGGTCCTTGCCGATCGAGCAGCCGCTGTCGGTCTGAAAAGTTTGTGCCGGTGCGTTACGCGGCTGCACGTGAAGATGAATCATGAGATGCGTCGTCCGTGAAGGGGTCAGTGCGTCGCGCTTTGGGATACCGGCGGCGCGTCGAGCATGCGGATAGCTTCGGCGAGCCCGACCGGATTCGAGGCGACCGGGAGGTTGGGCACCGGCGCTGGCGTTGAAGCCTGCGGCGCTACCTGTCGTGGCACGCTGCGCACGGGCGCAGGCGGCAGTGCGGGGGTAGACACAACCGGTTGTCTTGCCGCTGGAGGCGCACCCTCCGCCGGAGCGGGCACAAGCGGACTCGGATCGCCGTAGCGATCGCGGAAGCGCTGATCGAAGCGATCAGCGCGCGCGAGCAGGTCCGTATTCGGCGACAGCGACGGATCGGAAATCAGCGGCGTCACGAAGATCACCAGATCGCTCTTCTTCGAACGGAAGGCGTCTGAGCGGAACAGTCTGCCGATGATCGGCAACTGGCCGAGAAACGGCATGCCGTCCGTCGAATCGAGCCCATCCGAGCTGACGAGCCCGGAGATCGCGAGCGTTTCGCCGGCACGCAGCGAGATGTCGGAGGTCGTCTTGCGCGTGAGGAAACCTGGAAAGCCGCCGTACGAAACCGAAGGATCGATCTGGCTGATTTCGGTTTCGAGGCTCGCTGAAATGATGTTGTTCGCGTCCACCACCGGCTTGATGTTCAGCTTGATACCGTACGGCTTGTAGTCGACATCGGTTGTGCCGAGCGCGCCGGCCTTCGGCACGGGCACTTCGCCGCCGGCGAGAAACGTCGCGACGCCGCCGCTTTTCGTGTTCAGCTCGGGCGCGGCGAGAATGTAGGCGTCGCCGTTGTTGACCGCGAAGTTGATCTTCGACGTGATGTTCGACGCGATGCCCGCAAGAAAGAAGTTCGTCGCGCCCGTTGCCGCCGCAGCCGCGCCGCCTGTGCCGAACATCGCCTGACCGCCCACCTGCGGTCCGTTGAACTGGCTGTCCCACGCGATGCCGAGGCTTTCCTGGCCGGTGCGCGTCATTTCCATGATCTGCACCTTGAAGTGGATCGTCTTTTTCAGCGCGTCGCCTTCATCGACCGTGGTCGTGTTGATGACATTGCTGAGGTCGGCGGTCGCGGACCCGATCACCGGCACCATGTCGCGATGCACGACACCCGAAAGCACGATGTTCGGTCCGACAGCCTGAATGCGCAGGCCGGAAACAGATTGCAGCACGCGACGCAACTGCTCGACGGACGCGTTCACTTCGCCCTTGCCGACGCGCACCATGGTTTGCAGCGCGATGCCCTTGTCATTCCACACGACGAGCGACGTCACGCCGGCGCCTTCGGCGAGCAGCATGAGCCGTCCATCGACGACGCTCGCGCTCACGATCTTGCCGTTGCCGATCGCGATGCGTTTGATCGTGCCGGGCAGGCGCATCACGTGTACTTCACCGCGAAAGAGTTCGAGCACGCTTGTGCCGCCGCTCTCGCGGGTCGCGTCGCCGCTGGGCGACGTATCGACGCGCTGTGCGAGCGCGACCGGTGCCGTTTCGCACAGGAGGACGCCGGCAATCAGCGCGGGGATAACGCGGCGACGGAACATCGTCGAACGATGGGGGACTTTCATTCTGAGCCTGCTGTGTACGTTCAGTTGCGATCCGACGTCGTGCGCGTATCGAGTTTCTGGAGTTGTTGAGCGATCGCGTTCGCCTGTTCGTAGGCGCCCGGTCGAGGTGTGCCTGAAAGCGCGTTGTTCGAAGCCGGTGCAACCGGCGCGCGGGCCCGCGGCGATGCGCCCGTTGCGGCCGGCGTAGCGTCCGATGGGCCGCCGGGCACCAGCGTCGTCGCGGTCGATCCGCCGCCCGTGATGATTTCGACGAGCGCTGCGTTACCGCCGCTACCGCCGGCATTCGCAAAGAGCTTGTCTTCCGTGAGCTTCTGGGGGACGTCCGGCGTGGCGTCGTCGGCGTTCTTCAGGATCAGGCGCAACGATCCGACCTTTTGCGCGAGCACGATACGCGGCGCGTCCGCGATGGGCACCTGCACGGTGACCGTGCTGTAGTTGTCGGCGGCCTGCGGATCACCCGCGCGTTCCATCGCTTCGCCCGCGTCACGCGGACGGATGTCCTGACCGGTCGCGAGAATCAGCACGTTCGGCATCAAGAGGCGAATCGCCTTGCCGTCGCCGGATTGGCCGGACGTGCCGGACGGGCCCGATTGAACGGCGACGGGTTGCGGGTCCGGATTCTTGCCGACCCAGTACAGGTCGACGCGATTGCCGGGTCTCATCATCGTCGCGGTGGAGTTCACCGTGTCGATCTCGAGTGTCAACGCGCGCTGGCCGGCGGGCAGGATGTCGGCGAAATCGCGGCCGCGCAGCACGTCGATATCGCCGGCGCGCAGCGGACGTCCGCGTCGCACGGCTTTCACCAGATGCGAGGTCCGGTACGTGTCGAAGTCCTCGACGCGGACCATGTCGTCGTAGACGAGGTCCCCTGCGACTTCACGCGCGACGAAATCGCCGCTCGAGAGCGGCGTGCCGGCCGGCACGTCGCGGCTCGGCACGACGACTTCGACGCCGGCGCGCTGCTGATGCCCCGCGGCTTCCGCCTTGATGCGCATTTCGCGCTCGCTCAGATAGCGATAGAGCACGAACGTGAGGCCGCCCGCGACCAGCACGGCACAGAAAAAAAGCACCCACGCGTTACCGAGGAGCGAGCGAATCTTGATTCTTTTGAGCATGGCGAATGAATGAACCCTGACGTTCAGGGGAGCGAGAGGGCGAAGCTGTAGGCGCTGAACAGCGACCTGAATGCCGCGGTGAGGGTGTCGACAGGCGACAGGGGCAGATCGCCCGCGACGAGCAGCGCCGACACGATGCATGCCGTGACGACGACGTATTCGACGCTCGCCTGGCCGCGCTGATAGCGGGCTGGATGCGCGGGGTGTTTCATGTCAGCGATTCCTTGTTGCGTTGATGACGGCTTCGGTTTGTCCGTTGCGCGCGGTGAAAACCACATCGAGCCGGTCGTTGCCGCGCTGCATCGCGAGTGCGCTACCCAGCACGCGTTTTGATCCGTCGAGCTGGAACGCGGGCGCCTGTGCCACCGTCGACCAGCCTCGCTGAGCGAGCTGGCTCGCGTAGCGGCGTGCGTTGTCGCTGGCGTTGCCGGACATCTGGATGAGCCAGGTCCGTCCAGCCTGGCCAGGATCGCGGCTTTCGATGTCGCTCACCGTCGTGCCTTCCGGCAACGGGATCGCTGAACCGTCAATCGCGTGCGATGCTTGCCGCTCGCCGATCTGCGCGACGCTCAGCACGCCTTTGGTGGGCGCGCGATCCTGCGTGGCGGGGATCGTGAGCACGTACAGGCACGCGCCGTCGAGCGCGCTCAGCACGAGTCCGTTCGGCCCGCGCACGCCTTTTGCGGGCACGTCCTCCTGCGTCCAGAATTCGCGGAATGCGCTCGACACATCGTCAGCGGAGCCAGCGAAGTCCAGCGCGCGAACCGAGGTCGGCACGCCGTTGACGAGCATGTCGAGGCCGACCGCCTGGACGCGTTCCGCCTTGACGGGCTGTTTGTCGCAGGCAGCGCGCGCACTGCCTGCATGCACCAGCAGCGCTGCGCAGGCCAGGGCCGCGGCGCGAGGAACGGGATGGGTCATCGTCATGGCGAGAGGCGGTTGGCAGGTACCACGTCGCGTTCGATACGGCCGAACTGGAGCGTGTCGATTTCGGGCGCGTACTTTTTGAGGCCCATGTACAGCGATGGATTGACGAGGCTCGCGTTCGCCGCGGGCGTGGCCGCCGTGAAGAGACGCTCGCCCTTCGCCGCGCCTTCGGAGAGCCACGTGTTGGCGAGCACCACGTTCGTATCGCTGAACGTCAGGCCGCTGAATCCCGGCCAGATGTTCTTGAGCGTATCGCTATCTTTCGCGACCGATACGCTGAGCGTGCCTGTCTGCAGATTGCGCGTCGCCAGATTCATCGATGCCTTGAACGTGCCGCTGTCCGACGTCGACATCGAGCCGAACGGGTCCGCGCTGTACTGCGCGAGATTCGCCGCGGGGCTCTCGTCACGGCTGCTGCTGACGACGACGTCACCCGTCGCGCCGAGAAACGCGTGGCCGCCGTGGTCTTCCCACATCGCCGACGCAACGGCGGGCAGCCGGTTGTTCAACCTGTCACCGCCCGCGATCGGCGCGCCGTTTCGCGCGAGCATGCGCTGGACCACTTCGCGTTGCAGTTCGGTGTCGCTCTTGGCGGGTTGCTGTGTGCCGGAGCCGTACTGGGTGTACCAGTCGTTGTCGCCGGATGCTGCCGGCGAGGTATCCATCGTCGCGCCGTTGCCCCAGACCGTGCGCTCCCACGCGATATAACGTGCGCCCATCAGCGTCTTGTTGCGCACGTCGTTGAACTTGCCGAGCGTCGCGACGGCGAAAAGCAGCACGCCCATCACGAGCGCGGTGGCGACCAGAAACTCGGTCATCGCCTGGCCGTGCTGCGACGGTTTTCGAAAGGGCATGCGCTTCATGGCTGCACCGCCTCGCTCGCCGGAATCTGCGCGGCGCGTGCGGTGTTCCGTTCGGTGTCGCTGGTGGGCGCGAGCGTGGCTTGCCAGTAGGGGCTGAACGTGTCGGGGAATTCGGTCTTGCCGTCCGCGCGCAGCCAGTCCTTCGCGTGAAGCAGCGCGCCGCTGATCGTGGCATTCAGCGCGCCCGGGTTGGGGCGCACGAAATACGCGTTTGCGCTGGCGAGCGCGCGCATCACGCCGCCCGCGTCGGCTGGCGTCACGGCCATCCGTCCGCCGCCTTGCAGGCCCTGCGTTTTGACGCGCGTCTCGCTTGCGCGCTCGACTTCGATCGTGATGCGCGGCGCCGCGCTCGTCACCGGCGCGCCGTTGATGTCCTGGTACGCCAGCAGGCCGCCGTTCGAAAGATCGAGCGACGTGCCGGGGCCTTCGCCGATTTTTTGCGCGAGGCCGTCGGATACGCCGAGGCCCGGCGTGCCCGTCGTGTGGTCGCCGAAGTTGTAGTAGCCGCCATAGCCCTGCCAGTCGGACCATGCGACGAACGGCGGCGACTTCAGGTAGCTCTCGACACCCTGCACCCGCACATCGCCGTTCACGCTGCCGCCGGTTCCCGCGATAACGGGAAACGTCATGTCGAAGCAGCTGACGTAGACGGAGGCCATCGTCGCATCGATCGCCTCCCAGCCTTTCTTGTCCTGACGCAACTGCGTGCCGCCGTTGTGATACGCACGCACGCTCACCACCGCGGTACTGGGGCTGAAGCGGCATTTCGTGGCCCCCGAGTCGTCGAGTTCCTGATATCGCGGGCCTGTGCTGCGCGTCGCCGAACGGTCCTTCAGGAAGGCGTCGAGCGTGGTGGCATCGGTCACGACATCGGCGAAATGATCCGCGCCCGACGCGCCCGCGGGCGTCACGATCTGCGTGTAGTTCGTCCACGCGGCGAGTTGCGTCGCGTTGCGCGCACTCGTGAAGTAGCCCGCCGTCACGTGCGTGTCGGGCTGGTTCTGCTGCGCGACGGCGTCCGCGGTTTGCGGCGCGGTGACGAGCGTGGCGGCGTGATAGTTGAGCTGCGCGTCGCTGAGCGCGCGCGTGATGCGGCCAATGCCGCTTGCCACGGCGGGCAGCAGCGCGTCGAGCGTCGCGCGCACTGGCGCGATCTCGGCGTGGCCAGCCTGCTTGGGCGTTTGCCACAGCACTGAATGATCGGCGTAGGCCTCGATCGTCTGGTCGACCCCCGAGGGGCCGTATGTCGCTTCGAGGTCGTCGATCCATGATTTCAGCGCGCCGGCCTGGGCGGCGGTGACCTGGTTGGCCACCATCGCGCGATTCGTGTACGCGGCGAAGTTGTAGTCGCGCGCCTGCAGCACGGCGGCGCTGTATGCAGCGGCGTCGGCGGTGTTCTGCAGCTTGATGCGGGCGCTTGTCATCTGAAAGGAATTGAAGGCGACAAAGAGGCCAATGCCGCCGACCAGAAGAAAAATCAGGGCAGAGACCAGCGCCTGCCCGCTGGCGCCGGCGACCCTGGCTCTGCCCGGGCGGGCAGAGCGGTTCATGGTGGTTATGAACTTACTGTTGCATTGCCCCGTTGTTGTTGTCGTTGTAGGTGCCCATGTCCTTCTTCTTGTTGCCGTTGGTCGTGGCGTTACCAGCATTCGTCTGGGCGTTACTGATATCGCCCTTCGCATTCCCGCCCGACATTTCCTGCGCGAGGCCTGACGTCTGGTTACGGATCGTCTGGCCGAAAAGCGAATAGACACCGATTGCCGAAACCGCGATCAGCGCGACGATGATGATGTATTCGGTCATGCCCTGGCCGCGTTGACGGCTTTTAATGCGAAGCTGGGAAATTTGCATGATTTATATGTCGGGTATTAACGTTAGGGAAAGATGCGTCGCTGCTTTAAAAAACTGTTGGGCGCAAATAAATAAATCCAGATAATTAATTTGCCGCCGCGATCCAATTTAATCGAATCGGGCTGAAATTATAGAAAACCCGCGTGATGTCCTGTTGCGGAAATTTCCCCATCTTCTGCTGGATCCGTCTTCCGTTTTATTCCCTGCGATATGGGCTGATCACCGCCCCGAGCGGGCGTTACCAATTCTGAGTCGCGCCCGGAAACGCTTCCCCGTTTCCGGTTCCGCTGTCTTCTCAATTCACCTGTATTGACGAAAATTCCTACATCGATTCAGTGCCGCCCGATATAACCCAATGGACTCAATCGATAAAGTTGCAGCGCGATAAACAGGATTGCCACCCTGTGTGCGGCGAGAAGCCGTTTAGACAATCGTCATATCCGGTTCCCGAAGAGGGCTTTTGCAAAGTGAGTCAGGCATTGCAAAAGTTAAAAGAATCCATTGGCAATTTTTGAGGTTGTAATAGGCGATGAACAAGGTACATAAGTCTGTCTGGAATGAGTCGGTCGGCGCGTGGGTCGCCGCGTCCGAACTGAGCACGGCGAAGAAGAAGGGGTCCTCGCGGCGTGCGCGGGTTGCGGCGGTCGTGCTGGGTGCGGGCGCGGTGTCGGCCGCACCGGCCGCGTTTGCCGGGGCGATAGTCAACTGCGCGGGCGATGGAACGAATGCGGCGAGCAGCCAGTGGATGAACGCGGCGGATGGCTCCGCGTGGAACGGCGAGGCATGGGGCGGCGCGATCGGTTTGAAGGGCGAAGGTGAGTGCGACGGTGGCTCGGGTGTTGTCGTCGGCGAATACAACTCAGGGAACGGCGGTGTAAATGGATCGACCGCCTACATCACCGTGGGGCAGACGGCCTACAACGGAGCGGGCGCGATCACGCTGTACGGGCCGGGCGGCATTACGTTGCGGGGCGACACGACCACCACCGGTAGCGCCACATTCCAGGGCGGCGCGGACATGAGCGGCACGAAAATCGTCGACGTCGCCGATGGCACCGACACAAAGGATGCCGTCAACTACGGCCAGTTGAACGAACACACGCGCTACTTCAAGGCAAATTCAATCTCTGACGCGCCGGAAAGCGATGCCAGCGCGACGGGCAACGATTCCGTCGCAGCCGGGCCGTGGGCGCTCGCGAGTGGCGCGACCTCGACGGCGGTCGGCCGCGGGGCCGGCGCGATGGGTGCGGGTTCGGTTGCGCTGGGCGCGAATTCGAACGCGGTGCTGGATCAGTCGGTCGCGCTTGGTTCGGGTGCGAACGCGGTGGGTGCCGGCTCGGTTGCGCTCGGTGCGGGTTCGGTGGCAAGCCGGGGCAACGCGGTATCGGTGGGTTCGAGCACGGTGCAGCGTCAGATCATCAACCTGGCGAAGGGCACGGCCGGCACGGACGCGGTCAATCTGGACCAGATGAATGCGGCGATCGCGGGGTCGTCCGGTGGAGGCTCGCCCGATGCCGTGACATACGATTCGACGACACACGATCATGTCACGCTGGGCGGCGCGGGTTCAGGCGCGCCGGTGATGATGACCAACCTCGCGGCGGGTCAGGTCGCGACGGGCAGCAAGGATGCGGTCAACGGCGCGCAACTGTACGGCACGGCCAGCAGCGTTGCGAGCGCGCTGGGCGGCAATTCGACCGTCGGTACCGATGGGAAGGTTTCGAAGCCGTCGTATATGGTTAGCGGTAGCACGTATAACGATGTTGGATCGGCGATCACCGCAGTCGATGCGAAGGCTGCGGCGGGTCCGGTGGACGGCGTGCGTTATGACACGTCGGCGCATGACAAGGTGACGTTTGGTGGTGTGGGTTCAACCACGCCTGTGATGCTGACCAATCTCGCAGCGGGTCAGGTTACGGCAGGCAGCAAGGATGCGGTCAATGGCGCGCAACTGTATGGCACGGCGAACAGCGTCGCGAGCGCGCTTGGCGGCGCGACTACCGTAGGCGCTGACGGCAAGCTGAGCAAACCGGCCTACACACTCGATGGCAACACGTACAACGACGTGGGCGCAGCGTTGTCGGCAGTGGATGCGAAGGCCTCCACGGGCTCGGCAGACGGCGTCAAATACGACACCTCCGCGCACGACAAGGTAACCTTCGGCGGAGTGAGTGCGGCCACGCCTGTGATGTTGACCAACGTCGCAGCGGGTCAGGTCACGGCAAGCAGCA
This sequence comes from Paraburkholderia sartisoli, assembly GCF_900107685.1. Taxonomy (GTDB): domain Bacteria; phylum Pseudomonadota; class Gammaproteobacteria; order Burkholderiales; family Burkholderiaceae; genus Paraburkholderia; species Paraburkholderia sartisoli. The sequence goes on along the minus strand of NZ_FNRQ01000006.1, from coordinate 16,072 downwards.
AGGATGCGATCAACGGCGCGCAACTGTACGGCACGGCGAACAGCGTCGCGAGCGCGCTGGGCGGCAATTCAACTGTCGGTAGCGATGGGAAGATTTCGAAACCGTCGTATACGGTTGATGGGAGCACGTATAACGATGTCGGCGCGGCGATTACCGCCGTCGATGCGAGGGCTGCGGCGGGTCCGGTGGATGGTGTCAAATACGACACCTCGGCGCATGACAAGGTGACGTTCGGCGGTGTCGGTTCGACCGCGCCCGTGATGTTGACCAACGTTGCAGCAGGTCAGGTCGCGGCAAGTAGCAAGGACGCGATCAACGGTGCGCAACTGTACGGCACGGCCAGCAGTGTCGCGAGCGCGCTGGGTGGCACGACTACCGTAGGCGCCGACGGCAAGCTGAGCAAGCCGGCCTACACACTCGACGGCAACACGTATAACGACGTGGGCGCAGCGTTGTCGGCAGTGGACGCGAAAGCGTCGACGGGTTCGGCGGACGGCGTTAAATACGACACCTCCGCACATGACAAGGTGACGTTTGGTGGTGTGGGTTCGACCACGCCTGTGATGCTGACCAATCTCGCAGCGGGTCAGGTTACGGCAAGCAGCAAGGATGCGATCAACGGCGCGCAACTGTATGGGGCGGCGAACAGCGTTGCGGATGCGCTTGGTGGTTCGATCACGGTGGGCGCTGACGGCAAGCTGAGCAAACCGGCTTACACACTCGATGGCAACACGTACAACGACGTGGGCACAGCGTTGTCGGCAGTGGACGCGAAAGCGTCGACGGGTTCGGCAGACGGCGTTAAATACGATACGTCGGCGCATGACAAGGTAACGTTCGGCGGCGTGGGCGCAACCACGCCTGTGATGTTGGCCAATCTCGCAGCGGGCGCTGTGAACGCGTCCAGCCGTGACGCGATCAACGGCGCGCAACTGTACGGTACGGCGAACAGCGTTGCCGACGCGCTTGGTGGTTCGACCACGGTAGGCACTGACGGCAAGCTGAGCAAGCCGGCCTACACGGTCGACGGCAGCACGTACAACGACGTCGGAGCAGCGATTTCCGCAGTCGACGCCAAGGCCTCCACGGGCTCTGCAGACGGCGTTAAATACGACACGTCGGCGCATGACAAGGTAACGTTCGGCGGCGTGGGCGCAACCACGCCTGTGATGTTGGCCAATCTCGCAGCGGGCGCTGTGAACGCGTCCAGCCGTGACGCGATCAACGGCGCGCAACTGTACGGCACAGCGAACAGCGTTGCGGACGCGCTTGGTGGTTTGACCACCGTAGGCACTGACGGCAAGCTGAGCAAGCCGGCCTACACGGTCGACGGCAGCACGTACAACGACGTGGGCGCAGCGATTTCCGCAGTGGACGCCAAGGCCTCCACGGGCTCGGCAGACGGCGTCAAATACGACACCTCGGCACACGACAAGGTAACGTTCGGTGGTGTGGGCGCAACCACGCCCGTGATGTTGACCAACCTCGCAGCGGGTCAGGTTACGGCAAGCAGCAAGGACGCGATCAACGGCGCGCAACTGTATGGCACGGCGAACAGCGTCGCGGATGCGCTTGGTGGTTCGACCACGGTAGGCGCCGATGGCAAGCTGAGCAAACCAGCCTACACAGTCGACGGCAGCACGTACAACGACGTCGGCGCGGCGATCTCCGCAGTCGACGCCAAGGCATCGACAGGTTCGGCCGACGGCGTCAAATACGACACCTCCGCGCACGACAAGGTGACGTTCGGTGGTGTGGGCGCAGCCACACCCGTGATGTTGACCAACGTCGCGGCAGGCCAGGTTACGGCAAGCAGCAAGGACGCGATCAATGGCGCGCAACTGTACGGCACGGCGAACAGCGTTGCGGATGCGCTGGGTGGTTCGACCACCGTAGGCGCCGATGGCAAGCTGAGCAAGCCGGCCTACACGGTCGACGGCAGCACATACAACGACGTCGGTGCGGCGATCTCCGCAGTGGACGCGAAGGCCTCCACGGGTTCGGCAGACGGCGTCAAATACGACACCTCCGCGCATGACAAGGTGACGTTCGGCGGCACCGGCGCAACCACGCCGGTCACGCTGACCAACCTCGCATCAGGTCAGGTCACGGCAACCAGCAAGGACGCGATCAACGGCGCGCAACTGTATGGCACGGCAAGCAGCGTTGCGGACGCATTGGGCGGCACGACAGCCGTAGGCGCGGATGGCAAGCTCTCGGCTCCGGCCTATACGATCGGCACGACGACCTATCACGATGTCGGCTCCGCACTCGATGCCATGAGCGCAACCGTCGACACGATCAACGACGACATCACCAACACCACGAAGTACATCAAGGTGACCGCAACGGCGTCACAGGCGCAGGCATCCGGGGCGAATACCATCGCCATCGGCGGCGGTACCTTCGCCGGTACGTCGGGCGCGGTCGCCATCGGCGGCGGGGCAACCGCCATGGCGGCGAACTCGGTCGCACTGGGCGCCAATTCGATGGCCAATCAGGCGAACACGCTGTCGGTCGGCAGCGCGGGCGCGGAGCGCCGCATCACGAACGTCGCGGCCGGTACGTCCTCGAGCGACGCCGCCACGTACGGCCAGCTGAGCGCGCTGCAACAGCAGCTCACGAAGCAGTCGACGTTGCTGCGCTCGTCGACGCTGCTCGGCGCGACCAGCACGCCGGTGACGGACTACATCGCGGTCAGCCCGATCGTCACGACAGGCGGTGACGGCACGCACGTCGACACCACCAAGCAGGATGCGATGGCGATCGGCCCGGTGTCGAGCGCGATCGGCAACGAGTCGCTGGCGGTCGGCGCAGGTTCGTTCGCCGCGCAGGACGGCGCGACGGCCGTCGGTTACATCGCGGCTGCGGGCGCGGTGAACGCCACCGTGATCGGCGCGCAGGCATCGACCACGAACGACGCCAACAACGGCGTGGCTATCGGCGTGCTGGCCCGCGCGGCGGCGGCCAACGCCGTGTCGATCGGTTCGAACGCCAATACGCTCGGCGACAGCTCCGTGTCGATCGGCAGTAACGCGTTCACGTCGAGCAGCGCGGCCCAGTCGATGGCGCTCGGCGCAGGTTCGTCCGTCTCCGTGGCGAACGCGGTCGCGATCGGCGCGAACTCCGTGGCCGATCGCGCCAATACGATTTCGGTCGGCAGCAGCACGGCGCAACGTCAGGTCGTCAACATGGCGGCCGGTACGAAAGACACCGACGCGGTCAACATCAGCCAGCTGAAGGGCGTCACGTCCGCGATGGGCGGCGGCGCGGGTGTCAATACGGACGGCTCGATCCTCAAACCGAGCTACACGATCGGCGGCAAGACGTACAACGACGTCGGCTCGGCGCTCGTCGCCGCGGCAGGCGCCGGCTCGCCCGATGCGGTTTCGTACGACACCACGTCGCACACCAGCGTCACGCTCGGCGGCAAGGGTTCGGCCACGCCCGTCACGCTGACGAACGTCGCGACCGGTGCGGCGGACTCCGACGCGGTGAACGTGAAGCAACTGAAAGACATGGGCGCTTCGATCGACGGCGGCGGCAACGTGACGAACGCATTCGTCGCGTACGACACTTCGGCCAAAGACCGTATCACGCTGGGTGGCGCGTCCGGCACGAAGATCACGAACCTTGCGGCGGGCACACTGGCGGCGAACAGCACGGACGCGGTCAACGGTTCGCAGCTCTTTGCCACGAACCAGAACGTCGCGAACGTCGCCGGCAACGTGACGAACCTGACCAACGTGGTCAACAACATCACGAACGGCACCACGGGCGTCAAGTATTTCCACGTGAATTCGACGCTGGCCGATTCGTCGGCGACCGGCACGAACGCCGTGGCGATCGGCGGCAACGCGAAGGCCACCGCGAACAACTCGATCGCGCTCGGCGCGAACGCGACGACCACCGCGAATCTCTCCGCTGCGGCCTACAACCCGGGCACGGGCACGCTGGCCGGCACGACCGCCACGGGCGAGGTGTCGCTGGGTTCGTCGGGCGCGGAGCGCCGCATCACGAACCTCGCAGCCGGCTCGGCGGCAACCGATGCGGTCAACGTCAGCCAGTTGCAGGCAGCTGTGACGGCGGGTTCGGGCGCGGCCGCGGCCGATGCCGTGAAGTACGACACGTCGGCGCATACGCAGGTCACGCTCGGCGGCTCGAGCGCGCCGGCCGTCACGCTGACGAACCTGGCAGCGGGCGTCAACAACACGGACGCGGTGAACGTCGCGCAGCTGAAGGACATGGGCGCGATCATCGACGGCAACGGCAAGGTGAAGGGCAGCTTCGTCTCGTACGACGACTCGACACTGGGCACGATCACGCTGAAGGGCGCGACAGGTACGAAGATCACGGGTCTGTCGGCGGGTTCGCTGAGCGCGACGAGTTCGGACGCGGTCAACGGTTCGCAGCTCTTCGCGACGAACCAGAACGTGGCGAACGTGGCGGGCAACGTCACGAACATCTCCAATACGGTGAACAACATCACCGACGGCGGTGGCGTGAAGTACTTCCACGTGAACTCGACGCTGGCCGATTCGTCGGCGACGGGCACGAACGCCGTGGCGATTGGCGGCAACGCCAAAGCCACCGCGAACAACTCGATCGCGCTCGGCGCGAACGCGACGACCACCGCGAATCTTTCCGCTGCCGCCTATAACCCGGGCACGGGTACGATCGCGGGCGCGACGCCGGTGGGCGAAGTGTCGGTCGGCTCGGCGGGGGCGGAACGTCGCGTGACGAACGTCGCCGCGGGCTCGGCGCTCACCGACGCAGTGAACGTCAGCCAGTTGCAGACGGCCGTGCAGGCCGGCTCGGCAGCCGCCACCGCTGACGCCGTCAAGTACGACTCGACGACGCACGACCTCGTGACGCTGGGCGGCGCGGGCACGGGCGCACCGGCGGTCACGCTGACCAACCTCGCAGCGGGCGCCGTGAACGCGTCCAGTCGCGACGCGATCAACGGCACGCAACTCTTCAACACCGCGAACAGCGTGGCCAGGGCGCTGGGCGGCGAGGCGTCGGTCGGCGCGGACGGCACGGTGACGGCGCCGACCTACACCGTCGACGGCAAGACCTACAGCGATGTGGGTTCCGCGATCAGCGCGGTGTCCGGTTCGGTCGACTCGATCAACACCGACATCTCGATGGCGACGAAGTACATCAAGGTGACGTCGACGGCGTCGGAAGCGCAGGCATCGCTGCCTGACACGATCGCGATTGGCGGCGGCGCGTTCGCCGGCAGCAACAAGGCGGTTGCGATCGGCGCGGGCGCGATGGCCATGGGGATGAACTCGCTCGCACTCGGCGCGAATTCGCGGGCAACCCAGGCGAATACGGTTTCGGTCGGCGACATCGGCGCCGAACGCCGTATTACCAACGTCGCCTCGGGCACCAGCGCGAGCGACGCGGCCACCTACGGCCAGTTGAGCGCGCTTCAGCAACAGTTGACGAACCAGGTCAGCAACGTCAAGTCGACGATGCTGCTCGGCGCGACGACCACGCCGGTCACGGACTACATCGCCGTGAGCCCGATCGTCACGCAAGGCGGCCAGGGCACGCACGTCGATGCGACGAAGATCGACGCCATGGCGGTCGGCCCGATGTCGAGCGCGATCGGTGCGGAGTCGCTCGCAGTCGGCGCAGGTTCGTTCGCCGCCCGCGACAACGCAACGGCGGTCGGCGCAAGCGCGGCCGCCATCGCGGAGAACTCGACGGTGGTCGGCAATACCGCCTCGACGGGCTCGGACGCGGTGGACGGCGTGGCGATCGGCCACCTGGCCGCGGTCTATGGCGCGGAAGCACTCGCGCTCGGCACCAACGTTTCGGCGCGCGGCAACAGCTCCGTCGCGATGGGCGACAACGCGTTCACGTCGGACGACGCCACGCAGGCGCTCGCGCTCGGCGCGTATTCGTCGGCGACGCAGGCCGGTTCGGTTGCGCTCGGTGCCAACTCGGTCGCGGACCGCGCGAACGTGGTGTCGATCGGCAGCAGCACGGCACAGCGTCAGCTGGTCAACATGGCAGCGGGTACGAGCGATACCGATGCGGTCAACGTCGCGCAGCTGAAGGGTGTGACGGCGGCAATGGGCGGCGGCGCGACCGTCAACCCGGACGGCACGATCAAGAACCCGACGTACACGATCGACGGCACGAACTACACCGACATCGGCAAGGCAATCGAGGCGGCGGCAGCGACCGGCGGCAGCGGTTCGCCGGATGCGGTGGTGTACGACACGTCGGCGCACGACAGGCTGACGCTGGGCGGCAGTTCGGCGGCTCCCGTCGCGCTGACCAACCTCGCGGCAGGCAAGGTGGCGTCGTCGAGCACGGATGCGATCAACGGTGCGCAGCTCTACGGTACGGCCAGCAGCGTGGCGGCCGCGCTCGGCGGCAGCGCGACGGTTGGCGCGGACGGCAAGGTCTCGAAGCCGGGCTACACGCTGGACGGCACGACGTACAACGACGTCGGCCAGGCGATCGAGGCGGTGAACGCGAAGGTGGCCACCGGTTCGACCGATGGCGTGAAGTACGACACGTCCGCCCACGACAAGGTCACCCTCGGCATGGGCGGCAACAGCGAAGTGGTGCTGACGAACGTCGCCAACGCGACGGCCGATACCGATGCGGTCAACCTCAGGCAGTTGAAGGAAGCCGGCATCGTCGTCGATCCGTCGACGGGTGGCGTGACCAACGCGTTCGTCGCGTATGACGATCAGTCGAAGCAGGTGGTCACGTTCAACAGCGGCGGCAAGGCGACGCTGCTGAAGAACATCGCGGCGGGTGTCGACCAGACCGACGCGGTCAACCTCGGCCAGATGCAGACGTACGTCGCGAACTACAGCGGCGGTGGCGGCGGTACCGCCAATGCCGTGGCCTACGACGACAGCAGCAGGAACGTCGTCACGCTGGGCGGCGTGGGTCACGACCCGGTCAAGCTGACGAACATCGCGGCCGGCACGGATGCGACGGATGCGGTCAACTACTCGCAGTTCTCCAGCCTCGAAAACAAGGTGGCGAACATGTCGGGCGGCGATGGCGGCAACACGTACATCAACATCGACGGCGGCGGGGATGCGTCGGGCGGCACGCCGGCGAGTGCCACCGGCACGGATTCGATCGCGATCGGCAACGGCGCGTCGGCATCGGGTGCATCGGCGATTGCAATCGGCGCGCACACCAGCACGACGGGCGATTCGTCCGTGGCGCTGGGCGTGGGTTCGACGGCATCGGCATCCAACGCGGTGGCGCTCGGCGCGAACTCGGTGGCGGATCGGGCCAACTCGGTGTCGGTGGGTTCCGCCGGCGCGGAGCGTCAGATCACCAACGTGGCGGCCGGTACGGCGCCGACCGACGCAGTCAACGTCGACCAGATGAACTCCGCGGTGAACGGCGTCTACAAGTCCATGCAGGATATGGATCGTGACAACCGTCGAGGCATTGCATCGGCCTCCGCGCTGAACATCGTCACGCCGTACCTGCCGGGTCGCACGACGCTGAATGCCGGTGTCGCCGGCTACCGTGGCCAGGCGGCGCTGGGTCTCGGCGTGTCGCGCTGGAACGAGAAGGGGACGGTCAACTATAACCTCGGCGTATCGACCGCCGGCGGCAATAGCACCATCGTCCGCGCCGGTGTCGGCATCGTGCTCGGCAACTGAACGCAGTCGTTCAGGACACGGGCTGGAACGGGCCGCACGGAGCAATTCCGTGCGGCCCATCTCTGATGGAAAACAATCATGAAGTATTCAATCACCGCCATCGCGCTGGCCGCGATGGTTGCCGGCTGTTCGTCGTCCGCGACGCGCGACAGCCTGCAGATACAGAACCCCACGGTTCTGCAGAACGGCTTCAGTGCAGGGCAGGACCGGGCCTCGGGCGCGGTCACGCCGCAATGGATCGGGACGTACAGCAGCATCGATGCCGGACCGATGATGCGCGACGTCCAGAAACGGCTGAACGCACTCGGCGCGCGCAAGGAAAACTACTTCGGCTACAAGGCCCAGTGCTGGCTGAACGCCGCGCTCGACGAGCGCAGGCAGCATGACGGCTGGGGCTTCGTCGAGGAAGCGTTGCACGAAGCCAGCCGCATGACGGCGGCGCTGGAAACGGGCAACGGCCTCACGGTCGAGAACCCGGATCTGCGGACCTCGGCCGTGGTGCGCCCCGATCTGTGGCGGCTGGTGCTCGGCGCGAAGGCATCGCCGGATTTTGCGTCGTGTGTCGAGGCGCAACGGCTCACCGCGTGCTCGGAAGTCGAGCTGATTCACGCGGGCCACGAAGCGTGGACGCGCAACTTCCAGGAAAGCCAGCGGCTCGCGGATGGTGTCGTGAAAGGGGCGCCGGACATCGTCGCCGCGCTGAAGTCCTGCACGCCACCGCCGCCTCCGCCTGTCGCGCGGATTCCCGAGAAGATGACGCTGCAGGCCGACGCGACGTTCAACTTCGACCGCAGCGATCTGGCCGGGATGTCGCCTGCCGGGAAGGCGAAGCTTGACCAGCTGGTCAAGGACCTGAAGCTCGCCGGTGACGTGACGGGCATCAACATCGTGGGTTACACGGACCGCCTCGGCAGCGACGCGTACAACCGCACGCTGTCGACGAAGCGCGCGCGGACGGTGCAGCAGTATCTGCAGACCGGCGGCGTGACCGTGCCGATGACGGCTCACGGTCTCGGCAAGGACGATCCGGTCGCGGACTGTCACGACCGCAATCATCAGGCGCTGATCGCGTGTCTTGCGCCGAACCGGCGCGTCGAGCTGGACTTCATGCGCAGCAGCAACGGCACCCGACCGGCTGCGCAGGTCGCGCCGGTTTCCCAGGACTAGGCCGGAACATGCGATCGCCCGACACACGTCGTGCCCGGCGATCGCATCCGGTTGCGTCCTGTTTTCGCGCGATTCTGACCCGGATGAAGGGCAAATCGGACGCGCAAACAGAATGATCCGACATCGATTGGGAAATTTCTTAATCGGGTGACCGCTAAGATTGCGTTACATCTTCAGTTATACGCACGATCAGGACGGTGAGAGACGTCCGACGGCAGCCAGTCAAATAAATAGATAGATCCATGAAAAGAATCGCTGTGATTGACGACCATCCGATCATTCGGGGGACACTGGCCCGCGTGCTTCGCGAGGATGGCGAGCTGGAGCTGGTGGGCGAAGCGGGCGACGGTGAAGAGGGGCTCAAGCTGATTCTCGAAGAAGCGCCTGATCTGGCGATTCTCGATCTCGATCTGCCGCGGCTCGACGGGCTTTCGCTGATTCGCCGCATTCGCATGCAGGACGGGAAAGTCCGCATTCTGGTGCTGTCGGCGAAGCCGGAGCAGGTCATGGCCACTCACACGCGCGTTGCCGGCGCGAACGGCTACGTGAGCAAGGGCCGCGAGATCGGCGAACTGATGACCGCGGTCAAGACCGTGCTGTTCGGCTATGACTGCTTTCCGGCCGACGCCAGCGGCTCGTCGCGTGGCGGCAGCGGACTCGACAGCCTGTCGCCGCGTGAAGTCGAGGTGCTTCAGTATCTCGCGCGCGGCATCAGCAATAAGGAAATATCCAACCGCCTGTGCGTGAGCGACAAAACCGTCAGTACATATAAGACGCGTCTGCAGGAAAAACTCGGATTGTCGTCGCTCGCGGGGCTGATCGAGTTCGCCGCGCTCCACAAGCTGATCGACTGAGCAGGCGCGCATGACCGCGAACCGCGCGGCGCCGGCCGGAATGCTTTCCGGCCGCGTGCTGGTTGTCGAGGATCACGCGTTCAATCGCCGTGCGATCGAGGTGCAGCTGGGCCGGTGGGGTGTGTCGTGCGTGGCGGTTGCCAGCGCCGAAGAGGCGCTGGGTGTGCTGCAACGTCAACATTTCGATCTGTTGATGACCGACCTGCATCTTCCCGGGATGAGTGGCACGCAACTGGCCGAACGCGTGCGCAACGTGTCGTCGATACCGCTCGTGCTGCTGACGGGGCGCGAGGACATGCGTCACGCGTCGGCAACCGCTGCTTCCCCGTTCGATGCGGTGCTCATCAAGGAGAGCCGGTTCGATGCGCTCCATGCGTGCCTGTGGCAATTGCTGCCGCGCGCGGCGCGCGGGCCGTCCGTGCCGCTACCTGAGCGCATGCACGACGACGATCCCGTATCGACCTTCGACTTCAGCGAACTCGACGCGCTCGCGAGCCGTGGCGTCGACGTGCCGGCGCTCGTGCGTGACTGGCGTCGCGTGCTCGACGAGGATATGACGCGTCTCGTCACCGCGCGGACGTGTGACGATGCGGAAACGGTGCGCAAGCTGTTGCATCGCATCGGTAACGCCGCGAGCGTGTTCAAGGCGCGAGGTGTAATGGCGCTGCTCGAAAACGCGGGCGCGGCTTCGCCGGCGTTCATGATGCAGGCGCTGGACGGCATCGTCGCGCAGGTCAGGGCGATGGAGACGCAGATCGATGCGTGGTGTGATGAGGGGCGTTGAATTTGAACGCGCCTCGGGTTCGGACGCTTCAGGGAACGTTCGTTCGAACTGGCTTGAGGGTACCCGCAGCAGACCGCAGGGACGAAGAAGTACGCGCGCGCCGTTCAGTTTTGCGTCCGTGTTGAGAGCGGGGCATACCCTCGCGCAGAGTCAAAAAAAAGCCCGACCAGGTCGGGCTTCATAAATTGCCGCAACCCCGAAGGGCCGCGGCACCTGCAAAAGCTTTCCGCTAATGCAACGCTTACGCTGCGAGCAGCGAGCGCAGAACGAACGGCAGAATGCCGCCGTGCTTGTAGTAGTCGACTTCGATCGGCGTGTCGATACGCAGCAGAACCTGCACGCGTTGCGACTTGCCGTCCTTGCGATGGATCACGAGCGTCACTTCCTGTTGCGGCTTGAAGTCGCTGCCGAGGCCTTCGATGTCGTACGTTTCCTCGCCGGTGATGCCAAGCGACTGCACGCTGTCCGAGCCCTTGAACTGCAACGGCAGCACGCCCATGCCGACCAGGTTCGAACGGTGGATCCGCTCGAAGCTGCGCGCGACCACAACCTTCACGCCCAGCAGTTGCGTGCCCTTCGCTGCCCAGTCACGCGACGAACCCGTGCCGTACTCTTCGCCTGCGAAGATCACGGTCGGCGTATCGGCGGCGATGTACTTCATCGCGGCGTCGTAGATGAATGCCTGTTCGCCGGACGGCTGGTGAATCGTCAGGCCGCCTTCCACGCGCGTGCCGTCTGCCTTCGCCGGGATCATCAGGTTCTTGATCCGGACGTTCGCGAACGTGCCGCGCATCATCACGTCGTGGTTGCCACGGCGCGAGCCGTAGCTGTTGAAGTCGGCCTTCTGCACGCCGTTTGCCTTCAGCCACGTGCCTGCCGGCGAGTCTTCCTTGATCGAGCCAGCCGGGCTGATGTGGTCGGTCGTGACCGAGTCGCCGAAGATGCCCAGCGCGCGCGCGCCCTTGACCGCGGCGATGCTCAACGCCGGCGTCATCGAGAAGTCGTCGCCGAAGAACGGCGGCTCAGCGATGTACGTCGACTTCGGCCAGTCGTAGACCTGACCTTCCTCGCCCTCGATCTTGCTCCACAGGTCGCCCTTCTTCGTCAGATGGGCGTAGTTGGCGCGGAACGCGTCGGCGTCCAGTGCGAACTTGAGCAGTGCGTTGACTTCGTCGCTCGTCGGCCAGATGTCGCCGAGGAAGATGTCCTTGCCGCCCTTGCCCTTGCCAACCGGTTCCGTCATCAGGTCGCGCGTGATGTTGCCGGCGATCGCGTAAGCGACGACGAGCGGCGGCGAAGCCAGGAAGTTCGCGCGGATGTTCGGGTGAATACGCGCTTCGAAGTTACGGTTGCCGGACAGCACGGCCGCCGCGACGATGTCGTTCTTCGTGATCGCTTCGTTCAGTTCCGGCGTGAGGTCGCCCGCGTTGCCGATACAGGTCGTGCAGCCATAAGCGGCAAGCGTGAAGCCCAGCTTGTCGAGGTACGGCAGCAGGCCCGTTTTCGTCAGGTATTCGGTGACGATCCGCGATCCCGGCGCCAGCGACGTCTTGATGTGCGGCGCTACGGTCAGGCCGGCTTCGACGGCCTTCTTCGCCAGCAGGCCAGCGGCCAGCAGCACGCTCGGGTTCGACGTGTTCGTACACGACGTGATCGCGGCGATCAGGATGTCGCCGTTCTTCACGTTCACGCCGTTCGACGTGGTGTATTGCGCGTCGAGGTCAGCGGCCTTCTTCGCAAAGCCGTTTTCGCCGACCGGCTTCGAGAACAGGTCGCCGAACGTCGACTTCACGTTGCCGATTTCGATGCGGTCCTGCGGACGCTTCGGACCGGCCAGCGACGGTGCAACTGTGCCGAGATCGAGCGTGACGATCTTCGTGTAGTCGATCTGGCCAGCCTTCGGAATACCGAACAGGCCTTGCGCCTTGAAGTAGTTCTCGAACGCGGAGATTTCGGCGTCGGTGCGGCCCGTGCCCTTGAAGTAGTCGATCGTCTTTTCGTCGACCGGGAAGAAGCCCATCGTCGCGCCGTATTCCGGTGCCATGTTGCCGATCGTCGCGCGGTCCGGCAGCGACAGCGACTTCGTGCCTTCGCCGAAGAACTCGACGAACTTGCCGACGACCTTTTCCTTGCGCAGCAGTTCGGTGACGGTCAGCACCAGGTCGGTGGCCGTCACGCCTTCGCGCAACTTGCCCTTCAGTTCGACGCCGACCACATCCGGCGTCAGGAAGTACACCGGCTGGCCGAGCATGCCGGCTTCCGCTTCGATGCCGCCCACGCCCCAGCCGACCACGCCGATGCCGTTGATCATCGTGGTGTGGCTGTCGGTGCCGACGAGCGAGTCAGGGTAATACACGGTGTCGCTGCCGTCAGTCTTCTTGTGTACGCCGCGTGCGAGGTATTCGAGGTTCACCTGGTGAACGATGCCGACGCCCGGCGGCACGACCTTGAATGTGTCGAATGCCTGCATGCCCCACTTCATGAACTGGTAGCGCTCGTTGTTGCGCTGGAATTCCAGTTTCATGTTCAGGTCGAGCGCGTTCTTTTCGCGGAAGTGATCGATCTGCACCGAGTGATCGACAACCAGATCGACCGGGACCAGCGGTTCGATCGACTTCGGATCCTTGCCGACGCGCTTCGCGACGCCGCGCATCGCAGCGATGTCGGCGAGTAGCGGCACGCCGGTAAAGTCCTGCAGTACGACGCGCGACACGACGAACGGAATTTCGTCGACGCGTGCAGCGTTCGGCTTCCAGTTGACCAGCTGCTGGATGTGTTCTTCGGCGATCTTCTTGCCGTCGTAGTTACGCAGCACGGATTCCAGCACGATGCGGATCGAAACCGGCAGACGGTCGATCTTGACGTTGAGTGCCTTACCAAGTTGCGGCAGCGAATAGAACTTGGCTTTGCCGGAACCGCTGTCGAATTCCTTGAGCGTTTTGTGGAGATTATGGGCCATGGTTTTTTCCTGGGGTTTTCGAGGAAATGACGTTGCTACGTTTCTACTAACTAGATCACATACAGATCGACGTATTCATTGACCGGCATGGCTTCGAGCCTTGCCTGATCCAGCGACACGTCGAGAATCGCCTGTTGCTGCTTCGCCGGGAAACGTCGGGCGAGGTTGGTTCTGAACTTCTCGACCAGCAGCGGAATGCCGTCGGTGCGGCGACGCTTGTGGCCGATCGGATATTCGACGACGACTTCGTCGAAGGTAGAGCCGTCACTGAATTCGACCGTCAGCGCGTTCGCGATCGAACGCTTTTCCGGGTCGTGATAGTCCTTCGTGAACTGCGCGTCCTCGACGCATTCCATCTTGTCGCGCAGCGCGTCGATGCGCGCGTCCTGCGCGATCGAGTCTTCGTAATCCGCCGCGGTCAGGCGGCCGTGAATCAGCGGCACGGCGATCATGTACTGGATGCAGTGATCGCGGTCGGCCGGATTGTTCAGCGGACCCTTTTTGTCGATGATGCGGATCGCCGCTTCGTGCGTGCGGATCGTGATCTTCCTGATGTCCTCGATTTTTTTGCCCTTTGCACGAAGCAGTTCGTGCAGGGTCATCGCGGCTTCCACGGCGGTCTGCGAATGGAATTCAGCCGGAAACGAGATCTTGAAGAGCACGTTCTCCATCACGTATGAACCGTACGGACGCTGGAACTGGAACGCGTTGCCCTTGAAGAGCACGTCGTAAAAGCCCCATGTTTTAGCGCTCAGCACGGACGGGTAGCCCATTTCGCCGGTCTTCGCGATCAGCGCGAGACGCACGGCGCGCGAGGTCGCGTCGCCCGCGGCCCACGACTTGCGCGAGCCCGTGTTCGGCGCGTGGCGGTAGGTGCGCAGCGAGTGGCCGTCGACGAACGCGAGCGACACCGCGTTGATCAGCTCGTCGCGCGTGAGGCCGATCAGCTGGCCCACCACGGCGGTCGAAGCCAGCTTCACGAGCAGCACGTGATCGAGCCCGACCTTGTTGAACGAGTTTTCGAGCGCGATGCAGCCCTGGATTTCGTGCGCCTTGATCATGCCGACGAGCACGTCTTTCATCGTCAGCGGCTTTTTGCCGGCGGCGACGGCGTTGCGCGAGAGCCAGTCGGCGGTCGCGAGAATGCCGCCGAGGTTGTCCGACGGGTGGCCCCATTCGGCGGCGAGCCACGTGTCGTTGAAGTCGAGCCAGCGGATCATCGCGCCGATGTTGAACGCGGCCTGCACCGGATCGAGCTGGAATTGGGTGCCCGGCACCTTCGCGCCGTTCGGGACGATCGTGCCCGGCACGATCGGTCCCATCAGCTTCGTGCAGGCCGGGTAGGTGAGCGCCTCGAGTCCGCAGCCGAGCGTGTCGATCAGGCAGTTACGCGCCGTTTCGAGCGCGAGCGTGCTGTCGATCGTGTAGTTGAGCACGTAATCGACGATATCGACGAGAACTTGATCCGGTTCGGGCCGGATGTTGGAGATCGGTGCGGACATCGAGGCTTCCTGGTGAAGAGGATTAGTTGCTGCTCTTGTTCAGCTCGTTCGACTGCGTCGGAGCCGGCGCGCCTTGCTGCATCGCAGCGGTTTTGCATTCGTCGGCGAGACGCGAGCTGTCCTTGTCCGAGAACAGCATGGCCTTGGTCGGGATCACGACCAGATCCATGCCGGTAGCGGCGTCGTGGAAGCGGTCGGCGCCGGTCGTCGTGGTTTCACGCGGCAGATTGTAGTTCCTCGTGCCCCAGTGAACCGTGACGATCTGGTCACGCTTCATGTCGCCCTTCATGTCGAACGACAGCCCTTCGCTGCACGACCATTTTTCCGAACCTTCCGGTACCGGGTCGACCTTTGCCACTGCGCTGGCCTTCGGTTTGCGCTTGATCAGGCGTTTCGGTTGCGGTGCTTTCGGCTTGGCCTTCGTGGCACCCGTCGCGGTCTGCGCGAAAGCGGCGGGGGTGGCGACCAGCAACGTCGTGGAGAGTGCGCCAACGATGGTGGCGATCAGCAGCTTTTTCATCGGGGAAACCTTTCTATCTAATATCAGTTAAACGGTGGACGGCGCGAACCGCGCAACCGCCAGGTTTGAACTGCACGCGCTTCAGGAGCGCACAGCGGACGCTATTTTCGCTTATTTAGCGACACGAACGGCAAATTCTCCGGACCGGTGTAATTCGCACTGGGTCGAATGATCTTGTTGTCGATGCGCTGCTCGATGATGTGCGCGCTCCAGCCTGCGGTTCGCGCGATCACGAAAAGCGGCGTGAACATCGCCGTCGGCACACCCATCATGTGATACGACACGGCGCTGAACCAGTCGAGATTCGGGAACATCTTCTTCGCATCGGCCATCACCGTTTCGAGCCGCTCGGCGATGCTGAAAAGCTTCAGGTTCCCGGCTTCCTTCGAGAGCTTCTTCGCGACGTCCTTGATCACCTTGTTGCGCGGGTCCGAGATCGTGTACACCGGATGGCCGAAACCGATCACGACTTCCTTGTTCTCCACGCGCCGGCGGATGTCGGCTTCCGCTTCATCGGGCGACCGATAGCGCGACTGGATCTCGAACGCGACCTCGTTGGCGCCGCCGTGTTTCGGTCCGCGCAGCGCGCCGATCGCGCCGGTGATCGCCGAATAGAGGTCCGATCCCG
>NZ_FNRQ01000007.1 GCF_900107685.1 Paraburkholderia sartisoli | reverse complement strand
CCATGAACGCGGTCACGCTCGCGCCGCCGCCCGCGCCGCGCGACACCCGCGCGTGGCTCGTCACGCCCGCGCTGGTCTTCATTCTCGCGCTCTTCATCTATCCGTTCGCGTACGGGCTCGTGCTGTCGTTCCAGCCGGCGAACGGCGGCAGCGTGTGGGCCAACTACACGACGTTCTTCAGCGACCGGTCGATGTGGCCGACGATCATCGTGACGCTCAAGCTCGCGGTGCCCGCGACGCTGATCAACGTCGGGGTGTCGATTCCGGTCGCGTTCGCGTTGCGGCGCGACTCGCGCTACCAGAAGTTCGTCACGACGCTGCTGGTGATCCCGGTGACGCTCGGCACGGTGCTGATCGCCGACGGCATGCTGACGTACTTCGGGCCGAACGGCTGGTTTCCGCAGGCGCTGCAGGGCATGCACCTGTATGCCGACGAGGTGCGGCTCACGCACAACTACTGGGGCGTGCTGATCTCGCTGATCGTGTCGGGCTTTCCGTTCGCGTTTCTGCTTACGCTCTCGTACGTGACCGGGATCGACCCGCGGCTCGCGAGCGCGGCGGCCACGCTTGGCGCGAGTCCGTGGCAGCAGTTCCTGCGCATCTATCTGCCGTTGCTGATCCCGGGGCTGACGATGGCCGCGTGCCTGTCGTTCGTGCAGGCGTTCTCGGTGTTTCCGTCGGCGGTGCTGCTGGGCGCGCCCGCGGGGCCGACGCGGGTGATGTCGATCGCCGCGGCCGAGGCGGCGTTCGAGAGCTATGACTATTCGCTGGCCTCCACCATCGCGATGGTGATGGGTTTCGTGCAGCTGCTGGTGGTCGCGGCGATGCTCGGTGCGCGCCGCTTCTTCTACAGCGGACCGGTGACGGGAGGAAAGGGCTGATGACAACCGATCAACAGGCCACGCATCCGTGGCCCACGCCCGCGAAGCAGCCCGACGGCAGCCGCAAGGGCGGCAACGACGGCGCGCAGCGCTCGGGCCGGCAGCGCACGAGCTTGCCCGATCGTCTGTGGAAAGTGCTGGTGTGGGGCGCGATGGTGTTCTTCCTGCTCAACGTCGTGCTGCTGATCGCGACGGTCGCGGTCAACTCGATCGCGACGCGCTGGTTCGGCACGCCGCTGCCGCAGGGCTTCACGCTGCACTGGTACGCGCAGGCGTGGAGCGACTTCCAGCTCGCCAACGTGCTGTGGGTGACCGTCGAGGTGGTGGGCGCGGTGGTGCTGCTCTCGGTGCTGCTCGGCGTGCCGGCGGCCTATGCGCTCGCCCGCGTGCAGTTCCCGGGCAAGCGGGTTGCGATGCTGGTCTTCCTGCTGCCGCTGATGGTGCCGCCGGTGACGTACGGCATCCCGATGGCGACCGTGATGTACAAGGTGGGGCTGGCCGGCACGCTCTCGGGCGTGATCTTGGCGAACCTGGTGCCGGCACTGCCGTTCGTGATTCTGGTGATGACGCCGTTCATCGAGCAGATCGACCCGAATCTTGAATCGGCGGCGCGCATCTTTGGGGCGAACACGTTCCGTTACTTCCGCTACGTGCTGCTGCCGCTGCTGGTGCCGGGCATGCTGGTGGCCGGGCTGCTGGTGCTGGTGCGCACGATCGGGATGTTCGAGCTGACGTTCTTTACCGCGGGGCCCGCCACGCAGACGCTGGTGGTCGCGTTGTATTACGCTGTGTTCTCGACGGGCGTTCGCGCGCCGCAGTCGATCGACGCGATGGCGATGATCTACATGGCCATCACGCTGATCTGGGTGCTGATCGCGCTGCAGTTCGTGAGCCCGACGCAGATCGTGTCGCGTGTGAAGCAGCAGAAATAGTGATGAAGCTCGTGGCCGCATGTGGGCCGCGAGCATGTTCATGGAGCCGCAGTGGTTGAAGGGTCGTCGCGCCCGGAAACAGGCTCACCATGACAGCGTCGGTTCTACGGCAGGGGAGAAACAGGAAGTTGAGTCGAACGCTTGCTTCACTTGCAATCCCGGTCACATGGCGTGGACAGTAATGCGACTCTCGCACGCGCCGCTAGCAGAGGAGAACTTGATGAAAAACTGGATACCCGATCTGAAGGCGCGCACGAGCCCATATTACCTGGCCATCGCGGATGCCCTTGAAGAAGCCGTTCACGCCGGTGTATTTCAGACGGGTGACAGGTTGCCGTCACAACGAATACTCGCCGATTTTCTGGGTTTGCACGTGAACACGATCAATCGTGCGATGCGGGAGAGCGCGCGGCGCGGGCTAACCCGCGGACATACCCGGCTCGGCACGATGATTGAAGCAGGATGCCCTGACCGGGAACCCGGACTTCGTAACTCAAACGCATAAGCCTGCCAGGCGTCTCATTTCGTCTTCACGACTGTCAACGCAGCGCAACCTGAACATCAATACGCGCGCAGTAACCTGTCGTTGATATAAAGGCGGCCGCAGTCTGCCATATGGAAGCAGAGAGGACGCCACAGAAGAAGAACCCTGTCCGATAGTTAGTATACCAAATGAAAGAAATAACGCCGCGCCACGAAGCATGGCAATTCAATGCTTGCCATGTGCGCAAAGCCTGTGCGTGCAGCGTTTGTCGGAGTGATTGCCGCATGGATGCAACGGCTGTTATGCGACGGCGACCGGTAGCAGGTGATCACCCGTTGCCACGGCCGGCTTCCGGGTGACGGCCGCCGTGCCTGTTACCCGATGTTTGACTGCTCCGCGGTGCGAGTGACCGGAGCAGATGTTCTCGCCGTTACCTTCACCCCTTTTTGAATTCGGGCGTGCGGGACGTGTGCGCGATAAACGTGCGTAGAGCCGCCTGGAAAAGGAGGAGGCCCCACATTGGGCAATTGAACGTGTGCAGATGCTGGCATTGAACGCAGAACATGCCAGCCAGACGTTACTTGAACGACAATCAGGGAATCGCTATGTTAAACCGTTCGACTTCACGTATCTCACGTAGTAAAGCGAAGGTTGCGATGGCGCTCGCCATCCAGAGCATGTTTCTGGTGGCAGCCAGTCCGGTATTTTTTCAGCCGGCGGTCGCTGCCGCGCCGTCCTTGCCGTGGATGAACACGCACCTCGCTCCCGAGAAGAGAGCGGCGTTGCTCGTCAATGCCATGACCCTCTCCCAGAAGGCGGCCCAGTTACATGGCCAGAGCGGTCCGATTCCGGAGATACCGGCATGCGGAAACGCATTCCGTCACATTCCCGGTATTCCGGCGCTGAGCATTCCGACCTTCCGGATCACCAACGGTCCGGTTGGCGTGGGAGCGGGCGATTGCAATCCGCAGGACCTGGCAACGGCGTTGCCGATGTCCATGGGCCTCGCTGCCGGCTTCGATCCGACGCTCGCGAAGGCATATGGTGATCTGATGGGGCGCGAAGCGCGCATGCTCGGCTTGCAGGTTCTGGAGGCGCCCGGCATGAATACGGTTCGGGTCGGGCAGAACGGACGCAACTTCGAATACCTCAGTGAAGATCCGGTTCTCGCCGGCGTCATGGCGGAAAACGTGATCCGTGGTGCACAGGCGCACGACGTGATTGCGATGGCAAAGCACTTCGTCCTGAACGATCAGGAGACGAACCGGAACACCGTGAGCGTGGACGTCGACGATCGCACGCTCCATGAAATCTATCTGCTGCCGTTCGAGGTCTCGGTCAAGCGGGGCAAGGTCGCGTCGTTCATGTGTTCGTACAACAAGATCGGGCCGACCTACGCGTGCGAAACGCCCTATACGCTGACCACCGTTCTGCGTGACCAGTGGGGCTTCAAGGGGTACGTCCAGTCGGACTTCGGGGCAACTCACTCGACCGCGCCCGCGCTGAACGCGGGGCTCGATCTTGAGATGCAGTCCGGTACCTGGTTCACGGAGGCGAACCTCAACCAGGCGCTGGTGAGTGGCACGCTGACGATGGGGACCATCGACCAGGCGCTGACACGTCGCTATACCCAGATGTTCAAGTTCGGCATGTTCGATCGTCCGCTAACCCGGACCCCGCTCGACGCCGCGACGATCCAGACCGACGGGGCCATCGCCCGCAATATCGGCGAGCAAAGCTCGGTTCTGCTGAAGAACGACAAGAACCTGCTGCCGCTGTCGCGGTCCGTCAAGTCCATCGTCATCGTCGGTCAAGACACGTATGTGAGTTCGGCGCTCATCGGCGGCGGTGGCAGTTCGAAAGTCGCGCCGACCTATACGGTCACGCCGCTCGCGGGTATCCAGAAGGTCCTGCAGCAGATCGGCTCGAACGCGAGCGTGCAGGTTCTCGTCGCGGCAACCGACGGCAGCACGAACGCATCGGTGGCGGCGGCAGCGGCGAAGGCCGACGTCGTGATCGTGATGGCGGGTGTGGTTACCAGCGAGGGTCGCGACCGGCCCAGCCTGTCGTTGCCGGACAACCAGGATGCACTGGTCTCGGCCGTCGCGGCGAGCAATCCCAGGACGGTTGTCGTGCTGAAGGACGGAGACCCGGTTCTCATGCCATGGGCCAGTCAGGTTCCTGCCATTCTTGAGGCGTGGTATCCCGGCCAGGAAGATGGCAACGTCGTCGCGCGACTGCTGTTCGGGCTGGTCAATCCTTCGGGCAAGCTGCCGGTGACGTATCCGACGCAGGCGGCGTATACGCCGACGAGCACACCGGACCGCTATCCGGGCACGACCGGTGCGAACCCGACCGTGCAGTACTCGGAAGGCCTGTACGTGGGCTACAAGTGGTATGACTGGCGCCAGATCAAACCGCTGTTCGCCTTCGGACACGGCCTGTCGTACACGTCATTCAAAATTTCGGATCTCGATGTCACCCCGCGCGGATACACGGCGACCAATCCCATCAAGGTTCGCCTGTCGGTGAAAAACACCGGGGCACGGGAAGGCTCGGAAGTGGCTCAGGTGTACCTTGGCTTGCCGCAGAGCACGGGTGAACCGCCGAAGCGGCTTGTCGCCTTCAAGAAGGTCTCGCTCAAACCGGGCGAAAAGAGGACGGTTGAACTGTCCATCGATCCAGATAGCGCATATCACCCGCTGAGTTACTGGGACAGCGCGACGCAGAAGTGGACGATCGCGGCAGGCAAATATACCGTCTACGTAGGTAACGCGTCGGACAACATCGTGGCGCAGGACACGTTCACGGTTGGTTCGCCGATGCATGACCGTGGGCAGGGTCAGGATCACGGCCAGGGTCAGGACCAGGATCATGACCACAATGGATGGGACTGGTCTGACGACGATGGCCGCTAGCGGTTTGTCTGCCTGTTTGAACTAGTGCGAGGAAGCGGTTCCTGGTATTGCGTGTGCCGCGTCAGGTCGTGGGCAGCGCTGTCGTACGCCAGGAACCGTCTTTTCGTGGTGGTCACTCCGCTTCGGAGAAAGACGCTTCGGCATTTTCTCCGGTTCGCATGGCGGCCAATCCGGACTTCAACATCTGTCTCATTGCGAGCGGGTGCTTTACTTTTGGTCGCCCGGGCTGGGACGGTCGAATGCGAAGCGCCGACGAGGTTCATGCGATGCCTCTCGCAAACCTGCACGGGAAATACTGCCCGGCTGTTTCGACCGATGATCTGTTGGGTGTTCTGAAGTAATCCCGTCTGGCCAAAAAATACGCAGCCGGCTGCACTCGCGATTGGTCAGCCACGCGTCGAACTGCTCGACGGGCTGCTGGCCTTGAGCGTGTACATCTGTGTTTGCTATTTCACCAGGCGAATCGGACTCGCGGTGTACGCGGCGACCGTTTCGTCATTGGTTAGCAGGGTGATGCCTTCGACAGTCGCCTGAGCGACCAGCAATCGATCGAAGGGGTCTTTGTGATGGTCGGGCAGGTTGGCAACGGCGGCCGTATGAGCGCTGCTGATGGTCAGCTCGATATAACCATTGTCCAGCAGCGCCCGGCGGAACAGGTGCGGGTCTACCTTGAAGTCAGGCCTGCCGAGCGCGTTCTTGATGGCCACTTCCCACACGCTGGCCGCGCTGAACAGCAACTCGTTTCCCTCGTCCTCGATCAGGTCACGCGCTTCCCCGGACAGCGAGCCATTCGAGCGAATGTCCTCGCTAGCCACGGACGTCCACAACAGCAAATGCGTGTCGAGTAGCAACTTCATTCGTCACCGCCAAACATTGTGGCGATTTCCTCGCTGCCCAACTCGTTGAACGCCTGCGCACCCGGTACGGTGACCTGGCCGGCCAGGAATCCGATTCGCTTCTTCCTGGCCGGGACAGGGGTGTCTACGGAAACGATCCGCACCATTGGCTTGCCGGCCTTGGCGATCACAACGGATTCGCCCTGTGCGGCTTTCTCGACCAGCCGTGACAAGTTGGTTTTGGCTTCGTGCATGTTGACAGTAATGGTGGCCATAGCGGCTCCTTAGCTTAGCTAAACGGACTTAGTCTATCATCTATCTTCCCCGTCTGCCTGCCCACCCACCGTCACCAGCAATCCCCTGTTCACCGCAGTTTCGAAAACAGGTAGACAGCGCGAAATGACAGCGATACCATTTGACGCTTAAACGTGCGCGGCAATATCCATTGCTAGTCGCCCGAAAATGACAGCGATACCATTCATAAAAAACTTGCGGAGACACCGATGAAAATCGTAGGCGCTACTTCCGTTGTCCAGAAAGCGGCCAGCGGGCGATACAGATGGACCATTTGCGCACTCATCTTTTTCGCGACGACGATCAACTACATGGATCGTCAGATGCTGGGGCTGCTGGCCCCGCTGCTGCAGAAAGACATCGGCTGGAACCAGATCCAGTACGCGCAGACCGTGATGGTGTTCACCGTCGCCTACGCAGTGGGCCTTGCGACGTTCGGCCGGATCGCGGACCGGATCAGCACCAAGGTGGTCTACGGCAGCGCGATGGCGATGTGGAGCCTCGCTGCGATGCTGCATGCCGCGGCGGCGACCGTCCCGGGCTTCGCGGCCGTGCGGGGTCTGCTGGGCTTCAGCGAGGCGGCCAACTTCCCGGTCGCGATCCGCACCACGGCCACGTGGTTTCCGAAGAAGGAGCGCGCGCTCGCCACTGGCCTCTGGAACATGGGCGCCACCATCGGCGGGATCGTCGCGCCGGCGTTCGTGCCGATTGCCGCCGTCATGTGGGGCTGGCGCACGACGTTCATCGTGGCGGGCGCGACCGGGTTCGTCTGGCTGGCCGTGTGGCTGCTGGTGTACCGTCCTCCCGCGGAGCATCCGTCGGTATCGAGCAGCGAACTGGAGCACATCAACGCGGACCGGGACGAAAGCGTCGAGCAGTCCGTGAACTGGCTTTCGGTGCTCAAATACCGTGAAACCTGGGCGTTCATTTTCGGCAAGCTGCTGACCGATCCGGTGTGGTGGTTCTATCTGTTCTGGCTGCCGAAATGGCTCAACGAGTCGCGGCACATCGACATCAGCAATCTTGGCCTGCCGTTGATCGTCATTTACGCGATGGCATCCGGCGGCAGCGTGGCGGGCGGCTGGCTGTCGTCCCGCCTGATGAAGCGCTCCAACAAGCCGAACGTCGCGCGCAAGGTCGCGATGGGCATCTGCGCGGTGTGCGTGCTGCCGATCGCCACGCTCTCGCATTTCCAGAGCCTGTGGTACGCGGTGTTTGCCGTTGGCCTCGCCGCCGCGGCCCACCAGGGGTGGTCCGCGAATCTTGTCACCACGGTTGGCGACGTGTTCCCGCGCCGTCTGGTCGGCACGGTGATCGGTATCGGCGGCGTGGCGGGCATGGTCGGCTCGTTCTTCTACTCAGGCGTAATCGGCGAGACGCTGCAGCGCACGGGCCAGTACTGGGCGCTCTTCGCTGTCGGTGCGTCGGCCTATCTGGTCGCGCTCGGTGTCATTCATCTGCTGATGCCGCGCATGACGCCGGTGAAGCTGGGCGGGCAGCACACCACGTCTGCCTGAACGCTGCCTCGAGGCCGGCGACGGCTTGTGGTTTGTTGCGGGAAGGTCCGCGGCGTAAGGTAGACTCTGATTCGCGCACAATCTGGAAGGACGGCCCGGGAAGCAGTTCTCGCGCCGTCCTTCTGGCGACTTCCGCGTAACAATTGTGCAGACTGTGAATCAGACTATTCATGCCCAGCCCAAAAGAAAAAGTGGCGCCGTTTGCCGGCAAACGGCTGCGTGGTGGACCACGGGAAGTCCGTCTCATCGAAGTCGCGACGCTGGCGCGTGTGTCGCCGATCACGGTGTCGCGTGCGCTCAACAATCCTCAGGTTGTCGCGCCCGAAACGCTCAAACGCATCCAGCTCGCCGTCCAGCAACTCGGCTATGTGCCGAACCGGCTGGCGGGCAGCCTGTCGTCGTCCCGGTCGCGGCTCATCGCCGCCATCGTGCCGACCGTGACGCATTCGCTGTTCGCCGCCTCCATTCAGGCATTTAGTAACGCGATGTCGCTCGCCGGCTACCAGGTTTTGCTGGGGCTGAGCGGATACAGCGACGTCGACGAGTGCCAGGTGCTCGACGCGTTGTTGAGCCGGCGCCCGGAAGGGCTGCTGCTGATCGGCGTGGCGCGTTCGTCGGCGCTGCGCGCGCGGCTCCTGAACGTCAATATTCCAACCGTCGAAACGTGGGACATGACCGACACGCCGGTCGACATGCTGGTCGGCTTCTCGCACCACGACGCCGGGGTTGCCGTGGCGGAGCGCTTTCTGGCGCGCGGCAAGCTGCGTCCCGCCATTATCTCGGCCAACGACGAACGCGCGATGGCCCGTCGCGAGGGCTTCATCCAGACCATGGCGCGTCATGGCATCGACAACGTCGCGCAGGTTCTCGTCAACCCACCAAGCTCGGTGGCGCAGGGGCGCAGCTCGTTTGCCACGATTCTCGCGGAGCGCCCGGATGTCGATGCAGTGTTCTGCGGCTCGGATCTGCTCGCGCTCGGCGTGCTGAGCGAGGCGAGAGCACGCGGCGTCGACGTGCCGTCGCGGCTCGCCGTGTGCGGCTTCGGCGATCTCCAGTTCTCGGCGGATCTCGTGCCGGCCCTGACCACCGTTCAAATGGACGGCAGCCGCATCGGCACGACGGCCGCGCATTGCCTGATCGACCGGCTCGACGGCTCGCAGGTGCGGCCGAAGATCGACATCGGTTTCACGCTGGTCGGACGCGAGACGGCCTGAGGGGAGCGTCCAGCTCACCCCTGCACAACACACGTTTCACGCAGTTTTGAGGGTTTACCCTTGGTATTTCAGTGAAATGATTGCGATATCATCGCGGTGCTGCCCTGGCAGTTTTTTTGATGCTGTTAGTGGTAGCGATATCATTGTGTGGGCCGGCCACGCGTATCCCGCAGGCAAGCGCCTGCGCTTATAAAAAACAGGATGAAGGAGACGCGTGATGATGAAGCACGGAAAAATAAAGGCATTCCTGATCGCAGGTGCGGCACTGGGCGCTGGCGCGGCGAACGCGCAAAGCAGCGTGACCTTGTACGGCGCGGTGGACGACGCGTTCGTCTACGCCAACAACCAGAAGGGTCATTCGAACTTCTATCTGCGCCAGGGCAATCTGTATGCGTCGAAGTGGGGCCTGCGCGGCGTGGAGGACATCGGCGGCGGCACCAGCGTGATCTTCGATTTGCAGAACGGCTTCGATCTGAACAGCGGCGCGCTGTCGTCGTCTTCGCAGATCTTCAACCGTGAAGCGTTCGTGGGCTTGCAGAACCAGCAATACGGCACGTTCACGATGGGCCGCCAGTACACGCCGTACTACCTGTTCGTCGGGCCGCTTGCGTCGAGCACCTGGCTGACCGGCGCAACCGGCGCGCACCCCGGCGACATCGACGGGCTCGACACGACGATTCGCATCAACAACGCGCTGGTCTATACGACGCCGACCTGGAACGGCCTGCAGGCAAGCGGCATGTACGCGCTCGGCGGCATTGCGGGCAGCACCGGCAAGGGGCAGACGATCAGCGCGGGCGTCAAGTACGCGACCGGCCCGATCGGCCTCGCGGCGGGTTATCTGCGCATGGACAACGCGCAGCAGACCACCGGCTTCGATCCGGCGTCCACCGGCAGCTTCGGCACGTCTTCGCTGAACACGGGCTATGCGTCGGCGAGGACGATCCAGCACATCGCGGCCGCCGCCGACTACACGATCGGCAACCTGATGATGGGTGTCACGTATACGAACGTCGAATACGTGTCGGGCAGCCATTCGATTTTCCGCGACACCGCTGTGTTCAACACCTACGCCGCGCTTGCCACCTACCGCTTCACGCCGGCCTTCGATGTGGCTGGCGCGTTCTCGTACACGATGGCGTCGAAGGCGAATGGCATCACCAGTGCGGCCCGCTATCAGCAGTACTCGCTGAAGGAGGCGTATCACCTGTCGAAGCGCACGTCGCTCTATGCACTGGAGGCGTATCAGCGTGCCAGCGGCCAGACGCTTGGCGCGAAGGGCGCAGGCAACATCATCGACGCGACGCCTTCGGTTGGCGATTCGCAGAACGCGACACCGTCGTCGACGAATGCGCAGTTCGTCGGCATGGTGGGGATTGCAGTCCTGTTCTAGCCGGGTGAGGCGCACGAGGGTGCGCTCGCGCATCCTCGCCGGAATCGCGCCCCGGAACCGGCAATTTATATCTCATAGGTGGAAATCAGCTTGACCTCGAACCGAAAACTTCCTGAAGAGCTCCGTAGTTACCGCTGGTACGGCGTGAATGATCTGCGCTCGTTCGGTCATCGCTCGCGAACCGCGCAGATGGGCTACCACGCGTCGGATTACATGGGCAAGCCGGTGATCGCCGTGGTCAACACGTGGAGCGAGATCAACTCCTGCCATACGCACTTCAAGCAGCGCGTCGAAGAGGTGAAGCGCGGTATCTGGCAGGCGGGCGGCTTTCCGGTCGAGATGCCGGTGATGACGCTTGCCGAGCCGTTCCAGAAACCGACCACGATGCTGTACCGCAACTTCCTCGCGATGGAAACCGAGGAACTGCTGAAGTCCTATCCGTTCGATGGCTGCGTGCTGATGGGCGGCTGCGACAAGACCACGCCCGGTTTGCTGATGGGCGCGATCAGCATGAACCTGCCGGCGATCTTTCTGCCGGCCGGCCCGATGCTGCGCGGCAACTGGAACGGCCGGACGCTGGGCAGCGGTTCGGACACGTGGAAATACTGGGCCGAGTTGCGCGCGGGCAAAATCACCGAGGATGAATGGAAGGGCATCGAAAGCGGCATCGCGCGCTCGCCGGGTCACTGCATGACGATGGGCACGGCCTCGACGATGACGAGCGCCACCGAGGCGCTCGGCCTGACATTGCCGGGATTCTCGTCGATTCCCGCGGTGGATTCGCGGCACGCGCAGTTTGCGTCGCTGACCGGCCAGCGCATCGTCGAGATGGTGTGGACCGACCTGAAGCCGTCGGACATCCTGACCGCGAAGTCCTTCGACAACGCCGTCACCACCGTGCTGTCGATGTCTGGCTCGACGAATGCGATCGTCCATCTCGTGGCGGTGGCGCGCCGCGCCAGCATCGACCTGACGACGGCACGCTTCGACGAACTCGCGCGCATCACGCCGGTGCTGGGCAATCTGCGCCCCTCTGGCCAGTACCTGATGGAAGACTTCTTCTATGCAGGCGGCCTGCGCGCGCTGCTCGTCGAACTGGGCGAACTGATCGACGGCACGCAGATGACCGTCAACGGCTCGACGCTCGGCGCCAACATCGAGGGCGCGGAAATTTTCGATGACGACGTGATCCGCAAGCGCGGCAATCCGCTCGTCGCGAGCGACGGTCTTGCGGTATTGACCGGCAATCTCGCGCCGGACGGCGCGGTCATCAAGCCGGCCGCGATGGAAGCCCATCTGCAGAAGCACCGCGGCCCGGCCGTGGTGTTTCGCGACTACGCCGACATGGCGGCGCGCATCGACTCGGAAGAACTCGACGTGACCGCCGATTCGGTGATCGTGCTGCAGCACGCGGGTCCGGTCGGCGCGCCCGGCATGCCGGAGTGGGGCCAGCTGCCGATTCCGCAGAAGCTCCTGAAGCAGGGCGTGCGCGACATGCTGCGGATTTCCGACGCGCGCATGAGCGGCACGAGCTATGGCGCGTGCGTGCTGCACGTGGCGCCCGAATCGTTCGTCGGCGGTCCGCTCGCGCTGGTGAAGGATGGCGACATGATCGAACTCGACGTGCCGGCCCGCCGTCTGCATCTCGATGTCAGCGTGCTGGAACTGGCGACGCGCAAGGCCGCATGGATGCCGCCAAAGCGGCCGTTCGAACGCGGCTTCGGCGTCATGCATCAACTGCACGTGACGCAGGCCAACAAGGGCTGCGATTTCGATTTTCTCGAGGAGCCGTTGACGACTGTGGTGGAACCCGCCACGGCGTCTTTTCAGCAGACCACGCAAGATGCGCCACAGGACACGTTGCAGGCGACGAAGCGCAACGAGCCGGAAATTCACTAACTCATTCAGAGCACTTCATGACTGCATCATCCGATATCACCGTCAGCGACACCACGCTCGAGCAGCTCCGGCACGTCAGCACGGCCACGCTCACCACGCAGCTATTCAAGCGTGGCCTGCGCAACGTGTTTTTGCAGGGCGTCGCGCCGCTCGTCAAACCGGAGCCGGGCGCGCCAAACCTGGTGGGCCCCGCGTTCACGCTGCGCAACATTCCAGCGCGCGAGGACATCGACCACGTCGGGATTTTCCAGGACCCTGACCATCCGCAGCGCAAGGCGATCGAGACCGCGCCGCCCGGTAGCGTGCTGGTGCAGGACTGCCGCGGCGAGCGCACGGTGGCTTCGGTCGGCTCGATTCTCGCGCTGCGGCTCGCGAAACGCGGCGTCGCGGGCATGGTCTCGGACGGACCGGTGCGCGACAGCGGCACGATCGCGGAACTCGGCCTGCCGCTGTGGTGCGCCGGCGCGAGTGCGCCGCTGAACCTGGCGAAACATCATGCGGTCGACATGAACGTGCCGATCGCATGCGGCGGCGTGGCGGTGTATCCGGGCGACATCGTCGTCGCCGATGTGGACGGCGTCGTGATCGTGCCGCGCGAAATGGCCGAAGGCGTTGCGCGCGATTCGATCGAGCAGGAGCAGCTCGAGATTTTCATCTCGCAGCGCATCGAAGAAGGCCGGCCGTTACGCGGCACGTACCCGCCGAACGAAGAAACGCTGGCCGCTTACGCGCAATGGCTCGCGCAAAAATAACAGGACGCTGAAGGCCTTGCCGATGCGTCCCACAGCAATCGCCCGCGGGGACAGGACGGGCACAGGAGACACCGTGAATATCGTTGCACCGGCAATCGGCGAAGCGCGCCTGATTAACCGTCTGGCGCTCAGATTGATGCCGCTCCTCGGCGTGCTTTATCTGGTGGCGTACATCGACCGCTCCAATATCAGCTTCGCCAAGCTGCAGATGCTCGGCAGTCTGGGGCTTTCTGAAGTGGCCTATGGACTCGGCGCGTCGCTGTTTTTCATCGGCTATCTGCTGTTCGAGGTACCCAGCAACGTGATGCTTCACAAGTACGGTGCGCCGCGCTGGATGGCCCGCATCATGCTCAGCTGGGGCGTCGTCACCGTGCTGCTCGCATTCACCCGCAGCGCGCCGATGTTTTACGTGCTGCGGTTCCTGCTCGGCGCCTCGGAGGCGGGGCTGTATCCGGGCGTGATCTACTATCTGACGCTGTGGTTTCCGGCGCGGCATCGTGTGCGGATGCTCGGATATTTCACGGTCGGCAGCAGTCTCGGCAACATGATCGGCGCGCCGATTTGCGGCTGGCTGCTCGACAAGGGCGGATTCGCCGGCCTGCATGGCTGGCAACTCGTCTTCCTCGTGACGGGCATGCCGTCGATCCTGCTCACGTTCGTTGTGTTGTTCCTGCTGCCCGCGTCGCCGGACCAGGCAACATTCCTCGCCGCCGACGAAAAGCAATGGCTCGCGCAGACGCTCGCCGCCGAGCGCGCGCAGGCGAAGGTATCCGGTTCCGGTCATGCTTCGCTGCTCAGCGTGCTGGTGCAGCCGCGCGTGATCGGCATGGCGCTGTACTACATGATGCTATCCATTTCCGTGTACGGCGTGAGCTACTGGTTGCCGACGCTGGTCAAGGGGTTTGGCGTCAGCAACACGACCAACGGCCTGCTGAACATCATTCCGTGGCTGATGGCGACCATCGTGCTGGCGTGGCTGCCCTCGAAGCTAAGAGGCGGTAACCGCGCGGTCGTCGCGATGCTGGTCGCGGCGTTGCTCGGCGTCGCCTGCTTCCTGAGCGCGGTGTTCCTGCCGACCAACACGCTGCGTTTCGCCGCCCTCTGTTTCGGCGCGCCCTGCATGTATCTGCTGATTCCGTGCTTCTGGACGCTGCCTTCGAAGTTCCTGTTCGGCGCGCAGGCCGCGGCAGGCATCGCGGCGATCAATTCGCTTGGCAACATCGGCGGCTTCATTGCGCAGAATCTGGTGCCGTGGGTTCGCGAGACCACCGGCAGCGTGAAGGCGCCCATGCTGATTCCCGCGTCATGCCTGCTGCTGTTCGCGGCGATTACGGTGCCGATCCTGCGTCGTGCGAAGCGCGCGAGCGTGGCGGGGGCCGGGCGCTAGCGGATTTCTCTCGCCACGCCCTGCAACTTCGTGAAGGCGAGAAACCGTGCGTCGTGCAGTGCCGCGATGTCGCCTGCGGCCGGCTCGTAGGTTTTGCTGATATGCGACATTCCGGCCATCGCCGAGCGCACGTCGTCGAACAGGCCGCCCGCCACGCCGCCCAGCATCGCGGAGCCGAGGAGGACCGGATCTTCCGCCTGCGTGGCGAGGAGAGGCTTTCCCGTCGCATCCGCGAGCAGTTGCCGGACGAGATCGAGCCGCCCCGCGCCGCCGCTGATCACGACACACTGGATCGGTGCGCCGGCCGTCGCCTGTGTTTCGATGATCTGGCGAAGGCCGTAACCGATACTGCAGATGCCGGCAATGTAGAGGGCGACCAGACTATTCAGGTCGTCTTCCATGCTCAGGCCCGCGATCACCGCTCTCGCGTGGGGATCGGCGAACGGCGCGCGGTTGCCGAGGAACTCCGGGACGACATGCAGCCCGTTCGCCAGCAACACCGCCTCCGATGAACCATGCGCCGCCTGTGCCGCGAGACTGGCGAGCCTCACCGGCAGCGACTGGCCCGACTGTTCCGCCTGGCGTTGGGCATCCGGGGCAGCGGGGTGCATCGAGAGCAGCCGTTCGATCGCCGCGCCGGCCACCGACTGCCCACCCTCGTTGAGCCACGCATCCGGCACCATCGCCGAAAAATAAGGGCCCCACACGCCAGGCACGAAGACCGGACTGCGGGTCGTCGTCATCGTGCATGATGACGTGCCGAAGACGTAGCCAAGGCACGACTCGGGTTGCCCATCGGCGCCTACCGTGCCGATCCCGCCGGCATGGGCATCGATCACGCCCGTGGCGACCGGCGTTCCGGTGCGCAGGCCGAGCTCCGCGGCGGCTTGTGCCGTCAGTCCGCTGCCGAGCGGCGTTCCCGCGTCGACGACGCGCTCGCCGATGCGCGCAAAGCCCTCGTCCGCCAGCACGCCGAGGCCGACGGTGCGGAAGTAGCTCTCGTCCCAGCGTCGCTCGTGCGCCAGATAGGTCCATTTGCACGTCACCGTGCAGGTGGATCTGGACAGGTCCCCGGTCGCGCGCCAGGTCAGGAAGTCGGTCAGGTCGAAGAACTGCCATGCCGCCTCGAACACGGCCGGCCTGTTCTCGAGAAGCCATAGCAGCTTCGGCGTCTCCATTTCCGGCGAGATCTTGC
Organism: Paraburkholderia sartisoli; assembly: GCF_900107685.1. GTDB lineage: Bacteria > Pseudomonadota > Gammaproteobacteria > Burkholderiales > Burkholderiaceae > Paraburkholderia > Paraburkholderia sartisoli. The sequence continues at coordinate 381,377 of NZ_FNRQ01000007.1, read as the reverse complement.
CGCCGACGAATTTCAGCACCGCGTGGCCCGTCGCGTTGATGCGCTCGGCCTGCTCCACGGCGCGGTGATCCATCCACACGATGATGTCGCGCCCGGCCTGCTCCGAGGGGCCGACGGGCAACGGCTGGCCGCCCGCGCCCAGCACGACGAGCGAGCAGGTGGCGTCGAACCCGATGCCGGCGACCTGATCGGGCGACACCTTAGCCTGCGACAGCGCCTCCTTCACCGAATCGCAGACGGCGTTCCAGATCTCGCCGCTCGACTGCTCGACGATGGAGCCGCTCGCATGGAACAACGTGATGTCACGTTTGGCCGACGCCACCATGTGCCCGGCAACGTCGAAAATTCCGGCGCGGGCGCTGCCCGTGCCGACGTCAACACCGATGACATAACGCGTGCTGCCGGCTGTGCCGGAGGTTGGGTTTTCTGAGGTCATAGCTCACTGTCAGTGATGTGAGGCGTTTCAGAGATCGACGCTGTTCGGAAGGATCACGATATCGCGAATGGTCACGTTGCGCGGCCGGGTCAGCATGAAGAGCACCGCATCGGCGACTTCTCCGGGCTGCATCAGGCTGCCCGAGGCGAGCGCCTCGTCCATCTTCGCCTTTGGCCAGTCGTCGAGCAACGCGGTGACGACCGGACCGGGCAACACTCCGCCGACACGCACGCCATGTTTCGAGAGCTGCCGCCGGGTCGTGTGAACGAAGGCCTGCACCGCGAATTTCGAGGCGGTGTAGATCGGTTCCCACACGACGGGAACCATCCCCGCGATGGAGCTGGTGAAGATGATGTCGCCTGACTTCTGCGCGACCAGATGCGGCAGCACGGCGTGAACCGAGCGAAACGCGGCGTTGATGTTCAGGTTGAGCACGCGGTCCCACTCGTCCGGATTGCCGTCCACCACTTCGCCGCCGACGTAGGCGCCGGCATTCGCGTGGAAGATGTCGAGGCCGCCGGCGAGAGCAAGGATTTTCGGCAGCATCGCGGAGACCTCCGACGGCTTCAGCAGGTCGACGACCAGTGGCAGCGCGTTCGGACCCAGTTCCGCGCAGAGTGACGTGAGCCTGTCTTCTGCACGGTCGATCAGAACGACCTTCACGCCTTCCGCGATCAGCGCGCGCGTACACGCGAGACCGATACCGGATGCCGCACCCGTGATGGCGGCAATTTTTCCCTTCAAGGATTCAGTCATTTAATACATCTCCAATGCAAGACGATTGCTGTATTGATCGAATCACGCGCGGCCATGCGACACACGCGACTGCCGGGCGAGCGAATCGACGATCACCGCGATCGCCAGCACCGCGCCGGTGATCATGAAGCGCAGCGACGACGACAGGTTCAGCAGCGTCAAGCCGCTGGCAATCGACTGGATCACGATAATCCCCAGCACCGCCGAATACGCGCTGCCGCGTCCACCGAAGAGACTCGTGCCGCCGATCACGGCCGCCGCGATGGCGTTCAGGTTCACGTCGCCGCTGCCGGCCTGCTGGCTCGCCGAGGCGAGCCGCGCCGCCGTCAGCACGCCGCCGAGCGCGGCGAGACTGGCGCACAGCACAAAGGCGCTGGTGTAGATGGCGTCGACCTTGATGCCGGCCCGCCTCGCGGCCTCGTGATTGCCGCCGACCGCGTGCATCGAGCGGCCCCAGCGCGTCCGCTTGAGCGCGTAGTCCATCGCGACCGCGATGCCGAGGAAAACACCGAACATCAGCGGAACGCCGCGTCCCTGGTTAAGGTAGGCAACCACCGCTTCCAGCAGCACGGTGATGGCCACGCTGCGCACGAGCAGGCTGCTCACCGAGGGCGCCGAGAGATGGGACGCACTGCGGCGCTCGCGTATGCGCAACCCGAGCACCAGCATCACGACACCCGGCGCCAGCGCAAGGAGGTAGGAAACGACAGCGGGGATGATGATGAGCTGCCCGAGGTTCACCATCGCCGAACCGTACGGCAGGTTGATCGATCCGGTGGCGCCGAGCACATAGAGCTGCAAGCCGAGGATCGCCAGCAGCCCGGCGAGCGTCGCGACGAAGCTCGGCATGCCGAGGCGGTTGAGCAGCACCGCGTACAGGACGCCGACGAGCGCGCCCACGGCGACGGCGGCGACGATCGCGAGCAGCACCGGCCAGCCGTGATTGACCCACAGCATGCCGACGAGCGCCGAAGCGAAGCCGCTCATCGAGCCCACCGACAGGTCGATCTGCCCGACCATCAGCACGCAGACGATGCCGAGCGAGATCACGCCGACCGTCGAGCAGTCGAACAGCAGGTTCACCAGATTGTCGGCCGAGAGGAACACCGGATTCAGGCTGGTGAACACGGTCCAGATGATGATCAGGCCCGCGATGACCGGCAGCGCGCCCAGATCGCCCGAGCGCACCCGTGCAAAGAAGGCGGCGACGGTGTCGCCAATTCCTGTTACGTGCTTGACGCGGACATCGCTGCGGTCGAGGAGCGTGGACGGCTGCGGCGCGCCTTGCGTTTCGGGCGGGGAGCCGTCTTTGATTTCGTTGCTCATGATCGTTCCTTGGTTCAGGCGCCCTGTTCGGCCTGGCGACGGCCGGCGCGACGTGACACAGCGTTTTCGGTCGCGCCGGTGATGGCGGCCACCAGTTCTTCATTCGACGAGTCGGGATAGAAGACACCGTTGTTGCGGCCGAGCCGCAGCACCACGATGCGGTCCGCCACGGCGCGGACGTCCTCCATGTTGTGGCTGATCATGATGACCGCGTGGCCGCGGTCGCGGACCCGCTCGATCAGGTTCAGCACCTCGGCGGTCTGCGCCACGCCGAGCGCCGCCGTCGGCTCGTCGAGCATGATCAGCTTCGGGTCGAGCAGCAGCGAGCGCGCGATCGCTACGGTCTGGCGCTGCCCGCCCGACAGTGACGCGACGACGTCACGCACGCTCGGGATGCGTGCCGACAGTTCGTTCAGAAGTGTCCAGGCCTTCACCTCCATGGCGACCTCGTCGAGGCGCAGCGGATTCAGCTCGCGCCCGAGATAGATGTTCGCGACGACGTCGAGGTTTTCGCACAAGGCGAGGTCCTGGAACACCGTGGCGATGCCGAGATCGAGCGCCGCGCCCGGATTGGTCAGCGTGACCGGCTGGCCGCGAAACGTGATCGAGCCGGCGCTGGGTTGATGGACGCCGGCGAGCACCTTCACCAGCGTCGATTTTCCGGCGCCGTTGTCGCCCACCAGCGCGACGACTTCGCCGGCATGCACGTCAAGCTCGATGTCCGTCAGCGCCGAGACCGCTCCGAAGTTCTTCGAGACGCCGCGCAGGCTCAGCACCAGCTCGCCGGGCCCGGATCGTGTTGTGGAGTTGTCAGTCATTTGACGGATACCTCATGATGAGTAAAGGGGCCCGGCACGCGCCGGGCCCCGTCCGGAGTTTGCGTCAGTTCGGCGCCGGATCAGTTCGTGATGCCCAGCTTCTTGCACCCTTCGGCATAGCGGTCGATACACAGGTCCTTCGCGCTCGCGAAGCCCTTGTCGACCACTTCCGCCTTGAGGTTCTTCGCCGTGATGACGGCCGGCTTGAAGAGCTGGGACGGCGTGTTGAAGAGCGTCGTTTCACCCTTCGGGGTCTGGCCGGACAGGAAGCCGACGGCCACCTTCGCCGCCGCCGCCGCGACGATCTCGCTCGGCTTCAGGATCGTGTTGTATTCGTCGCCGGCGATGATCAGTTGCAGCCCTGCGATCGTCGCGTCGTTGCCGGTCACGGGCGGCACCGGGTTCACGCCCGCCGCCTTGAACGCCGCGATGGCGCCGCCGCCCGTGCCGTCGTTGGCGGCCACGACGCCGACAATCTGCGAACCGAAGCGGGTGATCTGGCCGCTGACCCACTGTTGTGCCTTCGGCGGCGCCCAGTCCGGCGTGTCGTATTCGGCCAGCGTCTTGTAGCCGCTGCCCTGCAAGCCGGAATGGATGCCCTTTTTGATCAGCCCCGCCGCCGCGTCGGTCGGCGAACCGTTGACCTCGAGCACGCCGCCCTTGCTGGTCGGCACGCCCGTGTCCTTCAGGTGCTGGACGAGCGACTGCGCGATGGCGCGGCCGATGTTTTCGTTGTCGAACGACACGTAGTAGTTGGCCGGCGTCGAAGGAACAGGGCGGTCATACGCGATCACCTTGATACCCTGGCTCTGCGCCATATGGACGAGAGACGCCGCAGCCGTCGAGTCCACCGGGTCGAGGACGATCACCTTCGCGCCCTGCGCGATCACCGAGTTGAACTGCTGCTGCTGCGTGGCGACGTCGGCATTGGCATTCTGGTAGAGCACCTTGCAGTCGGGGCAGAGCTTGCTCATTTCCGCCTTGAAGCCGGGGAAGTCGTGCTGTTCGTAACGCGTCGACGCCTGGTCGGGCATCAGGAAGGCAACCGTGCCACTGGGCGCGGCCATGGCCGCCGTGGCGCTCATCAGGCTGAGGCTTAGCGCGCTGGCGCGGATCAGTTGGTTCGAAAGGCTGGTCATCGAGTGTCTCCGTTTTTAGTAAGGTTCCGGCGTGGGTGCTGCCGTGGATGAGCCGCGGGTGAGGCTTCGTGTTGCACTTCGTGAGTTCGGGTAGCGGTGCCCGGAAAAGCGCCCGTTCTACGATTGATCTGCGTGGGCGCCAATGTTCGTATACCTGGTGATGCGAAACATATTCATTCAGACGGTGTCAGTCGATTCGATCGCGCTGGCGGCATTGAGGTGCTGATATGCGCGCCATCGAGAAGGTGACATGGCCTTTTGCAGCAGGAACTGCCGGTTAAAATTCGAGAGGTTGTTGAAGCCGACCTTGTAGCAGATGTCCGTGATATTCAGCTCGTCCGACATCAGCAACTGGCACGCGAGATTGATGCGCAGCCGGTTCACGTACTGCACGAACGGCACGCCGGTATGCCGCCGGAAATATCGTGAGAAGGCGCTGACACTTTGTCCCGTGAGTTCGGCCAGATCCATCTCGCGCAGCGCTTGCGACAGGTTCCTGCCGATATAGGCCAGCACATGATTGATGCGGGTCTCGGCATGGCGCGTCGGGTCCTCATGATGAGCGGTGCTTGCCAGCTTCACCGGCTCCACGCCTTGCATGAGCAGGTCGAGCAACGCAAGAAACAGGGTGATGCGCCGCACGCCTTGTGCATCCAGCATCTCGCGCATGATCGGTTCGGCGGCCGCGCCCGTTTCTGGTGTGAACAGCACGCCCCACGCCGACGCATCGAGCAGGGATTCCACGCGCCTGATCTCCGGGAACACGTCGACGGCGCGCGCGACAAACCCGGCATCGAATTGCAGGATGAGGCAACGTTCATCCACATGCTCGCCTCGCGGCACATTGCTGACCCAGTTGTGCGGCAGGTTCGGTCCCGTCATCACGAGATTGCCAGGCGCGAAGTCACCGATGTAATCGCCGACGAAGTATTTACCCGTCGTCGACGTAACGAGCTGGATTTCGTATTCGGGGTGGAAGTGCCAGCGCACCGTGCGATACGGGTAACCATGCGACCACACCTTGAACGACTCATCGCGCGGCACGGCGACCAGTTCCAGATCGGGCTGGACGATTCTGGCGCGACGGGTATCCGTGTGCGCGCTGGCAGCCCGAATGGTGTGCATCTGTCTTCCTCCCGATCCATTTTTTTCGGGCGGTTCGCATGCACCGTGTCGCGCTCCGCCATGGATGAAAGTTAGCCCTGTCGGGCAGATATCACCACTGAAATTAAAGCCGCTGACCGATACTTTATTGCATTCGGGTAAATCCTTACGGTCTCATGCGTCGATTTTTGTGCAACGCGGCGGCGCGAAAAACTGCCGGACAGCCGGATAGCAAAACGGCCACCTTCCGGTGGCCGCTGGCCGTTGCGTTCACTGATACTGTGTCCGCCTGGTTGTCGTTGCCGTTAGCATCGAACGGCAATAACAACCCACACGGCAAGCGATATCAGACAGCCTGACGTAGCGTTTTCGCGGCGGCGACCATGTTCCTGAGCGCCGGAATCACTTCTTCCCATGCACGCGTTTTCAGGCCGCAATCCGGATTGACCCACAGACGCTCCGCGGGAATGCGACCGGCCGCCTTCTGCATCAACTGAACGATGTGCTCCTGGCTCGGGATATTCGGCGAATGAATGTCGTACACGCCGGGGCCGATCTCGTTCGGGTAGTTGAAGTGATCGAACACGTCGAGCAGTTCCATGTCCGAGCGCGACGTTTCGATCGTGATCACGTCCGCGTCCATATCCGCGATCGACGCGATGATGTCGTTGAACTCGGAATAGCACATGTGCGTGTGGATCTGCGTTTCGTCCTTCACGCCGTTTGCGGTGATACGGAACGATTCCACCGCCCACCGCAGATATTCGTTCCACTGTGCCTTGCGCAACGGCAGTCCCTCGCGAAGCGCGGCCTCGTCGATCTGGATCACGCGCACGCCGGCCTTTTCGAGGTCGAGCACTTCCTCGCGGATGGCAAGGGCCAACTGGTAGCACGAGACTGAACGCGGCTGGTCGTCGCGCACGAACGACCAGTTCAGGATCGTGACCGGTCCTGTCAGCATGCCCTTCATCGGTTTGACGGTCTGCGATTGCGCGTACCGGATCCATTCGACGGTCATCGCCCGAGGACGGCTGATGTCGCCGAACAGGATCGGCGGCTTCACGCATCGCGAGCCGTACGACTGGACCCAGCCGTGCTGGCTGAACGCATAGCCGTCGAGCTGTTCGCCGAAGTACTCGACCATGTCGTTACGTTCCGCTTCGCCATGCACCAGCACGTCGAGACCCAGCGCCTCCTGCTCTTTCACGCTGCGCGTGATTTCGCGTTCCATCGCAGCCTTGTAGGCCGCGCCGTCGAGTTCGCCGCTCCTGAACTGGCTGCGGGCAAGGCGGATTTCGCTTGTCTGCGGGAACGAGCCGATCGTGGTGGTCGGATACGCGGGCAGGTTCAGGATCGTCGACTGCTTCGCGGCGCGCTGCGGGTATGCGCTTGCGCGCTGGCCCAACGTGGCGTCGATCCTGCTGACAACTGCCTTGACCGATGGATTGTGAACGCGCGGGGAGGCGCGACGGCTTTCAATTGCGGCCGCGTTGGCGCTGAGTGCATCGGCGACGGCCGCGCGACCGTGGTTGAGCGCGGTAGCCAGGACCGTCAGTTCGTCGAGCTTTTGCAGCGCGAACGCGAGCCAGGATTTGATCCCGGGGTCAAGCTTCTGTTCGCTGTCCAGATCGACGGGCGTGTGCAGAAGCGAGCACGACGGCGCAATCCAGAGCCGCGAGCCGAGTTCGCGATGCAGCGGTTCCAGCCATTGGAGCGCCGCGTTCAGATCGGTTTTCCAGATATTGCGGCCGTTGATTACGCCAACGGACAGAACGGACGTGGCAGGCAGTCGTGCCGCGACTTGCGCGACTTCATCGCGCGCGTTGATGGCGTCGATGTGCAAGCCATCGACGGGAAGCGTGCAGGCGAGTTCGAGGTTTTCCTGCAACTGGCCGAAGTAGGTTGCGAGCAGCAGTTTGACCCTGCGTGTCTCGAGCGCGGCGTATGCGGTGACAAACGCTTCGCGCCATGCGGGGTCGAGTTCGGTCACGAGCGCGGGCTCGTCGATCTGCACCCACTCGACACCGTGTGCCGTGAAGTAGTCGAGCAGCGCCGCGTACACGGGAAGAAGGCGCGGCAACAGTGCGAGCCTGTCGGCGTCGTCTTTCGATTTGCCCAGCCACAGGTACGTCACCGGCCCGATGATGACGGGCTTCGCCTTCACGCCGAGCGCGCGTGCCTGCGCGAGCTGCTCGACGAGGCGCGACGGATCGAGCGAGAACTGCGTCGCCGCGTCGAACTCCGGGACGATGTAGTGATAGTTGGTGTCGAACCACTTGGTCATCTCGCCGGCGGCTACGCCGCCGCAGCATTCGCTGTGGTCGTCAGCGCCTTGAGCCGAACGGCCGCGCGCAACGCGGAAATAATTGTCGAGCCTGTCGCCGTGAAAATCGCGCACCCGCTCCGGCAGATTGCCCAGCGTGAAGCTCATGTCGAGCACCTGGTCATAAAACGCGAAGTCGCCGACCGGTGCGAAGTCGAGCCCCGCCTGATTTGCCCAATGGCGCGCGCGAAGCTGTTCGCCCGTCGCCTTCAGTTCGTCGCGTGACGATTGACCCTTCCAGTACGTTTCGAGTGCGAACTTGAGTTCGCGTTTCGCGCCGATGCGCGGAAAGCCCAGGTTATGTGTGGTGACCATGTCGTTACGCCGTCCAGTGAATGACTGACAGCGATGATAGAATTTTCCATATATGAAATAAAATGGATTAATTTCATCTACCAATTAGTTTTGTTCATGGAGTGGGACGATGCTGGAGCGTATCCATCTGATCATCATCAGGGAAGTGGACAGGCTGGGGTCTCTGACGGCTGCAGCGAACGCATTGAATCTGACGCAGTCGGCACTGAGTCACACCGTGAAGAAGATGGAGCAGCAGTTGGGCACCGCGGTATGGAATCGCGAAGGGCGGTCGATGCGTCTCACGCAACCGGGCCAGTATCTGCTTGCGCTGGCGAACCGCCTGCTGCCGCAGTTCGAACATGCGGAGGCGCGCATGAAACAGTATGCGCAGGGCCAGCGCGGCACGCTGCGGATCGGCATGGAGTGTCACCCGTGCTACCAGTGGCTGCTCAAGGTCGTGTCGCCCTATCTGGCAAGCTGGCCCGATGTCGACGTCGACGTGAAGCAGCGTTTCCAGTTCGGCGGAATCGGTGCGCTGTTCGGCTATGACATCGACGTGCTGGTCACGCCTGATCCGCTAAAAAAGCCTGGGCTGCGCTTTCAGCCGGTATTCGACTATGAACAGGTGCTGGTCGTCGCCGAAGGTCATGCGCTGGCGGACGTGGCTTACGTCACGCCCGAGCAGCTTGGCGCCGAGGTGCTGATCACCTATCCCGTCGAAACAGACAGGCTGGATATCTACAACCAGTTCCTGACGCCGGCCAACGTCGTGCCGAAAAAACACAAGGTGATCGAGACCACCGACATCATGTTGCAGATGGTCGCGAGCGGGCGCGGCGTCGCCGCGTTGCCGCGCTGGCTGGCGGAAGAGTATGCGGACTCGATGCCGATCGTGCCGCTGCGGCTCGGCAGAAAGGGCATCGCCAAGCAGATATTCCTGGGTACGCGGGAATCGGACGACGCCATCGATTATCTGGCGGCTTTCGTCGCGCTCGCTCGTGAGGCGGACTGGAGCGGCGCGAAGTTTCGTTCGTGACCCTGACGCCTCATCCTGTGCCTCGCCGTTCGTTGCGCCGCACAAAGTAACAAAGCCTTTGCGGAACGGCAGGCTGGCCAATAAACTTTGATCGATTGCCTGTCATCACGTGGTGGGCGTCCACAAAAGATCGCCCTGCCTCCCTTTCTTGCAGAGCCCGCCATGATGATTTTCCGCCAGCTTTTCGATCCCACCTCGTCCACCTATACCTACCTGCTGGGCGACGGTGACAGCGGCGAGGCGCTGCTGATCGATCCGGTCTATGAACAGGTGCCGCGCGACCTGGCGCTGCTGCAGGAGTTGGGCCTGCGGCTGCGGGCGACGCTCGACACCCACGTACACGCCGACCACGTAACTGGCGCCTGGCGTTTGAACCAGCGCTGCGGCAGCCGTATCGCGCTAGCCGAGGCGGCCGGTGCCAGCGGGGTGAACCAGCCGCTGCGCCACGGCGATCGTGTCGACTTCGGAAGCCGCTACGTGACCGTGCGCGCCACGCCCGGCCATACCAACGGCTGCCTGACCTATGTTCTCGACGACGAGCGCATGGCCTTCACCGGCGACAGCCTGTTGATTCGCGGCTGTGGCCGGACCGATTTCCAGCAGGGGAGTCCGCAGCAGCTGTTCGCCTCGGTGCGCGAGCAGATCCTGACGTTGCCTGACGACTGCCTGCTTTACCCCGCGCACGACTATCGCGGCATTACCGTCACCAGTGTGGTCGAGGAGCGGCGCTTCAACCCGCGCCTTGGCGGCGACGTGGACGTTGGCGACTTCATCGGTCATATGAATAACCTGAATTTGCCTCATCCGAAGCTGATGACCGTCGCGGTGCCCGCCAACCTGCGCTGTGGCGAGCCGGAGGGGGGCGCGTTGCCGGCGGAGATGCCCGGGTGGGCGCCACTGACGCTGCGTTTTAGCGGCGTGTGGGAGATCGAGCCCATGACGCTGCTCGAGTATGCGTCCACGCTGCAGATCGTGGATGTGCGCGAAGCGCCGGAGTTCATCGACCGTCTGGGCCATCTGCCCGATGCGCGGTTGATACCGTTGTCGCAGTTGATGAGCCGGCTGGATGAACTGGACCGCGAACGGCCCGTGGTGGCGGTGTGCCGCTCGGGGGTGCGCTCGGCCCAGGCCAGCGTGTTGTTGACGAGGTCAGGTTTTGGCAAGGTCGCGAACCTTGCCGGCGGCATGCTGCGCTGGAAGGCTGAAGCGCTGCCTGTAGCGTCGAACAGCGTCTGACCATTTGCACAGGTAGACGCGGTCCACCGGGCCGTCATAGGGGATGCGCGTGCCGCACCCGGACGCCGGCAATCTGTCGTGTCGATTTCCAGTGGGTTCATTCGTCGAGGAGTAAGAGGCCCGCTGAATGCGGCCATCTATCCCTATCCCCGGAGACTCTTCATGGCGCTGAAACTTTACTATCACCCGTTTTCGTCGTATTGCCAGAAGGCACTCGTCGCGCTCTACGAGAACGCCGTCCCGTTCGAGCCGCACATCCTCGCTGGTCCGGACAGCCCGGCGTTCCGCGAGCTGGCTGAACGCTGGCCGATGAAGCGCTTTCCAATGCTCGTGGATGGCGAACGGACCGTCATCGAGGCCAGTTGCGTCATCGAATACGTGGGCCTGTGCGCGCCAGGTCCGGTGCGCCTGATTCCCGAGGATCCGCGTGCCGCACTCGAGGTGCGAATGATGGACCGTTTCTTCGACAATTATGTTTCGACGCCCCAGCAAAGGATCGTGACTAACGCGCTCCGACCCGAAGATGCCCGTGATCCTTACGGTGTGGTGGAAGCGCGGAACATGCTCGACACGGCTTATGCCTGGCTCGACCAGGTGATGGCGCACCGCGAATGGGCGGCCGGTGAACACTTCAGTCTTGCCGATTGCGGTGCCGCGCCTTTCCTGTTTTATGCGGACTGGACACATCCGATCGGCGATGCCTATCCCAATGTGTCCGCCTACCGCGGAAGGCTGCTGGAACGGCCGTCGTTTGCACGAGCGGTGAACGAGGCGCGGCCATACCGCAAGCTGTTTCCGCTGGGCGCGCCTGATCGCGACTGACCGACGGGGGCTGCGTTCAACGGCAAGGTGTGCCGTTCAATCCCGACGCCTGTCGCGGCAACACGTATCGGATGTGCTGGTCGCGCGCATGGTGCCGCGCGCGGCTGCATTGAGTCGAACGCGCGGCCGTGTGCCTCCCGTCAGCCAGCATTGTCCGCAGCCGAGATCAGGGCAAGCGCCGCCGGCAGGAGCGGCTGCGCGGCGCCTTTAGCAAGCTGTCCGTAGACGTAGGCGCCATCGACGAGAAGGGCGATCTGGTTCGCCAGACTATCGGGCCTGGCAATGCCGATCTGCTTCACCAGCGCACCGAGACGGCGGCGCAACTCGGCCTTATGTCTGAGGGCCACCACCCGCGCGGGATGATCCGGCGCCGGAAACTCCGTTGCCACGTTGAGAAATGGACAGCCGCGGTATTTCGGCGTGGCGATATCGCGAGCGATCCACTGGAGATGAGCCTTGATCTCATCTCCAGGGGCGCTGCGGTGACGCGTCGCAATCTTGTCCCAGGCGGCCCAGTAATTCGCGTCATCGCGCTCGAGCACCGCGGCGACGAGCTCGTCCTTGGTCGTGAAGTGCCGATAGAGACTGGTCTTCGCAACCCCTGAGCGTTCGACGACGAGATCGACGCCCACGGCCCTGACGCCTTCCTGGTAGAACAGATCCGCCGCCGTATCGAGTATGCGGTCACGAACGCTGGCGGTTCCGGCTTCTTTTGCTGTGGCGGGTGTGGCTCTGCTCATGGCAAGTCCTCTCGACAGACGTCATGTTTCGGGTTGACGGTTACTGTACCAGAACTTTCTTGACACGCTACAGATCTGTACTCTACTCTTCAAAAAAACATACAGGTCTGTAGCGTTGCTGCGTCAGAAAACCGCTGTCCCGCCGTTTGAAAAAACACCATGACAACAGGAGTGTTGCGATGACCTCAAACCGAACCGTGGCCGTCTTCGGCGCTTACGGCCACACCGGCCGCTTCGTGGTGTCTGAACTGGTCAGGCGTGGCTTGCGACCCATCGCTTCCGGACGCGATGTCAGCAAGCTGAATGATGTCGGGGCAGCGTGTCCCGGGCTGGACATTCGACCGGCGTCGGTGGATGACCCGGATTCGCTCGACCGCGCGCTTGCGGGTGCGTCCGTGGTCATCAATTGCGCCGGCCCGTTCGCCAGAACGTCCGGGCCTGTGATCGACGCCGCGTTGCGTGCGCGCATTCCGTATCTGGATGTCGCTGCGGAAATAGAGGCCAACCTGGATACGTTCGGGCAGTACGCGGGTCGCGCGCGCGATGCGGGCATCGTGATCGTGCCGGCGATGGCGTTCTTTGGCGGCCTGGGCGATCTTCTTGCCACGGCGGCGATGGGCGACTGGACGGACGCGGACGAAATCTGCATTGCTTACGGGCTCAGCAGCTGGAGGCCGACGCACGGCACACGGGTTACCGGTCAGGTTTCGAGGCAGCGCAGAGACGGACGGCGGATCGTCTTTACAAAAGGGCAGATGGTGTTTCGCACGGACGCCGCACCACTGGACGAATGGGCGTTCCCCGCGCCGCTCGGCAGGCAGCCGGTCATCGGAGAATTCACGATGGCGGACACGGTGACGATCGCGCGCCATCTGAGGACGCCCGAGATACGCTCGTACATGACGGCCGCGGCAGTGAAAGACCTGTCGGACCCGAACCCGTCGCCGCCGGTTGCGGTCGACGGAAGCGGGCGCTCGGCGCAAACCTTTCTTGTCGAGGTGGTCGTGCGTTCGGGAGGTAACGAACGCCGCCTCGCGGCAAGCGGGCAGGACATCTACGCGATCAGCGCGCCGCTCGTGGTCGAAGCGGCCACGCGTGTCGTCAATGGGCTGGTTCACGGGACGGGCGTCCTCACCGCAGGCGAAGCCTTCGATGCACGCGACTTTCTGGAATCGCTCGGTCAGCAGCATCTGTCATTGCGGTGGCGGTGAATTCCGGACCTGTCTTCAGGCGTCTGCGTCGCAGCCCGAAGTCGAATGCCTGGAGTGCTGGCAGCGCTCGCCGTGCGCTCGTTGCCAGCTGAACTGAATCGGCTACTGGCTGCCGCCCTGGCCGTACTCGTCCGCTATCCGCAGCAGCACCCTCGCGACCACCCGATCGCATTGAGATCCACCAAACTCGAACAGGTCGCGCTCGGCGAGATCGATTTCCCGCGCCAGTGATTCACGCAGGAGGCTCTTTGCGCGGAAATGCCGGCTGCGCACCGTTGCCTCCGGGATGTCGAGACACTGCGCGGTTTCCTCGACGCTCATTTCCTCGATTGAACGCAGCACGAAGACGACCCGGAAGGCGTCCGGCAGTGCGTCCAGCTTGCGCTCGAGTAACGCGCGCATTTCGGCACGCGCCACCGCGTTGTCTGGAGAATCGGAATCGTGTGTGGTCATTGCGTCAGCTGCATCCTGAGTGCCCGGGTCCACCATCGGAATCACGTTCTGACGCCGGGCCGCCCGGCGCAGGCGGCCGAAACATTCGTTGAGTACCAGCCGCGACAACCAGGTGAAGAGCGCGGAGTCGCCGCGGAACTTGCCGATCGACCGCCAGGCCGACATGTACGCTTCCTGCAACGCATCTTCCGCCTCCGCGTCGTTGTGCAGCGTGCCGCGCGCCAGACGGTACAGGCGCCGGTTGTGCCTGCGCATCAGCAGTTCGAACGCGGATCGATCCCCCGCGGCAATGCGGCGGGCGATCGACAGATCATCATCCGCGAGGGCCGCCGCATATGTTCCAGCATGGTTCGTCATGGAGCCTTCGTCACGCGCGTTACCCGACAGTGAGTGTGCCATGCATCGTGGGGTGCAGTTTGCACAGGTAAGAATAGCTTCCCGGCTGGCGGGCGACGTAACTCCAGGAAGCGTTCGGTGCGATATTGCCCGAGTCGAACGCCTTCGAGGTTGCGCTCGCCGTGTGGGGAAACAGGTCCTTGTTGACCCACACTATGCGACTTCCGCGATGTACCGTCAGCGCCGGCGGATTGAACTGCATCTGCTCGATCACGACAAAGTACGTTTCGGGCGCCGCAGCGGCACTGGCATGCAGTGCCGCGCCGAGGAGCGCAACCTGAACGCCGGCAAGCACGAAAACGCGCCTGCGCAGTTTGCCTCGCAGCGCTCCGGCAACGCTGGCCCGATGATCAGCCACCGCTCTTCTCCAGTTCCATCTGAAGATGTTTTGCATGTTCAAGGTGGGCGACGAACGCCGGCCGCACCTTCACGAGCAGCGCTTTCAGTTCCCCATTCTGGGCCGCCGGGATCAAGGTCTTGTCGAGCGCAGCCAGCACGTTCTCGTGATAGACCACTTCGTGATCGATATACGCCCGGTCAAAACTCCCGCCTTTAAGCGTCTTCAGGTTGGCAAGGTTCGCATCGCCGCCTTGCTTAAGGCTTTGACTTGTCGGGTTGTCCTCCGGTGTCACGCCTAGCTTGTGGACGAGGTCGGTGGCGGCCTGGTTGACGCCACTGTGGTCGGTGACCATGCGCTGCGCGAACGCCTTGACGTCCTTCGATCCGGTCTTCGACTCCGCGAGCTTGCCCGCGTCGATGTCGACCTGATTCGCGGTCACCACGATGGCGGCGATCTGCGGATCGGTGGGGCCCGCGCCCTGCGCCCAGCCAGAGACGCTGGCAAGCGCCAGTGCCCCGAACAGGGCAACGTTGTTGAACTTCATAAGATATCTCCCGTGCAATGGTGATGTGTCTGGCTGGCCCACGTGGACCAGATCCGGTTCTGACCTGTTCTATGGATTTAGATGTCACGTGGAGAAGCCCCGTTCCCGATCGTGAGGAGATGGTGTGTACGGGCGTGACCGGTCGATACCTGGCCACACAGGCATCGTCGAGGGTTGGGCTGTCGGGCTGTTGGGCTACTGGGCTATGAATCAGGCTGCAGCCGGTGCGTAACAAACCTGTGAGCGGCTGAAGCGTTCGTTGATGCGCGGTTGTAGTCGGGAAGCTGGCGGGGTGCCGTATCGTGACGCAGGATTTTCACTTCCTGGCCGTTCTTTTCGATCGTCGTCAGTGAGTCGTGCGACGACGGGAGCCTGACAGCGTGACGCAGGCTCGTGATTTTCTGGGGGGTGTCAGGAAGCGGAGGAGTGCAGCGGCACAGGCTGAACATGCCCGTGTCGCTTGCACATGTGCAAAGGCGCCATGCGCCTGTTCGTCTTTACGTCTTTACAGATAGCTGCAGACGTAGTCGAGCGTTTCGATCACGTCGATATCGAAGCGGCTCTTGCCGGGCACGGAGAAAGAATCGCCCGCGCCATACGTCTCCCATTCGTCACTGCCCGCGAGGCGGATGCGGCATTGGCCAGCCTGCACCTCCATGAGTTCCGGCGCGTCGGTGCCGAAGTTGAGCGCGCCGGGCAGGATCACGCCGAGCGTCTTGCGCGTGCCGTCGGCGAAGAGAACGGTGTGCGAGACACACTTGCCATCGAAGTAGACGTTGGCACGTTTGATAACGGAAACCTGATCGAATTGCGTTGCGGCCGTCATGGCGGTCTTCCTTTGGGTCATCGTGAATGGATGCGTCGACGCCGCGTCGCGACAGCGGGGCGGCGCGCGATCAGCACGGACCGCGCGCGGGCTTTCGGACGGGCGCAAGCTCGATATCATACAGACGGTCGGCGGTATGCACGAAGTTGCCACGGCAACGCGAGACGTCCATCGATTCGTCACTGGAAATGGAGCCGCGCTGAATATCGGCATCCTGTCAGCGCAACACCCCGGCGTGGCGCTCGCGATCAGTCGACCCGACGCCAGCGACCAGAATCCGGGAATACGGTGACCTGTTCGCCGTTCAGCAAGAGCTGCTCTGCCTCCGGTTGCAATGAGGTCGAAGGGGCGATGTCGAAGGCAACCTTCAGTGCCTGTCCAACGTGGGGATCTTCGATGGGCAGCTCCCAGGTCAGGAATATCTGGACACAATCCTGGTCCGGCGCGAAGTCGGCCACGTTGAATCCGCTGCTGCCGCGCCGGATTACGCCATGAGGCTGGCCAGTATCGAATATCACTGCCGTTCCCCGGGTCAGCGGAATGCGATGATCCAGAGCAGGAAAATGCAGGTCCAGCCCCTTGTCTTCGCTCAGGAAGAGATTGCAAAAGGCAGCACCGCCATATTGCGCGGCGTCATGGTGGTACCTCGCGCCGCGGCAGGCCATGAGCGCTACGTCGCTGGAGGCAAGCACCTCGGCCAGTCCGGACGCGCACGTCCAGTCGGACATCGTCTGCACGCAGCGTGCGTAATCCGGCCAGCGCACCCGCGTGCGGGCAAAAGGCATGACCTCGACGTCGCCAGGCTCGAGGATCATGCGCGACGACGTCTCCCTTTGCCAGTCCGCAAGCAGGCGTGCAGGGGGCTCAGGCACGTCGAGCGTGCCCGACAGCACGACGTCGCTCACACGACGGCTGCGGATGGCGTCGCCACTCCAGAACCAGGAGGTCAGCATGCCGGGTACTCGATGCAGTTGAAGGAGCTCATCCGCATCATTTTAGCGATTCCAGGAAATCGCTCAGGCGCAACCCGGACTAAAAGCAGTGATCGTCTGAGCGTGAGCGTCATGCAAGGTCAAGGCGTTGTGCAACGCCTGCCCGCATGTATCGCAGGTGATGCGCGGATCAGAACCGGTGGCGCACACCGACACGGAACGCCACCTGCTCATCGGTGCCCGGGCCTGACGGGCCGAAGAAACTCGTGCTGGAGCCGATCTGTGCCTGCACGTCGCCGGTTGCCGCGTTGTGACCCGAAGCGCGCTGGTAGATACCGGGCAGGTATACGTCGGTGCGCTTGTCATGATGCTGCCTGGACACTCAGGTTCCCGAACGCTATATTCATCGGGATACAACTGGAGAGGATGGATGGAACCAGCGATGAAGCAGGCGGTTGGCAGTGCCTATGTGCTCGAATCGATGAAGTTCGCGCGTGACAGAACCTGGGAGGCTGTCGAGCAGATCAGTGAACGGGTTGAACCAGGCATGCTCGAGTCGCAGGCGACAGTGGAATGCAAGCGCCTCCTGACGCAACTCGGAATGGATCGAATCTGGCATCCGGTTCTCGTCCGTTTCGGCGAGAACACGCTAAAGACATTCAAGCAGCCATCGGCTGGCGATCCGCGGCTCAAGGAAGACGACATTTTTTTCGTCGATCTTGGCGTTGTCTGGAATCGGCACGAAGGCGATGTGGGCGCTACCTTCGTGGTCGGCAACGATGCGCAGATGAAGGCGTGTGCCGATGCCGCGAAGACCGTGTTCGACGAAGTGGAGCGGCACTGGCGTTCATCCGGCGCGGGCGGCAAGGCGCTCTATGACTTCGCCGAAGCGCGTGCATCAGCACTTGGATGGCGTCTGAATCTGGATATCAAAGGCCATCGTGTCAGTGATTTTCCGCACGCGATCTACAAGGCAGGCGATCTTGGAGACTTCGCCGACTGCCCGGACGCCGGGCTCTGGATCCTCGAAATACAACTGGCCCATCCGACGCGGCCGTTCGGTGCCTTTTACGAAGATCTGCTCGTGTAGCGCATAGGGTTCGTGCACGACCGTTTCGCTCGTGCGGTTTTTTATATCGATGCGAAGTTGAGGCGCGCATCGTAATATATGGGCCTTTATAACGATTCGGGGAATGACATGTTGCGCAAGCTTCTGGTGTCCGGTGCCGTGCTGACAGGCCTGCTGGCCGCAAACGTCTGTGCCGCCGACGAGGGGACCGTCAACGTTTTGTATGCGGGCTCGCTTGTGAACCTGATGGAGCGCAGCGTCGGACCGGCATTCGAGAAGGAGACGGGTCTGCATTTTCAGGGCTACGCGGCCGGATCGAACAAGATTGCCAATGAGGTCAAAGGCAAGCTCCGTCGCGGCGACGTGTTTATCAGCGCGAGCCCGAAGGTGAACGCCAGCTTGATGGGCGCGGCGAACGGCGATCATGTGAGCTGGTACGTCAACTTCGCCGAATCGCCGCTGATGATCGGCTACAACCCGCAAAGCCGTTTTGCCGCCGATTTCAAGCAGAAGCGCTGGGATCAGGTGCTGCAGGAACCGGGTATCCGCGTTGGCCGTACCGATCCGAAGCTCGATCCGAAGGGGGCATTCACCGTCCAGATGGTGACGAAGGCCGCGGAGCTCTATCATCAGCCCGATCTCGTTCAGAAGACGCTCGGCGCGCCCGACAATCCCGAGCAGGTGCTGCCGGAGGAGACGCTGGTGGGGCGTCTTCAGTCAGGCCAGCTCGACGCGGGCTTTTTCTACTCGACGGAAACGTCGGATCTGAAGATTCCTGCGTTTCGCCCCGCGCCTGAACTGCAAGCCAGGGCGAGCTATACGCTCACTATCCTCAACGATGCACCGAACGCCAGTGGCGGGACGCGTTTTGCCGATTTTCTGCTTAGCGCCAAAGGGCGTGCGTTGCTTAAGGAGCACGGCGTCGACGTGATCAAGCCGACGGTGACCGGCAATGCGCAAGCCGTACCGTCGTCATTGCATGCTGTCATCGACGCAGCCCAATGAAGCAGCCAGCGGCGCAGCCGCTGCTCTGGCTCGCCATCCTGCTTGCTGCGTATCTGTGCGCGCCGTTTCTCGCGAGTATTCCGCAGATCAGTCACGCCGACTGGGCCGGCGTCGACTGGCACGCCACGTGGTCGGCGGTTGGCGTTTCCATCGGCAGTGCAAGCGTTGCCGCGCTCGTGATACTCGTGGGCGGCGTGCCGCTGGGGTACTGGCTCGCCCGTTCGTCGTCGCGCTGGACAGCATGGCTTGGTTTTGTCGTCCAGCTGCCGCTCGCATTGCCGCCGCTCACGAGCGGCGTGCTGCTGTTGTTCCTGCTGGGACCTTATAGCTGGATCGGCCGTGCGGTCGGCGGTACGCTGACCGATTCGTTCGCGGGCATCGTGCTCGCCGAAACGTTCGTCGCCGCTCCTTTTCTGATCGTCGCCGCGCGTTCCGCGTTTCTGTCGGTCGATCCTGTTCTCGACGATGTTGCCGCGACGCTCGGACATCATCCGGCCAGCCGCTTTTTTCGCGTGACGCTGCCGGTTGCATGGCCGGCCATCCGGGCGGGCCTTGCGTTGGCGTGGCTGCGCGCATTCGGCGAATTTGGCGCGACGGTGATGGTCGCTTATCACCCGTATTCGCTCCCTGTGTACACCTACGTGGTATTCGGCGGACAGGGTTTGCCGGCGATGATGCCGCTTCTGCTGCCGACGCTCGGCATCGCCGTGGTGTGCGCCGCGCTGTCGGTTTATAGCCGCGGCGCCCGTGCGACCGCAAGCGAGCAGCCCGACAATGGCGACGAACCCGTCGTCGTCGCCATGGCCGGCACGTCGCTTTCCGCCGATGCCGATCTGACGCTTGCGATACGGCTGACGAGACATATCGGCACGTTCAGCCTCGACATCGCCTGGGCGCCTTCTTCGCGACGGCTCGCGATCATCGGTCCGTCGGGTTCCGGCAAGTCGATGGCGCTGCGGTTGATCGCGGGCCTGGAATCCAATGAGCGTGGCGCGGTGACGCTCGGCCGGCTGGATCTCGGTGCGCTGCCACCGGAGCGGCGCCAGATTGGCTATATGCCGCAGGATTACGGCCTTTTCCCTCACATGACCGTGGACCAGCAGCTTGCGTTTCCTGTCGGCGCGGACCGGGCGAGCGCGCGTTTCTGGGTCGAGCATCTGGGCCTTGCGACGCTGACCCGTCGTCTTCCGCGTCAGCTATCGTTTGGTCAGCGCCAGCGGGTTGCGCTCGCGCGTGCGCTGTCGCGCCATAGTCAACTGCTGCTCTTCGACGAGCCGTTCGCCGCACTCGATACGCCACGCCGTCGCCGCCTGCAACAATCGCTCAGGGACCTGCAGCGCGAGATCGCCGCGATAACAGTCATCGTGACGCACGATCCTGACGAAGCCGCGCTGCTCGCCGACGAAGTACTGGTGATCGAACACGGACGCGTTCTGCAAACCGGACCCGTCGAGGAAGTTTTCGCGCGACCTTGCACGATGCGGGTTGCCGATCTGCTGGGTCTGCACAATGTCGGGAAGGGAATCGTCAAAACGCCAGGCGAGATCGAGATCGCCGAAGGATTCACGCTGGAAACATCGGACCGGTCTTTTCACCCTGGACAACAGGTGATGTGGCGTGTGGGTTCCCGCTCGATAACGCCGTCAGCGAGTGGCCCGCATGTGGGAATGATCAGCACGATCGGCACGCGCGACGGTGAGCGCTATGTCAATGCAAAGGTCAAAGGTGTGAGCTTTGAGTTTGCCAGCCAGGACGGCGGTCTTCGTGAAAACGGGCAATGCCGGCTCGCTATCGACCCTGATGGCGTGACAGTGTGGGCTGGTATCTTGCCTTGACAGGCAGGACGATGCCGCTTGTGCGCGTCACCCTTACCCGGATTCTGCCGATCCTGAACCCCGCACGGAACGCTTATGATAGGAATTCAGGCGCACCTTGAGCATCCCCGAATCTGGGTGACACGGTCATGCTTTCGTGCAATTTCATGGATGTGGCGGGCCACGCCGGCATATGAACCGGTGAACCGCAGGTGTCGAGGGCGAGGTTGCTCCACTGCGTGATGAGAATCTCGCAGAACGAGAAGGGCCAAAAAAATGAAGAGACTTTTCGTTTGCTGTGACGGCACATGGAACTCGGATAGCGACCAGTTTCAGGGGGTGCCTGTTCCAACCAATGTCGTCCGTTTTTTCAACGCATTGAGCGAGCGCGGCGACGATGGCGTCGAGCAGCTCCGGTACTATCACGTCGGCATCGGCGCTAACGAAGGGCGGGTGCGTCGCCTTATCGACGGGGTGCTGGGATTAGGCCTCTCCCGTGACATCCGAACCGCGTACAAGTGGCTGTCCGACCACTACGAAGAGGGTTCCGAAATCTTTGTCATTGGCTTCTCTCGTGGCGCGTTCACGGCGCGAAGCCTGGTCGGCATGCTTCACCATTGCGGACTTCCTCACGAGGCAACCTGGGCGCTGGTCAGGCAGGCATGGAACCTGTACCGGCTTGACCCTGAAATGCCAGAAAGCGCCACGCAGCAGAAACGGTTCCGCGATGCGCATGGCAACCCCCCGCCCATTCGCTTCCTGGGGGTGTGGGAGACGGTGGGCGCGCTCGGCATCCCCGCCATCGTGGACTTGTCCCGCTTCGGCAGAAAGCGCTTCGAATTTCATGACACAACGCTCCCGCCAGAAGTCGAGCGCGCGGTCCAGGCCCTTGCAATCGATGAGCAGCGGAACAACTTCTTTCCAACGCTGTGGACGGATTCGGATGGGTGCGACCTGACACGCGTGTTGCAGGTGTGGTTCCCTGGTGTTCACGCCGACGTTGGGGGCGGCTACAAAGAGACCGGACTTTCCGATGCCACGCTCAAATGGATGATTGGCGAGGCTGCGAAGTGCGGTGCGGTGTTTGAGCCAGACATGTTGAACCAGCTGGCCCACGCGGACCAGTCGTCGCCCTCCGCGATACATGGTGTCCTTCACAACTCGCTCACCGGTTTTTACCGGGAAGTCGGCTTTCGTCCCCGGTCCTTTCCGTATCTGGCGAAGGGTTCGCGAAGATGTTCTGAATCGATATCGGATCTGGCATTGGCACGACAGGCCAGTCCGCCAATCTTTCAGGCGCCCTATCGACCGAACATCGACCCTGCGGAGGCGGTCGAGGTGCGGGTTTTCGCCAGCCCGTTGTGGAACTGGACAGGTATTTTCATGAACGAGGGTGTGAGCTACCGCTTCGAGGTGCCTGAAGGTCAAACGTGGCTGGATGGGGACAGTGCATGGGGTGCGGAGGGAACACCTGGTAACTGGATGCAACGTCTGTTTGCGTGGTCGAGGCGGGTCAGGGGAGCGAACTGGTTCGAACTCTGCGGGGCGATTTCAACGCCAGGACAACCGGGCCAGGCAGGCGTGCCGCCTCAACCCTTCTACTTCAGAATTGGCAAGGAAATGGAGATCAAGGCGCCATGCTCGGGTTATCTGTATTGCTTTGCCAACGATGCCAGCTGGGCGTACTGGAACAATCACGGAAGTCTGCGGGTTGAAATCGCGGAATCAGGCGGTATGCCGGCGGGCAAGGCGGCATCCCCGTCTCCAGAGGATGACCTGACTGCGCCCCCAACAGCACCCGGCGGCTCCGGCGCGGGTCAGCCATCCTGAAGCCGCCGGGCAGTTCGTCGGGCGATTAGCTGACCGCTTCCGGCTATCTTTGTCGCTGCCCGGTCATCCAGGAAGACGACTGCGACGAACTCGAAGCACCGGCTGACAGGGAAGCGCCAGTAACAGGAAGCTCGAAGCAGAATGTCGCCCCCGTGCCCGTGTGTTCGACCAGACGTATCTGGCTGTGATGCAGTTGCAGCATGCGCTGCACGATCAGCAGCCCGAACCCGCCGCCGCGGTGCGCACCACCGGTGCTGAAAGGGCGCTCGAACAGCCCGTCGCGCTGATTCGCCGGAATGCCTGGGCCCGTGTCGCTGACCGTGACCGACACCCGCGCGTCGCGATACGCGAGATCGACGCCGACCGTGCCATGAGCAGGCGTATGACGAATCGCGTTGTCGAGCAGGTTGGTCAGCACCCGCTCGATCATCCCGAGATCGGCAAGGACACTGGGCAGGCGCTGCGGAATCCCGGCACGCAGATGGATATGCCGCGCTTCGGCCGGCAACTCGAATTTCTGGAAGACGTCCTGCACCAGGTCCACCATCGAGAATGCTTCCAGCGCCGGTTGCACGTTGCCATGTTCGAGCCTCGCCAGTTCGAATAGCGCCTCTGCCAGCCGTCCAACCTTGACGCTTTGCGCAAGCGCGATCGCGAGATAGCGTTTGCGTTCCGTTTCGCCGAGCGTGTCGGCCTTCAGCGACAACGTTTCGAGGTAGCCGTGCAGCGACGTCAGCGGCGTGCGCAGGTCGTGCGAAATGTTGGCAAGCAGTTCGCGCCGTTGCTGGTCGAGCCGCGTCAGCGCGCGCCACTGTTCGCCGATCCGTTCGGCCATCTGCGCGAACGCGGTCTCCAGCACGGCGATTTCATCACGCGTTCCCGCTGACGATGAACGCGGCACCTTCGGCTGCGTATCCGGTTCGCCGTTGGCGTCGAAGCGCAGCATCGCGGCGGACAGCCTTCGCAGGGGGCGCGTGATCAGCCCGAATGCCGTGAGGCCCGCGAGCAGCCCAAGCAGGGTCACGAGCGCCATGTACCACAGCGTGGTGCGCAATACCGAGCTGGCGCTAACCTGTGCGGCGAGTGCGTCATGTGCCTCGCCGAGCAGCACCACGTAGACATAACCCGATGGCGCTTGTCCCTTCGCCTGCAGCGGCGCGGCGCTGAACACCTTGCGCGCGTCGGTGCTGCGCGGATCGTCGCCGAGAATCGGGAGCGCGTCGCCGGCGATGAAACGGCGAATCGGCGCGAGGTCCACCTGCTCGCGCTTCACATGCCCGGCGGGCGCATCGTCGCCCTTGATGCGTCCCTGACTGTCGAGCAGATACACCTCGACGCTCGGATTGACCACCATCAACTGGCCGAACAGTTGCCGCACGGCGTCGGGCCGCAGGCCGTTCCCATCCATCAATGGCGTGCCGCGGGCGATGTGACCGGCAAGGCCGCGTGACAGGCCCTGGATCACTTCCTTGTCGTGCAGGTCGCTGGAGCGGATTTGCAGCCACGCCGATGCGCCGCAGCACGCCAGCAGCAGCACCGAGAACACGATCGAAAGCCGCTGGGTGAGCGTGAGGTTCATGGCGCGTCCGTGGATGGGGTGTCCTGCGCCGGGGTGCCGTCGGAAGGCACTGCAAACTTGTAGCCGCGCCCCCAGACAGTCAGTATCCGCGTGGGCTCGGCCGGATCGGCTTCGATCTTCGCGCGCAGCCGGTTGATGTGAGTGTTGACGGTATGTTCGTATCCTTCATGCCGATAGCCCCACACCGCGTTGAGCAGGTCCATCCGCGAAAATACCTTGCCCGGCTGCTGCGCGAAGAAATACAGCAGATCGAATTCGCGCGGCGTCAGTTCGATGCGCCGACCCTCGACGGCGGCCTCGCGTGTCAGCGGATCGATGGTGAGGCCTGCTGTCTGCAGCGTGCCGGCGTCGATCCGCGAATCTTTCGCCATCGCCTCGACGCGGCGCAGCAGCGCTTTCACGCGTGCAACCAGTTCGAGCACGGAGAACGGCTTGGCGAGGTAGTCGTCGGCGCCGAGTTCGAGGCCGAGAATCCGGTGAACTTCGCTCGACCGCGCGCTGGTGATGATGATCGGCGTGTAACGCGTCATCGTGCGGGCGCGCCGGCAAATCTCCAGTCCGTCGACGCCCGGCAGCATCAGGTCGAGGATCAGTGCATCCCAGCCGCCCTGTTCAAGCAGCCGGAGCCCTTCGTTGCCGTCGGCGCTATGCACGACCTCATAGCGTTCATCCCGCAGATGCAGGGCCAGTACGTTGGCAATGTCGACGTCGTCTTCGACGATCAGGATGCGCTTTTGATGATCCATGGAAGTCGCGGTCTCGAGCGGTTCTGGGCGGTTGCAGGAACGGGCGCCGGATAGTGGCCGTTGCGCCATTGTGCAAAATTTCCGGGCAGCGAGTTATCACATTTAATTTAACTTTTCGTGAGGACTTTGACACCGCCCGCGCCCTAGCATGTGGCCACTATCCGCGCATTGGTATCAAGGAGCCCATCATGCAAAGTCGTAGACGCTTTCTGTTTTCGGGCGGTGCGGCCGTGGCGGCGCTGGCTGCCGTGAGCCGCTGGCCGAGACTCGCCGCGGCGCCGGCGGAGGCCGGCAAGCCCGCGCAAAACTTCGAATTCACGCGCACGGATGAGCAATGGCACCAGTTGCTCACGCCGGCACAGTACACCGTTCTGCGGGAAGAAGGCACCGAGCGGCCTTACAGCAGCCCGCTGAACAGCGAGCATCGCGCGGGCGTGTTCTCGTGCGCCGGCTGCCGGCTCGACCTGTTTTCATCGCGCACGAAGTTCGAGAGCCACACGGGCTGGCCCAGTTTCTGGGCGCCGCTCGAACATGCGGTGGCGACGCGCGAAGACGGCTCGTTCGGCATGTCGCGCACGGAAGTGCATTGCCGGCGCTGCGGTGGCCACCTCGGACACGTCTTCGACGACGGCCCGAAGCCCACCGGCCTGCGCTATTGCATGAACGGGCTCGCGATGCGCTTTACGCCGGCGGCAGCCTGAGCCCCGGCGACCTCCCGGATAACCCCTGAAACAACGCACTGGAACAGTCATGCTACTCATCGTTCTCGCCTATCTTGGCGGCGCCCTGACGATTCTCAGCCCGTGCATCCTGCCGGTGCTGCCGTTCGTCTTCGCGCGCGCCGACCAGCCTTTCGTTCGCAGCGGGCTGCCATTGCTCGCCGGCATGGCGCTGACATTCGCCCTCGTGGCGACGCTTGCTGCCGTCGGCGGCGGCTGGGTCACGCAGGCCAACCAGTACGGCCGCTGGCTCGCCATCGCGCTGCTCGCCGTATTCGGCCTGACGCTGCTGTTCCCGCGTTTTGCCGACCATCTGATGCGGCCCCTGGTGAGCGCCGGCAACCGGCTCTCGAACTTTGCCCAGGCCGACGGCCAGCAGGTGCGCGCGGGTTCGTCGTTTCTGCTCGGCATCGCCACCGGCTTGCTGTGGGCGCCGTGCGCCGGTCCCATTCTGGGTCTCGTGCTGACCGGCGCCGCGCTGCGCGGCGCGAGTGTCGGCACGACGCTGCTGCTGGTCGCCTATGCGGCTGGCGCTGCGACCTCGCTCGCGGTCGCGTTGCTGATCGGCGGGCGCGTCTTCACGGCGATGAAACGGTCGCTGGGCGCCGGCGAGTGGATTCGCCGTGGCATCGGCGCGGCGATGCTGGGTGGCGTGGTGGCGATCGCGCTCGGTCTCGACACGGGGATTCTCACGCGGATCTCGACGGTTGCGACCGGTGGCATCGAACAGAAGCTGGTCGACCGGCTGTCGCCGGGTGCGACGCCGGCGGGCAACGCACCGAGCAATACGACGAACGGCGGCGCGATGATGGCGGCCAATGATGCCGCGGGTTCCGGCACTTCCGCTGACGCGGATAAAGGCACGGGCGGCGCGAGGGTTGCTTCGTCGGGTGCGATGATGCGTACGGCGCAAGCCGCGCCCGAGGATGCGCCGCCGCTGCCGGTCGAAGGCGTGCTGCCGCCGCTGACGGGTGCGGTGCAATGGCTCAACTCGCCGCCGCTCAGCGCGCAAAGTTTGCGCGGCAAGGTGGTGCTGATCGATGTCTGGACCTACTCGTGCATCAACTGCCTGCGCACGCTGCCGTACGTGAAGGCGTGGGCGGACAAGTACAGGGATCAGGGGCTGGTCGTGATCGGGGTGCATGCGCCGGAGTTCGCCTTCGAGCGCAATATCGACAACGTGAAGAAGGCGACACACGACCTCGGTATCGACTATCCGGTTGCGATCGACAACAACTACGCCATCTGGCGCTCGCTGAACAACCAGTACTGGCCGGCGCATTATTTCGTCGATGCGCAGGGGCGTATCCGCTACCACCATTTCGGTGAAGGCGACTATGCGCAGTCGGAGAGGGTGATCCAGCAGTTGCTGACGGAAGCCGGTCACGCGAATGCGGCGAAGATCGCGACAGGGCTCACCCATGCCGACGTGACAGGCGTGGAGGCCGCTGCCGACAATCACGACATGCAGTCGCCGGAAACCTATATCGGCTATGCGCGTGCCGAGAACTTCGCGTCACCCGGCGGCGAAACCGACGACCAGTTGCATACATACGCCGCGCCCACACAGCCTGCGCTAAACGACTGGGGTCTCGCCGGCAAGTGGCGCGTCGGTGCCGAACACGCGACGCTCGCGGCATCGTCGGGAAAGATCGTCTACCGCTTCCACGCTCGCGACCTGCATCTGGTGCTGGGTCCGGAAAAGGACGGCAAGCCCGTGCGGTTTCGCGTCAGCATCGATGGCGCCGCGCCCGGCAATGCGCACGGCAGCGATGTGAGCGCCGACGGCACGGGCACGGTGACGGAGCAACGGCTCTATCAACTGGTGCGGCAAACGGGTGACATCAAGGACCATACGTTTTCGATCGAGTTTCTGGATCCGGGCGTCGAAGCGTATTCGTTCACGTTTGGCTGAGGGGAGAGTCACGGCTATCGAATAGCGGCGGCAATTCGTCGAGACCAGCCAGTCGCCAGTCCGGCATCTGGCTCATTGCTTCGAAGACGCTGCCGCTGCGATCGATCCAGCACGTCGGAAAGCCGGAATAACACGCCCTCCGCTGCATCCCACGCATTCGACGTCAGCTCAACGCTCACGCTCCTTGAGCCGCTTGCGGTGAGCCGCCACCTTCGCGCGGTTACCGCAAATCGCCATGCTGCACCACCGGCGCGCGTGGCCCCGTGTGTGATCGGCAAACATCAACGTGCAGCGCGGGCCTTCACATGCCTTCACGTGCGTGAAGTCCTCGTCGCACACCAGCCTCGCCAACGCCTCGACAATGGGCATCAGCAGCGACTCCGGCGACTTCCAGCGCCGGTTCGCGCGCAATCCGAAAACCGGTACGCCGTTAGTGGCATCGACGACGATTTCTCCGTATTGCTCGTCGCGCTCGAAGAACTGGTTCAGCGGGGCGAGTTCGCGCAAATCCCTGGCGGCGAGCGGCCGCCCCTTTCTCTTCTGGACGAATCCCCTGAACCATTCGCGCAGTGCGCGTGCCTGCGCCGCCACCGCGTCCAGCTCGGCCGGCGTGGCCTGCGACCGCATCGCCGCAAGCGCGGCGCGCGGCACCAGTTCAGCCTGTTCCAGCCAGCCAAGCAGGCCTTCGCCATCGCTGATCCAGTCGACTTCTTCATCGACAGGCGTCGCAACCGAGTTCAGAAAATCGAGGCCCGGTGCATCGGCGAGGAATATCGCGGGAATGTGACGGTAGTCCATCTGTCGTGACGAAAGTGAAATGACGATAGCCGAATCGTAACCGCTAAAAATGATGTTGACAAGTTACCAAATCAATGAGTAACCTATAAAATATCGATAAACAGGTTACATGATGTGGCGTAGAAAAGCCTTGTGTCACGGGCAGTCTCCACTTTTCTGAAAGGAGCAGGACATGTCTTCTGGCAATGTGAGCGCGGTGCTCGTGCATAGCGCATGGGCGGACGGATCAAGCTGGACCAAGGTGATCGATCGTCTGAAGGGGCGGGGCATCGATGCAATCGCGGCTCCGCTGCCACTCACCTCGTTGAGTGACGACGTGGCCGCGCTCGACCGGACGCTTGAACGGATCGAAGGCCCGGTCGTGCTGGCAGGCCATGCATATGCAGGCGCCGTGATCGGATCGACCCGTTCAGACCGCGTCGCGGCGTTGGTCTACGTGGCGGCGCTCGCGCCCGACGAAGGGGAAACAGTGGGCGACGTGTTCTACCGAGGCGAGGTGCATCCGCAGGCGCCGCAGCTTGCCCCGGATCGGCACGGATTGATATGGCTGCCGCACGACGCGTTCGCCGCTGCGTTCGCGCAGGATGGAGCGCCGCAAGAGCTGGCGGTGCTTGCCGCGGTGCAGCGTCCCATTGCGGTGTCGTGCATCGGCGAAGCAGTCGGGCGTCCGCTGTGGAGAGACCGCCCGAGCTGGTTTTTGATCGCCGGCCAGGACCGGATGATCGACCCCGATACCCAGCGCTTCATGGCACGTCGTATGAATGCACACGTGCATTCGTACCAGGTCGATCACACGCCGATGGTGACGGCTCCGGACGCCGTGACCGATGTGATCGTCGAAGCGGTCCAGTCGGTTTCCTCGCGCCAGGGGTACCCACCGCCTGCGATGGCGGGAATCGCAAGGCGCGTTTCATCGCTCACATGACCCTGTCGCCAGCGTTGGCGCTTTGGCTGTCGATCAGCGTTCGCGTGTCGGCCGGAGTTAGCGCTTTAGCGCTTACTTCGGCCCCATGCGCGGTACGCTGATCCCATGCAAAGCACTTACCCTGGTCCATGCAAGCTGGTTGCTTTTCTCCTGTGGAGGGAGACCATGAGTTCAATTGCGTATCGCCATGCCGATGTCGACGGTTTCAAGGTGTTCTATCGTGAAGCCGGTCGCCCTGGCGCTCCGAAGCTGCTGCTTCTGCACGGCTTTCCCAGTTCGAGTCACATGTTTCGCGACCTGATTCCGAAGCTCGCTGACCGTTTTCATATCGTCGCGCCGGATCTGCCCGGATTCGGGCAGTCCGACATGCCCGACCGGGACAGTTTTGCGTACACGTTCGACAACCTCGCCAATGTCATCGACCGCTTCACCGAGGTGACCGGTTTCGATCGTTTTGCGCTCTACGTATTCGACTACGGCGCGCCAACTGGATTCCGTCTCGCGCTCAGGCATCCTGAACGAATCACCGCGATCATTTCGCAGAACGGCAACGCTTACGAAGAAGGATTGAGCGACGGATGGAATCCGATCCGCGCCTATTGGCAGGACGGTTCGCGCACCAATCGTGAAGCGCTGCGTGTCATGCTGACGCACGAGACAACGGTCTGGCAGTACACGCATGGTGTGTACGACACGGCGACCGTGTCGCCCGACGGCTACTCGCTCGACGACTTCTATCTG
This sequence comes from Paraburkholderia sartisoli, assembly GCF_900107685.1. Classification (GTDB taxonomy): domain Bacteria; phylum Pseudomonadota; class Gammaproteobacteria; order Burkholderiales; family Burkholderiaceae; genus Paraburkholderia; species Paraburkholderia sartisoli. Next base: position 351,501 of record NZ_FNRQ01000007.1, on the reverse strand, counting down.
AGCCGGCCAGGTGCGGACGAGATTCAGCTCGATCTGTTCGGCGACTATCGAAGCAATGTCGCGTTGTACCCCGCGTTCCAGCAGTATTTCCGCACGCATCAGCCGCCGTTCCTCGTCGTGTGGGGGAAGAACGATCCGTTTTTCCTGCCTGCGGGCGCCGACGCATTCAGGCGCGACATGCCGGGCGCCGTCGTGCGCTTCCTCGATACCGGCCACTTCGCGCTGGAGACGCACGCCGCGGAGATCGCTGCGGCCATCGCGGATTTTCTCAGCCACTGACGCGTCCCGCGGTCGGCATCGACAGCAGTCTCATCAACGCGCAGGAGAACAGTCATGTGTGCAATCGTGTTCGGACTCGATGAAATCCGCGACGCACATCGCGTGATGGAAGCCAGTGAAGTTGGTGGAAAGACGGTGGTCGTGCATTGCCATCGTTGATCCGCAATTCAAGGAAAACTGAAATGTCCAGAAAAGTCGCAATCGTCACGGGCGCGAGCCAGGGGATCGGTCGTTCGACCGCTATCCGGCTCGCGCGGGATTTTGATTCGCTCATTCTCGTCGCGCGCGACCGCGGGAACCTCGAACAGACCGCGATCGAGGTGAAGAAGGCCGGTGCGGAGCCGCTTGTCATCGATGTCGACCTGTCCCGACCCGACGCCGCACGGCAAGTCGTCGACGAGACGCTCGCGACGTTCGGGCAGATCGACGCGTTGCTCAACATCGCGGGCGCGGTGCCGCAGATCGACGTGTTTGAAATGACCGACGAGCAATGGGACCGCGGTCTCGCGCTGAAGCTTCACGGCGCGCGACGATTGACGATCGCGGCGTGGCCGTCGCTGAAGGAGAGTTCAGGGTCGGTCGTGCTGATGTCGGGCAATTCGGCGCTGTTTCCCAAGGCGCCTTATGCGGCTGTGGGCACGATCAACGCGGCGGTCATTGCGCTCGCGAAAGCGTTCTCGGACCGCGGCATCGCCGACGGCGTGCAGGTCAACAGTGTGCTGCCGGGACCCGTGATGACTGGCCGCCGGCAGTCCTATCTGGAGCATTGGGCGCCGCTGCACAACATGACCGTCGAAGAGGCGACGGCGAAGTTTCCCGTTGAAGCAGGTATCGCGCGGTATGGCACGCCGGAGGAGATCGCTGAGTTGATGGCGTTCATCGTGTCGCCTGCTGCGCGCTGGATGACCGGCTCGGCGTTGAGGATGGATGGCGGGGAAGTGAAATCGATCTGACGCGTGGGGCGCGATGCCGATGCGTCGCGGCCGCCATGTCGTGTCTTCGGCACGACATTTGATATTCTTCCTGCTTGCCGCATTTCTACATGCGGATGCTGTGTGACGCGTTCTCTATCAATTGCCTGAAGGCGCTGCAACGGCAGCGCTTTCCTGCCTTGCGCGGCATGATACTGGCAGGTCGGCTTCAGCTTGAGCTTCAGGCGTAGACGAACAAACAGGATTCAAGGTCATGAACGACAGGCGAGATGAAGTGCCGGACAGCACAGCAGCGCGAGTCGCCTTGTGGCGCGCGCTGCACGTCGAGGTCGACGCCCCGCCGCCCGTGCTGGAAGACACAGTCGGTCTCAAGCTGCTGTCCCCGGACGGGAACTGGCGCGAGCGCGGCGACATGGACCCGCAGTTCACGCGGCCCTTTCGCGCTTCCATCGTGGCGCGTGCCCGCTTCATCGAGGATCTCGTGGTGGAGCAGGCCGGTCGCGGGGTGAGCCAGTATGTCATCCTCGGCGCGGGCCTTGACAGCTTTGCACAGCGCAGGCCGGAGATTGCGTCCCGCCTTGATGTGTTCGAGATCGACCAGCCAGCTCCTCAGGCATGGAAGCGTCGGCGCCTGATCGAGCTCGGCTTCGGCGTGCCGGACTGGCTGCGCTTCGTGCCGGTCGATTTCGAGGCGGGGGAGCGCTGGCGGGACCGGCTCGTGGCGGCCGGCTTCGATGACAGCAAGCCGGCGATCGTGGTCTCCACCGGCGTGAGCATGTATCTCACCCGCGAAGCGAACGCGGCCGCGCTGCGCGAGGTCGCGGTGCTCGCTCCTGGGTCGACGCTTGCCATGACGTTCCTGCTCCCGCTGGAGCTGGCGGGCCCCGAGGTGCGTCCCGGCCTTGAGATGGCGGAGAAGGGCGCGCGGGCAAGCGGGACACCTTTTCTCAGCTTCTTCACCCCGCAGGAAATCCTGGCGCTGGCCCATGATGCGGGCTTTGGAGAGGCACGGCACGTCCCGGCGGCCGATCTTGCCCGGCGTTACTTCACAGGCAGGACAGATGATCTGCGCCCGCCAGACAATGCAGAAGAACTGCTGGTGGCAAATACCTGACTGCACGCGCGTTTTCCTGCTGGCATGACCGCACGAATAACTGTTGCGCCTGGGATCTGATCACGTTGCGCGGACGATGGGTAGTGCTCACCTGGATAACGTGGCCATGACATTGTTATCGTTGTCGCTTGAAACTGGACCTGAATTCAAGGCATGGAGATCCAATGAATCCATCGGAAAATATCGACGCACTGGTCGCTGGGCTGACGGACTGGCGTGGCAAGACGTTTGCCGGTATCCGCAAGAGCATCCTCGAGGCGGACCGGGAGATCATCGAGGAATGGAAGTGGATGGGAAGCCCGGTGTGGTCCCGCGACGGAATAATCGCGGTTGCCGATGCCCACAAAGGGAAGGTGAAGCTTACCTTCATGCACGGGGCAAGCATCCCGGATCCTGACGGACTCTTCAACGCGGGCCTTGAAGGCAACGCGAGACGGGCGATCGATTTTTTCGAAGGCGACGAGATTAATGACCGCGCACTAAAGAAACTCGTCCGTGCCGCTATCGATTTCAACCAGAGCAAATTGAAGAAGAAAGCGCCTGCGAAGACCCGGGCGAAAGTGGAGAAAAGCGAAAAGACGTGACGCTGGCGCTTTCTCTCGCGGATTGCCTCGCTGATACGAGTCCGCGCGCTTCGCCGCGCTTGAATACGGCGCGATTGAATGCCGGATTGCGGGCATTCACTTTATCGCTCCGGTCGTCGGATGATTCACTGTGGGATACTTCCTCGATCAGCACGGCGGCGCGCGGATGCTATCTCATGAGCGCGATCGATGCGTGCGGGAGGATTAACCTTGACCAGGAATGTCGACACGCAGGCGCCAGATGAACAGCGCTCACCAGGCCAAACGACGGGCGGGCAGCCATCGCGCCCGGCTGCAATGCCAACGACGCTCGAGCTCTTTCTGATCTTTGCGCGAATCGGGCTCACGAGCTTTGGTGGCGGACTGAGTGGCTGGTTCCTGCGTGAATTTGTCCACGACCGGCACTGGCTCACGGAGGAAGAGTTCCTTGACGGGCTCGCGCTCTCGCAGGCGCTTCCGGGTGTCAACATCAAAAACCTGGCGATCTGGATTGGGCACCGCCTGCTTGGCTGGCGAGGCGCGGTTGTCGGGTTTGCTGGAATCATCTTTCCGCCGGCGGTGTCGATCGTCATCCTGGGTGTCTTCTTCTCGGCGATGGCGGGTTTCTCGTTGACGCGTTTTGCACTGGCGGGCGCGGCGGCCGGTGCAATTGGCCTTTCCCTTTCAATGGCGATCACCGCGGTACGCCGGTTGCCGCGCCGCGTCTTTCCGATTCTGATTTTCATCGGGACGTTCATTGCGGTCGCGATCCTCGCCGTGCCACTCGTCTGGACCGTGCTGGTAGCCGGAACACTTAGCGTCGGCTTCGAATATGTGCGCCTGTCCCGACGCGAGTAGTCAACGGCCCCTGTCTTTTCACGAGCAATAACCCTTGTCCCGAACACTCATCGCGCTTTTCTCCGTCTTCGCGCCCCTGTCGATCGTGACGGTCGGGGGCGGTCAGTCCATCATCGCGGATCTCCAGAGACAGGTCGTCGACGTGCATCACTGGATGACGCACGCTCAGTTTGTCAGCGACTTCGCCATCGCAAGGCTCGCGCCGGGGCCAGGCTCGCTGCTCGCGACCCTGATCGGCTGGCAGGTCGGTGGACTTCAGGGCGCGGTTGTCGCGACACTCGCGCTCTTTGGCCCGACCGCGTTCATGATGTACGGCGTCGCGCATCTCTGGACGAAGCATCGTGGCGCACGCTGGCAGAACGCGTTGCAGTCGGGGCTTCGCCCCGTGGCGGCGGGACTGATCCTGGCAGCCGTCTATGTGCTGGTGAAAGAACTGGATGGCGGCTGGATCGCGCAGGTCACCGCCCTGGTTGCAACCGGGATCGTCATGACGACACGAATCAACGCGCTGATTCTCATCGCGGGCGCTGCAACGTTATTCGTGCTGCTTCATCTGGGCGGCGCGCTTTAATCCGGATCGGCAGGTTAGGGCGTTCGGCTCGCGAATGAATGCGGCAGACGCGCAATGATTTCTTGTGTAGCGGATACAGCAGCATGCTGGTGCTAAAGATATCTCTCCCGGTCATCCGTCATGTTCCGTCTCATGAACAGATCGACGCTATCCGAGCGCGACGACACAAATGCCCTGACCACTACGGCACAAACGATACTTAGAATAACCACTACAGCCGGAATCTCAAACAAAGTCATGTTCACGAGAAAACCCCCATCATCCAGGACGTAACGACGCAGCGACGCTGCGTCGTGGCTACCGTTCACATCCCAGTTTAGGTGGATGGAACCCGGCGCCAAAACGAGAATTTTTCGTCGGGATGTGAGAAAAATTACGGTAGCGCCAATCCGGCGCTACCCATGCTCACCGGCGCTCGGGGAAGCGCAGCGTCGAATGGTGCCGGCCATACGAAAGATAGATGGTCATCCCGATCACCAGCCATACGACAAGCCGCATCCAGGTGACGAGCGGCAGTCCCGCCATCAGCAACAGGCAAAACAGGATCCCGAGGATCGGCACGACCGGTACGGCAGGCACCCGGAAAGGGCGTGAAGCATCGGAGTCGCTGCGCCGCAGATAGATCACGGCACCGCACACGAGGATGAACGCGAACAGCGTGCCGATGCTGACCATCTCACCCAGCACGCTGATCGGCGTAAGGGCCGCGACGATCGCGACAATGGTGCCGATCAGGATCTGGCTCAGATGAGGCGTCTGAAGACGCGGATGAACGCGCGCGAAAAGCGGCGGCAGCAGGCCGTCCTTCGACATCGTGAAGAAGATGCGGCTCTGTCCGTATAGCAGCACGAGAATCACGGTGGTCAGTCCCGTCAGCGCACCGATCTTGATCAGGATGGAGAACCAGGTGAGGCCGATGGCGTCAACGCCCTTGGCGATCGGATCGGGAACATTCAGCTCACCATAAGGCACAAGCCCGGTGAGGATCCCCGCGACGAGGATGTACAGCACGGTGCAGATGATCAGCGATCCCAGGATGCCGATCGGCATGTCCCGTTGCGGCCTCCTCGCTTCCTGTGCGGCGGTGGAAACCGCATCGAAACCGATGAACGCGAAGAACACCACGGCCGACCCGCGCAGAATCCCGCTCATGCCGAAGTTGCCGAATTCGCCCGTATTCGCCGGAATGAACGGATGCCAGTTCGCCGGCTTGATGAAAAACATACCGAGCGCGATGAAGGCCACCACCACGGTCAGCTTGACCGCCACCATGATGTTGTTGAGCCGCGCGGATTCCTTCGTGCCGAGTACGAGCAGGGTCGTCAGAATGGCGATGATCAATATCGCGGGCAGATTGACGATGCCCGTCGCGGTGGTGCCGTCGGCCAGCTTGATGACGGTGCCGGGTGCGGCGGCCAGCGTGGGCGGGATGCTGATTCCCACGTTGTGCAGCAGGCTCACGATATAGCCGGACCAGCCGACCGCGACAGTGGCGGCGCCCATCGCGTATTCGAGGATCAGGTCCCAGCCGATGATCCACGCGAAAATTTCACCCAGCGTGGCATAGGTGTAGGTGTAACTGCTGCCGCATACGGGCAACATGGCTGCCAGTTCCGAATAGCAAAGCCCGACGAACGCGCACGCGATACCGCCGAGCACGAAGGACAGCACGATGCTTGGGCCGGCGAACTGCGCCGCGGCGGTGCCGGTCAGGACAAAGATGCCGGCGCCGATGATGGCGCCGATGCCCATCGCCGTGATGCTGGTGGCGCCCAGTGTTTTCGATAGTGCCTGGCTTCCCTCCTCGCCGGCGCTTCCTACAATATCGGCCACGGATTTCCGTGCCATGTAGCTCGTATCAGCCATGATGAGTCGTCCCGTTCGAATGATGTTGGGCACGAACCGATCCGGTTTGCTTCGGCTCGCTGAGCACGACAAAAGCAACTGTTACCGAAGAATGGCGAAGGTCAGGTGGAGGGAAAGGGTGAATTCAGTGTATTCCGGATTAACGGCAAAGTGAATATCTGGTTTCCTGCGACCATGCCATGGCCAGGACGACGCTCTGCTCGTATCCTTAACGCGTTATGCGCCGGGTCTTCTTGCATGGAACTTGCGTTAAAGCTGCGCTTCGATAGCCGCTTTATCGATGACGGACCATACCTGCCCGATCCTGTCGTCGCGGAATCGATAAAAGACGTTCTCCGTGAAGGAAATGCTCTTCCCATTCACACGGAGCCCAAGGAACGTTCCCTTTGGCGAACAGGAGAAGGCCAGCCGACTCGCTACATGCTGCGAATCGGCAACCAGCAACTGGATGTTGAAATGAAGATCTGGAATTTCATGGAAGTCCCGCTCCAGCATCTCGCGATACCCTGACAATCCGATCAGGTGATCGTTGTAGTACACGTCCTCGTGAACGAACTGTTCCAGCTTCGGCCAGTCCTGTGCGTTCAGGCAGGCAATGTAGCCCTGGTAGACGCTGGCGAGATCGATCCTGTTCATGGCAATTACCTCTGCTGACGATAGAACGTGTTGAAATTCTACAGCGCGTGTTGCCATACCTCAGGTGGCGTGCATCATGCACTTCGCGTTCTGAAAGGCGAGGTAGTTGCCGGGTGCATGCCCGGAATGCGCGAGCGTCGCATACAGGTTGTGTACTGTGCCGAGACTGCTATTGCGCTTGTCGAAGATGGTCTGGGTTGCACGGGAGACATCATCACGAGTCGGGACGTTGATGGTCGTCATGGTGATGCTCCCTAAAGAAGAAAATACACAGCTAAACGAAGTGAGCGGCAAAGACAGTGCGCTATTGCGCCGTATAAGCGCCATCGACAGCGATGCTTTGCCCGGTCAGATAACGCGCCTTGTCGCTCGCGAGAAACACGATGGTCTGGGCGATCTCGTCGGGCATCGCGGCGCGTCGCGCCGGAACGCTCGCGAGGAAACCGGCCTTGTTTTCCTCGTTGCCACCAACGAAGCGTTCGAGCATTTGCGTGGCAACAGGGCCCGGCGCCACGGCGTTGACGCGCACGCCCGCAGCGGCGCCTTCGAGTGCCGCGCTCTTCGTCAGGCCTTCCACCGCGTGCTTGCTGGCCGCATAGACCGAAGCGCCCGCAATGCCGACCTGGCCCGCGATCGACGAAAGGTTGATGATCGAGCCCGCGCCCTGTGCAAGCATCACGCGCATCTCGTGCTTGAGCGACAGCAGCGTGCCAAGCACGTTGACCGAGAACGTGTCCTCGAAATTGGCCGCCGACTGTTCGACGATCGGCGCGAGTTCTCCTTCTGTGCCAGCGTTGTTGACCGCGACGTCGAGCCGGCCGAAACGCTCGACCGTCTGCTCGACGACGCTGCGCACCTCAGCCTCGAAGCGCACGTCGGCGCGTAAAAACTCGGCGTCGGCACCCAGCGCGCGAAGTTCGGCTGCGAGCGCCTGACCGGCTTCCTCGCGACGGCCGCTGACGACGACGCGGTTTCCTTCGCGTGCAAAAGCCAGAGCGGTGGCGCGGCCGATGCCGGTAAGCGCGCCTGTGATCAGTACGACGGATGGGTTCATGTCAGTGCTCCTTCGGGTTGAGTTGTGTCGCGTATGCGATGACTGCACTTTGACTGATTCCGTCCGGGTGATATAGACGGTGTATGCTCATATGACTGATTCCATTAAGGAATATATCGAGCAAGGAAAATGGACAAACTGCAGGCGATGAAGACGTTCGTGCGCGTGGTGGAGGCAGGTAGTTTTTCGGCCGTCGCGCACGAGTCCGACACGACACAAAGCGCGGTGAGCAAACAGGTCGCGGCACTGGAGCGCGAACTCGGCGCGCGGCTTTTGACGCGCACCACGCGTTCGCTCGCGCTGACGGAAGAGGGTGAACGCTATTTCGAGCAGGCGCGTCGTCTCGTCGGCGAAATTGCCGAGGCTGAGGGCGCATTGCGACGCGGCGAGCAGCAGTTGACGGGCTGGCTGCGGATCGCGGCGTCGGTGGGCTACGGGCGCCTGAAGCTGATGCCGCTGATCCAGTCGTTTCTGGCGGGCAATCCCGGTGTGAAGATCGATCTGCGTCTTCACGACGGCTTTATCGATCTTGTCGAACAGGGCATCGATTGCGCCGTGCGCCTGGGCGACCTGCCGGACAGCAGCCTGATCGCGCGCCGGCTTGGAACGGCCCAGCGGATGCTGATGGCCCACCGCAGCTACGTGCGTTCGCTGCCCAAAGGCTTAAAGGCACCGCGCGTTCCGGACGATCTGGCGAATCACAACTGTATCGTCTACACCGAACTGGCCATGCGCAACGCGTGGAGTTTCAAGGCAGGGCCCGGTGCGGCGGATCCGGCGGGAACCACGCGCGTCGTGCGCGTCGAAGGCAACCTGCAGACCAACAGCAGTGAGGTGATGCGAGCGTCGATTCTCGCGGGCATGGGCATCGGCTATTCGCCGACCTGGCTCTTCGACGAAGCGCTGGCGAGTGGAGAAGTGCTGCGCATGCTGCCCGAATGGGAAACGGTGCCCATACCGGTTCATCTCGTGAGTCCGCAGGAGCGAAGGCATTCCGCGAAGGTGAGGGCGTTTGCTGAACACGTCGCGAAGGCGATGGCACGCGAATAAGGTGTTCGGGTCGCAAGCCCTCGCAAGCAGGCGCCCAACCCGAAACACCTTCCCCGGCTCGATTCCCTTAAGCAGCCCGTCCGATGCCTTCAAGTTCTTCAAGCACCGCGTCAGACAGGCTCAATTGCGCGGCCTGCATGTTTTCACGCAGATGCCCTGTCGACGACGTACCCGGAATCAGCAGGATGTTAGGCGAGCGATGCAAAAGCCAGGCGAGCGCCACCTGCATCGGTGTCGCGCCGAGCTTCTGCGCGACCCCCGACAGCACCGACGACTGAAGCGGCGTGAATCCCCCAAGCGGAAAGAACGGCACATAGGCGATGCCCCTGGCGGCGAGTTCATCGACGAGCGCGTCGTCTTCCCGCTGGACCAGGTTGTAGTGGTTCTGCACGCAGACGATTTCGACGATCCCCTGCGCCTCGGCGACCTGGGCCGACGTCGCGTTGCTCAGACCGATGTGACGCACGAGTCCCTTGCGCTGAAGCCCGGCGAGTGCCTCGACCTGTCTCGCGATCGTTCCTTCGGATGGCGCGTGGACCTTGCCCATGATCCGCAGGTTGACGATTTCGATTGCGTCGAGCCCGAGGTTGCGCAGGTTGTCGTGGACGCCGCGCTCGATGTCCTGCGGCTCCATCGCGGGTAGCCATGAAGCGTCGTCGCCCCGCACGGCGCCGACCTTGGTGACGATCACGAGGTCGTCCGGGTACGGATGCAGCGCTTCGCGGATGATCTGGTTGGTGACGTGCGGCCCGTAGAAGTCGCTCGTGTCGATGTGATTGACGCCCGACGCCACCGCCTCGCGAAGAACAGCGATCGCGGCTTCGCGATCCTTCGGCGGACCGAATACGCCGGGGCCGGCAAGCTGCATGGCACCGTAGCCCATGCGACGCACCGTGTGACCGGCGAGAGACCAGGTGGCTGCGGGTGTGGACTTTGACATGACGTGCTCCTCGTGGAAGGGTGTGCGCCAGTATGACGGCGATTGCAGTGTTGAATAAACCGGTTTAACTTATACGGGTTGTTCAAAAAAATGCACAATCGCCATGGACCTGAACGATCTCGCCGCCTTTATCTCCGTCGCGCGCTCAGGCGGCTTTCGCGATGCCGCCCGGATCAGCGGTGTCTCCGCGTCGAGCCTCAGCATTGCCGTGCGCCGTCTGGAAGCGAAGCTGGGGCTGCGTCTGCTTAACCGGACCACACGCAGCGTCGCGCCGACCGAAGCGGGAGTGCGTCTCATCGAAAAGCTCACGCCGCTCTTCAGCGAGATGGAAGCGGCGCTGGACGTCCTGAACGGCTTTCGCGACAAACCGTCGGGCACGCTCAAGCTCAACGTGCCCGCGAGCGTCGCGCACATCGACCTGCCTGGCGTGATCGCGCCGTTCCTGAAGGCCTATCCGGACATCCGGGTGGAAGTCGTCGTCGAGGATGGGTTTGTCGACGTGCTGTCGATCGGCTGCGACGCGGGCATTCGCTACGACGAGCGTCTCGAGCAGGACATGATCGCGATTCCAATCGGGTCGCGTGTGCAGCGTTTCGCCACTGCTGCGACACCGGACTATCTCGACACGCACGGCAGGCCCACACACCCGCGTGACCTGCTCACGCACGCGTGCCTGCGCATCCAGTTCGCGGGGGGCGCGATGGCAACCTGGAACTTCGAGCGCGACGGCGAGCGCGTGCAGCTGGACCCGCCAGGGCCGCTCGTGGTCAGGCCCGGCGCGGCGGGCGATCTGGCTGTCAAAACCGCGATTGCAGGCGTCGGTATCATTCATCTTTTCGAGGAGGGGCTTCGCCCGCATCTCGACAGTGGCGCTCTCGAACCGATCCTGGAGCCGTGGTGGGAGCGCTTTTCGGGTCCGTTTCTTTACTATCCCGGACACCGCCATGTGCCTGCACCGCTGCGCGCGTTTGTTGATTTTCTTAAGGCGGATGAGGCGGCCAGGCCTTAGCCAGTATCGACCATCGAGCCTCAAAACGAAAACAGCCCCGCACACGCGAGGCTGTTCATCACCACCCGGGGAAAACGTCGAAACTCAATACACCGGGTGTCCGTTGATCAGGCTTGGCAACCAGGTCGAGAAGAACGGCAGATAGGTGACGACGTTGATCGCACTGAAGATGGCCAGATAATACGGCCACGCGATTTTCGTCGTTTCACCGATCGAGACGTTGCCGATCGCGCAACCGACGAACTGCACCGAGCCGATCGGCGGGTGAACCAGACCCAGTGAGCAGTTCAGCAGAATCATGATGCCGAACTGCACGGGGCCCACGCCTGCATGCATCGCGAGCGGCAGGAACAGCGGCGTCGTGATCAGGATGTGCGCGGCCATGTCGACGAACGTGCCGAGGAAAACCTGGAGGATGTTGATATACAGCAGCATCAGCCACGGAAGCGTCGTTGCATGTTCGAGCAGGCGCTCGATCGCGTCGGGAATCTCCAGGTAAGCCATCTGGAAGCGCAGCATGTTCGACACGGCGATCAGCAGCAGCACCACACCGGTTGTCTTGGTCGCGCTTGAAAGCGCCACGAAGAGCTTCTTCCTCGTCATCGAGCGATAGACGACGAGTGTCAGCACCAGCGAATAGACCACCGCGATCGCCGCGGCTTCTGTCGCGGTCGCAATGCCTCTTGCCACGCACACCAGGATGATCGCGATCACCATCAGACCGGGCAATGCGCCAAGGAACGTCCTGCCCACCGCGAACCAGCCGGGAAACTTCTGCACGCCCGTCGAACCATCGGGGCGCTGCGGGTAGCCGAAACGAACCGCCTGCCAGTAGGCTGCGATCAGCACGAAACCCATCACCCACAGCACCGGCAGCAGCCCGGAGAACAGCAGGTCGCCGATCGAGACGCCGCTCAGCTGCTGACCGTTCAACGTGCCCGTGATCCCCTGTGCGGCGAACGCATAGATGATCATGTTCGTCGACGTCGGCATCAGCGCGCCGGCCAGCGACGAGTGGGTCGTTACGTTGACCGCATACGCCGCGCTATAGCCTTCGCGCTTCATCAGTGGAATCACGACGCCGCCCATCGCCGACGTATCGGCTGTCGGCGAACCGGACACGCCGCCGAACAGCGTACACGCGACGACGTTGGCCATGCCGAGACCGCCGCGGAAGTGTCCGACGGTCGCCTGGGCGAAGCGCAGGATGCGGTCGGCGATACCGCCGTGGAGCATCAGTTCGCCGGAAAAGATGAAGAACGGGACCGCGAGAAACGAGAACGCGTTCATGCCCGAGATCATCGACTGCATGGCCGTTGCCGCCGGCAGGCCTTCATACAGATACGTCAGGACGCACGAGAGCCCCAACCCAAACGAAACCGGAACCCCGAGCGCGAGGAACACGATAAAACTGACAAAGAGAATGGCAAGTTCCATGATTGCTCTAGGTATGCTTCCGCGCGAACAGCTTCAGCAGATGTTCGAACGAGAAAGAAATAATGCAAAAGCTGGCTGCGACCGGAATGAAGTAGCGGAGGGCTTCCGGGAGGCCGAGAATCGGAATCCGGTCGTCCATCGTCGTTTCCGCCATTTCCATGCAGCCCACGAAAATCGCGACGGAAAGCGCGATCAGGCACACATGCTGAAAGGCTTCGGCCGCGACCTGCCCTTTGGGCGACAGTTTCTTGACGAGTGAATCGAGCCCGATATGACCGCTCTCGCGAACCTTGAGCGAGGCCCCGAACATGGCGATGACGACCACCAGCAAAAGTGCGATCGGCTCGACGAAATCGGGGGCGTCGTTAAAGACGTAGCGCATGACGACGCCGTAAAAGACCAGCAACGTCAGCACGGCGAGGCTGATCGACGCCACTATGGCCAGTACGCGGGAAAGAAAATCATTCGGGCGTTTCATGAAGGTCATCTGTTCCATCCTTCCATACAACGGACTTATCCTGCCCATTCAGACTGCCTCGTGAGCCGGTTGCCGGCTCACGAGGAAATGCTCGTGGCGCAATGCCGGCGAAACACGCTGCCGGACATTGCGCCATCACCCGCGGGTGAGACTTACTTGACTGCCTGGATTTCGTCGACGATCTGCTTCATCTGCGGCGTCCTTTCGTACTTGGCCCAGACCGGCTGCATCGCCTTCACGAACGCCGCGCGATCGATCTGCGCGGCCGGAACGAGCGTCGCGCCGCCCTTCGTCACGGTCTTCGCGGCCTCGGCTTCGCGCGCCGTCCAAAGCTTCTCGTAGTAGGGCACCGAGTCATCCGCGGCCTTCTTGATGATGGCCTGTTCCTGCGGCGTCAGCGTGTCCCAGACCTTCTTCGAGAACACGAGCACTTCCGGCGTCATCGCGTGCTGCGTTTCCGAGTACACCTGCGCGACTTCGAAGTGCTTGGTTTCGTCGTAGGACGGGAGGTTGTTTTCCGCTGCGTCGACGAGGCCCGTCTTCAGGCCCGTGTAGACCTCGGCGAACGGCATCGGCGTCGGCGTGCCGCCCATCGCGCGGATTTCGTCGACCATCAGGTCGGACGGCTGGACGCGGACCTTGAGGCCCTTCATGTCGGCCGGCGAATGGATGGCCTTCTTCGCGTACATCGAACGCGCGCCGCTTTCATAGAAGGTCAGCGCGATCAGGCCCTTCGCCTTGAAGGCGTCGAGAATCTGCTGGCCTGCCGGGCCGTACATCGCCTTGCGGAAATGGTTGATGTCGCGGAACAGGAACGGCAGCGACGGGATCATCGATTCCGGCACGATCTCGTTGAACGCCGCGCCGTTCGCGCGGGTCATGTCGAGCGCGCCGATACGGACCTGGTCGATCGTGTCGTTTTCAGAGCCGAGCGAGCTGTTGCCGAAGACCTTCACGGAATCCTTGCCGTTGGTCGCCTTCGAGATCTCGTCGCCCATGAATTTCACGGCCATGTTGGTCGGGAACGTGTCGCCATGCACGTCGGCCGAGCGGAACGTGCGCGCCTGTGCGGCACCGCTGCTCAGGGCCAGCACCGAAGCGGCGGCCATCATCGAAATACGGGAAAGGTTAAAGTTGTTTTTCATCGCGCTATTTCCTCTGAAAATAAACCATCGATCGATTGCGAACGCTGCGATACGGTCATCGTCCGTATCCCCACCGTCGTGTCCTCGACCAGTCGCCACGGAGAATGTGACGCTGGAGATGGCGTGGTCTCCGGTCATTCGGCCATCCACATTGCACGGGGCAAAAAGCGGGATGGATTTGTATGTTGTCCTATGACCGCGAGAGTCTATCGATATGAGATACCGGATGTACACCGGGTAATTACCCGTATGGCGCGGACGAACGTGCTGACAGGGCGTTCGCGCCGGGTTCCGTTTTGACCCGCGAGAATCCGGGAAACCAGGGCAATGCCACGCGCCGCAAGGCGGAAGCGGCGAATACGCGGCGGATATTTCAGTCCGTTAGATAGTTATACGATGACATATAACTAAACGTCTCTCGAACAGGAACGGGTATCGGCGTATCCGGCGGCCGGTTGGGTGGCCTATCTGTGCGATCCCGATACGGCTGGAAGGGCCCGTGGCGAGGCGATACGCTATCGGGCAGCTCTTTTCGATTGATTTTTTAAGCTGGCGCTGACTTTATTGGTTTTGTCGGATGGATGTCAATCGAGAAAAGAATGACAGATAACCAACCCATGTCGCCAGCCACGATGCCGGGCGCGTTTGCACAGACTGTCGAGTCGCGTTACGCCGGACTGACCCCGACCGCGAAGCGTATCGCGAGCGACATGCTGGCGAACCTCGAACCTCGAACCTCGAACCTCGAACCTCGAACCTCGAACCTCGAACCTCGAACCTCGAACCTCGAACCTCGAACCTCGAGCGGCTCGGCCCGGCAATCGACGAACGCGTCGCGCGCAATCGTGAATTGCAGCGCGAGCTCGATCAATTCGACTTTTAGCCCTGTTCAGGCAGAAACCATTCACGCGCACCCCATGACAGAACCCCATCGACTGATCCCCATCACGCCCGAAACGCACGACGTCGACATCGACCTCGTCTACGCGACGGACCGCAACCTGACCGGCAAGCCGATCTACAAGGCCGCGCATTGCCTGCTGCTCACGCCTGCCGAAGCGGGTTTGCGCAAGGCCGTCGGAATCGCGCGGACCGTCGGCATGAAGCTGAGGATTTTCGACGCGTACCGCCCGCCAGAGGCGCAGCAGGTGCTGTGGGACTTCCTGCCCGATCCGGCCTATATCGCCGATCTGGGCCTCGGCTCGAACCACAGCCGCGGCACGGCGATCGACCTGACGCTGCTCGACGCGAGCGGCAACGCGCTCGACATGGGCACCGGCTTCGATGCGATGACCGTCGAGTCCGGACACTTTCATCCCGGCCTGCCCGAGCACGTGCAGCGCAATCGCCTGTTGCTGCTGGGCGTGATGCATGCGGCGGGCTTCACGCACATCAAGAGCGAATGGTGGCATTACGAACTGCCCGGCTCCCGTTCGCTGCGGCTCATCGACAACAGCGAGAGCGGCCCGTTGCGTCTCATGTAGCGCGTGCCGGTTTAGTTAGCGTCCGCGGTTCCCTTCAAGACTCTCCAACATCTCTTACGGAGCGAGTATGAAAATGGTTTTGCGCAATGCGCTGGCAGTGGCGGCAATGGCTTCTGTCCTCGCGGTGTCGGTGACGGCAGCGGGCCCCGCGGCGGCCGCGACGCCGAAAGACATGTTCGTGATGGCCACGTTCCTCGACGAGTTCACCACGCTCGACCCGGGCGAGGTATACGAACTGGTGCCCGAGGAGTACGTGGCGAATACCTACGACAGGCTCGTGCGCGTCGACCTGAAAGACCCGTCGAAATTCAACGGCGACGTGGCCCAGTCGTGGACCGTCAGCCCCGACGGCCTGACGTTCACGTTCAAGATTCGCCCAGGCCTGAAATTCCACTCGGGCAACCCGTTGAGCGCGGATGACGTCGCGTGGTCGATCCAGCGCACGGTGCTGCTCGACAAGGGCGCGGCGGCCGTGCTGCAAGGTATCGGCCTGACCAAAGACAACGCGCTGCGCAACGTGAAGAAGATCGACGACAGCACCGTGAGCATCACGACCGACCAGAAATATGCGCCGACGTTCGTGTTGAACGTGCTCGGCGCGTGGCCTGCATCGGTGCTGGACAAGCAGTTGCTGATGTCGCACCAGAAGGGTAACGACTTCGGCAACGACTGGCTGCGTACCAACGAGGCGGGCTCCGGCGCCTACAAGCTCGTGAAGTGGACTGCGAACGAGAGCATCGTGCTGCAACGCTTTGACGGCTACCGTGTGCCGCTCGCGATGAAGCGCATCGTGCTGCGTCACGTGCCGGAGGCGTCGAGCCAGCGCCTGCTGCTTGAAAACGGCGACGTCGACGTTGCGCGCAACCTGAGCCCGGACGATCTCGCCGCGTTGACAAAGTCGGGCAAGGCGCATACGAGCGCCGTGCCGCAGGCGACGTTGCTGTACCTCGGACTGAACGTGAAGAACCCGAATCTCGCGAAGCCGGAAGTGCAGGAGGCGATGAAATGGCTGATCGACTACAAGGGCATCCAGACCAACATCGCGAAAACGACGTACAAGGTCCACGAGACGTTCCTCCCCGAAGGCTTCCTCGGCGCGCTCAATTCGAATCCCTATCAGCAGGACGTCGCGAAGGCGAAGGCGCTGCTGGCGAAGGCCGGCCTTCCCAACGGGTTCTCCGTGACGATGGATGTGCGCAACGGCTATCCGTACAGCGAAATCGCCGAGGCGGTGCAGGCGAACCTGGCGCAGGGCGGCATCAAGGTTCAGATCATCCCGGGCGACAACAAGCAGACGCTGGCGAAATACCGCTCGCGCTCGCATGACATTTATATCGGCGAATGGTCGGCGGATTACATCGATCCACACAGCAACGCGCAGGGCTTCGCGTGGAATCCGGATAACTCCGACAAGTCGAGCTACAAGATGCTCGCGTGGCGCAATTCGTGGGACATTCCCGAACTGACCAGAGAGACGAACGCTGCGCTGGCCGAATCGTCGCCGACGAAGCGCGCGGAAATGTACCAGACGATGCAAAAGCAGATGCTGGCCCGCTCGCCCTTCGTGATCATGTTCCAGCAGGTCTCGCAGGTGGCGGCGCGCCCGGGCGTGACGGGTCTTGAAGTGGGTCCGATCAACGACCTCGTGTCGTACCGGAACCTGAAGAAGCAGTAACGTAACGGGCGAAGGTGCATGACGGCGAAGCCGCCGCGGCTTCGCCGGTTCGTTTTCCTTCGCCTCTGGAATCCCTATGTCGACGCCTGTCACCCTTTCCGCGCGCGTGCGCGTGCTTTCCGCGCGAAGCCCTGGTATCCGCTGGACGCTGCGCCTGTTGCGCTGGATCGTGACGCTCGTGATCACGTTCACGGGCCTGCTCGCGGTCACATTCGTGATCGGCCGCAAGGTGCCGATCGATCCGGTGCTGGCGATTCTCGGCGATCGCGCGTCGGCGAGCGCCTACGCGGCCGCGCGCATTCAGCTGGGTCTGGACCAGCCGCTCGTGGTGCAGTTCCTGATCTACGCGCGCGACGTGCTGCACGGGAACTTCGGCATGTCGCTCCTGACCGCGCATCCCGTCATCGACGACATCAAGCGCGTGTTTCCGGCGACGCTCGAACTCGCGACGCTCTCGACGATACTCGGCGTGCTCGTCGGCGTGCCGCTTGGCGTGATCGCGGCGGTGCGCCATAACCGGTGGATCGATCACATCGCGCGTTTCGTGGGTCTGGTGGGCAGTTCGGTGCCTGTGTTCTGGCTCGGCCTGATGGGGCTGCTGCTCTTCTACGCGAAGCTGCACTGGGTGTCGGGGCCGGGGCGCATCGATCCGGTATTCGACGGCATGGTCGACACCCACACTGGCAGCCTGCTGGTCGACTCGATCATCGCCGGCGAGTGGGACGTGTTTTTCAACGCGTTCTCGCACATCGCGCTGCCCGCGGCGATTCTCGGTTACTACTCCGTGGCGTATCTGAGCCGGATGACGCGCTCGTTCATGCTCGAACAGCTGAGCCAGGAATACATCACGACCGCGCGCGCGAAGGGGCTGCCCGAGCGGCGCGTGATCTGGCGTCACGCGTTCGGCAATATCGCGGTGCCGCTTCTGACGGTGATCGCGCTTACGTACAGCTATCTGCTGGAAGGCTCGGTGCTGACGGAGATCGTCTTTGCGTGGCCCGGCATCGGTTCGTACCTGACGGGCGCGCTGCTGAACGCCGACATGAACGCCGTGCTCGGCAGCACGCTCGTGATCGGCGTCACGTTCATCGCGCTCAATCTGCTGACGGACGCGCTCTATCGCGTGTTCGATCCGCGCGCCCGCTGATGACCCGGAGATCCATCTCGTGCAGCCGCTTTCCGATCACGCCACGCCAACCCCGGAATCCTCGATGAACGCCGCGCCCCGACACTGGAAAAGCTGGCTGCTGACCGACACGCCCGCTTCCCGCAAACAGGCCGCGCTCGGCCTCGCGTATCGACGCTGGCAGCGTTTCGCGGGTAATCCGCTGTCGGTGTTCGGCTTCGTGATTCTCGCGGCGCTGATCGTCGTCGCGGCGATCGGCCCGCTGATCGCGCCACACGATCCGTTGCAGCAGGTGCTCTCCGACCGGCTCATGCCGCCGGGCTCCGCGTCCCACTGGTTCGGTACCGACCAGCTTGGGCGCGACATTCTCTCGCGCCTGATCCATGGCTCGCGGCTCACGCTTTCGATCGCGATCCTGGTGGTGGTGATCGTCGTGCCGGTGGGTCTTCTGATCGGCACCACGGCCGGCTTCTTCGGCGGCTGGGTCGACACCGTGCTGATGCGGATCACCGACGTCGCGCTCGCGTTTCCGAAGATCGTGCTCGCACTGGCGTTCGCCGCCGCGCTCGGGCCAGGGGTCATCAACGCGGTGATCGCGATTTCGATTACCGCGTGGCCGGCGTATGCGCGTCTTTCGCGTGCGGAGACGTTACGGCTCGTCGAGGCCGATTTCATCCACGTCGCGCGCCTGCAGGGCGCGTCGCGGTCGCGCATCCTGCTGCGGTATATCGTGCCGCTGTGCTCGTCGTCGGTGATCGTTCGCGCGACGCTCGACATGGCCGGCATCATCCTGACCGTCGCCGGTCTCGGCTTTCTCGGGCTCGGCGCGCAGCCGCCCGCGCCGGAGTGGGGCTTCATGGTCGCGTCGGGCCGCAACGTGCTGCTCGACGCGTGGTGGGTCGCGACGATTCCCGGCTTCGCGATCCTGCTCGTGAGCCTCGCGTTCAATCTGCTTGGAGACGGCCTGCGCGACGTCTTCGATCCGCGTCATGGAGGCTGACATGCAAGCTGGTACCACGCAGCCCCTGTGCGAGATCGACGATCTTCGCATCGCTTTTCGCGGACACGACGGCACGCCGGTCGACGCCGTGCGCGGCCTGTCGCTGTCGCTCAGGCGCGGCGAGCGGCTTGGCATCGTCGGCGAATCGGGTTCCGGCAAATCGCTGACGGGGCGTGCGCTGCTTGGTCTGTTGCCGCCTGCCGCGCACTGCACCGCGAAGACGCTCAGGTTCGACGGCGAGGATCTGCTGGCGATGTCCGCCTCGAAGCGCCGCAAGCTGTGCGGCCGGCAGATGGGCATGATCCTGCAGGACCCGAAATACTCGCTGAATCCGGTGATGACGGTCGCGCAGCAGATGGCCGAAGCGTTCGCGCTGCATGGCCCGAAGGTCTCCCGCCGCGAGATGCGCGGCAAGATCGTCGCCGCGCTCGAAGCGGTGCATATCCGCGTGCCCGAGCGTGTCGCCGATGCTTACCCGCACGAACTGTCGGGCGGCATGGGGCAGCGCGTGATGATCGCGATGATGGTGTCGTCCGGGCCGCGCCTTCTGGTCGCCGACGAACCGACCAGCGCGCTCGATGTGCTCGTCTCGATGCAGGTGCTCGGCATTCTCGACGAGATGATCGAAAAGCACGACACGGGGCTCCTGTTCATCAGTCACGACCTGCCGCTCGTGATGTCGTTCTGCGATCGCGTCGTGGTGATGTACGCGGGGCGCGTGGTGGAAACGTGCGCCGCGCGCGATCTCGTGCATGCACGGCACCCTTATACGCGCGGGCTGCTGGCCGCCAGTCCGCCGCTCGTGAATCCGCCGGAGGAACTGGCGGTGCTCAAGCGCGACCCGGCGTGGCTCACGGAATCGACGGGAGTGTTCGAATGATCGAGGTCAGCGCCCTGACGGTCCGCTTCAAGACGAAGACCGGTTACTTCGACGCGGTGCGCGACGCGACCTTCCATGTGGGCGAAGGTGAAGTGTTCGGGATCGTCGGCGAATCGGGTTCCGGCAAGTCGACGATCCTGCGCGCGCTGACGGGCCTCGCGCCCGCGGCTTCGGGCACGATGAAGACCGGTGCGCATGCATCCGCCGAAAAAGCAAAGGCCGGCCGCGCGTTTCGCCGCGACGTGCAGATGGTGTTTCAGGATCCGTACGGCTCGCTGCATCCGCGCTTCACCGTCGACCAGACGTTGCGCGAGCCGCTCGCGATCAACGGCATCGACCGGCAGGACGAACGGATCGTCGCTGCGTTACTGGAAGTGGGGCTCGGCGCGGCGTTCCGGTTTCGCTATCCGCATCAGCTTTCGGGCGGGCAGCGGCAGCGCGTGGCGATCGCGCGGGCACTGATTGTCGAGCCGCGCGTGCTGCTGCTCGACGAGCCGACGTCCGCGCTCGACGTATCGGTACAGGCCGAAATCCTCAACCTGCTGCGGCGGCTGCACCGCGAGCGCAACCTGACGATGATCCTCGTGAGCCACAACCTCGCGGTGATCGGTTTTCTCTGCTCGCGCGTGGCGGTGATGCGCAACGGCGAGATCGTCGAGGAGCTGGGTATCGAAGCGATTCGCGCGCAGCAGGTGGACAACGATTACACGCGCAGCCTGCTGCTGGCGACAGGCGGTTACCAGCGCAAGGCCGTCGAGGCGATCGGCATGGACGCCGCGCTCTAGCGTCGCGCGCGGCGTGTCCCTAGACCACGGCGCGCAACAGGCTCGCGGTTTCCTGCAGCACCGGCAGCACGCGCGCGAGCGCTTCGCTGCCCGATTCCTTGCCGGTCTGCATGCTGACGCTGATGGCCCCGAGCACGACGCCGTGGCGGTTGCGCAGCGGCACGGCGACCCCCCGCATGCCGACTTCGAGCTGTTCCTCCGACAACGCGTAGCCACACTGAAGCACCTGGTCGATCTGGGCCCGCAGGCGCGTCTTGTCGACGACCGTGTGCGGCGTGAACACCTTGGGTTCGTATCGTTCGAGGAATGCCGTCACGCGTTCGGGCGGCTGATGGGCGAGCACGATCATGCCCGCCGACGAAAGCGGTGCCGCCGCCCGCGAGCCGAGCAGAAAGCCGACGGTCGTGACCCGGCTGCTGCCGTTGCGCGCCACGTAGACGACGTCGTCGCCATCGAGCACCGCCAGCAGGGCGCTTTCCTGCACGGCGGCGGTGATGCGCTGCAGGAAAGGCTGCGCGATACGCGGCAGACGCGCTGACGAAAACCAGGCTGTGCCAAGGCGCAGCACGCGCGGCGCGAGCCAGAAGAGCCGGCCGTCGGTTTCCGCATAGCCGGCGTCGGCGAGCGTCAGCAGGTAGCGGCGCGCTGCGGTGCGGGTCAGCCCGGTCAGTTCCGCGACGCCCGCCGGGTTCATGCGCGGATGATCCTCATCGAACGCTTCGATGACAGCCAGCGCCTTCGTCGCCCCTGCAATTCGGTCTTTGTCGTTCACGGTGCTGCTCCGTAGAAACCCGGGTTACGGGCGAAGTTCGCGCGCCGTGCGCGAATAGCGCGCATTTTACGCCGGGCGCCGTTGTCCTGTGCGGGCCGAAAGCGTAATTTCCCGACATGCGCCGCACGTGCCATCACCGTGCAGGTTCATCTTCCCTGTCAAGGCAGCAGAGCCGCAGAACAGGGAAGGCCATCTGAGGGGCTTTACAGGTTTCACGTCATGGATATTCAGGATTCGGGTTCACGGGTTGCTCTCGTGACGGGCGGCATGGGCGGGATCGGCAAGGGCATCGCGCTTGCGCTCGCCGCGCGCGGCTTCGATGTCGTGATTGCCGACCGCCGCATCGACCCGGCTCGCGCTGACGAATTTCAGACGATGTTTCCCGCGTCCGCGCGTGTCGCTTTCGTCGAAGGCGATCTGGCGAATCTCGACGATCATCCGCGGTTCGTGAATGCGGCGTTCGACGCGTTCGGCCGTCTCGATGTGCTGGTGAACAACGCAGGGGTGTCGGTTTTGTCGCGTGGCGATCTGCTGGATGTGTCGCCTGAGAGTTACGACCTGAACTTCAGCGTGAACACGCGCGGCACGTTCTTTCTCACGCAGGCCGTCAGCCGGCGGATGATCGAAGCGGAGCCGGCTGGCGTGGAAAGCGCCCGGTCGATTATCTTCGTGTCGTCGTCGAACGCGGCGATCGCGGCGCCCGAGCGTGGCGAGTACGCGATGTCGAAGGCCGCCGTCGCGATGACCTCGAAACTTTACGCGCTCAGGCTTGCGGCGCACGGCATTGCGGTGTATGAAGTGCGACCAGGCCTGATCAGCACGCCGATGACGCAGGTCGCGCAGGCGCGCTTCGACAACCTGCTTGCCGGGGGCTTCACGCCGATCAACCGCTGGGGCACGCCGGAAGACGTCGGCCGCGCGGTGGCGACGATGGCCGCCGGCGACCTGCCATTCACGACCGGCACCGCGATTCAGGTGGATGGCGGCATGCATATCCACCATTACTGAGCGGACGCGTCGCGTCGAATCTGTTTTCGCTTTGGCTTTATCTGACGTAGCAGTACGGAATCACCGTGGTTACATATCAATATGGGAGACTGAAATGGCTGGCAGCCTGACCGAACATGAGCCTCACGGCACACATCAGACACGAAAGGCGACCGCGAGCGGCTGGATTGGCTCTGCGCTCGAATACTACGACTTCTTCATCTATGCGACCGCGGCGGCGCTGATCTTCCCGCAGCTGTTCTTCCCTTCGGGCAATCCGAAGATCGCGATCGTCGCTTCGCTGGCGACGTATGGCGTGGGTTACGTCGCGCGACCCATCGGTGCATTCTTCCTCGGACACTGGGGCGACACCAAGGGCCGCAAGAACGTGCTGCTGGTCTGCATGTTCATGATGGGCTTTTCGACGATGGCCGTGGGCCTGCTGCCGACTTACCATCAGGTCGGCATGCTGGCACCGGTGCTGCTGGTCGTGCTGCGCCTGATCCAGGGCTTCGCGGTGGCGGGCGAGATTTCGGGCGCGAGCTCGATGATTCTCGAACACGCTCCGTTCGGGCGACGCGGTTATTACGCGAGCTTCACGCTGCAGGGCGTGCAGGCCGGCCAGATTCTCGCCGCCGCCGTGTTCCTGCCGCTCGCGCGATTCATGCCCGAAGGCGCGTTCAACGCATGGGGCTGGCGCATTCCGTTCCTGCTGAGCGCCGTGGTTCTGATCGCGGGCTACATCATCCGTCGCAACGTCGAGGAAACGCCGGCCTTCGAAACCGAAGGCGCCACACCCCGCTCGCCGATCCTCGAGGCCTTCAAGTTCGGCTGGAGGGAGATGATCGTCGTCGTGTGCTGCTCGCTGATGAACGTCATTCCGGTGGTCGCGACGATTTTCGGTGGGGCCTATGCGGTGCAACCGTCGTACGGGATCGGCTTTCCGAAGAGCGTCTATCTGTGGATCCCCGTGCTCGGCAACATCCTGGCCGTGCTCGTGATTCCGTATGTCGGCAACCTCTCCGACAGGATCGGACGCCGGCCGCTCATCATCGGTGGCGCGCTCGGTTCAGGGCTGCTGTCGTTCGGCTACCTGTACGCCATCAGCATCCACAGCGTGCCGCTTGCGATCGTGATGTCGCTGCTCATGTGGGGCGTGGTCTACCAGGGGTACAACGCGATTTTCCCGAGCTTCTATCCGGAACTCTTCCCGACGCGTTCGCGGGTTTCCGCCATGGCGATTGCGCAGAACGTCGGCACGACGATTACCGCGCTGCTGCCGGCGCTGTTCGCCACCGTCGCGCCGCCGGGATCGACCAACGTTCCGGTGATGATCGGCTCGATCACGTTCGGCATCACGGTGATCGCCGCGATCGCCGCGTTCAGCGTGAGGGAAACGTACCGGATTCACCTGAACGATCTCGGTGAACGGAGCGCCACGCCGGTCGACAAGCTCGACTACATCCGGCTGCGCGAACAGACCCTGTCCGCCGCAAAGACCGCCTGACAGCGGTTCTGGTCGGGATTGATCTGGCGATAGTGGATCGTGTGTTGACGTTCTGACGCACTGCATGATCCGTGCGAGAGCCTGTCTGAACGCAGGGCTCTCGCGCGTGCCGCAACGGCTTTCGCGCGAATGCCGCCAGCGTGTTCCTCGCTACGTTTCATTGGGCCTTGCTTTCGGAGTGACGTCTTTTACAATAGCGACGCATCCAACTGGAGGTTCATTTGAAATCTATCGTCGTCACACTCGCAGCCGCCGTTCTTGCTTCGACGGCTTTCACCGCAGCACCCGCCATGGCGAGCACCACCGAAAAACTGCCTTCGGGCGTGGTCGTCGAGCACCTGACGGCAGGCAATGGCGCGCAGCCCAAGGCCACCGATGTCGTGACGGTCAACTATCGCGGCACGCTTGCGAACGGCACCGAGTTCGACGCGTCGTCCAAACATGGCGGCCCGGCAAGCTTCCCGCTGAACCGCGTGATTCCGTGCTGGACGGAAGGCGTGCAAAAGATGAAGGTCGGCGAAAAGGCGAAACTCACGTGCCCGGCGGCAACCGCCTACGGCGAACGCGGTGTCGGCGCGATCCCGCCGAACAGCGACCTGACGTTCGAAGTCGAACTGATCAGCATCGGCAAGTAAGGTCATCCGGCGCCCGGCTGCAACCGGCGGGCGCCGCTCCCTTCATCTGCATTTCGCGGCCGCCCGGCTGCCAGTACGGTGGCACCATGGAAATGGCTTCCACTGGTACTTTTCCTCGCGCGATGACGCGCGTAAGCTGGCTTGCATCCATGTGCTTCGCGCATGAATTCACGCATGAATCCAGCCACGGAAAAACACCACATGACATCCCCGGAAAGAACCGAGATCAGACTATTGTCGCCGGACGATTTCGACGCATGGCTGCCGCTGTGGCGCGGCTATCAGGCGTTCTATAAAACCGACATTCCCGCTGAAACGACGAAGCTCACGTGGGACCGGATTCTCGACCCCGCGGAACCGGTGTTCGGCGCGCTCGCGCTGCTCGATGGCCGGGCGGTTGGCATGGTGCACTGGATCATGCACCGGTCCTGCTGGACCGTCGGCGACTATTGCTACCTGCAGGACCTGTTCGTGGAAAACGGCGTGCGCGGCGCCGGAATCGGCCGGAAGCTGATCGAGGAAGTGTACGCACGGGCGGCCGGGGCGCAGTGCTCGCGCGTGTGGTGGCTGACGCACGAAACGAATCATGACGCGATGCAGCTGTACGACCGTATCGCGGACCGTTCGGGATTCGTGCAATACCGCAAGATGCTGTGAGCGCATGAAGCGTTTCCTGCGAGCCCTGCATTTGCGCGCGCGGGCGGTGCTGGCGAAATGTAAGCGAAAAAACTTTCAGTAACGATCTGGTAACCACAAATTGGGGCGATTGGCCTACCGTGGAGACTCTGAGTTACTCCATCTTCGCCAACATGATTCACAGCCCGAAAATGATTCGCGTCGCACTCCCCACGGTTCTCGTTGCACTGGTGCTCGGCGGTTGCGCTGTCGTGCCGCCGAGCGGCCCGAGTATCGTCGCGCTGCCGCGTAGCGGCGAGCCGCTCAACCAGTTCCAGCAGGACGATTATGCGTGCCGCGACTACGCGTTCCGCGCGAGCGATGCCGCTGGGGCGTCGCAGAACGCAACGTCGAACAGCGTGGGCAGCGCCGCGGTCGGCACGCTCGGCGGCGCCGCCGTGGGCGCGCTGCTGGGCGCGGCGGCGGGCAATCCGGGCGCCGGTGCGGCGATCGGCGCGGGCAGCGGGCTGCTGGTCGGTGGCGCGGCGGGCGCAAACGGCGCGCAGTATTCGGCGGCCGGTTTGCAGGCGCGCTACGACGCGGCCTACGCGCAGTGCATGACGTCCAAAGGCAACACGATCGCGCAGCCGCAGATGCCGGTCTACGCGCCGCAACCGGTGTACATGGCGCCTCCGCCGCGCTACATGGCGCCGCCGCCGGTCATGTACGCCCCGTATCCGTATTATTGAACGCGGGTCGGGCGGTCCCATTCACCGGGCAGCATGAGCCTCGGGGAAGCGGGCTCCGGCACGCTGTTTTCCAGCGATGCGCGCTACGACGGCCCGCTCGTTGACGCGATAGAAGGCACCGACATTTCCACCCGCATGCGCACGATGCCGGCGGCGCACGCCACTATTACGTAACCGGCTGTAACCATCGTCGCTCTGTCTTATCATGTCCGCTCTTCCATGCTGACACACACAAGGCGGATCGACGCGTGAACCCTCTCAATCCAGCCGATGCATTGACGTTTCCCGGATCGCTCCTTTCTCCGGACGGACGTCTCGTGGCTTCGTACGATCTGGAAACGGGCGACGACAGCGTCGAGGGCTACCGGGCAGCGGCGGATCTGCCAGGGATTTTCAACGCGGGGGTAGAGCGTTTCAGTATCGACTACCGCACGACATCCGACGTTCACGTCGTCAACGGAATGGGCGTGACGCTCGGCGATTCGATCATCGGGCTCACGGCGATGTCGGCTGTGATGCACGCGTTCCCTGACGTGAGGTTCACGCTCTATCGTCCAGGCCGCGCGCCTGCATTCGTGGAAGAACTGTATGCACTCGCGGGCGCCTTGCTGTCGGCGCGCGTCACGCTGCCGTTTTCCCTGAGCGAATTGCCCGATGGCGCCACCGTCATCGATGTCGGCAATCATCTCTTCTGGCCGGACTTCGCCGCGCTGCCCATGATCGACTTTTTTCTGGGCGCGCTGGGCGTCGATGCATCGAGCGTTCCGTCGAGCCAGAAAGCAAACCGCTGGCTTGCAGACGTATCGCTGCCGGCGTTGCCGGCCCAATGGCGGGACCAGCCATACGTCCTGTTCTGCGCGTCGGCGAGCACGCCGGTGCGCAGCATTCCCCAGCACGTTCGCGCGGATCTCGTTGGCCGGCTGGTGAAGCGATACGATCTGCCGGTGCTCGGATTTGGTCCGGTTAATCATGCACGTTATGTCGACGTGCAGTCCGTCGCCATCGATACGGCGCATTTTCTCGCGCTGATTCGGGGCGCGCGCTGTGTGCTGACCTGCGACACGGCGGCCGTACACGCCGCAGCGGGCTTCGATGTGCCCACAACAGCCTTCTTCACGACGATCGAGCCTGCGCTGCGCGTGCGCGATTATCCGGCGTGCCGCGCGGTCGAACTGTTGCTGCCGCAACTGTGCGGTATCCACGCGAGCAATCAGGCACGCGATATTGCGCTGATCGAGCGTGCCTATAGCGACTTGCTGCGCGAGACGATTCCGCTGCCTGATCTTGCCGAATGACTCGGGGTGGCGAGGTCCGCTTCAGCTGACTTGCTGAGCGATTTGCTGGTGACCGCAGTCGCGCCGCTACGCTGATCACCCGGCGTATGGGTCCGCAAAAAACCCGCACATCGACTTCATTTCAATAATACTTGAAATGTCGAAGCGGATGGCTTATCGTTCTGCCCATGGACTCGAATCTCGTTGTGCGCGCACTGAGCGCGCTCGCCCACGAATCGCGCCTCGCGATCTTTCGCTTGCTGGTCGTCGCCGGTCCGGACGGCATGCCTGCGGGTGAGATCGCGCAGCAGGTTGGGCTTTCCCCTTCAAGTCTGTCGTTCCATCTGAAAGACCTGTCGCACGCAGACCTGGTGAAGCCGCGACAGGACGGACGGTTCGTCATCTACACGGCTAACTTCGATGCGATGACGGGCCTGATTGGTTTCCTGACGGAGAATTGCTGCGCGGGCGCGACCTGTGCCGCGAGCGATGTTCCCGACTGCTGCGGAGACACGCCATGAAGCGCATGCATATTCACGTCGCGGTGGAGAACCTCGGCGACAGCATCCGGTTCTATAGCGCCATGTTCGGCAATGCCGAACCAGCCGTGCTCAAAGCCGACTACTGCAAATGGGAACTGACCGATCCGGCGGTGAACTTCGCCATTTCGCAGCGCGGTGCGAAACCGGGCGTCGATCACGTCGGTATCCAGGTCGAAACCGATGCTGAGCTGGCCGAGATGAATGCACGTTTCGCTGCGGCGCAACTCCCGGTACAAATCCAGACAGGGACGACCTGTTGTTATGCCAGGTCAGACAAGGCGTGGACGATCGATCCGCAGGGCGTCGCCTGGGAAACTTTCAAGACGCTCGAAGCCGCACCGGTCTACGGCCGCTCGCGCGAACCATCGCAACCACACGCTCAATCGCCGGCCGCATGCTGCGCGACCGGTGAGAAGCTCGCGGAAGAATCAAATGAGCAGCATTGATACGGCAAGCGGCGGCACACACCCGACGATGGGTTTTTTTGAGCGTTACCTGACGGTCTGGGTCGCATTCTGCATCGTGGGCGGCATCCTGCTCGGGCAGGTGTTTCCCGGGCTCTTTCAGGCGATCGGCCGCATGGAAGCGGCGCAGGTCAATCTCCCGGTCGGTGTGCTGATCTGGATGATGATCATCCCGATGCTGGTCAAGATCGACTTCGCCGCGATGACCCAGGTCAGGCGCCAGTGGCGTGGTATCGGCGTCACGCTGTTCGTGAACTGGTTCGTCAAACCGTTCTCGATGGCGCTGCTCGGCTGGATCTTCATCCGCCATGTGTTTGCGCCGTGGCTTCCCGTCGATCAGGTCGACAGCTATATCGCCGGTCTGATCCTGCTGGCCGCGGCGCCATGCACGGCGATGGTGTTCGTCTGGTCGCAACTCTGCCGGGGCGATCCGTACTTCACGCTCTCGCAAGTGGCGCTGAACGATTCCATCATGATCGTGGCCTTCGCGCCGCTTGTCGCATTCCTGCTTGGCCTGTCGGCGATCACGGTGCCCTGGGATACGCTGATCATTTCGGTTGGCCTCTACATCGTGATCCCGGTTGCCCTTGCCCAGTTACTGCGTCGGCGCCTGCTGGCGAGAGGTGAAGTGTATTTCCGGCAGGCGGTCGCGCGCCTCGGCCCCTATTCGATCTGCGCGCTGCTCGCAACACTGGTGCTGCTCTTCGCGTTCCAGGGGCAGGCGATTATCCGGGAACCCCTCGTCATCGCCATGCTTGCGGTGCCGATCCTCATCCAGGTGTTGTTCAATTCCGGTCTTGCGTACGTGTTGAATCGCCGGCTCGGTGTCGCGCATTGTGTTGCCGGGCCGTCCAGTCTCATCGGGGCAAGCAATTTCTTCGAGCTCGCGGTAGCGACCGCGATCAGCCTGTTCGGCTTTCATTCGGGTGCGGCGCTCGCCACGGTGGTCGGCGTGCTGATCGAAGTGCCGGTGATGCTGTTTGTCGTCGGCATGGTGAACCGCTCGCAACACTGGTACGAAGGGAAACAGGGCATCAGGAGGCAAGAAGCATGAGCATCACGATTTATCACAATCCGGATTGCGGCACGTCACGCAACACGCTGGCCATGATCCGCAACGCGGGCATCGAGCCAGAGATCATCGAATACCTGAAAACCCCTCCGGACAGGACCACGCTGAAGGATCTGATCGCCCGCGCCGGTCTCACGGTCCGCGCCGCGCTGCGTGAAAAGGGTACGCCTTACGCCGATCTGGGCCTGGACGATCCATTGGTGAGCGATGAGGCATTGCTCGACGCGATGCTGGAACACCCGATCCTCATCAATCGCCCGTTCGTTGTCACACCGCTTGGCGTGCGCCTGTGCCGGCCCTCCGAGGTCGTGCTCGACATTCTGCCCGCGCCGCAAAAGGGCGCGTTTGCCAAGGAGGACGGCGAACCGGTGATCGATAGCGCGGGACGCAGGGTCCGCGAATGACACAGGATATTCCCAACGTCAGTGCGCCGCACCTCGACACGCCGGATTTGCGGAAACTCGAACCACGCGCGGTTTCGCAACACGCACCGCGAATTTTGCTGCTCTACGGTTCGTTGCGCCCCACGTCATACAGCCGGCTTCTGACGCTGGAAGCCGAACGCATCCTGCGTCATTTCGGCGCCGAAACGCGGGTCTTCGATCCGCACGGCTTGCCGCTGACAGACAGCGTCGCTGCCGATCATCCGAAAGTGGCCGAGCTGCGCGCACTGTCGGAATGGTCGGAAGGACAGGTATGGTGCAGCCCGGAGCGTCACGGCACGCTAACGGCCGTCTTCAAGAATCAGATCGACTGGCTACCGCTTGAAAGCGGTGGCGTGCGTCCGACCCAAGGCCGCACGCTTGCCGTGATGCAGGTGTGCGGCGGATCGCAGTCGTTCAACGCCGTGAATGCGTTGCGCGTGCTCGGCCGCTGGATGCGGATGGTGACCATTCCGAACCAGTCGTCGGTGGCGAAGGCCTGGCAGGAGTTCGACGCCGACGGCCGGATGAAACCATCGGCTTATTACGATCGCGTCGTCGACGTGATGGAAGAGCTGTACAAGTTCACGCTGCTTGTGCGCGACCGGTCGGATTATTTGACCGATCGCTACAGCGAGCGAAAAACAGCGCATCCAGAGCCGGCGATGACACTGGCAAACGCCGCCATGGATCATGAAGCACTAACCGCCAATGCAGACACGGACGACGGCGAAACGGAGTGACAGCGATCCTGCGCGAGACCATCGTGCAGGACGTGATGTGGACGTAGGGTTATGGCTCGATGCCCGCGAATATTGCCAGGGGCATGGCGCCGGTTTCAGTTGCCGCGAGCCGGCTACGAACGGGTAAGCCGCGAAGAGGTTCCCGGCGAAGTGAGACTATGCAGGCAATTCGCGGCGCTGTGCCCGTCGACGGCCTCCTGCATGCGAAAGCGGCTCCGCGCGGCAGCCTCCGCGCCCATCGTCGAGCGGCCGGCAGCCAACTGATTTCCGACGCTTCGCGCTACGCGAACACCGCAAGAAACCATTCGCAATAGAATGGTTGCCGCAGACACAACCAGGAGACCCGCATGCCCCGCCCCACATACCGCATTGCTGTGATTCCAGGAGACGGCATCGGCAAGGAAGTGATGCTCGAAGCGTTGCGCGTGCTCAACGCCGTCAGCCAGCGCTTCGATCTCGCGCTCGATTACCAGCACATCGAGTGGGCAAGCTGCGACTATTACGCGCGGCACGGCCAGATGATGCCCGACGACTGGAAAGCGCAACTCGCGGATGTCGACGCAATCCTGTTTGGCGCGGTTGGCTGGCCCGATGCCGTGCCCGATCACATCTCGCTGTGGGGCTCGCTGCTGAAATTTCGCCGCGAGTTCGACCAGTACATCAACCTGCGCCCCGCGCGGCTGTTCGACGGCGTGCCTTCACCGCTTGCCGGGCGCAAGGCGGGCGACATCGATTTCATGATCGTGCGCGAGAACACCGAGGGCGAATACTCGTCGGTGGGTGGCACGATGTTCGAGGGCACCGAGCGTGAACTCGTGATGCAGCAATCGATCTTCACGCGCAAGGGCTCCGAGCGCGTGCTGAAGTTCGCGTTCGATCTCGCGCGGCGCCGCGAAAAGACGATCACGGTGGCGACCAAGAGCAACGGCATTTCGATCAGCATGCCGTGGTGGGACGCACGCGCGGCAGAAGTGGCCGCGCTTTATCCGGACGTGAAATGGGACAGGCAGCACATCGACATCCTGTGCGCGCGCTTCGTGCTAAACCCGGATCGCTTCGACGTAGTGGTGGCGACCAACCTGTTCGGCGACATCCTGTCCGATCTCGGGCCGGCCTGCACCGGGACGATCGGCATCGCGCCGTCCGGCAACCTCAATCCGGACCGCGTGTTTCCGTCGCTGTTCGAACCGGTGCATGGATCCGCGCCGGACATCGCCGGTAAAAACATCGCGAACCCGGTGGCGATGATCTGGTCCGCGGCGATGATGCTCGACTTCCTCGGCAAGGGCGAGGGCGTCGAGCATGAAGCGCACGACGCGATCCTCGGTGCCATCGAAGCGGTGCTGAAGGATGGTCCCCACACGGGGGACCTGGGCGGCCGTGCGAATACGACGGAAGTCGGCAAGGCGATCGCGGCGCGGCTGGGTTGAGTGCGCGTTTGATCGTGCGGATTGGTGTGCGGGTTGGCGTCCTCAGGCGGCGGAATCCAGTTCCTCGATGGCGTCGACCCGGTCCGGATAGAACGCGACGTGGTCCTTGATCAGTGCGACCGCATCGTACGGATTCTCGTACGTCCATACCGCGTTGACCGAGCGCTCGCCACCGGTCGGAATCGAGTAGTACGCGCATTCGCCTTTGTACGGGCAGTAAGTGGTGTGATCGGCGCGCTCGAGCAGCGTCATGTCCACGTCTTCGCGCGGGATATACAGCACGGCCGGATAGCTGGCCTCGCGCAGCTTCAGCGCGCGACGCGTGTCGGCGAGCGTGCGGCCCGCGATGGAAACCACCACGCGCGTGGCGTTGCGCTCGATGGTGATCGGGTGATCGGGACCTGGAATCTTCACAGTGCGTGTGGGCTGCTGCGTGGTGTTCGACATGTCGACCTCGTGAGGTGGATCAATCAGGCGCTTGCGTCAAAGACGGCTGGCTGGCAGTGCGGTCGGGCATTCAGGCATGCGACCCGCCGCGTGACAGAGATGCGCGCTCCGTGAGCATAAAGCCGTTGCAGGATTCTTGCTGACGATCGGGTCGGGACTGTCAGCGCGCGCTTGCTGTCCTCGCCGGTGCGGCGCGGCCTCAGCCCGGTACCCTGCTCCCACGCAGCCAGTTAATGCTCGCGAAGAGCAGCACTGCGAACACGATCAGCATCGTCGCCACGGCGAGGATCGACGGGTCGATCGAGTCGCGGATACCGCTCCACATCTGTCGCGGCACGGTGGTTTGATTCGGGCCGCCGATGAACAGGATGACGATGACTTCGTCGAACGAGGTCGCGAACGCGAAGACGCTGCCGGTCGCGACCGCCGGTGTGATGAGCGGCAAGATCACGCGCCTGAATGTGACCCAGGGCGTCGCGCCGAGCCCGGAAGCGGCGCGCAACAGACTCTGGTCGAACGAAAGCAGTGACGCCGTCACGGTGATCACGACGAATGGCGTGCCGAGCGCCGCATGCGCGAGCACCACGCCGGGATACGAGTTCACGAGGCCGAGCGGCGCGAAGATCAGATAAAAGCCCGCGGCCACGACGACGATCGGCACAATCATCGGCGAGATGATGATCGGCATGATCAGCGAGCGCAGCGGAAACTGCGCGCGCGAAATGCCCAGCGCGGCGAGCGTGCCGAGACACGTGGCGATCAGCGTCGCCGCCGCGCCGATGCCGATGCTGTTCAGCAGCGCCCGTTGCCAGTCCGGGCTCGTGAGCGCCTGCTCATACCAGCGCAGCGAAAAGCCCTGCAACGGGTAGGAGAAGTACGATCCCGAATTGAACGAGAGCGGGATGATCGCGAGAATCGGCGCAATCAGGAAGAACAGCACAAGCGCTGAATGCAGCCATACCCCGCGCGCGGCGATGCGTTCCGTCAGTACTCTGTTGCGTTGACCTTGCATGTCGTTCCTTCGTCGCGTCCGCGTGTTTCGACCTGGTTTCAACCGAAGCGCAGGCGGTCGATGCCGACGATGCGGTTGAACAGGAAATAAAAGATCGCCGTGAAGATCACGAGATAGGCCGAGAGCGCACCGGCGAGGCCCCAGTTGAGTTGCGTGTTGGTCTGTATCGCGATGAGCTGGCTGATCATCTCGTCGCCGGCGCCGCCGAGCAGCGCCGGCGTGATGTAGTAGCCGAGCGCGAGCACGAACACGAGGAAGCAGCCCGCGCCCACGCCTGGCAGCGTCTGCGGAATGTAGACCCGCACGAACGCGGTGAACGGGTGCGCCCCAAGCGATTGCGCGGCCCGCACGTACACGGGCGACACGCTCTTCATCACCGAATAGATCGCGAGAATCATGTAAGGCAGGAGCACGTGCGTCATGCCGATGAGCACGCCCGTGCGGTTGAAGACGAGCGGCAACGGATGCGTGACGAGCCCGAGACCCATCAGCAGGCTGTTGATGACGCCGCCCGGTTGCAGCAGAACGTACCATGCAGTCGTGCGCACGAGCAGCGAAGTCCAGAACGGCACGATCACGAGAAGCATCAGCCGGTTGCTGCTTTTCGCAGGCAGGTTCGCGAGCAGCCAGGCGACCGGATAGCCGAGCACGAGGCACAGCAGCGTGACCGTCGCGCTGATCGAGATGGTGCGGGCGAACGCCTGCCGGTAGACGGAAGCGTTGTCCGGTACGAACGCGACTGAGCCTTGTGGCGTCACTTGCGCGTCGACGGCGGCGAGCAGAAAGTCCGGTGTCGGCGACGCGGCCGCCCGCTTCAGCTGGCGCCACGTCTCCGGTGAGTTCCAGCGTTCGTCGAGTTCAACGAGCGCTGGCTTCCACGCGGGCGGTGTATCGGCGGGCAACTGGCGCTCGGTGCGTATCAGCAGGCTGCGGAACCCGGCCTGAGCGAAGTTCAGCCGCCGCGCGACGGTGCCGAGCTGTCCGTTTTGCTGCGCCTCCCGGAGCCCCGTGGCGAGCAGCGCGAACGTGTGCTCGTCCGGCACGCCGTGGCCATCCCACGCATCGAGCGCGCGCGTGAGCGCGGGCATGCTGTCGGACACTTCGCGATTCTCCACGCTGCGCGCGAGCAGGAGCGCGATCGGCGCGATGAACGTCGACAGCAGAAACACAAGGAGCGGCAGTGCAAGCAACAGCGCCTGCATCGATGCGCGGCGGTGTGCCTTCCGGAACGCCGTGCGGCCGTCGGCTCTCGTCGGAGAGCCCGGGCCCCTCGCGGGGGCCGAAGCGGGCATGTGAGTAGTCAAGTCGGGCTCTCGTCGGACGATAGTGTTACTGCGTCAGCCACACCTGGAAGCGCTTGTTGATCTGGTCCGCGTTGTCGGCCCAGAAGTTCGCGTTGATCTGCAACGCGCGCTTGAAGTTATCAGGCGAGGTCGGCAGATCGGCGAGGCGCTGCTTGTCGATAAGCGCGATCGCGTCCTTGCGTGGCGGCGCATAGGCGATGTACTTCGACAGGTCCGCATAGGCCTTTGGCTGCGAAGCGGAGACGATGAATTTCATTGCGGCGTCGGTGTGCTTCGCGCCCGTCGGCACACCCCACCAGTCGTAGTCGTAGACCTGCGCGTCCCAGACGGTCTTGAACGGCTTGTTGTCCTTCTTCGCGGCGTCGTCGATGCGGCCGTTGTAGGCCTGCGTCATCACGACCGCGCCGTCCGCGAGCAGCTGCGGCGCCTGCGCGCCCGACTCCCACCACACGATGTTCTTCTTGATCGTGTCGAGTTTCTTGAACGCCCGATCCACGCCCGCGGGCGTCCCCAGTACCTTGTAGACATCCTTCGGGGCGACGCCGTCGGCGATCAGCGCCCATTCCATCGTGACCTTCGGCGACTTGCGCAGGCCGCGCTTGCCCGGGAATTTCTGCAGGTCGAAGAAGTCGTTGACGGTCGTTGGCGCGGTTTTGAGCTTGCTCGCATCGTAGGCATAGATCGTCGACCAGACCATGCTCGCCACCGCGCAATCGCTGATCGAACCGGGGATGAAGTCGCTCGTCTTGCCGATCGACTTCCTGTCGAACTTCTGCAGGAGGCCTTCGTCGCAGGCGGTGATCGCGTCGTTCGTCTCGAGGTCGATCAGGTCCCACGTGGTGTTTTTCGCCTGCTCCATCGCGGAGAGCTTCGCGAGGCCGCCGTCATACGATTCGGTCGAGAAGCCGATACCCGTGGCCTGCGTGAACGGTTCGAAATAGGCCTTTCTGGCCGCCGCTTCATACGCGCCCCCGAAGGTCACGACGGAAAGCGTCTCCGCTGCCTGAGTGGTCACGGTGGTGAATGCGGCTGCGGCGAGTACGGCGAGTGCGGCGCTTTGTGCTTTGATATGGATGCGCATGTCAGTTGGCTCCTGCAGGTGCGGTCGTGATGATGGAAGGTGAGGGCGGCGTGGATACGTGAATCGTGGGCGCGCTGCGTGGCACGCTCATCGCGAGAATCTTGCAGTCATCGTGGCGCCAGGCGATCTCGATCGTGCTGCCGGGCGAAGGCAGCGCATGGCGCTGCGTATTGGGTACCTTCACGACGAAGGAATCGCGCGAACCGAGCGCGAGATGCACGCGATGATGGTCGCCGCAATACACCAGTTCCTCGACGCGTGCGCGCACCACGTTGCTGTGTTCGTCGGCCTGCGAGCCGTCGGCGCTCGGGATATGCGCACGTTCGGGGCGCAGCGCGAGCATGGCTTCGTCGCCCGCGCGCAGGCCGGGTTCGCAACGGCCACGAATCACGCTGCCGTCCGAAAGCGCGAACGTCGCCCAGTCCTCGCCTGCGCTGACGACGCGTCCAGTCAACCCGTTGTTTTCGCCGACGAAGTTCGCGACGAACGCGTTCTGCGCGTTCTCATAGAGCTCGCTCGGCGTCGCGACCTGCTGGATACGCCCATCGGAGAACACGGCGACGCGATCCGACATGGTGAGCGCCTCGGCCTGATCGTGCGTCACGTAGACGATCGTGAGCGACAGTTCGCGATGCAGGCGCATGATTTCGTATTGCATGGTTTCGCGCAGGTGTTTGTCGAGCGCGCCGAGCGGCTCGTCCATCAGCACGACGCTCGGCTCGAACACGAGCGCGCGCGCGAGCGCCACGCGCTGCTGCTGCCCGCCGGAGAGCTGCGCGGGCCGCCGGTTCGCCAGATGCGGCAGTTCGATCATCTCGAGCGCGCGCTTCACGCGTGTCTTCTGTTCGGCGCGGCTGACGTGCCGGACAGAGAGCGGAAACGCGACGTTCTCCGCAATCGTCAGATGCGGAAACAGCGCGTAGTTCTGAAACACCATGCCGATGTCGCGCTGGTGCGGCGGCTTGTCGTCGAGCCGCCGTCCGTCGAGGCGTATCTCGCCGTGCGTGGGCGACTCGAATCCCGCGAGCATCATGAGCGTCGTCGTCTTGCCCGAGCCGGACGGACCCAGCAGCGACAGGAATTCTCCCTTGCGCACGTCGAGGTCCAGGCCGTCGACGACGTATTGCGCGCCGTCGTACGACTTGCTCACGCCCGAGAATGAGATGAAGGAAGGGTTCGACATCGTGATCGCGTCCTCTTGTGCGGTGCGTCGTGGTCAATGCGTGCCGGGTTGCATCGCGCCGAGTTTGCTGGCGATATAGCGCGCGAAATCATAGTTGGGACGTTCGAGATGGCTCAGGTGTCCGGGCTTCGCGAGTGGCGCATGCACGCCGCGAAAGACGGTTTCCACGCCGCGTTTGTCTTCCGCGTTCACTTCGTCCAGCAGCTTCTTCAACGTCGTCATGTGTGCGTTGGCCTCAGGATCCGCGATGAACTCCGGCGCAAGCCCGCCGCCGAAGCGGATATGCACGTGGTCCACGCCTTGAGGCTGCAGCACGAGATACCAGAAGTAACCCGGCGTGAGCGTGACGAGATGCGTCGGGTAGATCGCGAGCAACGCCGTGGTCTTGCGCCAGTGTCCCGTGAGACGCGAGTTGTCCGGATGCGCGTTGCCGATGGGCAAGGACGCTTCCTTCGTGATCCAGTGATAGTTGAAGGCCGGATGGCCCGGCGGGCATTCCATTTCATCGAGCCGCGAATGGGGTCCTACCGTCGCGCGATGCAGCATGGGCAGGTGATAGCTTTCCATGAAGTTTTCCGCGAGGATCTTCCAGTTCGTATTCCACACGTGCTCCTCATGGAAGGTCTCGATGTAGTCCGACATGCCGTACGCACCGATGAGCTCGCCCAGCGCGGCGAGTTGCGTCCGCACAGGCGGCGCGTTTTCGTCGAGCGTCACGTAAAGCCAGCCTTGCCATTCTTCGCAGCGCACGGCGGGCAGCCTGTAGCTTTCCTTGCAGAAGCCCTCTTGCCGGTCCATGAGCGGCGCGCCTTGCAGCGCGCCGTCCAGCGAATAGTTCCACGCGTGATACGGGCAGACGATGCGACGCACGTTGCCGCGCCCTTCGAGCAGCACCGACATGCGATGCAGGCACACGTTCGACATCGCCTTGAGCTGCATCTGTTCGTCGCGCAGGATGACGACCGGTTGCGCGCCAATGCGCGCCGTCATGTAGTCGCCAGGCGCCTTGAGCGTGCTGGCGCGGCCAATGCATTGCCATTCACGCTCGAAGATGCCACGCTCTTCGAGCGCGAGGAATTCGGGCGACGTGTAGACCCCAGGCGGCATCGCATGCGCGTCGCTGAATGGTCGTTCGCAACCCGTCTGTAGTGCGTCAACAAGTGCCTGCACTGCGATCGTCCTTGCTGGGCTGGCCATGCGTCCTCCTTGTTTTTCCACGGTGAGAACGCCAACGCCAGTATTGCAGCGTCGCGCTCAACATGGACATCAATCTATCAAGCCAAATTGCAAGCCAGAATATTGTTTTTAGATACAAAGCAAAGTTTTTACCTATGCAGCGCGCAGGCGTGATGCAGACGACAGGGTCTGTCTGATCATGCGTCGATATGCAGCCGCTGGATATAGGTTTCGCAGAACGACGCGAAGCGCTGCACGACCTGGCGCGGCTTCATCGTTCGCGATTGCGCGACGCCGAGCATCGTTGCGTTGACGTTGTCCTTGAAGCGCCTGATGACGAACTCCTCCCCGTCCACGGTGCGATTCGATTTAAGCGGAAAGTTCAGGAGGCTATAGCCAAGGCCGTTGGCCACCATGCCACGCACGACCTCTGGCTGCGATGAACGGAACGCCGGCACGGGGCGGTTGCCCACCGCATCGAAGAGCGCGGCGAAATACTCGCGGCTGTGCGGCAGATCGAGCATCACGTACGGCTCGGGCAGGAGATCCGCGAGCGATACCTTGCGGGCGCGCGCGAGGCGGTGTGTTCTCGGCAGGATCGCATACGGCGGCAGCGAGAGCAGCGGCGTGAAGGCGATGTCCTCGGTCAGGTCGAGGCTGTAGGTGAGGACGATGTCGAGCGAGCCGTCGTGCAGGCCGCGCAGGAGTTCATCCTGATTCGCCTCGACGGTGCGAAACGAGATGCCCGCGTGCTCGCCCGTGAAGCGGCTGATGAGTCCCGGCATGAGTGGCGGCGCGAGCGACACGAGGCAGCCGAGCGTGATGGCGCCCGTCATGCCGCCGTCCATTTCCTTGGCGGTCGTCTGCAATTCCTCCGCCATCTTCAGCAGATTGCGCGCCTGCCCGAGCAGATCGCGTCCGGCCTGCGTGAGCGACAGGCCGCTCGCGTGATGTCGTATGAAGAGTTGCACGCCGAACGACACTTCGAGGTCTGCGAGCGCCGTCGAAATCGACGGCTGCGAGATGTGCAGATGCTTCGCGGCGGCAGTGAAGGACAGCGCTTCCGCGGTGACCACGAAATAGCGCAGCTGTCGCAATGAGTACCGTAGCAGGTGACTTTCCATCGACGACGCTCCATGTTCAAGGCCTTCATTGG
Organism: Paraburkholderia sartisoli; assembly: GCF_900107685.1. Classification (GTDB taxonomy): domain Bacteria; phylum Pseudomonadota; class Gammaproteobacteria; order Burkholderiales; family Burkholderiaceae; genus Paraburkholderia; species Paraburkholderia sartisoli. Next base: position 312,048 of record NZ_FNRQ01000007.1, on the reverse strand, counting down.
ACCGCACTGATGAAGGGCATTGTGGAGCGGCCAAAAAAGTTTGCATAGGTAAATCCGATGCCATGCATTTTTTTAATATATTTTTCAGATTCTGAAGGGGCGCGTAGATTTTCATCCAGACGAACGGACCAGGCGGCAGCGCGCTGCGGGAAACACGACTGGGTCCACAACGGTCGCGAGCGCTCAAAGACCGCGAGGCCGCAACCGGATCGAAACATTCCGCCTTTTCAGAAGGACACAGCCATGACAGTGGAAACAACGTCAATCGACACGCTTGTGGTCGGCGCCGGTCAGGCCGGCGTCGCCATGAGTGAACATTTGAGCCGGCTCGGCGTGCCGCATCTCGTGCTGGAACGCGCCCGGATCGCCGAGCGCTGGCGCACGGGACGTTGGGATTCGCTGGTGGCCAATGGCCCGGCGTGGCACGACCGGTTCCCGAATCTCGAGTTCGCGGACTTCGACCCCAACGCATTTGCTTCGAAGGAGCAGGTCGCCGACTATTTCGTCGCCTATGCGAGGAAGTTCGAAGCGCCGATCCGTACCGGCGTGGAAGTCGGGAAGGTCGTGCGCAATGAGGGGCGGCACGGCTTCACCGTCGAAACATCGGAGGGCACGATCGAGGCCGCTCGCGTGGTCGTCGCGACGGGACCCTTCCAGCGCCCCGTCATTCCGCCGATCGCGCCGCAGGATGCGCGTCTCACGCAGATTCATTCCGCCGACTACCGCAATCCCGCGCAATTACCCGAAGGCGGCGTGCTGGTGGTGGGGGCGGGATCGTCGGGCGTGCAGATCGCGGACGAGTTGCAACGTGCGGGCAAGCGCGTCTATCTGTCGGTCGGCGCGCATGATCGCCCGCCGCGCGCCTATCGCGGTCGCGACTTCTGCTGGTGGCTGGGCGTGCTCGGCGAATGGGACGCGGAGGTCATGAAACCCGGCAGGGAGCACGTCACGATCGCGGTGAGCGGTTCGCGTGGCGGCCACACCGTGGATTTCCGGCGTCTTGCGCATCAGGGCATCACGCTGGTTGGTCTGACGAAATCGTTCCACGATGGCGTCGTGACCTTCGAAGCGGATCTCGCGGAGAACATCACGCGCGGCGACGAGAACTATCTGTCGCTGCTGGACGCAGCCGACACGTATGCCAGACGCAACGGTCTCGATCTTCCCGAGGAACCCGAAGCCCGCGTCATTCCCGCGGACCCGGAATGCGTGACGAACCCGCTGCACGATCTCGATCTGGCGAAAGCCGGCGTGACCTCGATTGTCTGGGCGACCGGGTATGCCGTCGATTTCAGCTGGTTGAACGTCGACGCCTTCGATGAGAAAGGCAAGCCGAAACATCAGCGCGGCGTGTCGAAGGAGCCTGGCATCTATTTCCTCGGCCTGCCCTGGCTGTCGCGCCGCGGCTCCGCGTTTATCTGGGGCGTGTGGCACGACGCGAAGCACATCGCCGATCACATCGTCACGCAGCGCAAATATCTGGCGTATTACGATGGACCGCAACGCGAAGCACATCGCTGCGGCGAGGAAAACGCTGAAAACACGTCCACCGGTCCACGCCCCCATAAAATCAGCGAGATGAGCGTGAACTGATGCATGCGCTCCTTGATCCGCAATCCATTTCTTCCAGGCATTAAGGTGCATTGATGAGCCAACCCACGCATACCCGTATCCGCATGTTCAACACGAAGGATACGTATCCGAACCAGACGCTCGACAACGATCTTTGCCAGGCCGTGCGCGCCGGCAACACCGTCTATGTGCGCGGCCAGGTGGCAACGGATTTCGAGGGCCGCCTGGTTGGTCTCGGCGATCCGCGCGCCCAGGCCGAGCAGGCGATGAAGAACGTCAAGCAGTTGCTGGAAGAGGCGGGCAGCGACCTGTCTCACATCGTCAAGACGACGACGTTCCTGACCGACATCCGTTACCGTGAGCCTGTCTATCAGGAAGTCGGCAAGTGGTTGAAGGGCGTGTTTCCCATTTCCACCGGACTCGTCGTGGTCGCGCTGGGTCAGCCGCAGTGGTTGATGGAGATCGACGTTATCGCGGTCATTCCGGATGGATGGACGTCGCCGAAGGCTTAAGGAGCGGGATATGACATTCTCTATCGTCGGACGTTGTCCGGAATCCGGGCAGCTCGGCATCGCGATCAGTTCGTCCAGCATCGCGGTAGGCGCCCGATGCCCATGGGTGCGCGCAGGCGTGGGCGCGGTGGCGACGCAAAACGTGACGCTGCCTGCGCTCGGCCCGCAGATTCTCGATCTTCTGGAGAACGGAAAACTCGATCCCGCCGCGGCGCTGGACCGTGCGCTCGGCGCGAGCGAGTGGAGCGAATACCGGCAGGTGACGGTGATCGACGGCCAGGGTCGCACGGCATTCTTCAGCGGCAAGGAAGCGCTGGGCACGTATCACGCCGTGGCTGGCAGGCAATGCGTAGCCGCGGGCAACATGCTGACTGGCATCGAAGTGATCGAGGCGATGGTTCCGGCATTCGAGCAGGCACCCGGCACGCTCGCCGACCGCCTGCTCGCGGCCATGCATGCCGCGATGGCCGCCGGCGGCGAAGCGGGGCCCGTGCATTCGGCGGCGCTCAGGATCGTGGGCGACGTGATCTGGCCGATCGCGGATTTGCGGGTCGACTGGGCCGATGACGATCCCATCGGCCAGCTCGACAGGCTATGGCAGGCATATCGGCCGCAGATGCAGGACTACCTGACGCGGGCGTTGAATCCGACTGCCGCGCCCAGCTACGGAGTGCCCGGCAATGAATGACCGGTCCAGCCGTGCGCTACTTGAACGGCTGATCGGCTTCGCCACTGTTAGCCGTGACTCCAATCTGGAGATGATCGAATTCATTCGTGATTACCTCGACGAACTCGGTGTCGAAAGCGAGCTGTTCTATAACGTCGAGCGCACCAAGGCGAATCTGTTCGCGACCATCGGTCCGCGTGAGGGCGGCGGTATCGTGCTGTCCGGCCATACGGACGTCGTGCCCGTCGATGGCCAGCCGTGGACCGTCGATGCATTCCGTCTCACCGAACGCGACGGGCGTCTGTATGGCCGCGGCACGGCCGACATGAAGGGCTTCATCGCTTCGGTGCTGGCGGCGGTACCAGCGTTCATCGAGTGCGATCTGAAGCTGCCCGTGCATCTCGCTTTTTCGTACGACGAGGAAGTGGGATGCCTCGGCGTGCGGCCGATGCTGGCGGAACTGGAACGACGCACGCACAAGCCGGCGCTTTGCCTGATTGGCGAGCCGACCGGGCTCAAGCCGGTGCTGGGCCACAAGGGCAAGCTGGCGATGCGCTGTCAGGTGAAAGGCGCGCCGTGCCACTCGGCCTACGCGCCGTATGGCGTCAACGCGATTCAATACGCCGCGCGGATGATCGGTCGCCTGGAAGAGATCGGCGAGCAGCTGGCGCAGCCCGAGCACCACGACGCGCGATTCGATCCACCGTTCTCCACCGTGCAGACGGGCGTGATCAAGGGCGGGCGGGCGCTCAACATCGTGCCGGCCGAATGCGAATTCGACTTCGAAGTGCGCGCGCTGCCGGGCTTCGATGCCAACCGGGTCGCCGACGACTTGCAGCACTACGTCGAGGCTGAGCTGCTGCCAAAGATGCGCGCAGTGAAGTCCGACACCGACATCCACCTTCAGCCGCTCTCCGCCTATCCGGGCCTGGCTACGCCACCCGACAGCGAAGCGGCGCGTCTTCTGGCGTTGCTCAGCGGCTCTAGCGACTTCGGCACGGTGGCGTTTGGCACCGAGGGCGGGCTCTTCGATCAGGTGGGCATTCCCACGGTGGTGTGCGGACCAGGCAGCATGGACCAGGGGCACAAGCCGGACGAATTCGTCACCGTCGAGCAATTGCACAATTGCGATGCGATGCTGGCTCGTCTGGCGGTTTATCTCTCGGCTGCGTCTTGAGACGCATGCATCGAGGAGGCAGCCCCTCTCCAGGCCTGCCTCTTTACTCTGCCTCGACGACGATCGCCACGCGCCGGTTCTGTGCACGCCCTTCCGCCGTGCGATTGTCCGCGACCGGATATTGCTTGCCCATTCCGCGTTGCTGGATGTTGGCCGGGTTCATGCCCGCGCCAGTCAATGCAAGCGCCACCGCCGCCGCGCGCCGCGCGGAGAGCGCGTCGTTATAGGCATCGGTTCCCGACGCATCGGTATAGCCGAACACGCGCAAATGCCCGATGCCTACCGCAAGCAAGGATTCCCCGAGCTTGCCAATCGCGCGCTGGCTGTCGATCGAGAGCGCGTCCGCATCCGAGTCGAAGAGCACCTTGTCGGACAGTCCGAGCGTCCAGCCGTCCGCGGTCTCGACGAAGCCCTGCTGCTTGAGCACCGTCACCTGCGCGGGCGTAAAGCCGTGCGTGGCGGGTGCGGACGTCTGGCAGCCGCCGAGCGCCAGGGCAGCTACAGTTGCACCAGCAACGATGGCTGTGCGCATCAGGCGAGATACATTCAATTCGTGCATGCTGTGTTTCCTTCACGTCCCCTCAACCGGATTGATCGAATGCGCTCAATCCGCGTTGCCGGGCCTTTGATTCGTACATGGCCGCATCCGCGACGCGGATCAGGCTGGTGGCGCTGGCTGCGTCATCGGGATAAACCGCGACGCCAATACTCACCGACGACGCGACCTGCGTCCCGTCGTCGAGCACAATCGGCTCGCGCATCGCAACGGCGACGTTGTGCGCGATGCGCGCGGCGTCGCCGAGATCGCGTAGCGGCGCAAGCAGCGCGGCAAACTCGTCACCGCCTATACGCGCCACAATGTCGCCGACGCGCAACTGTTCGCGAATACGGCGTGCGACCGTGGCGAGCACGTGGTCTCCGGCCGCGTGGCCGAGTGTGTCGTTGATGTCCTTGAACCGGTCGCAGTCGAGGAACAGCAACGCGAAGCGCAGCCTGTCGCCATCCGCGCGCGTCAGCGCCTGATCAAGACTCGCCTCGAAGGATAGCCGGTTGGGCAGACCAGTCAGGCTGTCGTGATTCGCCTGATGGGCAAGCGTCTGGTTCTCGCGTTGCATTCCGGCTTCCCACTTCTCCAGTTCGTCGAGCAGGCTGTTGAAGTCGGTTGCGAGATCGTTGAGATCTGCGATTCGCGCGGGCGGTACGCGCTGACCGAAGGAACGGGCTGTCCGTACCTGATGCGTAACCCGCGCCAATTCGACAAGTGGTGCGGTGATCGTCTTGAAGATTCGACGCGACAGGTACAGCGTACCCAGCATGCTAAGGATCATGCACGCGAAAATCCACAGGAACCCGGCTTCGAAAAAGCCGAGCAGCCCGTCGGGGCTGCCCTGAACGCGGACTTCACCGACCACGGCGCCTTCGCTCGAAACGGGTTCGGTGACAGGCTCCTTCAACAGCCATCGGCGGATGACCCTGCGCACCGGATCTTCCTTGTCGACGCCGACACGCGTCCAGGCGGCAAGGCGCTGGCCGTGGCTATCGAACGCCGAAACCGCCTCGACACTGTTCGCCGTCGCCATTCGCGCCAGCGAATCCTGCGCTGCTGCGTGATCGTTGAACACGACTGCTGCCTCGATCGTGTAAGCCATCGAGCGCGCGACGAGTTGCAGGTTATGTTCAGCCAGCGCGCGCAGTTGCAGCGTCCCGACGATCATCAGCGTGCCGCCGACCAGACTCACGGCGAGTAGCGCGCAGACCACGTTCGCACGCAATAGCGCCCGTGACAGCGTCAGCGGCGCGGGGGAGTTGTCGCGCCGTGTCATTGGGCCGGCTCCCTGGTGCGCGCGAGCAATAGCACTTTCGGGTTGATCCGCAAGCCACTTCGCACGATGGCGTCGAGATTCGCGGCGAACGAGATCGCGCTTGCGCTGGCGCTAGCGGTGAGACAGAAGAGGCTGCCCATCGCGCACGCGTCGTCGCTGCCGCCAATGCTCAGCACCGGCAGCCCCGCGAGGCGCTGGAACAGGTGTTCGTGTGCGGCTTCGTCAATGGGTTCGATATAAACGACGTCGCACCCGGTCTCGAGACGCGGATCGTTCGCGGCGTATCGCTGCGTTACGATCGTGCGCGACTGCAGATCGACCACATGTTCCCCGAGACGATCAGCGTAGCGCGCGGGCGTCACGATGCACAGCCGGATTGTGGTGCGTTCCGTCGGCCATCGGGTGAAACCCACGATGCCTGTGACGATCCGCGCGACTTCGACCGCACGTGCCTGCTGGCCGGTAGCACGCTGCGCAGCTAGTTGAGCATGGCTGTCGGGCGACGTGAGCAGCGCAATCAGGCAAAATGAAACGAACGACAGCAGTTGCCGCCAGAAAACGCGCGCCAGTTCCGGCGCGCGAAACGGATAACTGCCGACGTCGTGATGTCGTGAATGCGTCACGGATGCGAAATACCCACTCGGCGAACCGGTTTGAACAACAAGGACAAGGCATGCAACGCAGATCGGCACGCGAACTCCGCATGCCAGCAAATCGTGCGATTCTCGTTTCCGCAGGGTTTCAGGGCGACGACTATTTAAGGGCTGTTTTTTCGAAAAAATAGAGCTTGGTGAAAACCCTTGAACTTGCGGCGTCGCGGCTACGATTTTTGCATTCCCCACGTTAAATGCGCGTTAAGGCACGGAGCACTTCACCCTTGAAACCGCTACCGTTTAAAAGCGTTTAAAGCGCCTGACCGACTCGGCGCGAATGTGCATGCATATTATTTGAGGTCTTTAATCCGGCAGAAAACTACCGGACGGGTGCTCCGATCTTACCGGATTTTAGAAGAAAAAATCGATTCTTCAGTTACTGGATATAGAGCGGCGAATGTGGCACTTGCATTCGCCGCACCTTGTAGCCGGTGGTGTGCATATCGTTCGGGCGACGTGACGGGGCGCGTTTGCCGTCTTGCTCATTCCTTGCTCTCAGGAAAGATACATCCGCCATCGCGGACCAGCGCCTTCACCTCTTCGCTCACCTGCATGGGGCTTCGCCTTAATCGGGCAACGAACGCCTTGCTACGCCGCACGTACGACTTCGAATCGTGCTTCGCGCTCCAAAGGACTATGTCAAGCACGATGGGAATGAGGTCCAGGCCCTTTCCGGTCAGCGTGTAGAAGTCCTTGCGCCTGTCGTCGGGGCTGGGTGCCCTCGAGAGAATTCCTTGCTCCTCAAGAAAGGCAAGGCGGGAAGCAAGGACATTGGTCGCGATTCCCTCTTCCGATTTCAGGAACTCGCCATACGTCTTCTTGCCAGCAAAAACGATGTCGCGAATGATCAAGAGCGACCACCGGTCGCCGAAGATCTCCACGCCGTAGTTCACTGCGCAATGGGACCGAACGTCTTCTTTACACGTCGTCTTCATGGCTGGATCTTAACATCGCTTGCATGTTGCAAGTAAAATTCCGTTGTTTACTTGTTTTTTGCAAGTAATGTGGCTAGCATGGTTCGAACGTTGAGCGCGGTCACCGGATTGCGCCGGCACTCCATGAATGATCAACCCCCTATCAGTAAGGAAATTCGAAATGAAAATCGGCTTTATCGGCGCCGGGCCTGTCGCCCAAACGATCGCCAGACACGCCCTGGTGGCAGGTCACCATGTTGTGCTTAGCAACTCGCGTGGGCCAGAGTCGCTTGCTGCCCTTGTGGCGGAGTTGGGTTCCGGCGCTGCCGCCGGAACGGCGAAAGAGGCTGCGGAGCAGGACCTCGTCGTGCTTGCCGTCAAATGGTGGAACGTACAGGCGGCGTTGTTTTCGGTCGGCGACTGGACGGGCCGGATCCTCGTGGATACAACCAACCGCGTTGCCAGCGCCCAGCCTTTGGCGCCAGGCGACATAACCGGTCGGACGTCGAGCGAGATCGTCGCCGATCTCGCGCCGGGAGCGAAGGTCGTCAAGGCGTTCAACACCGTTCCGATGTCCTGGATCCCGGATTTCTCGCCGTCAAAGCGGAAGACCGCGTTCTTCGTGTCCGGGGACGACGCCGGCGCCAAAAAGGCGGTGAGCGACCTTATTGAGGAGATCGGTTTCTATAGTCTCGATCTGGGTTCCCTCGCGGAGGGCGGCCGGCTCCAGCAACTCGGCGGACCGCTCGTGGGGGTCAATCTTACGTTCAGTGAACGGTTCGTCCTTCCTGTGATCGACTGACCGGGAGAACGTGGCGCTTCACAATAACCTGCCGCTATTTCTCTTCGTAGCCGTCGCAACGATCACGCCGGGTGGCGCAACGACGCTGGCAACGGCTCCCGGCGCTGGGGCCCTATATGGCAGGTATGGCGATTGCCTTGGGGTCGATGGCCGCATCCACCGCAGTGGGGCTGGGCGGCCTCGTGCCAGCTCGGCCGGCATCGCTACCAGGTGTTGAGGCAAGCGAAGCGGCTCGCGTTATCTGCCATGGCTCGCTTCGCGCATCGGGTGTAGCGGATCGCCTCGTTTGAACGCGTCCATGAACTCCGCCGCCAGCCACGCGAGCCCCGGATCCTGGTCCTTCGCCGCGGCCCACATCAGCGAGACCTCATAGCGCGGCACATCGAATGGCAGGGGACTCATCGCCAGGTCCAAGGTGTCGCGCCAGACGCGGCCGATGAAGTCGGGAACCGTGGCGATCGCCGGCGTGCGCCGCACGATGAACGGGCTGGTCGCGAAATTCGAGCTGGAGAACACCACGTCGCGCTTGAGACCCTGTAGTGCCAGCTGCTCGTCGATAAAGCCGTTCAGGCCAGCGCTGAACGAGGTCAGCACGTGCCGGTGCCGCAGGAATTCATCCATTGACAGACGCTTGCGGCGCGTCTTGACGAGGCGCGGATTGTAGACGCTCACGAAGCGCCACTGAAACAGCGGCTGGCGCCGCTGCCACTGCACGCATTCCGGGAACACACCGACCGCCAGTTCGATCGCGCTCTCGTCGAGCATCGCCGCCGCGCGCGTTGAGTCGGTCGCGCGCGCGATCAGCTTCACGCCGGGTGCCGTGGTGGCGAGGCGCTCCATGATTTCCGGCATCAACAGGACCTCGAGCGAATCGCTCAAGCCAATGCGAAACACGCGCTGCGCGTGTGCCGGATCGAACGCCGGCGGCTGCGTGAGCGCCTGATGCAGCGATTGAAGGAAGGGCTCGATCTGTCGCGCCAGTTCGAGCGCGCGGGACGTCGGCGTAATACCGTGCGGGGTGCGCACGAACAGTTCATCGCCGAATGCCTCGCGCAGCCGCTTGAGCGCCCCACTCATCGCCGGCTGGCCGAGGAAGAGCCGCTGCGCGGCGCGCGTGACGCTGCGCTCCTCCAGCAGCGCGCGAAAGGCCAGCAGCAGGTTCAGGTCGAAGCGCCGGAAATCAGTTTCAATGATGTTGATCATCGTCGCAAACGATTTGAATGATATGAGCCCGACACGCATTCTATCGCCATGAGGTGCGCGGCAAACAATGTGACGGCACATTGGCGGGCGCTCCTCCTTTCATCGACAGGAGCAACGACATGGATTGGCAAGATCAGAAAGTCGTCGTGTTGGGCGGGTCGTCGGGCATGGGGCTCGCGACCGTTTCGCGGCTGAAGGAAGCCGGTGCGCACGTCGTGGCAGCCGGCCGCGACCGGGCCAGACTGGATAAGGCGCTCGCCGGCCTCCCAGGACGCGGGAGTGTCGCCGGCGAAGCGCTCGACTGCACCGACCGCGCCGCGCTCGACCGTTTCTTCGACCGCCAGGGGCGCATCGATCATCTGGTGCTGACGCTCTCTGGCGGCGAGGGCGCCGGCCCGTTCAACGAACTCGATCTGACTGCCTTGCGCCGCGGCTTCGAGGCCAAGTTCTGGCCGCAGCTCGAAGCCGCGCAGGCTGGCCTGCCGGCCCTGCGCCGCAACGGCAGCTTGACGTTCCTGACCGCCATTTCCGCGCGCATTGCCAATCCCGGCACGGCGGGGCTGGGCGCGATCAACGGCGCGCTCGAAAGCATGATCGGCACGCTTGCGCGCGAACTGGCGCCGCTGCGCGTCAACGCCGTTTCGCCCGGCGTGGTCGATACCGCCTGGTGGGACAGATTCCCGCCCGGCGTCAAGGAGGACCTGTTCCGCCAGCAGGCCGAAACCCTGCCGGTGCGACGCGTCGGCCACGCGCAAGACATCGCGCACGCGCTCCAGTTTCTGATGGAGAACACCTTCATGACAGGCGCGGTGATCGAGTGCGACGGCGGCTTGCGGCTGCTATGACGGCACACGTTCGAGGCCGGTTGTCAAAGCTCTGCCCTCTACCCGATGCGATCGGCTGAACTCGCCGCCCAGGCGTGTGAGGACCCGTGTGCGTCCCGGCAGATCGGCCCAAAGATGAGGAAGGACAGACTCGCAACAATCTGGCGTATTATATCGCATTGTGATATATATAGGCCCCGGGCACTGTAGATCTTCGGCCGTCAAACAAAGGGAATCATGAGCGAACACAAGGGCGATTTCGCAACAGATGTCCGGCTTCTGCGTATCAGTGCCATTGCGGCGGTTGGCGGAGCGTTGAGCACCGTCGCCGCCGATTTTTTGCTGCACCTTATCCGCCTGTTCACGAACCTGTTCTTCTTTCACACGATATCCACGGCGAACCATTCACCGTCACAGAACACGGTTGGACTGTTCGTCGTGGCGGCTCCAGTGATTGGCGGTTTGCTGGTGGGATTGATTGCCCGGTTCGGTTCGGAGCAGGTTCGCGGCCATGGCATCCCCGAGGCCATCGAAGCGATTCTGTTCGGAAAAAGCAAGATGTCGCCGAAGGTGGCGATCCTCAAGCCGCTCGCCTCGGCGATTGCAATCGGCAGCGGCGGCCCTTTTGGCGCGGAAGGTCCGATCATCATGACGGGCGGAGCGATCGGCTCGCTCATCGCCCAATACTTCCATCTGTCGAGTGCCGAACGAAAGACGCTGCTGGTGGCGGGCGCGGTCGCCGGCATGACTGCGGTGTTCGGCACGCCGGTTGCGTCCGTGCTGCTCGCCATCGAGCTTCTGCTATTCGAACTGCGGCCTCGCAGCCTCTTGCCGGTTGCGATCGCGTGTGCCGTGGCAGGCTTCACCCGGCCACTGCTGCTGGGGAGCGGACCTCTGTTTCCGCTGCATACATTGCCGCTCGGCCCGATCGGTCTCGTGTCGTCGGCGGTTGCGGGACTGATCGCCGGTGCGCTGTCCTGGGGATTGTCGACGGGGCTCTACAAGGTGGAGGACATGTTCGGCAGGCTGCCGATCCACTGGATGTGGTGGCCGGCACTGGGCGCGATCGCAGTCGGTATCGGCGGATATTGTCAGCCGCGCACGCTCGGCGTCGGATACGACGTCATCGGCGACCTGCTGCAAAACCACCTTGCCGTGCAGGTCGTGGTCGCGATCGTCCTGGTCAAGGCCATCATCTGGGTGATTGCGCTGGCTTCGGGCACCTCGGGTGGCGTACTGGCTCCGTTGCTGATGATGGGCGCGGGCGTGGGCGCCATTGTCGCCCCGTACATGCCCGGCGGCGAGCCCGCGGTCTGGCCGCTCATTTTCATGGCCGCCGCGCTCGGCGGCATGATGCGCGCGCCCGTGATGGCCGCGGTATTCGCGTTCGAACTGACGGGCGACGCCAATGCGTTGCTTCCCCTGCTGGCGGCCGCCGCAGTCGCGTATGGTTTTACGGTCCTGCTCATGCGCCGCTCGATTCTGACCGAAAAGGTTGCCCGCCGCGGCTATCACATCTATCGCGAGTACAGCATCGATCCGCTCGAGAGACATTATGTCGACGAGGTCATGACCCGCACCATCGAGACGATCGATGCGAAAGCAACGGTCGCCGAGGTGCTTCGGGACTATTTCGGGGCAGGGCAGAAGTATCGTGCCTATCCGGTGGTCGACAATGGAGTCCTGGTGGGCATGGCAGACCGGACGCTGCTCGACCGGATTCCCCTGGAAAAAACCGATGCTCCGCTTGGCACGTTCTTCGCGCAGGCGCGCCCCCAGATCGCGCTGCCGCGAGAGACGTGTAGAAGCGTGGCCGCTCGCCTTGCAATAACCGGACTCGATCGGGTTCCCGTGGTCGAAGACGAGGAGACGTATCGCCTGCTCGGCATCGTGTCGCGGCACGACCTGGTCAAGCCGTCCATGTCGGTGTTCGCGGAAGAGCATGAAGTCGAGCAGTTCCGTCGCGTGTGGATTCCGCGCAGCACGCGCATGGCACCGACCAGCAAGCGTGAAGATGTGCCGGGCAAGCACGCCGACGTGGGGCGGTAATAAAAAACAGCGCAACGGAGGGAGACACAGATGCCTCAGGACGGAAAAGTAAACCGGTGGCTCAGCGAGGTTCGCACACGGATGGGCAAGTCCGCGCACACCACGCCATGGGAGAGACAGCCATCCGGTCCTGAAAGGCCCGAACACCGAAAACTTTCCACCGTCCTGAAGTCGGTTGCGGCGAAGGCGCTGCTGGAGCGCGACAGGCACCTGCGCGACGTGCCGCACGAATATCACTCAATGGGACTGGACCCGCGGATGGTCTATTCGTGCGCGTGGTTCGAGAACGGCGACGAAGATCTCGCAACCGCGCAGCTGAAAAAGATCGACCACGTCCTCACGAAAATCGGTCTCAAACCGGGGCAAAGCCTGCTCGATGTCGATTGCGGGTGGGGCGCGCTGGTGATTCGCGCGGCCGAGAAGTTCGGAGCGCATTGCGTCGGCATTACGCAGTCGAAGAATCAGTTCGATTGGGCCAACGAGTGCATCAAGGCGGCGGATCTTGCCGACCGCGTCGAAATCCGCTTGCAGGCGTGGCCGGATGTCGAAGGCCGGTTCGACCGGATCACGAGTCTCGGCATGTTCGAGGTCGACAATCGCGGCAGTCTTTCGGAATACTTCTCGGTCCTGCAGGAACATCTCGCGACGGATGGCGTGCTCGTCAGTCACGGCATCATGTCGACGGGACCCGGCAGCGGCGAGTTCGGCTTCGACGGCGGCGAGTTTTCCAGCCGGTATGTGTTTCCAGACGACGAACTGCCCGATCTTGGCTATGCGTTGACTGCAATGCAGGAAGGCGGACTGGAAGTGTCGGACATCCAGAACCTGCGTCGGCATTGCGTGAGGACGCTGCGTTTGTGGGAAGAGAACTTCAGGGCGAAATCGACGGCGCTGCGGCAACTTGTTGATGATCGAAGCTTTCAGACGTGGTGCGACTATCTGAGTGGCTGGGCCACGGCATTCGAGCACGATGATGTGGCGATTTACCAGATAGTCGGGCGCAAGGTGGGTACACGCGCCAGTGCGCTGCCGTGGCCTGGTGCGGTGGGTTGATGCGCGCCGGGCACCTCGTCCGCTGCTTGAAGAACAGCTGGCCTGCGGAGCAACAGCTCGTGTATTGGAAAGCTGACGCTCGCACCACCACCAGGGAATGTCTGGGCGATTGACCGGTCCGGTCGATTACACGACGAATGCGCTTGCCTTGCGAGCACCTGCTATTTAAAAGCGAAGCCAACGACTGGATGTCTCGCGGAAGTGGTCTGCGAGTAACAAAAACTGGCCAGCCGCCGCCAGGTAGAACGCTACCGTCCAAACGCTTCAAGTTTTTTGCTGATCCTGCAGCCGCGCTCTAGCCGACACGATCGATTGCTGCAGCTTCGCCTGCAACGCTTCGCGCGGCGGCAACACTGTGAGGTATTCGGCAACGTGGATACCGCTTTTGTCGAGTTCGAGCAGTTCAATCTGTTCCTGTTTCTTGCCAGCACACAGAATGATCCCAAGCGGTGGTTGTTCGTCTGGCTCTTGCTCGTACTTCGCCAGCCAGCGCAGATACAGTTCCATCTGACTCTTGTACTCGGCCTTGAAGGCGCCTAGTTTCAGTTCGATAGCCACAAGCCGTTTGAGCTTGCGGTTGTAGAACAGCAAGTCGATGTAGAAATCGTCATGATCGATCTGCACGCGCTTCTGGCGTGCCACGAAAGTGAAACCGGCACCGAGCTCAAGGAGGAACTGCTCCATCTCGCGCAAGATGGCGTCCTCGAGATCTTTCTCCAGGTAGCGGTCGTTAAGTCCAAGAAAATCCAGCACATACGGATCCTTGAGCAGTACATCCGGCGATACGCGCTGCTCCTGCCGCAGTTGCGCCAGGTCATGCTGTACCGCTTCTGCCGGTTTTCGCGAAATTGCGCTGCGCTCGAACAGCATCGAATTGATTCGCTCCTGCAACTGTCGTGACGACCAGCGCTCGAGTCGGCACAACTCGAGATAAAAGTCCCGCTTGAGCGGATCGTCGATATACAGGAGGGTCTTGAGATGGGTCCAGCTTAATTCTCTCCGCACCGCGGAGAGAATTGCCTCATCTGGAAAAACTTCAGCAGCCCGCAAGCAATGTCGCAATTGCTGCTCGCTCCAACCCCGTCCGTACTCGGCCGTCAACTGGCGGGCGAGCGACGCGATCACCTGCTGACCGTACCCGGCCCGCGTGCCGCGCAACACCTCGGCGCGAATGCTGCGGCCGACTTGCCAATACAGGCGCGTCAACTCGGCATTCACCGCGATGGCGGCGCGCTCGCGCGCCGACTTGATCAAGAGCCGGACTTCGTCCAGCAGCGGCAAGGGCGTCAGATCACTCATTCAGTCATTCACGCAAGAGACGAGGCAATGGTGTATGCCGTTACAGGCAACCCAACCACCTTACAGCAAAAGATCTCTGCCGGAAACCACGCGTACGGACGGTCCAGCGGTCATGTCCCGCACGATTGTCTCCGCAGCGCGGAGACAAAGACAGCCGACTGAACAACGCTGTCATTGTTTCGTTGAGGTGACCGCTTCGCTGCGCGAATCGGACATTGCTTGACTGAAAACTGCGAACGTCTGTTTTCGCCGTCGATGTATGCGAGCTTTCCGGCATGCAGCCGTCATTCGGGTGTTTGCGACGACAATATTCGTTATCAACGTCTGAGCGCTTTTTCCTTCAATTCCGGAGTCATTCCGCTCGTCGGCCCGCTTCACTATATAAGCCGCCGTTCGACTGGCAAAGACCGTCATCCAAACCGGACACAATAAACAGGCGGCAAATGCGCTGAAATCAATTGCCAGCTTTCGCCGCCGTCGCCGGATGTCCATAGCGAACCGGTGGTCGACCCCATCGCGAGGCGCGTGCCAGCGTCGTCTACAGCGAGGCCGTGCCGGTACACGAGGTCATACGCCGGTGCAGGCGGCAAGCCATTCGAGAAACGATCGAACGTGCGGCCGCCGTCGCGTGTGCGCGTGACGACGAACCGGCCGTCCACCGGGATCCGGCACTCGTCTTTCACGGCGGGCACGAACCACGCGGTGTCCGGCTCGTGCGGATGCACGGCAACCGCGAAGCCGAAGCTCGATGGCTGCGCCTCGATCCGCTGCCAGTGCGCCGCGCCGTCGGTCGAGCGGAAGATCGCGCAGTGATGCTGCGTCCACAGCACATCGGGGTTGGCCGCGCATTGTACGACCCGGTGCGGGTCTTGCACGTTGGCGTCGCCGCGCCGCTCGGGCGGCATGTAATCAGCCTCCATGCCCTCTGCCGTCACGCGCCAGGTCGCGCCGCCGTCGGCGGTTTGCCAGACGCCGCCGCACGATATGCCAACTGTCACATGCCGGCTGTCGCGTGGATCAACCATCACGGAATGGATGCCCGCCGCGTCATAGCCGCCTCCGAACCATTCTCGGCACTCCGGCTGATCCCACAGCGCACGGTTGAGCACCCACGTGTCGCCGCCGTCGCCGGAACGGAAGAGTCCGCCGGGAATCGTGCCGGCCCACAAGACGCCCGGCTCGTCCGGGCCACCGGTTTCGAGCGACCAGATTTGTTGAAGCGTCCATGCAGCGGGTGGCGAGCTGGGCGCGATGGCGCCCGCATTGTCATTCGTGTTTGCGCCGTCACCGGCACGCGTCTCGCCAGCGGATTGCGGCGGGTAGACGGGAACCGCGCACTCTTCCCAATCCGCCATGCCCGCACGCCGGCGATGCAGCTTCACGCCGAAGTGGCCGAGCGTGAGCGCCGCATACAGCGACCCGTCGCGCGAATCAGGCAGCACCATGCTTACCGGCTCGCCGGCGAAATGCAGCTCATCGAACGCCCAGCGGCCTTCGCCATTGGCTTTCAGAACGAACAGACCCTTGCGGGTCGCGACAAGCAAGCGATCGCTCATGTCGAGTGTCTCCTGTCAACCAGATGTCAACCGGAGCTGGCGCTCTGGCGCGTGCTCCGATTCGATGTAAAGCTCGAGTACGGATGGTCTCCTTACCCGCCCGACAGCGCCTGCACGACATAAACCCGGCTCTGCTCGCCGAGCGCATCGGACAGATGTTGCCGGTCGCGCACCCGCCGGCCGTCGACGAACACGGCGAGATGCGGCCGCAGCGAGCCCTGATCGTCAAGGATGTAGCCGCGCAGTCGAGGTTGCGCGGTGAAGACGGTCTCGAGCGCTTCGCTCAGCGTGCATGCGTCGATCTCGCGCTCGGGCGTCGCGATATGCCGCTGAATCGAAGCAGCGAAGAAGATATGCGCCATGGCAGAGTCGCGTCGCGGGGAGGGCAGTGTCCGTTGATTCTGTAGTTTAGGCGATTCGCCGGTTGCTTCGGGGCATCGCCATTCGCCAGACGATAAACGGCATGATTCATCGTCCTTCATCTCTCGACGTCCCGCTTCCCGCCGATGACAGCGCGATCCGCTTGCGCTGCAGGAACCGGCGCACGGCCGGATCGCGCTCGAGTCCGATCGCGAGATCGTACGCGCCGAGCGCTTCGTCCGTCGCGCCGGCACGCGCGAGCAGATCGGCGCGCGCAGCCCAGTACGGCTGGTAGTCGGCCAGCCGCGGATCGCCCGCATACGGTTCGAGCGCGTCGAGCGCCGCCTGTGGGCTGTCCCGTTCCGCCAGCGCGAGCGCGCGGTTCACCGCGACCACCGGCGACGCTGCAATCGCGAGCAGCGCATCGTAAAGCTGCACGACCTCGTCCCAGTTCGGGCGATGCGTCCGGCAGCGGTAGATGTGCGCCGACTGCAGCGCGGCCTCGAGCTGAAAGCGTCCGATTGCGTTGAATGCGCTCGCGCGCCGCAGCAGTGCGTTGGCTGCGTCGATCATCGGCGTGTCCCATGTCGCCGGATCCTGAGCCGACAGCGGCACGTAGTCGCCGGCCGCGTCGCGTCGCGCATCGCGCCGTGCCTGCGCATACAGCATCAGCGCGAGCAGGCCAAGCGTCTCTGGCTCTTCGGGCAGCAGCTCGACAAGCAGGTGTGCGAGAAACAGCGCCTCGCCGACGAGATCGCGCCGCCCGGTATCGCCGCCGACCGGATCGGTCCACCCTTCCGCATACGCGGCATAGACCGCTTCCAGCACCGCGGCGAGCCGGCCGGGCAACTCCTCGCGCTCCGGTACGCTGAACGGAATGCCCGCGGCGCGAATCTTGTTCTTCGCCCGCACGAGGCGCTTGCCCATCGCGGCGGGCGACATCAGGAACGCGGACGCGATCGTCTTCGCTTCGAGCCCCAGCACCACCTGCAACATCAGTGGCGTGCGAATCGCGGCCTCGAGCGCAGGGTGCGTACACGCGAACAGTAGCGCAAGCCGCCGGTCGGGCAACATGCCGGCTTCGCGCTCGTCGATCTCGTCGGCGAGGATCGCAAGCTGGTTCGTCACTTCGTCGCCGATACGGCGATGACGCGCGCCATCGAGCGCCCGGCGGCGCGCAACCGTCATCAGCCACGCTTCGGGATTCGCGGGGCAGCCGCGCTCCGGCCAGTCCGCGAGCGCGGCCGCAAACGCGTCGGCCAGCGCGTCCTCGGCCGCGGCGACGTCGCGCGTGCGCATCGCCAGCAGTGCGACGAGCTTGCCGTAACTGCGGCGAGCGACCGCCTCGGCAATCGAATGCGCGGCGTCGTCGGTGTCACGGCCGCCGCCGGAATGACTCATGTAGCAGATGGCGCGTCGTAGGGGGCAGTCCAGACCGGGCGCACTTCCATGAGACCATGCGCCGCGCCGGGACAGCGCGACGCCCACGAGATCGCCGCGTCCAGGTTGGGCACGTCGATCAGGTAGTAGCCGGCGAGCTGCTCCTTCGAATCGGAATACGGTCCGTCAAGCACCTGCGGCTTGCCGTCGACGAGCCGCACCGTGGTGGCCGTGTTCGTGTTCTGCAGCCGGTTGGAGCCCACCAGCACCTGCGCTTTTTTCAGCGATTCGGTGTACGCCTGATAGGCGGCAACCCCTTGCTGCCGCTCGCTGTCGGTCATCTGGTTCCAGCCGTTTTCTTCCGAATAGATCATCAATAGATATTGCATATGAGCCTCCGTCATGGGGTTAAGGCGGGTGAATCACATCGGGCCGCCATTACAATGACGCTCGGGCCGCGTCCTGATGGACAGGCAGCGTCGAAAAAATCGCGGACGGCACACCCGCGCTGGGTGCTCGCCTCCGTCGAGGATTATGCGTGTCATACCCTCCCGGAATCCTCCGCCGCCGCCTGCTACACTTGATCAGGAAGCCGACCTGTCTAGCGCCCGGTTTGGCCCTGATAGCGGCGGCTGGGTTGCGAATCAACCCGACTCGATTTGACGGCTTCAACTTCCGCACATTCAACACCAATCCTGCCTGGGAGAGAAGGGCTTCACGGCCATCATTCTGCTCGTCCGGGTTGTCGACACAACGCTGACTTCTTTGCCAAAGCCACGAAGTCGCGTCTGCCGATAAAGCGGTACTTCACATTCCGTTAAGTAACGAGACTCAGTGTAAGCAGTTCACGAATTCGTTAGCCATGAATTTGCCATGAAGCGGTTAGCCGACTCGAACGACTACCCGTGCTACCAGAGACGCGCTGGAAGCCGGCTATCGACACTTCGATCGTTCCGCGCTTCGGGCAGACGCGTTCGACGAGATCAACAGGATCGAGACGAGGCAGAGGTTCAACGAAGTCGTCAAGACGGGCGGCCCCGGGTTTATTCCGCGGCGTACGCAATAGATAGACGTGAACGGTATCCGGAGGCACGCCATGCAGGAAGAAAAAATACGTGAAGCCCTGAATGCGCACTGGCAGGCATCGGCGGCCGGCGATCTCGACGCGGAACACGATATTTACGATGACGATGCCATCTGTGACTATCCCCAATCAGGTGAACGAATCCTCGGGCGAATTAATTTGCAGGCACTGCGGGGTCATCATCCAGATAAGCCATCAGGTTTCGATGTCAGGCGAATTCAAGGGGAAGACAATCTCTGGATCACGGAATACACCATCACCTATAAGGGACGAGCAACTTGCACGGTAAGCATCATGGAGTTCTGCAACGGCAAGGTTATTCACGAGACCCAGTATTTTTCGGATCCCTTTGAGGCACCGGGTTGGCGCAGTCGCTGGGTTCAGCAGATCGCGTGAACCCCGCTGTCTCATGCACGCGACCGTCATGCGTTCTTCAGTCTGAAGCTGTTGGTGAGTGCTTTTTTGCATCGGCACACCCTACGCCAGGTAAGGTGTTGCACTTCAAAATTCCAGACGTAACCCCCGCAAGCATTCATTTATAGTCTGTCCTTGCAGCGCCAGCTTTCCAGTGGCGCATCAGCACCAATAAAACGACCGTCGCGCATCGACAATGAAAACCACCACGGAAGAACTGCTGGCGTTTGTCTCGGTGATCGACGCCGGCTCGATTACCGCGGCAGCGGAGACGTTGCAGCAGACCGTCTCGGGCGTGAGCCGCGCGCTCACGCGTCTGGAAAAGAAACTCGACGCGACGTTGATCCACCGCACGACACGCCGCCTTCAGCTGACCGACGAGGGCGAGCTGTTCCTGCTGCGCGCGCGTGCGATTCTCGCCGCGATGGAGGACGCCGAAGAGCTGATCGTGCGCCAGCGTCAACGGCCAGCGGGCTGGTTACGCGTAGACGCGGCTTCGCCGTTCATGCTTCATTGCATCGTGCCGCACGTGGTGGAGTTCGCCACGCTGTACCCGGAAATATCGCTTGAATTGAGCAGTAACGAGCGGATCGTCGATCTGCTCGAACAGCGGGTGGACGTCGCGATCCGCATCGGCGTGCTGCAGGATTCGACGCTGCATGCGCGCTCGCTCGGCAGCAGCCGGTTGCGCGTGATGGCGAGCCCCGCGTATCTCGCGCAATCCGGCGAACCGCGCACGGTTCAGGAACTGGCGGGTCACAGGCTGATCGGCTTTACGGCGCCGGAAAGCCTGAACGACTGGCCGCTCCGGGAAGCGGGTCGCAGCTTCGTCAGGATCGAACCGGCAATCGGGGCGTCCAGCGGCGAGACGATCCGGCAACTGGCGGTTGCGGGCGGCGGCATTGCGTGTCTGGCCGAGTTCATGACCGCGGCGGATGTGCGCGAGGGCAGGTTGCAGACGATACTCGACGACGTACTCATCGACATGCGCCAGCCGGTGAGCGCGGTGTTTTATCAGAGCGCGGCGATGTCGGGACGAACGCGTGCGTTCCTCGACTTTCTCGCGACGCGGCTGCTGCTCTGAAATCAGCGCTTGCCGGAAGCCGGCTTTGCCTCACCGTAATGCGCACGCAAGGCCGTCATCAATAAAGACAGCGCCGGATTCGCCGCATCCGGCAGCGTCGCGAGCGCGACATCGACGCGCAGATCCGCCTGCTCTTTCAGCTCGCAATACACGACACCTTCGCGCGCCATCGATTTGAGCGACGCCGGAATCAACGCGACACCCTCGCCCGCGGCGATCAGCCCGAGCATCACATGATGATCGGCGGGTTCCACCGCGCGGGGAGGATCGAATCGCCATGCCCTGAACAGCTTCTCGTAGTGATCGAACCACGCGGGATTGGCGCGCCGCTGCGGCCAGAAGAGCGTGTCGGCGGAAAGGTCGAGGAGCGAAATGCGCTTTTTGCGGCTGAGCGCGTGCCCACGCGGCAACGCCGCCACGAGCGGATCGACGAAAAGACGCTGCACCTTCAGATCCGCGACTTCGGAAGGCAGGCCGATCAGGGCCGCGTCCAGCGCGCCGCGTCGCAGGTCCGCCACCGACTGCTTCGAGTACTGGCGCTTTTGCGTCAGTTGCAACGCGGGATCGCGGTCCTTCAGCGCGCCTTCGAGCCACGTGAAGAGCGCCGGATCGAGCACGGTCGTGATGCCCAGCCTGAGTTCAAGCCGCTCACCCGCGCGCTGCCGCACGCGGGTGAGCATCGCGTCGGCGTCGCCCAGCAGCTTGCGCGCTTCCTTTAGCAGATGCGTGCCCGTTGCCGTCAGCGCCACGCCGCTACGGTCGCGCTCGAACAGCCGCGCACCGACCGTTTCTTCCAGCGCCTGGATCTGCCGCGTGAGCGGCGGCTGCGTGATCGAAAGACGCTCGGCCGCGCGGCGAAAACTCAACTCTTCCGCGACGGCGACAAAGTAGTGCAGCTGCCAGAGTTCGACGCGTGTCTGCATCCGTGAAGTTCCTTGCCCGTTCTGATACGCCAAAGGTATCACGCCGAATGAATTGGCGCCGCGAAAACGGAGCCGATATCGTGTGTTCAACGGGCCGGCAATCACGCGCGGCCCATCGCCCTGGGGACACCATGAACCACGCACTTTCCACGACGGCAGTCGGCCTTCACTATCTCGCGATGATCGAAGGCACATCGCATCCTTCGATTGTCGATGCACTCGGGGACATTGCGCCCGATCTCGCCGATCTGACAATCAGCTTCGCGTATGGCCAGGTCTATTCGCGACCGGGCCTCGATTTGCGTCAGCGCCAGCTCGTGACGGTCGCGGCGCTCGCGTCGATGGGCGGCGCGGAACCGCAACTGAAGTTCCACATCGCGGGTGCGTTGAACGCGGGCGGCTCGCCAGAAGAAGTCGTCGAACTGATGATGCATCTCGCCGTTTATGCGGGCTTTCCCGCGGCGCTTAACGGAGTGTTCGCGGCAAAGGCGGTGTTCGGCGAAAAGGGCATCGTCGCGGGCACCACGCGGGTCGCGCCACGCACGTCGCGTTACGACGACGGCCTTGCGAGCCTGCGGGAAATCGACGGCGCGGCAGGTGAACACGTGATCGATTCGCTGCGCGACATCGCGCCGGATCTGGGGCGTTTCGTCATCGAGTTCGGATTCGGCGACATCTATACGCGGCCGGGTCTCGATCTCCTGTCGCGCGAACTCGCGAGCGTCGCGGTACTCGCGGCAACCGGTTCGGCGACGCCGCAACTGAAGGTCCACATGCACGGCCTGCTCAACGTGGGCGGAACGCGCGAACAGCTCGTCGAAGTGATCACGCAGATCGCCGTGTATGCCGGATTTCCGCGGGCGATCAACGCCGCGCTCGCCGCGAAGGACGTGCTCGCCGGACGCGCGGATACGCGGCATCAGGAGCATCAAGGGCGTTCGGTAGCGCGGTAACCGGCGAAGCGCGTTGCGCCCGGCCATCCGTCGCCCGGGCGCGGCTTTCCGGGCGCGCCACAGATGATCCTTGCATATCGTAAGGTCGGTTTCATCAGACGGGACACAAAAAGCCAATCCGCTGGTTGATAGAGGGATTCAATTTGCAACATTCACGGCAGCGTCCTGTAATGGACATCTGCCTGTCTTTTTCCGATCTTCCACCCCTGTTCCGGAGCGCGCGTCATCATGGCCCAACCCAACGTCGAGGAAGTTGTCAACGCAATCGCTGAAGAGACCCGCACACCGCCCGAAACCGTCTCGAAGATGTTCGCCGATACGTGGGCACAGTACGACGAAGGCGCACGGATTCGCGACTTTCTGCCGGTCCTCGTCGCGAAACGCGTGCGCGATAACCTGCGCCACCCGCCCGGCGGCCGGCGTTAGGCGCAGGTGCCACGGGCAGGCGGCGCGAAAACCCGCGCCGGACTGCCGCGCAACGCCACGGTTCATGGCGCAATGCCACGTGGCGGGTACAAATCCGTTCTGTTGTTGTAATCACGTTTAACCACATAGTGAACGGATCGCCATTCTGGCTTGAACGGCAGCGCCTGCCGTCAGCGTGCCGGTCGGCCACACCCGACGGTCATTGCGCGCCAGGCACGGCGCTGGCGCCACTCGCCATATCCGTCGTATTTCCCTGTTTCGCGAGACGCTCGGCTTTCATCCGCTCGACGGTTGCGGCAAAGACGGGACTGACATCGGGATACGACGCATCGGTGACGAAGGCAAGGCCATTCTGTTGCGCTTCGATCAGTTCCTGGTAGACCTGGGCGCGCGTCTTGCCCTCGGCAAATGCGCTCGACGATGCGAGCAGGGCCAGCGACAAGGACATCATGACAAGCGTTTTCATGTTCGACTCCTGAACGTGTTGTGCGGAATGCACTCGGGATAACACGCACGTTCTTTCGAAAATTCCCGCAAAAACGCGGGAAAACGCGTTGAATCGAAAAAAATAAAAATCTGCGGAGAATGTCGGACTGACTGGAAATAAACCCGGCGGAACGGGTGTTAACGCTCTCCGGCCGGGACGATATCCGGCGCGCCGCGCCCCGAAAAAAACGGGCCGCCGATGGAATAAAACGGGTCCGTACGTGTTCGCGCGTTGAAGACTCCATGCCCCTTTCGAAATCCGTATGTACTCCGTTCAACATCCCTCCGATGCTGTCGTGTCCGAAGCCGACATCCAGGCGTTCGTCGATGGCCTGCTCGCGCCGGATCGCGCCGCGCGAATCCAGCGCTATCTGGAGGAGCGTCCCGACGAAGCGCGCCGTGTCGCGTTTTACGGAAAACTCAACTGGCGCATGCACTCGACGTTTCAGGCGACTGACGAGAGCGGCCGTTCGCCGCGCGCCAGGGTCGCGCCAGGATGGTTGCGGCAACACGTCCGCAGGATCGCGGCGGTCCTGCTTCTGGCAGGCGTCGCCGCAACAGGCGTGCTGTGCGCGATGCGCGTGCCGGACGCGGCACTGGAGGCAGGTGCGATCATGGCGCTCGCACAGGCAAACGCCATGCATATGCCCGTCGATGGTCGAAGCGATGTGCCGTTACTGAACGTGGCGCCGGATCTTTCCCGCGCCGGTTTCCGGCCGGTCGCGGCCACCACGTTGCCGGTCGGCGCGTTTGTGGAGGCGCACGGCTTTGTCTATTGCAATGCAGCGGGCGAGCGGGCGGTGCTGCTTTCGGTACACGACATGACTGCGGCTGCGCAACCGCAGTGGCGGGCGCGCCGGGTGGGCGAAAGCCGCGTGCTGGAGTGGAGCACGGGGCACCGGCGGTACGTGCTTGCCGGCGGCGCCCGCACGCACGGTCTGATGCGCGCGGCCGATCTGCTGGCTTCGCGATGAGGCGCGCAGGGCGTCTGGAAGAAAAAATGCGTCCCCACTGGAATAAAGCGCTGCACACGCTGTTTGGTCTGTGTGGATCTTGCGTTCGAGCCCGCGGTGCCGGGACTGAAAGGAAAAGGAAGCGCGATGAGCGTCCGTGATGGTTTGATGGATCAGGTGCCGCGGCTGCGTCGTTACGCACGCGCGCTGATCAACAATCGCGAACTGGCCGACGACCTGGTGCAGGACACGCTGGAGCGCGCGCTGCGCAACGCGGGACAGTTCCGGCCCGAGTCGGACCTGCGCGCGTGGCTTTTCACGATCATGCACAACGTGTTCATCAACCAGGTCCGCAAGGCCGGCGCGCGCGCGGTCCATGTGTCGGTCGACGATGACGCGCTGCCGCAAGGCGAATTCGCAGTGCAGGCCAACCAGTCGCAGTCGCTGGAAGTGCGCGATCTCGACTTCGCGTTGCAACGCCTGCCGGACGACCAGCGCGAAGTCGTGCTGCTGGTGGGCCTCGAAGAAATGAGCTATGCCGACGTGGCGCTGGCGCTCGGCGTGCCGATCGGCACCGTGATGTCGCGCCTTTCGCGGGGACGCGAGCGGTTGCGCGCGCTGATGTCGGGCAAGCAGCCCGGTGCGAAATTGAAGGTGGTGCGATGAACGATCCACGTCAGATCAGCGAAGAAGAGCTGCACGGCTACGTCGACGGGTCGCTCGCCGCACATCGCCGCGAGGAAATCGACCGGCTGCTCGAAACGAACGACGAACTGGCCGCGCGCGTCAGCGACTATTTTTCGCTGAACAACATGTTTCATGAGCGCTACGACCGTGTGCTCAGCGAACCGGTGCCGGCGCGCCTGCATCTGGCCGTGAAGCGGCGCTGGCACGACGCGCTGAACTGGCCGCAGTTCGCCGGCATGGCCGCTGCGCTGATTCTGGGCGTCGGCATCGGTATGGGCATGAGCATGGGGACGAACATGGGCCGGCAGGTCGCCGCCGTCGTGACCGGCGAAGCGGACAATGCGCCCGAACATCGTGTCAGTGTCAGTGCCGACGGCGCGGAATCGTTCGCGCGGCAGTCGGCGATCGCGCATGTGCTGTACGCACCCGAGGTGACGCGGCCGGTGGAACTGGGCGCCGACCGTGAACAGGAACTGGTGAAGTGGGTGTCGAACCGGATAGGCACGAACGTGCGGCCGCCGGTTCTCACGCGGACCGGCTTCGAGTTGATGGGCGGGCGTCTGCTGCCGGGCGCCGATGGTCCGGTCGCGCAGTTCATGTATCACGACGCGAGAGGCGAGCGCATCACGCTGTGCATTTCGCACCGCAAGGTGAGCGCCGACACGACCGCGTTCAAGCTCTATCAGGACGGGTCGGTGAACGTGTTCTACTGGGTGGACGGCGACTTCGGCTATGCGGTGTCGGGCGGGATCGACCGCAAGACGTTGCTTGAACTATCGCATGACGTGTACGCGCAGTTGACGGCTGACGGAACGGCGCCGGCGGCTGCTTCCGCTGCGAAACGCACGAACTGATTGACCCGCTGCGCGCGCGACGTGAACGATGTCGGCGCTACGTCGCGGGTGTATCGAAAGGACTGCCCGTCAGCGAGGCAATGAATTCGAAGAACGCCCGCACCCTCGCGGGCGCATGCTGGCGCGAAGGATAGATCGCATAGAGCGGATACGATTCGTCGGCCCAGTCGAGAAAGAGCTCGACGAGCTTGCCGCCCGCTATCAGCTGTTCCGCGCCCAGCGCGAACATTTGCGCGATGCCATAGCCCGCGAGGCACACGCTATGCAGCGTGCCGCCGTCGTTCATCGTGAGATGCCCGCGTGCTTCGATCACCACTTTTTTCTTGCCGCGGTGAAATTCCCACGGGAACGGCCGCCCCGTTTCCGGCTCGCGGAACTTGATGCAGACGTGCGGTTCGCGTTCGAGATCCGTGGGCGCCAGCGGACGTCCGTGTCGTTTGATGTACGTCGGCGACGCGACCGTGACGACGCGTGTGTCGAGCAGCTTGCGGGCAATCAGTGTAGACGCACGCGGTTCGCCGAAACGGATCGCGAGATCGAAGCCATCCGCCACCATGTCGCCGAGCTGGTCGCGCGTCACGAGGTCGACGTGCAGATCCGGATAGCGTTCCATGAACGCGCCGAGATGCGGTCCGAGAAAGAGCCGCGAGAAAAACGGATCGACGTTGATACGCAAGCGGCCGCGCACGGCAGTCGCACCGAGCGCCGCCGATGCCGCGGCTTCTTCGAGACCCGACAGCAGCGGCATGATCTGCTGGTGGAAACGCCGGCCTTCGTCGGTGAGCGTGACCGCGCGCGTCGTGCGATCGAAAAGGCGAATGCCGAGCCGCGCTTCGAGCCGCGCAATGGAGCGGCTGACGCCGGATTGCGACATATCGAGCGTTTCGGCCGCCGCGGCAAAACTGCCGGTGTCGACGATCGCTGTGAACACGCCCATTCCGTTCAGCACCCGCTCATCGAACGCCATTCGCTCATTCCTGGTTGTCGCCGCGCTGGTCGCCATGCTATCGCGCTGGCGCGGTCCAGCGTGCCGATATCGCCCGCTTTCCCCCGAATCACCCAATCATGACGCGTTCTGCCGGAGCGCACCGCCACCGACGCTCTGGCCCGCATCGTGCGCCATGCGCATATAGCCGACGATGGAAACGAGCGTCACGACACCGGCAAACAGGAAGGCGAGACGGAAGTCGTCGAGCGTGAACGCATGCCCGCTCGCTTCGCCGTTCAGCAACGCACCGATCCGTAACGACACCGCGCCAAACGCGATGCCAAGACCGATGGTCATCTGCGCGGCCGCGCTCCACAGCGTGCTCGCCGCGTTCATCTGCGGCTGCGGGACATCGGCATAGGCGAGCGTCGCGAGCAGCGAAAACTGCATCGAACGCCCGAGGCCGTAGACAAATATAACGAGCAGCACCAGGGCGAGCGGCGTCGCGGGTGTGAGCAGGCCGATCGCGACGATGAAAAGACCCGCCAGCGCGACGTCGACAATCGACACGTAGCGAAAGCCGAAGCGTCGCAGGATGCGCGTCGTGAGCGCCTTCATCGTGAGATTGCCGAGTGCGCTCGCAAGCAGCAGCAGCCCGGATTTGAACGCGGAGAGCCCAAAGCCGATCTGGAACAGCAGCGGCATCAGATAGGGCACCGCGCCGATGCCGATGCGCGTGAGCGAGCCCGTCACGATCGTCACGGAGAACGTCGGGATTTTCAGCGTCGACACGTCGATGAGCGGATGCGGATGAGTGCGCGCGTGCCGGAACGCGATCCATCCCAGCACGAACCCCGCGACGATCAATCCGACGGCTTGCCACGCGTTGTCGCCGGGCTGGCTCGCGAGTTCGGCGCCATACAGGATCGCGGTGAGCGCCGTGCCGCTCAGCACGAGTCCGACGACATCCAGCGGACGTCGTTCGCCGCCACGCAGGTTCGGCACGAGCGCGGCCACGGCGACCAGCACGGCAAGACCGAACGGCACGTTGAGCAGGAAGATCCAGCGCCACGACGCGTAAGTCGTGATGAAGCCGCCGATCGGCGGGCCGACCACGGGCGCGACGATCGCGGGCCACGTGATCGTCGAAATCGCCTGCATGAGGCGGCTTTTCTCGGTGCTGCGCACGACGATCAGCCGGCCGACCGGCACCATCATCGCGCCGCCGATGCCCTGCAACACGCGCGCCGCGGTGAACTGCACCACGTTTTGCGACATTCCGCACAGCACCGAAGCCAGTGTGAACACGACGACCGCGCTGAAGAACACAGTGCGCGAACCGCACCTGTCCGCCACCCAGCCGCTCGCGGGAATGAAGATCGCGAGCGCGAGCATGTAGGCCGTCATGCCGAGGCTCAGGCTGTTTGGTCCGACGCCGAACGAGTGTGCCATCTGCGGCAGCGCCGTGGCGATCACCGTCGTGTCGAGATACTCCATGAAGAACGTCGCCGCGACGAGATACGGCAACCAGCCAGTGTGCGAAACCGGTGAGGCGGGTGGGGCGGTGTGGGTCATGTCGTGAGGCGTGTGTTATTTACTGTCGTCGGCGTACTGCTTGTCGAGCTGGTCGTAGAGCGGTTTGTTGACGAGCCGCTGGCGCTCGTTGAACGGCACGACGAGCGAAGGATCCTCATCGAGCCGGCCGTTATCCCGGAGCGCACCGAGCGCGCGCTGCATGCCGAGCACCGCGCCCTGAAGCGCGGCGTTCGCATAGAGCACGACGCCGTAGCCGAGCTTGCCGAGCACGTCGCGCGACTGCACCGGCGTCTTGCCGCCGATCACGATGTTGACGAGCTGCGGCGTATTGGCGAAGAGACCCGGCAGGCGTTCGATGTCGGCAAGCGATTCGGTGGCCTCGATAAAGAGGATGTCCGCACCGGCTTCGATAAAACGGTGTCCGCGCTCGATCGCCGCTTCGATCCCTTCCACCGCGGCTGCGTCCGTGCGGGCGATGATCTGCAGGTTGCCGTCCTCGCGCGCATCGACGGCCGCGCGGATCTTGCCGGTCATCTCGCCTGTCGAGACGACTTCCTTGCCAGAGAAGTGACCGCATTTCTTCGGCATCACCTGGTCTTCGAACTGGATCGCGTCGGCGCCGCTGCGCTCCAGCGTGCGCACCGTGTGACGCACGTTCAGGGCATTGCCGAAGCCCGTGTCGGCGTCGACGATCAGCGGCAACTCGACCGCGTCGCGCACCCGCGATGTGTGTTCGGCGATCTCGTTCAGCCCGACGAAGCCCAGATCGGGCAGGCCGAGCGACATGTTCGTGACGCCCGCGCCCGTGAGGTAGAGCGCCTCGAAGCCGGCGTCCTCGATGATGCGTGCGCTCATCGCATTGAACGCGCCGGGTACGAGGAGGCCCCGGCGTTCATTCACGCTGCGTCGGAACGCGGCGCGGCGGCTGACAGATGATGTTGGCATGATGGTGAGTCCGGTTGAGGTTCGATGATCCAGGCCGTGCCGCGGAATCCGTGCCGGTCGGCCGTCATCCGGGGTGCCTGCGGCGTCCCACGGGATTATGTACCACCCGCCCGTTGCCTGCGTGCAGCCGGGCGAGCCCGCTGACGCTTCGATGCGACATGTATTCTCCGCGCGACCATGCATGCAACCATGCATGTTGGGAACATTGACTGCGGGTTTGCTGATCGGACCGGTACACCCGATAATGCTTCGTCATCGAGCGCGGCCGCGGTGCCGTGGCGATCCCGCCGGCGCTGCGTTCCAGGCGGCCGTCTCCAGCGTTCTGCCCATGCCGGGCCCCTTGTAGCGCCTTCATCTGACTTTCGCGCCGTGCTGAAGAACTCACGTTTTTTCGATCTGTTGCGCATCCCCGGTTTCAAACCGCTTGCGGGCGCAACCTTGATGCTCGGCGTGGCGATGTCGTTTACCGCCCCGTATCTGTCGCTGTTCGGTATCGAACGTGCCGGCATGACGCCGTTTCGTCTCGGTCTTTTCATGACGCTGATCGCGGCCAGCGGCGTGCTGGCGAGCACGCTCGCGGGCCGCTGGAGCGATGCAAGCGGGCGCCACCGGCCGCTTTTGCTGGCCTCGCTCGCCGCGGCGACGCTTGGCTACCTGTGCCTGTGCGTGGTGCGCGACTACCGGCTGCTGCTGGTGGTGGGCGTCGTCTTTATCGGCGCGGGCAGCTCGGCGATTTCGCTGGTGTTCTCGTTCAGCCGCGCAGCGCTTCCCGTCGCCGACGACTCTGGACGCGCGTTCGCAAGCGCGTCGTTACGAACGATCCTGTCGGCCGCGTGGGTGTTCGGGCCGGCCGTGGGCGCGCTCGTGCTGGCGGGCACCGGCTTTTACGGGCTCTTCCTGTTCGCCGCCGCGAGCTTCGCGGTGTGTGCCGCGATCGTCTCGCGCACGAAGGAGCCGACCGGGCACCTCGGCGATCATACGGTCGAGGACACGGCGTCCGAGCCGGCTTCGTCGATCACCGTGCCGCCGCTGAAGGCGCCCGCCGACGATGCCCACGAAGCGGGTATTGCCGCCGCCTCGGCGAACGAAATCTGGCGCGCGGTCGTCGCGCTGACGCTGATCGGGCTCGCCGCGAACGCGACCATGATCGTGCTGCCGCTCTATATCGTGCATGGCCTGAACGGTTCGCGGATCGACGTGTCGATCATGCTCGGGCTCGGCGCGCTGAGTGAAATTCCGATGATGCTCGCGCTCGGCGCGCGCTCGTCCACGTTGCACAAGCCGAACTGGCTGGCCGCGTGCGCGGCGGTACACGCGGTGTATTTCGTCGCGATGGCGTTCGCGGGCAACGTGGACGTGCTGATCCCGATGCAGCTGCTCAACGCGTTTGTCGTCGCCGTCACGTCGTGTCTTGGCATGACCTACGTGCAGGACCTGATGCCCGCGACGCCCGGCAAGGCGACCGCGCTGTTCTTCAACGCGGCGCGGCTCGGGTCGATTCTGTCAGGCGTGCTGTCGGGCGTGCTCGTCGGCACGTTCGGTTATCGCGGCACGTTTATGTTTTGCGGACTGCTGGCGCTGGGCGCGCTCGTGCTGTTCGCGGTGCCGGGGTATCGATATGCGCAGATGGCGGCGGCCATTCGCGGTTATGTCGAACGAAAGCTTGCCGCGCGGCGCTCGCCGGAACGATAGTGGCGCGGGAAAAGGCGGCGCGGTGCGGGTTGCTTTACAATTGCGGTGCTGGGGTCATCCGGTTTCGCCACGCCGACCGGATTTTCTGACAGGCTGACTGGCCCACTCTCGTTTTCGGACGTTCCGGAACCCGGTTTCGCCGGACAAGCCGCGTGAATCGAATTCACCGGGGCCGCGTCAACACCAACAAAAGGCTTCGCTGGCAATTGCGAGGCCTTTGTCTTTCAAGCGCACGCCTTTTCTGCAAGGAAAGCGGTGCATCATGATGGAGCGGGAGGAACAGCGGATGTTCGACGCCGACGGAGAAGCGCGCGATCGATTGATCGTGTGGATACGCCGCCGCATGGAAGAGTACGGCATCACAATGACGGATCTCGCGGCGGCCCTTGAAGCCGACGCAGCCGCATTAAAGGCGCCGATGTATCGCGATGCGTACGGAAATACCTGGGACGGTGAAGGCGACAGGCCGGAATGGCTGACGCGCGCCATTCACGCCGGACAGAATATCGATCATTTCAGGTGCTGAATTAAACGCGCCGTCAGTGCGCGATTAATGGAGAGACAGAATGGCAACGCTCGCGCCTTCGCACGCTTTTAGCGCTGAAGAATGGGCTACCCGCTGTGAGCTTGCAGCGCTTTATCGCCTGATCGCCCATTTTCGGATGACGGACCTCATCGACACGCATATCACCGCGCGTGTGCCGGGCCCCGGGCATCACTTTCTGATTAACCGCTATGGCGTGCTGTTCGATGAAATGCGCGCGTCCGACCTGGTGAAAATCGACGGCGAAGGGCGCGTCGTGGATACGGACAGCGCCGCGCGCGATCCGGCTTTATATCGCGTGAATGCCGCGGGTTTTACGATTCACTCCGCCGTGCATGCCGCGCGGTCCGATCTTCATTTTGTGATTCATACGCACACGGCTGCGGGTTCGGCTGTGTCTGCCCAGAAGCAGGGCTTGTTGCCGGTCAGCCAGCACGCGCTCAAGTTTTACGGATGTCTCGCGTATCACGACTATGAAGGCATCGCGCTGGATCTCGCCGAGCGCGAGCGGCTGGTTGCCGATCTCTGTTCGTGTAACGCGATGATCCTGAGGAACCATGGCTTGCTGGTGGGCGGGCGCACCGCCGCGCTGGCGTTCCAGGAAATTCATTTTCTCGAGAGGGCGTGCCAGATCCAGGTGCAGGCGCTTGCTGGCGGCGCGGAGTTGAGCTTTCCCTCCGAAGCGGTTTGCAGGCTGACCGCCGACCAGTTTCATCGCGACGATTCCGACGGAATTGCCGAGCTTGCCTGGCAGGCGGCGCTGAGGCTCATCGATCACGGGGCGGTGGATTACCGGAGCTAGGTTTGCTGCCTTGCCGGTCGCCGCGTTTCCGCTACATCTGCAAAGAGCCGAAAAAAAGCCCGCTCGCGGCGGGCTAAAAGGTTACGTTGGAGTTTCGCGAAGTTTTCGCACCCGCATTCTGATTCGCGCGTATGAAATTTTCGTGAAGGCGTTTCGCGGCCTTTTAGTGGCCGCTCGCCGCCACGTTCATCACAGGTCGAAGAACACGGTCTCGTTCTCGCCCTGCATGTGGATGTCAAAGCGGTACACCGTGCTGCCCGTACCCGCCTCGCGTCGTGCAATCAGCGTATGCCGGCGGTCCGCCGGTACCGATGCCAGCACGGCATCCTTTTGGTTCGCTTCCGCTTCGTCCTCGAAATAGAGGCGCGTGAACGTGTGCAGCAGCATCCCGCGCATCAGCACGATCACGTTCAGATGCGGGGCGTCGCCACCGTCATTGCCGCCCGCCGTGCCCGGCTTTACCGTCTGCACGATAAAGCGCTTTTCCGGGTCCGTTCCCGTGCCCACCCGCGCGAAGCCGCGAAAGCCCGTGCGCTCGATATCGGCCTGCGATTTCGGGTAGTTCCCGGCGGCATCCCGTTGCGACAGTTCGATCATCGCGTCGCCGATCACCTTGCCGTCGCCGTCGAATACCTGGCCGACGATCGTGATGTGCTCACCCGGCGTTGCGTGGTCCACGAGCGCTGGTGTGAACAGGCTTTTGAAATCGAAGTTGTATTGCTCCGGGCACAGGCCGTAAGCGAAGTACGGGCCGACCGTTTGTGAAGGCGTCTGTTTGAGAGTCATGATCAACGCTCCATCGGTGTTTCGTCGCGGCCGCGCAGCACGATGTCGAACTCGTAACCCAGCGCGAAGCCTTCTTCGGTAACGTCCAGCGAGAAGCGCGAAATCAGGCGTTCGCGTGCCTGTTCCGGCGTGCCCTGGAAAATCGGGTCGAACGCCAGCAACGGGTCGCCGGGGAAATACATCTGCGTCACAAGGCGTGAACCGAAGTGATCGCCAAAGAGCGAGAAGTGAATGTGATTCGGACGCCACGCATTCGGATGGTTACCCCACGGATACGCGCCCGGTTTGATCGTCATGAAACGATAGCGGCCGTCGTTGTCCGTCAGGCAGCGTCCCGCGCCAAGAAAATTCGGATCGAGCGGCGCGTCGTGCTGGTCCGTCTTGTGGACGTAGCGGCCCGCGGCGTTCGCCTGCCACACTTCGACCAGCGTGTTGCGCACCGGCCGGCCGCCTTCGTCGAGCACGCGGCCCGTCACGATGATGCGCTCGCCAAGCGGCGCACCGTTTTTTGCTGCATTGCGGGTGAGGTCGTTGTCGAGCGCGTCAAGCGCCTCGGCGCCATAGACGGGAACGTGCTGGTCACGCAGCCGTTCCTTCAGCGGAATCAGCGGGCGGGTCGGCCCACGCTTCACGGAAGATCCATAACCGGGATAAACATACGCAGGATGGGACGCGAAGTCGCGCGGCGCTAAAAGGGGGGACTCGTCCATCGGGTGTCTCCTGATGTTGATTTAATGACCGGGGATGTTTGCGACTTTATCTAACCTGGGCGGTTATGCAAAATGACGTTTTCTTGTCTTTCGTATAACCTGTAGTTATGCAACGAAGTCTCGCGGACAGCCGCGTCAAATTCCGTCATCTCCAGTGCTTTCTTGCCGTCGCGCAGTTCGGCGGCGTGCAGAAGGCCGCCGAGAGCCTGTCGATTACGCAGCCCGCCGTCTCGAAGACGGTCGCCGAGCTGGAGTCGATTCTCGGCGTGCGGCTCTTCGAGCGGGGCCGGCACGGCGCGGTGCCCACGCGCGAAGGGCAGCTTTTCATGCCGCACGCGAGCGCCTGCGTCAGCGCGCTGCGTCAGGGCGTCGATCTGCTCGCGCGCGAGGAGGGCGCGGCGCCCGCCACGCTCGACGTCGGTATTCTTCCGACCGTTGCCAACGCGCTCGTGCCACCGGTTCTGAAGCGCTTTACGATGCAGTGGCCGCAGGTCGTGGTCAGGCTCATGACGGCGTCGAACGCGGATCTGCTCGCGCGGCTGAAGGCGGGCGCGATCGAATGCGCGATCGGGCGACTCGCCGATCCGGAGCGGATGGTCGGCCTGAGCTTCGAACAGTTGTATCGCGAGCCGCTCGTCGCGGTCGTGCGCGCCGGGCATCCGCTCGCGACGCGTACGGCACCGCCCGCTGCGCTGCTCGAAGGCTTTCCGGTCGTGTTGCCGCAGTACGGCACGCTGATCCGGCAGTCGGCGGAAAGCCTGCTCGCGGCGTGGGGCGCGCCGCCGCTAAAATCGTTTGTGGAAATGCTGTCGGTGTCCATCGGACGCGCGTTGGCGCTCGAGAACGACGCGGTCTGGTTCGTGCCCGTCAGCGCGGTCGAATACGATCTGACGCGCGGTGAGCTGGTGCGCCTCGCGTTGCCGTTCGCGGGAACAGAAGAGCCGGTCGGGCTGATCCTGCGCACGGATACGCAGCCCTCGCCGGTTGCAAGCGCGCTGATCGACGCCGTGCGCGCCGTCACGCGGCAGCGCATCGCGCCCGCCGCCGCGAAGCCGCGGGCGCGCAAACGCCGCGACCCGGCACGCTGATCGCAATTGATTGCCATGACAGCACAGCGCTAGCGAATCTGGACGGGCGTGAACCGGCCGGTACAAAATGCGGGTTGCGGGAGATCACGCGGACGGTGTACAAACACGGTTCACAAGGCGCCGGGCGTTATGGGGTCATCGGCGCGCACGGCAGTCAGGCGTTACCGCATCAGTCAAGGAGAAAACCATGTCCAGCGATCTGCCCAGTCCGACCGCTGCCCTCGGCGCCATCGCCGACGTCGAACACAATCCGCTCGGCACGGCCGGCCTCGAGTTCGTGGAGTTCGCCGCGCGCGATCCGCAGGCGCTTGGCCGCACGTTCACGCAGCTCGGCTTCAAGGCCATTGCCCGCCACGTCAGCAAGGATGTCACGCTGTTCCGGCAGGGCGAGATGAATTTTCTGCTGAACGCCGAGCCGGATTCGTTCGCCTCGCGCTACGCGGAGGAATACGGCACGGGCGTGTGCGCGATCGGCATTCGCGTGGCGAACGCGCAGCAGGCGTTCGATCGCGCGATCGAGTTCGGTGCGTGGGAATTCGAAGGCGAGAGCGTCGGCAGAAACGAGCTGTGGATTCCCGCCATTCAGGGCATCGGCGATTCGCACATTTATTTCGTCGATCGCTGGCGCGGACGCGGTGGCCAGCAGGGCGGCCTTGGCGATATCTCGATCTTCGATATCGACTTCCGGCCGATCGACGTCGACACCGCGCAGGCCGATCTGAGCCACGCGGGAACCGGCCTCGTCGCGGTCGACCATCTGACGCAGACGGTCGGCGCGGGCCGCATGCAGGAATGGCTCGACTTCTATCGCGGGCTGCTCAACTTTCGCGAGATTCATGAGTTGCACGCGAACTGGCACGTGTCGGCGGATTCGCGCGTGATGGTGTCGCCATGCGGCGCGATCCGCATTCCGCTGTATGAGGAAGGCACGCCGCGTACGAACCTGATGCACGACTATCTGCCCGATCATCCGGGCGAGGGCGTGCAGCACATCGCGCTCGCCACCGACGATATTTTCAGGTGCGTCGAGGCGTTAAGCGCGAACGGCCTGGCGTTTGTCGAGCCGCCGCCGCGCTACTACGAGCAGATCGACGCGCGGCTTCCCGGACACGGACTCGATATCGAGCAGCTGCGGCGCGGCCGCATTCTCGTGGATGGCGAGATCGGCGCCGATGGCGTGCCGCTGCTGTTCTTCCAGACGTTTGTCAGACGCAATCCGGGCGAGATCTTCTTTGAAATCGTCCAGCGGCGTGGTCATCACGGTTTCGGCGAAGGCAATCTCAAGGCGCTTGCCGAAGCACGCCAGGGATGTTGAAACGAATCGATTGAAACGGCGACGTGTGTCCGATGTCGGTTTTGGGCCCAGGGTTACGTAATCAATGGAAATTACGGCTCATGGATGGCAGCTCGCCGAGGAGACGCGACATGTCGATGAGGTGTTGAGCCACGAGATGTCGTACCTCGCCTTCGCACTGCCATACACCCAGCACGCCGAGCAACGATGCGCCAAGGACTTCCTTGCGCTGCCTCTCAAGCACCTTGGGCCAGATGATAACGTTGACGTTGCCGGTCTCGTCTTCGATGGTGATAAAAATAACGCCCTTCGCGGTCTCTGGCCGTTGACGCACGGTGACGATGCCGCAGCCGCGCGCGAGCCGGCCGTTCCGGTAGGTCTGCAACGTCGAGGCTGGCATCAGTTTTTTTGCAAGCAACTGCGGGCGCAGCAGTGCAAGAGGATGTCGCCCAAGTGTCAGTCCCATGGACCGGTAGTCACCGACGATATCTTCCGCTTCGGAGGGCGCACCCAGCTTTGGCGTGTCGTCTTCAATCTTTGCACCCGGGAGCATGTCTTTGTCAGGCACCGAGGCAACCGACTGCCACAGCGCTTCGCGTCGATTGCCGGCAAGAGATGACAGGGCATTCGCCGCGGCAAGCACCTGCAGGTCGTGACGGTCCAGCTGGGCGCGTCGCGCGAGGTCGGACACGGTTGTGAACTGCCGCACGGCGCGTGCATGCTCAATACGCTCCGCCGCGCCGTCCCGCATGCCCCGGAGCAGTGACAAGCCCAGCCTGACGGCTGGCTTCCCGGCGCCATCTGTTTGCTCGAGCGACGAGTCCCAGCCGCTTATCGTGACGTCCACCGGCAGTACCTGGACTCCATGGCGCTTCGCATCCTGAACGAGTTGCGACGGCGAGTAAAAACCCATGGGTTGGGAGTTCAGCATCGCCGCAAGAAACGCTTCAGGCTCATGACGCTTTAGCCAGCTGCTCGTGTATACCAGCAGCGCGAAACTAGCCGCATGGCTCTCTGGAAAACCGTACTCGCCGAAGCCGAGAATCTGCTGAAAGATGCCGTCGGCAAATGTCCTGTCGTACCCGCGCTCAAGCATGCCATTGACGATGCGATCGTAGTATTGATCCAGGCCACCTTTGCGCTTCCAGGCTGCCATCGCCCTTCGCAACTGGTCCGCTTCCCCGGCGGTGAAGCCTGCGGCCAGAATGGCCACTTGCATCACCTGTTCCTGAAAAATCGGCACACCCAGTGTGCGGCCCAATGCCGTTTCAAGTGCCTTGCTGGGAAAAGTCACCGGCTCGAATCCCTGCCGGCGCTGCAGATATGGGTGAACGGCGCCACCCTGAATGGGTCCCGGGCGAACAATCGCAACCTCGATGACGAGATCATAAAAAATGCGAGGCTTGAGCCTTGGCAGCATGCTCATCTGCGCGCGCGACTCAATCTGGAACACGCCAACGACGTCTGCGCGCGAAATCATCTCGTACGTTTCCGGGTCCTCGGCAGGGATGTCCTGCATCTCGAATCGCTCACCGCGCTGGTCTGATATCAGGTCCAGCGTGCGACGAATTGCCGACAACATGCCGAGCGCCAGCACGTCAACCTTGAGGAGGCCCAGTGACTCGAGGTCGTCCTTGTCCCACTGAATCACACTGCGGTCGGCCATGGCCGCATTTTCAACGGGCACGAGGCGCGTGAGCTTTCCGCGACTGATGACAAAACCGCCCGAGTGCTGCGACAGGTGCCGGGGGAAACCATGCAACTGCGCGGCCAGTGATGCCCACGCCCGGATGACAGGCGTCTCTGGATTCAGCCCGAACTCTTCAAAGCGCTTGAGCAGGCCCGCACTGTGATCAAACCATTGATGTGACTTCGCCACCGCATCGACTATCTGCAGGTCGACGCCGAGCGCCTTGCCCGTTTCCCGCAACACGCCGCGCGCACGGTATGTCGATACGGCCGCCGCAATCGCCGCACGGTTGCGGCCGTACTTGCGATAGATGTACTGGATTACCTCTTCGCGTCGCTGGTGCTCGAAGTCGACATCGATGTCGGGCGGCTCGCCACGCTCCTTCGAAATGAAACGCTCGAAAAGCATGTTGCCGCGCGCCGGGTCGACTTCCGTCACGCCCAGGCAGTAGCACACGGCTGAATTGGCGGCTGAACCTCGTCCCTGACACAGAATGTGCTGGCTGCGCGCAAACCGCACGATGTCATATACGGTGAGAAAGTAAGGCTCGTATTGCAGGTCTGCAATCAGCTCGAGTTCGTACTCGATCTGCGCCTGAACGTTGTGCGGAATGCCTGAAGGGAAGCGCCGCTGTACGCCGATGTACGTCTCCTGCCGCAGATAGGACGCAGGGGTAAATCCGGGTGGCACCAGTTCGTCGGGATACTCGTACCGGAGTTCATCCAGCGAGAACGTGCAATGCGCGAGGATGTGGGTCGTCTCGCCAAGCGCGTACTCCGGATAAAGGTTTGCGAGTCGCAGACGGGACCGCAGATGCTGCTCCGCGTTTGGCGCCAGGTCGTACCCGCATTCATGCACCGGCCGGCCGGTGCGAATGGCCGTCAACGTATCCTGCAACGGCTTGCGCGAGCGCACGTGCATCACCACGTGGCCGAGCGCGACGACAGGGATGCCGTGCCTGTCGGCAACGTATTCGACGGCGCCGCGATGGATGTCATCCATCGCCCGCTGATGCAGCACCAACCCGCACCACGCGCGCCCCGAAAACGTCTGGTCGAGCCATTCAAGCTGCGCATCCAGCACATCCTCTTTCGCGGGAAAGTCGGGTACCAGTATCGCGAGACAGTCTGGCATGCCGCGCAGGTGGCTGTTTTCGCGGTCCGGCCGCGACAGGTCCTGCGGCGTCAGCCGGTACTGGCCTTTGGGCGCGCGCGTGCGGGCAAGCGTAATCAGTTCGCAGAGGTTCCCGTATCCCTCGCGGTTCTGGGCAAGGAGGATAAGGCCGAACGCCGGTGAGTCATCGGCATTGACGAGCCGGAAGTACGAGCCGATGACGAGCGGAAGCCTGGCTTCTCTCGCCGCGACGTGCGCCCGCACGATACCCGCAAGCGAGCATTCGTCAGTGATCGCCAGACCCGAGTAGCCGAGTTGCGCCGCGCGTTTGGCCAGCTCTTCTGCATGGGAAGCGCCGTGCAGGAACGTGAAATTTGAAAAGCAGAACAGTTCGGCGTACGCCGGCAGAACGTTGAAGGTCGTGTCCATGGCGCTTCATCCGAAAAGGCCATGGAGGAACCAGCGCGGCTCTTCTTCGGCGTCGCGGCTGCTTTTGCGCTCACGATATATCCAGAAACAGCTCTGGTCTTCGCCCTGGGCGACGAAATAATCACGCGTCATGAGTTCGCCATCGAACCACCCGCTTTCGATGCGCTCTCCCGGCGACACAAGGCGCAGCGGTGAACCATAGAAAGGCCGGTGCTTGCGCATCAGCAGGCGCACGGGCTTTTCCAGAAGCCAGGTCGGCCGTGGGAGCCCCTCTGGAAGCGTGGTGCTTTTCGACGCGCTGCCGACCGGCACCCATCGATTCGCAACTTCAGGCCGATAGTCCGCGGTCGGCGCGGGGCGAAGCACGTTTTCTTCGCCGAGCCTTGCCACCAGTAGTTCGACAAGACGGGCATGGTCCCCGGTCGAGCCGCCAGGCTCTGGAAAGAGCGTGCCGGACGCCGGTACCGCGGGTTGCACGTTCGATGCATCGAGTCGCAGCGCGATAACGGGCGCGGTCAGTTCCACGCGGGCAAGCCGTTCCTTGATGAGCCGCACAAGATGGTCCTCGCGCCACGTCGGCTCTCCCAGTGCAATTTCAATGGGTGTCGGCTCGATGGCCTGCCTGCCACGCTCGTGCTCAAGCAGAAGCGTAGCGCCCGTGAGCGCCAGTTGCTTCGCGCACAACCAGCCGCAAAGTTGCACGACGAGGCGATGCGCGCCGAAAAGCGCCGCTTCCGCATGCTCGATGCGGTCGGGCATTTCAATGCGCGCGGAAAACGTTGGCGGCAATTCCAGCCAGTCAAACAGTTCGGGCGCCGTGCCGAAAGCGCGGTCCAGCGAATCGAGCAGGTGCTCGCCGCAACGGCGTTGCAGTCCGGCACGCGGCAGGCGTCGCACATCTGCAATCGTTTCGCAGCCCAGTCCTGCGAACCAGTCTGCAAACGGCCGCACTTCCGGTACTGACAGCAGCGGCAATGCGGACAGTTGCCGTTCGAGCGAGTCGACCTTGAGTACGCGCCGGTTCCGGTGCTTTGCCAGCAGCCATGCGCCCTGGCCAGTGGGCGCGGCACTGATCCGCGCGGTCAGTCCAATGGCGTCGAGTATCGCTTTCGCCTGCCGGCATACAGCAGGCAGTCCGCCAAACAGACGCAGGCTTGCGCCGATGTCCACGATGACAACAGCCTCTTCGAGCACCACGACATCGGGTGAGAACCGCATGAGCGCCACTGCCACTTCGCGTTGCGCGGCATGTTCACGGCCGGGTTCACGCTCATACAGCTCTACCTCCGGCGTGAGCGTCAACACACCGCCGCGCTTCATGCCGACCCGCACGCCCGCGGACCGGGCGACCCCGTCTGCGATGCGTACCTTGTCCCGGTCGAGGACCACGCAGCCGTGTGCGGGCTCAGGCAGCCACTTTGGCCGGAAGACCTCGAGCTGCAACCGGGGCAGGTGAATGGCGAGAAATACGCGCATGGTGCGAAAACAGGACGGGTGCTGGTTGAAGAGAAATGGACAGAGGTTCCGCGCGTGCTGGACCTCGTCGCTTCGTGATGTCGACGGTCAGACCGTCGCGCTCTGGCCGGAGCGCCAGCCGTAAAACGGCTGGAGAGGCATCCTGTGCGGATGCCAGTGGGCGGACCATGAAGAACAACGTTTCCGAGGACTGTGCCGCGAGATGCAGCCGCCGCAGCGACGAAGTCTGAACGTGTTGCGCCCAGAACAGCAGTGCGCCGCAACTGCCGGCGCGCAGAATCTGCTCTGCTGCCCACAACGCGTCCGCTGTCTTCGAGGCCCGAATCTGTATCAGGTGCTGTGGGGAAAGGCCGATGTACTCAAGGCCAGGTCCGTTCGGAACATGCGGGGGTTGCACCAACGCGACCGGCCGCTTGCCCATTTCACTGAGCGCCGGACGAAGCAGCCGCATTTCACCCACACCGGCCTGCTGGACCAGCAGGTCGACGAGCGCGCCAACGGGCCAGCCCCCGCCTGGCAGCTCCGCCGACAACGCTGCATACCCGGTGTCCACGGTACGGCCCCGGCTGCGCGCAAGCTGCGACGCCCGCCAGAGCGTTATGCCCCCCGAGCCGGGATACAGCGTTGAGTCGATTACGGCATCAAGCCGGCACGACGCCTTACCGGGCTGCGGGAACTGCTCGGAATTGCCGGAGGCGGAGTTCACGGGATCGCTCACCAAATACTGTATAAATATACAGTAATTCTAGCGCAGGCGTTTCCGCTTGGGGGGTGCTTCAGCCGGTACCGATGCGTGGGGCTGATGGTGACTGATGGTGGGGCTTAAGGCGCCCCGGAGGCAACGCGACTTACTTCTTCGCCGCGGCTTCGACGGGTGGTTGCGGGGCATCCGAGCCCGTCGCCATCCACAGCACTTCGGCGTCTTCCTCGCTGGTGGACACCGCCGCGTGCCCTGTGCGGCTGTCGAAGTAAAGACTGTCGCCGGCGTTCAGATGCGTTGGCGCATACAGCTCGGAATAGAGGCACACGCTGCCGCTGATCACATACAGGAATTCCTCGCCTTCGTGACGACCCCAGTCGTCGAACGCGTCCAGCGTGTGCGCGGAAATGCGGATACGAAAAGGCAGCATCGCCTTGTGCGCGAGGTCGGTGGCGAGCAGTTCCATCTGATAGCCGCGATACGCGTGACGTTGCCCCGCATCCTTGCGCGTGAGTGCGCGCCGCCCGCTCGCGCTGACTTTCTGCGTCGAGCCGAACAGTTCGCCCAGATCGATCTTCAGGCCGTTGACGATTTTCTGCAGCACGTCGAAGGTCGGCGACATCAGGCCGTTTTCGACTTTCGACAGCGTCGAGCGCGACACGCCGCACAGGCGGCTCGCGTTTTCCAGCGTCAGGTCGTGTGCGACCCGTGCGGCACGGACGCGTCGTCCGAGATCGGACGTGGGCGATTCGGCCGGCTTGAAGGTGTGGGTATCCATGTAACGATGCAGAAAGCGCGCTCTGGGGCGCAAGGTGTTGCCGATCATAACATCGGTGCGACCGTGCGCCGTCCGCTGGCATCGGGCGTTCGATATGCCTTCAGAAGCCGCTCAAAAATCGCCGCACGACTCCACGACATTGTCCCAGTGCCGTTTCGCGGTGTGCCCAGTCGTCCTGCGGTTCGCAGAACAACTGGGCCACGCGGGTCATCTTGCCGCTATCTGCCCGAAGCGCCCGCCATTGAAGTCATGAACCGCCTGACGGATTTCCTCCGTCGTATTCATGACAAACGGTCCGTACGCGACAACCGGTTCCTCGATAGGCTCGCCGCTCAGGACGAGCACCGTTGCGTCGCCGGTCGCATCGAGCTGCACCTCCGTCCCTTCGCGCCCGAGCAGGGACAGTTGCGCCTCGCCGACCGTCTCCTCGCCGTTGACCCGTACCTGGCCGTGCAGGACGACAATCGCAACCGGGCGCCCGGCGGGCAGCGTGAAACGGGTTGTGTGCTTTCCGTTCAGCCGCACGTCCCACACGTCCATCGGCGTGAATGTCGATGCCGGACCTGTGTGCCCTTCGTAGTCGCCCGCGATGACCCGCACGCGGCCCGCGCCGTCAGGCAACGCGACTGAGGGGATATCCGTCGAAAGCACGGTCTGATAGCGCGGCGACGTCATTTTGTCCTTTGCCGGCAGGTTCACCCACAGTTGCACCATTTCCAGCGTGCCGCCATTCTTCGCGAATGCGCCGGAATGGAATTCCTCGTGCAGGATACCGGCGCCGGCCGTCATCCACTGCACGTCGCCGGGACCGATGCGGCCGCCTCCGCCGGACGAATCGCGATGCTCGAGTTCGCCGTCATAGACGATCGTCACGGTTTCGAATCCGCGGTGCGGATGCTGGCCGACGCCGCGTTTCTGCGCGGTCGGCGTGAAGTGCGTCGGGCCGGCGTAGTCGAGCATCAGGAATGGGCTCAGATGGCTTCCCACCGTGCCGTCCGAAAACAGCGTGCGCACCGGAAAACCGTCACCTACCCAGTGCGAGCCGGTGTTGCTGTACAAGCCGAGAATCTTCTTCATGGTGTTGTTTCCTGTTCATGGTTGAGGCCGCATCGACCTCGTTTGCATGTCAACAAGATAGGCCCGCGGCACGCTGTCCGGTAGAGGGTGTGGGTT
Organism: Paraburkholderia sartisoli; assembly: GCF_900107685.1. Taxonomy (GTDB): domain Bacteria; phylum Pseudomonadota; class Gammaproteobacteria; order Burkholderiales; family Burkholderiaceae; genus Paraburkholderia; species Paraburkholderia sartisoli. The sequence goes on along the minus strand of NZ_FNRQ01000007.1, from coordinate 268,656 downwards.
ATCCTCTGTGTCTCATGAATGGAACGCTGGACGGCACCCGATGCAGGATCTCAACGATCTCTACTTCTTCGCGCAGGTCGTCGAATATCAGGGGTTCGCGCCGGCCGGGCGGGCGCTCGGCATGCCGAAGTCCACGCTCAGCAGACGAATCGCGCTGCTGGAGGAAAGCCTCGGCGTGCGGCTCATCCAGCGCTCGACGCGGCGTTTCACGGTCACCGAAACTGGCCAGAGCTACTACAGCCATTGCAAGGCCATGCTGGTCGAGGCGGAAGCGGCGCAACAGTCGATCGAACTCAACCGTTCCGAGCCGCAGGGCATTGTCCGGCTGACCTGCCCGGTGGCGCTGCTGCACGCGCGCGTGGGCGCGATGCTAGCGGATTTCATGGCGGAAACGCCGCGCGTCACGGTGCATCTCGAGGCGACCAATCGCGCGGTCGACGTGATCGGCGAGGGCATCGACGTGGCGATACGGGTGCGCCCGCCGCCTCTGAAAGACAGCGATCTCGTGATGAAAGTGCTGGGTGAACGCGGCTGGTGTCTGGCGGCGAGCCCGTCGCTGCTGGACCGGCTCGGCGTGCCCGCCACGCCGGCCGATCTGGCCGTGCTGCCCAGCCTGGATTTTGGACCGCCGCACGGCGAGCATGTCTGGCACCTCGAAGGGCCGGCGGGGTCGGCGGCGATTCGTCATACGCCGCGCTTCGTCACGGACGACATGATCGCCTTGAGGCAGGCCGCCGTGGCGGGCGCGGGCATTGTCCAGTTGCCCGTGATGATGATGTGCGACGAGCTGGCGAGCGGTGCGCTCGTCAGGCTCGTTCCCGCGTGGAAACCGAAGGGTGGAATCATCCACGCGGTATTCCCTTCGCGACGTGGCCTGTTGCCCTCGGTGCGAAAGCTGATCGATTTTCTGGCGGTGCGATTCAGTCAGATCGAAGAGTCATAGCGTCGCCCGGATGGGGCGGTGGCGCTCACGTGGGCCCCGCTTCACCCCTCATCGCTAACCGGCTGTCTGCGCCAGCTGGAACGTCGTCGAATAGCTGAAGCGGCTGGCAGGGTGGATGCCGGTCGTGACCACGATCGCCTTGTCGCGGACAAAGTAAGTCCGGATGATGCGCAACCCCGCGGAGCCGGGCTTCACCTGCAACGTCCGCGCCTGTTCTCCCTCGATCAGCCAGCCCTGAACTTCCTGCTCGACCCGCGTCATCCTGATGCCGTACTGCTCTTCGACCATCGTATAGACCGGTGTATCGAGCGTTTTTGTCAGCCCCGGCAACTGGCTGAAGGCTTTGTCGACGTAGATGTCGACCAGCGCGATCGGCTCGGTCGCGGCGTTGTCGCCGTGCCGCACGCCGGCGATATGCAACCACTTCGCGCCAGGCGAACCGTGTAGCAGCGCGGCGTGCGCGTCGTCGGCCTGGATCGTCCTGCGCGCGGACACCTGAAGCGTCGTGCCCTGCGCATAGCGGACGAGGTCGCTCAACGTATCCATCGACTGCACATAGCGCGTCTGCGGGCGGTCCGCGATGACCCGCGTGCCGACGCCCGCCTGGCGGCTGATCATCCCGAGGTTGCACAGCTTCTGCACCGCCTGGCGCACCGCATACCGGCTCAGATTCCACGTCTCGCATAGCTCCGCCTCGGTCGGCAGCAACTCGCCGACGGGCGGCTTGCCATTGCGGATGTCCTGCATCAGCGCGCGCGCGAGATCGACATGGCGGGGCTGGGTAGTCGCGAAGGCGGCTTCGACGGCGTCGTCCTGGATAACGGTCATGGCAACGAGGGCGGGTAAGGGGTTCGCAATGAAGGGTTCGCAATGAACCGGCACACGAAAGACGCAAAAGCGTCGCTTTTCGCGATCCTAGCATAACCCACGGGTTTTCACGAATGTTCGAACATTTGAATGAATCATACAGTCCGGATCAAGCACCCGATAGAAGTGCGGCGGGCCGGCGGGCGGCTCAGGTCAGATTTATTCATGTCAGGAACATTGGAGATCGAATTGATTGTGTCGAAGAGGATGTTGATGGCCGCGGCCATGGGGTTCTCGGTCAGCGGGGCCCACGCACAGTCCGCTACGTTGTACGGGCGTGTGGTGGCGGGCGTCGATTACGTCAATCACGTGGCGACGGCGAACGGGCAGTCGAACGACGCGCTGCGCTTCGGCAGCAACCAGTGGGGCATCAGCATGTGGGGCCTGAAAGGCGACGAGGATCTCGGCGGCGGGCTGCATGCGGTCTTCAACCTCGAAAACATGTTCACGGCCGGAACCGGCGTGTCGGACGGGTTGTTCAACCGGTATGCCGTGGTCGGCCTGTCGGGCAGCAGCTGGGGCACGATCCTGCTGGGCCGCGCGATGAGTCTCACGGACGGCGAAGGCTGGGCGATCGATCCGACGGGGATGCAGGCAATGGGTCTCGAAACGCTCGTCTACGGCCGCAACTGGGGGCCGCGGTCGAACGCGATCACGTTCAATTCGGCGAAATTCGGCGGGTTCGCGTTCCGTCTTCAAACGGGCCTCGGCAACGAGGCGGGCAACTTCCGCGCGAATCACCAGTTGAGCGGCAGCGTGAGCTATACGGACGGCACGCTGGACGTCCGCGCGCTGTACGAGGAGCTGCGCGACGCGAACGGGAAATTGTCGAGCCTTTACGGCGCGTCGCGCGAATACCTCGTTGGCGGCAGCTACAAGATCGGCAGCGCGAAAGTCTATGCGGGGTATAGCCTGATCGCATCGTCGGGTGAAGACACGATCGCCGACGCGACCAATCCCACCGCATCCACGCGCAACCAGATGGAATGGCTCGGCGTCAACTACCAGGTGAACGTGGAGTTGCAGCTGATCGCCGCCGTCTATCACGCGAACGTGAATCACGGCGGCGGCAGCGGCACGCTGGGCGTGATTGGCGCCAACTACTTCCTGTCGAAGCGGACCAATCTCTACGCGACGTTCGGCAGCATGTTCAACGGCGGCAACGCGGCGTTTCCCGTCGAGGTGAGCGACGCGCCGCCGAAGTCAGGCCGCAGCCAGCAGGGGGCGTATGCCGGCGTTGTTCACTATTTCTGAAACCGTTACGGGTCTGTAACGCGGGCCGGCCTGCAAACGACCGGTAGTTCTATTTATTCATTGATGGAGGGGATGATGGTACAGCGCACCTTGATTCGCAACGCGAGCGTCATCAGCGTGGACCCGGCGATCGGCAACGTCGACCACTGCGACGTGCTGATCGAAGACACGAAAATCCGCGCAGTCGGGCGCGGACTCGACGCCGGCGGCGCCGAAACCGTCGACGGCACGGGCACGATCGTGATGCCGGGCATGGTCGACACGCACCGGCACATCTGGCAGACCACGCTGCGCAACATCGCGGCGGACTGGACGCTGGACCAGTACTTCGCGGGCGTGCGCGGCCAGCTCGGCGAGCACTTCCGCGCGGAGGACATCTACATCTCGAATCTCGCGGGCGCGTACGAAGCGCTGAACGGCGGCGTGACGACGGTGCTCGACTGGTCGCACAACATGAACACGCCCGAGCACACGGACGCGGCGGTCGAAGCGCTGAAGGCATCCCGCGGCCGCTTCGTGATGTGCTACGGCAACTCGAACGAAGAATGGCTGCCGGTCAGCAACCTGCCGACCTCGGAGGACGTGCGGCGCGTGAAGCTGCAACACTTCTCCTCGTCGGACGATCTGGTGCAGCTCGGCATGGCGTTGCGCGGCCCGCAGTACGCGACCGAAGCCGTCACGCGCGACGACTGGGCGCTCGCCCGCGATCTCGGTGCGCTGATTTCGGTTCACGTCGGCGACGGCGCGTGGGGAAAAGGGCGTCCGGTCGCGTGGCTCGCGGAGAACGGCCTGCTTGGCGAGGACGTGATCTGTTCGCATTGCAATTCGCTCGCCGACGACGAATTCCAGTTGATGGCCGACTCGGGATGTTCGGCGTCGATGACGCCCGAAATCGAGTTGCAGATGGGGCACGGCTGGCCGGTGACCGGGCGTCTCCTCAAGGTCGGCATGCGCCCGACGCTCGGCATCGACATCGCGACCTGCAACAGCGGTCACCTCTTTCAGGTGATGCGCACGGTGCTGCTCGTCGAGCGCGCATGGGCGCACGACCGTGCGGATCACGGCGGCTATTCGGTGGAGCGTCTGCCGGTCAATACCCAGGACGCGATCGAGTTCGCGACGATCAATGGCGCGAAGGCGCTGCGTCTCGACAGCCGGATCGGCTCGCTCACGCCGGGCAAGGACGCCGACATCGTGATGATCCGCGCGGACAACCTCGAAATGGCGCCGCTCAACAATCCGGTCGGCGCGGTGGTTCTCGCGGGGCATCCAGGGCTCGTCGACACGGTGTGGGTCGCCGGACGGGTGGTCAAGCGCGGCGGCAAGCTGACTGGAATTGACGAGCGCCAGGTGCTCGGCGACCTGACCCGCTCGCGCGACTACGTGCTGTCGAAGGCGGGCGTGAAGCCGGGCGAGCGCTTCATTCCCGCGCCGTACAAGCCGCGCTGAACGTGCTGTTTCGCTTGAGCGGTCAATAAAGGGAGGCAGCGTGGAAACAGCGGAAACGGATTTTCTCGTGGTGGGCGGCGGCAGCGCGGGTGCGGCGCTCGCCGCGCGGCTTTCGGCGCATCGCGCGCATCGCGTCGTGCTGGTCGAGGCCGGCGACGACACGCCGCCCGGCGCGACGCCCGCCGACATCGACGACACGTTTCCGAGTTCCACGCTCAATCCGCACTACTTCTGGCCGGGACTGGAAGCGACGGCGGTGGCGGGCACAGCGCCGCGTCCGTATCCACAGGCCCGTGTGATGGGCGGGGGCTCGAGCATCATGGGGATGTTCGCGCTGCGCGGGCTGCCCTCCGATTACGCGCGCTGGACGGCGCGCGGCGCGCGCGGCTTCGGCTGGGACGACGTCGCCGCGTGCTTCGGCAAGGTCGAGGACGACCATGACCGCCCGGCGCGTGATGCACCGCGCGGCGCGTGCCCGATCAGCCGGACGCCGCGTGGGCAATGGCCGGAATTCGTGCGACGCATGGAGCACGCGGCGGCCGGGCTCGGCTTCCCGTTCGCCGACGACATCAACGCGACGGCCGGTGACGGCTTCTTCGCGATGCCCGCAAGCTGCGACGCACACGCGCGCTCGTCGAGCGCGCGGTGCTATCTGACCCGCGAAGTGCGCGCGCGGGAGAACCTCACGATCCTGTCGGGTACCTGTGTGACGTCGCTGCGTTTCGACGGACGCCGCGTGACGGGCGTCAACGCGATCCGCGCCGGCGAAACGCTCGCGCTCGCTGCGCGCGAGGTGATCCTGAGTGCGGGCGCGATCCATTCGCCGGCGCTCCTGATGCGCTCCGGCATCGGACCGGTCGACGACCTCATGCGGCTCGGCATACAGCCGGTTGCGGACCGGCGCGGCGTCGGACGCAACCTGCAGAACCATGCATACCAGTTCTTCGCGCTGACGCTGCCGCCCGCGACGCGCCTCGCGGCGCACGTGCGCCGCTTCGCCGTTGCCGGGTTGCGCGCGTCGTCGGGGCTGCCCGACTGTCCGGCTGGCGACCTGATGCTCTTCATGCTGGGGCGCGTGAGTCCGCGTGCGTTCGGTGTCGACGTGGCGATGGTCGGCTCGGCGCTCTATACGCCGTTCTCCACCGGCGCGGTGACGCTTGCGAGCGCGAGTCCACACGTCAATCCGCGCATCGACTTCCAGATGCTCGATGACCCGCGCGACGCGCCGCGCGTGCTGAAGGCGGCGCGGCTCGCCGAACGCCTGCTGCGCGATCCGGCGGTCGCGGCGAGTTACAGCGAGGCGTTCCTGTTGCCTGCGGGTCTCGCACTCAACCAGTTCAATCGCAGTGGCATGACCGGCGCGCTGATCGCCGCGGGTGCAAAGGCCGCGCTCAATTCGCCGGGCGCTGTGCGACGGCGCGCGTTTGGCCTCGCGTTTCCGGGCGCGCGGCCGCTCGCCGGGCCGCATGGGGACGTGGCGCTGTCCGATGCGGAATTGATGTCGTCGATCGCGCCGATGGGCCATCCGGTCGGCACGTGCGCGATGGGAAGCGAGCGCGATCCGCTGGCGGTTGTTGACGACAACTACCGGGTCCATGGCGTGGAGGGGTTGCGTGTCGTGGATGCATCGGTGATGCCGGCCATCCCGAGCGCGAACACCTATCTGCCGACGTTGATGCTCGCCGAACACGCGGCGGCGCGCATTGCCGGCGTGCCGATGAATGCCGCCTTCGCCGAAGCGCAATGAAGCGCCTCCACCGGATGCGCTAACGGAACGCCCGCCACGCCAGGGTATATCCGAATATTCGAACATTCAGATAAACAAGTATTCTTGTCTCCAGGGGCTGAACATCCGCCGCTATTCGCGGCCAGGTCGGCCCACCTCATTCCGGGAGAAAGTCCGTATGTACCCAGTTGATTTCCTTTGGCGCGCGGCCCATCGGCATCCGAACCGGATCGCCGTGGTGAGCCCGTCCGGCAACCTGACGTTCAGCGTGCTCGCGGAGCAGGTGCTGGCCCGCGCGGCGGCGCTCACGCGTCTCGATCCGTTGCCGCGCAGCCGCGTCTGCGTCGGCGCCGCGAACAGCGTCGAGCACCTGCTGGCGATTCTTGCGATCCTCGCCGCGGGCAAGGTCTGGGTGCCGCTCAATCCGCGCAACGGCGACCCGGAACTGCGGCGCATCGTCGAGTTTGTCGGGCCGACGCTCGTGCTCGCCGATGCGGCGATGCTCGAACGGCTCGCGGGCGTGCCGGCGCCGCTGCGGCCGCTGGACGACCTGACGCGCAACGCTGGCGACACCGGCGCGGTCGCGTTCGGCCCGTATGCGCGGGGCGGCGTGAGCCTCGAAGATGCGCAGGCGATCAAGTTCACCGGCGGCACGACGGGATTCCCGAAGGGCGTCATCCAGCCGCTGCGCGCATGGAACGCGAACATCGCGACGCAGATTCACGAGCTGGGCCTCACGCCCGACGACCGCTATCTGGTCGCCGCGCCGCTCACGCACGGGACGTCCACCTACATGCTGCCGTTGCTGGGCGCCGGTGGCGCGCTGATTTTCCCCGAGGACACGAAGCCCGCGGGTCTGCTCGATGCCGCCGCCGCGCACGACGCGACGATCTTCTTCGCACCGCCCACGCTGATCCTCGCGCTGGTGGAAGAGCAGCGTCGCACGCCGCGCCGGCTCGCCGCGCTGCGTTATCTCGTGTACGGCGGCGCGCCGATGCGGCCCGAGCAGATTCGCGCGGCGCAATCGGTGTTCGGGCCGGTGCTGTGTACGTCGTTCGGCCAGACCGAGGCGCCGCAGATCATCACGTTCCTGCCGCCGGCCGCGATGACCGGAGCGCATCTCGCTTCGGTGGGACGGCCGTCGCTGATGACGCGTGTCGCCATCGTGGGCAAGGACGGCCTGCCGCTACCGGTCGGCGAGGAGGGCGAGATCGCCGTGCGCGGCGACCTCGTGATGAGCGGCTACCTGAGCGCCGAGGAGGAAACGCGCAAGACGCTCGTCAACGGCTGGCTGCGGACCGGCGACGCGGGCGTGTTCGACGAACGCGGCTATCTGTTCCTGCGCGACCGGATCCGCGACGTGATCATCACGGGCGGCTTCAATGTCTATCCGGGCGACGTGGAGGTGGTGCTGTCCGCCCATCCGGCGGTCGCGGACTGTTCGGTGGTCGGCGTGCCCGACGAGAAGTGGGGCGAGGCGGTGCATGCGGCGGTGCAGCTGCGCCCGGGCATGAGCGTGGACGCCGACGAACTGATCGGCCTCGTCAAGCGCGAGCTGGGTTCGGTGAAGGCGCCCAAGCACGTTCACCTGTTCGAATCGCTGCCGCGCAGCGCGGTGGGCAAGGTGCTCAAGCCGGCGATTCGCGAAACGATCCTCAACGAGCGGAGCCACTGATGAACGCGCCGCACGAAAAACACGCTCCGCGCACCGCGTTGTGCCGCTACACCACGCGCGCCGTGTACTACGGCGACGACGATCTGGTGGGCGACCTGCTCGGCCGCGCGAGCTTTGTCGACGTGTTCATGAAACAGACCTTCTGCAGGATGCCGACGGACGCGGAGCGCCGCATCGTCGATGCGGTGCTGGTGACGCTGATGGAGCACGGCATGACGCCGAGCGCCATCGCCACGCGGATGGTTTATGCCAGCTCGCCGGAGAATCTGCAGGCCGGCGTCGCGGCCGGGTTGCTGGCGGTCGCGAGCCGCTTTGTCGGCACGATGGAGCCGGCGGCGGCACTGCTCGACCGGATCGTCGCGGCGGGCGGAAACGGCGCCGCCGAAGCACAACGCATCGCCATGGATTACCGCGCGCGGCGGGAGGCGGTGCCGGGTTTTGGCCATCACCTGCACAAGCCGGACGACCCGCGCGCCATCGCGTTACTGCAACTCGCGCGCGAGGGCGGCACGTTCGGCGCGCGCTGCGTGGCGCTCGAACAGCTTGCCGCCGAAGTGGACGCGGCGGTGGGGCGTCACGTCACGATCAACGCGACCGGCGCGGTGGCGGCGGTGCTCGGCGACATCGGCATTCCCGCTGCGCTGATGCGCGGCTTCGCGGTGTTGAGCCGGGCGGCCGGGCTGATCGCGCACATCGCCGAGGAGCAGCGCGAGCCTTCGGGCCGGTTCATCTGGGACCTGGTCGACGGCGCGATGACATCTGAACGAACTGAAAAACAGGCTGAAAAACCGGCGGACTGATCCCGCCAGCCGCACCGCAAGCCATCCGGACCTGCGCGCGCGACACCCATCACGATCCAGCTGAAGGAGACAGGCATGACTCAGGCAAGCCAGACAATCCAGCGTCATCACCACATCACGCTGTGCGTCGGCACGGCGCAGGAAGATTACGACTTCCACACGAAGGTGCTGTCGCTCAAGAGCGTGAAGAAGACGCTGATTTACGACGGCGTCGCGCCGTTCTATCACCTGTACTACGGCAATGACCTCGGCGAGGAAAGCACGCTGATCACCTGTTTTCCTGTTGCCCATTCCGGCCGCAAGGGACAGCGCGGCACCGGGCAGATCGACAGCCTCGCGCTGTCGGTGCCGGTGTCGGCCATTCCGTTCTGGGCACAGCGCCTCGCCGCGCACGGTTTCGACGTGAGGCGCTCTGAGCGCTTCGGCGAACACGTGCTGAGCTTCGCGCATCCGTGCGGTGTCGGTTACGAGCTGATCGGCATCGCCGACGACGCACGCAAGCCGTACTCGAACGGCGAGGTGCCGGCCGAGCTGGCGATTCGCGGATTGCACACGATCGGCGTGAACGTGCGCGAGACCGAAACGTCGCAGGAATTCATGGAAAACGGCTGGGCGGCGCACGAATCGGCGCGCGACGGCAAGTACGCGCGCTACGCGTTCGGCGACGGCGGCTCGGGCAGGTTCGTCGACTACGTGGTCGAGCCGGACCTGCCGCAGGCCAGCTGGACGTACGGCGCGGGCATCGTGCATCACTGCGCGTTTCAGGTCGCGGATCGCACGGTGCAGGACAAGGTCAAGGCGAACCTGGAAGGCATGGGCTTCACCGATACCTCCGAGCGCAAGGATCGCGGCTACTTCGAATCGATCTATGTGCGCACGCCGAGCGGGGCGATGTTCGAGGCGACGGTGTCGAAGCCCGAGGGTTTCCTGATCGACGAACCTTACGAGGAACTCGGCTCGAAAGTGCAGATTGCGCCGCAGTTCGAAAGCCAGCGGGCGACGATCATGGAATCGCTGGAAACGCTGAAGTATTGAACGTGCCGATGTCGAACCTCAATCCGCACCTTCAAACGCCGTTGAGCGTGTTCGGCACGCCGGCACGCGATGCGGCGCTGGCCGTCATTCTCGTGCATGGCCGCGGGCAGTCGCCAGGGTGGATGCACGAGCAGGTGGTGCGCCGTTTCGCGCGGCCCGGGATTGCGTGGCACGCGCCGGCCGCGGCGGACGGTTCGTGGTATCCGCAGCGCTTCATCGAGCCGCTCGACGCGAACGAGCCGCGCCTTTCACAGGCGCTGGCACGGCTCGAAGCGGTGTCCGGCGTGCTGTGTGAAGAGGGCATCCCCTACGAAGCACAGGTGCTGATGGGTTTCTCGCAGGGCGCGTGCCTGTGCAGCGAGTTTGTCTGGCGCATGGGGCGGCGCTATCGCGCGCTGGTCGCGTTCACCGGCGGCCTGATCGGCCCGCCTGGCATGCATCGCGACGTCGTGTGCGGCGCGCTGCGGCACATGCCGGTGCTGTTGTCGACGTGGGACGATGACCCCTATGTGCCCGCCGGCAGCGTGCGCGAAAGCGCGGCGTTTTTCGACAGGGCCGGCGCGGCCGTGACCCTGAAGATCGAGGGCGCAACAGGGCACGGCATCCGCGACGCCGAGATCGGCTATGCGCGTGAGATGCTCGCGGCGGCCGCGTCATCCTGCTCATCAAATTAATTGAGGAATGCGCGTCATGCAGTCATTCGTCCACGAAACCCATGCGACCCGGGTTGTCTTCGGCGCCGGCAGCCGTCAGTTCCTGCCGCGCGAACTCGACCAGCGCGGCATACGGCGCGCGCTCGTGCTGACCACGCCGGAGCAGACGGCGCTCGGCGAGGAGATCGCCGGGATTCTCGGCGACCGATGTGCCGGCGTGCTGGGCAGCGCGGTCATGCACGTGCCGGTCGAAGTCGCGCGCAGTGCGATAGACGCCGCCCGGCGCCTCGGCGCCGATGGCTGCGTCGCGGCCGGCGGCGGCTCGACGATCGGCCTTGCCAAGGCGATCGCGCTCGAATCGGATCTGCCGATCGTCGCGTTGCCGACGACCTATGCGGGCTCCGAAATGACACCGCTATACGGCCTCACCGAGGACGGCATCAAGAAGACCGGGCGCGACTGGCGCGTGCTGCCCCGCAACGTCATCTACGACCCCGAACTGACGCTTGCGCTGCCCGTGGCCCTGAGCATGACGAGCGGCATCAACGCGATCGCGCACGCGGCCGAAGCGCTGTATGCACAGGACGGCAATCCGGTCTACAGCCTGATGGCCGAAGAGGGCATTCGCGCGCTCGCGCATGCGTTGCCGCGGCTGCGAACGGCGCCGGCTGACCTCGATGCGCGCAGCGACGCGCAATACGGCACCTGGCTGTGCGGCACGGTGCTCGGCAACGTGCAGATGGGGCTGCACCACAAGCTGTGCCACACGCTTGGGGGCAGTTTCAATCTGCCTCACGCGGAAGTGCATACGGTGATCCTGCCGCATGCGCTCGCCTACAACGCGGATGCGGCGCGCGAGGCGCTGACCCGCATCGCGCGCGCGCTCGGGCGTCCGCAGGCAGTCGCCGGGCTCCACGCGCTCGGTGAGTCGCTCGGCGTGCCGCGTTCGCTGCGGGAACTCGGCATGGCGGCGGACGCACTCGATCGTGCCGCTGATCTCGTGGTGCAAACGCCGTATCCGAATCCCCGCCCGCTCGAACGGGCGGCGATCCGCGCACTGCTGCAGCGCGCTTACGAAGGCGCCGGGCCCGGCTGATGCCGCATGCTCCGCGCGAATCCGTCACAGGGGATGCCGCAATGTTGATCGAACACCGCTCCTACACGCTTCGACCGGGTGCTGCCGACCTGTTCTGGGATGCGCAGCGCGAACGCGGCGACGACGGTTTGCAGCCGATACTCGAGCGCCTGATCGGCTCGTTCGCGACGTGTACTGGCTCGCTGGACCAGATCGTCAGCCTGTATCGCTACGACAGTTTCGATGACTGGCAAACGCGTCTGCTGGGTCTTTACGGGCGTGCGGAATTACAGGCGTATTTCGAGCGCGTTCGCCCGCTGATCGTGCGTCAGGAAAGCCGGTTTCTCGTGCCCGCGCCCCTGCCCGAATTGACGCCTCACTGGGGAAACGGCCATGACTGGCTTGCCTCGCAGGGGCCGTTGTTCAGCGCGCCGCGACGCGCGGGTGTTGTCGAGGAGACCACGCTGGACTTTGCCGCCGGTGGGGTGCCAGCCTGCTGGAATGCGTTCCGGCAGCACGCGCTCGCCGAAGACCCGGCTGCGATGGAAGGGCTCTTTGGCGGCTTCAGCAGCGTCGTCGGCGCACTCAATCAGGTTCTGCTATACCGGTTCTTTCCTGACGTGGAAGCGTGGTCGTCGCATCGCGTGGCATTGCAGGCGTCCGCGAAATGGAACAGCTTCATGCACGGGATCGCGCCGCTGACAGCGTGCAGCAACCGGCAGTTGCTCGCTCCTTCGCGCATCGGGGATATGTCGCCGATGTTCGGGGATCGTGATGCAGACCAGTCTCGCGAACGTCGATAACGTGATGATTGCCGGCGAGGGGAGAAAGCGGCACAGCCGTTTGCCCGTGACCGACCTGCCTGCTCAGGCCGACGAATTGAACGGGCGATGAGCCTGCGGGCAGGCGGGCCGCCATGACACCTTGCCGAACGGAAAGTGGGCGAGCCGCCCGATGCAGATCAGGAAACACTTTTGAATTCCAGCGAAAAACGGAGACGCTATGAGAAACATGACCGAAACTGAACTGACCGAAGTGGTGCTCGAACGGTATTCGAACACGCCTGACGAGCGCCTGCGCACGGTCCTGCAGTCGCTGATCCGCCATCTGCACGCGTTCGTGCGCGACGTGCGCCTGACCGAAAGCGAATGGAACACGGGAATCGAATTCCTGACCCGGACAGGCCAGATCAGCGACAACAAGCGGCAGGAGATGATCCTGCTGTCCGACAACCTCGGCGTTTCCGCGCTCGTCAACATGGTCAGCGCCGGCGTGAAAGAGGGCGCGACGGAATCGACGGTGCTCGGTCCGTTTTATGTGCCCGGGTCGCCTGAGCGCAAATGGGGTGAATCGGTGCTGCTGCGCGATGGCGACGACACGCCGCTGGTGATTCACGGCCGCGTGGTCGACGGCAACGGCGAGCCGGTGCCCGACGCGACGATCGAAATCTGGCAGACCGACGCGAACGGCATGTACGACATCCAGGACAAGTCGCAACCGGAGGACAACCTGCGCGGCTGGTATCGCGCGAAGCCGGACGGCGCATTTCTGATGAAAACCATCCGGCCCACCTCCTATCCGATTCCGACGGATGGCCCGGTCGGAGAATTGCTGCGCGCAACGGCACGGTCTCCGTTTCGTCCCGCCCATCTGCACGCGATCGTGTCCGCGCCGGGATTCAGGAAGCTCACCACGCACCTGTTCGACGCGGAAGACCCCTACCTCGATTCGGACGTCGTATTCGCGGTGAAATCGTCGCTGATCCGTGAGTTCAGGCGCAATGACTCGCCGGAGGCAGCGGAGAAATTCGGTGTTCGCGGACCCTTCTGGGAGCTCGCGAACGACTTCGTGCTCACCCGGAACGGATAAAACCATGTTCTTTGCCGTGATTGCGAGAGACCATCCCGACAGCACCGCGCTACGGGCACGGACGAAGGCGCGCCACGTCGTCCATCTCGATGCCGCCGCCGACGGTTTGCGGGTGCTTCAGACCGGACCGCTGCTCGATGAAAAGGGCGCCGAGGCGGGATCGTTGCTGATACTCGAGGCCACTTCGATAGAGGCCGTCCAGGCCTTCATGAAGGCTGATCCGTATGCCCAGGCCGGGCTCTTTGCACAGGTGGAGATCCGGCAGTGGGCATGGCGTCGCGGCAATCCGTATCTGGCAGAGGGCGCGAATGCAAATGCAGCGGCAACGACACACGAGGTAAAGCGATGAACATTGTATGGCTGGGCTTCGGCAAGATGGGTGAACCGATGGCCGCGCGTGTCGCGGCGGCCGGACACATCCTTCACGTATTCGACATCAGCGAGGCGAGTCGCGCCGCCGCGCGCGCCCTGAATCTGGACGTGGTCGACTCTCTCAAGGACGCGGTGGCCGGCGCGGACGCGATCGTGAGTTCGCTCCCCAACGACGGTGCCGCGTTGCACATCCTGGCCGGCGAGGAAGGCGCGCTGCGGCACGCGAAACGCGGCGCGCTCCTGATCGAGACCAGCACGATTTCGGTTGGCGCGTCCGCTTCCATCGCGAACAGCGCTGTCGCGCGGGAGATCGGCTATCTTCGTGCGCCGGTCTCCGGCTCCGTCGCGGCGGCGGCGAACGGTGCGTTGACAACGTTCGTATCGGGTCCCGAAGCGGTGGTCGAGCGCGCCCGGCCGGTCGTGTCGGCCTGGGCATCGACGATTCGCGTGGTGGGCGACGCGGAGCAGGCGCGCGTGATGAAGCTCGCGGTCAACCTGATGGTGACGACGCTCGTCGCGAGTCTGGGCGAAGCGTACGCACTCTGCACGAAGGGCGGCATCGAACCGAAGGTCGCGCTCGATGCCATCAGCGAGAGCGCGATTGGCTCGCCGCACCTGAAAGTGAAAGCAGCCGCGCTCGAACGCCTCGACTTCACGCCGGCCTTTACCGTCGCGCAGATGCGCAAGGACCTGAAGCTGATTGCCGACAGCGCGCGCGAGCTTGCCGTACCGGTCCTGCTGGGGGCGACAGTCGAACAGATCATGGCTGCCTCGGAAGCCTCCGGCTTTGGTGACGAAGACTACCTTGCCTGCGCGAAGGTGATCGCCGGTCTCTCGGGTTTGAAGGTATAGCACCGCGGACCACGGGCGACGGCGAAGCCGCCCTGATCGCCTATCCAGGAGCATGAAAAATGAATGAAGAAAATCAGGCCATCGAAGAGATCAAGCAACTCGAAGACGCACGCTACGCATCGATGCTCGGCAAGGATATTCCCGTGCTCGACCGCCTGCTGGACGACAAGCTGATCTATATGCACTCGACGGGCGTCGCCGACACGAAATCCAGCTACATCGAGGGCCTGCGCACGGGTGTCTGGGACTATCACGAGGTCGGTCGCACGGAACGACGATACCAGGCCGACGGCGACATCGTGCTCGTGTTCGGCAAGCTGGCGATTCGCATGACCACCCGTGGCGTGCATAAGGCGTTCGAAAGCCGCGCGCTCGCCGTGTGGGTCCGCAAGCCCGATGGCTGGCGCCTGCTTGCCGTGCAGTCCGGTGCGATTCCCGCCCCGGGCTGACGCAGCGGCGAGGTTACCTGTCTGCCCGTCGAGGCTGCAAGCAATCGATTTTTGACGCGATAATGGCCGTTCACGCGAACGAACGGAGCGCAAGGCCATGTCCACGATCGATTTCGAAACGCTGAAGCAACGCTTTCCCGCGTCCGGTGACATTCCGGAGGAGTTTCGCCTCGCTGCACCGATCCATCAGCGTGTTTCGCTCGTCGACGGTGAGTTCGTCAAATGGGACGGCACATGCAAGACCGTGCTGTCGCCCATTTGCGTGAAGCAGCCGGACGGCTCCGTGCAACAGGTCGAGATCGGCAGCTATCCGGTGATGGGCGACACGGAAAGCGAGGCCGCGCTGGATGCGGCAGTCAACGCGTACGATTCCGGCCGCGGCGAATGGCCGACGATGGCCGTCGCGCAGCGCATCGCGTGCATGCAGGATTTCATCAAGCGCATGGTCGCGCAGCGTCAGCTGATTGTTAACCTCATCATGTGGGAAATCGGCAAGAGCCTTGCCGATTCGCGAAAGGAATTCGACCGCACCGTCGAATACATGGCGGCGACCATCGAGGCGCTCAAGGAGCAGGACAACAGCAATTCGCGCTTTGTCATCGCGGAAGGCACCATCGGCCAGATCCGCCGCACGCCGCTTGGCGTCGTGCTGTGCATGGGCCCTTACAACTATCCTTTGAACGAGACGTTCGCGACGCTGATCCCGGCGCTTCTGATGGGCAACACGGTGGTGTTCAAGCCGCCCCAATATGGGACGTTGCTGTTTTATCCGCTGCTTGAAGCGTTCCGCGATGCGTTCCCTAAAGGCGTGATCAACACGATCTATGCGCCAGGCGCCGTGGTCGTGCCGCATATGCTTGCCACCGGCAAGATCAACGTGCTCGCGCTGATCGGTTCGAGCAAGGTCGCCGACCATCTGAAGAAGCAGCATCCGAAGTCGCACCGCCTGCGCGCGATTCTGGGTCTCGACGCAAAGAACGCGGCGATCATCCTGCCCGATGCGGATCTCGACCTGACGGTGAAGGAATGCCTGCTAGGCGCATTGTCGTTTAACGGTCAGCGTTGCACGGCGCTCAAGATGCTGATCGTCCACGAATCGATTGTCGACGCGTTCCTTGCGCGTTTCACCGAAGCGCTAGGCAAGCTGAAGGTCGGCATGCCATGGGAACCGGGTGTAAACATCACGCCGCTGCCCGGCCTGCACAGAACCGCGTATATGACGGACGCCATCGACGATGCGAAGGCGAAGGGCGCGCACATCGTCAACGAGGGCGGCGGCACGTTCTGCCAGACGCTGTTTTATCCGGCCGTCGTTTATCCGGTCACGGAAGGCATGAAGCTCTATCGCGAGGAGCAGTTCGGCCCGCTCATCCCGGTGACGACGTTCAGCGATATCGAAACCGCGCTGGAATACGTGATCACGTCCGATCACGGCCAGCAGGTCAGCATCTTCGGTTCGGACCCGGCGCAGATCGGCGAGCTGGTCGATCCGCTCGTCAACCAGGTGTGTCGCGTGAACCTGAACTGTCAGTGCCAGCGTGGGCCCGATGTGTTTCCGTTTGCCGGCCGCAAGGATTCGGCGGAAGGCACGCTCTCGGTGACCGATGCGTTGCGCGCGTTTTCGATCCGGTCGATGGTCGCCGCGAAGCAGACCGATGACAGCAAGGTGTTGCTCGACGCCATCGTGAACGACCATCAGTCGAAGTTCCTGAATACTGGTTTCATTTTCTAGGCGCGCCCAGCGCATCCCACGATTTGAACGCTGCAATCGCGACAACGAAAGTTATCGCGGTGCAGCGTCGCGTCTGCCGGAAAGTGAAAGCATTCATGCGGAATCGATGCAGGAAAACACCATGGCCGCGTGAAGCGTGCGTGGGTATACTGGCCCACTGCCCGGCGTCAAAGCCTTGGGAAGATGAGGATGGCCAGGCACCGTCAGTCGGACTCAACAGGAGGAAGACAGGTATGAAGCGCATCGTATCCCGCTATCTGGTTGCCCTTACAACGGTCGTTGGCTGTTCATTTGCCGGTCTCGCGCACGCGGACGCCGCGCATCCGGTCGTCGCGCTGCTGCCCGGCGTCACCGATCCTTTCTATTTCACGATGCACCGTGGCGCTGAGCGCGCCGCAAAGGAAGAGCACGTCGAGTTGCTGTTCCAGGTGCCGAAGGCATGGAACACCACGGAGCAGGTGCCCATTCTCAAGGCGTTTATCGCTAAACACCCTGACGTCCTGCTGGTTTCGCCCGTCGACAAGCAGCAGATGATCGGACCGCTCAAGGAAGCCGCCGACGCGGGCATCAAGGTGATCACCGTCGATACCTACATCGGCGACGGTCATTACCAGACCGGCAAGGGCGACGCGGATTTCCCGCTTTCCTATATCGCTTCCGATAACCTCGAAGGCGGACGCGTCGCGGCACGCGCGCTCGCGAAAGCGATCGGCGACAAGGGCACCGTGTACTGCGAGAACAACAAGCCTGGCATCTCGAGCACCGACGCGCGTGCCGAAGGCTTCGCGGAAGAAATGAAGAAGCATCCGAACATCACCGTGCTGCAGACGCAGTACAACGAGGACGACGCGAACCGGGCCGCCTCGCACGTGGCCGCCGTGCTCGCGCGCAATCCCGATCTTGCCGGCGTGTTCGGCGCCAATACGTTCTCGGGCAGCGGCGCGGCGCAGGGCGTCAAGGCGGCGGGCAAGCAGGGCGTGGTGAAGGTCGTCGTGTTCGACGCCGTGCCGGGCATCGACGAACAGATCCGCAGCGGCCTCGTGGACATCGCGATCGCGCAGCGTCCGGATGAAATCGGCTACTACGGCGTGAAGTTCGCCGCCGACGCGATTCGCGGCAAGAAGATTCCGCCGTTCAAGAGCACGGGGTTCATCGTGCTCGACAAGAACAACATCGACAAGCCGGAGATGAAGCAGTACATCTATTCGAACTAGCCGGACTGGCGAAGCGCCAGCGAAGCAGGCCCTACGCCCCGTGCGTGTGATCACGCGCGCACGGGCGCCGCTCCCGCCATCCAGGACCACCGGACTACCGGACCACTCATGGACAACTCACGTCTCGACCGGCTCGCGCTGATCAGCAAGATCTGGCCCTGGCTCTTCCTGTGCGCGCTGCTCGTGTTCTTCGAAGTCTGGGCGCGGATATCGGATCACCGTTCGTTCATTTTCAACGCGTACAACCTGCAATCGATCGGGCTTGCCGCCAGCGCTCCGCTGCTGCTCGCCATCGGGCAGACGTTCGTGATCATCACGGCGGGCATCGACCTGTCGGTCGGCTTCGTCATGGGGCTCGCGGCCGTGTGCATCGCGCAGTTCACGATTCCCGGCGGCAACGCGCCGTGGATCGTGCTGCTCTCGATTCCCGCGACGATCGTCGTGTGTCTCGTGCCGGGGTTCGTCAACGGCGTGCTGATCGCGCGGCTTGGCGTGCCGGCGTTCATCGGCACGCTCGGTATGTATGGCGTCGCGCGCGGCGTGGGGTTTCTCGCGGCGGGCAGCGGCATGACGGTCGCGGTGAACAACACGGGTCTCGCGTGGCTCGGGCACGGCTGGACGCCGGTCGTGCTCACCCTGGTCCTGCTGCTCGTCATGCATTTCATTCTGTCGAAAACACGCTTCGGGCAGTACACGTACGCGATCGGCGGCAATCCGCAGTCGGCGATTCGCGCGGGGATCAACGTGCGGCGGCATCTGGTCGTGATCTATCTGATCGCCGCGGCGTTTGCCGCGGTGGGCGGCATCGTCTATACGTCGCGCTTTGCCGCAGGTGCCGCGAACGCCGGTGAGCCGATGCTGCTCGATTCGATCGCGGCGGTGGTGATCGGCGGCGCGAGTCTCTTTGGCGGCACGGGCAATGTGATCGGCACGCTGATCGGTGCGCTGATCATCGCGGTGATCGAATTCGGGCTGGTGTTCATCGACGTCAACGCGTTCTGGCAGTTCATCGTGGTGGGCATCGTGATCATCATGTCGGTGCTGATCGACCAGTACAAGGAACGGCTCGGAGGTGCGCAATGAGCGCAATGAGCACAATGAGCACGCCGATTCTCGAGGCGCGCGACATCTCGATCCGCTTTGGCGGCGTCGAGGCGCTCAGGCGCGTTTCGTTGCATGTCATGCCGGGTGAAGTGCTGGCGCTCGCTGGCGACAACGGCGCGGGCAAGTCGACGCTCATCAAGATCATCTCGGGCGTCTATCATGCGGACGCCGGCCAGTTGCTGTTCAACGGCACGCCGATGCAGTTGCGCGATCCACAGGACGCACGCGCGCAGGGCATCGAGACGATCTATCAGGATCTCGCGCTGGCCGACAATCTCGACGTCGGCAGCAACATCTTTCTCGGACGCGAACCCGTGCGGCGGCAATTCGGCATCCAGGTGATCGACCGGGAACGCATGGCGCAGGTCGCGCGCGAAGTGCTGGAGCGCCTCGATATCGTGATCCCCGCGCGCAAGCTGCGCGGTCCGGTGAAGATGCTCTCCGGCGGCCAGCGCCAGGCCATCGCGATCGGGCGCGCGATCTACTGGAACGCGCACGTGCTGATCATGGACGAGCCCACGGCCGCGCTCGGCGTTCCCGAGCAGCGCAAGGTCATGGAGCTGATCGCCGCGCTGAAGGCGGAGGGCGTGGCCGTCGTCCTGATCTCGCACAACCTGCACGACATCTTCGCGATCGCCGATCGCATCGTCGTGCTGCGGCGGGGCGAGGTGGCGGGCGAGCGGCGCGTCGCGGACACGAATGGCGACGAGATCGTGCGCCTGATGGTCGGCGATACCTACGCCGACGCGCGTGGCCCGGCTCACTGACAGACGAACCGTGGCGCCTTCGCACCATGCCATTTCTGGCCCTGAGCCTTGACGTCGCACGGCATTTGGTACGATTCAGCCTTTTCAAGCTGATGGCAGGCCCGCGTGGACCGTAGAAACACGTCGTTTGTTCGTGACTATTGCCTGGCTCAATTCGCCCGGATCAAGCCTGTCGTGACGGACCGGCTGCAACGCATGCGTCATCCGACGCTGCGCGGCGTCGCGCTCACGTTCGCCGCCTTCCCGGCGCTCATGCTGCTGTATGTGCTGGTGCTGATTCCGTTTACGCCCGGCATCGGCGATATCCGCAAGGCGAAGGTCGAGCAGCCGGCGCGCGTGTTTTCCGCGGACGGCAAGTTGCTCGCCGAGTTCAAGCCGAGCAACCGCGAATGGGTCAAGCTTGCCGATATCTCGCCGCACGTGGTGGATGCGCTGATCGCGACCGAAGACCACCGCTTCTACGAGCACCACGGCCTCGACTGGCGGCGCACGGCTTCGGCCGCGCTGCATACGTTCTCGGGCGACCGCCAGGGCGGCTCGACCATCACGCAGCAGCTCGCGCGCAACCTGTATCCCGACGAAATCGGCCGCGCGCCCACGCTCACGCGCAAGCTCAAGGAAGCGATCACCGCGTTCAAGATCGAAGCGGTCTACACGAAGCCCGAGATTCTCGAGACGTACCTCAACACGGTGCCGTTTCTCTACAACGCGTACGGCATCGAGATGGCGGCGCGCACCTACTTCGACAAATCCGCCCACGATCTCGACGTGCTGCAAAGCGCGACGCTCACCGGCATGCTGAAGGGCAACAGCTACTACAACCCGGTCATCAATCCCGAACGCGCGCTGCAGCGGCGCAATATCGTGCTCGCGCAAATGGTGAAATACGGGCGTCTCTCGCAGGCGTCGTATGCGTCGCTCGTCAAGCGCCCGCTGCGAGTCGATTTCGAACGCCAGATCGAGTCGCCTGGCCCCGCGCCGCATTTCGCGCAGCAACTGCGCAAATGGCTGATTTCGTGGGCCGACCGTAACGACTACAACGTGTATTCCGACGGCCTCGTCGTGCGCACGACCATCGATTCGCGGCTTCAGACGATGGCGACCCAGGCCGTCGTGCTGCAGGGCAATGCGCTGCAGGGCATCGCGAATTCGGCGTGGGGCACGCGTGCGGGATGCGCGAACGGGCGCGACCTGATGCAGACGTTCGTGCGTGAAACGCCCGACTATCGTGCGGCGAGAGATTCGGGGCTGGACGACGCGGACGCGCTCAAGCATCTCGCCGCCGACCGGCACTTCATGCAGGCGCTGTGCGACAGCAAGACCCGTGTGCAGGCCGACTTTCTCGCGATCGACCCGCGCAACGGCCAGATCCGGGCGTGGGTCGGCAGCCGCGATTTCAGTCAGGATCCGTTCGATCACGTGCAGCAGGCGCGTCGTCAGCCCGGTTCGACGTTCAAGCCGTTCGTGTATGGCGCGGCGTTCGAGAACGGCGCGACACCCGACGACACGTTCATCGACCAGCCCGTGGAAATCTCGCTGGCGGGCGGCGAAGTCTGGAAGCCTTCCGACGACGTGGCGCCCACTGGCCGCCCGATGACCCTGCGCGATGCGCTCACGTATTCGCGCAACCGGATCACCGCGCAGCTGATGCAGGAAGTCGGGCCTTCGAAGGTCGCGCGTCTCGCGCGCGCGATGGGCGTGCGCGACAGCAGGCTCGACGCCGTGCCGTCGCTTGCCCTCGGCACGAGCCCCGTCACGCTGAAGGAAATGGTCTCGGCTTATGCGACGATCGCCAATCGCGGCGCCTACATCGAGCCGGTGATGGTGACGCGCATCGAGGACCGCAACGGCGACGTGCTGGCCGATTTCGCGCCGGTGGCCGGCAGCCAGGCGCTGTCGGCCGATGCGGACCAGACGCTGCTCGACGTGATGCGCGACGTCGTCAATCGCGGCACCGGTTCGACGATCCGCTCGCGCTTCGGCATTCGCGCGGATGTCGCGGGCAAGACGGGTACGACGCAGGACAACGCCGACGGCTGGTTCATCCTGATGCATCCGCAACTGGTTGCGGGCGCGTGGGTCGGATTCAACGACAGCCGCGTGACGCTGCGCAGCGACTACTGGGGGCAGGGCGCGCACAGCGCGTTGCCGATCGTCGGCGATTTCTACCAGCGCGCGCTCCGCTCGCGCGTGATCGATCCGCAGGCGCGTTTCCCGAAGGAGGAGCCGGGCGCGGTTTCCGTGTGGTTTGCGAAGGCGCGCGAATGGGCCGGGCAGCTTTTTTCCGCGAAGCCGAAACCTGAAGTGGTGAGCGGCACGCGTCACAAGCCGCGCCCGCGTCCGGCGATTGCAGCGCCGCCGCCGGCGCCGCCGTCGACGCCCGCATCCGCGCCGGCGGCGGCAACAAGCGCGCAGCCGCCGCTTCTGCCGCCGATCATTTCCAGTGAGCCGCAGGGAAGCGGCGGATTCGACAGCGGCGAGCCCGCCTCGGCGCCGACGCCGACGCCCGATGCGCCGTCCCCGGGCATCGGCGGAACCTCCGGCGCGGCGCCGGGCGATCAGCCCTGAGCAACCTCCGGCCGGGCGGTGGACGCCCGGCCGGATCGCCCGCGCGACGAGGCGCCGGCGCTCGCCGCTTCAGGTACGATATCCGGACGATGAATCCCGTTTCTGTTCCCGCTTCCGTTCCCGCTTCTTCTGGCACGCGCCGCATCGCGCATCTGGACATGGACGCGTTTTACGCGTCCGTGGAGCTGTTGCGCTATCCCGAGCTGCGCGGTCAGGCGGTCGTGATCGGCGGTGGGCGCAATGCTGTGCCCGAAACGCTCGAGGACGGCACCCGGCGCTTTCGAAAGCTGCGCGACTACGTGGGGCGTGGCGTCGTGACGACCTCGACGTACGAGGCGCGCGCGCTTGGCGTGTTCTCCGCGATGGGGATGATGAAAGCGGCGCAGCTTGCGCCCGACGCGATCCTGCTGCCCACCGATTTCGATTCCTACCGCCATTATTCGCGCCTCTTCAAGACGGCCGTGGCAACGTTTACGTCGCAGATCGAGGACCGCGGCATCGACGAAATCTACATCGATCTCACCGACGTTCCGGGCGAGCCGGCCGACATCGGTACGCGCATCAAGGCGGCGGTTCGGGCGGCGACCGGCCTCACGTGTTCGATCTGCATTGCGCCGAACAAGCTGCTCGCGAAAATCGGCTCCGAACTCGACAAGCCGGACGGCCTCACGCTGCTGACCATGGACGACGTGCCAAAGCGGATCTGGCCGTTGCCCGCGCGCAAGGTGAACGGCATCGGCCCGAAAGCGAGCGAAAAACTCGCGGCCATCGGCATCGCGACGGTCGGCGATCTGGCGGCGGCCGCGCCGGAATTGCTGCAGTCGCACTTCGGCCGGAGTTATTCCGCGTGGCTTGCCGACGTCGCGCAGGGCATCGACGCGCGGCAGGTGGTGGTGAGTTCCGAGCCGCGCTCGATGAGCCGCGAAACGACCTTCGAGCGCGACCTGCACCCTCGCCGGGACAGGGCCACGCTCTCCGAGACGTTCACCGGGCTGTGCGTGCGGGTCGCGGACGACCTGCGGCGCAAAGGCTATACTGGTAAGACCGTGGGCATCAAGTTGCGCTACGACGACTTCAGGACGGTCACGCGCGATCTGACCATTCCGTACCCGACGGCGGATGCAACCGAAATTCGCCGCGCTGCAACAGAATGCCTGAAGCGCGTGCCGCTCGATCGAAGACTGCGTCTGCTCGGCGTGCGCGTTTCGGCGCTGTCGCCCGCAGGCAGCGAGCCTGCTGTACCGGCTCCGGCTCCGGTTCAGGGCGAGTTGCCGTTTTCGGCGGAAAACCACGGCAGTTGATCAAAAGCGATCATCAACAGGACACATGCGATGACGAGGCAGGTGATTTACAGCGGCACGCCTTCACAGGTCATCAATATCCCGGCCTTTCTGAAGGGCGGCGTTGTCATGGCGCTGGTGGGCGCGATCGATCTCGTGACGAGGGGCGATTTCCAGTTCCAGTGGTCGCTCGTGCTGGTGCAGGCCGCGGCGGTCATGATCGGCGTCGCGCTGCCGTTTCTCAAGACGGCGTCCACCGAAATCGTGATCGATACCGGGCGGATTACCTGGACGCAGGGCATTTTCAGCCGGCGCACCTCGAGTCTCGAACTCACACGCATCCGTAACGTGACGGTGGTGTATCCGCGGTGGCAGCGCGCGTTCGGCACGGGTTCGATCGTGCTCGACACGGGTGACGGACGGCGCCCGATGCGTCGTCTGCCAGGCATCCGTCACGCCGAAGAACTATGCAGGAAACTCGAAGCGGCGATCGCCGCTTCGCCCGAGCTCAAGGACGAACACCTGCGTTACGCGTAAGGGTCGTCGCCGGATCGAAGCACCGGGCGTGACGGTGACAGGCATCCATCTGTCACCCGCTAGATTTCTCCCTTCACCTGAGCTGGATCGCCGGCGGGCTGAACGCCTGGCGTCACCGGCTTTTCGTTGATCCACGCGTTCAGCAGCGTCGACGTGACGGCGAGAATCACCGGCCCCATGAAAAGGCCGACGATGCCGAACGCGAACATCCCGCCCAGCACGCCCGACAGGATCAGCAGCATCGAGAGGTTCACGCCGCGCTTGATCAGCATCGGGCGCAGTACGTTGTCGAGCATCGCGATCATGATCGACCAGACGAGCAGCAGGATCGCGACCACATGCGACGAGTGGAAAAAGAGCCACGCGACCGACCCGAGCAACGGCAGAAGCGGCCCGATCTGCGCGAGACACAGCATCAGCATCAGGGCTGTCAGGATGCCCGCGCCGGGCACGCCGGCCACCCACAGGCCGATGCCGCCCAGCGCGGATTGCGTGACCGCCGTGACCACGATGCCGAGCGCCACGGCGCGAACCGCGAGGCCCGCGAGCTTGATCGCGCCTTCGCCGCGTTGCCCGGCGATCCGGCCGGCGAAGCGCGTCATGAATGCCGCCGCCTGCTCGCCGTTCATGTAGAGAATGCCGGAGATGATGACCGTGATGAACATGTGAATCACGAACACGCCGACCACGGCCGCATGACTGAGCATCCAGCGCGCGCCGATGCTCAGGTACGGCTCGAGCTTGGCGAGCAGCCCGCCTGGACCCGCATCGGAAAGCACTTGCCATTCCGTGCCGATGCGCGCGCCAATCAGCGGAATGTCCTTGATCCAGTCGGGTGGCGGCGCGAGAGCGTAGCTGGGCAGGCTCTTGATGGCCGCCATGATCTCGCTGCCGTGCAACGCAAGCGTCGAGATGGCCTGGTACAACGGCAATATGATCACGACGAGCAGGCAGAGCAGCATCACGAGCGTGGCGATCCACCGCCGGTTGCCGCAGCGTCGCTGGATGGCGAGCATCAACGGCCACGTGGCGACCACGATGGTCGTTGCCCAGATGAGGCCAGGAATGAACGGACTCAGTACGTAGATACTTCCGACCGTCAGTGCCACCAGGATGACGATCACAAGCAGTGTGCGGGCAATGTCGGTTGAATCGCGCTGGTTCAAGTTACCCTCCTGAACGGGTTGGTGCTGTGCAGCGTACTTTATCGTAGTAGCACTGCTGTATGTGTGCCGGAGTGTGCCGGAATCTTGAAGATTGTCAGCCGGGGCCGCCGACGAACCAGCGATAGTAAGGATTATCCGGGTCCGCGTGCATGACGTTGCCGATATCGCGCTGCCATGCGTCGCGGTCGCCGCGCAACGCATCGAGGCCCGCGTCGTAGAACGTCTGCAACGTGTTGCGTTCGAGCTGCATGGCGGTGCGCAGGGCGTCGCTGGCGTTGCGCAACGGCGGCTCGGTGCGCAGCGCGAGCAGGTGCGTGAGCGTCTGCGGAAAATCGTCGCGACGCACCCACGTGGCGTATTCGATGCGCGGATGGTTGTCGGTCACGGGCTTCGCATCGGCTGCGTAATACTCGAGGCCTGCGCGATCCGTGATCCATGTACCGAGCAGCGCGGCCGGCGAGTCGATCCCGACTTCGCGCAGCGCCGCCGCGACCGAAGGCTGGCTGAAGCGGGCCTGGATGCGCGTCGCGTCGAGCTCCATCGGCTGCATCGAGCCGACCAGCATCATCTCGTGCAGCTCGGTCGTCCAGAGCGACGCATACGGAAACACCTGCACGAAACTCTTGATGAGCGCGCGCGTGTCCTCTTCGTTCTGCGTCGGCAGCGGCAGCCATTGCGCGACGATGCCGCCCGCCTGAAGACGCGACGCCGCCAGCGTGTAGAAATTCGTCGAGTACAGGTTCACCACGCCGGCCGCCGAAGGCGGCGGCGGTTCCAGCGTGATCAGGTCGTAGCGCTGCGTGCTGCGCAGCAGCTCGCGGCGCCCGTCGCGCAGACGGATGTCGATGCGCGGATCGGTGCTCATGCCGTAGTTGCCCTTGAATTGCGGCACCGCGCGTTTGACCGCGGGCAGCAGTTCGGCGACCACGCGTTGATCGAGACCGGGATAGGCGAGCAGGGCGCCGCCGGTGATGCCGGTGCCGAGGCCGATCACCATCGCCGAGCGCGGCGTGTCGCGATGGATGATGAGCGGCAGCAGCGCCTGCAGGCGCATGTAGCGCAGCGACGTCATCGCGTCGCCGGAATTCGACACGCCCTGAATGTAGAGACGCCGGAACGGATGCTCGCCGCCCGACTGTTCGACGACGGCAACCGTGCCGCCCGCGCTTTCTTCGTAGAACGAGAGCGTGCCGCCGCGCGCCGCCGTCAGCAACGAGGCGAGCCGGTCCGCTGGCGTCAGCACGCCCGCCATGATCGCGACCAGCGCGAGTGCCGCCACGCTCCAGCGCGTGACATGCGGCGCGCCCGATGTGCCGCGCGAGCCATCAAGTGCTACGCGTGAGTCACCGGGCGCCACGCGCGAGCCGCCCCAAGCAGCGACGACGCCCACGACCGCGGCCGCAACCGCGAGCGCCGCGAGCGCGCGCACGAGACCGAGCACCGGCACGAGCACGAAGCCCGCGATCACCGTGCCGGCGATACCGCCCGCCGTGTTCAGCGCGACGACTGCGCCGACGTCGCGTCCCACGCGCCGCGCGTCCACGCCAAGGCGCAGCGCGAACGGAAACGCGGCGCCGAGCAGCAGTGTCGGGATGAACACGATGCACAGGCCCGCGAGTGCAAAACGCGCGCACATCGCAGCGAGCAGGCTGCCGGTCGATTCGAACACCATGGCCGCCACCGCCGACTGCCCTTGCAGCAGCCATCCGCCGAGGCCCGCGATTTCGAGCAGCGCGACCACGCCCGCCGACGCGATCAGGATCGCGAATACGCCCCACGGATCGCGCGCGCGCTCGACGTAACGTGAACCGGCGGCGCTGCCGAGCACGAGGCCGCACAGGTAGGTGGCGAGCACGATGGAAAACGCGAAACTGCGTGTGCTGATGAACTGCACGATGGCTTGCGACCAGACCACTTCGTAGCCGAGCGCGATGCCGCCCGCCGCCGCATACAGCACGAGCGCGAGGCGCGAACCGTGTGGCTGCGCGTTGTCATCGCGCGCATCCTTGTCTTCGACCGAAGGCGACGCAACGGATGCAACGGGCGCAACGGACGCAATGGGCAACGCCGCGCGCCTGCCGCGCGCGAGCCCGATCGCGACGACGCCAGCGACGCCGTTCAACGCGGCGGCGGCCCATCCGCTGCCCTGCACGCCGAGCGAGGGAATGAGCACGAATGGCGCGGCCAGCGTGCCCACGATCGCGCCCAGCGTATTGGCCGAATACAGCCGCCCGCCCGCGCGTCCGACGCCGCCTTCGCGCGGCGCGAGTGAGCGCATCAACACGGGGAGCGTGCCGCCCATCAGCACGGCGGGCACGCCGACGAGCGCGAACGGAATCACCCACGCCACCGGCCCGGCGTGATTCTGCAGAACGGCGAATGGCGCGGCTGCGTGCGCCAGCGCGAACGTGCTGGTCACGGCGATGAGAAGCGTGCCGCCCTCGAGCAGCGCATACAGGCGAAGCGGGCGCGTGCTGCGGTCAGCGAGCCGCCCGAACAGCCAGCCGCCGAGCGCGAGGCCCGCGAAAAACGCGCTGACGCCGGCCGTCACCGCCTGCACCTCGACGCCGACGACAAGCGAAAGCTGCTTGATCCACAGCATCTGATAGATGAGCGCCGCGGCGCCCGAAACAAAAAGCAGCAGGGCGGGCCACGCGACGGGCAGCGTCGGAGCGCAAGATTGATCCGGCCGCGTGTGCGTGTCGCTGTCGTTCGAACCGGGCGCGGCGCGGCGTAGCGCGCGCTCCTGTTCGCGCCGCTCGCGACGTGGGGTTCTGGCGTGGCTCGCCAGCGTGGAGGTTGTCGGTTTGTCGATCGGCAAGCGGAACTCAACCTCGGGAAGGTGATGCTGCAAATAACGGCGCCCACCGCCAGAGGGCCGGTGGGCGCATCGGGCACCGCTACTTTACTTTACTCGAGGCCACGCTTTTTGAAGGACTCGTCGATCTTTTTGTCGACCTGGCGGCGCACGCCGTCGACGCTGAAGCTCGCGGGGCGCTGGCTCGGCGGGTAGGCGACGAAGGTTTCCAGGAACGTCGCCGCTTTCATCGTCGCGATGCCGTCAAGATAGGCATTCTTCGTGACCCAGTCGTTGTACTGATCCGAGGTGATGTCCGCGCGCTCATAAGGATCCATGCGCAGGTTAAAGAGCTTCGGCAGACGCAGACAGACTAGCGGGTCCTGCCAGATATTCAGGTTGCCCTTCGCGCGCTGCTCACAGAACACCGCCTTCCAGGCGTTACCGTCCTGATCCCATCGCATGGCGACCAGTTGTCCGTCGTCGTCGAAATAGTAGAACTCGGTGCGTGGATCCTTGTTCGTCTGTCCGGTCAGGAACGGCAACTGATTGTATCCGTCGAGGTGAACCTTGAAGTTCGTGCCACCCGCCTTGGGGGCCCATCCCTTCAGTAGCCGGTCCTTGACGCCGCTGTCGCCCGCTGCGGCGAGCAGCGTCGGGAACCAGTCGAGACCCGAGAACATCTGGTTGGACGTTTCGCCCGGTTTGATATGCCCAGGCCATCTCACCATTGCCGGTACACGGAATGCACCTTCCCAGTTCGAGTCTTTCTCGCTGCGGAATGGTGTGGTCGCCGCATCAGGCCAGGAGAACGCATTCGGCCCGTTGTCGGTGGTGTAGACGACGATGGTATTTTTGGAGATGTTCAGATCGTCCAGCAGCTTGAGCAGTTTGCCGACATCC
Source organism: Paraburkholderia sartisoli (assembly GCF_900107685.1). Classification (GTDB taxonomy): domain Bacteria; phylum Pseudomonadota; class Gammaproteobacteria; order Burkholderiales; family Burkholderiaceae; genus Paraburkholderia; species Paraburkholderia sartisoli. The sequence continues at coordinate 239,569 of NZ_FNRQ01000007.1, read as the reverse complement.
TGATCGTGCTCCCACATCCCGTCGGCGTACTCGTTGCCCGGCATACCGCTCTTGCCTCTGAATTCAGGACGAACGTGCGTGAAGACGTGCATGCGCGTGTAGTTCATCCAGACGAAGAACGGGGTGCCGGTCTTGACCTGCTTGCGGATGAATTCTTCCGCGTGGGCGCCGGTATCGTCGTCGATCGTTTCCATCCGCTTGGTCGTTAGCGGCCCCGTGTCCTGAACCTTGCCGTCTGCCGTGGCGTGAATCACGCCGCGCGGCGAGAAGTTCTTCACGTAGGGGTCGTTCTTGTCCTTCGGCCAGTACGGGCGCTCCGGTTCTTCCTCGGCGTTCAGGTGGTACAGGTTGCCGTAGAACTCATCGAAACCGTGATTGGTCGGCAGGTACTCGTTCTTGTCGCCAAGGTGGTTCTTGCCGAACTGGCCGGTTGCATAGCCAAGCGGCTTGAGTGCCTGGGCGATGGTAATGTCGCCCTTCTGCAGACCGACCGGTGCGCCGGGCGCGCCGACTTTGGATAGTCCGGTGCGCAGCGGAGTCTGGCCAGTGATGAAGGACGAACGGCCCGCGGTACAACTGTTCTCGGCGTAATAATCCGTGAAGATCATGCCTTCATTCGCGATGCGATCGATATTCGGTGTCCTGTATCCCACCACGCCACGCGTATAGGCGCTGATATTGGCCTGCCCGACATCGTCGCCGAAGATCACGAGAATATTCGGCTTTGCTGTCTTTTGAGCCGCCGGCGCGGGTTTGGGTGCGGGTTTGGCCGCTCCCTGGGTCTGCGTCTGGGCTTCGGAAACAGGGGGCTCGACAACCGCGAAGGCGACCGCAAGCGCGAACATCGACGCCCCGATCGCGTATCGCCCTTTTCTAGAGAACAGGTTCATCGTGTTGCTCCAATGGAGTTGGCTCCAGCTCGAACGGCGCGCCTGGCGGGCGCTTTCTCATGGATCGCGATGTCTGCGAACGGCCTCGTACCCACCGCTTTCTCATCCCGCACCGCGGGTTGTCTACTGCTTCGGTGCCGGATAAATCGTTGCCCAGTCGTCCTTCATGCTCACGACCGTCCAGCCATCGGCGACGGCCTCGTCCCACGCCTTGTCGAGCTTGCCGACCTTCGACTGGCGGTCGTACGCGAATTCGCGCGCCGCGTCGTCGTGATGAACGAGGAGCGCCAGATGCGGACCCGTTCCCGACGCGGTGTACTGCAGCATTTGCAGATCGCCGTCGGAATTGCCGAATGCGAGAATGGGCTTGCGACCGATGTTGCGATAGATGCCGACCGGTTTGCCCGGACCGTCATCGACAAAATCGAGTTTCGGCATGCGCACGAGCACGGGCTGGCCGTCATGCGTCTCGAACTGCACGAGCTGGCTGGAACCGATCACCTGCTCGGGCGGGATGCCGTACACCGTCTCCGCCCACGGCCGCATGAACTCGATCGTGCCGCCCGACACGATGAACGTCCTGAATCCGTTCGCGCGCAGATACGCAAGCAGCTCCAGCTGCGGCTGATACACGAGTTCGGTGTACGGCCGCCTGAACTTCGGATGCTGCGCGGTGGCGAGCCACTTGCGGATGGTCGCGTCGTACTCGTCGACGGTCATGCCGCTGTTCGCGGTGCCAACCAGTTCCATCAGCGCCTTCTGCTGGCCGGCGAGCGCGGCATGGTCTTTCGCGACGAGCGCCTTCCAGGCGGGATTGTTTTTCCACTCCGGATGGTTCGGCGCGGCGGCCTTCACCTGGTCGAGCAGGAACACGAACTGGAAGTAGAGCGGCTGTTCGCTCCACAGCGTGCCGTCGTTATCGAAGACCGCGATCCGCGCGGCGGGCGCCACGTACGTCGGCGAGCCTTCGCGCGTGACGTCGCCGACGAACTTCACGATCGACTGTTTCGCCGCGCCATCGCGCCACGAGGGCAGCGCCGTGGCCGCGTTCGTCGCGCCGGTGGCGTTCGTCGCCGATGCGGCCGTGCCGCCCTGGCCCGCGCACCCCGCGAGGCTGAAGGCGACCAGTGCGGCACCCGCCACACGCCACACACGACGCAACCCGCTACGACGACGAGGCAACTTCATCCAGACTCCCGTTGATGGTGTGTATCCGAAGCGCACAGGCGGAAACGGGTAGCAGAGGGGTGGCTCAACCGCCTGGCGATGTGGCCTGACCGGCCATCTGTTGCCGTTTGTGCAGCTCGGCCCACTTGTCTTCGTCCATCGCGAGCCGGAAGCCGAGATGCGACATGCTGTTGTACGGGTCGGTGCCGCGCCGCGCGCTCGGACGATAGCTCAGGCAGTACGCCTCGTTGCAGAGGAACGAGCCGCCGCGCGTGACGCGCTTCGGCGCATCCACGGGCACGCCGGGATCGGCCGGGTCCCACGAAACGGTCGGCCCTTTCGGGTTGTCGATCACAGCGCCCGTCGACGCTTCGCGACGGAACTGGTCGGCGCGATACCAGTCGGCGACCCATTGCCATGCGTTGCCGGTCATGTCCGACAGGCCGTAGCCGTTGGCCGGGAAACTGCCGACCGGGCTCGTGCCGAGCGCGCCGCCCGCCTTCGGATTGACGACCGGGAAGGCTTGCGGCTGCTGGCCCTGCCAGACGTTCGCCATCTGCTTGCCGTCCGGCGAGAACTGGTTGCCCCATGCGTAGGTTGCCTGGTCGAGCCCGCCGCGCGCGGCGAACTCCCACTCGGCTTCGGTCGGCAGGCGCTTGCCGGCCCACTTCGCGTAGGCCTCGGCATCTTCGTACGAAACCTGCACGACAGGGTGATCGTCCTTGCCTTCGATCGTGCTGTCCGGTCCGGTCGGGTGACGCCAGTTCGCGCCCGGCACATAGCGCCACCAGCGCGAGTAGTCTTCGAGCGGGACCGGCTGGTTCGTACCGACGAACACCATCGCGCCCGCCACCAGCGCGCTGTCCGGGGGACGCGGCGTATCAGGTGGCAACTGGGGTTTGAGCGTCTCCCAGTCGGGCTTTTTTTCTGCGGTCGTGACGTAATGGGTTGCTTCGACGAACTTGCGGAATTCGGCGTTCGTGACGTGATGGCGATCCATCCAGAACGCATGCACGCGCACGCTGTGCGCGGGGCGTTCGTTGGCCTGCGCCATTTTTGCGTCGCTGCCCATCAGGAACTGGCCGCCGGGAATGAGCGCCATGCCGAGCGGGCCGTGCGTGCCGTCACCGTAGACAACCTGCGGATGCGGCTGCGCATGCGATGAAAGCGCCCATACGACACCCGCGCCGATGGCGGCAGGCAGCAGCACGAGCGCGGCGCCCCACAGCAGCAGCCTGCGAAAGGGCGTTGGGCCCGCCTGGGAAGGACGTTGGGATGGAGGGGATACACCGGGCTGAAGGGTCGCCGCGCCGCCTGCTGCTACCCGCTTTCTTCCGCTCATGGCTCTCGTCCTGTACGCCGGTGAGCGTGCCGCACGGCGTCGATTGCCACGCGCTGCACCCGCACCCGTTTAAACCCTCAACGCTTCGTCTTGACGCAGGCTCGTGAGCCGGGTCCGGCGAAACAGATTCGTAACCGCGTGGGTGCCGTTCTGAGCGCTGGCCACCCTTGACTGTCTGCCTGTTTCTGAACGACGCACGTTTGGATGCGAGATGGCACGTGCAGGTAAAGCGGTGAAACTCCAGCATTCGCGTTTCAATGCAGCGGGCATTTACCGTTGCCGTTTGATTTTGCGCTGCATGGTAATTTCCGGAAACAGGCTAACAATTTTCTGATGACATTTCACGCTTTTTTTAATGTGCGATGCGCTTTGACGAATGGCTCAAGCTGCTTTAACGTCTCTGGCGTCAGGCTTTCGTTGTACGACCGCGCTCGATTTAAAATGAAATAATCAGGGGAATAGACAGCCATGCGTGAAACTATCCTGCGCTTCGAGGCGGGCGTGAACGAAGCGGTGGTCGGGCAGGAGGCGGTGGTCAGGCAGATCCTGATCGCGCTGCTGGCCGACGGGCACGTGCTGCTCGAAAGCCTGCCGGGGCTAGCCAAGACACGCACGGTCAAGGCCATCGCGGCACGGCTTGCCGCGGTCATGCGGCGCATCCAGTTCACGCCCGACCTGCTGCCGTCCGACATCACGGGCGGCGAAACGCTCCTGCAATCGGGCGCCGAGCGGATTCTCACGTTTCAGCCCGGGCCGATTTTCGGCAATCTGATTCTCGCCGACGAAATCAATCGCGCGCCGGCCAAGGTTCAATCTGCGTTGCTTGAAGCGATGGAAGAACGCCAGATATCCGTGGCTGGAAAGACACACACGATGCCCGATCTTTTTCTGGTAATGGCGACGCAGAATCCAATCGAACAGGAAGGTACCTATCCATTGCCCGAAGCGCAAATGGACCGCTTTCTGTTCAAGGTGTTGATTAGCTATCCGTCGCCGGAAAGCGAGCGGGAAATGCTGCGGTTATTGCGCCGCGAAAATAACGACGCGAAACCGGCAGTCGATACGCTTTCACAGGAGATTGTTTTTTCCGCGCGAAAGGCGATCGGACAGATTACGGTGGCGCCCGCCATCGATGAATATATTGTGTCGCTGGTGAATGCGACGCGCCATGCCGGCGCGCTCGATTCCGCCATCGGCAAATGGATCGAAATCGGCGCGAGCCCGCGCGGCGCGATCGGGCTCGACCGCGCGAGCCGGGTCCACGCCTGGCTGGATGACCGCACGTTCGTCACGCCCGACGACGTGCGCGCGGTCGTGCATCCGGTGCTGCGGCACCGGCTGATCCTGTCGTACGACGCGAACGCGGAAAACGTCAGCGCCGATGCGGTGATCGACCGGCTGATCGAGAAGGTCGCGGTGCCGGCGTGAGCCGGGCGCGACACGCCTGACGCAGTCGACACACTGGAAAGGGGAGATGTCGTGGCAGCGGAGTTGGGACCGGCAACCGGCAGCGTGTACGTCGACGCCGCGCATCTCGCGAGGCTGGAGTTTCGCGCGCGCGGTCTGAGCTTCGTCGCGCCCGCGCCGGTGTCGAGCATTCTGTCGGGCAATCATGCGTCGCGGCTGCGCGGGCGCGGGCTGAATTTCGAGGAAATCCGCGGCTATCTGCCGGGCGACGACATCCGGCATCTCGACTGGAAGGTGTCGCTGCGCACCGGCAAGCCGCAGATCCGCGCATACACCGAAGAGCGTGACCGGCCGCTGCTGGTCGTCGTCGACCAGCGCATGAGCATGTTTTTCGGCTCGTCGCGTGCGTTCAAATCGGTCGTCGCGGCCGAAGCGGCGGCGCTTGCGGTATGGATGGGATTTGCCGCGGGCGATCGCGTGGGCGGCGTGATCTTCAACGACAGTTCCGTGGTCCCCGTGCGGCCGTTGCGCAGCCGGACCCGCATCAAGACGCTCTTCGGCACGATTGCCCGCATGAACCACGCGCTGCACGCGAACAGCGCGGCGCGCACGAACTACAGCCAGCTCGACGATGCGCTCGAAGGCGTGCTGCAGCTCGCCGGGCACGACTATCTGGTGTGCATCATGAGCGATTTTGCCGGTGCGGGCGAGCGTACACGCCAGCTGCTGCGGCAACTCGCCCGGCACAACGACGTGATCGCGACGATGATCTTCGATCCGCTCTGGCAGCGCATGCCCGACCATCGCGCGCTGGTGGTGAGCGAAGGACAGTTGCAGGTGGAACTGCGTATCCAGAACGAGCGCGTGCGCGCGCCGCTCGCGAGTCTCTTCAGCGGACGCACGGCTGAAGTCGCGGAGCTGCTGCGTTCGAGCGGCGTGCCGCTGATGGCGCTCTCGACCGACGAGCCCACGGTCGAGCAGGTGCGGCGTCTGTTCGGCGAAAGGGCAAGACCGTCTGCCGGGAGCGGCATATGAGCGCCGCTGCGGATGCTGCTTTAGCTGCTGCGCTGGCGCCCGCGAACACATCGCTCGCGCTGCAGCCGCTCAAGGAACTGTCACTGCCGGCGCCGGTTTCGTGGGCGCCGCAAACCGCTGGCTGGCTGATCGTCGCGCTCGCTTTGCTTGCGCTCGCGGCGTGGGCGGCCTGGATCGCGTGGCGTCGTCACCAGAGGGAACGCTACCGGAAGATCGCACTCGCCGAACTCGACGCGCTCGCCGCGCGCCTGAACGACGCGCCGCATCGCGCCGCCGCACTCGCTGCCATTGCGCCGCTCATCAAGCGGACCGCGCTCGCCGCCGCGCCGCGCGAGCGCGTCGCGGCGCTGACGGGCGACGCGTGGCTCGCGTTTCTCGCGCGCACGCGCGGGCAGTTCGACGCGCGAAGCGGCGCCTTGCTGTCGCTTCTGAGTTACGCGCCGCCCGAAACGCTTGCCACGGTTTCACAACACGATGCCGAAGCGCTGGTCGGACACGCCCGCGACTGGATCCGCGATCATCATGTGGAAATTTGATTTTCCGTGGGCGTTCCTGCTGCTGCCCGTGCCGCTCCTCGTGTGGTCGCTGGTGCCCGCGTGGCGCACGACGGCCTCTGCCGTGCGCATGCCGTTCTTCCACGAAATGGCCGAGGCGGCCGGCGAAAGGCCGGCGCCCGGTGGCGTGCGCCTGCGCCGTAACTGGGCCCAGCGGTTGATGATGCCGGTGTTGTGGGTGCTGCTTGTCGGCGCGGCGGCGAAGCCGGTCTATGTCGAGGCGCCTGTCACGCACGAGGAACCCGCGCGCGACCTGATGCTCGGCATTGATCTGTCCGACTCGATGAGCACGCGCGACTTCGTCAATACCGCGACGGGCGAGCGCATGGACCGTCTCACGGCGGTGAAACGCGTGCTCGCGGATTTCGTCGCGAAACGCAAGGGCGATCGCATCGGCCTTGTCGTCTTTGGACAGGCCGCTTATCCGCAGGCGCCGCTGACGCTCGATCACGACAGCGTGCTGATCCTGCTGAACCAGATGCAGATCGGCATGGCCGGGCAGCGCACCGCGATCGGCGATGCGATCGGCTTGACGGTCAAGCTGATGGACAAATCGGCCGCGCAGGAAAAGGTGCTGATCCTGCTGACCGATGGCAACGACACGAGCAGCGCGATTCCGCCTGAACGTGCCGCCGAAATCGCGAAGGACCACAAGCTGGTGGTGTACACGATCGGTATCGGCAACCCCGATGCAACCGGCGAAGACAAGGTCGACCTGGACGCACTGCAGAAAATTGCCGACATCACGGGCGGCCGCGCGTTTCGCGCGCTCGGCAACCAGCAGGAACTGGCCGACGTCTATACGACGCTCGACCGCATCACGCCGGAAAAGGTGAAGCGTGAAATCTACCGGCCGCAACGCGACTACTACTGGATTCCGCTCGCGCTCGCGCTGCTGGTCTACACGCTGTATCACTGCCTCGCGCTGGTGATCGCGATGATCCGCGCGCCGCGCGAGGAAGCGGCGCCCGGGCGTGTGAAGATGGGCGAGGCCGGTCATGGCGATTGATCTCACCGCGTTTCATTTCCTGCGCCCGCTCTTCCTGTGGCTGCTCGTGCCTGCCGTGCTGCTGCCCGTGCTCTGGTTTCGTCGCAACAACGTGCGCGCGCGCTGGCGCAACATCATCGCGCCGCAGTTGCTGGAACACCTGATCGTGAGCGACGCGGGCCGCCGGCGGATTCAGCCCGTGCATACGCTTGCGCTCTTCATCGCGATCGGCGCGATTGCGGTGGCCGGGCCGACGTGGGAGCAGGAGCGTCCGCCGTTCGATCAGGACAAGGCGCCGCTTGTCGTCGTGCTCGAAGTGGCGCGTTCGATGGACGCGACCGATGTCGCGCCGACGCGTCTGGAGCGAGCGAAACAGAAGGTGCTCGATCTCGCGAACGCACGCAAGGGCGCGCGCACGGGGCTGGTCGTGTTCGCCGGCTCCGCGCATCTCGTCGTGCCGCCCACCGAAGATCCCGCGATGCTGGAACTGTATCTGCCCGCGCTGTCGCCTTCCGTGATGCCGCGTGACGGGAAGGATGCGGCCGCGGGTCTCGACATCGCCGAGCATCTGCTCGCGAAAGATCCGGCGACGGGCACGATCGTCTTCATGAGCGACGGCTTCGATGAAAAGCAGACCGAGGCCTTCGTGCAGAAGGCGAAGAATACGCAGCATCAGTTGCTGTGGCTCGCGGTTGGCACCGAAAACGGCGGCCCGATTCGCGGTGCCGACGGGCGCATCGAAATGGATGCGCAAGGGTTGCCGCTGATGGGCACGTTCGACGCGGAAGGTATCCGCAAGGCCGCGCACGAAGCTGGCATTCCGCTCGCGAGCATGCGCGCCGACGATGACGACGTCGCGTGGGTACAGCATCGCGCGCAGGCCGCGCTTGAGGAAGCGGATGAATCGAAGCGGATTCCGCGCTGGAAGGAAACCGGCTACTGGCTGGTGATTCCGCTGCTCGCGCTGGCGCTGCTCGCATTCCGGCGCGGCTGGACGGTGAAGTGGCTGCCGGTCGTGCTGATCGCGCTTGCCTTCAGTTCGGCACCGCGCGAAGCGCACGCGGCTTCGCCGACGGCGTCGTGGCAACGGCTCGATCTTTTTGCCACGCACGACCAGCAGGGCCGCTGGTATTTCGAACACGGTGATTACAAGGCGGCGGCCGGGCACTTCGACGATCCGATGTGGAAAGGCCGCGCGCAGTATCTCGACGGCGACTACGCCGCCGCGTTGCAATCGTTCTCGCGCCTGAAAACGGCGCAGGCGTATTTCTACATCGGCAACACGCTCGCGCATCTCGACGATTACGCGGGTGCGCTCAAGGCATACGAAAGGGCGCTTGCGATGCAGCCCGTGTTTCGCGAGGCCACCGGCAATCGCGACCTGATGCGCAAGCTGCTCGCACAGCCGCAACAGGAACCGCAAAAGGACGAGGAAGACGAAGAGTCGGACGAAGTGAAGATCGAGAAGAAGAAAGGCAAGCTCGCGCAAAGCACGCTGATCGCGACGCCTTCGGAGGACGTATGGATGCGAAGCCTCAACACGTCGCCGGCGGCGTTTTTGCGTCAACGCTTCGAGCAGGAATCGGGTGCTGATACGACGGGGACGGCGCAATGAGGCTGCCGGGATTGATCCGCCTGCTGCTTGCCACAACGTGCGCGATAGTCGTGCTGCTCGCCACGGGCTCCGCGCGCGCCGACACCGCGCCGCGGTTGCTGGCGCGCGCGCATCTCGAACCGGCGGGACCGGTGGTGGCCGGAACGCAGGTCAAGCTGGTCGTCGATCTGCTGACGACCACATGGTTCACCGAGGCGCCGGCCTGGCCGCTCTTCACCGTGCCGGGCGCGATTGTCAGCCTGCCCGACGAGCAGGCGGCGAATCTGCACGAGGTGATCAACGGCGTGAGCTGGTTCGGCGTGAGCCGCGCGTACCGGATCGCGCCGCAAACCGCGAAGACGTTCGACATTCCGCCCGTGATCATCGATGTCTTTCCCGGCGGCATGAGCGGTATGAGCGGCGCGACGGGCGCGTCGAAACTGACGACGCCGCCGCTCAAGCTCGTCGCGACGGTGCCTGCGGGCGCCGAAGGCATGCGCGTGTTTTTCCCGACGCCGAAGCTGACCGCGACGCAGAAAATCGAACCATCATTAGCGCGCGTGAAAGTGGGCGACGCGATCACGCGCACGATTACACAGACCGCGGCGGGCACTGAATCGATGCTGATTCCGCCGGTCGATTTCGAACCGGTGGCAGGGCTCAAGCAGTATCCGAAACCGCAGGCGACGAAGAACGTCGTGCAGGATCGCGTGGGGCTCGTCGCTGGCGAGCGCACCGACACGATGACGTATGTCGTCAATCGAAGCGGACGCTACACGCTCGCGCCCGTGACGATCGAATGGTGGAACACCACGACGCGGAAGAAAGAATCGATCGTGCTGCCCGCGGTGAGTTTCTCGGCGGTTGCAGTGAAGGAAAAGCCGCTCTTCGATATTCCCGTCGACGCAATCGAAAGGGGCGCGGCGCACCGCATCGTCGTGATCGACCGGACACAGGGGGTGATCGCGGCGCTCGTGCTGACCGCGATGCTTGCGCTTGTGTGGGCGTATCCGCGGCTACGCGCGTTGTTCGGGCGCGTGAGCGCTTCGGTTGCGGCGGCGCGCAGGCGTTACGCGCAGGGCGATGCGCCGGCCTGGCGGGCGTTGCGACGCGCGGCGCGCAACGGGTCGCTGGAGGAGACCATTCCGCGGCTTTATCGATGGATGGATCGAAGCCCGGATTTCGCGCACCCCGCGCGCGTCGATGCCATCGACGCCACGCAAGGCGCGCCGCTCAAGCGGTTGATCGAGGCGGTCAGGGCGTACTATGCGGGCCGCGCGGGTGCTTCGCTGCAATGGAACGAGACAGAGACGGCGCTGCGTCGCGCGACGAAAAAGGCCCGCAAAAAGCGCGCGGAAAAGCCGCCGCTTCCGCCGTTGAACGAATACTGAACCGCACACAGCACAGCGGTGCAACGTGGTGAAACAGAAGGAGGGTGTCGTGATACGCAAGCTGCTCAATGCGTCGCGCCTGCAGACGGAAGTGAGCCGGCGCATTCATCGCATTCATGAAATCGTCGAGGACGGCGTGAAGATCCGCGTGCCGCGTCCGCAGAAGACGGAGCCCGATGCGTCGGGCTGCAACTGGACCATGAAGCACTTTGGCGGCGCGATCGGCTACGAACGCGACATCGAAACGGTGCTGAAGGCCGTGCGCGCGGAATACAACCTCTCCGACGTGGAAGAGAAAGACGGATCGAGTCTTTTTCCTGGCTTGCCCGATTCCGGTTGCGCGCATCTTCTATCATCCGCTCCCGCGGTTGACGCGGGAGCGGGTGGTTGCCTGATGGACTCCGCTCAACGCGGAGGCGGCTGCTGTCCAGAATGACCACCGCCGCCACCACCACCATGGCCCTGCGGCGGGCCGGAATGGCCGCCACCACCGCCACCGCCGCCATGTGAAGGCGGTGGTCCGGAGGGATGTCCACCCCCGCCGTGGCCTTGCGGCGGGCCGGAATGGCCGCCTCCGCCGCCACCACCGCCATGTGAAGGCGGGGGCCCGGACGGATGTCCGCCGCCGCCGTGCCCCTGCTGCTGTCCACCGTGCCCATGCTGCGGTCCCCCATGCCCCTGCTGCGGTCCCCCATGTCCCGGCGGCGGCCCGCCATGCCCAGGCGGGCGTCCACGAGGCGGCGGTGGCGGAGGCGGCCGACGCTCCCAGCGCGGCTCGTCGTGGTACCACGGACGATCGCGGTAATAGCGTCCCCAGTACGTGCCGATCGAAAACGTCACGATCGGAAAGCCGATGGTCGGCCCGTAGGTCATGATGGGCACGCTGCTGCCCTGATACGGGTAACTGAGATTTGCGCCATAGACCCAGCCGCGCACGTTGGACACCTCGACGTCACACCATGAATAGCCGCTCACGCAGCCCATCACCTGCACGGGTACGCTGCCCGGCAACTGCGAGACGACCGGATACTCCTGCGATGGCCCGGCATACAGGTTCACCGGACTGTTCGTGTACGCCTGCGCGGGCTGTCCGTAAGATGCCCCAGGCAGCATCAGCAGTGCGGCCGCACCTGCGCACAGGCCGCCGACAAATGGCTTTCGCATTGTTTCTCCCATGACGGACTCCGTCGCGAAGTCCTGTTTTTTGTTACCGTAGTGATCTGATCAGCACGATGCGGGCCTGACGCCTTCGTGCCCCTCATTTTCTGTTTGTCTCCCCCCACCCACTGGAGTTCTCTCATGATGAATCGAGACGATCCTGTATGGCTCATCACAGGCTGCTCGACCGGATTCGGCCGCGAACTGGCAAAACTCGTGCTGGAGCGCGGCTGGCGCGCCGTCGTCACGGCACGCGACGCATCGAAGGTACAGGACATCGCCGAAGCGCACAAAGGGCGTGCGCTGGCGCTCCCGCTCGACGTGACGAAGCGCGGGCAGATCGATGACGTCGTCGCGCAGGCGACGCAGCAGTTCGGCCGCATCGACGTGCTCGTGAACAACGCGGGCTACGGCTATCTCGCCGCGATCGAGGAAGGCGAGGACGCCGCCGTGCGCGCGATGTTCGAAACCAATGTGTTCGGCCTCGTCGACATGACGAAAGCCGTCTTGCCGCAGATGCGCAGGCAGCGCAGCGGCCTGATCGTCAACGTGTCCTCGATTGGCGGCATCGCGAGTTTTGCCGCCACCGGTTATTACCACGGCACGAAATACGCGGTGGAAGGCATTTCCGAATCGCTCGCGCTGGAAGTGAAGCCGCTCGGCATCGATGTGCTGATAGTCGAACCGGGACCGTTCCGCACGAACTGGGCGGGGCCGTCGATCAAGGAATCCGCCACCCGTATCGCCGATTACGACGCAACGGCCGGCGAGCGGCGCAAACAGACGGCGGCGCGCAGCGGCAACCAGGCGGGCGATCCGGTGCGCGCGGCGCAGGCGATCATCGACGCCGCGCTGTCCGACCGGCCGCCGTTGCGCCTGTTGCTCGGCAAGACGGCGCTCGACCTCGCGCGCGGCAAGATCGATCTGCTGCGCGGAGATTTCGACGCGTGGGAAGCGGCGACTGTCGGCGCGGACTTCCCGGAAAACGAGCGGTAATTCGCGCGTCTACGATGGGGCGGCACCGGTCGCGTCGATGTCGCCGTAGCGGGCGAGGGCGGCATCCACGGCAGGCCGGTAGCGGCCGTAGCCCGCTTCGGCCAGCGCGTCGCGAACCCGTTCGAGTTCGCGGCGCGTCGCATCGTCCTTGTGCCCTTGCAGCACGCCCGCCAGCACGCGCCCGCGCGCGGCGAAAAGGTCCGCCCATGGAAGCGGCTCGGCATGCGTGTAGCGTTCGAGCGCCGCGACGTAGTGCAACGCGCCTGAAGCGTCGCCCGCGGACAACGTCGCCTCGATGGCATCGCGATAGAACCACAGATGGTTGTGGCCCACCGCGCCGTGTCCCAGCAGGTCTTCACCTTCGGCGAGGCATTGCATGCGCTCCGCGTCGTCTTCCACTGCGCGGGCCAGTGCGCCCAGGGTCTTCGGTCCGGTGAACTGCGCGCCGATCTCGCGTGCGATCGCGAGCGCCTCGCGCAACAATGCAACGGCTTCGCCGCGCCGGCCTTCGTCGAGCAAAAGACGCGCCTGCATCTCCATCGCCTGCGCCACGAAGCGCCGCGCGCCCAGCTGATGCGAAAGCTGCAGCGCGCGTTCGAGATGAACCCGCATCGCGGTGGTGTCGCCCAGCTCGTGGCTCGCGAACATGCCCATCGTCTCGCCGAGCATCTCGGCGCGCGGCTGTCCGACGAGTCCCGCAACACGCGCGGCAGCGGCGCCGTCTTCGAGCGCGAGTCGCGCCTCGTTCAGATAGACCCGGCTGAATCCAGCCATCGAGCGGTTCGCGACTTCGATGCGTCCGAAACCATGTTCGCGGGCAAGCGCGACGCAGCGGCTGAAATGATCGAACGCCGTGCGCATGCGGCCCTGCGCATAGGCCGCATCGGCAAGGCCGCCGAGCGCGCGTGCTTCCGCTTCCGCCGAACCCGAACGACGCGCATACACGAGGCCCTGCTCGTGCCCGGCGCGGCATTCGTCGATCCGGCCGAGTGGAAAGAATATGTTGCCGCGCAGATGATGCAGCCGCGCGAGTTCGGGCACGAGATCGAGGCGCTCCGCGATCTGCTGCGCGGCGTCGATCAGCGCGAGCGCTTCAGTGAGCCCTTCGCTGACCCGCAGCCCTTCCGCGAGCCCGAGTTGCGATTCGCACAGGCTCGCTTCGTCCGGCGCCATCGCCATGGCTTCGCGACAGGTCGCGATCGATCCCGCGATGTCGCCGAGGTCGCGCTGTAGTTCGCCTTTCAGGCAGAGCAGTGCGTGACGGTCGGTGTTCCGTTCCGCGATCGCGAGACCGCGCTCGACGAGACGCAGCGCCGAATCGGTGAGATACGCGGCGCGTTGCGCGGTTGCGGCTTCAAGGAGCGCGCGCGGTGCGCGATCGTCGCCGGCACGGTCGAGATGCTGCGCATGCAGAACCGGGTCGCTCGCGGCGAACCATTCGGCGGCGCGCTGATGCAGCTCGCGGCGGCGCGCGCGCAACGACGTCGAATACGCGCCTTCCTGGATCAGCGCGTGGGCGAAGAGGTAGTCGTCGCCCTCGGGCAGCACGAGCGCGTTGGCGACGAGACCGTCGCACACATAATCGGGCGCGTCGATGAGCCGGCGCAGCAGCGCGAGATCGAAGCGCTGGCCGATCACGGCCGCGGCCTGGAACGCCTGGCGATCGAGCGGCGCGAGGCGGTCCATGCGCGCGAGCACGAGGCTCTGGATCGTCGCGGGCACGGCCTCGCCGCTGCCTTCTTCCGCGTTGCGCAGCAACTGTTCGAGAAAGAGCGGGTTGCCGCCCGCGCGATCGACGCAGGCGAGCGCGATACGCTGTGTCGCATCGATGAAGGTGCCGGCGAGGCTCAGCGCCTCGTCGCCGCGCAGCGGACCGAGATCGATCGTGGCGAGCGGCGTGCCGCGACAGCTCGCGCGCCACGCGGCGTCGAGCGGATCGCCTTCGGCGCGCGACGTCATCACGAGCAGGCCCGGTCCGTCGGCGATCGCCGTCGCAAAGGCAGACAGATAGCCGGGCATCCGCGGATCGGCCCAATGCAGATCTTCGACGACGATCATCGTCGGTTCGCGCCTGCACGCGTGCAGGGTGAGCGTCGCGACGACGGCGCGCTGGCCGCGGATGCGCGCGGCGTTGTCCATCGCGTCATACAGCGTGCGCCATTCGCCCGCCTGCGGCACGTCGAGCAGGTCGTGAAGAAACACGCGCTGCGCGGGCTCGATGGTACCGGAAGCGACGGCGTGCGCGACGGCTTCCGCGCGCTCGTTCAGATTCGAGGTGGACGTGAGCCCGAGCAGGCTGCCGACGATCGCCCGCAACGGGCCTTGCTCCTTGCCCGTGCCGAAGTCGAGCACGAGCGCGCGATGGATGCCGAATCCCTGCGCCGCCGCGAAGCGGCGCATTTCGTCGACGAGACGCGTCTTGCCGATGCCGGCGTCGCCGCGCACATACACAACCTGTCCGGCGCGCTGCTCGACGCACGCGCGCGCGATGCCGTGAAACTGCTCCAGTTCCGCCTTACGTCCGACGAATTGACTGCGGCTCGCGGCCACGGCATCGGCCGCGATACCCTGCAGACGCCAGACGCGAACGGGCGTGTCGATGCCCTTGAAGCGCATTTCACCGGCGGCATCGACGGATACGATGTCACCCAGCGCGCGCTGCACGCTGTCGGAAAGCAGCGTCTCGCCGGGACCCGCCGCCGCGACCAGACGCGCCGCGAGATTCACCGAATCGCCGAGTACCGTGTAGTCCTGCGCATCGGCGCGTCCGAGCGTACCCGCCACGACCTCGCCGCTTGCAATGCCGACGTGTACCTTCAGCGGGCGCGCGGCGGTTGTGCCTAGCCCGGCAAGCGCTTCGTGAATGTCGAGCGCGGCGCGGGCCGCGCGCAGTGGATCCGTGTCATGCGCGCGCGGCGCACCGAAGATCGCCATCACGGCGTCGCCGATGTGCTTGTCGATCGTGCCGCCATAGCCGAGCACGATGCCGTCGACGAGCGCCGTATAGCGCCCGGTCAGCTCGCGGAGTTCCTCCGGGTCGAGCGTCTGTGAAAGCGCCGTAAAACCGCAGAGATCCGCGAAGAGTATCGTCACCTGCCTGCGTTCGCCTGAAGGCGTCGCCACCGCGGCGGTGGGTGCGACGGGCGCGACGGGTTCCGTGCCGGGGGTGGGCGTCGCCACTGCGGCGGCGTTGCCGGAAATCGCTGCCAGGATGCGCTTGCGATGGCCGAGCGAGACCACGCCGAGTACGTTGAGATCGGCGTCGGTGAGTTGCGGGAGCATCGCCATGTCGATATCGTTCGCGGCAAACGCATCTGCGTATTGTCCAAGCCCTAACGCATCGAGCCACTGATCGATATTCATCGCCGTCGCCTAAAGCGGGTTTTGCAGCGAACCCGCTGGGCGCGGGCAGATTCCGGTGCAGGCAGACGCACGAAGGTGCGCCACCGGCTAGTGTACGTCGCGCACTTTTAAGCGGGTGCGGGATGCGGTGCGGAAATTGACACGTTCTGGCGCAGCGGCGGATACTCGTGCGGCCAGGAGTTGACCCGCAGCCATCGGGAGAGCGCCCGTGAAGTCAGGTCCAACCGCTTCCGCCACCGATGCCCGCATCCGGCCGCGTTTCACCGCACTGATCGGTGACCTGGGCGCGGGTGCGGTGTCGACGCTGGTCATGCTCTGCTACGCAATGAGCCTCGGCACGATGATCTTCAGTGCCGATCTCGCGCGTTACGCCGAACTCGGCGTGCCGACGGCGCTGGTCAGCTGCGTGGTCACGGCACTCGTGATCGCGCTCACCAGTTCGATGCGCGCGAACATCGGCGGCCCCGACAGCAACGCGACAGCGTTTCTTGTCGGCGTCGCGGCGGGCGTGGCGAGCAGCGTGCGCGCCAATGGCGGTTCGCCGCGCACCATTCTGCTGACCGTGCTCATCGCGATTGCGCTGTGTTCGATCGTGACGGGCATCATCCTCTTTGCAATCGGTTCGTCGAAGCGCAGCCGCTCGTTGCAGTTCCTGCCCTATCCGGTGGTGGGCGGTTTTCTCGCGGGCACCGGTTACCTGCTGCTGGCCGGCGCCTTTCGCGTGATGACCGGCGAAGCGCCGCAGTGGAACACGTTGCCCTCCGTGCTGGTGCATCTGCACTGGCTCGCGTGGGTGCCCGCGGTGATCATCGGCGTGTTGCTCACCGTGCTGTCGCGCGTGTGGAATCACGCCGCCGTGTTGCCGCTGACGCTCGCGTGCGGCATCGCGCTGTTCTATTTTCTGCTGAACGTCGCGGGCCTGTCGGTCGAAGACGCGCGGCACATGGGCCTGCTGTTGCCGCACGTGCCGCTGCACGCGATCCAGCTGCCCGAGCTGCATCTGCGCGCAACGCTCGCGCAGGGCGCGATCGACTGGCCGGCGATCGGCTCGCATCTGCCGGAGACGCTCGTCGTGACGTCGGTGTCGGCGATCACGATCCTGATGAATTCGACCGCGCTCGGCGCCGAAACCGGCGAGGAAGTCGACCTGAATCGCGAGATGCGCGCAGCAGGCATCGCGAACATCGCAAGCGGGATGCTGGGCGGCATGGTCGGCTATCAGTCGTTCAACCGTTCGCTGCTCAACGTGCGCACCGGTGCGACGAGCCGTATGGCGGGTGTGTTCGCATCACTCGCGTGTCTTGTCGTGCTGGCCGTTTCGCCGGACCTCGTCGCGCTCTTTCCCGTACCTGTTCTCGTGGGCCTGCAGTTTTTCATGGGCCTGCGGCTGCTGGTCCAGTGGCTGTTCGTTGCATACGGCCGGTTGAACTGGCATGAGTACCTGCTCGTGCCGGTTATCCTGGGCGTGATCGCGTTTTATGGCGTGGTGGCGGGCGTCGTGGCCGGTGTGATTGCGGCGTGCGTGATGTTCGCGCTGCTGTATGGCCGCGTCAGTTGCGTGCGCATGGAATTCGATGCAAGCACGCGCACGTCGAACGTCGAGCGCAGCATCGAGGAGATGCAACAGTTGCACGAACTCGGTCCGCAGGTGTGCGGCGCGTGCCTGCAGGGGTTTCTGTTCTTCGGCACCGCGAATTCGATCCTGCAGCGCATGCGTGAACGGCTGGCGGCGCGCGGCGCGGCGCCAGTCCGGTTTGTCGTGCTCGATTTCGCGGCGACGAACGGCATGGATGCGTCGGTGTCGATCGGTTTCGTGAAGTTGCGGCAAATGTGCGCGGCGCACGACGCGGATCTCGTGCTGACCGCGTTGCCCACGCGCTCACGCGACCTGCTCGCGCGGACCGGCACGCTCAATCTGCGGATTCACCAGTTCGCGACGCTCGATGCGGGCCTTGAATGGATCGAAGGCAGGTTGCTCTCGCCTTATGTAAACCTGGTTTCACCTGGCGAGGAAAATTTCGAGGCGACGCTCGCGCCGCATTTTTCGCCTCGGGCGCTCGATGCGTTGCTGGCATGTCTCGAAGTGCGGGAGCTTGAAGCGGGGCAGCCGCTCTTTCGTCGCGGCGAGGCGGGCGACGCGATGTATCTCGTCGAACGCGGGCGCGTGACGGTGTCGTTGCCGCTGATGGATGGCCGCACGATTCGTCTGCGGTCGTTCGGGCCGGGTACCATCGTCGGTGAAATGGCGGTGTACACGCAGAAGGCGCGCAGTGCGGATGTGTGCGCCGATGGTCCCGCGCGCGTGCGGCGGCTTTCGCTTGCGACACTGCGCGCGCTCGAACAGGACGATCCGCTGACCGCGCAGCAGTTCCATCGCTTCGTGGTGAAGGTGATGGCGTCGCGGCTCGCGGCGGCCGACGAAGCGTTGCGCGCCGCGCATTAGCACGCTACGTGTGAAACGTCGTGGGGAACGGGGGCGGGTGATATAACGGGTACCGTGCGGGTCCATGATGTCGTGGCCGCTTTCAGCAACACGTTGCATGGGACCAGAGTAAGAGCTTTGCATGGGATCAGAGTAGCGCGCTAAAGCGCGAACTCTGATCGACAGCTGAAGCGCCAACTCTGGTCGACCGCAACAAGTTGCATGGGGCTGGAGTAAGCGCTATGGGGCTGGAGTAAGCGCTAAAGCGCTAACTCCAACCGACACGCTAACTCCAGCCGACACAGGAGACACACCAACCATGTTCAACCAGTGCGAATGGCTGAACGAGCCCGCCACCTGGGTTCTGAAAGACGACCGGCTGCGTGTCACGACAGATGCCAGCACCGACTTCTGGCGCAAGACGCACTACGGTTTCGTGCGCGATTCCGGGCATTGTTTCGGCGCGCGCACCGAGGGCGATTTCACGGCGCAGGTGCATATTCGCGGCGGCTTCGAATCGCTGTACGACCAGGCCGGACTGATGGTGCGCATCGATGAAGCGAACTGGGTGAAGGCGGGCGTTGAATTCACCGATGGCGCGCTGTTGCTGAGCAGCGTCCTGACCGTCGGACAATCGGACTGGGCCGTCGGATCGAGCCTCGCGACGGCCGGCGAATTCTGGCTGCGCGCGACGGTGTCGAAAGGCGTGCTCAAGCTGCAGTTCTCGACGGATGGCAAGACATGGCCGCTTCTGAGGCTCGCGCCGTTTCCTGTTGCGCCAGGCTATTTCGTCGGGCCGATGTGTTGTACGCCGGAACGCGCGGGCCTCGTCGTCGATTTCGCGGACTTCGAGGTCGGGCCGCCGCGCGAGAAGGATCTGCACGATCTCACGTAACGCCGCGATCCCTCCGCGGGATCGATGCGCGTTGCCCGGTGACGCGCTTGCGCCGGATGCGACCCGCACTCATGCCGACCGGAATGCCCATTATTTTCCAATAAGAAACACTGGCTTTCCATCGGGCCACGCCGGCATGGCGGTTGTCGCCGGTCTTCCGGGAGGCGCAAGGGGAAAAGGGCTGACCGGTGCCGCATCGGACCCTTCATGGTGGCCTCAAGGCTCCGGCATACCCCGGGGTTGTCGCCATAAAACCCACCGTGTATAGTCACCGGACCTGCTTTTGTTTCGTATTGGAAATCAAAGGACTCATGCCATGAACGCTTCGACCATCCTCGCCGATCTCGGCATTGCCCATCTGGCTGAAGCCGGCGACATCGCCGTGCATTCGCCGATCACCGGCGAGCTGATCGGGCGCGTGGCCAGCAACACCACCGCCGAAGTCGACGCGGCCCTCGCCGGCGCGAAGCAGGCGTTCGCCCGCTGGCGCGATGTGCCGGCGCCGCGCCGCGGCGAACTGGTGCGCCTGCTTGGCAACCGTCTGCGTGAAAAGAAGCAGGCGCTCGGCAGCATCATCACGCTCGAGACCGGCAAGATCCTTCAGGAAGGTCTCGGCGAAGTGCAGGAAATGATCGACATCTGCGATTTCGCGGTTGGCCTGTCGCGCCAGTTGTACGGCCTGACGATCGCATCGGAGCGTCCCGGCCACCGGATGGCGGAATCCTGGCATCCGATGGGCACCTGCGTCGTGATCTCGGCGTTCAACTTTCCGGCGGCCGTCTGGTCGTGGAACGCGGCGCTCGCGCTCGTCTGCGGCAACGCGGTGATCTGGAAGCCTTCCGAGAAAACGCCGCTCACCGCGCTCGCGGTCAACCAGATCCTGGCTGAAGCACTGAAGGCATTCGGCGACGCGCCCGCCGGGCTCACCGCCGTGATCAACGGTACACGGGAAGTCGGCGCGAAACTCGTGGCCGATCCGCGTGCTTCGGTGGTGAGCGCCACCGGCAGCACGGAAATGGGCCGCACGGTGGGCGTCGAAGTCGCGAAGCGGTTTGGCCGCTCGCTGCTCGAACTGGGCGGCAACAACGCGGGCATCGTCACGCAGACGGCCGATCGGGAACTGGCGCTGCGCGGCATCCTGTTCTCGGCGGTCGGCACGGCGGGCCAGCGCTGCACGTCGCTGCGGCGCCTCTTCGTGCATGAAAGCGTGTACGAGCAGACCGTCGAGCGCCTCAAGCAGCTTTACGCGAAGGTGCCGATCGGCAATCCGCTGGAAAAGGGCACGCTGATGGGGCCGCTCATCGACAAGCAGTCGTTTGCGCGCATGCAGGAAGCGCTGCGGCAGGCGGCCAGCGAAGGCGGCAAGGTGACGGGCGGGGAGCGCGTCGAAGTCAAGGGTTTCGAGAACGGCTACTACGTGCGTCCGGCGCTGGTCGAAATGCCGTCGCAAACACCGGTCGTGCTGAAGGAAACGTTCGCGCCGATCCTGTACGTGCTGCGTTACACGGATTTCGCCGAAGCGGTGGAGGCGAACAACGCGGCGGCGCACGGCCTGTCGTCGTGCGTGTTCACCACCGACCTGCGCGAAGCGGAGCGTTTCGTCTCCGATGCCGGCAGCGATTGCGGCATCGCGAACGTCAACATCGGGCCGAGCGGCGCGGAAATCGGCGGTGCGTTCGGTGGCGAGAAAGAAACCGGCGGTGGTCGCGAATCCGGCTCGGACGCGTGGAAGGCGTATATGCGCCGCGCGACGAACACGGTGAACTACTCGTCGGCGTTGCCGCTCGCGCAGGATATCGACTTCAACATCGGCTAGCCCGCACGGTCACGTGGCCAGCGGCAAACGCAGATAACGTGTACGTCCGGGCGCCGCGCGGCGCGCCCGGCACGCAGCTTCATCACGGAGTGAGACGTGGATTCGAGAGTCGTGGTCGTCGGCGGTGGCGTCATTGGCAGTTCGATTGCGTATTTTCTGCGTGCGTCCGACCCCACCGTGAGCGTCACGGTCATCGAGCGCGATCCGACTTACGCGCGGTCTTCGTCGGCGTTGTCGGCGGCTTCGATCCGTCAGCAGTTTTCCACGCCACTATCGATCCAGATGTCGCTCTATGGCATCGAATTTCTGCGCTCGATCGGCGAGCGGCTCGGCATCGACGGCGCGAAGCCTTCGATCGACTTGCACGAGGGCGGCTATCTGTTTCTCGCGACGCCCGCGGGTATCAGCACGTTGCGCGAAAATCATGCGTTGCAGCAGAGCCTCGGCGCGGACATCAGCCTGCTCGATCGCGAGGCGCTGCAAGCGCGCTTTCCATGGCTCAACACTGACGACCTCGCCGCGGGCGCATACGGCGAATCGGGCGAAGGCTGGTTCGACGGCTATGGCCTCGTGCAGGCGCTGCGCAAGAAAGCGCAGGCACTGGGCGCGCACTACGTGGCCGCGGAAGTGAGCGCGATGCGTCGCACGGGAAGACGCGTGACCGAAGTGGTCGCGTCGAACGGCGAAACGTACGCGTGCGACGTGGTCGTGGACGCGGCAGGCGCGTGGTCGCGAACGGTCGCGGCGATGGTCGGCATCGACATTCCCGTTTTCGCGCGCCGTCGCAGCATTTTCAATGTGAGTTCGCCCGCGCAGCTTGCGCGCTGCCCGCTGCTGATCGATCCGTCGGGCGTCTATTTCCGCCCGGAAGGCAAGTCGTTCATTTGCGGCACGTCGCCGGCGGCGGACAACGATCCCGACGACCTGCCGCTCGACGAAGTGGACCACGCGCTCTTCGACGACGTGATCTGGCCGACGCTCGCGCATCGCGTGCCGCAGTTCGAGGCGTTGCGCGTGCAGAACTGCTGGTCGGGCTATTACGAGTACAACGTGTTCGACCAGAACGCGATCATCGGACATCACCCGGATGTCGATAACTGCATCTTCGCGAATGGTTTCAGCGGGCACGGTTTGCAGCAGGGACCGGCGACAGGGCGCGGCATCAGCGAACTGATCCTGCATGGGCGCTATACGACGCTCGATCTGTCGTCGCTCGGTTTTGCGCGCGTGCTGGAGAACCGGCCGATCGTGGAGAAGAACGTGGTGTAGGTTGCGTGAAGACGCGTCGCGATGAATGAAAAATAAAACAGGTGTATTGCGCGACGCATTTTCATGTTTGCCGCCGTTCTCAATCCGGTTTTCCGTTGCCGGGTTTTATCTGGGCTGCCTATAAACCGTCAGATATCGCCGCCGTTCTCGACGGCCTGAATATTCCGGTCTGACAGAATAGTCCGCCGTATTGCAACGCTGAATCAGACGGTTGTTATAAGTCGTCAAATTTCGGCCGGCCGTGGCTTGCGCCAAAAAATATCGGTTATGATCGCCTCGATTAGCAGCCGGCGCGGTTCGCAGGGGTTCTAACAAGTTCTAACGGGTTCTAACGGCGCCAGTCTGGCAATCTGTTTTTAGCGTGACGTTCAGCGTTGAACGGTTCAATGCTGATATTTTTGTGCCGGTCGCGGCTTTCCCGAGCACTGCATCGGGCGACAACAATAAGCATTCGAAACCAGATGAAGATGTCGCGTAAGAAAATCGCCATTCTTGTGGCCGGTGTCCTGATTGTCACCGCCGTCGGCATACAGACGGGCTGGCGGTATTTCGGCAAACCGCATGCGGTGCAAACGGCCGAAGTCGTCCTCGATATTCACCACCCCGACGTCATCATCGATAGCGAAGCGCTCTCGCGGCTGCCGCGCGACATCCTGCGCGTACCGTTGCTGCATGACGTGCTGACGCAGGATTTCGTCGACTATTACGAATCGAACAGCAGCCGGCTTTCCGCGGAAGGCGCGCTGCGCCGGCTCGCGTTCGAGCATCAACTCGATCTGCGCGACGAGCTGGTCAGGCGCGTCTTCGACGAACCCGCGCACGTGTTGCTCTGGCGTTCACCGGACGGCCGCCCTGGCTACTGGATGATGTCCATGCATCGCAATGGACTCGCGAAGCTCCTGCAGGGGCTCGGCACCGTGGCGGCGAGCGATGCGCAGTTGAGCCAGGTCGCGAAGCTGTCGGGCGACGTGCCGGTCTACGCACTGAAGCTCGCGGTTGGCCGCACCGTGCTGTTTGCCGCGAAGGACGATCGCCTTGTCGTCCTGTCGGCACCGGGCGTGCTGCTCGACGCGGATAACGCGCCGATCGGCGAGCGCGCCGATCTGGTCTCCAGCCTGCTGTCGGGCCACGACGACGCGGCACGCGCTTTCCGGCTCGACGCATTGCCTGCCGGATCGAAGGGGCATCGCGTGATCGTGTCGGCGAACTGGCTGTCGTTCGGCTATCAGGCGTTTTTCTCCGGCATCGTGGCGCTGCGCTTTGATTTTTCATCGACGGGTGATGCACCGGCTGTCTGGCGGACCGCGGCGCTGATCGATCCGGCACGTTTGCCGCGGCAATGGAACGGCACCGATCTGTGGCGCGCGTTGCCCGCCAACCCCGCCGCGTGCGCGAGCCTGCCGGTCGACTGGAAAGATGCCGGGGGACTGCTCGGCAACGTGATCAAGGATGGCCCGCAAGCGGCCACGCAGATCAGCGATCATCTCGCGGGGCCCGCGGCGGCCTGCTGGTACGCGAAGTCGACGCTGGTCGCACCGGTTTTCGTCGCGCGCCTGAAAGCCCCGGGCACAACGGTCGATCCCGCGCTGAAAACGGCGCTGGCCAGTGCTTTCGGCGAAGTGATCGGCGCGTATGAGGCGAACGCCGGCAAGGAGGCGGGCTATCGTCGCCTGCCGGTGACGACGCAAGAGCCGGGCGCTGACGTCACCGTGTGGCAGCGGCCCGTCAGTGCCCGCTCGGGTACGGCGCTCGCGGCCAAAGCGCCGTTTGGGGCCCGGCTCGCCGCGCCACGTTACTTCCCGGTGACGCTCGCGCTCGCCCACGGCTATCTGGTGTTTTCGCCCGACGCGCGGCTCGTTGACGACACGCTTGCGGTACTCGACAAGCGCTATCCGGCGCTCGCGGATACGCTCGCGCCGGAGCGCCTCGCGCGCACGATCGTCACGTTGACGCCCGCCACTGCCGCCGCGCTGATCGAGCGCGAAGCCGGTACGGCGCTGCCCGCCGATCAGGAATCGATCTTCCGGAACGCGGCCCGCGCGCATCTGACGCCGAAACTGCGCGCGCTCGCGCACTTTCCGCCGCTGTCGTTGAGCCTGCCGGCGAGTCTGCCGTCGGGCACGTCATGGGTGCCCGTCGAATGGCACTTCGATCGCGCGGGGGCCGTCGCCGCCGTCGAGAAAAACCTGGAAAGCGGCGACGCGGATACGCCCCCGGACCAGCCCGGTGCCGGGAGCGACTGAGATGCCGGTGCGCGACACCCCGGGTGTACACGATCCGCGCCGTCGCGCGTGGCTGGCACGCGTGGCCGCCGCGCTCGTCACGCCGCTGGTCGTGTCGAACGTACACGCGTTGTCGGGTACGACGGCCGCGCCCGATCCCGATGCGCTCTCGCCCGAACAGTCCGCCGCGTTTCGCGCGTGGTTCGTGCGGATCGTCGACCAGCAGATGCGCAACGGTCCGACGCCGCGCTGGACGCAACGCGACTGCGCGGGGCTCGTGCGCTTCGCGGCCGGCGAGGCGCTCAGGCCGCACGACGCGAAGTGGCTGCGTGCGAACGGCATGAGCGGTGTCGCCGATGCGAGCCGCCTGCCGCCGGAATTGCAGCTCTCGTCGTCGCAGCGCGCGCTGGCGAACCGCTGGACGCATATCGACGGCAGCGTCGGGCCGTATGCGTCCGCGATCGCGCTGGTTCAACGCAACAGCCGCTTTGTCGCGAAGGACGTGAATCAGGCGCTGCCCGGCGATCTTCTGTTCTTCGACCAGGGCGACGACCAGCACCTGATGATCTGGCTCGACCGCTATATCGCCTATCACACAGGCACCGTCTCGCCGACCGACACCGGTCTGCGCGCCGTCGCCGTTTCCGACCTCATGCAATGGAAAGACTCCCGCTGGCAGCCGTTCGACGGCAATCCGAATTTCGTCGGCGTTTTTCGCTTTGCATTTCTCACACCATGATCCGTATGCCCTTCGTCGCCGCTTGCAGCGAATCTTCCGTCGGCACGCGGCGTCGCGCGCGCGTTGCGTTTCTGGCGCTGATGTCGATGCTCGTGTTGTGCCTGTCGCTACCGGCTTCACCCGCGATGGCCGACGACGCCGCGACAGCGCCGGCCACCTCCAGCACCGGCGACGATTCCGCGAACCTGCCCGACAATCCCACGCTGGCGTCAGCCACGCCAAGCGGATACGACACACAGGTCGTGAACGGCCAGCCGTTCTTTCTGCTCTCGGATAAGAGCTTCGGCGCCGATCAGGTCGCGCAGGTGCGTCTCGAAGCGCCAGGCCGCGAGTTCAAGGCGGAACTCGAAGCGTATGGCGGCGCGGATATCGTCGTCTACCGCGTGCCGCGGCCGCTCGAATTCCTGAAGGCGCAGAAGAATCTGCATCGTCTGACTATCGCGCCGAACTATCAGGGCGAAGGGCTCGCCAATACGCTCGCGTATCTTTGGGACCGGTGGTTCACCGAAGCGCGTCGCGCGTGGCAACGCGTCCTGTCGTTCGCCACGCGCAGCAAGGTCACCGAAGCCCAGCCGCAGTTCAGGCTCGGCGAGCAGGCCGGCAAGCCGACGCGCTTCGAACCCGCGTCGCGCTTTGCGCCACTGAAGGGCTACGACCCGGTCGCGCGCTTTCGCTACCCGATCTGGGACGCGAAAAATATCGAGCCGCCCAAGGGCGTCGATCTTGCAGGCAGCAGCAGCAACTTTATCGAGGCCTCGACGGGCAACGTGATGATTCCGGTCGGCAAGCTGCCGCCGGGGCTGTATATCGTCGAGGCGATCATCGGCAACTATCGTGCGCACACGTTGCTGTTCGTCTCGGATACCGTCGCGGTGGTGAAGGCCTCATCGGGCAGCCTGCTCGTATGGACCGCGCGTCGCGACGACGGCAGGCCGGTGCCTGGCACGGCCGTCAACTGGACCGATGGCGTGGGTGTCCTGCAAAGCGGCGTGACGGGCAACGACGGCGCGCTGATGCTGCGGCACGTCAGCCCCGAACGAAGCTATGTGCTCGGTACCGATCCGGCGGGCGGCGTGTTCGTGTCGGAGAATTTTTACTACGACAGCGAGATCTACAACACGAAGATTTACGCGGTGACCGACCGTCCGCTGTACCGGCCGGGCGATCAGGTGCATGTGAAGTTCATCGGCCGCACGTTCAAAAACGCCACGACTTCAACGCCCGCGGCCGACGCCGATATCAACCTCGACGTACTCGATCCGAACGGCTCGCCGATCGCGACGAACAAGGTGCATTTCTCCGCGGATACCGGTGCGCAGACGGATTTCAACATTCCATCGGAGGCGACGGCGGGCGGTTACACGCTGCGCTTTGGCTACAACGGCGATATGTATGGCAGCGCGTTTCGGGTCGCCGAATACGTGAAGCCGCACTTCGACGTCAACCTGACGATGGACAAGACCGACTACGCAACCGGGGACACGCTGAAAGGCAGCATCGCGCTGCGCTATCCGGACGGCAAGCCGGTGCGTGACGGCAAGGTGTCGGTGACGTTGCGCGCGCAACGTGTGACGATCGTCGACGGCGAACTGCGCTATGCGGGACTCTTTCCGGTCAAGCTGGAGCAGCAGGAACTGACGACCGACAGCAACGGCAACGCGACGCTCACCTTGCCCGCCGCGAAGGAGCCGAGTCGCTACGCGTTGACGCTGTTCGCGCGGGATGGCGCCGCGTATCGCGTGCGGGTGACACGTGAAGTGCTGATCGCGCGCGGTGCGACGCCCTACAGGCTTGCTTCGCCGAAGTCGTTCTCGCAGCCGAAGGAAACGGTCAGTTTCACCGTGCAGGCGCTCGCCGCGGCCGACGCGGGCGCCGTCGCCCGCGCGCCGGCAACGTGGGAGTGGGTGCGCCTCGAATCGCAGACGCATGCGGGCGGCACGCTCAAGGGCGCGAAGGCGGGCGGCACGTTCCCGTTTCCCGTCCAGTTCGACGAGCCGGGTTCCTACATGCTCTCCGTCAGGGACGCCGCCGGCAACCTGCTCGCCGCGACGAGCCACTGGGTCGCGGGCGACGGCGTGAAGGCTGTTCCCGGCAGCGTCGAGATCGTGTTCGACCGCGACCGCTATCGGGTCGGCGACACGGCCGAGGCGCTGATCACGTTCCCGATGGCGGTCGACGACGCGTTGCTGACGCTCGAGCGCGACAACGTTGAGCGCCGCGCGTTGCTGTCGTCGGGCGGCGACTGGGTGCAGCTGCAACGTGTCGCGCCCACGCAATGGAAGGCGCGTATCAAGGTCGGCGAGGACTTTGCGCCGAACATGACGTTCTCGGTGCTTTACGTACACGCGGGTGAATACGTGTTCCAGAACGCGGGTATCGTCGTCGCGCAGCCGTCGATCGATATCGCCGTGAAAAGCGACAAGCCGGTGTACGGGCCCGGCGAGCTCGTCACGCTCGATCTCACGAGCGCGCTGAACGGCAAGCCGGTTACGTCGAATCTGACCGTGAGCGTGGTGGATGAAATGGTCTACGTGCTGCAACCGGAGATCGCACCGGACATCGTCGATTTCTTCTATCACCCGCGACGCAATAACGTGCGCACGTCGTCGAGCCTGTCGTTCATCACGTACGATCTGGCGTTGTCCGCGTTGCGCGGCGCGCCCGGCGGCCCGCAGCGCGGGCAGTACAACGAGCGCGGCGTGAAGGTGCTGGAACGGCCGCGTCGCGACGACATGGACACCGCCGCATGGGAGGGCGACCTGCACACGGACGCCGACGGCCATGCCCGCATGACGTTCCGGATGCCGGACGCGCTCGCGCGCTGGCGCATCACCGTGCGCGCGGTTAGCGGCGACGGCATGGTCGGCCAGCGCACCGCCTACGTTCGCTCGGACAAGGCGCTGTATCTGAAATGGAGCGGCCCGACGCATTTTCGCGCGAACGATCAGCCTGCGATCGACATGCTCGCGTTCAACCAGACAACAGCGAATGTGGACGCCGACTGGATCGTCGATGGCGGCGGTCTGTCGATCAACCGGCGGGTCACGCTGAAACCCGGTGCGAACTATCTGAAGCTGCCGGGCGGCGCGCTGAAGCCCGGTGTGGTGACCGCGAGCCTGCGCCAGGCGGGCAAGGATGTCGACCGCCTGCAGACGACCCTCGGCCTCGACGCAACCGGCTGGCTCGACCTTCACGAAACGGCGGTCACGCTGGATGCCGCGCAAAAGCCGCTCACGCTTGCCCCGGACGCGCGGGACGTCAGCGTGCGCCTGATGGGCAGCGCGGCGAGCCAGTTCGCGCGCGTCGCGGATGACCTGATCGCGTATCCGTATGGCTGCGCCGAACAGACGTCGAGCCGGTTGATTCCACTGACGCTGGCGCACGATGCAATCAGCCGTGGCGAGAATATCCACGCGACGCAGGGCATCGACGCGCTGCTGCGCAACCAGCGACAACGTCTGGCGATGCTGGCGGGCGTCGGCGGCACGTTCGGCTGGTGGGGCGATACCACGCGCGGCAGCGCGCTGATCACCGCTTACGCGTATTACGCGGACTGGCTGGCGAGCCGCAGCCTCGGCATCTCGCTGCCCGCCGACAACTGGCAGTACGCGATGGACGTATATCGCGATGCCGCCAGCAAGGAGCCGTTGCTGCATCGCGCGCTGGCGCTGTGGTTCATGCAGCAGATGGGGCTGCCCGTCGCGACGCCGCTCTCCGGCGTGGCCGGCCAGCTGGCGCGCGAGAGCGCGAAGCCGGCCGATGCGCACGCCAGCACGTTCGATGCGTCGGACAGCATCATCTTCGCGCAGGCGGATACGCCGCGTGGCAGGGCGATGGCGGTCGTGCTGGCTGCATCGATGGCACGTAGTGCTAACGCGCAACTGCCCGACGGCTTCGACGCGCTTGCCGGCGCCGCGCGTGCGTCGCTCGCCGCGGACCCCGCACCGGTCGTGCAAAGCCTGCTGATCATGACAGGCGGCGCGGGGAGTTCCGCGTCGAACGACGTGTCTACCCTGCTCGCGAACAGCAGCGCCGGCTATCCGACGCTCGATCGCGCGCTGACGTTGCTGTGGCTGCGCAAGTCGCTGGGTGGCGATGTCGTCGATACGTCGTTGCCCTCGGTGCGCGGGGCGGGCTGGACGCAGGCTGTCACGCCGACTGGCGCCGCGGTATGGAACTGGAGCGGCGCCGCCGCACCCGCCACGCTCGATGTCAGCACGGTGCGGCCCGACGTCACGGCGCTGGTTTCGTTCCGGAGCCATGCGGCCGAATCGAGCCGCTTGCCGGTCACGATCGAACGCACGCTGTACAGGCTCGTCCCGGTTGCCGCGCGCGGCAATGGAAACGACAGCGACGCCGGCGGGAAAACGGAGCCGGGCCGGTTCGTGTTCTCCGCGAAGGCGCTCAAGCCGGGCGATGCAATCGACAGCAACGCGCTCTACGTCGACGAAGTCCGGTTGACGCCGAAGAAGGACGGCGCGTTCCACTACGGCCTGCTCGACGTGCCGCTGCCGCCGGGCGGTTCGGTGGAAGCGACAAGCTGGGGCGTGAGCATCGAAGGCCTGCCCGGACCGGGCGAGGGCGGCAGCGGTCCGCAGCCATTCCAGCGCACCGCGACGTTCGAAATGGGCGAGATGGCGTATCACCAGCCCGTGCCGTTGCTCGATCGTCCTGTCACGCTGCGCCAGCTCGTGCGCTTTGCGCTGCCGGGCACGTTCGTCGTGCCGCCAGCCCGCTTTTTCCGGATGTACCAACCCGACGCGAAGGCCTTTGAAGGCGGCAAGAGCGACAAACTGGTCACGATGCGGATCGAGTGAACGAAATGTCGATGATGCGGATGCTGCGCGTGATGTCCGTGATCGTGCTGACCCTCTTCGGGGTTGGCGCGACGGGCTCGCTCGCGGCCACGCCTTCGCATTCATCGTCGCCCCGGATGTTGCGCTTTGCGTGGCTACATGACGGCCGCGCGGCGTCGTGGCAGTTCGATTCAGGTGCGGCGTCTGGCGCGCCGCTGTCCATGCAATCGGCGGATACGTTGCCGCCGACGCTTGAAACCCCGCTTGGCAGCGTGTGGAAGCTCTTCGTCTATGGCTACCTGGTCGACAAAGGCATTGCGTCACCGGATTACACATGCACCGGCGGCGATCCCGAAGAGGTGTATTGCTGCATGACAGGCGGACGGATCGACCGCGAACATGCGCTCGTGCAATCGTGCGGCCTTTACTTCGCGCCTGCGCGACTGCATCTCGATCCGGCCGGCTGGCGAGAATACTGGAGCGCGGCGCATGCGCCCACGTGGCTGCGCGACCTGCGTTCGATGAAGCCCGAACAGCGCGTGAGCGTCATCGATCTGCTGACGGCGTTGCAGTCGATGCCGGCGCGTCCCCGCGCGGATGCGGCCAACACGCTGGTATCGGTGCTGACGAGCGGACGCGGCGAAGGGACGGTCTCGCTATACGGAAGCGTGCTGCGCGCGAAAACGTGGACGATGCCCGATCCGGCGCGGCCCGGCGCATCGATCGGCGGCGCGGCGGGCTGGCTCGCGGATGGAACGCCGGTGTGGCTGGGTGGCCCCGGTGGCAGCGCGCGGGTGCTGGCCGCGGCAGCGCCAGCGGTGGGCCCGTTGCTGTCGCAGGTGAGCGTCCCCGATGACTCGGCGTGCGTCGTGGTCGATTTCTTCGTGCGATACCCGATCCGCGAGGTGCTCGGCGAATCGAAGGGGCGCGCGAAGGTCACGCAGCCCGGGCCGCTCGATGGCGCGTATCGCGTCGGGTTTGCAAACGGCAACTGGCTGCGCATCGAGAGCAGCGATGAACTGATGCTCGACAACGATGCGGACGGCGTGCCGCACATCATCGGGCGTTTTGGGTTGAACGACTATGTCGCGCGCGTGGTCGAGCGCGAAGGCGATACGGATGAACCGGAAGCGGCGAAAGCGCTGGCCGTCGCCGCGCGAAGCTATCTCGTGCAACAGGCGCGACGCGATCGCGGGTGCTTTCGCATCGACGACAGCAGCCGTACACAGCGCGTGTTGTCGCATGCCGCACGTGTGCCTGCGCGGCATGCGGCTGATTTGACCGATGGGCTCGTGCTGACGGGCGTCGCGGTTCAGTATCACCACGACCGGGCGGCGCCTGGACAGATGAGCTGGCTCGAAGCGAAAGCGGCCGCGCAGCGCGGCCTCGCGTTCGACGCGATTCTCGCAAGGACGTGGCCTCAGGCGACGCTGACGTCGTTCCAGAGTCCACTGTCTGACGATTGCCAGACGGTTGCCGGCGCGCACGCGTGGCTCGAGCGTAACGCGAAGCGGTGGGCGCGTCGTCTCGATACGGAACCGGGTTATGAAACGCCGGATCTGCCCGCCGTCTGCGCGGTGCGTGAAGGCCGTCCCTACGCCGACGCGCAGCGAAACCGGCTGTATATCCATCGTTTGCAGACTGAGGACGATCGCGTCGCGCTCGCGCATGAGTACGTGCACCTTGCATTCCAGCATCATCCGCGTGGGCAGGACGAGGCGTTCGTCGAACGCACCGCGCGCGCTTTAATCCGCTCTGACGGGACCAGTCAATGAAACACGACACATGCCGCCGGCGCACCGGGTGCCGCCGTGCGGGCCTCTATCCGGCGGTTGTCATAGCCGTCGCGGGCGCGATGTCCGCCGCCACGTTTGCCGCGGATCGCGACGATGCGCTCGCCGAAATGACGGGCGCATTTAACGGCTGGCGGCACAGCGGACTGACGAACGAGGGCGAGCGCTTCGTCGCGGCTTATCCGCGACCGCCGGTCGATCGCGGGGCGCAACGTTTTCGCACGCTGATCGAGGGGCGCCTCAAGCATGTCGACAGATCCGGCCGCAAGCCACCGACGCTCGTCGTCAACGGCAACGCCACGCCGCTCTATACCGACGACGAAGGTGCGTTCGCGCGTCCGTGGGCATTCGGTGCGGGGTCGAACAGCATCGAGATTGTGTCGCCAGATGGCCAGCATCGTCAGCGCATGCAGTTTTTCGAAGCGGATCGCAGCAGGCCGCAGGCGAAACTGCGTGCGATCGTGACGTGGAATGATCCGAAGGCGCAGGTTGATCTTCACGTCATCACGCCCGATGGCCTGCACGCATTCTGGGCGAATCCGACGCTTGAGGATGGCAGCGGTTTCGATGTCGACTCTGTCGATGGCGCCGGACCGGGTATATTTTCGTCCGCGGCGCCGGAGCATGGCACGTGGCTGTTTTTTCTGAACTACTGGGGTAACTTCGATTCGACCGGCTATAACTTCGACGCGAAGGCGCATGAGCGCGAGGTCATCACAGCGCAACTGATCCTGGTGTTCAACGAGAATACGCCGGCCGAAAAGCGCGAAACGATGACGGTGCCGTTGCGCAAGATCGGCGACCTGATGCTCATCAAGAGCGAGCGACTCTAAACGTGGATGCAACGGCGACCATGAAACCCAGGATGATGCACTGGAGCGCGGCGGCGATTCTTCTTCTGTGCGCATGCGCCGCACGCGCAACCGATATCGACATGACCGCGCCGTTGAACGGCTGGCGCGACACCAGCGGCGACACCGCGCGTTACACGCAGGACGTTCACTATCCGGCGGTATCGGTGGCGACGCCTGAAGGGCAGTCGGTCAATGCGATGATCGCGGGACACATCAAGAGCGCGCCGAAGGCGACATCGAAGGACAGGACATCGGTCGCGACCATGGTCGTGAACGGGACGCCGTTGCCGCAACGCGTCGAGGCCGACGGCGGCTTTTCGCGGCCGTATGCGTTCGCCGGGGGCAGCAACAGCGTCGAGGTGCGCACGGCCGACGGGACCCGCAGGCGTGTCCAGTTCTACGACGCGTATAGCGGCAAGACGCGTCCCCGTTTGCGCATCGTGCTGGCATGGGACACGGACGGCACGGATCTCGACCTGCACGTCGTTTCGCCGGACGGCGCGCACACGTTTTATGGCGACCGCGTCGCGCCGAACGGAGGGGCGCTCGACGTCGACGTCACGACCGGTTATGGGCCGGAGATCTATTCATCCGCCGCGCCGCTTCCCGGCACCTATCTCGTGTATGTGAACTATTACGGCAGCGGGAACCGTGCGGGCGACATGACCGTCGCGCAGGTCTCGATCATCACCGATGAGAACACGCCGAACGAGAAGAGCGAGACGGTTCGAGTGCCGATGCGCAAGGCGGGAGAGCTGACGCTCGTGAAGACGTTTTCGATGCCTTAGCTGGTTGGTGCTGTCGGGGTGGAAAAGCGGACTACGTGCTTCGGCCGGGAATGGAAGGCGTCAGATGCCTGATGTCTGCCGTCTTGCAGCACACATGATATTGCCAGTCAGTTCAATGACTTGCTCCGGTGATGCCCAGGTTGTCCACAGGCTTGTGAACAAAAACTGGGGATAACTTGCATGTGGCGGGGATGTCGCTGACGTTGTGGAGCGGCATAGCAAACGGCATCAACTCCATTCAACTTGTAAAATGTATTAATACACGGTACACTTGTTTCGTGGTAATTTAAAGAGCACACCATGATTAAGTCTTTCAGGCACAAAGGTGTGCAGCGCCTGTTTGAAACCGGCTCGGCAGCAGGGGTTCAGGCAGCACACAAGGCGCGGCTGATGCGCCAGTTGACAGCTTTAAACAGGGCCAAGTCGCAACATGACATGAACCTGCCTGGCTGGGGATTGCATCCCCTCAAGGGTGATGAGGCCGGCATGTGGTCATTGACTGTGAACGGTAACTGGAGGTTGACGTTTACATTTGAAGGAGGAGATGCCGTCCTCGTAGATTACCGGGACTACCACTAGAGGCAGTTACCGGATGTTTTGAGGTGCCGCTTGGCACGTATGACCCCGTGTTGGCATAGCACCTCCACGCAACACTGACCCGGAAATATCGGGTGTATGGAGATTTCCACAATGTCGAAAGCTAGTTCCAGCATGTTCAATCCGCCGCACCCTGCTGCGATCCTTCGGGAAGACGTGCTACCTGCACTGAACCTGACGGTAACGGATGCCGCTGAGCAACTCGGCGTGTCCCGTGTGACCTTGTCCCGTCTGCTCAACGAGCGCGGTGGGATCACTCCCGAAATGGCGCTACGTATCGAGCAATGGCTCGGTGTGGAACGAGGAGGCCGCGCCGATTTGTGGCTTGGCATGCAGCTCGACTACGATCTGTGGCAGGCGCGCAAGCATGCACCGAAGGCGATCAAGCGGGCACCAGCAGAAGCGACGGCCTGATCCAGCGGAAATCGCATGGCATGATTTATGGCATTGACTTTCGGGTCAGGGCCGGGCGTCGGTGAATACGTCGTAGACGCCCTCCACTGGTGTCTAGATGAACACAGAGGTGAGGACCGGAGAGCAGGTCTTCATCCCGATTAAAAGCGCATGCATGGGCGGAGCTGGCGGAGTGCCCGGTTGGTAGCCGCGGTCATATACACCCCAATTCATGGTGGCAGCGTGCGCGTCGCGTCCGCCCGCTCCGCCTCGTCGGCACGGCACAAGACGCAATCGTCAGAGCGGACCGTCTGGTAGCGAGGGTGCGCACGTGCGGTAAAAGAGTCGGCTTCGCCACGGCGTCGCGCCGACGAAAACGGCGGTTCGGCCCCGAACTCACCGAAGGTTTTCCCGCTTGCCGCGCACCGGGCTCAATGCGCGGGACCCGCGATGAGCTTCGTCGCCGAAGTGCGTGCGTTATCGGCCGTCAGCTTCGTGGAGCCCGGCGTATAGCCGTTCGAAAACAGCAGGAAGGCCATGATGTCCGCATAGTCCTGATCCTTCAGCTTGCCGGGGCGATCGGCTGGCATATTGGTCGCCATGTATCCGAAGATGCCGCCGACCGTCAAATGGGCATTCGATATCGGCGCGAATGCGGGACCGCGCAAGGCCGGTCCGGTGACGCCCTGCAACGCCCCGCCATGACACTTCGCGCACGAACTGGCGTACAGCGCCTTGCCGTGATTCGCCTGCATGCGGTCGAAGGACGGAACATCGGTCGAGGCGGCATCGGACACCTTGATGAAGCGCCCTTGTGTCGACGTGCCTGCCACCGCCAGCCGGATCCCACCTTGCTGCGCGTGGGGGACGGTGGCACGTTCGAGATATGAAACCTTCGGCGCGTGCGCGGATTCAGCAGCCGATTGACTGGCGGGCAGCGCCCACTCATGGGTCAAGGCCGCGAGCCTGCCGTCGGCGGTCATCTTGTCGAGCGCGGCGTCGACGCTTTTTTGCAGCGTGGCGCCGCTCGATGCGAACGCGAACACCAGATGCCAGTCCGCATACGGCGAAGCCGTCGACGACACCGTGAAGCGCTGTTCCGGATGCGCACGGCCATACGCGACGACGGCCGGATACCAGACGATCGCCCGCCGGGCACGGCCCGCCGCTACCGCCTCGACGCTCAGTGCAGAGGTGTTTTCCAGGTCGAGCCGCACGCCGGTCTGCTGAACCGCGATGAGTTGCGCGGGGCTCGCATACATGGCCGCGACAGTGTTCTGGGCGACACCCGTTGTCTTCACATTCGCGGATTCGATGCTCACATAACCCGAGCGAAGATAGCCGCGGGAGAACAGCATCTTGCCGCCCGTGGCGTCGGCGACTGGCGAACGTGGAAAGCCCGCGATCACGTCGCACTGATGGCCGAGCGTTTTGTCGAGTTCCTTCAGCGAGACGCCATCGTCATCGCCATTGGCTATGCCGTGCGTGACGATCGTCGCGGCGATGCCCGCGGTCCTGAATGTTTCTGATGCGACTTTCTGGTCGAGTGCCGTCGACGGACTGCCCGGAAAAGTGCAGACACGCACGCCGGCAATCGCGTCGAAAGGCATGAATGCGGCGCACGTAACGAGCAGCGCTGCGGCCGGCAAGGAATGGAGGTGCAAGGTCATGATGGTGCTTCCGTAGCATAAGGGCGGTCACCGCGGCGTAAAGCCCGCGCGTGACCGTCGATAGATGAGGTGATTAGCCTTTCAGCGCGAAGACATACAGCGTGCCGCCGCGCGGTACCTTCTCCGCGGACTTCGCCATCGGGCCACCCCAGATCGGATTCGCGCCGCCATATCCGGCCAGCACTGCGACGAACTCCTTGCCGTCGACTTCGAACACCGAAGGCTGCGCAATGATGCCGCTCGCCAGTTTCGGGCTTTGCCACAACACCTTGCCGGTCGCTTCGTCGAATGCATAGAGATGACCGTCGAGCGAACCGCTGAAGGCAATGCCGCCCGCCGTCGTCGCAACGCCGCCGTTCCATGGCATTTTGGTCCAGTGGCTCCAGACCTTCTTGCCGGTATTGACATCGATGGCCTGCAGTTCGCCGTAGCCCTTGCTGCCAGGTTCAGGCTTGATCTCGAAACCCTCGCCCAGATAAGGCAAGCCCTCCATGTAGTTCACCGATTTGCCGGAGAGCGACATGCAGGCATGCAGCGCGGGAACGAACGCGAGGTGCCTGTCCGGATCGTAGGAGACCGACCACCAGTTCTTGCCGCCGAGGAAGCTGGGGCAGGTGTCGATCGTTGTGCCCGTCTTCGGGTACTTCGCTGCATCCTGGATTGGCGCGCCGTCGGCGGAATAGCCGGTCACCGACGTTGCCTTCACGAAAGGCCGCGCATAGATCAGCTTGCCCGTGGTTCTGTCGATCGCATGAAAGTAGCCGTTGCGATCGGCATGAATGATGGCGTCGTAGTCTTTGCCCTCGTACTTGATGTTCGCGAGCACCGGTGTGTTCACGCCGTCATAGTCCCAGGTGTCGTGGCGCGTGTACTGATAGTGCCATTTGAGGTCGCCTGTCTTCGGGTCGAGCGCGAGCAGCGAATCGGAATAGAGATTGTCGCCGGGGCGCAGATCCGCGAGCCACGGGCCCGGATTGCCGACGCCCCAATAAAGCGTCTTCGACGCGGCGTCGTAGGTGCCCGTCAACCATGCCGGTGCGCCACCATGTTCCTGCATGCCGTCGGGCCATGTGTTGCCGTTCTTCTCCTTCGCACCGGGGATGGTGTAGCGTTTCCACAGCTGTTTGCCATCCGTGGGATCGAGCGCGGCGATGAAGCCGCGCGCGCCATATTCACCGCCGGAACTGCCGACCACGATTGCGCCGTCGAGTGCGAGCGGCGCCAGTGAGAACGCATAGCCCAGACCCGGTTCGAACATCTGCTGCTTCCACACCAGCGCACCCGTTTGCGCGTCGAGCGCGGCGACTTCGCCGCTCAGCATGGCGACATACACGTTCTTCCCATACAGCGCGACACCGCGGTTGACCACGTCGCAACACGCTGTCTTGAACGATTCGTCACCCAGCTTCGGTTCGTACTTCCAGAGCTGCTTGCCGGACGTCGCATCGAATGCGTACACGTTGTCCTTCGGCGTGGTCACGAAGAGATAGTTGCCGTTGACGATCGGTGTCGCCTCGAAGCCCTGCTGAAGATCGGCGGGAAACTTGTAGCTCCAGGTCTGCTTGAGATTCTTGACGTTCGACGTGTCGATCTGCTTGAGCGGCGAGTGCGCCTGACCGTTGTACGTCCGGTAGTAGGTGAGCCAGCCGGGATCGCTTTGCGCCGCGGTCAACCGCTCATACGTGACGGCCGGATAGCCGGCGGCCGCGGCGACCGGCTCGGGCCGCAGACCGATGGCGGCGACGGCGGCCAGCGCGAGCGTCGCGAGCCGCGCGACCGGAACCGATGATGTTTTCATGTTGTCTCCTGTTGATTTGTCGGTGCGACGCCGCTCGCGATCCTTCCGTTGAAGGTTGCAGAATGGCTGCGCAGCCGTTAAGGCAAGTCGCATGCCATTTTCGAAAACACGCGTCGCATCGCGCGTACACGCGGCTTCGTGCGGGATGGCGCGGGTTCGCGCGCCAGTCGGCCGTGACAGGGTTGTTGCATCGTGGTGCAGCAGACAGCCGGGCTGTTGACAAATGCAACAGTCGCGGAGGTGATTCGGATTGCTCATCGAACGGAGAGGTGTGTGCCTGTCCATCGCGCGTGTCGATCGATGGAAAGATTTACGACCGCTTCATGGAGCGCGCTCAAACGCGTGGAATGGTTTCAGCGGCAGGACGATACCAGGCCGCCGCGCTTCACGGACGAAGTCTCTCTACGTTATCGTGCCGATCCCCGCGCCATGCCGCGCGAAGTCGACAGGGTTGTGGCGGAGCGCGCATGCAGCCGGCGGCCATGCGTCAATCCGGCAACGCGCTGCAGCGGTGGTGGTGGACGGTTGCCGTCGAGGTTCCTGTCAGTCGAGCCACTGACGCTGCCGCGCATCCTCGATGAAGCGGTAGACATCGGTCGCGAGATCCGACGCGCGGAACAGGTCTTCCAGCTCGCCGATGATGTCGTCCAGTTCGCGCGTACCGTCGCAACGCAGCAGGATTTCGCCTGCGCTGGGATTGAGCTTGACCATGCCCTCGGGGTAGAGCAGCACGTAGGTACGCTGGGCGGTCTCCCATTGCAGCTGGTACGTGGATCGCAGGCGGGGGCACGCGCGGGCGGCGCCGCTGGCATTGGGCAGATTCATACCGGATACGCCTTTTCAGGCGCGTCCAGCATCGACCACGGGAGGTCGATCCTGAACAGCAGGATATGCGCTGCGCGCCGCTGTGCCTCGGGCATTCTGAAGTGATGCGCGACGTCGATGCCGGGTGTACGGCTGCGGTTCGCGCAGTTGCAGTTCCATTGCGGCAGCCCGCCGTCTGCGACGAGGCCGGGGCCGGGAATCCTGATCTTCATGGACGTTGCTCCAGGTGCCGCCGTTCGTCGCCGTGCAGGGCAGACGAGCGGCGGCGTCTGACCGTAGCTTTAGCGGTTGGCGATGTACATCGTGACTTCAAAACCAAAACGCAGATCGGTGTAGGCGGGGGTCGTCCACTGCATGACTGTCTCCTTGAATACGATAGTTAGGAAAATGAACCGCACTGGAATGGCGGCCGCCGCGACTAATGCAATGTCCATGCCGGACAGTGCATTGACCGGTGAGGCAGACCAGACGCTGGACGCGATCGCGATTGAAGGAAAGAAACAGTCGATTGGATGAACGCGCCCCGGCCTGCACCGAGGCGTCGCTCGATACAGAACAATGACGGGGCGTGCAGTTGCTCAGTTTAGGAACACCCGTGTCACAAAATTCAACACTCGCGGAGCAACAGTTTCGTGCGTCGTTGGACAGCCTGGTGTCAGCTGATTGTCAGACTTCGCGAAGAAGGTGATCCGGGGCGGCCAGTCCGGGCATCTTCCGATAAACCGTGTTCCGGGAAATGCCCAGTTCCCGGGCCGCCGCCGACACGTTGCCACCGTGTCGCGCGACCGCACCGGCGATCGCGCACACCGCGACGTCCTGCAGACGGGAGGCAGGCGCGGGCTGCCGCGCCGGCAAGCCGGGCAGAACGGGCGCGGATGCAGTCACGTTGCGCAGGTCGTCGAAGAAATCGTCGGGCAGGTGCTCGCGACGAATCTCTCCGTTGTCCTCGACCATCGCCGCGGCTGTGCGCAGGAGGTTGCCTAGCTGACGGAAGTTGCCCGGCCAGGTGCATTGCTCGAACAGCGCCATGACGTCGTGGGCGACGCTCAGGCGGGTGCTGGCGGCGACGTCGAGAGGCTCGCTCTCCAGCATCATGTGAATGACGGTCGCGAGGTCCGTCCGCTCGCGCAGCGGTGGCAGCTTGACGACTAGTCCGTTTAACCGGTAGTACAGGTCCTCGCGAAAGCGGTTCTGGACGATCATCTCGCGCAGATCGCGGTGTGTGGCGCAAATGATCGCGATGTCGACAGGGATCGACTTGGCGGAACCGAGCGGATTCACGAGCCGTTCCTGCAGCACGCGCAGCAGGCGCACCTGAAGCGGATAGGGCATGTCGCCGATTTCGTCGAGAAACAGCGTGCCGCCGTTGGCCTGCAACAGTTTGCCCAGTGCGCCTTTGCGGCGCGCGCCGGTGAAGGCGCCTTCCTCATAGCCGAACAGTTCAGACTCGATCAGTGTTTCCGGAATCGACGCGCAATTGACCGCGACGAACGGGCGTCCAGCACGCGGCGAATCGTTATGGATGGCCTGCGCAAGCAGCTCTTTGCCAGTGCCGGTTTCGCCCGTGATCAGAATGGGAATGTCCTTGCCGATCACCTTGCGGACCTTCGCGATGACCGCCGATACCTGTGGGTCGCCCGTGTCGAGACTCTCCAGCCGCGACGGCGCTCTGGCGGTCGCGACGGGCCGCGGTGCCGGCTGCGGCGACGGCCGCGTCGTGCCGTGAGACGCCTGCGGCCAGTCGTTGTTCGCCAGCGTTGCCCGTCTGAACTCGACGCTCGCGCAGACCACGGCGCCGCTGTGCAGGTCCAGCGAAACATGCTGCCCCCGGCTGGTCCGCAGGCGATCGATCAGCTGCGGGCTGGTCAGGCCGAACAGGGAGGACAACGTATGCGCGCGGAGTGCCGCGAGCGGCATGCCGAGCTGAAATTGCGCGCTACGGTTTGCCGATAAAAAGCGGCCGTCGCAGGTGAACGCGGCGATGCCCTCCATCAGGGTGCCGAGGAATTCGGGCCTTCCGTGGAAAGCGATCTGTAACGTTTCGCGGAACGTGCTGGAGAAAAGATGATTTTCGATCATCTGCACCGACATCCGCGCAAGGGCCATCGTGTGCTGGTGATAGCTGCGATGGTCGCCGGTGACGTCGAGCACACCGATCAGATCGCCGTACGGGTCGAGGATCGGCACGCTCGAACAGGTGAGGAAGCGATTGGCAGCGAGGTAATGTTGTTCACCATGCACGACGGTCGGTGCGCGCTCCGTGATCGCGGTGCCGATCGCGTTCGTCCCCTGGCGATCCTCGGCCCAGTTCGCGCCGGGCCGCAGCGCGACTTTCTCGGCCCGTTGCAGGAAGTCGTCGTCGCCGATCGAGTGAAGGATCAACCCTTCGGCATCGGTCAGCACGATCATGCTCTGGGTGTTGACGATCTGCTCGTGCAGCGTTTCCATCACGGGCGTCGCGTGTGCGCACAGCACCCGGCTCTGTTCGAGCCGCAGCTGCAGTTCCGCTTTGGGCAGCACGTCGTAGTCAGGGCATGTGAACGTACACAGCCCGAAGGTCTCGGAACGTTCGTGGGACTTTTGTATGGATGGTGTAAGCCAGCCCGTCTCGCGACCTGTCATCGGCTGGGGGGCGTGAGGGGTGTCTTCGCGCATTGTCTCCTCCTGTTTGAGTTCCGGTCGTGTCGCCGGAACATCGTGGACAATGCAATAAGCAAGTCCCACGCCAGTCGTCGTGTCAGCGCAAACCCGGGTATGGAGTGACGGCGTGCGCCGGCCGCGATGAACGCGCCATCGAACCGATTTTCGCCTGCGCGATTCGCGGTCGTTACCGGGATCGTCGGTTACGTGAGCTAGACCGCGCAGCGCGCGATATCGAAACGCAGCTCCGGTTCGGGCGGGTCTTCCGGCGAATCGTCGGGGCGCAGCACCTTGATCACCGAGCCATGGCCTGACGGCGTCAGCGTGACGAAATACGAACTGTGTGAACTGGAGCCCACCGTGAGTTCGGTCGAGCCGTTGGCGCCCGCCGTCTTGACACGCGAAAGACGGCTCACGAGACAGCTCGTGATATCGGCGGTTGAACGGTGCGACGAGAAGTACATCATCGGGCCGGTGGAACCCGTCTTTGGCGTGCTGCCGGATGAGCCGCACGCAGCGAGGACAGCAACAGGAAGCAGCAGAAGAAGTCGTTTCATGAGTCCAGTCGTCGGCGTCCCCGTCGATGTGCGGGAACATGGGGCGCGGGCGGAGCGCGATACGTGATTCACGTGCTCCGCGACGAAGGCCGCCGTTCTTCAGAGACACGCGTCGCGCGAGGCACAGCACGACGCGACGCAGAACAGGAAGGCGGCTATTGGAAAGTATACGCGCCGTTATCGAATGAATCGACCCATTGCATCGACCAGCGCGCTCACGGGAACGCGAGCATGAAGCCGGGCACACGCCGACGCACGGAAGCGCGCGCAAACGCACGCATATAAAACGCGCCCATGAAAAAACGCGCGCGTGGCGGGAGCACGCGCGCGTTTCGCCGGACCGGGCTGAACGCCCGGTCCGCATGCAACATCAGAAGCGGTGACGCAGACCGATCGCAACAGCCGTCTGGTTCGCCGTCGACGACGGTGTCAGCGTGTTGATCGCCGCCACGTTCGCGCCGAAGTTGCCGAGTTCACCTGACGCGTGCTGGTACACGCCTTCGAGGTAGACGTCGGTGCGCTTGCTCAGCGAATAGTCGCCCTGCAGCGACACCGTGTGCCACTTCGGATCGCCCGAGCCGTTCGAACCGGACACCTTGCCATTGGTGAACGTGTAGGCGGCCGCGAGGCTCAACGCCGGCGTGAACGAGTACTTGCCGTTCACTTCGTAGTTGTCCATGTGCAGGTTCGTGCCCGAGAGGCCGCCGATGAATGTGCCGCCCACGTTCGCGCTTTGCAGGTTGTCGAGCTGCGTGTGCGTCCACACGAGGCCGACCGTTGCCGGACCATACGTGTAGTTCGCGCCGACGCCATACGTGCGTTGCAGTTCAGCGGCGAGGTTCGCGCTGCCGTCACCGCTCGACACTGCGCCACCGGTGTTGTTGCTGCCGGCGTTGTTCAGCTGCAGGTAGGCCGCCGCGACGCTCAGCGGGCCGTTCGCATACGATGCGCCGGCGCTCCACGCGCGGTTGTTCGAGAACTGGCCAGCGGCGTTGCTGAAGCCGTACAGGCCGCCGAACTGGAGACCGGCATAGTTCGCGCTCGTGTACTTGACCGCGTTCTTCACGGAGAACGAGTTGTCGAGGTTGTCGTTGTCGAACGGGTGACCGGCCAGGTTGTTACCGTAGCCCGAGCCCGCAGCCGACAGCGGCGCGAGGTAGTCGACGACGGAATCGTACTGGCGGCCGAGCGTCAGCTGGCCGTACTGGTCGCTCTTCAGGCCGACGTAGGCCTGGCGGTTGAACATCGTGTTGTTCTCGGAGAACGAACCGTTGTTCAGGTTAAAACCGCTTTCGAGGGTGAAGATGGCGTGCAGACCGCCGCCCAGGTCCTCGCTGCCGCGCAGGCCGAAGTACGTGTTCGAGACCGCGCCGCTGCCTTGCTGCCAGTTGCTGTGACCCGCCTGGTTGTTCGTGTAGACGAGGCCTGCGTCGAGCGTGCCGTACAGCGTGACGCTGCTTTGCGCCTCTGCCGAGGCGGCGAACGCGCCGAGAATACCCGCAACGATAAGGGTTTTTTTCATGCTTTTAACTCCGGGACAGTGCATAAGGAATCGCATCCAGTTCGACGACGCTAAAGCCGCCTACTGACGATTCGCAGCGAAGTGTATTCGTCTGGTGACAGATTTTTGTCCCGATCGACGCAATAGTGATTTCCGGAATCTGTAACGATGAAACGGATTGCGGTAACTGTGGATTTACAAAAGGATTTTCGGATTTTATTATCCGGCGATGCCGTGTTTCAGATGACGTCTCCGTTGCTGTGCCACGACAGAAGGCGCTGGGCGGAATATGCCGCCGGTGGCGAATTTCCAGTTCCGGAAAAAGTTCACGCATTTTCACACAAGGTATTGTTGCGCATTTTGAGGATGACGCAATACCTGTTTTAAAGGCGCGCCATCTCTGGTCATGAGATTTTTCTTCTCGCTTTTAAAGAGACTCGCGGGTCGCGACGTTTGAATATCATCAGTAATATATTTTAATTAACGCGATATACGCAATTCATCGTTCCACGTATGGCGCTATTGTGTCGATGCCTTGTCCGTCTGGCCGGGTGACGGTTTCGCGCGCTGCGATGCGGGTAAAATCCGGCACTTGTCTGCTGGAATGTCCCTGAACGTGAGTAAAACAGTCATGCCCGAAAATTCGCTTCCCTCGTCCGCTCTGACCGCCGAAGACGAGGCCGCCGTGCCCGGGGTCCAGCAGGATCCCCGCCTGTGGCGCGACGACGGCTGGACGGCGCGCGTCATCAAGAACGAGGACGACGACGGCTGGGCGGTGGAAATGATCAAGGACGGCGAGCCGGAACCCGCGCTCGTCGGCCCGTGGACGATGGGTCGCGACAAGAAGAATCCGAAGCCGCTCGATACGTCGGCGTTCAACACGCTGAAGAAAACGGCGTCGGAGGTGTTGCGGCGTCACGAGCAGCAGTTGCACGCGTTGCTGCACAAGAGCGTGAACGTCGCCTCGGCGACAGGCGCCGACGAACTGGAAATCACGCTCGACATCGTGCCTTCGGAAGACGATCCCTACGCGCTCCTCACGGCGCTCGATCCGTACGGCGAGCAGCTCGCGCAGGTCAAGGTCGCGCCGAACTTCAGGCTGACGAAGGCGAGCGCGGCAACGTGGGTCGAGAACGATTTTCGCCGGCCGGGCTGAGTCTGGCCGGACGCATGCGCGGCGGCGCCTAGCTGCGCTTGC
Organism: Paraburkholderia sartisoli; assembly: GCF_900107685.1. GTDB lineage: Bacteria > Pseudomonadota > Gammaproteobacteria > Burkholderiales > Burkholderiaceae > Paraburkholderia > Paraburkholderia sartisoli. The sequence goes on along the minus strand of NZ_FNRQ01000007.1, from coordinate 194,911 downwards.
AGAAGATCGCGGTCAGGTGCGGTCCGGCGTGATGGACGATAGCCGTGCCACCCAGGCTGTCGACAACCGCCTGTACCTTCGTGTCGCTCGCGAATACCACGACGCCGTAGGCTGATTTTGCGAGCGGCTCGCCGTCGCCGGTACGGAACATCGGGTCGTCCTTTTCGAAGCCGACCACCGCGAACACCGGAAAGCCGAACGCCGTGAGCCGGGCGCCGCGCGCGGGCCAGAACGCGTTGATCGAGTTGCTCTCGACGCGCATCGGCTTCGGATCGATCAGTTGCTGGCTGGCGAGGTCGGCGAAAAAGTCGTGGGCGGTGGTGTTGCAGGCGAGCGACGCGTCGAGGTCGGCTGCGTGCGAAAACGTGGGTATTGCAGCAAGCGAAAGGGCAAGAACAGCGGAAAGGACAGGAATGAAACGTTTCATGGGAATCCGGATAGTGCGTTCGCAATCCGCCGACGATCTTCGTGGCGGAGGTTGCGCCGCGACCATGACACCCATGGTGGCGCAACAGGTACGGCACTTTACCAGGAATCCCAAAAACGTGCGTCCGGGACCACGCCGAAACGACGATTTTGCGCAACGAAACAGTGACGTAGACAGCAAGGATTGCATAACCCGTATATATTTCCGGGTTATGAATCGACGACCTTCCATTCGCCCGAACGTTCCCGCGCCCCGTACATGGGATGCGCGGCTCGCCCGCCGGCTCGTGACGCCCCTCATCGACACCCGCATCACCCCCAATCATCTCACCACGCTGCGCCTGCTGATCGGCGTGGCGGGCGCGCTGTGCCTTGCTCGTGGCGGATTTGTTTCGTCGAACGCGGGTGCTTTTCTGATCGTGCTGTCGAACTTCGTCGATCACACCGATGGCGAGCTTGCGCGCATCAGCGGCAAGACGAGCCGGATCGGTCATTTGTACGACCTCGCGAGCGATGCGCTCGTGACCGTCCTGCTGTTCCTCGGCATGGGCATCGGCATGAGCACGGTGGGGGGGCACGGTCTGGTCGCGCTGCCGACACTGCTGGGCGCCGTTGCGGGCGTATCGGTGGCCGTGATCTTCTTCCTGCGCATGCGGATCGAGGAGATGGCGGGCAAGGCCGGCACGAAGCAGGCCTCGGCCGGCGGCTTCGAGACCGAGGACGTGCTGTATCTGTTGCCGCTCGTCACGCTGACGTCCGGCACATCGCTGTTCATCATCGCCGCATCGATCGGTGCGCCGCTCTTTGCCGTATGGGTGATGATCGATTACCGCCGCGTGTCGCGCCGTGCGCAGCCCGCGGCGCAGTCCAGTCAGGTTATGGGTTAGCAGATGAATGTGCATGCTGGAAACGACGTGATGGAACCCGTCGCGCTGGACGATTCACAGGCCGCGGGCTCGCAGCACGCGACGCCTGACGCTGATCGCGCCGTTGCGAGCCGTACGCACGGTTTCGACAATGCGCGCCTGCGCAACGATTTCGCGGATCAGGGCGCGTTCCTGTATCTCGACGATTTCCTCGCGCCGGAAGTGACGGCGCAACTCGTCGCGAGCGCCCGCGGGTTGCTGGATGAAGTGAACCGCAATTATCTGCCGGGTCACAAGCAGGGTGGCAGCGTGAGTCGCCACACGATCGACCGCCTCGCGCCGTTCATCGCCGGGCTGTACCGTTCGAAGGAACTGATCGGCTGGCTCGAACAGCTGTCCGGCGACCGGCTGATGGTGTCGCCCGCCGACGACCCGCACGCGTATGCGCTCTACTACTACACGCGTCCGGGCGACCACATCGGCTGGCATTACGACACGTCCTACTATGACGGCCGCCGCTACACGCTGCTGCTCGGCGTGATCGACGAATCGACGTGCCGTCTCGACTACGAACTGCACACCCGCGACGACAGCAAGCCGGACCTGCCCGGTTCCGTGCAGATTCCGCCGGGCGGCCTCGTGTTCTTCGACGGCGACAAGCTGCGTCACCGCATCTCGCCGATGGGCGAGAACGAAATGCGCGTCTCGCTGACGTTCGAATACGTCACCGATCCGAACATGCGTCCGTGGAAGCGCTTCATTTCGAACATGAAGGACGCGATCGCGTATTTCGGTTTCCGTCAGGTTTTCAGGCAACTGATGAGGCGTAGCGGAGACACCGCGTGACGCGCGCGGCAATGATCCTGCTGACGATCGGCACCGCGCTGTTCGTCGCGCTGCTGGCGTGGCAGGGTTTTGGCCCGGTCGCCTCGACGCTGCTCGCGGCGGGCTGGGGTCTCGCGCTGGTCGCCGCGTTCCACGTGCTGCCGCTCGTGCTCGATGCCGGCGCCATCTCTGTCCTGTTCAAGCCGCGCCAGGATCACGTGACACATCGCGACGCCGTGTTCGCGCGCTGGATCGGCGAATCGGTGAACAGCCTGCTGCCGGCCGGCCAGATCGGCGGCCCCGTCGTGATGGTGCGCCAGCTCTCGCAGCGCGGCATGCGGATGCGCGACGCCGCCGCGGCGATCACCGTGAGCACGACGTTGCAGGCGCTCGCGCAGATCGTCTTCGCGGTGCTCGGCCTGTTGATATTCAGCGCGTACGCCACGCACGGTCCGCTGCGCGAATTGCGGACGGCGACGTTCATCGGCACCGGCGTGCTCGGCGGCATGATCGTGATGTTCTACTTCGCGCAACGGCGCGGGCTGTTCGGCCGGCTGCTGCGCACCGTGTCAAAGGTGTTCGGCAAGCGCGACTGGTCCGCGCTCACCGACAGCGCCGATTCGATCGACGCCGCCGTGCATGCGCTCTACCGCGAGCGCGGCCGCGCCGCGGCGAGTTTCGCGCTGAGTTTCCTCGGCTGGCTCGTCGGCACCGTCGAAGTGTGGCTCGCGTTGCGCTTCCTCGGCCATCCGGTTGGCTGGATCGATGCGATGCTGCTGGAGAGCATCGGCCAGGCGATCCGTGGCGCGGCGTTCGCGATTCCCGGCTCGCTCGGCGTGCAGGAAGGCGGCTATCTGCTGCTCGCGCCGCTTGTCGGGCTGCCGCCCGATGCGGCGCTGGCGCTCTCGCTCACCAAACGCGCACGCGAACTTCTGCTCGGTCTGCCGGGCCTGTTGTATCTGCATTTCAGAGAACGAAAATGGCAGCGCCGTCGTGCGACGCGCGTGCCTGTTGCCGATTAACCGTCTTTTAGAAAGGGCCGCCCATGCGCGCGATCATCCTTGCTGCAGGTCTTGGCCTGCGTCTCCAGCAACCGGCTGGCGATCAGTTTCCGAAGTGCCTGTTGCAATTCGACGGCGTGACCCTGCTCGAGCGTCATCTGCAGATGCTCGACGCCGCGGGTGTCCACGACGTCGTGCTCGCGCTCGGCTTCCAGCCGGAGCTCGTCGAGGCGGAGCTCAAGCGCATCAACTGGCCGCATCACGTCGAGATCGTGCTGAATCCGCGCTACGACCTCGGCAGCGTGCTGACCGTGCATACCGTCGCCGATGCGCTCACGCGTGGCGGCGACGTCCTCGTGATGGACGCCGACGTGCTGTACGACGAGCGTATTCTGGGCGCGCTGGTGGCGGGCGAGTCCGTCAACCGTCTTCTGATCGACCGCGACTTCGAAACCGGCGACGAACCCGTCAAACTGTGTCTGCAGGACGGCGTGCCGGTCGAACTGCGCAAGCAGCTGGCCGTCGGCCTGCAATACGACACGATCGGCGAATCGGTCGGCTTCTTCCGCTTTCGCGAGGAAGCCGCGCGCCGCTTCGCGGAAATCGTCGCGGGCTATATCGACAGCGGCCGCGCGAACCTGCCGCATGAAGAAGCGGTGCGCGACCTGCTGCTCGAGCGCAGCCAGGTGTTCGATACCGCCGACGTGACGGGTGCGCCGTGGATCGAGATCGACTTCCCGAACGACGTCGCGCGTGCGGGCCGCGAGATCCTGACGCAACTGCGTCCGTTCGTCAGCCTGGCGCGTCAGACCACGTCCTGATCTCTCGCGGGCATCGCATCGGAGCGCGTTGTCGCGCTCCGTGCCTGCCGGGCGGGGTGAAGCCAGCGTTAGCCGTGCAGGCCGTGGCGGCCGTTGTGCGCAATGTCGGGCGAAACACCCGTCATGCCGGGCACGCAGGCAGCCCCGAGCTGGATTTCGTGCGCGATTGATGACATCGCGCAAGCGTGCGATGCGATAATCGCGGCTTTACGTCCGCGGCTTCGACGCCTGCTGTCCATCTGCCAATGCCTCTTGCTCTAGGCACATTCATCGTTCCCCTGATCGTCGCGTGTGCGATGTTCATGGAAAACGTCGATGCCACGGTCCTCGTGACATCACTTCCCGCACTTGCACGCGACCTCGGTCACGATCCCATCACGCTCAAGCTCGCGATCACCGCGTACGTGATCGGCCTTGGCGTATTCATTCCGATCTGCGGCTGGGTGGCCGACCGCTTCGGTTCACGCACCGTGTTTCGCACCGCGATCGGCATCTTTATCGTCGGCTCGCTGATCAGCGCCGCGTCGACGTCGCTCGGGATGTTCGTCGTCGCGCGCTTCGTGCAGGGCATCGGCGGCGCGATGATGGTGCCGGTCGGGCGGATCATCATCTTCCGCTCGGTACCGAAGTCGGACTTCATCAGGGCGGTCAACTATCTGACCGTGCCCGCACTGCTCGGGCCGGTCGTGGGGCCGCCGCTCGGCGGTTTCATCACGACGTATCTGCACTGGCGTCTGATTTTCGTCATCAACGTCCCGATCGGCATTTTCGGCATCTGGCTTGCGAACCGGCATATCGCGAACGTCCGCGAGGCGCATCCGGGGCGCCTCGACTGGGCCGGTTTCGTGCTCTCGGCCGGCGGCGCGTCGCTCTTCATGCTCGGCTTGTCGCTTGTCGGCGGCGAGCTGGTATCGGGCACGTCGTCGACCCTCATGTGCGTGGCCGGCGCGTTGCTGCTGCTTGCCTACTGGTTCTATGCGCGGCGCGTCGAATTGCCCGTGCTCGATCTGCGTCTTCTGCGCATTCCGAGTTTTCACGCGAGCGTGGTGGGTGGCTCGCTGTTTCGCATTGGACTGGGCGCAGTGCCGTTTCTGCTGCCGCTTGCGTTGCAGGAAGGGCTCGGGATGACCGCGTTCGCGGCGGGCGCGATCACGTGCGCGTCCGCGTTCGGGTCGATCTTCATGAAGCCGTTTGCATCGGGCGTGCTCGCGCGCTTCGGTTTTCGCCAGGTGCTGATGATCAACGCGGCCATTTCGGGGCTCGTGATTGCCATTTACGGGCTCTTCGTTCCGGGCACGCCACACTGGCTGATCTGGGGTGTGGTGCTGGTGGGCGGCGTGTTTCCGTCGTTGCAGTTCACGAGCCTCAATTCGCTGGCGTACGCCGACATTCCGAGCCGCGACGTCGGCCGCGCGACGAGCGTGGCGAGCGTGATCCAGCAGATTTCGCTGGGGCTTGGCGTGACGATCGCCGGCCTCGTGCTGCAGATTTCGCACGACCTGCAGGGCCACGCGACGATTGTCTGGACGGACTTCTGGCCGGCGTTCCTCTTCGTCGGGCTGTTCTCGGTGGCTTCGATTCCCGTCACCGCGCGACTGCCGCAGGGAAGCGGCGACGAAATCGCGCGCGGCGGCCGCGGCAGCACGTAACGCGCGCTGCGCGGCGGCCCTCGGGCACTGGCTGTTGCGCCGCGACGGCACCTGCCGCCGCGCGCCATCGAACGTTCGTTCGCACGTGCGTTGCGGACGATTGCCGGGGACGTTGATCGACGATGCCGGCACGATCGCGCGTCCTGGCGCGCGCGTTGCCTTGCGTGACCGCCTGCGCGCCTTGATGTTTCTCCCTGCTGCCCGATGACTTTTTGCGTGCCGCACCATCGGTTGCATATGTTGGGACGCTTCGCAAATCCCGGACTCGCGTGATATAAGCCCAGAACAGACTTGTTCATCGCTGCATGAGGGAGTTGACATGGGGGACACGCAATGAAGCTGTTCAATAACGTGAAATCGTCGGCAACGGGCTTTGCGCTGGTCGCGCTGGTATCCGCGTCGGCCGCTTTTCTCGAGAGCGCGCCAGCTGTTGCCAAGGGTGTCGTCAAGCCGCAGCCGGCTGTACTGAGCGCATCCGCGATTGCGGTTGCCGACAAGTACAGCGCCGATGCCGCCGGGCAGATTTTCAAGGAAGGCGGCAACGCCGTCGACGCCGCCGTTGCGATTGCCTTCACGCTTGCCGTGACGTATCCGGAAGCGGGCAACATCGGCGGGGGCGGTTTCATGACGCTCTACGTGAACGGCAAGCCGTATTTCATCGACTATCGCGAGCGCGCGCCGCTTGCGGCGACGCGCAACATGTACCTCGACGAGCAGGGCAACGTCATCAAGGGCAAGAGCCTGTACGGCTACTACGCGGTCGGCGTGCCGGGCACGGTGGCGGGCATGTGGGAAGCGCAGCACCGCTTTGGGCGGCTCAAGTGGAAGCAGGTTCTTGCGCCCGCGATCAAATACGCCACCGACGGTTTCGAAGTCGACGAGCAGCTCGACAAGCGCCGCGAGGCTGCTTCGAAGGAATTCGAAGGCAAGACGAACTTCGACACGTACTTTGGCAACCTGAAGCAGGGCGTCAACTTCAAGCAGCCCGACCTGGCTGCCGTGCTGACGCGCATTGCGAACAACGGTGCCAGGGAGTTCTACAACGGCAAGACGGCTGACCTGATCGCCGCTTCGATGCACGGGCACGGTGCGATCACGAAGCGCGACCTGCAGGATTATCGCGCCGTATGGCGAAAGCCGATCGAAGCTGACTGGAACGGTTACCACGTGATCACCGCACCGCCGCCGAGTTCGGGTGGGATCGGTCTCGTGCAACTGCTGAAGATGAAGGCGGATCTCGCGTCCGATTTCAAGGGTGTGCCGTTGAATTCCGCGCAATACGTGCATCTGATCGCCGAGATCGAGAAGCGCGTGTTCGCTGACCGCGCGCAATACCTGGGCGATCCGGATTTCTACAAGGTACCGATCGAGCAGCTGATCGACGACCCGTACATCGCAAAGCGCGCCGCTGAAGTGAACCCGACGACGCCTTCGGACACGAAGAGCGTACAGCCGGGGCTTGGCACGTCGATGCCGGAGAAGGCCGAGACGACGCATTTCTCGGTGGTCGACAAGTGGGGCAATGCGGTATCGAATACGTACACGATCAACGGTTACTTTGGATCGGGCGTGGTGGCCGAGGGCACCGGGATCGTGCTGAACGATGAGATGGACGATTTCGCCGCGAAGCCGGGCGTGCCGAACATGTTCGGCGTGGTGGGCAGCGACGCGAATTCGATCGAGCCGAAGAAGCGTCCGTTGTCGTCGATGTCGCCGACGATCCTGACGAAGGACGGCAAGGTATCGCTCGTGATTGGAACGCCGGGGGGCTCACGGATTTTCACGTCGATATTCCAGGTGATCAACAACGTGTATGACTTCAACATGCCGTTGCCGGAGGCGGTGGCCGCGATGCGCTTTCACCACCAGCTGTTGCCGCCGAACACGATTTTCTGGGAGCCGTACAAGCCGATCGACGGCGAGCTGGCGAAGGAGATCGAGGCGAAGGGATACGTGCTGAAGGGACAGGATTTCAGCGGCGACATCCAGGCGATCAAGATCAACGGAGACACACCGGAGCCGGTATCCGACCCACGAGGACGCGGGATATCGAGGGTGATCCAGTAGCGGGAAATGCGGGAGAGCAGGGAAAGGCGGGCATCGGGATTCGGTGCCCGTTTTTTGTTGTGGTGACGGGGAGTGGCATTGGAAGCCGCTGCCTGCGCTTCTCGTTGGAGTCATTTGTGTACAACTGAGGCGCTCAGTTCTCGATGGGAGTCAACTGTCGGGCATCCACGTCGGGATATCGCGTTGCCCGTGGAGGATGCACACGTATCGCGCGTATCAACTGCGGGCCAGGTTTACCGGCTTCCTCGACACGTATCAGCCCTGACGGCGCGCACGAAGTGCGAAGCCGGTGAATGAATGCTGTGTCACGGAGGTCGTGGCGCGGGGGATCAGATCATGCGCGGACCAGTGCGGCATCGAGTGCGAGGGCGACACCTCATGGGGTGCCATTCCCCAAGAATGACGCACCGAGAAAAGATGGCATTTCGAAGCGCCTTTCTTTTGCCTACTTTTCTTTGGAAGACAAAGAAAAGTAGGTGCCGCCCCGCACAGGGGCAACACAAATAGACCGACATGAATTCAAGGAAAGGCCAAAGAAAGAAAAGAAAACCCTAAAGCTTCAAAATCCGCTCAAAGAACCGACACCAGGCATCGGCATGAGCGGCATCCTGAGAAGAAATAGAAGAAGAGAAGGAGGAAGAGGAAGAAGAAAAAGCCTCATCCCCAGCCTGCCGGCAGGCAAAAACAAACCGCTCCAACGCATCCCGATCGCCGAACACCATTTCCCGCTGCGCTGCAACAACCACGACCCGCGCGGGTCCGCGCCTGACCCTCGGTATGCCGGAATCGTCATATCCGGCGATGTCTCGTGCGACTTTCACCTGGTAGTCACTGGCCAACTCGCTCTCCTCGGCAGCTGATCGATCTCCCCAGTATAGGCAACAAAGCGGCAACGAATCAGGAATGGCTAACTGACCTGCTCAACCGGCGTCAAACCCAGCTCGAGCTTCCGCGCGCCGCGCAGAACAGCCACCGAAACGACGCGATCGATCCGCGACGCGTCCAGCACCCGCTGCAATCCGTCGACGCTTTCCACCTCGACGCCGTCGATCCCCACGATCGTGTCGTCGGTCCGCACGCCGGCCGCCGCGGCCGGGCTATGCCTGACCACTTCCATGACGCGCACGCCGCTCGCCGCCGACAGCCCGAAATACCGCTGCACGCGTCGCGAGAGGGGCGTCGTCGTGCCGGCCACGCCGATATAGGCGCGTCGCACGTGTCCGTAGGCGAAGAGCTGCATGATCACCCACTTCGCCGTGTCGATGGCCGTCGCGAAGCAGATCGCCTGCGCGCCGGGGATGATCGCCGTGTTCACGCCGATCACCTGACCTGCCGAGTTGATCAGCGGCCCGCCGGAGTTGCCCGGATTCAGCGCGGCGTCGGTCTGGATCACGTCGTAGATCATGCGGCCCGAGTTCGCGCGCAACGAGCGGCCGAGCGCGGACACCACGCCGGTAGTGACTGTCTGCGCGAGCCCGAGCGGATTGCCGACCGCGATCGCGATCTGCCCGACGCGCAGCTTGCCCGATTCGCCCAGTTCGACGTGCGGCAACGGCTCGGGCGAGCCGATCCGCAGCACGGCAAGATCGCTGTCCGGGTCGTCGCCGACGAGATCGGCGTCGAATCGGGCGCCATCGGCCAGCGTCACGCGGATATGCGTCGCACCATGCACGACGTGGCTGTTGGTCAGCAGATAGCCATCGGGCGTGAAGAGAAAGCCGGAGCCCGTGCCGCCGCGCGCGCCGCGGCCGCCCGGCCCGCCGGCGTCGCCCGGCAGGCGTCGCTCGACGGAAATGAACGCGACGGCCTGCTGCACGCGCTCCAGCGCCCCGATGACGGTGCGGGAGTACGCGTCGAGCAGCGCGTCGTCGGTGGCGGCCGGCAGAGGCGCGGCCGCGTCGGACGGCGCGCGTGGCGACAGATCATCGATGAAACGGGGACGGCTTCCCATGATGACGCTCCAGATAGTTGGACCCGAAGATGCGGGGTCGCGCCGTCGTTTTTCAAGTGCCGCGGAGATGCGCGAGGCGAAGGCGCTGTGAGACACTTCCCTGACATCTGCCTTGCCGCCGCCCGCACCGACGTGCCGCGAGTCCGGGCGGCGACGTCGCGACACGACGCGATCACGCCACGGTGCGGCAATTCGCGCGAAAGGAGCACGACAGCATGAACCAGCCCGTGAGCCCATCCGGAACGAAAGAACCCCAACCCGCCCCCCAGCCCGAGGTCGAATCGCTGAGCGCGATCACGCTTGCGACGCATGACATGGCCCGCGCGGTGGCATTCTACGAAGCGCTGGGCTTTCCACGCCGCTTCGGTGGACCTGACGAGGCGTTTACGTCATTCGCGCTGGGCTCGTCGTTCCTCAACGTGATCGCCGACACGCGTGGCCCGATCACCTGGTGGGGGCGCGTGATCATTTACGTGTCCGATGTCGACGGCATGTATCGCAAGGCGCGGGCCGCCGGGTTGACACCCGAATTCGCGCCATCGGACGCGCCGTGGGGCGAGCGCTATTTCCATCTCGTCGATCCGGACGGGCACGAACTGAGCTTTGCCCGTCCCCTGGCACGCGTTGCCGCCGCCGTCCACGCACCGTGACGGCCACACCGGGGTAACACGGCTGACACTTCGTGCTTCGATAATCGGATCATCGATACTGCACGCATCGCGCGGGCAACCCGTTTCCGTCGCACAGGAGAATGACGATGAAAGAAAATGACATGGCCCTCGACGCCGCGGCGTTTGCCGAACGTCAGCGCCGTTTCGAAGAAGACCTCATCGACGCATACGACGAGGAACTCGAAATGGAAGTGGACGACCGCATCGTCGACGGCGCGGATGGCCTCACCGCCGAAGCCCGCGAAGCGCGCAAACACTATTTTCGCGAGCTGTTCCGTCTGCAGGGCGAACTCGTCAAATTGCAGGACTGGATCGTCCACACGGGGCACCGGCTCGTCGTGATCTTCGAAGGCCGCGACGCGGCGGGCAAGGGCGGGGCGATCAAGCGCATCACGCAGCGCCTGAATCCGCGCGTGTGCCGCGTGGCGGCGTTGCCCGCGCCGAACAACCGCGAACGCACGCAGTGGTATTTCCAGCGCTACGCGCAGCATCTGCCGGCGGGCGGCGAAATGGTGCTGTTCGACCGCAGCTGGTACAACCGCGCGGGCGTCGAGCGCGTGATGAATTTCTGCTCCGACGAAGAGTACGAAGAGTTCTTCCGCTCAGTGCCGGAATTCGAAAAAATGCTGGTGAGAAGCGGCATCCAGATCGTCAAATACTGGTTTTCGATCACCGACGAAGAACAGGAAATCCGCTTCCAGAACCGCATTCTCGATCCGCTCAAGCAGTGGAAACTGAGCCCGATGGATCTGGAAAGCCGCCGTCGCTGGGAAGCGTATACGCAGGCGAAAGAAGTGATGCTGCATCGCTCGCATATTCCCGAGGCGCCGTGGTGGGTCGTGCAGGCAGTCGACAAGAAGCGCGCGCGCCTGAACTGCATTCACCATCTGCTGAGCCAGGTGCCGTACCACGAGATCGACCATCCGTCGATCGCGCTGCCTGACCGGGTCTACAACACGGAGTACATCCGCCAGCCGGTGCCGGCTTCGATGATCGTGCCGGAAGTCTACTGATCTGATCCGGTCCGGACGCAGGTCATGAAAAACGGCGTGCAGTTCAATGAACTGCACGCCGTTTTTCACATCGGGTGCATGCATGCATCGACGACGCTTCAGAACACGAAGCGGAACGCCCAGTACAACCCGCCCGCGAGCACGATCGAAACCGGTAGCGTCAGCACCCATGCAAGCACGAGGCTGCGCACGGTGTTCCATTGCAGGCCCGAACCGTTCGCCGCCATCGTGCCGGCCACGCCCGACGACAGCACGTGTGTCGTCGAAACCGGCAGGCCGTACACGTCTGCCGCGCCGATCGTCAGCATCGCGACCAGTTCCGCCGAGGCGCCTTGCCCGTACGTCAGATGCTGCTTGCCGATCTTCTCGCCGACGGTCACGACGATCCGTTTCCAGCCGACCATCGTGCCAAGCCCCAGCGCAATCGCGACCGCAACCTTCACCCACGTCGGGATGAATTTGGTGGCGTGGTCGGTCTGCTTCTTGAAGTTATCGATCGCCTTGAGGTCGTCCGCCGCGAACGCGGGCTGCTTCGCCTTCTCCATCAGGCGGATCGCCTCCGACGCGACGTACATGTTGTTGCGCACGTTGTCGACGAGGTCCGTCGGCACGTTCGCCATCGAACCCGACGAGCCGACCTGCTGGCCGATCTGCTCCGTCAGCTGTTTCAGCGCGGGCACGGTGGCGGGCGTGAGCTGGCGTGTCTGCACGAAGGCTTCGACGTCGGCGCGTGGGTTCGCCGAAGGCGGCGCGCCGTTCGTGTATTTCGCGAACGTGGCCGAAGCCTGTTGCGAGACCGCGAGGAACGTCTGCGTTTCGGCGGGCGTCACGGCCTTGTTCAGCGCGAAGGAAGCGGGCACCGTGCCGATCAGGATCAGCATGATGAGGCCCATGCCTTTCTGGCCGTCGTTGGAACCGTGCGCGAACGACACGCCCGTACACGTGAGGATCAGCAGGCTGCGGATCCAGAACGGCGGCGGTTTCTTGCCCTTCGGCTCAGCGTAAAGCGCTGGAACGCGCACGACCGCCTTCAGCACGCGCAACAGCAGGGCGGCTGCCAGAAACCCGACCAGCGGCGAAAACAGCAGTGACTTGCCGACGCCGAGCGCCTGGTTCCAGTCCACGCCGCTCGTGCCCGACGAGCCGTGGATCAGCTGGTTCATCAGGCCGACGCCGATGATCGAGCCGATCAGCGTATGCGAGCTCGACGACGGCAGCCCGAAGTACCACGTGCCCAGGTTCCAGATGATCGCGGCAATCAGCAACGCGAACACCATCGCGAAACCGGCGCTGTTGCCGACCTGCAGGATCAGTTCGACGGGCAGCAGTTGCAGGATGCCGAACGCCACCGCGCCGCTCGACGTGAGCACGCCCAGAAAATTCCAGGTGCCCGACCAGACGACGGCGAGATTCGGCGTCAGCGAATGCGTATAGATGACGGTCGCGACGGCATTGGCCGTGTCGTGAAAGCCGTTGACGAACTCGAAGCCGAGCGCGATCAGCAACGCGATGCCGAGCAGGAAATACGGCAGGAACGCGTTGGGGCGCAGCGGCTGCAGGTCGTCGATCAGATGGGTGGCGACGTAAAAGGCGCCGGCGGCGATGACGAGCATGAAGACGATGAGGCTCGCGCTCCGGCCTCGTCCAGCAGCTGCTTCCGGTTGCGGATAGGAGAGTTCTGGCATGGCCTTACCCTGAAAGGATCGGTTGGCGGGACCTTTGATCGTGCAGGGCGGCTGTGTCAGATTGATGACGCGAACGGTGCCGCCATCCTTCCTCGATTCACGACGGCGACCGGTACGCTGCGCGGGCGGGTTGTACGTTGAGCGTCAGGCGGCCGGTTCGGGAAAAATCGCGCGGCCCTGTGTCATGTCGCGCAGCGCTTCGCGTGCCGCGTCGATGACGGTGGCGGGCATCCGGATCGTCAGGATCACGGCCATGCCATAGGCGCTCTGTTCGAGCGCGTGATGTTCCTGCTCGATCCAGCGGCGCACGCGCGCCTCGTCCGGGTACCCGACCTCGACGGTCAGCAACACCTGCGCGATGCGCTCGACGCGCGGTGCATCCTGAAGCGCGGTCGCGATCGCGTCGGTGTAGGCGCGCACGAGCCCGCCCGCGCCGAGCTTGACGCCGCCGTAATAGCGGACCACGGCAGCCAGCACGCCATCGAGATCGTGATGCCGCAGCACTTCCAGGATCGGCCGGCCAGCGGTGCCCGACGGCTCGCCGTCGTCCGACATGCCGGACTGACCGCCCGCGAGCAGCGCCCAGCACACGTGCGTCGCGCCCGGATGCGCGTCGCGCAGATGGCGCAGTGCCGCCATTGCCGCGTCGCGATCCGCGACGGGAATCGCGTGCGCGATAAAGCGGCTCTTGCGGATCTCGAGTTCGGCGGTGAGGGCGGCGGGCAGCGTGTAAGTCGGCAAGGCGAGGTTCTACGAAGAAAAGGAACGCGCCGCACGTGACGGCGCAGGCGTCATGGTAACGGATCGCCGGTTCACGGAGCCGCGTGGCGCCTGGCTGCCCCCGGGGCTGCCGTCCATCACATTCACACTCGTGGATTTCGCAACGGTGTCTTGCGAGAACACTTGATGACGCGATCCGGGGCGGCCCGCATAATGCATGCCTGACGGATCTAGCTCCCGGCTGGGGCGAAACCGGGTTCCTCACCCGGTCGGTCCGTCATCTCCCCTTCTTCTTCCATCGCGCGCACGGCCGCGCGGGATTCCTCGATCAAGGCGCGGAACGTCGTCGCTCCGCGCGTGCCGGCGAGTGCGCTGACGCTGGCGGGCACATCGGGTTCGTCTCCGGACGGCGCGCCGAAGCCGACGATGAGCGCGGCTGACGTTTCCTGTGCATGCACGCGTCGCACGAGGTTGCGCAGATACGGTGGCGACTCGGCGGCATCGAGCGAGATCACGCACATCACCGGTACGCGATTCACATCCACCGCAGCCACGTCGCCGCGCCGGAAGTGCTCATAGGTCGTGGCGACGCAGTCGATCCGGTAACGCGTCAGCAACTGCACGGCGATCGCCGTGGCGACTTCGTCGAATGCGCCGCGCCCCGCGACGCACAGCACCGGTTCGCCCGTCATCGTGGCCACGCGCGTCGATGCGCCGGTGGCGTCCGCCGATGTCGCCGCCGGGTCCGATTCGTCGAGCGCGTGTACGTCTGGCGCACCTTCCACCGCTTCGAGATTTTCGACGATGTCGACGAGTGCCTCGTTGATCCGCGCCAGCTGTTCGGTGTGCAGCACACCGCGCAACGCGTCGTTGCGTGCAAGGCGCAATCCTTCCAGCACGACCTGATCGTAGTAGTCGACGATCGACATCTCGCCCAGCAGCCGCTCCGCCTGGACGATCGCTTCATGCAGGTCGTTCGCGAGCAGCCGCTGGTAGAAGTTCTGGGCGGGTGTGAGCGCCGGCTGGTCGCCCAGCAGCACGGTGAGGAAGTTGAGGCGGTCGGCGTAGCGGCCGAGCGTGACGATGCACAGCGTGAGCGGCGTCGACAGCACGAGACCGACTGGCCCCCACAGCCAGCTCCAGAAAATCGCCGCGATGATCACCGCGAGCGGCGACAGCCCCGATCGATGTCCATACAAAAGCGGCTCGACGATCTGGCCCGCCACCACGTCGATGACGATAAAGAGCACCAGCGTCCATACGGCCATCGTCCATTGCGGCTGGATCGCGGCGGCAAGACACACGGCCAGCAGGGCCGCGATCCAGATGCCGATATATGGCACGAAGCGCAGCAGCGCGGAAATCACGCCGAAGAGCAGCGCGCCCGGCACGCCGAGCAGGGCGAGCCCGAGTGCGATGACCGCGCCCACCCCGAGATTCAGCGCGAGTTGTGCGACGAAGTAGCGGGAGAGGCGCACGGCGGCGTCGTCGATGGCCGTGGTGGTCCGATGCAGGTCGCTCGACCCGAACAGGCTGATCAGGCGGTCGCGCAGGTCCTCGCGTTGCAGCAGGATGAAGATCGTGACGACCAGCACGATGAACGTCGTCTCGATCGGCGCGATGGCGGGCGAGAACGCGCGTTGCGCGAGTCCGAGCGGCGTCGGCGCGGGTTCGTGGACCTCGACCGGCATCGGCGCGGCGGCCGTGCCGCGGGCGGGGCGGCCACTCGTGCGCGGCGCCGGCCGTGAAGGCGCGACCCGTTGCAGCGCGCTGGCGGCGCGGCTCAACAGCACGTCGGCGCGGCCGACCGTTTTTTCCTGCACGGTTTCGATCTTGCGTTCGATGGCCGCCTGGTACTGTGGCAGGTCGGCGGCGAGCTGGACGATCTGGGCGCCGATCAGCGCGCCCGCGCCGAGCAGCGCGGCCAGTGCGAAGAACACCGCGATGAAGATCGACGGCAACTGGCCCATGTGCAGGCGGCGCAGCGTGGTGACGAGCGGCGCGAGCAGAAAGCTGAGCAGGACCGACAGGATGATCGGAATGAGAACGGCGCGTCCGAAGTACAGCCCGCACACCACCACGACCCCGGTCACCACCGACGCGAGTCCATGCAGCGTCGGCGTGTGCGGGGGATACACGCGATTGGGTCTGCCGTTCGGCGGCGACGGGAGGTTCATGAGTCGGGGTTCCGGGTGAAAGGGCGTCTCGCCGCGAGAAGCCGGCTTCAGCAACGTGGAAGATTTTAGCAATCCGCGTGCCCGATGACATTGGGCACGCGCGGCCGGAACACTGGTGGTGGTGGCGATGCCGGTGCAGCGACCGGTGCGGTCAGTGCGTCGTTCGAGTATGCGCTGTCGGGCGGGGCGAGGCCAGAGTCGCAGCCTCGCCCGCGCGATACGTCATACGCGCGTGGGGTTCATGCGCGGCCATGGCGGGAGGTCGGGTTTGCCGGTCATCCTGCTTTTCTAGCGCTTGAGGTTGCGATAAAAATTCTCGTGCGAACCCGGGCTCAGCAGGATTAACTCGTCCGGCGTGTACTGGTACGAGAGCAGGACTTCCTGCTTGTTGATCTTGAACTTGTGGACGTAGACGCCCGCCAGGTCCCCCTTCTTCGCGACGCCTGTATCCGGATTCGCCGCGATTTCCCGTACTGCATCGTCCAGCGCTTTCTTGTCTCGGGTATGCAGTTTCCTGGCAGCACGTTCGAAGGTTGGTGTAGCTCGAATACGGGTCGTCATCACGAGGAAAACTGATACTCAGCCGTTTGCCCCGCCTTTGCCTCCTCAACGGCCAAAAGGGTGTCCTGAATGAAGCTCACGGGCATATCGGGGTTGTCTTCGACAGCCTTCCCGAGTCGTGCCCAATGCTCGATTTGCTTGGGAACCGAACGATGCTTCGCCGCCGCGTGCGGCTTTGCAATCTCGACCAGTTCGTCTGACAGTTTGAGTGCGATTGCCATCATGAACGTCCTATCTACGCGACGCCACAATCATATGCCAAAAGGTTTCTATATGAAACCTTTTGCAACCTCTCTCGTGTGGCATCTGTCGAGGTCTATCGGCTGCAACTGTGTTGCTTCAGGCTTCGCCGCATCAGATCGTCCCGAACAGCGCTCTCGGACGGTCTTTGAGCGTCCCGGTCAGCAGCCGTAGCGCACTCACCAGCTGATCGCGGCTCGTCGCGCAGGCGAGGTTGATCCGTACCCCGTGCTCGATGTCCGAGCGGTCTACGGCAAAGGCCGACGACGGCATCACCACCACGCCGCGTGCCTTCGCATTGGCGGCGAAATCATCGGCTCGCCAGGGTTGCGGCAACTTGAGCCACACGAACATGCATGCGGGATCGGTCTGCAGCAACTCCTGCGGCAGCAGCTCGCGGGCGAGATCCTGGCGGGCGCGAATCTCGGTGAGCTGCGCATCCATGATGTGACGCGCGGTGCCGTCCTCGATCCAGATCGACGCGATGAGCATCGACATCGGCGCGGGCATCCATGCCGTGGTTCGCACGGCCTCCGCGCACAATGCCGAGCTGTCCGGTGGACTGAGCAGATAACCTAGCCTCAAGCCGGGTGCGAGGATTTTCGAGGTCCCTGCGATATGGAACGTCAACTCGGGACACAGGCTCGCGATCGTCGGCAGACGCTGCGAGACGAGCGGCCCATAAACATCGTCCTCGATGATCACCACGCCATGCCGGCGCGCGATATCGGCAAGCGCCATCCGGCGCGCGAGACTCATCGTCGTCACGGTCGGATTCTGCAGATTGGGCACCGTGAAGATTGCCTTCACCGGCATGCGGCGGCACGCGAGTTCGACCTCGTCGGTCAAGAGGCCGTCACGATCGCTTGGAATGCCGACGATTTCGAACTGAAAAACCGGCGCGAGCGCTTTCAGGCCGTAGTAGGTGAGCTGATCGGCGAGGATGACACCCTCGGTGCCGATCAGGCTGTTCAGCACCGCGTACAGGCCGTGCTGCGCACCGCTCGTCACGACCACATGCGCGGGCGCCGGCGTGAAGCCCGGCGCGGCCATCCAGCGCGCGCCGGCGTCGCGTGCCCACGACGGTCCTTGCGGCAACTGATATTCCTGCACCTCCGCATAACGCGGGTCGCGCGGCAATTCCGCCAGCGTGCGCGCGAGGCAGCTCAGAAATTCGCCGGTAGCGGGCCGGTTCACGGTCAGGTCGATCGCCGCATGGGTCGCGGGACGCATCGGTTCGACACTCGGCATCGCGCCGCCCGTGACCAGCGAGCCGCGCCGCTTGCTGCCGATCACCAGGCCGCGTAGCTGCAATTCCTTGTACGCGCGCGACACCGTCGACACGTTGATGCCGAGTTCGGTCGCCAGTTGCCGCTGCGGCGGAAGCCGGCTGCCCGGCGGATAAATGCCGCTGCGGATCTCGTGCTCGATCGAACTGGACACCTCGATATAGGTGGACCGCTTCGCCTGGTTCGGCACGCCATTGGCGGGGCGGGCTGTGTCTTTACCAGAAGCCATAAGATCACGCGTCTCCATACAAAACCAGCTTTGTCCGCGATTGTGCGGAGTTTTGTCGATTCTATACCAGAGAGCCCCTGCTTCAATGCCCTTTGGAAAGCCATTTGCAGGTTTGGATCAGGTGGCAAGGAGCGCGCCATGCGCCACCCAGGGAAAATGCTAAAGCCATACAATGCGCGTTTTAATTGCACACAAAAAAATATTGTGTGATTCTAATTGCCAGAGTTTGTCTGGTGGCGCAGATCGAAGACGCAACCCGGCAGTGTCCCGAACCACTTGGCAGGAGTTGTCCGATGAGTGTTCCACAGTCCTCCGTATCCAGCGCCGCGCCAAAACTCGGCGCCGCCTTGCGGCAGCGGCACGTCACGATGATTGCGCTCGGCGGCATCATCGGCGCGGGTCTTTTTGTCGGCAGCAGTGCGACGCTCGCAACAGTCGGCCCGGCCGCCTGCGTGTCCTATCTGGTCGCCGGTATCGTTGTCCTGATGGTGATGCGCATGCTCGGCGAAATGGCGCTGGCGGTGCCGGGCATCGGCTCGTTTACCGAATACGCGCGCATCGGCCTCGGCAACTGGGCCGGTTTCACCAGCGGCTGGCTCTACTGGTATTTCTGGGTGATCGTCGTCGCGGTCGAAGCGGTGGCGGGCGCGGGGATCCTGCAACGCTGGATTCCGGCGCCGGTGTGGATGATTGGCCTCGTGCTGCTGTCGGTGATGACGCTGATCAATCTGCTGTCGGTGAAGTCGTACGGTGAATTCGAGTTCTGGTTCGCGTCGATCAAGGTCGCCGCGATCATCGTGTTCATCGCGATCGGCGCGGCCTATGTGTTCGGGTTCGGCCATACCGGCAGTGCGCTGGTGAATCTGGCCAGCCATCGCGGCTTCATGCCGTTCGGCGCGATGTCCATTTTCGCGGCGGTGCCGACGGTGATTTTCGCGGTGGGTGGCGCGGAAATCGCGACGATCGCCGCGGCCGAATCGGACGATCCGACCAAAAGCGTCGCGGCCATGACGCGTTCGGTGATCCTGCGGATCATTACGTTCTACGTCGGTTCGATGTTCCTGATTGCGTGCATCGTGCCGTGGGGCAGCATCGTCACGGGACATTCGCCGTTCGTGGCCGCACTGGAAACAATGCGGATTCCAGGCGCCGCTGACATCATGAACGCGATCGTTCTGGTTGCCGTGCTGTCCGCGCTGAATTCGGGCTTGTATGTGTCGTCGCGGATTCTGTTCCGCCTCGCCGAGCGCGGCGACGCGCCGAAGTCGCTGCTGACGCTGACGCCACACAAAGTCCCGCGACTCGCGGTGCTGTGGAGCAGCGTGGTCGGTTACGTGGCGATCATTGCGGCCATCGTGTCGCCGCAGGGGGTGTTCCTGTTTCTCGTGAACGCGTCCGGCGCGGTGATGCTGTTCGTTTATCTCGCGACGGCGCTGGCACAGATCCGCATTCGCCGGCGCATCGAAGCCACTGAGCCGGAACGGTTGACGCTGAAGATGTGGCTCTTTCCGTGGCTGTCGTATGCGGTGGTGGCGGCGATTGCCGGCGTGCTGCTTGCCATGGGCGCCGATCCGGCACTGCGGCCGCAGCTGATGGCCAGTCTCGCGAGTCTCGCGGTGGCTTCGGGGGCTTACGTGCTGATGGCGAAGCGCCACCAGCACGGTGATGGAACCGCCACCGGCTATGTGTCGCGGATCGGCCAGCAAGCGATGGAAGGGCGCAGGTAATGTCGGATATCGCCATCATCGGAGCGGGATTCATCGGCCTCGCGAGCGCTGCGGCGCTCATGCGCGACGGTCATCGTGTCACGCTATTCGATCCCTCGGGCGTCGGGCAGGGCGCGTCGTTCGGCAACGCCGGGACGTTCGCGCACTACGCCTGTATTCCCGTGAACAACCCGTCGGTGTTCCGCGACCTGCCGCGTTTCCTGTTGTCGAGCGACAGTCCGTTCAGGCTGCGCTGGGGCTATCTGCCACACCTCGCGCCGTGGCTCGCGCGCTTCATGATGAGTTCGCTGCCCCGTCGTTATGAAGCGAGCGCCGCTGCGCTTGCCGCGTTGCTCGCGCGTGCGCAGGACGGTTACGCGCCGTTGCTGTCGGACCCGGAACTGGCGCGTTTCGTCCGCTCGCGCGAATGCCTTTATCTGTATTCGAATGCCGCGTCCTTCGATGCCGCGAGTCCCGCGCTCGATCTGCGCAAGAAGCTGGGTGTGTCCTTCGACGTGCTGACGGGCGGCGACATTCGCGCACTCGAACCGTCGCTCGCGCCGATCTTCGAGCGAGGCGTGCTGTTCAGCGACTCCTGGCACTTCTCCGATCCGCCCGGTTTCCTGCAGAAACTGTATGAACAGCTCGCGGCGCAAGGGCTGTCGCTGCAGCGCTCCACCGTGAGCGCGGTGCAGCCGTTGGCGGATGGGGCAAGCGTGGTGGTCGACGGGAGCGCGCAGCGTTTCAGCCATGTGGTGATCGCCACCGGCGCGCGCTCCGCGCAATTCGCCACGCAATGCGGCGACGCGGTGCCGCTCGATACCGAGCGCGGTTATCACGTGCGTTATCCGGGCGCACAGCAACTGATATCGCGGCCGGTCGGCTGGGCGAAGCGGGGTTTCTACATGACGCCGATGAGCGATGGAATTCGCGTCGCCGGCACTGTCGAACTGGCTGGATTCGGGAATGCGCACAACGACTCGCTGATCAGCCTGCTGACGTTTTCATCGAAGCGCGCGTTACCGGCACTCGATCAACCCGACAACAGCTGGCTGGGTTTTCGCCCGACCTTGCCGGATGGCGTGCCGGTGCTCGGACGTTCGAGCGCCAGTGAACGGGTGATTTACGCGTTCGGCCACCAGCATCTCGGGCTGACGCTGGCGGGCGTGAGCGGGCGCATCGTCGCCGACCTGGTTGCGAAGCGCGCACCGCCGCTCGATCTCGCACCCTATGCGGCCACGCGTTTCCAGATTTCGCCAGGGCGTTGCCGGCAGCAGTTTCAGGATTCGTAGCAAGCACTGCAGGGCGGCTTCGAGACGTCGCGTATCGAACCGGCTGATCGACACAACCCGCGACGCGATATCTCGTAAGGAGCGCATCATGAATCGCCGCTACTGGTTTTTGAGTTTCGTCGTTTGCGCACTCGGTGCGCAAATACAGTCTTCCTGGGCTGCCGATCCGGAAGAGGTCAAGATTGGTTTCGTCGGACCGTTGACGGGTCCGGTGGCACGCGTCGGCAAGGACTTGCAGTATGGCGCGCAGCTCGCGCTCGATGAAGAAAACGCGAAGCATCCGACGGTAAACGGCAAACCGGTCAAATTCGTGCTCGACGTGCAGGACGATCAGGCCGACCCGCGCGTGGCGATTCAGGTCGCGCAGAAACTGGTCGACGACGGCGTGGTGGGCGTGATCGGCCACTACAACTCGGGGTGCAGCATTCCGGCCTCGGCTGTCTACCATCAGGCGAATGTCGCGATGATCACACCGGGGTCGACCAATCCCCAACTGACTAAACAGGGCTTCAAGAACGTGTTTCGCACGATGGGGCACGACGGCGTCGGCGGCGTCGTCGCGGGCCATTTCGTGGTTGAGCAGATCAAGGCGAAGCGCATCGGGATCATCGACGATCGCACGGCGTTCGGACAAGGTCTCGCGGATGCCTTTGAAAAGGGCGCGAAGGAAGCGAATGGCAACGTGGTGGATCGCGAGTTCACCAACGACAAAGCCGTCGATTTCCGCGCGATTCTGACGACGCTGAAAAGCAGGAACGTCGACCTGATTTTCTTTGGCGGCCTGGATGAGCAGGGCGCGATGCTGGTCAAGCAGATGCGCTCGCTGGGCATGACTGCGCAGTTGTTCGGCGCGGGCGCGCTGAAGAGCAATGCGTTCCTGCAGATCGCGGGTGCGGCGGGTGACGGCACGCAGGATCTGGAACCCGGTCCGGCGCTCGACAAATTGCCCGCCGCACAGGCGTTCGGTCAGCGTTACAAGGCACGCTTCAATCAGAGTGTCGAACTGTACGCACCGTTTTCATATGACGCGGCGCTCGCGATGATCAAGGCGATTCACGACGCGAATTCGCTCGACCGCGCAAAGATCGTCGACAGCATGCCGAAAGTGACGGTCACGGGTGTGACCGGCAAGATCAGCTTCGATCCGTATGGTGATCTGATCAAGCCGCCGTACACGTTGTTTCAGGTCCAGCAGGGACAATGGAAAAGCCTGAAAACCGTTGGAGGCAGCGGTGCATAGTCGCCGCCGGAACCGGATTGCGGGAAGGATGAAATGAACTTTCGCGAAACCATCGGCACGCGCGGCTATTGCTTCGACAGCCTCGGCACGCTGCTTGCGAAGGCAAGCCCGCGCCGTTCAGGCGACGAGCTTGCCGGGATTGCCGCTGCGTCCGAAGAGGAACGCGTCGCCGCCAGGATGGCGCTGGCGGCGGTGCCGCTTCGAACGTTTCTGGGTGAAGCGCTGATACCGTACGAAGACGACGAGATCACGCGTCTCATCATCGACGAACATTGCGCCGTGGCCTTTGCGCCGGTATCGCATCTGACAGTCGGTGAGTTTCGCGACTGGCTGCTCGCGGATACCACCGACACCGCGATGCTCGAACGTATTGCAGACGGTCTTACGCCCGAGATGGTCGCCGCGGTGTCCAAGCTGATGCGCAACCAGGATCTGATCCTCGTTGCGCGCAAGCGCCCGGTCGTCACCCGCTTCAGGAACACGGTCGGGCTGCCGGGGCATCTGTCGGTGCGCCTGCAGCCCAATCATCCGACCGACGACGTGAAGGGCATCGCGGCGTCCATGATCGACGGCCTGATGTACGGGTGCGGCGATGCGATGATCGGCATCAATCCCGCGTCGGATTCGGTCTCCGCGATCACCGCGCTGTTGACCATGATGGACGAGTTCCGGCGCGCGTACGAAGTGCCAACTCAAACCTGCGTGCTGACGCACGTGACCAACACGCTTGCCGCGATCGAAAAGGGTGCGCCTGTCGATCTGATCTTCCAGTCGATCGCCGGTACCCAGAAGGCGAACGCGGGCTTCGGCGTGTCCCTGTCGCTGCTCGCCGAGGCGTATGACGCGGGCCGTTCCCTCAAGCGCGGCACGGTCGGCGAAAACATGATGTACTTCGAGACCGGACAGGGCAGCGCGCTGTCCGCGAACGCGCATCATGGCATTGACCAGCAGACCTGCGAAGCGCGGGCGTACGCGGTCGCGCGCAGGTTCAATCCGTTTCTGACCAATACGGTGGTCGGCTTCATCGGCCCTGAGTATCTGTACGACGGCAAGCAGATCATCCGCGCCGGACTCGAGGACCATTTTTGCGGCAAGCTGCTCGGCGTACCGATGGGGTGTGACATCTGTTATACGAATCACGCCGAAGCCGATCAGGACGACATGGACAACTTGCTGACGCTGCTCGGCGCGGCCAACGTCAACTTCATCATGGGCGTCCCGGGCGCCGACGACATCATGCTGAACTATCAAAGCACGTCGTTTCACGATGCGCTCTATGTACGACGGCTGCTCGGTCTCAAACGGGCGCCGGAATTCGACGCATGGCTCGAGGCGATGGGTGTCACCGACGCGCGGGGTCTGATTCAGGATCAGTCGCGGGCACAGCCGCTCCTCGAATGGATCGGGCGATGACACGGGAAACCCGGGACCATGCTCCAGCCACGGCTGGAGATAGCGCGATCACGGTGGATCCGTGGCATGCGTTGCGCCGTTTCACCGCTGCGCGGATCGCGCTCGGACGCACGGGCAGCAGCCTGCCAACCGCGCCGCTGCTTGCGTTCAATCTGTCCCATGCGCAAGCTCGTGATGCCGTTCACACGCCGCTCGACACTGCTCTGCTAAGGCGCGAACTCGACAAGAGGGCACTCGATTCGGTCGAGGTGTGCAGTGCGGCGGAGAATCGCGAGCAGTATCTACGGCGTCCGGATCTGGGGCGCATGCTTGACGTGCAAAGCGCCGCATGTCTCGTACCGTACGCGGGATCAGGGACAGCACGGACCGATCTGGTTTTCGTGATTGCCGACGGGCTGTCGGCCAACGCGGCTGCCCTCCACGCCATTCCGTTGATCGACAGAACGATCGCACAGCTGCGCGGCTGGCGTATCGGACCGGTTGTCGTGGCAACCCAGGCGCGTGTCGCGATCGGTGACCCGATCGGCGCACTGTTGAACGCGGACATGGTGGCCGTGTTGATCGGCGAGCGGCCGGGACTCAGTTCGCCAGCGAGCCTCGGGGTCTACTTGACCTATCGGCCAGCCACAGGACGAAGCGATGCCGAGCGTAACTGCATTTCCAACGTGCGTCCGGAAGGCTTGAGCTACGATGTGGCCGCCTTCAAACTGGTTCATCTGCTCGAGGCCGCACGCACCATGAAGCTCACGGGCGTTGGCCTGAAGGACGAAAGCGTGTGGTGCGGGGACGTGTTGCCGGCGGCTGACGATTCGCTGGATTCGCCGGCGTGAGAACGGATTTCAGCCGCCAGCGACCGGTTCCCGCCGGGGGTTCCTGCGCAGGACATCGGCGGGGCACGCCGAACGTTCGGAGGAACGCGCGGCGCATGCGTTCCCGGTCCACAAAGCCCGTTTCCTGTGCCACCACGTTAATCGTGTGCCGGCTCTGCTCGATCATGAATCTGGCTGCTTCCAGCCGAAGCTGTTCCACAGCCCTGGCCGGCGACTGACCGGTTTCGGCCAAGGCCGTGTAAAAACGCGTGTGATCACCTGGACTGAATCAATCTGCTGAAATGAGAGGCGCAGATGGGGCGATTTGTCGAAGGTGCGCAACGCAGTCAGGCGACACTTCTGCCAGAGTGTCTCGATGACTTCATCGCTGAAGACAACCCTGTGCGAATTGTGGACGCATTCGTCGACGAACTCGAACTGGCATCCCCCGGATTCGAAGGCACCACGCCGGCAGGCACCGGGCGACCTTCTTACCACCCGGCCGTGCTGCTCAAGATCTATATCTACGGTTATCTCAATCGCGTGCAGTCTGGCCGACGCCTGGAGCGGGAGTGCCAGCGCAATGTCGAATTGATGTGGCTGACCGGCCGGCTTGCGCCGGACTTCATGACGATTGCCGAGTTCAGGCGAAGCAATGGCGACGGCATTCGCAACGTATGCCGGCGCTTCGTGATGATATGCCGTGACCTGAAGCTGTTCACACAAGCGTGTCGTAGCTATCGACTGTAGCAAGTTCAAGGCAGTCAACCGTCGCGACAACAACTTCATGCCTCACCAGATGCCCGACAGACTGCCGGCTCACACGTTTTTACACGGCCTCGGCCAGGAGCGGTCCATTGCGGGGTCGCCATGGAAGGCCGAAGCCTATCCCGCTACGGACAGTGGCGACAGGCGCCTTTCCCGGAGGTTTTCCAAACGGGCATGCAAAATCTTGACCACCACAAAATTTATAATTCGCGTATGATTTTCAAAATACTATTGTCTGAGACGGGCGCGAAGTCAGCTGCCTGATTCACACTCACCATTTGAAATGAAACCGATCAGCCGAAATCTCGTTGCGTCACGTAATGCGCGCGCTCCGCGTGTTGAGGAGGAGAGCGAACGCACGCTTTCCGATCAGGCATACAGGCTGCTGCACCGGGATATCCTGTCTGGCGTGCTGGAACCCGATTCGAAGCTCCGTTTGCAAGGACTTCAGGACCGCTATGGCCTCGGCATGAGTCCGATCCGCGAAGCCTTGATGCTGCTGAGCCGCGAAGGTCTGGTGTCGAATGAAGGTCAACGCGGCTTCCGGGTCGCGCCGGTGTCGGCCGAAGATCTCCGGGATATTGTTTCTGCGCGTGTTCATATCGAAACCATCCTGCTCACTGAATCGATCCTTCGCGGCGACGCCGATTGGGGGGCAGAGATTTCTGCAGCGTTTTATAAGCTGACTCATGAGCCTGTCCCTGCGTCGTTAGACGATATTGAGGGTGTCGACGCCTGGGAAGCGGCCCATCGGCGCTTTCATCGGGCGCTGCTCGGTGCGGCGAGTTCGCCATGGTTGCACCGGATCAATGGGCAGCTTATCGATCATGCCGAACGCTACCGGCGCCTTCGCCTCGCGCGGCTGGGCTTCACGGCCAAAACCGACAGTATTTTCAACGAGCATCAGGTGCTCATGGAAGCGACCCTGTCACGCGACGTGAACCGGGCATGCACGGTGTTGCGCGAACATCTGAATGCGACGCTCGCGGTAATCGACTATCTGGACGAACCGGCCTCCGAGCAATCCCAGATGGCCTCCGGAAGGGCTGCCGCCAGGACTCCCCGGTCTACCGCGGCGGCGCGAGCACAGGCCACGGGCAACGCATCACCTGAATCAAAACGTGCCGCACCACGGCGAGCACGAAAATCTGCTGAACTGGCAAAGGCGTAAATGTTTTGCAAATCGCGCGTTCTGATGAACGCGCGGCGCGATGTCCGGAACTGAATGGCACGTTTCGCCCGGCACACGGATGCGAACCCAGCCGAGTTGCAACGCAGCCCGGAATCAGAAGCGGTGGCGCAGGCCCAGGCCAACCACGAGCTGGCTCGGCGATGAGGATTGCGAATAGCCGCAGATAATCGCGTTTGCAAACGGTGTGTTCGCACCGCCGCTCACGTGTTGATACACGGCATCAAGATAAATATCCGTTCGTTTTGACAGGAAGTAATCAGCCTGTGCGTTGAACTGATTCCACTTCGGACTCGCACTGACCTGTGAGTTTGTGAAGCGCGCCATCGTGTAGGTATAGGTGCCGAGCAGGGCAAACGCTGGCGTCACGTTGTACGTCACGTTCACATCGAAGTTATCCAGGCTCATGCCGGCGTTCCCCAATGGCTTGTAGCCAGCCAGATTCACCGATGTTCCATTTTCGATCCGGGTGTGCGTCCACGTCGCTCCGTAGATGCCGCTTCCGTACGTGTAGCTCGCTGCAGTTCCCCACACCATCTGACGGCTGCCGATGAACGTCGAGTCGCCAGTCGTGCTGCCATCCACGGCGCCGCCCGCATTGCCGCCGACGTTGTCGATCATGATGAACGCTGTGCCGAGACTCAAGCCTCCGCGCGTATAGCCGGCGCCGGCGCTATAAGCGCGATTGCTCTTGAAGCCGCCCGCCTGATTCGAGAATGCATACATGCCGCGCATCGAAAATCCGCCCCACGTCGGGCTCGCATACTCAACCGCATTGTCGAGTCTGAACGAATTGCCCATGTTGTCGTTGTCGAACGGATGCGCGAATGCGGTTCCGCCGTTAAAGCCCCCGGTATAGACGGCTAGATACCAGATCGTCGGATCGTATTGCCGGCCGAACGTCACCGTACCGAGTGTTTTGTCCTTGAGACCGACCCATGCCTGACGGCCGAATTCCCGTCCGCCCTGGCCCAATTTCCCGTTGAAGATGTTAAAGCCATTCTCCAGCTGGAAGACCGCGCTGGTGCCTCCGCCAAGGTCCTCATTGCCTTTCAATCCCCAACGGCTGCCATTGATCATGCCGTTTTGCGCCTGCACCGCGTGGTGGCCGCTTTCATTCGACACGTAGTCGACACTCGCGTCGATGATGCCGTACAGCGTGACGTTCGACTGCGCATGGCAGGTGACGGCGGACAGCGAGAGAACGGCGGCCGCGATCGGGGATGCTTTAAGTCCAGCTTTGCTCATTTCAAAGACTCCAATGGGATGGGAATTCAGAATTGCGGACTACACAGCGCTCGCGTGCGCGAGTACGGCAAGCCGCGAATACCAGGCATGTGCGGCGTTATCGAGAAAGGTGTGGGTCTGGAAATGGTCGGCATTGCGCTCGACCTCGCAGGACGTCGGCGCTGGCTGCAAAGCGAGCAGGCTGGCCATCCGGCGGTTCGAGAGGATGACTCTCTCGCTGTCGTGTTCACCGTAGGTCAGCGCCATCGGAACCGTGTTGCCGCGAGTCCAGCAGAGCGGGCTCATGCGTGCGTCATCGGTATCGGTGCCGAGCACCAGGTCGTAGACGCGCGCTTCCAGAGAGCCGGGGGTCGGGTGAGGATGATGCAGATCGAAGATGCCGCTCACCGGCATACAGCCGGCGATGATCCGGGGATTCACCCCGGCGCCTTCCAGTGAATCCGGGCGTAGCGCCAGCAGAGCTGCAAGGTGGCCGCCGGCCGAATGACCTGCGAGGATCACGCGTTGTGCGTTTCCCGCCCAGGAGGGACGAGTGCGTGCCAGTGCACTGAGTAGCGCAACGCCATCGTCGAATGCAGCGGGTAGGGGATGCTCTGGTGCGAGGCGATAGCCTGGCGTAACCAGCACGCAGTTCGCAGCCACGACACAGGGCGCCATGAACGCTGCGTACTCCTTGTAGCCATTGGTCCAGCCGCCGCCGTGAAAGAACACGACGATCGGCGCGTCGGCCGTGTGGTCTCCGCCGTACACGTCATAGCGCTGCGCGGGGTGATCGCCATACGCGATGTCCTTCTCGACCCGCAATTGCGGGTATTCACGCGACGACCACCCCAGCACGCATTCTTCATACGCCTGCGCGTTCGGCGTGGGCAACGCCATCTGTGGTTTCAGTCGATTCTTACAGTTAGACAAGAGCTTGCTCCGTGTGCGTGGTGCGATTCGTTGATCTCAACAGGTTCGTATAATTATTGTAGAAATTTATAAAATCAACATAATTTTGTGTTGACGAAGATAATTTGTACTCGTATCGTTGTTTCCAGCCGGCATGTGAAGGGACGTGGAAGTCCTGCCGACCACTGACCTGGAGGAGAAGACGATGACTGTTTTGATCACGGGGGCGGGCACGATCGGCCGGCTAACAGCGGCTCAACTGCAGGAGCGGGGCGAAGAGGTTCTGCTTGTCGACGTGAACCCGCGCCCGGAAGAGACGTTGGGCGGGGTAAGGCTGGCGCTGTGCGATGTGACCGATTTCACCCAACTCGACGATCTCGTGGCCAGGCACGGGGTAACCTCGATCGTGCATACGGCAGCACTGCTGTCTACCGCGATTCGTCGCGATCCATTGGCAGGCATCCGGGTTAACACGATGGGTACGGCAAACGTCCTGGAGATCGCGCGGCGGCGCAAGCTGGCGCGCATCGTGATTGCAAGCTCGACGACGGTGATGTATTCGGCGTTCGCGTCGCTGCCGGCCACGCCGATCCCGGAAGATTTTCCGTATCGGATCGTGAGCGAGCGGCCGGCGAGCATTTACGCCGCCACGAAGATTGCCAGCGAGCATCTGGCGCTGGCGTACGCGTCGCTCTACGACCTGAGTGTCGTCGTTCTCCGTTATGGGGCGGTACTTGGCGCGGGGGCCGAGGCGGCGACGAGCGTACCCGGAAAGTTGCTCGGTTGCCTGCTTCAGGCAGGGCGGAGCAGTACGGCGGCACGCCTTGATGACCCCATCCTGCTGTGGAACGGTCGTGAAGAATTCATCGACGCACGTGATTGCGCCGCTGCCAACGTTGCAGCGTTATGCGCGCCCACACCGACGCAACGGGTCTACAACATCGCGACAGGTCAATGGTTTTCGCTCGACGAATTTATTGAAGTGGTGCGGCGGTGCTATCCGTCGTTGAGCATTGCGGAACTCAAGCTGCCAGAAGGTGGCTTCGCTGCGTTCCCGCATATTCGCCCGGCGCCATCGGATGTCAGCGCCGCACGGCGCGAACTCGGATTTTCTGCCGCTTATTCGCTTGCCGACACGGTCGCGCATTTCGCTGAATCGCTGTAGCTGGCGCTGCGGCGGTTCCGTGTTTTTCCCGGCGGAATCGTCTGTTCAGCGCAGTATGGTCGCACGCTATTCAAAGCCACGAGCCTGGTGCGCGTGCCTTCATTTGAATCTATTCACCACGTCATGACTGAAGCTATCGAAACACACCTGCCGGAAATCAGCCAGCCATTTTCCTGGGCGACCCGCACTGCCGGCGTGATCTACACCGCGCACGGACCCGTGCGTCTGGATGGGTCGATTGAGACGGGCGCAATTGAAGATCAGGCACATCTGACGTTCAGGAACCTCGAACTCACGCTGAACGGAGCTGGCGCATCGCTGCGCGACGTGGCCCAGGTGCTGATCTATCTGGTTGATGTCACGGACGTCGGAGCGGTGGACAAAATCTATCGGCAGTACTTTCAGAAGCCGTACCCGAATCGTTCGACGGTGATCGTGAACGCGCTGGTCGTGAGCGGCATGAAGATCGAAATCGTCGCGTATGCCGCAGACTCGAAAATCCTTGTCGCGTAGCGGCTCGGCGACGTAGATAGCAACATTATCGGCACCATGCATGGCGGGCTCTTTTCCAATCTCTTCCAGATCGCGATCACGGAAAAGTTCGACGTCTGTCTTCCTATTCAAAGCTAGAGGATCATCGTGAAAGAAACGGATGCCACGTTACCCCCGATTGGGGCGGCCTGTATCGACGACATTCATCAGCGGGACACGGCTCGTGCCGTGCTGGACGATGCGGCAGAAACGAAGCTCATCAGCAAGGTCACGTGGCGCCTCGTGCCGCTCATCTTTATTGCATGGTTCATCAACTACCTCGATCGGGCGAACATTGGCTTTGCCGCTTTGCAGATGAATCAGGAACTCGGCATGGGGCCGGAAATGTTCGGCTTCGCCGCCGGGATCTTTTACCTTGGCTATATCGTGTTCGAAGTACCCAGCAACATGATGATGCATCGGTTCGGCGCCAGCACCTGGCTCGCCCGGATCATGTTCACCTGGGGATTGGTGTCGGTCGGCATGGCTTTCGTGCAAACGCCGCAGCAGTTGTATGTGGCGCGTCTTGTTCTCGGTATCGTCGAAGCCGGCTTTTTCCCTTCGGTGCTGTACTACCTCGCGCTCTGGTTTCCGGCAAAGCATCTTGGCAAGGCCATCAGTCAGGTCTACTCGGCCAACATCGTTTCGCTCATTATCGGGTCGCCGATTTCCGCTCTGATCATTTCGCATTTTCATGAGAAGGGCGGCTTCTCGGGCTGGCGCTGGATGATGATCATTGAGGGCGCACCCGCGACCGTGCTTGGCGTGGTGGCCTTCTTCTATATGGTCAACAAGCCATCCGAAGCCCGTTGGCTCAGCCCGGCGGAGCGAAGCTGGCTGGTCGGCGCGATGGCGAGCGAGCAGGCGACGGCGGCAAGCAAGGGGAGCGCGACCTTTAAGAATGCGCTTGCTGCGCCGATGGTGTGGCTGATGGGGTGCCTGTACTGCTGCATCGGGATCGGCTTCTTCGGCATTTCGACATGGTTGCCTCAGGTGATCAAGCAACTCACCAACCTGTCGATCATCGAAATCGGGCTGGTGAGTGCGATTCCGTTCATTCTGGGCGCGGTCGCGATGATCGCCAATGCCAGGCATTCCGATCGGACCATGGAGCGCCGATGGCATCTGACGAGCGCTTTGATCGTGGGCGCGGCCGGACTCGCGGCAAGCGGCCTGACTTCTTCGATGCCGCTGGTCTCGTTCATATTCATTTGCCTGGCGGCGGCTGGCATTGTCGGCTCGCTGAGCGTCTTCTGGACGATACCCCCGACGTTTCTCGCCGGTGCCGGCGCCGCAGGCGGCATGGCCCTGATCAATGCAATCAGCGGACTGGCAGGCTTCTTTGCGCCGTGGCTGGTGGGAGTGGTGCGGGCCAGAACGCCCGACTTCACTTTGGCGCTCTATTGTCTTGCCCTCAGTGTGGCGGTCGCTGTTCTGCTTGCCGCGTTTCTGCCTTACTCAAAATCCCAACGTCTGCGCTCGGATTGAGGAGAAGCGTCAGATAGCGCGCCGAATGAGTACCCTTCAATACATAAACCTGTCCCCAGAGCAAAGGTAATTGAACATGCCAACGACAGACAGCAGCTTCTCTGAAACGCAGACCGCATTCGTCACAGGTGGCGCATCCGGCATTGGCCTGGCTACGGTGGAGATTCTGGCGCGCTCAGGCTTTCATGTGATCGCGATTGACCGGAATGCGGAATCCGTGCGCCAGATGGTTGAACACTTTACTGCGGAACGACTTTCTGTCGAGGGGGCGGTCGCCGACGTCTGCGATCGTCCAGCGATCAACAGAATCGTGGCCACACAGCGCAGAGTGGATGTCATGATCTGTGCAGCAGGGATCTATGCGCCTCGCTATTTCGACGAGATCACCGACGAGGACTTCCGGCGGACACTGGAAGTCAACCTTCTTGGTGTATTCGTCGCCGCGCAGGAAGCGTCGCGTCGGATGAGCGCCGGTGGCCGAATCGTGACCGTTTCGTCGCGTGGGGCATTGGGTGGCAAAGGGTTTGCCGACTACGTTGCCTCCAAGGCGGGTGTGATCGGATTGACGCGTGCGATGGCGATGGAACTGCGCCCCCGCCAGATTGTGGTCAATTCGATTGCACCGGGCTTTACGGATACGCCGATGACGCGCACCATGCCGGCCGATCAATACGCTGCGGCCGTTGCGTTGGAACCCGGTGGAGCACCGGCATCGCCGTATGACATTGCGCATGTCATCGCTTTTTTCGCGTCGCCGACTAGCCGTTTTATCACCGGCCAAACCTTGTTCGTGGACGGTGGGAAGTCACTGGGTGGGCTGGGTATCTAAGTCGTGCCGTCCGGGCGAAGGTTCGCGTTGCGGGGGCAACAGTCTCTCGCAGTGTGATTTCAATGACCGCCTGGATGACGCTACGACACTCGACGGAAATCGCACAACGTCCTGGCTGGGTCGAGTGCGGAAGTCTGGCTGTCGCCGCGGCGCGGACGGTCGATCGCACGAGAGCACGTTCGGGTTCGGCCAGATTGCCGGCCAATAGCTTTCCGAACTTAAGAGGCTGACGATCCACGGATGTCGATCCTCGCCGCGCCCGTCGGAGCGATCGCTCCCGATCAGATCGTTCGTCTTCCGCGTCTGCAATTCCCGCTGAAGTCCAGATTGGACCATCGTTGACGAAAATCCGCTCTTCTTCCGTGATGACTTTCGGAAAGCGCGCCCTGAATTCGGCCGCCATGCGCCGATCGCCGCCGCCGATCAGGGCCGTGTGATCGCCTGCGTACTGCTGGACCCGGCGTCTCATGCAGGGAAAACATATTCGTTGTTCGGCGCCGAAGAACTGGATCATGAGCAGATCGCGAAGATTGTCGGCGATGCGCTCGGCCGCCCGGTGCGCTACGAACCGGAAAGCCTGGAATCATTCGAGGCGCGTCTTGGGCAAATCGGCCTGTCGGCACATTTCGTCCAGCACATCACGTCTGTGTATCGCGGCTATCAGGCTGGCGAATTCGCTGGCACGAACGATGTCGTCGAACAGATTACCGGTCGAAAGCCGGTTTCCGTGCGCGACTATGTCATCGCGAACCGTGGAATTTTTCAGCCCGCACCGCAACGGTAGACCGCCAGGCATGTATGCGATTGACGCCTCTGCGTGCGTACCTGGGAAACGCGGGCGAGCGCTCAACGCCGGTGTCATAACAGGGCGCTTTTCAAACCCCGCTAGATCTCGCTGCCTGCCGTGCCCGCCGGCTTCGGGCTGCTGCCTTCCCCGGCGGCTTTTTCTTCTTCGCGCCATTGCTGCCGCGAGCGATACATCCGTTGCAGCGCGAGCCTCGCCATCTTGCCCCAGCCTGAAGGGCGCGGATCGGCCAGCATGCTGAGCGCGCGTGCGTAGTCGAGCGTCAGGCCGGGCGTCCACGCCATGGTCGCCGCGCGCTTGCGGATCTGCGCCGCGACCCAGAGCTCGGGCGTGGTCAGCACGCGCACGAACGGACGCCAGCCGCCCGCGCGTTGCCAGACGCGTGCCGAGGCGCCCTCGATGGCCGCTTCCAGCGCGCGCGAAACCGTGCTCGAGCAGTTCCGGTGGGTCAGGTTGTAGGTGGCGTCCTGGCGATACGCTTCCCAGAACCGGCGCAGCCGTTCGGGATCGTAATTGCGGATACGCACCTGAACCGTCGATGGACACCACGCCTTCGATTCCGTCGTGTAGTCGGGCTGAAACACACCGGGCACGTCGTTTTCGCGCGTGGCGCGCAGGATGCGGGTGAAGTCGTCGGGCGAGCGGTCGATCTCGACGCCCGGATACAGGCTGATATAGACGCCTTCCGGCGATTCGAGCGCAGCATGCCCTGTCGAGATCACGCCGTTGCGGTCCACGGCGGCAATGTACCGGTCGACGATCAACTGACGCCGCGCTTCCGATTTCGACGAACCGACCGGCGTCCACACGTGAACCGTCAGCGCGGGCTCGCCGGGCGCGGGCGGTCCGTCCCATTCGACGACGCCGCGTTTTTGCCGCTCGCGCGGCGTCGCGCTCGCCACCTGCGCGGCGGCTTCGCGTGCCACGGCCGGGTTCGCGGCGAGCCGCCGCACGCGCGAGGCGAGCAGGATCATGTTCCAGCCGCCGAAGATCAAACCGAGCCCGAGACAATACGGCACCGTGCCCAGATACCAGGTCGGAAACGGCTGGTAGAAAAAGATCGCGAGCGCGATTTCGACGACGCCACCCGCTATCGCGAGACGCCACGTGCGAAAGCGCACGACCTTCGCGGACACGATCTGCAGCAGGCCATCGGCGAGAAAGAGCGTGCCGAAAATCAGCGAGAGGATGAAGTTGCCGTGGTGATCCCCGGCGAGTATCAGGAGCGCCGCGATGCAGAACGCCCCGCCTTTCACGTAGCGCAGCGTGCGCTGGCCGCCCATCCCTGTCCACGCGACGGCGAGCGTCGCGAGGCCCTCCGCGAGGAGCAGCAGCGCGAATGGCGTGATCGGGAAATACAGCGCGTTGTCGAGCGCATCGATGAAGATGACGACGCCGACGATCACGCTGATCCAGCCCACCGCCATCAACGGCCGCCAGCGCGTGCGCAGATAGTCGACGCCCAGCAGGATCATCACCAGCCGAACCATTGCATTCCTCCAGAAATCGTTTCGATAGCGGGGTAGCGCTGCCGGTGTGCCGAGGTGCCGGGGTCATGGATGACGCACCGGCGTGGGATCGGATTTTCGTCTGATATTAACTGTAAGGTTCAGCGACGACAAATTTCAGGCCGCACGCGTGTCGTGGCGTTTGGGTGTGATGAGCAGCAGGTCGTGAGGCTTGCGCGGTTTTGAGCGGCGTGAGCACGATGAGTCTGTGCGACTCGTGCGTCGTCACATTGACCGTAAGCGCGGCTTGCGCCGGTTACTTGCGGCGCTGCAGCACAAATTTGCAAACGAAGCTGTCCTGCTTTTACGTCATCAGGCTGGCGCGCAACGCCATCCCGGCCGAAGTTTATCCCCCCATACGTGCCCCACTTGCACGCAAACGACACGCCCGGCCACGCCGGCCAACACCCACCAAACCCTTGCCCGGCAAAGCTTCTACCACCGTCGGCCAGCATCCACGCACGACCCGTGTCGCATTTCCACATGTGCCTGTCGCAATTCGTCGGCCAGGGGTACTTTTTTCTGGCAACTATGTATGCACGGAGCGGACGCACGTCCGCCACACCAGGAGCGTATTCGATGAATTCCCCCAAGGTCGTGGTCGAAGGGCTGTGCAAGGTATTCGGCCCCAACCCGAAACAGGCGACCAGCATGCTGGCAGGCGGCGCAACCAAAGAGGAAGTGTTCGCGCGCACCGGTCAGATCGTTGGCGTCCATAACGTCTCCTTCGAAGTCAGGGAAGGCGAGATCTTCGTGCTGATGGGCCTGTCGGGCTCCGGCAAGTCGACGCTGATCCGCCTGATCAATCGCCTCGTCGAGCCGACGGCCGGCAAGGTGCTGATCGACGGCCGCGACGTGGCCAGCGTGCCGCGCCCGGAATTGACGGCGCTGCGCCGCAAGGACATGAGCATGGTGTTCCAGTCGTTCGCGCTGATGCCGCAACGCACCGTGCTGTCGAACGCGGCGTTCGGACTCGAAGTGGCGGGCGTCGGCAAGAAGGAGCGCGAGCGGCGCGCGATGATCGTGCTGGAGCAGGTCGGCCTCGCGCCGTTCGCCGAAAAGCTGCCGGCGCAGTTGTCGGGCGGCATGCAGCAGCGCGTCGGGCTCGCACGGGCGCTGGCGGTCAACCCGTCGCTGATGATCATGGACGAGGCGTTCTCCGCGCTCGATCCGCTCAAGCGCAAGGAAATGCAGAACGTGCTGCTCGACCTGCAACGCGAGCAGCAACGCACGATCCTGTTCGTCTCCCACGACCTCGAAGAAGCGATGCGAATCGGCACGCGGATCGCGATCATGGAAGGCGGCAAGGTGGTGCAGATCGGCACGCCGCGCGACATCATCACGAATCCCGCCGACGACTACGTGCGCGCGTTTTTCGAAGGTATCGACACCAGCCGCTATCTGACGGCCGGCGACCTGATGCAGACCGATGCCGTGCCGCTGATGCACTCGCACACGACGCAGATCGACGCATCGAGCGTCGCGGCGACACTGAACGGCCACGCCGACTACGCGTTCGTGCTCGACGGCGAGCGCCGGATTCGCGGCTTCGTGTGCCGCGACACGACGGGCGGCGCGTCGCCGCGACTCAACGCCGTCGAATGCATCCGCCGCAGCACGCCGCTCGACGACGTCGTGCAACGCGTGGTGGCGAGCCGCGCGCCGCTGCCGGTCGTCGAGGCGGATGGCTCCTACTGCGGTTCGGTCAACAAGACGAACGTGCTCAATGTCCTGACCCGCCACCGAGGCTCCCATGTCTGAAATCATTCCGCTTGGCACCTGGGTCGATCACGGTGTTCGTTACCTGCTCGATCACGACGCGAAAACCTTCGATTCCATCGGCAAGGTCATCGAGAGTTTTGCCGCCCTGATCGAGCACAGCTTGCAGGCGGTGCCGATGTGGGCGCTGATGGCGTTTTTCGTCGGCATCGGCTTGTGGCGGGTGGGCTGGCGGTTCGCGCTGTTCACGCTGCTCGCGCTGCTGCTGATCTACGGAACCGGCTTCTGGGATCAGACGGTGATCACGCTCGGGCTCACGTTGTCGTCGACCCTGATCAGCCTGCTGCTCGGCGTGCCGCTCGGCATCTGGACCGCGAAGAGCCGCTACGTCGAGATGGTGGTGCGCCCGGCGCTCGACCTGATGCAGACGATGCCCGCGTTCGTCTACCTGATTCCGGCGGCGATGCTGTTCGGCCTTGGCCGCGTGCCGGGGATTCTCTCGACGGTGATCTTCGCGATGCCGCCCGCGGTGCGCCTCACGGCGCTCGGCATCAAGCACGTGAACCGCGAAATCGTCGAAGCAGGGCAGGCGTTCGGTTGCACGCCGTTTCAGTTGCTCTACAAGGTGCAGTTTCCGAACGCGCTGCCGTCGATCATGACCGGCGTGAACCAGACGATCATGATGGCGCTCTCGATGGTGATCATCGCTTCGATGGTCGGTGCGGGCGGTCTCGGCAACGACGTGCTGGCGAGCATCCAGCGGCTCGACATCGGGCTCGGTTTCGAAAGCGGCCTCTCGGTGGTGATGCTCGCGATCATTCTGGACCGCATCACGGAGAGCTTCGGCCGCTCGCCGGGCATGGCGCGTGCGCCGCTGCTGTCGGGCCTGCGCAGCGTGATGAAGGTGCGCCGCGCGCCGGCGGCGCAGCACGGCTGAGTCGCCCATGAAGCGCGACGCGTTTCCCCCTGTCGAAACACCGGCTGAATCGCCGCTCTCAGGGCTCGCGCACTTCGGCTTCCTGACGCTGCCGAATTTTTCGATGATCGCGTTCACGAGCGCGGTCGAAGTGCTTCGCATGGCGAATTATGTGAGCCGCGCGCAGCACTACACGTGGTCGGTGATCACGCCGGATGGCGAACCGGCGCGCGCCAGCAACGGCATTGCCGTGAAGCCCACCACGACGCTCGCCGAAGCCGGCATGCCGGACGTGCTGATCGTCTGCGCGGGCTGGCACGTGAGCGATTACGTCGACGCCACGGTGATCGCGCTGCTGCAGGATGTCGCGGCCAGAGGCGTTCCGCTCGGCGGGATCTGCACCGGGCCGTACGCGCTGCTCGCCGCGAATCTGCTCGACGGTTATCGCTGTACGGTGCACTGGGAAGACATGTCGCCGCTGCACAAGCGCTACCCGCACGTGCGTTTCGCCGACGAACTCTTCGTGATCGACCGCGACCGGTTGACCTGCACCGGCGGCACCGCGCCGCTCGACCTGATGCTCACGCTGGTCGGCATGCGCCTCGGCCGCGCGCTCGCGGCGCAGGTGTCGGAGCAGTTCATCGTCGAGCGGATTCGCGGCTCGACCGATTATCAGCACATTCCCGTCGATGCGCGGGTCGGCTTCACGCGCGGGGAGCTGGTCGAGGTGGTGCGGCTGATGGAAGCGAACATCGAGGAGCCGTTGTCGCCCGATGAACTCGCCCGGCTCGTCAATCTGTCGCAGCGGCATTTGCAGCGCATGTTCAAGATGTTCCTCAACGTGTCGCCGACGCACTACTACCTGACGCTGCGTTTGCGTCTCGCGCGCGAACTGCTGCGCAATACCGACGCGTCGATTGCGCGCGTGACGACGGTGTGCGGTTTTCATTCGCCGTGTCATTTCAGCAAGGCTTATCGCGCGCAGTTCGGCCACGCGCCGAGCGTCGAGCGGCGCTTGCTGGCGTAGAAAAACGCGCACCGCGAGCCATGTGAAAGCCAGCTTCAGATCGCCTGCGCCCGGCCCGGAAAGGTTTCGTCATACCCGGCGCCGTCGTCCGCTTCGGCCGCCGTGCCGCGTTGCTCGCGGTACATCACCGGCGGCAGGCCGAACTGCTTGCGGAATTCGCGGCCCAGATGCGAAGCGTCGGAAAAGCCGCAACTCGACGCGATATCCGCCACCGTTTTATCCGAGCTTGTCAGCAGCCAGGCGGCCGTTCGCAAACGCACCTGCTTCGCGTAAGCCTGCGGTGCCTTGCCGGTTTGCGCCTTGAAGAGCCGCTCGAGCTGACGCGCGGAGAGATCCAGCTTGCCCGCCAGCTCGTCGAGCGACAGCGCACGGCCCACGTGCTGTTCCATCAGCAGGATCGCCCGCTTCACCTTCGGATGCGCGGCGGGCGCGAGACCCGGCGGATGCGGCTGCGGCGCGTTGCCCTTCTGCATGTCGTCGACCAGCAGGATGCGCAGCGCCTTTTGCACCGTGGCGGTTTCGAAGTG
This sequence comes from Paraburkholderia sartisoli, assembly GCF_900107685.1. Lineage (GTDB taxonomy): Bacteria > Pseudomonadota > Gammaproteobacteria > Burkholderiales > Burkholderiaceae > Paraburkholderia > Paraburkholderia sartisoli. Next base: position 155,649 of record NZ_FNRQ01000007.1, on the reverse strand, counting down.
ACGCAGCAGGATCGCGGCGGCGACGTCGATCGACGCGCGTCCGCCGGAACACGTGATGCGCCGGCGATCGATCACGAACAGCCGGTCCGCGACGAGCGCTTCTTCATTTACCGACGGAAAGCGCTCAATGAAATCCCAGTAATGAAACCAGCTCACGCAGATGCGGTAACCGTCCAGCACGCCCGCGCGCATCAGTGAAAACACGCCCGTACACATGCCGACCAGCGTCGCTTCGGTGGCGGCGGCGCGGCGGATGAACGCGAGCGTCGCGTCGCTGGCCGCAGGCCCCGAGTGCAGCAGGCCGCCGACCACGACGACATAGTCGAACGGCTCGGCGTGGTCGAAGGTTTCCCACGGCGTGATCTGGATGCCGCAACTCGCGCGCACCGGCGCAAGGGTTTCCCCTATCACGCTCCACGAACAGCGCACGGGCTTGCTGAAATCGCCTTCGTCCGCCGACAGGCGCAACAGGTCGACGAAACCCGAGAACGCTGTCAGCGTGAAGTTGGGCAGCAGGATGATGCCGAAGCGGATGCGTTGCTTCGGGGTGGCGTCGATGGATCGAAGGGGACGCGGTTCAGCGGAATTCATGCACACAGCCCGCAAGGAAAGGGGTGAATCAAGCATAGCACTCGTGGCCGGCGTGGAATCTAGGCGTGCAATCCGGCTGTGCGGGTATACCGCGCGATGCGCCACGGCAATCGTGCCCCAGCATCGCCAGTCGCGTTCCACGCGCCTGTCGCCAATGCGTCAGGAATCTTCGTTAATCCGCCGCCGCGCTTTGCGGGCGTACGGTTTGACGCCACCATCCCACCGTGATGCCGTTTTTATTCTATCGGTCCGGATTGACGTTTGGTGCAATGGAGGCAGGTAAAGGTCACACCGGGCAGCGCCCGCCACTCCGGCATCGCAATGCACAAGGCACGTCATGAACGTTAGCGTCTTCGATCTGTTCAAGATCGGTATCGGTCCTTCGAGCTCGCACACCGTCGGGCCGATGATCGCCGCTTGCCGCTTCGCCTCGCATATCGAAGACGCCAACCTGCTCGGCTTCGTGCGCCGCGTGAAGGTCGAACTGTACGGCTCGCTCGGCGCGACCGGCAAGGGGCACGGCACGGACAAGGCGGTGCTGCTCGGCCTCGAAGGCAATCTGCCCGACCTGGTCGATCCGGACGTCATCCAGCCGCGCCTGCGGGAAATCCGCGAAACGAAACAGCTCGTGCTGCTCGGCAGGCATCCGGTCCGGTTCGACGAGCGCGAACACCTTGGTTTCTTCCGCAAGCTGATGCCGGGCGCGCCGGGCTCGGACATCGTGCATCCGAACGGCATGCGCTTTCAGGCTTTCGACGAAAACGGCCAGCTGCTGGTGGAGAAGGAGTATTACTCGATCGGCGGCGGCTTCGTCGTCAATCGCGAAGGCGATCGCGTGAATGGCGTGCGCACCGGCGCCGGCGTACCTCACCCGTTTCGCACCGGCGACGATCTGATGCGCGTGTGCCGCGAAACCGGCCTGTCGATCGCGCAGGTGACGCTCGCCAACGAATGCGCGTCGCGCACCGAACAGGAGGTGCGCGATGGGCTGCTGGCGATCTGGCGCACGATGTCCGCCTGCGTCGAACGCGGCTGCAAGGTGCGCGGCGAACTGCCCGGCCCGATGCACGTCAAGCGCCGCGCCGCCGATCTGTACGAGCAATTGCGCTCGCGCTCGGAAGAGTCGTTGCGCGATCCACTGTCGATGCTCGACTGGGTCAACCTCTACGCGATGGCCGCCAACGAAGAGAACGCCGCGGGCGGGCGCGTCGTCACGGCGCCCACGAACGGCGCGGCCGGCGTGATTCCCGCCGTGCTGCACTACTACGTGAAGTTCATGCACGCGTCGAACGACGCCGGCATCGTCACCTTCCTGCTGACCGCCGCCGCGATCGGCATCATCTACAAGGAAACCGCGTCGATCTCGGGCGCCGAAGTGGGCTGCCAGGGCGAAGTGGGTGTCGCATGTTCGATGGCCGCCGCGGCGCTCGCCGCCGTGATGGGCGGCACGCCGACGCAGGTGGAGAACGCCGCTGAAATCGGCATGGAGCACAACCTCGGCATGACCTGCGACCCGGTTGGCGGGCTCGTGCAGATTCCCTGCATCGAGCGCAACGCGATGGGCGCGATCAAGGCGCTGAACGCCGCGCGCATGGCGATGAAGGGCGATGGCCAGCACTACGTGTCGCTCGACAACGTGATCAAGACGATGCGTGAAACGGGCGCGGACATGAAGACGAAATACAAGGAGACGTCGCGCGGCGGATTGGCCGTGAACGTCATCGAGTGCTGAACGACTGAAGAAGCAAACAGTACCAACAAGGAACGACGATGAGCCGCTATTCGATATTCAGCCTGTTGCGCAACGGGATGTCGTATCACGAGAACTGGGAGCGACAGTGGAAGAGCCCCGAGCCGAAGCGTGAATACGATGTCGTGATCGTCGGCGGCGGCGGCCATGGCCTCGCCACCGCGTATTACCTCGCGAAAGAGCACGGCGTGCGCAATATCGCCGTGCTGGAGAAAGGCTGGATCGGCGGCGGCAACACGGCGCGCAATACGACCATCGTGCGCTCGAACTATCTGTGGGACGAATCGGCCGCGCTGTACGAGAAGGCGATGAAGCTGTGGGAAGGTCTTTCGCAGGACCTCAACTACAACGTGATGTTCAGCCAGCGCGGCGTGATGAATCTCGCGCACACGTTGCAGGACGTGCGCGACACCGAACGGCGCGTGAATGCGAACCGGCTGAACGGCGTCGACGCCGAATTTCTCACGCCCGCGCAGATCAAGGAAATCGAGCCGACCATCAACCTGAACAGCCGCTATCCGGTGCTCGGCGCGTCGATCCAGCGGCGCGGCGGCGTGGCGCGGCACGATGCGGTGGCATGGGGTTTCGCGCGCGGCGCGGACCAGGCCGGCGTCGATATCGTGCAGAACTGCCAGGTCACAGGCATTCGCCGCGACGGCAGCCAGGTGACCGGCGTCGACACCGTCAAGGGTTTCATCAAGGCGAAGAAGGTCGCGATCGTCGCGGCGGGCAACACGTCGACGCTCGCCGACATGGCCGGCGTGCGGTTGCCGCTCGAAAGCCATCCGCTGCAGGCGTTGGTGTCCGAGCCGATCAAGCCGGTCGTCAACACGGTGGTGATGTCGAATGCCGTGCATGCGTATATCAGCCAGTCCGACAAGGGCGATCTGGTGATCGGCGCGGGCGTCGATCAATACACGGGCTTCGGGCAGCGCGGCAGCTTTCAGATCATCGAGGGCACGCTGGAGGCGATCGTCGAGATGTTCCCGGTGTTCTCGCGCGTGCGGATGAACCGGCAGTGGGGCGGCATCGTGGACGTTTCGCCGGATGCGTGCCCGATCATCGGCAAGACCGACGTGAAGGGACTCTATTTCAATTGCGGCTGGGGCACGGGCGGTTTCAAGGCGACGCCGGGTTCGGGCTGGGCCTACGCGCACACGATCGCAAAGGATGAACCGCATCCGCTGAACGCGCCGTTCTCGCTGGATCGGTTCTATACCGGCCACCTGATTGACGAGCACGGTGCCGCCGCCGTCGCTCACTGATATTCACGCGCTGCAACGTGAGTTGCATGGGACCAGAGTAGGGAGAACATAGATGCTGCTGATCGAATGCCCGTGGTGTGGACCACGCGCCGAAACCGAATTTTCCTGCGGCGGCGAAGCGGATATCGCGCGTCCGCTCGACACCGAAAAGCTCACCGACAAGGAATGGGGCGACTACCTCTTCATGCGCAGGAACCCGCGCGGCGTGCATCGCGAGCAATGGCTGCACACGCAGGGGTGCCGCCGCTGGTTCAAGGCGCAGCGCGACACGGTGAGCTACGAGATTCAGGGCTACGAGACGTTCGAGCGTCCACTGCTCGCGATGGATGACAACGAGGGCAAGACAGCATGAGCCAGAAAGACCGACTGCCCGGCGGTGGGCGCATCAACCGCGCGATCGTGCTGAACTTCACGTTCAACGGCCGCAAATATCAGGGTTTTCAGGGCGACACGCTGGCTTCCGCGCTGCTCGCGAACGGCGTGCATTTCGTCGCGCGCAGCTGGAAATATCACCGGCCGCGCGGCATCGTCACGGCAGGCGTGGAAGAACCGAATGCGATCGTGCAACTCGAAACGGGCGCCTACACCGTGCCGAATGCACGTGCGACCGAAGTCGAACTGTATCAGGGGCTCGTCGCGACCAGCGTGAACGCGAAGCCGAGCATCGAGAAAGACCGCATGGCGGTCAATCAGAAGATCGCACGGTTCATTCCGGCGGGCTTCTACTACAAGACGTTCATGTGGCCGCGCAGGTTCTGGCCGAAGTACGAGGAAGCGATCCGCGACGCGGCCGGCCTCGGCACGGCGCCGGAGGAAAAGGACGCGGATCGCTACGACAAGTGCTTCGCGCATTGCGACGTGCTCGTGATCGGCGCCGGCCCGACCGGACTGGCGGCGGCGCACGCGGCGGCGCGGTCTGGGGCGCGCGTGACGCTGGTCGACGATCAGCCGGAACCCGGCGGCTCGCTGCTGTCGTGTCGCGCGGAGATCGACGGCAAGCCCGCGCTGCAATGGGTTCACCAGATCGAGGATGCGTTGCGGCAGATGCCTGATGTGAAGATCCTGTGCCGCAGCACGGCATTCGGCTATCAGGACCACAACCTCGTGACGGTGACGCAGCGGCTCACCGAGCACCTGCCGGTGTCGCAACGCAAGGGCACGCGCGAGTTGATGTGGAAGATCCGCGCGAAACGCGTGATTCTCGCCACGGGTGCGCATGAACGGCCGATCGTGTTCGGCAACAACGATCTGCCGGGCGTGATGCTGGCCTCGGCGGTGTCGACGTATCTGCATCGCTATGCGGTGCTGCCGGGTCGCAACGCGGTCGTGTTCACCAGCAACGACGACGGCTATCAATGCGCGCTGGACCTCAAGGCGGCCGGTGCACAGGTGACGGTGGTCGATCCGCGCGCGGCGGAGTCGAAAGGGACGCTGCCGGTGCTCGCGCGGCGCCATGGCATCAAGATCATGAACGGGGTGGCCGTCACGGCGGCGCACGGCAAGCTGCGCGTGGCGTCGGTCGAGCTGGCGTCGTATTCGAATGGACAGCCCGGGGCGAAACAGGGTGATCTGCCGTGCGACCTGCTCGCGATGTCCGGCGGCTGGAGCCCGGTGCTGCATCTGTTCGCGCAGTCGGGCGGCAAGGCGCACTGGCATGACGACAAGGCCTGTTTCGTGCCAGGCAAGGCGATGCAGGCGGAAACCAGCGTCGGCGCGTGCGCGGGCGACTTCGCGCTCGGCCAGGGCATTCGCCTCGCCGTCGACGCCGGCGTCGAGGCGGCGCGCGCTATCGGGTATTCCGTCGCGCCCCCGGACCCGGTGCAGGTCGCCGACACGGTCGAGGCGAAGATGCAGCCGCTGTGGCTGGTCGGCGGCCGCGAACTCGCCGCGCGAGGACCGAAGCAATTCGTCGACTTCCAGAACGACGTGTCGGCGGCGGACATTTTCCTCGCCGCGCGCGAAGGTTTCGAATCAGTCGAGCACGTGAAGCGCTACACGGCAATGGGCTTCGGCACCGATCAAGGCAAGCTCGGCAACATCAACGGCATGGCGATCCTGGCGCAGGTGCTCGGCAAGACGATTCCGGAAACCGGCACGACCACCTTCCGCCCGAACTACACACCGGTCACGTTCGGCACGTTTGCCGGCCGTGAACTCGGCGAGTTTCTCGATCCGGTGCGCAAGACGGCGGTGCATGAATGGCACGTCGAAAACGGCGCGGCGTTCGAGGATGTCGGCAACTGGAAGCGTCCGTGGTACTACCCGAAGCCGGGCGAGGACATGCACGCGGCGGTCGTGCGCGAATCGCTCGCGGTGCGCACGAGCGTCGGCATTCTCGACGCCTCGACGCTCGGCAAGATCGACATCCAGGGCCCCGATTCGGCGAAGCTGCTGAACTGGGTTTATACGAATCCGTGGAGCAAGCTCGAGGTCGGCAAGTGCCGCTATGGCCTGATGCTCGACGAAAACGGCATGATCTTCGACGACGGCGTCACGGTGCGCCTCGCGGACCAGCACTACATGATGACGACCACCACGGGCGGCGCGGCGCGCGTGCTCACCTGGCTCGAACGCTGGCTGCAAACCGAATGGCCGGACATGCGCGTGCGGCTCGCGTCCGTCACGGATCACTGGGCGACGTTCGCGGTGGTCGGCCCGAACAGCCGCAAGGTGTTGCAGAAGGTCTGCCACGACGTCGACTTCGCGAACGAGGCGTTCCCGTTCATGAGCTATCGCGAAGGCACGGTGGCCGGCGCGGCCGCGCGCGTGATGCGGATCAGCTTCTCGGGCGAACTCGCCTATGAAGTGAACGTGCCGGCCAACGTCGGACGTGCGGTGTGGGAAGCGCTGATGGCCGCCGGCGCGGAGTTCGACATCACGCCGTACGGCACCGAAACCATGCACGTGCTGCGCGCCGAGAAGGGCTATATCATCGTCGGACAGGATACGGATGGCTCGATGACGCCGTACGATCTCGGCATGGGCGGACTCGTCGCGAAGTCGAAAGACTTTCTCGGCAAGCGCTCGTTGACACGCAGCGACACCGCGAAGGCCGGGCGCAAGCAACTGGTCGGGCTGCTGCCGGACGATGCGTCGTTCGTGATCCCCGAAGGCTCGCAGATCGTCGCCGGTCCCTTCCAGGGCGACACTGCGCCGATGCTCGGTCACGTCACGTCGAGCTATTACAGCCCGATCCTGAAGCGCTCGATCGCGATGGCGGTGGTGAAGGGCGGACTCGACAGGATCGGCGAAACCGTCACGATTCCGCTCGCGGACGGCAGGCAGGTCGCGGCCAGCATCACCAGTTCGGTGTTCTACGACAGCGAAGGAGCACGTCAACATGTGGAATGAAACAACAGGGAGACCGTCGATGGTCGATCGCGCTGTCGGCGGGCAAACGGGTGTGTGGCAGGAGTCTCCGCTGGTCGGCGCGGACGCGTTGCTGAAGAAGCACCAGGCAACGGCATCGTCCGCGTTTCGCCTTGGCGAGCGGCCGTTTCTGGAACTGGTCAACGTGCGGGGCGACACACGCGACGCCGCGTTCGTGCGTGCCGTGGAAGGCGTGCTCGGCTGCCGTCCGCCGGAAACGCCCAACACGACGGCGCAAGGCAACGGCTACGACATGCTGTGGCTCGGCCCCGACGAGTGGCTGGTGCGCTCGGCCACGGCGCACGACGCCACGCGTACCGCGCCGCTGCGGGCGAAACTCGGTGCCGCGTTCGCGGGCGTTTTCGCGTCGGTGGTGGATATCGGCAGCGGCTATACCGTGCTCGACATCAGCGGCACGCGCACGCGTGAAGTGCTGGCGCGCGGCTGCCCGCTCGATCTGCATCCGCGGTTGTTCACCACCGGACAGTGCGCGCAAAGCCACTATTTCAAGGCGTCGATCACGCTGTTGCCCACCGGCGCGGATAGCTTCGACATCGTCGTGCGCCGCAGCTTCGCGGACTATTTCGTGAAGATCATGCTCGACGCGGCCGGCCCGCTGATGGCGTGACGCGCCGCGAGCGGTGCCGCGCCGCATCGCTCGCTTCGCACCTTTCCTGCCTGTGACCGACATGACGTCGACACGTCTGGCCACCGCGCGCCTCACCGAGCGCGCGTGCCATCAAGGCGACGCGCACGCCGCGCTCGCGTTGCTCGATCAGAGCATCGCGTTGCGGCACCGGCGCATCGCGCTGATCCGTTATCTGCTCGCGCAACAACTTGGCGCCGAACTGGAGCCGCGGCATCACGACTACGTGCGAAAGATCGCCGCGCGGCTGAGCGCGCAGGCGCTCGCGCGCATTGCCGGCGCCGCGCGCGCACGGCTGCGGCCGTAGCGCCCGCTTGTGCGCCTGCGCGATTGGGCAATTGCGCCGCACATGTCGGTTCCGGCCAAACCGGTGTCGCGTTCGGATCATGTCCTTTGTTGGCGCGGGCGTTACGCTCGTTAGACGGCGCGTGACTCCGAACCGGCGCGCCGCTCACCAGACATGGAGACAGGCAAATGAGCAGCAATCGCGGCGTCGTGTATCTCGGGCAGGGCAAGGTGGAAGTGCAGTCGATCGACTATCCGAAGATGGTCGATCCGCGTGGCCGCGCAATCGGCCACGGCGTGATCCTGAAAGTGGTCAGCACGAATATCTGCGGCTCCGACCAGCACATGGTGCGCGGCCGCACCACGGCTGAAGTCGGCCTCGTGCTGGGTCACGAGATCACCGGTGAGGTGATCGAAATTGGCCGCGACGTGGAAACCCTGAAGATCGGCGATCTGGTGTCGGTGCCGTTCAACGTCGCCTGCGGACGCTGCCCGACCTGCAAGGCCCAGCATACCGGCGTGTGCCTGAACGTGAACCCGTCGCGCGCGGGCGGCGCCTATGGCTACGTGGACATGGGCGGCTGGATCGGCGGCCAGGCCGAGTACGTGATGGTGCCGTACGCCGACTTCAATCTGCTCAAGTTCCCCGACCGCGCACAGGCGATGTCGAAGATCCGCGATCTGACCTGCCTCTCCGACATTCTGCCGACCGGCTATCACGGCGCGGTGATGGCCGGCGTGAAGCCCGGCGCGACCGTCTACATTGCCGGCGCCGGCCCGGTCGGAATGGCGGCGGCGGCTTCGGCGCGCCTGCTGGGCGCGGCCTGTACGATCATCGGCGACATGAACGAGGCGCGGCTCGCGCATGCGCGCAAGATGGGTTTTCAGACCATCGACCTGTCGAAAGACGCCGCGCTCGGCGAGCAGATCGAGCAGATTCTCGGCAAGCCCGAAGTGGATTGCGCGGTGGACTGCGTCGGCTTCGAGGCGCACGGCCACGGCAGCAGCGGCCAGCATGAAGAGGCACCCGCCACGGTGCTGAATTCGCTGATGGAAATCACCCGGGCCGCGGGCGCGATTGGCATTCCGGGGCTCTATGTGACGGACGATCCCGGTTCAGCCGATGCCGCCGCGCGCAAGGGCAGCCTCAGCATTCGCCTCGGGCTCGGCTGGGCCAAGTCGCACTCGTTCCATACGGGGCAGACGCCGGTGATGAAGTACAACCACAACCTGATGCAGGCGATCCTGTGGGACCGTCTGCCGATCGCGGACATCGTGAACGTGACGGTCGTGTCGCTGGACGAGGCGCCGGAAGGCTACCGCCAGTTCGATGGCGGCGCACCGAAGAAGTTTGTCCTCGATCCGCACGGTTTGCTGAAAGCGGCTTGACGCATGACGCAGGGGCTTTCTGCTTTCGATCGAATCTCAGGAGTCTGACGAATCACGCACGAGTTGAGCGGTTTCCCGCTCAGCGCGTGCGTCTGTTTTTTCAGGCCGGAAAGACCCTTGTTTCGCGAAGCAGCCGTCAAGCCAGCATCGCCGGCGCGGGGGCCAGCGAAGGCGCCTGCTTGCGCCGCTCGCTCGTCGGCGCGGTGCCGAAGGCGTCGCGATAGCTCTTCGAGAAGTGGCACGCCGACTGGAAGCCGCAGGCCATCGTGATGTGCATGATCGACATGTCGGTCTGCAACAGCAACTCACGCGCGCGCCGCAGGCGCAGCGTCAGATAGTAATGCGTGGGCGTCATCCCCAGATGCTCGCGGAAGAGGCGCTGCAACTGCCGTTGCGACATGCCCGCGAGCCGCGCGAGTTCTTCGCGCGAGAGCGGCTCTTCGATGTTGTTCTCCATCAGCGCGACCACTTCGAAGAGCGACTTGTTGGCCGAGCCGAGCCGCGCGACCAGCGGCATTTTCTGTTGCGCGCTGGTATCGCGCACATGTTCGACGATGAACTGCTCGGCGATCTGCGTGACCCGCGCGGTGCCCACGCGCGGTGCAATCAGGTTCAGCATCATGTCGAGCGGCGCGACGCCGCCCGTGCAGGTGACGCGATCGCGGTCGATTACGAACAGTTCTTTCAGAAAGCGCGTGTCGGGAAACTCTTCCTTGAGCGCCGACATGTTCTCCCAGTGAATCGCGCACGCGTAGCCGGCCAGCAAGCCGGCGCGCGCCAGTGCATACGTGCCCGTACACAGGCTGCCGAGCACGCAGCCCATGCGGGCAAAGCGGCGCAATGCAAAGAGGTGCGAGGACGTGGTGGCGCGCTGCACGTCGATGCCGCCGACCACGAACACGATATCCGGCTGGCCGACGCATTCGACCGGCCCGGTGTCGACCGACAGCCCGTTGCTCGCCATCACCGGGCCGCCTTCGGGGCTCACGATCGACCAGCGATACAGCGTTTGCCCCGTCAGATAGTTCGCCATGCGCAGGACTTCGATGGCGTTGGTGAACGCGATCATCGTGAAGTTGGGCACCGGCATGAATGCGAAATGCGACAACGACGCAGTGCGATCGGTGGACATGGGAGGAATGATTCCTTCGAATCTGTAATGTCGCGTCGCGGTGGGGAAGCGGCGACTCCTGCGATTTTGAGGATCAAGGCAACTGCCGTGCCATCCGGCTAAACCCTTGTTTGCGTGTGGAATCTCGCCGGGATCGCGGGAAGTCAGCACCACAGCGGCGCCGCCGCCATGCCGGTACGCACCTGAGCCGCGCGCGACGACCGGTTGCGGTGCAACATTGGCCCGGCCGTCTGAAAACCGGCTGCGGCGACACCGATGACGACTTGTCGAAAAAGGTCGCACATGGCGGAAAAGGTAAAGAACGCGTCTGAATTCATAAATTGGCGCGCGAACCGAACGTCAAGAATAGAAGCCATGCAGACCGGTTGCAGCAGCGTTTCAAGGCGGCTTCCGGCACGCGTCACTGGCTTTTTTCCTGAACTCACGGACCTTTCATGTCGAACCCGAATCCCTTCTTTGAAGAATCGCTGGCGACGCGCGATGCGGCGGTGCGCGGCGCCATGTTGAAAGAGCTCGAGCGCCAGCAGTCGCAGGTCGAGCTGATCGCGTCGGAAAACATCGTGTCGCGCGCGGTGCTCGAGGCGCAGGGCTCGGTGCTGACCAACAAGTATGCGGAAGGGTATCCGGGCAAGCGTTACTACGGCGGTTGCGAATACGTCGACGTGATCGAATCGCTCGCGATCGACCGGATCAAACAGCTCTTCAACGCGAAATTCGCCAATGTGCAGCCGCATTCGGGCGCGCAGGCAAACGGCGCCGTGATGCTCGCGCTGGCGAAGCCGGGCGACACGGTGCTCGGCATGTCGCTCGACGCGGGCGGCCACCTCACGCACGGCGCGAAGCCGGCGCTCTCGGGCAAGTGGTTCAACGCGGTGCAGTACGGCGTGCAGCGCGACACGATGTTGATCGATTACGGGCAGATCGAGGAACTCGCGCGGCAACATCGACCCGCGCTGCTGATCGCCGGCTTCTCGGCCTATCCGCGCGCGCTGGATTTCGCGCGGCTGCGTGCGATCGCCGACAGCGTCGGCGCGAAGCTGATGGTGGACATGGCGCACATCGCGGGCATCATCGCGGCGGGCCGTCACCCGAATCCGGTCGGGCATGCGCACGTCGTCACGTCGACGACGCACAAGACGTTGCGCGGTCCGCGCGGCGGCTTTGTGCTGACGAACGACGAAGAGATCGCGAAGAAGATCAACTCCGCGGTGTTCCCAGGCTTGCAGGGCGGCCCGCTGATGCACGTGATCGCCGGCAAGGCGGTGGCGTTCGGCGAGGCGCTGCAACCCGGTTTCAGGACCTATATCGACAACGTGCTTGCCAATGCGCAGGCGTTGGGCGCTGTGCTGAAGGCGGGCGGCGTCGATCTGGTGACGGGCGGCACCGACAACCACCTGCTGCTGGTCGACCTGCGGCCCAAGGGGCTCAAGGGCAACCAGGTCGAGCAGGCACTGGAACGCGCGGGCATCACCTGCAACAAGAACGGCATTCCTTTCGATACCGAGAAGCCGACGGTGACCTCCGGCATCCGCCTCGGCACGCCGGCCGGCACGACGCGCGGCTTCGGCGTGGCTGAATTCCGTGACGTGGGGCGCCTCATCGTCGAGGTGCTCGACGCGCTGCGCGACCATCCGGAAGGCCATGCCGCCACCGAACAACGCGTGCGCCGCGAGATTTTCGCGCTGTGCGAACGCTTTCCCATCTACTGAGTACGCCCGGAGCACACGATGAGCACACTGCACGACAACAGCATCATCATCGACGGCCTGAACATTTCGAAGTTCGAGCGCACGGTGTTCGAGGACATGCGCAAGGGCGGCGTGACCGCGGTGAACTGCACAGTGTCCGTCTGGGAAAGCTTCCAGAAGACCGTCGACAACATCGCCGAAATGAAGCAGCAGATCCGTGAATACGGCGAAATCCTGACGCTCGTGCGCACCACCGACGACATTTACCGCGCGAAGAAAGAGAACAAGACCGGCATCATCTTCGGCTTCCAGAACGCGCACGCATTCGAGGACAACCTCGGCTATATCGAGGCGTTCAAGGACCTTGGCGTGAACGTGGTGCAGCTTTGCTACAACACGCAGAACCTGGTGGGCACGGGTTGTTATGAACGCGACGGCGGACTGTCGGGCTATGGTCGCGAAGTGATTCAGGAGATGAACCGCGTCGGCATCATGGTCGATCTGTCGCACGTGGGCGGAAAGACCTCATCTGAAGCGATTGCCGCTTCGAACAAGCCGGTGTGCTACTCGCACTGCTGCCCGTCGGGCCTGAAAGAACATCCGCGCAACAAGAGCGACGAACAGCTGAAAGAGATCGCGGACGCAGGCGGCTTTGTCGGCGTGACGATGTTCGCGCCGTTCCTGAAGCGCGGCCCGGATGCGACCGTCGAAGACTATATCGAGGCGATCGAATACGTGGTGAACCTGATCGGCGAGGATCAGGTGGGCATCGGCACGGACTTCACGCAGGGCTACAGCACCGAATTCTTCGACTGGATCACGCATGACAAAGGCCGCTATCGCCAGTTGACGAACTTCGGCAAGGTGGTGAACCCGGAAGGCATCCGCACGATCGGCGAGTTTCCGAACCTGACCGCCGCGATGGAACACGCTGGCTGGAGCGAGACGCGCATCAAGAAGATCATGGGCGAGAACTGGGTACGGGTGTTCGGCGAAGTGTGGAAGGTCTGATTCTCACGCGCTCACGAAAGCCACCCACATCAATACGGAGTCTCCCCATGCAACCTCAACTGCCCATCGACGTCGATCCGGACACCGGTGTCTGGACCACCGACGCGCTGCCGATGCTGTACGTGCCGCGCCATTTCTTCACGAACAACCATATCGCCGCCGAAGAAGCGCTCGGCCGCGACACGTATGCCGGGATTCTCTACAAGGCCGGCTACAGGTCCGCGTATTTCTGGTGCGAGAAGGAAGCGAAGCAGCACGGCATTGCCGGCATGGCGGTATTCGAGCACTACCTGAACCGTCTGTCGCAACGCGGCTGGGGTCGCTTCAGGATCATCGAAGCCGATCCGTCCAGTTCGCACGCGCGCATCGAGCTGCGTCACTCGTCGTTCGTGCTCGCGCAGCCGGGCAAGCAGGGCAAGCTTTGCTACATGTTCGCCGGTTGGTTCGCGGGCGCGCTGGACTGGGTCAACGACACGGCGCCGGATGCGGCACGCAAGGGTCCCCCGTCACATTCGGAAGAAGTGCAATGCGCGGCCGAAGGTCACGATCACTGCGTATTCGAAGTGTCTCCGCTGACGGCGTAACAGCACACGCACACGCAAACGCAGACGCAGACGCGTACAAAACACCGCAACAAGCCAGTTCATTCCGAGGTCGATCGCGATGCGTTACCCGAACCTTTTCAAGCCTCTCACGCTGAACCAGCTGACCTTGCGCAACCGTATCGTCAGTACCGCGCACGCGGAGGTGTATGCGGAACCCGGCGGCTTGCCCGGTGACCGTTATATCCGTTACTACGAGGAGAAGGCGAAGGGCGGCGTTGGCCTCGCGGTGTGCGGCGGCTCGAGCCCGGTGTCGATCGACAGCCCGCAGGGCTGGTGGAAGTCGGTCGATCTGTCCACCGACAGGATTATCGATCCGCTCGCGCGCCTCGCCGAGGCGATGCACCGGCACGGCGCGAAGATCATGATTCAGGCGACGCATATGGGCCGCCGTTCGGCATTTCACGGCGAGCACTGGCCGCATCTGATGTCGCCGTCCGGCGTGCGCGAGCCCGTCCATCGCGGCAACGCGAAGATCATCGAGGTGGAGGAGATTCGCCGCATCATCGGCGACTTCGCAGCCGCCGCGAAGCGCGTCAAGGATGCCGGGATGGACGGCGTCGAAATCTCGGCCGCGCATCAGCATCTGATCGATCAGTTCTGGAGCCCGCGCACGAATTTTCGCACCGACGAATGGGGTGGTTCACTCGAAAACCGCCTGCGTTTCGGGATCGAAGTGCTGAAGGCGGTGCGCGAAGCGGTGGGCGCGGATTTCTGCATCGGTCTGCGCATGTGCGGCGACGAATTCCACGAGGACGGACTCGATCACGAGCAATTGAAAGAGATCGCCCAGGCGATGTCGGAAACCGGTCTGATCGATTACCTCGGCGTGATCGGTTCGGGCGCGGACACGCACAACACGCTCGCGAACTGCATGCCGCCGATGGCGCTGCCGCCCGAGCCGTTCGTGCATCTCGCGGCCGGCATCAAGTCGGTCGTGAAGCTGCCGGTGATGCATGCCCAAAGCATTCGCGATGCGGGCCAGGCGGAACGGCTGCTCGCCAGCGGCATGGTCGATCTGGTCGGCATGACGCGCGCGCAGATCGCCGATCCGCACATGGTCATCAAGATCCGCGACGGCCGCGAAGACGAGATCAAGCAGTGCGTCGGCGCGAACTACTGTATCGACCGGCAGTACAACGGGCTCGACGTGCTGTGCGTGCAGAACGCGGCGACGTCGCGCGAAGAAACCATGCCGCACGTGATCGCAAAGACGCGGGGGCCGAAGCGCAAGGTGGTCGTGGTCGGCGCGGGTCCGGCTGGACTGGAAGCGGCGCGCGTGGCGAAGTCGCGCGGTCATGACGTGGTGCTGTTCGAGAAGAACGACTACGTCGGCGGCCAGATCATGCTGGCCGCGAAGGCGCCGCAGCGCGAGCAGATGGCGGGCATCGTGCGCTGGTTCGACATGGAGACGAAGCGCCTCGGCGTCGATCGCCGCCTCGGCGTCGCGGCCGACGAGAAAACCATCATGGCCGAGAAGCCGGACATCGTCGTGCTGGCGACGGGCGGCTCGTCATATACGTCGCAAGTCGCCGCGTGGGGCGTTGACGCAGGGCTCGCGGTCAGTTCGTGGGATGTGCTGTCGGGCAGGGTCGAGCCGGGCAGGAACGTGCTGGTTTATGACGGCGTGAGCACGCATGCCGGCGCGGGCGTCGCCGACTTCATGTCGAGCCGCGGCTCGAATGTCGAGATCGTCACGCCCGACGTGAAAGTGGCCGACGACGTGGGCGGCACCACGTTCCCGATCTTCTATCGCCGCCTCTACGCGCAGGGCGTGATTCACACGCCGAACTACTGGCTCGACAAGGTCTACGAGGAGAACGGAAAAAAAATCGCCGTGATCCGCAACGAGTACACCGAAGAGCAGGAAGAGCGCGCGGTCGATCAGGTCGTGATCGAAAACGGCAGCACGCCGAACGACGCGCTGTACTGGGCGCTCAAGCCGGAGTCGGTCAACCGCGGCCAGGTGGACGTCCACAAGCTGTTCGCCTCCGAACCGCAGCCTTCGCTGAGCGAGGAAACCGGTAACGGCCGCTTTCTGCTGTTCCGCGTCGGCGACTGCATTTCGATGCACAACATTCACGGCGCGATCTACGACGCGCTGCGCCTTTGCAAGGATTTCTGACGATGAGCCCCGTGTTTGTCATCACCGTCCTGCTGTGGCTGTCGGTGGCCGGCCTCGCGTTCGCGCTGGCCCGACGCGCCGCTTACTGGCGCGAAGGCCGCGCGACGGCGGCGGGCGCATACGGCTGGGCCAGTCTGCTTGCCATTCCGAAGCGCTATTTCGTGGACCTGCATCATGTGGTCGCGCGCGATCCGTACATCGCGAAGACGCACATGGCGACCGCGGGCGGCGCGATCCTCGCGATGGCGCTGGTGTTCGTGAACTACGGGCTCGCGATCTATTCGCCGTGGCTCGACAGGCTGATCTTCCTCGCGGCACTCGTGATGCTGATGGGCGCGGTGTTCGTCTGGCGTCGGCGACACGGCGCGAAGGCGGTGCCGGCGCGGCTCTCGCGCGGGCCGTGGGACCATCTGCCGCTGCTGCTCGGGTCGTTCGCGCTGGGTCTCGCGCTTTTTATCGCGCTGCCGGCGGCCGCGATGTCGGGTGTACTCGCGGTGATCGTTGCGTTGCTGATCGGCGTGGGCGCGTTCACGATGACGTTCGGCGCCGCGCGCGGCGGCCCGATGAAGCATGCGCTCGCCGGGCTCCTGCATCTCGCGTTTCATCCGCGCCAGGAGCGTTTTGCCGGGCGCAACGACAACGACGTCGTGCCGCCAACCGCGCTGAAGGCGCCGCTGCTCGACGCCAGGGAATATGGCGTCGGCAAGCCGGTTGAGTTTCGCTGGAACCAGTTGCTGAGCTTCGACGCGTGCGTGCAGTGCGGCAAGTGCGAAGCCGCGTGCCCCGCGTTCGCCGCCGGTCAGCCGCTCAATCCGAAGAAGCTGATCCAGGATCTCGTCACCGGAATGGTGGGCGGCACGGACGCCGCGTACGCGGGCAGCCCGACGCCCGGCATTGCGCCCGGCCAGCACGGCGGAGCGCCGGACAAGCCGCTGGTTTCGAGCCTCATCGAAGCGGATACGCTGTGGTCATGCACGACCTGCCGCGCCTGCGTGCAGGAGTGCCCGATGTTGATCGAGCACGTCGACGCGATCGTGGACATGCGGCGCAACCAGGCGCTGGTTGAAGGCAACGTGCCGGGCAAGGGGCCCGTCACGCTCGCGAACCTGCGCGAGACCGGCAGCGCGAACGGCTACGACATCGGCGCGCGTTACGACTGGGCCGTCGATCTGCAGGTGCAGGTCGCGCAGCCGGGGCGTCCGGTGGACGTGCTGCTGATCGCCGGCGAAGGCGCGTTCGACATGCGTTACCAGCGCACGCTGCGCGCGCTGGTGAAGGTGCTGAACCGCGCGGGCATCGACTATGCGGTGCTCGGCGGCGTCGAAACCGATACCGGCGACACCGCGCGGCGGCTCGGCGACGAAGCCACGTTCCAGCAGCTCGCGCACCAGCTGATCGATACGCTGTCGCGGTACGCGTTCCGCAAGATCGTGACCGCCGACCCGCACGTGCTGCACAGTCTGCGCAACGAATATCGCGCGCTGGGCGGCTTCTATGAAGTGCAGCACCACACGGCGCTGATCGGGGAGCTGGTGGCCAGCGGCAAGCTGTCGGTGCGCGCGGTCGCCGCATTCGAGGATCGCAAGATCACGTATCACGATCCGTGCTATCTGGGCCGCTATAACGGTGAAACGGAAGCGCCGCGCCGCCTGCTGAAAACCATCGGCATCAAGGTGGTGGAAATGGAGCGCAACGGCATGCGTGGACGGTGCTGCGGTGGCGGCGGCGGTGCGCCGTTGACCGATATTCCCGGCAGGAAGCGCATTCCCGACATCCGTATCGACGACGCGCGCGCGGTTGGCGCCGACATCGTCGCGGTGGCGTGCCCGAATTGCACGGCGATGCTCGAAGGCGTGGTCGGCCCGCGTCCGGAAGTGATCGACGTTGCCGAACTGGTCGCAGCGGCGCTGGAGTAACGCGATGAACACGCTCAAACGAATCGATCCGCGCCGGCCGTTCACGATCACGGCGGAAGGGCTCAAGCGCATCACGCTCGGGGTTGCCGGTGCCGCGGACCCGAGCGGATTTTCCGCGCCTGGCCCCGCGCATCGTGAACAGTCGAAGCCGCGCCGCACCACGGCCACGCCGCAGCGCGTGATGCTGGTCGCCGCGCACACCGACCGTGGCGCGCTCGACGATCATGCACGCCAGGCGCTTGCCGCCGCGGCGCTGCTCGCGGACGCGCAAACCGAAGTCGTGTTGCTGATATTCGGCGAATTCACCGGCGACGCGGCCGCGTCCGGCGCCGACAAGCTGATCGAGCTGTCGATGTTCGACCGCCGCCGGTTTGCGCCGCACGACGAATTGAACGCACTGGCCGCGTGCGTGGCAGCCTATGCGCCGGTACACGTTTTCATGCCGGACAACGCAACCGGCGATGGCGACCTGGGCCGCCGCTATGCGGCTGCCGTCAATGCCAGCGTCGCGACGCATGTCGTCGAGATCGACACGGCGCATGTCGCGACTTACGTGCAGGCCCATCGTGCGTTCGCCGTGTGCGGGTTGCCCGAGGTCGTGCTGCTCGCACCGAACGCGGTCGATCCGAAATTGCCGTTTGTCGGTGCGGGCGAACGCGTGGTGTGGCGCTTCGACGGCTTCGATGGCGAGCCCGTGTCGTCGGCCGGAGGCGGGGTGCGCGATCTCGGCATCGAGGAGACCGACGCTGCCGGGCTCGCATTGGAAGAAGCGGATTTCATCGTGTCGGCGGGGAATGGCGTCAGCGATGTCGCCGCGTTCGAGCGTCTGGCGAGTACGCTGGGCGCCGCGGTCGGCGCAAGCCGCGTCGCCGTGGACGACGGCCGCTTCACGCGCGACAAGCAGATCGGCGCGACCGGCAAGACCGTCGAAGCGAGCGTCTATATCGCGTTCGGCATTTCCGGCGCGGTGCAGCATCTGCAGGGCATCAAGGATTGCCGGCACGTGATCGCCGTCAATCTCGACGCCAGCGCGCCGATCGCCGGACGCGCGGACCTGACCGTGGTCGCCGACGCACGGGAAACCATCGCGGCCCTGACGGAGGCGGCGGCTGCCGCGCGCAGCGCGAGCGGCACGGGCGCCGCGCTGTTGAATTCCGCAGCCGCGGCAGAAGGAGCGCTTGCATGAAAATCGCCGTACTGGTTTCAGTGGGACGCCATCCGGTGAGCGGCACGGCGCGCTACAGCCGCAACGACGCCGCCGCGCTCGGCATCGCGCTGTCGCTCGCGAAACAGCACGCCGCGACGCTCGACGTGCTGCATGCCGGCGATCCGTCGAGCCCCGCGTTAAGCGAATATCTCGCGCTGGGCGCGCGCAGCGTCGAAGTGCTTGACCTGTCATCGACGCCGGAACCGCACGCCGATGCGGCGCCGCCGCTGGCCGCGCGCCTGAAGGGCTACGACCTGGTGTTGACCGGGACCCGTGCCGAAGGCGCGTTTGACAGCGGCATGCTGCCGTATCGCGTCGCGAATGCGCTGGAGATTCCGCTGGTCGGCGCGGCCGTCGATCTGACGATTCGCGACGGTTGCGCCGAAATCCGCCAGTTCATGCCGAAGGGTTTGCGCCGGCGGGTGGAAGTCGGGTTGCCGGCGCTGGTCGCCGTGCATCCGCTGGCAAACGCCACGCCGGGCTATGCGTACGCGCGCTTGCGCGAAGGCACGATCCGCGCGGTTCCGGCGCAGGCCGCAATCCATGCTGACGACCGCCTCGCCTGGACCACCCGCCCGGCCACCGCCAGACCGGTGCGCCTCGCCGCCGCCGAAAAGCGCTCTGGCCACGCCCGCATGCTCTCGGCGACCACGACGGAAAACCGCGGCGGCAACGTCGTAATTGAAGGGAGTTCCGTCGAAAAAGCACAAGTGATCCTCGCGTATTTGCGCGAGCATCAACTCGTGGATTACTGATTTCCGGTTCCGGCCAGCATGCGACCAGGAGGGCCTGGCGCGGCGCCAGACGAGATACGCAACGGAGCACACAATGAAAGTTTCCGCAGACGTTCGCGCGATGATCGAACGCCGCAAAAGTGGCCATACGCTGGAAGCGCCGTTCTATACGAGCGAAGACATTTTCGCGCTCGATCTCGACGCGATCTTCCGGCAGCACTGGATTCAGGTCGCGGTCGAACCGGACGTGCCGGAGCCGGGCGATTACGTCACGGTGGACATCGGCAACGATTCGATCCTGATCGTGCGCGACGACGACATGCAGGTGCGCGCGTTCCACAACGTGTGCCGCCATCGCGGCTCGCGGCTGTGCAATGCCGAAAGGGGTTCGGTCGGCAATATCGTGTGCCCGTACCACAGCTGGACCTACAGCCTGACCGGCGACCTGATGTTCGCCGAACACATGGGCGACCAGTTCGACCGCTGCAAGCACAGCCTGAAGGCGGTACACGTCGAGAACCTCGCCGGGCTGATTTTCATCTGCCTCGCCGACACGCCGCCCGCGGATTTCGCGGTGATGCGCGCCGCGATGGAGCCGTATCTGCTGCCGCACGATCTGGCGAACTGCAAGATCGCCGCGTCGATCGACATCATCGAGGAAGGCAACTGGAAGCTGACGATGGAGAACAATCGCGAGTGCTATCACTGCGTCGCGAACCATCCCGAGCTGACCATTTCCCTGTATGAATACGGGTTCGGCTATCAGCGCACGCCGGCCAACGAAGAAGGCATGGCGGCGTTCGAGGCGACCGTGGCGCGCCGCACGGCGCAATGGGAAGCGATGCAGCTGCCGTCGGCGGAAATCGACCGGCTTGACGACCTTGTCACCGGCTTTCGCGCGCAACGGTTGCCGCTCGACCGCGACGGCGAATCGCAAACCATGGATGCACGCGTGGCGTCGAAAAAGCTGCTTGGCGGTTTCGAGCAGGCCGATCTCGGCGGCCTGTCGTTCTGGACCCAGCCGAATTCGTGGCATCACTTCATGAGCGACCATATCGTCAGCTTCTCGGTGATGCCGCTGTCGGCCGGAAAAACGCTGGTGCGCACCAAATGGCTCGTACACAAGGACGCGCGCGAAGGCGTCGACTACGACGTGGACAACCTGACAGCCGTATGGCGCGCGACCAACGATCAGGACCGCACGCTCGTCGAGTATTCGCAGCGTGGCGCGACCAGCAGCGCGTATGAGCCGGGCCCGTACTCGCCGTTCACCGAAGGACTCGTCGAGAAATTCTGCGCGTGGTACATCGGGCGCATGGCTGGTTACAGCAATGCGCCGCACACCACCGATGCCGGCGACACGCCGGTTTCGCACGGCGAAAAAATCGTCTCATTCCAGCGCTGAGCGCGACGCCGCAACCAGGAGCGGGAGAAATCAATGATGCGCGATCAGGCGGCATTTCAGCCCAGTCCCGATGCGGCACCCAATCGCGTGACGCAGCCGCGCTTCTGGGAGACGTTGCCGGCGCGCTGGAACAGCGATGCCGACGACACGCTGGTGTGCTGCCAGGTGCGGCAGGAAACGCATGACGTCAAGAGCTTCTTCTTTCGTGCGCCGTCTGAGCGGGCGTTCGTATTCGAGCCGGGGCAGTTCATTACGCTCGAACTGGAGATCGATGGCGAGCCGGTGAATCGCTGCTATACGATCTCGTCGCCGCCTACGCGCCCGCACACCATTTCGATCACGGTGAAGCGGGTGCCCGGTGGCAAGGTGTCGAACTGGCTGCACGACACGCTGCACGCCGGCATGCAGGTGCGCGTGCTGGGGCCGTCTGGTGAATTCACCTGCGCGCGGCATCCGGCGCGCAAGTATCTGTTTCTTTCGGCAGGCTCGGGTATCACACCGTTGATGTCGATGAGCCGCGCGCATCACGAGCTCGGCGAAGACAGCGATATCGTGTTCGTGCATAGCGCCCGCACGCCGGACGACATCATTTTCGCGCGCGAACTCGATCTGATCGCGTCGAATCAGGCTCATTTCCGCACGGCTTTCGTTTGCGAACGGGTGGGCACGCGCACGAACTGGCCAGGTGTCACCGGTTTTCTGACGTTGCCGCTGCTCAAGCTGATCGCGCCGGATTTTCTGGAGCGCGAAATCTTCACCTGCGGGCCGGCGCCATATATGCAGGCGGTGCGCGGCCTGCTGGAAGAGGGCGGGTTCGATCGCGGTCATTATCACGAGGAAAGCTTCTCGTTCGAAACGCTCAGCGAAATAGTCAGCGAGGAGGTCGCGCCATTGACGACCGCGCGCGTGGCCGATGCGTTGCAGACGGTGGAACCTCCTGCCGGTGCGCCCCGGCCGGCACCGGTCAAAACGTCCGTCGAGACGGACGTCAGGTTCAAGGTCAGCTTCACCAAAAGCAATCGCCAGATCGAATGCGGCAGCGCACAGCACGTGCTCGATGCGGCAAAAAAGGCTGGTGTGCGTCTGCCGTCGTCATGCACGCAAGGCATGTGCGGCACCTGCAAGGTCAAGCTCGTGTCGGGCGAGGTCGCGATGAAGCACGCGGGGGGCATTCGTCAGCGGGAGATCGATCAGGGCATGGTGCTGCTTTGCTGCAGCACGCCGTTGAGCGATCTGGTCGTCGACAAATAAGGCGAAAAAGGCGAAAGCACGGTGCACGATCCGTTCGCCGGCGACACAGGTCGCTTGCGGACAACTGGATGTCGGAAATCGGCGCTACCCGGCAATTCTGGCTGGTGATTCTAAATACTCAACGGGTTGACTTGACGGTAAACGGGAGAACGGCGATGAGACTGATCAAAAAGATACTGGTGTTGAGCGCGATGAGCGCGGCGCTGGCGGCAAGCAGCGCGAGCGTGCTGGCGCAGACGAAGCCGACCATCAAGATCGGCTATGTGGAAGGCTGGGACGATAGCGTCGCCACCTCGAACGTGGCCGCGCGCGTGATCGAGAAGCGCCTCGGCTATCCGGTGCAACTCGTGCCGGTCGCGGCCGGCGTGATGTGGCAGGGCGTGGCGCGCGGCGACCTCGACGCGACGCTGTCCGCGTGGCTGCCGGTCACGCACGGCGCGTACTGGAACAACTTCAAGGATAAGGTGGTCGACCTCGGCGCGAACTTCAACGACGCGAAAATCGGCCTGATCGTGCCGGAAAACGCCGACGTGAACACGCTCGGCGATCTGGAAGCGAAGAAGGCGGAGTTCGGCTCACGCATTGTCGGCATCGATGCCGGCGCGGGCGTGATGGAAAAAACCAGCGAAGCGATCAAGGTCTACAAGCTCGACTATCAGTTGATGCCCAGTTCGGGCAGCGCGATGACCGCTGAACTGGCGCGCTCCGAAGCCGCTAAAAAGCCGATCATCGTGACGGGCTGGAAGCCGCACTGGATGTTCGCGAAGTACAAGCTGAAATTCCTCGACGACCCGAAGAAAGTGTTCGGCGAAGCAGAACACGTGGATAACGTCGTGAATCCGGAACTCGAGAAGAAGGCGCCGCCGGTCGTCGCGTTTCTCAAGAAGTTCCAGTGGAAGCCGGGCGAGATCGACAGCGTGATGCTGGCGACGCAGAGCGGCGAGAAGCCGACCGCCGCCGCGGATGCGTGGATCAGCGCGCACGGCGACCGGGTGGATAGCTGGGTGAAGTGACGCGCGCGTTGCCGCCTGCAGCGCGGCAACTTCTCTGGAGAAAGCGAAAACGCCGCTGAAAAAGCGGCGTTTCGTTTATTGCAGCACGACGGTGCGATCGCCGTTGATGAACACGCGCCGCTCGATAAACGCCTTCACCGCGCGAGCCAGCGTGATGCATTCGACGTCGCGGCCGGTGGCGAGCAGCCGCTCCGGGCTGTATGAATGATCGACGCGTTCAACCACCTGTTCGATGATGGGACCTTCGTCGAGATCGTCGGTGACGAAATGCGCGGTCGCGCCGATCAGCTTGACGCCGCGCGCGTGTGCCTGGTGATACGGCTTTGCGCCCTTGAAGCCGGGCAGAAACGAATGATGGATGTTGATCGCCCGCGCGGCGAGTGCGCGGCTCGTTTCGCCCGAGAGAATCTGCATATAGCGCGCAAGGATCATCAGTTCCGCGCCGGACGTCTCGAACAGGTCGAGCAGGCGCGCTTCCTGTTGCGGCTTCGTCCCGGCGCTGATCGGCAGATGATGGAAGGGCAGGCCGTGCTGCTGCGCGAGCGGCTCGAGATCGCGATGATTCGAGCCGATGCCGACGATATCCATCTTCAGTTCGCCCATGCGCCAGCGGAACAGCAGATCGGCGAGACAGTGTTCGAGTTTCGACACCATGATCAGCACCTTCGGCCGGGTGCCGACGTCGTGCATCGCCCATGTCATCTGGAAGCGATCGGCGATCGGTGTGAACTCGCGCTGCAGCGCCTGCACCTGAAGCGTTTCGTTGCGATCCACACCATGAAACATGCAGCGCACGAAGAAGCGCCCGCTGAGGTCGTCGTCGAAAACGGTGAGCTCGTCGATATAGCCATGATGCCGGTCGAGAAAGCCGACGACGGCGGCGACCTGGCCCGCCGCGCTCGGACACGCGACGGTCAGCACCAGTTGCTCGGGACGGGAATCGGAAGTCATGCACGCTCCATTCAGGCGACAGGCGATGCCGCGGGGCGCGGCATGCATCGTCGAAGTAGAGCAGACCGGCCGTGCATGCGGATAGAAGCGAACCGCCGTCGCACTGGAATGGGAGCGTCAGGCGCTTATTCCGCGTCGAGTCCGCATTCCCCGAGCAGCCATTGACGAAATGCGCTGACTGCGGGTGTCGCCGCGCGCTGCGTGAAGAGCAGATAGCCGCGCCCGGTAACGACAGGCGTATCGAACGGTTCGACGAGTTGTCCGGTGGCGAGGAGTTCGTCGATCAGCGGCGCCCAGCCGAGCGCGACGCCCTGGCCCATGATCGCTGCATGGGCCACGAGCGTAAAGCTGTTGAACGTGATGCCGCGATGCGCGGCGGGCGCGTCCAGACGATGCACCCCGAACCAGTCGGCCCACGACAGCCAGCGCGCCGGCTGGGTCGGTTCGAGATGCAGCAGGGGCAAGGTCATCAGATCGGACGGGGTGCGCAATGGCGGATGCGCCGCGAGAAACGCCGGACTGCAGACGGGTGTCACGCGCTCGGGAAACAGCTTGAGTGCGCCGCGCGCGGTCCAGTCGGCATTCTCGTCGCCGAACGCAATCACAATGTCCGCCTGATCGTGCGACGGGTCGATCACATGCTGCGACGTGATGATCTTCACATCGACGTCCGGCATCAATGCCTTGAATTGCGACAGGCGGGGCATCAGCCAATAGGTCGCAAAACCGAAATCGGTGGCAAGCGTGAGGGTTTGCGGCGTGCGCCGGGCGCGAATCCCCGCGGTAGCGAGGCGGATGGTGTCGAGTGCGCTGCGCACTGCTTCGAAGAGGCGCACGCCGTCTTCCGTCAACGTAACGCCGCGGTGGCCGCGTTCGAATAGCGGTGCGCCGAGTGCTTCTTCGAGTTGCACGACGCGCTGGCTGACCGCTGGCTGCGTCGAGCCCAGTTCGCGCGCGGCCGCGCTGAAGCTCGCCAGACGCGCTGCGGATTCGAACATCGTCAACGCCTGCATCGGCGGCAAGCGATCCTGCCTCGACATAACACCCCCTTATAGGCACATAACGAATTGCCGTCTTCACAGCGGCGAATTGGACGGCAATAGTGATGTTCACCGCGGCGGTGCTCACTGCGAGACCGGCATGCCGGTTATCCCGCGTGCAGTGACACCTGCACCGACACTTGCGATTCTATTCGAGGCGCGCGCCAATGCTTGATACGAAACAGAATATTCTCATTCTGATGGCTGACCAGATGACGCCGTTTGCGCTCGCCGCTTACGGACACCGTTTAACGAAGACGCCCAATCTCGATCGACTCGCGAAGCAGGGCGTGGTATTCGAATCGGCATATTGCGCGAGTCCGCTGTGTGCGCCGTCGCGCTTTTCATTTTTGTCAGGCAAGCTGCCGTCCGCGATCGGCGCTTACGACAATGCAGCAGAATTTCCGTCGCAAACGCTGACGTTCGCACATTATCTTCGCGCCGAAGGGTATCGCACGATCCTGTCTGGAAAAATGCATTTCTGCGGCGCTGACCAGCTGCATGGATTCGAAGAGCGGCTCACGACGGACATCTATCCGGCCGATTTCGGCTGGACGCCGAACTGGGATGATTTCGAAACGCGTCCCACGTGGTATCACAACATGAGTTCGGTGATCGACGCAGGCCCCTGCGTGCGCACGAACCAGCTCGACTTCGACGATGAAGTCACGTTTACCACGCGCCAGAAGCTCTTCGATATCGCGCGTGAGCGGCAAGCCGGCAAGGATGCACGGCCGTTCTGCATGGTCGCTTCGCTGACGCATCCGCACGATCCTTACGCAATTCCGCAGAAGTACTGGGACATGTACGCAGACGAGGACATCGAGATGCCAGCGTTTCGCGATTCGCTCGATCAAGCCGATCCGCACTCGAAGCGCTTGAGGCACGTCTGCGAAACCGACCGCACACCGCCGACCGATCAGCAGATTCGCAATGCACGGCGGGCTTATTACGGTGCGATCTCTTACGTCGACGATCAGTTCGGCGCGATCCTCGATGCGCTCGAACAGTCGGGACTCGCCAGCGACACCATCATCGTCGTGACGTCCGATCACGGCGAGATGCTCGGTGAGCGCGGCCTCTGGTACAAGATGACGTTCTTCGAGGGAGGCTGCCGTGTGCCGCTGATCGTCCATGCGCCGCGGCAGTTCGACGCGCATCGCGTGCGTGAATCGGTCTCGCATCTCGATCTGCTGCCCACGCTGGTGGAAATGGCGCGCGGTGAACGGCCGACCGCCTGGCCCGATTCACTCGATGGGCAAAGTCTCATTGCACACCTGCTCGGGATACAGGGCACCGACGGCATCCAGGGCGGCCACGACGAAGCGATCGGCGAATATCTGGGTGAAGGCGCAATCGCGCCGATTGTGATGCTGCGGCGGGGACGCTTCAAATTCATTCACACGCCAGCCGATCCTGACCAGCTATACGACGTGGCCGTGGATTCGCTGGAGCGTGACAATCTCGCGGCGCGCCCCGAACACGCGTCGCTGGTCACAGCGCTGCGCGAGGAGATCGCCCAACGCTGGAACCTCGCCGCGTTGCACGACAATGTACTGGAAAGCCAGCGCCGCCGCCGTTTCCATTTCGAGGCCACGACGCAAGGCGCGATCGCGTCATGGGACTGGCAACCGCTGGTCGACGCGAGCCAGCGCTACATGCGTAATCACATCGATCTCGACACGCTCGAAGCAATGGCGCGTTTTCCGGCCGTCGCGCGTTGATGCCTCTGCGCAACGTTCACCCCACTTACAGGAAGCCGACATGATGAAAAAGCTCTTCAAACAGGTTGTATCCGGCGTGGCGCTGCTATGCGCGGCGACCACCTTTGCCGCGGCCGCCGAGCCGCGATCCTGCACGCAGGTCAACATGGCGGGGCCGGGCTGGAGCGACATCGACGCGACCAATGCGATGACCGGTATTCTGTTGAAGGCGCTCGGCTACCGGCAGAATGTGGCGAACCTGTCGGTGCCGATCACTTACCAGGGCTTGAAGAAAGGGCAGATCGACGTTTTTCTCGGCAACTGGATGCCGGCGCAAGCGCCGCTCGTCAAGCCGTTCGAAGACGAAAAATCGATCGAGGTCGTGCATCCGAATCTGAGCAATGCGAAGTTCACACTCGCGGTTCCCGATTACGTGGCGGCGGCTGGCGTGCATTCGTTCGCGGACCTCGCGAAAAACGCCGACAAGTTCGACAGCAAGATCTATGGCATCGAACCTGGGGCACCGGCCAATCAGAACATCAAGAAGATGGTCGATGACAAGGCGTTCGGCCTCGGCAGCTGGAAGCTGGTCGAATCGAGTGAGACCGGCATGCTGACGCAGGTCGAGCGAGCGGTCCGTGAAAAAAAATGGATTGTGTTCCTTGCGTGGGAACCGCATGTGATGAACACGAAATTCAAACTGACCTACCTGGACGGCGGCGACAAGTACTTCGGCCCGAACTACGGCGGCGCCACGGTCAATACAGTCGCGCGCAGCGGCTACACCGGGCAGTGCCAGAATATTGGCCGCCTGTTCAGGCAGCTCACGTTCAATGTCGATCTGGAAAACGGCGTGATCAGCGAGGTGCTGGAGAAGAAAACCGCCGTTGATGTGGCCGCCACCGACGCGCTCAAGCGACACCCCGAATTGCTGAAATCATGGCTCGACGGTGTGAATACCGCGAGCGGTGCCAACGGCTTGCAAGCGGTGCAAACAGCGCTTGGCATGAAATGACACCGGCACTCCTGACGATGAGGTCGCTAATCGACAGATTCACGTCGCATCCGGTTTAATCCTTATAAATCTGGACCCTTATTCTTGATGCGTCGATGCAGGCATGACAGATGATCGTATGCATTGCGAACAGCTTCAATCAGCATTGATCGAATTTAGTCAGCTTGAATTCGCTTCAATCAGTCTCAACCGGTTTCGAAATGCCCGTCATGCGAGAAGCGCCGCGCGTTGGAAGACAGCGCGCGGCAGGGATCGCTTTATCCAACGAAATACGCAGGCAAAGAGCAGGGGAGAATTAGATGAAGAAGAGAAATGCCGTCAGTCTTTCGGGACTCGCCCTCGCGGCAAGCGCAGCATGCGCGCCAACGGTGGCCCATGCTCAAGGCAGCGTCACCCTGTATGGGATTCTGGACGCGGGCATCACCTACGTGAACAATGCCGGCGGCGCACATCAATTCAAATTCGACGACGGCATTTCGTACGGCAACCGGATCGGCTTCAAAGGTGTGGAAGATCTCGGTGGTGGCATGCAGGCCGTCTTTGCACTCGAATCGGGCTTTCGGCTGGGCAACGGCCAATTGGGATTCGGCGGTGCTGAATTCGGGCGGCAGGCTTATGTCGGCATCAAGAGCACGTGGGGGACTGTCTCGCTCGGCGACCAGCTCGACATGACCGAGGAGTTCGTCTATCTGTACAACATCTCCGCATGGGCGAGCGGCTACGCGATTCACCAGGGCGATTTCGACCGGATGAACGGCGACCGTCTGCCGAACTCCGTGAAGTTCCTGTCGAGCGATTTTGCAGGCTTCACCTTCGGCGGCATGTACTCGTTCGGCAACACCGCCGGCGACTTCCATCAGAAGAGCGCGTGGAGCGTGGGCGCGCATTACGACCACGGTCCGTTCAACATGGGCGCGGCGTATACGCAGTTGAACAATCCTTATGGCATTTATGCCTTCGATCCGTACGCGATGATCGGCACGCGCACCTTCCTCGGCCAACCGACCGTTTCCGTCGATCCGGCCACCGGCGCGGTGACCGATCTGTATAGCGCGTCGTCGTTCCCGGTGGACAGGCAAGGCGCGTTCGCGGTCGGTGCGGCCTATACGATCGGCAACTTGATGCTCACCGGCGATTTCACCTACACCACGATCAAGGGCCTCGGGCTGACCTCGCGCATGCAGGTTTATGAAGCGGGGGCGTCGTACAACTTCACGCCTGCGCTGGCGCTTTATGGGGGCTATCAGCACACGAACTTCGAAGGCAACCACTGGAACCAGGGTTCGCTCGGATTGCACTACCTGCTGTCCAAACGCACCGATGTGTACATTTCTGGCGATTATCTGCGCGCTTCGGATGGCGTGAACGCGGTGATCGGCTACAGCTTCACGCCGTCGACTTCAAATACGCAGTCGGATGTACGGATCGGGATGCGGCATTCGTTCTGAGGCATTTCGAACGCGGCGACGCGGGCGGTTTCCCGGGCGCGCAGTTTGGCCACGCGCCGGGCGTCGAGCGGCGGCTGTCAGCGTGAACGAGTCCGCGTGAATGAGTTGGCATAAAAGGATCCGCGTCGGAAAATCCGCCTGACAAAACCAGTGAAACATCAATCACCCTGAGGGAACGCCATGAAACGTTTGCTGGCTGTATCGTTGTGCGCGCTGTCGGTGTCGTCTGTCCTTGCCGCGGAACCCGCTACTTGCCGGAACGTCCGGTTTGCCGATGTCGGCTGGACGGATATCGCGGCGACTACCGGTCTCGCTTCGACAGTGCTCGAAGGGCTCGGCTACAAGCCGACCAAGACCATCGCCTCGGTGCCGATCACGTTTGCTGGCGTGAAGAGCAAGCAGATCGACGTGTTCCTCGGCTACTGGTCGCCGACCATGGACCCGATGATCGAACCATTCAGGAAGGCCGGCCAGCTCACCGTGCTACCGACGCCGAACCTGACCGGCGCGAAATACACGCTTGCCGTGCCAGACTATGCGTATCAGGCGGGCATTAAAACCTTCACCGACATCGCGAAGAACTACGACAAGCTCGACGGCAAGATCTATGGCATCGAACCGGGTAACGACGGCAACGCGCTGATCAAGAAGATGATCGACAGCAACCAGTACGGCCTTGGCAAGTTCAAGCTGGTGGAGTCGAGCGAGGCAGGCATGCTGGTCGAAGTGAATCGTGCGATTCGCGAGAAGAAGCCGATCGTGTTTCTCGGCTGGGAACCGCACCCGATGAACGTGCAGATGAAGATCGATTATCTGTCCGGTGGCGACGACGTGTTCGGCCCGAACTACGGCGAAGCCAAAGTGCTGACGATCGTCGCGAACGATTACTCGACGCGTTGCCCGAACGTGGCGAAGCTGGTGTCGAATCTGCACTTCACGACCGATATCGAGAACCACGTGATGCTGCCGATCATGAACAAGACGGATCCGGACAAGGCGGCGAAGGATTGGCTGAAGGCGAATCCGGGTGTGCTCGACAAGTGGCTCGCCGGCGTGAAGACGTTTGATGGCAAGGATGGGTTACCGGCGGTGAAGGCTTATGTAGCCGGGAAGTGAGGCTTGAGACTCAGGGCTTGAGGGTTTGGGTTTAGCTTTCGTGCCGTTCCCTCCGTCGTTATCACAGCTGCCCGGCGGAGCGCGGATTAACCCGCCGTCGCTTCGCGTTTCCTGGACGCCACGCCATTCGCAACGAAGTAAGGCGTCTCCACCCGCGCCAGCGCATCCCGTCCACGAATCCGGTCCGCGATCTTCTCCGCGAGCATGATCGTCGGCGCGTTCAGATTGCCGGTCGTGATCTGCGGCATGATCGACGCGTCGACCACGCGCAATGCTTCCATGCCATGCACGCGTCCTTCGTTGTCGACGACAGCCATATCGTCATAACCCATCTTGCACGAGCACGACGGATGAAAGGCGGTCTCCGCGCGCATGCGCACGAACGCATCGAGCTGTTCATCCGTCGTCAACTCCGCGCCCGGATTCAGCTCGCGGCCTCGATAACGATCGAGGGCCGGCTGACGCATGATCTCGCGAGTAATGCGAATGCCGTCACGGAATTCCCGCCAGTCGAGTGGATCGGCCATGTAGTTGAACAGGATGCCCGGGTGAGCGCCAGGATCGCGTGACGTGAGCTTCACACGGCCGCGGCTGGGTGAACGCATCGATCCGACGTGCGCCTGGAAGCCGTGCAGCTTGATCGCATTCGAGCCGTTATAGTTAATCGCGACGGGCAAGAAGTGATACTGAATGTTTGGCCACAAGTCCTCATCGCGGGTACGGATGAAGCCGCCTGCTTCGAACTGATTGCTCGCGCCAATACCCGTGCCGCGCAGCATCCATTCAAGTCCGATCGCAGGCTGATTCCACCATTGCAACGCGGGATACAGCGAGACCGGCTCCTTGCATTCGTACTGGATATACATCTCCAGATGGTCCTGCAGATTTTCGCCGACGCCCGGCAGATCGTGGATGAGCGGCACGTCGAGTTCGCGCAGCCACGTCGAGCGGCCGACGCCCGAGCGTTGCAGCAATTGCGGCGAGGCAATCGCGCCGCTGCACACCAGCACTTCGCGGCGTGCATGCGCAGTCACAGCATTGCCATGGTGCAGATACGCGACGCCAATCGCACGCTTGCCCGAAAACAGCACGCGATCGGTCACGGCATGCGTGACGATGGTCAGATTCGGCCGCGCCTTCGCACGATCCAGATAGCCGCGCGCGGTGCTGGCGCGTCTGCCGCTCGCCGTGACCGTGCGGTCCATCGGACCGAAGCCTTCCTGCTGATAGCCGTTCAGATCGTCGGTGCGTGCAAAGCCCGCCTGCACGCCGGCCTCGACCATCGCGGCGAACAAAGGATTGTTGCCGGGTTTGCTGGTCGTCACATGCACCGGACCGTCGCCACCGTGGTACGCGTTCGCGCCCGCATCGCGTGTTTCGGCTTTGCGGAAGTACGGCAGGCAATCCAGATAGGTCCAGTTCGCAAGCCCAGGGCGCCCGGCCCAACCGTCGTAATCGAGCGCATTGCCGCGGATGTAGCACATGCCGTTGATCAGCGACGAACCACCAAGCCCCTTGCCACGGCCGCATTCCATGCGCCGGTTGTTCATATGCGGCTCAGGGTCCGTTTCGTACGCCCAGTTATAGCGGCGTCCTTGCAACGGATAGGCGAGTGCCGCCGGCATCTGCGTGCGGAAGTCGAAACGGTAGTCGGGGCCGCCTGCTTCGAGAAGCAGTACGGTCACGTCCGTGTCTTCGGTAAGGCGCGAGGCGAGCACGTTGCCCGCCGAGCCGGCACCCACGATGATGTAGTCGTATTCGTTCGAAGCCATCGCCACCACTCCTCAGAACACCGGTTGATACGGGCCGAGCTCGACCTGTACGGACTTGATGCGCGTGTAATGTTCGAGCGTCGTGATGCCGTTCTCACGGCCGACGCCCGATTGCTTATAACCGCCCACCGGCATTTCCGCTGGCGACTCGCCCCAGGTGTTGATCCAGCAGATACCCGCTTCGAGCCGATGAATCACACGATGCGCGCGCGAGAGATTCTCGGTCACGACGCCCGCGGCAAGACCATAGGCGGTGTGATTGGCACGCGAGATCGCTTCGTCTTCGTCGTCGAACACGAGAATGCTCATCACCGGGCCGAAGATTTCTTCGCGCACGATACGCATGTCGTCATGGCAGCCGGTGAAAACCGTCGGCTCGACGTACTGGCCGTTGCCGAAGTGCCCTTCACTCATCCGCTTGCCGCCTGCAATGAGCCGCGCACCTTCCTGCACGCCGTTTTCGATGTAGCCGAGCACTTTCTGCAATTGCGCGGCGCTGATCAGCGGGCCGAAGTTGGTGTTCGAGTCAGTTGGCGCGCCCACGCGAATCCGCTTTACACGTTCCAGCACCAGCGCTTCGAACCGTTCCAGCACGCCACGCTGCACGAATACACGTGTGCCGTTCGTGCAGACCTGGCCGGAGCTGAAGAAGTTGGCGCTCATCGCGATGTCGGCGGCGCGCTCGAGGCTGGCATCGTCGAAGACGAGCAGAGGCGACTTGCCGCCGAGTTCCATTGTTACTTCTTTCAGCGACGATGCTCCGGCAAGCGACATCACCTTCTTGCCCGTTTCCACGCCGCCCGTGAAGGAAATCTTCGTGATGTCCGGATGGACGGCGAGCATTGCGCCGACGCGCCCGTCGCCTTGTACTACGTTGAATACGCCAGCAGGCACGCCGGCCTCGGTATAAATCTCGGCGAGTTTCAACGCCGACAACGGCGTGATTTCACTCGGCTTGAAGATCATCGCGTTGCCGGCCGCCAGCGCCGGCGCAGACTTCCAGCACGCAATCTGGATCGGGTAGTTCCACGCGCCAATGCCCGCGCAAACGCCGAGCGGTTCGCGCCGCGTGTACGCGAACGACGTGGGCCGCAACGGGATCTGTTGCCCTTCAATCGCAGTGGCGAGCCCCGCGTAGTACTCGATCACGTCCGCGCCGGTGACGATATCCACCGCGAGGGTTTCCGCAATCGGCTTGCCCGTGTCGCGCGTTTCGAGCGCGGCGAGTTCGTCGTTGCGCTCGCGCAGAAGCTCCACCGCGCGGCGCAGAATGCGCGAACGCTGCATGGCCGTGAGCGCGGCCCATTCGCGCTGGCCTTCTTGCGCGGACCGTACCGCGCGATCGACGTCGGCCTCCGAGGCCTGCTGCACCGTCGCGAGCGTTTCGCCGGTGGCGGGGTCGAGCGTATCGAAGGTCTCGCCGCCGGTTGCGGCGACATAGGCACCGCCGATATAGAGACGTTGCGTTGCGAATACCGCCATGACCTGCTCCTTTCTGAAGGTGTCGCCGGTCTGTTCATGTCCTTACTCGCGCGAGGCGAGGACCAGATCGATATAGTCGTTTGCCACGCGCAGCGCGGCTTTGGTGTCGAGTGGCTCGCCCGACAGCGCGCCGCGCAGCCACAGGCCGTCGATCAACGCCGCGAGGCCGCTCGCCGCGCGACGTGCCGCCGGACGCGGCATGGTCCTGGAAAAGTCCGCGCACAGGTTGGAGTTCAACCGGCGCGTGTTCACCTGCTGAAGCCGCCGCAATCGCGGCTTGTGCATGCTCTCGGACCAGAACGCGAGCCACGTTTTCATGACAGGCCCACTGGTCTGCCCGGCATCGAAATTCGCTGCGACCACCGCGCGCAATTTCGAGCGCGGATCGGATTTCGCCGCCCGGCGCCGGCGCGACGTGGCCTGCCACAGATCGCGCAGCACGTGGCGCATGGTGGCTTCGAGCAAACCGTCCTTGTCGCCGAAATAGTGGCTGACGATGCCGGTGGAAATGCACGCGCGCTGCGCGACCGAAGCCAGTGTCGTCCCCCCGAGACCGGTCTGGTCGATCGTGAGGAGCGTGGCGTCGATCAGCTGTGCGCGACGGATTTCACGCATTCCGAGTTTGGGCATGGTGCAAGCGCTGTTGTGGGCATTCGCTTCGGGTGGACCGCGTATGACGAAAACGATCCGTCCAGATGGATTTGAGTGGCCATGGTAGTTTTTTTATATTGAACGGTCAATCAATAAAAACCGGGTGGTATCAGCATGAACAAAGGTTGCGCCTCGCGTGTCGGTTCGAGCCAAACCCATGTCGCGTTCGGGCCATGCACTTTGTTAATTTGTTCATTTGTTCAGCCGGCGCTACGCTCGTTGAACGGCGTGTCTTGCCGAACTGGGCGCGCCGCTCGCAAGACACGGAGACAGACTCCAGGGCAGGGCGAGGTGGAGGTGCAGTCGATCGACTATCCGAAGAAGGTCGATTAGCGTGGCCGGTCAACCGGCCACGGTGTGATCCTGAAGGATCGCAACGAAGCGCTTCCGGTCGTTGTCGAAGCAGGCCAGATCAACCGTGCATGCGGATAGAAGCGAACCGCTGTCGCACTGGAACGGGAGCGTCAGTGCATGCATCGTCGCCAAAACGTTAGAATTTCCGTTGCCCGTCGATGGCGGGTTCGCATTGCCTGCATGCGTCGCGTTCGATATGTGACGTGAGCGCATCTGGCCGGGCGGGATGATGATCACTTCAGGAGGATCGGGACGTGGCACAGGAAAGGATATTTCTCGCGGGAGCGGCGGGTGCTATCGGCGCGCGGTTGACGCCGTTGCTCGTGAAAGCGGGTTACGCGGTATTCGGCACGACGCGTGACGCGCGAAAAGCCGCGTCGATCGAAGCGAATGGGGCGATGCCCGTGATCGTCGATGTGTTCGACGCCGATGCGTTGCGCGCCGAAGTGGCGAAAGTGCAGCCGGACGCCGTCGTGCATCAGCTGACAGACCTGCCGCCGGGGCTCGACAAGGCGCGTATGGCCGAAGCCGTGGTGCGTAACGCGGCGATCCGCGTGAAAGGCACGCGCAACCTCGTGAATGCCGCGCTGGAAGCCGGGTGCCACCGGATGATTTCGCAAAGCATCGCGTGGTTTTACGCCCAGGGTGCTGTGCCGTTTGCCGAAACCGCGCCGCTCGATCTCGATCCGCAGGCGCCCTCGGCGATGAGCGTCGGTGGCGTCGTCGCGCTTGAAGAATTCACGCTGCAAACACCAGACCTGCGGGGAACCGTGCTGCGCTATGGGCACTTCTATGGTCCCGGCACCGGTTTCGATGCGCCGCCTGCCACGCCCCGCGTGCATGTGGATGCCGCCGCGCACGCCGTGCTGCTTGCCCTTCAGTTCGACAGCGAAGGTGTGTTCAATATCGCCGAACCCGAAGGCGACGTCGATACCACGAAGGCACGCGAGCAACTGGGCTGGCGCGCGTCGTTCCGTTTAGCGGACGCCTCGCTCGCATAAGTCGCTGGCTGGAGGCACGATCGCAGCGTGGCCACTATCTGGTGCTCTGGCATCGTCATCTGTAAGCCCTCACTCAACTCTCGACGATCGTACTCAGGTTGTTGCGCACCCTCTGCAGCAGCGAAATCAGCTGCTGCGTTTCTTCCTCGCTCAAACCGTTGAGCGCCTCGGCCGCGACTTCGTCGCCCACGACACGGGCCCGGCCGAGCGTCTGCTCCGCTTTTTCCGTCATGCGGATCTGCCGTTCGCGGCGATCCCGCGGGTTCGTCGAGCGCTCGATCCAGCCGCCTTCCGCCATGCGGTCGAGCAGCCGGCCGGCGGAAATCGGCGCCACTTCGAGCAGATCGGCAAGGCGCGCCTGGTTGACGTCGCCGTAGTGCGACAGGTAGGCGAGCGCGCGGCACTGCGCGCGCGTGAGATCGAGCGACGACTTCGCGAGATCGTCGAAACGCTTGCCGCACAGGCGTCCCACGTCCGACACCAGAAAGCCGAAGCGCTGTTCAAATGGGGTTTTCATCGGCCAATTATACGAAGCCTTGCGGGATGAAAGCAGCGCGCGCGGCTTTTCGTCTGTACTGATTGCGCAACGGGAGGCGA
Organism: Paraburkholderia sartisoli; assembly: GCF_900107685.1. Lineage (GTDB taxonomy): Bacteria > Pseudomonadota > Gammaproteobacteria > Burkholderiales > Burkholderiaceae > Paraburkholderia > Paraburkholderia sartisoli. The sequence goes on along the minus strand of NZ_FNRQ01000007.1, from coordinate 119,140 downwards.
TCTATATAATAAGCATGCTTATTATATAAGACACTCCTTGTGATCTCCCCTCATGTCATCTGAAACACAGCCGGACGGTGGCGCCGTGCCGCTCAACCGGCCCATGATCACCGTCTCGATCATGCTCGCGACGCTCATCCAGACGCTCGACAGCACGATCGCGAACGTCGCGCTGCCGCACATGCAGGGCACGCTGTCCGCGTCGCAGGATGAAATCACGTGGGTGCTCACGTCGTATATCGTCGCGGCGGCCATCGCCACGCCGCTGACCGGCTGGCTGTCGGATCGCCTGAGCGTGAAGCGGCTGCTCGCGTTTGCCATTGGGGGCTTCACGATCGCCTCGGCGCTGTGCGGGCTTTCGGAAACGCTGACGCAGATCGTTGCGTCGCGTCTGCTGCAAGGTATTTTTGGCGCCTCGCTGGTGCCGCTGTCGCAGTCGATCCTGCTCGACATCAATCCGCGCGAAAAGCAGGGCCAGGCGATGGCGGTGTGGGGCATGGGCGTGATGGTGGGCCCGATTCTCGGCCCGACGCTCGGCGGCTGGCTCACCGACAGCTACAACTGGCGCTGGGTGTTCTTCATCAACGTGCCGATCGGCGCGTTCGCGCTCTTCGGCGTTCTGACGTTCCTGCCTTCGCGCCCCGCAAAACACGACGCGAAATTCGACGCGTTCGGCTTCGCCACCTTGAGCCTCGCCATCGGCGCGTTGCAGGCGATGCTCGATCGCGGCGAGCAGCTCGACTGGTTCGGCTCGCTGGAAATCCGTATCGAGGCGCTGCTGGCCGTGCTCGCGTTCGCGTTCTTTCTCGTCCACACCGCAACCGCGGGCGCGAAGTCGTTCTTCCGCTATGAACTGCTGAAGGATCGCAATTTCGCCACGGGTACGTGCTTCATCTTCGTGATCGGCGCGGTGATGTACGCGACGCGCGCGTTGCTGCCGCCGATGTTGCAGAACCTGATGAACTATCCCGTCGCGACGACGGGCCTCGTCACCGCGCCGAGCGGCGCCGGCACGATGGTCGCGATGCTGATCGCGGGGCAGTTGCTCAAACGCGTGGACGCGCGGGTGCTCCTGCTTGCCGGCTTCCTGATCTCGGCGTTCGCGTTGTGGCAGATGATGCAATACACGATCGTGCTGTCGGCGTCCGACATCGTCTGGCCGGGCGTGATTCAGGGCTTTGGTCTCGGCCTCGTGTTCGTGCCGCTAAGCGCATTGACGTTTACGACGCTCATGCCCGAGCTGCGCGCGGACGGCACCGCCACCTACAGCCTCGCGCGCAATATCGGCAGCAGCATCGGCATTTCGATCGTGCAGACGCTCGTGACGCGCAACACACAGGTCGCGCATGCGGGCCTCGCGGCCAACGTGACGGTGTTCAACCCCGCGATCCAGCCGATGCTCGGGAATGGCGCGAATCTCAACATGGCGGTGCTCGACCAGGCGATCAACCAGCAGGCTTCGATGATCGCGTATCTGAACGACTTCAAGCTGATGTTCGTCGCGACATTGCTTGTCGTGCCGCTGATCCTGCTGATCCGTCCGGCGACAGCGCCAACCGGCTCGATCGCGCACGCGGCGATGGATTGAGCGCGGACGCTTCGCAATGACGTTCTGCGCGCGTTACGCAGTCCGGGTATATTGAGCGCGTTGTGCGTGGCGTTGAATCCGCCGCCGCGTACGAAAACCGGCTCATGCCACGTGAAAACGCGCGTAAAGCACACGTAAGGCGCGCATAAAGCCCGCATAAGGCGCCACTCAGAAAGGAGACAACATGTTCGATCCGACGACCCTCAGCACGTTCGTAGCTGTCGTGCTTGGCCTGTTCCTGATTCCGGGGCCGGCCGTGCTGCTGGTGTTGACGCGCACCGTGCAGGGCGGCCGCAAGACAGGCATTCTCACCGGGCTCGGCATCGCAAGCGGCGACTTCATCCATACGCTGTGTGCTTCGGTTGGACTGTCCGCGCTGCTGATGACGTCGGCGCTGGCGTTCAACGTCGTCAAGCTCGTGGGCGCCGCGTACCTCGTGTATCTCGGCGTGCGCGCGCTGATGGACAAGCCCTCGGACCCGACGCTGCCGAAAGTGGCCGCCGTCACGCCGTCGCGCGCTTTCTTCCAGGCGATTCCCGCCGAAGTGCTGAACCCGAAGACCGCGCTTTTCTTCCTCGCGTTTTTGCCGCAGTTCGTGCATCCGGAACACGGTTCGACGCTCGTGCAGTTCAGCGTGCTCGGGCTGATTTTCGTCGGCCTGAGCGCGGCCTATACGACGGCGATCGTGCTCACCATCCGCCCGCTCGGCCGGCTGGTAAAGCGCCTGTCGTGGCTCAGCCGCTGGCAGGGCAAGATCATCGGCACGATCTTCATTTCGCTCGGGCTGCGGGTCGCGACGCAACATCGCTGAACGCGGGTGCGCCGGCCGGCCTCAACACGCGTGCCGGCGCGCGCAGCCTGATTACTTCGCGAACAGCGACGCCATATCGGCAAACGCCTTGATCTCGACCGCGTTGCCCGACGGATCGAGGAAAAACATCGTCGCCTGCTCGCCGGCTTCACCCTTGAAGCGGATGTGCGGCTCGATGATGAACTGCGTCCCCGCGCGCGTCAGCTTCCCGGCGAGCGTTTCCCACTGCGGCATCGACAGCACCACGCCGAAGTGACGTACCGGCACGGCGTCGCCGTCCACGGCGTTCGTCGAACGATGGCCGGCTTCCTGCGGCGCCAGATGCGCTACGATCTGATGGCCGTAGAAATTGAAGTCGACCCATTCAGCGGACGCGCGGCCTTCCGGGCACCCGAGCAGCTCGCCGTAAAACGCGCGGGCGGCCGCAAGACAATGCACGGGAAAGGCGAGATGAAACGGGGGCATGACAGATTCGGTGATGCTCACGGCGATGGCTCCAGGGTTGGAAAGGACAGTGCGGCGTGTCGCCCGCACATTGGATGGAGCCAGTTTATTCATTAAAATAATCGCTGAAAAACGATATATTCTGGATCTGACATCCACAAAAATTGATGGATTGAGATGATCCGGGAACTCCAGACCCTTATCGCGGTGGCGCAACACGGCACGTTCGCGGGCGCGGGCGAACACATGGGGCTGACGCAATCCGCTGTGAGCGCGCAGATCCAGCGGCTCGAAGAACATCTGGGTTTTGCGCTCTTCGACCGCACCGGCCGCTCGGCCACCTTGAACGCCGCCGGCAAGCGCACACTCGCGCTCGCGCAGGAACTGCTGTCGATGTACGCGCGCCTTGGCGACCAGGCGGACATGGCCGGGCAGGGCGGATTGCTGAATATCGGCGCGATCGCTTCCGCCCAGGTCTCGCTGCTGCCCGATGCACTCGCGTTGTTCCGGCATGACTTCCCCGCCTGGCGAATCCGGATCGTGCCGGGCGTTTCGCTGAACCTGCTTGCGCAGGTCGATTCCGATGAGATCGATATCGCGATGATCATCCGGCCGCCGTTTGCGCTGTCGCCCGAATTGAAGTGGCATCCGCTCGTGACCGAGCCGTTCGTGCTGCTCGTGCCCGAGGCGCAAGCGCGCATGTACTGGCGCGACGTGATCTGCGCCGGGCCGTTTATCCGTTATGACCGCAGGTCGTTTGGCGGGCGGCAGGTCGAGCGCTTTTTGCGGCGCATGCGGCTCGACGTGCGCGATGCAATCGAGTGCGATGAACTGCAGGCGATCGTCGAACTGGTTGCGCGCGGCATGGGCGTCGCGTTGCTGCCCGAAGCCGCCGGGCTCTGCGCGTGGCCCGCCGGCGTGATCGCGCTGCCGTTAGGCGACGATACGTTCTTTCGCGAAGTCGGCCTCGTGCGGCGCTCGCGTCGCGATACGCAACCGGCTGCGGAGCGCCTGGCGGGTTGCGTGATCGAAAGCGCGGCGCTCGTCACGCGACGCACCGGCGGCGTTTGACGGCGCGCGTTACGTGGCCACGCCCACGTTGTAGCGCGTGAGCTGGCGATAGACCTCGCCAGGCCGCAGGATCACCTGTTCGCGCTCGCGTTCTTCCATGTTGATCTGGTTCGGGAATCCGCCCGCTTCGAGACAGAGTCCCGCGTGCTTGCGATACACGGTGCCGTTGCGGCCCACGGTGCCTTCCAGAAAGTTACCCGTGTAGAACTGCAGGCCGCGTTCGTTGGTGGATACCGTGAGCGCGCGGCCGCTCGCCGGTTCGTACGCGCGCGCCACGTGCCGGACCGGCCGCAGGACGGTATCGGGCCCGGGTACGTCGCGCAGCACGTAGCAATGATCGAAGCCGCCGGCGCGCGCCAGTTGCACATGCGGCCAGTCGAGCCGTGCGCCGACCGGTGCGCTCTGCCGGAAATCGAACGCGTTGCCAGCCACTTCCGCGCGGCCGGACGGAATCAGCTCCGCGTCCACTTCGAGGAATTCGTCAGCCTCGATCGTCATCACGTGACCGCGAATGTCCGTGTCGGGCTGGCCCGTCAGGTTGAAATACGGATGGCTCGTGAGGTTGAGCGGAGTGGGTGCATCGGACACGGCTTCGTAATCGATGCCGAGCGTGCCGTCGTCGTCGAGCGTGTAGCGCACCTGGACTGTCACGTTGCCCGGAAAACCCGCGTCGCCTTCCGCGGATTCGAGCCGCATCACGAGCGCGCCGTTATCTTCGCTTGCGTCCCACATCGCGCGGTGAAATCCGGCAGCGCCCCCGTGCAGCAGGTTCGGGCCGTCGTTGCGGTCGAGCGCGTAATCGATGCCGTCGAGCGTGAAGCGCGCATGCGCGATGCGGTTCGCCCAGCGGCCGACGAGCGCGCCCATATACGTCGTGGCCGCGAAGTATTCGGTGGGCGTGTCGTGGCCGAGCAGGATGTCGTCGAGACGTCCGGCGCGATCGGGTGCGTGCCACGAAACGAGCGTCGCGCCGAGATCGCTGACGGCGACCTTCATGCCGTGCGCGTTACGCAGCGTGAAGATCCGCACCGGGTCGCCGCTTGCGAGCGTGCCCCAGGAGGCGGAGGAAAGGCGAGCGTGAGTAATCATGTCGGCGAAAGTGGGGAGGTAGAAGAGTCAACCCGGCGCAGCCGACGACGTCGCGCGTTCCTGATACTCGCGCGGCGTGCAGCCGAGTTCACGACGAAAAACCGCGTACATGTATTGCAGCGACGTGAATCCGCAGCGGATCGCGACTTCCGCACTCGAGGCGTCGCGCTTTGCAAGCATGGTTTTGGCGGCATCCAGTTTATGGCGCAAAATTTCCTGATGCACGGTGCACTGCAGTTCGCGGCGAAAATATTCTTCGAGCGACGAACGCGAGACACCGACGTAATCCGCAACCTGTTCGGTGCGAATGCCCTGACACGCGTATTGCCGGATAAAGTGCCGCGCGCGCATCACATACGGGCTTGAAAGCGGCTGATGCTTTGTCGATTCGAGGACGTTGATGCCGACGGGCGGCACGAGAATGCGCCGCCCAGGAAAACGCGCGCCGTGCAGCATCTGGTGCAAAAGGTGCGCGGCGGTGCGGCCCATTTCCTCGGTGCCCTGAATCACGGAGGAAAGCGGAATACGCGTGAGCGTGCGCGTCAACGGATCGTTGTCGATGCCGATGATCGCGACTTCTTCCGGTACCGAGACGCCCGCCATCAGACACGCCTGCAGAAGATGCCGTGCGCGCGCATCCGTCACGGCGATGATGCCGACGGGCTTCGGCAGATCCTTGAGCCACGCGGCGAGTTGCCCGCTTGCCTTGTTCCAGCCGGGCGCGCTGGTGGGCAGGCCGCGATAGATCTCGACTTCGAGCCCTTCCGCATCGAGCAGGTGCGTGAACGCGAGTTCGCGCTGCTGGGCCCAGCGGTTTTCCGGCGCTTCAGGCAGGCTGTAAAACGCGAAGCGCTGCAACCCGGCGCCGATCAGATGCGTGAACGCGAGCGAGACGAGCTTGGGATTGTCGGTCGCGATGTAGGGGAGACCCGGCGGATACTGCGACGTGTCTTCATACGACGAACCGACCGCGACGACCGGCAGCGCGCAGTCGCCCAGCGCCTCGCACACAGCGGGATCGTCGAAATCCGCGATGATGCCGTCGCCGTCGAACCGCTCGATGCCTTCCAGCCGGCAGCGAAAATCTTCTTCGAGGAACAGGTCCCACGCGACGCGCGTCGACAGCAGGTAATTGCCGATACCCGTGATGATCTCGCGGTCATACACCTTGTTCGCATTGAACAGGAGCGCGATGCGGTGTGTTTTTGGCGGTGTCTGGGTTCGGGTCATCACCTGGATGGCGTGCGGCGTGTGGACACGCGCGAACCATTGTCTCTGTTGGGCGTGGCGACCTCGCCCGCGCTGGTTTTAAGTGTGTGGTTATTTTAGGCCGGGAAACCCGCGCCTGGGCGACCGATTGCGATGGCCCGCGAGAAACATTACACAGGCTGCGCAATTTCGCAATTGCCCGGGCGTCCCACCCACTGGCAGCATGGCGTCAACCTGCATCAACCACCCCGCGCCGGATCACCGATGCCGCGGGAAAACCCGGTTGCAGCGCAACATGACATCAGGAGACGACATGTCCTTTTTCGAACACGTTCCCGCAGTGCAATACGAAGGCCCGCAATCGGACAATCCCCTTGCTTACCGGTTCTACGACCGCAAGAAAGAGGTGCTCGGCAAGACCATGGAAGAGCACCTGCGCATTGCCGTCTGCTACTGGCACACGTTTGTCTGGCCGGGCTCCGACATCTTCGGTCAGGGCGCGTTCAAGCGCCCCTGGCAGCAGCCGGGCGACGCGATGGAGCGGGCGCAGCAAAAAGCGGATGAAGCGTTCGCGTTCTTCACGAAGCTGGGCGTGCCGTACTACACGTTCCACGACACCGACGTTGCCCCTGAAGGCACGAGCCTCAAGCACTACGTCGAAAACTTCTCGCGCATGACCGACTATCTCGCGCGCAAGCAGCAGGATACCGGCATGAAGCTGCTGTGGGGCACGGCGAACCTGTTCTCGCATCCGCGTTATGCGGCGGGCGCCGCGACGAGCCCGAACCCCGAGGTGTTCGCCTATGCCGCGACCCAGGTATGCCACGCGCTCGACGCGACGCTCAAGCTGGAGGCGACAACTACGTGCTATGGGGCGGACGCGAAGGCTACGACACGCTGCTCAACACGGACCTCGTTCGCGAGCGCGACCAGTTCGCGCGCTTCCTGAACATGGTGATCGAGCACAAGCATCGCATCGGCTTCAAGGGCGCGCTGCTGATCGAACCGAAACCGCAGGAACCGACGAAGCACCAGTACGACTACGACGTCGCAACCGTACACGGCTTTTTGCGGCAATACGGTTTGCAGGACGAAATTCGCGTGAACATCGAAGCCAATCACGCGACACTTGCCGGCCACTCGTTCCATCATGAGATCGCGACTGCGTTCGCGCTGGGTGTCTTCGGCAGCCTCGATGCGAATCGCGGCGATCCGCAAAACGGCTGGGACACCGACCAGTTCCCGAACAGCGTCGAGGAAATGACGCTCGCGTTCTACGAAATCCTGCGTCACGGCGGCTTCACGACCGGCGGCATGAATTTCGACGCGAAAGTGCGGCGCCAGAGCGTCGATGCGGAAGACCTGTTCTACGGCCACGTCGGCGCGATCGACGTGCTCGCGGTGGCGCTGGAGCGCGCCGCGGTGCTCGTCGAGAACGACCGTCTGGAGAAATTCCGCCAGCAGCGTTACGCCGGCTGGGATACGGAGTTCGGACGCAAGATCCTGTCGGGTGGCTATTCGCTGTCGACGCTCGCCACCGATGCACTGGCGCGCGGCGTGAATCCGCAACACGTCAGCGGCCAGCAGGAGCAGCTCGAGAACATCGTGAACCGGGCGATCTACGCGCAACGCTAGGCCGTGCTAAAGGCGCTTCTCGCGCCGCTAAAAAAACGTTAGCGCCACCCGTCAATTTCGCAATGGATGACGGGGCGGCAAGGCGCACACTTGCGCGAAAAAAGGATGGAGACAATGTTCATCGGTATTGACCTCGGCACGTCGGGCGTCAAGGCGGTGCTGCTCGATCGCGACTCACGCGTGCGCTGCACGGCCGGACACGCGCTGTCCGTCAGCCGTCCGCATCCGCGCTGGTCGGAGCAGTCACCCGAAGACTGGTGGCATGCGACGACGGCTGCAATCAGCGATCTGCTCGCGCAGGTCCGCGTGGAGGGCATCGACGCGACGCGTATCGAAGCGATCGGTCTCACCGGCCAGATGCACGGCGCGACGTTGCTCGACGCCAAAGGTGAGGTGCTGCGCCCCGCGATCCTGTGGAACGACGGACGCTCGGACGTGGAATGTGTCGAGCTGGAAGCGGCCGTGCCGCAGCTGCATGCCGTCGCGGGCAATCTTGCGATGCCCGGGTTTACCGCGCCCAAACTGTTGTGGGTCCGCAAGCACGAACCGGACGTCTTTGCGCGTATCGCGCAGGTGCTCCTGCCTAAAGACTATCTGCGTTACCGGCTGACCGGCGACTTCGCAACCGATCCGTCCGATGCGGCCGGCACGCTATGGCTCGACGTCGCGAAGCGCGACTATAGCGACGCGTTGCTTGGTGCATGCGGCTTGACGCGCGAACAGATGCCCACGGTGTTCGAAGGCAATCGTGTCACCGGAACGCTTAAGCCCGAACTCGCACGCGAATGGGGATTGAAGGAGATTCCGGTAGTCGCGGGCGGCGGCGACAACGCAGCGGGCGCGGTGGGTGTCGGCATCGTCAAGCCAGGGCAGGCGATGCTTTCGCTCGGCACGTCGGGTGTTTACTTCGCCGTGTCCGATGGTTTTCTCGCGAATCCCGCTTCGGCGGTACACAGCTTCTGCCATGCGTTGCCGCAGACGTGGCACCTGATGTCGGTGATGCTGAACGCGGCAGGCTGTATCGACTTTTGCGCAGGTCTCACCGGATATGCGGACGTACCCGCGCTGCTCGCCGATGCCGAGGCAAACGCGGGCAGCCGCAACGCGTGGTTCCTCCCGTATCTGACGGGCGAGCGCACGCCGCACAACAACGTGAACGCCAGGGGCGTGTTCTATGGCATGACGCCCGGGACGACGCGCGCCGATCTCGCGAATGCGACGCTGGAAGGTGTCGGTTTCGCGCTGCTCGACGGCATGGACGCGCTGCATGCGGCGGGTCTCGTGCCCGAGGAGATCACGGTGATCGGTGGCGGTTCACGCAGCGCTTACTGGACGCAGATGCTGGCCGACATCGCCGACCGTCCGCTGACGTTGCGGTCGGGCGGCGAGGTGGGCCCCGCGCTTGGCGCCGCGCGTCTCGCGCATCTGGCGGTCGAGCCCACGGCGGCGCTCGAAGCGGTGTGTCCGACGCCCGAAGTCGTCGCGGTGCGCGAGCCGGATGCGACACGCCACGCGTGGTATCGCGACGCGCGCCGTCCCACTTTTCACGCGCTGTATCGCGCGCTTGAACCCGTGTTTGCAGCCCATCCCTGACGGATGGGTGAAAGCGGACCGATGGTCGCGGCCAGTGCAGCCGCGACGCGAAAAAGGTAGTGCCTTTGTTGTCATTTGCCCGGCCGCGCAGCGTTGATGCACGGCCTTTCGATGCAGCACGAAACGACCATAACGAGGAGTGAGACATGAAATTCAAAACACGCCGTTCCCTGCTGGGCACGCTCCTGTGCGGAGCGATGGTAGCCAGCCTGTCTGTCGTCGCGCCGCTCGCGCACGCGAGCAAGGACCACCCTGAAATTGGCTTCTGTATCGACGATCTGCGTGTCGAGCGCTGGTCGCGCGACCGCGACTATTTCGTCGCCGCCGCGCAGAAGCTCGGCGCCACGGTGTCGGTGCAATCGGCCGATGCCAGCGAGGAACGCCAGATCGCGCAGATCGAAAACCTGATCTCGCGCGGTGTGGACGTGATCGTCATCGTGCCGTTCAATTCAAAGACGCTTGGCAACGTGGTGGCCGAAGCGAAGAAGGCCGGCATCAAGGTCATCTCGTATGACCGCCTGATTCTCGATGCCGACGTCGACGCCTACATCTCGTTCGACAACGAGAAAGTAGGCGAATTGCAGGCCCAGGGCGTGTACAACGCGCAGCCCAAGGGCAACTACTTCCTGCTTGGCGGCGCGCCGACCGACAACAACGCGAAGATGCTGCGCGAAGGCCAGTTGAAGATTCTCAAGCCGGCAATCGACCGCGGTGACATCAAGATCGTCGGGCAGCAGTGGGTGCCGGAGTGGAGCGCCTCGACCGCGCTTCGCATCACGGAAGACGCGCTCACCGCGAACAACAACAAGATCGACGCGATCGTGGCATCGAACGACGGCACCGCCGGTGGCGCGATCCAGGCGCTGGCCGCGCAGAAGATGGCGGGGAAGGTGCCGGTGTCGGGCCAGGATGCCGACCTCGCGGCCGTGAAGCGCCTGATTGCCGGCACGCAGACCATGACGGTCTACAAGCCGCTCAAGCTGATCGCAGGTGAAGCCGCAAAGCTCGCGGTGGATCTGGCGAAGGGCACGAAGCCGGCGTTTAACGCGCAATACGACAACGGCAAGAAGAAGGTCGACACGGTGCTGCTGCAACCGACGCTCCTCACGAAGAGCAACGTCGACATCGTCGTGAAGGATGGCTTTTACACCCAGTCGCAACTCGCGAGCCAATAAGACGTAAGACGTGCGCGGCTTGTCGTCATCCCGCTAGCTAAGGATTAAAGCCAGGGGATGACCGAAGCCGCGCACTTTGCAACGAGGCAGACGCGAATGGCGCAATCATTGCTGACGATGCGCGGCATCGTCAAATCGTTTTCCGGCGTCAAGGCGCTGGATGGCATCGACCTCGCCGTCTCACCGGGCGAATGTGTCGGCCTGTGCGGCGAAAACGGCGCGGGCAAGTCGACGCTGATGAAAGTGCTTTCCGGTGTGTATCCGCACGGCACATGGGACGGCGAGATTCTCTGGGAAGGCCAGCCGCTCAAGGCGGCGAACGTGCGCGACACGGAACGCGCGGGCATCGTCATCATTCATCAGGAACTGATGCTGGTGCCGGAGCTTTCGGTGGCCGAGAACATTTTTCTGGGCAACGAAATCACGTTGCCCGGCGGGCGCATGAACTACGCGGCGATGTACCGTCGCGCCGATGAACTGCTGCGCGAACTGGACATTACCGGCATCAACGTCGCGCAGCCGGTGATGAACTACGGCGGCGGTCACCAGCAGCTCATCGAGATCGCCAAGGCGTTGAACAAGCGCGCGAAGCTGCTGATTCTCGACGAACCGTCGTCTTCGTTGACGGAGACGGAAACGCGCATCCTGCTCAACATCGTGCGCGACCTGAAAAAGCGCGGCGTGGCGTGCGTCTACATCTCGCACAAGCTCGACGAAGTCGAGGCGGTGTGCGACACGATCACGGTCATCCGCGATGGCCGGCACGTGTCGACCGGGCCGATGCGCGAACTGACCACCGAACGCATCATCGCGATGATGGTCGGGCGAGAAATCAGGAACCTGTTTCCGCGCGAGCCGCACGAAATCGGCGACGTTATCTTCGAGGCGCGCAACGTGACGTGTTACGACGTCACGAATCCACGCCGCAAACGCGTCGACGACGTCTCGTTCACGCTGCGGCGCGGCGAGATTCTTGGCGTGGCCGGGCTCGTCGGCGCGGGGCGCACCGAGCTGATGCAGGCGGTGTTCGGCGCCTATCCGGGCACCAGCACGGCGAGCGTGATGCTCGAAGGCGCGCCGCTCAGGATTCGCGCGCCGGTCGACGCGATCCGTGCCGGCATCGCGATGGTGCCGGAGGATCGCAAGCGTCACGGCATCGTGCCGCAACTGGGCGTGGGGCACAACATCACGCTCGCGGTGTTGCAACGCTTTGCCAAAGGCGGGCGCATCGACGCCGCCGCCGAACTCGACACCATCCACACGGAAATACGGCGGCTGTCGATTCGCGCCGCGCATCCGATGCTGTCGATCGCGAGCCTTTCGGGCGGCAACCAGCAAAAGGCCGTGCTCACGAAGATGCTGCTGACGAATCCGAAGGTGCTGATTCTCGATGAACCGACCCGCGGCGTCGATGTGGGCGCGAAGTACGAGATTTACAAATTGATCTTCCAGCTCGCGCAGCGCGGCATGGCGATCGTGATGGTTTCGTCGGAGTTGCCGGAAGTGCTTGGCATCAGCGACCGCGTGCTCGTGATCGGCGAGGGCGAGTTGCGCGGCGACTTCATCAACGACGGCCAGACGCTCACCCAGGAACACCTCCTGACGGCCGCACTGAACCCTGTGAATTCTTCCATGACTCAAACCGGAGCGAGTGCCGCATGACTCCCGACGTCACTTCCCAAAGCCCTGGCGACGCGGCTTCGTCCGCCTCGTACGGCAACGGACAGCGTTTCCAGCAACTGTTCGCACGCTACAAGATTCTCGCGCTGCTGCTCGCAGTCGCGGCGATCTGGATTTTCTTCTCGTTCCTGACGCATGGCGCGTTCGTCACGCCGCGCAACCTGTCGAACCTGCTGCGACAGATGTCGATCACCGGCATGCTGGCCTGCGGCATGGTGTTCGTCATCATCGCGGGCGAGATCGATCTGTCGGTGGGGTCGCTGCTTGGATTGCTGGGCGGCGTCGCGGCGATTCTCGACGTGAACCGTCACTGGCCGCTTGCCGTGACCGTGCCCGTCGTGATGGTGCTCGGCGTGCTGGTCGGCATGTTCAACGGGTGGTGGTCGACGTACCGGCGTGTGCCTTCGTTTATCGTCGGCCTGGGCGGCATGCTCGCGTATCGCGGCATCCTGCTCGGGCTCACGGGCGGCTCGACCATCGCGCCCGTCTCCGATGGCCTCGTGTTTCTCGGCCAGGGCTACCTGCCGCGAATCGCGGGCGACACGCTCGCCGTCGTGATCTTCGCGCTGCTCGCGCTGCTGACGGTGCGCCAGCGCCGCAACCGGCAGCGCTATGAACTGCCGGTCGTGCCGGTCTGGCAGGACGTCGCGAAGATCGTGGGCGCAGGCGTGATCCTGTTCGCGTTTATCGCCACGCTCGACCGCTACGGCGGCATTCCGGTGCCGGTGTTGATGCTGCTCGCGCTGCTGGCCGTTTTCACGTGGATCGCCACGCAGACCGTGTTTGGCCGTCGCATCTACGCAGTCGGTTCGAACCTGGAAGCCACCCGGCTTTCGGGCGTCAATACCGATCGCGTGAAGCTCGCGATCTTCGCGTTGATGGGGCTGATGTGCGCGTTTGGCGGCATCGTCAACACGGCACGGCTCGCGGCCGGCTCGCCCTCGGCGGGGACGATGGGCGAACTCGACGCGATCGCCGCGTGCTTTATCGGCGGGACATCGATGCGCGGCGGCTCGGGTACGGTGTACGGCGCGTTGATCGGCGCGCTCGTGATGGCGAGCCTCGATAACGGCATGTCGATGCTGGACGTCGACGCTTACTGGCAGATGATCGTGAAGGGCGGCATTCTGGTGCTGGCCGTGTGGATCGATGTGGTGTCGGGATCGAACCGACGTTAGGTAACGTGATGGTTTCGCTCATCGTCATGCCGACTGAACGGCGCAACGCGTAGGGAGACCATTGTCGCCCTACGCGTTGCGGTGATTGCTGGAAACCGGCGAACGATGCGAGTCGGGCGCCGGTTGAAAAACCTAAACCTTCAGCTCGATCCGCTTAAAGCGTCCGGCAAGGACACCGTACGCGAGTATGGCAACGATTCCGTGCGCCCCCACGAACCACAGCGCGCGGTCAAACGAGCCCGTGCTGGCCACGACAAAGCCGATCACAATCGGTGTCACGATTCCCGCCGTATTGCCGATGCCGTTGAACACGCCACCGCTCAGGCCCGTCATTTCACGCGGGGCAACGTCGGCGACAACTGCCCAGCCGATTGCACCGAGACCCTTCCCGAAGAACGCCAGCGACATGATGATGACCACGGCCGTGTTGCTGACGGCGAACGGTGCGGCCATGACGACCGTTGCGAGGACCATCCCGATCATGAACGGCGTCTTGCGGGCGAACGAGACGGAGAAGCCCCTGCGAATCAGATAGTCCGACAGCGCTCCACCGATAATGCCGCCGCTGAACCCGCAGATCGCCGGCAGTGCCGCGACCATGCCGACGGTCATGATGTTCATGCCGCGTTCCTTGACGAGGTAAATCGGAAACCAGGTGATGAAGAAGTAGGTCAGCGCGGTAATGCAGTACTGGCCGATGTAGATGGCCCACAACATACGGCTCGTGAACAGCGTGCTGATTTCACGCCGCGTGAAGCGCCGGCGGTCCTTCGTCACGCCTGTGTCGAGTCCGACAAGCGCGCCGTTCTCAGCGATGAATTCGAATTCGTCCTTGCTCATGCGTGAATGCGTCTTCGGGTCGCCCATTGTGGCGAACCAGATGCATGCAGCCACAAGGCCGAGTCCACCCATGAAGAAGAACACGTGGTGCCAGCCGAACGCGTGGGTGAGCCATGCCATCAACGGCGTGAAGATGACGACTGCAAGATATTGCGCCGAGTTGAAGAGCGCGCTCGCCGTGCCGCGTTCAGAAGTCGGGAACCAGGTCGCCACAACGCGCGCATTGCCCGGGAACGCTGGCGCTTCGACGAGCCCCAGCATGAATCGCATGATGAACAACGCGATGGTGGCGGAGGCGGTCGTGGAGAAAATGGAGACGGTGCCCTGGCTGATGGTGAAGAGCGACCACAACACGATGCTCGTCCCGTATACGCGCTTTGCGCCGAAACGGTCGAGCAGCCACCCGCCCGGAATCTGGCCGATTGCATAAGCCCATCCGAAAGCGGAAAACACGATACCGAGCGAGGCCGCCGTGAGGCCGAGGTCTTTCGCCACGAACGTTCCGGCAATCGAGAGCGTTGCCCGGTCCGCGTAGTTCAGGACCGTGACGAAAAAAATCAGACCGAGGATGTAGTAACGGAAGTGCCCAGCTCTGGCCGTGGTGGCCCGCGCGGGGGCTGCTGGGATATCGAAAGTCTTCATATGTCTCCTCCCTGTTCCCGGGATGGTTTTTTGAAAGCGCTGGCGCTGGCGGCGCTCATGCGTTGAATACGCTGAAAATCAAGGTGTCACACTGGTGTCCGGGCGACGACCAGCGAAGCTGGCGGCGAGGCTCGCCAGCACGATGTCACCCATCGCGACGCGGGTCTGAACGGTCGCGCTCGCGCGATGAGGTTGCAGGACGACGTTTGCCAGTGAATACAGTTCGGTCGGCACGTTCGGCTCGTCCACGAAAACGTCGAGACCGGCGCCAGCGATGCGCTTCGTTGTGAGCGCCTGCACGAGATCGGCTTCGTTGACGAGCTTGCCGCGCGCAACGTTGATGAGGTAGCCGTCGGGGCCAAGGGCGTCGAGCACCTCGGCGTTGATGATGCCTTCGGCTTCGTCGGCCGAAGCCGCGAGAATCAGCGCGTCGCTTTCGTCGGCGAGCTGACGCAGTCCTGGCACAAACAGGTATGGGACATCACCGATTTCGCGCAAATCCGTGTAGCTGACCGGGCATCCGAACGCTGCGGCGCGCGTGGCAATCGCCCGCCCGACTCGCCCGAGACCGACGATGCCGACCTTCATGCCGCTGAACTTCCGCGCAAGCGGTAGCGCCGACTTTCCCCATTGACCGTCGCGCACATAGCGATCACCGATGCATAGCCCACGGCACGCCGAAATCAGAAGGCCGATGGCGAGGTCAGCGACGTCGTCGGTCAGCACGCCCGGTGTGGTCGAGACATGGATGCCACGCGAGCGCGCGTAGGCGAGGTCGACGGCATCGGTCCCGATCCCGTTGATCGCGACGATGCGCAGCGCCGGCAGCGCGTCCATGATTTCGTTGCTGATGCCCGACGCGCCACCTGTAACGACACCTGTTATAAGCGGACCCACTTCCCGGAGGAAGCCCCGTTTGTCCGCGTGCTGGTAATACCGGTGAACGGTATAGAGCGCGCCGAGCTGCTCGTCGAGCGAGGGAAGTACCGGGTTGATGAGAAGAACGTCAGACATACAGGTGCCTCGGACAATACGCACGTCGGAAAAACCGCGTTGGAACGACTGGGTTCGTGCGCAAAAAACGCACGCGCGGCCATGAAAGTGAAACCGAGTATAGGCGGAGGATCAATTAAGGTCTAAGCTATATTCGGCATCGAACAATTCAAAAATTGAAATGATTATTGAGCTGAATCACCTGCGATGTTTTGTGGCGGTTGCCGAGGAATTGCACTTCGGACGGGCCGCCGCGCGGTTGTTCATGACCCAGCCGCCCTTGAGCAGACAGATCCATTTGCTGGAGGAGGCGCTCGGTCTGGTGCTGCTGGAGCGCAACAGCCGGAGCGTCCGGCTGACTGACGCCGGACGCGTGTACTACGACGACGCGGTGAGAATCCTGCGGCTGTCGGACCAGGCCGCCGACCATGCGCGCAGGGTTGCGCGTGGAGACTCGGGCCAGGTCACACTGGGCTTCACGGCGGTGTCCGGATATCAACTGATGCCGGAGCTGCTTTCCGCGGCGCGCGCGAAACTGCCGGGTATCAAGGTCGTGTTGAAGGAGATGGTTTCAGTGGAGCAGGTCAAGGCACTCGAGACACGCGTCATCGACCTTGGCATCATGCGCTCGCAGTTCGCGACGAAAGGGCTCGCGTTTTGTCATCTGGTGCGTGAGCCTCTTCTCGTTGCCATGCCCGCGACGCATCTGCTCGCAAAGCGCCGGTCGATAGCGGCGAAGGACCTCGAGGATGCGCCGTTCGTGATGTATTCGGCAGACGGCGGCAAATACTTTCATGACCGGATAACGGCGCTTTTGAACGCTGCCGGGGTGAGGGTGAACTTCATGCAGTTCATGGACCAGACGCATACCATCGTCGCGCTGGTTCGCGCCGGAACGGGCGTCGCCATCGTGCCTGCTTCAGCCAGGGAGTTGTGCTTCGACGACGTCGTCTTTCGCCCGGTGTGGACTCCGGACGCTTACGCGGATATGGACCTTGCGTGGAGTGAAGACCCGCGTAGTGCGGCAGTGGAAAACTTCAGGATCTTCGCGATCAACCATTTTGCGGAAGTGGCGAAGCGGCGGTAGGTGTCTGGTTCGCGAAATCGCATGGGCGCCGCCAGCCTGTCAGTGTTGGCGATAGCCGCGCCACTTCGCACGACGCCACCTGAATAAAACATTCAATCCGGACACGGCAAATCCGACGATGACGAGTGCGATACAGAAATAGAGCAGAACCGAGAGAACCTCCATGTCGTCGGGGTTCGCCATTTCGTCCTGACCGAGGATGTGCAGCATGGCACGAAGGAACCCGTCGACAGCGTCCGGCATGTTGAACGGTAGCGTCAGGAAAAGTCGCACAAGAAAAAATGCGCCGATGACTGTCAGCGCAAGATTTCCGACGTAAAGCATGGTTTTTTTCATCGGACTTCTACTGTTCCATATGCTTTTAGCGTTGTTCCTGGCACCGGTAATTCGGGTGGATGTGAACGAAGGTATCGCCAACCCGGATCATAAAGGAAGCCGGGCATCCCACCGGATCGCCCGCGCGTTTATCCCGCATTGCCCCGGAAAAGCGCTCAAGCCCCGGAAAAATCGGCCGATAACAGGACAGATGAGGCCAATGTGTACGCCTCGCCCTGTCCGCTCAACCGATAACGTGACGAATCTCGCCCAAACGCCGCTTTCCGATCGCCTTCGCGCGCTGATCGACACCGTCCAGCACAACGAGCGCACGCTTCGTCGCTTCCAGGACGTCGAACTGCATCTGATCGGCGCGCAGGACTTCCGGTCTTTCCTCGATACGCTGTTCACCCGCCTGCCGCGCGAATTCACGCTGACAAGCGTGCTGCTCTGGCTCGACGACCGCGCGCCGATGCTGCATGAACTGCTTTCGCCAGAGGCGCCTTACCGGCCCGCCAGCCACCAGCTGAAAACCGCGCGCCAGATCGGCGAGGCGGGCGCGCAACTTTGTAAAGAAGGCCGTCCGTGGCTCGGCAAGGCGCGCGACATGGGCGAAACGGCACGCAATGCGTTCTTCGAGGGCCAGACGCCCGCCGCCAGCGCGATCGTGTTGCCGCTCACGAGCGGCGACCGCGCGATGGGCTATCTTTGCCTTGGCAGCGACAACGCAGGGCGCTTCGCGGAAGGCATGGCGACCGACATCCTCGAGCGCTTCGCGACGATCGTCAACGCGAGCCTCGACAATGTCGCGCACCGCGAGCGGCTCAAGCAGCTCGGCATGACCGACGCGCTGACGGGCCTCGCGAACCGCCGCTATTTCGACGAGCGCCTGCGCGAGGAAACCACGCGCGCGGCGCGCTATGCGTTGCCGGTCGCGTGTCTCTTCATCGACATCGACGGCTTCAAGCAGATCAACGACGCGTACGGCCACCCCATGGGCGACCGCGCGCTCGTCCACGTCGCCGCCTGCGTGCGGCAACAGGTGCGGCTCGGCGACACGCTCGCGCGTTACGGCGGGGAAGAGTTCGCCGCGCTGCTGCAAGGCGATCTGAAGGATGCGATGGTCGTCGCTGAACGCGTGCGTCAGGCGGTGTCGAAGCTCGAACTGTTCGACGAAAGCGGCACACGAATCGACCTGACGGTGTCGATCGGCGTGTCGGCGCGCACCAGCAAACGCCGCGACGATCCGTCGACGCTCGGCGAAACGCTCATCGACGAAGCCGACCGCGCGATGTACCTCGCCAAGCGCAACGGCCGCAATCGCGTGCGGGCGCTCCCCGGCGATGCACCAGACGCGCTTTAGGCTTTAGGCGTCAGAGGCAAAAGGCACGCAGCCGCGCATCACGGCATCAAGCGTCCGGCGGCACGCCGAGCAGTTGCAGCGCGCCCCCGGCCACCGATGAAAACACCGGACCCGCGACCGTGCCGCCATAAAACGCGCGGCCAGCCGGATCGTCGATCATGACGGCGACGATCAGCCGTGGATCGCTCATCGGCGCCATGCCGACAAAGAGCGCGCGATAGCGGTTCTTTGCGTAAGTCGCGCCGACCTGCTTGCGCGCCGTGCCGGTCTTGCCGCCCACCCGATAGCCTTCGATCGCCGCCGCGCGGCCGGTGCCGCCTGGCCCCGTCGCCATTTCGAGCATCGAGCGGATCGACGCCGCCGTCGCGGGCTTCGTCACGCGATGGCCCGGGCTGCGCGGTGCGACGTCGATGCCAGGCTGCGCGTGATCGAGCAGCAGCGTGGCCGGATGCAGTGTGCCGTCGCCCGCGTAGGCGGTATAGACCTGCGCGATCTGCAGAAGCGACGCGGAGAGTCCATAGCCGTACGCCATCGTCGCCTGCTCGATGGGTCGCCAGCGCTTGTACGGCCGCACCTTGCCCGCCGCGACGCCGGGAAACGTCAGCGCCGGTGGCTGGCCGAGCCCATATTCTTGATACTTCGTCCAGATCGTTTCCGCCGGCAGGTTCAGCGCGAGTTTCGCGAGCGCGATGTTGCTCGACTTCTGCACCGCCTCGGCAACCGTCATCCGGCCGTGATCGGACGTGTCGTGAATCACGTCCGGCCCGATCCGGTAACTGCCCGGCGCCGTGTCGATGAGCGATTGCGGACGCGCCTTGCCTTCGTCGATCGACAACGCGACGATGAGCGGCTTGATCGTCGAACCCGGCTCGAACGTGTCGACGACCGCGCGGTTGCGCAGCTGCCGGCCGGTCAGGCGCGCGCGGTCGTTCGGGTCGAACGTCGGCCAGTTCGCGAGCGCGAGCACTTCGCCGTTGCGCGCGTCGAGCACGACGACGCTGCCGGCCTCCGCGCTGTGTTTCTCGACGGCCGCGCGCAGTTGCGCGTGCGCAAGCTGCTGGATGCGCCGGTCGATCGTCAGCTGGACTGTCGCGCCGTTCTGCGCCGGCACGAGCGGCCGTGTCTCGGACACCACGCGGCCGAGCCGGTCGCGGATCACTTCGCGTTCGCCCGGCGCGCCGCTTAGCCACGCGTCGGCGGCGAGTTCGATGCCCTCCTGGCCCTTGTCCTCGATGTCCGTGAAGCCCACCACGTGCGCCGCCGATTCGCCTTCGGGATAGAAGCGCTTCGTGTCGGCAATCTGCGTCAGGCCCGCCAGCCCGAGCCGGTCGATTTTTTCGGCGGTATCGGCGTCGACCTGGCGCCTGAGCAGCACGAACTGCCGGTCGCCAGTGAGTCGCCGCCGCAGTTCGGCAACCGGCATGTCGACCAGCTTCGCGAGCGGCGCAATTGCACTCTCCTTGATGAGTCGTGGCGTCGCCCAGATCTCGAAGGTCGGGAGGCTCACGGCGAGCATCGCGCCATGCCGGTCGACGATGCGCCCGCGCGTGGCGTCGAGTTCGATCGTGCGCTGATAGCGCTTTTGCCCCTGCTCGATATAGAAGTCCTGGTTCGCGACCTGGATCCAGAACGCGCGCCCCACCAGCGAAGCAAACGCCACGGAGATGATCAGGACGACGAGCTTCGAGCGCCACATCGGCAGACGCGAGGCGAGGAGCGGATTCTGCGACGCGCCCGCGTGCGGATCGCGGTGCGGCGGGGTGTGCTTTGAGTTCATGGCACTGATTGTAATGAGATCGTAATCTCTATACCAGCGCGATGCGGAAAAGGGCGAGGCGGGCGGGTGTCGGCCCGCGAGAGGCGGAGCCCGAAACGGCGCCGCGAAAAAGAAAATGCCCGGCCGCGGTGTGTTTTAAAAGGTTTTAAAAGCCTGGCCGGGCGATTCGTTCTATCACTGCGTCGTCCCCGACGCGGCGTGTTTGCGAGGCGCTATCGATCTCCGGGCGCCTTCTTTTTGATCCTGCCTGCGACTACGCGCTCAGGCCGGCAGCGAGAAGCTCGCGATCGCTTCGCGCAGCGCGCCCACCTGATCCTTCAGCGAATGCGCGGCGGCGGCGGCCTGCTCCACGAGCGCCGCGTTCTGCTGCGTCACCTGGTCCATTTCGCCCACCGCGCGGTTGACCTGCTCGATGCCCGCGCTCTGCTCGCGCGACGCGTTGCTGATTTCCGCGAGAATCTCGTTCACGCGACGCACCGACTGCACGATCTCCGTCATCGTCGAACCGGCGTTCGTCACGAGCGACGCGCCTTCTTCCACGGTATCCGTCGAGGTTTCGATCAGCGCCTTGATTTCCTTCGCGGCCGTGGCGGAGCGTTGCGCGAGGCTGCGCACCTCGGAGGCCACGACGGCGAAGCCGCGTCCCTGTTCGCCGGCGCGCGCCGCTTCCACGGCGGCGTTCAACGCAAGAATGTTGGTCTGGAACGCGATGCCGTCGATCACGCCGATGATGTCGCCGATCTGTCGCGAGCTGCTGGTGATCTCGCCCATCGTGCGCACCACGTCCTCGACGACCTTGCTGCCGCGCTTCGCGACATCGGCGGCCTGGCCGGCCAGTTCCGCGGCCTGCAACGCGTTGTCGGCGTTGTGCTTCACGTTGGCCGTCATCTCGTCCATGCTCGACGCGGTTTGCACGAGCGCGGCGGCCTGTTCCTCGGTGCGCTGCGAGAGGTCGGTGTTGCCGGCGGCGATTTCCGTCGCGCCGACGTTGATGTTGTCGGTGCCGGTGCGCACGCGCGAAACCGTTTCGACGAGACCTTGCTGCATCGTATGCAGCGCGAACAGCAGGCTGCTGTGATCCTTGTGGCTCAGTACCGGCACGGTCGCCGCGAGATCGCCGTGCGCCATGCGTTGCGCGGCTTCAACGGCCACTTCCAGGTCGCCGCCGAGCGTGCGGCGCACGCTGCGCAGCACGACCATCATCACGATCGTCGCGACGCCGCCGAGCAGGGCCGTGATCAGCAGCCAGCGCAGCAGGTTCGCGTAGAACGCGGCCTGCACGTCGTCCATATACATGCCGGTCACGATGAACCAGTCCCACGGTGCGAAGCGAAGCACGTAGCTCGTCTTCGCGACTGGTTCCTGGCTGCCGGGCTTCGACCACAGATAGTCGACGAAGCCGCCGTGCTCCGAAGTGCCGGCCTTGACGATGTCGAGGAACAGATGGTTGCCCGCCGGGTCGGCGAACTGGCCGAGGTGCTTGCCGACCAGTTCCGGCTTGATCGGATGCATCAGCATCACGGGCTGCGAATCGTTGATCGACAGATAACCGTCCGTGCCGTAACGCATCGCGGCGACGGTGGCGAGCGCCTGTTTCTTGGCTTCCTCTTCGGTGATCGTGTGCTGCTGCGAAAGGGTGTAGTAGTGATTGACGATGCTGTTGGCCTGCTGGACCAGCGCCGTCAACTGGTCGCGACGGTCGGCGATCATCGACGTACGGTTCTGTATCGCGCCGAACGCGCCGATCAGGATCAGACCGATCCAGAGTACGGCGATCATCGAGCCGAGCTTTTTATTGAGGGTCATCTTCTGCATGGTGGATGCGTTTTCCGTCGGTCGAAGCGGGCTGGATTGAGAGGCTGGCAACCCTGACGAAGCGGGCAGGGAGGCGATGCCATGCTCGCGTTTACGGCAGCGCGCGCGGCACGGCACAGGAAGGGGAAACCCGTAATCCGCAGACAAAAAACGGGATATTCCGGCATGGCGAAAGGCAGTTTTACGCGCCATGCGGCATTAATCCGTTCGAATATCCGCCGAAGTCGGGATAACCGGAATGTGGTTTAATCATGCGCGGTTTTATTCAGCTAATTTCGCCAGAATATGCCACATGATGCGCATAAAAATTACACAATTTTCACCGCTACTCCATCAATTGCCATAAGGCTCGCAGCCAGAAGACAGTGTGGTTTTATTTCGTTTATAGTCGCCACTTTTAGTTCGCGAGATACCGCGTTATATCGTCACCGGGCGATCGATCGGGGCAGATAAAAATCCGGATGGGACGCGGGGTTTTTCGCCCATTCCTGCTCATTCCTTTAAGCCCGATTTTCTTTTGTGCCGGAAAACTCATGCGAGCCATTAGTCTTGCCGCGGGATCTGGCTCGCGCCTTTAGCCGTTGCTTTAACCCGCCACTTGAATCCGCCGCATGAAGCGGCGTTGCGCGAGTTGCGGCTCGAAGGCCATCGCCCGTTCGATATCGCGGACGCCACCGTCGCGCCGTGAATCGAAACCGGTTTTCCCAACGATGTGGCGCGTGCCGGCCATGAAATCCAGCCGCGCCTTCAGAGGACTGTAGGAGTCACACGATGAATGCAAGAGATCCCCAATTCCTGAGCACTTCACGCAGCGCACGCCTGCGCCAGATGCTGGTGGGCAACGAGCTCGAATTCCTGATGGAAGCCCACAACGGCCTGTCGGCGCGCATCGTGCGCGAAGCGGGTTTCCGCGGTATCTGGGCGTCGGGCCTCGCGATTTCCGCGCAATACGGCGTGCGCGACAACAACGAGGCGAGCTGGACCCAGGTGGTCGACACGCTCGAATTCATGGCCGATGCGAGCGACCTGCCGATCCTGCTCGACGGCGACACCGGCTACGGCAACTTCAACAACGTGCGCCGTCTCGTGCGCAAGCTGGAGCAGCGGGGTGTGGCGGGCGTCTGTATCGAGGACAAGCAGTTTCCGAAGACCAACAGCTTCATCAACGGCGAGCGCCAGCCGCTCGCGGAAATGGATGAGTTCTGCGGCAAGATCAAGGCCGGCAAGGATTCACAGACGGACGACGATTTCTCGATCGTCGCGCGTGTCGAGGCGCTGATCGCCGGCTGGGGCATGGACGAAGCGCTGCGTCGCGCGGAAGCGTACCGTCAGGCCGGCGCCGACGCGATCCTGATCCACAGCAAGCTGTCGCGCCCCGACGAGATTCTCGAATTCGCGCGCGAATGGGCCGGCCGCGGCCCGCTCGTGATCGTGCCGACGAAGTATTACAGCACGCCGACCGAAGCGTTCCGCAAGGCGGGCATCAGCACGGTGATCTGGGCGAACCATCTGATCCGCTCGGCGACGACGGCGATGCAGGCGGTCGCGAAAGAGATCCACGCGCACGAGACGCTCGTCGATGTCGAGGACCGCATCGCGCCGGTCAACGAAATCTTCCGCCTGCAGGACGCCGACGAATACTCGGAAGCCGAAAAGCGCTACCTGTCGGCCTCGCGCGCGTCGGGCGCGGCGGTGGTGCTGGCCGCGAGCCGCGGCGCGGGCCTCGAAGCCGTGACGACCGACCGTCCGAAGGTCATGCTGCCGATCGCGGGCAAGCCGCTGCTGCGCTGGCTCGTCGACGCGTTCAAGAAGCAGGGGGTGAACGACATCACGGTGGTGGGCGGCTATCGCGCCGACGCCATCGACACGGCGGGCGTGAAGCTCGTCGTCAACGAGCGTCATGCGCAAACGGGCGAGCTGGCGTCGCTTGCCTGCGCGATCGACGGCCTGCAAGCCGACACGGTGATTTCGTACGGCGACCTGCTGTTTCGCAGCTATATCCTGCGCGATCTCGTCGAGAGCGAAGCGGACTTCAGCGTGGTGGTCGATTCGTCGCTGGCGGAGACCGAGAACAGCAGCGTGCGCGACTTCGCATGGTGCTCGGCGGCCGATGACCGCGGCCTGTTCGGCAACAAGGTGCGGCTCACGCGTGTCGCGAGCGAGCCGCTCGACGCGCAAAAGCCGGATGGCCGCTGGGTCGGTCTGCTGAACGTGCGCGGCGCAGGGCGCGAGCGTCTGAAGGCCGTTGTCGCGAAGCTGCGCGAGCAACAGGATTTCGACACGCTCGACATGCCGGCGCTTTTGAATGCGCTCGTCGAAGCGGGCGAGCAGATCGAGGTGCAGTACGTACACGGCCACTGGCGCGGTGTGAACGACCTCGAGGATTTTCGTCGCGCCGGCGACTTCGCGCACGCACAGACGCCGTTTGCCGTGGGCGGCACGAGCGACACGAGCGGCGGGGAGGCCCGATGATCGAAGCCGCGCAATTCGTCGAGGCGGCGCGCGAGCGCGGCTTCGACTGGTACGCAGGCGTGCCGTGTTCGTATCTGACGCCGTTCATCAACTACGTGGTGCAGGATCCGTCGCTGCACTACGTGTCGGCGGCCAATGAAGGCGACGCGGTCGCGCTGATCGCGGGCGTGACGCTGGGCGCGAAGAACGGCCGGCGCGGCGTCACGATGATGCAGAACTCCGGTCTCGGCAACGCGGTGAGCCCGCTCACGTCGCTCACGTGGACGTTCCGGCTGCCGCAACTGCTGATCGTGACGTGGCGCGGCCAGCCCGGCGTGCCGGATGAACCGCAGCACGCGCTGATGGGCCCGGTCACGCCGGCCATGCTCGAAACGATGGACATTCCGTGGGAGACGTTCCCGACGGAAAGCGACGCCATCGGTCCGGCGCTCGACCGCGCCATCGCCCACATGGACGAAACGGGCCGCCCGTATGCACTCGTGATGCAAAAGGGCAGCGTCGCGCCTTACGCGCTGAAGCAGAACGCGACGCCCGCCGCGCGTGCGCCGCAGGCGGCGCGTTCGGTGCCGGCCGGCGTGCCGCAGGACGCGTTGCCGTCGCGTCACGACGCGTTGCAGCGCGTGATCGCGCACACGCCGGTCGATTCGACCGTCGTGCTCGCATCGACTGGTTTTTGCGGCCGCGAACTCTACGCGATCGACGACCGTCCGAACCAGCTCTATATGGTCGGCTCGATGGGGTGTCTCACGCCGTTCGCGCTTGGTCTGGCGCTCGCGCGTCCGGACCTGAACGTGGTCGCGCTCGACGGCGACGGCGCCGCGCTGATGCGCATGGGCGTCTTCGCGACGCTCGGCGCGTATGGTCCGTCGAACCTCAC
Source organism: Paraburkholderia sartisoli (assembly GCF_900107685.1). Taxonomy (GTDB): domain Bacteria; phylum Pseudomonadota; class Gammaproteobacteria; order Burkholderiales; family Burkholderiaceae; genus Paraburkholderia; species Paraburkholderia sartisoli. The sequence goes on along the minus strand of NZ_FNRQ01000007.1, from coordinate 93,486 downwards.
GCACGTGCTGCTCGACAACGGCGCGCACGATTCGACCGGCGGCCAGGCGACTGTTTCGCCGGCGGTGTCGTTCGCGGGTGTCGCGGCGGCGTGCGGCTACGCGTCGGCCGTCGAAGGCGACGAGCTTGCGCTGCTCGACGAGGTGCTCGGCTCCGCGCCCGCGAAGGACGGTACGCGCTTCGTGCGCGTGTCGATCAGGCGCGGCACGCCGGATGGCCTGCCGCGTCCCACCATCACCCCGCCCGATGTGAAGACGCGCCTGATGCGCCACATCGGCACGGATCAAGGAGTGCGTTGATGCTGTTGCTCAATCCCGGCCCCGTCACGCTGACCGAACGCGTGCGCCAGAGCCTGCTGCAAACCGACCTGTGCCATCGCGAGAGCGAATTTTTCGACCTGCAGGAAGAGGCGCGCACGCGTCTCGTGAAGCTGTACGACCTCGACCCGTCGCAATGGCAGGCCGTATTGATGACGGGCTCCGGCACGGCGGCCGTCGAAAGCATGATCGCGGCGCTCGTGCCGGAAAACGGCAAGCTCCTGATCATCGAAAACGGCGTGTACGGCGAGCGCATCACGCAGATCGCGAGCCAGTATCGCATCGCGCATGAAGCGCTGAAGCACGACTGGATGGAGGCGCCGGATCTCGCGCGCGTCGCCGCGTGTCTCGACGGCGATCGCGGCTTCACGCACGTCGCCGTGATCCATCACGAAACGACGACGGGCCGCCTGAACGACCTCGCGGCGCTCGGCGCGCTCTGCCAGCAACGCGGCATCCGTCTGCTGGTCGACGGCGTGAGCAGCTTTGCCGCCGAAGCGATCGACTTCGTCGACGGCGGCATCGACGCCGTCGCCGCCACCGCGAACAAATGCGTGCATGGCGTGCCAGGCGCCTCGTTCGTGATGGTGCGCCGCGCGGCGCTCGCGAACGCGGCAAGCCGCACGTTCTATCTCGACCTCGGGCGTCTCGCGAAGCTTCAGGATCAGCGCAACACGCCGTTCACGCCTTCGGTACACGCGTACTACGCACTCGTCGAGGCGCTGCGCGAACTCGAGGACGAAGGCGGCTGGACCGCGCGTCACGCGCGTTACGAGGCGCTCGCCGAACAGGCGCGCGCGGGGCTGGCCGCGCTCGGGATCGAAAGCGCGGTGCCGCCGGCGCAGTCGTCGGTGGTGTTGCGCGCGTACCGCTTGCCCGCGGGCGTCACGTACCCGCAATTGCACGACGCGCTGAAGGCACGCGGTTTCGTGATCTACGCGGGGCAGGGCGGCCTGTCGGCGGAACTGTTCCGCATCTCGACGATGGGCAACATCCATCCGGCCGACATCGACCGTCTGTTGCAAGGCTTCGCCGAACTGGCGCGCTGAGCGGTTCGCCGGGCCGTGCCTGGAGTGGCCCCGGCTCAGCCGGGGTCGTTCACCGGGTCCTTGCTGGGCGGGCCGTCGGGATGTTGCGGTTCATCGTTGTGTCCCGGCGAAGGCGGCGCGAGCGGATCGCCTTCGGGGTCGCGTGTCGGGTCCGCGAGCGGATCGGGAACCGGGCTGGTCTGCATCTGATACGTCATACCTTACCTCGTATCCGGAAGGCGTCCGACGCGCGCGGCGGCCGTGCCGCCCGCTGCGCGCGGGACATTCTGTCTAGCGTAGGCCAAATGAAGGCTGTCTGCAGGTGTCTCTCGTGCGGTGGCGCTCATTTTCCTGCATGACGCGCCGGCCGGTGCGTCATGCTCAACTGCCAGTAACGTTCCGGCGCGAATACGTCGTCGCAGCCATGCGGGCCGAACGCGCGTAACTGGCTGGCGTACGCGTTGACCGCGTGACGCTTGATGATGGCCTGGCGCGCCGGATCGATCGTGTGCAGCGCGTCCGGACGCGCGGGCGTCGCGACGATGCCGCGTCGCGCGAGTTCCTCGAGCCGGGCCTCGACGACGCCCGGCTGGCGCCGGTGAATCGCTTCCTCGTAACCGAACCACGCAAGATGCGCGAGCCGCGGCAGCAGTTCGCAGCACGCGTCGGAGACGAGTTCGTGGTCGCTGTGAAAAAGGCCGACCGGCATCAGCAGCGTGTTGGCCGTCGAGCCGTAGATGATCTCTTCGAGCGCGGCGGCGAGCGTGCTGATCGACGGTGAATCGAGGTACTGGCCGTCGCGAAACGGCATGCGCACGGGAATCGCGTCGAGTGCGGCGAGCGCGTTGTTGTCCTCGATCGTGCGGGCATGCACCGCTTCGTGGGCGCCGCCGAAGCCGGACAGGGCGTCCCATTCGGTATGCATCTCGTGCGCGGGCGGCGCGGCGAACACCGTGCAGACGGCGGCATCGGGATGCGACGCAAGCAGCGCGCCGCAACTGAATACGGCGTCGTCGAAATGCGGGGATACGATGAAAAGACGCGGACTGGTTTCGCTCATGGCCTCGTGCGTGACGCACAGCCCGCGCCGGAGCGGATGATGCGCGTGCGTGTCGGATGGTTGCTTTCAGCTTAGACCTGATCGGCGAAGCTTGTGTGACCACGTGAGCGGGGCGCAAGCGGCGTGCCCGGCATGAGTGCGGATCAAATCACACAGGCCAGGATCAGGCCAGCCCCAGCAGATCATCGGGCGTGTCCACGTCGCGCAGAATGCCGGGATCGTCGACGTCCAGCCGGGTGACCTCGAACCGCCTGAACAGGTCGCGCGCACCGGTGTCGCCGTCGAGCGCGACGAGCGCGTCGAAATGGCCGGCGCCGAATCCCGCCGGATGTCCGCGCTCGCCGTTGTAGAACGGCGCGACGAGCGTGGCGCCTTCATCGAGCTTGCGGGCCACGGCCTCGACGGTCGAGATCGCGATGCGCGGCATGTCGGCGAGCGACACGATCCAGCCTTCGGCGTCGCGGCTCGCCTCGACGGCGGCCGCGAGACTCGCGCCCATGCCGCGTTCGGCGTCGCTCGAAAACACCACTTCGCAGCCCGCGTCGTTCAGCACGCGCGCGAGCGCGTCGGAGCCGGGCCGCACGACGGCGAGCACGCGCGGCACGATCATCAGCAGACGGTGCGCGGCCTCATGTGCGACCGGCCGGCCTTCGGGCAGACGCGCGAGCAGCTTGTTGCGAACGCCTGCCGGGTCGAAGCGCGACCCGTAACCTGCGGCCAGCAGCACGCCAGTGGCGGACGACGCATAAGCCATGGGACGGCACCGGGGAGAGGAGATAGTCGGATTGTGCGGCGCAACGCTTCATCAGGCAAGCCGGGATGGTTGCAGGGCGGGTCGCGGCGCGGATGTTGGCGGTCGGGTCGCCTTTGCCGTCAGTAGCGCAGCCAGAAAGACAGGTTGACCAGGGCGTGCCTGGTCCAATGCAACGGCTATCCAGTACAGAGGCGTCGAGTTGAGAGCCAGAAGAATATCCGTGTACTTCATTTGCTATTTCCTCACCGCGTACTAGGATTGATTTACCGTTCGGTTACCCGGTCCTGGAAGTTTTTACCGGGATTTCCATCTGGCTGACGGTGTCTACGCCCAGCCCTTCCATCTGCCACGCCAGCAAATCGCCAGACAGGCAACGCACAACAAAGGTGACGACTCGAAAGCTTGCCCATGACGCACGCCTTGAGCGCGCACTGACGAGCGAATCACGATTCCGGGCTTACGGCCGGCTTCGTAACATCGAGCGGCGGTAACCCGCCTTCGGGTCAAGGGGCTTTGCCTCTTATGGAAGTCCAGAGCGAGTTCTTGTCTGCCCATCTCGCGGTGCCGACCTTTGAGAGGCGGTTCGGCCATGAGCATCGTCATGCCAGTCACTGTCGTGCTGGAAACGTCAGCCATCCTGTGGTTGCTGACGGTGCTGGCGCGACGCCAGCGGGCGGCGACATCGATCGGCAGTCGTCATTCGCCACGTCTGTCAGCGCGTTACGCCGCGCGTGTCATGCTCGGCCTGCGTGTGGTGCGGGCACGCTTGTTCAGGATGACGAGGAGTGCCAGTTCTTTCGATTCGTTGGCTAAAGCAGGTTCGTCAGAAGAGACATGCGAGCCTCGCACGGGAAACCTTCGCGTCCCGGGAGCGGGTCAACGTGGCGCGCGCGCCGGGCATCCATTTGCAGAGCGACTCAGCACGATGGCTTCCGCAAGAGTCGTTCATCGGGAACCTTTCGAGCGTGGCGGACAACCGGTGCGGCTGGTGGGTTCTCACGCCGGCGGCGCGGTCGAACGGGAGAGTGGTGAGCGTTACTTTCGCAAGGCGCTGGCGCTATTGCCGTTCGCGGTTCTGGTGCTGGACGCGCATGGCCTGATCGTGATGGTCAGCCCGCAAACCGCGAAGCTGTCTGGATACGAATGCGACGAAATAATCGGGAAATCTGTCGAACTGCTGGTGCGGGACCTCCACTTCGATAGCGATGCCCGCTTCTGGGTAGACCCGTCCGCGGTACGGCAATCTCGCGGCATGGCACCTTCGCACGAGCTGTCCGCGCGGCGCAAGGACGGTACGGAGTTTCCCGTTGAAATCGGCTTTAGTGCATTTCGCTTCGATGGCCACAACGTAACGCTTGCATTCATCGTCGATCAGTCGGATCGATATGAGCTACACCGCAACCGCCAGGAACTCGCCCATCTGACGCGGGTGTCCACCATGGGCCAGCTGGCCTCATCGCTAGCCCATGAGCTGAACCAGCCGCTTACCGCGATCCTGAGCAATGTGCAGGCCGCGCAGCGGTTCATGGCTGCTGATCCGATCGATCTGGATGAGGTGCGGGAGATCCTGAATGACATCGTTCAGGATGACTACCGGGCAAGCGAAGTGATTCGGCGCATTCGTGCAGTCGTCAGGAAAGGCGATCTGGAGGTCGCGCCACTCCACCTCGCGTGCGAGATTCGTGACGTGGTCGTTCTGATGCGCAGCGACGCGATTGTGCGCGGAATGCGCGTAGTGCTCGACATCGACGGCGATCTGCCGCCGGTGCGTGGCGACAAGGTGCAGTTGCAGCAGGTCATCCTCAACCTTCTGCTCAACGCATTCGACGCGATGAACAATGTACCGCCGCTTGATCGTGTGGTCTCCGTGACGCTTCGGCCCGGGAACAACGGCATGGTCTGTATCGCCGTTCGCGATCGGGGTCATGGACTGACCTCCGACAAGCTCGACAAGATCTTCACCCCATTCTTTACATCAAAACCCCAGGGGCTCGGGTTGGGATTGTCGATTAGTCGCTCCATCATCGACATGCACCGCGGGCGACTCTGGGCCGAAAACAACATCGATCGAGGCGCGACGTTCTATGTCACCCTGCCCGCCGAGGATATGACTGCGACGGGGCAGGACGAGTCGCGAACTGGCCATGACGGATTCTGATTCGCTCGTGTTCGTCGTCGACGACGACGATTCCGTGCGCCGTGCGCTCGCGCGTCTGCTTCAGTCCGCCGGCTATCGGGTAGAGACATTCGATTCGGCACGCGCATTTCTCGACAGGATACGCGCCGATCGCTGTCCTGCGTGCCTGGTACTGGATATCCAGTTGCCGGATCTCAATGGTCTTGAACTGCAGCGCGAACTCAATGCGGCATTGCCGATCATTTTCATCACCGGGTACGGGGACATCCCCATGACCGTGGGAGCAATGAAGGCGGGGGCGACCGATGTCCTGCCGAAACCGGTGCGTGACACCGATCTGCTTCGTGCTATTGGACAGGCGTTCGAGTGTGTGGCGCAAACCCGCGCCGTCCGCCGCGAACTGGATGCAATCCGTATGCGTCTCGGACGGTTGACACCTCGCGAGCGGGAAGTGATGGCGCTCGTCGTGACCGGCCGTCTGAACAAGCAGGTCGCTGGCGAACTGGGCACGGTCGAAAAAACGATCAAGGCTCATCGCGCGCGGGTGATGGCGAAGATGGAAGTCTCGTCGCTCGCCGAGCTCGTTCGCGTCGCGGACAAGGTCGGCCTCGGTGGTGCTGCTGAAACACGCGCATCGCACCAGGCAGCCGCAATCTGACGCGTTTCGCTTTCCCGGTGCCCATTCGGGACCAAGGTCCACTATCGGCAAACCTGTCTGACTCGTAGGCTGTGTCGTATGGGGGAATACGCTTCTGCGTGCATTCCCGGACACCGGGCTATTCACAATGGGAAAACTCAAACCATTCGTTGTCGTCGTCGATGACGATGAATCGGTGAGCCGGGCGATCAGGAGACTGTTGCGCTCGATCGGAATCGCCGCCGAAACGTTCGCAAGCGGCGACGCGTTTCTCGATGTCCTGTCGTCCATGCCGTCGTATCGCCCTGACTGCGTGATTCTCGATGTGCAGATGCCAGGGCTGAACGGGCTGGAAGTCCAGCGACGTCTATCCGGTAGCGGCATACCTGTCGTTTTCATCACTGCCCACGATGACATCGGCGTGCGCGAGCACGCGCTCGCAGCCGGTGCGGTCGCCTACCTGCGCAAACCGTTCAACGACGAACTGTTCGTCAAGACGGTACGTACTGCCCTCGAAGGCGATCAGCCGCCGTAGCGCAAGCGCGTGCGAATTCAGACGGTATGGGACCAAAGGCCAATTGTTTTAACGGGACGCAAACACCACTATTCACGTTGCCTGCGAGGAATTTGAGGTGCAAACGCGTTTCATGCCGTGATGTCGATTTCTGGATGGAGCACGCATCCTGATCCAGTGCCTTCGGCTGATTCTCGCGGTACCCCTCTTTCTGTCCGGCCAAAGGGCAGAGCGCGCGGAAGCAAAACATTGACACCGCCGAATGCCAGATCGTGGCTACACGGTCCGGTAGACATCGATCGAAACAGGAGAGACATCCATGAGCAGGAAATGGTCACGTCTCGCGTTCGCCATGCTCGCGCTGTGTGCCGGCTGTCATAAAGCGGCTACGTTGCCCGCTCCCGGCGCGATCGAAGTCACCGTGATGCAGGTCGCGGCGCGCGATACGCCGGTCGATTTCGAATTTACCGCGCAAACGCAGAGTTCCCGCGAAGTCGAGATTCGCGCGCGCGTCGACGGTTTTCTCGACAGGCGGGTCTATACCGAAGGGCAACGGGTGCATGCCGGGCAGACACTCTTTCTGATGGATCCCAAACCATTCGAGGCCGTTCTGCAGACCGCAAAAGGCGAGCTTGCGCAGCAGCAGGCCAGGCTCGGCGTCACGAAAGCGAACCTCACTCGCGTGATCCCGCTGGCTGCGCAGAACGCCGTGAGCAAGAAGGATCTCGACGACGCGACCGGCAATGAAAAGCAGGCGGAAGCCGCGGTGATCGCCGCGCAGGGACAGGTGCAAACCGCCCAGCTGAACCTCAGCTATACAACGATCAAATCTCCGCTCACCGGCTTGTCGAGCTTCGCGAGGCAACAGGACGGCACCTATGTTACGGCCGCCGCCACGGGACTGCTGACCTACGTTTATCAGCTCGATCCGATGTGGGTCAACTTCAGCCTCTCGGAGAATGAATTGCTGAAGTACCGCGACGAGACCAGCAAAGGCCTGTTGCGGTTTCCGGCCAATAACGACTTCGAAGTGACGGTGATTCTGGCCGACGGCACGGAATTTCCGGACCGCGGCCATATCGATTTCACCAATCCGGCCTTCAGCACGCAAACCGGTACGTTCCTCGTTCGCGCCTCGTTCGCGAACCCCAGGGGCACGCTGCGCCCCGGGCAGTTTGTCCGTGCGCGGGTGTCCGGCGCCACGCGTCCGAATGCGATTCTCGTGCCGCAACGCGCGGTCCTGCAGGGTGCGAAGAGTCACTTTGTGTGGGTCGTCGACAGCGATTCGAAGGCGCATCAACGGGTAGTCGAGGTCGGCGAGTGGCACGGCGACGACTGGTTCATCTCGCAGGGATTGCGGCCGGGCGAAAAGGTGGTCGTGGACGGTGCGATCCGTGTTGCCGCCGATACGCCGCTGAAGATCGTCGCGGCTCCGGCAGCGCCCGCGGCACCTGCCGCGGGCGATGCACCGGCGAGCGGCGCAGGAAAGGCCGGGGAGCGCACGGCTGACACCACGGCGGCGAAGTGAGCCGGCCAGCGACATGAATCTCTCCCACTTCTGCATCGAGCGCCCGATCTTCGCGTCGGTGATCTCGATTGTCATCACGCTCGGCGGCGCCGTGGCGATGTTCAATCTGCCGATCGCGCAGTACCCGGACGTCACGCCGCCGCAGATCACGATCTCCGCCAACTACCCGGGGGCGAGCGCCGACGTGGTCGCCAACAACGTGGCCGCGCCGATCGAGCAGCAGGTGAACGGCGCGGACAACATGATCTACATGAACTCGTCGAGTTCGTCGACCGGCAACCTGACCGTCAACGCGTACTTTCAGATCGGCACCAACCCGGAGCTCGCGCAGGTCGACGTGCAGAATCGCGTGAACCTGGCGCTGCCGCAACTGCCGTCATCGGTGCAGTCGCAAGGCATTCAGGTGCAGAAGAAATCGTCGGCGTTCATGATGGTGATCGCGATCTATTCGCCGACCGACCGCTACGACGCGACCTACATCGCCAACTACGCGAACATCTACGTACTCGATGCGCTCAAGCGCATTCCGGGCGCCAACCAGTCGAGCATCTTCGGCACGCCCGACTACGCGATGCGGATCTGGCTGAAGCCGGACCGGATGGCGCAACTGGGCATTACGGCGGCCGACGTGCAACGGGCGGTGGCCAACCAGAACCAGCAATTCGCCGTTGGCCGCCTCGGCCAGTCGCCGACTGGCGTGCCGGTCGAGCAGTCGTTCGCGGTCACGACCACCGGGCGCCTGAGCGAGCCGGCCGAATTCGACAACATCATCATTCGCGCGGCGAGCGGCGACGTGGCGATCGTGCGGCTCAAGGACATCGGCCGCGCGGCGCTCGGCCAGAAGGACTACTCGATCCGCAGCAAATTTCAGGGCAAGCCGGCCACCGTCATCGCCGTGTATCAGCAGCCTGGCGCGAATGCGCTCGACGTGTCGAAGCAGGTCCACGCGGCGCTCGCCGAAATGAAGAAGAGTTTTCCGGAGGGGCTCGAATACAGCATCGCGATGGATACGACCGACTTCACCCGCGCGTCGATCACGGATGTCGTCCACACGTTCTTCGAGGCGCTCGTGCTGGTCGTGGTGGTCGTGTTCGTGTTCCTGCAAAGCCTGCGCGCGACGCTGATTCCAGTGCTGGCCGTGCCGGTGTCGATCCTCGGCACCTTCATGGGGATGCTCGCGCTCGGTTTCTCGATCAACATGCTGACGCTGTTCGGCATGGTGCTCGCGATCGGCATCGTGGTGGACGACGCGATCGTCGTGATCGAGAACGTCGAGCGGAACATGAATGTCCACAAGCTGAGTCCGAAAGACGCCGCCATACGGGCCATGGACGAAGTCGCCGGCCCGGTCGTCGCGATCGTGCTCGTGCTGTGCGCGGTGTTCGTGCCGGTGGCGTTTCTCGGTGGCATCACGGGCCAGTTGTACAAGCAGTTTGCGATCACGATCGCGATCTCGGTGATTTTCTCGGGCGTGGTCGCATTGACGCTCTCGCCGGCGCTGGCCGCGTTGCTGCTCAAGCCGGGTCACCACGAAAAACGCGGCTTCTTCAAATGGTTCGACAACCGCTTTGAAAGGATGACGAACGGCTATACGAAGGTCGTCAAGCTGGTCATCAAGCGCTTCGTGGTCGCGCTGTTGCTGTTTGGCGGAATGGTCGTGCTGGCGGTCGTCATGATGCGCACGATTCCCACGTCGTTCCTGCCGCCTGAAGACCAGGGCTATCTGCTTGGCGCGGTCATCATGCCGGACGCCGCGAGCCTCGATCGCACCGGCGAAGTGTCGCAGCATGTCACCGACTACTTCATGAAGCAGCCGGCGGTGAGCAGCGTGACGGTCGTCGACGGCTTCAGCCTGCTCGACAGTCAGAACAAGAACAACGCGAGCGCGTTTTTCATCGGCCTGAAGGGTTTCGATGAACGCTACAGGTTCGCCAACCTCAAGACGCAGAATGCGCGGGCCGTGCTGCTCGACGCGTATGAGAACCTGTCAAAAGTGAAGGAAGGGATCATCCTGCCGATCAATCCGCCGTCGATTCCGGGGCTCGGTACGACGGGCGGAACCGAGATGTGGATTCAGAGCAAGGGCGACGGGAGCATCGCGCAGCTCGCCGGTGTGGTGCAGGACTTCATGGAAAAGGCGAAAAAGCGGCCCGAACTGGCACGCGTGACCTCCACCTTCAATGCGTCCGCGCAGCAGTTGCTGGTCAACGTCGACCGCGACAAGTCGGAGACGCTCGGCGTGCCGATCGAAGAGGTGTATAGCGCGATGCAAACGATGTTCGGCTCGCTGTACGTGTCGCAGTTCAACCGCTCGAGCCGGCTGTGGCAGGTCATCCTCCAGGCCGAGCCGTCGTACCGGCTCACGCCGCAGGATCTCGACCAGCTCTATGTGCGCAGCAAGACAAACAACATGGTGCCGCTCAAGGCGGTGGTGACATCGAAGTTCGTCACCGGACCGGACCTCATCACGCGCTTCAACAACTTTCCGGCCGTCAAGATCACCGCCAATGGCGCGCCGGGCTACAGCTCCGGGCAGGTCATCTCGACGCTCGAGGAAGTGGCCGACGAGGTCATGCCGCCGGGCTATGGCGTTGGCTGGAGCGGGGAGGCCTTCGAGGCGCGGCAGTCGGGCAGCACATCGGGCCTTGTGTTCGTGTTCGGCCTCGTGATGGTGTTCCTGATTCTCGCGGCGCAATACGAGAAATGGAGCCTGCCGTTCGGCGTGCTGATGGCGGTGCCGTTCGCGCTGTTCGGCGCGCTGCTCGCGATCCTGCTGCGCGGTCTCGAGAACGACGTGTACTTTCAGATCGGTCTCACGATGCTGGTCGCGCTCGCCGCCAAGAACGCGATCCTGATTTTCGAGTTCGCGGTGCTGAACCGGGAAGCGGGCGAGTCCGTGTACGACGCGGCAGTCACGGCGGCGACCGAACGGCTGCGGCCGATTGTGATGACTTCGCTCGCTTTCATCCTCGGCTGCGTGCCGCTTGCCATTGCGCTGGGGGCGTCGGCCAACAGCCGCCATTCGATCGGCACGGGGGTGATCGGCGGCATGCTCGGCGCGACCGTGATCGCGGTGTTCTTTATTCCGATGTTCTTCTACGTGCTCGAGTCGCTGTCGGAACGCGGGGGCAGCAAGACGACCCCGGGCGCGAGCGGCGGACCTGAGGGTCCGGGGCCCGCCACGCACCCCGGCCCGGGCGGCCCGGCGACCACCCCATCCGCCCCGCGTGAGGACGACTGACATGCGCGGCCGAGCGTCCCTGCTGCATCTCGCGCCTGTCCTGCTCGCGACGCTGGGGCTGGGCGGCTGTCTGCCAGGCCCCGACTACGTGCGGCCGACCGTTGCGACGCCGGCGACCTTTCGTTTCGAGACGGGTGACGCGCTCGACGTTGCCAACACGCGCTGGTGGGAGCAGTTTCAGGATCCGGTACTGAACGACCTGATCACGGCTGCGCTGGCGGACAACAAGGATGTGAAAATCGCCGCCGCGCGCGTCGACCAGTTCCTCGGCCAGTTCGTCACGACGCGCTCGGCACTCTTTCCGCAACTGGGCGCCGGCTTCGACGCGTCGCGTCAGCGGGCTTCGCAGGCGGGCCCGACACCGTTGCCGCCCGGCACGGGCCCGGTGTTCAACGAATTTCAGGCGCCGCTCACGGTCGCGTGGGAAATCGACCTGTTCGGCCGGGTGCGGCGCGAAACCGAATCGGCGCGCGCGAACCTGCTGGCGAGCGAGGAGGGCCGCCGGGCGACGATCCTCTCGCTGGTCGCCTCGGTTGCCACGGCTTACGTCAATCTGCGCGATCTCGACGCGCAACTGGTGATCGCCAGGGCGACGACGGACAGCCGCGCCGGTTCGGTGAAAGTGTTCCAGGCGCGCTTTTCAGGCGGCGACGTTTCGCAGATGGAGCTCGCGCAAAGCCAGTCGGAATACGAGGCGTCGCTCGCGACGATTCCGCAGATCGAGACGCAGATCGCCCAGCAAGAGGATGCGCTGTCCGTCCTGCTCGGGCGCAATCCCGGTCCGATCCTGCGCGGGCGCGAGCTGAGCACGCTGGCGGCGCCCGCCGTGCCGATGGGGTTGCCTTCCGGTCTGCTCGAGCGCCGTCCCGATCTGCGGCAGGCGGAGCAGAACCTGATCGCCGCCAACGCATTGATTGGCGCCGCTCGCGCGCTGTACTTTCCGTCGATTTCGCTCACGGGTCTGTTCGGCTCGGTCAGCGGGCAGTTCTCGAAGCTGTTCACCGGTCCCGCGCGGGTCTGGTCGTATGCCGGCTCGCTGACGGTGCCGATCTTTACCGCGGGCAGCATCGGCGGTCAGGTGCAACAGGCAGAAGCGCTGCAGCAACAGGCGCTGTTCCAGTATCAGCAATCGATCCAGGTGGCGTTCCAGGAAGTCGACGACGCGCTGGTCGCCTTGCAGAAGTCACGCGAACAGCTCGTCGTGCAAGGTCGTCAGGTGGAAGCATTGCGCACCTATGCAAGGCTCGCGCGGCTGCGTTACGAAGGGGGCTACACGAGCTACATCGAAGTGCTGGATGCCGAGCGGAGTCTCTTCAACGCGCAACTGGGTTATACGCAAACCCATGGCGTGGTCTTCAACTCGCTGATAGGCCTTTACAAGGCCATGGGTGGCGGCTGGGTGGTGCAGGCCGAGGGCATCACGGGCCAGGTGATGGGGCAACAGGGCGCCGCCGCGCCGGGCGGGCATGAAGCCGCGACGGAGCAGCCGCAATGACCGCGCGAGCGACGGCCGGGCGCCTCATCGCGTGTCACGAATGCGATCTGCTGCAGCGCGAACCGGCCTTGCCGCCTGACGGCGTGCTGCGCTGCTGCCGTTGCCGCGCGGAGCTGTATCGCGCGCACCCTGACAGCATCGACCGGGCGCTGGCTTTCACGCTCGCGGCGGGCGTGATGTTCGCGATCAGCAACGTATATCCGATCGTTGGCCTCGAGGTTAATGGCGACCTCGTGGAAACGACTTTGCTGCGCGCCGTTCGCATCCTGTACGACGACGGCATGTGGCCCATCGCGGGACTGGTGTTCGCGACGACGTTCCTGATGCCGCTCCTGCAAATGGCGACGACGACGTATCTGCTGGTGCGACTGTGGCTACATCGCCGGCCGTATCGAGCCGACCTTGTGTTTCGCCTGATGCATCTGGCGCAGCCGTGGGGGATGACGGAGGTGCTGATCCTCGGGATGCTGGTGGCGCTCTTCAAACTGGCGAAGATCGCGAGCGTCGTACCGGGCGTCGCGCTCTGGTCGTTCGGCGCTCTGATGCTGTTGCTGGCGGCGGCCAGTGCCGCATTCGATTCGCGCGCGCTCTGGCAGCGGCCCGGCGGGCAGCGTGGCGCCGCTGCCGATCGCCTGCCCGAAGTCGCCGCGTGGCCCACACCCGCGCCCACGGCCATGCATTGCGGTCTGCTGAGCTGCCATGGCTGCGGGCTGCTGATGCACTCGCGCACGGATCCGCACGCCACCGGCTGCCCGCGCTGCGGTGCGCGCCTGCACGCGCGCAAACCCGACAGCATCGCGCGCACGTGGGCGTTCCTGATCGCGGCGATGGTGCTGTACATCCCGGCGAACGTGCTGCCGGTGATGAACACCAGTTCGGTGTTCGGCTCGCAGAAGGACACGATTCTGAGCGGTGTCGTCTATCTGTGGACTTCGGGCGCATGGCCGCTCGCCATCGTGGTGTTCATCGCGAGCATCGCGGTGCCGATGCTCAAGATCATGGCGATCATGTACCTCGTGATTTCCACGCAGCGGCGCTCGAATGCGCTGCTGCGGGAACGCATTCGCATCTACCGGCTGGTGGAGCTCGTCGGACGCTGGTCGATGCTCGATATCTATGTCATCACCATTCTGGTCGCGCTCGTGCAGTTCAATGCGCTCGCGACGATTCAGGCCGGCCCGGCCGCCATCGCGTTCGGCGCGGTGGTCGTGCTGACGATGTTCGCGGCGATGTCGTTCGATCCGCGACTGATCTGGGACGCGGCGCAGGTGTGCGATGGCTAGACCTCCCAGCGAGCCGGACGCGCCCGATCTACCCGAGGCGGTGGCCACGCCCCGTTCGCGCTGGCGTGTGCAGATCGTGTGGCTGGTGCCGGTCATCGCCGTGCTGATCGGCGGCTGGCTGGCGGCGAAGGCGGTGCTCGACAAGGGGCCGACGATCACCATCAGCTTCGCGACCGGCGAAGGTCTCGAAGCCGGCAAGACCCGGATCAAATTCAAGAACGTCGACATCGGCGTGGTCAGGAGCGTGACCTTGTCCAAAGACCACGGCAGCGTGATCGCGACCGCCGAACTCACCAGGGACACGTCGAACATGCTGGTCGACGACACGCGCTTCTGGGTCGTGCGCCCACGCATTTCCGGGGGCACCGTATCGGGCATCGGCACCCTGCTGTCCGGGTCTTTCATTGGCATGGATCTGGGCACGTCGACGAAGGAGCGGCGCGATTTCGCTGGACTCGAGTCGCCACCGGTGATCGCGAGCGGCGTGGCAGGGCGCGAGTTCGTGCTGAAGAGCGAGGATATGGGCTCGCTCGATGTGGGCTCACCAGTTTTCTTCCGACGCCTGCAGGTCGGACAGATCACCTCGTACACGCTCGACGCAAACGGCAAGGGTGTCACGCTGCGGGCCTTCATCAACGCGCCGTATGACAAATACGTGCAGACCGATACGCGCTTTTGGCATGCGAGCGGTGTCGACGTGTCGCTGGGCACCGAGGGCGTCAAGGTCAACACGCAATCGCTGGTCTCGATCCTGATCGGCGGCCTGGCGTTCCAGACCCCGGATGAGACAACCGGTCAGCCCGAGGCTGCCGTTCGTACCGAATTTATCCTGTTCCACGATCGTACGGAGGCAATGAAGCGCCATGACCGTATCGTCGATACCTATATATTCAATTTCAACGGTTCGGTGCGGGGCTTGACGGTCGGTGCCCCGGTCGATTTCCGCGGCATCGTGGTGGGTGAGGTGTCCGCGATCTATACGCGCTTCGACCGGGTCAGGAAGCAGTTCAGCATACCGGTGGAGGTGCGCTTTTATCCGGAGCGTTTCACGTCGCGTTACAAGTCGGGCGACGCCGGCGGCAGGGTTACGGGCAATCGTCGCCAGCTGGTGGACTGGCTGATCGCGCGTGGCATGCGGGCGCAGTTGCGAACCGGCAACCTGTTGACCGGACAGTTGTACATCGCGCTCGAATTCTTCCCGGCGGCGCCCAAAGCCGGGATGGACTGGAGCGCGAATCCGCCGGAAATGCCGACGGTGCCTGGCGGGCTGCAATCGCTGCAGGATTCGCTCACCAGTCTGCTCGCCGAGCTTAACAAGATCCCGTTCGAAGGGATCGGCAAGGACGCGCAAAAGACGCTGGCGGATGCGGATTCACTTCTCAAACAGCTGCGCACCGAGGTGATGCCGCAGGCCCGGGACACGCTCGCCGCCGCGCAGACGGCGCTGGATTCGGCGAACGGTGCGTTGCAGCCGGACTCGCAGTTGCAGCAGGGCACCACCGATGCGATGCGTGAACTCGCGCGCACCGCGGCGGCGTTCCGCACGCTGGCGGATTATCTCGAACGTCATCCTGAGGCACTGATTCGCGGCAAACAGGAGGATAACAAGTGATGCGCCTGTCCTTACCCTTCGCGTTTGTGCTGACTGTCGCCACGCTGGCCGGTTGTGCGTCGCCAAAGGCCGCCTTCTACACATTAAGCCCGCAAGCGCCTGGCGAAAGCACAGGCCCTGCTATGCCGGTCACTGTCCTGATCGGTCCGGTCACCGTGCCGGAACTCGTCGACCGGCCGCAGATCGTGGTTCGCGCCGGCGCCAATCAGGTGACGATCGACGAATTCGCCCGCTGGGCGGACTCATTGAAGAGCCAGATTCCGCGCGTGATGGCCGCTGATCTCGCACAGGAACTGAACAGTCCGCGCGTGTCCACTTACCCGATGGCGGGTGATCCGGCCGCGGCCTGGCGTGTGCAGATCGACGTCCAGCGCCTTGACGCCACGCTCGGGGACGCGGTCACGGTGGATGCGTCATGGTCCGTGTCGCCGCCCGGCAAACGTGCGCCACTCAGCGGTCGCAGCACCGTGCGCGAGCCCTCCGCCGGTGCCGGTTACGATGCGCTGGTGGCCGCCTGCAGCCGGGCCTTCGCCACGGTCAGCCTTGATATTTCCGCCTCGATCCGCTCGGCGGCATCTCCGTGAAACGCGGCAGTGGCGGTGCATCACAAGGTCCGATTCGAAGTGCCGGCTTCGCAACGTGCGCAACGTGCGTACTATCCCCCCATGAATACCTTGTCGAGCGTAATGGGCAGATCGCGCACGCGCACGCCTGTTGCGTGAAACACCGCATTCGCGATCGCCGCCGGCACGCCCGTGATGCCGATTTCGCCGATTCCCTTCGCGCCCAGCGAGTTGATGTGCGGATCGACTTCGTCGATAAAGTTGATGTCGATCGCGTTGATGTCGGCGTTGACCGGCACGTGGTACTCCGCGAGATTGGCGTTCACGAAGCGGCCATGGCGCGTGTCCAGATCGGTCTTTTCCTCGAGCGCCGCGCCGATGCCCCAGACGATGCCGCCCATCAGCTGGCTGTGCGCGGTCTTCGCGTTCAGCAGACGCCCAACGCCATACACCGACGTGATCCGCGCGACGCGAATCGTGCCGAGATCGGCGTCGACATGCACTTCCGCGAACACCGCGCCGAACGAGTGAAACGAGAACTTCTGCTTTTCGTCGCCGGGTTTGACGCTCGCCTGCGCCTCGATCGGCTGGCCGCCCGCGCGCGCGAGAATCGCGCCGGCCGGGTCGCGCCGCGCCGCGTCCTTCATGCTGATGATCCAGCCGTTCTCGACGGTGACTTCGTCGGGCGTCGCGCCATGCACGGGTGAAGCCGGATCGGCAAGCGCCATCGCGACGAGCTTGTCGCGCACCTGCGTCGCGGCATCGCGCACGGCGGGCGACACGCTCGCGACCGACTGCGAGCCGCCCGATACCGGCGCCTGCGGCAGCGAGGAATCGCCGAGCGCGAAGCGGATGGCGTCGGGCGAGAAACCCATCGCGTCGGCGGCGACCTGGGTCATCACGGTGTACGTGCCGGTGCCGATGTCCTGCGTGCCCGATGCGACCATCGCGGAGCCGTCCGGCAGGATGCGGGCGATCGCCGAGGCCGCGCTGCGATTCGCGGGATACGTGGCGCTCGCCATGCCGAGGCCGATCAGCGTGTTGCCGTCGCGCATCGAACGTGGCGTGGCGGTGCGGCGCGACCAGCCGAACTTCTCCGCGCCGAGGCGGTAGCACTCGCGCAGGCCCTTGCTCGACCACGGCTTGTTGTCCTGCGGATCGACTTCGGCGTAGTTCTTCAGGCGCAGCGCGACCGGGTCCATCTTCAGTGCCCAGGCGAGCTCGTCCATCGCGGATTCGAGCGCGAACGAGCCGGTGGTCTCGCCCGGCGCGCGCATGAAGGTCGGCGTGCCGACGTTCAGCGGCACGAGCCTGTGCGTGGTGGACTGGTTGGGCACCGCGTACAGCATGCGCGTGACCATCGCGCAGGTCTCCGTCCAGTCCTCGATGACCGAGGTGTTCGCGTACGTGTCGTGGCGCATGCCGGTGAGCGTGCCGTCGCCGCGCGCCGCGATGACGAAGTGCTGCTCGGTCATCGGCCGGCCACCCACCGGGCCGAACATCTGCGGGCGCTCCAGCGCGAGCCGCACAGGCCGGCCGGTCTGCTTCGCGGCCATCGCGCACAGCGTCACGTGCGACCACGACGAGCCCTTGCAGCCAAAGCCGCCACCGACGAACGGCGAGATCACATGGACGTTGTCCGCCCCGATGCCGAACGTCTTCGAGACGGCGGTCTTCGCGCCCGAGACGCCCTGCGTCGAGTCGTACAGCGTGAGGTTCGGGCCGTCCCAGATCGCGAGCGTCGCGTGCGGCTCCATCGGGTTGTGATGCTCCATCGGCGTCGTGTAGACCGCGTCGATGCGGGTCGTGCCGTTCGCGAGACCCGCGCCGATGTTGCCGCGCAGCGTGTCGGTCTGCCGGCCTTGCGGTCTGTCGGGCGCGTGTGCGGTGGACTTCGCGCGCGCGAAGTCGAGCGTCGCCGGCACCGACTGATACGTGATGCGCAACTGACGGGCGGCGTCGGTGGCCTGTTCCAGCGTTTCCGCGACGACGACCGCGACCGGCTCGTTGCTGTAGTGAACCTGATTGTCCTGCAGCAGCGACAGATGACGGCCGGCCGGCGGCGCGAGTGGCGAGCGGCCGCCGTTGGGCAGCTTCATCGCGTTCTGGTACGTCATCACGAGGATCACGCCGGGCATCGACTGCACGCGCGCGCTATCGATCGAAGCAATGGTGCCGCTCGCGACGGTGCTCGTGATGAGCACCGCATGCGCGAGCCGCGCGGCGGGAAATTCGGCGGCGTAGCGTGCTTCGCCGGTGACTTTCAGCAGACCGTCGGTGCGGTCGAGCGGGAGGCCGATCACGTTCATGCCACCCCTCCCGGCTGCTGCGCGGCCTGCCTGAGCGCGCGAACGATCGACCGTTGCGCGAGCGGGATCTTGAACGCGTTGTCGCGTTGCGGCCGCGCGTCGCGCAGCGCGGCGGCCGCGGCGGCCTGCAGGTTCGCATCGGTGAGCGGCTGTCCCGCGAGCATCTGCTCCGCCGCATTCGCGCGCCACGGTTTGTGTGCGACGCCGCCGAGCGCGATGCGCGCGCTCCTGACCGTGTCGCCCTCCATCTGCAGCGCCGCCGCGACGGAGACGAGCGCGAACGCGTAACTTGCCCGGTCGCGCACCTTCAGGTAGTACGCGTGATCGCTATATAGAGGCGGCGGCAGGTCGACTGCCGTGATGAGTTCGCCGGGCTGCAACGTCGTATCGAGATCGGGCCGGTCGCCCGGCAGACGATGAAAATCGCCGAACGCGATCGTCCGCGCACCGCGCGGACCGCTCACGCGCACCACGGCATCGAGCGCCGCGAGCGCCACGCTCATGTCCGACGGATTCACCGCGACGCATTGCGGACTGGCGCCGAGAATCGCGTGCATGCGCGTGTGACCGCCGATCGCGGCGCACCCGCTGCCCGGCTCGCGCTTGTTGCATTGCGCGAACGCGGGGTCGTAGAAGTAGTAGCAGCGCGTGCGCTGCATCAGGTTGCCGCCGACGGTCGCCATGTTGCGCAACTGCGCCGACGCGCCCGCGACGAGCGCCTGCGTCAGCAGCGGATAGCGCGCTCGCACCGTCGCGTGATTCGCCGCGTCGCTGTTGCGCACGAGCGCGCCGATCCGCAGGCCGCCGTCGGGCAGCGGATCGATGGTGTCGAGCCCGCGGATATGCGTGATGTCGACGAGCCGCACCGGCCGCGCGACGCCGCCTTTCATGAGGTCGAGCAGGTTCGTGCCGCCGCCGATGAACGCCGTGCCCGGCTGCTGCGCGGATCGAATGGCGCCGGCGACGTCGCTGGCGCGTTCGTAGGAAATCGCTTCCATGACCGGTCTCCTCAGGCCATGCCGTCGTGGACGGCGCGCACCGCCGCGACGATGTTCGGATACGCGCCACAGCGGCAGAGATTGCCGCTCATGCGTTCGCGGATCTCGTCGTCGGACAGTTGCGGCGGCCGCAGGCGCACGTTCGCGGTCACCGTGCTGGCGGCGCCGGCCCTGAACTCGTCGAGCAGGGCGGTCGCCGAGCACAGCTGCCCCGGCGTGCAGTAGCCGCACTGGAACGCGTCGTGTTTGACGAAGGCCTGCTGGATCGGGCTCAACGCGTTGTCGCGCGCCAGTCCTTCGACGGTCGTGATCGCTTCGCCTTCATGCATCACCGCCAGCGTGAGACACGCGTTGATGCGCCGTCCTTCGACGAGCACCGTGCATGCGCCGCACTGGCCGCGGTCGCAGCCTTTCTTCGTGCCCATGAGGCCGGCGTATTCGCGCAGCGCGTCGAGCAGCGTGACGCGCGGTTCGAGATGCAGCGCATACGCGCGGCCGTTGACGTTGAGCGTGACCAGGCGCGCGGGGACAGGCGTGCGCGCGACGGGCGGCGGCGCGGCCGGTTGCTGCTGCGCATGCGCATGTGGCGCGGCGCCAACGGTCGCGGCGGCCGCGGCGGATTGCAGGAAGCGCCGTCGCGACGTGTTCGGAAGCGGCGTCGGGTCGGCAAGCGTGGATGATCCGGTTGATCCGCTGGCGGGATCCGGATGGTCTGGACGGCTGGACATGACGTTCTGCTAGCTCCATGAAGGTCGATGCAGACTCGCGACACAGCATGTTTCGTGCATCGGGGGACGTCGGTTGGGTGAGCAATTTTGATGCCGCTGACGATCGACGCACAGAACTCACGCGCGCGTGTACAGGCAAGGGGAGCGCCAGGGGGAAATGGCAACGTGGTGCGTCAACGCTGTACGTTGCGCTTAACGAACGACGAAGTAAAGCGCCTCGCAAAACCGCGCCAGGTGTGGCTTTCGGGATGAAAGCGAGGTGTCACACGACGGTTGTGACGCCTTTCGTTATGGTTGCGCCCGCATCGAATTTTCGCACCGGAATCAGGGGTTCTGGAGCGACGTTCGAGGTGCTGATAAGCGCACGCGACGGGACCGTTCGCGACGGTTCATCGTCGGGTTGTACGTCCGCTGGCAGCCCGCCGGGCCGCTCACATAGTGGGCGCGGCGGCGATGACCCGTTCCGGGAAAGCGGCGGGATGCGGAGCGATTGGCCCCCGAATGCTGCTTCTAGTTGTATGACATCGCATAATAAAGACCCGCATCGATGATCCTGCGGAAGTGTTGTTTTTCCGCATTTCTCCCAGATAAATAGGGGTAAATGCCTAATTGAATTTCAGAGATACCTCACTGATAGTACGTTGTCGTACAACAAGGCGGATTCTGAATAAGTCCTTGTGTACGGACGAACCTGTCGGCCACTCATGGAAACCAGCGGCATTCCGCTTCTCACATGCGGGCTGCGCCGGCGATGCGCGATGGATCGATGTGGGGTGGAGGGCAGCGGTTTTCCGCTGATGGATGAAGCGTAAGAGATGCGCGGCACCTGGCGCGCACCCGCTGACGGGTCCATCCGGATGACAGGTAATACGAAGCGACACGCAATCAGCGTGAAAGACATGCACGGGGGAGGGTCGGCAGGCGCGGAGCCGCCACCGCCACCGGAATGGACGGCAGGACCGAAGCGCATTAACGCGGATCGCGCAGAACGGGATGCTGTGCAGCTGCGACGGGTAGGCAACAACAATATTTTTACAGAGGAGTCTAAATGAAAAAGGTAATTGCAACCTCGGCCCTGGGTTTGTTCGCGATTGGCGCGCAAGCCCAAAGCAGCGTGACGCTGTACGGGATCGTCGATACCGGGATTGGCTATCTCAGCAGCTCGGCACCGTCGGTCGGTGCGACGAGTGGCGGCCACTCCGTCGTCAAGATGATTAACGGCATCTGGGCGGGCAGCCGCTTCGGCTTGAAGGGCAGCGAAGATCTGGGTGGCGGTACAGCGGCGATCTTCACGTTGGAAGAAGGTTTTAACAGCGCAACGGGCGCGCAGTCGACGAGCGGCCTCGCGTTCAACCGCCAGGCTTTCGTTGGCCTGACCAACCCCGCGTACGGTACGTTCACGGCTGGGCGTCAGTACACGGCGTACTACACGCTGCTGTCGCCGTACAGCCCGACCACGTGGCTGACCGGTGCCTACGGCGCGCACCCGGGCGATCTCGACTCGCTCGATACGACGTACCGCGTGAACAACTCGCTCGTGTACCAGTCGCCGAGTTTCCGCGGCCTGAAGGTGGCCGGTTCGTATTCGGTGGGCGGCGTGGCGGGCAGCCTCGATGCAGGCTCGACGTGGAGCGCCGGAGTCCAGTACCTGAACGGTCCGTTCGGTATCGCGGCTGGCTTCCAGCGCATCAACAACGCGACCAATGGCGGCGGTGCGTGGAATGTAAATTCCACGACGAACCCGCTTCCCGTGTCGGCGATCAACGCCGGCTACCAGGCGGCGCAGGCGCAACAGCGCGTCGCGGTGACGGGCGGTTACGCGTTCAGCAAGCAATGGGACGTTTCGTTCTCGTACTCGAACGTGCAATACATCCCGGGGACGCACTCGGGGTTCGCCTCCGAAGCGGTCTTCAACACGGCCGGCGCAGTGCTGCACTTCAAGCCGATTCCGACGCTGGATCTGGCTGCGGGCTACAGCTACACGCGTGCCTCCGAAGCAAATGGCGTCACGAGCGGGGCGAGCTACAACCAGTTCAACCTCTCGCAGTACTACAGCCTGTCGAAGCGCACGGCCCTGTACGCGCTTGAGGCTTACCAGCGTGCCAATGGCCAGACTCTGTCCGCAACGGGTCGCATCATCAACGCGACGGCTAGCATTGGTGACGGCCAGAACGGCACACCGTCATCGTCGCGCAGCCAGGTCGGTGTCGGCGTGGGCATCATCACCAAGTTCTAATCGGTTGATGTGCCGGCGGCGATCTCCGAATTGCCGTCACGCGATGAATGGCCCGTCCGTCGCAGTCAGGCGGCGGGCATCTGAAGCGGCTTGTCAGCCTGCTTCAGCGATGGAGCGAAGGGGATTCCCTTCGCTCCATTTTTACTTTGGCGCGCCGAGGCCCGCGCGCCGGGTCTTCCCGCAACGCATTGCATGGGTCGATGTTTCCGCGCGAACGTTCGTTTTGTTCGTAGTTATATGTCGTCGTATCTCTTGATGTGATCGATGTAATTTCACCACACTTACGTCTTCTTAACAGTTCGAGAAAATAGTGGGAGAAGCAGTGATGAACGTTGCGGCGGCAAGCGGTTATGTTGTAGGATGACCGATATCCAAGGCCTTTATCCAGGGAAAGCGAAATGTCTATTACCGGCGAAATGCTGATTGGCCGCCAAACCGTGCGCGGCAATGAAAAACCTTTGCGTGCGTTCAATCCCGCCACGGGCTCCGAGATCGCCGAGCCGGTCTTCGGCACGGGTACGGTTGCGGATGTCGCGCGTGCGTGCGACCTCGCGCAGCAGGCGTTCGATTCTTACCGTCAACTGCCGCTGACGGTGCGCGCTGAATTCCTCGAACGCATCGCCGACGGCATCACGGAACTGGGCGACGTGCTGGTCCAGCGCGCGCATGAGGAGTCCGGCCTGCCGAAGGCGCGTCTCGAAGGCGAGCGCGGCCGGACGACCGGCCAGCTGAAGCTGTTCGCGCAGGTGGTGCGCGCGGGCCAGTGGCTCGCCGCGACGCTCGATTCGCCGCTGCCGGAGCGCAAGCCGCTGCCGCGCTCGGACCTGCGCATGCAGAAGATTCCGCTTGGGCCCGTCGCCGTGTTCGGCGCGAGCAATTTCCCGCTGGCGTTTTCCGTCGCCGGTGGCGATACGGCCGCGGCACTGGCAGCCGGTTGCCCGGTGGTGGTGAAAGCGCATCGCGCCCACCTCGGCACATCGGAGATGGTCGGTCGCGTGATTCAACGCGTCGCGCGGGAAATGGACTTGCCTGAAGGCGTGTTCTCGATGATCGTCGGCGCCGGCAGCCTGGTTGGCGAAGCGCTCGTCGCGCATCCGGCCATCAAGGCCGTGGGCTTCACCGGTTCGCGCGCGGGTGGCACTTCGCTGATGCGCGTCGCCGCGGCTCGCGCTGAACCGATTCCGGTCTATGCGGAAATGAGCAGCATCAACCCGGTGTTCCTTTTGCCCGCCGCGTTGTCGGCGCGTGGCGAAAGCATCGCGCGCGGCTTCGTCGATTCGCTCGTGCTGGGCGCGGGCCAGTTCTGCACGAACCCGGGGCTTGCGATCGCCGTCGACAGCGACGCGCTCAAGGGCTTCGTGGCGACCGCTTCAGAGGCGCTGAACGCGAAGCCCGCGCAGACGATGCTGACCTCCGGCATCCATGCCGCCTACGAACAGGGCGAAGGCAAGCTGGCGGCGATCAAGGGCGTGGAAGCGGTGGCGCACGGCGCCGGCGCGACGGGCCCGACGCAGGCCTGTGCCGCGCTCTTCGTGACCGACGCCCAGACGTTCCTCGCCACGCCGGAACTCGAGGACGAAGTCTTCGGTCCCGCTTCGACGATCGTGCGTTGCCGCGACGAGCAGGAAATGCTGGCGGTTGCCGAACACTTCACCGGCCAGCTCACGGCAACGGTGCAGATGGACGGCGGCGATCTGGCGGCGGCGAAAAAGCTGGTGCCGATCCTCGAGCGCAAGGCAGGCCGGATTCTGATCAACGGCTTCCCGACGGGCGTCGAGGTTTCGCACGCGATGGTGCATGGCGGCCCGTTCCCGGCGACGTCGGACAGCCGCGTGACGTCGGTCGGAACGACGTCGATCGAGCGCTTCCTGCGCCCGGTGTGCTATCAGGACTTCCCGGCCGATCTGTTGCCGCAGGCGCTCGCCGATGGCAATCCGCTCGACCTGTGGCGTCGTCGTGACGGCGAAATCACGCGCAGCTAGGCGACACGGCGCGGGGTTGGCGGCATGAAAAATGGCCGGGAATGAAGTGATTCATTCCCGGCCATCTGCTTTCTGACGTCTGGATGTGTTGTGCCGGTCGCGTGACCGGCTGTGCTGCGGATCAGCCGTTCGTTTCGGTCGCTTCGTTCGCGCGCCTCAGGCGCTCGCGACTGTTGGACAGATGCATGCGCATCGCGGCGCGCGCGCCTTCGGCGTCGTGACGCGAGATCGCTTCGAGGATGCTTTCGTGTTCGAGGTTCACGAGCGACAGGTAGGCGTCCGGCTCCGCGCGCGCGATGCCGGCGGAGTCGAGCCGGTTGCGCGGAATGAGCGCGCTGCCCATCTGCGAGAGGATGTCGACGAAGTAGCGGTTGCCGGTCGCGCGCGCCACCGAAATATGGAACTGGAGATCCGCTTCGACGCTGTCGTGGCCGTTCAGGCGCGTCGCTTCGATTGCGTCGAGCGCGGTGCGGATGTGCGCGACGTCGTCGGGCCTCGCGCGTTGCGCCGCCAGACCCGCGCATTCCGTTTCGAGGCTGATGCGCAGTTCGAGGATCGACAGCACGTCGCGCAGCGTGGTGGCGGGCACCATGTCGATGCCGAGTTTCTCGCGCGGCGGCTCAAGGACGAAGCTGCCGATGCCGTGCCGCGTTTCGATGATCATGCCGGCCTGCAGACGCGAAATGGCCTCGCGGATCACGGTGCGGCTCACGCTCAGGGTGACCATCAGCTGCGATTCTGTCGGCAGTTTGTCGCCGGGCTTGAGCGCGCCGGAAGCGATCTGCTCCGTCACGTAATTGACGACGTACTCGGCGAGATTGCGGGCGCGTCGTGCCGGCGCCGCGGATGCCAGTGGGGTAGCCATCGTACACGTCCTCGAATCAAATGGTTGCAGGGATAGGCTGCAATTGATTATAGCGTCGTCTGATGACTGGTCAGATAAACCGCAAGTATCTTGTATGGGGTGGAGTAACGCGTCAAAGCGCGAACTCTGGTCGACCGCAATAAATTGCATGGGACCAGAGTAACGTGCTTTGCATGGGACTGGAGTAAGTGCTTTGCATGGGACCGGAGTAGCGTGCTTTGCATGGGACCAGAGTAAGACGCTAAAGCGTCAACTCTGGCCGACAGCTAAAGCGCGAACTCCGGTCGACAGCTAAAGCGTCAACTCCAGTCGACCGCAATAAATTGCATGGGACCAGAGTAACGTGCTTTGCATGGGACCGGAGTAGCGCGCTAAAGCGCGAACTCCGGTCGACAGCTAAAGCGCGAACTCTGGTCGACAGGTGAGCATTTCCAGGACCCGTGCACGGCGCCGATGCGGCCGCCGCGCGCCGGGAGCGCCGGCGATCACTGCGGGCGCAGTTCGACCCGTTTGATGTCCTTCACGATCACGAGATAGCTGAACACGGTGATCAACGCGTTGATGCCGACGAATACCAGTGCGCCGTTGAACGATCCCGTCCGCGCGACGAGATAGCCGATGACGATCGGCGTCACGATGCCGGCCGCGTTGCCGAACATGTTGAAGATCGAGCCGGACAGACCGAGCGCTTCCTTCGGCGACGTATCCGCGACCACTGCCCAGCCGAGCGCGCCAATCCCCTTGCCGAAGAACGCGAGCGACATCAGCGCGACGACGAGCCAGTCGGCCGTGACGTAATTGCAGCCGATGATGCAGACCGACAGCAGCATGCCGCCGACAATCGGCACCTTGCGCGCGAGCGTCAGCGAATGGCCGCGGCGGATCAGCGAGTCCGACAGGAAACCGCCGAGCACGCCGCCGGAAAAACCGCAGATCGCGGGCAGCGACGCGACGAGGCCGGCGTGCAGGATCGTCATGCCGCGCGCCTGGACGAGATAGATCGGGAACCACGTCAGGAAGAAGTAGGTGAGCACGTTGATGCAGAACTGCGCGAGATAGACGCCGAGCAGCATGCGTGTGCCCAGCAGCTGACGCACGAGGCGCCAGCCTCCGGTGCGCACGACGTCTTCCGGCCGGGCTTTCTGGTGGCCGTTCACGACGCCGCCGCCCTGCTCGATATAGTCGAGTTCCGCGCGCGAGACGCGCGGATGGTCGGCGGGGTTTTTCATGACCTTCAGCCAGGTGAAGGCGAGGAAGAGTCCGACGACGCCCATCACGAGATAGACCGCGTGCCAGCCGAACGCGTGTGTGAGCCACGCCATCAGCGGCGTGAACACGACGGCGGCGAAATACTGCGCCGAATTGAAAATGGCCGATGCTGTGCCGCGTTCGGTGGTCGGAAACCAGCTGGCCACGACTTTCGCGTTGGCCGGAAACGCCGGCGATTCGGCGGCGCCCATCGCGAAGCGCAGCACGAAGAGCGCCACGACCGCTGCGGCGCCGCTACCGAGCACGCCGATCGAGCTTTGCAGCAGCGTGAAGAGCGACCAGAAGAAGATGCTCACGGCGTAGACGCGCCGTGCGCCGAACCGGTCGAGCAGCCACCCGGCGGGCAGTTGCGACAGCACATACGCCCAGCTGAATGCGGAGAAGATGTAGCCCATCCTGATCGCATCGAAGCCGAACTCCGTGCGCATCGCCGAGCCGGTCACCGAGAGCGTCGCGCGGTCCGCGTAGTTGAACGTCGTGATGACAAAGATCAGCAGCAGAATCGTATAGCGGACTTTCGTGCGCCGTTCGACATGTGCGGGATTCGCGGTGCGGCTCATTTCCATGATGATTTTCCTGACGGTTCAGGCGAGGGCGGACGCGCCCCGGTTTCGATGCGGCGGCAGCCGGCACTGACACGGCCGGCCTTTCGACGCGATCGGCCATGCAGTGCGCGATGGCCGTGGATCCTGCAAAAACGCCCGGCGACGCATGCGTGCCGGGCGCTCCTGCTGGCCGCGTGATCCACGTAGGCGTGCATCACGCGGCTGGGCGCTTACTGCGCGCCGAGCTTCTTGATGAGGACGTCGAGCTGGCTCATTTCGTCGTCGGTCAGGTCGGTCAGCGGGGCGCGCACCGGCCCGGCGCTGTGGCCGACCAGCTTTGCGCCGGCCTTCACGATGCTGACGGCGTAACCCGCGCGGCGATTGCGGATCGCGAGGTACGGCAGGAAGAACTCGTCGATCAGCTTGCCGACCGTGGCGTGGTCGTTCGCGGAGATCGCGCGATAGAAGTCCATCGCCGTCTTCGGGATGAAGTTGAACACGGCCGACGAATACACCGGCACGCCCAGCGCCTTGTAGGCCGCGGCATAGACTTCCGCCGTCGGCAGGCCGCCGAGGTACGAGAAGCGGTCGCCGAGGCGGCGGCGGATCGTCACCATGTTTTCGATCTCGCCCACGCCGTCCTTGAAGCCGATCAGGTTCGGGCAACGGTCGGCCAGACGTTCGAGCATGTCGGCGTTCAGCTTCGAGTTCGCGCGGTTGTAGATGATCACGCCCATGCCCGGCACGGACTTGCACACTTCTTCAGCGTGGGCGGCAATGCCTTCCTGGCTCGCTTCCGTCAGGTAGTGGGGCATCAGCAGAATGCCGTTCGCGCCCAGACGCTGCGCTTCCTTTGCGTAGGCGATCGCGACGCGCGTCGGGCCGCCTGCGCCGGCCAGAATCGGTACCTTGCCCTTGCAGACTTCCATGGCCGTGCGCACGACGTTCGAGTAGTCGTCATGGGTCAGCGAGAAGAATTCGCCCGTGCCGCCGGCGACGAACAGTGCCGATGCGCCATAGGGCGCGAGCCATTCGAGGCGCGCGGCATACGTGTCGGCGCGAAAATCGCCCTGTTCGTTGAAGTCGGTAATCGGGAAAGACAGAAGGCCTTCCGATACGATCTGCTTCAGTTCCTGCGGTGTCGTCATGATTAAGTGTCCTGGCTACGAGTTCGGGTACAGAGCATTCTTATACGTCATCGTACAACAACAAATCGAGCGAGACAACCGGGATTTAGCGGCATAATGGGCGATATAGGGTTAATACGGACCACCCCTGCAACGTTTCATGTTGTAGGATGACGTATGAATTGTTGGCGTAGCAGGCGCAGAGTGCGCCATAAGGATCGATGCAATGGAACTGACTCCGCTCTACATTCGCGTTCACCCCAATGACAATGTCGCGATCGTCGTCAACGACGGCGGCCTGGGCGAGGGCGCGGTGTTTCCCGATGGGCTGGTGCTGCGCGAGCGGGTGCCGCAAGGGCACAAGGTGGCGCTCGCCGATCTCGCGGAAGGCGACGAGGTCATCCGCTATAACGTGGTGATCGGTTATGCCCTCAAGGCGTTGCCGAAGGGCAGCTGGATCAACGAACACGTGATCCGGATGCCGAGCCCGCCGGGGCTCGAGGACCTGCCGATCGCGACCATCAAGGCGCCGGACATGCCGCCGCTCGAAGGCTACACGTTCGAGGGCTACCGCAACGCCGACGGCTCGGTGGGCTCGCGCAACATTCTCGCCATCACCACCACCGTGCAGTGCGTGGCCGACGTCGTCCAGCACGCCGTCACGCGCATCAAGGTCGAACTGCTGCCGCGCTATCCGAACGTCGACGACGTCGTCGGGCTGGGTCACACGTATGGCTGCGGCGTCGCGATCGACGCGCCCGATGCGATGGTGCCGATCCGCACCGTGCGCAACATCAGCCTGAACCCGAACTTCGGCGGCGAAGTGATGATGGTGAGCCTCGGCTGCGAGAAGCTGCAGCCGGAACGCCTGATGCCGCCGGGCACGATTCCGATCGCGGCGGCGTCCCATGTCGCGGAAGTCGCCGACATCGGCGATCTCACGGCCGATTCCAACGGCGACGTGGTCGTGCTTCAGGACGACGCGCACGTCGGCTTCCAGTCGATGATCGACTCGATCATGAGAACCGCCGAAGGCCATCTGAAGCGGCTGAACAATCGCCGCCGCGAGACCTGCCCGGCGTCCGACCTCGTGATCGGCGTGCAGTGCGGCGGCAGCGACGCGTTTTCCGGCCTCACCGCCAATCCCGCGGTGGGCTTCGCGACCGACCTGCTGGTGCGGGCCGGCGCGACGGTCATGTTCTCCGAAGTCACCGAGGTGCGCGACGGCGTCGACCAGCTGACCGCGCGCGCGGCCAACGCGGACGTGGCGGCGGCGATCATCCGCGAGATGCAGTGGTACGACGATTATCTGAAGCGCGGCGGCGCGGACCGCAGTGCGAACACCACACCGGGCAACAAGAAGGGCGGCCTGTCGAACATCGTCGAAAAGGCGATGGGTTCGATCATCAAGTCGGGTAACTCGGCGATCTCGGGCGTGTTGTCACCCGGCGAGAAGGTCCAGCAAAAAGGCCTGATCTACGCGGCGACGCCGGCAAGCGATTTCATCTGCGGCACGCTGCAACTGGCGGCGGGCATCAACCTGCACGTGTTCACGACTGGCCGCGGCACGCCGTACAGCCTCGCGGAAGTGCCTGTCATCAAGGTCGCGACGCGCTCGGATCTCGCGCGCCGCTGGCACGACCTGATGGACATCGACGCGGGCACGATCGCCACGGGCAACGCAACCATCGAAGACGTGGGCTGGGAGCTGTTCCGCCTGATGCTCGACGTGGCGAGCGGCCGCAAGGAAACCTGCGCGGAGAAACTCGGGCTTCACAACGCGTTGACGCTGTTCAACCCGGCGCCGGTGACCTGAGCGTCGTGCCGTGCGCGGCTTTAATCAACCATCAAAAATAACCAGACCTGGATGTCGACTCATTCTTTCATGACAAGAAAAACAATCCTGAGCACGATCGCGAGCGCGCTGATCGGCCTGACCGCTTCAGGCGCGAGCCACGCTGCCACGTATGCGTATGTATCGAACGCCGACAGCGAGGATATTTCGGTGTTCAGCCTCAACCCGTCGACCGAGGCGCTCGACGCGGTGCAGACCGTCGCCGTCGGTGGCACCGCGATGCCGATGACGCTTTCTCCCGATCATCACCGTCTGTATGCCGGGTTGCGTTCGAAGCCGTACCGGGTCGTGAGCTTTGCGATCAATCCGCTCGACGGCCGTCTGATCCAGCTGGGCACCGCGCCGCTCGCTGAAAGCATGCCGTATCTGTCGACCGACGCGACCGGTCGCTATCTGTTTTCCGCGTCGTACGGCGGCAACCTGCTCGCGGTCAACCGCATCGGCGCGAATGGCGTGGTGGGCGACGTGCAGCAGACCATCCCCACCGGCCCGATGGCGCACGCGATCCGCAGTGCGCCGGATAACCGCTATGTGTTCGCGTCGGTGCTCGGTTCGGATGCGTGGCTTCGCATGAAGTTCGACGCGTCGAACGGCCATCTCACGCCGGACGCCGCGCCCGCGTATTCGCTGCCGGAAAAGTCGGGCCCACGCCACTTCGTGTTCTCGGCGGATCATCGTTTTACGTATCTGATCGACGAACTCGACGGCAAGCTGCATGCGCTCGCGTTCAACGCAACCGGCGACACCGTCAAGCCGATCCAGACCATCTCGATCCTGCCGGACGACTTCAAGGGCGACAAACCGTGGGGCGCGGATCTTCATCTGACGCCGGACGGCCGCTTCCTGTACGCATCGGAACGCACGTCGAGCACGCTGGCGGCATATCGCGTCAATCAGGCCACAGGCAAGCTCACGCGGATCGGCACGTATCCGACCGAGAAGCAGCCGCGTGGATTCAATATCGATCCGTCGGGCAACTATCTGCTGGCGGTGGGGCAACTGTCGACGCAGATGCGCGCATACCGGATCGACCGTAAAACGGGTGCGTTGCGTGCAATCGGCGAGTACCCGGTGGGCAAGAATCCGAACTGGATCGAGATCGTGCAGTTCGACGGCTCGAACTGATCCCGGAAGCCGCATCACGCTGATGCATTCGCGCGTAGTCCGCATTCGCGCGAATGTGTCGAGACTGATTTGAAACGGCCCGTGCGTCTGACGCACGGGCCGTTTTATCTGGCATCCGAAATATATCGATGCCACGTCTGCAACGCGCACGATCAGAGCCGCGTTTAAATCGTGACGTGATGCGTTTTTTGCTCAAGTCACCGGACGTTTTTGCCGTTAACAGATCATCGTATAACTCCGGGCTGAAAGCGGCATGCGCAACATATCGGTTCAAAACAGTCTTCTTGGCATCTTCCTGATCTTCGCGACGATGATCGTGTTCGGGGGCGTGATCGGCGTCGTGACGCTGAGTCGCGCGAACGCCAACCTCGATCGCATCCATCGCATCGCGACGCAGGAAATTCTGGTTAACGACGGCTACAAGGATTCCACCCGCACGCGTGCCGCGTTGACACGCGCGTACTCCGCGCTGAGGGAGCGCAACGATCTCGCGACGCGCGACTCCGCGCTGAAAAGCGCGGCGACCACCTTCAAGCGCGCCGCCGACGAAACGGAAGCGTTTCGCAACGCGCCAAAGTTTTCCGGTCTCGACGAGGACCTCAAGCAGAATCTGGTCGAATCGTCGATGCATCTGGCGTCGATCCTGGCGAAGGCCACCGACGCGCTGCGCTCGGGCGACACCAACGCCTACGTGCAGATCAACGACCACGACATCACGCTGGCCGGCCGGGGGTACACCACCAACGTCGAAAAATTTCAGGCGCTGGCGAACCAGCTCTCGAACGATGCCGCCGGGGAGGTCGACACGGAATACACGCGCGTCGTCACGATGGTCGTCGTGGGCGTCTGCGGTGCGCTGTTGCTGATCGTGTTCGCGCACTTCGCGCTGCGGCGTGTCGTCACTGCGCCGCTGAAGAACGCGGCCACGATGCTCGACCAGATCGCGAAGAACGACCTGACGGCGCGCATTCCCGAAGCGGGCAACAACGAGATCGGGCAACTGTTTGCCGCGATGCGCCGGATGCAGCGCGGCCTGTCGCAGACGGTGTCGAACGTGCGCGGCAGTTGCGAGGCGATCTATACCGGCGCGCGCGAGATTGCCGCGGGCAACCTCGATCTGTCGAGCCGTACCGAGCAGCAGTCGGCGGCGCTCGAGGAAACCGCGGCCAGCATGGAAGAACTGACGTCCACCGTGAAGCAGAACGCCGAGAACGCGCAGCAGGCGAGCGAGCAGGCCGCGAACGCCGCACAGGTCGCGCAGGACGGCGAAGGCGTGGTCGATCGCGCGATTCAGACGATGAGCGTGATCACCGAAAGCTCGCGCAAGATCGCGGATATCACCGGCATGATCGACAGCATCGCGTTCCAGACGAACATTCTCGCGCTCAACGCAGCGGTCGAGGCCGCGCGCGCCGGCGAGCAGGGGCGTGGCTTCGCGGTCGTCGCAAGCGAAGTGCGCAGCCTCGCGCTGCGCAGCGCGGACGCGGCGCGGGAAATCAAGGCGCTGATCGGCGCGTCGGTGCAGGACGTCGAAACCGGCAACGCGCTCGTCACACGTGCAGGGGAATCGATGCGCGAGATCGTCGGCGCCGTACGCAACGTCGCGACCATCATGAGCGAGATCAAGTCGGCGACGATCGAGCAGGGCACGGGCATCGAACAGGTCGGGCAGGCGGTGAGCCAGATGGATCAGGTCACGCAGCAGAACGCCGCGCTCGTCGAAGAGGCGGCGGCCGCGGCGAGCGCGCTGGAGAATCAGGCGCAGTCGATGACGGAAGCGGTTGCTGAATTTCGCCTGAGGGCGGTTGCGGCGGCGTGACCTTGACGGGCTTGTGACGGACCTGAAGCCAGGCTCGTCACGGCCCCCGGCTCATTCTTCAGTCGATGCCGTGAAACACGGCGTCATCCGGGCCGAGATAGGCGGGCGGATGCCACGCCGCGTCGCGCATCGAATGTTGCACGAGCTTTTCGACGCCGAGCAGCACCGCGAAAATCGCCATCCGCACGGGAATGCCGTTGTCGGTCTGCCGGAAAATCGCCAGCCGCGAATCGTGATTCAGGTCGACGCTCAGATCGTTCGCGCCCGGCCGGCTGTCGCGCGGCAGCGGGTGCATGATCAGCGTGTCGGTGCCGCACACGGCATCGACCAGCGCCTGGTTGATCTGGAAGTCCGGCGTGTAGCCTTCGAACGATTCGTCCTTGAAGCGCTCTTTCTGGATGCGCGTCGCGTACACCACGTCCGCGCCGCGCAAGCCGGCCGTCAGATCGTGTGTCTGTTCGACCACGTGCCCGTTACGTGAGATCTGTTCGAGGATATACGACGGCATTTCGAGCATCGGCGGCGACACCAGCGTGAACTTGATGCCGCGATAAAGCGCGAGCAGCTTCACGAGCGAATGCACCGTGCGGCCGTATTTCAGGTCGCCGACCAGCGCGATATGCGCGCCATCGACGATCTTGCCCAGCCGCGAGAACTCCCGCTGGATCGTGTACAGATCGAGCAGCGCCTGGCTCGGATGCTCGCCGGGGCCGTCGCCGCCGTTGATCACCGGAATGTTCGTCGCGCGCGCGAATTCGGCGACGGACCCCTGGTCGGGGTGGCGGATCACCAGCGCGTCGACGTAGCCGCTCATCACGCGGCTCGTGTCGTAGATCGATTCGCCCTTGGCCATCGACGAAAACGTGAAGCCGGTCGTGTCGCACACCGAACCGCCGAGCCGGCAGAACGCTGCGCCGAAGCTCACGCGGGTACGCGTGCTGGCCTCGAAGAACAGATTGCCGAGCACCGCGCCTTCGAGCACGCGCGAGATTTTCCGGCGGCGCGCGATCGGCTGCATGATGTCGGCGACGCGAAAGAGCGCTTCGACGGAATCGCGCGAGAACTGGTCGACGGACAGCAACTGCGGCCGCCCTTCAAAGAGCATCTGGCTCGCCAGCGACTGCGAGTCTACGCTTTGCGTATAGCTTTCAGTCGGCGCGCCGTTGACCACGATTTCCGACACGAAGCGCTCGACGATCTCCGGCATCGCGCGCGATTCCTGCGAATCGTCGGGCAGGAGCCACGTGTCGAGCGCCCGGCGCGACACGCCGATCCGGTTCGCGAAGCTCTCGCGGGTCATGTTCATGCGACGCATCGCGTCGCGCAGGAAGGCTTGCTGAGGAACGCTCATGCGGATCACCCGTCGGTGGTGAGAAAGGCTGGTTATGTACGCGTTGCGTATATTAATTCGGCAACAGAAGAAGTCAAGTTATTTTGCGATGGGGACGCACGAAGGCACCCGCCTTTGCGAGATAACGAGGTTGCCGGTTACACTGACGCCCATGCAAACCCGCCCGATCCAACGCCTGCATCCGGTCGCTCCCACTCCTGCGAGCGGTGTCGTGCATGCCTGCGCGATGGCTTCGGCGCTGGCTCACGCGGTCGTGCAAGCCAAAGCAAAAAAACAGCTGCTCATCTGACCGGAGCCTGCTGTTCCGTCAGATGGCGTGACGGTACAGCGAGCCCAGGTCCAGCCTCGACGTCCCTTTCCCGCACTGCCTGACGGAATCGATACGGTCACGTTTCGAGGATTAGTCATGTCGATTTTTTCGGGTATCTGGATTCCGCTCATCACGCCGTTCGCCGGTGGCGTGGTCGATCACGACGCGTTGCGCGCGCTCGTCGGCGGTTATGTGAAGGCGGGCGTGTCGGGTTTCGTCGCGCTGGGCACAACAGGCGAGCCCGCCGCGCTCGACGACGCAGAGCAGGCCGCCGTGCTCGCGACCGTGCTTGCGGCGGCGGGCGACGTGCCGGTGATCGCGGGCGTGTCCGGCAACCATGCGGCGACGCTGCGCGAACGTGTCGCGCGGCTCAACGACGAGCCGGTCGCCGGCATGCTGATCTGCGCGCCGTACTACATCCGGCCTTCGCAGGCGGGTCTGGTCGATCACTTCGCGTCGCTCGCGGACATCAGCCGCAAGCCCGTCGTGATCTACGACATTCCGGCGCGCACCGGCGTGCGCATCGAGACGGAGACGCTGCTGACGCTCGCCGCGCATCCGCGCATCGAAGCCGTGAAGGATTGCGCGGGCTCGCAGGACAGCACGCTCGCGCTGATTCTCGATGGCCGCTTGCGGGTCATGGCCGGCGAGGATGCGAATATCTTCACGACGCTCTGCATGGGCGGCGCGGGCGCGATCGCCGCGTCGGCGCATGTGCGCACCGGGCGTTTTGTCGCGCTCTATCGCGCGCTGGCGGCGGGGCGGCTCGACGAAGGGCGCGCGATCTGGCATTCGCTTGCGCCGCTCGTGCGCGCGATGTTCGACGAACCGAACCCGGCGCCGGTGAAGTCCGCGCTGGCGGCGCAGGGCGTCATCGGCGACGAATTGCGCGCGCCGATGACGCGCGCATCCGCCGCGCTGCATCAGCGGTTGCGCGAGCTGGTTGCAGGGTGAACGCGCGCGCTTACATCATTCCGCCCGAATTCGAGCTGCCCGCGTTGCCGGTTCCGCCGCCTCCCGTCGCTGCGGGCGGCGTGACGGCCAGCGGCTGCGCGGCGCCGGCTGCGGTCACGAAGGACAGCGTGGCGCTTTGCGGCCCGTTGTCGTCGATCGCGCCGGCTGCCTGCAGCGCGGTGAGATCGTGGTCGACGCCCTGGTTGTCCGGAACGAACGGCGTGGTCAGAAAGTCCGGCACGGACAGCGTCAGCGCGAAGCGCTGCTGAAGATTGCTGACGACGGCGGCCTGCGCATTCAGCACGTCGGTCTGGTTGCCGAGCACCTGCTGGAACCGCGCGCTGCCCGCGAAGCCGGTGAGCAGCGCCGCTTCGTTCGTGCCGAGCTGGCCGGCGATGTATCCGAGCAGCAGATCCGTCACGGGTGTGACGTTGAACGTGCCGCTCGCGAACGCGACGGAATGGAATGTGTGACCGCTGGCCGTGGCCGTGATGAGGCAGGGCGGCACCGCGCTCAGCGTGAGGCTGAACTGGCCGTTGGCAGCGGCGTTCGTGCTCGCCGAGGCCTGCACGCAACTCACGCCGATTGCGGCGCCCGCCAGCGGCTTGCCGCTCGCGGCCGTACCCGACACGGTCATGCTCACGGGTGTCGCGGCAGGCGTGCCGGCGCTGACACCCCCGTCTCCGCCACCGCCGCACGCTGCCAGTGTCGCAACCAGGGCCGCGCACGATGAAGCCAGCGCGGGGCGGGAAAAACGCGCAACGTGGATATTCATGACAGCCTGCCACCGGTCGATGAGACAAACGCATCCGCGCGCCGCGGCAGCGGTTGCGCCGCTCGCGCGTGATGGGCTACCCGAGGTAAACGGCAGGGACGGTGTGCATATTCCGCACGCGTGCGATTTCCACGCTTTGCTGGTGAGCGGCGTACCGGACGCTTCGTACGATGGCTTCGCGCGATCGAAACCTTCGTCGATTCGACCGGCGAGGCCGCCGGTCGCCCGGGTTGCGCGAGAATGACGCTTGCGCGCCTGGATGCGTACCGCCGCGAATTCTCCGGCGAACCGGCGCCGCTTTGAGTGGGCATGTCGCGCCGGTCGAAAGCGGCGCACACTGCACGGTAAAACACCCGAAACGACAGTCACACGACCTGAGAGCCTTATATGCTGCCTGCTTCCACACTGTATGAAGTCATTCTGCGCATGGCGGTCGCGGTGGTGATCGGCGGCATCGTCGGTCTCGACCGCAATCTCCATGGCAAGCCGACCGGCATCAAGACGCTCGGGCTTGTCTCACTCGGCTCGTGTCTCGCGACGATGGCGAGCATGGGCTTCGTCGTCAACGGCGTTGCCGCCGACGTGAACGCGGCGCGCGTGATTCAGGGCATCGTCACCGGGATCGGCTTTCTGGGCGCGGGCGTGATCGTGCAGAATCCGGCACGCGACAAGATACGCGGGCTGACCACGGCGGCATCGATCTGGGTCACGGCGGCGCTGGGGATCGTGTGCGGCACGGGCGCGTGGTCGGTTGCGCTCGCCGCGCTCGTGCTGCTGTTTGCGTTGCTGTTCGTCGGCCGTTTTATCGAGAAGCCATTGTACCGGTTCTGGATGCGACGGCCAGAACGCGAACGCGACGAAATCACCGCCACGGACGACTGATACGCGACGTTCCGCGCCGCGTATCAGTCAATGCAGCCAATGCAGTCAATGCAGTCGATGCGATCCGATGCAGGCGGAACGCCTTATTCGAACGCCTTGTCGTTCGGACTCGCGTAGAGTTTCTGGAGCGAATCGCTCATCGGGAAATCGAAGCTGATGTTTTTCGGCGGCACGGGTTTCATGAACCATTTGTCGTACATCGTCCTGAAATCCGGTGCTTTCATGGTGTCGACAAGCGCGTCGTCCACCAGTTTCTTGAACTCGGGATCGTCCTTGCGCATCATGAATCCATACGCTTCCGACGACTGCGGCGTGCCGGTGAGCACCCAGTCGGCGGGCTTCGCGGTCAGCGCGCGCGTGCCCGCGAGCAGCACGTCATCCATCATGTAGGCCACCGCGCGACCGGTCTCGAGTGTGAGCCGACCCTCGCCATAGTCCTTGGCGCTGATGATCTGCATGTTCATCTTCCTGTCTTCATTCATCTTGCGCAGGATGCGCTCCGACGTCGTGCCCTGATTCGTCACGACGGTCTTGCCGGCGAGATCGGGGAAGTCCTTGATGCCACTGTCCTTGCGCGTCAAAAGACGCGTGGTGGCCACGAAGAACGTGTCGGAGAACGCGACCTGATTCTGGCGTGACGTCAGGTTCGTGGTCACGCCGCACTCCAGATCGACGGTGCCGTTCTGCACGAGCGGAATGCGGTTCTGCGACGTCACCGGCACGAAGCGCACCTTCAGGTCCGCGCGCTTTGTCTTCGCCTTCACGGCCGAAATCACGCGGTCGCACAGATCCTGCGAAAAACCGACCACCTGATTGTTCGTGTCGACATACGAAAACGGCACCGAGGTTTCGCGGTGCCCGATCACGATCAGGCCGCTGCTCTGGATTTTCGCGAGCGTGGAGGCCGGGTCCTGGGCGAAAGCGCCCGGCGCAGCGGCGAGACCAGCAACGAAACAGACGGTGAGAGCGGGCAGTATCGAAGTTTTCATGGCAATTGACGGTCTATTCTGGATTGAACGGGATGTACACGAGGTTGAGGGCCAGGTGCCGTGCGTGTCTACATATGTTGCCATGAAAAAATAAAATGCAACATATGTTAAACACCAGGTTGCGTCGATCGGGTCTGGGGCGAGAGGAAGTTGATTCATGGGGGAAACCGCGGCCGTGACGTAAACTGTCGCTCGATCGGGTGGACGAGGCGGCGGCGCGGGGAGACACGCCGTTGCATCAAGCAGGATGCCCGGCAAATCCAGACCCGTATTCAGGTTCAGACTGACGTTCAGATCGAGGCGATGTTGAATCCGGTGAATATTCTTGGCGTGACGGTGCTGTCAGGCGTCATGTCGATGGCCGTGCTCGGCTCGCTGCTGCGCGCCGAGATACCCGGTGTCGGATGCTGGGTGGTCGCGAACGCGCTTTCCATCGTGGCGCTGATCTGTTTCGCGTCGCAGGGTCATGTATCCGCGCTGCTGTCTGTCCTCGTGGCGAACGTGCTGCTGGCGGCAACCGCGTTGACCGGCCTCGAAGGGTTCCGGCGGTTCTTTGGCCGTAGCGGGCTGCCGGTGACGGGTCTCGTGGGTCTTGCGGCGGTGGGCGCGGGCATTGCGTACTGGCAGTGGGTGATGCCCGACTTCAACGCGCGCGTGGCGCTCGTGTCGGCGTTTCATGCCGCGATCAACGCGACGCTCGCCGTCATCGTGCTGCGCGAGCGGCCGCCCGATCGCGCGAAATACAGCTATTACTTCGTCGCGGTGACGGCTTCGCTGGTCGCCGTCGGGCACGCGGTGCGCGGCATGACCTATGGGCTGGGGCTGTTGTCGCAGGCGAGGCTGCTGGAGTCGTCGGCGGTCAATATTGCTTTTCTCGCGCTCGGCATTCTTGCGCTGCCGACGTTGTCGATCGGCATGGTGATGCTGGCTCACGATCGCATGGCGGAGCGTCTGCGAAAGCTGGCCAGCATCGACGATCTCACGGGTGCCTTCACGCGCCGCGAATTTCTCGCGAGAGCGGACGCTTTGCTCAGGAGCGCGGCGCGCACCGGCACGCCCGTGACGCTCGCGGCCATCGACATCGATCATTTCAAGTCGATCAACGACCAGCACGGCCACGCGGCAGGCGACAAGGTGCTGATGCACTTCGCGTCCATGGTGATGGAGGACGTTCGAACCGGCGATGTGTTCGGCCGGCTCGGCGGCGAGGAATTCGGCGTGATGTGTCCGGCGACGCGTGCCGGAGAAGCGGTGGTCCTGCTGAACCGGTTGCGCGACCGGCTCGCCGCGTCGGGATACCGGTTGGGCTCGAGTCCGGGCGGGGTGCTGCACTATACGTTCAGCGTGGGCGTCGACCAGTTTCGCGCGGACGAGCCGCTATCCGCATTGATGGCGCGCGCGGATGCCGCGCTGTATCGCGCGAAGGCGTCGGGACGCAACCGCGTCGTCGAGGCGGTTCAGGCGGAGGGCGGGTGAGTGCGCGTTGAGTGCGACGGGGCGGTGCGCATCGCGAAGTCTCGCAACATGTGTCGATCCGTAGACCGCGACAGTTGCGCCTACAACGACAGATGACTGTCGGCGCTCGCCATGGATGCGTGTGCGCCGGATTTCGACGCGAACACACCCTGTTCGTCCGCGATGACCACGCAGTCGCGGCCCTTTGCCTTGGCAGCGTAAAGGCAGTGGTCGGTCTCCATCATCCATGCCGTGAAGTCCGCCATGTCGGGCCGGTAGCACGTGAGGCCCGCGCTTGCCGTGCAGCGCAGCGCGCGATCGGGGTTGCCGGTGCGCAGGCGCAGGTCGAGCAGCAGCAGATCGACCATCGGTTGTGCGTCGATCAGCTTCAGTCCGGGCAGGATCACCGCGAATTCCTCGCCGCCATAGCGTCCGACGATGTCGCCGGGCCGCAACGTCATCTGCAGGAAGTGCGCGAAGCTGCGTAGCGCGGCATCGCCTGCGGCGTGACCCTCGGTGTCGTTGACGCGCTTGAAGTGATCGAGATCGAGCAGCAGCAGGCAGCACGGCGTACCTTCCGCGCGACAGCGTTCGAACTCGACGGCGAGCAGGTCTTCCCAGTGGCGGCGATTCCATAGACCCGTGAGCCCGTCGGTGCGGCTCAGGCGCTCCAGTTCGCGCGCGTGCATGGCGAGTTTCTGCGACATGCGGTAGGTCGCCCAGCCAAGCGCAAGCGGATACAGCACGAGAAACGGCATGCATGCGATGAGCGTCGGCATCTGCGATTGCGGCTCGAACGTGAGGCCGAACGTCATCGCGCCGATAGCGAAACCGAACAGATGCGCGACGAGCCCGCGCAGAAAGAGCCGCATGCCGCCGGCTGCGATGTTGTCCATGCTAAGCATCGTGAGAATCAGCACGCAGGGCAACAGGTTGAAGCGCATCGCGACGACCCACAGGCCGCCGAACACCGAATCGACCATCAGGTTAAAGCGTTCGCCGCGATAGGGGACCGGCCAGGCGAGTGCCGTGCGATACGCGAGATGTGGCCAGAAAAACCCATGAAAGACGAGCAGCGCCCACAGCCAGGGGCTCGCATGCAACTGATAGAACACCGACGCGACGCAGAAAAAACCGAAGCCAAGGCCGATCACGCGCAGGCGATAGACGCGCCCGGCGAAACGCTTTCCTTTGCCTGCATATCGATTCGTGCTCAACGCTGTCCCCGATGTCGGCGGTTGGCTGGATGCCGCCTGAATGTCGCTATAGTGAACTCCAATGATTGTATCTGATGCAAGTTTTGCCGGGCGACGATGTTGTTGTGTCCGAAACTGTTTTGTTTTGCGCCCCTGTCGGGCATCGGAGTGCCGAAACGCCCGTATCCGGCGGGCAGGCGCGTGGCATGTCGCCACGCCGGACCACGCCGCGCCTCGATCCGCGACGCTTCGACCTCGCTCCGGCAGAACGCGCGTACTAAGCCATCATGAGCGGCACGGCACGCGGCAGGATCGTGGTGGATATCGCTTGGTGACGGCGAGGCGGTAGTGGCGGAAATGCCCCTACGCGTTGTTGCAGCCTGAGCGCGCATTTGCGGGCTAACGTGTACATTGCAGTTACCTTCCTGAAGGATAACGGGA
Organism: Paraburkholderia sartisoli; assembly: GCF_900107685.1. Taxonomy (GTDB): domain Bacteria; phylum Pseudomonadota; class Gammaproteobacteria; order Burkholderiales; family Burkholderiaceae; genus Paraburkholderia; species Paraburkholderia sartisoli. Next base: position 52,107 of record NZ_FNRQ01000007.1, on the reverse strand, counting down.
AGGCGCGAACCGGAATGCTTGCGCGGCAGCGATTCCGGCTTCGTTTTTATCTAACGGTCGTTCCTGGCGCGGAGGCCAACATGACGATGTCTTGCACGAAAAACGTAACGCTCCTGCTTGTCTCGGCAGCACTGAGTTTGGGATTCGCCACATCGACGATGGCCCAGGACGCGAGCGATGCTGCCGCGACCACGGCGGCGCCGACCAAGGCTGAAAAGAAGGCACAAAAGAAGGCGGCGAGAAAACAGGCACGTGCGAAGAAAAACGCCGAGCTGAAGAAGCTGGAAGATGCGGGCTACAACCCGTCGCAGAACGATCCGAACTATCCGGACTCACTGCAGAAGGCGCAGAAGAAAGTGGGTGCCGCACAGGGCGCAAGCCAGTAAGCAGAATGACGCCGCGGGCGCCCTCGCGACGCTCGCGGCGCAAACGCATCGACGGCGGCGCGTCGCTTCGACCACGCGAAGCACGAAGCTGCGCGCGTACATGATGCTAAACGTGTGCCTGTACCCCTCGACGTTTATCTCAATATTGGATAGTACTTATCCCTGATATCGCGTTGCGCGATATGAGCCGTGTTCGTCACACTGATTGCAAATCAATGCCGCATTCAGGAGACACACATGCGCACTCAGGTTGGCATCATCGGTGCCGGGCCGGCAGGCCTTCTTCTTTCCCATCTTCTTCATCTTCGCGGCATCGAGTCGGTTGTGCTCGAAACACGCAGCCGTGAGCAGATCGAATCGACGATCCGCGCGGGCGTGCTCGAACAGGGCACCATGGACCTGCTCATCGAATCGGGCGTGGGTGCGCGCATGCAGGCTGAAGGCGCGCTGCATCATGGCTTCGAACTCGCGTTCGAAGGCAAACGGCGCCGCATCGATCTCACCGGACTGACCGGGCATTCGATCACGGTCTATGCGCAGCACGAAGTCATCAAGGATCTCGTCGCGGCGCGCGTGGCGGCGGGTGGTGAGCTGCGCTTCAACGTGTCCGATACGTCGCTGCATGACCTCGACACCGCGACGCCGTCGATCCGCTATCGCCACGAAGGCGAAGCATGCGAGCTGCACTGCGATTTCGTGATGGGTTGCGACGGTTCGCAGGGCGTATCGCGCGCGGCGATTCCGCAGGCCTCGCGCAAGGACTACGAACGCGTGTATCCGTTCGGCTGGTTCGGCATTCTGTGCGAAGGCAAGCCTTCTTCGGATGAGTTGATCTATGCGCGCCACGATCGCGGCTTCGCGCTCGTGAGCACGCGCTCGGCCAACGTGCAGCGGATGTACTTTCAGTGCGATCCGAAGGACTCGGTCGACAACTGGTCGGATGACCGCATCTGGGCCGAACTGCACGCGCGGGTCGATTCGGAAGACGGCAGAAAGGTGGTGGACGGCAGGATCTTCCAGAAGAACATCGTGGGCATGCGCAGCTTCGTGTCGACAACGATGCAGCACGGTCGCCTCTTTCTCGCGGGCGACGCCGCGCACATCGTGCCGCCGACGGGCGCGAAGGGCATGAACCTCGCCGTCGCCGACGTGCGGGTGCTGACGAACGCGTTGCGTGCGTACTACCAGGAGGATCGCAGCGACCTGCTCGCGAGCTACAGCGAGACTGCGCTGAAACGTATCTGGCGCGCGGAACATTTCTCCTACTGGATGACGCGCATGATGCATCGTCTCGACGATGCTTCGCCGTTCGAGCAGCGCCTGCAGGTGGCGGAACTCGAATACGTCACCACGTCGCGCGTCGCGGCGACCGCGATGGCGGAGAACTATGTGGGCGTCGCGCCGGTGTAAGCGCGGCGGCACCCGCAACGCGGATCGACGCCTTTCGAAACCGGACGCATGAGCGGCGCGAGTCAGATTTCTGTAAGCGCAACGTTATTTTTAAGGCGACGGAATAATTCGCGACGTCACGACGTTTGCCAGACAGATGTATCGGGTTGAATCCTCCCGGTACCGTTCCCGCGCGCAAACACGCCGGGATGTATGGAAACTGCCGGCCGTGATGTCCGATGCAGGCAGGCAACATACAGTCCGGCGGGCGCGTGCCTCGTGTTTTCGGAGAATCCATGTCTATTCGCATGAAACTCGGCGTCACGCTTGTGACGCTATCTTTTGCCGGTGCTGCATTTGCACAGGCACCGGCTAAACCCTCACGGATTCGCGGTGAGATCGTCTCGCTCAATGGCGACGTGATGAAGGTGCATCGTCGCAGCGGCGATATGGTTTCGATTGAAGTCAAACCCGACACAGGCGTATCCGCCGTGAAAGCGATGCAGCTTTCCGACATCAAACCAGGCGCGTTCGTGGGCACCGCCGCCACGACCGGAACGGATGGAAAGCTGACCGCCACCGAGGTGCTCGTGTTTCCCGAATCGGCGCGCGGCACCGGTGAAGGGCACTACGCGTGGGATCTGAGCCCGAACAGCTCGATGACGAATGCAAACGTCGATACGGTGGTCGAAGGCACCAGTGGCCGCGATCTGAAGCTGTCGTACAAAGGCGGCACGAATGTCGTGACCGTGCCGCCCAACGTACCCGTCGTGACGCTCACGTCGGCGGCGCGCGTCGATCTGGTGCCGGGCAAGAAAGTCTTCGTCGTGGCGACGCCTGCTACGCAGGGCACGTTTGTGGCTCAACGTGTGGTGGTCGAAAAGAACGGCGTCGCGCCGCCGATGTGACCGCGCCATGCGCTCGCGCGGTCGCACGTCGATTTCGGCTAATACGGATTAGTCGGCGATCCGTTTGTCCGCGAGGGCGCGCTGGCAGTCGGCAAGCACGTTGCGCACCAGTCGGGACTGGAAATCGAGGTCATCGGTATTGAGGATTTCCTCGACGGCGTCGCGTGCCCATTCGGCGTCGACAAAGGATGCGTGCTGGCGGGCGATATCGACCGCCAGCGCCGACAATCTGGCAATGCCAAGCCAGTCGGCGGTGCGCATGTGCCGGTCGAGCCACTTGTGCGCCGCCTGGACCTGGAACGACGGTTCGGGCCACGCCTCGTTGAGATACCACGCGCCGAGATTTCCGCAGGTGAGCCAGCAGAGCAACTCGACGCGGTCGCGTGGGCTTAACTGGTGACGTACATCACTCATGGCGACGCTCGCGAATCTGGATGAATGGGGTTCGCGGGTGCGCGAACCCCTATAAAACAATAATACGGCGGAACCGGGTTATGGATACGCTTATTCCATATCGTCGGCTGAAATGCGTCTGCTGAATGTGTGGTTGCCGACGTTTTCGCGCGCGATTGCGCCTCGGCCTCTGAGGGCGTTCTTTGCGATATTGGCGCCGCAGGGTAAAACGGGCGCCTGTGCGGTTTTGAAGCGACAGGCTCGCGTTCATGGCGAGCGCCAGCTGACGGATGATGGCAAGCTCCAGACCGGTTCCGCCAGAATCGCGGTTGCGCGAAGCCTCGGCGCGCATTGCGAACCGGCACGTTTGGCCTGCGGCGCCAGACCCGGATGAGAGAGGACGTTGAACCGCTTACACGCGTTGTCGCTTGCGGTTCACAAACCGCCAAAGCGCACCCAGTACCAGCGATCCTGTGCCAAGACCAACGCCAAGCAGGACAATCGAACTCATATGATCGCGCACGAGCGGCACATTACCGAACACATAACCCGCCGCGACGAGCGAGATGATCCAGATCGCCGCGCCTGGCACGACGAACGCGACGAACCGCGCGAACGTCATGCGCGCGACGCCACCGACGAACGGCGCGAACGTGCGCACCACTGCGATATACGGCGACAGTAGAAACGTGATCCCGCCGCGCGCTTCATAGAACGCGTGCGCCTTGCGCAGTGCGTTCCTGTCGATCCAGCGTATGTTCGCGGTATAGACCTTCTCGCCGATTGCACGGCCCGTTGCGTAGTTGACGATGCTGCCGGCGACCGTCGCTGCAAACAGCACCGGCGTCACGATCCATACATTCAGGGCGTGCGTCGCCGCGAACGCGCCACAGATAAAGATCAAGGGATCGCCAGGCAGAAAGAAGAGCGGCAAAAACCCGATCTCGACGAAGACAATCGCAAACAGCATGGCGTACACAGCGGTGCCGTACTGCTCGATCAAACTGCCCAGGTGCTGGTCGAAGTGCAACGCGAGCTGTAACAGGTGCATCAGATCCATATCGGGTCGGGCGGAATTCAGGTTTCAGCAGTGTAGCCCTGCGTGCGGGGCGCATGCGGTTTTTCGGAAGCGTCGCGATGGGCAGGGGCCGGCGACACAAACGACGATACAAGAGACGACAAAAAGCGCGGGGTGCGCGACCAGTGTCACACTGGCCGCGCACCCCGCGCCTGTTGCTGCAAACCTGCGTTGAAGCTTGCCGGTTATCCGTTCACGGCTTCGAGTGCCGGATAGTCGGTATAGCCGCTTTCGCCTTCAGCGTAGAAAGTTTCCGGAACCGGTGCGTTCAGCGGTGCGTCGAGCGCAAAACGGCGCGGCAGATCCGGATTTGCGATGAAGAGCTGGCCCCATGCCACGGCATCGGCTTCGCCTGCGTCGATTACCTGCTGCGCGCTTTCCTTCGTGAACCGTTCGTTCACGATGTACGGGCCGCCGAATGCCTGCTTCAGTTGCGGTCCGAGACGGTCGTCGCCCAGCGCTTCGCGTGCGGCGATAAACGCGATCTTGCGCTTGCCGAGTTCGCGCGCCACGTAGCCGAACGTGCCTGCAGGGTCTGAGTCGCCCATCGAGTGCGAATCGCGACGCGGTGCCAGATGAACGCCGACGCGGTTCGCGCCCCACACGGCGATACAGGCGTCCGTCACTTCGAGCAGCAGGCGTGCGCGGTTTTCGATCGAGCCACCGTAGGCATCCGTGCGATGGTTCGTGCTGTCCTGCAGGAACTGGTCGAGCAGATAGCCGTTCGCGCCGTGTACTTCGACGCCGTCAAAACCAGCGGCTTTCGCGTTCTCCGCACCCTTGCGGTACGCCTCGACGATGCCCGGGATTTCCGCGAGATCGAGCGCGCGCGGCGTCACGTATTCGCGCTTCGGACGCACGAGGCTCACGTGGCCCTTCGCCGCGATCGCGCTCGGCGCAACGGGCAGGTCGCCGTTCAGGAACACCGGGTCGGATACGCGCCCAACGTGCCACAGTTGCAGGAATATCTTGCCGCCAGCCTGATGGACGGCTTCGGTGACGAGCTTCCAGCCCTCGACCTGCTCGTGCGACCAGATGCCCGGCGTCGCGGCGTAACCAAGACCTTGCGGCGTGACGGACGTCGCTTCGCTCAGGATCAGGCCGGCCGACGCGCGTTCGGCGTAGTACCTTGCCATCAGCGCGTTAGGCACGCGGATGTCGCCTGCGCGGGCACGCGTCAGCGGCGCCATGAAAATACGATTGCGCAACGTGAGATCGCCAATCTGGACCGGATCGAAAAGAGTCGGCATAAGTGTTCACCTCTCCTGGCGGGCAAGTGCCCGTCGCTATGAAACAGTGTGAAAAAAAAGAAATGCGGCGATGCGAATGCGCCACGTCAGAGGTCTGCGTTCATGTGTTCGATAAACGCCTGAATGACCGCTTCATTGCGCTTGAAGAACACCCATTGACCCACGCGCTTCACCGTGACGAGCCCCGCGCGCTGCAAGGCGGCGAGGTGTGCGGACACAGTCGACTGCGACAGGCCGCAGCGGCCTTCGAACTTGCCGGCGCAGACGCCGTAATCAAGCGGAATCTCCTGATCCGAAAAATGCTCGGACGGGTTCTTCAGCCAGCCGAGAATCTCGCGGCGCACGGGATTGGCGAGCGCCTTGTGAATTGCATCGACATCGATAGCTTGTGGAGTGGTGCGGGCTTTCATCAACGTTTGTTCCGAGGTGGCATGCGGACATGCCGGCAATTGCATCGCTTCGGGACGAATCATATATCGTAATTTTACGATATTCAAAAAATCCTTGCTGCCAATGGGGGTGATAGTGTGTGGCGCGCAAAAAAGCCCGTACTTTTGCCCACAGATGCGCTGACATCGATCGCACTACCTTCTTCGATTTTCAAGAATAAGCGACAATATATTGTACATAAAAGACTTTAAATCTAAATAAAGAACAAAATATTAGCGATTTAACGAAATCGTGCATTGACCGATCACCTGTTAAATGCTATATTTTTGATGATTAATAATCAATTTTCGACTTAAAAGTCAAAATGTTGAACTTTGAACTGGCTGCTGTCGAAGAAATCTGCACTGAACTCGCAAGCCGTCTGCGGGCGCATCGTCTTGCGCAAAACATCACTCAGGCCGAGCTGGCCGGCCGCGCGGGAATCTCGATGGGCACAGTGCGCAATTTCGAGAGCAAGGGTCAGGCGACGCTGGAGTCTCTGATCAAGATCGTCATGGCGCTGGGTCTGGCCGGAAGCCTGTCGGATCTCTTCGTGCTTCGTGCGACGACGATCAGGGACATGGAAAAAGCCAGCGTGCGTCGCCAGCGTGCAGGGGGGGCGCGATGAAAAAGCTCGCCGTCGTCTATGCCGGCTGGGGCGAGCGTTTCGTTCTCGCTCATCTCGGCGATAACGGTTCACAGCTTCTGTTTGAGTACACCCCCGAAGCCATCGATCGAGGCCTCGAACTGTCCTCGCTTAACCTGAAGTTGAGCCCCTACGCGTACGACGGGTTTCCGCAGCATCAATACCGCTTGCCGGGTCTGATTGCGGACGCACTGCCGGACGGTTGGGGTCTGGTGCTTCAGGACAAGCTGTTTCGAAAGAGGGGCTGGGATCCGGCACGCCTGTCCCCGCTGGACCGGCTCGCATTCGTCGGTGGCCGGGCAATGGGCGCGTTGATGTTCGAGCCGTCGAACGCGGAGGAAATTGAAAAAGCCGATGTGGAACTGCTGACGCTTGCGCGCGAAGTTCAGGACGTTCTCTCGGATGACGGGGCCGAAGTCCTGCGGCGTCTGGCCGTAATGGGTGGTTCTCCGCAAGGCGCGCGTCCAAAGGTGCTGGTGAACTACGACACCGCGTCCGGCCGGATGACCAGTTCGGAGGACGGTCCCGGATTGCCGTGGCTCGTGAAATTCCAGGGCGGGTCCGAACACAAGGAGGTGTGCGCCATTGAGGCGACCTATGCCGTACTGGCGCGAGACTGTGGTCTGGATATGCCAGAAACGGCCTGGTTTGATCTGGATACAAAGCTGGCAGCTTTCGGTATCGCCCGTTTTGATCGCGAAGGAGGTCTGCGTGTGCCGGTGCATACAGTTGCCGGCGCGCTAAACGCCAACTTTCGCATTCCGTCGTCCGTGGATTACACGTCCATGCTGCGCCTCACCGGTTTCATGACGCGCGACGTCCGCGAAACCCTTAAGGCTTACGAACGCTGCGTGTTCAATGTGATCTTTCACAATCGCGATGACCACGCGAAGAATTTTTCCTTCCGCATGAACGAGCGCGGACAGTGGCGGTTCTCTCCGGCCTATGACCTGACCTTTAGCGAAGGTCCGGGTGGCGAACATCAAATGGATATTTGCGGCGAAGGCCGCGCGCCGGCCAAAGCGGATCTGCTTGAACTGGCAAGCCAGACGAATATAAAAAAGGTGGACGCCATCACCGCGATCGAGCGCATCAGCGCCGTCGCCGGAGATTTCATAAAAACTGCAAAGCGCTTCCCAATCCGCAAGGCAACGATTGAACAGATCGCAAAAAAGATCAACGCTAATCGAAGCCGCATGGCCTGACATTCAGACGATGGCCGACGATCTGTCACATCTCCAGGCAAACAGGTTGAACGCTGACACGCGAGAGGGGAGGCATAGAACGTGTTTGCTTGCTGACAGCGGGACCCACGCCGAAAGCGTAAAGGCACGTGTCAGTTCGTCGTGGCGCGCATCGCCCGATACTCGCGGCGCACGATGTCCATCAGTTCCGCGACAGACGTGCTTGCGGCTTCCCGCTGATAGGTCACGCGGCCTCGCTGCATCAACATCACACGATCGGCGATATCGAGCGTCTGTGCGTAGTTGTGCATGATCATGATGATGGACAGGCCGCCTTTTTCCTTGAGCCGAAGGATCAGGTCGATGATGAGTCCTGCCTCGCGCGCGCCCATTGCGGCGAGCGGTTCGTCGAGCAGGAGTATTTTCGCGTTCGAATTGACCGCGCGCGCAACGGCGATGGCCTGTCGCTGTCCACCGGAAAGCTGCTCGACCGGCAGATCCACCGAAGGAACGTTGACGCCGATTTCCTCGAGGCATTCCGCGGCGCGGGTGCGCATCGCGCGGTTGTTCAACAGCCTTATCGGTCCGCGACGGATGATCTCGCGGTTCAGGAACATGTTGTGATAGATGCTGAGCGAATTGGCGAGCGCGAGATCCTGGTACACGCACTCGATGCCCAGTGAGCGGGCATGATCGACGGAGCGCAGCAACGTTTCCTCGCCGCCCACGAAAAGCCTGCCGGTGGTCTGCTGATGAAACCCCGTCAGGATCTTGATCAGCGTCGACTTGCCTGCGCCGTTGTCGCCCAGAACGCCGAGAATCTCGCCCTGTCTTAGCGTGAGCGAAACGCCGTCGAGCGCGGTGACCGCGCCGAAACGCTTGACGATGTCTTCGCCGCGCAGCGCCTCGATCACTTCGGCCATCACAACTCTCCCTTGCGCGCGAGACGAACGACGTGAATGTTGAAGATCATCGCGCCGAGGATCGCCGCACCAAGAATCATGTTGAACGTGAAGGCGTTGATCCCGATGAGCGTGAAGCCGTCGTTCAGGATGCCAAGCACCGCGGCGCCAATCAGGCCGCCGATGATCGTCCCCGAGCCGCCGGCTAGCGGCGTGCCGCCAATCACGGCGGCGGCAATCGCGAGAAACATGATCTGGTTGCCGCCCGCCTGCGGATCGATCGATGTGATGCGAAAGCCTTCAAGGATGCCGGTAAAGCCCGCAAGCAACGCGGCAAGGATGAAGTTGCCGAGCTTGAGGCGTCTGACGTGGATGCCGGCTTCACTCGCGCCTAGCGGATTCGCGCCCGAAGCGATCGTATGCAGTCCCCAGCGCGTATGGCGAAGCAGCACGTGCATCACTGCGGCGATTGCGATCGTCCAGATGATCTCGCTGTAGCCCCAGCCGCCCATGAACGCCGCAAAAAAGGTGGAATCTTCCGGCGGCGCAACGGGCGTGCCGCGTGAAATCGTCAGCGTGAGACCGTTGACGAAGAACAGCGTGCCCAGCGTCGTGACGAAAGAGGGGATGCGAAGATACACCGTTACCGCGCCGTTGATCAGGCCGACCACACCCGCGGCGAGAACGCCGGTCAGCAACGCGAGCCATGCGGGCGCGCCTGCTTCGTGCGTGAAGTGCATGATGAACGGCGCAAATGCAAATACCATCCCGGCCGAAAGATCGATCTCGCCACCGATCATCAGCATGATTTCGCCAAACGCAATGATCGCCACCGGCGCGATGAACTGCGAAAGATTCTGAAGGCTTGCGCTCGTCAGCAGGAAATCATGATTGACCGTTTCAAAGTAAATGCTAAGGATGAGCGCGACCGCAAAGATGCGAATCTCGCTGGAACGCCCGAGCGTGCCAGACCAGCGCCTCGGGCGTTTGGCGGATTGAGTGGTATCCGTCACGGAAGACGTCACCCTTTGATCGCACCCGTGCGTGGCACGATCTGGGCTTTGGTGCTCTTGCCCTCATAACGTGTCGAGGTGGTCAGGTAAGGATCGACCGTGCCCTTCGTGACGAACTTCAGGCCCGTGTTGATGTTCGCGGGTCCCACAAGGCCACCGGAGGCAAGGAAGGTGAACGCCTCGAGCACGGTATAGAAACCCTGAACGTAAGGCTGCTGGTCGATCGTGAAATCGAGGAAGCCGTCATGGATCAGGTCGACCGTGCGCGGCAGCAGATCGAAGCCGCCGCCATGGACACCCTTCGACGGCAGACCGGATTCCTTCATGACCTCCGCAACGCCCTGCGTGCTGCCCGCATCGACGGCGAACATGCCCTTGAGGTCCTGGTGGCCCAGATAGAACGACTTGATCTTCGAGAGTTCTTCGTTGACGGTCGCGCCGGTTGCGATGGTCTGCACGTCGATTTTCTTGCCCGACTTCTTGATTGCGGCGACCGCGCCGTCAAGCCGCGGCTGGATGTTGAGCTGGCCAGGCGTCGCAATGAAGAGCGCGACAAGGCCGCTGTCGATCAGGCTCACGATGCGCTCGCCCATCTGGTAACCCGACAGGTACAGGTCCTGTCCGATATACGCAAGACGCGCATTCGTCGAACCCGAAGGCGCATCCGCGTTATAGGCGAAGACAGGAATGCCGGCGTCGAGCGCGGCCTGGATCGGCTTGTCGAACGCTCTCGGATCGACGATCGGCACCGCGATCGCGTCGGCCTTCGCGGCAACTGCGGCGTTGACCGCGTTCACCATTTCGGCGATGTCGGCGTTGGCCGAACCGGTCCACTGATAATCCATGCCGAACATGGCAGTCGCGTCCTGAATGCCATATTGCGTCGGAACGAAAAACGGATTCGTCGTGACGTGGTTGACGAAAACGATCTTCCAGCGTTTGTGTGCGGGAAAGGATCCGCCTTCGGCCGCCTGCGCCGGCGTGATCGCGCCACCTAGCAGTGCAAGTGCGGCGGACAGCCCCGCACCTTGCAACAGCCCGCGACGCATGCCCTGGACTTCATCCTTGTCTTCTTTGTCTTGCGCCATCTCAGTCTCCTGTCTTTCAGTTATCAGACACTTCACTGTGCATGACGGCGCAGGCCGGAAAAGCACCATAGCCGGGCATCACGTCCTGAATGTACCCCGCGTGCATGCGCGTGCGCATGACGACATTGCCAAAAATCCTATATCACGCCCTTTTACCTATTAATCGATGTATACCCTTAACTAGTCGGACTAATTAGCCCTCGCGCCGCGCCGGAGGTCCCGGAAGCACGGACGACCGTGCAGCACGACACGTTTGTGAAGGAGCGTCTCGCCAACATGATCTTCACGAAGCGCTACTTGAATAGTATTACTATCGAGGTGTTTCAAGGAGGAGAGGGGACATGAGCAACGGTAAACGCCCACTACGCTCTGCACAATGGTTCGGTTCGGCCGACAAGAACGGCTTCATGTACCGGAGCTGGATGAAAAACCAGGGCATTCCCGATCACGAGTTTGGCGGAAAGCCAATTATTGGGATCTGCAATACGTGGTCCGAGCTGACGCCCTGTAATGCGCATTTTCGAAAGCTTGCCGAACACGTGAAGCGCGGCGTGCTGGAAGCGGGCGGTTTTCCGGTTGAATTCCCCGTGTTTTCCAACGGCGAATCGAACCTGCGTCCCACGGCCATGTTCACGCGCAATCTTGCGAGCATGGATGTCGAGGAATCGATACGCGGCAATCCGGTTGACGCGGTCGTGCTGCTCGTCGGTTGCGACAAGACCACGCCGGCGCTTTTGATGGGCGCGGCAAGCTGCGACGTGCCGGCGATTGCGGTAAGCGGCGGCCCGATGCTCAACGGCAAGCATGAGGGCCGCGACATCGGTTCGGGCACGATCGTGTGGCAATTGAGCGAGCAGGTGAAGGCGGGCAAGATCTCGCTGCACGATTTCATGTCGGCCGAAGCGGGGATGTCGCGCTCAGCGGGCACCTGCAATACGATGGGCACAGCTTCGACAATGGCATGCATGGTCGAAGCGCTGGGCGTCACGCTTCCGCACAACGCCGCGATTCCCGCCGTGGATGCACGCCGTTATGTTCTTGCGCACATGTCGGGCATGCGCATCGTCGAGATGGCGCTCGATGATCTGCGCCTGTCGCAACTGCTCACGCGCGCAGCGTTCGAAAATGCGATCCGTGTGAATGCCGCGATTGGCGGTTCGACGAACGCGGCGATCCATCTGAAGGCGATCGCGGGGCGCATCGGCGTGAGCCTTGAACTCGACGACTGGACGCGCATCGGTCGCGGCACGCCGACGCTCGTCGATCTGCAACCGTCGGGGCGCTATCTGATGGAGGAGTTCTATTACGCGGGCGGCCTGCCGGCGGTGGTGCGTCGCCTGGGCGAAGCCGGGTTATTGCCGCATCCGGATGCGCTGACAGCGAACGGTCACTCGCTGTGGGACAACTGCAAGGACGCGCCCCTTTACAACGACGCGGTGATCCGTCCGCTCGACAACCCCGTGTTCCCTGATGGCGGGCTGTACGTGCTGCGCGGCAATCTCGCGCCGAACGGGGCGGTGCTCAAGCCTTCCGCGTCGACACCCGCGTTGCTCAGGCATCGTGGACGCGCTGTCGTGTTCGAGAACCTGGAGGACTACAAGGCGCGCATCGGCGCGGTCGATCTCGACGTCACCGCTGATTCCGTGCTGGTGTTGAAGAACTGCGGTCCGCAGGGATATCCCGGCATGGCCGAAGTGGGCAACATGGGACTGCCGCCGAAATTGCTGGCGCAGGGCGTGACCGACATGGTGCGCATTTCCGATGCCCGCATGAGCGGCACCGCGTACGGCACGGTGGTGCTGCACGTGGCGCCCGAGGCGCGCGCGGGTGGCCCGCTCGCGGTGGTTCGGGAAGGCGACTGGATCGAACTGGATTGCGACGCGGGGCAGTTGCACCTCGACATAAGCGACGAGGAACTGGCTGCGCGGCTTGCGGCGTGGCGCGCGGCGCGAACGGATGATCCCGCAGACGCAAGCGGCTATCGACATCTGTTTGTCCAGCACGTTCTGCAGGCAGACCAGGGGTGCGATTTCGATTTTCTGGTGGGTTGCCGCGGCGCTGACGTGCCGCGACATTCGCATTGACGTGCGTTACTCGCGCAGTCTCGAACGGGCAAAACGCGGCGCCAATGGCAGCACCAGGGAAGAAACGTTAGCCGCGCTGACAACCCCGGGCTTTCAAGACGCCCGGACAACCTTGCGTCGCAACTGGCCGGCGGATAACCACAACGCAGAAACGAGAAAATAGACGGCGCCCACCGCTGCGTAGCCGGCCACTTTGTCAATGGCGGGAGACATGGACGCGCCGGCTTGCACGATGAAAAATGCACCCGCCAATGCCGATTGTCCGCCGCTCGGGATCATTGCCCATTGCGCACCGAAGCGCTTCCAGCGGCGCACGGCGGTGCCGAGCTGGAGCAAGCCGGAAAGTATGGCCCAAACGCCGAACACCCCAAGCACCCAGTTCATGTTCACTCTCAATGTCACGATCACCGCAACCGTTGTGATGATACTGATGAGGACGTTGATGGCCTGTGTACGATTTTCAGCCATCCCGCCGCTACGCGACATGTCGATGTAATTGGCCAGCGCATCCCATGCGGGATAGACGATAAGCAATGCCGCCATGCTGGCCGGGGAATGCTGCCCGACGGAGAAAGCAAGTGCGACCCAGACAGCGGAGAACGCAGTCCGGACAAAGTAATAGTGCTTGAGCCACCGTTCTTCCTGAGCCCGGGCGATGTCTTCGTGGCGATCAACCATGGCAACTCCTTAACTGTCTTTAACGAACGTGTTGATAGAAAGGATCGCATCCGGCTTGCCCCGGCGGTATCGGTCGAATGACCGACCCTGTCCGGAAGACGTTGTCGCGTATAGTGGTCCATCTTTTCCACGTGCGTTTTTTCGTCCAATCCGATGACCGACGACGAAGCCGGCCTTTCCTCGCTGCGCGTGTTCGATTCCGTGAAAGCGCTCGCCTTCATCGGCGATCTGAGCATGGGACAGCCAACCGACCATTCGCTGCGCACCGGATGGCTCGCGGCGCGCCTCGCGCAAGCCGCTCGACTCGACGCGTCCGCGAGCGACACGGTCCGCGAGACGTCGCTGCTGCGCTGGTCTGGCTGCACGGCGAACGCGGCCGGTTTCGCCGACGTTTTCGGCGACGACATCGGGAGCCGCCTCGCGATGCTCGAAGACCGCCTGGACTGGGCGAGGCCGCTCGAAGCGCTGGGCGGTGCCGGCGCGGTGCTCACGCCGCTCGCGCGGATCCACTGCGAAGTGTCGGGCGAAGTGGCGCGCATGCTGGGCCTCTCACGCGCGACCGAAGCGGCGTTGCGCCACATCTTCGAAACGTGGGACGGCAGCGGTCTGCCCGCGCGTCTCGCACGCGAGGCGGTGCCCGTGCCGGTGTTCGTCGTCGCGCTCGCTGGGGATCTGGAGATTTTCAGCCGCATGTATGGCATCGAGCGGGCGCTTGACCTGATTGCGCAACGCGCCGACGCGCGTTATCCCGTGTGGCTCGTCGAGGTCGCGGCGCGCCATGCGGTTCACTGGCTGCCAGAACTGGAACGTGCATTGCCCGCCGATCTCGATGCCGAGCTGACGACGTCGCACATGCAGCAGACGACCTCGGCGGAATTGATCGCCGACGTCATCGATCTCAAGCTGCCGTGGATGACGGGCTTCTCGCGCGAGGTCGCGGCGACCGCAGCCACGTGTTGCGCCCGGCTCACGCCGGACAAGGCGGCGCACGCGCGCGTCTATCGCGCGGGATTGATTCATGGCATTGGCCGGGCGGCGGTGCCCAACGGTGTCTGGAACCTGAGCGCGCGTTTGCCCGAAAGCGCCTGGGAGAAGGTGCGGCTGGTACCGTACTGGACGTCGCGCGCCGGCAAGCAGGCGGGCTCACTCGGCGAAGCGGCCGAGCTCGCGTCGTATGCGTACGAACGGCTGGACGGTTCGGGCTACTTTCGTGGCGCGCGCGATCAGGCGTTGACGCTGGAGGCGCGCGTGCTCGCGGCGTCGGTGGCATGGGTCGCGTTGCGCGCGGCGCGTCCGTGGCGTGCCGCGCTATCCGCCGACGCAGCCGCGCGCCAGTTGCGCGACGAGGTCGCAAGCGGCCGGCTGGACGGCGAAGCGGTCGATGCGCTGCTGGCCGGCGGCGCGCCCGTCGCCAGACGGCCAGCGAGCAGCGCGCCGCAGGGCGCGCGTCTATCGGCGCGCGAGATCGATGTGCTGCGCGCGATTTCGCGAGGGGCGAGCAACAAGGAAGCCGCGCGAGAGCTGGCGCTCAGTCCGAGCACGGTGCGCACCCATGTCGAAAGCGTGTTTCGCAAGCTCGAATGCTCGACACGCGCGGCGGCGACGCTCAAGGCATCGGCGATGGGCCTGCTTTAACGACCTCGCTTGTGCTGCTGCGCCTGAGCCCTGAGCGGCACCCAGCGATGCAGGAAGGCGTGCTCGACGACAAGGATGCGACGCCGATGCGCTGACCGGTTGCTACGGGTCGCAGCGATGCATCTGCTGCCTCATGGCGTAGATGGCAACGATGGCCGCGGCAAAGCCCGATGCCGCGCCGACGCCGAGTGCCCAGCGTGGGCCCAGATGGTCGGCCACCCAACCCACGATCGGCGCACCGATCGGCGTACACCCGAGCGCGATGCCCACGCGCAGGGCCATTACCCGTCCCCGCATGGCGGGCGCGGTCGTGAGCTGCATCAGGCTGTTGGTCGCATTGGTGAAGGTCAGGGTGGCCACGCCAATGACGACCAGCGCGCACGCGAACAGCCAATAGTTCGGGGCGATGGCGGCCAGCGTGCAGCCGAGTCCGAAAATCGCGGCGCCGGTCAGCAGGGACCTGAAGCGCGGCCGGTCGCGACCGGCGGCCAGCAGTGCCCCCGAGATGGTGCCGATCGCCATGATCGACGACAGGAGGCCGTAGCCACGTGCATCGGTGTGGAAGACACTGGCGGCCATGGTCGCGATGAAGATCGGGAAATTCAGTCCGAATGTGCCGATCAGGAACAGCATGACCAGGATCGCCTTGAGGTCCGGTCGGGACCAGACATAGCGCAATCCCTCCGTGAGACTTCCCTTGTTCCGGTGTGCACGCGCATTCGGACGCAGGCCGGAGACGCGCAGCAGAAACAGCGAGGCCAGCACCGCGACAAAACTGGCGCCGTTGATCAGGAACGCCCAGCCGGTACCCACCGAAGCGATGATCAAACCGGCCACCGCCGGCCCGATCATTCGCGCCGCGTTGAACGAGGTCGAGTTGAGCGCGACGGCGTTCGGCAGGTCGGCATCGCCGACCAGTTCTCCCACGAACGTCTGGCGCACGGGGGCATCGAATGCCGCTGCGCAGCCGGACAGAAAGGCGAACACATAGACGTGCCAGAGCTGGACGATGCCTGTGATGGTGAAAAGCCCCAGCGCCAGCGCAAGAACGCCCATTGTTGCCTGGGTTGCCATCAGGAGCCTGCGCTGGTTGTAGTGATCGGCCGCGAAGCCGGTCCAGGGCAGCAGCAGAAGCTGCGGCCCGAACTGGAGCGCCATGACCGTGCCCACGGCCGAGGCGTTGTAATGCGTGAGTTGGGTCAGCACCAGCCAGTCCTGAGCGGTGCGCTGCATCCATGTCCCCACATTTGAGACCAGCGCGCCGGCAGCCCAGATGCGGTAGTTGACGTTCCTCAGCGAACGGAAGACGCCCGTTGCCTGAGCGCTCACGAATGTCCCGATGTATTGCCGCCATGGAAGCGGCCAAACTGTCGGGCCGCGAACACGCTCAGGACCAGGATGCCGAGTCCGAGCGCGACGGCATCCTTCGTGCTCTTCAGGTCGAAATCACCGACGCGGTAGATGAGCACATAGCCGACGACCAGATTGAGCAATCCCCACAGCACGTTCACGGTCGATGAGGAAAGCCCTTGCCCTGGTGGTCTTGCGAACGGGCTCTGGAACGGCTCGCCCCTCACGCCGCTGACAAAATGTGGCACGGCGTTCGCGAGAAAGGCACCGCCGAAGAAGTAGGACACGAGATGCAGCCATTCCATTTTCAGGCACCCCTCGTTCCGAGCAGATCGATGATGTCTTGAGCCGTGCCCGTTTCGCCCAGCTTCGGAAAGACGTTATTGACGCTGTAGTCGTGCGCCTCGGGGCTCCGGTCCGTCATGGCGTCGCGGGCCAGGGTGACGTTGAATCCCTGCTCATATGCCTGACGGGCGGTCGCTTCGACGCCGGTCCCGGTGGCGACACCGGTGACAACGACCTGGGTTACGCCCAGCGCCTTCAGCCGGTCTTCGAGGTCGGTGCTGGCGAACGCGCCCCAGGTCCGCTTCGTCACGACGATGTCGCCGGGCTGCTGATCGAGTTCGGGGATGAGATCGGTCCACCCGGCCGGCAGGGGTTCGCTGAGACGAGGCCGCTCCGTGCGGCCAGGTGCTGTGCCGGCGACGTTGACGAGGACG
This sequence comes from Paraburkholderia sartisoli, assembly GCF_900107685.1. Taxonomy (GTDB): domain Bacteria; phylum Pseudomonadota; class Gammaproteobacteria; order Burkholderiales; family Burkholderiaceae; genus Paraburkholderia; species Paraburkholderia sartisoli. Next base: position 34,975 of record NZ_FNRQ01000007.1, on the reverse strand, counting down.
ACTGGCAGGCCGTGTTGACGGAATGCGTCGGCCAGCGCGCGCGAACGATTCACGACCCCGTCAATGGGATGGATGAAGGTATAGGCGTCGACGATGCCTTTTTGCAGGTCAACGATGATGAGGGCGGTGTTCGGATCGATCGTGGTGAGGGCCATGTGTTTTCCTGAAAGGGTCCGGGATTGGCTCAGAAGTCGGCGAGGCGCTGCAGCAGCTTCACCGCGGCCGCGAGTTCGTCCTGCTCCTGGGGAGACAGTTGTGCTTGCAGGGCACGGAACAACCAGTCGTCCTTGGCGGCCCGGGTGGCTTTGAGTGTTTTCCGGAAAGCGGGGGTCATCGCGATCAGGGTTTGCCGGCCATCGGTCGGGTCGGGTTCGCCACGGATGGCCCCAATAGCTTCCAGACCGGCCACCGTGATGCGCATGGACTGCGGACGCACGCTCTCCGCCCGGGCGAGCGCGGAGACGGTTGCGGGCCCGTCGCGATCCAGGCGGAGGAGAACCGATTTCTGGGCGGAGGTGAAGTCGCCCGGATGCGCCTGCTCCCGCAGCCGTCGAATCAGTTTGCCCACGGAAATGCGCAGCTCACCCGCCAGGGCGGCCAGCTGAGGAGTTTCGGATGTGCTGGATTGTTTGATCATGACCTGACGATAACATGAATACAGTCAATATGTACAGTTTAACTGTAAGTTAATTTGAGCGCGTCGACCATGAGCGACCGTCCGACATGACTTCCTGATTATTCGTAGTCCATTTCATTTACTAAAGAACGCTTGTGCTAAGGGTAAACTCGCAAGACGTCTGAGCAGGCGTTAGTCGTCGGAGCCACATTTCCGCGACGGTTATATGACACAAGGCTTCCTCTGTTCCTTCGTTGCACATCACTTGCATCGAAATGCACCACGCCTGCCTGGGCCGCTATTTTTCATATACCGCGTTTAAGCCGGTGCCCATCCATGACCTGTCAGTCGACGGGATTTAATAGCGTGGAGTGCAGATGGTTACGGCGTAACCGGCCCGTTAATCTTCAGAGAACCTTGCCTGCTGCCGATAGCCGTATCAAAGGAACACACCTGAGCGCCGTCATAGGTTCGAAGGAACAGGATCCATTGCCGGGGACGCCTCGTATGGGAATATCGAACGCTGAAAAACAGCGCCGATTCAGGGCGCGCAATCTCGGGTCTGGTGGCCGCTATGAACGGTTAACCGCAGTCATACCGATAGCGACAAAGCGCAAGCTGGAACGGCTGGCAAGCCATTACAGCTGTACGTTAGCCGGGATGATCGGGATGTTGATTCACGAGCGAACGGTGAGCCTGCTGAATTCCCTGAGCGAAGTCGAGCAGGAGGACTTTTACAGTGAAGCCCCGGTTCATAAGCGTCGCGGCAGCGACATACCGTTGTGTGACACAAACAACCGTTGTGGTCGTCATGAAAAAACGTAGGGAAATCGACCTCGGAGACACGTCCCGATTGATCGGGTTACGGGGACGATTCACTTCTCCATGTCTTCGGAACGGGCGCCGAAAAAGCATTACCTGATTATGGACAGCTCTTGATGTTTATCTACGACAAGTCTCTTCACATGACGGCTCGCGCCCTTGCTCTATCCGTGACGACGATACGCAAAGCACAGAAGAAGAATGATGCTCGCGAATTCCTGGTTGGCACTCCGGATTGGCAAGCTGCGATGGAGGCATTTGGCCACGACGTCATGACGGCACTTGCTGGAAATGCCACGAACATGGTCGCCGAACATGACCTGATCTCGCGTATTGCACGGCAGGAGTAGGCGAATGCGCGTGGCCGTCCGATGAAATGTTCCGGCAATTTTTCACCCATCAGTCCGGAGCTGGGAGTTGAATGTAGTGACGCGTTCGTCCTCGGCGCCGTCCCGGCGTCGGGGAAAGCTCGTTCCTCATTGGACAGGTCGGGACCAGTCCGCGGCCCGGCTGTTTCGGGTTGCTCACCGATTTCCGCCTCGCTACCGGGAATTCCAGAAATGAGGACGGGCAGGGCGTAAGTTGTGCATGCCAGGAAAAGCGGCTGTCAGCCGGACAGGAACCGGCACGGCGTGGCTTCTCCAGCCGCCCGGCCGCGCTATCCGCGGGCAGCCGAAGCGCCGGGCTCAAAGACTGTAAGGGTTGATCGCGCTCGCGACCCATGATCCATGGCATGGCTGGTCGTTCACGCACCGTGCTCCGCGAGTCGCGAATATCGCATCGCTCCCAGGGACGTTCGAGTCGCAGGGGCATAGAACGTTGTGCCCGTTTATCGACCGCCACGTTCTTGACGCTGGCAGGCAAACGATTGCGCGGAATCGCAAAAATCCTTCGCCCGGAAACGCGGGCCCGTAGGGGCGCAATACACCACAACCAATAAAAAAAGGTTCAAGTTGCACCATGAAAGGAGAATCGGAATCATCATCGGCGAGGTTTGGCGAGGCGTCTGTCTCCGAGCTTCAGCAGGGGAGAAAACAGTGGCTGGCAGCCATCTTTTTGACCGCAGTCCTGATTATGTCAGGCGCTCATGCGCGGGAACGTCCGGCGCTTGTATCCGACACCATCGCTTCATCGCAGGCCGCGGAACCGTGGCAATCAGACACCGGTTGCATGAGTCCGCCGGTGCTACTCATCCCGGCGACGCTCGGAGGGGCAACTACACCTCCAATGAAGCTTGTTGATGTCGCGCGGCCGACATGCGGCTCTTTCGCCAGCATGCCAAAGCCGGAAGCCGGAGTTCAACGTTCGTCGTCAAGTCGCGCGTCGACCGATGTTCCGCGGCCGCTCACGGATTCAGGGGCGGGTTTCACCGACACTGAGTCGACCAGTACGAGTGACTTGCCGCCAGTGGTCTCTGGTCGTCCGTTCACGGATCTTGCGCCAGAATTTTCCAATCCTTCGCTGCCTGAAAGCGACCACGACGTGGCTGAACCAGGCAAATGCGGACGCGATCACGCTTGCGACGATGCTGCCGGGCCTGGCCCGGCGAGCGAATCCATGCAGCCGAAGATCAAGCCTGATGTCCGGCCGTTTGCAGGTGTCGGCGTACACGTGAGCAAGCGCGTATTGGTGGGGGTGGCGGTTTGGCTGGTTTTATGGCTTGCTCTTATCCAGGGTTTATGGATGTTCTACAAGCGACACCTGACACCTGAGGCCAGGCTTATTCGTGCCGCCAGGGCGGGGCTAAAGAGGGGCGAGTTCCGTGTGGAATACCAGCCATTGGTCAGCCTGCGCGAGGGGAGGTGCGTGGGGGTCGATGCATTGATCCGATGGGACAATGTGGAATACGGGCGGTTAGGTCCATATCATTACATGGGTCTTATTGAGCGGGAGTCGTTTATCGGCCCCGTCACGCGCTTCATTCTGTCGACTGCGGTTCGCGAACTTGGACCGCTGGTGGCTTCCAGATCGCTGGACATTGGAATCAAGGTTGCCGCCAGGCATGTCGAGAGTCCAACCTTTGTATCGGATGTGATCGGGTCGGCTGAATCGATTCTTCCCCGTCTGGTGCTGCACATGCCTGAAGAACACTGCGCCAGGCCGACAAAAAACGTCCTCGATGCAGTCACTGTGTTAAGAGCCAAAGGGGTGAGGCTGGCGATGTCGGGTGTAACCGCTGTCGAGTCGTACTGGGGCGTTCACAAGGCGTTTAATTTCGATCTGTTAAAGATTGACAGGCGGGTAATGGCGCTCGATGACGTCGAGCGACGACAACGGCTGGCAGCTTTAGTTGATGGAGCCCGGGAACTGGGTTCGATTGTCGTTGCCGAGGGAGTCGAGAGCGCAAGCCATCATGAGGTCGTCAGCCGGTCGGGAGCCGATTATGGGCAAGGGTTTTTCTACGGACGGACGATGGTTCTAAGCCTTCTCGTGACGTTCCTCAACGCTGGCGGAAACTCCTTACGTGGGAAAAGAGTGCGCCCCTGGCAATAATTTCCCGGCTGGCCCAGTCAATTCAGCACGTGGCGGGTGACATGCGCCTGATGTCCCGTGGACGCCCAGGATGCCCGCTTCTCGCAACGCAGCATGCATTGCGAACATCAACCGCTGAAATCAACTATTCACACGGTGTCGCGGCTGGCGATTTCCAGAATGCTCTCGGCGTCGGCGCGCGCGTTGTCGAGCTGGACGAGGCTCGCATGGCGTGCGCCGAGCGCGTCACGACTCTGGATCGCGGTGAGGATCGCCTTGTGGCGTGGCAGTGACAACGCATGCGTGTCGGGGTGCCGGCTCGTCAGCTTGATCGATTCCGATAGCGCAAGCGAAAGCATGTTGCCGATATAGCCCAGCAGATCGTTGTGCGTGGCGGCCATGATGGCGCGATGAAACTTGAGGTCGGGGTCCAGCAGCGCGCTCGCGGTTTCCGCATTTTCCATCTGCTCATAGGCCGACGCGATGCGCGCGAGGTCTTCGCTCGTCGCCGAGGCTGCGGCGAGCGCGGCAGCAGCGGGTTCGATAATGCGGCGCACCGTCAGCAGTGAGCTGAAGAATTCGCCTTCCGGCACGCTTTTGATCGTCCAGTACAGCACGTCGGGATCGAGCATGTGCCATTCCGCGCGCGGCTTCACGACACTGCCGACACGCGGCTTCGAGACAACCAGCCCTTTGGCGACGAGCACGCGTGTCGCTTCGCGCAACACGGGGCGGCTCACGCCATAGCGTTCGCACAGCATCGCTTCAGCGGGCAGGCGCTGGCCCGGCTGCACCTTGCCGCCCACGATGTCCATGCCGAGGTCCTGCACGATGCGGCCATGCAGACTCTTGCGTTCCTGCAGATGACGATAGTCCATGGTTGGCGATTGCGCTTTTTTGCCTGGCCTTTTCCCGCGACGACCCGCACATCGTGCGAGGTCACGTCCGGTTCACTGCCGACGCGGTTCGGGGCCTGTTTCGCGGAACTTCGTTGCGTGATCAAGCATAGCACGCGATCTTCGGGGCTGAGCCTGCCGGCAATGGGACGTTCGTGTTCGGCAACGGCCACGGGTTTCGCGCGGGCTTTATTCGTTGTCGTCGTACTCGGAGTATTTTCGTGCGTCGCCACGCACCTTGCCGGCGGGATATTTCGTGCGATTGATCGCCATCTTGTCGAGCACGGCGGCGAAGAGATCGACATCCAGCTTGTCTGCGAGACGCACGAGATACACGAGCACGTCAGCCATTTCGTGACGGATGGCGGTGAGCTTCGCATCGCTCAGCTCACTCCTGTCGCCGGATACAAGCCACTGAAAAGGCTCCAGCAACTCGCTTGCCTCGACGCTAAGCGCTGTCGCGAGATTCTTTGGCGTGTGGAATTTGTCCCAGTCGCGCTCGTTGACGAACTCACGAACGAGTTCGCGCAATTCCATCAGGTCATTCTGCATTTCGGCGTTTTTCACACTGCTTCCTGTTGCATGTCTGGAATGATCGTTCGGTGCGCATTTCGCGCATGGAGATGCCGGCAGTCGTCCCGCGCGTGGCGTGGCGACATGTCCTCCGATGTTACAGCGCAGTGCGAGCGATGACTGTTTTGCGTGGCGTGCTTCGTACGAATGCACGGGCGGCAGCACGAGCGACTACGCTCAGGATCACGAGTATCCGCAGACTGTGCTCATCGTCAGCTTAGGAGCCAGGGTTAGCGAATCGTCGATCGATCATTTGCATGCTGAAAAATATCCTGCGGCGGGTGTGCGGTAAACGGAAACGGCCGGGGCGAAGCGCTTCGCCCCGGCCGATAAATCCCCCGATAAATCAGCGGTCGATGCGCTGCTGCATGTGGGCCGGGTAACGCTCGCCCACCACGGTGATCTGATGCAGCGCGACTTCGATGGCGGCGAGGTCGTCGGCCGACAGATCGATTGCGGCGGCACCGACGTTCTCGTTCAGGCGATGCAACTTCGTCGTGCCCGGAATCGGCACGATCCACGGCTTTTGCGCCAGCAGCCACGCAAGCGCGATCTGCGCGCGCGTCGCGTCGCGGTCGGTGGCGATCTTTCCGAGCACGTCGACGAGGCCCGCGTTCGCCTTGCGGTTTTCCTCGGAGAAGCGCGGCACGACGTTGCGAAAGTCGGTCTTGTCGAACGCCGTCGTGGCATCGATCGCGCCCGTCAGAAAACCCTTGCCCAGCGGGCTGAACGGCACGAAACCGATGCCCAGTTCCTCGAGCGTCGGCAGCACCTTCTGCTCCGGCTCGCGCCACCACAGCGAATACTCGCTCTGCAGCACCGCTACCGGCTGCACGGCGTGGGCCCGGCGGATCGACTGCGCGCTGGCCTCGGACATGCCGAAGTGCTTGACCTTGCCTTCCTGGATCAGATCCCTGACCGTGCCGGCGACGTCCTCGACCGGTACGCCCGGATCGACGCGGTGCTGGTAGAACAGGTCGATGCGATCGGTTTTCAGACGCTTCAGCGAAGCCTCGGCAACCGCACGGATACGTTCGGGGCGGCAGTCGAGCGGCTTGGTCGAGTCGCCGTCCTGGAAGCCGAACTTCGTCGCGATGACCACCTGATCCCGAAACGGCACGAGCGCTTCGCCGACGAGTTCCTCGTTGACGAACGGGCCGTAGCATTCGGCGGTGTCGAAAAACGTGACGCCCTGGTCGAACGCCGAGCGAATCAGTTTGATGCCTTCGGATTTTTCAGTGGCCGGGCCGTAGCCGAAGCTCAAACCCATGCAGCCAAGGCCGATCGCCGACACTTCAAGGCCGCTGTTTCCTGGTTTGCGCATTTGCATGATGTTTCTCCTTTCGTATCGCCGCGAACCAGCGGTTGGTGGTGCCGGCGAGGTGCCTGTCAGGCGGTTGGGTAGCAGGAGTCAAGCTTAGGCCGTTGTGTTTCTCTCAACAATCTGGCTAGACTTGCACGGGGTATTGAGGAAAATTCATCTATGTCGCGTGCCGGCCTGTCCGAACTCACGGCTTTCGTTGCCATCGCCGAGCAGCGGAGCTTTCGCGCGGCCGCGCGCGTGCTCGGGGTTTCGCCTTCGGCGCTCAGCCATTCGATGCGCGGGCTGGAGGCGCGCCTCGGCGTGCGGCTCTTCAACCGCACGACGCGCTCCGTCGCGCTGACCGAGGCGGGCGAGCAGTTGCTGCGGCGCGCGGGGCCCGCGATTGCCGACCTCGAGGATGCAGTGAACGAAGTCGCCTCGGCGCGCAACCGGCCTTCGGGCTCGATTCGCATCAGCGCGTCGGAATCCGCGGCGCGACCGATCATTCGTGAGGTTCTCCCGGATTTTCTGGCGGCTTATCCCGACATCCACGTCGAGTTCGTCGTCGACACACGGCTCGTGGATATCGTCGCCGATGGTTTCGACGCCGGCATACGCGTTCTCCAGGACGTGCCGCGCGACATGATCGCCGTGCGCTTCGGCCCCGACATGCGCTTTGCCGCCGTGGCGTCGCCAGGCTACCTGTCGCGCCACCCCGCGCCAGAAGCACCGCATGACCTCGCGCAGCATCGCTGCATCCGGTTCCGTTTCGAAAGCGGCGCGCTGTATCGCTGGGATCTCGAACATCGCGGCAAAACCGCCAGCATCGACGTCGACGGACCGATGACGCTCGGCAACCTCAATCTGATGGTCGAGGCGGCGCTCGCCGGCATCGGCATTGCGTGGGTGACCGAACATCTCGTCGCGGCGCATCTGGCTTCGGGCGAACTTGTTCATCTGCTGCCCGAGTGGAGTCCTTCCTTTCCCGGCCTGTGCCTGTATTACCCGGCAAACCGGCACCCGCCCACGGCGTTGAGACTGTTCGCGCAGGCCGTGCGCGACTGGGCAGGCACCCGGTAGCAAGCGTCTTGCATGGGACCCGGGTAGCGCGTCATGGGGCTGGAGCAAGCGCCAAAGTGCCAACTCCAGCCGACACGCGAACGCTGGTCGACAGCAACCGTTTACCCGGCACGCCGTATCGCGCGTGAACGCCCAGGGGGCGCTTTAAACGACGCGTCGTCCTTCGACCGGATAACCCGGATCGGTGTAACCCGGTGTCGACACGTGCCCCGGCGCGACGAGGCTGTCGACGAGTTTTTCGTCGTCGGGGCCGAGTTGCAGCTTCAGCGCCTCGACGTAGCTGTCCCACTGCGCTTCGGTGCGCGGTCCCGCGATCGTCGAACTGATGAGCCGGTTCTTGAGCACCCACGCAAGCGCGAACGCAATCGAAGTCGTGCCGCGCTTCGCCGCGTGAGCGGCGATGGTTTGCGCGATCGCGAGCGATTCCGGCCGCCACTCGGTCTGCTGGATGCGCCGGTCGCCGCGGCCCGCGCGCGAATCGGCGGGCGGCGGCGCGTCGGCCGCATATTTGCCGCTCAGCACGCCGCGCGCGAGCGGGCTGTACGACACGACACCGAGGCCGTAGTGCGAGGCCGCCGGCAGTTGCTCGACTTCCGCCGTGCGGTCGACGATGTTGTAGAGCGGCTCGCTCGCGACGGGCCGGTCGATGCCGAACTGATCGGCGAGACGCGCGATCTCGGCGATACGCCAGCCCTTGAAGTTGGACACGCCGAAATAGCGGATCTTGCCCTGACGGATCAGATCGCCGACGGCGCGCACGCCTTCTTCGAGCGGCGCGTCGGTGAGCGCGCGGTGAAAATACAGGATGTCGATGTAGTCCGTGCCCAGACGCTTCAGGCTCGCCTCGACGGACTGGATGATCCACTTGCGCGATTGCCCCTGTTCATTCGGACCCTGCGACGTTGGGTAGCCGAATTTCGTGGCGACCACCCAGTTGTCGCGCTGCCCGGCGATCGCGCGTCCGACGATCTGCTCGGAGCGGCCAGCGTGATAGACGTCGGCCGTATCGATGAAATTGACGCCCTGATCGCGGGCCTTGTCGATGATGCGCTTCGACGTCGCCTCGTCGGTCTCGCCGCCGAACATCATCGCGCCGAGACACAGCGGCGAAACCTTGAGGGCGCTCTTCCCGAGATACCGGTAATCCATTCTTGATGCTCCATGCAGGGCGAGCCTGCGTCAGAAAATGCCACGAAAATGCCACGAAAAGGGCGGGGGCCGACGTGTCAGACCTTGCGTTCCTCGAACACGCGTCTCGCGATGCCGAGCGCCGTACTGGCGGTGGGCCAGCCCGAATAGAACGCGAGGTGCGTGATCGTCTCGACCAGTTCGTCGCGGGTGATGCCGTTGTCGAGCGCCTTGCCGAGGTGATACGGCAGTTCGTTGGCGCGATAGAGCGCGACGAGGCTTGCGACGGTGACGAGGCTGCGCTCGCGCGGCGAAAGGCCGGGGCGCTGCCAGACGTCGTCGAACAGCACCTGGTCGGTGTAATCCGCGAGCGCGGGCGCGAGATCGCCGAACGCATCGCGCGCGACAGTGGATTGCCGGGTCATGTCAGGTCATCTCCAACGCAGGTCGGGGTTGTGGTCCGTCGCGCGAAAGCGTTGCGCGCGGGTCAGTTCGATCGTCTACAGCACGTAATTTAACGACGGCCGGAGCATGTGACTAGACAGTAGAATCGGCAAACGCTTATGAGTGAGGTTCATGAATGGCACGCGAAAACCTTAACGACCTGCTGGCGTTCGTTGCCGTGGCGCGCGAGCAGAGCTTTACGCGGGCGGCCGCGAAGCTGGGCGTGTCGCAGTCGGCGCTGAGCCATACGATCCGTGCGCTTGAATCGCGGCTCGGGCTGCGTCTTCTGACGCGCACGACACGCAGCGTCTCGCCGACGCCGGCGGGCGAGCGGTTGCTGGCGACCGTCGGGCCACGCTTCGATGAAATCGACGAGGAACTCGCGGCGTTGACCGAGCTTCGCGACAAACCCGCTGGCACGATCCGCATCACCACCGACGAGCACGCCGCGTCCACCATCCTTCAGCCGAAGCTGGCGCAACTGTTGCCGGACTATCCGGACATCAAGGTCGAAATCGTCATCGACTTCGGCCTGACCGATATCGTGGCGCAGCGCTACGACGTCGGCGTGCGGCTCGGCGATCAGGTCGCGAAAGACATGATCGCCGTGCGCATCGCGCCGGATATGCGCATGGCGGTGGTTGGGGCGCCGTCGTACTTCGCGAGCCGGACGCGGCCGAAAACGCCTCAGGATCTGACCGGCCACAACTGCATCAATCTGCGGCTGCCGACGCATGGCGGCCTCTTCGCGTGGGAATTCATCAAGGCGGGGCATGAGGTGAGGGTGCGCGTCGAGGGTCAACTGGTATTCAACGGAACGAACCCGATGCTGCAGGCCGCGCTGTCCGGCTGCGGGCTTGCCTACATTCCGGCCGATCTGGCGCAGCCGTATATCGCCGAAGGGCGGCTCAAGCCGGTGCTCAAGGACTGGTGTCCGGTCTTTCCAGGCTATCACCTGTACTATCCGAGCCGCCGCCAGTCTTCACGCGCGCTGGGCGTGCTCGTCGACGCGCTGCGACATGTTTCTGGGTGATTAACGCAACTAACGGTCAAGTCTTGCGGGCGTCTCCGAGCTGGACCTTCGGCCGGTATATTGCATTGACATATCCGTCATGCCCCTGTAACTGGATATACATTCGACAGTACCCCAAGGAATCCGTCATGGAACAAGGTGCCATTTTCAAAAGCAATCGCAGTCAGGCGGTACGCCTGCCAAAAGCCGTGGCGCTTCCTGACGATGTAAAACGGGTCGACGTGGTGGCCATCGGTCGCATCCGCATACTCACCCCGGCCGGAGAATCATGGGATAGCTGGTTTGATGGTGAAGGGGTCAGTCCGGACTTCATGTCCACGCGCAACCAGCCTGCCAATCGGGAGCGTGAGGGGCTTTGATGCTCAAGTGCATGCTCGATACGACATCTGCATCTTCACCATCAAGAACAAGCCCCATGCGGTTCGCGAAGCGTTCAACCACTACCACGGCCAACTCTGCATCAGCACAGTGACGTTGATGGAGTTGATTTATGGTGCAGAGAAGTCCGCATCGCCGGAGAAAAATCTGGCCGTCGTCGAGGGTTTTGCAGCGCGCCTGGACGTCCTGGACTACAACCATGAGGCGGCCGTGCATAGCGGCCAGCTCAGGGCCGAACTGGAAAAAAATGGCAAGCCGATTGGCCCCTACGACCAGATGATCGCCGGGCACGCCCGGTCTCAGGGCCTGATCCTGGTCACGAATAATCTTCGCGAGTTCGACCGGGTACCCGGTCTACGGGTTGAAGACTGGGTGCAATCGGGCCGGCAATCTGCTCTTTAGTGACGCAAGCCCGGATACGCAGCGCGCTGTTGATGTGTTCTCGCTCATGTAGCGCGCCGTCTCGGGGCGTTTGGCCATAGCGTAGCAATTGGCCAGGCTGTTTCGGGTCGGCGATGATGGCGAGGGAATGGCGGCTACGTACTCTCGGAGTCCTGCCGTCCGATCATCCCGTAGAAGATCTTTTACGCAGATAGCCGCTTAAGTTCCAGGCAGAGCGAAACACCCCACTAGCGGTTACCGTCAAGCAGATCGCCGAGGAGTTCGTCGAATGCGGCCTGTGCGTCTTCGAGTTCCTGTAGCGCAGCGTCGAAGGTCTGCAAAGCCATCTGCGAGGGACGGCCATCGCCCGCGGGCGGGAATTGCGACTGCAACGACGCGAACGCCGTCTGTACCTTCTTTGTCGCGTTGAGCACGCGCTCCATCGCGCTGCTTTCTTCGGCTCGCGCCTGTTCGTGGTTCATGAAAACTCCGTGGATCATCTGGCAAAAATAGTCGGCCGGTGCGCACTATGCCATGGGTCGATGGCGGGTGCGGTCGTCCGTGGTCTTCCGCGGGGTCGTCAGCGGCAGCGGGCTCAGGGTAGCGGCAGACCGCCGTTTGCCTTGATTTCCCGCAGCGACAGCGACGACTCCACGGACGTCACACCCGGCAGGCTGCGTAGCTGATCGCGCATGAACGTGCCGTAATCATCGAGATCGCGCGCGATGACCTGCAGCACGTAGTCTGCGCTGCCCGACACGTTATGACACGACAGGATGCGGGGAATCGCAAGGATTTCGCGCTCGAAACGCGTGGCGACTGCCCGGTCGTGTACGGCAAACCGCACGTAGACAAACGCGACCACGCCGAGCCCGAGCGCCGCGCGCGAGAGCATGGCGCGATAGCGCTCGATGTAGCCGTCGTTTTCGAGGCGCTTCAACCGGCGCGCGCAGGGCGTTTCGCTTAACCCGACGGTTTCGGCGAGACGCGCGTTGGACATGCGTCCGTCCGTTTGCAGCGCGGCCAGGATGGCGCGATCGATCTTGTCGAGATCGTTGCTCATGTATGGATGAAAGCACTATAAAGATGTTGAATTATAGTGTGATACGTCATTACAAGATGCCAATGCCACGAAAATCGCCAGTAATCGCTCCCGCGACGATAGCAAGATAGAGCCCTGTAAAACGCGAGGTTCATCATGGTTTCAGCGCATCTGATGGTCGTTTTTGTTGCCGCACTGGCTGTTGTCTATGCTGTTCCCGGGCCGGACATGGCGCTCGTCATGCAGACGAGTATCGGGCGCGGCGCCCGCAGCGGTTTCGCGGCGGCCGGCGGCCTGGCGATGGCGCGCACGACGCACGTCACGCTGTCCGCATGCGGCGTCGCTGCGCTGTTGCGCAGTGCGCCGTGGCTTTATGAGGTCGTCCGGTATGGCGGCGCGGTATATCTCGCGTGGATCGCGATCCAGATTTTCCGGTCACCGGTTTTCGCATTGCCGGCTGGAGGTGTCGAGGCAGCCGGACAGCGTCCGCTGCGCGCGGCGTTCGTCAAGGGGTTGCTGACCAACCTGTTGAATCCAAAGGCATTGCTGTTCTGCTCGGTGCTGTTGCCGCAGTTCGTTCGGCCGGAGGCGGGGCCAGTCGCGGCGCAGGTGGTGGAACTGGGTGTCGTGCTGTTGCTCATGGGCGCATGTTTTGACGTGGCCTGTGCAGTCGGCGCCGCGCGGATCGCGAACTGGATGCGGACCCATCCGCTCGCACAGACTGTTCAGCGCTGGACGTTTTCTGCCGCGCTGGTCGGCTTCGCATTGCGACTGTCGCTCGACTGAGCGGCGGAGGCGGCGCGACGTGGGAGCCCGCCCAGCGATCAGGCGGGGCGGCTCACCGTTTCAGCTTCGACTGACGGCGCGGCCTGTCGTCGATGATCCTGCGACGGTGTTTGTCGTTCATCTTCTTCCAGCGCTTGCATTCATCGCGCGTGCGAAGGCAGCCAATGCACAGGCCGGTCTTGTCGTCGAACTTGCAGATGTCGATGCAGGGAGACTGGACGGTCATGAAATATCGGGCAGGTCGACGGAGTACGGCGACTTTCGCATGCGCATTGCGCCGCCGGCAAAGTGATTGTGTTAATAAAGGCCACAGGCCGGCCGGCGTTGCTCCAATGCAGCGCTGCGTCTGCCGGCCGACGCATCACACCCATCACCACACGCTCATCGATGAAAACATTCCTGCTCTATGCCGTGACCGCCGTCGCGGAGATCACCGGCTGCTATCTGCCGTGGCGCTGGCTGAAAGAGGGCGGCTCGCCATGGCTGCTCGTACCGGGCGCGCTGAGTCTGGCGCTGTTCGCCTGGCTTTTGACACTGCACGGCACAGCGGCGGGGCGCGTGTATGCCGCATACGGCGGCGTGTATGTCGCGGTCGCGATCCTGTGGTTGTGGGCCGTCGATCAGGTTCGGCCGACGCTGTGGGATATCGCCGGCGTCGCGGTGACGCTCGCCGGCATGGGTATCATCGCGTTCCAGCCGCGGATGTGACCCGCGGCGCACGGCGCGTGCCGTGAGTCGCGCGTCAGGTCGTGCTTCAAATCCTGCTCCAAGCCTTGCTTCAGGCCAGCGCATGACCCGCGTGCGCGTATCGCAGCGCGCGTCATGCGTGGCGACGCATAAAAACGCGTCGCCACTTCCTGCATGGATGTCGCTACATCAACCTGCCGCGTCGCGCCCGAGAAAATCGAGCTTGCCCAGTTCGACGCCGTTATGACGCAGGATGTCGTAAGCGGTTGTCGTGTGAAAGAAGAAGTTGGGCATCGCAAAATGCAGCAGATAGCTGAGGCCGACGAACTCGACCGGCCCCGTGCGCATCTTGATCGTAACCGGACGCGCTTCCGAACCGTCGATCTGCTCCGGCTTGAACTCCTTCAGATAATCAATCGTCTTCTGGATACGGGCGTCGAGTTCGTCGAATGTCTGTTCGAAATCCTCGAATTTCGGCGCTTCGACGCCGGCGAGACGCGCGGCGCAGCCTTTTGCTGTATCGGTCGCGATATAGACCTGACGCTTCAACGGCAGCATGTCGGGGAAAAGGCGGGCGCCAGTGAGCACGAGCGGATCGATCTGCTTTTCCGCCGCATGCGCTTCGGCCTTGCCGAGAACCGCCTGCAGGTTGGTGAGGCCGCGTACGAGTACGGGCACGGATGCTTGATACATTGAAATGGACATGGGAGGTTCCTTTAATTCTTTGGGCGTGCTGCATTCGCAGCGCCGCGCAATCATAGCGCGGTCAGGAATATCGTACCGGGGGCGGCTGGCGTTGCAAACTGGCCGGACGGCCAGGTGTGACGACACGAGGAACTGTGTTTGAATGGATCTGTCGGACCGTTCAGCGATGTCGTTGAAACGCAGGCACTGCGCGGGTTTCGGGGTACACACGGCTCGCCTTTCCGGAGTTCGTGCGAACTTCGCGATGTGAGCCGCGTGGCGTCAGGTCCGTGTACGGAGGAGTATCGATACCATGGCAAAACATCCACTGGCTGGAAGCGATCGGGCGGTGCAGGCAGGTTCGAAGGTGGTCGGCAGCTGCAATCCGGCGGAAACCATCGAGGTTGTCGTCATGCTGCGTCGCCAGGACGAGCCACAGTTCCAGGCGCTGATGAAGCAGATCGAATCGGGTGACCCGAAAGCAAAGCCCGTCTCGCGCGAGGAATTCGCGAAGCGGTTCGCCGCCGCGCCCGGCGATGTCGCGAAGCTGAGAGCATTCGCGCAGGCACACGGGTTGAATGTCGTTCGCGAGGACGCCGCTGCGGCCACCGTCGTGCTGAGCGGCACGATCGCGAACTTTCAGGGTGCGTTCGACGTACATCTTCAGCATTTCGAGCATCACGCGATGGGCCAGTACCGCGGCCGAACCGGCGTGATCAGTGTGCCCGACGATCTTCACGGCATCGTCACGGCAGTGCTGGGGCTCGACAACCGTCCGCAGGCGCGGCCGCACTTTCGCATCCGGCCGCCTTTCGCCGCGGCACGAACACATCAGGCTGCCTTCACGCCGTTGCAACTCGCGCAGTTGTACAACTTCCCGGCTGGTGACGGCCATGGCGAGTGCATCGGCATCATCGAACTCGGCGGGGGTTATCAGGCGGCGGATCTCAAGTCCTATTTTTCGGGGCTCGGGGTCGCCATGCCGAAGGTGGTCTCCGTCGGCGTCGATCAGGGCGGCAACCAGCCGAGCGGGGATCCGAACGGGCCTGACGGCGAAGTCACACTAGACATCGAGATCGCGGGGGCCATCGCGCCAGGCGCGACGATCGCCGTCTATTTCACCGCCAACAGCGATGCCGGCTTCCTCGATGCGGTGAGCCGCGCGGTGCATGATGCGACCCACAAACCCTCGGTCATTTCGATCAGCTGGGGCGGACCGGAATCGATCTGGACCGCGCAGTCGCTGAACGCATTCAACAGCGTATTGCAGGCTGCCGCGACCATGGGCGTGACGGTCTGCGCGGCATCGGGCGACAGCGGATCGTCCGACGGCGTCGGCGATGGCGGCGAACACGTCGATTTTCCAGCGTCGAGCCCGTACGTGCTTGCTTGTGGCGGCACGCACCTGCAGGCGTCTGGCACGTCGATAACGCAGGAGGTCGTCTGGAACGACGGGACGGACGGCGGCGCGGGTGGTGGCGGCGTCAGCACTGCGTTCCCGGTGCCCGCGTGGCAGAACGGGTTATCCGTCACGGCCGTGCAGGGCGGCAAGACCGCGCTCAGTGGGCGCGGCGTACCCGACGTGGCGGGGGATGCGTCGCCCACCACGGGCTATGACGTGCTGATCGATGGCGCACGCACGGTGGTCGGCGGCACGAGTGCGGTGGCGCCGCTCTGGGCTGCGCTGATCGCCCGCATCAACTCGGCAAAAGGGCAGCCTGCCGGATTCGTGAATCCAAAGCTTTATCAGGCTCAAGGTGTCTGCAACGACATCACGCAGGGCAACAACGGCAGCTTTTCCGCCGGCCCGGGATGGGACGCATGCACGGGTCTCGGCAGCCCCGATGGCAAGAAGGTGGCGGCAGCACTATAGTTCGGCGAGCGGGTTGCCGGTCAGTCACGAAGGCGTGGCGCCGGTAGTCCGCGTGGCGTCGAGGATGGACGGCATCTTGCAGGACTCACAAGACCTCACAAGACGTTAACGAATTCAATGGAGCGATCATGACGAATCCCGAGTCAGCTTCAGGCAGTTCACAGTCGCCGCACAATTCAGCGGCGTCCCCATCGCCAATGGCGGCGGCCGTGCCGCATCGGGCAGGAGACAAGCCGTTCTTCGATCCGGTCGCCTACGGCAACGGTCCGGACGACGCCGTGACCGACAGCACCGAGAACGCGGCGATCACGAAGCACACCATCACGATAGGTGGGCGCAAGATCAACTACACGGCGACAGCAGGTCACCTCGTGACGGTCGACTCGAGCAGTTCGCTACCGAGCGCGAAGATGTTCTACGTGGCGTTCACGCAGGACGACCAGAAGGAAGAAACGCGCCCGGTCACGTTTTTCTATAACGGCGGTCCGGGGTCGTCTTCCGTGTTCGTGCTGCTGGGGTCGTTCGCGCCACGTCGCATCAAGACCTCGATGCCGGGTTTCACGCCGCCGGCGCCGTATGCGATGGAAGACAATCCCGACAGCCTGCTCGACAAGAGCGACCTGGTTTTCATCAACCCGGTCGGCACGGGCTATTCGGCGGCCATCGCACCGCATAAGAACCGCGATTTCTGGGGCGTGGATCAGGACGCCGATTCGATCAAGCAGTTCATCAAGCGTTTTCTGACGAAGAACAGCCGCTGGAATTCGCCGAAGTTCCTGTTCGGCGAATCGTATGGCACCGCGCGCAGCTGCGTCCTCGCGTACCGTCTGCACGAAGACGGCGTCGATCTGAACGGCATCACACTGCAGTCGTCGATTCTCGATTACACCCAGGCGGGCAATCCGGTGGGTGCGCTGCCCACCGCGGCCGCGGATGCGTGGTATCACCGCAAGCTCGGCGTCGCGCCAACGCCGACCGATCTCGGCGCGTTCGCTGAAGAAGTGGCCCAGTTCGCGCGCACCGACTACCTGGCCGCGCTGCGCAAGTTCCCGACCACCGACAGCGCGACGGTCGAAAAGCTGAGCGAATACACCGGTATCGACAAGACCACCCTGCTCGCATGGAGTCTCGATATCGCAGGTTACGACAGTCGGGGCAATTCTCTTTTCCTGACCACGCTGCTGAAATCGAAGGGGCTTGCGCTTGGGGAGTATGACGGCCGCGTCACCGGAATCGAAACGGGCATCGCCGGCAAGATCGACCCGAATTCGGGCGGCAACGATCCCACGATGACAGCCGTCACGGGCGTGTACACGGCGATGTGGAATGTCTATCTGAATGAACAGTTGAAGTTCACGTCGAATTCCTCGTTCACCGATCTCAACGACCAGGCCTTCGCCAACTGGGACTTCGGCCACATCGACCCGACCGGTACGCAGAAGGGAGTCGATTCGAAAGGCAATATCATCCTGTACACGGCAGGCGATCTGGCTGCGGTGATGGCGCTCAATGTCGATCTGAAAGTGCTGTCGGCGAACGGTTTTTACGACTTTGTCACACCGTTCTATCAGACCATCCTCGATTTGCAGGAAATGCCGCTCGTGAGCAATCAGATTCGCCAGAACCTGTCCGCGCGCTTTTATCCGTCGGGGCACATGATTTACCTCGACGCCGGATCGCGTACGGCGCTCAAGGCCGATCTCGCGAAAATGTATGAATCGGCGATCGCCAATACGGGTGCGATGATGCGCATCCGGTCTCTGCAGGCGCGCAGCAAGAGCTGAAGAGGGCGTGCAGATAGAAACGGCGAGCTGACGCAAGTCAGCCCGCCGCCTCACTTGTTACTGCACACATGCGTCAAACCGCGACGCACGCGACAGTCTGGTAAGGGCTCGCCACGGCGTAACCGCGTGCAGCCCTTTTCCTCGTGCTCGCCCACCGCATGGCGGCGGACGATGCCGTCGTGTCACATTCGATGCGCACGCCAGCCGCCCCGTAAAACAACCCGTACAACCTCGATAACCCGCCGGAATGCCCGTTTTATGGCAATCGACGCCTGCTACCCCCGTTTCGGCCCTGTGCGACAGGTCATGAAAAGGATCGTGAAAAAAATGGTTCTTGCGATTTTTTTGTCGCTCAATCAGGTACAGTTCATTAACAACGTCTTGTATGGCGCATGAGCGAGGCACATCAGCGTTTTTTGAATGGGTCCGAGTGCCCTGATGCCGTTGAAACTGCCGGTCGCCTTATGTCATGGCAAATTGTCGCATCGCATTTGAAGCAGGTTCTGACTATCCTGATATCAGGACGAAATGCATAGGGGAGATTTGAAATGATTATTCTTTATATCTCGGTGGCGTTGCTCGGCGCGGCGATTATCCGTCATGCGGCTGCGAAAAACAGGCGTGAACGCCTGCAGCCGGTTCGTGTGCGCAGTAGTGAGCGGCGTAACCGGTAACCGTGGTTCGCCATGAATCTTACCGTCAGGAATATTCCGAAGTCGTGTACCGAGCAGGAAGTGAGTGACTTTCTCAGGAAAGAGTTAGGACACTACGCGTCCGGGATCCAGGTACACGAGATCGGTACGTCCACTGCATATGCCGTCGTCGAGCTGGACGCGAGTGTGCCGTACGTCGGTGAGGTCATCGCGCGGCAGGTTAACGCGCTCCATCTGAACGGCGCGGCACTCGAAGCCAGCTCCTCGATATTTAGTGACGAACCGCCCGGGCGGCAACAGTGAAACAGTGAGCCGGTTCGTCGTGCTTGCCTGATCGTCCAGTCATCTTCAGCACTTGTTCAACGCGCATCGACGCTCCCGTGTCGATGCGCGTTGTGCTTTCCAGTCGCTGTTCCGCTATTCGTTCAAAGGCCAGTCGAATGGCGTATAGGGCAGCGCCCGCTTGTGTCGCGTTGCGTGATAGAAGCGGAAAACGGTCTCGTACGCCGCGTCGCTGACTGGCTTGCCCTCCAGAAAATCGTCGATTTGCTCGTAGGTGATGCCATACGCATCTTCGTCGGGGCGTAGTGGACGCAGCGTTTCCAGATCCGCCGTAGGTGTCTTCGACGCCATGGCTTCCGTGGCGCCCAGTGCATGCGCCAGTTCGCGCACCCGGCGTTTGTTCAGCCCCGCCAGCGGCAATACGTCGGCCCCGCCATCGCCGAATTTCGTAAAGAACCCCATCACGGATTCAGCCGCATGATCGGTGCCGATCACGACGCCGGCCCGCGCGCCGGCCACCGCGTACTGCG
This sequence comes from Paraburkholderia sartisoli, assembly GCF_900107685.1. Lineage (GTDB taxonomy): Bacteria > Pseudomonadota > Gammaproteobacteria > Burkholderiales > Burkholderiaceae > Paraburkholderia > Paraburkholderia sartisoli. The sequence goes on along the minus strand of NZ_FNRQ01000007.1, from coordinate 15,528 downwards.
CGATCATCCGCTGGCGCGCCTTGATGTTGCCAAGGACGAAGTCCTGATGCGCGGCGTCGCTGAACGGCGTGCCGCCGGCGGCAACGGCGGCCAGCATGGCATCGGCGGCGGCTTTGATGTCGACGGTCAGATTTTCGTCGGCGCGGATGAACGCGAGCGATTGCTGGGCGTCCTCTTCGTCGTGTTGCGTGCCGTATGGCAGGCGCATCGCAATGAAACGTGCCTCGTGCCCGTCCGCCCGTAGACGTTCGACGGCAAGTTGCGCGAGCCGTCCCGCAGTCGTCGAATCGACGCCGCCGCTGATGCCGAGCACGTAGGTCTTCAGTCCGTTGTCGTGCAGATAGCGCGCGAGAAACGCGACCCGTCTTTCAATTTCATCCGCTGCGTCGAATCGCTGGGCGACATGCAGTTCTTCGATAATGCGCCGTTGAAGCAGGACGGAATCTGGCGGTGTCATCGGTTTTCCTTTGGCGTATTTGACGGATTTCGTCTTGTGAGTATCGCGCAATGTGTGATTCGGGGCAGTCGCCGTGTGGTGGCTAACGTCCCGTTCGCCGGTCAACGTTCAATACCTGATCGTCACGACGAACAATCCTGGTAATATGTCTGGAGCCTCTCGCGTGCTGGTTGATAGCGTTAAATTCAAAACCGGGCTCGCCCGAAGAGACGAGATGAACATCGACACATGTCCTGATCAGGCCGACGTAAAACATCGAACAACAGTCGTGGGCGCCAGGTCTTCCGGCGTTCGGCAATTCGACCGGCGTTATCGCTGGATGGGCCCCGCGGCCGTGGCTTCGGTGTGTGCATTGTCGTGCGCGTTCGCGTTTGCCGCCAGCCCCGCATCGGTCGTGACGGCAACGCCGGCCAGCGGCGCGGCGTCGATGGCGCGGCCGATGCCGCCGCTGCTTCCCGCAACACCTGCCATGCCGGCAAGCTCATCCGGGCCCGCGTCGGCATCGCCATCGGTATCGGTGCCCGCATCGGCACCCGCATCGGCCCCCGCATCGGCACCCGCATCGGCACCCGCATCGGCACCCGCACCCGCACCCGCACCCGCACCCGAGGCCCGCAGCGTGGTCGATCCGCGCCGGGCGCTGCTCATGCGCAATGCGTTCGCACGCGAAGTCACGCGTCGCCTGAAGGTCCCGGCGGCGGATCAGGCCGCGTATGGCGCGCGCCTGCAGGCGGCGCTGGCGGCAAAAGATCTTGGCGGCCTGGCGGGTGAATATGTGGTGCTGGTGGACCGCAGCGCCAACGTGCAGGCACTCTTCATCTATTTCCGCGCGACGCCGGCTGACAAATGGCAGATGATCGGCGCGTCACCGGTCGCGACGGGCCGGCCTGGCGAATTCGATCATTTCATCACGCCGCTCGGCGTTTTCGAGCATACGCCCGACAACATGGACTTTCGCGCCGAAGGCACGATGAACCAGAACGGCATTCGCGGCTACGGCAAGCGTGACATGCGCATTTTCGATCTGGGCTGGGCCGAAGGCGAGCGCGGCTGGGGGAAGGGCGGCGTGTCGCAGATGCGCTTCCAGATGCACGCAACCGATCCCGACCGGCTCGAACCGTTGCTTGGCATCCGCCATTCGAAGGGATGCGTGCGCATTCCCGCGTCGCTGAATGTGTTTCTCGATCATCACGGCATTCTCGACGCCGAATACGAAGCGCTCGTCGCGTCCGGCCGGTCGCTCTGGGTGCTGCACTCGGACCGGCAGGTCACGCCGTGGGCGGGACGTTACATCGTCGTGGTCGATTCGCAGCGCAAGACGCGGCCCGCGTGGTCACCGGCGCCTGGCAGCAAGGCCCACGCGAAAATACCAGCCGGCGGCGACAACGCGGACTGACGCACCACGCAATCTGGTCTGGGAGCGGTCGGTGTTGTCCGCGAGGGCGGATCAAGCGTGCGCCGCGCACCGGGCTTGCTGTCGCGGCCCCGTTCTGATGCGTCACGATCACGCGATGCAACGCGACGCAACGTAACTCAACGTCACGCGAAGCGACGCGCCACGGTCAGGACCGTGCGAGCCAGACGCCTGCGAGCGCAAACACGAAACCAGCGATCTGCACGGGCAGCAGCATTTCGCCGAAACCGATATAGCCTTCGAAGGCGGCAAGTGGCGGCGCGAGAAACAGGAGCGCCGTCGCGCGCGACGCGTCGCCGCGCCGGACCATCCAGACAAGCAGCGTCACGCTGACGCCCGAAAGCATCACGATGCCCCACGCAAGCGATGCCCACAGCGGTGCCGAGGAAATCCAGCGATGCTCGCCGAGCGCCAGTGCCAGCACTGCGGCGACGGCGGCCGCGCCCAGATTCTGCACGGCGCTCGCGCTGCGTATGTCGGCCTTCGCGAGCGACGTCTTCTGAAACAGCGTGCCCGCCGTGATCGAAAAGACAGCAAGAACCGAAATGACGATGACGAGCCACGGTGGCGCGCTGCCGTGCGGCACGGGCACACCGGCACCGGCGACGGCGAGTTTCGGCTCCAGTACGAGCGCGACGCCGGTCAGGCCAAGCGCCATGCCGCTCCAGCCGCGCGGGGACAGGCGTTCGCCAAGGAGCGGCGCGGCGACGGCGGCGGTCAGCAATGGCTGGAGCGCGCCGAGTAGCGCCATCACGCCCGCGCTCAGCCCCTGCGCGACGGCCCAGTAGCCGGCGCCGAGATACACGCCCTGCAACAACGCACCGGCGAGCAGATGCTTGCCCAGATCGCGGCCGCGTGGCCACGCGGCACGCGTCGCGAGTGCCACGAGCGTGAAGAGCGCGGCGGTTCCACCAAAGCGTGCCAGCAGAAAGAGATTCGGGTCGGCAAACGGTGTGATCGCGCGGGCGACCACGAAGCCCGTCGACCACAGCACGACGAACAGCACAGCATTGATGGCGACGGACATGGAACGGCGAACGGCTCGCGACGAACGAAAACGGCAGTGTGATCCACCGTGAAAGCGGCGTCTTGTTCGAACCTGCACTGTGTCGCGTGAGCCGGGCGATGCGCGCGGGAAGTCGGCCGGCGTTACTGCGCGAACAGAATCGCGCCTGCGCCCAGCATGGCGCCGCCCACGGCGCACGCCCAGAGCAGCGCGCGGGTGCGCCTGATTTCGCGGCGCAGTTCGCGCGTGAGTTCGGCATCGCGCTGCGCGTGTGTCTGGTCGTGCTGATGCTGGAGGTAGAGCACGGCCAGTTGCGGCATGCGCGGCACGATATGCGCGAGGTGCGGCAATTCCTGCGAAAGGCGCCTGATCCAGCCGCGATGACCGAGATCGCGTCGCGCGATGCCCGCGAGCGTGCGCCGCGCGATGTTCCAGGTATCGACGCCGGGGTGTAACGCGCGCGCCAGCGTCTCGGCCTGCTCGAACGAGCGCTGCGCATTCGCGAGGCGCGGAGACACGGCGCCCTCGAATGGCTGCACCGCATGCAGGAGGTGATGGAACAGCGCGCCGGCTGAACGCGCTTCGGGTTCATCCGCGAAATGGGCTTCCGCGCGGGTGCGCAGTTCCGCTTCGAGCACCTCGGTGCGCGTGCTGGACGGCACGTGACCGGCATCACGGTGCAGGTCGGCGAGTTGCCCGTATTGCTGCTCGAAGAGCGCGCTCGCGCCATGAACGAAGAAGTGGCGCTCCTGCGAGGAGAGGCTCGACATGATCGCGAAATCCGCCAGCACGAGGCGTCCGCACGTATCGGGCTCGATGCTCACCCGCACGCGTTCGGCGTCGAGCGCCGCGTGAAAGAAGCCATGCTCGAACGCCTGCTCGCTGACCACTTCGATGATATGCGCCGCGAGCGTCGCGAGCTTGATGTGATGCGCGTGCAGTCCGATGACGTTCGCGACCGACAAGGTGTCGATCCGCTGCGCGACGAGCGTGGTGGGCGTACACAGATCCCAGATCACGGCTGGCACGGCGATCCGCGTATCGCGCTCGAAGTGATGGCCGGTCTGGCTGAAATTGGCCGCTTCGGCGCGCAGGTCGAAGCGGCGTAGCAATTCCTGCGTGAACGATCCGGCGAGCGCCCGCAGTTGCAGGCGGCGCGCGGTGCCGGAAAACTTCTCGAGCCAGCGCGCGACCCAGCGCAGGAGCGCGGCCTCGTCGCCGATCTGCTCGACTTCCGCCGCGCGCAGCAGCTTGATCGACACATTGCAGTGACCATCGACGGGCGCGACCAGACGCGCGATATGCGTCTGTTCGGCAAAGCCGTTGCGCGCCGGCACGAGATCGACCGATGCGAACAGCGTGGCGAGCGGGCGTCCGAAGGCCGCCTCCAGCGCGCGTTCCACCTCTTGCGGCGGTAGCGGCGCCTGCATGTGGTCGACGGCGTCGATCACGTCGTGCAGCGTGCCGCTCGCGAGTTCCGGATGTTCGGTGAGCGCGGCGGCAAACGCGCTGGCGAGCGGGCCGAGTTGCGGCAGCACGCCATGCAGGCTTGCGCGCGCCTTGTCCGATTCATGCAGACGGCTTGCAAGTGTCGCGGCCCAGCGCAGCTTGTGGTGTTCCGGCGCCGCGAGCCAGACGAGCCGCGCGCCGTAGCGCAAGGCGTGGAACAGTAGCAGGAGTCGGCGAAACAGTGGGCGCATCGGCAGTTCGTTTGACGGAGCGCGCATCGACGATGCGTGACGGGAGCGTTCAGGGTAGCAGGGAAGCGCACGGCGCGGAGCGTTCCGACGGATCGCGTAATACAATACGCCGGCCTTCAGAACTCACGCGTGCCGTCAGCCCGGCACCCCCAGAGATGCTTGCAGAACAACGTCACCAATATATCCTGTCGCAGGTCGCCAGAAACGGCGCGTTGTCGGTCGCTGAACTCGTTCGCGAACTGAACGTCTCGCGCGAGACGATCCGGCGCGATCTGAATACGCTGGCCGGTCGCGGCCTGATCGTGACAACCCACGGCGGCGCGCTGTCGAGCGACCGCCGCGAGCCCGATCTCGATACGCGTGAAGCAGCGAACGCCAGCGCCAAGCGCGCGATCGGCGAACGCGCCGCGCAGTTCATCCCGGACGGCGCCTCGGTCATCATCGACTCGGGCAGCACGACGCAGGCCGTCGCGCGCGCGCTGACCGACCGGCACCGGCTCACCGTCTACACCAACGACTGGCGCATCGCACTGCTGCTCGGCAGACGCAACGACAATCGCGTGACGCTGCTCGGCGGCGAACTGTCGGACCTGGAAGATGCCACGTTCGGCCTCGATACGATCCACCAGCTGGACCAGTACCACGCGGATTTCGCGCTGATCGGCGCGGGCGGCATTTCGACCGATGCGTGGCTCACCGATTACTCGCGCATGGCCGCCGAAGTACGCAGCCGCATGATCGCGGCAGCGGGAATGGTGATCGTCGTCGCGGACAACTCGAAGTTCGGCCGCGTCACGCCCGTGCGGATCAATGGCTTCGAGTCGGCCCGCTATCTCGTGACCGAGCTGGCGCCGGACCGCGCGCTGGCGAAAGCGATCGCGACGCGCGGCCCGGAAATCCTGATCGCCTGAGGCGCCGGTATTTCCACGGCGTTGCCCTTTATTCCGCCGCCGCACCTGCCGTCAGCGTACGCGCACGCCCAGTTTCTTGAGCGAGCGGTCGATCGCAGCCACCGCGCTGTGCAGTTCGTTGGCATCGATGGCGCCGATGCAGCCCACGCGGAACGTCTCCACCTGCGTAAGTTTCCCCGGATACAGCACATAGCCGGCGTCGCGCACGGCCGCGTAAAAGTCCACAAAACGCCACGCCGGGTCTTTCGGCGCGTGGAACGTGACGATCACCGGCGCCTGCACGTCGGCCGCGAGGAACGGCTCGAAGCCGAGCGCTTTCATCGCGTCGATCAGCGTCCGGCAGTTCTGCTGGTAACGCGCTCCGCGCGCCGGCTGGCCGCCTTCGGCGATAAAGCGGTCGAGCGCATTGCGCAACGCCGCGATGACGTGCGTCGGCGGCGTGAAGCGCCACTGTGTGGTCTTCTGCATATACGCGTACTGGTCGTGCAGATCGAGCGCGAGCGAAGGCGAGCGGTCTTCGCTTGCCAGCAGCACGCTGCGCTTCACGATCACGAAGCCCATGCCCGGCACCCCTTCGAGGCACTTTCCGCTCGCCGATATCAATGCGTCGATGCCGCCTTTGCGCAGGTCGACTGGCAGCGCGCCAAACGAGCTCATCGCGTCGACGATCAGGCTTTTGCCATGACGCTGACACAGCGCGGCGATGTCATCGAGGGGATTCAGGAGGCCCGCGCTCGTTTCCAGATGCACCTGCGCGACGTGCGTGATGCGCGCGTCGGTGTTGAACGCATCCTCGATGGCGGCGGCGCTCACCGGCTCGTCCTCGCGCAGCGCAAGCTCCACGTACGCGATGCCCATGCGCTGCAGGATCTTGACGATCCGCGCGCAGTACGCGCCGTTGTTCGGCACGAGCACGCAACCGTTACGTGGCACCAGCGTGCCGATCGCGGCTTCCACGGAGAACGTGCCGCTGCCCTGCATCGGCACGCACACGTAGTCATTTTCGCCATGTACGATTTCGAGCAGGTCGGCGCAGACGGTTTGCGTCATCTGGTTAAAGGCGACATCCCACGATCCCCAGTCGCGCAACATCGCCTGGCGGGTTTCGGGCGAGGTCGAGAGCGGCCCCGGCGTCAGCAGGATTGGATCGTTTCCGAGAATCACACAACCTCCGTAGTCAGATGAAAGGTGCATCTTGCATGCACGAGCAATATGCATATTATTGGCGAATTGTGTCATTTTTTGGAATTCGTGAAAATAGTCATGCGGCTGTCATGGAAACCTGTGATTCTTGCCGTGCCCATTCAGGCAAGGCACGGGGTTGCGGAGCCAATTACCGGCCGGACGTCTCGCTGGAAATGAATCAGTAAGGTTGTCGGCAATCTGCAATCTGGCTGTAGCAATGCAAAAAAACGGGCACGGCGTACGCGCCGTTTCAATCACAACAGGTATGGGGTTTTCCCGACCGTCTGGTTTTTGCCTTTCGGAGAGCGACATGACAGAGAAGAATCAACTTCACACGACGGCCGGCATCGTCCGCAAACTGCTTCCGGCACTGGTGGCCGCGGCGGCATTCGGCGGTGCTGCCTTGCCGGCGCACGCGGCTGACGCGGTGGTGCTGTACACGGCCGACGGCCTTGAGAACCTCTACAAGGACGTGCTGCCCGCGTTTGAGAAGAAAGAAGGCGTGAAGGTCAACATCGTCACCGCGGGTAGTGGCGAAGTGGTGAACCGCGCGACGATCGAAAAGGATGCGCCGAAGGCCGACGTGCTCGTCACGCTGCCGCCGTTCATCCAGCAGGCGGCCCAGACGGGCCTCCTGCAGAACTACGAAAGCGTGAACTACAAGAACGTGCCGGCGATCGCGAAGGCGTCGGATGGCGCGTGGGCGACGTTCGTGAACAACTATTTCACGTTCGCGATCAACCCCGAAGTCACGAAAAACCAGCCGAAGACGTTCGCCGATCTGCTGCATCCGGATTTCAGCGGCAAGGTGGCGTATTCGAACCCGGCAACGGCTGGCGACGGCATGGCCGTGATCATTCTCACGACCTCGCTGATGGGTGAGGACAAGGCGTTCGACTACCTGAAGAAGCTCGAGCAGAGCGCGAAGTTCCACACGAAGGGCACGGGGTATCTCGACGTGCTGCTCTCGCGTAACGAAATCGCGTTCGCAAACGGCGACCTGCAGATGGACCTCGACGACGCGGCCAACGGTGGCCTGTCGCTCAAGCCGATTTTCCTCGCGCACGAAGGCGGCCAGCCGACGACGTTCCAGCTGCCGTATGCGATCGGCCTGATCAAGAACGGTCCGAACCAGGCGGAAGGCAAGAAGCTGATCGACTACCTGATGTCGACGGACGTGCAGTCGAAGGTGCCGGATATTTTCGGTATCCCGGGTCGTACGGACGTTGCGCTGACCGGCAAGAACGGCGAAATCGTGAAGAAGGCGACGGCTGGCGTGAAGGTGATCCCGGTGGACTGGAATCAGGTGATGGCGAAGAAGGCTGACTGGACGGCACGCTGGAAGAACGACGTGATCGGTTCGTCGGGCAAGCAGCTCGAAGTCGTCAAGCCGAAGTAACGCGCGGTCGTTTCCTGTACTAGCACTATCCATGTTGGAGGATGAAACCGGTGAACACGGCCAGTCTTGCTCAACCCGGCGCCCTCGGCGCCGAACCGGAGGCGCTCGGCGATGCGCGTCCGGGCACGCCGGGCGGCGTGCAGATCGATCATCTGACGGTGCGCTTCGGTTCGCGCACGGTGCTCGATGATCTGTCGCTGACGATCCGGCGCGGCGAATTGCTGACCGTGCTGGGCCGCAGCGGTTGCGGCAAGACGACGCTGCTGCGCTTTATCGCCGGTTTCATCGAAGCTGACGGGCTGGCGGGCACGCTGACGGTCGCGGGACGCGACCTGACGCATGTCTCGCCGCATCGTCGCAATCTGGGCCTGCTGTTCCAGAGCTACGCGCTGTTTCCGCATCTCTCTGTATATGAGAACGTCGCGTTCGGGCTGAAGGCACGCCGCACGCCCGCGAAGGACATCGCGCGACGCGTCGCCGATGCACTGAAGCTCGTGCAGCTGGGCGACGCCGGGCACGTGATGCCGGCGCAGCTGTCAGGCGGCATGCAGCAGCGCGTCGCACTGGCGCGCGCGCTCGTGATCGAACCCGACGTGCTCCTGCTCGACGAACCGCTATCCGCGCTCGACGCCAATCTGCGCGCGTCGGTGCGCTCTGAACTCAAGGCGCTGCATGAGCGCTTGCCGAACCTGACGATCGTCTGCGTGACGCACGACCAGGACGACGCGCTCGTGCTGTCCGACCGGACGCTCCTGATGCGCGACGGCCGTATTGCGCAGCTTGGCACGCCGCAGCAGCTGTACGACGCGCCGAACGACGCGTTTGTCGCGCGCTATCTGGGCGCGGCGAACCTGCTGCCTCCACAGGTCGCGTTCGCGATGGGCGATGCACGCTACAACGAGCGTGAACGCGTCGCGTGTCTGCGCCCGGAGAGCATGCGCATCGTGCCGCTTGGCGAAGGGCAGCTGCACGGCACGATCGCTTCGGTGGAATGGTACGGCGCGGTGCTCTCGGTATCGGTCACGCTCGACGCCATGCCGAACGATCCCGTTCTCGTCCAGATGCAGCGCGGCCACGGCATGATGCCGGAGAAGGGCGCGCGCATTTCACTGCACTATGAGGCTGACGATGTCGTTCTTATCCAGCCCTGAAGCGCTCGCCGACGCACATCGCGCGGCCAGCGGCGCGGCGCACCGGGCGGCGGTGCGCCGTCGCGAGCGCGCGGCGCAATGGCATCTGCTGTTTCTTCTTGTCGTCGTGCTTGGACCGCTCGTGGTCTATCCGCTCGTGCGGCTCGTGTTGCTGAGCCTCACCGGGCCGCACGGGTTCAGCGTTCACGCGTACGCGCAGTTTTTCCAGAATCCCGAGACACGCGGCGTCATCGGCACGACGCTGTGGATCCTGTTCGCAAGCGCCGGGCTCGCTTCGCTGCTTGGCGTGGCGCTGGCGTCGCTGCTGTTCTTCAAGCCGTTTCCCGGCGCGCGGATGGTGACGCGCTTCCTCGAACTGTTCGTGGCGTTTCCATCGTTTCTCGTCGCGTTCACGCTGATCTTTCTGTATGGCTCGCAGGGCTCGGTCAGCATCGGGCTGCAACGGCTCTTTCATCTGGAGAACCCGCCGCTCGACTTTCTGTTTGGTATCGGCGGCGTGGTGCTCGCTGAAGTGGTGTTTTACGCGCCGTTCGTCGTGCGTCCGACACTCGCTTCGTTCGCCACGCTCGACATGCGCCTGATCGAAGCGGCGCGCAGTCTCGGCGCGCACGGCTGGATGGTCGCGTTTCGCGTGATCCTGCCGCTCGCGTGGCCGGGCATCGCGGCCGGCACGATTCTCTGTTTCCTGCTGACGATCAACGAGTTTGGCATTCTGCTCGTGCTCGGCAGCGCGCATCTGATCACGCTGCCGGTCGCAATCTACAGTTCGGCCACGGTCGACCTCGACCTTCCGACCGCGGCGGCGGGCGCCGTCGTCATGCTGGCGATGTCGCTGTCGCTTTACGCGCTGTATCGCCAGGTCAACCGACGCAAGACAGGAGGCGCGAGCAATGGACGCTGAACTCGATCCGGTTCCGCTGCCGGCGGTCCATCATCGCGCACGGCCGGTGAAGCGCAACATACTGGTGCGTTTCGCGGGCTCCGTACTGCTCGGTCTCGCGGCGCTGCTGTGTTTCTGGCTGTTCGTGCTGCCGGTGGGCGTGGTCGCGCTCTCGAGCGTCGCGGCGCACTGGTCGGGCACGATCCTGCCCGACGGCTATAGCATGCGCTGGTTCGAACGCCTCGGTTCCAGCGATTTCGATGCGCTCACCACGAGCCTCGAAACCGGCTTCGGCGTCGCCGTGCTCGGCACCGTACTCGGGTTGTGGCTCGCGCTGGCGCTCGAAGGACGCGACCGCCGCGGGCTTGGCGCGCTCGTCGATACGATCGCGATGATGCCCAACGGCGTGCCAAGCGTCGTGCTCGGTCTGGCCGTGCTGATCGCGTATCACAAGGCGCCCGTCGATCTGTCGGGTTCGGCTGCGATTGTCGTGTTCGTGCAGCTCGCGCTCGTCTTGCCGTTCTGCTACCGCTGCGCAAGCGCCGCGTTGCGCCCCGAGCTGACCATTCTGCGTGAAGCGGCGGCCAGTCTCGGTGCGCCGCCTGCGATGGTGTTGCGCCGCGTGGTGCTGCCGCAACTCGTGCCGGCCATCCGCGCGAGTCTCGCGCTGGGTTTTGCGCTGTCGCTCGGTGAACTGGGCGCGACCCTGACCGTTTATCCGCCGGGTTTTGCAACCGTGCCGATCGTCGTCGTCGGGCAGGTCGAGCGGGGTTATTACCTGCCGGCTTCCGCGCTTTCGCTGATTCTTCTGCTCGTCTCGCTCGCTGCGCTGCTGCTGATTGCCGCTCGCGTTCCACGCCGTCGCGTGGACTGACCGGCCGCCGTCCAGATTTTTCCCGTGATGCGTCTCTGTCGGCACATCACGCATATCGATGTGGCAAAAAATGTCGAAATGACCGAAAATATGCAAACCACTGCTGTCGATGCCATTGACGTGGTGCGCAGGCATTCGCTGACAACCCTGGTGCGCGATGCGATCGAGCGCCAGATCGTCGACGGCAACCTCGCGCCTGGCGACAAGCTCAACGAAGCCGACTGGGCCGCGCGGTTGCAGGTGTCGCGCGGGCCGGTGCGGGAAGCGTTCCGCGCGCTGGAGCAGGCCGGACTCGTGCGCACCGAGAAAAACCGTGGCGTGTTCGTGCGCACCGTGACGCTCGCTGAAGCCGACGAGATCTACGTCGTGCGCGCGGTGCTGGAAGAGGCGGCGTGCCGGATGCTGGCGGCGCGTCTCGACGGAACGCAGCTCGCGAAGCTGCGTGGCTGGGTGGAGAGCATGCAGGTCGCGCTCGCCGCGCAGGATGAGGACGCGTACACGCGCGCCAACGTCGCGTTTCACGACACGATCGTGGTGGCGGCGGGTAACGGCAAGCTGTATGAGACGTATCGGCGGCTGGTTGGCGAACTAAATCTTTTCCGGCGTGCGGCGCTTGTCGCGCACGACGATGCGATGGAGCGCTCGCTGGACGAGCACCGCGCGATCCTCGCGGCGCTTGCCGCGCGCGACGCGGAACATGCGGCCGCGCTGATGCGCGCGCACGTGAACGGTGGCCGGCAGCGTGCGCATGAAGCTTGTGAACTGGCTGGAGCGCGGTCGATGCGGTCTGTGGCACCGGCCGCTCCAGTCTCGACTGATGAAGAACGCGCGTGATCGACGCGAATGGATGAAGACGATGTCAAACCAGACTCAACGCAGTTTCGAAGCCAACGGCCGCCAGTACGCCTTTCCGTCCACCCCGGTTGTCGTCGTGTGCGTCGATGGTTGCGAATACGACTATCTGGAAGCCGCGGTGGCGGCCGGCGTCGCGCCGTTCATCGGCAAGATGCTGAAGGGCGACGCGGCCTTCAAGGGCGACTGCGTGATTCCGTCGTTTACCAACCCGAATAACCTGTCGATCGTGTGCGGCGTGCCGCCTTCGGTGCATGGCATTTGCGGCAACTACTTCTGGGACCCGGACGCGAACGGCGGCAAGGGCGCCGAAGTCATGATGAACGATCCCGCGTATCTGCGTGCCGGCACGCTGCTGGCCGCCGCGTCGGAGGTGGACGCGAAAGTGGCGGTCGTGACGGCGAAAGACAAGCTGCGCCGTCTGCTCGGCTGGCAGATGAAAGGCATCTGCTTTTCCGCCGAAAAAGCCGACAGCGTGACGCGCGAGGAAAACGGCATCGACAACGTACTCGATCTGGTCGGCCTGCCGCTGCCGGACGTCTACAGCGCCGGGCTGTCCGAATTCGTGTTCGCGGCGGGCGTGCGGCTCGCCGAAACCCGCAAGCTCGACCTGATGTATCTGTCGACCACCGATTACGTGCAGCACAAGTCCGCGCCGGGCACCGAAGGCGCAAACGCGTTCTACGCGATGATGGACGGCTACCTGGCAAAGCTCGACGCGCTTGGCTGGGTGGTCGCGCTGACCGCCGACCACGGCATGAACGCAAAGCACGATCCGAAGACGGGCGAGCCCAATGTGATCTACCTGCAGGACGTGCTGGACGACTGGCTCGGCGCGCGGACCGCGCGCGTGATTCTGCCGATCACCGATCCATATGTGGTTCACCACGGTGCGCTCGGTTCGTTCGCGACGGTTTATCTGCCGCGTGACGTCAGCGCCGCGCAGGTCATCGAACGCATTGGCGGTCTGCCGGGCGTCGAGGTGGTGCTCGACAACAAGGCCGCGTGCGAGCGTTTCGAGTTGCCGAACGACCGCGTGGGTGACATCGTCGTGGTCAGCACGCGCAACGTCGTGCTGGGCACGCGCCGCGAGCAGCACGACCTGTCCGGCCTGACGGTGCCGCTGCGCTCGCACGGCGGTTTGTCCGAGCAGACCGTGCCGCTGCTTTTCAATCGCCGGATTGAAAGTTCCGCGACGCAAGGCCGACGCCTGCGCAACTTCGACATCTTCGATCTTGCGCTCAACCATGTGGTGAAGTCATGAATGCGCTCATGCATAAGGATCACCCCGCGTTTCGTGTAGAAGCGCTGCGCCTGAAGGGCGAGCGCGCGAGGCGCGATCGCACGCTCGATGTATTCGATCCTTATACGGGGCTGCGCGTGGGTGCTGTGCCGCTTGCAAGCGTCGACGATGTGCGCGGCGCGTTCGAATACGCAGCCGCGTATCAGTCGAAGCTCACGCGCTACGAACGCTCGCGGATTCTTGAGCGCGCGGCTGAGCTGGTGCGCGAGCGCACTGAAGAAGCGTCGGATCTGATTTCGCTCGAATCCGGCCTGTCGAAGCAGGATTCGCGCTACGAGATCGGACGCGTCGCGGACGTGCTGAAGTTTTCGTCGATCGAAACATTGCGCGACGACGGCCAGAGTTTTTCGTGCGATCTCACGCCGCACGGCAAGAAGCGTCGCGTGTTTACGCAGCGCGAGCCGCTCGCGGGCGTGATCGTCGCGATCACGCCATTCAACCATCCGATGAACCAGGTCGCGCACAAGGTGGCGCCGGCGATCGCGACCAACAACTGCGTGCTGCTGAAGCCGTCGGAGAAAGTGCCGCTGTCTGCGTACTATCTCGCGGACATCCTGTACGAAGCGGGTTTGCCCTCGCCGATGCTGCAGGTCGTGACGGGCGACCCGCGCGAAATCGCCGACGAGCTCGTGACGAATCCGCGCGCGGAACTCGTGACGTTCACCGGCGGCGTGGCAATCGGCAAACACATCGCGGCGCGAGCGGGCTACCGGCGCGTCGTGCTGGAGCTGGGCGGCAACGATCCGCTGATCGTGCTCGAAGACGCCGACCTCGAACGTGCGGCCACGCTGGCGGTGCAGGGCTCGTACAAGAACTCCGGGCAGCGTTGCACGGCGGTCAAACGCATGCTCGTGCAAAAGAGCGTCGCGGCGCGTTTCACTGAGCTCGTCGTGGAGAAAACGCTTGCGTGGGTCTACGGCAATCCGTTCGACTCGGCAAACCAGATGGGTACCGTCATAGACGAAGCCGCTGCGATGTTCTTCGAATCGCGCGTGAACGAAGCGGTGGCGCAGGGCGCGCGGCTGCTCGTGGGCAACCAGCGCCGCGGGGCCCTGTATTCGCCGACGGTTCTCGATCACGTTGACCCATCGATGGCGCTCGTGCGCGAGGAAACGTTCGGTCCGGTGTCACCAGTCATCACGTTCGATACGCTTGATGACGCGATCCGGATCAGCAACGGCACGGCGTTCGGGTTGTCATCGGGCGTCTGCACGAACCGTCAGGACGCGATCATCCGTTTCGTCAACGAACTGCGCGTCGGCACGGTGAACGTATGGGAAGTGCCGGGCTACCGGTCGGAGCTGACGCCGTTTGGCGGCATCAAGGATTCAGGCCTTGGCTACAAGGAAGGCGTACAGGAAGCGATGAAAAGCTTCACGAATCTCAAGACGTTTTCGTTACCGTGGGAGTAAGAGCGTGGCATTGAGTCTGGACGACATCCGTACGTTGTTCGAGCAGCACGGCGACGTTGCCTATAGTGGCGAGCCGGTCACGCAACTCGAGCACGCATTGCAGAGCGGCGCGCTCGCGGAAGAAGCGGGCGCGAGCGACGAACTGATCGCCGCGGCTTTCCTGCACGATCTCGGCCACTTGCTGAACCAGCAGGGCGAGACGCCGACGGCGCGCGGCATCGACGACCTGCATCAATATTTCGCATTACCGTTCCTGCGACCGGTGCTGCCCGAGGCGGTACTCGAGCCGATCCGGCTGCATGTGGACGCCAAGCGCTGCCTGTGCGCGATCGACGAAACGTACTTCAGGCAACTGTCGGCCGACTCGGTGCGAAGCCTCGAGTTGCAGGGGGGTATCTATAGCAGCGAAGAAGCGCAGGCCTTCCTGGCCAAACCCTACGCGGAAGACGCACTACGCCTGCGCAGATGGGACGACCGCGCGAAAGAAGCGAACCGCGACACACCGTCCGTCGATCACTTTCTGCGGATCGTCGGACGGCTGATGGAGAAGCAGGTCACGGTCTGATCGACGGCATTCCTGCGCAGTGGAATCCACCTCCCTGATCCCCACAATCACCGTATTGAGGAGCGGTATTTCTGTTCTCAAACCGTTCTTAAAAATAACGCTTGCCAGGGCCGAGTGAGGTGGCTAGAATCTCGATCTTTCGCGCTTTCGCAAGGAGGCGCGGGGAAGCGGGAAGCCAGAGTGGGCAAGGCTTTGCGGGGCGCTGGGCGGGTGGGGTGGTTAAAAAAACCTGTTGACGACCAAGCAAACGTTCTTCATAATCTCGTTTCTCTGCTGCGGATGCAGCGACGTGCAACGAAGCGGTGCCGGGTGGTTGGAAGTGGGCGCGGTTTCGGGTGGTGGGCGCGGACTTGATCTTTAAAAATTAACAGTCGATAAGTGTGGGCGCTTGATGCGCGACGCGCGGTGGATCCTTCGGG
>NZ_FNRQ01000005.1 GCF_900107685.1 Paraburkholderia sartisoli | reverse complement strand
TTCAGTTCAATGCCTGTTACTGTTTTCTATTCTTGCGAATAGGTCGCTCACTCAACGTACTGACGAATGATTCTCCTGCCGGTGCTTGACACACCAGCAGCAAAACCTTCCTTTCATTACTGTGTGAGACTTGATACTTTCGCTGTCCGGCGAACCCCGAAGGATCCACCGCGCGTCGCGCATCAAGCGCCCACACTTATCGACTGTTAATTTTTAAAGATCAAGTCCGCGCCCACCACCCGAAACCGCGCCCACTTCCAACCACCCGGCACCGCTTCGTTGCACGTCGCTGCATCCGCAGCAGAGAAACGAGATTATGAAGACTCTTTTTCGTTTCGTCAACGCTATTTTTCGCTTTCGCTTAAAACCTTGTTGACGCCACGGCCGCTGGTTTCTGCAGCGGCGCTCGTTCGCAAACGAGGAGGCGAATAGTAGGTGAACATCGCCCGTGTGACAAGGGGATGACGCAAATCTTTTTTGACGGCCTATTTCCGGACCGGAGTCGCCACCGCTTCGAGCGGTACCGCGTTAGCCATGGCCGCGTAGCCGGCATCACTCGGGTGAATGTGGTCGCCGCTGTCATAGGCCTTCTGCAGGCGATCAGGCTGCATCCGATCCCGTAGCGCGGCGTCGAAATCGATCACGCCGTCGAAAGCGTGGCTCGTCCGGATCCACTGGTTCACCGCCAGGCGGATCGCTTCCCGCTGCGGCGGCAACGCCGCTGGCGTCAGCGTTGCACCGAATATCCGGATGCCGCGCCGATGCGCCGCCGCAATGACTCGCTGGTAACCGGCAGTCAGGTCGGACGCTGTCACCTGCGTATGTGGAAAATCGCAATCGAGCCCCGCGCGCGGAGGCATCGCAGCGAAATTGATGTCGTTGATGCCGACCAGCAGAATTACGGTTTTCACGCCTGGCCGCTCGAGCACATCGCGGTCAAACCGTTTGACGAGCGCGTCGCCGTAACACGGCGAATCGCTCAAGAGACGGTTTCCGCTGATTCCAAGGTTGACGACAGCCGTCGAATGATCGCCCGCGCGGGCGAACCGGCGCGCCAGTTCATCCGGCCAGCGGCGATTTCCGTTGAGACTGGAGCGCATGCCGTCGGTGATGGAATCTCCGATCGCGGCGATCGCGCCGGAGGTGGGCGAGTCGACGGACAGCCCGGTCAGCCACGCAAACTGGGTGAACCGCTGACGAAAGGCGTCGCCGCTCAAATCGCCAGCATGGTTGCCGGGGACAGAAACGTAATTGACCTGGTTCGACACCCGATGCCACGCAACAAGTCGTTGCGACGGCCCCATAAACGCGCTCACGACATAGGGCAAGCCGCTGGCGACGCTGATCGCGACCGGATCGCTTTCCGCCGCGCCACCCGGCGGTACCGTTACAGCGGTTTTGCCGCCGAACGTCACCCGCGCTTCGCTGGTACTTTGCGCGGCCGCGCCACCCGCCGAGCGTGCGATGCGGAGATCTTCGATCACAAGCGGTGTGGTGCCGTACTCATTGCTGATGTGCAATCGCACAGCATTTCCGGCCAACGTCGGGTAAATGATCTGGCGCACGGTGCGCCCGGCCATATCGGGCGCGCGATACAGCGCCGGGAGGTCGGCCCGTTGGGGAATGGGCTGGAGCGCGGTTGCCCATGCTGTGGTCCAGCTGCTGGCTGTTTCGCCGGCGAGCGCGTTGATGGGAATCGAAAACTGGGAGAGCAGAACAGCGCCGCAAGCGGCGGCGAGCGTACGAAGGCGCATTCGGGTGATCGTTCAGATGGAACAAGGCGTCCATTGTGCATGATCGCGACGTGTTGACGACTTCGGATTCCGCGGTTTGCTGCTTACGGTTTGCGGTTTGCCGGCCACCAGGAAAGATGAGGTGCCTTGATCCTGGTGCATCGCACGCTATTTCCTTGCTACGACCGGCCAGCGAAGCTCCGCTCTCCACCGGACTACCGCACGGCGGCACCCTCGACTGACCGAAAAACCCGGACAAATCATCGCGGCGCCCCACACAGCCCATCCCGCTCACGCTTCCTGCGTCGACA
This sequence comes from Paraburkholderia sartisoli, assembly GCF_900107685.1. GTDB lineage: Bacteria > Pseudomonadota > Gammaproteobacteria > Burkholderiales > Burkholderiaceae > Paraburkholderia > Paraburkholderia sartisoli. The sequence continues at coordinate 448,719 of NZ_FNRQ01000005.1, read as the reverse complement.
TCATGCTCAGTGCCAGTGCTTCGGCCACTTCGATGCCGTCGATGGCGGCCGAATAGATGCCGCCCGCATAACCCGCGCCCTCGCCCGCTGGATACAGGCCTTCGATATTGACGCTCTGATAGTCCTCTTTGCGTCGCACGCGAATCGGCGACGACGTACGCGTCTCGACGCCCGTCAGCACCGCATCGTGCATGGCAAAACCGGCAATCTTTTTGTCGAGCTGCGGCAGCGCCTCGCGAATGGCCTCGATGACGTAATCAGGCAGCGCCGTGCTGAGATCGGTCGGATGCACGCCCGGCTTGTACGACGGCACGACGGAGCCAAGCGACGTCGATGGCCGCCCAGCGATGAAATCGCCGACGAGCTGCCCCGGTGCGCAATAGTTGCTGCCGCCGAGCTCGAATGCGCGCTCTTCCCACTTGCGCTGAAAGGCGATGCCAGCGAGCGGGCCGCCCGGATAATCGTCCGGCGTAATGCCGACGACAATCCCCGCGTTCGCATTGCGTTCCGCGCGCGAATACTGGCTCATCCCGTTCGTGACGACGCGCCCCGGTTCGGAAGTCGCCGCGACCACCGTGCCGCCAGGGCACATGCAGAAGCTGTAAACCGCACGCCCGTTGGCTGCGTGATGGACGACCTTGTAGTCGGCCGCGCCAAGTTCCTTGTGTCCGGCGAATTTGCCGAACCGGCTCCGGTCGATCACGCCTTGCGGATGTTCGATACGGAAACCGAGCGAAAACGGCTTCGCCTCGATATAGACGCCGCGCTCGTGCAGCATCTGGAAGGTATCGCGCGCGCTGTGCCCGACAGCCAGCACGACGTGGTCGCAGCGCAGCGTCTCGCCATTCGACAGCACCAGCGCACGCACCTTGCCCTGATCGATCTCGATGTCGTCGACGCGCGTCTCGAACCGCACCTCGCCGCCGAGTTCATGAATTGACGCGCGCATCTTCTCCACCATGCTGACGAGGCGGAACGTACCGATATGCGGCCGGCTCAGATAAAGGATGTCTTCCGGCGCGCCCGCCTTGACGAACTCGTCGAGCACCTTGCGACCGTAATGCTTCGGATCCTTGATCTGGCTGTACAGTTTGCCGTCGGAAAACGTACCGGCGCCGCCTTCACCGAACTGGACGTTGGATTCCGGATTCAGCACGCTCTTGCGCCACAGCCCGAAGGTATCCTTCGTCCGCTCGCGAACGGCCTTGCCGCGCTCGAGAATGATCGGCCGGAAGCCCATCTGCGCGAGAATCAGCCCGGCGAAAAGCCCGCACGGCCCCATTCCGATGACGACCGGACGCAGCGCCGTGCCACCCGCAGGCGCTTTCGCGACAAAGCGATACGTCATGTCCGGCGTGATGCCGCAGTGCGGCTGGCCGGCGAGGCGCTTCACGGCCGCCGCTTCGTCCTTCACCTCGACGTCGACGATGTACGTCAGCTTGATGTCGGCGCGCTTGCGGGCGTCGTGGGCACGGCGAAAAACCGTGTAACGGACAAGCCCGTCTTTCTTGACGCCAAGATCGGCGAGACGCGCGAGTACGGCGGCGTCGAGCTCGCTTTCGGCGTGATCGAGCGGGAGTTTGATTTCGCTAAGACGTAGCATGGGAACCGGGAATGCAGGAAGCCGCGAAAGCGCGGCCGATCCGCGATTTTACAGGTTATGCTGCTGGACACGGCGAGAACCGGGAGCAACCGGGCCTCCGGGCATCGTGATCGCGAACGCTTTCAATGCTTCCCGCCATGTCCCTACAGGGCCACGAATCCCTTGCGCTCAAGCGCCTGCCGGTGCCATTTATTGCCGTTCACGCCACAGTACGCGGCAAATGCAATCGACAGAGCCAGGCTGGCAAGATCGACGGTCACGTCTGCGAGCCCGATCACGGAGAGCAGCACGTCGACGATCAGCATCAGCAGCGCGACCCGCCACAACCGCCGCATGACCGCCCAGAACGGTCCGAACAGGCACGCTGGCCAGTTGAACCCGGTGCCCACCGCGATCGTCTCGTGCGTCACCGGATGCTGCAGGTAGATTTGCTCCGCCATCTGTCCTTTTTTGTTCCAGGATTAAAAGACGCGGCAATGCGAGCGCCGACGGCCCCGAACCTGCCACACCGCCAATCTCAAAAAAATCATTAACCGACCGGTCGGTTGGTTTATACTGCCGGACATGCCCAACACTGGACGAGAGCGTTAAGACCATGTACACGCAATCCCTCGATATTCCTGGCAACGTCGCGCCGATCGACGCCGCCGCCAGTTCGCCCGAGCAAGCCCGTTTCGACGCCGTCATGGAAGCCGACGGCAAGATCGAAGCACAGGACTGGATGCCCGACGCGTACCGCAAGACGCTCGTGCGACAGATCTCGCAGCACGCGCACTCGGAGGTCGTCGGCATGCTGCCCGAAGGCAACTGGATCACGCGCGCGCCGAGCCTCAAGCGCAAGGCGATCCTGCTCGCCAAGGTGCAGGACGAAGCCGGCCACGGCCTCTATCTATATAGCGCAGCCGAAACGATGGGCGTGTCGCGCGATCAGCTCGTCGACGCACTGCATAGCGGCAAGGCGAAATATTCGAGCATTTTCAACTATCCGACGCCCACATGGGCGGATGTCGGCGTGATTGGCTGGCTGGTCGACGGCGCGGCGATCATGAACCAGATTCCGCTGTGCCGCTGCACGTACGGCCCGTATGCCCGCGCGATGATCCGGATCTGCAAGGAAGAGTCGTTCCATCAGCGGCAGGGTTTCGATGCGTTGCTCTCGATGATGAAGGGCACCGAAGCGCAGCGCGAACTCGTCCAGCAGGCGGTGAACCGCTGGTGGTGGCCGGTGCTGATGATGTTCGGCCCGAGCGACAAGGATTCCATCCACAGCGGTCAGTCGTTCAAATGGGGCATCAAGCGCATTTCGAACGACGATCTGCGTCAGAAATTCGTGGACGCCACGGTCGATCAGGCGAAACTGCTCGGCGTCACGCTGCCGGACGCGGACCTGAAGTGGAACGAGGAACGCAGTCACTACGACTACGGTTCGATCGACTGGGAAGAGTTCTGGCGCGTCGTGAACGGCGATGGTCCGTGCAACAAGGAGCGCCTCGCCACGCGCGTGAAAGCGCACAACGACGGCGCCTGGGTGCGCGAAGCCGCCCTCGCCCACGCCGAAAAGCAGCATCAACGCGGACAGCAGCACGCAGCCTGAGCGGCGGCCGCGCTCGCCGTGGTCACAGCGGTATCGAAAGGACAAGGATTCAGGAGATCGACAATGGACAAGTCAGTAAACAGGGAATGGCCCATCTGGGAAGTGTTCGTGCGCAGCAAGCAGGGCCTCGATCACAAGCATTGCGGCAGCCTGCACGCGTCGGACGCAACGATGGCGCTGCGCATGGCGCGCGACGTGTACACGCGCCGCCAGGAAGGCGTGAGCATCTGGGTGGTGCCGTCGTCGGCGATTACGGCGTCCGCCCCGGAAGACAAGGCGGAGCTGTTCGATCCGGCGGGCGACAAGATCTATCGCCATCCGACGTTCTTCACGCTCCCCGACGAAGTCAACCACATGTAAGCGCCGTCATGTCCACTACGCCCCAACACCTCCAGTACGTGCTGCGCCTCGCGGATACCGCGCTGATCCTGGGTCAGCGCAACGCCGAATGGACCGGCCACGGTCCGATTCTCGAAGAAGATATCGCGCTCTCGAACATGAGCCTCGACCTGATCGGCCAGGCGCGCCTCCTGTACCAGCACGCCGCCGAACTGGAAAAAACGCTCACCGGCAACACCCGCACCGAAGACGATTACGCGTACTTCCGCGCCGAGCGCGAATTCGCGAACTACACGCTCGCCGAACTGCCGCATTACGGCCCGCTCGCCGGCACGGCGCACGCCGACAAGGACTACGCGGTCACGATCGTGCGCAATTTCCTGTTCGCGTCGCTGATGACGCATCTGTGGACGGCGCTCACCGCATCAGCGGACGCGCAGCTTGCCGCGATCGCCGCGAAGTCGATCAAGGAAACGCGCTATCACATGCATCACTCGCGCGAGTGGCTGATCCGCCTGGGCGACGGCACCGATGAATCGCATCGTCGCGCGCAGGATGCACTCGATTATCTGCTGCCGTACACGCGTGAGTTCTTCAGCGCGGACGACGTCGAAACCGCGATCGCCGCCGCGGGCATTGGTCCGAAGACGGCCGGTCTCGAAGCCGCGTGGTTCGAGGACGTCCGCGAAGCGCTCGATGAAGCCACGCTCACGTTGCCCGAGCCGGTGAAGCACATCACGAGCGGCAAGCACGGCGAGCATTCCGAGCATATGGGCTACGTGCTCGCGGAAATGCAGAGCATCGCGCGCCAGCATCCCGGCGCGACCTGGTAATCCCACGCAACCTCGCCGACGAAGCCAACCGGAGCAAGACGATGACCGCGACACTCGCCGCCCGCCCCGACACCACGCTCGATGAAGCGTGGGCCGTGCTCGAAGCCGTCCCCGATCCGGAGATTCCGGTCGTATCGATCCGGGAACTGGGCATTCTGCGCGACGTGCGCCGCACGGCCGACGGCGTGCTCGAAGTCGTCATCACGCCGACCTACTCGGGTTGCCCGGCGATGTCGCAGATCGCCGCGGACGTCGGTCTGGCGCTCGACGCCGCCGGTTTCACGCCGCACCGGATCGCGACCGTGCTGGCGCCGGCGTGGACCACCGACTGGATCACCACCGAAGCGCGCGAAAAACTGCGCGCTTACGGCATCGCGCCGCCGACCGGCAATTGCGCGAGCGATGCAGCCGCGCCGGGCGAAAAAGTCGTCCGCTTCGTGCCCCGTCCGATGGCGGCGCCGGCCTGCCCGCGCTGCGGCTCGGCGCATACCGAACGCCTCGCGCAATTCGGTTCGACCGCCTGCAAGGCGCTCTACCGCTGCATCGATTGCCGCGAACCCTTCGACTATTTCAAACCGTACTGATATGGCTATTCCGCAATTTCATTCGCTGCGCATCCGTGAAGTGCGGCCTGAAACCGCCGACGCGGTCTCGGTCGCCTTCGAGGTCCCCGTCGAGCTGCGCGAGCAGTTCCGCTTCACGCAGGGCCAGTTCGTCACGCTGAAAACCCATATCGACGGCGAGGAAACGCGTCGCTCGTATTCGATCTGCGTTGGCGTGACCGACTACGATCGCGACGGCGAACTGCGCATCGGCATCAAGCGCGTGCGCGGCGGCCGTTTCTCGAACTTCGCGTTCGACACGCTGCAGCCCGGCCATTCGATCGACGTGATGACGCCCGACGGCCGCTTCTTCACGCATCTGAACGCGGATCAGGGGCAGCAATACGTCGCGTTTTCTGGCGGCTCCGGCATCACGCCGGTGCTCGCGATCATCAAGACGACGCTCGAAATCGAGCCGCGCAGCACGTTCACGCTGGTGTACGGCAACCGCAGCGTCGACCAGATCATGTTCGCCGAAGAGCTCGAAGACCTGAAGAACCGCTTCATGAACCGGTTCATCCTGTACCACGTGCTGTCCGACGACCTGCAGGACGTCGAGTTGTTCAACGGCGTGCTCGACCAGCAAAAGTGCGCGGAATTTCTGGAGACACTGCTGCCGGCCAGTTCGATCGACGAAGCGTTCATCTGCGGCCCCGGCCCGATGATGGACGCCGCCGAAGCCGCACTGAAAGCGGCCGGCGTGCCGGCGGGCAACGTGCATGTCGAGCGCTTTGGCTCGCCGCTGCCGCAAGCCGGCGTGCCGCCCGTCGAAATCACGGAGAACACGCCCGCAGCCGATCTCGAAATCGTGCTGGATGGCAAGCGGCGCAAGCTGCGCCTGCCGTATGAGGGCGTGAGCGTGCTCGATGTCGGCCTGCGCGCCGGACTCGCGCTGCCGTACGCGTGCAAGGGCGGGGTTTGCTGCACGTGTCGCGCGAAGGTGCTCGAAGGCGAAGTGAAGATGGAGAAGAACTACACGCTGGAACAGCACGAAATCGACGACGGTTTTGTGCTGACGTGCCAGTGCCACCCCGTCAGCGACCGCGTGGTCGTGAGCTACGACGAGCGGTAAACGACGCGGCGACCGTTATCATCGGCCGCCATGGGCGAACATTGACGCCCGGAACTTTCAGTACTCCCGCGATCCGCTTACACTAGGGGCCGCCCGCAATCGGGACACCGTCCGGATTCGCGGGCGGCCCTTTTTGCCGTCCAGACGCCGATACCTCAAGCTGCCCGCCTCCTGCCGATGAGCACGACCCACTTTACGAACGGCGACGTCGCCGCCGATTCCCTGCGCGACGCCCTGCGCCGGGCCGGCCGGAACGAACGCGTCCTCGCACTGAAAGACGACCTCGCGGTCGGTCCGCTGCGCGGCGTCGACGATGCGCCGGATGTGCGCATGGACTTCTGGCAGCGCGTGTACGGCGACGTCGAGCGCGACTTTCTGGGTGAATTCGACGAACAGGCGGCCATGCTCGCCACCGTGGTCAGCGAGCACTCACATATTGTGGTGTGGCACGCGCAAAGCGCGTCCGATCAGTTGATGTTGCGCCGCGTCTGCTATCACCTGCGCGACGCGCCGCAGCGCCTTAACGAAGTGCGCCTGTCGATTCACGACCTCACCGATCCCGGCGCGTGGGCGCACAGCCGCAAGGATCAGGCGACCTCGGTCGGCATGTTCGCGCCCGACGTGCTCGAAGCGCAGCTTGCCTGCGCGGCGCCGATTTCCGTGCTGCGCATCAGCCGGCTCGCGCTCGAATGGCAGAATGTGAAGCAGGCGAACGGCGAAACGCGACGCTGGCGCGACAACGTGTTCGTGAGCGGCACCTTCGGCGAGCTCGACGCCGTGATCCTCGCGCACACCCACGACGACTGGCAGCCGGCCGCGCGCATCGCCGCGCAACTGATGACGGCCGACGTGGGCTTTCTGGTCAGCGACCGGATCGCGCTGTGGCGCTTCCAGGAACTGGCCGCCGCCGGGCGCATCCAGCTGCGCGGCGACGCCAGCGCCTGGCCGGGCCTCGAACTTTGTCTCACACGGACACCACGTCCTGCTACCCTGTCCACCGCTTCAAGCCGATAGATAACAAACACAAGACCATGGCCCGCACACGAGCCCCAGACCACGACACGCAACGCGACCAGATTCTCGAACTGGCCGCTGGAAAGTTCGCGCAAACGAGTTATCCGAGCACTTCGATGGCCGAGCTTGCCGCGGCATGCGGCACGTCGAAGGCGCGCCTCTACCATTACTACGCGAGCAAGGAAGCCATCCTGTTCGATCTGCTCGACCGCTACACCAAGCGGCTGATGCTGATCATCGCGGAAGTCGAAGGCGCGAGCCAGCGGCGCGGCCTGAGCGAGCGCGAGACATTTGCAGAACTGATCCGGGCGTTTCTCGCCGAATACGAGACGTCGCACAGCCGGCACGTCGCGCTGTTGAACGACGTCAAATATCTGGTCGACGCCCAGCGCGAGATCATCCTGAACCGCCAGCGCGACGTCGTCGCGGCGTTCGCACGACAGTTGTCGCGCGCCTACCCGGAGCGCGCCACGCGCGAAAACCAGACGGCGCTCACGATGATGGTGTTCGGCATGATCAACTGGACGTTTACGTGGCTCAAGCCGGACGGCCGGATGGGTTATCCGGAATTCGCGGAGCAGGTGGTCGCCGTAGTCGACCGCGGCCTGCGGGCAAGCGAATAAATGGCGCGATGCACCATTAAACTTTATGAATTCGCTAAAAGGGGCGATTCATAAGTTGAGTTTGATGGTGCGAATATATTTATATAAAACAATCAGTTATCTATAAATTCCCCTCTATGTAGAGCGACTCTTCGAATTCATATACGGGTTTTCCCTAGTGATGAATTGGCGTTTCCGGTAGAATTCGTTTTGCGGTGCATCATGCCGCCACACGAAAAGGAGAACCGCCATGACCCAGACCACTACACGCGCCAACGAGCCGATCGTGACATCCGATCATCCGCTGTCGGTCGCTGCACGCGCACCGGCTCTGGTTCGGGAACTCACCGTGATGGATCGCGAAAAGCTGCTCGCGCACTTCCTCGCGCTCGACGCAGACGATCGTCTGCTGCGCTTCGGCCAGATCGTGCCCGATCACGTCATCGAAAATTACGTCCGTACAATCGACTTCAAGCGCGACACGGTGTTCGGCGTGTTCGATACCACGCTGCAACTCACCGGCGTCGGTCACCTCGCCTATCTGCCCGCAGAAGGCGACAAGCGAACGGCCGAATTCGGCGTGTCCGTGCTTGAAAGCGCGCGTGGCGAAGGCATTGGCACGAAGCTATTCGAGCGTGCTGCGATTCGCAGCCGCAACACGCACGTCACCATGCTGTACATGCACTGTCTGTCGCGCAATTCGACCATGATGCACATCGCCAGGAAGTCCGGCATGAAGATCGAATACGCGTACGGCGAAGCCGATGCGTATCTCTCGCTCAAGCCAGCCGACCAGTCGAGCATCATCACGGAAATGCTGCAGGAACAGGCCGCCGTCTTCGATTACGCGCTCAAGCGCCAGGCGCGCAACGCGTCGAAGATTTTCGAATCGTTCATGCCGGCTGCCGAAGCCGCATAATCCCGCAGATCAATACAGAAAGGGCGTCCAGCGTGGACGCCCTTTCTGTATGTGGCTCCCCCACTACGCTTCCGGGCACGCACGCGCTCAACGTACCGGCAGCGCTGTCGTCTCCTTGATCTTCTCGAGCGAGAAACTCGTCTTCACGTCGATCACCGATGGATGGTGCAGCAACTGGTCCTGCACGAAACGGGAGAAATGCGCCATGTCCTCAACCTGCACGCGCAGCAGATAGTCCATCTCGCCGGTCATCGCGTGACATGCCACCACTTCCGGCCACGTTTGCACCGCCGCGCGGAACAGGTCGGCGTGCGTGGCGCCAGGCCGCGTCGCCGCCGTGCCCTCGCCACGCGCGCCCACGATCGGGCTGCTGCGCTTTTCCAGCCGTACGTTGACGTACGCCAGCAAATCGAGCCCTAACTTCTGCGCGTCGAGCAGCGCCACATACCCGCGAATCACGCCGCATTCTTCCAGCCGACGAATCCGCCGCAAACACGGACTCGGCGACAGATTCACGCACTCCGCGATCTCCTGGTTCGACAACCGCCCGTTCTCCTGCAGGATCGTGAGAATTCGCCGGTCGATCGCATCCATCTCAAATTCAGCCATTTTCTGCCGCGCTCTCCGCCTGACAAGGCAGTAAATAGCGTCAGCGTAGCCAGACATGATTAACTTCGCAAGTTTTCGCCGGCTTCCGGCCGATACACTGGCTCCCATTCATGGAAAGACGCGCTTCGCCGCGATTCAGGAGACAGAAATGCAGGTTCCAACCTGGGAAAACCCCGTCGGCACCGACGGTTTCGAGTTCATCGAATACACCGCGCCGGATCCGAAAGCGCTCGGCAAGCTGTTCGAGCAGATGGGCTTCACCGCCGTCGCGCGGCATCGTCACAAGGACGTAACGCTGTACCGTCAGGGCGATATCAACTTCATCGTCAACGCCGAGCCGGATTCGTTCGCCCAGCGCTTCGCGCGTCTGCACGGCCCGTCGATCTGCGCGATCGCGTTTCGCGTGCAGGACGCGGCGAAGGCGTATCGCCATGCACTCGAGCTCGGCGCCTGGGGCTTCGACAACAAGACCGGCCCGATGGAGCTGAACATTCCGGCGATCAAGGGCATCGGCGATTCGCTGATCTATTTCGTCGACCGCTGGCGTGGCAAGAATGGCGCCGAGCCGCACAGCATCGGCGATATCAGCATTTACGACGTCGATTTCGTGCCGATCGAAGGCGCGAACCCGAACCCGGCCGGCCACGGCCTGACGTACATCGACCACCTCACGCACAACGTCCATCGTGGCCGCATGCAGGAATGGGCGGAATTCTACGAGCGGCTCTTCAATTTCCGCCAGGTGCGTTACTTCGATATCGAAGGCAAGGTGACGGGCGTCAAATCGAAAGCGATGACGTCGCCGTGCGGCAAGATCCGCATCCCGATCAACGAAGAGGGTTCGGAGACGGCCGGCCAGATCCAGGAATACCTCGACGCCTATCACGGCGAAGGCATTCAGCACATCGCGCTCGGTAGCGCGGATATCTACACGACGGTCGACGGCCTGCGCGCCTCGAATATCGCGCTGCTCGACACGATCGACACGTATTACGAACTGGTCGACCGCCGCGTGCCCTGTCATGGCGAACCGCTCGATGAATTGCGCAAGCGCAAGATCCTGATCGACGGCGCGCCGGACGACCTGCTGCTGCAGATCTTCACCGAAAACCAGATCGGACCGATCTTCTTCGAGATCATCCAGCGCAAGGGCAATCAGGGCTTTGGCGAAGGCAACTTCAAGGCACTGTTCGAATCGATCGAGCTCGACCAGATTCGTCGCGGTGTGGTGCGGGACAAGACGTAGCCACACGCCCTTTCTGCGTCGAGATGCAGAAAGGGCGAGGACCCCGTGATGGATCCTCGCCCTTCCTTGTTGATGCGGCCGCCGTATGGAGGCCACCGCGCGAGTTCAATGTCAGCCGGCCAGCGGGCCGGCAGCGATCGGACCGGTCAGGAACGCCGGTCGGCTTGTGTCGCCTGCGTGACCCGCGGCTGATCCGCGTCACGCGATGCGAGTGCGACATGGATGGTGCGGCCGGCCGCGGTCGCGAGGGTGCTCGCGCTGTTCGAGCGAACCGGTGCGCTCATGGCAAAGAATGCTGCCGAGACCATCATGAAGGTCTGAATGTTACGTGTAATCATGCGTACTCCTTTTTCTGACTGCCTGTCCGTCCTGAGGCTCAACCGTATGCAGAGCGCTGCCAGACTATGAACAGGTGGGCTATTAGACACGCATCGGCCGCCCGGTTCCAGTCAATCGGGCGGCTTTTACAGCCTGTTACAGCACGAGATCAAACGTTACGATCGCGCTCACACAATCGTCACATCTGAATCGCAGGCACGTCCTCATATAGCCATCTGGCCGGGCTGCGGCGGGTTTGTACCAGTGCTACCATCACAAAAAAGCCGTCAATATGGCGACCCTGGCTGAAGCATTCACAAGATGCGAAAAGCGCAGAAGTTTTGGTGATCCCAAACAGGTTGGAGGAGTACACATAATGAATGCCCCGCTAGACGCCGGACAACGAGCCTCGCTCGAAGCCGCGCTATCTTCCGTCACGCTGGACGACAAATACACGCTCGAACGCGGCCGCGCGTACATGAGCGGCATCCAGGCGCTGGTGCGCCTGCCGATGCTGCAGCAGGAACGCGACAAGGCCGCCGGGCTCAACACGGCCGGCTTCATCTCCGGCTATCGCGGCTCTCCTCTTGGCGGACTCGACCTGTCGTTGTGGAAGGCGAAGCAGCATCTCGCCGGACACCGGATCGTGTTCCAGCCGGGCGTCAACGAAGACCTCGCCGCCACCGCCGTGTGGGGCTCGCAGCAGGTCAACCTGTACCCGAGCGCGAAATACGACGGCGTGTTTTCGATGTGGTACGGCAAGGGCCCCGGCGTCGACCGTACCGGCGACGTCTTCAAGCACGCGAACTCGGCCGGATCGTCGAAACACGGCGGCGTTCTCGTTCTCGCCGGCGACGATCACGCGGCGAAATCCTCCACGCTGGCTCACCAGTCCGAACACATCTTCAAGGCGTGCGGCATTCCGGTGCTGTTTCCGTCGAACGTTCAGGAATACCTCGACTTCGGTCTGCACGGCTGGGCCATGAGCCGCTACTCCGGCCTGTGGGTCGCGCTCAAGTGCGTGACCGACGTGGTCGAATCGTCGGCTTCCGTCGACATCGATCCGCACCGCACGCAAATCGTGCTTCCGACCGATTTCACGATGCCCGATGGCGGCCTGAACATCCGCTGGCCCGATCCGCCGCTCGTCCAGGAAGCGCGCCTGCTCGACTACAAGTGGTACGCCGCGCTGGCTTATGTGCGCGCCAACAAACTGGATCGCATCGAGATCGATTCGCCGCAGGCACGCTTCGGCATCATGACCGGCGGCAAGGCGTATCTCGACGTGCGTCAGGCGCTCACCGACCTCGGTCTCGATGACGAAACCTGCGCGCGCATCGGTATTCGTCTGTACAAGGTCGGCTGCGTGTGGCCGCTCGAGGCCCAGGGCGCGCATGCGTTCGCGCGCGGGCTCGAGGAAATTCTCGTGGTGGAGGAAAAGCGGCAGATCCTCGAATACGCGATCAAGGAAGAGCTGTACAACTGGCCGGATGCGCAGCGTCCGCGCGTGTACGGCAAGTTCGACGAAAAGGACGGCGCCGGCGGCGAATGGTCGGTGCCGATGGGCAACTGGCTGCTGCCCGCGCATTACGAGCTGTCGCCCGCCATCATCGCGAAAGCGATCGCCACGCGGCTCGACAAGTTCGACCTGCCGCCGGACGTGCGCGCGCGAATCGCCACGCGCATCGCCGTGATCGAGGCGAAGGAACGCGCGCTGGCGAAGCCGCGCGTCGAGGCGGAACGCAAGCCGTGGTTCTGCTCGGGTTGCCCGCACAACACGTCGACGAACGTGCCGGAAGGCTCGCGCGCGATGGCCGGCATCGGCTGCCACTACATGACGGTGTGGATGGACCGCAGCACCAGCACGTTCAGCCAGATGGGCGGCGAAGGGGTCGCGTGGGTCGGCCAGGCGCCGTTCACGAACGACAAGCACGTGTTCGCCAATCTCGGCGACGGCACGTACTTCCACTCCGGGTTGCTCGCCATTCGCGCGGCGATCGCGTCGAAGACGAACATCACCTACAAGATTCTCTACAACGACGCAGTCGCGATGACCGGCGGCCAGCCGGTCGACGGCGTGCTGACCGTGCCGCAGATCACGCACCAGCTTGCCGCCGAAGGCGCGACGAAGATCGTCATCGTCACCGACGAGCCAGAGAAATACGACAACGCAAAACAGCAGCTCGCGCCCGGCATCGCGATTCATCATCGCGACCAGCTCGACGCCGTGCAACGCGAACTGCGTGAAGTGAGCGGCACGTCGATCCTGATCTACGACCAGACGTGCGCGACGGAAAAGCGTCGCCGCCGCAAACGCGGCACGTATCCCGACCCGGCGAAGCGCGTCGTGATCAACGAAGCCGTGTGCGAAGGCTGCGGCGACTGCTCGGTGAAGTCGAACTGTCTGTCGGTCGAGCCGCTGGAAACGGAGTACGGCACGAAGCGCCAGATCAACCAGTCGACGTGCAACAAGGACTTTTCGTGCCTGAACGGCTTCTGCCCGAGCTTCGTCTCGGTCGAAGGCGGGCAGTTGCGCAAGCCGAAAGCGGCCTCCGGCGTCGGCAGCGATGCCATGCCTCCGGTGCCGGAGCCGGACGTACCCGCCATCGAAAAGCCGTATGGCGTGCTGGTGACGGGCGTCGGCGGCACGGGGGTCGTCACGATCGGCGCGCTGCTCGGCATGGCCGCGCATCTGGAGAACAAGGGCGTCACGGTGCTCGACGTCACGGGGCTTGCGCAGAAAGGCGGCGCGGTGATGAGCCACGTGCAGATCGCGAACCGTCCGGCGGACATCCACGCAACGCGCATCGCGATGGGCGAAGCGAGCCTCGTGATCGGTTGCGACGCGATCGTCACGGCCAGCGACGAATGCCTGTCGCGGATGCAGGCGGGCCAGACGCGGGTCGTGCTGAACAGCGCCGCGACGCCGACCGCCGAGTTCATCAAGAATCCGAACTGGCGTTTCCCGGGTTCGAATACGGAAGCCGACGTACGCGCGGCGGCGGGCGATGACGGCGTCGACGCGGTCGATGCGAACCACTTCGCGCTCGCGCTGCTGGGCGACGCGATCTACACGAACCCGTTCGTGCTGGGTTACGCATGGCAGCGCGGCTGGGTGCCGCTGACGTATCCGTCGCTCAAGCGCGCGATCGAACTGAACGCGGTGCAGGTCGAAAAGAATCTGTCGGCGTTCGAATGGGGCCGCCGCGCGGCGCACGATCTGGCTGGCGTGCGCAAGCTCGTGAAGTCGCAGGCGCGCGGCGAAGCGGGCACGAGCGCGGGTGCAGCGGATGAACCGGCGACGGGCGGCAAGATCATCACGCTGCACACGCCGAAGGCGCTCGACACGCTGATCGACAAACGTGCCGCGTACCTCGCGGCGTATCAGAACGACGCGTACGCCACGCGCTATCGCAGGCGCGTGGCCGACGTTCGCGCGAAAGAGGCGTCGCTCGATACCGGCGACGGTCAGTTCCCGCTGACTGAAGCGGTCGCGAAAAACCTGCACAAGCTGATGGCGTACAAGGACGAATACGAAGTCGCGCGGTTGTATGCCGACCCGGCGTTCGTCGAGAAACTGAAGGCCAGCTTCGAGGGTGACTGGAAGCTCAATCTGTATCTCGCGCCGCCCGCGTTCTCGAAGAAAGACGCGCAGGGGCACCTGATCAAGAAAAAGTACGGCCCGTGGGTGTTCACGGCGATGAACGTGCTCGCGAAGCTGAAGTTCCTGCGCGGCACGGCGCTCGATCCGTTTGGAAAAACGGACGAACGTCGCACGGAGCGCGAGCTGATCGGTGAATACGAGACGCTCGTGCAGGAGCTTTGCGCGGGGCTGACTGCCGGGAACCGCGCGCTGGCTGTCGAACTGGCAAGCCTGCCGGACGACATCCGCGGCTACGGTCACGTGAAGGAGAACAACCTGAAAGGCGTGCGCGTGAAGTGGAACGATCTGCTGGCCCGCTGGCGCTCGCCGGATTCAGGCAGCGCGCAACACGTGGCCTGAGCATGCCGCACGCCATGGCGGGTTACGCGTGACGCCTGGCCTGGTGCGGTGAAGTAAAACGAAAGGCGGTTGTCCCTCACGGGCAACCGCCTTTTTTCGACCGGACTCGCGAGACGCCTCCTCAGGCGCCCCGCGCTCCATCAACACCGCTGTACATCAGCCCGCCTGACGCACCCGCGCATTCGCCGAAGCCACCGCCGTCATGTTGATGATGCGGCGCACCGTCGCGGCCGGGGTCAGGATATGCACCGGTTTTTCCGCGCCGAGCAGGAACGGACCGACCGTCACGCCTTCGCCACCGATCATCTTCAGCAGGTTGTACGTGATGTTCGCCGCTTCCACGTTCGGCATGATCAGCAGGTTCGCCTCGCCCGAGAGCGTCGTGCCCGGGAACGCGGCCTTGCGCACCGCTTCGGACAACGCCGCGTCGCCGTGCATTTCGCCGTCGATTTCGAGCGTCGGCGCGCGTTGCGCGATCAGCTTGCGGGCCGCCGCCATCCGCGCCGACGACGAAGACGGCGCGCTGCCGAAGTTCGAGTTCGACAGCAGCGCGACCTTCGGCGTGATGCCGAATTTCTCGATCTCGCGCGCCGCCAGCATCGTCATGTCGGCGAGTTGCTCCGGCGTCGGCGTTTCGTTCACGTACGTGTCGCAGATGAACAGATTGCGGCCCGGCAGCATCAGCAGGTTCATCGCGGCGAAGTTCTGCACGTTCTCGGCCTTGCCCAGCACCTGTTCGATGAAGTCCAGGTGCGTGTGGTACTGGCCGATCATCCCGCAGATCATGCCGTCCGCCTCGCCAAGACGCACGAGGATCGCGCCGATCAGCGTGTTGAACTTGCGCATCGCCGCCTTCGCGACGTCCGGCGTGATGCCCTCGCGTGCGCCGATCTCGTGATACGCCTGCCAGCATTGCTGGTAGCGCGGATCGTCTTCCGGATCGACGATCTCGACGTCTTCGTTGCACTTCAGCTTCGAGCCCATCTTCTTCAGACGCATCTCGATCACCGAGGGCCGCCCGACGAGAATCGGCTTCGCGATCTTCTCCAGCAGCACGAACTGCGCGGCGCGCAGCACGCGCTCGTCCTCGCCTTCCGCGAACACGATGCGCGCCGGCGCCGACTTCGCCGCCGCGAACACCGGGCGCATCACCATGCCCGTGCGATAGACGGTCGTGCCGAGTTCTTCACGATACGCGTCCATGTCCTTGATCGGACGGGTCGCGACGCCCGAATCCATCGCCGCCTGCGCCACCGCCGGCGCGATCTTGATGATGAGACGCGGATCGAACGGCTTCGGAATCAGATACTCGGGACCGAATTCAAGCGAGTGGCCCTCGTACGCCTTCGCGACTTCGTCGCCCTGGTCGGTTTCCTCGGCCAGTTCGGCGATCGCGCGCACGCACGCGAGCTTCATTTCCTCGGTGATCGTGGTCGCGCCGACATCGAGCGCGCCGCGGAAGATGAACGGAAAGCACAGCACGTTGTTCACCTGGTTCGGATAGTCCGAACGGCCCGTCGCGATGATGCAGTCCGGGCGAACCTTCTTCGCGTCTTCCGGGCGGATTTCCGGATCCGGGTTCGCGAGCGCGAGAATCAGCGGGCGCGTACCCATTTCCATCACCATTTCCGGCTTCAGCACGCCCGCGCTCGAACAGCCAAGGAACACGTCGGCGCCGCGAATCGCGTCGGCGAGCGTGCGGTCTTCGGTATGCGCCGCGTAGCGCTCCTTCGACGGATCCAGATTGCCGCGACCTTCGTAGATCACGCCTTTCGAATCGCAGACCAGGATGTTCTTCTTCGACAGCCCGAGGTTCACGAGCAGATCCAGGCACGCGATCGCCGCCGCGCCCGCGCCCGAACACACGAACTTCACGTCGGCGAGCTGCTTGCCGACCACTTTCAGGCCGTTCAGGATCGCCGCCGAAGCGATTATCGCCGTGCCGTGCTGGTCGTCGTGGAAGACCGGAATCTTCATGCGCTCGCGCAGCTTCTTCTCGATGTAGAAGCACTCCGGCGCCTTGATGTCTTCGAGGTTGATGCCGCCGAGCGTGGGCTCGAGCATCGCGATCGCCTCGACGAGCTTGTCCGGATCGGACTCGTTCAACTCGATATCGAACACGTCGATGCCGGCGAATTTCTTGAAGAGACAGCCCTTGCCTTCCATCACCGGCTTCGCGGCGAGCGGGCCGATGTTGCCGAGACCCAGCACGGCCGTGCCGTTCGTGATCACGCCGACGAGGTTGCCGCGCGATGTGTACTTCTGCGCGTCGAGCGGCTCGTCGAAGATCGCCATGCAGGCCGCGGCGACACCCGGCGAATACGCGAGCGAAAGATCGAGCTGGTTCGACAACGGTTTGGTCGGCGTGACCGAAATCTTGCCGGGCTTCGGATTCTGGTGATACGCGAGAGCGCTTTGCTTAAGTTGTTCGTCCATTTTCTGACCTGCGAGACGTTAGTAATGGGCCCGGCACGTTGCATCGCGGACGGCGCCTGCGCGTATCGAATGGGTGATCGACAGCGACGGTTTTCGCTGGGCGCCGAATGGGCGCGGCGTTAAACCTGGACGTCGGGCAAAGCAATGCGGAACGTTTGGCGGGTCGATCAGTGTACACCCCGCACCCACCATTACGCGTCGGGTTTACTGTCGCCGACAGGACGGGAAACAGAATGGCCGCATGTTGCGGCGCGCCATGACGCACGGTCACGGCCTGCGTGAGCACACCGCTTATTCGAGCAACGCACCGCGTCGCTCTGGAATGAGGAACAACGTCGCGAGAATGTCGAGCAGATAGATCGACGCGAGCAGCGCAAGCGCGGCAGCGAACGAAAACCGCGCCGCCAGCGCGCCGACCGCGACAGGCCCGAAGCCGCCCACCGCGCGCCCGATATTGAAGAGCACGTTCTGCGCCGTGGCGCGCGCTTCGGTCGGATACAGCTCCGAGATCAGCGCGCCATAGCCGCCGATCATGCCGTTCACGAACACGCCCATCACCGCGCCGCCGACGAGCAACGCAAACGGCGTGGACAGATGCGCATACACGAACACCATCAGCACGGCGCCCGCCTGGTAGAACAGAAACGCCGGCTTGCGGCCGAAGCGGTCGGCGGCCATGCCGAAGAGCCAGATGCCCGCGCCCATACCGATCACCGTCGCCGCGGTCCACAAACCCGATTTCGTGAGCGAGTAACCGAACGTCTTCGAGAGATAGCTGGGCAGCCAGATCATGAGCCCGTAGTAGCCGAAGTTCTGCACGGAACAGAGAATCGTGACGCCGATGCTGGTGCGCAGCGTGTAGGCGTCGGCAACGAGCAGCTTCAGCGGCAGCCTGCGACGCTCGCCGCGTGCCGCCCGTTCAGCGTGAAGGCTGAAGAGCGCCGGCTCCTCGACGCGCCTGCGCACGGCAAACGACACGACCGCCGGCAACAAACCGACCGCGAACATGCCGCGCCAGCCGATCACCGGCAGCAGAAGCGGCGTGACGAGCGCCGCGGCCAGCACGCCCAGTTGCCAGCCGAGCCCGACGTACGACGAAACACGCGCCCGTTGCGAAGCCGGCCACGCTTCCGCCACCAGCGTCATGCCGATGCCGAACTCGCCGCCAAGGCCAATGCCCGCGATCGTCCGGTACGCGAGCAGATCGGCATAGCCCTGCGCAAGCGCGCACAGGCCGGTGAAAACGGCAAAGATCAGGATCGTCCACGTCAGCATGCGCACGCGGCCGAACCAGTCGCTGAGCACGCCGAACACGATACCGCCCGCGACTGCCCCGATCAGCGTCCAGGTGACGAGCGACCCGGCCTGCGCCGACGACAGGTGAAGGTCGAGCGCGATCACCGGCAGCATGAAGCCGAGGATCAGCAGATCGAAGCCGTCCATCGCGTAGCCGAGCACCGACGCGACCAGCGCGCGGCCGGCATAGCCACGGCGTCCGTGCGTAACGGAAGCGGAAGCGGAAGCGGACGAAGAGGGAGTGGTGTTCATGGAGCCATTGGAGATGCGCTGGAAAGTCGCGTGAGTGTAAAGGCGCGACTGGGCGCTCACAACCTGGCCAAAAAGCCGGCGTTTCCGGCCGCCGGGCGCCGCGCGGCCCGCCGTCACGGCAAATCCGGCGCGCCGGGGCTCCTCGGAACGGTCCCGATCGGGTAAAATAGCGGGCTACGCGTGTAGCAAACCGGCCGGTCAACTACCCGGTCGCGTGTTTTGCCTGCACTGGGCCATGGGCTGTCCCCGACGCCTTGCCCGCTGCGCCGCAAAACGCCGCATTTGCTACGCCACCGGGCTTCGCGCCCGCCCTCCCCGCTGACACCCAAGGATCCGCCCATGACAGGCTTCGATCGCCAGACGATCTCCGACACGACCGCCAAGATGCTGCTCGAAGTGCAGGCCGTACACTTCAACGCGGAAAAACCGTACATTTTCACGTCCGGCTGGGCGAGCCCGGTCTATATCGACTGCCGCAAGCTGATCTCGTATCCGCGCGTGCGCCGCGGCCTGATGGAAATGGCTGAAGCCACGATCCTGCGCGATGTCGGCTACGAGCAGATCGACGCGGTCGCCGGTGGCGAAACCGCCGGCATCCCGTTCGCGGCATGGCTGTCCGACCGCCTGATGGTGCCGATGCAGTACGTGCGCAAGAAGCCGAAGGGTTTTGGCCGCAACGCGCAGATCGAAGGCCTGCTGACCGAAGGTCAACGCGTGCTGCTGGTCGAAGACCTGACCACCGACAGCCGCAGCAAGATCAACTTCATCAACGCGCTGCGCACGGCCGGCGCGCAGGTGAACCACTGCTTCGTGCTGTTCCACTACAACATCTTCAAGGAAAGCGTGTCGGTGCTGAAAGACATCGACGTCGACCTGCACGCGCTCGCCACGTGGTGGGACGTGCTGCGCGTCGCCAAGCAATCGGGCTACTTCGAAACGAAGACGCTCGACGAAGTCGAGAAATTCCTGCACGCACCGGCTGAATGGTCGGCGGCGCACGGCGGCGCGACGGCTTCGCCGCAGTAAGCGTCATCGGGCCTGGCCGGAGCGGCTTCCGGCTGATGCAAAAAACCGCCTGTTTTTTGGACAGGCGGTTTTTTTATGCGCAACAGATATTGCGCTCACACCCGCATCGCAATTCAGCCGCTCTCGCCCGGCGTGTACGACGACAGGTTCAACAAGCCGTTGCTCTGCGCGTACTGGAACAGCTCCGAATCGCGTTCGAGGCCGAGCTTGCGCATCGCCGTGTTCTTCTGCGTGCTGATGGTCTTGATGCTGCGGTTCAACTGCTCGGAGATTTCCTTGATCGTCATGCCGGACACGAACAGGCGCACCACTTCGAGTTCACGTCGCGACAGGATCACTTCGCTCGTCTTGCCGCCCGCGTTCATGCGCAATGTATCAAGCGACGCGCGCACCGAAGGGCTCATATATTCCATCTTGCGGCTCACGTGCTGCACGGCAAGCCCGATGTGGCTCAGATCGTCGGACTTGTTGACGACCGATTCGACGCCCAGGTCGCTCAGACGCTTGAGCAGCGCGGCGTTCTCGAGCATCGTCAGCACGACGATGCCGAGCGTCGGGAAGTTGCGCCGCAGATAACTGATCAGCGGCAGGCCGTCGCCGTACTGGCCGCCCGGCATGGCGAGATCGGTCACCAGCACGTCGCAGGGAATGGTCTGGAGAATGTGGATGAGTTCGGTGGACTGCTTCGCTCGCGCGACGACCTCGATGCCGGCGAACTTGAGCAATGCGTTCTCGGCACCGAACAGAATGACCGGATGGTCGTCGGCCACCACGACCCTGATGTTCTCCTGCATGCACGCCCTCGACGAAAGCTGGATGACGGTCTCTCTGTCATCTAACGTATTCTGGATTTATTAGTCTTGCTTGCGGTTTTGGCCACATCGCGATTCATCCGAATATAGCCGATTTCCTTGCAGGCCGGCCTGTTCGGGAAAGAGAATCGCCTCAAACCTACACCTCGATGAACCGGAATCGACGCGTGAGCGCAAAATAGGGACAATGATCCTCGTGACGATGGTGACGTCACGGCTCTGATAGCAACCATCTTGCATGGGATCGGAGTGACGCGTTCAAGCGTCAACTCTGGTCGACCGCAACAGCTTGCATGGGACCAGAGTAAGTGCATGGGGCTGGAGTAAGCGCTAAAAGCGCCAACTCAGGCCGACACGCTAACTCTGGTCGACCGCAACAGCTTGCATGGGACCAGAGTAAGCGCATGGGGCCGGAGTAAGCGCTAAAGCGCTAACTCCAGCCGACACGCTAACTCTGGTCGACAGGAGAACCGGTACATGCGTTCGCGTTGCCTCGTGGTATCGCCTGCTGCGCTCCGCTTTCATCTGCCTTCTCTCGTGCTGGCGATATCCAGCCTGGCGCTCTTCGCCGCCCAGGGCCCGCGCGCGCTCGCACAGGGTACGTTCGGGCTTTCGAGCACGAGTTTTCGTGCCGGCGGCTCCGTCGGCGATGCCCAGGTCTTCGATGAGGACGGCTGCAAGGGCGGCAACCGTTCACCGCAACTTTCATGGCACGACGCGCCGGCCGGCACGCGCGGCTTCGCGATCAGCATCGTCGACCCGGATGCGCCCGGCCGCGGCTGGTGGCACTGGGCGGTAGCCGGCATTCCTTCGAGCGTCGACCGGCTGCCGGAAAACGCCAGCGCCTCGGGCTATCTCCAGAAGCTCGGGGCGGTCGAGGCGCGTAACGACTTCGATATCGACGGCTACGGCGGCCCGTGCCCGCCCGCCGGAAAGCCGCATCACTACGTGATCACCGTGTACGCGCTCGACACGTTGAACCTGCGGATCGCACAGGGCCGGCCCGCGCTGATGTTCGAGCACGAAATCGACACCGCGACGCTCGGCTCCGCACGGATGGTGGTGACCTACGGCCGTTAGCGCACGGACGACCGCGTCCCCCGGCAGCGCACTGCGTCCGGACATGATGCAATGCGAAAACCAGCGCCGCCGGGCGTCCACGCTTCGCTCAACCAGCTCCGGAGATTGCTCATGTCGAAAATCGTCATCGTGTATCACAGCGGCTATGGCCATACGAAGAAGGTTGCCGAAGCCGTCCTTGCCGGAACGCTCGACGCCGGCGCCGACGCGAAACTGATCGCCGTGGGCGAAATCGACGAAGCGGCCTGGGCGGAGCTCGAGGCCGCCGACGGCATCATCTTCGGCGCACCGACCTACATGGGCGGTGCATCCGCCGACTTCAAGAAATTCGCCGACGCCAGCTCGAAGCCATGGCTCACGCAGAGCTGGAAGGACAAGATTGCCGCCGGTTTCACGAACTCCGCGACGATGAACGGCGACAAGTTCTCGACGATCCAGTACTTCATCTCGCTCGCGATGCAGCACGGCATGATCTGGGCGGGGATGGGCATCATGCCGTCAAACACGAAGGCGGCGACGCGCAACGACCTGAACTACGTCGGCGGTTACGCGGGGCTGCTGACGCAGTCGCCCGCGGATGCGTCCGCCGAGGAAGCGCCGCCGCAAGGCGATCTCGATACGGCGAAGGCGTTCGGCGCGCGAGTCGCGGCCGTCACGGCGCGCTGGAGCGGCAACCGGCAGGGCTAACCTCCCGGCGGCGACGTGACGACGACGCGTAGCGAAGGCGCGGCAGCGACGCGTGGCGAAGGCCCGGCGTCGCAACGCCACGCATCCGCCGCGTTCTGCCGACGATCTCCTCGCGATCCGCCTGCAACGCACCCCATCTGCCGTTGAACACCGTCATTCTGGCGTCATTTTCGTGGCGCACCGTCTTTTTTCGCCGACGCTTTCGTACGCGCGCCGCCATACGGTCTTAAAATGGCGTTCCGGCGCCGCATGGCGTCCACGCATTCCAGCACCCGCAAGCCAGTGAGATCGAGATGAGCACGAAAGTTTTTGTCGACGGACAGGAAGGCACGACCGGCCTGAAGATTTTTGAATACCTGTCGCAGCGCGCCGACGTGGAAATCCTGCGTATCGAGGAAGCAAAGCGCAAGGACCTCGACGAGCGCCGCCGTCTCATCAACGCATCGGACGTGACGTTCCTGTGTCTGCCGGACGTGGCATCGCGAGAATCCGCTTCGCTGGTTGAAAACGATCACACCGTGCTGATCGACGCGAGCACCGCGTTTCGCACGAGTGCCGACTGGGCGTACGGCTTGCCGGAACTGGCGCGCTCGCAGCGCGAGCGCCTGCGCTCGGCAAAGCGGATCGCCGTGCCGGGCTGCCACGCGTCGGCGTTCGTGCTGGCCATGCGCCCGCTCGTCGAAGCCGGTCTTGTCACGCCGGATTTCGCGGCGCACAGCTATTCGATCACCGGCTACAGCGGCGGCGGCAAGAAAATGATCGCGGATTACGAAGCCGGTGGCGACGCGAAACTGGCGAGCCCGCGCCCGTATGCGCTGGGGCTCACGCACAAGCACCTGCCGGAAATGGCGGCCCACACGGGACTGAAGTCGGTGCCGGTCTTCACGCCGATCGTCGGCAACTTCTATAAAGGTCTAGCGGTGACGACGTACTTCTCGCCGTCGCAACTCGCGCGCAAGGCCGCGCCGCAAGACGTGCAGGCGCTCTTCGCCGAATACTACGCAGGCGAGGCGTTCGTGCGCGTCGCACCGTTCAACGCGGACGAGAATCTGGACAGCGGCTTTTTCGACGTGCAGGCGAACAACGACACCAACCGGGTCGACCTGTTCGTATTCGGCAACGAGGAACGTTTCGTGACGGTGGCGCGCCTCGACAACCTCGGCAAGGGCGCATCGGGTGCCGCGATCCAGTGCATGAACCTCGCGATCGGCACCGGCGAGGAAACCGGCCTTAAACGCTGATTTCTCACATCGCGGGCAGCATTGCCCCGGTTCATGCAAGTAGATTAAAGCCGGCTTTCGAGTCGGCTTTTTTCATTTTCTGGCGCGGATTGCGCATCGCGTGACGATGGCAACGGACGTCTGAAGATCGGAGCCAGACGGATTTTAGATAAAAAAAAGCCCGCCAACTGGGGCGGGCTGAATCCATATCGGAGGAGACATGGAGGAGACAGAGACAACTATAGCAAATCGTTTGGTGCATCGCAACATAAATGCTAGAGGGCGTACTCAGGATTGCGGACACGCAGCACGCCGGTCACGCCGTGCCGGCCCATGCCGTTCCTTCGCATAACTGGCCTGCGACAGCGGTCCAGCGCGTCCAGAAAGGAATGCGTGCATGAAAAACGCCGGGGATCACCCGGCGTTTTTCGATGCGTGGCAAGCGTGACGATGCTGGCTCAGTGCCTGACCAGCGCCATCATCGCGCCGAAGCCGACAAACACGCCGCCGGTCAGCCGGTTAAACGCCCGTGCGACGTTGCGGCTCTTCAGCTTTGCGCCGATGCGCGTGCCAAAACCGGCGTAGACGAGATACCAGCTCACCTCGATCACCGCGAACGTCGCGACGAGCACGCCGAACTGCGGCAGCGTCGGGCGGCTCGCGTCGATGAACTGCGGCAACAGCGCGGCGGCAAACAGGATTGCCTTCGGATTGCTGCTTGCCACGAGAAAACCATTGCGGAACATCGACCACCTGGTACGCGGGAGGTCCGCTTTTACTTCAGGCGCATCGGCATTCGCGACCGCGGCTTCGTCGACGGGCGCGCGCCACGCCTTGATACCAAGCCAGACGAGATACGTCGCGCCGATCAGGCGCAACGCGTTGAACATCATCGGCCAGGCTTCGAGGAACACGCCGAGGCCCGCTGCGGATACCGACAACATCAGCACCAGCGCGGACAGACAACCCGCCATTGTCGCGCCCGAGCGACGCAGGCCGTGCCGCGCGCCATGCGTCATGACAAGCAGCATGTTCGGGCCGGGAATGGCTGAAATGACAAAAACGGTGGCAGCAAACAGCCACCAGATGTGCAGACTCATGACGGACGCCAGGCAGGAAAATCAGAAGGGACGGCCATTATGCCCGCGCACGCGCGCCGCAGCACGGTCGGACATAAACGGGGCACAAGCGAGGCCTTAGTGGGGCACAACCCGCAGCACAACATCAGCCATCCGGACAACAGGCGCAACGCGGCGCTTTCCCAAGACTGGCGTCACCGCCCGGCGCGGCGCGCCGACACCTGACCCAGCACGGCGAAATCCATTTCGCCTTCGCCGTGTGCGACCGCGTCGAGCAGGCTGTCGCGCACGACGCTCGCAATCGGCAAGGCCGTGGAAATCGTGCCGGCGGCGTCCAGTGCAAGCCGCACGTCCTTCAATCCGAGACGCGCCTTGAAGAGCGCCGGTTCGTACCGCTGCTCGGCGATCATCTTTCCGTAACCCTGATAGACCGGCCCTGGGAACGCGCTGCTCGTGATCACGTCGAGGAAATCCTGCATCGCGACGCCGTGACCGGTGAGGAGCGTCGACGCTTCGCCGAGCGTTTCCACGGCCGAGGCCAGCATGAAATTCACCGCCAGCTTCATGACGTTCGCCTGCTGCGGCAGCGAGCCGATGCGCCATGTTTTCTGGCCGATCGCGTCGAACACCGGCTGCACGAGATCGATGGCTTCGGCAGGACCGGCCGCGACAATCGTCAGCTTGCCCGCCGCCGCGACGTCCGGCCGGCCCAGCACCGGTGCCGCGACGTAATTCAGGCCGCGCTCCGCGTGCGCGTGCGCGAGCGATTCGGCGAGCGCGACGGAAATCGTCGCCATGTTGACGTGAATCAGCCCGCGCGGCGCGTTTTCCAGCAGCTGGCTGTCGATGACTTCGCGCAATGCGGCATCGTCGGCGAGCATCGAGAACACGGCGTCGCCCGCAAAGGCTTCGGCCGGTGTGGCCACGACCTGGGCGCCCGCGGCGCTCAACGCCTGCGCGCGCTCCGGCGAGCGGTTCCACACGCGCACGGTGTGCCCGGCTTTCAGAATGTTTGCAACCATCACGGCACCCATCTCACCGAGACCGATAAATCCTATGTCCATGCTGGACCTCCTCCGTCGAACGAAACGGAAGTAGACCACACCCGCGTGACACATGCATCCGCGCGCTGCCGGCGGCCCGGTGCCATACTGGTGAGATGGTTACGGCGACATTCCGGTTCTACGAGGAACTGAACGACTTCATCGCCCGTCCGTTGCGGCGGCGCTCGTTCAGTTGCGCATGCGCGCGCGGCGCCACCGCAAAGCACATGATCGAGGCGATCGGCGTGCCGCACACCGAAGTCGAGCTGATTCTGGTGAACGGAGAGTCGGTGGGTTTCGAGCATCCGCTGGCCGACGGCGACCGCGTCGCCGTCTATCCGAAGTTCGAGGCGTTCGACATCCAGCCGCTCCTGCGCGTGCGCGAACGGCCGCTGCGCGTGATGCGCTTCGTCGCCGATGCGCATCTGGGCGGTCTTGCGCAACTGCTGCGCCTGGCGGGCTTCGACACGCTGTACGACAACCACTATCCCGACGAAGACATCGAAGCCATCGCCTCGCGCGACCACCGTGTCGTGCTCACGCGCGACCGCGAACTGCTGAAGCGGCGCACGATCACACACGGCTGCTACGTGCGCGCGCTGAAGCCGAAAATCCAGCTGCGCGAGATTTTCGACCGGCTCGACCTCGCGGGCAGCGCGCAGCCGTTTCGCCTTTGCCTTGCGTGCAACGCACCGCTGCGGCGCATCGCGAAAGAGGACGTGGCGGGACATGTACCGGAGGGCGTGCTGGAGCGGCACGCGCGCTTCGTGACCTGCGACGTGTGCCGGCGCGTGTTCTGGGAAGGCACGCACTGGCAGCGCATGCGCGCGCTGATGGACAGCCTCGCGGGCGAGCGCGACGGCGCGACCGGCACGTCGCCCGCCGGCGTGGAAAACCCGACGTAGCTCGCGATAAAACGTTCGCGTTGAAGCCGCCGTCGATGGCACATCCCACGCGGTGCGTACAATGCGGGATTGTTCACATTCACTTATTCCGCAGGGGCATCTGGCATGGCAATGAAAAAATTCGACCTTGAGAAGAACAAGGCGCTCAAGCTGGCCAACGATCTGAAGCAATCGAAGGCTGGGCGCTTTGGCAGCGCCGCGACGCAAGCCGCGCCCGATCGTCGCGCGCAGCGCAAACTCGATCAGGAACAGGGGTTGGTGCCGTTCGCGTGCAAGCTGAACGCGGATCTCGTCGCGCAACTGAAGGAACGCGCGGCGACGCATCCCGATGGCATGACGGGCCTGCTGACCGAGGTGCTGCAACGCGGTCTCGCGGCCGAGGCGAAATAAGCGGCCGGACGAACGCTACCGCAGGCTGCCTCGCGACAAGCGCGCCAAACACAACAGGCGCCGCAACCATAAAGAAAGGCCAGGGTGAAAAACCCCTGGCCTTTTCTTTTTCGCCAGCGGAACGGATCCTGAGACCCGGACCGCCCGAACGGGAGACACCTTACTGCGGCGCGCCCTTGTCGGCCGTGCCGGCAGCCGAAGCGGCTTCCGACACCTTGGCGCGCTTGCCGTGCGTCTTCAGTTGCTTGTGCTTGTGCGCCGGCTTCGCCGCGGGGGCAGCCGGTGCGGATGCATCCTGAGCGAAAGCCTGAAACGACACGAGGGCGAACGAGGCTGCGATGAGCGAGGCGATGAGCTTCTTCATAATGTTTTTTTCCCCAAACCTGAGCGACTTGATCAATGTGAACGAGTAAGTACGACACGGTGAAGCGCACCCGGTGACGGCGTCTCCAGACGGCCTCCCCGCGGGGAGTATCACTTAGCGTAGGCGGTTTGTCATCTCATAAAAGCCACGCTGTATTTTCCGGGAGACACGTTTCTTTCTTTCCGCTTTCAACCGCTTTTGCCCGGTGCTGCCGGGGCTTTCAGACCGCCGGGAATTGCCGCTTTTGTCTGAATGATTCGCCACAACCAGGGGCCGCGCCAGAGCGTTCTGTCGAGGCGCGTATCATGTCCGCTCCGCAATCCAGATGCATTTCCGTCGTGAACGCCAACCGTCGCAAACACCTTCGCGCGAACCTGCTGATGCTGGTCGCCGCCCTGATCTGGGGCTCCGCCTTTGTTGCGCAACGGCTCAGCCTCGACGCGATCGGACCGTTCCTCTTCACCGGCCTGCGCTTTCTGCTGGGCGCGACGGTCGTGTTTGCCCTGCTGGTGTATCTGCGGCACGCGCGCCCGGGCGGCGAACCGGTCACGGCAGCGCGACCGGTTTCGCGTGAACTGCTCGCGTCGGGCGCCCTGCTCGGCCTGCTGCTTTCGGTGGCGATCTCGATGCAGCAGATCGGGCTGCAATACACGAAGGTCGCGAACGCCGGGTTTATCAGCTCGCTCTATGTCGTCATCGTGCCGGTGATGGGCGTGCTCGCGCGTCACGAAACGGCAATCGGCACCTGGCTCGGCGCGCTGCTCGCTGCCGTCGGCATGTATTTTCTGAGCGTGAGCGAGCACTTCTCGATTCTCTACGGCGACTGGTATCAGCTTGCCGGCGCATTCGTGATCGCGGCGCAGGTGATGCTCGTCGGACGGTTCGCGCGCCGCCACGATCCACTGATGCTCGCGCTCGTGCAGTTCGTCACCTGCGGCGTCGTGTGCCTTGCGATCGGGCTCGTGTTCGAGCCACTTACGCTCGCCTCGCTCGTGCGTGCCGCGCCGACGATTCTCTACGGTGGCGCGCTGTCGGTCGGCGTCGCGTACACGATTCAGGTGGTCGCGCAGAAGGACGCCGCACCCGCGCATGCCGCCGTGATTTTCAGCATGGAAGGGGTGTTCGCGGCGCTCGCCGGCTGGCTGGTGCTCGGTGAAACGTTATCCGGACGCGCGCTCTCCGGTTGCGTGCTGATGCTCGCCGGGCTGATCGTGTGCCAGGTGATGCCGGCGTGGGAAAGCCGGCGGCAGGCTGCGGCGTCATCGGCGGGACCAGGCTGAGGCGGCCCGGGCGATGACCCTGACGCGCCTTCACACAGGGCGGCGCGCGGTCCGCCATCAATCTGCCAGGCGCCCGCTCAAAAGACCGTTATGCTGCGGGTTATTCCTGCACCCGACAGAACCTACGGAAGAACACACCCATGACATCATCCAGTGACACGCCCAGCATGGCGCTCTTCTGCGATTTCGAGAACGTCGCGCTCGGCGTGCGCGACGCAAACCTCGAAAAGTTCGATATCAAGCTCGTGCTCGAACGTCTGCTGCTGAAGGGCAGCATCGTCGTCAAGAAGGCGTATTGCGACTGGGAACGCTACAAGGGCTTCAAGGCCGCGATGCACGAAGCGAACTTCGAGCTGATCGAGATTCCGCATGTGCGCCAGTCGGGCAAGAACTCCGCTGACATCCGGCTCGTCGTCGATGCGCTCGATCTCTGCTACACGAAATCGCACGTCAATACGTTCGTCATCATCAGCGGCGACTCGGATTTTTCACCGCTGGTTTCCAAGCTGCGCGAAAACGCGAAGCAGGTGATCGGCGTCGGCGTGAAACAGTCGACCTCCGATCTGCTGATCGCCAATTGCGACGAATTCATTTTCTACGACGACCTCGCCCGCGAAAATCAGCGCGCCACCGCAAAGCGCGCGAAAGAAACGCAGCCCGCCCCGAAGCGCTCGCCCGATGAAGAGAAACGCCGCCGCGACGATCTCGAGTCGCGTCGCAGCGAAGCCATCGAAATCGCCGTGCAGACGTTCGATGCGCTCGTGACCGAGCGGGGTGACAGCGGCAAGGTATGGGCGTCGGCGTTAAAGGATGCGATCAAGCGGCGCAAGCCGGACTTCAGCGAGTCTTACTACGGGTTTCGGGCGTTCGGCAATCTGCTTGAAGAAGCGCAGACGCGCGGTCTGTTCGAAGTCGGTCGCGACGAAAAATCGGGCACCTTCGTGTTTCGCGGCAACGGCGGCGCGGTGCGCAGCGAGCCGGCGGCACCGCGTGAAAGCAGGTCGAAACGGGGTGCGCGCAGAAAAGGCGCACAGGAACCGGCCGTGGCTGCGATTGCTGAACTGGAATTGCCCATCGCGCAGGATCTGTTCACCGCGCCGGAAGTGCATGACGTGCCCGCGGTGACGGAATACGCAGAAGCCAGGGCAGAGGATGAGGCAGCGCCGGCGGAACCCGCCGCCGCACGTCGCAAAGGGCGAGGCAGCAGGAAGACGTCTTCGAAGAAAGCCGAAGCGGCCGGTGCCGTGGAAGCGCCGGCCCCGACCGGCACCGCAACGGACCAGCCTGCGCCAGCAGCGGAAGCGCAACCCGTGCAACCGGAAGAGCGCGCGCCGAAAGCAAAGAAGACCGCTCGCAAGACGGCACCGCGCGCTCGTCGTCCGCGCAAGGCTGACGCGGCGACCGAATAAAGGGGAATGGGGAACACACGCGATTGAAACGCGCGCCGGTTCGCCCGGCGCGTCCTGAAGCCTGCAATCTGAAGCCGCTTTAGCGCATCAAGGTGTCAGCGACTGCAAAAGCGGCGCGAGGCCATCGCTCGCCGGCGCTGGCGCGGCTGCCTGGGCTGACGGCGCGGCGGTCTGCGCCATGGACTGGACTGCTGCCCGCGCGACGGCGTCGACCGCCGGGTCCGCAGGAATCTCACGGGTCACAACCGTATCCGGCACCACCGGCGACGTGCGCACGACCGTGTGCAGATAATGCTCGACGAGCGCGAAGAAGCGGTCGTAGAACTTGCCCGACGGGATCGTCTCACTCGAAATCTTCACCATCGCGTCGTTGTTCGAGCGGATCGGCAGCGACAGCGAACCGAGCACGCTCAACCCCACGCTCGCCGACGTATCGCTCTTCTTCAGCGCAAAGCCATTCTGCACGGCGTTCACATACGCGATGCTGGTGTCGCTCGCCTCCTCACCCGGCGTACACACGACGTGAAATTCCACGACGACGTGCGAATCGCCGCTCGGCTGGAAATTCTTCGTGCCGTCGATCGTGTCGCCGCGCGTCATGGTCGTCATGTATCCCTGGCTCAGCAGCGCACGACGCGCCGCTTCGCAGGTATCCGTGCTGCTCGCGTTGAAGTTGCGCGCGTACGGACTCACACCCGTATCGAACAGTTCCTGCTGGAATTTCGGCTGCGGCGATGTCGAGCAGCCTGGAAGCGCAGCGAGCGCGAAGAGCGCAAGCGCGGTGACGGTAGTTCTGGCAAGGACTTCATGCATGGTCGAAAGAAACCGGAGCGACGCGACGTCGAATGGCATGCATTGTAGAGCGCTTTTTGAGATGCGCGCCTGGAACGGGCGGGTAATAATAGTGCCAGCAACATGTACCCTTACCACCCCGATCTTTCGGGCGTTCACCTGCGTGGAGGTTTCGTGATCAAGAAGACGACCATCAAACGAAGTGTTGCCTGTTGCCTCGCCACATTGTGCGCATCGGCGTTCGTGCCGGTAGCGGCCGCTCCGGCTGCGTTCAGGATGACCACACCGATTCCCCCCGAAATCACGACGCCCGACACAGTCGACACGCGCATCGGCCAGTTGAAGTTCTTCGACGGCATCCCGACGCCCGAGACGGCGCAGAAGGTCTACGACAACCTCGACTTCATGCGTGGCGTCGAAGTGTTCCTGAACGGCATTCCGGGCGCGTCGCTGGTCGCGCTCCGGGCTGGCCTGCGTGAAGCGGGCGCAACCGGCAGCACCATCGGTATTTTCGAATCGCTGATGGATTCGAAGTCGCTGTTCCTGACTGCGAATACTGAAACCGTCTACTTCTGGAACTGGATGGACCTGAAGAACGGGCCAGTGGTTGTCGAAACGCCGCCGAACATCCTCGGTGTCGTCGACGACTTCTGGTTCCGTTATGTCACCGACCTCGGCAACGCGGGCCCGGACAAGGGCAAGGGTGGCAAGTACCTGTTCGTGCCGCCGGGCTATACCGGCGCGCTGCCGAAGAGCGGCTACATCATCGTGAAGTCGCCGACGTTCGGCAACCTGCTGTTCGGCCGCGCGTTCATGAAGAACGGCGACCCGAAACCGGGTGTGGAAAGCCTCAAGGCGCATCTGCGTGTCTATCCGCTGTCGCAGGCAGGCTCGCCGCCCAGGACGGCGTTCGTCGACATGTCCGGCAAGGTCATGAATACGGTACACGCCAACACGATCAAGTTCTACGAGGAGATGAACGAGATCGTCCAGGAAGAACCCGCCGGCGTTTACGGTCCTGACATGACCGGCCTCTTCGCGTCAATTGGCATCGTGAAAGGCAAGCCGTTCGCGCCCGATGCACGCATGACGAAGATCCTCACGGATGCCGTCGCGGTCGGCAACGCAACCGCGCGCGCGATCGACTTCGCCAACCGCGACAAGGCCGTGCTGATCTATCCGGATCGCCACTGGAACACGCCGTTCGTCGGCGGCAGCTACCAGTGGCTGAACGACGGCGCACGCAACTTCGACGCGCGCACGATGTTCTTCTATGCCGCGACCGTCGATACGCCCGCGATGGCGATCGCGATGCCCGGCATCGGCTCGCAGTACGCCGCGGCGAATTACGATGCGGCAGGCAAACCGCTCGACGGCGCGAAAAACTACACGCTGCACGTTCCGCCCAACGTGCCGGTGAAGGATTTCTGGTCGGTGGTGCTGTACGACCCGCAAACCCGCTCGATGCTGCAGACCGACCAGCAGTTCCCGAGCCTCTCCAGCGAAAAGGGCCTTGCGAAAAACGCGGACGGCTCCGTTGATCTGTATTTCGGACCGAAAGCGCCGGCGGGCAAGGAAAGCAACTGGATTCAAACCATTCCGGGCAAGAGCTGGTTCACGATTTTCCGGCTGTATGGCCCGCTCGCGCCGTGGTTCGACAAGAGCTGGAAACTCGAAGACATCCAGCAAGTGTCTTGAAGATGCTGCTTCAGACGGCCCGCTGACGCGGCCGTCGCGCTCATCCGCCGCGCGCGGGGCGCAACACGTGGAGCATGCACCGTAGCGTGAATGGCCGTCGCCAGCGACGGCCATTCATTGCGCGCAAGGCCTGTTCAAGCGGTACGCCCTGCCGCGCGCCGCGGCTGCACGAGGGTCACGCTATTCGGACCCCGAGAGCATGACGATGTAAAGAACCGTCGACGCGATGATGACCGCGACGCCCGCCGCGACTTTCACCTTGTTGAATTCGAGCAGGCCATTCACGCAGACCGCAATGCCTGCGACGGCGGTCAGCGTGCCGATCGCTGCAAGCAGCACGCGAAGCTTCGTCCAGACAAGCTTGCGACGTTCCGGACCTGCACCTTCTCTCCAGCGGCTGAGTTTCATGATTGGCCCTTCCCCAAATCCAGGCGGCAACGAAAGCGACGGTTGACGTTGATCGCGTGTCCGAAAAAACGTGTTGCGATATTCCGCCCATTATAAAGTCACGCACCGATTTATCAGCATCACTGATTGTGCTCAAACAGATCCGGGCGATTTACGTCAAGGTACTTAAACGCGAGCGAACGCTTCCATGCCGACGGTTCGAAGCCGCCGGCAACGCGCGGATGCGGCCCTGTCATCCGTTTCGAGACCGGCCGCGTTTGCCAATAACCCTGCACGCAGGTGCGATTATTTTGAGGCGTCTGCGGGCGTTTAAATACGATGCTATGGTGTGCTCCGCAAATGTGGGCGATTTCCACGCCCATTCTGCTTCAGATCCGATATTTCTGACGTGATTGGTCGGCGTGACCGATCCAGTTCAAGTCGTTGTTCAGTAACCCACAAACAAAACCATGCTATTGGAAAAAAATCTGCCGGCTGGCAGTGCCTCGCCGGAGCACGACGATGCGTCGTCGCTGCGCGCCTGGCTTGCCGTCATCGCCGTGGCCATCGGCGCGTTTGCGTTCGTGACAACCGAGTTCCTGCCGGTGGGGCTGTTGCCGCGCGTCGCCAAAGAACTGGGCGTCTTGCCCGGAACGGCCGGCCTGATGGTGACCGTCCCGGGCGTCATCGCCGCCATTTCCGCGCCGGGGCTGATGCTCGTGGCCGGAACCATGGACCGTCGGCGTGTGTTCCTGCTGCTGACGACCTTGCTGCTCGCGTCGAACCTGATCTCCGCGTTCGCGCCCAGTTTCGCGGTCATGCTGCTGGGACGCGCGTTGCTGGGCGCGTCACTCGGCGGCTTCTGGACGCTGGCAACAGCGGCCTCCGGACGCCTCGTCGCGCCGCGCGATTCCGCGCGAGCGATGGCGACGATCCTGACCGGTGTGACGTGCGCCACCGTGATCGGCGTGCCGCTCGGCACGTTTATCGCGAGCTTCGCGTCATGGCGGGCTTCGTTCATGGCGACGGGCGTGCTCGTCGCGATTGCGCTGGTTGCACAGTTCTTTCTGGTGCCGTCCCTGCCCTCGACGACCGCATTGCGCATGAAGGACCTGGTCGGCCTGATGCGCCGGCCACATCCGCGTCGAAGCATGCTGATGGTCGCGCTCGTGTTCGGCGCGCACTTTTCGTCCTACACATACATCACGCCGTTCCTGCTGCGTAACGCGAACCTCTCGATGGCCACCATCACGTGGCTGCTGCTCGGCTTCGGGATGATCGGGTTTGTCTCGAACTTCGCGATTTCAGCGACGGTCGCGCGCAATCTGAAGACATCGGTCGCCGCGATGACCTCGCTCCTGATGTTTGCGCTGCTGTCGCTACCTTTGCTGCAACACGTGTCATATGGCGTCGCCGCCGTCGTGATGGCGTGGGGCGTTGCGTTCGGCGCGCTGCCGCTCTGTTTCAGCGTCTGGATTCAGCGCGCGACGCCGGACGCACCGGAAGCGGGCTCCGCGCTGTTCGTCGGCATCATTCAGGTGGCGATCGCATCCGGTTCGCTGGTTGGCGGCTTGATCGTCGACCACGTCGGCATTCGGGCCGACTTCCTCTTCGGCAGCGGGCTGGCGTTGCTCGGGCTGGCCGCGCTGGCCAGTTTCGGTACGCGAGAAAAAACACGCGAAGCCGATGCGGTCGCGTGCCAGGTGAGTTCGGATTGACGGAAAGCGTGGGAAACGCTTTGCAGGTGTGCGGTTTCCTGCAAGGCGGAATGGCGGGTGAAGCGTCCAGTGTGCCCCCACCGCCAGGAAAGAACGCCCTCAATTCCCCGGAACGGTCGTCACCCTGCGCGCCGTGGCAGTTGCCCCTGCTTCCAGCTCTCGCAGTATTCCGCATTCGGCAGCGGTCCGAGCCTTCGAGCAGCGCTGGCGGAGTTTCGAAAACGCTTCCTTGAGGCGCGTCAGTTCCGCGATACGCAGGTCCAGGGCGGCCATGTGCTGGTCGAGCAGTTCGTTCACCGCGTCGCAATCGCTTTCCGGAGCGTGTCGCTTTTCCAGCAGCAGTCGAATCTCGTCAAGCGACATGTCCAGCGCGCGGCAACGCAGAACGAGCGCCAGTTCGTCCATGTGGGCTGCCGTATATACGCGATAGTTCGAAGCGGTGCGTGCCGGCGCCGGCAATATACCCGCGCGCTCGTAGAACCGGACTGTATCCACCGCGCAGCCAGCTATCCTGGCGAGTTCGCCGATTTTCATGAGTGCTCCTCGCGACATGCTTGACCCTATAGTAACTCGAGGGTTTGTAATGCTGCTTTGGTCCCGCGTGGCGAGGCGAGGTATGGACAGGAAAACATCCGGCAAATTCGATAGCTGTGCCACCGGGAGCGGAACTTCCGCCCACCCGGTGCGCATCGACGCTTTCCGCATCGAGGACATGTGTTGTCCGACCGAGGAAAAGCTCGTTCGCAACGTCCTGGCTCCGTTGCCCGGCGTCGAAAACGTCGAGGTGGACACGCTTGCGCGCACGGTGCGTATCGCACATCGATACGCCAACGCCAGACCCGTCGAAACAGCACTTGCGAAAACCGGCATGCGGGCCACGCGCGAAGTCAGCCCGAACGACCGGAGCATCGTGCTTCATGTCAGCCAAATGGACTGCCCCACCGAGGAAGGCCTGATTCGCAGGAGGCTGGCGAGTGAGCCCGGCGTCGAGCGTGTCGAGTTCGACCTTGTTCAACGACTACTCCGTATAGATGCACACGGACAGGACGCCAGTCACTTCGTCAAAGCGCTGAAGGACGTCGGCTTTGAAGCAGAACTGCGGACAGGCGATGTGCCGCACGAGACGAAGGAGCAAAACTTCTGGCGTTCCCGGGAAACACTTCTGCTGGTTGCGTCCGGGATACTGGCCGTTGCGGCCGAGTTAACGGGGTGGTTCGGTGCGCCCATCGCAGCAGTCGCCGCTCTTTCCGTAGCAGCTGTCGCGTGCGCAGGCCTGGATACGTACAGGAAGGGTTGGATTGCGGTAAAAGCGCGGACGCTGAACATGAACGCGCTGATGGCAATCGCCGCGACCGGCGCCATGCTCATTGGACAGTGGCCCGAAGCGGCAATGGTCATGTTCCTCTTCGCGGTTGCGGAGGAAATCGAAGCGAAGTCACTGGACAAGGCCCGGGACGCAGTTCGGCGACTGATTCAGCTCGCACCGGACAGGGTCGCCATCCGCCAGCCGGATGGCACCTGGCGCGAGATGAACGCAAAGGACGTGTCGGCGGGCGCCATCGCACGGGTCCTGCCGGGCCAGAGCATCGCGCTGGACGGAATCGTCGTCGTCGGAAGCTCGACGGTCAATCAGGCTGCAATTACCGGCGAGAGCATCCCGGTCGAAAAGACAACAGGGGACCCCGTGTTCGCGGGAACGGTGAATGAGGTCGGCGCATTTCAATATCGCGTCACCAGCGTCGCGACGGAAACGACGCTGGCCCGGATTGTCCAGGCAGTCGAACAGGCGCAGTCGAAGCGCGCCAGGACGCAGCGATTCGTCGACGAATTTGCGAAGTGGTATACCCCGGCGGTTTTCATCGCGGCTGTTGCGCTCGGAACGCTGGCGCCGGTCGCGTTCGGCTGGACATGGCATGACGCGATCTATCGTGCGCTCGTTCTGCTTGTCATTGCCTGCCCGTGCGCCCTGGTTATCGCGACTCCAGTGACCATCGTCACGGGACTTACCGCGGCAGCAAGGCACGGAATACTCGTCAAAGGGGGCGTTTATCTTGAGATGGGACACAAGCTGCGCATCCTCGCGCTGGACAAGACCGGCACGGTGACACGTGGCCGCCCCGGGTTGACCGATTTCATCGAGTTGTCGGCCGACCCGGCGGCCTCAGCCAGAGAGGTCGCATTCGCATTGGCCTCGCACTCTGACCACCCGGTATCACGGGCCATCGCGCTGGCTTTGCGCGGAACGCCCGCCATCGAGATAGCCGGATTCGAAGCGCTTCCCGGGCGCGGTACACGCGCAATCGTGGCAGGCACCGAGTATTTCCTCGGCAACGAGCGTCTGGTACAGGAGGTCGGCGCTTCGGTTGAAAACATCCGCGCGCAACTGGGCAAACTGGAACAGTCGGGCAAGACGGCATTGATGCTCACGACGCGTCAGGCAGTGATCGCTGTAATCGGTGTGGCCGACACAATAAAACCGGAAAGCCGAACCGCTATCGCCGGGCTTCAACGCGACGGCGTGCGCGTCGTCATGCTCTCGGGAGATAACGAGGCGACAACGACCGCCGTCGCCCGGCAGGCGGGCATCAAGGAAGCGTGGGGCGGTCAGTTGCCGCAAGACAAGCTGCGATATGTCGAGCGATTCGTAGAAGAGGCCTCATCATCTGATGCCAAAGTCGGGATGGTGGGTGACGGCATCAACGACGCGCCGGCGCTCGCCCGGGCGGATATCGGTTTTGCCATGGGGGCGGCGGGCAGTGACACGGCAATCGAGGTCGCCGACGTCGCGTTGATGGACGATGACCTGCGCAAAATTCCGGCCTTTCTTCAGCTGTCCCGGAGGACCGTGACGATTCTCTGGCAGAACATTGCGCTGGCAACAGGGATCAAGGCCGTCTTCCTCGTGCTGGCGCTCGCGGGTCACGCAACCATGTGGATGGCAGTTTTTGCGGATATGGGGGCGAGTCTCATCGTCGTGTTCAACGGTCTTCGGGTGAGCCGCGGATTCAACGCGAGCGCGGCGATAACAACGCACTCGCGATAGGCGTCAACACGGGACTTGCCCCGGATTTCATTGATATCCCCATGGGGCAGACTTTTCCAGCATGCACATTCACCGGAACATGAATAACATACCTTCGCTATAATCCCAGCCATGAAATTTCTTCGGACATTGCTCCTCCTGTTGCTCTGTGCCGCGCTTCCCATCAGTGGGCTCGCGGCCAGCGGCTTGACTGGAGAATGTCCGATGCAAATGAGCATGGGCTCCGACGATGGCAGTGCGATGTCTTCGGAGATGCCAGGCTGCGAAACCATGAAATCCTCGCAACCGGGAAAAACCAAAGGCTTCTTCTGCAAGGCGACGGCGCAATGCCAGCTTGGGAGTCTGTATCACCCGGTTTCCACCACTGAAATAACCCGTCCCGCCGGGCTGTCCAGCCCCGTTGTATTTCACTACGCACTGTCGCTCACCGTCCGTGAACCGGCCGGACTCTGGCGACCTCCCCGCGCCATCTAATCCCTTTCTGACAGGTTCACCGCATCTGCGGTGAGGTCGTCCTGCGTCCAGGACGTGGATTCCCTTTGGGAGTCCGCCGTTGGGGTTAGAACATGCCTTTAACTATCGGCACGCCGTCATGCCGGCGTGTATCACTGCGCGCGCCTTCATTTTTTGCCGCGCTGATTCTCGCGAGCGTCGCTGTACACGCACAGGAAGCACCCGTCACGCTTGATGCGGCGCTCCAGTCCGCGACCGACCGCTCCGCCACCATGGGGGCTGCGCAGGCATCAGTGCGCGCCACTTCAGAGGCGGCCGTCCGCGCCGGCCAGTTGCCCGATCCGATGCTGAAGGCTGGCGTGGACAACCTGCCGGTGAACGGACCGCAACGGTTCACCATCGGTCAGGACTTCATGACCATGCGTCGTATCGGCATCGAGCAGGAATGGGTATCCGGTGACAAGCGGCGGCTGCGGTCCGCATTGGCGAATGACGTAGTAGACCGCGAGCGGGCCGGTTACCTTGCCCAGCTCGCGAACACGCGTCAGCAAACGGCCACGGCGTGGCTGAACGCGGTCTATGCGAAGAAAGCTGTCTCGCTGCAGCAGGAACTCGTTGGCCATATGACTCACGAGCTGGATGCAACGAAAGCCTCTTATCGGGGGGCGAAAGCGACTGCCGCCGACGTGATGCAGGCCCAGGCGATGCTGGCGCAGACCCAGGACCAGTTGCTCAAAGCCCGGCAGACTTTTCAGACCGCGCTCATCGGCCTGTCCAGATGGACGGCAACGCCCGTTTCCGATGTGACCGGTGACCCGCCGGCGCCACAGTCATACGTATCGTCCCTGCCGCCGGAGGCGCTTCGCGAGGTGCAGCCGTCGCTCATCGCAGCCTCACGGGACATCGCCGTAGCCGATGCCGATACCGCGGTTGCCAACAGCGACCGCAGTCCCAACTGGACGTGGGAGGTTTCCTACCAGCAGCGCGGAGGGCAGTACTCGAACATGGTTTCGGTTGGAGTGAGCATTCCGCTGCCCATCAACCGCAAGAACATCCAGAACCGGGAAGCCGCCGAAAAAGCGGAACTCGGCACCAGGGCGCGCCTGATGTACGAGGACACGCAGCGTCAGGTGGAAGCGGATATCCGCACGCAGGCGGCAACGCTCGCCAGCGGTCGCGAACGTATCGCGAATCTCAGCAATTCCCTGCTGCCCGCCGCGGACCAGCGCGCCCAACTGGCGACCGCGGCCTACAAGGCAGGCACGGGCTCGCTTGCGGACACGTTCGCCGCCAGACGCGCGCAACTCGACGCCCAGCTTCAGGTGCTCGACCTGCAGCGAGACGCATCCCGGACCTGGGCCCAGCTGGAATATCAGGTCGTACCCGCCTCGATGTCCGCTTCGACGCCCGTCAGTCAGTGAAGGAGAACAACATGCAAAAGAAACAACCGGCACGCGTGGCCCTGATGACGTTTGCCGCTGCGGCGTTGCTGGGTATCGGCTATGTGGCCGGCACGCACCGTTCGACGATGAGTGGCGAGAGCGCGCTTGCAGCGACACCCTCCAGCGACAGAATCGACCCGAAGACTGGCCGGAAGGTACTGTACTGGCACGACCCGATGGTGCCGAACCAGCATTTCGACAAGCCGGGCAAATCGCCTTTCATGAACATGCAGCTAGAGCCGGTCTATGCCGACGAAGAAGGCTCCAGCGGTATCAGGATTGACCCGGGTCTTCAGCAGAACCTGGGCATTCGCTACGCCACTGTGCGCCGGCAGGAAACCACGGAAGGATTCGACGCGGTAGGCACTACGCAGTTCGATGAGTCGAAAGCGGATGTCGTCCAGTCGCGGGTGACCGGCTACATCGACCATCTTTACGCCAGCGCCCCAATGCAGCGCGTCGCGAAAGGCGCGCCGATTGCGTCCCTGTTCGTTCCGGACTGGCTTGCGCCACAGGAAGAGTACCTGGCGCTGAAACGTGGCGGCATGGATGACGGCATGCTTGCGGCGTCACGTGCGCGCATGCGGGCGATGTCGATTCCGGACGGCGTGATTGCAAGTCTCGACCGCACAGGCAAGGCGCAGACACACATCACGCTATCCGCACCGGAAACCGGCGTGCTGACCGAACTGAACGTTCGCGACGGTGCGATGGTGTCACCCGGGCAGACGCTCGCGAAAGTCTCCGGACTCAACAGGTTGTGGCTCGTGGTCGAGGTGCCCGAAGCGCTGGCGCTTCAGGTTCAACCAGGCATGAGCGTGGACGCCGTGTTTGCCGGCGACCCGGCGCAACATTTCACGGGACACATCCGCGAAATCCTGCCGGGCATCAGCACGAGCAGTCGCACGCTTCAGGCACGCCTCGAAATCGATAACGCGGACCTCAGGCTGACGCCAGGGATGTTGATGCGGGCGCGCGTCGGCGCCGCAAAAAAGGTATCGCGATTGCTCGTGCCCTCGGAAGCCGTCATCACGACGGGCAAGCGGTCGGTGGTCATCGTCAGGCATTCAGACGGCAGGTTACAACCTGTCGCGGTCACCGTTGGCAACGATGCCGGCGACGATACCGAGGTGAGCAGCGGCCTGACCGAAGGCCAGCAGGTCGTCGCATCCGGCCAGTTCCTGATTGACTCGGAAGCGAATCTGAAATCCGTTCTGCCAAAGCTCGAAGCAACCGCACCGACTGGTGCGAGCGCACCGGCTGCAGCACCTGCCGCAGCCGCACCGCAGACCTACGACACCACAGGTAAGGTCGAACAGGTGACGGCCGGAGACATCACGTTTTCACATCAACCCGTTCCCGCTCTGGGCTGGGGTGCGATGACGATGGCATTCGGCAAACCGTCGCCGACGGCGTTTCCGGATGTGAAGCCTGGCCAGACTGTTCATTTCGTCTTCAGACAGTCGGATGAGGGCTACCAGTTGACCAGCGTCGAGCCAGTCGGAGGCGCCAAATGATCGCGCGTCTTATCAGGTGGTCTATCCACAACCGCTTCCTGGTGCTGCTCGCGACCGCGCTCGTTACGGCGTGGGGCGTCTACTCGGTCACGCAAACGCCGCTCGATGCGCTGCCCGACCTGTCCGATACGCAGGTCATCATCAAGGCGTCGTATCCGGGCAAGGCGCCGCAGGTCGTCGAGGACCAGGTCACCTATCCGCTCACGAC
This sequence comes from Paraburkholderia sartisoli, assembly GCF_900107685.1. Taxonomy (GTDB): domain Bacteria; phylum Pseudomonadota; class Gammaproteobacteria; order Burkholderiales; family Burkholderiaceae; genus Paraburkholderia; species Paraburkholderia sartisoli. The sequence goes on along the minus strand of NZ_FNRQ01000005.1, from coordinate 407,428 downwards.
GACGCTGCTTGGCGTGCCCGGTGCGAAAACCATCCGCGCGTATTCCTCGTTCGGCGATGCGTTCGTCTACGTGCTGTTCGACGACAAAACCGACCAGTACTGGGCACGTTCACGCGTGCTCGAATATCTGAATCAGGTACAGAGCCGCCTGCCGCAGGGCGCGACTGTATCGCTTGGACCGGATGCAACCGGCGTGGGTTGGGTGTACGAATATGCGCTCGTCGACAAAACCGGGCAACACGACCTTGGGCAACTGCGTGCATTGAACGACTGGTTCCTGAAATTCGAACTGAAGTCAGTGCCCGATGTGTCCGAAGTCGCGAGCATCGGCGGCATGGTGCGCCAGTATCAGGTTGTGCTCGACCCGGACAAACTCCGCGCCTACGGCATCACGCAGGCGGCGGTGGCCGACGCGCTCGGCAAGGCGAACCAGGAATCGGGTGGGTCGGTGGTTGAAATGGCCGAGTCGGAGTACATGGTCCGTTCGTCAGGCTACCTGCACACACTCGACGACTTTCGCAACGTCGTATTGCGAACGAACGATGCAGGTACGCCGGTTCTGCTCGGCGACGTGGCCCGGATTCAAATCGGACCCGAGATGCGACGTGGCATTGCTGAGCTGAATGGACAGGGAGAAGTGGCGGGCGGCGTCATCGTCATGCGCTCCGGCAAGAACGCGCTGACAACCATCGATGCGGTGAAGGCAAAACTGGCCAGCCTGAAACGTTCACTGCCAGCCGGCGTCGAGGTCGTGACGACCTACGACCGCTCCCAGCTCATCGAGCGCGCGGTGGACAACCTCAAGGACAAGCTCATCGAGGAGTTCGTCATCGTTGGGCTCGTCTGCGCGGTGTTCCTGTTCCACCTGCGCAGTGCGTTCGTCGCGATTCTGTCGCTACCACTCGGCGTGCTGGCCGCCTTCATCGTCATGCGCTATCAGGGCGTGAATGCGAACCTGATGTCGCTGGGCGGCATCGCCATTGCCATCGGCGCAATGATTGACGCGGCCATCGTGATGATTGAAAACGCTCACAAGCATCTCGAAGCGTACGACCATGAGCATCCGGGCGAACAAATCACGACGGCGCAGCGCTGGGAGCTCATCGCGACATCTGCAGCGGAGGTGGGGCCCACGCTGTTCTTCTCGCTGCTCATCATCACGCTGTCGTTTATCCCGGTGTTCTCGCTCGAGGGGCAGGAGGGGAAGCTGTTCTCTCCGCTGGCCTTCACCAAGACCTACACGATTGCCGCTGCCGCCGGGTTGTCAGTCACGCTTGTGCCAGTGCTGATGGGCTATCTGATTCGAGGTCGCATCCCTCATGAGAACTCGAACCCAATCAACCGCGTCCTGATTCGACTGTACCGACCCTTGCTGGAAGCGACGCTGCGGCGGCCGTGGGTTGCGATTGGTCTGGCGGTGGTTGCGCTGGCCGCTTCGGTGATCCCGCTGTCCCGGCTCGGCGGCGAATTCATGCCGCCGCTCGATGAAGGCGACCTGCTGTATATGCCGACAGCGCTTCCGGGAATTTCGGCCGAAAAAGCAGCTGAACTGCTACAGCAGACCGACCGGCTCATCAAGACGGTTCCCGAGGTAGAGACTGTCTTCGGCAAATCCGGCCGGGCCGACACCGCTACGGACCCGGCACCGCTCGAGATGTTCGAGACCACGATTCAGTTCAAGCCACGCAGCCAGTGGAGACCGGGCATGACGCCGGAGAAGCTGGTCGACGAACTGGACCGGACGGTCAAGGTGCCAGGGCTGTCGAACGTGTGGGTACCGCCCATTCGCAATCGCCTGGACATGCTGTCCACCGGCATCAAGACGCCGGTCGGCATCAAGATTTCGGGCGGCGACCTCTCGCAAATCGACCGGATTGCGGCGCAGGTCGAAACAGCGGTCAGGGATGTGCCCGGCGTCACGTCTGCACTGGCTGAGCGCCTGAACGGCGGCCGGTACATCGATATCGACATCGACCGCCTGGCGGCTGCACGTTACGGGCTTTCCGTCGGCGATATCCAGTCTGTCATTTCCTCGGCCGTGGGCGGGGAGAACGTGGGCGAGGTCATTGCCGGTCGCGAGCGGTTCCCCATCAACATCCGCTATCCGCGTGAAATCAGGGATTCGCTCGAGAAGCTGCGTCAGTTGCCGGTCGTCACGGACCGTGGTGCGCAAATCCAGCTCGGCGATGTCGCGCACATCACGATTGCCGATGGCCCGCCGATGATTCGCAGCGAGAATGCCCGACTCTCTGGTTACGTCTACGTCGATATCCGCAATACGGACCTGCAGTCAGCGGTCGAGGCCATGCAGCGCGCTGTTGCAGAGAAAGTGACGCTTCCGCCGGGCTATTCGATTGCATGGTCCGGCCAGTTCGAATATCTGGAGCGTGCGGCCGCCAAGCTGCGTACGGTCATTCCCGTGACACTCGTCGTTATCTTCGTGCTGCTCTTCCTCACGTTCAACTCCGCGGCAGATGCACTGCTGCTGATGTCGACGGTGCCGTTTGCCCTGGTCGGTGGCTTCTGGCTCATCTGGATACTAGGTCACGCGGTGTCTGTCGCAACCGCAGTCGGATTTATCGCACTCGCGGGTGTTGCGGCCGAGTTCGGTGTCGTGATGCTGCTCTACCTGAAGGGTGCGCTCAATCGCCGGCTGGAGGAAGGTGAACCGCTAACCGAGGCGCTTCTGCTCGATGCGATTCGTGAAGGCGCCGTGTTGCGCGTGCGACCGAAAGCGATGACGGTTGCTGTCGTGCTGGCGGGTCTCATCCCCATCATGGTCGGACACGGCGCCGGTTCGGAAGTCATGCAGCGCATTGCGGCGCCGATGGTCGGTGGCATGGTCACGGCACCCATTCTTTCGATGTTCGTTATCCCTGCAGCCTGGTTCCTGCTGCAACGCCGCCGCGCGCGAATGCTGGGCCATGCGCGGCTCCCACACGCAGTACCTTCCGGCATGAAAGTGCCATCTACTCAAACTGGAGAAACTCAATGAAGAAGTTGATTGTTGCGTCTGTTGCTCTTGCAGCTATCGTTGCTGCGCCCGCGTTCGCTGGGGATGACATGGCCGGCATGGAGATGTCCAGGCCGTCGGTTTCGAAGACGTCATCGAACACCGCCCTCACCGAAGCAGAGGTCAGGAAGGTGGACGCGGCGACTGGCATGGTCACACTGAAGCACGGCGCGCTGGAGAACGTCGGAATGCCGCCGATGACGATGGCGTTCAAGGCGAAGGACGCCGCGATGGTCAAGCAGGTTCACGAGGGCGACAGGGTCAAGGTCCGGGTCGAAAACGTTAACGGTACCCTGACCATCGTGAAACTGGAAAAGCAGTCGTGATGGGACGCTGACACGGCACTCGCAGGCTCGCCGTGTGACAGCGGGCCTGCGGTCGCATCCTGTAAGTAGAGGCATTGCAATGCGAATGACCTTATCCAACCTGCGGCGGCGAATTTTCCGTCAGACAGATGCGGCGACGCGCGCGTTGCTATTTTCGCCGCCACTGGACTGATCGCTGTGCCCGGTATCGCCGGCATGGCGGTCATGCACGTAAGCACGATATAGCTTACGCGTAGGGCAAACCACTGACTCAGTCCTGCAACAGTATGTAATCCCTCCCATGACACTGTGGTTCGGCAAGCTGGCTTGCGTCGCCTGGCGTTTGTCGGGGAACATCGGCCAAACCTGAGTCGTGCGTCGGTCGGCACGCCTTGTGCGTGCTCGCCCGGGAGCGTCTCGTCATTCGTGTTGCGTTGCCGCATCCGCGAGTCGCGATGGCGCGATGGCGCGAATCATGGAAACGACAACAATGGCATCGGAAAATGACCTTGAGCACTGGCGTCGCGACGCGTTGAGGATTGAGGACGCAGTCGCCCAGGCTGTCATTGGACAGGCAGAAACCATACGTCTCATCACCGTTGCCCTCTTTGCCCGGGGACATGTCCTTCTTGAAGGCGGCGTGGGGGTCGGAAAAACGACCTTGCTGCGCGCGTTCGCACGCGTAACGGGTGGCGATTTCGAACGCGTCGAGGGCACCATCGACCTGATGCCAGGCGACCTCGTCTATCACACGTTTGTCGACGCTGATGGCAAGCCGAGAATTGACCCTGGGCCGCTACTGCGCCATGGCGAACGGCTCACCACGTTCTTCTTTAACGAAATAAACCGCTCTCGCCCTCAAGTCCAGTCGCTCCTCCTTCGAGCGATGGCCGAGCGAACGGTATCCGCTTTCGGCCGCGAATACCGCTTTCCGCACATGACGGTGTTCGCGGACAGAAACAGAGTCGAAAAGGAAGAGACCTTCGAACTTGCTTCCGCAGCACGTGACCGCTTCCTGTTCGAATTGAACATGCCCACACCGGTCCTTCCGGCGGTTCGTCGCGCGCTGGTTTTCGATCCGATGTTTCACGATGCCGAAACGCTTATCGAAAGGATTCCGTCGGCAATAGTGGACCCAACCCGGTTGAATGCGATTGGGACCGAGATTCAGCGAAGTGTGACGGTGAGTCCGAGCATCGAAAGCTATCTGTTGAACATTTGGGAAGCGACCGAGGCGCCTCAGCGCTTCGGCATCGAAATCGACGGGGTCGACATGGAGCGACTCGTTCTCGTGGGTGCGAGCCCCCGTGGCATGAGTGCGCTGGCGCGCGCAGTCCGTGTAATTGCATGGCTTGATGGACGTCTGCACGTAGTGCCTGAAGACGTTCACGCCGTGCTTTTGCCGGCATTGGGTCACCGGATTTTCTTCACGCCAGTCTACGAATTGCGCAGACATGAACTCGCTGAGGAATTGACCACGATGATTGTGCGGAAGATCGCCGTACCCTGACATCATGAAACCGCTAGTCGAATTCCATTATCGAATGCCGGGTCGCGCAAGCGGATTTCGGCCCGGCTCGCATCCAGGTACAAGCTTCGGCGTCGGCCAGGAGTTCGCGCTACACGCGCGTCTGTTCGACCATCCTGACCCACGGCGGCTGGATTTGCGCGCAAGCCAGCGTGCCGTGCCGCCACAGTGGCTGGTGCGACTCAACCTGCAGCGTGTAGCCGTGCCCGTCTACATTGCGGTCGATGTGTCAGCGTCCATGCTCTTCGGAGCGACGCGACCGAAGCTTCATCTCGCCGCGGATTTCGTCGAAGCATTGGGTTACAGCGCGTTTCGCGCGGGCGACCAGTTGGGGATGCTGGCGTTTGACGCCGACGAACGGGACGACCTCTTCGTTCCAGCGCGACAGGGTCGTGGCGTCGGCGACGAGATGTCGGCGACGCTCCGTCGACTTTCCGGCACCGCCGGAAAGTCGGGAGGGATTGAGGGCCTGGAGCGGGCGTTATCCAGGCTGGCGGGGCGTCGCAGCCTGGTCTTTCTCGTTTCCGATTTTCATTGGCCGCTCGGCCGGCTGGCTGCGGTTCTCGACACGCTGGTTAGTGCGCGCGTGGTGCCGATGGTCGTGTGGGACCGTTCGGAAATCGAGCCACCGGGTGTCGGCTCGATGCTGGTGGTCAGCGACGTTGAGTCAGGCAAAGGCCGAACGTTGTGGCTTCGCCGGAGACTGGTTCAACAATGGCGCGATAACGTCGCAAGCCGGCGCCGCGAACTGGCTGAACTCTTCGGCAAGTGCGGTATCAGTCCTTTCTACGTTGAAGGCACGTTCGATGCCGAATCGGTGTCGCGCTATTTTCTGGAAACTGTCGCATGAGGCCGCGCATGATTCGCGGGCGTTCGATGGCAGTTCGTCCGAACGGTGGTGCGATCGCCTTGCTGGTTGCTGCCATAACCCTTGCCTGTTCAGGCTCTGTCTGCGCGGGAGATCTGGTGACAGCAACCGTGGAGCAACCGCGAGCATTCGGTCACGTGCTGGGCGACGTGCTGAGTCAACGGGTTCTGCTGGAAATCGACGGCCACGACGCGGGAGAAGTCACACCTCCGTCGAACGGCCGCATCGATGTCTGGTTCGAGCGCCGTAAGCCTTACGTGGAAACGGACCGGGACGGTCGTCGCTGGATGGTCATCGACTATCAGCTAATCAACGCGCCTGAAACGCTAACGGAAATCAGATTGCCCCCGATCAGACTGACGTCGAAGTCGGGCAAGTTGCTGCAGGTCACCGAGTGGCCAGTCAGCGTGGGGCCGTTGACACCGCGCGCCGCTTTCGACGCGGGCGACTTGCGGACGCTCAGGCCAGACCGGCTGGTCCCGTCTGCACCGATGGCGCCGATCAAACGTCGCCTGCTTTCCGTGCTTGCTCTTTTGACGGCGACGCTGGTGGCCTGGGTCGGCTGGTGGTTCTGGCGTAACCGTCGCGACGCACACCGGCTGCCATTCGCCCTCGCATGGCAGAAAATACAGAACCTGAAGACACCCGACGTCGATTCGAACGCTGATGCCTGGCTCTGCGTGCATCGCGCGCTGGATGAAACTGCAGGCCAGGTTGTGCATGCTGGCGCGCTGACCACTCTGTTCACCCCTGCGCCTTATCTCGAGCCGTTGCGACCGGAACTCGAGACCTTCTACGCCAGGTCGCGGGAACGCTTTTTCGGTAATGACGTGGGCCGCGAGCGCTTTGCGTTGCGTGATTTCTGCCGCGCGCTTTATCGCGCCGAAAGGCGACGGCGATGACCCTGTCAGTTGATTTTGTCAGGCCCTGGCTACTGCTGATGCTGCCCGTGGCGTTGTTGCCGCTGATTCCCAGGCGGAGTGAGGCGCTTGGCTATTCATTTGTTGACTGGCTCCCCGTTGATTCCGTCGGCACAGCCTTCGACTATCTCCGGCGCGGTTGCGCAGTACTGGCGATTCTGGCTGTCGTCCTGGGCCTGGCCGGCCCTGGGCGCTCTCATCTGCAGGTCATGCGCGTCAGCACGGGCGCCCAAATCGTGATTTTGATGGACCGAAGTGCCAGCATGGACGGTGTCATGGGAAAATCGCCCGTTGTCGAATCGGGCGGCATGTCCAAGAACGAGGTCGCCCGGCGCTCGCTTCGGCGTTTCGTCAGCGAGCGCCCTGATGACCGCCTCGCTTTCTTGATGTTCGGTATCAGCCCCGTGCTTGTCGTGCCCTTCACCCGCAATCACCGGGTTATTCAGGATGCCATCGAGGGCACGTCATTCGGCCGTGGGATGCCGGATACGCAGCTTGACCGCGGGCTGCTCGCTGCGATCGGCCAGTTTGACGGGCAGCCGCCCTATGCGGGTCGGCGCGCCATCGTGCTGGTATCCGATGGAGGCGCGAGACTGAACGCCAGGGCGCGCGCGGATATCAGGGCCGGTCTCGCACGAAACCGGATTTCGCTTTACTTTGTCTATTTGCGAACGAGCACCTACACCAGTCCCGACCTGACCAACATTGCGCCGTCTTATCAGTCTTCGGCCGAGGCCGAACTACATCGCTACTTTGAGACACTGGACACCCCTTACAGGCTCTATCAAGCGAACGGTGCCGCTGCCATGGCAGCCGCCATGGCGGAGATTAACAAGCAGCAAAAATCCCGTGTGTCGTTCACGGAATTTTTGCCGCGACAGGACGGTAGCGCCCTTTGTTTCGCTATCGCATTGGTATGTTGCACCTGCTTGCTGGGGTTGCGTCTCGTCCAGGTGCGGAGCTGGTCATGAGGCGGGCATCCATTCATATCGCTTTTGGAACGCTGGCGTTCTGTCTTGCCGGAATAGCGATATATGACGGGGCAACGCTGCGTTATGAGCGCTCTGTCGCTCACGCAGTCGTGACCTCGTCGACTGTCGGCAAAGCAAAGCCAGAAGCGGGGGGAATCGTTGATGATGCAGCGGAGGTGCGGCTCGCTCGCGCGGTGTTCCTGTCGAAGACGGGAGACTATGCTGGCGCCCAAAGGCTTTACGACGGACTGATCACGGCGGATACGAACAAAGCGATACAGACAGCGGCGCTGTTTGACCTTGGCAACATGTATCTCCGCCAGGCGACCCGCGGCGACCCGCCGGGTTCGATCCAGTCGCTACCGATGCTTGAGCAGGCCAAGGAACGTTATCGGTCGGTGTTGCGGCTTGCCCCCGACGACTGGGACGCCCGATACAACCTCGAACGGGCGCTACGGCTGGCACCTGAGATGCACATGGATTCGAACGAGCCCGACATCCAGAAGCAGACTCAAGTGAAGGTGCGCGGAGCGCAGAGCGAGGACCTGCCATGAATTTCCCGGCGATGACGCTCGGCCTGTTTGAGCAGCGACATTGGGCGACTGTTGCGGCGGTGCCGTTGCTAGCCGCCGCTGTGTGGATGCCGGGCTTGACGCTCCAGCGGAGCGTGTTCAGCTACATCGTCACCTTCGATATCACGCAGAGTATGGACGTCGAAGACGTCAGCCTGGGTAACACACCACTAAGCCGGCTGAACTTTGCGCGCGAAGTCATGCGGGACAGTCTGGAGCGGTTGCCCTGCGGCTCAAAAATCGGCTGGAGCGTTTTCACTGGCCAAAGCACCCTGCTCTTGCTGCCTCCCATTGAGGTTTGCAGCAACTATGATGCGCTGCTCGCCTCCCTTGACAGCATCGATGGCCGGATGCGCTGGAGCAACTGGAGCCGGATTGCCGAAGGCGGCGTCTATTCGGCTGTCCGCACGTCTCAGAGCGTGGGACACGACACGGGGGTCATTTTTTTCACGGACGGACAGGAAGCGCCACCGGTACTACCTTCAGACGAGCGCGTGCGCGACATTGCTCCCGGCCAGGTGAAAGGCTGGCTGATGGGCGTAGGGGGCGACCAACCCGCTGCCATCCCGCGAACCGACGAGAGCGGCAACCGTATCGGGTACTGGCGCGCCGACGACGTGATACAGGTACCGCCGCAACCGGGCGCCAGTATCGCCGTCGAAAGCCACGAAGAACTTTCCGAACTTCGCGGCCAATATCTGGCATCCGTCGCTCAGCGAACTGGTTTTGGATATCGACGTGTTCGTGTTCCGCAAGACGCGGTTGGGGCAATGCTCGATGAGCGTCTGGCACATCGAGAGCCCGTGCCGACCGATTTAAACTGGCTTCCTGCGGCCATCGCACTGGTTTTGTTGGCGTGGCGTTTCTTGCCGGAACGCTGGACGGCGCGCCGGCATGTTTCGCCTTCTCACTCGCGCGCCTGATGCAGCCATCGGAAATAACCGGATGGCGCACGGGTTGAGCGCTGAAACGAATCACTCAACCGTCACGGATTTGGCGAGGTTACGGGGCTTGTCGACATCCGTGCCCCGCGAGCACGCCGTGTGATACGCCAGCAACTGCAGCGGCACGACGTGCAGGATCGGCGACAGCACACCATAGTGCTCCGGCATCCGGATCACATGCAGCCCCTCTTCGCTGACGATGCGCGTGTCCGAGTCGGCGAACACATACAGCTCGCCGCCGCGCGCACGCACTTCCTGCATGTTCGACTTCAGCTTCTCGAGCAGCGCGTCGTTCGGCGCGACCGTCACGACTGGCATCGCTTCCGTCACCAGCGCGAGCGGCCCGTGCTTGAGCTCACCCGCCGGGTACGCTTCCGCGTGGATGTACGAGATTTCCTTGAGCTTCAGTGCGCCTTCGAGTGCAATCGGGTAATGCAGGCCACGCCCGAGGAACAACGCATTTTCCTTGCGCGAGAAATCTTCCGACCACGCGATGATCTGCGGCTCCAGCGCCAGCACGCTGTTGAGCGCGGCCGGCAGATGGCGCAACTGGCGCACGTATTGCGCTTCGAGCGAAGCGTCGACGTGCCCGCGCAGTTTGCCCAGCGTCGCGGCCAGCACGAACAGCGCGACGAGCTGCGTCGTGAACGCCTTGGTCGACGCCACGCCGATCTCGCGCCCCGCGTGCGTCAGGAATGACAGTTCGGTGAGCCGCACCATCGCGCTCGTGCCGACGTTGCACACCGAAAGCGTATGCCTGTGCCCAAGCGACTGCGCGTGCTTGAGCGCGGCGAGCGTATCGGCCGTCTCGCCCGACTGCGAAATCACCACCACCAGCGACTTCGGATTCGGCACTGAATCGCGATAGCGGTATTCGCTCGCGATCTCGACCTGCGTCGGAATCTTCGCGATCGATTCGAGCCAGTATTTCGCCGTCAGCCCCGAGTAATAGCTCGTGCCGCACGCGAGAATCAGCAGGTTGTCGATCTCGCCGAATGCCCTGGCCGCTGCGTCGCCAAAGAGCGATGCATCGAACGAATCGGCCTGCGGAATCGTGTCGCTGATCGCGCGCGGCTGCTCGAAGATTTCCTTCTGCATGAAGTGACGATAGGGCCCGAGCTCGACCGCGCCGCCATAGGCCGCGACCGTACGCACTTCGCGCTCCACGTCGCGGCCGTCGCGATCGGCGACGCGCACGCGTTCGAGCGTGAGCTCGCAAACGTCGCCCTCTTCGAGGAAGATGAAATGCTCGGTGCTGCCCGCCAGCGCGAGCGCGTCCGAAGCGAGGAAGTTTTCGCCCTGACCCAGACCGACGACGAGTGGCGAGCCCTGGCGCGCGCCGACCACCGTGTTCGGCTGGTCCTTATGTTCCACCGCGATCGCGTACGCGCCGTGCAGTTGCTGCACGGCCTCGCGCACCGCTACGAACAGGTCGCCGCGATAGAGGCTGTGGATCAGATGCGCGATCACTTCGGTGTCGGTCTGCGAGACGAACTCGTAGCCCTTGCCGCGCAGCATCTCACGCAGCGACTCGTAGTTCTCGATGATTCCGTTGTGTACGAGCGCAAGCGCATTGCGCGAGAAAATCGGATGCGCGTTGTTCGTGACCGGCGCGCCGTGCGTCGCCCAGCGCGTGTGCGCGATACCCGTGAAGCCTTCGAGATGCGTCTCGCGCACCTGCTCGTCGAGATCGGCGACGCGCGCCACGCTGCGCGCGCGACGCGGCTCGCCGCCCGCGAGCACGGCCACGCCGCAGGAATCGTAGCCGCGATATTCGAGGCGCCGCAGTCCTTCGATCAGAACCGGGACGATGTTACGTTGCGCAACCGCGCCGACAATGCCGCACATAAATATCAGTTCCTTTGCAGGGGTTGGGTACCGCGAAGTGTCAGAACGCGGCGCGTCCCGTCAGCCTTTTTTCTTGACCGGACGAACGTAGCCTGTCTTGCCGATCTGCGTCTTCTCGTTCAGCACGAGGAGATTCTCCTCGACGTCTTTCCATACCGTCGTGCCCGCCGCGATCGTCACGCCGCGCCCGACGCGCACCGGCGCGACGAGCTGCGTATCGGAGCCGACGAACACGTCGTCTTCGATGATCGTGCGGGACTTGTTCGCGCCGTCGTAATTGCACGTAATCGTGCCCGCGCCGATGTTCACGCGCGCGCCGATATCGGCGTCGCCGATATAAGTGAGGTGATTCGCTTTCGAGCCGTGCCCGAGCACCGCGTTCTTCACTTCGACAAAGTTGCCGACGTGCGATTCGTCCTTCAGCGTCGCGCCCGGGCGCAGCCGTGCGTACGGTCCGAGCACGACGTTCGCGCCGACGTCCGCGCCTTCGATATGCGTGAACGCGTCGACGCGCGTGCCCGCGCCGATCGTCGCGTTACGGATCACGCAGTTCGCCGCAATCGTCACGTTATCGCCCAGCGTGACGGTGCCTTCGAACACGCAGTTCACGTCGATCGAAACGTCGCGGCCGCATTCCAGCGTGCCGCGCACGTCGATACGCGCCGGATCGGCCAGCGTGACGCCCGCCACGAGCAGCGCTTCGGCCACGTTGCCCTGATGGATGCGCTCGAGTTCCGCGAGTTGCTGCTTGCTGTTGACGCCGAGCGTTTCCCACGCTTCGTCCGGCTGCGCGGTGACCACATCGAGGCCGCTTTCGATCGCGAGTTCGACCACGTCGGTGAGGTAGTACTCGCCCTGCGCGTTGTCGTTCTTCAACGATGCGAGCCAGCGTGTGAGTTGCTGCGTGGGCGTGACGATGATGCCGGTGTTGATTTCGGCAATCTTCAACTGCTCCGGTGTCGCGTCTTTCTGTTCGACGATGCGCAGCACCTTGCCGTTCGCGTCGCGCACGATGCGGCCGTAGCCGGCGGGGTCGTCGAGCGTCACGGTAAGCACGCCATAGCCGCCCTGGCCCGCGCGGTCGGTCAGACGCTTTAACGTGCCTGCGCGCGTGAGCGGCACGTCGCCATATAGCACGAGCGTGGGCACGGAGGGATCGAGCAGCGGCAGCGCCTGCTGCACGGCATGTCCCGTGCCGAGCTGTTGCTCCTGCACCGCGAACTGCACGTCGGGCGCCGCGACGGCGCCCCGTACAGCCTCCGCTCCATGACCGATCACGACGACGAGTCGCGTCGGGTCGAGCGTGCGGGCAGTATCGATGACGTGGGACAGAAGCGGCCGGCCGGCCAGTGGATGCAGCACCTTGGGCAGCGCGGAGCGCATGCGCTTACCGGTGCCTGCCGCCAAAATGACTATATTCATGGCGCCGACGAGGGGTCGAGTTGGAAGCCTTCAATGTTAGCACGCACTTCGCGCTATCGAAGACGCCTCCCACCCGGCGCTACTGCCGCCGTTGCGCAAAACCCACCGACGCAGCGCATCAGGTGATTTCCCTGGCTGCCAGATGGATATCGACCGGCCTTCTGCCACTTGCACATTTCCTCCTGCAGGCGCGCCGTCTGCTCGCCAAGTGCTTGATTTGTATTTGGATGTATCATCCGGGTTCTGCCCGGTACCGCTTTCTGACGCCTTTTCCCGGCGTCCACGCGCCACTGCGGCAATCTTCACTCTGTTGCGTGCCTGCCATGAAAGCCTCAAACAATTTTTTCCGCCTCGAAACCCGGTTGCAGTCGCAGGTCGGCAAAGCGATTGCTGACTTCAACATGATCGAGGACGGGGACAAAATCCTGACGTGCATGAGTGGCGGCAAAGACTCGTACACGATGCTCTCCGTTCTGCTCGCGCTGCAAAAGCGCGCGCCGATCGACTTCGAGATCATCGCGATGAATCTCGACCAGAAGCATCCTGGCTTTCCCGAAGAAATCCTGCCGCAGTATTTCGAGTCGATCGGCGTGAAGTACCGGATCGTCGAAGCGGACACGCATTCGATCGTCAAGGAGAAGGTGCCCGAGGGCAAGACCACGTGCTCGCTGTGCTCGCGCCTGCGCCGCGGCGTGATTTACCGCACGGCAAAAGAGCTGGGGGCCAACAAGATCGCGCTGGGCCACCATCGTGACGACATCGTCGAGACGTTTTTCCTGAACCTGTTCTTTGGTGGAAAGATGAAGGCGATGCCGCCGAAGCTCGCCACCGACGACGGCGCGCACATCGTGATCCGGCCGCTCGCGTACTGCAAGGAGTCGGACATCGCGACGTACGCGCGTGCGATGGAATATCCGATCATTCCGTGCGACCTGTGCGGTTCGCAGGAAAATCTTCAGCGCAAGAAAGTGAAGGACATGCTGACGCAATGGGAACGCGACACGCCGGGCCGCGTCGACAACGTGTTTCGCGCGCTGTCCGACGTCGTGCCGTCGCATCTCGCCGACACCAGCCTGTTCGATTTCCGCGCGCTCGCATCGGGTCTCGCGAAGATCGACGAAGCGTCGCTCTTCGGCGACACGTCCTACACGCAGACGGCGCTCGTGTTCTCGCATTCCAGCGAGAACCGCATCGAGTTCGTGCGTCCCGCGGCGCGCGCCGCTGCCCCTGACGTTAGCGCAACGGCTGCCAATACAGCCGACGCTTAATCTTCCTTGATCCGGAAGACTTCGACGCCGACGGCGTCGCAGTCCGGATACACATCCGGTTTTTCTGTCGAAACGCGTGCCGCGCGCACCTGCGGATGCGCGAGCAGGGTCTTGACGAGATCGTCGCAGAGCGTTTCCTGCAGATGGATGTGGCCCTGTTCGACGCGACGCGCGATGGTCGAGCGCATGAAGTCATAGTCGACGACTTCGCTCAGCCTGTCCGCGACAGGCGTGGACAAGGCGAGCGGCACGTATAGCTCCACGTTGATCACGACGCGCTGCTCGCCGCGCTTTTCGAAGTCATGCACGCCGATGTTGATGTGCACTTCGTAGTTGCGCAGAAAGAGCCGGCGACAGTCGGCGAGCCGGGGATGCGAAAGAGCGTCGTGCATGATCGTTCCAGTGTCGATAGAAGCGTGCGGACACGCAGGGAGCGCTTCGCGCAGTGAAGGCCTGCAGGCCTTCGCGTGCGTTCAGGCGCCCGTCAAAAACATTACGTCGCGCGGCAACGGCACGAGATGCTGACCGCCGTCGACGACCAGCGTCGAGCCCGTCACGCCCTGCGCATCCGCGAGATACAGCGCGGCGGCCACCAGGTCTTCTGGACGCGAAGCACGGCCAAGCGGCGTGACCGCATGCGACTCGGCGAAACCCTGCGGCGTTTGATCGGCGGATTGCAGCGTGAGCCCAGGCGCCAGCCCGACCACGCGCAGCTTCGGCGCGAGCGCCTGCGCGAGCGCGACGGTTGCCGTCTGCAGCGCGGCCTTCAACACCGTGTATGAAAGATAGTCCGGATTCATGTTGTACAGCTTCTGGTCCAGCACGTTGATGACGCAGCCGCGCAGCGATTCGTCGCTGCACGCGGCTTGCGGCGTCGCTTCATGCAACGTGCGCGCCAGCACGAGCGGCGCCGCCAGGTTGATCGCCGTGAGATGCAGCAGCCGTTCATAGCCGACGTCGTCCGCCGCGTCTTCAGCGAAGAGCGATGCATTGTTGATCACGCACGCGGGACGGCCGAGCGCTGCGATGCAATCCGGCACGAGCTTCAGGACCTGTGCTTCGTCGGCGAGATCCGCGTGCAGCGCGACCGCACGACGGCCGAGCGCGACGATCTCCTCGACCACTTCATCCGCTTCCTCGCGGGACGCACCGTAATGCACGGCCACGTCCCAGCCTTTCGACGCGAAGCCGATGGCGAGCGCGCGGCCAATCCGGCGGGCCGCGCCGGTGATCAGGACGATGCGCGCGGGGGCGCCGTGGATGCTGCCGGTGGGTGAAGTGCTGGAAGAGTCGGTCATTTACAATATGCGGATGAATCCGAAAGCTCACGAACCCGATAGTTTACCTGCTCCCGGCGCGGCCGCGCTTGCGCAGTCGGAGGCGCTGGTCGCGCGGATCCGCGCGGAGATCGACGCGAACGGCGGCTGGCTGCCGTTTGAGCGCTACATGGAGCGCGCGCTGTACGCGCCGGGCCTCGGCTACTACAGTGGCGGCGCGATGAAGTTTGGGCGCCGCGCGGAGGACGGCAGCGATTTCGTCACCGCGCCCGAGCTGTCGCCGCTTTTCGCCGCGACGCTCGCGCGCCCCGTGGCGGAGACCCTGTCAGCGAGCGGCACGCGTGCCGTGATGGAATTTGGCGCCGGCACCGGCAAACTCGCGGCGGGGCTTCTGAATGAACTTGCGGCGCAGGACGTCGAATTCGACACGTATTCGATCGTCGATCTGTCGGGCGAACTGCGTGAGCGTCAGCGTGCGACGATCGAAGCGGAGGCGCCCGCGCTGGCTGCGAAGGTGCGCTGGCTGGATGCGTTGCCCGAGCGCTTCGAGGGTGTCGTGATTGGCAATGAAGTGCTCGACGCGATGCCGGTGCGGCTCTTTGCGCGTACCGGTGGCGTGTGGCGTGAGCGTGGCGTGACCTGGCGCGATGGCGCGTTGACGTTCGAGGACCGGCCGGTTGGCACGACTGCCGACATGGCGTTTCTCGATTCCCTCGAAGTGGACGGCGACTATGTCGCTGAAACACACGAGGCCGCGTTTGCCTTTACGCGGACGATCTGTACGATGCTTGAACGTGGCGCCGCGTTTTTTATCGACTATGGATTTCCGCGCCACGAGTATTACCATGCGCAGCGCGCGCAGGGGACGCTGATGTGTCACTACCGGCATCGTGCGCATGGCGATCCGTTTTTGTATCCCGGGTTGCAGGACATTACTGCACACGTCGAGTTTAGTGGCGTCGCCGAAGCGGGTGTGGATACGGGGGTGGATCTGCTTGGGTATACATCGCAGGCGCGGTTTTTGTTGAATGCCGGCATTACCGATGCGCTTGGCGATCTGGATCCTTCGGACATCAAGCGGTATTTGCCTGCGGCGAATGCGGTGCAGAAGCTGCTTTCCGAGGCCGAGATGGGGGAGCTTTTCAAGGTGATCGCGTTTTCGCGCGGCATCGACGAGGGGATTGCCGCGTTTGCGCGCGGCGACCGGTCACATTCGCTTTGAGCGCGATGCCATGATCCGCTGGTTACTCACTACTTTTGTTGCTGTCGCGGTTTTGTCGCGGTGCTGGCCGTGGCTCAGGAAGGTCGGCATCGGGAGATTGCCGGGGGATGTCACCCTCAGGATTGCTGGGAAAGAGTACCCTTTTCCCTTTATGTCTACTTTGGTTTTGAGTATGGTTTTGTCTTTTATCGTTCGAATGGTTTAAAGGTTTTCGGTTTTTTTTTGCCTCTTTGGCGGGGCGGCATTTTGGGTTTTTCGTGCCGAAGCTGGGGTTTTTTGTTGATCTGGCTTTTTGGCCTTTCCTTGCATTCATGTCGGTCTATTAGTGTTGCCCCTGTGCGGGGCGGCATTCCGGTTTTTCGTGCCGAAGCTGCGGTTTCCTTTGGCCTTTCCTTGAATTCATGTCGGTCTATTAGCGTTGCCCCTGTGCGGGGCGGCACCTACTTTTCTTTGTCTTCCAAAGAAAAGTAGGCAAAAGAAAGGCGCTTCGAAAACTCATTTCTTCAAGGCGCATCTTCAGCGGGGAACGGCAACCCATGAAGTGTCGCCCCCACGCCTCACCCGCCATCGGCCCCCGCGCGATTCCATCCCGCGCGCGTTCAGTGCTCGTGACAAAGCCGTCATCCACCCGACTCCGCGCTACGCGCATCGCCGACCGGCATAACCCCGCCCGCGCATTCGCGCGGACACCCACACCCACACCCACACCCGCATCCGCAATCGCAATCGCAATCGAAGTCGCATTCGAAGTCGTGCTCGTGCTCGTGCTCGTGCTCGTGCTCGTGCTCGCATCTAAATTGTGATGGCAATCGCCGCCACAATCGCACTCTCAATCGCAATCGATGATCTTCGGCCCCTGATGCCGGCACCGTTGAGCGGGCGCTCCGCGACGCACGTAGTGCGGAGTGGGATGAATGAGCCCTGTGTCACGGGCGGTGCTGTGCGGGAGATCAGATCGTGCGCGGACCCGTGTGGCCTGGAGTGCGGGGGCGACATCTCATGGGGTGCCATTCCCCAACGATGACGCACCGAGAAAAGATGGCCTTTCGAAGCGCCTTTCTTTTGCCTACTTTTCTTTGGAAGACAAAGAAAAGTAGGTGCCGCCCCGCACAGGGGCGACGCTAATAGACCGACATGAATGCAAGGAAAGGCCAAAAACCCAGAACAACAAAAAAGCATGCCGCCCCGCCAAAGGGGCAAAAACCAACCTAAACAGACTCACCAAGAGCCAAAGCAACTTCCCGAACCCGCTCCTGCCGAACGGCATCTTTAATCAGAGAAGGCCGGTCAACAAACCGGCCAGCAACCGCGCCTCCATCCACAGCCCGCGCAGCAACAAGCGCGATACGCAGCCGTTCGGCCTGCGGATACTCCCGTGCCTCAAACCCCAGCCGCCCGCGCGCATCCGCCTCGCATGCCTGCAGCGCCTCGGCAAACCGCGCAGGTTTTCTCAACGCATCGCATCGCTCGAACAATCGCACAAGTCCGGCCGGCCCGGTCTCCATCACGCGATGAATATTGCCGTGCTCACGCGCCACCAGCACCGCCAGATCGCGACACTCATTCGGCACCCGCAACCGCTCGCACAAAGGCTTCAGCAAATCCACACTGCGCCCCTCGTGCCCAATATGCCGCGGCAACACGTCCTCGGGCGTCGTCGCCTTGCCAAGATCATGCGTCAACGCGGCAAACCGCACCGTCAACGCATAACCCTGCGTGGCGGCGTGATCCAGAACCATCATCACATGCACGCCCGTGTCGACCTCGGGGTGGTAATCGGCGCGCTGCGGCACGCCAAACAACGCATCGATCTCCGGCAACACGCGCGCAAGCGCGCCGCATTCCCGCAACAGATCAATCATCCGCGACGGCTTCGGCTCCATCAATCCACGTGATACCTCCTGCCACACGCGCTCCGGTACCAGCGCGTCCACCTCGCCCGCCGCCACCATCTTCCGCATCAGCGCCATCGTCTCCGGCGCAACGGTGAAGCCGGCAAAGCGCGCCGCAAACCGCGCAATGCGCAGGATCCGCACGGGGTCTTCAAGAAACGCATCGCTGACATGCCGGAATACACGATTCCGCAAATCAGCCTGTCCGTTGAACGGATCGATCACGGGCCCGGCAAGCTCGCCGTCAGGACGCACCTCGCGCGCCATCGCGTTGATCGTCAGATCACGCCGCGCCAGATCCTCCTCAAGCGTCACATCGGGCGCGTAGAAAAACTGGAAGCCGTGGTAGCCCGCCGCCGTCTTGCGCTCGGTGCGCGCAAGCGCATATTCCTCGTGCGTCTGCGGATGCAGGAACACCGGAAAATCCTTGCCGACCGGACGATAACCCTGCGCCACCATCTGCTCGGGCGTCGCGCCAACCACCACGTAATCGCGATCCTTGACGGGCACACCCAGCAGTTCGTCGCGGATCGCGCCGCCCACTGCGTAGATATTCATGCGCAAGCGTCGTAGTGCGCCACGCGATGCGTCTCACGCAACGCGTCATCAATCCACGCGCTTACGGCCGGCAGCTCCGTCACGCGGCGCGCGTAAGCAGAGGCAACCGCGGAAAGCGCAGGCTGCCACGTGTTGAAGCGCATCACGACCGGTGCGTACATCGCGTCCGCAATGCTGAAGTCGCCAAACAGGAACGGACCGCCATGCTTCGCGAGGCAGTCGCACCACAGGGCGTCGACACGCGCGATGTCCGCAAGCGCCTCCGGCGTCGCGCCCCGGCCCGGAAACGACGCGCGGATGTTCATCCACATCGACGAACGCAAGCCGACAAAGCCGGAGTGCATCTCGGCGCTCACGCTGCGCGCCTGTGCGCGCACGCCCGCGTCGCGCGGCCACATCGCGTGCTGCGTGAACTGCTCGGCAAGCGTCTCGCAGATGGCAAGCGAATCCCACACGTGTACGCGGTCGTCGGTGATCAGGCACGGCACCTTGCCCGACGGCGAAAGCGCAAGAATCGACGCCGTCGAATCCGCCTCCTGCAATTCGATCACGCGCTCCTCGAAGGGAATGCCGAAATGCTTCAGCACCAGCCACGGCCGCATCGACCACGACGAATAGTTTTTGTCGCCAATAACGAGTTTCATGCGTCTATCGATAAGTAAAAGTGAAAGTCACCGTCCCGCGCTCGCGCGGAACGCGTTGAAGCGCGAGCGCAGCGAGGCGCCCGTCAGATACACCGGTGCAATCGTTTCGATGCTAGCAGGCTCGATGTCGAGCTCGGGCGCAAGCGGCCCGCTCAGCACGCTGTCCACCTTCATCGAATCGAGATTGTCGCGCGTTATCACGGGCTCGCCAGGCGCCATTTCGAACGTCATCGCCTGAAGCCGCGCCAGCGCGTCCGGCAAGCGGATGATGCGCGCGTGACGCCCGATCACGTCGCCGCAGAATTTCACCAGCGCCTCCAGCGTGTACACGGTCGGCCCGCCAAGCTCGTACGTGCGGCCCGTGGCGGCATCGAGGTCGAGTACGTTCGCCATCGCCTTCGCAACGTCGCCGACAAACACGGGTTGAAACTTCGCGTCGGGCATCGCAAGCGGAATCATCGGGAAAACGCGCTGCAGGAACGCGAACTTGTTCAGAAACGCATCCTCGGGGCCGAACACGACGGATGGCCGGAACACCGTGGTCGCCAGCGTCGACTGGCGCACGGCCTTCTCGCCGTCGCCCTTCGAGCGCAGATACATGCTCGGCCCCTTTGGGTCGGCGCCGATCGCGCTCACGTGGATCAGGCGATGCACGCCCTTGCCTTCGCAGGCAGTGACGATTTTCGCGGGCAGTTCGACGTGCGCTTTCGCGAACGCTTCGCCATACGGATTCGCGCGGCTCGCGTGCAGGACGCCCACGAGGTTGATCACGGCGTCGGCGTTTTCAACGAAACTGGCAAGCTGCACCGGGTCGAACACGTCGACTTCGAGCACATCGACGGGCAACAGCGTGAGATGGCGGGCATGATTTCGCCGGCGGGTGGCGATGCGCACGTCCTTGCCGAGCTCGACAAGCGCGTTGACGAGGTGACTGCCGATGAATCCGGAACCGCCGATGATCGCGATGGCTTGATGGCGCATTTTCGACTCCCTGGGTGGAAGCCGCGGCAACGGCTGGTGAGGCGGCCGCCGCGCGGCGAAGCGCGGCGGCGTGGCGCGGGCGTTTTATGGTGCGATGTAGCCCAGACGCACTTTCAGCGATTGCGGACGGCCTTCGAACAGTGCCGCATAGTAGACCGTGTTGGACAGCACATTCTTCACGTAGTCGCGCGTTTCCTGGAACGGGATCGTCTCAGCGAAAATCGCGCCTTCGACGCCCCTCGGCAGATTCTGCTTCCACGCGCGCGGACGCCCCGGGCCGGCGTTGTAACCGGCCGTGGCCAGCACGGCAGACCCGTCGAACTGATTGTAGATCATCGACAGATAGTTGGTGCCGAGCAGGATGTTCGTGTCGATGTCGTTCATCTGCGCGCGCGAAATCGTGCCAAGCCCGATCTTCTTCGCGACCAGTTGCGCGGTGCCCGGCATCAACTGCATCAGGCCGCTCGCGCCGACTTCGGAGCGCGCATTCATGATGAAACGCGATTCCTGGCGGATCAGCCCGTACGCCCATTCGACGTCGAGCCCCGTGGATTGCGCATCGCGCTCGACGATATCGCGGAACGGCGACAGGTACCGCAACGAAAAATCGTGCTCTGTCTTCGTGCGGTCAGCGGTGTTCACCGCGCGGTCGTACAGCTGGATGCGCCTCGCGTATTCCGCGGCCGCGATGAGCTGGCGGTCGGTCATCGAGCGCAGCGGCCAGTTCCATTCGCGATTGCCTTCAAGGCGCAGGTTCAGCGCGTAGAAACGTTGCGCGAGCGCGAAGCCCGGCGTTTTGCCAGCCTCCTCGACTTCGGCGTCGGTCACGGTGGTTTTCGGTGGCACGGTGATCTTCTGGCCGAGCTCTTCGGCCGCGAGCTGGCCGTAGAAGTTATAGCCCGCCGCGATCTGCTCGAATTCCTGGTTCGCCGCGACCGTGTCGCCGCCCTGCTTCACCGCACGCGCGTGCCAGTAGATCCACGCAGGTTGCGCGCGCAGCGCAGGCGGCATCTGCTCGATCGACCAGCGCACCATCGTCCAGTCGCCGGCGAGCAGCGCCATGCGTGTGCGCCATTCGTATGCGGGGTTCGAAAGCGTGGCGTTCGCCGAGAGCCGGTACCAGTCGACCGCGGCCGGCATCTGCTTCGCCGCCGCCTGGTAGGCGATCGTGCCCCAGCCGATCGCGCGCTCGGGCGTGGTGAGCGACGGCGCCACCGAGGCAAACGTCGCAGCCGCCATCGCCGGATCGTTGCGCGCCATGCGCGTGATCGCGAGCAGCGCCAGCTGGTGCGACTGCGGATCCGGCCCGACGCCGCGTGCAAGCAGCAGCGGCGGCGTGCTGGCCGCCTGGTCGAACAGCGCCGGATCGGGACGCTGGTTGCCAAGCGCGTCGACGAGCCTCGCGCCCGTGTTCGTGTAGTTCTGCTCGTACGCGAGACGGATCTGCTGCCACACGTCGTCGGTCGAGAACTGCTGGTTGATCGCAAGCGCGGTGATCAGGTCGACGCAGCCGTCGCCATACTGCTTCGGATCGGTGAGCAGCGCGCGGGCCGCATCGGCGACGTTTTCGCCGCGCGCCGCGCGCGACTCGAGCGCGTAGCACTTCACCTGCGTGTCGTCGTTCAGCACGAAACGCGGGTACTGCTGGTCGAAGTTGCGCCAGTCGTGACGCGCGCCGAGCACGAGGAGATAGTCGTTGCGCAGGCGGTCGGCAATCGCCTGGCCGTCGTACTTCTGCAGGAACGACAGCACGGGCGCGTCCGGCGCGTCGATGCGCGCGTGGCCGGACGTATCGAAGAGCTGCGGCTTCAGCGTGAAGTACTCGAGATACGACGGCGCGGGATAGTCGGGAATCATGCTCGCCAGTTGCGCGGCGCGCGGCGCATCGTTATTGCGCGCTGCTTCGCGAAGCTGGATGAAGGTCTGATCGTCCGGCGTGAGCTGGGTGAACGTGACTGGACGAACTGCGGAGGCCGTGCCGCACGCGACGAGTGCCGCGGCAGCCAGCGCAGAACCGACCGCGCGATATACTCGAAAGAGGCGTTTGGACATCGTTATTTCTGGAGCGGAAATTGAAGCCAAGCATAGCACGCAACCCTCACGCGAAATCGAAAAAGGAACTGCGCGCAACACTGCTCAGAGCCCGTCTCGACGCGGCTCGCGAGCCCGCGCACGCACTCGCGTTAAAGCACCAGGTGCTCCGGACACTGGAACGATATGCGCCTGCATGCGTGGGGTTCTACTGGCCGCTCGCGGGTGAATTCGACGCACGCGAAGCCATCGCCGAATGGCTCGCCGCCGATGCAAAACGCGAGGCCGGCCTGCCGGTGATTCACAGCGTCGGCACGCCGCTCGCATTTCACGCGTGGACGCCGGACATGGCGATGAAAACGGGCCATCACCGTATTCCCGAGCCGGAGTCGGGCCGTGACGTCACGCCCGACCTGCTGCTGATTCCCTGTGTGGGTTTCGACGAAGACGCGTTCCGGCTTGGCTACGGCGGCGGCTATTACGACCGCACGCTGGCAGCATGGCCGGGCGCGGGCACGGGTGCTGCGCGGCCGGTGACGGTCGGCGTCGCGTACGAAGCCTGCCGCACGGACGCGATCCCGCGCGAGGCGCACGACATCCCGCTCGACGCGGTCATCACGGAACGCACCCGCTATCCCGAGCACACCACCGCGGACTGATCGCCGCGCGTCAAAGCGAAGCCGCCGCGCGCGCCGCCGTGTCGTAGAGGCCCGACGCGTTGCGCAGCAACTGCGCCGCCTCGCCGATCTGCTCATTCGTCAGGCCGCTTTCCTTCAGCGTCGAGATCAGGCAGCTTTCGCGCACTTCGCGATAGTGGAGACACAACGCGCGGCCGGCTTCGGTTGCCTCGAAAAACACTTCCTTGCCGGTCTTTTCGCTTTTTACATACCCTCTGGTTATGAGCTTCTTCAGTGCATAGGTCGCGACGTGGGTGTCCTCGATGTTCAGCACGAAGCAGATGTCGGCGAGTTTCTTGCGGCGCTCGCGATGGCTCACGTGGTGCAGCAGCGAGACTTCGATGGCGGTCATGTCCTTGTCGCCCGCCGCCGACATGCAGCGCACCATCCAGCGGTTGAACGCGTTGCCCGCCATGATCAGTGCGTATTCCAGCTCGGAGAGCTCCGCGCTCGATTCGGAAACGAGGTGCTCCGAGGAGACGATCTTGGTGGGATGACGCGACATGAGGCAATCTCGGCGCACGTTGGGAAGGTGCAGGAAGTGTACGACGCCCATCCGGAAAAGTGAGCCTGGCACAAACGCTTATTGATAAATTGTAGATAAATTATTGAGAATGTACGCTGCTCAACATGCCGCGCGCCCTCGCGAACCAGTCGAACGACCGGGTCGCGGCGCGCGTGCAGGGGCGGGCACCCGAATCGAACCAGGTCATCCATGAACCAGCCACGCATCTATCCGTTGGGCGATAACGCACTTGTCTGCGAATCCGCGCCGCCGGCCACGCTCGCCTGCCAGCAGCGTGTCTGGGCGGCCGCGCAGGCCGCGCGCACCTGGCCGCACGTACTCGAAGTCGTGCCGGGGATGAACAACCTGACGCTCGTCATCAACCCGCTCGACGCCGACCGCGACGCCCTCGCCGACCTGCTGCGGAGCGCCTGGGACAGCGCGGCAGACGCGGCGTCCACGGCCCGCGAAGTCGAAATTCCGGTGACGTACGGCGGCAAGGCAGGCCCGGATCTGGGCGCCGTCGCGAAGCACACGGGGTTGTCGGTGGATGAAGTCGTGAAGCGTCACGTGGCGGGCGAATACGTCGTGTTCTTTCTCGGCTTCCAGCCGGGTTTCGCCTATATGGGCGGTCTCGACGAGAAGCTGCACACGCCGCGCCGCGCCGAGCCGCGGCTCGAGGTGCCGGCCGGCACGGTCGGCATCGGCGGCGCGCAAACCGGGATTTATCCCGCCGCGTCGCCGGGCGGCTGGCAGCTGATCGGCCGCACCGCGCTGCCGCTCTTCGATCCGTCACAAACGCCGCCCACGCTGCTGCAACCGGGCGACCGCGTGCGTTTCACCATCGCGGGGATCGACGCATGATCGAAGTCGTCCGCGCAGGTCTTTTGACCACCATTCAGGATCTCGGCCGCCACGGCTACCGGCATCTCGGCGTCGCGATGGGCGGCGCGCTCGACCGCCTGTCGCTTGAAGTCGGCAACCGGCTCGTCGGCAACCGGCCCGATGCGGCCGGCCTCGAAATCACGTTCGGCCCGACCGTGCTGCGCTTTTCGCGCGCGACGCGCGTGGCGATCACCGGCACGGAGTTCGGCGCGACGCTCGACGGCAAGCCGGTCTGGTCGTGGTGGAGCCTGCCGGTGCAGGCCGGCCAGGCACTCACGCTCAACGCGGCGAGGCGCGGCATGCGCGGCTACGTCGCCGTGGCCGGCGGCATCGATGTCCTGCCGATGCTCGGCTCGCGCAGCACCGATCTGGCCGGTGGCTTCGGCGGACTCGGCGGACGCGCGCTGCGTGACGGCGACCGTCTGCCCATCGGCGTGCCGGCCGCGCGCCCCGGCTCGTGGTTCAGCCCCGAAGCGCCGGAATTCGGCGTGAAGGCGCCCGCCTGGTGCAAGTTCGTGCTGGTCGACGAACCCGTGCGGCGCGGACGTCATCCGTCGAACGTACCGTGGGCCGTGCCGATCCGCGTGCTGCCCGGGCCGGAATACGAGAGCTTCACAACCGCTGCGCACGGCGCGTTCTGGGACGACGAATGGCTCGTCACGCCGAACAGCAACCGGATGGGCTACCGCCTCTCCGGCACGGCGCTCGAACGGCGGCAAAAGGCGGACCTGCTCTCGCACGCGGTGCTGCCTGGCACGATCCAGGTGCCGCCGAACGGCCAGCCGATCATCCTGATGGGCGACGCGCAGACCACGGGCGGCTATCCGAAGATCGGCGCCGTGATCCAGGCCGACCTGTGGAAGCTCGCGCAGGTGCGCCTGAACGGCGCGATCCGCTTTCTGCCCACGACACCCGAAGAAGCGCGCCGCGCACTGCTCGAAGAACGCACGTATCTGCGGCAGATCGATGCCGCGATCGCCATGCATGAAGAACGCTGCGCGCGCCAGCCGGCGCTGGCGGCGTTGCACGACAAGTAGGAGAGAACCATGGAAATCGACCTGAACGCCGACCTCGGCGAAGGCTGCAACACCGACGAAGCGCTGCTCGATCTCGTCAGCTCGGCCAACATCGCGTGCGGCTGGCACGCGGGCGGCGCCACCGCGATGCGCGACTGCGTGCGCTGGGCGGTGAGCAAGGGCGTGTCGATCGGCGCGCATCCGAGCTTCAACGATCCCGAGAACTTCGGTCGCAAGGAGATGGACCTGCCGGCCGGCGACATCTACGCGGGCGTGCTGTACCAGCTGGGCGCGCTCTCGGCGATCGCGCAGGCGGAAGGCGGGCGCATCGCACACGTGAAGCCGCACGGCGCGCTCTACAACCAGGCCGCGCGCGATCCGAAAATCGCCGATGCCATCGCTTCCGCCGTGCATGACTTCGATCCTTCCGTCGCCGTGTTCGCGCTCGCGAACAGCGGGTTCGTGACCGCGGTGCGCGAGGCGGGATTGACCGCCATCGAGGAAGTATTCGCCGACCGCGGCTATCGCGCCGACGGCTCGCTCGTGCCGCGCTCGCAGCCGGGCGCGCTGCTCGACGACGAGGAGATCGTGCTCGAACGCACGCTCGCGATGGTGCGCGACCAGCGCGTGCAGGCCGTCGACGGCCAGTGGGTGCCGCTCAACGCACAGACGATCTGTCTGCACGGCGACGGTCCGCACGCGCTGGCGTTCGCGCGGCGCATCCGCGCGGCACTCGCGGATGCCGGCATCGACGTCCAGGCGGCGAGCGGCGCGCGAGTCTGACGCCCGCCAACGAAACCCACCGACGCCCCGCCTTTCGCGGGGCGTTTGCCAGATACCGTTGAAACAGCAGTCGCAGCACCAGTAATACCGCAATACCCGCAAGCCAGCAGCAACGACGCAGTCGACGCGGCCATCAAGAGCCGCGCAGGGCCGGACGGCGCACGGCACGCCCGCACGCCGCCCGTTATGAGCCGCCACCCGCGGCATCCGGGTTCATTCACACAAAACGAACCCAGTTTGGAGATCCAGATGCAGACTACAGTCAGTTTATGGCCGCTCATTGGCGTGGCCGTCATCATCATCGGCTTTGTGTTGCGCTTCAATCCGATGCTGATCGTGGCAGCCGCCGCGATTGCCACCGGGCTCGCCGCGCATTTCCCGCCGGAGAAAATTCTCGCGGCCATCGGTAGCGGTTTCATCAAGACCCGCAACATTCCGCTCATCATCCTGCTGCCGCTCGCGGTGATCGGGCTGCTCGAACGGCACGGCCTGCGCGAACGCGCGCAGATCTGGATCGGCGGCATCAAGGCAGCGACCGCCGGGCGTCTGCTGATCGTCTATCTGCTGGTGCGCGAGCTGACCGCCGCGGTCGGCCTGACCGGGCTCGGCGGACATCCGCAGATGGTGCGCCCGCTCCTCGCGCCGATGGCCGAAGGCGCCACCGAAACCCGCTTCGGCAAGCTGAGCGACGCGGTCCGCTATCGTCTGCGCGCATATTCGGCGGCGACGGACAACGTCGGCCTCTTCTTCGGCGAAGACATCTTCGTCGCGTTCGGCGCGATCGTGCTGATGGTGACGTTCCTGAAGGAAGCGGGCATCGTCGTCGAACCGATGCACGTGGCGGTGTGGGGCATTCCGACCGCGATCTCCGCGTTCATCGTGCATGGCTTCCGGCTGTGGCTGCTCGATCGCAGGCTCGAGCGTGAACTGAGCGGCAGCACGCCGGCAGGCGCGGGCGAGGTAACCACGCCGCACTCGCAGACGGCTTCGGGAGACAACGCATGATCACCATCGACTATCTGTTCTGGCTGCTCGGCGTCGTGCTGCTGATCGTCGGCGGCATGATCATGTCGGACCGGGAACATCCGCGCCGTTTTCTCGCGGGCGGCTTCTGGATCCTCTATGCGCTGATCTTCCTCATCGGCGATCGCCTGCCGGCCGACGTGGTCGGCGTGCTGGTGATCGCGATGGCGCTGATCGCGGGCTTTGGCGGCGTCACCGCGGGGAAGCCGAAAGTGCTGTCGGAAGAAACACGGCTCGCCAGCGCGCGGCGCCTCGGCAACAAGCTCTTCATCCCGGCGCTGACGATTCCCGTCGTCACCGTGATCGTGACGCTCACCGCGAAGTATTTCATCGTCGGCGGCATGCCGCTCGTCGAGCTGAAGAACGTCACGCTGATCGGCTTCGGCATCGGTTGCGTGATCGCGCTCGCCGTCGCGTGCGTGATGACGCGCGACACCGTCGGGCAGTCGATGAAGGAAACGCGCCGCCTCGTCGACGCGCTGTCGTGGGCCGCCGTCCTGCCGCAGATGCTGGGCATGCTGGGCCTCGTGTTCTCGGACGCGGGCGTCGGCAAGGCGGTCGCGCACCTGACGATCGCGTACGTGAACCTCGACTACCGGCTCGTCGCGGTGGCCGTGTACTGCGTCGGCATGGCGCTCTTCACGATGGTGATGGGCAACGGGTTCGCCGCGTTCCCGGTCATGACGGGTGGCGTCGGCGTGCCGATCCTGGTCGGCGTGTTCCACGGCAATCCGGCTGTGATGGTCGCGATCGGGATGTTCTCGGGCTACTGCGGCACGCTGATGACGCCGATGGCGGCGAACTTCAACATCGTGCCGGCGGCGCTCCTGGAACTGCCGGACAAGAACGCGGTGATCAGGGTGCAGATTCCGACCGCGCTGGTGTTGCTGGCCGTGAACATCTTCCTGCTGAACACCCTGATGTTTCTTTGACGCCTGTTGTGTACGCCTGTTCGCCGCGTCACGTTCGACGCGACGGACAGGCGGGCAGACGCCCGCGTTGCCGCTCAGTTCGCGTCGACGATGAACCCGCGCTGGCGCAGCAACGCCAGCACGCCTTTGCGCCCGCCCAGATGCAGCGCGCCGATCGCGACGAATACCGGCTTGTTCGGCGCGGCGATCGCCACCATCCGCGCGGCGAAGCGCCGGTTGCGGTCGTAGAGGATCTTGTTGTCGATCGACGCCGACAGGCGCGGGTCGCGCGCCAGCTTCTCCGACTTCGCGGTATTCCATGCGGCGATTGCGTCCGCGTCGCCCACGCGCCAGAGCCGGTGCAACATGCGCACGTCGGCGACGTTTTCCTCGGGCGTCTGCACGAGATCCTGCGCGAGCATTTCGCGCTGCTGCGCGAGCGTGAGCCCGGTGAACGCGCGCATCTGCCCGGACAGCGTTTCCAGCCCAACGATCTTGCCGCGCGTCTTCAGATAGACGTTCTGCAGTTGCGCCTCGGTGCCATATTCGGTCTGCAGGCCGGCGCTCAGCGAATCGTAGGTTTCGACCAGCAGCGCCGCGAGCCACGGACGCATTTTCTTGATCTCATCGAGCGCGGCCGGATTGTCGCGCAGACGCAGCGCAAGCCGGTGCCACAGCGGATCCGGCAACAGGCGCGGCAGACATTCGCGCGAACACACGCCGAACTTCGAGACGTCGTCCTGCGACACGAGCAGGTCGTCGGGTGACAGTTCGAGCGCGAGCGTCGGTGAAGCGGCGAGCGCGGCAAGGATCGGCTTGCGAAACGGCTGGTCCGGCGGATAGTCGATGGGGTCGCCGACGTGCAGCGTGCCGAGCACGTAAATCGTCGTGCTGCCGCGCGTCGCGACATAGAACGGCATGCGCGCGGGCTGCATGCGCACCGCGCCGCTCGCGGAGTTGTTCGACGGCGGCGGCGGATTAAAACCCGGCAGGGTCGCACGCGGCAGAGGCGGAGGTGAAACCGGCGCCCTCGATTGCACCGGCGTATTCGCCGATGGCCCGACGGCGTGTGCTACCGGCGACACTGCTGCGATACTCACGCACAGAAGCACGGATGCCAGCGCGGCGATCCGTCCGGGCACGCCGGACGGCCGCTGGCCATGCTGCATCAAAACGCGTGCGGCGGCGACAGGTGAGAGCCGACGCAACGGCCAGCGCAACGCGCCGCGCAGCGCACCGACGCAGCCCAAAGCGCAGCCGCAAGCGCACGCAGCGATTGACGTAACAAGAAGCGCGAAGACGGCGCGCAGGCCGCCCTCACGCAGGCGACGCGCAGCACGACGCGCCGCCAACGGATCAGGCATCCGCCTCCCCTACCTCCTCGGCACGGTGACACGATACCTGACGGCCATCCACTTCACGCAGTTTCGGCTCTTCGGTCCGGCACCGGTCGATCGCGTACGGGCAGCGCTGATGGAACGTGCAGCCCGACGGCGGATTGAGCGGCGACGGCATCTCGCCCTGCAGCTTGATCTGGATGCGCCGGTCGGCTTCGAAGATCGACGGCGTCGCGGACATCAACGCCCGCGTATACGGGTGCCGCGGCTTGCTGAAAATCGTCTTCTTGTCGCCGAGTTCGGCGACGCCGCCGAAGTACATCACCATCACGTCATCCGCGATGTGCTCGACCACCGACAGGTTGTGCGAGATGAACACATAGCTCGTCTTGAACTCTTCCTGGAGGTCCATGAAGAGGTTCAGGATCTGCGCCTGGATCGACACGTCGAGCGCGGAGACCGGCTCGTCGGCCACGACGATCTGCGGATCGAGAATCATCGCGCGCGCGATCGCGACACGCTGACGCTGGCCGCCCGAGAACATATGCGGATAGCGCTTCGCGTGCTCGGGGCGCAGGCCGACCGTGCGCATCATCTGCGCGATGCGGTCGGCGCGCTCGCTCGCGGAGAGCGGCGTGTTGATCGCAAGCGGCTCGCCGAGCGTCTGCTCGACCGTCTTGCGCGGATTCAGCGACGCAAACGGGTTCTGGAACACCATCTGCACGCGCCGCCGCAACGCCGCGATTTTCGTGTGATCCGCGCCCGCGACATCTTCACCATCGATCAAAAGACGCCCGGACGTGGGCGCCTCGATCATCGTGAGCTGGCGCGCGAGCGTCGACTTGCCGCAGCCGGATTCGCCGACCACGGCGAGCGTGCGGCCGCGCTCCAGCGAAAACGACACGCCGTTGAGCGCCTTCACCGTGCCCTGGCCAAACATGCCGCGCTTGACCGCATAGTGACGCGCGAGCTGGTCGGCGATCAGCACCTTGTCGCCGGCGGGGCGCGCCGGCGGCGTGTGGCGCGTTTCGGGTACTGCATTCATCGTGCGCCTCCGCGAGTGTGAATGTTGGCGTCGCCGGTCAGGTTCAGCGGCTTGATGCAGCGCACCTGCGCCGTTTCGCCATGCGAGGGCAGCGGCGCGAGCGCCGGGCGCGCCTTCATGCAGTCGTCGACCACATACTTGCAGCGCGGCGCGAACAGACACCCGCGCGGCCGGTCGTCGCGTCCCGGCACCATGCCGGGCAACGCGGCGAGCCGCACCGCGCCGACGTTGTGCTCGGGAATCGCCGCCAGCAACGCCTCCGTGTACGGATGATGCGGCGCGGCGAAGATATCGGGCACCTTGTTGGTCTCGATGATCTCGCCCGCGTACATCACGGCGACGCGCTGCGCGACTTCCGACACCACGGCGAGATCGTGCGAAATCAGCACGAGCGCCATGCCGCGCTCCTTCTGCAGCTTCACGAGCAGTTCCATGATCTGCGCCTGGATCGTGACGTCGAGCGCGGTGGTCGGCTCGTCGGCGATCAGCAGTTTCGGGTTGCACGCCACCGCCATCGCGATCATCACGCGCTGGTTCATGCCGCCCGACATCTGGTGCGGAAACGACGTGATGCGGTTCTTCGCGTCCGGAATGCCGACCTGGTCGAGCAGTTCCAGCGCGCGCCGGTGCAACGCGTCGCCGCGCAGGCCTTCGTGCAGCTTCAGCACTTCCTTGATCTGATAGCCGACGGTGTAGCTCGGGTTCAGGCTCGTCAGCGCGTCCTGAAAGACCATCGCGATGTCCTTGCCGATGATCTTCCGGCGAGCACCCGCCGATGCCTTCAGCAGGTTCGTGCCGTTGAAGGTGATCTCGTCGGCGGTCACTTTGCCCGGCGCGTCGATGAGGCCCATCAGCGCCATCATCGTCACGCTTTTACCCGAACCCGATTCGCCGACGACACCCACCACCTCGCCGGGTTTCACGTCGAGGTTGATCCGGTCGACAGCGGGCGCGCCGCTGAAGTTCACCGCGAGATTGCGGATGGTCAAAAGGTTACTGTCAGTGCGCGCACGGCCGCCCGAAGCGTGCTGAACGGCCCCCTCGGAGGACGGCGAATGAAGTGAGCGTGGGGATTGTTCCATGTCAGGCCATCCGCTTCAGTTTGGGATCGAGTGCGTCGCGCAGCCCGTCGCCGAGCAGGTTGATCGCGAGCACCGAAATCAGGATGGAAAGGCCGGGCATCGTGACGATCCACCATGCGCTGTCGATGTAGTCGCGCGCCGAGGCGAGCATCGCGCCCCACTCCGCCGCGGGCGGTTGCACGCCGAGGCCGAGAAAACCGAGCGCGGCGGCATCGAGAATCGCCGACGAAAACCCGAGCGTGGCCTGCACGATCAGCGGCGCGGTGCAGTTCGGCAGCACCTGCGAGAACATCAGGCGCGGCGTGCTCGCCCCCGCGACGCGCGAAGCCGTCACGTATTCCTTCTGCAGTTCGCCTTGCGCCGATGCACGCGTGAGACGCACATAACCCGGCAGCGCGACGATCGCGATGGCGAGCATCGTGTTGATGAGACCCGGGCCGATGATCGCGACCACGGCGACGGCGAGCAGCAGCGACGGCAGCGCGAGCAGCACGTCCATGATGCGCATGATCGGCGTGTCGGCCCACTTCTCGAAGAACGCGGCGATGAGCCCGAGCACGATGCCGGGAATCAGCGCCAGCACCACCGAAACGAAGCCGATCCAGAACGACAGCCGCGCGCCGTACATCAGACGCGAAAGGATATCGCGGCCCGCTTCGTCGGTACCGAGGATGAACTTCCAGTTGCCGCCCTCGAGCCATGCCGGCGGAATCTTCACGAAGTCGCGGTACTGCTCGATCGGGCTGTGCGGCGAGATCAGCGGCGCGAAGATCGCGATGAAGACCAGCGCGAGCACGATGATGCCCGCCGCGACCGCGCCGCGATTGCGCGAGAAGTTGGCCCAGAATTCGCGGGCGGCCAGCGTGCGGCCGCTCGGGGGGGTGACTGCGGTAGGGACGGTGTTTTGTATGTCTGCCATAGCTTTTTCTACCTCGTATGGCGAATGCGTGGATTCAGCACGCCGTACAACAGATCGACGATCAGGTTCACGAAGATCACCAGCGTGGCGATCATCAGGATCCCGCCCTGCACGACCGGATAGTCGCGCCGGCTGATCGCATCGATGAGCCATTTGCCGATGCCCGGCCACGAGAACAGCGTCTCGGTGAGCACCGCGCCCGCAAGCAGCGTGCCGACCTGCAGGCCGATCACCGTGACCACCGGAATCAGCGCGTTGCGCAGCGCATGCACGACGATCACCCGTGCCGGCGCCAGCCCCTTCGCGCGCGCGGTGCGGATGTAGTCCTCGCGCAACACCTCGAGCATCGACGAGCGCGTCATGCGCGCGACGACCGCGAGCGGAATCGTGCCGAGCACGATCGAAGGCAGGATCAGGTGGCTGACGGCCGAGCGGAACGCGCCTTCGTCGGTCGAGAGCAGCGCGTCGATCAGCATGAAACCAGTGACGTGCGGAATGTCATATTCCACGGCGATGCGGCCGGAAACCGGCGTCCAGCCGAGGCTGACCGAGAACACCATGATGAGGATCAGCCCCCACCAGAAGATCGGCATCGAGTAACCGGTGAGCGCCGTGCCCATCACGCCATGATCGACCACCGTGCCGCGTTTGAGCGCGGCGAACACGCCGGCGGGCAGACCGAGGATCAGCGCGAAGCACATCGCGCAGATCGACAGCTCGACCGTTGCCGGAAAGCGCGCGAGGAATTCACCCATCACGCTCGTGTTGGTGATGATCGACATGCCGAGGTCGCCGTGCAGCGCGCGGCCGACGTAATGGACGTACTGCAGGGGGAGAGACTCATCGAGCCCGAGGCGGTGCATCGCGGCGGCGTGCATCGCCGGATCGACCCCGCGTTCGCCCATCATGACTTCGATCGGGTCGCCGGGGATCAGGTGAATCAGCGCGAACGCCAGAATGGTGATGCCGATGAACGTCGGTATCACCATGCCGATGCGGCGCAAAACGAATCGGAACATGGTTCGTCCCTATGTGCTGGATGCTTGATGAACAGAAAAAATGCAACCGGCGACGAGGGCTCGTGACCCCGGTCGCCGGTCTGTTTTCGACCCGTTTTCCTGTTTTTATCTGAACGTGCGGAAAACCTGGTGCGCGCGTCTTACTTCACGCTCACGCCGTCGAAGCGGGCATAACCCAGCGGCTCGATGCGCATGTCCTCAACCTTCTTGCTGACCGGCTGATACACCGTCGAGTGAGCGATCGGCGAGAACGGCAGCTGCTGCGCGAAAATCTGCTGCGCCTCCGTGTACGCCTTCGTCCGTGCCGCGACATCCGACGTTTCGCGACCCTTGCGGATCAGGTCGTCGAACGGCTTGTCGCACCATTTCGAGAAGTTGTTGCCGTTCACCGCGTCGCAACCGAGCAGCGTGCCGAGCCAGTTGTCCGGATCGCCGTTGTCGCCGGTCCAGCCGATCAGCATCGTGTCGTCTTCGCCTGCGTGGGCGCGCTTGATGTACTCACCCCATTCGTACGTGACGATCTTCGCCTTCACGCCGATCTTCGCCCAGTCGGCCTGGATCATTTCGGCCATCAACTTGCCGTTCGGGTTGTACGGACGTTGCACCGGCATCGCCCACAGCGTGATGTCGAAGCCGTTCGGGTAGCCGGCCTTCGCCAGCAGCGCCTTGGCCTTCTCCGGATCGTACGTCTGCGACTTCAGGTTCTTGTCGTACGACCATTGCGTCGGCGGCATCGGGTTCGTCGCCGCCTGGCCCGCGCCCTGGTACACGGATTCGACAATCGCCTTCTTGTTGATCGCCATGTCGAGCGCCTGACGCACTTCGAGCTTGTCGACCGGCTTGTGCGACACGTTGTACGCGAGATAGCCCAGGTTGAAGCCCGCCTGCGACG
Organism: Paraburkholderia sartisoli; assembly: GCF_900107685.1. Lineage (GTDB taxonomy): Bacteria > Pseudomonadota > Gammaproteobacteria > Burkholderiales > Burkholderiaceae > Paraburkholderia > Paraburkholderia sartisoli. The sequence continues at coordinate 373,070 of NZ_FNRQ01000005.1, read as the reverse complement.
GCATCGCGATGTTCGGCTCCGCCTTCAGCGGCGCGATGTCGGCCGGACGCGGATAGCTCATCACCTGGCATTCGTCGCGCTTCAGCTTCTGCACGCGCACGCCGGCGTCCGGCGTGATCGAGAAGATCAGCTTCGAGATCTTGACCGCGCCCGGCTTCCAGTAATCCGGGTTGCCGTCGAAACGGATCGTCGCGTCTTTCGTGTAGCTGCGGAAAATGAACGGACCCGTGCCCACCGGCTTCTGGTTGATGTCGGCGGCCTTGCCTTCCTTGAGCAGCTGATCCGCATATTCGCCCGACAGGATCGACGCGTATTCCATCGCCAGATTCTGGATGAACGGCGCGTTGACTTCCTTCAGCGTGAACTTGACGGTGTACGGATCGACCTTTTCGACCTTGTCGATCAGCTTGTCGAGGCCCATGTCCGTGAAGTACGGGAACTGGACCGGGTAAGCCTTGCGGAACGGCTGGTTCGTATCCAGCATGCGCTGGAACGTGAACACGACGTCGTCCGCGTTGAATTCGCGCGTCGGCTTGAAGTACGCCGTGGTCTGGAACTTCACGCCGTGACGCAGATGGAACGTGTAGGTTTTGCCGTCAGCCGAGACATCCCACTTTTCGGCGAGACCGGGTTCGACTTTCGTGCCGCCGCGTTCGAATTCGACGAGACGGTTATAAACGGTGAACGTGTTCGCCGTGAAATCAACGCCCGTGGTGTACTGGGCCGGATCGAAGCCCGCGGGACTGCCTTCTGAGCAGTAAACGAGCGTCTTGTTCGGAATCCCGGCAGCGTCCGCGAGACCGGACACCACCATCGACGCCGCTGCGGCTGCGACGAGCGTGGTCATACGCGCGGCGCGCAACAGGTTGTTTTGCTTCATGTTTCCTCCAGGTTCGGAGCCGGCTTGCGCCAGCGTAGCGCGATATTACTGACCTTTGCCAGCCCGAACAAGCGGAGGAAATTCCCGTTGTGTACGATCGGAAACCTGTTTGACGTGAATTGCCCCAACGCGGCCGGCAGGCGCCCGCCCTGCTTACAGAACGATTTCGGACAGATCGTCAGCGATTGTTCCATCTTCTGTCTGGCGACGACGCTGGACATGCAGGTCGATCCTGAACCCGATACCGTGTTCGTCTCATGACAGCATCGCTGCGGGGCGCGCTCGCGCGCCGCGGCGATTGAGCTAGCGCGCGCCGAGACGCTCGCAGATACTGCGGGTCGCCGCCGCGCCGTTCAGCGTATAGAAGTGCAGGCCCGGCACGTTCGCATCGACGAGCCGCCGGCACAGGTCGGTCACCACGTCGAGGCCGAACGCGCGGATCGATTCGCGATCGTCGCCGAAGCTTTCCAGACGCCGCGCGACCCAGCGCGGCACTTCCGCGCCGCACATGTCGGAGAAGCGCATCAGCTGCGAGAAGTTCGTGATCGGCATGATGCCCGGCACGATCGGCACATCGACGCCGAGCTTCCTTGCATCGTCGACGAAACGGAAATACGCGTCCGCGTTGAAGAAATACTGCGTGATCGCCGAGTTCGCGCCGGCTTTCACCTTGCGCGCGAAGTTTTCCAGATCGGCGCTGGGCGAGCGCGATTGCGGGTGATATTCCGGGTACGCGGCGACTTCGATATTGAACCAGTCGCCGGTTTCGGCGCGAATGAACGCGACCAGTTCCGACGCGTAACGCAGCTCGCCGACGGCGCCCATGCCCGAAGGCAGGTCGCCGCGCAGCGCGACGATGTGACGGATACCGTGCGAGCGGTATTCATTGAGTATCGCGCGCAGGCTTTCCCTCGACGATCCGATGCACGACAGATGAGGCGCGGCTTCGATGCCGTCCTTCGCGATGTCGAGCACGGTATCGAGCGTGCCTTGCTGTGTCGAGCCGCCCGCGCCGAACGTGCAGGACACGAACTTGGGCTTGAGCGGCGCGAGCTGCGCGCGCGTGGCGCGCAGCTTGTCGACACCTTCCTGCGTTTTGGGCGGGAAGAATTCGAATGAGAGTTCGATCGGGTTCATGATTCACCATGCCTCGCCCTGACGGGCGCGAGCAGTGCGGCGAGGCGTCAGCCGAAGCTGCGATTGCCGAAAATGAGCGCGGACAGCAGCCACGACACAATGCTGTACAGGATCGAGCCGAAAAACGCCGACCAGAAACCCGACACTTCGAACCCCTTCAGCAGCGACGCGCACAGCCAGAAGCACAGCGCATTGACCACCAGAATGAAGAGCCCGAGCGTGAGAATCGTGACAGGCAGCGTGAGCAGGATCAACACTGGCCGCAGCACGGCGTTGATGAGCCCGAGGACCAGCGCGACGATCAGTGCGGTGCCGAAACTGCGGATGTGAATCGACGGCACCAGATACGTGATGATCAGCAGGGCAAGCGCATTAACGAACCAGGTCAGCAGCACAGTCATGTAAAGCTCCTTGTGGGCGTGAAGTCCGGGAATGAGGCCACGCGGGCAACGCAACATGAATGCGGCGCGGGACGGAAACCGCGCCGCATTCACCTGCTTCACCGCATGAGGACCGGCACCTTCGCCCACGCCGCATTACGTGCGGACATGCGGACATGCGGACGAAGGCGACCGCCTTAATAGCGGTAGTGGTTCGGCTTGAACGGGCCGTTCTTGTCGACGCCGATGTAGCCAGCCTGGTCGTCCGACAGCACGGTCAGGTTCGCGCCGATACGCGCCAGATGCAGGCGTGCGACCTTTTCGTCGAGCTGTTTCGGCAGCACGTACACCTTGTTCTCGTACTTGTTGCCTTCGGTGAACAGTTCGATCTGCGCGAGCGTCTGGTTCGTGAACGAGTTCGACATCACGAACGACGGGTGACCCGTTGCGCAGCCGAGGTTCACGAGGCGACCTTCAGCCAGCAGGATGACGCGCTTGCCGTCCGGGAAAATGATGTGGTCGACCTGCGGCTTGATGTTGTCCCACTGGTACTGACGCGTCGACGCAACGTCGATTTCCGAATCGAAGTGGCCGATGTTGCAGACGATCGCGTTATGGCGCATCGCCTTCATGTGGTCGTGGCCGATCACGTGGAAGTTGCCGGTGGCCGTCACGAAGATGTCGGCCTTGTCGGCGGCGTATTCCATCGTCACGACGCGGTAGCCTTCCATCGCCGCCTGCAGCGCGCAGATCGGATCGATTTCGGTGACCCACACGGTGGCGCCCAGGCCGCGCAGCGACTGCGCGCAGCCCTTGCCCACGTCGCCGTAACCGGCAACCACGGCGATCTTGCCGGCGATCATCACGTCGGTCGCGCGCTTGATGCCGTCGACGAGCGACTCGCGGCAGCCGTACAGGTTGTCGAACTTCGACTTCGTGACCGAATCGTTCACGTTGATGGCCGGGAACGGCAGACGCCCTTCCTTTTCCATCTGGTACAGGCGGTGGACACCGGTCGTGGTTTCTTCGGTCACGCCCTTGATGTGGACGAGGCGCTTCGAGTACCACGTCGGGTCCACGTCCAGATGCGCGGCGATCGACTTGTACAGCGCCGTTTCTTCTTCGTTGGTCGGTTTGGCGATGACCGAGCGGTCCTTCTCGGCCTTCGAACCGAGGATCAGCAGCAGCGTTGCGTCGCCGCCGTCGTCGAGGATCATGTTGGCGAATTCGCCGTTCGGCCATTCGAAGATGCGGTGCGAGTATTCCCAGTATTCGTCGAGCGATTCGCCCTTGTACGCGAACACCGGCGTGCCGCTCTTCGCGATGGCAGCGGCTGCGTGATCCTGCGTCGAGAAGATGTTGCACGAGGCCCAGCGCACGTCGGCGCCGAGCGCCGTCAGCGTTTCGATCAGCACGCCGGTCTGGATCGTCATGTGCAGCGAGCCCGCGATGCGCGCGCCCTTCAGCGGTTGCGATGCCTTGTACTCTTCGCGCGTCTGCACGAGGCCGGGCATTTCCGTTTCGGCGATGTTGAGTTCCTTGCGGCCCCAGTCGGCCAGCGACAGGTCGGCAACAACGTAATCTTTTGAATCTTTGGAATCGTAAACTGCGGCGTTCATCACGCCCTCCTTTCTAAAAATTGACTAGAAATTTGACGTGAGCGCGGTTCGATGCGGTGGGTAAAAGGCGCGTGGCGCATTCTAGCCGTCCGATTGAAGCCTCCGAGCCTGGCGGGCCACTCGCGAATGCAGATTCGCGGTACCCGTCGCAACGCTCCTCGGAGACGAACGGCGATTGTAGCAAATCGAGATGGATTAGGGATCAACGAAATGCGCCCGGATCCGGGCGCATTTCGTCCCGTTGCCACGGGAAACAGCGTACACGTGCTTCGCCGGATTACAGCAGGCGCTCCGTCATGACGGCGGTGCTGTCAGAAAGGCAGAACGCCGAGCGCCGGAGCCAGCAGCACCATGACGACGCCCGCGATCATCATCGTCAGGCTGGCGACGACGCCCTCTTCGCTGCCGAGTTCGCGCGCCTTTGCCGTGCCCACACCATGCGCGGCCGCGCCGAACAGCGCGCCACGCGCCGTGCGCGTGCGCAGCGGCACGAGCGCCAGCACGATCTCACCGAACAGCATGCCGCACACGCCCGTCGCGATCACGAAGAGCGCGGTCAGGTCTTTCGGCGCGCCGATCCTGTCGGACACCGCGAGCGCGAACGGCGTGGAAACCGAGCGGGTCATCAGGCTGCGCTGCAGTTCCGGGGACAGATGCAGCAGCTTCGCGAGCACGAGCGAGCCGCCCACCCCGACGACGATCCCGACCGTCACGCCGACGGTGAGCGAAATCCAGTGGCGCTTCAGCAGATCGCGATACTCGTAGATCGGCACCGCGAACGCGACGGTCGCCGGGCCGAGCAGCCACATCAGCCAGCGCGTGTCCCGGAAGTACACCGGATACGGAATATGCGCGACCAGCACGATCACGGCGAGCACGACCGGCACCGCGACGAGCGGCGTGAGCCAGGGGCTCCTGAAGCGCGCGTACAGATACTTCGACGCGAAATACAGCGCGACGGTCATCACGAAGCAGCCGGCGGCGATGAGCCGTGCGGCGTCATCGGCGATGAGGGATGCGTAGAAGGCGTTCATGGCTTCGGCTTCGTTTTCGACGTGGGTTCTGGTCTTGTGGCGAGGCGTGCGATTTCAGCGAGATGAACGCGCGGCGTCGGGTTCACGCCCGCGCGGCGTGGGCGTGACGCGTCACCCGCACGCGACGCAGCGCGAGACGGCGTTCGAGACGCGCGGCCTGCTCCACCGCGAACGCGACCGCCACCATCACCATCAACGTGCCCGCGACGACGACGAGCGCGAGGCGCCAGCCGTCCTCCCTGAAGAGGCCGCCGTACTGGACGGCCGCGACGGCCGCCGGAATGAAGAAGAGCAGCATGTCGGACAGGAGCCAGTCGGCGCCGGACTTGATCCAGCGCGTCGGCAGGCCGCCGCTGAACAGCAGCGCCAGCATCGCGACAAGGCCGACCACGCCGCCGGGCACCGGCAATCCAAGATGGCGCACGATGAAATCGGCGACATACCATACGACGGCGAGCGCGGCGCTTTGCACGGCAATCCGGGCGAAGCGCGCGACAGGCCGGACGCGGGCCGGCAGCGCTTGCGTGGAAAAAGTGGTCGTTATCATGGCAATCCCTGGGTGACTTCTGGATGAAAGTCAGTATAGGGATCGTGAATTCATAAATATAATGACTTAACATCATCCACTTCATTCCAATCTGGAATTCGGAGACTCAAAACGTGGAATTGCGCGCGCTTCGCTACTTCGTGGAGGTGGTCCGGCAGCAGAGCTTCACCGTCGCGGCCGAGCAGATGTTCGTCACGCAGCCGACCATCAGCAAGATGGTGAAGGCGCTGGAAGACGAAATCGGCTCGCCGCTTCTGCTGCGCGACGGCCGCCAGATGGTGCTCACCGACGCCGGCCGCATCGTCTATCAGCGCGGCCAGGACGTGCTCGCCGCGCACGCGCAGTTGCAGGCGGAGCTGAACGACCTCGGCACGCTCGGCAGCGGCGAGCTGACCATCGGCATTCCGCCGATGGGCGGTTCGCTCTTCACGCCGGCCATCGCGGCGTTCCGGCAGCGCTATCCGAAGATCGACCTGAAGCTCTTCGAACAGGGCTCGCGCGGGATCGAATCGGCGCTGATGTCGGGCGAACTCGAACTGGGCGGCGTGCTGCTGCCCGTCGATCCGGACAGGGTGGAAGTGCTGCCGATGACGCGCCAGCTGCTGTGGCTCGTCACGCGCCGCGGCTCACGCTGGGACGACGTCGAGCAGGTGGCGCTCGCCGATCTCGCGGCGGAGCCGTTCGTGTTCTACGGCGAAAGCCTCGCGTTGAACGACGTCGTGCTGAACGCGTGCCGCGAGGCGGGCTTCTCGCCGACGATCGTCGCGCGCAGCGGCCACTGGGATTTCATGGCGGCGCTCGTGCTGGCGGGCGTCGGCATCGCGCTGCTGCCGCAGCCGTATTGTCAGCGGCTCGATTCGACGCGGTTCAGCTGCCGCCCCGTGGTGGCGCCGGAGATCGTGTGGGAAATGGCGATCGGCTGGCGGCGCGACGGTTATCTGTCGCACGCGGCGCGCGCGTGGCTGGAAGTGGCGCGCGAAAACCTGCCCGGCCAGGACGGCGACGATTTCATCCACGCGCCCACGCCTGGGATCACGCGCATGCCGCCTTCGGAATAAGACTTCACGCGGCGGCGGCCACTTGCGCGTTGCACCGCGCGGCCGCCAGCCGCGCTGAAACCGGCTGCGCGCTAGCTGGTCATCACGGCCGGCGCGCTCGATAATGGTTGCACGCAGTTGCGCGTCGCCAGGTAAGGAGGTGCGATCCCTCTAAACGAAACGCCGCCCGCGCTCCTATGATGAAAAGCGGCCGCCGACGCGGGCCAGCGCGGTGCCGCGGCATCCGAACGCGTCAAACGATGCGTCGCCTCCCGCAACGTGGCAAGGCGCGCATTGATCGAACATCGATCCAGAAACGGACCCGGGCATGCATCCGGTGAACGGAGACAGCAGATGGAACCGCAAAGCCTCGGCAAGACCCACGACGTGACCAATCAGGTCCCGCCGCTCGCAAACTACAACCTCTTCGAGAGCGACGCCGCGCTGACGGCCGCCGTCGATCGCGAAGGCGCCGCGTGGCATCGCGATGCGCTGCGGTGTCACGGCGCGGCGTTGTCCACGCCCGAGGTCCTCGCGCTCGCCGAAGCCGCGAACCGTCACACGCCCGAACTCTTCACGTTTTCGCCGTGCGGTGAGCGCATCGACGCGCTGGAATTTCATCCGTCGTGGCACAGCCTGCTCACGCTGCTGCGTCGCGAAGGGCTGCACGCGCTGCCGTTTTCCGATCCGCGAAAAGGCGCGATGGTCGCGCGCTGCGCCGGTTACTTTCTGCACGCGCAGTTCGAATCCGGCTCGCTGTGCCCGGTGACGATGACGTTCGCCAGCATTCCCGTGCTACAACGCGAGCCCGCGCTTTTCGACACGCTGCGCGAGCAGTTGTATACCCGCGAGCACGACCCGCGCGACCTTCCGCTCGCGCAGAAGAAGTCGATGATGATCGGCATGGGCATGACCGAGAAACAGGGCGGCTCGGACGTGCGCAGCAACCAGACGCGCGCGTTCGCGCAGCCGGGAGGCGCCGGCCGCGGCGCCGCTTACCGGCTCGTCGGCCACAAATGGTTTTTCTCCGCGCCGCAGTGCGACGCGCATCTCGTCCTCGCGCGCACCGACGATCACGCGGGCCTGTCGTGCTTCTACGTGCCGCGTTTTCGCCCTGACGGCAGCAGGAACGCCGTGCAGATCCAGCGCCTGAAAGACAAGCTCGGCAACCGCTCGAACGCGAGCAGCGAGGTCGAATTCGTCGACGCCCACGGCGTCATGATCGGCGACGAAGGACGCGGCGTGCCGACCATCATCGAAATGGCGAACTACACGCGGCTCGACTGCGTGATCGGCAGCGCCGCGTTGATGCGCGCCGCGCTCGTGCAGGCGATTCACCACGCGCGGCATCGCAGCGCCTTCGGCAAACATCTCGTCGACCAGCCGCTGATGCGCAACGTGCTCGCCGATCTCGCGCTCGAATCCGAAGCGGCGACGGTGCTGTTCATGCGCCTCGCCCGCGCCTTCGAGGACACGCACGACACACCCGAAGAACGCGCGTGGCGACGCATCGTCACGCCGGCGGCGAAGTTCTGGGTCTGCAAGCGCGCGCTCGAATTCACCGGCGAGGCGATGGAAGTCTGGGGCGGTAACGGTTACGTCGAAGAAGGCCCGATGGCGCGCTTTTATCGCGAGGCGCCGGTCAACTCGATCTGGGAAGGCTCGGGCAACGTGATGTGCCTCGACGTGCTGCGCGCGCTGGAACGCGAGCCGGACGCCGCGCAGGCGCTGCTGGCCGCATGGCGCGCGACGGCGCAGCACGGCCACCCCGCGCTCGGGTTGGCGCTGGAGCGGCTCGTCGCGACGCTGGGCGCGGCGCCGGAACGGCGCGAAGCCAGCGCACGCCGGATCGCGCAGCAGATCGTGCTCGTCGCGCAGGCGGCGCTCCTCGTGCAGCACGCGCCCGCCGCGATCGCCGACGCGTTCATCGCCACGCGTCTCGCCGACGGTTGCGGCGACAGCGGGCGCGTCTACGGCACGTTGCCGGCGGACGTCGATCACGCGGCGATCATCGACCGCGCATTCCAGATCTAGCGGGTGGCCCGGTCCGCAGGCGAAGTGGGCTCGACAGCGGTGCCGGGCGCGTCGTCGGCGGCGCCGCTTTCGAGGCGGTGCAGCCACGCGAGCAGTTCCGCGACGGCCTGGTACAGCTGCGGCGGAATGCGCGTGTCGAGGTCGACCTGCATCAGCAGCGACACCATTTCGGGCGCCTCGTGTACATACAGGCCGGCTTCCTTCGCGCGCTGCACGATCATCTCGGCGACGAGGCCGTATCCCTTCGCGATCACGCGCGGCGATGCGTCGCCGCTGTTGGCGTCGTAGCGCAGCGCCGCCGCGCTCCGGCGATGCGTGCGGCTCATGCGAGATCCCAGTCGTAACCCGCATCCGGCGGCGCGGCGTGTGGGCTCGTGCCCGCGCCTGAAGCGGAACCGGCCCCTGCGGCACGCGCCGCCGCGCTGGCCGCCTCGCCGGCTGCCGCGGCCGAGCGCGCGTACGCGCTCGTTGCCTGCGCGGCGCTGGCGCCGCTGCTGTTCAGCCCGCCCGCTTCCCCGCCGCCGATCTCACGGATCGACAGCGCGCTGAGATCGATGCCCGCCGCCGCGAGGCGCTGGCGAAACAGCTCGCCTTGTGCGGCAAGGCGCGTCGCGCCATTCGGGCTCGCCTGGACCCGCACCATCAGTTGCGTGCCGTTCAACGTCAGGTCGGCGTCGATGGTGCCAAGCGAAGGCAGCGACAGCGTGAGCCGCGTGCGCCACGGATACGGCTCGTCGCCTTCCGCGCCGCCGCCGCTGCGTTGCCATTCGTCGCCGTCCTGCTCGATGGTCCAGTCGAGCCGCGCGCCCGGCCACGCTTCGCCGGTCCAGCGAAACTGGCCGGTCGCCAGCAGATCGAGCTGCTGGCGCACGAGCGGAATCGTCGCGGGATGAATCGATGCGGCCAGTTGCTGCGACGTACTGGCGGCATTCGCGCTGGACGCGGCGTCGCCGGGCGACGTATGCAGCAGCGAGCGCAGCGACTGCGACGAATCCGGGAACGCGTCGTCGGCGGCGAGTTCGAGCGCGACAAAGCGGGCCGCCTGCGTCTGTGAAGCGTCGGACGCGCCGCGCGACGTGGCCGCGCCGCCGCCCGCGAACGCGTTCGGGTTCTGCGTGGCGGCCGTCGAGCGGGCCTGTGCGGCGGCGCCGGACGCCCACGGCTGCGCGGACGCTTCGCCGTCCGTGCTCCAGTCGAGCGGAAGCTGGGCGGCCGCGTCGGCGAGCCGGTTCTGCGGTTCGCCGGCGAGCGACGCGGGCGTGCGCTGCCCCGAGAGCCACTGCGCCAGATGCGATTCATAGAAAAGGCCGCTTTCGGCCACCGTGCGCGCCAGCGCCGCGGCGAGCGCGGCAACCGGCAACGGCGAAGCGACCACGCTCGCCGCTGCGGCGCCCGTCGCGGCGCCAGCGCCGGCATTCGGCGCGGCCCCGCCGGCTGCCGCCGAAGCCGAACCCGGGGCCGAGCCTGCCGGTGTATCGAACAGCGGCAAGGGCATGCCTTCGATGGCGACGTCGATGGCGGGCGCGGCGGCCCACACCGGCACCTGGCCGACGACAGCGGGCGTCGCGTCGCCGCCCGAGCGGGCGATCGCGTCGAGCGTGAGGGCGACCGCGGACAGCGCGGTCTGCGCGGAAGCTGGTGGGGTGGCGGGAGGGGCGGGCAACGCGCCGCCTGGCGTAACCGGTGTATCGACGGCGAGCGCGGACGCGCCCGTCTGCGACGTGGCGACGTCGGCCCGCGAGCCGATCGAAAGAAGGCTGTCGACGCGGCTTGCCAGCAGCGAAGCCACAGCCGTGTCGATTCCGTTCATGCCGATTCCTCTCGCGCGCCCCGGGCGCGTGGGTCATCGGCGGCCATGCGCCCCGACGACGGTACGGGTCGATAAAAAAGCGCGCTCAGCGCGCCTGGTAAAGTTCCTTCAGTACGCTGGCCGGACAGCTCGCGGCGAACAGCGCCGACAGCTTCGCCATGCGCGGGTTTGCGAGATCGCGGATCGCGGCGTCGTCGGCGAGGATGCGGCGGATCAGCTCGTATTTACGCGCGCGCTCCGCATCGTCGAGCTTCACGCCTTCTTCTGCGTGCTTCAGCCTGTCAACAAGCCGACGATATTCCTCCTGCAACACCACGAGTTCATTCCAGAGCGCGTGGCGCGCTGCCATCAACATCCGTTCGGAAATCACTGCGATCGCCTCATAGCGGGCGAAATATTCTGCGTTCGATGTCATCTCATGCTTTCAGCGGACGACTGTGTCGCCATCCGCGCGATCTCCGGGGCAATCCCAATCCAGGCTTCTTCGAGCGTGGCCAGCAATCCGTCGACTTCGACGAGCATGGCTTCGCTCTGCTTGATATTGGCGTCGAGCAAACGTCGCGCCATGTACGTGTACAGCCCGTCGAGCCGCTCCGCGATTTCGCCACCGGCCTCCAGATTGAGCGACTGCTGCAGTCCACTGCCAATGATCTCGATCGCCTTGCCGATCGCCTCCCCGCGCGCCGCGACGTTGCCCTGCTGCAGGTGCATGCGCGCCTGCGCAATCGCCTGGCGTGCGCCCTGGTACAGCATCACGATCAGGCGGTGCGGACTTGCGCCCATCACCCCCGTTTCGACGCCGACGCGCGCATAGGCATTGGCTCCAGCCTGTCCTGGGGAAAACATCGGCGCTCCTCCTGTGTGATGCGGATTGCGGTAGCGGGCGGATTGTCACGGAGCGTCATCGCCCGCAATCCGTCAGCCCAGTAACCGGGTTATCGGATTACGCGCGCAAAGCTTTAGCCCACAGGGGAGCGAACGACGGTTCAAACAGGGGTCTGCATGATGTCGTTGTAGGCCGAAACCAGCTTGTTGCGGACCTGCAGGCCGAACTGGAAGCCCACATTGGCCTTCTGCATGTCGACCATCACGTCGTTCAGCGAAACGTTCGGCGCGCCGATTTCGAAGGCATGCGCCTCGCTGATCGAACTCTGCTGGTCGCTGCTGATCTTGTCGATCGACGCCTTCAGCGCCGCGGCGAAGTTGCCGGGCGTGGCCGCGCCGGACACGGAAGCCGCCGGGGCCGTGCCGCCGGCGGCCTGCGCCGCCATTGACTGCATCTGCTGTAGCGCCGACAAAAGCGGGCTCACGGGCAATGTCATGTTCTCTCCAGAAGAAGGAAAACCGGCGTGCCAGGGCGTGCCGATCTGAAATGAAGCATAGCAGCGGCCCTTTTGCCACAGACGCGAAAGTAGGGGTGAAACCCGGCTCTATTCGACCAATCAGGTTGCATCCCGGTGGGGATAATCCCTAACGTGAAAGTGTCTGCCCCTGCGCCCGTCAAGCCCGACGCGGCGGGCCGGAGCAGGACTCAAGGCATCCCGGAGATACCCGACGCATGGATTCGTCAGCCAACTCTTTGATCAACCCCGACGCCCGCATGGGTCTCGCCGGCGCACAGGCCGGCGGCGCCGGCCAGGCGGGCGCAGCGGACCTCGGTGGCGGCCTCGGTGGCAATTTTTCGCAGCGCCTGTCGTTCCCGACCTCGCTCTCGCAGATGCGCGGCAATCCGCGCGCGCCGCTGATCTTCGCGGTCGCGCTGCTCGTCGCCATCGTCGCGGGCCTCGTGCTGTGGTCGCGGGCGCCGGACTACAAGGTGCTCTACAGCAACCTGTCCGACCGCGACGGCGGCGCGATCATCAACGCGCTCCAGACGGCGAACATCCCCTACAAGTTCAGCGAAACCGGCGGCGCGATCCTCGTGCCGGCCGAGCAGGTCCACGAAATGCGCCTGCGCCTCGCCTCGCAGGGTCTGCCGAAGGGCGGCTCGGTGGGCTTCGAGCTGATGGACAACCAGAAATTCGGCATCAGCCAGTTCGCCGAACAGGTCAACTACCAGCGCGCCCTCGAAGGCGAGCTCGAACAGACGATCGAATCGATCTCGTCGGTGAAGTCCTCGCGCGTGCATCTGGCGATTCCGAAGCCTTCGGTGTTCGTGCGCGATCACGAGGCGCCGTCGGCTTCGGTGCTCGTCAACCTGTATCCGGGCCGCATGCTCGACGAAGCCCAGGTCGTGGCGATCACGCACATGGTGTCGTCGGCGGTGCCGGATCTGCCGGTGCGCAACGTGACGATCGTCGACCAGGACGGCAACCTGCTCACGCAGCCCGCCTCCGGCACCGGTCTCGACGCGACGCAGTTGAAGTACGTCCAGCAGGTCGAGCGCAACACGCAGCAGCGCATCGATGCGATCCTCGCGCCCCTGTTCGGCGCCGGCAACGCGCATTCGCAGGTCAGCGCCGACATCGACTTCTCGAAGGTCGAACAGACCTCCGAGAACTACGCGCCGAACGGCAACCCGCAGCAGGCCGCCGTGCGCAGCCAGCAATCGAGCACGGCAACGGAAATGGCGCAGAGCGGCGCGTCGGGCGTGCCGGGTGCGCTGTCGAACCAGCCGCCGCAGCCGGCGTCCGCGCCGATCACCGCGGGCGCGAACGCCGCAAGCGGCGTGACGACGACACCGATCAGCGACCACAAGGACACCACGACCAACTACGAGCTCGACAAGACCGTGCGCCACTACGAGCAGCCGATGGGCAGCGTGAAGCGCCTGTCGGTGGCGGTGGTGGTCAACTATCTGCGTAGCGTCGACGCGAAGGGCCACGTCACGATGCAGCCGCTCACCGCCGACAAGCTCACCCAGGTGAACCAACTGGTGAAGGACGCGATGGGTTACGACGCGAAGCGCGGCGACTCGGTGAACGTCGTGAACAGCGCGTTCTCGACGGAAATCGACCCGAACGCGAACCTGCCGTGGTGGCGCACGCCGGACATGATCGCGCTCGCGAAGCAGATCGCGACGTACGCGGGGATCGGCCTGGTGGCGCTGGTGCTGTACTTCATGATGGTGCGCCCGGCGTTTCGCCGTGCGTTCCCGCCGCCGGAGCCGGTCGTCGCCTCGCTGCCTTCGCCGGACGAGCCGATACTGCTCGACGGCCTGCCGGTGCAGGAAAAGGCCGCCATCACGGAAGAGGACGAGGAAACCACCATGATCACGTCCGAACACGACAAACGCAGATATGAACGCCACCTGGATTACGCCCGCAACATCGCGCGCCAGGATCCGAAAATCGTAGCAACCGTTGTCAAGAGCTGGGTGTCCGATGAGCGCTGAAGGCGTAGTGAAGAGCGCCCTCCTGCTGATGTCGATCGGCGAGGAAGAGGCCGCGCAGGTGTTCAGGTTCCTCGGACCGCGCGAGGTGCAAAAGATCGGCGTCGCGATGGCGTCGCTGAAAAACGTCACGCGCGAACAGATCGACGAGGTGCTGCAGGAGTTCGCGCGGGAAGCAGAGCAGCACACCGCGTTGTCGCTCGATTCGAGCGAATATATCCGCTCGGTGCTGACCAAGGCGCTCGGCGACGACAAGGCCGGCGCGATCATCGACCGGATCCTGCAGGGCAGCGACACGAGCGGCATCGAGGGCCTCAAGTGGATGGATTCGTCCGCCGTGGCCGAACTCATCAAGAACGAGCATCCGCAGATCATCGCGACGATCCTCGTCCACCTGGACCGCGATCAGGCGTCGGAAATCGTCGCGTGCTTCACGGAGCGCCTGCGCAACGACGTGCTGCTGCGCATCGCGACGCTCGACGGCATCCAGCCGACCGCGCTGCGCGAACTCGACGACGTGCTGACGGGCCTGCTCTCGGGCAGCGACAACCTGAAGCGCAGCCCGATGGGCGGCATCCGCACGGCGGCGGAAATTCTCAACTTCATGTCGAGCAACCACGAGGAAGGCGTGCTGGAAAACGTGCGCCAGTACGACGCGGAGCTCGCGGAGAAGATCATCGACCAGATGTTCGTCTTCGAAAACCTGCTCGACCTCGAAGACCGCGCGATCCAGCTGCTGCTGAAGGAAGTGGAATCCGAATCGCTCATCATCTCGCTCAAGGGCGCGCCGCCCGCGCTGCGCCAGAAGTTCCTGTCGAACATGTCGCAACGCGCCGCGGAACTGCTCGCGGAAGACCTCGATGCACGCGGTCCGGTGCGCGTCTCGGACGTCGAGATGCAGCAGCGCCGTATCCTGCAGGTCGTGCGCAACCTGGCGGAAAGCGGCCAGATCGTGATCGGCGGCAAGGCGGAAGATGCATATGTCTGAACAGGACCCCCTGCGCAAGGAAAGCCTCTCGGCCTACCAGCGCTGGGAGATGGCCTCGTTCGATCCGGTGCCGGAACCGGACCCGGTCGACGACGGCGCCTTCGAAGCCGAACTGCAGCGCCTGCGCGACGCCGCGCATGCACAGGGCGTCGCGTCCGGCCATGTCGCCGGCCAGGCGCTCGGCTATCAGGCCGGCTACGAACAGGGCTACGCGCAGGGCCTCGAACAGGGCCGCGTCGAGTCGCACGCGGAAGCCGCGCGCCTCGCGGCAATCGCCGACACGTTCAATGCCGCGCTCGCCGGCGCACGCGGCGAAATCTCCGAGACCCTCGTCGCGCTGGCGCTCGACATCGCGCAGCAGGTCGTGCGCCAGCACGTGCAGCACGACCCGGCCGCGCTGATCGCCGCCGCCCGCGAAGTGCTGGCGATGGAGCCCGCGCTCGTCGGCGCGCCGAGCCTGATCGTCAGCCCGGCGGATCTGCCGGTCGTCGAGGCGTATCTGCTTGAGGAACTGCAGGCGCGCGGCTGGACCGTGCGCACCGATCCGTCGGTGGAACGCGGCGGCTGCCGCGCGCATGCGAACACGGGTGAAGTGGATGCCGCCATCGGCACCCGCTGGGAACGCGTCGCCGCGGCGCTGGGCAAGGTCAGTACATGGTAAAGACGACGCTCGCCGAGATCGAATCCAGCGATCTGACGCCGCTCGAGCGCGAGCTCGCGCTGGCGTCGTTCGGCGTGCCCGAATCGAAAGCCACGGCTGCGGCTGGCGACCGTGCGGCAGCGCGCCGCGCGCCGCGCGGCGCCGCGGCCGCGGCCGCTGCCACCACCGCCGCGCCGGCCATCGTGCCGGACCCGGCGCTTGCGGAGAATCCGCATTTCCAGGCGTGGCGCGCCCGGCTCGACAGCCTGCGCGCGCGCAACGCGATCGCGCGGCCGCTGCGCGCCTGCGGCCGTCTTACCCGCGCCGCCGGTCTCGTGCTCGAGGCGGTCGGCCTGCGCCTGTCGGTCGGCTCGGAAGTGATGATCGAACTGCCTGCGGGCAGCCCGATCGCGTTTGCCGAAGCGGAAGTTGTCGGCTTTGCCGGCGACAAGCTGTTCCTGATGCCGACGACCGAAGTCCATGGCCTGCTGCCTGGCGCGCGCGTCTATCCGCTCGAAAGCGCGCCGATCGCCGATCCGATGGCGGGCGCGAAGCGTCTGCCGGTTGGCTGGGAGCTGCTCGGACGGGTCGTCGATGCATCGGGCCGTCCGCTCGACAGTCTCGGCCCGCTGGGCGCGGCGAACGACGCGCCGCTCTCCGCGCCGTCGATCAACCCGTTGAATCGCGAGCCGATCCACAAGGTGCTGGACGTCGGCGTGCGCGCGATCAACGCGCTCCTGACCGTCGGACGCGGCCAGCGCATGGGGCTCTTCGCCGGCTCGGGCGTCGGTAAATCGGTGCTGCTCGGCCAGATGGCGCGCTACACGAGCGCCGAAGTGATCGTGATCGGCCTGATCGGCGAGCGTGGCCGCGAAGTGAAGGAATTCATCGAACAGATTCTCGGCGACGAAGGGCGCGCGCGTTCCGTCGTCGTCGCCGCGCCGGCCGACGTTTCGCCGCTGCTGCGGATGCAGGGCGCCGCCTACGCGACCTCGCTCGCCGAATATTTCCGCGACCAGGGCAAGCACGTGCTGCTGCTGATGGATTCGCTCACCCGTTACGCGATGGCGCAGCGCGAGATCGCGCTGGCGGTCGGCGAACCGCCGGCGACCAAGGGTTATCCGCCTTCCGTGTTCGCGAAGCTGCCGGCGCTCGTCGAGCGCACCGGCAACGGCCCGGAGGGCGGCGGTTCGATTACCGCGTTCTATACCGTTCTGACCGAAGGCGACGACCAGCAGGACCCGATCGCCGATTCCGCGCGCGCGATTCTCGACGGCCACGTCGTGCTGTCGCGCCAGCTTGCCGAGTCCGGCCACTATCCGGCGATCGATGTCGAAGCGTCGATCAGCCGCGCGATGACCACGCTCATCGACGACGCCCATCTCGACCGGACCCGTCTTTTCAGGCAGATGCTTTCGCGCTACCAGCGCAACCGCGATCTGATCAACGTCGGCGCTTATTCGAGCGGGCGCGACGCGCTCCTTGACCGGGCCATCGCGCTGTATCCGCGCATGGAAGCGTTCCTGCAACAGGGTTATCGCGAAAGCGCCGGCTTCGAGCCGAGTCTCGCGATGCTCGACGCACTGTTCGAATAGGGAGAACGTCGATGTCGAAACATTTTCCGATCAAGACGCTGATTGGTCTCGCGCAGGACGACGTCGACGCCGCCGCGCAACGGCTTGGCCGCGTGCAGCGCGAACGCGGCGAGATCGAGGCGCAGCTCGACTCGCTCGTGCAGTATCGCGACGAATATCACCGTCGTTTCACGGCGACGGCGCAATCTGGCATGCCTGCCGGCAACATGCGCAATTTCCAGGCGTTCATCGACACGCTCGACGCCGCGATCCAGCAGCAGCGCGGGCTGCTCGCCAGCGCGACCGCGCGCGTCGAGGCGGCGAAGCCCGACTGGCAGCGCCAGAAGCAGAAACTCGGTTCCTTTGAAGTGCTGCAGGCGCGCGGCGACGCCGCCGAGGCAAAACAGAGCGCGCGCCGCGAACAGCGCGACGCCGACGAACACGCAGCGCGCATTCTCCGGATGCGCGTGGAAGGCGCCTGACGCCACCGCGCCCTGACTGACACGAACCTACGGGATCACGCATGACGCCACTTTCACTCCTCAATTCGCTGCTCGGCGCGACCACGGGCGCGACGTCGGGCGGATCGTCCTCCACGTCGGGCGGCGGCACGCTGCCGTTCTCGCAGACGCTGCAGCAGAGCATCGACTCGCAGAACAGCGCGGCGAAGGCGCCGGTCAGCCAGTCGTCGTCACAATCGTCGTCGCAATCGTCGTCGCAATCGTCGTCGCAGTCATCGAACGCTTCGTCATCGTCATCGGGTTCTTCTTCCTCGTCGGGTTCGACGACGGCTTCGGCGAATTCATCATCGTCCGCATCGTCTTCGACGTCGAGCGTGCATGACGTGTCGACGCCTGCGGATGCGTCGAAGGACAGCAGCGCGAGCGCGACCGGCGGCAAGCAAAACACGGACGGCACGACGAAGGCCGACGCCTCTTCGGGCGCGGACCAGCAGACCACGACGGCCAGCGGCACCGGCAAGACCAGCGGCGCGGGCACGAAGTCGCAACAGGGCGGGGACGCATCGAGCGTGCCGGCGACGGCCGCAGCCCTGGCCGCGGCGGCAGCCGCTGCTGCTGCGGCGGCTGCGCAGGCGCAGGCGAGCGCCGCGATGGACACGGCGGCGGCGAAATCGGCCGATGTGCTTCCGGCCGATGCCACTGCTGCGACGACGGCGACATCGGCTGCGAGCACGCTGGCGACGAGCGCGACGACTATTGGCAAGAAGCTCGCGTCGCTCGATCCCAAGTCCGTGCAGGACGCATTGCAGGCGGCGCTTGCCGCGCTGTCCAATGGACAGGGTGCGATTGCCGCGCCGGCCATGAAAACGGGTGCATCTTCGACTGGCGCGGGTTCGGCTGGCGACACCGGTTCTGGTGTACGTGGCGTGGACAAGGGACTGGCGGCGGGCGCATCGTTTGCCGACGGCAAGGGCACGAAGGGCGAAGGCGGGAAGCAGGCGGTGGCGAACGCCGCGACGGCGGCGACGCCGGACGCGCACAGTGCGGCGGCTGACGCGACGGCGGCTGCGGCTGCGGGCGCGGGGGGCGCGCAGGACAGCTTTGCCGCGTTGAAGAGTACGGCTGACGCGGCGAGTGCGAGCCTGGCGGCGACTCAGGCGGCGACGGCTGCGGCGGCTTCGGGGGCGACGGCGCAGGTTTCGAATCCGAACGCCGTGGTGGCGGCGAGTGCCGCGCTGGCGCCGCAGGTGGGGACGCCTGACTGGGAGGCGGCATTGGGGCAGAAGGTGGTGTTCCTGTCGAATGCCCACCAGCAGAGTGCGGAGCTCACGCTCAACCCGAAAGATCTGGGACCGCTTCAGGTCGTGCTGCAGGTTGCCGATAACCATGCACATGCGTTGTTTGTTTCACAGCACCAGCAGGTTCGGGAAGCGGTGGAGGCCGCGCTTCCTAAACTGCGCGAGGCGATGGCGCAGGGGGGGATTGGGCTGGGCAGCGCGAGTGTGAGTGATGGGGCTGGGTTTGCTGGGCAACAGCAGCAGCAAGGTCAAGGGGGGTCTGGTGGGCGTAGCTCGGCCTCTGGTGGTTTTTTTGCCTCCGGCGGTGATGAACCGGTTTCTTCTGTCGCTGCTTTGCCTGTCCGGCGGAGTGTCGGGATTGTTGATACGTTTGTCTGATTTTTTTCTGGGGTTTGATTTTTTCTGGGTTTTTGGCCTTTCCTTGAGTTCGTGTTGTGCCCCTTTGGCGGGGCGGCATTTCGGGTTTTTCGTGCCGAAGCTGGGTTTTTTCTTTGGCCTTTCCTTGCATTCATGTCGGTCTATTAGCGTCGCCCCTGTGCGGGGCGGCACCTACTTTTCTTTGTCTTCCAAAGAAAAGTAGGCAAAAGAAAGGCGCTCCGAAAACTCATTTGCTCAAGGCGCATCATCCGCGGGGAATGGCAACCCATGAAGTGTCGCTCCCGCACGTCACCCGACATAGGTCCCCGCGCGATTTCATCCCGCGCGCGGTCCGCGTTCGTGACAAAGCAGTCATTCACCCCACTCCGCACTTCGTGCGTCGCGGCGGGGTCATAAGCCGCGCATCCGCGTGCGCCGCCGGGAATGGTGCCGGTCGGCGACGCGAAGCGAAGCCGGGTGGATGAGCCCTTTGTCACGAGCGGTGCTGTGCGGGAGACCAGATCGTGCGCGGACCCGTGTGGCTTGGGCTGCGGAGGCGACACTTCATGGGGTGCCATTCCCGTGGGATGACGCACCTTGAGGAAATGAGTTTTCGAAGCGCCTTTCTTTTGCCTACTTTTCTTTGGAAGACAAAGAAAAGTAGGTGCCGCCCCGCACAGGGGCAACGCTAATAGACCGACGTGAATTCAAGGAAAGGCCAAAGAAATTCCAGAACCACGAAAAAAACAAAAACCCATACAGAGAAAACCTGAAAAAGCCCGAACGGGCAAACTCCCGAGCTAACCCCGATTCCCCCTTCTTTTCGACCCATCGCAAGCCTGGAAGAAACCCGAAAATCCATCCTACAGCATCGAGGCTATCTAAAACCCCATGGCAACCACGACCACAAACCAGCAAGCTATCGCATCGTCCCCCCCTGGAACGACAAAGCGCATTCTCGTGATCCTGCTGATCGTACTGGTCGCGGCCGGCGCCGCCGGTGCGGGCACCTGGTTCTTCATGTCGAAACGCGCCCCGGCTGCCGCATCGGCGGCCACGCCGGCCCCCTCGCCCGTGCCCGTGTTCTTCCCGCTCGAACCGCTTACCGTGAACCTGCAGTCCGACGATGGCCAGCAACACTTCCTGCGCATCGGCCTCACGCTCAAACTCACGGACCAGGCCACCCAGGAACACCTCACCCAGCACATGCCGGAAATCCGCAGCCGCGTCCTGCTCGCGCTGTCGAACAAACACCCCGAAGAACTGCAAACCCTCGACGGAAAACACGCGCTCGCAAAAGAACTCGCAGCGCTCATCGAACAGCCGACCGATACCGGCGGCCAGCCAGCCCACGTCTCCGATGTGCTGTTCACAGAATTCGTCGTGCAGTAACGCGCCGCCGCGTAACCGCCAACAATAACCGTCACGGGACGCACGAGGAACAGGATGGGCCACGAAGAGTTCATGTCCCAGGAGGAGGTCGATGCCCTCCTCAAGGGCGTCACCGGCGAATCCGACACGGAATCCGATTCCGCGGATCGTACCGGCGTTCGCCCGTACAACATCGCCACGCAGGAACGTATCGTTCGCGGCCGGATGCCCGGTCTCGAAATCATCAATGACCGTTTCGCGCGCCTCCTGCGCATCGGCATTTTCAACTTCATGCGACGCACGGCGGAAATCTCCGTCGGCCCGGTGAAGGTCCAGAAGTACAGCGAATTCACCCGCAACCTGCCGATCCCGACGAACCTGAACCTCGTCCACGTGAAGCCGCTGCGCGGCACGTCGCTCTTCGTGTTCGATCCGAATCTGGTGTTCTTCGTCGTCGACAACCTGTTCGGCGGCGATGGCCGCTTCCATACGCGCGTCGAAGGCCGCGATTTCACGGCCACCGAACAGCGCATCATCGGAAAGCTGCTGAACCTCGTGTTCGACCACTACACGGCTTCGTGGAAAAACGTGCGCCCGCTGCAGTTCGAATTCGTGCGCTCGGAAATGCACACGCAGTTCGCCAACGTCGCCACGCCAAACGAAATCGTCATCGTCACGCAGTTCTCGATCGAGTTCGGCTCGACAGGCGGCACACTGCACATCTGCATGCCCTACTCGATGATCGAGCCGATCCGCGACACGCTGTCGTCGCCGATCCAGGGCGAAGCAATGGACATCGACCGCCGCTGGGTACGCGTGCTCTCGCAACAGGTGCAGACAGCCGAAGTGGAACTGACGGCGGACCTCGCCAGCATTCCGGTGACGTTCGAGCAGATCCTCAACATGCGCAAGGGCGACGTGCTGCCGGTCAACATCCCCGAACACCTCACGGCAAAAGTCGACGGCGTTCCGGTGATGGAATGCGGCTACGGAATTTTCAATGGTCAGTACGCGTTGCGGGTCCAGAAAATGATCAGCGCAGCCGACACGATGAAGGAAGGTGGATATGAGTGAGCTGAACCCCACGCCGGAGAACGAATTGCCCGCCGTCGAGCCGCAACTGGCCGCGGCTGCGGCAGCGGCCGCCACAACCGAAGAAGACGATATTGCAATGGATGACTGGGCAAGCGCGCTCGCCGAACAGAACAGCAACCCGGAGCCGGCACCGGCCGCCGCGGGCGTGTTCCAGCCGCTGTCGAAAGTAGAACCGACGACGACGCGCAACGACATCGACATGATCCTGGACATTCCCGTCCAGATGACCGTCGAGCTCGGTCGCACGAAAATCGCGATCCGCAACCTGCTGCAACTCGCGCAGGGCTCGGTCGTGGAACTCGACGGCCTCGCCGGCGAACCGATGGACGTGCTCGTCAACGGCTGCCTGATCGCGCAGGGCGAAGTGGTCGTCGTGAACGACAAGTTCGGTATCCGTCTGACAGACATCATCACGCCATCCGAGCGCATCCGGAAGCTGAACCGATGAAACGCCTCGCCCGCCGGGCCGCGTTCGCAACGGGCGGCTTGCCGCTCGCCGCGCGCACCCGGCTTGCCTCGCTGACGACATCCTGCGCGGCTGCCGGCGTCTGGATGGCGCTGCTGTCCGGCGCGGCCTTTCATGCGCTGCCGGCTCACGCCGCCGACATGAACGCGGTCAACAATGCCGCGAAAATCGCCTCGGGCGTGGGCGCGGGAACGGCCGTGCCATCGCTCGGCGTCGGCGCCGTGCTGCAGACGGTCGTCGGCCTGGCTGTAGTGATCGGGCTGGTATTCGGCTGTGCGTGGCTCGCGCGCCGCCTCGGCCTGCAACCGTCGCAACGCGGCGGTCTCGTGAAGACGATCGGCGGCGCATCGCTCGGCGGCAAGGAGCGCGTCGCGGTCGTCGAGATCGGCGACACGTGGCTCGTGCTCGGCACCGCGCCGGGCAACGTCCGGCTGCTGCACACCATGCCGGCGGGTTCGGTCGAAGCCGGTCTCGCGACGCCCGGCGCAGCCGCTGCGCCCGGCCCCCTCCCCGGCTCCTTCGGACAACGCTTTCGCGACGCGCTGAAACAGGAAGCAGGCAAACGTTTCCAGCGAAGCGTCAGCGGAGAACAGTAAATGCAGTTCGATCATCGTGAAGCGCGGGACGTCCGCGCGCCGACCCGCCACGTCCCGACACCGACCCGTACCGTGCTGAAGCGCGTCGCCACGCTCGCACTGCCGGCCCTGCTGCTGACGCTGCCGGCGCTCTCGTTCGCGCAGACGGCCGGCCTGCCCGCATTCAACACGAGCCCTGGCCCGAACGGCGGCACGACGTACTCGTTGAGCGTGCAGACGATGCTGCTGCTCACGATGCTGACGTTCCTGCCGGCGATGGTGCTGATGATGACTAGCTTCACGCGCATCATCATCGTGCTCTCGCTGCTGCGCCAGGCGCTCGGCACGAATTCGACGCCGCCCAACCAGGTGCTGGTCGGCCTCGCGCTTTTCCTGACGCTCTTCATCATGTCGCCGGTGCTCGACAAGGCCTACACCGACGGCTACAAGCCGTTCTCCGAAGGCACGATCCAGATGGACGAGGCCGTGTCGCGCGGCGTGCTGCCGTTCAAGACGTTCATGCTGCGCCAGACCCGCGAAGGCGATCTCGCGCTCTTCGCCCGCATTTCTCACGCCCCGCCGATGCAGGGACCGGAAGACGTGCCGCTGTCGCTGCTGGTGCCGTCGTTCATCACGAGCGAGCTGAAAACCGGCTTCCAGATCGGCTTCACGATCTTCATTCCGTTTCTCATCATCGACATGGTGGTGGCGAGCGTGCTGATGTCGATGGGTATGATGATGATCTCGCCCGCGACGATCTCGCTGCCGTTCAAGCTGATGCTGTTCGTGCTCGTCGACGGCTGGCAGCTGCTGCTCGGCTCGCTCGCGCAGAGCTTCATCGGAACGTGAACGGCGCACAGGAAGGAGACCGGCCATGACGCCAGAAACCGTCACCACACTCGCCCACCAGGCGATGTACGTTTCGATGGTGCTCGCCGCGCCGCTGCTGCTGGTGGCGCTCGTCGTCGGCCTGCTCGTCAGCCTGTTCCAGGCCGCGACGCAGATCAACGAAACCACGCTGTCGTTCATTCCGAAGCTGATCGCGATTCTCATCACGCTCGTCATCGCCGGCCCCTGGATGCTCACGACGATGCTCGACTACATGCGTCACATGCTCACGAGCGTTCCGTCGCTCGCCAGCTAAGCGCTTTCCGGCTGCACGTCCCGTCATGTTCTCCGTCACCTACGCGCAGCTGAACGTGTGGCTCACCGCGTTCCTCTGGCCGTTCGTGCGGATTCTCGCGCTCGTGGCGGCGGCGCCCGCGTTCGGCGACACGTCCGTACCCGTGCGCGTGAAAGTGGGCCTTGCCGCCTTCACCACGATCATCGTCGCGCCGACGCTCGGTGCGCTGCCGCAGGCCACCGTGTTCTCGGCCGAAGGCGTGTGGATCATCGTCAACCAGTTCCTGATCGGCGTTGCGCTCGGCTTCACGATGCAGATCGTGTTCGCCGCGGTCGAGGCAACGGGCGACATCATCGGCCTCAGCATGGGTCTCGGCTTCGCGACGTTCTTCGATGTCCACGCGAGCGGCTCGAGCGCGGTGCTGTCGCGCTTCATGTGGACGATCGCAATACTGACGTTCCTCGCGTTCGACGGCCATCTGCAGATGTTGAGCGCGCTCATCGCGACATTCCAGTCGATTCCGGTTTCGGCGAACATGCTGGGGGCGAACGGCTGGCGCGTACTGGCCAGCTACGGCAGCACGGTGCTGACTTCGGGATTATTGCTGGCGATGCCGGTCGTGACGGCCCTGTTGATCACCAACCTGGCGCTCGGCATTCTGAACCGCGCGGCGCCGCAGATCGGCGTGTTCCAGGTCGGCCTGCCGCTAACGATGCTGGTCGGCCTGCTGCTCGTGCAGCTGATGTTGCCGAACATGATTCCGTATTTCTCGCGGCTTTTCGACGGGGGTATCGAACAGATGGGGCGGGTGGCGGCGGGGTTCAGATAGCAGGCAGGCGCTTCGTAGTGGCGACCTTGCCACGACCTGATGATCTGGCTCAGTCCGACCGATACCGCACTTCATCGTTACATCATGCCGCGTGGGTGCGTTCCAGCATCCTGCGTGAAAACCGGCTCGGCGCCTGCGCCGGCAGGCCGAGAAACTTCAGCACCGTCTGCCCGACAGGAGAATCCAGAGACGGCATCATGGGTTCAGATAAAACAGAAACGCCGGCGCACAAGAGCCGCGCCGGCGTGAAGGTCAACAGAGCAACGGTTACTGCGTGATGAGCTGGAACGTGCCGTTCGTTTCGAGACTGGTCCGGCCCGCGACTTTCGCATTGGCGGCGGGCACACGCGGATCAACTTCAACCTGTGCGGAAAAGCTCGTTCCCTTCGCCGGGCGACCGTCGACGACCGGCACGATCACCTGCCCAGGCGCGAACTGGGCGACGGCAGCGGGGCTCGCCGGCAACATGCCCATGCCGGCGGCGCTACCGATCATCGCAGGCCGTCCGTCGACCTGCGCGTTCGCCATCCTCACCGTGACACTACCGCCGTTACCGAAGCTGTAATCCGCACCGTTAGCGCCGCTGCGAAACGCCACGGCCATCGTTACCGGCATCCGGCAATTCACGTTCAACGTCAGCTGACGCTTGCCGAGACTCAGCGTCGCGGCCTGAGCGTTGTCGCCCTGAAGCTGATAACGGGTGAACGTGCCGTAATCGACCGAGCTTTCGTTCACGGTCATCTGGCATTCGCCAGGACCCTGTGCCTGCGCTGCGGTACAGGCGCCCATCGCGAGCAATGCGGCAGCTGTAAGTTGCGCCACGGCATTGCCCAGCGCGCGCACTGGATGAAATCTGATTTTCATGACGTTTCTCCTGTATGAAGGCGTGGCCTTAGCGGCACACAGCCTCTGCATTTTCAAAGTAGCTCTTCAGGTCCGGTTTTTCGGCGAGCTTGTATTCAAGCGAACAACGGTTGCCGTCCAGATCCACCACCTTCAGGTTTTCACCTTCGTTGCCGTTCAGGAAGATGTTGCCGTCGTCGAGCACGGTGGTGAGGTAGTTGTCGTCCTTGTCGAGTACCGACGCGTTCTTCGGCAGAACCTGACCGCGCTTGTCGATGGCGCGCAGCAGGATGCGGCGCACCTTGACGATGTCGAAGTTCACGTAGTTCACCGAGCCACGACCCGGATTCACCTGCGCGAAGCCGTTGCCGATATCGACGTTACGCGGCAGCGTCTTGCCGGACACTTCGATACGGCTTGTCGAATACGCAGCTTCCGACGGGATGACTGCCTGACCCCAGAAGTCCGTCCACACCGGACCTTGCGGCGTCGAAATCTTGACGCCCGCCACGTCGCTCGTCTTCGCGATGCCGAAGGTGTCGGCCACCGGATACGGCGAGAACGTCACGCCGTGCTTGTGCGCCACGACGCCGCCACGCAGCTCTGCGTTGTACGAGGTCGAATTCGTGCCGTTTTGCGATACGCCTACGTTCATCTGCGTGTAGTGCGGTGTGATCGACGCATTCGCGCTGCTCGAAGCCGTACCGTTATTCGGCTGCAGTTCGGCGTTCAGGCTGTAGTTCAGCTCGTCGCTGACGACTTCGCTGTACGTCGCGCCGACGCGTGCATTGCCGTCCGTCGAGTTCACATAGGTCTTCACGCTGCGCTTGCCGAACGGAATCGTTGCCGTCAGGTACACCGAATTGCCGCTGTTGCCCGACACGCCGCCACCGAGGCTGTGCTCGATATTCAGGTTGACCGTCGCGTACTTGAACGTGCGACCCCACGAGCCGGTGACACGTTGCGTCGTCTGGCCGTTGAACAGATCCGAGCGCGTGTAGCCTGCGGTAAAACCGCCCAGCCACGGATGCAGCCACGCCGCCGAAGCCGTGTACTGGCTGCGATAGTGGTTGTCATTCCAGTTCTGCGTTGTGTCCTGCGTCGTATCGGTGAGCGTGCGGTAACCCGGCGTCTGCAGGCTCGCGGATGCATTGAGCGACAGCGATTGTGTAATCGGCGTGCTGATCGATGCAGTTGCCTGACCGCCACGCAAACCTTCGCGGGTTGCGTTCGACCACGTGCTCTGCGCGCTGATCGCGGTGCGATCAAAAATCGTCGTTTGACCGCCGAAGCCGATCGACTGGTATTCCGTCGCACCCAGCACGCCGGCCGTCACGCTGGAACTTTTGCCGATCGACCACGTGCCCGTGCCGGTCGCCATCCACGGTTTGCTTGTCGCGTTGTCGCCGAGATCGCGCAACCTGCCGACTGCCGCCGAGTAACCCGGAGCGATGCCGAGCGAACCCGCCGAGAGCGAAGCCGCCGGCACGATGAACTTGCGCGAGGAACCATCCGCTTCGATCACGGTGACTTCGAGATCGTTGGTTCCGTTCAACAGCGGAAGGTTGCTGAGCGAAAACGGGCCCGGCGGCACAACCGTCGAGTAGATCAGCGCGGCGGCCTGGCGCACCTCAACGCGCGCCGTTGACTGCGCGATACCGGTGACTTGTGCAGCAGCATTTGTCGTATGGGTCAGCGCAGCTTCCGGCACCCATTGCGCGCCGTCGATCGACATACCCGAAAAGATCGAGTTGCTGACGTTGATCTCACCCGTCTGGAACACCGATTTATAGTCGGTAAAGGTGCGCTGCGCGTAGGCATACAGATGCTCGAACTGCGAGCGCTTCCCGTCGTTCGTGTACATGCTGCGGTTGCGCACGATCCAGTCGCCTGCGTTAAAGCCGAGTTCCGTCGCGCCAGAGAAATACTGCGAGCTGGAACCGCTACCCTGATTGCCGATTGCAAGCAGGTCGTAGTTCAGCAGCGCAGCGGTGCCACCGGTCGTGTAGTTCGTGTCGGCCAGGGCTTCGGGGCGGAGTGCGTCGGTCGGTACGATCAGTTCGACCGTTGCCGTGTTCGGGTAGGGCTTGACGATCGCTTCCGGCCATGCAGCCATGAAGTCTTCGCATGCGCTGACTGTGTCAGCGGTTCCTTCGGCTTCGTCAGCTTTCGCTGCCTTTGCCGGCACGGCATCCTTTTTCAACTGCAGACCAGCACGTGCCATGAACTTCGAATCGAAACACAGATTGCCCTGTTCGTCGAAGCGCGCCGCAACTGTGCCTTTCTTGCTGCCGTTTACCAGCAACGTGACGTTGCTGATGCCCGGGCGATAACGCGGGGCATCCTTGAAGTATTCCGCGACCTTCGGATCGATGCCACGGGACTTTAGCATTTCCATGTCGAAACCAGCATTGGTTTCCACGGTGGCTGCTTCGTTGTTCGCTTCTGCAGCGAACGTATTGTTTGTAGCGACGCCGAGCATCATCAGCGTCACGGCTACTGCGATTGGAGCGAGCTTGAGGGTGGGCTGTCCTCCTTGCTGGCCGTGCCTGCTGAAGGCATGTGGGTTGAGCTTCATGATGTCGGACGTCTCTAGACTGATTACTTCGAAACCGATACTTGCGAGGCCGGTGCCTGTGCTTGCGTCTGCGTTGCTACGGCGGAAGCCGGCGTGATGGGTGCGTCGTACGGATCGACCGAGTAGCCATACGTGGTGGCCGGGAACAGGCGCGCGATGGTCGCTGCTGCGCTGGCGCCCTTCATCGGTACGGTCACCCTTGTCTTCGGCAGCACATAAGGACGCGGCAGGTCGATGTTCTTTTGTTCCGGTTGCAACTGCACCGTCTGCGCAAGACGCACGACATAGGCACTCGGGTTTTCGATCGTGAGTTCGTCTCCGGTGATCGAAACCTTCAGTTCCTTCCACGGTTCGCGATTCACTGCGAGGCCCTTCGGATGAATCACGAGCGGCAGATCCTGCCGCACGGTCATCGTCACGCGCGCACCCGCTTTCGGATCGCGCGGAGGAATGCCTTCGAAGACGGCGCGTTCAAGCCGTTCTACCGTCAGCGGCGTCTTGTTCTGCAAAACGAAACGCACTGTCTGCGTCTGGTTGCCTTCAACGCGCGCAACCGGCGGCGTCACGACGACCAGGTTTTCCTGGTCTTCCTCGATGTGCGTGATCGACGTGTAAAGAAGCTGCGGCGTGTTTTCGCTGTTCTTCACGTTCATCGTGGCTTCGCCATCCGCTTCATTGACAAGCACGACCGATGTTTCCGGCACCATGCCGGTTGCCATTGCGACATTCGCAAAGCCGGCGAGCATGGCTGCGGCGATAACGACGTTGCGGAGTTTGAAGTGGATTGACGATTTCATGATTGAGGCTCCTTAGGTTCGGTCGTTGCCTGATTGCATCGACGCTTGTCTCGATGCATCCAGTTTGGAAGAACCGGGGAGCCTTCTGAATCGCAGAATCTTTAAATCTCGAATTACCGCTTTGATGACAGCCACCGGAGATGCGAGGTGATACGCCACATGCGACATGGACGCGCAAAACTCGTAAAACTACGATGGAAACTTCGGGCGCGGCTACGTAAGGTCATCGGTCAACTGAACATCACGGCCGGGGACCGCTTTGCCAAATCGATCTACTTCTGATTCTGACGAACGGCGTCAGACGACCCTCACAACGGCGTACGCTGAAGCGTCGGCACTCAATGCCATGCATCGCGATGCGCTGACGGATTTCCTGCGCGCACCATCGGCCGTTCCACTACCGAGCGGCGCACGACCGCTGTACTGGCTTGGACGTTTGCGCCAGTGGCGGGGCATAGAACTGGATCAGGACGGCAGTGCGATGCCCGACTGGTCCGCGCTGCGAATGGGTGTACTTGAGGCGCTCGCCGGCACCTATGCACTGGCGCTATACGAAGACGTCTGGCGCGGGCCACGCCGCCGGCAGATATACGACCGCGACATGGCATTGCTGATCGCCATGCTCGTCACGCTCGGGTGGCCAGATCTCGCTACGCACGCCTTGAAGTGCTGGTTTGGAAGCGACGTGAATCACGCGGGGCATACGGTTCCAGGCGGCATTACCGGCATGATCGTCAGCGTCGCTGGCAAAGGACTCGGCGTGCCTGTGGTGCCATGTACGTTTCAGAAAGGAGAAGAACTGCTTGTCGAGATGATCGAGGCGTGGGACGCGGATGATTCCGTCTTCATGCCACTCGCGGTACAACTCGCCGACCGGCATCTTTCTCACTGTCGCCAGGACTCGGGACAGATGCGCTTCGACTTCGATCATCCGGTCGAACAGGCAATGCCCATCGAACTGCTGATGTTGCTGCGATTGCGTAGCGAGACTTCCATTCCGGACGCGCTGAGCAAACATCCTGCGCTTCAGCATCCTGCCGCGACACTGGCCGATCCTCAACCGCCGGTGCTGTCGTCGCGTTGTCGCACGTTCATCGACTGTGTAAGCCGCGTATTGCCGGCTTGCGAAACACTCGTTGCCGCGATCGCAAACCAGGCCGAACTTTTGAGCGCGTAGTAACTGAAACGGCCGTCGTGATTTCCCACGACGGCCGTTCATTTCTTTTTCCGCTTCTTACCAGACGTAACGCATGCCACCCGTCAGCGCCCACGGTTTCTCGATTTTCTGGCCCTTCGCATAGCTGTACTCGCCATAAAGGTGGAAGGACTTCTTGATCTGCGCTGTCATGCCGACTGCGATTTCACCGCGCGTGCCGGACAGATCGTTGGAGAACGCGATGCCGTTGACGTACGCGGGGTTGCTGTGTGCGAACTCGTTGATAAACGCGAGCTTCGCGTACGGCTGGATCACGCTGCCGTCCCCAAGCTCGATGTTCTTGCCCGCCGCCGCGCCGATCTTGCCCTGCAGCGATGCGCTTCGACCATTCGTCGCCTGCATGCCGTTGTCGAGCGCAAAACTGCTGCCGCTAGAGAACAGGCCCGCGAGTTGCACGTACGGTTCGACGAACCAGTTATTCTGAACGCCAATGTGACGCCCGAGTTCCAGCGAACTGCCAACACCGTAATTCAGGTTATTGCCGTGCGTTCGAACGCCGTCGCTCATGGTGGCGTCGCCGCGGTTTGCAAAGCGGCTCGCCTGCAACACGGCATCAGCGTAATAACCGTCGTTGCGCAGCCACGTTACGTAGCCGCCGATCGTCTGGCTTTCCACTGTGCCGTCAGCACCCGGCATGAAGTTCAGATGTGCATTCGTGTATCCGAAGCTGCCGCCGACCAGCACCTTGCCGCTGGAAACAGCGAGTTCATGATCGGCACCCAGCGCAAAGCCGCTCTGGTCCTGCGTGAACGGCTGACCCGCCGCGCTGGAGACCCGATAGCGCGAACCATAGCCCCGCGCCCATGCGCCGCTGCCTTGCCCCTGGCGGCGAAGTTCGCCCATGCGCGTGCGCAGCACATCCATCTGCTCGTAAGCAACGGTGGCGGGTGCGGTGAACAGGCCCAGGATCGTCGCGGTCGATGGCGTAATCACCGGCGTGTTGTCCGGTGTATTCGACGACGGCGTATCCGGTGTGTTGCCCGACGGGTCGACCGGCGTAACCGGCGTGTCGCCTGGCGTGTTTTGCAGATACCAGTCGCTTCCCTGCTGCGCGAGACGGTATTCATAGACCCCTGCGTCGACCTTGTCACCCTGCAGCGAGAACGTGGCCGGCCCGCCTGCGGTCTGCACGACCTTCAACTTGCCGCCAGGCGCATCGGGTTCGCGCCCGGTATTGCGCACCTGCAGCTGATGCTGGCCTGACGCGGTGCCCTGAACGTCGATCAGATCGCCATGCACCTCGCCGAGATCCGTGTGGATCGCGAACGTACCCTGCCCGCTCAGATTCCCCGCGACGGTGAGTGTCTTGTCAATGCCGTTATCGAGGACAACCGTGCCGCCGCTCAGACTCAGGTTGCCGATCGTATTGCTTTGGGGCAGGGCCCACGTGGCACCGTTGCTGACCGAAACGTCACCGACGCGAACCAGATTGCCTGTGAGCGTTGCGCGATCGGTGAGCGATACGTTAGCGCCATTCCGGTCGTCGGCGACGACGTCACCCTGGAGATTCGACGCAAAGACGTTGAAGTTCGCCGTGCTGCCGGGCCCGACGTGCAGGAGGTTGCCGTCGGAACCATGCAGCGCGCTGGCGCCCGCAACGCTGATATCGGTGTGACTCGCCGACGAAGCAAAGATCGCCGAGCCATTGAGTCCCGTTACCGAAGTGTCGGTCAGACTGATCGTGTTGTTGCCCGGCGTTGCGCCGGGGATCAGGGCCGCGGTGATGCCGTGCGTCGAGCCCTGAACCGATGAGCCACCATCGAGGACAAGAGACGCATCGCCCACCATGTTGACCCCCACGCCCGCAGTACCTGTGACCGCAACATTGTGGCCGGTGAACGCCGAATTCTGCTGGCGCACTTCCACGCCTTTCGGCCCGGTGATGCTGCTATCGGTTGCCGTCACCTGTGCGCCGGCGCTGATAAATGCGCCGGTGTTCGCGCCTGCTTCGACGGTGACGCGTTGCAGGTCGATCGTCGCTCCCGTCCCGGCGAGCACGCCCCAGCCGGCGCTGCGGATTGTCCCGTCGCTGACCGTGACGGCGGAATTCGTTTCGGCTTGCAGCCCGGCGTAACTCGTGCCGGCGGTGCTTTCGAACAGCACGTTTCGAAACGTACCGATGCTGCCGTTTTTCAGGCGCACGGCGTCGCCGAGGTCGGCGGCCTCACCGTTGTTGCGGATGATCGTTTGCACGCCTGGTGTCGTTGCGGCGGCTACGTCGACCGAGCCGCCGTTCACCAGCAGGCCGTGAGTGGCAATTTGCGTGTTCGAGTCCATGAGGACCTGTGCGCCGGTGCCGGTATAGCCCGTGCGGACACCGTTCAAGATCGCGCCAGATTGCATCTGCAGCGTCGCCGCGTTTTGAAGTTCGTAGTCGTCGGGCGTGGTCTGCGCAGTGACCATACGTGTGCCGCTGGGCACGAGTACAAATGCTTGCGCCGATGTACCGGCAGCCAGCAGCGAGACGGCGATCGCAAAGGGCGCTCGCCTGAGAGGTAGAGAAAACATGGGAGTCCTTCCGGTTGAGCGCTGATGCCTGCTCAGGACGGAAGGCACGCGCGGAACGCGGATTCTGGACAAAACTACGAGCTGGATAAATCGTAGTTTTACGATTTATGGAGATGAAGGAACGGAGTTCAATGCCGCGTATCCGGTCGCGCCACAGATCGTTGCGCCAGCGTGGATTTCAGGAAACGGCGATTCAGAAATCCGGCGCCAGGACTCAGAATTCCCTCCTGGACACGGCGTGAACACGAAACAACCGGGTTCTTCTTTTCTTAACTCACATGAAAACACAAATCATGAAAATCGTTTCAAAGAACACTCTCCTGGCCTGCATGCTGGCCGCTGCTTCGTGCGGCGCCTTTGCTGTTGAGTCGGTGGATCTGAAGATCACCGGTACGATCGTGCCGCCGTCGTGCACGCCTACTCTGAGCGGTGGCGGTACTGTCGATTTCGGTCGCATTCCCGCCGCATCACTTAGTGCGACAGCGTTTAAAAATGCGGGAACAAAAACCACTACCCTGAACCTCACGTGCGACGCGCCGACGCGAGTTGCGCTTCAGATCATCGATGATCGTAGCGGCACGACGGTCCCTGGCTTGATGTCCACAATCAACGGTTATTTGACAACTGACCCTGCGCAGTTCGGTCTCGGATCTGTAAGTGGGAAAAATATCGGCTCGTACACAATGTTTTTGCAGACCCCGAATGTCATGCCGGGTTCATACACAGGCTTTAGCAGGTCGGCAAACAACGGTGCTAGCTGGGTGAGCCTCGGTCAGAATTTCCGGATGACCGCCGGCAACCTCCTTAGCTGGAGCAATACGAACGGCGGTACACCTGTCGCAATTACGAGCGTGACGCAGCGAATCGACGTCCAGGTCGGCCTGAACAAAACTGGCAATCTCCCGGATCTGAAGCAGGAAGTCCCGCTTGACGGTATGGCAACCTTCTCGGTGGTCTATCTGTAAGCCGAGCTTACTTCGAAAAAACTGCCGGTTCGTCAGGATTTGAAGGGTTTTGCTTACTGACCCACGGCAGTCGTATTCTGCGGAAAACCGTCTCCTTAATCTTCGTTTCGTTAAGCCGCGCACTCGTGTTTGTAGACGCTGCTATCTCTAAAGCCTCTCTCGTGGCCGGTGAATTGATGCACGTTCACCCGAATGATCATCGCTCAGATAACAACCTGATGAGAATGCGAGATGAACTTGCGACCGCACATTTAACGATTTTACGATTCAAGGGAACGGGATAAACATCGAGAATTTGCATTAAGGACGCAGCACGATCGCGACGGTCAGCTTCTTCCTTCTCATCAACCTTGAAAGAGCTACTCATGAAATTCATTACCAAAAACACCCTTCTGGCCGCATTGCTGTCCGCTGCCTCTGTCGGCGCATTCGCTGCCGGGTCGGTCGACCTTCAGGTGATCGGTACGATCACCCCGGCATCCTGCACGCCGACCCTCTCGGGTGGCGGCATCATTGACCTCGGCACGATCAGCGGCGGTACCATTGCTGCGAACGCCTTCACGAACCTTGGCACGCACTCCAGCGCACTGACGATCACCTGCGACCAGCCGGCCCGCGTGGCAGTGCATGTCGTCGACGATCGCACAAGCAGCGTCGTGCCGGGCATCGCCAGCACGCTCGTCGCAGGCCTGACGGACGCTGACGCGTTCGGTCTCGGCACGGTTGGCACGGCTAACGTCGGTTCGTACACGCTTGGCTTCAGCGACCCGACCGCGGACGGCACCGCTGGCAGCGGCGCAATCTCGCTCGACAACGGCACGACCTGGGCCGTTGCAACGGACGCCAACCGCAACCTGAACACGAACAAGCTGGCAACGGCATCGGACGCGAACGGTGTGCCGAAGGCATTCACGACGATGACGACCAACCTGAACGCCGTGATCGGCATCAACAAGCGCAGCGCGCTGCCGGCAACGCAAGACGTGCCGCTCGACGGCCTGGCAACCATCTCGATGGTCTACCTGTAATACGCAGTAGCATGTGAGCCGGAGACGCCCTCTCCGGCTGTCGCTCCGGTGACACGTATGAAAAGCGGCCCGAGTCTTCACAAACCCGGGCCGTTCTCACATCTAAACCACAAAAACCGCTACATCAATTCCCGATGTAGTTAGACAGCGACGTCTTCTGGATCATCGAGAACCCCTGCTGCGCCGCCTGCAGCGAAAACTGCGTCATCGTGTACTTGCTGGTCACCTGTGTCAGATTCGTCTGCGTCAAATCCGCCAGGTTGCTCTGCGTCTGCAACGCGCCGTCACTTCGTTTTGCCGTCCGCCCACCGATGCCTGAACCGTGATCACGTTGTTCAACGTGTTCGCCAGTTTGCCCATCGCCGTCAAGAGCGCATTCGTCAGGTTTGCCGTGCACGCGCCCGGAGTGACCGGCGTCTGCAATGCCGTCACCGCTGCATCGATATTCGCGAACACGTCGGTGCCCGCCTGTGTGGCCGGCGTCAGCGAGAACGAATCGCTGGCATCCAGGTTTCACGATCCTCAGGACTGGTTTCGACACGATGCCCGCTCGCTTTGCATCGCGTGGGGACATTCATCGCCGCAAGGAGCCGCATTTAACGAAACTACGATTCAACGAACCGGGGCGAACACGCAGAATTCAGTTCAAGGATTCGGCGTACACCCAACCAGTCGGGTTCTTTTTCTCACCAACCTTGAAAGAGCCATTCATGAAACTCGTTTCGAAAAACACCCTTCTGGCCGCCCTGCTGGCCGCAACTTCGGTTGGTGCGTTCGCCGCTGATACTGTTGACTTGAAGATTATCGGTACGATCGTGCCGCCGTCATGCACGCCGACGATCTC
Organism: Paraburkholderia sartisoli; assembly: GCF_900107685.1. GTDB lineage: Bacteria > Pseudomonadota > Gammaproteobacteria > Burkholderiales > Burkholderiaceae > Paraburkholderia > Paraburkholderia sartisoli. The sequence continues at coordinate 337,705 of NZ_FNRQ01000005.1, read as the reverse complement.
CGGCGGTGGTGTAGCCGATTTCGGTCGTATTCCCGTCGCTTCGCTCAGCGACACGGCCGGCACGCTTTTGACGGCCAGGACGGCCTCGCTGACCGTGACCTGCGATGCTCCGGCACGGGTTGGACTAACGACACTTGATAACCGCGCCGGAACGCTCGGCGTAAGCGCGAAAACCGTTCTGTTGGGCGCCGACGACCAACGCCTCGGCGTCGGTCTGGTAGGCGGCAAAACGGTAGGCGCTTACAACGTCAAAATATTGAAGGACGGCATTATCGCTGACGGGAATGCTGCTGACGGCATCTACTCGCAAAACGGTGGCGCCACTTGGGCTCCTCAAATTCATCCCTATGGCGACATCATTCAGCCAGGTATTCGAACCCATGGATGGGCGAACGCCGGCCAGACAGTTCCGGCAGCGTTCAGCACGATCACGCAGCCGATCGAAGTCGACCTGGCTCTTAATGCAAAGTCCGACATGCCCTCGCTGAATCAGGAAGTACCTATCGACGGCCTGGCCACGTTCTCGCTGGTCTATCTGTAATCGGTTAGTAACGCACCATCAAGCAAAACGGCCCGGGTCTTCACAGACCCGGGCCGTTCTCACATCCGCACCACGCAAACCGCGATATCGCGCAAACCGCTACATCAATTCCCGATGTAATTAAACAGCGACATCTTCTGGATCATCGAGAACCCCTGCTGCGCCGCCTGCAGCGAAAACTGCGTCATCGTGTACTTGCTGATCACCTGCGTCAGATTCGTCTGCGTCAAATCCGCCAGATTGCTCTGCGTCTGCAGGTTGTTGCTCTGCGTGACCGTCTGCAACGCCGTCACTTCATTTTCCCGTCCACCCACCGATGCCTGAACCGTGATCACGTTGTTCAACGTGTTCGCCAGCTTGCCCATCGCCGTCGAGAGTGCATTCGTCAGGTTTGCCGTGCCCGCGCCGGGCGTGACCGGCGTCTGCAATGCGGCCACCGCTGCGTCGATATTCGCGAACACGTCCGTGCCCGCCTGCGTGGCCGGCGTCACCGAGAACGAATCGCCTGTTGCCGGCGCACCCGAAATCGCCACATTCTGGCCGCCCAGCGTAATCGCCGCGCCCGCGGTAAACGTCTGCGCCGCGGTCGTCGTGCCCGCGGTGACGTTCGTCACCGTGTAAGTCGTCGGGCTCGTGAAGTTGATCGTGTACTTGTCCGCGTTCGTCGGATCGGCCGCATTGGTCGTGCTCACCCCACCGATCGTGCCCGAGCCGGTGTTGGTCGCAGCGCCGGTCGGAACCGAGTTCGTGCCGGTCGGCGAAACGCCGAGGAACACTGTCGCGCCGTTGTCGCCGGCTGCGATCTGACGCGTGCCCGTCACCTGCACGTACTGCACGCCGCTGTCGCCGTTGTACTGCACCCCGCCCGCCGCGTTCGTGCCGAACGGCTGCGACGTCGTCTGGTAACCCGCGAACAGGAAGTTACCCGAGCCGTCGGTGGCATTCGCCTGCGACAGCAGCTGGCCGCGCAGACCCTGCAACTGGGTCGCGAGCGCGCTGCGGTCGCCGTCGTTCAGCGAGCCGTCGCCGGCGCGCACGAGCAGCGTGTTGATGTTCGTCAGGATCGTGTTGACGGTGCCGAGCGTGGAATCTTCCGACTGCAACGACGAAAGCGCCGCGTTCTGGTTGCTCGAGAACTGCGACAGCGTCGCGGCCTGCATGCTCAGCTGCACGGCCTGCGCCGCGCCCACCGGGTTGTCCGACGGCGTCGCAAGGCTCACGCCGCTCGACAGTTGCTGATACAGCTGCGTGAGCTGGCTTTGCTGATCGTCCATCGTCTGGACGTTCATGCCGAAATACTGGGTCGTGGAAATGCGCATGGTCGTTCAACGCCTCAATTAAAGATGCCGAGGATGGTCTGGAACAGCGTGTTGGCGGTCTGGATCACCTTGCTGTTCGCCTGATACGCCTGCTGGTATTGCAGCAGGTTCGCGGCTTCCTCGTTGATGTTCACACCCGAAACCGATTGCTGCGCGGTCGTGATCTGCGTGACGAGCGAGGCCTGCGCCTTGCTCGACGCCTCTACGTTGTTCGTCTGGTTACCGATGTTGTTGACGTAGTTCGCGTACGCGTTCGTCAACGTCACCGTGCCGCCGTTCAGCTGCTTCGCCGTGACGAGCGCGGACAGCAGTTGCGCGTTGCGGCCGTCGTTGCCGCCGCCGGTGTTCGCCGCGATCTTGAACGTGTCGTTGTTCGAAGGCGCGCCGCTCAGGCTCACCGTCACGCCGTTCATCCAGCCGCCCGCCGGCGGAGCGCCCGCGCCAGCGTTGATCGTCAGCGTCGCGCCCGTCGCCGGGTTGTACGGCACGCCCGTGCCGGCCGTGGTGATCGTGACCGTCGAAGGCGGCGTGCCGCCCACCGTGACGACCGAGCCCACCGGGAAGCCAGTCAGCTCGCCCGTGCCGGCGTTGTACGTGAGCGTCGTGCTCGACGTCGGCAGCGTGTAGCCCGTCGACACCGAACCCTGCGTGATCTCGCCGGTGCCGCTGTTGGTCGACGCCTTGGATGCCAGCACCGGCGCCGAGGCCGCGATCGCGGAGCCATTGGAAGTCGTCAGCGCGAAGTTGTTCAGCGCGCCGCGCGTCGGCTCGATGGCGAACTTGTCGCCCGCGTTCATCGTGCCTGTCATCGAAAGCTGCAGGCCGCCGATCGTCGACGGAAGGCTCGTCGACTGGCCGATGAGCGTGCCCGTCGCGGAATCCGTCAGCGTGTAGTTCGTGCCGTCGAAGGCGAGCGTGTAGTCGCTCGTCGTCGGCTGCGCGGCGTTCGCGAACGATACGTTCAGCGTGGCCGTGCTGGTGTTCTTCGAGTTGGCGTAGACGGCCGGCGAGCCGACCGTGAAGAGCGCGCCACCCTGGTTGCCCGACAGGTCGATACCGAGCGCGTTCTGCGCGTTCACCTGCGCGGCGAAGCTCGTCGCGATCGCGCCGAGCTGCGCTTCGGCCGGATCGAGCGACTGGCTGCGAAACGTGAGCAGTCCGCCAAGCTGGCCGCCGATGTCCGACGAATCCGGCAGGACCTGCGGCGTCGGTGCCGGGTTCGCACCGACGAGGCCGGCGTACGTCACCGACAGTTCGGTCGGATCGGACGGCGACGTCTGCGTCGAAAGATTGAAGCTCTTGTCGCTCATCACGAGCGGCTGGCCGTTGCTCATGAACACGCTGTAACCGCTGCTGTTCTGCACGACCTGCACGCCGACGAGCGACGACAGGTTCGACACGGCGAGATCGCGCTGGTCCATCAACTGGTTAGGCGGCTGCCCCGAGGTGCTCTGCGCGGCGATCTGCGCGTTCAGCGCCGCGATCTGCGCGGTGTACGTGTTGACCTGGGCGACGGTATCGGTCAGTTGCGTGTTCACGCTGGTGCGCAACTGGTCGTACTGCTGGCCGGCGGCGTTGATCTGGTCGGCGAGCGCCTGCGCGTTGCTCATCGCGCTCTGGCGCATCGCGTTGTCGGATGCATTGTTCGCGACGTTCTGCAAACCGGTGAAGTAGCTCGTGATCGCCGTCGAAATACCCGAGGTCGGGCTGCCGACCAGGTTGTTCAGCTGCGAAATCATGCTGTAGTACGTGGACAGCGAACCGGCGCCCGACTGCGCGGTGTTCAGCTGGGTCGCCAGATACTGGCTCCACTGGCGCTGGACGGTCGTCGTCGACACGCCTTGCGGCAGGTATCCGGAACCGGTGTACTGCCCGCTCGTTTCCGAGTAGACAGGACGCTCGATCGAATAGCCGGGCGTTGCCTGGTTCGCGATGTTCTGACCGGTCGTCGTCAACCCCCATTGGGCTGCGTTGAGTCCGCTGAGGCCGATGCTGAAAAGGTTACTGGACATGCGTCATCCTGAAAGGCGCCGCTGATGCGCCGCCGAGTTGACCGAACATCATGTATATCGGCCCTTCCGCGAAAACATTGAGGGCCAATTGTGTCGCGCGAGGCGATTTTCGCGCGCGCCGCGCGGCTGATTCAGGTTCTACAGGCTGGCGCCGTAACGCTTAGGCGCGCACCAGCGAGCGCCGCTTCATTTCGAGCTGTGTGATAAGCCGTTGAAGCGTGTTCTCCGCGCTGCCCGGTAGCGTGACGAAACGGAAACCCAGTTGATAGCGCGTCGTGCCGTTCGGCTGCGTCATCGAGCGATGTGAAACCAGTTCGAGGTCGAGATTCAGCGTGCCGAGCGCGCCGAGCATCAGCTCGCAATCGGCGAGCACCGCGCCCATCGGCAGTTCGGCGATGCGCTCGTCGTTCGTGCGTATGCCGACGCCACCCAGCGACAGGTCATGCACGTCAAAACGGAACGCGCTGCCGTCCGCGAGCTGGCCCTTGCAGATATACGGATTGAGCACGGGCGCATCGACGCGGAAATACTCGCGGCGCTGCACGTAGAACAGCACTTCAGGGAATTCGGACACGTAGGCCGGACGACCTTCGTATTGCGTTTCACGCGGCGTGGCGGTCGAGAACTCGACGCGAACGCCATCCGGCGACGCATGAAAGCGGCCGCGCGGCGCGGCAAGCAAACCCGCGTTCTGCTCGGGAAGGCCGCCCCAGTCGAAGGTGAAAGTCCGCGCGCGCACGTCCACGTCGAGGATCTTCGTGACGAGCTGGCCGCCCTTGTACTGCACGGTCAGAAAATCGCCGCGGCTGGCGAGGTTGCGCAGCTGGACGCCGATTTCCAGCGGGTTCCGGCGGCCGAAATCATTACCGCTTTCGGCGTCTTCTGCCGGAGTCTTGTCGCCGTTCGACGGGTTGGTATCCATGTTCTTGCCAGTGTGCCTGTTCTTGCGGGCGGTCTACCAGGCCGGGAGGGCGGCCTTTGAAGCAAGCCGCCGTCCGTCGCCTGTCAACGCGCGGTCAACCGGAACATCTTCACTCCTTTCCGGTATCGGATGTAACTGATTAGCGGCAGCACGAGCCCAAAGTTTAGGGGGTTGTCGTTAAATTTTTCCGGCAAACGTTTAATTGATGGCAGCACGAGGCGCGGGTTCGGGGCGATGTGGCGCTGCGCCACCGCTCGTCCACAAGCCCGCTTTACCCCATTTTCTGCATGATCGAGATGAGCTTTTTCGCGTAATGCGGGTCGGTCGCGTAGCCGGCGCGCTGCATGCCGGTCGCGAAGCCGTTCACGTCGTGCGAGTTGTTGAGCACCTGCGCATATCGCGGATTCGACTTCAGCATGCTCGCGTAGTCGGTCATCGCGTCTGCATACGAATCGTAAGCCCGGAATTTCTCGACCACGCGTTGCGGCTTGCCGTGTACGTATTCCGTCGTGACGGTGGACACCGTCTTGCCGGTCCAGTCCTTCGTCGCCTTGATGCCGAAGACGTTGTGGCTCGTCGAGCCGTCCACCTTCTTGATCTCGCTCTTGCCCCAGCCCGATTCGAGCGCGGCCTGGCCGATGATGAAGCGCGCCGGAATGCCGGTCGCTTCGCTCGCCGCCTGTGCCGGCGCGGCGAGCCGGTCGACGAACGCATCGACTTTCGGCGAGCTGCCGTCGCCCTTCATCGGCGGCGTCAGCGCGCTGTTCGCCGAATAGCCGCGGCCGGACTGCAGCGCGCCGTTGTTCGCCGGATTCGCGTACGCCTTCGCGAGCGCGTTGAGCGCGGCGTTGTTGCCCGAGTTCGCGTCGCCGGTCTGCATGCCGGAATTGCGCATCAACTGCTTGAGCATCGCATCCGCCACGCCGATGCCCTTGTTCGACATCTGCTGCGCGAGCTGCTGGTCCATCATCGACGTGAACGTGGCCGTGTCGTGCGAATCGAACGGACCGTCGTGCGGCGTCGCATCGCGCATGCTCTTCAACATCATCTGCGTGAACACGGCGTCGAACTGCTTCGCCGCCGACTTCATCGCTTCCTGCGGCGAGTTCTTCGCCTGGGCGCGCAGTGCGTCGAAACCCTGTACGTCGAGCGCGAAGCGTTGCGACAGGTCGTTCGCCGCGCTGGTGGGATCTGAATTCATCATGGTTCCTTAGATGATTTCGAGGTCGGCGCGCAACGATCCGGCCGCCTTCATGGCCTGCAGGATCGACATCAGATCCGCGGGCGTGGCGCCGAGTGCGTTGAGCGCCTTGACGACGTCGGCGAGATTCGCGCCCGCGCTGACGTATTTGATCGCGCCGCTATCCTGCTTGAGCTGGATCTGCGACTGCCGCGCGACCACCGTCTGGCCGTTCGAGAACGCGCCCGGCTGGCTCACCACCGGCTGCGTATTGACGACCACCGAAAGATTGCCGTGCGCGACCGCGCAGTTTTGCAGCGTCACCATCTGGTTCATCACGATCGAACCGGTGCGCGCGTTCAGGATCACCTTCGCGGCGGCCTGCGCCGGTTTCACATCGAGGTTCTGCAACTGCGCCATGAACGACACCTGCTGCGCGGGATCGGTCGGCGCGCGCAGCTGGATCGTGCGGCCATCCAGCGCGACCGCGGTGCCGAAGCCGAATGCGTTGTTCACGGCGGCGGTGATGCGCTGCGTCGTGTCGTAATCCATGTCGTTGAGTTCGAGCTGCATCGTGCCCGCCTGCGAGATCGTGGTCTGCACCGCGCGCTCGACAATCCCGCCGTTCGTGATGCGGCCGGCCGCGAGCTGGTTGACCTGCACCCGGCTGCCGTTCGCGCTCGCGCCCGCGCCGCCGACGGCCATGTTGCCCTGTGCGAGCGCATAGACCTGGCCGTCCGCGCCCTTCAGCGGCGTGAGCAGCAGCGTGCCGCCGCGCAGGCTCTTCGCGTTACCGAGCGACGACACCGTCACGTCGATCGCTTCGCCGGGCCGCGCGAATGGCGGCAACGTCGCCGTCACCATCACGGCGGCGACGTTCTTCAGCTGCATGCTGGTGAGCGCCGACGTACCGGTGTTGTTCGATCCGGCGGACTGGTTGTTGATCGAGATGCCGAGGTTCGCGAGCATGTTCGCGAGCGTCTGCGTCGTGAACGGTGTTTGCGTCGTCTGGTCGCCCGTGCCGTCGAGGCCGACGACCAGGCCATAGCCGATCAGCGGGTTGTCGCGCACGCCCTGGATCGACACGAGGTCTTTCAGGCGCTCCGCATGCGCGACGGACGTGCTGAGCGGCAGCGCCACGCATGCCAGCACGAAGAGCGCGAGCGCGCGGCACGCGCTGCGCAGACGCGAGGTGCCTGATGTGCCGGAAGTGCGCGCAGGGCCCACGCGGCGGAAAAGTGCGGAGCTCATGATCACCACGGCGACAGGTTAAGGAAGAAGCGTTGCAGCCAGCCCATGGTCTCGGCCTCGTTGATATAGCCCTTCGCGGAATATTCGATCTTCGCGTCGGCAACCTGGGTCGAGTACACGGAATTCAGGCCGGAGATCGTGTTCGGATTGACGACACCCGAAAAGCGCACGAACTCGTTACCCTGGTTGATCAGCATCTGCTTTTCGCCGCTCACGATCAGGTTGCCGTTCGGCTCCACGCCGGTCACGGTCACCGTGATCGTGCCGTTGAACGTGTTCGACGCGTTCGCGCCGCCTGCCGCCTTGAACGTATTGTCACCGCTCGCGTCGAGGTTCACCTTGCCGAACAGGCCGCCGAGGAACCCCGCGGTCGGCACGCCGAACTTGGTCGTGCCGTCGCGGTTCGCATTCGCACCGGATGACTTCGTCGCGTTGATGTTTTCCGCGATCACGATGGTCAGGATGTCGCCGACGTTGCGCGGCCGCTGGTCTTCAAAGAGCGGCCGGCCTGCGTAACCCGGATTGAAAATCGAGCCGGGCGACTGCTGCGAGGGCGGCAGCGGCGGGGCGGCCGTCATCGGCTGCTGCGTGATCGGCTGCGTCGGCACGAGCGCGCATCCGCCGAGGACGGTGGCGAACGTGCCGGCGAGCGCGACGAACCGCGCCGCGCGGGCGCCGCGCGTGATTGCCGGGATACGTGTGAAGTGCGACATCGTGATTACCGTCTCTATTACCGTCTCTGTTAACCCTGTCATTTACCGGTCGGTCAGACCGGCATCTGGCTCAGGGTTTGCAGCATCTGGTCGGAGGTCGTCACGGCCTTGCTGTTGATTTCATACGCGCGCTGGGTCTGGATCATGTTGACCAGTTCCTGCACGACGTTCACGTTCGACGCTTCCACATAGCCCTGATTGAGCGAGCCCGAGCCGTTCAGGCCCGGTTGCGAGACGATCGGCGCGCCCGACGACGACGTTTCGGCGAACAGGTTTTCACCCTTCGCGTCGAGGCCGGTCGGGTTGATGAAGGTGGCGATCTGCATCGAGCCGATCTGCGTGCTCGTGCTCGACCCCGCCTGCGTGATCGACACCACGCCGTCGCTGCCGATCGTGAGCGAGGTGGCGTTCTGCGGAATCGTGATGGCCGGAATGACCTGATAGCCGCTCGACGTCACGAGCTGGCCCTGCGAGTTGGTCTGGAACGAGCCGTCACGCGTGTAGGCGTTCGAGCCGTCCGGCATCAGGACCTGGAAGAAGCCCGCGCCGTTGATCGCGACGTCCTTCGAGTTGCCGGTCTGCTGCAGGTTGCCCTGCGTGTACAGGCGCTCGGTTGCGACCTGCTGCACGCCCGTGCCGACCTGAAGGCCGGACGGCAGTTCGGTCTGCTGCGTGGAGTTCGCGCCCGGCTGGCGGGTGGTCTGATACAGCAGATCCTCGAACACCGCGCGCGAGCCCTTGAAGCCGTTCGTGCTGACGTTCGCGAGATTGTTCGAGATGACGTCCATCTGCGCCTGCTGCGCATTCATGCCGGTTGCGGCGATATAGAGTGAGCGGTTCACGGTGATTCTTCTCCTGAGCGCAGGCGTGCCTGCAGTCCGTATTAACTGAAGTCGAGCAGCTTGTTGGCCGACTGTTCATTCTGGTCGGCGGACTCGATCATCTTCGTCTGCATCTGGAACTGACGCGCGTTGGTGATCATCGAGACCATCGCCGCAACCGGGTTCACGTTGCTGCCTTCGAGCGAGCCTGCCGCGACCACGACGTTCGGATCGGCGTCGGCGGGATTGCCGTCGCTGGTGTGAAAGAGGCCGTCGTCGCCGCGCGTCAGCGTGCCCGGATCCGGGTTCACGAGCTTCAGCTGGTCGACGAGCGCGATCGACGTCGGCGGATCGCCCGGGATCAGCGCGGAAACCGTGCCGTCCTTGCCGATGGTCACTTCCGAACCCGGCGGCACCGACAGCGGGCCGCCGTTGCCGACCACCGGCAGGTTGGTCGCGGTGACGATCTGGCCGTTCTCGTCGACGTGCAGGTTGCCCGCGCGCGTGTACGCTTCGTTGCCGTCGGGCGTCAGCACCGACAGCCAGCCCGGGCCCTGAATGGCGACGTCGAGCGGGTTGCCGGTCTGCTGGATCGGGCCGGGCGTGAAATCCGCGCCCGGCGTCGACGACAGCACGAAGGTGCGCGTCGTGTCGTTGTTGATGGTGCTGCCGTCGCCGAACGCCATCGGCACGGCCCGGAAAGTCGCGAGCTGCGCGCGAAAACCCGTTGTCGAGGTGTTCGCGAGGTTGTTCGCGACCAGTGCCTGCTGTTCGAGCGCCTGCGTGGCGCCCGACATCGCGGTGTATATGAGCCGGTCCATGATGGTATCGGTGCGTGCTGCGCTTACAGGTTGATCAACGTGTTATCGACGGCCTGCTGGGTCTTGATCGTCTGCGCGTTCGCCTGGTAGTTGCGCTGCGCCGTGATCAGGTTCACCAGCTCGCTCGTCAGGTCGACGTTCGAGTTTTCCACCGCGCCGCCCTGCAGCGTGCCGTGGTTCGTGCTGCCCGGCACCGAGATCTGCGCGACGCCCGAGGCGGCCGTTGCACCGTACTGGTTGTTGCCGAGATCGACGAGACCGTTCTGGTTCGCGAAGTTCGCGAGCACGATCTGGCCGAGCGCTGCCGTCTGGCCGTTCGAGTAGTTACCCGTCAGCGTGCCGTCCTGGCCGATCGTGAAATTCGTCAGCGTGCCGGCGGCGAAACCGTTCTGGTCGAGCGAGTTCGTGCCGTCCTTGCTGCCGAACTGCGTCGTGCCGCCGATGCGCAGTTGCAGGCTTTGCGGCGTGGCCGAACCGTCGGTGGTCGGGATCGAGAAATTGAATGCCAGCGGCGTGGCGGTGGGGTTGCCCGCATTGTCGGTGGTGCTCACCAGGTTGCCCGAGGTGTCGAACTTCGCCGTGCCGATCTTCGACGCCGTGCCGGTCGAGACACCCGCGTACACGTCCCACGAGCCCGCGGCCGTCTTCACGAAGTACATGTCGACCTGCTGCGCGCCGCCGAGCGAGTCGTACACCGGCACCGAAGTCGGATAGCTGTAGGTCGTGTTGTCGGTCTGGTTGAACGGCACCTGGGTCGGTTTCACGGTAAAGGTGTCGCCGTTTGCCGGCGTGGCGCCCGCAAGCGTGAGCGTTTCACCGGTGCCGAGCGTGATCGCCGTGCCCGTCGTGTAGGTTGCAGGGGCGGACGCCGGGCCACCATTGACGGATACGGTATACGTCGTCGGGCCGGTGAACGTGACCAGATAGGTATTCGCATTCGTGCCGGCCACGTTGCTGGTGATCGCCGCGGTGCCAGTCAAACCGGCCGTATTGGTGCCCCCGGGTGTCGTCGTCGGCGTACCCAGAACCAGCGGATCCTGCGCGTTCAGATTGAGGCCGGCCGTGATGGTGGTGGTCGTCGTCGGCGGGATGTTCGCGGTCGGCACCTTCAGCGGCACCGTGTTCGCCGAGTTGATGATGCCGTTCGCGTTGGCCGCGTAGCCCATCAGCTCCAGGCCGTCGGCGTTGATGATGAAGCCGTTCTTGTCGAGCTGGAACACGCCGTTACGCGAATACGTCAGCGAGCCGTTGTTCGACATCTGGAAGAAGCCGTTGCCGTTGATGGCGACGTCGAGCGCCTGGTTCGTCGTGTTGATCGTGCCCTGCGAAAACTGTTGCTGCACCGACGCGAGACGCGAACCGATACCGATCTGCGTGTTCACCGCGGTGGCCACCGAATTCGCGTACATGTCGGCGAACTGCGCCGAGCCCTGCTTGAAACCCACCGTGTTCGCGTTGGCGATGTTGTTGCCGATCACGTCGAGGTCGCTCGACGCGCCAGCCAAACCACTCAAACCTTGCTGGTAACCCATGACGGTCTCCGTATCTGAAGTATCTGGATGCAGTTAGATGATGGCCGCAATGGTGGTCAGTCCGACCGTGCTGCCTGTCGACAGCACGAGACCCGCCGTGCCGTCCTTCTGTTTGATCACGCCCTGAACCGTGCCGGCGGACAGCGTCGTCGCCGTCGCGGCCTTGCCGCCGACCGTGCCGGTCGCGGAAATCGTGTAGGTGCCGTCCGGCAGTGCGTTGCCCGACTTGTCGATTGGCGTCCAGCCCACCGGCACCGTGCCCGCCGACTGCTTGCCGAGGTCGAGCGTGTTGACGATCGTGCCAGCCGAGTTCTTGATGACGATCTGCAGGTCGGACGCGTCGTTCGCGAGCGTGACGCCGAAGCCGGTCGCCTTGCCGCTTGCCACCTGGAACGTGTTGCCCGGGGCGAGCACCGTCGAGCCGATCAGGTTCGCGGCCTGCGTCTGCTGGCCCGCGGTCAGTTGCGTCGAGAGCGACGTGAGCGACGTGTTCAGCTGGCTGATACCCGTCACGGTGTTGATCTGGGCCAGCTGCGAAGTCATCTGCGAGCTGTCCATCGGATTCGTCGGATCCTGGTTCTTCATCTGCGCGATGAGCAGCTGCAGGAACGTGTTCTGCAGGTCCGAGCCGCTCGTCGCGCTCGAGGACGAACTGGAAGACGAACTGTTCGTGCCGTTCATCGTGTCCAGCAACGTCTGCGACACGGTCGCGCCGTTGTTGCCGATTGTGGTGTTGGTCGTCAAGGAAATGCTCCTCAGGTTCCGATCGTTAGCGTTTTCAGCATCAGCTGTTTCGCGGTATTCAGGGTTTCAACGTTGGCCTGATACGAGCGCGAGGCCGAAATCATGTTGACCATTTCCTGCACCGGATCGACGTTCGGCAACGTGACGTAGCCATCGGCGTTCGCGGCCGGGTTGCCCGGTTCGTACGACGTTTTCATCGGCGTCGGGTCGTCGATGACGCCCGTCACCTGGACGCCGCCGATCTGCTGGCCGGAGCGCGTGCGTGCACCGCCCGCGATCGGGCTGACGCCGAACACGACCTGCTTGGCCTTGTACGGCTGGCCGTCGGGACCGGTGGTGCTGTCCGCGTTCGCGAGATTCGACGCCGTGACGTTGAGCCGCTGCGACTGGGCGGACATCGCCGAACCGGCGACATTGAAAATATTCATCAGGGAAGGCATGGCTTCTCGACCTCTCTTGCCGGTGTGCCCGGCTATTAATCCCGTAGCGTGTGGTTTCTGGCGGTACCCGAATCAGATGCGGTAATGCGTGATGTTCCTGCGCGCCTGCTTACGTGCCCGACGTGATCGCCGAGAGCATGGTCTTGATCTGTTGCGACAACACTGTCATGCCCGACTCGAAATGCAGCGAGTTGTCGGCGAAGTTCACGCGTTCCGTGTCGAGATCGACGGTGTTGCCATCGAGCGACGGTTGCGCCGGAATGCGGTACCCGACCGTGCCGAAGTCGTCGGTCGGACCACCCGTGGCCTGAAGGGTCTGCTTGCCCGGCAGATGTCCTGGCTGCGTCGACACCATCGACATGCCGCTCGTCACGCCGGCGGGTTGCGCCATCGCGAGCGTCGAGCTGTTCGACGCGCCCTGGGCGGTGCCGCCGCTCTTTTTCAGCGCGCCGGCAAGCGCCGACGAAAAATCGATATCGCGCGCCTTGTAGCCGGGCGTGTCGGAGTTGGCGATATTGGAAGACAGCAGCTCCTGACGGTAGGCGCGCACGTCGAGCGCCTGACGGCCAAAAGCGAATTCGGCATCGAGTTTGTCCAGCATTGATCTTTCCCCATGACGGTCCGGGGCTTCCTGATCGGCCGATGTGCGCGTTGCGCGAGGCGCGGCGAACGATGATGGCGACCATGAAGGCCTTTTTGCATGTGATGCATCTTAGGGGCCGGCGCCAGGTGGCAATCGGACGAATAACCGGGGAAGGGGGCCTCTATTCAACGTTTGCCTGAGAGGGCCGCTCTCTAGAATGCGATTCGTACCAATGCATTCCGATGGAGAAACACCATGTCCCTGCCCGCTTCCGTTCTCCCGCACACCGCGCGCCGCGCCGGTGCGCGTACCGCGCGGACGCTGGCGGCGTGGCTCGTGCTCGCCGTTGGTGCTGCCGGCGTGGCGTTGCCTTCGTCCGCATCCGCGGAGGACGCCGGCGGCCCGATCGTGATCGCGGGCCCCGCCGAGACGAATCCGGGCGCGCTCGCGGCAATGGCCGAACGCATGGATGCGCCGGTGCCCACGGCAGCGGCGCAGCGCGCGGCGATGGGTGCAACCCGGACGCCGGCTGGCCTCGCATCATCGAACGATGGCAACAACACCGACCGGTTCGCCAGCGCAGCCCATGCGGATGGCGCGATCGTCATTCCGGGCGCGGGCGAAGCGCCCGCTGCCACGCCGGCGCAAGGCATGATGCGCGTCAGCATGCAGCCCGCCACGCGCGAAGTGATGCCGGTTGTCGTTACGCCCGCGCAACCGGCCGCCGTGCGCATGGCCGCGCCGGCACAACCCGTCACGGTGAACCCGCCCGCCGGCAATGCCGCCGCTGGATTCGATACGCTCGCATCGCGCGGCGAGCCGCCTCAACTAGGCGCAGGCACTGGCAACGCGACGCGTGCCGTGGGCGCTTACACAGCGGCGCGCGGCGTACCCGCTTCGCAACCGAAGACACAGGCCGCCGCGCCGCAGGTCGTTCAGCCCGTGCAAGCCAGTCAGGCCGCACAAGCCGCGCCGCCCGTTCCCGCCGGCCAGCAGGACGGCGAAGTGGTCCGCCGCGCCGCGCTCGCATTCCTCCAGCAGCAGGTCGTCGGCCTGCCGGGCAAGGTCGAGATCACGATCGCGCCGGTGTTCCCGCGCGGGCTCGCCGCCTGCACGACGCTCGAACCGTTCATGCCGACCGGCACGCGCCTCTGGGGCCGCACGACCGTCGGCGTGCGCTGTGCCGGCGCACGTCCGTGGACGATGTACATGCAGGCGCGCATCACCGTGCATGGCACCTATTACGTGGCCTCGCGCCCGATGAATCCCGGCGAGACGCTTTCCGCCGCCGACCTCGTCGCCCGTGAAGGCGATCTGACGATGCTGCCGCAGGCGGTCGTGACCGATCCGTCGCAGGCGGTCGGCTCGGCCACCACGATGCGCGTGTCCGCCGGCCTGCCGCTGCGTCTGGACATGCTGAAGAGCGCGTCGTCGGTGACGATCGGCCAGACCGTGAAAGTGGTCGCGCAAGGTCAGGGTTTTGCGATTTCGGCCGAAGGCAGCGCAATGAACAACGCGGCGCCCGGCCAGCCGGTGCGGGTGAAGACGTCCAGTGGCCAGGTGATCCAGGGAATCGTGAAAAACGGGGGAACCGTCGAGATCCAGCTCTAGTTTTTTGGGGCGGGATGGGGCGAGATGGCGCGGCACCGGCGCGCCGCGCGTGCCGTGCAGACAGGAAGAAGACCGGAAGCGGGCGGTATCGATTGAGCTAAAGTTTCGATTCGTGAATGCCGTTATTAGACTCAAATCGTTCAGGAAGCCAATCGTGAAAGTCGATTCCACATCTAGTTCAGGTCTGTCGACGTTGAAAGACGCCGCGCAGCGTACGCAGCAAGGCGGTGACGCCGCTCCGGCAAACGCGGGCGCGGGCGCAACGGCTGCGTCGGCGGCAGGCAGCGCCGCGGGTAGCGCGTCGGGCGACGCGAGCGTCAGCCTGTCGGGACTGGCCGCGCATCTGCACAGCCTTGCGGCCTCTGGCTCGGCTGACATCGACACGGCGAACATCGAGTCGATCCGTCAGGGGATCAAGGACGGGTCGCTGAAGATCGATACCGGCAAGATTGCCGATGGCGTGCTGGAAACGGCGCGCAGCCTGTTGCAACAGAAGAGTCCGTCGACCGGCAACTGATCGACGCACCCGTGCAGGGTGCGCCTCGTGCCGGGCGGCATTTGTCAAACTGGGTCCGCGTGCAACGCACGGACCAGCGTGTCTAGCGAGTTGTGATGAACGACGCCCTGCTTTCTACTGTCATCGACGAATATTCGACCGTCGAAGCCTTTGCCTCGGTTCTCGCCCTGGAAGAAAAGGCACTCACGGCGGTTGAGCCCCTCGAAACGCTCCCGCCGATCGTCGAAAAGAAAACCGAACTGGTCGGCAAGCTCTCCACGCTGGAACAATTGCGCGACGCGCAACTGGCCGAGCTCGGCTATCCGGCCGGCTGGCAGGGGATGGAACTGGCCGCGGACAGCGATGCGCGGCTGGCCGCGCAATGGTCGCTGCTGCAAAAGGCCGCGGAACGCGCGCGCCGCTCGAACACCCTGAACGGCTCGCTGATCCGCACGCGGATGGATTACAACCAGCGCGCGCTCGAAGCGCTCAACGTCGCCGTCACCACCGAACGCGTCGGGTTCTATGGCCCGGACGGACGGATTCCGGTGAACAGCGGGCTTTAAAACCGGCTTCAGGCAAGCCACGCGGTCCGTATCGCTTCCTGAATCTCACGCAGAAAAAACAACGCGGCGCCTTGAGCGCCGCGTTTCATCTTGCGATGGGTACCGATATCGCCATGCCCGCCGATATCAACCCGCCTCAGCTCCAGCCCACGCCATTTCCCGCAGCCGCGTGCGCAGTCGCGCAACCGCCTGGCTGTGCAGCTGGCACACCCGCGATTCGCTGACTTCCATCACCGCACCGATTTCCCGCAGGTTCAGCCCGCGCTCGTAGTACAGCGACATCAGCAGCTTTTCGCGTTCCGGCAGACGGTCGATCGCTTCGACCAGCGCCGAGCGCAGGCTGTCGTCGAGCAGCGCCGACAGCGGGTCCGAATGGTCGACACAGTAACGGTCGAGAAACGGCTCGTCGTCGGCGGAGCGGTCGAAGTCTTCGTAATAGATCAGCTGGCTGCCGTGCAGGTCCTGCAGCATCGCCTGATATTCGTCGAGCGGCATCTTGAGGTGATCGGCGATCTCGGTTTCGCTCGCCGAGCGGCCCAGATGCTGCTCCACTTTATGCACGGCCGTTTCCACCTCGCGCGACGTGCGGCGCAGGCTGCGCGGCAGCCAGTCGTTGCTGCGCAGCTCGTCGAGCATCGCGCCGCGAATCCGCTGGCTGGCGTAGGTTTCGAACTGCGCGCCCTGATCTTCCTTGTACCGGCTCGCCGCATCCAGCAGGCCGATCATGCCGGCCTGAATCAGGTCGTCGAGATCCACGCTCGCCGGCATCTTGGCGACGAGCTGCAGGCCGAGGCGCCGCACCAGCGGTGCGTATTTTGCCAGGACGTCGGCCTGGGAGATCTTTCCCTGAGCGTTGTACATCATGCTCCCCTTGTCTCCGCGCTTCGCCCGTCAGGCGTGCTGCGCAGACGGTTGGTCGGCGTGTTTCGCCGCTGTTACTGTCGCGGAAGCCACCCCGGGCATCCGCGACGACATCGCTGGCCGCATCGGCCAGTACTGCAGTTCTCCCGCGACCTTCCGGAAGTCGCGCGCAGCGGGCGTCGACGGAAACGCATCGACGACGCAGCGCGACAGCTCCACGGCCCGCGTCATGCGCGGGTCGGCCGTCACGCACCCTGCGTTTTCCAGCGCGACGGTCAGATACCGCCCGGCGACGCCCGCCAGATTGTCGAACGTGCTGTGCGCGTCCGCCGCGCTCTGGACGCGATTCACCAGCACCCGGAACTGCGGGATCGCGTGCGCGAAATGCAGACGCTTCATGCACGCGTACGCGTCGGTGATCGCCTGCGCGTCGATGCGCGTGACAATCAGGACGTCGTTGGCCTGCATCGCGAGCGGCGACAGCGCGCCGTCGCGGTCGAGTTCCGCGTCGATCAGCACGACGTCGGCCGGTCCGGTGAGCAGCAGCGCCAGCTGTTCCGGTGTGCAGCCTTCGCGGTTGCCGCGCGAGGCGACGAGCACGCCAAAGCCCAGCTCGTGGCGGCCGACGGCCTGCGCGAGCGTCATCTCGCCGCGCACGACCGCCGTGAAGTTGCCCGCGCCGCGCACGCCGCCGAGCATGCCGTTCACCGAGTTCTTGCCAAACCGCTCGTCGATCACCAGTACGTCGCGGCCGAGTTCCGCGAGCGCGGCCGCGAGATTCACCACCGCGGTCGTGCAACCGACACCGGGCGAGCCGCCCGTCACCGCGACGACCCGCGCGGACCGGTTGAGCAGACGGCGCAAGCCTTCCGCCTGGTCGAGCACGAACTTATCCAAAGCGAACCTCGTGCAGGTCGGCCGTCGAACGCGCCGACAGTGCCGAGAGCAGCGCGGGGACATCGTCGTCCTGCGGCACGAACGGGGAACCGTCGCGCGGAATGCAGAACGCGCTTTTGATCAGGAATTTCTTCGTCGCGACGTAGAGGTTCTCCGGCACCTTCTGCCCGGTCGACACGTAGTGCACCGGCAGCTTGTAGCGGATCACCGTGTCGAGCACGCTGCCAAGATTCGTCGCTTCATCAAGCTTCGTGAGGATGCAGCCGGCGAGCGCCTGGTTATCCGGCGACTGCTGGTAGGCCTGCACCACTTCGTTGAGCGTGTCGCCGTGGCTCGTCGCGTTCAGCAACAGCAAACGTTGCACCGGCTGGCCCGTGCCGCACAGCATCGCGATCTGGTCCGATACCGACCGGTCGCGCTGGCTCATGCCGATCGTGTCGATCAGCACGATGTGCTTGTTGCGCAGTTCGTTGAGCGCGAGTTGCAGGTCCGCGCCGTCCTTCACCGCATGCACCGAGACGCCGAGGATCTTGCCGAAAATGCGCAGCTGTTCGTGGCCGCCGATCCGGTAGCTGTCGGTCGTCAGCAGCGCCACCTTGCTCGCGCCGAAGCGCATCACGCAACGCGCCGCGAGCTTCGCCGTCGTGGTCGTCTTGCCGACGCCCGTCGGGCCCATCAGCGCGAACACGCCGCCGCGCTCCATCAGCGCGTCTTCGTTTTCGATCACCGGCAGGTTCGCGCCGAGCACCGAATGCACCCATTCCATGCCGGCGTCCATGCTGTCGACCGCCGGCAGGTTCTCGACCACCATCTTCACGAGCTGCGCCGAGAAGCCGGCGGCGAACAGATGCCGCGTCAGCGCGGCGTGCGTCGGGCTGCGGCGCTGACGGTCGGCCCACAGCAGGCCGGTGAACTGCTCTTCCATCATGCCGCGGATCGACGCGAGTTCGTTCATCACCGTTTCGTTGACGATCTGCTCCATGCGCGCCTTGATGCCGTCGGTCACGGCAGCCGCCGCGCCCGGTGGCAGGCCGGCGAGCGGATTCGCACCGGCCTTCGCACCGGCCTTCGCGCTGGTCTTCACGTCGGCCTGGGCCGGCACGGCGTGGCGCGCGGCGCGGCGTGCCGCGAGTTCGGCGGCTTCGCGCGCCCAGTCGGGCGTGGCCGGATCGTCGATTGCAGCCAGCATGTCGACCGGTGCGCCGAGGCCGCGCGCCATCGCGGCAGCCGGCGTCAGCACCGGCTTCGCGGTGTGCGCGACATCCGTCGCCGCGATGCGGCGCGCGTGATCGATCAGCCAGGGGTTCGTTTCGACCATCGTGCGTTGACGCCCCGGCGTCTCGGCGATTGCCGGCAGCGGCGTCATGACGGACGGCGGCGTGGGCATCTCGGCACGTGCGTCGATGCGGCTTTCCGGGCGTCCTGGAGCGCGGCTGTCGGCGCGCGCATCCAGACGGTTGTCGTGTCGCGCTTCGGAACGGATCTCGACACGGGCGTCATCGGTCGTGCGCGCGCTGGACGTGGCGTCCCCCGCGTGGCCTGTCATCGTGCTGCTGTCGTTCGATCCGGTTTCGCTGACCGGCGCAGCCGCGCGCTCCACGCCTGCACCGGCTTCCGGACTCGCGCCGAACACCGAGGAGAACACGTCCGGCATGTCGCTCGCGTACGGATTCGCGTACATCGACGGCATCGCCGCCGGACGCGAAGCCGGCGCACCGCCGAAGCCGGTGCTCATCGTGGCGTTGCCGGCCGTGCCGGAACCGGTGTTCGCGCCAGAATGTTCCGCGCCGCCATTCAGTCCGTGGCCGAAGTTGCCGTTACCACTATTGCCGGCGCCGGACGACGCACCGGAACCGAAGCCAACGGCGGCTCGCTGCGCGGGAGAAATCGCGGCGAGATCGCTGTCGGCGAGCGCGACGATTTCGACCGTGCCGTCTTCGATCGTGCGATTCGACAGGACGACTGCATCGGAGCCCAGTGCTTCACGAACGAGACGCAGCGCGTCACGACTCGTTGCGCCGACAAATTTACGAATGTTCAAGCTTGACTCCCGATGAGCGTCACGGACCGGCGACATACCGCTTCCCATTGAGGCTGATTATTGCGAATTAAGTCCAGCGCCCATCGATGGATAAAGACCGGGAAAGGCGGGCAATTCGCGCATTAGGCGCGTGGCGCGCACGGTGCCGGCACGCCGGGGCGGCCGCATTTGATACGCGCTCCGGCGCGCCGCGAGCGGCGCGGGAGGCAACGGGAACGGGGTATGGACGCGTGCGCGGGCCGCCGGCTCGACACCCGCGGCGCGGCAAGACGGACGGCACGGCGCGGCCGGCCTTACGCGCCAATCACATTGGCAACGCGCACGTGCCGCGTGTCGGGCACTTCCGCGTAGGACAGCACTTTCAGTTGCGGCAGGCTGCGACGCAGGAAGCGCGCGAGCATCGCGCGCAGCGCATGCTGCACGAGCAGCACGGGCGCGAGCCCCAGATGCTGCTGGCGCGTCATCGCCTTCTGCACCTCGGTCAGAAGCGTATTCGCGAGACCTGGTTCGAGGCCCGGATTCGCGCCGGTCGCGAGCGCCTGCGACAGCACCCGTTCGAGATTCGGGTCGAGGCCCATCACCTGCATGTCGCCGCTGCCCGGGAACCACTGCTGCGTGATCGCGCGACCGAGCGCGAGACGCACCGCCGCCGTGAGTTCGTGCGCGTCCGTGATCTTCGGCGCGTGTTCGGCGAGCGCTTCGAGAATCGTGCGCAGGTCGCGAATCGGCACGCCTTCTTCCAGCAGGTTCTGCAACACCTTTTGCAGCGTCGTGAGCGACAGGATCTTCGGCACCAGGTCGTCGACGAGCGAAGGCGTGTCCTTCTGCATCCGCTCGATGAGCGACTGCACTTCCTGACGGCCGAGCAGCTCCGACGCATACGTGACGACCAGGTGATTCAGGTGCGTCGCGACGACCGTGCTCGAATCGACCACCGTGTAGCCGTACACCTGCGCCTGTTCGCGCAGGTTCGTGTCGATCCAGACGGCCGGCAGACCGAAGGCCGGGTCCTGGGTGGGCGAGCCCGGCAGCGCGGCCGTCACCTGACCCGGATTGATCGCGAGCCACTGGCCCGGATACGCCTCGCCGACGCCCACTTCGACGCCCTTCAGCGCGATCCGGTAGCCGTTCGGCCGCAGTTCCAGGTTGTCGCGGATGTGGATCACCGGCGGCAGGAAGCCGATTTCCTGCGCGAATTTCTTGCGGATGCTCTTGATCCGCTTGAGCAGCTCGCCGTCGGAATTCTTGTCGACGAGCGGAATCAGCCGGTAGCCGACTTCGAGGCCGAGCGTGTCGATCATCGTCACGTCGTCCCAGCTTGCTTCCGTCGCTTCCGTCGGCGTGAGCGCGGCCGGCGCGACGTCGATGAGCGCGGCGGCGGTCCGGCTCTGCGACGCGCGCTTTTTCATCGTGCGGCCAAGCTGGATCAGGCCGCCGCCGAGCAGGATGAACGCGAAGTGCGGCATGCCAGGAATCAGGCCCATCAGCACGAGGATCGCGCCGGTGATCATCAGCACGCGCGGGTTCGTGAAAAGCTGGCCGGTGAGCTGCGTGCCGATGTCTTCGTTGGTCGCGACGCGCGAGACGATCACACCGGCTGCCGTTGAAATCACGAGCGAGGGGATCTGCGCGACGAGGCCGTCGCCGATCGTCAGCAGCGTGTAGACCTTGCCGGCCGCGGCGAAGTCCATGCCGTGCTGCACGACGCCCACGATCAGGCCGCCGAAGATGTTGATCACCATGATCAGCAGCCCGGCGATCGCGTCGCCGCGCACGAACTTGCTCGCGCCGTCCATCGAGCCGTAGAACTCGGCTTCCTGCGAGATTTCCAGGCGGCGCTTGCGCGC
The DNA here is from genome assembly GCF_900107685.1 of Paraburkholderia sartisoli. Taxonomy (GTDB): domain Bacteria; phylum Pseudomonadota; class Gammaproteobacteria; order Burkholderiales; family Burkholderiaceae; genus Paraburkholderia; species Paraburkholderia sartisoli. The sequence goes on along the minus strand of NZ_FNRQ01000005.1, from coordinate 316,507 downwards.
CTGTTCCTCGTTGATGAGGCCGGCGTTCAGGTCGGCGTCGATCGCCATCTGCTTGCCGGGCATCGCGTCGAGCGTGAAGCGCGCGGACACTTCCGCGATCCGCCCCGCGCCCTTCGTGATCACCATGAAGTTGATCACCATCAGGATGATGAAGACGACGATACCGACCGCGAAGTTGCCGCCCACGAGGAAGTGACCGAACGACTCGATCACCTGGCCCGCCGCATCCGGGCCGTTGTGGCCCTCGAGCAGCACGACCCGCGTGGACGCGACGTTCAGCGAGAGCCGCAGCAGCGTGGAGAACAGCAGCACGCTCGGGAACGCCGCGAAATCGAGCGGCTTCATCGTGTACATGGCGACGAGCAGCACCATCACCGAAAGCGCGATGTTGAACGTGAACAGCAGGTCCAGCAGGAACGGCGGCAGCGGCAGGATCATCATGCCGAGGATCATGACGATCAGCACCGGACCCGCGAGCGCGCGCAGGTTGGTGCCGCTCAATGCTTCCGGCCGTCGCGAGAGGAACCCGACGCGTGCGTTCATGCTGAGGCTCCCTTGTCTTCGTTTTCATCGCCGAGCGCGTCGGCGGCTTCCTGATCAGCTTCGTCGTCGGCGACGGCGCCCTTGTCGAGATCGGCGGGTACGTCGAACTCCGTCGGCGCGACCGGCGCTTCGCCGCCTTCGTCCCGGAACCGCTTGAGCTGGTAGACCCACGCCAGCACTTCGGCGACCGCGCCGTAGAGCGGGCCCGGAATTTCGCGGTTCAACTCGACGTTGTGATACAGCGCCCGCGCGAGCGGCGGCGCCTCGAGCAGCGGCACGTTGTTTTCGGCGGCCAGCTCGCGAATGCGCGCCGCCACGAGGTTCACGCCCTTGGCGACGACCTTCGGCGCGCGCATCTCGCCGTCCGTGTACTGCAACGCGACGGCGAAGTGAGTCGGGTTGGTCACGACGACGTCCGCCTTCGGCACTTCCGCCATCATCCGGCGCCGCGCGATCGCGCGCTGCTGCTGGCGGATGCGGCCCTTCACGTGCGGGTCGCCTTCGTTTTCGCGGTGCTCGCGTTTCACTTCGTCCTTCGTCATGCGCAACTTCTTGTGGTACGACCAGAGCTGATACGGCACGTCGAGCGCGGCGACGAGCGCCATGCCGGCCACGGTCATGCCGCAGCAGACACCAATCAGATGAACCGCGTTGGCGAACGCCTCTTGCATCGGCTGCATCCCGAGCGCGAGGATTTCATCGCGATGGCTCATGATCGCCGTGGCGCCGATGATGCCGACCACCAGCGTCTTGGCGAGCGACAGGCCAAGCTGGATCGGGCCGTTGATCGAAAACATGCGGCCGAGACCGGTGATCGGGTTGAGCCGGCTGAACTTCGGCTCCCAGGATTTCGTCGAGATCAGCCAGCCGCCGAGCGCGAGCGGCGAGAGCAGCGCGGCGGCGCCCGTCAGCGCGAGAATCGGGAACAGCGCCGACAGGCCTTCGCGACCCACCACGCCCGCGCCGATCAGCATGCGGCGCGTCTCGAAGACAGTCGCGTGGTCGAACGTGAAGGCCGCGCGCAGCATGTTCTGCGTGTGCTCGCCGATCGAACCGGACATCGCCCACGTGCCGAAAAAGCCCGCCGACAGCAGCGCAAAGGTGGAAAGCTCCCGGGAACGCGCAACCTGCCCCTCTTCCCGCGCCTTGTCGATGCGCCGGGGAGTGGCCGATTCGGTTTTGTCGAGGTCGCTATCCTCTGCCAACGCGCTCTCCAGATGATCGGGGCACCATGCCCTTTTTCAGTGAGAGCGATTATTCCCGCAGAAGTCGAGCGACGATCGGCGGATAAAGCCGGGGAAAGGGGGGTATTTCGGGGGATGAAACGCGCGGGAGGCGTTGGTGCGGCGCGGTGGCGCGGTGGTGGCGCGGCGGTATGACCGGGTACCGGGGCGGCGCCGTGTCAGGCGGAGCCGCCCCGCCCGGTCAGAACGCGATGAACGGCGCCGCACCGCCCGACGCGCTCTGATTCATGCCGAGGTACACATGGCGTCCGAAGAAAAACGGCAGGCCGAGATCGACCCAGCCGGCCCGGATGCCCTGGCCGGCCAGGTCGTTGAACGCGAAGTTGGTGCCGCTCGCGATGAGCGTCGCCGCGCTGACGACGTTCATGTTGACGGTCGCGCTCGCGCTGCCGGAGCCCTTCACCGTGAAGGGGCGCGTCTGCGCGGCCGGTGGGCAGTAGAAGCCCGGCTCGTTGCTGCCGCAGGCGGCGAGCGTCGAATCGTCGAAGAAATTGCCGTTCGAGCCCGTGTCGAAAAGCGCGACCGCGGGATTGCCGTTGAACGTGCTGCCGGGCAGATCGCCGGCGGGATCGGACAGGAAGGTCTGCGCGGCCATCAGCGTGTTGTTCGACTGCGTGTTGATGCCGAACACGAGCGTGCCCTGCGCCGACGCCGCGCCGGTATTCGACACCGGCGGAAGTTGCACGATCACGCCGTTGTTGTCGCCGGTGAATTTCGGCACCGGGTTGGTAACCTGCACGCCCGTCGTCACGGCCGTGCGCGTACAGTTGTTGCCGATACACCCGTAGTAGTTGCTGGAAGACGCGGTCAGACACGTCGTGCCGCAGTCGTTCGGCATCACGCCGATGCCGAGAATGCCGTTCACGCGCAGGTCGTCGACGGTGTTTTCCGGCACGCCGGTGCATGTCGTGGGCACGGAGGCCGCCGATAGATCACCGATGATCTGGACCGGCAGGCTGGGGGCCTGCTTCTGGCCGATGGTCACGTCGGCGGTACGCACGGAGCCCCACGTGAAACCGTCGGCGAAAGACGTGCATTCGGCCAGTTGCTGCGAGCCGTTGACCTGCGTGACCGGCAACGCCAGCGCAAGCGCCGTACTCACGATCCGCAACCCGTACGAGCCCGTGTCGAGCTGCACGTGATCGATGACCTGGCAGTTCGCCGTGCTGCCCGGCGTGCAGATCCGCACGCTCACGGTGGGAATGTTGATGACATTCTTCAGGCCCTTGTCGACGGTGATCGCGACGGTGTTCGCGGCGCCCGCCGCGATCGGCTGCTGCGTCGGGCCGGCCGGCAGCGAACTGATGCCGTCGCCGCCCGAATTGTTGCTGCTGCCTCCGCCTCCGCCGCACGCCGCGACGAGCGACGCCACGACAACCACCACCACGACCTGCATCCATCCCTTGAGCTTTGTTGTGATTTGCACGCTTCGTCTCCTGGTGGTCAAGGGATCACTGGATGTCCTGGCCGCTGACGCCCGCCGGCAGCGCCTGCGGCAGCCACGCGACGCCGGCGAACGCGCCCATGTGACCGCCGGAGCGCACCACCAGCGTGTCCTGATTGATCGCGCTCACGCCGCGCCGGCCGAGCGTCGCGCGCGAGGCCTTCACGGCGTCGACGTATTGCGGGAAGTAGCTGCCGAGCAGAGTGGCGAGATCGGGCATCTGCGGGCCCTGCCACGCGATGCCGAACACCGTCCCCGCCGACGACACATATTCGTGGACGACGGTGCCGGAGCCGAACGTCGTCTCGCGAACGGTGTAGGTGGCGGAAGCGGACTGGGAGAGCGAAGCGGAAGAAGACGCCGCGGAAGCCGCGCGAGACACAATCGACGAACCCTGCACGACGCGCGACGAGGTGGACGCCCCCGCGGGCGTGGTCATCGGACTGCCGCCCAGGCCTGCCTGGGCGGAACGGGCAGCGATCAACGTACAGCACAATCCGAGCGACGTCAGCGTGACGACGCGCGCGAGGCGACTCGATTTCAGCATTCCCTGGCTCCCCCTGGCAGTGACCGCCGGATTCGCACGGCTGCGAACCCGCAGTTCTGGAACGGGCCCGCCGGCGCGCCGCAAATCGGGTGATTCAGCGCGATTCGGGGCGCCAGCGTCCTGTCGCCGTAGTATGCCTGTGGATTATTTCAAAGAGTCTGTTTTGCCGGACGGCAAGCTCGCGTGACGGTCACCGCGCGTCACGCCACGTGAGGGCAACGCGCGCCGCCACGCGGCCGTGCATCAAAACCCGAGGCTCGCGAGCAGATCGTCGACCTGCGCCTGATCCTGCACGACGTCGGCCTTGCCTTCCGGGTTGATCTGCGGTCCGTTGAGCAGGCCTTCCGGGCTGCCCGTCGAGGAGGCCGGTTCGGAAGCCACCAGCGCGGCCGCGGTCGCCGCGAACTGCTCGCGGCGCTCCGGCGCGATGTTCTCGACCAGCACGCCAAGCAGCTGCTGCTCGATCAGGTACACGACGTCCATGATCTTCTTGATGACCTGGCCCGTCAGGTCCTGGAAATCCTGCGCGAGCATGATTTCGAGCAGTTGCGAGCTGGTCGCCGTCGTCGAATCGGGCAGGTTCTTCAGGAACGTGCGCGTGTCGCCCATCAGCGCGCGCACTTCCTCGCGTTCGATGGGCGCGGCATACCACTCGTCCCAGCGCGCCTCGAGCTGGGCCGCGTCTTTCTGCAACTGCTCCTGCACCGGCTTCGCGATCTCGATGGCGGTCAGCACGCGTTCGGCGGCCTGCTCCGTCATCATCACGACGTACTTCAGACGGTCGCGTGCGTCCGGCACGGCTTCCGCGGCACGCTCGACGTGCTTGTCGAGCCCCAGTTCGCGCATCGAATCGCGCAGCGTGCGCGTCAGTTGCCCGATGCGGGCGAGAATACGGTCGGTTGCGATATCGCTGCCGTCGTCCCGCGAATCGGCGCCTTGCGCGTCGGTCGGCTCGTTCACCATCAGCTCCCCGTCTTCGCCATCTTCTCGAGAATCTTGTTGAGCTTCTCGTCGAGCGTCACCGCCGTGAACGGCTTGACCACATAGCCGCTCGCACCGGCCTGCGCCGCCGCGATGATGTTTTCCTTCTTCGATTCCGCCGTCACCATCAGCACCGGCAGGTGCGTCAGGTTCGCGTCGGCGCGAATTTCCTTCAGCATCGCGAGGCCGTCGAGATTCGGCATGTTCCAGTCGGAAATCACGAAGTCGTAGCGGCCGCTGCGCAGGCGCGACAGCCCGACCGCGCCGTCTTCCGCCTCGTCGACGTTCGAATAGCCCAGTTCCTTCAGCAGGTTGCGAACGATCCGGCGCATCGTCGGAAAGTCGTCCACCACCAGAATTTTCATTCCCTTATCCATTTCAATTCCCTTTTCCCGTGTCTTCGAAGGTGCGGCGAGCGTCCCGCCTGTTCGTCCAGTTCCAGGCCGGCATCATACCCGCTGTACGCGGTCGCCCATCGACGCAAGACGGGCCATGACGCGCCGGCTCATGTCGGAAAGCGAGGCGATTTCGTCCGCGGCGCCCAATGCAATGGCTTCGCGCGGCATCCCGAACACGATGCAGCTCGCCTCATCCTGAGCGAGCGTGTACGCGCCCGCCTTTTTCATATCCAGCAACCCTGCCGCACCGTCGCGCCCCATGCCGGTCAGGATCACGCCGAGTGCGTTCTTGCCCGCGTGCTGCGCGGCCGAGCGGAACAGCACATCCACCGAAGGGCGGTGCCGGTTCACCGGCGGCTCCTCGGACAGGTGCGCAATATAGTTCGCACCGCTTCTTGCCAGCAAGAGATGAGCGTGGCCGGGCGCGATATAGGCGTGGCCCGGCAGCACGCGTTCACCGTGCTCAGCTTCTTTAACGGTAATCCGGCACAAACCATTGAGCCGTTGCGCAAAAGATTTTGTAAATCCGGGCGGCATGTGCTGCGCGATCAGCACGGCCGGCGCGTCCGGCGGCAACGGCACGAGCACTTCGCGGATCGCCTCGGTGCCGCCCGTCGACGCGCCGACGATGATCAGCTTTTCGGTCGACACCAGCGGATTGTTGAAGAGCGGCGCCGGGGTGGCAGGCGCCTGCGCGGGCGCGCCGGGATGCGGCGCGGGCGCGGCCTGGCGCACGCGGGCGCGGGCGGCGGCGCGCACCTTGTCGGCGAGTTTTTCGGCGTAGTCGAGCATGCCGTCACGGATGCCGACGCGCGGCTTCGTCACGAAATCCACCGCGCCGAGTTCGAGCGCGCGCAGCGTGATTTCCGAGCCGCGCTCGGTCAGCGACGACACCATCACGACCGGCATGGGCCGCAGGCGCATCAGCTTCTCGAGGAAGTCGAGGCCGTCCATGCGCGGCATTTCGACGTCGAGCGTCAACACGTCCGGGTTGTGCTGCTTGATGAGATCGCGCGCGACGAGCGGATCCGGCGCGGTCGCGACGACGGTCATGTCCGGCTGGCTATTGATGATTTCCGTCATCAGGCTACGGATCAGCGCTGAATCGTCGACACACAATACCTTGATTTTTTGCACGGCTGTCACGCCTCCTCTACGGTCCTGGCGTTGTTCTGGGTCGTCGGGCGCGTGGCGCCAGACAGTTCGATACGGGGCTTCGCCGGCGCGGCTGCGGGTGCGGAGCCGAACAGCTCGATGCGCGGCCTGCCAGCCGGCGACGCAAAGAGTTCGACCCGCTCGCGGGCCCGCGCGAGCCGGTCGGCGCGCGCTTCGGCGGTCTGCCGGGCGAGCGCCTGCTCGCGCTCGGTGACGCCCTGATCCTGTTGCAGGCGCAGCTTCTTCACCATCACCTGGCCCGTGCGCGGCATGAACGCCACCTTGCGCGGATGGCCGCCCTGCAGGTCCTCGGCGACGATGCGGATTTTTTCGAGCGCGAGATAGCGGCGCACGAACTCCGAGTTGCGATCGCCGATGTTCATCGTCGTCATGCCGGCGAGCACGGCCGCGCCGCCGAACACCTTGGCTTCGAGGCGCTCGCGCCGTCCGCCCGCCTTGATAAGCTCGTTGATCAGCACTTCCATGGCGTACGCGCCATAGCGCATCGAATCCGACGCGGCCTGCACGACGTCGGCGCCGTCATCGGGCAACATGAAGTGATTCATGCCGCCGATGCCCGCCGTGCGATCCTGGATGCACGCGGCCACGCACGAGCCGAGCACGGTGACGAGCACCATGTCTTCGGAGGTCGTATAGAACTCGTTCGGCAGCAGCTTGACGCCGGGACGCTTGAAGTGATTGTCGAAATAGAGATTGTTCGCGATCGGCAAGGTGCTGCTCATACGCTGACCTCACCCGCTGCCGGCGCGGCGTGCCGCGACGTGGCGCGCGCGCCGCCGCTGTCGCGCGTCAGTTCATAGACGGTCTGGCCGCGCAGCCTGAAGGCCTGCGTCACATACGTGAAGTTCTCGGAATGGCCGGCGAACAGCAGCCCGCCCGGCTTCACGAGCGGCTCGAAGCGCGACAGCACGTGCGACTGCGTCGGCTTGTCGAAATAGATCATCACGTTGCGGCAGAAGATCGCGTCGAACTGCGAGCGCAACGCGTAATCGCGGTCGGTCAGGTTGAGCTGGTCGAAGCGGACCATCGCGCGCACTTCCGGGCGCACCTTCACCATGCCGGCATGCGCGCCGGTGCCGCGCAAAAAGAAGCGCTTGAGCCGCTCCGGCGACAGGTGCTTGACCTGGTCGAACTGATACGTGCCGGCTTCGGCCTTGGCGAGCACCTGCGTGTCGATGTCGGTGGCGAGTACGGTCGCGCTGCGCGCCGCGCTGTCGCCGAGCGCCTCGATCAGCGTCATCGCGATCGAATACGGCTCTTCGCCCGTCGATGCCGCCGAGCACCACACCGACACCGGCGCGCTGCGCTTCTTCACGAAGTCGGCGAGGATCGGAAAGTGATGCGCCTCGCGGAAAAACGCCGTGAGGTTCGTGGTGAGCGCGTTCGTGAACGCTTCCCACTCGGCCGGATCGTTCGCCGATTCGAGCAGGTCGAGATACGACTTGAAGCTTTCGAGGCCGCGCGCGCGCAGGCGCCGCGCGAGACGGCTGTACGCCATGTCGCGCTTGTGGTCCGACAGCGAGATGCCCGCGCCGCGATGGATCAGCTCGCGGATACGTTCGAAATCCGCCGACGTGAACTCGAAATCACGTCCCTGATCACCGGAACGGATTGCGTCGGCCCGTTCGGGCCGCGGTTCTGCGCGCGTTGCCATCATGCCTGATCGCCGGTTCCTAGTGTCGTGAGTTAGAAGTTCGTTGAATCAAGACCCGGTTCTGTCCGGAATGACAAAGTGCTGATTAAAAAGTCGCTCGGACTCGCGCAGTCCTTCTTCCGTAAAGATCACGGACTTCGTCTTGTTGACCGGGTCTTCGATGAAGCCTCGTTCATGGAGTCGGTTCAGCACATCCCAGTCGAAGCCCTTCCATGCACGGTATCGGTCATGCAGGGTCAGGTAGAGAAGCGCGAGGGAAACTTCATCAATTGCGTCGGTATTGATATTCATGATGCTCCTGCCGCAGCCTTGCGGACCTGCACACAAAACCGTTCGAGGCTGGCCAGGATCGCGTCCGCCGACTTGCTCCAGACAAACGGTTTGGGGTTCGCGTTATAGACATCCAGATAATGACGGATCGCGTCTTCGAGTTGACGTGTCGACCGATGCGTACCGCGTCGAAGGTATTTTTCAGTGAGCGCGGCAAACCATCGCTCGACCTGGTTAAGCCACGACGCCGAGGTGGGCGTGAAGTGAACATGGAAGCGAGGATGACGAGCAAACCAGGCCTTGATCGAGGGTGTTTTGTGCGTGCCATAGTTGTCCATCACCAGATGCACCTCCAGGTAAGACGGCACGCTGGCTTCGATGGTGCGCAGAAAGCGCACAAATTCGCTGCTGCGATGGCGCCGATGTACCTCGCCGATTACTTCACCAGTAGCGATGTCCAGCGCCGCGAACAGGGTGGTCGTACCGTGGCGCATGTAATCGTGGGTACGTCGCTCAGGGATGCCGGGTGCCAACGGCAACATGGGTTGCGTGCGATCGAGCGCCTGAATCTGGCTCTTCTCGTCCACGCACAGCACCATGGCCTTGAGCGGCGGGTCCAGGTAAAGCCCGACGATATCTCGCACCTTGTCGACGAACATCGGATCGCTGGAAAGCTTGAACGTTTCCTGCCGATGCGGTTGCAAGCCAAAAGCACGCCAGATTCGTGTGACCGCCGTCTGCGACAATTTCATTTCGCGAGCCATCGTGCGCGTGCTCCAGTGGGTCGCTCCGACAGGCACGGACTCGAGCGTCTTCGCGATGACCGCATCGACGCGCGCGTCATCAATCGTCCTCGGTGCGCCGGGCCGTGGTGCATCGAGCAGGCCGTCCACACGATGGATCACGAACCGCGCCCGCCACTTCGAAACCGTTTGCTGTGTGACCCGCTGTTTCGCCGCAACTGTCTTGTTGTCCATGCCATCGGCACAGGCCAACACGATGCGCGCGCGCAATGCCAGGGCCTGCGCGGTCTTGCGTCGCATCGTCAGCGCTTGCAGGTCTTCGCGCTCCGAATCGCTCAGCACGAGTTCCCCTTTGGACCGTCCACTCATCGTTGCCTCCGCGTATCAAGTGCTACACAGAACACTTTAGTACGTGATCGGCATCATTCAATGAATTTTTAACTCAAGACACTAGAACGTTTCCCAGTCGGCGTCGGAGCCGGCTGTACTGGACGCAGGTGGGGGGGCCGGGCGCGCTGCCGTCTCACCTGTGCCTGCCGATGGTTTCCTCTGTTTCGCCGCGGATTCGGAACGGAGCGCTGCGGGTTCGGGCCTCAGAAGCGGTGCCGCCGCGGGTGCTGCCTGCGCGGGCGCGGGCAGCTTTGTCGCGTGTACCGCGGGCGCCGGAGCGGCCGAAGGCGTCGCCGCGGCCTGCGCGGCGGGCTTCGCCGCCGAAGCCGTCGGAATTGCCGCCGCGCGCGTACGCTGCGGCCGCGCGACACTGCTGCGCTGCTGCTCGTGAACGCCACCCACTACCCGCCAGCCGCCGACCACGGCCTGCAACTGGCGTGTCTGTTCCTCGAGCGACGCGGCGGCGGCCGCCGCTTCCTCGACGAGCGCCGCGTTCTGCTGCGTCACTTCGTCCATCTGCACGACGGCGCGGTTGACCTGCTCGATGCCGGTCGACTGCTCCTCCGACGCCGCGCTGATCTCGCCCATGATGTCGGTCACGCGGCGCACGGCCTGCACGATCTCGTCCATCGTCGTGCCGGCGCGGCCCACCAGCACCGAACCGCTCTGAACCTTGTCGGTGGACGTGCCGATCAGTTCCTTGATTTCCTTCGCCGCGCTCGCGCTGCGTTGCGCGAGGCTGCGCACCTCGCCGGCGACGACCGCGAAACCGCGGCCCTGCTCGCCGGCCCGCGCCGCCTCGACGGCTGCGTTCAGCGCCAGAATATTGGTCTGGAACGCGATGCCCTCGATCACGCCGATGATGTCGACGACCTTGTTCGAACTCGTCGCGATGTCCTGCATCGTGGTGACGACCTGGCTCACCACGTCGCCGCCGCGCGTCGCGATATCGGACGCGTTGACGGCCAGCTGGCTCGCCTGGCGCGCGTTTTCCGCGTTCTGGCGCACGGTGCCCGTGAGCTGCTCCATGCTCGACGCGGTCTGTTGCAGCGAAGCCGCCTGCTGCTCGGTGCGCTGCGACAGGTCGGTGTTGCCCATGGCGATCTCGCGCGCGCCGGTGTCGATCGAACCGGTGCTGCTATGCACAGACTTCACCATCGTCGCGAGGCTGTCCTGCATGTGCCTGATCGCGCTGAAAAGACGTCCGATTTCGTTCGTGCTGAACACTTCGACCGGATGCGTGAGGTCGCCCGAGGCGATGCGCTCGAACGCTTCGACGGCGTCGTTCAGCGGCTGCACGATCAGGCCGCGCAGCGCGAAGCGGATCAGCACGACCAGCACGAGCGCCAGCACCGTCACGCCGATGATGAGCGCTGTCATCGTCGAGATGTTCGACTGCGAGGCCCGCTGGCCGTCCAGCGCGTTCTGCTGCAGCGCCTTGACGACCGGCACGGCGGCGTTGTCGTAGGCGACGAACATCGGGCTGATCTTCGTGTCCGCGATCGCGTGATACGCCGCGAGATCGTTTGCGCGCAGCGCCGCGATTTCGGGATCGACGCCGTCGCGCATCACCGCCGTGTGGCGCGCCAGCAGCTCGTCCAGCAGCGCTGCGTCGACGCCGTTCTTCGCTGAGCCGAGATAGACCTTCCACGCGTCGTTCGACATGCCGAGCAGGACCTGCGCGCGATCGAACGCCTTCTTCGCTTCGTCGGCGTTGCCGGCCACCGTCAGCGCGTCGAAGCGGTCCAGCGAAATGCGCGAGCGCAGCATGAACGACGACGTGTCATCGAGCGCGTGAATCGCGACCAGGTCGCCACGCGCGATCGCGTCGAGCGACTGGCTCGCGCGATTCAGCGCCGTCAGTCCGAGTGCGCCGACCACCACGGTCAGCGCGACCAGAAGGGCGCCCACCGCTGTCAGCGAGGTGCGGATCGACAACTTGCCCAGCATCGTCTGTTCTCCCGTTTTACTGTCTGCTCGTGCGCGCCGGCGCGGCTTATTTGCTGATTGATTCGATCAGCGCCATTTCCCGGCTGGTCATCAGCTTTTCGATGTCCATCAGGATAAGCATGCGGCCATCGACCGTGCCGAGGCCGGTCAGGTACTCGGTCGTCAGCGTCGCGCCGAATTCCGGGGCGGGCATGATCTGGTCGGTCGCGAGCGTCAGCACGTCGGACACGCCGTCGACCACCATCCCGACCACGCGATGCGCGACGTTCAGGATGATCACGACGGTCTGGTGGTCGTACTCGACGCGGCCCAGGTGAAACTTGATGCGCATGTCGACGATCGGCACGATGATGCCGCGCAGGTTGATCACGCCCTTGATGAACTCGGGCGCGTTCGCGATGCGCGTCACGTTGTCGTAGCCGCGGATTTCCTGAACTTTCAGGATGTCGATGCCGTATTCTTCCTCGCCGAGCGTGAAGACCAGGAATTCCTGGCCGCCGGCGTCGGCCTGCCCTGCATCGCGGCGGCCATTCGTGCCGCTCACGGTCGAACTGATGGATTGGACGTCTGCCACGTAAACCCCCAAACGGTTGGGTTGGTTGATAGGTTAGGAAAGCGTGCTCAGCGCGCCGTGCGCTGCACGGTTTTCGCGGTTCAGTGCCGCGACGTCCACGATCAGCGCAACACTGCCGTCGCCGAGAATGGTCGCGGCGGAAATGCCGTGTACCTTGCGGTAATTCGTTTCGAGGTTCTTCACCACGACCTGCTGCTGGCCGACCAGCTCGTCGATCAGCATCGCGAAGCGCCTGCCCTCGGTCTGCATGATCGTGACGATGCCCTGCGTCGGGTCGACCTTCGCGCCTTCGACGGAGAACACTTCGTGAAGCGCGACGAGCGGCAGATATTCGCCGCGCACGCGCACCACGCGTTCGCCGGCGGCGACGCTGTAGATATCCTCGGCGCGCGGCTGGAGCGACTCCATCACGAAGTTGAGCGGCAGGATGAAAATCTCGCTGCCCACCTTCACCGACATGCCGTCGAGAATCGCCAGCGTGAGCGGCAACACGATGCGCGTCGTGCTGCCCTTGCCCGCGTGCGACGTGATCTCGACGTGACCGCCCATCGACTGGATGTTCCGCTTCACGACGTCCATGCCGACACCGCGGCCGGAGACGTCGGTGACCTGTTCGGCGGTCGAGAAGCCCGGCAGGAAGATCAGGTTCCAGACCTCTTCGTCGGTCATGGTTTCGCTGACCTGCATGCCCTGTTTCGCCGCCTTCGCGAGGATCTTGTCGCGGCGCAGGCCCGCGCCGTCGTCGCTCACTTCGATCACGATGTTGCCGCCGTGATGCGCGGCCGACAGCACGAGCTGCCCGGTCGAATCCTTGCCCGCCGCGCGGCGCGCTTCCACGGTTTCGATACCGTGGTCGAGACTGTTGCGCACGAGGTGGGTCAGCGGATCGATGATGCGTTCGATGAGACTCTTGTCGAGTTCGGTCGCCTGACCGAAGGTGACGAGCTCCACTTCCTTGCCGAGCTTCGCCGCGAGATCGCGCACGAGGCGCGGAAAGCGGCTGAAGACGTAATCCATCGGCATCATGCGGATCGACATCACCGCTTCCTGCAGATCGCGCGCGTTGCGCTCGAGCTGCGCCATGCCGTTGAAAAGGCGGTCGTGCAACGCCGGGTCGAACGTGCTGGTGGTCTCCGCCAGCATCGCCTGCGTGATCACCAGTTCACCGACGAGGTTGATCAACTGGTCCACCTTTTCGACGCCGACGCGAATCGAACTGCCTTCCCCGGCGTTGGCCGCCGCCGGACGGGCGGCTGCCTTGCGCTCGGCTTCCATGCCGCCCGCCGTGGCGCTGCCCTGCGCGGCAGGAGCCGGTGCAACGGCTCCTGCCGCGGGCGACACAGACGCGCTCGCCGCCTGCGCGGGCGGCGCGTCGACTGCCGCGTTCGGCACGGCGATGTCCGGCGCCCCCGCGCCTTCACCTGCCATGCTTCCCGCGTCCACCGGATCCGGAGCCGCAGTGGCGGGCGTTCCAGGTTCGCCCTCCTGCGACTCGTCCACCGGCGCTGCGCCGCGGCCAATTTCGATCTGACTGTCGTCGATCACGAAACAGCACACGGCGACGATGTCGTCGGACGACACATCGGATTCGAGCCACAGCGTCAGATCGCCGCCTGTCTTCACCTGTCCGACGATATGCCCCAGGTTGCCGAGTTCTTCCGTCAGCAGTTCCTGGTCCTTCTCACCTACTCCCCGTAGCGTGATTTTCAGATGCGGTCCGCCCGCATTGCCGGCGGCCCCGGCCGTCGCGGACGCTGCGCCGGACGGCTTTGCGCCGACTTCCTGCACGGCCTGTTCGACCACGTGCTCCGGCGCGCCTCCCGGCGACGCGGCTTCGGCCAGCGCGGGCGCGGGCGCCAGCGCCGGTGCGGCGACCTGAGCCGGTGCGGCCGCGGGCACCCCGCGGCTTTCGTTATAGAGAAACTCGAGACGCGCCTGGATCGCCTTCGCGGTCGCGGCGTCCGGCTCGGCGCTCGCGCGGTAGTCGGCGAGCTGGCCCGAGAGCACGTCCTTCGTTTCGAGGAACGTGTCGATCATGTCCTTGCGCAGCACGAGTTCGTTGTTGCGCGCGCGGTCGAGCAGCGACTCGAGAATGTGCGTCGTTTCAGTCAGTGCGGTAAAGCCGAAGGTCGCCGCGCCGCCCTTGATCGAGTGGGCCGCGCGAAAAATGGCCGCGAGGTCTTCCGGATCGGGATGGCCGATGTCGAGATTGAGCAGCAGCTGCTCCATCTGCGCGAGCAGTTCGTCCGCTTCGTCGAAGAACGTCTGGTAGAACTGAGTGATGTCGAGTGTCATGCCTGGGTCACCGCGAGAAATCCTGTCTGGGCTGGGCTGTGTCTTGTTTCGCTGCGTCCGTCACGGCTCAGACTTCGCCCGGTACGGCCAGCGCCGCGACCAGCTCGGTCAGCATGTCGGGGTCGAGCGGCTTTTCGATCCAGCCGGTCGCGCCTGCATCGCGCGCCGCCGCCTTGAATGCGTCGCCGGATTCGGTCGTCAGCACAAGGATCGGCGTCGCCTGATACGCCGGGTTGCCGCGCAGCGACGCGATCAGGTCGAGGCCGGTGCAGCCGGGCATGTGCTGGTCTGTCAGCACGAGGTCGAACGGCATTGCCAGCGCGTTCTCCAGCCCTGCCTCGCCGTCGGCCGCGAGCGTCACCTGATAGCCGGCCGTCGTCAGCGTCGCGAAGAGAATCTCCCGCATCGCCGCCGAATCGTCGATTGCCAGAATGTGCCTGATCATGAAATCCTCACTGCGCTTGCTGTGGGTTGTCCGGCCTGCCGCGCCGCCCCGGCGCCCGTGCCGGCCGGACAACCGCCTGTTGCCTTGTTACTGCGTCGCCACTGCCGGCGTCGTCCGTGGTGCAACCGTCACCGGCTGCGAGATCTTTTCCAGCAGCGGCTGCTTCGAGGAGCCCGCTGCATCCGACGACAGCGTCGTCGTCGTGGTGTCGTCCCGCATCAACGCTTCTTCCGACTTGCGGTTGAGCACGATGATGCTGATGCGACGATTTTCAGGGTCGAGCGGGTCGGCCTTGTTCAGGTTCTGCGTCGACGCAAGACCGAGCACGCGCAGCACCTTCGCTTCATCCATGCCGCCGGCGATCAGTTCGCGCCGCGACGCGTTCGCGCGGTCCGCCGACAGCTCCCAGTTGCTGTAGCCCTTCTCGCCGCCGGCGTACTGCACGGCGTCGGTGTGACCCTGCACGACGATGCGGTTCGGCACGTCGTTCAGCGTCTTGCCGATCTCGCGCAGGATGTCGCGCATGTACGGCTCGACGATGTCGCGGGCGGTGGCGAACATCGGCCGCTTCTGCGAATCGACGATCTCGATGCGCAGGCCCATCAGCGTCGAATCGATGCGGATCTGCTGCTTGAACTGGCGCAGCACCGGGTTGGCTTCGATCGCCGCCATCAGCTTCACCTGCAGGTCATGCAGGCGAACCTGCTCGCGACGCTCGAGCGAACCCTGGGTCTGGTTGACCGCGTCGTCGTCGTTGCGGGCGGCGGTCTTTTCGGCGCGCGCCGTCGAGCCGTCGCTCTGCCGCGTGATGCCCTGCTGGTCGGTCGAGATGTCGCGGCCGCCGCCTTTCAGGATGCTCGAATCCTCGGCGCTGCGATCGCCGCCCATCAGTGCAACCTTGAGCGGCTGGTTGAAGTACTCGGCGATGCCGCGCAGCTGCACCGTCGATGCGGAACTCAAGAGCCACATCAGCAGGAAGAACGCCATCATCGCGGTCATGAAGTCGGCGTACGCGAGCTTCCAGGCGCCGCCGTGCGGGCTGGACTTCCTCGGCGCCGAGCGCTTGACGACGATTGCGCGATCCTTGTCCTTGCTCATTCCCAGTCCCTGGCCGTCGCCTTATTTCGCCTTGACGCGGCGCACGTGCTCTTCCAGCTCGGTGAACGACGGGCGTTCGGTCGAGAAGAGCACCTTGCGGCCGAACTCGACGGCGATCGCCGGCGCATAGCCGTTCAGGCTGGCGAGAATCGTCACCTTGATGCACTGGAACATCTTGGTCGACTCGGTCACGCGCTGTTCGGCGAGACTCGCGAGCGGCCCGATGAGCCCGTACGAAAGCAGAATCCCGAGGAAGGTGCCGACCAGCGCCTGCGCGATCATTTCGCCGAGAATCGCCGGCGGCTTGTCCGCGGAGGCCATCGTGTGTACCACGCCCATCACGGCCGCGACGATACCGAACGCCGGCATCGCGTCGCCGACCTTCATCAGCGCGTGGGCCGGCGCCTCGCCTTCGTGATGATGGGTTTCGATTTCCTCGTCCATGAGGCTTTCGATCTCGAAGGCGTTCATGTTGCCGCCCACCATCAACCGCAGGTAGTCGGTCAGGAATTCGACGATATGGTGATCCGCCAGGATCTTCGGGTACTGCGTGAAGATCGGGCTTTTGTGCGGGTCGTCGATATCGGCTTCGAGGGTCAGCGTGCCTTCCTTGCGCGCCTTCGCGAGCAGCACGTACAGGAGCGCCATCAGCTCCATGTAGACATCCTTGTCGTATTTGGCGCCCTTGAAAAGCGTTGGTATCACGCGAAGCGTGGCCTTGATCGTCTTCGCCCCGTTGCCGAGAATGAACGCACCCAGCCCCGCACCCGCGATCATCAGTATTTCGACGGGCTGCAACAGCGCGCCAAGATGGCCGCCTTCCAGCGCATAACCGCCGAAGACGGACAACAGCGTTACGAGTGTTCCCACGAAAATCAACACTGCCGAGCCCTCACAAAGAAGCGACGGAGACCGTCGTTAAACTGGTTTACGGCACGCGGACAGAAAACTTTGGGGATAAAGGGGCCGCCCACCACGGCGTACACCCGGTGGGCTCGGGAATACGCGCCGGTCGGGCGCGCGCCGCGGGCCACGCACCGCCGGCGCGCGGACTGCCGCAGGCCGGCCCGCTCAGCCGGCCGCGCGTGGGCCGGCCTGTCTCGCTGAACGCCCGCTGCGCGCGCCTGGCCGGGCGCCCGGATTCACGCCGAGGCGACGAGAATCGAGGCGCCGGCAGCCGGTCGGGCTTTGGCCCCGGCGGCTTCCGCGGCCTTGCGGGTCTTGCCCGCCCGCGAAGGCGGCTGGCACAGCCCGCAGACGAAACCCTGCTGCGGATCGTGCGCATGCGCGACAAAATGTCCGCCGCAGCGCGTGCAGGGCGTCATCTGCACCATGCCCGAGTCGAAGAACCGCACCAGCGTCCAGGCACGCGTGAGGCTCAATACCGGCTCGTCCTGCTGCAGCTGGACGTGTTCCATATAGAGCCGGTAGCTTTTCACGATCGCCTGGATCGGGTCGCAGCCGCCCTGCAGGTTGATGAACCGGTAGATATTGAAGAACAGCGACGAATGGAAATTCGGCTGCCACGTCATGAACCAGTCTGTCGAGAAGGGCAGCATGCCCTTGGGCGGCGAGACGCCCTTCAGTTCCTTGTAGAGTCTGATCAGCCGGTCGCGCGAGAGGCTGGTTTCCGCCTCGAGGAGTTGCAGCCGCGCCCCAAGTTCGATCAGTTCGATCGCCAGGGTGATTTCCCTGACTTCCGTCATCACGCTTTTCGTTGCCATCCGCCCTCGTTCTGTCGTCCGTACCGGCTCCGGCCGGCCGGGCGGCCGACCACAGGGGACTGCGGCGTGCGTCTCAACCGATCTGCTCGGTCGGCTGGCTCGCCATCAGGATCGCCGAATGCGCCTGGGCGACGACGCCCTGTTTGCCTTTTTCAGCGAGGGACGAAAGAATGGTGTGGTCGTCGAACCGGAAGCGGCACAGCACCTGGTTCGATGCGGCCAGCTTGACGGTCTGTGCGAGCGACAGGTTGGCGAGGACGTCGGCGAGCTGGTCCGATATGCCCATGCGGAACATGCCCATAGGTTTGTCCTCACGCAGAAGACGTTGGGCCAGCAGAAGGTAGGACAGGTTTACTTCTCTGATCTCACTGAGCATTTCGCTAGTGGCGGTCATGATTCCCCCGGTTCGATCTGGCTGGTCAGGCCGTTGCGGAAACGTTTGCTCGATCGCGCGCGCCGAACACGCACGACCGGCCCGTTTATGGTCATTCCAGCATTGTGGCGAAAGCACAACCCGTCGGAAATCGGACAGACCGCCCGTCGTTCTGACGGAAATATCCATTATTAATGTAGGAGTTTTTCCTACACGATTTGCGGCGGGCCGTTTTCCGACGTAACGAAAAGTCGCGTCAAAGGCGGATGGGGCGGGATTACAGGCAGATTTAAAGCGGGCATATCCACCCGTTTCGCAATCTGGCCGTCATGCCGTGAAAGCCTTGCTCAGCGTACCTCGGCGGGACACCGTGCTACCCTTCGACTCGCCTGTCATGGGCATCGAGTCCCTTGCCTTTATTGGGTTTCCCGCATATTGAGGGAATTCTCGAGCGCCTGTTTCGCGCTGTAACAACATTAAGTGTTTGAAAAATAGCTCGAATTAGCGCACTCAATCCCGATAATGGTCCTAAGGGATAACCCGATCCGGCTCGGGCAGTCCTCGCGCGGCAAGTGGAAACGCCGCGCGGTCCGTCCGACCAGGCATTCGCCCCGCTCACCCGGGCGACGTCGAGCGAAGCCGTCTGAACAAGGAGAACCGCATGCGAATCGCACAAATCGCGCCGCTTTATGAAGCTGTCCCCCCGAAATTTTACGGCGGCACCGAGCGTGTTGTTTCTTACCTCACCGAGGCGCTGGTGGACCTCGGTCACGACGTCACGCTGTTTGCGAGCGGCGATTCGGTTACCTCCGCGGACCTGGAAGCCTGCTGGCCGCGCGCGCTGCGCCTCGATCCGACCGTGCGCGACGCGATGGCGCCGCACGTGCTGATGATGGAACAGGTGCGCCGCGTCGCCCACGAGTTCGACGTGCTGCACTTCCACCTCGACTATCTGCCGTTCCCGCTATTCTCGACGATGGACACGCCGTTTGTCACGACGCTGCACGGCCGCCTCGATCTGCCCGAGCTTCAGCCGGTGTTCGACGCGTTTTCGGACGTGCCGGTGGTGTCGATTTCGGATTCGCAGCGCCAGCCGCTGCCGCAGGCGAACTGGCTCAACACGATCTATCACGGCCTGCCGGCGCAGTTGCTAACGCCGCAGCCGCACAAGAAGCCCGAATATCTGGCGTTCCTCGGCCGTATCTGTCCGGAGAAGCGCGTCGATACAGCCATCAGGATCGCTGCTCAAAGCGGTCTGCCGCTGAAGATCGCCGCCAAGGTGGACAAGGTCGACCAGGAATACTTCAAGACCGAAATCGAGCCGCTGCTGTCGCAGGCGCACGTCGAGTTTGTCGGCGAGATCAACGAGGCCCAGAAGCCCGATTTCCTCTCCGGCGCGAAGGCGCTGCTGTTCCCGATCGACTGGTCCGAGCCGTTTGGCCTCGTGATGATCGAATCGATGGCGTGCGGCACGCCGGTGATCGCGTTCAACCGCGGCTCGGTGCCCGAGGTGATCGACCACGGCGTGACGGGCTATGTCTGCGAGGACGTGCAGGGTGCGGTCGCCGCGCTCCAGCGCATCGACGAGCTTTCCCGCAGCGAAATCCGCGCGCAGTTCGAGCGCCGCTTCAGCTCGAAGACGATGGCGCAGAATTACGTCGACGGATATACGACGCTTCTGGAAACCGCGCGCCGTCCGGTGCTGCGCCGGGTTGCGGCTGGCTGAACGATCAGCCGGTGCGTTAATTCGGGTGAATCGTCTGCGTGAATCGTTTGCCTCGCGTATGAATCGAACGATTCATTTCCCCGGCAACAAAAAGCCGCCTGAAAAGGCGGCTTTTTATTTGGCGCCAACCGGCCGTATCAAGCAATGGCCGGACAGACGCAATTCCCTTCAAAATGCTTTCGATAACCGGATGGAATTACTGTTCGATCAGGAATCGCTCACGATTTTTTCCTGCAATCCATTTTGGCGGCTTGCCGCGCCCGCTCCACGTACTGCCGGTTTTGGGATCCTGATAACGCGGCGGTAGCGGCGCTTTCCTTGGCGGCCGGCCACGCCGGGCGGCCTCGGCGAAGCCCAGATCCTGTGCCGTCAGCCCGTATTCGACGATCTTGTGACGGATCTCCGCAATCACATTCACGACTTCGGTACGACGTGCCTCTTCGGCCTGCGCCTGAAGTCGCGCTATCTGAACCTTGAGATCTGCGTATTGTGATGACATTGTGGCCTCTCCCTTATCGCGGCAGTCATTCGATCGGAGATTAGCTGCATTTAGCAGAATTCGCAATGTGTGCCAGACCCGCATATCGGGAAAACATCTGATAATTATTAAAATCCGCCGAAGTAATATTTCACGCATCATTATCCCGAAATAATCACCGGCATTTCGTCGAATTTGACAATTCTTGACAGCGTCGTCTGGTGCGTTTGCCTAAAATCCGCGACTCGAGCGCGCATTGCGTATTTCGCGATGCCGCAATGGCAGTCGACCTTTAAAGGAATACGCAAATGCAATTGTCGCGACGCGTCGCCGCCGAAATGTTCGGCACGTTCTGGCTCGTGCTCGGAGGGTGCGGCAGCGCCGTCCTGGCCGCGAGCCTTTCGGGTCCCGAACAGGGTCTGAGTATCGGCTACGTGGGTGTCGCGCTCGCGTTCGGCCTGACCGTGCTGACAATGGCCTATGCAATCGGGCATGTCTCCGGATGTCATCTGAACCCGGCCGTCAGTGTCGGGCTGACGGTCGCGGGCCGCTTCCCGGCCCGCGACCTCGTGCCGTACATCGTGGCGCAGGTGGCCGGCGCGGTACTCGGCGCGTTTGTGCTCTCGCTGATTGCCTGCGGCAAGCCGGGCTTCGACCTCGTGGCGAGCGGCTTCGCCACCAATGGCTATGACGGCCGCTCGCCCGGGCACTATTCGATGCTCGCGGCGTTCATCTGCGAAGTGGTGATGACCGGCTTCTTCCTGTTCGTGATTCTCGGCGCAACCGACCGGCGCGCGCCGGCGGGATTCGCACCGCTGGCGATTGGGTTGTGCCTGACGCTGATCCACCTGATTTCGATTCCGGTGACGAACACATCCGTCAATCCGGCCCGCTCGACAGGCCCGGCGCTGTTCGTCGGCGGTGGCGCGGTCGACCAGCTGTGGCTCTTCTGGCTCGCGCCGATGCTGGGTGCGGTGGTCGCGGGACTGGTCTATCCGGTTGTTGCGCGGGAGCGCGAGACGGCGCGCGGCGTGGAAGCCTTGAGTTGAGCCTGGCGCCTGGGCGCAGCGAAGTGCGGCGATGTTGCTACAGGCTCGGCGTGCCGCGGCGTGTCGGGCTGGCGAAGGGATTCGCCAGCCTTCAGGTTTAACTTCACCTTCGCCGCGACGATCACGACGTCAATTCGTCGTCCATGGCGAACAGCTTGCGCAGATGATGGGCCACCCCGGCCTCGAAGTTATTGCCGATTCGCGGCACCTCCGGCAGGCGCCGGATCAGATCGGGATTGGCGTTGTTCATCATGAACGGATAGCCGGCCGTTTCCAGCAGGTCGATGTCGTTCATGTTGTCGCCGAAGGCCACGCAACGTGTCGCGTCGATACCGAGGCGTTCGAGCACGACCCGCAACGCCGTGCCTTTCGACACGCTCGCCGCCATCACCTCGAGACAGTCAGGCAACGAATAGGTCACATACAGCGCCTCGCCGAACTCGCGTTCGAGATTCGCGGAAACATGCGCGAGGTCCGCCGGATCGCCGATATACAGCACCTTTGCGATGTCCTTGCCTGAGTGCTCGCGCAGGTCCATCACTTCGTACGTGAATCCCGAGTCCTGATGAAAGCGCAGCAGTTCAGGCGCGTCCCGGTCGATCAGCCATTCCTGTTCAGCAAACAGATTGACGATCACGCGGCCATGCCCACCGGTGATTTCCGGCTCGACGAGACGCCGCACGATTTCGGGCGTGAGATCCCGCGCGTACATCAGCGTGTTGTCGGGCGCATGCACCCGCGCGCCATTCGACGTCACCAGCCAGGGCTTGATACCCAGCACATCGCGGATGCCGGCCACGTCGGAATAATGGCGCCCGGTCGCGATGACAAAGTGGAGCCCCTGCGCTTCGAGCGCGCGCACCGTGGCAACGGTGAACGGGTCCACCTGATGGTCGCTGTTGAGCAGGGTTCCGTCGAGATCGGTGGCGATAACTTTGTACATATGGTGGGCAGTGCCGCTGGCTCAAAGGGCGTATTTTAACGCCCCGAACCCGCGCGCCGCGCCCGTCGCCGCTTTACGCGTTGATCCGTTGCGCTTCGATCCTTGCAAGCTGCAACCCGCCGTGGGCTGAACCGGCCAGCGGCGTGCGCAGGCGCCCATGGTACGAAGCCGGCACGTAAGGCCGCAGCGGCTCACCCAGGCCGCCGCACAGCGCGACGGGCAAGGTGCCGCGCGGATCGAGCGCGTCGATCATCTTCGCGATTTCCGCTCCGGCTTGCGCGAGCAGACGGGTGGCAAACGGATGCGTGCGATGCTGCAGGACGACGGGCGCGAGGCTCGCATAAGCCGTCTGATTGGCGGCGCAAAGCCAGACGATCAGGCTGTCGCGGTCCTGTGCGTCGACGCGATCGAGCAGCGCCTGCGCGAACGCATCGTGCGGCACGCGGCCGTCGAGCGCCTGCTGCGCGTAGACGACTGCCCGCAAGCCAAGCCAGGCACCGCTTGCTTCGTCGCCGGATGGAAAGCCGAAACCGCTCGCGATGCGCCATGGTCCGTCGCCGTCGGCCGCCGCGGCGACGCTGCCCGTGCCGAGCGCGACCACCACGCCATGGGCGCCGGCGTGCGCGCCGAGCAGCGTCGTATAGGCGTCGCTCTCGACCGCGAGCCCCGCCACTTTCGGCGCGTGATCATGGAACGCCGCGAGCCAGTCGCGATTGTTCACACCCGCCAGACCGCATCCCAGCACGCAGCGTGACCAGTCCAGCTCGAGCCCGGCGGCGGCGAACGCATCGCGGCAGGCGGCCTCGATCGCGAGCCAGGCGCGCTCGACGCCGAGGCCCAGACCCGATGGGCCGCCCGCGGCCTGCGCGAGTTCCGCACCGTGAATGTCGCCAAGGACGAGACGGGTGCCGGAGCCGCCGCCGTCGACACCGATGAGATAAAGGTCTGAAGTCATCGAATACAGTCGAATGAAAAGGATGGAGCAGAGACTATCGGGTTCAATTCGATCCGGCAATCTGCCATCCGGCCAGGTGGCGGCGCGCGCCCATTCCGCTATTCTTGCCTGGCGGCATTCGACAGATCGAACAACTCATCATGCAGGAGCGGGAAAGTGACACAACGATGCAACTGGGCGGCGACAGAAGCGCTTGCGCAATATCACGACACGGAATGGGGCGTGCCCTCGCGCGACGACCGGCACCTGTTCGAACTGCTCGTACTGGAGGGCGCGCAGGCTGGCCTGTCGTGGTCGACAATCCTCAACAAGCGCGCCGGGTATCGCCGCGCGTTCGCCGATTTCGATATCGACGCCGTGGCCCGCTTCACGCCGAAGCACATCGATGCGCTGCTACTCGATGCCAGCATCGTCCGCCATCGGGGCAAGCTCGAATCGGTGGTCACGAACGCGCGCGCGGTCCAGAAAATCCAGGCCGAACACGGTTCGCTGGCTAACTTCGTATGGTCATTTGTCGACCAGACGCCCATCCAGAACGACTGGGCAAGCTATCGGGACACACCCGCGTCGACCGCCGTTTCGGACGCACTCAGCAAGGCGCTCAAGGGATGGGGCTGCAAATTCGTCGGCACCACGATCTGCTATGCGTTCATGCAGGCCGTGGGCATGGTGAACGACCACGAGCGAACTTGTGTATGCAGGGCGGCCTGCGCCGCGCTCGGCAAAAAGGGGCGCAACCGGAAAACGGAGTAGCCGCGGCGCTCCGTTTCGCTTGCCGCCGTCGCTCGGGTCGCCTTACGCGTCACGTAGCGTGGGCGAGACCACGCTACGTGACGTAAAATTGCCCGCCCCGGGTTTCATCCACTACATATTTACCGATTTCAGTCGTTATAACTGTGAGGAAGACCGCAGGTCTTCAAATAACAACGACCGCTGCGTATCGCGCAGGGGAGATTCACCATGAAAAGCCTGAACTTCCTGACACATCAGGAGATTTTCGACCAGGCCGTCGGCCATCTGTTTGGCCAGAGGCGCGCGGCGCTACTGCCACGCGGCGGCGGCGCCTACCGGAGTCACTGCGGCGGATGCCCCGTCGGCAATTTCATCAAGCCGGGCGACTATATGACGGCGATGGAAGGCGTTCCCGTCCGCTATATCGGAAAAGATCCGCGCGACGTGCCCATTTATATGGACGTCGGCGTTGCGGCGCTCAAAAAAGCGCTGCTACGCGTGCGCATCAACATCTACGACGCAACTACCGTCGAATTGCTCAGTTGCCTGCAGAACGTGCATGACGTGTTCGGGACGTGGGAATGGCAGGAACGTCTCGTCTCGATCGCCCGGCAGTTCAGCCTGTCCGCCGAACGGGTGAAGACCGCGGCATAACGCCAGAACAGCGACAATGCCGGGAAGCGCCAGTTCGCCGGCGCCCGCTTCACGACCTCCCTGTCTCACTGTCTCGCGTGAAACCGCACATACCTGGCCATGATGGCGCGGACACGACCGCTCCCGAGCGCCCAAATGAAAACGGCGGTGTAGCTTCTTTCGAAGCTACACCGCCGTCTGGCCGTGCGTAAAAGCGTGCTTAGTGCAGCTTTTTCGGCAGTTGCTGGCTACGCAGGCGCTTGTGCAGGCGCTTCACAGCAGCAGCCTTCTTGCGCTTACGTGCCGTCGTCGGCTTTTCGTACGATTGGCGCTCACGCAACTCGGCGATCAGGCCATTCTTTTCGATTGCGCGACGAAAGCGGCGGATCGCCACTTCGAACGGCTCGTTTTCTTTCAGAAGAATCGTCGTCATGTAATTCCTAACTAAATCGCTTGATACGGTTAATTGCGTGGCGGCAACCCGCTCACGCGCCGGCACTCCGGTCGTTTCGATTCATGGCCAATAACAGGCAAACGAAACCATGGACGAAAACGAGAGGCAAAGCGGCCACGGAGGCCGGAAAAGAGAGGTGGGGAGTTCACCGCGAGAACGCGGGCAGACGCTCATGCACCACTGCGCCTGATGCCCGGCTCATCGCCGACGTTCAACCATCAATCGACCACGAAACAGGCAAAGATCTCAATTCACTCCCGATAATATCAGGAAAAACTCGTGCCCACCACCACTTTCACGAGTGCGTTCAGGCACTTGCGTCGTTCAGCCGGCGGATATCGGCGTCGGCGAGCCTCAGGTGGACCGCCGCAACAAGGCTTTTCAGCTGGTCGACCGAGGTCGCGCTGGCAATTGGGGCCGTCACACCCGGACGCGCCATCAGCCAGGCCAGCGCCACCGTGGCGGGCGTGCTGTCGTGCCGTCCGGCGACTTCGTCGAGCGCTTTCAGGATTTCGAGGCCGCGTTCGTTCAGGTATTTTTCGACCCGGCTGCCGCGGGCGCTGCTTTTCCCGAGATCCGCCTTCGACCGGTATTTGCCCGACAGAAAGCCGCTCGCAAGACTGTAATACGTCACGACACCCAACCGGTGCGCGAGCGCAACCGGTTCGATCTCCGTTTCATATGGGGCGCGATCATACAGGTTGTACTCCGGCTGGAGCAGCTGGTACTTCGGCAAGCCGTTCTGCTGCGCGACCGCGAGCGCCTCCTCGATCCGCGCGCCGCTATAGTTGGAGGCGCCGATCACCCGCACCTTGCCCGCCTCGATCAGGCGTTGGTAGGCACCTAACGTCTCGGCGAGCGGCGTTTCCGCGTCGTCGAGATGCGAAAAGTACACGTCGATGTAATCGGTTTGCAGGCGACGCAGCGAATCTTCGACTGCCGCCTGGATGTTGCCGCCCGACAGCCCTTTTCGCGCGCCGAGCATGCCCACCTTGGTCGCGAGCACGACCTTGTCGCGCCTTCCGCCCTGTTTCAGCCACTTGCCGATGATGCTTTCCGATTCGCCACCGTGGTGCCCCGGCACCCAGGCCGAATAGACGTCGGCGGTATCGATGAAGTCGAGCCCGGCGTCGACGAAGGCGTCGAGAATCGAGAACGAAGTGGCTTCGTCGGCGGACCAGCCGAACACGTTTCCGCCGAAAACCAGCGGTGCGACCTGTACCTGCGACGTGCCGATATTGCGTTTTTGCATGACTTCTCCCAGGGGAAATGCAACCGGACCGACAAGCATACGCCGCCTCGCGGATCCGCATAGGGCGGCGCTCTCCGGGTTTTCGGCCGGCCGCGGGCGGGCCCGTTCCCTCCCTCTTTTCTCTCCAGCCCCTAAAGTTTTGTTCGCGCGCCGCCGACAACCAGGAAAGGCGGGCAGCGCCACTCGTCAAATGCGCTACGCCGAACCCGAACCAGCCTAATTACATGGCGTTTTCCAAACGAGGAAGCAAATGCTGAATATCAACACCAACATTCTGTCGCTGACGGCACAGAACAATCTGTCGGGCTCGCAAAGCGCTCTGGCGCAAGCCATCAACCGTCTGTCGTCGGGCAAGCGCATCAACACGGCTGCTGACGATGCCGCTGGTAACGCAATTGCAACGTCGCAAACGGCGTCGATCAACGCGCTGACCCAGGGCGCCGCAAACGCGAACAACGCGGTGTCGATGGTGCAAACGACCAACGGCGCGCTGCAATCGACGGTCGACAACCTGCAACGTATTCGCCAGCTGGCAGTGGAAGCAGGCGACGGCTCGCTGGATTCGAAGGCACTGGCTAACCTGGACTCGGAAGTGCAAGCGCGCCTGACAGAAATTTCGCGTGTTGCATCGCAAACGACGTTCAACGGCAAGGCAGTTCTGTCGGGCGCAGGTAGCGTGACGTTCCAGATCGGTGCATTCGCTGGTCAGCAAATCACGGCATCGTTCGGCGCGACGGTGTGGAACGCGACGGGTCTGGGCGTGAACGCGTTGAGCGTTTCTTCGGCAGCGGCTGCACAAACAGCAATGACCTCGATCGACGCGGCACTGGCAAGCGTCAATACCTTCCAGGCAACGCTCGGCGCCACGCAAAACACGATGACGGCCGCCATCACGACGACGACCACGCAAGCGACGAACATGAGCGCAGCGCGCTCGCAGATCACCGACGCGGACTTCGCGACGGAAACAGCGAACCTGTCGAAAGCTCAAGTGCTGCAGCAAGCTGGTATCTCGGTGCTGGCTCAGGCAAACTCGCTGCCGCAACAGGTTCTGAAGCTTCTCCAGTAAGGCTGATTGAAGCGCGGCGTGCCCGACGACGCCGCATTGCAGGAGCCGTAGCCGTATGCGGCTCCTGCAGGAAACACAGGCAGGACCCGTGGGAGGCTTGCCTCCCACAACCCGTTTCTGCGCTTCAGCATGATTGACCCGACTTTTTTCGTATCGACGAACGGAGCATCCGCATGACCACGACGGCGTCCTCATCCACTACTGACGTAAGCAGTCTGCTAGCGCAGGCGGCACAGTCCATCATCAGCGGTTCGACCAAGTCAACGCTCGATGTCAACACGCTCGTTTCCGCTCTCGTTACCGCGAAAACAGCCGGTCAAAACGCGACGATTGTGAATAAACAGTCGCTCGACAATACCCAGCTGTCGGCCATCGGCTCGATCAAGTCGGCGCTTTCGTCGCTGCAAACCGCGCTGAGCGGCCTGGCAGACGGCTCCACGTTGTCGAGCGTCGGCGCAACCGTCAGCAGCAGCGCGATCACTGCGACGACGACGACCGGTGCGGTCGCCGGCAACTACACGATCAACGTGACGAAAGTTGCGACGGCCAACAAGATTTCCTCGCAGGCATTCACCAGCAGCGACACGATCGGCAGCGGCACGCTGACCATCGGTCTCGGCAGCACAGGCACGATGTCGCTCAACGTGACGTCGGGCCAGTCTCTGTCGGATATCGCGAGCGCGATCAACACGTCGTCGAACAATCCGGGCGTGTCGGCATCGGTCATCACGGCATCGGACGGACAGCATCTGGTCATCCAGTCGACGGCGACGGGTGCGGCCAACACGGTCTCGGTGACGGCAGGCAGCGGCCTGAATGCAAAACTGAACTCTTCCGGTTACACGACGGTGACGGCGGGTCAGGATGCGCAGTTCACCATCGACGGCAACGCCGTGACCAGCGCCAGCAACACCGTGTCGAACGCGCTGACCGGTGTGACGCTCGTCCTGTCGGCAGCCGCCATCGGCACGCCACAGACCGTGACGGTTGCAACCGATCCGACCGCAACCACGAAAGCAATCAACGACTTCGTCACGGCGTACAACAACTACGTCACCACGGCTGCTGGCCTGTCCGGCTACAACACGACCACGGCGACGGCCGGTCCGCTGCTGGGCGACTCGATGCTCAACCAGATCAACAACGGTCTCGCCGGTTTGATCAGTGGCGGCGTGACAACGGGCGGCAAGACGTTCAGTCTTTCGTCGATCGGTATCGACCTGCAGCCGGACGGCACGATGGCCGTCGATCAGAGCAAGCTCACGGCGGCCGTGAGCTCCAGCAGCCCGGCTATTGCCGGACTGTTCAACACGACGAACGGCATCGGCACGACGCTGAATTCGTTCGTGAACACGTACGTCCAGTCGAGCGGCACGATCGACCAGCGCACCGCGTCGCTGAACAGCGACCTGTCGAACCTGTCGGATCAGGCGACGGCGTTGACGGATTATCAGAACACCCTGACCGCGCAATACAACGCACAGTTCACGGCGCTGAACACGTTGATGTCGCAGATGCAGAACAACACGCAGTACCTCACGCAGCTCTTCGGTGGATCGAGCAGCGCGGGTGCGCTCGCGACCAACAAGTAAGCTGGCGCAATGGCGTCGACATCAGGAATGGAACACATGACGGACGAACCGCTGGACCGCGCGCTTGGCCTGAGCCAGGCAATCGAAGCCGCTGCCGTCGAGGGTGACTGGCTGCGCGCGGCCGCGCTCGTCGAAGAACGCTCGCCGCTCCTGATGTCGCTGAGCCCCACGCAGACGCCTGAGGCGCTGGAAAAGATCCGCACGATCCAGCGTATCGACGTCGCGATTACGGAACATGCGAAAGCGGGATCGGACCGGATCGCCTCGCAGCACAGTGAGGCGATCGGGCGCATCAAGGCTGTCAGCCTGTATCACACGACGGGCATGCTTTAAGGCAGCGACCGTTGTGACTGGACTGCGCAAGGAATAAAACGGGGGAATACAACGAACACCGCATGACAAATGTGGGATCTTTGAGTTGTTTCAAAAAGCCGCGATGCGGCTTTTTTTTCGTCCCGATGAAATCGCGGCTTCAGCCATGATTTCATCGGGCGTGGCCGGGCAGGAATTGAATTATCTGGCTGACGTGCCTGAGGCGTACGCATCCCACATCGCCTCGAAGGCATCTTCGAGGTTGCGCGCGAAGCGGGGCGCGTCGCACAGCGGCGAGGCCAGAACCTGTTGACGCAGGCCTGCGCGCAAGGCGCCCAGGCCTGTACGGTCTGCCGCAAATGCGGCGGCCTTCGCGACGTAGTCGTCATCATCTACCGCCACCCACGCCGGCAGACCCGCCGTGTTGACGATGCTTTCGCCGACATGCGAAAGAAACCGGTCGCCGCGTCGCGTCAGCACCGGTACGCCCATCCATAATCCTTCGACGCTCGTCGTGCCACCCGGATAAGGGAAAGGATCGAGCGCAATATCGACCTGGTTGAACGCGTCGAGATGCGCGTCCCGCGTCGTGCGTCCGATGAGTATCAGGCGTTCCGCTGCAATGCCGTGGCGCAGGAAACGATCTGCGATCCCGGTGCGAAGAACTGTCTGATCAAGCTGCGGCGCTTTCAGCAGCAGACGTGAATCAGGTACTGCATGCAGCACGCGCGACCAGAGCGCGACCACGTCATCGCCGATCTTGCCGATATTGTTCAGGCAGCCGAAGGTCACCACGCCGTTCGCCACCATGGGCAACGGGCCGATTATGATCTCGGGTTGTGGCGGCGTGAAGCAGAGATAGCTGTCGAGCAGTCGCCACGGCTTTTCGATGAAGTGAGCTTCTTCTTCAACCGGGAGCACGTGCCGGTCGCCGAGAACGTAGTCAATGGCGTCGATACCGGTCGTTGCGAAAAAGCCCAGCCAGGTCACTTGCACCGGTGCGGGTTTCCAGGCAAAAACGGGCAACCGGTTGTACAGCGTATGTCCTGACAGATCCACCAGAATGTGAACGCCATCCGCGTGGATCCTGCTCGCGGCTGCCTCGTCGCTCATACCGGTCGTATCGCACCAACTGGCGAAGTACTGCTTGATGTGCGCGGTCATTGCATCCTCGACTGGCTGCGTCGAGTAAGCGAACAGTTCGACGCGTGCCGGGTCGAGTTGCGCCACGACACTTTCCAGAAACGCTGAAACTGAATGCGCCCTGAAGTCGCCGGAAACGAAACCCACCCGTAATGGACCGGTGACCTGCTCCGGTGCCGCGCGATGCCGGTAAGGCCGTGCGCGGGCAGCCACCAGCCGGCCATATTGCCGTGCATCCGCGACGAGCATCGTAACGTCACAATACACGGAGCCAGCTGTTGTGAAGATCACGCACTGACAGGCCGCCTCCAGGCCCGGATTGAGTTCAAGCGCCCGACGATAGGCCGCGATTCCCTCTCCGTGATCGCCGAGCGCACGCAGCACGTCGGCAAGTGCGAGATGCATCCGCGCGTCGTTTTCCGCCAGCGCAACTGCACGGCGACAGCTGACCAGCGCTTCGGCGGGCCTCTCGCAGGCCATGAATACGCAGGCGAGATTGTTATGCGCAGCCGCGTTGTCGGGATCGAGTTCGATCGCGTACTGGTGGCTCAGAATAGCGGCGTCGAAATTCTTCAGTCCAAGGTAGGCGATGCCAAGGACGTTGTAGGCCTCGGCGAATGTCGGCGCGAGTTCAATTGCCCGGACACAGCTTTCCACCGACTCCTCGAAACGGTTCAGGCGCCGCATCACACCGCCACGATTGCAGTGTGCCTCCGCAAAGTCCGGTTTTAACGCAATCGCCGTGTCGAAGTGCTTCAGCGCAGCATCCAGATCGTTGATGTCGCACAGCGCGGTGCCGATGCTGTTGTGCGCATTCGCGTCCGTCGGATCCAGTGCGCGGCGCAGGCTCGCGATCGCCTCAGTCGTCTCACCGCGCATCCGCAACATCAGGCCCAGACTCTGATGTGCCGTCCGCAATTCAGGCTTGAGCGCGATCGCCGTCCGAAAACTCGCGATCGCTGCATCCGCTTTATCCAGCACGCGCAACACGTTGCCGAGGTTATTGTGTGCCTCTGCGTAGTCGGAACGGAATTCGATCGCCCTGTTGTAGCTCGCGACCGCAGCGTCGAGATCGCCCATGTCGTGCAGCGCGTTACCAAGGTTGTTGTACGCCTCGGCATATCCCGGATACAAGGCGATCGCCTGCGCGCAACTGCGCATCGCGGCGTCTGGTTGCTTCGCCTCGCGTTGCGCGTTGCCCAGGTTGTTCCAGGCCTCGGCATATCCGGGCGACAGCGCAACGGCGTGCCGGTAGCCATCGATCGCTTCGGCAAGCCGCCCTTTCTCGCGCAGCATGTTGCCGAAGTTGTTGTAGTAGATCGCGCTCGGATGCGCGGCGATCGACTGCTCGATCAATGCAAGACCCGCATCGTGCTGATCGAGTTGACACGCGAGCAGCCCCAGAAAATGTAGCGCGTCCGGGTTTCCCGGCTCGCTCTGCAGAATCTGCGCATACAGTACCCGGGCTTCAGCCAGTTGGCCTGCCTGATGATGTGCAAGTGCCGCCGCGATCAACGAGGCGTTGCTCTGCGTCGTCGGTTCAATCTGCATCATGTGTCACGCTTTCCACGCTTTCGACATATCGCGCCCACATTCCATGAAACGCGTCCTCAAGATTCTTCGCGAAACGCGGCGCATCGCACAGCGGCGACGCCAGCACATGCTCGCGAAGACCCGCGCGCAGGGCGGCCAGCTTCGTCGGATCGGATGCGAACGCGATGGCTTTGGCGAGATAGTCTTCCTCATCGACGGCAATCCAGTCAGCAAGGTTCGCGGTCTGCAGCAGGCTTTCGCAGATGTGCGTGAGGAAGCGGTCGCCCTTCATGCACAGCACCGGCACGCCCATCCACAAACCTTCCGCCGTCGTCGTGCCCCCCGGATATGGAAACGGACTCAGCACAATGTCGACGCGGTTATACGTCGCGAGATACTCGGGACGAAGCGACGCGCCTTCAAGAATCAGCCGTGAACTGTCGATACCGTGTGCCGCGAACCGCTTGTGCGTGGTCAGTTGCGCACCCTTCGTGTCCAGACCATGCGACTTCAGGAACAACCGCGAACCTGGCACGGCATGCAGCAGACGCGACCATAGCGCGACGACGTCGTCGCTGATCTTCATCAGTTTGCCGAAGCAGCCGAACGTGACCGCGCCGCCGTTTGCCAGCATGGGCAGCGGACCGACCTTCACGTCATCGACAGGCGGCGTGAAGCACAGATAGCTGTCCGGCAGGCGCCACGGCTTTTCGACGAATTGTGCCTCTTCGCCCGGCGGCAGCACGTAGCGGTCGCCAACAAAGTAATCGATCGACTCGCTGCCCGTCGACGCAAAAAAGCCGAGGTAGCTGACCTGAACCGGCGCCGGCTTCCACGCAAAAATCGGCAGACCCGTGTACGCCGTGTGACCCGACAGGTCGACCAGCACGTCGATGTTATCGTCGCGGATCACGCGTGCCGCTTCTTCGGTCTTCAACCCGTCGAGCATGCGCCACGTGCTGAAGTGCGGCTTGAGGCGCGCGGTGACGTCGTCTTCGAGCGTATAGGTCGCGTAGGCGACCAGCTCCACGTGCGCCGGGTTCACATACCGGAACACGCTCTCCAGGAAAATGCCCGCCGGGTGCGCGCGCAGATCGCCTGACACGATACCGACACGCAGACGCGAGCCGTCATGCGACGGTGCGTGTGCATACGGCTTCACGCCCATCGACATCAATTCGCCGAAGCGGCGCGCATGTATCAGATACGCGTCGGTATCGAACTTCGCGGAACCCGCCAGACTGAATAGCAGGCGGTTGTATGTCTGCACCGGATCGGGATCGAGCGGCAACGCCTTCAGGTACGCGTCGATGGCGCCGTCGAGATCGCCAAGCGCACGCAGGATATCGCCGAGACTGATGTACATCGGCGCGGAGACGTCGGCGAGCTCGAGCGCCTTGTGGCAGCTTTCCAGCGCCTCATACGGCTTGTCGTGCTTCAGGAGAACAACGCCGAGATTGTGATACGCGTCCGCATTGTTCGGGTCGAGTTCGATGGCGTGCTGGTGGCTTAGCGTCGCCGCTTCCAGCCGGTCGAGACCGTAGTACGCGATGCCGAGGCTGTTGTACGCCTCGGCGAGCGTCGGCGCGAGTTCGATCGCCCGGATGCAGCTCGCCACCGATTCCTCGAACCGGCCCTGTCGCCGCAGCACGCTGCCACGGTTGCAGTGCGCTTCGGCAAAGTCCGGCCGCAGCGCGATCGCGGTGTCGAAATGCGCGAGGGCGTCGTCCAGATCGCCGATGTCGCGCAACACCGCGCCGATGCTGTTGTGCGCGTTTGCATCGGCTGGGTCGAGCGCGTGACGCAAGCTCCTGATCGCAGCCTCCAGTTCACCGCGCGCTTTCAATAACAGACCGAGACTGTGATGCGCAATCCGAAGATCGGGTTTAAGTGCCACGGCCGCGCGAAAACTGGCGATCGCCTCATCCACCTTGCCCTGCGCGCGCAGCACGTTGCCGAGGTTGTTGTGTGCTTCTGCATAGTGCGGGCTCAGGCGGATCGCCTCGCGGTAGCTCGCGGCGGCCGCCACCAGTTCACCCACATCCTGCTGCGCGTTGCCGAGATTGTTGTGCGCTTCCGCGTAGCCCGGACGCTGCGCAATAGCCCGTGCGCAGCTCTCTATCGCCGCCTCGGGCTGCTTCGCCTCGCGCAGCGCGTTGCCGAGGTTGTTGTGCGCCTCGGGGTAGTCCGGCTTGAGCGCGACCGCGCGACGATAGGCTTCGATTGCGTCCTCAAGGCGGCCCTTCTGCCCCAGCATGTTGCCGATGTTGTTGTAGTAGATCGCGTTCGGATGCGCCGCGATCGACTTTTCCATCAGCCCAAGACCCGCATCGTGCTGGCCCAGCTGACACGCGAGCAGCCCCAGAAAATGCAGCGCATCCGGATTGCCCGGCTCGGTTTGCAGGATCTGTCCGTACAGCGCCCGCGCTTCGGCGAGCCGGCCCGCCTGATGATGCGCCAGCGCGTTCGCAAGAAATTGGGAGTTGTTCTGCATGGGTCTGGACTCGTGCGTCAGCAGGGGCGACGCATCGCGCGCCGCCCGGTTCAATCAATACGGATGCGATTCGGCGCCGAAATCCACCAGCGCGCCGTTGTGCTCGATCATCACGCTTTGCGCCGCGATGCCTTCGCGGGACATTTCCGCGATGATGTCGCGCGCGCGCCATTGCGTCGGAATCACGATGACGTCGACGCCGGATGCCTTCAGCACGTCGCGGAATTCGATCTTCTGGCCGGTGCCGGGCACGTAAGTGCCGGCTTTGTGCGGATCGGAGTCCACCACCAGTGGAAAGCGCTTTGCATCCGCGCCGAACTGATGAATGAAGGCCGCCGCCTTGCCCGTGCCGCCCCAGATCGCCACACGCTTGCCCGACGCCGCGAGACCCGAGAGTTGCTGCGCGATCGTCTCGCGGCTCTCGACCGTGCGCGCGGCAAAACGCGTCGCTGCTTCGGCACGCTCGCGCACATGCGCCGGCACGCCGAGCTTCACGAGTGCATAGACCACTTCGCCGTCGTAGCCGTGTTCGAGCGCGACGACCTCACCCGCGCGCGACATCAGCGCACGGAACGATTCCGTCGTGAAGTGCGACACGTGTTCGTAGAAGAAATCGGCCAGACGGTTCGTTTCAAAGACGCGGTCGATACACGGCACTTCGGCGAACAGCCAGCAATCCTTGCCCTTTTCACCTTGCATCGCGGCGCCCCACGCGAACTGCTCGATCAGCTTCGCGGGTTCGGTGAGATGTTCCAGGACGTGGCGGATCACAACCGCGTCCGGCGCGAATGCATTCATATCGACAAGCGGATCGAACAGACGCGCATGAAACTCGACGCCCTTGCCCGTCTCCGGGCTCGCGTTCGGATCGAAGCCGATAAAGCGGCCCGCTTCGCGCGCCTGCGCGAGGCCGCGCACGAAGTGACCTTCACCGCAGCCAATCTCGACGACGAGCGGCGCCGCGGGCAAATGATCCAGCAGCACGTCGCGCGTATCGGCAAGGTGGCCTTTCCAGATGCCGCCGCTGTTGAACATGCGGTTCGGGTTGCTTTCGTAGGGAATCGCGTCGTAACGGAACTTGTGGTTCCACACATGCGAGCACGACGGGCACTGCACGAAATCCTGCGCGTGACGCGGCAGCGCGCGCGCGGCTTCGGCCGATGCGGGCCACGCGAGCGTCGCGAGCGTCTGTTCGCCTGCCGGAAAGAAGCGCGCCGCGACCGAGTGGGCGCAAACGGGACAGGTCGTCCCCACAAGATCAAGACTCATGATTTCACCAGGTGTTTGAAGTACGCGATGGTCTCTTTCAGACCGTCTTCAAGGCCGACGCCAGGCTGCCAGTCGAGATGCTGGCGTGCCTTCGTGATATCGGGCCTGCGTTGGATGGGATCATCCTTCGGCAGCGGACGATACTCGACGCGACTCTTCGAACCCGTCAGCCGCAGCACCGTTTCCGCGAGATCGCGGATCGTGATTTCAAACGGATTGCCGATGTTGACCGGGCCGGTTTCGTCGTTCTGGTCCATCATCCGCAGCAGACCTTCGACGAGGTCGTCGACATAGCAGAACGAGCGCGTCTGGCTGCCGTCGCCGTATAGCGTGATCGGGTCACCGCGCAACGCCTGCATGATGAAGTTCGACACGACGCGGCCGTCATCCGGGCGCATCCGCGGGCCGTACGTGTTGAAGATCCGCACGACGCGAATATCCACGCCGTGCTGGCGGTGGTAATCGAAAAAGAGCGTTTCGGCGCAGCGCTTGCCTTCGTCGTAACAGGCGCGCGGGCCGGTCGGGTTCACGTTGCCCCAGTAGCTTTCCTGCTGCGGATGCTGCTGCGCGTCGCCGTAGACTTCGCTCGTGGATGCCTGCAGGATGCGCGCGCCGCAGCGCTTCGCGAGACCGAGCATGTTGATCGCGCCGAGCACGGCCGTCTTCACGGTCGAGACCGGATCGCTCTGGTAATGCACCGGGCTCGCGGGACACGCCATGTTGAAAACGCGGTCCGCTTCCACGTAGAGCGGCAGCCACACGTCGTGACGGATCAACTCGAAGTTCACGCGGCCGATCAGATGCTGGATGTTCTGCTTGCTGCCCGTGTGAAAGTTGTCGACGCACATCACGTCGTACCCCGATGCGACAAGGCGATCGCACAGATGCGAGCCCACGAAGCCGGCGCCGCCGGTAATCAGGGCGGACTGGTTGTTCATTCTGCGACCTCCTGGACAGCGGTAACGTGTTGCGCCCACATGTCATGCAAGGCGGCTTCGAGATTCCGGGCAAAGCGTGGCGCATCGCATAGTGGCGACGCGACCACCTGCTCGCGCAGGCCGGCGCGCAGCGCGGCGAGGCCCGCGCGGTCAGCGGCAAATGCAATCGCGCGGGCGAGATAGTCTTCGTCGTCGGTGGCGATCCATGTGTCGAGGCCGGCCGAATGCAGGAAGCTTTCACAGATATGCGACAGGAAACGGTCGCCGCGACGGCACAGCACGGGCACGCCCATCCACAGCGCTTCGGCTGTCGTCGTGCCGCCGGGATACGGAAACGGACTCAGCGCGATATCGACGCGGTTGTATGCGGCCAGATACTCCGCGCGCGGCGAGCGGCCTTCGAGAATCAGACGCGACGCGTCAATACGATGTGCTGCGAAGCGACGCAACGTGGTTTCACGAACATGAGCCGTATCGAGTTGCTCCGCCTTCAAAAACAGTTTCGCGTTCGGCACCGCATGCAGCAGACGCGCCCACAACGCGACGACCTGATCCGTCATCTTCGCCAACTGGCCGAAATAGCCGAACGTGACGTGGTCGTTGGTCAGCATCGGCAGCGGGCTAACCTGCGCGTCGTCCTGTGGCGGTGTAAAGCACAGATAGCTGTCCGGCAGCCGCCACGGTTTTTCGATGAAATGCGATTCTTCTTCAACGGGCAGGACATGACGATCGCCGAGCACGTAGTCGATCGTATCCAGACCCGTACACGCGAAAAAGCCAGGCCAGCTCACCTGCACCGGCGCGGGCTTCCACGCGAAAAGCGGCAGGCGGTTGTAGATCGTATGCCCGGCCCCATCGAGGAGCACATCGATACGATCGTTGCGGATGTGCTGCGCGGCGGCTTCGTCGCTCATGCCGGCAATGCTCGTCCACGCGCTGAAACACGGCTTGATGCGCGCGGTCAGATCGTCTTCGAGCGTGCGCGTCGGATACGCGATGAGTTCGATCCGCGTCGGATCGAGTTCGGCTACGACGCTTTCGATGAAGTAACCCACCGGATGCCTTTTCAGATCACCCGATACGATGCCGACGCGCAGTGGACGACCCGTGCGCGGCACGTCGTCGACGAGCCAGTCCTTCCACGGTTTCGCCCGTGTGCGGATTTGCGCTGCGAACCGGAGCGCTTCGTCCAGGTATTGTTGCGGCGTCGTGCTGGCGAGGTAGTTCAGCGCGAACAGCAGGTTGCTGTGCGGCTCGGCGAAGTCCGGACGCAGCGCGATTGCGCTTCGATACGCCTCGATGGCCGCGTCGAGTTCGTCGAGTTCCATCAGCGTATTCGCGAGATTGTTGTATGCCTGCGCGTGCTCCGGCGCCAGATTGATCGCGTTGCAGAACGACTGCATCGCCGCCTCGTGTTTTTTTAGCGCGCGCAACGCGTTACCGAGGTTGTTGTGCGCGTCGACGTGATCCGGCTGCATCGCGATGGCCTGCCGGAAGCACTCGGCGGCGGCAGCCGGCCGGTTGTTCGACTGCATCACGTTGCCGAGGTTGAAGTAATACAGCGCCTGCGGCTTGCGCGTGATCGCCGCCATGATCAGCTCGGTGGCCGTCTCGTACTGCCCTTGACGATTCGCGACGAGGCCAAGCAGGTGCATCGCATCGGTGTGCTCCGGATCGATTGCGAGCACGCGACGAAGGCGCGTCTGCGCTTCGGCCAGACGATCCGCCTCGTAGTGCGCGAGCGCTTCGGCCAGGGTGAGTTCGAGCGTCTGCGGCGTCGGCGTGAGTTGTCCGGAAACGCGCGCGTTTTCGGACATGGACAGGCCCTGGTTACCGGGGTCGTTCATGGGGCGATGCGTCCCGCGTGATTCGGGACGTTCTCAAGTGGATTTCGATGTGGGTTGACGGCAGATGGCGTGCCGGCTCCGGCGAGCGAATGCGCCTGTACATCGGCGACGTACTGCTGCCACATGCCGCGGAATGCCGCTTCGAGATTCCGCGCAAAGCGCGGCGCATCACAGAACGGCGAGGCGAGAAGTTGCTGGCGCAAACCGGCTCTCAAGCGCTTCAAATGATCGAGACCGGCGGCAAAGACGACAGCTTTCGCGACATAATCATCATCGTCGGCGGCGATCCATTGGGGCAGGCCTGCAGTGTGCAAAATGCTTTCGACGATATGTGGAAGGAAGCGGTTGCCGCGGCGGCACAACACCGGCACGCCCATCCACAACGCTTCTGCTGTCGTAGTGCCGCCTGGATAGGGGTAAGGGCTCAGCGCGATGTCGACGCTGTTGTATACGGACAGATAGTCGGCATGTGTTGACTGGCCTTCCAGCTTCAACCGCTCGGGGTCGATGCCGTGCACGGCAAACCGCACGCGGGTAGCCTGCTGGACGGACGGATCGCCGAGTTGCCTTGTCTTCATCAGCAACCGCGAGCCCGGTACCCCGTGCAGCACGCGGGCCCACAGCGCGACGACGTCGTCGTTGATCTTCACGAGATGGTTGAAGCTGCCAAATGTCACAACACCATTCGTAGCCATCGGTAGCGGACCGACTGCGACTTCCTGCGGTGGCGTGTAGCAGAGAAAGCTGTCCGGGAGTCGCCATGGACGCTCGACGAAATGCGACGCCTCGCTCTCCGGTAACACGTACCGATCGCCGATCACATAGTCGATCGCCGCCAGACCCGTCGTCGCGAAGTAGCCCAGCCAGCTCACCTGAATGGGCGCCGGTTTCCACGCAAACACCGGCAGCCTGTTGCGGGTCGTATGTCCTGAAAAATCGATCAGAATGTCAATGCCATCCGCGTGGATCCTGTGTGCGCAGGCTTCGTCCGTCAGATTCGCGAGCGAATGCCACGCGCTGAAATGCGGCTTGAGCCGTGCCGTTACTGCATCTTCATCCCGCCCGGTCGCGTAGGCGACCAGTTCGAGTCGCGCCGCATCGAGTTGCACGACGACGCTTTCGAGAAAGAATCCGACTGGATGGGCTCTCAGATCGCCGGAAACAAAACCGATTTTCAGACGCCGCCCCTTCTCGCTCACATCCGGTACACGGTGCGTAAGCGGCCGTGCGTGCGCGGCCAGTCGCTCGCCAAAACGACGAGCCTCGTCGATCTGCGCCTCGAGCGGCACCTGCAACGTGAAGTTGAGCTGCAACAGCAGATTGCTGCGCGCCGCGTGCAGGTCGTGATCGAGCGCGAACGCGCGACGAAAGCTGTCTACCGCGGCATCGAGATCGCACTGGTCCCGCAGTACGTTGCCCAGGTTGTTGTGGATCGTCGCGATGTCCGGCTTCAGTGTGAGAGCCTTGCGATAGCAGGCCGTCGCCTCGGCCAGCCGGTTCTGCTTCTCGTAGACGTTGCCAAGGTTGTTGTACGCTTCGGCGTAGTCCGGCCGAAGACTGAGCGCCTTCGTGTAGCTCTTCAGCGCGGCGTCTTCGTTGCCGTCATCCTTGAATGCGTTGCCCAGGTTGTTCCACGCTTCCACGTATTCGGGCGCGAGTGCGAGCGCGTTCGCGCAACTGTCGACGGCGGCGGCGTATTCGCCCGCCTCGCGCAGCGCATTGCCCAGATTGTTGTGGGCTTCGGCGTAGTCCGGCTTCAGCGCGAGCGCCTCACGATAGGAGGCGATCGCCGCATGATGCTCGCCCCGGCGGATCAGCACATTGCCGAGGTTGTTGTAGTAGATCGCGTTGGGATGCAGCTGGATCGACCGCCTGATCCATTCGACGCCAGTAGCAATGTCACCCGTATCGCAGACAAGCAATCCAGCAAAATGCACCGCGTCCGCGTGATCGGGCTCGCGGGAAAGAATCTGCTGATAGTGGGCAGCGGCATCGGTAAAGCGTCCCGCCTGATGGTGCGCGAAAGCCGCCTGCAGCGTGTCGCCGATGGAAAAAAGCGAAGATCCATCGGCGAGACCCGCCGCAGGAACGCGCACGTTCAGCGCCCCCCGGTTTCCGCCCTCCCCCGCTCGCTGCTCTTCGTCGCTCGCTTGTTTCATTGCGTTTTTTGAACTCTCTCCCCGATTCACTGCCACGTCCCGCTCATGGCACTCGCATGACGAGCGCAGTCCGTGTCGCTGGTCTAGCTCTGGTATTTCTGCAGATAGCGCTCGTAACCCTCGCGCCAGGTCGGCGTGCCGAACGCACCGCCACTCTCGTGGACCACGCTGATGGGATACGTGCCCATCGTCAGGCCCTTAAGCTCGGCCTGACGGCAGAAGTCCATGTCGTAGAAATGGAACATGAACTGCTCGTCGAAACGCACGCCAGCGGCATGCAGGCGTTCGCTATCCGCGATGAGCATCAGTCCGTCGAGTAGCTTGCATTCGCGTTCCGAGGGGCCGAACACACTGATGTTGTCGCAAGGAAAGCCCTTGCCGTGGCCGACGACGCCGCTCAGGTACTGCCGCTCATCCCACTGGAACTGCGCGTTGACGAATGCCCACGCCGGCTGGAACGGCACGCGACGCGTGTTGCCCGCGAGGCCGGCGATGTCGAACTTTGCCGCGGCTTCGTATATGCGCTCGACCCAGTAGAAGTCGACGAGCGAAATGTCGTCGTGGATGAAGACGAGGATTGCCGGGCTGTCTTTAGCGTGGTCGATCGCGGAGTTGTAGACGGTCGAGAGGCCGTATGAATTTTTCTCGTAGAGCAGGAATTCGGGCGGGGTTGCGTGTCTATAGATCGACAGCGAACGCCCGAGGGCCGACTCCGTGGCGAACTGCTCGCGCGAGTGCCGGGTGGCGCAGACGAGTCGGATGGGTTTCATGGCGTGTCGGAATTCAGGTGTTGAGGCAACGCAGCGCAACCACGCTCAGGCCACGAATGCCGGCGTCGTCTCTTTCGCGCGCAGCGCGGTCGCGCGAGCGTGGGCGAGGTCGGCCTGAAAGCGCGGTGAGTCGAAAAGTTCGTGAGCGGGAAGCTGCGTCAGCTCGTCCAGATTGCCCGGCCGCGTGGCGAACCCCGGAAAACTGTCCGCCCAGTTCGCATAGAGCGTGGCCAGCCGCTGCTTTGCGGCGTCGAGCGAGTCGGTGCTCAGGTGACCGGCCGCGGCTTCGCCGCGCACCATCATTTCCCATTCGATCAGACCCGCGCCGACGCCGGCGCCGACGAGAGCCGGTTTTTGCCACGCGTGCTGGCGGAACGCGCTCAGGTATCCGCCGACGGCGATGACCGGCGCCGATTCGGCGAGATTAAGATACATCGCCACGTTGGCGAGGAAATGCAGTTCGAACGCGCGATAGTTGAACGCGCCGGCGAAATCCGTCCGTTCGCGGTTCAACATGATGTTGCTCGGTTCGCCGATGAAGTTGTGCTGATGCGCGACCATCTGCTCGGCGAGAAACGCGCGGTCGAGAAGCACGCGTTCACCATCCTTGATCAGCGCGGGCGGGACCTGCGTCACCTGATCGTTTTCATCGATGATCACGCGATCATGAAAGGCCAGCGAGGATTCCGGATGGTCGCGCAGTGCCGCCGCCAGCGCCTCGACCGAGGTCGGCATCAGGACGTCGTCGCCGAACAGCCACTTCACGTATTTGCCAGCCGCGCGCGCCCACAACTGGCGGGCATTGTCCGAATCGCTCTTGAAACCGTGAAGAAAGTACTGCACGCGAGAATCGCCGACGCGGCGAACGATCGCTTCCAGATTCCCGCCTGGCGTGTTGTCGCCAACGAGGATCTCGATGTCAGCGAACGTTTGCTGCTGCGCGCTGATCAGCGCGCGCGCGAGGTACTGTGCATTGTTCGCCGGAATCAGAATACTGACAGTAGCCATTGACGCGAATCCTTTCTGTGATTGACCAGCCACCAACGCGACTCCCCAGCCAATGCGTTCGCTCAGCATCCGGATGGCGCGACGGGTCGTGGGCATTGCGGGCTCAGGCGCAACGCGGACTTTCGATGGCAGGATCGTAGCGTCCGGAGCGGCACTTCAATCAGGGGAACAAGGGCGCATTTAGGGGTTATTTCTCCCGCGGAGCCGCCACATGTCGGGATAAGGCATGGAGACAAAGGAGATCGGTGCGAAAGATGCCTGGATATCGATCTTGTGCGCTCAGCGGCACTGACCTTGTTCCTCAAAGCCGCATTGAACGTGGCATTGCGCGATCGATTGGTCGCAACTGACACAGGCTGAAAGTTCGCGAAGGACCGCGCACATGCGGTGGATTGACAGACGACTGCCCGATGTAATCTTGCGGGATCGCGATGACGGATGGCTTCCGTCGACGCATCAGGCTGTGCGTCTGGACGCTGGAACGTCAGTGAACACGCTCATGACCCGGGGCATGCGAAGGTACTCCGCGGGCCGTGCGAAACCTTCTCGCGAGTCCTTCGTTAGCTGGTGGCCGCGCTATGCCCCGGCACCGCAACCCACACCGCGACACCGCTCCCCTCACGCCCCAGAAGGCTTGTCAAGACCAAGCTTCTCCAAAGCCTCCTGCGCATCGATCACCATCATCGCAACCTCACCCACAGTCGCGCGCAGTTTGGTCGCACGCGAACGGATATGTTCATAAGCTTCGCTCTCGCTTAGCCGGTGCGTGTCGATCAGAATGCGCATCGCGCGCTCGATATGGCGGCGCGCCTTGATCGCGTCTTCCAGCTTGCCGATCTTGCTTTGCAGCCTCTGCTGATACCCCGACGAAGCACGCGCGAGCACCAGCGTGCTGAGGATGCCGGTCGAACGATACGGTTTCGTGATCACGCCATGCGCCTGGGTATCGACGAGCATCTTGAGCGCGGTCGGATTCTCATAGTTCGACAGCGCGATCAGCGTCGCCTGCGTATCGGCCGCGCACCAGTTCCCCGCGCTGCGCGTTTCCGGGCCGACCAGAAAAAAGACCGCATCCGCGTCGGCCGGCAATTGCGACGGAAACGGCCACAGCACATTGACGGGACAACCGATCCGGCGCAGCTGCTCGACGAGCACGTTGCGGTCGTCCCCCGGCGGATGAATCACCAGCACGCGCAGCGTGCGCAGATCATCGAAGAGCCGGTGCGCCCACGTGGTCATGCCTGTTCTCCGTCGAGCCAGAATTCCGCGAGTCCATACGAGATGAGGTAAGGATCCGGTTTGATCGGGTTGCGTCCTTCCCACACGATGTCGAACGCGCCGTCCGGCCGGCAGACCGCGATGCGGGGCGTGAGGATCGCGTGATTGTTTTCGCGGTCGATGCGCAGCACGCCTTCGGGCGAATCGAACTCGACTTCATGGACCGCTTCGACGAGCTTCGCGGTGTCGAGGTTCTGGGTGCGCGCCAACGCAAGCGCGAACAGGTGGACCTGGTTGTACGCCATCTCCGACCACATGCTCGCGGGCTGATCGCCGAAACGCGCGCGCCATGATTTCAAAAACCGCTTGTTGCCGTCGAGATTCAGCGTGTTCAGATAGCTGGCCGAGACGATATGGCTGCCGCACAGCTCGGGGCCGATCATATGTGTTTCGCCCTCGGTCATCGTCAGGCTCGCGATCGGAATGCGCGCGGGATCGATGCCGCGCTCGCGGTACAACTGATAGAACTTGCGCGCGCCGCGCCCGATCAGCGTCGAGAACACGACATCGGGCTGCGCGGCGCTGATC
Source organism: Paraburkholderia sartisoli (assembly GCF_900107685.1). GTDB lineage: Bacteria > Pseudomonadota > Gammaproteobacteria > Burkholderiales > Burkholderiaceae > Paraburkholderia > Paraburkholderia sartisoli. The sequence continues at coordinate 272,496 of NZ_FNRQ01000005.1, read as the reverse complement.
TGCCGCACGACTTCGTCGAGCGCGTCCGGCTCCGCATCGCTCGGCAAATAAACTTCATCGACGATTTCGCCGCCGTGCTGCTCGACCATGTCGCGCATGATCCGGTTCGACTCGCGCGGATAGATGTAATCGGCGCCAACCAGAAAGAAACGCCGGCCGTGGTTGCGCAGCAGATACGCGGCGAGCTGCATGCTGTTCTGATTCGGCACCGCGCCGGTATAGATCACGTTCGGCGAATACTCGAAGCCTTCGTAGATCGAGCAATACCAGAGCAGCGCGTTGTAGCGCTCGATCACGGGCAGCACCGCCTTGCGGCTCGACGACGTGGAGCAGCCGAAGATCACCGTCACGTCGTCGTCCTGCAGCATGCGCGACGCGAGCCGGTGATACTCGTCGGGATCGCTGCGCGCGTCGTAGGCAACCGGGTCGAGCAGGCGTCCGGCCACGCCGCCCGCTGCGTTGACTTCCTCGATCGCGAGCACGGTGCCGTAGAAATGTTCGGAGCCGGTCGCGGCCGTCACGCCCGTGCGCGAGTACAGCACGCCCACTCGCCATCCGGCTTCCGCGCCCGACTGTCTCGCCGGCTGGCGTGAATTCGACTGCATGGCGCTATCTCCTTTGATTTTGGTGGTTCGCTACGTGGCGAACGCGCGCCCGCTTGCGGCCGCGATCGCGCGCTCGACGAATGCAGCCGCGGCGAGGCAGCGCGCATCGTCCCCGTGCCGGCCGATCACCTGCACGCCGAGCGGCGCGCCGCGCGCGCCGAGCAGCCCCGGCACGTTCACGCAAGGTACACCGAGCAGGGTCCAGTTGCGGTTGAAAGCGGGGTCACCGGTCGACTCGAGGCCGTCGGGCGCTTCGTCCGGCGCGCCCGGCGTGAGCAGCGCGGTGATGCCGTCGAACCACCCGGGCAGCCGCTCGCGTGCGTGCTGCAGCGCGGCCAATGCATCGACGTAACGCGCCGTGCCGATGGTCCCCGCGCGCTCGAGAAACGCCGCGAGCATCGGCGTCAGCGCGGCTCGATGTCGATCGTACTCGAAACCCAGCGTCCGGTACGCTTCGTAGCTCTGGATCGTATCGTGCGCCGCGATCATCCGCGCCATCCACGGCGCGAAGCGCACGCGGCGAATCCGGCCGCCCGCCCGCTCGATCGCGCGAATCGCCGTCTCGAGGACCGCGTTCGCATTGTCCGTCGGCGCCGTCCACGGATAATCCTCCGGCACGCCGAACACCGGGGCTTCGAGCGCGTGCGCCCCGGACACCGCCAGTTCGCGGCCCGACAACGCCGCGCCGAAATACGCGGCGTCGCGCACCGTCGCGGCGAACAGGCCCACCGTGTCGATAGACCACGAGAAGCATTTCATGCCCGCCGTCGGCAGCATGCCGAAGGTCGGTTTATAGCCGGCGATCCCGCAAAACGACGCCGGGCGAATCGTCGAGCCGCCTGTCTGCGTGCCGATCGCAAATGGCGCAAAGCCCGCGGCGACCGCGGCGGCCGAGCCCGACGACGAACCGCCCGGCGTGCGCCCGAGGTCGCATGGGTTACGCGTGACGGTCGGAGCCATGTAGGCGAATTCGCACGTCACGGTCTTGCCGATCACGACACCGCCGAGACGCCGAAGCATCGTGACGATCGCCGCATCGCAGCCCGGGCGGTGTTGCGCGTAGATCGGCGAGCCATAGGAGGTCGCGAATTCGCTCGTGTCGAAAATGTCCTTGACCGCGACGGCGAGACCGGCGAGCGGTCCCGTCGCCGAGTCGGCCGCGGACAATGCCGCGTCGCGCGGCGCGAGTGCCGTCATCGCGCGCACCTGCGGCTCGGCCTCGTCGATCCGGTCGAGCGATTCGCGCATCGCGCGGCCTCGCTCGCGCGCGTCGCGCTCGATGGACGCGAGCAGATCGAGCGCTGCGCGCGGACGGTAAAAGCTGGGTTCGTTTTTCATGCGTCTGCCTTTGCGAAGATCCTGGCCTAAACGCGCAAATGCGAGAAGATCGATGTGGCCGCCGCTGCCTGCTTCGCGTCGCCCTCGTCGATGATCCCGCCTTGCTTGAGCACCGCATAGCGGTCGGCAACCTTCAGCGCGAACGGCACGTTCTGCTCGATCAGCAGCAGCGTCGTGCCGTGGCGCTGCCGCTCCCACAGCAGCGCGTCGGCGAGCCGGTCGATCACCGACGGCTGCAGGCCCTCGGTGATCTCATCGAGCAGGATCATCGACGGCCGCATCATCAGCGCACGCGCGACCAGCAGCATTTTCTGCTCGCCGCCGGACAGCGTACCCGCATACTGACGCAAACGGCTCTTGAACACCGGAAAGACGGGTTCGATTTCGGCAAAACGTTCGTCGAACGTCGACGCCTTCTCGAGCCCGAGCCGCAGGTTGTCGCGAATGCTCAGGTCGTGGAACAGCGCGTGTTCCTGCGGCGCGTACGCGATACCGGCGCGCGCGATCCGGTGCGGCGGCAGGCGCGTGATGTCCTGCCCCCGCGCGTGGATCGCGCCGCTCTTTTTCGGCAGATACCCCATGATGGTCTTGAGCAGGGTCGTCTTGCCCATGCCGTTCTTGCCGAGCAGCGCGACGGCTTCGCCGGCCGCGATGGTCATCGACAGCTTGCGCAACACGATCGAGTCCTTGTAGCCGCTCGTCACATCGCGCACGTCCAGTGCGATTCCGCTCATGTCGCCTCCCGCTGCGCGGTGGCCGCGTCGCCGTGCGCGCTGCCCGCATAGATCGTCTTCACCAGTTCCGAATTGACGACCTCGTCGAAATTGCCCTGCATGACGATGCGCCCTTGATGCAGCACGACGATGCGCGTCGCGACCTCGGCGACGAAATCGAGGTCGTGCTCGACCAGCAGGCAGCACAGGCCATACTCATGCGCGAGCGCGGCGAGCACGTTGCCGATCTGAGTGCGCTCGACTTTCGTCAGACCCGCGGTCGGCTCGTCGAGCAGCACGATGCGCGGCTCGAGCGCGAGCACCATCGCGAGTTCGAGCGCCTGCTGCTCGCCGTGCGACAGGTCCTTCGTCACCGCACCGAGCTTGCTGTCCAGATGCGTCGTGCGCACCACCTCCAGCGCGTACGGCGGCAACGAGAGCGTGGTCGCGCGCCGGAAAAACGACGGCCGCTCGACGATCGTGCCGGCGATTCGCAGGCATTCGGCCACCGTCAGCGTCTCGAACACGTTCGCGTTCTGGAACTTGCGGCCAAGACCGAGCCGCACGCACCGGTCGGGCGGAAATTCGCCGATGTCGCTGCCGCACAGCGCGACCGTCCCGGCCGAACGCTCGGCGCCGTCGCTCATGCAGCGCATCAGCGTCGTCTTGCCCGCGCCGTTCGGCCCGATCAGCCCGACGAGCTCGCCGCCGTTCGCGGTCAGGTCGATGCCCTGCAGCACCTTCAGGCTGCCGAAGTGCCGCGCGACGCCGCTCATTTGCAGCGCGGGCTCGTCGACGGCGAGTTCGTGCGACGCGCGCACCGCACGTTCGACCAGCATGGGTGCGGCGGCCGTGCCCGTGGTGAAACGCCTGAACGGCCTGATCAGCAGCGGCACGAGACCCTGCGGCAACAGCACGATCACGACGACAAACGCCGCGCCAAGAATCAGCTGCCACGCGAACGGCATGCTGCTGCTCAGATACGCGCTGGCGACATTGATCAGCAACGAGCCGATCACGGGCCCCCACAACGTGCCACGTCCGCCAAGCGCGACCCAGACGATCAACTGCGTGCCGAGCACGAAGCCCGACAGTTCGGGCGCGACCACGCCGCTGAACGATCCATAGCCGAAGCCCGCGAGGCCCGCGATCACTGCCGTCACAACCAGCAGCACGATCTTGATCAGCGACGTGTTGATGCCGAGATACGAGCAACGCGCTTCGTTGTCACGAATCGCGGCGAGCAGGCGGCCGCCGTCGCTGCGCACGAACAGCCACGCGAGCGTCGCGACGATCAGCAACGCCGCGCCCGCGATCCAGTACCACGCGTTCAGCGGCAGATCGAACGTGTCGAAACCGGTCAGCCCCGAACTCGAGCCGGTCCATGCGCCGCCCGACAGCAGCAGTTGGCTCAGCACGATCGGCAGCACGAGCGACATCACGGTCGCAAAAAACGGCGACGCGCCGCGGTAGAACGACAGCCAGCCAACGAGCCCACCGACCGCCGCGGTCGAGACGATCGCCACGCCGACTGCAAGCGCGACGCTCGCCGCCGAAAACCCGCCGTGCGTAAACACCAGGCCGGCCGCATAGGCGCCGAGGCCGAAGAACGCCGACTGGCCGAACGTCAGATAGCCGGTGTAGCCCCACAGGATGTCGACCGTGACGACGACGATCGAAAAGAAAAACGCCTGGATCAGGATGTTCAGCAGATACGAGCCGAATATAAACGGCCCGGCCGCGAGCAACACGACCGCGAGTCCGATAACCGTCGCGAAATCGCGCCACGGGTGCCTGCGCACGGCGATCCCGGCTGAACCGGCGTCGTGATGATCGAGCGACATGTTGACTTTAGCCACGAGCGAACCCCTCTGGACGAATCCGCAGCGTCAGCGCCGCGAGCACCGCGATCGTCAGGCCGCCGAGCACCGGGCTCACGAACGTGCTGACGAGCACCTGGCACGCGCCGAACACGATGCACGTGAGCAGCAGGCTGACCATCGAGTAGCCGGAGACCATCACCAGCATGAATGCGCTGATGATCCACGCGACGCCCATGTCTGGATCGACGCTCGAGAGCGGCGTGATCAGCGTGCCGGCAAGCGACCCTAGCGCGGCGCCGAGGCTGAACGTGATGAAGCGGATACGGCCCGAATGGATGCCGAGACCGCGCGCGAGGTCTTCGTTCATGATCACGGCGCGCGTCTTCACGCCGAAACGCGTACCCGACAACAGCAGCGTCATCGCCGCGCACAGTCCGAGCGCGACCGGCACCAGCAGCAGACGGTACGCGGAATATTCGGTGCCCACTATCGAGACCGCGCCCTTGACCGACGTCTGAACGAACTGCACTTCGCGGCCGAACGCCATCGTGATGATCTGGCCGATCACGATACCGAGGCCCCAGGTCGCGAGAATCGCATCGAGCGGCCGCTTGTAAAGCGGCTTGACGATGACCTGCTCGACGAGCATGCCGACCGCCGTGCCGACCACGATCGCGAGCGGCACGCTAAACCACGGATTGAGGTGGAGCTGCGTGACGACGAAGCTCGCGTACGCGCCGATCGTCAACAATGCGCCGTGTGCGAAGTTGACGATTTTCATCACGCCGAAAATCACCATCAGGCCCGCGGTCACGATGAACAGCACGGCCGCCGTTGTGAAAATATCCAGTGTCAGTACCATGTCTTCTCCATGCTCGTCTGCCCTGTGCCCTCTGCCTGCTGTCGCCGGCGGGCGGGCACAGCGGTGTTGCCGGCGACGACTACTTGATGTTCGGGCACTGCATCCCAGGGTCGACGTCCGGGAACGTCTGCAGCACCTTCACCGAGCCGTCTTTCTGGATCTGCCCGAGGCGCATCGCGAGCGGCGCGTGGCGGCTTTTGTTCATACTGACCGGGCCGCGCGGGCCGTCGAACGATACCTCGTCGAGCGCCTTGACGACCTTCGCCGAATCGGTCGAGCCCGCCTTCTCGACGGCCGCCTTGTACAGGAAGAACGCTTCGTACTGCGGCTCGGACAATTCATTGGGCGTCTTCACGTCCTTGCCGAATTTCCTGTCGAGCGATGCGATGAATTTTTTGTTCTCCGGCGAATCGATGCTGGTGAGGTATGAGGCCGTCATGTAGACGCCCGTCGCGACGTCGCCCATGCCCTTCGCCGTGCCTTCGTCGATCGCGAGGTTGCCGTACGGCAGCGTGAGGCCGCTGCTCTTCAGCTGCTTCACGAGCGCGACGTTCGGCGCGCCGCCGGCCGTCGCGCTGATCAGCGCATCGGGCCTCGCCGAGCGGATCTTCGAGAGTATCGGTGTCCAGTCGCTGCCGTCGATCGGCAGATACTCCTCGCCGATCACCTTGCCGCCGTGCTGCTCGATGTACTTCTTCGTGAAGTCGAGCATGCCGCGGCCAAATGCATAGTCGTTGCCGACAAGGTAGAACGTCTTCGCACCCTTGCTCTTGTCGAAGTAGTCGACGATCGGCGCGACGACCTGCTCGGGCACCCAGCCGTTCACGTGCATCCACGGGCTGCACGAGCGGCCTTCATAGAACGACGTGTAGATGAACGGCTTCTTGCCGCGCGCGATGATCGGCAGCGCGGCGTTGCGCGCGGCGCTGGTTTCCATCGAGATGATCGCGTCGACGTTCTTCTGGAACACGAGCGTGTCGTAGGCCTTCTGCGCGCCGACTGCGCCCGATGCATCGTCGGCGATTTCGAGTTCGACCTGACGGCCGAGGATGCCGCCCGCGGCGTTGATCTCGGCGACCGCGAGTTGCGATGACTGAACCACCGCCGGCGCGACGACGCTGTTGGCGCCCGACAAGCCGACTGCGACGCCGATCCGGATCGGTTCCGCCGCCGACGCGGTCATGCAGGCGCCGAAGCTGGCGGCGGCCGCCGCGACGGTGACAGCGGCGATTGTTTTATTGAATGGCCTCATGATGCTTCCTCGCAGTTGTGGTGAGTTCATGGAACAAGTGGGACAACGCAGCCGGCACGAACGGCACGGTCCGCTTCACGATCGCGACGCCGGCCAGCCGGTGCCGAGCATCGGGTCGTACACATCCGCGCGCCGGTCGCGCAGCACGTGATTGTGCTGATTCAGCGCGCGCCCCGAGCGCGTGCGGTGAATATCGATCACGCCGTACAGGATCTCTTCGCGATCGACGCTTGCCGGGCCTGCGAGCGGCCAGCCGTCGCCGCCGACGATCAGGCTCTGGCCGATGAACGGCTGGCCGCGCTCGATGCCGACACGGTCCGCACAGGCAATCGCGATGCCGTTGCTGTGCGCGGCCGCCATCGTCAGCGTCGTGGCCATGCCCGGACGGTCGTCGGGCTGCGACGGCATCGGCACCCAGTTGGTCGGCACACAGACAAGATCGGCGCCTTGCATCGCCGCGAGGCGGAAGGTTTCGGGGAACCATGCGTCGTAGCAGATCGCGACCCCGATGCGTCCGAGCGGCGTGTCGAACACGGGAACACCCAGATCGCCGGGCTCGAAGAAGCGCTTTTCGTTGTCCCACAGATGCAGCTTGCGATAGACGCCGATGTGGCCGTCTGGTCCCGTAAAAAGCGCCGAGTTATAGAGGCGCTCGCCCGCGCGCTCGGCGATGCCGGTCACGATGTGGACGTTCAGACGGCGCGCGAGCGCGTTGAATGTCTGCGCCGTTGCGCCGTCGGGCAATGCGTCGGCGAGCGCGAAGGCTTCGTCGCGGTCCGCGAACACATAACCGCTACTTGCGAGCTCCGGCAGCACGATCAGCGATGCACCGTTGCTCGCCGCCGTCTCGATCCGCGCGATGGCGCGGGCGACGTTGTCGCGCGCTGCGCCAATGCGCGGTTCCATCTGCACACAGGCGACGACGAAGCCGCCGGGGCTTTGTTCTGCGAGGTCGTACTGCAACATCGTTTTGATCTCCTGAAAACAAAAAGCCCCCGAATCGGCGTTCATAAACGCAAATTCGGGGGCTACATAGCCATCCATATGTTGCACGGCAACGTTGCCGTGGAGACGTCATTCAGTCATTCAACATGACGCCTCAGTCGAAGCGACTCTACGAAGCCAAATTGGGCGTGTCAAGCGAATCGTTGATTTCATGGCGCGAGGGAAAGCTTTGCGCTTGCGTGGCGCGGCGCGCGGCAAGCACAGCGGGTGTTGCGTCGCGCTGTGCTTGCGTAGCGCCTGCAGGATTTGCTGACAGATCGGCGATTTCTTCGATACCGTTGCAGATGCTGAAGGAGCCTCGAGAATGCGGAACGATGGAGATAGTGCAGTGGTATGCGAACCCAGTCGCAGATCACCTGGCGCCACTGACTGCAATTGCATCACCGAAGCTGGCTGATATCTGGCTGCAACGAGAAGGCGGGTGAGAGAGGACGAATTGCCGAAATCCTTGTCAGGGTTGGTACGCCCGGCTGGGATCGAACCAGCAACCCCTGCTTTCGGCAGTTTTACCGACGCACTACATCCCTTTACAAATCAATACCGTGCGAAGCTCACGATCTGCAAAACCAAGGCTAAACAACGTTCATCAAGGCCAGTCACACCAAAACTGCAATTTAGCTGCACCCGCAAACAGGCACCAATCGCGCTGCACTGGCATCCGGGCGCCTCAGATGGCGTCGCGCCAGCGAACGAGCGGACTGCCTCGCAAAACGGATCTATAATCCCTCATTTGCCGAAGATTCCGACTATGTTAGTTACCAAGAATTCGCGACGGGCTTGGGAATCGGTCCGCGACGCCCGACACGATGCAGTCATTCGCGTCGGCGATAGCATGGGCCTAGTTCGCTCCATTCCAGATAGGTCGATCCATCTGACAGTTACCTCGCCCCCTTACTGCATGGGCAAGGAGTACGAAGGCAACAACGAGGTGGAAAGCTTCGTCGACGCTCATCTTGCGATGTTGCCCGAGATTGTCCGAGTGACAGCGCCGGGAGGCAGCATCTGCTGGCAAGTGGGTAATTACGTGCGCAAAAACGAGGTGATTCCACTGGACTATCTTGTCTACGACGTCATGCGAGCATTTCCAGACATGAAGCTGCGTAACCGAATAGTATGGATGTTTGGTCATGGTCTGCACTGTCAGACACGTTTCAGCGGCCGGCACGAGACGATCCTGTGGTTCACCAAAGGGGACGACTACCTGTTTGATCTTGATGCGGTGCGCGTGCGCCAGAAGTACCCTGGGAAGCGTTCGTCCAAGGGGCCGAATAAGGGTGAGCTGAGCGGAAACCCCAAGGGGAAAAACCCGTCTGACATCTGGGATATTCCGAACGTGAAGGCCAACCATATAGAGAAAACGGAACACCCGTGTCAGTTCCCGGTCGCGTTGGTTCAGCGCTTGGTGAAAGCGTTGTGCCCCGTCGACGGAATATTGCTGGATCCATATTGTGGTGTCGGCTCATCCGGAGTCGCAGCCATGCTTGAGAAGCGAAGATTTTTAGGCGGCGAGCTGTCGGAAAAATATGCGGACGTCGCGAAGGACAGAATTACAGAGGCGGTTTCGGGAATAGCCCGTGTTCGGCCATTGGACATGCCAGTGTATGAGCCAAGTCCAAACGAGAAGGTCGCGAAACGCCCAGATCATTTCTGGCAGCAAACTACCGACGACATTCTTGGATAACAATCGAGAACAGACATGACGACCAAGGTCAAAGAACACAGCTACGACTGCCTTGAGGCAGAGCAAAACGGACACAAGCTGCACCTCTTCTTCGCGTCAGCAAAGGAGATTTACGAATTTGTCTCGATCAATCAAAAGGAAGAGGATGCGAGCGAAGGATACCAACGCGCCGCATCACCTGCGCGGACGACGGCGATTTCAAAGTTCGTCGATGCGGGAAATGTCATCCCGCTCAGCATTCTGATCACATTGGAAAAGAAGGCTGCAACGTTTGACGGGAAACATATCAAAGTTAAGGTGGGAAAGAAGTCCGGCTGGGTGATTGATGGTCAGCATCGATTGATCGGTGCAATGAAAGCCCAGAAGGATGTGTTGTTGCCCGTTGTGGCCTTCATCGGCTTATCTCTTGACGAGCAGATTCAGCAATTCGTCACTGTCAACAAAGAGGCGAAAGGAGTTCCGACTTCGCTCTATTATTCGTTGCTAAAGAAGCTTCCGGCGAAACTATCCGCTGCGGAGTTAGCTAAGGAAAGAGCCGCGGATGTAGCATTGATGCTTCGCTCGGACGAAAACTCTCCGTTTGCTGGCCGTATCGTCTCGACCACCTCACCAAAGAACGGCCAACTATCACTAGTGAATTTTGTTCGAAAAGTCGCACCGCTTGTTCGGGAAGACACTGGTCTGCTTGGCACGTACAGTCTCGAAGACCAAGTTAAGATTATCGATAATTTTTATCTCGCTGTACGAAATGTCTTCCCCAAGGATTTTGCGGGCGCGGATCCAGTGTTTTTCCAAACTATTGGTTTCGGCGGCTTGTTCAACTTTTTCCCAACTTTGTTTAGCTATACATTGGGAGAGAAGCAATCCTTTACAGTCGCGGACGTCACCGATGTGTTGAGCACAATCGGCCACTTCGATGTTTCGCAGTGGAAAAAGGGAGGCACCGGCAGCGCGGCCGAATTGCAAGTCGGGAAGGACCTCGTCGAAGAGTTCCGTCAATACGCCACTGTTACAGGAAGCCATAGCGGTCTTAAGCTTTCCTGAGGCGTACATGTCCGCAAAACAAAAAAACCTCTCTCCTGCAAAAGCGCGGGAAGCAGCTGCTAAAAGCGCCCTCGCCGCGGCAAACGTCGAGGCAAAGGAGCCCAGTTGGTCGAAGTGGGAAAGCAAAATAGACCGGATACGCGGTCGAAGTTCCGACCACGTTCTGCGTGGTTGGCTGGCACATGTTCCCGATATTGATCCGCCCGGTAGCCCGCCCCGCGAGGGAATAAGTTCGATCTCCGCAATTGACGCGATACTTCCCCGTGTTCCGCGGACAGGCGAGATCGTTGAACCGATCTCCGGTGCCCGCAGCGGAGTACTGCACGAGGCTTATTACCTAGCACACAAGGCTGTGCATGTTGAAATTACATGCGCTAACTTTGTAAGTAGTGGTCGGCATACTTGGGCTGTTGTCGACGCTTATCAAGCATCACTGTTTGCGCTGGCAAGCATAATGTGCTTTCTTGGGATGACCGTTGAGCGTGCTGATAACGACTTCGTTCTCGTTGACGTTTGGGGAGCGACCCAAGATGAAGTCAACGGCAAACGCGGCCCCGCTAATCGCGAAACGGAAGCTTATCAGTTCTTGCGCTTCAAGACGTTAGACCACTTCCATAAGTGGGCAATTTTAAAACGCGTTCTCAGAACACTGGACACCGCCTCACCTCTGGTCGTTCTGCTTCGTGACGCTTTGAATGAACACGATGACAAGGAATTCGCGCGATATCGCAACACAGTCAATTATCAATCTGCTGGATGGATTGCAAATGATCTGTTGGAGGTGGATTTTCAAGGCCCGATTAAACAGGCTCAATCGTCCCAGGATCTCTTCAACGAGATATTTTCGGGAACTGCGTCGGGAGCTGTTTACCTCATGTGCGCACTGATCGAGCTGGTTTGTCAGTTTGCAACCGAGTTGGCGAAATCGGGAATGTTGGCGCCGGAACTTGCGCTCCTAGATCGCAGGTTACCTGCGCTGAAAACACTTACGAATTTCGACTGGAATACCCTCTGATAGGTGAGCCGAAGCGCCGCCTCGTTGCCGACAACCCGGCGGCCAAATTCAGCGCCGGACGAAGAAGCAAGGCAACAGTCCTGCCGCATTAGAATGCATCACTTTCATCGCACCAAAATCGCTCGTAACCCCGTGCAGTCAATTGGTTCGACCGGGTGCCCACAACTGCATCAAAAGCGTCGACCCAAGCAAAGCGCAGGCGCAGCAGGCAGCAAGCCCATGGCCATACCGCAACCGCCGACAGCTCTCGCGAAGGCAAATTCTTGCCTTCGCTTCGCGCCTTCCCGCGCAAAAAACGACAGATAATACGATTGTCCAGATTCGTGAACCTGGGCTGCCAACTACCAAAACACATCGAGAGAAAAATCATGGCGAGACCAACGGGCCCCATCACCGTCTGCGTAATCAACCTGAAAGGAGGCGTCGGGAAGTCAACTATCTCAACGCTTCTTGCCCGACACGCATTCAATTTCAAGAGAAGTGACGTCCTTGCGATCGATCTCGATCCGCAAGCGAATCTCAGCCAGGCTCTGATGCGAAACGGATATGGGGCCTTCCTCCGAGGAAAACGGCCATCGATTGTTGAGATATTTAATGGCTATCTACCACCGCACGCGGGTGCATCGAAGCCTGGCGCTTTGCCCGGTGCGGCCGCCATCGAAACGATCATAGAGGTAGATGGCCGCTCTCTACAACTGGTGCCTTCTCGCTTTGATTTTGCTGACAATCTGACGAATGCGTTGCGACCAGATCCGCGGGTGCTCGCCAAGTACCTAGCCGGGAATTTTGCTAACAAGGATCTAATCATCATCGATTGCGCCCCAACCGAATCTATTCTTACTCGGGCTGCATATCATGCCAGCGGAAAGGTGCTCGTCCCGGTGAAGCCGGAATTTTTCGCCACAATCGGATTTCCTTTGCTGAACCGCTCGCTTGAGGATTTCCGGCGGCAGAATTTAGGGCAAACCATTGAGGTTGCAGGCGTCGTTATCAACAACGCGTTTTACGATGGAGGAAATGGTGGAGGTCCCGAAAAAGGGGCCGCGATGGCCGACATAAAAACGGAGGCTGCAAAGAACAGTTGGCCCATCTTCAAAAACGAACTACCCTTTTCTCGAGGTTTCCCGAAGATGATGAGAGGGGATTACAGCTATCGAGGAAATTCCACTCAATTCAAATACTTTGCCGAAGAATTTTTTAACACTATCGGACTTTGACTGACGGCATGAATGCAGCGAACAATCGGCGCAATAAATTCTTGATGCAGCGGCTTCAGCTGCTAATCGACGAGTACGGCTTCGATACCGCTCTGTCGGCACTAGAAGGGCTCGCGCCAGAGCACAGTGTAGTGACCCGCTACGACAATCAGAAAAGAGAGAAAACCCCAAGTCGCAAGTCGCGACGTCCTGCTGGCATGGTTGGTTTGGTTGATGCCCTTGAGGGCAACGACAAAAAAAAGGCCTTACTGCTCGCACTGGCCTCGCGTTTCGACGAAAAGGCGTTTTTGCCCTCTGTAAGTGACGTTCGACTATTCATGGAAACGCGCGGCGAACATCCGCAGATGAAGCAACGGTCAGACGCAATGCGACCAATTTTGCAGTTGCTAGCGGAGATGTCGACGGAGAGCCTGGAGAAACTCAAGTCAACGGATACTAGTTGGGGGCTGTCGCGGCTCGGCCCGCTGGCAGACGCAATAAGGGAGAGGGGCGCGGAGATGAGATCTGACAGGCCCAAAAAGGACATCGTTTCCCAAACCGGGTCAGAGGATGGAAAAGAGAGTGATGGTGAGCCCAGAAATCGAAGCGACGCCTCTCCGGATAGTGATGCCGGCGCAATCAAGGAACCAGAAGGCGGCGGGACCGTTGGAGCTAATGGCTCACCCACAGCTCGCGATTGATCCCTCTTGACTCGAAAAAACTGCAACGCTGTGGACGTTCCGTGCGTCGGAACGTCCAGCATCGACACCAACGATTGCTATCGTTTCAATGACGATTTCGAAGAAAGCGGATCAACCGTTCAGGGTCGATCAGCGACATGCGAACGCATGCTTGGCGGCGTGTCTGGGGCGCCCAACTGCTGCCCTTTCCATGCACCCTTGGGACGAATCTTCTGTCACTTACACGGCGGCCTTCGGCGTCTTGATCGAACAGGTATTGAAGCGCACAACCTCGTCACCGAACCACTCATTGAGCTACGAGAATCGTCGTTGCAACTGCTCGATTTCCTTGCGGCCGAATACCTCGGCGGCCGTGTCGGCCGCCCCAAGCCCGCCAGTATTGCTCGGCGCGATTCCCATGAGCCGAGGCGGGATGCGATGCGTCGCGAGCAAATCGTCGCGCGTCACATTCTTGATGTTGAAAAGCTCATCTTTCGCCGTGACCTCGGAAACGGGAATGAGCTGGATACCGTCTTTCTTGCCGTTCGGCGCGTACATAAACAGGATTCGGAAATTGTCTGGGCCCTTGCTGTTTTTCAGCGCTGCTCGCATGTCGTCGACATCGGTTTGCGACTGCGCCGCATCCATCATGTACAGGATGAAACCCGCGTGCGCGCCATTCTCGTGATATCGCTGGCGAAAGAGCGTCGCCGACTCGTTCAACCATGCCGCGTGCAGGGCGCCGAGATATTCGGGCAAGCCGTACACCTCCTGATTAATGTCTGGTTCCATCAAGTGGTGCATGGTTCCGGTCGCGAACTCGTACGACGCCTGCCACCCATTGACCTGATAGAAGCGCTGCAGGTCCGTCGCGCGGCGCATGTACTTGGCCGGCTGCATGCTCGAACGCGAGCGGCCCGCCTAGCCGGTTCTTTCGCAGCTCAAGATACCCATTGCCGAACGTGGGGAAATCGAGCGCCTATCTATCGAACACCTCGCGCGTGAGCAACCTTTGCGGAATGAACGTGGCCGATAACACGTTGCGTTTGAAGTAGATCGCGAAGCCGTGATGGACGCTGGCGCGGAATGTCTTAGCCAGGCACGACCAGGACACCGGCGGTGCGGCGTGCATGTTGCGGTTTCGCTTGCTCAATTTGAGAACTCCATAAAGCCGGTATTGTTGGCGGTGACGCCCTCTAGCGGTTCATTGCCGAGCGCGTGCAGGCACGCCCGTGCAAGGTCCGCGTGTCCTGTTTCCTCGTTACGGCTCGCCTCATAGGTGACTCTCTTTCCGCTCGCCGTCATGGCTTTACGAATCGCCATGAACGATTGCGCCAGGTCAGTCCATTCGGCATCGAATTCGAGCCGGCCCTTGTCGATAACCGACAAGCCTTTGAGCACCAGGCGGTCTTTAACCTCTGGCGAATAGTTGAGCGCGATCGCGTTCGGATAAAACTGCCTGACGAGCTGATAGACGCCCTGGTCGATGCCTGTCGTATTAATCGCCATATAGACGACGTTGTATTGCTTTGTGATCGTGGGTATCGCCTCGGCCTGTGCATCGAAATCCATGCCGCGCCATTGGCACTTCTGCAGCACGCGAAACTTGCCACCAGGCACCGCCGGCGGTGCGACGACGATCAAGCCGGCCGAGTCACCGGATAGTGCAGGGTCATAGCCGACCCAAACAGCCCGAAAACCGAAAGGGCGGGGCGCGAGCGGTTTGAAATCGTCGGCCCATTCTTCCCACGAGTCGACCATGCAGCGCTGTAAATCCGCGAGCGGGAATATCGACGCCGTATCGTCGATAAACTGACACATCAAGAGATTCGTGTATTCCTGCGCTCTGTATTCAAGGCGCAGCTCGTCGATACCAGACGGTGACCGCCGCACGGACCAAAGCGCTCAAACGCGCCAAAATCCGCGATTTCCGCTGGCACGATCTGCGCCATACGTGGGCAAGCTGGCATGTGCAGCGCGGCACGCTGTTACAGGTGCTCAAAGAACTGGGAGGCTGGGGAAACGCTACGCGCATCTGTTGGCCGATCACCTGGCGCGCTGGGTTCAACCGCGTACACAAGTCGTCGACACGCGGACGGCCGCCGGCTGACTGTATTTTCAATGTACTGGGAGGAACGGATGAAGCAGAGAAACCGCTGAAAGCCATATGGCTATTGGTGCGCCCGGCTGGGATCGAACCAGCAACCCCTGCCTTCGGAGGGCAGTACTCTATCCATTGAGCTACGGGCGCATTTCACGAAAAACGCCGCAAAATCAACGAAAGCGGCGCCAAAGCGAGACCGAGAGCATACCCGGTTTCAGATGACCCGTCCACCGCGCCACCCGCCGCAAGCCCGTCCAGCGGCCTTCGACATGCCTTCGCGACATCCCGGCGCGGCACGGAAGATTCGCGTAAACGCCTACTGAAGAGCGTCCGCCGCGCTCGCCGCCGCCGAAACGTTGCGTCTATAATCGTCCTCGTAATAAAAGAACAGGTCGTTGCCGTCACGTTGTACCGCTCACAATATCCCCGGAGACGAGACAAGCATGAGCGAAGCACCCCACGGAAATCCGATCAAAACCCCCGGGCAGCTCTTCGCTGCGGTCATCGCCGGATTTGCAGTCCCGATCGTCATCATCGTTCTACTGGCCTATTACGTCGACAACGGCACGCGCACCGGCGCCGGCACCGACGGGCTCACCGAGGCCGCCGTCAGCCAGCGGATCGCCCCGCTGGCCCAGGTCGACATTCGCGACGCCAACGCGCCGCGCGTCTACAAAACCGGCGAGGAAGTCTACAAGGCCGTCTGTTTCGCCTGTCACGCCGCAGGCACTGCGGGCGCACCGAAATTCACCAACGCCGCCGACTGGGCGCCGCGCATCGCGCAGGGCTTCGACACGCTGTGGCACACGGCGCTGACCGGCAAGGGCGCGATGCCCGCGCGCGGCGGCACGAGCCCGGACGACTACAGCGATTACGAAATCGGCCGCGCCGTCGCCTACATGGCGAACAACGCAGGCGCGAACTTCGCCGATCCGCCCGTGCCGGCGGCCGGTGCTGCCGCAGGCGCATCGGGTGCAGCAGCCGCTTCGGGCGCAGCGGCGGCAGGTGCTTCAGATGCC
Source organism: Paraburkholderia sartisoli (assembly GCF_900107685.1). GTDB lineage: Bacteria > Pseudomonadota > Gammaproteobacteria > Burkholderiales > Burkholderiaceae > Paraburkholderia > Paraburkholderia sartisoli. The sequence continues at coordinate 256,159 of NZ_FNRQ01000005.1, read as the reverse complement.
GGCGCCGCGCAGGCCGCCGCGGCAATGGCCGCCATGGCGAGCGTCCCGCAGGCGGCGCCCGCTCCGGCGGCGCAGAGCGCGGATGCCTCGCAGGCCGGCAAGGCGCTCTACACGCAGGTCTGCCAGGCCTGCCACGCGGCCGGCGTGCTCAACGCGCCGAAGTACGGCGACAAGGAAGCGTGGGCGCCGCGTCTGAAGGAGTCGATGGATACGGTCTACAACTACGCGCTCCACGGCAAGGGCGCGATGCCGCCGAAGGGTGGCTCGAACGCGTCCGACGCCGACGTGAAAGCCGCCGTCGACTACATGGTCAGCGCGGTGAAGTAACGCCGGGTTTCAGCCCGGCCCGGCAGGCAAAACAAAAATCCCTGCGAGCGCACCGAGCGTTCGCAGGGGGTTTTTTCGTCTGCTTCGGTTTACCGTTGTTAACCGGCAGCCGCCTTGAACCGCAAGAAATCGACCTTCAAGGCTTCTGCAGCAACGCCTTGAGACTGGCGAGCCGGTCTTTCGGCGACATCGGCGCTTCTTCGGGCGTCGGCGGCGGGCCTTCGTCGAGCGCCATCTCTGGAATAAAGCGCGACGGCTCGCACACCACCGTCTCCCGCGCGCGCTTGCGTTTCTTGCACCAGTTCAGATGCAGGCTGCGCTGCGCCCGCGTGATCGCGACGTACATCAGCCGGCGTTCTTCCTCGATGCGACCTTCGTCGACAGGGCCGTCGTCGGAGCCGCCGCGATGCGGCATGATGCCCTCCTCGACGCCCACCAGAAACACGTGCGGATATTCGAGCCCCTTCGACGCATGCACCGTCGAAAGACGCACCGCATCCGGGTCTTCGTCCTTGCCTTCGAGCATCGACATCAGCGCCACCGTCTGGATCAGGCCGAGCAGGTTCTTGCCGGTGTCAGCGAGGCCGTCGGCGTTATCGAAACCGGTCGTCTCGCTGCCCGCCTCGGGCTCGGGCTTCGTGCCCTTGCGCTTCAACCACTCCAGAAACTCCAGCACGTTCTGCCACTTCGACTGCGCCTGGCGCTCGTCGAACGCGTCGTACAGATACGCTTCGTAGTGGATCGCGTCCATCAGGTCGTTGAGGACGGTGGTCGCGGCGTCGCTGTCGGCGCGGTCCGTCAGGCGCTGCATGAAATCGCAGAACGTCCGCAGCGGCTCGACCTGACGCGCCGACAGCCGCGCCTCGATGCCGCCCATATACACCGCCTCGAACAGCGACACCTTCGCCTGGCCCGCGAACGCGCCGAGCGCTTCCAGCGTCGTGTTGCCGACGCCGCGGCGCGGCGTCGTGATCGCGCGGATGAACGCGGGATCGTCGTCGGCGTTGGCGATGAGGCGCAGGTACGCGCAGATATCCTTGATCTCGGCCTTGTCGAAGAACGACTGGCCGCCCGACAGCACGTACGGAATCCGCTCGCGCCGCAGCACCTGCTCGAAGATGCGCGCCTGGAAGTTGCCGCGATACAGGATCGCGTAGTCGCGGAACTGCGCGCGCCGCTCGAACTTGTGCGCGGACAGCCGGAACACGACCGACTCCGCCTCGTGCTCTTCGTCGTTGCAAGGCGTGACGCTAATGGTGTCGCCCATGCCGTGCTCGGACCACAGCTTCTTCTCGAAGAGCTTCGGATTGTTCGCAATCACGTTGTTCGCGGCGGTCAGGATGCGCACCGTCGAGCGGTAATTCTGCTCGAGCTTGACCACGTGCAGCTTCGGGAAATCCTTGCCGAGCTGCGCGAGGTTTTCCAGCGTGGCGCCGCGCCAGCCGTAGATCGCCTGATCGTCGTCGCCCACCGCGGTGAACGCGGCGCGCGGGCCGGCCAGTTGCTTCAGCAGCTCGTACTGGCACGCGTTGGTGTCCTGATACTCGTCGATCAGCAGATAGCGCAGCTTGTTCTGCCAGCGGTCGCGCACCGGTTCGTTCTTGGCGAAGAGTTCGGCGGGCAGACGGATCAGGTCGTCGAAATCGACGGCCTGGTACGCGTGCAGCGTCGCGACGTAATTGCGATAGACGATCGCGGCCTGGTGCTCGTCCTCGTTCGAGGCGAGCGTCATCGCCTCGTCGGGCATGATCAGGCCGTTTTTCCACAGCGAAATGATCGACTGGATCTTGCGGATGAAACCCTTGTCCGTCGAGCCGACCTGCTCCTGGATCATGCCGAAGCAGTCGTCGGAATCCATGATCGAAAACTGCGGCTTGAGCCCGACGTGTTCGGCCTCCTGGCGCAGGATCTGCACGCCGAGCGAGTGGAACGTACACACGGTCAGCTGGTTGACGGGCACCTTGCGGCCTTCCTTGCCGGGCGCCGTCAGCGTCTTGCCTTCGAGCAGCTTGCCGATGCGCTCGCGCATTTCCGCGGCGGCCTTGTTGGTGAACGTGAGGGCGGCGATGTGGCGCGGCTCGAACCCCTTGGCCTCGATCAGGTGCGCGATTTTCTGGGTGATCACGCGCGTCTTGCCGCTGCCCGCGCCGGCGAGCACGAGACAGGGACCATCGAGATAGCGCACCGCTTCGTTCTGGGCGGAGTTCAGGCCTGCGGACATCGTTGACTGGAAGGTAGTGCGGTTGAGGGCGAGTGGATGAAGACCCGCCCGGAGGCATGCGGCCTGGCGGGGCTCCGGGTGCGTGCGGGCGCTTGCCGCGCCACGTTTTTCCGGCTCGGGCCGCCAGCACGAGACCCGCGATGTTAACACGGATGAAAGCCCCGCTGACGCCGTGCGGGAGAACGCGAACAGCGGGCGCCGTGTCACAATTACAGCGTTGCGCGCCGCCCCCGCCGCGCGCCGCTCCTGCAGGAAGTTCGCATGTCTACATCACTGAAAACAGGGTTGATGGGCTACGGTTTTGCCGGCGCCACGTTCCATGCACCCGTGATCGACAACTGCGGCCGCGCAAGCGTCGCGGCGATCGCGACAGGCCAGCCCGCCAAAGCACTCGCCGACTATCCCGACGCGTCCGTCGTGCCGGACCTCGACGCGCTGCTCGCGCTCCCCGACATCGAATGCGTCGTCATCGCGACGCCGAACGACACGCACTTCGATCTCGCGAAGCGCGTGCTCGAAGCGGGCAGGCACGTGGTCGTCGACAAGCCGGTCACGCTTTCCGCCGCCGACGCCCGCACGCTCGCCGACCTCGCCCGCCAGAAGAAGCTCGTGTTCGCGCCCTTTCACAACCGCCGCTGGGACGGCGATTTCCTGACGGTGCACGATCTGGTCGCGAGCGGTGAGTTGGGCCGCATCACGCATTACGAATCGCATTTCGACCGCTTCCGGCCGCTCGTCAAGCCACGCTGGCGCGAGGAAGCGGCGCGCGGCGGCGGTCTGCTGTTCGATCTCGGGCCGCATCTGATCGACCAGGCACTGGTGCTGTTCGGCGTGCCGTCGACGATCATGGCCACGGTCGGCATTCATCGCGACGAAGGCACGGCGCCGGATTATGTCCATCTGCAACTCGGCTATCCGGACAAGGAAATCGTGCTGCACGCCACGGCGCTCGCGGCGATCGCGCCGGCGCGCTTCGCGATCCACGGCACGCGCGGCAGCTACGTGAAGTTCGGCCTCGACACGCAGGAAGACCAGTTGAAAGCCGGCCTGCATCCGGGCGACGTCGAATTCGGCGGCGGCAATGAGCCGGGACTGCTGCGCGAGCTGGATGGCGAGCTTGAAGTAGAGCGTCCGCTGCCGACACGCGACGGCGAATACGCGAACTTCTACCGGTCGCTCGCAGCCACGATCCACGACGGTGCGGCGTTCCCGATCTGTCCCGAAGAAGCGGTCGACGTCATGACGATCATCGAGCTGGCGGACCAGAGCGCGCGGGAAGGCCGTCGCCTGCCGTTCCAGCGTACCGGAGCGCGCGCCGCCTGACAGCGTCGAAAGGGAATAGCGGACCGGCCCATCATCGGATGACGCCGGCCGCAGCCAGTATTTTTGGCGCGTAAAACCGGCCCGCGCAGCGCCAGCGCGGGCCGCGCCGTCTCAATTTGACAAGGTAGAGGGGCTCGCGTACATTCGCCGCACGCGTCGGGAGAGCGTGCTGGCCGCAGGACATCGCAGGCCGCGCCGCCGAAGGGGCACACCCGCAAACTCTCAGGCAAAAGGACCGACTGCGTCGAAGAACCCGTTTCGTCAGATCTGATCAGTCAGATCATCGCAAACGGACGTTTTTCGCACTCTGGAGAGCGGCAGTAGCCATCGTTGCGATTCCATCGCGCGACCGGCAGGCTGCCCACCGAAGGGGCGCGCGTTCATCGTGACAGGTTCACTGATCCGGTAGCGCAATCTCTCAGGTATCGAGGACAGAGGGGTCATGCATCCGGTCGATCGCAGGCACACGGCCGCGAGCGACTGGATGCATGGCCTTTCCTGATTCGCGAGACGCCCGAGGCCCCATGACCGAACTCAAACACACCCCGCTCCACGCGACGCATCGCGCGCTCAACGCACGCATGGTCGACTTTGGCGGCTGGGACATGCCCGTCAACTACGGCTCGCAGATCGACGAGCACCGCGCCGTGCGCACCGACGCCGGCATGTTCGACGTCTCGCACATGTGCGTCGTCGATTTCACCGGCGACAAGGTTCGTCCCTTCTTCGAATTCGCACTGGCGAACAACGTCGCCAAACTGCAAACGCCCGGCCGCGCGCTCTACTCGTGCCTGCTGAACCCGCAAGGCGGCGTGATCGACGACCTGATCGTGTACTACTTCAGCGAGGATCATTTCCGCGTCGTCGTGAACGCCGGCACCGCCGACAAGGACATCGCCTGGTTCAACCAGCTGAACGCGGAACGCGGCTTCGGCCTGACAATCGCGCCGCGCCGCGACTACGCGATCGTCGCCGTACAGGGCCCGAACGCGCGCGAAAAGGTCTGGCAAACCGTGCCAGCCGCGCGCACCGCGACTGAAGCGCTGAAGCCGTTCAACGCCGCGCGCGTCGCGGATACGCCGTTTGGCGAACTGACCGTCGCGCGCACCGGCTATACGGGCGAAGACGGCTTCGAAATCATCGTCCCGGCCGTGCATGTCGAAGCGCTGTGGAACGCATTGCAGGCACAGGGCGTGCGCCCGTGCGGCCTGGGCGCGCGCGACACGCTGCGCCTCGAAGCGGGCATGAACCTGTACGGCCAGGATATGGACGACGGCGTCTCGCCGCTCGACGCCGGCCTCGCGTGGACGGTTGATCTCGTGAATGCGCGCGAATTCGTCGGACGCGCGAAACTGGAGGCAGACGGCTCGCGCTCGGCGTTCGTCGGCCTGATCCTGCAGAAGGAAAACGGCAAGGCGGGCGGCGTGCTGCGCGCGCACCAGAAAGTGGTCACGCCCCACGGCGACGGCGAAATCACAAGCGGCACGTTTTCGCCGACGATGCAGGAATCGATCGCCTTTGCGCGCGTGCCGAAGGGCGTGCAGCCGGGCGACGTCGTCCATGTGCAAATCCGCGACAAAGCCCTGCCCGCAAGCGTGGTAAAACTGCCGTTCGTGCGCAATGGCAAGGTGCTCGCCGTCTGAGCCACGGCCGCGCGCGCGTCCATCCTTCAAAGCCCAATCCAGCCAACACATACATACGCAACAGGAGCATCCGATGAGCATCCCGGCCGATCTGAAATACACCGAATCGCACGAATGGGTTCGCACCGAAGCCGACGGCACGCTGACGGTCGGTATCACCGACCACGCGCAGGAAGCGCTCGGCGATATCGTTTTTCTCGAACTGCCGGAAGCCGGCCGCACGGTGACGGCCGGTGACGCCGTCGCGGTGATCGAATCCGTGAAGGCGGCTTCGGACATCTACGCGCCGGTTTCGGGCGAGATCGTCGAATCGAACACGGCGCTCACCGACACGCCGGATTCCGTCAACAGCGCGCCGTACGACAGCTGGCTTTTCAAGATCAAGCCGGCCGCCGGCGCCGCGACCGACCGCCTGATCGACGCCGACGCGTATTCGAAGTCCATCGGCGAGTAATTTTTCAACCCGTCAGGTGCGGCGCCCGGCGCACGAAGCCGGATAGCCGCACCGCCAGGAACACCTCATGAAGCTCGAACACCCGGATCGTCTGATGAACCGCACTCCTCTCTCGCTCGCCGCGCTCGAAGTGCATGACGCCTTCGCCGAACGGCATATCGGCCCGGATTCCGCCGATCAGCAGGCGATGCTCGAAGCCCTCGGCTTCGCGTCGCGCGCCGCGCTGATGGACGCCGTGATTCCGAAGACGATCCGCCGCGGCGAAACGCTGCCGCTCGGCCCCTTCACCCAGCCGAAGAGCGAAGCCGAGGCGCTCGCCGCGCTGCGCGAACTCGCGGACAAGAACCAGGTGTTCCGCTCCTACATCGGCCAGGGCTACTACAACGCCCACACGCCGGCGGTGATCCTGCGCAACGTGCTGGAAAATCCGGCGTGGTACACGGCGTACACGCCGTATCAGCCGGAAATTTCGCAGGGCCGTCTCGAAGCGCTGCTGAACTTCCAGCAGATGGTGATCGACCTGACCGGCCTGTCGATTTCCAACGCATCGCTGCTCGACGAAGCCACTGCCGCGGCCGAAGCCATGACGCTGCTGCAACGCGTCGGCAAGCCGAAGTCGAACGTGTTCTACATCGCCGACGACGTCCTGCCGCAAACCATCGAAGTCGTGCAGACCCGCGCGAAGCCGGTCGGCATCGAAGTGAAGGTGGGCCCGGCGGCCGATGCCGCCAGCACCAACGCGTTCGGCGTGCTGCTGCAATATCCAGGTGTGAATGGCGACGTGCGCGATTACCGCGCGCTGGCTGACGCGATCCACGCCGCGGGCGGCCACGTGGTGGTCGCCGCCGACCTGCTCGCGCTGACCGTCCTGACGCCGCCGGGCGAATGGGGCGCGGACGTGGCCGTCGGCAACACGCAGCGCTTTGGCGTGCCGGTGGGCTTCGGCGGTCCGCACGCCGCGTATCTCGCCGTGCGCGACGAGTTCAAGCGTCAGATGCCGGGGCGTCTCGTCGGCGTGACCGTCGATGCGCAGGGCAACCCGGCGCTGCGTCTCGCGCTGCAAACCCGCGAACAACATATTCGCCGTGAGAAAGCCACGTCGAACGTGTGTACCGCGCAGGCGCTGCTCGCGATCATGGCGAGCATGTACGCGGTCTATCACGGCCCGCGCGGCCTGAAGACGATCGCGCTGCGGGTGAACCGCATCGCCGCGCTGCTCGCCGAAGGTGCGAAACAGCTCGGCTACACGCTCGTCAACGACACGTTCTTCGACACGCTCACGTTCGAAACCGGCGCGCGCACGCAGGCGCTGCACGACGCGGCGACGGCGAAGGGCATCAACCTGCGCCGCGTGAGCGAAACGCGCGTCGGCGTTTCCGTCGACGAAACCACGAAGCGCGGCGATCTCGCCGATCTCCTCGCCGCGTTCGCGCAGGCGGCGTTCGTAGACGACGTGCCACAGGTCGACGCGCTGGACGCGGCGCTGGGCGCGGCGGATTCGTTCCCGGCGTCGCTGGAACGCACGAGCGCGTACCTCACGCATCACGTGTTCAACCGTCACCATTCGGAGACGGAAATGCTGCGCTACCTGCGCACCCTGTCGGACAAGGACCTCGCGCTCGACCGCTCGATGATACCGCTCGGCTCGTGCACGATGAAGCTGAACGCGACGTCGGAAATGTTGCCGGTCACGTGGCCGGAGTTCGGCCAGATCCATCCGTTCGCGCCGGCCGAGCAGACCGTCGGCTACCGCGAAATGATCGACCAGCTCGAACAGATGCTGGTCGCCGCGACCGGCTACGCGGCCGTTTCGCTGCAACCGAACGCCGGCTCGCAGGGCGAATATGCGGGCTTGCTGATCATCCACGCGTACCACGCGTCGCGCGGCGAAGGCCATCGCAACGTCTGCCTGATTCCGGCTTCGGCGCACGGCACGAACCCGGCTTCGGCGCAGATGGCCGGCATGCAGGTGGTCGTCGTCGCGTGCGACGCGCAGGGCAACGTCGATATCGAAGACCTGAAGAAGAAGGCCGCGCAGCACGCCGACAAGCTCGCCGCGATCATGATCACGTATCCGTCGACGCACGGCGTGTTCGAGGCGAACATCCGCGAAATCTGCGAGATCGTGCATGCGCACGGCGGCCAGGTGTACGTGGACGGCGCGAACATGAACGCGATGGTCGGCCTCACGGCGCCGGGCCAGTTCGGCGGCGACGTCTCGCACCTGAACCTGCACAAGACGTTCTGCATTCCGCACGGCGGCGGCGGACCGGGCGTCGGCCCTGTCGCGGTCGGTGCGCATCTGGCGAAATTCCTGCCGAACCAGGCGTCGTCGGGTTACGAGCGCGACGCGAGCGGCATCGGCGCCGTGTCGGCCGCGCCGTATGGCTCCGCCTCGATCCTGCCGATCTCGTGGATGTACATCGCGATGATGGGCGCGAAGAACCTCACCGCCGCCACCGAAGTCGCGATCCTCAACGCGAACTACGTCGCGAACCGGCTCGCGCCGCACTACCCGGTGCTGTATTCGGGCCCGGGCGGACTCGTCGCGCACGAATGCATCCTGGATCTGCGGCCGATCAAGGATTCGAGCGGCATCAGCGTGGACGACGTCGCCAAGCGTCTGATGGACTACGGTTTCCACGCACCGACGATGAGCTTCCCGGTCCCGGGCACGCTGATGGTCGAGCCGACGGAATCGGAGTCGAAGGAAGAACTGGATCGCTTCATCGAAGCGATGATCGCGATCCGCGACGAAATCCGCGCCGTCGAGGAAGGCCGCGCCGATCGCGAGGACAATCCGTTGAAGCACGCGCCGCACACCGCGCAGGTCGTCGTCGCCGACGACTGGAAGCATGCGTATGCGCGCGAGGCCGCGGCGTATCCGCTGAAGTCGCTGATCGCGCAGAAGTACTGGCCGCCGGTTGGCCGCGCGGACAACGTCTATGGCGACCGCAACCTGTTCTGCTCGTGCGTGCCGGTGGCGGACTACGCGTAACCCGCCTCTCGTAGCGTCGGGTGCGGAGGCTCCGTCGGGACCTCCGCACCGCCCATCCTGGCCGGCCCACGCCCCTGCCCTGTGCGTTCTGGCGGTTAAAAGCCGGTAATTCCCGCGCATCCGTTCCCTTCTCCGCAAAGCCCACGCGCCCTGTCCGCCGCGCGCCTTCGGGCCGCCGATCGCCGCGAATTAGCGCGAATTTCGGCCCCTTTTCCCCGAAATGCTCCGCCAGGCTCCCCGTACACTTCGTATCAGGTTTCTACAGTTGCGATTGCTATCTAGAAGGCGCGGACCCTTTCATGCCCCACATTGCCTTAACCGGCGCGACCGGCTTCATTGGCCGGCACGTGCTCGCCGAGCTGACCGCACGTGGTTTTGACGTGGTCGCGGCGACGCGTGGTGACGGGACCGCGCTTCCGCAGTACGAAAACGTCCGGTGGGTGACGCTCGACATCGCTTCAGCGCCCGAGCAGGCCTTCGAGCGACTCGGCATGCCCGACACGCTGATTCACCTGGCGTGGGGCGGACTGCCGCACTACCGCGCCCGGCATCATTTCGAGACCGAACTGCCGGCGCATTACAGTTTTCTCCGACAGATGGTTCGGGCCGGGGTCAAGTCCGTGCTGGTGTCAGGCACGTGCCTCGAATACGGATTGCGCTCCGGCGCGCTTCGCGAGGACGACCCAACCGCTCCTGTCACACCTTACGGATTCGCAAAAGACGCGCTGCGGCGGCAACTGGAATTTCTACAGCGCGACTCCGGCTTCAATCTGACATGGGCACGCCTCTTCTTCATGCATGGCGAGGGGCAGGCCGCGACATCGCTGCTTCCGCAACTTCAGCAGGCCGTCGAGCGCGGCGATCCGACGTTCGGCATGTCCCGCGGCGATCAGCTGCGCGATTACCTGAGCGTCGCTGAGGTCGCACGACATCTCGTGACGCTCGCGTTGAGCGGGAAAAACCCTGGGCCGGTAAACGTCTGCTCGGGCGTGCCCCGGTCCGTGCGCGGTCTCGTCGAACAATGGCTGAGCGACAACGACCGCGAGATTGCGCTGGATCTCGGCCGGTATCCGTATCCGGACTATGAGCCGATGGCGTTCTGGGGCGCACGAAACAAGCTTGATAGCGTGCTGGAGAGGCAATGACCGCACTTCGGGAACTCTATCGCGCGAACAACCTGCCGGTTTTTCAGAACCGGATGTACGACACCGAAGCCGAAGCGCGCAGCGCGCCGGTAGGAGACGTCCATCTCGTGGAGGACCTGACGACCGGTCTCGTCTACAACAACGCGTTCCGGCCGGAACTGATCGTCTACGACGAGCATTATCAGAACGAGCAGGCCGTCAGCGCGCACTTTCGCAAGCATCTGGAAGCGGTTGCGGAGATCGTCACGCGGACACTCGGCACACGCTCGATCGTCGAAGTGGCGTGCGGCAAGGGCTATTTCCTGGAGATGCTCGCGGAACGCGGCTTCGACATCACCGGCTTCGATCCGGCGTATGAAGGTTCGAACCCGGCCATCGAGAAGCGCTATTTCGCATCCGACGCGGGCGTGGCCGGCGACGGTCTCGTGCTGCGTCACGTACTCGAACACGTCAAAGACCCGGTAGCCTTCCTCGAACGTATCCGCGACGCCAACGGCGGCCGCGGCCGTATCTACATCGAGGTGCCCTGCTTCGAGTGGATCTGCGAACACGCGGCCTGGTTCGATATCTTCTACGAGCATGTCAACTACTTCCGCCCCGTCGACTTCGAGCGGATGTTCGGCGTGGTCCACGAAAGCGGGCATCTGTTCGGCGGCCAGTATCAGTACGTCGTCGCCGATCTCGCGAGCCTGCGAACGCCGCGCTACGACGCAGGCACCGCAGTGCGCTTTCCGGCGGACCTTGGCGTGCAGAAATCACGCAATGTCACTGACGGAAGCCATTCGAATGGCGGCATCGTCTGGGGCGGCGCGTCAAAAGGTGTGATTTTTGCCCTCCAGTGCGCGCGCGAGGGCTTGCCAGTCTCGGCCGTCATCGACATCAATCCGGCCAAACAGGGCCGCTATCTGCCGACGACTGGCCTCAAGGTGAAGTCGCCCGACGAAGTACTGCCCGATCTCGCGCCGGGCGCCACGATCTACGTGATGAACTCGAACTACCTCGACGAAATCCGCGCGCAGGCAGGCGCTCAATTCAACTACATTGGCATCGACTCATGAATGACTTCCAGATGGAAACGCGTCAGCGCATCGACGCCAACGGTCGCGACCCTGCCCTGCGAGACGTGGGCCTGCAGTTCGTGACCGCCACGACGGCGCCGCGTTACTCGTACAACTTCACGTGGCTCGGACGTCCGATCATCCAGTATCCGCAGGACATGGTCGCGATGCAGGAACTGATCTGGGAAGTGCGTCCGGACATCATCATCGAAACCGGCATCGCGCACGGCGGATCGCTGATCATGAGCGCGTCGATGCTCGCGATGCTTGATCTGTGCGATGCAACAGAAAGCGGGCAGATGCTCGACCCGGCAAACCCGCGCCGCCGCGTAGTGGGCGTCGACATCGACATCCGGCCGCACAACCGCGAAGCCATCGAGCGCCACCCGCTCGCGAACCGGATCGATCTGATCCAGGGCTCGTCGGTCGCAGCGGACGTGGTCGAGCAGGTGTACCGCCACGCCGGGGGCTGCAAGAGCGTGCTGGTGTGCCTCGACTCCAACCACACGCATGAGCACGTGCTGGCCGAACTCGAAGCCTATGCCCCGCTCGTCACGCCCGGCAGTTACTGCGTCACGTTCGACACGGTCATCGAAGATCTGCCGCGCGGCAGCTTCCCGGATCGTCCCTGGGATCACGGCGACAACCCGAAGACCGCCGTGTGGGCCTATGTCGAAAAGCATCCGGAGTTCGAAATCGACCGGCAGATCGACAACAAGCTGCTGATTTCAGTGGCGCCTGAAGGCTATCTGAAGCGCGTACGTTGACCCGTGTGCGCAGTGGCTCCGGAATCGGAGCCACTGCGCACCGGTACACGATGCAGCGCGTCACGCTCACTGTTCACACTGCACGAAGCTAACCGACATGAAAGTTGTCATTCTCGCTGGCGGACTTGGCTCGCGCCTGTCCGAAGAAACCCAGGCCCGGCCCAAGCCGATGGTGACGGTCGGCGATCGTCCGATCCTGTGGCACATCATGAAGATCTATGCCGCCCACGGCATGACCGACTTCATCATCTGCTGCGGTTACAAGGGCTATGTGATCAAGGAGTACTTCGCCAACTACTTTCTGCACTCGTCCGACGTCACCTTCGACCTCGCGAAGAACAGCATGGAAGTGCACCAGCGCTACGCCGAACCGTGGCGCGTCACGCTGCTCGACACGGGTGAACACTCGATGACCGGCGGCCGGCTGAAGCGCGCATCGCATCTTCTGCGCGACGAGCAGGCGTTCTGCTTCACGTACGGGGACGGCGTCGGCAACGTCAACATCACCGAACTGATCCGGTTCCACAAGAGTCATGGCCGTCTCGCCACCGTCACTGGCGTGCAGCAACCCGGACGTTACGGCGTTCTGCAGATCGCCGATGATGAACGTACTGTCGTCGGCTTCGCGGAAAAGCCGCAGATGCAGACCTCGTGGATCAACGGCGGCTACTTCGTCGTATCGCCGCGCGTGCTCGACTTCATCGATGACGACAGCGTTCCATGGGAAAGCGAGCCGATGCAGAAGCTCGCCACCAGCGGTGAACTGCAGACGTACCACCACAACGGCTTCTGGCAACCGATGGATACGCTGCGCGACAAACATCAGCTCGATGCAATCTGGGCTAGCGGCGACGCGCCGTGGAAAACCTGGTGATGAACGCGGAGTTCTGGAACGGGCGGCGGGTTCTTGTCACCGGCCATACCGGTTTCAAGGGAAGCTGGCTGTGTCTCTGGCTGCAACGGCTGGGCGCGGAGATCACCGGCTTCGCGCTGGATGCGCCCACGCAGCCGTCGCTGTTTCAGGAAGCGGATGTTGCTGCCGGCCTGACCCACATCACCGGCGACGTCCGCGATGCCGCAGCGGTGCGCGACGCCATGCAGCGCGCGCAGCCGGAGGTCGTGTTTCATCTTGCCGCGCAGTCACTTGTCCGGCAATCGTATCTGGACCCGATCGAAACCTACGCGACGAACGTGATGGGCACCGTGCATGTGCTGGATGCCGTCCGGCACGTGAACAGCGTGCGTGCGGTCATCAACGTCACCAGCGACAAGTGTTACGAGAACCGGGAGATCGCGTGCGGCTACGTCGAAAGCGACGCGCTCGGCGGCCGGGATCCGTATAGCAACAGCAAGGGCTGCGCCGAGCTGGTGACATCGGCGTACCGGCAGTCGTTTTTTGAATCGAAAGGTGCGCAACAGCAGGTGGCACTCGCCAGTGCCCGCGCCGGCAATGTCATCGGCGGCGGCGACTGGGCAGCCGACCGGCTTGTGCCCGATCTGCTGCGCGCATTCGATCGCGGCGTTCCCGCGATCGTACGTCGTCCGCGTTCGGTGCGGCCCTGGCAGCATGTGCTCGAACCGCTCGCCGGCTATCTTGCGCTCGCGGAAGGTCTGCATGAGCACGGCGCGCGCTACGTGGGCGGATGGAATTTTGGACCGCTCGCCAGCGACATGCGTCGGGTTGACGAGATCGCAGCGTCACTCGTGTCCGCGCTCGGCGAAGGCGCATCATTTGTCGTGCAGGAAGACGAAAACACGCCGCATGAAGCCGGCCTGCTGATGCTCGACGCCAGCAAGGCGCGCCGCGAACTCGGCTGGGACACGCTGCTTGGCCTCGACGAAGCGTTGAACTGGATTGCCGGCTGGCACCGCGCGCAACGGTCGGGAACATACGCACGAAGCATAACGCTCGATCAGATTGAGCGTTATGAAGCACGAATCCGCGCGGCCGGTGCCGCGTGCATGTGAGGACAAAACTCTTGAACTGCCGCCACTGTGGTCATCCACTCACTCTATCGTTTCTGGATCTCGGATTCGCTCCGCCTTCCAATGCATATCTGAATCCGGCTGACCTCACGCAGCCTGAGCGGTATTACCCGCTCAAACTGTTCGTCTGTGACGAATGCTGGCTCGTGCAGACCGAAGACTATGCGTCGCGCGAAGCACTGTTCGACGCCGACTATGCCTATTTCTCGTCGGTATCGGAAAGCTGGCTTGAGCATGCGCGACGTTATGCGTCGTCGATCACTGATACGTTATCGCTCGACAACCGCTCGTTCGTGATCGAGGTGGCGTCAAACGACGGCTACCTGCTGCGCAACTTCGTGGCGGCCGACATTCCGTGTCTCGGCATCGAGCCGACTGCGAGCACAGCGGCCCGCGCGGAAGCGCAGGGTATTCCGGTGATACGCGAGTTTTTCGGTGAGCAGCTTGCCCGCACGCTGGCCGCCGAGGGAAAGCAGGCTGACCTCGTCATCGGCAACAACGTGTTCGCGCATGTACCCGATGTGACCGACTTTACGCTTGGGCTGAAGACGGTACTCAAGCCGGGCGGCACGGTGACGCTTGAGTTTCCGCATCTGGTCTGTCTGATCGACGAAGGGCAATTCGACACGGTCTACCACGAGCATTTTTCGTATTTCTCGCTGCACGCCGTGGAGCACATTTTTGCTGCGGCCGGGCTGCGAGCATACCGCGTCGAGCAACTGAAGACGCATGGAGGCAGCCTGCGTGTGTACGGCTGCCACGCGGAAGATACGCGCACGGACGACGCGTCGGTCGAGCGCATTCGCATGCTCGAACGCGAGCGCGGCATCGCGCAGCGTGAAACCTACGAAGGATTCCAGAGTCGCGTTAACACGACGAAGAACGGGTTGTTGCGCTTCCTGATCGAAAGCCAGGAAGCCGGTCTCGTAGTGGCCGCCTATGGCGCAGCGGCCAAAGGCAACACGCTGCTGAACTACGCGGGCGTGAAACCGGACCTGCTGCCTTTTGTGTGCGATTTCGCGCCGTCCAAACAAGGCAAGTTCATGCCGGGCAGCCATATTCCGATCGTCTCGCCGACTGAACTGGCGCGCGTCAAGCCGGACATCGTCCTGATCCTTCCGTGGAATATCTCCGACGAAATCATTGCGCAGCAGTCGGCCGCGCTGGGCCCGGATGTTCGCTTTGCGGTCGCGATGCCGGAGATCCGGTACCTGTAACGCACAGCCCGTCATAGCGATCTTCGCGCGATGACGGGTCCGCCGCTGTCAGTTTTGCTCGAAGTACGTCTTGACGGTCGGCAACGCGCGGTCTCGCGGCGAGAGTAACGTGACTTCGCGCGGCCACGCGATGGCCAGTTGCGAATCGTCGAATGCAATGCCGCGTTCGGCGGACGGCTGATAAAAAGCGGTGTGCAGATAGAGGAGCTTGCTGTCTGGCTCGATCGACTGAAAGCCGTGCGCACATCCTTCAGGGATGAAAACGGCACGATTATTTTCGGCCGACAGCTCGACCGCATGCCACTGCAGAAAAGTCGGTGAATCCTGCCTCAGGTCGACCATCACATCCCACACATGACCTTCGATGCAGCGCACCCACTTCGCGTCGGCGTCGGCGCCTGCCTGAAAATGCAGACCGCGCACGGTGCCTGCGGGCACCGTATGCGACCAGTTGATCTGCACGATCTCTCGCGTGCCATGCGCCTCGGCAAAATCCCGCGCGCAAAAGAGGCGCATGAAACTGCCCCGCTCGTCTCCTCGCGGGGTGCTCTGGGCGACAAAAGCGCCGGGAATCGGCAAGGCAGTGAGAGGATTGTTCGTCATCGGCGTGCTGGCTGTTTCTGTCGGGACGGGCAGGATGCGCGGGCTGATTATCTCTGACCGGTACCCGCGTAGATCGCGGTCTCTTCGTCGCTATACAGATTGAGTTGCCCCGTAAACTTTTTCTGCCAGTTATCGGCGCCATACCGGCCGACCAGATACTTCAGCAGCAGATAGCTGCCAAGGCGTTCCGCGCAGAAAGCCCACGAACGCGACTGGTAACCCTCACGCTTTTCAGGGTAACGCGTCACGCAGGCGCGCACGACCACCTCGATGGCCGACATCGCCTCCAGCCAGAAGTCCGCCGGAAACACGCCCATCTCGATCCCGCCCGGAACGAAGGCTGTCGCATTGAAGAATGCGAGCAGCTCGCCTCGCTCCAGAACGCCCAGCGCGATCGCTTCGGACGTGAAACGCAGCAGGTCTTCGACAGGATGGACGCTGTTGTACTGATCAAGATACCCGTTCGACAGCAAACCGTACTGCCCGAGCAGCAGATCGTCGCCTTCTGGAAGCATCACGGCCTGGAGGTCCGTCTGCCCGAGCGTTTGCGGGCTGATCACATCCATCATCCGGTAGTTTTCCGCGGGCACGCCGCCGATCTTCCCGATCGAGATGAACTTGCGGTACTGGCATATGCCGATCCGCCGCAGCTTCAGACCGCTTTTGACGATGTAATTCTTCAGCGCGAAACATCCCGCGAGCGAACCCAGTTGCGGATGGTACGGCTCCCACTCCGGCGCCAGATCCCGAAGGTTGGCCTTGCCTTCTCCCTGCGATTCACCGAGATACATCGGCGAGACAAAGGACGGGTATTCGAACGGCAGCGGCACGTGGGTGTAGCACACGTACAGCAGATCCGACAGGGTGAACGGCTCCGCCGGCGCCCGATCGGTACGGTCGCTCACGCAGATTTTCAGAATGGCATCGCGCAACTTGCGGAAGTTGTCCAGATAAGACGGGTCGGACGTCCGCACGTAGTCGGTCTTGAGCTGGATGAGAAACGTGAGCTGCTCTGCATACGGTTCAAAAGCGCGATTCGCCCACGGCATCGAGGACGTGTCGAACGCGCGTACCGCAATATCCGGACAGAACGCCAGCACCAGCGACGCAATGCATCTGACAAGCGGGCCCTTCATGTCGTCCGTCGCAAACCCAGCGAGCTGGGCACGCGTCTGCGGATCTGGAGTTTCGAAAAGCTCGAACAGCTTTTCGGAGAGCGCAAACCACGTTTGCCAGAAAGACGGCTTCGCGACGATGTCGTATCCGTCAACCGTGGAGCGGCTATCCGTCACCAGCGTGCGGAGATCGACGTCGAGGCCCATCCGCTTGCTGCAGTAGCTAGCCACGTCGATAAAACCAGGCAGCAGCGCATTGTTCTGCTCGAAGACGCTTGCATAACAGGCTGAGTCCCGGATCGCAGGCGAAAAGACGTAGACCTCCTGGCCCGGGTTATCGCGGATAAACGCGTGCACGTCCTCACTGCGGAGCGCCGTCCTGTCACGAAAGTCCGACGCGAAGAAGCCATATAGCTCATCTTCATTGACGGAATGACTCAAAAAGTAATTCCGGATGGCCCGGTATCCGCCCCACCGCGCGTCGCCGGCGACGTCGTCGAGCGCGACAAAGCCCGCGTCGTTCTGGCTGGACGTCCCGCTGCCGCAGGCAATCTGGAAGATGTTGGCTTTCATCGCTGCGTGCCTGTCAGGTTCGTGGTGTCGCCGGGCTGCCCTTCGACCGTGTGCTTCGTCGCACGGGCGGGCCCGGCATCAGCACAGTGTCAAACGTGGAAATAGCCGGTGCAGGCGTCGAACGGCAGACGCTTGAGTTCGACCTTGTTCAGGTCGAGCACTTCGCGCAACGCAACCGTCTCGCCAGGGAAATTCCGGTACGCCACTTCATCGAGCACGACGATCGCGCCCTTCGGCATGTACGGCAGGAACGTCTCCAGCGCCACCTTCGTCGACTCGTACAGATCGGTATCGAGGATCAGCATCGCCACGACGAGATCCGGGCGCGTCTTGACGAATTCCGGAGCAGTCTTCGCGATGTCGCCCTTCACCAGTTCGCAACGCGGAATCCGGTTGACCGGGCGGACCAGGTCATTCGCCTCGATCATCGATTCGATCAGCGACATGTCCGTGTCCGAGAACATCGTCGTGTTGATGTCGTCGGGATCGTGGACTGCATCGATGCCCGTGAAGCCGGAAAACGTGTCGAAGCCGATGATCGACCGGTTGATCGCGTACGGCTCGAGAATCGTCGACAGATGCATATAGAGCATCAGCGAGTTCGCCTTGTACACGCCGCATTCGATGATCGCGCCCGGAATATCCAGCACTTTCTTGAAGAGCTCCATTCGCGACAGCGCGGCGGTCACGGTGATGCGGTCCGCGAACACAAACGGCGCGCTTGCGACGTATTGCGCGTCGACGCGGTCCAGCACGTCGGCGCGTTTGGCCGCGAATGCCTTTTCGGCTTCGGTGAGTCGGCGCTTGGTCATGCGGTTATCTCCTGAAAACGATCGAAACTGTGCGCGTAGAAATAGTCCTTGAATCCGGCCTCGGGATCGGGGCAGCCGTTGTCGACGTTGTTCGCCCCGCGGCCGGATTTCAGGTCTTCGAGATGCATCAGCCGGAAATCAACGCTAAAGCGCGTCTCTTCCGTCCGGTTGGGCACCGTGCCGTGAAGATGGGCACCGGAGAACATCATCATTTCACCGCCGTTCAGTCCGATACGCAGTTCGTTGGCCGACGGTACGTCTTCCAGTGGAATGGGATGCACGCGGGTTTCTTCGGTCAGCGCCTGCGACGCTTTCCAGCGCTCGTTGTTGATCCACTCCGTCAGTTGCCAGTCCACCGATGAGTTCTTCACCGGCAGGCTGAAATACTCCGGGTTGATCAGCATGGTCTGTTCAGGCGTGACGCCGTAGACCGGCATCCACGTATTCAGCTGGCATTGAACAGAGCCGTACCAGGTATCGCGGTGCAGCTTGTAGGCATAGCTGACGCCAGCGTGCAGATAGTCGTAATGCGGCACGACGCGCAGGCGCGGCACGTCGAACAAGTATTCGGCGGGATCTTCGCCAAGCTCGACAATGAATGCGCGGATGATTTCCTTCACTTCGTCGCTATTGGTGAAGCGGCCTTTGATGCCCGAAACGATCTCGACAAACTCCTTCACCGGCACCTGCGTATGAAGCGTCAGAGGATCTCCGTCCGCGCCCAGCACTTGCGAAATGCTCTGTGCCGCGAACGCGCGCAGGTCCTGCGCAGCCTTCAATTGCGTTTCCAGGAAGATCGCGCCAAAGTAAATGGCATCCCTTAGATTGAGGTGGTTTCGAGCTTGGTTAACATGTAGATTCATCGTTCTCCCCGGACCCGTCGACTGACAACTACTGAGCGTTGCCGCCATCCGGCGCCCTCGCCGGCAGCAGTGCGCAAACAATTTGCATGATCCAGAAGTATCAGCTAGCTTTGCGAGTCGTCACGCACCAAACTAACGCCTGAACAGGGTCCAATTTCCTGGATGGAGCGACAATCGCAGGTGCTACCGGTTGCATCGGGCAGGTTGCAGACACCGGCTGACGTGTCACTCAGGTCACGTGCGCGGCTCGTCTGGGAACCGCTAATATCACTCACCGAACCCCCAAAAGGAGTTTCGCATTGTGCAACTGGTGCGAATGACGCAATCCTGCCGATATCCAACGCGCAAAATGCGCGAAAATGCCAGATTTTCACTGACCATCTTGCTCCTGACCTGCGGCGCGCTCGTGCTGACCGGGCGGCAGGCCCACGCGGCGATGAATTTCTGCGCCGCGCCGGCGCTGCAAACCAGCGAGCGCACCAACGCGGATCCCGGCGTCAAGGCGCTGGTCGGCAACGTGCTGTTACATCTGAACGACCCGCCCCACGCGCTCGCGAAACTGCATACCGAAGGCACGTTGCCACACGAAGGCATCTACGACCAGAGCGTGGAAGCCGAAAAGGATCTCGACCTGCTGCGCGACGCCGCGCTCGCGTGGCGCGCCACCAGCGACGAACGGTATCTGAAGCTCGTCGACCGCCTGCTGTACGCGTGGGTGACGACCTATCAGCCGACTTTCAATCCGGTCGACGAAACACACTTCGACGGCCTGATCCTCGCGTACGACATGACCGCCAGCGCGCTGCCCGTGAAAACGCGCAACGCCGCGATGGCGTTCCTCACGAAACTCGCGAACGGCTACATCGGACAGATCGACGCGCAGCCGCGCCCGCTCAAGGGTACGTTCCGGAACAACTGGCAAAGCCACCGGGTCAAACTGATAGCGATGGCGGCGTTCACGCTCGACAATCGCAAGATGATCAACGCGGCGCAGCGTCTGTATGTCGAGCACATCGGCGACAACATCGCGCCCGACGGCTCGACCGTCGATTTCGCCGAACGCGACGCGCTGCGTTACGTCACCTACGACCTGCAACCGCTCGTCATCGCCGCGCTGGCCGCGCGCCGCCACAACCGCAACTGGCTGCCCGAAAAAGGGGCAAACGGCGCGTCGCTCAATGCCGCGCTCGACTGGCTGAAGCCCTACGCGACCGGCGCGAAGACACACGAAGAATTCGTGCATACGGACGTGCCGTTCGACGCGAAACGTCGCGAGGCTGGCCTGCCCGGCTACTCGGGTCAATGGGATCCGAAGAACGCAACCGAACTGTTCCACCTCGCCGCGCGACTCGATGGCCGGTTCACGCCGGTCGCACGGCAACTGGCACCGATGCCGCCCGCGTGGCTCGCCGTGTGCCTGCCGCTCGCGGCACGCTAAAACGATCTTTATTTGCAGGAGCAGCAATGGCAGTCAGTGTGTTCGACCTCTTCAAGATCGGCATCGGTCCTTCCAGCTCGCATACGGTCGGTCCGATGCGCGCGGCGTTGATGTTCGCCCAGGGTCTTGAGCGCGACGGGCTGCTGGACGCCACGGCGTCCGTCAAGATCGATCTGTACGGCTCGCTCGGCGCAACGGGCAAAGGTCACGGCACCGATCGCGGCGTGATGCTCGGCCTGCTCGGCGACGCGCCCGATACCGTCAATCCGGACACCATCGCTGAACGTCTCGAAGCGGTACGCGAGAAGCGCACGCTGTCGCTGCTCGGCAAGCATGCGATTCCGTTCGTTCTGAAAGACCACATCTCGTTCTACCGGCAGGCGCTCGCCGAACATCCGAACGGCATGAAATTCCACGCGTTCGACGCAAACGGCGCAACGCTGCGCGAATCGACGTATCTGTCGGTGGGCGGCGGCTTTGTCGTGACGGCCGGCGCGCCGAATACGAAAGTGCTGAGCGCCGTCGAGCAACTGCCGCATCCGTTTCGCTCCGGCGACGAATTGCTGGCGATGTGCGCCTCGACAGGCAAATCGATTGCGCAACTGATGTGGGAAAACGAACGCGTGTGGCATACCGAAGCGGAAACGCGCGAGGGCCTGCTGAAGATCTGGGCGGTGATGCAATCGTCCGTCGCGCGCGGCTGCGGCATCGGTAATCCCGACGCGGATGGCACGTTGCCCGGTCCGTTCCAGGTGAAACGCCGCGCGCCGCAGCTGTACCGTGCGCTGTCGGGCAACCCGGAGCTGGCGCTGCGCGATCCTTTGTCGATGGTCGACTGGATCAATCTGTACGCGATCGCCGTCAACGAGGAAAACGCCGCGGGCGGGCGGGTCGTCACGGCGCCGACCAACGGCGCGGCGGGCATCATTCCGGCCGTGCTGCATTACTACACGCGCTTCATGCCCAGCTCGAACGAACAGGGCGTGGTCGACTTCCTGATGACGGCCGCCGCGATCGGCATCCTGTACAAACTGAACGCATCGATTTCGGGCGCGGAAGTGGGCTGCCAGGGCGAAGTGGGCGTCGCGTGTTCGATGGCGGCCGGCGCGCTCGCGGCCGTGATGGGCGGCACGCCGCTCCAGGTCGAAAATGCCGCCGAAATCGGCATGGAACACAATCTCGGCCTCACGTGCGACCCGGTCGGCGGCATGGTGCAGATTCCGTGCATCGAACGCAACGCGATGGCTTCGGTGAAAGCGGTCAACGCCGCGCGCATGGCGCTGCGCGGCGACGGCAGCCACTACGTGTCGCTCGATTCCGTCATCAAGACGATGCGCGAAACCGGCGCCGATATGAAGACCAAATATAAGGAAACGTCGCGTGGCGGCCTCGCGGTGAATATCGTCGAGTGCTGAGGCGCGTCGCTTGAATAAAGGCCGCGTGCGCATCGCGCTGATGCAGCGCGCGGCCGTCAACCGTGACACCGGTCAGCACCGCCCGCCTGAACAGGCCGGCGGTGCTGGCCCGAATGAACTGACTGGAGGGTTTCTAGCAATGTCGTTGCCGAACGTTTCTGCTGCTACTGATTCCGCTGGCGCCACCACCACCGGCGCACGCCTGATTGTCGACGCGTTGCTGACGCACGGCGTCGAGCGCGTGTTCTGCGTGCCGGGCGAGAGCTTTCTGGCGATTCTCGATTCGCTGCACGACGAGACCAGCAGTATCCAGACGATCGTCTGCCGTCACGAGGCAGCGGCGGCCAACATGGCCGAAGCCGTCGGCAAGCTGACCGGACGGCCGGGTGTCGCGCTCGTCACGCGTGGCCCGGGCGCGACGCACGCGTCGATCGGCGTGCATACCGCGTTCCAGGACTCGACGCCGATGATCCTGCTGATCGGCCAGTGCGCGCGCGAGCATCTCGACCGTGAGGCTTTCCAGGAGATCGACTACCGCCGCATGTTCGGCCAGATGACCAAATGGGTCGCGCAGATCGACGACGCGCGCCGCATTCCTGAATACCTGAGTCACGCGTTTCACATCGCGACGTCCGGCCGTCCCGGGCCCGTCGTGCTGTCGCTGCCGGAAGACGTGCTGAGCGACGCGTGTCCGGTCGTACCAGGCGCGCCGAAATATCAGCGCGTGGCGGCGTCGCCGTCGAAGGCGCAGATCGACCAGTTGCGCGTGCTGCTGGAAGCCGCGGAGCGGCCGATGGTGATCGCCGGCGGCAGCGGCTGGACGCCGCAGGCGTGCGCGGATTTCCGCCGCTTCATCGAAACCTGGCAGTTGCCGGTCGGTCTCGCGTTCCGCTATCAGGACACGCTCGACAACGAGCATCCGAACTACGCGGGCGACGTCGGTCTCGGCATCAATCCGGCGCTCGCCGCGCGCATCCGCGACGCCGACCTGCTGCTCGCGATCGGCCCGCGCCTCGGCGAAGCGACGACGAACGGCTACACGCTGCTCGATATCCCGAAGACGAAGCAGACGCTCGTGCACATCCATCAGGGCACCGAGGAACTCGGGCGTGTCTATGCAGCCGATCTGCCAATCGTCTCGGGCATGCCGGAACTCGCGGCGCTGCTCGCAGAACTGACGCCGTCGTCCACGCCGCGCTGGGCCGGTTCGGCGCAAGCCGCGCACGCGGCGTATCTCGACTGGCGCAAGCCGCGCACCATTCCCGGCGACGTGCAGATGGGCGAAATCATGCAGCAGCTGCGCGCCCATCTGCCCGACGATGCGATTCTCACGAACGGCGCCGGCAACTACGCGACGTGGCTGCATCGGCATTTTTCATACCGTCACTTCCGCTCGCAGCTCGCGCCGACCAGCGGCGCGATGGGCTACGGCGTGCCGGCGGCGATCGCGGCGAAATCGATGTATCGGGATCGCGCGGTCGTCGCGCTCGCCGGCGACGGCTGCTTCATGATGGCCGCGCCGGAACTCGCGACGGCGATGCAGTACGACCTGCACGTGATCTTCATCGTCGTGAACAACAGCCACTTCGGCACGATCCGGATGCACCAGGAAAAGCACTATCCGAACCGCGTGCATGGCACCGGTCTGACGAATCCGGATTTCGCGGCGTTCGCGCGATCGTTCGGTGCGCATGGTGAACTCGTCGAGCGGACGGAAGATTTTCTGCCGGCGCTCGAGCGTGCGCAGGCGGCGAAGCGCCCGGCGCTCATCGAAATCCGCATGCCGCAGGAAGCGAGCACGCCCGGCGCGACGCTCGAGCAGATTCGCGAGCAGGGAAGGAAGATGCGCGGCGAGGTGTAGCAGGCGCCCGGATGCCACGAAACCCGTGACCTCAAGACGGCGGGCGGTCTCGGGTCCGCTGCAATGCGGATCAGGCAGCGTGCGCCTGCCAGAAGCGCGCGCCGGCTCCGATCACCAGCGCAACTGTCGCAAGCACGTCGATCAGCACGACGCGCCACAGTTGCGCGGTGAGATGTCCGGTCGAGCACGCCAGATAGAGAAAGGCGCCGACGCTGACGAAGCCCGCGATATAACCCAGCGCCTGCAATCGGGTGTCGAATGCGGCATAGATCAAGAACGCGCCGAGCAATCCAAACAGTACCGCACGGTGACGCATCAGTATCGTGAGATTGGGTTCGTCGAGTGCGATGCCGTAAAGCCCGGCAAGACTACGAGCACCCGACACGCCCGAGACGGGCAACAGGTGAATGATGCCGACGATAATCAGCGGCACGGCGATCAGGTATTTCATGTTTTTCCTGCTTCCCCAGGTGATGAGACGGCTGAGGGGCCGCCGGTCTGCGCCGCGGCCCCTCGCATAGGCAATGCGGCTAGTCCCGCGAAACGGATGCACCAGACGAAGCGTCGATCCCGGCGGCCTGATCCAGCCATGCGGCCAGCATCGGCTGCGCCGCCTTGCGGCCAATCGGGTGGAACGCGAGGCAGCGGCTTGCGGCAAGCAATGTCATGATTTCGCCGTCGCGGATGTAGGCAAGACCGCCCGCCAGTTCCGCCGCGTGCATCGCACATCGCTCGAGGGTTCGCTGAACACCGAAGCGGATCATCAGTACACGGGCAAGCAACGCCTCGTCGGGCGGACAGGTCTGCATCAGGTGAATGGCACCGTCCAGCGCCGCCTGGGCGCATTCCAGCTCACCGGCGAGCAACACGCGCTCCGAATCCTCGACGCGACGATCCGTGACCACCCGCTCGGCCATTGCGCTCACCACGCCCAGGTAACTCGCCGAAGCGACGATCTCGAACCAGCACAGTCCCATTGCTTCCGCGACCGCGACGATCCCGGCGGTCTCCATGTCGCCTTCGGCGGCAAGCAGTACCTGGTCGGCCGGAACCCTGACGTTGTCGAAGCGCAACTCCTCGTTATCCGCGGCGGCGAGCAGCGGAACATGCCAGAACCTGTGCCGGGTGACGCCCGGCGTGCTCGCCGGCAGGATCGCCATCCCGGTGTGTTTGGTGCCGTCGGATCCCTGCACGGCGACGCCGACCGTGATGATGTCCATGCTGTTCGCCATCGTGCATGGCTTCTTGCTACCGGTGATCCGAAAACCGTCGCCGTCCGGCACCATGTACACGGTCGAGTCCAGGATGCCCGCGCCACGCCGCCCTTCGGCGAACGCGGACGCCACCAGCAGATTGTCGTGTGCGACATCGTGCAGCATCCGTGCGCATGACGGCACGTGGTCGGCCAGCGCACCGCAGAAGCTGACCGTGAAGTTGTGCATGGTCAGCATGAGCGCCATCGATGGCGCACGGGCGCCAATGGCCCGCTGCATGCGAATGCCGTCGTACGGCGAAATCGTCGCGCCGCCGTGCGACGCCGGGACCCAGAGTCGCGGCAGCCGGTACCGGCGGATCAATGCCGTGATCTCTCGCGGGTCCTTCGATTCCATTGCCAGCAGGCCCTGCCCGGCGAGTTCGGCTTCAAGGCCTGGCGCGTATTGCTCCAGCACAGCACGTGAATCCTGCAAGAACATGAGTCGTTACCTCTTTTCAGATGGTGATTCGGCTCGAATGGCGAAGCCATCCGAGATACAGCGGAAGAGCCGTACGGACAACCGCACGCGGCAGGCCAGTGGCATGCGGGCACGCCCAGGGAACGGACGGGATAGCGACGTGACCCGCCATGGCATGCGCGAGATCGCGGCCGGCCGCAATGGCGAGCGCAACGCCGTGCCCGTTCCACGCGCCGACATGCCAGAAGCGGCGATCAGCATCGAGCGCCTTGACGACGGGCCATTCGTTCAGCGTGCAGCCGAGCAGCCCGTGCCATACGGCATCGGCCGTCAGCGAGGGCAGAGACGGAAAGAAGAGCGCCAGTTGTCCGGGAAGATCCGGCGCGCTCTGTGCGCGCAGATCGAGGTCGATCTTTTCGTCGCGCGCGTAGCGATAACCGCCGCCGATCAACACGCGGCCATCAGCCAGAGGCCGCAGAAAGTTGAACATCGGCCGCGCGTCGTACAAACCGTGACCCTGACGCCAGCCGATGACGTCACGCTCGGCGGCAGAGAGCGGACGCGTCACCGCGGCAAACGCCGCGACGGGCAGAACGCTCCGTCGAAACGCGCCCAGACCCTCGATCCCGCCGATGCCGCCGTCGACCGCGAACACAACCCGCGAAGCGCCGATCGTGCCCGTACGAACATGCAGCGTGCCGGTGTCACGCGCAAAACGCGAAACCCGCGTGTTTTCGAAGATACGCACGCCGCGCTCGAGCGCGGCGCGCTTCAGGCCGATGCACAGCCGCCCGGGATTCAGCAACCGGGCCGGGAACGCAATCGCGTTGCGTATCCGTCGCGAATCCGGCAGTGATGCGCGGATCTCATCCGCGCCGAGCAACGGCACGTCGAAGCCGAGCGCGCGATAGGCTGCGGCGCGCCTTTCGAGTGTCATCGCGTCGGCGTCACGCAGGGCGACCTGCCACTGGCCCGCAGTGTGCATATCGCAGTCGATGGCGCAGGTGTTCACCAGACTGGCCGTCAACGCCACGGCGTCGAGCGAATACGCGTAGGCCGCATGCGCGAAATCAGGCCCCGGCGAGCGCATCTGTCGCTCGATCGCTGGACCGACCCGCGGCGCGCATTGACCGGAGTTCAGCCCGCTCGCGCCGTACCCGATACGGCCGGCCTCGAGCAGCGCGACGTCGAGCCGTGGCTCCGCCATCTTGAGATGGAGCGCGGTCGAGAGCCCGGCCAGACCACCACCCACGATGGCGATTTCGCAGGTCATGTCGCCGGCTGCCGCGGGCGCGGCTTCGTCGAGTGGAAAGGGAAGCCAGACGGTCGAGGGCGCGCTCACCACCTGGCGCCCCGGAAACAGCATGACGGAAGCCACTAGATCGCTCTCGTCAAACGAAGGAATTGCCACAGTCCGCTGGCGGTCGCGCCGTTCTGAAATGCGATGTACTCAGGCTGAATGAGATCGGGCGCCCATTTGAGCTTGTATTGCAGCTGCGCTTCAGCGGGATAGATGAAGCTGCCGTGCCGCGCCAGTTGCCGGAACGTCCACGCCGTCGCACGGCTGTGCGCGCCCACGATTTCGTGTTCGTCGGCAAGCGATGTGAGCGGCGTGAAGCCGAAATTCAGCATTCCCGCGCCTTCCGCCTTAAAGCGCTCGATGGCCGTGATGTTGATCAACTCCATCACGCCCGTCGTCGCATCGGGCTTGCGCCGGGTAAGGTCGTGCATCCAGCCCATGTGCCGGCCGAAGCTCGCCGTGTAGAGAACGTAGGCCACCGTCACGTCGTTTTGCATCGCCACGAACAGACGCTTGACCGAGCGGTCGAGGCGATCGAGCACGCCCACTTCGCCGATGAGAAAGGCCAGTTCCTTTGCGCCCTTGTCCTTGATCCATTCGCGGTCGATGGCAGCGATCGCGTCCCGGATCTCCGGGGTCACAGGCACGTCAGCGCCAAGTTCGAGCACGCAGACGTGACTGCGGCGCGCGCGCGATATCTTGTTGCGCAGCTTGATGAACGGCGTGCCTGAAATCCTGAAGCGATCAAGACTCACGCTGTACGACGCACCGATCTGGTTGACCCGGAATCCGCGACTCGCGAACAGGACTGCGTCGTCGCGAAGCATCTGGACTGCGACAACCTTGCGCCGCTCCCGGCGCGCCCAGTCGAGAAACTGGTCGAGCAACGCAGCGCGCTGCCGGGGCGCGGCCGTGATGCCCGCGACCATCACCAGATGATGACGACCCGCTGGCCGGTACGCAATCAGCCCGTCGATATTGGGCGCGCGAAACCGCAAGGTCTCCTGATTGACGGCCAGCAACGCCGACGGATGGTCCGCATGGCGCCGCAGCACGTCGACTGGATCGTTCGACGCCCGAACGTCAAGCACTTCAGCGGGCACATTATGTTGCATCTCGACCTCCTCGCCGTGTCGTGGAGGCATTGACGTAGGCCGTTCTGAAATGCACGAACGCGGGATGAGCGGCCGGCTCGAAGCTCACGCCAAAGGGCTTCAGGAAATTGCCGAACAGCGCGCGATCGCCGCACAGGTGGACCGGTATGGCGAGCAACGCCCATTCGGGCCGGACGAGCCATGCCCACAGCGCCGCGACCAGCAATCCGGAGACCGCGCTGTGCGTGCTGTTGTACAGCACATAGAACACACGGTGAATCCGTCTGCCACGTGCGCGCCGGTGAGCGAACGCGCCAGGTACGTATCCGATGACATCGATATAGGCGAACAGGAGCACGAATGCCCACCAGCGGATCTGCGTCAGATGAGCGACGCACAGCCCGACACAGATCACGAGCGCCACCCCGTTTTCCAGCCGCAGCAGCCGGTATGTCGCGGGCGTTTCAAAAAGGTTCTGCTGGTCCATGGCGCCCTCTTCAGTCCGTCTGCTGCATGAGCTGTCCAAGCTTCGGGTGCGCCGCCACCACAAGCTTCGTCATGAGCGCCTGCAGTTCGGGATCGAGATAACGTACGAACGATGGCTGCATGGACGGTCGTGTCAGCATTCGCATGTACCAGGAACGCAGATGTGGATGCGATTCGAACGTCATCAGATCGCCGAGGCCCACGTGCTCCGCGCGCATCACATAAGGCAACGCGGCAAGATCGGCGAGACTGCAGGCCGGCCCGGCGAGCCACGCATGGGCGTCCGCGAGCTGTGCTTCCATGCGCATGAAGAATGCGCGATGCCGGTCAATACAGTCCCGCAGTTCCGGCGCATCGAGTCCGTGCTCCAGCACGCTACGGCGCCACGTGCGCACCGACGCATCAGGTATCGCCTGCAGCAGGGCGTTGACCGCCCCGGACGGCTGCTGCAACAGCAGCGGACGCGCCAGCACCGCCCACGTCACAACACCCGATGCGTGGTGCAGTTCGCGGTCGATCCAGTGGTTCCATTGCCGCGCGGCATAACGATGCGCAGGCGCGACGGGCATCAACGGGTATTGCGGAAACGCTTCGTCGAGGTATTCGCAGATGAACCACGACTCGGTCAATACAAGCCCGTTGTGTTCGAGCACCGGTACTTCCGCCCGCCCGTTCAGACGACGGAAGGCTTCGCTGCAATGCTCGCCGGCAAGGAGATCCACGATGCGATCGCTCCATTCGAGCTGCTTCTCGGCGAGTGCGAGCCGGACCTTCTGCGATGCAACGGAAAATGGCGAATGATGAAGAATGAACATAGAGGTCGTTTATTTCCAGAGTTACCAGACGAGCGGAACCAGCCGCTTCACGCGGCCGCAATAGGTGATGTACTGCGCGCCGAACGTCTGCAGCATCAAACTTTCTTCATAGCGGATGCGTCGTACAAAAGCGGCCAGTAGCAGCACACCGGCCAGCGCGGCGGAGACCGGTGCATGCATCGCGAGCAGCATGCCGGTGTAGAGGAACCACGCACCCGTGTAGCTCGGGTGACGCATCAGGCGATACGGACCGCTCGAAATCACCTGCTGGCCTGACTGCACGCGCACGTGCCAGGTGAAGAAGCGTCCGAGCTCCGCAACGGCCCATGCGCGCAGTAGCGCGCCGGCGATAGCAATCGCGAACGCGGCGATGGCAAGCGTGTCCCAGATCATGCTTGCCGGATAACGCCACACCAGACATTCGACCACCCCGCCCAGCAACGTCAGATATACCGTCCATACGAGTTGCTTCGCGGTGCCTCGATCCTCGGGCGGCGCATCGCGATCGAGCGGGCTATAGGCAGGCTGTGTCAGTGAAGCGAGCAGTCCGGCCCCCACCATCGCCCAGAGCTTCGGCGAAGCGAGCGCGGCGGGCTGAAGAACCGCGGCAGGCACGAGAAAGACAAGCGTCACCGCGACGAGTCCCGTCATGAATTTGCGAATCATGGGAAGCTCCGTGTCACGCGGTAGCGGGCAGGGACTGCAACCCGCGAAACACCACGGTGCCAGGCAGCCAGCGTGGATTGTCGATCTCCGGTTTGAGATCCGGCAGGCGTTCGAAAATCGTTTGCAATGCGACCTCCGTTTCCACCTGGCCGAGTTGCGCGCCAAGGCAGTAGTGCGGACCACCGCCGAACGAAAGCGGGTAGCTGTTCCTGCGCGAGATGTCGAAACTTTCGGCCTCCGGCCACGCCGCCGAATCGCGGTTCGCCGACGCCACGATGCACAGGATCGTTTCGCCAGCCTTGATCGACGCCCCCGCGACCTCGATGTCCTCGCGTGCCTGGCGCGGCGTCATCTGCACGGCCGAATCGTAGCGAACCATCTCGGTGACCGCGTCGGGCAGCAGTGCCATGTCGCTTTTCAGCGCGCGAAGCTGGTCCGGGTGCCGGTACAGCGCAAGTAGTCCATTGCCGATCGTGTTCACCGTCGTCTCCTGACCGCCGACGAACATCATCCGCAGGTTGTCTATCGTCTCGGCGCGCGTTATCAGACCGTCCGCTTCGGCCGCAATGAGCAGCGACGTCAGATCGTCACCGGGCTCGCGCCGACGCAATTCGATCAGCCATTGAAAATACGCATGAGCTTCGTTGACGGCCCTGTTCTGTTCGAACAGTTCCAGGGGACTCAATGGCGCGGGCTCGAGCGCGCGCGAACCGTTGGCACTGCGCCGGCTGAACTTCGGCCAGTCCTGTTCGGGAATGCCGATCAGGTGGCAGATCACCGCGCTTGGCAAGGGAAAAGCAAGATCCAGCATCACGTCGAATGCCGTCTTTTTGAGCGCCGCGTCGACCAGATCGCTCATCACCGACCGCATGAACGGTCGCATCGCCTCGATCCGCTTATGGGAGAAACCACGTGCCACCGCATTGCGCACGCGCAGGTGATCTTCGCCATCTTTCATCACCATCATGTTGCGGGCCGATGCGTACACTGGCTGATCGACGATGCCCGGGCCGAGCCGCTTCGACATGTTTTCGAAGTAGAAGTACCCGCGCCCGAAATGGGCGTCCTTCAGCATGAACGAGACTTCGCTGTGCCGGCTGGCAATCCATACGCCATGGGGCGAGCGATACATCGGCGCGTGCTCGCGTAGCTGCGCATAGACGTGATAGGGATTGCGCACGTGCAGGGGATGAGGAACAAGCGGATCGAACGCGGGGGCAAAAGCGGCCGTGTCCGGAGAAAGCGCTGACATGAAAATCTCCTGGAAAAAGGGGCGAACCGGTTCAGGCGGAAAGCGGCGTTTCGTGCCGCGCGTCGCGGGCCGTAGCCGTATGGGCGAAACGCGGGTTAATCCATTGCGCGACGACCTGAAGACGGCCTTCGAGGAACTGCTCGCGACAAGGACGGCGCGACAGCTTGCCGCTCGTTGTCTTGGGAATGCTGCCATTGGCAATCAGAACGATCGCGTAGGGCTGGATGCCGTGATGCCTGTAGATGGCGTCGCGCATGCAGGCGGCGATCTCATCCGCGCGAAGCGCATCGCGCCGGTTGATTTCCTGCGCAAGCACGAGGTGATCCTCATTGCCGGCGGTGATGCCAAACGCGATGCCGCACCCCGGGCGCATCGCCTCGTGGCACCGGTCGACGGTACGTTCGATATCGTGCGGATAGTGATTGACGCCGCGAATGATGATCAGGTCCTTGAGACGGCCGCTGACATACAGTTCGCCCTCATGCATGAACCCGAGGTCGCCCGTCTTCAGGTAGGCATCCGCGCGGTTGCGCATGCGGGCACCGAATACCTCGGCAGTCAAGGACGGGCGCTCCCAATATCCCGCTGTCACTGACGGCCCCGCGACCCAGATTTCGCCGATGCATCCATCGGCACACTCGAGTGCCGTGTCCGGATCGACGATGCGCACGTCGAGACCGGTTGCTGGCCTGCCGCAACTGACCAGTTCGCGCGCCGGCGTATCGAGCGGTGTGCCCACCTGTGCGATGGCCCGCGCGTCGTTCGCGTAGGCGACGCTGTCGATCGACAGCGTGCGGGGCGGTTCGTCGCGCCGCTTGCCCGTCACGAAGAGCGTGGTCTCCGCCATGCCATAGCAGGGATAGAACGCACTGCGCCGGAACCCGTACGGTCCGAAGCGTTCGGCGAAACGGTTCAACGTGTCGGCCCGCACAGGCTCAGCGCCGGAATACGCCAGCTCCCAGCTCGACAGATCCAGTGTTTCGAGCGTTTCGTCCGGAACCTTGTCGACACACAACTCGTAAGCGAAATTGGGCGCGCCGCTCAGGGTGCAACGTCGCTTCGACAATTCACTGAGCCATCGCTCCGGGCGGCGCAGGAAAGCGGCCGGCGCCATGAAGCTGACCGGCACGCCCGCGCAGAATGACCCCATCATCGCTCCGATCAGCCCCATGTCGTGATAGGGCGGCAGCCAGGTCAGATGGTGATCGCCGGGTCTGAACTGCAGATGCAATGCGATCAGGTAGACGTTGTGCAGCAGATTGCCGTGCGTGACCTTGACGCCTTTCGGCGCGCCCGTGGAACCCGACGTGTATTGCAGGATCGCGAGCTGATCTCGACCTGTATGCGGATCGCGCCATTCGTCTTCGCGCCCCCCGACAGCGAGATCGATATCGGTCGCGAACCAGCGCAACCGGGCGAGCGGTCCGGCCTCGTCGTCCAGCTGGGTGAGCGTTGCGGCTGTCGTCAGCGCGGCGCTCGCGCCGCAATCGTGTGCGACGGCAGCAAGGCGGTCTCGCAGACGTGGGTTCAGCGGCGGGTACGCGGGCACGCCCGTCATGCCGGCATACAGGCAGCCGAACAGCGCGCACAGATAGTCGAGCCCCGCTGGGTAAAGCAGCAGTACGCGGTCGCCCGGTTTGCACGAGGTTTGCAGCAGCGCGGCAATCTGCCTCGCTCGCTGATCGAAGCGCAGGTAAGTGATCGACTGGTCTTCGGGCTGCGAGCCCGAATAGTCGATGTAGGTAAACGGCCGGCCAGCCGGGTTCGCATGCGCGTGGCCGCGCGCGATTTCGACGAGGTTCGAACTGCCGTACGGTGCGGCCGGAACCAGAAGCTGGAGCGGTGGGTTCGACGCGGTCATGGGAATCTCCTTGAAACGGATAGGTCGATGCACGGCTCAGGCGAGTGGCAGTGCGCGTTGCGCGGTGAACCCGATGAAGCGTTGCCACTGGTCTTCCGCGAGCGGCCGGCCGAAGCTTTGGAGCCCCGCCAGGGCGAAACCGTGCTTGCGTGCGAGTTGCCGTTGCCGCGAGATCTCCCGCACATCCAGCGTGTTGCCGATGCTCACGTTCTCGAAACGTCCTTCGAGTGCGAGCAGCATCGTTTCGGCCATGCACGCGAACGCCGTGCCGGGCGCGATGCCATACGGACCAATCCGCGAGGAACCCGGCAACGCGATGATTCCGCCGTCGATCACGAGTACGTCGGGACGGCGATCGACAATCGAAGCCGGAATGGAGCGCGGCCGCGATATGTCGCACACGATGGTTCCCGGCCGCAGCAGGGCTTCGTCAATGACGTCGCCGGGAAAACTGGTTGCCGCGAGCGCGACGTCCGCCTCGCCAAGTACCCGGATGTCGCCTGTGAGCATGAGCGTCTCCTGCTCTTCCAGCTGTGCGATCAAGGCATCGGTGTCGGGTTGACCCGAAGCGACGTTCATGTGCGCCGCGGCGCGCCTGATCTGTGCGGCAACAGAATCGGGGAGAACGATTTCGTCGCATGTCGAAAGCGCTCCCTCGACGATCATGCGTGCCACTGCAAGAAGCCGGGCGCGCCCGATCTGACGTGCGTGCGCCGGATTGCCGATCAGCAACATTCGCGCGGCACGGCGCGACAAAAGAACCGCCATGCACGATCCAATCGCACCCGCCGCGCCGATGACCGCCGCCGTACTCGCGTCCCACGGACGGCCCGTGCGGTGCATGACGTCGTCGAGTGCTTCGACGCCTGCGGCGACGGTGTAAGAGTTGCCCGATGTCAACGCAACGTCCGGATTCAGCAATTGCGCGCCGCCGCCGCTGACCACGGACGTATAGGCACCGAGGCCGACTATCCGCGCGCCGCGTTCGAACGCGAGCCTGATGCCGCGCTTCAGCACCGCGATGGCCTCGTGCTGGGAAAGCTGACGCAACTGCGCCGCCGTGTGACTGATCATGATGAAATCGCCCCGCGCTTTCGCACCTGCCGGCGACTCGATCCGCGCGCTGGAGCCGACGACGGGATCGATCAGGCCGTCCATGCTTGCCGCGAACTCCGCCAGTTCATCCGCGTTCAGGCTGTTCAGGCCGGGGTCATAGTCGGCATAGCTCTGCGCGTCGAGCGGGTGAATCAGAAACCCGAAGCGATGTTCGTCTGCCGCACCGCGCGAAAGGAGAAGCGGCGGCGTGACTTCGGTGATCGCGGGCAACCCGGCTGTCTCAGCCTTGCCGGCCACCCCGACTGCCATGCATGCGGGCGCCTCGCGCCGCAGCAGCGCACGATAGAACCTGCCGGTATCGCGGCTCGCCAGCACGCTCAACGCGCGTTCGAGCGCATCGGCCGCCCTGTCGCAATGCTCGCGCGTCGCCGTCAGCGGCGGCTGGACGCGCAGTACGTCTCCACGATTGAGCGTCGGCGCGAAGCGGATGCGCTCGACGTTCAGCAGGTAGCTCGCGACAAACTGAGCCAGTTCGCTCTCCTGCGCGGCGATGCCGAGGAAATTCTCCGGCCAGCGAGCGCGATCCGCACTCAGCCGGATACCCAGCATGAATCCTTGTCCGCGGATCTCTTCGATCAAAAACGGAAAGCGCGCGCGCATCGCCTCCAGTCGCTGCTTCAGATATGCGCCTTCGACGCGCACGTGACACAGTAATTCGCCTCCGTTGCGCGTGAGCCGCTCCAGCGTGGCGAGCCCGACGCGCGACGCCAGCGCGTTGCCCGCAAACGTCGACGAGTGTTTTAAAGCGAACTTCTCGCTGTATGCGGCCTCGGTACACAGCACTGCGCCGACCGGTACTAGGCCACCACCCAGCGCCTTCGACAGCAGGAGGATGTCTGGGCGCACGCCTTCGTACTCGCAGGCGAACATCGCACCGGTACGCCCGAGTCCGGTCTGTACTTCATCGACAATCAGCAAGACCCCATGCCGCCGGCAAATTGTCTCGACCGCGGCCAGATACCCTTTCGGCGGCACGTGAACACCGCCCTCGCCCTGGATGGGTTCGACGATGAACGCGGCATGGACGCCTGGCCGGGAAGCGAGATGCTGGTCGAGCGCGGCGGCGTTGCCGTACTCGATATGGTCGAATCCTGCCAGCGGCAAGCCGAAATGCGATTGATAGTCCGACTTTCCCGTGGCCGATAATGCGCCGAACGTCTTGCCGTGGAAGGCATTCTTCGTCGAGAGGATGTGCGTTCGCCCCGTGGCGTGACGGGCCATCTTGAGCGCGGCTTCCACCGACTCCGCGCCGCTGTTCGTGAACGTCACATATCGAAGCCCGGGCGGTGCCAGTTGTATCAACCGCTCTGCGAGAAGTCCAGCCGACACGAGACAGGATGGCTGCGCGAAAACCGGCTCCGCATCGGCGCGCAGCGCGTCGACCGCCTTCCAGATATCCTCGGGATGGTGGCCGAACGGAACAGCGCCGTATTGCGCCAGGAAGTCGAGATATGCTTCGCCTTCCTGGTCGTAAAGATACGCACCATCGGCGCGCACGAACGACCTGTCCATGTGGATCTGCGCGAGCTTTTTAGCCAGCCAGGGATTCACGAAAGACTCAAACGCGCTTGCGGAACCTGAACCGGATTTCGGTGCCTGCTGCAGTTCGACCAGCGCACTGACCAGTTCGGTCGATTCGGTTACGTATTCAAGAAAGTCGACCGGGATCGAAATCTCAAGCCATCGTTCCAGCGAGCTGAGCAACTCGGCACCCGACAGCGAGTCGATACCCAGATCAGCCAGACTGGCCGTTTCGCCTTGCCATACAGCGTTGAAATGCGCTCGTGTATAGGCGATCAACCATGCAGTTATTTCCCGCTCTGTCTTTATTGACACTGAACCATCCATTTTCTGAATCAGGCGAATCAAGCCGCGCCTCGAAGGCGTTTCAAATTCCAGATCCTCGTTCCTTCCGTCTCAACCAGTCGAAACATCAACGGGATATTATTAGCGTTACTAAGCAATATGGGCGTGATGTAGGACTTCGATGCGGTCAAGATTAACTGCTAGCCACGTCGCCCGTAAATCAGATGGTTGAATCTGGATCAAGGTTTTGGAGATTACAAAACAGGCTATCCAAAACAAATGAAAATGAGGCGCTTCTTATGAATATCGGCTTATTTAAGAGATTCGAGGTGCGGTCTGCGAGACAAAAAGGAGGGAGGCGGGAAAGACGTTGCGGGCGCGCTGGGTGTCCACGCACGAAAAAACACCCTGGGAGCCAGACTGGCTCACAGGGTGTTCGAAGCTGCCCGGATCGCAACGAGAAGCGCTGCGATCCGGGTTGTGACGCATGCGCCGCGTTTTCGCGACGCTATCATCTGACCAGGTAGCGTTACTTGCCGCCCACGCTTTGCAGCGTCGTCCACTTGCCGTCGACAACCTTGTACAGCGTGATGCCGCCGTTCTTCAGGTCACCCTTGCTGTCGTAAGCGAGGTCTTTCGACGTCACCGCCGGCATCGACGTTTGCGCGAGCATCGGCAGATACTTGGCCGGATCCGTCGAGTTCGCCTTCTTCATCGCGTTGAACAACGCCATGGCGCCGTCGTACGCGTACGGCGAATACGTCTGCACGTCTTCGTTGAAGCGCTTCTTGTACCTCGCGACGTAGTCCTTGCCGCCCGGCATTTCGTCCAGCGGCAGGCCAGCCAGCGACGCCACCGTGCCGTTCGCCGAGTCACCCGCGATCTTCAGGAACGTGTCCGTCTTGACCATTTCGCCAGCCATCAGCGGCGACTTCATGCCCAGCGTCTTCATCTGCTTGACCATCGGTGCCGCCTGCGAATCCGCGCCGCCGTAATAGATCAGGTCCGGGTTCGCCGCCTTCAGCTTCGTCAGGATCGACTTGAAGTCGACGGCCTTGTCGTTCGTGTACTCGCGCGCGATGATCGTCGCGCCCGATGCCTTCGCGGCCTTCTCGAACTGGTCAGCCAGACCCTGGCCGTAGGCGGTGCGGTCGTCGACGATCGCGATCTTCTTCATGCCGAGCGACTTCACGGCGAACGTGCCGGCCACCGAACCTTGCTGCGTGTCGGAGGTCATCATGCGGAACGTCGTCTTGAAGCCTTGCTGCGTGTACTCGGGCGCCGTCGCCATCGCGATTTCCGGAATGCCCGCGTTCGCGTAGATGCGCGAAGCCGGGATCGTCGTACCCGAGTTGAAGTGGCCGAGCATGCCCTTGATGCCGTCGTCGACGAGCTTCTGCGCGACCGTCGTGCCGGTGCGCGGGTCAGCCTGGTCGTCGGCCGAGTCGAGCACGAAGCGCACCGCCTTGCCGCCGATTACCGGCTTCGTCGCGTTCTCTTCTTCCACCGCCAGCGTGATGCCGTTCTGGAAGTCCTTGCCGTAGTGCGCCTGCGCGCCCGTCATCGGACCGGCAAAGCCGATCTTCACGTCTTCAGCCGTTTGTGCCTGCGCGGTCCCCGCCAGCGACATGACCGCGACGAGCGTCGCAGCTGTCAGCCCTTTCATCGTGTGTTGCATAGCTTCTCCTTTGGTACCAGGTGTGAGTGGAGCGGCATCGGGGTCGCCGTGACGCTTCCATTTTTTTGAATTGATCGTCGAGGTTCGCTCAGCCAATCGTCATCAAATTCGCATTGCCGCCTGCTGCTGCCGTATTTACGCTGACCGAACGTTCCGTCAACAGACGTTCAAGCGCGTAATCCTCATCGCCGCTTTCCAGCGCGCGTGCCGCCACGCCCTGCACCGATACGATCGGCCCCGGCCGTTTCGCGACTTCCTTCACCAGCGCGAGCAGTTCGTCGCTGTCGCCTTCGAAAAGCACTGCATCGAAAGCGGCCTCGGCGCTCTTCTTCACGCTCGCGTGTTGCTTCAATCCGGCAGGCAATGCAGCCACCAGCTGCTCGCCTGCCGCGCCTTCGAAAAGCGCGCGGTTTCCTGTCGCCAGCACCGCGGCAAACTGCGCGCGGGCGCCGCCTGACGTCGACGGCACGCACAGCACGGTGCCGCGTGCGCCGAGCGTGTACGTGTTGCGCTCGCCAGTCGGCCCCGGCAACACGGCCGTCGCGCCAGCCAGCACGTACGACAGGTAACCATCGCAGCGCGCGGCGAGCGTCGCCTCGCCTTCGCCGATCAGCCAGTCGCGCAATGCCGTCAACATGGCTGCCGGATTGTCCCCCATTCCATCCATTTTTTGGGATGACTGCGGCGCATCCACCACAAGCGCCGCGGCGAGCGACTTCGGCAAGCCCGCCGGACGCTTGGCCAGCAGGCGCTGCAGATACAACGCGCCGCCCGCCTTCGGTCCCGTGCCCGACAGGCCTTCGCCGCCGAACGGCTGCACGCCGACCACCGCGCCGATCACGTTGCGGTTCACATAGATATTGCCGACGTGCGCGCGGCCGATCACATGCGCGATCGTTTCGTCGATCCGCGTGTGGACGCCAAGCGTGAGCCCGTAGCCCGTCGTGCGGATCTGGTCGAGCAGCTTGTCGAGCGCGCTGCGGCGATAACGCACCACGTGCAGCACCGGGCCGAACACTTCGCGCTTCAGTTCGTCGATGCTGTCGAGTTCGATCAGCGTCGGCGGCACGAACGTGCCGGCGGCGCAGCCTTCCGGCATCGGCAGCTGCACGACCTTGCGGCCCTTCTCGCGCATCGCGGCGATGTGCGCGTCGATGCCGCGCTTTGCATCGGTGTCGATCACCGGGCCGACGTCGATCGACAGACGATCCGGATTGCCTACCGCGAGTTCGCCCATCGCGCCCGTCAGCATTTCGAGCGTGCGGTCGGCAACATCGTCCTGCAGACAGAGAACACGCAGCGCCGAACACCGCTGGCCGGCGGAGTCGAACGACGACTGCAGCACGTCGGCGACGACCTGCTCCGCGAGCGCCGACGAATCGACGATCATCGCGTTCTGGCCACCGGTTTCGGCGATCAGCGGAATCGGCTTGCCGTCGGCGTCGAGACGCGACGACAGCGTCCTGTTGATGAGGCGCGCAACTTCGGTCGAGCCGGTGAACATCACGGCACGCGTGCGCGCATCGGCGACGAGCGCGGCGCCCACCGTTTCGCCGTCGCCCGGCAGCAGTTGCACGGCGCCCGTCGGCACGCCGGCTTCGCGCAGGATGCGCACGGCCTGCGCGGCGATCAGCGGCGTCTGTTCAGCCGGCTTCGCGAGCACGGTGTTGCCGGCCGCGAGCGCCGCCGCAACCTGACCCATGAAAATCGCCAGCGGGAAATTCCACGGGCTGATGCACACCACCGGACCGAGCGGGCGATGCGTGTCGTTCGAGAACTCGTTGCGGATCTGCGTGGAGTAATAGCGCAGGAAGTCGATCGCTTCGCGGATTTCCGCGACGGCGTTAGGCAACGATTTGCCCGCTTCGCGCACGACGAGACCCATCAGCGTATGCATCTGCGCTTCGAGCAGGTCGGCGGCACGCGCGAGACAATCGGCGCGCGCCTCGACGGGCGTCGCCTGCCAGATCGGCGCGGCGGCAACCGCATGCGCGAGCGCGGCGCTCACGTGTTCGGCGGTCGCCTCGACCACCGTGCCGACGAGGTCACGCTGATCGGCTGGATTGCGCACGTCGCGCGCGGCGCCGTCGGCGATGTCGTTGTCGGCGAGCATGGGCGCCGCGCGCCACGGATGATGCGCGCTCGCCAGCAACGCCGACGACAGCGACGCCAGCCGATGTTCGTTCGACAGATCGAGCCCCATCGAATTGAGACGCTCGGCGCCGAACAGGTGACGCGGCAGCGGAATCTTCGCGTGCGGTGCGCCGAGCGGCGTGATCTTCGACGCTTGGTCGATTGGATCGGCGACGAGATCCTTGATCGCGACGGTTTCATCGGCGATGCGGTTCACGAACGACGTGTTCGCGCCGTTCTCGAGCAGCCGGCGCACGAGATACGCGAGCAGCGTTTCGTGCGTGCCGACCGGCGCGTACACGCGGCACGGACGGTTCAGCTTTCCAGCGGACAGCGGGCCGGTGACTTCCTCGTACAGCGGCTCGCCCATGCCGTGCAGGCACTGGAACTCGTACTGGCCGGGATAGTAGTTCTGGCCGGCCAGGTGATAGATCGCCGAGAGCGTGTGCGCGTTGTGCGTCGCGAACTGCGGATAGACGGCATCCGGCGCGCCGAGCAGCTTTTTCGCGCAGGCGAGATACGAGACATCTGTATAGATCTTGCGCGTGTAGACCGGATAGCCTTCGAGGCCATCGACCTGCGCGCGCTTGATTTCGGTATCCCAGTACGCGCCCTTCACGAGGCGGACCATGATGCGGTGACGGCTGCGGCGCGCGAGATCGATCAGGTAATCGATCACGAACGGGCAGCGCTTCTGATACGCCTGGACCACGAAGCCGATGCCGTTCCAGCCGGCCAGCTCCGGATCGAAGCACAGCGCTTCGAGCAGGTCGAGCGAGATTTCGAGGCGGTCGGCTTCTTCGGCGTCGATGTTCAGGCCGATGTCGTAACGGCGCGCGAGGATCGCAAGCGCGCGCACGCGCGGCAGCAACTCGCTCATCGAGCGTTCCTGCTGCGAGCGCGAGTAGCGCGCGTGCAGTGCCGACAGCTTGATCGAGATGCCCGGGCCTTCGTAGATGCCGCGCCCGCCTGCGGCCTTGCCAATTGCGTGGATCGCCTGCTCGTACGATGCGTAATAGCGCTGTGCGTCGGCTTCGGTCGTCGCGGCTTCGCCGAGCATGTCGTACGAGTAACGGAAGCCCCGCGCCTCGAACTTGCGGCTGTTGGCCAGCGCTTCGGAAATGTTCTCGCCGGTGACGAACTGTTCGCCCATCAGGCGCATCGCCATGTCGACGCCCTTTCTGATCAGCGGCTCACCGCCCTTGCCGATCAGCCGCGTCAGCGCCGACGAAAGACCCGTCTCGCTGTTGGTCGTCACCAGCTTGCCGGTGATCATCAGGCCCCACGTCGCGGCGTTGACGAAGAGCGACGGCGCCTGGCCGACGTGCGAGCGCCAGTCGCCCTTGCTGATCTTGTCGCGGATCAGCGCGTCGCGCGTGGCGCGATCGGGAATGCGCAGCAGCGCCTCGGCGAGGCACATCAGCGCGACGCCTTCCTGGCTCGACAGCGAGAATTCGTGGATCAGTCCTTCGACGCCGCCACCCTTGCTCTTGGTGCGCAACGCTTCGACGAGCTTGCCGGCCAGCGCCTCCACGTCGCCCGCGAGATTCGCGGGCAGACGCGCCTGACCCAGCAGGAATGGCACGCACTCCGGCTCCGGACGGCGATACGCCGCCGTGATCGCCGCGCGCAGCACCGACTGCGGCTGCACGCTCTGCGCGAATTCGAGGAACGGATGCGAGGCGCTCTCTTCGTCGGAATCGACGATGGCGCTCCCGGCCAGATCGACCACGCCGTTCAGGCCCGACAGCTCGGCGGGCAGTTGACCCTGCTCGATCTTCTCCAGATACGCGAAGATCGCCTGCTTGATCAGCCAGTGCGGCGTGCGCTCTAGACGTGTGGCGGCATCTTTCAGCCGGGAACGGAGGAGGTCGTCAACTTTGACGCCAAGGGTAGTGCTCGCCATGTTTCCTTCGAATGCCGATTTGACCATCGGCGAAAGACTAGAAAGTTGGCGAATCGTACCCCTTCAATTAAAAAGGTGCAACCGCATGTGGGAAAAGGTTGCACCTCTCGCAAGCCCTTGTGCCACCTGGGTTTGCGCCGGGTCTCGGCAAACCGGATGCGCCCGGTTGCGATCAGTATTTTCCCTGGCCAGATTCTTTTCGTCGCGACCCTTATCGAATCCTGCGCCGCGCCGATATACAGGCATACGCCGCAAAACAGGCGTCTTGCTCACAGGGAAGGTAGTGGAAATGGAAAAGTGGATGGTGGTGACCGGAATCTGGACGATGTGCGCGCTGTGTGCGGTGTTTTTTATTCGCGGCGCATCGTATCCAGCGGCAAAACGGATCGAAACGGCACGCGTGGACGCACGTGGCGAGCAATCGGCGGAAAACGCGCCCTGAGTGACGCGCGAGCCGGCGTCGTTCAGCGAGAAATGCGGGCGGGCGTTGGGTCGAACTGGCTGCAGGTGTCGGCGGGCGAGACGAGCTGGTCGTGCAGGCGACACAGCCGGCTCGCCGCCACGCTCGCGCCGAAACCCGAACTGAAGACGGTGAGGCCTGGAATGCTTTGCTCAAGAGAATGCCGGTCGTCGGCGCGGTGCCGGCATCCGGCGCAACACCGGCTTGCGTCGCGCAGCGCGGCGGTTTCCGGCGCGCCGCGCGCGAACGTCGAGGTGCCGTCTGGCTTCACGGTCACTGTCCCAGGCTATTCCAGTACGATGCGAACACGTGCGCGGACAGCACGTAGCCGATGGCGATATTGACTACCACGCCCGCCGTGAACACGAGGAACGGCTTCAGGCCGGTCGCCGCCAGCGAGCGCAGGCGCGTGGTCAGTCCGATGCTCAAAAAGCAGAAGATGAACGCCCACGTGCGCAGCGCGGTGATCGGCCCGACGAATTCCGGCGTCACGACCTTGCGGTAATCCGCGAGCGAATAGTGGCTGGCAATCCAGGTCACGAGCGCCGACGCGATCACGAAACCAATCACGAATTTCGGAAAGCGCGCCCAGATTTCGCGGGCGTCGGCGCGGGATTTGACGTTGTTGTCTTCGGATTCCCAGCGCGTCGTCGCGACGATCGCGAGCAGGAACGCCCAGATGCCTATCCAGATGTCGCGGCCCACCACCTTCATCAGCGTGAATGCCTGCAACGCCGCGTCCGGTGCGCCCGCGATCGCGCCGCCCGCGCTCTTCGCGAAGTCGCCGTAGGCCTGCGCGGCGGCGATGCCGGCTGCATCGGCGAATTCCGAGGTGCCGATCCACGCGCCCGCGACGCCGGTCGGCAGGCCGAGCGAGCGTGACGCGAACGGCAGCACGAAGATCATCACGATCGCCCACAGGATCACGAGCGTGATCGCCACGGACGCCTGCTCACGCTTCGCGCGCACCGCACCCGCGATCGCAATCGCCGCCGACACGCCGCACACCGCGCCGCCCACGCCGAGCACCGCCGCGAAACGCCGGTCGAGGCCGAACGCCTTGCCCACGAAGAAGATCACGAAGAACGTGATCAGCGAGACGATCGTCGCCTGGCCGACCGCGACCGGCCCGGCCCACACGAGCAGCGTGAACGGCAGCGTCGCGCCGAGCAGCACGATGCCGACCTTGATGTAAAACTCGACGCGCAGCCCGGCAGCGAACCACTCCGGCAGACGGAACACATTCGAGATCACGAGCCCGAGCGCAAGCGCGACGAGCGGCGGTTCGAGGTTGTACTTCGCCGCGCTGGTCCACGCGCCAAGCTCGAAAATCAGCACCGACACGACGAACAGAACCAGAAACGCCGGCAGGAAGTGCGCGACGTTCTGTTTGAGTCCGGCAAGGCTGACGCTGAACAGCACGGCAAACAGGACGAACAACGCAGCGTAATTCGGCAGATGCCTGACGATATCCGTACCGGCGGCGCCGACGCTCGCCCATTTGGCGGGTGCAACCGCAAGCCACTTGATGCTGCCGCCGGACGCGAACAGCGCCCACGCGATCACGATCACGAAGAGGCCAATCCAGACGGCCCACCAGTCTTCGGTTGAAAAGAGACCGCCGCCGCCGCGCGTCGTGCGCTCGATACGTTCGGTACCGTCCGCCGGCGCGGGCTGCGCGCCCGCCGGCAGGCTGTGGTTTGTATCGCTCATCGCAAAGCCCCGGAAGTTGAGGTGCGTCGGCGCAGGGGTGGGTCGGGTTCGAATTGTTGTGAAAATTGCGCCGATTGGGCGAAATATAGTTGAGCGGCATCCGAAAACGAAACGACCTTTCGCTCTATCGATATAACCGGACGGGATTTGCCCACGGTGCGCCGGATCGGCCGGCCACGCGAGCCGCGTCAGATGTCGAGTGGATCGACTTCGAGGTTCCAGCGCAGCACGCCCTTGAGCGTGCGCAGCATCGGCTGCC
Source organism: Paraburkholderia sartisoli (assembly GCF_900107685.1). GTDB lineage: Bacteria > Pseudomonadota > Gammaproteobacteria > Burkholderiales > Burkholderiaceae > Paraburkholderia > Paraburkholderia sartisoli. The sequence goes on along the minus strand of NZ_FNRQ01000005.1, from coordinate 212,122 downwards.
ACGCATGCAGCGTCGCCTGGAGCGCGCCGCGCGATGCGCTTTCGATCAACAACTGCGCGCGATGCACGTGCATCACCTTGACGATGGTCAGCGGCACCGCGTCGTAGACGCTCACGCGTTCGGCCGCGGGAATCGTCGATAGCTGCGCGGCGGCCTGCTGCAAGAACGCGAGCGCCGCTTCGAGCGTGCGGCCCTCGGCGCGCAGCAGCGCCTGGTAGACGAACGGCGGCAGATGGGCGTCGCGGCGCTCGCCAAGCTGCGACTTCGCGAAGCCGACGTAATCGTGGCGCGCGAGCGCGTGATACAGCGCGTGACGCGGATAGCGCGTCTGCACGAGCACTTCGCCCGGCAGGCCGGCGCGGCCGGCGCGGCCGCTCACCTGCATCAGCTGGGCGAAAAGCCGCTCGCTCGCGCGAAAGTCGTGGGAAAAGAGCGCGGTGTCGGCGTTCACGACGCCCACCAGCGAGACGCGCTGGAAATCATGTCCCTTCGCGATCATCTGCGTGCCGACGAGGATGTCGACTTCGCCCGCGTGTACGTCCGAGAAGAGCGCCTGCGCGCTGCCCTTGCGGCGCGTGCTGTCGGCGTCGATGCGCAGCACGCGCGCGCCCGGCACGACCTCCGCGAGCGTTTCCTCGACGCGTTGCGTGCCGCGTCCCAGCGGCGCGATGTCGACGTTGCCGCAGTCCGGACACGCGCGCGGAATGCGCGACTCCCAGCCGCAATGATGGCAGCGCATCGCGCGCTCTGGCTTGTGCAGCACGACGTACGCGCTGCATCGCGGGCAGCCCGCGACCCAGCCGCATGCGTCGCACGAGAGCACCGGCGCGTAGCCACGCCGGTTGAGAAACACGAGGCTTTGCTCGCCGCGTTCCAGTCGCGATTTCAGCGCCGCGATCAGCGGGCCCGACAGGCCGTCGATCGAAGCGCGTCCGCGCCGATGTTCTTCCTCGAGATCGATGAGTTTGATGGCGGGCAGCACGGCGTCGGCCACCGCGCGGCGCGACAGCGTAAGCCGCGTGTAGCGCCCCTGATCCGCCTGCCACCAGCTTTCGAGCGAAGGCGTCGCGGAGCCGAGCACGACCGGAATGCCGAGCTGCTTCGCGCGATAGATCGCCAGATCGCGCGCCGAGTAGCGCAGCCCTTCCTGCTGCTTGTAAGCCGGATCGTGCTCTTCATCGACGACGATGATCGCCAGCTTCGGCAGCGAAGCCAGCACGGCGAGCCGGGTGCCGAGCACGATCCGCGCGCGGCCCGTGTGGGCGGCAAACCAGTGACGCGCCCGCTCGCCTTCGGCAAGCCCGCTGTGCAGCGTGACGATCGCGCCGGCATCGAGCGCCGCGAAGCGCGCGCGGAACGCCGCTTCGAACTGCGGCGTGAGATTGATTTCGGGGACAAGAACGAGCGCCTGCGCGCGCGGGTCGGCGGCGAGCAGGCCGGCCAGCGCCCGCAGATAGACTTCGGTCTTGCCGCTGCCGGTTACGCCGTGCAGCAGGAACGGCACGAAGCCGTCCGCGTCGCGGATGGCTTCGACGGCGGCCGTCTGTTCGTCGGTGAGCGTCGGTAGCGTCGCGGGCGGCGCGTCGGCGGGTGGCGCGTCGGATGCGGCCGCGCGCACGTCGGCGGCTTCGATCACGTCGCGCTCGACCCAGCCTTCCGCCAGCCAGGCGTCGAGCGTCGCGACGGCCTTCAGATGCAGCGCGCGCGCATCGGCGGCGGATAGCGAGCCGGCTTCGGCCAGCACCCCGGCAAGACGGCGCAACGCGCTGGCGCGCGCCGGCAACGCGTCGGGCAACGCGTCGCGACCCGCCGGCATCAGCCGATAGCGCTCTTCCGGCGCGAGCAGCCGCGCCCAGCGCGTCGCGTCGCGCAGCGCCTGGGGCAGGCCTGGTAACGCGACTTCGCCGATTCCGCGCTGGTAGTAGTCGGCCGCGAATGCCGCCAGCTTGAGCCACGCGGCGGATAGCGGCGGGCACGCCGTGCATGCCGCGTTCACCGCGCGCAACCGGTCGGAGGGCACGTCGCTGCGATCACTCACTTCGCACACGAGGCCAACCGTATCGCGCTTGCCGAATGGCACGCTCACGAGCATGCCGGGCACCGGCGGCGGCTCGATGTCGCACCGGTAGTCGAAGAGCGTCGGCAGGGGATGATCGAGCGCAACGCGCACAAAAACGTCGCTCACGCAGCGCTCACCATGCAAAGCGGGTCAAATCGGGTTAGCCGATCAGGCGAGGTGAAAACGCCGAAGTTAAAGTAAAACCTCACTTTCGACGCCAAGCTTTGGATTCTGCTGAAGAATTGCAATCGGTCCGCCCGGCCTGTGGATAACTTTGTTGAGAACTCTGTCGCGACGGCCCGAAAACGGCGGCCCGCCGTCGTTCCGTGGGCTACCGCACATATCTCGAATAGCCGCTAAAACCCTTGCCAGTCAAGGCTCGGATCAAACTCGCACACAACTTGCAAGCCCAAAACAGCGATGTAACGCTCTACTGCGCCGCAGCGAGACAAATGTGCATAAGTCAAGTCTTGACAATTACGGGATGGCTGCGTGGCGGCCTCGTTACGCCGTCGTCACCCTTACGTCGAGAGCCCACTTCATCGCACCGCAACAAAATTTTCACGCTCGTAGCGTCACGTCGGGACGCCGCCGGCGCGAATGGCACGACTGTGCCGGTGTACCTCGTCGACGAGCTCGGCGACGTGCTCCGGCGGCGTGAACTGCGAGATGCCGTGGCCCAGATTGAAGACGTGGCCCGGATGGTTGCCGAAGCTGTCGAGCACGGCGCGCGCCTCGATCCGGATCGCCGAAGGCGACGCGAACAGCACCGAGGGATCGATATTCCCCTGCAGCGCCACCTTGTCGCCGACGCGCTCGCGCGCCTTCGACAGATTCACGGTCCAGTCGAGTCCGACCGCGTCGACACCCGTCGCGGCGATCTCGTCGAGCCACAGGCCGCCGCCTTTGGTGAACGTGATGACTGGCACCTTCGCGCCGTCGTGTTCGCGCTTGAGCTGGGAGACGACCTGCTGGATGTAGTGCAGCGAGAAGCGCTGATAGATGCCGTCGGCAAGCGCGCCGCCCCACGTATCGAAGATCATCACGGCCTGCGCGCCGGCTTCGATCTGCGCGTTCAGGTAGGCCGCGACCGCCTTCGCGTTCACGTCGAGAATGCGGTGCATCAGGTCAGGGCGCGCATACAGCATCGACTTCACGGTGCGGAAGTCGGCTGACCCACCGCCTTCGACCATATAGCACGCCAGCGTCCACGGGCTGCCCGAAAAGCCGATCAACGGCACGCGCTGCCGGCCCTGCGCGTCGACCAGCGAGCGACGGATCTGGCTGACGGCGTCCGTCACGTAGCGCAGCGTGGCGTCGATATCCGGCACCGCGAGGCGCGCGACGTCGTCTTCCGTGCGCACCGGATGCGCGAACTTCGGGCCTTCGCCCGTCTGGAAGTCGAGGCCGAGACCCATCGCGTCGGGAATCGTCAGGATGTCGGAGAAAAGAATCGCGGCGTCGAGCGGATAGCGGTCGAGCGGTTGCAACGTGACTTCCGTCGCGTAATCGGGATTCTTCGCGAGGCCGAGGAAGCTGCCCGCCCGGCTGCGCGTTGCGTTGTATTCCGGCAGGTAGCGACCTGCCTGCCGCATCAGCCAGATCGGCGTGTATTCGGTCGGCTGGCGCAGGAGCGCGCGCAGGAAAGTGTCGTTCAGAAGAGTATTGACCACGTTGCGGGCGACTGGAGGCAAAGGGGCATTTTACCGGACACCGCCGCCCGCATCGCGCGGGATGCGATGAATAAACGCGGCGGTCTGTTGCGCTCGTGTGCTGGCCCGCGGCGCCGGTCGCGAGCGGTGCCATCCAGTGCCTCACCGGGCGGCAGTCATCTTCTTATCAAGCCCGGATTGCCGGGCTATCATCAACGGCCTTACCCGCGTTTAACTTCCAATAACAGACAAACGAAGGAGACTCGATGAACAAAACCGCCCTCGCATGGACCAGCGCCCTGATCTGCGCCGGCGCGCTGAGCGCCGTGAGCCCGGCGTCCGCCCAGACGAACAGCGCTGTAAGCGCCGCCGCCACGCCACAGGGGTCGCGTCTCGACGAAATCGTCGCGCGCGGCACGCTGCGCGCCTGCACGACCGGCGACTACAAGCCATATTCGTTCTACAAGCCAGACGGCCAGTTCGAGGGCATCGACATCGACATGGCCGAATCGCTCGCGCACTCGCTCGGCGTGAAGGCGGAATTCGTGAAGACGTCGTGGTCGAACCTGATGAACGACTTCGTCGCGAAATGCGATGTCGCGATCGGCGGCGTCTCGACCACACTCGACCGGCAAAAACGCGCGTTCTTCACCGAGCCCTACATGATCGACGGCAAGACGCCGATCGTGCGCTGCGACGACGTCAACAAGTACCAGACCGTCGCGCAGATCGACCAGCCGTCGACGCGTGTGATCGTCAATCCGGGCGGCACCAACGAGCGCTTCGCGAAGCAGTTTTTCCCGCACGCGAACATGACCGTCTATCCGGACAACGTGACGGTGTTCAAGCAGATCCTGGCCGGCAAGGCCGACGTCATGGTCACCGATGCGTCCGAAACCTTGCTGCAGCAAAAGCTCAACCCGGGGTTATGCTCCGTGCATCCGGACAAGCCGTTCCAGTACGGTGAGAAGGCATGGATGGTGCCGCGCGGCGACGTCGTGTTCCAGCAGTACGTCGATCAGTGGCTGCATCTGGCGCGCGCAACCGGCGAATACCAGGCCATTCAGGACAAGTGGCTGAAGTAGCTTCCGGCGACGCCAGCAGATCACGAGGAAAAGTCTGCTGGCGTGGCATTGCGCGATGATCGCGCGCGGCATCGAATGCCGGGAAATCCCCTGCTCCCAACACGCGATAAAAAAGCGCAGTATGGGTAAATCGACAACGTTCGCGGAGTTCGGAATTTCCTACCGGCTAAAGCAATATTTAGAACAGTTCGGATCGGAAAGTAATCCCGCAAAGCCTTGTCTGACGGGCGTTACAACCTGAAACACTTTGTTACCGCGCCAGCAGACTTATTCGCCCACAATGCCCTTCAACGGTTTCAACACGGATGTGGCTGGGTGCGTAGTGTGAGCGGATACGATGCACCGTGCCGGTCGGCTTTTGCCGAAGCCCTGACAAGGGGCATCCCTGCTGGGGCCGTGGTCGGCGTGATGTGCGTCGTCCCACCAGGTTCCTTCATTGGTCTCCTCGCGCTAACCCCGTAGCGTGTGGTTTTTAGCGGGCTCCAGGCCCGCTTTTTTTTCGTCTGGCTAAACGTCTGGTCCCGCTTTTTTAGCGGTTTTTCGCGGACGTTTCAGCTATCAAGTTGTCCCAGGAACACGATTCCGGCAAGGCGTCGCATGCGCTTGCGCGCGACGCCCTGCTGCGTTCAGATCACGCGGTTTTATCGGCGGTGATCTTCAACTCTTCGATCATCCGTTGGCGCATCACGAACTTCTGCACCTTGCCGGTGACCGTCATCGGAAGCTCGTCGACGAAGCGGATATGCTTCGGCACCTTGTAGTGCGCGATCTGGTCGCGACAGAATGCCTGCACCTCTTCCGCCGTGGCCTGCTCGCCCGGACGCAGCACGATCCACGCGCACACTTCCTCGCCGTACTTCAGGTCGGGCACGCCGAACACCTGCACGCTCTGGATCTTCGGATGACGAAACAGAAACTCCTCGATTTCGCGCGGGTAGATGTTTTCGCCGCCGCGAATCAGCATGTCCTTCAGACGGCCAACGATGTTGCAATAACCCTCGGCGTCGAGCGTCGCGAGATCGCCGGTGTGCATCCATCCCTCGACGATGCTTTCGTTCGTTTTGGCTTCATCGCCCCAGTAGCCCAGCATCACCGAGTAACCCTTTGTACACAGCTCACCGGTTTCGCCAACCGGCACCACGTTGCCGCTCGCGTCGACAAGCTTCACTTCGAGATGCGGCTGGATGCGGCCGACGGTTGTCGTGCGCTTGTCGAGCGGGTCGGCCGTCGAACTCTGGAACGAGACGGGGCTCGTTTCCGTCATGCCGTATGCGATGGTGATTTCACCGAGATGCATCTTCGACACCACTTTCTTCATCGTTTCGATCGGGCACGGCGAACCCGCCATGATGCCCGTGCGCAGGCGGCTCAGATCGAAGCGTGAGAATTCGGGATGGTCGAGTTCGGCGATGAACATCGTCGGCACGCCATGAAGCGCCGTGCATTGTTCCTCGGCGACCGCGGACAATGTCGCGAGCGGATCGAATCCCTCGCCGGGGAAAACCATGTTCGCGCCCACCGAAACACACGCGAGCACCGCCAGCACCATGCCGAAGCAGTGATACAACGGCACCGGAATGCACAGGCTGTCGTGCTCGCTCAGGCGCATGGCCATCGCGATGTAGCGCGCGTTGTTCACGACGTTGCTGTGCGTGAGCGTCGCGCCCTTCGGGTTGCCCGTCGTGCCGCTCGTGAACTGGATGTTGATCGGCTCATGCGCCGACAGCGTGGCGCCGATCGCGTCGAGCCTTGCGACGTCGAGTGAAGCGCGACCCTGCTCGATGACGTCGGAGAACGTCAGCATGCCGGGTGTTTCGGTGTCGCACATGCGGATCACATAACGCAGCTCCGGCAGACGTGCCGCGCACAGTTCGCCGGGCGCCTGCGTGGCCAGTTCGGGGGCGAGCTCCTGCAGCATCTCCAGATACATCGACGACTTGAAGCTGTGCGCGGAAACGATCGCCTTGCAACCCACCTTGTTCAGCGCGTATTCGAGTTCGGCCAGGCGGTACGCCGGGTTGATGTTGACGAGCACCGCGCCGATACGGGCCGTGGCGAACTGCGTCAACAGCCATTCGACGCGATTCGGCGACCAGATGCCGACACGGTCACCCTTCCCGATCCCCAACGTCAGCAGGCCGGCGGCGAGAATGTCGACTTCGTCGGAAAACTCCTTCCACGTCCAGCGGATGCGCTGCTCGCGGAACACCACTGCGGGACGGTCGGGAAAGCGGCGCGCCGTGTCCAGCAGAAACTCACCGACGGTTGCCTCGCTCAGCGCAATCTCCGTCGAGCCGCGGACGTACGACAGGTTGTCCTTCGGCTCGATAAGTGCGCCCTCGCCTCCAGTCTGGATTGCCATGGTGTCTGTCTCCGTGAGCGACGCGTCGTCGCCCGGTTGAAATGAATTTGAAACCGATTGTGCCACCGGCGGATGACCGCGCGGCATCAAGTGTTACCCGCAGCCTTGCTCTTGCCCCTGCCGCTTGCGGACTCCGGCGGCAAGAATCAACCTGCGATTCTGCTTACCTTTCCGTAAACGTCAAGTGAAGGATAAAAAAAGCAGCCACGAGGGGCTGCTTTTTTACTTCTACTGCGTGTCGCGTTGCGATCAGTGCTGACCGCGGAGCTTGCGCAGACGCTGGATCGCAGCGAGCTGAGCCGTCGCATACGCGAGTTCCGCTTGCGCGGTAGCGTATTCGAGGTTCGAACCCACGTTCTGCAGCGCCTCTTCAGCGCGCTTGCGCGCTTCTTCGGCCTTGGCTTCGTCGAGATCCTTGCCGCGGATTGCCGTGTCGGCAAGAACCGTCACTGCGCCCGGCTGGACCTCAAGAATGCCGCCGGCGACGAACACGAACTCTTCTTCGCCGTTTTCCGCCTCGATGCGCACCGCACCCGGACGAATCCGCGTGATGAGCGGCGTGTGGCCCGGCAGAATGCCCAGTTCACCCGCTTCGCCCGGCAGCGCGACGAATTTCGCCTGACCCGAGAAGATCTGCTCTTCCGCGCTGACGACGTCTACTTTGATAGTTGCCATGGTGTCGATTCCTGGTTGAGCGTAATGCGTTCGGCGCGGTCTTTACCGTGATACCCGCAAAACCCGCGCCTCGTTGCCTGCACTCAAGCCTTACTGGATCTTCTTGGCCTTTTCGAAGGCTTCGTCGATCGTGCCGACCATGTAGAACGCCTGCTCCGGCAGATGATCGCACTCACCTTCGACGATCATCTTGAAGCCGCGGATCGTTTCCTTCAGCGGCACGTACTTGCCCGGCGAGCCCGTGAACACTTCAGCGACGTGGAACGGCTGCGACAGGAAACGCTGGATCTTGCGAGCGCGCGCCACGGCAAGCTTGTCTTCCGGCGCCAGTTCGTCCATGCCCAGAATCGCGATAATGTCGCGCAGTTCCTTGTAGCGCTGCAGCGTTTGCTGCACGCCGCGCGTGATCGCGTAGTGCTCTTCGCCGATCACGTTCGGGTCGATCTGACGCGAGGTCGAATCGAGCGGGTCCACTGCCGGGTAGATACCCAGCGAAGCGATGTCACGCGACAGCACGACGGTTGCGTCAAGGTGGCCGAAGGTCGTAGCCGGCGACGGGTCGGTCAAGTCATCCGCAGGGACGTACACGGCCTGCACCGACGTGATCGAGCCGGTCTTGGTCGACGTAATACGCTCTTGCAGCTTGCCCATTTCTTCAGCGAGAGTAGGCTGATAGCCCACTGCCGACGGCATACGGCCGAGCAGTGCCGACACTTCCGTGCCTGCCAGCGTGAAACGGTAGATGTTGTCGACGAAGAACAGCACGTCGAGGCCTTCGTCACGGAAGTGCTCCGCCATCGTCAGGCCGGTCAGCGCAACGCGCAGACGGTTGCCCGGCGGCTCGTTCATCTGGCCGTACACCAGCGCGACCTTGTCGAGAACGTTCGAGTCCTTCATTTCGTGATAGAAGTCGTTCCCTTCGCGGGTACGCTCGCCAACACCCGCGAACACGGAGTAACCACCGTGTTCCTTCGCGATGTTGTTGATCAGTTCCATCATGTTCACGGTCTTGCCCACACCGGCGCCACCGAACAGGCCCACCTTGCCGCCCTTGGCGAACGGGCAGATCAGGTCGATAACCTTGATGCCGGTTTCGAGCAGTTCCGTCGAAGGCGACAGTTCGTCGAACGCCGGCGCCTTCTGGTGAATACCGCGAACCACGTCCGAATTGATCGGGCCGGCTTCGTCGATCGGGCGGCCCAGCACGTCCATGATCCGGCCGAGGGTCGGCTTGCCGACCGGCACGCTGATCGGCTTGCCGGTGTTCTTCACCGTCGTGCCGCGACGCAGACCGTCCGATGCACCCAGACAGATGGTGCGGACGACGCCGTCGCCCAGCTGCTGCTGGACTTCGAGGGTCAGTTCCGAACCTTCGAGAATGAGCGCGTCGTAAATCTTCGGCATGTCCGAACGCGGGAATTCCACGTCGATCACCGCGCCGATGCACTGTACGATCTTGCCTTCTACCAAAGCAGTAGTACTCATCGCTTTTCCTTTAGATACTCAATTCTTCACTCGCGCAAAGGCGCAGTTTCGATGGGGCTCGCCGTGAGGCGCCTGCCCGCGTTGACCATGACGGTCAAACCGCAGCGGCGCCACCGACGATTTCCGACAGTTCTTTCGTGATCGCTGCCTGACGGCTCTTGTTGTACACAAGCTGCAGTTCGTTGATGACCGTCTTCGCGTTGTCCGAAGCGGCCTTCATGGCGACCATCCGTGCCGACTGCTCCGACGCCATGTTTTCCGCGACGGCCTGATAGACCAGCGCTTCGACATAACGCACCAGCAGTTCGTCCACCACTGCCTGCGCGTCCGGCTCGTAGATGTAGTCCCACGAAGTCTTCGGCGTGGCGCTTTCGCCGTTCTCGTCCTTGCGCTCGAAGTCTTCCGCCGACAGCGGCAGCAGTTGCTCGATCACCGGCTCCTGCTTCATCGTGTTGATGAAGCGCGTGTACGCGAGGTACACCGCCGAAATCTTGCCTTCCGAGTACAGGTCGAGCTGCACCTTCACCGCGCCGATCAGCTTTTCAAGGTGCGGCGTGTCGCCCAGATGGACGACATTCGACACCACGTTCGCACGCAGACGGTTCAGGAAACCAAGACCCTTGGTACCGATCGCCGTTGCTTCGACCGACTTGCCGGCGGCTTCCAGATCCTTGAACTTCTGGAGCGAAGCGCGCAGCACGTTCGTGTTCATACCACCGCACAAGCCCTTGTCGGTCGTGACAAGGATGATGCCCGCCGTCTTCGCACCGTCATTCGACACCATGAACGGGTGACGATATTCCGGGTTCGCACGGCTCATGTGCGCAGCGATGTCGCGGACCTTGTCGGCGTACGGGCGAGCAGCGCGCATGCGCTCCTGAGCGCGGCGCATCTTCGATGCGGCCACCATCTCCATCGCTTTCGTGATCTTGCGCGTGTTTTGCACGCTCTTGATCTTGCCGCGAATTTCCTTCATTCCAGCCATTACTTGCTCCTTGTCGGCCCGAATTAGCGCTTCAGCGCTTACCCGGGTCCCATGCAAAGCGATCGAAGCAGCGCGGGTTCAGTTGCCTGCGGCCCGCGCCGCCTCAAGGTCCGTTTATGCCTTGCGGGTCCGCGGATCAGTAAGCGCCGGACTTCTTGAAGTCTTTGAGGGCCGTGTGCAGCAGGCCTTCGTCGTCCTTCGAGAGTTCCTTGGTGTCTTCGATGCGCTTGATCAGGTCAGCGTGCTTCGTCTTCAGGTATTCGCGCAGGCCCTTTTCGAACGGCAGCACTTGCGCAACTTCCAGGTCGTCGAGGTAGCCGTTGTTCGCGGCGAACAGCGCGATAGCCAGTTCCCACACCTGCAGCGGCTGATATTGCGGCTGCTTCAGCAGTTCCGTCACGCGGCGGCCGCGCTCCAGCTGCTTGCGGGTGGCTTCGTCGAGGTCCGATGCAAACTGCGCGAACGCAGCGAGTTCACGGTACTGCGCGAGGTCGGTACGGATACCGCCCGACAGCTTCTTCACGACCTTCGTCTGAGCCGCACCACCGACGCGCGACACCGACACGCCAGCGTTAATGGCCGGACGGATACCTGCGTTGAAAAGGTCGGTTTCGAGGAAGATCTGACCGTCGGTAATCGAAATCACGTTCGTCGGAACGAATGCGGTCACGTCGCCTGCCTGCGTTTCGATGACCGGCAGTGCCGTCAGCGAACCGCTCTTGCCCTTCACTTCGCCGTTCGTGAACTTCTCGACGTAGTCTTCCGACACGCGAGCAGCACGTTCCAGCAGACGCGAGTGCAGATAGAACACGTCACCCGGATAAGCTTCGCGGCCCGGCGGGCGGCGCAGCAGCAGCGAGATCTGACGATATGCCCATGCCTGCTTGGTCAAGTCGTCATAGACGATCAGCGCGTCCTGACCGCGGTCGCGGAAGTATTCGCCCATCGTGCAGCCGGCGTACGGTGCGAGGTACTGCATCGCAGCCGATTCCGAAGCCGAAGCGGCCACGACGATGGTGTATTCCATCGCGCCGGTTTCTTCGAGCTTGCGCACCACGTTCATGATCGACGAAGCCTTCTGGCCGATCGCGACGTAGATACAGAAAAGGTTCTTACCCTTCTGGTTGATGATCGCGTCGACAGCGACTGCGGTCTTGCCGCACTGGCGGTCGCCGATGATCAGCTCACGCTGGCCACGGCCAACCGGCACCATCGCGTCGATCGACTTCAGACCCGTTTGGACCGGCTCCGAAACCGACTTACGCCAGATCACGCCCGGAGCAATCTTTTCGATTGCGTCGGTCTTCTTTGCGTTGATCGGGCCCTTGCCGTCGATCGGGTTGCCGAGTGCGTCGACCACGCGGCCGAGCAGTTCCGGACCGACCGGCACTTCGAGAATGCGGCCCGTCGTCTTGACGATGTCGCCTTCCGAAATGTGTTCGTATTCACCCAGAATCACGGCGCCGACCGAGTCGCGCTCGAGGTTTAGCGCGAGACCGAAGGTGTTGCCCGGGAATTCGAGCATTTCGCCCTGCATCACTTCCGACAGGCCGTGAATACGCACGATACCGTCGGTCACGGAGATCACGGTGCCCTGGTTGCGAACGTCTGCGCTCGCTTCAAGGCCCTGGATCCGGCTCTTGATCAGCTCGCTGATCTCAGAGGGATTGAGTTGCATTATTCGCTCCTGATAGTCAATTCTGTTGCGTGCCAGCCGCTCAAGCGCGTTACGCGCTTCAGGCCGTCAGAGCCGTCTGCATGCTGGCAAGCCGCGCGCGGACCGAGGTATCGAGCACTTCGTCGCCGACCGTCACGCGCACGCCGCCGATCAGCGACGCGTCGGTTTCAACCGCCGGCTTCAGTTTGCGCTTGAACTTGCGTTCGAGACTTGCGACGAGGTCGTTCAACTGCGCGCCTTCGAGCGGAAATGCGCTGACGATCAGCACATCGGCCGCCCCTTCACGGGCGTTCTTCAGCGCTTCGAACTGCGTGGCGATTTCCGGCAGCAGCGTCAGACGATGATTGTCGACCAGCATCTGCACCAGATTCTTCGCCTGCGCGTTGTCCTTCAGCGGCGACTTCACCGCGGACAGCAGCAGTTCGCTGACCTGCGCGCGGCTTACTTTCGGGCTCGTGGCGACCGACAGCACTTCGGGCAGACGCGCAACCTGTGCCAGCTCCTGCACGAGCGTGGACCAGGCGGCGGTGTCACCAGCTTCGGCCACGCCAAACAGCGCTTCTGCGTACGGGCGGGCGATGGTTGCAAGTTCGGCCATGATCAGAGCTCGGCTTTCAGTTGATTCAGCAGGTCAGCGTGAGCTGCCTGGTCGACTTCGCGCTTCAGGATCTGTTCGGCGCCCTTCACAGCCAGTGCGGCGACTTCGCCACGCAGTGTTTCACGGGCCTTCACGACTTGCTGTTCAGCGTCAGCCTTGGCCTGCGCGATGATGCGGGCAGCTTCTGCCTGTGCCTGTGCCTTGATTTCGTCTGCGACTGATACTGCGCGCTTTTCTGCGTCAGCGATACGTTGCTGACCATCGTTGCGTGCCTGTGCCAGTTCCTGGTCGACGCGCTTGTGCGCGGCTTCGAGTTCAGCCTTGCCCTTTTCGGCAGCAGACAGACCGTCGGCAATCTTCTTGGAGCGCTCGTCGAGGGCGTTGATCAACGGCGGCCACACGAACTTCATCGTGAACCACGCGAGGATCAGGAACACGACCATTTGCGCAAACAGGGTTGCGTTGAGATTCACGGTGTTTCCTTAAACGTTGCGATGTCGGAAATTGAAACGGTAAGGCGCTCATCGACTTTCGTCCGATCAGCGCCCAGGTACCCGTTCCGCCCTGCGCCCTATCCGTTATAGATCAGGCGCAAACTTCCGAGGAACCTCAGCCTGCCAGCTTCGACAGCAGCGGGTTCGCGAACGCAAACAGCATTGCCACACCAACGCCAATCAGGAACGCCGCATCGATCAGACCAGCCAGCAGGAACATCTTGGTTTGCAGCGGGTTCATCAGTTCCGGCTGGCGGGCACATGCTTCGATGTACTTGCCGCCCATCAGGCCGATACCGATACAGGCGCCGATTGCACCCAGGCCGATGATGATGCCGATACCGATGGCGGTCAGACCCTGGATGTTGGCGATGAAAGCTTGCATGATCACTCCTTTGTGAAAAGTCTTTTGGAACTGGGATTTAATGAAACAAAACTAAAGCAATTCTTTTAATCGACGCGCCACGTTAGTGGGTGTCGTGAGCCTGGCCGATGTACACCAGCGTCAGCATCATGAAAATGAACGCCTGAAGCAGAACGATCAGAATGTGGAAGATCGACCACACCGTACCTGCGATCACGTGGCCGATGAAGCCGAGTACCGAGGCGTCCGCGCCGAAACCCCACATGCTGCCGAGCAGGGCGATCAGCAGGAACAGCAGCTCGCCGGCGTACATGTTGCCGAACAGCCGCATGCCGAGCGAAACCGTTTTCGCGACGAACTCGATGATGTTCAGTGCAAGGTTGGGAATCCACAGCAGCGGATGCGCACCGAACGGCGCGGACAGCAGTTCATGCACGAAACCGCCGGCGCCCTTGATCTTGAAGTTGTAGTAAATCATCAGCGCGAACACGCCGAGCGCGATGCCGAGCGTGCCGTTCAGGTCGGCGGTCGGGACGATGCGATGGTGCGGAATGACTTCCGAAAGGCCCAGCCAGCCGATCACGCGGCCCGGCAGGTCGACGGGGAGGAAGTCGAGCGAGTTCATCAGCGCGACCCAGACGAACACGGTCAGCGCGAGCGGCGCAATGAACGTGCGCGAGCCGTGAATCATCGATTTCGATTGATCCTCGACCATCTCGACCAGCATTTCGATCGCGCACTGAAAACGGCCGGGCACGCCGGACGTCGCCTTGCGGGCGGCGAAATGCAGGATCAGGATCGTAGCCAGACCGCAGACGATCGACCAGAACAGGGTGTCCAGATTCCAGACGTGAATGTCGAAAATCGACGTCTGGTGCGCGGTGGAAAAGTTCTGCAAGTGGTGCGCGATGTACTCGGACGGATCCAGAGCGCGCGTGCCTTCGCTAGCTGCCATATCGTTAATGCCACCCAAATTGTCGAAAATCTTTCCAGGCTGTTCCCGGCGCAACGCCATGTTGCGGGAACACGCCGGCGCGGATTCGTGTCGAACCCGCCTGCCTGTTGCTGACGCCGTGCGCCAGCCGTGTGTTCAGTGCCTCACCGCCAGGCAAGCGCGATCCAGTACGTCTTGAGAGCGACCAGGTAAGTCACGAGCAGCGGAATCCAGCGTACGTCGTGATACCAGAACGCGATAGCCACGAACATCGCAATCGTCGCCCCCATCTTGAGCGCCTCGCCGATCATCCAGCTCATGGACGTTTCGGCGCCGCTCAATGTTCTCAAACGTGCCGCGAAAATCGCACTCGGCACCCAGCAGATCGCTCCCCCCAGGAATGCAGACAGCGCAGCATCGCCCGGCGGCTTGTAAAACAGCCACCACAGCAGCGTTGCTCCCAGGGACAAAACCATTTGCGCCATCACAACCCGGAAAGGCGTGACGCGCGATGGACGACTCACGTCCGGACCAAACAGCTTCTCAGCTTCAGTCCGCGTAAGCGGAACGATATTGTTATCTTGCTGCTCAACATCCCACGCTTCGTCATGCGTTGCGTGCTGCCCCGAAGACCCGGATGCGGCATGCGTTGCGCGGTGTTCGTCGTGCCCTTCGTGGGGCGCCTGATCCGACGATTGAGCCGCCATCGCAGTGTTCCGTAAAGTCTTGTTCAGCCCGCGAGCTTACGCACCGCTTACGGGGTTGCCTGGCAAATAAATCCGGGCGATTGTAAGCGATAGTTGCAGGCAATTCAAGACTTTACGTCGACCAATAACCTGCATGAAACGCGCCTTCATCATGCGGGAAATGGCTGTCTACTGCGGGAGACACGACAACTGTAAGGCGGCCGGGGTGCCCCCGGACCAGAGGTGTCCGGAACGGTCGGATACGACGCTCCAGCGCCCGCCAGAACGCTCTGGCAGCCGTCTCATAAATGCAACAGAAGGCCCGCGCCGATTGCTCCGCCGACGATCCAGAACGGGATCGAGAAAAGGTGAAATTGCAGCCACATTCCGCGCTCGTTTGAAAGACGCACGGCAATCAGATTGGCGAGCGATCCGATCGCGATGCCAAAGCCGCCGACGCTGACACCGAACGCCAGCGCGCGCCAGTCTTTCGTGAATTCGGCGAGCATGATCGCGGCCGGCACGTTGCTGATGCCCTGTGACAGGATTGCGCCGGCGGCGTACGCATGCAGCGGCGAACCGCCGATATCGAAGCGGCCGATCATCTCGCGTATCCACGGTAGCGCGGCGACGCTGCGCAGCACGATGAACATGAACACGAAGATCAGCAGCAGCGCCCAGTCGATCTGCAACACGACCCTGGGACGCCACAGCAGGAAGCCCAGCCCGATGCCCGCGAGGCCGATAGCGGCGTGATGCGCGTCCGCCAGCAGCACGAAAGCGACGAACAGCACGGCCGCGACGCTCACGAGGGGCCGATCTACCGGATGCGGCTCGGTGTCCTTCGAGAAATCGAGCGCCTTGTCGCGGAAAAAGACAGCGGCCAGCAGATACAGCACAACCATCAACGCGACGCAAAGCGGCGTCAACGCCAGTACGAACGCGCCGAACGACACACCGCTTGTCTGCCAGAGAAACAGGTTCTGCGGGTTGCCAAACGGCGTCAGGATAGAACCGGCATTGACCGCCAGCGCGATAAAAATCACGAGCCGTTTGAGCGGCAGCGGCGTCAGCTTGTGCAACGACAATGCAAGCGGGACGACGACGAACAACGCGACGTCATTCGTGAGCAGTGTGGAAAGCGCGGCGGCAAGACCGACCACCAGAAACGCAAGGCCGCGCTCCGAATGAATGCGATGCACGACGCGGTGCGCCATCCAGAGCAGGAATCCTGATAATTCGACGGCCTTCGTCAATATCAGGAGTCCAGCGAGCGTCAGCACGGTCTGCCAGTCGATGAGCGCCGGCAACGAAGCCCATGGTCGCGGATGCAGCCACTGAAGAACGATCAGCGCGACGACGAGAACCGACAGAACCGGTTCTTTCGTCGCGAACGCAAACACTTCACGGATGATGCTTCGGGACGCCTTTGGCGTGCGTTCTGCCACGGGCACGATCGCGCGTGCTCAGGCGGTGGTCGTGGTACCGCGCAGTCGCGCGAGAATGCCTTCCAGTGCGTCGAGGTCGCCGAAATCGACGAGCACCTGCCCTCGCCCACGCCGGCCGAGCTTGATCTTCACCGTCGCGGCCAGCAGGTCGGAAAGTTCTTCCTCGAGGCGCCGGGTATCGCGTCCGCCGTCGTGACCCACACGTGCTTTCACAGCCGGCGCAGCTTTGGTCGTGGCGGTCACGAGCTTTTCGGTCTCGCGAACCGACATGCGCTTGTTGACCACCTGGTTTGCAAGCGTGATCTGCGTCGCGGCGTCGACGGCGAGCAGCGCACGCGCGTGCCCCATGTCGAGATCGCCCGCGAGCAGCATCGTCTGAACGGGCGACGCCAGATTCAGCAGACGTAGCAGGTTCGACACGGCGCTACGCGAGCGTCCCACGGATTCCGCAGCCTGCTCATGCGTGAAGTGGAATTCGTCGAGCAGGCGCTGGATGCCCTGTGCTTCTTCAAGCGGATTCAGGTCTTCGCGCTGGATGTTCTCGATCAGCGCCATGGCGGCGGCGGTCTGATCGGGCACGTCCTTCACGAGCACCGGCACTTCGTCGAGCCCGGCCAGACGCGCCGCACGGAAACGACGCTCGCCCGCGATGATCTCGTACATATCCGCGGACACCGGACGCACCAGGATCGGCTGCATCACGCCCTGTGTACGGATGCTGGCGGCCAGTTCCTGCAGCGCGCCCTCGTCCATCCGCGTGCGCGGCTGGTACCTGCCGGCCTGTAACTTGCCGAGCGGTAACACGTTGGGCGCGCCGTCGATCTTCACCGCCTCGGTGATGTCCGTGCTGCCGCCGAGCAGCGCCTCGAGTCCACGGCCCAATCCCTTCTTTCTTGCTACTGCGTTCATCGTGCTTCCTCGATCCGCCTTGAGTGCTGTCTTGAGGGTCGCCTTGCTGGCCACCCTGTTCTTCACGCCGGGCTCCGTCGCCGCGCGTTACAGCGCGCGAACCCGTTCAATCATTTCCGCGCCGAACTGGACGTAAGCCTGCGCGCCGCGCGACGCCCGGTCGAAAACCACGCCCGGCAAACCGTAGCTCGGCGCTTCGGCCAGACGGACGTTGCGCGGGATCACCACGTCGAATACCTTGTCGCCGAAATGCGCTTTCAACTGGTCGGAAACCTGCTGCTGCAGCGTGATGCGAGGATCGAACATGACGCGCAGCAGGCCGATTACCTTGAGGTCTCGGTTCAGGTTCGCATGCACCTGTTTGATCGTCGCCACGAGGTCAGAAAGCCCCTCCAGCGCGAAGTATTCGCACTGCATCGGGATTACGACGCCATGTGCCGCGCACAGGCCGTTGAGCGTCAGCAGCGAGAGCGCCGGCGGACAGTCGATCAGCACAAAGTCGTAATCTTCCGCGACGACTGCGAGGGCGTCCTTCAACTGGCGCTCGCGATTGTTGACGCTGACCAGTTCGACCTCGGCGCCCGCGAGCTCGCGGTTGGCCGGTAATACATCATACGAAACGCCTTCGGGCTTGACGCGCGCATCCGCGACGGTCACGCCGTCGACCAGCACTTCGTAGACGGTGTTTTCACACGCGGCCTTGTCGACGCCGCTACCCATCGTGGCATTGCCCTGCGGATCCAGATCGATGAGCAGGACCCGCTGTCCCTGCGATGCGAGGCTCGCGGCGAGATTGACTGCTGTCGTCGTCTTCCCGACGCCGCCCTTCTGGTTCGCAACGCAGAAGATTTTTGCCATCGTTGGTGTGTCCCTTTTTGCTGCTTTTAAATGATTGGTGTTGGGTCGATCCGGCGCCGATCAGGTATCGATCGTGACTTCGATCAGATGCCGCTCCGCGTCGAGCGATGGCACCTTGAGCCGGATAATTTGCTGTACATGTGAGCCTTGCGGCAACCGCTCGATCTCGCCGTCAGGTCGAATACCCTTCATCGCCCAGATCGCACCGCGCTCCGCGACGAGATGACGGGCCAGTGTAACGAAATCCGAGAGCTCTGCGAACGCACGCGAGACGATTACATCGAATTTAGCCGGCACTTCGACGCCCGGCCGCAAGGTTTCAACACGGCCCGTCACCACCGACAGATTGGCGAGCCCCAGTTCAGCCTTGGCCTGCGACTGGAACGCGGTCTTCTTGTGAACGATGTCGTTCAGCGTGACGGTCCAGTCCGGCAGGACGATGGCGAGCACGATACCGGGAAGCCCGCCACCGGAACCCACGTCGAGTACCGACGACGCTCCGCGCGACGCGAGATGCGGCACGATCGATAGCGAATCGAGAATGTGCTGGATCAGCATCTGCCTGGGATCGCGGATGGCGGTCAGGTTGTACACCGCGTTCCACTTTGCCAGCAGCGCGACGTAATCAAGCAGCTTGCCGAGTTGAGACTCGCTCAAATCGAGACCGAGTTCGCCCACGCCTTCATGCAACAACGTCGACAGCGATTCCCGGCTACCCGCTATGCTGGCGCTCCTCTGCCCTGCCGTCATTGGATCACCGGCTTGCTGTCGGCGCCGTTGTCCGCGACCTTTGAAGACCGACGGCCGAGGCCTCGCTTCAGATGCACCATGAGCAGTGAGATTGCAGCAGGCGTGATGCCGGAAATCCGCGATGCCTGGCCGATCGTCTCTGGGCGGAACTGCGTCAGCTTTTGGCGTGCTTCGAACGACAGGCCGCGAACTTCCGCGTAGTCCAACCCTTCGGGAAGTCGCGTGCTTTCGTGGGCTTCGTTACGTTCGATTTCGTCTGCCTGACGCTCGATATAGCCCTGATACTTCACGCCGATTTCGATCTGCTCCTTGATTTGCGTGAGCAGGACGGCATCGTCAGCCAGGATTTCGGTCGGACCGCATGTACCGTCTAGCAGGCCGCAAATACCGTCATAACTCACGCCTGGTCGGCGCAGCAGGTCGGCCAGACTGTATTCGTGGTCGATTGGCTTTCCGAGTAGCGCCGTGGCCTCTTCGACCGATAACGTCTTAGGATTGACCCAGGTTGTGCGCAGGCGCTCTGTTTCACGTGAAACAGCGTCGCGCTTGCGATTGAATGCGTCCCACCGGACGTCATCCACCACGCCAATCTCGCGACCCATTTCGGTCAGACGCATATCCGCGTTGTCTTCGCGCAGGCTGAGGCGATATTCGGCGCGACTCGTGAACATACGGTACGGCTCGGACACGCCACGCGTCACCAGATCGTCGACAAGAACGCCAAGGTATGCCTGATCCCGGCGCGGACACCACGCTTCCCTGCCCTGAACCTGCAAGCCGGCATTGACACCTGCAAGCAGACCCTGTGCAGCCGCCTCTTCGTAGCCGGTCGTACCATTGATCTGCCCGGCGAAGAACAAACCGTCGATCACCTTGGTTTCCAGCGATGCCTTCAGGCCACGCGGATCGAAATAGTCGTACTCGATCGCATAGCCTGGACGCAGGATGTGCGCATGCTCCAGCCCGCGCATCGAGCGAACCAGTTCCAGCTGTACATCAAACGGAAGGCTGGTCGAGATACCGTTTGGATAGAACTCGTTCGTCGTCAGCCCTTCTGGTTCCAGAAAGATCTGGTGCGATTCCTTGGATGCGAACCGGTGAATCTTGTCTTCAATCGACGGACAATAACGCGGCCCGACGCCTTCGATCACGCCCGTGTACATCGGCGAGCGGTCGAGGCCGCTGCGAATAATGTCATGGGTGCGCTCGTTGGTATGCGTGACCCAGCACGGAACCTGGCGCGGATGTTGTTCAACGCGCCCGAGAAACGAAAACACCGGTACTGGATCCAGATCGCCCGGTTGCTCTTCGAGCACCGAAAAATCGATTGTGCGACCGTCAATGCGCGGCGGCGTACCGGTTTTGAGGCGCCCCTGCGGCAGCTTCAACTCCTTGAGGCGCGCCGATAGCGACACCGCGGCGGGATCCCCCGCGCGGCCGCCGGTGTAATTGTTCAACCCAACGTGGATCTTGCCGTCGAGGAACGTCCCGGCCGTCAGCACGACGGCCCGCGAACGGAAGCGGATTCCGACCTGCGTCACCGCGCCCACGACACGATTGCCCTCCACCATCAGATCGTCGACTGCCTGCTGGAACAGCCACAGATTCGGCTGATTCTCCAGACGATGCCGGATCGCCTGCTTGTACAGCAGCCGATCCGCCTGCGCGCGCGTCGCCCGCACGGCGGGGCCCTTGGACGAGTTGAGGATACGGAACTGAATGCCGCCTTCATCCGTGGCCGCGGCCATCGCGCCGCCAAGCGCGTCGATTTCTTTGACCAGATGGCCTTTGCCAATGCCGCCAATCGACGGATTGCAGCTCATCTGCCCGAGGGTCTCGATGTTGTGCGTCAGTAGCAGCGTTTTCGCGCCCATGCGCGCGGACGCCAAAGCGGCTTCGGTGCCGGCATGACCGCCACCGACGACGATAACGTCAAATTCTGAGGGGAAAAGCATCGTGGATCTCACGCCGGATACGTCGCGTGAACCTTTCAAAGGAAATGTATGGGCGAATTATAACGGGTTCGCTTTTGGCCCGAATTTCGTCCGTTCGGCCAACGATAAAAAAGCGGTGTGTTTCACGTGAAACACACCGCCTTTAACCGCAATCGGGCAAGCAACGCCGCGGTTAAGCGACCTTTTTGGTCAGCCCCAGATACGTCTCAATGACGCGAGGATTCTGCGCCAGATCCGCGGCGGCACCCTCGAGCACCAGTTCGCCAGTTTCAAGAACGTAGCCGTAGTCCGATATCTGCAGCGCCGCGCGGGCATTTTGCTCGATCAGCAACGTGGCAACACCCGTCTGCCGCAACGCACTAATGATATGAAAAATCTCTTTCACGATGAGCGGCGCAAGCCCGAGGCTCGGCTCGTCGAGCATCAACAGATCGGGCTTGCCCATCAATGCCCGACCGACCGCCAGCATCTGCCGCTCGCCGCCCGACAACGTGCCCGAGGCCTGTTTGCGCCGCTCCTTCAACCGCGGAAACAACTGAAACACCGGTTCGAGCTGATCGAGAAAATCGCGCTCTCCGGCCCGCTTGCGGCGATATGCGCCGAGCACGAGATTGTCCTCGACCGTCATCGTGGAAAACAGCTCTCGCTTTTCCGGGACCAGACACATGCCCCGTTCAACCCGTTTTTCGACAGGTACGGCGCTGACGTCCTCGCCCCTGAAGGCGATCGCGCCCTTCGCATGCCCGCTCACCGGCAAAGCACCCATGATCGCGTTGAGCAGCGTCGACTTGCCTGCGCCGTTCGGCCCGATCACCGACACGATCTGGCCGGACCGAACCTTGATCGCCGCTTTGTGCAGCGCCTCGACCTTACCGTAGCGAACGGACAAGCCTGCAACGTCAAGAATCGGCGCGCTGGAATCAGGTTGCATCGTCATCATTCCACCCCGCCGAGATAGGCTTCGAGCACGGCCGGATCCTTCTGCACATCCTGCGGCAAGCCTTCCGCGATTCGGGTACCGAATTCCATCACCACCAGCCGATCAGTCAGATTCATCACAAAATCCATGTCGTGCTCGACCAGCAGCACGCTCATGCCCTCTTCCTTGAGCTTTTTCAGCAGCACAGCCAGTTGCTGCTTTTCCTGATACCGAAGCCCGGCAGCAGGTTCATCCAGTAGCAGGAGCGTCGGATCACAGCACAGCGCACGCGCGATTTCCAGAATCCGTTGCTGCCCCAGCGCCAGGCTGCCGGCTTCGTCGTACATATGCTGCTCGAGGCCGACGCGACGAATCTGCCGTGCAGCCTCCGCCATCAGGCGGCCTTCTTCCGCTCCGTTGAGTTTCGCGACGCTACGCCAGACACCCGCGTGGCCGCGCAGATGCGCGCCAATCGCAACGTTCTCCAGCACCGTCATACCGGGCAGCAGCTTGACGTGCTGGAACGTCCGGCCGATACCGCGTTTGACGATTTCACGTGAAGTCAGCGAATCGATCCGCTCGCCGCGGAACGCAATCTCACCGCTCGTCGCCTGCAACACACCGGTCACCAGATTGAACGTCGTCGATTTGCCGGCACCGTTCGGACCGATCAAACCGATGATCTGGCCGGCCTTTACTTCAAAGCTGACATCGTTCACCGCAACCAGCCCGCCGAACTGCTTGCGCGCCTTCACGACCGAGAGCAGCGTCTCGCCAGCCGTCGGCTTGCTGCGCTGCGGCAAAGGTTCAGCGTGATCGGGCACGTGGGCGCTTGGGCCACCCGGAAAGAACCGCGCGACGAACGGCCAGACGCCCTGACGCGCGTATTGCAACAACAGCACCATCAGGATGCCGAAGACAATCACTTCGAAATTGCCGCTTTCGCCAAGCAGCTTCGGCAGCCAGGTCTGGAGGTAATCCTGCAGGAGCGTCAGGATAGCCGCGCCCAGCACGGCGCCCCACACGTGCGAAACGCCGCCCACGACCGCCATGAACAGAAACTCGATGCCGTGGTTCAGGCCAAACGGCGTCGGGTTCACCGCGCGCTGCAGATGGGCATAGAGGAAGCCCGAAACAGAAGCGAGAACCGCCGCGTAGACGAAGATCACGACGCGCATCCACGCTGTATTCACGCCCATTGCCTCGGCCATCGAGCCACCGCCGCGAAGTGCCCGGATTGCGCGTCCCGGCCGGCTATTAAGCAGATTCTGAACAGAGATCACCGCCGCGAGCACGACAACCCAGATCAGGTAATAGATGTGCCGCCCCGACTCCAGCTGGATACCGAATACGTTGAGCACCGGAATGCCGTTAATGCCGTCGTATTTGCCGAGCATCTCCATGTTGCCGAAGAGGAAGAACAGCGCGAGCCCCCACGCGATCGTCCCGAGCGGCAGGAAGTGGCCGGACAGGCGCATCGTCACCGCGCCCAGCACGAGCGCGATCAGCGCCGTCAGCACGACGCCGACGATCAGCGCGAGCCACGGCGACACGCCGAACTGCGTCGTCAGATACGCCGTCGAATACGCGCCCACGCCGACGAACGCGGCCTGCCCGAAGCTCGTCATCCCGCCGATGCCCGTCAGCAGCACGAGCCCGATCGCGACAATCGAATACAGTCCGATGTAGTTGAGCAGCGTGACCCAGTACTCGGGCACCCGGATCGGCTGCGGCAACACCGGCAGCGCGAACATCACCACGAGGAACAGCCAGAAGAACCTGTTTTGCATGATCCGTTTCATCGTGTCACTCCTCGTCCTCTTCCGCGTGCGGGCTCACGAAACTTCGCCACAGCAGCACCGGGATGATCAGCGTGAACACGATCACTTCTTTGTAGGCACTCGCCCAGAACGACGAGTAGGACTCCAGCACGCCCACGAGGATCGATCCGGCGGCCGCCAGCGGGTAGCTGACGAGACCGCCGATGATCGCCCCCACGAACCCCTTCAGGCCGATCAGGAAGCCCGAGTCGTAGTAGATGGTCGTGAGCGGCGCCACGAGGATGCCGCACAGCGCGCCGAGGCCCGCGGCAAGCGTGAACGCGAGCCGCCCCGCCTGCGTCGTGCCGATGCCGACGAGGCGCGCGCCGACGCGGTTCACCGACGTCGCGCGCAGCGCCTTGCCCGAGATCGAGCGGTCGAAGTACAGGTACAGCGCCGCGATCAGCACGACGGCGGTGCCGATGACCCACAGGCTCTGCCCGGAGATCGTCATGCTGCCGACGTTGAACGTGGCGTCGGAGAAAGCCGTCGTGCGCGAGCCCTCCGCGCCGAACATCACGAGACCAACCCCGACCATCGCGAAATGCACGGCGACCGCGACGATCAGCAGCAGCAGCGTGGTCGCTTCCGCGATTGGTTCATACGCGAGCCGGTACACGAACGGTCCCATCGGAATCACGATCAGCAGCGTCAGCGCGATCTGCACGACCATCGGCAGCGGCTGCATGAAGAGGCCGCGCGTCACCGCATAGACGGCAATCGGGAACAGCAGATATTTGCCCGCCAGCGTCACGAGCGTGCGGGCCGCGTGGCGCCGCCGCTCAGGATGCCGCACGAGCCCGGCCGTCTCGACGACGAAGCACGCCGCGCCCATCGCGATCAACAGCCAGCAGGTGGCCGGAAACTTCTGCGTCTGGATGGCGGCGAGCGTCAGCGCGCCATATGAGACGAACTCGCCCTGCGGAATGAAGATCACCCGCGTCACCGAGAACACCAGCACCAGCGCAAGTGCGAGCAACGCATAGATTGCGCCCGTGGTGATCCCGTCCTGGGCAAGGATCGCCGCTATAGATAGATCCATACTTCCTCTGAAACGTCGAAGTCGAAATTGAAACCGGGGCCGAGGCGTGAACCAGCGGGCACCTTTGTCGTCGGAATGAGTTCGTCATCCCTGCACGGAAACGCGACCGCCGCGCCCGGGTAAGGCGCGGCGGTCGTCGCCATTTTCATCGAACAGAATGCCGGCGCGGCGGCGCCGCCACACCGTATGCGAGAAGCGCGTACTTTTTAGTCGTTCTGGAGTTTCCACTTGCCGTCGACGATTTCGACCATCACGCGTGCGCGGTCGTCGAAGCCGTTGTGGTCGGTCGTCGTGGTGTTCATGATGCCGTGCGCGACCGGCAGGTCCTTCAGGTTCTCAAGCGATGCACGCAATGCCTCGCGGAACGCTTCCGTGCCCGGTTGCCCTTTCTTCAGCGCTTCGGGGATCGCGCGCTGCAGCATCTGGCCTGCATCCCACGCGTGACCGCCGAACGTGGAGAGCGTGCCCGCGCCGTAGGCCTTCTCATAGGCGACCTTGTACGCTTCGGACGACTTCTTCACCGGGTTCGAGTCCGGCAGCTGCTCGGTCACGAGAACCGGGCCGGCGGGCAGCAGTTCGCCTTCGCAGTCCTTGCCGCACACGCGCAGGAAGTCGTTATTGGCCACGCCGTGCGTCTGGTAGATCTTGCCCTTGTAGCCGCGCTCCTTCAGCGTCTTCGCGGGCAACGCGGCCGGCGTGCCCGAGCCGGCGATCAGGATGGCGTCCGGGTTCGAGCTGAGCAGTTTCAGCACCTGGCCTGTCACGGAAGCGTCCGTGCGGTTATAGCGTTCGTTCGACACCACCTTCAGGTGATGCGCGGCGGCCGACGCGCTGAACACCGTGTACCAGTTCTCGCCGTACGCATCCGAGAAGCCGATGAAGCCCACGGTCTTCACGCCATGCTTTTCCATGTATCCGGCGATCGCGTCGGCCATCAGGCCGTCGTTCTGCGGCGTCTTGAACGCCCACATGCGCTTCGCGTCCATCGGCGCGATGATCGCGGCCGATGCGGCCATCGAGATCATCGGCGTCTTGCCTTGCGACACCACGTCGAGCATCGCCAGCGAATTCGGCGTGACCGTCGAGCCAATGATCGCGTCGACGTGATCTTCGTCGATCAGCTTGTGCGTGTTCTGCACCGCGCGACTCGTATCGGATGCGTCGTCGAGCACGATGTACTGCACGCTCTTGCCGCCGATCTCCTTCGGCAACAGCGCGATCGTGTTCTTCTCCGGAATGCCGAGCGACGCAGCCGGCCCGGTCGCCGATAACGTCACGCCGATCTTCACCTGTGCCGACGCGGCGGTCGCGCCGCATACGAGCGCCGCTGCGAGGCTTGCGCGTACCCAGTTGCCTGTTGTTTTCATTGCTGTCTCCAAACGCTGTGCGTTGCCTGTTGTTTGATCCGGCTTCTACGCCGGTTTCTGAATCTAGTTTTCGGCTTCGGGCGTGAATAGCATGGTTTTCCCTGTTCGGGATAAAACGCCTCTGCGTCGCTGCCACAACCGGTACGCAGAAAAAAAGGCACGTCTGACTGAACGTGCCTGTTTCCGGGTTCAAATGCGCTGTCTCGTCCTGGATCAGTCGGTGGCCAGCTTCCACTTGCCGCCGACGATCTCGACCATCACGCGCGCCCGCTGATCGAGGCCCGCGTGATCGCTCGCGCTCATGTTGAAGATGCCATGTGAAGCCGGCATGTCCTTCGTGCTTTCGATCGCCGCGCGCAACGCGTCGCGGAACGCCGGCGTGCCGGGCTGCCCTTTCTTCAGCGCGAGCGGAATCGCGCGTTGCAGGAGCAGGCCGGCGTCCCACGCATGGCCGCCGAACGTCGACACCGAACCCGCGCCATACGCGGCTTCATACGCGTGTTTGTACGTCAGCGCGGATTTCTTCACGGG
This sequence comes from Paraburkholderia sartisoli, assembly GCF_900107685.1. GTDB lineage: Bacteria > Pseudomonadota > Gammaproteobacteria > Burkholderiales > Burkholderiaceae > Paraburkholderia > Paraburkholderia sartisoli. Next base: position 185,466 of record NZ_FNRQ01000005.1, on the reverse strand, counting down.
GTTCGAATCAGGCAGCTGGTCAGCCACCAGCAGCGGACCCGCCGGCAGATACGTGCCATCGCAATCCTTGCCGCACACGCGCAGGAAGTCGTTATTCGCGACGCCGTGCGTCTGGTAGAACTTGCCCTTGTAGCCGCGCTCCTTCAATGTTTTTTGCGGCAGCGCAGCCGGTGTACCCGCACCGGCGATCAGCACGGCGTCCGGGTTCTGCGACATCATCTTCAGCACCTGGCCGGTCACCGAGGCGTCGTTGCGCGCAAAGCGTTCGTTCGCGACCACCTTGATCTTCGCGAGATCCGCGGCCTTCGCGAATTCGCGGAACCAGCTCTCGCCGTAGCCGTCCGAAAAGCCGATGAAGGCAACGGTCTTCACGCCATGATTCGCCATGTGCTGCGCGATCGCCGTCGCCATCAGGATGTCGTTCTGCGGCGTCTTGTAGACCCACGCGCGCTTCGCATCCATCGGTTCGACGATCGTGGCCGCGGCGGCCATCGAAATCATCGGCGTGGTAGTTTCAGCCGCGACGTCGATCATGGCCAGCGAGTTCGGCACGACAGTCGAGCCGATGATCGCGTCTACATGGTCTTCGCTCGTGAGCTTGCGGGCATTCTTCACCGCCAGCGTGGAATCCGTTGCGTCGTCCAGCACGATGTATTCGACCTTCTGGCCGGCGACTTCCTTCGGCAGCAACGCGATCGTGTTCTTTTCCGGGATGCCCAGCGAAGCCGCCGGGCCCGTGGCCGACAGGGACACGCCAATTTTCACCTGCGCCGACGCCCCACCGCTCCATGCTGCCAACACGGCCGCCGCGACGCATGTCGCGCTGATCCATCGCATTGCCGACTTCATTCCGCTCCTCTACCCCGTCATCTCCGCGCGCATTGGCGTCGATTCAATAATTCGAGAATTTTTACACCGACCACATGGTCGGCGAATGGCGAGTGTAGCGGACGCGCGCGCCCGGCTGCAAGCGTTTTGGCAGCTTCAGGGCGTTGATAATCCAGCGAAAAATGCGGAAGAGAAATACGTGAGGAAATGCTGTGGGGATTCAGCGCGGGATAAACCGGAAATAAAGCCGATGCATGACTGAAAAGGCAAATAAAAAGCGCTGCTGGATATCAATCCAGCAGCGCTTTCGTGTGGGCACTTTGTGCCTCATGTCTCCTCGTTCTCCACCTGCAAATTTCGTGTCGCCGGTGCTTCAGAACTGCGTGAAGATTAAACAACCCCGAATCGTGGGACAACTAGCATTTACCCTAGTGGTGCAATGCAGCACTCATTTGGGGCGTGTTTTATAGCGTCCGGTTGATGTTTCGGCGCGTTGTCGCGCGAACGCGAAGCCGCCGGTTATATCGGATACCGAATCATTTCCGGCTGTCACGCGATCGCTCATGCGCGCAGTGGCCGCACCCGCGCCACGATCTCGCCGACAATGCCGCGCCGGAACGCCAGCACGCATGCGATGAAGATCACCCCGGTGACGATCGTCACCGCTTCGCCGAACGAGCGGAACCAGTCGATGCCGGTCGCGTTCGCGAGTGCGGTGCCGATATCGCCCAGCCGGTCCTCGAGCGCGACAATCAGGGCCGCGCCGAGCAGCGGCCCGAAGAGCGTGCCCATGCCGCCGACGAGCGTCATCAGGATCACGAGACCGGACATGGTCCAGTACGCGTCGCCGAGCGTCTCGAAGCCGAGCACGAGCACCTTCAGCGACCCGGCAAGCCCCGCGAGCCCCGCGGACAGCACGAACGCGAGCAGCTTGAAGCGATCCGTGTCGTAGCCGAGCGAAACCGCACGCGGCTCGTTCTCCTTGATCGCGACCAGCACCTGCCCGAACGGCGAATGCACGATCCGCACGATCAGCAGGAACGCCAGCACCATGATCGCGAGCACGACGTAATACAGCGCAAGGTCCGACGAAAGATCCAGCATGCCGAAGAGCTTGCCGCGCGGCACGCCTTGCAGGCCGTCTTCACCGTGCGTGAATGGCGCCTGCAGGAACACGAAGTAGACCATCTGCGCGAGCGCGAGCGTCACCATCGCGAAGTAGATGCCCTGCCGGCGGATCGCGAAGAGCCCGACGATCAGGCCGAGCAGCGTCGCCACCGCAGTGCCCGCGACGAGACCCAGCTCCGGCGAAAACCCGAGCGACTGGACGCCATAACCCATCGTGTAGCCCGCCGACGCGAGGAACATCGCGTGCCCGAACGACAGCAGCCCCGTGTAACCGATCAGCAGGTTGAACGCGGCCGCGAAGAGCGCGAAGCACAGCACCTTCATCACGAACAGCGGATAGGCGCCGATGAACGGCGCGGCGATCAGCGCGACAAACAGTAGCCCGTATAGCGCTTTTCTCTGCATCATTTTTCCTTGCCGAAAAGACCCGCGGGACGCACCAGCAACACGAGCGCCATGATCACGAAGACGACGGTCGCCGACGCTTCCGGATAGAACACCCGCGTGAGCCCTTCGATCACGCCGAGCATCAGGCCGGTCAGGATCGAACCCATGATCGAGCCCATCCCGCCGATCACGACGACGGCGAACACCGTGATGATCATCGGCTGCCCCATCAGCGGCGAGACCTGAATGACCGGCGCGGCCAGCACGCCGGCAAACGCCGCGAGCGCAACGCCGAACGCATAGGTGAGCGTGATCATGCGCGGCACGTTGACGCCGAACGCCTCGACGAGCTTCGGATTCTCGGTGCCGGCGCGCAGATACGCGCCAAGACGCGTTTTCTCGATGACGAACCACGTGGCGAAGCACACGACGAGTGATGCGACGACGACCCACGCGCGATAGTTCGGCAGGAACATGAAGCCGAGATTGGTCGCGCCGGACAGCGCGGACGGCACGTCGTAAGGCTGGCCTGACGATCCGTAGATCGAACGGAACACGCCTTCGACGACGAGCGTGAGCCCGAACGTCAGCAGCAGGCCGTAAAGATGATCGAGGCGATACAGCCAGCGCAGCATCGTGCGCTCGATCACGATGCCAAAGAGCCCGACCACCAGCGGCGCGACCACCAGCATCGCCCAGTACGGAAGGTCGAAATAGGCGAGGCCCATCCACGTGATCATGGCGCCGAGCATGAACAATGCTCCGTGCGCGAAGTTGATCACGTTGAGAAGGCCAAAGATCACGGCGAGACCCAGGCTCAGGATCGCGTAGAACGAACCGTTCACGAGTCCGAGCAGCAACTGGCTCAGCATCGCCGGAAGCGGAATGCCAAAGATTTCCATTAAACCCGTCGTCCAGATGAGATCGATAGACGCGCGAACCACTCGGCGCGTGGGCCGTCGGGCGTCCGCACGTTGACCCGCGCAACTGCGCGGGTCAACGTGCGACGATGCCGCCTGCCGCCGCCCGCAAACGGGCGCGCGTCAGCCGACGCTTACTTCCACAGCGCGCAGCGCGATTCCGCCTTCGTATCGAAAGCTTCGTCGCCCGGAATCGTCGCGAGGATCTTGAAGTAGTCCCACGGCTCTTTCGATTCAGACGGCTTCTTCACTTCCATCAGATACATGTTGTGAATCATGCTGCCGTCCTGGCGGATGTACCCCTTCGCGTAGAAGTCGTCGATCTTGATCTTGTGAAGCTGATCCATCACCTTGTCGCTGTCGGTCGTGCCGGCTGCCTGCACGGCCTTCAGATACGTCGTGACGGCCGAGTAGTCCGCGGCCTGCAGGCTGGTCGGCATCTTCTTCATCTTCGCGAAGTAGCGTTGCGCCCACTGACGCGACTTCGCGTCCATGTTCCAGTACCAGCTGTCCGTTGCCAGCAGACCCTGCGTGGTTTCGAGGCCAAGGCTGTGGATATCGGTCAGGAAGACCAGCAGCGCGGCGATCTTCATCGTCTTCGTGATGCCGAATTCCTTCGCGGCCTTGATCGAGTTGATCGTGTCGCCGCCCGCATTCGCGAGGCCGAGCACCTGCGCCTTCGACGCTTGCGCCTGCAACAGGAACGACGAGAAGTCCGACGCCGACAGCGGATGACGCACTTCGCCGAGCACCTGGCCGCCGTTCGCCTTCACGACGTCCGCCGTGTTCTTCTCCAGGGCCTTGCCGAACGCGTAGTCAGCCGTCAGGAAGAACCACGTCTTGCCGCCCTGCTTCGTCACGGCGGAACCCGTGCCCTTCGCAAGCGCCATCGTGTCGTACGCGTAGTGGACCGTGTACGGCGTGCATTGCTCGTTCGTCAGGTTGTCCGCGCCCGCGCCGATGTTGATGTACGGAATCTTCTTTTCGCCCGCGACCTGGCTGGTCGAGAGCGCCGTCGCCGAGTTCGTGCCGCCGATGATCGCGTTCACGCCTTCGCGGTCGATCCATTCACGCGCGCGCGAGGCTGCGATGTCGGCCTTGTTCTGGTGGTCGGCGTAGACGAGTTCGATCGGCTTGCCGTTCACCTTGCCGCCGAAGTCGGCGATTGCCATGCGGATCGCTTCGAGGCCGCCCGGGCCGTCGATGTCCGCGTACAGGCCCGAAAGGTCGGTGATGAAGCCGATCTTCACGGTGTCGCCCGCGGCGGCCTGGGCCGTGCCCATCGTCAGCGCGGTACTGGCGATGCAAAGTGCCGCGAGCCCTGCGAGAGTCTTCAGTTTCATGCGTGTCTCCTTGTTTCCATGCTTGTGGTTATTCAGAGGCATTCAGGCGTTCCCACTACGTCGACGCTTACACCCCGAGCAGATCGTGTAGAACCGGCATCTTGCTTTCGAGCTCCCCTGCGCCGAAATGCTCGACGATATGGCCGTGTTCCATCACGTAAAAACGGTCGGCGAGCGGAGCCGCAAACCGGAAATTCTGTTCGACCATCACGATCGTATAGCCGCGCGACTTGAGCGTCATGATCATGCGCGCGAGCGCCTGCACGATGACCGGCGCGAGACCTTCCGAGATTTCATCGAGCAGCAGCAGGCTTGCCCCGGTACGCAGAATACGCGCGACGGCCAGCATCTGCTGCTCGCCACCCGACAGGCGCGTGCCCTGGCTCTGGCGCCGCTCCTGCAGATTCGGGAACATCGAATAGATCTCGTCGATGGACATCGCGCGCGCCGCGTCGCCCACGGGCGGCGGCAACATCAGGTTTTCCTCGCACGACAGGCTCGAAAAGATGCCGCGCTCTTCCGGGCAATAACCGACGCCACAGTGAGCGATCCTGTGCGTCGGCATCGCGATGGTTTCGCGGCCCGAGACCTGGATCGAGCCGGTGCGACGTCCCGTGAGCCCCATGATCGCGCGCAGGGTCGTCGTGCGGCCGGCGCCGTTGCGGCCGAGCAGCGTGACGACTTCGCCCCGGCTCACCGTGAGATCCACGCCGTGCAGAATGTGGGACTCGCCATACCAGGCCTGCAGGCCGGCGATCGCCAGCGCGGGCACGGCACCGGCCGCGCCGCTCACTTCGGCGCTTTCGCGTTCCGCAATGGTGTTCATGCATGCGCTCCGGCGAGGGCTGCGTCCGCGCTACCCATGTAGGCCTGCATCACGAGCGGATTCTTCGACACGTCCGCGTAGCTGCCTTCGGCCAGCACCTCGCCGCGTTGCAGGACCGTGATCGTGTCCGAGATGCCGGCGATGACGTTCATGTTGTGCTCGACCATCAGGATCGTGCGTCCCGCCGATACTTTCTTGATGAGCGCCGTCACGCGGTCGACGTCCTCGTGGCCCATGCCTTGCGTCGGTTCGTCGAGCAGCATGAGTTCGGGCTCCATCGAAAGCGTCGTCGCGATTTCGAGCGCGCGCTTGCGGCCGTACGAGAGTTCGACGGTCGGCACGTCGGCGAAATCGGTGAGGCCCACCTGCGTGAGCAGATCCATCGCGCGATCGTCGAGCTCGCGCAGCGAGCGTTCGCTCTTCCAGAAATGAAAGGCGGTGCCAAGCGAGCGTTGCAACCCGATGCGAACGTTCTGCGATGCTGTCAGATGCGGAAACACCGCGGAAATCTGGAAGGACCGGATGATGCCGCGCCGCGCGATCTGCGCCGGACGTTCGCGCGTGATGTCGATGCCGTTGAAGACGATCTGGCCCGCTGTCGGTTCCAGGAATTTGGTCAGCAGGTTAAAGCAGGTGGTTTTACCGGCGCCGTTGGGGCCGATGAGCGCGTGGATCGACCCGCGGCGCACGCGCAGGTTCACGCCGCTCACGGCGGTGAACCCCTTGAATTCCCTGGTCAATCCGCGCGTCTCAAGAATCGTGTCGCCGAGAATCATGTTCCCTTCCAGACGGAGTGAGGCGAAGTGCTACGATCTTCCGCGCCTGAAAACCGCGCGACGTTTTATGACGACACCCTCGTGTCGTCCGTTTGCGTGGTGCACCAATGCGGACGGTAATCCATGCCGCACCACACAGCACGGGTGCCATTGTCTCGCCAATGATGCAGCGCATTCATCGGGATTTGCACTTAGTGTTTTATGCGCACCCCGCATTCGATTACGTGCATGTCATGCAATTGACACCGTTTGCGGACGATGTGTCTCTGTTTCGAGACCCGAAAGTCGAGCACGGCGATCGGCGCGGATCATGTCGCTTGCGCGCTCCGCGATCATCAGCGTCGGCGAGTTCGTGTTGCCCGACGTGATGCCGGGCATGACCGAAGCATCGACGACACGCAGACCGTCGACGCCGATCACGCGCAGCCGGTTGTCGACGACCGCGCCAGGATCGTCGACGACACCCATGCGGCAGGTGCCGACCGGATGAAAGATCGTCGTGCCGACCTGGCCTGCCGCCTGTTGCAGTTCTTCTTCTGTCTGAAACTGGATGCCTGGCAGGATTTCTTCGGGGCGATAGCGCGCCAGTGCCGGCGCCGCTGCGATACGGCGTGTCAGTCGCAGCGCGTTGGCGGCGACGTGACGGTCGTAGTCGGTGGAGAGATAGTTCGGCGCGATGAGCGGCGCCGCATGCGGATCGTTCGATTCGATGTGGATGCTGCCGCGCGACGTGGGCCGCAGATGGCACACCGAAGCCGTGAACGCGTTGAACCGATGCAGCGGTTCGCCGAACCGGTCGAGCGACAGTGGCTGCACGTGGTACTCCAGGTCGGGGCGCGTGAGCGCGCGATCATCGGGATCCGACCTGGCGAACGCGCCGAGTTGCGATGGCGCCATCGACATCGGTCCGCTTTGCAGCAGCAGGTATTGCAGGCCGATCATCAGTTTGCCCCACCAGTGCGCGGACGCCGTGTTGAGCGTACGCACGCCGTTGACCCTGAAGGCCATGCGCAACTGAAGATGATCCTGAAGGTTTTCGCCGACGCCGGGCAGATCGCGCACGACCTCGATACCGAGGTTTTGCAGACGCGCGGCGTTGCCGATGCCCGAGAGTTCGAGCAGTTGCGGCGAGTTGACGGCGCCTGAGCTGAGCACGACTTCGCAGCGTGCTTTCGCGATGAAGTCGGTGTTGTCGCCACGATATTCGACGCCCGTGCAGCGGCGTCCTTCGAAGACGAGGCGTTGCGTGTGCGCGCCCGTGATGACCGTGAGGTTTGGGCGTTGCATTGCGGGGCGGAGGAACGCTTTCGAGGCATTCCAGCGGATCCCGCGTTTCTGGTTGACGTCGAAGTAGCCGACACCGGTGTTGTCACCGCGGTTGAAGTCGTCGGTGGCCGGAATGCCGGTTTGCTGCGCGGCTTGCGCGAAGGTTTCGAGCACCTTCCATTTGAGGCGCTGTTTTTCGACGCGCCACGGGCCGCCTGCGCCGTGCGATTCGCTGGCGCCGCCGTGATAGTCCTCACTGCGTTTGAAGATGGGGAGGACGTTTTGCCAGGCCCATGACGGGTCGTTCGTGACGCGAGCCCATTCGTCGTAGTCTTCGCGCTGGCCGCGCATGTAGATCATGCCGTTGATCGACGAGCTTCCGCCTAGCACGCGTCCGCGTGGATAAGAGAGGGAGCGGCCGTTCAGGCCGGGTTCCGGCTGTGTTTTATAGAGCCAGTCAGTGCGAGGGTTGCCGATGCAGTAGAGGTAGCCGACCGGCACATGAATCCAGTGGTAGTCGTCCTTCCCGCCGGCTTCTATTAGCAGTACCTGCACGTCCTTGTCTTCGCTCAGGCGGTTGGCAAGGACGCAGCCTGCCGTGCCGGCGCCGATTACGATGTAGTCGAATTCGCCTTCCAGCAGACGGTGGTTTGTTTGTTCATTCATGGTCGTCACCCAGTCGTTCCTTGTTCGGGTCGCCGTTCACGACATGCCGATGGGGTTTTTGTTTTGTTCTGGCTTTTTGGCCTTTCCTTTTGTTGTTCTGGGCTGTTGGCCTTTCCTTGTATTCGTGTCGGTCTATTGGCGTTGCCCCTGTGCGGGGCGGCACCTACTTTTCTTTGTCTTGCCAAAGAAAAGTAGGCAAAAGAAAGGCGCTTCGAAAACTCATTTCTTCAAGGCGCATCTTCAGCGGGGAACGGCAACCCATGAAGTGTCGCCCCCACGCCTCACCCGCCATCGGTCCCCGCGCGATTCCGTCCCGCGCGCATTCACTGCCCATGACAAAGGGCTCATCCACCCGACTCCGCGCTACGCGCATCGTCGATCGGCATAACCCTCCCATGCACGCACCCGTAATCGCTAATGCCTAACATCGGCTGCGAAACCCCTCGCTGCACAACCGCTCCGCGACGCACGCAGTGCGGAGTGGGATGAATGACGGCCTTGTCACGGACACGGACCGCGCGCGGGATGGAATCGCGCGGGGACCGATGTCGGGTGAAGTGCGAGAGAGACACTTCATAGGTTGCCATTCCCCGCTAAAGATGCGCCTTGAAGAAATGAGTTTTCGCAGCGCCTTTCTTTTGCCTACTTTTCTTTGGCAAGACAAAGAAAAGTAGGTGCCGCCCCGCACAGGGGCAACGCCAATAGACCGACACGAATACAAGGAAAGGCCAACAACAACAACAACAACCAAACCCAAACCCTTACTTAGCCACCGGCATCGTAAACTCAGCGCCCTTGGCAATACTGTCAGGCCACCGCTGCATGATGCTCTTATAGCGGGTATAGAACCTCACACCCTCTTCCCCATACGCATGGTGATCACCAAAAAGAGACCGCTTCCATCCACCAAAAGAATGCCATGCCATCGGCACAGGAATCGGCACATTAATCCCGACCATCCCGATCTCGATCTGCCGCGAAAAAGCACGGGCCACACCGCCGTCGGAGGTAAACAACGCGACGCCATTGGCAAACTCGTTCGCGTTGATCAAAGCAACAGCAGAAGCAAAATCCGGCACCCGAACCACGCACAGCACAGGACCAAAAATCTCGTCCTTATAAATCGTCATGTCGGTCCGCACATCGTCGAACAAGGTCCCGCCCAGGAAAAACCCGGCCTCGTGACCCTCGACCCGATGTCCCCGCCCATCCACTACGAGCTTCGCGCCCGCCGCAACACCCGCCTCGATATATCCCTCGACCTTCGCGCGATGCGCCGCCGTCACGAGCGGCCCCATCTCGGCCTCTGAATCCATCCCGTTGCGAATCCTCAACGCCTTCGTACGTGGCGTCAGCCGCTCGATCAACTCGTCGGCAACGTGCCCCACCGCAACCGCAACCGAAATCGCCATGCACCGCTCGCCGGCCGATCCATACGCGGCACCAATCAACGCATCGACAGCCTGGTCGAGATCGGCATCCGGCATCACAACCAGATGGTTCTTCGCCCCGCCCAGCGCCTGCACGCGCTTGCCACGCTTCGTGCCTTCCGTATAGATGTATTCGGCAATCGGCGTCGAACCGACAAACGACAGCGCACTCACGTCAGGATGCTGCAACAGTGCATCGACGGCCACCTTGTCGCCATGAACGACGTTGAATACGCCATCCGGCAAGCCGGCTTCCTTCAGCAGTTCCGCAAGCCGGACTGCAACGGACGGATCGCGCTCCGACGGCTTCAGCACGAACGTGTTCCCGCACGCAATCGCCACCGGAAACATCCAGCACGGCACCATCATCGGAAAGTTGAACGGCGTCACGCCCGCCACGACACCCAGCGGCTGACGCAGGTTCCAGTTGTCGATGCCACCGCCAATCTGGTCAGTGAAATCGGTCTTCAGCAGATTCGGAATGCCGCACGCGAACTCGACAACCTCGATGCCGCGCATCACCTCGCCCTTCGCGTCGGAAAACACCTTGCCGTGCTCACGCGTGATCATTTCCGCCAGCTCATCGTGGTGACGGTCAAGCAATTCCTTGAACCTGAACAGAACGCGCGCGCGCTTGATGGGCGCCACCGCGCTCCACGCGGGATACGCGGCCTTCGCGGCAGCCACGGCGCCATCGACCTCCGCCACGCTCGCCAGCGGAACCCGCGCGCTCACGCTGCCAAGCGCCGGATTGAACACGTCGGCAAAGCGATCGCTCTTGCCCTCAATCGCCCGGCCATTGATAACGTGGGTCAGCGCGCGTACGCGGGCGCCTTGATCTGTCTCGCTCATGTCCTTCCTCCTGGATGAAAACCGGTAAGCGTGCATTGCACACACGTCTCACCGAAGCGTAATCGCCCCTGCCTCCCTAAATCCAATGAGTTATGCTCAATTGCGATATAAGACAGGCTAATATCAGGATATGGACCTGACTCTGCTCCGGGCATTCGTCACCGTCGCGCGCGAGGGCAATCTCACGCGCGCGGCCGTGCAGCTGCATCTGACCCAACCCGCCGTCAGCCTGCAGATCAAGCATCTGCAGGAAACGCTCGGCGTGTCGCTCTTCACGCGCACGTCGCACGGGCTCACGCTGACCCGCGACGGCCAGGCTTTGCTGCCGCACGCGGAGCGCACGCTCAACGCGGCGAGCGACGTGCAGCGCGCCGCCGCCGCGCTGCGTCACGAAGTGCGCGGCCGGCTGCGCATCGGCACGATCCTCGATCCGGAATTCCTGCGGCTGGGCGGCTTTCTCAAGCAGCTCGTCGAAACCTGGCCGCATATCGAAACCGCGCTGCGTCACGGCATGTCAGGCTGGGTGCGCGACCAGGTTCTCGCGGGCGAACTGGACGTCGGTTATTTCATCGGCCAGCCCGCGGACGCGGGAAGTCGCAGCGAAGCGGCGTTCCACGCGCTCACGTTGACCCACTTCAAGTATCGCGTGCTCGCGCCCGCGGGCTGGAAGGACCGCGTCAAGGGCGCGCACGACTGGCGCGCACTCGCCGCGCTGCCGTGGATCTGGACGCCGCCGGCTTCCGCGCACAACCGGTTGCTGTCGCATCTGTTCGGCGAAGCGGGCGTAAAGCCGGTGAAAGTGGCCGAAGTCGACCAGGAGCCGTCGATGCTCGATCTCGTCAAATCGGGCGTCGGGCTCACGCTCGCCCGCGACGCGACGGCCATCGCCGAGGCGCACGCTCACGCGCTGACGATCGTCGAAGGCATCACGGTGCCCACCGAACTCACGTTCATCTCGCTCGCGAGCCGCAAGGACGAACCGGCCATCGCCGCCGCCATGAAGCTGATCGAGCAGCAGTGGACGATATGAGCGCGCCTCATGACAGCCTGCGCCATGCGGGGTGATGTAAAGACACTGTCACGCGCTTTTTGCTAGATTCGTGTTTTGCGCACTGCGCCACCCCCGCCTCTTTCCGCCTTTTCCGTTGGTCCATCCCGACGCGCTTCACCGGATGACGTGAAGCCGCCTTCGCCCTATCTTTCGACAGGAGTCTCACATGGCCCGCAACATCGAGATCAAAGCCCGCGCCAGGCAATTCGACGAACTGCGCGAACGCGCCGCACAGCTTTCGCCGGACGCGCCGCTGATCTTCCGCCAGCAGGACTTCTTCTACGACGTGCCGCGCGGACGCCTGAAACTGCGCCAGTTCGACGACGGCACCCCCGCCGAACTGATCTTCTATCAGCGCGACGACCGCGATGGCCCGAAGGTTTCGTACTACACGCGCAGCCCGGTCACGAACGCCGAGGCAATGCATTCGCTGCTGGCGACTGCCCTGACCACACGCGGCATCGTCACGAAGGAACGCCACGTGTATCTGACGGGACGCACGCGGATTCATCTGGACCGCGTCGACGGTCTGGGCGATTTCATCGAACTGGAAGTCGTGCTCGCGCAGGATGACGACGAAGCAGGCGGCGAAGCCGAGGCGCACGCTCTGTTCGCGAAGCTCGGCGTGCCGGAAACGGATCTGGTGCCGGTCGCGTACGTGGACCTGCTTAATCCAGAAACCGAGCTGGAAACCGAACCGCTGAAGGTGGCCTGAAGCGGGCGAGCCGCGCCTGAAACGCTCGCCCGCTCACGCGGCGGGCGCGGTGGGCGCGCCCGGCGAAAGATGGCCGAGCGGCAGCGGCCCATTGCGCTTGAACGTCGTCAGCACGATGTTGGAGCGCACGCTGTCGACGCCGGGCACGCGCATCAGCTTCTTCATCACAAACGAAGACAGCGCGTTCAGATCGGGCGCCACGATCCGCAGCAGATAATCCGCATCGCCCACCACGGCGTGGCATTCGAGCACTTCCGGCAGCACGTCGAGCTGCTGCTGGAACTGCTCGATGATCGAATCGCCGTGATGCTTCAGTTTCAGGCTGGTGAACGCGGTGACGCCGAGCCCGAGCTTCTCGGGCCGCAACACGACGCGATAGCCGTCGATCACACCCGCCGATTCGAGCCGCTGCAGCCGCCGGCCGATCTGCGAAGGCGACAGCGGTATCTGCTCGCCAAGCTGCTGGTGCGTCGCGCGCCCGAAGCGCTGCAGCACTTCCAGAAGCGCCAGATCAAAGTGATCCAGTTCGAGCATGATTACTCTCCGCACTAAATAGCAGTTTAATGCACGATTATTGCATGAACATCGCCAATATCGTCACTATTGCGTCTTTCGGCACGTTCTCCGCAGCGGCGTCCGGGCGCATCGCGCCGCGTCCAGCAGCGCCTCGCCATCCGTGAAAAAATAGTCTCACCCACGCGAGGCGCCACGGCGCCCGCGCGCTTACAACCTGGCAACCTGGCAAGCGAGGTATTCCCGATGATCCAGAAACTGACGTCCGAAGCACGCGCAGCGGAGTTGGGCCAGCTGGACGGCTGGCAGGTCGCCGAGGGCCGCGACGCGATCGCGCGCAGCCTTCAGTTCGCCGATTTCAACGAGGCGTTCGGCTTCATGACACGCGTCGCGATCAAGGCACAGGAAATGGACCACCACCCCGAGTGGTTCAACGTCTACAACAAGGTCGACATCACGCTCTCGACGCACGAGGCGAGCGGCGTGACCGGACGCGATATCGCGCTGGCCCGTTTCATCGACGACGTCGCGAAGTCAGTCTTGCGCCCGTGACGCAAAAAAATAGAAAGAAGCCGCGCGAAAGCAGCGAAAACCCGTCGTAACACGTCTGATGAAAGGGTTTTGCAGGTAATCAGGCCACCAAACCTTCACTTCTACAGGCCGTTTTTAAGGCGAACGTAAGAATTCCAGGCTTCGCGGGCAATCGCGTCCAAACGTTCCGGTGCGAGCCAGGTCTCTCGCTGTACAATCATCTGCGCATACGGCCTGGAGAGCGCGCTTGCCTCCTTGCACAGGCTGAGTTCGTCGCCGCTCGAAGGCGAGCGGCTGCGCCAGAAGTTGATCGCGGCTTCGAGTTCGTTGATCGTAATGACGGACATGACTTTCGTGATCATTCGATGGCCGCATCGCACGGCAACGCCGCACAAGCTGTGCAGCAGGCGCTCCGGCGAACGCGTGCACGATACGCCTAAACCCATTGTACTTGAGCGAAATCCATGCGACTCCTTCTGATCGAAGATGACCGCCCCATCGCACGCGGCATCCAAAGTAGCCTCGAACAAGCCGGCTTCACGGTCGACATGGTCCACGACGGCATTTTCGCCGAACAGGCTCTCACGCAAAATCGTCACGAACTCATCATTCTCGATCTCGGTCTGCCGGGCATCGACGGCATGACGCTGCTCTCGCGTTTCCGCCAGGGCAACCGCCACACGCCGGTGATCGTGCTGACCGCGCGCGACGAGTTGAACGACCGCGTCCAGGGCCTCAATTCCGGCGCCGACGACTACATGCTGAAGCCGTTCGAACCCGCCGAACTCGAGGCGCGTATCCGCGCGGTGATGCGCCGCAGCGGCCCGCACGGCGACATGCCGCGTCCGGAAGTGTCGCTCGGCGGCGTGCGTCTGTCGGGCGTCGACCGCCGCATCTTCAACGACGACAAGCCGCTCGAACTGTCGCCGCGCGAATTCGCGGTGCTCGAAATGCTGCTGCTGCGCCACGGTCGCGTGGTCAGCAAGGCGCAGCTGCAGGATCACCTGACGCACTTCGGCGGCGATCTCGGCGACACCGCGATCGAAGTCTACGTACACCGGGTGCGCAAAAAGCTCGAAGCCTGCCGCGTGGAAATCGTCACGGTGCGCGGCTTCGGCTATCTGCTGCAGGAAATCCGCCAGGCTTCGTAACCGCGCTTTTTCGGGCGGTGACCTGGCCGGGCCGATCGCCGGGCGTCCCGTTGAATCGGGACATCCGGCCAAACCCGGTTTTTTTCGCGGACGAGGAGTAATCTGATCCGCGTTGATCTCTTTTGCGCGTTCGACCATGCCCCATCCGGTCGCGAACAGCCTGCGGCGCACGCTGCTGCGCCGCCTCGCTGCTCCCCTTTCGCTGCTCGCGCTGATGAGCGGGCTCATCGCTTACTGGCTTGCATGGCAGTACACACAGCACGTCGTCGACCGTTCGCTCGCTGATCTCGCCACCGCCATCTCGCGCCAGGTCCAGATTGCCGGGCCGGACGCGTCGATCACGGTGCCGCCGCTCGCGCAGGCGATGTTCTCCGATCCGGTCGAACAGCTCGTCTATCGCATCAGCAACGGCGAAACCGAGATTGCCGGCGATCCCAAACTGCCGCTGCAGGGCACGAGCGTGCGCCGCATGCACTACGCGTATGTGTTCGAGGCGCAGCACGAGGGCACGAGCCTGCGCGTGGCACAGGTGCGCGTGAGCCAGCCGCATGGCAATCCGATCGTCGTCGAGGTCGGGCAGCCGGTCCATCATCGTTTTCGCATCGCCGCGGAGTTTCTCGTCGCGATCATGATGCCGCTGCTGCTGTTGCTGCTGGCCGGCTGGGTGATCGTGTGGCGCGTCGTCAACCAGCAGCTCAATCCGCTCACCGATCTCGCCGATTCGCTGAACCGGCAGACGCACACGTCGCTCGAGCCGGTCGACGAAACCTTCGTGCCGATCGAAATCCGGCCGCTCACCAGCGCGCTGAATGGTCTGCTCGACCGCCTGAAAACCGCGCTCGATTCGCAACGCAAATTCATCGCCGACGCCGCGCATCAGCTGCGCACGCCGCTGACCGCGGTCAAGCTGCACGCGGAGCAGGCCGCCGTCGCGCGTGAGCCGAAGCAGGTACACGCCGCCGTGCGCGAGCTGCGCGCCGCCGCGGATCGCGCGGTCCGGCTGTCAAACCAGTTGCTGTCGCTCGCGCGCGCGGAGCCGGGCGAACAGGCGGCGCGCTTCATCAACGTCGACATGGCTGCGCTCGCGTTCGAAACCGGCGCGGAATGGGTGCCGCGCGCGCTCGCGGTTCACGTCGACCTCGGCTTCCAGCGTCTGGACGACCCGACCAACGATCACCCGCTGATCGCGCGCGGCAATCCGGTGCTGCTGCACGAAGTGATCGCGAACCTGCTCGACAACGCGCTGAAATATGTTCCGCCCACGCGCTACGACGGCGGACGCATCACGGTGAGCGTCTCACAGGTGCAGCTTGACGGCACGACGATGGCGGAAATCGTCGTCGAGGACAACGGCGCGGGCGTGCCGCCGAAACAGCAGGCGGAACTCTTCAAGCGGTTTTTCCGCGGCGACGGGCAAAGCGACACGAGCGTCGACGGCGGCGCGGGTCTCGGCCTCGCCATCGTCCACGACATCATGGTGCTGCACGGCGGCGGCGTGCATTACGAAGACGCACCCGGGGGCGGCGCCCGTTTCATCGTGCGCATTCCGGTTGTCGCCAATACCGTTACCGGCGAACGCGCCGGGCCAGCCCATGTGACAAAAAAACCGGCGCACAGGGCGCCGGTCGATATGTGACTGTCTGGCGGGCGCGCGGGTTTCGCGCCGCCCGTCCTTCACTTTTTCTTCTTCGCTTTCTTTTCTTTTTCTGCCTTGTCCGGCGCCGCCAGCATCGTGCCGCGGCACTTGCGCGCGCCGCAACGGCATTCGTATTCCTTCTTCAGTTTCTTCGTCTGACGCGCGTCGATCACGAGGCCGTAGTCGTAGAACAGTTCTTCGCCGGCTTCGATGTCGCGCAGCGCGTGAACGTACACGTGACCGTCGATTTCCTCGGCTTCGCAGTTCGGCGCGCATGAATGGTTGATCCAGCGCGCGCTGTTGCCGTCGACCTTGCCGTCGATCACGCGGCCGCTATCGAGCGCGAAATAGAACGTGTGATTCGGTTCGTCCGGATTGTGCGGGTGACGACGCAACGCTTCTTTCCACGTGATCCGCTCACCCTTGTATTCGATCAACCGTTCGCCGGCAGCGATTGCTTCCACGGCAAACACGCCTTTGCCATGCACACCCGAGCGGCGCACAGCGATCCTGCGTGAACTCATTGAATGAATCCTTGTGAAGAACTGAAGGTGAACATGCAATCACTCGCGTGAAGCGGGGAATCTGCCGGTTTTTCTGGCGTGGATAGCAAACGCGGCGCCATACCGGCGCCGCGTAGCCCTGCGACGCCCATGCGCCACACCCGGCATCGTACACGTTAGAGACGGCTTCGTTCAACCGCCAAAAAGCTTCCGCCGCCCTTCATCTTCGTTGCAGGTCAGCGCTGCCCGAGCGTCGTCTCGCCGAAGAGCGCCTTCTGGTCGCGCGGTTGCGAGCGCCAGTATTGCGGCGGCGCCTCGACGCTCGCGCCGAGTTGCGCGGCCGCGTGCCACGGCCAGCGCGGGTCGTAGAGCATCGCACGCGCCATCGCGACGAGATCGGCGTCGCCCGCTTCGACGAGTTCGCTGGCATGCTGGGCATCGGTAATCAGGCCGACCGCGATCGTCGTCAGGCCCGTCGCTTTCTTCACGGCCCGCGCGAACGGCACCTGATAGCCCGGCTCCAGCGGAATCTTCTGCAGCGGCGACACGCCGCCCGACGACACGTCGATCCAGTCGCAACCCCGCTTTTTCAGTTCGTGCGCGAACGCGATGGTGTCTTCGAGCGTGATGCCGCCTTCAACCCAGTCGGTCGCCGATACGCGCACGCCGACCGGTTTGTCGGCGGGAAACGCAGCCCGCACGATGTCGAGGATCTCCAGCGGAAAACGCCAGCGGTTCTCGCGCGAGCCGCCGTATTCATCGGTGCGCTGGTTCGCGATCGGCGAGAGAAACTGGTGCAGCAGATAGCCATGTGCCGCGTGGACTTCGAGGGCATCGATACCGAGCCGCGCCGCACGACGCGCCGAAGCGGCAAACGCTTCGCGAATCCGGTTGAGCCCCGCGTTGTCGAGCGCAAGCGGCGGCGCTTCGCCGGCCTTGTGCGGTAACGCGGAAGGCGCATGCGGCAGCCAGCCGCCCCCGGCCACCGGAATCAGCTGGCCGCCGGCCCAGGGCACATGGCTCGATGCCTTGCGGCCGGCGTGCGAGAGCTGCATCGCGACGGGCACATGCGAGTGCTTGCGGATCGCGGCGAGCACGGGCTTGAGCGCGGCTTCGGTGGCGTCGTCCCACAGTCCAAGATCGGCGGGCGTGATGCGACCGTCCGGTTCGACCGCGGTCGCTTCAATGCACAGGAGCCCGGCGCCGGACAGCGCGAGGTGACCCAGATGGATCATGTGCCACTCGCTGGCCTCGCCGCGTTCGGCGGAATACTGGCACATCGGGGACACGACAATGCGGTTGCGAAGCGTCACGCCACGCAGCGTGAGCGGAGAGAAGAGCGCACTCATGGGTTCTCGCGAGAGAGGACAAAGAGCGATCGAGGATAGCACTGCGTCTCTTTCGCTGCAGAGCACGCGCCACGCGCGCAGAAAGCGGACTGAAACCCGGCCGCCGCCGTGACGTCAGGCGTCGTGCGTCTGGCCCGACGGTGTGTCGAGACGGCTCGACCACGACTCGATCGTGCCGCTCGCGAGCCGCTTCGTGGCGGTCGCGCGCCAGGAAGCCGTCAGCGTGTCGAGATTCGCCATGCCTTCGAGTGCGGCGCGGTCGTCGCGGTCGACGTACAGCACGCGCAGCAACCGTCCGACGGTCCATTCGGGATGCGGGCGCGCAAGCCGTTCGATGGTGTCGCCGGCGCCCATTTCCCCTGCTTCGAGCACGCGGTAATACCAGCCCGTGCGACGCGTGTCCTGAACCCGGCGCGACATGTCCTCGCGCGAAAAACGCAGGTTCAGTTTCCAGCACGGATTGCGTGGCTGCGACACCTGCACGAGCGCGCCGCCGATCCGGTACACGTCGCCGACGCATACCGTCGATTCCGTCATGCCGAGCGTGCTGATGTTTTCGCCGAACGCACCGCACGCGTCGAGCAGCGTGCGACCGGCGGGCGTTGCCGGCCATTCGTTGCGCCACGCGTCGTAATGATCGAACGCGTAGTGAAGCATCGCCTTTTCGGGGCCGCCGTGATGTTTGCGTTCGGCCTGTTCGTCGCCGTCGAGACCCGTTTCGCCAAGCCACACGCGATGTCCGACCGGCTTCTTGCCGATCGCGCTCTCTTTGCCATGGTCACCCAGCGGCGCGACAACGCCCGTCAACACGGCATCGACGCGAAACACGACACCGCTCATGGCTTCGCCTCCACCTGGTCGAGCCATTCGTTGAACATCGCCTGGGATGCTTCCTCAAGACGCGGGCCAAAACGGGCTGTATCCGCGCGCAGCTGCAACACGTCCACGCCGTCGGTTCCGCCGATTTCCGACGCATTGCCGATGAGCCATGGCTCGAAGCGGTCGGCGCGAATTTCCGGATGACATTGCAGGCCGAGCACATGCCCGCCCCACGCGAACGCCTGGTTTTCGCAGTCAGGCGTGGAAGCGAGACGCGTGGCGCCGGTGGGAAGATCGAAGGTATCGCCGTGCCAGTGGAACATCGATGTTTGCGCGCCGTCCAGGTGACGCACCGGCGACGCGCGGCCGGCGTCGGTGAGCGCAAGCGGCGCCCAGCCGATCTCGGGCCGGGTGCCCGCATAGACCCGCGCACCGAGCACGCGCGCGATCAGTTGCGCGCCAAGGCAGATGCCGAGCGTCGGCAGACCGGCGGCGATGCGCCGTTCGATCATCGATACAAGCGGAACCAGCGTCGGGTAATGCGCGTCGTCGCACGCGTTGATCGGGCCGCCGAGGATAACCATCAGCGAAGGCGCCACCGGATCAGGCGCCTCGATGCGTCCACGGCCGACATCGAGATAGCGCACCGGACGCCCGCGCTCGCCGAGCACGAGTTCGAGGCTGCCCAGATCTTCGAAGTGCACGTGGCGAATGGCCAGAACTTCGTGATTCATCGGCAGTTCCTGTTCCCGAAATAGACCCGAAGAAGACGACCCGTCGCCCGTGCATCGCCGGGCGTCGCTGCCGTGCCGCGAGTCGGTTCGCAAGGGACAACGACGCCCGACACCGGCGCGTTCCCCACCAGCCCGCCGGGCGGCACGGCGGATTCGCGCTTACTGCGCGAAGATTTTCCAGATTTTCTTCTGTGTCGCCACGTCGGCGGTTTCGTGGACTGAACAGTCCAGACGCACATTCGTATCCGACATTTTCAGCTCGAGCAGCGCGCAGTAATGCGGCGTCTTCTTCGGATTCCTGCTCGGAACGAAATGCGTACACGACAGGCACATGCGATGCGGAGGAATCGTTTCCTGCGCTTCGAGCTGATGGATCGTCTTCAGCAGCGTGCGATAGAACACGGCCTGCTCGTCGTCCTTCAGCGTGCCGACGGCCTTCGACAGAAAGTCAGGCCATTGCGCCGCGCGCTTTGCCGCCGTCCGGCCACGTGCCGTCAGGCGCACCGCGAGGGCTCGGCCGTCGTCGAGCGCACGGCGCTTTTCGACGAGACCCTTGCCTTCGAGCGTGCTGACCGCGTCGCTGGTGGTGGCCGCGGTCAACGCCGTTTCGCGCGCGATCTCGCCGAGACGCATCGGACCCTTGCGCTGCATCAGCAAGACGAGAATTTCACCCTGGGTCGGCGTGAGGCCCGCACCTTCCGCCCATTCCCATGCCTGGCTTCGCATGGCCGTGCTCAGTCGCAACAAGGTGTGGGTCACCCGACCGGTTGCCTGCTCTCCGTAGACGCCTTCGCTCATAATCTTTCGTTCGTTAATGACAGCATGCTGCCGCGTGGTTGGCCTTCGGCGGCAAACACGCCGGCAGCCTGTGTGGGGACGGTCCCGTCCGGGAAAGCCGGGCCGATTCTAACTATCTCAAAAATATTCTGCTTTGCCCGCCTGTTCCGGCGGGTTGTGCAGCAATGCTCTCTCATTTCGCTGTGTACCGTCAGCCGTAGTTTTTCGAACAGGGCGACGCGACCCGTCACAGCGTTAAAACCGACATTCTATGCGAGTGCGGCCAATCGTACAGCTAAGTTATCCAGCGCGTGCTGTGGATAACCCCGGGATATCCCATGAAATGGGTGTGCATGGATTCTTGATAACCGGCACCAGGGTTGCCAGGTCAGATGAAGTTATCCGCACTTCCCGGTGAAGACACCCATTGGATCCGCAGGGTTGTGGTTTACGCAATTCATTGACTTTGCAGGGAATTCCTTCGTTGTCCACAGATGAAGCCCATGCTTGTTAACTATTACTACGTATGTATACGTAAACATTGAATAAACCTCAGGAAGCCCTGGCTGGAAAATGAAAGCCGAAAAAAAACCCGCGAAAAGCGGGTTCTGTCAGACAACGGCAACAGGCTGCGGGCAGAAAATCACGCCCGCCATTGCAGACATTGTTGCCGCACGGTTTCATGGAGCGATTTTTCTTCCGAAAACACGCTGCGCAGCCATGTCGCATCGTTGACCTGACCGCGCGCGATCGCGCCGACCTGGTCCAGCGCCTTGCCGGACCCCAGTGCATCCCCGTGCGGCGCGATGCGATCGAGCGTGGCGAGAATGTCCTCGGAAATCGTCCGGCGCTCGCCCGTCTGCGGATCGATGCAGGTGCCGGCCAGTCCGAAGCGGCAAGCCTCGAACCGGTTGAACGTGTAGACGAGGTAATCGTCTTCTTTCGGGATCAACGGTTTGTCGAGCAGCAGATGACGCGCGAGCGTCTGGATGTAGCAGGCAATCGCCGCGGCCCGGTCGACGGACATCGGCGTATCCATCACGCGTACCTCGATCGTGCCGAAACCCGGCTTCGGCCGGATGTCCCAGTAGAAATCCTTCATGCTGTTCACGACGCCCGTGTGAACCATCTTCGAAAAATACTCCTCGAAGCTGTCCCACGTCAGCACGAACGGTGCGCGGCCCGACAGCGGAAACGCGAACACCGAATTCAGGCGCGCGGAATGAAAGCCGGTATCGACACCCTGCACAAACGGCGACGAAGCCGACAGCGCGATGAAATGCGGAATGAAGCGCGACATCGAATGCAGCAGGAACAGCGCGCTGTCCGGATCCGGGCAACCGATGTGTACGTGCTGGCCGAACACGGTGAACTGCTTCGCCAGGTAACCGTACAGTTCGGACAGGTACTGAAAGCGCGGCGTATCGACGATCTGCCGGTCGCTCCACTGCTGGAACGCATGCGTGCCGCCGCCACACAGCCCGACGTTCAGCCGGTCGGCCGCGGCGACGAGCGTATCGCGAATCGTGTGCAGATCGGTCACGGCCTGCTCGTGCGTCGAGCAGATGCCCGTCGACAGCTCGATCATGCTCTCGGTGATTTCCGGCGTGATGTTGCCGGGAATCGGCTCGTCCTTGATGAGACGGAGAAGATCGCTGCCGGCTTTGGTCAGATCATAGTCATGGGTATTGACGATCTGCATTTCGAGCTCGATCCCGAAGGTGAACGGTTTCGAGTCGACAAAGGGTTCGAGTGACATGACGTCCCTTGGATTGGCTGACTGGACCCGCCAGGCGCCGAAGCACCGGCCGGCCGCAATCGTTGTGAATTCAGGTTTGCTTCGCGCGAACGGCTACTCGCGGCGTTCTCCCACCAGCGCGAGGCTGCGATAGACGAGCCACGGCCCGACAAGCTGCAGCACGACAATCGAACACATCACGACGGCGCGCAGTTGCGGATCGAAATTCGGATACAGGTCGTAGGTATCGTTGACAAGCAGATACGCAAGCGCGGACATCGGCGAAAGCGACAGCCCGAGTGCGATGCCCTGCTTCCAGTTCAGGCCGCTCGGCTTCGCGAACACGAGCACGCCGACCAGCTTGCCGATCAGGCGCGCAACAATCAGGCCCAGTGCCGCCACCCCGCCGAGCGCGATGTCTTTCCACTCGAACGACGTCAATGTCAGCACGAACAGGATCACGGTCAGGAGCCACCCGGCCGTGCCGAAATGCTGCGGCCACAATTGCGGCCGCGCCTCCAGATTCTTCACGATGATGCCGGCGGCCAGCAGGCTCAGGATCGTCGACAGCTTGAACAGATGCGCGATCGCGATGGCGAGCAGCACCAGACCGAACAGCGCGACGAACGAATGTTCGTCCTGCATGTTCATGCGTCGATAGAAGAAATTGCACGCGCGCGCGAGCGCGAACGCCAGAACGAACGAGCCGATCAGCAGATAAAGCGGTTGCAGGATCGTGGCGAGCGCGTTGCCGTACACCTCCTGATGCAGCCAGCTCGACGCGAGCTTTTCGATCACCACCGCGTACATGCTGTTGAGCGCGGTCAACGTCATCAGTCGCTGCGTCACCTGCCCCTCGGCACGCAGCTCGGTTTTCAGCTGGATCACCATCGCGGGCGACGTGGCCATCGCGATCGCGGCCAGCACCATCGCGACCATCGTCGGCACCTTGAGGAACAGCAGCACGGCGAGGACGAGTGCGAACGTGAGCGTCGATTCGGCGATGCTCGAGAGAATCAGCCACGGGTTGCGGCGAATCCAGCGCAGGTCGAGACGGCTGCCGAGCTCGAACAGCAACAGACCAAGCGCGACGTCGAGCAGCGGGCGCGCCGCGCCGGAACTGGCATCGATCACGCCGAAGCCAGCCGATCCGGCAATCAAGCCGATCACGGCATAGCCGGAGATGCGCGGCAGGCGCCATGCGCGATAACAGAGTTCTCCACACAGACCGGCCGCGAGCAGCGCGAGACCGGCCCAGAAGATCGCGTCGGGGGCGAGCGGCAGGGCTGGAAAAAATGAAAACGCCGACTTCATCGTGGGGGCTTCTCCTTTGCTGCAACGGCCATGCGGCGAAAACCGGCGGACGGACCGGTGACGGAGTGAACGCGGCTTGCATTCGTCGTCGCTATCGCGTTCGTCGTCGATGTGGCGCTGCGCCGACGGGCGTTGCAGATTGTCGATCGGGTGAAAACTGAGACGGTTGCGCGAAGACCGATTGACCGCGGACGGCGAAGCCCGCGTGTGCATTCCGGCAGCTTGCCAAATACATGTGTACGAACGCCGTCGACCTGTGAATCAGATTGTTATTGACCGGCAACCGTTCCGTGAATGCGCACCCTGGATGAAACGAGGCGTGCGCATGAAGAACGGCGATTGTGCCACAGGTTTTTCCGGGTCGACCGAAAAGGCCCTGATGAGAAGGTAAAGCAGTAAAACGTACCCCAATTTCGTCGAGGCAGGGAAAAACGACCTTTTTGAAGGCTTCGGCGCGTATGGCGCGAGGCATTTCGGGGTGAAGCCCATTGATAGAAACGATGCGAATTTCAGGGAAGCGCTTTTGCGTCGAGGCAGGGGTTTCCGGTTTTGTGGTTTCGGGTTTGATCCAGTGCGAGCGGCCACGCCTCTTTGTTTATATGTTTACCTGTATGTATACGTAGTAACAGTTAACAAGGACATCGCGTTTCTGTGGATAACCGGTGTTTACCGAAGCAGATCATCACGTTAGAAAGCGCATAACCGCACGCACAGCATGTGTGGGTCTCGCGGGCTTCGATGAACAACTTTTCCCGCGAAGACGCGACGCGAAAGTTGTCCCGTTTACGTCCACATCGGGTCCACACGAGTTGATGCCGCTTTTCTCACGGTTATCCACAGACAGGCGTGGATAACTTTTTCGCGCGATCGCGCTATCGAACCGTTCCTTGCCGCAATGCACGAAGCAGAAAACGCGCGGGATCGATGGATTCGGCGAGATCGCGTTCGATTGGCCACGGCTCGCCTTCGATCTGGGATGCGATCAGCTCCGCGCCCAGCGCAGCCCACACCAGTCCACGCGAGCCATACGCGAACGCGCCGAAGAGACCCGGCGAGCGCGGCAGATCAAGCGGCCATGCTCCACGAAGACGGTCGGCTTCGCTTGTGGCTTCTGCTTCGTCGGCAAGCATGCCAATCATCGGCATGCGGTCCGGCGCCACACATCGAAACGCGACGCGACCATCGAGCGCTTCAGCCTTGAGCGGATCGATTGCGTGATGGAGTCCGGGCAGCATCTGCGCGAGGTGCGCCAGATTTTCGGCGTGTCCGTTTGCGCGCAACGAGGCATCGGGATCGTCGAGGTCGTAGGTTGCACCGGTCAGCGTGAGGCCGCTCGCGAGCGGAACCGCATAACCCTCGCCGATCACGGGCAGTTGCAGACCCGGCACCGTATCCGCCGGCAACACGGTCAACTGGCCACGCACGCTGCGTGTCGTCGCGTAGCGCAGCCCGGCAATGCGAGCGGCATCATGCGCGTTCGCAACAATGACAACCGGCGCCCGTTCCACGATCTGCCCGCTGTCATCGAATACGTTCCACTGATCGCCGTCCCGTTCGATACGCGCGACGTTGACGCCAAAGCGCCGGTCAAGCAGCGAACCCGCGGCCGCGCATTGCGCCGCGCACAGCGTCGCGGGATCGATCCAGCCACCTTCGGGGAAGAACCAGCCGCCGTTCGCCACATCCATGTTCGCGAGCCGTCGTGCTTCGTCGCGGGACACCGGTGTGACGTACCCCGACGGCCACGCAAACGAAGCAAGCGATGCCGACATCGCGCGTGCTTCGTCGTCGTTGCCTGCAAGCTGGAGAAGCCCTGAAGTGCCGCGCGCGAGCGGATGGCCTGCATCCGCGAGTACCGCCCATCGCTGCAATGCATAAAGAAAGCCTGCACGCGTGATGCGTGACGCGACGCTGTCGTCGCGCGAAAGCATCGGATGGAACACGCCTGCGGGATTGCCGGACGCCTCACGCGCGATGCCATCGTGTCGTTCGAGCGAACTCACGTGCCAGCCGCGCGCGGTGAGCCGCTCGATCACCGCGCAACCCGCGAGACCGGTGCCGATCACCACCGCGCGACGTTCGGCGACAGCAAGCGGCATCGGCGGATCGTGTCGGCGCACGCGCCAGCGCGGCGCAAAACGTCCGACCAGCATCGCCCGCTTCCAGCCAAATCCGTCGACCTTGCGATACTCGAACCCGGTCTGTATCAGCGCACGTTTCACATCGCCGGAACTGGTGTATGTGGCGAACGTCGCGTCGTCGCCGGCAAGACGCGCGAGTTGCCTGAAGAGTTGCGGCGTCCAGAGATCGGGGTTTTTCGCGGGCGCGAAACCATCGAGGTAAAACGCGTCGGCACGCAACCAGAGCGATGAAAGCGTGGTGCCCGCATCGCCGAAGACAAGCGTCAGCGTGACGCGACCCCCGTCGAATTCGAGCCGGTGAGTACCCGGAACCAGGAGTGGCCACGCATCGGCAAGGGTGCGCGCAAGCGCAGCGATCGACGGATCGGAAATCGTCGCGTCATACGCACGATGCAGATCGTCCCTTGAAAAAGGGTGTTTTTCCGTCGAAACGAAATGCAGCCGCTCGCAACGTAATGGGTCGGCGCGCCAGGCGGCCCACGTCATCAGGAAGTTGATGCCCATGCCGAAGCCGGTTTCCAGCACCGTGAAAACGCGTCTTTCCTGCCAGCGCGCGGGCAGATTGTTGCCCTGCAAAAACACATATTCGGCCTGGGCGAGACCGCCGACTGCGCTGTGATAAATGTCGTCGTATTGACGAGAGAATGGTGCGCCGTTGTCGCGAAAGGCGAGCGTGGCGGGGATCAGCGGCTCGGTCATGCAGGCAGAAAGAGGACGTCGACTATGAGGAACAAAGCGTGCTGCAAGGTACTGGAAAGCCCTTGTTGCAAGAGTCACACGGCGATATACCGCCGCTCGGGCGTTGGCAAAAACCAACGCTGGCGCGGTGTTCAGGCCATCCACGCGAGCGGTTTGATGCGTTCCAGGGGGAAAAAGGCCTCATCCGCGTCCAATCGGAACCCGATCGGACAAGGAACCGTGTAAATCTTCGAAACCCTTGTCCTGATTGGGTTTGCGCTGCGCTATCATAGCAGGCGCCGCACAGGGAAGCGGCAGCACGGCCGTCGCGTGAAAAGCTTCGCGACGCGTTTGACCGGAGCGCTCCGGTCACCGTCGCTGCTCGACGGCGCGGCACGCGCACGTATAATCGGCGCGTTCGCGCTGTTCGTGTCAACCTAACCAAGAAAGGAACCTTAATGAACAAACAGGAACTGATCGACGCCGTCGCAGGTCAGACGGGCGCCAGCAAAGCTCAAACCGGCGAAACGCTGGACACGCTGCTTGAAGTGATCAAGAAGGCTGTGTCCAAGGGTGACGCAGTCCAGTTGATCGGCTTTGGCAGCTTTGGTTCGGGCAAGCGCGCAGCGCGTACGGGCCGCAACCCGAAGACCGGCGAAACCATCAAGATTCCGGCCGCCAAGACCGTCAAGTTCACGGCTGGTAAAGCGTTCAAGGACGCAGTCAACAAGCGCTAGGCATGTAGAGCCTTGTGTTGACGCCCGCCATTGGCGGGTTTTTTTTCGTCTGCGCGTCTAGTGATGATGGTGGCCGTGACCATGATCGTGGTCACCGTGATCGTGATGATCGTGGTCGTCATCGTCGAGGTCCCACGCGGGGAACGGATCGGCGAACGCCTTCCACGCCTCTGGACCGGATGCATATTCGTCGCCGGTCAGCAGGCACGCGTCGAGTTTTGCGCGCCACGCGGGCGCATCGATATCGACGCCGATCATCACCAGTTCCTGGCGACGGTCGCCGATACTGAAGTCGCTGGCATCGCCGTACCAGTCGGCGGCGATTTCATCCATCAGTTCGTCGTCGCCCTCGGGCCATTCGCTGCGATCCTGCGCGGCCCACCACGTGCCCGCCGGCGCGGGCCGGCATGTGCCGCCCGCCTGCGAGAGCGTGCCGCCGATCTCGTTGCGCGTGGCGAGCCAGAAAAACCCCTTGCTGCGCAGCACGCCCTTCCATTCCTCATGCAGCAGCGCCCACAGACGCTCCGGATGAAACGGACGGCGCGCGCGATAGACGAACGTGCTGACGCCGGCATCATCCGCATGCACGTGCGGCTCCGGATCGTGATCTTCGGTGAGCGTGACGAGCCAGCCGGCCGAACCCGACGTTGCGTCGAAGTCGAAGTGTCGTGTGTCGAGCACGTCGGCAGGCGCGATGTCGGCGTAATGGCTCACGATCTGCACGGCGCCCGGATTGATGCGCGTGAGGATGCGCTGAAGACGCGCGAGCGCTTCGTCGCTGACGAGGTCCGGCTTGTTCACCACCAGCACGTCGCAGAATTCGACCTGGTCGACAAGCAGCTCGACGACCGTGCGATCGTCGTCTTCGGTCGTGACAAGGCCCGCTTCGAACAGTGAATCGGTCCGCGCGAAGTCAGTCAGAAAACGCGACGCGTCGACGATCGTCACCATCGTGTCGAGCCGTACAACGCCGGTGTCGTCATCGCTCTCGCCGAACGTAAGGCTTTCCGCAATCGACATGGCCGTGAAGTTGCCCGTCGCTTCGACGAGGATCGCATCGAACTGCTGCTCACCAGCAACGCGTTCGATATCGGCGGGCAGATCATCGCTCGCCGCGATCAACGCGCTGCCGCTTTTCAGCGCGATTCGTTTTTGTGTCGCGCCGTGCGTCGTTCCCGATGCGCGCACGAGCGTCGCATCGAGTTCGATCGCGGCGACATCCGCGACGATTACCGCGATGCGCAGGCCAGCCGCGTTCGCGAGAAGGTGTTCGATGAGCGTGGTCTTGCCCGCGCCCAGAAAACCGGAGAGCACGGTGACGGGCAGTGGCGACTGGTTCATTACGGTCAGAAAGCGAGAAAAGAAGAAAGGCGTGCCGGGCGCAAAACCGGGGTGCGGGCGAGCGGCAGGACGAAGCCGCATTGTGCATCAAACGTCGCGGGGCCGCGCGAATCCGCCGCCTGGCAAGCGCATGCATGGACGCGCGATGCACGATGCCCGATGTCCGGCAACCGGCCGGCCAGCTGGCGTTCGGGGAAGGCTGGCAGAAAACCCGTGTGCGACGAAACGTTCAGCGCAGCAGGTTCCACTTCTGCAAAATGGCCGCGATCTGCTTTGCGTACCGATCGCGCAGCGTCGGCGTTTCCGAGTGGTAGGCGCCGACCGCGTTCCACGTATTGCCGTATTTGTTCATCTGGCGTCGCAGATGCCAGGCGGCAATGTAGACGTTCTTGCAGGGCTGCATCAGCGTATCGGTGGAAATCCCGTACTGCGACAGCGTCGCGAGATGGACGGAGTTGATCTGCATGATGCCGTAGTCGGTCGAACCGTTCGCATTCTTGTGCAGGGCGTCGGGCCGGTTGTGCGACTCCTGCCACGCGATCGCACGCAGGATGAGTGGATTGACCTTCTGGTAACTGGCCGCCTCGTCAAAGCAGTCGGCGCGTGCCGGCGCGGCGGCGAACCACGCGCAGAGCCCGATAGCGACAGTGACGAGAACCGGTTTCATCGATCAAGATGACTAAGCAAATAACGGTGAAAAGACAAGGCGATGCCCGCCGTCGTGACCGGACATCGGGGAAAACCCGATGCCTGTAGAGACGCGTCCGCCACATGGAACCGCCCGTATCATACCGTCAGCCTGTGACGGGTCAAGGTTGGCTAACCGACATAAGAGGGCAGATTCCGGAGACGACGTCCCCGACATTCGACATGCCGGGAGAACGGGGATCTTTCATGAAGTTGACGGGCACGCGCATCAATTAGAGGAAACGCACTGTCGGGCGACTTTTTGTGAGAATGTCGTCATAAAAAGCTGTTACTGTTCATTTTTTTCGGACCTCAGACTGGCGTGCGTCCGGGAGACCGGCGGGCTTCAGGGTGAAGGGGTTGCGCCCGGCCAGCATGTCCACTGCGCATGACCGTCGGCGGCGGCAGTCGCCGGCATCGACATCACATTCCATGAGAAGAAATCGTATGGCATTGCGTCGCATCGCAACGGCGCTGCTGGTTGCTGGATTGATCACCTCGCAGATCGCATACGCACAGGTGACCCTCAACTTCGTCAACGCGGACATCGACCAGGTGGCCAGGGCGATCGGCGCGGCAACCGGCAAAACGATCATCGTCGACCCGCGCGTCAAGGGTCAGTTGAACCTCGTTTCCGAAAACGCCGTTCCGGAAGATCAGGCGTTGAAGACGCTGCAGTCCGCGTTGCGGATGCAGGGCTTCGCCCTGGTGCAGGATCACGGCGTCCTGAAGGTCGTGCCCGAAGCCGACGCCAAGCTGCAGGGCGTGCCGACCTACGTCGGCAACGCGCCGGCCGCCCGCGGCGACCAGGTCGTGACGCAGGTCTTCCAGTTGAAGAACGAATCGGCGAACAACCTGCTGCCGGTGTTGCGCCCGCTGATCTCGCCGAACAACACGATTGCCGCCTACCCGGCCAATAACACGCTGATCGTCACCGATTACGCGGACAACGTGCGCCGTATCGCGCAGATCATCGCGGGTGTCGACACCGCCGCCGGCCAGCAGATCCTCGTCGTGCCGCTGAAAAACGCCAACGCGCTCGACATCGCGACGCAGCTTTCGAAGATGCTCGATCCGGGCGCGATCGGCAGCACGGATGCCACGTTGAAGGTGTCCGTCACCGCCGATCCACGCACCAATTCACTGCTGCTGCGCGCATCGAACGTGCAGCGGCTCGCGGCGGCGAAGACACTCGCCCAGCAGCTCGATGCGCCGAGCAGCGTGCCCGGCAACATGCACGTCGTGGCGCTGCGCAACGCAGACGCGACGAAGCTCGCGAAAACCTTGCGCGGCATGCTCGGCAAGAGTGGCGACACCGGCTCGTCGTCCGGCGCGAACGAAGCGAATGCGTTCAACCAGAGCGGCGGCGGCGCGTCGGGCGGCACTTCGACCGGCACGGCGGGTACGCCGCCGCTGCCGTCGGGCGGACTCGGAAGCAGCTCCATGTCGTCGTCGATGGGCGGCGGTGGCGGTGCATACGGTTCGAGCGGCAATGCCAGTTCCGGCGGGTTTCTGGGTGGCGACAAGGACAAGAGCGACGACAACCAGCCGGGCGGCATGATCCAGGCGGACGCCGCGACCAACTCGCTGATCATCACGGCGGCCGAGCCGGTGTACCGCAACCTGCGCGCGGTGATCGACCAGCTCGACGCGCGGCGCGCGCAGGTCTATATCGAGGCGCTGATCGTCGAGCTCAACTCGAACACGAACGCCAATCTCGGCATTCAGTGGCAGGTCGCGAACAACTCGATCTTTGCCGGCACCAACCTCGCGACTGGCAGCAGCAACAGCATCATCAACCTGACGGCGGCCGCCGCGGCGACCGGCGCCACGGGCGGTCTCGCCGGAGCGCTCGCGGGCCAGCAGCTCCAGCAGGGGCTCAACGTCGGCTGGATTCACAACATTTTCGGCGTGCAGGGACTCGGCGGACTGCTGCAGGCGCTGTCGCAGACCGCCGACGCGAACGTGCTGTCGACGCCTAACCTCATCACGCTCGACAACGAGGAAGCCAAGATCGTCGTCGGCACGAACATACCGATCCAGACGGGTTCGTATTCGAACCTCACGAGCGGCACGACGAGCGCGGCGTTCAATACCTACGACCGCGTCGACGTCGGTCTGACGCTGCACGTCAAGCCGCAGATCACCGAGGGCGGGATACTCAAGCTGCAGCTCTACACGGAAGACTCGGCGATCGTGAACGGCACGACCAACGCGACGACCAACCCCGCGGGCCCCGAGTTCACCAAGCGTTCGATCCAGTCGACGGTGCTCGCCGACAACGGCGAAATCATCGTGCTGGGCGGCCTGATGCAGGACAACTACCAGGTCAGCAACAGCAAGGTGCCGCTGCTGGGCGATATCCCGTGGATCGGCCAGCTGTTCCGTTCGGAACAGAAGAACCGCAACAAGACCAACCTGATGGTGTTCCTGCGCCCCGTGATTATCAGCGATCGCGACACCGCGCAGGCCGTGACGTCGAACCGCTACGACTACATCCAGGGCGTGCAGGGCGCGTACAAGCAGAACAACAACCTCATCAAGGACAACGACGACCCGGTCGTTCCGCCGATGCCGATCGGCCCGAGCCAGGGCGGCACGCCCGCGCTGAACCTGTTCGATCTCGACCAGATGCGTCGCCAGCAGGCGGCGCCGCCGGCCGCGGTTCCCGCTCCTGTTCCCGCGCCGGCGAATGGCGCGGCGGGGAGCATCCAGTCGCCGGGAGCGCATCCGTGACACAGGCGCCCGCGCAGGCATCGCAGCGCGCTCAGGGCGGCGACCCGGCCGGTGAGCGTGAGCCGCCCTCGCCGCTCGCCGCGCGGCTCGTGCCGTACGGCTTCGCGAAGAGCGGCCAGATTCTCGTCGCGCATCAGCACGCGGACAGCCTCGAAGTCTGGATCAGCGATCGCACGACCGACGCGGCGCTTGCGGAAGTCGCGCGCAATTTCGGCGCGCTTTCGGTGGTGCGCCTGTCTGCCGACGAACTCGCGCACGCGATCAACCAGGCGTACGCGCGCCAGGACGGCAGCGCGGCGCAGGTCGTCGGCGAAGTGGAAGGCGAAGTCGATCTGTCGCGCCTGATGCAGGAGATTCCCGAGGTCGAGGACCTGCTGGAATCCGAGGACGACGCGCCGATCATTCGCATGATCAACGCGCTTCTCACGCAGGCCGCGCGCGAACAGGCGTCGGATATTCACATCGAGCCGTTCGAGACGTCTTCGGTGGTGCGGTTTCGTGTCGACGGCACGCTGCGCGACGTCGTGCGCCCGAAGAAGGCGCTGCACGGCGCGCTGATTTCGCGCATCAAGATCATGGCGCAGCTCGATATCGCCGAGAAACGTCTGCCGCAGGACGGCCGGATCACGCTGCGCGTCGGCGGCCGTCCGGTCGACGTGCGCGTCTCGACGCTGCCGACCGGCCACGGTGAGCGCGCGGTGCTGCGTCTGCTGGAAAAAGACGCGGCGCGGCTGAATCTCGAAGCGCTCGGCATGGCCGCCGACACGCTCGTGAAGTTCG
Organism: Paraburkholderia sartisoli; assembly: GCF_900107685.1. Classification (GTDB taxonomy): domain Bacteria; phylum Pseudomonadota; class Gammaproteobacteria; order Burkholderiales; family Burkholderiaceae; genus Paraburkholderia; species Paraburkholderia sartisoli. The sequence continues at coordinate 153,113 of NZ_FNRQ01000005.1, read as the reverse complement.
ACAAGCTGATCGGGCGCCCGCACGGCATCGTGCTCGTGACGGGCCCGACCGGCTCAGGCAAGACGACGACGCTGTACGCATCGATGTCGCGCCTCGAGACGGCGACGACCAACATCATGACCGTCGAGGATCCGATCGAATACGACCTGTCCGGCATCGGCCAGACGCAGGTCAACGAGCGGATCGGCATGACCTTCGCGCGCGCGTTGCGCTCGATTTTGCGGCAGGATCCGGACGTCATCATGATTGGCGAAATCCGCGACCTCGAAACCGCGCAGATCGCGGTGCAGGCCTCGCTCACGGGTCACCTCGTGCTGGCGACGCTGCACACGAACGACGCGGCATCGGCCGTCACGCGTCTCACCGACATGGGCGTCGAGCCGTATCTGCTCGCGTCGTCGCTGCTGGGCGTGCTCGCGCAGCGGCTCGTGCGACGGCTGTGTCCGGTGTGCAAGGAAGAACGCGTCGAGGAAGATGGCGGCGTGCGCTGGCATCCCGTCGGCTGTGACAAGTGCGGCCACTCCGGTTATGCGGGACGTCGCGGCGTGTACGAACTGCTGCTCGTCGACGAGTCGATTCGCGCGCTGATTCACCGCAACGCCGCCGATTCGGAAATCCTTGAAACCGGCCGCGCGCAGGGCATGCGCACGCTGCGTGAGGATGGCGACCGCTGGCTCGAATCCGGGCTGACGTCGCTCGAAGAAGTGATCCGCGTGACGGGCGGAGTGTAAGCGCATGCCAGCGTTCCGTTTTGAAGCGATCGACGCGGCCGGCAAGGCGCAAAAAGGCGTGCTCGACGCCGACAGCGCCCGTGGCGCGCGCACGCAGCTGCGCACGCAGGGATTGACGCCGCTCGTCGTCGAACCGGCCGCGACGCGCACGCGCGGCGAGCGCAACCAGCGCCTGTCGCTCGGACGCCGCCTGTCGCAACGCGAGCAGGCCATTCTCACGCGGCAGCTGGCGAGCCTGCTGATCGCCGGCCTGCCGCTCGACGAAGCGCTGTCCGTTCTGACCGAGCAGTCCGAGCGCGACTACATCCGCGAACTGATGGCCTCGATTCGCGCCGAAGTGCTCGGCGGCCATTCGCTCGCCAACGCGCTTTCGCAGCATCCGCGCGATTTTCCCGAGATCTATCGCGCGCTCGTTTCGGCCGGCGAACATACCGGCAGGCTCGGCCTCGTGCTGTCGCGCCTCGCCGACTACATCGAGCAGCGTAACGCGCTCAAGCAGAAGATCGTGCTGGCGTTCACGTATCCGGCGGTCGTCACGATCATCGCGTTCGGCATCGTCACGTTCCTCCTGAGCTACGTCGTGCCGCAGGTCGTGAACGTGTTCGCGAGCACGAAGCAGCAGTTGCCGTTTCTCACCATCATGATGATGGCGCTCTCCAGTTTCGTGCGGAACTGGTGGTGGGCGATGCTGATCGCGCTCGTGGTCGTGGTCTACGTCGTGCGTTCGATTCTGGCGCAACCCGGGCCGCGTCTCACGTTCGACCGCTGGCTGCTCACCGCGCCGCTCTTCGGCAAACTCGTGCGCGGCTACAACACGGTGCGTTTCGCGAGCACGCTCGCCATCCTGACGGCTGCGGGCGTGCCGATCCTGCGCGCGCTGCAGGCCGCGAGCGAAACGCTCAGCAACAAGGCGATGCGCCTGAACATCGACGATGCGATCGTGCGCGTGCGCGAAGGCACGTCGCTGTCACGCGCACTGGGCAACACAAAGACGTTTCCGCCGGTGCTGGTTCACCTGATCCGTTCCGGCGAAGCGACCGGCGATGTCACCACGATGCTCGACCGCGCCGCCGAAGGCGAATCGCGCGAACTCGAACGAAGGACCATGTTTCTGACGAGCCTGCTCGAACCGCTGCTGATTCTCGCGATGGGCGGCGTGGTGCTCGTGATCGTGCTGGCGGTGATGATGCCGATCATCGAACTGAACAACCTGGTCCAGTGAAGTGAGCGGCGGATGTTGAAAACGTGGCGCGGGCATCGAGGCCGCGCCGGAACCTAGCGCACGTAGATGGTCGGGCCGGGTGCGTTGGCGGGGAGGAATACCTCGGAACGTGAGCCGTTGCGATCGATGATGATCGAGCGCGGGCGGACTTCCGAGAGTTTCGCGCCCTGCATGATCGCGCTGCCGAGCGAGACGGCATGAGGCGGTTCGTCGCCGGTGCTGACGATTGCCGCAGCGCCTTCGCGTAGCGCGAGGATGCCGAAGAGATGCACGTCCTGGTTCGTGTCGCGCGTGAGTTTTCCGCCGAAGAGCGTGGCGGCCTGTTCGACCGAGACGGGCGGAAGTGCAGCAGCCGCCGCCGGACCGGGCCGATGCGTGGTGAGCGTGACGACCCACCAGGTCAGCGTCGCGCAGAAAACGGCGAAGAGCGCGAGCGATAGAAGGCGTATCTGAAGTGCGTTCATGCGTGTCATTGTACGGACTATTGTGAAATTTGCGTGGAGTTGAAACCCTTCAACTCCACGACATTAGAATGACCTGCCGGGTCTGGATCCCGGCGATGGACCGCGGAATATTCACCGCATCGGGCGCCGCCCGGTGCATCGATACATTTTCTGGAACGAGGTAGCAAGTTATGCAGATGTGGACCACACGCCGCTCCGAAATCACGGGGCCGCGCGCCCGCCGTCAACGCGGGTTCACGTTGATCGAAATCATGGTGGTGATCGCGATCCTCGGCATTCTTGCCGCGCTGATCGTGCCGAAGATCATGAGTCGTCCGGACGAAGCGCGCCGCGTCGCGGCGAAGCAGGACATCGGCACCGTGATGCAGGCACTGAAGCTCTACCGGCTCGACAACGGCCGTTATCCGACGCAGGAACAGGGTTTGCATGCGCTGATCGAACGGCCGGCGACCGACCCCGTGCCGAACAACTGGAAAGACGGGGGTTATCTGGAGCGTCTGCCGAACGACCCGTGGGGCAACGCGTATCAATATCTGAACCCAGGCGTGCATGGCGAGATCGACGTGTTCAGCTACGGCGCCGACGGCAAGGCGGGCGGCGAAGGCAACGATTCCGACGTCGGTTCCTGGCAGTAAGCGGCTGACCGTATGAAGGCGATCCGTCCGGGGATGCGCACGCAGGCGGGCGCGTCCGGCTTCACGTTGCTGGAGATGCTGGTGGTGCTGGTGATTGCCGGGCTGCTGGTGTCGCTGGCATCGCTGTCGCTCACGCACAATCCGCGCACGGATCTGAACGAGGAAGCGCAACGTCTCGCGCTGCTGTTCGAATCGGCCGGCGACGAGGCGCAGGTCCGCGCGCGTCCTGTCGCGTGGCTGCCGCTCGACGGCGGCTATCGCTTCGACGTGCGCACCGGTGACGGGTGGCGTCCGCTGCGGGACGACCTGCTGGGGCCGCGTCGCTGGGAAGGCGGCGTGACGGGCGTGGCGATCAGCTATCCGGGTTCGGACCAGCGATCCGACCGGGTTGTGTTTGGCACGGAGAGCATCGATGCGCCGGTGCAGGTCACGCTTTTTTCGTCGGCGGGGCGCGCGACCATCGTCGGTACGGGCAATGGCCGGTATGAGGTGCATTGAGATGCGGCCTCGGGCGTGGGGCATCGGGCGATCGCGTGGCTTCACGATGATCGAGGTGCTGGTCGCGCTCGCGATCATCGCGGTTGCGCTTGCTGCTTCATTGCGCGCGGTGGGCAGTCTCGCGACGGGCGAGGCCGACCTGCACAAGCGCCTGCTGGCCGGCTGGAGCGCGGACAACACGCTTGCCCAGTTGCGGCTTGCACGTGCGTGGCCCGAGGTGGGCGCGCATAGCTTCGACTGCTCGCAGGGCAATTTGCAGCTGATCTGTACCGAGAACGTGAGCGCCACGCCGAATCCGGTGTTCCGGCGTGTTGACGTGACGGTGACGACGCCCGGAGGTTCCGGCAATCTGGCCCAACTGGTGACGGTGATCGCGAATGAAACGAACCGGCCGCTGTGAGGGTTGCGCGCGCGGCGTCGCGCGGGTGCGTCACGTAGGTGGCCGCCATGGCGCGCGAGGTTTCACGCTGATTGAGCTGCTGGTGGCGATTGCGATTCTGGCGGTGATCGCGGTGTTGTCGTGGCGCGGGCTGGACCAGATTGTTCGTGGGCGCGAGACGATTACGAACGCGATGGAAGACGAGCGCGTGTTTGCGCAGCTGTTCGACCAGATGCGGATCGACGCCCGCCAGGCCGCATCGGACGACGAGGCTGGCGAGGCCGCGGTGAGCATCGGTAGCAGCGTGTTGCAGATCGTGCGCGAGCGTGACGAAGTGGGGGCTGCGCCGCGGCTGCAGGTGGTGCGGTACCGGATCGTCGATGGACGCGTGATCCGGTATGTGTCGCCGCCGCTTGCGAATGTGGGGGCGTTGCGGCGCGCGTTGCATGGTGGGGAGGGAAGCGACTGGAGCGCGGTGCCTTTGATGGGTGGGGTGGGGTCGATATCGGCGCGGGTGTATGTCGCGAAGGTGGGGTGGACCGCGCAGATGAAGGATGTGCAGTCGGCGATTACGGAGTACGACAACAATCTGAAGGTACCCCAGTTGGGGAACGCGCCGTTGCCGCGCTCGGTGACCGGGCTGGAAGTGAGTGTTGGCGCGAAGTCGCTCGCGAGGCCTGTTGTGCGGGTGTTTCTGGTGGGGGAGTGATGAGGCGTGGATTTGCGTTACACGCGGGTCTGGTTTTTCGTTTTCTGGCCAGGGGTTTTGTTGGTCTTTCCTTGTGCTCGTGTCGGTCTATTCGCGTTGCCCCTTTGCGGGGCGGGGTTCTGCTTTTCCGTTTTCTGGTTAAGGGTTTTGTTGGCCTTTCCTTGTGTTCATGTCGGTCTATTAGCGTCGCCCCTGTGCGGGGCGGCACCTACTTTTCTTTGTCTTGCCAAAGAAAAGTAGGCAAAAGAAAGTCGCTTCGATACCTTTCCTCTTCCAGGTGTGTCACCCACCGGGAATGGCAACCCATGAAGTGTCGCCCCCGCACCTCACCCCGCATCGGTCCCCGCGCGATTCCATCTCGCGCGCATTCCATGCCCGTGACAAAGCCGTCATTCACCCGGCTCCACGCTTCGCGTGTCGCCGAAGGGTTTACTGCCCTCTCCATTTTTATTGGTTCTGGTTTGCGAAATCTTCTGGATCTCTCCGCTCAAGTGGCGTGGATTGCCAGGGGCGCGAGCCGCGCCGCGTGGCATTCCCTTCCGCGACGCACGCGGTGCGGAGCGGGATGGATGAGTCCTTTGTCACGGGCGGTTGTTTTGCGAGGGACGGTCTCGTGCGCGGACCTATGTGGTTCTAGCGCGATGTCGACACTTCATGGGTTGCCATTCCCCGGGGGGGATTCACCTGGAAAAGATGGCATATCGAAGCGACTTTCTTTTGCCTACTTTTCTTTGGCAAGACAAAGAAAAGTAGGTGCCGCCCCGCACAGGGGCAACGCTAATAGACCGACACGAATACAAGGAAAGGCAACCGGACAAGATAACCGGGAAGAAATGGCCATCGCGACCCACGAGCGAGAGCAAAAACCAAATGCCGCCCCGCACAGGGGCAACGCGAATAGACCGACACGAATACAAGGAAAGGCAACCGGGCAAGATAACCGGGAAGAAATGGCCGCCACGACCCACGAGCAAGGGCAAAAACCAAATGCCGCCCCGCACAGGGGCAACGCCAATAAACCGACACGAGCACAAGGAAAGACCAACAAAACCCTTAACCAGAAAACAAAAAACCAGAAAGGCGCGGCAATCATAACCGCGCTCCTGGTGGTGGCGCTCTCCGCCATTCTCGTCTCCGGCATGCTCTGGCGCCAGCAGGTACAAATCCGCAGAATCGAAAACCAGCGACTCCTGTCGCAAGCCCAGTGGATCTCCCGTGGCGCGCTCGACTGGACGCGCCTCATCCTCCGTTCGGAAGGCGACACCTCCGCCGGTGTCACCTACCTCGGTGGCATCTGGGGCGTGCCGATCGCCAAAACACGCCTGTCGGATTTCCTCGGCCAGATCGGCGAAATCCACGCGACCCAAGGCGCCGACACGTATCTGTCCGGCTCCATCGAAGACGCCCAGGCAAAATTCAACCTGCGAAACCTCGTCTCGAGCCCGGCGCCCGGCGCGCTGCAACTGAACATCGAACAGATCCAGTCGTTCCAGCGCCTCCTCGCCCTCCTCGGCGTCAACGCCCAACTCGCAAAGAACACCGCGGTCCAGCTGCGCACCAGCCTCGGTCAGTCGGCCACCCGCTTCCAGTCGCCATCGACCCCCAACACCACAACGCCCCAAAATGCGCCCCAGCAAGGCGGCATCACCGGCAACAGTACCTTCACCGATCAACCCGGCCTCACCGACAGCGACGACAATTCCGCCACCGCCCCGCTTCAGATGACGAGCGTCGATTCGCTCCTCGACATCCCCGGCTTCACGCGAGAATCGGTCGAGCGGCTGCGCCCGTTCGTCACCGTCCTGCCAACGACAACCGCCGTCAACATGAACACCGCCTCCGCCGAAGTGATCGCGGCCGTCGTGCCAGGCATGAGCCTGTCGAGCGCGCAGGCGTTCGTCGCGCGCCGCGAGACGGTGTTCTTCCGGAACGTCGCCGACGTGCAGCTCGCCCTGCGCGGCGCTGGCGTGCAACTCGCGGTGTACGACCCGAACATGCTCGACGTCAATACGAACTACTTTCTGATCCACGGACGCGTCCAGCACGAACGCGCGGAAGTGGACCGCACCACGCTCGTCTATCGCGATCCAATGACCCACACTACGCGTATCGTGCGTGGACGCGACCAGCTATGAATAACCGGAGAGGCTGACCTTTGAGCACCCTGATCGTCCTGTTGCCGCCACGTGACCCAGCGGTGCCTTCGCAGGAATGGCAACTGCCGGACATGCCGTTCCTGCTGCTCGACAAGGCGGGCCGCACCCAGCGCGCCGGACGCTCGGCGCTCGCGCTGCTGCCGCGCGCGTCGTCGACCGTGCTGATGGTCGCCGCCCGCGATCTCCTGATGGTCGCCGCGACGGTGCCGCCACTCAAAGGCCCGCGCCTGCGTCAGGCGCTGCCGAACGTCGTCGAGGATCAGCTGATCCAGGATCCGCAAACCTGTCACATCGCGCTCGATCCGCAACCGCTCGCAGCTGGCCGGCATCTGCTCGCGATCATCGATCGCGGCTGGTTCCGGTTCGTCGTCGAAGGCTTTCAGGCCGCCGGACACCGCAACCTGCGCGCCGTGCCCGTCACGCGCTGCCTGCCGCCCGCCGTCGCGACCGAAACGGCAAACGCGCTGGAAGAAGCGGTCGCGCTCGCCAGCGTCGACCCTGTCACGGCCGCCCCGGCCTCCGTGGCAGCCGGCGCAACCGGTTCAGCGCCCGACAGCGCGCCGGCCGTGACGCCCATCGTCGCCGCCGTGCTGGGCCGCGTCGTCCCCACCGCGCCGGCGCTGCTGATCGATTCCGCGTTCGACAACGCCACGCCGCGCGTCGAACTCGCGATCGTTCGCGGTGCGCAGGGCGAAGGTCTGGCGGTACCGGCCACCGCCGTTCCCGCGACGCTCGCCGCGCTCGCGGGCACCGCGCCCGTTACTCTGTACGCGCTCACCGATCTGCCTGGCAACGAGCCGCGTCTCACGTCGAACGCCGCGCCCGTGAGCGGCGCGCAACCGCTCACGTTCGAGGCGCTCGCGCGCCGCGCGCCCGAATGCCGCTTCGATCTGTGCCAGTTCGAGTTCGCGTCGCAGCCGTGGCGCCTCGACCGCGCGACGCTGCGTCATCTTCGCGTGCCGCTGCTGCTCACGGTCGCGTCGCTCGTGGTCGCGATCGTCGGCGCCAATGTGCAGTGGATGATGCTCGCGCGTGAACGCGACACCATCAACGCGCAGATGACCGAGCTGCTCCTCAACGCGTTCCCGAAGACGACCGTCGTGCTCGACGCGCCCGACCAGATGTCGCGTCAGTTGCAGCAACTGCGCGTCGCCGCGGGCGAACTGTCGCCGGATGATTTTCTTTCGATAGCGGATCGCCTCGCGCGCTCGCTCGGCAGCATCCCGGTGAACGGCATCGCCGCGCTCGACTATCACGACCGGCGTCTCGAGGTGACGTTCAAGCCTGAAGTGAAGGTCGACGCCGATCTCGGCAAACGCCTCGCGCGCAACGGGCTGAACGGCGCGATCGACAGCAACACCGGCAAGTGGACCATCAGGAACGGACAATGAAAACAGCACTGGCGGACACCTGGGCCGGATTCTGGGGCGTGCGCACGACGCGCGAAAAGACGCTGCTGACGTGGGGCGGCGCGGCCATTGCCGTCGCGCTTGCTTGGTCGGTGCTATGGGTGCCGGCGCAGGAAGGCCGCGCGCATCTGCGTGACACGCTGCCGGCAATGCGCGGCCAGCTCGCGCGGATGACGGCGCAGGCCAACGACGCGCGCGCGCTGTCGGCGGCCGCGCAGGGCGTCGCGCCGACGGGCGGCGCGCTGAAAGATGCGCTCAGCGCCTCGCTGGCCGATCACGGGCTCGCCGCGACGCAGGTGCAGGTGCTCGGCAACGCGGTGCAGATCCAGCTGAAGAACGCATCGTTCCCGGCGTGGACGGCCTGGCTCGACGACGTGCGCAAGCAGTACAAGGTGCAGGTCGCCGAGGCGCACGTGAGCGCGCTGAAGGACGACGGACAGGTGGACCTGACGGCCTCGCTCCAGCCATCGACGGTCAAATGAGCGTTCACCGACAGGGTCGCCGATGAACTTCTGGATGCGCCGTCTGCGCGCGGTGGTGCCGTGGGTGCTGGTTGCCGTGCTGTCGAACGTTGCCGTGCTGCTGGTGCTGCTGCCCGCCGCATGGGTCACGCCGCAATTCGCGAGAGCAACACGCGGTCACGTGAATCTCGTCGACCCGGCAGGCTCGCTCTGGAACGGCTCGGCCACGCTGATGCTCGCCGCGGGCGACGACCCGTCCGGCGCGACGCTGCTGCCTGGCCGCATCGAATGGCACACGGCGTTCTGGCCGCTGTTCACGGGCCGTGTGCGCATGCAGATGCGTCAGACCGAGGCGATGCCCGACGCGGTCACGCTCGACGCCACGCTACGCGGCGCGACGCTGACGGGCGGCAGCATCGCGGTGCCGGCCTCGCTGCTTGCGGGCCTCGGCGCGCCGTTTAACACACTCGATCTGCAGGGCGACGTGCGCCTCGCGTGGACCGACTGGCGCACGCTCGGCAACGAGGCGTTCGGCCAGCTCGATGTCACGCTCGGTGAGATGAGCTCGCGGGTGTCACTCGTGAAACCGCTCGGTTCGTACCGGGTGGCCGTGCAGGCGGAAGGCGCGCGTTCGACGGTCGATCTGTCGACGCTGAAAGGGCCGTTGATGCTCGACGGTCACGGCACGGTGCAGCAGACGCACTCGTCGTTCCAGGGCACGGCCAGCGCCGCGCCCGGGCAGCGCGACAACCTCGCCGGGCTGCTGAATCTGCTCGGCCGGCAAACCGGGCCGGACACGGTGGCGCTGACCTTCGCCCATTGAGCGGCCCGAAGGCCGCATGAAGCGACCCGAACCGGCTGCCTATTTCTGCGCGACGACGGGTTGTTGCGCGGCGCCTGCGCCTTCATCTTGCATCGGCGCGGTTGCGGCGGTCGGTGCCGCTGCCGGCGCGGTCACGCTGCCCGTTTCGCGATCCATCTGCGCGACGTCCCAGCCGCCGCCGAGCGCCTTCACGAGTCCGACCGACGACACCATCCGCTGACCCGCGATGCTCGCCAGCTTCTGCTCGGCGGTGAACGCCGTGGTCTGCGCGGTCAGCACGTTGACGTAGCCCACGGTGCCGGCCTTGTACTCGTTCTCGACGATGTCGCGCGCCTGGCGGGCGGAATCCACGGCCTGCTGCTGCACGACGATTTCCCGCTCGAGGATGCGCAGCGACGCGAGGTTGTCCTCGACGTCCTGAAACGCGGCGAGCACGGTTTGCCGGTAGGCGGCGACGTTCTGGTCGTAGGCTGCCCGCGCGGCGTCGGTTTGCGCGCTACGCAGGCCGGCATCGAAGATGGTCGCGGCGAGTTGCGGGCCGAGCGTCCAGAACCGCGACGGCGCCGTCAGCAGTTGCGACAACACCGAGCTTTCGAAGCCGCCGCTCGCCGTCAGCGTCAGTGTCGGGAAAAACGCGGCGATGGCCACGCCGATCTGTTCGTTGGCGGCGGCCGCCTTGCGTTCCGCCGAGGCGATATCCGGCCGGCGTTCGAGCAGCGCCGAGGGCATCTGCGCGGGGACGGCCGGCGGCGTCGCGTCGAGCGGCGAAGGCGGAATCGCGAACGTCGAAGCCGGCTCGCCGACCAGCACGGCGATCGCGTGCTCGTCCTGCGCGCGCGCGACGCCGTTGTCGATCGCCGCGGCCTGCGCGGACTGCAGTTGCGTCTGCGCCTGGATGACATCCGAGCGCGCGACGATGCCCTGCCGGTACTGGTTCTGCGTCAGTTGCAGCGAGCGGCTGTAGGCGGCGACAGTGTCGTCGAGCAGCTTCTGCGTTGCATCGAGCGAGCGCAGCGAGAAATACGTCTGCGCGAGCGTGGCCTGCGCCGAGAGACGCGCGTTGGCGAGATCGGCTGCGGCGCCCTGCTGGCCGGCTTCCTGCGAATTCACCGAGCGGCTTACCTTGCCCCAGAGATCCGGTTCCCAGGACGCATCGAGCCCGAGGTTGTAGCTGTTGCTGATCGAGCCGGAACTGCTGACGCCGATGGACGTGCCGTTCGATCCCGTTATCGAGCCCGTCGAATTGCGCGACGGCGTGCGTTGCCGCGTGCCGGCAGCCGATGCGCTGATGACCGGGAAGTACGCCGCCCTCGCCTCGCCGACGAGCGCGCGCGCCTGACGGTAAGCCGCGGCGAACTGGGCGACGGTCTGGTTCGACTGGTTGAGTTTTTCTTCGAGCGCGCTTAACTGCGGATCGTCGTAGATCGTCCACCACGTGCCACGATCGCCCTGGTCGGCCGGTTGCGCGACCTTCCAGCCCTCGGCGGCTTCCTTGTACGACGCGGGCACCTGCACGGCGGGCCGCTTGTAGTCGGGGCCAACCGCACAGCCGGCGAGCGCGAGCGCGAGCATCGCGCAAGCGCCGGCGAGCGTCAGGGCACGAGGCGCGACCGCAGGCGGGCGCGTGGTCTGTTCAAACTGCATGCAATGAATTCCTTTCGATCCGGCCGGCCGCACAACGGAATGCGCCGCGCGACCGCCATGACTGGCCGGGGCGCGACAGCGCGGCGCACCAGGATGGTAGCGCACGCGTTGCATAAGACGTGGAAAACTGAAAGGGTAATGCGGCGCACGCCGCAGGTGTGTTACTGACGGTTTCGGCGCGGTTACACCGCATTACTGCTGGTGTGCCGCGCCGGGTCCAGGCTGCGGGGGAGCGAGGTGCTCAGGTGCGCGAATCGCAGGTCTGGCGTGCCTGCTTGCCGGCCGCTGCGCGGCACGGCGGCGCATCGCAGCGCGTCTGGCAGAGGGTTGCGCTGGACGGCGCGGCCGCAGCCGGCTTGCCGGCCTGATCCGAACCCGAAGTCAGCAGGCCGGCGGGCACGGGCACGGCGCGATCGCGAACGGCGCGCCGATGATCGATCCATGCAAAGACCATCACCGCAATCGACCCACCCGGCAACACAAACATGACGGCGTACAGCGCCAGCTTCCACCAGCGGTTGGGCCCCTGGAAAGTCTGGAGCGCGGAACCGGTCAGGGAGCGGCTCAGGCCGCCAAGGGTGTTTTTCAGGTACAGCATTGCAGGATCCTCAGTGCATCGGCACATGCCGGTGCGGTTCAATCGGTCAGAACATGGTCTCGTGATGGCGCAGGTCGCGCTTAACTCATTGCCTGTCATAATATTGACTATGCAATTAAATTTCAACATACTTCAGGCCTTGTCCGATTGACTGTTGTTTTTTGTTGCAGCGCGCCATTGCGGAACGTGCCTTGCGCCCCCCGCCTGGCAGATAAAATCCGCTTCAGTGAAATGGACGTTTCAGGCGACCCGCAATGATGGATGGACCTTACGACAGCAAGGAGGCTCGACTGGAAGCGAGTCTTGGCTATTACCTGTCGAAAGCGCGCAACGTGCTGGCCCAGCGGATGGACCGGGCGGTCGGGCCGCTTGGGCTCACGTCGTCGCAGATCGGCGTGATCCTGCTGCTGTCGTGCGGGCGGGCGCATACGCCGTACGAGCTGTCACGGGCGATGTCCTATGACAGCGGTTCGATGACACGCATGCTGGACCGGCTCGAAAAGAAGGGTTTCATCGCGCGCAGCCGCAGCGATGCGGACCGCCGGATGGTCGAGCTGGAGTTGACGTCCGAGGGCAGGAAAGCGGCGCGCGTGCTGCCGGAAATCGGATCGGCCGTGCTGAAAGAGCAGTTGCGGGGCTTTTCGGAGAGCGAGGTGGCGACGCTGGTCGGCCTGCTCGAGCGCTTCATCCAGAACGGCCCGGTGGTGGACGAATAAAGAGAAGGCGCCTTGATGCGCCTGTTTTTTCAGGCATTTAGCTGTCTGGGCAGAGAGTGTCCAGGCATGCAAGAAGCGCTCCACATGCAGTCTGGGCGTCTTCATAAGCATGCCGCGACAAGCTTTTTCCGCGGACAAAGGGATTGGGACCATGTCAGTTTCCGCTACGACCACTGCCGACGGACCGGCTCAACCGGCACAACCCGCCCAGCCCGCGCCGCTCGCGGGCGGCATGCTCGCCTTGCTGACGCTCGGCCTCGCGCTGGGCACGTTCATGGAAGTGCTCGATACCTCGATCGCCAACGTCGCGGTGCCCACCATTTCCGGCAGCCTCGGTGTGGCGACGAGCGAAGGCACATGGGTGATTTCGTCGTATTCGGTGGCGTCGGCGATTGCGGTGCCGCTGACGGGCTGGCTCGCGCGGCGCGTCGGCGAGGTGCGTCTTTTCACGCTCTCCGTGCTGCTGTTCACGATTGCCTCGGCGATGTGCGGCCTCGCGCACAATTTCGAATCGCTGAACGCGTTCCGGCTGGTCCAGGGGCTCGTGTCCGGTCCGATGGTGCCGCTGTCGCAGACCATCCTGATGCGCTCGTATCCGCCGGAAAAGCGCGGTCTCGCACTGGGCCTGTGGGCGATGACCGTGATCGTCGCGCCGATCTTCGGCCCGGTGATGGGCGGCTGGATCACCGACAACTACACGTGGCCGTGGATCTTCTACATCAACGTGCCGATCGGGCTCTTCTCGGCGGTGTGCGCGTTCTTCCTGCTGCGCGGCCGCGAGACGAAGACCACGCGGCAGCGCATCGACGCCGTCGGGCTCACGCTGCTCGTGATCGGCGTGTCGTGTTTGCAGATGGTGCTCGACCTCGGCAAGGATCGCGACTGGTTCAACTCGAACTTCATCGTCACGCTCGGGATCATCGCGGTGGTGTCGATCGCGTTCATGCTCGTGTGGGAGATGACGGAGAAGGAGCCTGTCATCGATCTGTCGCTCTTCAAGGACCGCAACTTCGCACTGGGCGTGCTGATCATCTCGTTCGGCTTCATGGCGTTCTTCGGCTCGGTCGTGATCTTTCCGCTCTGGCTGCAGACGGTGATGGGTTACACGGCAGGCCTTGCCGGCCTCGCGACGGCGCCCGTCGGCCTGCTCGCGCTGGTGCTGTCGCCGCTCATCGGGCGCAACATGCACCGGCTCGATCTGCGGATGGTGGCGAGCTTCGCGTTTTGCGTGTTCGCGTTCGTGTCGCTGTGGAACTCGACCTTCACGCTCGACGTGCCGTTCAGCCACGTGATCTGGCCGCGCCTCGTGCAGGGCATCGGCGTCGCGTGCTTCTTCGTGCCGATGACGACGATCACGCTCTCGAGCGTGTCGGACGAGCGTCTCGCGAGCGCGTCGGGCCTGTCGAACTTCTTCCGGACGCTTTCGGGTGCGATCGGCACTGCGGTCAGCACGACGTACTGGGAAAACGACGCGATCTATCACCACGCGGTGCTGTCGGAATCGGTCAACGCGTATTCGGCGAATACGACGGCGTATAGCAATGCGCTGTCGAGCCTCGGCATCGCCGGCCAGAGCATCACGGCGCAAATCAACCAGATCGTCACGCAGCAGGGCTACATGATGGCGACCAACGACTTCTTCCGGATCTCGTGCGTCGGGTTTGTGGTGCTCGCGGGTCTCGTGTGGATCACGAAGCCAAGGAAAGGCGCGTCGGCGTCGATGGGACACTGACTGACGATATTGCTTGCGGCACCCGGCTCACTGCGTCACGAGCCCGCCCGCTGGCGCATGCGTGGTCTGGACGGGGCCGGTTTCAAGCTGCATCGTGGCGGCGGGCGCCGAGGCGGGTTGCTGTCCGGCCGGGCTCGCGCTTGCCGCGCTGCCGCGCACGAAACGCTTGAAATCGGCGCCGGCTTTCCACGGGTTCGGCTGGCAACCCATCGCGCTGTCGCAATGCGCGGCGAAGCCGATCGTCGCGGTGCCGTCCTTGTTTTCCGTCTTCGTGATCTCGTAGGCGAGCGCGCGTTTGCCGCCATCCGGGCCGGCGGTCTGGATCAGCGTATCGCTGGCCGATTCCAGCGCGTAAGTCGACACCTGCGTAACCCACGTCCGCGCCCGCGTCCACCATATATCGCACTCGGTTTTGTTCGCACAGGTGAGCGGCGCGGTTGCGATCTGCATCGTGTCGGGATCGACCTGACCGCTGCTCGAGCAGCCCGCGGCGAGCGCGCAAAGGACAGCCAGCAGAGCTTTCTTCATGGCGATCCACCTCCGTCGGTTGAGCCGTGCGGGATGGCGACCCCCTCAAGCCGCGCGCCGCCTCACGTCACGTCATGAAAGTTGGACCGGCGGCGCTCGAGGTCGTTTCATGCAGCGCGCTGCGCGCTGCAATCACACGCTGAAGCGGTTCAGTGTGTACGCGCGATAGGCGGCCACGAAGGCGTCGAACGAGCCGACTTCTTCGCGTTCGAGCTTGGTCTGTTCTTCCAGCGATTTCGCGGCCAGCGTGGCGAACGCCTGGGCCTCGGCGGCGGGCAGCGGACGCGCCCTGAAAGCCGCCGCATGCGCGATGCCTTGCGCGAGACCGAATTGCAGGAAGCTCTGTTTCTGGTCGCGCATGGTTTGCAGCACGCGTGCCGACGGCGTGAGCGATACGTCGGCAAGCTTCGCGCGTTGCGCGGCGACCGCACGCGCGTGCGCGTCGCCGCCACGAATTGCGTCCAGCGCTGCTGCTGCTGCATCGATCTTGCCGAACAGCTCATTCGCCCAGTCGAGCATCCGAACGGTCTTGCCATCGCGCGTCAGTTCGAGCGCTGGCTTGCGCCCTTCCATCGTGACGCGGCCAAAGTTCCGGTTTGCTTCCGCGTAGGCGTCGGGCGGCAGCGCGGCGCTGTCGTCGAGCGCGCAGACGAGCAGGTAGGCGTCGAGAAAGCGCGCGGTTTCAAGCGAAATGCCGACCGGCTCGAACGGATCGATATCCATGCAGCGCACTTCGACGTATTGCACGCCGCGTGCGGCCAGCGCGTGCAACGGACGCTCGCCGGGATACGTGACGCGCTTCGGACGGATCGTCGAGTAAAACTCGTTTTCGATCTGCAGGACGTTCGTGTTGATCTGCACCCACTCGCCGTCGCGCTGCGTACCGATCGCCTCGTACGGCGGATACGGCTGGCTGACCGCCTTCGCGAGCGCGTCGAGATAGCCGGGCAGCGTGTCGTAGTCGGCGTGCAGCGCGGCCTGCGCCGTCGTGTTCGAGTAGCCGAGATCGCTCATTCGCAGGCTCGTCGCGTACGGGCGGTACAGCGTGTCGGCGTCGAAGGTGTCGAGCGTGTGTGCGCGCTCGCGCAAAAAGCGCCGGTCGAGCGCCGGCGAAGCGCCGAACAGATACATCAGCAGCCAGTTCGTGCGGCGGAAATTGCGGATCAGCGCGAGATAACGCTCCGACTGGAAGTCGACCGCGTTTGCCGTCGACTGCTGGTCGGCGCGCAGCAGCCGCCACACTTCTTCGTTCAGCGAATAGTTGTAGTGGATGCCCGCGATGCACTGCATCGTGCGGCCATAGCGCAACGCGAGGCCGACGCGATACACGTACTTTAGCTTGCCGATATTCGACGTGCCGTAGTCCGCGATCGGGATTTCATCGTCGGCGGGCAGCACGCCTGGCATCGAGTTGTTCCACAGGATCTCGTCGCCGAGTTCGGCGTAGACGAAGCGATGTAGCTCATCGAGCTTTTCGAGCGTGACGCTGACGTCTTTCTCGGCCGGCGTGATCAGTTCGATCAGCGCTTCTGAATAATCGGTGGTCAGCGACGGGTGCGTGAGCGCCGAGCCCAGCGCGCGTGGGTGTGGCGTCATCGCGAGACGACCGTCCTGCGTCACGCGCAGGCTTTCTTTTTCGATGCCGCGCAGACCGGTCGTCAGCGCGTCGCGCTGCGGGCCGGAGGTCAGCACGGACAGGCGGTGCGAAAGAGCGTCGGTCGTGCGGATGGGAGTCGTGTTGGGCATTGATGCAGGTCGTGCGCTGCCGGTGCGTGGCTACCGGCAACGATCAGCGGAATTTTCAGTAGCGGGCACTTTAACATCTCGCCACGACGGCTGCTTGAGGCCACTCTGGCGGTGCTTCGAGCGTGTTCGGGACTTCCCTGGCACTGCATTTTTTTGCGTTGCCGCCCTGCTGCCCGGTCTGCTTCAACGCTCGTGCGCGCTGTTCCCCGGGCGTTTAACGCCGCCCGGGCGCTGCATGAACCCTAGCCTCCGCGAGCGCCCTGCGCGCGGTCGGCGACTTCGTTCCACAGATGCATCGCCGCGTATGCGCGCCACGGGCGCCAGGCTTCGGTGCGCGCGTGTTGCTGCGCAGGACGCACGAGCGCCGGGTCGCGCGCGGCGATTGCCTGCATCAGCACCAGATCGAGCGCCGGCCACGCGTCGGCGTCGCGCCACGCGCGCATCGCGACGTATTCGACTGTCCACGGCCCGATTCCCGGTAACGCGAGCAGCGCCGCGCGCATCGTATCGGGATCGTCGATCCCGGCGCCTTCGACCGGCACGGTGCCCGACGCCACGGCCTGGGCAAAGCCCTGCAATGCGGCGATGCGCTTGCCGGGCATGCCGATCTGCGCGAGATCGACGGCGGCAAGTGCCGCCGGCGTCGGAAAGCGCCACGCGGTGCCTTCGTGCGCGTGACCTTCGATGCGCAGGCCGGCGCGCTGCACGAGCCGGCCGATGATCGTGGTGGCCGCTTTCACGCTGACCTGCTGCCCGACAATGGCCCGCACGACCAGCTCGAAACCGGACCACGCGCCGGGCACGCGCAGGCCGGGCGACGCGTCGACGAGCGGCGCGAGCCACGGGTCGTCGGCGAAATGCGCGCGGATCGCGGCCGGATCGGCGTGCAGGTCGAACATGCGTGCGATCGGCGCCGCGAGCGCGCCCGCGTGCTGCCCGACGGCGCCTTCGAGGCTCGCGACGATGCAACGTTTCTTCGGATGAAGACGGACGGTGAGCGTGCCGCTGTCGCCGGCCCATTCGATGGCGCGCCGGTACGCGCCGTCTTCGACTGCTTCGACGCCTGGCGTCGCGCGCCCCGCGAAAAAGCGCAGGACGCGCGGCCAGTCGAAGGGTGGCTTGAACGGCAGCTCAAGCGTGACAGCGGCAAGCGAGGCGGATGGGCTCAAGCGGCGTGATCCAGATCGTGGGTTTTGGCCGGCGCGGACGAGCCACCGGCGATCTCCGCGCCTGCGTGGCGCGCTTCGGCTTCCAGCAGCGCCGCCTTGCGTGGCAGGCCCCAGCGATAGCCGGCGAGCGCGCCGCCCTTCTGCACGACCCGATGGCAGGGAATCGCGAGCGCCACCGGGTTGGTCGCGCAGGCGCTGGCCACGGCGCGCACCGCGCGTGGCGAGCCAACCGCTTCGGCGATGTCCGAATAGCTGCGCGTCTCGCCGTATGGAATGCGGCGCAGCGCGTCCCAGACCCTCAACCTGAACGCGGTCGCTGCAATATCGAGCGGCAGATCGACCGCCTGCTGGCTGCCGCGCAGATACGCATCGATCTGCGCGATGAACGGCATCAGCGGGCCGGCTTCCTCGCGGAGTTCGGCATTGGCGAATTCGGCGCGCAGTTCGTCGACGAGCGGCGCCACATCGTCGCCGAAAGCGATCTTGCAGATGCCTTTTTCCGTGGCGGCCACCAGCACGAAGCCGAGCGACGTCGGCGCACTGGCGTAGCGCACGACGAGCCCCGCCCCCTTGCGACGATACGCCGAAGGCGCCATGCCGAGCTCGGTGGGCGCGGTGTCGTACATGCGCGACGGCGAGCCGAAGCCGGCGTCGACCGTGGCCCGCGTGACGTCGTCGCCCCGCCGCAGCGCGTCGCGCAGCGCGGCGCCGCGTTGCGCCGCCTGGTACTCGCGCGGCGACACGCCCATGACGCGCTTGAAGAGGCGCTGCAGGTGAAACGGGCTGACATGCACGGCGTCGCCCAGCTGCGCGAGCGTGACGCGCTGCTGCGGATCGGCGTCGAGCGCCGCGCACGCGCGGTTCACGATCTCGATGTCGCGCGGCAGGCGGCTAGGCTGGCAGCGCTTGCAGTCGCGATAGCCGGCGGCGCGGGCGTCATCCGCCGTGTCGAAAAATTCGACGTTTTCGCGGCGTGGCGGCCGCGACGCACACGAAGGACGGCAGAAAACGCCCGTCGTGCGGACGGCGAAGAAAAACGCGCCATCGGCTTCGGCGCTACGTTCGGTGACGGCGGCCCAGCGCTTTGCGTCGGTGGACCAGGCAGTACGGAGAGTGTTCGAGGTGTTCATGACGTTCCCGACAGGACGGTTTCGATGTTCACCAATGTAGTCAGCATCCCCTCACCCTACGCTCCGCTTCTTGCTCTGTCATTTCGGCCATTCGGCTAGCGGACGGGGGATTGCGCGATGCGTCGTAGGTAATATGCGACAAATTGTCATTTCCCCGGGTTTTCCCTTAAAAAGTTATTGCATCGCACCAGGCCGTTGTGTATAGTCGTCTCTGTCTCCTCCATGTCTCCTCCTGATATGGATTCAGCCCGCTCCCAGTGAGCGGGCTTTTTTTCGCCTGTTTTCCCCCGCTTTCCCTTTACTGCCGGGCCGCACCGGTGGTGCAATCAGCCTCTTCTGGCGCTTTCGTTTCACGCACGTCGCCTGCCTCTCCTACACTCCTGGAGGGCCACCCAGCGGTGTCCGGATCGGAACGAAGGAGAGATTCCCATGAAGTTTCATATTCGCGAGATCGACCATATCGTCATCAGGGTGCGCGATCCCGAGGCGATGACGCGGTTTTACTGCGATGTGCTCGGCTGCAACGTCGAAAAAGAGCAGCCGGATATCGGACTCACGCAGTTACGCGCCGGGCGCTCGTTGATCGATCTGCTGAAAGTGGGCGGTCCGATCGACCGTCCGGAGAGCGGCTCGCCGGACGCCGGTCGCAATATGGACCACGTCTGCCTGCGCATCGAGCCGTTCGACGCCGATGCGCTCAGAACCCATCTGGTCGCGCACGGCGTGCAGCCTGGCGAGCAGGCGTTGCGATACGGCGCGGACGGTTACGGGCCCTCGCAGTATCTCTTCGACCCGGAAGGCAACATGGTCGAGCTGAAGGGGCCGCCCGAGGCGGCGCGTTCCAGCGCGCTGTAGGTGTTAGAAGAAGCGTCGTGGCCCGGCAATACGCGTCAGGCGCCGGCGGGCGCTTTCAGCACCGACCACTCGATCGGTACCGGGTCGGCGGCGGAACTGCCGAGCCACGCGGCGCCGTCCTGCACCGTGCACTGCAGCCGCATCGTCCGTTCGGCCAGGCTGCCGAGCGATGCCGCCACGCCTTCGCCAAGCGACCACACCGTCACGTTGCGCAGCCGTTCCACCTTGCCGCGCACGCCCTGCCACCAGATATCGGACGTGCGTCCGGCGTACGCGATCACGATCACGTCGTTCGCGCGGCCGCTTGCCTTCGCGATGCGGCGCTCTTCCGGCTGGCCGACGTCGATCCATGTTTCGATGGCGCCCGTCAGGTCCTTTTGCCAGAGGTCCGGCTCGTCGGTATCCGAGAGGCCCTTGCAGAACTCGAGGCGTTCCTGCGCGAACAGCGCGAACGCGGCGACACGGACCATCATCCGTTCGTCGGTTTCGGACGGATGGCGGGCGATCGTCAGCTGGTGATCGGCGTAATAGTGCCGGTCCATGTTGGCGATCTGGAGTTCAGCCTTGTAAATCGTCGATTTGAGAGCCATGCAGCGTTTTCGGCCCGCTCGCACGGGCGATTCAGAATAATGGGGACAGGCAGCGGACCGCCGGTTAGCGGGCCGCTGCGACGTCGAACGGGCCGCCGTAAACATCCGCGGCGGCCGCGCGCAGCGCGCCGAGCACGACCGAAGCCGCAGGTGAAAGCAGATGCGACTGGCGCGTGATGATACCGAAAGCGTCCATCCGGTACGGCAGTTCGATCGGCAGACGCTTCAGCACGCCGTATTGCTGGTACTGCCGCGTGACTTCGTCGGGCAGCACGGCGAGCATGTCGCTTTGCAGCAGCAGGCTCGCGATTGCCAGAAAATTGTTCGTGTTCACCACGTTCTGCGGCGGATTCAGGCCGATCTGCGAAAACATCATGTCGAACCGGTGACGCAGCACGCTGCCCGGCGGATGCAGCACCCAGCCGGCATTCACGATCCCGCGCAGCGTCAGCCCGGCTTCGCCTTCGAGCGGATGGCCGGGCCGCGCGACGACGCACAGCGGCTCGTCGGCGAGCGGCTCGTAGTGGATCTCCGTCTTCAGCTGATTCTGCCGTTCCAGCACGCGGCCAATCATGATATCGAGGTCGCCTTCGGCGACGCGCGGCAACATCACGTCCGACGTTTCGACCTGCACCCAGATCTGCAGCTGCGGATACTGCGCCTTCACTTTCGTGATCGCACGCGGCACCATCGTCGCGGCCGCCGCGGCGATCACGCCGATGCGCACCTGACCGGCCAGCCCCTCGCGTAACGCCGATATTTCATCATGCGCGTGACTGAGGTTTGACAGCACCATCCGCGCGTGGCGAATCATCACCTCGCCGTACAGCGTGGCGTGCATCCCGTGCGGCGTACGGTCGAAGAGGCTCACGCCGAGCATGTCCTCGAGTTCCTTCAGCAGTCGCGATGCGGCGGGCTGCGTCATGCCCAGCACATCGGCGGCGCGGCGTACGTTGCCTTCTTCCTCCATCGCCGCGAGCAGCAGCAGCTGCCGCGTTTTCAGCCGCGCGCGCACAAACCAGTTCGAATAGCTGCGGGTCATCGCGTGTCTCGCTCCGTTGTCATGTCATGCCGTGACGCGCTGGAAATGCATCGCGGCCCGGCGAACCCGGTCTTGTCATACCAGAAACGATATCACGATGTCCCAAAAAGGGATTGGAAAGTTATTGCGACGACTCATACCATTCGTGGACTTTCAGCGAACCGGCCGTGTGCATTGATGAATCGCGACTTTCTCGTTCCCCTCGTTTCGGGTCCATTCCGGCACTTCATCAACGGTGCGTGGGAATCGGGCGCGACGACCGGGCTTTCGCTGAATCCATCCGATCTCGACGATCCGGTCGGCGAATATGCTCGCGCCGACGCCCGTCAGACCGATGGTGCGATCGAGGCAGCAAGCGCCGCGTTTCGTGAGTGGTCACTCGCTTCGATCCAGCGCCGCGCCGATGCGCTCGATGCAATCGGCAGCGAAATCCTCGCGCGCAAGGACGAACTGGGCCGCCTGCTGGCGCGCGAAGAAGGCAAGACGCTGCCCGAGGCCATCGCCGAAGCGGCGCGCGCCGGCCAGATCTTCAAGTTCTTCGCGGGCGAAGCGCTGCGCATTCCCGGCGAGCATCTCGCGTCGGTGCGCGGCGATATCGATATCGACGTGACGCGCGAGCCGGTCGGCGTGATCGGCATCATCGCGCCGTGGAATTTCCCGCTCGCCATTCCGGCGTGGAAGATCGCGCCCGCCCTCGCCTATGGCAACTGCGTCGTCTTCAAGCCGGCGGAAACCGTGCCGGCGTGCGCGGCGGCGCTGGCGGGCATCATCAATCGCGCCGGCCTGCCGGCGGGCGTGTTCAACCTCGTGATGGGCAGCGGCCGGCAGGTCGGCGAACGGATCGTCGCGAGCCCGCTCGTGCAGGCGATCAGCTTCACCGGCTCGGTCGCGACGGGCACGCGCGTGCTGCAGGCGGCGGCCGCCCGTCAGGCCCGTGTGCAGCTGGAAATGGGCGGCAAGAATCCGCTCGTCGTGTTGAACGACGCCAATCTCGACACCGCCGTCGACGCCGCGCTGAACGGCGCGTTCTTCTCGACCGGACACCGCTGCACGGCGTCGTCGCGGCTGATCGTCGAGCGGGGTGTGTTCGAGCCGTTCGTCGCGACGCTCAAGGCGAAACTCGCCGCGCTCACGGTCGACCACGCGCTCAGGCACGGCACCGACATCGGTCCGGTCGCAAACGAACAGCAACTCGCGGTGACGCTCGACTACCTGCGCGCCGGGCGCGAGGAAGGCGCGGAACTGGTCGCGGGCGGCCGCCAGCTTGAACGGGCGACGCGCGGTTACTTCCTCGAACCGGCGCTCTTCATCGGCGAACCGGGGCACCGGATCGCGCGCGAGGAGATTTTCGGACCGGTCGCCGTCGCGTTGCCCGCCGACGACTACGACCACGCGCTGCATCTCGCGAACGACACGCCATTCGGCCTGTGCGCGGGCATCTGCACGCAGTCGCTGAAATACGCGCGGCATTTCAGGCGACACAGCCAGAGCGGCATGGTGATGGTGAATCTGCCGACCGCCGGCGTCGACTATCACGTGCCGTTCGGCGGACGGAAAGGCTCGAGCTATGGACCGCGCGAACAGGGCACGTACGCCGCGGAGTTCTACACGACTGTGAAAACCGCTTACGTCGCGGGCTGAACGCGCGCGCTGGAGCATGAACCAGCGCCGCACGCGATGTGGCACACCGGCGCACGCGGGCACCCGGATCCGCATGCGTCTGCATTGACCGGCTGCTATTCGCCAGACAGGCATGCAGCCTTGATAATCGAAGGAGACTATCTGTGAATCGCAAGCTTCGCCGTTTGACGTTGTCCGCGATGGCCGCCGCTGCCCTCGCCGCTCCGTTTGCTGTCCATATGTCGGCACAGGCCGACGAGCCGCTGAAAGTCGGCTTCCTCGTGAAGATGCCCGAGCAGGCATGGTTCATCAATGAACAGAAAGCCGCCACCGCGCTCGGCCAGAAAGAACACTTCTCGGTCGTGAATATCGGCACGCCGGATGGAGAAAAGGTGCTGGCCGCGATCGATAACCTCGGCGCGCAGGGCGCGAAGGGCTTCGTGATCTGCGCGCCCGACGTGCGCCTCGGACCGGCCATTCAGGCGCGCGCGAAGCGCTACAACATGAAGTTCGTCACCGTCGACGACCAGCTCGTCGACTCGACCGGCAAGCCGCTCGCGAACGTGCCGCATCTCGGCATGTCCGCGTTCAAGATCGGCAATCAGGTCGGCCAGGCGATTTCGGATGAAATGAAGCATCGCGGCTGGAAGCCGGAAGAAGTCGGCGCGCTGCGCATCACGAGCTACGAACTGCCGACGGCCAAGCTGCGCACCGATGGCGCGACGCAATCGCTGCTCGCGAACGGCTTCAAGAAGGAGAACATTTTCGACGCGCCGCAAAAGACGACGGACGACGAAGGTGGCTTTAACGCGTCGTCGCCGGTGCTGGCACAGCATCCGAACATCAAGAAGTGGGTGATCTTCGCGCTCAACGAAGAAAGCGTGCTGGGCGGCGTGCGCGCCACCGAGCAGCTGCACATTCCCGCTGCGGATGTGATCGGCGTGGGCATTAACGGCGCGGGCGAAGCGTTCGCCGAGTTCCAGAAGAAGGAACCGACGGGCTTCTTCGGCACGATCGCCGTCAGCTCGACCAACCACGGCAGGGAAAGCACGGAGAACCTGGTCGAGTGGATCGAGAAAGGCAAGCAGCCGCCCGCCGATACGCAGACCACCGGCAAGCTGATGGTGCGCAGCAACTGGCAGCAGGTGCGTCAGGAACTGGGTATCTAAGGATGCATGTGCGAGGCACACGGCGCGTCTGGCGTGGTGTGCCCCGCCCCATCAGCAAGAGGCATTCGATGACCGGTTTATCTCAAGACGAAACGACGGCGCCCGATACGCGCGCCGTCGATCCGTATCTCCAGCTGGAAGGTATTACCGTGCGCTTTCCGGGCGTACTCGCGCTCGACCAGGTGTCGCTCGACGTGCGTCGCGGCGAAGTACACGGTCTCATGGGCGAAAACGGCGCGGGCAAGTCGACGCTGCTCAAGGTGCTCTCGGGCGTGAACCACCCCGAGGCGGGCACGCTGTCGCTAAACGGCGCGGTGCAGCAGTTCGCCACGACGAAGGCGGCAATCGAAGCCGGCATCGCGATCATCTATCAGGAACTGCATCTCGTACCGGAGCTGACGGTCGCGGAAAACCTGATGCTCGGCGCGCTGCCGAACCGCTTCGGCGTGCTCGACGAGAAGGCGCTGGTCAAACGCGCCATTCACGAACTCGACCGGCTCGGCGAGAAGATCGATCCGTCGGTGCAGGTGAAGCGCCTGTCGATCGGCCAGCGGCAGATGATCGAAATCGGCAAGGCGTTGATGCGCGACGCGCGCGTGATCGCGTTCGACGAACCGACGAGCTCGCTGTCCTCACGCGAAACGGAGCAGCTTTTCCGCATCATCCGCGCGTTGAAGGCCGAAGGCCGCGCGATTATCTACGTCACGCATCGCATGGACGAAGTCTACGAACTGTGCGACCGCGTCACCGTGTTTCGCGATGGACGGCGCATCGAGACGTTCGAGGACGTCGACGGGCTCGAACGCGACCGGCTCATCAGCTGCATGGTGGGCCGCTCGATCAGCGACGTGTACGGCTATCGTCCGCGCGAAGTGGGCGCCGTGCAGCTCGACGTCAACGGACTGATGGGACCGGGTCTCTCGGAGCCGGCTTCCTTCACGGCGCACGCGGGTGAAATCGTCGGCTTCTTTGGTCTTGTCGGCGCGGGCCGCTCCGAGCTGATGAAGCTGATCTACGGCGCGGTCAGGCCCACGGCGGGCGAAGTCACGCTCAAGGGCAAGCGCGTGCAGTTCGCCACGCCGCGCGACGCAGTGCGCGCCGGTGTCGCGCTTTGTCCCGAGGATCGCAAGCAGGAAGGGATCGTCACGATCGCCTCGGTCTCGGACAACCTGAACATCAGCTGCCGCCGCCACTTCAGCCGCTTCAACGTGCTCAACGGTCGCAAGGAAGCACAGACCTCGAAGGAATACATCGCGAAGCTCGCGATCAAGACGCGCAGCGGCGACACGGCGATCGGCACGCTGTCGGGCGGCAACCAGCAGAAGGTGATCCTGTCGCGCTGGCTCGCCGAGGAAATCGACGTGTTCCTCATGGACGAGCCGACACGCGGCATCGACGTCGGCGCGCGCAGCGAGATCTACGGCCTGCTGTACGGGCTCGCCGAAGCGGGCCGCACGGTGATCGTCGTGTCGAGCGACCTCGCGGAAGTGATTGGCGTCGCCGATCGCATCCTCGTGATGAAGGAAGGCCGCATCACGGGTGACCTGCCCAAGGCGCAGGCAACGCCCGACGCGCTCATCAAGCTCGCGCTGCCGCGCTGACACACCAGCGCGCGAATCAGGCAATCGAAACGGGAACAGACAACATGCAAACGCAATCCACCAATTCTTCCGCGCCGCCACCACCGCCGCGCGTATCGGCTGGCGTCGGCTCGCGTGCGGCGCGCACGTGGGACCTCGTCAACAAGTCCGGCATCGTGATGGTGTTTCTCATCCTGTTCGCGGTGCTGGCCGTGACGGTGCCGGACTTTCTCAGCTCGCGCAACATCCAGGGCCTGCTGCTGTCGGTCACGCTGATCGGCTCGATCTCCGTGACGATGATGTTCGTGCTCGCGCTTGGCGAAGTGGATCTCTCGGTGGCGTCGATCGTCGCGTTTTCGGGCGTCGTGGCGTCGACGCTGATTACCGCGACGCACAGCGTCATGCTCGGCGTCGCCGGCGGCGTGCTGGCGGGTGGCGCGGTCGGGCTCGTGAACGGCATGCTGGTGGCGCGCTACAAAATCAACTCGCTGATCGTCACGCTCGCGATGATGGAAGTCGTGCGCGGCCTCGCGTTCATCACCTCGAACGGCGATGCGGTCATGATCTCCGAAGAACGGTTTTTCGACCTCGGTGGCGGCTCGTTCCTCGGCATTTCGTATCCGATCTGGAGCAACATCGTCGGCTTTGTGCTGTTCGGTTTCCTGCTGAAGAAAACCGTGTTCGGCAAGAACGTACTGGCCGTCGGCGGCAACAGCGAAGCGGCGTTGCTCGCGGGCTTGCCGGTGACGCGCATCAAGATCACCGTGTTCGTGCTGCAAGGGCTCGTGACCGGCTTCGCGGGCGTGATGCTCGCGTCGCGGATGAGCCTCGGCGATCCGAAAACATCGGTGGGTCTCGAACTCGGCGTGATTTCCGCCTGCGTGCTCGGCGGCGTGTCGCTGACGGGCGGCGTGGCGACGATTTCCGGCGTACTCGTTGGCGTGTTGATCATGGGCTCGGTGCAGGACGCGATGAGCCTGATGAACGTGCCGACTTTCTATCAATATCTGATTCGCGGCGGAATTCTGTTGCTCGCGGTATTGTTCGATCAGTACCGCCGCAGCAAACGCGTGCATTGACGCGCGCCCTCCCGCGCCCGCCGCAACGGTAAAAACAGGAGTTTTCATGGCTGATTCCAAAAAGAACGCGAAGCCGCTTCGCAGCCAGGCCTGGTTCGGCCTGAAAGATCGCGACGGCTTTCTGCACCGCTCATGGATGAAAAACCAGGGCATCCCGCACGACGAATTCGACGGTCGTCCGGTGATCGGCATCTGCAACACCTGGTCGGAGCTCACACCGTGCAACGCGCACTTCCGCGAGCTCGCGGAGTACGTGAAAAAAGGCGTGTATGAAGCCGGTGGGCTGCCGCTGGAGTTTCCCGTGATGTCGCTTGGCGAGACGAACCTGCGCCCTACCGCGATGCTGTTTCGCAATCTGGCTTCGATGGATGTCGAGGAGTCGATTCGCGGCAACCCGATGGATGGCGTGATCCTGCTCGTCGGTTGCGACAAGACCACGCCCGCGCTGCTGATGGGCGCGGCGTCGTGCAACCTGCCCGCGCTCGCCGTCTCTGGCGGCCCGATGTTGAACGGCCGCTTTCGCGGCAAGAACATCGGCTCGGGCACGGGCGTCTGGCAGATGTCGGAGGAAGTGCGCGCCGGCACGATGACGCAGGAAGAATTCACCGAAGCCGAATCGTGCATGAACCGCTCGCGCGGCCACTGCATGACGATGGGCACCGCTTCGACGATGGCGTCGATGGTCGAATCGCTCGGCATGGGCCTGCCGCACAACGCGGCGATTCCCGCGGTCGATGCGCGCCGTCAGGTGCTCGCGCATCTGGCCGGGCGGCGCATCGTCGACATGGTGCGCGAAGACCTGACGATGGACAAAATCCTCACGCGCCAGGCGTTTGAAAACGCGATCCGCACGAATGCGGCGATTGGCGGCTCGACCAACGCGGTGGTTCATCTGATCGCGCTCGCGAAGCGCATCGGCGTGCCGCTCTCGCTTGAAGACTGGGAACTGGGCTCGGACGTGCCGTGTCTCGTGAACCTGCAGCCTTCCGGCGAGTATCTGATGGAGGACTTCTATTACGCAGGCGGTTTGCCCGCGGTGCTGAAGCAACTCGGCGAACAGGGGCTGCTGCATCGCGACGCGCTGACCGTCAACGGCAAGACGATCTGGGACAACGTGTCCGGCGCGCCGAACTACGACGAGAAGGTCATCACGACGTTTGCGGAGCCGTTCAAGCCGAAGGCGGGCATCGCGGTGCTCAAGGGCAATCTGGCGCCGAATGGCGCGGTGATCAAGCCTTCGGCGGCGACGCCTTCGCTGCTCCAGCATCGCGGCCGCGCGGTGGTGTTCGAGAACATCGAGGAACTGCACGCGAAGGTGGACGACGATTCGCTCGACATCGACGAGCACTGCATCATGGTGCTCAAGGGTGCGGGGCCGAAGGGCTATCCGGGCTTCGCTGAAGTCGGCAACATGCCGCTGCCCAAAAAGGTGCTGGAAAAAGGCATCACGGATATGGTCCGGATTTCGGATGGTCGCATGAGCGGCACGGCGTACGGTGCGGTGGTGCTGCATGTGTCGCCGGAAGCGGCGGCGGGCGGTCCGCTCGCCCTGGTCAAGACGGGCGACATGATCGAGCTCGACGTCGCGGCGCGCCGGCTGCATCTCGAGGTGTCCGACGAGGAACTCGCGCGCCGCCGCGCTGAATGGCAGGCGCCGGATCTGCCGAAGCGCGGTTACTACAAGCTCTATGTCGAGCACGTGTTGCAGGCGGATCAGGGCGCGGATCTGGACTTCCTTGTCGGATCGAGCGGCGCGCCCGTGCCGCGCGATTCGCATTGATTTATCGTTGAGTCACCTGCGCTAGCGAGAAGGCGCCATGCCGATGCGGTTCTGCCGCATCGGCTTTTTTAAGGTTCCTCGCGCAGATGCCGCCCAAATGCAAAAATGGCCAGTCCGTATGAACTGGCCATTTTTGTGCAGATATGCCGACGAACAGGCGAAGCCCGATCAGCCGGTGACGAAACCGGTTGCGTCGGGCTTCTGCGTTGTGCCGGAACTGCCGACCTTATTGCTTGATGAAGCGGTCGTTGGTCCAGAGCCCCTGCGTGTCGCCGTTACCGGCGTTCACGAATTCGAGGTCATGCCCCACGACGCGCACCACGCGGAAATCGGCGTTTTCCGGCGTCGAAAGACATTGATAGCCGGAGAAGAACTCCTGCATCTTCTGTTGCTCGCCCGCTTGCGCGTGATGATCGGCGGCGTCGAACTTGTCCTTCGACAGACACCCATATGAATTAGGCCGGAACTGGATCGTCTGCTGCGGCTTGATGACGATGTCCTGCGCCTGCGCGGCGGAAACAGCGGCAAGGCCAGCGATCGCGAAAAGAACAGCAATGTGCTTTTTCATGTTCAGCCTCCGTGCGGGTCATTACTCAGGTTAGCTATCTATTTAACTTCGGGGGACACCCGTATCTTGCACTCTAGGAGAACTGCAAACGGACACAAGCACATCTTGTGTGCGCTCGCAACAGTGGCGAATTGTCGCAGACGGTGTCGCATCTGAAAGTCGGCTGAAAAGCGCGCGTAAACCCCGGGTGGGCGAGTATTGGCTGAAATGGGGGATTTCTGGCTGTGCGCTTTATCCATCAAGCGTTTTACGTGAACAGGGTGAATCGGTCGAATGCGTTAATTAAACGACGACTAAGATTTATTGCGATTTTGTGCATTGCACACACACTCATTAACCCGATGAATCAAAAGGCCTTGAGTATCGGGTTAGATGCAGAATAAAAAAGATGCCTGCTTGCATTTAGCTGTCTTCGCGGACGCATTCACGGCGCGAAAACCGGCATCTGGCATGTCGGGAATACCATGACTGGGCATGCGGAATGCTTTAAAACGACCGTGGAGCGGGCGATACGTCGCGCTGCCGGAACGGGCGAAGCAATGCGGGACAAGCCTTTCACCGGTGATTCAGTGACGCCCGGCGAATATCTGGCGATGAGCCAGTACGGCGGAAAATACAACACCGGATGTGACGCCTACAATGGAATGAGGGACTAGCCGCTCCGCTGATCCAGGAGGCTATCGTGATTGAGAAGTTCATCCTTGGCGCGTTTCTGGTCGTGCCGTTATTGATTGTCGCGTTCCTGTTTTCCGATGAACTCTGGCAGGAGCGGCGTTTGCAGGACCGTGTCGTGCGGTCAAAGCGCATGAACTGGCGGCATCCGCTGCGTAGTTTGAGGCATCGGCATTGAACCGGCGATGCATGCGGGGGCGTAGCCTGGGCGTTCGCCCGTTTGTTTGCCCGGACGCGGATGGCGAGTCATCGTCCTGCCGGCCTCGGCTTCGAACATCAGACCGCGTGAATTGCGCGACTTTGCAGCGCGAAACAGATCTGTCCGTCAGGGATGGTACGAAGAACGTCCGCCAGCGCGTCTCGATCCACTTCACGGCCGTACCTTCATCCTCCATTACTGATTCGGGCAACAGGAAGGCGTCCGTGTCCTCGCGAAGTTCCTCGAGCGTTGGACGGAGAGGGGCTGGACCCGGGTCTGCCGCCGCAGACCAATCCGCGAACGGCTGGTTCGGGAGGATCAGAACGAGCGCCCGGTTGATCGTGAACCGCGGATAGTCAGATAGGGTGGTGCGATGACAAAAGGGTGAGCCAGCATTGTAGTGATCGTGTCGCTGGACGAATCGTCTACAGTTCCTCCCCCTTTTCGTTCTCGTCGTCCCTGCGCGCCACGCAGATTCTTCTGTGTGGTCGATGGCGTCGTTTGATCGTGCAGCCGTCGAGACGGAAATTATTTCGGCAGCTTCTTTTGCGCTCGTTCGATCTGCTGAATACTCGTATCAGGTGTCGGCAGTTGTTCGGGCATCGTACCGCCCAATTCCTGAATCGTTTCCCGCACCTTATGGCCCACCGCAAAGTGCGTCTGGTTCGCTCGCTGCTTGCCCTTGATTCCATCGCGCCGCAGCTTCTCCTCGGTCTGAGTCGCCCGGAACAGATTGGCAGCGAGTTCCGTACTGCCCATGTGGTCGAGGATCTTCTGGCTCTTTTTCAGACCTTTCCTAGTGTGGATTTCCTTGCTGCGAAGGCCGCCGTACAGACCTTTATAGCCGTGATCCTGAAAGATTGCGTAGTCGATCGGCGTTTCGACACCCGCATCCTTCGCGGCCGCGGCGAGGTGCTTGTTGTGCGTCACTAATTCGTTGCGAATCGCAAGACGACGCTCGTCCTCGCCGAGCTGGGCAAACTTCGCATCGTCGGCCAATTCCTGGCGGCGCGTCTGCATTGCGAAATAGGTTTGCCCGTTAGCAATTACCGGCTTTGACGGGTCGCCATTCTGTACGATCAGGTAGCAGGCGTAACGAGACAGGCACACGTCGTCGATCGGGCGTTGCGCGCCGGAACCGATCCCGACCATTTTGCGCATGTCCGCAAAATGGTCTTCCATCTGTTGCCCGCTCTGGCGGCAGGCCTTCCGAGCCTTATCCAGCACCGGCAGGAAGTTGCGCCATTGCGGGTAATCAAGCAGTGGCGCGAGGTCACGAGCAAACCAGAACTCCGAGCCGCTGTCATTGATCTGCTTGATGCTTTCGAAGGTTCTATGGTGGAGCGCTTCTATCACGTTGCTATTTACCACTGACACCTCCCTTGCTGGGGTGGTTGCCGCCGTTTGGCAACAATTGCCGATAATTGTAGATCGGAATACTGTTTTTTTGTACAGGTGGTAGAGATCAGGTCGCGGAGCCAAATTTGCCGAGGAACAGCTTGCGTCCTTCGTCGATCCGCGCATCGGCGAGACGCCGCCTGCAGCCATTTCCGCGTAGCGGCGGGTGTGCTCCCGAGCCGCCATCAGGCTGGTGGCTGGATAATTCGCCGATCGTGACGACTGGTTGGTTCTGTACTGGTGACCGTGGCTGTCAATGGCAGAAGTTTGGCGAACGTGGGAGCAATAGTGAAAGCTTGCAAAAGCGCTTGGGAGACCGTGTTGTGAACCCTGGACACTGCCCGGCGACCGATCACTTCCCAATACAAAAGCGGCTGAAAATCACCCCGAGCAGATCATCGGAGGTGAACTCGCCGGTGATCGAATTCAACTGTTCCTGTGCAAGCCGCAGTTCCTCGGCGAAGAGATCGAGTGCCTGCGCGCTCTGGTCCGCGTGCCGGGCGGCCGTACCGAGATGTTCCTGCGCCGCGCGCAGCGCGATCAGATGCCGCTCCCGGGCCAGATACACGCTCTCCGCGCCCGCCTGCCATCCCGCGATGCGTAGCAGTTCCGCGCGCAACAGCGAAATGCCGTCGACCTTCTTCGCCGACAGCCGCACCTCGCGCAGATCGGCGCCGCCGGTGTCGTCGAGCTTCGTCACCGACGGCGCGAGGCCGGTGAGATCGGTCTTGTTCATCACGCGCACGACCGGCACGCCCGGCGGAAAACGCGCTGCGATCGGGCCGTCTCCCGGCGTCATGCCCTCGCGTGCGTCGAGCAGATGCAGCACGACATCCGCGCGTTCGATCTCGCTCCAGGTGCGCGCGATGCCGATCTTTTCGACTTCGTCTTCCGTTTCGCGCAGGCCGGCGGTATCGATCACGTGCAGTGGAATGCCCTCGATCTGGATTGTCTGCGTGACCTTGTCGCGTGTCGTGCCGGCGATCGGCGTGACAATCGCCAGTTCCGCGCCCGCGAGCGCGTTCAGCAACGACGACTTGCCGACGTTCGGCTGGCCCGCCAGCACCACCGACAACCCTTCGCGCAGCAACGCGCCCTGACGCGCCTCGCTCAGCACGTCCGCCAGCCGCTCGCGGATACGCGAGAGCTTGCCGCGGGCGTCGGCCGCCTCCAGAAAGTCGATCTCTTCCTCGGGGAAATCGAGTGTCGCCTCGACGAGCATGCGTAGCGTGATGACCTCGTCGACCAGCGCGTGAATGTCGCGCGAAAACGCGCCTTCGAGCGAGCGGCCGGCCGAGCGCGCGGCGGCCTCGGTGCTCGCCTCGATCAGGTCGGCGACGGCCTCGGCCTGCGCCAGATCCAGCTTGTCGTTGAGAAACGCACGGCGCGTGAATTCGCCAGGCTCCGCGAGCCGCAGCCCGACGGCGCGACCCGCATCGATACACCGTTGCAGCACGAGCTGCAGCACGATCGGACCGCCGTGGCCCTGCAGTTCGAGGACATGCTCGCCGGTGTAGGAATGCGGCGCCGGAAAGTACAGCGCGATACCGCGGTCGAGCGCATGGCCGCCGCCATCGAGAAAAGGCACGTAGCTCGCATGGCGCGGCGCCAGCGACTGACCGGTCAGCGCCAGCATCAGCGGTTCGGCAGCGGCCTCACCGGCGCGGCCGAACGAGATCCGTACGACACCGATCCCACTTCGCCCGGGCGCGGTGGCGATGGCGACAATCGGATCGGAATCGGTAGTGAGCATGGTGGGCGAACGAAGAGAAAACCGCAGAAAACACGTGGCGTGGCGAGGATCGCACGGTGCCAGACATTGTAACGTGCGCGTCTCGTGCGCCTTCGCCTGTCGCGCGAATTCGGACCTCGGCCAAAAGGCCTAAGACGATTCCCGATTTATCTTAATCGCGATAGGTCCAGCGATTGGAAGGCGGTGACTTCGGCGCTGACGCTGCTGCGGCAAAAATCCTACCGACGCTCAGATGCGTGCTGAGAGGCCGCGTGGGCGCACGAGAACCGGATGATGCCGCGAAGACGCCATACGATGCCGTCGAGCTAAATTTATCGCACGAGGTTGTCAGTGGGCACGGGTCGCAACGGCACAATCTCGTGCATGCCCACCATCGAAGAGAAAACGGCTTTTGCCGAGCGTCTGAAATTCGCGATGAACCGCGCGCCGGAAAAACTGCGGGGCGGCACGGATCTCGCGCTGCATTTCAACCTGCGCCACCGCGGCGCTCAACCTGTCTCGCCGCAGACGGTTCACAAGTGGCTGAGCGCGCGCACGATTCCAACCAACGACAAACTGCAGACACTCGCCGAGTGGTTCAAGGTCGATCTGCATTGGCTGCACTACGGGCCGGCACCCGTGGAAGCGTCGCGCGCGGTGCCAGGGCCGTTGCCGCCCGCCAGTGCGACGGGGCTTTCCGCCGAGGCGCTGGAGTTGTCCGCGAAGATCGAGGCGTTGAAGCCGCATCACCGGTATCTGATCCACGAACTCGTCGCGCAGTTTTACGGCGACGCGTGTAACCGTTTGAGCGTTAAAAGCCCACCGCCGCCGCCAGGCGATTCGCGCTGATTCACGCGCCAGAATCGCGTAAAAAAAGCCGCCCGGCGCAAAAACCGGGCGGCTTTCTTCGTCAGCTTCGTCGTGAACGGCCGGCGTACCCACCGTTCACGAGGCTGGGCGTCAGGCGGCTTTCTTCGCGCCCTGACCCATCATGCGCGTGATGTAGTACTGCTGCGCGATCGACAGCACGTTGTTCACCACGTAGTACAGCACGAGGCCGGCCGGGAAGAAGAAGAACATGACCGAGAACGCGATCGGCATGAACATCATCATCTTGGCTTGAACCGGATCCGGCGGCGTCGGGTTCAGGCGCGTTTGCAGGAACATCGAGACGGCCATCAGCACCGGCAGGATGAAGAACGGATCCTGCTGCGACAGATCGTGAATCCAGAGAATCCACGGCGCGCCGCGCATTTCCACCGACGACAGCAGCACCCAGTACAGCGAGATGAACACCGGAATCTGGATCACGACCGGCAGACAGCCGCCGAACGGATTCACCTTCTCGGTCTTGTACAACTCCATCAGCGCCGAGTTCATCTTCTGCGGATCGCCCTTGAAGCGTTCGCGCAGCGCCTGCATGCGCGGCGTGATCGCCTTCATGCGCGCCATCGACTTGTAGCTCGCCGCCGACAGCGGGAAGAACACGGCCTTGATCAGCAGCGTCAGCAGGATGATCGACCAGCCCCAGTTGCCGACAAAGCTGTGGATCTTCTCGAGCAGCCAGAAGAGCGGCTTCGCGATGATCGTGACGTAGCCATAGTCCTTCACGAGTTCGAGGCCCGGCGCGACGCTTTCGAGCATGCGCTCTTCTTCCGGACCGGCGAAGAGACGCGACTGCACGTCGACCGACTGTCCCGGCGCGATCGTCGCGACCGGCTGCTTCACGCCGACGCGGTAGAGCGTCGGATCGATCTTCTCGACGTAGATGTCGCGCTTCGCGCCCTGCGTGGGGATCCACGCCGATGCGAAGTAATGCTGCACCATCGCGATCCAGCCGTTGTCGGCGGAAGACGCGAACGTCGCCTTGTTCTTGTCGATGTCGCTGAAGTCGATCTTCTGGAAGTGATGCTGTTCCGTGTAGACCGCCGGCCCCATGAACGTGTGCGAGAAGCGCGGCGTGTCGACCGGCTGGCTGTCGCGCACGAGTTCCATGTACAGCGTGGGCGTAACCGGCACGGTGCCGACGTTGACGATCTTCGTGTCGACGCCGATCACGTAGCTGCCGCGCGTGAACGTGTACGTCTTCACGACCTTCACGCCACCCTTCACCGGCGATTCGAAGCTGATCTGCATCGATTTCGCGTCGCCCGTCAGGTCATGCGGCTGGCCGGCGACCGGGGTGTAGATGTCGTTGTGGTTCGGGAAATCGCCGCCGAGCAGCCCCGTGCGCGCCAGATACGTGTGCGTCGCGGTGTGGTCGAACAGCGTGATGTACAGGTCGGGCTGCTTGCCGTCGCCTTCTTTCATGAGCGAAAGCTTCGACAGCGTGCCGCCACGCGTGTCGATTTCGCCGTCATAGACGTCGGTGTGGAAGTGGATCAGCTGGGCGGCCGCCTGAGTAGCGGGCGCGGGCGCGCCGCCCGGCGCGGCGCCAGCGGCTGCCTGCGGAAGCTCGGCGCCCGACGTGCCCGGCGTGGTCGTGCCCGGTGCTGCGCCCGGAGCGGTCTTCGTGGCCGACGTGTTCGGGAAGAACATCGACGGACGTCCGTGGTCGCGTTGCCAGTTGTCGAACAGCATGACCGCTGACATGAAGAAGATGACCCATAGGACGGTGCGTTTAATATCCATGCGTTGTCTCAGTGTCGATGGAACGGCGCGTCAGCGCTTTTCAGAAGTGGGAGGCGGGACGAGATCGATGCCGCCCGCGGAAAACGGATGGCAGCGGCACAGGCGCCTGGCGGCGAGATAAGTACCACGCGCGGCGCCATGATACTGGATTGCTTCGCGCGCGTAATCCGAACAGGAAGGGTAAAAGCGGCACCGGCTGCCGAGCAGGGGGCTCACGGCAACCTTGTAGAAACGCAGTAAAGCGAAAAGTACCGTTTGCATGGCAAGTGCGGCCAGAGTGCGCCGCGCTGTGTGGAGAAGCAACTGGCGCCTGCGCGCGGGCGTCATTCCGTCACGGGTGCGTCGGGCGTTGCGGGCGATTCGGCCGGCGGCGCCTGGCGGCGGGTGATTTCGCGAGCGGCCTTGTCGAGCAACGCTTCGATTTCGCTGCGGCACAGCGTTTTCAACGGTGGCGACGACGCAGCGGGCATCGCCTTCCGGTCGAACTTCGTGTGAAGCCGCAGCAGCACGTCCCAACCGCCGAACTCCGCGCGACGCAGCCGGAAAGCTTCACGCGCGATGCGGCGCACCAGATTGCGGGTGACCGCGCGCGGCGCATACTTCTTGCCGATCACGAGACCGAGGCGCGCTTCGTTGCCTGTCGGCCTGCCGTAGACAACGAAATGAGCCGACCGGCGCCACGGGCGCAAACGAAAAACGGATGAAAATTCATCCGTTTTCAGTAGCCTTGCGGCTTTGGGAAAGGCGGCTTGCGCTCGCAACGGAACCGAGCCCTGATGCGGCGCTCCTGCCGTTCCCGCAGCGCGGCTGACGTCGCGGGCTTCGGACACAGCGCGCAATGGTCGCAAACCTGCGCTTCAGCCTTAGATGGCGAGGCGCTTGCGGCCCTTCGCGCGGCGTGCGTTGATCACCTTGCGGCCACCGGCGGTCTTCATGCGGACGCGAAAGCCATGGGTACGCTTGCGACGGGTAACGGAAGGTTGGTAAGTACGTTTCATGTTGCTCTCACTTGACAGAGAAATAACCGCGCGAGCATCGCGGAAAGTGCAATGGCCGGTGGTTCAAAAATTGGTTTTCGCGGAACCCGCTATTTAAACCGGTTTTCTCTTGGTCGTCAATAGTTTAGAGCGGTGATCCCCAGGCTGGACACGGGCTCACCGCTTGATCGGACCCTGTGGATAACTCCCTTTGCGCGCGCTTTTGGCGGTAGAATCTCGCCTTACTTCCCAAAAATCATGCACGCCGCTCCGGCCCGCTTGCCCTGCCCAAACCCTTGTGGCACAAGCACCTGGAACCTGTCCGCTCGGCTGTACCGGGCCTTGTCGCGAAATTCGCGGTGGGGGCGGCCGCGGACCGCTGTGCTTAAAATTACAGCAACTCGATGAATGATTTCTGGCAACACTGTTCGGCATTGCTGGAGCGCGAGCTGACGCCCCAGCAGTACGTGACGTGGATCAAACCGTTGGCCCCGGTCGCCTTCGACGCCGCTGCAAATACCTTGCGCATCGCTGCGCCCAACCGTTTCAAGCTCGACTGGGTCAAGAGCCAGTTCTCGGGCCGGATCTCCGATCTGGCACGCGATTTCTGGCAGGCGCCGGTCGATGTCCAGTTTGTTCTCGATCCGAAGGCCGGTTTGCGTGCGCCTGCCGCGCCGCAGCCGTCGCGTCCCATGTCGCCGCAGATGAATTCCGGCGCCGCCGCCGTCGATGCCGCCGTGAGCGCCGTTCAGGCTGCACACGCCATGCGCGCCGGTAATGGCAGCGCCGCGCAGGCGGCAGCCATTCACGCGGCCGACGATCACGCCGATCTCGACCTGCCCAGCCTCGACGCCAACGAAGCCGCCGCTGCACGCCGCACGTGGCGTCCGGGTTCGGGCGCCGGCACCGGCAATGGCGAAACCGACTCGATGTATGAGCGCTCGAAGCTGAACCCCGTGCTCACGTTCGACAACTTCGTGACCGGCAAGGCGAACCAGCTGGCGCGTGCCGCGGCGATCCAGGTCGCCGACAATCCGGGCATCTCGTATAACCCGCTGTTCCTGTACGGCGGCGTCGGCCTCGGCAAGACCCACCTGATCCACGCGATCGGCAACCAGTTGCTGATGGACAAGGCCGGCGCGCGCATCCGCTACATCCACGCGGAACAATATGTGTCCGACGTCGTGAAGGCGTACCAGCGCAAGGCATTCGACGACTTCAAGCGCTATTACCACTCGCTCGACCTGCTGCTGATCGACGATATCCAGTTCTTCTCCGGCAAATCGCGTACTCAGGAAGAATTCTTCTACGCGTTCGAGGCGCTCGTCGCGAACAAGGCGCAGGTGATCATCACGAGCGATACGTATCCGAAGGAAATCTCGGGTATCGACGACCGGCTGATCTCGCGCTTCGATTCCGGCCTGACCGTCGCGATCGAGCCGCCCGAACTGGAAATGCGCGTCGCGATCCTGATGCGCAAGGCGCAGTCGGAAGGCGTGAGCCTGAATGAGGACGTCGCGTTTTTCGTCGCGAAGCATCTGCGCTCGAACGTGCGCGAACTCGAAGGCGCGCTGCGCAAGATTCTCGCGTATTCGAAGTTCCACGGCCGCGAAATCTCGATCGAAGTCACGAAAGAGGCGCTTAAGGACCTGCTGACGGTGCAGAACCGCCAGATTTCAGTGGAAAACATCCAGAAAACGGCCGCCGACTTTTACAACATCAAGGTCGCGGACATGTATTCGAAGAAGCGTCCGGCGAATATCGCGCGGCCGCGGCAGATCGCGATGTATCTGGCGAAGGAACTGACCCAGAAAAGCCTGCCGGAAATCGGCGAGCTGTTTGGCGGACGCGATCACACCACCGTGCTGCACGCGGTGCGCAAGATCGCCGACGAGCGCAGCAAGGATGCGCAGCTCAATCACGAATTGCACGTTCTGGAACAGACGCTCAAGGGTTAAACGCGGAATTGAGTGCGTGAGCGGCGCAATCCGCTCTGTTTATTGCTGAACTCGCCCCCATTTTAGTGGAGCGGTTCCGTTTTAAGGCACAATACAGGTTTAACCGCCCGGCGGCCGGGGGCGGATTTCACGCCGTGACTGGCGCAGCGTGGCGCCAGCCAGCGGGGGGCGGGGCCCACGCGCATCAAGCTGCCGGACGAGGCGCGCAGGCCGTCACATAACGAAGGAACTCTATGCAACTGGTCAAGACCGAACGCGATAACCTCCTCAGGCCGCTGCAAACCGTGAGCGGCATCGTAGAACGCCGCCATACGTTGCCGATCCTCGCCAACTTGCTGATTACCAAGAACGGCTCTGACGTGTCGTTCCTGTCGACGGACCTCGAGCTTCAGATCACCACGCACGCCGATTTCGGCGTCGGCGGCGAATCGGTTGCCACGACCGTCGCCGCGCGCAAGCTGCTCGACATTCTGCGCGCGATGCCCGACGGCCAGGTCACGCTCACCCTGAACGACAAGCGTCTCACGGTGCAGTCCGGCAAGAGCCGCTTCGCGCTGCAAACGCTGGCGGCCGAC
The DNA here is from genome assembly GCF_900107685.1 of Paraburkholderia sartisoli. Lineage (GTDB taxonomy): Bacteria > Pseudomonadota > Gammaproteobacteria > Burkholderiales > Burkholderiaceae > Paraburkholderia > Paraburkholderia sartisoli. The sequence goes on along the minus strand of NZ_FNRQ01000005.1, from coordinate 113,938 downwards.
GAATTCCCGACCGTCGCCCAGGCTAAAGACTTCGGCGCGAATCTGGTGGTTCCCCAGAAGACGTTCCGCCAGTTGCTCGGCATGGTCCATTTCTCGATGGCGCAGCAGGACATCCGTTACTACCTGAACGGCATGTTGCTGGTAGTCGACGGCGACCAGCTGATGGCGGTTGCGACCGATGGCCACCGTCTGGCGTTTTCCTCGATGAAGATCGAGGGGTCGTTTCCGCGTCAGGAAGTGATCATTCCGCGCAAGACGATTCTCGAGTTGCAGCGTCTGCTCGAAGACATCGACGACACGCTGAAGATCGACATCGCGCCGACGCAGGTGAAGTTCACGTTCGGCCAGGTCGAACTGGTGTCGAAGCTGGTGGAAGGCAAGTTCCCCGACTTCCAGCGCGTGATTCCGAAAACGCACAAGAACAAGTTTGTGATCGGCCGAGAAGAATTGCAGCGCTCGCTCCAGCGCGCGGCGATTCTGACGTCGGACAAATTCAAGGGCGTGCGCTGCATCATCGAGCCGGGCCAGCTGAAGATCATGTCCACCAACGCCGATCAGGAAGAGGCGCAGGAAGAACTGGAAATCGCTTATACCGGCGACAGCGTCGATATGGGGTTCAACGTCACGTATCTGCTCGACGTGCTCGCGAACCTGAAGGTCGACATGCTGGAAGTGAGCCTCGGCGATGCCAGTTCCAGTGCGCTGATCACGATTCCCGAGAACGAGGAATTCAAGTACGTCGTGATGCCGATGCGCATTTAAAGCGTTCGACAACCAGATGACACCAAGGGGCGCAGTGCCCCTTTGGCGTTTTTATGGTGTTTTGAAAAGTCCCGAGCAGTAACAAGGCAGCAATGCAGCAGTAACGCAGAACCGGAAAAAATCCATGACTGAACTGAACAATTCGCAACCCGACAACAGCTACGGCGCCTCGTCCATTCAGATCCTTGAAGGTCTGGAGGCGGTGCGCAAGCGGCCTGGGATGTACATCGGCGATACGTCGGACGGCACCGGTCTGCATCACCTCGTATTCGAAGTGCTGGACAACTCGATCGACGAAGCGCTCGCGGGCCACTGTAACGACATCAAGGTGATCATCCACGCGGATAACTCGATCTCGATCACCGACAACGGCCGCGGCGTGCCGACCGGTCTCAAGATGGACGACAAGCACGATCCGAAGCGCAGCGCCGCGGAAATCGTGATGACCGAGCTGCACGCGGGCGGCAAGTTCGACCAGAACAGCTACAAGGTGTCGGGCGGCCTGCACGGCGTGGGCGTGTCGTGCGTGAACGCGCTGTCGGGGTGGCTGCGCCTCACGATTCGCCGCGACGGCAAGAAGCACTTCATGGAGTTCCACCGTGGCGTGCCGCAGAACCGCTTGATCGAAGAGATCGACGGCGTGGCTGTGTCGCCGATCCAGGTGGTGGGCGATACGGAAAATCGCGGCACCGAAGTGCATTTCATGGCCGACGAGACGATTTTCGGCAACGTCGAATATCACTACGACATTCTCGCGAAGCGCATTCGCGAACTGTCGTTCCTGAATAACGGCGTGCGTATCCGTTTGACCGACCAGCGCTCGGGCAAGGAAGACGATTTCGCGTTTGTGGGCGGCGTGAAGGGTTTCGTCGAGTACATCAACAAGACGAAGTCCGTGCTGCACCCCACGATTTTCCACGTGAGCGGCGAGAAGGACGGCGTGGGCGTCGAAGTGGCGATGCAGTGGAACGACAGCTACAACGAGAACGTGCTGTGCTTCACGAACAACATTCCGCAGCGCGACGGCGGCACTCACCTGACCGGCTTGCGTGCGGCGATGACGCGCGTGTTGAACAAGTACATCGCCGATCACGAAGTGGCGAAGAAGGCGAAGGTCGAGACGTCCGGCGACGACATGCGCGAAGGGCTTTCGTGCGTGCTTTCGGTGAAGGTGCCGGAGCCGAAGTTCAGCGCGCAGACGAAGGACAAGCTGGTTTCTTCCGAAGTGCGCGCGCCGGTCGAGGACGTGGTGGCGAAGGCGCTCGAAGAATTCCTGCTGGAAACGCCGAACGACGCGAAGATCATCTGCGGCAAGATCGTCGACGCGGCGCGTGCGCGCGACGCGGCGCGCAAGGCGCGTGAGATGACGCGGCGCAAGGGCGTGCTGGATGGCGTCGGTTTGCCGGGCAAGCTCGCGGATTGCCAGGAGAAGGATCCGGCGAAGTCGGAGATTTATATCGTCGAGGGTGACTCGGCAGGCGGCTCGGCGAAGCAGGGGCGTGACCGGAAGTTTCAGGCTATTTTGCCGCTACGCGGCAAGGTGCTGAACGTCGAGAAGGCGCGGTATGACAAGCTGCTTTCTTCGGAACAGCTCGTGACGTTGATTACTGCTTTGGGATGCGGTATCGGTAAAGAGGATTACAACCTCGACAAGCTGCGCTATCACCGCATCATCATCATGACCGATGCGGACGTGGACGGCGCGCACATCCGGACGCTGCTGCTCACGTTCTTCTATCGGCAGATGCCGGAGATGATCGAGCGCGGGTATATCTATATCGCGCAGCCGCCTTTGTACAAGGTGAAGGCCGGGAAGGATGAGCGGTATCTGAAGGATGCTGCTGATTTGAATGCGCATATGTTGAAGCTGGCTTTGAACGGCTCGGAGCTGCTGCCATCGGAAGGGGCGACGCCGATTGCTGGCGATGCTTTGGGTGAGCTGGCGCGTTCTTATTTGCTGGCGCAGGCTGTTGTGGATCGGTTGAGCCGGTTGTATGACGCTGGCGCGCTTGAGGCTGTGATGGATGGGGTTTTGATTGATCTCTCTAGCGAGGCTTCTACAGACGCGTCTGCCAGGGCGCTTGAGGCCAAGTTGCGGGATGACCCGCTGAAGCCTGAGGTGAAGGTGTCGTCGATGTATGACCCTGTTCGTGAGTTGCGCTCGCTTAAGGTTTCAAGGACGCATCACGGGAATCAGAAGGTTTCTGTTCTCGATGAAGAGTTTCAGCTGACTGCGGATTATCAGCAGCTTGTTAATACCGCTAATACGTTCAAGGGGTTGATTGGGACTGGCGCTGTTATCAAGCGTGGTGAGCGGAGTATGGCGGTTACCGACTTCAAGAGTGCTATGAAGTGGTTGATTGCGGATGCTGAGCGGAATGTTTCCAAGCAGCGTTATAAGGGTCTCGGTGAGATGAATCCTGGGCAGCTTTGGGAAACGACGATGGATCCGGCTGTGAGGCGTTTGCTTCGTGTGCAGATCGAGGATGCTATTGCTGCGGATGGGATCTTCACCACCTTGATGGGCGATGATGTTGAGCCGCGGAGAGCGTTTATTGAGTCGAATGCGTTGAGGGCGGGGAATATTGATGTTTGATCTTGTTCGCCGCGGTCGCCAAGCTGATGAAATCCCGCATCTTGGAAGGTCGCGCTCGCCTTCAGGGCGAGCAGCGACAGGCAGCGTAACCATGCAACCTTGAAGTTGCTAACTCGGGGCAGTTGAAGGGCAGATCAATAGATCTGTACTTCAATTACAGCCCTCCACTGCGAGACAACTGGCTCTTGAAGAATTTCCATCGCTCAGCAAGTGCCGCGCGATCGGGGCCGGTAGTTCCATTCGTGAACAGTAGTCGGCCTTCAAAAGATACATAGTCCGTCATTAGTAACGCAGGGTGCAGTGCAACAGCCATGCTGGCGGGGTCGACTGCCAGCAGCCCTAGATCGAAGAGGGTATGAAGGTCGCTACGTAAAAGAAGCCCATTATGAGCGCCATTTTCGTAGGTGAGAGCATAGGGGGTGATGTGGGCCGCTTCGACAAGACCCGGGAAGGTGCATGCGCTGATCTGGCAGGCGTTGCCATAGCGCCGGATGAGCCGCTCCCGGAATTGCGGCTGTCCTCGCCTCAGATTCACTTCACGCAGTACGCGTCGTCGCGTTTCGATGATCGACGTGGGCGCCTCAAGACCAGTATCATTTTGCGCCGCCCCGTCCGGCGCGATCGCGCTGGCGTAATCAACGACCAGCTGATGACAACCGCTATCGGTTCGGAGCCATTCCTCTATTCGGCCGAGATCGAGCTCCTTAATCGACATTTGGTCGCTCGGCCGCATGACTGCCTCATTCAAACGAGTCAGTGTCAACGTTGGGGGAGCCGGACGAAAGGTTCTGCCGTAGTGAGCCTCGAACGTACCGACAGTAACGGTCTGCCGCTCGGGCTCCTCAAACGTGTGTCGGTTTTTGCACGCCCACCGCGGCTGCATTGTTGCCCGCTCTTTGATGTTGGTGACATGGCAATGCGGACAACGAAGACGTTCCTTCGCACCTTGCTCAGAGAGGATCTTCTCGATCCGAGCAACACCGATGACATCGGAGCGGGATCGCAGAATGATCACGTCGTCTTCTGACACCTGCCGGTAGTTGGCGACATCACTGTCATAACGGTAAACCTCTTCCGGATTGTCCGCATATCCAGCGTTTCCTCCGTACTGCCGGGCACCGTCGATCGTGAGAAGTGACCATGCTCGCGGGCTCGCCATTACGCTCGTGGTCATTTCGCTCTCTTGGTTAATTGCTAGGTAAACGGCAATTTGCCCACGTTCTTGAGCGACTTATATCTTCTCCATTCAGCATTCTCAGCTAATTGACATAAAAACCAGTTCGCAGCGTCTTCATTCGGGAGCCTTGAGGAGGTAACGTCGGGTGCCTGATTGCTCGGGACACAGGCCGCCTGGCGTCATCGTGCTTAGTTGTTCGCCGAACAAAGCAAGGATGAAAACCCAGTTGTCCCGACAACGGATCGCGGGCAAAGGTTGGTTTTTGGGCAGATTCCTGTGCAGAACCTCAAGTCAGGGCTAGCTCGAAGGATGGTAAGCGAGGGGCGTCGGTCCAAGCATCGCTGCGGCGAATAACCCTCAGATTCACCGCAAATTTTGCGGCGAATAGCTTGCGGACGTGGCGATTGCACCGCATAATCTCCGCATGAAAAGCGGAGATTGGACCTATATCTGGCAGGACCCTGCTTGGCCGGAATGGCGGTACGACCTGTCGCGGGTTACGTCAGCCCTGACGGACGTAGCGCAGGCGCAGGGGCTACTGCTTGGCCGTCTGGCCGACGTCGGCGTGGCTCTGCGCGACCAGGCCAGCCTTGCTGCGCTCACCGAAGACGTACTGAAAACGAGCGAGATCGAGGGTGAACAGCTCAATGCGCAATCGGTACGGTCCTCAATCGCGCGTCGCCTGGGTGTGGACATAGGGGCGTTGGCTCCTGTCGACCGCCACGTGGAAGGCGTGGTCGAGATGGTGCTGGACGCCACAATCAACTGCGTCGGTCCGGTAACAGCCGACCGGCTATTCGCATGGCACGCAGCGTTGTTCCCGACCGGTTACAGCGGCATGTCCCGAATCGAGGTCGGCGTATGGCGCGACGATGCCAACGGCCCCATGCAGGTCGTGTCGGGGCCGATAGGCCACCAACGCGCCCATTTCGAGGCGCCTCCGGCCAGTCGCCTGAACGACGCGATGACGAGCTTCCTCAACTGGATCAACAACGATTCAGGTCAGCCCGCGCTCATCAAGGCGGGACTCGCACACCTCTGGCTCGTGACGCTGCATCCCTTTGGCGACGGTAATGGCCGCATCGCACGAGCGATCGGAGACTTGTTGCTTGCCCGCGCCGACGGCAGCCCGCAACGTTTTTACAGTCTCTCAGCGCAAATCCAGCGAGAGTGCAGCGCCTACTACGACGTTCTCGAACGCACGCAGAAAGGCTCGCTCGATATCACTGAGTGGTTGCTGTGGTTTTTGAAGACCCTGAATCGCGCGGTGGGAAACGCGCAACAAACAGTCGATGCGGTTCTCGCCAAAACGCGCTTCTGGCAGCGGTGGGCTGGAACGCCTTTGAACGAACGCCAGGTGAAACTGCTTAATCGACTGTTGGACGGCTTCGAGGGGAAATTGACAAGCAGTAAGTGGGCCGCGATCGCGAAGTGCTCCCAGGATACTGCGTTGCGCGATATCGGAGAGCTTGTCGTGCTTGGCGCATTGCGTAAATCCGCTGCGAGTGGCCGGAGTACAGCCTACGAGCTCATCAATTAGCGCTTGCCTCACAACGCGAACCCGGCGCCGCCGGGTTCGCTGATCACACCGATGTTCAGCCCACAAGCGTGATCACAAGCTTCCCACGCTGAACCTCGACCCGAATGCGGCTGTTAATTTGAAACCCGGCCTTTTCGAGCCATCGTCCCGCGAGACGAATCCAGGGCGCCGGCGGCAAATCCTTACGTGGGCGGTAGTAATCGTGGACGCTTCTAATCGGCCTCGGCCGTCTTTGTGACGAAATCGTCGCGAAGCGTTCGGTAACAGGCGCAACTGCTTTATGATTGGCGTCAGCCATAGTCAACTCCTTCGTTGAGTTGGTTGTGGTCAGCGGGCCGTATGGGTTGCCGCCCATACGGCCCGCGCTTCTTTTCCTTCCAGGTGTTCTCCGCCGTTCTATCAATCGGCTCGGTCGATGACGTTTAGTGAGTCATCCGATCTATTTTCACGCAGTGAAAATTCGCAAACAATATGCCGAACGGCCATCCGGCGGCAAGATCAGCCGGCATTTTGAGCTGGATCAACAGGAAACACCTCTCGCGCCCCAACCTCGCCCAGCGCTACCACCGCAGCCCTCAAAGCCGTCCTAACCCCTTCCTCAACCACAGGATGATAAAAAGGCATTTCCAACATCGCATCGACGGTGAGCTTCATCTGCAGCGCCCACGCCAGCAAGTGAGCGATGTGTTCAGCATCCGGCCCGATCCATTCCGCGCCGACGAACTGCCGCGTAGCCTTGTCGACATAAACATGCATTAACCCACGATTACGCAACATGATCCGGCTACGACCCTGGTCTTCGAAACTGACCTCACCGATCACGAACGAACCCGGCGCCAGATCAACAAACCGCGCACCAACCATCGCCACGCCCGGGTCTGAAAAAACCACCGAAATCGGAGCCCGCCGTCCCAGCGGCACAACATCTGGAAACCGCGCAGCATTCGTCCCAGCCGCCTTACCTTCATCGGCGGCTTCATGCAGTAACGGCAACACGCCATTCACATCCCCGGCGATAAACACAGGGGAAGCACCGGCCTGCAAAGTCAGCGGATCATAAACAGGCACGCCGTCCTTACCGACCTCAAGGGATGTATTCCCCAGCGCCAGCCCAGCCACATCAGGCCGCCGACCCGCCGCAACCAGCACATAATCAAACGTATCCTCAACCACCTGCCCAGAAGCAGAACCAGCACCAACCCCAGTCCGATACTGCATCCGCACGCTGTCACCTTCACGCGAAACCGCCTCCACCTCAGCCCGCGCGAAAAACCGGAACCCATCAGCAAACACCTTCTCCGCATAGGCCTTAACCTCAGGGTCCGTCAAAGGCCCAACCCGCCCACGCGCGCCGAGAACGGTCACATCCACCCCGAGCCGCGACAAAGCCTGCCCCAGCTCCAGCCCGATCACCCCAGCGCCCACAACAGCGACCTTCCGCGGAAGATCGTCCCAGGCAAAAACATCGTCATTCACAATCGCCCGGTCGCCCAGCTTCCGGTACATCTCCGGCACATACGGCGACGAACCGGTAGCAATCACCACACTGCGCGCACGCACCTGCGTGTGATTACCGACCTGCAACAACCCATCATCGATAAACCGCGCGTAACCGGTCAACCGGTCCACTTCCGGAATCCCCTCGGTACTCTCGACCACAAAACCCACGAAGCGGTCACGCTCGCTTTTCACCCGCGCCATCACCTCACGCCCATCGATACGGATAGTCCCGTCGACATGCACGCCAAACGGCGCCGTCCGCGCTGCGGCATGCGCTGCCTCAGCCGCCGCGATAAGCAGCTTCGACGGCATACATCCCACACGCGCACACGTCGTCCCATACGGCCCGCCTTCGATGAGAATCGCGGACGCGCCTGCCGCCTTCGCCGCGCGGTACGCCGACAACCCGGCACTACCGGCGCCAATAATCGCAACATCGGTTTGAACTGTTTTCATGACATCCTCAATGGGTAGCGCATATGGCCGACAACCGCTCACAACCCCCGTCCACAAGACGTGGACACCGGCTCCAACGGCCCGCGCCCGCCTCAAGTAAAATCGGCTGGCAATTGCATGAGGTCACTCTACGTCGGCGCGCGCCCGGCAGTAACCCTCAAACGACGCATAAACATGCTCAAGCGGCTCATATGGATCTGTTAAGTCGACTCCTTTCCCTGATGCCCGTCACCGGACGCCTCGACGTGCGCTGTCACTTCGGCGCGCCGTGGGCCATCAGCCAGGAAAAGTCGGGTGTCCGCGAAATTCCGTATCACGTGCTGCTCTCCGGCAGCGCGGTGGTCGAAGACGGCACCGGTCCACTGGAGCGGCTCTTCCCCGGCGACATCATCGTGTTTCCAGCCGGCGACGCCCATCGCATCCACGACGGCAGCGGCGAGACGCCCATACAGCCCGCATCGCGTCAGGCGGTCTCATCGGTGGTGATGGAGAACGGCGGCGAGGGCGCATCGGCGGACATCCTCTGCGGCCGCTTCCTGCTCGGCGCGGTCCCCGACCGGTTATTGCGCGATCACCTGCCGGGACGCCTGATCGTCCGCAGCGCGAACGCGCGCAACACGGGCAACGCGCATGGCGACGCAGGCGAATCCACCCAGTCGACGGCGAACTCGCGTCTCACACGCCTGATCGAATTGATGAGAGAAGAAGCCACCGACGACGGGCCGGGCAGCGAAACGCTCGTGAGCCATCTCTCGGCGGCGTTGTTCGCGCTGACGCTGCGCTTCGCGAGCGAACTGTCGGCACCGCCGCACGGGCTGCTCGCGCTCGCGGGCCGGCCGCGGCTGCAGGCGGCCGTCTCGGCGATGTTCGAGACGCCCGGCGAGCCGTGGACGCTCGATCAGCTCGCGTCGCTCTGCAACATGTCGCGCGCGACGTTCGTGCGACAGTTCCAGGAAGCCATCGGCCGCTCGGCCACCGACGTGCTCACCGAAGTGCGCATGACGATCGCCGGCCGCGCGCTGCTGCAATCCGCCACGCCGGTTGCCGAGATCGGCGAAGCGGTGGGCTATCAGTCGGAAGCCGCGTTCCAGCGGGTCTTTAAACGACAGATCGGCGTGACGCCGGCGCGCTGGCGCTCTTCCGGCGGCAACATCCGCGCGGAATAACCAACGACGCTGGCAAGGACCGTTGTTCTTTCAAGCGACGTGACGCACACGGCGCGTTCTCACGCATGTCAAACCGCCTGATCCTTGCCGATTTCCGGTAACACCATCGATTAATGGCGCTCTACCATCGGCCGATGGACATCTGCTTGCGGCCCACACAAGCCCATGGTGTACTTCAACTTTCAGATGGCGATCTGTCTCGTGTCCTTCTACCGGCACTTTCTGCCGACGCGTCGTCAGCATGAAGTCGCACCGGCGAACGCCCTGCTCGAAGACTGACGCGCCACGCAAAGCCGCTGCTTCCGGGCAACGGCGATGGAGCAACGGAAGATGAGCTATACGGAGACCATCGGCAGCCGTACGTACCGGTTCGCCGATCTGAAAACCCTGCTGGCGAAGGCGAGCCCGCTGCGCTCCGGCGACCAGCTCGCCGGCATCGCGGCGGCAAGCGAGGAAGAACGCGTCGCCGCGAAGATCGCGCTCGCAGCGGTGCCGTTGCGCACGTTTCTGAACGAAGCGGTCGTGCCGTACGAAAGCGACGAGGTTACACGTCTCGTCATCGACGATCACTCGCCCGAAGCGTTCGCCGAAATCGCACATCTGACGGTCGGCGATTTCCGCAACTGGCTGCTCTCCGGCACGACGGATACCGCCGCGCTCACGCGAATCACGGCGGGCCTGACACCGGAGATGGTCGCCGCGGTGTCGAAGCTGATGCGCAATCAGGATCTGATCGTGGCGGCGCGCAAGCGTCCGGTGGTGACGCGCTTTCGCAATACCGTCGGCTTGCCCGGACACATGTCCGTGCGCCTGCAACCGAATCACGCAACCGATGACGTCAAGGGCATCGCGGCGTCGATGCTCGACGGCCTGATGTACGGTTGCGGCGACGCGATGATCGGCATCAATCCCGCCACCGACAGCCTCGCCGCCATCACCACGCTGCTGCACATGGTCGACGACTTCCGCCAGCGCTATCGGGTACCGACGCAGTCGTGCGTGCTCACGCACGTCACCAGCACGATTGCCGCGATAGAGAAGGGTGCGCCGGTCGATCTCGTGTTCCAGTCGATCGCGGGAACGGAGAAGGCGAACGCGGGTTTTGGCATCACGCTTGCGCTTTTGCAGGAAGGGTATGAGGCGGGGTTGTCGCTCAAACGCGGAACGGTCGGCGACAACCTGATGTATTTCGAAACCGGGCAGGGCAGCGCGCTTTCGGCGAACGCGCATCACGGCGTCGACCAGCAGACGTGCGAAGTGCGCGCGTATGCCGTCGCGCGCAAGTTCAATCCGTTTCTGGTGAACACGGTGGTCGGCTTTATCGGACCGGAGTATCTGTACGACGGCAAGCAGATCACACGCGCCGGTCTCGAAGATCACTTCTGCGGCAAGCTGCTCGGCGTGCCGATGGGCTGCGACATCTGCTATACGAATCACGCGGAAGCCGATCAGGACGACATGGACAACCTGCTCACGCTGCTGGGCGTTGCCGGCGTCAATTTCATCATGGGCGTTCCCGGCGCCGACGACGTGATGCTCAACTATCAAAGCACGTCGTTCCACGATGCGCTGTACGTGCGCGATGTTTTAGGCCTGCGTCGCGCGCCGGAATTCGAAGAATGGCTGGAGTCGATGCAGATCGCCGATACGCGCGGCGCGCTCTTGAGTGCATCGCTTCGCCAGCCGCTACTGCAAGGCGCCAAAGATTGGATCGGAGCCGACCTCGCATGAGCGACTTCCTCGAAAAGAATCCATGGAACGCGCTGCGCGAATTCACGAATGCGCGTATCGCTCTGGGTCGCGCGGGAAACAGTCTGCCGACCGCGCCGCTGCTGGCATTCGATCTCTCGCACGCGCAGGCGCGCGACGCCGTGCATCATCCGCTCGACGCCGATGCCTTGCATGAGCAACTGCGCGCGCATGGGTTCACGTCGCTCGATGTGCATAGCGCGGCGCCCGATCGCGAGCATTATCTGCGTCGTCCGGATCTTGGGCGGCGTTTGTCCGACGAGAGCCGCGAAGCGCTCGCGCGCGTCACGATCGATCCGCCCGACGTCGTGTTCGTCATCGCCGATGGTCTTTCCGCGTTCGCTGCGTCGCGACAGTCGTTGCCTTTACTGCAGGCCGTCTGCGCGCGGCTTTCAGACTGGAAAATCGGCCCCGTTGTGGTGGCGCGCCAGAGCCGCGTCGCGCTCGGCGACGAAATCGGTGAACTGCTGAAGGCAAAACTGGTGGTGATGTTGATCGGCGAGCGGCCGGGCCTCAGTTCGCCGGACAGCCTCGGCATTTATCTGACATGGGCGCCGAAAACCGGTTGCACGGACGCGCAGCGCAACTGCATTTCAAACGTGCGCCCCGAAGGACTTTCATACGATGCCGCCGCACACCGACTGCATTATCTGCTGACGCATGCGCGTCGCCTCGGGTTGACCGGCGTCGGCCTTAAAGACGAAAGTGATGCCTTGCCAGGAACAACCGCAGCGACGGCAGCGGTCCCGGCGCCGCCGTCTGCCTGAGAGAAAACACCTTTAATCACGCATCGGCGCGCGCAACCGGATGCTTTTCGAGCCACGCGTTTTCCGCATCCTCGAAGAGGCGCGAACGCGTAAGAAAGCGCATCCCGGTCGGACGTTCAAGCGAAAACATGCCGCCGTTGCCCGGCACGACGTCGATGATCAACTGCGTGTGCTGCCAGTATTCGAACTGCGATTCGCTCATGAAGAACGGCACACCGGCAATCTCACCGAGCCGCACGTCCGAGCTGCCCACCATGAACTCCGAAGCAGGAAAGCACATCGGTGCGCTGCCGTCGCAACATCCACCCGACTGATGAAACAGGATCGATCCATGTTCGGCGCCGAGTTTATGGATCAACGCTTCCGCGGCGGGTGTTGCGATCACACGTGCTACTCCATCGTCTGCCATGACGTCACTCCAGTGAAAAAAAGGGCGAACCGCAACGTGCGGCTCGCCCACGGGAGCGTCGAGCTCAGAAGAAGCCCAGCGGCTTCTCGCTGTAGCTGACGAGGAGATTCTTCGTTTGCTGGTAGTGATCGAGCATCATCTTGTGATTCTCGCGTCCGATGCCTGACTGCTTGTATCCACCAAATGCCGCGTGGGCCGGATACGCGTGATAGCAGTTCGTCCACACGCGTCCAGCCTGAATCTCGCGGCCAAAGCGATAGGCGCGTGTGCCGTCGCGCGTCCAGACGCCTGCGCCGAGGCCATAGAGCGTGTCGTTGGCGATCTCCAGCGCTTCATCTTCATTCTTGAACGTCGTGACGGAGACCACCGGCCCAAAGATCTCTTCCTGGAAGATGCGCATCTTGTTGTGGCCTTTGAACACGGTCGGCTTCACGTAATAGCCTTTGCTCAGTTCGCCGCCCAACGTGTTGCGCTCGCCGCCGATCAGACATTGGGCGCCTTCCTGCTTGCCAAGATCGACATACGACAGGATCTTTTCAAGCTGTTCCTGCGAAGCCTGCGCGCCGATCATCGTTTTCGTGTCGAGCGGATGGCCTTGAGTAATCGCCGCCACGCGCTTGAGCGCGCGCTCCATGAACCTGTCGTAGATCTTTTCGTCGACGAGCACGCGCGACGGACACGTACACACTTCGCCCTGATTCAGCGCGAACATCGTGAAGCCTTCGAGCGCCTTGTCGAAGTAGCTGTCGTCGTGATCCATCACGTCGGCGAAGAAAATGTTCGGGCTCTTGCCGCCGAGTTCGAGCGTCACGGGGATGATGTTCTGGCTCGCGTACTGCATGATCAGCCGGCCCGTCGTCGTCTCACCCGTGAACGCGATCTTGGCGATGCGCTTGTTCGACGCCAGCGGTTTGCCCGCTTCGAGACCAAAGCCGTTGACGACGTTCAACACGCCAAGCGGCAGCAGGTCATGAATCAGTTCGAGCAGCACGAGAATCGAGGCGGGCGTCTGTTCCGCGGGCTTAAGCACGACGCAGTTGCCTGCGGCGAGCGCCGGCGCGAGTTTCCACACCGCCATCAGGATCGGGAAATTCCACGGAATGATCTGGCCGACAACGCCTAGCGGCTCGTGAAAGTGATACGCGACGGTGTCTTCGTCGACCTGCGAGATCGAGCCTTCCTGCGCGCGCACGCAGCCCGCGAAATAGCGGAAATGATCGATCGCGAGCGGGATGTCGGCCGCCATCGTTTCGCGCAGCGGCTTGCCGTTGTCGATCGTTTCCGCGACGGCGATGCGCTGCAGGTTCGCTTCCATGCGATCGGCGATGCGGTTCAGGATGTTCGCGCGCTCGGTCGTTGACGTTTTACCCCACGCGACCTTTGCGCGATGCGCGGCGTCGAGCGCGAGTTCGATGTCGGCTTCGCGCGAGCGCGGAATCGACGTGAACGGCTCGCCGGTGATCGGCGAGATGTTATCGAAATACTCGCCGCCAACGGGCTTTACCCACTCGCCGCCGATGAAGTTCGCATACTGCTTCTTGTACGGGAATTCGGTGGTCAGAAACTGCATCTCTGCATGGTTCATCAGTGTGCTCCTCACATGTGTGATCGTTTATCGTCGGTGCGCTCTTCTGCACGCCGCGAACCGGATACGCCAGAAGCGTGCCAATGGCACAACCGGCGGAATTCACACATGTACATGGGCACTGCGACGGCGCATGGTGTCGAACCGATGCTTCGCGGTTCAGGTCGATGCGTCAGTCCTGAACACACAGGGGGACACCTGTTCAGGACTTGAACACAGGGGAGCGCTGCTTTTGTGACACCTTTTCAGCCGCGCTGAACAGCAAGGGGCATGCATCGTTTGGTGATTCCCCATTCGCAGGCGGATCCGCATGCCCAGTGGTGAACGGAAACGTGCCGTCGGGCGCGTCTGTTCATCGCTGGTGTGGCCTGGTACGCGCGACCGGACCTTATGCACGCATTCCAGACTGGCTCTGCGATGCAACCAGCAATGGTTTCTGGTCACACTTGCAAACGCACCAGTCAGAGCTCAACGCCTGCGTACGACCGTTGACACCTGTATTCGGCACGCGCCTGTCGACGCAAAGAATCCAACCCATCGCGTTGCATTTCGGACACCATACCTGGTCGCCTTCGTATGCCAGTGCGCGACCATTAAGAAAGTCTTCGCGTGAACTGGCATGTACCCGCCCGCTGTGGTCGTGTCGCCGTCGCAGATGTCAAAACGTTGACTCATCGTAAATTTCGCTGAAACTAATGGTGATGCGTTGAAAAACCGTCTCTTTACCGGAGTTACGTTGTCTCAGCGTAGGGCACAAAATGCCACTGCTGGAACTCTGGATCGAACAAGGCAAGCTGCCTGCAATCTTTCGGGTCTCCGTGCGTTAGCTCGAGTGAGTCCATGGCCTGTTCTGCAATCACCTGTCGGCGCAGACCGGTCCAGTTCGGAATGTTCCGTGCCGTTTCTTGCCACGCATAAAGACCCGCGAGTTCACGAAACCGGGTGTATTCCGCGAGCATGATTTCATCGACTTCGAACCCGGATCGATCAAGCGCCCAATGGTGCATGACTTGACAACATCTGCCGAATGCGCCGCCCGGCCGCGCGAGAATCCGACCATCGATCGCAGGCCATCCGAGGTGTATGTCGGCAATAAGCCCGTGACCGTCATGCTCGCGAAACAGGCCCTCTTCGAACTGAGACGCGGCCATGACCTGATGGGGCCACCCGTGCCTCGTGTAGTGGGCCGCTTCGATAACGGCATCGAATGGCGACAGAAAACATGTGACTGCGCGACCGAGCCCGGTTCTTTCTGTATCGACGCACCAATCGCCATTTTCGTCTTTGAAGAGCAGGATGTAGGCCGGCACGACACTGAAAAACGACTGTGCATTGCTTTCACGCTGGGTGGAAGATGTCAAGACCGATCTCCATCATTCGAATGACTTATAAAGTCGTGAATTTAGTAAAGATAGAAACCTTGTCTTGCCATACAGTCCTTTTTTTCCTCGTGAAGCCGGGAGGCCGCCAACTTGCAATTTTCTACTATGTAAAAATTCCAGATTGGATCACCTTTGCTGGATGCCTTATCTGCCAACTTATCAATGAATTTATTTCTATCTCCAGCCTCATAGAATTTTGAAACAATGTCTACGGCATGGAAGAACTCGTCCATACCTGATCCACTATCCAGATACTGCAATTCCTTTGTCCTAATTTTGGTAAGATTATCAAGGCAGGTCCATTTCTCTATTCCTGCTTCCTCACCCGGGTTGGTGGCATCATACGTTGCTTGGCAAGATTTTTCCTTGTATTGAATCCATTCTCGTTGAGAATTTATAAGCATGTCCTTGTTTCGACCTGAAAACTTGGAAAAGAGGGTCTTATATTTGATGTTCAACTGAACATCTGACGATTCGAAGTTGCTTTTTGCACATGCTTCAAGTTCACGAGTCACGTTACTATTGCATAGTGAACCGGCCGTCGTTGCACTTGAAAATATCGATAAGAAAAATATGAGGCCAATATTTTTTTTCATGAGATCACTTCCAGCAATTACAATTCATTCCCTTTTCGAATAGGCTCGCTTCGTTCTCGCGACGAGTTACCAGGCCATTCTGTCCAGTTCCAATCCATAGTGATTTCATGGCTCGCCACTGAACTGGCACATCTGCCAGATTATCGGAAACGATATCGCCTCTGATTGCTCTCATGTGTGCTCTAGTCTTTTGATGAGGCTTATGTCTGAGTTGTGCGCGGGGTGAGGCAGCCAATGTGCGGCTCGATAACAATCTCGTAGCTGCTCAGATCCACCGTGGTCTTTGTGTGCGAGAAGCGTGTGATACGCCCCCAGAACACGCGTGGCTCGCTACCATCCTCGGGCACCATCCTGAATCTTGCTTCATGTCCCAGGATCACGTCCCGTTTCAGCCTCTGCAGATGTGTAGCGACGAGATTGATGCGGTACGGCTGTCCCATCTTTTCGACGATACGAAAGGACACGACCGAAATATCATTGATTCTTTCTTCGCCCAGTACTTCGAGGTGGTAGGGTTGCCGTCCGGTTACCGCTGCCCATCCATCAATTCGCCTACCTGCCTCATCCATTCCGGTCATCGTTTTTCATCCCGTTATCAGCGCGTCTTAACACGGCTTCGCCATGGCGAAAACCTGTTCGTATTGCCAGGCACTGCGCACGCAGCCCAGCAGCCGCCAGTGCGAGCGTGGCGCAAAAAAGGGACGGTTGAAACCAGATTTATCTGAAGAATTGTTGACTCGATTTCCCTGGCGCGGGAAACCGGGGGAAGACGTCAACCCGCCAAGGGAGCGGGCAAGTTCACTGGCAGCGAAAACCTGCGCTGCGGGCGCAACGGTGTCCCGACGCAAACGGTCTGCGTTGGCGTTGCGACCCAGTGTGTCCAGTTTTTTGATGGTGATATGAGACAGGCGGTGATTCAGCCGCCTCCTTGCAAACCTCGTTCAAGCCCCGGCCACCGGACCTTGCGCGTACATCAGCGAACCAGGCGTCGTCAGCGTTTCCCCTGTTTCGAGCAGCGTCTTGAGGCCCGAAAGGATCATCGGCCATCCGCCATACAGCTCGGGGTTGGCCTCGTCACGCAGCTGATCGTGCGTCACCGTCAGACGACACGAATCCGCGACCTGCTGGATTTCCCACGTGACGCGCGACGTGCCCTCGCTCTTCACGTCGTCGCTCCACAGCGCGCGAAAGCTCTGCACGAGTCGCCTCGGTGGATCGATCTCCAGGTTTTCGCCTTCCAGAATCGCGCTGTGAGCCGCGGAACCCGCGGCCGGCTGGCCGCCGCTCACGCCTTCGTAACGCGAACCCGGCGTCCAGTCCGAACTGATCTGAAGCCCGAACGTGTATTTCGCCCGCATTGCCTTGCTGGTGATCGCTTCCCACAGGCGTTCCGGCGTCGTCTTGATGTAAATCTCGAACACTTTTTCCATCGTCCTGTCCTCCAGTTGATGTTTCAGCCCGCTCAGGGTCGCGGCCCACGGTGCGGCGTACTTGCTCACCCAGCGGTCGTAGATCAGCTGGATCGGGACGGCGTTCAGAAAGTGCCGCTTCTCGCGCCCCTGACGACGGGCGACGACAAGCCCCGCCTCTTCCAGCAGCTTCAGGTGCTTCATCACGCCGAAGCGCGTCATCGGCAGCCGCGCTTCGAGCGCGCTCAACGTCTGTCCGTCTTCCTTGAACAGCTCGTCGAGCAGGCTGCGGCGCGTCGGATCGGCCAAAGCTCTAAAAACGTCATCCATGCTTCCCACAATAGGTGACCATATGGTCACGTGTCAAGGCGTATCCAGGCCAATTGCACACGATTCTTCCCGTGATCCGGGTGCTATTTGTGGTCTATTACGGAGAACGCGGCGTCGCGGCGGGCGAAACCGGGCGAACGGAATCCGTTTCGTGCGACACTGCCGGGCTTTCGATATAACGCACCACGAAATCCGCGCTGCCCTGGCTTCGCACACGTGGCAAGCCTCAACAGACAGCCGGATCAGGCGGGAGAATCAACGATGTTTACGTGCAGAAACCAGTCATGCGGCGCCCAGTGGGAAACGTCCGACGTCATCATCAAGAATGAAGGGCAAGGGCTGCTGTTCCGCTGCCCGATGTGCGGCGCGCGCAATTACGTCGAGCGCTTCGACGCGGACGATGGAACGATCGTCTACGAGCAGATCGAAGGCCGTCCGCTTTCGTAAGCCGACGCACGCGCAACGACCCTCAGGCAAAACACATGACCAAGCCCACTCCCGCCCCTTTCAGCCAGCTGCCGCTGCCGCCCGCGATGCTGGCCAACCTCGCGCAGCTCGGCTATCTGGAGATGACGCCGATCCAGGCGGCCAGTCTGCCGGTCGCGCTCGCCGGCCAGGATCTGATCGCGCAGGCGAAAACCGGCAGTGGCAAGACGGCCGCGTTCACCCTCGCGCTGCTCGCGCGCCTCGACGTGCGCAACTACGCGGTGCAGTCGATGGTGCTCTGCCCGACGCGGGAACTCGCCGACCAGGTCACACAGGAAATCCGCCGTCTCGCGCGCGCCGAGGAAAACGTGAAGGTGCTGACGCTATGTGGCGGCACGCCGATGCGTCCGCAAACCGCGAGCCTCGAACATGGCGCGCACATCGTCGTCGGCACGCCGGGGCGCATCATGGATCACCTGGAGCGCGGCAGCCTCGATCTGAAGGCGCTCAACACGCTCGTCCTCGACGAAGCCGATCGCATGCTCGACATGGGCTTCTTCGACGACATCGCGACGGTCGTGCGTCAATGTCCGAAAGAGCGTCAGACGCTGCTGTTTTCCGCGACGTATCCCGAGGGCATCGGCAAGCTGAGCCAGCAGTTCCTGCGCAATCCGAAGGACGTGAAGCTCGAGGAGCGTCACGACGACAGCAAGATCCGTCAGCGCTTCTATGAAGTGACGGAGAACGACCGCCTGCATACCGTCGGCCTGCTGCTGAACCACTACCGCCCGGTCAGCACGATCGCGTTCTGCAACACGAAGCAGCAATGCCGCGATCTGCTCGATGTGCTGCGCGCGCAGGGTTTTCATGCGCTCGCGTTGCATGGCGAGCTCGACCAGCGCGAACGCGACCAGGTGCTGATCCAGTTCGCGAACCGTAGCTGTTCCGTGCTCGTCGCCACCGATGTCGCGGCGCGCGGCCTCGACATCGCACAGCTCGAAGCGGTGATCAACGTCGACGTCACGCCCGATCCGGAAGTACACGTACACCGCATCGGCCGCACGGGCCGCGCGGATCAGGACGGCTGGGCGTTGAGCCTCGCGAGCATGAACGAGATGGGACGCGTCGGCAGCATCGAGCAGGCGAAGGGGCGCGAAGTCGAATGGCATCCCGTCTCCGAGCTGAAGCCGGCGAGCAACGCGCCGCTTTTGCCGCCGATGGAAACGCTGCAGATTCTCGGCGGCCGCAAGGAAAAGATCCGTCCGGGCGACGTGCTCGGCGCGCTGACCGGCGACGCGGGTTTTGCCGGCTCGCAGATCGGCAAGATCAACGTAACGGAATTTTCCACCTACGTGGCGATCGAGCGCGGCGTGGCGAAGGACGCGCTTCGCAAGCTCAACGCGGGCAAGGTGAAGGGCAAGAAGGTCAAGGTCCGTCTGATGGACGAAGACTGAGGCCTGTCGCGGCGTCGGGCGACGCCATGACGTAAACGCATGCCGCGCATGACAAACTTTCGATTGTGGCTGCGTATTGGTTGATGCCTAATCGGCAGCAACAGGATGGGATTGCCGCACGAGCGACGTCCCGTCGATACGCTGTCCGATGGAGGAACCCTCATGCAGAGCGCCTTGCAAGCCCGCTCGAAACTGCCCGACGTGGGCACGACGATCTTTACCGTCATCGGCCAGCTGGCCGCCGAACACAACGCGCTGAACCTCTCGCAGGGCGCGCCGAATTTCGCGCCGGACGCGAAGCTCGTCGATGGCGTCGCGCAGGCCATGCGTGACGGTCATAACCAGTACGCACCGATGGCCGGTATCGGCGCGCTGCGCGAGGCGCTGTCGAACAAGGTCGAGCAGCTGTATGGCGTGTGCTACGACCCGACGTCGGAAGTGACCGTCATCGCGAGCGCGAGCGAAGGCCTCTATTCGACGATCAGCGCGCTCGTGCATCCGGGCGACGAGGTGATCTACTTCGAGCCCTCGTTCGACAGCTACGCGCCGATCGTCCGTCTGCAGGGCGCAACGCCGGTGCCGATCAAGCTCTCGCTCGAACACTTCCGCGTGAACTGGGACGAGGTCTCCGCCGCGATCACGCCGAAGACGCGCATGATCATCATCAACACGCCGCACAATCCCACCGCGACCGTTTTCAGCGATGCCGACATCGAGCGCCTGCGCGCTGTCACGCGCAACACGGATATCGTGATCCTCTCCGACGAAGTGTACGAACACGTGATATTCGACGGCGCGAAGCATCAGAGCATGGCGTGCTATCGGGACCTCGCAGAACGCAGCGTGATCGTGTCTTCGTTCGGCAAGTCGTATCACGTGACGGGCTGGCGCGTCGGCTACTGTCTCGCGCCCGCCGCGTTGATGGACGAGATCCGCAAGGTACACCAGTTCATGGTGTTCTCCGCCGATACGCCGATGCAGTACGCGTTCGCCGATGCGCTTGCGCACAAAGAAAGTTACCTCGGCCTGTCCGCGTTTTACCAGAAGAAGCGCGATCTGCTGAAGGAAGCGCTGCGCGAATCGCGCTTCGAACTGCTGCCGAGCGAAGGCAGCTTCTTCATGCTCGCGCGCTTCCGCGGATTCTCCGATGAACGCGACAGCGATTTCGTGCTGCGCCTGATTCGCGACGCGCAGGTCGCGACCATTCCGCTCTCCGCGTTTTACACCGACGGCACCGATTCCGGCCTGATCCGCCTGAGCTTCTCGAAGGACGACGCGACGCTGATCGAAGGCGCCCGCCGCCTCTGTTCGATCTGAGGGGTACGTCATGAGTCAGATGGAAAAGACGCTGACCGCCGCCGTCGTGCAGATGAGCAGCACCGACGACGTTGCATACAACCTCGAGCAGGCGCGCCACTGGGTCACCGAAGCGGCGCGCGCGGGCGCGACGCTCGTGAGCCTGCCCGAGTACTTCTGCTGGATCGGCAACGACGAAGCGGAGCGCGTCGCGCTGGCCGAGACGCCAGGCGACGGGCCGATCCAGCACGCGCTCGCGCAACTCGCGCGCGATACCGGCACGTGGCTGATCGGCGGCACGGTGCCGATCCGTCCGGCAGGAGCGCAGGCCGGCACGCATGCGTACAACACGTCGCTGCTGTTCGACCCGACCGGCGAGTGCCGCGCGCGCTACGACAAGATTCATCTCTTCAGCTTCAGCCAGGGTGCAGAGCAGCACGCGGAAGGCGATACGATGGTGGGTGGCGACAGCGTCGGCACGGCGTACGGGCCGTTCGGCACGCTGCGGCTTTCCGTCTGTTACGACCTGCGTTTTCCCGAGTTGTACCGTGCGGGTCCGGTGGCGGATGTCATCGCCGTGCCCGCGGCGTTCACGCATACGACGGGCCTCGCGCACTGGGAGCTGCTGCTGCGTGCGCGTGCCGTCGAAAATCAGGCGTACGTGCTGGCTTCCGGCCAGTGCGGTACGCATCCAAACGGCTGGCGGACTTTTGGTCACAGTATGATCATCGGACCGTGGGGTGAAGTGCTCGCGCGACACGACGACGAGCCAGGCTTCGCGATCGCGACGCTCGGTTCCTCGGTGCTCGATGCGGTGCGCGAACGCTTGCCGGTACACAGGCACAAACGCATCGCAACGCCGTCCGGCGTCACGACGGATTAACCAGAAGATCAAACGGAAGGAGATCATCCATGAAGCTGCTCAGGAACCTGCTGGCGATAGTCTGTGCATTCGCCTCGGTGTCGGCCATCGCCGCCGACGCGACGACCCTGCGCTTCGGTCTCGAGGCGCAATATCCGCCGTTCGAATCGAAGGGTGCGAATGGCGAGCTGCAGGGCTTCGATATCGACATCGGCAACGCCGTCTGCGCGACCGCGCATCTGAAGTGCTCGTGGGTCGAGACGTCGTTTGACGGCCTGATTCCCGCGCTGCAGGGCCGCAAGTTCGATGCGATCAACTCGGCGATGAACGCCACCGAGAAGCGTCGACAGGCCATCGATTTCACGAACATCATCTACCGTGTTCCGACGCAGCTGATCGCGCGCAACGGCAGCGGCCTCCTGCCGACGCCGGAATCGCTGAAGGGCAAGCGCGTCGGCGTGCTGCAGGCTTCGATTCAGGAAACGTACGCGAAGGCGCATTGGGAACCAGCCGGCGTGAACGTCGTGTCGTATCAGGACCAGAACCAGGTGTACGCGGATCTCGTGTCCGGTCGTCTCGATGCCACGCTGGTGCTCGCGCCGGCGGGACAGACAGGCTTTCTGTCGCGTCCGGACGGCAAGGATTATTCGTTCGTCGGCCAGCCGGTGCGTGACGACAGGATTCTCGGCAGCGGCATCGCATTTGGCCTGCGCAAGGGCGACGATTCGCTGAAGAAGCAGCTCGACGCCGCGATCGTGAAGCTGCAGACGGACGGCACGGTAAAGACGCTGGCGCAGAAGTATTTCGGCAGCATCGACGTTTCGCCGAAGTAACGAAGTGGTTTGACCTGCCCGCGGGTCGGCACACTCAAGTGCGAGGGCGGGAGCGACTCAGGCGACGCCGGTTTGCCGGGCCTGCAACTGTTCGAAAGCGTCGACAATCCGCTCGACGAACACGTTCTTGTGAGCGAGCACACCGGTGTTCGCCTCACGATGAACCAGCATGGTTGCGTTTCCTTCGAACACCAGCACGCGGCCGTCGGGCAGCAGCGCAAAGTCGATGCCACCGTAGTCGAGATCGAGACGCCTGCCGATTGCGGCGATCGCATTCATCGCACGTTCTCCCAGCACCGCGCCGCATTCCTGCAGGAAGCGGCGTTCCTCGTCGATCTTCCAGTCCGCCGTGATCATGTCCGCGGAAAAGTAATGCACGATCCAGTGCGATGAAATCGCGAGATGGTAGGGGAACGGCGCCCTGTCGACAAACACGGTCCGGTATTTGCGAAAATGCCCGTCCGCGCTGCGGAAGTCGTGGAATGCCGTCAGGTAGTGCGGGGCGGTGAAGGTTGCGAGCGCTGACCACAGCGCGTCGATCGAGGCGTGCATCGTCAGCCCCTCACCGCCATGCTTCGCGAGCGGGCGCGTCAGAACCGGAAAGTCGATGCCTTCGCTGACGAGCCGGTCTGCGAGGGCGTCGACTGAGCCGGGCATCGTTTCCAGCAGGATGCATGGCGCGACCACCACGTCGTCGAGACCGGCAAGGAGCGTGGGCAGCCTGTCCCGCCTGGTTCGCGCGACTGCCGCCGGCGGGTTGAGCAACGGGCGATTGCACCGCTGCGCGAAGCGTTCGAGACGTGGCGCGAGCGGTTCCGCAATGTCCGGTTCACCGACCGCGTTGAAGACCAGATCGAACGGCGGCAACTGATCGTCTTCCGCGTCGCCTGCGTAGTCGATTGCATACTTGATGCGATAGCTCGCGCCGGGTGGAAGCAGCGTGTCGAACGGGACGTTTCCTGCAACGTTGCCGGTACACAGGATCAACACCTTGCGCGGCGCGTTGTCGGCGGGCTCCACATAGATCCGTTGCAGCCGGTAGGCATGCGCGCGATGCGCCTGCGCTTCGGTGACGTTGCCCGTCGCGTCATGGACGGCAGCGAGATTCTGATGCGCTATCGCGAGATCCGGGTCGACGTCCAGCGCGATCCCATACCAGCGCCTCGCCGATTCATGGTCGCCGTTCATGAAGAAGACGGTCGCGACGTTGAAGAGCGGAATCGCCCACGGCTGCGGCAGCGTCTTCATCAACTCGAAGGTTTCGATGCCAATTCCGTGAGCGAGATAACCGGTCTCGTTGCCGGCATCGCGCATCGCGTCGGACATCGAACGATGTAGCCCGACGTTCAGCGGGTCGGCATCCAGCAGATGCGTCAGGTGTGTGATCGTCTGCGAAGTCTGCACGGTCCTGTCATGATCCGTGAGTTGCGCCGCGCCGGACACGTCGTTCCGTGGTTCCGTTTTGTCGTCGCCTGCTTGCGTGGGATTCGCCATGTTGTTCTTCAGATAGAGCATGCAGGGTTGCGCGTGAGCGCCGCTTCAAACGCGCTCGGCGGAAAACGCCGTCAAGGCGTGAGCCAGTGTCTCCACCGCCTGAGGGGTGACGGCGTTGTATAGCGAGGCGCGCAGGCCGCCAAGCGAGCGATGTCCTTCCAGCCCCACCATGCCCCGTTCCCGCGCGCAGACGAGAAACGCGTCGTCGAGACGCCTGTCGCCGAACGTGAAGGCGACGTTCATCTGCGAACGCCAGCGGCGGTCCGCGTGAACGGCGACGCAACCGTCGAGCGAATCCAGCGCTTCGTACAGGCACCGCGACTTTCTTTCGTTGATATTCTGCATGGCGCTCAAGCCACCGATATCGAAGCGCAGCCAGCGCGTCACCAGCGTCAGGACGTAGATCGCGAATACCGGCGGCGTGTTGTAGTTCGAGCGATGCGAAATATGGGTGCGAAAGTCGAGAATGGACGGCAACCCATCCGGGATGCGCTCGAGCAGCGATCGGTCGATGATCGCAACCGTGACGCCGGCTGGGCCGAGATTCTTCTGCGCATGCGCGTAGATCATCGAAAACAGCTCGGGCCGGATTGGCTTCGACAGAAAATCCGATGACATGTCCGCGACGAGCGGCACGTCGGACGCTTCTTCGCAGGAAGGGAACTGCAACCCTTCCACTGTTTCGTTCGATACGTAATGCAGGTAGGCGGACGAGCGGGCCACATCCAGCGCGCGCAGATCGGGCAGTTGCCGGTAACCGCCTGAGCGGCCATCCCATGCGATTTTTGCTGGACACACGCGTGCAGCTTCGGCCGAAGCTTTCGCGCTCCAGTAGCCGGCGTTGATGTATTCAGGCGGCGCGTTCGCTGCTGCGGCGAAGTTCATCGGGATCATCGCGAATTGCAGACTGCTGCCGCCCTGGAGAAAGGTCACGGCGTAGTCGTCGGAGATGCCTAGCAGGTGACGAAGATTCGATTCGGCTTCGTGCAGGATCGCGTTAAACCAGTCTGACCGGTGGCTCATTCCGAGTACGGACAGACCGGTCTCCGGGAGCGTCGCGATTGCCTCCCGAGTTTGCGCCAGGACCGTTTCCGGCAACGCGCCTGGGCCGCCAGAAAAATTCAGTGAATTCGGTGTCATGTTTCGTGCGTCGATGTCCGATGCGTGCGTCGGGTGGTTTGCCGGGACTCAGACGTTCAGGCGCACCACGATTGCCAGATTTGCCGGTAAATGGTCTCGACGTGACCGGCGAAGCGCGCGCCGTCCATCAGCGGCGATTGCGCCATGCGTGAACGTAATGTTTGTCGCAAGCCAGCAAGACGCGGCAGGTTCGCGGCCAGCTCAACGGCAAGCCGGACAAACGCGTCATCCGAATGCGCCGCCATTTCGTTCAGGCCGAGATTGAAGAGCTGGCTCATGCCGGCGCGACCGACAGCGGTCTCTCCCACTCGCGTAATCACCGGCACGCCCATCCACAGCGAGTCGAAGCTTGTCGTGTGGCCGTTGTACGGAAACGTGTCGAGCCCGATGTCGATCTCGTGATACGTGCGCAGGTATTCAGCGCGCGGGCGGAACGGGACGAAACGGACGCGCTGAATGTCGATGCCCTGTCGTTCCATGCGTGCCGCAAGACTTTCGCGTGCGTTGCCAGCGGGCGCCATGAGCAGCAATTGCGCGCGTGGCACTTCGCGTAGCACCGCTGCCCACATCCCGAGCGTGCGGTCGGTCAGCTTGCAGGGATTGTTCAGGCAGCCGAACGTCAGATGGCCGGCCGTCAGCGCGGGCAACGCATTCACGGCGGGTTGATCCGTCAACGGGTCGTAGCACCAGAACGAGTCCGGCAGGCGCAGCGAGCGTTCGCTGTACAGGGTGTCGTTCGAGGGTGGATCGAGACGTGGATCGGTCAGACGGTAGTCGATCGCGTCCAGACCCGTCGTGCCGGGATATGCGAGCCATGCCACCTGCACCGGTGCGGGCTTGCGGGCGAACAGCAAAGGCCTGCCGTCGGCCATGTGCATGGCCAGATCGACGAGGATGTCGATGCCGTCGGCCCGGATCTGTTGCGCGAGGCGGCCGTCGTCGAATCCATGGACATCGCGCCATACGTCGGCATAAGCGGCGATTCGCTGCGTCAGAGCGTCGGGCCGCTCGACGCTCGCGTAGCAGTAGACCTCGAACTGATCGTGGTTGTGATGAGACAGCAGCGGCACCGTAAACAGCGACTGGCAGTGGTCACGAAAATCCGGCGAGACGTAACCAATACGCAGCCGCCGGTGAGCGTTGCGATCGTTCGCATGTGGCTCGCGCGTGGCACGCAGCGGCGCTTCGTGACGGGCCGACCAGCGGCGGCATTCGTCAAACGCGGCCTCGCCGTTTTCCGACTGAAACGTCAACGCGTAGGCAAGGTTGCTGTGCGCGACCACGTTGCCGGGATCGCTCTGCACCGCGCGGCGATAGTGGACGATGCCTTCGTCGAGCGCGCCACTGTCTTTCAGGACATTGCCGAGGTTGTTGTGCGACGCCGAATGATCTGGATCGATGGACAGTGCCGCTCTGAAAAGCGTCTCCGCTTCGGCCGTCCTGTGCAGCGTGCGCATCAGGTTGCCTGCGTTGTTGCAGGCCGCCACGAAGGCGGGACGTGCCCGCAGCGCTGCATCGAACGCATCGAGCGCGGAGTCGAATTCGCCCAGGTCCCTGCACACACGTTCCCAAGGTTGTTGTACGCATCCGCGTGATGCGGGTCGAGCGCGATCGCCAAACGGTATTGAGCCTGTGCTTCGTGACGCTTTCCTAGCGCGTTCAGCGCGTTGCCCAGGTTGTAGGCGGCCTCCGGAAACTGCGGGTCCAGTGCGAGCGTGTGCTCAAGCAGGGTCGCGGCTTCGTCGAATCGACGCTGTTCGAGCAGCGCCACGCCCAGATTGAGCAGGCTTGCCGGGGAGTCCGGCATAAGCTGTACCGCTTTGTTCAAGAGTGCGACCGCGTCGTCGATCTGGCCGCGCATCTGGAGCAGCGTGCCGAGGTTCGTGAGGGCGCTCACGTAGTCGGGCTGCACGGCGAGGGCGCGACGATAGCTGGCCTCCGCCTGCGCGGTATCGCCGAGTTGCCGCTGGCAGTTGCCCAGGTTGTTCAACGCATCGACGTTTGCAGGGTCGAGCGCAATCACCGATTCAAAGGCCGCCGCTGCCGCGTGCGTGTCCCCGCTCAATTGAAGGGTGCTGGCGAGCGCAAACCACAGATCCGTGGAGGCGGCTTCTGATGCAAGTAGCGCGCGGTAAGTGGCGACCGCCTCGTCGAAACGCTGCGACGTCGCCAGTACCTGGGCGCGGGCGAAGTGGTAGCGGGCTTCCTGCGGAGCGTGGGACAGCGCGCGGTCGAGCCATGCGAGTGCGTCGTCGCATGCGCCGCATTGCAGCGTGAGTACGCCAAGGCGAAACATGACGTCGGCTTCGGCCGGGTACACGGCAAGGACAGTTTCATAAAGACTGCGTGCGCCCGCGAGGTCGCCTGCAAGGTGCCGCTCTTTTGCCAACGCCAGATGCTGATCGGGCAGCATGGATGTTTTGTCTCGTTCTGAAGGGAGTGGCGACGGGCATGTCCCTGTCCGCTTGAACGAGCAGCATATCGAGCGCCCCTTTCTGGACGTTTACCGTGGCGTTACCGCAAATTACTTTCAGATAGCCGTCGGATGTAAGGACGATCGGCGCGGCCGGCTTTGCGTGGGCGGTGGCTTTTTTGACGGTCGCTTACGCGCCGCCGTGGCGGAAATACACGAGCAGGAGCGACAGCGTGACGAGCGAGCCGAGCGTCGACAGCAGGATGGTGCGCGACGTGATGTGCGCTTCGCGTCGATAGAATTCGGCGAGCATGTACGGGCCGGTGCCGGTCGGCAGCGCGGCCAGCATCACGGCCATTTGAACGAGCGTCACGGGCAGGGTGAACACCCGCGCCGCAAGCCACCACGTTACAGCGGGTTGCAGCACGAGTTTGACCGCGGTCAGCATCAACGCATCGTGCGATCTTTCGCCTGCCGGACGTTTTTCCGCCAGGAAAAGCCCGAGGCTCACCAGCGCGCATGGGCTCGCCGCCCCGCCCAGGAGCTTCAGGAACGTCTCCGCGCTTGCGGGCATCGTCACGTGCGCGACGGCCATCATTGCGCCCGCGATCGGAGAGACGATCAGCGGATTGCGCGCGAGCGATCCGATCACCTTCATGCCGAGCCTGTGCGGCGTGCGTTCCGTCTGAAGTCCCACTTCGATCAGAACGATCGCAATCGAGAACAGCACGCACGCGACCAGGATCGTGGCGATCGTCGTCGGTGTGAGGCTTGCGTTGCCGAACACGATCATGCACAGCGGAAAGCCGATGTATCCCGTGTTTGGGTACGCGGCGGCGATCGCGTCGACGCTGGCGTCGGCGAGATGCCGGCCGCTCAACAGGCGCACGACGAGTATCAACACGAAGACGCCCGCGCATGCGAGTGCGAACGTGCCGATGAAGGACGGCTGATCGAGTTGCCGCCATGTGGTGTGCGCCATGATGTCGAACAGCAACGCGGGTAATGCGAGCCATACGACAAAGCGGTTCAGTTCCGACGCGGCGGTGGGGCCAAGCAGCCCGCGGCGGCGACAGGCGAAGCCGGCGAAGATCAGCCCGAAAACGGGTAGCAGGATTTCAGGCGTCGAGAACATCGGTTGGACGTGTTGCAGGGAATGCGAAAGCGTAGTGGTTCGCGTTGATACAATCCAATGCTGAATTCTCTTTTCAACAATACCTTTTCTGCATCGTGATCGACATCAGGCCACTTCGATACTTCGTGACGCTCGCCGAGACACGTCATTTCGGCCGGGCGGCGGCGCGGCTCAATCTCACGCAGCCGCCGCTCAGCCGGCAACTGGCTGCGCTGGAGGCGTCGCTGGGTGTGACGCTGATCGAGCGCAGTCCGCGCAACGTCACGCTGACGGCTGCGGGCGAGCGCTTTTATGGCGACGCGCGCGCGATTCTCGCCGCGCTCGATCAGGCCGCGAAGAACGCGCAGGCGGCTGCCGCGGGCGAAGCGGGCACGCTGGGCATCGGATTCACAATGTGCGCGGCCTACAGCGTCGTGCCGCGTTACGCGCGTGCGTTCGGCGACGCGTATCCGGACGTGGCGCTGAACCTGCGCGAGGTTGTGTCGAACGATCTGGCGGCGCAGGTGCTGGCCGGACATATCGATGCCGCGATCATGTTTCCAGGCCTGCCGGACAAAGGGCTTGCGACGCGCACGGTCGTGACCGAGCCGCTCTGCGTGGCGTTGTCGCGGACGCATCCGCGCGCACGGGCGCGCCGGCTGAAGATTGCGCAACTGGCCGGAGAAGCGTTCGTGATGGCATCGAGCGAAGTCGCGCCGACGCTGCGCGCGACGATCGTCGAGCATTGCCGGACGGGTGGGTTCGAACCGGACATCCGCTTCGAAGTGCAATTGCAGCAGACGGTGCTGAGTCTCGTCGATGAAGGTGTCGGTATCGCGCTCGTGCCGGCGTCGATGCGCAAGGCACAGCTGGCTGGGGTGGTCTTCAGGCCGCTGATGGATGCGCCGATGACCGAGCAGGTGCTGGTGTGGTCGCCCGGGAACCGGAATCCGTGTCTGGCGCGGTTTCTGGCGCTGGCTTAGGGGCGAGTTTGGTTATCGGAAATGGTCCGGATAAAAGCAAGAGGCCGGTTAGCGAAAGCTAACCGGCCTTTGAGATTTCTTTGGTGGTGTGAGTGAGTTGAACACTCGATCTGCGGATCAAGAGTCAACTTTTCCAAGGAAAGCCATAACGGCGACGCTCGACCGCATCGAACCGTGCAGACCGGTCGTGTTAACCAGCGCCGGCTAGTCGCGAAACGCTGGAGCCGGTCACAATTACAATGGCACCCTACGCGATTGAAGCGTTTGTTCGCTTTACGTCTGCGCCTGGTTGTCGTCCTTAATTGCTGCTATTGGCCGGCGATGCCGTGCTCGGGGTCGCCAGCGTGTTGTGGCTCCCGAAAGCGCTGGCGCCAGGCGTCGAGTTATTGTTCGTGCTGTTCTGCGGGCGCGAGTTCGGCGAGCCGGTGCCCATGCCGCTGTCCGAGCTGGTGGCGCCAGGCGTGCCGTAGCCACTCGTTGTATTGGCGGCCGGTGACACGGTGGTCGGAGTCGCCAGCGTGTTGTTGCTCTGTGCATAAGCGCTGCCCGACAGCGCGAGTGCGGCGACGGCCGCGATTAATGTGCTGATTGCCTTGTCCATGATTCGTTCCTCCGTGATTGGGCTGGAATATCGACGCAGCCGATCGCCGTCTGCCTGACCATGATTGAGCAATTACCGTGACCGGGATCGACGCGAACGAACTCATGCAGCCAGCATGCACAGTTGAATGGCACGAGATCGTGATAACGGGCGGCCGCGGGGGGCACATGACTGCTCGATACCAGGGGCAATGGAAATCATCTAACAGACTGATTTCCTGAAACGCTCCGGACAGTATAGGTCAAGCAGCGAATGCCCGCTGTCGGTGCCGCCGGATCGTCGGCGGCCTGCACATCCGGCCTGGCCGGCATCTGCCTGCGTCGCTTGGGGCAAGAGCGGCAGCCGTCCGCTTCAGGACTGGCTTGAGGCGATCGCTTCTGTGGGTTCGACCCATCGGTTCTGCGACGACCCGGCTAGCATCACGCAGTTTCTGCCGTTGGCTTTTGCGGCATAGAGCGCGGTGTCGGCTCTCGCCATCACCGCGGCAAGGGTATCGCCGGCACCGAACTCGTCGACGCCGGCGCTCAGTGTGCATGTAACCTCACCGGCCGGAGCGTGCGAAACAGACGCCGCGACGATTGCGCGCAACCGGTTTGTGAGGCGGGCAGCCTCCTCTTTCCCGGTCAGTGGAAGCAGCAGTGCGAACTCCTCACCACCGATGCGGCCAAGGACATCGCTTTGTCGAATTTCGCGCGAGATTGTCAAGGCAACATGCGCAAGCGCCTGGTCACCGGCTGCGTGCCCGTATCTGTCATTGATGCGCTTAAAGTTATCGATGTCCAGAATCGCGATAGACAGCTTCGACTTCGCCGCCTTTGCCAGGTCAAACAGCGCCTCGGCCCGGGCGATGAAAGCCCGTCGCCCTAGCACGCCCGTCAGATCGTCGATGGTCGCCAGGCGTTCCATCCGCTCCGCAAGCCGGTCATGAGCCAGCATGACCATGCCCACCGACAGGCATGGCAACGTCAGCGTGGCCATGGCGAGAAACGCGACGTTTATCGGCGTCGCCTCCAGAAAAGTAGTTTGATGCACCAGACCGAGTCCGTATATGACACAACGGACTGCGTGGACAATCGCCCCGAGGACCGCGGCAACAGACACGAAGTGGTAGCTATATTTGGGTCTGCCCGCCGGCCGGTACCGCTGCACAATCCAGCCGATAGCAGACCGGATATAGGCGAGAAACCCCGAAATCACCGCATTTCGGGCATTGACGTCAGGTGATACGTAGGTCCAGTAGACGAGTCCAACCAGAATCGCACCGACCGCGCCGTATTCCCAGATAACCGATGGCCGCAGATGAAAGAACTGCCGGAAGCCCTGAAGGCCGAGGAGCGAGGCCACAACCAGCAATGTGCTCGCGCCTGCTACGACAATATCCGACCTGGGTAAAAGGAGGAGAGCGGCGGTGATGGTCAGCAGACCACTTGCCACACACCAATGGCGTATCCCGGGAATCTGGGCGTGAAACAGCGAGCCGAGAACGGCGAAGCTCATCAGGCAGGACAGAATCGCGATGCCGATAAGGGCGGTCGAGATAGGCATGGCAGCGTGACCAAGGAGTGTGAGCCATGACGGCACCTGGCGTGAGACGAGGTCGCGCAACTACATGGGCTACCTCCGCGCAGGCGCATATCGTACCGGAAAAAATTTCGACGTCAGTGCAATCCGGAGGTCAAAACTTCGGTAATTTTCGCCATTTCCAGGCTTCATGCGAAAGTTGGGATCGCCTGGTCTGGATTCTTCCGTTCCGGCAGATTTCCGGTAAAGGCCAGTTTTGGACGCCTGCGCACGCGGACTACAGACGAAAAAAAAGCACCGCGATTTCTCGCTGGTGCCTGATTTCCTGCTGCTAAATTCGGTGGTGGGGCGTGAGTGACTCGAACACTCGACCTACGGATTAAGAGTCCGCTGCTCTACCAACTGAGCTAACGCCCCAAACAGACTGCGAATTATGCACGAGTCCCCGCTACTTGCCTAGCCCCTTTCGCAGATTTCCTAAAAAAATCTATCGGACGGGTCCTGCAAGCGCATCGAGGCCGTGCGTGCAGAACCCGCACACCCGCTCCAGAACACGCACTCCAGCCGCGCCCGGTATGATGTCGCGACAACACGCCGCGCCTGCCAGCGCGGCCCGAACCGGGGACACACGATGGACGACAACGCAATCCGCGAACTGCTAGACCGCGTACTCGCGCCGTGGGTGCGCGCGCTCGCGCTGACGCCCGTCAAGGTCGACGACGAGAGCGCCACGCTGCGTCTCCCGTTCTCCGGCGAGCTGCGGCATTCGGGCGGCGTGATCTGCGGCCAGGTCTTCATGGCCGCGGCCGATACCGCGATGATCGTCGCCATTTCGGCCGCGCTCGGTGGCTTCAAGCCGATGACCACCGTTTCGCTCAACATCAGCTTCATGAAGGCCGTCCGCAAGGGCGACGTGCTCGTCACGGCGCGCGTGCTGCGCCTCGGCCGCAATCTCGTGTTCGGTGAAGTCGAACTGTTCGACGAAGACGGGCGGCTGGCCGTCCACGCCACCACCACCTACGCGCTGCTCGACTGAGCCAGCCGCGCAACATCCAGATGGCGACGCGTCCACCGCGTCGCACCGGAGGAATCAGTCACGATGTTCGATCAGGTCGTATTCGCGGGCGGCGGCAATCGCTGCTGGTGGCAGGCGGGCTTCTGGGACGTCGTCCAGCCCGAACTGCACATCAAGCCGCGCGTCATCTCCGGCATTTCGGCGGGCGCGGCCACGGCATGCATGCTTTATACGAACGAATCCAGCTGGGTGATGCGCTATTACGAGCACGCGCTGCGAGAAAACACGAAAAACGCGTACTGGGGCAACCTGCTGCGCGGGCAATCGGTGTTTCCGCACTACCGGATCTACCGTCAGGCGCTACTCGATATTTATGGCGACCGTTTCGCTTCGCTCGCGAAGGCGCCGGAAATCCGCATCGGCGTGTCGCATCTGCCGCGCTGGCTGGGCGCGCGTAGCGCCGTCGCAGCCGGGCTGATCGCGTACAACATCGAAAAATACGTCCGCAAGACGCTGCATCCGACGCTCGGTCAGACGCTCGGCTTCCATCCGGAATTCGTGCGCGCGCAGGATTGCGCGACGGTCGAAGATCTCGCCGACCTGATCCTGCAATCGTCGAGTACGCCGCCGTTCACGCCCGTTCTGCGACGCAACGGCCGCCCGGTGCTGGACGGCGGAATGGTCGACAACGTGCCCGTCGGCGCCCTCGACGAAACGCCCGGCATGGTCCTCGTGATGGTGACGCGGCTCTATCCGCGTCCGCAGATGTTCGTCGTGCCGCACGGCACGCAGCAGCGTCTGTACGTGCAGCCGTCGCGCAAGGTGCCGATTTCGAGCTGGGACTACACCAGCCCGTCGCAGATGCAGCACGCGTATAACCTTGGCCGCGTCGACGGCGAGCAGTTCCTGCAACGCGTGCCCGACCTGCTGGGCGCCGCCGCTCACGACTGAACCGCGACGCGCCCATACAGACCTCGCACTACAGACAAAAGCGCAAGGAGTCCGGTTTACCGGCGTCGTCCGCCCTGCAGCGCTTCCGGATTCGCGACGCTCGACGTGTCGCCTCCGTCGAATGCGAGGATGTTTTTGAACGCCGCGCCGAAGTACAGCTCGTAGCTTTCCCGTTCGACATAGCCGATGTGCGGCGTGCAGATCACGTTTTCCATCCGCAGCAGGCTGTAGCCCTGCAGGATCGGCTCGCTCTCGTACACGTCGATCGCCACCATGCCCGGCCGGTTGTGCGAGAGCGCGCCCATCAGCGCGTTTTCTTCCAGCAGTTCAGCGCGGCTCGTGTTCACGAAGAGCGCGGTCGGCTTCATGCGCATCAGGTCTTCCTGTCTCACGATGCCGCGCGTGTCGTCATGCAGGCGCAGATGCAGCGACAGCACGTCGCTCTGCTCGAACAGCGCCTCGCGGCTTTCGGCGACGTCGAAGCCGTCCCCCTTCGCCGCTTCGCGCGAGTGTTCGCGCCCCCAGATCAGCACGTTCATGCCGAATGCCTTGCCGTAGCCCGCAAGCAGGCGGCCGATCTTGCCGTAGCCCCAGATCCCGAGCGTCTGGCCGCGCAAAACCGTGCCGAGCCCGAAGTTCGGCGGCAACGCCGACGTCTTCAAACCCGACTGCTGCCAGGCGCCCTGCTTAAGGTTTGCTACGTATTGCGGAATGCGCCGCTGGGCGGCCATGATGAGTGCCCACGTCAGTTCGGCGGGCGCGATCGGCGAACCATTGCCTTCCAGCACGGCGATGCCGCGCTCGGTACACGCGGCCATGTCGATGTGGCTTGATGCCTTGCCCGTCTGGCTGATCATGCGCAGATGCGGCAATTTATCGAGGAGTTGCGAGGTGATACGCGTACGTTCGCGAATCAGAACCAGCGCGTCGACTTCGGACAGGCGGCTTGCCAGCTGGCCCAGTCCACGGACGGTGTTGTTGAAAACCTTGACTTCATGGTCGGCGAGCAACTGGAAGCAATTGAGCTTGCGAACGGCGTCCTGGTAATCGTCGAGGATGGCAATCTTCATGGCGTGTGTTTTGCTGCGCACTTAATGGGCGCGGAACGGAGTGATAAGCTGAATGTCCCAACATGTGATTTACATGCATGCTGGTACTGCGGATTGAAGCCCTGTCGAACGGGACCGGAACATCGGCATCGTGTCAGACAGGCAGGATTCACCCCTGTTTTTAACAGTTTGTTGCCAATCGATGCAAGCCGCTTTACAGACGGTTTCGAACAACAGGCTGGCAGGCCCACGACGTCATGCACAATCCGGCGGGCCGGAACATCGGCGAAGCAGGATTGGATGCCTCTCGCAGCAGCGTTGCTGGGCTGGTTACCGTTTTTTCTTTCAATAACAGAACGGAGACAGCTCGATGAACCATCCCGCATTCAATGGTCAGGCCGCCGTAGAGGCACCGGCCTGGATCAGGCACCGGAAACTGATCGACTGGGTTCAGCGCGTTGCCGCGTTGACGAAGCCGGACCGCGTCGTCTGGTGTGACGGTTCGCAGGAAGAGTATGACCGGTTGTGCGCGCAGATGGTCGCGTCCGGCACGCTCACGCAGCTGAATCCGGCGAAGCGTCCCAACTCGTATCTCGCGTGCTCCGACCCGTCCGACGTGGCGCGCGTCGAGGATCGCACGTTTATCTGCTCGCAGCGCAAGGAGGACGCCGGCCCGACCAACAACTGGCTTGAACCGGCCGACATGCGCTCGACGCTCGATGGTCTTTTCGACGGCGCGATGCGCGGCCGCACGATGTACGTCGTGCCGTTTTCGATGGGACCGCTCGGCTCGCCGATCGCGCACATCGGCGTTGAACTCAGCGACAGCCCATACGTGGTGACGAACATGCGCATCATGACGCGCATGGGCCGCAAGGTGTACGACGCGCTCGGCGAGGACGGCGACTTCGTGCCGTGCGTGCATTCGGTCGGCGCGCCGCTCGCCGCGGGCGCGAAAGACGTGCCGTGGCCGTGCAACGACACCAAATACATCGTCCATTTCCCCGAGTCGCGCGAAATCTGGAGCTACGGCTCGGGCTACGGCGGCAATGCGCTGCTGGGCAAGAAATGCTTCGCGCTGCGGATCGCGTCGACGATGGGCCGCGACGAAGGCTGGCTCGCCGAACACATGCTGATTCTCGGCGTGACGTCGCCGGAAGGGCGTAAGTATCACGTCGCGGCGGCGTTTCCGTCGGCTTGCGGCAAGACCAATTTCGCGATGCTGATTCCGCCGAAAGGCTTGAACGGCTGGCGCATCTCCACCATCGGCGACGATATCGCCTGGATCAAGCCAGGCAGCGACGGCCGCCTCTACGCGATCAATCCGGAAGCGGGTTATTTCGGCGTCGCGCCGGGCACGAGCGAAAAGACCAACTTCAACGCGATGGCGTCGCTGAAGGAAAACGTCATCTTCACGAACGTCGCGCTGACGGACGACGGCGATGTCTGGTGGGAAGGCATGACCGACGAGCCGCCCGCGCACCTGATCGACTGGCAGGGCAAGGACTGGACGCCCGCGATCGCGAAGGAAACCGGCCGCAAGGCGGCGCATCCGAACGCACGCTTCACGGCGCCGGCGTCGCAATGTCCTTCGATCGATGCCGAATGGGAGAACCCGGCCGGCGTAGCGATCGACGCGTTCATTTTCGGCGGCCGCCGCTCGACGACCGTGCCGCTCGTCACCGAGGCGCGCAACTGGGTCGAGGGCGTCTACATGGCCGCGACGATGGGCTCCGAGACGACGGCTGCCGCAGCTGGCCGGCAGGGCGTGGTGCGCCGCGACCCGTTCGCGATGCTGCCGTTTTGCGGCTACAACATGAGCGACTACTTCAGCCACTGGCTGCGGACCGGCGAGCGCCTCGCGCGCCTGAACGTGCAGATGCCGAAAATCTTCTGCGTAAACTGGTTCCGCAAGGGCGCCGACGGCAAGTTCGTGTGGCCGGGTTTCGGCGAGAACATGCGCGTGCTGCGCTGGATGGTCGGTCGTGTCGAGGGCGACGCGAACGGCGCGGAACACGCGTTCGGCATCTCGCCGGCCTACGACGACATCGACTGGAGCGGCCTGGATTTCACGCGCGACCAGTACGACGAGGTGATTTCAGTCGACGATGCCGCCTGGCGCGAGGAACTCGACCTGCACGCCGAGCTGTTCGACAGGCTGGAGCGCGGCCTGCCACCGGCATTGCAGGAAACGCGAACGGCGCTGCGCAACCGGCTCGCCGCATGACAATGTGAGCACACGCTTCGCTATTGCAAGCCGCTCAGTTCAAGCCGCCTTCGGGCGGCTTTTTCATGACCGGTGCTGGGAGAATTCTTGCCGCTTTCGCGGCACTTTCGACAGTTGAGCATAGCCTTTCGGCATTTTCCGCAATGGTTGCTTCGACGATCGCGGCCTTCTTATTGTTTCTGAATTCAGAGTAATCGAGAGATTCATCTTCCATTAAAGGGCACAATCGCACAAATTTTTATGCAATCGCTGTGTTTCCAGGCAACTTCTGCAGGATTTCAGGAGTCGGAGGAGAATTCGCCATTCGCAGTTCGCTTCGCCTTCCTGGGAAGAAAAAAGCTGTAACACGCAGGAGTTGTCTTATGGATCATTTGCAGTCGATGCGAGTTTTCGTCAAAGTGGCGGATCTCGGTAGCTTTGCCCGCGCAGCCGGTGCGATGGATATCTCGAACGCTGTCGCGACCCGGCATGTGGCCGATCTCGAAGGTCGGCTTGGCACGCGGCTTCTCAACCGGACAACCCGTAGTCTCTCACTGACCGAATCCGGTCAGGTTTATCTCGAACGCGCGCGCCAGATTCTCGACGAGCTGGAAGACGTCGAGCAGATGGTGGTGGCGCGCAATCATGAACCCGTCGGCACGTTGCGCATCGTCGCGCCCGTGGTGTTCGGGCTGCACAACCTCGCGCCGGTGCTGCAGACGTACGCCGAGCGCTATCCGAAAGTCATCCCCGATGTCACGCTGGTCGACCGGCAGGTCGATCTCGTCGAAGAAGGGTTCGATGTGGGTGTCGTGATCGCGCGGCATATGCGCAGCGCGAGCATCGTCACGCGGCGCCTGACCACCGGTTGCATGACCGTATGCGCGACGCCCGCGTATCTGGAAAAGCATGGCACGCCGACGCGTCCCGAGCATCTGACCGAACATCCGTGCCTGAGCCTGCCGTCCGAATATTGGGGCGACGAGCGTGTCTTCACGGGGCCGGATGGTGAAGTGCGCGTGCGTCCGACGAACGTGATCGTCGCGAACAACACGGAGATGCTGCGTCAGTTCGCGATGCTCGGCATGGGCATCGCGATCCTGCCAAGCTATCTGATTGGCCGCGACACGACGCGCGGCAAGCTGGTGCGCCTGATGAGCGATTACCGTTTGCCGCAGGTCGAGATCAACATCGCGTACCCGAGCCGCCGGCATCTGCCGGCCAAGGTGCGCACGTTTATCGATCACCTTGTCGAGCATTTCAACCAGACGCCGAACAGCCAACTGGGCGAGCAATGGGTCAAGGACGGCCTCATGCGCCCGTCCGCGCCGGCGATGGCGCCTTCCTCGGACCGCATGCCGCCCGAGGCGTTCGATGGCGCTGAGCCGCTGTCCAGCCTGCTGGATAGCGAAGTGCCCGCAGCCAAGCCGGTCAAGTCCAGTCCACGGACACGACCGACGGCGTTGTCTCCGCTTTAAGTCAAGCGGGCCGAGACGCAAAAAAAAGCGCAACCTTGATGGTTGCGCTTTTTTTATTGCACGCGCGCGCCGCCGTGCAAAGCCGGCGCGCGTCGTATCGTCTACGAGCCGGTCTTGCGCGCGACGGCCTTTTTCGCGGGTGCTTTTTTGGCGGCAGCGGTTTTGGTCGCAGTCTTTTTAGCCGCCGTTTTCCGTGCCGGTGCAGCCTTGGCCGTGACGCCTGCTTCCTGCGTTTCGGTCTGCGCGTCGTCGCTCGCGCCGACGGCCTTTTTGGTAGCCGTCTTCGCCGCGGTTTTCGCTGAAGGCTCTTTCTTCTCGAACTCGAAGCCGATCTTGCCGTCGCTCTGCTTCACGAGGAACGCCTTGAAGTTGCGACCGGTACGCGACGACTTGAAGTTCGTCAGCAGATCGGTGCGCCCTTCTTCGAGCAGCTTCGACATCTGTTCGCGGCTGATTTCCTGTTGAAGGATCACCTTGCCCGAACGGAAGTCGCAGGTTTTCGGATTCGCCACCGAGTTCTCGCAGACGAAGCTCATCCCGTGTTCGAACACGCGCGCCTTGCACTTCGGGCAGGCGCCGACCGGCTCCTGCGCGGAGAAATCAGGCGGTTCGCCATCTTCGCCGCCTGAGTCCTGGCCGAAGTCGAACTCGAGCTTGTAGTTCTTCGTTTCGTCGTCGAACGAGAGCTTGAGGATGGCCGAGAACGGGCGGCCCATCTTGCTGCGAAAGCCCGAGAGCGGGCCGATCGTCTTGTTCTGCAGCAGTTCCTCGACTTCCGGAATCTCGAACTGACGGCCGCCTGGAATCTTCGAAATCGAAAACTCGCACTTCGTACACGCGAAGCGCCTGTAGTTCTCCTTGACCTGGCCGCCGCAATTCGGACACGGCGTCTCAAGCGTGGCGTAGTCGCCCGGGATTGTGTCCGAGTCGTATTCCTTCGCGCGCTTGACGATGGTTTGCGTCATGCGCGCGATTTCCTGCATGAACTCGTCGCGCTTCAGGTTGCCGCGCTCCATCTGCGCGAGCTTGTGCTCCCACTCGCCGGTGAGTTCCGGCGCGGTCAGTTCCTCGACGCCCAGGCCGCGCAGCAGCGTGGTCAACTGGAACGCCTTGGCGGTCGGAATCAGATCGCGGCCTTCGCGAATCAGATACTTTTCGCCCAGCAGACCTTCGATGATGGCGGCGCGCGTGGCCGGCGTGCCGAGCCCCTTGGCCGCCATCGCCTCGCGCAGTTCGTCGTCCTCGACGAGCTTGCCCGCGCCTTCCATCGCCGAAAGCAAGGTGGCTTCGTTGTAGCGCGCAGGCGGTTTCGTCACGAGCTGATGGGCCGCTACCTTGTCGGTCTTGACCTTCTCGTCCTTCTTTACGGGCACGAGGTTCGCGTCTTCGCCGCCGATTTCGCGGCCATAGATCTGCAGCCAGCCCGGCTCGACCAGTACCTTGCCCTCGGTCTTGAAATGATGACCGACGACTTCCGTGATGCGCGTCGTTACCTTGAATTCGGCCGCCGGGAAGAACACCGCGAGGAAGCGCTTCACGACGAGGTCGTACAGCTTCTGCTCCGGTTCGGACAGCGCCTTCGGTGCCTGCAGTGTCGGGATGATTGCGAAGTGGTCGCTGATCTTCGAGTTGTCGAAGATGCGCTTGTTCGGCTTCACCCAGCCCTTGTCGAGCACCTGCTTCGCGAACGGCAGATAGTTGTTGCTCTCCTTCAGCATGTCGAGCGTGCTCTTCACGGTCTCGATATAGTCTTCCGGCAGCGCGCGCGCATCGGTACGCGGATAGGTCAGCACCTTGTGCCTTTCGTACAGCGCCTGGGCGAGACCGAGTGTGTTCTTGGCCGAAAAGCCGAAGCGGCCGTTGGCTTCACGCTGAAGGCTCGTCAGGTCGAAGAGCGCGGGGGAAAGTTGCGTCGACGGTTTCGATTCTTCCGTCACCGTGCCGATCTGGCCGCGGCAGGCGGCGACGATCGTTTCGGCGGCCGGCACGCTCCAGAGGCGCGAATCGCGCTTTTCCGGATCGAACTCGTCTCTCTTGAATTTCGGGTCGTACCAGCGGCCTTCATAGAAGCCCGCCGAACAGACGAACTCGGCTTTCACTTCCCAATAGTCGCGCGGCACGAAGCGGCGAATCTTCTCTTCGCGCTCGACGACGATCGACAGCGTCGGCGTCTGCACGCGCCCGACGGTTGTGAGGAAGAAGCCGCCGCCCTTGCTGTTGAACGCGGTCATCGCCCGCGTGCCGTTGATGCCGACGAGCCAGTCGGCTTCGGAACGGCAGCGCGCCGCATCGGCGAGCGGCTGCATTTCCTCGTCGCTACGCAGACGGGCGAAGCCGTCGCGGATCGCGGCCGGCGTCATCGATTGCAGCCAGAGACGCTGCACGGGTTGCTTCGCTTTCGCGTGCTGCGCGATCAGACGGAAAATCAGCTCGCCTTCGCGCCCCGCGTCGCATGCGTTCACCAGCCGGTCGATGTCCTTGCGCTTGAGCAGCTTCGTCAGCACCTTCAACCGCGACTCGCTTTTTGCGATCGGATTCAGGTCGAAATGCGGCGGGATGACCGGCAGATTGGCGAAGCTCCATTTTCCGCGCTTGACTTCGTATTCCTCGGGCGCCGCGATCTCGAGCAGATGCCCGACCGCCGACGAAAGCACGTAGTCGTCGCTTTCGAAGTATTCGTCATGCTTGGTAAAGCCGCCCAAAGCGCGTGCGATGTCGTTCGCGACGGAAGGCTTTTCGGCGATGATCAGTGCTTTGGACATGACTGGGATGTGAGTATGTGGATCGGGTTTATGGCCCTTTAACGACCGCTTTATAGCACACGCCGCTGCAACAACGATTCCTGTGCTTCAAAAAGCGGCTCATCATAATTGGGAGCCCGCCAGTCAGGCAAGCGCGGCTCCCATACCCGGGGGCGCCATGGAAGCCTTGCTGGCTGTGCGTTTCAGTGTTTGATACCGCCTTTTCCAGCCTTCTGGCGATCTACCGCAACGTGTCTTCGCACGACTCGCCGCGCATCAGGCCCGCCTCCCTGCGATGCTTTCAGGCAACCGCCAGTGCGGGTCGCAGTTTCGGCGCACCCGTGACACCTGGCAGCGCGGTGGACTCGGCCAGCATGCGCTCGACGATGCCCGCTTGCGGAAGCACGGTGCCGAAAAAGCGTGTCGTGCTGGCGTCTTCGATCAGGATCGTCGGAAAATTTTCCACGTCCAGATCGTCGAAGCGGTCCGCGTGCGTTTCGATGTCGATCCAGGCAAAACAGATGTCGGGATGGCGATCTGCCAGCCGGTCGAACGCGTCGCGATACTCGCGGCACGTTCCGCACCACTGCGCGCACAGACACGCGACGAACAACGTGTCGCGGTTGTGGATACGCTCGGCGATCCGGTCCTGATCGGTGTCGAGATTCAGCGCGGGCATGGCGATTCCTTGCGTATTTGTGTCAGGTGCTTTGGCGCGAATGTAGCATGGCGCGCCGTCAGCCGTGGCTGGCCCGAACGAAGCGCCCGCCCGGCAACACGCTCAGGTGGCCGGCCAGTTCCAGCTGCAGGAGCGCGGCCTGCAACCTCGCCTCGACCATTTCGGTGCGCGTGGCGAGAATTTCAAGCGTGGCCGGCGAATGGCCGAGCGCGTCGAGCAGTTGCTGGGCTTCCGGCGCGAGCGAAGTCTCGATGCCCGAAGGCGCGCGAAGCGACGGCCGCGCGACCGCCGGAACCGCGAACCCGAGTTCTTCGAGCACGTCTTCGGGCGTCTCGACGAGTTTTGCGCCCTGCTTGATCATCCGGTGACAGCCGCGCGAGAGCGGTGCGTGAATCGAGCCGGGGATCGCGAACACATCGCGTCCCATTTCGTTCGCGAGCCGGGCGGTGATCAGCGACCCGGAGCGCATTGCCGCTTCGACGATGAGCACGCCGCTCGACAGCCCCGCAATCAGCCTGTTGCGCTGGGGAAAGTGGGCGGAGCGCGCCGGCGTGCCGAGCGGCCATTCCGACACGATGACGCCCGTCGCCGCGATCTGGTGTGCAAGCTGATGATTTGCCGACGGGTACACCACGTCCGCCCCCGTTCCGATGACCGCAACGGTACTGCCGGGTCCGGCGAGCGCGC
Organism: Paraburkholderia sartisoli; assembly: GCF_900107685.1. GTDB lineage: Bacteria > Pseudomonadota > Gammaproteobacteria > Burkholderiales > Burkholderiaceae > Paraburkholderia > Paraburkholderia sartisoli. The sequence goes on along the minus strand of NZ_FNRQ01000005.1, from coordinate 71,571 downwards.
TGCGATGCGCGGCGGCGTCGATACCCAGCGCGAGCCCGGATACGACGGCGAGGCCTGCGTCCGACAGCGCCCGAGCAAACCGGCCTGCGTCTTCGACGCCCTGTGGCGTCGCGCTGCGGCTACCGACCACGGCGATGCTTCGCGCGTGGAGCAGTTCGAGTTTCCCCTTTATATATAGCAGCGGTGGCGGATCGGGCATGGTCAGCAGCGTCGGCGGGTAAGCCGGGTCGCCCAGCGTCAGCACCTGGTTGCCGGGCGCCTCGCGCCATGCGAGGACTGCGGCGAGCTGTTCGTCGAAACCCGCCGCGGGCGGCGCGAGCACGGCGCGCGCGGACGCTTCGCTGCTTGCCGCCGCGATTGCAGCGAACGGTTGACCAAGCAGCGCCTCCGGAAGCCCGAAAGCATCGAGAAGCGTGCGCAGGACGGCGGGTTTGAGTCCGCGCGCCAGCGAAAGCCGCAGCCACGCGGCGAGTTCACCATCAGTCATCGGCAGGGTACGCATTGCGTGTCAATCCTTTACGGGCAGCGGCCGGGCGGTCGCCATGCTAAAATTTTCATCATCCGGAATAAAAGCAGTGCCGCGCCCGCCCGCGCGTGCCTTTCAGTCGTGCGTCCAGCCCTGTGTTGAATCGAACTGGTTCGACGACATATCCTCCGCATAACCCGATGGGCCCACAAGCTGGCCAGATGGCCATATATGAGACCCGGCCCGGTATCGGACTGAAAGCGGCCGCGACGCGCAGCGCTCACTCACTCTCATCAGAACCATGGCTTTACTGAACATCCTCAACTATCCCGACAAGCGCCTGCACAAGATCGCGAAACCCGTCGAAGTGGTCAATGACCGCATCCGCCGGCTGGTCTCCGATATGGCCGAGACGATGTACGCGGCGCCGGGCGTTGGCCTTGCGGCAACGCAGGTCGACGTGCATGAACGCGTGATCGTGATCGACGTATCTGAAACACACGACGAACTGCAGGCGTTCATCAACCCGGAAATCATCTGGTCGAGCGACGAGAAGAAGCTTTCCGAAGAAGGCTGCCTGTCGGTGCCCGGAATCTACGACGACGTCGAGCGTGCCGAGAAGGTGCGTGTGCGTGCGTTGAACGAGAAGGGCGAGACGTTCGAACTCGACTGCGAAGGCCTGCTCGCCGTGTGCATCCAGCACGAAATGGATCACCTGGTGGGCCGCGTGTTCGTCGAATATCTGTCGTCGCTCAAGCAGACGCGCATCAAGAGCAAGATGAAAAAGCTCGCGCACGCGATGTAACGCGTTCCTGTCCTGCTAACGCCCCTGTACATGAACCATTCGCTACGCGTCATTTTTGCCGGTACGCCGGAATTCGCCGCCGAGGCACTTGCCGCGATTCACGCGGCCGGATTTCCGGTGCCGCTCGTTCTGACACAACCTGATCGCCCCGCCGGCCGCGGCATGAAACTGCAGGCGAGCCCGGTGAAGCGCTTCGCGCTGGAACATGGCCTCGATGTCGCGCAGCCGCCCTCGTTACGCCGGAACGGCAAATATCCGGCCGAAGCCGGCGCCGCCATCGACCAGTTGCGAGCGACACCGCACGACGTCATGGTCGTGGCCGCGTATGGACTGCTGTTGCCTCAGGAGGTGCTCGATATCCCGCCGCACGGCTGCATCAACATTCACGCGTCGCTGCTGCCGCGCTGGCGCGGCGCGGCGCCGATTCACCGAGCGATCGAAGCCGGCGACGCCGAAACCGGCATCACGCTGATGCAGATGGACGTCGGCCTCGATACCGGCGCGATGATTTCCGAAGCCCGCATGCCCATTTATCCCGACGACACCACGGCGACACTGCACGACCGGCTCGCGCAGGCTGGCGCCACCTTGATCGTCGACGCGCTCGTGGAACTCGAGCGCTCGGGCAACCTGACGTCCGCTCCGCAACCCGCCGACGGCGCAACGTACGCCGAAAAGATCGCGAAGCACGAAGCGGCGCTCGACTGGCGGCGTCCCGCCATCGAGCTTGCGCGCCAGGTTCGCGCGTTCGACCCGTTCCCGGGCGGCGTGGCGACGCTCGAAGACGGCACCGCGCTGAAAATCTGGGCTGCGGAAGCACTCGACGCCATTGGCTCTGCACGTGAAGCCGCGCCAGGCACGATCGTGGAGGTCTCCCCGGAGGGCGTGGTCGTCGCGAGCGGCGACGGCGCGCTGCGCCTCACGCAACTGCAGAAGCCCGGCGGCAAACGCCTGCCGGTGCGCGAGTTTCTTGCTGGCTCAACCGTCGCCGCCGGACAGCGTTTCAAGCTGCCCGAAGCGCGGTAGTCGCCATGTCTTCCGCGCTGCGGCGCCCTGATTTTCGTGTCGTTCAGGCAGGATCGTAAGGCCACCGGCGTCGCCGCACCATATGCCGTTCGGCCAGATCGCGCCGCCGCCTCGCGGCGCGTTAGAATCGTTTGTGCATTCCCCACGCGCTCGAGGTTTCAATGTTTGGCATCACTCATTTCGCTTTTTTCGTCGTCGCGGTTTTCCTGCTGAACATAACGCCCGGCCCTGACACGGCTTATATCGTCGGGCGCAGCGTTGCGCAGGGGCGCGGTGCGGGGCTGATGTCGGCGCTTGGCATTTCGGCCGGGTGCTGCGTGCATTCGCTTGCCTGCGCGTTCGGTCTGACCGCGCTGCTTGCGGCGTCGGCCACGGCGTTTACCGTCATCAAGTTCGTCGGCGCGATCTACCTGATCTACCTTGGCGCACGTTTGATCTTTGCGAAGCCGGCGGTAGAGTCGTCCGATCCGGCGAAGACCGCACCTTCGCGCGCGCCCGGCGCGCCGAAATCGCTGCGCCAGCTTTTCCTGCAGGGCTTCTGGACGAACGTGCTGAACCCGAAGGTCGTGCTGTTCTTCGTGTCGTTCTTTCCGCAGTTCGTCACCGCGGATAGCGCGCACAAAACCCTGGCGTTCCTGGCGCTTGGCGTGGTCTTCGTCGTGATGAGCATGGTCTGGAACAGCTTCGTCGCGTGGATCGCCGGCAGCGTGACGCAACGCTTCTCCGGCAAGCCCGGTGTGAAGAAGTGGCTCGACCGTGGCGTGGGTAGCGCGTTCGTCGGTCTGGGCATCAAACTCGCCACCGCGTCACGCTGATTGAATTTTCCCTGCGCGCCCATATCTAACAAATCGCTTACAATCGGTCGCCGCACTCGGCGGCTTCACAGGTAAACGCGCATTCGGGCAAGGAGTACAGGACATGTTTAACTGGGTGAAAACCGCGATGCTGATGGCCGCGATTACGGCCCTTTTCATCGTGATCGGCGGCATGATCGGCGGCTCGCGGGGCATGATGCTCGCGTTCCTGATCGCCATCGGCATGAATTTCTTTTCGTACTGGTTCTCGGACAAGATGGTGCTGCGCATGTACAACGCGCAGGAAGTCGACGAAACCAGTGCGCCGCAGTTTTACCGGATGGTCCGCGAACTTGCCACGCGCGCGAACCTGCCGATGCCCAAGGTCTACCTGATCAACGAAGACGCGCCGAACGCCTTCGCGACGGGCCGTAACCCCGAGCACGCGGCCGTGGCAGCCACGACGGGCATCCTGCGGGTGCTGTCGGAGCGCGAAATGCGCGGCGTGATGGCGCACGAACTGGCGCACGTGAAGCATCGCGACATCCTGATTTCGACGGTGTCGGCAACGATGGCGGGTGCGATTTCGGCGCTGGCCAACTTTGCGATGTTCTTTGGCGGGCGCGACGAGAACGGCCGCGCGTCGAACCCGATCGCGAGTATCGCCGTGGCGATTCTGGCGCCGATCGCAGGCGCGCTCATCCAGATGGCGATTTCACGCGCGCGTGAGTTCGAAGCGGATCGCGGCGGCGCGCAGATTTCGGGCGACCCGCAGGCGCTTGCGTCGGCGCTCGACAAGATTCATCGCTACGCGAGCGGCATTCCGTTCGCGACTGCCGAAGCTCATCCGGCAACGGCTCAGATGATGATCATGAACCCGCTCGCAAGCGGCGGCATCGCGAACCTGTTTTCCACGCACCCGGCCACGGAGGAACGCGTGGCGCGTCTGATGGAGATGGCGCGAACCGGCCGCTTCGAATGATTTGACGAAGAGCGCGCCGCTTCGGGTGAAATGAACCGAAGGGGAACGCTCGCACGGCAGTATTCGTGTTCCACAGCCCGAGGGCGAGCCAGCAGGCTCGCCCTTTTTGATTCTCAATGCATGCACAACCGCATGCGCCAGCCCGTTCCTGGGCAAAGCCCCCCGTACGACCGGCAACCTCAAACACCTCCGCGCCACCCACGTACCGTGGGTCCGGGCCCGGCGCGGCGGCGCGCCACGCTACAATGTCTCTTTTGCGCCACGCCGCCTGTGTAGCGCGCCTCTGTCTGATCCATGACTGCCAAGCCTTCCGAGCGATCCATCTCATCAAAATCCCCGCGCACGCGCGAATCGCGCCTGTCGGCGCTGCATCTCGCGCCTGAGTCGCTGGGCTTTGCGCTCGATTGCGCGGCGCAGGCCATCGGCGCCGTGCGCCTCGGCGCTGCGCTGCCGGCTGCCCTGCAAAGCGTTTTCGTCTCCGCGCCTGAAGGCGCCGCCGCGGCCGCGCGCGGCGCGGTGCAGGACATCGCGTATCGAACGATGCGTCGTCTGGCCACCGCCGAGGCGCTGATCGCACAGCTCGTGCGCAAGGCGCCTCCGCCGCACGTCGGTCACGTGCTGGCCTGCTCGCTTGCGCTGCTGGTCGACGAGCAGGAATCGGCTGCGTACACGCCGTTCACGGTCGTCGATCAGGCCGTCAGCGCGATCGGCGCGCGCCGCGAGTTCGCGTTCGCGAAGGGACTCGTCAACGCGGTTTTGCGCCGTTTCCTGCGCGAGCGCGAAGGCCTGCTGGCCACGGTGCAGGCCGACGACGTCGCTCACTGGAACTATCAGCAATGGTGGATCGACGCCGTCAGAAGCGCATGGCCGGACAACTGGGAGGCGATCCTCGCCTCCGGCAAGGAGCAGGGACCGCTGACGCTGCGCGTGAACGCGCGCCGCTCGAGCGTCGCTGATTATCTGAACGTGCTAGGCGAGCAGCACATCGCGGCGAGCGCGGCTGGCGAACACGCGGTACGTCTCGATACGCCCATGCCAGTCGATCGTATTCCAGGTTTCGATGAAGGCGTCGTCTCGGTGCAGGACGCGGGCGCGCAACTCGCCGCGCAATCCCTTGGCGTGCAAAACGGCATGCGGGTGCTCGACGCGTGCGCGGCGCCCGGCGGCAAGACAGGGCATCTGCTCGAACTCGCCGACATCGAACTGATCGCGCTCGAAAGCGATGCGTCGCGCGCACGGCGCATCGGCGAGAATCTTCAGCGCCTGAACCTCGAAGCCGAAGTGCGCATCGGCGACGCCGGCGATCCTGCGAAGTGGCACGACGGCCAGCCGTTCGATCGCATCCTCGCGGACGTGCCGTGTTCGGCGTCGGGCATCGTGCGACGTCATCCGGACATTCGCTGGCTGCGTCGCGCGAGCGATATTCCCGCGCTGGTTGCCGAGCAGCGGCGCATTCTCGAGGCGCTCTGGCCGCTCGTCAAACCCGGCGGCGAACTGCTTTACGTGACGTGCTCGATCTTCCCCGAAGAGGGCGAGTTGCAGGCGCAGTGGTTTGGAGGCAACCATCAAGATGCGGTACGATTGGACGCGCCGGGGCAGCTGTTGCCCAAGGTCGCCCGCGCGCAGGCCGTTGCATCAGGCGCGCCGCGTGCAGGGCAGGACACCGACTCGAATTCAGACCACGACGGATTTTTCTACGCGCGCTTTCAGAAACGGTGACCATCAAACGCTTCTTCCCGCTTCGGCTCGCGGCCGTGCTCTGGATTGCGCTGGCTGTCTGGCTGGGCACCGCCGGATCCGCGCGCGCCGACTCGATCGCCGTGCAGCGCGCATCGTTGCAGGCCGACGGCAATGGCTGGAGTCTCGACGCGCGTTTTGAGTTCGAGCTGAACAGCAACCTTGAAGACGCCGTCAACAAGGGCATCCCGCTCTACTTCACCACCGATTTCGAGCTCAGTCGCCCGCGCTGGTACTGGTTCGACGAGCAGCCGGTCAACGTTTCGCAAAGCATCCGCCTGTCGTTCCAGCCGCTCACGCGGGAATATCGCGTGTCGACGGGCGGGCTTCAGCTTGGTTTCAGCACGCTGAAGGACGCGCTCTCGGTCATCAAGCACGTCACGTCGTGGCATGTGATCGACCGCAACCAGGTCAATGTCGGCGAGACGTATAACGCGTCGGTCCGCATGCAGCTCGATGTCGCGCTGATGCCGAAGCCGTTCCAGATCGACGCGGTCAACAACCGCGACTGGAACCTCTCTTCGGACTGGAAGCGCTTTACCTTCACGGTGACCGAACGTGCTAAATAAAGTGCGCCACGCCACGACAACCAGCATCACCGGACTCCTCGTCCGCGTGCTGGTGTCGACGGTCGCCGTCACCGCCGTCCTGCTGCTCGTGCTGCTCGCCGCCGCGAGCGCGAACACCGAATTCTTCGATCGCTACTATCAGTGGCTGTACGCGGCGAACGTCGCGGTCGCCCTGATTTTCATGCTGATCGTCGCGGTGCTCGTCGTCGTGATCATCACGCGATTGCGCAAGGGCAAGTTCGGCACGCGGCTGCTCGCGAAGCTCGCGTTCTTCTTCGCGCTCGTGGGCGTCGTGCCGGGCGGGATCATCTACATCGTGTCGTATCAGTTCGTGTCGCGCAGCATTGAATCGTGGTTCGACGTCAACGTCGAAACGGCGCTCACGTCCGGCCTGAATCTGGGGCGCGGTATGCTCGATGCATCGCTGTCCGATTTGCAGACGAAGGGCCGCCTGATGTCCGAGCAGCTGGCGAGCACCGGGGCGGGCAGCACGACGCTCACGCTGCTGCGTCTGCGCGACCAGTTCGGCGTGCAGGAAGCGCTCATCGTCGAGCCGGTGCGCAGCATGTCGGGCGCGACGCCGGACATGCACGTCGTCGCGCAGGCGTCGGGCAATTACGCGTCGCTGGTGCCGAACGATCTGCCCACGCTGCTCATGATCGAGCAGGCGCGCGGCCGCGGCTTCGCCGCCATCGAAGGCGAAGTGGACGGCGATCCGAATCTGCGTGGCGCGAAGGGCGCGCTGCGTCTGCGCGTCGTGCAGCGCATTCCGGATTCGAACGCGGCGTTGCTGCAACCGGCCGAACGCTTCCTGCAGCTCACGGTGCCGGTTTCGCCGTCGCTCGCGCGGAACGCCGATGCCGTGCAGCGCGCCTATCGCGAGTACCAGGAAAAGGCGCTCGGGCGGACGGGTCTGCGCAAGATGTACATCGGCACGCTGACGCTTGCGTTGTTCCTCGCCACGTTTATCGCGATGATGCTGGCGCTCGCGCTCGGCAACCAGCTCGCGCGGCCGCTGTTCCTGCTCGCACAGGGCACGAAGGAAGTGACCGAAGGCGACTACACGCCGAAGCGCGAAATCAAGTCGCGTGATGAGCTTGGCTTCCTCACGCAGTCGTTCAACGCGATGACGCGCCAGCTTTCGGAGGCGCGCGCGGCGGTCGAGAACAACCGCATCGCGCTCGAACATTCGAAGGCGTATCTGGAAAGCATTCTCGCGAACCTGACAGCGGGCGTTTTCGTATTCGACCGGCGCTTCCGGCTGACCACGGCGAATCGCGGCGCGGAGCGCATCTTCCGTCAGCCGTTCCAGCCGATGCTCGGCTCGCCGCTGGATCACATCGGCGTGCTCGACGAATTCGGCGCGATGGTGCGCAAGGCGTTCGCCGATCGTGAGGCGGCGAGCGGCGACGGACACGGTCATGGACAGGACGATCGTGGACACTGGCAGCAGCAGGTATCGGTTCAGGCGGCCGGCGAAGCCGAACCGTTGACGCTGCTGGTGCGCGGCGCGCGGCTCGTCGCGGCTGCCGATGGCGACGAGCAGGATGCGCAGACGTCCGGCTACGTGGTCGTGTTCGACGACATATCGGACGTGATCTCGGCGCAGCGTTCGATCGCGTGGGGCGAAGTCGCGCGGCGGCTCGCGCACGAAATCAAGAATCCGCTGACGCCGATCCAGCTTTCCGCGGAGCGTTTGCAGATGAAGCTCGCCGACAAGCTCGGGCCATCCGACGCCGACGTGCTCAAGCGCGGTGCGACCACGATCGTGAACCAGGTCGCGGCGATGAAGCAGATGGTCGACAGTTTCCGCGATTACGCGCGCACGCCGCCGGCGGTGCTCGCGAACCTGCAGCTCAACGAGCTCGTGAGCGAAGTGCTCACGCTGTACGGCATCGAAGAAGGCAAGAGCTCGATCGAGGTGGAGCTCGGCGCGCATCTTCCGGTGATTCGTGGCGATGCGACGCAGTTGCGCCAGGTGATCCACAATCTGTTGCAGAACGCGCAGGACGCAGTGGCCGACGTCGAGCATCCCCATGTGGTGCTCGAGACGCGGACAGTAGAATATGGCGATCCCGATGCAGAAGGGAAAGCGCGTGTCGCGGTGCGCCTGACCGTCTCGGACAACGGTCCGGGCTTCTCCGCCCGCATTCTCACGCGCGCCTTCGAACCTTACGTAACGACCAAGGCCAAAGGAACAGGCCTGGGTCTTGCCATGGTCAAGAAGATCGTCGACGAACATGGCGCGCGAATCGACATTCGCAACCGCATGAAAGCGGGCGATGTGATCGAGGGCGCGCAGATCTCGATACTTTTCCTTCAAATGGCAGACGATGCGGCGGCGCCGGAAGCGGGGCCACACGGCACGCACGGCGACGCATTGCGGGGAACGACAAAAGCAACCGTGCAGACAAGGGCAGCGTAAATGGCAACCATCCTGGTGGTAGATGATGAAATGGGCATCCGGGAATTGCTCTCGGAGATCCTGAGCGACGAAGGGCACGTCGTGGAAGCGGCGGAAAACGCGCAGGAAGCGCGCGATTTCCGTCTGCGTCAGGCGCCGGATCTCGTGCTGCTCGACATCTGGATGCCGGATACCGATGGCGTCACGTTGTTGAAAGAGTGGGCCGCGCAAGGGCAACTGACGATGCCCGTGATCATGATGTCCGGTCACGCGACGATCGACACAGCAGTCGAGGCCACGCGCATCGGCGCACTCAATTTCCTCGAGAAACCGATTGCCTTGCAGAAGCTGCTGAAGGCGGTCGAGCAGGGTCTTGCGCGCGGCAACGCGGCGCCCGCCATCGGCGGCGCGGCGGCGAAACCCGCGTTGCCGGCGGGCATGTCGACGGTGGCTTCGGCGGCCGCGCTGCCGATGCTTTCCGGCGACGGCATGATCGGCAGCGCACTGCCGGCACAGACAGCGTCGATTTCGTTCGATATTCCGCTGCGCGATGCGCGTGACGCGTTCGAGCGCGCTTACTTCGAATATCACCTCGCGCGCGAAAACGGCAGCATGACGCGCGTCGCGGAGAAAACCGGACTGGAACGCACGCACCTGTATCGCAAGCTGAAGCAGCTCGGCGTCGACCTCGGCAAGAACAAGAGCGAATAAGGCCGGCCACGGGCCATTCCGATAAATTTCATCAAGGGGCTTGAGGCGGTCGGCCCACTTTGATATACTTTCGCTTCTTCGTTGGCCCGGTAGCTCAGTTGGTAGAGCAGCGGATTGAAAATCCGCGTGTCGATGGTTCGATTCCGTCCCAGGCCACCAGAATTTAGCCCCAGGATAATCGCAAGATTCCTGGGGCTTTCTGTTTTCAGGGTGCCCCAATCGGGCATCGGTGAAGCGGGTTTGCGACCGGCGGCGGCGTCAGCGGCACACGGCGTCGCATGATAAAATCGCGCCAGTTCAAGGACTTGCCACGTTCGACTGACAGGTCCTTTTTCGTTTCAGGCAGTCTGCAGCCTGACCTTGTTGCGCCGATGACCGAAGGTCATGTCCTCTGGAACGTGCTGGACTGTGGAGTTGCGACGAACGGCGTGAGCGCCCGGGATTGCGCGGCGCACGCGACGCGCAAAAGAAAGCCCTCTGGCGGCGATGAGCGGTATAAGCGCCAGCGACGCTGCGTGCGAAAGGCGCGGCCTATACTGCCTGAGACCGGTCCCATCAGGCGCCGGCTCGACATTGACCCAGCCCCGGCCCATCATGCGCCACGCTGCTGTTGCACACACCGCACAGCGCGACGCGGGCAATCATCAATCACGGAGTTTCACGGTGACCCGGACAGACGCTAAACGCAGCGCCCTCGTGCTCTTCTCCGGTGGTCAGGATTCGGCCACCTGCCTCGCGTGGGCGCTCGAACGATTCGAAACAGTCGAGACGCTCGGCTTCGACTACGGTCAGCGGCACCGCGTCGAACTGGAATGTCGCGAGGGTTTTCGCAGCGCGATCGCGCGCGAATTTCCCGCGTGGGGCGAGCGGCTCGGCGACGATCACATGATCGACCTTGGCGTGCTCGGCGCCATCAGCGATACCGCGATGACGCGCGAGATCCAGATCGAAGCCGCCGCAAGCGGCCTGCCGAACACGTTCGTGCCCGGCCGCAATCTGATGTTCATGACGATCGCCGCGGCCATTGCCTACCGTCGCGGCTTGCAGGTGCTGGTGGGCGGCATGTGCGAGACGGATTTTTCGGGGTACCCCGATTGCCGCGACGACACGATGAAAGCGCTGCAGGTCGCGCTGAATCTCGGCATGGACAGCCGCTTTCTGCTCGAAACGCCGCTGATGTGGCTCGACAAGGCCGACACCTGGCGGCTCGCGCTGGAGCTGGGCGGCGAGGCGCTCGTTGAGCTGATCCGCGTCGAGACGCACACGTGCTACGTCGGCGAGCGCGCCGAGCTGCACAAGTGGGGGTTCGGTTGCGGCGAATGTCCGGCGTGCAAGCTGCGCAAGCGCGGCTACGAAGCATATCTCGCCGGCGAGAACGTGACGGAACCGGTTTAACCGCTGCGCTGCAACGCAGCGCAGCGCAGCATAAGCAGTCGACCTATTCAGGATATTCAGGCAGAAGGCAGCATGACGTACGCGGTCAAGGAAATCTTCTACACGTTGCAGGGCGAGGGCGCGAATGCCGGGCGCCCGGCCGTGTTTTGCCGTTTTGCCGGCTGCAATCTGTGGTCGGGCCGCGAGGAAGATCGCGCCGACGCCGTGTGCCGCTTCTGCGATACGGATTTTGTCGGCACCGATGGCGAGAACGGCGGCAAATTCCGCACGGCGGATGAACTCGTCGCGATGATCGCGTCGCTGTGGCCGGAAGGCGAAGGCGAGCGTTTTGTCGTATGTACCGGCGGTGAGCCGATGTTGCAGATCGATCCGCCGTTCGTCGATGCGCTGCACGCCGCCGGCTTCGAAATCGCGATCGAAACCAATGGCTCGCTGCCCGTGCTGGACACCATCGACTGGATCTGCGTGAGCCCGAAAGCCGACGCGCCGCTCGTCGTCACGAAGGGCAACGAGCTGAAGGTCGTCGTTCCGCAGGACAACCAGCGTCTCGCCGACTACGCGAAGCTCGAGTTTGACTATTTCCTCGTGCAGCCGATGGACGGTCCGTCGCGCGATATCAACACGAAGCTCGCTATCGACTGGTGCAAGCGCCATCCGCAATGGCGCCTGTCGATGCAGACCCACAAGTACCTGAACATTCCCTGATCCGCCGTGCTGACGATTACCCGAAAACTTGAATTCGATGCGGGCCACCGCATCCCCGACCACCGCAGCCAGTGCCGTAACCTGCACGGCCACCGGTATGTGCTCGAAATCACGCTGCAAGGCGACCTCGTCGAAACGGAAGGCGCGCCGGATCGCGGCATGGTGATGGATTTCGCCGACGTGAAGTCGCTCGCGAACGAACATCTCGTGGACCTGTGGGACCACGCGTTTCTCGTCTACGAAGGCGACGCGCAGGTGCGCGGGTTCCTCGAAACGATGCCTGGCCACAAGACGGTCGTGCTCGACCGCATTCCGACCGTCGAAAATCTCGCCGCCGTCGCGTTCGACATCCTCGCGAACGTCTACGACGCGCATTACGGTGTGAATCTACGGCTGCACAAGGTGCGGCTTTACGAAACGCCGAACTGCTGGGCCGACATCGTTCGCGACTGAACGGGCGCGTTATTGTCACGGTATGATCGCGGCGTAACCAGCCGGAGCGAGACATGCCGTACACCACACCGACAGGCGGGCGCGACTGCCGCCGCACCGACGCCACATCCAGTGCTTCCCGTGCTTGCCGCCGCGCCGCGCGCCGCGAGGGAGCACCGCGATGAGCACGTTCACCAATCCCCTCAAGCTGCGCCTGAAAGAGCCCGATCCGCTGTTCGGCCTGTGGCTTTCGCTCGGCAGCGACTCGGCCGCCGAAGCGCTCGCGCACGCCGGCTTCGACTGGCTGCTGATCGACATGGAGCACTCGCCGAACGACAGCGTCGACGTCACCGGCCAGTTGCGCGCGATTGCCGCGGCACATCTGCCGACCGAACCCGTCGTGCGTCTGCCGGCGAGCGAGGCGTGGCTCGTCAAACGCGTGCTCGATGCGGGCGCGCGCACGTTGATGTTTCCGAATATCGAAACGGCCGAAGAGGCGGCGCAGGCCGTGCGTCTGACGCAATATCCCGGTGCTGGCGGCGACGGCCTGCGTGGCGTCGCGGGCGCGGTGCGCGCGGCGGCGTACGGCATGCGGCGCGACTACGTGCAGAACGCGAACGCGCAGATCGCGACGATCGTGCAGATCGAGTCGGCGCGCGCCGTCGACAACATCGAGGAGATCGCGGCCACGCCAGGCATCGACTGCCTGTTCATCGGGCCGGCCGATCTCGCCGCGAGCCTCGGCCATCTCGCCGACCCGAAGCATCCGGACGTCGTGGCCGCCATCGCGCGTGTCACCGAGGTCGCGCACCGCGCGAAGGTGGCGACGGGTATTTTCGCCATGGATGTCCTGGGCGCGCGGCAGTATCGCACCGAAGGATTCCGTTTTATCGCGCTTGCCGCGGACGTCATGTGGATGTTGCGCGCGACGCGTCAGGCGCTGCAGGAGGTGCGTTCATGATCCGCGTTTCATTGCCGGCGTGGCTGGCGCTCACCACGACCCTCGCGACCCTCGCGGCGCCGATGCAGGCCGGTGCGCAGACGACTGGCTCGCTCAAGGCCCAGGACCCCGAGACGCAGACGGCCGTCGCCGACTACAACGCGGGCAACTTCGGTCCGGCGCTTGCCGAGTTCCGCAAGGCCGCGCAGCACGGCAGCCGCCTCGCGGAATTCAACTACGCGATGATGCTGCTGAACGGCGAAGGCACCGCGCCCAACGTCGACGAAGGCAAGAAGTGGCTGCGCAAGGCCGCCGACGCGAACATGTCACATGCGCAGTACGTGTACGGCAAGATGTATGACGATGGCGATTTCGTCGGCCGTGATCCGTCGGAGGCACACGCGTGGTTTCTGAAAGCCGCGAAGCAGGGACACGTGCAGGCCGAACTGGCGCTTGCGAACCAGTTCCTGGACGGTCGCGGTACCACGCGCGACAACCAGCAGGCGTTCTTCTGGTACAAGAAAGCGGCTGAAGGCGGCGACATGACCGCGCAGTACGTGACGGGCTCGTTTTACGAGCGGGGAGGCGATGGCGTCGAGCGCAACCTGAATGTCGCGCGGGCCTACTACGCGGCAGCGGCGGCGCAGGGTGATCCGGCGGCGCGCCTGAAATACCAGCAGCTCACTTCGCAGCTTCAGCAGGAACACGAAGCGAAACCGCAGTAACGCGATTCGCGGCGGCCGGCATTCGCCAGCCGCCGCGTGGATCGCTTTTCAACGGCAGACTAGCTCTGCATCAACCGTTTCTGTCGCGCGACGCTCATGATGAGCCCGGTCGCGATGCCGAGCGTGATCAACGCTGTTCCGCCGTAACTCATGAACGGCAACGGTACGCCGACAACCGGCAGAATCCCGCTCACCATGCCGATGTTCACGAACGCGTAGGTGAAAAACGCCATCGTCAGCGAACCGGCGAGCAGCCGGCCAAAGAGCGTCGCGCCGTTCGCCGCGATGTAGAGCCCGCGTGCGATCAGCAGCATGTAAAGCGTCAGCAGCACGATGCCGCCGGCGAGCCCGAATTCCTCCGAAAACACCGCGAAAATGAAGTCGGTGTGCTTTTCAGGGATGAATTCGAGGTGAGCCTGGGTGCCTTTCATCCAGCCCTTGCCGGTCGCGCCGCCGGAGCCGATCGCAATCACCGCCTGGATGGTGTGGAAGCCCTTGCCGAGCGGATCGGAAGTCGGATCGAGCAGCGTGCAGATACGGTGCTTCTGGTAATCGTGCATCAGCGGCCACGTGACTTCCGGCTGGCAGATCCTGTCCTGGAACGCGGCGATCGAACCCACCGCGATCACGGCGGCGATCAGCACCGGCACGATCAGCTTGAAACTCAAACCTGCGAAGTAGATGACGAAGAGACCCGCGGCAAACACGAGCACAGCCGTGCCGAGGTCCGGCTGTTTCGCGATCAGTCCAACGGGAAGCAGGAGGATCAGCAGGCCGACCACGTAATCGAACCAGCGCATCACCCCTTCGCGCTTCTGGTAGTACCAGGCGAGCATCATCGGCGTCGCGATCTTCATGATCTCGGACGGCTGGACCACCACGCCGACGTTGATCCAGCGTTTCGCGCCCTTGCGCGTCAGCCCGAACATCGCCACGGCAACCAGCAGCGCGATGCCGAACGTGTAGAGCGGCAGCGCAAAGCGCATCAACGTGGTGGGCGGCACGGTGGCGAGCGCCCACATCAGGACGAACGTCAGCATGATGTTGCGCAGCTGGTCCTCGACCTTGCCGGGCATGTCGAGCGTCGCGCTATACAGCGTCACGATGCCGACGCACAGCAACAGAAAAACGATTAGCGCCAGCGGCTTGTCGAAGCCGAGGAACATGCTCTTGATGCGATCGAGCCAGGCGCGCTTGTCGAATTGCATGCCGCTCTCCTTTATTCGTCCATGCCGCCGGTGGCCGGCTGATTCGGCGATGCCGGCGCGATGCCTGTGTCGCGCGAGGGCGCGGCCGCCGTCGTCGGTGTTTCGCTGGCCGGGCGCGATGGGCGCGGCGCCTTGCGGGCCGGCTTCACGGCGTCGGAGGCGGAAATCGCCCCGGCTGCGGAAGCGCTTTTAGCGGCGGCGCGTGCCGCCTTCGACGTCGACGCCGCCAGTGGCTTCGCCGCATCCGCCGAAGACGCCGGCGACGCCCCGGAAGCCACGCCAGCCGCCGCCGCATCGGGCTTCAGCTTTATCGGTGCGCCCGGAGGCGGCGGCAGCGGCGTATAGCCCGCCGCGACCCGGGTCGGCGTGGTGGCATCCGTCGCGGGCGACGTTTCTCCGATGACCGGTGCCGATGCCTCGGCCGTGGCCGACGCCGCCGCTTCGATGGCGGCCGCTTCCGCGCCCGGCTTCGCGCGGTCGACGAGGTAATAGTCGAGCACGCGACGCGCGATCGGACCCGCCACCTGCGCGCCCCAGCCGCCGTTTTCGACGATCAGCGCCACGGCGATGCGCGGATGATCGGCCGGCGCGAACGCGATAAAGAGCGCATGGTCGCGCAGATGTTCGGCGAGCGCGTGACCGTGGTATTTCGCGCCCTGCAGCGAGAACACCTGCGCCGTGCCGGTCTTGCCGGCCGCCACATACGCCGCGTTGCGGAACACCTGATAGGCGGTGCCCGACGGATTCGTCGTCACGTTTTCCATCCCGCGCTTGACGACGTCGATGTCCTGCTGCGCCACGTTGATGCGGCCGTCGTCCTTCGGCACCGTCAGGCGCGTGGCGTGCGTGATCGGATTCTCGATCTCTTTGACGAGGTGAGGCTTCATCAGCACGCCGTTGTTGGCGAGCGTCGCGGTGGCATGCGCGAGTTGCAGGATCGTGAACGAGTTGTAGCCCTGGCCGATGCCGAGACTGATCGTTTCGCCTTCATACCAGCGCTGCTGTTCGGGCTTGCGATACGCCTTGCGCTTCCATTCGGTCGAAGGCAGGATGCCGCGCGCCTCGCCGGAAATGTCGATGCCGGTGATCTGCCCGAAGCCCCACGGCTTCATGAAATTAGCGATCGCGTTCACGCCCAGATCGTGCGCGAGCATGTAGAAATACGTGTCGTTCGACACCATGATCGCGCGGTTCATGTCGATCCAGCCCTGGCCCTGCGGCACGTCGTTGCGGAACGTGTGGCCGGCGAAGGTGTACGAACCCGGGTCCTGGAAACCCCAGCCCGGCGTGCGCTTGTGCAGCGTGAGCGCGGCGAGCGCCATGAACGGCTTGTACGTCGAGCCCGGCGGATACGTGCCGTGCAGCGGACGGTTCAGCAACGGGTGATCCGGCGAATTGTTCAGCTCGTCCCAGGTCTGCTGGTCGATGCCGTCGACGAACGAGTTCGGATCGAAACTCGGCGCCGACACGAATGCGAGCACGTCGCCCGTCGCCGGCTCGATGGCGACGAGTGCGCCGCGCCGGCCCGCGAACGCCTGCTCCGCGACCTGCTGCAGGCCGATATCCAGCGACAGCACGAGGTTGTTGCCCGGCGTCGCCTGCGTGCGCGACAGCGTGCGGACCGGACGGCCACCGGCGGTCACTTCCACTTCCTCGAAACCCGTCAGGCCGTGCAGTTCGGTCTCGTAACTCTGCTCGACGCCGATCTTGCCGATGTAGTCCGTGCCCTTGTAGTTGTTGGCATCGAGGCGCGGATCATAGTGGTCGGAATCCGTGTCGTTCTGGTCGCTGATGTCGTCGATGCGTTCCTGGTCGCGCTGCGAGATCCGTCCGATATAGCCGATCACGTGCGCCGCCGTCGGACCGAGCGGATATTGACGGAACAGGCGCGCGCGCACTTCGACGCCCGGAAAACGGAAACGCTGCGCGGTGAAACGCGCGACTTCCTCGTCGGTGAGACGCGTGCGGATCGGCAGGCTCTCGAAGTTCTTCGAGTCTTCCTGCAGCTTCTTGAAGCGGCGACGGTCGCGTGCATCGATCGTGATGACCGTCGAAAGATTGTCGATGACGTTTTCCAGCGAGTCGTTCAGCTTCGACGGGGTGATTTCGAGCGTGTAGGCGGAATAGTTCTTCGCCAGCACGATGCCGTTACGGTCGGTGATGATGCCGCGGTTCGGCACGATCGGCGCGACGGAAATACGGTTTTCGTCGGCTTGCAGCGAATACTTGCTGTAGTGCCACACCTGCAGGTACAGGAAACGAAAACCGATCAGCCCGAAGCAGACGAACACGAACAGGCCCGCCGCGGCGACCCGCAGGCGGAACTTCGAAAGCTGCTGTTGTGTGTCGTTGAATTCGGTCATGCGTGCGTGCAATGGGCCGGCGGGCGGCCGTCAGGAAAAGCGTGCCCGCGGGCGATGGCGGGCGGAAAATCCAGACGTGGCGCGTCGGGCCGGCGGGATGAATACGGGTTCAATCGGGCTCCCGACGCGTGGCGCGGCCTAGATGGGCCGGGTATCGTCCGGATCGGCGGGGCGGCGCTGCGGCATCAACAACAATACGCTTGCGATGGGCCACAGTGCAGCTTCGACGAAGCCGTCGATCAGATAACCCCATCCCGGGAACGCGGCGCCCGTCAAAAGACGGATCACGAACGGCACGATCTGCGCGCCGACCAGCAGCGGCATGACCGCGAACGTCTGAACGCCGATCGACATCCACAGCACGCGGCGGTGAATCGTGATCGCGCCGTACGACAGCAGCGTGTAGGCGAGCGCGTGTTCGCCAAGCAGGCTCGCGTTGTGTACGTCCATCAACAGGCCGAGGAAAAACGCGATGCCCATGCCGACCTTGCGCGGCTGGTGGACGTTCCAGAACAGCAGCACCAGCGCGACGAAGTCGGGCACGCCGATCATCCGCCCCCACGGCATCAGGTTCAGCAGGAACGCGGCGGCGAGACTGAACGCGATGAAGTACGGATTGACCGGCTGCAGGATGTATTGCGGGCGGTTCATGGCTTCGTCCCCTGCGCGCTTTTGTCGGCCTTTTCGGTCTTCTCGCCTTTCCTCGCGCCAGCGGCTGCCGAAGCCGGTTGCGCGGACCTGGCGTTTTTCCCGGCGGCGCGGGCGGCGGGTTTTTCAGCCGGTTTTTCCGCGGCTTTGTCCGCACTCTTTTCAGCGGCTTTTTCCGGTGCTTTCGCGGCGCCCGCGCCCTTTTCCGCGGGCTTGTCCGTTGGCTTTGCGTTGCGCCTCGCCTTCGCTTCCTTTGCGGCGGCGACGGGGTCCGGTTCCGCGGGACGCGGCGGAACGTCGTTCACGTAATGCAGCACTAGCAACTGACGCGCGCCGCGCACCTGGGCGATCGGCACGCAGATCACGCGGGCGAACGCGGTGTCCGCCTGCTTGTCGACGCGCACCACCTTCGCGACCGGCAGGCCCGGCGGATACACGCCGTCGAGGCCGCTCGTGACGAGTTCGTCGCCGGCCAGCACGTCGGCGCTGATCGGCACGAAGCGCAGATCGAGCGAATCGCCCTTCGGCGTGCCGTAGATCACGCTGCGCAGGCCCGTACGCACGATCTGCACGGGCACGGCCTGATCCTTGTCGGTGAGCAGCGTGACTTCCGACTGCAGCGGGAACACGCGCGTGACCTGCCCGATGACGCCGTCTTCGTTGACGACCGGCGAACCGTCGTTCACGCCCTGCTGCGAGCCGCGCCCGATCACGATCTTCTGCGTAAACGGGTCGCGCGTGTCGTACTGGATTTCGGCCGGCGTGGATTGCGTGGTGCTGCGCTGCGACAGTTGGAGCAGTGCGCGCAGATGGTTGTTTTCAGCGCCGAGCGCGGCGGCCAGGTTGGCCTGTTGCGACAGCTGGAGGTTTTTCGCGCGCAACTGCTCGTTCTCGCTGCGCAGCGTGGTGCTGCTCACGGCGAGGTCGGCTGCGCCCATGAACAGGTCGCGCGGCACGAGCGCCGCGCGTTGCAACGGATAAAGACCCGCGCCGAGCACGCCGCGAACGATCTCGAGGGTGCTAAAGCGTGCATCGGAGATCAGCAGGGCGAGCGCCAGCACGACGAAGAAGACCAGTCGTGCAAGTGCCGACGGGCCTTGTCTGAACAGAGGCGGCGGACTGTATTCCATGGTCGGCGCCGGGGGCGTGAGCGTGTTGGGTGAGACTGCGGCGCGTCAGATCGGCGCCTGGCGGGTGGCGACGGCGGCTGGCAAGGCC
The DNA here is from genome assembly GCF_900107685.1 of Paraburkholderia sartisoli. GTDB lineage: Bacteria > Pseudomonadota > Gammaproteobacteria > Burkholderiales > Burkholderiaceae > Paraburkholderia > Paraburkholderia sartisoli. The sequence goes on along the minus strand of NZ_FNRQ01000005.1, from coordinate 52,443 downwards.
AGCCGGTAAGTCCGCGCCACTTTCATCAATTTAAACCCGCTTACTCGTAGGAGAAGATGCTACCGAGCTTGTCCATGCGCTCGAGCGCCATGCCCGAGCCGCGCACGACGCACGTCAGCGGGTCTTCGGCGACGAGCACCGGCAGGCCGGTTTCTTCCGCGAGCAGACGGTCGAGATCGCGCAGCAGCGCGCCGCCGCCCGTCAGCATCATGCCGCGTTCGGCGATGTCGGCGCCGAGTTCCGGCGGCGTCTGTTCCAGCGCGATCTTCACCGACGACACGATCTGGTTCAGCGGATCGGTGAGCGCTTCCAGGATCTCGTTGCTGGAGATCGTGAAGCTGCGCGGAATACCTTCCGACAGGTTGCGGCCCTTCACTTCCATTTCCTTGACTTCGGAACCCGGGAACGCGGAGCCGATTTCCTTCTTGATGGCTTCGGCCGTCTGCTCGCCGATCAGCATGCCGTAGTTGCGGCGGATATAGTTGACGATGGCTTCGTCGAACTTGTCGCCGCCAACGCGCACCGAACCCTTGTACACGATGCCGCCGAGCGAGATCACGCCGACTTCCGTCGTGCCGCCGCCGATGTCGACGACCATCGAGCCGGTGGCTTCCGACACCGGCAGGCCGGCGCCGATTGCCGCGGCCATCGGCTCTTCAATGAGGTAGACCTGCGAAGCGCCCGCGCCGTGCGCGGCTTCCTTGATCGCGCGGCGCTCGACCTGGGTCGAGCCGCACGGTACGCAGATGATGATGCGCGGCGAAGGCGAGAACATGCGCGATTCGTGAGCGGTCTTGATGAACTGCTTGATCATCTGCTCGGTGACGGTGAAGTCGGCGATCACGCCGTCTTTCATCGGGCGGATCGCCTCGATGTTGCCCGGAACCTTGCCGAGCATCTGCTTGGCTTCCTTGCCGACCGCCTGAATCGTTTTCTTGCCGTTCGGACCGCCTTCCTGGCGGATCGACACTACGGAGGGCTCATCGAGAACGATGCCTTTGCCGCGCATATAGATGAGCGTATTGGCAGTGCCGAGGTCAATGGCCAGGTCGTTGGAAAAGTAGCTGCGCAAAAAACCGAACATTCAAAAATCCTGTCTCGCTGGGGGCCGGGCCTCGCATCGTACGCGCAGGACGGCAGCGGAAAAAATAACAGCTTCAGGTCGGGCGCGAACATGCCACAGGAGCCTGAAACTGCGAGGGAATCTACCGGAAACTGAAACAAGGCCGCACGGTGTGCTGGAAAATGTCCGGTAAGGCCTTGGTAAGTCGGACCGGGTTTGGGTCGAACGCGTAATGATACCTTATAATTTTGGATGTTTTGGAGGAAACGGACGGTACTTTTTGCCGTCGCGAGCCCCTTTCCGAGGGCGCGCTCCAATGTCGTAACTCTCTGTCGCAGCACTCTTTTTCCGCACTGCGGCAGTCCACGTCTCTTTCCGGTGACCGCATGGCTCTGACCTTGACCGATGTGAAACGCATCGCACACCTCGCGCGGCTCGAATTGCCCGATGCCGACGCGGAGCACACGCTTGTCCAGCTCAACGATTTTTTCGGCCTCGTCGAGCAGATGCAGGCCGTCGACACCACCGGCATCGCGCCGCTCGCGCACCCGATCGAGCAGATCGAAGACGTCGCGCTGCGCCTGCGTGACGACGCCGCCACCGAGATCGTGCGCCGCGACGAATTCCAGCGCTCCGCGCCGGCCGTGCAGGAAGGGCTGTATCTGGTGCCGAAGGTCATCGAATAGGCGCTGGCCGCGCGCCCGCGTGAGGCGGGCATCCACGGCACGGCAGGCCGGCGGGCAGCCGGACGCCTTCACGGCAGCGCAACGCGCTGTCGCGCTTTCCAGGAATAAACGCAATGCATGAAAAAAGTTTGATCGAACTGCGCGCCGCGCTCGATGCGAAGGAATATTCCGCCGTCGAGCTCGCGCAGACGTATCTGCAACGCATCGAAGCGGCGAAGAGCCTGAACGCGTTCATCCAGGTCGATGCGGAACTGACGCTCGCGCAGGCAAAAGCCGCCGACGCGCGTCTGGCCGCCGGCAACGCAGGTCCGCTGACGGGGCTGCCCATCGCGCACAAGGACGTGTTCGTGACGCGCGGCTGGCGCTCGACCGCCGGCTCGAAGATGCTCGAGCACTACGAAAGCCCGTTCGACGCGACGGTCGTCGACCGGCTGGCGCGCGCGGGCATGGTGTGCGTCGGCAAGACGAACATGGACGAATTCGCGATGGGTTCGTCGAACGAGAACTCGCACTTCGGCCCCGTGCAGAACCCGTGGGACCGCAAGGCCGTGCCGGGTGGCTCGTCGGGCGGCTCGGCCGCCGCGGTCGCGGCGCGCCTCGCGCCCGCCGCGACGGGCACGGACACCGGCGGCTCGATCCGCCAGCCGGCGTCGTTCACCGGCATCACCGGCATCAAGCCGACGTACGGCCGCGTGTCGCGCTACGGGATGATCGCGTTTGCGTCGTCGCTGGATCAGGGCGGCCCGTTCGCGCAGACTGCGGCCGATTGCGCGACGCTGCTCAACGCGATGGGCGGCTTCGACGAGCGCGATTCCACGAGCCTCACGCGCGACGACGAAGACTACACGCGCTATCTCGGCCAGGCGTGGAGCGCCGACGCAAGCGCGGGCAAGCCGCTCGCCGGCCTGCGTATCGGCCTGCCGAAGGAATACTTCGGCGCGGGCCTCGTCGATGACGTCCGCGCGTCGATCGATGCCGCGCTGAAGCAGTACGAAGCGCTCGGCGCGACGCTCGTCGATGTGTCGCTGCCGAAGACCGAGCTGTCGATTCCCGTGTACTACGTGATCGCGCCGGCGGAAGCGTCGTCGAACCTGTCGCGTTTCGATGGCGTGCGTTACGGCCATCGCGCGGCGCAGTATCGCGACCTGCTCGACATGTACAAGAAGTCGCGTGCCGAAGGGTTCGGTCCGGAAGTGAAGCGCCGCATTCTGGTTGGCACGTACGTGCTGTCGCACGGCTACTACGACGCGTACTACCTGCAGGCACAGAAGATTCGCCGCATCATCGCGCAGGACTTCCAGGAAGCGTTCAGACAGTGCGACGTGATCATGGGCCCGGTGTCGCCATCGGTCGCGTGGGATCTCGGCGCGAAGGGCGACGATCCGGTGCAGATGTACCTCGCCGACATCTACACGCTGTCGGTGAGTCTCGCGGGCCTGCCCGGCATGAGCGTGCCGTGCGGTTTCGGCGCGGGTGCGAATGCACAGCGTCCGGTGGGTCTTCAGATCATCGGCAACTATTTCAGCGAAGCCCGCATGTTGCAGGTCGCCGACGCGTTCCAGCGCGCGACCGGCTGGCATCGTCAAACCCCGGCAGGAGTGTGAATCCATGACCACGCAATGGGAAGTCGTTATCGGTCTTGAGACGCACGCGCAGCTGTCGACCGTCTCGAAGATTTTTTCCGCCGCATCCACGCAGTTCGGCGCCGCGCCGAACACGCAGGCCGCGCCCGTCGATCTCGCGTTGCCGGGCACGCTGCCGGTGATGAACCGCGGCGCCGTCGAGCGCGCGATCCAGCTCGGTCTCGCGATTGGTGCGACGGTCGCGCCGCGCAGCATCTTCGCGCGCAAGAATTATTTTTATCCCGATCTGCCGAAGGGCTATCAGATCAGCCAGTACGAGATTCCAGTCGTGCAGGGCGGACAGATCACGATCCAGGTGCCGGCGAATGAAAAAACCGGCAAGCCGGCGTACGAAAAAACCGTCAACCTGACGCGCGCCCACCTCGAGGAAGACGCGGGCAAGTCGCTGCACGAAGACTTTGCCGGCATGACGGGCATCGATCTGAATCGTGCGGGCACGCCGCTGCTCGAAATCGTCACCGAGCCGGAAATGCGCAGCGCCGCTGAAGCGGTCGCGTATGCGAAAACGCTGCACACGCTCGTCACGTGGCTTGGCATCTGCGACGGCAACATGCAGGAAGGCTCATTCCGGTGCGACGCGAACGTGTCGGTGCGTCCGGTCGGTCAGGAGAAGTTCGGCACGCGCGCCGAGATCAAGAACCTGAACTCGTTTCGCTTCCTCGAAGAAGCGATCCAGTACGAGGTGCGCCGCCAGATCGAGCTGATCGAAGACGGCGGCACGGTGGTGCAGGAAACGCGTCTGTACGACCCGGACAAGCGGGAAACGCGTTCGATGCGCAGCAAGGAAGACGCGCACGATTACCGCTATTTCCCCGACCCCGACCTGATGCCGCTGATGATCGACGCAGCGTGGATCGAGCGCGTGAAGCGCACCATGCCGGAACTGCCGGCAGCGATCCAGACGCGCTTTGTCGAACAATACGGTCTCACGCCGTATGACGCGGGCGTGCTGACGTCGAGCAAGGCGACGGCCGCGTACTACGAGGCGCTCGTCGCGAAACTCGGCGCGGCGCAGGCCAAGGTCGCGGCGAACTGGCTGAACGGCGAAGTGTCGTCGCAGCTGAACCGCGAAGGGCTCGACATCGCGCAAAGCCCTGTGTCGGCCGCGCAGCTTGCGCTGCTGCTGCAACGGATCGTCGACGGCACGATTTCCAACAAGATCGCGAAGGAAATCTTCGTCGCGATCTGGGAAGAAAAAGCCACCGACGAAGCCGCCGCCGATCGCATCATCGAAGCGAAGGGTTTGAAGCAGATTTCGGACGTGGGCGCGCTCGAGGCGATTATCGACGAAGTCCTCGCTGCGAACGCGAAGTCGGTCGAGGAATTCCGCGCCGGCAAGGAAAAGGCGTTCAACGCGCTGATCGGTCAGGCGATGAAAGCCACGAAGGGCAAGGCCAATCCGCAGCAGGTCAACGATCTGCTGAAGAAGAAGCTGGGCTGATCTGCAGTAAAGGTGTCGTGGGGCGTTTCATGCAGTCGGGAAACGTCGCCAGTCATGACGGGCTGTTGCCGGACGAAGGTTGAGGCAACGGCCCGTTTCCTTTTGTCGACTCTCATTTGACGTCGCGTCAGCAAAGAGGTCCGCATGGCAAAGAAACCCGAGCTGGATGATTTTCGCGTTCCGTTTCCCGACGATAAAGGCAAGCCGGCGAAGTTCTCGCTCGGCGAGTTCGATCCCGGCGCGAAGCCCTTTTCGAGCGGTTCGAAAGAAGGCGACCGGGCGCGTCTCGCGGAAATCGGCACGCTGCTCGACGGCCTGCAGGAGCGTTTGCACGCGCAGCGCGTTCGACGCGTCCTGCTCGTGCTGCAGGGCATGGACACGAGCGGCAAGGACGGCACGATCCGCGCGGTTTTTCAGGAAGTCGATCCGCTTGGGCTGCACGTCGTGCCGTTCAAGGCGCCGACGCCCGTCGAAGCGGCGCACGATTTTCTGTGGCGCGTCCACTCGCAGGCGCCGGCTGCCGGCGAACTGACGATCTTCAACCGCAGCCACTACGAAGATGTGCTGGTGCCCGCGGTGCTCGGCGACATCGACGCCGACGAATGCGCGCGCCGCTATCGGCACATCCGCGAATTCGAGGCGCTGCTCGCCGACAGCGGCACGACCATCATCAAATGCATGCTGCACATTTCGAAGGACGAGCAGAAGAAGCGCCTGCAGGCGCGCATCGACGATCCGACGAAGCACTGGAAATTCGACGTCGCCGATCTCGATGCACGCATGCTGTGGGACAAATACCAGAACGCCTATCAGGACGCGCTCGCCGCGACTTCGACTGATCACGCGCCGTGGTACGTGATTCCAGCCGATTCGAAGACGCACCGCAACGTGATGATCGCCGAGCTGCTGCTGCGCGCGTTCGAAGGATTGAAGCTCGAGTTTCCGCCGGCCAAGCCTTCGCTGAAAGGCCTGAAAATCGAATGACGCCGGTTCTGGCCAGTTCTGGCCGGCGTGCCACAAACCATCTGATAACAGAGGAAACAACATGTTGCGTGTGATTACCGCCAACCTCAACGGCATCCGCTCGGCGTCCAAAAAAGGCTTCTTCGACTGGTTCCGCGACCAGAACGCCGACGTGCTCTGCGTGCAGGAAATCAAGTGCTCGCAGGACGACATGACGCCCGAATTTCTCGCGCCCCATGGCTACACCGGCTACTTCCAGCATGCGGTGAAAAAGGGCTACAGCGGCGCGGGTGTGTACACGCGAGTCGAACCGGACGAAGTCGTGATCGGCTTTGGCAGCGAGGAGTTCGACGCAGAAGGGCGTTACGTCGAAGTGCGCTTCGGCAATCTGTCTGTGATTTCGGTGTATGTGCCGTCGGGGTCGAGCGGCGAGGAGCGGCAACAGGCGAAATACCGCTTCATGGATGTGTTCATGCCGCACCTCGACGCACTGCGCCAGGAACGCGAAGTGATCGTGTGCGGCGACGTGAACATCGTCCACAAGGAAATCGACATCAAGAACTGGAAGGGCAACCAGAAGAATTCAGGCTGTCTGCCGGAGGAGCGCGCGTGGCTTACGAAGCTGTTCGACGAAGTGGGCTACGTCGACGTGTTTCGCACGCTCGACCCGCGCCCGGAACAGTACACGTGGTGGAGCAATCGCGGCCAGGCGTACGCGAAGAACGTCGGGTGGCGGATCGACTACCAGATCGCGACGCCGGGCATTGCCGGCACGGCGAAGCGCACGGACGTGTTCCGCGACATCAAGTTCAGCGACCACGCGCCGCTGACCGTCGACTACGATCATCCGGCCTGACGTGTCGGGAGACGCGTTTCAGTCGGTCGCGAGTTTGTGCTTCGGGCGGCCGATGCCGGCGTAATCCGGCAACGCGTCGACGCTTTTGCCGATCGCCTTCGCGTAGAGCGGCAGCATGTCGGGCAGGCGTTTCATGATGTCGGCGCGGCGCGCCGGCGGGTACGGATGCACGTAGATGAAGCCCTGCTCGCGGTTTTTGCGCGTCGCGGCTGCGAGCTTGTCCCACAGCGTGATGGCGGCGCGCGGGTCGAAACCCGCGCGTGACGCGATATCGCTGCCGATCACGTCGGCCTCGGTTTCGTCGGTGTTCTCGTATTTCATCTCGAGCAGCTGCGTGCCGATGCCAAGCGGCGCCTCACCCAGATCGGCCAGGCCGAAAAGTTGCGGGATCGGCCCGGAGCTAAGCTGCGCGGCCTGCTGTTCGCCGAGCCGCTCGCGCGCGTGTTCGCGCAACGCGTGCGCGATTTCGTGGCCGAGCAGCATGCCAAGCTCGTTGTCGTTCAGGCGCACGCGGTCCAGCAGGCCGCCATACACCACCACCTTGCCGCCCGGCAGACAGTACATCCGGATATCCGGCGACTTCACCACCGCGACATCCCACTTCCAGTTCTTTGCGCGCTCGTTCCATTTCAGCGAGAACGGAATCAGCTGATCCATGGCCGCGCGCACGCGTTTGACGTGAGCGTCGGTCGCGGGATAGAGCTTGTTGGCGTGACTGGCGCCGCGCGCGATTTCGTCGAATTCGGCCGACGCCTGCGATTCGAGCATCGCCGATGGAATCAGGTTGCGGAACACCGCCGGGCTGCCGTAGCGGACCGACTGGCTCGGGCCGTATACGTGTGGCTGACCGGCTGGGGCTGTAGCGCCCGGTGCTGGCGCAGTTGAAGCGCCGGAAGTGCCAGTGGGAACGGAAGCGCCCGAAACCGGCGCCGTGGCCGCGGCCGCCCGTGGCGCGGGCGCGCTGGCCGCATTCGCCGCGCTGACGGCTGCGTTGGCGGGCGCATCGACGGCGAACGCCTGATGCGCCGGCAACAGCGCCACGCCCGCGCACACGCAGACGCCCACGCGCGCCGCGAGTGCGGTGCGCCGGAGCATCGTGAATATCGTGAGCGGGGGGGCGGACGCAATCACGACTGCGTTCTCCAGGGAGCGATCCGGAACAAAAGTAACATGCCAGGCACGGCGAGCGCCGTACACACGATGAAGTACGTGAACCAGCCGATCTCGGCGACCGCATAACCGCTCGCCGCCGAAGCCAGCGTGCGCGGCACCGAGGCGAGGCTCGTGAAGAGCGCGAACTGGGTGGCGGTGTAGCGCGGATCGGTGGTGCTGGCGATATACGCGGTGAAGGCCGCCAGCGTCAGGCCGGTCGCGAAGGTTTCGAAGCCATAGACGAGCGCGAGCGCGACCAGACGCGGATCGAGCTGGACGGTCCAGTGGATGCCGACCCACGACAGCATCTTCGTCGTACCCTGACCCGTCGCCACGGCGAAATCGTAGATCACGGCCAGCGCGTGCGACGCGGGACCAAGCTGCGCAAGCCACGCGAAACCGAGCGTCGACACCATCTGCAGCAGGCCGAAAATCCACAGGCCGCGGCCGATGCCGATCTTCATCAGCCACACGCCGCCGACGATGCCGCCCGCGAGACTCGCGCCGAACGCGGTCGTCTTCGCGATCACGCCAATCTGCGTGCGCGAAAAGCCGATGTCGAGGAAGAACGACGTGGACAGCGTGGTCGCCATCACGTCGCCGAGCTTGTACAGGAAGATGAAGCCAAGCACGAACAGCGCGCCTTTCCAGCCGTCGCGCAGGATGAATTCGCGGAACGGCAGCACGATCGCGTCGCGCAGGTTCTTCGGCGGCGCGCCGTGTACCTCGGGTTCGCTGACGAGCAGCGTCATCACCATCCCCGGCAGCATGAACACCGCGGTGACGATAAAGACGGTGCTCCACGGCAGATGGTCCGACAGGATCAGCGCGAGCGAACCCGGCACGAGCGCCGCGATCTTGTACGCGTTCACGTGAACGGCGTTGCCGAGACCCTGCTGCGTGTCGGTGAGCAGTTCGCGCCGATAGGCGTCGATGGCAATGTCCTGGCTCGCGCCGAAGAACGCGACCAGCGCGGTCAGCGCGGCGACGGTCCAGATCGCGTCGCGCGGCGACACGAAGCCGAGCGTCGCGATCGCGCCCGCGACGAGAATCTGCGTGACGAGCATCCAGCCGCGCCGCCTGCCCGGACGCCAGCCCGGCAGACGCGGCAGATAGCGGTCCATCAGCGGTGCCCAGATGAATTTCCATGTGTACGGAAACTGGATCAGCGCAAAGAGGCCGATTTCCTTCAGGTTGACGCCTTCGGAGCGCAACCAGGCTTGCACAAGATAGACGAGCGTGAAAAGCGGCAACCCCGACGTAAAGCCGAGGAAGACGCATATCAGCATGTGTCGGTTGAAATACGCACGCCAGCCGGCGTGGTCTTCGTGAGCGGAAAGTGCAGGCGCCTCGTGTGGCGGGTTCGACATGGGGATAGTCTGCGTTAGCTTTTCTTGACCCGATAGACCGCAAGACTACCACGCCAGTTCTCGCCCCAACGGACCGCCTGGCCGCCGTGCAGCACCACGCGGTCGAGGATTTCGATGCCGACTTCCGGCGCGAGCGCCTCGAAATCCTTGATGGTCAGCACGCGCACGTTCGGCGTGTTGTGCCACTGGAACGGCAGCGATTTCGAAACCGGCATCCGACCCTGCAACACCGAAAGCCGGTGCGACCAGTAGCCGAAGTTCGGAAACGAGACGATGCATTCCTTGCCGACGCGCACCGTCTCACGCAGGATCGCGGCGGTCTGGTGGATCGTCTGGAGCGTCTGCGACAGGATCGCGAAATCGAAGCTGCCGTCCTCGAAGAGACGCAGGCCGTCTTCCAGGTTCTGCTGGATCACGTTGACGCCGTTTTTCGTCGACGCGAGCACGCCGGCGTCGTTGATCTCGATGCCGTAGCCGGACACTTCGAGTTCTTCCGTGAGCAGCGACAGCAGCGAGCCGTCGCCGCAGCCGAGATCGAGCACCGTCGAGCGCGGCTCGACCCAGCGGGCAATCGCGCGGAAGTCGGGCCGCGTCACAAGATAATCGAGCGCGCGCTGGTTCATGCGTGTACCTCGGTGGCAATGCGTTCGTAGTAGGCGCGCATCAGGTTGTGATAGCGGGCGTCGTCGAGCAGGAAGGCGTCGTGGCCGTGCGGCGCGTCGATTTCGGCGTACGTCACCGTGCGTTTGTGATCGAGCAGCGCCTTGACCAGTTCGAGCGAACGCGCGGGCGCGAAACGCCAGTCGGTCGAGAAACTCGCGACGAGGTATTTCGCCGTGGTGTGCGCGAGCGCGGCCGTCAGGTCGCCGTCGAACGCTTTCGCCGGATCGAAGTAGTCGAGCGCGCGAGTGATCAGCAGATATGTGTTCGCGTCGAAATAGTCGGCGAATTTGTCGCCCTGATACCGCAGATACGACTCCACCTCGAACTCGACGTCGAAGTTGAAGTTGTACGCATCGTGCGCGCCTTCCGCGCGGCGCAGCGCGCGGCCGAACTTCGCGGCCATGTCGTCGTCGGAGAGATACGTGATGTGGCCGATCATCCGCGCGACGCGCAGGCCGCGCTTCGGTTTCACGTCGTGCGCGTAGTAGTTGCCGCCGTGGAAGTCCGGGTCCGACAGGATCGCCGAGCGCGCCACTTCGTTGAACGCGATGTTCTGCGCGGAGAGCTTGGGCGTCGACGCGACCACGATGCAGTGCGCGACGCGCTCCGGGTACATCATGCTCCACGCCAGCGCCTGCATGCCGCCGAGGCTGCCGCCCATCACCGCGGCAAAGCGCTCGATGCCGAACACGTCGGCGACGCGCGCCTGCGCGTTCACCCAGTCTTCGACGGTGATGACCGGAAAGCGCGCGCCGTAGGGCTGCTGTGTCGACGGATCGATGCTCATCGGGCCCGTCGAGCCGAAACACGAGCCGAGATTGTTCACGCCGATCACGAAGAAGCGATTCGTGTCGAGCGGCTTGCCCGGGCCCACCATGTTGTCCCACCAGCCGACGTCCTTCGGGTCATCCGCATAGACGCCCGCGACGTGATGCGACGCGTTGAGCGCGTGACAGACGAGCACCGCGTTGCTGCGCGCGGCGTTGAGCGTGCCGTAGGTTTCGACCATCAGGTCGTAACCGGCGAGCGAGCTGCCGTTCTGCATGAGCAGCGGCTCGGAGAAATGCATTTTCTGGGGAGCGACGATGCCGATCGATTCCATTCATTCCGCCTTTTAACGACTCTGGACGGCTAGATGGTGTCGGCGATGCGCGAAGAGACGTGATGCGCGGCTGACGACCTCTTTAGCCGCATTTGTAGTGAACCCCGGGAACCCTCCCGGCAGTTCGCGCGCCCGCAATCGAGTCAGCAAATCGGCGCGTCATTCATCCTGCATGTTCCGGTGGCCGCTATCGCAGCGAATACCGCAATCAGGCGCAAATTATAGCGGAAAGTTCTGAGATAGCGGCGCGCGCCGTTCTGTGAGGGTGATGCGATCCGGCGCCCGGATCGCACCGGATTCAATGAATGTGGGCGCTCAAGCCGTCAGCCGGCGCTGGAAACGTCGCAGCTGGATGGCCGCGAGCGTCATCAGGATGCCGTACACGATCGCATAGCTGCCGATGAGCCATACCACCGACAGCACGCCCACCGGATAGACGCACATCACGATGAGCAGGCCGATCACGACCGACAGGCATCCCGACAGGCCGATCAGCCAGGGGTGCGCCTGCGCGCGACGGTACTGGATCGCGTAAATGATCTCGAAGACGCCGACGATAAATGCCCAGTAGCCGATGATCATCACGAGAACGATGACCGCGGTGCCGGGCCAGAAGAGCGCGGCGAGCCCGGCGAGTATGCCGGTCAGCCCGACCAGCACATACATCCAGCGCCGGTTGCCCGCGCCACCGATGCCGTACACCAGCGCAAATGCACCATCGACGACGGCGTAGGCGCCCCACACGATCACCAGCGTGGCTAACGTCAGGTCGGGCCAGAGGAAAGCGAGCACGCCGAAAACGATCGCGACGATGCCACGAAGCAGGAGCCATCCCCAGTGAGCCGAAAGCGAGGAAAGACCGGGCGGCAACGCAGACAGGACAGGACGATTCATCATTATGTGTTCTCCCAGATGTTTTGAACGCGGCGCGAAAGGCCGCCGCGCATCGTTGCACAGGCCACGATGCGTCGATCTCAAAAAATGGGAGAAGGTCGCGCGTTACTGGAGGATGAGCAGCAACTGCGCTTCGGCGTGTTCGCCGGGCGTGCGCGAGAAGCCGCTGCGGGCAAAGCGGTACCAGCGTCCGATGATGTAGCTCACCAGCAGACTTGCGCGAACGGCGGGATCGTAGTCCGCCGGCAGCGGCACGGCAGCGTTGCCGGCCTGCGTGTTGACGTCCATCAGTCCGAGCCGCAGGCATTGCTTGAGCGACGCCTCGACGCGCTCCAGTATCTGGTTCACGCGTTCCGCCAGCCGTTCGTGTTCGCCGACGAGCGCCTCGCCCGTCAGCACGCGCGTCATGCCGGGGTTCCGTGCGGCGAAGTTGAGCAGCATGAGCGCGATCGAACGCGCCTGAAGCACGCCGTTGGGCTCCTTCGACACGATCTGGTTGATGAGCCCGAAGATGGATTGCTCGATGAATTCGATCAGCCCTTCGAACATCTGCGCCTTGCTGGCGAAATGACGGTAAAGCGCCGCTTCCGAGACGCCGAGCCGCGCGGCGAGCGCCGCGGTGGTGATTTTTTCGCTCTTGGGCGCCTCCAGCATGGCGGCGAGCGTCTGCAGGATATGGACGCGCCGCTCGCCGGGCTTCAGGCGCGGCGCGCGGGTGCCACTGGTATCGCGGGTGTCGTGATGCGCGTCGTCTACCGGCGGGTCAGGTCTGTCAGTCGGCTGCATGGATGTCGCCTTTTCAGTCGCCCCGAGCGGATGCCCGATCGCAATGATTTTAACGAACGAATCGACCAGTCGACATAGTGCGGACGGCCGGTGCCCGGCAGACGCGCCGGCACGCCCTCCGCGCGGCGCTGCGCCGGCAGGTGGCCGGTGATCCACACCGTGCGGATGCCGAGTCGCCGGTAGCTTTTCAGATGGCTGCGCGTGTCTTCGACGAGGATGGCGTCCGCGAGACTGACGTGCGCGTCGCGCATGGCTCGACGCAGCATCGACGGATCGGGTTTCGCGCGCCACGTGCGCCGGTCGCGCATGTGCTCGATCGCGATCACGCGCTCGAACAGTGGCGCGATGCGCAGTTCGTCGAGCACCGCGCGCGCGTACTTTTCAGGCGCATTGGTCAGCACGATCTTGCGGCCCGGCAGCGCCTCGATGAGACGCGCGAGGCCGCGCTCGGCGCGCAGCATCGCGCGCAGATCGGGGAACGTGTGTACGACCTTGAGAAAGTCGTGCGGATCGACCGGATGATGGCGCGCGAGACCCAGCAGCGTCGCGCCGTAACGCTGCGTGTAGCCGGTGCGCAGACGGTTCGCCTCGTCGCGTTCGACCTGCAGGGTGTCGATGATGTACTGCGTCATCGCCTGGTTGATCGCCGGAAAGATCGCGTGCGATGCGCGGTGCAGCGTGTTGTCGAGATCGAAGAGCCACACGGGCGTGCCACCACCGACATGCGGCCGACGGCGTTTGGAATGGGAAGGACGCGTCATGCTGGCAGTGGAAACGGGAGAGGCCATGCGGGGGGCCGGTTTTGGGGCCTGTCTGGGTGCGGAAAGGCAGGCCGGAAAGCGCTGGATGCAGCGTGGTGAAATACAGCGGGCCGGTGAAGCATCGCGCCGCCGCCGCACAACGGCTGCGGGCGGCGCGGCACGGTACGCGCGCGACTGCGCGCACCGTGTTTCATGACGTGCTCAATGCGAACGGATCATCGTGCCGAACGGCTGTTCGGTCAGGATTTCGAGCAGCACCGAATGCTCGATGCGGCCGTCGATGATATGCACCGAGCGCACGCCGCTCTTTGCCGCGTCGAGCGCCGACGAGATCTTCGGCAGCATGCCGCCCGAGATCGTGCCGTCCGCGAACAGCGAATCGATCTCGCGTGCGGACAGATCCGTCAGCAGGTTGCCCGCCTTGTCCATCACGCCGGGGATGTTGGTCATCATGACGAGTTTTTCGGCGTTCAGCACGACGGCCAGCTTGCCCGCGACCAGATCCGCGTTGATGTTGTACGACAGCCCGTCTTCGCCGAAGCCGATCGGCGAGATCACCGGAATGAACGCGTCGTCCTGCAGCGCTTTCACGACCGCCGGGTTGATCGCCTCGACTTCGCCGACCTGGCCGATGTCGACGTACTGGCCCGGACTGTCGCGGTCCGGCATCAGCATCTTGCGTGCGTGAATGAGGCCGCCATCCTTGCCCGTCAGGCCCACCGCATGACCGCCGAAGTGGTTGATCAGCGTGACGATGTCCTGCTGCACTTCGCCGCCGAGCACCCATTCGACGACTTCCATCGTTTCTTCGTCGGTGACGCGCATGCCCTGGATGAACGTGCCCTGCTTGCCGATCTTCTTGAGCGCCTGGTCGATCTGCGGGCCGCCGCCATGCACGATCACCGGGTTGATGCCGACCAGCTTCAGCAGAATGACGTCGCGCGCGAAGCCCTGCTTCAGGCGTTCTTCGGTCATGGCATTGCCGCCGTATTTGATCACCACGGTCTTGCCGTGATACTGGCGGATATAGGGCAGCGCCTCGGCCAGAATCTCGGCTTTCAGGGTGGGCGCAATCTGCGAAAGGTCTGGGATCTCGGACATGGCGGCAGAGTCAGGCAGGGCAGTTGAAACAAGGGCGAATTGTACAGGAGTGGCGCGCTGCAACAGGGTTTTCGACGCGCGCCGTGGCGGCGTGCCGGGCGCATCCCGTGCGGTGCGCAACACGGCGCCGCCGCGCGGCGGGACAACACCCGCCCGGCGCGGCATGAGATGGATTTTCCCGCGCTCCCGCGACGTCGAAAAGCTGGCCGAACGGCCGGTTACCGGCGGGTGCAAGACGTGGCATTATTTCTGTGACTTCCCGACAGGTTCATCATTTCGCCATGAGCGCGTCAGATTCTTCCTCGCAGGATGTGGTGAGCGTGCGTTGTCCGCGCTGCGGCCACGCGTTCGACTGCGGCGCGCGGGCGAAAGACATCACGTGCTGGTGCCGCGCGATGCCGGCGCTGCCAGTGGCGCGGCTCGATGCGGGGAGCGGGTGCCTGTGCCCCGAATGCCTTGCCAGCGAGATCGCAAGCGTTCGGCGAAGCGGCGCGCCCGGCGCCCCGGACGGCTGACTGACGGGTAAACTGGCGGCATGCAACGCATAACCACCACCGGCAGGGTCAACCTCGGGCATCTTTTCTGGCTGCGAAGCTTCGCCATCATCGGGCAGCTTGGCACGATCGCCGTTGTCCAGTTCATGTTCGGCGTCCATCTGCCGCTCCCCGCGATGCTGCTCGTGATCGCGCTCGAAGTCGTGTTCAACGGGTTGACGTGGTTTCGCGTGGCGCGCGAGAAGCCCGAATCCAATCTCGAGCTGTTCGGCCAGATCTGGGTCGATCTGGGCGCCCTGTCGGCGCTGCTGTTCCTGTCGGGCGGCACGACCAACCCGTTCGTGTCGCTGTATCTGCCTTCGCTGGCGATTGCCGCGGCCGTGCTGCCCTGGTATCTGATGGCGTGGCTCGCCGCGTTCGCGGCGGCCTGTTACGCCGTACTCGGCTTCGATTCCGTGCCGCTCAATCTCGACAATCCGGCGAATCTCTTCGAGTACTACCGCGCCGGCATGTGGGTGAACTTCATGGTGAGCGTCGGCCTGATCGCGTGGTTCGTGGCGCGGATGTCGCGCGCCCTGCGGCTGCGCGACGCCGCGCTGGGCGAGGCCCAGCAGCGCCTGCTGCGCGATGAGCGTGCTGTGGCGCTCGGCGTGCAGGCCGCCACCGTCGCGCACGAGATCGGCACGCCGCTCTCCACGATCGCGATGCTCGCCGAGGAACTGCGCGACGCGGCGCGCACCGATCAGGGCCTCGCGCCCTATTCGGCGGATATTTCCCTGCTCGAACAGCAGATGGCGTTGTGTACGTCGGCGCTTGCGCGGCTGCGCAGTCGCGCCTCGTCGCCGGGCAGCCGGTTGACGGTCGGCGAATGGCTCGCATCGTTCGTCGAGCAATGGCGGCTGCGGCATCCACATGTCAAATTCGAACGCCCGGGAACGCCGCCCGACCACGTCAGCCTTGACGATACGGTCGCGGTCGGCCAGATTCTCACGATCCTGCTGGATAATGCGGCGCGTGCGAGCCGCGATCACGTGACGCTGACCGCCCGGCTGACGGAGCGCGGCGACACGATCGAGTTCGAGGTTTGCGACGCCGGCCCCGGTATTGCGCCGGCGCTGCGTCCTTCGCTCGGCACGATGCCGGTCGACAGCACGCAGGGCGGTCACGGCGTTGGGCTATATCTGGCGTTTTCCGCTGCGGCGCGTCTCGGCGGCTCGATCGAACTGGGCGATATCAATGAAACGAAGCCGCGCGGCACGCGCGCAGTGCTGCGACTGCCGGTAGCTGGCGACGGACATTCCGGCGCGGAGAATCCCGGCATCGCGCAGACGGCCGCTAACCAGGCGGATGCGAACCGGAACGGTCCGGCACCTACCAACACGGAGAAACAGGCATGAGCGACATGAATTTTCTGGTCATCGACGATGACGAAGTGTTCTCCGGCATCCTCGCGCGGGGTCTCACGCGACGCGGCTTCACGGTCGCCGAGGCGCACAACGCCAGCGAGGCGATCAAGCTCGCGAACCAGCAGAAGTTCGGGCAGATCACGGTCGACCTGCATCTGGGCAACGATTCCGGCCTGAACCTGGTCGCGCCGTTGCGCGAACTGCAGCCGGACGCACGCATGCTCGTGCTGACGGGCTACGCGAGCATCGCGACGGCCGTGCAGGCGGTGAAGGATGGCGCCGACAACTATCTGGCGAAGCCCGCCAACGTCGAATCGATTCTTTCCGCGCTGCAAAGCGAAGCGAGCGCGCTGCAGGCCGAAGAGGCGATCGACCACCCGGCGCCACTTTCCGTGGCGCGGCTCGAATGGGAGCATATCCAGCGCGTGCTGGCGGAAAACGGCAACAACATTTCCGCGACGGCCCGCGCGCTGAACATGCACCGCCGCACGCTGCAGCGCAAGCTGGCGAAACGGCCGGTGCGGCAGTGAGTTGCATGCAGTGACCTGCACGCCATGAACGCGTGGCGTTGACGACAAAACGGGCGGCCTTCGAATGAAAGGCCGCCCGTTTTGCTTTTGCGTGATGCCTGGTGTTCTACCCGGCGCAGGCCGGGTAGCGCTGTATTGCGCGTCGCGCGGGGCTACAGCACGTAGCGCGACAGGTCCTCGTCTTCAGCGACTTCGTTCAGCGCACGATCGACATACGCTGCATCGATCGTGACGTTCGTGCCCGCGTGATTGCCAGCGGAGAACGACACTTCTTCGAGCAGCTTTTCGATCACCGTATAGAGACGGCGCGCGCCGATGTTCTCGGTTTTTTCGTTGACCGCGAACGCGATTTCGGCGAGCCGCCGGATGCCGTCTTCAGCGAAGTCGAGATGCACGTCTTCGGTAGCGAGCAGCGCCTGATACTGTTTGACGAGGCTCGCGTCCGTTGCGACGAGAATCGATTCGAAGTCCTTCACCGAAAGCGAATCGAGTTCGACGCGAATCGGGAAACGACCCTGCAGCTCGGGAATCAGGTCGCTCGGCTTGGCCAGATGGAACGCACCGCTCGCGATGAACAGCACGTGATCCGTCTTCACCATGCCGTACTTCGTATTGATCGTGGTGCCTTCGACGAGCGGCAGCAGATCGCGCTGCACACCCTGGCGCGACACCTCGCCGCCGCCGGCTTCATTGCGTGACGCGATCTTGTCGATTTCGTCGAGAAACACGATGCCGTTCTGCTCGACGTTACGCACGGCCATGGCCTTGACTTCCTCGTCGTTGAGCATCTTGCCGGCTTCCTCGTCGGTCAGGAGCTTCTGCGCCTCCTTGACCTTCAGCTTGCGACGCGTCTTCTTGCCGCCGCCGATGTTCGCGAACATCGAACGAATCTGCTCGGTCATGTCTTCCATGCCCGGCGGGCCCATGATGTCCATGCCGACCTGCGGCTGCTCGACGTCGAGTTCGATTTCCTTGTCGTCGAGAAGCCCTTCGCGCAGACGCTTGCGGAACGTCTGGCGCGTGCTGCTGCCTTCGTCGACAGTGTCCGCCGCGCTCGAGCTTGCGCCAAAACCGACGGGGCGCGCCGTGGGCAGCAGAATGTCGAGAATGCGGTCTTCGGCCTGATCTTCGGCCTTCGTGCGGACCTTGCGCATTTCCGTTTCGCGCGTCTGCTTGATGGAGATTTCCATCAGGTCGCGCATGATGCTGTCGACGTCGCGGCCGACGTAGCCGACTTCCGTGAACTTCGTGGCTTCGATCTTGATGAACGGCGCGTCGGCGAGCCTGGCCAGACGGCGCGCGATTTCGGTTTTACCGACGCCCGTCGGCCCGATCATCAGAATGTTCTTCGGCGTGATTTCCTGGCGCAGCGGCTCTTCGACCTGCTGACGACGCCAGCGGTTGCGCAGCGCAACCGCGACCGCCTTCTTTGCGCGGTCCTGACCGATGATGTGTTTGTCGAGTTCCGAGACGATCTCGGCTGGAGTCATGGTGCTCATCGTGGGTCCTTACTCGATCGTCTCGATGACGCGGTTATGGTTCGTGTAGATACACATGTCGCCGGCAATCTCCAGTGCCTTTTCGACGATCTCGCGCGGTGAAAGATCCGTGTTCGCGAGAAGCGCCGCCGCGGCCGCCTGCGCGTACGCACCGCCCGAGCCGATGGCGCAGATGCCGCCTTCAGGATCGAGCACGTCGCCGTTGCCGGTGATGACGAGCGTGGTGTGTTCGTCGGCGGTGATCAGCATGGCTTCGAGACGGCGCAGCATGCGGTCGGTGCGCCAGTCCTTGGCGAGTTCGACGGCTGCCCGCGTGAGGTTGCCCTGGTGTTTTTCGAGCTTGGCTTCGAAGCGGTCGAGGAGCGAAAAGGCGTCGGCCGTGCCGCCGGCGAAACCGACCATCACCTTGCCGCCATAGATGCGCCGGACTTTTTTCGCACCGCCTTTCATGACGATGTTGCCGAGCGTCACCTGGCCGTCGCCGCCGAGCGCGACCTTGTCGCCGCGCCGCACGGAAACGATCGTCGTGCCGTGAAATTGCTCCATATGCGTTCCTTTTGCAAAAACGGGAAGGACGCAGCAGCGCTGTGCGCCACTACTTGAATCCGGGTCAGCGGACGGCGCGCAACGCGAAAAACCAGACGATGGCGCGCGCGCTCGTGCAACGCATGTCCGGTTTATTTTAGGGCGTGCGCGGGCATATCAAGAGTCGGCCGGATGGCTAACGGCGGAAAAAGGCAGGATAAGGAAGAAAAAAATGCGTAAAGATGGGGCCGAAACGGCCGCGCCGGCAGGCGTCAAGGTGTGCGCTCCGGAAGAAAAAAGGCGCACGGAACACCGTGCGCCTCTCGACGAAGCAGCGTGTTGGGGCGCGGACCGAAACCGCGCCGCGGCGGTCAGTCGCCGAACAGCTTCTGGCGCAGTTCGCGGCGTTCCTGCGCTTCGAGCGACAGGGTTGCCGTGGGGCGTGCGAGCAGACGCGGAATGCCGATCGGCTCGCCGGTTTCCTCGCACCAGCCGTAGTCGCCCGAATCGATGCGTGCGAGCGATTGCTGAACCTTCTTCAGCAGCTTGCGTTCGCGGTCGCGCGTGCGCAGCTCCAGCGCATGCTCTTCCTCGATCGTCGCGCGGTCGGCCGGGTCCGGCACGATCACGGTTTCACGCAGGTTTTCGGTCGTCTGGCCGGCATTGCGGAGAATTTCCGCCTGCAGCTGTTCGAGCTTGTTCTTGAAGAAAGCGAGCTGATCCGCATTCATGTAATCCTTGTCGCTCATCTTCAGGATTTCGGCTTCGGTCAAGAGTCGTTTCGTCGTCATCTGGCTTGCTTCTTCAATGTGAGGCAAAACTCATACATATTGCCCGCTCTTTCGTGTTGCCCGCAAAGACGCCCTGATTAACGCTCAATCGAGCGACGGCGAACACGGACGGTGGGCTGTCGTGACGCCAAAGGCGCCGATGCGGGGCCGAACTCCTCTGGAAACCGGTCTACAGATGCTCCTGAGGCATGATCCTTCTACTGGCAGCGCGCTCCCCGAAACCGGTGTGTCAACCGGCATGCCGGCGTGAATTCCGGATGAGACTTTCCGGTGCCGTGCGTGCCCGGTGCGGGCTGCAATGTCCCGGGCATTTCGTTGTCATTCTCCAGTGGGCCCGTATTGTAACTGAATCACAATACGGGACGACAAGCGGGGGAAATCCCTGCTGCCACTGCCGATATCGTCAAAATATAACGCGCTAACGACCAAAAAGCGATGGTCGTTCGCTGTTTTGCACAGCAGGGTTTTCACGCGCCTTTCACATATCCCGCATTTTCGAGCGGCCCGAATTTGCTGGCGAGGCCAGATTTGTCGTTTTCGGGCCGCTCCCTGTTATTGCGCGACGCGGGCGCTTCAGGCGAGACAGGCGTCGAGGCCGTCGGTAATCAGGTCCTGCGGCAGTTCGATACCGATAAATACCATCTTGCTGTTTTTCTTTTCAACCGGCTGCCATTTGGACGCGAGATCGCTGCCCATCATCTGGTGTACGCCCTGGAACACCACCTTGCGATCGACGCCCTTCATGTACAGCACGCCCTTGTAGCGCAGCAGACGCTCGCCGTAAATCTGCAGGATGCCGCCGAGGAAGTCCTCGAGGCGGTTCGGGTCGAACGGCCGCTCGCTGCGGTAGACGAACGACTTGATCTTGTCGTCGTGGTGCGCGTGGTGGTGATGCGCGTGATCGTGGTCGTGACCTTCGTGATCGCACTTGCCGTGGTCGTGGTCGCAGTTCGCGTGGTCATGATCATGGTCGTGATCGTGGTCATGATGCGCGTGGTCGTGGTCGTGGTCGTCCTCGGCGAGGAACTCCGGGTCGATTTCGAGCTTCGCATTCAGGTTGAAGCCGCGCAGGTCGAAGATTTCCTTGATGTCGGCCTCTCCGAAATTGACGACCCTGATCGCCGCTTTCGGGTTCATGTGCAGCAGACGGTGACGCAGGTCGCCCAGCGCCGTTTCGTCGACGAGATCGGACTTCGTGATGAAAAGGCGGTCGGCGAAACCGACCTGGCGCTGCACGACTTCGTGCTCGTCGAGCTGGTGATCCGCGTGCTTCGCGTCGACGAGCGTGATGATCGCGTCGAGCAGGAATTCGTCGGCGATCTGGTTATCCATGAAGAACGTCTGCGCCACGGGGCCCGGATTGGCGAGGCCGGTGGTTTCGATCACGACGCGGTCGAAATCCAGCTCGCCGGCCTGCTTTTTCGCGGCCAGGTCGCCGAGCACGCGCGCGAGGTCGCCGCGGATCGTGCAGCAGATGCAGCCATTGCTCATCTGGATGATCTGTTCGTTCGCGTCCTGCACGAGGATTTCGTTGTCGATGTTCTCTTCGCCGAACTCGTTTTCGATCACGGCGATCTTCATGCCGTGCTTTTCGTTCAGGATGCGCTTGAGCAGCGTGGTTTTGCCGCTGCCGAGAAAGCCGGTCAGGATGGTAACGGGGATCATGGTGTGTGCCTGTTAAATGCGTGAAATCAGGTGCGGGCCGCGTGCCGGCGACCACTCGATCGGTCAGTTATTGAAACATATCTGTCAAGGCGCCGCTTGCGACCGCCCGGCCAGCGGCATCCCGCCGGAATCCGTCGACGGGAAATATCCCGAAACTATGGGCGATCAGGCGATTTGCAACAGCAGGCCTTTCAGATACTCGCCTTCTGGAAACGCGGTCAGCAGCGGATGGTCGACGCCCGCGCCGAGCCGCTTCAGGATGTGCGCGTCGATCCGCGCGTCGGACGCCGCGCTGGAGACGATCTTCTGGAACAGTGCGGCATCGATCGCGCCGGAACACGAGTACGTGAAGAGCAGGCCGCCTGGCCGGAGCAGTTTCAGCCCGGTCAGGTTGATGTCCTTGTAAGCGCGCGCCGCGCGGTCCACATGTTCGCGCGACGGCGCGAATTTGGGCGGATCCAGCACGATCAGGTCGAAACGTTCGCCTTCGTCGTAAAGACGGCGCAGCGTCTTGAACGCGTCGGCATCGAGCCAGGTGGCGCGCGCCGCGTCGAAGCCGTTCGCCGCCACGTTCTGCTGCGCAAGCGCGAGCGCCTCGCCCGACGAATCGATCGACACCACGCGCTGTGCGCCGCCCTTGAGCGCAGCCAGCGAAAAGCCGCCGGTGTAGCAGAAGCAGTTCAGCACGTCGCGGCCCTGCGCAAACTGCTGCACGAGCGCGCGGTTGTCGCGCTGGTCGACGTAGAAGCCCGTCTTGTGGCCGTTGCGCACGTCGACGTGATAGCGCACGCCGTTTTCCGCCGCGATCAGCGTGGCCGGCGGTTCGTCGCCGGCCAGCACGCCGGTTGTCTGTTCGAGGCCTTCCTTCTCGCGGATCGACACGTCGGAGCGTTCGTAGACGTTCGGACAACCCGTTGCATCCGTCAGCGCCGCGACGATCGCTTCCTTCCACGCCTCGACACCCGCCGCCATGAACTGGCAGACGATCTGGCCGCGCCGGATTTCGTCGTCGGCGACGTAATAGTCGACGACGAGACCGGGCAACCCGTCCGCCTCACCGAAGATCAGCCGCACGGCGCCGGTGTTCTGCACCATCTTCTGACGATGCGCGAGCGCGCGCTGCACGCGGCGCCTGAAGAACGCATGGTCGATGGGCTCGGCTTCGTCGAAGCTCCAGACGCGCGCCCGGATCTGCGAGTGCGCGCTATACGCCGCGCGTGCCAGAAACCGGCCGTCGTGCGCCCGGACGATGACGGTCGCGCCCGAAGCCGGCTCACCGTCGACGCGATCGATCGCGTTCACATAGACCCACGGATGGCGGCGCAGCAGCGTCTTCTCTTTCGACGGTTTCAGCGTAACGGTGATCATGATTTGACTTTGCCAGGGGGCATTGCGTGCGGGAAACCGGGTGGACGCGGGTGAATGTCCGTGACCCGGGCGCCGCGGGAAGATGCATGGATATGGCCGGCGCGGACCGATTCAGGCGCCGGAAAGAGTAGGGCTAGTCGCGCTTTTTGGCGCGCGGATGCGCCTGATCGTAGACCCGCGCCAGATGCTGGAAATCGAGCGCCGTATAAACCTGCGTGGCGGTGATGCTCGCGTGCCCCAGCAGTTCCTGCACCGCGCGCAGGTCGCCGCTCGACTGCAGCACGTGCGTGGCGAACGAGTGACGCAGCACGTGCGGATGCACGTTCGCCGGAATGCCCGCGAGCATCGCGGCCCGCTTCACGCGGTCGCGCACGACGTTCGGCGACATCCGGTTGCCGCGCGACGAGAGAAAGAGCGGATGCGGATCGTGTTTCACGAATTCATCGCGCACGGCGATCCAGGCGCGCAGCGCGTCGAGCGCCTTCGTACCGACCGGCACGACGCGGCGCCGGTTGCCCTTGCCGAGCACCTCGACCTCGGTCGCGTCGAGCTTGAGCCAGCCCGCCGAGCGATAGCCGTCGCGATCGGCGAACGCGACGTCCAGCCCGACCAGCTCCGACAGCCGCAGCCCCGACGAGTAGAACAGTTCCAGCATCGCGTGATCGCGCAGCCCTTCGGCGGTGTTCGCGGCGGGCGCTTCCATCAGCGTGTGCGCGTCGTCGACGGAAAGCGCCTTCGGCAGCGTTTTCGCCTGTTTGGGGGCACGGACCGTGGCAACCGGATTCACCGGCAGATCGATCCGCCCGGCGAGCCAGCGATAGAACGCGCGCCACGACGAAAGACGATGGCTGATCGAGCGCGCCGACAGCCCGCCCGCGTGCGCCCGCGAGACCGCGCCGCGAATATCGGTGGCGGTGAGCTGCTCGAACGGGCGGCCGTTCGCGAGCTTTTTCAGTTCGTCGAGTTCGTGCGCGTAGCCGCGCAGCGTGTGCGCCGACAGCCGCCGCTCATGCTCGAGATTCGAGAGGTAGCTGGCGACGGGATCGGCGGGATTCACGGTCGGAATGGCGATGGGCTGGCGCTGGCAGGCGTCAGCGCGGCAACAGGCGGCTCAGCGCCGCGCTGGCGAGTGCGCCGATCTGTGTGAGGAAATCGGTTGCCATGCCGTCGTGAAAACGCCGGGTGTCCGGCGAGCCCATCACGAGCAGGCCGAACGCGCTTGCATCGACGGCGGCTTCCGGGTCGCGCAGCGCGAGCAGCGCGATGGATCCGGTGGACGGCGCAGCGGCTTCTTCAGCCGGCGCGTTCTCGTCCTGCGCCGCCGGGGCCGAGGGGACCGCCGCGACCGCCGGTGCGAGCCACTGCGCGGCCTCGAAACCGGTGTTCGCGCCGCAATACGGCGTAGCCAGACTGTTCGCGAAAATGCGGACTTCCTCGCCGACGTGGCGCGCGAATTCCGCATGAGCGTACGGGTCGGCGACGTCCCATACGCGCAGCGCCGCCTGCGGCACGTCGAAGATGTCGCGCAGGCCGTTGGCGATCGTGCGCGGCAGCGCGTGCGGATCGCGTTCCGACATCACGCGCGTCGTCCAGCGGCTGAACTTCGCCGCGATGCTGTCGTTTTCGTGACCGTAGCGCAGCAGCTCGGCGAGCCGCCGTTCGAGGTGTTTGTTCTTGTCGCGCAGCATGTCCATCTGCCGTTCCTGCAGCGACACCGCGGCCTTCCCGTGCGGGTTCGCCAGGCGGATGGTCGCGAGCATTTCCGCGTGTTCGGCGAAAAAATCAGGGTTGGCAAGCAGGTATTCGGCGACTTCGCGATCGTTCATGGTTTCGGCTTAAGGGATGCGCGGGGCGTGGAGTGGTTAATGATGAATTCGTGCTGGATTCTGTTTGCAGCTAGCCGGCCAGTTCGATCTCGCCTTCGAACACGGTCGTGGCCGGCCCCGCCATCATGAGCGGCGCGGTCTCGTCCTGGGCGCCGTTCCATGTGATGGTCAGCGCGCCGCCATGCGTATGCACCGTGACGGGCGAATCGAGCAGCCCGCGACGGATGCCCGCCGCGACGGCCGCGCACGCGCCCGTGCCGCACGCGAGCGTCTCGCCCGCACCGCGCTCGTAGACGCGCAGCCTGATTTCGCTGCGCGTGACGATCTGCATGAAGCCGGCGTTCACTTTCTGCGGAAAGCGCGGATGCGTTTCGATCGTGGGGCCTTCGGTGCCGACGGCAAACGCCTCGACGTCGCCGACGACCTGCACGGCGTGCGGATTGCCCATCGATACAACCGAAATCTCACGCGTGACGCCGTGTACGTCGAGCGGCCAGAGCGTGTCGCCGCCTTCGCGGCGACCTTCGAGGCCGCTTGCATCGAACGGAACGCGCGCGGGCTCGAACACCGGGGTGCCCATATCGACGGACACGTCGCCGTTTTCCTGCATGGTGAGCGTGGCAAGGCCGTTCTGCACCTGCACGCGCACGGTGTGCTTGTCGGTCAGACGCGCGTCGCGCACGAATTTGACGAAGCACCGCGCGCCGTTGCCGCAATGTTCGACCTCGCCGCCGTCGCAATTGAAGATGCGATAGCGAAAGTCGACCCCTCCCACGGTGGGCCGTTCGACCAGCAGCAGCTGGTCGGCGCCGACGCCGAAATGGCGGTCCGCGAGCGCACGCACCTGTGCCGCCGTCAGCGAGACAGGGTGCGTGTAGCCGTCGAGCACGACGAAGTCATTGCCCGCGCCGTGCATTTTGGTGAATTTGAGTTTCATCCCACTATTGTAAGGGACGCGCGAGTGTGCGCGTGGTGCCGGTTACGACGTTGACCATCCGGCCAGGATGCCGTCGGATGCGCGGCCCGGCTAACCGTCGCGTTCAGTCCGTGTTCAGTAAAAGCTCGGGTCGCCGGGTGGGCGCGTCTTGAAGCGTTTGTGGACCCAGTAGTACTGCTCCGGCACATCCGGAATCTGCTCTTCGAGAAACGCGTTCATGCGGCGCGCGTCGAGATCGTCGTCGCCGGTGGGGTAGTTGTCCCACGGCTTGAACACCTTCAGCCGGTAACCCTTGTAGTCCGGCAGCACTTCGCCGATGAACGGCACCACCTGCGCGCGGCCCACTTTCGCGAGCCGGCCCACGGCGGTCAGCGTGCATGCCGGCACGCCAAAGAAGGGCACGAATGTCGAGTTGCGCATGCCGTAGTCCATGTCGGCGCCGAGCATCACCGGCTTGCGGTCGCGCAGCCAGCGCAGCACGATGCGCGCGCTGTCGGCGCGGCTCGCCATTTCGGCGTCGAACCGGCTGCGCGCGGCCTTGGCCACCGCTTCGAGTTCCGGATTCGACATCGGCTGATAGAGGGAGCCGCAGGTCCGGTGCAGCGAATAGTTCAGGAAAATCGAGCCCGCCTCGATGCCGACGAAATGCAGGCCGAGAAAGAGCGTAGGCGGCAGATCGGGATCGTTCAGGTCGATTGCGCTCTCGACCTGCACCAGCTTTTCCAGCTTCCGCGCCGAGCCGAACCACTGGACGCTGCGCTCCAGATAGCTGCGGATCGCGTGGCGAAAATGCTTCTGCGCGACGTCTTCGCGGCGTTCGTCGCTCCATTCCGGGAAGCACAGCTTCAGATTGATGTGAACAATGCGCTTGCGGCTACTCGGAACCTGATACAGCAACCAGCCGAGGCCGTCACCGAGACGCGCGACGAAGCCGTACGGCAAGAGCGCGAACAGTTTCAGCAGCGCGATCGCGAATTTCGCCCCATAGCGGCTCAGCATGCGGCTTCCCCGTGTGGGGCGCAGCACGGAACCACCTTCAGGAAACCAGTAAAAAGGACGTAATACATCACGCGAGGTCACTCTGTGACAATCTGAGGAAGTCGCTATAATACGGGCTTCGCCGAGTTAATAGACAACTTGCGGGGCGAAGCTGGCGGGCGCCAAACCCATGTTTGCGCGCCTGACGGTTTGTAAATCCGCTAAAGCGTCGCCGCTTCAGGCTCCCGAAGCTGGCTACGTGAAACTCAACCGTAACCACATCACAGGAGTCTGCAACGTGGCAAACGATTACTTCTTTACCTCCGAATCTGTTTCCGAGGGTCATCCGGACAAGGTCGCCGACCAGATTTCGGACGCAATTCTCGACGCTATCCTGGCGCAGGACAAATATTCGCGTGTCGCAGCGGAAACGCTGTGCAACACCGGTCTCGTCGTGCTGGCTGGCGAAATCACCACGACGGCCAACGTCGACTACATCCAGGTCGCGCGCGAAACGATCAAGCGCATCGGCTACGACAACACCGATTACGGCATCGACTACCGCGGTTGCGCGGTGCTCGTCGCGTACGACAAGCAGTCGCCGGACATCGCCCAGGGCGTGGACCGCGCGCACGACAACAACCTCGATCAGGGCGCGGGCGACCAGGGCCTGATGTTCGGCTACGCGTGCGACGAAACGCCGGAACTGATGCCGCTGCCGATCCACCTGTCGCACCGCCTCGTCGAGCGCCAGGCCAACCTGCGCCGCGACGGCCGCCTGCCGTGGCTGCGTCCGGACGCGAAGTCGCAGGTCACGGTGCGCTACGTCGACGGCAAGCCGCACGCCATCGACACCGTCGTGCTGTCCACGCAACATTCGCCGGACATCGAACTGTCGACGCTGCGCGAAGCCGTGATCGAGGAAATCATCAAGCCGACGCTGCCGGCTGAACTGATCAAGGGCGACATCAAGTTCCTCGTGAACCCGACTGGCCGGTTCGTGATCGGCGGCCCGCAAGGCGACTGCGGCCTGACCGGCCGCAAGATCATCGTCGATACGTACGGCGGCGCGGCGCCGCACGGCGGCGGCGCGTTCTCGGGCAAGGATCCGTCGAAGGTCGACCGTTCGGCGGCTTACGCCGGCCGTTACGTCGCGAAGAACATCGTCGCAGCGGGTCTGGCTTCGCGCTGCCTGATTCAGGTGTCGTACGCCATCGGCGTGGCGCAGCCGACTTCGGTGATGGTTAACACGTTCGGCACGGGCCGCGTGTCGGATGCGACGATCACGCGTCTGGTCCTGGAACACTTCGACCTGCGTCCGAAGGGCATCGTGCAGATGCTCGACCTGCTGCGCCCGATCTACGAGAAAACCGCTGCTTACGGTCACTTCGGCCGCGAAGAGCCGGAATTCTCGTGGGAAGCGACCGACAAGGCGCTCGCGCTCGCGGAAGCGGCCGGCACCGAACCGGTCGCCGCGCTGGCCTGATCCAGGTCGCACGCGAAGTTCGCGTTTGATACAAAAAACCCCGCCGGCCTGCGCCGTGCGGGGTTTTTTATTACCCATCCGGAAAATCGTGCCGCGGTGGTTTGCGCCTTGCATCAGCCGGGCTCAACGCCCGGCCACCGCCTTTGACTCAGCGTGTCGCGAACGCAAACCAGCCCGTGCTCGTAACCGACACGCGACGCGGACGACGGCTCGTGCTGCGAACCACGGCAGCCGGACGCGCGTTCAGCGTGCGCAGCGTGGTCGGCTTGCGCAGCAGCGTGCGCAGCGAGAAACGATGTGAACCGCTACTTACGCGAAGCGCGGCGAAAAACGAATGAAACCAGCGGCGGATGCCGTCGACGGGCTTCGCGTCACGCCATTGTTCGGCGAGCGCGCGCGTGCGCGCCGAGTGATGACGCAACGCGCGCATGACGTTGCGGCGCGCGGGACGCGCAGCCTTTAATGCGGCGCGGGTAAAACCGGTACTCGGTAAGGTATGCATGGTTTCAGTCAGAAAAATAGGGCATCGGACACGCGAAGGCAGGTGCGTCTAAAGAAGCACCAAACAGGCCAGCGGGGTCGATGGAGAAACCGGAAAACGCGTGGATCGATGCCGCGGCAACCGTCACAGGCCGCGCGCGCACCGCAGAGGCGGGATGGGCGATCAACATGAATGCAGGCTACACGCGATTCATGACGCCAGGAAGTCGGGTTTTTCCCCTTGAAGGTGCGGAAAAAGCGGGCCATAAGGCTGTTTCAGACACCCGTCATGAACTGCAATCGCGCGCTCGTGACCATTTTTCGTGCAGGCGCCGCCCCTCTTGCGTGCGATACGTCAAGGTAGCCGCATGCGCGGCCGCCGATCGCACGCGCAGCAGGATCGGGTACGTTTTACAATCCGGTATTAGCCAGCCGAACCGGAATGTCTCCATGTCAGTACAGTCGCATCCTTCGCTTCATTCGAAAAAGGAACAGGTACAGGCGCTGCGTGAACGCGGCTTCGTGGTCGTGCCAGGCCTGCTTTCACCCGAGCGCTGCGCGCAGATGAAGCAGGTGGCGCAGCGGCAGTTGCAGGAGGCCGCCGCGCCGCTCGAATACGAGGCCGATCTGCGTTATCCGGGCGCGCCCGAATCGAAGCACGCGCCAGGCGGGCATACCGTGCGCCGCCTGCTCGATGCTTACCAGCGCGATCTGCTCTTTCGCGAATGGGCGACCGCACCGGAAATTCGTGGCTGGATGGAACTGTATTTCGGCGAGGAGCCGCGCCTGTCGCGGGCCCATCACAACTGCATGATGACGAAGCACCCGGCGTACGGCAGCCTGACGGGCTGGCACCGCGACGTGCGGTACTGGTCGTTCGAACGGGACGACCTGGTGTCGGTGTGGGTCGCACTCGGACCCGAAACGGTCGACAACGGCGCGCTCTGGTTCGTGCCACAGTCGCACACCGCGCCGTTCACGTCGGAGCGCTTCGATCAGGCGAAATTTTTCCGCTCCGATCTGCCCGAGAACCAGGCGCTGATCCAGACAGCGATTTCGCCGGAACTGAAGGCCGGCGACGTCGTGTTCTTCCACTGCAACACGCTGCATTCCGCCGGCAAGAATATCAGCGACGACGTGAAGTTTTCGCTCGTGTTCACGTATCACGGCGCGAGCAATGTGCCGTTGCCCGGATCGCGGTCGGCTTCGATGCCGGAAGTCGCGTTCTGAAGCACACGGGTCACCACGAACGATGAGCGGTGTTTCAACCACCGCTCATCGCGCGCCGGTCTAGCGCTTGCCCGACACGATAAGACCGGTGAGCCCGGCAAGTGTCGCGACCACGCCGCCTGCGATCAGAAAGATCGTCTTGTTCGTCGGCGCGCCCGTGAAGACGCGCGATACATCGTTGCTGAGCGAGTGGAACGACTGGCCGCCGAAGTACAGCAGCACCACACCGCCAGCGATCAACGCAAACGAGATCGCTCTGGTCATGAAAATCCCTCATCGTTAAATATGGTCGCCGCAGTTTAGGTGAGCGACGTGGCGACGTCCATCCTTCGTCCCGCAATCTGGGGCGATGCACTCGACGCCCCAATTGGCTACCATACACAGTTCAGCACGGCGCGCATCACGGTGCGCCTTTTCAGCCTCTACCAGGGAACTCCAGCGATGGCTTACGAAGCAGCATCAGAACGCTATTCGGACATGCAATACCGCGTTTGCGGCAAGTCGGGGCTCAAGCTGCCGGCGCTGTCGCTCGGCCTGTGGCACAACTTCGGCGACACGACGCCCTTCTCGGCGCAACGCGACATCCTGCGCACCGCGTTCGATCTCGGCATCACGCACTTCGATCTGGCGAACAATTACGGGCCGCCGTACGGCAGCGCGGAAACGAATTTCGGCCGCCATTTCAAGGACGATTTCAGGCCGTATCGCGACGAACTGCTGATTTCGTCGAAGGCGGGCTGGGACATGTGGCCGGGTCCGTACGGCCAGGGCGGCGGCTCGCGCAAGTACGTGCTTGCGAGTCTCGATCAGAGCCTGCAGCGCATGGGGCTCGACTACGTCGACATTTTCTATTCGCATCGTTTCGACGCCGACACGCCGCTCGAGGAAACCGCCGGTGCGCTCGCCACCGCCGTGCAGCAGGGCAAGGCGCTGTACATCGGCATTTCGTCGTATTCGCCGGCCAAAACGCGTGAAATGGCGAAGCTGCTCAGCGAATACAAGGTGCCGCTGCTGATTCACCAGCCGGCTTACAACATGCTGAACCGCTGGGTCGAGCATGAGCTGCTCGACACGCTCGACGACATCGGCGCCGGCAGCATCGCGTTCACGCCGCTCGCGCAGGGTCTGCTGACCGGCAAGTATCTGAACGGCGTGCCGCAGGACGCGCGCGTCAACAAAGCGGGGGGCGGCTCGCTCAAGCAGGAGCATCTGAGCGCGCAGAACATCGAGCACGTGCGCAAGCTGAACGAGATCGCGCAACGCCGCGGCCAGAGCCTCGCGCAGATGGCGCTTGCGTGGACGCTACGCGGTGGCCGCGTGACGTCGGCGCTGATTGGCGCGAGCAAGCCGGAGCAGGTGCGCGAGAACGCCGGTGCGTTGAAGAACCTGGTGTTTTCGAAGGAAGAACTGGCCGAGATCGATCGTTACGCGACCGAAGGCGGCATCAACCTGTGGGAAAAGCCGTCGACCGACCAGCACGTCTGAGCGGGTCTGGCGGTTGATGTTTGAGTGATCGCACACGCGTATCCAGAAAGCCGCCGCAAGGCGGCTTTTTCATGTGTGCATCACGTATCGGAGCGTCTGCTCCGGTGATTTGAGTAATCGGGTCGCTAGACCAGTGCGGGTAGCCCCTCGACCAGCAGTACCGCGACGACCACACCGAGTAATGCGCCCAATACGCGCAGCACGTTATGCCTGAACTCGGTTGCACACGGGCACGCGCCAAGAAAGAGCGCGCCGGCTAGCGCCATCGGAATGACCAGGATGAAATCACCGATCGTGAAATAGGTCGTCATATTTGTCTCCTGATACGTTACTGCGCGAGGCCCGCTGTAGTTGTGATGGAAGCGGCCGCGTGATTTGAGTATAGGCGACAGATTGACGGACAGCGCCGTGATGCGGCGCCGCAGCGTCGCATCACGCATAATCGCAGCCGCGCCAGGCGGGACCCGGCGCGATTTAGCGCATGTTTGAAGCGGTCACGAAAAAGTGTGGCGAAGCCTTGCAACGACCTTTCGATGCGCGCTGCGGATCATGGTTTACGCGAGCCCTTTCCGCTCACGCGCGCGCAACCACCCCGCCCCCGCGATACCACACAGCAACAGCAGCACGACGAGCGAAACCACGCCGTTCCAGCCGTGCTTCGCCCACACGTGTCCGCCGTACGAACCCACGATGCTCGATCCGAGGTAATACGCGAGCAGATACAGCGCGGCGGCCTGGCCTTTCGCTGTTTTCGCCATCCGGCCGACCCAGCCGCTTGCCACCGCGTGCCCGGCGAAAAAGCCGAACGTCAGGCACGCGATGCCGGCCGCGATCGCCGCGATCGGATGCAGCATCGTCAGCGCGACGCCGGTCAGCATCAGCACGAGGCTTGCTATCAGCACGCGTGCCCGGCCGAACGTGTCGGCCATCCGTCCCGACCACGGCGACGCGACCACGCCCGTCAGATACACGACGAAAATCGCGCCGATTTCAGCCTGACTCAGCAGGTACGGCGGCGCGAGCAACCGGTAGCCGATGTAGTTGTACAACGTGACGAAACTGCCCATCAGCACGAACGCCATCAGGAACACGACCGGCAACCCGGCGGTCTTGAAATGGCCCGCGAGCGCGGCGCGATGGTGCGAAAAACCGAGCCCGCGACGCGGCACGAAATGGCGCGAAGGCGGCAACAGCGTGCGAAACGCGAGCATCGCCAGCAGGCCGAGTACGCCGATGACCGCAATCGACGCACGCCAGCCGAACAGGTTCGCGACGACGCCGGTGATCACGCGCCCCGCCATGCCGCCGATCGCCGTGCCGCCCACGTACAGCCCCATCGCGAGGCCGAGGCCATCGGGATGCACCTCCTCGGCGAGATAGGCCATCGCCACCGCGGGCACGCCGCCGAGCGCGAGCCCTTCGAGCGCACGCAGCACCAGCAGCTGATGCCATTGCGGCGCGAAAGCAGTCGCGAGCGTGAGCAGCGACGACGCCGTGAGCGAAGCGGTCATCAGGCGATGCCGGCTCCAGCCTTCCGACACGAAGCCCGCGACGAAGATCGCGAACGCGAGCATGGCTGTCGTGAGCGAGAGCGAGAAGCTGCTTTGCGCGGGACTGACGCCGAACGTCGTCGAGAACGCGGGCAGGAGCGGCTGCACGCAGTAGAGCAGCGAGAACGTCGCGTAGCCGGCGAACAGCAGCGCGAGACTGGCACGCCAGTAGGTGCGTGTGCCGCGCTCCAGGTAGGGAATGCCGGAAGCGTCGTCCGGCGCACGACCCGAAGCAGTTGAAGAAACCGCCGGATCAGGCTGCCGGTCAGGTTTCGGTGAAGCGTTCACGAAGCGGTCTCCCGAAAAGCAAAGACCTCAACGATACGCCGGTCACGCGAGAGAGGTGGCCGGCGCGGGCAATCGATGGCGTTTCCGTGGCGGCGCGAAATGTGCGCCGCGCGCCGCGTTCGATGCAACGCAGCGCGATGCCAACGCCCGCAGCGCAACGCCACGCCAACGCCAACGCCAACGCCAACGCCAACGCCAACGCAACGCCGCACATCACGCGCGCCGCTACCCGCGCGTTGCCGACGCGCCGGACACCGCACCGGTCGGCGCGCCCGAAGCCGCATCGGGATGCACGATCTGCTCGTCGGTGGGCAGTTGCGAAGCGTCCCAGCCGCCGCCGAGCGCCTTGATCAGCGCGACGCTCGCGGCCATCCGGCGGCGCGCGATGTCGACCGACTGGCGTTCGTTCGACAGCGCGGTAGTCTGCGCGACGACGACATCGAGATAGGTGATCGCGCCGTTCCTGTAGCGGTTCGAAATCACCGCGAGCGCGCGCTCCGCGGCCGTCACCGCGTCGTTCTGCGCGAGCGCTTCCTGTTCGAGCACGCGCAGCGCGGCGAGATTGTCCTCGACGTCGCCGAACGCGCCGAGCACGGTCTGACGGTAGTTCGCGACGCTTTCGTCGTAGTGCGCCTGCGCCTCGGCCTTCACGGCCGCGCGTCCGCCGAAGTCGAGCAGCGTGCCCGCGAGCGTCGGCCCGAGCGCCCAGAAGCGCGAGGGCGCCAGCAGCCACGAACTGATGTTCGTCGCTTCGAGGCCACCGGTGACGGACAGCACCAGGTCCGGAAAGAACGCCGCGGTCGCGACGCCGATCTGCGCGTTCGTCGCGGCCATCTGGCGTTCCGCGGAAGCGATGTCGGGCCGGCGTTCGAGTAGCGCCGACGGCACGCCCGCCGGCGCCACGACCGGCACCGCGACGAGCGGCGCGACGGGCAGCGAGAACGTCGACGGACTCTGGCCCGTCAGGATCGCGATCGCGTGTTCGAGTTGCGTGCGCTGCACGTCGAGATCGATCGCCTGCGCCTGGGTGGTCTGCAACTGGGTTTCCGCCTGCGCGACATCGGCGTCGGTGGCGATGCCGCCGGCCTGGCGATGCTGCGTCAGGTCGAGCGCGTCGCGATACGCCTTGATCGTGTTGTCGAGCAGCTGATGTTCCTGATCGATGCCACGCAGCTCGAAGTAGTCGGTGGCGAGTTCGGCCTGCATCGACAGAAGCGCGGACTGCGCATCGGCGGCGCTCGCCTGCGCGCCCGCTTTCGCGCCTTCGACGGTGCGCGAGATGCGGCCCCACAGGTCGGGTTCCCACGATGCATCGGCCTGCACGAGGTAGTCGTTGAGCGTGAGACCGGCGGT
Organism: Paraburkholderia sartisoli; assembly: GCF_900107685.1. Taxonomy (GTDB): domain Bacteria; phylum Pseudomonadota; class Gammaproteobacteria; order Burkholderiales; family Burkholderiaceae; genus Paraburkholderia; species Paraburkholderia sartisoli. The sequence continues at coordinate 18,071 of NZ_FNRQ01000005.1, read as the reverse complement.
CGACTTGTGCAGCACGTTGGCCGACGAACGCGCGCGCGAATAGTCGCCAGAGGCGGTCACGGAAGGAAAGAAGCTGGAGCGGAACTGCGCGACCGCGGCGCGGGCCGCGCGAAAGCGCGCCTGCGCGGCCTGCACGTCCTGGTTTTCGGTCGCGACGCGCGCTTCAAGCGCGTTCAGCGCCGGGTCGCCGTAGACCTCCCACCACGCGCCGCGCGTGCCGAGGTCGGCGGGTTGCGCGGGTTTCCAGCCGGTGCCCTCGAGTTCCTTGTACGTCGCGGCGGTGGTCGCGGTCGGCTTGACGTAGTCCGGACCCACGGCGCAGCCCGCGAGCATCGATGCCGCCGCAATCGCTGTCAGCGAAAGACGCAGCCCGCGCCGGTGAGATGAACGATGAAGTCGCATGCTCACTGCCCGGCCTGTCCTGACGAAGCGCCTTGCGCACTGGCCGTCGTCGTGGCGGAACCGCCCGCTGCGCCGCTCGCGCCGCTCATGCCACCTGCACCCCTGGCCCCGCCTGCGTTCTTCCGCTCGACGATGCGCACGGGCGCGCCGTTGACGATCGAATCCTGCGGATTGAGGATCACCTGCTCATCGCCCTGCAAACCCGATGCAACGGCCACGCGCGTGCCGAAGTCCGTCCCGAGGGAAACGCTCACCAGCTTGACGTGGTTGTCGGGTGTCACGGTGGCGACTTTCACGCCGTCCGGGCGGAACAGGAACGCGTTGCCCGGCAGCGTGAAGCGCGCGGCGCCCGTGCCGAGCGCGAAGTGGACCTGCGCGTACGCGCCTGGCAGCAGATCGCCGGCACGGTTGTCGACATCGACTTCGACGAGCATCGTCCGCTGTGTCGCATCGACGGACCCCGCCGTGCGCGCGACCTTGCCCGGATAGTGTTTCGCCGGCGTTTCCGTGAGCGTGAGGTACGCGTTCTGCTGCGCATGGATCTGCTGCGCGTATGCCTGCGGCACGTTGACGTACACCCGCAGCCGGTCCGCCTGCGCGACGTGGAACAGCTCTTTCGCCGGGCCGCCGGAACTGCCGGCATCGATCAGCGCGCCGACGTCGATGTTACGCGCCGTGACGATGCCGTCGAACGGCGCGAAGACCTTCTGGAACGACTGCGTCTTTTCGAGGCGCGCGACGTTGAAACGCGCCGCGTCGAGCGTCGCTTTCTTCGCGAGCATGTCGCCGACCTTCTCGTCGGTTTCCTGCTTCGAGACCGAGTTGCTTTTCAGCATGTCGGTCCAGCGGTCGGCGGTCGTTTTCGACAGCGCGTAATTTGCCTGTGCATTGGCGAGATCGGCGCGCGCCGCGCGCAACTGGTCGTCGATTTCCGGCGTGTCGATCTCGGCGAGCAGCTGGCCGGCCTTCACGTGCGCGCCGATGTCGGCGTACCACTTGCGCAGATAGCCGTTCGTGCGCGCGTAGATCGGCGTGTCGAGAAACGCCTGCACGTTGCCGGGCAGCACGAGATCGAGCGCCGCATCCGACTTCTGCGGATGCACGACCTCGACGCTCGTCTGGCTCGCGTGAACCGCAGCGCGTTCGAGCGCGGCGTGCGCGCTGCGACGCGACCAGATGCCCTGCGCCGCGAGCACCAGCACGACGACGATCGCCACCACGACGGGCCAGCGCGCGCGCTTCGGCCGCGTCGCCGTCGCTTCAGCCTTCAGGTGCGCGTCGTCGTGACGCTCCGGACCTTTGCCTTCCATCAATGCCCCACATCAGGATGTTTTGGAACCACGTGTTCCGACGCGCGCAGGCGTCGCGTCGCGAGCCGGTTATAGATCAGCGAGAACACCACCGGCACGAAAATCAGCGTCGCGAGCGTGCCGACCGCGAGGCCGCCGATCACCGCCCGGCCGAGCGGCGCATTCTGCTCGCCGCCTTCGCCGAGGCCGATCGCCATCGGCACCATGCCGATCACCATCGCGAGCGCCGTCATCAGCACCGGACGGAATCGCGTGAAGCCCGCTTCGATGGCGGCGCGTGTCGCGTCGCCGTGTTCGAGCAGCTGTTCGCGCGCGAAGCTGATCACGAGGATCGAGTTGGCCGTCGCGATGCCGATACACATGATCGCGCCGGTGAGCGCGGGAATCGACAGCGTGGTGTGCGTGAGGAACAGCATCCACACGATGCCCGCGAGCGCGCCCGGCAACGCGGTGATGATGATGAACGGATCGAGCCACGACTGGAAGTTCACCACGATCAGCAGATACACCAGCACGATCGCGAACACGAGACCGGTGAAGAGGCCGGAGAACGAATCGTTCATCGTCTGCACCTGGCCGCGCAGTTTGATCGTCGAGCCCTTCGGCAAGTCTGCTTTCGAGTCGGCGATGATCTTCGAAATGTCGTCGGAGACGCCGCCCAGATCGCGGCCGTCGGCGGTGCCGTAGATGTCGATCGTCGTCTGCGCGTTGTAGTGGTTGATGACGGCGTTGCCCGCTTCGCGGCGCATCGATGCAAGCGAGCCGAGGATGTTGCTCTTGCCGTTCGCGTTGAGCGGAATATTCGCGAGCGCCTGCAGCGAATCGATGGTGTATTGCGGCGCTTCCGTGATCACGTTGTAGCTGACGCCGTTCAATGGATTGAGCCAGAACGTCGGCGTCGTCTGCTGGCTGCCCGACAGCGTGATCAGCAGGTTGCTCGCCACGTCTTTCTGCGTGAAGCCGGCCTGCTGCGCGCGCGTGCGGTCGACGTCGATGAAAATGCGCGGCAGGTCGGAGGGCTGCTGGATGCGGGCGTCGGCGAAACCGGGCACGGTGCGCAGGCGGTCGAGCAGACGCGCGGCGAACGCGCGGTTGCCCTGCACGTCGCGCCCCACGACCTGGATGTCGATCGGCGACGGCATGCCGAAGTTGAGCGTCTGGCTCACGATGTCGGCGGGCAGAAACGCGAACTGCACGCCGGGGAATTCGTCGCTGAGCGTGCGGCGCAGGGTGCGGACGTAATCCGCGGTCGGATGATGGTTTTCGTTCAGCGTGATGAGCACGTCGGCGTCGGACGAACCGATGGTGCCCGTGTTGCTGTACGACAGATTGATACCCGACACCGGCAGGCCGATATTGTCGATGATCGAATGCAGTTCGGCCGGCGGAATCAGCTGACGGATCCGCGTATCGACGCGATCCGTGACCACCGCCGTTTCCTCGACCCGCATGCCGGTTTTCGCGCGCAGATGCAGCGCGATCGTGCCCGCGTCGACCTGCGGGAAGAAGTCGCGGCCAAGAAACGGCATCAGCAGCATCGACGCGCCGCAGCACGCCAGAAACGCGATGACGAACATGCCCGGCTTCGCCACGCGCGCTTCCAGAAACACGCGATAGCGCTCGCGCAGGTTCGCGAAGCCGCGCTCGAACGCGAGATGCACGCGCATGAACGGATTGCGCGTCGTTTCGCTCGCGTGCAGGTCTTCCTTGCGATGGTGATTGCGCAGCAGGTATTTCGCGAGGGTCGGCACGAGCGTGCGCGAAAAGAAGTACGACGCGAGCATCGCGAAGACGACCGCTTCGGCAAGCGGAATGAACAGATAATGCGCGACGCCCGTCAGCAGGAACATCGGCACGAACACGATACAGATCGCGAGCGTCGACACCAGCGTGGGGATCGCGATCTGATGCGCGCCGTCGAGAATCGCCTGCTCGAGATTCTTGCCCTGCTCCAGTTGATGGCTGATGTTCTCGATCGCGACGGTCGCGTCGTCGACCAGAATCCCGACCGCGAGCGCGAGCCCGCCGAGCGTCATGATGTTGATCGTTTCGCCGAGCGCGGAAAGCGCGATGATCGACGTGATCATCGAAAGCGGAATCGACACGGCGATGATCAGCGTCGCGCGCCAGTTGCCGAGAAAAAGCAGGATCATGAGGCCGGTGAGGCCGGCGGCGATCAGCGCTTCGCGCAGCACGCCCTGCACCGAGGCACGCACGAACAGCGACTGGTCCGCGACCGGATCGATGTTGAGCGACTCGGGCACGAGATTGCGCAGCGTCGGCATCATGTCCTTGATGCGCTGGACGATTTCGAGTGTGGACGTGTTGCCGCTCTTGTTGATCGTGAGGAGCGACGCGCGCTGGCCGTTCACGCGCACGATGTTCGTCTGCGGCTGGAAGCCGTCGCGCACATGCGCGACGTCGCGGATATAGACGGTGCCGTTCGCGGTGGACTTGATCGGGATGTTGTTCAGGCCGGCGAGCGAATCGGGGCTCGCGTTCATCGTCACCGAATATTCAGTCGAACCGATTTTCGCGGTGCCGGAGGGCAGGATCAGGTTTTGCGCGGTGATCGCGTTCACTACGTCCATCGGCGACAGGTTGCGCTCCTGGAGCTTGCGCGAATCGATGTCCACCATGATCTGGCGCTGCTTGCCGCCGTACGGCAGCGGCGCCGATGCACCGGGTACGGTCGCGAGCTGCGTCTTCAGGAAGTTATTGCCGAAGTCGAACAGTTCCTGCTCGGTGAGCGTCGGCGACGACAGCGCGAGGCGCAGGATCGGCACGGTCGAGGCGTTGTAGCGCAGGATGAACGGCGGCGTGATGCCAGGCGGCAGCGAGCGCACCTGCGACTGCGACAGCGCGGTGACTTCCGCGAGTGCTTCGTCGATATTCGCGTGCGGCTGGAAGAAAATCTTGACGACGGCGATGCCGTTCAGTGAAGTCGATTCGACGTGCTCGATGTCGTTGACCGCCACCGAAAGCCCGCGCTCGTAGTTGAGCACGATGCGCTTTTCCATCTCGTCGGCGGGCAGGCCGTTGTACGACCAGATCACCGACAGCACCGGAATGTCGATGTTCGGGAAGATGTCCGTCGGCGTGCGCATGATCGTCAACGGCCCGACGATCAGCAGCAGCAGCGCGAGAACGATAAAGGTGTACGGGCGCCGTAGCGCGAGTCGAACGATCCACATTGAACGGCGCGAGTCTGGGCTGGTCGGTTGAAAGCCGGGGTGGCTGCGCCGCGTACACGGCCTGCGTTGCGCAAACGAGGGCCGCGCCCGGCATGCGCGACAGGAATATAACGCGTATCGTAGTCCTCAAGCGTCATTTTCGGATATGACGCCTTCAAGGTTTATGATTGACCTGTTACGACGCATTACACGAGGGGCCGCGGGTTGCGATTTCGTAAGTCGAATGTACGAATTAAGGGGTGTTGGGCCCTTATTTTTCGCTTTCCCGAGCGGTGCAAAACGTGAACAATGAGTTTGAAGGCCTCTTCCGCGGTACGCGCGATGCAGGTTAGGTGCGCACGCAACGTTTCTGGCGACGCGGCGCTTTTTATCGCCACACGACCGGCGCTTGATCCAAGCCGGCAAAGAGAACGGGGAAACATCATGCAAGTCGGTTCTATCGTCCGCTCCGTGCATATCGCCGTGCCCCAGGGCGCGCGCGGCATCGTGATGCGCATTCTTGGCGACATGGCCATGGTGGCGTGGTACGCGGGTGAACCCGGCACGTCGATCCAGCTGAACACCGAACCCTTCTTCCTTGAAGACCTGATCGACACGGGCGAGCAGGTTCGCCCCGCCAGCGCGCAGATGCACTGAAGCACTGAACGTGGTGACCCGCGCGGCGCCTCGACGCGGCGCGCGGTTGGGGTCCCGCTGTATCCAGGGCGCGCAAGGCGCCGGCGCCCCGCGCGTCTGTCGCCTGCATCAGGGGCGTGGCGCGCACAGCGACGCCCTGACATGCCCCTGCGTCACCCGTCACCCGTCACGCGTGTCGCTCGTCATCGCGGGCGTCGCGGCGCACAATGCGGGCATGAACGACGACACTCCCGATCTCCAGGACGGCGCTTCCAGCGCTGTCCCTTTTGCCCGGCTGACGCCGGAATGCGTGCTCGACGCCATCGACAGCGTCCTGATTCCCGCTGGCCAGCGCACCGATGGCCGCATGCTCGCGCTCAACAGCTACGAGAACCGCGTCTTCCAGGTGGGTGTGGAAGACGGGCCGCCCGTTGTCGCGAAGTTTTACCGTCCCGAGCGCTGGACCGACGAAGCCATTCTCGAAGAGCACGCGTTCGTCGCGCAACTGGCCGCGCGCGAAATTCCCGCTGTGCCGGCGCGCGTCGATAACGGCCGTTCGCTGCATACGTTCGACGGCTTTCGTCTCGCGATTTTCGAGCGTCGCGGCGGACGCGCGCCCGATCTCGATCGCAGCGGCACGCTCGAATGGCTCGGGCGTTTTATCGGGCGCATTCACGCGATGGGCCAGCTAGAGCCATACAGATCGCGCCCGGCGCTCGATATCCAGAGCTTTGGCTACGAGCCGCGCGATTTTCTGCTGGCGCATCGCTTTGTTCCAGATGACGTTCGGACAGCCTGGGAAACAGTGGTCGATCTGGCGCTGGAAGGCGTCGAGCGCGCGTTCGAGCGTGCCGGCGATATCCGGATGCTGCGCGTTCATGGCGACTGTCATCCGGGCAACGTGCTGTGGACCGATGCCGGCCCGCATTTCGTCGACTTCGACGACAGCCGGATGGCGCCCGCGATCCAGGATCTGTGGCTGCTGCTGCCGGGCGAGCGGGCGTCGTCGTCGCGCGCGCTGGCGGACCTGCTGGCCGGTTATGAAGACTTCTGCGAATTCGAGCCGCGCGAGCTGTATCTCGTCGAAGCGTTGCGCACGCTGCGGCTGATTCACTACTCGGCGTGGCTCGCGCGGCGCTGGGACGACCCCGCGTTTCCCGCGGCGTTTCCGTGGTTCAACACGCAGCGCTACTGGGAAGACCGCATTCTCGAACTGCGCGAGCAGATCGGCGCGATGCAGGAAGGGCCGCTCTGGCCGGTCTGATTTTGCGCGCCCGGCAGCCGCTCACGGTGAACTGGTGGCGACGCGCGCGCCGTCGAGCGTCGATTTCACGATGACCTGCGCACGCACGTCGCGCCCGACGGTTTCCATCGCCGCGCGCATCTGCGCGAATTCATCCGGCGAGCAGACGTCGCTGTCGAAATGCGTGCTGCCGTCGCGCGTGACGTCGATGACGCGCGTCGCCGGATCGAACGTGTATTGCGAGCGGAAATCGAGGAAACGGTCCTGCGTTTGCACCGGCTCGGGCATGTCGAGCACGCGGAAGTTCGCCGGCAGCGCGATCTGCGTGTGCTCGTGCAGTTCGACATTGCGGCACACGAATGGCTGCGTGCGCTGGCGTTCGCCGAGCCAGTAGCGCGTGTCCGATTCGAAGCCGCCGGCGAGGCTCGTGAGCGCCGGGATCGACGCCGCCGTGCCCGGCACGACGAGATTCTCCAGCGTGCCGCGCATCGTCAGCACGAGCGGGCCGCCGGTCGCGGCGAGGTTGCTGGTGGTGAGCGTCGCCGCGCCGCGCAGGTTCGCGTTGCGCAATTCGCCCTGAAGCGATTCCTCGCGCTGCGCGGGCGTCTGCAGACGCAGCATCGTGCGGCCCTGTTCGGCCGCCCAGCCGGTCGCTTCCAGCCTGTAGACGAACGTCGCCGAGCCGTCCGGCATCACGACGATCGAAAGATCCGTGTGACGCGCCATCGCCGCCGTTGAGGGCGTATGCGCGAGCACGCCTTCGTGTACGAGCAGCGCCGGGCGGTTCATATCCGTCGATGGCAGAAAACCGAACTCGACGTTCGTCGCCGTCGAGTCGGCGTAGAGCTGCAGGTCGGGCAGCCACGAAATCACGTGATTGATGACACCGTAGCCCGGCACCGTCGGCAGCGAATAGATGGTGCCGCTATTGATGAGCGCCGGCTCGTTGCGGATGCCGACCGCGTCGAGCAGCGCGCCGTACAGCGCGACGTGGTCCTTGCAGTCGCCGTAGCGGTACGCGAGGATCTCGCTCGCGTGATGCGGAATCACCGCGCCGCGCCCGACGTTGATCGCGACGTAGCGCACGTTGCGGCGCATCCAGTCGTAGAGCGTCTTCGCTTTCGCGCGCGGCGTGATGTCGTTTGCGGTGAGCGTGCGGGCCAGCGCGACGACAGCGGGATCGGCCGCGCTCGCATCGACCGACGAAGCGCGGTACGTCGCCGCGAACGCCGCGTAATCGGGAAACGTCGACACCATCAGCCTGTCGCCGTACGACACGTACGCCACCGAGCCATATTCGAGCCGCCGGAAATGCGCCTTGTCATAGCGGAATTCGTAGCGCGTGCGGCCATTCGCGGTGACCGGCGCGACCGTCGTGAAGCCGCGCGCGTCGGCGTATAACGGCTTGCCGGCGGGCAGATCGTAGATGAGCGTGAAGTTGTGCGTCGGCGCGAGGTCGGGCGGCGTGAAGTCGCTGAAATGACCCGGCACGATCGGCACCTTCTGCGTTTTCCGGTACGTCAGGTGGATGCGCGCGCCCGGTTCGACCGCCGGAAAGACGATCACCTTTTCCTGGATGTCCTGAAACATCGGCGCGTTGAACGAGCGCGCTTCCTGCACGTCGCGCACCTGCTCCGGCCCGACGTCGTGCCGTACGCCGTCCGCGCCCGTCGTGAACGCCTCGACGATCGCGACGTCCGCCATGTTGCGGTTGAACCAGATGTACTGCTGCGCGACCCGCGCGACGCCGGCCTCGTTGTTGACGAGCAGCGTCATCGAATCGAGCTTGGTATAGGAGCCGTCCTCGTTGACGGTGAACGTCTGCGTTTCGCCTTCGTTCGTGTACGGCTCGACCGGCTGGGCCGAAGGCGTGGCATATACAGCACGGGCGGCCGTCGACCAGACGAGCGTCAGGATGCAGGCAAGCTGATGGAAGCGCATGGTGTGTTCAGGCATCCAGACGAACTGCGACGACGGTTATGGGGCAGGTTCGTGTACTTAAAGGTCGGACGAAGCCAAAGTCAAGCGGTCACCCCGCATAGCGCGAGCGAACGTCTTCAGTGAGCGTCGCGGCGCGGGTCGCCGGTCTGTCATGGGCCGTAACGACCAGGCAACCCGCTCCGGATTGAGAAAAAATCCGCTTTATGTAATGATAGCCATTCTCATTTGAAAGGTTCTGCCAGCCACTGTCACATTTCTCCTCTGTGATGGCCAGCCAGCCACGCCTTTTGCCGATGCGGCCGCTGTTCCAGTCTTGCCCATCTGCCGTACCCCATCCTGTTTCACGCCAGCAACGCGCCTGCAAGGGCAGCGCCGCGCGCTGGTCGTGTGCTTATTGCCATTGCGCCTGGAGCCGATGTGAACGCGCCTGAATCGATCGAAGTACAACCCGCCGCGCCGGCTGGCACGACGCGCTACACGCAGCACGCTGTCGAACCGGACCATCATCTGATGGACGATGCGCAGCAGGCCGCGCGCCGGCAGCGTTCGCGCCGCGCGACGTTCATCAAGTGGCTGCGCAAGGTGCATGGCTGGGTCGGCCTGTGGGGCGCGGCCATTGGCCTCCTGTTCGGCGTGACCGGCTTTTTGCTGAACCATCGGGGGGGACCGCTGAAGGTGTCGTCGGGCGAGCCGCAGGTCGAACAGTTGCAACTCGCGCTTCCCGAAGGCAGCAGGTTCAGGTCGCCGATGGACATGGCGCACTGGCTCAAGGGCGAACTCAAGGTCGACGGCAAGCCGGGCAGGCCGCGTCGCGAGCCGGCGCATCCCGTGGCGTGGGGCGACCATAGCGTCGTGCAGCCGGAGTACTGGCAGGTCGGCATCCAGGGCACAAAGGAGAGCGTGCAGGCGGAATACTGGGTGGGCAACGGCTACGTGTCGGTCAAGCGGGCGCAGAACACGTTCCTCGGCGAGCTGAACAACCTGCATCGCGGTGTCGGGATGAGCATCGGCTGGGTGCTGTTTATCGACACCTTCGCGGGCGGCATCCTGCTGCTTTCGCTGACGGGCGTGCTGTTGTGGACGGAGTTGAACCGTCGGCGCACGATCGGCGTCGTGCTGGTGCTCGGATCGATTGCGGCCGCGGTGCTCACCGGGATGTTCTAGGGCGCTTTCGCGCGACGGTCACACGCTGCAGGTCGCGTCGCCGCTCGCGGCGACTTCCCGCGCGGCCTTCGCGCCTTCCACCTGAAGCAGCGTGGGCAGCGAGACGCCGTTCTTCGCCGCCGTCATCTCGGCGAGAATCGACACGGCGATCTCCGGCGGCGTACGGCTGCCGATGTAGATGCCAACCGGCCCGTGCAGCCGCGCGAGTTCGGTTTCGTTCAGATCGAACTCCTTCAGCCGCTCGCGCCGCGCCGCGTTGTTGCGCCGCGAGCCGAGCGCGCCGACATAGAACGCGGGCGTTTTCAGCGCCTCCATCAGCGCGAGGTCGTCGAGCTTCGGATCGTGCGTGAGCGCGATCACCGCGCAGCGTTCGTCGAGCTTCATGTCGAGGACCGTGTCGTCCGGCATCGTGCGGACGATCTTCGTGCCCGGAATGTCCCACTCGTCGGTGTACTCCTCGCGCGGATCGCACACCGTGACCTGATAGTCGAGCCCGACCGCGATCTGACAGAGATAGCGCGACAGCTGCCCCGCGCCGATCACGAGCATCCGGTAGCGCGGGCCATGAATCGTCAGGAGACGCTGCCCGTCGAAGTCGACGCCGTCGGTGGCCTGCGCCGACGTGAGGCGTGCGGCGCCGGTCGCCATGTCGACCGTGCGCGCAACGAGCGCGCCGCGTTCCACCGAATCGCACAGTTCAGCGATACCGCTTTGCTGCGTCAGCGGTTCGAGCACGAGCTGGATCGTGCCGCCGCACGGCAGGCCGAAGCGGTGCGCTTCCTCCGCGGTGATCCCGTATTTGACGGCTTCGGGCCGCGTCTGCTCGATGCCGCACCGGCGCACGCGATCGATCAGGTCGTCTTCGATACAACCGCCCGACACCGAGCCCACGACGAGGCCGTCGTCACGCACGACGAGCATCGCGCCCTCGGGCCGCGGCGACGAGCCCCACGTTTTCACCACCGTCACCAGCAGCGCGCGATGCCCCTGTTCGAGCCAGCGGGCGCTGGATTTCAGAACTTCGAGATCCACGCTGTCCATGATTTCTTTCCTTTTCCTGCGTCTTCACCGGCGGTCGCGTCTGGGGATTCCGGTTCCTCGCCGGCGTCGGGCGGGTTTGCTTCGGCGGCATCGCCCTCGCCTGTTACCTGCGCGCTGAAGCGTTTGAAGAACTCGCCCGCGATCTTGCGCGCCGCGCCATCGACGAGCCGCGAGCCGATCTGCGCGAGCTTGCCGCCCACCTGGGCGGTGGCGGTATAGGACAGTTTCGTCGACGCCTCGCCGTCCGCTTCGAGGGTGACGTGGGCGTTGCCCTTGCCGAAGCCAGCGGCGCCGCCCTGTCCTTCGAAGACGATCGTATAGGTGTTTGGCGCGTCGATGTCGGTGAGCAGCATGCGGCCCTTGAAGCGCGCCTTCACCGGTCCGACCGACGCGCTCATCGACACCGCGTAGGCGTTCTCGCCATCCGGCTCGATGCTGTCGCAGCCGGGAATCGACGCGCGCAGGATCGCGGTGTCGTTCAGCGCTTCCCACGCGCGTTGCTGCGCGACAGGCAGCGTATAAGTTTCGGTCAGTTCCATGCGGATGCTCCTCCTGTCGACCAGAGTTCGCGCTTTAGCGCGTTACTCTGGTCCCATGCAAGCCATTGCGGTCGATCAGGGTTCACGCTTTAGCGCGTTACTCCGGTCCCATGCAAAGCACGTACTCCAGCCCCATGCAAGACGGTTGCGGTTATCGTGGCTGCCCCGGTGGCACGTGGCGCGCGCGTGAGCTGCGCGAAGTCGCGGCCAAACGCGGCGAGACTCTCCAGATTATGAACCGGCCGGTGCGCGTCCACATGCGGCAGCATGGCCTGCACGCCGCGCGCCTTCGGCGCGAACGCGCTGTAGCGCAGCAGCGGGTTCAGCCAGACGATGCGATGCGCGAAGCGGTGCAGCCTTGCCATTTCGGTTTCGAGCACGTCGATTGCTTCGTGATCGAGGCCGTCGGTCACGAGCAGCACGGTGGCCCTGCCGGTCAGCACGCGGCGTGCCCAGCGTCGGTTGAATTCGGCGAGCGCCGCGCCGATGCGAGTGCCGCCGGACCAGTCCTCCACTTGCTCCGCGATCGTCGCGATCGCGACATCCGGATCGCGTTCGCGCAGCGCGCGCGTCGCGTTCGTGAGGCGCGTGCCGAACAGGAACACCTGCAGCCGTTCGCGCGACTGCAGCAGCGCATGGCAGAAGTACAGCACGGCGCGCGAATAGCTGCTCATCGAGCCGGAGATGTCGAGCAGCAGCACGAGCGGCGGCTTGCGTTCCACGACCGCGCGGTATTTCCACACGGTCCAGTCGCCGCCCGCGCGCACCGCGTGGCGCGCGCTCGCGCGCAGGTCCGCATGCGTGCCGCGCGACGAAGCCTTGAGCCGACGCGTCGGTTCCGTCGCGAGCGGCAGGCGCTGGCCGCGTATCAGATGGCGCAGCGTGCGCCATTCGTCGGCGGTGAGCGTGTCGAAGTCGCGGTGACGCAGGCGTTCCTCGGCGCTGAAGGTGACATGCGCGTGCAGTTCGTGCTGTCCGGTTTCCTGTGGGCGGTGGCCGGGCTTCGACGGCGGTGGCCGCACCGCGAGCGCATCCGCGAGGCGGTTGTTGCGGCGCGGCGGCGGCAGGCCGCCGCGCACTTTCGGCAGCAGCAGCGCGCGCAGCTTGCCTTCCCAGTCCGGGTCGCGCCAGAAGAGGTCGAAGGCCGCGTTGAAGAGATCGCGCTCGTCGGGGGCGGAAACCAGCAGCGCCGCGAGCGCCGCGCGTACGTCGTCGCGGCGTTCGAGGTCGATCCAGTGGAGGGCCGCGAGCGCGTCGACGGCCTGGGCGGGCGACATCGGCAGACCCGCGCCGCGCAGCACGCGCACGAAATGCACGACGTTGCGCGCAAGCGTGGGAGTGCCCGGCGCGCCCTCGGCGGGCGGGCTGAGCGCGGCGGCGGCCCGCCCGTATGCGGACCGGCCGGTGGCATCGCGTGTATCGGGCGGGCGCGGGCTGGGCATCGCCGTTACTCCGGCACCGCGAGACATTGCGCGATCTGCTGCGCGTCGATGCGCGCGAGGTCGTCCTGGTACTTGAGCAGCACGCCGAGCGTGTTCTGCACGGATTGCGGATCCAGCTCTGTCACGCAGAGCGCGGACAGGGCGCGGCACCAGTCGATCGTTTCGGCGATGCCGGGCGCCTTGAACAGGTCCATGCCGCGCAGCCGGTGTACGAAATCCACCGCGCGCCGTTGCAGTTCCGCCGACGTTTCCGGCGCGCGCGCGGCGACGATTGCCAGTTCGCGGTCCCGGTCGGGATAGCCGATCCACTGGTACAGGCAGCGGCGCTTCAACGCGTCGTGTACTTCGCGCGTGCGGTTCGATGTCATCACGACGAGCGGCGGTTGCACCGCGCGCACGGTGCCGTATTCGGGAATCGACACCTGGAAATCGGAGAGCAGTTCGAGCAGAAACGCTTCGAACGGTTCGTCGGCACGGTCGATCTCGTCGATGAGCAGCACGCGGCGCGCGCCCGGGTGATGTTCGTCGGGCATCAGCGCCTGCAGGAGCGGGCGCTTGAGCAGAAATTCGCTGCGATAGAGCGTGTCGTTGCCGGGCCGCTCGCCGGCGGCTTCCGCGAGACGCAGCGCCATGATCTGGCGCGGGTAGTCCCATTCGTACAGCGCGCTCGCGGTGTCGAGCCCTTCGTAGCATTGCAGACGCAGCATCGTCGTGCCGAGCATGCCGGCGGCGGCCTTCGCGAGTTCGGTCTTGCCGACGCCCGGCTCGCCTTCGACGAAAAGCGGTCGCTCCATGCGCAGCGCAAGATAGAGCGCCGTCGCGAGTTCGCGGCTCGCGTAGTAACCCTGAGCGGTGAGCTTTTCCAGGGTGGCGTCGATGGAATCGGGCTGCGTGGTTGTCATCGGTGAACTCATGGCACGGCGGAACGGCGATACAGGTGGCGGGTGGCGGCGGACGGTGTTGCGCGGCGCCGGTCCAGGATAACTATGGACCCGCGCCGCCTGCTGTCGATGGCCGCTTGCCGCCGGTGGCGCGTCAGCCGCCGCTGCTGATGCCGCCAACCGCCCGCGCCGCCAGCACCGGGATCAGATGCCCGCGATAGTCGGCGCTCGCGTGCATGTCGGTGTTGAGGGTGCTGGCGTCGATCGTGACCGCGCGCGCCGCTGCCTGCGTGAAATTCGCGCTGAGCGCCTGCTCCAGCGCCGTCGCGCGAAACACCGACGAAGCCGCGCCCGTTACCGCCACGCGCACGCCGTCCGCACCTTTCGCGACGAACACGCCCACCAGCGCAAAGTGCGAAGCCGGGTTGTGAAACTTCTCGTAGGCGCTGCGCTCGGGCACCGGGAACTCGACGGCTGTGATCAGTTCGTCCGGTTCCAGCGCGGTCTCGTACATGCCGACGAAGAAATCGTCGGCGGTGATGCGCCGCCTGTCGGTGACGACGGTCGCGTTCAGGCCGAGCACCGCGGCTGGATAGCAGGCCGCCGGATCGTTGTTCGCGAGCGAGCCGCCGATCGTGCCGAGTGCGCGCACCTGGCGGTCGCCGATATTCGCGGCGAGCCCGGCGAGGCCCGGCAGCACGCGCTGGATGTCGGCGTTGCCCGCGACGTCCGCGTGACAGACGGCGGCACCGATCGTCACCGTTTTCGCGTCGACCTTGATCTCCTTCAGCGCGGCGATGCGCGTGACGTCGATCAGTTGCGACGGCTGCGCGAGGCGCAGGCGCATCGTCGGCAGGAGGCTTTGTCCGCCCGCGAGGTATTTCGCGTCGCTGTCCGCGTTCAGGGCCGCGACGGCGGCTTTCGCGTCGGAAGCACGTTGATAGTCGAATGCATACATGTCGGCTTCCTCTGTTCAGGTCGTCGGGTTTTGAGCGGCGCGGATCGCGGACCACACGCGATGCGGCGTCGCCGGCATTTGCAGGTCCGTCACGCCGAGCGGCGCGAGCGCATCGAGGATCGCGTTGATCACCGCCGGTGGCGAGCCGATCGCGCCCGCCTCGCCGCAGCCCTTCACGCCGAGCGGGTTGTGCGTGCAGGGCGTGCCCTTCGACGTCTCGACGGTGAAGTTCGGCAGATCCGACGCGCGCGGCATCGCGTAATCCATGTACGAGCCGGAGAGCAGCTGGCCGCTCTCGTTGTCGTACACGCAGCGCTCGAGCATCGCCTGGCCGATGCCCTGCCCGATCCCGCCGTGTACCTGGCCTTCGACGATCATCGGATTGATCACGTTGCCGAAGTCGTCCACGGCGGTGAACTGCTGGATGTGGCACTCGCCCGTGTCGGGATCGACTTCGACTTCGCAGATGTACGCGCCCGACGGATACGTGAAATTCGTCGGATCATAGAATGCGCTTTCGTCGAGTCCCGGTTCGAGCTGGTCGAGCGGATAGTTGTGCGGCACGTACGCGGCGAGTGAGATATCGGCGAACGCCTTCGTGCGGTCGGTGCCCGCGACGCGGAACACGCCGTCCTTGAACTCGATGTCCTCGGCGGCGGCTTCGAGCAGATGCGCGGCGATCTTTTTCGCTTTCGTTTCGATCTTGTCGAGCGCCTTCATGATCGCCGAGCCGCCGACCGCGATCGAGCGCGAACCGTACGTGCCCATGCCGAACGGAATGCGCCCCGTGTCGCCGTGAACGATCTCGACGTTTTCGAGCGGGATGCCGAGGCGGTCCGCGACCACCTGCGCAAACGTCGTTTCGTGACCCTGACCGTGGCTGTGCGAGCCGGTGAAGACCGTGACGGAGCCCGTCGGATGCACGCGGATCTGGCCGACTTCGAAGAGACCCGCCCGCGCGCCGAGCGCGCCCGCGATGTTCGACGGCGCGAGGCCGCACGCCTCGATGTAGCACGAGTAGCCGAGGCCACGCCGCTTGCCGTTCTTCTCCGATTCCTGTCTGCGCGCGGCGAAGCCTTTCACGTCCGCGAGTTCGAGCGAGCGGGCGAGGATGGTTTCGTAGTCGCCGGTGTCGTAGGTGAGGCCGACCGGCGTCGCATACGGAAACGCGCGGATGAAGTTGCGCCGGCGGATTTCGGCCGGATCGAGCTTCATCTCGCGCGCCGCGGTTTCGACGAGCCGTTCGACGACGTACGTCGCTTCCGGGCGTCCTGCGCCGCGGTAGGCGTCGACCGGCACCGTGTTCGTGAAGACCGCCTTGACTTCGGCGTAGATCGCGGGCGTCGCGTACTGGCCGGCGAGGAGCGTCGCGTAGAGGATCGTCGGCACGCTGGAGGCGAACGTCGACAGATAGGCGCCCATGTTCGCGATCGTGTGGATGCGCATCGCGAGGAATTTGCCGTCGGCGTCCATCGCGAGTTCGGCCTTCGTCACATGATCGCGGCCGTGGGCGTCGGAGAGGAACGACTCCGAGCGCTCGGCCGTCCATTTGACGGGGCGGCGGATTTTCTTCGACGCCCACGTGAGCGCGACGTCTTCGGCGTAGAGGAAGATTTTCGAGCCGAAGCCACCGCCGACGTCGGGCGCGATCACGCGCAGTTTCGACTCCGGCAGGCCGAGCACGAACGCGGCCATCAGCAGGCGCTCGACGTGCGGATTCTGGTTCGCGACGTAGACCGTGTAGCTGTCGTCCTGCGGCGACCAGCTTGCGTTGACCGCGCGCGGCTCGATCGCGTTCGGGATCAGGCGCTGGTTGACGATGTCGAGCGTCGTGACGTGGGCGGCTCTCGCGAAGGCGGCGTCGGTGGCGGCCTTGTCGCCGTGGCCCCACGTGTAGCAGGTGTTGTCCGGCACTTCGTCGTGAACCGCCGGCTGGCCGGGATCGGCCGCGTGCGCGGTATCGACGGCGGCGGACAGCACGTCGTAGTCGACCTCGATGAGTTCGGCGGCATCTTTTGCGGCCTTGATCGATTCGGCGATCACGAGCGCGACCTGGTCGCCCACGTGACGGGCTTTTGTGTGCGCGATGACCGGATGCGGTGGCTCGTTCATCGGCTTGCCGTCGACGCTGTGGATGAGCCAGCCGCACGGCAGGCCGCCGACGTTTTCGGCGGCCATGTCGGCGCCGGTAAAGATCGCGACGACGCCGGGCGATGCCTTCGCCGCGGCCGTGTCGATGCTTTTGATGCGTGCGTGCGCGTATGGCGAGCGCAGGAAGATCGCGTACGTCTGCTGCGGGAGGACGATGTCATCGGTGTACTGGCCGTTGCCGGTCAGGAAACGATAGTCCTCCTTGCGTTTGACGGAGGCGCCGATCATGCGATGGGTATCGGGTGCGTTCATCGTCGGCTCCTCAGGCGGTGGCTTTGGCGGATGCGGCTGCACCTGCGCTGGCGTTGCTGCTGGCGGATTTCATGCCGGCGGCGCCTTCGAGGACGGCCTTGACGATGTTGTGATAGCCCGTACAGCGGCACAGGTTACCGTCGAGCTGACGGCGCACGTCGGCTTCGCTGGCGTCGGGATGGGTGTGGACGAGCGCGGTCGCGCTCATCACCATGCCGGGCGTGCAGAAGCCGCACTGGAGGCCGTGGCAGTTGCGGAAGGCTTCCTGCATGGGATGGAGTGTGCCGTTCGCGGCGAGGCCTTCGATGGTGGTGATGGTGGCGCCTTCCGCCTGGACTGCGAGCATGTTGCAGGATTTGATGGCGCGGCCGTTGAGGTGGACCGTGCAGGCGCCGCACTGGGCGGTATCGCAGCCGATGTGTGTACCGGTGAGGCGAAGCTGGTCGCGCAGAAACTGGACAAGCAGGCTGTGGGGTTCGACTTCGGCGGTTACCGGGGTGTCGTTTACCGTCAGGCTGATGCTGATTGCCATTGACTGTCTCCTTGGGGGATAGAGACCGGTACGAAGCTCACATTTCCACTCCACTACCTGTTCCGACTGCCTGCTGTGAGGTTCGTGCGGGTTGGGGCTGGTTTTTATGCTTGCAGCGAAAAGTAGATCACAAATTGAAGGTAAGGGGTATTGGGGGTTTGCTTTTTGCCCCTTTGGCGGGGCGGCATGCTTTTTTGTTGTTCTGGCTTTTTGGCCTTTCCTTGCATTCATGTCGGTCTATTGGCGTTGCCCCTGTGCGGGGCGGTATTCCGGGTTTTTCGTTTTCTGGCCGGGTGTTTCTTTGGCCTTTCCTTGAATTCATGTCGGTCTATTAGCGTCGCCCCTGTGCGGGGCGGCACCTACTTTTCTTTGTCTTCCAAAGAAAAGTAGGCAAAAGAAAGGCGCT
>NZ_FNRQ01000010.1 GCF_900107685.1 Paraburkholderia sartisoli | reverse complement strand
GATCCACCGCGCGTCGCGCATCAAGCGCCCACACTTATCGACTGTTAATTTTTAAAGATCAAGTCCGCGCCCACCACCCGAAACCGCGCCCACTTCCAACCACCCGGCACCGCTTCGTTGCACGTCGCTGCATCCGCAGCAGAGAAACGAGATTATGAAGAACGTTTGCTTGGTCGTCAACAGGTTTTTTTAACCACCCCACCCGCCCAGCGCCCCGCAAAGCCTTGCCCACTCTGGCTTCCCGCTTCCCCGCGCCTCCTTGCGAAAGCGCGAAAGATCGAGATTCTAGCCACCTCACTCGGCCCTGGCAAGCGTTATTTTGATAAGCCCGTTTAACGGTGCTTGAATACGGGTTTGCGCTTCTCCACGAACGCGGCCATCCCTTCCTTTTGATCCTCGGTTGCAAACAGGGAATGAAACAGTCGGCGCTCGAAATGCACGCCCTCGGCTAGCGTTGTTTCGTATGCGCGATTCACCGACTCCTTCACCATCATCACCGCAGGCAGTGGAAACCCGGAAATCACGGCTGCGGCAGCCACCGCTTCGTCGAGCAATGAGGCCGCCGGAATGACGCGCGATACGAGACCCGCCCGCTCCGCTTCGACCGCGTCCATGAAACGCGCCGTCAGACACATGTCCATTGCCTTCGCTTTCGATACTGCGCGAGGCAGGCGTTGCGTGCCCCCAGCACCAGGCATTACGCCGAGCTTGATCTCCGGCTGGCCGAACTTTGCGGTATCAGCGGCGAAGATGATGTCGCACATCATCGCCAGTTCGCAGCCGCCGCCCAGCGCAAAACCCGCGACCGCGGCAATGATCGGCTTGCGAATCGAACGCACGGCCTCCCAGTTACGGGTGATGTAGTCACCCTTGTACACGTCCATATAGGTGTATGTGGACATCATCCCGATATCGGCACCTGCGGCAAACGCCTTTTCACTGCCTGTCACCACGATTGCGCCAATCCCTTCGTCGGCGTCGAATGCCTTGAGCGCTACGCCAAGCTCGTCCATCAACGCATCGTTCAAGGCGTTTAGCGCCTTCGGACGATTCAATGTCACCAGCCCAACCCTGCCGCGGGTCTCCACCAGAATGTTTTCGTAAGCCATACATCCTCCTTGTTTTGAATGAAACGCAAAAACGCTTCGCGTGGCCATCTCAATAATGCTAACATTCGCCAACCAACCGGTCGGTCAATTATTCGACAATAGCTCCCTCTAACGCTCAGCATCCCTTCCGCCATGACACATCCGCTATTCACGAAGCATGAAGACACGCTGCAGAAGGCGCTCACCGCCATTGAAACGCGCGGCTACTGGAGCCCCTTCTCCGAAATGCCCAGTCCGAAAGTGTACGGGGAAACAGCGAACGCGGATGGCGAGGCCGCGTTCAAGTCTCACCTGAACCGGACGTTCGAACTTGACCAGCCCGCCACTCAGGAAACCGTCGGCGCCGAAGTATCGCCATTCGGATTTCCGCTCGGCATCCGCTATCCCAAGGCGGACGCCACCACGCTGATCGATGCGGCAACCCGCGCGCAGCGCGACTGGCGCGCAGCCGGTCCGAAGGCGTGGATTGGCGTGAGCCTCGAAATCCTGTCGCGGATCAATCGCGCCAGCTTCGAGATCGGTTACGCCGTGATGCATACAACTGGCCAGGCCTTCATGATGGCCTTCCAGGCGGGCGGCCCGCACGCGCAGGACCGCGCACTCGAAGCCGTCGTGTACGCCTGGGACCAGTTGCGTTGGATTCCGGCCGACGCGCACTGGGAAAAACCACAAGGCAAGAATCCGCCGCTGGCGATGCGCAAGCGTTATACCGTCGTGCCACGCGGCACGGGCCTCGTGCTCGGCTGCTGCACGTTCCCGACGTGGAACGGTTACCCCGGGCTCTTCGCCGATCTGGCCACGGGCAACACGGTCATCGTCAAGCCGCATCCCGGCGCGATCCTGCCGCTCGCGATTACCGTGCGCATCGCACGCGAGGTGCTCCGCGAAGCGGGATTTGACCCGAACGTCGTGACCCTGCTGGCAACCGATCCCAACGACGGCACGCTCGTACAGGAGCTCGCGCAGCGTCCTGAAATCAAGCTGATCGACTTCACCGGCAGCTCGCAAAACGGCACGTGGCTGGAACGAAACGCCCACCAGGCGCAGGTGTTCACGGAAAAGGCCGGGGTCAACCAGATCGTTATCGATTCCGTCGACGACATCAAGTCGGTCGCCCGCAATATTGCCTTTTCGCTCGCGCTGTACTCGGGCCAGATGTGTACGGCACCGCAGAACATTTACGTGCCACGCGACGGCATTCGCACGGCCGAAGGCCCGCTAAGCTTCGATGCAGTCGCCGGGGCAATCGCCGGCGCGGTGCAAAAGCTCGTGGCCGACCCGGCCCGGGCCGTCGAGCTGCTTGGTGCAATCCAGAACGAAGGCATCACCCTGCGTATCGACGAAGCCCGCAAGCTCGGGCGCGTGCTTGCCGAAAGCCAGTCGCTCGAACACCCGGCATTTGCCGGTGCGCGCGTGCGCACGCCGCTCCTGCTACAACTCGACGCCGCCAGCGACGCCGCGCAGTTCACCCGCGAATGGTTCGGCCCGATCTCGTTCGTCATCGCAACCGACTCGACCGCTCAATCGCTCGACCTTGCAGGCGCGATCGCCGCCGGGCATGGCGCGCTCACGCTCTCGGTTTACAGCGTCGACGACACAGTGCTCGAAGCCGCCCACGAAGCATCGATCCGCGGGGGCGTCGCGCTGTCGATCAATCTCACGGGTGGGGTGTTCGTGAACCAGTCCGCAGCGTTCTCCGACTTTCACGGCACGGGCGCCAACCCCGCAGCGAATGCCGCCCTTGCAGACGCCGCTTTTGTAGCAAACCGTTTCCGTGTGATTCAGAGCCGGGTTCATGTTGAACCGAAGGCGGTTCCGGCGTAAGCCGGCCGAACGGTATATGCCGTTCGGCCGACTGGAATCCGGTCCGACGTCCCCCTAACATGAGTTGACAGAGCGGCCTGCGACCCTGGCCGCCACCCACTGGAATCCAGCATGACCGACGCCTTTATCTGCGATGCAATTCGCACCCCGTTTGGTCGCTACGGCGGCGCGCTGAAAGACGTCCGCGCTGACGACCTCGGCGCCGTGCCCATCAAGGCACTGATCGAGCGCAATCCAGGCGTCGACTGGAGCGCGCTCGACGACGTCATCTACGGCTGCGCCAACCAGGCAGGCGAAGACAACCGCAACGTCGCACGCATGTCGGCGCTGCTCGCCGGCTTGCCGATCGACGCGCCCGGCGCGACGTTGAACCGGCTATGCGGATCCGGCATGGACGCCGTCGGCTCCGCTGCCCGCGCGATCAAGGCAGGCGAGGCGCATCTGATGATTGCCGGCGGCGTCGAAAGCATGACCCGCGCGCCGTTCGTCATGGGCAAAGCTACCAGCGCGTTCGCGCGTCAGGCCGCGATTCACGATACGACGATCGGCTGGCGCTTCGTCAACGCGTTGATGAAACGCGACTTCGGCGTCGATTCCATGCCGGAAACCGCAGAGAACGTGGCGGTCGAATTCGGCGTCAGCCGCGCGGATCAGGACGCGTTCGCGCTGCGCAGCCAGCAAAAGGCGGCACGCGCCCAGCACGATGGTACGTTGGCGCAGGAAATCGTAGCTGTCGAAATCGCGCAGAAGAAAGGCGACGCCATTCGTGTGAGCGTCGACGAGCATCCGCGTGAGACATCGCTCGAATCGCTTGGCAAGCTCAAGGGCGTCGTGCGCGCCGACGGCACCGTCACCGCCGGCAACGCGTCGGGCGTGAACGACGGCGCATGCGCGCTTCTGCTGGCAAGTCGTGAAGCATCGGAAAAGTACGGTCTGCGCCGGCGAGCACGTGTCGTCGGCATGGCGACAGCTGGCGTCGAACCGCGCATCATGGGCATCGGCCCCGCGCCCGCCACCCTGAAACTGCTGAAGCAGACGGGTATGTCGCTCGACCAGTTCGACGTCATCGAACTGAATGAAGCGTTCGCGTCGCAAGGTCTTGCCGTGCTTCGCGCGCTTGGCCTGCGGGACGACGACCCACGCGTCAATCCCAACGGTGGCGCGATCGCGTTGGGTCACCCGCTTGGCGCATCGGGTGCGCGGCTCGTGACAACCGCGCTCCATCAGCTGGAACGCACGAATGGGCGATTTGCACTGTGCACGATGTGCATCGGCGTCGGCCAGGGTATCGCGCTCGCGATCGAGCGCGTCTGAACACCTCGACATTTGCAGTTGCAGGTCGTGGAGACAAAGAGGAGACAACCGATGTCCTATGAAACGATCAGCGTCGCGCTTGACGCCGCATCCCGCGTCGCCACGGTGACGCTGAATCGCCCGGACAAGCTCAACAGCTTCACGCGGGCGATGCATAAGGAACTGGGCGCGGCGCTCGACGAAGTCGAAGCGGCAGGTACCCGGGCGCTGGTGCTGACAGGAGCGGGCCGTGGATTCTGCGCAGGCCAGGACCTCGCCGACCTCGATTTCACGCCGGGCGCGATGACAGACCTCGGCGGTCTGATCGATGCACACTTCAACCCGTTGATCCGCCGGCTTCAGGCGTTGCCGATGCCCGTCATCGCGGCCGTCAACGGCACGGCTGCTGGCGCGGGCGCCAACCTCGCGCTCGCCTGCGATCTTGTCGTTGCGGCCCGATCGGCCAGTTTCATTCAGGCGTTCGTGAAAATCGGCCTCGTTCCTGATTCGGGTGGGACGTGGTTCCTGCCGCAGCGCGTCGGTATGGCACGTGCCCTCGGGCTCGCCATGACGGGTGACAGGCTGCCCGCCGAAAAGGCCGAAAGCTGGGGCCTTATCTGGCAGGCCGTCGACGACGCCGATCTGCAGGAAACCGCAGCGAAACTGGCCACGCAACTGGCGCAGCAGCCCACGCGCGCCATCGCCGCAATCAGGCGCGCCATGCGCGAAGGCGTCACGCAGACGCTGGATGCGCAGCTCGATCTCGAACGCGATCTGCAGCGTGAACTGGGTGCATCGCACGACTACGCGGAAGGCGTGCGCGCCTTCATGGAAAAACGCACACCGCGTTTCGAGGGCCGTTGACATGTCCACCCAACCGCAGCACAACGACACGATGTCACCAGACGCACTCGCCCGCGCCACCGCCCAATCGATGTACGAAGCGGATGCCTGTAGCCAGGCGCTGGGTCTCGAACTTCTCGAAGTGCGCCCCGGGTACGCACGCATGCGAATGCTGGTCCGTCCTGATTTTCTGAACGGACATCAGATCTGCCACGGCGGCCTGATCTTCACTCTCGCCGATTCGACGTTTGCCTTCGCGTGCAACTCGTACAACATCAACACGGTGGCGTCAGGTTGTTCGATCGAGTTCCTGCGCCCGGTTCCCGGCGGCGAAGAGCTGACCGCCGAAGCCGTCGAGCAGACGCTGAGCGGCCGCAACGGCATCTACGACATCCGGGTAACGAATCGCGCCGGAGAAACCGTCGCGATGTTCCGTGGCAAATCCGCGCAGATTCGCGGCACGGTCATTCCCGTTGCCGGCTGAAAGTTCGCGCCGAACACTCACCGCAACGTAACGCTCCATTGTTCGTTACACGCAGCGCATCTATTCTGAAAAGCAGTAAAGGAGACATCCGCATGATGACCGATCTACCGCTCGACCCGATCGAAACGGCGAGCCGCGACGAACTCGCCGCCCTCCAGCTCGAACGACTGAAATGGTCGCTCACGCACGCGTATGAAAACTCGCCGGTGTATCGGCGCAAGTTTGACGAAGCAGGCGTCCATCCGTCTGAGGTGAAAACGCTGGCGGATCTTTCGCGCTTCCCGTTCACCACCAAGAAGGATCTGCGCGACAGCTATCCCTTCGGCATGTTTGCCGTGCCGCAGGAACAGGTATCGCGGATTCACGCGTCGTCGGGCACCACAGGCAAGCCGACCGTTGTCGGTTACACCGCGCGCGACATCGACACGTGGGCGAACCTCGTCGCCCGTTCGATCCGTGCGGCCGGCGCCCGACGCGGCGACAAGGTGCATGTCAGCTACGGATACGGCCTCTTTACCGGTGGACTCGGCGCCCATTACGGCGCCGAACGCGCCGGCCTCACCGTGATCCCGTTTGGCGGTGGTCAGACGGAAAAGCAGGTCCAGCTCATCCAGGACTTCCGCCCGGACATCATCATGGTGACGCCCAGCTACATGCTGTCTATCGCCGATGAACTGGAACGACAGGGCGTCAATCCGGCCAGCTGCTCGCTGCGCATCGGCATCTTCGGCGCGGAGCCGTGGACGAACGACATGCGGCAGGCAATCGAGCAGCGCATGGGCATCGATGCTGTCGACATCTACGGTCTGTCTGAAGTCATGGGCCCGGGCGTCGCGTCGGAGTGCGCGGAAACGAAAGACGGTCCGACGATCTGGGAAGACCATTTCTACCCCGAGATCATCCATCCCGAAACCGGCGAAGTCCTGCCGGAAGGCGAATTCGGCGAACTCGTCTTCACGTCGCTGACGAAAGAAGCGTTGCCGATCATTCGCTATCGCACGCGCGACCTTACGCGCCTGTTGCCCGGCACCGCACGCACGATGCGCCGCATGGAGAAAATCACGGGCCGCTCGGACGACATGATGATCGTGCGCGGCGTCAACGTTTTCCCGACGCAGATCGAAGAGCTGCTGTTGAAGCAACATGCGCTCGCGCCGCATTATCAGATCATCCTCACGAAGGAAGGCCCGCTCGACGTGCTGACGCTGAATGTCGAGCCGTGTCCCGAAACCGCGCCGGATACGGCCGCGCTCAATACCGCGAAACAGGCCCTCGTCTATGACATCAAGGCGTTGATCGGCGTGAGCGCAGTGGTCAACGTGCTGGCGGTAAATGGTATCGAACGCTCGGTCGGCAAGGCACGGCGCGTCGTCGACAAGCGGTTTTCCGGAGGCTGAAGTTTCGCGGCAACCGGGAGCCTCGCCAATAAACAGCCGCCAGCTCAAGGCCGGGCGGCTCAAATTGAAGTGAAGGTGGAGAAGCGATCCGCGGCATGACGCCGCTGATCGCAATGCAATCGTGCGGCTGCCAGACAGCGGCGGATCAGGCGTGCGCCCCGGTCACGCCTGATCACTCACCCGATCACGAATTCGGCAACAGCAACCACATGCGACCGGCCTGCTTCATCTTGCCGGCGAGATCGCCCGCGTCGTCGCCGAGACCCCAGAAATAGTCGGCGCGCACGCCGCCTTTGATCGCCGAACCGGTGTCCTGTGCAAACACCAGACGATTCAGTGGCGAATTGGTCAGTGGGCGCGTCGTTTGCAGAAACACCGGTGTGCCGAGCGGGATCGAAGACGGATCGACCGCAATGGAACGCTCCGGCGTCAACGGAACGCCCAGCGCGCCAATCGGGCCGTCGGCGCCACTCTGCGAAGCCGCATCGCCCGTGAGCATTTCACGGAAGAACACAAAACGCGGATTCGTATCGAGCAACGCGTCGACCTTCGTCGGGTTCGAACGCGCCCAGGCCTTGATGCCCTGCATCGTCGCCTGCGCGGGCGTGATCTCGCCGCGATCCAGCAACGAGCGGCCAATCGACTTGTACGGCTGGTTGTTCGTGCCGCCAAACCCGACGCGCATCACGCTGCCGTCTTCCATCACGACTCGCCCCGACCCTTGCACCTGCAGGAAGAACGCTTCGATCGGATCGTCGACCCACACCAGTTCGTTGCCCGTCAGCACCCCGGTGCGCTCGAGCTGCGCGCGCGCCGGCAGCGGCGCGCCGGTGCGATAGCCGGAAGGCCAGTGGTACAGCGCCGTCTGATAGACGCCGTGCCGCACGCGCGAACCGCGCAGCAACGGCTCGTAATAGCCCGTCACCAGGCCATCGAGCGTGCCGTCGGAATTGGCGAACTGAAAAGGTGTGAAATACGTTTCGAAGAACGTGCGCGCACTCGTGACATCGAGGTCGTCGAGCTGCGTTGCCGCGGCGCACGCCCGCTGCCAGTTCGGCTGCCGCGCGAGCCGGGTGCAGTTCTGCCGGAGCGCGGCCGTTGCACCGATCAGCGAATCGTCGTGCCAGCCCGGCACCTGCTGCCACGCGACGGGCGTAAGCCGCGTCGACGCTATCTGGCCTGGAATGATCGCGGCGCCCGTCGGTGGCGAGGAAGGCCGGACCGACGCACCGCCACCGCACGCTGCCAGCATCACCGCCACCGCCACCGCGCTGACCCAACCTGCGACCGGGCGGACAATACGCATACAATGTTCGTTCTTGATGGAAACCGCCATGTCTGATCTGCTCGACGAATACCCGATGCTGATGTTTGCGCTGGAGTCGCTTCTGGCGCTGTTCCTGCTGATTTTCATCGTTGTCTGGACGTCGTCCGGCAAGAAGAAGCAGGCGCGAATTGCACAACGTGCGCGGAAGACACCCGGCGAAAACAGCGACAATCAGGAGTCGCAGCCGTAAGCCTTACGGCTGAAAGGACCGCTTGCCGGTTCAATGCAGCGTGCGCGGCATGCGCAACATGAACTCGGGCACCGCCGCCTCGAAGCGTTCGCCGTCTTCCGCGACGCAGAAATACTCCCCGCGCATCGTGCCGACGGGCGTTGCGATCAGCGCCCAGCTCGTATATTCGAACTGCTCGCCGGGTTTGAGCAGCGGCTGGTGGCCGACCACGCCCAGGCCCTTCACTTCCTGCACGTGATCTTCGCTGTCCGTGATGACCCAGTGGCGCGCGATCAGTTGAGCCGGCACCTGCCCGCTGTTGCGGATAGTCAGCGTGTATGCGAACGCATACTTGCGGCGCTCGGGGTCCGATTCTTCGGGCAGGTACGCGACCTGCGCCGACACGCTGAATTCGTACTGGCTCATCCTGGTTCCGGTGTGAATACACGCTGCGGGAAGCCCATGCGCCAATGGTTTGCGGCCTGTCGGCGGGAAGCGGCTCTGGTTTCGCATTCTGCTTGATGCAGCGGACGCCCGCAACCCGCTATCCCGTCCGGACAGGGGTTTCTCGCCGCGCAAACCGGTAAGATAGCAACTTTCCGGTCGCCACTTCCCACGCCATGACGCAATTCAAAATCGCTCCCAGCATCCTGTCCGCCGATTTCTCGCGGCTCGGCGAAGAAGTCCGCAACGTCGTCGCCGCGGGCGCCGACTGGATTCACTTCGACGTGATGGACAACCACTACGTGCCGAACCTGACCATCGGCCCCCTCGTGTGCGAGGCAATCCGCCCGCACGTGCAGGTGCCGATCGACGTGCATCTGATGGTGCGTCCGGTCGACCGTATCGTGCCGGACTTCGCGAAAGCGGGCGCCAACGTCATCAGTTTTCACCCGGAAGGCTCGGATCACATCGACAGGACACTGTCGCTGATCCGCGATCATGGCTGCAAGGCCGGCCTCGTGTTCAACCCGGCCACCTCGCTCAGCTATCTCGATCACGTGATGGACAAGCTCGATCTCGTGCTGATCATGTCGGTGAATCCGGGCTTCGGCGGCCAGTCGTTCATTCCTGAAGCGCTGAACAAGCTGCGCGAGGCGCGCGCCCGTATCGATGCATACAAGGAAAAAACCGGCCGTGAAATCCATCTCGAAGTGGACGGCGGCGTGAAGGTCGACAACATCGCGGAAGTCGCGGCGGCAGGCGCGGACACGTTCGTGGCGGGCTCGGCGATCTTCGGCAAATCCGACTACAAGGCCGTCATCGACCAGATGCGCGCGGCACTTGGCCCAGGTCCAGACCCGTCGCACGGCAAATGAGCCGTCACGCGCGCCTGTCACCGCGTCTGCCACCCCCACCCAGCGACCTCCGGACATGACTGAGAAGCCCACCTTCCCCGCACCTGTTTTCAGCGGCCCTCGCATCGAGGCCGCGATCATCGACCTCGACGGCACCATGGTCGATACGGCCGACGATTTCACCGCCGGGCTGAACGGCATGCTCGCGCAGCTCGACGCGGCGGAAACGTCGCGCGAGGAAGTGGTCGAATACGTCGGCAAGGGTTCGGAACATCTGATTCGCAGCGTGCTCGCGCCGCGTTTCGAAGCGGTACACGCGCAGGACCGCTTCGACGAGGCGCTCGCGATCTATCAGGAAGAGTATGCGAAGATCAACGGCACGCACACGCGTCTCTATCCCGACGTCGAAGCGGGCCTGAAGGCGATGCGCGACGCCGGCCTCAAACTCGCATGCGTGACGAACAAGCCGCGTCGTTTTGCGGTGCAGCTGCTCACGCAATATGGGCTGATTGGCTATTTCAACATCGTGATCGGCGGCGACACGCTCGCGAAAAAGAAGCCCGACCCGCTGCCCATGATCACCGCGTGCGCCGAAATGCAGATCGCGCCGCAGGCAGCGGTCGCGATCGGCGACTCGGAAAACGACGCCATGGCCGGTCGCGCCGCCGGTCTGGCCACGTTGACCGTGCCGTACGGCTACAACCATGGCCAGTCTGTACAAACAATAAAATCGGATGGTATAGTTGCCTCGCTGCTCGATGCCGCCAAGGCCATCGCAGCGCACCAATCACCGACTTTATAAGTCCATCATCCTCATGTTTCTGAATAAAAAACGGAGTCTGGGCAGCATCGACCGGGGAGCCTGGCCCTGGCGTCGCTGGTCGCGCTAACCTCGCCTGAGGTACGCTGAAGCCCGTCTTCGGCAACCGTTTTTTACTTCGCTGCGCTTCCCGAGTTTTACGCTGGTAACCGTTGCATCGCTTCTCTGGCCTTCGTGTATCCATCGCGGTACCGTTGCGTCATGTGAGCGTGCATGCGTTCCCGGGACAGCACGCAACGATCGGCGTCTCCCTGTCGAAAGACACAGAAAGCCCGGCCGGCAAGCGCAACGCCCCCGTCTTATCCGAAGCACACGCACGCTGTGCCGGACGCACGAACAGGATCGGAACATGACCGAACTCGAATTTCAGTCCCTCGCGAACGAGGGCTTCAATCGCATCCCGATGATCGCCGAGGCGCTCGCCGACCTCGAAACTCCGCTATCGCTGTATCTGAAGCTCGCGCAGGCGGAACGCAACGGCGCCAACTCGTTCCTGCTCGAATCGGTGGTGGGCGGCGAGCGGTTCGGCCGCTACTCGTTCATCGGCCTGCCGGCACGTACGCTCGTGCGCACCCGCAACGGCGTGTCCGAAGTGGTGAAAGACGGCAAGGTCGTCGAGACGCACGAAGGCGATCCGCTCGCGTTCATCCAGCAGTTCCAGGCGCGTTTCAAGGTCGCGCAGCGTCCTGGCCTGCCGCGGTTTAGCGGCGGCCTCGCTGGCTATTTCGGCTATGACGCGGTGCGCTACATCGAGAAAAAGCTCGCGCACACCGCGCCGCCCGACGATCTCGGTCTGCCCGACATCCAGTTGCTGCTCACCGAGGAAGTCGCGGTGATCGACAACCTCGCCGGCAAGCTGTATCTCGTGGTCTACGCCGATCCGGCCATGCCCGAGGCGTACACGAAAGCGAAGCAGCGCCTGCGGGAACTGCGCCAGCGTCTGCGCACGACCGTTCAGCCGCCGGTGACGTCGGCCAGCATGCGCACCGAGATTTATCGCGAGTTCGCGAAAGACGATTACCTCGCCGCCGTGCGCAAGGCGAAGGAATATGTCGCGGCCGGCGAACTGATGCAGGTTCAGGTCGGCCAGCGTCTGACGAAACCGTATCGCGACAACCCGCTTTCGCTGTATCGCGCGCTGCGCTCGCTGAACCCGTCGCCGTATATGTATTACTACAACTTCGGCGAATTCCATGTGGTCGGCGCTTCGCCGGAAATTCTGGTGCGTCAGGAAAAGCGCGGCGAAGACCGGATCGTGACGATCCGTCCGCTCGCGGGCACGCGTCCGCGTGGCAACACGCCCGAGCGCGACGCCGAACTCGCGACCGAACTGCTCAACGACCCGAAGGAAATCGCCGAGCACGTGATGCTGATCGACCTCGCGCGTAACGACGTCGGCCGCATCGCGCAGATTGGTTCGGTGGTCGTGACCGACAAAATGGTCATCGAAAAGTACTCGCACGTGCAGCACATCGTGAGTTCGGTCGAGGGCAAGCTCAAGGCGGACGTCACCAATTTCGACGTGCTGCGCGCGACGTTCCCGGCCGGCACGCTTTCGGGCGCGCCGAAAGTCCGCGCAATGGAACTGATCGACGAACTCGAACCGGTGAAGCGCGGTCTTTATGGCGGCGCCGTCGGCTATCTGTCGTTCACGGGCGAAATGGATCTGGCGATCACGATCCGCACCGGCGTGATCCACAACGGCAACCTGTATGTGCAGGCGGCCGCGGGCATCGTCGCGGATTCGGTGCCCGAATCCGAATGGCAAGAGACCGAGAACAAGGCACGCGCCGTGCTGCGCGCGGCCGAGCAGGTGCAAGACGGCCTCGATAGCGACTTCTGACCGGAGACAGACCATGCTGCTGATGATCGACAACTACGACTCGTTCACCTATAACCTGGTCCAGTACTTCGGCGAACTCGGCGAAGACGTACGGACCTTCCGCAACGACGAAATCACCCTCGACGAAATCGCGAAGCTCAGCCCCGAGCGCATCTGTCTTTCGCCAGGGCCGAGCAATCCGCAACACGCGGGCATCACGCTCGACGTGCTGCGCCGGTTTTCCGGCAAGATTCCGATTCTCGGCGTGTGCCTTGGCCATCAGGCGATCGGCGAGGCATTCGGCGGACGCGTCGTGCGTGCGCAGACGATCATGCACGGCAAGGTGAGCCAGATCGAAACCGACTGCAAAGGTGTGTTCGCCGACCTGCCGAAGCATTTCACCGTCACACGCTACCATTCGCTCGCGGTCGAGCGCGAGTCGCTGCCGGATTGCCTCGAAGTGTCCGCGTGGACCGACGACGGCGAAATCATGGGCGTGCGCCACAAGACGCTCAACGTCGAAGGCGTGCAGTTCCACCCGGAATCGATCCTGTCCGAACACGGCCACGCGCTGCTCGAAAACTTCGTGAAGCAGTCGAAGCGCGCCGACGCCCCGCACGGCAACGCCTGAAGAAGAGGAAAGCACATGTCCATTACTCCGCAGGAAGCGTTGCAGCGCACGATCGAGCATCGTGAGATTTTTCACGACGAAATGCTGCACCTGATGCGCCTCATCATGCGCGGCGAACTCTCGCCGGTGCTGTCGGCGGCGATCATCACGGGGCTGCGCGTCAAAAAAGAGACCATCGGTGAAATCGCGGCCGCCGCCACCGTGATGCGCGAATTCGCCCGGCACGTCGAGGTCGAGGACAACTCGAACTTCGTCGATATCGTGGGCACGGGCGGCGACGGCTCGCACACGTTCAACATTTCCACGGCGACGATGTTCGTCACGGCCGCGGCGGGCGCGAAAGTCGCGAAACACGGCAATCGCGGCGTGTCGAGCAAGTCGGGCAGCGCGGACGTCCTCGAAGCGCTCGGCGTCAACATCGACCTGCAGCCGGAACAGGTGGCCGCGTCGATTGCCGAAACGGGCATGGGCTTCATGTTCGCGCCGAACCATCATCCGGCGATGAAAAACATCGCGCCGGTGCGCCGCGAACTCGGCGTGCGGACGATCTTCAATATTCTCGGACCGCTCACCAATCCGGTCGGCGCGCCGAACCAGTTGATGGGCGTGTTCCACCAGGATCTGGTCGGCATCCAGGTGCGCGTGATGCAACGGCTCGGCGCGAAGCACGTGCTGGTCGTGTACGGCATGGACGGCATGGACGAAGTGTCGCTCGGCGCCGCGACCACGGTCGGCGAACTGCGCGATGGCCAGATTCACGAATACGAGATTCATCCGGAAGACTTCGGCATGCAGATGGTGTCGAACCGGACGCTCAAGGTGAACGACGCCGTCGAATCGAAAACCATGCTGCTCGAGGCGCTCGACAACAAACAGGGCGTCGCGCGCGAGATCGTCGTGCTGAACGCGGGCACGGCGCTGTACTCGGCAAACGTGGTGGCATCGATCGCGGACGGCATCCAGCTCGCGCGCGAAACGGTCGCGAGCGGCCGCGCACGGGCGAAGGTCGACGAACTGGTCCGCTTCACGCAGCAATTCAAGCGCTAACTCAAGCAATAACTTCGGCATCGAGATATCCATGAGCGACATTCTGGAACGCATCATCGCGGTCAAGCGCGAAGAAATCCGCGCCGCGCAAATGAGCGCGCCGTTTGAAGAGTTACGGCTCGAAGCGTCGGCGCGCGACCGGCGCGACTTCGTCGGCGCATTGCGCGCGAAGCACGCAGCCGGCCTCGCGGCGGTCATCGCCGAGGTGAAAAAAGCCAGCCCGTCGAAAGGCATATTGCGCGAACACTTCGTGCCCGCCGAGATCGCCCGTTCGTACGAAAGCCACGGCGCGGCGTGCCTTTCCGTGCTGACGGACGCGCAGTTCTTCCAGGGCAGCGCGGCGTATCTGGAAGAAGCGCGCGCCGCCTGCGCGCTGCCGGTGCTGCGCAAGGACTTCATCATCGATCCGTACCAGATCGTCGAGGCGCGCGCGATGGGCGCCGACGCGATCCTGCTGATCGCCGCGGCGCTCGAAACGTCGCAGATGCAGGATCTCGAAGCGTTCGCGCATTCGCTGGGGCTCGCGGTGCTCGTCGAAGTACACGACAGCAACGAGCTGATGGAAGCGCTCACGCTGAAGACACCATTGATGGGCATCAACAACCGCAATCTGCGCACGTTCGAAACGTCGATCGACACGACGATCGGCATGCTCGAATCGATTCCGGACGACCGTATCGTCGTGACCGAATCGGGCATTCTGTCGCGCGTCGACGTCGAGCGGCTGCGTGCGATGGACGTGCATACGTTCCTCGTCGGCGAAGCGTTCATGCGCGCGGAACAGCCGGGCGCCGAACTCGCGCGGATGTTTTTCTGAGCGCGAAGAGCAGATTGAGTTCGGCGCATATGGCGGAGCAGCTTCCACTCCGCCGGGCCGGATCGAACGGGGCACAGGATGGGCATCGAGAGTGAAATCAAGCTGGCGCTGCCAGCCGGACAGATCGACGCGGCAAGCGCGTTTTTCGTCGCGCACACGGGTGTAGCCGGGCGCGACGTCACGCTCGAGAACATCTATTTCGACACGCCCGGCCTGACGCTGGCGCGCTCGAAAAGCGCGCTGCGGCTACGCCGCACGCCCGATGGCTGGCTGCAGACGTTCAAGACAGCCGGTTCGGCGAAAGGCGGCCTGCACAGCCGTCACGAGTGGGAAATGCCCGTCGCGGGCGACGCGCTGGAAATCGACGCATTGCTGCGCGCCTGCGAAGTGCCGGACGTCGCGGCAGCGTTGCGCGAGGCGGCGCCAGGCCTCATCGAACTGTTTCGCACGAACTTCACGCGCACGCTGTGGCAGGCGCGGCACGACGGTGCCGACATCGAAGCGGCGATCGACCTGGGCGAAGTGATTGCCGATGTGAACGGCGAAACGCGTCGCGCGCCGATTTCCGAAATCGAGCTCGAACTGAAAAACGGCGATGAAGCGGCGCTTCACGCGCTGGCTCAGGTGTTGTCGGCAAACATTCCGGGGCTCGCGCCGGATGACGTCAGCAAGGCGCAGCGTGGTTACCGGCTGCGCGAACAGTAACCCGCACGGCGCGACGAACCTCGAAGCGGCGCGCGGCAAACGCCACCTTGAGCTACGCGTCGTTTGCTGCGACACTTCCCCGCCATGACCTCCGCCCCCCGCCCCCGCTCCTCTTCATCGCAGGCTTCGCTTTTTGGCGATGCGTCCGCTGCGCAACCCGCATCGCCCGCACAACCGGCACCGGTTGCCACCGCCGCGCTCGAAGCCCAGTTCGACGCGTTGCCCACCGCGTGGCGCCAGCACCTGAAACCGTTCACCGAGAGCGACGCCTATGCGCCGTTGTGCGCGTTCGTCGACGCCGAGCGCGCGGCCGGCAAAACCGTCTATCCGGCCGACGTGTTCCGCGCGCTGCGCCTGACGAGCCCCGGCGACGTGAAAATCGTGATCCTCGGACAAGACCCGTATCACGGCGAGGATCGCGGCACGCCGCAAGCGCACGGACTCGCGTTCTCGGTGCCGCCGGCGGTGCGTCCGCCGCCGTCGCTGCGCAATATCTTCAAGGAAATCGCCGCGAATTTCGGCTATGAACCGCCGCGCCACGGCTGCCTCGACACGTGGGCGCGACAGGGCGTCCTGCTGCTGAACACGGTGCTGACGGTGGAACGCGACTCGGCCGCGAGCCACGCAAAGCGCGGCTGGGAAAAATGCACCGACACGCTGATCCACGAACTCGCGATGCGTCACGAAGGGCTCGTCTTCATGCTGTGGGGCGCACATGCGCAGGCGAAACGCGCGCTGCTTGGCGGACGTTCGCACTACGTGCTCGAAGCGCCTCATCCGTCGCCGCTGTCGGCACACCGCGGCTTTCTCGGTTGCCGGCATTTCGCGCTGGCCAATGAATATCTCGAACAGCATGGCCGGACGCCGATCGACTGGCGCCTCCCCGACGAAGCCCAAACGCTGGCCTGACCACGCGCACTCCGCGTGATTATTCGCGAGTCAAAACCCGGCGACACAGCGGGTCCAGAAACAAAAAACGCCACGCGGTGAAAACCCCGTGGCGTTTCTGTTTCCCGCGAGACTGAAACCTCAGCCTCGCATGGAAGGTGAACCCTTACGCT
Organism: Paraburkholderia sartisoli; assembly: GCF_900107685.1. Classification (GTDB taxonomy): domain Bacteria; phylum Pseudomonadota; class Gammaproteobacteria; order Burkholderiales; family Burkholderiaceae; genus Paraburkholderia; species Paraburkholderia sartisoli. The sequence continues at coordinate 120,870 of NZ_FNRQ01000010.1, read as the reverse complement.
GCAGCGATCGCTTCGCGCGCGCCGGCGAGTGCGGCGTTGGCGACTTCCGGACCCATGTTCAGGCCTTCGGCGTAGATGAAGTTCACGTCGGTCATGCCGAGGAAGCCGAGGAACGTCTTCAGGTACGGCGTCTGGCTGTCGCCCGGCGTGCCGACGTACTTGCCGCCACGCGCCGAGACGACGTGTACTTTCTTGCCCGTCACGAGGCCTTCCGCACCGTTCGCGCCGTACTTGAACGTGATGCCAGCGCGTGCGATGAAGTCGAAGTACGTCTTCAGCTGCGACGACACGCCGAAGTTATACAGGGGAGCGGCGATGACGACGATGTCGGCGGCCTGCAGTTCGTTGATCAGCGCTTCGCTGCGCGCGGCGATGGCGCTCTGTTCCGGCGTGCGTTGCTCGGCCGGCGTGAAGAACGCGCCGAGGATCGTGTCGTCCAGGTGGGGCAGCGGCTCAGCCTGCAGGTTACGGACGACGACTTGCGCGCCCGGGTTCGACTGTTGCAGCTTTGCGGTCAGTTCGTTGGCAAGCAGCGTCGAATTCGCGCCTTGCGAGCGGGCTGCCGAGTTGATTTGCAGAATCGTGGTCATGGTTGACTCCAGTTGGGGCGCGCAGTGTTGCGCGAGTGGAGCCATTGTGTTTTTTTACCCGCCCGGGAAAAAGTACCCTGCGGGCGACGGATTGTTGCATGGGTAGAACAATCCGCCCTCTTCAACCCGGGATTTTGTCACTTTCAGAACGCTGACGCCCGGCCGCCGGCTCCGCGCGTGTCATTTCCCCAGCCAGCGCTCGCGCCAGTTCCGCGCCGCGACGCGCTTATCGGTCACTGAAAGCGAGTAGCGCGCGACGTCCGGCGCATCCAGCTTCACCTGCGCGGTGCGCAGCTCGTCGCGACGAAACGCGTGGACTTCGACCTTCGCGCCCGGCAGGTAACGCGCCAGCAGCGCATCCAGATTCGAGCCGGTGACGCGCAGGCCGTCGATTGCGATCACCACGTCGCCGGCCGACAGGCCCGCCTTCTGCGCCGCGCTGCCGTCATGCACGGCGGCGAGCGTGCAGTCGGCGCTGCCGCGCACGCGCACGCCCAGCGACGGCTTGCCGTTCTTGTCCGGCTCCGGCGCGATGCTCACGCCGAACGGCGCGAGCATCGATTCGAGCGGCAGATCGCGGGTGCCGTACGCAGCCTGGTCGAGCAGACGGGCGACGTTGACGCCCGTCGCCTCGGCGAAAAGCGCCTCGATTTCCGTCTCCGGCAGGCCAACCGGCTTGCCACGATAGAAATCGCGACCGAAGCGTTGCCACAGGAGACGCATCACGTCGTCGAGCGATTTGCGGTTGCCGGTTTGCGCGCGGATTTCCAGATCGAGGCACAGCGCGACGAGCGATCCCTTCGTGTAATAACTGACGATCGCGTTCGGCGCGTTTTCGTCCTGACGATAGTACTTGACCCACGCGTCGAACGAGCTTTCGGCGACCGACTGCTTCAGACGCCCGCTGCAGCGCTGCACGCCGCCGACCACCTTGCCGACGAGGCCGAAATATTCGTCCTGCGTGATCAACCCGGTGCGCACCAGGATCAGGTCGTCGTAGTAAGACGTGAAACCCTCGAAGAGCCACAGCAACGACGTGTAGTTCTCGCGCGTCAGGTCGTACGGCGCGAACGCGGCCGGCTTGATGCGCTTCACGTTCCACGTATGGAAATACTCGTGGCTGCACAGGCCGAGATACGTCCGGTAGCCTTCGGTCGTTTCCGGGCGGCCCGTGACCGGCAGATCGGCGCGGCTGCAGATCAGCGCCGTCGACGCGCGATGCTCGAGCCCGCCGTAGCCGTCGCCGACCACCTGCGTCATGAACACATAGCGATCGACCGGCGCCTTCTTCGACTTCGGCTCGAAAAGCGCGATCTGCGCTTCGCAGATTCGCTTCAGGTCGGCGGCGAGGCGCGCCATATCGACGGTAACGGTGCGCCCCGAGATCACGATATCGTGCGGCACGCCATGCGCGCTGAACGTGGCGAGCGCGAATTCGCCGAGCGTAACCGGATGATCGACCAGCTCGTCATAGTTCTGCGCGCGATACTCGCCAAAACCATGACGCTTCGTGCCGCGCGCTTCGGGCACCGCGGTCGCGACGCGCCACCGGCGATACGACTCGCCTGCCGGCTTCTGGATATCGACCACGCACGGCGCCGCTTCATGGCCGAGCGGCGACAGAAACACGCTCGTGCCGTTGAAGAAGCCGGTCGTGTCATCGAGATGCGCGGCGCGCACCGACAGATCCCACGCATACACCTCGTAGCGCAGCGTCAGCTCACCCTCGACGGGGGCGGCGCGCCACGTGTGCTTGTCGGTTTTCTCGATGCGCACCTTGCGGCCCGCTTCGTTGAAGGCGCGCAGCGTCACGATATTGCGGGCGAACTCGCGGACCATGTAGCTGCCCGGAATCCACACCGGCAGCATGAAGGACTGCCCGGCCGGATCAGGATCGGCAACGGTCACGGTCACTTCGAACAGATGGGCGGCGGGTTGCTTCGGGACGATGGTGTAGCGGATCGGCTTCATCGGCGGGACATCCAGGCAGTAAGCGGGGCGTTAAAACGGCAGGAGGCGCACGACGCGCCTCCTGTTCGACACATGCGACACGTACGATCGGTTAGCGGACGGCGGACAGTTCCTTGTCGAGCCGGTCTGCCGGCACGGCGCCCGGCAGGCGGCGGCCGTCGGCGAGAAACACCGTCGGCGTGCCGTTGACGTTCATCTGCTGGCCAAGCGCGAGGTTCTTGTCGATCGCGGTGGTGTCGCAGGTGCCGGCGGCCGTCGGCGCGCGGTGGTCGAGCATCCACGCTTCCCACGCCTTCGCGCGATCGCCCGAACACCAGATCGACTTCGATTTCACCGCCGAATCGGGCGAAAGCACCGGATAGAGGAACGTGTAGACCGTCACGTTATCGATCGACTTGAGCGTCGTTTCGAGCTGCTTGCAGTACGGGCAGTTCGGGTCGGAGAACACGGCGATCCTGCGCGCGCCGTTGCCCTTCACGACTTTCACCGCGTTGCCGAACGGCAGGCTCGCGAAATCGATCTTGTTGGTTTCGGCCAGACGCGCTTCCGTGACGTTCGTCCGCGTTTTCGCGTCGACGATGTCGCCGAGCACGAGATAGTCGCCATTGGCATCGCTGTAGAGGATCTGCGTGCCGAGATTCACTTCGTAGAGCCCGGCAATCGGCGACTTCGAGACGCTCTTGATCGTGGCGTCGCCAAGGCGCGGCTGCAGCGTGGCCTTGAGCTTGTCGGTGGTCTGGTCGGCCTGCGCGGAGCAGCCGAGTGCGGTGACGACGACGGCCAGTGCCAGCGTCGCGATGCGGATACGTTTTTGCATGTTCAATTCCTGAGCGGTTGCACGCACGTGGCGTGCCTTTCAAATGTGCGGTGTGGATTCGTGTGAGACGCAGGCGCCCTTTACCCGAGCGCCGCGGAAACAAGCCAGCGCTTGAGCAGCGGCTGCGCGCCGACAAACGCCATGCCGGTATTGCGCACCGCCCGGGCCACGGTGCCCGGCACGGAAAACAGTTTCTGCAGGCCATCGGTTGCGATCATCAGCGCGCGGATGTCCTCGCGACGCGCGCGCTCGTAGCGACGCAGCAGCACCGTGTCGCCAGTATCGCGGAACGCTTCCTTCTTCGCGATCACGTCGGCGAGCGCGGCGACGTCGCGCAGCCCGAGATTCATGCCCTGACCGGCGAGCGGATGGATCAGATGCGCGGCGTCGCCGACCAGCGCGACGCGCGGCGCGATCAGCCGGTCGACCGTTTGCAGCGCGAGCGGAAAACCCTGCGCCGGCGTCACGCATTCCAGCGGGCCGAGCAGGCTTTGCGTCACGCGTTCGACTTCGGCCGCGAGCTGCGCGGGCGCGAGTTCCAGCAGTTCGCGCGCGTGCTCCGTCTGCGCGGACCAGACGAGCGACACGTGACCGTCCGGCAACGGCAGCAACGCGATGATCTCGCCTTCCCTGAACCATTGATATGCGGTGTCGCCGTGCGGCCGGGCCGCCTTGAAATTCGCGACGACACCCGTCTGTCTGTAATCGCGGCGATCGACCTTCGAGCCGATCTGCGCGCGCACCCACGAATGCGCGCCGTCCGCGCCGACGACAAGATCGGCTTCCAGCACGCTGCCGTTCGCAAGCCCGATCGACGCGGCGTCGGATTTGACGTCGAGCGCCTGGGCGCGCGAATCGATCCACGTCAGGTTGGGCTGGAACCGCAGCGCGGCATCCAGTGCGCGCTCGATCAGCGACGACTCGGCGATCCACGCCAGTTGCGACACCGAGGCCTGGAACGCGGAGAAATGGAGTTCGGCAGCCGCATCGCCGAAAACGCGCATGTCGTAGACCGGCGCCAGGCGCGCAACGTCGAGCGCCTGCCAGACGCGCAGACGTTCAAGCAGGGTCTGCGAACTCGCGGAAAGCGCATAGACGCGCGCGTCGAACGCGGCACCGGCGGGAAGCGACGCGCATGTCTGCGCGAGCAGGGCGACACGCCTGCCGCCCTGCGTCAGCGCGAGCGCGGCGGTCTTGCCGACAAGCCCGCCGCCGATCACGGCAACGTCGAAGGTCTGATGGTGAACAGTCATCCGCTCATTATAGCTGCGGGTGTTCACGGGGACTGATGCGGCGAGCGCGGCATTTGCCCTCGCTCCAGGGCGCAAGGCGTTTGCCCGGCTCCAGCGGCGGATTCGCGCGCATGCGGCATGAGGAACGGCACGCACGGCGGCACTCGCGCGGCCAAGGGTTACAGCTGCGGCTTGTCAGGCTGTGGACAAGCGCAGGTCAATGGACCGACGCCGGGCCATGCGTTGAAAGCGCATGGCCCGGGGACAACTGGAAATCAGGCTTGCGGCGGCTCGGCATTATCCGCGTCTTGCGTGCCGTCAGCCGCCTCGCCTTCTTTCTTCTTCTCCACCAGTGCTTCGAGCGCACCTGCGCCTTCAAATCCGGCCACTGCCGCAAGCCCCTTCGTCAAAAGCGACGCGTCCGCGTCAACCTTCTCAGTCGCTTCCACTGCCGCGACTGCGCCTGCGATCTTGCCCACTGTATCCAGGATTCCCATGACACTCACCTCTCAAGTTGAAAGTTAATACAGACGGTACGGTCCCGGCAGTATCCGCCACTGCCGGTGGATCAGGAATGACGAACTGCTTTTGCGACCGGTCATGCACCTGCACACGTCATGCTCACAGCATCGATTTGCCCTGGGCAAGAATCTTGTCGCACACCTGCTTTGTAATCTGCTGTTTCAGGCCACCGCCGCTCAGGTCTAGCTGCTTGCCATCACCGCTATTCAGGATACCCTTTGAACCATCGGTGTAGCCGCTGTCAGACGAAGAAGAAGACGAACCACCCGGCAGCTTGCTCATCAGCGAATCCTTGACCGACGATGCACTGCCGCCGGCCAGGTAGTTGTTCTGGATACAAAATTGCAGAACGCCCGCTACGTTGCCTGTACTGCCGGATGTCAGTGATTGCAACGAAAGTCCGTTACCCAGCCCACCCAGGCTGCTCAGGTTGCCAAGTCCACCGGTCGACCCGCTGTTTCCGCCTTGATTGAGAAGACCGCCCAATTGCGCGTGGGCTGTGGAAATCGACAGCAAACCAGCAATCAGAAACCCCTTCGCTACGGTGCAATGCCTGCGTCTGCTCATAACATCCCCTTTTTTGCCGAACTGAACCCGCTTTCACTATAGTGCCTTTCAAAGACAGCGCGGTTGTGCAAAAAGCGGGAGGGTGAAAAAAATCCGCGTGGCGCGGGGTGACTCGACAGCAGTGGTCAGTGGCAGCGCTTTTCCCAATGGCGATGGATATTCACCTTGTGAGCCTGAATTTCTCCAGGTCGCAACCGGATGCCTGCCCGATCACCGGCAACCGCGAAAGTGGTATCTGATCGTCGCCAAAGCGCATCACCGTGGTACCTGCATTGCCCGAACCCTTACGAATCGGGGCGTCCGAAAGGGTTACAATTGCGTTTTTCGTGTACAAAACCAGTACAGGATCATTGAGCCAACGCCACGATTCGTACTCTTTGTCGCTTCCCCGAATTCACCTTCCGGCTGTTGCGCTCCGGCCCTCACCAGACGCCGCGCAACCCGCTGCACAGCCGTAACAAACTGATTCAAAAGGTTTTCCATGAGCCTCCAATGCGGCATCGTCGGCCTGCCTAACGTCGGCAAGTCCACCCTGTTCAATGCACTGACCAAGGCGGGTATCGCCGCCGAAAACTATCCGTTCTGCACGATCGAGCCGAACGTCGGCATCGTCGAAGTGCCCGACGCGCGTCTCCAGGCGCTGGCCGACATCGTCAAGCCGGAGCGTATCCTGCCGGCGGTGGTGGAATTCGTCGACATCGCGGGCCTCGTCGCCGGCGCAAGCAAGGGCGAAGGGCTCGGCAACCAGTTCCTCGCGAACATCCGCGAAACCGACGCGATCACGCACGTCGTGCGCTGCTTCGAAGACGACAACGTGATCCACGTCGCGGGCAAGGTCGATCCGCTGTCGGACATCGAAGTCATCAACACCGAACTCGCGCTCGCCGACCTCGCGACGATCGAGAAATCGCTGACGCGTTACTCGAAGGCCGCGAAGTCCGGTAACGACAAGGAAGCAGCGAAACTCGTCGCGGTGCTCGAAAAGGTTCGCGCGCAGCTCGATCAGGCGAAACCGGTGCGTGCGCTGGACCTGTCGGAAGAAGAAAACGTGCTGCTCAAGCCGTTCTGCCTGATCACCGCGAAGCCGACGATGTACGTGGCGAACGTGAAGGACGACGGCTTCACGAACAACCCCTACCTCGACGCCGTGAAGAAGTTCGCCGATGCCGAAGGTGCGCCGGTCGTCGCCGTGTGCGCGGCGATCGAAGCGGAAATCGCCGATCTCGACGACGAGGACAAAGGCGTGTTCCTCGCCGACATGGGCATGGAAGAGCCGGGCCTGAACCGCGTGATCCGTGCCGGTTTCAAGCTGCTCGGCCTGCAGACGTACTTCACGGCGGGCGTGAAGGAAGTGCGCGCATGGACGATCCATATCGGAAACACCGCGCCGCAGGCCGCGGGCGTCATCCACACCGACTTCGAGCGTGGCTTCATTCGTGCACAGACGATCAGCTTCAACGACTTCGTGACCTACAAGGGTGAACAGGGTGCGAAGGAAGCCGGCAAGATGCGCGCGGAAGGCAAGGAATACGTCGTGCATGATGGCGACGTGATGAACTTCCTGTTCAACGTCTGAGCGCCACGCGGCGAATTCGCCGCATCCGTTGCAAACCCCGCATGTCCCTGTGACAGCGGGGTTTTTTCATGCCGCAGCGAACGGGACATCGATACGCCCGAGACGTAATCGGCAGGGTCACCGGCAAGATAAAACCCGGCAGCAGGCCACCCAGACCACCTTGTTCAGCCGCATAGGCGCGTGACCGATGCAGGCCCCGCCTGAATGTCAAAATCCGTTGCGTCAGCAACCACCCTTTCTGCCGGGGCGCTTCAGTTTCGCCGTTGCCGGTGTTAAATTGCCCGTTCCGGTGACCTTACGCACTGAAGGACTACCACCGCGAGACTGTCATCGAACACAACTAGAATCGCGCAACCCCAATTTGCGCATGATCCGGCCAAGGAGACAATCGATGAGTTGCAAGCCCCTGTTCCGTTCGCTTTCCGTTGCTGCGTTACTGGCGTTCGGCGTCAGCACCGCGGCCCATGCCGCGACCGAGATCCAGTTCTGGCACGCGATGGAAGCCGCACTGGGCGAACGCCTGAACGACATCGCGAACGACTTCAACGCGTCGCAGAGCGACTACAAGATCGTGCCGGTGTTCAAGGGCACCTACGACCAGACGCTCGCAGCGGGCATCGCGGCCTACCGTAGCGGCAACGCGCCCGCGATCCTGCAGGTCTACGAAGTGGGCACGGCCACCATGATGCAGGCCAGGAAAGCCGTGATCCCGGTCTCGGACGTGTTCAAACAGGCGGGCGTGCCGCTCGACGAAAAGGCGTTCGTACCCACCATCGCCAGCTACTACAGCGACTCGAAGAGCGGCCAGCTCGTTTCGATGCCGTTCAACAGTTCGACGCCGGTGCTGTACTACAACAAGGACGCCTTCAAGAAGGCCGGCCTCGATCCGAACAAGCCGCCGAAGACCTGGGACGAACTGCAGCAGGATGCGCGAAAGCTGAAGGCATCGGGCATGTCGTGCGGTTATTCGTCGGGCTGGCAGAGCTGGATCCAGCTCGAAAACTACAGTGCGTGGCATGGCGCACCGTTCGCATCGAAGAACAACGGCTTCGACGGCGCCGATGCGCAACTCGAATTCAACAAGCCGCTGCAGATCGCGCACATCCAGTTCCTGCAGAACATGGTGAAGGAAGGCACGTTCACCTATGTCGGCCGCAAGGACGAACCGGTGTCGAAGTTCTATAGCGGCGACTGCGGCATCATCACGAACTCGTCGGGGTCGCTTGCCACCATCAGGAAGTTCGCGAAGTTCAACTTCGGCACCGGCATGATGCCGTACGACGCGAGCGTGAAAGGCGCGCCGCAGAACGCGATCATCGGCGGCGCGAGCCTGTGGGTGCTGGCGGGAAAGGATCCGGCCGTCTACAAGGGCGTGGCGAAATTCCTCGCCTATCTGACGTCGCCGCCGGTCGCGGCCAAATGGCATCAGGACACCGGTTACCTGCCGGTCACCACCGCGGCCTATCAGCTGACGCAGCAACAGGGCTTCTACGAGAAGAACCCCGGTAGCGATACCGCGATCAAACAGATGCTCAACAAGCCGCCCCTGCCGTTCACCAAGGGACTGCGCCTTGGCAACATGCCGCAGATCCGCACGGTCGTCGACGAGGAACTCGAGCAGGTCTGGACGCAGAAGAAGTCGCCGAAAGAGGCGCTCGACTCCGCCGTGTCCCGCGGCGACGAGTTGCTGCGCCGCTTCGAGAAGGCCGGCAGCTAGCGACGGCCGGCTGGTTCCTGCGGGCGCCTGTTAAAAAGCAGGCGCCCGCGCGCATCACCCACGGGAAACATCGATGGAAAAGCGATCCCGCTTCGGCGCAGGCGTGTTGCCGTATCTGCTGGTTGCGCCGCAACTCGCCATCACGCTGCTGTTTTTTCTGTGGCCCGCCGGCGAGGCGCTGTGGCAGTCCACGCAAAGTCAGGACGCGTTCGGCACGTCGAGCGAGTTCGTCGGCCTCGCCAATTTCAAACAGCTGTTCGCCGATCCGCTCTATCTGTCGTCGGTCAACACGACGCTCATTTTCTGTTCGCTCGTCACGGTCGGCGGTCTGGTCATTTCGCTCGTGCTCGCCGCCTGCGCCGACCGCGTGACGCGCGGGGCAAAGGCGTATCAGACGCTGCTGATCTGGCCGTACGCGGTCGCGCCCGCGATCGCCGGCGTGCTGTGGTCGTTCCTGTTCAATCCAAGCATCGGGCTCGTGACCTACGCGCTCGCGAAGGGCGGCATCGTGTGGAATCACGCGCTCAACCCCGGGCAGGCGATGTTCCTCGTCGTGCTCGCGTCGGTCTGGAAGCAGGTCAGCTATAACTTCCTGTTCTTCTACGCCGGCCTGCAGGCAATTCCGCGCTCGCTGATCGAAGCGGCCGCGATCGACGGCGCCGGCCCCGTGCGCCGCTTCTTCGGCATCGCACTGCCGCTGCTGTCGCCGGTGAGTTTCTTCCTGCTCGTCGTCAATATCGTCTACGCGTTCTTCGATACGTTGCCGGTGATCGACGCGGCCACCGGCGGCGGCCCCGCGCAATCGACCCGCACGCTGATCTACAAGATCTTCGCCGAAGGCTTTCAGGGACTCGATATCGGCAGCTCGGGCGCGCAATCGGTGGTGCTGATGGTGATCGTCGTCGCGCTGACTGTCGTGCAGTTCCGGTTCATCGAGCGGAGGGTCCAGTACTCATGATCGAGAATCGACGCGGGTTCGACCTCTTTTGCCACGCGGTGCTGATCGTCGGCGTCGTGCTGGTCGTGTTTCCGGTGTACATCGCGTTCTGTGCCGCGACGATGAGCGAGCATGAAGTGTTCAGCGTGCCGCTTTCGCTCGTGCCCAGCACGCATCTGTTCGAAAACATCGCGAACGTGTGGACGCACGGCAGCGGCAACGCGGCGAGTCCGTTCGGACGGATGCTGATGAACAGCCTCGTGATGGCGCTCGTGATCTCGATCGGCAAGATCGCCGTGTCGATGATCTCCGCGTACGCGATCGTGTTCTTCCGCTTTCCGTTCAGGAACCTCGCGTTCTGGCTGATCTTCATCACGCTGATGCTGCCGGTCGAAGTGCGCATCTTTCCGACCGTGCAGGTGGTGTCGTCGATGCACCTGAGCAACACCTACGCGGGCCTGACGCTGCCGCTGATCGCCTCGGCCACCGCGACCTTCCTGTTCCGCCAGTTTTTCATGACGCTGCCGGACGAACTGATGGAAGCGGCGCGCATCGACGGCGCCGGGCCGCTGCGCTTTTTCTGGGACGTGGTCCTGCCGCTGTCGAAGACGAACATGGCCGCGCTGTTCGTGATCACGTTCATCTACGGCTGGAACCAGTATCTGTGGCCGATCCTGATCACGAGCCAGCAATCGCTGACCACGGCGGTGGTCGGCATCAAGAGCATGATCGCGTCCGGCGACACGGCGACCGAGTGGCATCTGGTGATGACCGCGACGCTGCTTGCGATGCTACCGCCGCTCGCCGTCGTGCTGACGATGCAGCGCTGGTTCGTGCGCGGCCTCGTGGATGCCGAAAAATAAACCGGCCGGGACAGGTTTCGGATCGAACCCCACCCGGCGCAACACAACCCGATTCAACGCGATGGCGCGTGACGCATGACTCGTAACTCGTAACGCGACGCCCGCGAATGCACGGAAAGGCAAAAACGAATGGCTGCACTGACCCTGAACGGCGTGAAAAAGACCTACGACGGCAAACAGTTCGTGCTGCACGGCATCGACGTCGATGTCGCCGATGGCGAGTTCGTCGTGATGGTCGGACCGTCCGGCTGCGGCAAGTCGACCTTGCTGCGCATGGTGGCCGGGCTCGAAGGCATTTCCGAAGGCACGATCTCGATCGCGGACAAGGTCGTCAACACGCTGGAACCGAAGGACCGCAACATCGCGATGGTGTTCCAGAACTACGCGCTCTATCCACATATGAGCGTCGCGCAGAACATGGGCTATGCGCTGAAGATCGCCGGCGAGGATCGCGCGACGATCGACCGGCGCGTCAACGCCGCCGCGAAGATTCTCGAGCTCGAAGCGTTGCTCGCCCGCAAGCCGCGTGAGCTGTCCGGTGGCCAGCGACAGCGCGTCGCGATGGGCCGCGCGATCGTGCGCGAGCCCGCCGTGTTTCTGTTCGACGAACCGCTATCGAATCTCGATGCGCGGCTGCGCGTGCAGATGCGTCTGGAAATCCAGCGCCTGCATGCGCGTCTCGCGACCACGAGCCTGTACGTCACGCACGACCAGATCGAAGCGATGACACTCGCGCAGCGGGTGATCGTGATGAACAAGGGTCACGCGGAGCAGATCGGTGCGCCCACCGAGGTCTACGAGCGGCCCGCGACGCTGTTCGTCGCGAGTTTCATCGGCTCGCCGGGGATGAATCTGCTGGAAGGCCGCGTGTCAGGCGATGGCGCGTTCTTCGAAGTCGCGGGCAACGGGCCGAGGCTGCCGCTCGCGGGCGTGCCGTGTATCGGCCGCGAGGTGGCGGCCGGACGCGAGTGGACGCTGGGCATCCGGCCTGAGCACATGACGCCGGGACTGGCGGACGCCGCGCCCGCGACGCTCACCGTCGACTCCTGCGAGTTGCTGGGCGCCGACAATCTTGCGCACGGCCGGTGGGGCAGCCACGACGTGGCGGCAAGACTGCCGCATGCGCATCGCCCGGCGCGCGGCGAAGCGCTGCAGGTGGTGCTGCCCGCCCGGCATCTCCATTTCTTCGATCCGTCGACGGGCAGGCGCGCTAACTGACTGACGGTGCTGATCCACAACGGTGCTGTGTAGCGACGCGAGGCATCGAAAAATAACAAACGGCTCTGACCATGAACATCGGCATCGCTTCGTCCCGACTGCGGCGTAAAACGGCATTCGTCGCCGCCCTCGCCGCGAGCCTGCTGCTCGCGGTCACGCCAGCATCGGCTTACGTGGCGCCCGCCTCCACGCCTGACGAGGCCACGCTCAGCAACCACAACACGTACCAGAACCGCGACGGCGAGACCGTCCACGCGCCGGCCCGCTCGCTGTCGGGCAAGATTCCGGAAGGCGCCACCGCGCGCTGCCGCGACGGCACCTACAGCTTCAGCCGGCATCGCAGCGGCACCTGTTCGCGTCATGGCGGCGTCGCTGAGTGGCTATAGTCCGTCAGCAGGGAAGCCGCGTCACCCTGGCCAGACGACATAGCCACTGCCTGTAGCGGCACTTTCGCCCTGGACGGCGAAGTACAATGCCAGTTCTCCCTGCGCGCCGGTCGCCGGTGCCATTCGGGAAACGCATACCCATCCACCCACGACCGCCGCCCGCACGCGGGCGGCGGCGTCAACGCCTGATTTCAAGCAAATGGCCCAATACGTCTTCACCATGAACCGGGTCGGCAAGATCGTGCCGCCCAAGCGTCAAATCCTGAAGGACATCTCGCTGTCGTTCTTTCCTGGCGCGAAAATCGGTCTGCTCGGCCTGAACGGCTCGGGCAAGTCGACGCTGATCCGCATCATGGCGGGTGTCGACAAGGACATCGAGGGCGAAGCCACGCCGATGCCGAACCTGAACATCGGCTATCTGCCGCAGGAACCGCAACTCGACCCGCAGAAAACCGTGCGTGAAGCGGTGGAGGAAGGTCTCGGCGACGTCTTCAACGCACAGAAGAAGCTCGACGAAATCTACGCCGCGTATGCCGAGCCGGACGCCGACTTCGACGCGCTCGCCGCCGAACAGGCGAAGTACGAGGCCATTCTCGCCACCGCAGACGGCGGCAGCCCGGAACAGCAGATCGAGATCGCCGCCGACGCGTTGCGCCTGCCGGCGTGGGACGCGAAAATCGAACACCTGTCGGGCGGCGAAAAACGTCGCGTGGCGCTGTGCAAGCTGCTGCTCGAAAAGCCCGACATGCTGCTGCTCGACGAACCGACCAACCACCTGGACGCGGAATCGGTCGAGTGGCTCGAACAGTTCCTCACGCGCTTTCCGGGCACGGTGGTTGCTGTCACCCACGACAGATACTTCCTCGATAACGCCGCCGAGTGGATTCTCGAACTCGATCGCGGTCACGGCATTCCGTGGAAGGGCAACTACAGCAGCTGGCTCGACCAGAAGGAAGAGCGGCTGAAGCAGGAGGAAGCCACGGAATCGGCGCGTCAGAAGGCGATCAAGAAGGAACTGGAGTGGGTGCGCCAGAACCCGAAGGGACGTCAGGCGAAATCGAAGGCGCGTATCGCGCGTTTCGAGGAACTGAGCAGCCAGGATTACCAGAAGCGCAATGAAACGTCGGAAATCTTCATCCCGGTCGGCGACCGTCTCGGCAACGAGGTGATCGAATTCAGGAACGTGACGAAGGCATACGGCGACCGCCTGCTGATCGACGACCTGAGCCTCAAGATTCCGGCGGGCGCGATCGTTGGCATCATCGGGCCGAACGGCGCGGGCAAGTCGACGCTCTTTCGCATGCTGACCGGCAAGGAACAGCCGGATTCGGGCGAGATCGTGCAGGGCCCGACCGTGAAGCTCGCGTATGTGGACCAGAGCCGCGATGCGCTCGATGGCTCGAAGACCGTCTTCGAAGAAATTTCGGGCGGTGCGGATGTACTGACCGTCGGCAAGTATGAAACGCCGTCGCGGGCGTACATCGGCCGCTTCAACTTCAAGGGTGGCGACCAGCAGAAGAACGTCGGCAACCTGTCGGGCGGTGAGCGCGGCCGGCTGCATCTGGCGAAAACGCTGATCGCGGGCGGCAACGTGCTGCTGCTCGACGAACCGTCGAACGACCTCGACGTCGAAACGCTGCGCGCGCTCGAAGACGCGTTGCTGGAGTTCGCGGGCTCGGTGCTGGTGATCTCGCACGATCGCTGGTTCCTCGACCGCATCGCGACGCACATTCTGGCGTTCGAAGGCGAATCGCAGGTGACGTTCTTCAACGGCAACTATCAGGAATACGAGGCGGACAAGCGTAACCGTCTCGGCGAAGAAGCCGCCCGGCCGAAGCGCCTGCGCTACAAGCCGATCACGCGCTAGATTGCGCGGCTACGGCGCAGCGGGTCGGCCTCAGTCGGGGCTGGTCCGTGCGCACGCGGCGAGCGGGTTGGGCGGATGGGCGCGGGTGTTGGCGGAGCGGGTTCAGCACGGCTGGCCTCGCCCGCGGGCCGGCCAGCGATCTGCACGACAAGGCTAAACGGTCTGAGGTCTGGCCGCACACACTGCGCGGCAACGAGGAGGCAGAGGCATGCCGATGTCGAAGGGCAGTCGCGTAGCCGTCGCGCTGACAGGCGTGGTGGCGATACTGGTTGTCGTCGTGGTGGCCGGCCTGCTGTTCATCCAGCACGAGGTGAAAGAACGCATCGCCGCCGCCCTCGGCCCGCGCGGCAGTGCCGACTCGATCGACGTCGGCTTCAGAACCATCCGTCTCACCAACGTCCGTCTGCGCGCGCCCGATGGCTGGCCCGCCGCCGATGCGTTACACGCCGACACCGTCGTCCTCGAACCCGACGTTCGCGATCTGATCCAGCGGCGTATTCATATGCGCAATGTCGTGGTCAGCGGATTCAACATGACCGTGTTGCGCACGAAGGATGGCGGCGTCCAGTTGCTGCCGAACCTCCGGCAATCGTTGAACAACCCCGAAAATACGGGCGCGGGCGCTGCTGGCGCCACCAGCGAAGCATCGCCGTTGCCGTCGGAAAAGCTTGTCGACCACATAGAATTCCAGCACGGCACGTTTGTGTTTTACGACCTGACGGTGAGCAATCCCGCGTACCGGATCGCCATCACCGACGCGAGCGCGACGATCGATCACATCCACGTACCCGATCTGGACGAACCCACGACGCTCGCCGTCAACGGCTCGATCAAGGGACCGTCGCATACCGGCACGGTTTCATTCGGCGGCTGGATAAAAATCGCCAGCAAGGATTCGCAGACCACCACCACGCTGCGCGGCATCGATATCGGGACGCTCGATCCGTACCTGCTCAGGAAAGCCGGCGCGAAAGCGCAGGTGAGGGACGGCACGCTCGACATGAAAGTGGACTCGACCGTGCGCAACTACCAGCTTCACGCACCGGGCGTGGTGACGATCCACCATCTGCAGCTCGCCGACAGCGACAACCCCGTCGACACGTTCCTTTCGATCCCGACCCAGGCGGCCGTCGCCGCGCTCAAGAAGCGTGGCGACGACATCACGCTGCATTTCGTGCTCGAAGGCAATCTGCGAGACCCGAAGTTTTCGCTGAACGAAAGTCTGCTGACGAAAATGCGCAACGGCTTCGCGGAGGCGCTCGGCGTGAGCGTCGCTGGCGTCGCGAAGGGGACGGGCGAAACGGTCAAGGGGTTGGGCAACGCGTTGCTGAATCTGCTCGGCAAGGAACCGGCGGACGCGTCGAATCCGCCGCGTTCATCGCCTTAGGGGCGTGGCTTATGCCCCGTTTCTCGCCGTAGTAGCCTGGCTTACTGGACACGCGGCACACGGCGCGCGCCTCGCAATGTAATCAGACCGGCAAGCCCAGTTCGCGCAGCTTCGCTTCGGTCCGGGCCGCGCCGGTGTGATGCACGCCGTGCCAGCCAAGCGCGGTCGCGGCTTCGGCGTTTTTCAGGTTGTCGTCGATAAAGACGAGCTCCGCCGGCTGCACGCCCGGCAGATGCGACTCGATGCGCTTCACCATCTCCGCGAAAATCGCCGGATCGGGCTTCACGAGTTTCACGCGCCCCGAGACGACGATGTCCCTGAAGCGCCGCAATACCGGGAAGTTGTCCCACGCGTAAGGGAACGTCTCGGCGGACCAGTTCGTCAGCCCGAAGAGCGGCACGTTGGCCGCGTCGAGTTTTTCGAGCGTGGCGATGCCGTCTTCGAGCACACCGCGGATCATCTCGTGCCAGCGCTCGTAGAACGCGCGAATCAGCGTTTCGTGCTCGGGAAACTTCGCGATCAGCTCAGCCGTGCCTGCTTCGATCGTCTGGCCGCCGTCCTGCTGGATAACCCAGTCCATCGCGCAGACGTGCGTGAGAAACCAGTGGCGCTCCGCTTCGTCCGGAATCAGCGTGCGGTAGACATACTGCGGACTCCAGTCGATCAGCACGCCACCGAAATCGAAAACGACTGCCTTGATCGCCATGCACACTCCATCGCCAGTTGAACGTGGGAAATACGCCGGAACGCACGCGCCCGGCTCCGGTTGAAACCGCAGCGCGCCGCGCGCGTCAGATCGGCTGCGTGCGTGTTTCCAGCCACGCTTTCGCGTCGCCGGACACATGCGGCGAAACGCGTGTGCGCACCGTCTCGTGATACGCGTTGAGCCACGCGCGTTCGTCGTCGCGCAGCAGCGCGAGATCGACGCAGCGGGTATCGATCGGGCACAGCGTCAGTGTTTCGAACTTCAGGAAGTCGCCAAACTCGGTCTTTTCCGCCTCGCGGTTCAGCACGAGGTTTTCGATCCGGATGCCCCACTTGCCCGGACGGTAAATGCCCGGCTCGATCGACGTGATCATGCCCTCTTCCATCGCCGTCCACGCTTCGGCCGGCGCGTAGTGCGAGATCACCTGCGGGCCTTCATGCACGTTCAGGAAGTAACCCACGCCGTGACCCGTGCCGTGGCCGTAGTCCGCACCCGCTTCCCAGATCGGCGCGCGGGCGATCGAGTCGAGCATCGGCGAGCGGATGCCGCGCGGAAACTGCGCACGCGAGAGCGCCATCGTGCCCTTCAGCACGGTCGTGAAGTCGCGGCGATGGTCGGCGTTGATCGTGCCGACCGGCACGACGCGCGTGATGTCCGTCGTACCGCTCAGGTACTGCCCGCCCGAATCGATCAGCAGGAGACCGTTGCCCTCGATCGTGGCGTGCGATGCCTGCGTCGCGCGGTAATGCGGCATCGCGCCATTCGCGTTGAACCCGGCGATCGTGCCGAAGCTCAGCGTGACAAAGCCCGGACGACGCGCGCGCGCCGCCGTCAGACGCTCGTCAATGGTGAGCTCGGTGATCGTTTCGCGGCCACGCGCGCCCTCGAACCACGCGAAGAATTCGGCGAGCGCCGCGCCGTCCTGCTCCATCGTCGCGCGAACGTGTTCCGCTTCCGCCGGTGTCTTGCGCGACTTCAGGAACGTCGAGGGATTCACGGCTTCGACGATTTTCACGCTCGACGGCACGACCTGCAACAGACCAAAAGTAATACGCCGCGGATCGATCAGCAGCGTCGAACCCGACGGCAGCGCGGCAAGCGCATCGGCCGCCCTGACGTAGGGCTTCACCTGGATGCCGTCGCGCGCGAGCGCGTCCGCGAGCGCTTGCGGCACCTTGCCGTCGGCGACGAACAGCGATGCGCTGTCGAGCCCGATCAGCGCATGCGCGACGAACACGGGGTTGTAGCTGACATCCGCACCGCGCAGGTTCAGCAGCCACGCGAGGTCGTCGAGCGTCGAGATGAAATGCCACTGCGCGCCCTTTTGCTGCATCTCGCGGCGGATCTGGTCGAGCTTGTCGGCGCGCGCGACGCTCGCATGCGGCGCGGTGTGTTCGTAGACGGCTTCGACCGGCAGCGTCGGGCGCTGCGGCCAGATCGTGTCGAGCAGATCGACGTCGGTGCGCAACGCGACGCCGCGCGCCGTGAGCGCATCGCTCAACGCACGCGCCATCGCCACGCCGAGCACCGCGCCGTCGACGCCGACCGCCGCGCCGCTTGCGACGTTCTGCGCCAGCCAGTCGATGTGCGGCGCGCTCTGCTGGCCGCCCATCATCTTCATCAGCTGCACGCCGGTGCCGGCGAGTTGCGCTTCGGCCTGCACCCAGTAGCGGCTGTCGACCCAGAGACCGGCGAAATCATCGGTGACGACGAGCGTGCCCACCGAGCCGGTGAAACCCGAGAGCCACTCGCGCCCCTGCCAGCGTCCCGGCAGATATTCGGAAAGGTGAGGATCGGCGGAAGGCACGAGATAAGCGGCGAGGTTTTCGCGCTTCATGGCGCCGCGCAGCAACGCGATGCGCTCGGGAATGGAAGACGTTTCGGGGAGTCGGGCGTTCATTGTTTCACCTGCGGGGAATTCATCTTATCGACGGGACAAAAGGCCGACCGTCACGGCGACCGCGATCAGGGCGACGGAGGTACAGGCCAGCCATTCGAGCGTATCACCATCATGGAAGAGACCGGCGACGTTCCCGGCCATCGCGGCGACGACCGCCCCGACGACGCCGGCAACCAGCGCAACCGGGATGCGTACACGCCCCGCCCGCCGCAGCGGATGCAGCCATCCGCCGACCAGTCCCACCACCGCGCCGAGTATCACGATACCTGTCCAGCCCATCAGCGACAGGCCTCGAATGATTTAAGACCGCTCTTATAGGGTCGAAGCGTTTGCACAGCTAGCATTTTTGTCTCGTTAACTAACAGGTCAGCACGGCGCCTTGTGTGTAGCGGTTGAGTTTAGGGGCCGGGGTAGCGCAAGGCAAGCCACGGGTCTTGCCCGGGCGGATATCCGATCCGTCTTCCGGCCCCCTTCCAGCCTGATATCCACCCGCATGATCCGGCCGCCGGGCATCCGGATTATGCCGAACGTGCTGACCGTACTCCCCCATGCGAATTGCGCTCGTCGAGCCCGACGGCCGCCAGGCCGAACTGATTGGTCGTCTGCTGCTTGCCGGCGGCCATGCCTGCGAGCACTTCCAGGCGAGCACGCCGTTTCTGGCGAGCGCCGCCAGCCAGACCTTCGACCTGCTTCTGGCGGATATCTGGTCCGGCGACCTCGCCGCCGAAGACGTCATTCCGCTCGCCCGCAAGGTGTTGCCCGGCCTGCCGGTCATGGTGCTGATCACGGCGCCGCGCGAAAGCGAAATCGTCTCGATCCTGCACGCCGGAGCCGACGACTGCCTGACCAAGCCCGTGCGCGGCCCCGAAATGCTGGCGCGCGTCGACGCGCTGCTGCGGCGAGCCGGCGTGCGCCGGCCGCACAACCGGCTGCGCAACGTCTTCGGCGAATACGTTTTCGAGACGGCGCACGACGTCGTCACGTTCCGCGGCCAGCGCGTCGCGCTGACGCCAAAGGAGTTCCGTTTCGCGCTGCTGCTGTTCACCAACCTGTCGCGGCCGGTCTCGCGCGCGCACATCCTCGAAACGGTCTGGAAGCGTGGCCGCGGCGTAAGGTCGCGCACCCTCGACACGCATGCGTCGCGGTTGCGCTCGAAACTCCAGTTGCGCCCGGAGCTCGGCTACGCGCTCACGCCGCTTTACGGCTACGGATACCAGCTCGACCGGGTCGCGGCCTGACCCTGCGGCGGGGCTTCATCCCGGTATCAGGCACGCTCAATGAAAGATCACCGGAAACGCTATAATATTGCGCTACACCATAGCGCCGCCCACAATCGCGCCCCATGCAGCTTCTAACGATCGGAATCAACCACCACACCGCGCCTGTCGCCTTGCGCGAACGCGTGGCGTTTCCGCTCGACCAGATCAAGCCGGCGCTCGCGACGTTCAAGGACATCTGGCTCGGCCCGGCCGCCCGCTCGGCGCCCGAAGCCGCCATTCTGTCCACCTGCAACCGCACCGAACTCTACTGCGCCACCGACGATCATGCCGCGCGCGAAGCCGCCATCCAGTGGCTGTCCCGCTATCACAATCTTCCGGTTGGCGAACTGGCGCCGCACGTGTACGCGCTGCCGCAGTCCGAAGCCGTGCGTCACGCGTTTCGCGTCGCATCGGGGCTCGATTCGATGGTGCTCGGCGAAACGCAAATCGTCGGCCAGATGAAGGACGCGGTGCGCACCGCATCGGAAGCCGGCGCGCTCGGCACGTATCTGAACCAGCTTTTCCAGCGCACGTTCGCCGTCGCGAAAGAAGTGCGCAGCACGACGGAAATCGGCGCCCAGTCCGTTTCGATGGCCGCGGCGGCCGTGCGGCTCGCGCAGCGCATCTTCGACAAAATCTCGAACCAGCGCGTGCTGTTCATCGGCGCGGGCGAAATGATCGAACTGTGCGCGACGCACTTCGCCGCGCAGCAGCCGCGCGAACTCGTGGTCGCGAACCGCACCGCCGAGCGCGGCTCGCGCCTTGCCGAACGCTTCAACGGCCGCGCGATTCCGCTGGCGGAATTGCCCGCGCGCATGCACGAATTCGACATCATCGTGTCGTGTACGGCGTCGACGCTGCCGATCATCGGCCTCGGCGCGATGGAGCGCGCGGTGAAGGCGCGCCGTCACCGGCCCATTTTCATGGTCGATCTGGCGGTGCCGCGCGACATCGAACCGGAAGTCGGCAAGCTCGAAGACGTGTTTCTCTACACCGTCGACGACCTCGGCGCGATCGTCCGCGAAGGCAACGCATCGCGTCAGGCCGCCGTCGCGCAGGCCGAAGCGATCATCGAAACGCGCGTGCAGAACTTCATGCAGTGGCTCGACGCGCGCAGCATCGTGCCGGTCATCCGTCACATGCACACGCAGGCGGATTCGCTGCGCCGCGCCGAACTCGAACGCGCGCACAGGATGCTCGCGCGCGGCGACGATCCGGCCGTCGTGCTCGAAGCGCTCTCGCAGGCGCTGACGAACAAGCTGATCCACGGTCCGACGCACGCGCTCAACCGCGCCAGCAGCGAAAACCGCGACAAGCTCATCGAGCTGATGAGCGGCTTCTATCATCATGGCGGCGCCGCCGACCCGTCGGACCCGTCCGGTTCGTCGAATCGTTAGCGACGCTGTCGCCGCAGTATTGCCGGCGGCACGCCCGCCGCATGCCGTCGAGAGGCTCCGCCCGGCATGCGCGAATTCCCCCGATTTTCCATTAGCAGTCGTCCTTTCCGGAGCCCGCTCCGACCCGTCCGATGAAAACGAGCATGCAAAGCAAGCTCGACCAGCTCACCACCCGGCTGGCCGAACTGAATGACCTGTTGAGCCGCGAAGACATCACCGCGAATCTCGACCAGTACCGCAAGCTGACGCGCGAGCACGCGGAGCTCGGGCCGGTCGTCGAGCACTACGCGCTGTGGCGCCAGGCGCTCACCGACGAGGCCACCGCGCAGGAACTGCTGTCCGACGCGTCGATGCGCGACTTCGCCGAAGAAGAAATCCGCGCCGCGCGCGAGCAGAAAGCGAAGCTCGAAGGCGAACTGCAGACCATGCTGCTGCCGAAAGATCCGAACGACAACCGCAACATCTTCGTCGAAATCCGTGCGGGCACCGGCGGCGACGAATCGGCGCTGTTCGCGGGCGATCTGCTGCGCATGTATCTGCGCTACGCGGAACGCAACAAGTGGCAGGTCGAGATGATGTCGGCGAGCGAGTCGGATCTCGGCGGTTACAAGGAAGTGATCGTGCGGATCGCGGGCGACGCGGCGTATTCGAAGCTGAAGTTCGAGTCCGGCGGCCATCGCGTGCAACGCGTGCCCGCCACCGAAACGCAGGGCCGCATCCATACGTCGGCGTGTACGGTCGCGGTCATGCCGGAAGCCGACGAAATCGCCGAAGTCCAGATCAATCCGGCGGATCTGCGCATCGACACGTTCCGCGCGTCCGGCGCGGGCGGCCAGCACATCAACAAGACCGATTCGGCCGTGCGGGTAACTCACTTGCCGACGGGCATCGTCGTCGAATGTCAGGATGACCGCTCGCAGCACAAGAACAAGGATCGCGCGCTCAAGGTGCTCGCCGCACGCATCATGGACAGGCAGTCGCAGGAACAGCACGCGAAGGAAGCGGCCACGCGCAAGAGCCTGATCGGCTCGGGCGACCGGTCGGAGCGCATCCGCACGTACAACTTTCCGCAAGGGCGTCTCACCGATCACCGGATCAACCTGACGCTCTACCGCCTCGACGCGATCATGGACGGCGATCTCAACGAACTCATCGCGGCGCTGGTGAGCGAGCACCAGGCTGAACTGCTCGCCTCGCTCGGCGACGCCGACTGACGCGCGCCGCCATGCATAACGCCGACAGTGCCGACACCGCTGCCGCCCTGTTGCGCGCCTCCGCGCTGCCGGTGCTCGAAGCGCGCATCCTGCTCGGGTACGTGCTGGGATGGCGCCGGACAGAACTGATCACCCGCGCCGACGAACCGCTCGACGCGGCGCTCATCGCGCGGTATTGGGCGCTGGAAGCGCGGCGCCTCGCGGGCGAGCCGGTTGCGCAACTCGTCGGCGCGCGCGAATTTTTCGGGCTGGCGTTCGACGTCACGCCGCACGTGCTGATTCCGCGGCCCGAAACCGAGCTGCTGGTTGAAACCGCGCTCGACGCACTGGAAGGCCTGAAGCAACCCCGCGTGCTCGACCTCGGCACCGGCACGGGTGCGATTGCCGTCGCGATTGCGTCGGCGCGGCCCGACGCGCAGATCTGGGCGGTCGACCGGTCGCCCGAGGCGCTGATTGTCGCAACCAGAAACGCCGGCAAGCTGCTCGATGTGGCGCGGCCCGGCGGCGTGCCCGTGTTTTTCGAAGGCGACTGGTACGGCGCGCTGGACGCCAGTCAGGCGCCGCGCTTTGACATCATCGTCAGTAACCCGCCTTATATCGCGAGCGGCGATCCGCATCTGTCGCAGGGTGATCTGCGCTTCGAGCCGCGCGGCGCGCTCACCGACGAAGCCGATGGCCTCTCAGCGATCCGTGCGATCGTATCCGGTGCGCCCGCTTGGCTCGCGCCCGGCGGCGTGCTGTGGATGGAACACGGCTACGATCAGGCGCTGGCCGTGCGCGCGCTGCTCGAAGCCGGTGGCTTCGGCGAAGTCCGTTCGGCGTGCGATCTCGCGGGCATCGAACGCATCAGCGGCGGCCGGCGCGCCGCAGCCTGAACCCGCGTTGCGAACGCACGAACCGGCCACACGCGCAGCAGGGCTACGCCCAGCCTGTGCAATCGAATTCCGCTATCATCTGGGTCTATCCCCGCAATTTCCGAAAACCGCAAGGTCAGTCATGGATACGCAACAACGCATCAAGCAAATCGTCGACGAAAACAACGTCGTGCTCTTCATGAAGGGCAACGCGCAATTCCCGATGTGCGGCTTTTCGGGCCGCGCCATCCAGATCCTGAAGGCGTGCAACGTCGGCGAATTCAAGACGGTCAACGTCCTCGACGACGAAGGCATCCGTCAGGGCATCAAGGAATTCTCGAACTGGCCGACCATTCCGCAGCTTTACGTGAAGGGTGAGTTCGTCGGCGGCTCGGACATCATGATGGAGATGTACGAGTCCGGCGAACTGCAGCAACTGTTCGCGGCTGCGTAATCCCGCTTCGCGTGGCGCGCGCCATGGAAACCGGGGCTGCGCCCGCGCCGGCCACGCGCCGGCTGATCGTCGCCATCACCGGCGCGACCGGTGCCGTCTACGGTATCCGGCTGCTCGAGACGCTGCGCGGGCTGGGCGGCGTCGAGAGCCATCTGCTGATCTCCAGCGCCGGCTGGCTCAACGTCCAGCACGAGCTCCAGCTCAGCAAGGACGACGTGCATCCGCTCGCGGATGTCGTCCATTCGGTGCGCGACGTCGGCGCGAGCATCGCGTCGGGTTCGTTCGCCACCGACGGCATGATCATCGCGCCCTGCTCGATGAAAACGCTCGCGAGCATCGCACACGGCTTCGCCGACAACCTGATCACCCGCGCCGCCGACGTCACGCTCAAGGAGCGCCGCCGGCTCGTGCTGATGGTGCGTGAAACGCCGTTCAACCTCGCGCATCTGCGCAACATGACGGCCGTGACCGAAATGGGCGGCGTGATTTTCCCGCCACTCCCCGCGTTCTACACCCAGCCGGCATCGATCGACGAGATGATCGACCACACCGTCGCGCGCGTGCTCGATCTGTTCGCGCTGGGTCCAGCGCTCGCGCCCGCGTGGCCGGGCCTGCGCGAAACGCACGACTGAATCGGCCGCAGGCGCGATCGCCGGCGTGGAATTGCCGCGCGAATCGGCGCAGCGCGGTCATCAAGGCGTCCGATCTCACGATTATCGACATCCGCGAGACAATCAAATCCATTTCGCCCCGTTTATCAAACGACAGTGCGCCCCTATAGTGGTAGTAACGAAACCTTCTGACCGCTAGCCACGCGGCTTCGCTGCCATGACCCGCTTACCCACGCTTTACCTGTCGCACGGCGCGCCCACGCTGCCGATCGATCCGGCGCTTCCGTCCGTCGAATTCGCGACGCTTTCGGCTCAATTGCCGCGTCCCCGGGCCGTCCTGATGCTGTCGGCTCACTGGGGCACGGCGCAGCCGGTCGCGAGCACCTCGGAGGCGCCCGAAACCATCCACGATTTCCACGGCTTTCCGCGCCAGTTGTATGAAATCCAGTACCCGGCGCCCGGCGCGCCGGATGTCGCTCGCAAGGCGGCGGCCCTGCTCGGCGAACACGGCATCGCAACCGCGACGCAGCCGCACGGGCTCGATCACGGCGCCTGGGTGCCGATGCTGCTGCTCTTCCCGGAAGCCGACGTGCCCGTCGCGCAGTTATCGATCCAGCCGCGCATGGACCCGGCGCATCACTTCAAGGTCGGCCGCGCGCTGCGGGCGCTGAAGGATGAAGGCGTGATGGTGATCGGCTCCGGCCAGATCACGCACAATCTGCGCGCGGCCGATTTCTCGGCGCGTCCGGAAGACGCCGATCCGCGCGTGGCCGAGTTCACCGACTGGTTCGAATCGAAGCTCGCCGCCCGCGACATCGATGCGTTGCTCGACTATCGCGCGCAGGCGCCACACGCCGTGCTGATGCACCCGACCGACGAGCACCTGCTGCCCGTCTTCTCGGCACTCGGCGCCGCCGACGATGACTTCACGCTGTCGATCCAGTCGCTCGGCACGTATCAGCGCTCGCTCGCGATGACGAACTACGTGTTCGGCAACGCCTGACCGTTTGAGCCGGCGCCGTTTCGCCTGCGGAAAAAGAAAAGCCCGCTGGCGTCTGTAGCAGACCCAGCGGGCTTTTTTCAGGTCGATTCCCAGCGCATCGCGCGCCGGGAATCGTGACCGGAAGAAACCGCGTTACGCGCCGATGCCTTCCAGAATCTCGTCGGGCGATTCGCGCTCTTCGAGGTATCCGGTGCGATAGCCGGTATGCACGCCCCAGTAATAGAACACGAGCGCGAACGCGATCACCACCACCATGTCCCAGCCGTACGGCAGGATGCCGCGGCCGCCGAACTCCTTGCTGCCGATCAGCGAAAGCAGCGCCATGACCGGCAGATAGGCAACCAGCCACCATGCGGCCTTCAGGTCGCGTCCCCAACCGCCGAAACCCGACTTCGCCTGGAAGTAGAAGTAGACCGGCAGCGCGACGATCATCAGCAGGATGATTTCGCCCGTCAACGGCCACTTCGCCCAGTACAGGACCAGCGATGCGCACACGAACGCGAACGGCGCGATTACCGACATCCCCGGAATATGCAGCGGACGCTCGAGGTCCGTCGCCGAGCGGCGTAGCGACATCAGGCTGATCGGCCCCGTCAGATACGAAATCACCGTCGCGACCGAGATCACCGCCGCGAGCGAACTCCAGCCGCGGAAAAAGAACAGGAAGAGGAACGAAACCAGCAGGTTGAACCACATCGCCTGACGCGGCACGCCGTAGAACGGATGCACGTTGCCGAAGATCTTCGGCATTGTGTTGTTGCGCTCCATCGCGTAGATCATGCGCGTCGTCGTGGCCATGTAGGTGGTGCCGGTGCCGCTCGGGCTCACGAACGCGTCGACGTACAGCAGGAACGCGAGCCAGTTCAGGTTCAGCGCGAGCGCCAGTTCAGCGAACGGCGACGCAAAATTGAAGTGGCTCCAGCCCTTCATCACGTCGGACGGATTCACCGCGCCGATGTACGCCACCTGCAGCAGCACGTAGATCACGAGCGCAAGCAGGATCGAGCCGATCACCGCGAACGGCACGCTCTTCGACGGGTTGCGTGCCTCGCCGGCAAGGTTGATCGGGCTCTGGAAGCCGTTGAACGCGAACACGATGCCGCTGGTCGCGACCGCGGTCAGCACCGCCGACCAGCCGTACGGCGCGAACGTACCGGCGTCGCCGAAGTTTTCCTTGTGGAAGCCCGTCAACATCAATCCGAGGATCGTCGCGCCAGGAATGATGAACTTGAAGACGGTGATCGCGGAGTTCGCTTGCGCGAAGAGCTTCACGCCCCAGTAGTTCAGCAGGAAATACACGATCACCAGCGCCGCCGACAGCAATAAACCGGGTGTCGTCAGAGAGCCGTTCACGAAAAGCGCGTGCGCCCAGTCGTATGGCCAGGTGCTCATGTACTGGATCGACGCTTCGGCTTCGATCGGAATCACCGAGACGATCGCAATCCAGTTTGCCCAAGCGCTGATAAAGCCGACCAGCGCGCCGTGCGAGTAACGCGCATAACGCACCATCCCGCCCGATTCGGGGAACGTCGCCCCCAGCTCCGCGTAAGTGAGCGCGATGGCCAGAATCACGACGGCGCCAATCACCCATGCACATATTGCCGCCGGGCCTGCAATTTTTGCCGCCTTCCACGCGCCAAACAACCAGCCCGATCCGATGATGGATCCGAGGCCGGTCAACAGCAGCGCGACTGGTCCGATGTTCCTCTGAATAGAACTTTTCACGTCTTCTCCTGTGTCGAAAGCATGCGAAGCGCTGTGCGGGAAGGCTGACCGCTGAAAATATACGCTTCATCACGCGCGCAGACCGGTTGACCGACAGAAGGTGCAACCTCTACGCGGGCGCGTAGTTTACCGGTTGCACCCGGTCAGTGCAGCGTCAAATGTTCTGGCCCCGGCAAATGCCAACGCAAAACAGGATGTTTAGAGAGCAACAAGCAGACCATTCCGAAAAAAACTGTACAGAACGGGGAAATTGGGTTGACCTTCGTAGAAAATCGCCGTATAACGTTCGGGCAGGATTTCAAGCGGCGAGTGAAGGTCTTTCGTAGTTCGCCCATCAACGGTACTCCGGTTGGTCCCATTGCCCCTTCCTTGATTTTCATGCACACCTGGGCTTCGGCCTTATTCACCATCTTTAGGAACAAGTAATATGGAAACCGGTACCGTCAAGTGGTTCAATGACGCAAAGGGCTTTGGCTTCATCACGCCGGACGGCGGCGGCGAAGATCTGTTCGCGCATTTCTCGGAAATCCGCGCAGAAGGCTTCAAGTCGCTGCAAGAAAACCAAAAGGTTACGTTTGAAGTGAAGACGGGCCCGAAGGGCAAGCAAGCTGCTAACATCAAGCCGGTGTAAGCAACACGCTTCCTTCTGGACGCAAAAAACCCCGCCTCGGCGGGGTTTTTTTATGTCTGCGGATTCATGCGACAGCGGTTTTATTAATAACGTAACGCCGATTATCCGAAAATGCGCCGCGCATGAATGCCGAGGCCGGTCGCCACGCTGGCGAGCCGGTCGCCGAATACGGCTTGCGCGCCGGGAAAAGCCGCCGCCAGCGCGTTCGACAGAAACGCGAGGCCCGTCGAGCCGCCCGTGAAGTACACGGCCGTCACGTCGCGGGTCGCGACGCCCGCGGCCTGCACGGTGTCGCGCGCGGCCTGGACAATGCGCTGCATGTCGTCGTGGCCCGCCTCGACGAGTTGCGCTTCGTCGAAGGCGAGACGCAGGTCGTCTTCCACCTCGTCCAGATCGATCACCGTTTCGCCGCCTGCCGCCACGCCGATTTTCGCTTCTTCCGCGTGCGCGGCCAGCGCGTGGCCCAGACGGCGCTCGACGACGCGCATCAACCGGTCGTGCTGACGCGTCTCCGTATAAAGGTGCCGCATCAGGCCCAGTTCGCTCACGCGCTTCGGCGAATAGACGGTGTTGATCAGGTGCCACGTCGCGAGGTCGAAGTAGACGCGGTTCGGCAGTTCGCGCCCTTCCGGATCGAGCGACTGGTAGCCGATCTCGCGCAGGATCGTCGCGAGTTCGACGCGCCGGTCGAAATCGGTGCCGGCGATGTGAACGCCATGATGCGCGAGCACGTCGTCCTTGCGTTCGATGCGGTGCATCCGGTCCGGCCCCACGCGCACCAGCGAAAAGTCCGACGTGCCGCCGCCGATGTCGGCGACCAGCACCAGCCCTTCCCTGGTCAGGTGCGATTCGTAGTCGAAAGCGGCCGCGATCGGCTCATACTGAAAATGGATGTCACGCAGGCCCACCGAGCGCGCCGCCGCTTCCAGCTGCTGCTGGGCGAGCTGGTCGGCGCGCGGGTCGTCGTCGACGAAAAACACCGGGCGACCCAGCACGGCGCGGTCGATCGACGCGCCCGCGACCGTTTCGGCCTTGCGTTTCAGGTGGTCGAGAAAAATGCCGATCACGTCGGTGTAGCGAATCGCGGAGCCGTCGCCGAGGTCCGTCGTCGTATCGGCGAGCGCGGAGCCGAGAATGCTCTTCATCGAGCGCATCAGCCGGCCGTCGAAGCCGTCGATGTAGGCGTCGAGCGCCGCGCGGCCGAACTCGCGGGTGTTCTCGTCGGTGTTGAAGAAGACAGCGGTCGGCAGCGTCGTGTAGTCGCCCTCGACTGGAGCGAGGCGCAGCGTCGCGCCGTCAGGCAGCGCAACAGCCGAGTTCGAGGTGCCGAAGTCAATCGCGCAATAGGTCATGGCAGGAATCGCTCACGGTTGGCGCGCACGGAAAGACGGGCTTTGTAACACGAAGCGCCCTGAGTATCAACCGGGCCGGCGCGACCTCCCATGGAATGGAATGTGCTGCCGCGCTATCCCGGATGAACCAGGTGGGCCCGACCAGGCAGGATATGTCATCAATTTTTGGGAGATCTTGAGGAATGACCGAGCCGTCCTCCGCCTCGACCCACGAGCGCCCCGCCTCAGCGGGCAGTCCGAAGGCGCCGTCCGGCGACGAATCGAGCGCCCGCGGAGCCCGCACCGGGCGGCCTGCGATCATCGAAACCGATCTGCCGTCGCGGCTCGACCGGCTGCCATGGGGTCGCTTCCACACGCTGATCGTCTTCGCGCTTGGTGTCACGTGGCTGCTGGACGGGCTCGAAGTGACGCTGGCGGGCGCCGTGGCGAGCGCGCTGAAAACAAGCCCGACGCTGCATTTTTCCAACGCCGACGTCGGTCTGACCGGTAGTGCGTACATCGCCGGCGCCGTGCTCGGCGCGCTCGGGTTCGGCTGGCTCACCGACCGGCTCGGACGCCGGAAACTCTTTTTCATCACGCTCGCTCTTTATCTCGCCGCCACCGCGGCAACCGCGCTTTCATGGAATCTGGCGAGCTTCATTGTGTTCCGGTTTCTGACGGGCGCGGGCATCGGCGGCGAATACACGGCGATCAATTCGACCATTCAGGAGTTCACGCCCGCGCGCGTGCGCGGCTGGACCGATCTCGGCATCAACGGCACGTTCTGGATCGGCGCCGCGCTCGGCGCGACGGGCTCGCTGGTTTTGCTCGACAACAGCCTGCTGCCGGCCGACTGGGGCTGGCGCGCATGCTTTTTCATCGGTGCCGCGCTCGCGCTCGTGATCCTGCCGATGCGCGCGTGGATTCCCGAAAGCCCGCGCTGGCTGCTGACACACGGCAAGCACGACGAAGCGCGGACGATCGTCGAAGGCATCGAAACGCGCTTTCGCCGCGAAGGCCACACGCTCGCGCAGGACGACCTTCAGGTGTTGCGACTGCGTTCGCGCGAGCGCACGACGCTGCACGAGGTGTTTCACACGCTCTTCGCGTTGCACCGGCGACGCTCGCTGGTGGGCCTGTCGCTGATGACCGCGCAGGCGTTCTGCTACAACGCGATCTTCTTTACCTATGCGCTCGTGCTGACCGACTTCTACGGCGTGCCGGGCGATCGCATCGGCTGGTATCTGCTGCCGTTCGCGCTCGGCAACTTTCTCGGTCCGCTGCTGCTTGGACGGCTCTTCGACGTGATCGGCCGTCGCAAGATGATTGCGTCGACGTACGCCATTTCGGGCGTGCTGCTCGCGGTGAGCGGCTATCTCTTCGAGCAGCGGGCGCTCGATGTGACCACGCAGACGATCGCCTGGATGGTGATCTTCTTCTTTGCATCGGCGGCGGCGAGTTCGGCGTATCTGACCGTCAGCGAATCGTTTCCGCTTGAAATCCGCGCGCTCGCGATTGCCGTGTTCTATGCGTTCGGCACGGCGCTTGGCGGCATCGCGGGACCTGCGTTTTTCGGGCGCCTGATCGATACGCACGAACGCGCGCAGGTGTTCACGGGGTATCTCGTGGGCGCGGCGCTGATGGTCGCCGCAGCGGTGATCGCGGCGATCTGGGGCATCGACGCGGAAAGAAAATCGCTGGAAAGCGTCGCATCGCCGCTTTCCGCGCTCGACGCGGACCATTAAGGCCGGCGGCTACAAAAACGATTCGAAAAAAACGCGCGGTCATCGAGGCCGCGCGTTTTTCAATGCAGCAAAGCTGAAGACGAAGGCAAACGCCCGTATCAGAACGCCTTTTTCCACGCGCCGCCATAGGCGATGTCGCCCAGCGGCTGACGCTGGCGCACCGACTTCTCGCGCTCGCGCAGCACCGGGTCGAGCTTGTCGACATCGCCGTAGTGGCCGAGCGAGATCATCGCGAGTATTTCGACGTCGGCGGGAATCGCAAACGCGCTGCGGAACGCGGGGACGTCGAAGCCGCTCATCTGGTGCGCGGCGAGACCAAGCGCGTGCGCCTGCAGGACGAGCGCCATCGCTGCCGCGCCCGCATCGTACGAAGCGCAGCGGTTGACTTCGCCCTTGCTCGTCAACGTCTGCGTCGTGACCGCGATCAGCACCGGTGCCGGCCCGTTCCATCCCTGGTTGAATGGCACCAGCGTTGCGAAGGCGCGCTTGAACGCGACTTCGTCGGTGGTGCGGTCGAACACGACGAAGCGCCACGGCTGCCCGTTATACGACGAAGGCGCCCAGCGCGCCGCCTCGAGCACCGAATGCAACTGGTCGCGGCTCACCGGTTCGCTCGAATACGCGCGCGGACTCCAGCGGCCAGCAAGAAGTTCGTGGATGGAGACAGTCGTGGGAGCGGGTTTTGTCATCATGCGCTTTTCTCGGTCGAAATCCAGTCGACGGGCGAACGCCCGGGGCCACATAGCATAACCGGCCTTTGCGCCGCGCGCCGTTTGTGCCCGCGCAAAACTGCGATCGCCGCAGCCGAAAAAAACCGGAGCGATGTGATTCACCGCTCCGGCTTTGTTCTGCCATGTTCGCTGTCGCGCGGACGAAGCGCTCAATCCACGCCGTGCCGCCAAAGGAACCCAACCCGCACGACACCGAGCGCCGACGTTATGCCGCCTGCGCGGCGACCGGCCGCTCGCCGCGGTTGATTCGCAGCACGATCACAGCGGCGACGAGACACAATCCGCCCGAGATCATCGACGCCACCGTGTAGGTGCCAAGACTTGCGCGCAGCATGCCGGCACCGAGCGCCGCGAACGCCGCGCCGAGCTGGTGACCGGCGACGACCCAGCCGAACACGACCGGCGCCGATTCCTTGCCGTAGACGTCGGTGGCCAGACGCACGGTCGGCGGCACGGTGGCGATCCAGTCGAGGCCATAGAACACGGCAAAGAGCGGCAACCCGAAGAAGTCGATTCCGAACGCGTGCGGCAGGTACATCAGCGACAGCCCGCGCAGCCCGTAGTACCAGAACAGCAGCACGCGGCTGTTGAAACGATCCGACAGCCATCCGGACAGCGTCGTGCCGAACAGGTCGAAGATACCCATGGCGGCCAGCAGCGACGCGCCCTGCACTTCGGTCATGCCGTAGTCGCCGCACATCGCGATCAGGTGGGTGCCGACGTAACCATTGGTGCTCGCACCGCAAATAAAGAAGCTGAAGAAGAGAAGCCAGAAGTCGCGCGTCTTGCTGGCCATCGCCAGCGTGCCGAAGGCGATCGCGAGCGGATTCTGCTTCGTGACGTTCGACGCAACGGGCGCGTCGGCCGGTTCGCCGTACGGGCGCAGCGCCATGTCGGCGGGCCGCTCCGGCAGCAGGAACGCAACCAGCGGCAGGACGATCGCGGCGGCGCCCGCCACCACCAGCACAACCGGCTTCCAGCCGTGATGCTCCGCGATCGCCGCGAGCATCGGCAGGAACACGAGCTGGCCGGTGGCCGAACTCGCGGTCAGGATGCCCATCACGAGGCCGCGATGCGTGGTGAACCAGCGCGTCACCACTGTCGCCGACAGCGACAGCGCCGCCACCCCCGTCGAGCCGCCGACCATCACGCCCCAGATCAGCACCATCTGCCACGGATGCGTCATCAACGACGAAAGCGCGACGCCGCCCGCCATCGTCGCGAGCGCGATAAGGAGCGTGGGACGCACGCCGAACCGTTGCATCGCCGCTGCCGCGAACGGCCCCATCAAGCCGTACAGCGCGATGTTCACGGAGATCGCGAGGGAGACCGTCGCGCGGCTCCAGCCGAACTGGTGCTCGAGCGGCACCATCATCACGCTCGGCGTGGCGCGCGTGCCCGCCGCGGCCAGCAGCACCAGAAACACCACCGCGACGGTCAGCCATCCATAGTGGAAGCGCCCGCCTATCAGTCTCGCAGCCCAGTTCATCGGTTTCTCCAGCCGGCGCGCGGCACCCGCTTTTCATCGCCCGCGCGAATTGTTACCGCTACAGTAAGAGACTTGTGACAGATCAGTCACAATGTGTGTTGCGATATTAGTTACTGGTCGGTAACATGTCAAGCGTCGGCAACCGGAGATGAGACGTCCATGTCACAGAGCGAAACGGGAAAACGCACCGCGCATCGTCGCGCGCGCACGCAGACGGCTGGCCCCGAGGCGCAGGCGCATCTGCTGCGCGCGGCGGACGAGCTGTTTTATCGCGACGGCGTGCGGGCGGTGGGTGTCGATACGGTCGTGGAGCGCGCGGGCGTCAACAAGATGAGCCTGTACCGGCAGTTCTCGTCCAAGGACGATCTCGTGCTGGCTTATCTCGAGCGCAAGGACGGGCAGTTTTTCAGCTACGTCGAGAAGAGCTTCGCGAAGCATCCGGGCGAACCGGCAAGGCAGTTGCAGCAGTACTTCGACGATCTGGCCGTGCGCGCTTCGGTGAAGGATTATCGGGGCTGTCCGTTCGTGAATGTCGCCGTCGAGTTTCCCGACGTGACGCACCCGGCGCGCCAGTTTGTCATCGACAACAAGGCGCGGCTGATGGCGCGCATCCTTTCGCTTGCAACCGAAGCGGGCGCGGACGATCCCGAGGCGCTCGCCGATGCGCTCGGCCTCCTGATCGAAGGTGTCTACGCGGCGAGCCAGACGTATGGTCCGGGCTGCGGGCCCGTGCGCGCTGCGCCGCGCGTCGCGGCGCAGCTGATCGCCGCAGCCTGCGGAAGCGCGGCGGGCTGAAGGTGCGGCGCGCCAGGCAGCGGGAACACGATTCAGCGCTGCAACGCCTGTACGAGCGCTACCGGCAACGCCGTTAAAATACGGCTTTCCACGTTGTCCTTCCGCCATGCCGCTGTCCGCCGAAACCCGCGAATCGATTCTTTCCGCCACCCGTCACTGGCTGACGCGCGCGGTCATCGGGTTGAACCTGTGTCCGTTCGCGAAGAGCGTGCATGTGAAAGACCAGATCCGCTACGCGATCAGCGAAGCGACGAACCTGGAAGGCGTGCTGGTCGATCTCGAAGCCGAACTGCGAACGCTCGCCGACGCCGATCCGGCTGACGTCGACACGACGCTCCTGATCATTCCGGACGCGCTGGCCGATTTCCTCGAATACAACGACTGCCTGTTTTTCGCCGACCGGATGTTGAAACAGATGCGTCTCGAGGGCGAGTTGCAGATCGCGAGCTTTCATCCGCGGTATCAGTTCGACGGCACCGCCCCGGACGACATCGAGAACTACACCAACCGCGCGCCGTATCCGGTCCTGCATCTGTTGCGCGAAGCGAGTATCGAGCGTGCCGTCGATGCGTTCCCCGACGCCGCCGATATCTACGAACGCAATCAGGAAACGATGCAGCGGCTAGGCCTCGATGGCTGGCGGAAATGGATGGGCGCGCCGGCTGAAGACTGACGCCGGACGTCACCTGAAGGCAGGCATTCGACGCGTCTGCCCGAAATAAACTCCGCGGGCGTTACATCGTTACACAACCTCTGGCGCGAAGAACCGCTCGCGCAGTTCGCCGAGACCGAGCGTCTCCATCACCTCATTGAGCCGTTCCGCCGGCCGGCGGCGCGGCAGATCCTTGTACTGGGCGATGATGAGTTCGTTCTTCATCGAATGCTCCCAGCCGACGAGTTCCGTCACGCTCACCTGATAGCCGTGCGCCTCGAGCTGCAGGCAGCGCAGCACGTTCGTGATCTGGCTGCCGAATTCGCGCGTGTGCAGCGGATGGCGCCAGATTTCCGTCAGCGCGTGCCCGAGCGAGCGGCTCTTGTTGCTGCGCAGCACGCCCGCCACTTCCGCCTGACAGCACGGCACCACGACGATGTACTTCGCCTTTTTCTCCAGCGCGAAGCGGATCGCGTCGTCGGTGGCGGTGTTGCACGCGTGCAGCGCGGTGACGATGTCGATCGTCGCCGGCAGACGCTCCGACGTGATCGATTCCGCCACCGACAGATTCACGAATGACATTCCGCCAAAACCCAGCCGCGCCGCCAGTTCTTCCGATTTCGTGACGAGGTCTTCGCGCGTCTCGATACCGTAAATATGCGACGCGTCGTGCTGTTCCTTGAAAAACAGGTCATACAGGATAAAACCCAGATAGGACTTTCCCGCGCCGTGGTCGACGAGCGTGAGGCTGCCCTGCGTGTCCTTCAGGTCTTTCAGCAGCGGCTCGATGAACTGGAACAGGTGATAGACCTGCTTCAGCTTGCGCCGGCTGTCCTGGTTCATCGTGCCGTCGCGCGTGAGGATGTGCAGCTCCTTCAGCAGCTCGATCGACTGATTCGGACGGATTTCGTGGGTTTTCACCGCTTTCGGCGGCTTTGCGGGGCTGGCGGATCGGGTCGGCATCGAATTTGTGCAGCGCCAACTGCACCGGGAACGTGCGACAGATGACGGAACGATTGAAAAGATGCTGCCAGTTTACCGAAAAGCGCGAAGAGGAACCGGCTGCATCCGGGCGAAGAGCGGGAAAACCGCCGGAGACTCATTCACGCACCGGGAACATTTCATGCTGCCAGGTCATGCATCGCGCGGAACAGCGCCGCTCGCAGACCGGCGGCAACCCCGCTTCGCCCTGACGGGGAGCGGCACAAACAATCAGCACAGGCAACTGCCCAGAGCAGAATAGCTGGCGTGGGGGAGGTTGGCACCGGAACATCGGGCCGAACGTTACGTAACCTGCAGCGCGCCGTGACCGGACAGGAAGCACGCTCGGACGACAATGAGGCGGCAATGGACGCGATACCGAACGGAAACGCGGAGCAGAAATTCCAGGAGATGATGACAAAACTCCTCACCACGCCCGCGTGGACAGAAAAGCAGCAGATCGAACTCGAAATGGCGCGCGACATCTCGGTGGAGATGCTGCGGATTGCCGAATTGATGCGCGATGGCGCCGTCGACATGGAAACCTGTCTCACGATGCTCAAATACGCCAAGGTGCTCGACTTCGTCATGACGACGCTGGCTTCGCGGCGAGACATCAAACCCCAGACGCTACGCGTGATCTTCAAGCTCGCCGGCCTGAAGGTCGATGAGGAGTATCCGGGTTGACCGTTTCGTTCCGCCCCTGAAGGCGGTGCATGCGGCCGGCTTTCAGGGTTTGACGCGTGCCATCAGACGCGCGTACGACGCTTTCAGATGCCGCTGGACTGCCGCATGCGCCTGCACGGCGTCCCGTGCCTCGAGCGCTTCCAGAATGGCGCGGTGTTCGTCGAGCGCCGCCGCCCACGTGTCGTCCCCTTCGAAATGCACCCGCAGCTTCGACGACAGCGGACTGTGCCGTTCGTCGAACAGGTCCGCGACGGTCTTCACCAGCACGTCGTTTCCCGACATCTGCGCGACGCACAGGTGGAACTGCCGGTCGGCGGCGAGCGGAACCTGGCCGGCGGCGACTTCGGCGGCCATGCGCTCGTACAGCGCGCGCAGCGCCTTGAGCGCCTTCGGCTTCGCGAACGGCGCGACACTCGCCGCGATCGCGCCTTCGATCAGCGAGCGGGCATCCATGATTTCGCGCGGGCTTTCACCGAGCGTACCCGGATCGGGCGCTGCCGCGCCGGCCGCAGCGGACGCCGGGCGCGAACTGACATACACGCCCGATCCCATGCGGATCTCCACGCGCCCTTCCAGTTCCAGCGCGACGAGCGCCTCGCGCACCGACGGCCGCGACACGCCAAGCGTCTGCGCCAGCTCGCGCTCGGACGGCAGGCGTCCGTTCGGCGCGAATCCTTGCTGGCCGATCAGCTGGCGCAGCTTGTCGGCGATCTGAAGATAGAGACGACGCGTTTCGACGGGTTTGACTGGCAAACGTGGCTCCGGGCAGCGGGATGGTTCGGCGGCGGCAACGCCAGGCGACACGCGCCCGGCAAAGCGTGAATTGTAATCAGCGAGATCCACTGACGGTCCGACGTTGTGCCGTCGAACGTCTATGCGGATCCAACTGGCTTGACCAGATTAGCAAAACACTTCTACTATCGGCAACTGGTCAGGCCGAAATAACGTCATGCAGTGAACCCGGCACGGTGGTTTCTCACGCCAGAACGTCCATCGCGCGAGGCATCCTGTCTCATCTGTTTCGTCCCGCACGACCGTGTTTCCGGAGCGCTGGCAGATGGCGACCCGACGCGCCTGAAGGCCGTGCCCGGCGAAGCAACGCCTCGGGCGTGAATCGTCATCGAATCGCGACCAGGCCGCCACCCGCACATACGAAAGAACAGAGGTTTCCACATGTCGAGCCCAACCCCAGCAACGCCCGGTACCGTCACCGCGCACGCCGTGATCCGCCTGCATCCAAACGACGACGTCGTGATCGCGACGCGTCAGCTCATGTCCGGCACACGGATCGACTCCGAAGATCTCGTCGTGTCCGGATTGATTCCGCCGGGCCACAAGATCGCGACGCGCGCGATCGCGAAAGGCGAACCGGTCAAACGTTACAACCAGATCATCGGCGTCGCGCGGGACAACATCGCGCGCGGCCAGCACGTGCATGTGCAGAACCTCGGCATGGCGGATTTCTCGCGCGATCACGCATTTGGCGTCGACCGGCATCCCACTGAATACGCAGGCGAACCGGCGCACTTCATGGGCATTCGCCGCGACGACGGCCGCGTCGCGACGCGCAACTACATCGGCGTGCTGACGAGCGTGAACTGCTCGGCGACGGTCGCGCGCGCGATCGCCGATCATTTCCGGCGCGACGTGCATCCGGAGGAACTCGCGGATTTTCCGAACGTCGACGGCGTGATCGCGCTCACGCACGGGCTCGGCTGCGGTATCGACACGCAGGGCGAAGGCATCCGCATCCTGCGCCGCACGCTCGCGGGTTACGCGAGGCATCCGAACTTCGCGTCGGTGCTGTTCGTCGGCCTCGGCTGCGAGACGAACCAGATCGGCGGCGTGCTCGAAGCCGGCGGATTGAGCGACGGCAGGCCGCGTCTGCGCAGCTTCACGATTCAGGACAGCGGCGGCACGCGCAAGACGATCGAGCACGGCATCGCGATGGTGCGCGAGATGCTGACGGACGCGAACCGTGCGACACGCGAGCGGCTGCCGGCGTCGCATCTCGTCGTCGGTTTGCAGTGCGGCGGCTCGGATGGCTATTCCGGCATCTCGGCGAACCCGGCGCTCGGCGCGGCCGTCGACCGTCTGGTGCGACACGGCGGCACGGCGATCCTGTCGGAGACGCCCGAGGTCTACGGCGCGGAGCATCTGCTCACGCGGCGCGCGGTGAGCCGCGAAGTCGGCGAGAAACTGCTCGCGCGCATCGCCTGGTGGCAGGACTATTGCGATCGCAACGGCGCGGCGCTCGATAACAATCCGTCGGCCGGCAACAAGGTCGGCGGCCTCACGACGATCCTCGAAAAATCGCTCGGCGCGGTGGCGAAAGGCGGCACGACGAATCTCGTCGAAGTGTACGAATACGCGCAGCCGGTCACCGCGAAAGGCTTCGTGTTCATGGATTCGCCGGGCTACGATCCGATGTCGGCGACGGGCCAGGTGGCATCGGGCGCGAACCTGATCTGCTTCACGACCGGGCGCGGTTCCGCGTATGGCTGCGCGCCGTCACCGTCGCTGAAGCTCGCGACGAACACGCCGCTGTGGGAACGCCAGGAAGACGACATGGACATCAACTGCGGCGGCGTGATCGACGGCACGGCGAGCATCGATGAACTCGGCGAAGCCGTGTTTCGCATGATGCTCGACTGCGCTTCGGGCAAGCCGTCGAAGAGCGAACTGCACGGCTACGGGCAAAGCGAGTTCGTGCCGTGGCAGGTGGGTGTCGTGACCTGAAACGGCGCGGCGCGGATGTGCGCTTTTGAATTGCGTGATGATGCTGACGTGCTGCAATGCGCGTTTGCTCCCGCTCGGTTTGCTCCCGCTTGCTGCGGGTGTGAAAATGGCGCACCTTGCGTCGTTGCACGCTTCTCTTCCCTCTTCTTCGCGCCCGCTGCATGCTCCTTTCGCACGATTCAGTTTCTGTCGCCGTCATCGGCGGCGGCCCGGCCGGTTTGATGGCCGCCGAGGCGCTCGCGCGGCGCGGCGTGCGCGTCGATGTCTATGACGCAATGCCCTCTGTCGGCCGCAAGTTCCTGATGGCCGGCAAAGGCGGCATGAACATCACGCACTCGGAGCCGCTCACGCCGTTTCTCGGCCGCTATGGCGCGCGCCGCGACCGGATCGCGCCGCTCCTCGACGCATTCGGCCCCGATGCGTTGCGTGCGTGGCTGACGGAACTGGGCGTTCCGACATTCGTCGGCAGCTCGGGGCGCGTGTTCCCCACCGACATGAAGGCCGCGCCGATGTTGCGCGCATGGCTGCATCGGCTGAAGGAAGCCGGTGTGCGGTTTCACATGCGCCACAAATGGATCGGCTGGGACAGCGACGCGCAGTCATCCGATGCGCCGAGGCACGCGCTGCGCTTCGCCACGACCGGCGACGACGCCGAGCATCGCGTAACAGCCGATGCGGTTGTATTCGCGCTCGGCGGCGGCAGCTGGCCGCGGCTCGGATCGGACGCTTCGTGGGTGCCGCTAATGCAGGCGCGCGGCGTTGCCATCGCGCCGCTGCGCCCGTCGAACTGCGGCTTCGACGCCGACTGGAGCGCATATTTCCGTGAACATTTCGCCGGCCAGCCGGTGAAATCCGTTGCCATTTCCGTCATCGATATAGACAAAAAAGTCCATTATCGAAAAGGTGAGTTCATTTCGACAGAAACAGGTGTCGAGGGCAGCCTGGTGTACGCGCTTTCGTCGGTGATCCGGGATCGTCTGCTGGCGGACGGCGAGGTCGTCATTCACCTCGATCTCGCGCCGGCGCACTCCGCTGAGCGCGTTGTGGACGAGGTCACGCGACCGCGCGGGTCGCGCTCGATGTCGACGCATCTGCACGGCCGGCTTGGCATTTCGGGCGTCAAGGCGGGGTTGCTGCACGAGTGTCTGTCGAAGGAAACGTTCGCCGATACGCAGCAGTTGGCGCGTGCGATCAAGGCGTTGCCGCTGCGCCTCACGCGCGCGCGGCCCATCGAGGAAGCGATCAGCAGCGCGGGCGGCGTGCCGTTCGAGGCGCTCGACGCGCGCCTGATGCTGCAACAGATTCCAGGCGCGTTCTGCGCCGGCGAAATGCTCGACTGGGAAGCGCCGACGGGTGGCTATCTGCTCACCGCCTGCTTCGCGAGCGGCCTCGTTGCGGGGCACGGTGCGGCTGGTTACGTCGGGGCGGCGGAAGCGGTGTCGGGATTAGCGTCGGGTTCCGCGCCGGAAGCAACATCAGGTTCCGCGTCAGGATCGGCGTCAAATTCCGCGTCATGTTCCGCGCCGGAATCGGCGTCAAATCCCGCGTCGGACACGGAGTCAGGTCCGGTGTAACAACGGGCATCGCGACGCCAGATCTCAGCGCGCCTGCAGACGCCACAACGATGTCACCTCTTTCACGCGCGCCGCGTGCAGCGGATCGTTCGCATCGGTCGACTTCGGATGACGCGGCTTGATGTCTTCGCGTCCGACGAGCTTCAACCCGGCCTGATCGATCGCCGCCAGCAGGCTTTCGCGCGAGCGCAAGCCGAGATGCTCGGCGAAATCGGACAGGATCAGCCAGCCTTCGCCGCCCGGCGAAAGATGCGCCGCGAGACCGTTCAGGAAGCCAAGCAGCATGCGGCTGTCCGGATCGAACACGGCATATTCGATCGGCGACGCGGGCCGCGCGGGCACCCACGGCGGATTGCAGATCACAAGCGGCGCGCGGCCTTCGGGAAAGAGATCGGCGTGCACCACCTTGACCTGAGCGTCGTAACCCATCCGCGCGAGGTTTTCGGTGGCGCACGCGAGCGCGCGCGGATCCTGATCGGTCGCGACGATCCTCTTCACGCCGCGCTTTGCCAGCAACGCGGCCAGCACACCGGTACCGGTGCCGATATCGAACGCCTTTTCAAGCGTTGGCAACGGCGTGCGCGCAACGAGATCCACATACTCCCCGCGCACCGGCGAGAACACGCCGTAATGCGGGTGGATGCGATCGGCGAGCACGGGAATCTCGACGCCCTTCTTGCGCCATTCATGCGCGCCGACAAGGCCGAGCAGTTCACGCAGCGACACCACCGAAGATTCGCCCGTCGCCGCGCCGTACGTTTCGGCGCAAGCCTCCCGCACTTCCGGCGCGCGACGCAGCGGGATCGTGTAATCGCCGTCCAGTGGAATCAGCACCATGCCGAGGACGCGCGCGCGTTGCGACTGCGCCTGACGGTGGAAATTGAACGCTTCTTTCAGCGAGGTCGCGTCCTTGCGCGGATTGCGTTCGACGCGCCGCGTCATCGCCTGCAACAGCTGGCGCGCGTTCTGGAAGTCGCCACGGTACAGCAGCGCGGTGCCTTCGCAGGCAAGCCGGTACGCGGCATCGGCGGTGAGACGGTCGTCGGCGATGGTCACGCGCTTTGGCGGCAGCACGGCCGCCTCGGAACGCCAGAGGACGGCGCGCGGGCCGTCGTCTTCGGGAAGGGTGATCGTGGCGGAAGTGGTCATGGGTACGCGAGGAAGAAACGGGGCGGCCGCAATACGGTCTGCGCCGGCAGCGGCACGGCCGCTCACAGCTTTGGCGCGATAGTACCGCTCACCTGGACGCACGTCTTGCTGTATTTCCGCCCGCGACGGGTTTCGCAGGCGCAGTCACGGGCGAGCTTCGGGTGACGTGGATGATCGGGGCTTATTTATAGCAAAAAAGAGATAATATGATGGCGTGGTGGAGACGGCTGGACCCGCATGAAGGAGAATGGATTGATGACTGACCTCGCTACCCTCAAAACACGCTTGCTGGCCGACCCGAAGACCAGAGCTGAATACGATGCGCAGTCGCCAGAATTCGCAATTGCGCGCGAGCTTGTCGCTGCGCGGGTGCGTGCCGGACTGACTCAGGAACAGGTCGCCGAAAAGATGCAAACGACGCAATCGACCATCGCACGTATGGAAAGCGGGCGCTCCTTGCCGTCCATGCGCACGCTGGCCCGATATGCGGAGGCCACGGGAAGTCGGGCCGTGGTGCGTCTTGAGGCCGCCTGAAGCGCGCACCCCGGCTCCCATCGCCCACTACCCGAAGAAACCCCAGAAAACAAAAAGCCCAGTCGCAGCGACTGGGCTTTTTGATTGAATCAGCTGGTGCCCCCTGTCTGATTCGAACAGACCACCTCATGATTACAAGTCAAGTGCTCTACCAAATGAGCTAAGGGGGCATCGGACGGCGATTTTACTTCATTTCACGACCTTGAGGTGGCCTCTTCCGCCGCCTTTTGATCCGTCGTCGTCGGGTTTCGGGGCATCGCCGGCGTCGTCGGACTTTCGCGCCGTCGCGGCATCTTGCGAGCCGGCCGGAGCCGCCGCTGGCGTGCTGCCGCCGATCGTCACCGGAGCGCCGACGGTCGCGCCCGCGTCATCTTCCTCGCTGGAATCCGCCGCTTCGCCACCCGGGGAATCGACCGGGAACGCCATGCCCTGCCCGTTCTCGCGCGCATAGATCGCAAGCACGTTCGCGATCGGCACTTCGATCCGGTGCGACTTCCCCGAAAACCGCGCGTTGAACTCGACGAGCTCATTGCCCATCTGCAACTGGCTCGTTGCCTCGAAGCTGATGTTCAGCACGATTTCGTTGTCGCGCACGAACTGACGCGGAACGCGTGTCTGGTTGTCGACCCGTACCGCGATGTGCGGCGTGTAGCCGTTATCCGTGCACCACTCGTACAACGCGCGCAGCAGGTAAGGCTTCGTGGAAATCTCTTGCATCAACATTCCTCGTACCGGACGAAAGACGCCGCGCGACCCGCCACGATCAGCACGACGGCGCGACGCTTTCCCCCTGAACCACACTCAACGGCGCATCACCTTTTCCGAAGGCGTCAGCGCTTCGATATAGGCCGGACGGCTGAAAATGCGTTCGGCGTACTTCATCAGCGGTGCTGCGTTCTTCGACAGTTCGATGCCGTAGTGATCCAGACGCCACAACAGCGGCGCAATCGCCACGTCGAGCATCGAGAAC
Organism: Paraburkholderia sartisoli; assembly: GCF_900107685.1. Taxonomy (GTDB): domain Bacteria; phylum Pseudomonadota; class Gammaproteobacteria; order Burkholderiales; family Burkholderiaceae; genus Paraburkholderia; species Paraburkholderia sartisoli. The sequence continues at coordinate 78,089 of NZ_FNRQ01000010.1, read as the reverse complement.
TCTTCGCCGAGCATGTACTTGTTCTTGAGGAAAATCGGTGCGAGCTGCGTCAGACGGTCACGAATCGCGATACGCGCCTTTTCGTGATTCTTCTCGGCAGCCTTGCCCTTTTCGTTTTCCAGTGTGCCGACGTGTACGAACAGCTCCTTCTCGAAGTTGAGCAGGAACAGACGCGCGCGCGCACGCTGAACCGGGTCAGCCGGCATCAGCTGCGGGTGCGGGAAGCGCTCGTCGATATACTCGTTGATGATGTTCGACTCATACAGAATCAGGTCCCGTTCGACGAGGATCGGCACCTGACCATACGGATTCATCACCGCGATGTCTTCCGGCTTGTTGAACAGGTCGACGTCGCGAATCTCAAAGTCCATGCCCTTTTCGAACAACACCAGCCGGCAGCGCTGGGAGAAAGGACAAGTCGTGCCAGAGTACAGAACCATCATTTTTACATTTCCTCAAAAAGCTGAAGGGCCAGCGCGGAAAAACCGCCTCGCGGTTTTCCTTGCGCCGGCCCCACGCCGGTCACGGCGTGATTATTTGATATCTTTCCAGTACGCGGCGTTCAATCGCCAGGCGAAAAAGCTCAGGATGCCGAGGAACATCAGCACCCATACGCCCAGCCGTTTGCGCGTTTGCTGCGTGGGTTCGGACATCCACGACACGTACGACACGAGGTCGGCAACAGCAGAATCATAATCTACTGCCGACATCGTCCCCGGCGTGACCTGCTGGTAGCCGACAAACTTGCGGATCTTTTCACCCGTCCTTTCGTCGGTGTCCTCCTCGAACTTCGCGGTCCGCTGGCCCTGAAGCTGCCACAACACGTGCGGCATGCTCACGTTGTCATACACCAGGTTGTTCCAGCCAGTCGGCCGGGTGTCGTCGCGGTAAAAACTGCGCAGGTACGTATACAGCCAGTCCTTGTTGCGCGCCCGCGCCTCCACCGACAGATCCGGCGGTTGCGCCCCGAACCACGCTTTCGCGTCTTCAGGCCGCATCGCCACCGACATCGTGTTACCGACCTTGTCGGTCGTGAACAACAGGTTCTTCTCGATTTCCTTCTGCGAGATGCCCAGATCCTGCAGGCGGCTGTATCGCATCAGGTTCGCGCTATGGCAATTCAGGCAATAGTTTACAAACAATTGCGCGCCATGCTGCAGGGAGGCAAAATTGTCCGCGTTATCGGGCGCGCGGTCGAGCGGGAAATTCTCGTCCGCGTGCGCCGGACTCACCATCAGCGCGAAGGCCATTGTCGAAGCGGCGCCGATCAGCGCGAGCGTCGAAAGCAGTTTTTTCATTGTGGGTTCTCCTGGCGCGCGTTAGTGAGACTTGAACCGGACTCGTTCGGGCGGTTGTTTGAACCGTCCGAGCCGTGTCCAGAACGGCATGCCGAGGAAGAACGCAAAATAAATCAGTGCGCAGATCTGCGCGATCAGCGTCGAGGCAGGCGATGGCGGCTTCGTCCCGAGGAAGCCCAGCGTCAGGAACGCCAGCACGAAGATCCCGTAGAACACCTTGTGGAAGAACGGCCGGTAGCGGATCGACTTCACCGGCGACTGGTCGAGCCACGGCAGGAAGAAGAGCGACACCACCGCCGTTCCCATCACCACCACGCCCCAGAACTTCGACTCGGTGAACGCCATCGCCAGAATCACCAGCACGGCGAGCACCGGCAGACCGAACTTCCACTTGCCGCGCGCGCGCACGAGCGCGAGCAGGCCCAGCAGCGCGATCACGATCATCAGGACGATCTTGAACGGATCGGTCGTGGCGCGCAGCATCGCGTAGAACGCAGTGAAGTACCAGACCGGCGCGATTTCCGGCGGCGTCTGCAGCGGGTTCGCCGGGACGAAGTTATTCGCCTCGAGGAAGTAGCCGCCCATTTCCGGCGCGAAGAAGATGATCGCGGCGAAGATTAACAGAAACACGGACACGCCCAGAAAATCGTGGACCGAGTAGTACGGATGGAACGGGATGCCGTCGATCGGCTTGCCGCTGGCGTCCTTCTTCGCCTTGATCTCGATGCCGTCCGGGTTGTTCGAGCCCACTTCATGCAGCGCCACGAGATGAGCGACCACCAGCCCGAGCAGCACGAGCGGAATCGCGATCACGTGAAACGCGAAGAAGCGGTTCAGCGTGACGTCGGACACCACGTAGTCGCCGCGAATCCACAGCGACAGATCCGGCCCGATAAACGGAATCGCCGAAAACAGGTTCACGATCACCTGCGCGCCCCAGAACGACATCTGGCCCCACGGCAGCAGGTAGCCGAAAAACGCCTCGGCCATCAGGCACAGGAAGATCGCGCAGCCGAAGATCCACACCAGCTCACGCGGCTTGCGGTACGAGCCGTAGAGCAGCCCGCGGAACATGTGCAGATACACGACAACGAAGAACAGCGACGCGCCCGTGGAATGCATGTAGCGGATCAGCCAGCCCCACGGCACCTCGCGCATGATGTACTCGACCGACGAGAACGCGAGCGTCGCGTCGGGCTTGTAGTTCATCGTGAGGAAAATGCCGGTGACGATCTGGTTCACCAGCACCAGCAGCGCGAGCGAGCCGAAGATGTACCAGAAATTGAAGTTCTTCGGTGCGTAGTACTCGGAGACGTGCTTTTTCCACGTCGCCGTCATCGGGAAGCGGCGGTCGATCCATCCGGCCAGCCCGGTTGTCTCCACTTCGTGTTCGATCGCCATTTACGCTTCTCCTTTCTCGTCCTTGCCGATCACGAGCGAATTCGCCGACGTGAACATATAGGGCGGAATGTCGAGGTTTTGCGGAGCCGGTTTGTTCTTGAAGACGCGGCCAGCCATGTCGTAGGTCGAGCCGTGGCACGGGCACAGGAAGCCTCCTGGCCAGTCGTCTGGAAGACTGGGCTGCGCACCCTCCTGGAAGCGCGGCGTCGGCGTGCAGCCCAGATGGGTGCATACGGCGACGGCGACGAAGATGTTCTTGCGGTCGGCGCGGGCGCGGAATTCGTTCTTGCAGTAATCCGGCTCCGGCATCGAGAAGGGCTTTTTGCTGTCCGGGTCAGCCACTTCATGATCGGCTTTCTTGACGTCGGCGAGCATCCTGTCGGTGCGGTTGATGATCCACACCGGCTTGCCACGCCATGCCACGGTCATCATGTCGCCGGGCTTCAGGTTACTGATATCGACTTCGACCGGGGCGCCTGCTGCCTTGGCCTTTTCAGATGGTGCAAACGAACTAACAAAGGGCACTACAGTGGCAACTCCACCTACGCCACCTGCTACGGTCGTCGCAATCAGCCAGGTACGACGGCTGCCGTCGACGCGTTCATCTTCCTTGTCTCGCATCACACGCCCCACTTCTGAGTTGGATTTTTCCGTCAAGCCGGTTCTACCGCCGCTAGTTTGCTCGAATGGAGTCGGCATTTACAAGGGCCGAATACCAAAAAGCGTGCGAAGTCTTTGATAAATCAGGGTATCCCCGCACAAATCGCGAACATTTTTATGTGGTTTCTTAAGCGTTCCCTCCGTTATCCAGCCTTTTTGTTCACTAATTAACCGAAAATCAGACTGGATTATGGACATCGATAAAGAGATGTTCGAGATCGAAGGTCTCGGACAGATGCGCGCCGATGGCCTGGACACCGAAGCGCTCGGTCGCGTGATGGCCGGCGGAGAGGAACGCGACGCCGCTTTCGGCGGCCGTGTGAGTGGTCGACTCGGAGATTTCGCCGGTGAGGAAGACATCGGCGCCGGCGGCGATCGCGGCGTCGAAATAGCTTTGCGCGGCGCCCGTACACCACGCGACGCGGCGCAGTTCACGGTCCGGGTCGCCGAGGACGAGCGGCGTGCGGCCGAGCGTCTGCTCGACCTGCGCGGTGAAGTGGGCGAGCGTGATGGGCATCGGCAGCGTGCTCAGCCAGCCGAGGTTACCTTCGCCAAAATGGGTTTCGTCGGGGATCCAGCCCATTTTCGCGCCCAGTTGCGCGTTATTGCCGAATTCCGGATGGTCGTCGAGGGGCAGATGGTAGGCGAACAGGTTCAGATCGTTCTGGATCAGCAGCTTGATGCGGCCATGTTTGCGGCCGGTGATCTGCGGCGGCTCGTTGCGCCAGAAGTAGCCATGATGGACGAAAACCGCGTCCGCGCCCCACTCGATTGCCGCCTCCAGAAAGGCCGCCGAGGCGGTCACACCGGTCGCGATCTTTTTTACGCGACGCCGGCCTTCAACCTGCAGCCCATTGGGGCAATAGTCCTTGAACCTCGCGGTTTGCAGAAGATTGTTCAAGTACAATTCCAGTTCGATCCGATCCATATAAACCTCTAATATCTTCAGATGCTTAGACGCTTTTGGCTGTTCTTCGCCCAGGCGGTGACGGTACTGCTGGCGCTGATGTTCATCATTGCGACACTCAAGCCGCAATGGCTGCAGCGCCAGGGCCAGTTCGGCAAGCAGCTTGCCGAACCGATCGTCGCCCTGCGTGAAGTGGCGCCAGGCATCGGCGGGGGCAGCGGGCCCGCGCAGGCTTCGTACGCCGATGCGGCGCACAAGGCCATGCCAGCGGTCGTCAACGTGTTCTCAAGCAAGGACGGCTCGCTTCCGCCCGACCCGCGCGCGAAAGATCCGCTCTTCCGCTACTTCTTCGGCGACAGGAACAACAACCGCAGGCAGCAGGAACAGCCGGCGGCCAATCTCGGCTCGGGCGTCATCGTGAGTCCGGAAGGTTACATTCTAACGAACCAGCACGTCGTGGACGGCGCGGATCAGATCGAAATCGCGCTCGCCGACGGCCGCACCACGAACGCGAAGGTCATCGGCGTCGATCCAGAGACGGATCTGGCCGTGCTCAAGGTCAACATGACCAATCTGCCGACGATCACGCTCGGCCGCATGGACCAGACGCGCGTCGGCGACGTGGTGCTCGCGATCGGCAACCCGTTCGGCGTCGGCCAGACGGTGACGATGGGCATCATCAGCGCGCTCGGACGCAATCACCTCGGCATCAACACGTTCGAAAACTTCATCCAGACCGACGCGGCGATCAATCCGGGCAACTCGGGCGGCGCGCTGGTGGACGTGAACGGCAACCTGCTGGGCATCAACACGGCCATTTACTCGCGCTCGGGCGGCTCGCTTGGCATCGGCTTCGCGATTCCGGTTTCGACGGCGCGCAGCGTGCTGGAAAGCATCATCACGACGGGTTCGGTAACGCGCGGATGGATCGGCGTCGAACCGCAGGACGTCACGCCGGAAATCGCCGAGTCGTTCGGGCTCAAGCAGGAATCGGGCGCGATCGTCGCAGGTGTGCTGCAGGGCGGGCCCGCCGACAAGGCCGGCATCAAGCCGGGCGACATTCTGGTGAGCGTGAACGGCGAGGACATCACGGACACGACGCGTCTCCTGAACGTGATCGCGCAGATCAAGCCGGGCACGAACGCGAAGGTTCATGTCGTGCGCAAGAACAAGGAACTGGACGTCGACGTGATGATCGGCAAACGCCCGCCGCCGCCAAAGCAACCCGCGGACAACGGCGACGATCAGAGCGACGACGGCGGTTGAGCGATATCTGCGGTACTGGCCGCCCCGTCTGAATGGATTCTCCCAGTCGATTGGGCCTCGGCAGCACATATGAACGAAAGCAAAAAGGCAGCCACACTGGCTGCCTTTTTGCTTTTCCGGCAATCGCAACCCCAAGCGAGAGCGCGAGGACGCGAGCCTTGAAGGCTAGCTCGTCGGCGAGCTTTCTTCTTCCTTCACGACCGGCTGTTTACCGACGATCAACCGCGCCGCGATGATCCCCGCTTCGTACAGGATGATCAGCGGAACCGCGAGGATCAGCTGCGAAAACACGTCCGGTGGCGTCACGACAGCGGAAACCACAAACGCGCCGACGATCACATACGGACGGATCTCCTTGAGCTTCTTGATCGACAGGATGCCCATGCGCACGAGCAGCACGACGACGATCGGCACCTCGAACGTCACGCCGAACGCGATGAACATCGTCAGCACGAAGCTCAGGTAGTTGTCGATATCGGTGGTCATTTCCGCGCCGAGCGGCGCGTTGTAGTGCGCCATCACGCGGAAAATCGTCGGAAACACGACGAAGTACGCAAACGCCATCCCGCACAGGAACAGCACGTAGCTGCTGCCGACGAGCGGCGTCACCAGCTTCTTCTCATGCTGATAGAGCCCCGGCGCGACGAACGCCCATATCTGGTACAGCACGAACGGCAGCGCGATCACCAGCGCGACGAGCATCGTCACCTTCATCGGCACGAAGAACGAGCCGGTGACGTCGGTGACGATCATCTTGCCGTCCTTGGGCAGGTTCTGCATCAGCGGGCGCGCGAGCAGCCGGAAGATGTCCGGCGCCCAGTAGACCAGCCCGAGAAATACGACGATGACCGAGATGCCCGCCCGGATGATGCGATCGCGTAGTTCGACGAGATGCGAGATGAAGGTTTCTTCAGGGGCTTCGCCCTGGTTTTGCTGCGGGTCGCTCACGCCGGCCCTCGGTTGAAGTGTTTCGCTGGGGACATCAGAAGAAGCGTGTCGGACGGCGCAGGCTCACCGGCGTGTGCCGCGCGACGCGCGCCGCCCCCGACTGCACGCGGGTGCGCCGCAAGGTGGCGCGCTTGTACCAGGTCGGCGCCGCCGTCTGCTTGACGCGCCAGTTCTTGCGCTTCGGTGTGGAGGTGATCGTGCTGCGCCATGACGTGCCGTCGGTGGAAGACGCGTCGTATCCGGACCCGCCGCCTGCAATACTCGACGATACCGACGTGCCGGCATTCCACGCGTCGTTCAGTTCGGACTCGTGCTTGCGCAGATTGTCGTGGATCGTGCTCTCGACGCCGCTGGCAGCCGATTCGAACTCCGTCTTCATGCGGCGCAGTTCGTCCAGCTCGATCTCACGCGTGACTTCGGACTTCACGTCGTTGATATAGCGCTGGGCGCGCCCGAACAGCGCGCCAGCCGTGCGTGCGACGCGCGGCAGGCGCTCCGGCCCGAGCACGACCAGCGCGACGACGCCGATCAGCGCCATCTTGGTTAGACCGAGGTCCAGCATGGAATGAGCTTTCCGTCAGTGCGGGGCTGCCGCGTTTTTAGCGGGAGTCGCCGGAATGCGGCGCTTTTTCCTTGGTGTCGACATCGACGGTGCCCGTGCGCGGCAATTCACGCGCCTGCGCATCGGCGGGCGTTTCAGCTTCCTTCATGCCTTCCTTGAAACCCTTCACCGCGCCGCCCAGATCGGTACCGATGTTGCGCAGTTTCTTCGTGCCGAACACCAGCGCCACAATCAGCAACACGATCAGCCAGTGCCAAATACTCAACGAACCCATGAAAACTCTCCTTAACCCCGCCGCCGCGTCTGTACGCTCATTCGCGGCGAACATCGTCTGCCTTGCGGCATGATTCGAAGCGCTCGCGTCCCATGTCTACGATACTGCCGAAAACCACCGGTCGCACGTTCGCTTCATTATGAATGGATCAGCCCGCCCGCGTTATTACATTGCAACCGGCTGATCGCCACTTTTTGCCAGCCCGCCATTGTGCGCGGCCAAAATCCCGCCGCGAAGCGCGGTTGTCGCCGCGCGGCGTATCGTGTACGCCTGCGCCGCGCCGGCCTCACCCCATGCGCTGCCACGGGCGCGGTCCTGCCAGGATGTGTGCGTGCAGGTGATACACCTCCTGCCCGCCGCCGGGACCGGTATTGATGACCGTGCGAAAGCCGGTTTCGCCACCGGTGTACGCCACGCCCAGTTTGTCGGCGAGACGCGCGACCAGTACAAGCATTCTACCAAGCAGGGCCGAGTCGTCCTGCGTGCAGTTCGACAGCGTTTCGATATGCTTGCGGGGAATGACGAGCACGTGGGTTTCGGCCGCCGGACGGATATCGCGAAACGCGACGAACTCGTCGTCCTCATGCACTTTGGTCGAGGGAATATCGCCAGCGGCGATCTTGCAGAACAGGCAACTAGAAGTGTCGTGGCTCATGGTCTCAGTGAAACGCTGACGCGGGTGGCCTCAGGATGGATACGGTCAAAACCACGCGCGCGGATTCATCAATGGCTTGTTGTCGTACAGATAAAGCCAGCCTTTGATAATACGGTACAACATCCAGATCGCGACAGCCCACAGAATCGGCACGCCGATCAGCACGATGAAAAGCGCGATTCCGATCACGTGACCGAGCAAGCCCCACCAGAAGGTGCGGATCTGCCAGTTGAAGTGCGCTTCAAAGGGCGTTCCGGTCACATCGGGCCGTTTGACATAGTTGATGATGATCGCGACCAGCGCGGTCAGACCGCCGGTCAGCCAGTAGATCGCGTAGAGACCGTACAGGATATGCGTGAGCGTGCGAAGGCTCCGCTGGCGATCGATTTCGGTCACGCTCTGGTAAGACGGAGGCGGGTATCCGCCCTGCGACTGTTCCATCTCTGCGTCTCCTTCTCAGTTCAGCTGGCTTGCACGTGTACATGCCGGGCGCGTGCGGCGGGTCTTCGACTGCCATCCCCGCCTGCGGCTCCAGTTGCGATTCCGGTTGCCGCCCTAGTCGCCGTTCTGCTCGCGCTCGCGGCTTTTGCGCAGGGCTTTTTCCTCGATGCCCGAGGTGCCTTCGCGACGCTCGAGTTCAGCGAGCACTTCCGCCGGGCCCAGATCGAAATGCGACAGCATCACGAGACAATGAAACCACAGATCGGCCACTTCGCCGACCAGCGCCGTCGGCGCGCCGCCGTGACGCGTGTCCTTGGCCGCGAGCACGACCTCGGTCGCTTCCTCGCCGATTTTCTTCAACACCGCGTCGTCGCCCTTGTCGAACAGGCGCGAGACATACGACGTGTCCGGGTCGCCACCCTTGCGGCTGTCGATGATGGCAGCGAGGCGCAGCAGCGTATCGGTCGTCGTGGGAGTGGATTGCGTGGATTGCGTCATTTGTAGATGTGTTCGGGGTCTTTCAGCACCGGTTCGACGGCAACCCATTCGCCGTCGTCAGCCGAGCCTTCGAATTTCTGGAAAAAACACGAGTGACGGCCGGTGTGGCACGCGATGCCCGACACCTGCTCGACCTTCAGCAGCACGACGTCTTCGTCGCAGTCGAGCCGCACTTCATGCACGTTCTGGACGTGGCCGGACTCTTCGCCCTTGAACCACAGGCGCTGGCGCGAGCGCGAGAAATACACGGCGCGGCCCAGTTCGATGGTTTTGGCGAGCGCTTCGCGGTTCATCCACGCGAACATCAGCACGTCGTTCGTCGTGGCTTCCTGGGCGATGACCGGCACGAGGCCGTTCGCGTCCCATTTGACCCTGTCCAGCCAGTTTTCCGCGGACGCGTTCACGTCAACCTCACTGAAATGCCCTGATCGGCCATGAAGCGCTTGGCCTCGCCGACAGTGTGCTCGCCATAGTGGAAGATGCTGGCGGCCAGCACGGCGTCCGCGCGGCCTTCCGTGATGCCATCGGCCAGATGCTGCAGCGAGCCGACGCCGCCCGAAGCGATCACCGAAACCGGCACCGCGTCCGATACCGCGCGCGTAAGCGCCAGATCGAAGCCGCTTTTCGTGCCGTCGCGGTCCATGCTGGTCAGCAGGATCTCGCCCGCGCCGAGTCCGGCCATCTTGCGGGCCCACTCGATCGCGTCGAGCCCGGTGGCCTTGCGCCCGCCGTGCGTGAACACTTCCCAGCGCGGCGCCTCGCCTTCCTGCGACACGCGCTTCGCGTCGATCGCGACGACGATGCACTGCGAGCCGTATTTGTCCGTCGCGTCGCGCACGAGCTGCGGGTTCGCGACCGCCGACGAGTTCATGCTGATCTTGTCCGCGCCGGCGTTGAGCAGCCGCCGCACGTCCGCGACCGCGCGCACGCCGCCGCCGACCGTGAGCGGAATGAACACCTGCGACGCGACCGCCTCGATGATCGGCAGGATCAGGTCGCGCTGGTCGGAAGTCGCGGTGATGTCGAGGAAGGTGAGTTCGTCGGCGCCCTGATCGTCGTAGCGACGCGCGATTTCGACCGGGTCGCCCGCATCGCGCAGTTCGACGAAGTTGACGCCCTTCACCACGCGTCCAGCGGTGACGTCGAGACAGGGGATGATGCGTTTAGCTAGAGCCATGATCTTGCAAATTCTTGCCAGTGCCGCTGATGAAGCCGCTCGCCACGAGCGACGGGGTGCCCGTTACCGGATGCCGCGGCGGCGTGTCCGGCCGCCCGCGCCGGCAGCAGCGCACGAAAGACGCGCCCCGCTTCAGGCGTCGTCGGATTCGCGCAGCCGGTCCGCATGCGTCTGCGCGGCCGCGAAATCGAGGTCGCCCGAGTAGATCGCGCGCCCGCAGATCACGCCTTCGATACCCTCGCCTTCGACTTCGCACAGCGATTCGATATCGGTGAGGTTCGACAGGCCGCCGCTTGCGATCACCGGAATCTTCACCGCGCGCGCGAGGCGCACCGTCGCTTCGATGTTGATGCCCTGGAGCATGCCGTCGCGGCCGATGTCGGTGTAGATGATCGATTCGCAGCCGTAGTCCTCGAACTTGCGGCCCAGATCCACCACTTCGTGGCCGGTCAGCTTGCTCCAGCCGTCGGTGGCGACCTTGCCGTCCTTCGCATCCAGCCCGACGATGATATGGCCGCCGAACGCCGTGCAGGCGTCCTGCAGGAAGCCCGGGTTCTTCACGGCGGCCGTGCCGATGATGACGTAGGACAGGCCGTCGTCGAGATAGCGCTCGATCGTGTTCAGGTCGCGGATACCGCCGCCCAGCTGGACGGGAATCTCGCCGCCGACTTCGTCGATGATCGCGCGGATCGCATCTTCGTTTCGCGGCTTGCCGGCGAACGCGCCGTTCAGATCGACGAGATGCAGGCGCCGCGCGCCGCGGTTGACCCAATGTCGGGCCATCGCCGCCGGCTCTTCGGAGAAAATCGTCGCCTGGTCCATATCGCCTTGTTTGAGGCGTACACACTGACCGTCTTTCAGGTCGATGGCCGGAATCAGCAGCATAGCAATCGGGTGTTGTCTGGGAAGAAGTTGAATGTCGGCGCCAGCCCGCAGGCAGGCATCAGCGCCGTCTCGCTAGTTTAGTACAAGTCTTTCAGCATCCTTGCCGGCATTGGGCCGGGTTCGCCCGATGCCGTGACGTCCACGCCGGGTAAGGCGCATTGGACGACGAGGAAGCCAGAACACGTTCACGGGTTCCAGTGGACGAAGTTGCGATACATGCGCAAACCCGCGCTGGCGCTCTTTTCCGGGTGAAACTGGGTCGCGAAAATGTTGTCCCGCGCCACCGCTGACGTAAAAGGCACACCGTACACGGTTTCGCCCGACGTATGTGCGGCATCGTCCGGCACCACGTAATAGCTGTGTACGAAGTAAAAAAAGCTGTTGTCCGGCACGCCGTCCCACAACGGATGCGGCTGCGCCTGGCGCACGCGGTTCCAGCCCATCTGCGGCACCTTGAAGCGCGAGCCGTCGTCCTGCAGCTGGCCGTCCAGCTCGAAGCGCACGACCTTGCCCGGCATCAGCCCGAGCCCGCGCGTATCGCCCTCGGCGCTCCAGTCGAACAGCATCTGCTCGCCGACGCATACGCCCATCAGCGGCTTCGAGCGCGACGCCTCGATCACGGCGTCCTGCAGGCCGGATTCGGAGAGCGAGCGCATGCAGTCGCGCATCGCGCCCTGGCCCGGCAGCACGACGCGGTCGGCCGAGCGGATCGCTTCCGGCCGGTCGACGATTGCCACGTCCGCTTCGGGCGCGGCCTGTTTCAGCGCCTGCGCCACCGAGCGCAGGTTGCCCATGCCGTAATCCACAATTGCAATTGAAGTCTTCATCTCAAGTTCGGCAGCAATGCCTTTAATCCGTCGACGATGAATTCCACCGCCAGTGCCGACAACATCAACCCCATCAGCCGCGTGCCGATATTGATCCCCGTGCGACCGACCCAGCGGGCGATCGGTTCGGCAAGCCGCAGCGAAAAGAAGCAGATCACCGCGAGAACCGCGCCGATAGCCACAAGACTAACCCGGTCGTACCAATGATGTGAACTGGCCGAATAGACGATGACCGTGCTGATCGCACCCGGCCCGGTCAATAGCGGAATCGCCAGCGGCACGACCGCGACGTTGTCCTTCTGCTCGGCCTCGTGGCGCTCTTCCGGCGTCGAGCGGCTGTTGCCGATCTGCGCGTTCAGCATGTTGATCGCCATCAGCAGCATGATGATGCCGCCGCCCACTTCGAGCGACCCCACCGAGATGCCAAAGAAGCTGATGATCTGCTGGCCGAGCATCGTCGTCACGCCGATCACGCAGAACACCGAAATCGATGCGATACGGATCGTGCGGCGCCGCTCGGTGTCCGATTGCTGCGCGGTGAGGCTCAAAAAGAACGGGATGGCGCCGACCGGATTGATCAGCGCCAGCAGCGAAATAAACGACTTGATGATATCCATCGCTAGCCGGCGCGCGAGAGCGTCGCCGGTCCGGTATGTCTTTTACAGACTTCCCTTGGTCGACGGAATCTGCCCCGCCGCGCGTTCATCCATCTCGACGGCCATCCGCAGCGCCCGGCCAAAGGCCTTGAACACGGTTTCCATCTGGTGATGGGCGTTCAGGCCGCGGAGATTGTCGACATGAAGCGTCACGCCCGCGTGGTTCACGAAGCCGCGGAAGAATTCGATGGAGAGATCGACGTCGAACGTGCCGATGCGCGCGCGCGTGAACGGCACATGGAATTCGAGGCCCGGACGGCCGGAAAAGTCGATCACGACGCGCGACAGCGCTTCGTCGAGCGGCACGTACGCGTGGCCATAGCGGCGGATGCCCTTGCGGTCGCCGATCGCCTTCGCGACGGCCTGGCCGAGCGTGATGCCGGTGTCTTCGACGGTGTGATGGTCGTCGATATGCAGGTCGCCATGCGCTTCGATGTCGAGATCGAACAACCCATGCCGCGCGATCTGGTCGAGCATGTGGTCGAGAAACGGGACGCCGGTGGCGAGCTTCTGCACGCCGGTGCCGTCCAGATTGATCTTCACACGGATCTGCGTTTCGCTGGTGTTGCGAACGACTTCCGCCTGGCGCATGGGAATTCCTTGAATCGAACTAGAAAATGGAGGCTGTCAATGCGTGCGGCTGGACGCTGGCGGTCAATGCAGCACGAGCTTCAATGCGGCGAGCAACTGGGCGTTTTCTTCGGCCGATCCGACCGTCAAACGCACACAATTGGCCAGCAATGGGTGCATTTTACCCACGTTTTTGATCAATATCCGCGCTGTCAGCAGCGTCTCGAACAGGATTGACGCGTCCGGCACGCGCACCAGCAGGAAATTGCCGGCGCTCGGGAACACTTCGGCGCCCGGCAGCGCGGCCACGGCCCCGGCCAGCTTCGTGCGCTGCGCGCGCAGTTCGGCGGCCTGCGAGTCGAGCACGTCGATATGATCGAGCAGGAAGCTCGCGGCTGCCTGCGTCAGCACGTTGACGTTATATGGCGGGCGCACCTTGTCGATCTCGTTGAGCCACGTCGGGCGGCCCGCCAGGTAGCCCAGCCGGATTCCGGCAAGACCGAGTTTCGACACCGTGCGCATCACGACGACGTTGTCGAACTGGTCGGCGCGCGGTAGCCAGCTTTGCTGCGCGAACGGCTGATAGGCCTCGTCGATCACGACGAGGCTCCGGGTCGCCGCCGCGATGATGCGCTCCATGTCGGCGTCGTCGTAGAGCGTGCCGGTCGGGTTGTTCGGGTAGGCCAGATAGACAATGGCCGGCTGATGTTCGGCGATTGCCGCGATCATCGCGTCGGCGTCGAGCGTGAAATCGGACTTCAACGGCACACCGATGAACTCCAGGTGCGCCAGTTTCGCGGACATCTGATACATGACGAAGCCCGGCACCGGCGCCAGCACTTTCGCGCCGGGGTTCGCGCACACCATCGAGATCATGCTGATGATCTCGTCCGAGCCGTTGCCGAGCAGCACGTCGCACGAAGCGGGCACGTTCATCGCGCGCTTGATCTTTTCGATCAGCGCTTCCGGACGCGGCGCCGGATAACGGTTCAGCGCGACGCCAGCCAGGTGCTCGCCGAGATGCGCGGCCAGCACCGGTGGCAGCGTAAACGGATTTTCCATCGCGTCCAGCTTGATGAAGCCGGTCGCGTCGGGCACGGGATAGCTGGTCATCGCGAGCACGTCGCGACGGATGATGTCTTGTGGTGTCGTCATGATGGGGTGGGCCGGCGCGCGCGGCGCGCCAGCCTGACACGGGCGGCATGCGCGCCGCCCTGGTTGGCCAGTATTCTTGTTTGTTGTGTTACCCGCGATGAACGCGGTGTTGCGCTCAGCCGCTCTGTCTCATCCGGTATTCGGCGCTACGCGCGTGGGCGGGAAGGCCTTCGCCGTATGCCAGTTCCGCCGCGATCTCGCCGAGCGTCTGCGCGCCTTCGGCGCTGACCTCGATCACGCTCGATCGCTTGAAGAAATCATAGACGCCGAGCGGCGACGAAAACCGTGCGGTACGAGACGTAGGCAGCACGTGATTCGGCCCCGCGCAGTAGTCGCCGAGGCTTTCGCTGGTGTAGCGGCCAAGGAAGATCGCGCCGGCGTGGCGAATCAGCTTGCCCCATTGATGCGGCTCGAGCGCGGAGATTTCCAGATGCTCCGGTGCGATGTCGTTGGCGATCGCGCAGGCTTCGGCCATGTCGCGCACCTTGATCAGCGCGCCGCGCCCTTCGAGCGAAGCGCGGATCACGTCCTGACGCGGCATGGTGGGCAGGAGCTCGTCGATCGCGTCCTGCACCCGGCTGATGAACGCGTCGTCCGGACACAGCAGGATCGACTGCGCGAGTTCGTCGTGTTCGGCCTGCGAGAACAGGTCCATCGCGACCCAGCGCGGGTCGGTGGTGCCATCGCACAGCACGAGGATTTCCGACGGGCCGGCGATCATGTCGATGCCGACCGTGCCGAACACGCGGCGCTTCGCGGACGCGACGTACGCGTTGCCCGGGCCGCAGATCTTGTCGACGGCCGGCACGGTTTGCGTGCCGTACGCGAGCGCGGCCACGGCCTGCGCGCCGCCGATCGTGAACACGCGATCGACGCCGCCCAGCAGCGCCGCGGCCAGCACGAGCGGATTTTTCACGCCGCCGGGCGTCGGCACGACCATCACGATCTCGCGCACGCCGGCCACGCGCGCCGGAATCGCGTTCATCAGCACCGACGACGGATACGCCGCCTTGCCGCCCGGCACATAGATGCCCGCGCGATCGAGCGGCGTGACCTTCTGGCCGAGCACGGTGCCGTCGGCTTCCGTGTACTGCCAGCTATGGCTGCCGCATTCGATCTTCTGCTTCTCGTGATACCCGCGCACCCGGGCGGCGGCGGCTTCGAGCGCCGCCCGGCGCTTCGGCTCGAGGCCTTCGAGCGCCGCCTCGAGTTCCGGCATCGGCAGCTCCAGCGCCTCGACGCTCTGTGCGTCGAGCCGGTCGAAGCGGTTCGTGTAGTCGAGCACGGCAGCGTCGCCGCGCGACTTCACGTCGGCCAGAATCTGCGCGACCGAGCGCTCGATCGCTTCATCCTCGCTCGCCTCGAACGCGAGCACCGCGTGCAGCGCCTGACGGAAACCGGCGGCGCTGGAATCGAGTTTGCGAATCTTGATAGACATACGGGTATCCGTTTCGGTAAAGCGCGCGCACTGCTCGTGCGGATTCTTCAGGTGCTGCGCGGTGTTGCCTGCTGCTTGTTGCTGTGTGGTGCTGCGTGTTGCTGTGTATCCGCCGCGTTTGACCGGTCAGGTCAGGCGGCCGCGTTATAGCTGTGCGACGCGCGCTCGAACGCATCGAGAATCGGGCGCAGCGCCGCGCGCTTGAGCTTGAGCGCCGCCTGATTCACGACGAGCCGCGACGAGATCTGCATGATCTCCTCGACTTCGACCAGGTTGTTCGCGCGCAGCGTGCCGCCCGAACTCACCAGATCGACGATCGCATCGGCGAGACCGACGAGCGGAGCCAGTTCCATCGATCCGTACAGCTTGATCAGGTCGACGTGCACGCCCTTCGCCGCAAAATGCTCGCGCGCGGTTTCCACGTACTTCGTGGCGACGCGCAGCCGCGCGCCCTGGCGCACGGCGCTCGCGTAATCGAAGCCGCCCTTCACCGCCACCGACATCCGGCAACGCGCGATATCGAGATCGATCGGCTGATACAGGCCGCCGCCGCCGTGTTCGAGCAGCACGTCCTTGCCCGCCACGCCGAAATCGGCGGCGCCGTATTCGACGTACGTGGGCACGTCGGTGGCGCGCACGATGATGACGCGCACGTTCGGATCGTTCGTCGGCAGGATCAGCTTGCGCGACGTTTCAGGATCCTCGGTGACCTCGATGCCCGCGGCGGCAAGCAGCGGCACGGTTTCCTCGAAGATACGCCCTTTCGACAGCGCGAGCGTCAGCGGCGCATTCACGGCCGGAGACGACGACGTTTGCGGCACCGCGCTCATGCCTGGCTCCCGTGAATACGGCTCACCTTCGCGCCGACGGCCGTCAGCTTCGTTTCCATCCGGTCGTAGCCCCGGTCAAGGTGATAGATGCGGTCGATCAGCGTTTCGCCATCGGCGCACAGGCCCGCGATCACGAGACTCGCCGACGCGCGCAGATCGGTCGCCATCACCTTCGCGCCCGACAGCTGGGCGACGCCGTTCACGAGCGCCGTGTTGCCGTCGATCGTGATGTTCGCGCCGAGGCGGTTCAGCTCCTGCACGTGCATGAAGCGGTTCTCGAAGATCGTTTCGACGACCTGCGAGGTGCCGTTCGCGATCGTGTTGAGCGCCATGAACTGCGCCTGCATGTCGGTCGGGAACGCCGGATATTCCGACGTGCGCACGCTCACGGCATGCGGACGCTGGTTCATCTTCACGCGCATCCAGTCGTCGCCTTCCTCGATCGTGACGCCGGCTTCGCGCAGCTTTTCCGTCACGGCTTCGAGAATCAGCGGGCGCACGTGACGCAGCACCACGTCGCCGCCCGCCGCCGCGACCGCGCACAGGAACGTGCCGGCTTCGATGCGGTCCGGAACGACCGTGTGCTTCGCGCCGTGCAGCTTCTCGACGCCCTGGATGACGAGACGGTCCGTGCCGATGCCCTCGATCTGCGCGCCCATCGCGACGAGCAGCTGCGCGAGGTCGCCGACTTCCGGCTCACGCGCGGCGTTTTCGATCACCGTTTCGCCTTCGGCGAGCACGGCGGCCATCAGCAGGTTTTCCGTGCCGGTCACCGTGATCATGTCCGTGACGATGCGCGTGCCCTTCAGGCGCTTCGCGCGCGCCTCGATAAAGCCGTGTTCGATGCTGATCTCGGCGCCCATCGCCTGCAGGCCCTTGATGTGCTGGTCGACCGGACGCGCGCCGATCGCGCAGCCGCCCGGCAGCGACACCTTCGCTTCGCCGAAGCGCGCGAGGAGCGGTCCGAGCACGAGAATCGACGCGCGCATCGTCTTCACGAGTTCGTACGGCGCGACGAGGTTGTCGACCTTCGATGCGTCGAGCGCGACGCGGCCGCCGCTTTCCTCGGTGCGCATGCCCATCTGGCGCAACAGTTTCAGCATCGTGCGCACGTCCTGCAGGTCGGGCACGTTGTCGAGATGAACCGGATCGGCGCTCAGCAAGCCCGCGCACAGGATCGGCAATGCCGCGTTCTTTGCACCGGAGACAACGATCTCACCCGCGAGCCGCTGGCCCCCAACGATAACGAGTTTGTCCATGCCAGTCTGTTCCTGATCTGCCCGGTTGATGATGGCGGCGCCACGACCGGCGCTGCGTGTTTCTTGAGTAATTCGCACTGACTTTCCAGATTACGCGTTTTGCCATTCGGCGGGCGTCAGCGTCTTCATGCTGAGCGCGTGAATTTCCTGTTTCATGCGTTCGCCGAGCGCCGCATAAACAAGTTGATGGCGTTGAATCAGACGCTTGCCTTCGAAGCTGTTCGATACGATCGTCGCAAAGAAATGCTGACCGTCGCCTTCGACTTCGAGGTGCTCGCATGCGAGCCCATTGGCGATGTAGTTCTTGACCTGTTCGGGAGTCGGTAACATGGAATGCTCCTCGTCAGTGGCGCAGCTTGTAGCCGGTTGCGAGCATGCGCATCGCCAGCACGGCCAGCACCACAAAGAAACCGCTGACAATCGCAAGGCTCACGAGCGGATCGATATCCGACATCCCGAAGAAACCGAAGCGAAAGCCGTCGATCATGTAGAAAAAAGGATTCAGCCGCGACACTTCGCGCCACACCGGCGGCAGTGTGTGCGTCGAGTAGAACACGCCTGAAAGGAACGTGAGCGGCGTAATCAGGAAATTCTGGAACGTCGCGAGCTGGTCGAACTTCTCCGCCCAGATGCCGGCGATCAGGCCGAGCGTGGCGAGAATCGCCGCGCCGAGCAGCGCAAAAGCGATGATGTAGAACGGCGCCACGAAGCTGACCGGAATGAAGCACACCGTCACGACGAACACGCCGAGGCCGACCGCGAGACCGCGCACGAGCGCGGCCAGCACGTAGGCGCCGAACATCTCGCCGTGCGAGAGCGGCGGCAGCAGCACGAACACGAGATTGCCGGTGATCTTCGACTGGATCAGCGAGGACGAACTGTTCGCGAACGCGTTCTGCAACACGCTCATCATCACGAGACCGGGAATCAGAAAGCTCGTGTAGCCGACGCCCGGATACACCTGCACGTGGCCGCTCAGCGCATGACCGAAGATCGTCAGATACAGCAGCGCGGTCACGACCGGCGCGAGCACGGTTTGAAACGCCACCTTCCAGAACCGCAGGATTTCCTTGTAGAACAGCGTACCGAATCCGCTATAACCGCTCATGCCAGCCCCTCGATCACTTCCGGACCGTTCATCACCTGAACGAATACGTCCTCGAGATCGGCCTTGCGGACCTCGATTTCCTCGAACGTGCAACCTGCCGCGCGGCACTGCGCGAGAATCCGCTCGACGTCGTCATAGCTCGCGAGCCGCAGCAGGTGCTGACGGCCCTGCGCGCCCTGCGAATCGACTTCGAGCGGCCTGAGATCGGGCGGCAACGCGCCCGCGGCAAACCGCACGAACAGTTGCAGGCCGGCGAAGCGCTGCAGCAGCGTGCTCGTGCGTTCGAGCGCGACCAACTCGCCACGGCGCAGCATCGCGATGCGGTCGCACAGCGATTCGGCTTCTTCCAGATAGTGCGTGGTCAGCACGATCGTGTGGCCGTCGCGATTCAGGCGGGAGATGAACTTCCAGAGTGTCTGGCGCAGCTCGACGTCGACGCCGGCGGTCGGCTCGTCGAGCACGATCACGGGCGGACGATGCACCAGCGCCTGCGCGACGAGAACGCGCCGCTTCATGCCGCCCGACAGCGCGCGCATGTTGGCGTCGGCTTTTTCGGTGAGGTCGAGGTTGGCCATCACTTCGTCGATCCACGCGTCGTTGTTGCGCAGACCGTAGTAGCCAGACTGGATGCGCAGCGTCTCGCGCACGGTGAAGAACGGATCGAAGACGAGCTCCTGCGGCACGACGCCGAGCGCGCGGCGCGCTTCGCGGAAGTCGTCGACCACGTCGTGGCCGCGCACCGCGATGTTGCCTTCGTCGGCACGGGCGAGGCCCGCGAGGATGCTGATGAGCGTCGTCTTGCCCGCGCCATTCGGGCCGAGCAGCCCGAAAAACTCACCTTCTTCGACCGTGAAGTTGACGCCCTTGAGCGCCTGCAAATCCTTGTAGCGTTTCTTGACGTTACGAATTTCTATGGCTGGCATGACTGTGCGCCGCATGAATGACGGCGCCATATGGGTACTAGGGATGCGGGAAATACGGAAATTGGGGCCGATTGACAGTCCCAAAAAACGCTTGATTATAGGGCAAAGTCCGACCAGCCGACCTGGCCCTACAGAGGGGAATGTGACGCGTCGAGCGTCAATGTCGCGCCGACAGAAGGGTATCGACGCCGTAGGCTTGCGCGAGACTGGCGAGACCAGCCGGCAGATTGGTGATGTGAAGCGGCGCGCCACGCTCGCTCGCCGCGCGCTGCCATGCGAGCAGCACGGCGAGCGCGGAGGAGTCGAACTGGGCGAGCGGCGCGCAGTCGACGCCGGTCGCGCCACCCGCGATGCGGGCGAGGCCCGCCGCGAGCGCGACTTTCGCGCTCGCGTGAGTCAGCGTCGTGCCGGTTTCGAAGCGGCTCGCCGCAAGGTTCACCGTGGCGCTCGCCGTGTGGTTCGCGACGTCGCTCACGACGCCTTGCCCGCTGCCAGTTGCTGGTTGCGCTGCGTGAGGAACTGGATCAGGCCGTCCACGCCGTGCTGCTGGATCTGCTCGTTGAACTGCTGCTGGTACGCCTGGATCAGCCACGCGCCGAGCACGTTGATGTCATAGACGCGCCAGCCCTGCGGCGTCTTGTACAGGCGATAGTCGAGTTCGATCGGCTGGCCATTGTTCATCACGACCGAGCGCACCACGACGTCGGTATCCTCAGGACTCGCGCGGAACGGCTTGTACTGGATCTGCTGGTCCTTCACCTGGGCCAGCGCGCCCGAGTACGTGCGGATCAGCAGCATCTTGAACTGCTCGACCACCTGCGCCTGCTGCTCGGGCGTCGCCGTGCGCCAGTTGCGGCCCATCGCGAGTTGCGTCGTGCGGCGGAAGTCGGTGTACGGCAGGATCTTCTCGTTGACGAGCGCCGTGATGTGGCTGATATCGCCCGCCTGAATCGACTTGTCGCTTCGCACGGCGTCGATCACCTGGCTCGTGACGGTCTTGATCATGCCGTCCGGCGAGCTGGTATCGACAGCTTGCGCAAACGCGCCCGTACTGAACGAAAAGAATGCGGCAAACAACGGAATCAGAAAGAATTTTTTCATTTCAAGCCCTGCGTTAAAAATTACGGCAACCTTTTGAGCCGACGATAGCACGCGAGTTCATCCGCAATCCACCGCGCAACTGCGAGAGTCGTTTCCAGGTGTTACTGGATTTGACTCATGCCGCTCAACGCAGCCGGAGCGACGGGAAATCAAACTTCGGCGGCACGATCTGGCCGGCCGGCACCTGGGTTTGCTGACCACCCTGACCCTGGCCCTGATCCTCGACTTCCGCGCCAGACGCGGGCTCAGCCGGCGCCGCGCCCTGCGCGGGGCCGTTGAGCACCGCACCACCGGCTGCCGCCGGCGTGCCCGAAGGCACCACACCGCTCGCCGCCGCCGGCGCTGCCGGGGCCGAAGGCACCGCACCGCTGGCCGCCGCCGGGGCCGCCGCGCCTTCATCGACGTCCTCGTACTTCGGCAACGGCGCATTGTCGCCGTAGTCCGGCAGAGCCGCACCCGCGGCCGTCGAGCCATCCGAAATCAGATACCGGCGACGTTGCAGATAAGCGTTGCGCACGAACGAATATTTGTCGAGCGCCGCGTTGTCGAGCACGTCGCTCGCGCCGAGCAGGTTCGCGCGCGTGCTGACAATGTTCAGACCGTACAGCGCCCAGCTCAGGCCATCCGGGTGAATGTACGACAGCGGGTTCACATAGTAGTTACCGACCGTGCCGACCGCGTCACGCACGGTGCTCGGACCGAACAGCGGCAGCACCAGATACGGGCCCGGCGGCACGCCGTAGTGCCCCATCGTGAGCCCGAGATCCTGGTTGTGCTTCGGCAGCTTCGCGAGGGTCGCCACGTCGAACAGGCCGCCGACGCCGAAAATCGTGTTGATCACGATCCGCATGATGTCCTCGACACCATCGGTGATCTTCAGCTGCAGCAGGTTGTTCGCAGCGGTGTACACGTCGCCGATGTTCGAGAAAAAGTTGGTGACGCTGTCACGCACCGGCTGCGGCGTGATGTACACGTAGCCCTGCGCCACCGGCTTCAGCGCGTACTGGTCGACCTTGTCGTTGAACGTGAAGATCGTCCGGTTGAGTCCTTCCAGCGGGTCTTCCTTCGTCGGCGTCTGGACGGTCGCGCACCCCGTCAGCGTCGCCGCCGTCAGCGCAAGCGTGAGGGTGCGGGCGCGCATGGTCTTCATTTTTATTCTCCTTATTGGCCTGCCGCGCCGGAGGCGGGCAATGTCGATGCCGAAGCGGGCCCGGGCGCCGGCGCCGGAACAGCTGGGGCGGCGGGCATCGCCGGTGCGGGGGCCGCCGACGAACCGGCTTTCGACGCGCCGGAATCCGCTGCCTTGCTGTACAGGAACTGTCCGATCAGGTTTTCCAGCACGATGGCCGACTGCGTCATCGCGATCGTGTCGCCCGCCTTCAGCATTTCGCTGTCGCCGCCCGGTTCGAGCCCGATGTACTGCTCGCCGAGCAGACCCGAGGTCAGGATCTTGGCCGAGCTGTCCTTCGGAAACTGGTATTGACGGTCGATGTCGATCGTGACGACGGCCTGATACGCGTTGCTGTCGAAGCCGATCGATGCCACGCGGCCGACGGTCACGCCCGCGCTTTTCACCGGTGCGCGCGGCTTCAATCCGCCGATATTGTCGAACTTGAGCTTGACGGGGTAAGTCGCCTGAAACGACAGCGAGCTCATGTTGCCGGCCTTCAGCGCGAGAAACAGCAACGCCACGAAACCCAGCACCACGAACAGGCCGACCCAGAAGTCGAGAACAGTTTTTTTCATCGTCATCCCAAAGAGAATCCGCCGCTGCGCGGCGCATCCACGTGGCGCGGCGCACGCGCGCCGCCCCGCGGATGCAACCCGCGCGGTCTTAGCTGAACATCAATGCGGTCAGCAGGAAATCGAGGCCGAGTACGGCGAGCGACCCGTACACGACAGTTCTGGTCGTCGCGCGGGAGACGCCTTCCGGAGTGGGCTGTGCTTCATAGCCCTGGAACAGCGCGATGAACGTCACCGCGAAACCGAACACGATACTCTTGATCACGCCATTGCCGACGTCACGCCACACGTCGACGCCGCCCTGCATCTGCGACCAGAACGCGCCGGCATCGACGCCGATCATGAGCACCCCCACCACATACCCGCCGATCACGCCAATCGCGCTGAAAATCGCGGCCAGCACCGGCATCGCGATGATGCCGGCCCACAGGCGCGGCGCGATGACGACCTTGAGCGGATCGACCGCCATCATTTCCATCGCGGTCAGCTGCTCACCCGCTTTCATGAGCCCGATCTCGGCCGTCAGCGACGTGCCCGCGCGCCCGGCGAACAGCAGCGCGGTCACCACCGGCCCGAGTTCGCGCACGAGCGAAAGCGCGACGAGGAGCCCCAGCGCCTGCTCGGAGCCATAACGGTTCAGCGTGTAATAGCCCTGCAATCCCAGCACGAAGCCGACGAACAGCCCCGACACGCCGATGATCACCAGCGAATAATTGCCGACGAAGTGGATCTGCTTCGTGACAAGTCGCGGACGACGCAGCAGCGGGAAAAATTCGAGCACGAGACGCAGGAACATGCGCGTCGCGTAACCGGCGGTGCCAAGCCCGCCGATTACCGTGCGCCCAATCGCACTGATCATGGCTGACCTCCGCCGATGCCGAAGTCCGCCGCGAGGGGCGTTGTGCTCGGGTAGTGGAATTTGAACGGGCCGTCGGGCGCGCCGTCGATGAACTGGCGCACGGTCGGATCGGTCGATGCGCGCAGTTCAGCCGGCGTGCCTTCGGCATGCACGCCGCCGTTGGCGAGGAAATAGACGTAATCGGCGATGGCAAACGATTCGGGCACGTCGTGCGTGACGAGAATCGACGTGGCGCCGAGCGCGCTGTTCAGCGCGCGAATCAGGTTCGCGGTGATGCCGAGCGAGATCGGATCGAGCCCGGCGAACGGCTCGTCGTACATCATCAGTTGCGGATCGAGCGCGATGGCGCGGGCAAGCGCGACGCGGCGCGCCATGCCGCCCGAAATCTCCGAAGGCGTGAGATCGCGTGCGCCACGCAGGCCGACGGCGTTGAGCTTCATCAGCACGAGATCGCGGATCAGTTCTTCGGGCAGATCAGTGTGTTCGCGCAGCGCGAACGCGACGTTTTCGAACACCGACATGTCGGTGAAAAGCGCGCCGAACTGGAACAGCATGCCCATCTTGCGGCGCAGTGCGTACAGGCCGTCGCGCGTCTGCGCGCCGATGTCGTGCCCGTGGAACAGCACCTGGCCGCGCGTCGCGCGCACGAGGCCGCCGATCAGACGCAGCACCGTGGTCTTGCCGCACCCGGAGCCGCCCATGACTGCAACCACCTGACCGCGCTGAAAGCGCAGGTTCAGGCCGGACAGGACGAGCCGGTCGCCATAGCCGAAGTCGACGTCGCGAAGCTCGAGGAGGGTCTCGGAAGAGGAAGGCACGAAGCTGACAGTCCTTTTACGGGGTACACAGAAGGCCGGATTATAGGGCCATCGTGAAAAATCTGCCGTGACGCGCCCTGTCCCCGTTAAGGGTATGCCCCAATTATTGCAGAAAGGCGTGTTGCAACGCAGAAACGGCCGCAGCCGGGTCGGCGGCGTCCGTGACGGCGCGCACGACCGCGGCGCTGCCGACGCCCGTCGCCAGCACGTCCGGCAGCATCTGGGCGTCGATGCCGCCAATCGCTACCAGCGGCACGACGCCGTCCAGCAGCTGCACGTAGCGCGCGAGCCGCGCGAGGCCTTGTGGCGCGGTCGGCAGGGCTTTGGTCGTGGTCGCGAACACCGCGCCGAAGGCGAGATAGCTCGGGCGGAAATGCAGCGCGACCAGCATCTCGTAATAACCATGCGTCGACAGCCCGACGCGAATGCCGGCGGCGCTCAGCGTGTGCAGGTCGGCGGTGTGCAAGTCCTCCTGGCCGAGGTGAACGCCGTACGCGCCCGCGTCGAGCGCGGCCTGCCAGTGATCGTTGATGAACACCTGCGCGTCGTGTTTGCGTCCCGCCGCGACGCTGCGCGCGATCTCGCCCGCGAGGCTGGCGTCGGCGGCCTTGTGGCGTAGCTGGACCGTCTTCACGCCGAAGTCCAGCACGCGCTCGACCCATTCGGCGTCCGGCAGCACCGCATACAGGCCGAGCCGGTCGGGACAGCGCGGGAACGGCTGCGCCGGCGCCGGCGGCAGGCCCGGCACGCGCGGAAACCGCGACAGGTCGACCGGCCACGCATCGGCACTCGCCGTTTCGTCGCCATCCCGCCATGCCATCGCGAGCACCAGCGCGTTGTGCGGCTCGAACCCGCAATCGAGGAACGCGGCGAGCGCGGCGATCCAGTCGTCGGAAAGATGGCCTTCGAGCGGATAGCGCTCGCCGCCAAGGTGCAGCGTGGCCGCGTGGTCGGACGCCTCGATCACGCCCGCGCCCAGCACCAGCCATTTCGCGACGTGCTCGCCGTGATGCTTGAGATCGGCGACGATGATCAGGTCGCCACCGTTCGGCGCGTCCGGCGCGGTCAGGCAGAGGCGCCACGGCGCATGCGTCGGCGGCCAGTCGCCGAGACGGGCGCGGATGCATTCGGCCGCTTCGGTGAGTTCATCGGCCGGCGGCCAGAAGCATTCCCGGCCCGACAGCGGCAGCGCCTGCGTCATGCGGCGCTCCCGTCCTGATGCCAGAACGGCATGCCGACAACCGGCGTACTCGCGTGCGCCGTCTCGCGCTCGGCCATCGGACCCGCGACGTACGCGCCGCGCCCCGCTTCGACGCCGAGCGCGAACGCGCGCGCCATCGCCTCGGGATGCGTCGCCTGCGAGACCGCCGTGTTGAGCAGCACGCCGTCGAAGCCCCACTCCATCACCTGGCACGCATGCGACGGCACGCCGAGCCCGGCGTCGACGATCAGCGGCACGTCGGGCAGCCGTTCGCGCAGCACGCGCAGGCCGTACGGATTCACGACGCCCTTGCCGGTGCCGATCGGCGCACCCCACGGCATCAACGCTTCGCAGCCGGCGTCGAGCAGACGCCGGCCGATCACGAGATCCTCCGTGCAGTACGGCAGCACCTTGAAGCCATCCTTCACGAGCTGCGCGGCCGCTTCGATCAGACCGACCGGATCCGGCTGCAGCGTGTAGTCGTCGCCGATCAGTTCGAGCTTGATCCAGTCGGTCTCGAAGATTTCGCGCGCCATGTGCGCGGTCGTGATCGTCTCGCCGACCGTCTGGCAGCCCGCCGTGTTCGGCAGGAGCGGCACGCCGTGACGCTTCAGCAGATCGAAGAAGCCGGCTTCCGCGCCGCCTTCGTTCATCTGCCGGCGCAGCGCGACGGTGACCATGCCGGGCCGCGCGGCGTCGATCGAATCCGACAGCGACTGCAGCGACGGATAGCGCGACGTGCCGAGCAGCACGCGGCTCGCGAAGGTCTGGCCGTAGAGCGTGAGCGCGTCGACGGGTGCGGGAGCGAGGGAAAGCGAAGTCATGTTGGAATCCTTGCGTCTGACGGATTGCGCGTGCGTTTCGTGCGTTTAGGGCGTTTAGGGCGTTTCAGGCAGCGCCATGAAGCCAGCCGCCGGAGCGCCCACTCAGCCGCCCGCGACCGGTTGCACGACGTCGAGCCGGTCGCCCGGCTGCAATGCACGGGCCGCGTGCTGCGTGCGCGCGACGAAGTCGCCGTTCAGCGCCACCGCGAACGGCGGCCGCGCGCCAAAGGCGCACAGCGCGTCAGCAACCGTCGCGCCTTCGGGCAGCGAGAGCGGCTTCTGGTTGATGTGTATATCCATGATGTTCAGCGTCAGTCAGTGGCAGCGCGGCGTCGTTCACGCCAGCGCCTGCCGGGTATCCAGATGAAAAAGCCCGGTCCAGCGCGCGTCGCGCCGCCAGTCCTCGAAGGCATCGGTATCGGCGACGCGTCCGTCGAGCAGCGCGCCTGCAAAGCGCACGGCCTCCTCGGCGACTTCGGGCACGATCATATAGCCGTGCCGGTACAGGCCGTTCACGCGCAGCGTGTGGGCGCCGTCCCAGAGAAGCGCCGGACGATGATCCGGCAAGGTCGGCCGGCATTGCGAATTCAGCTCCAGAATGCGCGCCTCGCCGAAGCCCGGATGCACCGAAAACGCCGCGCTCAGCAACTCCAGCGCCGAGCGCACGGTCACGGGCGACATGTCCTCGCCTTCGATCTCCGTCGCGCCGATCACATACAGATCGTTCTCTTTCGGCGCGATATACAGCGGGTAGCGCGGATGCAGCAACCGTACCGGACGCGTCAGCGCGATGCCCGGCGCGTGAACCCGCGCCACTTCGCCGCGAATGCCGCGCAGCGTGGGCCATGCGGGCTTCGCGCCGAGCCCGCGGCAATCGATCGTCACGCGCGCGGCCGGCAGCGCGTGATCGTCGACCGACGTATTCCAGTGCGTCTCGACACCACGCTCGGCGAGCCCGGCGGCGAGCGCCGTCAGCACCTGGCGGTTATCGAGTTGTCCTTCATGCGGCAACAGCCAGCCCTGCGTGAAACGGCCCGCCAGCGCAGGTTCTGCCTCGCCGACCTGCGCGCCCGACAGCTTCACGAACCCGCCGTCGACGAGTTCCGCCGGCGCGTTCGCCCGCACGCGGCGCTCGAAGAGCGGCGCCTCGTTGCGATCCGAGTGATGCCAGACAACGAGCGTGCCGTTGCGCTGAAAAAACACCGGCTCGGGCAATTCGGCCAGAAGGCGCGGCCACGCAGCCAGCGATGCCTCGCCGAGGCGGGTAATCAGCAACTCGGCGCTGGCGGCTTCGGCGAGCGGCGCGAGCATCGCTGCCGCCACCCATGCGGCGGCGCGCGTGCCGGCCGCATCGCCGCGTTCGTACAGCGCCACGCGATGTCCCGCGCCGGCCAGCCGCCACGCGACGAGGCGCCCGCACAGGCCGCCGCCGATGACGGCGAAATCGGGTTGTTGCGCGCGCGCGTTCATCGCCGCACTCCCGGCACGCACGAAGCGATGCCAGTCACGGTGACGGGGATAAAACTAAAAACTGAAGAATGAGCGGTCATCGAATCCTTTCCGTACGGCAAAAAGCGCACGTACCCAAGGACGAAACCGGCGGGCGAGCCGGCCGGGCATCAAGCACATCCAGTGACGGATGGCGCCCGGCGGGGAATGGAAGAAATGGCAACTTCCGGAAACTTCCCGCGCCGGTATTACCCGGATCGGGTGCGAAGGGTGTCTCTCAGCCTCGCCACAACTCCATGGAAACCCATGCAGCCCGCACGCGAAGCACCCCTGTTTCGTCAAAAGTCATTAGACCATAAAAGGCGCGGCAGCCGCAAACCGGGGAGGCGCCCCGCCATCGCGGCAAATCGGTACGGCCACGGGCACCGGTCTGGCACAATGGCGCGTCAACGGGGATGCGCGGTACGTCGCTGCGCGCCCTGCCTGCCCGGCTGACGTCAGGCGGCAGCCCCCGATCATTTAAGTTCAGGTTAAGCCAGGGCCAGGACAATCCGGCCCGAGAGCGAACGCGCGCGCCGCTCGTCACCGGGCGTGCCCGTGCGTAGCGCCATTCCGTTTTAAAGGACGCTTATGACTGAAAAACCGACAGGCTCCGCGGATACCGATATCACCGCATGGGGCCTCATCAAGCCATACTGGGTGTCCGAGGACCGATGGCGCGCGCGAGGCCTGCTCGCGCTCGTGATCGCGATGAACATGACGATGGTCGCGGCCAACGTCTGGTTCAACAGCTGGCAGCGCACCTTCTTCGATGCGATCCAGCAATACAACTTCCCGGTCTTCAAATATTCGCTGCTGCAGTTCACCGTCATCGCGATGGCGCTGATCCTGCTCGGGTCGTACCGCACGTACTTCCGGCAGATGCTCGAATTCCGCTGGCGGCAATGGCTCACCACGAAGTATCTGCACGACTGGCTCGGCGACCGCGCGTTTTACCGCATCGAGCGCGACCGTCTCGCGGACAACCCCGACCAGCGGGTATCCGTCGACCTGCAGGCGCTCGCGAGCTCAACGCTGAATCTCGCGCTTGGCCTTCTCTCCACCACGGTCACGCTGTTCTCATTCATCGTGATCCTGTGGAACCTGTCGGGCGCGCTGGCGTTTCATCTGTTCGGCATCGGGTTCAACATCCCCGGCTACATGGTGTGGGCGGCGCTCGTCTATGCGGCGGTCGGCTCGTATGTGACGCACAAGGTCAACCATCCGCTGGTGTCGATCAACTACCAGCAACAGCGCGTCGAAGCAGACTTCCGTTTCTCGCTGATCCGCATCCGCGAAAACGCCGACCAGATCGCGCTGTATCAGGGCGAGCCCGCGGAAGATCGGGCGTTGCAGGGCGTGTTCGGGCACATCCGCGACAACTGGCGCCTCATCATGCGTTTCACGCGGCGTTTCAATATCGTCGTGATCAGCTATTCGCAACTGGCGATCGTGTTTCCGTATATCGCCGCTGCGCCCAAGTACTTCTCGAAGAGCATCTCGCTCGGCGTCTACCAGCAGGTGACGGGCGCGTTCGGCACCGTCAGCGATTCGTTTTCGTGGTTCATCAACAATTACGATTCGCTCGCCGAATGGCGCGCTACCGTGAACCGTCTGCGGGAATTTCATCGTGTGATGGGCGACCAGCATCTGCGCGAATCGGTATCGGGCGGCACGTATCACGGCGGCATCAACGTTCACATGAGCGACACGCCGACGCTCACCGTCGACGATCTGCAACTGCAGCATCCCGATGGCACGCCGCTGTCGAACATCGGCTCGTTCAGCATCGCGCCGAAGTCGCGCTGGCTCGTGCGCGGTCCGTCGGGTTCGGGCAAGAGCACCTTGATGCGCTCGCTCGCCGGCCTCTGGCCGTTCGGCGAGGGCACGATCGAAGTGCCCGCCGGCGCGAAGCTGATGTTCGTGCCGCAGCGCAGCTATCTGCCGATCGGCACGTTGAAGGCCGCGCTCGCCTATCCGTCCGATGAGTCCGTTTTCACCGACGAAGCCTGTCGCGAAGTGCTCGCGGCCTGCAATCTGCCGGAACTCGGCGAGCGTCTCGCGGAACATGGGCACTGGGAACGCACGCTGTCGCCAGGTGAACAGCAGCGTCTCGCCGCCGCGCGCGTGCTGCTGCAGAAGCCCGATTACCTGTTCCTCGACGAAGCCACGAGCGCGCTCGACCCCGACAACGAAACGTTGATCTACACGGTGCTCAACGAGCGTCTGCCGGCGACGGCGATTGTCAGCGTCGCGCACCGCAAGTCGCTCGAGGCGTTCCACAGCCAGACGATCCTCGTCGAGCGCGCGATGGAACGGGCCGCGGCGTGAGCACCGCATCGTTTCGTTCCATCGCGTCGTGCCGGTCACCAGCGCCGGGCCGGGTACCGGCACGGCGCTCGCCCTAAGCCAGCGGCACGCTCGCGAGCGCGCTGTACCGCGCGCCGTGTCGCGCGAGCGTGCTGGAATACAGCACCAGCGATTCGAAACGCACGATCACTTCAGGCGTCGTCAGGTACACGTCGCCGATTGCCGCGGCCTCGCGACCAAAACGGGCCAGCGTGATGTGCGGCCGGAATGCGCGGGCGTCGACGGGTAAGCCCAGTTCCAGCATCAATGAACGGATGCGCCAGTCCAGCGCGACGAATTCATCCGACATCGCGAGCGCCGCCACGGTCAGCCGCGGCCGGTTCGTGTTCGGCCAATGCTCGATGCGCTCGATCGCAACCGGCGCGAGCGGTACGGCATGGGCCGTCAACGCGCGGGCAAGCGCCTCGCCGTGCCCGGCCGACAGTGCGCCGATGAACGTCACCGTCAGATGCAACTGCTCGTACGGCACGCGCCGCGCCGTCGACGCGACTGGCACGGCCGCGAGCGCGTCGCGCGTCGCGGCGCTGGGCGCAAGTGCGATGAAGCAGCGTTGCCAGCCGTCGGTCATGGCGTGATCCGGTGTCGGGTATTCGGTGTCGTTGCGGGCAGGCGGGTCAGGTTCATTTTCCACTTTAACCCGCACCGCCGCCGGACTCCGGCCGTAAAAAAGCCGGGTCGCCCTTTCGGGCGCCCGGCTTTCCGTTACCGCTTTGTCGTCTCCACCTCTTCCTGCATAAACGCTGCATCGACGCGCCGCCACGGCATACCTGCGCGGCGCCGCGCCGAAGTGGAAAAACTTAACGCGGCAGTTCCGAATGGCCCATCAGGAACGCGTCGACCGAACGCGCGCACTGACGGCCCTCACGGATCGCCCAGACCACCAGCGATTGCCCGCGACGCATATCGCCCGCCGTGAACACCTTGTCCACTGACGTGTAATACGCCTTGTCGCCTTCGGTCGACGCACGCACGTTGCCGCGCGCATCCTTGTCGACGCCGAACGCTTCGAGCACCGGCGAAACCGGCTGCGTGAAACCCATCGCGAGCAGCACGAGGTCGGCCTTCATTTCGAACTCGGAGCCCGGTACTTCCTGCATCTTGCCGTCCTTCCACTCGACGCGCGCCGCAACGAGCTTCTCGACCTTGCCGTTCCTGCCTTCGAGACGCTTGGTCGCGACAGCCCAGTCGCGCTCGCAGCCTTCGTCGTGTGAAGACGACGTGCGCAGCTTGACCGGCCAGTACGGCCACACGAGCGGCTTGTTTTCTTCTTCCGGCGGCTGCGGCAGCAGCTCGAACTGCGCGACGCTCTTCGCGCCATGCCGGTTCGACGTGCCGACACAGTCCGAACCCGTATCGCCACCACCGATCACGACCACATGCTTGCCCTTCGCGAGCAGCTGGTTGGGAACCTTGTCGCCGGCGTTGACCTTGTTCTGCTGCGGCAGGAATTCCATCGCGTAATGGATGCCTTCGAGCTCGCGGCCCGGCACCGGCAGATCGCGCGGCGTTTCCGAACCGCCCGCGATCACGACCGCGTCGAACTGTTCCTTCAGCTCATCCGGCGTGATGGTTTCCTTCGACGTGTTGCCGATCCAGGCCGGCAGCGAATCCTTCTTGCCGACGAACACGTTCGCGCGGAACGTCACGCCTTCGGCTTCCATCTGGCGCATGCGGCGGTCGATCAGCCACTTTTCCAGCTTGAAGTCAGGAATGCCGTACCGCAGCAGGCCGCCGATGCGGTCGTTCTTTTCGAACACGGTGACATCGTGCCCCGCACGCGCGAGTTGCTGCGCAACAGCGAGACCCGCGGGGCCGGAACCGACCACCGCGACCTTCCTGCCCGTCTTGTGCTTCGGCGGCTGCGGCGCGACCCAGCCTTCCGTCCACGCCTTATCGATGATCGCGTGTTCGATCGACTTGATGCCGACCGGATCGTCGTTGATGCCAAGCGTACACGCCGCTTCGCACGGCGCCGGGCAGATGCGGCCCGTGAACTCCGGAAAATTGTTCGTCGAGTGCAGCACTTCGATCGCGTTCTTCCAGTCCTGATGGAACACCAGGTCGTTGAAGTCCGGGATGATGTTGTTCACCGGGCAGCCGTTGTTGCAGAACGGAATGCCGCAGTCCATGCAACGTGCGCCTTGAATTTTGGCTTCATCGTCGGTCAACGCCGCGACGAATTCCTTGTAGTGCTTCACACGCGTGAGCGGAGCTTCGTACGCCTCATGGCGGCGTTCGAACTCGAGAAAACCGGTTGCCTTGCCCATATGGTTCTCTTCTCTATCTTTATCAGGTGGGGTAATCCGCGTCCGCCGCATCGAAGCGGCGGACGCCTGTTGCTGCTTTCGCAGTGCTGCTGGCCGTGACGCGGAAGGCTTTAAGCGGCGAGTACTTCCTTCGCTGCCTTCTTCGCGCCCATTTCGCCGAGCGCGCGCTTGTATTCCGTCGGGAACACCTTCACGAACTGGCGTCGCGCGGCGTCCCAGTTTTCGAGCAGCGCCTTTGCACGCGGCGAGCCCGTGAACTGGAAGTGACGCTCGATGAGACCCTTCAGCAATGCCTCGTCGGTCTGGTTCGCGTGCCACAGCGCGCGGTCGACCGTGCGTTCCTGTTCGGCCTGCTGCAGCACCGGTTCGAGCGCGACCATCGACTTGTTGCACTTGCCGGCGAACGTGTTGTCCGGATCGAACACATACGCGACGCCGCCCGACATGCCGGCCGCGAAGTTACGGCCCGTTTCGCCGAGCACGACCACCGTGCCGCCCGTCATGTATTCGCAGCCGTGGTCGCCCGTGCCTTCGACCACCGCCGTCGCACCCGAGTTACGCACGCAGAAACGCTCGCCCGCGACGCCGCGGAAGAACGCTTCGCCTTCGATCGCGCCGTACATCACCGTGTTGCCGCAGATGATGTTTTCCTCGGACTTGCCGCGAAAATCGTTCGTCGGACGGATGATGATGCGGCCACCCGACAGGCCCTTGCCGACGTAGTCGTTGCCGTCGCCGACGAGGTCGAGCGTGACGCCCTTCGCGAGGAACGCGCCGAAGCTCTGGCCGGCCGTGCCCTTCAACTGGATGTGAATCGTGTCGTCGGGCAGGCCGTCGTGGCCGTACTTCTTCGCGATCATGCCGGACAGCATCGCGCCGACCGTACGGTTCACGTTGCGCACCGGCTGGATGAACGAGACGTGCTCGCCCTTCTCGATCGCGGCCTTCGCCTTCTCGATCAGCGTGTGGTCGAGCGCGCGCTCAAGACCGTGGTCCTGAACGTCGACGTGCTTGCGCGCCACTTCCGCGGCAACCTGCGGCTGGTAGAACACGCGCGAGAAATCGAGCCCCTTCGCCTTCCAGTGCTCGACGCCCTTCTTCATGTCGAGCAGCTCGGCGTGACCGATCAGGTCGTCGAACTTGCGGATGCCCAGTTGCGCCATGATTTCGCGCGCCTCTTCAGCAACGAAGAAGAAGAAGTTGACGACGTGTTCCGGCTGGCCCTTGAACTTCGCACGCAGCACCGGATCCTGCGTCGCGACGCCGACCGGGCACGTGTTCAGGTGACACTTGCGCATCATGATGCAGCCTTCGACGACGAGCGGCGCCGTCGCGAAGCCGAATTCGTCCGCGCCGAGCAGCGCGCCGATCACGACGTCGCGGCCGGTCTTCATCTGGCCGTCGGCCTGCACGCGGATGCGGCCGCGCAACTGGTTCAGCACCAGCGTTTGCTGCGTTTCGGCGAGGCCGAGTTCCCACGGCGTGCCGGCGTGCTTGATCGACGACAAAGGCGAAGCGCCCGTGCCGCCGTCATGGCCCGCGATCACGACGTGATCGGCCTTCGCCTTGGCAACACCCGCCGCGACCGTGCCGACGCCCGATTCCGACACGAGCTTCACCGAAATGCTGGCTGCGGAGTTCGCGTTCTTCAGATCGTGGATCAGCTGTGCCAGATCTTCGATCGAATAGATGTCGTGGTGCGGCGGCGGCGAAATCAGGCCGACGCCCGGCACCGAATAACGCAGCTTGCCGATGTATTCCGACACCTTGTGACCCGGCAGCTGGCCGCCTTCACCCGGCTTCGCGCCCTGCGCCATCTTGATCTGGATCTGGTCGGCCGAGGCGAGATATTCCGCCGTCACGCCGAAGCGGCCGGACGCGACCTGCTTGATCTTCGAGCGCAGCGAATCGCCATCCTTCAGCGGGATGTCGACGATCACTTCGTCGCCGATCACGGACTTCATCGTGTCGCCGTTCCTGATCGGAATGCCGCGCAGTTCGTTGCGATAACGGTTTTCGTCCTCGCCGCCTTCGCCCGTGTTCGACTTGCCGCCGATACGGTTCATCGCAACCGCCAGCGTGGCGTGCGCTTCGGTCGAGATCGAGCCGAGCGACATCGCGCCGGTGGCGAAGCGCTTCACGATATCTTTCGCGGATTCGACTTCGTCGAGCGGAATCGCTCGGGTCGGGTCGAACTTGAACTCGAACAGGCCGCGGAACGTCATGTGACGCTTCGTCTGATCGTTGATCAGATGCGCGTATTCCTTGTACGTCTGGTACGAGTTGCTGCGCGCCGAGTGTTGCAGCTTGGCGATCGCATCCGGCGTCCACATGTGTTCTTCGCCGCGCACGCGGTACGCGTATTCACCGCCGGCGTCGAGCATCGTCGACAGCACCGGGTTGTCGCCGAACGCGTCACGATGCAGGCGGATCGCTTCTTCAGCGACGTCGAAGAGGCCGATACCGCCCACCTTCGACGACGTGCCCTTGAAGTACTTCGCAACGAGATCTTCTGCCAGACCGACGGCTTCGAAAATCTGCGCGCCGGTGTAGGACATGTATGTCGAAATGCCCATCTTCGACATGACTTTCTGCAGGCCCTTGCCGACTGCCTTCGTGAAGTTGTAGATCGCCTTGTCCGCCGACAGGTCGCCCTTCATGCCGGCGGCGAGCTGCGCGAGCGTTTCCATCGCGAGGTACGGATGCACGGCTTCCGCGCCGTAGCCCGCGAGCAGCGCGAAGTGATGCGTCTCGCGCGCGGAGCCCGTTTCGACGACGAGACCCGTGCTCGTGCGCAGGCCCTGCTGCACGAGGTGCGTGTGAATCGCGGCCGTGGCGAGCAGCGCGGGAATCGCGACGTTGTCGCGGTCGGTGCGGCGGTCGGACACGATCAGCATGTTGTAGCCGGACTTCACGGCGTCGACGGCTTCCGCGCACAGGGAAGCCAGGCGCGCCTCAATGCCTTCCTTGCCCCAGGCCACCGGATAGCAGATGTTCAGTTCATACGAGCTGAACTTGCCGCCCGTGTACTGATCGATCGTGCGGATCTTCGCGATGTCCCGGAAGTCGAGCACCGGCTGCGACACTTCAAGACGCATCGGCGGGTTGATGTTGTTCGTGTCGAGCAGGTTCGGCTTCGGACCGACGAACGACACCAGCGACATCACCATGTTTTCGCGGATCGGGTCGATCGGCGGGTTCGTGACCTGCGCGAACAGCTGCTTGAAGTAGTGATAGAGCGTCTTGTTCTTGTTCGACATGACGGCGAGCGGCGAATCGTTGCCCATCGAGCCGATCGCTTCCTCGCCCGCCTGCGCCATCGGCGCCATCAGGAACTTGAGGTCTTCCTGCGTGTAGCCGAACGCCTGCTGGCGATCGAGCAGCGCAGCCGCTTCGCGGCGTTCCGTGACGACGTCTTCCGCCTTCGGCTCGATCTCGTCGAGCTTGATGCGCACGGCGTCGATCCAGCTCTTGTACGGCTTCGCGTTCGCGAGGTTGTCCTTCAGTTCCTTGTCGTCGATGATGCGACCGTGTTCCATGTCGATCAGGAACATCTTGCCCGGCTGCAGGCGCCACTTCTTGACGATCTTCGACTCGGGCACGGGCAGCACACCCGATTCCGACGCCATGATGACGAGGTCGTCGTCGGTGATCAGATAGCGCGCCGGACGCAGGCCGTTACGGTCGAGCGTCGCGCCGATCTGACGGCCGTCGGTGAACGCGATCGCGGCGGGGCCGTCCCACGGTTCCATCATCGCGGCGTGGTATTCGTAGAACGCGCGACGGTTGTCGTCCATCAGCGTGTGCTGTTCCCACGCCTCGGGAATCATCATCATCATCGCGTGGACGAGCGGGTAGCCGGCCATCACGAGCAGCTCGAGACAGTTGTCGAACGAGGCCGTGTCGGACTGGCCCGGGTAGATCAGCGGCCACAG
This sequence comes from Paraburkholderia sartisoli, assembly GCF_900107685.1. Taxonomy (GTDB): domain Bacteria; phylum Pseudomonadota; class Gammaproteobacteria; order Burkholderiales; family Burkholderiaceae; genus Paraburkholderia; species Paraburkholderia sartisoli. The sequence goes on along the minus strand of NZ_FNRQ01000010.1, from coordinate 41,745 downwards.
CTTCGGCAGGTCGTCGCCGAGCACGTGCGACGCGATCGCGCCGGTACGGGCGTTCAGCCAGTTGACGTTGCCCTTCACCGTGTTGATTTCGCCGTTGTGGGCGATCATGCGGTACGGGTGAGCCAGCTCCCATGCCGGGAACGTGTTCGTCGAGAAGCGCTGGTGTACGAGCGCGAGCGCCGACACCGTGCGCTCGTCCTGCAGGTCGCGGTAGTACACGCCGACCTGCCCCGCCAGCAGCAGCCCCTTGTAGACGACCGTGCGCGCCGACATCGACGGCACGAAGTATTCCTTGCCGTGCTTGAGCTTGAGCGCCTGGATGCGATGGCTCGCGGTCTTGCGGATCACGTACAGCTTCCGCTCGAGCGCGTCGGTGACCATGATGTCCTTGCCGCGGCCGATGAAGATCTGGCGGATCAGCGGCTCGCTCGCCTTCACCGTGGGCGAAATCGGCATCGTGTGGTCGATCGGCACGTCGCGCCAGCCCAGCACGACCTGGCCTTCCGCCTTCACCGTACGTTCGAGCTCCTGCTCGCACGCGAGACGCGACGCGTGTTCCTTCGGCAGGAAGATCATGCCGACGCCGTATTCGCCTTCCGGCGGCAGCGTCACGCCCTGCTTCGCCATTTCCTCGCGGTAAAAGCCGTCCGGCACCTGAATCAGGATGCCCGCGCCGTCGCCCATCAGCGGATCGGCGCCGACGGCGCCCCGGTGATCGAGGTTCTCGAGGATTTTCAGGCCCTGCTGGATGATCTCGTGGCTTTTCTTGCCCTTGATGTGTGCGACGAAGCCGACGCCACAGGCGTCATGCTCGTTTTGCGGGTCGTAGAGCCCTTGCTCGGCGGGAACCGAAGACGTCGGTTGCAGGTGGTCGTTCATGGGGACACCGTCTGTAGGGGGCCGATCGGCCGTTGAACCATTTTTCTGTTGCCTGCGGCCAGCACTGCAACCGCGCGGCAGGTCGAGTTTCCAGGGTGAAGCACGCCCGGAAATCGCCGGAATTCGAAATATACGCGACGAATCAAAGGAATAGCAAATAAAACCCGATGGTACGACCCCTATTATCAAGTTGGTGCATTGCGATCGAATTATATTGGGGCCGCATCTAAAGAATGCAAAAGAAAACGGCATGCGAAGATGCCGTCGGTTTTGCAGCGTATTGATCCGAAAAGGCTTATTGCGTCTGCGGCGTTTCACGGACCTTGCGCGGACGACCGCGCGGCAACGGCGACACGCGCCGGTTCGCGGCACGCGCCGCCCACTCGCGATAGGTCTCGCTACCGAGCACCCAGCCTTTCAGCGTGGCTTGCTGAAGCTGGTTTGTCTCGCGTTCGTCGAGCGGTTGTTCGCAGAGCTCGCGATAGGCGCGTTGCCGTTCGAACGGCGTGTTGCCGAGCGACCAGTACAACGGATGATCGGTGATGAGGCTGTCGAGCGTCAGGCCGATGTGATGCCGGTAACTCGACCAGCGATAGTCCTCCGGCGTGCTCACGAGCTGCATGCGCACCGGGCACATCTCCACGACGCGGCTCGCGAGCAGAAAGTACCGCTCGCCCTCGATCACGGTCGCGCGATAGCGACCCTCCCACAGCGTGCCGCGTCGCGCGTAACGACGGTTGAAGTGCGCCACGTAGCGACGCCCGACGGCCTGCATCGCCTTGGGCAGGCTCGACTCTTCGGCGGGCGTGACAAGCAGCTGCACCGCGCCCGGCATCAGCACATACGCGTGTATCGCCAGACGATGATCACGCGATGCTGCCTTGAGGCAATCGATGAAGAGCTCGTAGTCCTGGTCGTCGACAAATGCGGGCTGCTGGTCGAGTCCGCGCAGGATCACGTGCTGCGGCTGGTCGGGGACATAAAGACGTGCTAGCCGTGCCATGCTGGATTATCCAATAGACGCGTTAGTGATTACCCGAGGGGGCCGTAAAGCCATGCGGGCGCGGGGTCCGGCTCCGCCTGGCTTCGCCAGGAACCACGCTGGAGCTTAGGGAGAAGCCTCTAACTGGCGCGTGTGTTTGTACGAAACGTTGTGGTCATAATGAGCGGGCTTTTTCAGGAGGAGCACAGATGAAATTAAAACAAGCCATTACAGGGATGGCTGCGCTGGCTTGCATCACGACAGCACATGCACAATCGGCCGGCACTTTTTACGTTACAACGGGGTGGTTTCACCTCGCCCCTCAAGACAGCAGTCATCCGCTTAAGGAAACAAGCGTTGGCGGTTCACCCGTCAACATCGAACTTCCAGATACAGGCGCCAGTCTGAGCGACGCCGACACCGCGGGCTTCACCGCGGGTTACTTCGTCACCGACCACATCGCGACCGAATTCGTGATGGGCATTCCGCCCAAATTCGACCTCAACGGTACAGGTCGGTTTGCATCTTTCGGCAAGCTCGGTGAAGCCAGACAGTGGAGCCCGACGCTACTTTTCAAGTACTACTTCCGCGAGCCTCAGTCGAGGTTCCGTCCGTATCTGGGGCTCGGCGTGACCCGTACGTGGTTCACGGGCGAGCAGATCACGAACAGCCAGTTCGAACAAGGCGTGCTGCATGGTCCGACATCGGTAACCACGGATAGTTCGTGGGCGCCTGTGTTCAATGCCGGCTTTACGTTCGCGATCGACCAGCACTGGTTCGCGGGCGTGTCGTTGTCGTACGTGCCGCTGAGCACCACCGCGAAGCTCAGTACCCAGGCGAACACGCCGGTCGGCAAGCTCACGGTCACGTCCGAAACGAAGATCAAGCTGAACCCGATCGTCACGTACATCAATGTCGGCTACCGCTTCTAAGCGTAGTCGAGATTTGGGGGCTTGAACAAGAAACGCCGTCATGATTTATTCATCACGGCGTTTTGTTTTCCCGGCGGACGGCCGGAGCGACGCCCGATCAGGGTGTGTAATTCTGACCACCGCCGTGCAAGGTCGCCGCGCCGGGCGGTACGGCGAATCGCTGCAATCGTCTGTGGGAAGGCGTTCCGGGGTTTGGCACCGAAGTTGCGTCAGAAGGTGCTACCCGCATGACGCGGGATGCCTGCCAATCCATCATTGACGGAGCCACCATGAATGCACTACCGAATACGCGGGACGCCATTGGAGATTCGCTGGACTCGACAGGCCGCCGGGCGCGCCGCATTGCGCGGCACGGCCGTCACGCCGCGGAAGACATTGGCGCTGAATTGCGCTCGCTGATGTCGGAACTCGAGGAAACGCTAGCCGACGGCACGTCGGCGGATGCGGCCGCGCTGCGCGCACAGTTGCGCAAACGCCTCGACGCGGCACGCGCACGGCTCGACGACACGCGCGTCGCCGTACGCGAACGCGCCGAAGTGGCAATGGCCGATGCCGATGACTACGTGCATGATAATCCGTGGAAGACCATCGCCATCGTTGGCGGGCTCGCGCTCGTCGCCGGGGCGTTGCTTGGGCGCGGCAATACGCGCTAGAAGCCAGTCGTGTCCGGCTGGGAGGCGCGCGGCGCTTGTCGTGGTCCGGGGAAGATGCGGTGCGTTCCGGCGCACTCGCCGTCTTGCATTGCCTGAGACGCTTGAGGCACTTGAGGCGCTGATGGCTGTTCGATGCCATCGCGTGACGCTATGAGACGGGCGATCGCCCTAGTTGTCGTCAATGACGAACAGTCGCCGGTATTCCTTCAACGCATACCGGTCCGTCATGCCCGCGATGTAATGCGCGATCAGCCGTGGCTGCTGCGCTTCCTGCTTCGACTGATAGGCGGGCGGCAGCAGACGCGGATCAGCGGTAAATGCATCGAACAGGCCGACGACAACGCGGCGCGCCTTGTTCGCCATCCGCATCACGCGATAGTGGCGATACAGGTTCTTGAAGAGAAAGCGCTTGAGCACGGCCGCCTGTGCGGCGACGTGTTCGCTGTGCGCAACGAGCGGCGGTGCGCCGCGCACGTCGTCGAGCGAACCGGGCGCATGTTCCGTGAGATTGCGCGTCGTGGTGTCGATCAGATCGACAATCAGCGTGTTGATGATGCGCCGGACCGTTTCGTGGACGAGCCGTCGTCCCTCGATATCCGGATACTCGCCACGTGCCGCCTCGTAATGCGTCTGCCATAGCTCGACTTCGGCGAGTTGCGCGATCGTCAGGAGACCGGAGCGCAAACCATCGTCGACATCGTGATTGTTGTATGCGATCTCGTCGGCGACATTCGCGATCTGCGCTTCGAGCGACGGCTGACGCCCCTGGAGAAAACGTTCGCCGAGCGCGCCGAGCGTGCGCGCGTTCTCACGCGAACAGTGCTTCAGGATGCCTTCGCGGGTTTCAAAGCAGAGGTTGAGTCCGTCGAAGCCGCCGTAGTGCTCTTCCAGATCGTCGACGACGGCGAGGCTTTGCAGGTTGTGTTCGAAGCCGCCATGCTCGCGCATGCATTCGTTGAGCGCATCCTGGCCCGCATGGCCGAACGGCGTATGCCCGAGGTCGTGCGCGAGCGAGATCGCTTCGACCAGGTCCTCGTTCACACGCAGGTTACGCGCGACGGAACGCGCGATCTGCGCGACTTCGAGACTGTGCGTGAGACGCGTACGAAACAGGTCGCCTTCGTGGTTCACGAAAACCTGCGTCTTGTACTCGAGGCGACGAAACGCGGTGGAATGCACGATCCGGTCCCGGTCGCGCTGGAATTCCGTGCGCGCGCTGGGCGGCCGCTCCGGATACCGGCGCCCGCGCGACTGCGCCGAATGCGCCGCATAGGGCGCGAGGTGCTGCTCGAGCGCGACAAGCGGGGGAAGCGTCGCCACACCCGGCGCCTGACTGCCGCGTGGATCGGTCGACATGTCGCTGCGCGTTTCGCTCACCGGACTCTCCCGTTCATGGACGACGCCGGCGCAGACACCCGCGGGCTGCGGTCAGACTGCCGCCGCGAGGGTTGCTCGAACGACGTCGTCGGGTGCCTCGCTGATCAGCGTGTCGCCGAAACGCTTCAGCAGGATGAATTTGATCGCGCCGGCCTGCGCTTTCTTGTCGACCTTCATCAGGTCGATGTACCGCGAATCGCCCAGCGTGGGCGCGCGCGCGGGCAGGTGGGCAGCCACGATGACGTCCACCAGACGCGTGCGCGCGGCCTCGTCGAGATGACCGAGACGCACCGACAGGTCCGCCGCCATCACCATGCCGCAACCGACGGCTTCACCGTGCAGCCATTCGCCGTAACCCAGGCCCGCCTCGATCGCGTGCCCGAACGTGTGGCCGAAATTGAGGATCGCCCGCAGCCCGCCTTCGCGCTCGTCGGCCGCGACCACCGACGCCTTGATCTCGCACGAACGCTTGACCGCCTCGGTGAGTGCCTGCGGTTCGCAACGGTTGAGCGCGTCGACGTTCGCTTCGATCCAGTCGAAGAACGCGGCGTCGGCAATCGCGCCCGTCTTGATGACTTCGGCGACGCCGGCCGCGAGTTCGCGCGCCGGAAGCGTGCGCAACGCGCCGATATCCGCGATCACCGCCTGCGGCTGGTAAAACGCGCCGACCATGTTCTTGCCGAGCGGATGGTTGATGCCCGTCTTGCCGCCCACCGACGAATCGACCTGCGACAACAACGTTGTCGGCACCTGGATGAACGGCACGCCGCGCATGTAGCACGCCGCGGCGAAACCGGTCATGTCACCGATCACGCCGCCGCCGAGCGCGATGAGCGTCGTCTTGCGATCGGCGCGGGCGGTCAGCAGCGCGTCGAAGATCAGGTTGAGCGTTTCCCAGTTCTTGTGCGCCTCGCCGTCCGGCAAAACGACCGTCGAGACCTGTTTGCCAAGCGGCGCCAGCGCGCGGCGCAGCACGTCGCCGTAGAGCGGATCGACGGTGGTATTGGTGACGATCGTGACGGACGCGCCCGCGATATGCGGCGCGAAAAGCGCGGTCTGGCCGATCAGATCGGCACCGATATGGATGGGGTAGGCGCGTTCGCCCAGTTCGACGTTGACGGTAATCATGCCTGGCATTATGACGCAGGATGTCGGGCGACGCCGGCCATCTCGAGCTGCATCAGCACCATGTTGACGAGCCCGTTGACCGACGGACGCCCGGTTTCGATGACGAAATCGGCGCATTCACGGTAAAGCGGATCGCGCACCGAATACAGCGCTTCGAGCCGGCCTTTCGGATCTTCGGTTTGCAGCAGCGGGCGATTCTTGTCCCGGCGGGTGCGCAGCCAGAGGTCATGCGGATTGGCCCGCAGATAGACGACGAGGCCACGGCTGCTCAGCACTTCCCGGTTTTCGGGGCGCAGCACCGCGCCGCCGCCCGTCGCGAGCACGATTTTGTCGCGGCCGGTCAGATCGGCGATGGTATGCGCTTCCCGGTCGCGGAAACCCGTCTCACCCTCGAGTTCGAAGATGGTGGCGATGCGCGCGCCCGTACGCGCCTCGATTTCATGGTCGGAATCGAAGAACGGGCGATCCAGCCGGCGCGCCACCGCCCGGCCCACGGTGGTTTTACCCGCCCCCATGAGCCCTACAAAAAATACATTGGCGTTTGCGTCCCGCGGTTGCAACGGTGTCCTCTGGCTAATCCGGTATGGTTCGTGCCGCAGCTTAAAGGCAAAGCGACTGCCTTGTCGAGCCTGCAGCCGGACGCTGCGACCGACCGTCAATTCGTCTGCACAACGCGCGGCGTGATGAAAACGACCAGTTCGCTACGCTGGTCTCGGTGCGCCGTATGACGAAAAAGCGCGCCCAGAAGCGGTATTTTGCCCAGGAGCGGCACCCGCGTCACATCGTTACGGTCGTCGGAGGCGTAAATACCGCCGATCGACACCGTCCCGCCGTCTTCCACCTCGACTCGCGTCTGCACATGTTTGGTGTTGATCGCCGGCCCCGCATCGGTTTGCTCGCCGACGCTGTCTTTCGCCACGTCGAGGTCCAGGATCACCCGGCCGTCGGGCGTGATCTGCGGTTCGACCTCCAGTTTGAGCGTCGCGCGGCGAAACTGCACGCCGGAAACGCCCTGCCCAACCTTGGCCTGATACGGCAACTCCGTACCCTGCTCGACGACCGCCTTCATGCGGTCGGCTGTCACGACCCGCGGGCTGGAGACGATCTGGCCGCGTCCCTCGGCCTCCAGCGCGCTCAACTCGATGTTCAGAAGCCGCGTGGCGTGAGCCGCGAATAACGTCAGCCCGGCGGTCGCCGCGTCGAAGCCCGCAATCGGCCGCGCCGACAGATCGTAGACGGCGCCCTCCTTGCCGCCGCTCAATCCGCGCGAAGTGCCGTCGGTGCTGGTGGCGCTCATCGACAGCCGCACGCCCAGATTGCGCGAAAACCCCTGCTCGCCTTCGATGATGCGCGCCTCGATCAGCACCTGCCGCGTCGGCCGGTCGAGCGACGCGAGCAGAACGGCGATCTGCTCGAGGCGCCCCGCGATGTCGGTGACGAACAGCAGATTGGTGCGCGGATCAGCCATGACGGAACCGCGTTTGGACAGCACGCGCTGAGCGCCCGAGGCACCCAGCAGTTTCCGGATGTCCTCGGCGTGCGCATAGTGCAGCTCGAACATGCGGCTCGCGAGCGGCTCCAGATCGGCGGCCCTCGCATGGGCTTCAAAGCGCTGCTTCTCGCGCGCGGCGAGGTCCGCGACAGGGGCGACCCAGATGACGTTGCCGCGCCGCTCCATCGCAAGGCCGTTGACGTCGAGCAGCGTATCGAACGCGGCCCGCCAGGGCACCTTGTCGAGCCGCAACGATACGAAGCCACGCACCCGCTCGCTTGCGACGATGTTGAGCCCCGTGAAACGCGCGAACGCATCAAGTACGGCGCCCAGCTCCGCATGCTGGAAGCTGAGCGTGATGGGCCGGGCGGCGTCCTGCGTGTCGTCCGCTGCTGCGGGCGTCGGCGAGCTCATCCGCTGCGGTGATGCAAGCGGAACTGGCGGTCCCTCCAGCGCCTGCGGGGTATTGGAGTCACCGCCGGGCGATTTCGATGGCTGGCTTCCGGTAGCCGCTGTTTCACGGTCCTTCGGGATTTCGTCTGTAGCAGAATCCGTTGCCGATGACGCATTTTCCATGTCCGAAGGCGACACACGTTTCGCCGCAATGCCTTCGTCGGACATGTTCGACGCGCCTGCATTCGCGCTGCGAGGCAACGGCGGCAATCCGTAGGGAGCCAGTGCGTCGTCCATCGGCATGTATTCGGGCAACGGCGGCAACGACGCGAGGGCTGGCGTCGCACCGACGCCCAGACTCAGACATAACCAGCACAGCGTGCCGTAAAAGCGCGGCGTCCCGCTCATGACGCCACCTCCGCGAACGTCAGCGTGCGTGTCCGGCCATTTCCCGCGAGCCCGACGCCAGGCGCGTCGATACGCGTCACGTGCTCGACGCCCAGATGGTCACCGACCGTCACTGTGGCAATGCCTCCGGATGTCTCAACCAGTGCAAGACCCCGCAGCGAATTGCGCAACAGGCCAACGAGACGCAGCGAGGCGTCTTCCGCCATCACCGGCCGGTTCACGGGTGAAAACGGATCGAAGAAGAGGAAATCGTCGTCGGCATCAGCCGTCGATTCCCCGGCGTGCCGCGCAAGCACGGGACGCAGTGCGGGAAACGTATCGAGCGTCGCGTTGACCGTCAGCATGTCGCCTTGCCGTTTGATCGTCACGTCGCCCGGCACGACAAGCGTCGGCAGGTCTGGCAGGCCGCGCAGAAATCCCAGCCACTCGGCGAAATCAGCGCGCGCCGTGAGACGCAGAGGGCGCGTTGCCGTGATTCCCGTTCCCGCCAGCGATTGCGGTTCCAGCGTCAACAACTCGACGCCATGCTTGCCGGCCAGCTGCGATACCGCATGCAGATCGTCCGCGGACGTCCAGTTCGTAGCGTCGCGCAATGCGGGGGCGTTGGCAGCGGCAAGCCGTAACGCAGGCAACCGCGTCGTCGCCAGCCGTGCTTCGCCCAGATTTTGTCGCGCCTGATCGAGGAGTGAGCGGCTCAACTGCGCGCCACCCAGATCGGCGCGTTGCCACGCGTGTGTCCCGGCAAGAAAGACCGCGAGCGCGACAAGAAAAGCAAAAGCGGATCGACGTCGCCCGCTCCATGCTTCGGGCGGAAGGCGTGCGTGGGCGAGCAATGTTGCAACGAAGCCGCCACCATTAGCATTGGCCAGACGGCCAGCAATCGCACTGTTCATTTTTTACCTCTCGTGTTGTCTGCCTGCGCGTTTGAGTTCACCAGCACAGACGCTCTCTTTGAGTCACCCGGGACACCTGCCCAGCGCACGCGCGCGGCGAATTCCACCGCATCACGTGCAGCCGGTGAGACGGGCGGCCCGTTTCCCGGCAACGTTCGATGCAGCTCTTTCATCTCCACGTCCTGCGAACCCGGCACCGTCGCCAGTCGCCGGAGCCACGCAGCGGGAGCGACGTGGTTGACGGCCGTCGCGCGAAATTCGGTTTCGTGCGGACGATGTCGCATTTCCTGCACGACGACACCGTCGCTATCGGGCGCATCGTCTTCGCTCAACGCTTCCATCAGATCGAGCAGATGCACAAGCGGCGCCGACGAAATCACTGTCTGCGCCTCACGCGCTTTGCGTTCGCGCGCATCGCGAAGAAGCGCGGCCTGCTCCGCGAGCGGCGCCGCAAGCTGCGCGAGCGCGCGTTCAACAGAAGCGCGTTGCTGGTCGAGCCGTACACTCTCGAAGGCATGCCAGCCGGCCAGCATCAGCGCCGCAACAGCACCAGCGGCGGCCGCCCCGGACCACTCAAGCGCACAGCGTCGCCGGGCCAGGCGCCTGTCACGCTCGCGATACGGCAACAGGTTGAATCCGCGCGGTTTCCCGCGTCGCCCGACGGGCTTGCGCACAGCGAAAATCTGCAGGAATGGCACGCGCATCACTCCATGAGTCCGCGCAATGCGAGACCGAATGCGACTGCAAACGCAGGTTCATGCAGCAGATCGTCACGAAGCGGAAGGGTGTCGTCGCCTGGCGGGACACATTCGAACGGAAGCACCATGCAGCCGAGCACGTCACCCAGATCAGCGGCCGTGAACCCAATGCCCTGGAGCAGTGCGACCTGGCCACTCAGAACGGCGCATCTCACGCCTTCGCCCGCAAGATCGCGTAGCGCCTCGATGAGATCGGCATGTTCCGGCGCGGGATAGCGCATTTCCGCGACGATCGATTCGTCGGCGACGCGCCAGCCATGCACGCCCTCGTCGCCAACCCAGATCGCCACGTAGGCATCGGACTCGTCGAGTTCGAGCGAAGCCACATGACGCATCGCCCGCAACGCGGCGTGCGGTTCGCCATCGATCGCGGTGAGCGTGATACCCGCGGCCGCGGCGCATTCCATGCGCGCTTCGAGGTGTGTTCTGGTGGTTGCCGCGATGGTCACGCAGCCACTGCGCTGCGGCGAATCGTCGATGAACCAGTCGACCGCGAGCGCATGCCGCTCGATGCCCGCGACGCGCTCCGCCTCGGCCATGACAGCCGGCTCGAGCGCAGCAAGCGCGTGATCGCCGACGAACGGTCGATGGGACGCGGCAAGGTTCGCCATGGGCACCGAGGTTGTCATCGTGGCCGACGCGGGCATGGCCATCGCACACCTGAACAGATGCGTGCTGAGATCCCGCGGCAGTTGCGCAACGAGCGCGCGTAGCGCCGTGCCCACCGCCGCGCGATTGACGATCTCCGCGCCCGCCAGCGCGCCCGTGAACAACGGCTCGACGGCGATGAACTCGAGCCGCACGGGGCTGCCGCTCCCCCCACGCTGGCTCAACACGACGAGCCTGATTTCCTGCTGACCGATATCGATGCCCGCTGCAAAACGGCGCACCACCGGCATCCACGCATTTCTGAGCGCCATGACACCTCCCTCCAGAATCGCGCGCCGAACCATTCGGACGCGGCGACAGGAGGAATTCTGCTCAGCGGTCATCCCACGCGATACTCGGCCGGATGGCTAACGCGGCCTCGCGCATGCCCCGCGCGCAGGCAAAACAGCTACAGTTAGATCATCCCCTGCGCGGCGCACCGTCCGGACGTAAGCACGTCGAAAGCTTCCGGTCCGGGCAGCTATAATCGCGGGACTGTTTTTCTGGTATTCATATGCAATCCCCCTCGCCTGCGTCCCCGCCGCCTGTCTCGCCAAAGCGCAAACGTCCGCTGTGGCTCACGCTCATCCTCGGCTTCGCGGGTCTCGTCATTGCGGGCATCGTGAGCGCCGGGCTCGTGCTGGGCTATGCGCTCGTCGTTGCAACACCGAACCTGCCTTCGCTCGAAGCGCTGACCGATTACCGGCCCAAGGTGCCGTTGCGCATCTACACGGCCGACCACGTACTGATTGGCGAATTCGGCGAGGAGCGGCGCGACATCGTTCATATTCAGGACGTGCCGGACAGTCTGAAGAAAGCGGTGCTCGCCATTGAAGACGCGCGCTTCTACGACCACGGCGGCGTCGATCTCGAGGGCATCGCGCGGGCGGGCTTCGTCGCGCTGTCGAACGGCCATGCCACGCAGGGCGCAAGCACGATCACGATGCAGGTCGCGCGCAACTTCTTTCTGTCGAGCGAGAAGACGTACACGCGCAAGATCTACGAGATCCTGCTCGCCTACAAGATCGAGTCGAAACTCACGAAAGACCAGATTCTCGAGGTGTACATGAATCAGATCTATCTCGGTCAGCGCGCATATGGTTTCGCGAGCGCGGCGCGCGTGTATTTCGGCAAGGACCTGAAAGACCTGTCGCTCGCCGAATCGGCAATGCTGGCGGGACTGCCGAAAGCGCCGTCGGCGTATAACCCGGTCGTCAATCCGAAGCGCGCCAAGGTGCGTCAGGAATACATCCTCACGCGCATGCGGGATTTGCACTACATCACGCAGGAACAGTACGACGCCGCGGCAAGGCAACCGCTCATCGTGAAGGGCGCCGGCAGGGAATTCAGCGTACACGCGGAATACGTCGCGGAAATGGTACGGCAGATGATGTACGCGCAGTATCGCGAGGAAGCGTACACACGCGGCTTCAACGTGGTGACCACAATCGATTCGGCCGACCAGGACGTCGCGTATCGCGCCCTTCGCAAAGGGCTGATGGACTACGAGCGGCGCCACGGTTATCGCGGGCCCGAGGCGTTCATCGAACTGCCATCGGACGCCGACGAGCGCGAACAGGCCATCGAAGACGCATTGATCGAGCACCCGGACAACGGCGAAATCATCGCGGCGGTCGTCACGTCGGCCAGTCCGAAGCAGGTGCAGGCCACGTTCATCGACGGCAACCCGATCACGATTCAGGGCGACAACCTGCGCTTCGCTTCGTTTGCGCTCGGCACGCGCGCGCAGCCGAACCAGCGCGTGCGCCCCGGCGCCATCATCCGCGTCGTGAGAAACGAAGACGACAGCTGGTCGATCACGCAGTTGCCGCAGGTCGAAGGCGCGTTCGTGTCGGTCGTTCCGCAGGACGGTGCGATCCGCGCGCTGGTCGGCGGTTTCGACTTCAACAAGAACAAGTTCAATCACGTCACGCAGGCATGGCGTCAGCCAGGGTCGAGCTTCAAGCCGTTCATCTATTCGGCTTCGCTCGAAAAAGGGCTTGGGCCGGCGACGATCATCAACGACGCCCCGCTCTTCTTTAGCGCCGCCGAAACAGGTGGCCAGGCGTGGGAGCCGAAGAACTACGGCGGCGGCTTCGATGGGCCGATGACCATGCGCACCGCGCTGCAGAAGTCGAAGAACCTCGTGTCGATCCGCATCCTGAACCACATCGGCACCAAGTACGCGCAGCAGTACATCACGCGTTTTGGTTTCGACGCGGATCGTCATCCGGCCTATCTGCCGATGGCGCTCGGCGCCGGGCTCGTGACGCCATTGCAGATGGCCGGCGGTTTTTCGGTGTTCGCGAACGGCGGATACCGGATCAATCCTTATCTGATCGCGGAAGTAACCGATCAGCGCGGCGTGGTCGTGGCGCACGCCCAGCCGCTCGTCGCGGGGCAAAGCGCGCCGCATGCCATCGAGCCGCGCAACGCCTACGTGATGAACAGCCTGCTGCTGAGCGTCGCGCAGCGCGGCACGGGCGCGAAAACCAACGTCCTGAAGCGCACCGACCTCGCCGGCAAGACGGGCACCACGAACGACTCACGCGACGCGTGGTTCGCCGGCTACCAGCACACGCTGACCGCGATCGCATGGATCGGCTACGACAACCCGCGCAGCCTCGGCGACAAGGAAACGGGTGGTGGCCTCGCGTTGCCGGTATGGGTCGACTACATGGGCCGCGCGCTAAAGGGCGTGCCCGAGTACAAGATGCCGATGCCGGAAGACGTGGTGTCGATCGGCGACGAACTGTACTTCGACGACTTCACGCCCGGACACGGATTTGTGTCGACGGTGGGCGTGAGCCAGGCGACGCTCGATGAAGCGAGTGGCGCATCGGCCGCCGCGCCCGAGCAGGTAGGTGAACAGGAAAAGCAGGACATCATGAAGCTGTTCAGGGGACATTGACGCGGGCGATTGGGCCCGTTCATTCACCGCTACCAGCGCGTTCTTCTGGAAGCCGCCAGCACCGGAAGGTGCGGCGGCTTTTTCATTTGTCGCCTCGAACGCTCAGGGCTCAAACGTCACCGTCTCGCCTGCCTGCTGCGTCGCGTAGTCCGACAGCGCGGAGAAAAATTCGGTGCCGTTGCGCGTGTCGCGCCACGCGTTGTCGGTGAAGCGGAAATGGAACCCGCCCGCTTTCGCGGCGATCCAGATTTCGCGCATCGGCGGCTGAAGATTCACGATGATCTTCGTCTTGTTCTCGAACTCGAGCGTCAAGACGTTGCCGCTTCGTTCGAATTCGATATCGGCGTCGGTGTCGTCGATGGCGCGCTCCACAGCGGCCAGAACGGCCTCCGCGCGGGTCAGGTATTCACTGTCGGACATGCTAAACTCCAGCGATTAATCATTCAGGGACAGTCATGCGAGTCGCATTCAGGATGAGCGCGGCGGCGCCCCGCGCGATTGTAGCGGCTTTAGCCATTTTCGCAGGCGCGGCACTCGGCGGCTGCGGTCAACGCGGCGCGCTCTACTTGCCTACAGTACCGCCATTGCCGGCAAAACCCAACGAGCAGACGCAACCGCCATCACCCGACGAAGTCCGTCCCGACGCAGAAACCGCTTCGAGCGGGATGTCGACATCGAAGGGCGTAGTCGGCACCGTACCGGATACCTCGGGCAATCCGCTTTCGTTGTCGCCGGATAGCGAACTTCGTGCGGCACCCGGTGCGGGCTCGTCGCCAGCAACAGCGCTTCCGGCTTCCGGCACCTCTTCCGATCAATAAGATTCCCGCATGACTTTATCCGCATTTGCCTACGTCGATGGCGTGCTCCACGCCGAGGGCGTCTCCGTCGTTTCGCTCGCCGAACAGTTCGGCACGCCGCTTTACGTCTATTCCCGCGCCGCGCTCACCGAAACGTGGAACGCGTACGCCAGCGCATGCGCCGGACGCCGCGCGAAGGTTCACGTCGCGGTGAAAGCGAACAGCAATCTCGCCGTGCTCAACGTGTTCGCGCGCCTCGGCGCGGGCTTCGACATCGTGTCCGGCGGCGAACTCGCCCGCGTGCTCGCGGCGGGCGGCAAGGCGGCGAACGTGGTGTTCTCGGGCGTCGGCAAAAGTGCCGACGAAATGCGCGAAGCGCTCGCGGCCGGCGTGAAATGCTTCAACGTCGAATCGATTCCCGAACTCGATCGTCTCAACGAAGTAGCCGGGTCGATGGGCAAGAAGGCGCCCGTGTCGCTGCGCGTGAACCCGGACGTCGACGCGAAAACGCATCCGTACATTTCCACCGGTCTCAAGTCGAACAAGTTCGGCGTGGCATTCGAAGACGCGCGCGCCACGTATCGCGCCGCCGCCGCGATGCCGAACCTCGAGGTGGTCGGCATCGACTGCCACATCGGCTCGCAGATCGCCGAAATCGCGCCGTATCTCGACGCAATCGACAAGCTGCTCGACCTCGTCGAGCAGATCGAATCGGACGGCATGACGATCCGTCACGTCGACGTGGGCGGCGGTCTCGGCATCGTCTACGACGACGAAACGCCGCCGGATATCGGCAACTTCGTGCGCACGTTGCTCGATCGCATCGAGCAGCGCGGTCACGGTCATCGTGAAGTGTATTTCGAACCTGGCCGCTCACTGGTCGGCAACGCGGGCGTGCTGCTCACGCGCGTCGAATTCCTGAAGCCGGGCGCGGAAAAGAACTTCGCGATCGTCGATGCCGCGATGAACGACCTGGCACGTCCGGCGATGTACGAAGCGTTCCACCGGATCGAAGCCGCCGTGCAGCGCGACGGCCAGCCGGCTCAGGTGTACGACGTCGTCGGCCCGGTCTGTGAAAGCGGCGACTGGCTCGGCCGCGACCGGCAGCTTGCCGTCGAACCAGGCGATCTGCTCGTGATCCGCTCCGCCGGCGCCTACGGCTTTACGATGAGTTCGAACTACAACACGCGTCCTCGCGCGGCCGAGGTGATGGTCGACGGCGACAAGGTACACATCGCGCGTGCCCGTGAGGAAGTGAAGGCGCTCTTCGCAGGCGAGTCGCTGCTGCCAGACTGATCGCATCCGCGCATCTGTCTGTCGCCCATAAAAAAATCGATGCCTTGACGGGCATCGATTTTTTTTCGTCCGCGCCATTTAGCGTCGTCGCGAGGCTTCCCGTTTTGTGAGCCGCTCGCGCAGCCACACGAGCAGGCGCCAGCCGAGCAGTGCAATCACGATCGCGCCATAAATCTTCGGTAGCAGCAGGTCGTGCTTGCCCGCCTTCATCCACCAGAAATGCAGGATCGCGAGCGCGGCAATCGCATAGATCGCGCGATGCAGCGTCTGCCAGCGACGTCCAAGCTTGCGCACCATCGCTTTCGGCGACGTGACCGCCAGCGCGGTCAGCAGCACGAACGCAGCAAAACCGACCGTGATAAACGGCCGCTTGCCGATGTCCTTCAGGATCTCCGCGACGTCGAACCACTTGTCGAACCAGATGTAGGTCGTGAAATGCAGTGCCCCGTAGAAAAACGCATAGAGGCCGAGCATGCGCCGAAAGCGCAGCACCGCGTTCACGCCCGTCAGCCGGCGCAGCGGCGTCACGGCCAGCGTGATGCACAGAAACACGAGCGTCCACAGACCCGTCGAGCGCGTGATGAACTCGATTGGATTGGCACCGAGCCGGTCCGTGAACCCGAAAAACACGATCCGCGCAAGCGGATACCACGCCGCGATAAAGACAGCGATCTTCACGGGTACGATCCAGCGGTTGCCCGCCGCCGCGGCCGGTCTGCGCGTCGCGCCCGAAGCCGAAGCGCGGCCGCCTCGCGTCGAGGAATCTGAAATACCCTGCATGTCGGAAGCCATGTCGTCGATGCTCAGAAGTTCTTCCTGAGGTCCATGCCCTGATACAGCGACGCAACCTGGTCACCGTAACCGTTGAACATCAGCGTCTTGCGCTTCGGCTGGAAGAAGCCGTCCTCACCGATGCGCCGCTCGGTCGCCTGGCTCCAGCGCGGATGGTCTACATTCGGATTCACGTTCGAATAGAAACCGTACTCCTTCGGCGCGTACGTGTTCCAGCTGGTCTTCGGCTGCGTGTCGACGAAACGGATCTTCACCAGCGACTTCGCGCTCTTGAAACCGTACTTCCACGGCACGATGACGCGCACCGGCGCGCCGTTCTGGTTCGGCAGCACTTCACCGTAGACGCCCATCGTCAGAAGCGTCAGCGGATTCATCGCTTCGTCCATGCGCAACCCTTCGGAATACGGCCAGTCGAGGATCGGCGTCGACAACCCCGGCATCTGCGACGGATCGGCCAGCGAGACGAACTCCACGTATTTCGCGTTGCCGGTCGGCTGCGCGCGCCGGATCAGTTCGGCGAGCGGCACGCCGATCCACGGAATCACCATCGACCAGCCCTCGACGCAGCGCAGCCGGTACACGCGCTCTTCGAGCGGCGCGAGCTTCAGCAGTTCGTCGATGTCGTAGACCCGGGCGTTCTTCACCTCGCCTTCCACGCTCACGCGCCACGGACGCGGCCGCAACGTCCCCGCGTTGCGCGCAGGATCGTCCTTGTCGGTGCCGAATTCGTAGAAGTTGTTGTACGTCGTCACGTCCTTGAACGGCGTGACCTTGTCGGTGGCGACGAACTTTGCGTTCGTCGTGGCCTTGAGCTTCTGCGCCTTGCTGTCGGGCGCCGTGAACGCCGCCAGCGCTTCGCCACTGACGCCAATCAGGCTGCCCATCGCCGTCGCCCCAGCCACCTGTAACACGCGCCGCCGGTTCTCGAATATCCGGCGCGGCGTGATTTCGCTGCGCGGGATGTCGTCACCGCTGAGCTGAATCCTGTCGCTTTGCTTGATCCACATCTGCTGCTCCTCGATGGCCGTGCGGGCCACGTTCATGATCGTTCGACCTTGCCTGCCTGTGTCCTATCCGGACAAACAGTCTGGATTCGCGAAAATTCCGCGTCGCCATAAAAAAACCGCCGGTGCGAAGCATGCCGGCGGTTATTCAGTCGGGAGAGAACCAGAAATCTTACAGCTTTCCGTAACTATGCAGCCCGGACAGGAACATGTTCACGCCGAGGAAGGCGAACGTCGTCACCAGCAGACCCGTCAGCGCCCACCAGGCGGCGACCGCGCCCCGCAGCCCCTTCATAAGCCGCATATGCAGCCAGGCTGCGTAGTTCAGCCAGACGATCAGCGCCCAGGTTTCCTTCGGGTCCCAGCTCCAGTAGCCGCCCCATGCCTGCGCGGCCCACAGCGCGCCGAGGATCGTGGCGATCGTGAAAAACGCGAAGCCAACGGCGATCGACTTGTACATCAGATCGTCGAGCACCTCGAGCGGCGGCAGGCGGTCAGCCAGCACGCCGCGCTCTTTCGACAGGTACGCGACGCCAACCATCGCGGACAGCGCAAAGCTGCCGTAACCAATGAAGTTCGCCGGCACGTGGATCTTCATCCACCAGCTTTGCAGCGCCGGCACGAGCGGCTGGATCTGCTGCGCATCGCGCGCGATCGAATACCACATCAGAAAGCCGACGGCCGCGCTGATCACGAGCAGCACGAACGCACCGAGCGCACGCGTGTTGTAGTGCTTTTCGTAATACAGATAGAAGAGCGCCGTGATCAGGCTGAACAGCACGAACACTTCGTACAGGTTCGAGATTGGAATATGGCCGACGTCCGCGCCGATCAGATACGACTCGTACCAGCGCACCATCAGGCCCACGAAGCCCATCAAAACAGCGGCCCAGGTCATCTTCGAGCCGATCGCGGCACCCGTCGGCGAACGCGACAGCAGGCCGATCCAGTAGAACAGTGTGGCGAGCACGAAGAGCGCGCTCATCCACAGAATGGCCGACTGGCTCGACAGGAAATACTTGAGGAAGAACGTACTGTCGGCGCGGGTCAGATCGCCGTGATAGAGCTGGATCGAGAACAGCGACAGCACGGCGATACCCGCGATCAGGAGCCGTGCCGGCTTCCAGCGCCAGCCGAGGACGACGAAAACCGGCACCGCGCACACCAGCACCAGTTTGTCGTAGTAGTTCATGAACGGGTGATAGCGCGACAGCGCGAAACCCGCGCCCGCGACCATCGCCAGCGCAAACAGCCAGTCGACGACGCCGAGGCGCTTCAGGAACGGACGCTCGTCGAAAAGCGCGGCGTCGAACGCTGGATTGGCGGGCGCATGCTTGCGCGAAGAGGAAGGGGAAACCTGAGACAAGTCCATGATCTTACCGGGTCGAATCCTGTGAGCCTGCCGACTTGCGCGCGCCGGAAGGGCCGGTGGCGTCGGATGCATCGGTGGGTTTGACGCCCAGCACGGCGCCGACTGAGTCGCGCGTCTGGGCAAATTCCTTCTCGAAATCGAGGGTTTTGCGGGCGCTCGACATTGCCATCACGACATTCACGCCGTGTTCAGTATCTTTGAGCCAGAACCACAGGCGCCGTTCACGAACGTAGAACATCGAGAAGATGCCCAATACGAGGAGCAGGCTGCCAAGATACACGACTTTTTTGCCGGGCGCGCGCGTCAACTGGAATACCGAAGCCTGGATCTGCTTGAACGAATCAAGCTGCAGATAGACCGGCGATCCGTACAGAAAGCTGTCCGAAAGCGCATTGATCGCACTTTGCACGAAACGGCTGTTGTTCGCATCGGCCTTGACGTCGGCCTCGCCGGCCTGTTCGCGGGCGAGTTGCCACACGTCCCACATCGAGCCTTCCAGCATGCGCAACAGCAGCCCCGCGGCCTTTTCCTGCTCGCCCTTCGGCACGGAATGATCGATAAAGCCGGCGATCGCCTGGAAGCCGCCAACCACCTGTCCGTTCGGTGCCTTGCCGCCCGCGTCGTCCGCGCCGGCAAAGAGGGTCAGGACGCGCGATGCGCTTTCGTCAAGATGCTGCTGCAGTTCCTGATTCGAGCCGGGCACCGAGCGCAGCGCGAAGCGATGCGCGGCTTCGGCGCGAATGGCCGGATTTTCGAGCGCCGCGCGCAGGTTCATCCACTCGTTGACCGTACCGCCCGCGTCGGCGGGGATGCGCAGGTAGCGGAACGGATCGTCAGGGTTCAAACGCATGCCGGCGAGGAACATGCGCTCGCCGTTCACGTCGACGGGCAGCATGTAGTTGTTGTACTCGCGCGCCTGGCCGTCCTTGCCACGTACCTTGTACTGGACCGACGGGCCGACGTTATGCAGGTCGACCGGCTTCGACGTCTTCGCGCCGGAACCGAGACGCTCGTCGAACGCTTCCTTGAGCGAGCGGTGCGCGGCGACGCCGCGCGCATCCGTCGCACCATTGGCGTTCGACGTGTTCTCGACGTTGATCGCGCGGAAATCGGTAAATTCGACGGTTTCGCCGTCCGCGCCCGGAATCGATGCCGTGAGCGGCGCCGTGCCGCCAATCGGACCGCCGAACGGCGTGGTCTTCGTGGTGTCGCCGGTCATCGGAAACGCGGTCATCTGCATCTGCGAGCCGCCGTCCTGGAAGCTCGACTGGAAGATCGACACGCCATCGTATTCAAACGGCTTGTTCACTTCGACCCGCGCCGGCACCCGCGCGCCCGTCTTGTGGTCGATCACGACGATATCGCTCGCGAAGAGCTTCGGCATGCCAGTCGAGTAATAATCGACGATGAACTTCTTCAGTTCGATCGAGAACGGCAGATCCTGAATAAGCGAGCCGTCCGGCTGGTTCAGGATCGCCGTCGACACATGCTGGCCCTCCGGCACCCACGCGTAACCGCGGAATGTCGGATTCGACTGCGAGAGCCGGTGCACTTCCGGAATGTCGTTGATGACGGTATTGCTGCGGATCGGCGTCTTGTCGAAGAGCCACATCTGCAGCTTGATCGGCAGATTGCTGTCGAGCAGGCCGCCGATACAGATCACGACGATGGCAATGTGCGCGGAGATGTAGCCGAGCTTCGTCAGCGCGCCGCGCTTGGCTGCGATCAGCGTCGCGCCTTCGGTCTCGCGCACCACGAATTTGTAGCCCAGCTTGCCGGACAGTTTCGCGAGCAGCGCGGCGGTCTGCGCGCGCGTGCCATGCACGGCGAACTCACCCTTGTGATGGAACGCACGCAGGCTGCCTTCGCGGACCTTGTCCTTCCAGCTCTTCATGTCGGCGATCATCTTCGGCGCATTGCGGATCACGCACAGCGAGACCGACACGATCAGAAAGCCGAGGATCAGCATGAACCACCACGCGCTGTACACGGTGTACAGGCTCAGCGAGCGGAAGATATCTGCCCAGAACGGGCCGAACTGATTGACGTAATTGGGATACGGATCGTCCTGCGTGAGCACCGTACCGATGATGCTCGCGATCGACAGGATCACGAGCAGTGCGATCGCAAAGCGCATCGAACTCAGCAACTCGACCGCACGACGCATCGCGCGCTGACCCGACTTCAACTCCAGACCCGACGTGGTAACGCTCATTCATACTCCGACTGAACAGCAAAAAAGGGTGAAGGGCGATCGCCACGAGACGACGCCCCCACCCTTTTCTTGTTTTTCACCGGCCTCGACGGGCCGGTTGTACCTGCAGCGGACTGCTTTAATGCAGACCCGCGATGTAATCCGCTACTGCCTTGATCTCGCTATCCGACAAACGATACGCGATGGTGTGCATCGCTTCGTTGTTGTTGCGAGCGCCCGGCCCCTGCGTGAACGCGGTCAGCTGCGCCACCGTGTAATCTGCCCACTGCCCCGACAGACGGGGATACTGCGACGGAATGCCCTGGCCCGTTGGGCCGTGGCAGCTCGCGCACGCCGGAACGCCCTTGTCGGCAATTCCACCGCGATAGATCTTCTGCCCGAGCGGCACCGTGTCCTTGTTGTGCGCGTAGCCGGGCTTTGGCACCTGCGTCGCGAAATACGCGGCTACGTTGATCATGTCCTGATCGGATAGCGCGGCAGCCATGCCCGCCATGATCGCATTGTTACGCGCCGGCTGCTTTGCACCCGGCTGCGTCTTGAAATCCTTGAGCTGCTTGACGAGGTACTCGGGGTGTTGACCAGCCAGCTTCGGATACGCGCCGCCGGCACTGTTACCGTCCGCGCCGTGGCACGAAGCGCAAACCTGCGCCGCGATTGCCTGCCCCCGATTCACGTCCGGCTTTGCCGGATCCGCTGCTCTTGCCTCGACCACCCAACCTGAAAGACCTGCCGCAACTTGAAGCACCATCAGAGACCTGAACAGTCGATTCATTCGCACACCCTGTTTCGTCTTGTGGGAATTAGAGGTTCTGCAAAATACGACGGTGATGCTTTTACTGCGATTCTTTACTGCCGAGGCCATTGCCCGTAAGGCACGCTCCTTGCCTCGCCGGTCTCCAGTAAACCGCCGTATTGTACAATAACTCGCTAATCGCGAAGACGCCAGTCGGGCTTGTCCCGTCCCCGCTCCGGGCTACCGGGCGTCTCACATCCTGGTTCCCTCATGTCCTTCCTGCTCCACCAAGCCCGTTTTTTCACGACTGTGAATCACCTGCGTGATCTGCCGGCCACGTCTCAACCCGAAGTCGCCTTTGCCGGGCGCTCCAATGCCGGGAAGTCGACCGCGATCAACCTGCTGTGCAATCAGAAGCGGCTGGCCTTCGCCAGCAAGACACCCGGGCGCACGCAGCACATCAACTACTTCTCCGTCGGCCCCGCTGACGAGCCGGTGGCCCATCTCGTCGACCTGCCGGGCTACGGCTACGCCGAAGTGCCGGGCGCCGCGAAAGCCCACTGGGAGGCGCTGCTGTCGTCGTACCTGCAGTCGCGCGCGCAGTTGCGCGGCATGATCCTGATGATGGATTCGCGCCGCCCGCTCACCGATCTGGATCGCCGGATGATCGAATGGTTTGCGCCCACCGGCAAGCCGATCCACACGCTGCTCACGAAGTGCGACAAATTGACGCGCCAGGAAAGCGTCAACGCGTTGCGTTCGACACAGAAAGGGCTCGCCGAGTACCGTGCGGCGGGTTATCAGGGCGAATTGACCGTGCAGCTTTTTTCCGCGCTCAAGCGCGTCGGACTGGATGAGGCGCACGCACTGCTCGAAAGCTGGCTGATTCCAGCCGCTAGCGAAGGTGAAGCGCCAGCTGCGTAAGCCGCGCCGTACTGGCCCACTTGTGTTGTTTCGGCCGCCCATAAAAAAACCCGCCGCTAGAGACGGCGGGTCAAACAGCCTAATCGAAAAACGACAGGCACCCGCTCAGGGAGGAGAAGCGGGGAGGTCAGCGCATGGCGCCTTGCTCGATCGGTATGATATACCATTGTCTCAAAAAGGTTTGGCAACGCGGTGGGCAGGCATTTTTCGACATTCTCCACGCACGATACTGACATGAGCTTTTATCCGCATCACCGTCCGCGCCGCATGCGCCGTGACGACTTTTCGCGCCGTCTGATGCGCGAAAACATTCTCACCACCAACGATCTGATCTACCCGGTTTTCGTCGTCGAAGGCACGAACGTGCGGCAAGCCGTCGCGTCGATGCCCGGCGTCGAGCGTGTTTCGGTGGATCTGCTGATGGGCGTCGCCGAACAGTGTGTCGAGCTTGGCGTGCCTGTGATTTCGCTGTTCCCGGCGATCGAGCCCTCGTTGAAGACGCCCGACGGGCGCGAAGCCACGAACGCAGCCGGTCTGATTCCGCGCGCAATCCGCGAGTTGAAGAAACATTTCCCCGATCTTGGCGTGCTGGCCGACGTCGCGCTCGATCCGTACACGAGTCACGGGCAGGACGGCGTGCTCGACGAAGCGGGTTACGTGATCAACGACCAGACGGTCGAAATCCTGCTGGAGCAGGCGCGCGCGCAGGCCGAGGCGGGTGTCGACATCGTCGCGCCATCGGACATGATGGACGGCCGGATCGGCGCGATCCGCGAAATGCTCGAGAGCGAGGATTTCATCCATACGCGGATCATGGCGTACGCAGCCAAGTTCGCTTCGGCGTTCTATGGCCCGTTCCGCGATGCCGTCGGTTCGGCGACGAACCTCGGCAAGAGCAACAAGATGCAGTATCAGATGGACCCGGCGAATTCCGACGAAGCCCTGCGCGAAGTGCGCATGGACATCGAAGAAGGCGCGGACATGGTGATGGTGAAGCCTGGGATGCCGTATCTCGACATCGTTCGTCGCGTGAAAGACGAGTTCCGGTTTCCGACGTACGTGTATCAGGTGAGCGGCGAGTACGCGATGCTGAAGGCGGCGGCGCAAAACGGCTGGCTCGATCACGACAAGGCGATGATGGAATCGCTGCTGGCGTTCAAGCGCGCCGGTGCGGATGGCGTGCTGACGTACTTCGCACTCGATGCGGCGCGGATCCTGAAGTCGCAGAAGTAGCGGTTTCGGGCGCGTTGGAGCGGCCTTCACGTAAAAAAGCGCTTCGCGATTGCGAAGCGCTTTTTTTCAAGCTGAATGACGCATGCCGGCGGTTAGCGATGTACGCGCGGTTGCATCGGCGACACGACACGCCTCGCCAATCTTGCCAGGCCGTGTACCTGCATCACATAGACTCGCTACGACTTCACCGCCGCGGCACGCTCCAGACTGCGCAGGAACACGTCCGCCGACTCATAGCCGACGACTCGCAGCACTTCGTTACCGCCATGATCGAAGAAGATGATCGCAGGCGGCCCGAACAGCTTGAAGCGCTTGAGCAGCGCCTGGTCGTCGGGATTGTTGGCTGTCACGTCGGCGCGCAGCAGATTGAGTTGCTGCAGCTTCGCACGCACGCGCGGATCGCTGAACGTGAACTTCTCCATCTCCTTGCAACTAACGCACCAGTCCGCATAAAAATCGAGCATCGCGGGTTGAGCCCCGGTTTTGACGGCCTCGTCGAGTTGCCCCGACGAGCGTACAGGCGCGAACACCAGTTGGCCTGCGGACGCGTCCGCGACCGATGCGCCGCCGCGCGCCGCGAGTACCGCGAGCGGACGCAACGGATCGGTTGATCCGGCTGCGAGCCCCACCAGCAGGACGGCAGCCCAGATTGTCAGCGCTGCACCCACGCCACGGCCAAGCCGACGCCACACCGAATTGCCACCAGCACCCGGCGTGAACAACCCCAGCGCAGCCGCGGCGATCAACAGCCAGAGCGCACCCAGCAGCATCTGCACGCTGGCGCCCAGCACCGGCCAGACGATCCATAAGGCGGCCGCCAGCAATACGACCCCGAAAAATACCTTCACACTGTCCATCCACACACCCGCGCGTGGCAGCAGTGTTCCAGCGCCAAGACCGATGATCAGCAGCGGCACGCCGAGGCCGATTCCCATCGAAAACAGCGCGGCGCCACCCAGCAACGCGTTGCCCGTGTGCGCGATAAACGCGAGAACGGCGAAGAGCGGCGCCGTCATGCACGCGCCCACCACCAGCGCGGACAGCGCGCCCATGCCCGCCACAGCGGCGAATTTGCCACCGGAGGGGCCTTGCGAGACGCGTGCGGCGCCGTCCTGCCAGCGTCGCGGCAACGCGATATCGAAACCGGCGATCAACGTCAGAGCGAAGACAGTCAACAGAACGCCAAACGCGCCGAGCACCCACGGATTCTGGAGCCACGCGCCGAGGCTCTGCCCGACGAGCGCCGCGACGATGCCCAGCGCGGTATAGACGAGCGCCATGCCGATCACATACGCCACCGACAGCGAGAATCCGCGTGCCCGCGTCACCCGCGCGCCTTCGCCAATGATGATCGCCGACAGAATCGGGATCATCGGATACGAACACGGCAACAGGCTCAACACGACGCCCGCAATAAAATACAGGCCGACGATCGCGAAAAAGCCGCCGCCCTGAAGCAGTGACGCCGCGTAGTCGGCGCTGGTCGCCCGCTCGTACCACGACGTCTCACCGCTCTGGGCCAGCGGCGAAAACTGGGAGACCTCCGGGCTCGCCGTGGCACCGCCCGCAGTACCACCCGCGCCAGCCGCCTGCAGCGCCGCCCCCTTCACGTGGTAGACACGCTCCATCGGCGGATAACAGATGCCCGCGTCGGCGCATCCCTGCGATGTCACGGCAATGTCGAACCCGCTTGCCGCGGACTTCACGGGAACGCGGATCGTCAATTCGCCTCGATACGTTTCGACGTTCTTCTGGAATGTCTGATCGAACTTGACGTGGCCCGCGGGCAAAACAGGTTCGCCGAGACTGGCCGTGCCGTTGCGGGTCGAGAACGCAAAGCGCTCGCGGTACATGTAGTAGCCGTCGGCGATCTTGTAATGCACGTCGACTTCGCCAGGCTGTTCGGTGGCGCTGAATTTAAAGGCGACGTCGGGATCGAGGAAATCGTCCGCGGCGACAGCCGGCCGGCCCAATGCCATGACGAGCAGCAATAACAACGACATGACGGCGGCGCGCAACGGGTCGCGCGCGAGCCGGCTGGAACGGTTAAACATGTAGAGTGCGTTGAGTTTCAGCATTGACCCATTGGCCATAAGCCACCGATGCAGCGACTTGCCACGAAAGGATTTCCGGGATGTCGTACGGATGGTGAGTTTGAATGTACTGTTCGAGCTCCAGCGCCCGCGCGACGCTCGTCTTGAAGAGCAACTGGATCTCTTCGGCAGATTCGATCACGTTCTGCCAGTGGTAGCTGGAACGCACCGTGCCGAGTTGCGTCACGCATGCAGCGAGGCGCGCATTCAGCGCGCCCGACGCGAGTTTATCCGCCGATTCCGTGTCGGGCGCCGTCGTCAGCATCAAGGTCACGATTGCGCTCACAGCGTGCTCCAACAGGCAGGTATCTCGATCACGCTATCGTATCACCGCACCCCATAACCTCGCTGAACGCCCCCAACGCGACATTCAGCCGCACAAACAAAAAAAGCCAGGCGTTTGCCTGGCTTTTCACGAATGCTGGGAGCTTATTCTGCTTCCTGGATGTCGTCTGCTTCGACGATTTCCGGGCGGTCCATCAGTTGAACCAGCGCCATCGGAGCGTTGTCGCCGACACGGAAGCCGAACTTCAGGATGCTCGTGTAGCCACCCGGACGGTTCGCGTAGCGCGGGCCGAGGACTTCGAAGAGCTTCGTGACCGAGTCACGATCGCGCAGGCGATTGAACGCCAGGCGACGATTTGCCAGCGACGGCTTCTTGCCGAGCGTGATCAGCGGCTCGACGACTTTACGGAGTTCCTTCGCCTTCGGCAGCGTCGTCTTGATGACTTCGTGCTCGATCAGCGAGTTGGACATGTTACGGAGCATTGCCAGACGGTGGCTGCTCGTGCGGTTCAGTTTCCGCAAACCATGACGGTGACGCATGTTGATTCCTTTGATTCAGAGTTTTGATCCAGCTCTTCTATCGTGCTTCGCCCAATCTCAAGGCGGGTGAGCACACGGGCCGGTAGTAAAAAAAGACAAGACGCGGATTTTAAAGGAAAATCCGCGTCTTTGCCAGTCGCGGTACAACTGCGACTCTTTCTCGACTTACTTGTCCAGACCAGCCGGCGGCCAGTTTTCGAGCTTCATCCCGAGCGTCAGGCCACGCGAAGCGAGGACTTCCTTGATCTCGTTCAGCGACTTGCGGCCCAGATTCGGCGTCTTCAGCAGTTCGTTTTCCGTGCGCTGGATCAGGTCGCCGATGTAATAGATGTTCTCGGCCTTCAGGCAGTTCGCGGAACGAACCGTGAGTTCGAGATCATCCACCGGACGCAGCAGGATCGGATCGATCTGCGGCGCACGGGACGGCGCTTCGGCCGTTGCTTCGGTACCTTCCAGAGCAGCGAACACCGACAGTTGATCAACCAGAATACGCGCCGATTGACGGATCGCTTCTTCCGGCGAAATCACACCGTTGGTTTCGATGTTCATGACGAGCTTGTCGAGGTCGGTACGCTGTTCGACACGCGCGCTCTCAACGGCGTAGCTCACGCGGCGAACCGGCGAGAACGACGCATCCAGCACGATGCGGCCGATGATCTTGGCCGACTCTTCGCCGTAACGACGCACGTTGCCCGGCACATAGCCGCGGCCCTTCTCGACCTTGATCTGAACGTCGAGCTTGCCGCCCTTCGACAGATGCGCAATCACGTGATCCGGGTTGATCACCTCGCAGTCGTGCGCGAGTTCGATGTCGCCAGCGGTGACAACGCCTTCGCCTTCCTTGCGCAGCGTAACCGTGACTTCGTCACGATTGTGCAGCTTGAACACGACGCCCTTCAGGTTCAACAACAGGTTGACTACGTCCTCTTGCACACCGTCAAGCGTCGAGTATTCGTGCACGACGCCTGCGATCGTCACTTCGGTCGGCGCATAGCCCACCATCGACGACAGCAGCACACGCCGAAGCGCGTTACCCAAGGTGTGGCCGTAACCGCGTTCAAACGGTTCCATGACCACTTTCGCATGGCTGTCGCCAAGCGATTCAACTGCGATGATCTTGGGCTTCAACAAACTGGTTTGCATAGGTTTTCCTTTTCAATACCCTCGGCTCGTTACACCGATAAGGCTGACCGGTAACAACCTGAAAATAAACAGCCGAGACGCCCCCTTGCGTAGCGCAATCAGGGTGCCCCGGCCATTAATCCGATTACCGCGAATACAATTCGACGATCAGGCTTTCGTTGATATCGCCAGCGATGTCGCTGCGTTCCGGCTTTTGCTTGAACGTGCCTTCGAATTTCTTCGAATCGACGGCGACCCAGCCCGGCAGTCCGCCTTGCTCGGCCAGCGACAGCGCTTCGAGAATACGCGCCTGCTTCTTCGCTTGTTCACGAACCGCCACCACATCGCCTGCCTTCACTTGCAGCGACGGGATGTTGGTCACAACGCCGTTCACCGTGATCGCCTTGTGGCCGACCAGCTGACGTGCTTCTGCGCGCGTCGAGCCGAAACCCATGCGATACACAACGTTGTCGAGACGCGACTCGAGCAGTTGCAGCAGGTTTTCACCCGTGTTGCCCTTGAGACGGTCAGCTTCAGCGAAGTAACGGCGGAACTGGCGTTCGAGGACACCGTAGATGCGCTTTACTTTTTGCTTTTCGCGCAGCTGCGTGCCGTAATCGGACGTACGTGCACCCGACGTGCGGCCGTGCTGGCCCGGCTTGCTGTCAAGCTTGCACTTGTCAGCGAGCGAACGACGGGCGCTCTTCAGGAAGAGGTCAGTGCCTTCACGGCGGGAGAGCTTGGCCTTGGGGCCGATATAACGTGCCACGTTGATTCCTTCTCTGATTAATCACGTGAATCTGGATTCACGCTAGTCCGAACCCTTTGGGTCGAACGGTGGGCTTAGTCAATTCAATAACGCAAGCAGCCCGTCGGCGCGCGAAGCGTCAACGAGCGCTGACAAAACAGCGTCTTAGATACGACGACGCTTCGGCGGACGGCAGCCGTTGTGCGGAACCGGCGTCACGTCGGAAATCGCGGTGATCTTGATGCCAAGACCATGCAGCGCGCGCACCGCGGACTCACGGCCAGGACCAGGGCCCTTGATCCGTACTTCGAGATTCTTTACGCCGTATTCCAGCGCCACACGACCAGCCGACTCGGCTGCAACCTGAGCTGCAAACGGCGTCGATTTACGCGAGCCCTTGAAACCCTGGCCACCCGACGTTGCCCAGGCAAGCGCGTTGCCTTGACGATCGGTGATCGTGATGATGGTGTTGTTGAACGACGCGTGAACGTGAACCACGCCCTCGGCGACGTTCTTCTTGACCTTCTTGCGAACGCGTTGCGCCGCGGAGTTGTTCGAAGCCTTAGCCATTACGTTTTCCTGTAACTGTCAGTTCCGCTTACTTCTTCAGCGATTGCGCTGCACGACGCGGACCCTTGCGCGTACGGGCATTCGTACGCGTGCGCTGGCCACGCAGGGGCAGGCCCTTGCGGTGACGCACGCCACGGTAGCAGCCGAGATCCATCAGGCGCTTGATGTTCATCGTCGTTTCACGGCGAAGATCGCCTTCAACGATGAACTTGCCGACTTCTTCACGCAGCTTTTCGAGGTCTGCGTCGTTCAGGTCCTTGACCTTCTTCGAAAATGCCACACCAGCAGCGACGCAAATGTCGCGCGAGCGCGTGCGGCCGATACCATAAATTGCCGTCAGGCCGATTTCGGTATGCTGGTGATTCGGGATGTTAACCCCTGCGATACGAGCCATTGTTTTTCCTCAAACAAAAAGCGCAAGCAAAAGCGCGGCGTTCAGCCTTGACGCTGTTTGTGGCGCGGATCAGAGCTGCAAATCACGCGCACAACGCCCTTGCGCTTGATGATCTTGCAATTGCGGCAAATGCGCTTAACCGATGCCATCACTTTCATGATATTACCCTTTTTTCAAATCACTTCGCCCGGAACACGATCCGCGCACGCGACAGATCGTAAGGCGTCAATTCAACCGTCACCTTGTCGCCCGGCAGGATTCGGATGTAATGCATCCGCATCTTGCCGGATATGTGTCCCAATACGACATGGCCGTTTTCCAGCTTTACCCTGAAGGTAGCGTTAGGCAGGTTTTCGATGACTTCACCCTGCATCTGGATTACATCGTCTTTGGCCATAAGTCCTTTCAACGCATCGGGACGCCGCCGCCTTTGAAATTGGCTTTCTTCAGCAGCGATTCATACTGTTGCGACATAACGTACGACTGCACCTGCGCCATGAAGTCCATTGTGACGACGACAATGATCAGCAGTGACGTTCCACCGAAATAAAACGGCACATTCCAGCGCAGTACCAGAAACTCAGGCAGCAGACAAACGAACACAATGTAGATCGCACCAGCCAGCGTCAAACGCGTGAGGATGCGGTCGATATATCGAGCCGTCTGATCGCCCGGACGGATGCCCGGTACGAAAGCGCCGCTTTTCTTCAGGTTGTCGGCCGTCTCCCTGCTGTTGAACACCAGCGCGGTGTAGAAAAAGCAGAAGAATACGATCGCCAACGCGTACAACAACACGTACACCGGTTGCCCGGGTTTGAGCGCCTCAGCCACGTTATGCAGCGTGTCGCCAAACCAGCCGGTACGCGACCCCGAACTGAACCAGTTCAGGATGGTTGCCGGGAAGAGAATGATCGACGACGCAAAGATCGGCGGAATCACACCCGACATGTTCAGCTTCAGCGGCAAATGCGAAGACTGGCCGCCGTAAATCTTGTTGCCCACCTGCCGCTTGGCGTAATTCACAAGAATCTTGCGCTGGCCGCGTTCGATGAACACAACCACATACGTCACAGCAGCAATCAACGCGACGACGATAATCGCCGAAACCGGCCCCATCGAGCCGGTTTGCACCAGCGAGAACAGACCACCGATTGCATTCGGAAAACCCGCTGCAATACCGCCGAAAATGATGATCGAGATGCCGTTACCAAGTCCGCGCTCCGTGATCTGCTCACCCAGCCACATCAGGAACATCGTACCGGTAACCAGCGTCACAACCGTCGTGAGCCGGAACACCATACCCGGATCAATGACGAGCGCCGGCTGATTCTCAAGCGCAACGGCAATGCCGAACGCCTGGAAAGTAGCAAGCAGCACGGTAAAGATCCGCGTGTACTGCGTAATTTTCCGCTGCCCCGCCTGCCCTTCTTTCTTCAGCGCCTCGAGTTGCGGCGAGACAATCGCCAGCAACTGCATGATGATCGACGCCGAAATGTACGGCATGATCCCAAGCGCGAAAATCGTGAACCGCGAGAGTGCGCCACCCGAGAACATGTTGAACATGCCAAGGATGCCGCCCGACTGGCTTTGGAACAGCTTCGCCAGCTGGTCCGGGTCGATACCCGGCACCGGAATATGCGCGCCGATACGGTAGACGATCAACGCCAGCAGCAGAAATACTGCCCGCCGACGCAGATCGCCAAACTTCGCCGCGCTTCGACCGGGTTTTGCGAGACTCGGGCTGTTAGCCAAGTACCTTCTCCGATGCAAATGCTAGTGACGGCAATCGACTTGCACGTTACTCGGCAAAAGAGCCACCTGCTGCTTCGATAGCAGCACGTGCACCCTTCGTCGCACTCAGACCCTTCACAACGATCTTGCGCTTCAGTTCGCCCGTCGCGATGATCTTGGCGCTCTTGATCAGCTCACCGACCAGGCCGGCTTGCTTCAGAGCCAGCAGATCGATTTCATCGACCGGCAGCTTTTCCAGATCCGAGAGACGCACTTCGCCGACAAATTCCCTCGTCAGCGACGTGAAGCCACGCTTCGGCAGGCGACGTTGCAGCGGCATTTGACCGCCTTCGAAGCCAACCTTGTGAAAGCCGCCCGAACGCGACTTCTGACCCTTGTGACCGCGACCTGCGGTCTTGCCGAGTCCGGAGCCGATGCCACGACCGACGCGACGCTTTGCGTGCTTCGAACCTTCTGCCGGCTTCAGGTTATTCAATTCCATTATCAACTCCTTGAGTCCTGGTCAGCCGCTTAGCTGATGACCTTAACGAGGTACGAAACCTTGTTGATCATGCCGCGCACAGCCGGCGTGTCCTGCAGCTCGCTAACCGAGTTGAGTCGGCGCAGGCCCAGACCACGTACCGTTGCACGGTGCGTTTCGCGGGTCCCAATCAGGCTCTTGACGAGCTGAACCTTGACAGTTTTTTCAGACATGGTGACCACCTGGCTTAGCCCAAAATATCTTCGACAGACTTACCACGCTTCGCCGCGATGTCGCCCGGAGTGGACTGCTTGCGCAGACCGTCGAGCGTCGCACGGACGAGGTTGTAAGGGTTCGTCGAACCGTGGCTCTTGGCCACCACATTTTGCACGCCCATCACGTCGAACACTGCGCGCATCGGACCACCAGCGATCACGCCCGTACCATCCTTCGCCGGAGCGAGGAGGACAGCGGATGCGCCGTGCTTGCCATGCACTTCGTGCTGCAACGTACCATTCTTGAGCGGCACCTTGAACATGTTGCGACGAGCCTGTTCCATTGCCTTTTGAACAGCAACCGGAACTTCCTTCGCTTTGCCCTTGCCCATGCCGATGCGGCCATCACCGTCGCCAACCACGGTCAGTGCGGCGAAGCCGAGAATACGGCCACCCTTCACGACCTTGGTCACGCGGTTGACCGAAATCATCTTTTCACGAAGGCCGTCGTCGCGTTCGTCAGCCTGAACTTTCGCTTGCATCTTTGCCATGACGAATTCTTCCCTTAGAACTTGAGTCCGGCTTCGCGCGCCGCATCAGCCAGCGCTTTCACGCGGCCGTGGTAACGGAAACCCGAACGGTCGAAGGCGACGGATTCGATGCCGGCAGCCTTAGCCTTTTCTGCAATGCGCTTGCCGATCAGCGTGGCAGCGGCGACGTTGCCACCCTTGCCCGACTGGTCAGCCAGTTGCGCACGCACTTCGGCTTCGAGCGTCGACGCGCTGGCGAGCACCTTGGTGCCGCACGGCGAGAACACCTGTGCATAGATGTGCGTGTTCGTGCGATGCACGGCGAGACGCGCGACCTGCAGCTCAGCGATCTTGATACGCGTCTGACGAGCGCGGCGCAGGCGAGATTGAGTCTTATCCATGATTGCGCACCCTTACTTCTTCTTCGTTTCTTTGAGGATCACAACCTCGTTGGCGTAACGCACACCCTTGCCCTTGTAGGGCTCCGGCGGACGATAGCCGCGCACTTCTGCAGCGACCTGGCCAACTTGCTGTTTATTGATCCCCTTGATCACGATTTCGGTTTGCGACGGGGTTTCAGCCTTCACGCCTTCCGGCATCTGGTGCACCACCGGGTGCGAGAAACCCAGCGACAGATTCAGCTTGTCGCCTTGCGCCTGTGCGCGGTAACCGACGCCAACCAGCGTCAGCTTGCGCTCGAAACCCTTCGTCACGCCGTTCACCATGTTCGCAACCAGCGCGCGCATCGTGCCCGACATCGCGTTCGCTTCGCGGCTTTCGTCAACCGGCTCGACTTTCAGCGTGCCGTTGTCGTTTACCACTTTCACGAGGCGATTTGCAGCTTGTGTAATCGTACCCAGCGGGCCCTTGACGGTAATGCGTTCGTCGCTCAGGGCCACTTCTGCGCCTTGCAGCGCGATCGGGCTTTTACCTACTCGAGACATGTTTCTCTCTCCTTTCGGCCTTAAGCGACGTAGCAGATGACTTCGCCACCAACGCCCGTAGCGCGCGCCTTGCGGTCCGTCATCACACCCTTCGGCGTTGACACGATTGCCACGCCGAGGCCATTCATGACCGTCGGGATGTCGTTACGACCGCGATATACACGCAGACCAGGCTTCGAGACGCGTTCAAGGCGCTCGATAACCGGACGGCCCGCGTAGTACTTCAACGCGATGTTCAATTCAGATTTCGCACCTTCAGCCTTCACTGCGAAATCATCGATATAGCCTTCGTCCTTCAGGACCTGCGCAATCGCAACCTTCACTTTTGACGAGGGCATTGTCACCGAAACCTTCTCGACCATCTGCGCGTTGCGGATGCGAGTCAGCATATCGGCGATAGGATCACTCATGCTCATTTACGTTTCTCCTATTACCAGCTCGCCTTGGTCAGGCCAGGGATCTCGCCGCGGAACGCGATTTCGCGAATCTTGTTACGCGCCAGCCCGAATTTACGGAACGTGCCGCGCGGGCGACCGGTGATCGCGCAACGATTGCGCTTACGGGTCGGGTTAGAGTTGCGCGGCAGTTGCTGCAGTTCCAGACGGGCTGCATAACGCTCTTCATCCGACTTGCTTTGGTCGTCGATGACCGCCTTCAGCTCAGTGCGCTTGGGAGCGAACTTGGCCGCGAGGCGTGCACGCTTCTTTTCACGTTCGATCAGTGCCAGTTTAGCCACGGTAACCTCAGTTTCTGAACGGGAACTTGAAGCTGGCGAGCAGAGCCTTTGCTTCGTCGTCGGTCTTCGCAGTCGTCGTGATGCTGATGTTCAGCCCACGCAGCGCGTCGATTTTGTCGTAGTCGATTTCGGGGAAAATGATCTGCTCTTTCACACCGATGTTGTAGTTGCCGCGACCATCGAACGCACGACCCGACACGCCACGGAAGTCACGCACCCGGGGGAGCGCAACCGTCACGAAACGGTCGAGAAATTCGTACATCGCTTGACCACGCAACGTGACCATTGCACCGATCGGATAGCCCTGACGGATCTTGAAGCCAGCGATTGCCTTGCGTGCCTTCGTGATCACAGGCTTCTGGCCAGCAATCTTCGTGAGGTCGCCAATAGCGTTCTCGATGACTTTTTTGTCCGCAATCGCCTCACCCACACCCATGTTCAGGGTGATCTTGGTGATGCGCGGCACTTCCATCACGGATTTGTAACCGAACTTCTCGACGAGGCCGGGTACAACCTTCTCTTTGTAAAATTCTTGCAAACGAGCCATTTTTTACTCCGCAGCGTCAGGCGCTCAGCTCAGCACCGGTCGTCTTAAGGAAACGGACTTTCTTGTCTCCTTCGACCTTGATGCCTACACGCGACGCCTTGCCATTCGCGTCGACCAATGCGACGTTCGAAATTTGCAGCGGCATCGTCTTGGCTTCCACACCGCCCGTCGTTCCCTTCATCGGGTTCGGCTTGACGTGCTTCTTGACGAGGTTGATACCCTCGACAATCACTTTGCCTTCGCCAACGGACAGCACGACGCCGCGCTTGCCTTTATCTTTGCCGGTGATGACGATAACTTCGTCACCTTTGCGAATCTTGTTCATCGCGACTCCTTACAGCACTTCAGGTGCCAGCGAAACGATCTTCATGAATCGTTCGCTGCGCAACTCGCGCGTGACAGGCCCGAAAATACGGGTGCCAATGGGCTCGAGCTTGGCATTCAACAGCACAGCTGCGTTGCCGTCGAACTTGATCAGCGAGCCGTCCTGACGGCGCACACCCTTGGCGGTACGGACCACCACGGCGTTATAAATTTCGCCTTTCTTCACGCGCCCGCGCGGCGTTGCTTCTTTGACGGTCACCTTGATGATGTCGCCAATGCTGGCATAACGACGCTTCGAGCCGCCGAGCACCTTGATGCACATGACTTCACGCGCACCTGTGTTGTCGGCCACTTCAAGCCGAGTTTCGGTCTGGATCATGGTTTATCTTTCCCAACTTAATCCGGTCACACCACCATGGCGCACCCGGTCAGTCTTGGTCCCGTCAGCCAATCGGCTGCTTGGGTTAGAACAGCAGCGACGGCAAACGAAACCCGCCATCGCAATCCGGTGAATCCTTCGGAACAGACTGGCGCCCGAACCGCTCCCCCCACCAACTTCGCCCGCGACGGGGCTCCCATAAAAGAGGGAAGACCGAGATTATAACAAATAATCCCGGTCTTGCAAGCGAAACTTACTGCGATTTCAACTACTTCTACAACTTGCGGCGTCAGATGACGCGAGCAGCTTCGATCAGGCGAGCCACGGTCCAGGCCTTCGTCTTCGAAATCGGGCGAGTCTCCTGGATTTCAACGAGGTCACCCTCGTTGTACATGTTTGCGTCGTCGTGTGCGTGGTACTTCTTCGAACGCACGACGTACTTGCCATAAATCGGGTGCTTCACGCGGTGCTCGACCAGCACGGTGACCGTCTTGTCCATCTTGTTGCTGACGACCTTGCCGACCAGCGTCCGCTTGAGCGAGGTTTTTACGCTATCGTTCATTTCTGGTTCGCCTTCTCAGTCAGGACGGTCCGCACACGAGCGATATCGCGACGAACTTTCTTCAGCTGGCTCGTGTTCGTGAGCTGCTGGGTCGCGAGTTGCATGCGCAGGCCGAATTGCGCCTTCAACAGGTCCGACAGCTCCTTGTTGAGCGCGGCCTGATCTTTCTGGTGAAGTTCGGAAGCCTTCATCATCTACTCCTTAGGCGCCGAGCTGACGCACGATGAAGCTCGTCTTCAGCGGCAGCTTTGCTGCAGCCAGACGGAACGCTTCGCGTGCCAGCTCTTCGGTTACGCCGTCCATTTCGTACAGCATCTTGCCCGGTTGAATCTCCGCGACGTAGTACTCAGGGTTACCTTTACCGTTACCCATACGTACTTCCGCCGGCTTGTGCGAGATCGGCTTGTCCGGGAAGATACGGATCCAGATGCGGCCACCACGCTTGATGTGACGCGTCATTGCACGACGCGCCGCTTCAATCTGGCGCGCGGTCAAACGACCACGACCGATAGCCTTCAGGCCGAATTCACCGAACGACACCGCGTTGCCGCGGGTTGCGATACCGGTGTTACGACCCTTCTGCTCTTTGCGATACTTTCTGCGTTTCGGTTGCAGCATCGTTATTCTCCAGTCTTACCGTCGCCGCCGGCACCGCCCGTACGACGGGGAGCGCCACGGCGCGCACCTGCCGGGCCACCGCCTTCACCATCGCGACGCGGACGGCGATCGCCACCCGGACGTGCGTTGCGGCGCGGACGCTTTTCTTCGGCGACTTCTTCGACCACCGGTGCGTCGTTGCGGCCGAGCGTGTCGCCCTTGTAGACCCACACCTTCACGCCGATGATGCCGTACGTCGTTTTCGCTTCCGAAGTCGCGTAATCGATATCAGCACGCAGCGTATGAAGGGGCACGCGACCTTCGCGATACCACTCGGTACGAGCGATTTCGATACCGTTCAGACGGCCGGCGCTCATGATCTTGATGCCCTGAGCACCCAGACGCATGGCGTTTTGCATCGCACGCTTCATCGCGCGGCGGAACATGATCCGGCGCTCGAGCTGTTGCGTGATCGAATCGGCGATCAGTTGCGCATCGGTTTCCGGCTTGCGGATTTCCTCGATGTTGACGTGGACCGGAACGCCCATGCGGCGTTGCAGTTCCGACTTCAACAGCTCAATATCCTCGCCCTTCTTGCCGATGACCACACCCGGACGCGAGCTATAAATCGTGATGCGCGCGTTTTTCGCCGGACGCTCGATAACGACGCGACCAACCGAAGCGTTCTTCAGCTTCTTCTTCAGGTATTCACGAACACCGATGTCTTCCTGCAACATCGCCGCGAAATTGGTGTTGTTCGCGTACCAACGCGATGCCCAATTACGGCTGACGGCCAAACGGAAGCCAGTCGGATGAATTTTTTGTCCCATCGTATGACCCCTTAATTTCCGACCGTCACAGTGATGTGACAGGATTGCTTCTCGATGCGATTACCGCGGCCTTTAGCGCGCGCAGTGAAACGCTTGAGAGAGGCGGCCTTGTCGATGTAGATGCTCGTGATCTTGAGCTCATCGATATCGGCGCCTTCGTTGTGCTCCGCATTCGCGATCGCCGACAGCACGACCTTTTTCACGATTCCCGCAGCCTTCTTCGGCGAGAACGTCAGAACGTTCAGCGCCTTGTCGACCGGCAAACCGCGGATCTGGTCAGCCACAAGGCGCGTTTTCTGCGCCGAGATGCGGGCACCGCGATGAATTGCTTTCACTTCCATCTTGATACCCCTTATTTCTTGGCCTTCTTGTCGGCCGCATGACCCTTGAACGTCCGGGTCAATGCGAACTCGCCAAGCTTGTGGCCGACCATGTTTTCCGAGATATACACCGGAACGTGTTGACGGCCGTTATGCACGGCAATCGTCAGGCCGATGAAATCTGGCAGAATCGTCGAACGGCGCGACCAGGTTTTGATCGGCTTCTTGTCACGCGAAGCAGCTGCCGACTCGACTTTCTTCAGCAAATGGGCGTCGCAGAACGGACCTTTTTTTACAGAACGTGCCATTGCTTACTCCTTAGCGCTTGTGACGGCGCTGGACGATCATGCTCGTCGTGCGCTTGTTGCTGCGGGTACGATAACCCTTCGTCGGCGTGCCCCACGGGCTCACCGGATCGCGACCTGCAGCCGTCTTGCCTTCACCACCACCGTGCGGGTGATCGACCGGGTTCATTGCAACGCCACGCACCGTCGGGCGGATACCGCGCCAGCGGTTCGCGCCAGCCTTACCGATTTGACGGAGGCTGTGCTCTTCGTTGCCAACTTCACCAATCGTCGCGCGGCATTCGACGTGAACGCGGCGGATTTCACCCGAACGCAGGCGGACCTGTGCGTAGATGCCTTCACGAGCCAGCAGCATCGCCGATGTACCGGCCGAACGCGCCATTTGCGCGCCCTTGCCCGGCAGCATTTCGATGCAGTGAATCGTCGTACCAACCGGAATGTTACGGATCGGCAGCGTGTTACCTGCACGGATCGGAGCTTCCGAACCCGACATCAGTTGCTGACCAACCGTCACACCCTTCGGCGCGATGATGTACTTGCGCTCACCGTCTGCGTACAGAACCAGCGCGATGTTCGCGCTACGGTTCGGGTCATACTCGAGACGCTCGACCTTCGCCGGAATGCCGTCTTTCGTACGACGGAAGTCGACGATACGATATTGCTGCTTATGACCACCGCCCTTATGGCGCGTGGTGATGTGGCCGTTGTTGTTACGGCCGGCGGTCACGCTCTGCGAGTCGAGCAGCGGTGCGTACGGCTTGCCCTTGTGCAGATCCTTGTTGACCACCTTGACCATCGCGCGGCGACCCGGCGAAGTCGGCTTAACTTTAACGATTGCCATGATTACTTGGCCTCCGCTTCAAAGTTGATTTCCTGACCCGGCTTCAGGCAGACATACGCCTTCTTCACGTCCTTGCGCTTGCCCATGAAGCGACCAAAGCGCTTGGCTTTGCCCTTCGCGACCAGCACATTGACGGAGTCGACTTCCACCTTGAACAGCAGTTCGACAGCAGCCTTGACTTCCTGCTTCGTAGCATCCGGCGCAACTTCGAACACAACCTGCTCGTTCTTGTCGGCCACCAGCGTCGCCTTTTCGGAGATCACCGGCGCGAGCAGAACCTGCATCAAACGATGATCGTTCTTGCGAATCTCGCTCATGACAGCAACTCCTCGATCTGGGCGACCGCAGCCTTCGTGATCAGGATCTTCTTGAAGTAGATCAGCGAGAGCGGGTCGGCGTAACGCGGCTCGACAACTGCCACGTGGGCGAGGTTGCGCGACGCGAGGTACAGGTTTTCGTCAACCGTGTCGGTAATGACCAGCACGGAGTCGAGACCCATCGCCTTGAATTTTTCAGCCAGCAGCTTCGTCTTCGGTGCTTCGAGCGTCAGCTCGTCGACCACCGAGATACGGCCTTCACGGGCCAGCTGCGAGAAGATCGAGCAGAGACCTGCGCGATGCATCTTCTTGTTGACCTTGTGCGAAAAGTTTTCTTCCGGCGAATTCGGGAAGATACGGCCACCGCCGCGCCACAACGGGCTCGACGACATACCGGCACGAGCGCGGCCCGTACCCTTCTGGCGCCACGGCTTCTTGGTCGTGTGCTTGACCTGCTCACGATCCTTCTGCGCGCGGTTGCCGCTACGGGCATTCGCCTGGTAGGCGACCACGACCTGGTGAATCAGGGCTTCGTTGTAGTCACGGCCGAACACGACGTCCGACGCGCTAACAGCTGCACCTTCCTGACCATTGGCATTCAGGAGCTTAAGT
Source organism: Paraburkholderia sartisoli (assembly GCF_900107685.1). Taxonomy (GTDB): domain Bacteria; phylum Pseudomonadota; class Gammaproteobacteria; order Burkholderiales; family Burkholderiaceae; genus Paraburkholderia; species Paraburkholderia sartisoli. The sequence goes on along the minus strand of NZ_FNRQ01000010.1, from coordinate 1,902 downwards.
TCCATTATTTCGCTCCTTTCACGGCGCGCGTCTTCACAGCCGGCGTCACGAAAACCTTGCCGCCCTTCGCGCCCGGAACAGCACCCTTGACCAGCAACAGCTTGCGGTCGGCGTCGATACGAGCGATTTCGAGGTTTTGCACGGTTACGGTGTCGTCACCCATGTGACCGGTCATGCGCTTACCCGGGAAAACACGACCCGGATCCTGCGCCATACCGATCGAACCCGGCACGTTGTGCGAGCGCGAGTTACCGTGCGATGCACGGCCAGATGCGAAGTTGTAACGCTTGATGGTACCGGCGTAGCCCTTACCGATCGACACGCCTTGCACGTCGACCTTCTGGCCTACTTCGAAGAGGTCGGGACCGACCACGGCGCCATTCGACAGCTCGGCAGCCTTGGTGGCATCGATCTTGAATTCCTTGAGGATTTCGCCGGCTTCGACGCCTGCTTTGGCAAGATGACCTGCCAGCGGCTTCGTCACACGCGATGCACGGCGGGTACCGAATGCAACCTGAACGGCGGTGTAGCCGTCGGTTTCAACAGTCTTGATCTGCGTCACGCGGTTGTCGGACACGTCCAGCACGGTTACGGGAATCGAATCCCCGTCAGCCGTGAAGATACGGGTCATGCCAACCTTGCGACCTACGAGTCCAAGGCTCATCGTTTTCTCCATTCCCGACTGCGATTGGTCGGGGCTAATTTACAAAATGCCGGTGTTTTTCGAACTGAATAGCACCGACTTTTTTGCGCAAATGCGCGAAAAGCCTTGCATTATAGCGAGGCTTTTCGTTTTCCGCAAGCAATCAATGACTTAGCATCACCCGATGAGCCGGGTGCTGCCCGAAAGCCTTATTGCAGCTTGATTTCCACGTCCACGCCAGCCGGCAGATCGAGCTTCATCAGCGCGTCAACGGTCTTGTCCGTCGGATCGACGATGTCCATCAGACGTTGGTGCGTACGGATTTCGAGCTGATCACGCGACGTCTTGTTGACGTGCGGCGAGCGCAGGATGTCGAAACGCTGGATACGGGTCGGCAGGGGTACCGGACCACGAACGATAGCGCCAGTCCGCTTGGCCGTATCAACGATTTCAGCTGCCGATTGATCGATCAGACGATAGTCGAAAGCCTTCAGGCGAATGCGGATTTTCTGGTTCTGCATGACGATTCCTTGAAAAGAGCGAGGCAGCGTTGCGCCGCCAGACAATAAAAGAACGAAGAGCCGGACACCCACCGCGGGCGGGCGCCCGGCTCCGGGCACCACATCTACTACAACTGCAATCCGTCTATTTTACTCGAGGATCTTTGCAACGACACCGGCGCCGACGGTACGGCCACCTTCACGGATGGCGAAGCGCAGGCCTTCTTCCATCGCGATCGGGTTGATCAGCTTCACCGTGATCGACACGTTGTCGCCCGGCATGACCATTTCCTTGTCCTTCGGCAACTCGATCGAGCCCGTCACGTCCGTCGTACGGAAGTAGAACTGCGGACGATAGTTGTTGAAGAACGGCGTATGACGGCCACCTTCGTCCTTGCTCAGCACGTACACTTCAGCCGTGAAGTGCGTGTGCGGGTTGATCGAACCCGGCTTGGCCAGCACCTGGCCACGCTCCACGTCTTCACGCTTCGTGCCGCGCAGCAGGATACCCACGTTGTCGCCCGCCTGACCCTGGTCGAGCAGCTTGCGGAACATTTCCACGCCCGTGCACGTCGTCTTCACCGTCGGCTTGATACCGACGATTTCGATTTCCTCACCGACCTTCACCACGCCACGCTCAACGCGACCCGTCACCACCGTGCCGCGACCCGAGATCGAGAACACGTCTTCCACCGGCATCAGGAACGCGCCATCCACTGCGCGCTCCGGCGTCGGGATGTACGTGTCCAGCGCGTCGGC
>NZ_FNRQ01000008.1 GCF_900107685.1 Paraburkholderia sartisoli | reverse complement strand
GTAGCCACGGTAGTGCAGGTCGTTGCCGGTCTTGCCGACCGTACACAACGCCGTGTTGCCCGCCGTCACGCCCGACAGCGCGACGGATTTCTTCGGCTTGAATGCGCCGCTTTCTGCCGGTACCGCGGCTTGTGTCTTCTCGCTCATCTCCAGCAATCTCCTCTATATCCGCTCATTTTCATCGCGGCGTTATGTCGATTACCCGTGGCCTGACAGTCGCGGCTTTCCAGTGAAAAGTCGCGCTTCGGGATGAATGCGTTATGTCGACCGGTCACGAGACAGCGCCCCCGGCTGCAACCTGAACCTGGGTTGCGAAGAGCGGCGCGGCCTCGTCGGGCACGGCACGCCCGGTCGAGCGCGCGCGGCGCAGCACCGACCAGTAATAGCGATAGCTCGCGCGGTCGTGGAGCGTGTCGTGATGACGCGTGGGGCCCCATTGCGCCGATTGCGCGGCGAGCAGGATCTCGGCAGCGGTGGTGATTTCCGCGTCGCGCGGCGCGAACGCCGCGACGATCGCCTCGATCTGCGCGGGGTGGATGCTCCACATGCGCGTGTAGCCGAATTCGTCGCGGGCGCGGCTCGCGTCGTTCGCGACGACGCTCATGTCGCGCACTTCCGTGCTGACGTTGTGCGACGGCACCTTGCCGTACGCGTGACAGGCCGCCGAAATCTCAAGCTTGGCGCGCCGCACGAGCGGATGGTCGAACTGGCCCGGCGAGCGCATCGCGCTGTCGGGAATCGCGCCGTCGTGCGCGGAGACGAAATCCATCAGGCCGAAACTGAGCGCCTCGACACCGGGCAGCGCCGCAAGGTCGAACACGTGCGCGAGCGCGCCGTGCGTCTCGACCAGCAACTGTACCGGAACCGGCTGCGCAATCGAGAGTTCGCGACGCGTGGCCTCGACGAACGCGCACATTTCGGCAGCATCGGGTACGTTGCGGATCTTCGGGAGGGTGATGTACGCCGGCGCGCGCTTCGCGGCGCGCAGGATCAGGCGCACGTCGTCGCGCCAGTGAGGGTGCTGGAAATCGTGAATCCGCACGCCGACGCGACCAAAGCGGTCGTATTCGCTGCCCAGCAGCGAAGCGACGAGTTCCGCGTGCTCCGCCTCGTGGCCGACCTGCGCGCCATCTTCGCAATCGAGCGTGATGTCGAATACGGGCCCGAGCGCCTGCTGCAGGGAAAGCGATTTCAGCATCAGCTTTTCGCTGCCGGCGTAGTGATCGCAGGCAGGCAGAACAGCGGGTGGCGCTTCGCCTTCGAACAACACTTCGGCGGGGGAAAGGGCGCGCATCTTCGACGTCAGGGGCGTGGGTGTCTGTTGATCAAACTGATTCGGGCGCGCTCTGCGGGACGACAGGCTGACAAAACGCGTCCGGATCAGGTGAGGAAAGCGTGGAAAACGCTTCGTTCAGCTTGCGCTCGAACGGGGCGCCATGCACGCATCCGCACGTGAAAAAACCGGAACCCGTCGCGCTGCAACGGAGATCCGGTTCATTGGCATCAGCGATTAACCAAGCAGATGCTGCACGCCGTCGCGCTCTTCGAGCAGCTCGTTCAGCGTACCGTCCATCTTTTCACGCGAGAAAGCGTCGATCGCGAGGCCTTCGACACGCTTGTACTCGCCGTTTTCGCACGTGACCGGCACACCGTAGATGATGTCTTCCGGAATGCCATACGAACCGTCCGACGGAATGCCCATCGTGACCCACTTGCCGTTCGTGCCGAGCACCCAGTCACGCACGTGATCGATCGCCGCGTTCGCAGCCGATGCCGCCGACGACAGGCCACGCGCTTCGATGATCGCCGCACCGCGCTTGCCGACGGTCGGGATGAACGTGTTGCGGTTCCATTCCTCGTCGTTGATCAGCCTGGTCAGGTCCTGACCTTCAGCCGTTGCAACGCGGAAATCCGGGTACATCGTCGGCGAGTGGTTGCCCCATACGGCGAGCTTTTCGATCGAGGCGACCGGCTTGCCCGACTTCGCGGCCAGTTGCGACAGCGCGCGGTTGTGATCCAGACGCAGCATGGCGGTGAAGTTCTTCTTCGGCAGATCCGGCGCCGACTTCATCGCGATGTAGGCGTTCGTGTTGGCCGGGTTGCCGACCACGAGCACCTTCACGTCGCGGCTCGCGACTTCGTTCAGCGCCTTGCCCTGAACCGTGAAGATTTCGGCGTTTGCCGAAAGCAGGTCCTTGCGTTCCATGCCTTTCGAACGCGGACGCGCGCCCACCAGCAGGGCGACGTCGGCATCCTTGAATGCAACCTTCGGATCGTCGGTGATCACGACGCCCGACAGCAGCGGGAATGCGCAGTCATCCAGTTCCATCACGACGCCTTTAACGGCGGCTTGCGCTTGCGGCAGATCCAGCAGTTGCAGGACGACCGGCTGATCCTTGCCAAGCAGATCGCCATTGGCGATGCGAAACAGCAGGGAATAAGCGATTTGACCTGCGGCGCCGGTGACGGCAACGCGCTTTGCGGGCTTAGCCATTGAGAAATCTCCAGGACGATGCGTTAGACGCTATGGGAAAACGCCATTCTATATGCGCGTTGCTCGAAGCGTCGGTTAAACACAGCGGAATTCGCAGCGCGCGGACAGCCTGTAATGAAGCTGCAAGGCGCGCCGCGGCGAGGCCGCCATGCCGGAAAACCTGTGCCTGTACGGCTGAGCGGGTAACACGGGAAGCGGCGAACGCTGCACCTGGCCACCGCGTGACGCGGGCCCTGCAACAGCGTGTTCCGGAAGCGTCTGACGAAGCACTGACGGGCGAATCGAAACCTGAACTGCGTGAGGGTGCGGCGTGGTGCAGGGCGGCTTTCGCGATGCGGCGATCATGCGGAAAATACACTGCGTGACCACCCGCAAACCCTTGCTCGCCAAGGAGTGTAGGAGCCGGGCAGCGCAAAGTCAACATTATCTTATGTCTTATATAAGACATAAGTGTCAAGGGGAAAACTCTGGACGGCGGACGGCCCTTTATGATGAAATGCGCGGATGACTTCGAACCCGGCGAGCACCGCGAACCCAATCGGCCCGGCTGCCAGCGGCGAGGCTGTGCCCCCCGCTGCCGCGCCTGCTTCGTCGCCCACGTTCAGTCCGCTTTACCAGCAGATCAAGGGGCTCATCACGCAGAGTCTCGAGTCCGGCGAATGGAAGCCGGGCGAGATCATTCCCAGTGAAGTCGAACTGGCGTCGCGTTACAAGGTCAGCCAGGGCACGGTGCGCAAGGCGATCGACGAACTCGCCGCCGACAACCTGCTGGTGCGCCGTCAGGGCAAGGGTACGTTTGTTGCCACGCACAACGAAGACCGCGCCCAGTTTCGCTTCCTCAGATTACTGGCCGATGACGGCGTGGAGCATCCGCACGTCAGCCGGCTGCTCGAATGCAGGCGGCTGCGCGCCTCGGCCGATATTGCCCGCCAGCTCGACCTGAAACCGGCCGACCCGGTCGTGCTCATCAAGCGCCTGCTGCAGTTCGACGGCGAAACCACCGTACTCGATGAAATCTGGCTGCCCGGCGGCGTGTTCCGCGGGCTGACGCTCGAGCGTCTCCAGGACTACAAGGGGCCGCTCTACGCGATGTTCGAAACGGAGTTCGGCACGCGCATGATCCGTGCGACCGAAAAAATCCGCGCGGTCGCCGCGGACCCGTCGGTGGCGGACCTGCTGCACGTGCCGGCAGGCTTTCCGCTACTTTCCGTCGAACGCGTTTCATATACCTATGGCGATCGTCCCGTCGAAGTGCGGCGTGGATGGTATGTCACAACCGGGTATTACTATCAGAATGACTTGAGCTGAATGACGGCGCTGCGCGAGGTGCGCGGCGCGGATGGAGACGCCTTTATCGCGCGTGCCGTAACAGTGTTGAGCGTTGTTACGCTGCAGCGCGAAAAGAAAAGGCGCTAAAATCGCGGATTAGTGTGACTACAAGTAGGGGTCTAGCATGGCTGAAGCCGTAAAAAAACCGAGACCGGAATTCCGGAACATCGGTATCGGGCAGATTTTGACGGCATACCGTCTCCCTCTAGCGGGGCGTGTGTCGATTCTCCATCGTTTGAGCGGTGGGCTGCTTTTTGTATTTCTTCCGTTCCTGCTGTACCTCTTCGATCAAAGTCTCACCTCAGAACTCAGCTTCGAAGTCTTCAAGGGTTTCCTCTCCAACATCATCGTCAAGCTCATCACGCTCGTTCTTGCGTGGGCCTTCCTGTTCCACTTCTGCGCCGGCATCCGTCACCTCGTGATGGACATGCACCACGCAGTCTCGAAGGAAGGTGGCAAGCAGACGTCGATCGTCGTGCTGGTTGTGTCTTCGCTGCTCACGATCGTGTTCGCGCTCAAACTCTTTGGAGCATTCTGAAAATGGCAGCCAATAACCGGATCGGCTCGAAGCGTCTCGTCGTCGGCGCGCATTACGGCCTGCGCGACTGGCTCGCGCAGCGCATCACCGCCTGCATCATGGCGGTCTATACCGTCATCCTGCTTGCGCTGTTCTTTGGCGCGCGCGATTTCTCGTATGACGGATGGGCATCGATCTTCGCGATGCAATGGATGAAGCTCGCCACGTTTGTCACGCTGCTGTCGCTGTTCTATCACGCGTGGGTGGGCATCCGTGACATCTGGATGGACTACATCAAGCCCACGGGTTTGCGTTTGTTCCTCCAGGCGCTGACGATCGTCTGGCTGCTCGGTTGTGCAGGCTACGCTGCGCAGATTCTCTGGAGAGTGTAAAAGAATGGCTGCAATCAAAAATTCTCTGCCGCGTCGCCGTTTCGACGTGGTCATCGTCGGCGCGGGCGGCTCGGGGATGCGCGCCTCACTGCAACTCGCGCGTGCGGGCCTGTCGGTCTGCGTGCTGTCGAAAGTGTTCCCGACGCGTTCGCACACGGTCGCGGCCCAGGGCGGTATCGGCGCATCGCTTGGCAACATGAGCGAAGACAACTGGCACTATCACTTTTACGACACGATCAAGGGTTCCGACTGGCTCGGCGACCAGGACGCGATCGAGTTCATGTGCCGTGAAGCGCCGAACGCAGTCTACGAACTCGAACACATGGGCATGCCGTTCGACCGTAACGCCGACGGCACGATTTACCAGCGTCCGTTCGGCGGCCACACGGCGAACTACGGCGAAAAGCCGGTGCAGCGTGCCTGCGCGGCGGCTGACCGTACCGGTCACGCGCTGCTGCACACGCTGTATCAGCAGAACGTCGCGGCGAAAACGCAGTTCTTCGTCGAATGGATGGCGCTGGATCTGATCCGCGACGCCGACGGCGACGTGCTCGGCGTGACCGCGATGGAAATGGAAACCGGCGACGTCTACATCCTCGAAGGCAAGACCACGCTGTTCGCCACGGGCGGCGCGGGCCGGATCTTCGCGGCGTCGACCAACGCGTTCATCAATACCGGCGACGGCCTCGGCATGGCGGCGCGTTCGGGCATCGCGCTGCAGGACATGGAGTTCTGGCAGTTCCACCCGACCGGCGTGGCCGGCGCGGGCGTGCTGATCACCGAAGGCGTGCGCGGCGAAGGCGGCATCCTGCGTAACTCGAACGGCGAGCGTTTCATGGAACGCTACGCGCCGACGCTGAAGGATCTGGCGCCGCGCGACTTCGTTTCGCGCTCGATGGACCAGGAAATCAAGGAAGGCCGTGGCGTGGGTCCGAACAAGGACCACGTGCTGCTCGACCTGTCGCACATCGGCGCCGAGACGATCATGAAGCGTCTGCCGTCGATCCGCGAAATCGCGCTGAAATTCGCGAACGTCGACTGCATCAAGGAGCCGATCCCGGTTGTGCCGACCATCCACTACCAGATGGGCGGCATTCCGACGAACATTCACGGCCAGGTCGTGGGCACGTCGAAGGGTAACGAAGATCCGGTCAACGGCTTCTACGCGGTCGGCGAATGCTCGTGCGTGTCGGTCCACGGTGCGAACCGTCTGGGCACGAACTCGCTGCTCGACCTCGTGGTGTTCGGCCGGGCGGCCGGCAACCACATCATCAGGCACGTGAAGGAAATCAAGGAGCACAAGCCCTTGCCGGCCGATGCGGCCGACTTCGCGCTGTCGCGTCTGGACAAGCTCGACCGGTCGTCGTCGGGTGAATACACGCAGGCCGTCGCAGGCGACATCCGTGCCACGATGCAGGCGCATGCCGGCGTGTTCCGCACGTCGAAGCTGCTGGCCGAAGGCGTCGAGCGGATTCGCGAAGTGGCTGAACGGGTCGACAACATCCATCTGAAGGACAAGTCGAAGGTGTTCAACACCGCACGCGTCGAAGCGCTGGAACTGGCGAACCTGATCGAAGTGGCCCGCGCCACGATGGTCTCCGCCGAGGCGCGCAAGGAAAGCCGCGGCGCGCACGCTCAGGACGACTTCGAACATCGCGACGACGAAAACTGGTTGCGCCATACGCTGTGGTTCAGCGAAGGCGACCGCCTCGACTACAAGCCGGTTCACATGCAACCGCTGACCGTCGAATCGGTGCCGCCGAAAGCGCGGACCTTCTAAGGCACAAGTCAAAGGAATTCAACAATGGCCAAGCGTACATTTGAAATCTACCGCTACGATCCGGATAAGGACGCGGCACCGCGCATGCAGACGTACGAGATCGAAATCGACTCGCACGAGCGCATGCTGCTCGATGCGCTGCTCAAGCTGAAAGCTGTCGACGAAACGCTGTCGTTCCGCCGTTCGTGCCGTGAAGGCGTGTGCGGGTCGGACGCAATGAACATCAACGGCAAGAATGGTCTGGCGTGCCTGCAGAACATGAACGACCTGCCGCAGAAGATCGTGCTGCGTCCGTTGCCGGGCCTGCCCGTCGTGCGCGACCTGATCTGCGACTTCACGCAGTTCTTCAACCAGTATCACTCGATCAAGCCGTATCTGATCAACGATACGCCGCCGCCGGAAAAGGAACGCCTGCAGTCGCCGGAAGAACGCGACGAGCTGGACGGCCTGTACGAATGTATTCTGTGCGCAAGCTGCTCGACGTCGTGCCCGAGCTTCTGGTGGAACCCGGACAAGTTCGTGGGTCCGGCGGGCCTGTTGCAAGCCTATCGCTTCATCGCGGACAGCCGCGACGAAGCGACGGGTGAACGCCTCGACAACCTGGAAGATCCGTACCGTCTGTTCCGTTGCCATTCGATCATGAACTGCGTCGATGTGTGCCCGAAGGGCCTCAACCCGACGAAGGCGATTGGCAAGATCAAGGAATTGATGGTTCGCCGCGCTGTCTGAGATGGACGGATCACCGCATCAGTCCGACCCTCTTCGCCGCGCGCGCCTTCGCTGGCGCGCGCGGCGCGGTTTGCTGGAAAACGATCTGATCTTCGAACGTTTTTTCAGCCGATATGAGCATGACCTCAGCGACGCCGACGTGGGGGCACTGACCCGTCTGCTCGAGCTGAGCGATAACGACCTGATGGACTTGCTTCTCTCGCGCAAGGAACCAGAAGGCGACCTTGCCGACCCGGATACCAAACGGGTGCTGGAGCTGCTGCGCACAGCGTGAGCGTCACGCGCGCATGCGCGGCTGTCCGCGGCTGTCTTGTCCCGGCGTGCAATTATCGAAACCCTGTTTCCATACTTCGATTGAGGATGTGCTATGACCCCGTCAGATGTTAAAGCCACGCTATCGTTCAGCGACAATTCGCCGAGCGTTGAAATGCCGATTTACAAGGGCACGATGGGCCCGGACGTAATCGACATCCGCAAACTGTACGGCCAGACCGGCAAGTTCACGTACGACCCGGGCTTCATGTCGACGGCAGCGTGCAATTCGGCGATTACGTACATCGACGGCGACAAGGGCGAACTGCTGTATCGCGGCTACCCGATCGACGACCTCGCGCAGAATGCCGACTTCCTCGAAACCTGCTTTCTGCTGCTGAAAGGCGAACTGCCGACCGTCGCGCAGAAAAAGGAATTCGTCGACACCGTCACGAAGCACACGATGGTGCATGAGCAGATGCACTTCTTCTTCCGTGGTTTCCGTCGCGACGCGCACCCGATGGCGGTGCTGGTTGCCGCGGTGGGCGCGCTGTCGGCGTTCTATCACGACTCGCTGAACATCAACGACCCGCGTCATCGCGAAGTGTCGGCGATCCGCATGATCGCGAAGCTGCCGACGCTCGTCGCCATGGCGTACAAGTTCAGCATCGGCCAGCCGTTCGTGTATCCGAAGAACGACCTGTCGTACAGCGCGAACTTCATGCACATGATGTTCTCGAACCCGTGCGAAGAGTACAAGATCAACGACGTGCTGGTGCGCGCGCTCGACCGCATTCTCATCCTGCACGCCGACCACGAACAGAATGCGTCGACTTCGACGGTTCGTCTGGCGGGTTCGTCGGGCGCCAATCCGTTCGCCTGTATTGCTGCCGGTATCGCCTGTCTGTGGGGCCCGGCGCACGGCGGCGCGAACGAAGCCGCGCTGAACATGCTGGAAGAAATCGGCTCGGTCGACAACATTCCTGAGTTCATCAAGCAGGTGAAGGACAAGAACTCGGGCGTGAAGCTGATGGGCTTCGGTCACCGCGTGTACAAGAACTACGATCCGCGCGCGAAGCTGATGCGCGAAACGTGCTACGAAGTGCTCGAAGAACTGGGCCTGCACGACGATCCGCTGTTCAAGCTCGCCATGGCGCTCGAAAAGATCGCGCTGGAAGACGAATACTTCGTGTCGCGCAAGCTGTACCCGAATGTCGACTTCTATTCGGGCATCGTGCAACGCGCGCTGGGCATTCCGACGTCGATGTTCACGTGTATCTTCGCGATGGCACGTACGGTCGGCTGGATTGGTCAGTGGAACGAGATGATTGCCGATCCGGAACAGAAGATTGGCCGTCCACGTCAGCTGTTCATCGGCGAAACGCCGCGCGAAGCCAAGCCGATCGGCAAGCGTTAATCAGCAGGCCGTTATCCGGTGCAGCGGTTGATTGCTGCATCGCATGCAAAACGCCCCGACGGAGCCTCCGTCGGGGCGTTTTGCTTTACGGTGGCGTGTTGTCGTGCGCAGACGGGCTTCAAGCCATGTGCGAGACGGTCCTCGCCGGACGCAGTGCAAACGCCGCGAAGCCTTGCCGGGTAACGCCGATACAGGTATCGGCACTACCAGCCAACTCCATGTTTTTTATCGGTTTTCCTTGCGGCGGGTGAGCATTGGCTGTCATCTGCGTGGCATAATTGACCGGACACGATTGCCCCGCAGTTCAGTTATTACTACCCGCATACAATGGCACAGACTCTCTACGACAAATTGTGGAACACGCACGTGGTCCACACGGAAGAAGACGGTACGACGCTTCTCTACATCGACCGTCACCTGCTGCACGAAGTCACCAGCCCGCAGGCGTTCGAAGGCCTGAAGCTGGCTGCGCGTCCCGTGTGGCGCATCAGCGCGAACCTGGCCGTGTCCGACCACAACGTGCCGACCACCGACCGTAGTCACGGCATCGCTGATCCGGTGTCGAAGCTGCAGGTCGATACGCTCGACGCGAACTGCGACGCCTACGGCATCACGCAGTTCAAGATGAACGACCTGCGTCAGGGTATCGTGCATATCATCGGGCCGGAACAGGGCGCGACGCTGCCGGGCATGACGATCGTCTGCGGCGATTCGCACACGTCGACACACGGCGCGTTCGGCGCGCTCGCGCACGGCATCGGCACGTCGGAAGTCGAGCACGTTCTCGCCACGCAAACGCTCTTGCAGAAAAAGAGCAAGAACATGCTGGTGAAGGTCGAAGGTGCGCTGCCGCGCGGCTGCACCGCGAAGGACATCGTGCTCGCCATCATCGGCAAGATCGGCACGGCAGGCGGCACCGGCTATGCGATCGAATTCGGCGGCTCGACGATCCGCGCGCTTTCGATGGAAGGCCGCATGACGGTGTGCAACATGGCGATCGAGGCGGGCGCACGCGCCGGCATGGTCGCCGTCGACGACACCACGATCGAATACCTGAAGGGCCGTCCGTTCTCACCGGAAGGTGTGGAATGGGATCACGCAGTCGAATACTGGAAGCAGTTCGTTTCCGACGCCGACGCGAAGTTCGACCGCGTCGTCGAACTGAACGCCGCCGAGATCGTGCCGCAGGTCACGTGGGGCACGTCGCCGGAAATGGTGACGTCGATCGACGGGCGCGTGCCGGACCCGGAACGCGAGAAAGACCCGGTCAGGCGCGACGCAATGGAGCGCGCGTTGAAGTACATGGCGCTCGAACCGAACCTGCCGATCGAATCGATCAAGCCGGACAAGATCTTTATCGGTTCGTGCACGAACGCGCGGATCGAAGACCTGCGCGCCGCGGCGTACGTCGTGAAGAAGCTGGGCCGCCGTGTCGCGCCGAACATCCGTCTCGCGATGGTCGTGCCGGGCTCGGGTCTCGTGAAGGCGCAGGCGGAGCGTGAAGGCCTCGACAAGGTGTTTCTCGACGCCGGCTTCCAGTGGCGCGAACCGGGTTGCTCGATGTGTCTCGCGATGAACGCCGACCGGCTCGATCCGGGCGAACGTTGCGCTTCGACCTCGAACCGTAATTTCGAGGGTCGTCAGGGTGCGGGTGGCCGCACTCATCTCGTGAGCCCTGCAATGGCCGCTGCCGCAGCCATCGAAGGGCACTTTGTCGATATTCGCAAGCTGGGATAAATCGCATGATGAAAAGCATCAATCGTCTTACGTGGTTGCGTCGCCTCGCGCTGGGTTCACTGGCGGTTGCGTTGCTGGGCCTGAGCGGCTGCAACACGATGCATGGCTTCGGTGAAGACATGTCGCACCTTGGCAATTCGATCAGCAATCACGCTGACAAATAAGCGGGTTTTGATTCTTTCCGGCGATGCCTGGCTGCCGCCAGCCGCATCGCCCGCTTTTGAACAGGCGCAAGCGTCATGGATAAATTCACTGTACACACCGGCGTCGTGGCGCCGCTCGACCGGGCGAACGTCGATACCGACGCGATCATTCCGAAGCAGTTCCTGAAGTCGATCAAGCGCAGCGGCTTCGGTCCGAACGCATTCGACGAATGGCGTTATCTCGATCACGGCGAGCCGGGTCAGGACAACTCGAAGCGTCCGCTGAACCCCGATTTCGTGCTGAACCAGGCGCGTTATCAGGGCGCATCGGTGCTGCTGACGCGTGAAAACTTCGGCTGCGGCAGCTCGCGTGAACACGCGCCGTGGGCGTTGCAGCAGTACGGCTTCCGCGCGATCATCGCGCCGAGCTTCGCCGATATCTTCTACAACAACTGCTTCAAGAACGGTCTGCTGCCGATCGTGCTGACGGAGCAGCAGGTGGATCATCTGTTCAGCGAAACGTACGCGTTCAACGGCTTCAAGCTGACGATCGATCTCGAAGCGCAACTCGTGCGCACGTCGGACGGCACGGCTGCCTATCCGTTCGAAGTCGCGGGCTTTCGCAAGTACTGCCTGCTGAACGGCTTCGACGATATCGGGCTCACGCTGCGTCACTCGGATCTGATCCGCCAGTACGAAGCCGAACGGCTCACGAAGCAGCCGTGGCTCAATCACCGCATCGTCGGCTAGACGCCCCGGGCATCTGGCTGGCGTGCCCGACCGGTCGAACGACCGGCCGGGCGCGTCGGCGCACTCACGAACAAAGCAAGGAATCCGCATGAAGATTGCAGTGTTGCCGGGCGACGGCATTGGTCCGGAAATCGTCAAGGAAGCCGTCAAGGTGCTGAACGCACTCGGCGAAAAGTTCGAACTCGAAGAAGCGCCAGTGGGCGGCGCGGGTTACGAGGCACAGGGTCATCCGCTGCCGGAATCGACGCTCGCGCTCGCGAAAGCCGCTGACGCGATCCTGTTTGGCGCCGTCGGCGACTGGAAGTACGACTCGCTCGAACGCGCGCTGCGTCCGGAGCAGGCCATTCTGGGCCTGCGCAAGCACCTTCAGCTGTTCGCGAACTTCCGTCCGGCGATCTGCTATCCGCAACTGACCGGCGCATCTTCGCTGAAGGAAGAAATCGTTTCGGGCCTCGACATCCTGATCGTGCGCGAACTGAACGGCGACATCTACTTCGGCACGCCGCGCGGCGTGCGCGAGGCGCCGGACGGTCCGTTCGCCGGCACAAAGGAAGGCTTCGACACGATGCGTTATTCGGAACCGGAAGTGCGCCGTATCGCGCACGTCGCGTTCCAGGCCGCGCAAAAGCGCGGCAGGAAGCTGACCTCGGTGGATAAAGCCAACGTGCTCGAAACATCGCAGTTCTGGAAGGACGTGATGATCGACGTGTCGAAGGAATACGCCGACGTCGAGCTGTCGCACATGTACGTCGACAACGCCGCGATGCAGCTCGTGAAGGCGCCGAAGTCGTTCGACGTGATCGTCACCGGCAACATGTTCGGCGACATCCTTTCCGACGAAGCGGCCATGCTGACGGGCTCGATCGGCATGCTGCCGTCGGCTTCGCTTGATAAAAACAACAAGGGTCTGTACGAGCCGTCGCATGGCTCGGCGCCTGATATCGCCGGCAAGGGCGTGGCGAATCCGCTCGCGACGATCCTCTCGGCCGCGATGATGCTGCGTTATTCGCTGAACAAGGTGGAGCAGGCGGACCGCATCGAAAGCGCGGTGAAGAAAGTGCTGGAGCAGGGTTATCGCACCGGCGACATTCTCACGCCGGGTTGCAAGCAGGTCGGCACGGCCGCGATGGGCGATGCGGTGCTGGCCGCGCTGTAAGCGCACTGGCAGCGTGGCATCGCGTAGTACAGCGCAGTAAAACGGCTAACGGGCGCAAACTGGCCCGTTAGCCCGTCAAAAAGGCAGGAATTGCGGCCATACGGCCGCCAGATTGCGATTTTCGTGTATATTCATGTGATGGCGAAGTTTCCTCAAATCTCCTCGATTGCAAACCTTCACGGCAAAACGGCCCGTGCGGTTGAGTTCGCCATTATCAAAACGCTCATCAAAACGATTACCCCGAAAACGCTCACGAAAGCGATTACGAAGCGCTGATCGTCCGTTGTGCCCGCCCGTCTTCCCCGCGCGGTCACTGCGGGCAAAGTTGCGGGGAAGCCTCCACTCGAAGGGTATGAAGTCATGAACGTAGGTCTCACAGGTTGGCGCGGTATGGTCGGCAGCGTCCTGATGCAGCGCATGCAGCAGGAAGGCGATTTCGATCTCATCGAACCGGTGTTTTTCAGCACCAGCAATGCGGGCGGCAACGCGCCGTCGTTCGCCAGAAACGAGACGAAGCTCAAAGACGCGTCGAGCATCGACGACCTGAAGAAGTGCGACGCCATCATCTCCTGCCAGGGCGGCGACTACACGAACGACGTGTTCCCGAAGCTGCGCGCGGCGGGCTGGAACGGCTACTGGATCGACGCGGCTTCGTCGCTGCGCATGAAGGATGACGCGGTCATCGTTCTCGATCCGGTCAACCTCGACGTGATCAAGAACGCGCTGGTCAAGGGCCAGAAGAACTTCATCGGCGGCAACTGCACGGTCAGCCTGATGCTGATGGCGCTCGGCGGCCTGTTCCGCGAAAACCTCATCGACTGGATGACGGCCATGACGTATCAGGCCGCATCGGGCGCGGGCGCGCAGAACATGCGCGAACTGCTGCAACAGATGGGCACGCTGTACGGCGCGGCGAAAGAAGACCTCGCGGACCCGTTGTCGGCGATTCTCGACATCGACCGCCGCGTGCTGGAAGCGATGAACAGCGACCGCATGCCGACCAGCCAGTTCGGCGTGCCGCTCGCGGGTTCGCTGATTCCGTGGATCGACAAGGATCTCGGCAACGGCATGTCGAAGGAAGAGTGGAAGGGCGGCGCGGAAACCAACAAGATTCTGGGCAAGCCGGCCATGGGCGAAGCCGGCTCGATTCCGGTCGACGGCCTGTGCGTGCGCATCGGCGCCATGCGCTGCCACTCGCAGGCGCTGACGATCAAGCTGAAGAAAGACGTGCCGCTCGACGAAGTGAACAGCATCCTCGCGTCGGGCAACGACTGGGTCAAGGTGGTGCCGAACGAGCGTGAAGCGTCGATGCGCGATCTGTCGCCGGCCGTGGTCACGGGCACGCTGACGGTGCCGGTCGGCCGTCTGCGCAAGCTAGCGATGGGTGGCGAATATCTGTCGGCATTCACGGTCGGCGACCAGTTGCTGTGGGGCGCGGCGGAACCGCTGCGTCGGATGCTTCGCATCCTGCTCGACAAGTGAAGTAAACTACGCGATCACGACGCGTAGACATTCAGAAAGCGTCGCGCTTGCGCGGCGCTTTTTTCATTGTGTGTTCCGAATTCCTGTCACCATCCAACCTTGAACATGGCGAGCGCCATGCCGCGCCAGAGCTCCCGATGACCGTTCGATTTCATGCCCTTCCCGCCGCTTTGGTTTCCCGTGTTCGCATGGACCGTCTGGCGGCCGCTGTGGTTTTCGCATTTGCATTGAGTGGAACCGGCGTGGGCTTCGCGCACGCGGCGACAGCCGATGCGGCGAGTGCGCCGGCTGTCGTCGAATCGGATGCGCAGTACACGGTGCGTCCGGGACAGTCGCTGAACGACATCGCGATCGCGCTGACGCAGTCGCACGATCGTGCGGCGCTCGCGCGTGCGTCGAAGGCGATCTTCGATGCCAATCCGAACGCGTTCATGGGACACGATCCGAGCCGTATGCGGCAGGGCGCGGTGCTGAACGTGCCGTCGCTGGATTCGCTCGGCGTGGCTGCCAGTGCGCCAGTGGCGGGCTCGGCCGCGGCTTCCGCTTCGGGCGCGGCGTCTGCCGCTGCGCCGGCTGCGTCGGCACCCGCTGCACCTGCGGTCGAGGCCAGCGTGCCGGCTGCGGCGAATGCATCGGCGAATACCACGGCGAGTGTGACCCCGAATAACGCGAGCGCCGTGGCGGGTGCGAGTGCGCCGGCGGCTTCATCCGCGGCGGTAGCGGCAACGTCCGGCGCTTCGCAGCCGGTAGAAGCGGCTGCACCGGTTTCGCAGCCGGTGGCGCAGACAGCCAGCGGCACGCCGCATGTATGGACCGGGTCGATCCAGGCGGGCGGTGCGTCTGCCGCGACTGCGTCCGCGGCGGCGACTGATGCTGCACCGGAGGCCGGATCGCAGGCGCGGACATCGGTGTCGAGTCTCCAGCAATTGCTCGCGTTGAAGAGCCGGGTGCTGATGGAGTTGCAAAAGCACGGCATCGTGCCGGTAGGGAAGACGCCGCAAGTGGGCAGCGCTGCGGCTGTGTCGTCGGCCTCCACGCCGCAGGCCAGCGCGGGTGTCGCGCCGGGTAGCGGCGCGACGGTTGGTTCGACCGTTGTGGCGGGCAATGCGGGCACGGGGGCGGCAGGGTTGTCGCCGGGCGTGATGGCGGGGATCGCAGCCGCCGTCGCGGCGGTGATTGCGTTGATCCTGAGTTTGACCGTGCGCCGGCGGCGCCGTCCGGCAGCGGATGCCGGCAGCGCGGATGCGGTTGCAAAAACCGCGTTGCCTGCTGCACCGCTCGCGAGCGATGACGTACAGGCTCAGGCGTTCCCGCCGGTCCAGCCCGGCACGCCTGAAAGCGCGCCGGGTGGGGCGAGTCTCGCCGCTGCGGCTGAACTGGGTGCTGGGGCGCTGCCGATGGAGCAGATCGATCCCGCGGCGCATGAACCCGAAGAAGACGAAGGTGCGCGATACGTCGGCGCAGGCACGCAAGATCAAGCGGTGAAGGCAGCAGAAACCACCCATGCCGACCTGCCGCCCGAGCCAGCGGAACCGTTAACGCCCACCACGCACACAGAACCGGCGCAAGCCACTGCACCCGAACCGTTGCCGCAAGCCGGGGCGACCGACGCCTACGTTGCCCCTGACGTGCATCACGACGCGCCCGTCCAGCACACCGATCACAACCTGCACGCGGACGGCCAGGCATCCGCTCACGCGCTCGATGAAGACGCACACGCGCAGTCGGCCTCTGTCGAACCCCCGCCGCACGCTACAGAATTCCCGCGTGAGGCCGTCGCGGCGCTTGGCGCGCTCGACATGGCGCTGCCGCCGCGCACGGAGTCACCCGCGCCGTTCGGCGAAATGACGCTGGATGGTTTCCCGCCGGCGGCGAGCCAACCCGTCGTCGAACCCGAAGTCACCGCCCGCCAGGCTGTTGCCCAGCCGCCCGCGGCACCGCATGCCGCCGACGAAATCGGCACGGGTACCGCTGGCCCGGCCGCCGTCGCGGGCCTTGGCGCAATGCCGTTCGGCGCGCTGAAGCTCGATTTCGACCTCGAACTGCCGCCGAGCCCCGCGCAGTCCCTGCCTGCCTTCACGCCCGAAGACCTCGCGAAAATCGCGCGCAACAAGCTCGAACTCGCGGCGGAGTACATCGAACTCGGCGACCTGTCGGGTGCGCGGACGCTGGTCAACGAAGTGATCGAGTCCAACGATGCCGCGACCCGCAACGAAGCGCGCGCGCTTCTCTCGACGCTCGCGCCGCTTTCGTAATGCGCATTGCTCTGGGCATCGAGTACGACGGCGCGGCCTTTTGCGGCTGGCAGTCCCAGCCGCACGGCAAAACCGTGCAGGACGAACTCGAGCGCGCGTTGCGGGAATTCGCGCAGACGCCGTTGCAGACGGTCGTGGCCGGCCGCACCGACACCGGCGTACACGGGCTCGGACAGGTTGCCCACTTCGATACGGAACTCGATCGCACACCGTTCTCGTGGGTGCGCGGCACGAACGCATTCCTGCCGAAGACCGTCGCCGTGCAATGGGCTCAGGCGATGCCGGAGACGTTCCACGCCCGTTTCTCGGCCTTCGAACGGACGTATTACTACGTGCTCTACGTCCACCCGGTCCGCTCGCCGATGCTGACCGGCCGGGCCGGCTGGATCCACACGCCGCTCGACGTCGACGCCATGCGGGCCGCGGCGGCCTGCCTGATCGGCGAACATGACTTTTCGGCGTTCCGCTCGTCCGAGTGTCAGGCGAAAACACCCGTCAAGCATCTGTATCAGATCGACGTACGCCAGCAGGGTGACTTCATTCACTTCCGCTTCCGCGCCAACGCGTTCCTGCACCACATGGTGCGCAACCTGATGG
The DNA here is from genome assembly GCF_900107685.1 of Paraburkholderia sartisoli. GTDB lineage: Bacteria > Pseudomonadota > Gammaproteobacteria > Burkholderiales > Burkholderiaceae > Paraburkholderia > Paraburkholderia sartisoli. The sequence goes on along the minus strand of NZ_FNRQ01000008.1, from coordinate 230,813 downwards.
GATGCCTCGTCGCGGTGGGGCGTGGACGTCATCCGGCAAGCTGGCTGGCCGACGTGCTGGCGAGCCGCAACCGCGGTAACGCGGCGCCGACCTTCATGCCCGACGGCCTCTATCTCGCGCAGGTCGGCTATCCTGAGGTCTTCGCGGTGCCGGCCGCGCACGCAGGCAGCGTGCCGTGGAGCACCGTATGGACGCAACCCGAACCATGACAACTCTCCCGAACGACCTGGCCCACCCGGCGCAAGCCGCGGACACCACGCCAGAGCATCGAATCCATCGCACGCGCATCAAGCTGTGTGGCCTGTCGACGCTGGGGCACATCGCGCACGCGATCGATCTCGGCGCGGACGCGATCGGGCTCGTGTTCTATCCGGCCAGCCCGCGTTCGGTGAGCGTCGCGCAGGCTGTCGAGCTCACCCGGGACATACCGCCGTTCGTTTCGGTGGTGGGACTGTTCGTGAACGCGTCGCCGGAATGGATGCGCGAAGTGACCGCGAACGTGCCGCTGACGATGCTCCAGTTCCACGGCGACGAAACGCCTGACGAGTGCGACTCGCTCGCGAACATTGCGGGTTTGCCTTGGTTGCGCGCACTGCGCATCGGGGCCGATACTCAGCGAGCCGATTTGGTAAAATCGGCGCTTAACTATTCAGCAGCCAGCGCCATTCTGCTCGACGCCCTCGTCGACGGTTATGGTGGCGGCGGACAGGTTTTCGATTGGTCACTTATTCCTCCAGAGCTCGCGCGTCGGGCCGTTTTGAGTGGTGGGTTGAACGCGCAAAACGTCAGTGATGCGATTCATCGCGTGCGCCCGTACGCGGTCGATGTCTCGAGCGGCATCGAAGTACCGGGCGCGAAGGGCGTGAAAGATCACGCCCGGATGGCGGCGTTCGTACGCGCGGTGCGCGAAGCGGACGCCCGGTGATTCAGGCAGCGCCGCGGCTCCCGGAGCCCGTGGCGGGCCATTCTGAGAAGAGTGACGCAATGTACAACTTGCCCGATGAAAGAGGCCATTTCGGCCAGTATGGCGGCGTGTTCGTCGCCGAGACGCTGGTTCATGCACTGGATGAACTGCGCGCGGCATACGAGAAATACCAGCAAGATCCCGACTTTATCGCCGAATATGAGCGCGAATTAAAGTATTTCGTGGGCCGTCCTTCCCCGATTTACCACGCACGGCGCTGGAGCGAAATGCTCGGCGGCGCGCAGGTGTTCCTGAAGCGCGAAGACCTGAACCACACGGGCGCCCACAAGGTGAACAACGTGATCGGCCAGGCGCTGCTTGCCAGGCGCATGGGCAAGCCGCGCGTGATCGCGGAAACCGGCGCCGGCCAGCACGGCGTGGCGACGGCGACGATCGCCGCGCGCTTCGGCATGGAATGCGTCGTGTACATGGGCTCGGAAGACGTGCGCCGTCAGGCCGCCAACGTCTACCGGATGAAGCTGCTCGGCGCGACCGTCGTGCCCGTCGAATCGGGCTCGCGCACGCTGAAAGACGCGCTCAATGAAGCGATGCGCGACTGGGTCACGAACGTTGAAAACACGTTCTACATCATTGGCACGGTCGCGGGTCCGCACCCGTATCCGATGATGGTGCGCGACTTCCAGCGCGTGATCGGCGACGAATGCAAGGTACAGATGCCCGAACTGGTCGGTCGCCAGCCGGACGCGGTGATTGCGTGCGTCGGTGGCGGTTCGAACGCGATGGGCATCTTTTACCCGTATATCGACGACACATCCGTGCAGTTGATCGGCGTTGAAGCCGCGGGCGACGGTATCGACACGGGCCGTCATGCGGCGTCGCTGATCGGCGGCAGCCCCGGCGTGCTGCACGGCAATCGCACGTACCTGCTGCAGGACGAAAATGGCCAGATCATCGAGACGCATTCGATTTCCGCGGGTCTCGATTATCCGGGCGTCGGTCCCGAGCACGCCTGGCTGAAGGACAGCGGCCGCGCGCAGTACGTCGGCATCACCGACGAAGAAGCGCTGAAGGCGTTCCACGACTGCTGCCGGATCGAAGGCATCATTCCCGCGCTGGAGTCGAGCCATGCGCTCGCCTACGCGGCGAAACTCGCGCCGACGTTGCCGAAGGACAAATACCTTCTGGTCAACCTGTCGGGTCGTGGCGACAAGGACATGCACACGGTCGCCGAGCGATCGGGTATCACGTTCTGAGCGCCCCGACGATGCGCGACGAGTTCGACGAGTTCGACGAGCCGCAACCGACCATCGAAGCCCGCGCGGCCGACGTGGCCGAAGCGGCGGCCGGCGTGACCGGCACTCCGGCCGCGATGCCTCACGTGCCAGCGGCGCCGAAGGGCATTGAACTCTTGAACCGCGATTTTCTGACCGATGCAGCGAACCTGCCCGACGGCTCGATCGACCTGATTCTGGCCGATCCACCGTACGGGCTCGGCAAGGACTACGGCAACGATTCGGACATGCGTTCCGGCGAGGATTTTCTCGCCTGGACGCGCGAATGGCTGGATCTGGCAATTCCGAAGCTGAAGCCGTCCGGTTCGCTGTACATCTTCTGCACCTGGCAATATGCGCCGGAAATCTTCGTTTTCCTGAAGTCACGCCTCACGATGGTCAACGAAATCGTCTGGGACCGGCGCGTGCCCAGCATGGGCGGCACGACGCGCCGCTTTACGTCAGTGCATGACAACATCGGTTTTTTCGCGGTGTCGAAGGATTATTACTTCGATCTCGATCCCGTCCGTATCCCGTACGATGCTGTCACGAAGAAGGCGCGTTCGCGCAAGTTGTTCGAAGGGAGCAAGTGGCTGGAGCTTGGCTATAATCCGAAGGACGTCTGGTCGGTATCGCGGTTGCATCGGCAGCACGCCGAGCGCGTCGATCATCCGACCCAGAAGCCTCTGGAAATCGTCGAGCGGATGGTGCTCGCAAGTTGTCCACCGGGCGGGCGTGTACTCGACCCGTTCATGGGCAGCGGCACCACCGCAGTCGCCTGCGCCCGTCAGCGGCGCGAATTCGTCGGCTATGAGATCAATGAAAGTTACTGCGCGATAGCGCGTGAACGCGTCAGCGCGGTCTCGCCGGTGGCGATGCGTGCGCCTGACGCGCCCGCTGTGTCCGCCGCCGCGGCCGGGTCGAACTGAAACGGCCACGCGATCCGCGTACACATCACGCGTTATTGGCGCGCAGTTAACGATTTTCCGAGAAAATTTCCATGTCCCGTATCAAGAACACATTCGCGGCACTGGCCGAACAGGGCAAGAAAGGCCTGATTCCGTTCATGACGGCAGGCGATCCCGACCCCGCCCGCACCGTCGAATTCATGCATGCGCTTGCCGCCGGCGGCGCGGACGTCATCGAGCTTGGCGTGCCGTTTTCCGATCCGATGGCCGATGGCCCGGTGATCCAGGCTTCGTCGGAGCGCGCGCTGGCCAAAGGCGTTTCGCTGCGCACGGTGCTCGCCGACGTCAAACGCTTCCGTGAGAAAGACGACAGGACGCCCGTCGTGCTGATGGGCTATGCGAATCCGATCGAGCGCATGGGCGCCGACGCCTTCGCGGCCGCCGCGAAAGAAGCGGGCGTCGATGGCGTGCTGGTCGTCGATTACCCGCCGGAAGAATCGGTGGCGTTCGCCGGAAAAATGCGTGCTGCAGGCGTCGATCCGATCTTTCTGCTGGCACCGACGTCGACCGACGAGCGCATCGCGGAAGTCGGCAAGATCGCGAGCGGCTACGTCTATTATGTGTCGCTCAAAGGGGTCACCGGAGCGGCAAATCTGGACGTTTCCAGCATCGCGGGTAAAATCCCGGCCATCAAGTCGCGCGTTCCCCTGCCGGTGGGCGTCGGTTTTGGCATCCGGGACGCCGATACGGCCCGTGCCGTGGCCGAAGTCTCCGATGCCGTCGTGATCGGCAGCCGGATCGTCCAGTTGCTACAGCAGGCCTCGCCTGAAGCCGCCGCCGGCACGCTGACGCGTTTCATCGCGGAAGTGCGCCAGGCGATCGACAGCATTGGCACGGCCGCGCGATAACACTAATTTTGTCGTCTCTGGCAAGGCGGCGGGTTCGTCCCGCCGCTTCGCCCATAGAAGAAGACCTTTGAGGGATACAACATGAGCTGGCTCGACAAGCTGCTGCCGCCGAAAATCAAGCAAACCGATCCGAAAAGCCGCAAGGGGATTCCGGAAGGACTGTGGATCAAGTGCCCGTCGTGCGAAGCAGTGCTGTATCGCAACGACGTCGAGGCGAATCTGCACGTTTGCCCGAAGTGCGACCATCACATGCGCATCGGCGCGCGCGAGCGGCTCGACGGTTTGCTCGATCCGGAAGGCCGTTACGAAATTGGCCAGGAAATCCTGCCGGTCGATGCGCTCAAGTTCAAGGACAGCCGCAAATACCCGGACCGCCTGAAAGAGGCGATGGAAGACACCGACGAAACCGATGCGATGGTCGTCATGGGCGGCGCGATCCATACGCTGCCGGTCGTGGTCGCGTGCTTCGAGTTCTCGTTCATGGGCGGCTCGATGGGCTCGGTGGTCGGCGAGCGCTTCGCGCGCGGCGCACAGAACGCGCTCGAGCAGCAGGTGCCGTTCATCTGCTTCACCGCCTCGGGCGGCGCGCGGATGCAGGAAAGCCTGCTTTCGCTGATGCAGATGGCCAAAACCACGGCCATGCTCACGAAGCTGTCCGACGCCCGGCTCCCGTTCATCTCCGTGCTGACCGACCCGACGATGGGTGGCGTGTCGGCGAGCTTCGCGTTCCTTGGCGACGTCGTGATCGCCGAACCGAAGGCGCTGATCGGCTTCGCCGGCCCGCGCGTGATCGAGCAGACCGTGCGCGAAAAGCTGCCGGAAGGCTTCCAGCGCGCCGAATTCCTGCTGACGAAGGGCGCGGTCGACATGATCATCGACCGTCGCAAGCTGCGCGAGGAAATCGCGCAGCTGATGGCGCTGCTCACGCGCCAGCCGGCTGACGCCGTCGCCTGATCCGGCCACGACGCGCCTCCCGCCCGATAGCGGCGATGCGCGGCAAATGTAAAAAAGAAGCGCGCCGCGAGAGCAATCGAGCGGCGCGCTGTCGTTTCCGGGATAATGTTGGCCTCGCTGGTTAACCTGTCTTGCCCGGTTGCAACCGATGACCTCATTTTCGACCCTGGACGCGTGGCTCACGCATCTTGAATCCGCGCATCCTGTCGGCATCGACATGGGTCTCGCCCGCATCAACCAGGTGCGCGACGCGCTGCAACTCTCGTTCGCCTGTCCGGTGATCACCGTCGGTGGCACCAACGGCAAGGGCTCGACGTGCGCGATCCTCGAGTCGATCCTGCTGCGCGCGGGGTATAGCGTCGGTTGCCACACGTCGCCGCATCTGCTGACGTTCAACGAACGCGCGCGCGTGAACGGCCAGGACGCCACCGATGCCGAACTGCTGCCGCACTTCCACGCCGTGGAGCAGGCGCGCAGGAGCTTGCCCGAGCCCGTCTCGCTGACCTACTTCGAATTCACGACGCTGGCGATCATGCATCTGTTCGCGTCGCGCGGGCTGGACGTGGTGATCTTCGAAGTCGGCCTGGGCGGCCGGCTGGACGCGGTCAATATTCTCGATACCGATTGCGCGATCATCACGAGTATCGACATCGATCACACCGATTACCTCGGCGATACGCGCGAAAAGATCGCGTTCGAGAAGGCCGGCATCTTCCGCGCGGGCAAGCCTGCGATCTGCGCCGATCCGGTCCCGCCGCAAACGCTGATCGATCACGCCGAAAAAATCGGCGCCGACCTGTGGCTCTTTGGCCGTGACTTCCGCTACGAAGGGCAGGCGGGCAGCGAGCGCCAGCAGTGGAGCTACGTCGGCCGGACGATGCGGCGCTCGGCGCTTGCGTATCCGGCGCTGCGTGGCGCGAACCAGCTGATCAACACGTCGGCGGCGCTCGCCGGGCTCGAAGCGCTACGCGACCGTCTGCCAGTTTCCGCGCAGGACATCCGCCTCGGGCTCGCCAACGTCGAACTGCCGGGCCGTTTTCAGGTGCTGCCGGGGCTGCCGGCGGTCGTGCTGGACGTGGGCCACAATCCGCATGCGGCGGCGGTGCTGGCGCAAAATATCGGCAATATGGGCTATTTTCCGTACACCTACGCGGTATTTGGCTCGATGCGCGACAAGGACATCGCCGGCATCCTGCAGCACCTGAAGGGCGAGATCGACCACTGGTGCGTGACCGACCTGCCGACGCCGCGCGGCGCCACCGCCGTCCAGCTGGAGGCGGCATTGCGCGAAGCGGGTGTCGCAGACGGGCCGGACAGCAGCGTGCAACGCTTCGGATCGCCCGCGGAAGCTTTTCAGGACGCACTAAAACGCGTGCCTGACAATGGTAGAATCGTGGTTTTCGGCAGCTTCTATACGGTGGCGGGTGTGATGGCCTACCGTAAATCGCAGCAACACTGAACGCGCGCAGCCTCGAACCAGGCCATTCATGGGAATTTTCTCGTTCGGTAAGAAAGACGACGCGCCCACCCGGCGTGGCGCAAACTCCAGTTCAAGCAGGGCCACCCGTGGCGAGCGGGTGGAGCGGCGGACCCGCCGCACGGAGCGCTCCAGCGACGCGGATGCGATGCTGCTCGACCCTACACTTCCCGAGAAACAGCGTGCCCGGCGCCGGCTGGTAGGCGCGATCGCGCTGGTGGTGGCCGCCGTCGTCGTGTTGCCGATGGTGCTCGATTCGCACCCGAAGCCCGTCACCGACGACATTTCGATCGACATTCCCGCCCGCCCTGCGTCGAAGACCCACGCGAGCACCGAAGACACGCAGGCAGGTGTCGCGCCGGACAACCCATCGGTTGATACGGCGCTCGCCGCCTCGGGCACGGCCCTGGCCGAACCGAAAACGGATACCGCTGCGAAGGCGCCGGCCACACCGGCCACAAAACAGGCCGCCACGCCAGGTGCGAACGCAAACCCCGCAAACTCCGCGAACCCGAACACAATCGCCGCAGCGAAGCCGGTAAAGCCGCAGGCACCGGCTGTCGCGGCAAACCCGGCGCCTCAGACAAAACCCTCGACGAAACCTGCGCAGACCACGGTGACCGCCGCTGCGGCAGACGCCGATTCGGGCACGCCGGCCGCGCCGCCAGGCAATCGTTTCGCCGTGCAGCTCGGCTCGTTTCCGGACGACGCGAGCGCACACAGCTGGGCAACGAAGTTGAAAGCGGCGGGTGTACCCGCATATACCGAGCGTCGGAAGCAATCCGACGGTTCGATGCGCACGTTGCTGCGCGCCGGCCCGTTCGCGGACCGGACGGCGGCATCGGCGGCGATCGCGAAGGTGCGTGAAGCGGGCCTGACGTCGGGCGCGAACAACGGCGCTGCACAGTAAGCCGCCAATGTTCACCGCCTTCGACTACGCTGTAATGGCGGTCATCGGCCTGTCGGCGCTACGCGGTACGTGGCGCGGGTTTTTGTCCGAAGTATTCGGGCTGATTGGCTGGATTGCCGCGTTTCTGGTTGCTTGCCGCTTCGTCGGCTATGTCGTGCCGTATGTCCCGGCTACGTGGCCGGGCGGCCCGCTGACCCAGTGGCTGATCGCCTTCGCGGTGATCGTGATCGGTGTGGTGCTGGTGGCAGGCGTCGCGAACGCGCTGCTCACCCGGCTGGTGCAGGCGACTGGCCTTTCCGGCGTCGACCGGTCGCTGGGTTTGATGTTCGGCCTCGTGCGCGGGGTCGTTCTGGTGCTGATTCTGGTCGCGCTCGCGGGACTGACCGAACTGCCCCGGCAGGAATTCTGGCAACACGCCTTGCTGCGGCCCTACGCCGAGAAAGGTGTGCAGGAACTGAAACCGCTGCTTCCCGAGACACTCGCTGCCTACGTCCGTGTGTGACGTTCAACGCAGGGCAGGCGTCACGGAAAGCCTGCAGCACCCCGGCATGGTCCGGCTGCCCTCGCGGCACCGGTCCCGGCCGTTACGAATTTTGTACCTTTGAAGGACATGCCATGTGCGGCATCGTAGGCGTAGTTTCTCAATCCCCGGTCAACCAGCTGATCTATGACAGCCTGCTGCTCCTGCAGCATCGCGGTCAGGACGCCGCCGGCATCGCGACGGCGAACGGCAGCAACTTCCACATGCACAAGGCCAACGGCATGGTGCGCGACGTGTTCCGCACGCGCAACATGCGCAGCCTGCCGGGCACCACCGGCATCGGCCAGGTGCGTTACCCGACGGCCGGTTCGGCGTCGAGCGAAGAGGAAGCCCAGCCGTTCTACGTGAACGCACCGTTCGGCATCATCCTTGCCCACAACGGCAATCTGACCAACTGGCAGCAGCTGAAAGACGAGATGTTCCGCGTCGATCGCCGCCACATCAACACCAATTCCGACACCGAAGTGATGCTGAACGTGCTCGCGCACGAGCTTCAGCTGTCGAGCTCGGGCCTGCAACTCGATCCGGCCGCGCTCTTCAAGGCGGTGTCGGGCGTGCATCGCCGGGTGCGCGGGTCGTATGCGATTGTTTCGCTGATCGCCGGTTACGGCCTGCTCGCGTTCCGCGACCCGTTCGGCATCCGTCCGCTGTGTCTCGGCAAGCAGGAAACGCCGGAAGGCGTCGACTGGATCCTCGCGTCGGAATCGGTGGCGATCGAGGGTATCGGCTTCGAATTCGTGCGCGACATCGAGCCGGGCGAAGCGGTCTTCATCGACCTCGAAGGCAACTTCCACGCGCAGCAATGCGCGACGGCCCCGAGCCTGAACCCGTGCATTTTCGAACTGGTGTATCTGGCGCGTCCGGACTCCGTGCTCGACGGCGTGCCGGTGTACAACGTGCGTCTGCGCATGGGCGATTACCTCGCCGAGAAGATCCGGCGCGAACTGCCTGACGTTCCCATCGACGTCGTGATGCCGATTCCCGATTCGTCGCGCCCGGCGGCGATGCAGGTCGCGAAGAAGCTGGGCGTCGAATATCGCGAAGGGTTCTTCAAGAACCGTTACGTTGGCCGTACGTTCATCATGCCAGGCCAGGCGGTGCGCAAGAAGTCGGTGCGCCAGAAGCTGAACGCGATGGGTATCGAGTTCAAGGGCAAGAACGTGCTGATCGTCGACGATTCGATCGTGCGTGGCACGACGTCGCACGAAATCGTGCAGATGGCGCGCGATGCGGGCGCGAACAAGGTGATCTTCGCTTCGGCGGCGCCGCCAGTGAAGTTCCCGAACGTGTACGGCATCGATATGCCGACGCGCGGCGAGCTCGTCGCCCATGGCCGCACCGATGAAGAAGTGGCGCGCATGATCGGCGCTGACCATCTCGTTTATCAGGACGTTGACGCGCTGAAGCAGGCGGTTCGCGATATCAACCCGGCGCTGAAGGAGTTCGAGGCGTCGTGCTTCGACGGCAACTACATCACCGGCGATGTCACGACCGAGTACCTCGATCGCATCGAGATGGCCCGTCTTGCGCCTTCCGCGCAATCGGACCGGGATGCGGCGAGCGAAGCGATCGACGGCGGCACTGCGCGTTCGCAATTGCACCTGCAACTGTCGGTCGAGTAAGGCTGCATGCGTGGCGCGATTGCCGGATGCACGGTACGCGCCGCGCGTGTTAGGATGGCGGCTTGCGTCGATTTGAACTCAGCTTGCGGACGCGGGGCAACCCAAAACAGCTAAAGCGAACGGTGGTGAAACAGCACTACGCCATCGACGCTCCAGCTTTCCCCCGCACATGAAGCCCGCTTATGCCGACGCAAAGCGGGCTTTTTTGTCGCTGCCGTCCGCACACGCGTGACCGGTTTCGTGCGTGTACGGACACCAGCTCAGGAAAACGGAAACAGAAAGAACATGGACAACTCCCTCAACTTCGACACCCTCGCCGTGCGCTCGGGCTCCGTGCGCAGCGAATTCAACGAACATTCGGAAGCGATCTTCCTCACGTCGAGCTTCTGCTTTTCGAGCGCCGCCGAAGCCGCCGACCGCTTCAAGCATTCCGAAGACTATTACACGTACTCGCGCTTCACGAACCCGACTGTGTCGATGTTCCAGGACCGTCTGGCCGCGCTCGAAGGCGGCGAGGCATGCATGGCCACCGCATCGGGCATGAGCGCGATCATGTCGGTGGTGATGTCGGCGTTGCAGGCGGGCGATCACCTTGTCAGTTCGCAGAGCCTGTTCGGCTCGACGCTCGGCATGTTCTCGCAGATCTTCAGCAAGTTCGGCATCACGACGACCTTCGTCGATCCGAACGATCTCGACGCGTGGAAAAACGCAGTGCGTCCCGAGACAAAGATGTTCTTCCTCGAAACGCCGTCGAATCCGCTCACGGAGGTTGCCGATATCGAAGCGATCAGCAAGATCGCGAAATCGGTGAACGCGCTGTTCGTGGTCGACAACTGTTTCTGCAGCCCGGCGTTGCAGCAGCCGCTGAAGCTGGGCGCCGACGTTGTCATGCATTCGGCGACCAAGTTCCTCGATGGTCAGGGGCGGGTGCTGGGCGGCGCGCTCGTCGGCTCGAAGCAGTTCATCATGGAAAAGGTGTTTCCGTTCGTGCGCAGCACGGGCCCGACGCTGTCGGCGTTCAACGCCTGGGTGCTGCTGAAGGGCATGGAAACGCTGTCGCTGCGGGTGGAAAAGCAGTCGGCGAACGCGCTTGAAATCGCACGCTGGCTCGAGGCGCATCCGGCGGTGAACCGCGTGTTCTATCCGGGCCTCGAATCGCACCCGCAATATGCGATCGCGAAACGCCAGCAGAAGGCGGGCGGCGCGATTGTGTCGTTCGAGCTGAAGGGCGATTCCCCCGAAGCGATGCAGGCGAATGCCTGGCGTGTAATCGACAACACGAAGATCTGCTCGATCACCGGCAACCTCGGCGATACGCGCACCACGATCACGCATCCGGCGACGACCACGCATGGCCGCGTGACGCCGGAAGCGCGGGCGGCGGCGGGCATCACGGAAGGACTGATCCGCCTCGCTGTCGGCCTCGAAAGCCCGGACGACATTCGAGCGGATCTGGCGCGCGGGCTGGCTGTTTAAATTGTATGAAACGGAGCGTTGGCGCTTCGTGGGCTTTGCTCACGCGCTGGCGCCTGTTCGCTTTGGCCGGGTGCGTGCTTCTGGTGTTTAGTGCTGAAGCGCGCGCCACTGGCCGGGCGCAAGCCCGAAACGCCGCGTAAACGCATGCGTGAACGCGCTCTGGTCGCCGAAGCCGATGTCGAGCGCGATGTCCGACAGCGTGTGCCGTGGGTCGGCCAGCAGCGTAAGCGACGTATCGAGCCGCAACCGTTGCAGATAACGATGGGGCGTTTCGCCAAACGCCTCGATGAAAAGCTGATGAAAGCGCCGCATTCCAAAGCCGCAATGCGCGGCGAGATCGGCGATGCGCAACGGCTCCGACAGACGTGCGCGCAGCCAGCGGTCGATGCGAACGAAATCGAGCCCAAAGGCGGGCGGCGCACCGGCGCCCGATGCCGTTGAACCCGTGGCGCCCGAATCGGACAGAATCGCCGCGCAGAGCCGCACAGCGGCATTCCAGTTGAACTGGCGTACCCGCGCTTCGTCGCCGGCATGCGCCGTGCCCGTGGCGCTGGCAGCGACGGTGCGTACGAGCTCGGTCAGCGAGCCGTCGATCCCGACAGCGCGTGCGCGGTCGAACAGCCGTTGCGGCACGGCCAGCGACGAAGCCGGCAGATCGAGTACTAGTTGCCGGTTCTCGCCGATGCCGGCGTAATCGTGACGCGCACCGGCGGGAATCAGCCAGGCTGAACGGCTGTCGATCTCCTGACCTACGCCGTTCACGGCCATCACCATCGCGCCGTCGAGCCCGAGTACGACCTGATGAAAGTCGTGTACATCGGTCGCTTCGATCGCGCCAAAGCGGCGCAATGAAACGGTGGGCCTGACGACGGCGGCGTGGTGATCCATCTTTCAGAACGCGAAAGCGGTCAGACGTCCAGCAGTTCGACTTCGAACACGAGCGTTGCATTCGGCGGAATCACGCCGCCCGCGCCGCGCACGCCGTAGCCGAGTTGCGGCGGAATGGTCAGGCGGCGCACGCCACCGACTTTCATGCCCTGCACGCCTTCGTCCCAGCCCTTGATGACCATGCCGCCGCCGAGCACGAAGGCGAACGGATCGTTACGGTCCTTGCTCGAATCGAATTTCTGGCCGTCCGTGAGCCAGCCGGTGTAATGGACGCTGACGGTCTTGCCAGCCTGTGCTTCAGTACCGGTGCCTTCGGTCAGGTCTTCGTATTTCAGGCCGGATTCGGTCGTGACAATCGACATGGGGAACTCCTCGAGACAGATCGTTCAAAACCGACATTGTAGGCGTGTTGCCCCTGCGGCCGCCAGCCAGCCATCCGGACTATGCCATCCGGCCGGGGGCGTTTCGCGGCGGGTGTGGCGCTGCCCGTGCCTATAATGCGGCATTGCTTTCGCGCACCCCCTTGCACACCAGGATTTCGATCGTGACAACGTTTTCCAGCGGGACCCAGCAACCCGCCACCGCACAGTCAGCCTCGCCGGGCAGTGAACGTACCGCGCATCTTTGCGCCGAGGCCGCGCTTTTCATGCGCGATCACGTGTTGTCCCTCGTGTCGCACGATCTGCGTAGTCCGCTGAACGCGATTCACAGCTGGGCCTATGTGCTCGAGCGCAAGCTCGATGCCGGCGACGCCACGGCGCAGCGCGCCATCACGGGCATCCGTGGCGGCGTCGAGCAGCAGGTCAAGCTGCTGGAGTCGCTCGTCGACGCGACACGTGCCGAAACGAAATCGCTGGCGCTTGACCGCGCGCCGTTTGCACTGGCCGCCATGATCGACGCGACGCTCGACGCGGTCCGCACACCGTTTGCCCAGGCGCGCGCGGTCACGGTCACGTCCGGTTCGGCACTCACGGGCGAGACGCTCGACGGCGATGCAGAACGTCTCGCGCAGGCCCTGTGGCTGATGCTGACGTTCGCCGTCGAATCCAGCGCCCGCGAAACCGGCGTCGCGCTCGAAAGCACGCTCGAAGGCACTCTGTGGCAGGCAACGGTCACCTGTACACCGGCGCCGGCCGCGCTCGACGACCCGGCGCTCCCGCATCTGCTCGAAGCGTTCGCGCGCCGTCAGGCGCAGGAACCGCGCGAAGCGGGGCGCATCGCGTGGATCCTGGCGTTGTGCAAACGCGTCGCCGAGGCTCACGGCGGCAAGTTCGAGCAGCACGATGAGACGCTCGTGCTGCGCATTCCGCTCGCCGCCGCATGACCGGATTCGCGCGCTTTAGTCGAGGGATCGGTTTTCAACGATCTTTCAACCTCTATACTGGCGACTTTTGTTTCTGGAGCCTTCTGCCTTGATTCAGGTCGTCGCCATTCTGGGTGCGCTGTTGCTGGTGGCACTCAACGGTTTTTTTGTCGCTGCCGAATTCGGGCTGGTGAAGTTGCGGCAAACGCGCGTGCAGACGCTCGCGCAAAAGCACGGCGTGCGCGGCAAGCTGCTCGCCAGGGTGCATGGCCGTCTCGATGCGTATCTCTCCGCGTGCCAGCTCGGCATCACGCTGGCGTCACTCGGTCTTGGCTGGATCGGCGAACCCGCGTTTGCCGAACTGCTGCATCCGCTCTTCGGGCTCCTGGGTGTCGAATCGGAGAAACTGATTCACGGCATCTCGCTCTTCTTCGCGTTTTCGTGCATCTCGTTCCTGCATATCGTGGTCGGCGAACTGGCGCCCAAGTCGCTGGCTATCCGTCAGGCCGAGAAGATCGCGCTGTGGGTCGCCATGCCGCTGTACGGCTTTTACTGGGCGATGTATCCGGCGATCTGGGTGCTCAATACCAGCGCGAACACGGTGCTGCGCATCGCCGGCCTGACGGCCGATCACGGTGGCGACACGCATTATTCGAACGAGGAACTCAAGCTGATCCTGCGTGGGCGCCGCGAAGGCGCGGCGGGCGGCATCGCGGCTGCGTCGGTGGCCTCGGCCGCGTCAGCTGCATATAGCCAGGACGAGTGGAACACGTTTGCCCATTCGCTCGATTTTTCGCGGCTGACGGTTTCCGACCTGATGCGCCCGGCGCACGAGATGGTCGGGTTGCGCCGCGACCTGCCGTTGCGCGACAACATGCAGGTCGTCGCGCGTCACCGGTTCAGCCGGTATCCGCTATTCGAAGATGCTACAGGCGAGCGCGTCGCCGGCATGATTCACCTGAAGGACCTGCTGCTGGCGCGTCAGGCGGGCAGCGTGCTGGAAGACCTCTCGCCCTATGCACGGCCCGTGCAGTACGTGCAGCCGAACATGCCGGCGCTGGAACTGTTTCGCCGTTTTCGCAAGGGCGCGCCGCATCTGGCGCTCGTCGGGCACAAGGGTGAAAAGCCCATCGGCTTTCTCACGCTCGACAACCTGCTCGGCGCGCTGGTCGGACAGATTCACGACGAGTTCCGTCAGGGCGACGCCGACTGGACGCGGATGGATGACGGCACGCTGATGGGCAAGGGCAGCCTGCCCGTGGTGTCGCTGGAACGCGCGCTCGGTATCGATATCGACGAAGGGCGTGCCGAATCGGTCGGCGGCCTCGTCATTCAGGCGCTCAATGATCTGCCGGTCGAAGGACAGCGCGTGTCGTTCGACCGTTTCGACGTCGTCGTCAAAAAGATGCGCGGGCCGCGCATCGTGCTCGTGCGCGTCTATCCGAAAGAATTCGAGGACGAAGGCGGCTGACGTGCGACCGGCGGCTGACAGCCGCCGTCACCGCTATTTGAACGCGCCTTTGCGCGCGTTCGCGTCCGGCAGCTGGCGCGTCTCGCGCACCGAACGCGGATGCCACAGCTTCGCGCCGCCTTCGATGCCGGCGTCGTTCGACACGATCGCCACGTTCGCCGGCAAGTCGAACTTCAGCCGCGCGGCGTTGCCGCCGCCAATCCACAGCTTGTCGTAGTTCACGAGCGAAGCGAGGATGCCGACGATCTTTTCCACGCGGCGGTTCCATCGCTTGTCGCCGGCTTTCTTGCGCGCGGCGTCGCCGATGTACTCGTCGTAGGCGCGGCCCTTGCTCACCGGGTGGTGCGCCAGTTCCAGATGCGGCATCAGTTCGCCGTCGCGAAAGAGGGCCGTGCCGGCGCCGGTGCCGAGCGTCAGCACGAACTCGATACCTTTACCTTCGATCGCGGCGAAGCCCTGCATTTCGGCGTCGTTGATCATGCGCACCGGCAGGCCACCCAGCCGTGCCGCGAGATTGTCCGCGAGCGGAATGTCGTGCCAGCCGGTCACGCCGAAGTGCGGCGCCGTCAGGATGCGGTTATTGCGCACGAAGCCGGGAAAGCCGATCGAGATCTGCGTCGGCGGATATTGCGCGACGAGCGGCGCAACCAGCGTGACCAGCGCATCGACGAGCTGGTCCGGCGTACACGGATGCGGCGTCGCCACGCGCACGCGCTCGCTCAACATGTGTCCGCTTGAGTCGATGATCGCTGCTTTCAGGCCGGTGCCGCCGACGTCGATGGCCAGGATCTGCTCCGCTGCGCTTCTGGTTTTCGGCTTGCGTGATGTCACCATGTTTTTCTCCTCTCCTGATGTGCTTCGTGTGGTGTGAGCCGCATTACTTCTTCTGGGCAGCGGTGTTCGCATCGCTCGCGGCGTCATCCGGCGCGAGCGGCCGCCACGCGCGTCCGTCGCGCGCGAGTAGCGCGTCGCTTTGCGCGGGCCCCGCACTACCCGCAGGATAACCTGCCACGGGCAACGGGCCGTTTTGCGGATGCAGCACGTCTTCCACGGCGGCCCAGCTCGTCTCGATGCCATCGGCGCGCTGGAACAGCGTGGCGTCGCCCAGCATGCAGTCGTACAGCAGCGTCTCATAGCCGACGTTCGCGCGCTCCGCGAAGAAGTCGGCATAGTCGAACGCCGATTGCACCGGGCCGATCTGCATCGCGGGGCCGGGCACCTTCACGTTGAAATCGAAGCGCGTGCCGTGCGCCGGGTCGATGCGCAGCGTCAGCACGTTGGGCGTCAACGTGTCGACGGGTGTGTCGCGAAACAGCCGGAACGGCACCGTTTTGAGGTGCACCGCGATCTCCGTGCGGCGCGAGGCGAGACGCTTGCCGGTGCGCAGATAAAACGGCACGCCCGCCCAGCGCCAGTTTTCGACGAACACGCGCGCCGCGGCGTATGTCTCCGTATGGCTGTCCGCCGCGACGTCGGGTTCCTCGCGATAACCTGGGCCGGCCGGGCCTTTCTCATACTGGCCGAGCACGACGTCGCGCGCGTGGAGCGGCTGGATCGCGTCGAAGATGTCGGCCTTCTTGTCGCGCACCGCTTCGGCATCGAAGGAATTGGGCGGCTCCATGGCCACCATGCCGAGCAGCTGGAACAGGTGATTGGGCAGCATGTCGCGAAACGCGCCGGTCTGTTCGTAGAACTTGCCACGCCCTTCGACGCCGATCGTCTCCGCCGCCGTGATCTGCAGGTGATCGATATATTCGCGTCGCCAGATCGGCTCGAAGATCGCATTCGCGAAGCGCACGGCGAGAATGCTCTGCACCGTGTCCTTGCCGAGAAAATGGTCGATACGATAGACCTGCGATTCCTTCGCATAGCCCAGGATGTGCGCGTTCAGATCGCGTGCGGATGCGAGATCGGTGCCAAACGGCTTTTCGATGACGAGACGCCGGAAGCCGCCGTCGTCTTCCTTCAGCAATCCCGCACGGCCGAGATGTTCGACGATCGGCTTGAAGAAGCGCGACGTGACCGCGAGATAAAAGATCACGTTGCTGCCCGCCGCGGCGCTGATCAGCTGCTTCAGGTTCGAGAACGTGTCGTCGGATTCGAATTCGCCGGCCACGTATTGCAGCCGCTGCGCGACCCAGTCCCACGCGTCTTCGTCGAATTGCGTGGTATGGAAGGTGCTCGCCTTGTCGGCGGCGAATTGCTGCAGCGACTTCTTGAGGTCGTCACGCCACTCGGCGGTCTCGCGTTCGCCGTGATTCACGCCGATGATCTTCATGCCCGAATCGAGCAGGCCATCCGTCGACAGGTTGTAAAGCGCCGGCATCAGCAGGCGTTTCGTGAGGTCGCCACCCGCGCCGAAGATCACCAGCGTACACGGCGGCGCGGGATGCCTGCCCGCGGACGAGGGCGCGGCGCCCGCGGGCCCCGAAGCGGCTCGCGCGGTGACACCGGCATTGGACGCGGTATTCACCGGCTGTGCTGCATTCGTTTCGTTTGACATGGGGCTCATTCCGTTAGGCCATACACTGGACGATATAGAAAAGACCGCAGTCGAAGCCGCACAGTTCAAAAAACACGCGGAATTTCACGCAGCGCAGGCATCCGGTCAAATCTTTGCAGCGGAGCGCCTTACTTCGTGACGAGCGCTTCTTCGGTTTCTCCCGCGACCGGCACGTTGCCTGACTGGCCCATTTCGCGCGGTTGCAGCAGCAGCGCGACGAGCCCGCTCCAGCCCGTTTGATGCGACGCGCCGACGCCACGGCCGTTATCGCCGTGAAAGTATTCATGGAACAGCACGAGGTCGCTTGAACGCGGATCGGCCTCCAGCAGCGGATACGCACCCATCACCGGACGATGCCCGTCGCGGTCTTTCAGGAACAGCGTGGTGACGCGCCGCGCGAGTTCGTCCGCGATCTCGTTTAGCGAAAAGCACTGGCCGGAACCCGTCGGATACTCGACGCGAAAATCATCGCCGTAATACCGGTGAAATTCGTAGAGCGATTCGATCAGCAGATAGTTGACCGGCATCCATACCGGCCCGCGCCAGTTCGAATTGCCGCCGAACACGCGTGAATCCGATTCCGCCGGCAGATACTTGATGCCAAAGCTGTTGCCGTTGTGCTCATACACGAACGGGTGGTCGCGATGCACGCGCGAAAGCGCCCGCACGCCGTGATCGGAGAGAAACTCGGATTCGTCGAGCACACGGCGCAGCAGTGCTTTCATGCGATGTCCGCGCAGCAGCGACAGCAGGAGGCTGTTGCCCTTGCCGGGTTCGTTCCAGCGCGACACGAGCCGCGCAAGATCGGGGCGATGTTCGAGGAACCAGACGAGCCGGTCACGCAGGCCGGGCAGGTCGCCGTGCAGGCGCTGTTCGAGCACGTGTACGGCGAAGAGCGGAATCAGCCCGACGATCGAGCGGATGCGCAGCGGCACCATCGTGCCGTCGGGCAGTCGCAGCTTGTCGTAGAAGAACTGGTCCTCCGAATCCCACAGGCCGGTGTCGCAACCGTCCTCGCAACTGACGGCTTCCGCGATGTACAGGAAGTGCTCGAAGAACTTCACGCCGATATCGACGAACACGTGATTCTCGTACGCGAGTTCCAGCGCGATGCGCATCAGGTCGAGCGCATACGCCGCCATCCAGGCGGTGCCATCGGCCTGGTCGATGTGGCCACCCGTCGGCAGCGGCGAGGAACGATCGAAAATGCCGACGTTGTCGAGGCCGAGAAAGCCGCCCTGAAAAATGTTGTGACCGTCGGCGTCCTTGCGGTTCACCCACCACGAGAAATTGAGCAGTAACTTGTGGAACACCAGTTCGAGGAAGTCGCGATCGGCGGTGCCGGTAATCGCACGGTCGATCTCGTAGACGCGCCACGTGGCCCACGCATGCACGGGCGGATTGGCGTCGCTGAATGCCCATTCGTACGCGGGCAGCTGACCGTTCGGATGCTGGTAGCGGTCCTTCACGAGCAGCAGCAACTGCCGTTTGGCGAACGCGGGGTCGATCAGCGCGAAGGCGGCCGCATGAAACGCGAGATCCCACGAGGCGTACCACGGGTATTCCCATTTGTCCGGCATCGACACGATGTCCGCGTTGCACAGATGCCGCCAGTCGGCGTTGCGTCCGTGCCGGCGGCGCGCGGCGGGTGCGGGCTGCGCCTGGTCGCCGTCCATCCAGCGCTGGACGTCGAACTGGTAGTACTGCTTGGACCAGAGCATGCCGGCGAGCGCCTGACGTTGAACGAGCCGTTTGTCGGGGTCGTCCATTTCGTGCTGCAGGGCCGCATAAAACTCGTTGGCTTCGGCAATGCGGCGCGCGAAGAGCGCGTCGACATCGAGCGGCACGTCATCCGGCCCCGACTCGCGTCGCCAGCGCAGGAACACGACCGCGCGGGCGTGCGGTCCCAGTTCGAGATGCACATGCGCACCCGCCTTCGTGCCGGCGTCGTGGCGCACCGCCTCGGCGTCGCCGTGGACGAGGTAATCGTTGAAGCCGTCCTTGAACGGACCTTTGCTGTCCGTGTTGTAAAGCCGCCGGACGTTCGTTTCGTTCTCGCAAAAGAGCCACGTCACTGCCGGCGTAATCGTCGTATCGTTCGACGGCTGGACCCACGCCGTGACGATGAGCGGATCGTGTCCCTGCATGCGCCCGACCAGATGCGGCGCGGCGTGCGAATCAGGGCTTCTTGTCAGCGACGGCTTGTCCTTGAGGCCCTTCCACGCCCACTTGTTGCGCGCCCAGATCTGCGGCAGCACGTCGAGCGAAGCCGCTTTGTCGGCGCGGTTCTCGACGCTCACGCGCATCACGATGTCGTCCGCAGCGTGCTTTGCGTATTCGACGTCGACGTCGAAGTAGCCGTTGTCGTCGAACACACCGGTGTCGAGGATTTCGTACTCGGGCATGTCGGCGCCGCGTCGCGCGTTTTCCTGGATCAGGTCGTCGTACGGATACGCCACATGCGGGTATTTGTAGAGCATGCGCATGTACGAATGCGTCGGCGTGCCGTCGAGATAGAAGTACAGCTCTTTCACGTCCTCGCCGTGATTGCCCTGTTCGTTCGTGAGACCGAACAGGCGTTCCTTGAGGATCGCGTCGCGGCCGTTCCAGAGCGCGAGCGAGACGCACCAGCTGAGCGTGTCGTCGCCGAAACCGGCGATGCCGTCTTCGCCCCAGCGATAGGCGCGGCTGCGCGCATGGTCGTGCGGGAAATAGTCCCACGCGGTGCCGTTTTCGCTGTAATCCTCGCGCACCGTGCCCCACTGGCGTTCGCTGAGATACGGGCCCCAGCGCTGCCAGCGGGCGCATTCGCTGGAATGCAGACGGCGGCCTTCGATGGTCTCGAGGATGTTGACGGCGCGCAGCGGTGACATAGACGTGTCCTTTAGCTTTGGCCCAGGCGGTCAGACGCACATCGTAGCGCGGTTTGGCTGCCCCGGGTCAGATGCGTGCCAGCAGACACTCCATTCGCAGCAGCTCGCCCAGCGACCACGCCTGGAACGGTGTGCCGCCAGGCGTGTGCGGCGCATCGCCGTCCGCCACCTCGGAAACGTGATCGAGGCCCGCGTGATCGAGATGCTCATGAAGCGGCGCCAGAAAGCCGGCTTCGGCTTCGGCGCGACTCACGCCATTCATCCCATGCACGCGCAGCCATGCTTCGACGAACGGGCCGAGCAGCCACGGCCACACGGTGCCCTGGTGGTACGCGCCGTCGCGTTCGAGCGGGCCGCCGCGATAGTGAGCGCAATAGCCGCGATCTGACGGCGCGAGCGTGCGCAGACCGACAGGGGTCAGCAGATGCGTTTGCACCTGTTCGACGACGGCGCGCGCGGCCGCGCCTTCGAGGAGCGCGAACGGCAGGCCGCCGACGGCAAAGATCTGGTTGGGCCGCAGCGCCCGATCGACCTGTCCCGCGACGTGATCGACGTCGATCACGTCGAAGAGCGCGCCCGTCGACGCATCGATAAAGCGTGCATTGAATGCCTGCGACGCACGTGTCGCGCGTTCCTGCCATTGCGCGTTCCATGCTGACGCAATGCGCAACGCGTTGATCCACAGCGCCTGGATTTCAACGGGCTTGCCGATGCGCGGCGTGACGACCCAGTCGCCGGCTCGCGCGTCCATCCATGTCAGCTGCGTGCCGGGTACGCCGGCGCGCAGCAGGCCGTCGCCATCCGCCGCGATACCGAAGCGCGTGCCCTGCGAATAGCCCGTGAGAATCGCGTCGACTGTCTGCTGAAGGCGGGTGCGGGTTGCGGGGCTCGCGTGATCCGTCGCGAGGTAGTCATGCACGGCAACCGCAAACCATAGCGACGCATCGACGGAGTTGTATTCGGGTGCGTTGCCGTAGTCGGGGAAGCGGTTGGGCAGCATGCCTTCGGAGAGCATGCTGGTCCATTCGAGCAGAATGGATTCCGCTTCGGCGAGCCGGCCCGATGTGATGAGGAGCCCCCGCATCGCGATGAACGTGTCGCGACCCCAGTCGGTGAACCACGGAAACCCCGCGATGATCGTATGGCCCGTGTTGCGCGACACGACATACGCATCGGCGGAGCGCCGCAGACGTGAACTGAACGCGGCGCGGCGCTGCTGTTCGATGTCGGCCAGTTCTACCGCGCGTTGTGCGGGATCGCTTGCGGCTTGTGCGCGCTGCGGGCTTTGCGTTTCTGGCGTGCCCTGTGTATCGGCGCTCAGGATCATGAGCGCTTCGCCGCTCACGAGATCGAAGGAAAACACGCCGGGCGTGGCGAGGTCTTCGGTGAAATCGAGCCCGCGTTCGCGCTCGCGGAGGTAGCAGAAGTTGCGATACCAGTCGGGCGCGTGCGCATACGTGCCATTTGTCGATGCGTGAATGGCCGGCAAGTCGCCGTAAGGCTGCCAGCTGACGCGCGACTGGTCCTGCTGCGCGTTGAAGTTGAACGCGGGATTCTCGTGATGCAGCGCGTGATAGTCGCGGCCGGAAAGCAGCGGCCGGACCTTCAGGATCAGGTTGTCCGCAAGCGCGCCGCTTCGTTCGCACCGCCAGCGCAGCACGGTGTCGCCGGTCGCCTTCGCGACGAACAGCTCGACGTTCAATGTCGTGCCCGTATCGATCCGCACGCGCCACGTGGGCCACGGTGCGGTGTCGAAGCTCAGGATCCGCGCCGCGATGTCGGGATAGATGAGGTCGGGCGCGTAGCGCTGCATCGTTAGCGGATAACGTTCGCCGTTGCCTTCGAGCCACGCTTCGATGCCGTTGACCAGCACGACACGACCCGCCTTCGACGCAGTGAGCAGCAGCGCGTGATAACGGCGCGTGCGCATCGTGCCCACCGTGCCCGATGCAAAGCCGCCGAAGGCGTCGGCTTCGAGCCATTCGTCTTCGAGTCGTGCGGCTTCGATGGGCGCGGCGATGCGGGTCATCGGTTCACGAACCGCACGAAATCATCGACGGTTGCGCATTGCTGCCCGATGGCGCGCGGCGTGCGCATCAGCGCCTGGATCATGGGTACGTCGTTGTTCGTCGAAGTCATGGGCTTGCGATGGAGGGGTTTATCGGCTTGCGGGCGTACATGTTCCCATGTGTGCGGAAGGCGTGGATCGATTGATTCTTCGTTCCTCAGTCTTTTGATGTGCAAACGCAGCATGCCGCGAGCCCGTGCGACATGTGATGACGCGGAATGACGCCGCGCGCCAGGCATCGGTTCAACAGGTTGCCTGCAACAAGGATGCCTGTCCAGTGGCGCCCCGTGTTCCGATCGGTTTCACCATTTTCGTTATATCCGATAGAATACAACGATGCGTCTGTTGAATGGCCCCTGAAAGGGCAGCAGGCGGTGAACATCACGGGGAGGTGCAGGTTGTCCCGCAGTCGACGCATGGTTGCTGATCGATCGATCTGGCCCGGTGAGCTTGCGGGCGATTTCGTGTCGACGATTACAGCTCTGAAACCCACATCGGACCTCGAACGTGCCGAGTTGATCCGCGACGTCGTGGATGCTTTCCGGCGCCTGCAGAACAGCGTGCTGCGCTTTGTCCAGATGTTCGCGGAAGATGGCGACGCGGAACTGGCCAGCGGTGCGGATGCGCTCGCGTTACACGAACTGCTTTCGATTCTGGCCCGCCAGGCCGAAGCGGCAGGCTTCGGGCGTCTGCGTGAACTGCGCGTGGCGATCAGGCATGCGCGCTCGGCAGGACAAAGCCGCGACGTCATTTTTTCGGCGTCGCTGAGCCTGAACGCCGAGGCAATGAACAAGGTCGTCAACGAATTCGAACGGCTCGACGCGACGTTCGTGGGTCTGTGCGTCGAGCATGTGCTCAACCGGCACTTTCCCCAGCGTCTGCTTGAGCGCGTTTCGTCCACGTAGCAAACATCGGATAACCCCGGACGTCGGCGCGATGTCAAGTTCGGAATTCGATTCGCTGTATACGCTAGTATATTTCGCTGAAATCGAGTCGTACGGTGGAGAAGCGCTGTCGATAGCGTGAACCCGGCCGTAAAAACCGGAACAGGATTCGAGGTCGTCATGCACACTCCGCCGTTTCGTCTCGCTCGCACGCCGGGCATCGTTCAGCCCGAAAAAGAGGCTGGAACTTACCCGCATGCAGGCGACGCTTGCTGTCAGCCCGCGCGGCCGCAGCTATCCAGCTTCAGGCGCCGCGTGCGCCTCGCTGAGCTCGACCCGCATCTGCACTGCTCGGTGATCGGCACCTGCCTGACGACACACGAACTGCGCAAGATCGTGTCGAAGTTCGCCAACGTGGACCGGGAACGTGCGAGCGACCTTGAGATTCACCACGCGGCAGTCGAGCTGGCGATGGAAGGCGGCGCGGGCGGCAAGGCGTTGCACAAGGCGCTGGATGAGCGCTACGCGGGCGCCATACGTCGTTTCGACAAGGCGGGCGACGCCGAAGCGCTGCTCGCGATGTGGGACGAAGCGCTCGGGAACGGTGACATTCCGCCCGCGTACTGGGCGCTGATGACGCATCCGCAAGCCACGATCCACGAGCGGCAGGTCGCGTTTGGCGCGCTGCATATGCTGTCGCATCTGGTGGGCGCGGCGAACCGCGCGGATATCCGTCGCCTTGTCGCGCTGGAAGCGGAGAACGCGACGCTGCGCGACAGGGTCGAGCGCCAGCAGAAGCGGTTGCACGAAATGAGCATCCAGCGGGACGCATCGATTTGCGAACGCTCGGCGCAGATCGCGCAGTTGACGGCGCAACTGGAGCGCAAGAGCGTGGGCAATGAAGCGGGCCTCGAGGCCGAGGTGTCGACGCTGCGCGATGCGCTCGCGACCCGCGATGCGCGCCTTGCGCTCCACACGAGCCGGCGCGAGGCCGCTGAACAGCGCGCGGCAAAAGAGCAGGAATACGCGCAGGCGCTACGCGAGAGTCTCGACGAGGCGCTCGCGCTGCTCGACGTCGTGCAGGCCGAGGCTGGTGCCATGGAGCGAACGATGCAGCTTTCCGCGGAAGCGCCCGACGCCCATCAGGCGCTGCTCGACGCGCTGGGCGGCAAGCGGATCGTCTACGTGGGCGGCCGGCCGGGCTCGAACGCGGCGCTCAGGCGGATCGTCGAATCGGCGGGCGGAGAGTTGACACTGCACGACGGCGGCGTTGAAGACAGAAAAGGCCTGCTGGCGGCGGCGTTGCCGCGTGCGGACATGGTGGTTTTTCCGGTCGACTGCGTGGACCACGATTCGATGAACATGCTCAAGCGCGTGTGCGAGCGCCATCAGGTCACGTATTACCCGTTGCGTACCGCGAGCATCGCGAGCTTCGTGGAACGGGTGACGCGCGCGCATGCGACGTCTCTTGCGGCAGGTGCGCCGCGCGCCTCGCGGTTTTGCCTGCGTCACGGTTGACGACAAGAGAGCGCCGCGACGCGTAGTCGATCCGCTCAGCGTTTGACGAGTCTGGTGAGCGCGGTGATCTGGGCCGCACATGCAGCGGCGGCCTGTTCTTCGATGTCACGGTAGAGGCGGATGATTTCTTCGCCAACAGGTGTGAGAACGCTGCCACCGCCGCTCTGGCCACCATGTTCCGAGACGGTGGCGGGCGACTTGAGCGAGCGGTTCAGTTCGTCCATCAGCAACCACGCGCGCCGGTACGACATGTTGAGGCTGCGTGCAGCCGCTGAAATTGAACCGTGCTCCCGCACGGCTTCGAGCAGCGAGACCTTGCCGGGCCCGAGCGCGATCGTGCCCGCCTGCTGGATGCGCATGCGAAAGCGCACCTCCGGCCGGGCTTTTGCCAGACTCTTCGTGTCGTTTGCGGGTTTAGCCATGCGCGAAAGCATACACGATGGCGACGCGCGCGGGCGCGTCAATGTCCGTGCGGAAAGCAGTAACCGAAGTCTTCGCATCCCGGGCAACCCGGCGCCGGTCCAGGTTCCGTTCCACGAGCGAGCGCGAGTTCACGCGCGAGAAATTTCTTCCATCGAAGGCTGGCGGTATTGCGGATGAACAGCGTCGGGAAATAACGCTCGAGCATCGAGGTCACGTCGTCGCGGCCACTCAAGCCGAGATCGCGCCACAGATGGTCCGGCCGCAGACACGCATGCGCGATGATCGCCGCGATGCAGCGCGTGTCGTCTTCGTTTGTCGACGGGTTTGCGTGCGTTTGAAGCAATGCGGCAAGCGCGCTCAAAAAATCCGCGTGTGCTGAAGCGGGAAGCATCGCCGGCAATGCCGGAATGCGGGGTGGCCTGGCTACGTTCCGGAAATGTCGTTTAACGAGCGCGTCGAGCGCATTTTGCGTAATGCCGAGCAGTGCGATTTCTCCACGCACTTCGCGCGCCGCGATCAGCCGCGCAAACAATCGTGCGTCCGGCGTGGGTGGCTCATCCGCCGCGGCTAGCAGTTCGTGTACGCGCGCAGCGGAGGCTTCGTCCAGGTTCGACGACATCGGCGGATTTACGCGGGGCGAGTGCTCGCTCATAAAGGCCTGACGATTGGTTTAAGGCCTGAGCACCCGCGTTTCAATTCGCGCGAGCCGCTTCACATGGCGCGGCGCGGAATGAATATCCGCGCCGGAAAAGAGCACTGGCGCGCCATGCTCCGCGTCCAGCGGCTGGCCGCCGCATTCACACGCAACGAGTACCTGTTCGCCCACAGGCGTATTGAACAGTTCGTGCCACGAAAACGTGACCGCGTATCCGTCGTGAGCGCTCGCGATCATCACCATCCGCTTGAAATCGCCCGGCGAATCGCAGCGCAGGCCAGCAAGATTGATGAGTTCCCTGAGCAGGACACCACGATAACGATCGACCGTGCGAATGAACCGGTCGGTCGTGAAGCACCGCAGGTCGAACGTATCGGCGAGCGCGCTGGCACGCGTCCTCAGGTCATCCATGGAAAACGACATGGGGCGCACTACGTCGCCGGTCAGCGAAATCACGCCAGGCGTTGCAGGCTCCGCAATCGCCGACGCGGTCGACGTCATGACCTGCTCAAGTTTTGCCGCGGTGTCTGCCATACCCATCTTCGATCCTCCGCTGGCCATGCCAGCCTGTTCATCGCTATGTCCGTGGGTATATTACGCTGCGATCGGGCGCGATTGCACGCCAGATCGCGCGCCAGGCATCATATCGGCTGGCATATTCTGATCTTTGCGCTGAAGCGAAACGCAAAACCGGCCGCCATTGCGACGGCCGGTGCATGAAACAGGACGGTTACTGGTCGACGCCCACGATCACGCTCGATGCCTTGAAGATCGCGGCGGCAGCCTTGCCGCTGGCGAGCCCGAGACGCTCGACGCTGTCGTTGGTGATGATCGCCGCGATCTGCGCGCCGCCGGTTGCGGCGATGATGACCTCGGCATTGACCGCACCCTTGTGTACGGCCGAAACCGTGCCCGCGACGACGTTGCGTGCCGACACCTTGCTGCTGTCGACATCGACCATCACGAGCACCGACGACGCCTTCACCAGCGCGAACGCCGGTTTGCCCGCCGCAAGCCCCAGTGCCGCTGCGCTGCCGTGCGTGATGACGGCGACGATGTCGAGGCCATCCTGCGTGCGCAGCGCGATTTCGTCGTTGACGGCGCCGGCCTTGACGCTCGTGATCTGACCAGAAAAATGATTACGGGCACTCGTTCGCATGTTTGTCTCCGTGTGAGATTCCCGTCGAAGCAATCGGCGGAGGATGGATTGGGAAAGCTGATCAAGTGTACCGGAAGCGTTCCGGCTCAAACCGCTGGCACGCCTTCCTCGACCAGCACCGCAACGGGCATCGCCGCGAGCGCGTCGCGCAGGTACAGCAGGCCGGATTCATCGACCTTGGGCGCGCCCGGGCTCAACCAGTCGAAGAGCGCGCGCGAGGCGAGCGCCTCCGGCATCTCGATCGCCGTGTCGCCCCATCGTTCGGGCGCGACGAGCGGCATGTCCGTGCCTGGATCGAGCAGCGTCGCGGCGAGACGCGTGGCAATGACGACACCGTACGCGCTGCCATAGCGCCGCGCGAACGCGATGACGTGCGCCGCCTGGCTGCCGCGAATCCGCAGTGGCAGATACACGCCCTGATCGGGCAGCGCCGGTAGATGCGCGCGCAACGTGAGCATCCGGTGTACGACACCCAGCTTCACGCGGCCGTCGCGCCAGTTTGCGAGCTGCACGGACGGCGGCGTCTCGACGAGCCACGCGTGCCGCTGCGCGAAATCGACGGGCCGCCGGTTGTCGGGATCGACAAGACTGAAGTCCCACAATTCCGTGCCCTGATACAGATCCGGCACGCCAGGCGATGCGAGACGCAGCACCGTCTGCTGCAGGCTGTTGATCGCGCCCGCCGCGTTGATCCGCTCGACGAAAGCATGCAGCTCGCGCAAAAAGCCGTCGCGTCGCTGCGGCGCGAGCACGTCGAAGAGAAAGTCGCGACAGGCGTTTTCGTATGCTTCATCGGGCGCGAGCCAGTTCGTGCGCAGCTTCGCTTCGCGCAATGCCTTCAACTGCCATTGCGCCACACGTTCGGCCAGCGCCTTGACGCCCGCTTCGTCGTCGGGTTCCAGCCCGGTTGGCCAGCAGCCGACGAGCGTCTGATACAGCATCGCCTCCGCGTCGGGGCCCGGCGCCCAGTGATGTGGGCTGGCCGCTGCCTCGATGGCGTCCGGCGTGTCGCGCGCAACGGGATCGCGACTGTCCGCTTCACGACGATGCGGCGCGTTCAAGGTCGACCAGCCGCGCAACGTCGCGCCCCATTCCTGCGGAATTTCGCTCAGCACGGCAACGCGTGCGCGCATGTCCTCGCCGCGTTTGTGATCGTGCGTCGCGGTGGCCAGCATCGCGTGCGGAAAGCGTCGCGCGCGTTCCAGACTGGCCGCGTGAAACTGCTCGACCGTCAGCGCGAATTCGCCCGGATCGGCGCCCACTTCGTTGCGCGACAACAGGCGTCCGTAGCGGTAGCACGCGGTATCTTCGATTGCCTTGGCCGCGACCGGCGCGGTGAGCTGCGAAAAAACCGTTTGCGCGGTGCGTCGTGACGATCCCGAATGACTGGACCCATTGCCGCTCGCGTCGTCGCCTTGCTGCGCGCCGCCGAGCCATTCGCCGATGCGCTCCAGCACGTCGTGATCGCCACGCGCGAGCGTCTGCTTCGCCGCATCGAACGCCTGATTGAAGTAGCGGTTGTCGATCTCGCCGCGCACGTTGTTTTGCGGATAGATGCGATACACCGAAAAATGCGCGACGAGTTCAGTCAGCGCGCGACGGATCGCGGTGAACGTGAAGTCGCGCGTCGACAGCTGGTCGCGTGCGATACGATGCAGCGCGCGCGCCGCGCGATCCAGCTCCGCCGCGAGATTCCCGGTCAGTGTCTGGCGACGCGCGAGCAATGCCTCGTCCGCGAACGATGCGCTGCGGCCCGTGAGTTCCGTCCACAGGGTGGCGAGCGGCGCGGCACCTTGCGGATCGTGCAGCAACGCGCCAACGTCATTCATGAAGTCGTAACCGGTCGTGCCGTCGACGGGCCAGTCGTCGCGCAGCGGCTCGCCACGCGCGAGAATCTTTTCGACGACGAAATACGGATTGCCCTCACGCAGTTCGTTGAGCCGCTGGCGCAGCCGCTGACAATACTCGCGCGGCTCGGCGAGCCCGTCGACATGATCGATCCGCACGCCATCCACGACACCTTCCGCGTACAGCCGGAAAATCAGCGCATGCACCGCGTCGAACACCTCGGGGCGCTCGACGCGCACGCCCGCGAGCGTGCCGATGTCGAAAAAGCGCCGCCAGTTGACTTCGTCGGCCGCGGTGCGCCACCACGCGAGCCGATAGTGCTGCCGTTCGAGCAGCCGGTGCAGCCGCTCGCGCGTGACCGGTGCGCACGCATCGAAGGTCCCGAGCGCGGCTTCGATCGCCGCCAGCCCGTTTTGCGCGACGTACGTGCGCAATGCTTCGATGCCATCGGCGGCGCGAGGCTGGTCGGCGGGCTGCGTGGTGACGCCGTTGAAGCGCTCCGCAAGTGCGCCCAGATCGGCGCGGTCGGCGGCCTTCAGGATGCCCGCGTATTCGATCGGGCAAACCGGGAACACGTGGTCGCGATACGCAACGTAAAAGCGGCCGGTATCGGCGGCGAAGCGCAGCGCGATGTGACCCGCCGCGAGTTCGTCCCCGTACGGGGCGCCGAGGCGCGGCAACAGCACCTTGCCGCGCAACGCGGGATCGGGCGAATGCCAGTCGATGTCGAAGTGCCGCGCGTACGCGCTGTGCCGTCCCCATTCGAGAATGTCCTGCCACCACGCGTTGCCCGAGCCGCCGACGCCCATGTGATTCGCCACGACGTCGACGATGAGCCCCATGCCGTGCGCGTGCAGCTTGTCGACGAGACGCCTGAGCGCGGCTTCGCCGCCGAGTTCCGCGTTGACCTGCGTGTAGTCGATCGTGTCGTAGCCGTGCATCGAGCCTGGCTCGGCGGTGGTGACCGGTGAAGCGTACAGATGGCTGACACCCAGGGCAGCGAAGTATTCGACGTGCGCGAGCGCATCGTCGAACGTGAAGTCGCGATGGAACTGCAGTCTGAGCGTGGAGCGTGGAACAGTCATGGCGTGTCAGACGGTGAAGAAGCAGAAGAAGGAGCCGGCGCGCAGGCGCGTCTCGCAGCGACCGCGCGCACCCGGTCGCGGAACGCCGCGTCGCTGAACAGTTCATCGACCGGCAGCGCGAGACGTCGACGCCAGTTCGGATGTTCGTCGATCGAGCCGGGCAGGTTGGGCTGATCCGCAAGCGCAAGCAGGTCCTCGAGCGGACACGTGACGAGCATCGCGGGCGTCATCGCGACGAAAGCCAGCGCCTCGTCGACAGGCGGACGGTCGAGCGGCGGCGCGGGCGCGTCGTGTGACGCGAGGCCCGCAGCCTGAAAGGCGCGCCACAACGCCGCGCGATCGCCCGCGCGTTCCTCATGTGCAAGCGCGACCGGATCGCGGCCGTCGGCACGCACGGAGGTCTGGCCGATGCGGTTGCGCCAGTCGATGTCCGCGCCGAGCCACCAGCCGGCCACCGTCGGCAGGTCGTGCGTGGTGGTGGTGGACACCGCGTCGCGGTCCCAGTGTTGCGGCGCCTTGAAACCCTGGCCCCAGCCAGCGTGTTCGAACCACAGCACGCGGATGCCCGACAGCCCGTGTTCCGTGAGGCGCTCACGAAATCCCGGCGGCACGGTGCCGAGGTCCTCGCCAATCACAATCGAACGATGACGCCACGATTCGAGTGCGATGAGCCGCAGCATGTCGTCGAGCGGATAGCGCAGATACGCGCCGTTCGCCGCTTTCTCGCCATCGGGCACGAGCCATAGCCGCCGCAGGCCGAGGATGTGATCGATGCGCACGCCGCCCGCGTGCGCGAACGCGGCGCGCAGCATGTCGATGAACGCGGCGAAGCCCTGCGTGCGCATCGCGCGCGGTGAAAACGTGGTGAGCCCCCACGCCTGGCCCGCCTGGTTGAACAGGTCGGGCGGCGCACCGACCGACACGCCCGTCAGCATTTCGTCGCGATACGACCACGCATGGCTGCCCGCGCTGTCGCACCCAACCGCGAGATCCGCGATCAAGCCCACGGCCATGCC
This sequence comes from Paraburkholderia sartisoli, assembly GCF_900107685.1. GTDB lineage: Bacteria > Pseudomonadota > Gammaproteobacteria > Burkholderiales > Burkholderiaceae > Paraburkholderia > Paraburkholderia sartisoli. Next base: position 200,127 of record NZ_FNRQ01000008.1, on the reverse strand, counting down.
GGCGTCGCGGGCGGCGTGCTGCGCGTGCGAAAGCCCCTTCGCGGCGAGCCATTGCAGGAACAGATGAAACTCGACTTCGTGACGATGCGCCTGCGCGAACGCTTCGACGTCTTCACTGCGCGGATCGCGCAGGTTTTCCGGCCAGTCGCGCCAGTGGCCGTTGCCGCCCGGCGCGGCCAGCTGCGCGGCCTGCAACGCCTCGAAGCGCGCGTGATCTTCGAGCGCGCGGCCGCCGCGTACGCAGAAGCCGTGGAATTCGAGCGCGCGCGGCGCGTCCTGCGCACGCTCATGCACGCAGAACTGCTCGAAGAGCGCGCGCAACACCTTGAGCTTCAGCATGGCTGCGGCCGGCCAGTTGATCAACGGCAACGCTTCGAGCTGCGCCCACGCGTCGCCGGCGTCGATCTGCGTGAGCGCCGCGCGTGCCGCTTCCGCGCCGAACACCGCGGCGGGATCGATATGCAGCACGTTCAGCCACAGGCGCGACGACGGCGAATACGGACTGAACCGTTCCGGCTCGGCGCTGAACATCGCGTGCGTCGGGCTGACCGCGAGCGCGTGCGCGCCGTGTTTCGCGCTTTCGGTGGCGAGCGCGGCGAGCGCCGAATAGTCGCCGATGCCGCCGTCGCCAGCACGGCGCAGCCCGTATAGCTGCGCGGCCACGCCCCACAGCGGCGGCGTGCCCGACGCATCGTCGTGCAGCGTGCGCCACGCGTCGGCGATGGTGTAGCAGCGCGAGGGCGCGACGGCGAGCGTCATGCGCTGCTCGTTGATCACGAGCGTGTGATAGCCCACTTCGCCGATCGGCGAAAGCAGCGCGGCTTCGCCTTTGGGCGCCGTGAAGCGGCCATCGATGATCGCGCCGCTTTCAAGTTCGACGCGATAGCGGCTGCCGGATTTCACGGCAGCGGCGGGCAGCGCGATGCCGCGTTCGCATTCGGCGGTCATCAGGGGCGGCAGCTTGCGTCCTGCCGTTTCGGCGTCGAGCGTGGCAGCGCTTTGTCTGAGTTGCGAAGCGTTGCCGCAGGGCAGGCCCATGCGTTCCAGCAGCACGGCGAGCGTGCTGTCGGGCACGCGCTGCATCTCGCCGTGGGCATTGTTCCATTCGACTTCAAAACCTGCGCGCGCGGCGAGGCTTTCGAGGGTTTCGGTGGCGCGTCGGGGAGTGTTCACGCGTGCGGCTCCGGTTCCGCAACCTTGCGTGCGTCATGGCCGACGGCGTAATGGCAGACGTCGCCCGTCAACCACGCGACGCAAGAAAACGACGGCAGGACGTTCTGCGCGACCGCGTCCCGCACGCGCGCCGGCGTTTCGAGAATCACCTTGCCCGCGGGGACGTCCGCGAACGGTACTGCTTCGCCCGAGAGATTGAGCGCGATGGACAACGTCTCGCCGTCGCCGAGCTTCCAGCTCGCCACGAGCGCGTTCGCATCGTCGCCGTTCGGTGCGCGCAGCACGCGCGCGCCGCGCGCCTTTGCGTGACGCAGCCGTGGCGTGATGAGTTTCGCGCGCACGGTCAGCGCCGATTTATAGAAGTGCATCCAGTCGAGCCGCCCGTCGCCACCCGCTTCGTGCGATGCGGATGCCGATGTGGATGGCAAGGGCGGCGGTGACGACGATGCAAACGTATGCGTGTCGTTCGGGTCGGGAATCCGCGCGCGACGCGTTTCATCGCTGAATCCGGAGAATCGTGCGAATTCGCGGCGGCGTCCTTCGCGCACGGCATCCGCGAGATCGCCGGTGTAGTCGGTGAAGAAGAAAAACGGCTGTTCGGAGCCGGTTTCTTCATCCATGAAGAGCAGGGGAATCTGTGGCGACAGCAGCAACAGCCCGGTTGCCGCGCGCAGTGCGTCGGGCGCGCACAGTGAACGCAGACGCTCGCCCATCGCGCGATTGCCGACCTGATCGTGGTTTTGCAGGAACATGACGAACGACGTGGGCGGCAGATGCCCGCTCGGTTCGCCGCGCGGCCGGTTCCCGTGTATCGGCGAGGGCTCGCCCTGATAGTCGAAGCCTTCGCCGAGTATCCGCGCAAGACGCCGGACCGGCTGGTCGACGTACGCCTGATAGTAGCCTTCGTGCTCGCCTGTCAGCAGCACGTGCAGCGTGTTGTGCGCGTCGTCGTTCCACTGCGCATCGAAATGCGTGCCAAGAAGCGTGGCCGTGTTGCGCTCGTTTTCCAGCACGAGATGGACGTGTCTTCCGTGTTGAACGTGCGAGCGAACGTGATCCGAGAATTCGCGCAGCCAGGCGTCGTTGTCGATCGCGTGAACCGCGTCGAGACGCAGGCCGTCGAAGCGATATTCGTCGATCCAGTAGCGCGCGTTGTCGCAGAAGAACTCGTTCACTTCGATGCGCCCGAAATCGATCGCCGGACCCCACGGCGTGTGCGTGTTCTCGCGAAAGAACGGCTTCGCGTATTGATGCAGATAGTTGCCGTCAGGACCGAAGTGGTTGTACACCACGTCGAGGAACACCTGGAGCCCGAGACCATGCGCGTGATCGATGAGCGCCTTCAGGTCTTCCGGGCGGCCGTAACTGGAATCGGGCGCGTAGGGCAGCACGCCGTCGTAACCCCAGTTGCGCGCGCCGGGGAAGTCGTTGAGCGGCATCAGTTCGATCGCGGTCACGCCAAGGTCGACGAGAGCGGGCAAACGCGCCATCACGCCGCGGTAGCCGCCGAGCGCGCCGACGTGCAGTTCGTACAGCACGGTCTCTTCCCACGGCCGGCCGTGCCAGTTCGTGTGCTGCCACGTGTACGCCCGCGGATCGATCACCTCGCTCGGTCCGTACACGTCCTGAGGCTGGAAGCGCGATGCGGGGTCGGGAACCGTCAGCCCGCCGTCGAGACGATAGCGATAGAGCGTACCCGCACCGCACGCGACTTCCGCCTCGAACCAGCCGTTGCCGGTGGGCGTCATCGCGACCGACGCTGTCGGCGCACCGCCCTCGATCTCGACGCTCACCGCTTTGCACGAAGGCGCCCAGAAGCGAAAGCGCGTGCGCGGCGCGGCGCTCTGCGCGCCGCGCAGTTGCGCGCCGAACGGCAGGCAGTGCGCGTGATGGTGCCTGTGCGGATCAATCGGACTTTCAGACATGATTCGTCACCATTCAGTTTTGACGCCGCCGCTTCCGGATGCCCCCGCCAGCGGGACAGCCGGAACAGCGCGCGACGCATGCGGCGCGGCTCATTCGTGATCCGGCGCGCCGCCCGGATCGGGCGGCAACGCGGTCAAAAGGCGCGGTCCGTACTGTGCGCCCGCACGCCAGCCGGCCTGCCAGTCCGCGTCGCCGACCGGCAGCGCGCCAACCACGACGAGCGCGTGCGCCGCGACTTCGAGCGTGGGGGTGGCAAGCGGATGCGGCGGCGCTTCGGGACGGGCCGTATCGAGCAGCACATTCCATTCCAGATGAGGCGGAGGCGGCGCAAACATCAGCGCCTCCGACGACGCGTTCAACATCATCAACAATACTTCCGTTTGACCATTGATATCCGGTCCGGCGCGACGCAAGGTCAGCGCGCGTCCTTCGGGGTCCTGCCATGCTTCGATCGTCAAGGGCTCGCCGCGTTCATCGAACCAGCCAACATCGTAAAGTCCGGGCAGCACTTCGTGGCCGCCGAACAGGAAACGCGTTTCGCGCAGGAGCGGATGCGCCTTGCGCAGCGCGGTCACGCGTGAGACGAATTCTGTCATCCGCGCGCCGGTCGGCAATGCGGCACGTTCCCAGTCGAGCCAGGAAATCTCGTTATCCTGACAGTATGCGTTGTTGTTGCCCTCCTGCGTGCGGCCGAACTCGTCACCGGCCAGAAAGAGCGGCGTGCCAAGCGCCACGAAGAGCGTCGCGACCATCGAGCGCGCCACGCGCGCGCGCGTTTCGAGGATCGCCGGGTCGTCGGTGGGGCCTTCGACGCCCCAGTTCCGGCTGCAGTTCTCGTTGTGGCCGTCGTTGTTGTCTTCGGTATTCGCCTCGTTGTGTTTCTGCTCGTAGGCGGTGAGATCGGCGAGCGTGAAGCCGTCGTGCGAGGCCACGAAGTTCACCGATGCCCACGGTTTCCTGCCGCGCCGGTTGAAGAGGTCGGCCGATCCTGTCAGACGCGCGGCCAGATCGGGGCGAAGTCCGGCGTCGCCGCGCCAGAACCGGCGCACGGTATCGCGGAAGCGGTCGTTCCATTCGCTGAATCCGGGCGGATGGTTGCCGAGCTGATAGCCGCCCGGGCCGATATCCCACGGCTCGGAAATGAGCTTGCGCTGCGAGAGCACGGGGTCCTGACGGATCGCATCGAAGAAGCCCGAGCCGGGATCGAATCCGGAATACTCGCGCCCGAGCGTCACGCCGAGATCGAAACGGAAGCCGTCGATGTTGAACGCGGTCGACCAGTAGCGCAGCGAATCCATCACCATCTGCAGCACGCGCGGATGCTGGATGTTCAGCGTGTTGCCGCAGCCGGTGTCGTTGATGTGATGCCGCTCGTCGCCGGGAATCAGCCGGTAGTAGCTCGCGTTGTCGAGGCCGCGCCACGAAACGGTCGGCCCCTGTTCGTTGCCTTCGCACGTGTGGTTGTAGACCACGTCGAGAATGACTTCGATCCCGGCCGCGTGCAACTGGCGCACGGCGATGCGCATTTCGTCGAGGCGGTGCGTCGACAGATACGACGGCTCCGGCGCGAAGAACGCCGCGGTGTTGTAGCCCCAGTAGTTGTGCAGGCCGCGGCTCACCAGAAACCGGTCGTGCAGAAGCGCATGCACCGGCAGCAATTCCACCGCGGTCACGCCGAGCCTGAGCAGATGGTCGATGAAGTCGGGCGAAGTGAGAGCGGCAAACGTGCCGCGTTCGTGCCGGCGCAGGTCGGGCCGCATCATCGACACGCCGCGCAGATGCGTTTCGTACATCACCGTCTCGCCCCACGGCACGTTCGGGCGCACGTCGTGCGACGGGTCGAACATCTCGTCGACCACGACGCACTTCGGCATCGCCGGCGCCGAATCGCGGCGGTCGATCGACAGATCGAGCCGGTTCGAATGCACGCGATAGCCGAAGAGCGCGTCGGACCAGCGGAACTGCCCGACGAGCTTGCGCGCGTAAGGATCGAGCAGCAGCTTGTGCGGATTGAAGCGATGGCCGTCCTGCGGCTGATAGGGGCCGTCGGCGCGAAAGCCGTAGACGGTGCCCGGATGCGCGCCTGGCAGATAGCCGTGCCAGACCTCGTCGGTGCATTCGGGCATGTCGAAGCGCGTCAGCTCCTTGCGGCCGGTCGGGTCGAACAGGCACAACTGCATGCGCTGCGCGTTCGCGGAGAACACGGCGAAGTTCACACCGAGGCCATCCCAACTGGCCCCGAGCGGCCAGGAAGAACCCGGCGACAGCCGGTCGGGTAACGCATGCGACATGATTCCCGTTCCTTGTTCTGATTTGTGCGCTATCGGGAACTACACCCTCCAGCCAGGCGCGCATCTGTGTATGTACCCGGTTCTCTCACAACGCGTTCAGTCCGCGCGCAGGACAAGGGTCGCAAGCGGCGGCAGCACGAGCAATGCCGATTGCGGTTTGCCATGACTCGCCACGTCTTCGGTGTGGATCTGCCCGGCGTTGCCGACGTTCGAGCCGCCATACACGCCTGCATCCGTGTTGAGCACTTCGCGCCAGCGGCCGCCGCGCGGCATGCCGATGCGGTAGCCGGGGCGCGGCACCGGCGTGAAGTTGCACACGGCGACGACTTCGCCGCCGGCGCCGTCCACGCGCCTGAACGCGAACACGCTGTTCTCGCTGTCGTCGCCGATGAGCCACTCGAAGCCGCCCGGCTCGCTGTCGAGCACGTGTAACGCGGGCTCGCTGTCATACAGGTGGTTCAGGTCGCGCACGAGCATCTGCGTGCCGTGATGCAACGGATCGTCGAGCAGATGCCAGTGCGGCGACTGGTCGTGATTGAACTCCGCGAGCTGCCCGAATTCGCCGCCCATGAAGAGCAGCTTCTTGCCCGGATGGGTCCACATGAACGCGAGGTACGCGCGCAGGTTCGCGAATTTCTGCCAGCGGTCGCCGGGCATCTTGCCGAGCAGCGAGCCCTTGCCGTGTACCACTTCATCGTGCGAAAGCGGCAACACGAAGCGTTCGGAATACGCGTAGACCATCCCGAACGTCATTTTGTGATGGTGATAGCGGCGATGCACCGGGTCTTCGTGCATGTAGTGCAGCGTGTCGTGCATCCAGCCCATGTTCCACTTGAAGTCGAAGCCGAGGCCGCCCTGGTCGAGCGGCGCCGTGACGCCCGGCCATGCCGTCGATTCCTCGGCGATCGTGATCGCGCCGTGTATGTCGGGCATGTGTTTGACTTCGTGATTCAGCCGCTTCAGGAACGCGATCGATTCGAGATTTTCGCGCCCGCCGTGGATGTTCGGCACCCATTCGCCGGCCGCGCGCGAATAATCGCGATAGAGCATCGATGCAACCGCGTCCACGCGCAGGCCGTCGACGTGATAGCGCTTGAGCCACGCGAGCCCGGACGCCACGAGGAACGCGCTCACCTCGTTGCGGCCGAGGTTGTAGATCATCGTGTTCCAGTCCTGGTGATAGCCTTCGCGCGGATCGGCGTGCTCGTAGAGCGGCGTGCCGTCGAAGTCGATCAGGCCATGCGCGTCGTTCGGAAAATGCGCGGGCACCCAGTCGAGAATGATCCCGAGACCCGCCTCGTGCGCGCGGTCCACGAACGCGGCGAATTCCTCCGGCTTGCCAAAGCGCGCGGACGGCGCGAACTGCGCAAGCGGCTGATATCCCCACGAGCCGCCGAACGGATGCTCCGCCACCGGCATGAACTCGAGGTGCGTGAAGCCCATGCCCTTCGCGTACGGAATCAGGCGCTCGCCCATCTCCAGCCACGTCAGGTTGCGATGACCTTCCTCGGCGATGCGCAGCCACGATTCAGCGTGGACCTCGTAGATCGAGACCGGCGACTTCGCGGTCTGCCTGCCGCCGCGCGACTGCATCCACGCGTGGTCGGTCCACGCAAACTGCTCGAGCGCGTCGACGTGCGCGACGACCGAACCCGTCGCGGGCGGCCGCTCGGTCTGCATCGCGCACGGGTCTGCCTTGAGCGGCAACGGATGGCCGTCGCGCGTCAGCATTTCATACTTGTAGCGCGCACCGGCGGCCACGCGCGGAACGAACAGCTCCCACACGCCGGCCTGATGACGCAGGCGCATCGGATGACGGCGTCCGTCCCACGCGTTGAAATCGCCGACCACGGACACGCGTCGCGCGTTCGGTGCCCACACGGCGAAACGCACGCCGGGTACGCCGTCGATCGTCATGGGGCGCGAGCCGAGACATTCGAGCACCGCGTACGGATCGCCATGCGAGAGACGCGTCAACGCTTCGTCGGACAGTACGTTGCCGAACGCGTACGTATCTTCGATCTCCTGCTGCGTGCCGTGCCAGTCGATGCGCAAACGATAGGGCACCGCTTCCTTGACGTGCCCGATAAAGAGCCCATGACGGATGTGCGTGAGCGCGCCGAGCGTGCGCCCGTCGTCGCGCGCGATGATCGTGACGCCCGCCGCGTTGGGCAGCAGCACGCGCACGAGCGGGCCGGCGTCCGTCTGATGCAGCCCGAGCTGCGAGAACGGATCCGGGTGGCGCGCCTCGACCAGCGCGTCGATATCGAGCGGACTCAGTCCGCTGGTGAGGTCGCGGTCATTCATGGTCGCCCCCGCCTTCCGGATCCGGTGCAGCGGGATCGTGTGGCGGCGTGCCGGTATCGCCGAGCATGCGGCTCGTGAGCGCCGCGAGTCCGCGCACCGGCAGGCCGAGCCACGTTGGGCGGTTGGCAGCCTCGTAGCGGATCTCGTAGGCGGCCTTCTCGATCAGGAACAGGTCGAGCAGCGCTTCCTCGAACGCCGGTTCGACGAGCGGTTGCGGCGCCGCCTTGATGGCGTTGCGATATTCGTCGAGGAACGCCTGCGTGGCAAACCCGCGGAAGCGGTCGAAGAGGGCGCGCTTGCGGTCGGCGGTTTGCTGCGGGGCGTTTTCCATCGTCGATTGCGCGGCCGCGCTCGCATACGACAGCGATCGCATCAGCCCCGCGACGTCGCGCAGCGGACTCGACTTCATGCGCCGCTCCGCGAGCGTGCGCGCCGGTTCGCCTTCGAAGTCGATCAGGAACGCGTCGCCCTGCGCGATCAGCACCTGACCCAGGTGGAAGTCGCCGTGAATGCGGATACGCAGCGCCTTCGCGTCGGCCGGCACGAGTTTCGACACGGCTTCGGTGAGCGCCGCGCGCCGGTCGAGCAGGCTCTTCGCGAGGTCGCGCGTGTCGTCGACGAGCGGGTCAACGCGCTCCGCGAGCAGGTCGAGCGAGGCCGCGAGTAGCGACTGCGTGCCGTCGATCCACGCCTGTATCTGCTCCGGCGACGCCGTTTCGGGCGCGAACGCGTCGTCGTCCGATGGCGCCGCGAGCGCGACGTGCAACTCGCCCAGCCGCCTGCCGATGACGCCCGCGAATGAACGGTAGCCGTCGATCGCTTCTTCTTCGTTGGTGCGGTCGGGCGACGGTTCGATGCCGTCGGTGGTGAACGCGAGGTCGTCGACCACGCGGCGCAGGTAGTCGAGCGCCCAGTTCCACGCGTCGCCCTGATTGTCGACGAAGCCCTGCAGGATCGCGAGCGTGTGCGGCACGCCGGCAGGATCGACGCGCACGACTTCGCCGAACAGCGGCGCGGTGTTCGGGTAGCCGATCTTCGTCAGATAGCGGCTCATTTCCGCTTCCGGATGAATGCCGTCGACGAGCCGTCGCACGAGCTTCAGCACGATCGCGTCGGCGATCACGAGCGAGCTGTTGCTCTGCTCGGCCGCGAGCCAGCGGATTTCGGGCCGGTCGCCCAGATCGAGTTCGTCGAACCGGCTGGTTGGAATGAAGCAGATCTCGCTCTTCTGCACGGTCGGGACGACCGTGCGCTCGCGCAGCTTGCGCAGCACGCCGTGCGCGAATTGCGGCAGCGAGAACGCGTCCGTCAGGTGCCCGATGTTGCGCACGCGCCGCACGCGCGCAAGCGCGAGCTGCATGAAGAGCGGCGTGGTCGTGTCGCTGCCCCACGTGATCGCGAGCGGCACGACGTAGCGTTCCGTGTGGCCGCGGACGTCCGCTTCGATTTCGGTGAACGCAAAGCCCGTGTCGGGAATCGTCGTCAGCGCGGCGAGGCGCACGGTCTTCAGTTTCTGGTCTTTCGACGCAAACCAGCGCCGGCGCGTGAGCCACGAAGGCAGCACTTCCGATTCGAGCAGGCGCACGTTCTCCGGCGTCGGGCCGACCTGGCCTTCGCGGATCACGATCGTGACGAATTCGGGCAGCGGCTCGGAATGCGCCTGGCTCCACGTCGGACGCTGTCCGCCCGGGCACAGCAGGAACCACAGAAAGCCGTACGGCGGGAACGTCAGCAGATACGTCAGTTGCCCGATCGCCGGGAAGACGGAATCGGCGGTCATTTCGATCGGCACCGTGCCGGCGAATTCGGACAGGTCCAGCTCGACCGCCTGCGGCGCGCGCGAGAGATTGGCGACGCAGAGAATCGTTGGTTCATCGGGCACTTCGCGCAGATACGCGAGAATCTTGCGATTGTCGGGCTTCAGGAAGCGGATCGTGCCGCGGCCGAACGCGCGTTTCGCGCGCCGGGTGGCGAGCATGCGGCGCGTCCAGTTCAGCAGCGAATGGGGATCGCGGCTCTGCGATTCGACGTTGACCGCGTCGTAGCCATAGAGCGATCCCATCACGGGCGGCAGCACGAGCTGTTCGGGATCGGCGCGCGAAAAGCCGCCGTTGCGGTCGGACGACCATTGCATCGGCGTGCGCACGCCGTCGCGATCGCCGAGGTGAATGTTGTCGCCCATGCCGAGTTCGTCGCCGTAATAGATGACCGGGGTGCCCGGCATCGAGAGCAGCAGCGAATTGATCAGCTCGATGCGCCGGCGGTCGCGCTCCATCAGCGGCGCAAGACGGCGGCGAATGCCGAGATTCAGGCGTGCGCGCCTGTCGCTCGCGTAGGTGTTCCACAGGTAGTCGCGCTCGGAATCGGTGACCATCTCCAGCGTGAGTTCGTCGTGATTGCGCAGGAAAATCGCCCACTGGTTGGTCTCGCCGATATCCGGCGTCTGCCGCATGATGTCGGTGATCGGAAAGCGGTCCTCGCTCGCAATCGACATGTAGATGCGCGGCATCAGCGGGAAGTGGAACGCCATGTGGCATTCGTCTTCGTCGCCGAAATACTCTTTCACGTCTTCCGGCCACTGGTTCGCTTCGGCGAGCAGCATCCGGTTCGGATATTCGGCGTCGATCGTCGCGCGAATCTTCTTCAACACCGCATGGGTTTCCGGCAGGTTTTCATTGTTCGTGCCTTCGCGTTCGACGAGATATGGCACCGCGTCGAGCCGCAGGCCGTCGATGCCCATGTCGAGCCAGAACCGCATCACCTGCAGCACTTCCCGCAGCACCGCGGGATTGTCGAAGTTCAGGTCGGGCTGGTGCGAGTAGAAACGATGCCAGTAGTACGCGCCCGCAACCGGATCGTGCGTCCAGTTCGACGGCTCGGAATCGATGAAGATGATGCGCGTTCCCGCGTACTTCTGGTCGGTATCGGACCACACGTAGTAGTTGCGATGATTCGAGCCGGGCTTCGCACGACGCGCGCGCTGGAACCACGGATGCTGGTCCGACGTGTGGTTGATCACCAGTTCGGTGATCACGCGGATACCGCGCGCATGCGCTTCCTGGATGAAGTGTTTGACGTCGGAAAGATTGCCGTAATCCGGATGGACGTTGCGGTAATCGGCGATATCGTAGCCGTCGTCGCGCCGCGGCGATGGGTAGAACGGCAGCAGCCAGATCGCATCCACGCCGAGTTCCGCGATGTAGTCGAGCTTCGCGATCAGCCCGGGAAAATCGCCGACGCCGTCGTTGTTCGCATCGAAGAACGACTTGATGTGTACCTGGTAGATGATCGCGTCCTTGTACCAGAGCGGATCGTCGCTCAACGCCGAGGGCTTGCCGCGCCGCGCGCCGGCCTTGTGCGCTCCGGGGTGACCGGCCGGTGCCGCCACGCTGGTCGTCCCGCCTGTCGTGCGCGCATGTGCCGCGCTTTCGGGTGTGTCGTCGCGTTTCATATCGAACCTTCGTTCGGTGAGTCGACGTCGAAGTCCGCGCCGGGCTCGCCGTGGTTGTCAGGGATGTCGCGGGGCAATCCGTCAGCGGGTGCGATGCGCCAGATCGCGAACGGTCGCGTGCCGGGATCGAGCCGCACGTGTTGCCATCTTCCGTACCATTCGAAGTGCTGGCCCGTCATCTGGTCGATGACTTCAATGGCCGCCTGGTCGTTCAGGTGCCAGTGCGCGAACGTCGCCCACGAAAGCTCGATATCCGCGCCCTGTTCGTTGAACGGATCGAGATTGATCGCGACGACGATCACGTTGTCGCGCGCCGCGGTTGCTTTCTCGAAGAACAGGATGTGCTCGTTGTGCGCGGGCAGGAACGTGATGCCCAGATGCGTGTGCAGCGCGGGATTCGCCCGGCGGATGCGGTTGAGCGCGGTGATTTCGGCGACGATGTTTCCAGGCCGGTTCCAGTCCCATGCGCGCAGCTGATACTTCTCGGAGTCGAGATATTCCTCGCTGTTCGGCAGCGCGGCGGCCTCGCACAGTTCGAAGCCGCTATAGACGCCCCACAGCCCCGAGAGCGTCGCGGCCAGCGCCGCGCGGATCACGAAGCCCGCGCGCCCCTGCGACTGCAGATGGCGCGGATTGATGTCCGGCGTGTTGACGAAGAAATTCGGCCGGTAGACTTCTCGCGCGCTGCTCTGCGTGAGTTCGGTCAGATACTCGATGAAATCGCGCTTCGACTCGCGCCACGTGAAATACGTGTACGACTGCGAGTAGCCGACCTTCGCGAGGCGGTTCATCATGCGCGGCCGCGTGAAGGCTTCGGAGAGAAAGATCGTGTCGGGGTGACGCGCGCGCACGTCGGCGATCATCCATTCCCAGAACGGCAGCGGCTTGGTATGCGGGTTGTCGACGCGAAAGATATGCACGCCCGCGTCGATCCAGAACAGGATCACGTCGCGCAACGCGATCCACAGATCGGGCTTCGCGTCGTGCGCATAGAAGTCCGGATTCACGATGTCCTGATACTTCTTCGGCGGATTTTCCGCGTAACGCAGCGTGCCGTCGGGACGCCAGGCGAACCACGTCGGATGGTCCTTCAGCCACGGATGATCGGGCGAACATTGAATCGCGAAGTCGAGTGCGACTTCGAGGCCGTGATCGCGCGCGGCGGCCAGCATGGACTTGAAGTCGTCGAGCGTGCCGAGTTCGGGATGCACGGCCGTATGGCCGCCTTCCTTGCCGCCAATCGCATACGGACTGCCGACGTCGCCTTCGAGCGCGTTCAGCGTGTTGTTGCGCCCCTTGCGGTTCGTGACGCCGATCGGATGGATCGGCGGGAAGTACAGCACGTTGAAGCCCATGTCGCGCATGCGCGGCAGCTTCGTGATGACGTCGGCGAACGTGCCGTGGCGGTTCACGTCGTCGCTCATCGAGCGGGGGAAGATCTCGTACCAGCTTGCAAAGCGCGCGGCGGCACGTTCCGACTCGATCCGGTAGATCACCGGGTCGCGCGTGAGGAACGGCCGGTGGCGCGCGGTGGCGACGGCTTTCGCGGTGGCCGGCGCGAGCAGCAATGCGAGGCGGCCCGCTGTGTCGGCTTTCGCGAATGCGCGGACGATGTGCGTGAGCGGTTCGGTAACCGCGCCTTCAACGGTTTCCACTTCGGCGAGGATGAGCGCGAAGAGATGGCTCGCTTCGTCGATTTCGAGCTCGACGGTCTGGCCGGCCTTCAGCTTTTTCTGGATGTGCTCGGTCAGCGATGCGAAGTCGTCGCGCCATGCGGTCACCGTGAATTCATGACGGCCAATCCGGTCGAGCGGAATGTGCGCGGACCACAGATCGTTGCCGGCAGGCTGCGCGGGAAACATCGGCGCCTCGTGCCAGACGGTTTCGTCGGCGGCGCGCCAGATGACGGCCGCGGCGATCCTGTCGTGACCCTCGGCGAAGATGGCGGCGCGCACTTCCACGCGCTCGCCCACGATGCGCTTGACCGGGAAACGTCCGCCATCGATCGAAGGCGTCACGCTTTCGATCGCCACGCGCGCCGCGGCGATGGCGTCCATCACTGTCTTGTGGCCGCTGTGCCTGCTGTTTGCCTTGTCGACGGGCGGCGCGAGGACCACGGGCTTGCCTGCGAGCGCGCTGAAGAGCCGGCATGCGCCAGGGGCCAGCGTGAAGGACGACAGCGGGTGCACTGGGGTTTCCGGGGATTCGCTGTCGAGCGCCGCGAAACGCGTGAAGCCGCCCGGCACGCCGTCGAGGAAGCGCGCGGGATCGACCCATACCGGCACGTCGCGATCGGGATTGACGACGATGAGCACCGCTTCGTCCGCGTCGCGCAGATCGGCGCGGTTGCCGCGCAACAGCACCGTCGCCGGCGTGCCGGGTCCGCTCAGCGCACGCAGTTCGCCACACGTGCCGAGCGTGTTCAGATCGCGCTGGAGCGCGTTCGCGTGGGTGACCGCTTTCGTCAGGTCAAAGCGTGCCGACTGGCGCGCGGCCGCGTAATCGGCTCCGTTGCCGCGGGTGTGGGACATCGGCAGCGCCATGCCGTATTCGAAACCCATCGGCACGAGCCAGCCGGTGCCGACGGCCGCCGCCACGTTCAGCGCGCGCCGGTACGCGCGCTCGATGGCGCCTGCATCATGCACGTCGGGCAGGTCGGCGACGAGGCGCGTGCCGTACGGCGCCTCGGGAAACGCGATGGGCGGCGCGACGCGCGTGAGCGTCGTGTGTTCTTCGGTGAGCCACGGGGCGCGGAAATCCCACCAGCGCACCGACGAGAACACACTGTCAAAGCCCGCGCCGGCCAGTTTCATCATGTCGTCACGGATGAGGCCGGGCGTGGCGGCGAGAAACCGCGCGTGCGGATGGCGCGCGCGCACGCCTTCGCCGAGCCGTCGCCACGCGTCGGCAGGCAGATGCTGCGGGGAGTCGAAGCGAAATCCGCCAACGCCCGCCGCGGCGAGCGCCGAGAGCGTCTGCGTCCACCAGTCGAGCAGATGGCCCGATGCTTCGGGGTTCGTGAAATTCGCGTATGCCACGTGGTCTTCGCGCAGCCCGTGGCGCGGATCGAGTCGCGCCTCCTCGGGCTCGAACGGATGAAACCAGCCGGCGTGATCGCGAAACAGCGCGCCATCGGCGGCAACGCGGTCGGGCACGATGTCGAGCAGGAGCGTCAGCCCGTGCTCGCGCGCCGCGGTGGCGAGCGCGTGCAGCGCGACGGTGGCGGGCTGATGGGCGTCGAATGCGGGGTGCAGCCGGTCGTGGTCGGCCACGATCTGGCCGTGGTTCGCACGGCCAGGCTGGAACGGCGCGCCGATCAGCACATGATCGAAGCCGAGCGACGCTGCATGTTCAAACTGTGCGGCCCAGGCCCCGAGTGGTCCGACGAGGAGGGGATGAAGGAAATAGATCCGCGGCGCGTAAGCGTGAGGAGGTTCCATCAGTCGTGTCCAGTTTGGTCCTGCCGCGATGTGGATGCACGTACGGTGCGATCACATCGCTCGTTGGGCTTCCAGAGCCGGATGCCGCGCGATGCCCGACGGATGCCTGGGACACGTGCGCGTACTGGTCAATGTAGTGCAAAGATCGACATGCCGCCGCATGGAATCGCGAAGCCGGGCCGCAAAGGTACACACAACGGCGCCAGGCCGGATCGACCGAACGGGTACAGCAAGCGCTGTGCCAGACAGGGTGCATGGACAATCCGCCTGCCTCGGGCAGTCGCACGTCTGCCGCGCGGCAGGGCAGCGTGCGGCGTGCGGCGTGCGGCGTGCGTGTAAATCGGTCGGTCGACGCGTGGCTTTTACACGGCCACGGGGAAATCTTCGCGAATCAGGAACCGAGCAGGCTGGCGGCGATGTTCACGCACAACCCGAGTACCGCGACGTTGAAGTAGAACGACAGCACCGACTGCGCAAGCACCGCGCGCCGCATCGGGCGCGAACGCAGCGCGATGTCGGCCGTCTGCGAGGCGACGGCGATCGTGAACGAGAAGTACAGGAAGTCCCAGTAGTCGGGCTTGAGACTGTGATCGGGAAACGCCAGCGGGGTTTCTTTCTGGTCGTCGCCGTAGTAGAGGCGCGTGTAATGCAGCGTGAAGATCGTCGGGATCAGAAACCAGGCGCCCATCAGCGTCGCGCCGGTGATCGCGGAGTGCAGCGCGCCCGTGCTGCCCTTGAAGCTCTTGACCGTGGCCAGTTCGAGCACGATGGCAGCGATGCTCGCGACCGTCGCGAGGCAGACGAGGAAAAGCACGACGCCCGCATTCTCGTCGTCGCGCACCGCGAACTCGCGCACCTGAGCCTGCTGCGTGGTCGCCATGTGGAACCACAGAAACGCGAGATACGCCCACACGGTGACGTCCCATCCGAACAGCACACGCACCATCGGACGCATGGCGCCTGGCAGCAGCAGCGCGGCCACCACGCCGATGACGAGTGCGATGACCATGCGCGGCCGGTTGCGAAGCACTTGCGGATAGGGATTCATGATTATGTGGAAGAAGCGTTCTCGTCGTTCGCCAGACCGGGCGTGCGCAGGTTCGGACAGTCTCGCCGATTCTACCGGGATGTCTGGCCCGCATTTGTCGAATGCGCGCACTTTGGCTATAGTCTGTCGCAACGAACACAGGTTTCCCACCGTACCTTTGCAGATGAAAGGCTGATGTCAGGCCCGCAGGCGCGTGTTTTACCGGCATCACCTTCGCATCAAGAGACCGCACGAGCGGCGATGACCAGGTTTGGGGCAGACAGCCCGCATGCCGGCCTTAACGTGACGCATGTCACGTACGTCACGTATGTGGCGTACGCAACGTGCGTATCGCGTTGCCGCTGGCCTGCAGGCTGATCCAATAACATCATCTGGAGCCCCCATGACAGATGTTCGCGAGAACGACACATCCGCCCGGCACGTGACGGCGCCGCAGTCCGCTCGCCGCCGGGCACTGGTTCTCTGCGCGTTCGCCGGCGCGGCCGCGCTCGCTTTCACGACGGCGGGCCGTCCCGGCGCGCCATACGGCCTCTCCGCCATTTCTCCCGCATTCGCTGATACCCCCGATGCCCCTCAAGGCGGCGGTCTCGATGCCTTCCTTGCCCTGTCGCAGCGTCTCACCGGCCGGTCGAGCTTCGACCCGGTGCTGGGACGTCGTGTCTACGACACGCTGCAGAAGTCGGACAGTGCGTTCACCCAGAACGTCGCCGCGCTCAACACATGGCTGCAGGGCCACGGCGGTGTGCCCTCCGATACGGTCACGCAGGCGCTGCAGGCGGACCAGCCGCCGCTTGCGAAGGCCGTCGGCGCGATCATGCGCGCGTGGTATCTCGGTCTTGTCGGCGATGCGCCGCATGTGCAGGTCGTCGCATACGAGCGCGCGCTGATGTTCGATCCTGTGAAGGACGTTCTCACAATCCCGTCGTATTGCCTCGATGCACCGTTTTACTGGACACAAAAACCGGAGCATGTCTGAGCGGCGCGCCGGCTGCGAGGCGTAGCGCGGCTGGCGTCACAGAGAGGGCACACAGGCGGCGCGATGCGCGCCTGATGCTTTCGGGAGCCGTCCTGATCGACAGCTGAAGCGCCAACGCCGGCCGACATGCGAACGCCGGACGACAAAGAGGGCAACAATGGCAAATTCACATTCCGCCGACGTGGTCGTGGTCGGCTCGGGGGTCGCGGGTGGTCTGGTCGCGCATCAGCTGGCGCTGGCCGGCGCGTCCGTGATCCTGCTCGAAGCCGGGCCGCGCATTCCGCGCTGGCAGATCGTCGAGAATTTCCGCAACTCGCCGGCAAAGGCCGATTTCGCGACGCCGTATCCTTCGACGCCCTATTCACCGCATCCCGAGTATTCCCCCGAGAACGGCTATCTGATCCAGAAGGGCGAGTATCCGTATAACTCGCAGTATCTGCGGCTTGTCGGCGGCACGACGTGGCACTGGGCGGCGGCGGCCTGGCGTCTGCTGCCGTCGGACTTCAGGTTGAAGACGTTGTATGGCGTCGGGCGCGACTGGCCGGTTCCGTACGAAGCGCTGGAGCCGTGGTACCTCGCGGCCGAGGTGCAACTGGGCGTGTCCGGTCCGGACGCTTCGGTCGATCTGGGGTCGCCGCGCTCGAAGCCCTATCCGATGAGCCAGTTGCCGCTCTCGTACATGGACCAGCGTTTTTCCGACCTGCTGAATCCGCAGGGCTTCAAGGTCGTGCCCGAACCGGTGGCGCGCAACAGCCGCCCGTACGACGCACGCCCAACCTGTTGCGGCAACAACAACTGCATGCCGATCTGTCCGATCGCGGCGATGTACAACGGCGTCGTACACGCGGACAAGGCCGAACAGGCGGGCGCGAAGCTGATCCCGCAGGCGGTCGTCTACAAGGTCGAATCGGACGACAAGGGGCTTGTCACGGCGGTGCATTACAAGGACCCCAACGGCAACAGCACGCGCGTGACCGGCAAGCTCTTCGTGCTCGCGGCGAACGGCATCGAAACGCCCAAGCTGATGCTGATGTCGACCTCCAGCCGGTTCCCGAAGGGCGTCGGCAACAGCTCCGACCAGGTGGGCCGCAACCTGATGGACCATCCGGGCACGGGCGTCACGTTCCTCGCGAACGAGCCGCTATGGCCGGGGCGAGGGCCGATGGAGATGACGTCGATCGTCAACTTCCGCGACGGCGCGTTTCGCTCGGAATACGCGGCAAAAAAGCTGCATCTGTCGAACGGCGTCGCGACGATGAGCGTGGCTGCCGATCTGCTCAGGAAAGGCCTGACCGGCGCCGAACTCGATCGCCAGATACGCGACCGTGCAGCGCGCACGCTGAACATCAACAGCTTCCACGAACATCTGGCCGAGTCGCGGAACCGCATCGTGCCTTCGGCGGATCACAAGGATTCGCTCGGCATTCCGCAGCCTGAAATCTACTACTCGATCAACGATTACGTGAAAAAGAGCGCCGCGAATACCCACGAGCTTTACGCGCAGATCGCGAGCCTTCTGGGCGGCACGGAAGTGAGTTTCGACGACACCTTCGCGCCGAACAATCACATCATGGGCACGACGATCATGGGTCACGATCCGTCTGATTCGGTCGTCGACGCTGACTGCCGCACGCATGATCATCCGAATCTCTTCATCGCGGGCAGCGGCGTGATGCCGACGGCGGCATCGGTGAACTGCACGCTGACGATCGCCGCGCTGTCGCTGCGGATCGCCGACAAGCTCAAGCGCGAACTCTGACCCCAACCTGACGGAGAGCCACCATGACGAAAAAAACGTCGAGCGTGCAGCCGGCCGGGCCGGGCGCGCAGTCGCACATTCACGTCGAGCGCCGGCGCCGCCGGTATATGGCGACGCTGGCCGCCGCGTTTTCGCTCTTCGCGCTCTATCTTGCGTGGCACGCGTCGCATACTCCGGACGTGCGTCACGAAGATGAGTCGCCGATCAGCGCGGCGTTCGCGCAGGACGCCGGGGGCAACAGTGCGGACAGCAGCACGGGCAACAGCGCGGGCAGCGCGGCGCCGGATCTCGTGAAGCGCGGCGAGTACCTCGCGCGCGCGGGCGACTGCGTGGCCTGTCACACGGCGGACAAGAGCCGTCCGTTCGCGGGCGGCCTGCCGATCGCGACGCCGTTCGGCACGTTCTACACGCCGAACATCACGCCCGATCCAGACACCGGCATCGGCAGCTGGACGGATGCCGACTTTCTGAGGGCGATGCAGGAAGGCATTGGCAAGGGCGGCGAGCGGCTTTATCCGACGTTCCCGTACGCCGAATACACGAAGGTCACCGAACGCGACGTGCTCGCCATACGCGCGTATCTGAATACGCTCACGCCGATTCACTACACGCCGCCCGCCAACGACGTGAAGTTTCCGTTCAACCAGCGCTGGCTGATGGTGTTCTGGAACATGTTCAACTTCACCGAGGGGCGCTTCGTTCCCGATCCGAAGCAGAGCCCGGAGTGGAACCGCGGCGCGTATCTCGTCGAAGGGCTCGCGCATTGCGAGGAATGCCACACGCCGCGCAACTTCACGCAGGGACTGAAGACGAGTGAACGTTTTGCCGGCGCGACGCAGGCCGGCTGGCACGCGTTCAACATCACACCGCACAAGACCAGCGGCATCGGCAACTGGAGCGACGAGGACATTGCGCGCTATCTGTCGACGGGTGCCGTGCATGGCCGCGCGAACGCGGCCGGACCGATGGCGGAAGTGGTGGCGGACAGCACGCAATATCTGACGCCCGAAGACCTGCGCTCGATCGCGATCTACCTGCGCTCGGTGCCGCCCATCAACGGTGGCGACGCACGGCCGCGCGACGCGTGGGGCGCGCCCGCGAACGACGTCGTGGCGCTGCGCGGCACGAAGATCAGCGGCGTGAACGGTGCGCAGCTTTTCGTCGCGAACTGCGCGTCGTGTCACAACTGGACCGGACAGGGCGTCGGCGCGAGCGCGCCCGGTGCGTATCCCGCGCTGATCCACAACAGCGCGGTGGGTGCGAGCCCCGCGAACAATCTGGCGATGGTGATCCTGCACGGCGTCGAGCGTAAGACCAAAGACGCCGACGTGTTGATGCCTGAGTTCGCCTCGCAACTCTCCGACGAACAGGTTGCGGCGATTACGAACTATGTGACGAAGCAGTTCGGCAATCCGCAGTCGACGCTGTCGATCGATCAGGTCGCGAAGCTGCGCGCGACGCAACAATGACCGCTTCCTGCCGCGGCGTCCGGCAGGCTTTACCGGACGTCGCGGCAAGCGCCAACGGTCCTCGCCAACGTACGCGCAGGAAACGATAGACACCCCGCATACGCTATTTTTGCGCGGCGCTATCATGGGGATATGGACCCCGTACTCTTTAACGACGTCTGGCACCATCCCGTCAACCGTAAAGGCCGCGATTTCATCGTGGGTGACCTGCACGGATGCGTGGATGCGCTACGTTATCTGCTTCGCGAAATCGCGTTCGATCCGGCGTGTGACCGGCTGTTTTCGGTCGGCGATCTGGTTGATCGCGGCGCGCAGTCGGAAGAGGCGCTCGCGCTCCTCGACAGACCGTGGTTCCATGCCGTGCTCGGCAATCACGAAGACACGTTGTGCGCCGTCGCCGAAGGGCGCCTGCGGCGTCACTGGTGGTATGGCATCGGCGGATCGTGGGCCGCGGCGCTTCCCGACGAGAAGCTGCGCCACTACGCGGAACGGCTCCGGACCTTGCCGCTCGTGCGCGTGATCGGCAGCGGCGCCGAGCGTTTCAATATCCTGCACGCCGAGTTCTTCGGCACCGATGACGACCTCGATGCCGGCGATTTCTCCGAGGACGTCCGCCAGAAACTGCTGTGGGGCCGTGAACTCGCGATGGGCACCGGCGACCCGCTGCGTCAGCGCGGGCTTTCGCTCACGTATTGCGGTCACACGCCGATGCGCGAGTTGCAGCAGATCGGCTCGCAGGTGTTTGTCGATACCGGCGCGTTCGGGCCCGGCGGCAAGCTGTCGATCGTCGAGGCGCGGCGCTCGCGGCGCTGGTCCGTGACGGTGGACGTGGCGCGCGCCCAGGGCGCGGCAGAGATGGCGTTGCCCTGAGCGCTCTGCAACGCCGTGGCATCGCCGATGCGGCGACGATACCGGTCAGCCGATCTGGTTCAGTTCGAACACCATATCCACGGCGCTGCCATTCCAGTTGTATTCCAGATACGCGGCGTGATGGCAGTCGCGCAGCAGCGTCGTTCTGAACGCGGCGAGACATTCGCCATCGGCATCCCGCACCGACGGATACACGATGCCCGACGCACCCGCGGCGCGCACGGCGCGTCCGAGCGCCTGCCCCGCGAAGTAGTCGCTGGGCGACAGGACGCCCGGGTCCAGCGCTGAATCGCCGCGCAGATCGACGACTTTGCCGTGCGCGATCACCGTGTAGAGACGCATCTGCTGCCGCAACGGCGGCTCGTTCGTGGCCGCGAGGAAATTGCCGGTGTGATAGCGCGTTTCCGCGATTGCCGTGGCGCGCGAGCGTGCGCAATAGAACACGCCGTACGTGCCATCGGAAAAACGGCTGCCGAGCGGATTCAGATGGGTGAACGCCGCCATGATCGGCCCCCAGCCCGGCCCGAAACGCCGTTCCTCGCGCGGCACGAGATCGAGTTCGCCGACTTCGGTGCGCAGGCGGTCGTTGGTCATCGCTTCGAGCGCGTAGAGCGCGTCGAAATCGTCCGGCGACGCAACGCGGTCGAACAGGTTCACCGCCGGAAAGCGCGTGGGAATCACCCGGTATGCGGGCGACCAGTCGAGCGGCGTCGCACGCCAGCGGTCCTGCCAGTGCGGAGAAGTCACGCCCATCCGCCCCGCATTGCATCGAGATACTGCCGCACCGCGACGAGGTCGCTGATATTGCCGGCCAGCATGCGGTCGAGCGCGCGCCCGCCGCCGAACGGCGGCGCGCTGTTCGGGCGCCGGATCCAGGTGTCGGCGGCGGCTGGCTGGGGCAACAGGATCTGCAAGCCCTTGTAAATGCCGAGCAGCAGCGACAACCGCTCGAGCGTGTCGCGGCCAAGCCTGGCCGTTTGCGGCGCCTGCTTCCATTTGAAGAACGTCGAACGGCCGGGCGAGCCCAGCAGGACGATCTGCTCGTCGGCGCTCAGGTCCCAGTCGCGGGCGATATTGAAAAACGCACGCAGGCCGGCCGCCGACATTTCGGTGACCGACGGCGCGCCGGCGGCGCGCGCAATGGGCTGCTCGACAGAGGATGCACGGACGGCGCTGGGCATGATGATGTAGTCCTTAAATAAACTATAAGTTGATAATAGTCCATTTATGGATTAATGCAAGACCCCGTGCCGGATTACCCGCTCGCGAGGCCGCCTGCCAGCAGCCTCACGGTGTCGAGCGTGCGCGGGTCGCGAACCCGCGAATGCAGCGTCACCCGCGACTCGGGCAGTTCGGGCAGACCGAGGCGCGAGCCGACGTCGACGAGCCCGCGCGGGGCGACGCGCCGCGCGAGCGGCGACACCGCGATGCCCGCCGCCGCCGCCGCGCCGACGGCCGCCACGCCGCCGCCGATAAACGCCTCATGCCACGCGACGCCTGCGTCGTCGAGCGCGCGTAACGCCGCGGCGCGCACGCCGCAGGGCGCCGCGAGCAGCGCGAGCGGCAGCGGCTCGTGCATGCGCGGCAGCCAGTCCGGCGTCGCCAGCCAGACGACCGGTTCGGTGAAAAGCGGCTCGCCGTCCTCGCGCGGCGTTTCGTCCGGTTCGTAGCGGACGATGACGGCGTCGAACCGCCGCTCGTCGAACTGCTCCAGCAGCGCCGCCGACATGCCCAGATGCAGCTCGACGACGAGCCCCGGATCGTGCGCCTTCAGCCGGCCAAGCAACGCCGGCAGATTCGCGCCCGCGACGTGCTCGCTCAAACCGATCGCGAGCTTGCGATGCTCGACGGAAAGCGCGCCGAGCGCGCGCTCGTGCGCCTGCAGCAGAGCGCGCGCGGCGTCGAGAAACGCCTTGCCCTCGCCGGAAAGCCGCACGAGCCGCGGCGTGCGGTCCAGCAACTGGCGGCCAAGGTGCGCCTCCAGTCGCTTCAGCTTGAGACTGACGGCCGACTGGGTGGTATCGAGCGCAACGGCGGCGCGCGTGAAACTGGCGAGATCGGCGACCAGCACGAACGCCCGGACTGCATCGAGGTCGAGTACTTTCATTTCAATTGAAAATGACTGATATCTTCAGTGATATCTATTCATTATGTGACGGCCGGCGCAAGATGGCTACTCGAACTTTTCATTTTCTTGTGGGAGTCCATCATGCCGCTTACCCGAATCTCGCTTCGCGCCGGCAAGCCCGTCGAATATCGCAAGGCGCTCACCGAGGGCATCCAGCGCGCGCTGATCGAACATTGCAAGGTGCCGCCGGACGACATCTTCATGCTGATCACCGAACACGACGAAGGCAATTTCGTGTTCGACCGGCACTATCTGGGCGTCGAGCGCAGCGACGATCTGGTCATCGTCCAGATCACGTTCAACAACACCCGAACGATCGAGCAGAAGAAGGCGTTCTACAGGCAGGTCGTCGATAACCTGGCGGAGTCGCCCGGCGTGCGGCGAGAGGACGTGTTCATCAATCTCGTCGAAGTGGTGAAGGAGAACTGGTCGTTTGGGAACGGCGTCGCGCAATACGCGCTTTGACGGCGCGCGGCGTGCCGGCGTCAGGGCGAGGGGATCAGGCCGTTGAGGAGGCTTGTCCTTGCCGGCGCGATGGCGGCAGCGCAGCTGTCCGCGGTCGCCGCGAAGGGCATGGAACCGGCGACGGGTGTCGGGCCGTTGCTTGTCCAGCGCAGGTTGCATGCGCTGACGCCGGCGACGTCCGCCTGCGTGTCGTCGGGCCGCGCGACGACCTGCTCGAACGCGTTCGCGCGCAGGCTTACCTTTTCCGCGTAAGCCTTCGAGCCGCCGTAGCTTTTCAGCGCGGCGTCCAGGTCGCCACCAGCCGACCGCATGTATCCGTAAAGGATGGCCGAACCCACCTCGATGTTGGTGGTCGGCTCGGTCAGATCGTGTACGTTTTTCAGCAGACGCCTGTGGGCGCCCGGCACGACCTGCATCAGGCCCGTCGCGCCGTTCGCGCCTTTTGCCTTTTCCTTGAAGCGTGATTCGATCGAAATGATCGCGAGCAGCAGGGCGGGCGGCAGCGAGTATTTCGATGCGGCGGATGTGACGGCAGCCGAAATCTGCTCGGCCTTTTCTCTCGCGACACCGAACTTCTGCGTGAGGTACGCGGAAATCTGGGCGGCCTGTTCGTTCTCCCCGGCCATCGCGCTGGGCAAGAGGCCGATTGAGAGGAGGATCAGGAGCAGGAGACGTCGCATGCTTCGGGGGAAGACGTGAAAGGCTGAATTATAGCGGCGAGGGCAAAAAGTACCAGATTGATCAGATGAAAGCCGCCAGCGCTCCGCATGGCTGTGTCCCGGTGCCGTGTTGCAGGCGGTGCATGGCCGTGTACCATCGGACATCCGCGTTTCACGGCGCGTTACTTTCCTTATCCGCAACCAGCCATGACTGAAAAAAACCCATCCGGTGCCCGTCCCGGGCCGCTCGAACTCGGCGGGTCGGTGTGGTTTCAGGCGGGCGAACAGACGCTCGGCGGCGCATCGCGGATCGCACTGCTTGCGGCGATCCGCGAGACCGGTTCGATCACGGGCGCCGCGCGTGCCGTCGGCATGAGCTACAAGGCCGCGTGGGACGCCATCGACACGATGAACAACCTGGCCGGCGAGCCGCTCGTCGTGCGCGCGACGGGCGGCAAGGGCGGAGGCGGTACGACGCTTACGCCGCGCGCGCTGCGTCTGATCGAGACGTTTCGCGCCGTCGAAAGCGAGCACCGGCGGTTTCTGGAACTTGCAGGCGCGGCGATCGAACACTTCGCCAGCGACTGGTCGCTGATCGGCCGGATCGGCATGAAAACGAGCGCGCGCAACCAGCTGTACGGCACCGTTTCGGCGATCGTGCGCGGCGCGGTGAACGACGAGGTGTCGCTCGTGCTGCCCGGCGGCCAGACGGTCGTCGCGATTCTCACGCATGAAAGCACCGAGACGCTCGGGCTTGACGTCGGCGCGGCCGCGTTCGCGCTGATCAAGGCCTCGTGGGTCATGCTGATCGTCGACGAGGGTGGCGACGATCCTGTGCCAATCTCGGCGCGCAACCAGTTGCGCGGCACGGTCACGGCGGTGAAGCGCGGCGCGGTCAACGCGGAAGTGTCGCTGGCACTGCAGGGCGGCGTCGTCGTGACGGCGGTGATCACGAACGGGAGCGCCGACGCGCTAGGTCTCGTCGAAGGCGCGCCGGCGATTGCGGCGTTCAAGGCTTCGAGCGTGATTCTCGGCGTCAGCGACTAGCCGGCGAGCCGCGGTGCGGAACCCGGCACGTCGTCAAGTCAATAAACCGTGCGGGCGTAGCCGGTGAAGGCCGTGTGCGGTTGAATCCGGCCGTCCACCACATGCACGACCTGGTCGCCGAACGCGGCGACGTCATCGGGATCGTGCGTGATCAGCAGCATCGGAATGTCGAGGCGGGTCTGCAGATCCGACAGTTCGGCGCGCATGCGTTGGCGCAGCGCGTAATCGAGCGCGGAAAACGGCTCGTCGAGCAGCAGCAGTTGCGGGTTCGACACCAGCGCGCGCGCCAGCGCGACGCGCTGCTTCTGCCCGCCCGAAAGATGCACCGGATGATTGCCCGCGACGCCGGTCAGATCGAGCGCCTTCAGCCAGTAATCGACTTCCGGATGATGGACGCGCGCCCGCGGGTTGAGCCAGCCGGAATGCAGCCCGAACGCGATGTTCTGGCGCACGTTCAGATGCGGGAACAGCGCGTAATCCTGAAACAGATAGGCCACCTTGCGTGACTGCGGCTTCAGGTCGACGCCGCGCGCGCCGTCGAAAAGCGGCTCGCCGTCGAGGACGATCGCGCCTTCGTCGGGACGCTGAAGGCCCGCGATCGCCTGCAGCGTGAGGCTCTTTCCCGCGCCCGACGGGCCGAACAGCACGACCCGCTGGTTTGTCGTCGCGAACGAGACGTCGAGCGTGAACCGGCGCTCGGCGGTCACGAAAGTCTTGCGGATGTCGACTGAGAGCGTCATGTCAGCGCGAGGTCAAAAGCGAGTGCTGCGGCACGAGCCGGCCCGCGAGCAGCAGGATCACGACGCACGTCACCGATGTCACCAGCACGAGAAAATTCGCGGTGCTGTCGTCGCCAGCCTGCACGGCTGAGTAGACAGCGACGGAAAGCGTCTGCGTGCGGCCGGGCAGATTGCCCGCAACCATCAGCGTCGCGCCGAATTCGCCGAGCGCGCGGGCGAACGCGAGCAGCGTGCCGGCAAGAATGCCGCGCGTGGCAAGCGGCAGCGTCACGCGAAAGAAGATCGCGGCTTCGCTCACGCCGAGCGTGCGCGCGGCGCGTTCGAGTTGCGGATCGACCGATTCGAACGCCGCGCGCGCCGACTTCAGCACGAGCGGAAACGCGACGATCATCGACGCGATCACCGCGCCTTGCCACGTGAACACGAGCCGGATGCCGAGGCTGTCGAGCCAGCCGCCGATCGTGCCGCGCCGGCCCAGTACGACGAGCAGGTAGTAGCCGAGCACGGTGGGCGGCAGCACGAGCGGCAGCGTCAGCAGCGAATCGACGACGTCGCGCGCGGCCGAGCGCCAGCGCGCCAGCGCGAGGCCGGCCGCGACGCCGAACACGAGGTTGAGCGCGGTCGCCCAGCCCGCGACTTTCAGCGAGAGCAGAAGCGGAATCCAGGCCTGTTCCATGACGTGGGTGAACGTCGGCGTCTGGATCAGTGGGCGGGCTTGAAGCCGTACTTCGCGAGCACGGCCTGGCCATCCCGCGACAGCACGTACGCGATGAACGCCCGCGCATCGGCCGCGTGATGGCTGCCTTCGACGAGCGCGACCGGATACGTGACGGGCGTCTGCGTCGGCACGGTCAGCGCTACCTTGACGCGATCGGGCATGATCGCGGCGTCGGTGCCGAATACGAAGCCGGCGTCGACTTCGCCGCGCGCGACGTAATCGAGGCTCTGACGCACGTTTGCGGCAAGCACGCCCTTCGCGCTGATGGCGTCCCACACACCGGCGGACTTCAGCGCGCCCTCGGTATAGCGGCCGACCGGCACCGAAGCCGGATCGCCGTACGCGATGCGTTTGACGTTGGCGGCCGTGAGGTCGCGCAGGTTCGCGGGCGCGAATTTGCTGTCCGACGGCAGGATCAGCACGAGTGAATTCGCCGCGAAATCCTGGCGCGTCGACGGCACCACGACCTTCTGTTCGACGGCCTTGTCCATCGCTTTCTGGTCCGCCGAGGCGAACACGTCGGCGGGCGCGCCCTTCACGATCTGCTGCATCAACACATCGGACGCGCCGAAATTCATCAGCACTTTCGTGCCCGGATGCTGCTTCTCGAACGCCTCGCCGACGGCCTTGAACGCGTTCGTCAAACTGGCCGCCGCCGAGACGACCAGCTCGTCGGCACGTGCGTTGGCGCAGATCGCGATGGAAACGGCGCTCGCGGTGACAAGCGCGTGCTTCAGCAGACGGCGAAGGGAAATCGACATGGGTTCAGAGGTCCGGTGCGAGCCGGAAGAGCGTTGAAAAACGCTATCGTAATATAGCTACGGCTATAACGGTGTGGATGCTGAAGATATCGGCGGCCACATACGCCACGCAGAACGTCGATGGGGATTACGCGTCGGTTGCGGCTGGCGGAGAAAGCGAGGTGTCGTGCGTACGCGAAACCGGCGCGGGCGGGTGGTGGTGGCCCGCCTTCCAGCGGGCGCGCACGAACGGCCGCTCATGACCGGATACCTTGAGCGCGATGTGGGTGACCCAGCGCTGTGTCGGCACGCGGACGTCATGCAGGCTGACCGTCAGCGCGACGAGGCTGAGCGCCACCGCGGCCGCTGATAGCTGACCCGGGCGCGCGTGCCAGGCGGCGCGCACGAACAGCAGCGCCGCACCCGCGCCGACGAGACAGCCCGTGATGGCCTCCGAAGGCGAATGCGCGACGAGCACCACACGGGAAAGTCCGACCGCGATGCCGGCGGCGAGCCCGAGCAGCACGCCGGCGAGGCGGATCGATCCGCGCGCGGGCAGCAGCATCAGGAAGAGGGCGACGGGATAGACGGCCGTCGAGAGCATGGCGTGTCCACTGACGCCGGTGAAATCCAGCGCGCGCACGCCGACGCCCCAGCCGAGGAACGCGAGCTTGGTGAGCGTGACGACGCCGATCGCCGCGCCGAGCAACCCGAGCCACAACGCCGCCAGGCGCCACGTGTAGCCGACCGCCAGCCACAGCGCGATGGCGATCGCGAGCGGCAGCGTGAGGCCGGCGCCACCGAGGCTGGTAATCGAGTACCACAGACGAAGAGGCAGATCAGGCATGGCAACTGCTGCGGGGTGAGCGCAGCGAATCCGGCAAAAAGTGAGCGTGAAGAAGCGGGGAGCGTGTGTTGCCGAACAGACGGGCGACACCGGACGGCCTTAAGCGCGCGGTCCGACAGCTGCAAGTATAAAGTGAGTGAGGGTGACGTGGTCGCGGCATACCGACGCTCGCAACCGGCAGATGGCCAGGGCGGAGTGGGCCGGCTCTCAGCATCTTTCAGCATGCTACGGGGATTGGTGTTATTGTGCGTTGCACAACATCCCACTCATTCTGGCCTGAAACGGTCCCTTTTTACGAGGTTGATCCGATGGCAAAAAGTCTGTCGAAACTCTGGATGGGCGGTCTCAAGCGGCTGATCGCCGCACAAACGAAGCAAACCCGCGAATCGCTCAAACGCAGTGCAGCAAGACCTGCGCGCCCGATCGCGAAACCGTCCGCGAAACTGCGCACCACCAAAACCCGCGACCTGCCGCGCGCCGGCGCCCGTGAATCGCGGGTGCGGCCGCGCGCCGCCGCATGGGCGGGCGGCGACTGGACGCGCGCATTTCATTCCGCGCCGGTGGCGCCGGGGCGTCTCGTCAATCATCTGTCGTACGGCCTGTATGTTCCGCCGGGTCGCGCGCTCGAGGGCCTGCCGCTCGTCGTGATGCTGCACGGCTGCAAACAGTCGATCGACGAATTCGCCGAAGGCACGCGCATGAACCTGCTTGCCGATCGCTTCGGCTTTGCGGTCGTCTATCCGGAGCAGTCGAAGCATGTTCACGCCCATCGCTGCTGGCACTGGTACGACGCCAGCGAGCAGGCGGGCGGCGCGGAGGCCCGCGCGGTGGTCTCGCTCGTGGATGCGCTGGTGACGACCCACCAGTTCGATGGGGAGCGTGTGTATGTGGCGGGTATGTCGGCCGGCGCCGGGCTCGCCTCGCTGCTGGCGCTCCTTTATCCCGAGCGCTTCGCCGCGGTCGGTCTGCACTCCGGTCCGGCAATGGGCGAAGCGCGCTCGGGCATCATCGCGATGGATGTGATGCGACGCGGAGCCCGCCAGAATCCGGTTATGCTCGTCGACGCCGCCGTCGATGTCGGAGCCTATCCTGGCATGCCGGCGATCATCGTTCACGGCGATTCCGATCACGTCGTGGCGCCGGAAAATGCCGAGCAGCTCGCGGTTCAATTCGCGCGCCTGAACGACTTGCTCGACGCGAGCGGCGAACTGCGCGTCGGCGAGGTGCGTGAGGAGCGGAAAGACGGTGTCATGACGCGCGACTACATCAAGGGTGGCCGGCGCGTGGTGCGCCTGTGTCGCGTGCAGGACCTCGGACACGCGTGGAGTGGCGGTGACGACGCCGTACCGTTCCACTCGTCAAAAGGGCCGAATGCGTGTGCGTTGCTGTGGGAATTCTTCCGCTATCAGCGCCGCGTAGCCGAAGCCGCACCGGCTCGCGCGCCCTTGCCCGCGGCGGCTGCACGACAGGCGTAGCGCGCGTCCAACGGTCGCATCAGGTAAACATGGCGGATGATCAGGGTTTTCCCTATAATAGGTGTTATCCACTAGGTAAAAACCCTTGATCATTTTTAGGAGTTGACCATGTATCTGCTGACCCGCCTTTTCCTGTTCCTGACGAAATCGCCCGACCAGATCGCCAAGGAATACGGCGACCAATACCTCTCCGAAGCCACCGATCTGCACGACCTCGAATTCCGCATGCGCAAGCTGGATCGCGAAGCGGCTCGCCGTCAGCCGTCGTGGATGAGCCAGCACTAAGCTTTATTTCAGTGCCAGGCTTCGTGCCTTTGTAGTAGAGCTTTGCTGCAGTATCAGGTCACTTTCCGAAGCGGGCCAGCGTGGACTGACGCGCTTCGGCATGATCGACCGCCAGTGACGAATCGTTTTTCCCCAACGTCACGCTCCATTTTTCAGCTGTCCAGCTTTCCGCCAGCCCCGGCGCACGGATCCATTTCATGGGTACGTCGGCCCTGCACGGTAACGCCTGGATGCGCAGCGCGCGTCGTCAGCAGCCAACGCTGATGAGATCGCGTTCGCCAACTGACGACACCCTCGAAGCTGAACGGCGCCCTTCGGGCACCGTGCCGGAAAATCGCGCCATTCTTTTACTGCACGCTGCAACGTAAGGCTACGCTCAGACGATCTGCAGGCGCACTGCCACGTTATTGCGCGTTGCATTCGAATACGGGCACACCTGGTGAGCAGCGTCGACGAGTTCACGTGCTGCGTCGGCGGCAAGGCCCGGCAGCGAGACGCGCAGTTCGATATCCAGTGCGAAGCCGCCCTTGTCGTTCGGGCCGACCCCGACTTCTGCCGTGACGGTCGTATCCGCCGGAACCGCCTGCTTGCGCTGGCCAGCGACGAACTTCATCGCGCTCAGGAAACACGCCGAATAGCCGGCTGCGAACAGTTGCTCCGGGTTCGTGCCCTCGGCACCGTTGCCGCCGAGTTCGCGCGGTGCGGCCAGTTTCACGTCCAGCACCTTGTCCGACGATACCGCGCGGCCATCACGTCCACCGGTGCTCGTTGCCGTTGCCTTGTAAAGTACGCTCATGATGTTGCTCCTTGAAAGTAGGTGCCACGCAGTGGGTGGCGATCGCCATCGATCTGGCATGTCGTTAAGATAGTACACTAATCATTAGCGTGCAAACTAATTTCGATATTTTTTCGACGCGATGCCAGGCCTAAGGTGGCTAGCTTTCGTTGTAGTCGTTGAGCGTGGTGCGCAGGCGCGTCAGGTCATCGCGCAGTTTGAGGAGGAATTCGGGCGTCTGCTGCGTCGCGCAGAAGATTTCGGCCGGCACTTCACGGGCGGTGCGTTTGAGCGCCGTGCCCGTCTTCGTGAGCCGGATATAGACGAGCCGTTCATCGCTCACCCCGCGTACGCGTTCGATGTAACCCTGCGTTTCGAGGCGCTTGAGCAGCGGTGTGACTGTGGCCGAATCGAGATTCAGGCGGGTAGCGATGTCCTTGACCGTGATGTCGTTGGATTCCCAGAGCACCAGCATGGCCAGGTATTGCGGATAGGTCAGGCCGAGTTTTTCGAGGATGGGCTTATACGCCTTCGTCATCGCAAGCGAAGTCGAATAGAGCGCGAAGCACAGTTGCTCGTCGAGCGTGAAAGGGAAAGCCGGGCGCTGGGTCATGGTGCTTACCGTCCAGAAAGTGTGCGCTAATCAATCGCGCGCAAATCATTGTGCATCAATCGTGAATGGCTTGCGAGTGCTTTGCGGGTGGTGTGAGTTACCCCGCGGCGGCGAGCCGCTCCGGTGCGGGCGGCTCGATCCGGTGCGCCGTGGGCGCGGTCTCCAGTGGACTGCACGCCGCAGCGGCGCGGTTTCAGGCGGCTGGCGTGGTGGGTGAGTCCGGCGTTTCAGGCGACTGAATGCCGAAGCAGCCGCGATACGTGGCGTAAAACGAGCAGTACAGCATCGTCGTGACGACGATCGTCGCGGGCATCAGCACGACAAACGCGTATTCCCCGGCGCCGAGCGCCTGCATCAGCGTGGACAGCCCGAGCGAAACGGTGATCGCCATCGCGAACCACAGCGCGCCGAACACGATGAACGCGCCCCGATTGCGCCAGCAGCTCACGAGGCTGAAGAACATCGCTTTCGCGGGCGGCACTTCGTGCCACGTAATCAGGATGGGCGAAAACCAGAACAGCATCGCGACCGGAATGTAGAACGCGAGCGCGGCCAGAATGCCGAGCGGAATATCGCTGCTGGCCATCGCCTCCGGCTCCATGGCCGAGGCGCCGATCATTACCTTCAGCAACGTGCCACCGTCGGCGAGCGCCGAGCCGCCCAGCACGAGCGCCATTGCCACCACGTACAGGAGGCCGAGCGCGGCGAGCCGCTTCGCGGCGGTGCTGCCGTACGAGCGGAAGCCGTCGGCGAGGATCGTCGGGAAAACCGGCTTGCCCGCGATCGTGTCGCGACACGCGGCCATGAAGCCGACCGCCACGCCCGGAATGAACACGAGCGGCAGAATCCCGCCGATGACGGGAATCTGCGAGATCAGCATCATCGCGAGCAGATACGTGAAGAACAGCGTCAGGAACGCGAGCGGATTCTTGCGGAACAGCCAGATACCCTGCCGGAACCAGACGTAGCCGGTTTTCGCGGGAACTTCGATCAGTTGCATGGAGTGTGGATGCCTGGAAGTGCAACGCCGGACAGGCGTTCACGAAGAATGCGTTCGAAATGGCCAGGATCGTGCGGCTTCAGCATTTCAGCTGCACGTGGCATGTAAAAGTCATAAAGGCGCGAGACCCAGAAACGGTACGCGCCCGCGCGCAGCATGTCGCCCCAGTGACGGTTTTCCTGCGCGGTGAACGGACGCACGGTCTGGTACGCACGCAGCATCGCCTCGACGCGCGGCATGTCGAGCGCGCCTGTCGTGAGATCGGCGCACCAGTCGTTCACGGTCACGGCGACGTCGAAGAGCCACTTGTCGCAGCCGGCAAAGTAAAAGTCGAAGAAGCCGCCAAGGCGCACGTCGTGCCCGCTTTCAGGCGCCGCATGCGCGAACAGCACGTTGTCGCGGAACAGATCGCAGTGGCACGGGCCTTCGGGCAGCGCGGCATAGTCGTCCGAGGCGAAGAACGCTTGCTGGTGGGCGAGTTCCGTGCTCAACAGTTCGCGTTGCGGGCCGGTCAGAAACGGCAGCACCTCCGGCACGGTTTCCCGCCACCAGTTGAGGCTGCGCAGGTTCGGCTGATGGTTCGGGAAATCGCGCCCGGCGAGATGCATGCGCGCCAGCATCTGGCCGACTTCGACGCAGTGCTCCTCGCGCGGCGCGAGTTCCGGCGCGCCCTCAAGGCGCGTGACGATCGCCGCGGGCTTGCCGTGCAGCAACCCGAACAGCGCGCCGTCATCGCGCGGCATCGGGTCGGGTACGGGCACCTTGTGGGCCGCCAGATGGCGCATCAGATCCAGATAGAACGGCAATTGTCCAGCCGTCAGTTTTTCGAAAATCGTGAGGACGTAATCGCCGCGCGTCGTCGTCAGAAAGAAATTGCTGTTTTCGATGCCGGACTGGATACCGCGAAAATCGACGGCTTCGCCGAGATCGTAATGACGCAGCCAGTGAGCGAGTTGAGTGTCGGTGACAGCGGTGAAGACGGCCATGCGGGAACGGTGGAATCAGGTTGGTCGGACTGGCGCATGTGGCCAGTACATTCAGAACGGCGGCAGACGGAGCCGGAAGCCGGCGCGCATAACATGTGTTACGCGTGCCATCCAGGCATGCAGGCAGCGCACGCGCGCTGCCGCTCCACGATCAGTAATGCAGGTTGACCGATGGCAGGCGCGTGCTGGCGCGACCGTTGTCACGCACCTGCGGCGACGTGTCGAGCGGTGCGCTCATCTGGTAGCGCGTGCCGAAATTCGAACGCACGTCGATTTCGACGGGCTTGCCCTTGTCGCGGTATTCGGTGATTTCGGTGCCGTTGCCACTGCGTTCGTGGAAGCTCGGCGTGCGCGGCTGGTTGATTTCCACCTTGGAGCTGACTTCCGCGGCTGGACGGTTGATCGCCTCCAGATCCGGCAAGCCGGCCCGTTCGTTGGCGGCGTGGGCCTCGGCGGCAGCCTGGGCGTCGACGGCAGGCTGCGCGGCCATCGCGACGCCGCCAAGGGCGAGCGTCAGCACAACGGCGACGGGAAGGAGCGGCTTCATGGTAATTCTCCGGGTAGGTGCCCCGATTCTAGCAAATCCGACCTGCCAGAAGGGCGTGATCGCCTTATTTTGCGCTGCTTTCGCGCCGCCCGCCGGGTTTTTCAGCACGCTTTTCGCGTGCGGGTCGCCACATCTGGATGCGTAATTTCCGTGGTAATGTCATCTCATCAAATGAGGCGATGAAGATGAACAACAACACGAACCCGCGCACTGTGCAGACGCCCGCCAGCGACTTCCCGACCGAGTCATTCGACGACGCCGCCGAAGCGGTCGCGCGTCTGTCCGCCATTTACGAAGCCAACACGTCGTTCCTGCGCGACGCGTTCGCGCGCTATCGCCGCAACGAGCCGTTCGAGCGCCGCGTGCGCGCGTGCTACCCGTTCGTGCGCATTCGCACCGAGGTCAACACGCACGTCGATTCGCGCCGCTCGTATGGTTTCGTGGCGGGCCCTGGCAGCTTCGAAACGACTGTTACACGCCCGGACCTGTTCGGTAACTACTATCGTGAGCAGCTTCGCCTGCTCACGAAGAACCATCACGTCGCAATCGAAGTCGGCGTGTCGCAGTATCCGATTCCGATTCATTTCGCGTTTGCCGAAGGTATTCACCTGGAAGGCGACCTCGATCGCGACCATCTGCTCGCGATGCGCGACGTGTTCGACACGCCCGATCTCGCGCTGCTGGACGATCGCATCGTGAACGGCACGTATGAACCGCCGCCGGGCGAGCCGTATCCGCTCGCGCTGTTCACGGCGGCGCGCGTCGATTTCTCGCTGCATCGTCTGAAGCACTACACCGCGACTTCGCCCACGCACGTGCAGAACTACGTGCTGTACACGAACTATCAGTTCTATATCGACGAGTTCGTGAAGCTCGGCCGCACGATGATGGCCGCCACCGACGACGAAGACCTGCGCGCGTATCGCAGCGAATACACGTCGTTTGTCGAGCCCGGCGACGTGGTCACGTACAACGCGAACATCGACGAGCAGCAGGACGAGGGCAGTGCGCCACCGCGTCTACCGCAGATGCCCGCATATCACCTGAAGCGCGCCGACGGCAGCGGCATCACGATGATCAACATCGGCGTGGGGCCCTCGAACGCGAAGACGATCACCGATCACATCGCCGTGCTGCGTCCGCATGCGTGGATCATGCTTGGCCACTGCGCCGGTTTGCGCAACACGCAGCGACTGGGCGACTACGTGCTGGCGCACGGCTATGTGCGCGAAGATCACGTGCTCGACGACGACCTGCCGCTATGGGTGCCGATTCCGGCGCTCGCGGAAGTGCAGGTCGCGCTGGAACGTGCAGTCGCGGAAGTCACCAAGCTCGAGGGCACCGAACTGAAGCGCGTGATGCGCACGGGCACGGTGGCGAGCGTCGACAACCGCAACTGGGAGCTGCGCGACCACCGCGAACCGGTGCTGCGCCTGTCGCAAAGCCGCGCGATCGCGCTCGACATGGAGAGCGCGACGATCGCGGCGAACGGCTTCCGGTTCCGCGTGCCGTACGGCACGCTGCTGTGCGTGTCGGACAAGCCGCTGCATGGCGAACTGAAATTGCCCGGCATGGCGGACCAGTTCTATCGAGGCCAGGTCGACCAGCATCTGCGGATCGGCGTCAAGGCGATGGAGATACTGCGCACGAACGGACTGCATCGATTGCACAGCCGCAAGCTTCGCAGTTTCGCCGAGGTCGCGTTCCAGTAACGCGTTATTCAGCGCCGTTTGCAACGCGCGCGGGAAACGTGTGGATCAAAGCTGGCCGAACCCCGTCAGCCCGATCAGGCTGCCGGCGGCCAGCAGCCATAACGGATGGATACGTGTGCGCCACGCGAGCACGGCGCACACGCCTGTCGTGGCCCACGCGATCCACGTCGTGTCGGACGCCTGCGCGATCAGCATGGCGCTCGCCGCGACGATGCCCGCGGTCACGGGCACCAGCGCCTTCTGCACGATCGTGCGCCACGGCCGGTCCTTGAAGCGCTCCCATGCGTGTAACGCGAGGATCGTCACGATCGAAGAAGGTCCAAACTTCGCGATGGACGCGACCAGCATGCCGGCCCATCCCGCAACGTGCCAGCCGACGAGTGTCACCACCATCAGGTTCGGGCCTGGCGCGGCCTGCGCAAGCGCGAACAATGCGCTGAATTCGCTCGCCGGCATCCAGTGATGCACGTCGACCACCTGCCGCTGCATCTCGGGAAGAATCGTATTGCCGCCGCCGAATGCAAGCAGCGAAAGCTGCCCGAAAATGATGGCGAGCGAGACGAGGGTGTCGGTCATCATGCGGCCCTCACGGCGACCACGATGCTAAGCGCCGTGAGAACGAGCATCGTCGGGAGCAGGGGAAAATGCATGATCGCAATCGCGATGAAGCCCGGCACCGCGATGATCGCCGCGACGGGACTGCGTCGCAACGGCACCAGGATTTTCAGGGACATCGCAACCAGAAGCCCCGCCGCAGCGGCGGCGAGTCCGGCGAAAAGATGCTTCACGTGCAGGTCGTTCTGCGTGTGTTCGTACAGCACACCGAGCGCGATCACCACGATCGAAGGGCCCGCGATCAGGCCGAGCAGCGCAGCCAGCGCACCGGATAGCCCCCGATACCGCATGCCGATCGCAACTGAAAGGTTAATGATGTTTCCGCCGGGCAGGAACTGGCACAGGCCCAGCAGGTCGGTGAATTCGGCCGGCGTCAGCCAGCGCCGGTTTTCGACGACGATGCGCCGCGCGTGCGGCAGCGCGCCGCCAAACGAGATGAATCCGAGGTTGAGAAAGCCGAGAAACAGGGCGGCCAGCCCTGGTGGCGGCGCGGGGCTGGCGGCGGACGTGTCGTGATTCATGTGCAATTGCGGGTGAGGTCTGAAGCTGTCGAGGTTATCGCGCTTCACACGCCTCGCAAAACGATTTTTAGAGCGTCGCCTTGTGATCTAGAATCACAAGCATGGCCCGTGAACTTCCTCCCTTTTCCGCGCTGCGCGCGTTTGAAGCCGCCGCGCGGCACGAAACCTTTACCGCCGCCGCGGACGAACTGCATGTGACGCACGGTGCAATCAGCCGTCAGGTGGCGGCGTTCGAGGCGTGGGTCGGCGTGCAGGTATTTCATCGCAACGGCAAGCGCGTGCGGCTCACCGACGACGGGCGCCGCTACCTTGCCACCGTGCAGGCCGCGTTCGACAGCATTGCGATCGCGACAGAGCAGCTGCGCGACACGGGTGTCGTGCATGTGCTGCGGGTGAACGCGCTGCCGACCTTCGCGATGAAGTGGCTGTTGCCGCGCCTCAACCAGTTTCAGCGCATTGCGCCCAGCGTGGAGTTGCGTCTCTCGACATCGAATACGCCCGTTGAAACGCTGGAGAACTTCGACGTAGCCGTGCGGCGCGGACCGGCGCACTGGGCCAACTGCGCGAGCGGTCACTTTCTGGAGGAGACGGAGATACCGGTGTGCAGTCCGGCACTGCTGCAACGCTCGCCGATCCACATCGCCGACGATCTCGCGAAGCACGTGCTGCTGCATTCGGATACGCGCCCGGATGCGTGGCGCAACTGGCTCGCCGCCGCGGGCGTCAAGGCGAAGTGCCGCAAGAAGCAGTCGTTCGATCACTTCTATCTGGCGTTACAGGCCGCGGTGGACGGTCTTGGCGTGGCGCTTGGGCCGTTGCCGCTGCTGTCGGAGGAACTGGCGTCGGGGCGACTTGTATTGCCGCTCGACGGCCCGCGCATCGATGCGCGCGGTTACTGGTGGGTCGCGCGGCGCGAGGTGGCCGAGGCTCCGCTCGTCGCGCAGTTCTGCCGCTGGCTCGAGTCGCAGGCCGGCCCTGCATGAGAACGTGACCCGCAAAGCCGCGAAGATCACGAACACACGAACAGGGCGGCACGCGGCCGCCCATCGGCATCACAGATAAAACATGCGGTCTTCTTCAGACTTCGACGGAGGATGTTCGCCTTCGTCGCGATCTTCGTAGAACGCGAGCACGGCTTCGAGCACCTGCTCGGGTTCGTCGATCACCTGCATCAGGTTCATGTCGTCGGGATTGATGAGGCCCATTGGCACGAGCGCTTCCTTGAACCACCCCAGCAGCCCGCGCCAGAACTCGCCGCCGACGAGAATGATCGGTACGTGACGCGACTTCTTCGTCTGGATCAGCGTGAGCACCTCAGCCAGTTCATCGAGTGTGCCGAAGCCGCCTGGCATCACGATCACGGCGTCCGAGTTCTTCACGAACGTGACCTTGCGCGTGAAGAAGTGGCGAAAGCGCAGCGAGATGTCCTGCCACTGGTTGCCCGATTGCTCGTGCGGCAGTTCGATGTTCAGGCCGACCGAAGGCGCCTTGCCCGCATGCGCGCCTTTGTTGGCCGCTTCCATGATGCCGGGGCCGCCGCCGGAGATCACGGCGAAGCCCGCGTCGGACAGTTTTCGCGCGATCTGCGTGGCGAGTTTGTAATACGGCGAGTTCGGTTTCAGACGCGCTGAACCATAGATGCTGACAGCCGGGCGGATCTCCGAGAGGTACTCGGTCGCCTCGATAAACTCTGCCATAATCGTGAACATCTGCCACGATGCGCGGGCCTTCTTGGCTGTCGCGCGCTCTTGATCTGCGAGTGATCGCAGACTCGGAATCACTTTTCTTTTGTTCATAATGCCCGAAGAACGAGTCCTTGAAACTGATCGGAATGCCAGGCTGGTAACTGGGCTGGAAGGTAAGACCCTGCTACTGGTAGACGGTTCGAGTTACCTGTACCGAGCCTACCATGCGATGCCTGATCTGCGTGGTCCCGACGGCGGACCAACGGGTGCGCTGTACGGAATGATCAACATGCTTCGCCGCATGCGCAAGGAAGTTAGCGCAGAGTATAGCGCGTGCGTGTTCGACGCCAGGGGCAAAACGTTTCGCGACGACTGGTATCCGGACTACAAGGCGAACCGTCCTTCGATGCCCGAGGACCTGTCGAAGCAGATCGAGCCGATTCACGTCGCCGTGCGCGCGCTGGGCTGGCCGCTTCTGATGATCGAAGGCGTCGAGGCCGACGACGTGATTGGCACGCTGTGCCGTGCCGCCGAAAAACACGGCATGAACGTGGTCGTGTCGACGGGCGACAAAGACCTGGCGCAACTCGTGACGGATCATGTCACCCTCGTCAACACGATGACGAACGAAACGCTCGACCGCGCGGGCGTACTCGCGAAGTTCGGCGTGCCGCCGGAGCGGATCGTCGATTATCTGTCGTTGATCGGCGATACCGTCGACAACGTGCCTGGCGTCGAGAAGTGCGGCCCGAAAACAGCGATCAAGTGGCTCGCGCAATACGAAACGCTTGATGGCATCGTTGCACATGCGGACGAAATTAAAGGTGCGGTAGGAGACAATCTGCGTCGGGCGCTCGATTTTCTGCCGATGGCGAGAAAGCTCGTCACGGTCGACACGAACTGCGACCTGGCGGACCAGGTCGTGTCGATCGCCGACACGCTGCCGGCGCGACCGGAATCGCGCGACGAACTGCGCGACGTGTTCACGCACCACGGCTTCAAGACGTGGCTGCGCGAGGTGGAAATCGCCGACACGATGGAAGGCCCCCAGACCGACGAGCCGCCCGCGCCGACCATCGAGGCACCAGGCGAGCGCGAATACGACACGGTGCAGACGTGGGAACAGTTCGACGCGTGGCTCGCGAAGATCGAAGCTGCTGGGATCACCGCGTTCGATACGGAAACCACGTCGCTCGATCCGATGACGGCGCAGCTCGTCGGTTTGTCGGTGGCGGTCGAGCCGGGCAAGGCCGCCTATATTCCGGTCGCGCATCGCGGGCCGGATGCGCCGGTGCAACTGCCGCGCGATGAAGTGCTCGCGAAGCTCAAGCCGTGGCTCGAAAGCGCCGACAGGAAGAAGGTCGGCCAGCACATGAAGTACGACGAGCAGGTGCTCGCGAACTACGGCATCGAGATGAACGGCATCGAGCACGACACGCTGCTGCAGTCGTATGTGCTGGAGTCGCATCGCCCGCACGACATGGACAATCTCGCGCTGCGCCATCTCGGTCTGAAGACGATCAAGTACGAAGAGGTGGCGGGCAAGGGCGCGAGCCAGATCGGCTTCGACGAAGTCGCGCTAGAAACGGCCGCCGAGTACGCCGCCGAAGACGCGGACATCACGTTGCGTCTGCATCAGGCGTTGTATCCGCAAGTCGCCGCGGAGAAAGACCTCGATCACGTCTATCGCGCGATCGAGCTGCCGACGTCCCGCGTGTTGCGCAAGATGGAGCGCACGGGCGTGCTGATCGACGCCGAAAAGCTGCGCGTGCAAAGCGGGCAGATCGCGACGCGTCTCATCGAACTCGAAGCCGAAGCGTATGTGCTTGCCGGCGGCGAATTCAATCTCGGCTCGCCGAAACAGATCGGCCAGATTTTCTTCGAGAAGCTGGAGCTGCCGGTCGTCAAGAAAACGCCGAGCGGCGCGCCCTCGACGGACGAAGAAGTCCTGCAGAAGCTCGCCGAAGACTATCCGTTGCCGAAGATCCTGCTCGAACATCGCGGTCTGTCGAAGCTGAAATCGACCTACACCGACAAGCTGCCGCGCATGGTGAACGCGCAGACGGGCCGTGTGCATACGAACTACGCGCAGGCCGTCGCGGTCACGGGCCGGCTTGCGTCGAACGATCCGAATCTGCAGAACATCCCGGTTCGCACGGCCGAAGGTCGGCGTATTCGTGAAGCGTTTATCGCGAAGCCCGGACACAAACTCGTGTCGGCCGACTATTCGCAGATCGAGCTGCGCATCATGGCGCACATTTCCGGTGACGAGTCGTTGCTGCGCGCGTTCGCGCAGGGCGAGGACATCCACCGGGCGACCGCTGCCGAGGTGTTCACCGTGACGCCGATCGAAGTCTCGAACGACCAGCGCCGCATCGCGAAGGTGATCAACTTCGGCCTGATCTACGGGATGAGTGCGTTCGGCCTCGCGTCCAACCTCGGCATCACGCGCGACGCGGCGAAGCTGTATATCGACCGCTATTTCCAGCGTTATCCGGGCGTCGCGCGGTATATGGACGAAACGCGTCTGAGCGCCAAATCGAAGGGTTATGTCGAAACGGTGTTCGGGCGGCGCCTGTGGCTGCCGGAGATCAACGGGGGCAACGGCCCGCGTCGTCAGGCGGCGGAGCGCGCGGCGATCAACGCGCCGATGCAGGGTACCGCGGCCGACCTCATCAAGCTGTCGATGATCGCGGTGCAGGACTGGATCGAACAATCGAAGATCGACACGCGGATGATCATGCAGGTTCACGATGAACTGATCCTCGAAGTGCCCGACAGCGAACTGCCCGAGGTACGCAAACGCCTGCCCGAACTCATGTGCGGCGTGGCCGAACTCAAGGTGCCGCTCGTCGCCGAAGTGGGCGCCGGCGCGAACTGGGAAGAAGCGCATTGACCAGGCAACGGGCTGGCGCCCGCGCTGGACGATAGCGTCGTGCGCATGTCACACATGTGATTTGACAGCTTGTGACGAAGCACACTAGTCGCAGACAATCCGTAATGGACGGCGTGTTACTGGCAGCATGCGCCGTCCGCGACGCACAACCCCCGGTTAGCACGGAGAGTCTCGATGCATCGTTTCATTATCGTTGGTGGCGGGGCGGGTGGTCTTGAGCTGGCGACACGTCTGGGTGATCGCTACGCTTCACCCAGTAAGCGACGTGCGGCAAAAGCGCAGGTGACGCTGGTCGACCGCAATCCCACGCATATCTGGAAGCCGCTTCTGCATGAAGTGGCGGCAGGCAGCATGGATCCGTTCACGCAGGAACTCGAATACGCCGCACAGGCGCGCTGGCATGGCTTTGAGTTCCAGCAGGGGGAGCTGGCCGGGATCGACCGCGCGGCGAAGCGCATCACGCTCTCGGCCGTCGCGGACGACGACGGCGCCGAACTGCTGCCCCCACGCGACCTCGAATACGACACGCTGATCATCGCGATCGGCAGCACGACTGCGTTCTTCGGCGTGAAGGGCGCGCCTGAATATTCGATCGCGCTCGATACCGTGAGCCAGGCGGAGCGCTTTCGCAAGCGCCTCATCGCGGCCTGCATGCGCGCGGAGCATCAGGTGCATGAGCGCGTCGAGTCCGGGCCGGACACGTCGGGTTTAACGGAACCGCGCATTCAGGTCGCGATTGTCGGCGGCGGCGCGACCGGCGTGGAATTGTCGGCCGAGCTGCGCAATACGGCGCAGGTTTTGTCGGCGTATGGGTTGCACAAGCTCGATCCGCGTCATGACGTCGGCATCGTGCTGATCGAAGCGGGCCCGCGCATTCTGCCCGCGCTGCAGGAGCGTGTTTCGACGGCCACCGCCGAACTGCTGACGCGGCTCGGCGTAAAAGTCATGATCGGCGAGACGGTCGCGGAAGTGGCGCCCGGTATCGTGCGAACCGCGAGCGGCAAAACGATTCGCGCCGACCTGACCGTATGGGCCGCCGGCATCAAGGCGCCTCCGATCCTTGGCGAACTGGACGGTTTGCCGGTGAACCGGCTGGGCCAGCTCGGGGTACGTCGCACGCTGCAAACGGAAACCGATGACAACATTTTCGCGCTTGGCGATTGCGCGGCGTGTGCGTGGCCGGGCAACGAGCGCAACGTGCCGCCGCGCGCGCAGGCGGCACACCAGCAGGCGAGCTTTCTGATGAAGTCGTTTGCGGCGCGTCTCGAGAACCGCCCGTTGCCGGAATTCACCTATCGCGACTTCGGCTCGCTTGTGTCGCTCGGGCATTTCAGCGCTGTCGGCAACCTGATGGGTGGCGTGATCGGCGGCAACATGCTGATCGAAGGGCTCTTCGCGCGCTTCATGTACATGTCGCTCTATCGTCTGCATATTGCCGCGCTGCACGGCTATCCGCGGATGGTGCTCGATACGTTCGCACACTGGCTGCGCCGCTCGACGCTGCCACGCGTCAAGCTTCACTGAGTTTCCCCACGCTCCGCGACGGGGCCGGCGGCTTCTGCGGCAGGGTGGACGACAGTTGTATATTGTCGACCAGAGTTGGCGCTTCAGCTGTCGATCGGAGTTCGCGCTTTAGCGCGTTACTCCGATCCCATGCAAAGCACTTACTCCGGTCCCATGCAATATGGTTGCCGTCGTCTTTCCCTTGCCGTGTACACAAGGAGCTCGCATGCTGAAACCTGATGTCGACAGTCTGGTGCCCCACGTTCCCTTCGATCGCCGTACCTTCATCAAGGCCGCGCTCGGCACGGGTTTCGCCGCCGCCGTGATGCCGGTCTCGGCACAGACCATCCATACCGATGACGAAGGGCTCGAAGCCGGCGAGATCGCCGTGCGCTCGGGCGGCACGATCGTACCGGCGTATCGCGCGCAGCCGAAGGGCAAGACGCATCTGCCGGTGATCATCGTCATCCATGAGATTTTCGGCGTGCATGAGCATATCGCCGACGTCTGCCGCCGTTTCGCCAAGGCCGGCTACCTTGCGATCGCGCCCAACCTGTATGAGCGCGAAGGCGACCCGACGGCATACACGTCGATACAGCAGATCAACGACAACATCGCGAGCAAGGTGCCGGACGCGCAGGTCATGAGCGATCTCGACGCGACCGTCGCATGGGCGGGCGAGCATGGCGGCGATCTGAAGCGGGTTGGCATCAACGGCTTCTGCTGGGGCGGCCGGATTGCGTGGCTCTATGCGG
This sequence comes from Paraburkholderia sartisoli, assembly GCF_900107685.1. Lineage (GTDB taxonomy): Bacteria > Pseudomonadota > Gammaproteobacteria > Burkholderiales > Burkholderiaceae > Paraburkholderia > Paraburkholderia sartisoli. The sequence goes on along the minus strand of NZ_FNRQ01000008.1, from coordinate 156,705 downwards.
AGCACAATCCGCGTTTGAAGGCGGCGGTGGTGTGGTACGGACGCGTGGTTGGCACACCGAACGCCGCCCAGCCGACGAACCCGCTCGATCGCGTCGGCGACCTGCGTGTGCCCGTGCTGGGTCTCTTTGGGCGGCAGGACCAGAGCATCCCGCAGGACACGCTCGACAAGATGAAAGCGGCGATTGCCCAAGGGCCCGAGTCGGCGCGCGGATCACAGATTGTCGTCTACGACGATGCCGGACACGCGTTTTTCGCGGACTACCGGCCGAGCTATCGCAAGGCCGACGCGGAAGACGGCTGGCGGCGTGCGTTAGCGTGGTTCAGGCAGCACGGCGTGGCCTGACGCAACAGGCGCCATCGCGCTGGAGCAATGGCAATGGCGCTTCACCTTCACACGTTGTTCAAGGCTTCGGACCTGTTGCCACCGGACGCGATGGGTCGGCCACCCATTCGCTCCACGAACCGCCATACAGCGATGCGCCGTGCAACCCGGCGATTTCCATCGCCAGCAGGTTGTGACAGGCCGTCACACCCGAGCCGCATTGCAGCACGACGCGGTCGGGCGCCGTCGCGGGCAGCAGCGCACCGAATTCCTCGCGCAGGGTATGTGCTGGCTTGAAGCGGCCGTCGGCGGTGAGATTGTCCTTGAAGAAGCGGTTCAGCGCGCCGGGAATGTGGCCGCCGACAGGGTCGATCGTTTCGTTTTCGCCGCGATACCGGTCGGGTGCGCGGGCGTCGACCACCGTCAGTTCGTGCGTGGTCAGATTGCGCTGGATCGCCTGCGTGTCGGTGGTTACCGACAGCGGCGCGCCAGCCGTGAAATTGCCCTTCGTTTTTGCCGGTATGTCTTTCGTCAACGGCTGGCCTGCCGCCTGCCAGGCGTCCAGGCCGCCGTCGAGTACCGCGACCGAATCGTGCCCGACCCAGCGCAGCAGCCACCACAAACGGGCGGCGTACATGCCGCCCTGAGCGTCGTACGCGACTACCTGCTGGCCGTTCGTAAGCCCGTGCGCGACGAGCGTCTCGATGAACTTCGCGCGCTCAGGGAGCGGATGGCGTCCGTTGGAGCCCGTTTTGGGCCCGGACAGGTCGCGATCGAGATGCAGATACTGCGCGCCGGGAATGTGTCCTGCGGCATATGCCGTTTCGCCTGCGGCCGTATCGGCGAGATCGAAGCGGCAATCGAAGACCAGCACGCTGCCCGGTGCGGCGGCGAGCCGTTCCCCAAGATTCGTGGCGGAAATGAGCGTGGTGTAGTGAGTGTGCGGCATGACAACTCCTGAGACTGGCGTTTCCGGCGCGGCCGGCTGACATTTCTAGTCTAAACAAAAAAAGACGGGCCGCAGCCCGTCTTTCCGTCGATTCGCGTGGCGGCGCCCGGTGGGCGACCGCTCTTCAGATCACGCCGAGCTCGCGGCGCAGAAACTCGTGAAAGTGCTGCATGCCGTCTTCCATCGGGCTCTGATACGGGCCGACCTGCGATTCGCCACGTTCCATCAGCGCACGACGCCCGGCGTCCATGCGTTCGGCGATTTCGTCGTCTTCGCGAGCCGTTTCCATATAGGCGGCGCGCTCGGCTTCGACGAATTCCCGCTCGAAGAGCACGATTTCCTCAGGGTAATAGAACTCGACGACGTTCGTCGTTTTCTGCGGACCGCGCGGAATCAGCCACGACACGACCAGCACGTGCGGATACCACTCGATCATGATGCCCGGGTAGTACACCATCCAGATCGCGCCGAATTCCGGCGGCGTGCCATTGCGAAAACGCAGCACTTCGTCATGCCACTTGCGGTACGTCGGGCTGCCCGGCTGTTCCAGATCCTTGTGGACGCCGACCGTCTGCACGCTGTACCAGTCGCCGAATTCCCACGTCAGGTCGTCGCACGAAACGAAGCTGCCGAGGCCCGGATGGAACGGCGCGACGTGGTAATCCTCCAGATAGACCTCGATGAAGGTCTTCCAGTTGTAGTTACATTCGTGAACTTCGACGTGATCGAACATGAAGCCCGAAAAGTCGAAATGCTGCTTCGTGCCGAGCCTTGCCAGATCGCTCGCGACGTCGCGCCCCTGCGACTCGAACAGCAGGCCCTGCCAGTTCTGCAGCGGCGTGGCGCCGAGATTCAGGCAGGGGTTGTCAGCGAAATGGGGGGCGCCAAGGAGTTGACCGTTCAGGTCATACGTCCAGCGATGCAGCGGGCAGACGATGCTCTGCGTCTGGCCGCGGCCGTTGAGCATGATCGCCTGGCGGTGACGGCACACGTTCGACAGCAGTTCGACCTGCGACTGCTGGTTACGGACGAGCACGCGCCCCTCGCTCTCGCTCGGCAAGGCAAAATAATTCCCCGCTTCGGGCACCATGAGATCGTGGCCGATGTAGCGAGGACCTTTTCTGAAAAGGGTGTCGATTTCGCGCGTAAGAAGCGCTTCGTCAAAGTAAGCCGTGACTGGCAACTGACTGTGAACGGATTTCAGCTGCAATGCATTGCTCAGATTGGACATTCCCACTCCCGATGAAAACGTGAAAGCAGTGAACAACCCAACCATCGAAGATTCGATTTAGGGAGCCGGCAATTATACCTGTTTCCCCTTTCATGGGGCGCTTAAGTGCCTGATTTGGGTCAAAATTGTTACGGAAGTCCGCGATTTCGCGGGGCAATCGACCGCTTTTTTTCTGTCGGGTGCAAGCTGTCGGATAGTTGACGTGCGACCACGAGCGGGTCGGGTTTTGCGCTTTTGCCGTAGAATGTCCGACTTGTTTTAATTTTGCGACGACTCATGGCGAAGACCGCACCGAACGACACCGCTGCAGCATCCGCGCAGGACGCAAGCGGCGTGCCGCTGCCCGAAAACTACGAGGCGGCGGTGGCGGAACTCGAAGGCCTTGTCGGACGCATGGAAGGCGGCAGTCTGAGCCTCGAGGAATCGTTGTCCGCCTACCGGCGTGGCGCGGCGCTCGTGGCCTTCTGCCAGCAACAACTGGAAAAGGTCGAACAGCAGGTTCGCGTTCTCGATGGCGAGACGCTCAGGCCGCTGCCGACGAACGCCGCAGGCACAGCCGCTGGGGAGAGCGGAGACGACCTATGACTTTCGAACAATGGATGCGGTCGGTACTCGATCGCGTCGAGACGGCACTCGATCATTACCTGCCGGCACAGACGACCGAACCCGCCACGCTTCACGAAGCGATGCGCTACGCCGTGCTGGGCGGCGGCAAGCGGGTGCGTCCGCTGCTCGTTCATGCGGCCGGTGAACTGACGGATGCGCGTCCCGAATGCCTCGACGCGGCGGCGTGCGCGCTCGAAATGATTCACGTCTATTCGCTCGTCCACGACGACATGCCCTGCATGGACGACGACGCGCTGCGTCGCGGCAAGCCGACGGTACACGTGCAGTATGACGAGCCGACGGCACTGCTGGTCGGCGATGCGCTGCAGTCGCAGGCTTTCGTTACGCTGACGGACGCCGTGCTGGCGCCCGCGCAGCAGGCAGCGCTCGTGCGCGAACTGGCGCTCGCGAGCGGCTCGACCGGCATGGCCGGTGGCCAGGCGATCGATCTGGCAAGCGTCGGCCATACGCTCACGCGCGCGCAGCTCGAAACGATGCACCGCATGAAGACCGGCGCGCTGCTGCGCGCCTCGGTGCGCATGGGCGCGCTGGCGGGCACGACGCCTTCGGTGGATGCGATGAACTCGCTGGATGTGTATGCAGCGGCTGTGGGCCTGGCGTTTCAGGTCGTCGATGACATTCTCGATGTGACGACCGATTCCGCCACGCTCGGCAAAACCGCCGGTAAAGACGCGAAGGACGGCAAGCCGACCTACGTGTCGATTATCGGGCTCGACGCGTCGCGTGCGCTTGCCGCACAGCTGCGCACGGACGCGCACACCGCACTCGCGCCGTTTGGCGCGCGTGCGCGGCGTCTGGCCGAGCTCGCTGACCTGGTCGTTGACCGGGTGAGTTAAAAACGCGAAAGCCCGCCGCCGCGCACGATTCACACCGGGTGCGCGTAACGAAGTGCGGGCGCGTAAGTTTTCCTACAATGGAACGACGATGTACGACTTGCTGAAAACCATCGACGACCCGGCGGCCCTGCGCCGCCTCGATCGCCGCCAATTGCAACCGCTTGCGGACGAGTTGCGCGCCTTCGTGCTCGACAGCGTCTCGCAGACGGGCGGCCACCTGTCGTCCAATCTCGGGACGGTCGAATTGACGATCGCGCTGCATTACGTGTTCGACACGCCGCGCGACCGCATCGTCTGGGACGTCGGCCATCAAACGTATCCGCACAAGATCCTGACGGGTCGCCGCGACCAGATGCACTCGCTGCGTCAGCAGGGCGGCATCTCGGGTTTCCCGAAGCGCGACGAGTCGGAATACGACACGTTCGGCACGGCACACTCGAGCACGTCGATTTCGGCCGCGCTCGGCATGGCGGTCGCGAGCAAGCTGCAGGGTGAAAACCGCATGGGCATCGCCGTGATCGGCGACGGCGCGATGACGGCCGGCATGGCGTTCGAAGCAATGAACAATGCGGGCGTCGAAGACGACGTGCCGCTGCTCGTCATCCTGAACGACAACGACATGTCGATTTCGCCGCCGGTCGGCGCGCTGAACCGCCATCTGGCGCGTCTGATGTCGGGCCGCTTCTACGCAGCCGCGCGCGCGGGCGTCGAGCGTGTGCTGCGCGTCGCGCCGCCGATGCTCGACCTCGCCCGCAAGCTCGAAGAGCACGCGAAGGGCATGATCGTGCCGGCGACGCTTTTCGAGGAATTCGGCTTCAACTACATCGGTCCGATCGACGGTCACGATCTCGATTCGCTGATCCCGACGCTGCAGAACATCAAGGAACTGCGCGGCCCGCAATTCCTGCACGTCGTCACGAAGAAAGGCCAGGGCTACAAGCTCGCCGAAGCGGATCCGGTGCTGTATCACGGTCCGGGCAAGTTCAATCCGGCCGAGGGCATCAAGCCGTCCGCCACGCCCGCGAAAAAGACCTACACGCAGGTTTTCGGCGAATGGCTGTGTGACGCGGCCGAGCTCGATGCGCGCGTCGTCGGCATCACGCCGGCCATGCGTGAGGGCTCGGGCATGGTGGAGTTCGAGAAGCGCTTCCCGGATCGCTATTTCGACGTCGGCATCGCCGAACAGCACGCGGTGACGTTCGCGGGCGGCCTGGCTGCCGAAGGCATGAAGCCTGTTGTCGCGATCTATTCGACGTTTCTGCAGCGCGCCTACGACCAGCTGATCCACGACGTCGCGCTGCAGAACCTGCCGGTGGTGTTCGCGATCGACCGCGCGGGTCTCGTCGGCGCCGACGGCGCGACGCACGCGGGCGCGTACGATCTGGCGTTCCTGCGCTGCATTCCGAACATGACGGTGATGGCGGCTTCGGACGAAAACGAATGCCGTCAGATGCTGTACACGGCGCTGCAACAGCCGAATCCGACAGCCGTGCGTTATCCGCGTGGCGCCGGCACGGGCGTGGCGACGGTCAGGCAGATGGCCGCGATTCCGCTTGGCAAGGGCGAAATCCGTCGCGAGACGTCGCAACCGGCCGGCAAGCGCATTGCGATTCTGGCGTTCGGCACGATGGTCGCGCCTTCGCTCGCGGCTGCCGAACAGCTCGACGCCACCGTCGCGAACATGCGCTTCGTGAAGCCGCTCGACGCCGAGCTGGTTCGCAAGCTCGCCGAAACGCACGATGCCATTGTCACGGTCGAAGAAGGCTGTGTGATGGGCGGCGCGGGTTCGGCCTGCGTGGAAGCCCTCCTTGAGAGCGGGATTATCCGGCCCGTTTTACAATTGGGCCTGCCTGACCGTTTCATCGACCACGGCGATCCGGCGAAGCTGCTGTCGCAATGTGGTCTCGACGCCGCGGGCATCGCGAAATCGATCCGCGAACGCTTCGTGGATCACGCCGCCGGCAAGTCGGTCAAGCGCGTCGCGTGATGCCCCGGCCGTCCTGAGGCGGCAATTTCTCTTCAGACGAACCGACGGGCCGCCTGGCCCGTCGCGCAGCGTTGGCGGCATGCCGGCGCATGCGGTTGCGCGAATCGATACGCGCGGCCGGCGAGGACAACAACATGAACCAGATGAATCCCGCTTTCGTGATGCCCGACGTGCAGAGCACCGTCGATACGCGCCAGATCGCGATCCAGCGCGTGGGCGTGAAGGCGGTACGCCATCCGCTCACCGTACGCACGCCGCGCGGCGACGCCCAGCCGACGATCGGCACGTGGAGCCTCGATGTTCATCTGCCCGCCGAAGTAAAGGGCACGCACATGTCGCGTTTCGTCGCGCTGCTCGAAGAGAGCCGCGCGCCGCTCGACACGGCCGCGTTTCGCGCGATGCTGGCCACGATGCTGGAAAAACTCGAAGCCGAAGCGGGGCGTATCGAGGTGTCGTTTCCGTACTTCGTGAACAAGACCGCGCCGGTTTCTGGCGTCGAAAGCCTGCTCGATTACGACGTGACGCTGACCGGCGACACGCGCAACGGCATGACGCGTCTGTTCCTGAAGGTGCTGGTGCCGGTGACGAGCCTGTGCCCGTGCTCGAAGAAAATCTCGCAGTACGGCGCGCATAACCAGCGCTCGCACGTGACGATCAACGTCGAGCTCGCCGACGACGTGCCGGTGGAAGACCTGATCCGTATCGCGGAAGAAGAAGCGTCGTGCGAACTGTGGGGCCTGCTGAAGCGTCCCGACGAGAAGTTCGTGACCGAGCGCGCCTACGAGAACCCGAAGTTCGTCGAGGACCTGGTGCGCGACGTGGCGCAGCGTCTGAACGCGGATTCGCGGATCGTCGCGTATGTGCTCGAAGCCGAGAACTTCGAGTCGATCCACAATCACAGCGCGTATGCGTTGATCGAGAACGACAAGCGCACCGTGCGATAGCTGGCGCCGCGCCTTGCGCTGGATGACATAGCGGCCGCTGATTGCGGCCGTTATGGTTTGTAGTGTCCTTGATGAATGCTTCGTCGCTAGCGCGCCAGCGACGACAGATCCCACCGCGGCTTCACCGTGAACGCGTAGTCCTTGCCAGCCTGCTCCGGCCAGCGCTGCAGGCGCAGCGCGCCCGCGAGCGCAATCATCGCGCCGTTATCCGTGCATAGCGCGAGATCGGGATAGTGGACTTCGAAGCCGCGCTTTTGCGCGGCGCCTGACAGCGCCTCGCGCAACTGCCGGTTCGCGCCGACGCCGCCTGCCACCACGAGCCGCTTGAGCTTCGTCTTCTTGAGCGCCGCCAGTGATTTCGCCGTGAGTACATCGACGGCCGCATCGACAAAACCACGTGCGAGGTCCGCTTTCGCCTGTTCGCAGACGTTGCCGCCGAGTTTTTTCGTCTGTGTCAGCACCGCGGTTTTCAGGCCGCTGAAGCTGAAATCGAGGTCGCCGGAATGCAGCATCGGACGGGGCAGCGTGACCGCCCCCGGCGTGCCGAACTCCGCCATCCGCGACACTTCCGGGCCGCCCGGATACCCGAGGCCGAGCAGTTTCGCTGTTTTATCGAAGGCTTCGCCGGCCGCATCGTCGAGCGTTTCACCCAGCGTTTCGTATTCGCCGACGTCGGTCACGCGCATCAGCTGCGTATGTCCGCCCGACACCAGCAGCGCGACGAACGGAAACGGCGGCGGCGCGTCGACCAGCAGCGGCGAGAGCAGATGCCCTTCGAGATGGTGAATGCCGATTGTCGGGCGGTCCCACGCCATCGCGAGCGCGTTGGCGATGCTCGCGCCGACGAGCAGCGCGCCGGCGAGCCCCGGCCCCTGCGTATACGCGATTGCGTCGATTTCGGTGCGCGCCGCTCCGGCTCGCTCGAGCACCTCTTCGAGCAGCGGCAACGCGCGACGGATGTGGTCGCGCGACGCCAGTTCCGGCACCACTCCGCCGTATTCTCGATGCATGGCGATCTGCGAATGCAGCGCGTGCGCGAGCAGGCCGCGCTCTGTGTCATAGAGCGCGAGACCGGTTTCGTCGCAGGAGCTTTCGATGCCGAGAACGAGCATGATTCGGGGGCTGGACGGGCGCCGCGAAGGCGTCCGAAAGGTAAGGGCGAGCCTCAAAGTATAGCAGCGCCGGCAGGGGCGCGAAGGGCGGCAGGTACAATGCGCGCCATGGAATCCTTCGATATTGCGGTGATCGGCGCGGGCGCGGCGGGCATGATGTGCGCGGCGGTGGCCGGGCAACTCGGCCGGCGCGTGGTGCTGATCGACCACGCACCGCGCCTCGCGGAAAAAATCCGCATTTCCGGTGGCGGTCGCTGCAACTTCACGAACCTGTACGCCGGGCCGGGCAACTACCTGTCGGCGAATCCGCATTTCTGCCGCTCGGCGCTTGCGCGCTACACGCCGCGCGATTTCATGGCGCTTCTCAAGCGCCACCGCGTCACGTGGCACGAGAAGCACAAGGGCCAGCTCTTCTGCGACCAGTCGAGCGAAGCGGTCATCGACATACTGAAGCACGAATGCGACGCCGGCAACGTAGCGTGGCGCCGTCCGCTCGCCGTCGAGCAGGTGAGGCACGACGCCACCACGGGCTTCGCGCTCGACACCCACGCCGGCCCGATCCACGCGCGCGCCCTCGTGGTGGCGACCGGCGGATTGTCGATTCCGAAAATCGGCGCGACCGACTTCGCCTACCGTCTCGCGAAGCAGTTCGGCCACAAGCTGATCGATACGCGCCCGGCGCTCGTGCCGCTGACGTTCGCCGCTGACGACTGGGCGCCGTTTTCGGCGCTATCGGGCGTTTCGCTGGAAGTCCAGCTGGCGACCGGCAGCAAAAAGACCGGCGGTGAATTCATCGAAGATCTGCTCCTCACCCATCGCGGGCTGTCCGGCCCGGGCGTGCTGCAAATTTCGAGCTACTGGCAGCCGGGCGAGCCGATCCACGTGAACCTGCTTCCGGACCGGGACGCCCCGACGGCGCTCCTGGAGGCGAAAACCGGCACGAAGCGGCAGATCGCGAACCTGCTCGCCGAGTGGGTGCCGACGCGCCTCGCGCACGTGTGGCTGGAGACGCACGCGATTCCAGCCGAGGCGCGCGTCGCCGATCTGCCGGACAGGGCGCTGCGCCGGATCGGTGAGGCGCTCTCGCGCTGGACGCTCACCCCGAACGGCACCGAAGGCTATCGCAAGGCCGAAGTCACCCGCGGCGGCATCGACACGCGCGAGCTGTCTTCTTCGACGATGATGAGCGCCCGCGTACCCGGGCTGTACTTCATCGGCGAGGCCGTCGACGTCACGGGCTGGCTGGGCGGCTACAACTTCCAGTGGGCGTGGGCGTCGGGTGTCGCGGCAGGCCAGGCGGCCGCGGAGCAGGTTTTGGGGGCTTGACGGCGTCATATCTTTGTGCGAAACGTCTGCTATAATTTCAAACCTTTGCAAAGCTCCGTTATTGAAAAATGACGACTATCCGCGTAAAAGATAACGAGCCCTTCGAAGTCGCGATGCGCCGCTTCAAGCGCACGATCGAGAAGAACGGTCTCCTCACCGAACTTCGCGCGCGCGAGTTTTACGAAAAACCAACGGCAGAACGCAAGCGCCTGAAGGCGGCCGCGGTCAAACGGCACTTCAAGCGTCTGCGCAGCCAGATGCTGCCCAAAAAGCTTTACTGATTCCTTGCTCGCCGCCGTCGCTTTGAGCGCAATGGCGGGCAACCGGTGATGGCATCCAGCCGATGTCGTCGCAAGCGGAAAAACCCAGGCCGGAAGGCCGCACCGGTGAGGCCGCATCCATTACGCGAATTTACGACAACCCGCTTGAGGAAGGTGTCCCAAGCGGGTTTTTGTCTTGACGCATGCGCGTTGCCGGACCGATTTCAGGGCTTGTTCATCAGGCTTGTTTAAATTCAACGCAATCAGGTGAGTGATGAGTCTCAAGGACCAGATCAACGACGACATGAAAGCCGCCATGCGGGCGCGCGAGACCGAACGTCTCGGCACGATCCGTCTGCTGCTTGCCGCGATCAAGCAGCGCGAAGTCGACGAGCGCGTGACGCTCGACGATACGGCGATCACGGCCGTTATCGACAAGATGATCAAGCAGCGCAAGGACTCGATCAGCCAGTTCGAAGCGGCGGGGCGCACCGACCTCGTCGACAAGGAAGCGGCCGAACTCACCGTGCTCACGGCCTATATGCCGCAGCAACTGTCCGACGCCGAAGTCGCCGCCGAAGTGCAGGCTGCGGTCGCGCAGACGGGCGCCGCCGGCCCGCAGGACATGGGCAAGGTGATGGGCGTGCTCAAGCCGAAGCTCGCTGGCCGCGCGGACATGACGGCCGTGTCCGGGCTCGTCAAGGCAGCACTCGCGAAGTAACACCCCATCCGCATGCGGCAAGCCACGCCGGCTTGCCGCCGGATTTTCATGTCATCCGAGGCCGCCTTTCCACTGTGATTCCGCACTCGTTCCTGCAGGATCTGCTGAACCGCGTCGATATCGTCGACGTGGTCGGTCGTTTCGTGCAGTTGAAGAAGGGCGGCGCGAATTTCATGGGCCTGTGCCCGTTTCACAACGAAAAGAGCCCTTCGTTTACCGTTAGTCCGACTAAGCAGTTTTATCACTGCTTCGGTTGCGGCGCGCACGGCACTGCGATCGGTTTCCTGATCGAGCACGCCGGGCTGACGTTTCCTGAGGCGGTGAACGAGCTGGCGCAATCGGTGGGCCTCACGGTGCCGCAGGAACCTTCGCCGATGCGCGGCGGAGGCGGGGGTGAAGGTTATGCGCCGGCTGTATCGAAAGCCGTCACTACCGCGCTCTCAGACGTGATGCAGGTCGCGTGCGACTTTTACCGCAAGCAACTGCGTGGCGCACCCAACGCCATCCAGTACCTGAAAAAACGCGGACTGACCGGCGAAATCGCGGCCCGTTTCGGGCTCGGCTACGCGCCGGACGGCTGGCAGAACCTCGAATCCGCGTTCCCCGATTACCGGGACGATTCACTTGTCGAGTCCGGGCTCGTGATCGTCAGCGAAAAGTCCGATGCACAGGGTCAGAACCGCCGTTATGACCGCTTTCGCGAGCGGATCATGTTCCCGATCCGCAACGTCAAGGGGCAGGTGATCGGCTTTGGTGGTCGCGTGCTGGACAGCGGCGAGCCCAAATATTTGAATTCGCCGGAAACGCCTCTATTTAACAAGGGCAGCGAGCTGTACGGCCTTTTTGAGGCGCGCCTTGCAATCCGTGAGCAGCAGTACGTGCTGGTGGTCGAAGGATATATGGATGTCGTCGCGCTGGCGCAGCTTGGGTTCCAGAACGCGGTTGCGACCCTCGGAACGGCGTGTACGCCAGTTCATGTGCAGAAACTGATGCGCCAGACGGAGACAGTGATCTTCAGCTTCGACGGCGATTCGGCAGGCCGCCGCGCCGCGCGGCGCGCGCTGGATGCCTGTTTGCCGCACGCGGCTGACAACCGCACGATCCGCTTCCTGTTCCTGCCGGCGGAACACGATCCGGACAGCTATGTGCGCGAGTTCGGCACCGAGGGTTTCTCGGAGCAGGTCGCCCGGGCGATGCCGCTGTCGCAGTTCATGCTGAACGAGGTGCTGACCGGCAAGGAGCTGGATCAGCCGGAAGGCAAGGCGCGCGCGCTCTTCGACGCCAAGCCGCTGTTACAGGCGCTGCCGGCGAACGCGCTGCGCGCCCAGATCATGCATATGTTCGCCGACCGGCTCGACGTGCCGTTCGACGAAGTGGCCGCGCTTTGCGAGGTCGATGCCCGGATTGCCGCGGCGTCGCGCGCCGCGCCGCCGCGCAAGGATCGTCGTAGCGTGACCGGGATCGAACAGCGGGCGCTGCGCAACCTGGTGATGCACCCGCGCATCGTCGCCGTGCTGGACGAAGACGCTGAGCAGGCGCTGCTGACGGTGACGCGTCACGGCGAACTGTTCGAGGAGGTGACGACCCATGCGCGTGCGCTGGGCGAAGCGGCCGAGTTTCAGTTGCTGTCGGACCTGCTTAGAAACAGCGCAAATGCCCCGACTTTCGAAGAAATTTTCCGCGAAATTCTGGACTATGATGAAAACGTGCGTGACCTGCTGCTGAAGAATCCTGAGGACGAAACGGTCGCTGAGGAGCGTCGCGAGCAGGAGCGGATTGTCGGCGAGGAACTGAAGGCGGCGATCTTCAGGATGAGCTATGACGCGTACAGCGCGCGGCTCGACCAGTTGTCGCGACAGTCCCGGCACACGCCGGAAGAGCTGGTTGAATATACCGATCTGAACCGCAGGCGGGCGGACATGAAACGTCAACTCGGGCTGTGATGGGGGGTGCTGGAACCTGAGGTGCTATAATAAAAGGTTCACAGCAGTTTGTTTGCAGTTTTGTTTGTTTTCCAGGCAAGAGGGCGAATTGCGATGGTAAAGACTACGGGCGGAAAGAAAGCGACGGGCAAAGGCTCCGAGGAGCCGACCAGAAAGGTCACGCAGGCCAAGTCTGCTTCTTCTTCCGCGAAAAAAACGTCTGCCACGAGCGTCGCGCCTCCTCCTGGGAAGAGATCCCCGTCCACTTCTGCCGCGCGAGCGGCGCCGGTTGCGGCATCTGTAGCTAACGCGGCTGGCGCCTCGAAAGCTTCAAAGACCACGCAGCCAGCAACGAAGCGGCCAGGTTCCAGAAGTACCAGGGAAGCGGCTGTCGCGAAGGACAATGCGGCAGTGCGCGAGACTCCAGTATCCACGGTTCAATCGGCTGTTGTCCAGCAGCCGCGAGTCGAGACTATAGCCGGTATGGCGAACTCCATGACGAAAAAGCTGAACGAAGTATCCGTCGATGACGACGCAACCCAGAACGCAGAGGCAGCAGCGCCGGTCGTTCCGGTCAAGGTCGAAAAGGTCAAGGCACGCGACCGCCGCGCAAAGGAAAAAGCGCTGCTGAAAGACGCGTTTGCGTCCACGCAGCCGGGCACCGCCGAAGAGCTCGAGGAGCGTCGCGCGAAACTGCGCGCGCTGATCAAGCTCGGCAAGGAACGCGGCTTCCTGACGTACGCCGAAATCAACGATCACCTCCCGGACAACTTCGCCGAGACGGAAGCGATCGAAGGCATCATCAGCACGTTCAACGACATGGGCGTGGCGGTGTACGAGCAGGCGCCCGACGCTGAAACGCTGCTTCTGAACGACAACGCGCCGGCGGCTTCGTCGGACGATGAAGTCGAGGAAGAAGCCGAAGTCGCGCTCTCCACCGTCGACTCCGAATTCGGCCGCACGACCGACCCGGTCCGCATGTACATGCGCGAAATGGGTACGGTCGAGTTGCTGACGCGCGAAGGTGAAATCGAAATCGCGAAGCGCATCGAGGACGGCCTGAAGCATATGGTGATGGCCATCTCCGCATGCCCGACGACGATCGCCGACATCCTCGCGATGGCCGAGCGCGTGGCGAACGAGGAGATCCGTATCGACGAACTCGTCGACGGCCTGATCGACGCCAACGCGGACGCGGACGGTTTCTCCGAGCAGGAAGCGGAAGCGATCGAGGCTGAAGAAGAGGAAGCCGAAGAGGAAGAAGAGGAAGAAGAGGAAGACGACGGCACCGCGCAGGCTACGGCCAATGCGGCACAGCTCGAGGCGCTCCGGCGCGCGTCGCTCGAAAAATTCGCGTCGATCAGCGAATGGTTCGACAAGATGCGTCGTGCGTTCGAGAAGGAAGGCTACAAGTCGAAGGCGTATCTGAAGGCTCAGGAAACGATTCAGAACGAGTTGATGATGATCCGCTTCACGGCGCGTACCGTCGAGCGGCTGTGCGACACGCTGCGCGCGCAGGTGGACGAAGTGCGTCAGGTCGAGCGTCAGATCCTGCATACGGTCGTCGACAAGTGCGGCATGCCGCGTGCCGAGTTCATCGCGCGTTTCCCGGGCAATGAGACGGACCTCGAATGGTCGGAAAAGATCGTCGGCGAAGGTCACGCGTACAGCGCGATCCTCACGCGTAACATTCCGGCGATCCGCGAACAGCAGCAACGTCTGCTCGACTTGCAGGCGCGCGTCGTGCTGCCGCTGAAGGACCTGAAGGAAACCAACCGTCAGATGGCGGCCGGCGAACTGAAGGCGCGTCAGGCGAAGCGTGAAATGACCGAGGCGAATCTGCGTCTCGTGATCTCGATCGCGAAGAAGTACACGAACCGTGGCCTGCAGTTCCTGGACCTGATCCAGGAGGGCAACATCGGCTTGATGAAGGCGGTGGACAAGTTCGAATATCGCCGCGGCTACAAGTTCTCGACGTACGCAACGTGGTGGATCCGTCAGGCCATCACGCGTTCGATCGCGGACCAGGCGCGTACGATCCGGATTCCGGTTCACATGATCGAAACGATCAACAAGATGAACCGCATCTCGCGTCAGATTCTGCAGGAAACCGGTCTCGAGCCGGATCCGGCGACGCTGGCTGAAAAGATGGAGATGCCGGAAGACAAGATCCGCAAGATCATGAAGATCGCGAAGGAGCCGATCTCGATGGAAACGCCGATCGGTGACGACGACGATTCGCATCTGGGCGACTTCATCGAAGATACGAACACGGTCGCGCCGGCCGATGCAGCGCTGCACGCGAGCATGCGTGACGTCGTGAAGGACGTGCTTGATTCCCTCACGCCGCGCGAGGCGAAGGTGCTGCGCATGCGTTTTGGTATCGAGATGAGCACCGATCACACGCTCGAAGAAGTCGGCAAGCAGTTCGACGTGACGCGTGAACGGATCCGTCAGATCGAGGCGAAGGCGCTGAGAAAGCTCCGTCACCCGAGCCGGTCGGACAAGCTGAAGTCGTTCCTCGAAGGGAATTGACCGGAAGCGGCTGGCTTCAAGGCTGGCTGCTGCCGCAGAAGGGGTTTCCAGATCGTTCTGTGCAACGCAGGGTGGTCCAGGAAGCCCCTTTTTTCGTGTACCATGTCGGCCACATCAGCGATCGGGCTCGGTGTTTAAACCGGGTTCCAGTGGAATCTGCAGCTTTTAGGGCCTCTAGCTCATGCCTGGTTAGAGCAGCGGACTTAGCAAGGGCTCACCTAAACCATGCAGCACGGCATGGTGAGTCATGAATGGGTTGCCTTGGGGTAAGTTAGCTCTGCCTCTCGGTAGAACTGCTCAAATTCGGGGAAACCTCTGCTGCCCCGGCAGCGTGGCAATCCCGAGCGAAGCTCTCTTTGAGAGAACGTGTAGAGACTGAACGGGCAGGTCGTAAAGACAAGAGACAGTCCAGACCACAAACCTGAAAGGGGCGGTGAAAACCGTAGCTGGTAAGCATAATCCGTTGGTGCCGTGTTCGACTCACGGGAGGCCCACCAAACACTTGAAAGCCACTCTTCGGAGTGTGTGTCGTTAGGCATAACGTGGCCGCCTGGACAGGTTATGCTTGATTGCCAGGCGCCGAGGGGTTTTGCCCCTGTGCAACCCCCGTTTCTTCAGGCTGCGGCCGGCCGGTCGGCCGCAGCCATCCCCACCTGTGCAAATTCGGCGTGCCCAGAACACCACGTTCGATCTCGCAACCGACATCATTAAAATCGGCTTCTGTTGCAAGAATCGGCGTGGATGCTTCTGTGCGGTTCGTCAGCGGCTCCTGGGGCTTTCTCCCGGATGAAGCGCCGCGCCCCTTCTCCAAGCGCTATTGCGCCGCCTGATTGACCATATAACTTTCTTTCCGCGAAATCCTTTGCGCTATTTTCGGCGAGAGCGATTTATGAATCTTGACCCACGGTTCTGCCCAGAATAACTTTGCTCCCGCGTGCGACGACTGATGAGGGCCGACGGCTTGCTACCTGCCTGCCAACACCGAAGTCAGATCCTCGAAGTATCTGAATAACCTGATCGAAGAAGACGATCGAAGATCAAGCCCTGGACAAAGGCCATGCTCGGGTTCAACCGGTTCAGGAACGCGGCGACCACGATCTCAGGTATCGAGCTGATCCATCGCATTCGCAAAGGCCAGTTTAATCTCGCGACGCCAGGCATCAAAGACACCGCCACACCGACCGCTTGCGATGCGGCCCTCCCAGCTGAATAAGCGATCCTGTCAAAATTAGCTTCCCCGACTATTACCTCCATTTGCACCAGAGCCTTCACGCTCTCGCTATGTTTAAACATCGCTTCGGACTATTCCGAAGTGCATTTCATGTTTTTGGAATTTTTCCGTTGAATTTGTTTGCCTAGACTTCGTTTCAGATGCACCACGCGCTCCTGACAAAGGGCGTTGCTGCAGTAATGGAGAGCGTGGCGCCTGCGCGTCGCGCATATCTGAACGAATGAACAGAGGGCGGACGCCATCATGTCTGAAAACAGCTACGAAACGGGGCGGCTCAATTTGCCGTTTGTGGGAATCTGCACGTTCGCGAAATCCCCATTGTGTCTCGACTGGGAAAAGATCGACGCGGACGTCGCGGTAATGGGCGCGCCCTTCGACTGCGGCACCCAGTGGCGGGCCGGGGCACGCTTCGGCCCGCGTTCGATTCGCGATGCGTCGACGCTGTTCTCGTTCGGCCACGGCGGCGCATACGACTTCGAAGACGATGTCGTTTATCTGCCTAGTGACGAAGTTCGTATCGTCGACATCGGCGATGCGGACATGGTGCATACCAACACTGAAAAGAGCCACGCAAACATCGAGTACGGCGTGCGCAAGATCCTGGCGGCCGGCGCGTTGCCGGTGGTGATGGGTGGCGATCACTCGATCAACATCCCGTGCATCAACGCGTTCGAAGGCCAGGAGCCGTTTCATATCGTTCATATCGACGCACACCTCGATTTCGTCGACGAGCGTCATGGTGTGCGCAACGGCCATGGCAATCCGCTGCGGCGCGCGGCTGAGAAAAGCGTGGTGTCGGGCATGACGCAGATCGGCATTCGCAACGTGTCGTCGACCGCGCGCGAGGGCTATGCGCAGGCACGTGAGATGGGCTCGGACATCATCTCGGTGCGCGACCTCCGGCGCCTCGGCATCCAGGGTGTGCTGGACCGCATCCCGAAGGGCGTGCGCTATTACCTGACAATCGATATCGACGGCTTCGATCCTTCGATCGCGCCAGGCACGGGCACACCGAGCCACGGCGGCCTGCTGTACTACGAAGGCCTCGAACTGTTCGCGGGCCTTGCTGAACAGGGTGACGTGGTCGGCATCGATCTCGTGGAAGTTGCCCCTGATTACGACCATTCGGGTTCGACTTCAATTCTTGCGGCGCAATTGCTGCTGAACACTATTGGCCGTGTCATGCATCAACGCAAGGTTAAACGAAACCTTTCCCGCTAATCCGCACGCTACTTGCCGCCTCGCGAGGCGCGGCGCACTTCTTTGGCCGCAGTCCGCAACTGGTTGCAAAAGGCCTGTACGACCCGTGCCGGTTCACCCCCTTTGCGCGTGATGATCTGAAAGTCCAGATGCGTCACGTAGTGCTCGGGATCGATGCGGGCTAACAGACCGCTGTCCACCCAGGCCTGGGCATAGTGTGGCGGCAGAAAGCCGATGTAGTTGCCGGACAGAATCAGCATGGCCCGCCCTTCAACGTTGTCGACGGAGGCCGCGGCTTCCGGCATGCGCAGCAACTTCAATTCGTGGCTGCCCAGGTACGCCCGGGCAGCCAGCCGCTGCTTGCTGAGCAATGAAACAGGAACCCTGCCGCCTGCCCGTTCGTGCAACGGATGAGTCGAGGCACAGTAGAGCCCCTGTTCCTCACGATAGAGTGACGAGTAGTCAAGGCCGGGAATCTGCACGGGAAACGGCCCCACGGCGAGATGCAGACGGCCGTCCAGCACGTGCTGCTCCATGCTGCCGGGCGTGTCGATCTGCACATGCAGGCGGACTTCCGGCGCCATCTGGCCGAACTCGCGAATCGCCATTGGCAGAGGCGAGTACGTGTCGGTCAGGGTCGCTTCGATCATGCCGAAGCGCAACACGCCGGAAAGCTGATTGCGCAGTGCTCCGGCTTCCATCTGAAACGTGTCGACTGCGCCGAGCAGACGTTGCGCGGCGGCATGCAGTTCCGCGCCTTCCTCGGTGAGCCGGAAACCGGCGCGTCCGCGTTCACATAGCCGCAACCCGAGTCGTGTCTCCAGTTGCGACATGTATTCGCTGATACTCGATGCGCCGATGTTGAGAATGGGCTGCGCAGCGGCGAAGCCGCCGCATCGCACGATAGTTTCGAAGATCCGCAATAACTTAAGATCCGTGTCCTGAACCTGCATCGTGCCGCCTCTTGATTACTTCGGTGATTTCCGAAATGTATTTCATCAATGATGCATTTTATTGGGGAATTTGGCTACCCAGAATTACTGTCAACCCCACTGTCCGGGCACCGGAAGAGCGGTCGCGACGAAAGGGGCCACGCGATGTTATCTGTGCCCACGTCGGTGAGATTCGCCTCTCGGCGACGACACGGTCTGGCACATCACACAAGGTGAGGAGAGCATGATGAAGAAGCCATACGCAGGTGCGAGCTGGTTGACAGCAATCGCTTTGAGCATGATCTCCCTGAGCGCGACCGCCGGCGATCAGGTCGTCAAGATCGGTTTGACGGGACCACTGACCGGCCCGCAGGCCGCCATCGGCAAGGACGACGAAAACGGCGTGCGAATGGCGATCGAGCGCCTGAACGCCGAGGGTCTCGTGATCGGCGGCCAGAAAACGCGTTTCGAGCTGGTCTCGCAAGACGACGCTGGCGATCCGCGCACCGGTATGACGGTGGCGCAAAGCCTGGTCGATGCCAACGTCAAGGTTATTTTCGGGCCTTTCAATTCCGGTGTTGCGATTCCGATCTCGAACCTCGTGAACGTGTCGGGCATTGTGATGGCGACCGTCGCGTCGAATCCGTCGATCACGCAGCACGACTATCCGTTCGTGTTTCGCATCTCCGCCAGCGATACGCAACTTGGCAGCCGGATGGGGGAGTTTGCAGCAAAGGAACTGAAGGTCAGGCGTATCGCCGTGATCGACGATCGCACCGCGTACGGTCAGGGCCTCGCCGACGAGTTCATCAACGCGGCTAAAGCCAACGGCATCGAGATCGTCGATCGTGAATATACGACCGACAAGGCGACCGACTTCGTCTCGATCCTTACGCACGTGAAGGGCTCGAACGCCGAAGGGATTTTCTACGGTGGTTACTACGCCCAGGCCGGCGCGCTACGCAAGCAGATGAAGCGTCTCGCGATGAATGGCTACCTGCTGGGTGGCGACGCAATGTGCAATGCCGAACTGGCGAAACTTGGCGGTGACGCGGTCGACACGCGTGTGTATTGTCCGCAAGGTGGCCGCGTTCTCGATCAGACACCTGAAGGCCGCCGGTTCAAGACGGACTACAAGCAGCGCTTTCATACCGATCCGCTGACCTATAGCGCTGCCTTGTACGACGGCATGAACCTCGTCGCACAGGCGATGACGAAGGCCAATTCGATCGAACCGGCCCAATACCGCGCCGCGCTGGCGAACATCGATACCCGCGGTGTTTCCGGGCACTACCGGTTCGACAGGAATCGCGATCTCACGGAGTCTCCCATCACCATCTACACCTATCGAAATGGCGAGCCGACGCCGCTTGCGTCTGCACAACCTTAGGGCTTACGCCATGCAGGCCGTTTGCGCGACCATCAGGTAGTTTTTCATGAGACCGGTCATGAAAACCTGCAGGATGGCTGGAGGTATCGCGGTCCGCGGTACGATCGCGCAAAATGGCCAGTGTGTGCCGACCTGGTACGGCCGGTTTCAAATACAGCTCGTTACACCTGTTGATTCCAACGGGCCCTGAAAAAATCTGCGACGAGCGCTGATATCCCCACATGCGACTTCAGGACGGAATGGTGCCCGGCAGCAGGATGGAGCGGTCGACCGTGCGGATGTCCCGGTGCCCGCAGAAGGCCATCGTGATGTCCAGTTCCTTGTGGATGATTTCCAGCGTTTTCGTGACCCCGGCCTCGCCCATCGCGCCCAGTCCGTAGAGAAAGGCGCGACCGATCATGGTGCCCCTGGCGCCGAGCGCGACGGCCTTGAGGACGTCCTGCCCCGAGCGGATGCCGCTGTCGAGCCAGACCTCGATCTGCGAGCCGACGGCCTCGATGATGGCCGGCAACGCCTCGATGGTCGACGGCGCGCCGTCGAGCTGGCGGCCGCCGTGGTTGCTGACGATCAACGCATCGGCGCCGCTGGCGACTGCCAGGCGCGCATCTTCCGCGTCCATGATGCCCTTGAGGATCAGCTTGCCGCCCCACAGCTTCTTGATCCACTCCACGTCGGCCCAGCTCAGCGCCGGGTCGAACTGCTCGGCCGTCCACGAACTCAGCGACGACAGATCGCCCACGCCCTTGGCATGGCCCACGATGTTGCCGAAAGTGCGGCGCTTCGTACCCAGCATTCCCATGCACCAGCGCGGCTTGGTGGCCAGGTTGATCAGGTTGGTGATGGTGGGCTTCGGCGGTGCCGACAGGCCGTTCTTCAGATCCTTGTGACGCTGGCCCAGCACCTGCAGGTCAAGCGTGAGGATCAGCGCCGAGCACTTCGCAGCCCTGGCGCGCTCGATCAGGCGTTCGACGAAATCCTTGTCGCGCATCACGTACAGCTGGAACCAGAACGGCGCCTGGGTGTGCGCCGCCACGTCCTCGATCGAGCAGATGCTCATGGTCGAGAGCGAAAACGGAATGCCGAATTTTTCGGCCGCGCGCGCGGCCAGTATCTCGCCGTCGGCATGCTGCATGCCGGTGAAGCCGGTCGGCGCGATGGCCACTGGCATGGCGACGTCCTGCCCGATCATGGTGGTGCGCGTCGTGCGACCTTCCATGTTCACGGCCACGCGCTGGCGCAGCTTGATCTTCTGGAAGTCGCTCTCGTTGGCGCGGTAGGTGCTCTCGGTCCAGGAGCCCGAATCGGCGTAGTCATAGAACATGCGCGGCACGCGACGCTCTGCCAGAACCCGCAGGTCTTCGACGGTGGTGATGACGGTCATTGGAAAACCTCGTTCAGGTTAGTTGCTTCGGACACCGCACTCAGCGCACCACCATCAGGGTGAAGGGCCAGACGTAGGCCTGCATCGTGACGAAGAGCCCGACCAGGCAGGCGAGCGCAATGGAGTGAAAGAACACATAGCGCAGGATATCGCCTTCGTGGTTGACCCAGCGCGTGGCGGTGGATGCCACCACGATCGACTGCGCGTCGATCATCTTGCCCATCACGCCACCCGAGCTGTTGGCGGCGCCCATCAGGTTCGCGCCCAGGCCCAGGTGGCCGGCCGCGACTTTCTGCATGCCGCCGAACAGCACGTTCGACGCGGTGTCCGAGCCCGTCATCGCGACACCGAGCCAGCCCATCAGCGTGCCGAAGAAGGGATACAGCATGCCGGTGTTGGCGAACGCCAGCCCCAGCGTGGTGTCGGTTCCCGAATAACGCGTCAGCGTGCCCAACGCCAGCATGAGCACGATGGTGAACAGCGAGTAGCGTACCAGCCAGAGCGTGCGGAAAAAGGTGCGCACGATTTCTACCGGGTTGTACTTCATGACCAGCGCGCTCACGATCGCCGACAGCAGGATCCCCGTGCCGGTGGCCGAGAGCAGGCCCAGCACGTAGACGGCGCTTTCCCTGGTCGGCGCGCGCACCACCGGCGGCATTTTCTCGACCAGGTTGTGCAGCCCGGCCAGCGGGAATTTCGGTGCATAGAGATGGTCGAGCCAGGTCTTGACCGAGGGTAGCCCCCAGACGAACACGAACACCGTGAGGATCACCCAGGGCGTCCAGGCGCGAACCAGTGCGGCACGGCTGTGGCGCACGATCGGGCCGGCCGGCGTGGCTTCGGCGGCGCTTGCATCGCGGCTCTTCAGCGACGGAGAGGTCCAGATCTTCCTGGGCTGCCAGACGCGCAGGAACAGCACCAGCGAGACCATTGAGACCAGCGCCGCGATGATGTCCACCAGTTCGGGGCCGATGAAGTTCGAGACCAGGTACTGCGGGATGGCGAACGACAGGCCGGTTACCAGAATGGCGGGCCAGATTTCCATCATGGCCTTGCGCCCGGCAAAGGCCCAGATCAGCCAGAACGGCACCATCAACGAAAACAGCGGCAACTGGCGGCCGATCATGGCCGTGACCTCCATCAGGTCGTAGCCATGCACCCTGGCCAGTGTGATGACGGGCGTGCCCAGGGCGCCGAAGGCCACCGGTGCGGTGTTGGCGATCAGCGACAGGCCCGAGGCGGCCAGCGGCGAGAAGCCCAGCCCGATCAGGATGCCCGCAGTCACCGCCACGGGCGTGCCGAAGCCTGCGGCTCCCTCGAAGAAGGCGCCGAAGCAAAACGAGATCAGCAGGAGTTGCAGCCGCCGGTCCTCGGTGATGCCCGAGAGCGAGTCCTGCAGGATCTTGAAGCTCCCGTTCCGCTCGGCGAGCTGCTGTAGGAAAATGATGTTGAGCACGATCCAGCCGATCGGCAGCAGCCCGGTGAAGCCTCCGTAGAGCGCCGCGCGGGCGGCCATGCCGGCCGGCATGCCATACGCGAACACGGCCACCAGCGCAGCGGCGAGCAGGCCCAGTCCGGCCGCAATGTGGGCCTTGATGTGGAAAAGCCCCAGGCACGCCAGCATCACCACGATGGGAATGGCCGCCAGTGCGGTGGAAATGAACATGTTGCCAAAGGGGTCGTAGACCTGCTGCCACACCATCGTTGTCTCCTCGACGGTTCATCCGCCGTTGAGGCGACAATTTAGTCAGCAGTGGGCGACCTGGGATGAATCGTGGGTGGCCGCGGCGTGAATGTTTTTCAAGCGGCCCGGTCGGTGCTCACCCGAGCGCGTGCTTCAGCCACTCGACAAAGGCCGCACATTCCCAGCGGTCGAGCGCGCCCGGTTTCCAGCACAGAAAGTAGTGGTGCGGCGAGGGCACGCTGCGCGGCGAGAGGCGAACCAGTCGCCCGCTGTCCAGCCACGCGGCGCCCAGTCGCAGACGCATCAGGGCGACGCCGAAGCCGGCGACCGACGCATCGAGTACGAGGCCGATGTCGTTGAACTGCGAACCCCCGCCCGGTTCGTCCAGCGTGATGCCGTTTGCGCTGAACCAGGTACGCCAGGGCTCGAGTGGGCAGCGGATCAACCGGGCGCGCGAGACCGCGTCGAGCGTGGCGAATTCGTCGAGCGGCCCGGCTTCGTTCAGGTATTCGGGGCTGCACACGGGCGTCACCTCGTCGGACGAGAGGAGCAATGATTCGCGATCCGCATAGGGGCCGGTGCCGAAGCGCAGTTCGATGTCGGCCTCCTCGGCCGTCACGTTGAGCATCGGAATCGTGACGTGGAGCACCAGGTCGATCTCTGGATAGGCGTGGCGAAACAGCGCCAGCCTGGGCAAAAGCATCTGGCGAGAAAAAGTCGGCGTGACCGCGACGCGCAGCCGCGTGGTGCCGGCTGCACTGCCGCGGCCGGGAATCTGCTGCAGCACGGCCAGCGCCTCGCGCACGCGGTTCAGGTAGGCCGCACCCTCGGTGCTCAGGCTGAAGTCGCCGCGCGCGAAAAGTTTGATGCCCAGTTGAGATTCGAGCTGCCGGATGCGATGGCTGACCGCGCTGGGCGTGACGCTGAGTTCCTCGCCGGCGAGCGTGACGCTGCGCAGCCGGGCCAGCGTTTCGAACGCCAGCAGTCCTTGTATGGAGGGGATGCGCGAGGTGGCCATGGTGAATGAAACCATGCCGCACGAGAATCCGCGGCTGACGTGGATCGATGTCGAAGTTCCGCCCGTGAGCGGGGTTATCCGAAACTATAGCTCACAACGGGTTGCGGTTTATTTGGCGCGGCTGAATTTGTCTGCGAGCCGTGCCTGACCCGGTGGTTCGATCGGCGAAGTCAGATCGGATAGCGCCGAAACCTCCTCGGCTTTCATTCCTGAAGCACGTGCGGACTTGCCGCCAGTCGTTCACGCACCATCTGCCTGAATTCGTTCGGCGACCGGTTTGTCTGCTTGCGAAAGAATCGACCGAAATACGCCTCGTCTGCAAAGCCGAGGTTATTGGCAATCTGTTTGATCGTCAGCGTCGAATAGATAAGCTCTCGTTCAGCCGCGTGCGTGACACGCGCATTGATGACCTCGAGGCTCGACATGCCGAGGCTTTCGCGGCACAGGCGCGAGAGTTGACCGGCGCTTAGCCCGAGCGCGGTGGCGTACCAGCTGATAGCGGGACGCTCGCGGAAATGAGCATCGACAAGCGCACGGAATTTCTCGATCTGCATGCCCCGGCGGGAAAGCGTCCCTCCGACTGCGCTTGCATGCTCGCTCGACTGGCGTATCCGGTGAATCTGGATAAAGAGCGCGAGCATCAACGCCGCACTACACGCCATCTGGTCGGCCGCCTGAACCCGTGCCTCCTCGGCAATCGCCTCGAAGAGCGGCATCAACGCCTCCGCATGCCGGGGCGAGAGCGACGTGTCCACCACCGCCGGCTGACGAATCGTGTCCAGAAGGTAGGGCGCCGATACCGCCGCCAGCGACTCTATCGGCCTTTGCGCCGCCGTGACAACCGGGCCATCGATATCGCTCGTGAACCGGAACCCATGCACGCATTGAGATGGGACGATCACCAGACTGTCCTCGCGCAGCGGCCATTTCACGTCATCAACAAACGTGTCCCCGCCGCCCCTTCTCACATACAGCAGATGCAGCATGCCGTCATGCATGTGGGGCTCGATCTGAAAATTGTGCAGTCCGGAACGTTCAGGGATTCGCTCAAAAAATACGAAGTCTTCCCATGGTGGTTTCGGGTCGGTTCCATAGAGTGCGTAATTTGGAATCTTGCTCATAGGGGTAATCCCGGCTTTGGTCTCTTATGCATGTTTTGTCCGGCTATCAGCCTGGTTTGTCTATTGAGGAGACTACCTTTGGCTTCTACACTTTGCGAATCAAAAACCGCATAAATACTGCTGAAAATAGAGGTTTTCCCTGAAATCCGGGGGATGTCCACAGCACGGCGAGGCTCGATTTGCCGCTGGACGACAAGCCCGGATACGCCGGAATTGTCCGGGTTAGATTACATAGTCCGATTGCACATGACAAATACATTCGACCATTTTTCCTGGCTTGGTCTTGCAGGCAAGGTTTGCGTTGTGACCGGTGCGGCCAGTGGAATTGGTTCAGCCATTGCCGAACAGCTCGCGGTCGCTGGTGCGAAGGTCGCGTTGCTGGACCTCAACGGCGCCGCCGCAAAGGAAGCCGCGGACGCGCTATGCGGTCGTGGCCTCACCGCAATCGGAATTGCGTGCGATGTCTCCGACGAAGCGGCCGTCATCCAGGCTGCCCGTCGCGTCAACGACGAACTTGGACCCTGCACGGCACTCGTGAACAACGCCGGGATGCTAAGACCTTCGGCCTTGAAATCGGTGACATCCGACGAATGGAACAAGGTTCTTTCGGTGAATCTCACGGCCTACCTCGTCTGTTCACGCGCCTTTGCCGATCAGATGAATGCTGCGGGAGGCGGCAGCATCGTCCACGTCGCATCGATCGCCGCCAGTCATCCGCAAACAGGAAGTGGCGCGTATAGCGCAAGCAAGGCGGGCGTCCTTTTGCTGTCGAGGCAGATCGCAGCCGAATGGGGTCCGGGCATCCGCAGCAATGCCGTCTGCCCGGGCATGATCCGCACCGCGCTTTCAGCAAAGTTCTACGAAGAACCGGGTTTCGAG
Organism: Paraburkholderia sartisoli; assembly: GCF_900107685.1. GTDB lineage: Bacteria > Pseudomonadota > Gammaproteobacteria > Burkholderiales > Burkholderiaceae > Paraburkholderia > Paraburkholderia sartisoli. The sequence goes on along the minus strand of NZ_FNRQ01000008.1, from coordinate 131,096 downwards.
GAGAAGCGGGCGGCAGTGACCGCCAGCAAGCGGGTCGGCGAGCCCATCGACATCGCCAACGTCACCCTTTTTCTTCTTGGCGACAGGTCGAGCTATGTGACTGGCGCTGAAGTCGCCGTGAACGGAGGCATGGACGCCATGCTCATGGATCTCGTGCCTCGTCCCGGGTTCAACGGGACCGGACGCAGTCAACCGACTCCGCGTTGAGAAATACGCAAGGAAGATGAATCATGGGGAACGTTTCAACCAGTCCGAACCGGGTCGAGTGCGACCTGCTGGTCATTGGTGCGGGCGCTGGCGGCATGTCGACGGCCATCACGGCGCGCAAGCATGGCTTGAGCGTCGTCGTCGCGGAGAAGGCGGATGTTTTTGGCGGCACCGCGGCCTTCTCGGGCGGAGTGCTCTGGATTCCTGATAATCATGTGGCACGGAATAAGGGTGTAACGGACAGCCGCGAAGCCGCGCTTGAGTATCTGAAGAACGAGACCGGTCCGTTCTTCGATGAAGCGGCGGTGAACGCATTCCTCGACACCGGCCCGGAGATGGTGGAGTGGTTCGAGCGCGAGACGAGCGTCAAGTTCGTTCCGACGCTTTACCCGGATTATCACCCGACGGTTGGTGGAGGCGTCGACGTGGGACGGTCGATTCTCGCGGCTCCCTTCGACATCAGGGAACTGGGCGAGGATATGCGTCGGCTGCGTCCGCCGCTCAAGACCATCACCTTCATCGGCATGATGTTCAACTCGTCCAACGCCGATCTGAAGCATTTTTTCAACGTTACCAAATCGGTTGCGTCCGCAGTGTATGTGACGAAGCGTCTTGCGGCTCATATGAAAGAGCTGCTTCTCTATCGCCGCGGGATTCATGTCACCAGTGGAAACGCTCTGGCCGCCCGGCTTGCGAAATCGGCGCTCGATCTTGAGATTCCGATCTGGACCTCGAGTCTGGCGAAAGAGCTGCTGGTTTCCAATGGAGCGATTACCGGTGCGCTCATTGAACGCAATGGCCAGACCGTGCGTGTCGAAAGCCGTTGCGGTGTCGTTCTCGCCTGTGGCGGTTTCTCCCATGACGTTCAGCGCATTGGCAAAGCGTACCCGCACGTGCGTCGCGGTGGCGAGCATGTATCGCCCGTACCTGAGTCGAATACAGGCGATGGCGGGCGGATGGCCGAGAAAGCAGGGGGAACAGTCGACATCCGTTTCAAGGATGCGGCAGCGTGGATGCCAGTCTCGCGCGTGCCGCTGAAAGGCGGTCGCTACGGCGTCTTTCCGCATCTGCTTGACCGCTACAAACCGGGGGTGATTGGCGTGCTTCGTAACGGACGCCGGTTCACCAACGAATCCAGTTCATACCACGACGTTGGCGCCGCGATGATTACGGCCTGTGAAGGTGAGCATGAGACGGCGATGTGGCTCATTTGCGACCACGCCACGATAGCCAGGTATGGGTTGGGTTATGCAAAACCCGGGCCGCTGCCCCTTGGACCGCTTGTCAGGAATGGCTATCTGACGAAGGCGAACACGCTGTCCGAGCTTGCTCTAAAAGCCGGTATCGATGCGGCCGCGCTTGAGGCGACGGTGCGCGAATACAACGAAGGAGCGGTACACGGCGAAGACCGTCAGTTCGGCCGGGGCACCACATCGTTTAACCGCTATCTCGCGGATCCCGAACACAAGCCGAATCCATGCGTTGCACCAGTCGAAACGGGCCCGTACTACGCGTTGAAGATTTACATGGGCGACCTCGGCACGTTCGATGGCATTCGCACCAGTGTCGTGGGTGAGGTGCTTAATGCGAACAGCAAGCCGATTGCTGGCCTGTATGCCGTGGGCAACGACCGCGCCAGCATCATGGGCGGCAATTACCCGGGTGCGGGAATCACGCTCGGACCCATCATGACGTTCGGGTTCATCACCGGCCGGCACATTGCGCAGGCGGGCAATGCCGCGAACACGGTTGCGAACCCAGTAGTGCGCGAGAAGGAGGTGGTCAATGGCCGTCGCTAAGGCATGGGTGGATCACCGGATATACATGATCCCGCCGCGCAGGATGAACGAGTTCATCGAAGTGTTCGAGAGGATGGCAATGCCCATCCTGCTTGAAACGCTAGGACACCCACTCGGTTTCTATACCAGCGTCGTGGGTCCATTGAACCAGTTTGTGCATCTGTGGGGATACGACAGCCTTGCCGATTATGAAGCGAGGTGTTTGCGCCGCGACACGCATCCGGATTTTCCCGCGTATCTAAGCGCATCGGCACACCTCGTCGTGGCACAGGAGACAAGGCTGATCCGCAGTGTCGAGCATGGCTCTTTAAACCTCCTCAAGCAGGCAGACCAGATTGATCGGGCAAGGTGAATCGATGGAACAGTCGTTGGGTCATCCGCAAAGCGGATCGGTGGTTATTGTTACTGGCGCAGCGGACGGGATCGGATGGGCCGCGGCGCAACGTCTTGCCCGCGATCACGCACACGTGGTGATTGTCGATCTGAACAGGGAATTGGCGCTTGAGCGTGCGCACGAGCTGGGGGAGCCGCACATGGGGTTGGCCGCCGATGTCAGTTCACAGGAGCAGGTGGAGGTGGCAGTGGCATCCGTGCTGGAGCGATTCGGCAGGATCGATGTGCTCGTCAATAACGCCGGTATCGGTGAACAGGCAGGGACGACGTTGACCCAGAACGTGGCATCGTTCGACCGGGTCATCAACGTACATGTGCGAGGCACCTTCCTCGTCAGTCAGGCCGTGGCACGCGGCATGGTTGCCCGCGGAAAGGGTGCCATCGTCAATCTCGGTTCGATTGCCGGACAGGCGGGTATCCCTGCACGCAACGCGTACGGTGCCGCCAAGGCTGGCATCGTGGCCATGACGCGCTCGATGGCATGCGAGTGGGCTCGTCGGGGCGTGCGCGTCAATGCCGTGGCGCCGGGCTATGTGCGTACCGCGCTCGTGGATGACCTGTCGAAGCGAGGGGTGCTCGACCGCGACGCGATCGTTCGCCGCACGCCGATGGGACGGATGGCCGAACCGGAAGAAGTCGCCGAGGCAATCGCCTTTCTGGCTTCTTCCCGCGCCAGCTTTATAACGGGGACGACGCTCAACGTCGATGGCGGATGGCTTGCACTGGGTGCGCCTGGCGAGACGCTGTTGACGGAAGACGCCGACTGAAGCGGAAGACAGGCACATATCCGGATATTTGAGGCCGCCTGGCTAAAGATCCAGCACAAGATCCGATCTGGCGCGGCTGCAGCATAGCAGCCGTAGTCCCTTGTCGATTTCCCGCTGACGTATGCCGCCGTTGTGCTGCATATCGACATCACCCTCGAGAACAGCGGTTTTACAGGTTCCACAAAGACCCTGTCCGCAGGAAGACGGAACGGGCACGCCAGCCTTGCGAGCCGCGGCGAGCACGGTCTCGGTATCGTTCATCGTGAACGTTTTCCCGGAGCGGGCGAGCCGGATGCTGAACGACTGTCGGCCATCGGAGGTTGCGTTGCACGGCAAAACAGGAGCGACAGCAACGCCGCCTTCGGCACGACTGGCGCCGATGTCGAAGCTTTCCTGGTGATACCGTGCCGGGTCGTGACCGCCTTCACGCAGGATTTCTTTTGCCGACTGCATGTAACCCGCGGGGCCGCACGTGAATGCTTCCCGCTCCCGGAAGTCGGGTACTGAACGCTCCAGTAGTTCCAGCGACAATCTGCCGACAGGGCCGCTCCAGTCGCGTTCCAGGCCGACACCTTCGCATATATGGACGACCCTGAGCCGGTCCGCGGACGCGCCAAGCTGAGCCAGCTCGTTTCGAAAGATGATGTCCGCAGGTGTTCTCGCGCTGTGCAGGAACACGATGTCACGGTTGAGTCCGAGGTCATGACCCGCGCGCGTCATCGACATCAGTGGTGTCACGCCTGAACCGGCGGAAAGGTAGAGCAGCTTCCTTGCAGGATGAGATGAAGGCGTGAACACGCCTGAAGGTCCGTAGGCCTGCAACGTGCCGCCCGGCCACAGATTGTCGTGCAGCCAGTTCGATACGACACCGCCGGGTACGCGCTTGACCGAGATGGACAGGGTGTACGGGCGTGTCGGGGGCGAGGATATCGTGTAGCAGCGTGACAGCGCCTGACCGCCGACGTCGACCGATATCGTAATGAATTGCCCCGGCTCGAAGCTGAACGGAACGCCGTCATTCGCACAGAGAACGAACGTTTTGACGTCGAGTGTTTCGTCAATGGTGCGACAACACACCAGCCGCCTCTTCTCGGCGCTGGTCCATTGACCGCCGGCGCGCTCCCAGACGGCGCTATCGGTCAACCTGTCTTCAAGCGCGTCCGGCAGGGTAGCGTCGGCGTACGTGTCTGGAAAATTCATGGCAGTCACTTAAACTCCGTGCGCACCCAACCGGGCTGCGTACCATTGGGCAAACAGTTCCACATAGGTCTCTGTAAAAGGAGAGAACGGACCGGGCTCATAGGCCGGATCCTGTGTCCCACGATAGTTGGTTGCAACCAGGCTTGCGTCCTGGGCGTTCGTTGCAACCCAGACTTCAGTCAACGCGTTCAGGTCGTAATCGACTCCCTCCACTGCATCTTCGTGGACCAGCCATTTGGTACGCACGAGCGTCTTGTCCGGTGCCAGCGGGACAATGTAGGAGACGACCGCATGGTCGCTCATCACATGCGTCCACGAATTGTGGGTCCACATATGCACGTCGCCGAGGTCACGGCGCTGTAATTCACCGAGGAGCTTCCTGCTTGCTACCCTGGTGTCCATCGTTTGCGATTCGCCGTTTCCGGCGATAACCAGGCGCTGCGTCCGGAAGCTGGTGGCGGCATCGGGGTCGAGCCGTTCGAACGCGTTGCAGATCAATCCATCCTTTTCCCAACTGGAGACGCTCGCGGCGTTGCGTGCGTGGTACGCGTCGAGTGCGCGCTGGGATTCCTCGCTCAAACCCTGCGGGCAGAATCCGAAATCTTCAGGAAGGAAGGACGCTGTCAGCTCCGGATGGGTCGCACCGCAGTGATAGCACTCCCGGTTGTTCTCGATCACGAGCTTCCAGTTGCCGTTCTCGATGATTTCGGCCTCGTGTGCGATTCTGGTTCGTGTCAGGTCATACGGTGCGAACCTGGGAGCCATCGTTTGTTCGAGGATATCCATGTCGGCGGGCGCGTCATCCGACAGGCACACGAAGATATGGGTGCCGACAATACGTGTCTTCACGGGGATAAGGCCGCGGCACGAGCGGTCGAAATCAACGCCCATGTGGGTCGTGTGTTTCAGGCTGCCGTCGAGGTCGTAGGTCCACTGGTGATAAGGGCAAACGAGCATGCCGACCGTGGATTTTCCAGCGTCTTTCAGTCGGGCTCCGCGATGCCGGCACACGTTTCGCCAGGCACGAATGTTTTCATCGTCGTCGCGCACGATCAGAATCGATGCCTTGCCGATGTCGACGGTAGACACATCGCCGGGTTCTGGAACATCAGCGGTGACGCCGGCGAGAATCCAGTGCTTGTGAAAGAACACGTCGACGTCTGTCTCGAACACGTCCTGCCGCCCGAACAGTTCTCCCGGCATGCCATGGCCAGGTGTGCGACCGCGCGCGAGTTCACTGTGAGTTTTAAGATTTGCCACAGACATCGATTGCCCCTTACCTGGATTGACAGTCGTGATGCCACCGCATCAACGTTATGAATCCAGTATTGAATCGACGATATTGGCCGTCAATGCGCTTTATTCTTGCTCTGACATTACTTTAAGTTATGCGAGAACTGCCAGCTTGCTTCAGGGCCTTGATTGACGCAGCAAGGCGTTGGGCAATTCATTCATCCTGGTGCGAGGAGACCGCGACATCGCCGCGCAGCCATTCAATCACGCGATTCGTAGTGGGTGTAATCGCGCGACCGTGAGGGATAACGACGAAATACGAATCGCTGACCTTGACCGTCGCCTCCGTGAGGCGCACAAGCGTTCCCGATTCGAGGTGGCGGGTCAACAGTCTGTGCCAGCCCAGTGCAACACCTTGCCCATGCAGCGCAGCTTGAATCGTGTCCGTGTACAGGCTGCAGCGTAGCGCGTACTGTAACCGTGGTGGTCGTAAGCCGACGGCTTCAAACCAGGTCTCCCAACCCATCCACCCTTCAGACGTCGAGTCAGAATCGATCAACTGTGTCTTTGCGAGTTCCGCGAGAGAGTGCGGCGACCCGTTCTCCTGCAACCAGGCCGGTGAGCATACCGGAAACACTTCTTCGTCAAACAGCAATGATGACGTTCCGTCGCGCCACTTACCGTTGCCGAACCGGACTGCTATGTCCACTTCGTTGTGGCGCAGGTCGGCGGTGAACATCTGAGTCGTCAAACGAAGCTTCAATTGTGGTTGAAGACGTTTCAGCTCGGGCAACCTGGGTAGCACCCAGAACTGGGAGAAGGCCGCCGTGGTGGCAAGGACCAGTTCCTGTTGCTCGCTTCCGTCCGCCAGCCGGTCGAAGACTCCCGCAATTCTCTGCATGGACTCCGCAACCACGAGATATAGCGCTTCGCCCTCGCGCGTGAGCTTGATTGACCGATGCAGGCGATGGAAAAGGTGAACGCCCAGGGATTCCTCGAGGAGCCGGACCTGCCTGCTCACGGCCGCTTGCGTGACCCCGAGCTCGTTGGCTGCCAACGTGAAACTGCTCAAGCGGGCGACAGCTTCAAATTCAACAAGGGCGGTCAACGACGGTATAAGTCGCCGATATCCCTTTGCTCCCTGAGTGGCCGATTTCATTGTCTGGTTGTGAAGATGGCTTGCAAGAAAAACGGTCACGCATGCACCGCTGCCCGTGATGATATTCGAGAATGGCCGGCTGACGGCGAGCCATCGCAACGGGAATTGAAGCCGACCGGAGTGCGCTGCAACATGACGGCATGCCGCTCCAAAGGTCAGGTAAGAGACAACGGTCTCTCATGGTCGTCGTGAATGGGGCGCGGCCTTAAGCTGTCGGGCCACAGAATAAGGCTTTTCGCCACGCCACAGCGTCTGCACTTCTTAAGCGCCACTTATGGACAGGTAAACCCGGGCTTACGAAAGGCAGCCCGGAATCCTGTTCAGGTACCGTGAGCGACATCGAATGACGTCCAGATGCGCCAGCTCGAATAACGCGCATCCGCTGCGCGTGGATGCGAACCTGAGGGTACTAACATGCAGAACCTGCCTTACGGCCAGATTTCTCAAGGGGACGCTCCAGTGCTGGTCGTGACACCACACACCGGAACGTCCGTACCGGCTGGGTTGCGCGTCAATCCTGCCTGGTTGGCCGTCGAGGGTCGTCTGGCGGACCCTTTCGGCGCAATTTTGCGGACGGCCGCCTTGAAGAGGGACATGACGTGCATTTCTGCTCTGTATCATCCGTGTGTCATCGACCTCAACGTCGCGCCCGATAGCCGGCCGCTTTCGTCAAGGCTCAATCACGTCGGACTGTGCAGGACGCACACGTCCCGCGGAGAGGCGTTATACCCGGAGGGGCAGGAACCCTCCGAAGCCGACGTAAACGCCCGCGTGGAAGAGTGCTGGAAGCCGTTTCACGCGGCGCTCCTAAAGGAACTGCTGCGGCTGCGTAGCCTGCACGACAATGTTCTGCTCCTCGTCTCGCATGCCAGCTCGTGGTTGTCGCCCTATCGGGAACAACCGGGTGCTGCAGAATGTAATATAGGCACTAACCGCGGTGCGGCTTGCGACAGACGCCTCGTAGCCGCAATCACGAAATCGGTGCAGGAATCCAGCCGGTCCTGGGTGGTCAACGGAAAGCTCGTGGACGCGTTTGCCGCCCAGCATTACGGCATGCCTCTGAACGGGGTGCATGCGATCGAGGTCGAGGTGGCTGGCCGCTGGCGCCTCGACTGCGAGCCGCGAGATGCTGCTTTCCCGGGAGGTGGAGCGAACGAGGATGCTGCGCCGGGCAACGTGCTGGATGCGCTCGATGCGGTCCTGAGGACGATGTCCAGGAACGGAGAGCACGCTCACTTCGGTTCCGGGCCCGAGGGGCGCCAATAAAAATGCGTCCGGGAGATTGAACGCCCCGGGCGGCCGACTAACGAGATTTCGCTGCCACTTCGCCGCCGACCATGAAAGAGAGCGCACCCGAACAGTATCCCGACTGGGACTTGCTTGCCAGCTGGGTGGCAGTGGTGGAGGCCGGTTCCATTTCGGACGCGGCAAGCCGGCTCTCCATTTCCCAGGCCGGGGTGTCCCAGCGCATCAAGGCGCTGGAGACAATTCTCGACACCACGCTTCTGGACCGTGCGACGCGACCGGCACGACCTACCGCGGCGGGTCAGCGGCTCTTTGAGCACGCAACTGTCCTGTTGCAGGGCGCGGACCAGATGGTCGAGAGCGTACGCAACGTGACCCGGGCAAAGCGCGTTGTTGTCCGGTTAGGCTGCGTCGATTCATTTGCGGCGACGATCGGCCCGATCATCATCAAGGCGCTGACCGGTACGTCGCATCAGATTCGCCTGTGGTCCGGCATCACCCCGACGCTCGACGGTCAGCTCGAGGCTCGCCAGCTCGACATGGCGGTCACGACGACCGGGCTCGCACAAGCGCCCGGTATCCGTCGACAGAAGCTCTTCTCCGAGCCTTACTTTGTCGTCTTGCCAAAGAGCTTTGAGGTCGATCATTTCTCGACGCTTGCGGACCTGAGCCGGCATCTTCAGTTCATTCGATACAGTGCCCGTTCTGTCATCGGCCAGCATGTCGATGCCTATCTGGCCGCGAACGCGGAGAACGTCGAACGCACATGTGAATTCGACGCGACTGACCCGATGCTCAGCCTTGTAGCGGCTGGCCTTGGGTTTGCAATCACCACGCCGCTGTGTGTCTGGCAGTCGCGGCACTATGTGCCGGATTTGCGCGTCGTGCCGCTGTCGGCATTCTCGCGGCACGGCCGCGCCAACACAGCGCTCAGCCGTTCGTTCTTTCTCGCGTTCAGGGAAAACGAACTGGGTCATCTTCCCGCGGACTTATACGACCTGCTTCGACGGGCCTATGAGCGCCAGGTGTCGCGTGACATCGCCAGCGCGCTGTCGCTAAAGCCCGAAGATGTCTGTCTGCCGGAAGAGGTGTAGCGCCTCAAACCGCTGCGCTATTGCGTCTGTCTAGAAGGCTGGCTCATATTCAACTTCCAGATCTGGCCGGTGGCGCTGTCAATCACGCCATGAAACACACCGAGCGCCTCGTCGATGGAAATTGCGCCAGCAACGCGGTACTCGATCCAGAGGCCGTGAACCAGTGCCATTGCCTGGATAGCATGGATATTCGCGATTGCTGGCGCACATCCGGCCTGCCGCAAGTCATGCGTGAAGTTCGAGCGAAGGCGCCGTGAAAAGGCCGCGCAAAGGCGCTGTACTTCCTGGTTGTGGGAGGATGAACTCCACATGTGCGGCCAGACATTCGCCACGCCTGGGCTCATCACGTCGTCGCTAAAGCACATGTCCGCGGTGAATTTCATGCGTTCAACCGGATCGGTAATCCCGCGTCTTCCAGCAGTGAGCTGCTCCCGCGTTCGCCGGATGAGATACACGAACGTCTTGTAGACGAGGCTGTCCTTGTTTGCGAAGTGATGATGCACGAGCCCTACCGACACGCCGGCGTGCTCACTGACCTTGCGGATGGTCAGGTTTTCGAGCCCAACCTGTCCCACAACCTCCAGCGTCGAATCGATGAGTTTGAGCGGCATCCCCTCGTATTGAGCTGAGTCTTCCTTTCGGAGATCGCTCCCTGCGGTCTTTGTCTTGACGCCCTGCATGCTCTGTCCAATCCCTCGTTTGTTCACCGGCCTGATGGCATAGGTTAAAGCATAAGCGAGCAAAACACTGAACGAATGTTCATTTTGTGCAATGAATTTTTATCGGTGTTTACCCTTTAATCCATATTTTCATCACTAAAAAGCACCGCAATCGATGCGGAAAGTATTTTTGACGCGCCGTGGTTCGGCTATATAGTGACAGCCATGAAAATTATGTTGAACATGTGTTCAGTACTATTGTCGTGTCCAGTCCCTCGATGGGCGACGGTGTTTCTAACGGGAAGGGCATAGAGAACAGCGTCTGCCTGGCCATCGAGGAAGCCCATAACCAGCGCTTCAAGCCGGTCGGTCAGGCCATACGCTTCGAACCCGATCCGGTGCACGACCAGGGAGACCCACACATTGGCCTTTAATGCGCACCACGCAATACACGGAGATGACAGGGGACATCTCCTTCAACCCACAGGGTGACCTGAAAAATCCGACGTCAACGCTTGACCAGCTACAGGGTGCGAAGTGAGCGCCTGTTGCCACGGTCGGCGTTCATTGAAGTCCTGATCCATCGTGGGTTCAAGTGTGAGCGAGCATCGGCGTGCACGGTGTTGAGGCTCGCTGCGGTGAGATTGTGTGTGCTCCCTGATGTTTGCATAACCGCATCAGATTCAATTCATAACGGAGGGTTTATTAGGAACCTCTTCTTTTGGCAGCGACTACTCTCGGAGCGTGATTTCTCTTCGCAGCAAGTTGGCCGCAAAGGCCCGCCCGATAAGGGTTAACCCAACAGCAGGTGCCAGGTTTGCTTGCGGTTTACTGGTTGGATTTCATTAAGGAGCAGGCGTGATTTCAGGTCCTCAATTCCCGTTGCCGGCAAACGAGCCGGAAGTGCATTTCGGCCGTGGAACCCCGGCAGCCAGCGAGCTGGTCAAGGCACTCGAACAACGCGACGTCGTTGAAATCCCGACTGTCATCGGTGGCAAGCGCTATTTCTCGAACGACGTCGTGGAAGTGCGCGCACCGCATGACCACCAACGGTTGCTCGCCCGCATTCACCGTCCGTCTGACGCTCAAATCAACGAAGCCATCGCCAGCTCGAAGACGGTTGCGCGTGACTGGGCAAATCTGACGCACGCAAGTCGCGCCACCATTTTTCATCGGGCAGCGGAAATCGTCGCGACACGCTCGCGCATAAGGATTAACGCCGCAACGATGCTGGGTCAGAGCAAGACGGTTGACCAGGCCGAGCCGGATAGCGCCTGTGAACTCATCGACTTTCTGCGTTTCAACGCCTACAACGCGCAGCGCGTGTATGCGGAGCAGCCGATCTCGGTTTCGACCGCCGTGAACCGCACCGACTGGCGTTCGCTGGAAGGCTTCGTGTATGCCGTCTCGCCGTTCAACTTCACGGCTATTGGCGCCAACCTGACGACCGCGCCCGCGATCATGGGTAATACGGTTCTCTGGAAGCCGTCCGAGAAATCGGCGCTGGCTAACTACATCTTCTTCGAGGCACTCGAGGAAGCGGGTCTGCCGCCGGGCGTCATCAACTTCGTACCGGGTGACGCTGAGCTGACCACACGCCTCGCGCTGTCGTCACGCGACCTCGCGGGTATCCACTTCACCGGTTCGTCTGCCGTGTTCCAGTCTCTGTGGAAGGGCGTCGCGTCGAAGGTTGATTCGTTCCGGACGATTCCGCGTCTCGTCGGGGAGACGGGGGGCAAGGACTTCGTGTTGGCCCACGCTTCTGCGAACGCTTCGGAAGTCGCAATCGCACTGATTCGCGGCGCGTTTGAATATCAAGGCCAGAAGTGCAGCGCGGCATCGCGCGCGTATATCCCGAGAAGCCTGTGGGGTTCGGTCGAACAGGAATTGCGTGACCGTCTCGCGCAACTGAAGGTGGGTGACGTAGCCGATTTCAGCACGTTCATGGGTGCCGTGATTTCGCAGGCTTCGCATCAAAAACTCAGTCGTGTCCTGTCGGCCGCCAGGGAAGACTCAGCGGTTAAGGTCGTCTCCGGTGGCAAGACGTGGTCCGACCCAGGCTACTTCGTCGAGCCGACTGTGCTTCAGGTTTCGAATCCGAGGCATGCACTGATGACCGAGGAGCTCTTCGGCCCGGTGCTGTCGGTGTTCGTGTACGAAGACAACGCGTGGCCGGAAACGCTTGAGCTCATCGATGCAACGAGCCCCTATGCGCTGACCGGTTCGATTTTTTGCACGGACCGTTTCGCGCTGCACCAGGCAGAAGACGCACTCGTCAATGCGGCCGGCAACCTGTACCTGAACGACAAGCCGACCGGCGCGATGATTGGCCAGCAGCCTTTTGGCGGTGGCCGGGCAAGCGGTACCAACGACAAGGCGGGCTCGCATCTGAACCTGCTCCGCTGGGTGTCGCCGCGAGTCGTTAAAGAAACGTACATGCCGCCGCGCAGCTGGCAGTTCGGCGCGTAAGCGTGTTTCACGGCTTTTTCTGAGGGAAATTTCGATGTCGACCATAGTCTCTTTCAAAAACGTCCAGAAGACCTACGACGGCGAAACGCTCGTCGTGAAGAATCTCAATCTCGAGATTCGAAAGGGTGAGTTTCTGACGATGCTTGGACCGTCGGGGTCCGGCAAGACGACCTGTCTGATGATGCTGGCCGGCTTCGAAACTGCCACTCACGGCGAGATTCTTCTTCAGGGGAAGCCGATAAACCGCATTCCGCCGGAGCGTCGCAACATCGGCATGGTGTTCCAGAGCTACGCGCTTTTTCCGCACAAGTCAGTCGCCGAGAATCTGGCTTTTCCGCTCAAGGTGCGGAAGGTGCCGAAGGACGAAATCGCCCGGAAAGTGACGCAGGCGCTGAACATGGTGAACATGGAAAAGTTCGCCAGCCGGATGCCCGCGCAGCTCTCCGGTGGTCAGCAACAACGTGTCGCGGTTGCACGGGCGCTCGTGTTCGAACCGGCGCTCGTCTTGATGGACGAGCCGCTCGGGGCTCTCGACAAGCAACTGCGTGAGCAGATGCAATACGAGATCAAGCAGATTCACGAGCAAAGCGGCTTGACAGTGGTCTACGTGACCCACGACCAGAGCGAGGCGATGACGATGTCGGATCGCATCGCCGTGTTTAACAACGGGATCATCCAGCAACTGGCGTCGCCGTCGGAGCTTTACGAGAAACCTGAGAACGCTTTCGTGGCCCGCTTCATCGGGGAAAGCAACGAACTCAAGGGTGTCGTGGCGTCCGTTGACCGTGAACTGTGTACCGTCAAGCTCGACGGAGGGCACAGCATCAAGGCAAGCGCTGGCGTTGCCGTTTCTGCGACTGGCGGCGCGAGCGTTTCGCTAAGACCCGAACGAATTGCTGTTGGGGAGCGGGCTCGCTCCTGTGACAACGTCTTCCAGGGTGGCGTCAAAGACCTGATTTATTACGGCGACCATCTCCGTGTAGTGATGCAGGTATGCGGGCGTAACGACTTCATTGTCAAGCTACCCAATGATGGCGCTGCACGCCAGTTGCGTATCGGCGACTCGGTCGACGTCGGCTGGATGGCCGACGCCTGCCGGGCATTGCAGTAAATGACTGGCAGTCGCCGCCGGGTTAATCCGTGAGTCTCTCTTAAAACAATGGAGTCGATGAAATGAAGTACAACGCGCTGTTAATAACGCTTCTCGCATCATGTTGTATCGGGACGACCGCATCTGCTGCACAGGTTACTTTCGTCTCGTGGGGCGGGGCATGGCAGGACGCACAGGAGTCGACCGCCGCGAAGCCGTTCGCTGCGCAGTCCGGCGTTCAGCTCAAGACCGACACCTACAACGGCGGCATCGCACAGGTGCGCAGCCAGGTGCAAACGAATAACGTGACGTGGGACGTTGTTGACATGCAGCTGGCGGATTCCATCCGGGCGTGCGACGAAGGCCTGCTTGAAAAGGTGAACCCCGCCAGCCTTGCTCCGGCAAAGGACGGGACACCTGCAAAGAACGACTTCGTTCCTAGAGCGCTGTCGGACTGCCTCGTAGGCAGCATCGCCTGGTCGACGCTCATCACCTATAACAAGGACAAGTTCAAGGGACACGAGCCCGCGAAGATTGCCGATTTCTTCGACCTGAAGAATTTCCCGGGCAAACGCGGCCTGCGCAAGTCACCTGAAGGCGCGCTGGAATGGGCGCTCCTTGCCGACGGCGTTCCTCCGGCAGACGTTTATAAAACGCTCAGAACTCCGGCGGGACTGAATCGCGCATTCAAGAAGCTCGACACGATCAAGTCATCGATCGTCTGGTGGGAAACAGGCGCGCAACCGGCGCAGCTTCTCGCGGACGGTGAGGTGACGATGTGCAGCGCCTATAACGGCCGGATCTATAGCGCGATGATTACCGACAAGAAGCCGTTTGGATTTATCTGGGACGGCCAGATCAAGAACATCGAAGGCTACGTCATCGTAAAGGGTTCCAGGAACCTCAAGGCGGCACAGGAGCTCGTCCGTTACGCCACTCAGGCCGATGTTCTCGCAAAGCTCGCACCGCTAACCGCCTATGGCCCGGCGCGAAAGTCGTCGATTCCCATGGTCGATGCGAAGGTGGCGCCTTACCTTCCGACTGCACCTGGCAATCAGAAGGGCGCAATTGATGTTGACACGGCTTTCTGGGCAGATCACTCAGACGACCTGAATCAGAAGTTCGCCGTCTGGCTCGGCCAGAATTAACTGATTGGCGTGGCAATAACGAGGAGCGCGCGGTAGCGGCCGCTGGAACCATGATGATTATGCCTAGTGACTTTGCGGTCCCTGCAAACGGGAACGAACAAGTAGCAATTGCTGATTCGAAAAGCCTGAAGGCGAAGCTTCGCAGTTCGGAGCGCGCCGAGCGAATCAAGGCGATGCTGCTGATTTTTCCGCTGCTCGCGTTTCTCCTCGTCACATTTCTCGTGCCCATCGGCAGTCTGCTGATGAAAAGTTTCCGGGACCCGACCATTTCGCAGGAGTTGCCGCACGCGGCCGCGCTGCTGCGCGAATGGGATCCTTCATCGGGCAAGCTCCCTGGTGAGCCGGTATTCAACGCGTTTGGCCAGGACCTGCTGGCGGCAAAGAGCAACGAAGGGGTGAGCCGGGTCGCCTCCCGGCTCAATTACGATGAGGCCGGCATGCGAAGCCTCGTCATGAAAACTGCCCGACACCTGGGTGAGAGCGAGTCGGGCACATGGCACGAGCGTCTGACGGCGATCGACTCACGGTGGGACGATGTCGGTACCTGGTCAACGATGAAATATGCTTCGTCGACGTGGACGCTCGGTTACTACCTGAAGGCTTTCGATTTTAAACACGATAGCAGCGGCGCCGTCGTGCGTCAGCCCAAAAGCGAGCGCCTCTATGTCAGCGTGTTTGTACGCACCGCATGGGTGAGCCTGTCCGTGAGCGCGCTGTGCCTGCTGTTTGGATATCCGGTCGCGTACTTTCTTGCGAACATCCCGGCGCGCTACAGCAACATCTTCATGATCATGGTGCTCCTGCCGTTCTGGACGTCGATTCTTGTGCGCACAACCGCATGGGTGGTCGTGTTGCAGACGAACGGTGTCCTGAACGACCTGTTCATACGCCTGGGGCTGACAAAGACAGGATTCGCCCTTATTTACAACCGCTATGGCGTGCTCATCGCGATGACGCACATCCTTCTTCCGTACGCGATCCTGTCGCTCTACAGCGTGATGAAAGGTGTGCCGAACATTTATGTGAAGGCGGCCAGATCACTGGGGGCAGGCCCGATTCGTTCTTTCTTTCAGGCGTATTTCCCGCAGACGCTACCCGGCGTTGGCGCGGCCGGGATGCTCACGTTCATCCTTGCCGTTGGCTACTACATCACACCTGCCATCGTCGGCGGCGCGGATGACCAACTGGCGAGTTATTACATCGCGAATCACGTGAACAACACATTGAACTGGGGACTCGCAAGCGCACTGGCGTCCATTCTGCTTGTCGGCGTGCTTGTTGTTTATGCAATTTTTGTGCGGATGACCGGTGGCGCCGGCGTCAAACTGGGGTGATGACATGTTCAACTTTCCAGCCTATGTGACAGTATGGGGCCGGGTCGGAAGACTTGCCCACGTGGGGCTTTCACTTGCGGTGCTGCTGTTTCTGATTTCGCCGGTACTGGTTGTGATGCCGCTGTCGTTCAACTCACAGCCTTATTTCACCTATCCGCTTCCTGGCGTAAGCCTGCGGTGGTACCACGACTTCATCAACAGCCCGGAGTGGATGCTTGCGCTCAAGAACACGATGATCGTCGGCGTGGCGTCGACACTCCTTGCAACCGTTCTTGGCGTGACCGCGTCGCTGGGTCTGATGCATCCGCGACTCAAGGGAAAGGCGCTGATTACGGGTGTCCTGGTGTCGCCGATGATCGTGCCTGTCATCATCACCGCAGTCGGCGTCTACTTTGCGTTCAGCCCGTTCGGACTCACCAACAGTCTGACGGGTCTGACGCTCGCGCATGCGGCGCTCGGCGTTCCGTTTGTCGTGGTGACGGTGACCGCGACGCTTGCCGGATTCAACGAGACCCTGACGCGGGCGGGCAGAAGCATGGGGGCCTCTCCCGTGCGAGTCTTCCTTCAGATCAAGTTGCCCATTATCGCCCCGGGTGTCATTTCGGGCGCCCTGTTCGCGTTCGCGACATCGTTCGATGAAATTGTCGTCGCGCTGTTTCTCACGGGCACCGATCAACGCACCGTGCCACGGCAAATGTGGTCCGGCATCAGAGAGCAGTTGAGCCCGACTATCCTGGCCGTCGCCACTGTTCTGGTTGTCATCTCAACATTGTTGCTCCTGACGCTAGAAATGCTGCGTCGTAGAACTGAACGGCTGCGTGGAAGTGCACGCGCAATCTAGCTGCAGGCTATAGCCGCTTTTCGAGCCTTCTTTATCGGGTCACCTCAATATGTTGTCGGAAACAAAAGCAATGCCGGACGTTACGACGAGCCTCAGCGTTTTGCGTCAAAGGATTACCGATGCGTCTGCTCTCAGCGAGGAGGTTGCCGTTCAGGCGATGATGCAGGCCGCGCGAATGGATGCGCATACGCTCAAGACGGCTCAGGCGCTTGCAGCGCGACTCGCGCAAGGTGTGCGGGACGCGCGCATCGATGCGGGGGGCGTGGACCTGTTGACGCAGGAGTTCTCGCTCGACAGTCGCGAAGGCATTGCGCTGATGTGCCTCGCGGAAGCGATGCTGCGCATTCCGGACACGGAAACCCGGAACCAGCTGATCCGGGACAAGATTGTCGACGCAGACTGGCGTGCCCACATCGGCAAATCGCCTTCGCTATTCGTGAACGCCACGGCGTGGGGATTGCTGGTGACGGGAAAGCTGCTAAAGCAGCCGGACGAGAAGGCGCTGACAGAGGCCTTGACGAACGTCTTGCGCAAGGGTGGCGAGGCAGTCGTCCGTGCCGGTGTGGCGTACGCCATGCGGATGCTTGGAAAGCAGTTCGTCACGGGCCAGACCATCGAGGAGGCGATCGGCGCGGCTAAGGGACGCGAATCAGGAGGTTATCGCTACTCGTACGACATGCTCGGCGAGGCCGCCCTGACGGACGAGGATGCGCAGGCATATTTCGAGTCATACCGGCACGCCATCGAGGCGATTGGCGAGGACGCGAAAGGTCGTGGGCCGATTGACGGCCCTGGCGTTTCCGTCAAGATTTCCGGGCTGCATCCGCGCTATGAACTCGCACAGCGAGAGCGCGTTCTCGTCGAGCTCTATCCCCGCCTCCTGCAGCTTGCGGAACTCGCCAGAAAATATGGCATCGGGTTCCATCTCGACCAGGAAGAGTCCGCGCGCTTCGAGCTTACGCTCGAGATGCTCGAGCGTCTTTGCAGGGAACCGGGTTTGCGAGGCTGGAACGGTATCGGCATCTCGCTGCAGGCCTACCAGAAACGGGGGCGAGCCGTTGCCGACTGGATTATCGCGCTCGCACGGTCGACCGGCCGCCGCATCAACGTCCGGCTGGTGAAGGGCGCGTACTGGGACACCGAAATCAAGCTGGCCCAGGATGCCGGCGCGGCGGGCTACCCGGTGTTCACGCGAAAAGTCCATTCTGACGTGAGCTACATTGCCTGCGCCAGGGTCCTGCTCGACGCGCCGGATGCCATCTTTCCGCAGTTCGCCACGCACAACGCCTTCTCCATCGCGGCAGTGCATACGCTCGCCGGTGGCAAGGAATATGAGTTTCAGTGCCTCCACGGCATGGGCGAAACCGTATATGACCAGGTCGTCGGCCCGTCGAAGCTCGGACGTCCGTGCCGGATCTATGCGCCGGTCGGTCCGCATGCCACGCTGCTTGCCTATCTTGTCCGCCGGTTGCTTGAGAACGGTGCGAATTCTTCTTTCGTGAACCAGATTGTCGACCCGGCAGTCAGCATCGCCGACATCGTCGAAGACCCGGTTGCAAAGGCCGCACGCACTGGCGGCAGGCCACACGCGGGTATCGTCTCACCGGCCGGCGTCTTGCCTGGCCGGATCAATGCCGCGGCACTCAGCTTCGGCCACTCCGCTGGGTTTGACGCGGCGCTCGCCGACCTGCGCGTGAATCGCATCGCGGCCGGCTCCATCGTCGCGGGTGTCGAGGAAGCGGCAGCGGACGCGACAAGGCTCGTTTATAGCGCGGCGGACAACTCCGAGGTCATTGGCACCGTCGCGACTTCGAAATTTGCCACCGTCGCGGAAGTGCTTGCCGCAGCGACGTTAGCGAGCACAACGTGGCGTCAGACTCCGGTCAACGCGCGCGCGTCTATCCTGGAGTCCGTTGCAGGAGAACTCGAGCGACAGGCGACCCGCCTGGGCGCGCTGCTGGTCCTTGAGAACGGAGCGACCCTCGTCGAGGCGGCAGAGGAGGTGCGCACCGCTGTCAACCTGTGCAGGTTGTACGCCTGTCAGCTGAACGCGGATACCCGGATGCAGTCCGCCGACGGGCTGGGAACTGTCGTGAGCCTGACTCCCGTCTCTTCCCCGCTGTCGACGCTGGTCGGGCAGATTGCCTGGTCTCTTGCCGCGGGTAACGTGGCGATTGCGAAGCCGTCATCAAGCGCCAGTCTGATTGCATACGCAACGGTCCGGCTGTTCCTCGCGAGTGGTGTTCCTGAGGGCGTGTTGCAGCTGCTTGTGGGCGAGGGGGCCACTGTCGGGCGGGCACTGGTGTCGGATGAACGTGTTGCGGCCGTGATCTTCTCGGGCTCGGCCGGAACCTCGAAATCCATAGCCGCCCAGCTCGCGGAACTGCCGCATTCGCCGAAGTTTCATGGCTCGGTAGCGAGCGCCAATTCGATGATCGTCGACAGTTCCGCCCTGCCCGAGCAGGTGATTTCGGACGCGATGGTTTCCGCGTTCAGGGGGGCGGGCCAGACGGCATCGTCGTTGCGGATTCTTTGCCTGCAGGAGTCGACGGCAGAGAAAGTTCTTCGCATGCTAAAAGGCATGCTGAGCGAGCGCGTGATGGGGAGCCCGCTGGATGTCGCGACCGATGTCGGTCCCGTTGCGACACGCCTGATGCAGGCGCGCGTGGAAAAGTATCTGGAAGCGATGAAGGGTCGTGGCTTCTCCGTCACGCGCGGGAAGCTTCCGGATAGCTGCGCAAAGGGCAACTTCGTTGCGCCGGCAATCGTAGACATCAAGGACCTGGCTTCACTGTCGAACGTCGACCTTGCCGTAGCAGGGCCGGTTCTGCATGTGGTTCGCTGGAAGACAGGGGAAATGGATGCGCTGGTCGAGATTCTGAACACACTTGGGTGCGGCGTTCAGGGCTTGCATACCCGTATCAACGAGGCAGCGGGCAAGCTGTTGTCCAGGACACGGGCCAACAGTGTTTGCATCAACCGCTCGACGCACAGTGCGTTCGTCGGCATGCAACCTTACGGCGGTGTCGGTGCGTGTGGAACGGGACCGATGGCAGGCGGGCCGCTCACCTTGCTGGCACTTACGCGAAGCATCCCGGATTCGTTCGCATCGTCGAGTGGTCCGTTTGCCGTGTCGGGAGCGTTGGCGAGCGAGAAGTTTTACGAGTTTCCGTTTGAAGGACGCGACGGAAAGCTGAGAAATCGCCGGGACGCCTTGCAGCAGTCGCGTACGGATGCGAAGCGCAAACTGGATGCGCTAGTCGCACTTGCATCCGGGCGGGGCCTGACGACGGATAGCGACGCGCTCGCCACCACGAGTCGGCAACTGAAGCGCATTGTCGACGCCCTTGAGCCGCTGGCGCTTCCCGCGCTAACCGGTGAGGAAAACACGGTAGAGCTGTTGCCACGAGGCCAGGTCTTCTGCGCGGGCGAAACCGCGAGTTCGATTGTCGCGCAAGCGATGGTGGCATCGGCGTTTGGCAATGAGGTAGTCTTGCTCAGGTCGTCGGTGTCCGATGACGTGGCGAAGATACTGGCGGGCGACTGCCGCATTGTCGATTCCGCAGATGCCGGTCAGGTCATTCGCGGTGAAATCGATGGAGTGAACCCGGTTGTCGTGCTGGCGGAGCAGAAGCAGACCAACGCCGGCTTGATTCGGGAGACCGCGGCTCGAAGGCACATTGCGGCGGTGTTCGCCGGCGCGTCGGGGCAATACGACTGGACCCAGGTCGTTCGCGAGCGGGTTACGACCGTGAATGCCAGCGCTGCGGGGGGCAATACGCAACTGATGGTTCTGAGCGAAGACGCATGTTGAGCGCTTTCATCGACGCGATTGCCCGCACCTGAAGTGAAGAAGAGAGCGATTGAAATGACCATCGGGTTCAACGATGAAGACGTCCGCCCGATCTTTGGCCTGAAGATCACGAACGGCCGTCGCGGGTATGCAATCGATGCACGCGACTGGCAGCCCATGAAAATCGGAGGCCAGACGCTTCCAGGCTACTTCTGGATACCCGTCGCCGATGACGAAAATGGTGCGTGGTCCAGCTACTGGATGCGTGTCAACCCCGGAGCCCGCTCGCCAGAGCACCAGCACGACTCCACGGAGTTGGTGATGGTGCTGGACGGTGTCTTCACGGACGACGACGGGACGGATTTCCTTCCTGGTCAAACGGTGACATATCCTGCTGGCTCGCGGCACAGTACTTCATCAAAAGCGGGATGCACGGTGCTTGTTGTTGCTCACACCGGGTCGAAAATCGTTTCCTGACCTGATCGCAACCGGCTCGCTATCTGCACCCCGAGTCCAGTGAACCGCTGAGCGCATCGCACCTTTTATCGTCAGGCGGGTTGCGTCTTTCCCATCGCGTGCGCGGCGCAGAGGGCCAGCATCGCGCAGGAAATTCCGTTAAACACGAACAGGCCACCCGGCCCGATGGCGCTCATCAATAACGACGCGACGAAGGGGCCAACCATTCCCCCAAACGAAAACATCAGCAAAAGAGTCGCAGTGACAGCGACACGGCGATGTGGCTCTGTCCGGTCGTTGACATGGGAAACGATCAGTCCGTATTGCGTGAATGTGACGGCTACGTAGACCAGCGTTGCGACCCACACGAAGTGCCGCTGATGAAAAACGACCAGTGCGGCGCTAAGACAGGTCGAAACCAGCGCGATCCGGCAGACCAGCCGACGCCTGTCGATGATGTCTGAAAGACGGCCCATAGGCCACTGGGGCAGAAGCGCGCCTATAAGCGCGGTTCCCATGAACGCCGATAGCTCCGCCGTCGAAAAGCCCGTGCGCGCGAGGTACACCGGAGTCATCGAATAGAAGGTGCTGTAGAGAAACCCGGCAAGGACACACCCGGGAATGGCGAGAGGCGTCGACGATTTCAAGGCAAGGATGCTTTCCTTCCACGTTTGCGAAGGCATCCGGTCTAAAGCCGCATCCGAAACCCTGAGGGGCCAACCCTCCAGGAGCGTCACCGGCAGGATGGCGGCGGTGAACAGGGCCGCCACAATCGACAGCTGTGTGTTGCCGGACGAGTCCCCGGCGTTTAACAGGAACTGGCCCGACCCCACTGCGAGGTAGTTGATGGCAGCATAGGAACCAAAGACCTGACCGCGTCGCTCGTTTCGAACAACGCCGTTCAGCCAGCTTTCGATTGACGTGTATAAGCCCATGAAGGCAAAGCCCGTCAAGAACCGTATGAGCGCCAGCGCCCACGTGGATTCGAAACGGCCAAAGGCCAATGCCAGTATCGCGACGACCGCGGAGAAAGCGACGAACGTTCGATGTTGCCCGATACGATCGATGAGACGACGGTTGAAGATCGCACCGACCATGAATCCGACGTAGTAGCAGGATTGAATCATCCCGACAGCAAACGTGGTGTCTCCAGCATTGAGCATGCGCAGCGGTATCAATGTCTGGAACAACCCGTTGCCCATGATCAGCAAAGCGTAGCCGCCCAACAACCCCGCCATGGTCCGATATTCGCTGCGGGGCAGCGCGCCGGTCGTCTGGGCGACGTCGGCCGCTACAGGGTGGGTCTTTCGACCCAGCAGCGTGGCTTCCGAGAGAGGGCCGGTGCGGGCGACGTCCAGATTCGCAGGGTCTGCCGGTACGGGAGAGATGCAATTTTGTGGTTCGAACGCTTCATTGGTTTCCGGCATGACACTCTCTGAAAAGACGGCCTGGCTGAAGCGCCCCCAAGTTTAAGAATCCCTCGATAACGCACGCGTTCCGTTTAGATAATCGCGTCTTATGCACATGGTAATCAGAGGTGATGGAGCAGCAACTCCGTTTTTGTTTTTCTATCGTATCGCGCATGCGAAGTTCCGCCAGGACGGTTTCGTGCATTCGGGAAATCGAACCGGAGGACCGTGAAACCATGGAGATTGCGCTGTGACTGAATTTGATTTTCGATTTCATCAAGGCACACTGCCGCTGCTGATTTCTATTCCCCATCTCGGTACCGAAATTCCCGAACCTGTCCAGAGCCAACTCACGGATGCAGCCTCGGATCTCGCCGACACAGACTGGCATCTGGACAAGCTGTACGAATTCGCGAGATCGTCGGGAGCGTCGGTGCTTGGCGCCCGATACTCCCGCTATGTCATTGATCTCAACCGGCCGGCGAGTGGAGAGAGCCTCTATCCGGGGCAGACAACGACCGCGCTTTGCCCGACCGAAACCTTTCGCGGCGAACCGCTTTATCGTGCGGGAACAGAACCTGATGCAGAGGCGTTGAGCTTCAGGCTGAAGACATACTGGACCCCCTACCACACGAAGCTGCGTGAAGAACTGGACCGTCTGAAGGCCCGGTTCGGCGTTGTCCTGTTGTGGGAGGCGCACTCGATTGCCAGTGTTTTGCCGCGGCTCTTCGAAGGGAAATTGCCGGACCTGAACATTGGAACGAACTCAGGAAAGAGCTGTGCCCCGAGGATTCTGGATTCCGTCACGCAGACGCTGGACGAGCAACCGTTCACCTGGGTCGCCAATGGACGGTTCAAGGGCGGGTACATCACCCGGGAGTACGGACGCCCTGAGCAGGGTGTTCACGCGATACAGCTGGAAATGTGCCAGTCGACGTACATGAACGAAACGGCGCCGTTTGATTACCGGCCAGACCTGGCGAGCCGGGTCGCGCCGGTGGTTGAGCGCATGGTCACGGCCGCTGTCGACGCGATGCTTGCACTACCGGTCTAAAAAAACGCCGCCCCGGCGATCACTTCGCTGAGACGGCTCAAGTTCCCGCTCCAGGAGATTCGATGCGCGAGTGCCTATAGCGATTGTGTCAGCGCGGGCAGGACCTCGAACAGGTCGCCGATGAGACCGTAGTCGGCAACACCGAATATCGGTGCGTCAGCATCCTTGTTGACTGCGACGATGACCTTCGAGTCTTTCATGCCGGCCAGATGCTGGATAGCGCCCGAAATGCCGATGGCGACGTAGAGTTCTGGAGCGACGATTTTCCCTGTCTGGCCGACTTGCCAGTCGTTCGGTGCGTAGCCCGAATCGACCGCCGCGCGCGATGCGCCGACCGCGGCGCCGAGCTTCTCCGCGAGAGGATCGAGAAGCGCGAAGTTTTCCTTGCTGCCCAGACCGCGGCCACCCGACACAACGACGCGCGCTGCGGTGAGTTCAGGCCGGTCGCTCGTTGCGATTTCACGGCGGATGAAAGTCGACAGGCCTGAATCCGCGACGGGCGGTGCAGTTTCGATGGCCGCATTTCCGCCTTCGGCCCCGGCTGCATCGAACGCCGTCGTACGGATGGTTGCGATTTTCACCGGGTCGCCTGACTGCACCGTTGCGATCGCGTTCCCCGCATAGACGGGACGCTGGAACGTGTCGGCGGACTCGATGGCGATGACGTCGGAAATCTGCGATGCGTCCAGCTTTGCCGCCACGCGCGGCGCCGTGTTCTTGCCGGCAGCCGTGGCGGCGAAGAAGATATGGGAGTAGCCGTTTGCGAGGGCCAGCACCTGAGCCGCTACGTTCTCCGCGAGACCATCCGCGAATTGAGGCGCATCGACGAGGATGACCTTGTCCACGCCTGCGATCTTGCTGGCAGCTTCCGCGACATGGTGTGCGTCGCTGCCAGCGACGAGGACGTGGACGCCATTCAAAAGCTGCCTTGCGGCGGCGATGGTGTGAAGCGTCGCGCTCCTGATTTGAGCGTTGTCGTGTTCGGCAATAACAAGCGTCGTCATTTAAATCACCTTTGCTTCGGTTTTCAGTTTCTCGACGAGCGTCGCGACGTCCGGCACCATCACGCCTGCCTTTCGTACGGGCGGCTCGACGACCTTCAGTGTCTTGAGACGCGGCGACGGGTCGATGCCAAAATCGGAGGGCCTGACCACCTCGACAGTCTTCTTCTTTGCCTTCATGATGCTCGGCAACGTCACGTAGCGCGGCTCGTTCAGGCGGAGGTCCGTGGTCACGATGGCCGGCAGACGCAGTGAAACGACTTCGAGGCCGCCGTCGACTTCGCGCGTTACCGTTGCGATGCCTTCGTTGATTTCGATGCTGCTTGCGAAGGTGGCTTGCGGCCAGTCGAGCAGAGCCGCGAGCAACTGGCCCGTCTGGCCCGCATCGTCGTCGATTGCCTGCTTGCCGAGGATGACCAGTTGAGGCTGTTCTTTTTCAACGACGGCCTTGAGCAGTTTTGCCACCGCAAGCGGTTGCAACTCGGCATCCGTCTCTACCAGCACGCCGCGGTCCGCGCCGATGGCCAGCGCCGTACGCAGGGTTTCCTGGCTTTGCGAAAGACCGCAGGACACGGCGATGATCTCAGTCGCTTTGCCCGCTTCCTTCAGACGGGTCGCCGCCTCCACGGCGATTTCGTCAAAAGGGTTCATGGACATCTTGACGTTGCCAATATCCACGCCGCTTTCGTCGGCTTTGACCCGGACCTTCACGTTGTAGTCGACGACGCGTTTTACCGCGGTGATAATTTTCATCTCATCTTCCTCATCATTTCAGTCGTTTATCCGGACACCGGATGGCTCGATGGTCACGAGCACCGCCAGCTTTCCCTGCGCGCGGGTTGCAGGGGGAGTCACCATCGGCGCCAGTCGAAGGGGACGCGTAACATCGTTGACGACAACCATCTGTCCCGGTTCGACGCTACCGGCCAGATGCGTGCCGGGCTCATAAAACGTGCAGCCGCCATCGAGTGCGACCACGACCACGACCGTCATGCAGCTGGGCCGGACATCAATCGAGTCCGTGATGGTGCGAACTCGCGTCCGGTAACGGCCGCGGACACTCATCACGTTGAGCGCGGTAACCGGACCTTCGACGAGGAAGGCGTTCCATGCGATGTCGCCGTCGTACTCCACTGCTTCGAAGGGCTTGAGCTGCACGACCGCGTTACGGTCCCGAAGCGTAACACCGCCACCGCGAAGGACGAGCGAGGTTCGCGAGAACGCCTCAAACCGCGAGTACGGACCGTCACGCTCAATTTCGGCCAGACTGATTCGCCATTGGCCGCTTCCCGTTGCAAGGGTTCGGGTGACTCCGCCTCCGTTGCGCCAGGGTTCTTCTGGAACGGATGCGATAAGACGCACATCGACTGCGGACATGGTCCTGACCTCAGGACACTGCGCCGAGACCGTATTTACCGGTCAGCAGTTCGCCAGTCGTGAAGCGTTCGATGGAATAGGGCTTGAGCGACACGTCAGTCGGAATGCCGAGCGCTTCCTGTGCAAGGACGCGTCCGACTGTCGGCGAGAGTTTGAAGCCGTGACCCGAGAAGCCGTAGCCGACCACCAGGCCTTCAATTCCGGGCAACTTGCCAAGCACGGGGTTCCAGTCCGGGGTCACGTCGTAGACACCTGTCCACGATGAAGCGATTCCCGCGGTCTCGTATTCCGGGAATCGCTCCGCGACCTGGGTGCCCACTTCGACGACGTAGTCCATCGGGATGTCGCCTTGCTCCACTTCGGTCGTGTTGAGCTTTTCACCCACCACGCCTTCACTGACGAGCATCTGGTTACCGCCGTAGCTGCGGTAATAGAGCATGCCAGGCGACGCGAGGTCCTTGAAGACCGGCATCGAGAACGTGTACTTCGCGGCCTCGCATTCGAGCGCCAGCACGGCATGGCGTTCGGGCATGACGGGCAGGGACTTGCCGGTCCAGCCCGCCAGTTCCGGCGTCCAGATGTTCTGGGTGCTGATGACCATCGACGTCTTGAAGTCGCCGATGCTGGTGGAAACGCCGACGACCTTGCCGTTCTCGATGAGAATCCTGTTGACCGAAGCGTTCTCGCGAATGGTGACGCCGCCGCGACGCGCTGCACGGGCGAAGCCGGTGGCCACGAGATAGGCATCGGCAAAGCCGGCCTCGGGCTCGTAGCCAATCAGCGCTGCATCGCGGAACTGCGCGATGGGAAGCAGTTCGCGAGCCTGCTTCGCGTCGAGCAATTCGAGCGGAATCCCTTGCTCTTTCTGCTGGTTCAGGGACGCGCGGAGCGGCTCGAGCTTGTCGCCTTCGGCGGCGACAATCATGTAGCCGCACTTGACGAGACCGCACGAGGCTTCGTCGTCACCGAGATAAGACGCGAAATTGTTGAACACTTCCCACGATTTGCGCGCCAGCTCAACGTTTTCCTTCACCGAGTAGTGGGTGCGCAAAATACCCGACGATTGAGAGGTCGTTCCGGCCCCAATCGTGCCGCGATCGAGCACGAGTACGTTTTTCGCGCCCAGCTTTGCAAGCTGAAAGGCTACCGAGCTGCCGATCACGCCCGCGCCAATCACGACCACATCATATGTATTCACTTTCAGCTTCCTTTTGTACAAGGTGTGAGTGAAGTGTGATGCGGAAAAATGCAGGGCCCGAAAATATAAGCGGCTACGATTTTTAGCAGAAGCGCCTGTCAGGGTGCGGGCGGTGGCACGCCGCGAGCTCGCAAGCCAACGCTCGATTGTGTGGAGCATAAGAAACGATTATGTCGGGAAGCGAGCGGATTTGAAGCCTTACGATGGTCCGGGCTTGAGATGCGGTGATGGCTCATGGCGTGCCGTCGACCTGCGAACCCTGCCATAACACGACTTTTCACATGAACACACAGACTCTCGTCGAGAAATTCGGTCCCCGCGAATCCATGGAATATGACGTCGTCATCGTCGGCGGTGGCCCGGCTGGACTGTCCGCCGCGATACGGCTCAAGCAAATGGCCGGGGAGCGGCGCGTTGACATCAGCGTCTGCGTTCTTGAGAAGGGTTCTGAGATTGGCGCTCATACGCTTTCCGGTGCGGTCATCGATCCACGCGCGCTCGATGAGCTCATTCCCGACTGGAAAGCGCGGGGCGCGCCCTTAAACGTGGAAGTGACCGAAGATCGTTTCATGTTCCTGTCGGAAAAGCGCGCCTGGCAGGTTCCGGACTGGCTCTTGCCCGACATCTTCAAGAATCACGGCAACTACGTTGTCAGTCTCGGCAACGTGGCCCGCTGGCTGGGAACGTGCGCCGAGGAACTGGGCGTTGAGATTTTCTCCGGTTTCCCCGCCGCCGAAGTGCTTTACGGCGAGCGCGGGGAGGTGATGGGTGTCGTGACGGGAAACATGGGTCTCGGGAAGGACGGCGAGCCGACCGGCGGTTTTCAGCTGGGGATGGAACTCCATGCGAAGTACACGTTGTTCGCTGAAGGCGCACGCGGGCATCTCGGCCGCCAGTTGATGAGCCGGTTCAGGTTGAACGAGGGCGCCGACCCTCAGGTCTACGGTCTGGGCCTCAAGGAGCTGTGGGAAATCCCGCCCGCGATGCACAAGCCTGGTCTCGTCATGCACACGGCTGGCTGGCCGCTTGAGAACGACACGTACGGAGGCTCGTTCCTCTATCACCTCGACAACAATCAGTTGGTTGTCGGCTTCGTTGTCGGTCTCGGCTATACGAATCCGTTTCTGTCACCGTTTGAGGAGTTTCAGCGGTACAAGACGCACCCGGCAATCCGGAAGTTCCTTGAAGGGGGAAAGCGGATATCGTACGGCGCCCGGGCCATCGCCGCGGGCGGACTGATGTCATTGCCGAAACTCGTGTTTCCTGGTGGGGCGCTTATAGGATGCGAAGCGGGCTTCCTCAATGCGTCGAGAATCAAGGGCAGTCATGCGGCGATTTCCACAGGCATGATGGCCGCTGAAGCTGCGTTCAGCGCGTTGCAGTCGGGGCGTCAGCGCGACGTGCTGACAGCGTATCCGGATGCCTTCGAGAAGTCGTGGCTGAAGCAGGAGCTGCATCGTGCCCGCAACTTCAAGCAATGGATGGGCAAGGGTCTGCTTGCTGGAACCGTCATGGTCGGTCTCGAGCAGAAGCTTCTTGGTGGACGGGTACCGTGGACGCTACACCATCGGCATCCGGATAACGAGACGCTTAAACCCGCCGCCGCGTGCAAGCCGATTGTCTATCCCAAGCCTGATGGGAAACTCACGTTTGACCGGTTGTCATCGGTCTTTCTGTCAAACACCCATCACGAAGAAAACCAGCCGGCGCATTTGACGCTGAAAGATGCATCCGTGCCTGTCAACGTGAACCTCGCGAGGTACGCGGGCCCGGAGGCAAGGTTTTGTCCCGCCGGCGTGTATGAGTTCGTCACGAAAAACGATGGCGTGGAGAGCCTCGTCATCAATGCCCAGAATTGCGTGCATTGCAAGACCTGCGATATCAAGGATCCCGTTCAGAACATCGTGTGGGTCGCGCCGGAGGGTGGCGGCGGACCCAATTATCCGAATATGTAGAACGTGGTCTCAGCATTGATATGGCAAGAGTCATACAAAAATCAGGTCAGACTTGTCCCGTCCCAAATGGGGAATTCCGTTTCCGGGGAAAACCGGCGAACGTGCTTGAACTGATGATCGACAGACTGCCGCTTCGCTGCTACCTGGCAGCGCTATCGACAAAGGCCGCGGTGTGGGTCTGCTTTCCTGCACCTGATTCGACAATGCGCCGGTAGAGGATGAACTTCTCCAGCCTGTCTCCGGGGCGCGCGCCGGTCCAGAACGGCTGCCAGTAAAGTGACGAGGGCCTGCGCGCGGATGGCGTCTGCACAATCAGAACGTTGCAGTCCTCAGCCCCTCGAGTCTCGAGCGGAACTGCCTGACGGCGGGCGTACCACGCAAACATGGGCGCTTCGGATTCACCGAAGCCGTCGGAGGCGACGCATCCGTTCGCAGCCAGGTTGGGTGCAAGTGCGACTGCCGCCTGATCGAATACCTCCCGATAGCTTTTTGCGGTATCAATCCACGGCAACACCAGCGTTGACATCAGGCCCCACCCGAGCGTCATGGCAGCGGTCCAGCTCCACGCACCGGACCAGCGACCGCTACGCGAGATGACAGGCTGCGCTAAAAGCCAGCCCAATGTCAGCGCAACGGCAGCGGCGAGCGCCACCGGCTGCCTGGCCGGTAACTGATAGGTCAGCGGCAGCCAGCGAGCCAGCGGGGAAAGCCAGTGATGTTCGGCGACAGGCGCGCGCATGATCCACCATCCTGCCCATCCCAAACACAGACTCGCGATGGCCACGGCGAACGAGACCGCGACCCACGCACGCTGCACAAGGCGCGTCAGGCGGCACAGAAAACTGGCCGCCAGCGGCGCGAGCGCCGGCAACAAGGGCAGGAGATAGAGCTCGCGCATTGTCGCGGACAGGCCGAGTGTCACGAGACCAACGGTGACGACGAGCGCCGCCACGACCAGCCGGGGATCACGCCAGACGGTAGCCCGACACATCGCCAGCAGCGCTAGCGGTCCAATCGGGAACGCGAAGAAAAGCAGCGCTTTCACCGGAGTAAGAAGCGTATTGTCGGACCCGAGTGCCGGCACGGAAAAGCCGAGGAAACGTCCGACGTTGTTATCCCAGAACCAGGCGATGAAGAGCGGGCCCGACCGTTGTGCAAGCAACCATGGCCAGATCGTCATCAGCGGCAGCCCCACGGCCACCGCGGTTCCGAGCAGCAGGACATAGCGGCGCGAACGGCAGGACGGCACGAAAACGGGTACGAGAAGCGAGGCGATGCCGAACACGCCTGGCATCAGCAGTCCCTTCGTCATGAAGGTCGCTGCAATGCTGATGCCAAACAGGATGGCGTCAAGCCATCGAGGACTACTGCTTTGCGCGGTGTCGCCAACGATACGGATCAACGCATAAAGCGCGCTCGCGCTTGCAGCCATCAACCCGATATCCGTGAACAGATCGTGTGAATGCTTCACGAGCCCTACCGTCCCTGCCAGCAACAGGACAGTACCCGCCACGTCCCGCGTCAGCCAGCCGGGATTACCGGCAATCAGGCGAGCGGTTGCGGCAACAGCAGCGAACGCGATCAGCATGGCCAGAAGCGTAGCGAGCCTGGCGCCGTCCGGCGCTGGCAACCATCCGGCGCTGGCCCGCATGAAGGCGCTGGCGAGCCAGTAGAAGAGCGGCGGCTTCTCCATGAAAGGCACGCCCGCGTTCATCGGGACAACCCAGTCACCACTCGACGCCATATGTTGAATGATGCCGAACGTATAGGTTTCGTCCTGCTTCCAGGGCTCGCGTCCGACGATGCCGGGAACCAGGTAAAGGAGCAGCCAGGCAAGCCCGAGCGCCACGCGTCTGAATGCCTGTACGCGTCTCGCAGGCAGATCCTTCGAATCGGTTTCGTGGGGGGAAATGGGCATCCGGGTTTTCCATCACAGTCTTCGTCAGGATCACGGCCCGTGCTTTACGCGGGGTCACCGGACTCCAGCCGGCAAGGATGCCAGACCTTTCCTTATTAAAGCCTTAAGGCGATGCAACCCGCGTTTCTGACCGTTGTTTGTGCATCGCGGGTGTCCTCGACAAAAGCGTCAGGTTGCCTGGCCATCGAGTCCCGGCGGAAGGGGTGCGCGCACCGGACTCTCGCGCCGGGACGCATCTGTATCACGGTTAAGCAATCGTTAAGCTGCCGTCACGATAATGATCGCCCAACCAGCGCTTGCGGCACCGTCCGTGCTCCACCAGAGAAGTGAACCTTCGCGACTCGCGTGGTCCATGCGGCCGACTCCTTCCATGACGCGAGCCTTGGCAATAATTCGAATTCTATGGACGCGGGAATGGACCATCTGACTTCAATGCGCACCTTCATGAAGGTGGCGGAGTGCCTTAATTTTGCCGCGGCGGCAAGGCACCTCGACGTTTCGAACGCAGTGGTCACCCGGCAGGTGGCCATGCTCGAATCGCACCTTAATGCAAAGTTGCTAAACAGGACGACGCGTAGCGTGTCGCTCACCACTGCCGGTCAGGCTTATCTGCGAGGCTGCGTCGAGTGGCTCAACGAACTGGAGTCGATGGAAAAGGGCATCCTGTCTGCCGCCGACGAATCCACCGATGCCTTGAAAATTGCGTGTGCCGCGTCGTTCGCCGACGGCGACCTGGCGGACGTGCTGGCTGAGTTTCACCTCGCCGAACCGCAGGTCCGGTTCGATCTCAGCGTTTTTGAATCAATGCAACGCGTCACCCTGGCGGATTTCGATGTCTGCTTCAGCGTCGAAGCCCGGCTGCGCGATTCTGCGATGATATCTCGCAGCCTCGCGGTAACAAGGGACGTCATCGTCGCTTCACCGCGCTATGTGGAACGATGTGGTATCCCCGAGTGTCCCGACGATCTGACACAGCACAGTATCCTGGTCGCAGGCGAGATACCGGCTCGTTTCTGGGAATTTGACGATGCTCACGGCGTCAACCGTACGTCATTCAAGCCCGTCTTTCGGGCCGGCAGCGTTCTGGCCGTCAAGCGTGTCGCGCTTGCCGGTCTCGGGATCGCGCGCCTTGCGGAGTCGCTCGTGCAGACAGAACTGGATGACCGGACGCTTGTTCCGCTGCTCGGCCAGTTTCCGCTGAAGGGAAATGAACGGGCCATATGGATGCTTTACCCGGCGCATCGCCATATGCCCAGAACCTTGAAGACCTTTACCGATTTTGTGGTGTCACGCTCGCGCCGTTACTGAGTGGCGAACATTTCCCCCTGCCATTTGCGGGAAAAAAATTCGTGGCAGGCGTAGCAATCCCGTCAGCTCTCGCATGCTTTAGCGACTACAACCATGATGGACGCCTTCTTTCGACCGGATACCACAATTTTCCCGGCGCAACCTTAAGCGATCCTTAGCTAAATGTCGTCATAACATTTTTCTTCTGGCGTAACCCTTCATCGTTCAGGCTGCGTCCAGGTATCCAGACTGATGTTGAACGCTGCATCGTCACGTCCTGCGTGGATTCCCAGTCCTGAGCCGTACTGTCAGTCCTCGAGTGATCCGCACCGGTTCAGGCATTTCCACGGCGTACGGTCGTGATCATTTAGCAACGCAAGGGGAAACAGTCTGGTGCGGACATAGACGTCGCAGTATCGGCGTGTAAGCATCACATCCGCTGTATTGATGAGAATTCAGTAGCTCGTATTAACGCTGCAAAAAACACAAGTTGTCTGAAAAAAAGTTGTCTACTCGAACAACATTTATGGAGATCTTTCATGAAGAAAAGTCTGATCGCGCTGGCTGTGTCAGCCACATTTGCAGTACCCGTATTCGCCCAGAGCAGCGTCACGCTGTACGGGGTGATCGACGAAGGGTTCAACTACACCAACAACGTCGGCGGGAAGCACGACTATGAACTGCAAAGCGGCTATGCGCAGGGAAGCCGCTGGGGACTCAAAGGTGCCGAAGATATCGGTGGCGGCACGAAGGTGATATTCCAGCTTGAGAATGGCTTTAACCTGAACAACGGCCGTCTGGGTCAGGGCGGTCTGTTATTCGGGCGCCAGGCGTATGTGGGCGTCTCGAATGCCACGTTCGGTACCGTCACGCTCGGCCGTCAATATGATTCCGTCGTCGACTACCTCGCACAGACAACGGCCAACGGGAACTGGGCCGGCTATCTGTTTTCGCACCCGTTCGACAACGACAACACGGATAACTCTTTCCGGGTGAACAACACGGTCAAATACGCGAGCCCGGACTTCGCCGGGTTGCAATTTGGCGGCACTTACAGCTTCAGCAACTCCACGGGCTTCGCTAACAACCGGCAGTTCAGCCTGGGCGCGCAGTACGCCAATGGCGGTTTGCTGGTCGCGGCGGCTTACCTGAATGCTGACAATCCCGGCCAATCGTCCGGTGGCGCCATTACGACGACCGACGCGAATTTCGTGACCGAACGTCTGCGCATTTTTGGCGGCGGCATCAACTACACGTTTGGCCCCGCGACGGTAGGCTTCGTCTATACGAACACGAACATCAAAAACCCGTCCGCGAACACCGGATACCTTTCCAGCACCGAGACGATCGAGCCGGTCACGGGCGCGCTGGCCGGCGGAAAGCTCAGCACGCTCAAGTACCAGAACTTCGAAATCAACGGGAAGTATCAGATCACACCGGCGTTCTTTGTCGGCGCGCAATACGTGTACACGCTTGAAAACTACGACGCGACAACCGGCAGCGTAAAACCGAAAATTCACAGCGTCGGCCTGATGGCGGACTACAACGTTTCGAAACGCACGGATTTCTACCTTCAGGGCGCGTACCAGAAAGTTGCAGGAGGCCAGACGGGATCGTCTCTCGACCAGGCTTATGTACCGGGTGCCGCCGACCTGTCGTCAAATTCGAAACAACTGGTCATGCGCGTGGCAATTCGCCATAAGTTCTAAGGCATGACGGGAAGGCGATGCGCATGCATCGCCTGACCAGCCTCGCTGGAGATAAAGGCAGCGCCCGCACTTTATCCTGCGGGCGTGCTCCCGGTGTTCCGCCATCAAATTCAGGCGCCGGCTCACGTTTGGCCGCGGCGCCGCATCGCATGCTTCCACCGGACCGATGCCCCTGGCAGAGACCGATTTTGGGCCGCTTCTCATGTCGCAAGGGAGAAGGAAAAAGTGCGCCCATCAATTTCGGTAGAGATCGCAGGCAGCTAAGCTTCACCTAAGGCAAGCCTCCCTAGAATGGTTTCAAGGTCGCAGCAAAAGCCGTCCTTGAAAACCAGCCATTCTCGCAGGAGCAGACATGAAACCGTTAATCCGCTCAATCGTCACCGTTGCCGCGCTGACGGCTCCCGTCATCGCGTTGGCTCAACCGTCAACCGGCCCGGTTACCCGGGCACAGGTACGCGCCGATCTTGTCCAGATGGAAAGGGCGGGCTACAACCCGGCCAGACGCGATGATGCAACCTATCCGGCTGACATTCCGGTGACTGAAGCCCGCGTTGCGGCTAAAAGCGTTGCGATGCCGATGTCCGACACGGGTATGGGTACGGAACCCACGAGCGTGTCTGAGTCTGGCACGCGTAACCCCATCGGACCCTCGCGGTCGAATCTTTTTGCTCACCACTGACGAGGCCTCTTCGCGCAGACCGTGACCGCGAGCCGAAGATCACACGGGCAGGAAACCGGTGTGTGCTCTTCGGCGCCTGGCGGACCGGCAGCAAAACCTCATTGCTCGCGCGTGCGAGCGAATCATTCGCAGCGCAACTGGTGCGGGAAGGTGCTAGCGGCGCCCGCCTGAACTTCTCCAATACGGAACGTCCATGAATCCAAGCTCGCCCCCGCCTGTCAAATGGCTAAACAAGGTCCCGGAGATCACACTCGTCTTCTGGATAATCAAAATGATGTCCACTACGGTCGGTGAAACGGCCGCGGATTATCTGAACATCAACCTGAAGCTTGGCCTGGCAGGAACTTCGATCATCATGGGGTGCCTGCTCGCGGGTAGCCTGCTGTTCCAGATGAGGGCGAAACGATATGTGCCAGCCTTTTACTGGCTCTGCGTCGTCTGCGTCAGCGTGTTCGGCACACTGGTCACCGACAATCTCTCCGACAACCTCGGGGTCCCGCTCGCCGTGTCGACTGCGGTCTTCGGCACTGCACTCGTGATCGTCTTCGCGATCTGGTACGCGAAAGAACGGACGCTCTCCATTCAGAGAATCGATACCCGTGGGCGCGAATATTTCTATTGGACCGCAATCCTGCTGACGTTTGCGCTAGGCACAGCTGCCGGCGACTGGGTCGCGGAAGGTCTGGGTACGGGCTACGTCAATGCGGCGCTGCTCTTTGGCGCCATGATTGTCGCCGTCGCCCTGGCGCGCTACGTGTTAAAGGCAAATGCCACGCTTTGCTTCTGGCTGGCATACATCCTGACGCGACCGTTCGGCGCGGCATGCGGCGATCTGCTGGCACAGCCGGCAACCAGCGGCGGCCTGGGCCTCGGCACGACGATGACGAGCATTGTTTTTCTGTCGACCATCGTGTGCCTGATCGCCTGCCTGTCCATTAACAGACAACCAGTCGGAGAAGACCGTGTCTGATTCGCTCATACATCGCTTGCCAGATCGCAGCATGGACAACGCTCTCGTCAAGGTTCCAGAAGTTACGCTGCTGTTCTGGATATTGAAGATCGCGGCGACCACACTCGGCGAAACCGGCGGGGATGCCGTGTCGATGTCGATGAATCTCGGCTATCTCGTTGGAACGCTTATCTTTGCAGCCGTCTTTCTGGCGGCGGTCACTGCGCAGATCCGGTCCAGATCTTTCCAGCCTCCTCTGTACTGGGCAACGATTATCGCGAGTACCACGGTCGGCACCACCCTGGCTGACTTCGCTGACCGGTCTCTCGGCATCGGTTATGCAGGAGGGGCGTCATGTCTTCTGGCACTCCTGTGTGTGTCGCTGATTGTCTGGTATCGCGCGACGGGCTCTATCTCCGTTTCGTCGATCGGATCGCCCAAAGCCGAGTTGTTTTACTGGATCACCATCATGTTTTCCCAGACGCTCGGCACCGCACTGGGAGACTGGACGGCCGATACGGCAGGTCTTGGCTACACCGGTGGTGCGCTCGTTTTCGCCGCGCTGCTCGCCGTTGTCGTCGCCGCCTGTTTCTGGACCCGGGTGTCACGCACGATGCTCTTCTGGATCGCATTTGTTCTGACCCGGCCGCTGGGGGCCGTCGTCGGCGATTTTCTCGATAAACCGGTGACCGCCGGCGGCCTCGCTTTGAGCCGCTATTCCGCTTCCGCGGCGTTGCTGGCGTTTATCGTCGGCAGCATTGTCCTGTTCAGGCAGCGCGCTGCGTCCAGAGCCCATTGACCGGCTGTCGGTCACTGTTCTGTGAAGCTCATGGTCCGCCTGATGTCTTCATCATGGATGGACCCAGGTCGTGTAAGCGTGTCCTGGCCTCGGGTCCGAACAGATACAGATACTCAAAAAACACTCGCACCCGTCACAAACGGACCGCTCCAAACGTCTGGTGGATATGCGACGCGCGAA
The DNA here is from genome assembly GCF_900107685.1 of Paraburkholderia sartisoli. GTDB lineage: Bacteria > Pseudomonadota > Gammaproteobacteria > Burkholderiales > Burkholderiaceae > Paraburkholderia > Paraburkholderia sartisoli. The sequence goes on along the minus strand of NZ_FNRQ01000008.1, from coordinate 94,694 downwards.
GGGCGCAAGCACAATCAGAGGACGAATCTCATGACGACAGCACGCATCAACTTTTTTCAACTTGCCCCGGCTAACCTTAAGGCGATGATCAATCTTTCGGGCTCCACCAGGCAGAGCTCGCTTGGCCCGAGGATCGTGGAAATGGTCAACCTGCGGGTCTCGCAGGTCAACGGCTGCGGCGTCTGCATCGACATGCACTGGCGAGATCTGATCAAGCAGGGCGCCGATCCGCGCCACCTCAACGCGATTGCCGGCTGGCGCGAGGCGCCGTTCTTCGATGCGCGTGAGCGCGCGGCGCTGGGTTGGGCCGAAGCGGTCAACGCGCTGCCTCATCAGGACACCACGGACGACGCGTATCGCGAGTTGCGCGAGCATTTCAACGAGACCCAGATCGCGGAACTGTCGTACACCATCGCCGCGATACGTGGCTGGAATGCGATCAACCTGAGCCTGCGCAACCAGATTCCGGAGAATCCGCCGCCGGGGTTCTGATCGGGAGCCCACCTGAAGTTCGCGCGCGGCGCTGTCACGTCGACAACGCCGCCGCTCAAGGTCAGGCTTCCAGCTGCTCCAGCACTTTCCCCTTGGTCTCGATCCCGAGAAAATGCACGGCGATCGCCGCAAGGAAGGGCACGGCAGCGAGAATATAAAACGCAACATCGAGGTCGCCGCCGATCATCGTCTTCGACACGATGGCCGGCGCGAAAATCGCCGCGATCTTCAGCCATGCACCGCCCACGCCGCAGCCAAACGCGCGGATGCTGGTCGGATACAGTTCAGGCGTATAGACATAAGCGGTGATAAAGCCGCAAGCCAGAAAGCCCAGCGCCAGCGCGCAGAACGTCGCGACCACATACACCGACGAAGCATGGAACACGCCTGCCAGCGCCAGCGAAAGCGCACACAGCAGGAACGACACGTTGATAATCGGCTTGCGTCCCACCTTGTCGACCAGCAGCGCGCAGGTCAACGAGCCGAGCACGCCGAGCACCGACGCCGCCACCGCGAGATTCAACGCGAGCTGCAACGGCGCGTGATAGACATTGCGATAGATCGTGGGCAGCCAGGTGGACAGGCCATATTGAATGAAGCCGCACGTGATCCACAGCATCGCGACCGCCATCGTGCGCTTCAGATACGCCGGGCCAAACAGATCCTTCATGCGGCGCTTCGGATGGCGACTGGCGAGCGCGTCGAATTCGGCGGCGTGTGTCACCGGCGCGAGCGGCCCCTTCGTCGCGCGTTCGAATGCGCGCACGGCGGTATCGGCTTCGGCCATCCGTTCGCGTTCGGCGAGCCAGCGCGGCGATTCCGGCACGAGCCTGCGCAGCACGAAGAACAGGATCAGCGGCATGCCGCCGACGAAATACATGGCTTCCCAGCCGAAACGCGGCACGATCCACGCGCCCAGTGCGTTTGACGCGAGCAGCCCGATCGGAAACACGATTTCGTACAGCAGGACGAAGCGGCCACGGCCGTGGGCCCGGCTGATTTCGTTGATGTAGGTCGCGGCGACCGGCAGTTCGCCGCCAAGCCCAAAGCCCTGAATCACGCGCAACGCGACGAACACGGCGAACGTCGGCGCAAAACCGCACGCGATACTCGTCACGCCGATGATCCCCGAACTCCACGCGATCGCGCGAACGCGTCCATTCCGCTCGGCGAGCCATGGGAACAGGAACGCGCCGAACAGCTGGCCGACGGAACCCGATGCGATCAGGAAGCCGATTTCCCACGGCGTCAAATGCCATTTCTGGATCAGGATCGGCAGCGTCGCGGCGATCGCGATGACGTCGAAGCCGTCGAAAAACGTGGCGAGGCCGATCAGGATACGCGCGCGAACCTGCATCGCGTTGCCCGGCAGCCGCTCGAGCCGCGCGATGATCGAGCCGCGGGTGACGGGACCGGAGACACCGGCGCCGCCTCGATATTCAATGGTGTTGTCGATGGTTCTCATGCCTGGTGTCCTGTCCATGACTGGAATTACGCAAGCGCCTTGCCGGCGTCGGTCAGCGTCGCGAGATCGACCGCGCGCCCCTGGTTCATCCATTTCCGCGCGATCTTCAGATCGCGCGGCGTGTTGATTGCAATCGCGCCGCGCAGGTTGCCGTCCTGCAGATAGAACAGCGTCGCGCTTTTCTGCTGCACGTTGCCGCGCACGGCGAGTTCCGCATCCGGGGGGATGTCGCCGAGAATCTGCAGGTTCACGTCGTATTGATCCGACCAGAACCACGGGATATCGGCATAGGCTTCCTTCGTGCCAAGCACCGCTTTCGCGGCGGCGATCGCCTGGTTCTGCGCATTCGCCCACGATTCGAGCCGCACGCGGCGCTTGAGCCACGCGTTCGGATGATTGGCGACGTCGCCGCACGCGAAGATGCGCGGGTCGGCGGTGGCGCCAAATTCATCGACGACGATGCCGTCGGCAACCGGCAGTCCCGCCGCTTCGGCAATCGCCGTGTGCGGCGCGAGACCGATGCCGGCGACGGCGAAATCCGCGTCGAGCGTCGTGCCGTCGGCGAGCGTGGCGCGCACGCGGTTCGCGTCGTCGGGGTGATCGTCGAGCGAAACGAGAGCCGCGCTGAGCCGCACGTCGACGCCGTTCGCGCGATGCAGCTCAAGCAGGAAATCCGACACGGCGGGCGGCAGCGAACGGACGCACAGACGCGGCGCGCCTTCCACCACGGCGGCCTCGACGCCGAGCTTGCGCGCGGTCGCGGCCACTTCGAGTCCGATCCAGCCGCCGCCGATCACCAGCACGCGCTGGCTCCGGCGCAACCGTTCGCCGAGCGCGACCGCTTCGTCGAGCGTACGCAGATACGTGATGTGCGAGGTCTTGACGAGCGCATCGGGCAGACGGCGCGCGGCGCCGCCGGTCGCGATCACGAGCCGGTCATACGTGATCTCGCGGCCCGAGCGGGTACGCACCACGCGTGCTTCGCGATCGATCGACGTCGCGCAATCCGGCTGCCACGTCTCGACGTTCAGCGCGGCAAAATCGTCGGGCTTCACGATGCGCACGGTGTCGATGTCGGCTTCGCCGGCCAGCACGGCTTTCGACAGCGGCGGGCGCTCGTACGGCAGATGAATCTCGTCGGCGATCATCACGAGGCGGCCTTCGAAGCCTTCCTTGCGCAACGTCTTCACGATCCATCCAGCGGCCTGGCCGCCGCCGATCACGACGATCGTTTGCGGTGCGTCGCCGGTTTCCTGTGTGGCATCGAGGGTCATTTTTTCTGCTCCGTCATGAACTTGCCTTGCGGCGCGTCCGCGTTTTTCTGGCGGCGCGTGTTGCCGTCGATGCCGCCGTCGATGGCCCATTCGGCGAACACGGTCGGACCGGGTTCGAAGTCGCGCGGCTGCCATTCGGGCGTCAGCATGTCTTCGTCGGCGTAGTACTCGATCAGGCCGCCGGCCGGATTCCTGAAGTACCAGAAGTACGCGGACGACACCGGATGACGTCCTGGCCCGAGTTGCGTCTCCCAGCCGCAGCGGCTGATGTGCATGCCGCCGCCGAACACTTCGTGGATGTCGCGCACGGTGAACGCGACGTGGTTCAGGCCGCGTTTTCCGTTAGGCAGCGCGAGCAGGAAGATGTCGTGGTGGCCGCCGTGCGGCGCGCAGCGCATGAACGCGCCACGCTCCGGATAACGGTCCGACATCTCGAAGCCGAGCAGTGTCTGGTAGAACTTCTCCTGCTCGGCGAGGCAGTTCGTGAAGAACACGACGTGCCCGACTTCGACCGGCTCCGCGCGTTCGTACACCGGCGACGGCTGATCGACGCGCAGCGTCTGGCCCCACACGTTCGACGGCGAACCATGCACGTCGATCGCGCGTTTGCGCGTGACTTCGACGCGGATCGCCATGCCGGCCGGATCGAAACAGCCGACGGCGTCGTCCGTTTCGAAGTGCCCCGGCTGGCCCGCGAAGCGGCCGCGCAGTGCGTCGAGTTCGGCGCGCGTTGCCACGCCCCACGTCACTTCACGCAGCGTCGGGCCTTCCTCGAACGCGGCGGGCAGCGACGGATCGTTCGCGTCGACGGCGAGAATCGTGCAGCCATTCAGCGTTTCGAAACGCGCGCGGGTTTCGTCGTGCGCGGTTTCCTTCAGGCCCCAGTCGGCGAAAAACCGCCGGCAGGTGGCGAGATCCGTCACGCCGTAAGTAATCTGTTCGATGCCGAGAATGCTCATTGCTTACCTCTTCAGTGTGCCGCGATCAGTTTGCCCACGGCAGCGGAGCGTCGTTCAAGCCCCAGTACAGGCTCTTTTGCTGCATGTATTCGCGGATGCCGAGCCGGCCTTTCTCGCGGCCCATGCCGCTGTCCTTCCAGCCGCTGAACGGCGTCGAAATCGAAAACAGCTTGTACGTATTGATCCATACGGTGCCCGCTTCGAGCGCGCGCGCCACGCGCCACGCGCGCTTGTAGTCGCGCGTCCAGATGCCGGCGGCAAGGCCGAACACGCTGTCGTTCGCTTCGCTGATCAACGATGCTTCGTCGTCGAACGGCATCGCGACGAGCACCGGTCCGAAAATCTCTTCCTGGCAGATCCGCGCGCTGTTCGGCAGGCCTTCGAGAATCGTCGGCTGATAGAAGAAGCCGTTTTCGCGTCCGTCGCCCACCGGACGTCCGCCGCCGCACAGCAGGCGGCCGCCTTCTTCCAGGCCGAGCGCGACATAGCGTTCCACCGATTCCCGATGCTTCGCGCTGATGAGCGGTCCCATCTGCGTCTCCGTGCTCGACGGATCGCCGACGCGCAATTTGCGCGCGCCTTCCGTGAGCCGCTTCATGAATTCGGCGTACACCGGACGCTGCACGAAGAGTCGCGAGCCCGCGATGCATGCCTCGCCCGATGAACTAAAAATGCCGTACAGCACGCCGTTTACCGCATGGTCGAGGTCGGCGTCGTCGAAGACGATGGTCGGCGACTTGCCGCCCAGTTCGAGCGAAACCGGCATCAGCTTGTCCGCCGCGATGCGCGCGATGCCGCGGCCCACGTCCGTGCCACCGGTGAACGACACCTTCCTGACGAGCGGATGGCGCACCAGCACGTCGCCGATCACCGAGCCCTTGCCCGGCAGCACGCTCAGCACGCCCCTGGGCACGCCGGCTTCCTCGCAGATGCGCGCGAGCGCCAGCGACACCAGCGGTGTTATTTCAGCCGGCTTCAGCACGACTGCGTTGCCCGCGGCGAGGGCAGGGGCGAGCTTCTGCGCGTCGGACGCGATCGGCGAATTCCACGGCGTGATCGCCGCGATGACGCCGATCGGCTCATGCACGCTCATCGTCATGTAGTCGCCGCGCGGCGGCGTGAGTTCGTCGTCGAGCGTTTCGAGGCACGCCGCGAAATAACGGAACGTGTTCGCCGCGCTCGCCACCAGCACGCGCGTTTCGGCGATCGGCTTGCCGTTGTCGCGGCGTTGCAGCTGCGCGAGCGCTTCGTGGCGCTGCGTGATCAGATCGGCGATGCGGTACAGCACCAGCGCGCGCTGATGCGGCTTGAGCCCGGACCAGTCCGGCTTGCGCCACGCGACGTCGGCGGCTTCGACGGCTTCCTTCGCGTCTTCCGCGCTGGCCGTGGAGATTTCCATGTTCACCGACTGGTCCGCCGGGTAGATGCTCGCGAAGGTCGCCGCACGGCCGCGCCGCCATTCGCCGCCGATGAAGATGTCGCCAGAAGGAACGAGGCGGGTGTCGAAAGGAGTCATGTCAGAAGTCCGTCTTTGCAGAAGCTCAAGTGCTCAGATCACGCAACGCGCGGCACGGTTGCGCAGTGCGCGGATCGCGCTATAGGCGGTGAGCGCCGAAGTCTTGGGGTTGTCGGGCAACGGCTTGCCGCACATTTCCAGCGACATCTCGCCGAACGCGCCGCGCGCGACGATGCGATGCACGTTGCGCGTCACCGCCGGATCGGCGATCAGGCGCACGGTGGTCTGGTCGAGGCCGAGGCCCGCGAGCGCGATCGTCGCCGCGACGTTCGCGTTCTTCGGATAGAGCCGTGCCGCTTCGCGCGCGCTGCCTTCGAAGATCACGCGTTCCTCGCCAAGCGAATCCAGGTCGCACAGTTCCTCGGCGGGCGTGCCGCGCCAGCCGACCGGCGGCTTGCGGCCCGTGTACAGCACCTCGTCGAGGCCGCCGAGCTTCGCCGCCGCCAGCGCGTCGATGCCGCCGATCGCGCCCGACAGCAGCGTCATCGTCGCGTCGCCCTGATCGGCCGCGGCCGACAGCAGTTCGAGCAGCATGACGTCCGATAGCGCGCCGATCGATGCGACCGCGCAGTCAGTGCCGGCCTTCAGCAGCGGCACGACGTGATCGACGAGCGCTTCGTGACCGGCGCATTCGAGCGCGAACTGCGGGCGGCTCGACAACGCTTCGACCGACGAAACGACATCGACCGACGCGCCCACCGCCTCGCGCACCGACGCCGCGTAACGCTCCGGCACGATCACGTGGGAGACGTGAACCAGCGGATCGGCGGCGACCGCGCGATACACCGTCTGCCCGATCGCGCCGAAGCCGATCATCGCGACGTCGATGGGTGCATGGAATCCGTCACGCATGTTGCGGCTCCTCTTTCTTGACGGGCGGCCCGGCAAACGCGGTCGCGAAGCTGCCGACTGCCTGCATGTCCACTTCGACGAGCACGGGGCCGACCTTCGCGAGACCTTCGCGGATGATGTCGTCGGCCTGATCCAGCGACGACAGGCGGTAGTGCGTGAGGCCGAGGCTCGCGCAGAACTGCGAGAAATCCGGCTGGTGCAGATCGACGTAGTAGCGGCGGCCGCCGTACTGCGCGTCCTGGATGTTGCGGATCACGCCATAGCACTGGTCGTTCATCAGCACGATCATCACGTTGGCGTTTTCCTGCACGGCCGTCGCGAGTTCGCCGACGTTGACCATCAGGCCGCCGTCGCCGACGAGACACACCGTCTTCGACGCCGATCCGGCCAGCGCCGCGCCGATCGCCATCTGCATGCCCTGGCCGATGCCGCCACCCAGCGCATGGACGCCCGCGCGCGGCGTGAAGATCTTCAGCATGCGGTTGCCCCATGTGCTGTTCGAGATCGTCACGTCGCGGACCCAGTTGTAGTCGCGGCCCACGAAACGTTGCAGCGATTCGACGAGCTTGCGGTACGGCCCGAGACCCTTCGCCGTTTCCGCGACGGCGGTCTCGCGTGCGGCGGCCAGATCGACGGCGAACGTGGCGTCCACCTTCAGCCTGCCTTCGAGGCGCGTGGCGAGCGCGTCGAGTACGGCGGCGGCGTCGCCGTGGATAAAGAGATCGTTGCGATAGCCGCGGTTGTCGGCCAGCGCGTCGGCGTCGATGCGATACAGCGGCTGCGGCAACGCCAGCTTGTACTTCAGCGTCTCGTTGCCGCGCAGGCGCGAACCGACCACCACCAGCGCGTCACACGTCTTGTAGAAACTTTCGACGGCGGGATGCACGTTGTACGCACCGAGCGTCGCCGGATGATCTTCCGGCAGCACGCCGCGACCCTGCACGCTCGTCACCACGCCAAAGCCGAGCGCGACGAGACGCTCGACGGCGGCGCGCGCGTGACGCGTGCCACCGCCGAGCCACAGCAGCGGGCGCCTTGCGCTCACGAGTGCTTCGGCGAGCTTCTCGACGCGTGCTGCGTCGTGCGTGAGCGTCGTGATGTGCGGGCCGGCCATATCCGCCGGCCATTCGATTTCGGCCGCCTGGATGTCGATCGGAATTTCGACGCTGACCGGGCCGCTCGGCGCCGTCTGCGCGACGCGCACCGCTTCGCGGATGGTCGGCAGCGCGGTGTCGACCGAGCGCACGCGGAACGCCGCCTTCGAGATCGACGACAGCATGGCCAGCTGGTCCGGCGCTTCGTGGATGTACGCGAGATCCTGATCGAGGTATTCGGTTTCGATCTGGCCCGTGATGTGCAGGAGCGCGGTGCCGGCGGTCAATGCTTCGACCATGGCGCCGGCGGCGTTGCCCGCTGCCGTCCCGGTGCTGGTGAACGCGACGCCGAGGCCGCCCGACACGCGGGCGAGGCCATCGGCCATGTTCACCGAGCCCGCTTCGCCGCGTGCGCCGACGTAGCGGATGTTGCCGCGCCGGCCGATCGCGTCGAGGATCGGCATGTTGTGAATCGAAATCACGCCGAACGCCGTACGCACGCCGCATTGTTCGAGAAAGGCGGCAATCAGCTCGCCGACGGTGGTGGTGTTAGACATGTCGTGCATTGCCTCCAGAAACATCGATATGACTGCCGGTCGTGTAGGACGACAGATTCGTGGCCAGATAAAAGAGTGCCTGCGCCGCTTCCTCGGGACGACCGAAGCGGCCAAGCGGAATGTTTTTCTTGCGCGCGAGTTCGCCGGTCCAGTCTTCCCAGCTTTGGCCCGGCTGCGCCTGTGTTTCGAAACGGCGCCGCCATTGCCCGGACTCGACGATGCCGATCAGGATCGAGTTCACGCGGATGCGCTGCGGCGCGAGTTCAACGGCGAGCGACCTGATCAGGTTCTGCACGCCGGCCCGCGCCGACGAGGTCGCGACCATGTGCGGCTCCGGCTGCAACGCGAGCAGCGAATTCACGCAGACGATCGACGCGTTGCCTGAACCGGCCGAACCTGCCGCATCGCGCAGCATCGGCAGGAACGCGCGCGTCGGGCGGATGATGCTGAAGTACTTCAGGTCGAGTTCCTCGCGCCACGCTTCGTCGGTGGTGTCGGCGAAGGTCGACACGCGGCCCTGGCCCGCGTTGTTCACCAGCATGTCCGCGCGGCCAAACCGTGTTTGCACCTGCTGCGCGAACGCGTCGACGTCGGCGGCGTTCAGCACGTCGCAGCGTGCCGCGAGCAGTGGCGCCTGCGGATGGCGTTCGCGCAACGCGGCTTCGGCACGCGCGAGACGTTCGCTGTCGCGCCCGCAGATCGCGACCGACGCGCCCGCGTTCAGAAAGAGTTCGGCTGCGGCGAGGCCGATGCCGGACGAACCGCCCGTCACGACCGCGACCTGACCGGTCAAGTCGATTTGAATCATCAGATCCCCAATGCCTTCATGTACTGGTTTCGTGACGGCGGCCGGTAGTTGAGCCGCTGCGAGAGTTCGTCCGCCGCGTGGCGGACCTTGTCGATGAGGCCGCTGTCGAGCAGGGTCGAGTCGATCTCGTGACGCGGGATCGTCGTCGTGATCACCGCGACGATGCGGCCGGTGTCGTTGCGCACCGGCGCGGACACCACGGAAATACCGCGCTCGAACGACGACTCGCTGATCGCGAAACCACGATTCGCATCGTCGCGGATGCGTTCGTAGAGCGCCTCGACGGTGTCGGGCGTTTGCGGCGTATAGCGTTCGAGCTGCGGCTCGGGATACAGCGCGCGCAGATCGTCGAGCGTGAAGTCGCCCATCAGGACCTGGCCGTGCGTCGTCGCGTGCGCCGGCAGACGCGTGCCGACGTTCACGGTCACCGAGCTGAAAATCGGCGCGTGGCTTTGCGCCTTCGCGACGAACACGACGTCGCGCCCGTCGCGAATCACGATGTGGCTCGTGAGACCCGTTGCGTTGCGCAGCGCCTCGATGATCGGCAGGCCGAGGTCCGTCAGTTCGAGCGAGCTCAGATATTCGAAGCCGAGGCGCAGCACCGCGACGCCCAGACGATAGTTGCGGTCGCGATCGGCGCGTTCGAGAAAACCAAGCGATTCGAGCGTCTGCAACAGACGAAACACCGTGGTGCGTGGAATGCCGAGCCGCTTCGACAGCTCGGGCGCGCCGAGCACCGGCTCGCGCGGCGAAAATTCAGCGAGGATCCGCAGGCCGCGTTCGAGACCCGGCACGCGATAGCTCGTGTCGCTGCGGTCTTCGTCTGTTGCGCGGCCCGGATCGGAAATGTCGGGGGTCATTCAAAGCTCCGGTTGCCAGCGGATGCATCGCTCGCACGGCAGAACGTGTCGAGGATCGTGTTGTATGCCGTGGGCGCTTCGATATAGCCGGCGTGTCCGGCGCGCGGCACGGTCTGGAACGACGCCCGCGCGATCCGCGCGAGGCGCGCGCACGCGGTGGGCAACGTGATGCCGTCTTCCGCGCCCACTGCAACCGCCACGCGTCCGGTGAACGTGGTGAGATCGGCGGCAAGATCGGCGTTGGCGAGCAGATGCGTCGCCTGCGCGTAGCCGTGCGGCACGATGCGCGACATGTTCCAGCGCACCCAGTCGCGAGCGGCTTCGTCAGCGTGCGGGGAGAGCATGTTCGCGCTGCGCGTTTCGGCGAGTCCGGCCGGGCCGAGCCCGGCGAGCATCGCGAGACGCGCATCGCGCTTCGACGTCCGCACGTCCGGCTCAGCCGCGCCGTATCCGCCAGCCGGCGAAACCAGCAGCAGACCCGCGACGCGCGCCGGATTCGCCGCGGCAAACGCGCCCGCGACGATGGCGCCGAGCGAATGCCCGACCAGCACGCAGCGCGCGACGCCGAGCGCGTCGAGCCATGCCTTCAATACGCTCGCATAGTCCGACGCGACCGGCGACGCCGCCGCAACCGGCGTGGACTCGCCATAACCCGGCGCGTCCCACGCGAGCACGCGGCGTGTCGCGCCCAGCGCTTCGAACTGCTGCACCCATGAAGCCGCGCCTGAACCGATGCCATGCAGCAGCACGAGCGGCAACGCGACGCTGTGCGCACTGTCAGCTTCGCGATAACTCACGATATGCTGTGGCGCGACGGCGACCTGCTTCGCGGGAAAGCGCGCGACGCGCGTTTCGAGCGGCAGGGCAGCGTGAGCGGTGGCGGTGGTGGCGTGTGACATGACTTCGATCGCGGACAGGGGATAAAAGGCTTAGCGCTTGAGCTTCGCGAGCGGCGAATCGGGCGGATACGTCGGCGTGATGGGTTTTGCCGCGCCGAGCATCACGCACATCAGCGCGTCTTCCTCGCCGATGTTCACCTCGGTGCGATACACGCCCGGCGGCACCGAAATCAGATCGCGTTCGCCGATCACCGATTCCCACGTTTCGCCGTCCTTCTCGCAGATCACTTTCATCTTTCCTCGCAGCACGAAGAAGATTTCCTCGACGTCCATATGGATGTGGCTCGGACCGATGTTGCCGGCCGGAATCACCATTGTCGAAAACGTGAAGCTGCCGGCCGGCACCGTGTTGACGTCTTTCGCGACGCCCGTGCCGCCCGTGCCGACGTAGCGCATCTGCGCGCGGCGATACTTCGGATCGTAGTCGGCCTGGAACTTCAGCGCGTCCCAGTCATAGCGGCGCGTCTCGAGCCGCGCGACGCGGCTTTCCATCCACTGCGCGAAGCTCGCCTCCGCGGGTTGATCCCACGACTTGCGTTCGATATCTGCATCAGCCATCGATTTCTCCTTTCTGTTCGACATGGTCAATTCATCACGAAGCCGCCGTTGACCGGCAGCAACTGTCCGGTCACGAAGCGCGCGGCGTCGGACAACAAAAACAGGACCGGGCCTGTCACATCTTCGGGAACCTGCGCGCGGGTCAACGCGCGTCCCTCGCGGTAATACGCGTGACGCGCGGCGGGTACATACGCCGTCGCTTCGACTTCAGTGAGGCCCGGCGCGATGGCGTTGACGGTGATGCCGTCCACGCCGAATTCACGCGCGAGCGAATGCGTCATCGAGATCACCGCGCCCTTGCTCGCCACGTACGCAAGCAGCTTCGGCGCGCCCCACAGCGCGGTATCCGACGCGATGTTGACGATCGCGCCACGGCCCGAGCTGCGCAGATGCGGCAGCGCCGCCGTACACGCGAGCCACGTGCCGCGCACGTTCACGTTCATCACCGCGTCCCACGTTTCCGTGATCAGTTCGGTGGCGAGCTTGCCGCCGGAATTCGTGATCGCCGCGTTGTTGATGAGGCCGTCGATGCCGCCAAGCCGCTTCGCGGCGTCGGCGACGAAGCGCGCGATGCTGTCCGGCTGCGCGAGGTCGAGTGGCAGGTACGACACCGCGTGCCCCTCTTTGCCCAGCGAGGCGGCGAGCGCCTGGCCTTCGTCGTGCAGCAGGTCGCCGAACACGACGCTCGCGCCTGCCTGCGCCAGCGCGCCGACGAACGCCGCGCCGAGTCCGCGCGCGCCGCCCGTGACGAGCACGCGCCGGCCGGTCAGGGTGGCGGCGTCATGCATGGCTGTGGCCCGCGTGGCTGACTTCCGCCGCGGCGCTCGCGGCGTGTGCCCGATGCGCGTCGAGGTCGGCGAAATGCTGCTGGGCGCGCTGGCGCAACATCCGGCGCACACGCGTCATGCCGACGTCGTGCTGATAGAGGAATTCGTGGTCGCGTGCGTGCGGCGCCATGCTTTCGAGCACATAGCGGTCCTGTTCGAGCACGGCCCAGTGCAGGCCTTCAAGGCGGTTGCGATACATGAAGCGCCACGCGTCGCGCTGCCAGCCCGACACCTTGCGGGTGCGCCAGAAGTAAACCTGGCAGTTGTCCGCGTCGACGGGCACAGCGAAGCCGATGATCCCGAAGTTGCCGCCGGGGCCGAACTTCTTCCTGTACGGAATCGCGAGGCGCATCCACAGGCAGCCGGTCTCGCCGAGTTCGACCCAGTCGAAGTTCACGTCGCGCTGGCCGACCTTTTCGAACATCAGGCCGGTTTCGGTCTTGCGCACGCGCATGTCGGCCTGCTTGTCGCCTTCGGCCATCGAGTGCGACGTCGCGTGCAGATACGCACCGTGCATCGGGTCCATCACGTTGTCGATCGCGTACTGATAGTTGCACTTCCAGTTCGACATGCACAGGAAGCTCGCGTATTCGTCGCCGACCAGTTCGTCCGGCAGCACGAGCGGCGCCGGTTGCTGGTGCGCATCGTCGCCGAACCACAGGAAGATCGCGCCCGCATGTTCTTCGACGGGATACGACTTCACACACTTCGTTCCTTCGAGCGGACAGGCCGACACGGCCGGCACTTTCGTCACCGTGCCGCCGCCGTCGATCTCGATGCCGTGATACCAGCACGCGACGCTGCCGCCGAGATTCCAGCCGAGCGACAGACGCGCGCCGCGGTGCGGGCAGCGGTCTTCGAGTGCGTGGACGTGGCCTTCCTGATCGCGCCACAGCACGATCTGGTCGCCAAGCCGCGTGATGCCGACCGGCGCGTTGCTGACCTGCCAGCTCGGCGCGACGGGATACCAGTAGTTGCGCAGGCCGCGGTCCAGGTACGACTGGATGTCGTCGGTTGCGGTGTTGTTTGTCGTGGAGGACGTCATGGAAACACTCCGGGATACGTGTTCTGTGAGGCGGGTTCGGGCGGGCCGCTTATTCGGCGAGCAGACGGAATTCGGCGGCGAGGCGTTCGGCGTTCCACGGGCTGCCTTCCGGCGTCCGGAACCCGATGCGGTTCAAGCCTTCGACGACTTCATCGAGTTCCACCGCGCCGGCTTCGAACACGGTTTCGAGCGCATCGCCGAAGTCGTTTTCGTATTGCGTCGGCTCGGCCTTGCGGGTCTGCCAGATGAAGTTTTCGTTCTCGCCCGGCTTCTCGATGACGCCCTTGCCCGCGACGTTGTTCGGCTGCGGCGCGAGCCACGGCTTCAGATGCGGATTGAAGTTCACGGTCGCTTCTTTCATGTCATTCCACCTTGATCTGGATTTCTTGACCGGCAAGGCGCACCGCGTACATCTTCAGATCGCGGCCGCCGGGCTCTTTCAGACACTTGCCAGTCGGGATATGGAACACGGCTTCGTGCAGCGGACATTCGACGGTGTCGCCGTCGACAAAGCCCTGCGTCAGCAACGCGTATGCATGAGGGCAGACGTTTTCGAGCGCATACAGCGCGTCGCCCACCTTGTAGATGCCGATCTCCGTGCCGTCGAGCTTGTACTCGAGCGGCGCGTCGTTGGACAGATCGCCGGCATGTCCGGCGCAACGCCATTCTTCAGCCATTTCGCCCCTTCTCCTGAAGCACTTGTGTTCCATATAAGGAACGTCAGTTCGTGTATGGGCATTATAGGAGTCGGTTGCGCAGGACAAAATAAAAATCTGCGGCTTCCAGGGAAAACACCGAGTGTGTGTCCGGAATTTTGTAGGGCGGTGGTACGAAGAATCGATACTTCAGATGCCGAAGTGCCCGTCCGGCAAGGCTTTGCAGGTATTACGCCCGGGTCGGAAAGAACGCGCATGAGGGTTTTCACCGGCCCCAAAAAGTATTTTGATCGGCATGCGGAATCACTATACTTTCCATAGGCGATACATTCGCCCATAGGTGGAACAAAAAAGACGGCCAGCCCGATGCAGGAGACCCGGGTCGCCGCCCGTTCAATCAAGGCTTGGGAACCCGGAGCGAGGCTCCGGTTATCCGTCACACGATCAGGAGTACATAGGTGAAGCACATCATCGCCGCCGGGCTGACCGGGATCTGCGCCGCATCGGGCGCGTGGGCACAAAGCAGTGTCACGCTTTACGGCAGTCTCGATGCCGGGGTCGCGTACATCAGCAACGCGGGCGGTCACGCCAAATGGATCGAGGAGCAGGGCAACATGCAGCCGGACCGCTGGGGCCTGAAGGGTGTCGAGGATCTGGGTGGCGGCACGAAGGCGATCTTCCAGCTGGAAAACGGCTTCTATACGAACACGGGTGCGTTCGCGAAAGCCAACACGCTGTTCAACCGCCAGGCGTACGTGGGGCTCAGTTCGGACCGGTTCGGCACGCTGACGCTCGGCCACCAGACGCCGTTCGCCTTCGATGTGCTCGGTCCGTTCGCGACGGCTTACCTCGCGTCGAGCTGGTACGCGTTCCACCCGGGCAACATCGACGAACTCGCCGACACGGGCGTCGTGCCCTACGACAATTCGGCGAAGTACCGCTCGCCCACGTGGTACGGCTTTTCGTTCGGCGCGATGATGGGTCTCGGCAACACGACGAACTTCTCGACCGGTCGCACGATGAGCTTCGCGGCGAGTTACGTGAATGGACCGTTCAAGGCCGGCGCGTCGTGGTCGAACGAACACAACCGCACGCCGTCGATCGTGACGACGGGGATCACGAATTTTCAGGGCGTCGCCGCCGCGAGCTACATGGCCGACAAGGTCGAGAACACCGGTGCGGGCCTGTCGTACCAGTTCGGCAAACTGCTCGTGCATGGCCTGTACACGCACGTGAAGCTGGAGTCGAATGGATTCTCTGACACGTATCAGAGCTACGACGTCGGCGCGAATTACCAGTTCACGCCGGCCAACAGCGTGTCGGGCGGTGCGGCGACGACGACGTTATCGGGCCGTCGCTGGACGCAGTTCGAGATCGGCGACGTCTACGCGCTGTCCAAGATGACACAGGTGTATGTGAACGCGCTGTACGAGCACGCGAACTCGAATGCATCGGCCGCGTTCTTCACGGCTGGCGTGTCGAGCGGCCGGAATCAGGCGATTTTCCTGACCGGCATCCATCACTCGTTCTGACCAGCGATGAAATGACGGTCGCGGCGGCATTCAGCTGGCCGCGACCGGTTTGCCGCGTGCCTGTACGACGGTCGGGTCGTCTGCGTTGGGGCGATAGTTGAGGCGCGCCGACAGGTCGATCGCCGCGCCGCACACCGCTGCAATCAGCGGCTCGCGCTCGCCGGGGCCGCCGATGTCCGAGCGCGGCACCGTCGCGGTGATCGCCGCGACGATCTTGCCTGTCTGGTCGCGCACCGGCGCGGTGACGACCGAAATGCCACGTTCAAACGACGCTTCGCTCAGTGCATAGCCGAGCGCGGCGCTTTCGCGCACGCGCTCGTAGAGTTCGTCGACGGTAGCTGGCGTGCGCTCGGTGAAGCGTTCGAGTTGCGGCTCGGGATACAGCGCGCGCAGCTCGCCTGGCGTCAGGTCGCCCATCAGCACCTGGCCATGCACCGTCGCATGCGCGGGCAAACGCGTGCCGACGTGTACCTTCACTGAACTGAACATGGGTTCGTGCGTCTGCGCCTTTGCGACGAAGACGACGTCGCGTCCATCGCGGATCAGCAGATGCGTGCTGAAACCCGTCGCGTCGCGCAACTGTTCGAGGACCGGCGTGCCGAAGTCGGTCAGTTCGAGCGAACTCAGATATTCAAAGCCGAGCCGCAGCACCGCGACGCCCAGCCGGAAGTGTCGGTCGCCGTGCGCGCGTTCGAGAAAGCCGAGTGCTTCGAGTGTTTGCAGCAGACGGAACGTCGTGGTGCGCGGAATGCCGATGCGCTTCGACAACTCGGGTGCGCCGAGCACGGGCTCCCGTGCAGAGAATTCAGCGAGGATGCGCAGGCCGCGTTCAAGGCCCGGCACGAGATAGGTGGACGACGCGGCGCCGTCGCTGTCGTTCTCGTTGCCGGAAATGTCGTCGGCGTTCCGGGTTTGCGCGGTCGCGGCGGACCGGTCGCTGGCGGACAGCGCTTCGCCGCGCGCACCGGCACCCGTTCGTCCCGCTCCTGTCTTGTTTTCTTTGGCCATGTCCTGCTTTCGTCTAGCTGAATGTGTGCAGATCAGCATGATAGCGCGAAGCGCCCGGGGTAAATCCCGGCCAGCGCCGCATGCGCTGGCCGACCGGCGTGAGCGCGATTGGCGAGCTCTTCACATATGTTTCCGGTCCCGCATGGCCACCATGACGAAAGCAAAACGAATAAAACCACAGGCTTTTAGCAAGCAATGCGTCCTTAAACCATAACACCGGGGTGGTGCAATGCGCGCTGTTTCAAACGGTATGTCGCAACCGCTACATCTCTAACAATATTGCCAGCGCCATCCATCCGGGTAACGGGCGGGAGCGCTGAACAGCGAATCTGGAGCCCCGAGAAATGTTCCGTAGAGTCCTTTTGCCCATCCCGTTTGCTGCGCTTGCGCTTGCGTTGACCGCATGCGGTAGCAGCAACGACAACAAGTCCGCCGCTGCGCCCCCGCCGGTCGCCGCCGTGTCGGTGCAGGACGCCGCCACAACCGCTACGCCGATCAAGCATCTCGTGGTGATCTTCGGCGAGAACCGTTCGTTCGATCACTACTTCGCGACCTACCCGGCGGCGGTGAATCCGGCAGGCGAGCCGCAGTTCCTCGCAGCGTCGAATACGCCGACCTCGGTCAACGGACTGACGCCGGCACTGCTGACGGCGAACCCGAACAAGACCGCCGCCGGTAACGGCGCGAACGCCGCGAACCCGTTCCGGCTCGACCGCACGCAGGCGAACACCGAAGGCCAGAACCACGCGTACACGGCCGAGCAGCAGGCTTACGACAACGGCCAGATGGACCTGTTCCCGGAATTCACGGGTAACAACACGGTGAGCAGCACGGGCGTGTTCGGCACGCCGGGTCTCGTGATGGGCTACTACGACGGCAACACCGTCACGGCGCTGTGGAACTACGCGCAGAACTTCGCGATGAACACCAATACGTATACGGACACGTTCGGTCCGTCGACGCCTGGCGCGATTCACGTGGTCTCCGGCCAGACGAACGGCGTGATCCCGAACGGTGGCGTCGCGGTGGCGGGCAGCATGATCTCCGACGGCCAGGGCGGCTTCACGATCACGGGCGATCCGGATCCGACGGGCGACGTCTGCTCGGGCACGACGTCTGGCAAGATGTCGGCGCTGAACAAGAACATCGGTGACCTGCTGAACGCGAAGGGGCTGACGTGGGGCGGCTTCATGGGCGGCTTCGACCTCACCGCAACCAACCCGAACGGCACGACAGGCTGCGCACGCACGACCTATTCGTCGGTGCTCGCATCGTCGCCGAAGGACTACAGCCCGCACCACAACTGGTTCCAGTATTTCCCGACGACCGCCAACCTGGCGCACACGCGTCCGACTTCGCTCGCGACGGTGGGCTTCACCGATCCGCTCGACAGCACGGCGACGCCGGTTCACCACGAGTACGACGTCAACGACTTCTTCGCAGCGGTGAAGTCGGGCAACTATCCGTCGGTGAGCTACCTGAAGGCGCCTGCCGTGCAGGACGGTCACCCGGGCAATTCGGATCCGCTCGACGAACAGGCGTTCTACACGAAGGTCATCAACTTCCTGCAACAGCAGCCTGACTGGAAGAACACGGCTGTCATCCTGACGTACGACGATTCGGACGGCTGGTACGACCATCGCTATGCGGCACCGACGACGGCATCGTTCGACGCCTCTGACAAGCTGAACGGCGCCGCGACGTGCGGCACGTCGGGCACGACGCCGCAAGGTCTCAGCCCGGCGGGTCTCGCGATCAACGGACGCTGCGGCCCGGGCACGCGGATTCCGTTCGTCGTCGTGTCGCCGTATGCGAAGGCCGACTTCGTGGATGACACCCGTCTCACGCAGTCGTCGGTCGTGCGCTTCATCGAGGACAACTGGCTTGGTGGCCAGCGCCTCGGCGGCGGCTCGAACGATGCGGCCGCGGGCAGCATCATGAGCCTCTTCGACTTCACGAACGGCGGCAGCACGCCGACGCTGTACCTCGACCAGAACCTGGGGACGAAGCTCTCCGCCGCGCCGCAGATCTGATCCCGGTTCGTTGCACCCGTGACGCGAGTCGAGCCAGCTTCGTGCTGGCTCGACTCGTTTGTTCGTGTTCCGCGTTTTCATTGCCATCGCCATGACCCTTCGTACGAATGTCGCCTTTCCGCCGCCGATGCCGGCCGGCAAAAAACCCGATCCTCGCGCAGCACGTCGCACCGTCATGCGGGTGCTTGCCTGGGCCATACCCGGTGTCGCGATCGCGCTTGCCGCCATGGCGGGCTATGCGCTCGTGTACCCCGAACGCATGCCGGAGGCCGTGGGCCAGTTCGTCGAAGACCTGACCGGTGCGAACCCGCATCCGGTGCATCTGATGCGGCCCGACACGGCGCCGCTCAGTGCCGTTGCGCTGCTTGGGCGCGAGCTGTTCAACGATCCGTCGCTGTCGGCATCGGGCAAGCAGTCGTGCGCGTCGTGTCATAGCGCGCAGCACGCGTATGGCCCGCCGAACGACCTGTCGGTGCAGCTGGGCGGCCCGCATATGACGGATGCCGGCTATCGTCCCCCGCCTTCCCTGACGTACCTGTATCGCCAGGCGCCGTTCAGCATCGGACCGGACGCGGGCGACGTGGACGTCGCCGTGAATCTCGACCAGGCCGCCGCCGCCGCGCGCGGCGTGCAACGCGCGGTCAAGACAGCGGGTGCCGCGCCCGCCGCGCCGGCGATGGTGCCGCAAGGTGGCCTCTTCTGGGACGGCCGTGCCGATTCACTGCAGCGCCAGGCGATCGGGCCGATGCTCAATCCGGTCGAGATGGCGAACAGGGATGTCGACGAGGTGGTCCGGAAGCTGTCGACGGGCAGATATCGCGAAACGTTCAGCAAGCTCTTTGGCCCCAGTATTTTCGATCACCCGGATCTGCTGGCTTCGGAAGCGATGTTTGCGATCGGGCGCTATCAGGTCGAGGACCCGTCGTTTCATGAATTCAGCAGCAAGTACGACTACTGGCTGGAAGGACGCGCGCACCTGACGCAGGCGGAACTGCGCGGCCTGCGGCTTTTCAACGACAAGGACAAGGCGAACTGCGCGGGCTGTCACGTGAGCCAGGTGAGTCGCGACGGCCTGCCGCCGCTCTTCACCGACCAGCAGTACGAGGCGCTGGGTGTGCCGCGCAACAACGCGCTGCCGGTCAACAGGGATCCGAAGTTCTACGACATGGGCGTGTGCGGGCCGTTCCGCCACGACATCGCGACGCAGACGCAGTATTGCGGCATGTTCCTCACGCCGACGCTGCGCAATGCCGCCGAGCGTCACGTGTTTTTCCACAATGGCGTCTATCACGACCTGAAGCAGGTGATGACCTTCTACAACCTGCGCAACACGAGCCCGGAGAAAATCTATCCACGTGACGCGTCGGGCAAGGTCATGAAATACGATGATATCCCAGCGAAATACGTGGAGAACATCGACGTCGCCGACGCGCCGTTCGACCGCAAGGCCGGCGATCAACCCGCGATGACCGACGCGGAAATCGACGACATCATCGCGTTCATGAAGACGCTGGACGACGGCTACAAGGTGCAATAAACGCGGGCGTGCGAGGTTCGGGACGTCTTGCCTCCACGGCGCGTCCCGCCTGCGATCAGGCACGGATTTGAGCCCTGCTGGCATGGGCGTTTTGCAATTCCTCGAATAACCTGCGTGGTGCGGGTATCGTGTCATTTCCGCGCCCGCGGTTATACATCGAGGAAACAGCCATGTTCGAAAACGTGCCCGCCTATGCCGGCGATCCGATTCTTTCGCTGAACGAGGACTTTCAGCGTGATCCACGCGGCCACAAGGTCAACCTGAGCATCGGTGTCTATTTCGACGACACCGGCCGGCTTCCTGTGATGCGTGCGGTACAGACGGTGGAAGCCGCGCTGCTCGAAACCGTGGCGCCGCGCAGTTATCTGCCGATGGCGGGGCATGCCGCCTACCGTGACGCCGCCCAGGCGCTGGTGTTCGGCGAGAACCATGACACGCGTCGCGCGGGTCGCATCGCCACGCTCCAGACGCTCGGTGGCTCCGGCGCGCTCAAGGTGGCCGCCGATTTTCTGCGCCGGCATCTACCGGAGGCCCAGGTCTGGATCAGCGATCCCAGCTGGGAAAATCATCGAGTCGTGTTCGAAGGTGCCGGACTGACCGTCAACACGTATCCGTACTACGACGCGCTGACGGGCGGCCTGCGTTTCGAGGCAATGCGCGATGCGATCGACGCGTTGCCCGAGCGCAGTGTCGTCCTGCTGCATGCCTGCTGTCATAACCCGACCGGGGTCGATCTCAACGCGGCGCAATGGGCCGAACTGATTCCCGTGCTGCAACGCCGAAAGCTGATTGCATTCGTCGACATGGCATACCAGGGTTTCGGCGACGGTCTCGAAGAAGACGCCACGTGTGTGCGCAAACTCGCGGATGCGGACGTCCCGCTGATCGTCGCCAGCTCATTTTCGAAGAATTTCTCGCTGTACGGCGAGCGATGCGGTGCGTTGAGCGTCGTCTGTCGCGACGCGGAAGAGGCGCAGCGTGTGCTTGGGCAACTGACTTTCGCGGTCCGCTCGAACTACAGCAATCCGCCTGTTCATGGCGCGAAGCTCGTCGCCGGCGTTCTTTCGGATGCATCGCTTCATACAGCGTGGGAGAGCGAGCTGGCGGACATGCGGCAGCGCATCAAACTGATGCGTGGCAAGATACACGACGGGCTCGCCGGGCGCGTCGAAGACGTGATGCGCGTGCGCTATGTCTCGCAGGTTGGCATGTTCACGTACACCGGGTTGAGCGCGCAGCAGGTGGACAGGCTGCGCGACGAACACGCAATCTATCTGCTGCGCTCGGGACGGATGTGTGTGGCGGGCCTCAACCAGCAGAATGTCGATTACGTCGCCTCTGCAATCGCTTCGGTCGCCGGCAAGGCCGGTGTGGCGAAATAACCAGGACGTGCGTCCAGCAGATCAATAGCGCAGAGATGCGCTTACGGGAGTCGTGATGAAAGTCTGCATATACGGTGCCGGTGCGATCGGTGGCTGGATCGGCGTGAAGCTCGCGCAGGCGGAATGCGAGGTGAGCGTCGTGGCGCGCGGCGCGGCGCTGGCCGCGATCAGGCAGAACGGGCTGCGTCTGGTCGACGCCGACGGTACGCAATCCGTTGCCGTGAAGGCCAGCGACGTGCCCGCCGAACTCGGTGTGCAGGATCTCGTTGTCGTTGCGGTCAAGGCGCCGGCCATGCAGTCGGTCGCCGCGCAACTTGGGCCGCTCGTCGGCCCGCACACACTGATCATGACCGCGATGAATGGCGTGCCCTGGTGGTTTTGCGCGGGTCTGACGGGGGCGTTTGCAAACACGCCGCTCGAGTCGGTCGATCCCGGCGGCCGGATTGCCGCCGCGATTCCCGTGCAGCAGACGCTGGGCTGCGTGGTTCACGCGAGCTGCCGCATCGAGGCACCGGGCGTGATCCGCCACAACATGGGCGCCGGGTTGATCGTCGGGGAAGCCGCGAGCGAATCGGGTGAGCGCGTGGACACGCTGGTCACGCTGTTGCGCCGCGCGGGCTTCGATGCGTCCGCGTCGCCCAGGATTCAGCGCGACGTCTGGTACAAGCTATGGGGCAATCTGACGATGAACCCGATCAGCGCGATCACCGGTGCGACGACGGACAGGATTCTTCAAGACGAACTGGCGCGGGGTTTCGCGACGCAGGTAATGATCGAAGCGAAGGAGATCGGCACGCGCCTCGGCATTCCGATCGGGCAGGAACCGGAAGACCGGCACGCGACCACGTTGCGGCTCGGCGCGATGAAGACATCGATGCTGCAGGACGTCGAGGCGCGCAAGCCGGTTGAACTCGATGCGCTCGTGGGCGCGGTGTGTGAACTCGGGAAAGTTGCTGGTGTGCCGACGCCGTTTACGAATGCGCTACTCGGCCTCGCGCGGCTGCACGCACAAACGCTGGGGCTTTACTGAATTGACTGAACGCATGCTACGCAGGCCGTTGTGTCCTGCGTAGCATGACGCGCATCGGGTCAGGCAGCGCGCTTAGGTAGCCGCGAGATACTGTTCGAGTTGCCCGACCGTCACGCTGGCTCCGCCGCAAACAATGACCAGAATCTTGCGGAACCCTTCGAGTACGCTCGCGTGGTCGTACACCGGTGCGAGGCTTGCGCCGCACGCGGGTTCGACGAGTATGCGGTGATCGTCCAGAAAGCGCATGCAGGCCGTGACGGCCGCAGCATCGGTCACGGTGAAGGGCCGGATATCCGCGCTTTGTGCGAGGTTGAACGCCTGCTCCGAAACCTGCTTCGCGCCCAGCGAAGTCGCAACGCTGCGAATGGCGTCCAGTTCGATCCGCTTGCCGGCCTTGACCGATTGCGCGAACGAGTCGGCGCCTTCCGTCTCCACCGCGATGATGGGCACGTGCCCGAGGCTGTTGCGGCGCAGACCTTCGTGGACGCCACAAAGCAGCCCGCCGCCGCCCACCGACAGCACAACCGCGTCGGGTTGTTCGCCCGCGGCGACGACTTCGTCGATGATCGTTGCGTGACCGGTCCATAGCAGCGGGTCGTCGAATGGATGGATGAAGGCGTCCGTTGCGCCGACCAGCGAAAGCGCCATGCCGTTCGCTTCCTGCCACGTCGCACCATGCACGATCACCTCCGCGCCTTCCATCGCGATCAGGTCTTTGGCGCGCTGGGTGGTGGTTTGCGGAACGACCACGACGGCGGGCAGGCCAAGCTGCCGTGCGGCGTACGCGACCGCGATGCCCGCGTTGCCGCCCGAAGAGGAAATGAAACGCTGCTTGCCCTGGCGTGCGTGCGCCTCGCACGCGTAACCGATGCCGCGAATCTTGAACGATCCGGGAGGCTGCATCGCGTCGAGTTTTAGAAGAACCGTTGCGCCGGCCGCGAGGCCAAGAGGCGCGGATGTCAGGAGTGGGGTTTGAATATGGAGCGGCATGGGAGATCCGTGAGACGAAACTTCCATGAGCGTACCTGAAATGCAGCGCGAGACGGTCAAGGGCTTCAACGCCTCGCGCTTTACATGCATGACCGGATCACGTTCACATGAATCCGGTCATGCCTCTTCCACACGCGATGCGCGGGTTTAGTGAGCCCAGCGCAGCACCAGCGGGTCGAGCCGCCGCGCGACCTTCAGGAGCCCGTCTCGCACTGCCGGTGGCATCGGCGCGATCGGGTGACGCACGGTATCGGACTTGATGACACCGCCCGCTTTCATCAGCGTCTTGCACGCTGCGAGTCCGCATTGGCGGTTCTCGTAGTTGATGAGCGGTAGCCATTGCTGATAAAGCGCCGCGGCTGCCTCTGTATCGCCCGACGCGTAGGCATCCACGATCTTGCGGATGCCATCCGGATAGCCGCCACCCGTCATCGCGCCCGTCGCGCCCGCGTCGAAATCGGGAATCAGCGTGATGGCCTCTTCGCCGTCCCACGGGCCGACCACGGCGTCGCCGCCCAGTCTGATCAGCTCACGGAGTTTCGATGCGGCCTGCGCGGTCTCGATCTTGAAGTACGACACGTGTTCGATTTCCTTCGCCAGCTTCGCGAGGAACGAGGCCGACATCGGCGTGCCGGCGACGGGCGCGTCCTGGATCATGATCGGGATATCGATGGCGGCGGACACCTTGCTGAAGAACTCGTGGATGCCGGATTCGCCAACCCGGATCGTCGCGCCGTGATACGGCGGCATGGCCATCACCATCGCCGCACCCGCATCCTGGGCCGCGCGGCTGCGGGCCGCGCACACGTCGGTGCTGAAGTGCGTCGTCGTGACGATCACCGGCACGCGGCCCGCGACATGCTCCAGTACCACGTTCTGGACGGTGTTCCGTTCGTCGTCGGTCAGGACGAACTGTTCGGAGAAGTTCGCGAGAATGCAGATGCCGTTCGAACCGGCATCGATCATGAAATCGATGGCGCGCTTCTGGCCGTCGAGGTCGAGCCGACCGGCGTCGTCGAAAACGGTGGGCGCGACGGGGAACACGCCACGGTAGATAGGGGTTGCCATTGATCAAGTCTCCTGGATAGCTCGATGCGCGCCGTGCGCTCTGACGAATGCGGCGACTATACGGGCGCAGGCATCGCGTCGTATAGCGAATGCTTTCTATCATGTGATCGCTTTTGCGACTTGCACACGGCTCAGCTCGCAGATGACGTTACAGCACGAAGCAGGAGCGCAGCATGTGGGCGCGGGTCAACGGACGCACGGAATGCAGCGATTGCCGCTCGAAGCTGAAGCACGAAACGAAGGGAAGGAGAGGAAAACCGGATGAACACCCGGGGTTGCTTCGAACGGTGAAGGTGCACGTGGGGCGTCCGTTGAAGCACCCTTCCGGCGTCGAACCGGAAGGGTCACGACCGATGTGGCCTGGGGCAAGCCCAGGCCACATCGCGCTACAGCGACAGCCTTACGCCTTGACCGAAGCCAGCGCGGCGTTCAGCGTCTTGCTCGGGCGCATGACGGCGTCGAGCTTTTTGGCGTCGGGGCGATAGTAGCCGCCGATATCAGCCGGGTGGCCCTGCACTGCCGACAGTTCGCCGACGATGGTCTGCTCGTTCTCGGCCAGCTGCTTCGCGAGCGGAGCGAACTGTGCGGCGAGGGCGGCGTCACCGGTTTGCGCGGCGAGTTCCTGCGCCCAGTACATCGCGAGGTAGAACTGGCTGCCACGGTTATCGAGCTGGCCCGTTTTCGGCGACGGATTCCGGTTGTTCTCGAGCAGCTTGCCCGTGGCGGCGTCCAGCGTCGTGGCGAGAACCTTGGCCTGGCTGTTGCCGGTCTTGATACCCAGATCTTCCAGCGACACAGCCAGCGCCAGGAATTCACCCAGCGAATCCCAGCGCAGGTGGTTTTCTTCCACCAGCTGCTTGACGTGCTTCGGCGCCGAGCCGCCCGCGCCCGTTTCGTACATGCCGCCACCGGCCATCAGCGGGACGATGGAGAGCATCTTCGCGCTGGTGCCGAGTTCCATGATCGGGAACAGGTCGGTCAGGTAGTCGCGCAGGATGTTGCCCGTGACGGAGATCGTGTCGAGGCCGCGGATCACGCGCTCCAGCGTGTAACGCATCGCGCGGACCTGCGACATGATCTGGATGTCGAGGCCTTCCGTGTCGTGATCCTTCAGGTACGTTTCAACCTTTTTGATCACTTCTGCTTCGTGCGGACGGTACGGGTCGAGCCAGAACACGGCCGGCATGCCCGAGTTGCGCGCGCGCGTGACGGCGAGCTTGACCCAGTCGCGGATCGGCGCGTCCTTGACCTGGCACATGCGCCAGATGTCGCCTTCCTCGACGTTCTGCACGAGCAGCACGTCGCCCGTCTCGATGTCGACGATGCGCGCTTCGCCGGTTTCCGGCACTTCGAACGTCTTGTCGTGCGAGCCGTACTCTTCGGCCTGCTGCGCCATCAGGCCGACGTTCGGCACCGTGCCCATCGTGACCGGATCGAAGTTGCCGTTCGTCTTGCAGAAGTTGATGATTTCCTGGTAGATGCGGGCGAACGTGCTTTCCGGGATCACCGCCTTCGTGTCCTTCGGACGGCCGTCGGCGCCCCACATCTTGCCGCCGATGCGGATCATGGCCGGCATCGATGCGTCGACGATCACGTCGTTCGGTGCGTGCAGGTTCGAGATGCCCTTTGCCGAATCCACCATCGCCAGTTCCGGACGGTGTTCGTGGCACGCGTGCATGTCGCGGATGATTTCCTCGCGCTTCGAGCTCGGCAGCGTTTCCAGCTTTTCATACAGGTTGACGAGACCGTTGTTGACGTTCACGCCGAGTTCGTCGAACAGCTTGCCGTGCTTCGCGAACGCTTCCTTGTAGAAGATCTTCACGGCGTGGCCGAACACGATCGGGTGCGAGACCTTCATCATCGTCGCCTTCACGTGCAGCGACAGCATCACGCCGGTCTTGCGCGCGTCTTCCATCTGCGCTTCGTAGAAGTCGCACAGCGCCTTCTTGCTCATGAACATGCTGTCGATGATTTCGCCGTCGAGCAGCGACACCTTCTGCTTGAGGACGATCGTCTTGCCGCTCTTCGTGACGAGTTCCATCTTC
This sequence comes from Paraburkholderia sartisoli, assembly GCF_900107685.1. GTDB lineage: Bacteria > Pseudomonadota > Gammaproteobacteria > Burkholderiales > Burkholderiaceae > Paraburkholderia > Paraburkholderia sartisoli. The sequence goes on along the minus strand of NZ_FNRQ01000008.1, from coordinate 68,207 downwards.
ACGTCGCGCGCGCGGTCGACGGTCATCGACTTTTCGCCATGGTAGAAGTCGCCATGCGTCATGTGCGCGACGTGCGTGCGCGACGCCATGCTCCATTCACCCATGCTGTGCGGGTTCTTGCGTGCGTAGTTCTTCACGGCGGCCGGCGCGCGGCGATCCGAGTTGCCTTCGCGCAGCACCGGATTCACGGCGCTGCCGAGGCAGCGCGAGTAACGCTGGCGGATCGCCTTTTCGGCTTCGGTCTTCGGCTCTTCCGGGAAGTCCGGCACCTTGTAGCCCTTGCCCTGCAGTTCCTTGATCGCGCTGACCAGCTGATGCACCGAGGCGCTGATGTTCGGCAGCTTGATGATGTTCGTTTCCGGCTGCAACGTGAGACGGCCCAGCTCGGCCAGGTTATCCGGCACGCGCTGTTCTTCGGTCAGGAATTCGGGGAACTCACCCAGGATGCGGCCGGCCACCGAGATGTCGCTGGTCGTGACCTGGATTCCAGCCGGCGCGGTAAACGTGCGGATGATCGGCAGGAAAGCACTGGTCGCCAGCAGGGGCGCTTCGTCGGTGAGGGTGTAGATAATGGTGGGTTGCTGGGTACTCATCGCGTGTCTCAAGAACAGGAAACAGGGTGGGGAAAGCCGCCGGTTGCGCATGGCCCGGCACCAATGACCGAATTTTGCCCGATTTTTGCCAGGGGCCCGAACTGGACTCCGCGCGGCAAACGCAAAACGCAAATTTTACCCGCAGACGGGGAAGGGCGTGTGAAAGTGTCAACGGGCCGGTGTCGACAGCGCCGTGAGGCGGCTTTCGATCCGGCTCATCAAACTGCCGGTCCAGCGCCGGATGAGCCGGTCCGATGCGACGGCCGGTATCGAATACGCGATGACCTGGTACACCCTGTTGCGTCTGACCTTTGAGACTTTCGCGGGGTCGAGCCACGCGTCGTTGTCGACGAGCAGCAGCAACGTGTCGAGTCCGATCACGATGGGCCACAGGCAGGCGAGCCGCAAGCGCACCGAATGCGCGGGAATCGCGAGCGTGTATTTGATCGCCTCACGGAAGTGATCGAGCGTTTTGCGGACCAGTTCGAACATCAGCGGCCGGGCGTTCACGGAACGCTCCGGCAAGAGCAGGTCCTGCGGGCTCAGGTGCGCTTCATCGAGCATCGTCGACGGAATGTAGCAGCGGCCGATGCGCAGGTCCTTGCCGCAATCGCGCAGCACGTTGGTCATCTGCAGCGCCTTGCCGAAACGCACGCCGCGGTTCAGCGCGACATCCGGCAGCCCCTTGAGCGTGCCTGGCATATGGGCCCAGGTCATCTTCGTCCAGAATTCGCCGACACAGCCCGCCACCAGATACGTGTACCGGTCGAGTTCCCCGAATTCGCGCAGCGCAACGATGTGCCCCGACGATTCATCCGGAAACGTGCGCAGATCGAATTCCATGCCTTCGGTCAGCGTCGTGACGATCTCGCGTACCGCGTCGCGATCGGATTCGCCCAGTTGAGCCAGCACGTCGAGCGCGGGGCCGAGCGATTCGAGCAGGACTTTTTCATCCGAATGCGCTTGCTGGGCCGCCACTTCCACGGCCATGCGTGCCAGACGACCGTCGTCGGCGGATACGCCGTTCACCTGCTCGCGAAGCGCAAGCAGCATCTCCAGCCGTTGCCCCGGCGGAATCAACGAGGTATCCGCAATCGTGTCGGCGGCGCGCGCGAGCAGATACGCGAGACCGATCGGGTCGCGCATGCCGGCGGGCAACACGCGCAGCGTGAGGTAGAAGGAGCGTGACACGCCCTTCAAAAGCGGGCCGAGGAGAAAGGCCCGGGCAGGGTTGCGCATAGGGTATTCGGATCAGGATGGGAAACGACGCTGCCGAATTGTACCTGGCAAACTGTTTCTCCTCAGGCGCATGCGTTTAGCGCCCGGAACCGGGCGCGATCCGGTGCGCTGGTTTTCGGGTCCTCCGGTCCGCAAGAGGCCTGGCACGTGGCGTGGCGTTTCCTTCATGCTTCATGCAGCCCGCGCCCTTACGTCTGGCGGCGCGGTCGAGGAACACACTGCCAGGCCTGACTGCCTCAGGCGTCCGACGACACCTCAGTGCGGACCAAATAGCACGGGCTGGCCGTGCGCATCGAATGGAATGAACATGCCGATGGAGCCGGTTTTGATCGACTCCACCATCCTGTTCAAAGGCGCTTCGGCGTCTTCAGTTCGTGGCGCACGCCCGTTTTTACCCGAGAGCGCCGCGACGAAGACAATGGCCCACTCCTGCAGAACCTGTCGCGATTCTTCGAGCAGATCGCTAAACGTGCCGAGTTCCTCCGGGGTTTTGTCCACGCACATCAGCGGTGTCAGCGCGCCCCCTTTACCCGCTTCGAAGCGGGCCCGCTCCTCGGGCGTGCAGTCGGTGGGCAACTCGACCGTGGTAAACACGAACAACAGACGCTGAGGTTCGGGTTGTTGCCGCGCGACCCGAATCAGCTCATCAAAACTCGAAATGCTCATCATCAATCATCCATGTGGTGTCGTGCGGGCAGGGGCGCGGTACGTCGGCTGTTCATTGCGTCACTGCGAAGCGGTTCCGTCGATGTGGACCTGTCGCACGCTGGATTGATACAGCAGAATCAGCGACACCCAGACGATGCCGTACAGGAACATGAAGCAACTCGAGCGAACGCCAAGCCAGTCCAGAATCACGCCGAACAGGATCGGTAGCAGGAAGCCGCCCAGTCCACCCGCCAGCCCGACGATACCAGTGACGACGCCCATTTGCTCCGGGAAGTCGTCGGCGACGTACTTGAACGTCGACGCCATGCCGAACGCGAACACCGCGCCGAGAATGAACAGAAGGCCGATGAAGACCGGGACGCCCAGATGGATATGGAAGCTGCGCGGGCCGTCGATGGTGCTCACCACGAAAGAGGTATCCGGGTACGACAACAGGAACAGACACACCCACGCGACCCACAATCCCCACCACGTCACCTTGTGCGCGCCGAAGCGATCGGACAGGGTGCCGCCGAGCGCGCGCAACACCGATCCCGGCAGCGAAAAGCCGGCGGCCAGCGCGGCGGCGGTGACGACCGAAAAGCCGAATTCGCCCTTCAGATACTGCGGGATCCACAGCGACAGCGCGGTGAAGCCACCGAAGCAGATCGAATAGTACTGGCAGTACTTCCATATTCTCGCGTCCTTCAGCACCCGAAACTGCGTGTACCAGGGGCCCGATGTTTTACCTGCGCCCGGGTCGGTCGCGGAGCCCAGCCAGAAGATCAGCGCGGTGACGAGAAGCGCGATCGCGTAGATCTTCGGGACAGCGCGCCAACCCAATGCCGCTTGCAGCGAGGGCGTGACGAACAGGTTCACGGCGGCGCCGACCGTGCCGGCGCCAAAGAATCCCATCGCAAAGCCACGCTTTTCGGGCGGGAAGAACCGCGCGACATACGGCGTGCCCACCGCGAACGATGCGCCGACCGCGCCGAGACACAGGCCGATCGCGAGGAACTGCCAGAACGCCGTCGCGTAGGCGATCAGGAACACGGGGATGGCGCAGAGGACCAGCAACAGCGTCATCACCACGCGACCGCCAAAACGGTCCGTCCAGATTCCCAGTGGCACGCGCAACAGTGCGCCGGTCAGAACCGGCGTGGCCGTCAGCAGCCCGAACTGGGTGCTGTTGAGTCCAAGCTCGGTTCGCAGCTCGATGCCGAGCACGCCGAACATCATCCACACGACGAAGCAGACCAGAAAGGCCAGCGTCGTGACGCATAGAACCACTATGGGATTTTTTTGTGAACTCATAACTGCTCCAGAGCAGGACGACAACGATAACGATTACACGTGGATGTCATCGGTCAAGGTTGGGGCGGGGCGCCGGACGCGTACCGGAATGCTGCGGACAGTCACTATTGCAACAACAGGCCGGGGCGCACATCCAGCGCGATGCCGCAGAGTTCGGCGCTGGACGCGAGCAGGTTCAGATATTGCTGAATCGACTTGTGCCGGACATGCCCCGAGAGATAGCGTTCGATGGTCGCCTGCACCGCTTCAAACGGAAGGGTTTCACCCGCGATGCGACGCTCGACCCAGACAATATGAAAGCCATAGCGCGTGTTGACGAGTCCCGGTAGCAGGCCGATGTGCGGGTTGCCGAAAACGGCTGCGTCGAATTCCGGCACGCTCTCGCCACGGGCCAGTTGCCCCAGATTGCCGCCGACCTGCCCGGACGGGCAATTGGACAACGTCCGGGCGAGCGCATCGAACCGGTCGGGATGCTGCGCGAGCTCGCGATGCGCTTCTTCAGCGCGGGCGCGGACCCGCGTCATCGCCGCCTTTTCGGTCAACGCAAAGAGGATGTGGCGCGCGAAGACCAGGTCCGGGCTGCGGAATTTCTGCGTGTTCGCCGCGTAGTAGCGCTGGCATTCTTCGGCGGACGGAACCGGCGTCGTGCATTCCCGTTCCAGCAGACGGTCAATGGTTTCATCGTCGAGATCGGCGCCCGTCGTGAGCAGACCTGCTGCGAGGGCGCGCTGCGTGAGCAGTTCACGCACGACCAGCGCCCGTCGTGCGGCGTGGTCGGGATCGGGCTCGTCCGCGTGCAACGCGGATTCCGCTGCAATGGCAGCGGCTTCGATCACGGTACCGTTGACGCTAAGCACATCAAGCGTGGCGGGCGCGGGCGAAATATCGCGGTTTGCCGACATGAGATATTCCTCGCGTTAGCGCTTGCGGACGATCTGGTGAGGACGCACCAGGTAACTCACGGTCGCCATCCCGCTCCAGATATGAACGAGACGGGTGAACGGGGAAACGAGGAAGATCGTGAAGCCGAGCGCGATATGGACCTTGTAGACGAGCGGCGCCCCGAGCACGAGGTCCGCGACCCCCGGTTGAAACGTGACGATGCCCTTCACATAGTCGCTCAGGGTTTCGAACATCGCGCCGTCCATATGCGCCAGCGACAGTGGAATCGTGCATAGCCCGAGTGCCAGTTGCAGCCACAGCATCGCCAGCACGAGGATGTCCGCATGGGCGCTATTGATGCGAATGCGCGGATCGGACAGGCGCCGGTACACGAGTATCGACAGTCCGATGATCGCGACGATGCCCGCGACGCCGCCCACCCCCACCGCGAGCCATTGATGCTGGGAGGCGTTCAGAAAGGGCGACACCATCCAGTGAGGCGCAAGGAATCCGGCGAAGTGGCCGCCGATCACGATCAGCACGCCGACGTGAAACAGATTGCTTCCGAGGCGCAGTTGACGGCGTCTGAGTAGTTGCGACGAATCGCTCTTCCAGGTGTACTGCTCGCGATCGAAACGGATCAGGCTACCGAGCAGCCAGATCGCGAGACACACGTAGGGGTAGATGCCAAACAGCAATGCGTTGATGAAATGCTGACTCATGAGGTTTCTCCAGCCAGGATCCTGTTCTCTGATGCGTTGAATGTGAGCACGGAAGTCTGTCCTTTCTCGTTCACATGACCAAGGTGACCACAGCGACTAACGTGACGGTCTTTTGTCGTAAAACTGGATCGGCTGCGGCGTCGTCGACAAAGGCGCTTGCGCACCCAGGAAGCTCACCGGCTCCTCCTGCCACTCGCGATCGAGCGCTTCACCATCGATCTCGCGCGTGGGCTCGTCGTCGGACAGGGTCGCATTCGCGTTCAGCAGCGGCGCTTCGCCAGCGAGTGGCAACAACGCGGCAACGGCCGCGAAATACGGCGTTCCGAGTTCGGCCAGCCGGGTCGCGATCTGCCGGTTGATATCGGCGATTTCGCCCAGTAGCGTGTGTGCCTGCGCCGGTGTTTCGTGAGACAGGAACTCCAGGAAAACGGGCAGGTAGTCGGGCAGTTCGCCGGCGCCGAGAAAGAGCCCCTTCGCTTCGTACATGGCGAGCAGATCCACCATTGCCTGCCCGCGTTCACGCGACTCGCCGTGAACGTGTTCAAACAGATAGAGCGAACTTGCGCGGCCACGGTCGAAGATTTCGACGTAGTCTTCCTGTAAATCCAGCAGCGGCCGCGTCGACAGCCGGTCAACCAGTTCGATCAACGCTGCGCGCGTGTCCGGCGGCAGGCGGGTGTTTCCGGCAAGCGCGGCGCGGATCTCGTCGAGCGCGCCGATCAATGCCTCATCGGGATAGTCCAGCAGCGCGCCCAGCATGCTGAGAATCTGACGGTTGTCTTCCATTTATTCACCCGCCGCGCGAATGGGGATTGTCTTGCGTGTCTTGTTGATGCCCTTGCGCCCGCCGAACAGGCTGCTTTCCGTGGTGCCGTCGGAGCACCCGTTGCCGAACGAGAAGCCGCACGACGCGCGCAGGTCGAAGGCATCTTCGGCATATTCGCGGTGGGCGGTCGGGATCACGAAGCGGTCTTCGTAATTGGCGATCGCCAGATACCGGTACATCTCGTCGACCTGTGTGCTGCTCAGATCGACTTCGGCGAGCAGTTCCGGGCTCTCGCGACGCTCGACGTGGCGCTCGCGCATGAACGCGCGCATCGCCAGCATGCGCTTGAGCGCAAGCCGGACCGGCGCCTCGCGACCGGCGGTGAGCAGATTGGCCAGATAGCGCAGCGGGATGCGCAGCGAATCGACGTCGGGCAGCAGGCCTTTCATGCCGAGCCGGCCGTCGTTGGTGGCCGCGTTGATCGGCGAGAGCGGCGGGACGTACCAGACCATCGGCAACGTGCGGTATTCGGGGTGAAGCGGAAAAGCAATCTTCCACTCCATCGCCATCTTGTACACCGGCGAATGGCGCGCCGCGTCGAGCCAGTTCTCCGGCACGCCGTCGCGGGCGGCCTGTTCACGCACGGCCGGGTCGTCCGGGTCCAGGAAGATCGACAGCTGCGCTTCGTACAGGTCCTGTGGATCCTTGACCGACGCGGCTTCCTCGATCCGGTCGGCGTCGTACAGCAGGACGCCGAGATAACGGATCCGGCCGACGCAGGTCTCCGAGCACACGGTCGGCTGACCCGCCTCGATACGCGGATAGCAGAAAATGCACTTCTCCGACTTGCCGCTCTGCCAGTTGTAATAGATCTTCTTGTAGGGACACCCGGACACGCACATGCGCCAGCCGCGGCACTTGTCCTGGTCGATCAGGACGATGCCATCTTCTTCCCGCTTGTAGATGGCCCCGGAAGGGCAGGACGCCACGCATGCGGGATTCAGGCAGTGCTCGCACAGTCGCGGCAGGTACATCATGAAGGTGTTCTCGAACTCCCCGTAGATGTCGGTCTGCACCTGATCGAAGTTGTAGTCCTGCTTGCGCTTCTCGAACTCGCCACCGAGAATTTCTTCCCAGTTCGGGCCACACTGGATTTTCTCCAGGCGCTCGCCGGTGATCAGCGAACGCGGGCGCGCGACCGGCCCGACCTTGACGTCGGGCGCGTCGTGCAGATGCGCGTAATCGAAGGTGAACGGCTCGTAATAGTCGTCGATCTCGGGCAGGTTCGGGTTGCCGAAAATATTGGCGAGCACACGCCACTTGCTGCCGGCACGAAGCTCGATCTTGCCATTCGTCTTGCGCTTCCAGCCGCCGTTCCAGCGCTCCTGGTTTTCCCAGTCCTTCGGATAGCCGACGCCGGGTTTCGTTTCGACATTGTTGAACCACGCGTACTCCATGCCTTCTCGCGAGGTCCAGACGTTCTTGCAGGTGACGGAGCAGGTATGGCAACCGATGCACTTGTCCAGATTCATCACCATGCCGATCTGTGCGCGAATTTTCATCGCTTCTCTCCCGGTTCGTCGTTGGCCATCGCGAGGGTCGGTGCGCCGTGGGCAAGTGTGTGCTGATGACGCGCGGCCTCGGCCGCCGACAGCACCGACGCCGGCGTCGATTCGTCTTTCCAGTCGATCGTTTTCATTTTGCGGACGATCACGAACTCGTCGCGATTGGAGCCGACGGTGCCGTAATAGTTGAACCCGTATGAAAGCTGTGCATAGCCACCGATCATGTGGGTCGGCTTCGGCATCACGCGCGTCACCGAATTGTGAATGCCGCGGACCCCCGAGACTTCGGTGCCCGGTGTATTGATGATCTTTTCCTGCGCGTGATACATCATCACGGCGCCCGCCGGAATGCGCTGGCTGACGACCGCACGCGCGGCCAGCGCGCCGTTCAGATTGAACGCCTCGATCCAGTCGTTATCGACCACGCCGATCTTTTTGGCATCGATCTCGGAGATCCAGACGATCGGCCCGCCGCGCGACAGCGTCAGCATTAACAGGTTGTCGGTGTAGGTGCTGTGAATACCCCATTTCTGGTGAGGCGTCAGGAAGTTCAGCGCGATCTCGGCGTTGCCGTTCGAGTGGCTGCCGGCCATCCCGGTCGTGCTGCGCGTGTCGATGGGCGGCTTGTAGACACACAGCGACTCGCCAAAGTCGCGCATCCACGCGTGGTCCTGATACAGCTGCTGTCGTCCGGACAGGGTGCGCCAGGGAATCAGCTCATGCACGTTCGTGTAGCCCGCGCTATAGGACACATGTTCGGATTCGATCCCGCTCCACGTCGGCGACGAGATGATCTTGCGCGGCTGCGCCTGAATGTCCCGGAAGCGGATTTTTTCATCCTCGCGGGCGCGCGCGAGATGCGTGTGATCGATGCCCGTGAGCACCGACAGCGCCTGCCATGCTTTGGTCGCGACCGCACCGTTGGTTTCCGGGGCCAGCGACAGGATCACTTCGGCCGCATTGATCGCCGAAAGAATCTGCGGTCGCCCGTGCGAAACGCCTGCTTCGGCGACTGGATAGTTCAGCGCCCGAAGCTGTTCGATTTCTTCGCCGGTTTGCCACGTAATGCCTTTGCCGCCGTTGCCGAGCGAATCGAGCAGCGGTCCGAGCGACGTGAACTTGCGCCACGTATCCGGATAGTCCCGCTCGACGACCGCGATGGTTCCCATCGTTTTTCCCGGAACCGGATCGCACTCGCCGTGCCCCCAGTCGGCGATGCCGTCGGTCTGCGCGATTTCGCCGGCGCTGTCATGCTGGAGCGGCGACATCACGACGTCGCGTTCCACGCCCAGATGGCCTTCGGCCAGTTCGGAGAACCTTTTCGCGATGCCTTTATAGATTTCCCAGTCGCTTCTGGATTGCCACGCCGGATCGACCGCCGCCGACAGCGGATGGATGAACGGGTGCATATCGGACGTGTTCATGTCGTCCTTCTCGTACCAGGTGGCGGTCGGCAGCACGATGTCCGAATAGAGGCACGTGGTGGACATTCTGAAGTCGAGCGTGACGACGAGATCGAGCTTGCCCTCGGGCGCCTTCTCGTGCCACTTCACCTCTTTGGGCAGCGTGCCGGCGCTCGTGCCCAGATCTTTTCCCTGCACGCCATGCTCGGCACCGAGCAGATGCTTGAGGAAGTACTCATGTCCCTTGCCGGAAGAGCCGAGCAGGTTCGAGCGCCAGACAAACAGGTTTCTCGGGAAATTCTCCGTGGCGTCGGGATCGACGCACGACATCTCGAGCGAGCCGTCCTTGAGCCCCTTCGCGACATAAGCGGCGGCGTCGGCGCCCGCTGATGCCCGGCCGAGTTCGAGCGGATTGGTTTTGAACTGCGGCGCGGACGGCAGCCAGCCCATCCGTTCGGCGCGGACGTTGTAGTCGATCGGGCTGTCGGCGAACCCGCTGCCATCGGCGAGCGGCGACAGCAGTTCGGTGACTTTCATCGTTTCATAGCGCCATTGATCGGTATGCGCATAGAAAAACGACGTGCCGTTCATGAAGCGCGCCGGGCGGTGCCAGTCGGTCGCGAATGCCAGCGGCAGCCAGCCGGTTTGCGGCCGGAGCTTTTCCTGACCGACGTAGTGGGACCAGCCGCCGCCTGATTTGCCGACGCAGCCGCACATGACGAGCAGATTGATGATCGAGCGATAGCTCATGTCCATGTTGAACCAGTGGTTCAAGCCGGCGCCGACGATCACCATCGACCTGCCTTCGGTTTTCTGGGCGTTGTCGGCGAATTCGCGCGCAACCGCGATGACGTCGTTCCGTTTGACGCCGGTGATCTTCTCCTGCCACGCGGGCGTGTACGGTACGTCGTCGTCGAAACTGGTCGCGACGTTCGGGCCGCCAAGCCCCTGGTCCACGCCATAATTGGCGATGAACAGGTCGTAGACCGTGGCGACCAGAATCTCACCGGCGCGGGTGGCGATCTTGTGTACGCCGATGCGGCGCGGCAATACGCTCGCATGGCCGGTGTGCGTGAAGTGCGTATGTTCGACGTTGCCGAAATAGGGAAAGGCGACGTCGATCGTTTCGTCGTGCTGCTCTACGAACGACATGAGCGGCCGGATCGGATTGCCGTGGACATCCTCTTCTTTCAGATTCCATTTGCCGGCGTCGCCACCTTCCTTTTGTCCCCAGCGAAAGCCGATCGATCCGACTGGCGCGACAGGCTTGCCGCTCAGTTCGTCGAACGCGACGGTTTTCCAGGCGGCGTTGTTCTCTTCGCTGGACGTGCCATCGAGTTCGTCGGATCTCAGGAGTCGTTCGGGCACATAGTGGTCGCCCTGTTTGACGATGCGCACGAGGAGCGGCATGTCGGTATAACGCCGGCAGTAGTCGAGGAAATACGCGCTCTTGCTGGCGACGTGAAACTCCTTGAGCACGACGTGACCCATCGCGAGACCGAGCGCCGCGTCGGTGCCCTGCTTGGGATGCAGCCAGATGTCGCCGAACTTCGCACCCTCGGCGTAGTCGGGAAAGATCGATACGACCCGGGCGCCGCGATAGCGGACCTCGGTCATGAAGTGGGCGTCGGGGGTGCGTGTTTGCGGCACGTTGGAACCCCACAGCATGATGAAGGTGGAGTTGTACCAGTCGGCCGATTCCGGAACGTCGGTCTGCTCACCCCACGTTTGCGGCGACGCGGGCGGCAGGTCGCAGTACCAGTCATAAAAGCTCAGGCTGACGCCGCCGAGCAGCGACAGATAGCGGCTGCCCGCTGCATACGACACCATCGACATGGCGGGGATCGGCGAGAACCCGACGATCCGATCCGGGCCGTGTCGCTTGATGGTATGGATGTTCGCGGCCGCGACGATCTCGTTGATTTCGTCCCAGGTTGAGCGAACGAAGCCACCCAGTCCACGGCGACGCGTATACGACGCGCGGGCTTCCGGATCGCTCACGATCGCGCGCCATGCCTCGACCGGATCGAGCGTCAAGCGCTTTTCGCGCCACTGCCTGAGGAGCGCGCTGCGAACCAGCGGATATTTAAGGCGATTTGCGCTGTAGAGATACCAGGAATACGACGCACCGCGGGCGCAGCCGCGCGGCTCGTGATTCGGCATGTCGGGACGGGTGCGCGGGTAATCGGTCTGCTGGGTTTCCCAGGTGACGATTCCGCTCTTGACATAGATCTTCCACGAACACGAACCCGTGCAGTTGACGCCGTGGGTCGAGCGCGCGATCTTGTCATGTTGCCATCGTTGCCGGTAGGCGTCTTCCCACCCGCGGTCTTCGTGGGTGGTCATTCCATGGCCTTCGGAGAAGGTCGGCCTCGATGTGGAGAAGTACTTCAGGCGATCAATAAAGTGGCTCATCTGATCGACTCCGTGGCACGCGCTGCTCGAAGTCCATGCGTGCTGTTCAATATTGTGGGCATTCTGAGTTTCTCCATGACGTTGCCGGTCAATTGCATTCTGGAGCGCCGGAATCTGATGGTTTCTGAATTGGGCAATGACTGCTTTTCCCAACGCCCGCACACGCTATCCTCATGCGCTTCGCATAAACCCAGTCCCCGGAATTCGTGGGGCCGGCATCCAGGCCGACATCCCGCATGCCGCGCTATTCCCGGTGCATCGAGTATGAGAACTCATAAGCGACGTTGGCAACTTGACCCGGGTCAAGTGAGTGAATGAACTTTCTTAATCCGGGGCGCAAATATAGGAGGCTCGATGCATCGAACGTTGCATGAATCGCTACCCGTCGCAATTCATCAGATACCCGAGCGTATTCCATAATAGGTCACGTTGCGATATTTGATAGATTGCATCAGTCCGGCTAAAGAAGCTTCGATGCCGGAAGCATCGACACGCGTACTGATTACCGTGACGGCACGCCATCGCGCCATTCGCCCCAATGCGTGACGATGTCCTGCACGAGCGGATTGCCGGCGCGGTAAAGGTTTTCGATCGCGGGACCGAAGCCGCCTTGTGCCGCATAGTTGAGAAGGTTGTCGGACGCGCTCTGGCCGTCGTACGGCCGGTCGAAATCGGAACCCGAGCGCAATGCCGCGATACGGTTCAGATCGACACGCCCCGTGCTTGCCGCCCGCTTGAGCGCCTCGTACGTCGCGTTGTCTTCCTGCTGGGTCGTGCAATACGTGCCTTTGTTATCGGTCAGCAGCTTCGTCCAGTCGCGTGCGCGCTCGCCGATATATTTGCCGGACCACCACGTATCGCCCGCGAGCGTGTCGCACTGGATCACTTTAGGCGGCTGGTTGGCCGGTGGGTAGTTGAACTTCGCGCGCGCGAGCTGCGCCGCATTGGTGTCCGCTAACGTCACGTTTCGCGAAAGCGCAAACGCAGTGTCGGCAAGCTTTGCGTTCAGCGCGAACACTTCGGTGCGGTAGTCGAGCGGCGGCTTGCCGGACGGCGATTTCGTGTTGATGCCAAGGAAGCCGCTGGGCCAGCTATCGGGTTTCTCGCGTGCGTCGATTTCCCACTGGATGCCAAAGTCGACCAGATACTTCGCCCACGCGGCCGATCCAAGCGTGCCCTGCATCGGATCGATGCCCGCAATGCCCGCGATCATGAAATACGTGCGGCGCAGATCGAACTTGTCGGAGAACGTGAGCGCCATCAGCGACGCAGCCGCATTGGCATGGCCCATGCCCGTCGTCAGCACGCAGACTTGCTGGCGGTTGCAATGCACTTCGGGGTAATCCGGCGAAAGGCCCGGCACCTTGATGGCTTTCCACGGGCCAAGGTTGTCGAGCCATACCTGTCCTTCAGGCCCGAACATCGAGATGATCATCACTTTCACGTCGCGGCTGTTGCCGTTGCCGGGGCTGACCGGGCGGGCAACGGCGTCGGAATCCTGCGCGACACCTGGCAGACAGACCCCGAACGTACAGGTTGCAGCAAACGCGATGGAGAGGGCAGTGCGAGCGACGGGCAGGTTGCGCCGCGTGCGGCGGTTCAGGACTTGCTTAAGCTGCGCTATCACGTTCATCGGGCGGCTCCCTCAGGTTGGAAGGCCAGGGCATGAGCGGGCGATGTGTGTCCGGGACGCTTTGTCCATGGGTCCCGGTTCACAGCAGTATAAGGCGCAAAAGATCTTTCCGGCACTCAGGACGTGATGATGCGACACGCGCCTTGCCGCTTTGGCACATCAAATATCGAAGCTGTCCGCCACGCCACGCGTCACAACCCGTCTTCGAGGAAATCCGTTCGCGCATAGTCAATTCTGCCCATGGATACGCCCCGATGCGGCATGCATAGTACGGAGAGGACACCGTATTCGCCCTGGCCAGGCAGAGATCGCGGCCCGCATCACGCAGGATGCCGGTTACACAACCATCACGGGGCTCATCATGAACGATTGGGTAAGGACGGGCGTGTTTGCGTGCCTGGGCACGGGCATGCTGGCGATGACATTGCTGGCAGGCTGTGGGGGCGGCTCGGACAGTTCAGGCAGTTCGGGTGGCCCGGCCGCCGCGCCCGTGGGCGCGTCGACGTCGATTGGCGGCATGGTGGCATGGCGGCAAGCCGTCCCCCTCGCTATCTGAAGCGTCTGGATATCGATGGAACGTCGACTTCCTGGGGGCGCAGCCTGCGCGGCAGTGATGCCACGCGCGTGCCCGCCTTATTGCATGCAGTCCGAGCCCGCCGCTTGCGCGCGCTGCGCTGCAACGATACGGCCTGCGCGTTGCGCGTTCTCTGGATAGTCGAGCCAGTCCAGCGGATCGTAGCCGGCCGCGCGCCACGCGAGGAGATCCGCGCGCACGTCGGCACGGGTAAGCGGGGCGGACGGATCATACGGTCGCGAAGCGCCAGTGTGGGCAATCGCCGATCCCACGCAGAACGCACCAGCCAGCACACCTGCCGTAATACGAATAACGGTTGTCATGGCAACACCTCAAGCGGTGAGAGCCGCTCTTTTATGTTAGGTGATGCGTTGAACGGAACAAAGGGTCGAGGTCGTGCTTGAGCGGTGCCTTGCATTACAACCGTCAGCAATCTCGCAGTGTGAATGCGTGTTAATCGCGAGGCCCAGGCCACAGGCTGCCGATGGCCGCGATGCCGGTCGCGCCCGCCGACTGCGCCTGGGCAATATGGACGCGTTCCATGCCGCCGAGCGCATACACGGGCGTATCCGTCAGCGAAACCAGCGCGGCGAAGGCGTCCCATCCCAGCGGCGATGCGTCAGGATGCGTGCGTGTCCGCAATACCGGCGAGAGCGTGACGAAATCCGCATCGAGTGCCTGAGCCTGGGACAACTGCGCAGCGTCATGACAGCTGGCGGAAAACAGAACGTCGAGCGACACGGGGCGGCGGGTCTGCGTCATCAGAAGCTGGCTGCTCATATGCACGCCGTCGGCGCCGAGCGTGTCGAACGTGAACGCCGCATGATTCACGATCAGCCTCGCATTGAATGCGTGACAGAGATCGAGCGCCTGCCTCGCGAGCAGCGCGTAGTGGTCGGCGCTCATCGTCTTGCTGCGCAGCTGGACGAGCGCAATACCTGCTTTGAGCGCCTCTTTGATGCAATCGAGAAAGACGTCCTGACTCATTGCGTCCGGCTCGGGCGTGACCAGATAGCGGTCCGGCAGTGAAAGCGTGTTTTTCATCAGGGCGTCGGCTGGTTTTCCGGGTACACAGTGTAAAGGCAGATCGCACATGACGAGCGCCGCTTACCGCGCGCGGCTTTATATGACGCGGTGCTTTGGTAGTATCTGGCTTTACATCCGCGCGGTTTTGCCATGCTTGCACTCAAGCTCACGCTGGTTCCCTTCTTTCTGCTGGGCGTCTCGATGTCCGGTAAATGGTGGGGTCCATCGATCGCCGGATGGCTTGCTGGACTCCCCGTCGTCGCCGGTCCCATTCTTTATCTGCTTGTCCTGGCACATGGCCCCGAGTTTGGTGCGCGGGCCGCGACGCTGTCTCTGTCCGCGATCCTCGCATCCGAAGCGTTCAATTTTGCCTACGCCTGGATATGCCGTTCCCGTTCATGGCCGATCGCGCTGGCGGCCGCGTTGGGCACCTGGTTTGTCGCCGCATGCCTTCTGTCGTTGCTGCCTGTTTCGCTGGTGTGGGCCGTGTGCGTGGCGTTGACGGCTGTTCTCTTCGGTCAGTCGTTCCTGCCGCGCAGTGCCGCTGTCGCCGCCGGGGCGCCGCTTGGTCGCGCGGATCTGGCCGGCAGAATGCTCGCCGGCGCGGTGCTTACGCTGGTCGTTACTGCGGTTTCAGCCCGCGTCGGCGCGACATGGAGCGGATTGCTCGCCGTCTTCCCGTTACTGACGAGCGTACTGTCGGTCTCGTCGCATCGCGCGCATGGGCCCGCGTTCGTGGTGTCGCTGCTGCGCGGAATGGTGCTGGGCCGCTTTTCGTTCGCGGCGTTCTGCCTGTTTCTTTCGCTTGTGCTTCCGTATCAGGCAGCCACCCCCTCGTTTATCGAGGCGGCGGCACTGGCCATGTTCGTGCAATGGTGTACCCGACGCCTGACAGTGACCGCGGGTGCGCGGGCTCAAGCTAACAGTGCAGCCGGGATGGAGTAACGATTGCCGGGCGGGCTGCGCCTTAAGCCGCAGCCGCTGAAACCGCGGCTCTCAGGCCTAGCAGATAGCTGTCGACGCCGAAGCCGCAGATCTGTCCTTTGACGATTTCGGCGAATACCGACTGGTGCCGGAATGCTTCGCGTGCATGGATGTTGGACATGTGAATTTCGACGATGGGCACGGTGAGGATCGCGAGCGCATCGCGGATACCGTAGCTATAGTGCGTCCACGCACCCGCGTTGATGAGCACGCCGTCGGCCTTGTCGGTGAACGCCTGGTGGATGCGCTCGCACATGTCGCCTTCGCTGTTGGTCTGGAAACTCTCGACCGTCACGCCGAGTTCCTTGCCGAGCGCCTGCAGCCTGCTGTCGATTTCATCGAGCGTGATCGTGCCGTACTGCGCCGGGTCGCGCTTGCCGAACATGTTGTGATTGATGCCGTGAAGCATGACGAACGTTTTCATGGATCTTCCTTCAGGGGATGTCGTGGGCGTCAATGGGCCGGTGTCGTGTCGACGATCGAGCCGGTGCGGGCGGCCTGCACGATCGCCTCGGTGATTTTCAGGTTCTGCAAACCGTCGCGCACGCTGACCAGCGGCTCGGCTTCGCCGCGAATGACGCGCGCGAAATGCTCGATCTGAAGCCTGAGCGGGTCGTCGCGCGTCAAATCGGCAACGCTGGTTTCGAAGGGCTTCCACCACGAGCGGTCTTCGGCGTTGCGCCAGCTTTTCATGCGCATCGTCGGCACACTGAGCGAGCCGAACGTGCCGGCGATCATATAGCAATCTTCGTCAGGATACGTCGGATACGCCTTGTTTTCCTGCGATGTCTGCTCCCAGCTGCGCGCGCTTGCCGCGGTATCGGACAGCATGAAGCTGCCGAGCGCGCCATTTGCAAAACGCAGGTTGATGGCCACCGTGTCCTCGACGGGAAAGCCGCGCGTCGCCCGCGATGCGAACGCCTGGACCGCGACGATGTCGCCGCACAGCATCCGCAGGTTGTGTACTTCGTGGATCATGTTGAGCAGGACGGGACCCCCACCCGGTTGCCGACGCCACGGCGCATCGGCGAAGTATTGATCCGGCTTGAAAAACACCGCGCTGCCCATGACGGCGACCAGCGCGCCGAGGTGCCCTTCGTCGATCACCTGTTTCGCGCGCGCCATGATCGGACTGTGCGCGCGGTGATGACCGATCAGCACTTTCACGCCCGCGCGATCCACTTCGTTGACGAGCTTCTCGGCTTCGGCGACGGTGGGCGTCACCGGTTTTTCGAGCAACGTCGGCACGCGCGCCTGGAGGCACGTCAGCGCGTGTTCGAGATGCAGCGGGTTCGGTGTCGCGAGAATGACGCCGTCAGGACGTTCCTTCTCGAACAGCGCGTCGAGCGACGGGTAGAGCGGCACGCCTTCCTTCGCGGCAACCGCCTGTGCGGCAGGCGACGGGTCGACGATCGCCGACAACGTGCAGGTACCGCTCTGTCGCGCGGCGGCCATATGTGCGAGGCCGATATAGCCCGCGCCCGCGACCGCAATCCGGGTCTTTTCCATTGCGCCTTTTCCTGAGTCTGTGTCTGTCAATACGAGCCGTTTGCTTGCGTGACCGGCGGGTTACGGCTAGGGTAATGTGCAACTCACAGGACACAATGCGGCCAGATGGAAAGTCAGAATGCGCTCACAGCCACGAATGATTCCTTTCTGCGCGATCTGCAGCTCTTCTGCCACATCGCCAGAAAGGGCAGTTTCGTCGCCGCCTCGACGGAAATGGGGCTTTCGCCTTCGCATGTCAGCAAGCGCATTGCGATGATGGAGGCGAGCCTCGGCGTGAAGCTCTTTCAGCGCACCACGCGCAGGGTCAGCCTGACGAGCGACGGCGAGGCCGCGCTGCAATGGGCGCAGAAAATTCTCGACGACGTGCAGGGCATGGCCGACACGTTTGCCGACCGCCGCAGCGCGCTCCACGGCCTGCTGCGTATCAGCACGAGCCTGCGGCTGGGGCGCAACCACGTCTCGCCGGTTCTTGCGATGCTGCACACGCAGCATCCGGATCTCGAAGTCTGGCTGGAACTGCTCGACCGGCGGGCCGACCTCATCGGCGAAAACTTCGACATCGACATTCGCGTGGGAGAAGTGCAGGAGCCGCACCTGATCGCGCACAGGATCGTGGAGAGCACGCGCATTCTGTGCGCGGCGCCCGCGTATCTCGAACGCAGGGGCACGCCGGTCGCGCTGAACGATCTGGTCGCGCACAACTGTCTGGTGTTTCGGGGACGCGACGACCGTTTCGGCGTGTGGCGCCTCACCGGGCCGCAAGGCGAAAAGAGCGTGAAGGTGACCGGCACGGTCGCGTCCAATCACAGCGACATCGTCGTGCAATGGGCGCGTGACGGCTTCGGCATCGTCATGGTGTCGGTGTGGGACGTCGCGGAGAGCCTGCGCTCGGGCGAACTGGTGCGCGTGCTGCCGGACTACGCGCAGCCGGCGGATGTGTGGGCGGTGACGTCGGAACGGCTGTCGTCTTCCGCGAAAATCCAGGTGTGCATCGACTTCCTCAGGGAACAGCTGACGCACGGGCCGTACGCGCTCGTCACGCGGGGCGTCGGCGGGTTGTGAGCGCAACGGAGATGGTCCACGCGGCGGCGTCCGTGAGACCAGTCGGACCGGCGTGCCGGCGAATTCCGTTGGCGGCCCACACTCCCGCGCCACCAACGCACGGTGGCGCATTCGGATACCATTGACAGTTCAGCGCCATGCTTCTGACCGGCGCGCGCGTAGTGCAGCCTGACATTCCTCACTCATCTGGAACCCGACATCGTGACCTCGACCTATACCGATACCCGACTCCTGATCAACAACGCATGGTGCGACGCCGCAAGCGGCAAGACGCTCGACGTCATCAATCCGGCGACCGGCAAGCCCATCGGCAAGGTGGCGCACGCCGGGATTCCCGACCTCGACCGGGCGCTCGCCGCCGCGCAAAGCGGATTCGAGGCGTGGCGCAAGATCCCCGCCAACGAGCGCGCGACTACGATGCGCAAGGCCGCGAGCCTGGTGCGCGAGCGCGCCTCGGACATCGCCCGCCTGATGACGCAGGAACAGGGCAAGCCGTTCCCGGAAGCGCGCGGCGAAGTGCTGGCCGCCGCCGACATCATCGAATGGTTCGCCGACGAAGGTCGCCGCGTGTATGGCCGGATCGTGCCGTCGCGCAACCTGTCGGCGCAGCAGCTGGTGATCAAGGAGCCGATCGGCCCGGTCGCCGCGTTCACGCCGTGGAATTTCCCGGTCAACCAGATCGTGCGCAAGCTGAGCGCGGCGCTCGCGAGCGGCTGCTCGTTCCTCGTGAAGGCGCCGGAAGAAACCCCCGCTTCGCCGGCGGGCCTGCTGCAGGCTTTCGTCGATGCAGGCGTGCCGCCGGGCACGGTCGGTCTCGTCTTTGGCGATCCGGCTGAAATTTCCAGCTACCTGATTCCGCACCCGGTCATCCGCAAGGTGACGTTCACCGGTTCGACGCCGGTCGGCAAGCAACTGGCGGCGCTCGCCGGCCAGCACATGAAACGCGCGACGATGGAGCTGGGCGGTCACGCGCCCGTGATCGTGGCTGAAGACGCCGACGTGGCGCTCGCCGTGAAAGCGTCGGGCGGCGCGAAATTCCGTAACGCCGGCCAGGTCTGCATTTCGCCGACGCGCTTTCTCGTACACAACAGCATCCGCGAAGAGTTTGCCGCCGCGCTGGTCAAGCACGCCGAAAGCCTGAAGCTCGGCGACGGCCTTGCCGAAGGCACGACGCTCGGGCCGCTCGCCAACGCGCGTCGCCTGACGGCGATGAGCAAGGTGGTCGACAACGCACGCGCCACGGGCGCCACGGTCGCGACCGGTGGTGAACGCGTCGGCGCGGAAGGCAACTTCTTCTCGCCGACGGTGCTGACGAACGTGTCGCTCGAAGCCGATGTGTTCAACAACGAGCCGTTCGGCCCGATCGCGGCTATCCGTGGTTTCGACAGGCTCGAAGACGCGATTGCCGAAGCGAATCGTCTGCCGTTCGGCCTCGCCGGCTATGCGTTCACGAAGTCATTCCGCAACGTGCATCTGCTGTCACAGCAGATGGAAGTCGGCATGCTGTGGATCAACCAGCCCGCCACGCCTTCGCCGGAAATGCCGTTTGGCGGCGTGAAGGATTCGGGTTACGGTTCGGAAGGCGGCCCGGAAGCGATGGAAGCCTATCTCGTGACGAAGGCCGTCTCGGTGATGGCAGTCTGATTCACATTTGAGCTGTAACGCCGCCGCCCTTCGTCTTGCCTGAAAAGCAAAGCGAAGGGCGGCGTTTTTATTGCCCGTCTAAACATGCGGCAAAGCCCTGAAATCATGCGTTCGAATCCAGAAACGGTAGCGGCGGTAGTGGCGGAACCGGACGGCGTCGTCATCGGCGAAGACGGTCTTGCGCGTCCGCCGTGGGCCGCGGTCGATCCGCTGTTGCAGCGCTATTACGACACCGAGTGGGGCATGCCGGTGCGCGACGAGCGGGGACTCTTCGAGCGTCTCGCGCTGGAAGGTTTTCAGTCCGGTCTCTCGTGGCTCACGATCCTGCGCAGGCGCGATGCGTTTCGCGCCGCGTTTCGCGACTTCGAACCCGACACGGTGGCTGCTTTCACGCAGGACGATGTCGAAAGGCTGCTGGCCGACAGTGGCATCATCCGCAATCGTGCGAAGATTCTGGCGACGATCGGCAACGCGGCCGCAACCGTCGCGCTGCGCGCGGATGGCGGGCTTGCGGATTTCATCTGGTCGTTCAAGCCGCGCACGACGCCCGAGCCGCGTACCATCGCGGAGATCCCGACAACCTCCGATGCATCCGTTGCGTTGAGCAAGGCGTTGCGCAAGCGGGGCTTCTCATTTGTCGGCCCGACCACGATGCACGCGCTGATGGAAGCGACGGGCATCATCGACACACATTTGCTCGACAGCCACCGCCGCGGCAGTTCCGGCGTCTGGCCACGATCATCCTGAACCTGCGGAGCGACTCAACATGACCGGTCTTTCATCGACGATCGAAATCGAAACCGCGCCGAACCCCGAGTTCGCCGTCATTCTGCTGCACGGCCTGGGCGCCGACGCGAACGACTTCGTTCCACTTGTCCCCGAACTGCGCCTGGCTGGCTTGCCGGCAGTGCGCTTCGTGTTTCCGAACGCGCCCGAGATCGCCGTCACGGCGAACAACGGTTATGTGATGCGTGCGTGGTACGACATCCTGTCGTTTCAGGGCGTCAACCGGCAGGTCGACGAAGCCGGTATCGAGGCTTCGTGCGCGACGGTGCGCGAACTGATCGCCGTGCAGAATGCGCGTGGCATCCCGACGTCGAAAATTTTTCTCGCCGGATTTTCGCAGGGCGGGGCGATGACGTATTCAGCGGGACTGACGCATGGCGAACCGCTCGCGGGGCTGATCGTGATGTCGGGTTATGTGCCTTCGCCGGGCTTCATCGAGCGCGGCCTCGGCGCCGTGAATCGCGACACGCCGATTTTCGCCGCGCACGGCATCCACGACGACGTGCTGCCGCTCGCGCTCGGTGAACAGGGCCGCGACTTCGCGATCGCGCAGGGCTGCAAGGTCGACTGGCACGCGTACCTGATGCCGCATTCCGTGTGCGCGGAAGAGATCGACGCGATGCGTGCATGGCTTGGCGCGCGCATCGCGACGCTCGCGGCCTGAAGCGTGAAACCCGGGGCGTTGCCACGGGAAGCGCGCTAAAGCGTCCCGCAGAGCGTCCTTTCGTAGAGCGACAGCATCGCGGGCGCGTCGACGCGGATGCAAACCTTGCATGCCGGCCGGCGGTCCCAGTCGGGCGCCGGCACGGGCATCGTCGCTGGCTTCTGGAGGGTCATGCCGGCGGCGATGCCTTCCGTCAGCACACGCACGGGGCCGCTGCGCGTGGTGTACAGATGCGGCGCGAGCACATACGCAACCGCCGACGAATCATGCACATAGATGCCCGCCAGCTGCGCGCTCTTCAGATGAAAATCTTCGTAATGACGCGACACGTCCCACACGAAACGCCCGGCGTCGCCCGCGCGGTCGCGAATTGAAGCGAGGTACGCCGTCGACATGATGGTGTTCTGCGTCACGTCGAGACCGACGATCGTCACCGGCCACGCGGCGTCCAGCACCACATCGGCTGCATCCGGGTCGCCGAGGATATTCGCTTCGGCGGCAGGCGTGACGTTGCCGAAAAAACCATCGGTGCCGAACGCGCCGCCCATGATCACCACCTGCTTCACGAGCGTCGCAACCTGCGGGTCTTCGGCGAGCGCGAGCGCGAGATTCGTCAGCGGTCCGACCGCGATCAGAGTGACCTCACCGGGTTGCGCACGCACCGTTTCGATGATGAAGCGATGCGCCGGGCGCGGGTCGAGCGCGCCTTCGGTTGCAGCGTGCGTATCGAGTCTGATGTTGCCCAGACCGTTGTCGCCGTGAATCCACGCGAGCGGCTCGGGTGCCGCGCGCCTGAGCGGCGCGGCGGCACCGCGTGCGACGGGCGTACCCGGCGCGAATTTCGCGGCCAGATAGCGCGCGTTGCGCGTCGTGGTTTCGATGGTGCCGTTGCCGAACACGCTCGTGAGACCCAGCAGTTCGATGTCGGGATGCAGCGCCTGAAAGACGAGCGCCATCGCGTCGTCGACGCCGGGATCGGTATCGTAGATGACCTTGTGCTTGCTCATAGATAGAACGCATCCGGCAGTTGTTCGCGCGCGGTGGTATCGCGGGTCGCGCCGCGCAGGTTGCCCAGACGGATCGGCAGGTCGGGGCCGCCCAGCTCGATGATGACCTGGCGGCACGCGCCACATGGCGCGATCGGGCCATCGGCGTCGCCGGTCACGGCAAGCGCCGCGAACTGGTCGCGCTGGTAACCCGCTGCAATCGCGCTGAAAAATGCGGTACGTTCCGCGCAGTTGCACAGGCCGTACGCTGCGTTCTCGACGTTGCAGCCTTCGAACACGCGGCCGTCGCCTGTCAGGAGCGCCGCGCCGACCTTGAACTTCGAATAGGGGGCGTACGCCTTCTCGCGCGCGAGACCCGCGCGCTTCAGCAGTTCTTCCATGGTCATGGCCGATTCCTCAGTTGGACATGCCTGCGATGCTAAACCAGGCAGACCCTTACATGTCGCAATGCACGCGCGGGATATCATAGGGCTCGCCGTAAGGTATCCGCTCCCGCCCGTCAACACACAATGAATTCCACGACTGAGTCTTTTACGCGCCCGCCGCTGCGTTCGCTGACGCCGCTCGAAGCACGCGTGCTGGGTGTACTGCTCGAAAAGCAGCACACCGTTCCGGACACGTATCCGCTTTCGCTGAACGCGCTCACGTCTGGCTGCAACCAGAAAACCGCGCGTAACCCCGTGATGAACGTCACCGAGGCCGAAGTGCTCACCACGCTCGATAACCTCAAGCGCCTGAGCCTCGTGTCCGAGGGCAGCAGCAGCCGCGTGCCGCGTTTCGAGCACAACATGCCGCGCGTACTTGGCGTGCCGAGCCAGTCGGCCGCGTTACTGACAACATTGATCTTGCGTGGGCCGCAAACAGCCGCTGAACTGCGCCTGAACAGCGCGCGTCTGCATGGTTTCGCGGATATCTCGTCGGTGGAAGTTTTTCTCGATGAACTGGCGACCGGCGAACCTGCACGCGTGATCAAACTGCCGCGCACGCCAGGCGAGCGCGAAAGCCGCTGGATGCATCTGTTGTGCGGCGAAGTCGTGATGCCGGAGACGTCCGAAGCGGGCGCGCTGGACGAATCCGTGTCGCCCTCGGCCTTCGAAAGCCTGAAGGCGGAACAGAAGCAGCTTCGCGAAGAACTGGATCAACTGCGAACGATGGTCGAAAAAATGGCGGCCGAACTGGGCATCAGCGTCGGCAAATCCGTGGACCAGCCGTAAGCCGCGTCGTGCTGGAGTGTAAGGTTCGATCCGGCCCGGCAGGCCGCGTTGGCCGGCGAACGCGTCGCTTGTTTACATCACCGTTCGGCGGCGTTTCCAGGCCGGCACGAATCGCCTGAACGGGCTTAAGCACCCGTGAAAGGGGCGCTTTCAGATCGTTTTAGCGCATTTTCGGGGTGGATCGACCCTGCTGGCGGCTGCCGGAGCCCGCCGTTCGGGGCGTCTGGCGGGTTCGATCACCTCATTACGGATTTGCGCAGACGCGCCCGGATGGGTTAGGGTGTCGGTCCGGGCGCCATTTTGCGTGCGCTCGAATCACAATCACCGAACGGGATGAGTAATGAACAAACAGGAACTGATTGATGCCGTCGCAGCAGCGACGGGCGAAAGCAAGGCAGCGACCGGCAGCACGATCGACGCGATCATCGCAGCAGTGACCTCCGCCGTTGCAAAGGGCGACACCGTCCAGTTGATCGGCTTCGGCTCGTTCTCGACGGGCGCACGCGCCGCGCGCGTGGGCCGCAACCCGTCGACGGGTGCGGAGATCCAGATCGCCGCCGCGAAGACGGTCAAGTTCGTGGCAGGCAAGTCGTTCAAGGAAGTGGTGAACGCGTCCTGATCGACCGTTCGTGGCGCTGTGTCGCAAGTCAGCGCCAGCTTCTGGCTGACCCGTTTTATCCGCGGAAAACTTCGCGATAGCGGGTCAGGCCAGTGCGCGGCTCATCGCACCCGCGCATGCCGCACCGCAGGCCGACGGTCTTCATGCCTGCCTTCAATTGAGCCATTTGCGCACGTCGCTTTCCCATGCGGGGTCGCCGCAACCCTTGGGATTTTCCGGTCCGAGTACCGTGATATAGCCTCTCGATTTCATGCACGACTCGTACGCACGGATCTTCGAGCACTGATTCGTCGCGGCGTTGCGCGAGATCGCCTTGCACTCGGCCATCGAGCGGTCCATCGCGGCGAAATCGGGGTCGCTCGTGCCGCCGCCGCCTGTCGAAAATTCAAGAGGCCGTGCATGGGAGCACGCGACGAGTGGCAATACCGCTACCAGCACACTGGCCGCCAGAAACGACCTGCACGATTTCATCTTCACCGCCACACCTCTTCGCTGGAATGAAGCCGTGATGATACGCCGGCGCTGGCAGCCTGCGCAGCGCTACCA
Source organism: Paraburkholderia sartisoli (assembly GCF_900107685.1). Taxonomy (GTDB): domain Bacteria; phylum Pseudomonadota; class Gammaproteobacteria; order Burkholderiales; family Burkholderiaceae; genus Paraburkholderia; species Paraburkholderia sartisoli. Next base: position 43,392 of record NZ_FNRQ01000008.1, on the reverse strand, counting down.
GACACCGGCCGGCGTCACGGCGTCACGCTTCGAGCCATGCGCAGAGATCGGCGGTGCGCAGTTCGCGTGTGCCGAGTACGAAGCGCGCGTTCGCGGGCGCGGGCGCCGCGACGACGTCCGGCCCGAAATTGAACGCGAACGTCACGTCGCCGCGACGGCGCACGCGCAGGCCTTCAGGCAGCGTGCCGATGGCGAGCCCGGCGGCGCGCGCGGCGTCATCGAGTAGCGCGCGATGCAGCGCGTGATCGAACCACGCACCCGCATAACGCACGCGTCCATGTGACACGACCGCGGGCCAGCCGTCGTCGAAGCGCGCCAGCACTTCGGTGCCGGCGCCGGGTTGCAGATGCTCGCGCCAGTGAATCGCGTTGCCTTCGACGCCGTGCAGGGACGTCGCGGGCGTGAGCGTCGGACGCAGCGATTCCGCTTCCAGCACGCGAACCGGCAACGCCGACTGAAGCAGGCCCGGCGGCAACGTCAACGGAATCGAGAATTCCGGCGTGCGCGATCCGCTGCGCGGTCCGAACACCCATTGTGCCGAAGAGTTTTCAATCGCCCGCACGAGATCGTCCGACATGACGGCGAGACTTGGAACGACCACCAGGCTGTACTGCGAAAAATCCGCGTTGCGCGAAACGATATCGACGTCCAGTGACATTTCGCGCAACGCCTGGTAGTAGTCGAACGCGAGCGTCTGATAGTCGAACGTCTTGCCGTGACGCTGAATCTCGAACATCCATTGCGTCTCATAGTCGAACACGAGCGCGACCTTCGCGCGCGAAGCGGGCGGCAGGCCGGACAGCACGGAAGACGCCGCGATTTCCTGCGCCGCACGCGCCACTTCGAGGCCGCCTTGCGAGAGCTGGTTGTCGGGCAGGTTGAGTCCGGAATGCATCTGCTCCTGCGCATACGGACACTGGCGCCAGCGGAAATACGACACCAGTTCCGCGCCGTGCGCGAACGCCTCGTACGCCCACAGCCGGACCATGCCCGGCGCCGGCACCGGATTCCACGGCGCCCAGTTCACCGGACCGGCTTCCTGTTCCATGATCCAGAAGCGGCCCGCGCCGATCGCGCGATAGCGGTCGTGATCGAAGGCGGACACGTCGGGGTGTCCTGTGCGCGCGTAGCGGGCCTTGTCTTCCTCGGGCAGCGCGATGACCTCGGTGCGCGCGAGCGGATAGCTGTCCCATGCGGCGACATCGACGGCGCCGTTCTCCACGAAACGGTAGTGGTCGAACGTCGTGAAGAAGCCCATGAAGTTGTGCAGCACGTCCGCGCCGGGTGCGAATTCGCGCAGCACGTCGGCCTGCTCGCGATGAAAGCTCGCGACCTCATCCGACATGAAGCGACGAAAATCGAGCAGGTGAATGGGATTCGCGTCGGTGGGCGTGAGGTTCGGCAGTCCGATGGTGTCGAACGACGGGTACTCCATGCTCCAGAACACGTTGCCCCACGCGCGGTTCAACGCGTCGATGGTTTCGTAGCGGCGTGCGAGCCAGGTTCTGAAACGCGTGAGTGCCGCCGTCGAGTAGCTCGGTATCGTGTCGTGGCAGCCGAGTTCGTTGTCGGTCTGCCATGCGATCACGGAAGGATGCTTGCCATAGCGCCGCGCCATTGCCGTGACGATGCGCACGCACTCCTCGCGATAGCGTTCGCTCGACACGTCGTAATGACGGCGCGAACCGAAGTTCCAGCGCGTGCCATCCGCGCGCAAGGGCAGGATGTCGGGATATGCGTCGATGAGCCATCTGGGCGGCGACGCGGTCGGCGTGCCGAGAACGATCTTGAGGCCGGCACCGGCCAGCGTCGAGACCGCTTCGTCGAGCCAGGTCCAGTCATATTCGTGGGCGCGCGGCTCCATGCGGCTCCACGCGAATTCGGCGATACGTACGTGCGAAATGCCGAGTTCGACCATCCGCTTTGCGTCGTTGGCCCACATCGATCGTGGCCACTGTTCCGGGTAATAGCAGACACCTAGCTGCATCAGGATTCTCTCTGGTAAAAGTAATGGGTCAGCCTTTGCTTGCGCCGAACGTCAGGCCCGCAACGAAATGCTTTTGCATCGCAAAGAACATCAGCACGGAAGGCAGCGCGGCCAGCACCGACCCCGCCGCGACGAGATTCCACGCGGTCGTCCACTGGCCCTTGAGCGCGGCGACGCCGACGGTGATCGGCGCGGCCTCGTCGCCCTGCGTGAGACAGAGCGCCCAGAAGTAGTCGTTCCAGACGAACGTGAAAACGAGAATGCCGAGCGCGGCGAGCGCAGGGCGGATCAGCGGCAGGACGATGCGCGCATAGACGGTCCATTCGCTCGCGCCTTCCACACGGGCGGCTTCGATCAGCTCGAACGGCAACTGCTTGATGAAGTTGCGCAGGAACAGCGTGCAAAACCCGGTCTGAAACGCGACGTGAAAGATCACGAGCGCCCACACGGTGTTGTACAGGCCGACCTTGAGCGCCATGTCGCGCACCGGAATCATCAGGATCTGCACGGGCACGAAGTTGCCCGCGACGAATGCGAACAGCACGGCCGTGTTGCCGCGAAAGCGGTACGTCGCCAGCGCGAAGCCCGCCATCGAGGCGAGCAGCATCGCGCCGAGCACCGAAGGCACGGTAATCAGCACGCTGTTCGCGAAGTAGTGCAGCATCGGCGTCTGCGTGAGCGCCGCGCTGTAGTTGTCCCACAGCGCGAAGTGCTTCGGCCAGGTCCAGTAGTTGCCTTGCGAAAGCTCTTCGGACGAGCGTATCGACGTCACGAGAACGGCCAGCATCGGCAGCAGCCAGACGAGGAGCGCGAGCGGCAAAGAGGCCTTGTATAGCGCGCGGTTGAGCGGTTTCCATCGATCGACGGGAAGCGGGTACATGAGGACGGTCTCCGTGAATCAGCGTTCTTCGCGCAACATCCGGCGCAGGTGGAACACGATGTAGACGAGCATGATCGCGAACAGCACGACCGCGATCGAAGCCGAATAGCCTTCGCGGTAGTACTTGATCGCCTGGTCGTACATGTAATAGGCGAGCACGGTGGAGCTGTCGAACGGACCGCCGCCGCTCATCACCGAAATCAGGTCGAAGCTGCGCAACGCGCCGATCACGGTCAGCACGACGGCCATGAACGTCGCGGGTCGCAGCTGCGGCAGGATCACGTGCCACAGGAGCCGCACGCCTTTCGCGCCTTCCATGCGCGCGGCCTCGACGACTTCCGGATTGATGGCGGTCAGCCCCGTGAGATACAGCACCATGCAGTACGGCGTCTGCGGCCACAGCGCGGCGAAGACGATGCCGAACGTGACGGTGTGCGGATCGCCCAGCACGGGAATGCCGTGTCCGACGATGAGCTTGAGCAGACCGAACGTCGGATCGTAGAACCAGCTGAACACGAGCCCGACCACGACGCCCGAGAGCACGAACGGCGCGAAGAACAGCGACTTCACGATCCGCATGCCCCTGATCTGCTGGTTCAGATACAGCGCGAACACGAGCCCGAGCGGTGGCGCGAGCAGGAAGACGGCAAGCCAGATCAGGTTGTTCTTCAGCGCGACGTAGAACACGTCGGCATGAAACAGCTCGATGTAGTTCGCGAAGCCGACGAAGACCTTCGGCGTCATGCCATCCCAGTCGTAAAAGCTGAGCCCGATGCTGTCGATGATGGGCCAGATCACGCACAGGCTGAAGAGCGCACAGGCGGGCAGCAGGAAGAAAAACGCTGCGCGGTGCTGGCGTTTCAGGGTTGCGGGCGTGCGGCGGCCCCGAGCCGTCGCCAGCGGGCGGGCTGCTGAATCAGACATTCGAGTGGCCTCGTAAAGTCCGCGGGAAATGCGGATGAGCCTTGAGTCCACGCCCCGATGCGTTCACTGCATCGGAGCGCCTGTACCGGGCGTTACTTCTTGTAGATGCGCTTGCGGGTCGCTTCGAGCCGCGCGAGCAGCGAGTCGAGTTGCGACGGATCGCTATAGAACTGCTGCATCGCCTTCATGCCTTCGTCGGCCATTTCCTTCGTCATGTCGCGGTCGTAGAACTGCGCGATGCCGCCGGTCGTGCTCGCCAGCGTCTGGAAGCCGACCTTCGAGATCGGATCGTCCGGTTCCGCCGCCTTGCTGTTCGACGGCAACTGGCCCCAGCCGCGTGCGAGATCGGCGTTGATCTGCGGCGTTTCCATGAAGGCGAGCAGACGCCGCGCGTCGGCCTTGTTCTTCGCCTTCGCCGGTACGAGCAGCACGTTGACCGGGCCGTCCTCGGCGGTCGGCACGTTCGCGTCGACGATCGGGAAACGGAAGAAGCCCGTATCAGGCTTGACCGACGCCGGAATGCTGGCCGAGAAGAACGTGCCCATCAGCATCATCGATGCCTTGCCGTTCACGAGGAACGGCGCGATTGAATCGAGATCGTAGGAGAGCGCGTTGTCGATGAAGTAGTGGTCGTCGATCAGCGTCTTCCATGCCATGTAGACCTTCTTCACGCGTGCGTCCGTGTATGGCACTTCACCCGCCATCAGTTTCTGGTGGAACGCGTTGCCGTTGATGCGCAGGTCGAGATAGTCGAACCACGCGGCAAGCGTCCAGCTGTCGCGCGCGGCGACGGCGATCGGTGCGACGCCGCTTGCCTTCAGTTTCTTGCAGGCGTCGAGAAATTCATCCCACGTTTTCGGCTCGCCCTTGATGCCGGCTTTTTCGAAGAGATCCTTGCGATAGAAGAAGCCGTACGCGTCGTAACCGAGCGGCGCCGCGTACTGCTTGCCCTTGTACGTCGAGGCTTCCTTCACCGATGCATATTGCTGGTCCCAGCCGTTCTTGCTCCAGTCGGACGAGAGGTCTGCGAGCAGTCCGCGCTGCGCGTAATACGCCATGCGTTCGCCGTCGTGCCACGACACGACATCAGGCGGATCGGTGGCGAGCCAGCCGCCCATCTGCACCTTGTACGCTTCCTCGGTGACGTACGTCACTTTCAGGTCGACGTCGGGGTTCGCCTTCTTGAACTTGTCGAATGCGTCCTGCCAGGTCGAGCGCTGGTTGCCGCGCGCCGACACGTTGACGTTCAGCTCGCCTGCCTGCGCGCTCACGCCGGCCAGCAACGCGGCGGCCATCGCGACCGCGGCGACGGCGCTGGAAAGACGCATCGTACGGCGACCCGCGAGCCTTGTGTGATTGATGCCACTGGTTTTCATCTGCTGTCTCCTTGACTACGTTGTCTACCTTGTAACCGGCACGCACTGCGCGGCCGGTCGATCCTGCCGGCTCTGCGGCCGGCGCTTGCAGTACAGCTTTCAGGCAACCCTCATGCAACCTGAAGCGCGGGCAGGGCGGAACCCGCGACCGTGCGTTCGAGCGCGATGCCGTCGGCGTCGAACAGATGACACGCTTCGGCGGGCGTGCGCAGCGCGATGTGCTCGCCAGGTTGCGTCGACGTATCGCCTGGTGCCTTGAAGACCAGCGCACCACCCGCGTAATCGGCGTGGATATAGCTGTGTTCGCCGAGTTGCTCCGTGAGTGTCGCGACGCCACGCAGCGACTGGTCCTCGCCATCGGTGCGAATGTGTTCGGGGCGGATGCCGAGCGTCACCGGCTGATCGCGCACGAGGCGCGTGCCGTCGACACAGACCGCCAGTTTTTCGTCGCCCTGGGTGAGCTTCACCGTCACGCGGCCTGGCGCGATCGAATCGACGCGGGCGTCGATAAAGTTCATGCGCGGCGAGCCGATGAAACCCGCGACGAAACGCGAGCGCGGACGATGATAAAGCTCGAGCGGCGCGCCAACCTGCGCGATGCTGCCAAAGCGCTGTGTATCCGCGCCCGCATGCAGCAGCACGATGCGATCGGCGAGCGTCATCGCTTCGACCTGGTCGTGCGTCACGTACACCACGCTCGCCTGCGCAAAACGCTGATGCAGGCGGGCGATTTCGATGCGCGTCTGGCCGCGCAGCGCGGCGTCGAGATTGGAGAGCGGTTCGTCGAACAGGAACACGCCGGGCTCGCGCACGATCGCGCGGCCAATCGCGACGCGCTGCCGCTGCCCGCCCGAGAGCGCTTTCGGCTGACGCTCCAGCAGCGCGTCGAGTTGAAGAATCCGCGCGGCCTCGCGCACCTTGCGGTCGATGACATCCTTCGGCGTCTTCGCGAGTCGCAGCCCGAACGCCATGTTCTCGAACACGGTCATGTGCGGAAAGAGCGCGTAGCTCTGGAACACCATCGCGACGCCGCGCGCGGCGGACGGGACGCTGTTCATCAGCTTGCCGCCGATGTGGAGATCGCCTTCGCTCATGTCCTCGAGACCGGCGATGATCCGCAGCAACGTGGATTTGCCGCAGCCCGACGGCCCGAGGAAGACGCAGAACTCGTGTTCGCCGATGTCCAGATTCAGACGCCGGATCACCGGCGGATTGTTGCCGTACGACTTCTCGACCTGCGTGAGACTGATTGCCGACATACTCGCCTCCCTGAGATTTAAGCGCTTAAATTTCGCTGGAAAAAAATCGGCGAAACGCTTGCGCTGCGTGCATTTAAGCGCTTAAATTCGTAGCTGGGATTTGAAATCACGATGTCTGTCTCCGGAGTATTTCCATGAAACTTAACAAAGCCTGCGCCGGCTGTGCAACATCTGGTTGCTGTTCCCTGAATATGGGATGGTCCGGCGGCGCGACCTCGCGGATCGGGTCGTCATGGTCACGTTGACGGAAGTCGCGCGCCGCGCGCGGGTCACGGCGGCCACTGTGTCGAACGTGTTGCGCAATCGCGAGAAGGTGCGCCCGGAAACCGCCGAACGCGTGCTGAGCGCGATTCGCGAACTCGGCTACCGGCCGAATCTGAACGCGCGGGCGCTGGCCGAGGGGCGCTCGTCGACGCTCGCGCTGATGCTCGGGAACATCGCCAATCCGTTCTATCCGGAGTTCGTGCTCGCGGCCGAGCGCGCCGCGCGCCGCGCGGGCTATTTCCTGATGGTCTGCAACACCGACGACGACGCGGAAACCGGCCGTGCGTATCTCACGCAGGTCGCCGGCACGCTCGCCGAAGGCGTGATCGTGCTCAATACTGATATCGAGATCAACGAGCTGTGCGCTTCGGCGGCGATTGGCGCGCCGATCGTGTTGAGCCTGTGGGAGCATCCCGAGTCGCCGCCGGGGTTGCCGTGCGTCGCCGTCGATTTCGCGCGCGCCGGGGCGCTGGCCGCGACGCATCTGCTGGAGCTTGGCCATCGCAACATCGGCATGCTGGTCGGCGACGGCTGCGGCGGTTTGCAGGACGCGCGCGCCAACGGGTTTCGCGAGGTGATGCGCGCCGCACGTATCGAACCGGACGCCGCCGCGGTGCTGCAGATTCGCGACACGATCGATGCGGGCTACGAGGCGTGCATCCAGCTCATGTCGAATACGCCGGGCCTCACGGCCATTTTCGCCACGAACGATCTGCTCGCGATCGGCGCGATGCAGGCGCTTGCGTCGCTCGGCCGTCAGGTGCCCGAAGACGTGTCCGTGATCGGCATCACCGATATCCAGCTCGCGCACCAGGTGCGTCCGGCGCTCACGACGGTTGCGATCAACACGAGTTCGATCGCCGGGCTGTCCATCGATCTGCTGATCCAGCTCATGGAAAAAGGGCGCGTCGACGCATCGCCGCCGATGTTGCAAGGACCGCCGCCGAACCTGATGGTGCGCCAGTCGACCTGTCCACCGAGGCGAGCCGGTTGATGCAGACCGCCTCGCGAAAACGGGACTTGCAACGGAAATGGAAAGCACGCCCGGCAGGCTTGAAACCCCCGTCCGACAAGGCTTTGCAATTGGCCGGGATTTCCAAACAGTGATTTCGCCTTTCCGGTATTTATCCCGAGGTATGCCTGCTCCTACACTGGCCTCAATCGCTGCAAACAAACCGCTTTGCAGACCCGGTCAAGACAGGTTATTCGGAGGTAGTTACCATGAAGTCGCTCATCAAGGCTGTTGCTCTCGCTGTAGTGCTCGCCGCTCCGGTTGTTTCGTTCGCCCAATCGAATGGCCCCGTGACCCGCGCCCAGGTTCGCGCCGAGCTCGCTCAACTGGAAAAGGCCGGTTACAACCCGAACATCGACTCGATCGACTATCCGGAAAACCTGCAGGCCGCCGAAGCCCGCGTCTCCGCGCAAAAGAGCGCCGTGCAGAATAGCGGCTACGGTGCGTCGACGAATGGCTCGTCGCAGGCGGGTGTCCGCGGTGAATTCACCGCGAGCTCATACTCGCCGCCGGTCTACATCGCGCACTAAAACGCACGCGCTGTACCCGTTGTAAATGTCGAAAGCCCGCATTGGCGGGCTTTCGTTGTTTCTGGCGCACGCGTTACGTGTTCGATGGCGGGCGTCGTTCTCCCGTTAGCCGGAAACGCACGAAGCCGACGTGTTCGCGCAGCACATAGAACGCGTCGGCATGAGCGAGCGGCATCTTCATCCGGTTGATGCCTTCTTCGATGTGATCGAGTTCCCTGAGCAGCGCGTCGCGCTCTTCGCCCGATGCCTTTGCCAGCGCGCCGCGTTCGATCGCGATCAGCGAACCGTACCAGCGATAGATCCGCGAGCGCACGCGCCAGCGATACAGCGCCGGGATCGTGCGCAACGCGGGAACGAGCAGCACCAGCGCGGGCAGCAGCACCACCAGCAAGCGGTCGGCGAGACTCGCCAGCCAGAACGGCAGGTTGCGATAGAAGAAGCTCTTGCCGGACCGGTAATAGCGTATCGCGTCTTCGCTGATCCGGTATTCGTGCGCAATCGGACTCGGAAACTCGCCGGCATGCTGCAACAGGCCGGCCGTGCCGTGAACCTGTTGCGCCGCTTCGATGAGCAGATCGGAAATGGCCGGATGCAGGGTCGAACGCGCGACGATTTCGACCGTCGGACTGATCAGATGAATGGTGTCGGGCGGAATCTTGTGCCCGAGATCCAGGAGCCCCGGCGGCAGGTCGATTTCATTCAGGTAAGGAAAGCGCCGCGTGTAGGCCGCCGCCTCCGAGAAGTCCAGCACCGACACGCCGGGCACCTGCAACAGCCGCAGCATCATCGCGCGCGTGGCCGAATCGCCGTTGAAAATGGCGGCGTCCGCCTGTCCCGTCACGACCTGTCTGGCGGCTTCGGCACCGTCGCTGGGCAGGAGCGTCGTGGTGCCGCCCGGCTCGATTCCGTTCGCGCTCAGGAGCGCAAGCGAGAGCAGGCGCGTGCCGCTGCCTTCCCGGCCGATCGCGATGCGCTTGCCCGCGAACTGCGAAAGCCGGTCCATGCCGTGGCCCCGATAGAACACCACGACCGGCGCGTAGAACACGCTGCCGAGTGACATCAGCGACGACGTATCCACGCCCTGGGCGATGCCGCCCTGCACGAGCGCGAGGTCCACGTGCTGTTTCGGATCGAGCAGGCGTTGCAGGTTCTGCACCGAACCAGCGGACGTCAGCACCTTCAGCGTGATGCCGTTGCGCGCGAGAATCTCGCGGTACGCCTCGGCGGCGGGCAGCAACGTGCTGTCCGCCGGCCCCGCGCTCATGACGATCACTTTCGGCGGCGCGGGATCGACGAGCCAGATGAAGAGCCCGAGCGCCAGCGCGCACAGCAGGGTGGCCGGCCCCCAGACGAGAAGGTGATCGTGCCATTCCGTCGCGGCATGGCCGTAGCGTCGGCGCGGCGTGTCCTGCTCGTGACGCTCGCTCATACGTCGTTCCCCGGATGGCTGTTGTGGGCCCGCGCGTCGCATCGCCCGCAGCGCGACGCGCACGACAGCCCGGAATGCTTTCATGACCGCACGCGCCAGCTGACCACGAGTGCGACGGTGTCACGATGATGGTCTAGTATCTGCTGGAAGCTTACCGCGCAAGACAGCAGTCGGGCAGTCCGATCCATCCATCTACCCAGGAGATGATTCCATGAGCACGATCACGACGAAAGACGGCACGGAGATTTTTTACAAGGACTGGGGCACGGGGCGCCCCGTCGTCTTCTCGCACGGCTGGCCGTTGAGCGCCGACGCGTGGGACGCGCAGATGCTGTTTCTCGTCCAGAAGGGTTACCGGGTCATCGCGCACGACCGGCGCGGTCATGGCCGTTCCAGCCAGACGTGGAGCGGCAACGACATGGACACCTACGCCGACGATCTCGCTGCCCTCATCGTGCATCTCGACCTGAAGGACGCCATGCTCGTCGGTCATTCCACGGGCGGCGGCGAAGTCGCGCACTACATCGGCCGGCACGGGACGATGCGCGTCGCGAAAGTCGTGCTGATCGGCGCGGTGCCGCCACTGATGGCGAAGACCGCCGCGCATCCTAACGGCGTGCCGATCGACGTGTTCGATGGTATCCGCAAGAGCGTGGCCGACAACCGCTCGCAGTTTTACCAGGATCTGGCGGTCCCGTTTCATGGCTACAACCGGCCGGACGCGAAGGTGTCGCAGGGTGTGATCGATTCATTCTGGGCGCAGGGCATGCAGGGCTCGATCAGCGGCCAGTACGACTGCATCAGGCAGTTTTCCGAAGTCGACTACACCGAAGACCTGAGAAAGATCGACGTGCCCGCGCTCGTGCTGCACGGCGACGACGACCAGATCGTGCCGATCGACGAAGCGGGTCGTCTGTCCGCGAAAATCATCCCCGACGCGACGCTGAAGGTCTACGCCGGCGGCCCGCACGGCATGTGCATCACGATGGCCGACCAGGTCAACGCCGACCTGCTGGCGTTTCTCGAGTCGTGACGCGGCCTGTTTGACGCAAGCTTTCTTTCGGGCCGTTGTACCCGCAACCGCCTGCACCGTCACCGTTTCTGGCGTGGCGGGTGCAGGGCGGTTGCGCCGGAAAAAGACAGCGGGCGTGATGTGACACGCATTGTGCGTCGCACCATTTATTTGTTTTTCCAGTATAGTGGCCGGATCAATGGTGTCTTCCAGACTGCTCGAGGCGCCCGACGGAGCGCCTGGGCATATGCCTTCCGCGTGGCCATGACGCACAGGCAAGGAGAGATCACATGTTCGATGCCGAAATTGCAGTCACACTTTTAAACCGCTGGGACCGCAAGCCGGCTCTCGCCGGGAACGATACGTACCTCAACCTGTTGCGCGAGGGCAACCTCGACTTTACCCATCAACAGGGCCGCGTCGACGTGAGTAATGCCGCTGACGAAAGCGGACTCGACATCGAGTCGCTGGTTTTCGTCGACGGCTCGCGCGCCGTGCGGATCAAGTCGTCCGGTCAGGCGCCGGGCTGGACCCACTGGGCCGCGTTCGAACCGCCGCTCGTTCTCGTCCCCGATTTCGCCTGAGTACGCGCGCCTTCAACCGGGCGCGCGGCGCATCCCGTCGCGCCTTCACCTTCGCTTTCGCCTTCACCACGCATCGAAGAATCGCGATGCGTCATCGGTCCGTCACATCCCTCCCGAATAATCACCGCGCTCGACCATTCGAAACATCTTAAAAGGCGATCGGTCTGTCACGCAGGCCCGATACGCTGGTTGACCCCGGGGGTTGTACATGACTATCCGTCATCGCATTACGCTGCTCGTTGTTCTGATGTTCGTCGCGCTCTCGGCCATTGGCGGTTACGCCGTCTACCAGACACGGCGCAGCGCGGCCGAAGTCCGTCAGGTGACCGAAGGCGTCGTGCCCGGCACGCTGGCTTCCGCCGATCTCGTCTCGCAGGTCAAGGACGTGCAGCTCGCCACGATGACACTCGTCTACGCGCCCGATGGCAACGTGGTCGCGCAGGCCGAGGAAGAACTCAAGACGAAGAAAGCCTCGCTGCAACGCGCGCTCGCGTTGCAGGACCGCGCGGCCGCGAGCCACGCGCAGAAAGGGCTGGTCGCGCAGGCGCGCGACAGCGTCGAAAACTACTTCGCGGCGATCAACGAAACGGCGACGATGAAAGCCGCCGGCAAGAACGAACTCGCGCAGGCGTTTCTGTTCGCCAACGTCGCGCAGTATCGCGACGAACTCGAAGGGATCGTCGAAACGCTGCGCGTCGAGAAAAACCGCGAGAAAGACGACGCCATCACCTCGCTCAACGCGACGCTGTCCACCACGACAACGGCGATTGCGATCGTGACGGGCATCGCGGTGCTGCTGCTCACGCTGATCGGCGCGCTGCTGTACCGGCAGATCACGCGACCGCTGAGCCGCATGCAGGCGATGATGAGCGAGATCGCATCGAGCCAGGATTTCACGCGTCGCGTGCCGGTTGGGCGCATGGACGAGATTGGTCATTCGATCGTCGCGTTCAACGGCATGATCGCGAGGATCCAGGAAAGCTCGGCGCTGCTCAAGCAGAAAACCGCCGATATTCAGGCGATGTTGCAGAACATGCAGCAGGGCATCCTGACGGTCGTCGATGGCGCGGTGATTCACGCCGAGTATTCGGCGTATCTGGAAGCGATCTTCGAAACGCGCGACATCGCGGGTCGCGGCCTGATGGAACTGGTGTTCGCCGACACGGACCCTGGCGCTGACGTGCTCTCGCAGATCGACGCCGCCGTGCATGCATGCCTTGGCGAAGACTGCATCAACTTCGCGTTCAACCAGCATCTGCTCGTGAACGAAATCACGCGGCGCATGCCTGACGGCCGCGAGAAGACGCTCGATCTCAGCTGGTCCGCGATCACCGACGAAAGCGACACGGTCGTGCGCCTGATGCTGTGCGTGCGCGACGTCACCGAGTTGCGCGAGCTCGCGGCGCAGGCGAGCGAGCAGCAGCGCCGGCTGGAGATGATCGGCGAGATTCTTGCGGTGAGCGAGGAAAAATTCCAGCAGTTCATCGAGAGTTCAGCGGGCTTCGTCAGCGAGAACGAGCGGATCATCCGCAAGCATTCGCAGGCCGACGGCGCGGCGATCGCCGAACTCTTCCGCAACATGCACACGATCAAGGGCAACGCGCGCACCTACAACCTTCAGTATCTGACCAACGTCGTACACGAGACGGAGCAGCGCTATCACGAGCTGCGCCAGGCCGACGCCGATCGCGCGTGGGATCAGGACGACCTGATGCAGGAACTTGCGCGTGTCCGCGAAGCGATCGAAAGCTACGCGACGATCAACGAAGTCAGCCTCGGACGCAAGGGCGCGTCGCGTGGCGGTCACGTCGAGCACTATCTGATGGTTGATCGCGCGCACATCCGCGAGAGCCTGCAACTGCTCGAAACCGCGAACGTCGCGAGTCTCGACGAACTGGTTGCAATGCGCGACGCGGTGCATCGGACGCTGCGTCTGGTGGGGACCGAGAGCGTTGGCGAATCGCTCGCGGGCGTGCTCGAATCGTTGCCGTCGCTTGCGCAGGAACTGGGCAAGGCGGTGCCGGCGGTGCGCATCGACGACAACGGCTACCGCCTGCGCAGCCACGCCGCCGGCACGTTGCGCAACGTGTTCATGCACCTGCTGCGCAATTCGATCGACCACGGCATTGAGAGCAGCGATGAACGCATCGCGAACGGCAAGCCGGCGGCCGGTGCGATTGACATCGAAGTGGGCGTCGATCACGACATGCTTCAGGTCACGCTCAGCGACGACGGACGCGGCCTTGCACTGGCGCGCATCCGGGGCATCGCGATCGAACGCGGCTGGATTGCCGCTGGCGAAAAGCTGGACGACGACGCCGTCGCGCAGCTGATTTTCCGGCCGGGTTTTTCGACGGCTCACGCGATCACCGAAGTGTCGGGGCGTGGCGTCGGCATGGACGCGGTGAGGGATTTCCTCGCGCGCGAACACGGCCGCATCGAGCTGCGTTTCACCGACGATCGTCATGGCGCCGACTTCCGGCAGTTTCAGACGGTCGTCTGCCTGCCGGACAGCGTGGCGGTCGACAGCCTCGGCACGGACGCGCGTAGCGACGTCAACGCGTCGCGGGCTGGCGCGCTCGTCGGCTGAACTGAAACGCCAGTCGCGCGAATTTCTTCCCCATCGCCCGATGGATCTCCAGAAGGACAGGTTGTGATTGAACAGTATTGTCTGGCGGCGCTCGCTGGCGGCGCGGTGAGCGGCGTGCTCGCGTTCGCGGCGCACCGCTTTTACGTCGTCCGCGCACGCAGGCGGCAGCGATCCGAAGCGCAGGCGCACATCGAGGCGCAGGCTCTGGGGAGCGCCACGCAGCGCGCGTTGATCGAGCAGGCCGAGCAGGAAAAGCAACAGCTCGAGACGCAGATGGCCGCGCTGCGCGAGGCCCTCGCGAGCGAGGCCGACGCGGCGGAAAACATCCGCGCCTTGATGAACGCCGCGACGGAGGACCGGCATCAATGGGCCGCGCTTGCAGAGCAGATCGTGGGCGAAGCGTCGCGTCTGAAGAGCCTTGGCGCGACGTTCGAGCGCTGGCACGAACAGATGATCTCGCTGATGGCGCAGAACCAGGACATGCACGCGAAGAATCAGGAGCTTTCGTCGATCGTGAGGCACGTGGTGATCGTCTCGCTGAACGCGTCGATCGAGGCCGCGCGCGCCGGCACGGCTGGACGCGGCTTCGCGGTCGTGGCGAGCGAGGTGCGCTCGCTCGCGGCACGCTCGGAAGAACTGTCGAAGAGCTATCGCGACAGCCTGCACCGCAGCGACCTCACGACAACGGGCACGTTCCAGGACATCCAGGCCGGCGGAAAAATGATTACTGCGTCGCTTGGCAGCGTCGCGGCGCTCGCGAGCCAGTTCCAGTCCCGCTTCGAGCAGGCGCCGACGTGATCAGTCAGCACGCAAAGGAAAGCTTCGAGCGCATTTTTCAAAAGGCGGCGCGCGCGCGATTGCCGGTGCAGGCGGGCGACAGCTGCGAGATCGTGCCGGCCGGCGAGGGCGCCACCGGGCCTGAACGCGCCGAAAACGTCGTGGTTCTGACGATCTCGTCGATCGTCTTCAGGATGCTGCTCGTGCTGCATTTCGACGAAGACGCCGCCACGCGCGAGTACTTCGTGAGGAACGAAGACGGCGCGACGTTTCGCGAAGTGTTTCTCGAGACCTGTAATCTCTGTAGTGGCGCGATGAACCAGGCGTTGCTGGAGCACTTTCCGGACCTCGGCATGTCGACGCCTTACGTGCTGAGCGCGCGCTGCCTGCCGTATCTGGAAGAGCTGAAACCCGGTTATCTCGCGACGTTCGCCATCACGATCAACGGTTCGGTCCGGCTTGGCGCGACGGTCTGCGTCTGCGCGCACGCGCCGCTGGATTTCGCCGCGGAAGTGAGCGCAGTCGAGGAAACCAGCGGCGAACTCGAATTGTTCTGAATTTTGCAACTGACGTCACAGGAAAAAACATGTCGAAGATTCTGGTGGTGGACGACTCGGGCACCGTGCGCGACGAGGTCGCCGGCTTTCTGCGCAAGAACGGTCTCGACGTCGATACGGCCGTCGATGGCAAGGACGGCCTCGCGCGCCTGAAGGCAAGCCCGGGTATCCGGCTCGTGATCAGCGACGTCAACATGCCGAACATGGACGGCCTGACGATGGTCGAGAAGATCCGCGGCGAACTGGCGAATCATGCCGTGAACGTGATCATGCTGACCACGGAAAGCAGCCCCGCGATGAAGGAACGCGGCAAGGCGGCGGGCGTGAAGGGCTGGATCGTGAAGCCGTTCAAGGGTGACGCCGTGCTGGAAACGTTCAGGAAGCTGGCGGGCTGAGCGCTGGGCGCGTTCCTTCAGAAGGGTTCGTATCCGCCGCACTGGAACGATCACGAACGCCGCTTCAGGACGCCGCATCTCTGCGTTATGTCATGCACAATGCATGGAGTGCGAATCTGTTTGATCGAAGGCGTGCATCCGCGCGCTAGAATGCGTTGATCCGCGAACGCCGTCGACGCGGTCATCTCCAGACTCGCACAGGATTGTCCATGCTCAAAAAGAAGATCGTCTGTCTCTCCCTGCTGTTGCCCGTTACGATGATTCCCATGGCCACGGCCCAGGCCGCGACCAGCGATAGCGCGTCACACCCTTCCGCGGGAGCCGCCACGTTGAAACCGGCACAGATCGAGTCCATTGCAAAGGAAGCCTACATTTTCGGCACGCCGATGGTCGATATGTACCGCACGATGTACGCGTTCTCCATCGACAAGACCGGCTCGCAGTACAAGGGGCCGTTCAATTCGATCCTGAATATCGCGCGCGTCTTCACGCCTGATGACACCGCGTTCGTCACGCCCAATTCCGATACGCCGTACACGTTCGCCGGGCTGGACCTGCGCGCGGAGCCGGTCGTCATCACGATTCCGCCGATGGAGAAGAACCGGTACTTCGTATTCCAGCTGATGGATCTGTACACGTTCAACTTCGACTACATCGGCAGCCGCACGACGGGTAACCAGGGCGGCCATTACCTGATCGCCGGTCCCGGCTGGAAGGGCGCGACGCCGAAGGGCATCAGCAAGGTCATCCATGCGGAAACCGAAATGGTGAACGTGGTGGGCCGCACGCAGCTCTTCAATCCCGCCGATCTCGACAACGTGAAGAAGATCCAGGCCGGCTACAAGGTCGAGCCGCTCTCGGCGTTCGAAGGCCAGCCCGCGCCGCCGCCGGCGCCCGCTATCGACTGGATCAAGCCGCTGCCGCCGGGCGCGGAACACACGTCGCTCGAATTCTTCAACCAGCTTGCGTTCGTGCTGCAGTTCGCGCCGGTGAATCCGACGGAGGTGGCGTTGCGTCACCGCTTCGAGCAGATCGGAATCGTGCCGGGCAAGCCGCTCGATGTGTCCGCGCTTCCGGCCGCCACGCAGGCCGCGCTGAAGGCCGGCATGGAAGACGGGCAGAAGGCGATCGATGCGCGCCGGGCAACGCTTGGCGGCCGGAGCGACACGTTGTTCGGCACCCGCAAGTTTCTGAAGAACGACTATGTGGCGCGCGCCACGGGCACGCAGGTCGGCATCGGCGCGAATTCGCGTGACGAAGCGCTGTATCCGATTCTGGAGAAGGATGCGACCGGCCAGCCGCTGGATGGCAGCAAGCATTACACGCTGCATTTCGCGAAGGGTCAGCTGCCGCCCGTCAACGCGTTCTGGTCGATGACGATGTATAACCTGCCGGAACAACTTCTTGTCAAGAACCCGATCAACCGCTATCTGATCAATTCGCCGATGCTGCCCGATCTGAAGACCGACCCGGACGGCGGATACACGATCTACATCCAGAACGAATCGCCGGGCAAGGACAAGGAATCGAACTGGCTGCCCGCGCCGCAAGGCAAGTTCATGATCGCGATGCGCTACTACTGGCCGAAGCCGGCGCTCCTGAAAAACGAGTGGGTTTCGCCGAAGATCCAGCCCGCGAAATAAGCGATGCGTTGAAGGTGGCTTCCGTGTGTACGGAAGTTTGAACCGCCCGGTGCCCTTTAAGGATTAAGGGGCTGCGGGCGGTTTTTGTTTGTGCCTGCTTTGTCGGTTATCCGTTATCCGTTTCACCCGCATTCCAGCACGACGCTTTTTGACTCGACGATGCGTCGGCGCAATCCGGCTTCGTCGCGACACTCCCCAGCCAGAATCCATCCTGCGCGTGGGCGGCGCGAACTCCGTAGAATGCAGAGTCGGTCCATTTGGTGTGGACGCAAGGCCGTCCGGTCGTCGTTTGAATCAGGGAGCCTGAAATGAAAGCTGCGGTCGTTCACGATTTCAACGCGTCGCCGCGTTACGGCGACTTTGCCGATCCGGTTGCCGAACCCGGCGAGACGCTCGTGCAGGTCCGCGCGGCGGCGCTCAGCCAGCTCGTGAAGAGCCAGGCGTCCGGGCGTCACTACAGCAGCGGGAAGACACTGCCGCTCGTGCCGGGCGTCGATGGCGTGGGGCTCCTGCCGGACGGGCGGCGCGTGTACTTCGCGTTTCCGCGCGGGCCATTCGGCGCGATGGCGCAAACGACGGTCGTGAAGACAACGTACTGCGTGCCGGTGCCGGACGACGTCAATGACGTCACGGCCGCGGCGATCGGCAATCCGGGCATGTCGTCGTGGGCCGCGCTGACCGAGCGCGCGCATTTCCAGCGCGGCGAGAACGTGCTGATCAACGGCGCGACCGGCGTCTCCGGCCGGCTGGCGATCCAGATCGCGCGGCATCTCGGCGCGAACAAGGTGATCGTGACGGGGCGCAACGCGAAGAGTATCGAAGGCCTTGCCGCACTGGGCGCCGACGTGCTGATTCCGCTCGATGCGCCCACCGGCGCGCTCATCGAAACGTTCCGCGACACCATTCGAAGTCACCGCGTGGACGTGATCCTGGATTACCTGTACGGGCCGTCCGCGGAAAGTCTGCTGGGCGCCTTGGGTGGACACAGCGGCGAAGCCGAGCCGCGGATCCGCTTCGTGCAGATCGGCTCGCTGGCCGGCAACACGATCAATGTTCCGGCCTCGGCTCTGCGCAGCTCGGGGCTGGAGATGATGGGCAGCGGGCTGGGCAGCGTGTCGAACGAGCGGCTGCTCGGCGCGATCGGCGGCTTGCTGAAGGCGGTCGTGAGCGGCGGATTTTCGATCGAAGCCGACGCCGTGCCGCTGACCGATGT
The DNA here is from genome assembly GCF_900107685.1 of Paraburkholderia sartisoli. GTDB lineage: Bacteria > Pseudomonadota > Gammaproteobacteria > Burkholderiales > Burkholderiaceae > Paraburkholderia > Paraburkholderia sartisoli. The sequence goes on along the minus strand of NZ_FNRQ01000008.1, from coordinate 24,960 downwards.
CGAAAGCGCATGGACCGGTGAAGCGTCTGCACGGACTGTGTTTACGGTCTGATGCACAGCACGCACGAGTGCTTTCGATCCGCCGGGCAATACGCGGTCGCCATGGTCGATATGCGACTTCGATTCTTCAGGTCAACCCGGTTGCAGTCGGCAAACCGTTCAGCGTTCCTTTGAATGCGTTGCGAACAATTGCTGGTGGCGTGCTTCGGTTGCATCATCGGCGGGGAACATGCATTCCAGGCGCAGTTCCTGCGCGGCAACGGTTTGCGGTGTTCCAACGCTCGTCACCATCGAAAAATAACGAAGCACCACGCCCTCGCTGACAAAGCCAAGCGGAATGACCGGCATCGTGGGCGTGGCGGACGGCGCGTGATGTGCCTTCCAGTCGCGCGGCACATCGGGATACGCCAGGAGCTCGTCGAGCAGACGCCTTGTGTCGTCGTCGATCATGTGACCGATCGATTCGCGATACACCCGTTGCAACAGGCTTCGCGAGACGTTGTCCCAGTCGGCCACGAACGGACGCATACCCTGCGGATCGAAGATCAGATGCAGCATGTTGCGCGGTCCCTCGCGCGAAGCCATGTCGATGAAGTGGTTGAAAAAGCGGGGCGCGGCATCGTTGGTCATCAGCACGTTCCAGTGACGGTCCATCACGATCGCCGGAAACGGTTCGTGCTGGCGAACGACCCGCTCGAGCGCTCGGATGACGCTGTGCATTTCCTGTGCGTTCCACGGTGCCTCCGAATACATGGGTGCGTAGCCGGCGGCGAGCAGCAGCGCGTTGCGCTCGCGCAGCGGCACGTCGAGCGTCTGCGCGAGGATCAGGATCGTGTGCCGGCCCGGCACGCTGCGTCCGCTTTCAATGAAGCTGATCTGGCGCTGCGAGACACCGGCCTCCAGCGACAGATCGAGCTGACTCACGCCACGCACGTCTCGCCAATAGCGTAACAAATCGCCCAGTTCGCCCGGCGGCACGTTCAGATCGAGACCGGTGACGTTCATCGGATTTTCCTGATCAAATCAAGTTAGCTGAATATATCGGACTCAGGGTGCGGCGCATGCCAGACGAATTCCTCGAACGGCGCTTCGAGCGCCGGCCGGGTCACGCTGCCGGTGTAGTTCGTGATGGTAGAGGCGGCAACCACGGCAATGACCTCGAGTATCTGTTCGGCGCTGAACCCCGCGTCGAGGAAGCGTTTCTGGTCCGGTTCAGCGAGGCGGCCGCGCTTTTCGATCAGCGTGCGCGCGAGCGTTGACAGCGCGGCCAGTCCGGCGTCATCCGGCAGGCCGGCGTGACGGATTGCGTCGACATCGGCGGGATGCACGCCTTGCTTCAATGCGAGCGCGGAGTGAAACGCGACTGCCCACTCGCTGGCGTTCGTGACTGCGTTGGTCAGCAGCAGCGTCTGGATTTGCGGCTCCGTCAGACTGCTCGCATGCACGCGCTCGAACAGGCCGATGAACCCGTTGATCAGCACCGGTGAAGTGGCCATCGCGGCCGCGATGTTCGGGATCAGGCCAAACGTCTGTTGCAGTTGCTGGAGCACGGGCTTCGATTGCGCGGGGGCGGACTCGATCGTGTGAACGGGGTAGCTGGACATGATATTTCCCTGGTGGTGAGCGCCACCGGATTGATGACGCGACAACCAGAGAGTAGGGGCGGTTGCGCGGCCCGCCAATTACATGGGATGTAATCGTCGTGCTGCACTGCTACCGCGAGTGTCGTCGGCTTTCTCGTGCTGGCGTTGCCTGAACTGGGGGTATAGCGGTGGTTCGAGTCTCGCGATAGCAGCCGTTCTTCGGTTGTCCGACCCCATGGGCCGAGTGCCTTTACAATTCAGCACTTCGATCCGGAAACCGTGATTAGCACCATGAGACATCTTCTTGCATTGACACTCGCAGTGGTCGCCGCAACCGCGAACGCCCAGACATCCGGCGGCAGCGATCCATCCAGGCAGCAGTGCGCGATGGGGTATGTCACTGGCGTCGGTGGATCGGCGCAGAGCGTTCGTGAATATCTTGCGACCCCCGACAGGGACAAATATCGCTACCTTGCGGACAACCCGATCCAGTGCCACATCTCCGACGAGGGGCGCGCGTCAGCCTGTACCGGCATCACAACGCTTAAACATGAACAGGCCAGCGTGTATGACGACGCGGACAGCGCGACGATCGCCGTAGTCGCGCGCGTCGAACTCGACCGGGGGACATACCCGGTGATCATTGTTGTGCCGAAACAGGATTTGCACTGCGAGAACTGAAGGTCCTCACAGTGCTGACCGCTAACGATTTCGCAGGGCCGTGCGGCCTATGCTCGCGTTTTCTCCTCGGGTGCCAGATACGCGCGCAGTGCAATTTCCCGCGGGAAGACGGGGAGCGTCGTCGGAGTCGTGGCGAACGTAGCGCCGTGTATGCCGATCCAGTCGCCGGGAAATCCATAGATCACCGGCGAGATCGCGCCCGACGCGATGGTGCCGGGATAAAACAGCGCGAATGCCCGCTCAGTACCCGCTACGGACGCCAGGTCCGGCACTGTCCCATACAGGACGGTAGAGGTGCTGTTGTCGACAAGGCCTGCTGTCGGATTGCCGACCATTCGTCCGGGTGGGTTGAAGCAGTGGTTGTGGCCCGGTGTGACTGATCGAAGCGGACCGGTATCGATCCGTTGCCGTCTTTCGGGTCACCCAGTCCGCAACGGCCGCTTTCCTGTTCCGAACGGGCATCCGTGCGCACCATGTCTCGACATGTTTGCGCGGCGGGTTCAATGAGCGGAACACATTCGCCGCACACCTCGCGCCCGGTCATTCGATCCGGGAAGACGCCCTCCCACAAATGCCTGCATCCTCCCACGGATAACGCTCGTCCAGCTCATGACGACGCGGTAGCCACCCCGGTCGTCTGAGGGCGTAGTGACATCTACGCCAGGAGATCGCGATGCGCTTCTATGAACTGCCCGGGCGTCATCAGCGGCTGACCGACGATTTCTGCCGCGCTGCTGTCGACGCCGGCAAGCAGCTGTTCCTGTTGATCGACCTTGACCGCCGTGAAGTGGGCTGCGAACGAAGGATCGCCGTCCAGGCCAAGGACCTTTACGAATTCGTCCGGCGCGACCTGCTCGAAGCGCACCTCCTTTCCGAGCGTCCTCGCGAGAATGCCCGTGAGTTCGATGTGGCTGACTTCAACCGGGCCCGTGACCGGAATGACCCTGCTACCGAACGCTTCGGGCTTCTCAAGAATCTTTACAACGACACGTGCGATATCGACTGCGGCGATGGGCGCGAAGCGGCTCTCCGGGTCGAACGGGGTCAGATAGCGGCCGGCGCGAATCTCAGCCGCCGCGTACAACATCCATTCTGAAAAGAAGTTGACCCGAAGATGCGCGGTCGGAACGCCCGAGCGGTCGAGGATCTGCTCCGAAAGCCAGTGATTCATCGTTGCCGGGCTGCGTGCGTGCGGGCGCGACTGTCGTTGCGACATGTACACGATCTGCTTCACGTTGTGCTCGCTTGCTGCCTGAGCGAAGATCGCCGTTGCTTCTACCGCGCCCTGAGTCAGCGGATAGCAGAAGTAGGCGCCGTCGACACCGTTCATCGCGCGGCGGACATCTTCGATCTTCAGCATGTCGCCGGTCACGATTTCCGCGCCGAGTTCCTTCAGCGCCTCGGAGCGGTCGTCTTCACGGCGAACGAAAGCCATGACGTTGTGGCCGTGTGCCCGCAGAAAGCGAACAGTGGGAGCGCCCGTAGCGCCAGTGGAACCCGTGACGAGAAACTTCTTCATATAGACCTCCGGAGATTAAGGAAACCAGGCCAAAGCTCGCGCGCCGTGACCACAGGCGAAGCAGTATGATCATCATGTTATAAGACATGCATAGACGGGAGCCCTGAAATGCAACCCGTCAAACATGACGGTCATCATGCTTTCGTTTGCGAAGCATGATGGTTATACTGTTTGGCGTCAACTATTTTCTTGTCAGTGTTCGGAGGACGTATGCGTTACCCGCCAGAGGAGACGGCAGAGAAGCATGCCCGCATCCTCGAACAAGCTTCCATTCTGTTTCGCGAACGCGGATTTTCCGGGGTCAGCGTAAGCGAAATCATGAAGGCAACCGGTCTTACACACGGAGCCTTCTACAATCATTTCGAGTCAAAAGAAGATCTGATCTCGAAGAGCATCGAAGACGCATCGGCCAAAGCGCTCGATTCCATGAGGGAAGGTGCGGCTTCGGGTGAGCCAACGGCTCTATACGTTGATGGATATCTCACCGGGCAACATCGCGACGACAGGGGAAACGGATGCGTGATGGCAGGATTGGCGGGTGAGATTGCGCGTGAACCCGCGGCTCGACCCGCATTCACGCAGCATGTGGAGGGTATGCTCAAGGGCTTCACTGAATCACTTGCAAAGGCAAAAAAGAAAAATGCCCGTCGCCATGCGGTTCATACGCTTTCGAGCATCGTGGGAGCCCTCATTTTGGCTCGCGCGGTTGATAACCCTGAACTGTCAGAAGAGATTCTTCGTGAAACGCGAGCGGCTCTGGACTAATGCGCGCCTGTCGGGCGATGCGCACGACCACGCGATTGTCCCTGCAGCCCAACGAGACTTTGACGACACCACGCCAGCCACGGCCTGGATAATTCTCACTGCCGATCGCGTGTTCGCCGGAAGACATTCCCGGACGGCCCCATGAATGATGGCCCGCAACGCTCCCCAGCCATGATGCGCACCAGGAGCGGGAAGCCTCTTTCAGCGCAACCAGGAGGGTTCAGAAGGTCAGCCGACAAGCTATCCGAAAACCCGAGCCCATGCCGCCCGAAGGCGTCGTGCGCGGTCTTCGAAGAGATAGGAGGCGGCCAGCGTCAAGAGAGCTGAAATAGCGCCCGTCGCGATGTGTTCGACATAGGGGATGCGGTAATGGCTCGCATGCGAGTAGGCGTCGCCTGTTGCTGTCAGAATGCCGACGACCAGCGCATTGCCGAATCGATGCCCGTAAAGCTTCGCTGCAGGCGTGAAAGTCAACAATACGGCCAGGAGGCCGGTGAGCAGACCGGTATGGAGTGCGATCGTCCAGTGGGCGAGGCTCATGACGTTGCCCCAACTCCCGGGCATGCAGGTCATGCAAGCACTGGTCGGCTGCCAGAAACGCTGGATAAACAGTCTGACGCGGCGCTTCCACTCAGTTGACATGATGCATTTCCCATCGATGCCGTTGACTGGGCCGGCGCCATCATGGATATGGTTGGAGTGGCTTCCAGGCCGTTTAACCAGCTTGCCGTCTTCGTCGAGGATACGTCAGATCTGCGTGCCGTCGAGACCGGGCAACAACGCGGCATGGTGAAATAGTACATCGTGTCTGGACTGCCGTTTAAGGTGTCGCTTTCATCGCATGGTAGTGGCGTTGCGCCTTTGCGCGATTCCCACAAGTGGCCATTGAGCACCATCGTCGGGACCTGCTGCGCGAGAGATCGAGGAACAACCACGAGCACGCGGCACACGCCCGGACATTCGCAAGGACCGGCTGCGAAAGCAGTTCGCTTGCGGCGATAGCAAGTCGGTCCTTGATGAGCGCGCTACCCGCCTTCTCGGGGCATACCGTCCAGCGCATGGGTGCTTGTCCTTCGAAGCACATCGTCGAGTGGCTCATTGCCTTGACGATATCGCGTTCCAGCCTCAGCCGGGCTGTCTCCGGAGGCGGGACGCCGCCGGCGATCGCAGAGAACACTGCATGCATGGCTTCCCGGAGTCCGGTCAACTCTTTCAGAAGGTGCCCTGAGCCCGACCGCGTCTTCTCGATCAGACGGCTGTCAGCCGGATCAACGACTCCGCTCGCCGTTGCCCAGCCGATGGCGTCTTGCCAGTCGACCAGTCGCTCGACGTCACGCACCTTACCCGCGCCGCCGCACGTATTCATAAAGTCAAGGACAAGGTGACCGCCCACACCGGTGTCTGCGTGCAAACGTGATTCTTTTACACCCAAAATAACCTCCTTGCGTGAGTTTGGTGGTTAGTTTTATGCTTGTTCCTCGCTACAGTCCAATCCACGAGGCGATTCATGGCGGATACTTCGCGGGCATCCCGGCAGCTGGTTTCTCGAGCGCTACCTTTGGCGCATTCTTTTGACTTCGATGGTCAGTCGGTACGCTATGGCGTGATCGGCACGGGCGAGCCGCTGGTACTGATACATGGAACGCCGTTTTCTTCGCAGGTCTGGCGCCGCGTCGCGCCGATCGCAGCTCGCTTCCGACGGGTCTTCTACTTCGATCTCCTTGGTTATGGAATGTCAGAGCAGCGCGCGGATCAGGATGTCTCACTGGGCGTCCAGAATCGCCTGTTTGCGGCGTTGCTCAAGCATTGGCGGCTCGAGTCGCCCGACGTCGTTGCCCACGATTTCGGCGGCGCCACAGCGATCAGGGCAGCGTTGCTGGACCGATGCGAGTATCGGTCCCTGCTTCTGATTGATCCAGTGGCGGTTGCTCCATGGGGCTCAGCGTTTGTTCGTCATGTGCGCGCGCACGAGGCCGCGTTCGCAAACGTGCCCGCATACATTCATGAGGCGATGATCACCGCATATCTACAGAGCGCTGCGAACCGTGCGCTCGCGGCAGATGCATTGCGTATCTACACATCGCCATGGATTGGCGAACCTGGCCAGGCGGCGTTCTACAGGCAAATCGCCCAGATGGACCAGCGCTATACCGATGAGGTCCAACCGCGCTACGGACAACTTCGCTGCCCGGTTTCCATCTTGTGGGGCGAGGAGGATCAGTGGATTCCAGTCGATCGAGGCGTGGAACTCTCGGAGATGATCCCTGGAGCACGCTTTACGCGGGTTTCTGGCTCGGGGCATTTGATGCAGGAAGACGCTCCCGAAGCGATCGTCGGCGAGTTGATGAATTTTCTGCGGTTGGGAGAACAACACCAGATTGCCGACAATCCTGGGTCGAAGGCCGAACGTCTCTAGCTGGCCGAGTGCCGTCTGGCTGGATCAATACGATCGCTGCTTTATGCACCAGCGACCAGACTCTTCAGTCACGATCCGCAGGTTGTCGTGGATCGTTCCCAGTAGAAGCATGTCGGCAGCTCGTCGGGCTGCCGACATCGATCTGTCGGGTTAGTGCCCGGAGAGCAGGACGTTTGCGATCAAGCCGGTTGCCACGGCAACGAGCACGTAATCCCCATTGACGCCCACCCATTGATAACCGCGCGGCGGCGCCTGCAGTCCGTGACCGTGCCAGTCGTCGACTACGTAGTTGCGGTCACGGTATTCCGGCGGAAGCCGGTCGCCTTTGTGCCAGTCATTGTGAGGAATGGGCCCGCCCTCGCGACCGACATAGGCGTCGTGCGGCGCAGGTCTGCGGCCATTATTATGCTGTGCCTGGTGCTCCGATCCCTTTTTGTCGTGAGAAGTAGGGGGCCCATGATGTTTGTCATCGTGAGACTGGGCGAAAACGGTAACAGAGGTGCCGAGCAGGGAAACAATCGCAAGCTGCGTGACGAGTCTTGATTTCATGGCTATACCCCAGGGGAAAGTTGCAGGGACGACGCGTTGGTGTTCAATGACCTGTATGCATCACGACATCTGTAACCCGTGTGCCTCATCTGATCGACGTTGCAAAGCGGCCTTTGCTGGTGAAGGTCGACAAGAGCCAGCGGTGAGGATAATGGCACGAAAACACCTGGTCGCCAAAAGATGGGTGTCAGCCGTTCGCCGGCATGAAAGCATTCCTGCCGCGCCACATTGGCTGCGCTAGCGCGCGTCAAACCGCGCGGCATACCTTTCCTTTCTAAAAGCCTCAACCACAAATTCGATGAACACTCTCGTCCTGGCCGGAAGCAACTTCTTGTTGGGGTAGTAAAGCGAAATCGAGCCCTGCTCGGCATACCACGCTGGCAGCAGCCGTACCAGCGCGCCGCTCGATAGCCAGGGGGCTGCATGAGGCATCGGCAGGAATGCGATGCCCTGACCCAGCATCGCGGCATGCGCAATCGCCTCGGGGTCGTCGAAGATGATGCGTGTACGGCACTCCGCCTGGCACTGTTCGCCGAGCGGATTCTTGAGTGTCCACGCCCTCAAGCGACCCGTCGTGGTCGAACGGCGAACAATCCCGTCGTACTGGCTCAGTTCAGACGGGTGTTCAGGCATCTTCCGCGTCGACATATAGGACGGCGACGCCGCGACGATCACGTGCGTCCGGGCCAGTTCGCGTGCCACGATCCCAGGCGTCAGTTCGATGCCACCGCCGATCGCGACGTCGAAGCCGTCAGCAATCAAATCGACAGGCCGGTTATCAAAGTGCCAGTCCGGAACGATGGCCGGATATTGTTCGAGGAAGTCGCCGAGCAGCGGCACGAGATACTCCCGGCCAAACGCAAGCGCCAGGCTGACCTTGAGCGTCCCAGCCGGCTTTCCTTCCTGTGTCGTGGCACCCGCGAACGCGTCCTGCAAGGCCGTGAAGGGCTCGCTGACCTCACGCAGAAACTGCTCGCCCGCCGTGGTCAGCGTGAGACTGCGCGTGCTGCGCTGGAACAGGCGCAGTCCAAGCGTTGCCTCCAGTCTTGCGATGTTTTTGCTCACGGCGGCGGGCGTCAGACCAAGCCGGCGAGCCGCCACGGAAAAACTCCCGTGCTCCGCGCTAAGGAGAAATGATTCAACCAGATTGAGCGCTTCCATGGCCATTCGATACAAACGGTTGAAAGAGATAGTCTAAATCACCGTCTACTCAGGCTGGAATGTGAAGACGATACTTCTGTTTCCATTCACCTGAGGGCACATCATGACTTCGAATCTGACTGGCAAGGTAGCGTTCGTGACCGGTGGCGGTCGCGGGATTGGTGCGGCCGTCGTGCGTCGCCTGGCGCGCGATGGCGCCGCGGTGGCATTTACGTACAAAGGGTCGACGGCGACCGCCAGCGCGCTCGCCAGCAGCATCGCGGAGAACGGCGGTCGCGCCATTGCGCTTCAGGCGGATGCCGGCGACGCCGCCGCCTTGACCCGCGCCATTGACGACGCGGCCGCGCAGCTCGGCAAGATCGATATCCTGGTCAACAACGCAGGCGTCCTCCGGATGGGCGCGGTGGAGACCTTCTCGCTGGAGGACTTCGACGCCACGCTTCAAGTCAACGTCCGCGCGGTGTTCGTCGCCGTCAAGGCTGTTTTGCCGCATATGGGCGAGGGTGGCCGGATCGTGAACATTGGTAGCTGCAATGCCGAGCGCATGCCGTTCGCAGGCGGCGCGGCCTACGCGATGAGCAAGTCCGCCCTGCGGGGACTGGTACAGGGAATGGCTCGCGATCTCGGGCCGAGGGGAATCACGGTCAACAACGTGCAGCCAGGCCCCACCGATACGGACATGAATCCCGAGTCCAGCGATTTTGCCTCGATGCTGCATGGCCTGATGGCGATTCAGCGCCACGCGCACCCCGACGAAGTCGCCGGCATGGTCGCCTATGTCGTCAGCCCGGAAGCCGGATTCGTCACCGGTGCGAGCCTGACCATCGACGGGGGATTTAACGCTTGAGCGCGTAAGCGTTTGAGGAGGTCCTGTCGTGCGGCACACGCGGTATTCGTCGATGTCGCGTGTGCCGGCGTCGGTTGCTGGATTGCCTGAATCCGCCCGGGAAAAAAGCGTGCTTGCGTAGCTGCTGCCGTTGATACCGGGATCAGGCATTTCGGGAACGTTCGTTGAACGTTCGCCAGGTGATCCAGCCGACAACAGTCGATAGTGCCGCCGCGACAAGTGGCGCCACACCATGCCCGTACTCGCCGTGGAGTGTGACGGTCGCGAGCGCAGCCAGCATCACGGCGCAGCCGAGCATCGCGCCCCACAGCCGCGTCCGTGCCCGCGCCAGCAGAACGGCGGTCGTGAGTTCCAGCGAACCGGTCACGAAATGGAACCAGTGTGGATATCCCCACTTCAGGTATTCCTCAAAGATGGATCGCGGGGCGACGATGTTGCTGAGCGATCCCACGACGAAAAAAGCGGCAAGAACCCAAGGTAATACCTGGCGCCATGAAATCCTGGACATACGTCCTTCCTTGTCTGGTCTGATGAGAGGGTGCCGCCGGGGACCAGCGTGGCCGGCCGGCCTCCGCTGATAGATGCGGCTCGAAAAGGTGGTCTGCGAGACCACCGTTCACCACGTCATGCCGTAGCGGCCTTGTGGGCCGCCGCAAAGACGTCGCGGGGGGACGTCGTGCCCGCGACATGCTCCGTACCTTCGACGCCGAGGTCCATCCAGCCCGCGTTGACGGCCTCGTACATCGCTTCGGCCGATCCGGTCTGGCCCTTCGGGATGCCGAACTGTTCGAACGCTGCCGCCCACCCGGCACGCGGGACGGCAAAGGCCTTGACGTCGCGCTGCATGACTTCGCCCAGTTGGGTCGCGACTTCATCCGCGCTGACCATCGAGCCAAGCTCGACGACGCGATGCCCGGACCACGCCGGCCCGCTCAGCAGCTTCGCCACTTCGGCGCCGATGTCGTCGGTCGCGACCATGGTCGATTTCCGGTTCGTCGGGTTGTAGTAGACGGGTAGCGTGCCCCCCTGGGCGACGTGCAGGCCGTAAAGGAAGTTTTCGAAAAACCCGCCGGCGCGCACACAGGCGACCGGCACTGTCAGGTGGCGAAGTCCCTGCTCCAGAAGCGACAGGGCCGTGATCATCCCCAGCCCGCTGATTCTGTCCGCACCCATCGACGAGAGCGCAACCACCCGCGGCGGCGCTGCGCTCGTCAGCGCCTCGACATAGTTCGCGATCACGCTCTTTGCTTCCCTGAAATCAGCCGAGGGTGTCCAGACAGCCGGCAGCATGACAAATGCACCTTCGACTCCGTCGAGCGCCCGCTCGACGGCGGCCGCATCATTCCAGTCACCGTCGACCAGTTCCACACCTTGATCCGCCCATTTCGTCGCCTGCTCGCGATTGCGGACCATTGCGCGTACTGTCCTGCCTTGTGCCAACAGATGCCGGGCCGTTGCACCGCCCACGCGTCCTGTCATTCCCATTACCAAAAACATGCGTTTCTCCTGAAATTAGTACTGCCTTTAAAGCCAACCCGCGACAATTTCTGAGGGGTGCGGCTGGATGCGGCGATATTGGAATCGCCGGCTTCGATCAGTAACTTCACCACACGGCACCCCTGATGCCCGCCGGAGCCTCGGTATGGAAGGCGGACGGGAACAGGATCTGACATGACCGCTCCTTGAGAACGGGTCTATGTTTTAGAGCAGGTCTATCATAGAGACCAATGCCTCGCGCCGTAAGGAGGCAGTTTTTTGTTACCAGCAGAGTTAAAGGGAACCCGAATGAGCACCGCGCAGAATGCGATCGAGAGATTCAGCCGATATCAACGTCAATTGGGCGACGACCAGTCCGCGCACTGCGCGATTCGCGACGTGCTCGACCGCATCGGCGACAAATGGAGCATGCTCATGATCATGGAGCTCGCGATGCGATCGCAGCGCTTCAGCGAGCTTCACCGGGCCATCCCCGACATTTCCAAACGCATGCTGACCCAGACACTCCGCGATCTGGAGCGCGACGGACTCATCACCCGCCATGTTTTTCCGACCAGGCCGCCGACCGTCGAATATCGTCTGGCCCCGCTAGGCCAATCCCTGCTGGACCCGATGGCGGCCCTCATCGATTGGGCCGATCGTCGTTATTCCGACATCCATGCCGCGCGCGTCCGCTTTGATGGCGCACGCGGTGACGTCCCGCGCTAGATGCCCAGTCCAATGTGGTGTGGTGGCAAAAGCCTGACGCGGGCAGTTCAGATGTCCAGGTTTTGCAGATGGCGTGGAAAGACGTAAGGCATTCGTATGGCGCGCTACGAAGACGCGATCAGGCCGGGACATCAACGTAGTGGCAAGCGGTCCTGTCCGTCTACCTGCAACGTGTGTTTGCCTTCGGTAACGGTGTACACGACGGTTTGCGCGGGCGTTACCACGCCGTATGAAACGCCGTTGACGTAGACGGCACCGTTCTTCAACTCGATCGTGTCGCTGCCCACGCGCGCCGTTCCGTTTGCCCCTCTCAATACCGCTCCGCCACGGCCCGGCGACGAGTAGCTGTGTACCGCGGTAACCGGGGGCGTCAGCGTCATGGGGTTGCCGTTGCCGGAAGAGAGAAAGTCCTGCAAATGCGATTTCGGTGCGGTGGACTGAGCGCTAGCGTTGTGCGTGGGCGTCGACGCACCCGGCGAGGCGATCTCCTGCGCCGGGCTCGCGCATGCGACGAGCAATCCGAACGTTGCTGCCGCGATTACGATCGATTGCTTCACTGCTGTCCTCTCGTCAATGCGGCGGCGTTCGAGAAACCGTTGGATGACCGCGCGAAGGATTCGTCAGGCAAACAATCATAGTACGCACCGAACTCAAAGCCAACTTGAGCGCGGGGCCAATTCGCGCTCCTCATTCATTCGATGACATCCGGTGCAGCGAAAAAACGAAACCAGAAAACAGTTTGCATTCCAGATTGATCGAAGAAGAGTTTGCGAGGAAGCATCAATGACCGGTCGGCTCGACTGAGGGCAGATCCCGTACGCCGCATCAATTCTTTCGGGCTGAAAGCATTGCGCATCCCTAAGGCAATGCTGCAATCGTGCCCGCGTATACCCCATTGCAACGATTTTTTTCCCGTGAAACACTGCGCATCATCTGCTGTGTCGGACATGATTCCGATATTCCAGACAATCGATTGGCGCGGTCGCTTCATTTCATTGCCCGGAGCGTGCCGCGAAGGTCTTGTTGATCGTCGTTTCCGCACGCCCATGGACTCCTCACACAGATCGGGACTGAAAAATGAAATTTGTAAAGGAAAGCGCAAAGTTCACTTGTTTATTCGCCGTAGCCGGTCTGCTGATGCTCGCCGGCTGCACAAAGGTGGCCCCGCCAGAGCAGGGTGCCGCGGCTGACTCGACGCTCAAGCAGGTCCTGCAACGCGGCACGCTGCGGGTGGGAGACTGTTTGACCTTCGCGCCGTTCGGTTTCTACAACAAGGACGGCCAGCCCGATGGTTACGACGTCGACCTCGCGAAAGAACTGGCGAAAGAGATGGGCGTCAAGCTCGAAGTCGTGAACACGACGAGCGCCAACCGCATTCCAAATCTGCAAACCAGCAAGGTTGACGTGGTGTTCTGCAACTTCACCCGCAACCTCGAGCGGGCAAAGGAAATTGCGTTCACGAATCCCTATGTGGTCGCGAGTGAGGCGCTACTGGTGAAGAAGAGCAGCGGCATCAAGTCCATCAACGACATGTCGAACCGCACGATTGCGACGGTCAAGGGCTCGACGAACGGCGACGAAGTGCGCTCGCTGAACATGCAGGTCAAGATCCAGGAGTTCGACAGCTCGCAGGCTGCAATCCTCGCCGTGAAGCAGGGCCAGGCCGACGCGATGATCGAGGACAACAACTTTCTCGCCTATCAGGCATCGCTCGATCCGGAGCTGACTGTCACCAACGAGGCGCTGGTTCCGCTCGAATACAACGCGTTCGGCGTGAAGGCGGGCGATCAGGTGTGGCTCAACTACCTGAACCTGTTCCTGTTCAACATCAACGCATCGAAGCTGAACGCGCAGCTGTACAAGAAGTGGTTTGGCGCCGAGCCGCGCTTCCCGCTGAATCCGCAGTACTGAAGCCACGCTGGCGCCGCGCTGCCCGACCGACGGAGGAACCATGAGCTATGAATGGGTGACCCTTGCGGGTTACTGGAGCGATTTCGTTCGCGCGTCGTGGCTGACGCTCCAGATCACGCTGCTGTCCTTCGTTCTCGCGATGCTGCTCGGCCTGCTCACCGCACTTGCGAGCTCATCGCGCGTCGGGCTGCTGCGGGCGATCGCGAGGGCGTATGTCGAAGCGATCCGCAATACGCCAGTCCTGCTGCAGATATTCATCGTGTTCTTCGGGTTGCCATCTCTTGGCATTACCCTCGACGCCTATACGGCCGGCGTTATTGCCCTGGGGGTGAACGTCGGTGCGTATCTCGCCGAAGTGTTTCGCGCGGGCATCCAGTCGGTGCCGCGCGGCCAGCTTGAAGCGGCGTCGATCCTTGGTCTGGAACGTTCGCAGATCTTCATCGAGGTGATTCTGCCGCAGGCTGCACGCGCGGTTTATCCGGCGATCGTCAACAACCTGATCCAGCTGTTGCTCGGCACGTCGCTCCTCTCGGCGATCGCGCTGCCGGAGCTGAGCGGAACGGCGACGGTGATCAACGCGCGCACGCTCCTCTATATCCAGACCTTCACCATCACGCTGATTGCCTATCTGTTCCTGAGCAATCTGCTGTCGTGGCTGGCGGGCCAGATCGGCGTGCGTGTTTTTCATCCACCCCTCGTCATGAAGAAACGCACGCGCCGGTCGTTCCTCTTCGCGCGACAGGCCGATCGTATCTAGGCGCTCAAACCGGAGACCGAACATGTCGAGCGAATTGTTAATGACCAGCCTGGCGATCCTGTTTCAGGGACTGCTGGCGACACTGCTTCTGTCTGCGGCGTCGATCGTTGGCGGCACATTGATCGGACTGCTGGCAGCCGTGTTGCGCTCATTTGGGCCATGGGGTACGCCGCGTATCGCCAGGCTCTACACCGAACTGTTTCGCGGCACGCCGGTGCTGATCACGCTGATGTTCATTTATTTCGGCGTGTCGTACTTCGGCTACGCGATCGATGTGTTCGCGGCGGGTGTGGTGGGCTTGAGCGTCTATCAAGGTGCCTACATCGCCGAAGTATTCCGCTCAGGCATCGAAGCCGTGCCGAAAGGCCAGTGGGAGGTGTCGCAGATTCTCGGGCTCAGCAAGACCCAGGCGTTCTTTTCCGTGGTCCTGCCACAGACCGGAAAGATCGTGATGCCGCCGCTCATCGGCCAGTATCTTTCGCTGATCAAGGACACGTCGATCGTCAGCATGATCGGCATGTCGGAATTGATGCACGGAGGACAGGCCATCGTCGACCGGGTCGGCAAACCGGTGGAGATCTATGGACTCGTTGCCGTGCTTTATTTCATCGTGTGCTTTCCACTGTCGCAGTGGGTGCGCCACCATGACCGAAGAAGGAGCCTGCTGTCATGACCACTGTCACCACGTCGAAGCCCATCATCAACCTCACTGGCGTCAGCAAGTCGTTCGGCGCCACGCAGGTCCTGAGGGAGATCAACCTTGATGTGCGGTCGGGCGAAGTGCTCGTGCTGATCGGTGCATCGGGCTCCGGAAAGAGCACGGTGTTGCGCATCATGAGCGGTCTGGAAACAGCCGATACAGGCGAGGTCTGGGTCAACGAAGTGCCGCTGCACGATGCACGCCGGGCGAAGGATATCCGGGGCCACGTCGGCATGGTGTTCCAGCAATTCAACCTGTTTCCGCACAAGAGCGCGCTGGGCAATGTGACGCTTGCCCTGATCAAGGCACGCAAGATGAACGCGGCCGATGCGCGCAAGCGTGCGATGGACGCGCTCGACCGCGTGGGTCTTGCTGACCGGGCGGAGCACTATCCCAGCCAGCTTTCCGGCGGCCAGCAGCAGCGTGTCGCGATCGCAAGGGCGTTGGCCGTCGAGCCTGGCATCATGTTCTTCGACGAAGCGACGTCCGCGCTCGATCCGGAACTCGTCGGCGAGGTGACCGAAGTCATGCGCGGACTGGCGCGCGACGGAATGACCATGGTCGTCGTGACACACGAGATGGGCTTCGCGCGCAAAACCGCCGACCGCGTCGTGTTTATGGACAAGGGTGTGATTGCGGAGCAGGGCGCACCCGAGCAGATCTTCGTGGACCCGCGGAACGAACGTACGCGCCAGTTCCTGCATCGTGTGCTCGATCATTGAGCATCCCGGAATGTCGAAGCGTCGCTCTTTACGCGCTAAACTCGCGTCACCCAAAAAAATAAATCGCGATTCCTATCGTCGACGGAGTTGAAGGAATGTCTGCACCAGAATCATCGAGGGCCCGGGGAGTTGATCGCGTTATCGGCATTCTCAAGCAGTTGCATATTGCGCGGCGTCCGATGACGATGCGCGAACTGATCGAAGCGACTGGCGCGCCGCGCTCGAGTATCTACGAACTGGTCACCATGCTCACTGAAGCCGGATGGCTCGAGACAACAGCGGAAGGGAACGTGTTTTTCGGCCGCGAGATGCACTACTACGGCTCCGATTATGCCGTCCATAACGATCTGATCAGCCGCGCCCACCAGGCGATCCTTGCGCTTGTCCGGACGCACGACGAAACCGCGCAGTTGTGCATGCTCGAAGGCAACAAGTACACCGTGGTGCTGTCGGAGAACAGCGCGCGACCCTTCAACATCAGTTCCGACATCGGCGTGAAGGTGCCGATTCCGTGGACCGCATCGGGCCGCCTGCTGCTCGCCCATATGCGGGCAGAGGAAATTCGCAGCTTGATCCCGGACGAGGACTTTATCCTCGACAACGGCAGGCGCATTGAATTTCAGGACTTTCTTTCCGATGTCGAACGGGCCGCTGACCAGGGGTACTGTTGCACCGAAGGTTTATCCCACACTTTTCGGCTGTGCATGGCGGCGCCTATCTGCGACCGCACGGGTCTTCCCGCCGCGGCGCTCTGCTTCATGACAAGCCGGGACACGGATCCGGACAAGCGCGCGATGATGCTGGAAGATCTCATCAGGTCGTCGAAGGCGTTGTCGCAACCTTATGTCCGGTTGTAGGTGGCGGATTTCATAGGGCGAGCGGCAGGCTTCCCGCCTGGTGCTCGCCGTTCCGGCGGCCGCGCTACAACCCGGAACTGCACCTGAATTTTCCCTCTGTCGGCCTGAATGACGCCGTTGTGCGCACATGGCGTTCCTTTCCTCCCGGCCACGCGATGCCATGGATGTCGATTGCGACGGGCATCTTTCCTGTCTCACGACGCGTCGGCACGCTCGCGCCGTTGTACACCGCTATCTTCATCTGGTTGCTGCGGGTGTACCCTGGTTTGCATTGTCCGACCGATGAATAATTCATCTTCCAGAAAATTAAATCGCCCAGCGCAGACAGAACACGGGGGAATATTTGAGGACTTTTTTTTCATTTTTTCGCTGCTATGGTGTATTTGCCGCAGGTCCGGTTGGACCGCAAAATAACCCGCTTTCATCGTAGGAAAGCTACGGGACGAGGACAGTTGACGCTCATCTGAAGCCGCTCGATCCGAACGATTTCGAACAACGACTGCTCAGCGTTCGAAAAATCGGGTGCAGGGGCTCGGCATCGCGCTCGCCGTGTTGATGGAATCAGCATGCGGCTTGCCTGTCGGTTGATGCTGATTTCCATGTCGATGCTGGCGCTCATGTTGCACCGGATCAGCAGTGGGAAAGCGCTGGGCTGGAGACATCAATCATAGGGCGCCAGGGAACGCCTCAAAAAAAATGGGCCGTTGGGGTAAACAATCGGTGTACTAACGTACTGAGCATGAGTGCGACACCCCTGTCGTGCAAGAGGTGTCTGCGTGACCAGAGCGGTCTCGCTCGTTGCCGATCCACTGCCGCCGTTTGAGGCTGCAGCATCTCAAACGGCACGGCACGTCCGCGAGCTTAAGTGCATGAACGCCGGATGACAGATGCACGCTGAACCGCCGATCTTACCCAGACTCCACGTGTCCCCTTATATCGTGGCGTTCACTTTGTTCGTCCCTCTTGGCCGAAGGGGCGGAGTCCCAGCTAGACGGCCCGTTCAAAGTGCGTGGCGCAATGGCGGCTGACGCAGGTATGGGCATATGCTTCGTAATCCGTAATAAATCAACTCACATCTCGTTACAAGACTCTGTCTTGACCATGATATCCGCTTGACCCTATGCTTAATGCGTAGCAATTGATCCGCCCGGCTGTCGGCAGCGAAGTTTACCTGCGAGGTTCGTCGACGGATGACAGGGTGGCATGCTGAAGACACCGTTGGTGCCGTGATTGCGGCGGTTCCGGTCTTCCCGGGAATGACGGAGGGAGTCAGATGTTGCAAACCTTCTTCTTCGATTCTGCCGCGAGCCAGTCGCACAGCCCGGCGTTATGGGTCGATGAGCGTCTTTACAGCTACGGCGAAATCGAAACCAGGGCACGTCGCGTGTCTGCGGGACTGGCAGCGGTTGCACGGACCGGCGACGCACGCCGATGCTTGCTGTTTGGGCATCGCAGCGTCGCCGCCTATGTTGGCGTGCTGGGAATTCTCGACGCCGGTATGGCCTATGTGCCGCTCAACCCAAAGATGCCGGCTGCGCGGATCGCAGCCATCATCGAGCAGTCCGGTGCGCCGTTGATGCTGGTCGACCGGCGTTGTGCCGCATCGCTTGATGAAGTGCCGTCCTTGCTCGACGAACGTCCGCGGATCTTCCTGCTCGACGAAGACGCGGATGAACCGCACCTGCCCTCCGTTGCCGCCGCTCCACCGCTACTGCCAGCCGCGCCGTATGCGCGGCACCAGGGTACCGTGCATGACCTCGCGTACATACTTTTTACGTCTGGCTCGACGGGAGCGCCGAAGGGTGTGCCGATCACGCATGCGAATGCCGATGCCTATGTCACGGGGCAATTACAGCTGGCCGGGAAAGTGCGCGATGCGCGTTATGTGCAGTTTTGCGAGCTGAGCTTCGATCCGTCCGTACACGACATGTTCGTCTGCTGGGCCAACGGCGGCTGCCTGTACGTGCCTGACACCGTCGATCCTGTCTATAACGCCGACTTCATCAAGCGTCACGAGATCACACACTGGAATAGCGTGCCTTCCGTGGCCGGCTTCATGCAGCAAATGCGCAAGCTGACGCCGGGTGCCTTCCCAAGTGTTCGACTGTCACTGTTCGGTGGCGAGCCGTTGCCTCGCTCGCTGGCTCTGGCGTGGATGCAGGCCGCGCCGAACAGCCGGGTCCTGAATATGTACGGGCCGACCGAAGCGACCATCGCCTGCACATGCTTCGAGGTCACCGCCGGATTCCTCGACGATCCGCAGCACACGGTCATGCCGCTCGGCTGGGCCCTTCCTGGGGTGGAACTGATGATCGTGGATGCCGAGCTCGAACCGGTCGCCGCGGAGCAGACGGGCGAGTTGCTGATCGGTGGCCCGCAGCTTGCCGGCGGCTATCTGTCGCCTGACGAAGCCGGTAATGGCAGGTTCGTTGCGAAAACTTATCCGGGCCGGCGCGAGCAACGCTGGTATCGAAGCTGCGATGCCGCGCGTGCAACGACGCAACACGGCATCGTGTTTCAGGGACGTCTCGATACGCAGGTCAAGATTCTCGGCAACCGGGTCGAGCTGGAAGAAGTCGAACACGTCGTGCAAACGTGCAGCCATGCTGCGCTGTGCGCGGTGATCCCATGGCCACTTGATGAAGCCGGGCGAGCCACCGGTCTCGTCGCCTTTGTGACGAACGCGCAGGTTGAGATCGCGCTGGTTCTGCGGGCGTGCCGGCAGCGCTTGCCGGTCTATGCGGTGCCGCAGCGGATCGTTGCCATCGATGCGTTCCCGCTTAACGTGAACGGCAAGATCGACAGAATGGCCCTCGCCGGACAGTGCGCACGTGGCACTTTTTCTACCCGAGATTTGTGCCAGACCCCAGCAACGAATAGCCAGCCATCGTCGCGCATGAATGCATTGATGTCATGCCTGGAAAAGCAGGCGTTATAGGGGAGCAAATGAAAGCCGATTTGCGCCGCATTCTTTCGGAAACCGCATGCCTCGACGTGCCGGTCGAAACCTTGAGCGATTTCGACAATCTTTACGCCGCTGGATTGTCCTCGCTCGGCACGTTTCGTGTGATGCTGGCCGTTGAAGACGCGTTGGGCATCGAGATACCGGGCGAGTTGATTACGTTCGACCTGTTTCGATGTATCGATTCGTTCGTGAGCGCGCTCGCACCGTTCGTACAGGACGAGCCGGTGACGCGGGGATAGCCATGAAAGGGAAACCTTCAATGAGGCCAGTTACCTTTGCTGGCTGTTACGGGTCGCTGCACCTGCCGGCACGCGGCGGGGCCGCGACGGGTATGTTGCTGTGCAACCCGTTCGGCTACGACGCGCTATGCGTGCATCGCGGCTGGCGCGACTTTGCAGAAAGAGTGACGGTGACCGGCGGTATTCCCGTTCTGCGCTTCGACTATCCGGGAGCGGGAGATTCGGAGGGCAACGAGGAGGATCCGCAGCGCTTTCGCGCATGGATCGACAGCATCAAGGCTGCGGCGGCGTATCTGCGGGCCGCTACCGGTGTGACACGCCTGATCCTGTGCGGCTTGCGTCTGGGGGCGACGCTGGCAGTCCTGGCGGCCGAAGAACTGGGTGGCGTCGATAGCCTGGTTTTGATGGCGCCCGTCATAGCGGGCAAGCGTTATATACGGGAACTGGGCATGCAGCACAAGAGCTGGCTCAAGACCGCAAACGGCCGTGAAAGCGCGCAGGCGGATGACGACGGTCGAGCCGTGGGCGCGTTCGGATTCCAGCTGTATGCCGACACGCTCGAGCAACTCGCTGCCGTCGACCTCGTACAACGCGGGCGGCCCGCCGCGCGTCGTGTGCTGCTGCATGATAGTTGCGAGAGCGTACCCATGAGCCAGCTGGTCGAGTGTTATCGCGGTCATGGCGCGAGCGTGGATGTGCAGATTTTTACCGAGTATGACAAGTTCCTGGTCGACCCACGGTTTAGCGTGCCGCCGCGACGAGCCTTCGACAGTGTGCTCGAGTGGCTCGGCTTTCAGTCCGGCGCGCCGGCGACGCCGGCGGCCAGGATACTTGCACCTGCCGCCGATGCCCGGATCGATTTTGCAGCAGGTCATGAGACGCCCGTCGTGTTTGGTGGCGGGCGCTATGTCGGCGTATTCTGCCGGCCTCGCTGCGCGCAGGAGCACGCCCCCGCTGTGCTGTTCGTCAATACGGGCGGTGCTCATCGCGTCGGCGACGGACGGCTTGCCGTACTGATGGCGCGACGGCTCGCGGGGCAAGGCATCGCTTCGTTACGCATGGACCTGGGCGGCCTTGGCGATAGTCTGCATTACGAAGATTCGCCGACACTTGAAGCCGTGTACGCCCGTCATTCGGTTATCGACGCGACGGCGGGAGTGGAATGGCTGATCGCGGCCGGATATCCGCAGGTTGTCACGTTCGGCGTCTGCACGGGCGCATACGTCAGTTTTCATACGGCGTTAGCGCATCCTCACGTGGTGGGCTGCATGTCGGTCAACCTGCCGTTTTTCTTGTGGGAGGGCCCGCAAACGAAGCCGGGCGCCCACCATATCGAATCCAGTCAGGTGTACTGGCGTTCGATCCGCAACCCCCGTAAGTGGCTCCGGCTGCTGACCGGCCGGGCAAATGGGCGAGCGATCGCCGTGGAACTGGGACGCCGCTGGTACGTGCGCCTGACTTCGCTCGCCAGCACTCCGTTCGAAGGCAGGTTGGGCGTCAACACTTCGACAGGTGCAATCCGCCAACTCTTGATGGACCTCGAGCGAAGGGGCGTGCAAACGTCACTGGTATACGGCCCGGTCGACGCGGGGCTCGATGAACTGGCGATCCGTTTTGGACCGAACGGCAGCGAACTTGGAAAGCTGACGAACGTTACGGCGAAGATACTGGAGAAAGTGGATCACTCGTTGTTCTCGCGTACAGCGCGTGATGTTGTGATGGCTCATTTCGAGGAATTTTTGCGCGAGAGGACTCTCGATGCCGGGCGCGCCGACGTCCTGGACGCTGCGGTTTTACACATGAGTTCGTTGCGACGGATGTGGATCCAGACCGGTCCGCGCAAAGCTGTCCGATGACGGCGTAGTTCCGCCCCTGCATCGAAGACGCGCAGCAACACGGACTACCGGACCGGACGCAAGAGACTGAAATTTGCATTCTCATGCAATAAACAGCCCTTCGTTGCATGACTGAGGCGACAGATATCCTGACACGCGCCGCCTGCACATCATGCATTTTTTCTTCTAGATAAATCGACGGTTTAGATCATGGTGACCGATATTGACGTGTGTGAATCTTTGCTCTCGATTGTTGATTCCGAAATTAAAAAAATAGAGCGATCGGCATGCCTGTCTACAGACATCGAATCCGTCCCGGACGAATTCACCAGAGAGGTATTCGAATCGGGTCTCGACTGGCTTGCGGGCTTTATCATGAGGCCTCATGCTGAACTGGGCCGTCGTGGGGCGGTTTGCCCTTTTGCCAGGCCAGTTCATGACGAAGGATCGTTGGTCTTTTGTGCCTGGGATGTCAAAGAACTACCATTCGAAATTTTCCTCTCGGTATTAAACAGGCTGCCCGCTTTTTACCATCGGTTGTTTGCCTGCACGCATGGAAAATCGCGACTTTTTTCGGTGTGCATATTCGTGAATGGCCTGAAAGAAGAGCAATATTCGAAATATATAGACGAGGCGCATTCGGTGTCGAAGCCCGTTTTTATGGAGGCAGGATTGATGATTGGTGAATTTCATCCTTTAAGCGTGACGAAAGGGGTTCATTCAAAATCATTCCGGCCAATGCGTAGTAGCCGGCCAGCTTTTGTTGTGCGAGCGATAACGCCTCATGATGCAATATTCATTGATAGAGACGATAGTCCCGCAGAAGTACGTCTTCGCGAACTATTGAACTATAAATTATGGGTTGGAGACGCGCTGCCCAAAGACGACGTCCTGAGAATTGAGAAACGGATCGCAGAACTGAGACTGGCGATAGCAGGACGAAGTTGATCACGCTGGCAGTACCAATAGCGGGCCAGCCTAGCCGGAGGTCGTCATTCGATGTTGCTGGACGACCTATTGAGTGCCGTTGAAGCAGTGGTCGTCGCTCTGGCCTGGAAGATGCTCGTGAGGTACAGGCTCTGCCGCGTCGGCCGCTGCGTTCTGCGGCGATGCGCATGCTGGCGAAGCAACGTTTCGCCCAAACGGTGAAGCAATCGCCAGAGCGTAAGCCGGCGCATACCGCGATGTCCCGCATGCGGCGACTTTCGTCGTTAGTATCGGCGGCGCCTGGCTGGCTTGCCAACTTTGGCTTGATGCGGACGGCTGGAGTCCCTCAACACTGCCTCTTGATACGCTGCCGACTGAGTGACCGGTTCGGAGGTGGAACGGACGCGCGAACGTCCATTGCCTGGGAACAACGAGCGATCGCAACTGGCCGATTTTTACCCGATACGTGAGGCCGCACCCGACCCTGAGCGGTCATCCAGCTTTCCGCACAACGGACATTTGATTTGTCATCGTTGACGGTCGAACACACAACCCGTATGTCGAAGCGCTCGTGTTCTCAGGCGTCGCCGAGCGTATCTGGCAGGATGAGCTGGTCTGGCAGGCGTGAGGGCGTGAAGCGGGTCACCATGTAGTACAGCGTGCCGGGCACGATGATGCCGATGATCCACGATATATCCACGCCGCCAAGATATCCGACCCACCGCCCTGTATAAAAACCAGTGGCGACGAACGGCATCTGCACCAACACGCCCACCACATAGACGGCTATGCCCACGGGATTCCAGCGCCCGTAGCGGCCATTCGCGTCGAAGAGCGCGGGCACGTCGTAGCGCTCACGCGTCACCCAATAGTAGTCGACGAGGTTGATCGCACTCCACGGCGTGAAGAACACCAGCAAGAACAGCAGAAATGACGAGAACGCCTTCAGAAATGAATGCTGCCCGGCGAGCGCAAGAGCGCTCGATACGCTCACCGAGAGAATCACGAAAACGAGGCGGGTACGGGGGGAAACTTCGCGGCGCTGACCGAGGCCGGTGACGATCGTCGCCACTGACATCACACTGCCATAGGCATTAAGCGTCGTGATGGTGAGCTTGCCGAGCGCAATTGCAAAGTAAAGGATCGCGGCGATGGTACCTGTTGCGCCGAGACCGACGATGAACGCTACTTCGTGCCCGGCGAAGCGGTCGCCCGCGAGCGAGGCGGCGAGCACGCCAAACGTCATCGAAACCTGCGCACCGATTACTGTGCCGCTGAATACGGCGAAGAAGGTCGTGAGCGCCGAGGTGGACTTCGGCAGATAGCGTGAATAGTCGGCCACATAGGGACCGTACGCGATCTGCCAGGACGCCGAAAGCGAAACGGCGAGCAGGAACGAGGCGACGGTGAAATGCCGGTGGGCGAGGAGCGTGCTCCATGCGTGGCCGCTCAGGAGAGTGGCGAAGAGATACAGGAAAGCCAGTGTGCCGATGACGCTCGATACGCGACCCATTGCATGAATGATTCGATAGCCTAGCCCGGTGAGCAGGATCACCACGGCGGCAAAGATCAGGATCGCGACGGTATTGTTCACTTCCAGCAGTTCACCGATGGCCTGACCGGCAAGCACCGTGCCACCTGCTGAGAAACCCACGTACATCACGCAGACCAGCACGAGCGGAATGATTGCGCCATAGACGCCGAACTGCACGCGGCTCGAAATCATCTGTGGCAGGCCGAGTTGCGGGCCCTGCGCGCCGTGCAAGGCCATGACCGAGCCGCCGAGAATCTGCCCGAGCAGAAGCCCGACCAGTGACCAGAATACGTCGCCGCCCAGCACTACGGCGAGCGCGCCGACCACCACGGCTGTGATCTGCAGGTTCGCCCCGAACCAGAGCGTAAACTGGCTAAACAAGTTGCCGTGACGCTCGGCGTCGGGAATGTAGTCGATCGAACGCCGCTCTACCAGAGCGGTTCTTCCACTATGTGATGCGGTACGGGCCATTGTTGCGCTCCTCTCGGAAAGGGAACTGCTGCGGGGTCGTGCCCATGCGCGCCGCGAATCGCGGTGCGGCGCACGAGGCGTTGAACAAACCGGCTTGCGCCGTTCAAATCTGTGCCGCAAGCGACGGCACGATGTCATGAAGATCGCCGACGAGACCATAATCCGCGACGCTGAAGATCGGCGCTTCCGGATCCTTGTTGATCGCGACGATCACCTTCGAGTCCTTCATGCCCGCCAGATGCTGGATCGCCCCCGAGATGCCCACCGCCACGTACAGTTGGGGCGCCACGATCTTGCCCGTCTGGCCCACCTGGTA
>NZ_FNRQ01000004.1 GCF_900107685.1 Paraburkholderia sartisoli | reverse complement strand
TCGTGTTCTGCTATTACAAGATTCGTCATTTCGTCCGTCTCCTTACAGCACCCTGGCTTCGGTCTTCAGCTTCTCGACCAGCGTCTTCACATCCGCCACCTTCACGCCGGCGCTGCGCTTCGGCGGCTCGACCACCTTCAGCGTCTTCAGGCGCGGCGTGACGTCCACCCCGAGATCCTCGGGCTTGAGCGTCTCCAGCGGCTTCTTCTTCGCCTTCATGATGTTGGGCAGCGTCACGTAGCGCGGCTCGTTCAGGCGCAGATCGGTGGTGACCACCGCCGGCAGCGTCAACGACAGCGTTTCCGCGCCGCCGTCCACTTCGCGCGACACCGTCGCCTTGCCGTCCGCTATCACCACCTTCGACGCGAACGTCGCCTGCGGCAGGTTGGCCAGCGCAGCCAGCATCTGGCCGGTCTGGTTCGAATCGTCGTCGATCGCCTGTTTGCCCAGAATAACCAGCGAGGGCTGTTCCCTGTCGACCAGCGCCTTGAGCAGCTTCGCAACCGCCAGCGGCTGCAGCTCCTCACTGGATTCGATCAGGATCGCCCGGTCCGCGCCGATCGCCAGCGCCGTGCGCAGCGTTTCCTGCGACTGCGTCACGCCGCACGACACCGCGATCACTTCAGTGGCCACCCCCGCCTCGCGCAGCCGCACCGCTTCCTCCACGGCGATCTCGTCGAACGGGTTCATCGACATCTTCACGTTCGCGATGTCCACACCCGTACTGTCGGACCTCACACCCACTTTCACGTTGGCATCTACCACGCGTTTGATTGCCACCAGCACTTTCACTTCCGGGCTCCCTCTATTGACTGTCGTTACGCCAGAACCGACCGCGCGATCACCGTGCGCTGAATTTCCGACGACCCTTCGTAAATGCGCAGAATCCGCGCATCGCGCACGAGCCGCTCCAGGCGCATCTCACGCGTGAAGCCATAGCCGCCATGCATCTGCAAAGCGGCGTCGGTGACGAATGCCACCATCTCCGACGCGTAGAGCTTCGCCATCGACGCCGCTTCGGTGAACGACTCGCCTGCCGCGCGCCGCGCCGCAGCCTGCAAGCTCAGAAGCCAGGCAGCTTCCAGCCGCGTCTTCATGTCGGCGAATTTCCATTGCAGTCCCTGCTTGCCCGCGAGTGGCTCGCCGCCGACGCAGCGTGTCTTCGCCCACTCCACCGCGTCACCGAGCGCCGCTTCGGCAAGGCCAAGGCTCGTCGCCGCCACGTCCAGGCGGCTGTTGTCGAGCACCTTCATCGCCGTGCGAAAGCCGGTGCCTTCTTCGCCCAGCCGGTTTGTCGCGGGCACGTGACAATCGAGCGCGACCTCGTGCGCCGGCGCGCCCCGAATACCCATCAGCGTTTCGGCCGGCGACACCGACACGCCCGGCGTATCGCGATCAACGACGAACGCGCTGATCCCACGTGTCCCGAGATCCGTCCCGGTCTTCGCGTAGACCACGATGAACTGTGCCGCTGCCGCGTTCGAAATGAAGTGCTTCACACCGCGCAGCCGGTAACCGTCGCCCTCGCGCGCGGCCCGGGTCGTCATGCCCGCCGGATTTGAACCGGCTTGCGGCTCGGTCAAGGCGAACGCGCCGAGCCTGGCGCCCGTCGCGGCGTCGGGCAGGTAGCGCGCACGTAATGCATCGTCGCCGCCGATGAGGATCGAGTCGGTTGCAAGGTAGTGCGCGCCGATCATCGACGAAGTCGATGCACACGCGCGCGCAATCTCCGTCAGGGCGAGAATGATCGCGGTGGGCGAAGCGTCAATGCCGCCCCAGCGCTCCGGCAGGTTCAATCCCATCACGCCCAACTCGGCAAGCGCCGGTACATAGCGGGTAGTGGAAATTTCGTCTCGGTCTATCTGCGCCGCATGCGGTGCCAACTTTGCTTGCGCGAAGCGCCGGATGGCCTCCGCAATTTCCAGATCGGCCTCGGTTACACCCATTCGTTTAAGCATTGTTCGTCTCCTGACTGGTTTCGTTTCGCAAGCCGGCGGTTTCGTCCACACCCAGCACACCGGCGGCACGCAGCGCGGCGACGTGCGCCGTATCGATGCCGAGTTGCTGTTGCAGCACTGCCAGCGTGTGCTCGCCAAGGCGCGGTGCGCGCGTCGTGCGCGTGGTGGGCCAGGCCGAGAACTGGACCGGCTGCCTCGGCAGGCGCACAATGCCGCCGTCGCCAGCCGGCGCCTCGACCAGAATGCCGCGCTCGCGTGCCTGCTCGCTCTTCAGCGCCTCACTGATGTTCTGAATCGGCGCAACGGGAATACCGGCCTCGCTCAGCAGCCCATTCACCTCTGCGATGCTATGAACCCCAGACCATGATTCGATGCAGACGCGCAATGCAGCTTCGTTCTCGCATCGCGCCGCATCGTTCGCAAAGCGCGCATCGTCGATCAGCACGGGCTGGCCCATTGCGTGTGCCAGGCGCTCGAAAAGACGATTGTTGAGCACCGCCACGACAAAGTAGCCATCCCTCGCGCGATAGGCCCCGAACGGCGCCGACGACGGGTGCCGGTTCCCCACCCGCTGTGGCGCAATGCCGGTCGTCGCATAGCGCGCGACCAGCGCGGTGGTCAGGCTGAGCGTCGCGTCGAACATCGCCACGTCCACGTGCGTACCCTTGCCGGTTCGCTCGCGCGCGAGCAACGCGGCCAGCACGCCCCACGATGCAAAGATGCCGCTCACCACATCCGAGACGGAATCGCCGACAAGCGTCGGCGCCCCGTCTGGTGAACCAGTCGCGTCCATGAGCCCGCACATCGCCTGCAGGATGATGTCGTAGGCGGGTCGATGCGATTCCGGCCCGGTCTGACCGAAACCGGAGACGCTCGCATAAACGAGCGCGGGATTGCGCGCGGCGAGCTGTGCGTAGCCAATGCCCAGACGCTCGGCCACGCCGGGACGGAAGTTCTCGACGACGACATCGGCCCGCGCGCAGAGCGCCTGAGCGAGCTCGCGGCCTTCGTCGCACTTCAGGTCTATCACCACGCTCTGTTTGTTGCGGTTCATCGCGCTGAAAAGACCGCTTTCGCCGCCGGAGAACGGGCCGATTGCGCGATAGTCGTCGCCGCCGGGCGGCTCGATCTTGATGACTTCGGCACCCAGGTCACCGAGCAGCGCGGAGCACAGTGGGCCCGCAAGCACGCGGGAAAAATCGATCACACGAAAGCCTTCGAGCGGCAGCGCGGGCAATGTCACGGGGTATCCCTCCAGAACAGCCGGCCAGTTCGGCTGGTGGACACATTCTGGGCCGCGGAGGCAATAGGATAAAATACTGGAATAAATTAACGGTTATATGAAAATCCTATGGCACTGTCGCTCAGACTGCTACGCTACTTCGTCACCACCGCGGAAATCGGCAGCACGACCGCTGCGGCCAGGCACCTCAACGTGTCGCAACCTTCGATCTCCGTGGCAATTCGTGAACTGGAAGCGCTATTCGACGTGCAGCTGTTCACACGCGACGCGGGCACCGGTATGACGCTTACGCATTTCGGCCAACGAAAGCTGGACGAGGCGCGTCACCTGCTCGCCTCAGCATCGGCGTTCGCCGCCGACGACGTCGGCGAAGGAAACAGCGGCCGGGTGCAAATCGGCGTGTTCCGCACGATCGCGCCCGTCTATCTGCCGCGCGTGCTTAAGCTCGCGCAGGCGCGCTTTCCCGGCCTCACCGTGCATTTCCGGGAAGGTGACCTGACGCAACTCGATGAGTGGCTACACAAGCGCCAGATCGATCTCGCACTCATGTACGACGTGGGCTTGCCGAGCGACATCGAGCGCGAGTGTCTCGCCGAACTCAAGCCCTACGCACTCGTGCCCTGCGCGACGCCGCTGGCGAAACGACGGCGCGCGATCTCGCTGCACGAACTTGTAGCGCAGCCCTTCATCCAGATCGACCTGCCCCAAAGTCGCGATTTCCTGATGGCACCGTTCTGGCAGCATGGTCTCGCGCCCAACGTGCGGTATCGGGCAACGTCCATTGAACTCGTGCGCGCGATGGTGGCGAGTGGACTTGGCGTGTCGTTACTGATTACGCAAAGTCCCACGGTCGCGCAGACACCGCTCGTTGCCGAGCGCCCAATACGTGAAGCCACTGTGATCCAGCCGCTCGTGATCGCACGACCAGCGTGCGTGCCGCACACACGGGCCTCAGATCTACTCACTGCCTGCGTGCGCGACGCAGTGGCTGAAGCAATGGGCGAACGGGTCGGCAAATGACCGGCGAGTCATTAACGAACGCAGCAGCTTGCTCGCTGGTGATCACGACGGTGTGACCAAAGTCGGTCGGGCCATTGAAATCGCACTGCATTTCGTCGCGCAGCCTGACGTTTTCCTGAAAGCAGTTCTGGGATAGATGCGATCCATGGCGAGACTGGTCAGGTGAAGGCGCCTTGGGATCAAGAGGCTCTTTCGCAAATTGCAGGGATAAGGATCGTCAACAATTTAGACAACGACGTCGACCGGCCGTTTCTGGCCGAACCCTGCCCGATGTCTCGCACGCGTGAACTCGCGGGCTGTGCATCGCGCGTCGGACCGAAGCCGACCCGAAGCGGCCAGACGGCAGGTCAACTGAGCAACGACCGTTTTCGGAACCACGACGGCACTCGCGCCGGCTTCTGGCAGTTGCGCCGGTATCCCACCCCAAAAAGAGAGGGGCGTCGCCGCATTCCCACCTATAAATTCGTCAATCGGACCAACTGGGCCCCGATATTGAAGAAAATATAGGAGGAGGCATGAAGTCGAAGGTTCGCTTGCTGCATCACTTCAGGTTTTCTCTCGCGGTAGCCGTTGTAATGGCGGGGCTGCCGACTGCGGCACAGACAGCCGCTGGACCAGGCGGTGTAGCGGTAACAGTAGACAACTTCGCGCGTGCCGAAACCGACATGTACTTTTCGGCGCTCGCGAAACACGGCGGCTTCGGTACGCTCCTTCACTATCGCGACTTGATGCCCGTCGAACGGCAGGCCGTTATACGGCCGAACCGCGATACCCTGTATTCCGCTGGCGTGTTCGATCTCGACGCTGGCGCTGTAACCATCACACTGCCGGACGCAGGCAAGCGCCTTCGCTCGATTGTCGCCATTAACGAGGACGAGAATGTTCCGCTGGTGGCGTACGGGAACGGGCCTTATACGTTTACGCGCAAGGCGGTCGGCACGCGCTACGTGCTGATCGGCATACGAACGCTCGCTGATGTCCGTGACCCCGCTGACATGCAGGCTGCCCATGCGTTGCAGGACGGTATCACATGGCGGCAGACGACGAAGGGAAGCTTCGAGGTGCCGGACTGGGATCGGGCCTCGCAGCAGAGCATGCATGACGCGCTCCTCAAGCTGGGAGCCTCGCTCGGCGATCTGAATGGCGCGTTTGGCATGCCTGGCACGGTCTCGCCCGTACGGCATCTGATAGGCGCGGCCATGGCCTGGGGCGGTAACCCGGAAAAGGACGCGGTCTACCTCAACGTCGTGCCCCCGCGCAACGACGGCAACACGGTTTATCGGCTGAAAGTTGCGAATGTGCCAGTGAAGGGTTTCTGGTCGATCAGCGTCTATAACGAGAAGGGCTTTTTCGAGCCAAACGCACAGAGTGCGTACACGGTCAGCAGCCTTTTAGCGAAACAGGATGCTGACGGCACGGTGACGGTGCAATTTGGCGGTTGCGATGGGGGCGTGCCCAACTGTCTGGTCACGCCACCCAACTGGAACTACATGGTTCGCCTGTACCGACCGAACCCAGAGGTACTGAACGGTCGCTGGAAGTTTCCCGAAGCGCATGAGGTCGCTCAGGTAGCGCGGTAAAGAAACTTCCGCTTTTGTGACCGAACGACTCCTCTCAGGCACGGAGTCGTCACACCATTGTCTGGAGCTATATGACTTCGAACGTTTCGTCGTGGTCGGGCGCGGACTCATACACGGCTATATGTAGCTTGAAACTTGCGCGTTAGCGACTGCCAGCTCGCGACCCACCGCCGCGGTTCGCACTCGGGGCTGGTCGACGACGGTTTCGAAGAACTAATGGTCCTTCATGCCTTCATTGAATCGGCGACCCATCAAATCGAGTTGCCTCGCGCCCACTTCATCTCAAGGGCTGAGAATCGCCTTGGTGCCATACTCCAAAAAATCTGATATTAGTTATCGCTACGACCCCAAAAAGCCATTTTTCGACGAAACATGGAAGCTGCTGGAGATTGAGACGTTCCATTAACCCATTTCCGCAGGTTGTCAACGATAAGGAGTGGATTCGATGCTGAAACGTGCCCGTATCACTGTGTCGATTGTCCTCGCAATCATGGGCAATCCGATCGCCGAAGCCCAACAGGTTGTAGCACCGCGGACGGCATCCGACGTACCCGGCACACCAGCGGGTACAGTCATGACGAAGGAGTATGTGGCCGCTGTCGGGCGCATCGCGTATATCTGGGGTTGGCCGCTCGTCAATAATTTCAACCGGTCGCTCGCGATGAAGGATTTGCCTGAGCCCGGCAAAGTGGGCGGCGTCGCGCCCGCCGCTCCGCCCAATCACATCTCGATGCTGACCGATTACATTGATGCTGCCGAAAACATCGTGACCTGCCCCAATCAGGACACGGTCTACGGTGCCGGGTTCATGCGACTCGACGTGACGCCGGTCGTGGTTCAAGTGCCGGATTTCGGTGATCGCTTTTACACTTATCAAATCACGGATGGACGCACTGACTCTTTCGCGAGCATTGGAAAGCAGTATCACACGAGACCTGGCTTTTATCTGCTGGTCGGACCGCATTGGAAGGGCAATAAGCCGGCCGGCATCAATGCGGTCTATCGATCGCCGACGGATATCGCAGCAGTCTTGCCGAGGATCTTTCAGGACGACACGCCGGAAGACAAGGCTGCGATCCAACCCTCGCTGAATCAGGTCATGGTATATCCACTGAGTCAGTTCACCGGCAGGATGCAAACCACGAAGTGGAAAGATACGCCGTCCTTCCCGGCGGCTGATACGGCAGGCGGGGGCGAGGTGAAGTGGGTTGTCCCCGAAAAATTCTTTGACGAATTGCCGGGCGTGATGAAAATGATTCCGCCTCTGCCTGGAGAAGAGGCTCTCTACGGCATGATCAATTCGGTTTTGACTGCCGCATCGAACGACCCCGAACTGAAGGCGTCACTCACACAGGCTGCCATCGCGACAGAGGCAGAAGTGATCGCGCCTTTTTTCGAGTTTCACAACAACGGCCGGCCAGTGGGGCGAGGATGGACGTCACCCCCGAACGGGGCTCGATGGGGAACGGACTACCTTTCACGAACAGCGAGCGCCAAGTCAAACATGTACGACAACGCGCCCGAGGAAACTCGATACATCTATACGGACTTCGACTCCGGCGGGCAACGCCTGAGCGGCGCTAATCGCTACACCGTGACGTTCCCAAAAGGACAACTTCCACCCGTCAATGGGTTCTGGTCTTTGACGCTTTACAACAAAGCGCATCTTTTCGAGCCGAATCGATTGAATCGCTTCTCGCTTGGTACCAAGAGCAAAACCCTCAAATACAATCAGGACGGGTCACTGACACTCTATTTCCAGAACGATTCACCCGGTGCGGACCTGGAGACAAACTGGGTGCCGGCACCGAAGGATGTATTTTCGCTTTACATTCGCGCGTACTGGCCCAAGGCGGCGATTCTCGATGGATCGTGGTCTCCACCACCAGTCAAGCGCGAAGAGTAGATGAGCCATCATCCTGGATCAGGGATCGAGCGGCTTCATGGAGCAACGTCCTCGACGAAGGGCCGGCCTCCCGCCCTGCAACGGCAATGTCGCCTCTTTGACGCGAATCGGACACCCCACATCGTTCATCGCATGCGGTCGCGAACGTCGCCTTGTGGCCGCCTGACGCCAATGGTGCGGAAAGCGTTTCACCAAAAAGCCGTCGGATCATTTTGTTACACCTCTTACCGGGGTTCGAACTGACAAGTTACGAAAACCTTTCGGAGAGCAGTTATACTCGGCGCCGTCCCAAAAACTAAAGACCTTTTTATGTCGAAGAGAATCTTCCAGATGGTTGCCATTGCAGCGCTCACCACTGCAGCGTCGTTACCGGCAGTGGCGGGCGATATGAACAATGCGCTTGGCGGCGCGCTCGGCGGCGTAGCCGGCGCTGCCCTGGGTGGCGCGGTAGGCGGCAGCACGGGTTCCGTCATTGGTGGTGCAGTCGGCGGCGGCGCCGGCGGCGCAGTCACGTCAAACCGCAGGGAACGCACGGGCGCCATCGTCGGTGGCGCGCTCGGGGGCGGTGCCGGCACAGCGGCAGGCAATGCGATGGGCGGCCGCACGGGCGGCCTTGTCGGCGCGGCCGTGGGCGGCGGTGCGGGTTCAGCACTTGGCGGTAACATGTCGCGGTCCAATTCGTACGCGGACGACAATGCCCGCGGCTACCGACCGGACAAGCGTCATCACAAACGTCACCACCACGACTGAACGTTGAGCAAAAAACGGCGTGGTTCAATCAAAGGTTAAGGCCGAAACGCCGAATACCTTTCGCAGCGCGGCAGGGGCGGGTCACGTGTGAGCCCGAACCGGCGCTTGATGAACTACGCCAGCCCCTTCAATCGCCATCACGAGGCGTGGTTGTAACTCGCATGTCTTTTGCCCGACCTGGGCGCAACCGGACTTGTCGGCGTACCGACAAGTCCGCAGGCCCAAGCGCTCATCAGCAGTCCATCGAGTCCTGCGTTCAACGCGTGGCCGTTTGCGAGTGAAGCTTAAGACAGGAGTCGACCCGGAACGGTCCGTCAGATTTCTCGTTAACGGACGGTCACGGCCGATTCGTGCCGGGAAACATCAATAAGAGATGCTCGAAGTGTGACTTCTGCTGAACGAAATATGCACGGCGATCGCGATGCTGGTGACGCATGACATGAGCGTGAGCCGTGTGCCGCGCAAATCCGGCATCGAGCGTTTCGTCGGCGACTGTCGGATGATGCCGCTCGCAGGCGCACCCTACGAGCGCGAAATCGTATTGCTTACGAATGCGCAGGCAGAGCGGCCGAGCATGCTGGCCATCCTGGCGCACGCGCTCGGGCAGGTGTTGAAGGAGTGCGTCAGGGGCGCGCTTTCTCATCGCGGTCCGCTTGCAGGTTTTGCTCGTTGGCTACGCGCAGTGTCCTCAGGTCATGCCCTCCAGGATCCTTTGCCGGATTGCACTGGTCAGTACGTAGCGGTCATGCGCTTTACGCTCGAGCATCCCAATTGCCCGATGCGGCACACCTTGCGCCAGCGGCAGCACACGCAACGCGGTATCGCGGGTCCAGTTGCAGTTACGTAACAGCGGCACTATCGCTATTCCAACGTTTTGCCGCACCAGCTCGACGATCGCCTCGATTGAACTGAGTTCGAGAAATTCGTTCACGACCAGCCGTTGCTTGCGCAGCGCCCGGTCGATCAGCACACCAGTGCGTTGGGTGCGCTCGAAGCGCAGGAAAGGACGAGTGCGAATCAGCTCGGACGCACTGACATTGCCAGTCATTTTGCTCGCCAGAAGCGCGAGCGGTTCGGTATACAGCGGCGCCCACGCAAGGCTCGCGGCAATCTTTCCCTGCGCTTCGACCAGAATCGCGGCGTCGATTTCACTGCTCTCCACCTGCCTGGCCAGTTCAAGCGATCGGGCTGTGATCAGGCGAACGTCGAGGCGTGGATGCGCCACCTTCAGGCTCGCTACCGTTGCGGCCAGGACGCCCATTACGGAAACGACCCCACCGATGGCGACTGAGCCAATGACTTCGCTGGCCTCGGCTCCGAGGGCGCGCATCTCGTCATAAAGCGCGACCAGTTGCTCTGCGCGCGGCAGCATGGCCCGACCGGTACTGGTGAGGACAACAATGCGCCCGCTGCGGTCGAACAAGGCATGTTTTAGATCCGACTCCAGCGTCTGCATCTGCACGCTGACAGCTGCCTGCGTGAGCGCCACCCGTTCGGCGGCCGCGGAAAACGAACCATGGCGTGCTACTGCGATAAAGGTGCGCAGGTATCGAATATTGCTCATTGCAATTCCTGTCGTCAGTCGATTGACACACTGTGCGTGCACGGTTCTTCACAATTAAATTTTATACAAAAACCAAATAACTTTAGCTTTTTTTTGAATATCGGCCACCAACAATGTTTGCATGACGACGATGCAACGGCGCTGAATCCTTAACTCGTGAGCTTGCGATATGACGTTTAATTGGCAAAACCCTTACCCAACCGCGCGCATTCCATTGTTCGCACGCAATGCCGTGGCCACATCTCATCCTGTGGCTGCGCAGGCCGGCGTGCAAATGTTGCTGCGCGGAGGCAATGCGGTCGACGCCGCCATCGCAGCAGCTGCCACGTTGACCATCGTCGAGCCAGTCTCGTGCGGGCTGGGTGGCGATGCATTTGCGATCCTGTGGGATGGCCACTCAATGCACGGCTTGAGTGCGTGCGGCACGGCCCCCGCTGCGTGGGATGTCGCGTACTTTCAGCGCAAGTACGGCGCATCGCGGCCGCAGCGCGGCTGGGATACCGTCACGGTGCCTGGCGCAATCTCTGCTTGGGCTGCCCTGCATGAGCGCTTCGGCAAGCTGCCGTTCGAAGATCTGCTTGAGCCGGCGGCCGAACTGGCTGAGCGCGGCTACAGCGTGTCACCAGTCGTGGCCCATAAGTGGGCGGCGGCAATACCAACCCTTCAGGATCAACCAGGTTTCGCAGAGACCTTCATGCCGGGCGGGCGGGCGCCTCAGGTCGGCGAGAGGTTCGTGCTGGCAGATGCCGCTCGCACCCTGCGTCTGATTGGACAAACGAGGGGGCGCGCTTTTTACGAAGGGGAGTTGGCCCAGCGGATGGCTGCTCACAGCGCCGCCTCGGGCGGCAGCATGACGCTAGCCGACCTGGCTGCCTACCGTCCGGAATGGGTAACGCCGATCAGCAAACGCTACCGCGGCTACGACGTTCACGAAATGCCGCCTAGCGGCCAAGGTATCGCCGCGCTTATCGCACTCGGCATTTTGGATCACTTCGATCTCAGCAGTCTGAAGGTCGATTCGGCCGATTCGCAGCATCTGCAGATTGAAGCCATGAAGCTGGCGTTCGCCGATCTGTACCGCTATGTTGCCGATCCGCGTTCAATGGAAGTCACACCAGAGGAGATGCTCGACGACGCCTATCTGGCCGAACGCGCCAAAAAAATCGACATGCGTCGCGCCACGCAGTTCGGGTTTGGCATGCCGCGAGCGGGCGGAACGGTCTACCTGAGTGCAGCCGACGAGCACGGCATGATGGTGTCCTTCATTCAATCCAACTATATGGGCTTCGGCTCCGGTGTGGTGGTGCCTGGCACCGGCATTAGCCTGCAGAATCGTGGCGTCGGCTTCTCGATGGTTCCGGCATCGCCCAATGTGGTGGCGCCCGGCAAGCGGCCGTTTCATACCATCATCCCGGCCTTCCTGACACGTGACGGCAAGCCGGTCATGAGCTTCGGCGTCATGGGCGGTGACATGCAGCCGCAGGGTCATGTGCAGACGCTGGCGCGCATGATCGATTACGGACAACAACCACAGGCCGCCTGCGATGCGCCACGCTGGAAGGTCAATCGAGATTTTTCCCTGGATGTGGAGGCGACCATGCCGGCTGGGACGGTAGCGGCCTTGCAGGCGCGCGGCCACATGCTCAGATCGATCGAAGACCCCTACATGGATTTCGGATCCGGCCAGTTCATCTGGCGCATGTCCGACGACGCCGGGTGCGGCTACGTCGCTGCGAGCGATAGCCGCCGCGATGGGCAGGCGACGGGTTTCTGACTTGATACCGACGCAATAAAAAATTAAGGAGACTTCCATGATCAGCATCAGCGCTTCGGAACGAAGCGCCCCCGTCTCGGCAAGCCAGATACGGCGCATTATCGTATCTTCCTCGATCGGCAACGCGTTGGAATGGTATGACTTTCTGGTCTACGGCTTTTTCACGCCGGTGATCGCGAAGCTATTTTTTCCAGCGCACGACGCGTGGATTTCGCTGTTGCTGGCTATCGGTTCGTTTGGCATATCGTTTCTCACACGCCCAATCGGTGCCATCGTGCTTGGGATCTATGCCGACCGGAAAGGTCGCCGCGCGTCGCTGACCGTATCAATCATGCTGATGACCCTCGCCACGCTTGTCATCGCTGTGATGCCGACGTATGAACGCATCGGCCTGGCTGCGCCGATTCTGGTGCTGCTGGCGCGGCTGGTGCAAGGTTTCGCGGTCGGTGGCGAGTTCGGTAGCGCGACCGCCTTCATGGTCGAGCACAGCCCGAGCCGGCGCGGCTATTTCGCCAGTTGGCAGTTTGCCAGCCAGGGGCTTGCCGCCATCACGGCCTCGGCCGTTGGCGGCATTCTCACCACCTGGCTGCCGTCCGCCCAGATCGAAGGATGGGGGTGGCGCCTGCCGTTCGTGTTGGGCCTGCTGGTAGGTCCGGTGGGGTATTACATTCGCCGGCATCTGGATGAAACGCCGGAATTCCTCGCTGAGAAAAAGCGTGCTACGCCGACTGGCGACGCGCTATTTCGTAATCAGTGGGGAAATATACTGTTGGCGGTCGGCGTCGTAGCACAGTCAACCGTTCTGGTTTACGTACTGCAACTTTATATGCCAACGTACGCCGTTAAGCAACTGGGGCTGCCAGCGGCCCAGTCGTTCGGGGTCGTCGTGCTCAATGGCGGCCTGCAGTTCCTGCTGTCCCCGGTCATGGGCGCGTTGTCCGACCGCATCGGGCGTGTGCGCATCATGCTCACGTCGTCGGTGTTGATGGCCGTCACCATCTACCCGATGTTTTACTGGCTGAATCTTCACCCGACCTTCGGCTGGCTGCTTGCATTGCAGGCTGCGGCGGGCATCTTCAAGGCAGCCTATTCTGGGCCGATGCCGGCTTTGATGTCGGAAATCTTCCCGACCCGCTCACGCTCTACCGGCCTGTCTCTCGCCTACAGTCTGGGTGTGACACTGTTCGGTGGGTTTGCGCCCTTCATTGTCACATTCTTCATCGGCGTAACAGGCGACAAACTCGCACCCAGTTACTACGTTCTGCTTGCTGCGTTGGTCAGCAGCATATCGCTCGTCGTGATCGGGAGGGCAATGAAAAGGCGCACAGCGCGAGGCTGAGCGACGCCGCGCTGATCGGCCTCTCAGGAGCACGCCGCTGGAGATTGCACGAGAAGTCCGGCAACCCTTACTTCAAGCGCATACGGATATGACACCCCGGCCAATTATGGGTCTGGGTTCCCGCCAATCCGGCACTTGATCGGCTGCTGTATTGCAACGCTCAATTTCCGAACGTTAGCGCGGCGGAACTCTTTCATCTTGCCGCCCGGCTCGACGGCCGCTATGCGCCGATCGCGCTCAAGCTCGCTCCGACGCCCCCGCGTGGCTCGCGGTGTGCCTGCCGTTGCCGGTGCGGCAATCGCTTTTTCATCACCATCCAGCAGGAGCAGTAATGGCAGTCAGCGTGTTCGATCTGTTCAAAATCGGTATCGGCCCTTCGAGTTCGCACACGGTCGGGCCTATGCGCGCGGCGCTGATGTTCGTGCAAGGGCTCGAACGCGACGGCCTTCTGCCGTCAACGGCATCGGTGAAGGTCGATCTGTACGGCTCGCTCGGCGCGACCGGCAAGGGTCACGGCACGGATCGCGGTGTGATGCTCGGCCTGCTTGGCGACGCGCCCGATACCGTCGATCCCGACACGATCGCCGCGCGTCTCGAAGCCGTCCGCAAGTCGAAGTCGCTCGCGCTGCTCGGCACGTATTCGGTGCCTTTCGTGCCGAAAGATCACATTTCGTTCTATCGGCAGGCGCTGCCCGAACATCCGAACGGCCTGAAACTACGCGCTTTCGATGCAGTCGGCGAGACCTTGCGCGAATCCACATATCTGTCGGTGGGCGGCGGTTTTGTCGTGACAGCGGGCGCGCTGAACACGAAGGTGTTGTCGGCGGCCGATCAGCTACCGCATCCGTTTCGCAGCGGTGACGAACTGCTCGCGTTGTGCCGGTCGACCGGAAAATCGATCGCGCAGTTGATGTGGGAAAACGAGCGCATGTGGCACACCGAAGAGGAAACGCGCACGGGTCTGTTGAAGATCTGGGACGTGATGCAATCGTGCGTAGCGCGCGGCTGCGGTATTGGTAATCCGGACGCCGAAGGTAACCTGCCGGGCCCGTTTACCGTCAAGAGACGCGCGCCGCAACTGTATCGCTCGTTGTCCGGCAACCCTGAGCGTGCGCGGCAAGATCCTCTGTCGATGATTGACTGGATCAACCTGTACGCGATCGCCGTCAACGAAGAAAACGCGGCGGGTGGCCGCGTCGTCACCGCGCCGACCAACGGCGCCGCGGGCATCATTCCCGCTGCGCTGCATTACTACACGCGCTTCATGCCCGGCTCGAACGAACAGGGCGTGATCGATTTTCTGATGACGGCCGCCGCGATCGGCATCCTGTACAAACTCAATGCGTCGATTTCGGGCGCGGAAGTGGGTTGCCAGGGCGAAGTGGGCGTCGCGTGTTCGATGGCCGCGGGCGCGCTCGCCGCCGTGATGGGCGGCACGCCGACGCAGGTCGAAAATGCCGCCGAAATAGGCATGGAGCACAATCTCGGTCTGACGTGCGATCCGGTCGGCGGCATGGTGCAGATTCCGTGCATCGAACGTAATGCGATGGCCTCCGTGAAGGCCGTGAACGCGGCGCGCATGGCATTGCGCGGCGACGGCAGTCACTACGTGTCGCTCGATTCCGTTATCAAGACGATGCGCGAGACCGGCGCCGATATGAAGACCAAGTACAAGGAGACGTCGCGCGGCGGCCTCGCGGTGAATATCGTCGAGTGCTGATGCGGTGCGCGTTGTCTCGCGATGAGGATGTTTAACCTGTTGCGCGGTCATCGTCGTCGCGGCTTGCATGTCCGGCGCCGATCGCAAACCGAACCAAAAGTCAGGAGGCTTTTCCGTCATGTCGCATGCTTCAGTTTCCAATTTTGCTCAAGCTTCGAACGACACGACCACCGGCGCACGGCTATTCGAACGATCGGGGAGCAACTCATGACGTACCGTGACCTATCGGCGGTGAACGCCGATTTTAGACTAGCCGAGCCATTAACCCGCTGGCCACTGGAAGCGTACCCGTCAGGCGATTTGTTGACAATCTATGAGGCAATGCCGAAAGGCCGTTTGTGGCCGCACTGAGCCCGACGATGACCGACTCGGGACGTCCCTACGCGGTCAGATGAGATTTCCGGGGGTCGACGTTCAACGCCTGGGTTCAGGGACTCCCGCGAAGCGGGGCGGACTATCGATATTGGGGACGATCGTTGCTTATCGTGGTGGCGCTGGCACGAGCCCGTACCTGGACATGACATCGACAAGTTTCTCGCGGTCGGGCGGTCCGCCAGCGTTTACGATTGCTCCGACGTCACGAAAATACTGGGCACCAATGTCGGGAGTAAGGACGATCAATGCACGGGCTGTGCCCTTGTGCGGATTGCTAAAGTGATGGACCGATCCGCGAGCGGTGAACATCCATTCTCCCGGTGTCAGGTCTCGGACTATCCCATCGACCGAGTACCGAAGCGTGCCTTCCAGGACATAGACGCATTCTTCATTACGTGTATGGCTGTGTGGTGGCGGAGCCTGCGATTCAGGGGGCACGGTCAACTCAAAAACACCCATCCCGCCTGTCGCAGTTCCATCTATCAGGTACTGAATACGCAATTGACCAACATTGATTGGTTCGCATGCCGCCGCGCCGCTAAGAGTCATTTTCAAACTCCTTCTGATTGAGGATTCTCGTCAATCCACCAACGTTACAGGCAAGGGGCGCACTGCTGGCAGCGCGTCCGGCGACGGAAGGGAACTCCGTTCAACCTGGATTATGCGCCTCTCAGGAGCGCATTTTGTTCGGGAGTGGCGACAGGCAGGTATCGGTTGCACACAGCCCGGCGACAACCGGCTCAGATCAACCCACTACCGCGATTGGAGCCTGCACGACATCAACGGCGGCTTGCTGGATTCTCGCGGTCATTGTCCTGGATGCCGGCTCGCAAGCAGCCGGTCATAGTCGCCGTACGAACAAAAATGCCGTCTTTCGATGATGTGGCGCTGCGCGGACGTCGATGAGCCCTTGTCAACCGGGTTGAACGACGCAGTGACCTCGCACAACCGCTGGCCTGACCTTCATCGAACTTGACTGAGCGCGGCCCGCAGCGGGAAAATCACGCGGCCCCTTGCAGCTCCGCCCAGCGGCGACAAAGTGTGGCGTTCACGTGCCTTCAACAGGAGTTCGTATGAGTTATCGCCTGGAAGGTCGTCCGCTCGAGGTTTGCAACTGCCTGTGCCCCAACCCGTCATGCTGGCATCCGTGATGGCTGTCAAAAAGAACGTTCGCTGGGGCACGTGTCTGGGGACGCCTCTCGGCGTGGCGCTGCTGTCGTGGGCAGTCGTTCTGGTAGTGATCCATGCATGAATCGCGCGCTGGCCTGCTCATCTTGCAGACGACCGTCCTGACGGCGGTTGCGATGTTCGCCTTCGCTGCCAATTCACTGTTGTGCCGGCTCGCGCTGCAGCGGGGGCAAATCGATCCTGTCAGCTTTGCCTGCATCAGGCTGGTTTCCGGTGCGATCACGCTCGCCGTCATCGTGCGGTTCAGGTCGGAACGGTCGGCGCCCGGTCATGTCGACTGGCTCGCCGCTGCCATGCTGTTTGTTTATGCCGCCTTCTTCTCCTTCGCGTATCTCACCTTGCCCGCCGGCACGGGGGCATTGATTCTGTTCGGCGCAGTTCAATTGACCATGTTCAGCGTGGGTTTGCGCTCCGGTGAAAAGTTCGGATCCGCAGCATGGCTCGGTCTCGCAGTTGCAGTCGCAGGGCTTGTCTACCTCGTGTCGCCGGGTATCGCAGCGCCACCGCCCCTCGGCGCAGCCTCGATGGCAATCGCTGGCGTCGCGTGGGGCGTGTACTCGTTGCGCGGCCGCGGAGTGGCCGACCCGCTCGCTGCCACGGCGGGAAACTTCGCGCGGGCCGCGCCGTTTGCCCTCTTGCTGAGCGTGCTTTTCATCGCCAGCGCCCGCACTTACGCGAACGGAGCTGGGGTCGTTCTGGCGATTGTCTCCGGCGCGCTCACATCCGGCATTGGGTATGTCATCTGGTATGCCGCGCTGAGCAAGCTTACTGCGATGCGAGCCGCCACTGTACAGTTGTCGGTGCCGCTGATTGCTGCGTTTGGTGGAGTAGCGTTCCTGTCAGAAACGATCACGCCGCGCCTGGTTGCGGCTTCTGCCGCGATTCTTGGGGGCATCGCGATGGTGCTGAGCAGCCGGTCGCGGAAGCCTCGCACGTAGCGTCCATCGTGCCGGCGAGCCGCGAGTCCGGCGCAAGATTACGACTACGGCTTACCGAAAAATGCCCCTTCCTTCCCCGGCTGCACGTCGACACACCAGCCAGCATCCCAACAACGAACAAGCAAACGTTTGCTGCGCAACACGGGGCAACGCACCAGAAGCAAAACCCCAGAAATCAGGTTTAAGTAAACGCCGCGCAGGCCGTTAACCCGCTAACCCGATTCATTCGAGCACGCTGCTCAAACATGCACGGCATATACAATTTCTGGCTGGTCGCACTTTCGCTCATCGTAGCGACACTCGCTTCCTATACCGCGCTCGATCTGGCGGGGCGTATCACGCTGCTCGGCGGAACCGTCGCGCGCCATGCATGGCTGGCGGGCGGCGCGGCGGCGATGGGCGTCGGCATCTGGTCGATGCACTTCATCGGCATGCTCGCGTTCTCGCTGCCGATCCCGCTTGGCTACGATCTGCGCACGACCGGATACTCCCTCGCGATCGCGATACTCGTGTCCTGGTTCGCGCTCTTTATCGTCACGCAAGGCGTGCTCAGGCCATTGCGGCTGGTGGCGGCCGGCATCCTGCTGGGCTTCGGCATTGCCGGCATGCACTACACCGGCATGGCCGCGATGCAGATGCAGCCCGGCATTCACTATGAGCCGGTGCTCTTTGGCGCATCGATCGCGATTGCGATTGTCGCCGCCACGGCCGCGCTGTGGATCGCGCACGCACTGCGCGATTCGAAGCAGCGCCTCGTGATCGAAAAGCGGGTTGTCGCGGCGTTGGTGATGGGACTCGCGATCACGGGCATGCATTACACCGGCGTCGCAGCCGCCGAATTTCCGGCTGGCGCGATCTGCGGCGCCGCGCACGGCATCGATTCCGAGTGGCTCGCGACGACCGTCACGCTCTTCAGCTTTGCCATCCTCATCGTTACGCTGATGATGTCCCGTTTCGATGCGCGCACCACGCTCCTGACCGGTTCGGTATCGCGGCTGAACGGACAGATCGTGCGCATGGCCGCGTTCGACGCGCTTACCGACCTGCCGAACCGCCGGGCGCTCACCGAGCGCATCGTGGCCGCCATCGGGACGTCGCGCCGCAACAGGACGCGGTTCGCGATCCTGTTCATGGATCTCGACGGCTTCAAGACGATCAACGATTCGCTCGGCCATTCCGTCGGCGACGAGGTGCTCAAGGCGTTCGCGCAGCGACTGTCGCGCTGCGTGCGGGGCGGCGATATGGTGGCGCGTCTGGGCGGCGACGAATTCGTCGTGCTGCTCGAAGATCTGGCGGCGCCGCGTGAAGCGGAAGCGGTGGCCGAAGGCGTGCTCGAGCGGATGCGCGAGGGCGCATGGAGCGACGGCCAGCCGATGCAGGTGACGCCGAGTATCGGCATTTCGCTGTATCCGGACGACGGCGACACCGTCGACACGCTGCTGAAAAACGCCGACGCCGCGATGTACGAAGCAAAGCGCGCGGGCCGGGGCACGTATCGGTTCTTCGAAGCCGGCATGAACGAAGCCGCGACGCGCACGCTGAAAATTCAAAACGCGCTGCACGAGGCGCTTTCGTCAGGGCATTTCTCGCTGCATTTCCAGCCCAAGTTTCGCGGCGACAGCGGCGA
This sequence comes from Paraburkholderia sartisoli, assembly GCF_900107685.1. Taxonomy (GTDB): domain Bacteria; phylum Pseudomonadota; class Gammaproteobacteria; order Burkholderiales; family Burkholderiaceae; genus Paraburkholderia; species Paraburkholderia sartisoli. Next base: position 435,590 of record NZ_FNRQ01000004.1, on the reverse strand, counting down.
GCTTGCGGGCGCGGAGGCGCTGCTCCGGCTGAATCATCCTGAACTGGGCCTGCTTGCGCCAATGGAGTTCATCCCGATCGCCGAGCGCTCGGGGCAGATTGTGTACATCGGACATTGGGTGGTGCGCGAGACGTGCCGACAGATTCGCCGGTGGATGGCGGAGGGCCTCCCGGCGATGCGTGTCGCGATCAACCTGTCTCCACGACAGCTGATGCAGCCCGATCTCGTACACACGGTGCTGGAAATCGTGCGCGCGGAAAACGTGGAATGCCATCAGATCATGTTCGAGATCACCGAAACCGTTGCGATGCAGGACGCGCCGAAAACCATCGAGATGATTCACGCGTTCCAGAACCACGGCTTCGAGATCGCGATCGACGATTTCGGCACGGGCTACTCGAGCCTTGCCTATCTGCAGCGCTTTCGCGTGAAGCAGCTGAAGATCGACCGCTTCTTCACGAACGGTCTCGATGCGGATGGTCACGAGGGTGACGCAATCGTCTCCGCGATCATCGCGCTCGCGCACTCGCTTGAAATGGACGTGGTGGCCGAAGGCGTCGAGACGCCCTCGCAGCTCGCCAAACTGAAGACGATGATGTGCGACGAGATTCAGGGCTTCCTGCTCGGCAAGCCGCTCACCGCCGATGCGTTCGGCACGCTCCTTCAGCACACGGCAGCCGCGTAGCGCCCGATCCGGTGGAAGGCCCCCCATGCGCCGGATGGGCGCCCGCGGCAGCAAATCCTGAGTGAATCCTGAGCGAAGCGCCGGGTGGCCCCCATCATTCGGGAAAAACAGCGAATGCCCGGCTTCTGCTATCGTCGCGTTCATGCAACCGATCCTATCCGTCACCCATCTGTCCAAAACCTACGCCACGGGCTTCCAGGCGCTCAGGAACATCAATCTGGAGATACGCCAGGGCGAGATTTTCGCGCTGCTGGGGCCGAACGGCGCGGGCAAGACCACGCTGATCAGCATCATCTGCGGCATCGTCAAGGCGACCGAAGGCGATGTCGTGGTCGCGGGCCACGACATCGCGACCGGCTACCGCGCCGCGCGCTCGATGATCGGCCTCGTGCCGCAGGAGCTGACGACCGACGCGTTCGAAACCGTATGGGCCACGGTTTCGTTCAGTCGCGGCCTGTTTGGCAAGCCCGCGAACCCCGCTTACATCGAAAAGGTGCTGCGCGATCTCTCGCTTTGGGACAAGCGCGACAGCAAGATCATCACGCTTTCGGGCGGCATGAAACGGCGCGTGCTGATTGCCAAGGCGCTTTCGCACGAACCGCAGGTGCTGTTTCTCGACGAACCGACCGCCGGCGTCGACGTCGAGCTCAGGCGCGACATGTGGAAGCTGGTGCGCGCGCTGCGTGAAAGCGGCGTCACGATCATCCTGACCACGCACTATATCGACGAAGCGGAAGAAATGGCCGACCGCATCGGCGTGATCAACGGCGGCGAGATCATGCTCGTCGAAGAGAAGACCGAATTGATGCGCAAGCTGGGCAAGAAGCAGTTGACGCTGCAACTGGATCATCCGCTTGCCGGCATTCCCGCCAGTCTCGCCGGCTGGAACCTCGAACGCGCGAGCGATGGAAACGAATTGACCTATACCTACGACACGCAGGGCGAGGGCGGCAGCATCATCGCGCTCCTCAAGGACGTGAACGATGCCGGCATCTGCTTCAAGGATCTTCACACGACACAGAGTTCGCTTGAAGATATCTTCGTGAGCCTCGTGCGAGGTGACCAATGAACCTCTACGCAATCCGCGCGATCTACCGCTTCGAAATGGCACGTACGTGGCGCACGTTGATGCAGAGCATCATCGCGCCGGTGATTTCGACGTCGCTCTATTTCGTGGTGTTCGGCGCGGCAATCGGCTCCCGTATCAAGGAAGTGGACGGCATCAGTTATGGCGCGTTCATCGTGCCGGGTCTCATCATGTTGTCGCTTCTGTCGCAAAGCATCTCCAACGCGTCGTTCGGCATCTACTTCCCGAGATTCACGGGCACGATCTACGAGTTGCTGTCCGCGCCCGTGTCATACCTGGAAATCGTGGTGAGCTATGTCGGCGCGGCGGCGACGAAATCGATCGTGCTGGGGCTGATCATTCTCGCGACCGCGGGGCTCTTCGTGCCGCTCCAGGTTCAGCATCCGTTCTGGATGATCCTGTTTCTCGTGCTGACCGCGCTGACGTTCAGCCTGCTCGGATTTATCATCGGCATCTGGGCGAACAGTTTCGAAAAGCTTCAACTGGTGCCGCTTCTGATCATCACGCCCCTGACGTTTCTGGGCGGCAGTTTCTATTCTGTCAGCATGCTGCCGCCGGTGTGGAAAGTCGTGACGCTGTTCAATCCGATCGTCTATCTGGTGAGCGGATTTCGCTGGAGCTTTTATGGACTCGCGGACGTCAGCGTGGGCATCAGTCTTGCGATGACTGGCCTCTTTCTCGCGGTGTTCCTCGCGATCGTGGCGTGGATCTTCAAGACCGGCTACCGGCTCAAGACGTAGCAGGATATTGCGTCCGCCGTTCGCATCGGGGTTATGACGTCCCCCGTTTAACCGTTACTCACGAGGAGCGCCCCGACATGGACCGACTCCAGGCAATCGAGGTCTTTACCCGTGTGGTTGAGACCAACAGTTTTTCGAAAGCGGCGGAACTGCTTGACCTGCCGCGCGGCTCGGTCAGCAACCTGATTCAGGGGCTCGAGGAGCACGTTGGCGTGCGCCTGCTGAATCGCACCACACGTTCGGTAAGCGTCACCGACGACGGCGCACTCTATTACGAGCGCTGCGTGCGCATTCTGGCCGATCTGGCGGATGCCGATTCGTCGCTGTCGAACAAGATCCAGAATCCTTCGGGCATGATCCGCGTCGACACGTCGGGCACGCTGGCCAGAACGCTGCTGCTTCCCATGCTCGACGATTTCTATCGCCGTTATCCGGAGATCGAGGTCCGCCTCGGCCTTGCGGACCGTAACATCGACATCGTGCAGGATGGCGTCGACTGCGTGATCCGCATGGGCGCGCTCGAGGAATCGAGCCTCGTCGCGCGACGCATCGGCAACGCGGCGCTCACCACGTGCGCTTCGCCGGCCTATCTGGAGGAGCATGGCACGCCCGCGACGATCGAGGACCTGCGTGCGCATCGAGCGGTCAACTATGTGTCGGCACGCTCGGGCAAGACCTTTCCGTTCGAATTCGAAGTGGACGGCGAAATCGTCAAGGTTTCGCTGGACGGCCCGCTTGCGGTGAACGATGGCACCGTCTACGTGAGCGCGGGCGTGCGCGGCTTCGGCATCATCCAGCCTTCGCGCTTCATGGTCGCGGACCTGATCGGGCGCGGCGAGCTGCGCGAGATCCTGACAGGCTACAGGACGCCGACCACGCCGCTGTCGCTCGTTTATCCGCATCGTCGCAATCTGAGCTCGCGGGTCCGCGCGTTCACCGACTGGGTGATCGAGATCGCCCGGAATCATCCCGACCTGCGCACCTGACGCCCGTCATCCGGCCCACGCGGCGGTGTACGGAAAACCGTGACACCGCCGCGACGCTCACGGTTTTTCCCGTGGGTGCAGCTTGCGCAGCGGTTCCAGCAGCGACGCAAGCCCGTTGTGATCGATCTCCTGCATGAGCGCCAGCAACTGGCCGGTCTCGCCCGGCGGAAAACCCTTGTTCGCATACCAGTTGAGATACGGGCCAGGCAGGTCCGCGATCAGCCGTCCCTTGTATTTGCCATAGGGCATCACACGCGTGACGAGCAGTTCCAGGTGTTCAGGTTTCATTGTCGTATTTGTCCGTAACGGACGCCAATGCTAATAGGGCAGAGCAGGGCAGGGCAGTGAAGGACAGGTCGCCGGGCCGTGGTTTAAATTACACAAAATTGCAATATGACAAATTTGTGCAACACTAGCAGCTATGAGCGCTGCGCCCGGCACGCGCTGACGCGAGAGGCAGCGCTCATGACCGGAGCCGTTCCTGCGTCGCATTGCCTGAATATCGTACTGCCTTATGCTGATTCTTCTCAACCTGCTGTCGGGTGTGGCGTTGCTGGTCTGGGGCTCACACATCGTGCGCACGGGCATCCTGCGGGTGCTGGGCGCGGACCTGCGGCGCGTGCTGAGCCACTGCACCAACGGACGGTTCAGGGCGTTCGGCGCCGGTGTCGCGGTAACCAGCCTCGTGCAGAGCAGCAACGCGACAGCCGTGATCGTGACATCCTTTGCCGCTCAAGGGCTGTTGCCGCTGACCAGCGGTCTTGCGATCATGCTCGGTGCCGATGTCGGCACCGCGTTGATGGTGCGGATCCTGACGCTCGACCTCTCATGGTTATCCCCGATTCTCCTGCTCGCCGGCGTGCCAGTGTTCCTGTCGCGCAAGCAGACGCGCGCGGGTCAGATTGGCCGCACCGCGATCGGTCTCGGGCTGATCCTGCTCGCGCTGCACCTGATTGTCGAAGCCGTGCAGCCGATGATGCATGGCGCCGGCGTGCGCGTCATGTTCGGCGCGCTCACGGGCGACACGCTGCTCGACGCGCTGGTTGGCGCGGCGTTCGCGATGATTTTTTATTCGAGCCTGGCGACGGTATTGCTCACTGCAACGCTGGCGTCGTCAGGCGTGATTTCGCTGAAGGTGGCGCTGTGCCTCGTGATCGGCGCGAACCTGGGCAGCGGGCTGCTCGCCCTGGCAGGCACGCTCGCGCAGAACACCGCCGCACGCCGTCTGGCGCTTGGCAGCCTTACGTTCAAGCTGGCCGGTGCGCTTCTCATTCTGCCGTTCACCTCGCTGCTCGCGGCAGAACTGCCGATGTTGATCAGTCTGCCGCGTGAAGCGGTGGTCGGGTTCCATCTGATCTACAACACGCTGCGCTGCCTGGCGTGCGTCCCGCTGATCGATCCGGTCGCCCGTATCTGTTCCCGGTTGTTGCCGGACCGTCCCGATCCGAATGGCGAGTTGCGCGCGCTGCACCTCGATGCGGCCGTGCTGCTCACCCCCACGCTCGCGCTCGCCAACGCGGCCCGCGAAGTGCTGCGCATCGGCGACATCGTGCGCACGATGCTCGACAACGTCGCCGACCTCATTCATCGCAACGACCTGCAAAAGGCCCGCGAAACGGCACGGATGGACGACGACGTCGACTACCTCTATGCAGCCGTGAAAGACTACCTGTCGCGCCTTTCACGCGAGCAGCTCGACGAAACCGACAGTCGCCGCTGGACCGACATCATCTCGCTCACCATCAACCTCGAGCACGCGGGCGACATCATCGAGCGGATCGTCGCGGACATCGAAGAGAAGAAAATCGCCCACCGTCTTTCGTTTTCGGAGGAAGGGATTGGAGAGCTGGAAGACCTGCACGCGCGTCTCGTGAGCAACCTGCAACTCGGGCTGTCGGTGTTCCTGAACAACGATCTGCATTGCGCGGAATTGCTGCTGGCGGAGAAGGAGCGGTTTCGCGATCTCGAACGTGCGTATTCCTACAAGCACCTGGACCGTCTGGCAGGGCAGACGGTGCGCAGCATCGAAACCAGTGCGTTGCATCTGGACCTGATCAGCGACATGAAGCGGCTGAACTCGCTGTTCTGCTCGACCGCGTATCCCGTGCTCGATGCCGCGGGCGCGTTGCACGACACACGGCTTCGCAAGCGCACGCTCGACGCGATCCACGTTGCCGCGGAGTAAGGAACGCGCGACACGCGCTCAGGCGAGGATCACCTGCTCCAGTTTTCGTTTCAGCGTCGAAAATCCGGCAACTTCAGCGGCCTTGCGGTTCGTGATCAGCAGATCGATGCGGTTGACCGGGCAGTACGCAATGCGGCTACGCTGTCCGATCTTGCTGTAGTCGGCGAGAATCGCCACGCGGTCCGCGTTGTTGACCATCGCGCGCGCCACCTCTGTTTCGGCGTGGTCGAAGTTGGTTGCGCCGCTGCGGTGGTCGACGCCGACAGGCGAGAGCAACGCGATGTCGGCGCGATAGCGCTGGATTTCCGCGATTGTCGTGCCGCCGATGGTGGCGAGCGCGCGATCGCTCAACGTGCCGCCGAGCAGGATCACTTCGTTCGCGCTTTCGCCCGATTCGCTCGCGCCGCGCAGCTTGAGCGCGACGTCGATCGAGTTGGTGATGATCGTGAGGTTGGCGAGCCTGGCGAGTTCCTCGGCCAGTAACGCGGTGGTTGTGCCCGCATCGATAAAGAGTGTCTGTCCGCTGCTGATAATGCCCGTCGCGGCGCGCGCGATCGCGATTTTCGATTTGACGTGCGTATGGGCGCGTTCGGCGATCGGCGCCTCGTCCACGGGTTTGATCGCGCCGCCGTGTACACGCCGCAGTTCGCCCAGCGCCTCGAGATCGAGCAGATCGCGTCGCACTGTCTCGCGCGAGACACCGAGATCGGCCATGATGCGTTCGGTCGATACCCGTTGCAGCGTCGAGAGCAATGCGCGAATGCGCTGATGTCGGTCTTCCTGCCACATGCTGTTCCCCGGCAATAGAATCTTTCAGGACGCCCGGCACCGCCCCGTAAAGGGCATGTCAGGAACCGGTGAGCGGCCGTCCGCGCGCTCGATTATCAACCGGTTTTACACGACCAATATTGCATTTTTTTGTCGGCTTGCAAATTTGTGTAATTGCTTCTAGCCTTGCTCCGAACCCGGAACATGGTGCATCTCCGGATATCGGCGCGGCGGGATTTTCGACGACAGTTGACGTTTAGGCGACGGCAGACGAAGGCAGGGAAACTTGGCAAATCCGAACGATCGTGTCAGTGCTGAAAGCTGGCCTTATCCGCGCCTGGCCGCGCATCGGTGTGGCGGCAAGCTCGCGCCCGAGAACACGCTGGCCGGCATCGACGCGTGCGTGTACCACGGTTATCGCATGATCGAATTCGACGCCAAGCTCTCCGCCGACGACGAAATCTATCTGCTGCACGACGACACGCTCGATCGCACGACGAACGGCACGGGCGCCGCCGTCGAGCGCACGTGGAAGGAACTCGCGCAACTCGATGCGGGCGCGTGGTTTGGTCCGCGGTTCGCGGGCGTGCGTCTGCCGACGCTGGCTGAAACCGCCGCACGTTGCGGTGACGAAGCGCTTGCCGCCAATATAGAAATCAAGCCGTGTCCCGGCCGCGAAGCGGAAACGGGGCATCTCGTCGCGCGCGCCGCGCTGGACCTCTGGCGCACGCAAACCCAGCCGCTGCTTTCGTCGTTTTCTTTCGAAGCGCTTGCTGCCGCGCGCGATGCCGCTCCTGAACTGCCGCGTGGGATGCTGTTCGAGGACGTCCCCGAAGACTGGCTGCGCATCGTGCGCGAGCTCGACTGCGTGTCGCTGCATGCCGACCATCAGTATCTGAGCGCGCAACGGGTCGCGGATATTCATGCCGCCGGGCTGCGCGTGCTGGCCTATACGGTCAACGACCCGCTGCGCGCGCATGAGCTCAGTGAATGGGGCGTTGACATAATTTGTACAGATCGCATCGATATCATCCGGGCCGGCGCGGGCGCTGCGTCGCCGGTCACGCGATAGATTTCACGCGCAATTCAGCGTGCGTGGAGCAGTAATGTCGTGTCGTGGCGCAGTACCGCAGACCTGATCGAATAGCAGTTTTCCCAACGTAGCAATGTCGGCTGAGGGTGGAAAAACATGAACCGGACCTGGGCACATTCTTTTGTTTCGATGTCGGCGATTGCTGCTGCGGCGGCGACGTGCATGAACAGCGCGTCTGCCGCGCCGCCGGACGCGCTCGTCGCGGCGGCAAAGCAGGAAGGCCAGCTGACGGTGATCGCGCTGCCGCACGACTGGTGCGGCTATGGCCCGATGATCGCGGCCTTTCAGGCAAAGTACGGCATCAAGGTCAACGAGCTGAACCCTGACGCGGGTTCGGGCGACGAACTCGAAGCCATCAAGGCGAACAAGGGCAACAAGGGTCCGCAGGCGCCTGACGTGATCGACGTCGGCCTGTCGTTTGGTCCGACGGCGAAGGCGGCGGGTCTGCTGCAGCCGTACAAGGTCTCGACGTGGAAGTCGATTCCCGACGCGGTCAAGGACGCCGAAGGCTACTGGTACGGCGACTACTACGGCGTGCTCGCGTTCGAAGTCAACGCGGACATGATCGACAAGGTGCCGACTGACTGGCCCGATCTGCAGAAGGCGGACTACAGGAACGCGGTTTCGCTCGCGGGTGATCCGCGTTCGGCGAACCAGGCGATCATGGGCGTGTTCGCGGCCGGTCTGTCGGCTTCGAAAGGCGACGCGTCGAAGGCCGACAAGGCCGGTCTCAAGTATTTCGCCGATCTGAACAAGAGCGGCAACTTCGTGCCGGTCATCGGCAAGGCGGCATCGCTTGCGCAGGGCACGACGCCGATTATCGTGCGCTGGGACTACAACGCGCTGGCTGACCGCGACACGCTGAAGGGCAATCCGAAGGTTCAGGTCGTGGTGCCGAAGACGGGCGTCGTCGCCGGCGTCTACGTGCAGGCGATCAGCGCGTTCGCGCCGCATCCGAACGCAGCGAAGCTGTGGATGGAGTACCTGTATTCCGACGAAGGCCAGATCGGCTGGCTGACGGGCTACTGTCATCCGATCCGCTACAACGAACTGACCGCCGCGAAGAAGGTGCCGCAGGCGCTGCTCGACAAACTGCCGCCCGCTGCGCTGTACAAAAACGCCGTGTTTCCGACGCTTCAGCAACAGGACGCGTACAAGGAAACGATCTCGAAGCAGTGGGATGCCGCTGTCGGCGCGAACGTGAAGTAATCGAGGCGCAAGCGCGGTTTAACCGGGCAGTGCGGTATTGCAGTACTGCGACGACGGACCCGGCGGGCGGCGCGCATTGCGCGCCGCCCGTGCCGCATCCGGACTTCGCGGCGTCTGTGGCGGCCGCGATCGCTACCTTCGCAATCCGTGTCCGGTTTCTTTGTCCAAGGGTTTCCTGACCTATGAGCAGCCCACCGAATGCAGGCGCCGTGCCGCCGGAGTTGCAGGCGCCTCTTGCCGCGACGCCGACGCCGCCAGCAAAGAGCGCGGACCAGTCCGCATCGTTATGGACGTGGATCGGCGTGTTGCCGTTCTTCGTGTTCGCGCTGCTGTTCCTGATTCTGCCGACGGCCATCCTCGTGGTCGGCGCGTTTCAGGATCCACAGGGCCATTTCACGCTCGTCAACTTTCGTGACCTCTTCTCGGCGGGCGTGATCGACGCGTACTGGATCAGCTTCAAGGTCAGCGCCGCATCGGCGTTTGGCGGCGCGGTTATCGGTTCGCTCCTTGCGTGGGCGGCGGTGCAAGGCCAGTTGCCCGGCTGGATTCGCCCGACGCTGATGACGTTTTCCGGCGTCGCGTCGAACTTCGCCGGCGTGCCGCTGGCGTTTGCGTTCATCTGCACGCTGGGGCGCGTGGGGCTCGTCACGGTCCTGCTTAAAAAATACACAGGCCTGAATCTCTATTCGAGCGGCTTCAGCATCCTGAGCTTCACCGGCTTGACGCTGACGTATCTGTATTTCCAGATTCCGTTGATGGTGCTGATCGTCACGCCCGCGCTCGACGGTCTCAAGCGCGAATGGCGCGAAGCCTGCGATTGTCTTGGCGGCACCGCGTTCCAGTACTGGCGCTATGTCGCGTTGCCGGTGCTGTGGCCGAGCGTGCTGGGCGCCGCCTTGTTGCTGTTTGCGAATGCATTCGGCGCAGTGGCGACTGCGTATGCGCTCACCGGCAGCTCGCTCAATATCGTGACGATCCTGCTGTACGCGCAGATTCGCGGCGACGTGTTGCACAACCCGAACCTCGGTTACGCGCTTGCGCTTGGCATGATCCTCGTGACGGGCATCTCGAACGGCGGTTATATCTGGCTGCGTTCGCGCGCCGAAAGGGGGCGTCGATGAAATCCCGGTCACGTGCGGGGGCGTGGATCGCCATCGTCACTGGTTCGCTGTATTTCCTGATTCCGCTGATCGCGACGTTCGAGTTCAGCCTGCGCATGAAGCGCGGTGTGTACAGCTTCGAAGCGTACAGGGTGGTGCTTGGCGACACGCAATTTCAGGCGTCGTTTGGGTACTCGATCCTGATGGCGTTGCTGACGATTGTCGTCGGCATCCTGCTCGTGGTACCGACGGCGTACTGGGTCCGGTTGCGTCTGCCGAAGCTGCGGCCGGTCGTCGAATTCATCACGCTGCTGCCGCTCGTGATTCCGGCGATCGTGATCGTGTTCGGCTACCTGCGCATGTACAACAGCAGTTCGTTTTTGCCGCTCACCGGTAACGAGCGCGCCACCGATTTGCTGCTCGTCTTCGGATACGTGACGCTTTCGCTGCCGTATATGTACCGCGCGGTCGACGCCGGTTTGAGCGCGGTCGACGTGCGCTCGCTGACGGAAGCGGCCGAATGTCTCGGCGCGAACTGGCCGACGATCCTCTTCAAGGTGATCTTTCCGAATATCCGCTCGGGCATCCTGTCGGGCGCGTTCCTGACGTTCGCGGTGGTGATGGGCGAATTCACGATCGCGAGCCTGCTCGACCGGCCGGCGTTTGGCCCCTATCTACAGCTGGTCGGCGCGAATCGCGCGTATGAACCTTCGGCGCTCGCGATCATTGCGTTCGCGATTACGTGGGCCGCGATGGGCCTGATCCAGGTGTTTGGCTCCGCCCGCAAGACGAGTCGTACACCTGCGCTCGCCGAACAGAAACCCTGATGAATGAAGGCGCCCGTCATGGCATTCCTTGAAATTGAAAACCTGCACAAGACGTTTGGATCGAACACCGCGCTGCATCACTTCGACATGAAGATCGAGCGCGGCGAATTCGTCACGTTTCTCGGGCCGTCGGGTTGCGGCAAGACGACGGTGCTGCGCATGATCGCGGGCTTCGAGAATCCGACGCGCGGCACGATCCGCCTCGATGGACGCGACGTCACGCATCTGCGCACGCGCCAGCGCAAGGTCGGCATGGTGTTCCAGTCGTATGCGCTGTTTCCGAACATGACGGTGGCGGGCAACATCGGTTTTGGGCTGCGTGTCGCCGGGCGGCCGGACGCGGAAATCCGCAAGCGTGTCGATGAAATGCTGGCGCTGATCAAGCTGCCGCATCTCGGCGACCGCTACCCGTGGCAGATGTCGGGCGGACAGCAGCAGCGCGTCGCGCTGGCGCGCGCGCTTGCCGGCAAGCCGCAGGTGCTGCTGCTCGACGAACCGCTGTCGGCGCTCGACGCGAAGATCCGTATTTCGCTGCGCCAGGACATTCGCATGCTGCAGCGCGAACTCGGCATCACGTCGATTTTCGTGACGCACGATCAGGAAGAGGCGTTGTCGATCTCCGACCGGATCGTCGTGATGAACGAGGGGCGCGTCGAACAGGTCGGCACGCCGTCGGAAATCTATAACTATCCGCGCACGCGTTTCGTGGCTTCGTTTGTCGGCACGCTCAACATTCTGACCGGGCATGTGGTGGACCCGACGACGGGCCGGATGGCCGTCGAAGGCCAGGAGTTGATCACGACCCAGACGCTTGCGCCGGGCGACGCCGGCAGGAAGCGCATGCTGGCCCTGCGGCCGGAAGCGATCGTGCTGGAGGCGCCCGCGCCGGGCCGCAACACGCTCGCCGCGACGGTCGAGGACGTCAGTTTCCTCGGGGCCGTCGTGCGGATTCGCGCGCGCGTGCAGGAGGCTGTCATTTCGCTCGATGTCTTCAACGACCCGAATCGCAGGCTGCCGGAGCGCGGCCAGCCTGTTGCGCTTGGTTTCTCGCACGAGAATCTGCTCGTGCTCGAAGAGGGCGCCTGATTCCTGGGCTTGATTCCTGGTAGGCCGCCACAGCGTGTTTTCCCGCCGTTTTCTGTGTTCGGATGGAGCCGCTCGCGTTGTCCACGGCCGGAGGTTCCTGTTTTATGTCTGGCTCGCAAGCAGGACCGTCACGCGCCTTTGGATCGTCAAGGAAGTGTGCCGCGTGCTGGATGGCGCGATTCACTTCGAGTCGCGCGAAGGTCTCGGCGCGACGTTCGATATCCGCTTTCCCTCGATATTAAAACTGAAGAATTGAACCGCGGGGCGCGTTTCATGCGACGGCGTACATGCGCGAATGTTCGCCGGACCGCACATCGCGGGGTGGAATGCGTGCCAGACCACAGTCACCGTGTTTGCCGGATGTCACGCTGGTGAAGCTACCAGTCTTGTGACCGAACTGTTCAGATACGGAGTTCAGATGGCACTGCACCGCGACCTCACCGACGCGCAATGGAGCAGCGTGGAAGGACTCTTTATCGCGTTTCGCGCCCGCAAGGATCCGCGCGGGCGACCCACGCGCAACACGCGCATGGTGCTAAACGGCGTGCTATGGGTGCTCGCCAGCGGCGCCGCGTGGGCCGCGTTGCCCACGCGCTATCCGGACTACCGCACGTGCCATCGGCGCTTCAAGGTATGGTTCGATTCAGGCGTGCTGCAGCGTGCGATGCACGATCTGTACGGCGAGACCGGCGACGCGATGTGCGAAGCCGTGATCGCGCGCATGCATCGTCCGCAGCCTGGGGGTCAGGGAGCGTCGGCCGGAACACCGGCGTCGGGGCGCTGGCAGAATCGCGCGCGACCCATGGCCCGGGCGGCCGATTGATTAGTTGAGCATCGCTGCAGGATCGGCGAGCAGCGACGCGATAAGGCATATCGATCAAGCGAGGGGCGCGTGAGCCGCGCCCCTTTCCAGGCGGTTTGCTATCCGGCGACGAAGCGCCGGACCTCGCACTTACTTCACCACGTTGCCTTCACGCGTGACTTGGGCCGCGGTAGCCGACACGAACACCGCATGCACCATATCGCCCACTTTCAGCTTGTCGATCGAGACGTCCGGTGCCGCTTCGAGCACTTCCGTGCGATTCGGGCCGCGCAGCGTCACGAGACGCTTCTTGTGATCGATCTTCTGCACGGTCGCCAGCACTTCGACGCGACGCGCCGATGCCACGATGCCATCCGAAGCCGGAATCGCCGCGCGCGTCTCGACGCGTTCACGGATGCCGCCCGACTTCTCCTTGTCGACGGCCAGCAGGATCGCGTTCCTGTACGCGATGTCGACCTTGTCGCCGAGCTGCAGCTTCTTCACGTCGCCGACCTGCGGGTCGACGTCGACCACCGCCGCGTTGCCGCGCGGTCCGCGCAGCGTGACGCTGTTCGTCACGGCGTCGATGCCGATGACGGTTGCCTGAACGTGTACGAGCGCGGCGGCGCCAACGGCTTTCTGTCCATCGGCTGAACTGGCGTTCTGCGCGAACGCCGGCCAGGCCAGCGCCACCGACAACAGCATGACTGCCTTGATCGCCGACGTGCGTTTCGGGCCGGTTTTCAGGGATGACTTCATGATTACTCCTTTTGCGTTACTTCGTTGTGTTGCTGGGAAAAAGGTGCGGGCAGGCACGGGTGAAATACGTGGGCATGCTCAGCGCCACGCACTGCCGACCTGCACATAGAAAGCGTTCTGGCCTGGCCCGCGCGCGACGTCGATACCCATCGAGAGTCCCAGCTTGCGTGCGATCAGATAGCGAAAACCGGTGCCAAAGCCGTATGCCAGGGGCGCATCCGAAATCGAATGCTGGTTCCCGTACGCCTTGCCGAGCCCGCCGAACCCAAGTACGGACCAGCGCGGCGTCACGTTCCAGCGGATTTCGACTTCGCCGGTGAGCTGGTTGCGGTCCTGATATTTCGCGTCCGGCACGCCGCGCAGCGAGACGTAGGGCTGCGCGAAAAACGGGATGTCGCCCTGGGAAAAGCCGGTGTCCGCGCGCAGCCCGAGAACCCACGAGGGCGACAGCGTGAACCACCGGTAGGCCTTCGCGGTCTCCATCTGAAAGTCCGTCGAACTGCCGAGTCCTCCACGCGCGATGGCGGCTTCGAACTCGGCATACGTACCCGTGGCCGGAAAGAACATGTTGTCGCGCGTGTCATAGTCGACGACGACGCTGCCTTTGCCGACCCGCTGCTCGCTCTCGAAATTGCCGAGCCCGTTGGGCAGCACCGGACCGAAGCGCGTATGCGAATCGAAGAACGTGTAGCGCGGGCCAACGTACCAGTGCGAATCGCCGATGCGAAACAGCAGTTGCTGGACGAGCGCGATCCCGTCGAGCTGATAGGCGTGCGCCAGACCCTCCGGGCCATAAAAGTTCAGATGCAGGTTGACCTTGCCGATGACGCCCATATAACGGATGCGGTCGTCGTCCCAGGTGTGGAAGTGCATCAGGCCCACCCCCCAGCTATGTGTGCCGGTTGCAAAGCCGCCGACGCCGGTGATGTTCGGCGGCGCGGCGGCGTGGGGACTGGGCGGGGCGTCTGGATCGGCGTTCGTTTCGTGTTTCGGCATCGTGAAGTACAGCAGGCCGAGCCCGAGGCCGTAGCCCACGGCGGGTTCGGTGATCAGCGTCGGCACCGGCAACACGCCCTTGTGCGAAAGCAGCATGTCGCTCAGGTCGAACGCACCGTCGGCTGGATCGGTGAAGCGGCCGTCCGCACGTGCCTGCGAAGCGCAGAGCGCCATGACCGCGACGCAGCCAAGCAGGCCGTAAAGCCTGCGGGCATATCGGTGATTCGGATTCCCGCGTGCAATCGCCAATCGTCTCACCTTCGCGCCGGGGCGCAGTGGAATGATCCGGACAGTCTTCCGCGTGACCGGTTACGCCGGCACGCCGCGCCTTAGCGAGGCGGCGCGACGACGATGTACTCGACCTGCGTGCCGACGTATTGCGGTTGATACCAGGTCGGACCGCAATGCTGATACGCGACGCCACCTACGACGACGCTCGTACAGCCCGGCGGCAACGACGCATACGCGGCGCCGATCACGGCCGCTGTGACGCCGACCGTCACGGCCGCGGCGACTGGATCCACGTACCAGCCGCCACCCCACCAGCCCGGCGGCGGGGGTGGAGGAGGCGGTGGTCCCGGCGGATGCGGTCCGGGGCCTGGGCCCGGGGGTGGTCCGGGCGGTGGCCCTGGCGGATGCGGTCCGGGACCCGGTGGTGGCCCGGGCGGCGGTCCCGGCGGGTGTGGTTCGGGTCCAGGCCCAGGTCCGGGAGGATGCGGCTGCGGTCCAGGTCCAGGCCCCGGTGGATGCGGCTGGGGCCCCGGTCCAGGCCCCGGTGGATGCGGCTGGGGCCCCGGTCCGGGTCCCGGCGGATGTGGCTGCGGCCCCGGCCCTGGCGGTGGCCCGCCATGAAAACCACCAGCACCTTCACCACCATGAAAACCACCACCCTGAAAGCCCTGACCGCCATGCGACATCGAATGAATGCTGGTTCGCGCACCGCCGGCGAAGCGGAATGCGTAAACACCGGATGACGAAGCGGCGAGCACGCCGGCAAGACCGGCTGCCACGAGTCGTTGTGTGCGTTTCATCATTCGCTCTCCTCGAGCGGCGCTTGCGGGGCAGGCCGCAGTGTGATCGCCCGGGCGTCCGCTGGCGGCCGGTAGATGAACGTCGAAGAGGAAAACGAAGGATTGAGCGTCCAGTGATACGTCACGGCGTGACGCGGTCGCGCGGGCTGTGTCGTATCGGTAATGATCATCCGGCAGGGCAGCGGACGAGAACCTGTCTGAAGCCACAACTCCCAGTCCGCGCCGTCCTGCCGGTACGCGTAATGATTGCACCAGCGCGAGTCGATCCGTTCGAGCCCAATGAAGAGCGCCGAGGTCAGCGCGGTGTCGTCGACCTTGCCGTTGCCCCAGTAGAAGAGATCCGCGAGCGGCGTCTCGATGCCATATGTGGTCGAGAGTTCGCGTACGAGTCCGTCGATCGAATCGGGCGCCGGATTCTTCGAGTAATAGCGTTTGTTTGTATTGAAGATCGTGAACGTCGCGCCGTCATACACGAGGCCTCGCGGACCGCGACTGCCGGTGACGTCGGCGCGCAGCCGGTTCGGCCGCTGGACCTTCAGTTCGGTGCGATGCGCGAAGCTGACCGTCTGGCCGTTGTCGAGCACGGCGTCGGTTGCGCTTGTCGCGTCGACCTCGAAACGGGCGAGCGAACGCAGATAGTCTCCCATCTTTGTCAACGCGCCGAGCGCCTCGGGCTGGCGTTCGGCGGGCGCCGCAACGACTGTAGACGAGGCCGCGTCCGCTGGTGCGTCGGCCGTCTGGGCGCGCGCTGACGCGCCTGGTACGGCCGCCGCCAGGCAGGCGACGATGCCCAGCGCGCTCAGGGATGGCAGCGATGGGATGCGAAACCCCAGGCCGGCCGCAGCCGGCAGGTGACGATTACGCATGCCGCACTCCTACTGGAATGTTGCGCTGACGGAAAGCAGGACCGCGTTGCCCTTCGGGCGCGCCTGCACTTCGAATTCATTGACCCAGCGCAGCGACGCCGAGACGGGCGTCTTGTCGATCGCGCCGGACCACGTCACGATCGGACCGATACCGAGCGCATGGCCGCGCGCACCATCCGTCAGGTTGGCGAGGCCGCCGGTGTCGTCGCCAAGCTGCTGGATCCAGCCGCCGACCACGCCGACGCCCCAGCCGCCCTTGAAGCGCTTGAGCGCGAGCAGGTCGAGCACGCTGAGCGGTGCGTTGTGGTAACTGGTGGCGCTGTTGGTTGTGTAGAACTCGACGCCGTAGTTCGCCGACAGCTCGATTCCCTGTGCGGGGAAGAGCTTCGTGTACGAGATGGTTGGCGTGAACGTCCACGTGTTCTGGCCGGCGTTCGCGAGACGGTTCGGGTTGTAGGCGCCCGTCGGCGCGTAGATCTGGACGCTCAATGCGACGTGGTCGGTCTTCGTCAGGTGATAGCCCGCCACGACCGGCGTGAAGAAGATGTCGGCAAACTGGGTGGCGTGGTCGTCAGGCAGAATGCCGTGAAACGACGACGCGTTCGTATACTGCACCGGCACGCCGAACGACGAAGCGAAATTCCACCCGCCCGCGGTGATGCCCCACGTCTTGACCGCATTCGCGATGCTGTACACGACCTGGTAGTTCAGACCCGCTGTGATCGTGCCGGCAACCGGCAGCGTCTTGCTCGCGCCGAGCGAGCCCTGGTAGTAGATCGTCGAAAGCGACACGATCCAGTCCGACGTGGGCGGCACCACGCCGGCGTAGGGCATCACCTGCATGCCGGTGATCGGCCGGCCGATACCGCCTTCCGTCGCGTGGGCCAGCTGTGCGAAGCTCAGGCCCGCGATCCCAGCGGCCAGGGTGACGTTGATGCCGGCGCGTCGTGCGTCGCGCATCGGGTGCCCGAAATATTGAATGATATTTTTCATCCTGGTTTTACTCCCTGTAACTTTTCCGTGTTCGCCCCGGGACCGAACTGTATCGTTGCGATCCTGCATACGGGCCCTTCGCGAAAGACCCGGCAGGCCGTCCAGCTGGCATCATTCTTTTTTCGGCTCGGGAAATTTCCAGGCGCCGTCGAGCACGGCCTGCCCAGGGCCGTAAATGCGCATGATCATGGTATAAGGGCCCGGCGGCGCAGGCAGCCAGTTGGCTTCTTTTCCGGCACCGGGCGAAGCGTGCTGGACGTAGATGTCGAGCGAGCCGTCGGCGTTGTACTTCAGGCCCTGGGTGCGGTCGCCAATCGAATACCGCTTGATCGGATTGGGTACAAGATGGCGCGCCGGCAGGTCGTACATCGTCATCGACCAGAAGAACTTCGCCGGCGGCAGATCCTTTTTGTCGAAATGAAGCACGTACGGCTGTGACCCGACCAGTTGCTGATGGTCGCCATCCACACGCGTGCCGACGTAGACGGCCTCTTCCTTCGTGTTGCCGTAGATACCCATTGCCGCCGCGACGGCCCGTGTCGTGTAGTCGTCCTTGAGCGCCTCGCGCGAACCGAAGAGATTGAACGAGCTGGTGGTGTGCTTCTCCGCGTCGGCGAGCGCCGCCTTGCCATCGGCGACGCCGGCTTCGATCGCCGCGCGCGTATCGGCCGGCAACGCCGCCGCATTGAACGGCTTGCCCGGCGCGATGCCGATCTTCGCGAAGCGCGCAAGCAGTTCCGTTTCGGACGGCGCCGGCGGCTGCGTGAACGTCAGCAGGAAATTCAGGTACGCGATGAAATCGATCGATGTCGCCTTCGCCTCATCCCATTTCGGGAAGTCTGGCTTTGGCACGGCCGGCGGCGGCGCGGTGTGTTCGAACGCGGACAGCGGCGTCAGCTTGTAGCCTTTCTGGACGGCCTGCACGTTCTTCACATCGGCCGGGCCGTTGAGCGCGGTGCGCCCGAGCGTGACGACGAGGTCGGTTTCGGAACGGAACACCTTGTCGATTCCCTCAGGCGTTTTGCCTTTCCAGTTCGGGCCGGCGAACAGGTAATGGCCCGCGCCGTTACCGGTGGTGCGTGATCCGACATACGCGAAGTTGTACGTGAAGAGATCGATCCACTGGAACACGTAGTAGCGGTTGTCCGGCACCTCGGGCACGGTCAGCACCCATGGCTCGCGACGCAGGTCGAGCCATGCCCACGAATAGGGCGTGTCGTTGTTCGGCGTGACGATTTCCTTGTTCTCGGGGCCATAGGGCTGCGAGTAATTCCGGAACCGGCCGAAACCGCCGACGTACGACTTCGAGGCCGGATCGACAACCTGCTCGTACAGTGTCTTGTAGTTGAAAAGCATCGGATACGCGTAGATGAACGCGTCCTTCGCGATGGCGCGCGCTTCGTCCGGCGAAACGCTGTTCTGCGTCTGGGAGAGCGCGGCGCCGCCCATCATGAGGCCGACGCCGAGCGCTGCGGCACGCATGCAATTCGAAAGCTTCTTCACATCGATCACCTTGTACGAAACGGCTTGCTGGCCGGATGGCGCGGTCGCGCCGCGTTACCCGTGTGCGTCGTCACTTACTTGCCGAACGTCATGTTCAGCCCGGCGAAAATCGTGAATTGCGGCACGCCCGCGCCCGAGTGGGCGATGGAGTACTGCGGTTCGATGAACGCGTTATAGATGGTCGACCCGCCTTTCCATGCCTTGCCGGCGCCGAGGCCAACCGGGATGTAATAGCTGCCGTGCTGGAGGTCGAACGTCCATGTGCCGGTCGAGCGGATGTACCAGCCGTCCGGCAGGTTGAAGATGCCGAAGGGCTGCGCGGTGAGCGACTGTGTAGCCGGCCGGCCGCTCTGGCCGGCGAACGAGTGTTGCCACTGGACCAGCGCGCCGAGCAGCCGGGCTTTCGTCGCGCTCACGGCGACCGCGGCGAGACCCGCCTGCCATTTGCCCGTGCCAAGGCTTGGATCTGTTGCGGTGGGCATGGTCAAAAGCGGTCCGACGCCAACCTGGACATCACCCTGGCTCAGCAGAAAGATGTCGAACAGGTTGATGTCGCCGAGGCCGGTGTTGTAGCCGCCGCTCGGGTCAGGGCGTGTGCTGATGGGCAGCGTGCCGCGGAAAATCTGCGGCACGCCGATCAGCCCCGGACCGATTGGTACCGTCGGGCGTAGCAGCAGATCGTTGGTATGGACATTGCTGCCGAACACGCTCGGCGTATAGAAGTTCTGTACGTTGAACGAGGCCGCGAGATTGAGCGGGTTGTTACTCTTGTTGGCGTCGTCCGCCGTCTGCGCGTATGTGCCTCGAGCGATAAAGAGGATTGAGAGTAACGACACCCGGACAAATCGGCGAGCAGGATTCATGTTTTATATAAAGAAATACGGACGCGCCGAACGCAACTATCCATTTGCTTTCGCAAACCGGATTAAACAATATGCATATCGACTGAAGTAGTAATTGGCTGTGCATGAGCCAATCCCGCCGGAAACACGAGAAGAATAAAATCTTCCCGACTGAGTGTCCGATTGCAGACCGGTTTCGCGATCAGCCGGCTAGGGAGGCGTAGGTGGAACCGTTCTTACGCACATGCAGGGAGCCTCCGTGAAAGGTAGACAGCACTTGATGCAGCGGATAAAAATGGGTTCGCATGTCTCAATGATTCGCAAATATTAGCAAACGTTCAAATACCGCACACACATAATTTGTAACATCACTGAAAGTCTGGACGATCTTGAGGATTATTTCGACTTCTGCACGTTGGGTCAAGGCGATGGTTATGCTGGCTTGATATTTCTCAGTGAGCGTGAAGACGTCGGCATATTTAAGATGTTTCTGGCGGTATCCAGGCGCGAAATCTGGAATAAAAAAAGCCGGGCATCAAGCCCGGCTTTTTGTGAATAACTTAAAAGAACGTATCTAGCTGAAGAGCTTCATTGCCTGAATCAGCGTGTTCACGACACCCCATGCGAGGGGAATCAGCACATAGGCCCAGAAGACCACCAGTTTAGCTTTACTGGTCGGATGCACGGCGTTCAATTCGGTCATGTCGGTCTCCTTACTGGCTGGCGAGCTGTGTTTCGTTCATGTGGTGTTTGTTGTCCACGCGCTTGACGAGCAGATTGCAGATAAAGCCCACCACCAGCAGCACGGTCATGATATGCACCGTCATCGTGTACGCATCGGCCTTGGCCACGCCATGCGCAACCTGATAGGCGCGGATGTAGTTGACCAGCACCGGGCCCGCCACGCCAGCCGCTGCCCACGCCGTCAGAAGACGGCCGTGGATGCCGCCGACGAACGCGGTGCCGAACATGTCCGCGAGATACGCGGGAACCGTCGAGAAGCCACCGCCGTACATCGAGATAATCAGGCAGAACGCCAGCACGAAGAGCGCGATGTTGCCCGACGCGGCGAAGCCCGGCACCGAGTAGTACAGCACGGCACCGAACACGAAGAAGACGTAGTACGTGTTCTTGCGGCCGATGAAGTCCGACGCCGACGCCCACACGAAGCGCCCGCCCATGTTGAAGAGCGAGAGCAGCCCGACGAAGCCGGCAGCGGCGCCCGCTGTCACGGTGTTCTTGAAGCTCTCCTGGATCATCACCGAAGCCTGGCCGAGAATGCCGATGCCAGCCGTCACGTTCAGGAACAGCACGAACCAGATCAGATAGAACTGCGGCGTCTTCAGCGCCTGATCGATGTGTACGTGGTTGCGCGTGATCATCTGGTGCGACGTTTCCGGTGGTGTCCAGCCAGCCGGCTTCCAGTCGGGCGCCGGAATGCGGATCGTGAGGGCGCCGATCGTCATCGAGATGAAGTACGCGATGCCGAGCACCACGAACGTTTCGGCGACGCCGATGCTCGTTGCGCTCTTGAAGTGGTTCATCAGCGCCACCGACAGCGGCGCCGCGATCATCGCACCACCGCCGAAGCCCATGATGGCGAGGCCGGTCGCCATGCCGCGGCGGTCCGGAAACCAGCGGATCAGCGTCGACACCGGCGACACATAACCGAGCCCGAGCCCGATGCCGCCGATCACGCCGTAGCCGAGATAGAGCAGCACGATCTGATGCAGCCACACACCCACGGCCGACACGATGAAACCGCCGCCGAAGCAGCATGCCGCCGTGAGCATCGTGCGGCGCGGCCCGACACGTTCAAGCCATTTGCCGGCGAACGCGGCGGACAGGCCGAGGAACACGATGGCGAGCGAGAAGATCCAGCCGAGGGTCGTGAGCGTCCAGTCGTCCGGTGCGGATTGCGTGATGCCGATGACTTTCGTGAGCGGGCCGTTGAAGACGGAGAACGCGTACGCCTGGCCGATACACAGATGCACGGCGAGCGCGGCGGGCGGAACCATCCAGCGGGAAAAGCCTGGTTTTGCGACGGTAGCCTGTTTGGAAAAGAAGCCGGACGAGCCCGGGCTCTCCGGGTGGTCTGTCATGCTGCTCATGGTCGGTCTCCGTTAAGGGGGTAACTGATAGTTATCGGCTCTGATGCGCTTTTCTTTAGCGCGGTCTTCGAGGCCTGTGCGTTGCGCGCTCCACAATATGAGGAGCGGCCCGCGTTGGCAATATGAGGCGCGAATGCATAACGGGTTTGCCCGGAGTAATCCGCTGATGAATGAAAACCGTGCGGATAGCGCGCCACACGGCGGTTTTTGCAACCCACATAGTGTGTTTTCTGGTCTGTTTTCAGGGGTGGATTCAGATACCGGGACGCTTAGGGTTTTGGAGCATGCAGATTGCCAGGCGTGTGTCGCTAGCAAGGCGTGCAAGACCAAACCAGTGAGGAAGCGCATGATCAGAAAACTGTCTATCCGGGCGACGTTGACCGCCGTTATTGGCGTGTTGTCGCTCATGTCGATCGCCATCGGTGCGATGGGCATTGCGGGGACGCGCATGAGCAATGTCGCGCTGCAAAAAATGTATAGCGACGACACGGGCGCGCTGGTCGCCCTGCATCAGAGTTCGGAGGAAGTGCTGCGTGCGCGCCTGCTGATGAACAGCTATTACGCGCTCTATGGCCTGGGTGAGCCGGACCCGGCGCTTCTCGACGAATCGCATCGCGCGGTCACCGTCGCCGATGCGGCGTACAAGCGCTTCGACGGCCTCGCCAGACAGGACGACAACCTGCGCGCCGACGTGGAGAGTCTTGCCGTCACGCGCGCGAAGCTCGTTTCGCAGGCGTTGCTGCCGGCGTTCAAGGCGCTCGATACCAACGACTTCATCTCGTTCAAGCAACTCCAGGGCAAGGAAACCGAAGCGATCGCCGGCCAGTATGCGCGTGCCGTCTCCGCACTCGAAGCACGTCTGATGCAGCGCCAGGAGGGGCGTTTCCTGCAGGCGCAAAGCCGTTTCTCGCTGACCGTGCAGGTGCTGGTCGGCGTGACCGTGCTGCTGCTCGCCGTGAGCATCGCCGGCCGCATGGCGTTGATGCGCGCGATCATCCGTCCGGTCGAACGTGCGATCGCGCAGTTCCGCCTGATCGCGGGCGGCGATCTGTCGGGCGAGATTCCGAACGAACGCAACAATGAAATGGGCGCATTGCTGGGCGCGCTCAGCCAGATGCAGGACGGCTTGCGCCGTACCGTGGTGACGGTGCGCAGCAGCACGGATGTGATCCACACGGGCGCGCGGGAAATCGCGCTTGGCAATACCGATCTGTCGTCGCGCACGGAACAGCAGGCGGCGGCGCTCGAGAAGGCCGCCGTCGGCATGGAAGAGCTGACGGTCACCGTGCGCCAGAACGCCGACAACGCGAAGCAGGCCAATGAGCTGGCGCAGAAGGCGTCGGAGACGGCCGTCGCGGGCGGCGGCGTGGTGCATGAAGCGGTCAGCACGATGCGCGACATTTCGCGCGACTCGCAGCGCATCGCCGAGATCATCGGCGTGATCGACGGCATCGCGTTCCAGACGAATATCCTCGCGCTCAACGCGGCCGTCGAATCGGCGCGTGCGGGCGAGCAGGGAAGGGGCTTCGCCGTCGTGGCCGCCGAGGTGCGCAGCCTCGCGCAACGCACGGCGGCGGCAGCGAAGGAAATCGCTTCGCTGATTGGCAGCTCCGTCGAGCGGATCCGCTCCGGCGAAGCGCTCGTGGAACGCGCGGGCGTCACGATGAGCGACGTCGTCGCTTCCGTGCAACGCGTGACGCTCATCATGTCGGAAATTTCGAGCGCTGCGGAACAACAGCATCACGGCCTCGAGCAGATCAACGTCACGGTCACGCAGATGGACCAGTCGACGCAGCAGAACGCCGCGCTCGTCGAACAGGCCGCGGCGGCCGCGGAATCGCTGCGGGCCCAGTCGACGCTGCTGAAAGATGCAGTCGCCGTGTTCCGGCTGGAGACAGGCGCAATCGCCTGACGCCGCTGGCTCCGGCGCGTGCCCATGCGCGTTGCGACCCCATTGCGTGTCGAGTCGCATGTCAATTAGCATGCGTCGCGGACACGCATCCTTCCCACCGTGCTACCGTGTGTTTGTGTTTTAGATGCAACACTCAGTGATATATCACATACGAAATATTGATTTTTGCGGCAATGCAGCATATGATTGAGTCATTCACTCACTCATTCGGAGCTTCAAATGGATTTTGTTTCTCTGTCGCTGCTTGCCATCGGTGTGGTTGGTCTGGGTTCCGCCGCCACTGTTTTGCTGACAAAATGGATTCCGCAGCCGGTTGCTGAGCTCGCCGCGCTGCACGGCCGTTATGTCGGCCTCGGTGAAGCGGCCCCCGCCGCCAGGCCGCATCGTGAGCGCGCTCAACAAGAGGCGATGAATGTCGTCAGAACTTCAAACTGAAATAGTGGCTACACCCGCGGCGGCGCTTCCGGTCGCATCGTTGACGCTGGCACTCCAGCCGATCAATGCGACCGCCAGCCTGCGCGACCAGGCTTACACCATGCTGCGCCAGGCCATTGCCGACGCGGATATTTACCAGTCGCGCGAGGAAATCCGCCTCGATGAACGCGTGCTGAGCGAAACGCTCGGCGTGAGCCGTACACCCGTTCGCGAGGCGATGACGCTGCTGGAGCAGGAGGGCTTTTTGCGCATGGTGCCGCGTCGCGGCATCTATATCGTGCGCAAGAGCAAGCGTGAAATCGTCGAAATGATCCAGATGTGGGCCGCGCTCGAAAGCATGGCCGCGCGCCTCGCCACGCAAAACGCGACGGACGCGGAAATCGCGCGTCTACGGCACATGTTCGATCATTTCCGCGACGCCACGCCGGCCGAGCACATCGCTGAATACTCGGACGCGAATATTGCGTTCCACCAGGCGATCGTGGAGCTGTCGAAGTCGCAGATCATCCTCGACACGATCAAGAACATCTTCATCCACGTGCGCGCAATCCGCCGCATGACGATTTCGCAGAGCGACCGCGCGTCACGTTCCATCGTCGACCATCTGCGGATCATCGAGGCGCTCGAGCAGCGCGACACGGAACTGGCCGAGCGTCTGACGCGCCAGCATTCACTGGATCTCGCCACGTTCGTCGAGGCGAACTGCGATTTTCTCGACTGAACGGTTTCACTGAAGACCGGCTTCAACTCAACAGGGCCAGCGGTGGCGTCACCGCTGGCCCTTTTTCCATTGTGCGCGCCGCACATGCAGTGGCCCCCTTCATCTCATATCGCGCGATCTTCGCAAACGCCGGGAAAGCCCTCCCTTGACGCTTCGTGAAATCTAGTATGTGATATATCACAACGAAACGTGAATGAATGCTGCTCGGTATTTTCCCCTGGTCAAGACGTGGTGATGTGACGTGCATCCGGCCGGAAATCCACGCCAGACGGCGCTAAAGCGGATATTTGACCAGAAAGACAGCAGCGAAATTACGCTTGAATGAATGTGATATATCACATACCGTGTCGGTCAGGGCAGGTCGATCTCGACGCAGATCGCAGTCATGCACGACGGACCGGTGTACACACAGAACGCATACATCATTGAAGGAGACATGACATGGGTAAAGCGCTCGACGGCGTGAGGATTCTCGACTTCACGCATGTGCAGTCGGGTCCAACATGCACGCAGTTGCTGGCATGGTTCGGCGCCGACGTGATCAAGGTGGAACGGGCCGGTGCGGGCGACATCACGCGCGAGCAGCTGCGCGATATCGCCGACGTCGACAGCCTGTATTTCACCATGCTCAATCACAACAAGCGCTCGGTCACGATCGATACGAAGAACCCGGAAGGCAAGCTGGTTCTCGAAGCGCTGATCCAGAAATGCGACGTGCTGGTCGAGAATTTCGCGCCGGGCGCGCTCGATCGCATGGGCTTCACCTGGGAGCGCATCCAGGAACTCAATCCGAAGATGATCGTGGCGTCCGTGAAGGGTTTCGGCCCCGGTCCCTACGAAGACTGCAAGGTCTACGAGAACGTCGCGCAATGCGTGGGCGGCGCGGCTTCGACAACCGGTTTCGACGACGGCCCGCCGGTCGTCACCGGCGCGCAGATCGGCGATAGCGGCACGGGGCTGCATCTCGCGCTCGGCATCGTCACGGCGCTCTTTCAGCGCGTTTCGACGGGCCGCGGCCAGCGTGTGCTGGCGGCGATGCAGGACGGCGTGCTGAACCTGTGCCGCGTGAAGCTGCGCGACCAGCAGCGGCTCGAACGCACCGGTGTCATGAAGGAATATCCGCAGTACCCGAACGGCACGTTCGGCGAGGCGGTGCCGCGCGCGGGCAACGCGTCGGGCGGCGGCCAGCCGGGCTGGATCCTGAAGTGCAAGGGCTGGGAAGCGGATCCGAACGCCTACATCTACTTCATCACGCAGGCGCCCGTGTGGGCGAAGATCTGCAACGTGATCGGCAAGGAAGAATGGGCCACCGATCCCGAATACGCGACAGCTGCGGCGCGCCTGCCGCGTCTGAAGGAAATCTTCGCCGAGATCGAACGCTGGACGATGAGCAAGACCAAGTTCGAGGCCATGGAAATCCTCAACGGGCACGACATTCCGTGCGGTCCGATCCTCTCGATGAAGGAAATCGCGGAGGAGCCGTCGCTGCGCAAGACCGGCACGATCGTCGAAGTCGACCATCCGACGCGCGGCAAGTATCTGACGGTCGGCAATCCGATCAAGCTGTCGGACAGCCCCACTGAAGTGACGCGCTCGCCGCTGCTCGGCGAACACACCGACGAGGTGATGGCTGAACTCGGCTACTCGCTGGAGCAGATCAGCGCGTTGCGCGTGGCCGGCGCCATCTGACGCTTCGCATACGCGAGAAGATCACATCTCACTCACAGGGAACTGACCGTGGAAACCTGGATGCGCTTCAAGTCGAATGACGGCAACATCGTCTTCGGCCGTGTTGAAAACGGCTATCTGCACGAATACGCAGGTCTTCATCATCCGGTGCCGACGGGCGCCGTGCTGTCGACGCGCGCGCTCACGCAGATCGCGCCCTGCGCGCCCGGCAAGGTCGTCGCGTTGTGGAACAACTTCCATGCGCTCGCCGCCAAGCTCGAGAAGCCGGTGCCGTCACATCCGCTCTTTCTGATCAAGCCGGCGGAATCCGTGATCGGGTCTGGTGATCCGATCCGGCGGCCGGTCAGCTACGCGGGCAAGATCGCGTACGAAGGCGAACTGGGCATCGTGATCGGCAAACGCTGCCGCGCGGCGAGCGTCGAGGAGGCCGCGGCGTCGATCTTCGGCTACACGATCGTCAACGACGTGACGGCTGCCGAGTTGCTCACGGAAAATCCGCACTTTCCGCAATGGTGTCGCGCGAAAGGCTTCGATACGTTTTGCTGTGTCGGTCCGGCGATCGTGTCGGGTCTCGACTGGCAGGCGTGTCACGTCGTGACGAAGGTCGATGGCGTGGAGCGACAGAACTATCCGTTGTCGGACATGGTGTTTTCGCCGGCTGAGCAGGTCAGCATGATTTCTCACGACCTGACACTGGAACCGGGCGACGTGATCGCCTGCGGAACGTCGATTGGCGTCGGGTCGATCAAGGATGGCGCGACGGTGACGGTTTCGATCGACGGCATTGGCACGTTGAGCAACATCCTCGCCTTGACGGGCGAGGGCACAGAACAGGCCGCCATCACGGCCGCGAGTATTTCCGTCTGATCTGGGCGACGCCGTACCACGGCGTCGCGGGAGGAGGAGACATGCCGGAAGAATTGGGCAACGCCGTCTATGCGATTGTCGGCGTTCTGTCGATTGTTGCAGGCGCAACGTTTTGCGCGCGGACGGTTCGCCATCGCGATCTGCTGCACAGGCCCGGTTTCCTGACGCTACTTGGCAGCGGCGTCGGGCTGATGGTGACCGGCGCGGGCTTCGCGCGTTATCTGCTTGCCACGATGCCGGTGGGCATCGAACGCGTCGAGTCGTGCGTCGCGGTGTTTATCGGCGGACTCGTGTTTGCCGGCTGTGCCATTGCGTTTTTCAAGCTGCACGGCCTGCTCGTGGATCGCAACGCAGCGTTTCCCGGCTACAAGATCGTCAACGTCGTCGCGCTGCTGCTGTGTGCGTGGCTCGGCTACGCGTTCGTGACGGAAGACACGCATAACTTCGACGTGGCCGCGCTCTTCGCGATGAGCCTGCTCGCCGCCGCGCTCGGCGCGCACATGATGACCGCCGCCGATCACGAGCCCCATGCGCCCGCGTTCGCGATACCCGGTGCGCGCGTTCATGCGCGCTGCGGTGTCATGCATCGGCGCGGCATCCTGGAGCGCATCGAATTGCGCGGCGATCCCTCACACATTGTGCCCGGCGACGATTTCTCGACGCCTTGCTGGTCCCTGCGCGACGAATGCGGCGTCCAGCGCGCGGGCGCGTACCGGCGCGGCGTCGAATGGCGGTATCGCGGCAGGCAGCGTTATCGCGCGATGCGTCACCCGGTGGGCGCACCGCCCGTGAAGTGAGCGTGAATGAGGGTGCACGCTCAACCAGTTACAGGAGGCGCGTGCAGGCAGGGTTGTATCGAAGCAGATCAGGCGCCGCGTGCCGGCGTGAAAGCATCGAAGTACTGGCTCTTCTTCTGCAGGATCAGCTGGGCCAGGAAGTCGGCGTCGTAGGCCTTGTGCAGATGGGCGTGGAACTGCTCGATGTACGCGGTAACGCGCGCGAGTTCGCAGTTGAACTCATTGAGCGCATCGAGCGTGTCGCGATCCCAGCGAAACCGCAACCCAAGGTCGCTGAATGCCGCGTTCCATGCGCTCAGGTGCGCATCGTCAGGACTGTCCGCAATGACGCGGCCAGCACGCGAGGTGGTATGAGACTGAACCGAAGCGTGATTGATCATCATCGGGCTCCCAGGCGGTTGAGTGAAATGACTCGACTCAAGCATAGGCATGCGCACCGATCGGCAATAGTTAAAGTTTTATTGGAAAACCATACGCTATCGCTTATACACGCCCGAATCCTTCAGGTTGGTGATCTGTTCGATGAGGTTCGCGCCTTCTTCCATCAGGAAGCGCTTGAACGCTTCGGCGACGGGCGGCAGGCGCTTGTTCTTGCGATGCACCACGTACCAGTTGAGCATGACCGGAAAGCCTTCGACATCCAGCACGGCGAGATTGCCGACCTGCAGTTCGAGGCTGATCGTATGCGCGGACAGAAACGCGATGCCCATGCCCGCGATGACCGCCTGCTTGATCGTTTCCGTGCTCTTGATCTCCATCGCGACCTTGAGATTCGTGAGCCGGCCAGCGAAGCCTTCTTCCATCGAATTCCACGTGTCGGAGCCGCGCTCGCGCACGATGAACGCCTCGTTCGCCAGCTGGCTCAACCGGATGTTGCTCTTTCTGGTGAGCGGATGGCTGGGCGACGCGACGATGACATAAGGGTGCGGCGCGAACGATTCGTTGACCGAATCCATTTCGTGCGGCGGACGGACCATCACCGCGAGATCGGTCTGGTTGGTCGACAGCTGGTGCAGCAGCTCCTCGCGGTTGTGTACCGCAAGGTTGAGCGTCACACCCGAATAGCGGCGCGTGAATTCGGCGAGCAGGCGCGGAAAGAAGTAGTCGCCGGCGCTGATCACCGCCACGTTCAGCGTGCCGCCCGAGACGCCTTTAAGCCGGCCCATCGCTTCGTCGACTTCGTGGAACTGCTGGATGATCGCGCGGCTGTAGTGAAGCATCTCCGTGCCGGCGGGCGTCAGGTAGATTTTCTTGCCGAGCTGCTCGAAAAGGGGAAGCCCCGCGTGGTCTTCGAGCTGGCGGACCTGGGTGGAAACGGCCGGCTGCGTGAGATGCAGCTCCTCCGCCGCGCGCGAAAAACTGAGGTGGCGCGCGACCGTTTCGAAGACCTTCAACTGGCGAAGTGTTGCGTTTCTCATCGTCATGGCCGATGTATAAGCAAGAGTGAATCTACATAATAACAAACTTTAATTATTAGTTATTGAGCAATGACCCTAGCATGGTTCTGTAAGACAGCGGTTATAAATACGTGGCGCACCGGGTTAACGCGTAGGGGTATGGAGCATGCGTAGCAAGGGGTTGATCCGGTAAAAGCCGGTTAAGTAAAGTCCGTTC
Source organism: Paraburkholderia sartisoli (assembly GCF_900107685.1). Lineage (GTDB taxonomy): Bacteria > Pseudomonadota > Gammaproteobacteria > Burkholderiales > Burkholderiaceae > Paraburkholderia > Paraburkholderia sartisoli. Next base: position 405,886 of record NZ_FNRQ01000004.1, on the reverse strand, counting down.
TTTCAGTCTGATGATTTTCGCATTGCTTTTTTAAATGAATTAAATTGAGGCAATGCAGGTGTCGAATATTCCCGATGGCATTGATTTTCGGGTCTTAACTATAAGCTGGAATGGATGCAGCATGGCGATCGGGCCGGTTGCACTGAATAGATAGCGGAGACAAGACACATGAACGTTCTCACCCAGCAACCGCCTGCCCCTTCTTTTCTAGGGAACCGGTGGACTCAACTCGTCATTGGCATGGTGTGCATGGCACTCGTCGCCAATCTTCAATATGCGTGGACACTGTTCGTCGCACCGATGAACGCGCGGCATCACTGGGGGCAGGCGTCGATCCAGCTGGCCTTTTCGATTTTCATCCTGACCGAGACGTGGCTCGTGCCCGTTGAGGGCTGGCTGGTCGACAGGTTCGGTCCACGACCGGTCGTTGCCGTCGGCGCGCTGTGCGCGGGCGTCGCATGGATCATGAATTCATACGCGACGACCTTGCCTGAGTTGTACGCGGCGGCCGTGATCGCGGGTCTCGGCGCGGGCGGCGTGTATGGCACGTGCGTGGGCAATGCGCTGAAACTGTTTCCGGACCGCCGCGGGCTCGCGGCCGGCCTGACGGCGGCGGGTTTTGGCGCGGGCGCCGCGGTTACGGTGATTCCGATCGCCAACATGATCACGCGCACGGGTTACGAACATACGTTCCTGTTCTTTGGCATCCTGCAGGGCGTGTGCATTTTCGTGCTGGCGCTGCTGCTGCACAAGCCGGCGCTGCGTTCGACGTCCACCGCGAAGAGGAAGTTCGCGATGAGCAAGATCGACTACACGCCGGGGCAGATGATCAAGACGCCGGTGTTCTGGGTGATCTACGCGTCGTTCGTCGCGGTGGCCGCGGGCGGCCTGATGGCCACCGCGCAGCTCGGCCCGATTGCGAAAGACTGGGGCCTCGCGAAACTGCCGATGAGCTTCTTCGGCATGACGCTGCCGCTGCTCACGATGACGCTCTCGATCGACAACATCTGCAACGGCTTCACGCGTCCTTTCTGTGGCTTCATCTCCGACAAGATCGGCCGTGAAAACACGATGTTCTTCATCTTCATCGGTGAGGGGCTCGCGCTGCTCGGTTTGATGCAGTACGGCAGTAACCCGTATGCGTTCATGACGTTCGCCGCGCTGATCTTCCTGTTCTGGGGCGAGATTTTCTCGATCTTTCCGGCAATCTGCGCGGACACGTTCGGCAGCAAGTACGCGGCTTCCAATGCGGGCACGCTGTACACGGCGAAGGGCACGGCGTCGCTGATCGTGCCGATCGCCTCGGTGCTCTCGGCGACGGGCGGATGGAACCTGGTGTTCATCGTGTCGGCGGTCATCACGATCGCGGCCGGCATCTCGGCGAAGTTCATCCTCGCGCCGATGCGCACCCGCTGGGTGGAAGCGAGCGAAAATCCGGTCGTGCAGACCAAAAGTGCCTCCCGACTGAGCCACTGGCCGGAGCAGACGGGTGAATAAACCACGGTCTTTCGCGTCATGAATATCTCGCTGCATCAGCTGAAGGTGTTCGTTGCGGTCGCGCGCCAGCGGAGCTTTACCCGCGCGGCGCGCGAATTCGATCTCACGCAGTCGGCGGTCAGCCGCTGCGTGCGCGAGCTTGAGGAAGCGATCGAGCTCCGGCTCTTCGACCGCACGACGCGTCAGGTCGAACTGACGACGGCCGGCGCCAGTCTCGAGCGCCGTATTGGCCGTCTGCTCGACGAAATCGACATCACGCTGCGCGAGGGCCGTGCCGCGCACGAGAGCCACACGGGCGTCGTGGTGATCGCGAGCAATCCGGTGCTGTCGTCGAGCTGGCTGCCCGGCGGTCTCGCGCGCTGCGCGGCCGCTTTCCCCGATCTGATCATCTCCGTCAAGGACGTCCCGCAGGCGGCTGTGCTGGCGGGCGTCGAGCATGGCGAAGTCGACTTTGGCGTCGTCTCCGATTTCGATCCCGCTGCGTACACCGGCATGCATGCGCAGGTGCTGTTTTCCACGCCGCTGTGCGCGGTATTACCCGAGGCCCATCCGCTCGCGCTGCGCCCCACGCTGGCATGGAACGCGCTCGACGACGTGCCGCTCGTCACGCTGAACGCGGATGCCGGCAGCCGCGCGAGCGTCGATCGCGCGCTTGGCGCGTTGCGCCCGCGCGCGCGTCCGGTTCAGGAACTGGGGCACGTGGCCGCTGTTTTGCGCATGATCGAACTCGGGCTCGGCGTTGGCGTTCTGCCTGTCGACGCACACTGGCCCGCGCATTCGGCTCGCACCGTCACGCGGCCGCTAGTCCCGGAAGTCTCGCTGGTGACGATGCTCGTGCGTCGCAAGAACCGCTCGCTCCGGCCGAACGCGGAAGCGGTCTGGTCGCAGTTCTTCAAGGAGGCGCACCCTCAGGGCCCGCTCAGCGATACGGCCCCGATGTGGCCAGGCGTCGGTCCGCGCACGCTCGCGGCGCTACCCGGCAATGGCACGGTGTTACGAACGCCGTAGCCCGCGCGGTCCTGTGCTGTGGGGCGCGCAATGAATGACTTTTGCAAGGAGCACGACAATGGACACTCAAGCGAAGACCGACCTCAAACGCCATGACCTGCTGATCGGCGGCAAACGCGTGCCGCCGGGTACCGGTGAATATTCCGTCGACGTGAACCCCGCCACAGAGGAACCGATTGCGCTCGTCGCCCAGGGCAGCGCGGCGGACGTCGACACGGCGGTCGCGGCCGCGCGCGCCGCGCTCAAGGTGTGGAACGCGCTGCGCGCCGCGGAACGCGGGCGCATCCTCAACCGCTTCGCCGAACTCCTGCGTACGCATCAGGATGAAATCGCCGCGCTCGAAAGCCTCGACGCGGGCAAGCCGATCGCCTCGGTGATGCGCCAGGACGTGCCCGCCGCGATCGACACGCTCGCGTACTACGCCGGCTGGTGCGACAAGATCAACGGCCAGGTGGTGCCGGTGCGTCCCGACGCGCTGACATACACGCTGCGCGAGCCGGTCGGCGTGGTGGCCGCGATCGTGCCGTGGAATTTTCCGCTGATGATCGGCATGTGGAAGATCGCGCCGGCGCTCGCATGCGGCTGCACGATGATCGTGAAGCCCGCTGAAATCACGCCGCTGTCGGCATTGCGGATCGGCGAACTCGCGCTCGAAGCGGGCGTGCCGCCCGGCGTGCTGAACATCGTCACGGGCAAGGGGCGCGTGGTGGGCGACGCGCTCGTCGCGCATCCGGGCGTCGACAAGGTCACGTTCACGGGGTCGCCTTCGGTGGGACGCGGCATCCTGCAGGGCGCCGCGGGCAACTTCAAGCGCGTGACGCTCGAACTCGGCGGCAAGTCGGCGAACGTGATCTTCGACGACGCGAATGTCGACAACGCCGTGCGTGCCGCCGCGTCGGGGATTTTCTTCAACACGGGGCAGGTGTGTTCGGCGGGCTCGCGCATTCTCGCGCATCGCAACGTGTACGACGAAGTGGTCGAACGGCTCGCGGGGCGGGCAAAGGCGATCCGTGTCGGCGACCCGACCTTGCGGGAAACAGCGATGGGCCCGCTCGTTTCCGCCACGCAGATGAAGACGGTGCTCGATTACGTCGACATCGGCCGGAACGAGGGCGCTTCGCTCGTGACCGGCGGTGCGCGGATCGGCGAGCGCGGTTTCTTCGTCGAGCCGACGGTGTTCGCCAACGTCGAACATGAGATGCGTATCTCGCAGGAGGAAATTTTTGGCCCGGTGGCGAGCGTGATCCGCTTCGACGACGAAGCCGACGCGATCCGCATCGCGAACGGCACGCTCTACAGCCTCGCGGCCGGCGTGTGGAGCAGGGACATTGGCCGCGTGCATCGCGTCGCGCGTGAACTGAGAGCGGGCACCGTGTGGATCAACACGTACGGCTATACCGACGTGCGCCTGCCGTGGGGCGGCTCGGGCGATTCGGGCTTCGGGCGCGAGCATGGCGACGTCGCGATCGAGAACTTCACGGAGCCGAAAAGCGTGTGGCTGTCGATCGATCACTGAGCGACACGCGGCGTTGATTTGCGGGAATCAAAAGCGAAGGGGACCGGATGCAGCGCATCCGGTCCCCTTCGTGACTCAGGCCGTGCCGTGAAAATCAGTCGCCCTGCAGCGCCATCTTTTCGCGCTGCTTGACGAGGGCGAGCACGACATCGATGGTCGGCGTGGGCGCGTTGACGAGGCGTCCCATCTCCTGCACGACGGTCAGGAGCGGATCGATTTCCATCGGCCGCTTGTGCAGCAGGTCGACCAGCATCGACGTTCTGTGCGCGCCGACCGCGCCCGCGCCATCGATCCGCTTCTCGACGTCGACGCGAAAATGCACGCCGAACTGTTCGGCGATCTGCTTGCCTTCGATCATCATCGCGCGCGACAGGGCCCGCGTGCCGGGATCGCTCGTGATGATGTCGAGCGTCGCGTGTGTGAGCGCGCTGATCGGGTTGAAGCAGAGGTTACCCCACAGCTTGAGCCAGATTTCGTCGCGGATGTTCTCGCGGATCGGCGCGTCGAAACCGGCGGCCTGCATCATCTCGTGAAACTGCTGGATACGCGGGGTCCGTTCGCCGCTCGGTTCACCGATCGGGAATTTCTTGCCGTACACGTGCTTGATGACGCCAGGCTCCGCGATTTCGGCGGCGGGGTACAGCACGCAGCCAATCGCGCGCTCCGGGCCGAGCCGCGACCATTGCGAGCCATCCGGATCGACGCTCGCGAGGCGCGTGCCCGCGAACTGGCCGCCGTGTTGATAGAAGTACCAGTAAGGGATGCCGTTCGTGCCCGTGATAATGGCCGTGTGCTTGCCGAAGAGCGGCTGCATCGACTCGACGACGCCCGGCAGTGAGTGCGCCTTGAGCGTGATGATCACGTAGTCCTGCACGCCCAGCTCTCGCGGATCGGACGTGCAGCGGACCCTGGCGGAGACTTCCTCGCCGTCCATCTGCAGTCGCACGCCGTGTTCACGCATGGCGGCGAGATGTGGACCGCGCGCGACGAAGCTCACGTCAGCCCCCGCCCGTGCCAGTTGCACACCCATCAGCCCGCCTATTGCACCTGCTCCGAAGACACAGATCTTCATGGTTTGCCCCAGTGACGATTGAAAGCTGTCTGTCCGTTGCCGCAAGTGCAGTGCCCGCGCGTGAGATGTGCCGTTACGTTGGCATTGCGCGTTTCATGCGGCGAGTCCGGACGATGTTTCGAGAATAAGTGGATGCATCGATTGATGATAGTTAAAGTTATTGACTGAATGCATTAGCAATAACTTATGGTTCGCGCGGTTCGTGCCGTGCATCCGGCGCGCGCTCTGCCGCGCATGGCGCTCAGGTGTGACGCGCGAGCAGGAAGCTGAGGCCGATCGCACCTAGAAACGTCCCGCAGCAGCGGTTGAACCAGCGGCGCACATCGGCGCGCGTGAGCCAGCGGCCGAGCCACATGCCCGCGCAGGAATACAGCACGATCGCAATCGATTCGAGCACGAGAAAGCTCGCGCTGAGCACGGTGAACTGCGGCACCATCGGTTGCGTGATGTCGACGAATTGCGGCAGGAACGCCGTGAACACCAGAATCGCTTTCGGGTTGCCGGCGGCGACGAGGCATTCGCGTCGTGCGAGGCGCCAGAGCGACGCGTCGTCGTGTTTTGCTGATTCGAACGTCGTGGCCTTGCTGCGCCACAACTGGACCGCGAGCCAGATCAGATAGCCGGCGCCGGCGAGCTTGATGCCGAGAAACACCCATGCCGACGCGTGCAGCACGGCGGCAAGCCCCGTGGCGGTCAACGCGAGCATCGCGGCAAACGCGACGAGGCGGCCCGTGCCCGCGATGCCGGCCATCCAGAAGCCATGACGCGCCGCGACATTGATCGACAGCAGGTTGTTGGGGCCGGGCGCCATGTTCAGCGCAAAGCAGGCGGGCAGGAAGAAAAGCCAGGCGGTAAAGGACATGAGCGGCTCGCAGGATGAGCACCCGTTGCCTGAGCGGTCCGTGCAACCGACCCGGCAACGGGCCACAAGACAGGTCTCGCCGATTGTACCGAAGTGGCGAAGCCGCGCGTGATCAATGCGTGGTCAATGCGCGATCAACGTTCGATCAATGCAGCACGCGCACGAAATCAGGATCGCCGAGCAGCGAGGACACGTTGGCCGCCACCGTGTCCTCGAGCGCGATTGTATTGCTGGTGAACGTATGGAACTGGCGTCGCACGGTTTTCGTCGACGCATAGAGTTCCTGTTTCGAGTCGGTTCCGGTCAGCACGTAATGCATCTTCAACGTCCACCATGCGGGCGAGCGCGCGTCTTCCACCGAGAACACCTCGATGCGCGCGCTCAGGATGCGCGCGTTGTCGGCGGTGTTGATGCCGGCGCGCGTGAGCGTTTTTGCAACCGCATCGCGTACGCTCGCATCGATGTTCTTCTTGAGCGTGATGCTCGACGAAGCCGTGTTCTGGATGCGGTTCGGCGAAAGCCGGCCGTCCTCCGCGGGCACATAGGCGAAACTCGAAGCGGGGGCGACGGTAAGGGAGCCCGTGGTGTGGGGAATGGCGTCGGTCTTGTGCCGGTAGCCCGGAAAGAGGCAGCACGCCGACAGCAGCATCGCGCTGCCGAACACGCCGCAGCGGGCGAAGAGGGAAGGGTTCACGTCGTCAGAGGCTCGCCGGTTCGATGGATGCGTGCGCGCTGCGATGCGTCGCGTGCGCGCGGTTCCTGTGAAAGGGCGAAAGTGTTGGGCAAGACGACGTGCCGGCGAAATGGGATGTATCCGAAAAGGCAAAGGGCGTTTTCATCTGTTCTGGTCTGTCCTGATCGGTTAATTTTGTCTCCGTCCGGTGTCGATTCTAAACAATCGAAATAAACATATCGATCTTTATGGCGAGACGCATGGCCGGACGGTCCAGTTGTCACAAAGTGATGCGCCATGGTCCGGCCCCTTGCGCTGGCGTTCGCCGCGGGATTTAATACCGGCAGGCGATGCTGCTCCTCAAGGCCGCAGGGGCGCTGCCGGCGCTGGCGCGAGCCGCGCGGAGCACAGGTTCGATGCGGGTCAGGTGTTCTGCCCGCAGCGGGCAGGCAGCCGCCGCGTGCCAGTCCATGATGATTCGAAGAAACCGGAGAAATGCATGACGTCGAGCACTCTCGCTGAACGGGAAGCGGCCGGTCGCGCCGCGCGCGAACATAGCAAACGGTCCAGCCATCGTGCGGTTGGCGATTTCGACCGCGATCCCATCGCGCTGCTGAAGAAGAGCAGCGAAGGGCGCGTGCGGCGTCTCGTGCCATTGCGGTATGGGCGCATGGCGGTGTCGCCGTTCACGTTCTTTCGCGGTACCTCGATCATTCAGGCGCACGACCTCAGCAAGGTGCAGGACACGGGCATCGTCATGCCGATCTGTGGCGACGGCCATCTGATGAACTTCGGCGGCTTTGCGACGCCCGAGCGGCAACTGGCGTTCGATCTGAACGACTTCGACGAAGTCGCGTACGGCCCGTGGGAATGGGATCTGAAGCGGCTGACCGCGAGCTTTGTCGTCGCGGCAAGACATATGCGGCTAAGCCGCAGCACGGCCGACGAACTCGTGATGACGGTCGCCACCACGTACCGCGACTGGATGCGGACGTATTCCGGGTACGGCACGCTCGAGCTCTGGTACGACCGCATCACGTTCGAGCGGATGATCGAGACGGCGGTCTCGCCGGAGGTGCGCCGCGCTCTCAGGCGCGGTCTGGAAAAAGCGGCGTCGCGCACGCACGAAAGCATGCTTGAGAAGATGGCTGAACGCGTCGACGATAGATGGCACATACGCGACGCGCCGCCGGGTCTCTTTCACATGCGCGGCAACAACACGCTGTTCGAGCCGGAGGACGACGGGTTGGCGGCGGGCGACTGGCGTTCGCTCATCGGCAGCATGTACGAAGACTACCTGAAGACGCTCACGCACGACCGGCGCAATCTGCTTCGTCACTTCGCGCCGCAGGATCTGGTGTTCAAGGTGGTGGGCGTGGGCAGCGTCGGCACGCGATGCCTCGTGATGCTCAACACCGACCACCTCGACAAGCCGCTCTTCCTGCAGATCAAGGAAGCGAGCCAGTCGGTGATCGGGCAGTACTTCAAGCCGCCGCAGCATTTCCGGACGGCGGCGGGCATCCGCCATCACGGCGAGCGCGTCGTGCGGGGGCAGCGTGCGCTGCAGGCCGTCAGCGATATCTTCCTTGGCTGGACAACCGGCCCGATGGGACGGCACTTCTATGTCCGCCAGTTACGCGACATGAAGCTGTCCGCCAACATCGAACTGTTCGACAACACTCTGCTGGAAGGGTACGCGCGCATATGCGGCTGGATCATGGCCCGGGCGCACGCCAAGGCGAGCGGTCAGGCCATCGAGATCAGCGCATATATCGGCCGCAGCGACCAGTTTGCGGAAGCGCTGGTCGGCTATGCTTCCGCCTACGCGGATCAGGTCGAGAAAGACTACGAACTATTCATCAAGGCGTGTCGCAACGGCGATCTCGAAGCGCGCACCGACGAGGACATGGCCGCCGATTTTCGTGTGTAGTGTGGCTGGTCGCGGAACACGCTTCGCATATCAACGCGCTCGTGCGACGTGTTCCCGGTCGGCAAAATTCGTGTGCAACAGCTGGTTCAACGGGAGAGTTATATGTTTGCGCTCATCGGTACGCTGATTGTGGGGCTGGTCATAGGGCTGATCGCACGGGCACTCAAGCCCGGCGACGACAGCATGGGCATCATCATGACGATGGTCGTGGGTATCGTCGGGTCGCTGATCGCGGGTTACGTGGGGCGCGCGCTCGGCTGGTATCAGCCTGGCCAGGCGGCGGGCTGGATCGCTTCCGTGGTCGGCGCGATCGTGCTGCTGGTGATCGTCGGTTTCGTCAAGCGCCGGATGTAGCGCCTGAACCCGCGCGTGCGGGATTGCCGCCGCTCCAGGTGGCCGTTCCGTGCGCGTGTATGTGTGTGGGCGTGACGCGGTGTCGCCGATACCGCGTCACGTTGCATGTCGCGGCACCACCCGGTTTCATGCAACCTTGCGCGCTTCGCGCAACGTGACGAAGCGCAGGCCCCGACGCCGCGCCGCTTCGATCACGTGTGGCAACACGGCGAGCACCAGCGGTTCGCCGTCCTCCGTGGTCGCGGCGTTGCCGTCGTGCAGGAGCAGGATGTCGCGGGCGGCGAGCCCGTCGAGCAGCCGGTGCGCAACGATTGCCGGATCGCGCTCGCGCGTGTCGAAGCCGCGCCGCGTCCACGCCGCGAGACGCAGGTCGAGTTTCCCCAGAACCGGTTCGAGAAAGACGTTGCGCAGCCCGGCGGGCGCGCGGAAAAAGTAGGGGCGCTCGCCGGTCAGCGTTTCGAACGTCTGCTGCGCGGCTTCGATTTCACGCCTGAGCGCGCCGGGCAGCGTGACCGAAAACGTGTGGACGTGGACCTGTGAGTGGTTTTCCACGGCATGCCCGCGCGCGACGATTTCGCGCGTCAGCGCGGCATGGCGCTGCGCCTTGGCGCCGATGCAGAAGAACGTCGCGCGCACGCGGTAACGGTCGAGCAGGTCGAGCACCTGGGGCGTGACAACCGGGTCCGGGCCGTCGTCGATGGTGAGCGCGATGGCATCGGCGTTGCCTGCGTGGGCAGGCAGACGCGTCCAGTTCGGCCCCAGCAGCGACGAGCGCGGCCATAAGCCGGCGATGGTCACCGTCGCGTGGTTGATCATCACGAACGCGAGCCACCACGGCCATGCGCGGGGCGCGCTCAGGAAGCCGGCAAGCGCGAGCGCGTGCCAGGCGATGGTGGCCTTCAGCATGGGCGGAAAGCCTTCGTAGCGCCAGCGGCGCACGGAGGGAATGCGAGGCCCGCGCTGCGGGGCCGGACTTGATTCGATCATGATGCTTCTGTCCACCTTCCTCGTGCGAGGGAGGGCTTGCGGGTGCGCGCGAATCCGCGCCTGAACAGCCAAAGATACCATTTGCGCGCGTCCGGGTCCGTCGTCACATTTTCGCCATACGCGTCACGTACCTTGCTTCAACCGGTTTTCTGTCGTTCCGCTGCTTTCCTCTGCCTCGCCCGTTCCACGCTATTCACGCTGTTCGCCTGTTTCTTCAGGGCCGGCCTTGTCCTGCAATCCGGCCCGTCGCCGTATGCGTCGGGTCGCGCTGGTCCCGTCAGTTCGCCAGTCCTGATCACCCGTTCCGAACACCAGGAGACATCACTGTGTCGCAGCCGAAACTGTTATCCATCGCCATTGCGTCGCTACTCGCGATGCCCGCGGCGCATGCCGCCCCTGACCTCGTCGCCACCGGCAGCCTGGATGGACATCTGGCCGACCGCTCGACCGAGACGGCCGCACCGCTCGAAAACGGCGTCGCGGGCAACCTGCTCGGCGGTCTGGGTTCGGGCATCGCGTACGCCGGCTGCCGCACGTTCCTTGCCGTGCCGGACCGTGGCCCGAACGCCGTGCCGTTCAACGCGGCCGTCGACGATACCGCGTCGTACATCAACCGCTTCCACACGTTGCGCATGCGTCTCACGCCTTCCGCGAAGGGCGCGGCATTGCCGCTGACGCTCACGCCCACGCTCGTCGCGACGACGCTCCTGCACAGCGACGATCGTCTCGTCTACGGTTCGGGCAGCGCGGCGGGTCTGCCGAACGGCGCGCCGGCGCTCAACGCACGACACCACACCCAGTATTTCACGGGCCGCTCCGACAATTTCGACGTGACGCATCTGTCGACCTGGCCGCGCGACGCCCGCTTCGATCCGGAAAGCATTCGCGTGAGCAACGACGGCGCGAGCGTCTTCATCTCGGACGAATACGGCCCGTACATCTACCGCTTCGATCGCCGCACCGGCGAACGCACGGGCGTGATCAAGGTGCCGGACGCCTTCGCGGTGACGACGTTGAGCGCGCTCGGCGATCAGGAAATCAGCCAGAACACGTCGGGGCGCGTCGCCAACAAAGGCATGGAAGGGCTCGCGATCTCGCCGGACGGCCGCACGCTGTTCGGGGCGATGCAAAGTCCGCTGCTGCAGGACAACGGCACGAATGGCGGCTACACGCGAATCCTGAAGATCGACATCGCGACGGGCGCGACGACTCAATACGCGTATCCGTTGACCAACATCGGCACCGCGAAGAAGCCCAAGTACCCGACGATCAGCGACGTCGTGGCGATCAACGATCACGAACTGCTCGTCGACGAACGCGACGGCAAGGGTCTCGGCGACGATTCGACGGCGGCGTTCAAACAGCTCTCGCGCATCGACCTGAGCGGCGCGCAGGACGTGACGCATGCGGCTGGCGAAAGCGGGCTTGCGCCGTTCGCGGTTCCGAAGACGCTCTTCATCGACGTGGTAGCGGTATTGAGCGCGCACGGTTTCAATCCGGCTGACATTCCGGCCAAGCTCGAAGGCACGGCGTTCGGACCGGACGTGGTCGTGAACGGCGTGAAGAAGCACACGCTGTTTCTTGCCAACGACAACGACTTTATCGCGACCGTGACGGACACGAACCATCCCGCAGGCATCGACAATCCGAACCGCTTCTTCGTGTTTGCCTTCGACGCGAGCGATCTGCCGTCGTACGTGCCGCAACGGCTCGGTCAGCACGGTCACGACGAGCATGGTGGTTCGCGTGGCCACGATGACGGTTTCGAGCCGCCCTTCGGACGCTGCGACGACTGAGACTGATTGACGCGACGCGACGCGATGCGATGCGGCCATCGCCCGCTTTTTCATTGCGGCGCCGCACGGTACCGCGACGTTCGTCGGCCGGGGGCAGGCCAGCGCGCCGCGCGGGTTCCCCCTATACTGTCCAATCCCTGTCATTACCCGGATACCGTCGTGCCGCAAGCCTCGAACGGGGACGACCCGATGCCGGTGCCGCCCACGCAGCCAGAACTCGAGGATTGTTGCGGCAGCGGGTGCGATCCGTGCATCTTCGATATTTACGAAGCCGCGCTTGAACGTTATCGTGTCGCGCTCGCCGCGTGGGAAGCGCGGCATCGTGCGAAGCGCACACCGCGCGCCGGCACTGCACGTGTCGCGCGCGAAAAGAAACCCCGTCGTACCCGTTCATGAACGAACCTCTGTTACCTGCCGCTCCAGTCATCGAACCGCACGCGCTCGCCGCGTTGCACGATTTCGTGCGGCGTCATCCACGGCTTTTCGTGTTGACGGGCGCGGGGATCAGCACCGATTCGGGCATCCCCGGCTACCGCGACGAAAACGGCGAGTGGAAGCGTTCGCCGCCGATCACGCTCCAGGAATTCCTCGGCGCCGAACATTCCCGCAAGCGCTACTGGGCGCGCAGCATGATCGGCTGGCCGGTGGTCGCCGATGCCGCGCCGAACGCCGCGCATCGCGCGCTTGCCCAACTCGAAGCCGCTGGACACGTCGAGACGCTCGTGACGCAGAACGTCGACGGCCTGCATCAGCGCGCCGGCAGCTCGGGCGTGATCGAACTGCACGGCAGCATCGGCGGCGTGACGTGTCTCGACTGCGGTGCGCGGCACGCGCGTGCCACGATCCAGCACACGCTCGTGGCTGACAATCCCGCGCTCCTCGATGCAAGTGCCGAACCCGCCGCCGATGGCGACGCGCATCTCGAATGGCACGACCTCGACACGTTTCGCGTGCCGCCATGTCCTGTGTGTGGTGGCTTGCTGAAACCGGCGGTGGTGTTTTTCGGCGAGAACGTGCCGCGCGAGCGTGTCGAGTCGGCTGCGCGCGCGCTCGAAGAAGCGGATGCGATGCTCGTGGTCGGCTCTTCGCTGATGGTGTATTCGGGCTATCGCTTTTGCGTCTGGGCCGAAAAGGCCGGCAAGCCGGTCGCGGCGATCAATCTCGGCAGGACGCGCGCCGACCCGTTGCTGGCGCTGAAAGTGGCCGCGCCGTGTGCGGACACGCTGACCGCGCTTGCCGCGCAACTCGCAGCCCGCGCAAACACGTGACCCGCCCATGACCTCGCCCAGCACCTTCCCGAATCGATGAACACACCGAACCCGAATCTGCCGAACTTGCGACAGCACTCGCCTTCCGCCGTCCGCAATCGCGAGCCCATTCTCACCGTGCTGCAACAGGTGCTGCCGCAAAGCGGCATCGTGCTCGAAATCGCGAGCGGCACCGGCCAGCACGTGACGCATTTTGCGTCTGCGCTGCCGGCGCTCACGTGGCAGCCGAGCGATCCGGATGCGCAAGCACGCGCATCGGTTGCCGCGTGGATCGCGCATGCCGGGCTCGCGAACGTGCGCGCGCCGCTCGCGCTCGATGTGCGTCGTATGCCGTGGGGTATCGACGCCGCGAGCGCGGTCATCTGCATCAACATGGTCCACATTTCGCCGTGGGCCGCGACCGAAGCGCTCTTCGCCGGCGCCGGGCGCATACTGGAGCGCGGCGGCGTGCTGTTTCTGTATGGGCCGTACCGTCGCAACGGTGCGCATACCGCACCGAGCAACGCGGCGTTCGATCAGCAGTTGCGACTGCGCGACGCCGAATGGGGCGTGCGCGATATGGAAGCCGTCGTGGAACTGGCCGCTGCCGCGGCGTTCGAAGGAGAAGACCCGGTGGCGATGCCCGCGAACAACTTCAGTCTCGTGTTCCGCAAGCGCTAGCGTGCGTCCGGTGGGCCGCAAACAAGCGGCATCCGGCCATTTCTTTTATCCTTTCACTCTCGACGCCGCGCAGGCAGGCAATCCGGCGCGGCATCCCGTCTTTCTGGAATCTGGAGAATTCATATCATGGGCAAGCAGGCAATCGGCGTGGTAGGGCTGGCGGTCATGGGCCGCAATCTGGCGCTCAACATCGAGAGCCGCGGTCACGCGGTTTCCGTCTACAACCGGAGCCGCGAGAAAACCGATGAACTGATCAAGGACTGTCCGGATCGCAAGCTCGTGCCGGCTTACACGCTGGAAGAATTCGTCGACTCGCTGGAAAAACCGCGCCGCATCCTGATGATGGTCAAGGCCGGTGCGCCGACCGACGACACGATCGCATCGCTCAAGCCTCTGCTGGACAAGGGCGACATCCTGATCGACGGCGGCAACACGCATTTCACCGACACGATCCGCCGCAACCAGGAACTCGCGAAAGCGGGCCTGCATTTCATCGGCACGGGCGTGTCGGGGGGCGAGGAGGGCGCGCTGAAGGGACCGTCGATCATGCCGGGCGGCCCGCGCGACGCCTATGATCTGGTCGCCCCGATCCTCACCGAGATCGCCGCGAAGGCGCCGGACGGCGAGCCGTGCGTCGCCTACATGGGTCCGGACGGCGCGGGCCACTTCGTGAAGATGGTGCACAACGGCATCGAATACGGCGACATGCAGCTGATCGCCGAAAGCTACTGGGTGCTCAAGCAGGTGCTGGGCCTGTCGAACGAAGAACTCGGCAAGGTCTACACCGAATGGAACGAAGGCGAACTCGACAGCTATCTGATCGAGATCACGTCGAAGATCTTCGGCAAGAAAGATGACGAAACGGGCAAGGATCTGGTCGACGTGATCCTCGATCGCGCGGCGCAGAAGGGCACCGGGAAGTGGACGAGCCAGAACGCGCTCGACCTCGGCATACCGCTGCCGCTGATCACCGAGGCCGTGTTCGCGCGCGTGCTGTCTTCGCTGAAGGATCAGCGCGTGGCCGCGAGCAAGGTCGTCACCGGCCCGCAGAAGAAGGCGTTCAGCGGCGATCGCGCGGCCTTCGTCGAGTCGGTGCGTCGCGCGCTGTACTTCAGCAAGGTGATTTCGTATGCGCAGGGCTTCGCCCAGTTGCGCTCGGCGTCGGACGAATACAAGTGGGATCTCGACTACGGCACGATCGCGAAGATATTCCGCGCGGGCTGCATCATCCGCGCCCGCTTCCTGCAGAAGATCACCGACGCCTATTCGAAAGAGAAGGGAATCGCGAACCTGCTGCTCGATCCGTACTTCAACGATATCGCGACGAAGTATCAGGGCGCGCTGCGCGACGTGGTCGTCGCGGCGGTGCAGGCTGGCGTGGCCGTGCCGGCGTTTGCTTCGGCGATTGCCTACTTCGACGGCTATCGCTCGGAGCGTCTGCCCGCGAACCTCGTGCAGGCGCAGCGCGACTTCTTCGGCGCGCATACGTTCGAGCGCATCGACAAGCCGGGCAGCTTCCACGCGAACTGGTCCTGATCGACGTCTGATCCTCGCTTGATCCGATACATGGCACCGGCAACGTGACATGGGTGGGCGGGGCGGTAGCACGCCCTTCCTGCTCCGTTGACTGTTGCTGAACGTAACAGGACAGCCTCGGTAATCGAACCGTCAGAACGATAATTGTTGCAATTCCAGCAAGAGAGTTTCACCGAATTAGTGGTTACCCCTGATTGGCAACTTCACTAGACTTGCGCCTAAGCGCTGAAGGACATGATCCCGCAGCGATTCAAAACAAGTCCGGAGGTAGTTACCATGAAAGCACTGATCAAGGCAGCCGTTGTCGCCGCAGTTCTCGCCGCTCCTGTCGTGTCGTTCGCGCAGTCGAACGAGCCGCTCACCCGCGCCCAGGTTCGCGAAGAACTCGTGCAGCTCCAGAAGGCCGGCTACAACCCGCTCGACGACCGCAACAGCTATCCGGTTCACATCCAGGAAGCCGAGGCCCGCATTGCGGCACAAAACGGCGCCTCGCCGGTGAACACCAGCTACGGTCCGGCGACGAAGGGTTCGTCGCAAGCCGGCGCGCGCGCTGAGCAGACGGGTCCGCAATCGGTTTTCTTCGGCAACTAGGCTGAAGTAAGTCACCGAGGGGCGATGACCCCGCATCGTGCGGTTGGCAGGCAGCCCGCAGCGCATGCGGGCAGGATCGCAGGCAATAAAAAACGCTGACAGGAGTCATCCGGTCAGCGTTTTTTTTGCATCAGTGCAGCGTGCGATGACGGCGCGCGATGTCGTCGAACAGTTCGCGACTCGGCTCCAGCGCAAGCAGCCAGGTTTCGTCGTAGCCGCTTAGCGTGTCGAGCGCTTCACGCAAGCGTTCGATCGCGACAGCGGGCAGCTCGACGGTCGCCTCCACGCCGCTCGACAGGCGCGCGACGCTGGCAAGCTGAACCAGGGCGTCGGCCGCCTCGGCGACATCGGTGGCGAAGACGAGGTGTGTGTTCAGCAACTCCGCCAGCCCGGGCGACGTCGCGACATCCTCGACATTGAGTTGCAGGGACAGAAACGTGGCCTTGTTCATCCTCGAACTCCTCGCGGACAGGACATCGCGGCAACCGGCAACCGGCTCACCCGCGGGGGCTCGCGACAGTAGGGCGGTAAGGGACAGTAAGGGGCAGTATAGGCCAGTGCCGGGTGTAATCAATGGGGGTCCCGAAGCGCCGATTCCGTGTCAAATGCCGCCAGCCGCGCCCCGAGACGACCTGCTGCGGACCCGCGAGCCATATAATGATCCGGCACCTTGTCCCGAACAGCAGGCGGGTCGTCCGTCATTTGATCCAGCTCGCACAGGTCGGCCGGGCCGGTGTGGCCTGGCGACGAACCGCAAACGCATGGCACGATCATGAAAATCATCCGTACGCGGCATTTCACGGCGAGCCGTCCGTGGGGCGCCCTCGACATCGCGAACATGGGCGGCATCACCACCCGTCTGCACTGGACCGACCAGCCCTACACATGGCACGTCAACGACGGCGAGGAAGCCTTCGCCGTCCTCGATGGCCGCGTCGAGATGCGCTATCGCGTCGACGGCGACGAACAATCCACCATTCTGGAAACTGGCGACGTGTTTTATGCGTCTATGGGTACAGAGCATGTCGCATATCCACTCGGCGAGGCGCGCATTCTGGTCGTTGAAACCGGAGGCAGCGTCTGATGCAGTGCAACTCTAGCGAGGAGGAACAATGACCGCAGCGTGGTCGCGCCGTACGGCGCAGGTTCTGTTTTTCACGGGCGCGGCGCTATCGACGGCCGCCTGCACGATTGTTCCGTGGAACGATACGACGCGTCCTGGCACCCCAGCCGGCGCGTACCAGTCTGCGGGCGGCGTGCCGGCGGGTTACTACCGCGTGAATCCGGGCGATTCGCTGCTTTCGGTGGCGACGGCCTTCGGCCAGCGTGCCGAGGATGTCGCGAGCTGGAACCATCTGGCGCCGAACGCGCCTGTCACGTCCGGGCAGATTCTGCGCGTCGCGCCACCCGCGGCCGTCGTGACGGGACCCGGCGGCGTCGTTCCGCGTACGGGTGGCGCGCCCGCGCCGGAGGTGTCGATGGTCAGGCTGGCGTGGCCCGTGCAGGGCCCGATCCTGTCGACGTTCACCGCTGCCCGCAAGGGCATCGTGATCGGCGGCAAACCGGGGGAACCGGTCAAGGCGGCGGCGACCGGGCGCGTGGTCTACGCGGGAACGGGCATGGAGGCGTACGGGCCGCTCATCATCATCAAGCACGACGCGACGATCATCACCGCGTACGGCCACAACCGTGTGCTGCTCGTGAAGGAAGGCGACGCTGTCACGCAAGGCCAGACGATCGCCGAAATGGGCGCCGACGCGAACGGTTCCGGTTCGCTGCAGTTCGAGGTGCGCAACGACGGCAAGCCGGTCGATCCGTTGACCCTGTTGCCGAAGCCGGGCGGCTGATCCTCGTCACGTTCACGCGAAGCCGGGCACACGAAGGCGCGCGTCGTCCGGCTGGCCGCGCCCGCGGTAACGCCTCCGATCGCGTTTCAAACCCGCGCCGCGTGCTCGCCCAGGCCAAACCAGTCCCACTATGTGCGCGAACGGCCCTGGCCGTTCGCGCGGTTCTCAGCACATCCATATTTGCATACACTGTCAGGTTCCATCTGCCGTGTCGCTGCGTGTGTTTCGCGGTGCCGCACGGCACCGACAGCCCGTACAGGACCTACACATGATCGATTTGCGCAGCGATACCGTTACCCGTCCCACCGCGCCGATGCTGGCCGCCATGACGTCGGCCGAAGTGGGCGACGACGTCTGGGGCGACGATCCGACCGTCCTGCGCCTGCAGGCGACGGTTGCGGAACGCACCGGCAAGGAAGCCGGGCTCTTCTTCCCGAGCGGCACGCAAAGCAACCTCGCCGCGTTGATGGCGCATTGCGCGCGCGGCGACGAATACATCGTCGGCCAGCTCGCGCACACGTACAAATACGAAGGCGGCGGCGCGGCGGTGCTGGGCAGCATCCAGCCGCAGCCGCTCGAAAACGCCGCCGACGGCACGCTGCCGCTCGACAAGGTCGCGGCCGCGATCAAGCCGGTCGACGACCACTTCGCGCGCACGCGGCTCTTCGCGCTCGAAAACACGATTGGCGGCAGGGTGCTGCCGGCGGATTACGTCGCTGAGGCGGTGGCGTTCGTGCGCCAGCGCGGCCTCGCCACTCACCTCGACGGCGCGCGGGTCTGCAACGCGGCAGTCGGTTCGGGCCAGCCGGTCAAAGCGCTGTGCGATCCGTTCGATTCGGTGTCGATCTGCTTTTCGAAGGGACTGGGCGCGCCGGTCGGCTCGGTGCTGGTGGGCAGCAAGGCGCTGATCGACAGCGCGCATCGCTGGCGCAAGGTGCTGGGCGGCGGCATGCGGCAATCGGGCGTGCTGGCGGCGGCGTGCCTGTACGCGTTCGATCACAACGTCGAGCGTCTCGCCGACGACCACGCGAACGCCGCGCATCTCGCGGCGGGGCTCGGGCAGATCGATCAGGTGAAGGTGCAGTCGGTGGCGACCAACATGGTGTTCGCGCAGTTTCCGCAGGAGCACTGCGCACCGCTCGAAGCGTGGCTCAAGGCGCGCGGCATCCTCACGCAGATGTTGTATGCATCGCGCTTCGTGACGCACATGGATGTGTCGCGCGCCGACATCGACACGTTCCTCGCGGCAGTGAAGGCGTATTTCGCACGCTGAGCAACAAACGGCCCGATCGTGACGGCCCGCCGGCTTCGCTGGACGGGCCGTTTCGTTTATCCAAAGACGCAACTAACGGTCAAGCCCGCGAGCCATCATCGAACACGCACGCCGGTGACATAAACCAGGCGGACACTGGCGTTCAGGCCAGCAGAAGGGCGTCGCGAGCCTGCCACGGCTTTGCTGACACGTGGGGCGCACACCGGGTACAAAGCGCATCGCGCCGGCCCATGGGCGCCGTATGGCCGGCCATGCCGCCCGCGTAACACCCGAGCCGTGCGCACGGGCAGGCACGCAGGCCTCAGGAAAACGAAGCGAGCAGGATCGACAGCTTGCGGATATGTGCCTTGAATGCTTCGGCCGTCTCACGATCGTGCGCTGAAGTCAGATGTGGCGCCTCCGCGAGTTCGACCTGCGCCTGGAACTCGTCGGCGATCCTGCGTCGCGCGTCAGGCGGCATTGAGCGCACTACCGAAACGAGGAACAGCTCCTGGGCATGGAACATGCCGAGCATTGTCTGTACGTTCATGGCGCTTTCTCCCGGGACCTGGCCGTGACGATCGCGTGTGCGTCGTTCGCGGCCTTCGGCGCTGTGTGCGCGCCATTTCATGTTAGTGCACCGGGCCGCGCACGTTGCGCCCCGATGCACTGGATTCGTGCGGAAGCGGGCAATAACAGTTCATCCGGGAGAAGGGTCGTGCGGGCCGAGCGCCTGGCGCGGCCCATGACGCGAAGCCGCAAATGTCCTACTCTGCTTATTTAACCGCCTGACCGGCACGCGCCATTCTGCCCGCCGACCGCGCGGCCGGAGCGCGCCGGACAGGCACAACCCGGAGGCTTCGATGACAACCGTCGATCTGGAATTCGACCAGCTCAACAGTACCGTCGACGCGCTACGGCGCTCCATTTCCAATCGCCTGATGTACGGCGTCGGCAAGGATGCCGTGACGGCACGCCCGCAGGACTGGCTGCATGCGGCGGCGCTCGCCGTGCGTGACCGGCTCGTCGCGCGCTGGATGAAGACCACGCGTCTGCAGTACGAACAGGACGTCAAGCGCGTCTACTACCTGTCGATGGAATTCCTGATCGGCCGCACGTTCACGAACGCGCTGCTCGCGCTCGGCATCCACGACCAGATGAAGGAAGCGCTGCACGATCTGGGCGTCGACATGGAGTCCCTGACCGATCTCGAGCCCGATGCGGCGCTCGGCAACGGCGGCCTGGGGCGGCTGGCGGCGTGCTTCCTCGATTCGATGGCGACGCTCGGCATTCCGGGTTTTGGTTACGGCATCCGTTACGAATACGGGATGTTCCGTCAGCAGATCGTGGATGGCGAGCAGGTCGAGACGCCGGATTACTGGCTGCGCGCGGGCAATCCATGGGAATTTCCACGACCGGAAGTGCAGTACCTCGTGCATTTCGGCGGGCGTACCGTGCAGCGCAACGGCCATATCGAATGGATCGATACCGAGCACGTCAACGCGATGGCGTACGACACGGTGATCCCGGGTTACGCGACGAGCGCAACCAACACGCTACGGCTGTGGTCCGCGCGCGCGACAGAGGAGCTCGACCTCACGGCGTTCAATCGCGGCGACTACCGGCGCGCGGTCGAAGCGAAAGAGATGTCTGAAAACGTCTCGCGCCTGCTGTATCCGGACGACTCGACGCCGGCCGGTCGCGAGCTGCGCCTGCGCCAGGAATACTTCTTTGTGTCGGCGACGATGCAGGACCTGATCCGCCGGTACCAAAGGACGCACAGCACGTTCGGGCGCTTCGCGGAAAAGGTCGCGGTGCATCTGAACGATACCCATCCGGTGCTGGCGATTCCGGAACTGATGCGGCTGCTCGTCGACGTGCATCACGTGCCGTGGGACAAGGCGTGGAAGCACATCGAGCAGATGTTCTCGTACACGAACCACACGCTGATGCCCGAGGCGCTCGAAACGTGGGACGTCGAGATGCTGGCGCGCCTGCTGCCGCGCCACCTCGAAATCATCTTCGAGATCAACGCGGAATTTCTGAAGCACGTGAGCGAGAAGTCGGGGCACGACGCCGAAATGATCCGGCGCATCTCGCTCGTCGACGAATACGGGCAGCGGCGCGTGCGCATGGCGCACCTCGCGATTGTCGCGAGCCACAAGGTGAACGGCGTATCGAAGTTGCACTCGCAACTGATGACGAGACACATCTTCGCCGACTTCGCGCGCATGTTCCCCGAGCGCTTCACGAACGTGACGAACGGCGTCACGCCGCGTCGCTGGCTCGCGCAGGCGAGCCCGTCGATGTCGTCGCTGATCGACCAGCAGATCGGCACGCACTGGCGGCGCGATCTGTTCGAACTCGCGAAGCTGCGCGAACTGCGCAACGATGACGCGTTCGTCGCCGCGTTCCATGAGGCGAAGCGCCAGAACAAGCTACGGCTCGCGCATCGGCTGACGCAGGCGACCGGCGTGTCGTTCGATCCCGAGGCGCTGTTCGATCTGCAGGTCAAGCGCATTCACGAATACAAGCGGCAGTTGCTGAACGTGCTGCACGTGATCGTCCGCTATAACCAGATTCGCGCCCATCCGGAGCGCGACTGGGTGCCGCGCGTCGTGATGTTCGCGGGCAAGTCGGCGTCCGCCTACCGGATGGCGAAGACGATCATCAAGCTCATCAACGACGTCGGCGCGAAGGTCAACAGCGACCCCGTGATCGGCGACCGGCTGAAGGTCGTGTTCGTGCCGAACTACGGCGTGAGCGTCGCCGAACTCATCATTCCGGCGGCCGATCTGTCCGAGCAGATCTCGATGGCGGGCACGGAAGCGTCGGGCACCGGCAACATGAAGCTCGCACTGAACGGGGCGTTGACCATCGGCACGATGGACGGCGCGAACATTGAAATCTGCGATGCGGTGGGCCGCGAGCATATCTTCATCTTCGGCCACACCGCCGACGAGGTCGACGATCTGCGCGCGAAAGGGTACCGCCCGCGCCAGCTGTACGAAGAGAACCCGGAACTGCACACCGCGCTCGACCAGATCCGGACGGGCTTCTTTTCACCGGAAGACCCGCCGCGCTTCTCGGATATTTTCCACACGCTCGTCGACTGGGGTGATCACTACATGGTGCTCGCCGATTTCGTCGCGTTTGCCGAGGCGCAGAAAGCCGTCGACGAGCGCTTCCGCGACACGCGCGCGTGGACTGAAAGCGCGATTGAAAACGTCGCGGGCATGGGGCAGTTTTCGTCGGATCGCACGATCGCCGAGTA
Organism: Paraburkholderia sartisoli; assembly: GCF_900107685.1. Classification (GTDB taxonomy): domain Bacteria; phylum Pseudomonadota; class Gammaproteobacteria; order Burkholderiales; family Burkholderiaceae; genus Paraburkholderia; species Paraburkholderia sartisoli. The sequence goes on along the minus strand of NZ_FNRQ01000004.1, from coordinate 383,763 downwards.
CGCGCAGGGCATCTGGCATGTCAAATCGCTCGATCTCGGATGACGCGGTTCGGGCGATGTTGCCAGCGTCGCCGAAATGACGAAGGGGTGCGGCGAGGCGGGATTCATGGCACTCGCTGCACTGTTGTCCTGCACGGCTGGCTGACGCTTAGCCGCCGAGCGCCTCGGTCGGCTTTCTCGCCCGCAGGCCGATCTGGCCGCTCGCGAAATCGAACAGCACGTCGATGTTCTGCATCGCCATCAGGCCGATGACGATGCGGTTCTGCCCGCTGCGTGCCTTCACGATCGTCACCTGCGCGGCATCGAAGCGATGTACCCACGACCCGACGCCCAACGCGGTGTTGAAGTTGCCCTGCCTGAGCACCTTGCCTTCACTGTCGTCGTCGAGCCAGTTGGGCGTGGTGTCGGTCTCGAGGCGGATCATGTCCATGCCGCCCGTCGAAAACACCACGGGCGCACAGAAGCTCATTTTGTCGGCGACCTGCACGCAACCCGCTGGCCATTTGCGTACGCCGTCGCTGCCGGCCCGCATCGGAAACATCGTGAACTCGCTGCTCAATGTCTTCGATGGCGTCAACAGAAGATACGGCCGCGCGAGATTCGCGTGGACGATATAGCGCAGTCCGATGTTGCCGGGCAGCGCGCGCAACGGTTGCGTGCAGCACGTGTCGTCCGGTTGTTCCGCGCCGACGCCGAACAGGCCCGAAAACGCCCAGCCGAATTCACCGGTGTAGCCGTCCATCGCGACGCAGCGTTTCGCGCCTGGCTGGCAGCGGACATCGTCGACGGATTGCGCGGTGACGTCGAACGGTTTGGCGCCGACAAAGCCAACCGGCAGTTTGACGAGTGGCCCCGACACCTGCGCATCGTTCGCGAACACCATCGACGTCCTGCCGCCCACTGGCGGATAGTCCGTGCGCGGCAACACCGAGGAGAGCACGCGAACGCCCTGGGTGCCGGTGTCGAGCATCATGTAGACCGCCTTGCCGTCGATCTGGACTGGCAGGCCGAGGCGCGACTGACCTCGGTCGCTTCGCTCGACGTTGAGCGCGATCAGGACGCCATCCCGGCCGCCGTTCAGAAGACTCGCGGCGGGCGGCGGCGGTGCCGGCGTGGAGATGGGCGTCGAGCAGCTGCTCAGCATGCCGATTGATACGCTGGTCGACAGCAGAACGACGGCCAGCCGGCCGCGCAGAAAGGACTTGAGCATGAGCACCTGTTTCGCAGTGAGCGCGCAATCGCGGGGCGCTCACTGTACGCGGCGGGTCCGCCGCACTTGAAACAATGTGTCAAGGCCGCGGATCAGCGCTGTCGTGGACGCCGCAGCATGGTGGACACGGCGCGGCCGAGGGTTGCCCGTGCAAGTGATGCGGTGACCGCGGAAATGACGTCGTCGAGCGTACGCGCGGTGATTTCGGCGCGAAACGTGACGCGCTCGTTCGCGCGGTCGATGGTCATCACATAGAGACGCAGGTCGTCGCCGAGCGCGGTGTGCAGCGCGCGCCGGCTTTCCGTCGAGGCCGTACCAGGCACGGTGATGTCGATGGTGACGAGCGAGACGACCTCGTTTGTGCGACGCGGGGTGCGCGGCGCACGCGCGGTCGCGGTGCGCGCGACGGGAGCGACGGCGGAAGCGGTGGATTGAAGCATCGGGGGTCGCCGGCAGTGGCGTGCCGGCACGCGTTGTTGATACGCGTCCACTATAGCGACGCAGGCCTAAAGCCCGCGATAAAGGCCGTCAGTCCGACGTCAATTTTGTGTTAACGAGGCCCCAGCTGCTGCATCGGCGAATGCAACCCCCGCGCTGGCCCGCAACGGACACAACGGGCTTGACAGGTGTTACGCCTGCGGATTTTCCCGGACGGCGGCGGTGGCCGCTGCGCCTGCCGTTGCCGCGGCCTGCTGCTGCGCGGCTTTGGCCTGCAGCACGGTCTGCTCGACGCGTTCGACGAAGTCACGGTCGACGCTGGACAGCACTTCGCGTTTGCCGTCGTGCGTTTCGACGACCAGGCGATGGGTGACGTCCTGCGTGAGCCACGTCAGCGCGCCCACCACGATGATCATCACGCCGCAGACAAGACCCGCCGGCGAGGACAGCACCCCGCCGACGATAGCGCCCGCCAGACCCGCGAGCGAAATCCCGAGCGGCACGCCGCGGTTCTTCTGCACGGTGACGACGCGCGTTTGCTGGATTTCGCGCAATGCGAAGACCTGACCGGCTGCCGAAAGCGAGTTGCGCGTGACCGACACGCCGCGCTCATTGAAAGGAATTTCCATCGATTCGAAGTGATGCGGGGAAAGGCCGCAGAGTAACAGAAGCGACGATGGCGTTGCCAGGCTGCGTGCAAAACGATGGAGGAAGCAGCGCCCAGGATTTGACAAATGGTGCCAATAATGGAACCATACGCAAATGATAAATAAAACCCTCGAACAGATGCGCCGTCAACCCGCCGGCGTCCGGTTCCTGGCGCTGTTCAATGTATGCGAAGCGTATTTTGGTCAACCGCGCCAGGCTGGCAGCAGTCATGCTGTCTTTAAAATGCCGTGGCCGGGTGACCCTCGCGTCAACATCCAGAACGATAAAGGCAAGGCCAAAGCGTACCAGGTACGTCAGGTCCTCGAAGCCATTGATAAATTGAAGGAGAGCCAACATGCCCGTTGATCACTACACTTACCGCGTCACCTGGTCGCCTGAGGACAACGAACACGTTGGCCTTTGCGCCGAATTTCCCTCGTTGTCGTGGCTCGCGCGCTCGCCCGACGCGGCGTTGAAAGGCATCCGCTCGCTCGTCGCGCAGACGGTTGCCGACTTGCGCGAGAACAACGAACCGGTACCGGAGCCGCTCGCGGAAAAGCGCTATAGCGGCGAATTCCGTGTCCGGATTCCGCCGGAGCAGCATCGCGCGCTGGCCATGCAGGCCGCGGAGCAGGGCGTCAGCCTGAACCGCCTCGTCAGCATGAAACTGGCTGCCTGAGCGCACAGCGGGGGAGCCTGCTGACGCGCGCAGGCTAAACGCCAAAAACAAAAATGCCGTTCAGCATGAACACTGAACGGCATTTTTCTGCTTCTTCCGACCACGCTTTTAAACCTGCTCAAGCCTCGCCGGTGTCTTCACGCCATACGATCAGAACTTGTGACGCAGGCCCACGCGAGCAGCCAGCTGCGTGTTCGCACCAGCCGTACCGAAGTAGCTCGTGGACGAACCGATCTGTGCCTGCACGTCGCCGGTTCCCGTGTTGTGACCCGATGCCTGCTGGTAGATGCCGAGCACGTACACGTCGGTGCGCTTGCTCAGTGCGTAGTCGATGCTGGCGTCGAACTGGTTCCAGTGGCCCGTGTTCGCGTCCGACAGGTGCATGTACGTGTAGCCGAGGCCACCCGTCAGTGCCGGCGTGACGGCGTACTTCACGCCCGCTTCATACGCGGTGTACGTCGTCGATCCACCCGTGAGCGGCTCGAGACGCGTGTTCGTGTACAACGCCCACAGCGTAGCCGGTCCGAAGATGTAGCGGCCACCGGCGCCAAACGTGCGCAGGTCGCGGACCGTGCCCGGATTGACGTTCGAGATGTTCGTCGAGAAAGCCGGGGTCGACTGGTTCGGGTAATGGATGTCCGTGTATGCAGCACCGACGCTGAACGGACCTGCCGCATAGTTCGCGCCGAAGCTGTATGCACGCGACGAACCCGCCGTCGTGCCGACTGCCGGCGCGCCTGCGAACGAGGTCGAGTTCGAGAAGCCATACAACGCGCCGAACGTGAAGCCCGCGAAGTTGGCGCTGCTGAACTTGACAGCGTTGTTGATACGGCTCGATGTCAACTGATCGATATCGTTGATGTGATACGCGTAGTTACCGGCAACCGTATTCGCGCCCGTCGAATAGTTCGCGCCGAGGTAGTCCGTGCTGAACGTGTACTGACGACCCAGCGTGAACGAGCCGATGCCGTCCTTCGTCAAGCCAACGAATGCCTGGCGGCCAAACATCGCGCCACCCTGGCTTGCCGTACCGTTGCCGCTGTTGAAACCGTTTTCGAGCACGAAGATCGCCTTCAGGCCACCGCCGAGGTCTTCAGTGCCGCGCAGGCCCCAACGGCTGCCAGACGCCACGCCGTCGTCGTACTTGACGAGGTTGTCGTGCGAGTTGCCCACCTTGGAGTGGTTCGCGTAGCTGATACCTGCGTCGATAAGCCCATACAGCGTCACGCTGCTTTGCGCGTGGGCCGCTCCTGCGAACGTGGCGAGAAGAGCGGTGGTCAGTACTTTCTTGTTCAAGACGTTTCTCCGATTAGAAAAGATGCGATCGACACGCCACGCTCTACGGCCGGTCATGCGATGGCCCAGAATGTAAGCGACTGCTGGGAACCGAATATGACAGGCCGGTTATTTTTGAAAATGTGTCGCGTGCGCGCGACAACCGCCGTTTCTCGTCGACGTATTCGAGCAGGGCAAGCGCCCATATGCTCTGCGCGAGCGACCGCATATGCGTATGACAATTCATTGGTTATCGCCGCGATTGCACTGTGTGACGATGCGCATCCACCATTCATGGATTCAACGGGGAACGCATGCAGCGCAGAACACTCATCAAGACGCTCGCCGTGCTGGCGGCCACCAGCGCCACACTGGCGACAAGCCTGGCTCATGCCGGTGACAAGGTCATCAAGGTCGGCACGATGAGCGGCCCTGATGCGCAGATCTGGTCGGTGGTGACGAAGGTCGCGGCGCGCGACGGCCTGACACTCAAGGTGATCGAGTTCAACGATTACGTGCAGCCGAACGCCGCGCTCGACGCGGGCGATCTCGATGCGAACGGCTTTCAGCATCAGCCGTTTCTCGACAGCCAGATCAGACAGCGGGGCTACAGGATCGTGAACGTCGGCCTGACCTACACGTCGCCGATGGGCTTCTACTCGAAGAAATACAGGTCGCTGAAAGATCTGCCGGAAGGCACGAAGGTCGGCATCCAGAACGATCCGTCGAACGGCAACCGCGCGCTGTTGCTGCTGCAGAAATATGGCGTGATCAGGCTGAAGGCGGGTGCCGGCGTGAACGGCGTCAACGCAACACCGCTCGACGTCACGGAAAATCCGAAGAAAATCAAACTCGTGGAGCTCGATGCCGCGCAGTTGCCGCGCGCACTCGACGATCTCGACGCCGCATCGATCAACACCGACTACGCGGTGAAAGCCGGCCTGCAGCCGACGAAAGACGCGATCGCCATCGAAGACCTGAAGGGACCCTACGCGAACCTGATCGCCGTGCGCGAGCAGGACCGCAACAAGCCGTGGGTGAAGAAACTCGTGGCCGCGTACGAATCGGATGATGTGCGCCGGTTCCTCGACACGCAGTTCAAGGGCGCGATTGTGCCGGCGTTTTAAGGCGCTTCTTTGCAGCGCGCATGCTCTCAAACGGAAATCGCCCGCATCAGCATCAGCGGGCGATTTCCATTGGGCACGGCGGTCATGAAACCGCGCAAGCCGCGCGCGTCATGCCGACAGCAGCGACCCCGTGCGATACGCCTTGGCGCCTGCCACACGCGCCACTTCCAGCCCGGCGGTCGCGAAGCGCGCGGAATGCCGCGCGTACAGCACGCCGGCCACCGTGTTCTTCAGCGTCGCGACCTGGCCTGTCAGCGGATCGACGATATCGGCGATCTCTGTGCCTGCATCGACCCACGTGCCCACCTGGGCGGCCGGCCGGTACACGACGACACCCGTGATCGGCGCGGCGAGCGGTTCGTTGCCGGCGAGCGGCGTAGCGGCGAATTCGAGCGGCGGCATGTCGGCCGCGGTGCCTTCGATCACGCCGCGATGCGTCAGATATTCGATGATGCCCTGCGCGTCGCGTTCGGCGAGTTCGTAGGACACGTCGCGTTGGCCGCGCAGTTCGATCGTGACCGAGACCGAGCCGTTCGGAATCGGGAAACGGTCGCCGTAACGGCGGCGCAGATCCGACCAGGCGAAACTGTGGATTTCGTCGAACGGGTTACCCATCGAATCGAGCGCGAGCAGCGACGCCTTCGAATCCAGATAGCGCGCAAGCGGCTCGACTTCCGGCCAGATGTCCGGGTTCGTGTAGATGTGCATCGCGGCTTCCCAGTCGCAATGCAGATCGAGCACGACGTCGGCATCGTACGAGAGCTTTTGTAGCGCGAGACGCTGTGATTCCAGTTCGTTCTTCGGCTGTTGCGCGTCGAGGCCTTCGCGCATCGCGCGGCGGATGGCCTGACGGTTTTCATCGATGTCAGGCGTGAGACGCGCTTCGATCACAGGCTGCACGAGCCCGGCCAGATCGTAGAAGTTACGGTTGAAGTTCTGTCCGCTGTTCGCTTCGAAACGTCCCGCCAGATGGCTGTGTACGTGCTGGTTCAGGCCGATCGGATTGGCGACGGGCATGAGCACGACCTCGCCGCGCACCTTGCCGGCCGCTTCGAGCGCGGCAAGCTTCTGGCGCAGGACGTGCGAAACCAGCATGCCGGGCAACTCGTCGGCGTGCAGCGACGACTGGATATAGATTTTCTGTCCACCGCCAGCGCCGTAGTGAAAACTCGTCAGGTTACGCGCGGTGCCGAGCGTCGGGGAAATCAGCGGATGGGTCTGGGTTTGCATGGTTCTTCAGACGCTGCGAGCAGATGGCAGGCAGCGTTTTTCGGTTGGTTGCAGAGGGTGAAAGCGTTGAACAGGCGAACGAAAAATCAGTGACAACCAGCGGGTTCTGCCGTCATGAAACGGGAGACACGTCGTGACGCTTCCTGCACGAACTGGCTGCGAATCGTTCGATCTTAGCCGATTCTGACGAGGTAGCGTGGTTTCTCCGTCAGACGAAGCAGCGCAAGCCGCATGTCGCGCCGGCCCGGACAGGCCAGCAGGAGAACCCGGCGCGAGGCCGAAAAAAAACGGGCTCCGCGTGTTTCGCGGAGCCCGTTTCCTCAAACCTCAGCGGCGCGCCCGAAGACGCGCCGTCGTGGATCAGCTGCCGTACACGTCGAAGTCGAAGTACTTCTGTTCGAGCTTCTTGTAGGTGCCGTCCTTGATGATCTCGGCGATAGCCTTGTCGACCTTCGCCTTCAGATCCGTGTCTTCCTTGCGCATGCCGATGCCAGCACCGGTGCCGAGGATCTTCGGATCATTCAGATCCTTGCCCACGAACTCGAAGCCCGCGCCGCGCGGCGTCTTCAGGAAGCCGATCTCAGCCTGCACCGCATCCTGCAGCGCTGCGTCCAGACGGCCCGACAGCAGATCGGCATAGACCTGGTCCTGGTTCTGGTACGGCGTGACCTTCGCGCCCTTGGCTTCCCAGTACGCCTTCGCGTAGGTTTCCTGGATCGTGCCCTGCTCGACGCCCACGTTCTTGCCCTTCAGCGATTCGGCCGTCGGCAGGATGCCCGAACCCTTCTTCGCGATCAGGCGCGTCGGCGTGTTGAACAGCTTCGACGAGAAGGCGATCTGTTCCGCGCGTTGCGGCGTGATCGACATCGACGACAGCACGCCGTCGAACTTCTTGGCCTTCAGGGCCGGGATCATGCCGTCGAAGTCATTTTCAACCCACACGCACTTTGCCTTCAGGCGTTCGCAGATTGCGTTGCCGAGGTCGATGTCGAAGCCGACCAGTTTGCCATCCGGACCTTTGGATTCAAACGGAGCGTAGCTGGCGTCGACGCCGAAGCGGATCGTGGACCAGTCTTTAGCGTGTGCGGTAATCGAGACGGTGGCAAGCAGGGCAACCGTCAAAGTCGCCAGCAGTTTTTTCACTTATTTACTCCTCGGAGTGGTTCAGATTGCCCCGCATGGGTTGTGCCGCCGCGGAACACTGCCCGGCGCGAGTCGCGCACGGACATGGTTATTGTCTGCCAGCCTGGGCCAGCAGTGCGCGCCAAGCTTACCAAGAAAAAAAATCCATGTAGCTAGTGAAACACCGGATAGCAAACGGGCGTGCTCTTTCCGCGCCAATGTGCATCTGCAGCAAGCGCGTTTTGAAGGTCTGGATGAAAGGCGGTTGACAGCTTTGCTGTCGATGACTGGAGCCAGGTTGTCGTTCCTTATGGGCGTGGGCGCGCCGCGTCGCCACGTAACGCCGCGCTGCCGGAAACCGGCAGGGTTTCGAACTCCGGCGTCGCGCGGCAGCGCTTTCATCGACGCGACAGGCGCACCGGACGCGGCTTTGGCGCGCGCGCCATGTCGCGGGGTCGATGTGGCACGCGCGTTAGAATGCATCGAGGAAAGCGGCCATCCTTGGGCCTGACCGGTAGCGTCAGGCGTTTTACCCCGTTCGATGGAGACTCGATGAGTGGCCAGTTGATTTACGTAATGGGGCCATCCGGCGCGGGCAAGGACTCGCTGCTCAGCTTCGCGCGCGAGAAAATCCCCGGTGAGCCCGTTGTGTTCGCGCATCGTTACATCACGCGTGCGGCAGGCGAGGGGGAAAACCACGTTGCGTTGACGCAAGAAGAATTCGCCGCGCGCTCCGCGCTGGGCCTGTTTGCGCTCGAGTGGTCGAGCCACGCGTTGCGTTATGGCATCGGCATCGAGCTCGATGCATGGCTCGCACGCGGCTGCACCGTGGTCGTCAACGGCTCGCGGGCGCATCTGGCACAGGCGCTGGCGCGTTATCCGCGCGCAGCCGTCGTGCATGTGGACGCGGCGCCCGATATTCTCGAAGCGCGGCTCGGCGCGAGGGCGCGCGAAACGCCCGGGCAGGTTGCCGCGCGGCTGGCGCGGCGCGCCACCTTCACGTTGCCACAAGGCGTCTCGCTGACCGTGATCGACAACTCCGGTGCGCTCGAGGAAGCGGGGCACGCGTTCGTCGAAGTCGTGCGTCGCGCGGCGACGCGACGATAGCACCGGCGCCGTCCGGTTCGGGGTTCGGGCAGGAACACGGGCACCGTATCGAAGCGGGATGGCGTCGATATAATGCTGGCCATTCGCCGCGACGCGCGGCGCGACCTGCCTGATATGACTGGAGTCAGCGATGAACGTAGCACGGCGTTTTGCCGAAATTGACGACCTGGTTCCCGCCGCCGAAAGCCTGCGCGAGATTCGCCACCACATTCACCACCATCCCGAACTGGCGTACGAAGAAGTCGCCACCGCGGCGCTCGTCGCGGACAAGCTCGAGGCGTGGGGCTGGCAGGTGACGCGCGGCGTCGGCAGGACGGGCGTGGTGGGTACGATGAAACTGGGCGAAGGCACACGCAGCATCGGGATTCGCGCCGACATGGATGCATTGCCGATCGTCGAGCAGACCGGCCTGCCGTACGCGAGCGGCACGCACGGCAAGATGCACGCATGCGGCCACGACGGCCATACGACGATGCTGCTCGGCGCCGCGCAGCATCTCGCCGCGACGCGCCGTTTTTCGGGCACCGTGCATCTGTATTTTCAGCCCGCCGAGGAAACCGGCATCGACAGCGGCGCGAAGCAGATGATCGGGGACGGGCTCTTCGAGCGCTTTCCGTGCGACGCCGTGTTCGGCCTGCACAACCATCCGGGCGCCGAGCCGGGCAAGCTGCTGTTCCGCAAGGGCGCGTTCATGGCGGCCGGCGACAAGGCCATCATCGACATCGAAGGCGTGGGCGGTCACGCAGCGCGACCGCATCTGACGGTCGATCCGATCGTGATCGCCGCGAGCATCGTGATGGCGTTGCAGACCATCGTCGCGCGCAACGTCGATCCGTCGCAGCCGGCGGTCGTGACGGTGGGCTCGATGCATTCGGGCATCGCGAACAACGTGATCCCCAGTTCGGCGAAGCTCGAACTGAGCGTGCGCTCGTTCAGCCCGGAAGTGCGCGCGTTGCTGAAACAGCGCATCACGGAACTCGCGCAAGACCAGGCGGCCAGCTACGGCGGCAAGGCGACGGTCGAATACATCGAAGGCTATCCGGTCGTCGTCAACTCGGACGCGCAGACGCAATTCGCGATCGACGTGGCGCGCGAACTGGTCGGTGACGACAAGGTGGTCGCGCACGCCGACCTGCTGATGGGCAGCGAGGATTTCGCGTTCATGTTGCAGGAGCGTCCCGGCACGTTCCTGCGTATCGGCAACGGCGTTGGCGAGGACGGGTGCATGGTGCACAACCCGCATTACGATTTCAACGACTTCAATCTGCCGGTGGGCGCCGCGTTCTGGACGCGCCTCGTCGAGCGTTTTCTCGAGTAGTTATATCGACGTCCGGACGCGGCGCGGCCCGGATGCTAGCCGCGTCGCGCGACCATGTCGGAGACGGTCTGCGCGGCGTGCTGCAGCGGTTCCAGAAACGCCTTCACCATCTGTTTCGCTGAATTGCGCTGCGCGTTGCCGCTGATGTTCATCGCGGCGATCACGCGACCCTGGCGGTTGCGGATCGGCGCGGACAGCGATATCAAACCCCCTTCCAGTTCCTGGTCGACAATCGCCCATCCCTGGCGGCGCACCTGCGCGATCAGCTTTTTCAGTTCGTCCTTGTCGGTCACCGTGCGCGGCGTGTGGGCGTAGAGCTGCGTCGCACCGAGTGTCGCGTCGAGCGTTTCGTCGTCGAGTGCGGAGAGCAGCACGCGTCCCATCGACGTGCAGTAAGCGGGCAGACGGCTTCCGATCGACAGGTTGATCGTCATGATCTTGTGTGTCGGCACGCGCAGCACGTAGACGATTTCCGTGCGGTCGAGCACAGCCGCCGAGCAGCTCTCGTGTACTTTCCCCGAGAGTTCCTCCATCACCGGTTCAGCGAGATTCCAGAACGGCATCGACGTCAGATACGCAAAACCGAGGTCGAGGATTTTCGGTGTCAGCCGGAACAGCCGGCCTTCGGTTTCGACGTAACCGAGCGTCTGCAACGTGAGCAGGATGCGGCGCGCGCCGGCGCGCGTGAGACCGGCCGCGGCGGCGACGTCGGTGAGCGTCTGTTCGGGGCGCTCCGCGTTGAACGCACGGATCACCGCAAGGCCGCGGGCAAACGACTGCACGTACGAATCGCCCGGTTTGTCGGGGGCTTCCGGTGTTTGCGCGACGTTGGCGGACAGCGACGGGGATGCGGGAAGAGCTTTGCTCATGTGCCTCAGGGAAAAAGCGACGGCCGGCGAAGTGGCCTCGAAAGCCGAGACGATAGCGTATGGCCCGCGTTTCGCCAACCCTGGCGACACCTTGGGGGGACCACAACTCTTTGTATGATAGACGGACGCAAACCCGTCATGCAGGAGACAGCACGATGCCACGCTTTGCCGCGAATCTCACGATGATGTACCACGAACACCCGTTCCTCGATCGTTTCGGCGCCGCGGCGCGTGATGGCTTCAAGGGCGTCGAGATGTTGTTCCCGTACGCGTTTCCTGCCGTCGATCTGAAAGCGCGGCTCGACGAACATCAACTGACACAGGCGCTCTTCAATGCGCCGTGCGGCGACTGGGCCGCCGGCGACCGGGGGCTCGCATCGGTGCCGGGGCGTGAGGACGAATTCCGCCGCAGCATCGACCACGCGCTGGAATACGCGCGCGTGCTCGGCAACCGGAGGCTGCACGTGATGGCCGGGCTGATCGCCGCGGACCAGTCGCGCGAACGTCATCGCGAGGTCTATCTGAAGAATCTCGCGTACGCCGCGCAGGCCGTTCAGGGCGACGGCATCACGGTTGTGATCGAACCGATCAACACGCGCGACATGCCGGGCTTCTTTCTGAACCGCCAGGACGATGCGCAGGCCATCTGCGCGGAAGTCGGCGCGTCGAACCTGAAGGTGCAGTTCGACTGCTATCACTGCCAGATCGTCGAAGGGGATCTGGCAGTCAAACTCAGGCGCGATATGGCGCATATCGGGCATATCCAGATTGCAGGCGTGCCGGAGCGGCACGAGCCCGACAGCGGCGAAATCAACTATCCGTATCTTTTCGAGCTGATCGATTCGCTGGGCTACGACGGCTGGACCGGTTGCGAATACCTGCCGCGCGCGGGTACGTCGGCCGGGCTGGGATGGCTCAGACGCTGGTTGTAACGCGTGTGGCGCCGGGACCGGAAACGCGAACATACTCATCCTGGCGGCGCGGGATTTTTCGGTGAACGTGCTGCTTGAGAGCGTGATCTGGACAACTTTTGCCCGTAGCGCGGCGGGTTTTGCGTGCCTATGCGCGGGTTGTCGTCCGCGCGCTGTGTTTCGGCACTTTTTGCGTGTACGTATACCCGTCTTCGCGCCCGACGCGGCTTGACATATGTCGCCGACGGACCCTACTATTGAGGCTCAATGTTCGCTATTCGACATGTTGTTCGTATAAAGAACAATTTTCGGGTTGCGGCCCAATCATTCCGGTCCCGCGATGAGCGGCGTGGGACGTCACCGTTGCCATGCGGCCGGGCGTGACGGAATCTGTTCCGCTCAGCGTGAACGATGCCCGGCTGGCGGGCGGGTTTCGCGCCAGGCTGCCGGCCGGAAGCACGAAGCGGCGCAGCTCACAACTGGAGACATCACATGACTGAAGCTTTCCTGTGCGATGCAATTCGTACGCCGATAGGCCGCTATGCAGGCGCGCTGTCGTCGGTTCGCGCCGACGATCTGGGCGCCGTGCCGCTCAGGGCGCTGATGGAGCGCAACAAGGACGTCGACTGGTCCGCCATCGACGATGTGATTTACGGCTGCGCCAATCAGGCGGGTGAAGACAACCGCAACGTCGCGCGCATGTCGCTGCTGCTCGCGGGGTTGCCGCTGGACGTGCCGGGCTCGACGGTCAACCGTCTGTGCGGCTCGGGCATGGACGCCGTGGGCATCGCCGCGCGCGCGATCAAATCGGGCGAGGCTGCGTTGATGGTCGCCGGTGGCGTCGAAAGCATGAGCCGCGCGCCGTTCGTGATGAACAAGGCCGGCAGCGCGTTTTCGCGGGAAGCGGCGATCCATGACACGACCATCGGCTGGCGCTTCGTCAACAAGCTGATGAAGCAGCAATACGGTGTCGACTCGATGCCGGAAACCGGTGAAAACGTCGCACAGGATCATGGTGTGAGCCGTGCCGATCAGGACGCGTTCGCGATGCGCAGCCAGCAGAAGGCGGCGCGCGCGCAGCGTGACGGCACGCTCGCGCAGGAAATCGTGACGGTGTCGGTTGCGCAGAAGAAGGGCGACCCGATTGTCGTGTCGCAGGACGAACATCCGCGCGAAACCAGCCTCGAAACGCTGGCGAAACTGAAGGGCGTCGTGCGCCCCGACGGCACGGTGACGGCAGGCAATGCTTCGGGCGTGAACGACGGCGCCGCGGCCCTGCTGCTGGCGAACGAAGAATCCGCGAAGCGCTTTGGTCTCGTGCCGCGCGCACGCGTGCTCGGTATCGCGACCGCGGGCGTCGCGCCGCGCGTGATGGGCATCGGCCCGGCTCCGGCTACGCAGAAACTGCTTGCGCGCCTCGGCATGACGATCGACCAGTTCGACGTGATCGAACTGAACGAAGCGTTTGCGTCGCAAGGTCTCGCGGTGCTGCGCATGCTCGGCGTTGCCGATGATGACGCACGCGTGAATCCGAACGGCGGCGCGATCGCGCTGGGCCATCCGCTCGGGATGAGCGGCGCGCGCCTCGTCACCACCGCGATGTATCAGTTGCAGCGCACGAAGGGCCGCTTTGCGCTGTGTACGATGTGTATCGGCGTCGGTCAGGGCATCGCCATCGCGATCGAGCGGGTTTAAGGTTTGCTGCTTTAGCGCGTCTTAAGCGTAGAGAGGGCACCCACGAGGGTGTCCTTTTGTTTTTGAACGTGCGAGGCGGGGTCTGTACAATCATTTCGCCGGATGCCGTCGACTGTTTCAGCCGGCAGCATGATTCATTCGATTGTGTCTTTTTTCGCGGTTTGCGCGCGTTTTTCAGCCCGTTCGAAATCGCTGGATCAGTCTTTCAAAGGAGAACGTTCGATGAAGGTCGCAACCCTTGGAACCGCCTTGCTGCTCTCGCTGGCTGCCGCGCAACCCGTCTGGGCAGAGGACTCGCTGGCGAGTTCGGCAAAAGGCGTGCTTGACGCGGTACAGCCGGTTCACATGAAAGGACAGATCATTGGCATCGAGCCCGCTTCGCGCACACTAACGGTGAAAGGTGCGGCGGGCAACGTGGTCGTCGTCGTGGTGAACGAGGAAGTCGCCGGTTTTGACACGCTCAAGATCGGCGACACCGTCGACGTTTTGTACAAGAACGCGTTGCTGGTCACCGCCGACAAGGTCACCGGCGCCGATGCGGGCCTGCGAAAGCGCGTCGATACGCAGGCTTATCAACCGGCATCGGGTGGCTTCGAGTCGACACGGCAGATCGAGATTCTCGCGACTGTGCAGAAGATCGATCGCAAGAAGCGCCTCGTCACGCTGCGCGGGCCATACCGGACGCAGACCGTCGAAGCACGCCCCGATATCGATCTGAGTGGCGTGAAAGTGGGCGACACCGTGCATGCGGTGTTCATTTCCGCGGCGGCCGTCAAGGTCACGCCGATGTAAGCCCGTGGCTTCGTGCCCGTCATGAAACGAAAAGCCCGTTGCAATCGCAACGGGCTTTTTTTCGCCGGCTCATCCTCCAGCATGAACAGCGAAGCGTCGGCGCTTGATGTCAGCAGCGATGCGGCCCGACGATCTTCAGCTTTGCCATGCGCCGGTACAACGTCGCACGCGACATCCCTAGCGCCTCGGCCGCTGCGTTGGGACGCCAGCGCTGTTGCGTGAGCACTTCGACAATGTGCGCACGTTCATCCGTTGGTGAAGATGCATGTGACAGTTCACGTACGTTAGCAGGTGAAAGCAGCACGGCGATATCCGGCGCGACGTGGCGCATCTCGACCCGCGACGAATCGCATACCGCGCACGCGTAGCGCAGCACGTTGCGCAACTGGCGGATATTGCCGGGCCACGGCAGCGTCCCCAGCTGTTCCGCGAGATGCGCGTCGAGCGTCAGCACATGAGTGGCGTTCCGGGCTTCTTCATCGAAGACAGTTTCGATCACGTCGCGAATGTCGGTGCGCTCACGGAGCGGCGGCATCGTCAGCGTCGCGCCGCTCAGACGGTAGAACAGGTCCTCGCGAAACGCGCCTTCGCTCACCATCTGCGAAGGGCTGCGGTGCGTCGCGCAGATCACGTCGATGTCCACGCGCACCGGCACGTCGCCACCGAGCGGCACGACTTCGCCTTCCGCCAGCACGCGCAGCAGACGTGTCTGCAGGCTGAGCGGCATGTCGCCGATTTCATCGAGAAACAACGTGCCGCCGCTCGCCATCGCGATCTTGCCGCGCGCACCGCGGCTTCGGGCGCCGGTGAAGGCGCCGGGCGCATAGCCGAACAGTTCGCTCTCGATCAGCGATTCAGGAATCGCCGCGCAGTTCACGGCGACGAACGGTCGCGCGCGACGCTCACCCGCCTCGTGAATTGCCCGCGCGAACACCTCCTTGCCCACCCCCGTTTCGCCGAGAATAAGAACAGGCAATTGCTTTCCAGCAATACGCAGCGCAACCTGCGCGTTCTGCGCGATGCGCGGATCGGTGCTATGCAGGAACCGGCTCATCGCGCCGAGATGGCGCCCGGCGTGCGACTCGCGCGGCGCGGCTGCCCCTGTCGCGGTGACGCGCGTGGGCCGCCGCATCGGCGCGCGGATGCGCGCGTGAAGCGTGGCACCCGTCGCGCGCAGGCGCAATCCGACGATTGCGTCGGTGCGCGCGAGGTCGTGCAGATGAACCTCGGACGTATCGAAGATGTCGTCGATGTGGCGCGGCCCGCCCAGGTCCGGAATACATTCGCGCGCCTTGCGGTTGGCCGTCACGATGTTGCCGCATTCGTCGAACGCAATTAGCAGTTCGGGCTGCGCTTCGACGAAGTTGCGGCTTTGATGGCCGAACAGGATCCAGTGCTGCGTCGTCTGATTCAGGAAGTAGCCGTCTTCGATCAGCGCCGCGCTTTGGCGTACCAGTTGGAACACGAGGCGCTGGCTGTCGCGGTTATCCGGCGACTGCACCGCCGACGCGTCGAGCACGCCGATCAGTTCGCCCGCGGGCGCGAAGATCGGCGCGGCGCTGCACGTCAGCGTCGTGAACGCGGCGCGAAAATGATCTGTCTTGTGTACCGTGATCGGCGCGAGATCCGTCAGCACGTTCGCGACGCCGCAGGTGCCTTCTTCGCGTTCGGACCAGCACGAGCCGATGTAGAGACCCGCGTGCTTGAAATGGCTGCGCCGGTCGCGATCGATCCGGTAGTCGATCGTCACGCCGTGCGCGTCGGTCAGCATCACGCAGTAATCGGCGACGCGAATCATGTCGTGCAACCGCGTCAGGCACTGGCCCGACGCGCGCAGAAAGGCTTCTTCCTTCCCCTGGATTTCACGCAGTTCCGATGACGTCAACACGCGCGGGCCAATGGCCGAGCCGGGGTCGAGCTGCCAGGTTTCGAACGAGCGCTGCCACGAGGACACGAGGCGCGGCGAGCCGGCGGGCGCGGGCAGACGTCCTTCGATGGCGCCCCGCACGCGATCGACGTGCTGTGTTTGCGAGACGTAAGGCATGATCGACTCCCGTCGAGCGATGCTGGAGGATTCCTGTCCGACCTTGTAGCACAACTCGGAAACGCGATCACACTGCACTGCAGCACGTAAGACGCTTGAGACGTTTGTCTCAACGTGCGTTGAGATGCTGGCGGCCGCCGGCAATCGCACGCCCCGCATGGCACACGCGGATTCGTTCGCAGTGTGGCGTATCGCGCGTGTGTGCATCGCGTCGGCGATGAGACGCAGCATGCGTGCCCACGCCCGCGTTTTTCCCCGCGCGTTGAAACGGCATCGATGGCGCAAACCCCTTTAAATACGGGCTTTTCTTCGTATTCCGGGGCGCCGGATGCGTTCTGGCACACCCCTTGCAGAGTCTCCCTGCACCGAAGCGCGCGTTGCGTTTCACAAAAAGATCAGTCCGTGGATACGCGGACAACTCTGGTTGGAGACAAGCCCGTGTCTGTTCCCGTCACAGTCGGCGTGATTGCGAATCCTGCATCAGGCCGCGATATCCGGCGCCTCACCACGTACGCCTCCGTTTTCCCGACGGCGGAGAAAGCCAACATGATCGTGCGGCTGCTCGCGGGTCTCGGCGCGCTCGGCGTCGATCGCGTGCTGACGCTGCGCGACAAGACGGGCGTTTCCGCGTTGCTGCTGCGCGCGATCGAAACACACCGGGCCATCGCCGCGCGTCAGCGCTGGCCCGAGGTCGAATTCCTGGCATTGCCGTTTTCCGACAGCGCCGCGGATACGCACGCGGGCGTCCAGCACATGGTGCGTGAAGGCGTTGGCCTGATCGCGGTGCTCGGCGGCGACGGCACCCATCGCGCGGCCGCCGCGCATTGCGGCGACGTGCCGTTGCTGACGCTTTCGACCGGCACCAACAACGCATTTCCCGATCTGCGTGAAGCCACCGTCGCAGGTCTCGCGGGTGCGCTGGTGGCTTCGCGCGCGGTACCGCCCGACATCGCGCTCGTGCGCAACAAGCGGCTTGTCGTGCGCTGCGTCGACGGTCCAAACCGCGGACGCGAGGAAATCGCGCTCGTTGACGTGTGCGTGAGCCGTCAGCGTTTTGTCGGTGCGCGCGCGGTGTCCGAGCCCGCCGATATCGAAACGCTCTTTCTGACTTTCGCGGCACCGGATGGCATCGGGCTGTCGTCGATTGGTGGCGCGTTTGCGCCCGTCGATCGCGCGGCGTCGCACGGCTTGCATCTGACGTTCGCGCGCCCCGGCGAGCCCGGCGTGCCGATCGTCGCGCCGATTGCGCCCGGACGCGTCGACCAGGTGACGATGCGCGCCTGCGAGCGTCTCGAAGCGGGCGCGTGGACGCCGCTTCATGCAGAACACGGCACGCTCGCGTTCGACGGCGAACGCGAGATCGAACTCGAACGCGGCGACCGCTATGAAGTGGCGCTCGACTGGCATGGGCCGCTCACGGTGGATGTCGAGCGCGTGCTGCGGTATTCGGCGTCGCGGCAGCTCATGCGTGAAGTGGTGGCAGGAGACAGTGTGTAAGGAGTCGGTGTCGGACGAAACGGATGGCGTTCGTTCGACGCTCATTGCAGCAGGCAGTGAAATCAATCAAGGAGACGCACCATGTCTGTTTCAGCACAGTTGGGCAAGGACAAACTGCTGGAGGCGTATCGGATGATGCGCACGATTCGCGAATTCGAGGAACGTTTGCACGTCGAATTCGCGACGGGAGAAATCCCCGGTTTCGTACATCTGTATGCCGGCGAGGAGGCGTCGGCGGTCGGCACGATGCTGCATCTGAACGACGCGGACTATGTCGCGACGACGCACCGCGGCCACGGTCACTGCATCGCGAAGGGCGTGGACGTGCGCGGCATGATGGCCGAGATTTACGGCCGCAAGACCGGCGTGTGCCACGGCAAGGGCGGCTCGATGCATATCGCCGATCTGTCCAAAGGCATGCTTGGTGCGAACGGCATCGTCGGCGCGGGCGGGCCGCTCGTGTGCGGCGCGGCGCTCGCCGCGAAGCAGAAGAAAACCGGTGGCGTGGGCGTGTGCTTCTTTGGCGACGGCGCATCGAATCAGGGTGTGATTTTTGAATCGATGAACCTTGCTTCGGTATGGCGGTTGCCGGTGATTTTCGTCGCGGAAAACAACGGCTACGCGGAAGCCACGTCGTCGACGTACTCGGTGGCGACCGACAACATCGCCGACCGCGCGAGCGGTTTTGGCATGCCGGGCGTGATCGTCGACGGCTTTGATTTCTTTGCCGTGCATGAAGCGCTCGGTGAAGCGATCGAACGTGCGCGCGGCGGTGGCGGCCCGACGCTCGTCGAAGTCAAATTCTCCCGCTATTTCGGGCATTTCGAGGGCGATGCGCAAACCTATCGCGCGCCTGGCGAGGTGCAGAAACTGCGCGATGAGAAGGATTGTCTCAAGCGCTTCGAAGAACGCGTGGTGCGCGCGGAGATGGCGACGAGCGACGATCTGCGCGGCATCGACGCGAAGGTGAAGACGTTGATCGACGCGGCTGTCAGCGAGGCCAAGGCCGCGCCGATGCCAACCGCCGAAGACCTGCTGACCGACGTTTACGTGTCGTATCCGTAACGTCGTCACGGTGTGGCGCAAACGCGAGAAGAACCCGACAGAACCGCAATAAATTGCATGGGACCAGAGTAAGAGCTTTGCATGGGATCAGAGTAACGCGCTAAAGCGCGAACTCTGATCGACAGCTAAAGCGCGAACTCCGGTCGACCGCAATAAATTGCATGGGATCAGAGTAACGCGCTAAAGCGCGAACTCTGATCGACAGGAGACAGACATGGCACGGAAGATCACATTTTCTCAGGCAATCAACGAAGCCCTGAGCCAGGAGATGGCGCGCGACGACAGCGTCATCGTGATGGGCGAAGACAACGCGGGCGGCGCAGGCTCGCCCGGTGAACAGGACGCGTGGGGCGGTGTACTCGGCGTCACGAAAGGGCTGTATCACAAGTACCCGGGGCGCGTGCTCGACACGCCGCTTTCGGAAGGCGGCTATATCGGCGCGGCGGTCGGCGCGGCGGCGTGCGGCTTGCGGCCCGTGGCGGAGCTGATGTTCATCGACTTCATGGGCGTGTGCTTCGACCAGATCTTCAACCAGGCCGCGAAATTCCGCTACATGTTCGGCGGCAAGGCGGTGACGCCCGTTGTCATCCGCGCGATGCAGGGCGCGGGCCTGCGCGCGGCGGCCCAGCATTCGCAGATGCTGACGTCGCTCTTCACGCATATTCCCGGCCTCAAGGTGGTGTGTCCTTCGACGCCGTACGATGCCAAGGGTCTGCTGATCCAGGCGATCCGCGACGACGATCCGGTCATTTTCTGCGAACACAAGCTGCTGTACACCCGCGAAGGTGACGTGCCGGAAGAGTCGTATGCGATTCCGTTCGGCGAGGCGAACGTCGTGCGCGAAGGTGACGACGCAACCATCGTCACCTACGGCCGCATGGTGCATTACGCGACCGAAGCCGCGGAAAAACTCGCCAAAGAAGGCATCCAGGTCGACGTGATCGATCTGCGCACGACCTCGCCGCTCGACGAGGAAACCATTCTCGAAAGCGCTGAACGCACGGGGCGCGTCGTCGTCGTGGACGAGGCGAATCGCCGCTGCTCGATGGCGACGGACATCTCGGCGTTGATCGCTGAGCGCGCGTTCCATTCACTGAAGGCGCCGATCGAACTGGTCACCGCGCCGCACACGCCCGTGCCGTTTTCCGGTGTGCTTGAAGACATGTATATCCCTTCGCCGGATCAGATCGCGGCGGCCGTGCGCAAGGTAAGGAGCTGAGCAATGTCGATTCACATGATCACGATGCCCAAGTGGGGTCTTTCGATGGAGCAGGGCCAGGTCAACGGCTGGCTGAAGTCGGTGGGCGACAAGGTTGGAAAAGGCGACGAAGTACTCGACGTGGAAACCGACAAGATTTCCTCCGGCGTGGAATGCGCGTTTGTCGGCACGTTGCGGCGGCAGGTCGCGCAGGAAGGCGAGACGCTGCCGGTCGGCGCGCTGCTTGGCGTCGTGGCCGACGTGGAAACGCCCGACAGTGAAATCGATGCGGCCGTCGAAGCGTTCCAGCGCGACTTCGTGCCGCCGACGGCCGCGGACGGCGACACGGGTCCGCAGCCCGAGAAAACGCAGATTGGCGGTCGCACGATGCGTTACCTGAAGCTCGGTGATGGCGGCACGCCGGTGGTGCTGATTCACGGCTTTGGCGGCGATCTCAACAACTGGCTCTTCAATCACGCCGATCTCGCCGCGCATCGCACGGTGTGGGCGCTCGATCTGCCCGGGCACGGCGACTCGGGTAAAGCAGTCGAAACCGGCAGCGCGGATGAACTCGCCGACAGCGTGATCGCGTTTCTCGACGATCGCGGCATCGAACGGGCGCATCTCGTCGGGCATTCGATGGGCGCGCTCGTCGCGATGACGGTGGCAGCGCGCGCGCCCCAACGCGTCGCTTCGCTTGCGTTGATTGGTGGCGCGGGCCTTGGCGACGAGATCAACCGCGAGTACATCGAAGGTTTCACGGCCGGCACCAGCCGCAACACGCTGAAGCCGCATCTCACGAAACTGTTCGCCGATGGATCGCTGGTCACGCGCCAGCTCGTGGAAGACATCGTTCGCTACAAGCGGCTCGAAGGCGTGAGCGACGCGTTGCGGAAGATCGCCGCGTCGGCCTTCGAGGGCGGCGTGCAGCGGCGAAACTATCGCGACCGGCTGGAGACGCTCGCGCCGCGCACGCTGGTGATCTGGGGCAGCGAAGACCAGATCATCCCGGCACGTCACGCCGAAGGGTTGCCGTCGAACGCGCGTGTTCATGTGGTCCAGGGGAAGGGGCACATGGTGCAGATGGAAGCAGCTTCGGAAGTGAACCGTCTGCTCAATGAATTTTTCGGGCAATGACGATGAATACCGTGCCCGGGAATCAGAGCACGACCGCGCTCGGTCAGCACGGGTTGCGCAGCCGCGAGAAGCTGGCCCGCATTCCCGTGAAGATCGTGCCCGTGTCAGCGGGTGATGGCGGCGGCCTGCCGAAGCCGCCGTGGCTGCACGCCCGGCCGATGATGAGCGAAACCGTCGCGGGAATGGCGGCGATTCTGCGCGCACATCGCCTGCATTCGGTATGCGAGGAGGCGATGTGTCCGAACATCGGCGAGTGTTTCGCGCAACGTACGGCGACGTTCATGATCATGGGAGGGATCTGTACGCGTCGGTGTGCGTTCTGCGACGTGGCGCACGGGCGGCCCGAGCCGCTCGATGCAGAAGAGCCCGAGCGGCTTGCGGACGTGGTGGCGGCGCTCGGCTTGCGCTATGTCGTGATCACGTCGGTGGACCGCGACGATCTGCGCGATGGCGGCGCCGCGCATTTTGTCCGCTCTATCGCGCTGATTCGCGAGCGCGTGCCGGGAATTCGCGTCGAGGTGCTGACGCCGGATTTTCGAGGTCGCATCGATCGTGCGTTGACAGCGTTCGAAACGGCATGGCCCGACGTGTTCAATCACAACATCGAAACCGTGCCTTCGCTGTATCGCGCCGCGCGCGCGGGGGCGCATTACGAAGGATCGCTTGAACTGCTGGCGCGTGTGAAACGCTCGAACCGGCGCGTCGTCACGAAGTCTGGATTGATGGTCGGTCTTGGCGAAACCGATGGCGAACTGCTGCGCACGATGCAGGATATCCGTGCGCATGACGTCGATATCCTGACGCTCGGGCAGTATCTGGCACCGTCGCGGTTTCACATGCCCGTGCGGCGTTACATGCCGCCAGATGCGTTCGACGCTTTACGTGAGGAGGGATTGAAGCTGGGATTTCGCGAGGTGGTAGCGGGGCCGCTGGTGCGTTCGTCGTATCACGCGGACCAGGTGGCGAGCCTCGGCGCCTGACATTGCTTATAAACCGCGCGTGCCGGTCGACGTCACGCGCGGTTCAGCGTCAGATACGTGCTTCAGATACCGCCGATACACATGTACTTGATAACGACGTAATCATCGATGCCATAGTGCGAGCCTTCCCGCCCGAGCCCCGATTGCTTGACGCCACCAAACGGCGCGACTTCGTTCGAAATCAGGCCGGTGTTGATGCCGACCATGCCGTATTCGAGCGCTTCAGCCACGCGCCACACGCGACCAATATCGCGGCTGAAGAAGTAGGCAGCCAGCCCGAACTCGGTATCGTTCGCGAGACGGATCACTTCTTCGTCGGATGAGAAGCGGAAGAGCGGCGCCAGCGGGCCGAACGTTTCGTCGCGCGCGACCTTCATCGCGGGCGTGACGTCCGCGAGAATCGTCGGCTCGAAAAAGCCGTGGCCCAGCGCGTGCCGCTTGCCGCCGGTCACGATACGCGCGCCTTTGGCGAGCGCGTCCTCGATATGCGACTCGACCTTTAGCACGGCCGCTTCGTTGATCAGCGGTCCTTGCGTGACGCCCGCCCCGGTGCCGAAGCCGACCTTCAGGCCCGCCACCGCGTCGCGCAGCTTCGCGGCGAACGCATCGTAGACGCGTTCGTGTACGTAGAAGCGGTTCGTACACACGCACGTCTGTCCGCTGTTGCGATACTTCGACGCGATCGCGCCCGCAACGGCGGCGTCGAGATCGGCGTCATCGAACACGATGAACGGCGCGTTGCCGCCGAGTTCGAGCGAAACCTTCTTCACCGTCGGCGCGCATTGCGCCATCAACAGACGCCCCACCGCCGTCGAGCCCGTGAACGACAGCTTGCGCACGACCGGGTTGCCGGTCATCTCGGCGCCGATCGTTTTCGGGTCGCCCGTCAGCACGCTGAAGATGCCGGCAGGCACGCCCGCGCGTTCGGCGAGCACGGCGAGCGCGAACGCGGAGAGCGGCGTGGCTTCGGCCGGCTTCACGATGATCGGGCAGCCGGCGGCGAGCGCCGGGCCGACCTTGCGCGTGATCATCGCAGCCGGGAAATTCCACGGCGTGATCGCCGCGCAGACACCGATCGGCTCCTTCGTCACGACGATGCGTTTGTCCGCAGCAGGTGTCGGAATCGTGTCTCCGTTGACGCGCTTTGCCTCTTCACCAAACCATTCGAGAAACGACGCAGCGTACGTGATTTCACCTTTTGCCTCGGCGAGTGGCTTGCCTTGCTCGAGGGTGAGGATCAGCGCGAGGTCGTCGGCGTTCGCGAGCATCAGCTCGTACCACGCACGCAGAATCGCGGCGCGTTCCTTGCCGGTTTTCGCGCGCCAGGCGGGCCACGCCGCGTTCGCCGCTTCGATCGCGCGATGCGTTTCCTGCGCGCCCATGCGCGGCACCTTCGCGATGCGCTCGCCCGTTGCCGGGTTGACGACGTCGAACGTCGAATCGTCGTCCGCCTGTTGCCAGCGTCCTGCAATGAAGGCGTCCGTGCGCAGCAGCGACGGGTCCTTCAGGTTGTCAAATGCGTTGATCGTCATGTGGGTTTGCCCGAGCCAGTCTGGAGAAAATCCGGAATCACGCGGCGACGCCGACCGTTTCCTTCAACACGCCCTCGAGAATCGCGAGCGCCTCGTCGAACACCGCGTCCTGGATCGTGAGCGGGAACAGGAAGCGGATCACGTTCGAATACACGCCGCACGTCAGCAGCAGCAGGCCGCGTTCGAGCGCGCGCGTCTGCACGCGTTTCGCGAAGTCGGCGTCCGGCTCGCGCGTGCCGGCCTTGAAGAACTCGACCGCGACCATGCCGCCGGGACCACGCACGTCGGCGATCTGCGGCACTTCGCCTTGCAGCGCGAGAAGCTTCGCCTTCAGGCGGTCACCGAGCGTCGTCGCGCGTTCGCACAGGTTTTCTTCGTCGATGATGTCGAGCACGGCGTGCGCCGCGGCGAGCGCCAGCGGGTTGCCGGCGTATGTGCCGCCGAGACCACCTGGCGCCGGGGCGTCCATGATGTCGGCGCGGCCGACCACGCCCGATAGCGGCATGCCGCCCGCGAGGCTCTTCGCGATCGTCATCAGGTCGGGCACGACGTCGTGATGATGCATCGCGAACAGCTTGCCGGTGCGCGCGAAGCCGGTCTGCACTTCGTCGGCGATCAGCAGGATGCCGTGCTGCGTGCAGAGCTTGCGCAGCGCGCGCACGAAGTCAGCGGGCGCGGGATTGAAGCCGCCTTCGCCCTGAACCGGTTCGAAAATGATCGCGGCGACGCGCTTCGGATCGATGTCGGCCTTGAACAGGTGCTCGATGGCGCGCAGCGAATCGGCGGTCGTGACGCCGTGCAGCGGATTCGGGAACGGTGCGTGGAAGACGTCCGACGGGAACGGTCCGAAGCCGATCTTGTACGGCGCGACCTTGCCGGTCAGCGCCATGCCCATCATCGTGCGGCCGTGAAAGCCACCCGTGAACGCGATCACGCCCGGACGACCGGTCGCGGCACGCGCGATCTTGATGGCGTTTTCGACGGCTTCGGCGCCGGTCGTGAAGAACGCGGCCTTCTTCGGATAGTCGCCAGGCGCGCGGGCGATGATCTTCTCGGCGAGTTCGACGTACGACGCGTACGGCACGATCTGATACGCCGTGTGCGTGAAATGGTCGAGCTGCTCGCGGATCGCGGCGACGATTTTCGGGTGACGATGACCCGTATTCGTCACGGCGATGCCCGCCGCGAAGTCGATGAAGCGGCGACCTTCGATGTCCCACAGCTCGGCGTTTTCGGCACGCTCGGCGTAGAAATCGCACATCACGCCAACGCCGCGCGGCGTGGCGGCGTCCTTGCGAGCCTGAAGTCCTGCGTTCTTGTTGTCGGCCATGGTCATCTCCTTCACATCCGGGTTGTCGGGCATACGCTGGGAATACGCGGGAAACACGCTGGAAACAGGCAGGATCGGGTTGCCGCCCGTTGACAGCACATGCAGCGACTATAATCAGATTTGGCTCTAAACTTCAGAGCCATTTCAATAAAAATACAGGAGCCAATCATGCGCGCGAGCGTTTTGTCGGACTGGCTGGCCCAGCGGCTGGACCGTGGCAACGGTCAGCCGGTCTACCGGCAGCTGCACCGGTTGCTCCAGCAGGCAATCCTGTCGAGGGAACTGCCCGCTGGCAGCAAGGTGCCGTCGTCGCGGCTTCTCGCCGCCGAACTCGGTATCGCGCGCAATACGGTGACGCAGGTCTACGAGCAGCTCGCGCTGGAAGGCTACGTGACCTCGGCGACGGGGCGCGGCACGTTCGTTGCCGACAGCGCGCCGGATGAGATCGTCGGCGCTCCGGATACAGGCGCGGCGGGTAGCGCCTCCGTTCCACTGGCTACTGTCGCCTCCGATGCCGCGCCGCGGGCCGCCGCGCGTGCGCTGTCCGCGCGCGGTGCGCGGCTGCTGTCGGGCGCGGGCGTGTCGAAGCGTCAGTGGGGCGCGTTCATGCCCGGCGTGCCGGACGTCACGCGCTTTCCGGCGCGCGTCTGGAGCCGCCTGCACAACAAGTACTGGCGCTGCATGCGGCCGGACCTGCTGACGTACGCGCCGGGTGGTGGCCTGCCGCTGCTTCGCCATGCGCTGGCCGAGTATCTGCGCACGTCGCGGTCGGTGCGCTGCACGCCGGAGCAGATCGTGATCACGACGGGCATCCATCAGTCCGTGGATCTCGCCGTGCGTCTGCTTTCAGACCCCGGCGACGTGATCTGGACCGAGGACCCGTGCTACTGGGGCGTGCGCAGCGTGCTGCACGTGTCGGGCCTGCAGTCGCATCCGGTCGCCGTCGACGAAGAAGGCATCAACCCGTCATCCGACGATCTCGCACAGCCGCCGAAGCTGATGCTCGTCACGCCTTCACACCAATATCCGCTCGGCATGGTGATGAGTCTCGCGCGGCGCCGGATGCTGCTCGAATACGCGCGCCAGCATCAATGCTGGATTATCGAAGACGACTACGACAGCGAGTTCCGTTACGGCAGCCGGCCGCTCGCTTCGCTGCAGGGACTGGATACGGCGGGGCAGGTGATCTATGTCGGCAGCTTCGGCAAGACGCTGTTTCCGGGGCTGCGCATTGGTTATCTGGTGGTGCCCGAAGCGCTCGCCGAGAGTTTCGCGACGGCGAGCGCGGAGCTGTATCGCGAAGGCCAGTTGCTGCAGCAGGCGGTGCTGGCCGAATTCATCGCGGAAGGGCACTTCACGTCGCATATCCGCAGAATGCGCACGCTCTACGGGCAGCGTCGCGAGGCACTGCTCGACGCCGCCGGGCGCCGCTACGGGGATGAATTGCCGGCGGTGGGCGGCGATGCGGGGCTGCATCTCGTGATGCAGTTGCCGGACGACGCCGACGATCGCGCGGTGGCGGCCGCGGCGCTCGAACGCAATATCATCGTGCGTCCGTTGTCGGGCTATTACGCCGAGCCGGCCAGCGCGCCTTCGGGCCTGTTGATCGGCTACGCGTGCGTACCCGACGAAGAGATCGCGCCCGCGTTCGACACGCTTGCCGATGCAATCGACTCGACGCTCGTGCAGTTCGCCCAGGCTTGAGACGAGACGCGCGGCGTAACGCCCGCCCTCAAATCCGGATCAGCACCGCGCCGAGCGTGACGAGCGTGCAGGCAACGATACGTCGCGTCGTGAGCTTTTCGCGCATCACGAGCCAGCCGATCAGCACCGCGAAAATCGTGCTGAGCTCGCGCAGCGCCGACACCATCGCGATCGGCAGATAGCGGTACGCCTCGATGATGAAGCAGTACGCCGTGAGCGCGATGACACCCGAGAGGATGCCCTTGAAGACCTTTTCACGTCCGATGAAGAGGCCCTGGGCGCCGCCGCGCCATTTCCACACGAGCAGAAACTGCGGCACGTTCCAGATCAGGTAGACCCACATGATGTAGCTGAGTCCGTTGCCGGACACGCGCGCACCGATGCCGTCGACGACCGAATACGTCGCGATGAAGAGTCCGGTGAGCAGCGCGAACGGCACGCTTTCGCCGGAGAAGCGCATGTCGCGGCGAAACGCGAGCGAGATGATGCCGGACGAAACGAGCGCGACGCCGGCCACGGCCAGCGGCTTGAGTTCCTCATGCGCGAAGACGAACGCGCCGACAACGACCAGCATCGGAGAAAGACCGCGCGCAATCGGGTAGATCTGGCCGAAGTCGCCGCTGCGATACGCGCGGATCAGCGCGAGGCAATAACCGCATTCGAGCACGACGGAGGCCGCGATATACGGCCACGCGCCGGGCGCGGGCAACGGCAGCACGCACACGCCGATCGCGCTGACGATCACGTACGGAATCGCCATCATGCCGAGCAGCCAGATGCGGTCTTCGGAAAGATGCAGAAACGCGTTCCAGCTGGCGTGCAGCAACGCGGAAAACAAAACCAGCAAGACGACAAACGTTTCCATCAAGAGCCTGGACGGGAAGGCGGCGGCAACCGCGGACATGTGACTGTTTCAGGGGAACCCGGCCGGCGGCCGGACAGGTCGCCGGACACGCCTTTCTATCAGAATCTTTAATCAGGCGAAAGCGAAAGCCGTTGCCGCGCAAGGCGGTGTCGTTCCGTGACACCGGCGTGACACGCGCTTTAACGACACGCGTTGTCATGCTTCGCGACCCGCTTGCGGGATATATTGGCGAATCAGCGCGTGCCGTCCCCATTAACGTTTGAATGAATTCTGGCGTCGCCATGCAACCACTCAGCTTCCTGCCCGACAGCTTTGCGGAATACGAGGACCTCAAGTCGATCCTCGATGACGGCAGCGCCAGCTTCGACATCACCACCGTCTGCGAAACGCGCGTGCATGGACGCGTGTTCGCGGTCCACATGGCCAGCATCGGCTCGACCGATCCGCGGGCGCCGGCCATCGGTTTCTTCGGCGGCATTCACGGGCTTGAGCGCATCGGCACGCAACTCGTGCTCGACTACATGCGCGCGCTGCCTGGCCGGCTGGAATGGGACGAACTGCTCGTGCGGCAACTGCAGTCCATTCGCCTCATCTTCATGCCGATCGTCAATCCCGGTGGCATGTGGGCCGCGACGCGCGCGAATCCGAACGGCGTCGACCTGATGCGCAACGCGCCGCAGGACGCCGATGCGCGGGTTCCGTTTCTCGCGGGCGGGCAGCGCGTGGGTGCGTGGCTGCCGTGGTATCGCGGAAGTCGCGGCGCGCCGATGGAGCCGGAAGCGGCGGCGCTGCTGCGGGTCGTCGAAAACGAGCTCGCGACGCGGCCCCTTAGCTTCGCGCTCGACTGTCATTCGGGATACGGCTGGGGCGACAGCATCTGGTTTCCGTATGCGCGCACGCGCAAGCTGATGCGTCATCTGCCGGAGATGTTCGCGCTCAAGACCATGTTCGAGCGCGCGCATCCGTATCACGGCTACACGTTCGAGCCGCAAAGCCATCAGTACCTGCTGCACGGCGACCTGTGGGATTGCGCGTACGATCGCACGCCCGCGCAGAACGTCATGCTGCCCATGACGCTCGAGCTTGGCTCATGGCTGTGGATCAAGAAAAATCCGTGGCAACTGTTTTCACGCCAGGGCATGTTCAATCCGGTGAAGGCGCATCGCACGGCACGCGTGCTGAGGCGGCACGCGAACCTGCTTGAGTTCCTCACGCGCGCGGCGTTTTCCGCGCATCGCTGGCTGCCCGAGGGCAAACAGAGGCAGCAGTTACAGCAAAGCGCGATCGATCACTGGTACCGGGACGCGGACACATGAGCACATGGATTTTGCTGCGCGGACTCACGCGCGAAGCGAGACACTGGGGTGTACTGCCAGCGCTGCTGGGCACCGCCACGGAGACGGAGCATGTGCTGCTGCCCGACCTGCCCGGCAACGGCATCCACACCCGTTTGCGGGCCCCGCTGGACGTCGCGGACATGGTTGGGTTCGTGCGGCTCGTGGCATTGCAAAGCGGCCTGCCGAAGCCCTACCGGCTGCTCGCGATGTCGCTCGGCGGCATGGTCGCGACGGCGTGGGCACAGCGCCACCCGCAGGATATCGAACGCATTGTTCTGATCAACACAAGCATGCGCCCGTTCAGTCGCGCGCGGGAACGGCTACGTCCGCAGGCGTGGCCGGACCTGTTGCGCATTGCGGCGAAGTGGAGCGATCCGCAGCAGGTGGAGGCGATTGTTCACCGGTTGACGTGCGGCAATCGCCAGAACATCATCGACGATCTTGCGACGTGGCGTGCCATCCGCATGAGTTCGCCCGTCAGTCGCGCAAATGCACTGCGTCAGCTGTTTGCTGCAGCGCAGTTCAATGCGGGGAAAACGCCGCCATCATGCCCGACGCTGATCCTCTCGTCGGAAGATGACCGCCTCGTGAATCCGGCGTGTTCCGCGCAGCTTGCCGCGGCCTGGCGTGCGCCGCATCGTCGGCATCCGTGGGCGGGTCACGACCTGCCGCACGACGATTCCGCGTGGGTATGTGAAGCAGTTTCCAGGTGGATGATCCAGTCAGACGACCGGTCTTTATTCAAGATATCGCAATGACTGGCTGGGTGATGTCAGTTCGTCGAACAAAGCCGGTAACGATTTCTGCTGCAGTGCGAATCAAATACAAAATACGGTGCGCTCAGAACGGGTTTACCCGTCCCGCAAATGAGTGATGAGGGCCGCGAAAAGCAAACGTTTAAACGCGCCTTGACTTCAAAAGATACGTTTTCGAGGGGATCGCGATTCTTTCTTTCGACCCCCGACAAATGTGTTCTATCGCACAGAAGCCACGCCAGCCAAGGCTGCACCCCCAATTGGTGGGACGTCCCGAGCCCACATTTCCCCGCATGCATCAATTGGGTCCGACAAAACCGAAACGTTTTTCGGAATACATCTTCTGTCTCACGATCAACCGCTAACCGTTTGAATTAAAACGAAATGTGCAATTGCACAAAAAACGGGGACGGTTGTTTCGCATGGCTACATGTTTCAATTTCGAAACAAAGAACTACAGGGAAAACCCTCGGAAAATTGTCCCGCATTGCGGTAAAACGATCTTCCTCTTTAATTTCAAGCACTTACGCAGATGGCATCGCCTATGCGTTTAGGTGCGGCGGATTGGTGAAGTCTGCCAAGCCGCCCACCCCCGAATGAAGATCAGGAGGATTCCATGCGAAAGACTCTACTGGCGTCCGCTGCGGCCTTGGCTTTAGGCTTCAGCGGCTACGCGATGGCAAATCCATGTAGTGACAACTCAAAAGCTTGCGATCAGACCTCTACAACCGGCGCCAATACGCTGAACAGCACTGCGACATCAACTCAAACAGCGGGCACTGGCAGTAACGCCAACGAAATTGCATCCGGCGCCAGTGTCTGGCAGGACTCCTTCAACAGCACCAGGGTCGTCGCCCTGAGCAAGCTGGACGGCACGGTCAGCAACGTCGGCGTCTCCGGAATCGGCAATCAGGCCGGCAACTGGGGTAGCGCGGCAGGCGCCACCGGTGGCAAGGGCGGTGCTGGCTATGGCGGTGCTGGCTATGGTGGCAATGGCGGCAATGGCGGCGCTGGCGGCAACGGCGGTAGCGGCGGCGACGCGAACAACGGCAGCGCGACAGCCGGCAAGGCCACCAATGGCAGCGCAACGGCCGGCAACGGTTATGCGGGCGATGGCGGCAGAGGCGGTTCCGCGCACGCGGGCGGCACGCAGGGCGGCAATGGCTCCGGCAACGGCGCGCTGGGCGCAGCAGGAAGCCTCGCAGCAGGCGGCTTTGCGGGTGGCGTTGGCGGCTCGGTAGGCGGCAACGGCGGCGGTGGCGGTGGCGGCGGATATGGTGGCGACGGCGGTGGTGCCCGCGCTAATCATCATTCGACCGCGACGGCAACTTCCGCAGGCGGTATGGGCGGCGCCGGTGCGGCAGGCGGTGCAGGCGGCGGCACGGGCGGCGCGGGTTCAGGTACCGGCGGAGCGGCCACGACTGGCGCGACCTCGGGTACGGGCGGCTCCGGTGCGGGCGCTGGCGGCAACGGCGGTGCAGCGACGTCGACGGCGGGTGCGGGCGGTGCTGGCGGCACAGGTACCGGCGGCTCGGCGACCAACGGCGGCGCAAGCTCGATGGCGTCGAACGGCAGCGCAACCGCGGGTGTCGGTGCGGCGGGCGCGGCTGGTGGTGCGGGCGGCGCGGGTGGAACGGGTAACGGCGGAGTCGGCAACGGAGCAGTCGGCGGTGCCGGTGGCGCAGGTGGAACCAATGCTGTCAGCGCGGGCACCTTCGACATGGCCAACACCATGACGGGTGCGGCACAGTCGGCGGCGGGCATTGTGGTGATGAACCAGAACAGCGGGATGGCGTCGCTCGTACAGCAAGCCGTCACTGTTCAGGCGAATCTGACCGTTGGCCATTAGGCACCAGGAGAGTGTGATGAAAAGAACGCTAATGGCGTCTGCTGCAGCCCTGGCCCTGGGTTGCAGCGGGTACGCAATGGCCAACCCCTGTAGCGACAACACGAAGTCCTGCGACCAGACGTCCACGACAGGCGCGAACAGTCTGACCGCTTCCGCAACCGGCAATCAAACGACGACGAGTGGCAGCAACGCCAACGAAATCGCGTCGTATGCGGCGGTGAATCAGGACTCCTTTAACA
Source organism: Paraburkholderia sartisoli (assembly GCF_900107685.1). Taxonomy (GTDB): domain Bacteria; phylum Pseudomonadota; class Gammaproteobacteria; order Burkholderiales; family Burkholderiaceae; genus Paraburkholderia; species Paraburkholderia sartisoli. Next base: position 351,810 of record NZ_FNRQ01000004.1, on the reverse strand, counting down.
GTTCCAAGGCTGTCGCACTGACCCGGCTGAATGGCTCGGTCAGCTATGTCGGCGTCTCAGGGATCGGCAACAACGCCGGGAACTGGGGCAGCGCGGCAGGCGCCCGTGGTGGCAAGGGCGGTGCGGGCTATGGCGGCGACGGCTACGGCGGCAATGGCGGTAACGCCGGCGCAAGCGGTAGCGGCGGCGATGGCGGTAGTGCGCAGAACGGCAGCGCAAGCGCCGGTAACGTCAAGAACGGCAGCGCGACTGCCGGGACGGGTTACGGCGGCGATGGTGCCCGCGGTGGCTCCGCGAGCGCCGGCGGCACGCAGGGCGGTAACGGCACAGGCCGTGGTGGATCGTCCGTCGCGCTCAGCGCGGCTGGCGGAGGCCCCGCCATCGGCATTGGCGGTTACGGCAGCGGCAACGGCGGCAGGGGCGGCAGCGGTGGTGGTGGCGGCGACGGCGGCGGGTCGAGCGCAGTGCGTCACTCCACTGCAACCTCGACGTCGGCCGGTGGTGCGGGCGGCGCAGGCGGAGCAGGTGGCGCGGGTAGCGGTACCGGCGGAGCTGGCACGGCGACGGGCGGCGCGGGCACGACCGGCGCGGTCACGGCATCGGGCGGTTCGGGCGCGGGTACCGGCGGCAACGGCGGCGCGGCGACCGCTACCGCGGGCAATGGCGGCGCGGGCGGCACGGGTACCGGCGGTAGCGGTACCAACGGCAGCTCGATGTCGACAGCCAGCAACGGCAGTGCAACCGGCGGCGCAGGTGCGGCAGGTGCGGCAGGTGTAGCGGGCGCGGCAGGGGCCACGGGTACCGGCGGAACCGGCAACGGTGGTGTTGGCGGCGCGGGCGGTGCGGGTGGTGCCAATGCGGTCGATGCAGGCACGTTCGACATGAGCAACACGATGACGGCGGCGGCACAGTCGGCAGCGGGTATCTCGGTCATGAGCCAGAACGCCGGCGCTGCTTCGCTCGTGCAACAGGCGGTCACCGTGCAGGCGAATCTGACTGTGGGCCGTTGAGCCATGGTGGATTCTCCTGAACGCTGAAAGGGGGTTTGCCGTGGGGCGCACACCGAAGCGCCTCACGGCAGCACCGGCACGATGTCAGGCAGACAGCGTGACCGGTCTCCGGCCTCCGGCCAGCACAGCACGCAACTATCCGGTCTGCTCATGCGGCTGCCGCTCGCCGCATGCAAGACCAAGGAGACATTCATGCAAGCGCGAAAGAGTATTTCGCTGCTCGTGTTACCGGTCGTGATGGCGACAGCTGCTTTCGCTGCCCAGGCGGCGGACGAGTTGCCATTGCCTCCTCCCGCGGCGCAGGCCGCCGCGACGGGTGAAGCGCCGGTCGCACCCGCGACGGTGTCCGACACCGTCACACCTGCAACCGCCTCCTCGACACCCGCATCCGGAAGCACGTCGCGCGACAGCTTCGGCGTGGCGATGACCGACGGACAACTCGATGAACATCGGGGCGGCGACGTACTGATTGGCCAGAACTACCTGACCGGAGCGGTGGCCAACAACTCGGCTTACAAGGTCGAGACCGGCTCGAATTCGATCAGCGAAGGTTCGTTCGCCAGTTCGAGCGGACTGCCGACGGTCATTCAGAACACCGGCGCCAACGTGCTGATCCAGAACGCGACGGTGCTGAACGTTCGCTTCGGGAACTGAGTGATGAAATTCTTCGCCACCTGCATCGCGCTTTCGTGCGGGGTCGGGATGTCGGCCGCCCTCGCGGATCCGATCGCCATCGCCGATCCTTCCGGCGGCTATTACGCGATGCACGTGACGAGCCTGAAGGAGGCCCGTTTCAAGCGGACCATCCGGCAGCAATATGACTTCAGCTGCGGCTCGGCGGCACTGGCGACACTGCTGACCTATCAATACGATTATCCGGTCAACGAACAGCAGGTCTTCGCCGAGATGTTCCAGCACGGCGACCAGGAAAAAATCCGCAGGGAAGGATTTTCCCTGCTCGATATCCGGCGCTTTCTGGGCTCACGGGGTTTCGAGGCGGACGGTTATGAAGCACCGCTCGAAAAGCTCGAGCAGACAAAAACGCCTGCGATCGTGCTGATCGTCGAACACGGCTATCACCACTTCGTCGTGATCAAGGGCGTGCGCAACGGACGGATCCTGATTGGCGATCCGGCCACCGGCACGCGGGCGATGTCGAAGGCGAGTTTCGAGGAGAAGTGGCAGGACCGCGTGCTGTTCGTGATTCACAACCGGCACGAGATGGCGAAATTCAACGACGCCGGAGACTGGCACGTCGCGCCGGATGCGCCGCTTTACACCGGCATTCCGCGCGAAGGCCTGTTTAGTGTGGTGGTGCCGAAGCTCGGCCCCGGTGAATTCTGAGAGCGATGATGAAACCTGAACATCTGAAGCTCGCTGGCATCGCGACCCTTGTGTGTGGGGCGATGTCGTCGTTGGGCGCGGAGGCCGCGACCAGCGACCCTTCGGCGCTGGCTACCGGAAGAGTTCTTTCGTTGCGCAATACGCTGACGGACCCGGCGCCGGGCATGACGGACGACACCGTTCGGGATACGGAGCCCGTGGCGCAAGGCGATGTGCCCGACGTTGTGCCCGAGGCTGATGCGGGTACTGGCGCGGGTGTTGCGCCTGCAACGGATGTGGTTGCGTCTTCGCAAACGGATGCAACGTCCGATGTCGTGTACACAGCGCGCAGGGCGGTCTGGCCATCGCAGGGTTCCGGCGAGGCTTCGATCGTCGTACCTGACGCCGCGCATGTGCCGTACGTACACACGGTGTTCTCCGTGCCTGCCGTGTCGGTGGATGAGCGTGCCCCGGTGGTGAGCGCGGTCCCGGATTCGCAGGCGATGCCGGTTGCGTCTGCCGATGATGTTGCGTCGGTGCATGAAGTTGTGGCGGTGTCGAACGCTGTGCCGGCAGATCATGTCGAGGCGGTATTGAGCGTCGTGCCGGATGTCGTGCATGCGCAGCAGGATGGCCCGGCTTCATCGGCAAACGATGCCGCACCGATAGCGGCGGATGCCGCTCCAGACACGTTGCAGGCGGACGAAGCGCCGGCCGGTTCGACAAGCGCTGCCGCCGTGCCCGTGACGGTTACCGTGCAACACGTCGCGCACGTCACGCACGCTGCGCATCCCATACGCGCGCAAGATCGTCCGGCTGTTTCAGCAGACGACAATGCCGCACCACTGAAGCATGCCGCGCCGAAGTCCGCGCGCGTTGCGGATGTTCCGCGCGTGTCGGTGAGCGTCGCTGTTCCAGTGATGAGCACGGTACACAATTCCACGCCTGTGCCAAACGCGCCGGATGATCCGGCCAGACACATCGTTTCCACTTCTGACGCACGCTCTAATATCACGCGCAACGCAGATTCAGCGGTTGCCCGCACCGGTAGCGCGACACGCACGACGCCAGCTACTGTTCCCCCGAACGTCCCGCATTCGAACGAAGCGGCACCCGTGACGGCGTCATCGGGAGAAGGTCTGCTCGAACGTGCGGCCGTGTCGCTGAAATCCACCGTGGATCTGACGGCCCAGCCGGCGATGCCGTATGTGACGAAACACGATGATGAGGACCCGGCGTGGGCGTCAGCGGACCTTGTCGCGGTGGACAGCGACCGTCTCGACAGCATGCGCGGCGGGTTCGACCTGCCGTCGGGCCTCGTGGTGTCGTTCGGCATTTCGCGCGAGGCATTCGTGAACGGCAATCTCGTTGCGTCGACGAGCTTCAACATTCCGAACGTCGCGCAGATGACGCCGCAGCAGGCGCAGATGCTCGCGAACGCCAACACCGGCGCGCTGGTTCAGAACGGATTGAACAACACGGTGGCGCCGGGTGGGTTGCCCGCGCTGACCGGCTCGGTCATCCAGAACTCGTTGAACAACCAGCAGGTCGCGGCGCTGACGACGATCAACACGAGTGTCAACTCGCTTGCCGCATTCAAGGCGTTCAACATCGGCTCGACGCTGAATTCCGCGCTCATGACCGCCGTGCGTCCACGCTAGCAGATACGGTACGGTCGCTGGGGGATGCGATGGCACGGCGATGCGGCCCGCGCACCGCCGCCACGTTGTTCAGAATCAGAAGGAGATCGGCACGCGCATGGTGAGGGAGAGGTCCGGCGTGTCGCGCGTCAACCCGGCGCCGATCGAAAAGTTGACCGTGGTCTTCGGCGTTACCCGGTACGAATAGCCGATCAGCAGCGTGCCGAGAATGGTGCGCACTGAACCGACCACTGTCTGGCCGTTCTGGCTCGTCGGTTGAACGATGCTCATGTCGTAGCCGATGCTGACCGACGCCTTTTCGTTCAGCGCGAGGCCCATGCCGATGTTGAATCCCCAGATGTCGCCCGGCTGGATCTTGCCAAGCGGTTCCTGGCCGTTGATGAGCGTGAGGCTCTCGTCTTTCCCGAAGCTGTGCAGATAGCTGAAGTTGCCGAAAAACACGACCGGGTCGGTCGGGAAGAGCCAGGTGAGACCTGGCTGGATCGCGAGGAACCCGGAGCCGGTGGGTTGCCGCAGCGGCAGACCGGTTCCTGTCGTATTGGCGATACAGGTCGTCACGCAGTCGGTTACGACGTCGAATGGGCCCCTGCCGGTTGCCGTCTTGAAGCGCAGCCAGCCGACGTAGTAGAACTTGTCCGGGCCGCCTTCGTTCAACTGGTAACGCAACGTCATCTCGACGTCGCCGATACCGTTGCCGTTGCTGCTGATCACGCTGTTCGACGCGGCTCCCGTGAAGATCTGGCGCGCCACGGTGTCGTTGGTCTGATACACGTACGGCACACGGAGCTCGAATTCGAGCCGGTTCGTCAGGCCGTAGCGAAAGGCAACGCCACCTGTCAGCGTCGTCGTCTTTACCTCGCTCACGTTGATCAACCCGATCAGCAGCGCCGGGATGACCGTGTACCCCACGAGCGAAAGCTGGTTCTCCGACGAATACGCAAAATTGAAATACGGTTCGACCACCAGCGTATGGCGCGGCGTCAGCACGCCTGGCTGGTCGAAGATCGGCGCGACCGCAGGCGGACGTGAGTCGACCACGGGTGCCTGGCCCACCGGCTGAGCCTGCTGCGCCGTCTGACCGGCAGCGGGTTGCGCCGTCTGCGCGGGCGCGGTTGCCTGGCCCGAGGTATCGGCCTGCGCGGCAGCGGCGGCGCCTGCCACCGCGCCCGCGTCCGGCGCGGCGGTGCCGACGGGCAACCCGTTGGCATCGGTTCCCCCTGTGCCACGCTGGGTATCGAGTGTGCCGGCATCCAGCGCGCGGCTGAGTCGCGCAAGACCCGCCTCCTGCTCGGCGAGCTTGCGCTTGAGCGTATCGATTTCCTTGATGCGTTGATTGAGTTCGTCGCGCAATGCGCCGACGCCGGCCTGGTTGGCCTGTTCGGCCTGCGTCTCGAGTGACTGCGCGTGGCTTTCGGCGCTGAACATCAGCAATGCTGCGTAGCTGATGACGCCGATGCGTCGATAGGGCACGCACTTCATGGTTCAATCTCCCATGATCCTGCCTGCTGAGCCATCCCGGTTTTGACCGGACAACAGGCCAGAGCTAAAGACATGAACGGTCCGGATCCGGCGCTGGAAACGAGCGGAAATCCCGCATCAACGCCTCGTCAGACGACACCGGCGACAGTCCGTTGATACATATGGAAGCATCAGTCATGCGAGCCCACGCGTCATATATCAACCCGGATTTTCCGGTCCGTTTATCGACGCTGACATGGACCTTAGAAGACTAGTTCATGCATTGCCAGAGCGCTAATTAGTTGAACCCCTGAGATTCGTTATTTAAGCAACATTCACTATTTTTATACGAACTGTTTTGGAGTCCATGTGGTTTTGGTCTGGGAAAAAATCTGTGCGCTGGACCACATAACCCGCGATGTCACGCTGATGTCACGACGAAGTTGTTTTCAGACGATGCGGCCGTCTCCGTGCAACGCGCTTCCACGGAAAGTGTGCGGAGAAGCGAAGAAAATCCGGAACACGGAGCAGGACACAACGGGGTGCCCCCGAGGCGGCAGGATGGCGCGGATGTGCGGACGCACATTGCTTTTCACATGGCAGGCGCATACTTTCGCTTTGACAGTGCAATCGATGGTCACCCGCCGTGGAGGACGCCATGCAAGCCAGGAACGAAGAGGCCGTTGGGCATCTGCTGAATGATCTTGTCGAGTTCGCGCGTGGCCGATTACCGGAACCCGCGTTCGCGATCGTCGAGCCGTTTCTGCTGCACTACTACGACTTCGTCGATGCCGACGATCTGCAAAGCCGTGGCATCGCCGATCTGTATGGCGCCGCGATGGCGCACTGGCAAACCGCGCAGCGCTTTGTGCCTGGTAGCGAACGGCTGCGGGTCTATAACCCGATACTCGAACAGCATGGCTGGCACTCAGACCACACGGTCATCGAAATCGTGAACGACGACATGCCGTTCCTGGTCGATTCGGTGTCGATGGCGGTCAACAGGCTGGGCCTCGCGCTGCATTCGGTCGTGCATCCGGTGTTTCGTATCTGGCGAGGCAGCGACGGCAGTATCGTGCGGGCAGGTCAGGGTTCGGCGGATGCCGCGGATCCTCAATCGCAACTTGCGTCGTTCATTCACTTCGAAGTCGATCGATGCGGCGACGCAGCGAAACTCGAAGCCCTGCGCAGCGATATCGCGAAGGTGCTCGCCGATGTGCGCGCGGCAGTCGAGGACTGGTCGAAGATCGTCGATATCGCGCGCAATACGATCAAGGACATGAAAGCACACGAGAAGAGCCCCGAAGCGGTCGAGGCACGGGCGTTCCTCGAATGGATGGCGGTGGATCACTTTACGTTTCTCGGCCAGCGCGATTACGAACTGGTATCGCATGGCGGTGGCTTCGGACTGCGCGGCGTCCCGGGTTCGGGGCTTGGCATCCTGCGCGAAACGCAGCGCCCGGCGGGCTCGGCCGACGTGACGCCGTTGCCCCCGGCGGCGGCTGAAATTATCGAGGGTGCGTCGCCGATCTTTCTGACCAAGGCCAATTCGCGGGCCACCGTGCACCGGCCGGGGTATCTCGACTACGTCGGCGTGAAGCTGACCGGCGCGGACGGCAAGGTGATCGGCGAGCGGCGGTTTATCGGGCTGTATACGTCGACGGCGTATATGGTGTCGAGCGCCGAGATTCCGATCGTGCGCCGCAAGTGCGCGAATATCGTCAGGCGGGCGGGCTTCCTGCCCAAGGGACATCTCGCGAAGTCGCTCGTCACCGTGCTCGAAACATGGCCGCGCGACGAGCTTTTTCAGGCCGATGAAGCATCGCTATATGACGCCGCGCTAGGCGTGCTGCGTCTGCAGGAACATCAGCGCACACGGCTTTTCGTGCGACGCGACCGCTTTGACCGGTTTGTGTCGTGCCTCGTTTTCGTGCCGCGCGAAAAGTACAACACCGATCTGCGTCACCGTATCGCGAAGCTGCTGCGAAGCGCCTTTAACGGCGCGAGCGTGGAGTTCACGCCGCTGCTGTCGGAGTCGACGCTCGCGCGGATTCATTTTGTCGTGCATGCCGAGCCGGGCGCGATGCCCGACGTCGACACGCGCGAACTCGAGGCGCGCCTCGTGCAGGTGACCCGCCGCTGGCAGGACGATCTGGCCGATGCGTTGCTCGACGCGTTCGGCGAAGAGCAGGGCAACCGGCTGCTGCAGCGCTACGCGGACTCGTTTCCCGCCGGCTATCGCGACGACTATCCGGCACGAACGGCCGTACACGATATCGATCTGATCGAGCGTCTCCAGGGTACCGGCCGGCTTGCGATGAACCTGTACCGTCCGATCGAGTCGGGGCCGCGCGCGTTCCGCTTCAAGGTCTACCGGGCGGGCGAGCCGATTGCGTTGTCGCGCAGCCTGCCGATGCTCGAAAATCTCGGCGTGCGCGTGGACGAAGAGCGTCCGTACCTGATCGAGGCGCCCGATGCGACGCCCGCCTGGATTCACGATTTCGGCCTCGAACTCGCGGATGACGTCGAGTTCGATATCGAGCACGTCAAGGACCTGTTCGAACATGCGTTCGAACAGGTCTGGACAGGTGCGATCGAAAACGACGGCTTCAACCGCCTGGTGCTGCGCGCACGACTCAACGCGCGCGAAGTGACGATCCTGCGCGCCTACGCGAAATACCTGCGCCAGGTGGGTTCCACTTTCAGCGACGCCTATATCGAGCGCGCGCTCACAGGCAACCCGGATATCGCGCGCCACTTCGTGGACCTGTTCATCGCGCATTTCGATCCGTCCGCGACCGCGACACGCGATGCAAGAATCGGGCAGTTGAACAAGGCGATCGGCACCGCGCTCGATCAGGTGCCCAATCTCGACGAAGACCGCATTCTCAGGCAGTTTCTTGGCGTCATCGACGCGACACGGCGTACCAACTATTACCGGCACGACGAACACGGCGAGCCCAAACCGTATCTTTCGTTCAAGTTCGATCCGTCGAAGGTGCCGGGCTTGCCCGAGCCCAAACCGATGTTTGAAATCTGGGTGTATTCGCCGCGTGTCGAGGGCGTTCATCTGCGCGGCGGGCGCGTGGCACGCGGTGGATTGCGCTGGTCCGACCGTCGCGAGGATTTCCGCACGGAAGTGCTGGGCCTGATGAAGGCGCAGATGGTGAAGAACGTGGTGATCGTGCCAGTGGGCTCGAAAGGCGGTTTTGTCGTGAAGAATCCGCCGCCGCCTTCCGATCGCGAAGCATGGTTGCGCGAAGGCGTCGCGTGTTATCAGACGTTCCTGCGCGGGTTGCTCGACGTGACCGACAACCTCGCGGGCGGCGCGATCGTGCCGCCTGCCGACGTGGTGCGTCACGATCCGGACGATCCCTATCTTGTCGTCGCCGCGGACAAGGGGACGGCCACGTTTTCCGACTACGCGAACGCCATTTCGCACGAATACGGTTTCTGGCTGGACGACGCGTTCGCCTCCGGCGGTTCGGTTGGCTACGACCACAAGCGCATGGCCATCACCGCGCGTGGCGCGTGGGAATCCGTGAAGCGGCATTTCCGCGAAATGGGCGTCGACACGCAGACGACGAATTTCACGGTGGTTGGCGTCGGCGATATGTCCGGCGACGTGTTTGGCAACGGCATGCTGCTTTCGCCGCATATCTGCCTCGTCGCGGCGTTCGACCATCGACATATTTTTCTCGATCCCACTCCGGACCCGGCGACGAGTCTTGCCGAGCGCGGCCGTCTTTTCGCGCTGGAGCGTTCGAGCTGGGCCGATTACGACACCGCGCTGATTTCTCCGGGCGGCGGCGTGTTCCCGCGCACCGCGAAAACGATTCCGTTGTCCGCTGCGGTGCAGGCGGCACTTGGCATCACGGCACCCACGCTGGCGCCAAACGAATTGATGCGCGCGATCCTGATGGCGCCCGTCGACCTGCTCTATAACGGTGGCATTGGCACCTATGTGAAGGCGAGCGGCGAAACGCACCTGCAGGTGGGCGATCGCGCGAACGACGCGCTGCGCGTGAACGGCGCGGATCTGCGCTGCAAGGTCGTCGCGGAAGGCGGCAACCTTGGCCTGACACAACTGGGCCGCATCGAGTTCGCGCAGCGCGGCGGGCGCATCAACACGGACGCGATCGACAATTCGGCGGGTGTCGACTGCTCGGATCACGAGGTCAACATCAAGATTCTGCTGGGTCTCGTGGTCGCCGATGGCGAGATGACGGAGAAGCAGCGCAATGCGCTGCTCGCGGAAATGACCGACGAGGTCGGGCTGCTGGTGCTGCACGACAACTACTATCAGACCCAGGCGCTCTCGATTGCAGGGCGCTATGGCGTCGAGATGCTCGACACTGAGGTGCGCCTGATGCGCTGGCTGGAACGGGCTGGCCGCCTTAACCGGGTGATCGAATTCCTGCCGACCGACGAAGAAATCGCGGAGCGCCAGGCGGGCAAGCTGGGGTTGACCACGCCCGAACGTGCGGTGTTGCTCGCCTACAGCAAGATGTGGCTCTACGACGCGCTGCTTGAATCCGACATGCCTGAAGATCCGCTGGTGGCGGACATGCTGGTCGATTATTTCCCGCGGCCGCTGCAAAAGCGCTTTAGCGCGCCGATGACGCAGCATCCGCTAAAGCGCGAAATTCTGGCGACGCATTTGACGAACGCGCTGGTGAACCGGGTTGGCTGCGCATTCGTGCATCGACTGATGGAAGAGACCGATGCGAAACCGGGCGATATCGTGCGCGCGTGCATCATGGGGCGCGACGTGTTCGATCTGAACGCGGTGTGGCGGCAGATCGATGCACTGGATAACCGCGTCGCCGACGACGTTCAGGCACGCATGTTCGTCGAGGTCACGCATCTGCTCGAGCGTGCCGCGCTCTGGTTCATGCGGCAGCTTCAGCTTGGCGCCGTGCAGGATGGCGGCGTGGCGGATCTGCTTGGCCGGTGTCGCGAGGCCGTGCAGCGACTCGCACCACAACTGCCGGCGCTGTTGCCGCAGGCCGATATGGAAGCGTTGTCGGAGCGTCAGCGCGTACTGGTGGATGCGGGCGTCGATGGCGATCTGGCGTTGCGCGTGGCAAGCGGCGGAATTTCGGCCGAGCTGCTCGACATTGCCGAGGTGGCGGCAACGTGCAATCTCAATCTCGAACTCGTCGCGGGGGTGTACTTCGCACTTGGCACGCGGCTGAACTACAGCTGGATTGCCGAACGCGCGATGGCGCTCCCAACGCCGACACACTGGGATATGCTTGCGCGCGCGGCCGCGCTCGCCGAACTGGCGCGCCTCAAACGTGCATTGACGACCAGCGCGCTCGCTTCTGCTTCAGAACACGATACGCCGGAGTCGATGGTCGAGACATGGGACGCAAAGCGCAAAGCCGCGCTTGAACGCTACGCGCGGCTGCTTGCCGATCTGCGTGCAACGGGGGGCGCGAGTCTTTCGATGCTGCTCGTGATCGTGCGCGAAATGGCGGTGCTTGAACGGGCGTGAGACGCATCAGGGCAGCGCCATGCGGCGCTGTCCTGGCTTTCGCTGGATAAGCAGATGCATGTCTGCCGCATGTCATCGTCGGCGGATTTTTTTTGCTGCCTGACTTCAACCTTCAATCCTTTTTCACACGATGACAGAAGAATCACCGAAGGCCATCTTTTACGCGCTTGCCGCGAATCTGGGCATCGCGATCTGCAAGTACGCTGCCGCGGCGTTCACCGGATCGGGTTCGATGTTCGCGGAGGCGATTCACTCGACGGCTGACTGCGGTAATCAGATCTTGTTGCTCGTTGGCCTGCGCGAGGCGCGCAAGCCGGCCAGCCGGTTGCATCCGATGGGGTCGGGCCGCGAGATCTATTTTTATTCGCTGCTGGTCGCGTTGCTGCTGTTTTTTGTCGGCGGCGCGTTTTCCGTTTATGAAGGCATTCACCGTCTGATTGCGCGTGAGCCGCTTTCGCATGCGTACGTTGCGCTCGCGGTGCTGGGCATTTCGGTGGTGCTCGAGGCGCTTTCGCTGGCGGGCGCCGTCAGGGAAATCCGCAAGGGCCATCCGCGCAAGTCGATGTGGCGATGGTTTCGCGAAACGCGCGAGTCGGAATTGCTGGTGGTTGCCGGTGAAGATGTCGCCGCGCTTGCGGGTCTCGCCATTGCGTTCGTCGCGGTGCTGCTGACGATGATCACGGGCAATCCGGTCTTCGATGCATTGGGATCGATTGGCGTCGGCGTGCTGCTGATGGTGATTGCGTGGCTCGTGGCGACGGAGGTGAAGTCGATGATCGTCGGCGAATCCGCGAGCCCGGAAGTGCGTCGCGAAGTCGAGGCGTTCGTGCGTGCCCGGCCTGAAGTACGCGGCGTGATTAACCTGATTACGCTGCAATGGGGCAAGGACGTGGTGGTTGCCGTGCAGGCAGAGATGATCGACTACGACAGCGGGCGCGCGATGGTCGACGCGATCAACGTGATCGAGGCCGACATGCAGGCGCGATTTCCACAAGTGAGATGGGTGTTCTTCGAGCCCGATGTGGTTCGCCGATGAGATCGGCCAGCCGGGGTCTGTAGACATTCAGAACGTTGCCGCCGTGAGACGGGGCTGTGTTAACTTCGTCGGAAATCTGCCAACATCCTGTCTTTGGGAGATATACAGGATGGTTCGTGCGCATCTGCTTGACGCCTGGTACGCGCGCATCGCGGTGCTGCTGCCGGGTCCAGTCTCAGGCGGACCCGGGTTTTGAAAACGCCCTGATGTGCGTCGCGTTTGCCTCAGACTATATCTGCGAATCTGGGCCACGGAGAAACCCGCTCGAAGGCCCTGCATGCACGTAACACAAGCGAGTCGGCCAGTCGCCTGCCGATGACCTGGATGCCAATGGGCATGCTGCCGGACGCAACGGGACAAGGAATGGAGGCGGCGGGGTTCCCGGTCAGGTTGAACGGATAGGTCAGGAGCCAGCCAAGTAAAGGATCGACGCTTACCCCGTTAATCGTTGCAGGCGGGCCGCTGTCAGAAGCAAAAGCAGGGATTGCAGTAGTCGGGCAAATCAGCAGATCGTAGCTGCTGAAAAACGCCGAGAATATGCCCCAAACGATTTCCCTTCCGCGATTGGCGTAACTGTAGTCACTAGCGGACAATGCTTTGCCCTGCCTTATCAAGGTCTGTACGACGGGGTCGAGAAGATCGAACTCGTGATCAGCAAGACCGGCATACGCACCCGACAACTTTATCCGCCACAGCGTATAAAACATTGTTTCGATGTCGGGCGGAAGCTCGATCGAGGCTTCTTCAACGGTGCAGCCGAGACTTTCAAACACGTTGACTGCCCGGAGGCAGGCAGACTTCACATCGTCAGTGACTTCAAAGCGACCCAGGTCAAAACTGAAGCCGACGCGCAGTCCCGCTATTCCCGTATCGAGGGACGCAAGCACGTCCTGCTCCGTCGGGATGGAGAATGGGTGAGACCAGTCCTCACCCGTCATTGCCTGGTAGAGGAATGCACCATCAGCCACGCTGCGGGCAAGCGGGCCGTTGTGAAAAAACGGAGCGTGGCTTGAGAACGCTCCCGCAACGTCCGGCACACGCCCATATGTCGGCTTAAAACCAAAAACTCCGCACAGGCTGGCGGGAATGCGGATCGACCCAGCACCATCGCTTCCCTCTGCGAAGGGCACGAGCCCGGCAGCCACAGCCGCTGCCGACCCGCCGCTTGAGCCGCCGGCAATCCGGTCGAGGCTCCACGGGTTACGAGTGGGGCCGAAAACAAGATTGTCGGTCACGGCCTTGTGGCCAAATTCCGATGTGTTTGTCTTTCCAACGATAATCGCACCGGCGCTCTTGAGCCTGTGTACGAGTCCGGCGTCTGTCTCCGGCACATGGTCGGCATAAAGCAGCGAGCCTCGAGTTGTCCGGATTCCCCTGGTTGGAGTCAAGTCCTTCAGTGCGATGGGTAGTCCGTGCAATGGCCCGATTGCGCGTCCTTTTGCGAAGTTTTCGTCGCCCTTCGCTGCCGCGGCGAGCGCGACTTCGTGCGCAATGGTACAGAACGCATTGACTGTGGGATTGAGCGAGTCAATCCTTTTCAGGAAGGCCTCGGTGACTTCCACACATGAGAGTTCCCGCTCACGGATCAGCGCCGAGAGCGTAAGGGCGGATAACGAGGTGATTTCGTTAGTGCTGTTCATCGACATCCTTCTGTGTGTGTGACTTCCCACTGCCTCAAGGTCCAGAATGAATACCAGGTTCGACTAAGTGCTTTGTGCGTATCGATGATGACGGAATCTGTCGCGCGGCGTAGCTTCGTCAAGGAAACACGGGTTGATGGTAATGCAGCGTGCCGGCGAAGAACCACGCCATGAACAGGACGAGCGGTGTATTGATCAGAAACTGCAGGAATGAGAATCCCACGATATCTCTCGCCTTTAGCGACACGAGACCCAGCACGGGGATCATCCAGAACGGATTTATCAGGTTGGGCAACGCCTCCGCAGCGTTATAGATCTGGACGACCCAGCCGAGATGTGCATGGACGTTATTGGCGGCCTGCATCACATAAGGGGCCTCGACAAGCCACTTCCCGCCGCCAGAAGGAATGAGAACGCCAAGCACGGCGGAATATACGCCGACCGCCGGAGCGAATTGTTGACCCGAAAACGAGGTGAACGCGTGTGCAATCGCTGTTGCGAGAGTGAGACCGTTTGAATTTGCGGCGTGCGTGAGAATCGCCGCAACACCAGCATAGAAAGGAAACTGGATCAGCACGCCGCTAACGGACGGGACCGCGGCGCTTACAGCACGTGTGAAGCGGCGGGGCGTTCCGTGCAGAAGCAGGCCGAGTGCAAGAAAGAGAAAGTTGTAGGTGTTGAGATTCGATATCGTAGCGAGAATGCCCTTTTCCGCCATTGTGAAGCCCAGATAGACGGCAGCCATTCCGACGATCAGCATAGGCAGCAGCCTGTTGCATTCGAGCCACTCACCCGGACGTTCAGCGCGCTTTTCGCGGCTGACCTGAGCGTTGAGATCGATGCCCAGAGATTGTGCAGTCATTGCATTCGCACCGCGCGGAGTGGACAGATAGGCGACCGTTATCGAAACGATGAGCAGGACACAGAGCATGACGATGGACTGCCACAGGAAGATGGTCTCGCTAAATGGAATAACGCCCGTGATGCGCAGTAGCGCGGGCGGCAGACTGCCTGCATTTGCCTGAAGCTGGGCAGGAGCGGAACTGAGCCCCAGTGCCCATACGCTACCGAGGCCGAGGATCGCTGCTGCGGACGCCGCACGATAATCAAGATCCGCATTGCGTCGTGCGATTTCCCTGACGAGCAGCGCACTAAAGACCAGGCTGAATGCCCAGTTCAGCAGGGAGGTCACACAGCTGACGGTTGCGATGAAAGCAACCGCGCTCGGTCCTGTCCTGGGAATGCCGGCGAGCGAGCGGATTGTGCGCGCGGCAATCGGCGAACTGGCGACGACATAGCCGCCGATGACAACAAGGGACGCCTGTAAAGTGAAGGAGATGAGGTCCCAAAAACCATCGCCAAACGCCTTTGCTATCGCAATAGGGCTCGCTCCTATGCCCAGCGCTCCTCCGGCCGTGAACACAACGGCGAGGAGAACGAAAACGAATGCGTCAGGAAACCACTTTTCCATCCAGCCCGTAAGCTTAAGGGCGATGCGAGTAAGTACATTGTCGTTTTCGCGAGTGTCAACCTCAATTAACCGGTTCGCGTCAGGTGTTTTCCGAAACGTCGTCACGATATGTCTCCTGATAGATCATTTTTTTAATAGCAAATCTAAATTAGGAAATACTGTAAGGCTAACTAATTAAATGGAAAGAATCGGGTGGCGATTTGAAATCCAGGGATAAATCTCTGATTGCAGTCCGGGGTGTATTTCATGGCAGGTTGTTCTTCTGCACGGTGGATTCATCCGGCAAGTGGGCCCAGTCGGACACCGGCAAAGCAGCCCATGCCGACGATCAGAAGGACCAGCGCCACGATAAAGCTGAACCGGTAGTCCCGCTGATGCAGATAGACACCGAGCATGAGCGCAAGACGAAGGATCGGAAGAAGAATGAAGATGGCGACGCCGGTCGAAACCGTGGTCATGCTCGCATGTGATCCGGCCAGCCCTGTGAAACCCAGGGGGACACACACAGCAAGCACAATTCCCACTGCCACGACGGTAGAGCCTACCCACGTTCCGTATTCGAGGAATGCGGCAAGTAATCGTTCAAGCGTGGATGATCTGATCGTTGTGGTGTTCATCAGGCTGTACCTCCAAAGGGATTGAGTCCGAACCCCTGCAACAGCATCTGCATTGCGACTGCTACGAGGACCGTGACGAACAGAAGCCGGAGCTTCTCGCTGGACACTTTCATCAGGATACGGGCGCCGAGGATTGCGCCGACTACGGACCCCAGGGCGACCGGCCCCGCGATGGAAGTCACGATTTCGCCGCGAAGGAAATACGCGCAGGCGCTCGCGGCCGCAGTGACTCCGATCATGAAGTTAGACGTTGCCGTGGATACCTTGATCGGCAGTCGCAACGCGGTATCCATCGCCGGAATCTTGAGTACACCGCTACCGATTCCAAGGAGTGCGGAGACAAGCCCGGCAACATACATCAGTGACAGGCCCGCTGGGACTCGCTGGACTTCATAGGCGATATCGCGTCCAGATGCGGAATCAGGGTAGCTGGCGTTCAGGTTGAGTGTAGTAGCGAGACGTCCACGCGGGCCCGGGCCGGCCGCGATTGAAGGGTCGACGCGCCGCATGAACATCTGCCACGCGGAGAGTAGGAGAATGCCGGTAAAGAGAAAGTAAAGTGCGCCGACCGGGATCACACCCGCTACCAGAACTCCTGATAGTGCCCCGAGGGTTGTTCCAGTCTCCAGAAGAACAGCCAGTCTGACGTTGGTCAGGCGCTCCCGAAGAAAATGGGCTGCACCGCCGCAAGAGCAGGCGATGACGGACACGATGCTTGCACCAATCGCGGTGTGGATATCCATATGACCGAACACCGTCAGCGCGGGCACGATAAAGAGGCCACTCGCCATGCCCAGCATACCGCCCAGGGCGCTGGCGCCTAATGCTACGAAGAAAAGCCAGAGGGTGAATCCGACGTGCATTTTTTTTCCTGTTCGATCGACCTGAATACTGTTTTTGTCGTGCCCGTCATTCAGATAGCGACTGCAGTCGCTACGGCGGGTCGCAGCGAGAGGAGCGTTTTCGCACCAGAATGCGGTAGTTGATGTAATACATCATGACATCATGATGTCGTTATGTCAATGTCGAATTGACCTTGCGTTGTGTTCGTGGCGTTGTGATGAGCGTGCCAACGGGTGATCAGGCGAGGGGGTGACAAGTGGGTGACGATCGGTTCTTTGCGCGGTGCGCACGGATCGCATGGCCGGCGGAGCGTGATGGTTGCGGTGCGCAGACAGCGACGGACCAGGTCTATCGATATAATGACGTCATAACGTCAGGGTCCCACCGTGAAACCAAACGCCGAATCCGCGCTGCCGCTCTATGCGCAGCTTGAAGAGATCCTTTCCCAGCGAATCAATGCTGGCGAGCTGAATCCGGGAGATCAACTGCCCGCTGAAGATCAACTGGTGAGCGAATTCGAAGTGAGTCGCACCACAGTGCGTACGACCATCCAGAATCTGGCGCGACGCGGAATGGTCGAGATTCGTCGCGGGAAGGGCACCTTCGTCGCTCAACCGAAAATAGCAACGTCCCTGGCAGGTTTGACGGGTTTCGTGGAGGACATGCATGCACTCGGCCGACGGCCGACGGCGCGCCTGCTAGGCTATCAGATCGTGCCTGCGGACGAGACCGTGGCAACAAAGTTGCAGGTGGAGACTGGTACATCAGTGATGTACATCCGGCGCGTTCGACTTGCTGACGACATCGCCCTTTGCTATGACGAGACGTATCTGCCACGCGACCTCGGCGAAAAGGTGATAGCCGATAACCTTGAGACCGAGCCGATCTTCACGCTGCTTGAACTCAAATACCAGACGCCGCTCTCGGAGGCTGAATATCGCCTTGAGGCAATATCCGCTGACAGCAAAGTTGCCGGGGTTCTCAACATCGAGCCTGGCAGCCCAATATTTTTTATCGAACGTAACTCATATTCGGCTGAAGGTCGTCCGGTGGATTATGAGAAGTTGTACTACCGGGGCGATCACATCCAGTTCGTCACTCGCCTGATCCGACCCGCCTGCGTCGGAGGGCCGGTGGGGATCTCTTGAAGCGTGGAAACATGCGAGCGTTAAACCATCCGGTAGCCAGCTTCACCGTGGCCTCGATCACGCTGGTTCTCGCAGCGCCGCCACACACGGAAGCCCAACGCCTTTTTCAACGAAGGGTTTCCCGTGGCGACAACGTTTTGAATGCCTGCAGACCTTAGTACATCAAAGCGAGGAAAACGAAAAACCCTAAAGCCCCAAGCGCCACAGAGGCAAGCAGAAGTCCGATAAAGACTTCAATGCTGAACTTGACGAAAGGGCACCCATACAGGGGCGTCCGAATTCCAGTGGTCGAGTTCAGAAGGATTGGCGTTGTTCATGATCAACTCCTTGAAAATAGGGCGGCGCCACCGCGCAAGCTTCGCACCCGAGGCGCCGCGAAGTACCAACCGTGTTACTGACCGGCGCGCGCGACGCGCGTGACACCGCCGTCACCCGCCTGAACGGCAAGGCGCTCAGCCTGGGTGCGGCCGATCAGGCCTTGTTCCGGATAGCTCGTCTTGTTCAGCGCCGGCAACGTGCCGTCGCGATACGCGTCGGTGATGCCAGCCTTCACTTCGGCGCGCGTCGTCGTGCTCGAATGATTCCACCATTGATCGTTATACGAACCAGCGTGACCAATGCCGCCGCCTGCAAAAGCCGGTGCGCTGACGAGCAACGAAAGTGCGAGACCTGCAAAGAGATTGCGCTTCATGATTCACTCCTGTCGATTCTGTTTGCCGCGCTGTCAGTCAGCGCTGCGACAGGGTGAAATGTAGGCTTTGTGGCACTCCGGATAAACCCGGATTCGGCGAAATGAATTGTCGGGATTTCAGAACAATCGCGGCGCGGGGCCGCGATCGTCCTTTAGACATGGGTCAGGCGACCCACTCCGGCGTGACCGGCGTTTCAAGTGCGGGCGCCGATTCGCGCTGCTCGAACGTGCGCATCGAGCAGGTCTTGTCGAGACTGCCGCGACCGCTCAAGAGCGGACAACGATCGAATACTTCCGCAATCCAGTCGACGAATACGCGCACCTTTGCCGACAGGTGACGGCTATGCGGATACACCGCCGAAATCGGCATCGGCAACGGCCGCAGGTCGGGCAGCACTTCCACGAGCTGGCCTGATTGCAGATGCGGCAGCACCATGTAGAACGCCGGCTGGATCAGCCCAAAACCTTCGAGACCGCACGTCACGTAAGCATCTGCGTCGTTGACCGACACGATGCTTTTCATCTTCACCTCGATTTCCTTTTCGTCGACCTTGAACGACCAGTCGATCACGCGGCCGGTGCGGCTCGAAAAGTAATTCACGGCCTTGTGGTTCTCGAGATCCTCGATTGAACGGGGCGTGCCGAAGTTCGCCAGATAGTCCGGCGAAGCACACGACACATGCTCGAAGAGCCCGATGCGCCGCGCGACCAGCGACGAATCCTGCAGCGCGCCCACGCGCACCACGCAGTCGACGCCTTCCTGCAGCAGGTCGACCGGACGGTCAGTCAATCCAAGTTGCAGATCGATGTCCGGGTAGCGCGTGTGGAATTCACACAGCGCGGGAATCACGATCAGCCGGCCAATCGAGCCCGGCATGTCGATGCGCAGTTTGCCGGTCGGCTTCTTGTTGCCGCGCTGGAAACTGGATTCCGTTTCCTCGACGTCGGCAAGGATACGAACGCAGCGCTCGTAGTAAGCGGCACCATCCGGCGTCAACGAGAGGCGCCGTGTCGTACGGTGCATCAGGCGCACGCCAAGCAGCGCTTCGAGATTCTGGATGATGGTCGTGACCGACGCGCGCGGCATGTCGAGCGTTTCCGCGGCACGCGTGAAGCTGTTGGTATCGACGACCCGTGTGAACACCTGCATGGCCTGGAGACGGTCCATGGCTGACCTCCGGATAGGGGCGGGTGCAACTGGACTGTCACCCGAATCGCGAATGAGCGATCCGATTGTTCAGGGGCACCGAATTGTGTTGCCGGATTATAGGCATTTATCTGTGAGTTTGCAGAACCCACAATTCGCTCCATTCGGAAACTTCGCGCATTGCGCCGCTTCGACATGGATGCTTTCAAGCCGTCTTACCCTTTTGTCGCCGTCGAAGGCCTCGCGGCGGACGTTGCGCCCGCACTGGCCGTCACCGACGTGGAGATCGAAGGGTACGCGCAGGACATCACGCTGCGCCTTTATCGACGGCCGGGTAAAACCGCACTGCCTGTACTGCTTTATTTTCACGGCGGCGGTTTCGTCAAGGGTTCGATCGATTGCGCGGACGCCCCCGCGCGTTATTTCGCAGAACACTTACCAGCGCTTGTCGTGTCGGTCGGCTATTCGCTTGCGCCGCAATTCCCGTTTCCCGCAGCGCCTGAAGACGCACATCGCGCCGCGCTCTGGGTGCAGACGCGGGCGCGCGCGTTTGGCGGCAACACGAAACGGCTGGGCGTGGCGGGACACGATGCAGGCGGCCAGCTTGCGAACTGTCTTGCGTTCATTGCGCGCGACCGCGGCGACGTGCGCATCGACGCCCAGGTGCTCTTTGCGCCGATGCTCGATCCAAGCCTGACGCGGCTGGGCGACGAAAAGCGTTTGCGTTCCGACATCACGGCGAGCGAGTGCGCGGCGTGTTATCGCGCGTACCTGCCGCAGGCGTCGCAGCGGGTGCATCCGTATGCCGCGCCGCTCGAGTCGTCGCGTCTTGCCGGCTTGCCGGAGACGCTGATCGTCACCGCGCAAAACGACGTGCTGCACGTCGAGGCGGAGAAATACGCCAGCAGCCTGATCGATGCGGGCGTGCTGACGCAGGTCGCCCGCTACCCCAGTGTTTCGCACGCGGCGCTCGCGGAACATCCGGCTGCGTTGCAGGAAGCAGTCCGGTTTCTGCAATGCCGTTTCGCCGCGCGCACCCAAAGATAACCACAACTTCATCAACGAATCCGGGAGTCTGTCATGTCCATTTTCAATCTTTCTCGTCCACGTCTAACGATTGCTGTCGTTTCAGTTCTCGTTGTTGCAGGTCTGGGCACGCTCGGCGCGATTCGCGTCGATGCGCGCGCGCCTGCTCAGGCCGCGCCGACCATCGTGCCCGAGGTCGACGTCGCAACGGTCATCGAAAAGACCATTACCGACTGGCAGACCTATTCCGGCCGGCTCGAAGCAGTCGAAAAGGTCGAAATCCGCCCCCAGGTGTCGGGCACGATCGTCTCGGTGAACTTCAAGGACGGCGCGCTGGTGAAGAAGGGCGATACGCTCTTTGTGATCGATCCGCGTCCGTATGCCGCTGAAGTCGATCGCGCAGAGGCACAGCTCGCCGCGGCGCAGGCGCGCACGGGCTACACCCAAAGCGACTGGGAGCGCGCGCAACGCCTGCTCGCCGACAACGCCATCGCCAAACGCGATTACGACGAGAAGCAGAACGCGGCGCGTGAAGCGAGCGCGAACCTGAAGGCCGCGGCCGCCGCACTTGAAACCGCGAAGATCAATCTCGGCTATACGAACATCGTCGCGCCGGTGGCGGGCCGTGTTTCGCGCGCGGAAATCACGGTGGGCAACGTCGTCTCGGCCGGTGCCGGCGCGGCGCCGCTGACGACGCTGGTCTCCGTTTCGCCGATCTACGCATCGTTCGACGCCGACGAGCAGACGTATCTGAAATACATCAGCCACGTCAAGGACGGCCGCAAGGTGCCGGTCGATCTCGGCCTTGCCGACGAAAGCGGCTATTCGCGCTCGGGTTCGATCGATTCAGTGGACAACCGCCTTGATACGTCGTCGGGCACGATCCGCGTTCGCGCGCGTTTCGACAACAGCGATGGCACGCTCGTGCCCGGCCTTTACGCGCGCATCAAGGTGGGCGGCAGCGCGCCGCATCCTGCGTTGCTGATCGACGACGCGGCCGTGGGGACGGACCAGGACAAGCAGTTCGTGTTCGTGGTCGACAAGGACAACCACGTTGTGTATCGCGAGGTGCAGCTGGGCGGACAGCAGGGCAATCTGCGGGTCGTCACGAGTGGCCTCAAGAGCGGCGATCGCATTGTCGTAAACGGTACGCAACGCGTGCGTCCGGGTGCGGAAGTCCGCGCGCACATGGTGCCGATGACGGGCGACACCGACCCGAACGGCGCACCGCTCGCACAGACGAAAACGCCGGCCCGTGCCACGACCGCGAAAAACTCATGAGCGAAGACCTGAACGCGATCTGCGCATTCGCTTTCATTTCGCGCAAGCTCTCCAATATCAAGAGCCCTCAATGAACATATCCAGATTCTTCATCGACCGGCCCATCTTCGCGGGTGTGCTATCGGTCCTGATCCTGCTGGCAGGCGTGATTGCGCTCTTCCAGCTGCCGATTTCCGAATATCCGGAAGTCGTGCCGCCTTCCGTCGTGGTGCATGCGCAGTATCCGGGCGCGAACCCGAAGGTGATCGCGGCAGCCGTGGCTTCGCCGCTCGAAGAGCAGATCAACGGTGTCGAGAACATGCTTTACATGCAGTCGCAGGCAAATAGCGACGGCAATCTCACGCTGACGGTCACGTTCAAGCTCGGCACGAACCCGGACCTCGCGACGCAGCTCGTGCAGAACCGCGTCAACCAGGCGCTGCCGCGCCTGCCGGAAGACGTACAACGCCTGGGCGTTACGACGATCAAGAGTTCGCCGACGCTGACGATGGTCGTCCACCTGATCTCGCCGAACAACCGGTACGACATGACGTACCTGCGCAACTACGCGCTGCTGAACGTGAAGGACCGGCTCGAACGGATCCAGGGCGTCGGGCAGGTGCAGCTGTGGGGCGCGGGCGACTACGCGATGCGCGTCTGGCTCGACCCGACGAAAGTGGCGCAACGCGGGTTGACCGCGACCGAGGTCGTCAACGCGATCCGCGAGCAGAACATCCAGGTGGCCGCGGGCACGATCGGCGGGTCGCCCTCGGTGCCGGGCACGGCGCTGCAACTGTCGATCAATGCACGTGGACGTCTTTCGACCGAAGGCGAATTCGGCGACATCGTCGTCAAGACCACCCCTGATGGCGGCGTGACGTATCTGCGCGATCTGGGCCGGATCGAACTCGCTGCTTCGGAATATGGTTTGCGTGCGCTGCTGGATAACAAGCCGGCGGTTGCGCTCGCGATCAACCAGGCACCGGGCGCGAATTCGCTCGCGATTTCCGATGAAGTCCGCAAGCAGATGAAGGAACTGAAAGCGGACATGCCGGCGGGCGTGGACTACAAGATCGTCTATGACCCGACGCAGTTCGTGCGTTCGAGTATCGAGGCGGTCATTCACACGCTGCTCGAAGCCATCGCGCTTGTCGTGATCGTCGTGATCGTGTTCCTGCAAACGTGGCGCGCGTCGATCATTCCGCTGATCGCGGTGCCGGTGTCGATTATCGGGACGTTCTCGCTGCTGCTGGCGTTCGGCTTTTCGATCAACGCGCTGTCATTGTTCGGCATGGTGCTCGCAATCGGCATCGTGGTGGACGACGCGATCGTGGTCGTCGAAAACGTCGAGCGGAACATCGAAAGCGGGTTGAGTGCCCGCGACGCGACGTACAAGGCGATGCAGGAAGTGAGCGGGCCGATTATCGCCATCGCGCTGACGCTCGTCGCCGTGTTCGTGCCGCTCGCTTTCATGACCGGTTTGACGGGCCAGTTCTACAAGCAGTTCGCGATGACCATCGCGATCTCGACGGTGATCTCGGCATTCAACTCGCTGACGCTCTCGCCGGCGCTCGCCGCGATGTTGCTGCGTGGCCACGGTGAAAAGGAAGACTGGCTGACGCGTGTCATGAACCGTGTGCTTGGACCGTTCTTCCGCGGCTTTAACAAGGTGTTCCATCGCGGTTCGGAAGGCTATGGCCGTGGTGTAAAGGGCGTGCTGGGCCGCAAGGGCGCGATGCTCGTCGTGTATGCGGTGCTGCTGGGCGCAACGTTGCTGGTCGCGCGTGTCGTGCCAGGCGGCTTCGTTCCGGCGCAGGACAAGGAATACCTGATCGCGTTTGCACAATTGCCTAACGGTGCATCGCTCGACCGCACGGAAAAGGTGATTCGCGAAATGAGCGACATCGCGCTGAAGCAGCCGGGCGTCGAGAGCGCGGTGGCGTTCCCGGGTCTTTCGGTGAATGGCTTCACGAACAGTTCGAGCGCGGGCATTGTGTTCGTCACGCTCAAGCCGTTCCACGATCGCGGCAACAAGTCGCTTTCGGCGGGTGCGATCGCGGGTGCGCTGAATGGCAAATACAGCGCGATCAAGGATTCGTTCGTCGCCGTGTTTCCGCCGCCGCCAGTGCTGGGGCTCGGCACGCTGGGCGGCTTCAAGATGCAGCTGGAGGATCACGGCGCGCTCGGCTACGCAGAGTTGAACAAGGCAACCGAAGCGTTTGTGAAGCGTGCGGCGACGGCGCCCGAACTGGGCCCGACGTTCTCGAGCTATCAGATCAACGTGCCGCAGCTGAACGTCGATCTGGATCGCGTCAAGGCGAAGCAGCTGGGTGTGCCGGTGACGGACGTGTTCGACACGATGCAGATCTATCTCGGCTCGCTATACGTGAACGACTTCAACCGCTTTGGCCGTGTGTATCAGGTGCGGGTCCAGGCCGACGCGCCGTTCCGTCAGCGTGCCGACGACATCCTGCAGCTGAAGACGCGTAACCGCAATGGCGACATGGTGCCGCTGTCGTCGCTCGTGACAGTCACGCCGACGTTTGGCCCTGAGATGGTCGTGCGCTACAACGGCTACACCGCCGCGGATATCAACGGTGGTCCGGCGCCTGGCTACTCATCGGGTGAAGCGCAGGCCGCGGCTGAGCGCATCGCGGCGGAGACGTTGCCGCATGGCATCAAGCTCGAATGGACCGATCTCACGTATCAGCAGATTCTGGCTGGCAACGCCGGGATGTGGGTGTTCCCGATCAGCGTGCTGCTCGTGTTCCTCGTGCTCGCCGCGCTGTATGAAAGCCTGACGCTGCCGCTCGCGGTGATCCTGATCGTGCCGATGAGCATGCTGTCCGCGCTGACCGGTGTGTGGCTCACGAATGGCGACAACAACATCTTCACGCAGATCGGGTTGATGGTGCTCGTCGGGCTCGCGTCGAAGAACGCGATCCTGATCGTCGAGTTCGCGCGCGAGCTGGAACACGATGGACGCACGCCGCTGGCCGCCGCAATCGAGGCGAGCCGGATGCGCCTGCGCCCGATCCTGATGACGTCGATCGCTTTCATCATGGGTGTGGTGCCGCTCGTGCTGTCGTCGGGCGCAGGTTCGGAAATGCGTCATGCAATGGGTATCGCCGTGTTCTTCGGCATGCTGGGTGTCACGCTGTTCGGCCTGATGTTGACGCCGGTGTTCTACGTGGTGCTGCGCACGCTGGCCGGGGGCACGATTCACGTCGCGCAGAAAGACGCGCCGCGCTTCAAGGGTGGCGTGCCGGCGACGGACGCTTGAGGGAGAAAACAATGAAACGGTTTGAATCCATGCGCGGGTGGGGCCGCGCGGCAGCGAGCAGCCTGTTGATGATGCTGCTCGTCGCCTGCTCGGTCGAGCCGACGTACAAGCGTCCAGATGTGCCGATGCCTGCTGCGTTCAAGGAAGCACCTGTGATCGACGCAAAGGACGCGGGCACGTGGATGCCCGCGCAACCGGCCGACGACGCGCATCGCGGCGAATGGTGGACGATTTTCGGCGACGCGACGCTCAACGATCTGGAGAAGCAGGCCGCGGATGCGAATCAGGATCTGAAAGCGGCCGCGGCGCGCGTGCAGCAATCGCGTGCGTTGCAGCAGTCCGCGCGTGCCGCGTGGTTCCCGCAGGTCGACGCAGGTTTCAGCCCGACGCGCGAACGCCTTTCGCCGGTGTCGCAAGGCCTGCCGCAGAACGCGAACGTGCCGACGCAAACGGTGTGGCGTGCGCAGGGCACGGTCGCGTACGAGGCCGATCTGTTCGGCCGGGTCAGCTCGAACGTCAACGCCGCGCGTGCGGATGCACAGCAAAGCGAAGCGCTGTTCCTGTCGGTGCAGCTTGCGTTACAGGCTGACGTCGCGCAGAACTACTTCCAGCTGCGCGAACTCGACACCGATCAGGACCTGTATCGCCAGACGGTCGTGCTGCGTGAAGACACGCTGAAACTCGTCCAGCAGCGCTTCAAGGAAGGCGATATCAGCGAGCTTGACGTTTCGCGGGCAAAGAACGAGTTGTCGAGCGCACGCGCCGATGCGGTGGGGGTCGCACGTCAACGCGCGGCGTCTGAACATAGTCTCGCGATTCTGCTTGGCAAGCCGCCCGCCGATTTCTCGTTCCCGGAAACGCCGCTTGCGCTCGTCACCGCGCGTGTGCCGGCGGGATTGCCTTCCGCGTTGCTCGAACGCAGGCCGGACATTGCCGCGGCAGAACGCGCGATGGCCGCGGCTAACGCACGGGTGGGGCTCGCGAAGTCGGCGTTCTTCCCGAAGCTCGACATCACGGGGGCGTTCGGCTTTGAATCGGCGACGCTCGGCGACCTGTTCATGTGGTCGAGCCGTGCGTTCCTGCTCGGGCCGTTCGCCGGTACGGCGCTGACGTTGCCGCTCTTCGACGGCGGCCGTCGTCAGGCCGGGCTCGACCAGGCGCGTGCGAAGTACGACGAGGACGTCGCGCAGTATCGCCAGCAGGTTCTGGTCGCGTTCCGTGAAGTGGAAGACAACCTGGCCGACCTGCGTCTGCTCGACGACCAGATGCGCGAACAGAACGATGCGGTAAGCGCATCGCAGCGCGCGTCGCATCTGTCGCACACGCAGTATCAGGAAGGCCAGATCAGCTATCTCGACGTGATCGACAGCGAGCGCCAGGTGTTGCAGTCGCAACTGCAGTCGAGCCATCTGGCCGGCACGCAGGCCGTTTCGACCGTCAACCTGATCCGCGCGCTGGGCGGCGGCTGGGGTGACGTGAAGGCGGACGCGAAAACGGATGTCGGCTCGAACAAAGCCACGCCGCAGCCGGTTGCGAAGAACCCGGCGCAAAGCGGTTCCAGCCTGGCATCGTCGCAGTAAAAATTGATTGTGTAGCAGCGCAACGGGCGAAATCCTCCGGATTTTCGCCCGTTTTTTTTGAATGCGTTCGACCTGGGCTTCGCCGCTTCGGCGTGTACGCGTTTGCACCGGGCGGGACACTGCCGGACGTTTCTTTGTACACTTGAGGTCGCCCCGCAACGCCTGCTGGCAGGCGTTCATTCACCTCGAGAGACGACCCGCTTGTCATACCGATTACCCACCACCGCTACCGCGCCGTTCTGTCCATCCGAGGTCAAGGGATCGGTCGAGGTGCCGCAGGGCGCACCGTTCTGGAAAAAAATCCTGCAGTTCGCGGGGCCGGGCCTGCTGATTTCGATCGGCTACATGGACCCGGGCAACTGGGCGACCGATATCGAAGCCGGCTCGCGCTACGGCTACAACCTGCTGTTTGTCGTGATGCTGTCGAGTCTCGCGGCCATGGCGTTGCAATGTCTGAGCATGCGTCTTGGCATCGTGACCGGGCAGGACCTCGCGCGGCTTTCGCGTGCGCGGTATTCGCCGAACGTCGCGCGCGTGCAATGGCTGCTGGCGGAACTGTCGATTGTCGCGTGCGATCTGGCTGAAGTGCTGGGCGGTGCGCTCGCATTTCATCTGCTGCTCGGATGTTCGCTGACGACCGGCGTGATTCTTACCGCGTTCGATACGCTGATCGTGCTCGGCCTGCAGGGCAAGAACTTCCGTTCGCTCGAAGCGATCATCCTCGGACTGATCGCGACCATCGGCGTCGGTTACATCATCGAACTCGTGCTGGTGCAGCCGCACTGGCCTTCGGTGGCGCGCGGGCTGGTGCCGTCGTGGCACGCGCTCGGCGAGCGCGAACCGCTGTATCTCGCGATCGGCATTCTCGGCGCGACCGTGATGCCGCATAACCTGTATCTGCATTCGTCGATCGTGCAGACGCGCGTCGTCAGGCGCGACCGGCGCAGCATCGCTTCGGCGATCGGTTTGTCGCGCCTCGATACGATCGTGTCGCTCGTGCTCGCGCTCCTCATCAACGCGGCGATCCTGATTCTCGCCGCAGCCGCGTTCCATGCAACCGGTCACAACCAGGTCACCGAAATCGAGGATGCGTACAAGCTACTCGCACCGGTGGTCGGCAGCGGGCTCGCGGCGGTGCTGTTCGCGGTGACGTTGCTCGCGTCCGGGCAAAGCTCGACCTTCACCGGCACCGTGGCCGGGCAGGTCATCATGGAAGGATTTCTGAACCTGAAGATTCCGTGCTGGCAGCGCCGTTTCATCACGCGTGTGCTGGCGCTGGTTCCAGCCCTGATCGGCGTGCAGATGATGGGGAGCGGCGCGGTGGGCAAACTGCTCGTCGCGAGCCAGGTGGTGCTGAGCCTGCAATTGCCGTTCGCGCTCTGGCCGCTGATCCGCATGACGAACGATCGTGCGTTGATGGGCGACTTCACGAACCGGTTGTCCACGCGTCTGCTGGCGTGGCTGCTGTTTGGCGTGATCAGCGCGGCGAACCTCTGGCTCGTGGTGCAGACCGTTGGCTGGATTGCCTGACTAACTAACGTAGATCACGCGGCGCCGAGGTCGGCCAAACTTTGCATGGAAAACATGGCGCACAAAAACAAAAGCCGGCGCGTGGGCACCGGCTTTTAAAGGCACTTCACTTCACACGCTGAACTCAGGCAGCTTCAGCGATCTGCGCCATTTCCAGCTTTGCCGCAGCGGCGGCTTTCTTTGTCTTTCCCGCGCGCGAAGGCGGCTGGCATGCGCCACACACCACGTTGTGCTGCAGATCGTGACGATGCGCCACGAACTTGCCCGTGCAACGGCAGCACGGCGTGAGTTGCAGGATGTCCGCGTCGAAGAAACGCACGAGCGTCCATGCGCGCGTCAAATCCAGAACCGGTTCGGAATCGCTGTGCCGGCAATGTTCCAGATACAGCCGATAACCTTTGGTGAGCGCTTCGAGATGCGAGCAGCGCGCTTCGTTCTTCAGAAACAGGTAGGTGTTATAGAAGAGCGATGCATGAATATTGGCGAGCCACGTCATGTACCAGTCGGCCGAGAACGGCAGCATGCCCTTCGGCGGCGACACGCCCTTGACCTCGCGATACAGGCGGATCATGCGGTCGCGCGAGAGCGTCAGTTCGCTTTCGAGCACCTGCATGCGTGCGCCGAGTTCGATCAGCGCGATGGCGCGAAATACTTCCTGCGCGTCTTCCGTCAGACTTCGCTTCAACATCGCTGTCACCTTTATGCGAACTGCTCAGCGGGTTGGCCCGCAAGCAGGATAGCCGCGTGAGTCGGCGCGACTTCCGCATGCTTCGTCGTTTGCGTCAACGCCGACAACATGGCGTGGTCGTTGAAGCGGAAAAAACATAAAAGCTGGTCGGAAGCGGCCAGCTTGACGATCTGCGCGAGCGACAGCCCCGACAGCAAATCAGCCAGTTGCGACGACAGTCCCAACCGGAACATGCCGACGGGCTTGTCCTCGCGCAGCATGCGTTGCGCAAGCATGATGTAAGACAAGTTAATCTCGCGGATTGAATCCAGCGTCTCGCTGCTGCGGTCCATTTTGCGTTTCCCGAAGCCCCGAATTACATTTTTTCGGCATTTTTTGCCGTTATGTTTTGTACCCACCCCGGACACTGAAGATTTCCGGCGTCATCAAAACTTTGATACAAGGTGTTACATCTCGTAACACCTTGCAGCGAATTGTATGAAGACATTTCCTGAAAATCAATCCCTTTCTCAAAAAATATCTCAAAAAACAGACGGCATTTCCGGTAACTTTTTCATCTGCCTGAAACACAGACTCTGTAGCGTGTTTAATTCGTCGGATTAAAAGTCTGATTCACCGGAAAGCCTTATGAAATGGGCATTCGGGAAAGTACTGAGGAAAGCGGATGAGAGGGAGATGCAGGGCGGGGTCAAAACGCGACTGAAAAAGGCCCGTAAAAAAAACCTTTCAATTCGGTAAAAGATACGGTGCCATCTGGCGGTCCCGTTTGTGATGATCTGTAACGCATAACTCACGATCTACTGTTACAAATCACACCAGGTTTGTAACTGTCGACAGCCGATCTGGCGGATTCGAACCCCTTCGAGCCCGAAAAAGGGGCGCAACCAGGTGCCGAAAATGTTACTGGAGAGCAGAGCGACCAGTCCGAGCCAGCCATGCAGGCTGCCTGACACGATGCCACTAAAATCGGCGCGAATATTACAACCTCAGGCCAGATGGGCCCCGTAGCCGGGAAACAGGCCGTCAGCCCGCGCCGTTGCTGGCGGGAGCGGTTTTGGATCGATGTCGAAGCGACGCGGGCGTCGCGTCTTACTGTGCGTCGTGAAAGATCACGCCCAGCGTGTGCCGACGCCCTGAGCGCAGACGGCTGACGCCATGCCGCAGCTTCACGCGATACGCGCCGCGCGTGCCCTGCACTGGGCGCTCGTTGACCGCGAAGATCACGGCGTCACCCTGCGAGAGCGGCACGACTTCGACGCGCGACTGCATGCGCGGCCGCTGCTCGGTCAGCACGAATTCACCGCCGGTGAAGTCGCGCGCCGGCACCGACAGCAGGATCGCCACCTGGATCGGAAACACGTGTTCGCCGTACAGATCCTGATGCAGGCAGTTGTAGTCGCCGGTGGTGTACTGGAGGATCAGCGGCGTGGGGCGCACCTGGCCCGCCGCGTGACAGCGGTGCAGGAATGCGTCGTGCGCAGCCGGATAGCGCGGATCGAGATGCATGAGCGCGTTCCAGCGATTGGCGACCGGCACGAGATGCGGATAAAGCGTGGCCCGCAAGCTGCCGATGACATCCGGCAACGGATACGTGAAGTACTGATACTCGCCACGCCCAAACCCGTGGCGCGCCATCACGACGCGGCTGCGATAGAGGTCGCCCCGTGTGTAGCCGGCCGTCAGCGCCTCGCATTCAGCGGCGGTGAGCAGTTGCGGCACGGTGGCGCAACCGTACCGGTCGAGGTTGTCTTCGATGCACGGCCAGTCGATGGCCGCGACGCGCTGTGCAATCGAGCCGGCCGGCTCCGGAGAGTCACGTCGTGTACATCCCGCGTTGGGGGATGCCGGTTCGCGTTCTGGTTCGAAGAGTGTTGTCTGGTCCATGTCCGGTCCGGTTTCATTCAGCGATGTCATGGCGACAGCTTACGCAACCGGACCGCGCGGCACACTCCGGGTCTTGCGGTCTGATTCGCGGATTCCTGTGCGCGGCACGTGCCTGTGTCAGCCGTTCGTGCGGGCCCAAAACCCGGACCCGCACGAACGCGCGACGGCCGCATGTCCAGTATGTGCGCGCGAGCACGATCCGCCGGGTGTCGTTACCATGCGGGACGGGCCGCCTTCGTATGCGGCTCCCGACCGCGCCGCATGCGAAGGCGGCCGTCGCGCTAACCGAACCGAAGGAGACGATGTGCTGAAGAATCTGGACCCGCTGCTAAACGCTGACATTCTGCATGCGCTGCGCGCGATGGGGCACGGCGACGAGTTGGTCATCTGCGATGCGAATTTTCCGTCCGACTCGGTTGCCCGCGCAACGGTGCGCGGCACGTTGCTGCGTCTCGATGGTGTCGACTCGGCGCGCGCGGTTCGCGCGGTGCTTTCCGTGATGCCGCTCGATACATTCGTCGACGATCCCGCGCTGCGCATGGAAGTGGTCGGCGAACCGGACACGATTCCTGTCGTGCAGCGCGAAGTGCAGGCCGAAATCAACGCCGCCGAAGGCCGCGAAGTTCCGCTTGCCTCGCTCGACCGGTTTGCGTTCTACGAACGCGCGCGCAACGCGTATTGCGTGATCGTGACGGGCGAAGCGCGCGGCTATGGCTGCTTCGTCTTCAAGAAGGGCGTACTCCTCGCACCAGACGCCCCGAAGGAAGTCCCCAGGTGAAATGCACCGCGAACGGCTTCGCGGCCGGGACGCAGCGTCGGCGCACGTCTTTTCGCTTGGAAAACCGCGCCAATACACATATTCTGACGGTCAACGTCCGGGAACTGTCGCACTTTCGCCCGGTCTTCTGTCTATTTCCCACAGGAGCCCTCTCATGACGCGTTCCGTCGATTCCGGCGTAATCCTCATCGCACGCATCGCCCTCGCTGTGCTGTTTCTGTGGTCGGGCGTCATGAAGCTGACCGGTTACGCAGGCTTCGTCGGATACCTGCAGTCGAAGGGCGTGCCGTTCGTGCCGATCGCGGCGCCGATTGCGGTTGCCGTCGAAACGCTCGGTGGCCTCTTTCTCGTGCTCGGTTTCAAGATCCGTCCGCTTGGCATCGTCATGGCGCTGTATACCGTCGCCACCGCGATCATGGGCCACGACTTCTGGAACATCACCGATGCCGCGCTCCAGCACGACATGGTCATTCATTTCTGGAAGAACATCGGGATTGCCGGCGGTTTCCTGCTGCTGTTCGTGACGGGCGCCGGCCGTATCAGCATCGACGGCGCGCGTGCGCCGCGTCGCGGGCTGGGTCTGTAAGTTGCCGGTCCGGTTGTGCCGGTCCTTTGAGGGATGCGGCGGGCGGGCGCCAGCGGGAATTCGCCGGCTGTGCGAGGATGGTTTCTGGCATCTCCATGCAGGGAGCAGATGATGATTCAAAGTTTCAACCAGACCGTGGGCGGCAAGGTGTTTCAGCTTTGCGCGAGCCTCGGTGAAGGACCGACGCCGCATCGCGTGATCATCAGCGACGCCGGTTCGGCGAAGACGCTGGTCATACTCGACGCATCAGGTTTTCTCAGCACCATCAAGGCGGAAATCGAGGACCCGGCGGAACTCCTTCAAAACGCAATCCGCAAGGTGCAGGAAGAAGGGCTTGTCGAACGCGCGCTCGATACCGGCGAAATCCAGGAAGCCCCGCTTTGACGCCTGATTGACGAGAGGTTTCGTCACGCGCCACATCGGATGGCCCGTGCGATGACAACACCCACGCTGCTCAGGCATCGTGGGTGTTGTGTTTTTAGCGGTTCATGGAAATCATGATTCGCCGTTGGGCGCGAGATTCAGGCGGTCTGGTTCGCGCGCGTGGGGTTCAGGATGTACGAGACACCCGAGTGCGGCACCCGCGAGCAGCAGCGCCGTGCAGATGGCCGCCGACGTCTGCAATCCATCGACGATGTTCGCGGTCCCGGCACCGCTCGCAAGCGCGCCGAACGCCGCCACACCGATCGCCCCGCTTGCCTGGCGCACGGTGTTGAGCACGGCGGATGCCGTCGCCGCGCGCCGCGGTTCGACCGCAGCCAGAATGGCCGTGGTCATCGCAGGAACCGCGAGTCCCATGCCGGAAGGAATCAGCAGAAACGGCACGAGTATCGCGATGAGCGGCGTCGACGCGCCGACAAAATGCAAAAGGCCGTAGCCTGCCGCGCCGACACACGCGCCCGCGATCATCGGCAGGCGCACGCCGCAGTGACTCACCACCCAGCCGCTCGCCACGTTCGAGACGAGAAAGCCGGCTGTCAGCGGCAGAAACGCGAGGCCGGCCTGCAACGGCGTGTCGCCGCGAACGCGCTGCAGATACAGGCTCAGCACGAACACCATGCCGTAGTACGTCAGATTCACGCAGCTGCCGAACAGCACGGCGGCGCTGAACGTGCGGTTGCGAAACAGCGACAGCGGCAGCATCGGCTCGCGAACACGGCTTTCGAGCACCACGAACGCAATCCCGGCGACGAGCGCAAGCGCCAGTCCACCCGCTACCAGCGGATGGGCGAGACCTAGTGGTCGCCATTCGATCACGGCGCCGGTGAGCGCGGTCAGCATGACGATGGCGAGCAGTTGCCCCGGCAGATCGACACTGCGTGGCCTTTGCGCGTCCTGGCTCGATGTTTTCGATTCAGCGCTGCCGCGCGGAATCCACGCGAAGGTTGCAAGGAGCCCGCCCGCACAGATCGGCAGGTTCACGAGGAAAATGCTGCGCCAGCCGAACGCGGCGATCAGCGCGCCACCGACCACCGGGCCGGCCGCGATCGACATGGCACCGGCAGCCGTCCACCATCCGATGGCACGCGCCCGAAGTTTGGGATCGTGTCCGCATGCCGTGTTGAGCAACGCAAGCGAATTGGGCAGCATCGCCGCCGCGCCGATGCCCTGTGCGGTGCGCGCGGCGACCAGCATCGCGCCGTTCACCGACAGTCCGCAGGCCAGCGAGGCGAGCGCGAACAGCACCATGCCGAACGCGTACAGACGACGCGCGCCGAAGCGGTCGCCGTGTACGCCGAACGACAGCATCGTCACCGCGAAGGCGAGCGTGTATGCATCGACGATCCATTGCAGGCCCGATACGTTCGTGTGCAGGTCGGCGCCCAGGTTCGCGAGCGCGATGTTGACGATGGTCACGTCGAGCTGTGTGACGACGAAGCCCACGCTGACCGTCGCGACGATGCGCGCGAATGCGGGGGTGAAAATGGTGTGGGGCGAGTTCATACGAAACATCGTAGACGTTCGCGGCCCGCGATGTTTCGTGCTGCCGTGAAGTGTGGATGCGTTACCGCTCATCACGCGTAAACGCAGACGGCGCACCGTGTGGGTGCACCGTGATACCTGGCAGCGCGTATCCGCGTATATGCCAGCGCGTGCCGAAATTCGGACTGTTCTTATGGGCCGGGGGAGAGCGCGCCAACAGAATCGCGGGCGAATCCACCTGTTAAGAGTTCTCTCATGCGTATTGCTATCCTCCAGCGCGACCCTGTGTACTGCAAGATCATCGAAAAGATCATCACCGAGGCAGGGCATACGTGCCTGACGTATCAGGACGGCATGAGTCTTTCAAAGGCAATGGTGCGTTCGAGCGTCGACATGCTGGTGCTCGACTGGCATGGGTCGCGTCTGTCGGGTACCGACATTCTGAAATCGGTGCGCGCGGTGGGCGGCGAACAGCTGCCGGTGATGTTCGCATCGACGGATGGTTCGGAGGAAAGCATGGTGCGCGCCCTGTCGTACGGCGCGGACGACTATATGACGTTGCCGGTGCGTCCCTTCGAATTTCGCGCGCGCGTTCGCGCGCTGCTGCGCCGCGCGTATCCGGAGCGGCACGGCGCGGCGCGTTTCGACTGCGGCCCGTATCACTTCGACACGCGTCGCCAGCTGGTGACGTTGCACGGCAACCCGATTCATCTGTCGGGCACCCAGTACCGACTGGCGTCGCTGTTTTTTTCCAACATCGGCCGCGTGCTGTCGCGCGATCACATCTTCGCGATGGTGTGGGGGCGCGAGTTCCGCGAGTTCACGCGCACGATCGACAGCCACGTGTCCCGCCTGCGCGTGCTGCTCGCCATCGATCCGCAAAACGATTTCCGCCTGCAGCCGGTCTACAAGAGCGGCTACCGGCTGCTCTATCTGCGCCCCGGTGAAGCGGAGCAGCAAAAGGCCGCGTGAGCGCAGCGCCCGTGAATCATGACGCGGGCGTGCGAAGACGCTGAAAACCTCATGGCGCACGCGAACGTGTACACACGTTCAACCCTCGCGTGCGGATCACACTCAAAGCGCAGGCAGCGTCGGGCGCGTCTCGATCGAATGGCGGATCAAGGCTTCGACGGATTTGCGTTCGTCGCCCGCAAGCGGAAGGCGCGGCGGCCTGACGGGCTCCGTTCCGAGCCCGACGATCGCCTCGGCGAGCTTGATGTTCTGCACGAGTTTCGCCGACACATCCAGCGCGAGCAGCGGCGCGAACCAGCGATAGATGGCGCGCGCTTCCTCGATACGGCCGGCCTTGATCAACCTGAAAATCGCGACCGTCTCATGCGGAAACGCGCACACGAGGCCCGCGACCCAGCCATGCGCGCCCATCAGCACCGCTTCCATCGCGAGGTTATCGACGCCGCACAGAATCGCGAAGCGATCGCCCACCGCGTTGATCAGGTCCGTCACGCGCCGCACGTCGCCGCTCGATTCCTTGATCGCGACGATTTTCTTTTCGTCGGCGATTTCCGCGAACATGTCGGGCGTCATGTCGACGCCGTACGCGAGCGGATTGTTGTAGACCATCAGCGGCAACGCGCTCGCGTTCGCGATCATCCGGAAGTGGTTCAACGTCTCGCGCCGGTCCGACAGATAACGCAAACCCGGCAGCACCATATAACCCGACGCCCCGCGCTTCGTACCGGCTTCGGCCTGACGGCAACCATCGAGCGTGCTGTTTTCGGCGATGGTCAGCAACACCGGCACGCGTCCACGGGACGCGTCGACGGCAATGTCGAGCACCTCGAGCTTTTCGTCGAGCGAGAGCGTCGATGCTTCGCCTAGCGAGCCGCACACGATGATGCCGTTGACGCTGGCATCGATCTGCGCCTCGATGTTTTTCTTCGTCCACGCGCGGTCTATGCTGAAATCCGCGTTGAATTTGGTGGTGACTGCGGGCAATACGCCTTCCCAGATATGCGCCACGGCGGCTCTCCTGTCGACCAGAGTTCGCGCTTTAGCGCGTTACTCTGGTCCCATGCAAGATGGTTGTTGATGATGATGATCTGAGCGAAGTCTAATCGCCGAAAATATCGGGGTCTTGCGTGATTCTCGCGTACCGGATGACGATTTCAGCACAGGGCGCGCACGCGTCCACCCGGCGCACGCTGGCGCAAGGCGGCGCCCGTGACGAAACAACGCGCCTCGCCGCGCGCTATGCCGAAATCGTCATCGTGTGCGTGGAATCGCGACAAGACTGGCGGGGGCTTCGTTCCTACCATGGCGACATGAAAACCCTCAACGTGATTGACTCGCACACGGGCGGTGAGCCGACCCGCCTCGTCGTGTCGGGTGGCCCGGAGCTGGGCGGCGGTACGCTCGCGGAGCGTTTCGACGTGCTGCGCACGCGCTTCGACGACTGGCGCGCGGGCATCGTCACCGAGCCGCGCGGATCGGACGTCGTGGTCGGCGCGCTGCTGTGCGAGCCGGACGACCCCGAAAGCGCGGCGGGCGTCATCTTCTTCAACAACGTCGGGTATCTCGGCATGTGCGGGCACGGCACGATCGGGCTCGTCGTGTCGCTTGCGCATATGGGACGCATCGGGCCCGGTCAGCATCGCATCGAAACGCCGGTGGGCGTGGTCGACGCGACGCTCAACGACGACGGCAGCGTGTCCGTGCGCAACGTGCCTGCGCGCCGGCATCGACGTGCCGTGACGGTCGACGTACCCGGCTACGGCCCGCTGACGGGCGACGTCGCCTGGGGCGGCAACTGGTTTTTCCTCGTCGCGGATCATGGGTACACGCTGCTGCCGGCCAACATCGCGGAACTCACGACGTATACCTCGGCGATCCGCGACGCGCTGATCGCGCAGAACATCACCGGCGCCGACGGCGCGTTGATCGACCACATCGAACTGTTCGGGCCGCCGGCGCTGCCGGGCAACGACAGCCGCAGCTT
The DNA here is from genome assembly GCF_900107685.1 of Paraburkholderia sartisoli. Taxonomy (GTDB): domain Bacteria; phylum Pseudomonadota; class Gammaproteobacteria; order Burkholderiales; family Burkholderiaceae; genus Paraburkholderia; species Paraburkholderia sartisoli. Next base: position 314,771 of record NZ_FNRQ01000004.1, on the reverse strand, counting down.
CGTGCTGTGTCCGGGCAACGCCTACGACCGCTCGCCGTGCGGCACCGGCACGAGCGCGAAAGTGGCGTGCCTCGCGGCGGACGGCAAGCTTGCCGAAGGCGCGGTGTGGCGCCAGGAAAGCATCATCGGCAGCGTGTTCGAGGCGAGCTGGCGCGCGGGCGATGCGAGCCATATGAGCGATACGGTCATCCCGACGATTACCGGTCACGCGCACATCATGGCCGAGGGCAAGCTGTGCTTCGACGAACGCGATCCGTTCGCGTGGGGCATCCGGACGCAATGACGGCGGATGTGTTGATCGTCGGCGCGGGCATCGTCGGCGCCGCGTGCGCGGCGGAACTGGCGACGCGCGGCATGCGCGTGGACGTGATCGACGCGGGCGGCATCGGTGGCGGTGCGACGGCGGCCGGCATGGGTCACATTGTCGTGATGAACGACACGCCGGCGGAATTCGCACTGAGCCGTTACTCGCGCGACCTGTGGCTGGAGCTTGCGCCGCAGCTTCGCACACGCGACGCGTTCGCGCGCTGCGGCACGCTATGGGTTGCCGCCGACGATGAGGAACTCGCAGCCGCCCGCGCGATGCACGACGCGTTCGCGGCGCAGGGCGTCGCGGCGCAACTGCTGGACGCGCAGGCGCTGCGCGCGTGCGAACCGGCGCTCGCGCCCTCGATGGCAGGCGGCCTGCGCATCGAACACGACAGTATCGTGTACGCGCCGACCGCTGCGCAATGGTTGCTCACGCAATCGCCGGCCGCGGCGAACATCAACGTGCGGCTCAGCACCGATGCGACGAACGTCGAGGCCCGGCATGTGACGTTACGCAGCGGCGAGCGGATCAGCGCGGCGCATGTGATCGTCGCGAACGGGATCGCGGCGCACCACCTCGTGCCGTCGGTGCCGTTGCAGCCGAAGAAAGGCCATCTCCTGATCACCGACCGGTACCCCGGCGTGATTCAACATCAGCTGCTCGAACTCGGCTACATCAAGAGCGCGCATCACGCGAGCGGCACGTCGGTGGCGTTCAACGCGCAGCCGCGTCCGACGGGGCAGCTTTTGATCGGCTCGTCGCGCCAGTTCGATTCGACTGATCCGGCCGTCGAAATGCCCGTCCTCGCGCAGATGCTGCGGCGCGCGGCGCACTATCTGCCCGCGTTGCCGGCGCTGAACGGCATCCGCGCATGGACCGGGTTTCGCGCGGCGTCGCCGGATGGCTTGCCGTTGATCGGTCCAGCTGGCGACATGGCGCCCGGCGTGTGGCTCGCGCTTGGACACGAAGGTCTCGGCGTGACGACTTCGCTTGCGAGCGCAAAACTCCTCGCCGCGCAGATCACGCAGGATGCGCCGCCGATTCCGGTTGAACCGTATCTGCCCGCCCGCTTCAGCGAGGAAACGCATCATGCGTGAAGCAAAGACCGCGCTGGTTCGTGTCACGGTGAATGGCGACACGATCACGATCGCCGGGGGCGCAACGGTCGCGGCCGCGCTTGCGATTGCGGGTACACGCTGTTCGCGCACCTCGGTGAGCGGGCAGCCGCGCGCGCCGCTGTGTGGAATGGGTGTCTGCCAGGAGTGCCGCGTGACGATCGATGGCCGCGCGCACGTGCTCGCCTGCCAGACGCTTTGCCGCGAAGGCCAGATCATCGAAACGACGGGGCCGCGATGATCGCGCACTACGACGTCGTGATCGTGGGCGCCGGTCCGGCGGGACTGGACGCGGCGCGCACGGCGGCGCGGCAGGGCGCGCGCGTCGCCGTGCTCGACGACAATCCGCGCCCCGGCGGCCAGGTCTGGCGGCAGGGCCCGGCGCATGCGCCGGGCGCGTTGCTGGGCGACGCACTTGCCGCGCTGGAAGGTCGCGCCAACGTCAGCCTCTGGCCTTCGACGCGTGTCGTCGCGCCGTTGCCCGAACGCGGACTGTTGCTCGAATCGGGTGTCGAAGGCGGCGTCACGTTGCGTTACGGTCAGCTGATTCTCGCGACCGGCGCGCGCGAGCGCTTCCTGCCGTTCGCGGGCTGGACGCTACCCGGCGTGACCGGCGCGGGCGCGTTGCAGGCGTTGATCAAGGGCGGCACGCCCGTGCGTGGCGAGCGGGTCGTGATCGCGGGCAGCGGGCCGCTCCTGATCGCGGCGCTTGCCAGCGCGCGCGAAGCGGGCGCGCACGTCGTCGCGGTGATCGAGCAGGCATCGGCCGCCGCGGTCGCGCGATTTGGCGTGGCGCTTGTGCGGACACCGTCGAAACTGTTGCAGGCCGCGCGGCTCACGCACGGTTTCGCGGGGCTGCGCTACTGGACGAACAGCGTGGTGAAGGAAGCGCAAGGCAATGGCCGTGTCGAAGCCGTCGTGATCGTGCGCGGATCAAACGAAGTGACGCTGGCATGTGATCGCATCGCGTGCGGTTACGGTCTCGTGCCAAACGTGACGCTCGCGCAGTCGCTCGGCTGCGTGCTCGATGCCGCGGGCGCGATTGCCGTCGACGACGCGCAGCGCACTTCGATCGATGGCGTGCTGGCAGCGGGCGAATGCACGGGAATCGGCGGCATGGAACTGGCACGTATCGAAGGGCAGATCGCGGGCTTCACTGCCGCGGGTGTCGCCACGCAGGAGGCCGCTTCGTTGCACGCACAACGTGATCGCTGGCGACGCTTCGCCCGACGCGTCGAAGACGCCTTCACGCTCACCGACCGGGCGCGCGCCTTGCCGTCCGGTGACACGCTGCTGTGCCGCTGCGAAGACGTCACGGTGGGCGAGGTTCGCGCGCACGTCAGCTGGCGCGACGCGAAGCTGCACACGCGTTGCGGCATGGGCGCGTGTCAGGGGCGCATCTGCGGCGCGGCCGCGCAGACCTTCTTCGACTGGGATGCCGCCCAGTCGCAGCCTCGTCCGCCATTCAGCCCCGCGCGGATCGCGACGCTGATCGCCGCTGGCGACGACAGCGAATCCACGCGCTAAAGTTGAAACGCCGCTGCCTTCACCGATTTTTGCCACGCGCCGTACAGCCCTATAATCGAGCCGACTCCACCTGCCGCACCGCTACCGACCTCACGGGACCCGTACGATGAACACGCTGGCCGCAACGCTCGAGCCGGCCGCCGCGACGCTGGCCGGCATGCTTTCACACTTCACGCTGCTGGAGCCGGTTTTCGACGCGATGCCCGACGTCGCCTTCTTCATCAAGGATACCGAGGCACGCTACGTCCTCGTGAACCGCACGCTCGCTTCGCGTTGCGGCTTCAAGGAGAAAGCCGGGCTGCTGGGCAAAACCGCCGAAGAGGTGTTTCCACGGCGCTTCGGCCGCATCTATACCGAGCAGGACAAGGCGGTCATCAGCGCCGGCGGCCAGATGCTCGACCAGCTCGAACTGCATCTGTATCCCGGTCGGCAGCCCGGCTGGTGTCTGACGTGCAAGCAGCCGCTGCACGATGCGCAAGGCCACGTGGTGGGCCTCGCGGGCATCTCGCGCGACCTCAGGGCCGACGAGAGCGGTCATCCGGCGTACAGCAAGCTGGCGGCCGTCGTGCAGTACATCCAGGACAACTACGTGCAGCCGCTCAACCTCAAGCAACTGGCGGAGATGGCGGACATGTCGGTGGCCCAGCTCGAACGGTATTTTCACAAGGTCTTTCACCTGACGCCGCGTCAGGTGCTGCTGAAAACGCGCCTCGACGCCGCGACCGCGCTGCTCGTCACCACCGACAAGGTCACCGATGTCGCCGCGCTCTGCGGCTACACCGATCACAGCGCGTTCACGCGGCAGTTCAAGGCGACGGTCGGCCTCACGCCGACTGAATACCGGATGCTGCTGCACGGCAGCGCGCGAGGCTGAAGCAGGGGCACATGGCGCGTCTGAAGAAGACTTACCACTACTACGTGTACGTCGTCGAACTCGACGAGACCGTGTGGAACGAAGCGCGTTTTCGTCGCGCGAATCCGGATTACCGCTTTGATAAACCGTGTGTCTATGTCGGGATGACCGGGCTCGACCCGGACTTGCGCTTCGACCGGCACAAGGCCGGCATCCAGTCGAACCGCTACGTGCGCGACTATGGCTTGCGGCTGCTGCCGCATCTGTATGAGGTGTACAACCCGATGCCGTACGACGGAGCGGCCGACATGGAAGTGGAGCTTGGAATCGGACTGCGTGAGGCAGGGTACGCGGTGTGGCAGGCCTGACGGCCATGCCCACACCTGACAGCGCCGACGTAGACCATCGGCGTTTGAAACCGGTCCGGCTACCTGCCTGTGCTTATGTTTAGGTGCTTATTTAACACCCAGACCTCGCAGGATCGCGTTGCCTTCCGGCGTCAAACGGAAACGCGGCGCACTTGCGTCCGCCGACGCGACCTGCTCGACGAGGCCGGCTTCCTGCAATCCGGGAATTTCGGGTTTGGCCATTGCATCGACCGGCGCGTGCAGCAGGAGCAGCAACGTGGCGAGTTCGTGATGGCTCAGCAGCCGGCGCAATATCGTCGGCCGCTTTGGGGTGGCGGGGGCCATCCCGGGATTCGTGTTCTGTTCGTTCATTGGGCGCACCTTGTCTACGTTGGTGTCCGGCGAATCCTACGGAGCCATTCTTAAACGATTATTAAGGGCGCGCGCCGCGTCCGGGGATGCGAACCGGCCCGCATTACCGGTGCTTACGCGGAATCGCCGGTCGCGCTGCCGGCACCCGTCGCTACGCATGGGACGCAGGTGTGCGATATCCGGCGAATCAGGGCGCGCAGGTCTTGCTGGCGCTTTCGAGCCACAGGTTGTCCACGTGGCGCGTGCCCGCGTAGAAGCGGTATTGCGTTGCGCCATTGTCGGTGCGCACCTTCACGATATTCGAATCGCCGAAGTCGAGCATCTCGCCTTGCGGAATCGACGTCGTCTTGAACGGGGCGTTGTGTTTCTGCGCTTGTCCGGTCAGGCAACTGACCACGTCGCTCACGGAGTGTTGTGTCGGACGATCGGCGACCGGCTCGCCGGAATCGGGGTTCTGGAACTGCGCGCAGGCAGCGAGAAAAAGAGGGATCGACAGGGTTGCGGCAACTTTCTTCATAACGCTCCTGGCCATTTCAGTCCGCGCGGGCCGTGTTCGTGACGCCAGGATGGCGCCGTCAGGCCGTATTTCAGCGTGAACACGGGCAGGCGCGAGGGTGCGGATTAACCGTCATTATATCGGGCCCGGCCTGGGCGGCCCCCAACTGGCCGCGCACGCGGACGTCAGGATGCCGTGCCGGGGGCTTGAGCGGTTCCTCCGGCGAGGGCAGCAGGGCGTACCGGCGCGGTCGTTCTATTTTTTCTTCTGCTGCGCCTGCGCGGCGAGCCTGACGGCCGCATTCGCCGCGCCGTAGCCGTCGTAACCGCCACGCCGCTCGACGATTTCGAGGAAGAACCGGTGGTCGAGCTGTTCCGTGTACGCGTGGAAGAATTCGCCGCCGCGCTCGTCGCGGTCATACAGGATGTTGTGCGCGCGTAACGCGTCGAGCAGATCGTCGGCGAGGCCGTAACGCGCGGCAAGGTCGTCGTAATAGTTGCGCGGAATGCGCAGCAGCGGCAGGCCGTTCGCGATGAATTCGGGGAGGGCGCTGAAGATATCGGCGGTGCCGAACGCGACGTGGTTCAGGCCCGATCCGCGATACATCGACAGCGATTCGGAGACCGCCGTGTGCCGGTCCACCGAGGCATTGAGCGCGATGCGCACCGAGCCGTCGCGACTGCGCACCGCACGGCTGCGCACGAGACCATACGGGTCGGGAACGAGCCAGTCGGCTTCCGCCTGAAAGCCGAACGCGGTCTTGAAGAACAGCACCCACGCGTTCAGCGAATCGGCCGGCAGCGACAGGCACACGTGATCGATTCCCGTCAGCGTTCCGGCCTCGTCGAGGCCGTTTGCATCGGTGAGCACGAAATCGGCTTCGAAGAGCGTCGGCTCGTCGGGGGTTTCGTCGACGAAATAGTTGAGGCTGCCGTCCGGCCCCTGCACCGCCGGCAACACGCGTTCGTTCGGCCCGACGCGACCGGAAAACGGCGCGTACCGGAAGCCGGCGGCGCGCTGGAACGCGAGCTTCGCATCGTCGACGCGAAACGCCGACGCGCACAGCGAAAGCCCGTGCTGCATGAAAAACGCGCTCGCGAACGAATCGGCCTCGGCGTTCAGCACGATCGACGCGGCGCCGTGCTGGTACAGCGCGACGTCCTTCGAGCGATGCTGTCCGGTGCGCCGGAAACGCAGCCGCGTCAGCCAGTCGATGAGCTGATTGCGCGCGGTGTCGTCGACGGCGAATTCGAGGAACTGGAAGCCGACGTGAACGGGCGCCGACGGCGATTCGTACAGATGTCCGGTCTTTTCGGCCGGCTTGCCCTCGCGCGCGAGCGACGCGCGCGTTTCTTCCTCGAGGAAGAGCAGCGAGCGGTAGCCGTCGACGGCGGTGATCGCCGTCGGGGCCGCGCGAAAACCATCGTTGAAGATTTCGAGCGACAGCGGGCCGGCGTAGCCGGTCTCGATCACGCGCGCCGTGAAGCTGGCCAGATCGAAATCGCCCTGGCCCGGAAAGCAGCGGTAGTGACGGCTCCATTCGAGCACGTCCATCGCGAGCTTCGGCGCGTCCGCGATCTGCACGAACGCGATGCGTTCGCCCGGAATGGCCGCGATTTCGTCGACCGGATCGTTGATCGACAGCGTGTGGAAGCTGTCGAGCACGAGCCCGAGATTCGGATGATCGACCGCGTCGACGAGCCGCCACGCGTGGCGGTACGAATTCACGTGCCGTCCCCACGCGAGCGCTTCGTAACCCGCGATCACGCCGGCTTCCTGCGCCGCGCGCGCGAGCGCGCCGAGCTGGTCGACGATCAGGGCGTCGTCGCCGATCGTATCCGGCGACACGTTGCTGCACACGAGAATGCGGTCCGTACCCAGTTCATGCATCAGATCGAACTTACGTTTCGCGCGGTCGAGATTGCGCGCGAGACGCCCGGTGCTCACCCCCTCGAAATCGCGAAACGGCTGGAACAGCACGATTTCCAGACCCAGGTCGGCGGCGATGCGCCGCACGTCGGCGGGCGAGCCGTCGAAGTACAGCAGATCGTTTTCGAAGATCTCGATGCCGTCGAAACCAGCCGCCTGGATGGCCGTCAGTTTCTCGACAAGCGTCCCGCTGATGGACACGGTGGCGATCGAACGCTTCATGGACGACTCCTGCCTGACTGAGGCTAAAAACGGAACGTGCGGACGGCATGACGGCGCGCTCAGCAGATCGCAGTGTCATGACACCGGGGCGTACCCGTCAACTACATGTTTGCAGAATACGGCGATGCACACCGGCCGGATAACTTGCGCTACACTATAAACAAACTAACTAGATCGTACAAATTTTTCATAAAACCCCGCGTGTACGCCGGCGACCGTGACAGGCGCGCTGCACGCACGCAACACCGGCCCACCGGGCCCGGACGAAGGCAGGAGTGGAAATGAAGGAGCAGACATCGTATCTCGTGGGCCTGATCGGTTCAGGCATTGACGGTTCGCTGAGCCCGGCGATGCATGAGCAGGAGGCGCGCCAGCTTGGCCTGAACTACGTTTATCGCCGCATCGATCTGGCGGCGTTGAAGCTCGACGTGTCCGCGCTGCCGGACCTGCTCGTCGCCGCCGAGCGGATGGGTTACAACGGGCTGAACATCACGTACCCGTGCAAGCAGCAGGTCATTGCGCTACTCGACGAACTGTCCGACGACGCACGTGCGCTCGGCGCGGTGAACACCGTGCTGCTGAAGGACGGCCGGCGCATCGGGCACAACACCGACTGGTCCGGCTTCGCGCGCGCGTTCAAACGCGGTCTGCCGGATGTGTCGCTGGATGATGTGGTGCAACTGGGCGCGGGTGGTGCAGGCGCGGCCGTTGCACACGCCGCGCTGACGATGGGTGCGCGCGCGTTCACGGTGTTCGATGTTGAACCGGCGCGAGCCACCGCGCTCGCCGACGACCTGCAAACGCGCTTCCCCACAGCCCGCGTGAAATCCGGCGGCTCGCTGCCGGAGGTCATGGCGGGCGCGACTGGCCTGATTCACGCAACGCCGGTCGGCATGGCGAAGCTACCTGGCATGCCGCTGCCCGCGGAACTGCTGCACACGGACATGTGGGTCGCCGACGTCGTCTATTTCCCGATCCGCACGGCGCTGTTGCAGGCCGCCGAGGCCGCCGGATGCCGCACGCTGAGCGGCGGCGGCATGGCGGTTTATCAGGCGGTCGATGCGTTCCGGCTCTTTACCGGGCGCGAGCCCGACGCGGGGCGCATGTTCGCGCACTTCGAATCGCTGTTGAAATGACCGGCGTCATGCGGGCAACGCGTGGTTGTAACGCGCGATGTCCTCGTAAAACGCGTTCAGTTCGTCGATCGTGACTTCGTGCAGCGGCATCACGATATTGAAGTGGTCCTTGCCCATCAGGGTGGGATGCACATACCAGACGCCCTTTTCCGGCTCGAACGGCTTGCCCGGTTCGACGAACGCATGCGCGTGACCGAGCGGAAACTGCGCTGAAGGCACACTCACGAGGCCGTCGTTGGGGCGCCAGGCCGCATAGCCGCCGCCGAGGTCTTTCTTGTTCAGGCCCACTGCCGAGCCCGTGGGTTTCAGCAGCGGATTCATGTTGGGTGTCGGCACGCGAATGCCTTGCGGGCCAGGGAACGTGCCGTCGATCGCATACGACGCGTAGTACACGTTCTCCGACGTCAGCGCCCATGTGTTCTGGAAATGCGCGGCGACGGTGGACAGGTCGTAGATGCAGCCGTCATTGGTTTTCCAGATGTGGCTTTCGAACACGCGCCGGATGTATTCCTCGTGGCCTTCGCCTTCCTCGCGCTCCAGGCCCCAATGCTGCAGGTTGAAGTCGTAGAGCGGTTCCTTGCCGGCCACGCCCGCGAGCGCCGCCACGCTATAGAAAATATCCCTGAGAAACGTCGGAAAGTTGAGGTAGTCATCCGCCGTGAGCGCGCCGTTCTGCACGCCTGCCACGGACGTGAAGCTATGCACCCACTGTTTGCCGCCCTTGAACAGATCCGAGGTAGGCGCCTCGCGCGGGCCCGGATTGAATGCCACCTCGTCGGGGTCACCGTGTTCGAGCAGCTGGATCAGCGTGCGTCCTGTCGGGCCGCCCATGCTGTGGCCGATCATGTGTACCTTGTGCGCTTCGCTCCATTGCGGGAACACGCCTGGATAGCTGCGCCCGTAACGTTGATGGCCGTAACGCGCCGAGTGAACCGCGCCGTAATCGACGACTCCGCCCTTGATGAAGCAATACAGCTCGCAAGCCCGGTCCCAGTTGCTCGACAGCGGTCCCATCGATGCAGTGAACGTTTCGTAACCCTTGCTGTTCAGGTATTCCTGGATGTCGCCTTTGGCGCCGCCCCAATAACGGAAAAGCTGCCCGAAGATTTCGTCACGCCCCCAGCCGGCCATGCCGTGAACGAGCACGGTCGGATAACGGTTGTGCGCGGGCGGGTTTTTGTGCGCGTGAGCGGTTGCGTGAGGAGCAGATTGAGCGGATGACGTGGCGGCATGTCGGGTACTCGGCATCTTCGGATTCTCGTTGTAGTGGGTTTGAAAGGACTGCGGTGACGGGTACAGCGTTCAACACTGTCCCGCGCGCACCGAAGTGCCGTCAAAGCCGATACGGTGAGTCTTTGATGATTATCAGGATCGCAAAGTATTTGACAGATTTTTTCGCAATGGTGTGAACTATTGCGAAACGGGTTATATCAGGCGAAGCCGGGCAGGGGCCCTCAACGTCTGCGCGGCCCGTCAGTCCTCGCGCTTGACGAAACGCAGCACCGCGTCGACCACCATCGCGCGATGGCGCGCCCGCAGGCGCGGATGCGAGGGATCGCGCCCGAACGCCGCCCCGAACGTATGACGGTTCGCGACGCGATGAAAGCACAGCGAACTGATCATCAGATACAGATCGAACGCGTCGATGTCGTCGCGGAACTGGCCGGCGGCCACGCCACGCGCGAGGAGGTCCTCGATCGTTCGCAGCACGCTCGCGTTGCGCTGCTTGAACGTCTTCAGCTGCTCGATGTATTTCGCGTCGTGGATGTTCTCGATGTTGATGAGACGAACGAAGTCACGGTTTTTGTCGTGATAGTCGAACGTGAATTCGACGAGCGTATGCAGGCCGCTGCGCGCATCCAGTTCGCCGATGTTCAGATCCTGCTCGTGCGTGCGGATGTCGCCGTACACCTTGTCGAGCACGGCCTCGTACAACCCTTCCTTGCTGCCGAAGTAGTAGTACAGCATGCGCTTCGTGGTGTTCGTGCGTTCGGCGATCGCGTCGACCCGTGCGCCGGTGAGGCCCATCGCGGAGAATTCCTCGGTCGCGACGTCGAGGATGTTCCGTCTGGTCTGTTCGGGATCGTACTTGCGCCGGGCTTCAGACGGGATGCCGGTATGGTCGGGCCCGGCTGCCTTGATTCCCTTTTTCATTTTGCATTTCAGCGGCGATGACGGCGCATTCTAGCACGCCGAAAAGCCCCGTCCGGCGCGGGTTTGCGGCATGTTTCGGCGCGCCTTTCGCACGTTGCGGGCGCGTGTTGCTAGCGTGCCCGCCGGTGGCGTGCGGCGAGTGCGTCGCGCGTTTGCATCGTCGTGTACGTGAGTTGTGCCGCGGCCAGGCCGAGCGCGCCGAACGTGCGTGTCAGGCCGAAATGGCCGAATGCTTCGGGAACCGGGCGCTCGCCCGCGATCGCCGCCGCGAGCAGTTCGCCCGAAACCGTGGTGGGCGCCATGCCATGTCCGCCGAAGCCGACTGCATACCAGACGCCGTCGGCGCTCTGGCCGATCTGCGGCATCTTGTGCCGCGCGTAGCTCATCAAGCCGCCCCATGCGTAGTCGATGCGCACGTCGTGTAGTTGCGGATACACCTTTAGCAGATCGCGGCGCAGCAGGCGCGCGATAGCCTCCGGCTCGCGATCGCGTATCGAGATGCGCCCGCCCCACAGAATCCGCGTGTCGGCCAGCGGACGGTAATAGTCGAACGCGAAGCGCGTGTCGTATACCGCCGACGCACAGTCGATCGCGTCTTTCAGGCGGGCGCCGAGCGGCTCGGTCGCCATCACGTAGGTCGCCACCGGTAACACCGCGCGCTCGACCCGGCGATACACGTTGCGTGCATAGCCGCCGCCTGCCATCACGACGTGCCGGGCGTCGATCGCGCCTTCGGCGGTTGTGACGAGAAAGCCGTTTCCCTGACGCACGAGGCTCACGACCGGCGAGTGTTCGTAAAGATCCGCACCGGCTGAAACCGCGGCGCGCGCCACGCCGTGTACGTATTTCAGCGGATGAAAGTGGAACGCGTTGGGTTCGAGCAGGCCGCCGTGATAGCGCCGCGATTTCAGTTTTTCGGCGAGTTGCGTTTTGGTGAGCGGCACCCAGTCGACGCCGAACGAATCTTTCATCAGACGTCGCTGCGTTTCGAGCCGCGCGGGTTCATCGAACCAGTTCGCGAGAATCACGCCGGCGTGCGTCGCGTCGCAGTCGATGTGATAACGCTGGATGCGTACGCGCATCAGGTCGACGGCGTCGGTGGTGAGCGCATAGAGTTCGCGCGCGCGTTGGGGACCGAGCGCCTTCAGCAGGTCCGCGCAATCGAGGCTGTAGCCGCCGAACACGAAACCGCCGTTGCGGCCCGACGCGCCGAAGCCCATCTGCTTCGCTTCGAGCACGACGACGTCACGAACGCCGCGCTCGACGAGCCCGAGCGCCGTCGAAAGCCCCGCCAGCCCGCCGCCGACGATACACACCTGAGCGCTCCGCCGGCCGGTGAGCCGCGCATGCTCGGGACGCGTGACGGTTGCTTCGTAGAAACTCTGCATATGGATTCAGGTGTCCGATACCCCAGGAGGGCACGGGATGCTTAACGTGGTTTCAGGAAACCGGCCGACAGCAGCCTGCAGCCGGCCGTTGAATACGACAGGTGCGGTTGGGTTCGGCGAGCCGCCCAACTGTCATGGCGGATGGAGTGACGGCATGCGTGGCTATGTTACTCAAGTTTCGCGGGCCAGCGTGGGCATCACGCGGTTGCCCCGGTTTAGAACGGTCGGGCTGGTTCCTGATGTCATGGTCAGGCCGGTGTCAGGTATTGATCGCGGTATAGTGATCGTTTCCAGACGGCGATCACTTTTGCGACTCACATGAAAAACACGCTGCAGGTGCTGATGTCGAGGCTGCGCATGAAGCAGCTTCAACTGCTTATCGCGCTCGACGATCACAAGTCGCTGCACAAGGCGGCGAGCGCGATGTCGATGACACAGTCGGCGGCGAGCAAGGCGCTGCACGAACTGGAGTCGATGCTCGAGGCACCGCTCTTCGAGCGCGCGAAAAGCGGCCTGATCGTGAACCAGTTCGGTCACTGCGTGATCCGCTATGCACGGCTCGTCGCGACGGACCTGAGCGCGCTGTGCGACGACATGGCCGAGATTCGCTCGGGAAAAGGCGGCCGGCTTGCAGTCGGCACGATCATGGGTGCGATTCCCGCTGTCGTCGCACCCATTCTGGACGAGCTGCACGCGAGCCTGCCGAATCTCTCAGTTGAAATTGTCGAGGACACGAGCGCGCGCATGCTGATGTTGCTCGACGACGGCCGTCTCGATCTCGTGATCGGCCGCTCGACCGTCAGCGACGAGCCTTCGCGCTATCACTATCAATCGCTCGGCGACGAACCACTTTCGGTCGCGGTCGGCTACGATCATCCGCGCATCGCGAAGGAAATCGACCTGCATGCGTTAAGCGGCTATCGATGGATCACGTATCCGGGTCACATGCCGCTGCATGCGTTGCTGGAGCGCGAACTCGACCTCGCCGGAATCAGCATGCCGACGAATCCGATATCGACGGCATCGACGTTCGTCACCCTCACGCTGCTTCAGCAAAGCACCGATCTGGTTGCGCTGCTGCCGACCGATATCGCCGAACGCTTCGCGCGTCAGAAGATGTTGCGCATCCTGCCCGTCGCGCTGAAATCGCCTTCGCCGACGTTTGGCATCGTCACGCGTAAAGGCGGCGTGCTTTCGTCTCCTGCGCAGCAGTTCATTCAGCGCCTGCGCAAGCTAGAGCGCGTGCGCTGATCCTGCGTGCGGGGCGGCGCGGTGGAGGCGCGCGGCACCATCACGGGCGCCGACGTGACGCGCATCGGCGGCGTGCCGGTATTGCCCGGGTTGCCGCGTGACGCGCGCGGCGCACGGTCGATCAACTCGCGCAACAGATCGACGGCCATGCGCGCGGCTTCTTCCGTCGGCACGGCGACGGTCGACAGTGCAGGGCGCGATTCGCGCGCAAGCTGGATATCGGTGATGCCGACCACGGAAAGATCGTCGGGCACCGAAAGGCCCATGTCGGCCGCGGCATGCATGGCGCCCAGTGCGGGCAGGTCGTTCGTGGCGTAAAGCGCGGTGACGTCGGGATGCGCCTTCAGCAGTTGCCGCGCCGCGTCATAACCGCCGCGTATCGTATCCGCCTCGCAGATGAACTCCGCGACGATCCGCGCGTTGCCGGCTGCGTTGAAGCGTTCGACGAAACCGTCGCGCCGCGCGCCATGAATGCCGAACGGCGACAGGTCATCGTGACTGCTCTTGCTGCCGACGAGCGCGCCCACGCGCGTGTGTCCGAGGTCGAGCAGATGTTGCGCCGCGAGCGCGCCCGCAAGCCGGAAATCGACCGCCACGCACGGCAGCCCAGGCGGATCGTCGGGACGCTCCCACATGCACAGCACGACCGGCGTGCCGCGTTCGGCGATGGCGCGCAGGTCGTCGAAAACAAGCTCCGCGTTCGTCACCAGCACGCCTTCCGAAAGCGTGCCGGCGATCTGTTCGAGGTAGGCGCGGCCCGTCTCCTGATCGTCGTTCGTGTTGCAGACGATCAGAAAGTGCCCACTGGTGCGCGCCGCGCGTTCGGCGGCAAGGGTAAATTCCGGGTAGAACGGATTGGCGATGCTCGATACCATCAGCGCAAACGTCGGGGCACGGCCTTCGGCCAGCGCGCGTGCCGCGAGGTGAGGGCGATAGCCGAGTTCCTTGACCGCGTGCAGCACGCGTTCGCGCGTGGCCGCGCCGACCCGTCCTCGGTTGCGCAATACGTTGGATACCGTCGCGGGCGTGACGCCCGCGTGGGCGGCGACTTCGTTCAGCGTGGTCATCGACGGCCTGACATGTGGGATGGCATCCTGACATTTGCAACAACGGCGGCGATCGCGATAGAGTCGTTGAAACAGAACATACCGGAGACAGCGCAAGATCAGGCGATTGGGTTTCAATCGTCTTTTTCTCTGCCGCTTGATTAAGCGCTTAACCTCCTGCTGTGACGCATTAGAACATGGAGGCAGGGCAATGGCCAGCATCTCGTTGAAGGCAGTACACAAAGCGTACGGCGAACACCCGCCGGTGATTCGCGGCGTGGATCTGGAGATTGGCGAAAACGAATTCTGCGTATTCCTCGGGCCGTCGGGCTGCGGCAAGTCGACGTTGCTGCGGATGATCGCGGGTCTGGAGGACGTCACCGACGGCGACCTGCACATCGGCGGCCGGCTCATGAACGACGTGCCCTCTGCCGAACGCGGCGTCGCGATGGTGTTCCAGAGTTACGCGCTGTTTCCGCACATGACCGTGTTCGAGAACATGGCGTTTGGCCTGAAGCTCGCGAAAAAACCGAAAGACGAAATCGACCGCAGGGTGAAGGAAGCCGCACGCGTGCTGCAGCTCGAAGCGCTGCTCGACCGCAAGCCGCGAGCGCTTTCCGGCGGGCAGCGTCAGCGGGTCGCGATTGGCCGCGCGATCGTGCGTGAACCCGGTGTGTTTTTGTTCGACGAACCGCTGTCGAATCTCGACGCCACGCTGCGCGGTCAGACCCGCATTGAAATCGCTCGCCTGCACAAGCAGTTCGCGAAGGCGAGCGTGGTGTACGTGACGCACGACCAGATCGAGGCGATGACGCTCGCGGACCGCATCGTTCTGCTGCATGCCGGCAAGGACACCGAGCGCTACGGCAGCATCGCGCAGGTGGGCACGCCGCTCCAGTTGTATCACCGGCCGAAGAGCCGCTTCGTGGCGGGCTTTATCGGCTCGCCGCGCATGAATTTCCTGCCGGCGACCGTCGCGTCGATCAGCGCGCAATCGGTGCGGATCACGCTTGCGCACACGGGAGAGTCGCTCGATGTGCCGGTGGTGGCCGACACGCTGACGCCCGGGCAGTCGGTCACGCTCGGCATCCGTCCCGAGCATCTCGAAGTCAACGCGGTTGCGGACGCAACCAGTGACACGCCGGCGAGCGCGCCGTCGCAAACCGTGCAACGCAGCGTCACGCTGATCGAACAGCTTGGCGAGCACAGCTATCTGCATCTCGATCAACCTGGCGGCGACACGCTGATCGCCAAGGCGCCGGGCGATATCAGCGCGCGCACGGGGGAGTGTTTGGCATTCAACCTACCCGCCGCGTCGTGTCATCTCTTCACTGAGGACGGTTTCGCACTGCCGCATCGTGTACCCGCCTCGGCTCATCCCATCACTCAGGTTGCGTAGGAGCGCTGCATGCGTTTAGGAGTCTGCTATTACCCGGAACACTGGTCGTCCGACATGTGGAGCGACGACGCCGCGCGCATGAAAGCGCTTGGCATCGAGCGTGTGCGCATCGGCGAATTCGCGTGGAGCCGTATCGAGCCGGAGCCCGGCGTGTATCAGTGGGCGTGGCTCGACCAGGCCATCGACGTGCTCGGCTCGGCGGGCCTCAAGGTCGTCATGTGTACGCCGACCGCCACGCCGCCGAAGTGGCTCATCGACCAGCATCCCGACATTCTCGCCGTGGGCGCGGACGGCCGGCCGCGTGCGTTTGGTTCACGACGTCACTATGATTTCTCGTCGCCGTCGTATTTCGAGGCGTCGCGGCGCATCTGCGAAGCGGTGGCGCGCCGTTACGGTTCGCATCCGGCGGTCGCGTTCTGGCAGACCGACAACGAATATGGTTGCCATCACACCGTGGTCAGTTATTCGCCGGCGGCGGCGAAGCGTTTTCGCGGCTGGCTCGCAAAGCGTTACGGCACGATCGATGCGCTGAACAACGCATGGGGCACGGTGTTCTGGAGCATGGAATACCGCAGCTTCGACGAAATCGATCCGCCGGTCGCAACGGTGACCGAGGCGCATCCGTCGCATCGTCTCGACTATCGCCGTTTCGCTTCCGACGAACTGGTCCGGTTCAACCGCATGCAGACGGACATCCTGCGCGAGCATTCGCCGGGCCGCCCGGTCGCGCACAACTTCATGCAGCTTTTCACGGAGTTCGACCACTACAAGGTCGCGGCCGATCTCGACATCGCGGCGTGGGACAGCTATCCGCTTGGCGCGCTCGAAGAGCAATGGTTCGCGCCCGATATCAAGGCGCGTTACCTGCGGACTGGTCATCCGGATTTTGCGTCGTTCAATCACGACGTCTATCGGGGCATGTCGAAGCAGCCGTTCTGGGTGATGGAGCAGCAGCCGGGCCCCGTGAACTGGGCGCAGTGGAATCCCGCGCCGCTGCCGGGCATGGTGCGCCTGTGGAGCTGGGAAGCGTTCGCGCACGGCGCGGGCTGCGTGTCGTATTTCCGCTGGCGTCAGGCGCCGTTCGCGCAGGAGCAGATGCACGCAGGACTCAACACGCCCGACAACCGGCTCGATCTGGGCGGCGAGGAAGCCGCCCGCGTCGCGGAGGAAATCCGCGCGGTCGTGTCCGCCGACGGCGAACCGAAGGTGCGTGCGAAGGTCGCGCTCGTCTATGACTACGAGGCGAAGTGGCTGTTCGAGATTCATCCGCAGGCCGCCGACTTCCACTATCCGCGTTTCGCGTTCGAGTATTACTCGGCGCTTCGCTCGCTCGGTCTCGATGTCGACGTGATTCCGGCGGATGCATCGTTCGACGGCTACAGCATGATCGTCGTGCCGCCGCTGCCGGTGGTGCCGGATGACTTTGGCGCGAGGCTCGGGGCAAGCGGCGCGCAGGTCGTGTTCGGACCGCGCACGGGTTCCAAGACGCGCGACCTGCGGATTCCCGCTAACCTGCCGCCGGGCGCGCTCGCTGACGTGCTGCCGTTGCGCGTCTGGCGCGTCGATTCGATGCGCCCGAACGTCACCGTGCCGGTCACGAGCGACAGCGCTGCGCTAAAGGGCGAGTCACGCCACTGGCGCGATCTGCTCGAGGTGCCGGCGAACATGGACGTACTCGCGCGTTTCGACGACGGTCATCCGGCTTTCGTGCGACATGGCGCGCTGCATTACTGCGCAAGCCTCTTCGACGACGCGCTCACGCAGCGCATCTTCGCGCGGGTCGCAGCAGCCGCGCACCTCGATGCGGCACCGCTCGCCGACACGATTCGCGTCAGCCAGCGTGGTGCGCTCAAGTACGTTTTCAACTACGGCGATACCGCTTACACGATCGACAACGTCCGTGCGGATGCGTTCGTGATCGGGTCGTCGTCGGTCGAACCGCAGGGCGTGGCGGTTTATCGCGCCGCATGACATTCCATCATCCAAAATCCATCAGGAGACAGGTATGACAAGCACGAAAAGTGCGGTACGCAAGGGGCTGATCGGCATCGCGCTGGCTGCCGCCGGTTTGACGAGCGTCGTCGGCAACATCGCGCAGGCCGGCACGCTCGCGGTCAACATCGCGTTCAAGGGCGCAAGCCAGCGCGCGGTCTGGCAATCGGCGATCGACGACTTCAAGAAAGCGCATCCGGATGTCGACGTAAAGGTGTCGTTCATCGACGAGGAAGCGTACAAGGTACAGCTGCCGGGCTGGCTCTCGACAGTCGCCCCCGACGTGGTGAACTGGCATGACGGCGAACGGATGGCGTATTACGCGCGTCGCGGTCTCCTGGAAGACCTCACCAATGACTGGAACAAAAACAACTGGAACAGCATGTACGCGTCGACGAAGGAAGCTTCGTCGTATAACGGCAAGCAGTACGCCGCGCCGACCGTGTACTACTCGTGGGGCATGTTCTATCGCAAGGACCTGTTCGAGAAGGCCGGCATCGCCGCTGAGCCGAAGACGTGGGATGAATTTCTCGACGCCTGCAAGAAGCTGAAGGCGGCTGGCATCACGCCGGTTGCCGTGGCCGGGCGCGATGCCTGGACGCTTGCAGGCTGGTTCGACTATCTCGACCTGCGCATCAACGGCAACGCGTTCCACCAGAAGCTGATGGCGGGCGAAGTGCCGTACACCGACCCGCGCGTGAAGAAGGTGTACACGACGTGGAAGCAGTTGCTCGACGACAAGGTCTTTATCGACAACTCGCTGTCGTACGATCTGGACGCCGTGCAGCCGTTCCTGTTCCAGGGCAAGGCGGCGATGATGCTGATGGGCACGTTCATTACCGGCGGCTTTCCGCCTGACGTGAAGTCGAAGATGGGCTACTTCCAGTTCCCGATCATCGATGCGAAGGTGCCGACAGCTGAAGATGGTCCGGTCGAATCGCTGCATATTCCGTCGAAAGCGAAGAACAAGGCGGATGCGCACACGTTCCTGGCCTTCATGGAAACACCGGATATCAGCTCGAAGCTGGCACAGGGATTGGGATCGTTGCCGGCTAACAGCAAGTCGCCGGAACCGGAAGATCCGATCTCGAAGATCGGTTTCCAGATCCTGTCGAACACGAAGGGCGGCATCGCGCAGTTCTACGACCGCGACATGACGAAGGAAATGGCCGATGAAGGCATGAAGGGAATGCAGGAGTTCGTGTCGGATCCGACGAAGCTCGACGCAATCCTCGCGCAGCTCGAACAGACCCGCAAGCGGATCTACAAGAAGTAAGCCGGGTATCGAATGGTGCCAGCATGCGTGACGCGGTTTCACCCATGCCGGCCCCGCAAAATCGAAGACGCCGTAAAGGTATTCCGTCATGAAAACTGTCCCGACTCATCGTGTTGACGTCGATGTGCCGCAGGTTGCGACGCCGCGCCGCGTGAAATCGCGCCGGACATCGCCGAGCGCGAGGCAGCAGCGGCGCGCCGCGTTTCTGTTTCTCGCGCCTGCCTGCATCATGGTGGCGATTTATGTCGTGTGGCCGATCATTTCGTCGCTGTTGCTGAGTTTCTACAACTGGGACGGCATGACGGAAAAGACGTTCGTCGGCCTCGCGAACTACGTCGAGCTGTTCCATGCGCCGACGTTCTACACGGCACTCAGGAACAACGTGCTGTGGCTCGTCCTCTTCATGCTTTCGCCGCCGATGGGGCTTGCGATCGCGCTGTATCTGAATCAGGCGGTGCGTGGCATCCGCTTCGTGAAATCGCTGTTTTTTGCGCCGTTCGTGCTTTCGGGTGTCGTCGTGGGCCTGATTTTCAGCTGGTTTTACGACCCGACGTTCGGTCTGCTGAAAGTGATCGTCGGGCACGGCGTGCCCGTGCTGGGCGATCCGCACTACGTGACGTTCGGCATTATCTTCGCCGCGCTGTGGCCTCAAACGGCGTACTGCATGATTCTTTACCTCACGGGCCTCACGTCGCTTAACGCCGAGCAGCTCGAAGCCGCGCGGATGGAAGGGGCGAAAGGCTGGGCGATGCTGTGGCACGTCGTGCTGCCGCAACTGCGGCCCACGACGTTCATGGCGATCGTGGTGACCGTGATCGGCGCGCTGCGCAGTTTCGACCTGATCGCGGTGATGAGCGGTGGCGGTCCGTTCGAAAGCTCGACGGTGCTCGCCTATTACATGTATGACCAGGCGATCAAGTATTACCGCCTCGGTTATTCAGCCGCAATCGCGGTGGTGCTGTTCGCGATCGTGCTCGTCTATATCGTCTTCCAGTTGCGCCGCATGGTGCGCGAAGAGCAGTAAAGGAGATCGCCATGTATCCGCTTCCCGTCGAAAAATGGAAACCGGCCAACCGGGTGCTGTACAAGATGTCGCTGCCGGTCGCGCTCATCATCTGGCTGCTGCCGATGATCGCGGTGCTCGTCACGTCCGTGCGCTCGACCGACGAACTTGCGCGCGGCAACTACTGGGGCTGGCCCGAACACATCACGCTGCTCGCGAACTATCGCGAGGCGTTGACCACCTCGCCCATGCTGCATTACTTCTGGAACAGCGTGCTGATTACCGTGCCCTCGGTGATCGGTTCGATCGCGCTCGCCGCGATGGCCGGATTCGCGCTTGCCGTTTACCGCTTTCGCGGCAACATGCTGCTGTTCGGCACGTTCGTGGCAGGCAATTTCGTGCCGATCCAGATCCTGATGATTCCGGTGCGCGACCTGTCGTTGCAAATGGGTCTCTTCAACACGGTCAGCGCGCTGATCCTCTTTCACATCGCGTTTCAGACCGGATTTTGCGCGCTGTTCCTGCGTAACTTCATCAAGCAGTTGCCGTTCGAACTCGTGGAAGCGGCGCGGATCGAAGGGGCCGGCGAGTGGACCGTATTCTTTCGCATCGTGTTGCCGCTGATCCGCCCGGCGCTTGCGGCGCTTGGCATTCTCGTTTTCACGTTCGTCTGGAACGACTATTTCTGGGCACTGTGCCTGACGCAAGGCGACGAGGCCGCCCCGATCACCGTCGGCGTCGCGGCGCTCAAGGGGCAGTGGACGACCGCATGGAATCTCGTGTCGGCAGGCTCGATTCTGGCGGCGCTGCCTTCGGTGGCGATGTTCTTTGCGATGCAGCGGCAGTTCGTCGCCGGTCTGACGTTTGGTGCGACCAAGGGTTGATATCGGTCTGCTAAAGCCGCGCAAGGAAGCCGGCTAGAAGCCGGCTAGAAGCCGGCTTCCACCGCCGGCTTGAGAAACAGTTCGTGCATCGGCGCGAAATGCGCGTATAGCGGCAGAATGGCGCCACCCATCGCGCGCGCGTCGGCACCGATCGCGCCTTCCAGCAGTTGTGGGCGCACCATGCCTTCCCACTCGAAACGATCGAGCACGCGCTCCGTGCGGCGAATGATCTCGCGCAGCAACTGCCGGTCGAGTTCGCCATCGATCACCACTGCTTCGAGATCGAGCAACGCCGAAGCGTTCGTGAGCGCGGTGGCGATGGCGGGGCACGCGGTATCGAGCCACTGTTCGGTCAAACGCCACAGTTCGGGGCTCAACGCGCGATGATCGTGCGCGGCCGCGGGCGGCGCGCCGGCATCCGCGAAAATCCGTTCGAGGACGAAGCCCGATGCCGCATGCAAAAGCTGTCGCGCGGGTTTCGTGCCGGTGCGCGCAAGCGGAATCGAGCCGACCGCGCCTGCGTTGCCGTGCGGGCCGCCATGCAGGCGGCCATCGATCACGAGTCCGCCGCCAATAAACGTCCCGACGAACAGATACAGGAAAGTGTGAATGCCACGCCCCTGGCCCATCACGAGTTCCGCCGCGCATGCAGCGGTCGTGTCCTTGGCGAACTCGACGGGCAATCCGGTCATCGTCTCGATACGCGCGCGGATGTCGATCTCGTTCCATGCCTCGAGCGCCTCGGGCGGCGCACCCAGAAAGTCGCGCCAGCCGCCGAGCCACAACGGCGCCGCAACCCCCACACCCACGACCTTTTTAGCGTGCGCGCCGAGCGCCGCGTGGGTACGCGCGAGTCTTGCTTCGAGCGCGGGAAACAGCAGCGCCGGATCGGGGTAGGTGTACTCGAACACGTCGCGGCTACAGACGTTGCCCACGAAATCCATCGCCAGCACATCGAGGCTGCGCCGGCCGACCTTGATGCCGATCGTGAACGCGCCGTCCGCGCGCAACGCGATCGGCACCGACGGTTGCCCGATGCGGCCACGTACGCGAGGCTGCCTCGAAAGCAGGCCGTCATTGATCAGACGGTCGACGATCATCGATACCGTCTGCATCGACAGGCGCGTGAGCCGCCCCACGTCGGCTTTCGGCAACGGACCGTGCAGCCGTATCGCCTGCAGCACGATCCGTTCGTTGAACTGCCGCATGCCGACCTGGTTCGAGCCGACCGGGTGCCTGAGCGGCGATTGTGGGGTGTTATCCATCATCACGCGCCGGTGGTAAGCGTCGATGTCATGCGATCGCCTTGACGTCGGCTTCCTTTGCACCCGTCATGATCGCAACGGCTTCCGACATATGGATGTCCGCGCGGTTCACGAGTGCGGCGCGCCGTCCAAGCCGCTGGATATGGATACGGTCCGCGACTTCGAACACGTGCGGCATGTTGTGGCTGATCAGGATGACAGGCAGGCCGCGATCGCGCACGCGCCGGATCAGTTCGAGCACCATGTTGCCTTCCTTGACGCCGAGCGCCGCCGTCGGCTCATCGAGAATCACGACGTGTCGCGCGAACGCCGCGCTGCGTGCTACAGCTACGCCCTGACGCTGCCCGCCGGACAATGTTTCAACGGCTTGACGCATCGAACGAATGCCGATCTGCAGCCCTTTCATATGAGCGGTCGCTTCCTCCAGCATGCGGCGCTTGTCGATCATCTTGAGGATCGAGCCGCGCCATCCGGGTTTGACGAGTTCGCGTGCGAGGAAAAGATTTTCGGCGATGCTCATCGCCGGCGCGACCGCGAGGTCCTGGTAAACCGTTTCGATCCCGTGCGAACGTGCGTCGAGCGGGCTGCGAAACCTGACGGGCGCACCATCGAGGAGCAATTCGCCTTCGTCGGGCACGGTAGCGCCGGAAAGCGCCTTGATCAGCGATGACTTTCCGGCGCCGTTGTCGCCGATGACAGCGAGAATCTCGCCGGGCAGCACTTCGAAATCGCAACCGTCGAGCGCGGTCACCGAGCCGTAGCGCTTGATCAGTCCGCGCGCCTCCAGAACCGGCGTGGCGGAAGAAGTAGTGTGAGGTGTCGACATGGCAGGCTCCTCTTCGCGTTAGCGGCGATGTGACAGTTTGTCGGCGGCGACCGCGAGAATGACGAGAATCCCCGTTATCAGCACCTGATACACCGACGAGACGCCGATCAGCGTGAGGCCGTTGCGAAACACGCCGACAATCAGCGCGCCCAGCAGCGTCCCGACGACGGACCCGCGCCCCCCGAAAAGACTCGTTCCGCCAAGCACGACCGCCGTGATGCTGTCGAGGTTTTCCGTCTGCCCGGCTTGCGGATCACCCACACCGGTGCGCGACACCGAAAGCAGCGCGGCGATGCCGTAAAACACGCCGGCAAGCGTATATACCGTGATCAGGATGCGTTGCGATTTCAGGCCCATCAAGCGAGCGGCTTCCGCGTTGTTGCCGAGCGCATAGAGATGCCGGCCCGGCACCGTGTCGCGCAGCACGAACCACGTCGCCAGATACATCAGCAGGGTCAGCACGGTACCGTACGTGACTTCCGCGGGGCCGATGCGAAACGTGTTGCCGAAGAACATGATCGCGTCGGGCAGATTCGTGACGCTCTCCGCATTCGAATAAAGCTGCGTCAACGCGAACGCGATGTTCAGCGTGCCGAGTGTCACGATGAAGGCGGGCAGTTTGATGCGCGTGATCAGCAGGCCATTGAGCAGGCCGAACAGCGCGCTTGCGCCAATGCCGCAGAAAATCGCAATGACGGGCGGCACGCCGAGCACGACGGCGAATTTGGTCATCACGATCGAGCCGAACGCCATCACCATCCCGCACGAAAGATCGATGCCGCTGGTGAGCACGATCAGCGTCTGGCCGATCGCGATGACGGCGACGACCATCGTCTGCTGAAGAATCAGCGAGAGATTCTGGAACGACAGAAAACGGTTGCTCTGCGAGACGAAGAAAGCGCATGCGAGCAGCAGTGCCAGCAATGGGCCGATTTCAGCGAGAGAGGGCAGATGATCGCCGAAACGGCGGGCGCCGGAGGCCGACGGAGTAGACATGATGTGTTCCTCGATGCGATCGCGTGATGGGTGGCACGCGCGAATCCGCAGGGACCCGCGGGCGCGGGTCCCACTGATACATGAACGTTGTGTTCGCCCGCTACGTGGCGTCAGGGCGTGTTACTTGCCCCAGCAATTCTCGAGACCGAACTTCGAGTCCTTGCTTTCGACACCTGACATCGCCTTGTCGGTGATAAGCGTGACGCCGGTGTCGTGATAGCCGGTGGCCTTCTTGCCGGTCTTCACATAGTCGACGCCCGCGCTCACGCCAAGCGCTGCCATCTTGAGCGGATATTGCTGGGAGGTCGCGGCGATGGCGCCGTCTTTCACGTTGCGCACGCCTTCACAGCCGCCGTCGATCGATACGATCATCACGCCCTTTTCCTTGCCTGCTGCCTTGAGCGCGCGATATGCACCCGCTGCAGCGGGTTCGTTGATCGTGTAGACCACGTTGATGCCGGGTGATTTCTGCAGACAGTTTTCCATCGCCGTCTGGCCCTTGGCCTGGTCCCCGCGCGTGTCCTGGCTACAGACGATGGAAGGGTCGCCTTCCTTGATGCCCATGCCCTGGAGAAAGCCGTTATGGCGAAGAACGCCGACCGACACGCCTGGCGCCAGGTCGAGCGTCGCGATCTTCGCGGGCTTGCCGGCAAGCGCGGCCTTCGCGTATTCACCGATGAGCACGCCGGCCTTGAAGTTGTCGGTGGCGAAGAGGGCATCCGTTGCGCTTTGCGGATCGGTCGGCGTGTCGAGCGCGATCACGAGTGCACCGGCCGCGCGTGCCTTCTTGATGCTCGGCACGATCGCCTTCGTGTCGCTTGGCGTGATCAGAATCGCCTTGGCACCAGCCGTCAGCATGTTTTCGATTGCGGTCACCTGGCTTGCGTTGTCGCCGTCGAACTTGCCCGCGGCCGTCAGCAGTTTCGCACCGTCTTTCTGCGCCTGGGCTTCGGCGCCCTCGCGCATCTTCACGAAGAAGGGGTTGGTGTCGGTCTTCGTGATCAGGCCGATAACAGGCTGGTCGGCGGCATGGGTCACGCCCGCACACCATACGGCGCTGGCGGCGACGCACATCGATACAACACGCTTGACGACAAGATGCTTGCTGGAATTCATGGATCGCTCCTCCGGGTTATTGGCAACGACGTTTCGACTTCAAGGTCGATTCAATGACATGCGGGACGCTGCGTGCGTCTTTTTGGTTGTTGATTCGGTATCCCGCCTTCGCGTGACTGCAAGGAGAGACTAAATCAATTGCCTTTATTTAGTACAGCAGGTGGGAGGTGAAGTGTCAATGAAGGTTTGTCGTGAGCATGCGCACAAGGCTGGCGTGCTTTGTGGCTTGCCCTGCTTAAGCAGTAAGGCCCGAGGTCAATGGTGCGGCGCGGTATGGAAAGAGGCTGATGAGGGTAAATCCCTGGCGGAAACGATGGCGACGCCTGCGAACACGACCAGGCCGGGCGAACGTTGCGTCGCCAGTTTGGGCATCGCCGCAAAACGCAGCCGCCGGCACGGCTTTCGCGCAACCCCGAACTCAATGCGGTCTATCATGGTAGAAGCAGCATTCATCAGCGCAGGAGCAAATCATGTCCTCCTCCTATCCGTCCGCTGAGTCGACTGACAAGCCTCTCGACCCCGCACAGCCCTCATCCGGGACGACCCGCAAGACCGGTTCGCCGGAATCGACGAAACCCGCGAAAGACGATTTTCCCGACGCCGACGCGGCCGAGCCCGTCCCTCACGAGCATGTTCCAAGCCGAAGCGACGACAACTGATCTGGCGTTACAGAGGTTGGCGTCGTTCGCATGGGTCCACGCGGCATGCGCGGAAAATGCTCACACGCGTTTTTCCGCGGACGCCGCGATGTCGAGGAACGGTCGCAGTTCAATCGAAGCATGCTCCGGTGAACCGGACGGGAGCAGATCATGCAAAACGTGCTGGCAGGTTATGACGGGTCGCCATCCGCGCGACATGCCGTCACTTTCGCGGTCGATCTCGCGAAGCGCTTTGACGCGCGTCTGCATGTGCTCGTCGTGGCGCGCGCGCCGGATTGGGGCGCGATAGATCTGGAAAAAAAGACAATCATCGATTTCGAATTGCGCCATGCCAACGAGATCCTCGACGACATCAAGGCGAAGCTCGCCTCCGATGGTGAACATCCGGCGTTCGATCTCGTGGTGGGGCAGCCCGCGAAGGAGATCGTGCTATACGCGGAACAGCACGAGATCGATCATCTTGTCGTCGGGCATCGCGGTCATACGCCGTTCGATCGCTGGCTGATCGGTTCGGTCGCCCGCCAGGTTCTCGCCTATGCACCGTGCCCCGTCACGATCGTGCGCGACCCGGCGACGGCTAAAAAGGGCCGCGCGAAGACTGGGCAACAGTCGACGGACGAAGCACCGCTTGTCTGAACGCAGGCGCCGGGCTGGATCAGCTGTCACCCGGAGCAATGGTTCGACGACAGCGGATAGTTGGGCGCGCAACGGCATCGCGTTCGATATCTGCCATGTAAATGGCAGAGAGACTTGAGTGTGCCGCTAACGTGGGTACCCGGAAAAGCCGACGCTGGATCCACCGCCTTACGGAGCCTGCAGCGTCCCATCCTTCAAACGCGTCTGCGTCCACGTCGCTATCGTATTTTCGCAGGGGTATTTCGCCGCCTCGACCTCGTTGATGTCCACGCCCAGACCCGGTTTGTCGTTGGCATAGACATAACCGTTCCTGAATTCGGGCAGGCCCGGAAATACATCGAGCAGAGCCTCTTTCGGTCCCTTCAGGTCCTGGATGACGAAGTTAGGCGGCTCGGTGCCGGACCACTCCTGCACACCAAAATTCCGCGCTGGCAGATCAAGATGAATATTGGCCGCGTGAGCCAGCGGCGACATATCACCTGGACCGTGCCATGCCGTCCTCACGCCGAACTGCTCGGCAAAGATCTGCAGCTTCCTGCCAGCGGTAATGCCGCCAATCTGGCTGAGATGAACCCGGATGTAATCGATCAGCCGCTCGGTAATCAGGAATTTCCATTCAGCAGGATTGTTGAACAGTTCACCCTGAGCCAGCGGTGTGGTCGTCTTTGCCCGCAACTGGCGTATCCACTCGCCTTCTTCCAGCGAGATGGCATCTTCGAGAAAGAACAGGTCATACGGCTCCAGTTCGCACGCAAACCGGATGGCCTCAACAGGCTTTAGACGTTCATGCACGTCGTGACACAAGGCAACATCGAATCCGATCCTGCTGCGAATGCCATCGAACAGCTTGAGCGTCTCGCGCATGTATTTCCTGCTGTCGAGGTAGACGCCTTCCACCGCACCTTCAGGTGCAGAGGAGGGTGCCTTGCCGTAACGGGCACCACCATAGCCGCCGTTCTGGCAGCGGATATGGGTAATGCCCTGTTCCTGGTATTTCTGGATGTTGTCGCATAGCTCGTTCAGATCCTTGCCGTCGGCGTGGCGATATATCGGCACGCCTTCACGGCACTTGCCGCCGAACAGCTGGTACAGCGGCATGCTGGCCATCTTGCCCTTGATGTCCCACAACGCCATATCGATGCCGGAGATCGCATTGTTCTCGACCGGACCGTTGCGCCAGTACGCGTTCTGGTGCATCAACTGCCAAAGCTCCTCGATCGCTTCGGCGTCCCTGCCGATCAGGAGCGGTCTCAGATATTCCTCGATCAGGCATTTGACCGCGACATGCCGGTAGGCAAACGTCGCGCAGCCGAGCCCGTACAGTCCGGCCTGGTTCGTCTCGAGTTTGACGACAGTCAGGTTGATGCCTTCCGGCGCGGTCAGGATGACCTTTACGTCAGTAATCAGGGTTGCCATTTTCAGCCTGCCAGAATCGAATCGATAAAACGAAGACGCATCGCGTGGGTCCTTACGTGCGGCGCAGCGAGAGCGAATCTTCATCCTTCGCGCGCTGGCCGGAATGTGCCGGCACGGTGATCATCAGGATCACGGAAAGCAGCAGGCCGGCCGCCATGAAGATATACGAGGCCGCGGGGCTGCCGGTTGCGCCGTTCAGATACCCGACGACATAGGAGCCCGCGAACGCGCCCAGTGCGCCGCATGCGTTGACGAGACCGATCGCGCCGCCCAGCACGTTGCCGGGAATCAGTTCCGGAATCAGCGCGAAAAACGGGCCATACGGCGCATACATCGTTGCACCGGCAACGACCAGCAGCGCAAACGAAATCCAGAAATGTGATCCGCCGATCAGGTACGAAGCCACGAACGCGATGGTCCCCACGAGCAGCAGCGGCCAGACGAACAGCTTGCGGTTGCGTGTCTTGTCCGAAAGCCAGGACGCGAGCAGCATCAGGATGATTGCCGCGAGATACGGAACAGCGGCAAGCCAGCCGACCGACACGATGTCGATGGTGGACGCGGCCTTGAGAATCGACGGCAGCCACATGATGAAGCCGTATACGCCGATGCTCCACAGCGCATGGATCGCGCAGCACTTCAGCACGATCGGCGAACGGAAGGCCGCCTTGTAGTCGCGCACGGGCGCGATGTCCGCCTGCTCCGCCTTCAGGCGGGCGGCAAATTCGGTCTTTTCCGCGTTGGTCATCCAGGTGACGTCGGCCGGGCGATCCTGCACCGTGAACCACCAGACCACTGCCCAGATGAGCGCCGGCAGGCCTTCGAGGATAAACATCTCGCGCCAGCCGAAGCTGTGGACCAGATAGCCCGACACCACCGACATCCACAGCACCGTGACTGGATTGCCGAGAATGAGAAACGTGTTGGCACGCGAGCGCTCGCTGCGCGTGAACCATCGGCTGATGTACATCAGCATCGACGGCATGACAGCCGCTTCCACCACGCCGAGCACGAAGCGCAACACCATCAGCATCGGAATGTTGTTGACCATCCCGGTTGCCGCGGCGCACAGTCCCCACAGGATCAGGCTGAAGAAGATCAGCTTCTTCACGCTGTTGCGCTGCGCGTAGATCGCGCCGGGTACCTGGAACAGGCAGTAGCCGAGAAAGAACAGCGAGCCGATCAGCGAAGACGTGCCCTGCGAAATGCCGAGATCCCTGTTGATCCCGGCCGCCGCCGCGAAGCCGTAGTTCGCGCGGTCGAGATAGGCGAGGCTGTAGGTGATGAAGATGATGGGCATCAGATACCACCATCTTTGGGTTGCCACGGGTTTGACGCTTTCCATGATGTCTCCAGATCGATACGTCACACAGACGGTTTGCCTCACGCGAGCCGCTTTAGTTTTGATGTCGCCGCGCGAGCCTGCATTCAAAGTACGGCCAGCCAGCCGCCGTCGACGTAGATGATCTGGCCGTTTACATAGCTCGATGCCGGCGACGCCAGATACACCGCCGTGCCGACGAGTTCTTCCGGCTTGCCCCAGCGTTGCGATGGATTGCTGCTCTTGACCCACGCGTCGAAGGCGGCGTTCTCGATCAGCGGCCTGTTCATGTCGGTGAGGATGTAGCCGGGCCCGATCGCGTTAGCCTGAATGTCCGATGCCGCCCATTCGGCGCTCATCGCGCGGGTCAGCATCTTGATGCCGCCCTTCGCCGCCGTGTACGCGCCGACTGTCGCGCGGCCGGCTTCGCTCGTGAGCGAGCCGATGTTGATGATCTTGCCGCCCGTGCCGCGCGCGATCATGCGGCGCGCCGCCTGCTTCGCGACGATGAACGCGCTCGTCAGGTTGGTGTCGATCACGCGCTGCCAGTCACTCAGTTCGAGTTCGACGAGCGGCTTGCGAAACTGGATGCCGGCGTTGTTGACGACGATGTCGACCTGCACGCCGTCCTTGTCCCACTGCGCGAACGCATCGGCGACGGCCTGTTCGTCGGTGACGTCGAAGGCGCGGCCTCGTGCGTTGAATCCTTTGCCTGCGAGCTGGCTGACCGCTTCGGCGACGGTGTCCGCACGCGTGCCGTTCAGGATCACGCTCGCGCCCGCGGTCGCCAGCCCTTCAGCGAGCGCGAAGCCGATGCCCCGGGCCGAACCGGTGACGAGCGCCGTGCGGCCGCTCAGATCGAATAACTGTGTCATGCACCTGTCCTCTTCATGTTCAGGAACGAGGCGCGAGTGCGCCCCTCGCGACATTGATCCCGTCGCGATAACCCGATGGTGTGGGGTCCGCCGGCGAAGCCGTCGGACAGGTCGTTGCGCGCGCCCCTAAACGGGCTGGTCGTTCACGGTGCGATTCAGCGCGGCGCGGTCCTCGAAATCGTTCTCCGCGCGCCTGATGAGCGTGAGGACAGCGGCTTCCGCCCCCTGCGGATCACCTTTCTCGATCGCGACGCACAGCGCCTCGTGCATCGGCAGCGAGCGGGCCGGACCACCGGCGATCTCGGAGCTGAGCTCGAAGCTCGTGCGCAGAATCGCCGACAGCGCGTTCTGCATCTGCTGGATGAACTGGTTGTGACACGCGGTCAGGATCGCTCCGTGAAACGCGAGGTCGGCGGGAACGTATTCGCCGTGACCGGCGACCGCTCGCTCCATCGCCTTGAAGGCACGTCGCACCGCGCGTCGATCGTCTTCCGTCGCGCGCTTTGCGGCGAGCTTTGCGGCGTTCGGCTCGATGATCATCCGCAGTTCCATCAGGTCCTGGATCAGGCCGTCGTCGACCGCTTCCGCGCGCGCGCGCCAGGTGATCACGTCAGGATCGAACAGTTGCCATTGAGCGCGCGGCAGCACGACCGTGCCATACCGGCGGCGCACCTCGAGCATGCCCTTGGCGGACAGCGATTTCATTGTCTCGCGGATGACGATCCGGCTCACCTGCATCTGCTCCGCGAGAACAGGCTCCGCCGGCAGAATGTCGCCCGGCATGAATTTGCCTGAGCAGATCTGCTCGCCCATCTGGTTCAGAACCTGTCTGTGCAATGTGGCCATCATTCTCTCTAGATCATACGTATGATGTAGAAAGATAAATACGCATATGCACCTGTACAATAGGGGTTGACCCGAAGGAGGCTTGGGCTGGCGCTGTCAACCTGGCTTCATTCAGGTCGACGAGGTCGGTGCGATGGTTAGTCCGGAATGCAGCTTCACGACCGGCTTCACGTTCGATCTGACAGGCGGGAGGGCGATATATCGGGCGCGCGCCGTAGCAACGGAATTCACATAGAGTCTTGATGATGAACATCTTCGACGAAGACAAGATCGACTGCCACAACCATGTTTTCGATCCCGCGCGTTTTCCGTATCGCGTCGACACCGCGTACCGGCCGTCGATGCAGGAGATCGGCACGGCGGCGCAGTTTGCCCATGTGATGGACGCCTGTGGCGTGCGCCATGCGCTGCTCGTCGGGCCGACGAGTGGTTACCGCACCGACAACCGCTGCATGCTCGATGCGATTGCGAACGGCAACGGTCGCTTCAAGGGCATCGCGGTGATGGACAACGACGTGAGCCGAGCGGAACTGGTGGAGATGAAGGCGGCGGGCGTCGTGGGCGTTGCCTTCAATCCGGCGATGGAGGGCGTGGACGTGATGAGCGATGCAGGCGCGCTCTTCGATACGCTGGCCGACCTCGACATGTTCGCGCAGATCCAGGTCACCGGCGATCAACTGGTCGCGCTCCAGCCTCTGATCGCGCGGACCGCAACGCGGATACTCATCGACCATTGCGGCCGTCCCGAGATCGCGGCCGGCACGAATCAGGCCGGCTTCCAGGCGTTGCTGCGTCTTGCGGACACCGGTCGCGTCGTCGTCAAGATTTCCGGGCTGCAAAAGTTTTCGCAGCTTGCGCATCCGTATGAAGACGCGCAGGTCTTCGCGCGACACCTCCTTCGCGCGTTCGGCCCGGATCAATGTGTCTGGGGTTCGGACTGGCCGTTCCTGCGCTCGCCGGTGCGGATGGATTACGCGCCGCAGTTGACGCTCGCGCGGCAACTGATTCCCGATCCGGACGCGCGCCGACGCGTGCTGTGGCAGACGCCGCGCAGGTTGTTCGGTTTCTGAGCCTGCGGCACGGTGCGAGCCGCCATCGATCGTCAGAACAAGGCTTTCTGGCCCGACATCAGCGTCTCGAAGTCGTCGCCGAGCAGCGGAAGAATCGCGTCGGCCACAGGCTGCAGCTGGCGCGTGAGATAGTGGTTGTAGTCGATTGCCGAGCGTAACGTTTCCAGCGGCTCGGGGCCCGCGCCTGTCATCACGTAACTGATCCAGCCGCCGCTCTGGTATTGCAGCGGTCGACCTCGCTCGCGATTGAGTTCGTCGGCGAGGCGCGCGGCGCGCACGTGCGGCGGAACGTTGCGCTGATAGTCTTCGAGTGGACGACGCAGTCGCTTGCGATACACCAGTTGATCGTCGAACTCACCGCGTAGTGTTCGCTGAACGTAGTCGTGGATGTAATCCCGGTAGGGCTGCTGCTTGAAAATACGCAGATAAAGCTGCTGCTGAAAGCGCTGCGCGAGTGGCGTCCAGTCGGTGCGCACCGTTTCGAGCCCTTTATAGATGACGTCTTCGGAGCCATCCGCCAGTATGGTCAAACCCGCATAGCGCTTCTTGCTGCCTTCCTCCGTGCCGCGGACCGTGGGCATGAAAAAGCGCCGGTAGTGCCGCTCGAACTGAAGCTCGAGCGCGCTTTCGAGTCCAAAGCGCGCCTTTACGTGTTGTTGCCACCACTGGGTGATGTGCGTGACCAGCGCGCGACCGATCTGCGCGGCTTCGTCCTCGGGATGGGCGTGCCTGAGCCATACGAACATCGAATCGGTATCGCCGTAGATGACTTCGTAACCTTCCGCCTCGATCAGCTCGCGCGTTTTGCGCATGATTTCGTGGCCGCGCATCGTGATCGACGACGCAAGACGCGGATCGAAGAAGCGGCAACCCGTCGACCCCAGCACGCCATAGAACGCGTTCATGATGATTTTCAGCGCCTGCGAGAGCGGCTTGTTCTGCTCGCGTCTCGCGACTTCGCGTCCTTCCCAGACCTGACTGACGACAGACGGCAGACAGTGCTTGCTGCGCGAAAAGCGGGCGCCAAGGAAGCCCGGCACGGAATCGGCGTCATCCGGGTGTTGCATGCCTTCCACCAACCCGACCGGATCGATCAGAAACGTACGGATGATCGATGGATAAAGACTCTTGTAATCCAGCACGAGCACGGAATCGTAGAGGCCCGGGCGCGAATCCATGACGAGCCCGCCGGGGCTCGCTTGCCCGGCCACGTCGCCCGGGTTGGGCGCGACGAACCCGAGGCGATGCATCCGCGGCATGTAGAGATGCGTGAACGCCGCGACGGACCCGCCGCTGCGATCCGCGGCCAGCCCCGTGACGGTGGCGCGTTCCAGCAGGAACGTCAGCAGTTCCGTTCGGGCGAAGATGCGCGTGACCAGCTCGCAATCCTTGAGGTTGTACTTCGCAAGCGCCGGTTTGTCTTCGTCAAAGCGCCGCTGGATTTCCTCCATGCGCTGATACGGATTGTCGATGGATTTGCCTTCGCCGAGCACGGACTGCGCGACGTATTCAAGACTGAACGACGGAAAGCTCCATGTTGCCGACCTGAGCGCCTCGATGCCGTCGATGATCAGGCGTCCGGCGGCACCCGCAAAGAAATGGTTCTTCTGATGACCGTGCTCGCGCCATTCCATGACGCTTGCGCCGCGTCCGAGTCTGAGCGGAACGCGATAACGTTCGGCGTGTTCGTGCAACACGCGCAGATCGAACTGGACGAGATTCCAGCCAATAATCGCATCGGGATCGTGAACGGCGAACCATTCATTGAGCTTTTCCAGCATCCGCAGCCGGCTTTCGCAATATTCAAACTGAAAGTCGACGAGGCTTGCGTCGCCATTCGCGGGACCGAGCATATACACCTGGCGCTGACCGCAACCTTCCAGCGCGATCGAATACAGATCGCCATGCGCACTGGTTTCGATATCGAGCGACACCAGCCTGAGTTGCGGGCGGTACGCTGGAGAAGGCTTCATCTCGGCGTTCACGAGCATGCCGTCTTCGGTTGCCTCGCCGCTAAACGTGACAGGTGCCGTGATGAATCGCTCCATCATGTAGCGCTCGGGCGGGAAGATGTCCGCCTCATAGACATCGACACCACCTTGCCTTAGCCGCTTTTCCAGCGCGCCGAGCTGGCGATAGTGCTGGCAATACATCCCCAATACGGGACGATGATGAAAATCGATGAGCTCCAGCGGACGCAACTCGACTTGCGATTCGCGACGCAATACCGTCTCGGCGCGCTCGCGCTGCTCCGAGGGGATGAACGCCACCGACGCCTGCGGGCGCAGCCGGATGTGACGCGGGCCCTCATCGGTTGCGAGCCAGAACTCGACCTCCGTGCCGGTAGCCGTATCGCGCCAGTGTCGGGTCAGAAGAAAGCCTTGATGTTGCTCAGTCAAACGATCGCCTTTGGGTACGCATCTCTCGGGGCGATTTTACTGTCTGCGCGCCCGCGGCGTTGTCGATTTCCTGCTGCGCCGTTCGTCGTATGTGAAGGGAGAGAAGGCTGACAATGGGCTGCGCCGCAGCGATGCGCCTTCCCGCCCTCATTCCATTTCAATCGAAGAAGGAGCACGTTCATGACCTACATCGACGGTTTTGTTGCAGCGGTACCGACAGCCAGCCGTGAAGCGTTCAGGCAACACGCCGAGGCCGCCGCGGTGGTCTTCAGGGAGCAGGGGGCCTTGCAGGTGGTCGAATGCTGGGGCGACGACGTACCGGAAGGAACGCTGACCTCGTTTCCGATGGCCGTTAAACGCAAGGATGACGAGACCGTTGTCTTTTCGTGGATTCTCTGGCCCTCCCGCCAGGTGCGCGACAAGGGCATGCAGGCCGTCATGGCGGACCCGCGATTGCGGCCCGAGACGAATCCGATGCCGTTCGACGGCAAGCGGGCGATTTTCGGCGGCTTCGAAGTGATCGTGCAAGCCTGATCCGCGGTCACGGGGGCCATGTTTGTGGGGAAAATCACGATGTTCGAACCGTTCAGGGGCGCTCGCCGCTAGAATGCTGCCGGACCTTGCGCCCGGCGGTGCATGCGCTCATCGCACGCGTGCGGAGTGAAAAGCCGGCGCAAGACCGGCCTCACTCTGGAGACAAGAATGGCAACCCCTGAACAGGACCGGGCCGCTGCACACGCGACGGCCTCCCGTGAATCCGCCACCCTCGCGATCGACGCCGGCACCATTTCCGCGCGTCTTGACCGGCTGCCCGCGACGCGTTCGATCTGGAAGCTCGTCGTTCTGCTAAGCCTCGGCTTTTTCTTTGAACTGTACGATCTGCTTTATAGCGGCTACGTGGCCCCCGGGCTCGTCAGGAGCGGCCTGCTGACCGCCACGACGCACGGTCTCTTTGGCACAACCGGTATCGCAAGTTTTATCGCCGCGCTGTTCGCGGGCCTCTTTATCGGCACGATCGCCTGCGGCTTTCTTGCCGACCGTTTTGGGCGCCGCGCAATCTTCACCTGGTCGCTTCTCTGGTACACGGTGGCCAACGTCATCATGGCGTTCCAGGAGACGGCGCTCGGGTTGAACGTCTGGCGTTTCATCGCGGGTGTGGGCATTGGCGTCGAACTCGTGACGATCGGCACGTACATCGCGGAACTGGTGCCGAGGCAGATTCGCGGCCGGGCGTTCGCCTGCGAGCAGGCGGTCGGCTTTACGGCCGTACCGATCGTGGCGTTTCTCGCGTATCTGCTGGTGCCGCATGCTTTCTTTGGGCTCGACGGCTGGCGCTGGGTGGTGCTGATCGGCGCGCACGGCGCGCTCTTTGTGTGGTGGATTCGCCGCGCGTTGCCCGAGAGCCCGCGATGGCTCGCGCAGCAGGGGCGTCTCGACGAAGCCGACCGTGTGATGACCGCGGTCGAAACCCGGGTGGAGGCCGAATACGGCCGGCCGTTGCCGCCGCCGGAGCCGGTCGCGGCGACGCCGGAACGCGGCCGGTTTCGCGACATGTGGGTGCCGCCGTACCGTTCGCGCACGTTGATGATGGTGATCTTCAACGTGTTCCAGACGGTGGGGTTCTATGGCTTCGCCAACTGGGTGCCGACGCTGCTGATCAAACAGGGCATCACGATCACGACGAGCCTGCTGTATTCGAGCATCATCGCGCTGGCTGCACCGCTCGGACCCGTGATCGGGCTGGCGATTGCGGACCGTTTCGAGCGCAAGAGCGTGATCGTCGCGACGGCGGGGGCGATCATGGTGTGCGGATTGTGGTTCAGCCAGGTGTCGAATGCATTGCTGCTCGTAGGGCTCGGCGTGTGCCTGACGCTCGCAAGCAACATCATGTCGTACAGCTATCACGCGTACCAGACCGAGCTGTTCCCGACGAGCATCCGTGCGCGCGCGGTTGGTTTTGTCTATTCGTGGAGCCGGTTCTCCGCGATCTTTACCGCGTTCGTGATTGCTGCCGCGTTGCGGCAGTTTGGTTCGACAGGGGTGTTCGTGTTGATCGCCGGCGCGATGCTGATCGTCATGGCGGCGATTGGATTGATGGGACCACGCACGAAGGGTCGTGCGCTTGAAGCCATTTCGCGCTGAACGGGACGATCCCGGGAGGGATCGTCCACGTGGCACGTGGTGCCCTCAAGCCTTACGCCTCCAGCGCCAGCAACGCGAACGTAGCGAGCCAGTGTTCGCCCATGTAGTCGCCTGCGACGTGATCCAGCGCGGCCGCCAGATGCGTATCGGCGGCTTCGAGAAGCACGGTGGCGCGCGCATCGCCCGCAGGCAGTGCCCGCGCGATCGAGCGTTGGCACCACGCGCGGCTGAGATTCAAACCGTCGAGGTGCGCGATCTTTCCGTCCGTGCGGTCTGTCACCGTGGCCGGTATGAAGAGCGTCGCGGGTTTGCGCGCGGCAATCTCCGGCAGGAAGCGCGTGAACCACGCGATGAATTCCTCCGGGGACAACACGCGCTGCATCAATGCGGCTTCCATCAGCGACGGCGACAGGAATTCGTCACCCGACGGCTCCCACGCCTGGCACGCGGCGTCTTCCAGATACCATCGCTTCGACGTGTCGGCGATCAGGGCGGCGAGCGGCCGATGGCCCGTCTGCCGTGCGAAATCGAGTGCAAGCGAAAGTGCAAACGCCGTGTTGAAATGCGTGCCGACACGCAAAGGATACGTCGACTTCGGCAGAAATTCCTCGAAGCGTTCGACAAACGCCTGGGTGAGTGGCGCGATCGTCGCGGCCCAGGTTGAAGCCTGCGGCAAGCTCATGGACTGCACCTGCGCCGCGAGTGCCAGCAGCCAGCCCCAGCCATACGGACGCTCGAAACCGCGGTTGTGCGGCAGGTCCAGATAGGCCATCTCACCCGCCACGTTCGCCGCGGTGAAATGCGCATCGACGATTGCAATGATGCGCTTCGCTTCGGGCAGGTCAGGAAAGCGGTCGATCAGTTTCAGCACGAGCCAGTAACCGTGTACGCACGAATGCCAGTCGTAGCTGCCATAGAAAACCGGGTGAAGTGCGCGCGGCCCCTGCACATCCTGTGGACCGGCCAGCGAATGGGTCAGCTTGTTCGGATACTCGCGCGTCAGGTGATCGAGCGCCAGCGTTGCGAATTTCGATGCGATAGCAGAAGTGAGTTGAGTGGTCATCGGTACACCAGCAAAAGCGTTAGCCTGCATTGTGCAGGCACGTGATGATTGTGCCTCGATTGCATCCAGCGTGTTCAGGATGCACGAAAAAACCATGTGCCGAAGTGTGCCGGCAGTTCCGTATGGACGTGCCCGCAAACGTCGCCCGGATCCTCACGATTTCGCTTTCGCAAGAATCGCCGGCGTATCCGGCGCGCCCATTCTGTTTGCTGCATCCAGTGGCGTAAATCCACCCGAGTCGCGCGCCTGGCTGTTGGCGCCGTTCGCGATCAGCAGCTCGACGATCTCCGTGCGATTGAACATCGCGGCGATCATGAGCGCGGTGCGGCCATCGGGTGACGCACCTTCGACATCCGCGCCATGCGCGAGCAATGTTTCAATCACGCTCTTGAATCCTTTAAACGCAGCCCCGGCAATCGGCGTCTGGCCATTGTTGTTGCGCAGGTCGGGATCCGCACCATGTTCCGCAAGCGTTCGCACTGCGTCGACGTGCCCGTGATACGCCGCGAGCATCAGCAGGCTGTCGCCTTTCTCGTTGCGAAGATTGGGCGGCACGCCTTTCCTGATCACAACGGCGAGCGTGGCGGCGTCGCCGCGTCGTGCGAGATCGAAGACTTCGCGCGCCACTTCGACGAGATCAGGGTCGATTTCGGTCGAGGGTTGTGACGCCGTGGGTGAGTTGGGATGATCTGTCAAAGTGAGCTCCTTCCGTCAGGGCATGCCGCGAGGCGGCGCAGGGACTTCGGTCAGGATACGCATTTTGTGCGAAGCGTGCGCGTGGCTTGTGTTCGCTTTCAGGCCGTGCCCGTGCCTGTTTCCTTGCGCGTGCGCCGGGTCATGGTCGCGGTTTTGTCGGGATGTCCCGCCTTGTGCGCTGCTTCGGCCGCCTCGAGTTGGCGCGTTGCCTCGCCCACCACGTGGCGAAACTGCAGCAGCGCGCCAAGCGATGCGTCCGGCGGTTGCAGCGCCGACCACAGCACGTCGATCAGGCGGTCGGCGGTCGCGTCGATATCGATCCGGCGATTGACCAGCGTCGCGTCCCAGAGCACGTGTTCCATCGGTCCGAACACCATCGAGCGCAACAGTCGCAGCGGCACATCCTGGCGGATCTGGCCGGTTTCCTGCCCCAGCGCCAGCACCCGCATGAGCGGTGCCGTGTAACGGCGTTGCAGTTCAACCAGCGCCTCGCTGAGTTCGTGCTGACGCGCGCGCCCTTCCGATAGCACGAGCGAGCACAGGCCGGTGCCGTTCACCAGCATCAGGCGAAGGTGCATCCGCACGATGAATGCGAACTGCTGGCGCACCGTGCCGTCGCGGGGCAGGCCCGATTCGATGGCGTCGATGATCTCGTCATACCAGTCGCCGATCACGCGCGCGCACAGTTCGCGTTTGCCGCGGAAATAACTGAACACGGTGGCCTCGGAAATGCCGAGACGCTGCGCGATTTCGGACGTGGTGGCGCGCTCGTAGCCCTTTTCGGAGAAAACGTCGCGCCCTGTCTGAAGGATTTCCTTCACACGCTGTTGTGACTTGCGCCCGGCCGGCAGGCGGCGCGATGGAGGCAATTTGGCCTTCGGGACGGCCATGATATGAGTCCGGTTCAATTTCAAGCGCTCGATGCGCACGATGAAATCCATGTTAGCACGACAGTATGCGTATACAAGGCGGATTCGTCATAATTGAGCAATACTCAAAAAAACATATTGACGTATACGTAAATGTGGCGTGAAATTCGCCTTGAGCGGCCGCGACGCATGGATCATCATGAGAGCGGCCAGAGAGGATCGCTGAGCCCCGCTCAGAAATCCGGCACGCCCAGCCAGGGCGGCCGCCACGGAATTCCAGGAGACATCCATGACGCATCTGCCCGGTTTGCAGTTTCCGCTAGGTGAGGAAATTGAAATGCTGCGCGACAGCATTGCAGGGTTCGCCGCTAAAGAAATCGCTCCGCGTGCGGCGGAAATCGACCGCACCGACCAATTCCCGATGGACCTGTGGCGCAAATTCGGCGATCTCGGCGTGCTGGGCATGACGGTCTCCGAGGAATACGGCGGCGCGAACATGGGCTATACGGCTCATATGGTCGCGATGGAGGAGATCTCGCGTGCGTCGGCTTCGGTGGGCCTTTCGTATGGCGCGCACTCCAACCTCTGCGTGAACCAGATTCACCGCAACGGCACCGAAGCGCAAAAGCGCACATACCTGCCGAAGCTGCTATCCGGCGAACACGTCGGCGCGCTCGCGATGAGCGAGCCGAACGCGGGTTCGGACGTGGTCAGCATGAAACTGCGCGCCGAAAAGAAAGGCGACCGCTATGTGCTGAACGGCACGAAGATGTGGATCACCAACGGCCCCGATTGCGACACGCTTGTGGTCTACGCAAAGACCGATGTCGAAGCGGGCTCGCGCGGCATCACTGCGTTTATCGTCGAGAAGGGCATGAAGGGCTTTTCGGTTGCGCAGAAGCTCGACAAGCTCGGCATGCGTGGCTCGCACACCGGCGAACTCGTGTTCGAAAACGTCGAAGTGCCGGAAGAAAACATCCTGGGCCAGTTGAACGGCGGTGTGAAGGTGCTGATGAGCGGGCTCGACTACGAGCGTGCGGTGCTGGCGGGCGGCCCGACGGGCATCATGGTCGCGGTGATGGATTCGGTCGTGCCGTATATCCACGATCGCAAGCAGTTCGGTCAGTCGATCGGAGAATTCCAGCTGATCCAGGGCAAGGTCGCGGATCTGTACACCACGTTGCAGGCGTGCCGCGCGTATCTGTACGCGGTGGGCCGTCAGCTCGACACGATCGGCTCGGAACACGTGCGCCAGGTGCGCAAGGATTGCGCGGGCGTGATTCTGTACACGGCTGAAAAGGCGACGTGGATGGCCGGCGAGGCGATCCAGATTCTGGGCGGCAACGGCTACATCAACGAATATCCGGTGGGGCGTCTGTGGCGCGATGCGAAGCTCTATGAAATCGGTGCCGGCACGAGCGAGATCCGTCGCATGCTGATTGGCCGCGAGCTGTTCGCGGAGACGATGTAAGTCCGCCCACGCGCCGAAACGGAGAGCCACGCGATGCCGATCATAGAAACAAAACTGAATCCGCGCTCGGACGATTTCCGCGCAAACGCGGCCGCGCTGGAGGCGCTGGTTGCCGATCTGAAGGCCAGGATCGCCGCGCTCTCGCTGGGCGGGGGCGCAGCCGCGCGTGAGAAGCACGTCTCGCGCGGCAAGTTGCTGCCGCGCGAGCGCATTGCGCAACTGCTCGATCCAGGCACGCCGTTTCTCGAACTGTCGCAACTCGCGGCGTTCGGCATGTACAACAACGATGCGCCGGGTGCCGGTGTCATCACGGGCATCGGGCGCATTGCCGGGCAGGAGTGCGTGATCGTCTGCAACGACGCGACGGTGAAGGGCGGCACGTACTATCCGGTCACGGTCAAGAAACACGTGCGCGCGCAGGAAATCGCCGCGGAAAACCGCTTGCCGTGCGTGTATCTGGTCGATTCGGGTGGCGCGAATCTGCCGAACCAGGACGACGTGTTTCCGGATCGCGATCACTTCGGTCGCATTTTCTACAACCAGGCGAATCTTTCGGCTGAAGGCATTCCGCAGATCGCGGTCGTGATGGGCTCGTGTACGGCGGGCGGCGCCTATGTGCCCGCGATGAGCGACGAGTCGATCATCGTCAGGAACCAGGGCACGATTTTTCTCGGCGGGCCGCCGCTGGTGAAGGCCGCAACCGGCGAAGTGGTCAGCGCCGAGGATCTGGGCGGTGGCGACGTGCATACGCGCCTGTCCGGTGTCGTCGATCATCTTGCGCAAAACGACGCGCACGCGCTTGCGATTGCGCGCAACATCGTCGGCAACCTGAACTGTGTGAAGCAGCCACCTGTCGCGCTGCGCGAGCCAACGCCGCCGCGTTATGACGTCAAGAGCATGTATGGCGTGATTCCCGTCGACACGCGCAAGCCGTTCGATATCCGCGAGGTGATCGCGCGTGTCGTCGACGATTCCGCGTTCGACGAATTCAAGGCCCGCTATGGCACGACGCTCGTTTGCGGCTTCGCGCATATCTGGGGACACCCGGTCGGCATCATCGCGAACAACGGCATCCTGTTTTCCGAATCCGCGCTCAAGGGCGCGCATTTCATCGAACTGTGCTGCCAGCGCAGGATTCCGCTCGTGTTCCTGCAGAACATCACGGGCTTCATGGTGGGCCGCAAGTACGAGAACGAGGGCATCGCGCGCAACGGCGCGAAGATGGTAACGGCTGTGGCAACCGCGAAGGTGCCGAAGTTCACGGTGATCATCGGCGGCTCGTTCGGCGCGGGGAATTACGGCATGTGTGGCCGCGCGTATTCGCCGCGTTTTCTGTGGATGTGGCCCAACGCGCGCATTTCCGTGATGGGCGGCGAGCAGGCGGCGTCGGTTCTCGCAACGGTCAAGCGCGATGGCATCGAAGGCAAGGGCGGCACGTGGACGGCGGAACAGGAAGAAGCGTTCAAGCAACCGATCCGCGAGCAATACGAGCATCAGGGGCACCCGTATTACGCGAGCGCGCGCCTGTGGGACGACGGTGTGATCGATCCGGCGCAGACGCGCGACGTGCTGGGTCTGGGGCTGTCAGCTTCGATGAATGCGCCGATCGGGGACACGCGTTTCGGCGTGTTCAGAATGTGACACACGCGAAGGAGCCCGGCAGCATGCAATACGATCATGTGGACGTCGCGTTTTCCGCTCAGGTGGCGACCGTGACGCTGAATCGCCCCGACGTGCGCAACGCGTTCAACGAAGCGATGATCGCCGAACTGACCGGCGTGTTCGAATCGATGGGCGAACGGCAGGACGTGCGCGCGGTTGTACTGGCCGCGAACGGCAAGGCGTTTTGCGCGGGCGCGGACCTGAACTGGATGAAGAAGATGGCGGGTTTCTCGGATGACGAGAACCGTGCCGACGCAATGCGCCTCGCGAACATGCTCAGTGCGATCTACCGCTGCCCCCAACCTGTGATCGCGCGCGTGAGTGGCGACGCATACGCGGGCGGCATGGGGCTGATCGCCGCGTGCGACATCGTGGTGGCGGTCGATACGGCACGCTTCTGCCTGTCCGAGGCGCGTCTTGGCCTGATTCCCGCGACGATCGCGCCGTATGTGATCCGCGCGCTTGGCGAGCAGGCTTCGCGCCGTTACTTCACGACGGCCGAGCAGTTCGATTGCGCGACCGCGTTGCGGCTCGGTCTGGTGAGCGAAATGGTTGCCGCAGAGCGGCTTGATGCAACCGTACAGCAGCTCGTGGAAACGCTGGTTGCAAACAGCCCGCATGCGGTACGCGAGTGCAAACGGCTCGTGCAGGACGTGGCGGGCCGCACACTCGATACCGCATTGATCGAAGACACCGCAGCGCGAATTGCGCGCATACGGGCGAGCGAGGAAGGCCGCGAAGGTGTTGCGTCGTTCCTTGAAAAGCGCGCGCCTGCATGGCGTATCTGATGCAACGAACGCATGCGTCGCGTGCGCGATGCCCAGCATAAAGAACAGCCCGGGAGCGAGACACCTCATGTTCAACAAGATCCTGATTGCAAACCGGGGCGAGATTGCATGCCGCGTGGCGGCCACCTGCAAGCGTCTTGGCATCACGAGTGTCGCGGTGTATTCCGATGCGGACGCGAATGCAAAGCACGTTTTCGCGTGCGACGAGGCGGTTCATATCGGTGGGTCGACGGTGGCGGAAAGCTATCTGCGCATCGAACGCATCATCGAGGCCGCGCGAGCGACGGGCGCGCAGGCGGTGCATCCGGGCTACGGCTTCCTGTCGGAAAACGAGGATTTCGCGCATGCGTGCGAGAAGGCCGGCATCGTATTTATCGGGCCGCCGGTTAGCGCGATTGCCGCGATGGGTTCTAAGGCGGCGGCCAAGGCGTTGATGCATTCAGCCGCCGTGCCGCTCGTGCCGGGTTATCACGGCGACGATCA
Organism: Paraburkholderia sartisoli; assembly: GCF_900107685.1. Lineage (GTDB taxonomy): Bacteria > Pseudomonadota > Gammaproteobacteria > Burkholderiales > Burkholderiaceae > Paraburkholderia > Paraburkholderia sartisoli. Next base: position 271,472 of record NZ_FNRQ01000004.1, on the reverse strand, counting down.
GGACACGGTGCTGCTGCATCGCGAAGCCGATTCGATCGGCTATCCGGTGCTGCTGAAGGCGAGCGCGGGCGGTGGCGGAAAAGGCATGCGGGTGGTCGAACGCAGCGAGGATTTCGCGGCGGCGCTCGCGTCATGCAAGCGCGAGGCAGCGAGCAGCTTCGGCAACGATCGCGTGCTGATCGAAAAGTATCTGACGCGGCCACGGCACGTCGAAGTGCAGGTCTTTGCGGATACGCAGGGCGGCGCTGTGTGGCTGTTCGATCGCGACTGCTCGGTGCAGCGCCGTCACCAGAAAGTGCTGGAAGAAGCGCCCGCGCCAGGTCTTGATACATCGTTGCGTGTCGCGATGGGCGAAGCGGCGGTGGCCGCTGCGCGCGCGGTGAATTACGTCGGCGCGGGCACCGTCGAATTCATCATGACCGGCGACGCGTTCTATTTCATGGAAATGAACACGCGCCTGCAGGTCGAACATCCGGTCACGGAGATGGTGACGGGCCTCGATCTTGTCGAGTGGCAACTGCGCGTGGCCTCAGGTGAGCCGTTGCCGCTGACGCAGGACGAATTGCGCGTCGACGGTCATGCGATCGAGGCGCGCATCTATGCGGAAAATCCCGCGCGCGGCTTCCTGCCTTCGACGGGTACGCTCAAGCATCTGCGAATGCCGGAGGGCGTCGAGTTCACGACCGGCGAGACGGCGAACGGCCGCGCGCCGGTGCGCATCGATAGCGGCGTGCGTGAAGGCGACACGATTACGCCGTTCTACGATCCGATGATCGCCAAGCTGATCGTGCATGGCGCGACACGCGCGGAAGCGCTGGCCCGGATGAACCGCGCATTGCGCGAATGCGAGGTGGTTGGGCCGTACACGAACGTCGAGTTCCTGCAACGGATCGTGACGAGCGAGCCGTTTTCATCGGCGGATCTCGACACGGGGCTGATCGAGCGTCATCACGAAGCGCTCTTTGCGCCGCTGCAAAAGCCTTTTAAGGAAGCGCTCGCGCTGGCGTGCGGTGCATTGCTGACGCGCGAAGGCGGTACCGCCCACGGCGCGTCGCCATGGGATGCGCTGTCGCACTGGCGCCTGAACGGCGGCTATACGCAAACGCTTTCATGGCGCGATGTCACCAGCGAAACGGCGTTTTCAGCCACGTTCGCCCGCGACGGCGAAACGCAGACGCTCGATCATGCCGGCCAGTGCGAGAGCTTCACGTGGTGGCGTGGCGAAAACGCACATGAGTTCGGCGCGACGATCGGCGATTCGCGCGTGACAGGTCGCGTGTTTATCGATGGCGACGTTTTCCACGTGTTTTGCCGCGGTTTCGCGCTTGCATTCGAGTGGCAGAACCTGCTTGCCCACGCGGCCGATGCCGAGCACGGCGAAGGCCGGCTGACCGCGCCGATGCCGGGCAAGGTGATCGCGGTGCTGGTCGAACCGGGGACGGTGGTGGAAAAGGGTACGCCGCTCATCGTGATGGAAGCGATGAAGATGGAGCACACCATCGGCGCACCGGCGGCGGGCACGGTCGCGGAAGTGTTGTACGCGGTGGGCGATCAGGTGGCCGATGGCGCACAGCTTCTGGTGATGGAAGTGAGCTGACTTCGTGTGCAGGTTCAGGCGAGGCGTGTATAGCCGAAGGTTAGCGCCTCGTTTTCAAGCTGTTCAATGCGCGCGTAGTCCGTCAGTGACAGCCTGGAAAAGCCCTTCAGGCGCAGACGTTTTGTGCGAACGGGATTGGCGTGCAGCGCATTGTCCAGCGCGCTTCGAAGTGCCTCGACGGTCGATGCGTCAACGTTGTTGCTGGCGACCAGTGGCAGTCCCGGCGACGCCTGCGTCCATGCAACCTCGCGCACTGCCCGTGCGAGTCGAGGTAATCCGTCCCGCACGAACGCCATCGTCACGCAATCGATTGCCGCAATATCCGCCCGGTTTTCGGCGATTGCCATCAGTGAGCCGACGTGTGAGCCGGTAACAACCGCTTCGCCAAAGTACGAACCATCGCGTGAAAGCGGTGCGATTGCGTGCCGCAGTGCATTCATTCCGCTATTTGAGTCGGGCTGGTTAAATGCCACACGCAGCCCGCGTGACGCGTCAAGCGAATGAACGGGTCCGTCGGCACGCGTCACGATCACGCTGGAATAGTTCGGACCCACACAACCCGGCGCATCGAATTCTGGTGTCGCGATCAGTTGCACGTGTTCGTGCAGTCCATGCATCAGCGGGTAGCCGCAGGTCTGCGAAATCAGGAGATCCGCGCGGCGCCAGAATGCGTCCAGCGATTCATCGGCTTCGACGATACGTGTCAGCGGCGCTGCCTCACGTAGCACGTCGGCGAGAAACGCGCGCCAGTCCGCCGCAAGCGCGGGCGTCACGTTGTACATCGGAAGCGAGGCGATCCAGTTCATGCCGCCGATTCTGGCATATCGGCCGGGTCGCCGTCGTGACGCATCGAGCGCTCAAGATGGCCGGCGTCTTTCGCTTGCGTGGCCCGACGTGGCATCAACCCGCTAACCCACGCTTCGGGCAACAGAAGGTCATGTCCCCGCTCGTTCCTCGCTCCGGCATCGGGACTAACCCTGGATGCGAACTTTTTCAGCCTCGACTGCTTGTGTCCGAAGCGGACAAAGGGATATCGTAAGAAACAAATGTACATAACACGTCGCGAAAAATAATTTGACCCATGCCCGACTGGTTTGACCGTTCAGGGACGGCCACAGGCAAAAATGGAGGAGATGAGAGCATGTACGCAATCCTGACTGGAGTAAAAGCGGCAATAGACGCCTTGGGTCCAACAGTACTGATGCCCATCGTGATCTTCTTCATTGCGGTCGTCCTGGGCGCGAAGCTGGGCAAAGCTTTTCGCGCGGCCGTCACCATTGGCGTGGCTTTCATCGGTATCAACCTGGTGCTTGGCCTGATGTTCACGTCCATTGGGCAGGTGGCACAGGCTATCGTGACCAACACCGGCATCAAGCGCGACATCATCGATGTGGGCTGGCCTTCGGCTGCTGCAATCGCATTTGGCTCCTCAGTTGGACTGTGGGTCATTCCGGTCGGCATTCTGGTGAATATCGTCTTTCTGCTGATGCGCTGGACACGCACGCTGAATGTGGACGTGTGGAATTTCTGGCACTTCGCCTTCGTCGGTTCGCTGGTGGTTGCGGCAACCGACAATCTTGCCTATGGCATTGCCGTCGCGGCGATCGTCGCGGCGCTTTCGCTGCTTTTCGCGGACTGGTCGGCTCGCGCGGTGCAGCAGTTTTACGGCGTGCCGGGCATTTCCGTTCCGCACCTTGCTTCGGCGCAGATCCTGCCCATTGCGATTGTGCTGAACTGGGTCATGGATCGCATTCCGGGCGTCAAGAAGATCAACATCAGCACTGAAACCATCGAGCGTCGCTTCGGCGTTTTCGGGGAGCCGGTTGTGCTCGGTCTGATCCTTGGGCTTGTGCTCGGCCTGATCGCCTTCTACAACGCCGGCAAACTGGAAGTCGTACTCGCCAAGGTACTCAGCACGGGCATGACACTTGCCGCGGTCATGCTGCTCCTGCCGCGAATGGTGAAAATCCTGATGGAAGGCCTGCTGCCCGTTTCCGATGCAGCACAGGCGTTCGTTCGCAAGCGCACGGGTGATCGCGAATTGCTCGTCGGGCTCGATTCGGCAATTCTGATTGGCCATCCTGCAGCCATTTCATCGTCGCTGATTCTGGTGCCGATCGCCATCATCCTGTCGATCATCCTGCCCGGCAATCATGTGATCCTGTTTGCCGATCTCGCGGTGATTCCCTTTATCGTCGCATTGACTGCACCGCTCCTGAAGGGCAATGTTTTCCGCATGGTCGTGGTCGGCACGGTGACGCTTGCCATCGGCTTCTATGTCGCGAATGCACTGGCGCCGCTCTTCACGCACGCAGCGGTGGCGTCGGGTTTCAAACTGCCGGCAGGCGCGTTGCAGATCACTTCGGTGGTCGACGGTTTCCTGTGGGTGCCTTATGTCGTTATCAAGGCTGTTCAATGGCTCGGCGTTGCCGGTATTGTTCTTCTTGTTCTGGTCGTTGCCGCTCTTTTCTGGTTATACCGACGCAATACGGCCGGCTGGGAACGGGCTGCAGGCGCTGAGGACGAGCAGCTGGAACAGGTTGATGCGCAGTCGGAACAGACTGCTGCGTGATGGCCCGTCGTGCTGCCGCAGGTGTTGACGATGAATATGTATCCTGCGGCAAGGATCATTCAAGGAGAGTGCGGTGGTAAATAGCCTGATGGCGATTCTCGAGCCGGACGCGATCGTGCTTCAGAGCGAAGCGAAGACAAACGAAGAGATCGTCCTCATACTTGCCCGGGAACTCGAACGGCTTGGCTATGTGAAGCCGGGTTTTGCCAATGCCGTGATAGAGCGCGAACGGTCGTTGCCAACCGGGCTGAAAATGGAAGGCGAGGGCAATGTCGCTGTTCCACATACCGATCCTTGTCATGTTCTTAAGGCCGGGGTCGCGATGGCGACGCTAAAGAATTCTATTACGTTCGCCAATATGGAAGATCCCGAGGAGAGCGTTAGCGTCGATGTCGTTTTTCTGCTCGCGATTAACGACAAAGACAGGCAGATTGAGACCTTGCAGACGATTATCGCGACTATTCAGGACGCGTCCGCGATAAGGGCTTTGAAGTGCGCCAGGACGCTGGAAGAAGTCAAATTGGTGTTTGGATAATGGAGCAGAACGAAAATGGCCAGGATCAAGACGATTCTATTTGCGTGCGGCACCGGTGTTGCGACGTCTACGGTAGTGAATGCGGCGGTGACGGAAGAAATGAAAAAGAGGGGATTAACCTTCAACGCCCAGCAGGCTAAAGCGACGGAGGTTCCGTCTCTTGCCGACAATGTCGACTTCATTGTATCAACGACGCCGATCTCTGGTTCAGTGACTAAGCCAGTGATCAAAGGACTTGCCTTTCTCACTGGCATTGGTAAGGACAAGGTTCTCGACGAGATCGAGGCGGCGCTGCGAAAGTAGCTTGATGGTGTGTCCGGCCTTGCGTTCGCTGTCTTTTCTTGTGAAAAACGAGGGGAGGCAAGCGGATTTCTTTCGATGAAGCCGGACAGATCAGGCGTGGCGACCTCGCTGGTCGACCCTTGCGTGATGTATTGACCCGGCAAAACCTGCGCAGGTTAAGTAGCTAAAGCGAATTCGCGCTTTGCTACCTCAAACTCCGTACAGCTCTGTACAAGATCGCCGACCGTGACGGTAGGTATGTCACGGTATCTCCGACGGGCACGCGTTCCTTCCGATATTTCCTTTCGATATAACGCGCCGGTTCGCGCGATTTCGATACGTTACCGTGCGAATCCTAAAGCACGCCCGGACGAGCCGCGCCACCATGGTGGCAGCTGGTCCGAAGCCGCCGGCACGAAGGCGGTGATGGACGGGCGCGGCAGCGCGCTGATCGATCTCGCGAAAGTGAACCTGACGCGCTGAACCGTGTTGCTTGATTGCCTGCCATCAAGGGGAGACGGCGATGTCGAGTGGTTTGCGCCCTGGGCGCCATGCATGGGCGATCCTGATCTCGTGCGCGACCCTGACTGCCTGTAGCGCCGCACCGTCGGTCGGCGTGCTGGGCGCGTATTTTCCAGACTGGCTGTTCTGCATCGCGGGCGGCGTGCTGCTGGTCGCGTGCGTGCATGTGCTGCTCTCGCGCAGCGGCCGCGGCGCCTGGCTCGCACCGCCCGCGATCGTCTACCCGGCGCTGACGGTGCTGTTTTCAGTCGCGCTTTGGGTAGCGGGCTTCAACCTTTAACCCCTTTAACCTTCAACCGACCGTGTGACCATGACCGCTGCCCACAGCACGGACGCAGGAAAGCAGCGCCCGCGAACCTGGCCCGCCTTGCTGCTGATCGTGCTGGCCGTGATCGCGATCATTGCCGTGGTCTGGCGCGTGGATACAGCACCGCGCACCGACGACGCCTATGCGTACGCCGACACGATCGGCGTCTCGCCTGAAGTCAGTGGCAAGATCGTGACGCTGGCGGTGCGCAACAACCAGGCGGTGAAGCAGGGCGATCTGCTGTTCGAGATCGACCCGCGGCCATATCAGTTTGCGTTGCAGCGTGCAGAGGCGGCGCTCGCGCAACTCGATGCGCAGATTCCGCTGACCCAGCGCACCGTCAATGCGCAGGGATTCAGCGCCGACGCGGCAAAGTCGGCGGTCGTGCGCGCGCAGGCCGCAGCGAAGCAGGCGCAGGACACGCTCGCGAGAACGGAGCCGCTGGTCGCGAAGGGCTACATCTCCGCCGAAGACCTGGACCGCGCGCGCACCGCGGAACGCGCCGCGCTGGCCGAGCTCGCGGCCGTGCAATCGCGTGCCCGCGAGGCGCAGGCGGCGGTCAGCAGCGTCGCCGCGCTCGTCGCGCAGCGCGCGGTGCTGCTCGCCGAAATCGCGACGGCGCAACTCAACCTCGAATATGCGACCGTGCGCGCACCGTTCGACGGCCGCGTCGTCGAGCTGCGCACGTCCGTCGGGCAATTCGTGTCCGCGCAAAAACCCGTCTTCACGCTGATCGACACGCGGCACTGGTACGTGATCGCCAATTTCCGCGAGAACGAGCTCGGCAACATCCGGCCCGGCACCCGCGCGACCGTATACCTGATGAGCAACACCCATATCCGTTTCAGCGGCTCGGTCGACTCGATCGGCTTCGGTGTCGATCCGCAGGACGGCGGAGGCACCGCGAACGGTCTGCCGAACATCCAGCGCAGCATCAACTGGGTACACGTCGCGCAGCGCTTTCCGGTGAAGATCCAGGTCGATCATCCTGATCCGCAACTGTTCCGGATCGGTACGTCCGCCGTCGCCGTGCTGCGGCCCGAACGTCGCGACAACCGCGCGACGCCCAATGGAGCGCCGTCATGAGCGGGCTCGACGGCGTCGGGCGCCGTCTCGCATGGCCGCGGCCGCTTGCGGAGCTCGCAGCCTTCCTGCGCGACGAGCTCGCCGCGTTTCCGGGGCGCGGCAACGTGACGATGCGCTGCGTGCTCGGCAGCGCGATCGTGATCGTCGTGTCGATGACCTTGCAGGTACCCGAGCTGGCGTTGTCGTTGATGGTGGTGTTCTTCGTCACGCAGTCGAACATCGTGCTGACCCGCGTGGTCGCATTGAATCTCGTGATCGGCACGACGTGCGCGATCGCCTGCACGATCGGTCTCTACGCACTGACGTTCGACTATCCGCTGTTGCGCATCATCGTCGCGAGTGCCATCTTTTTTTGCAGCACCTATCTGATGCGGGCCGTGACGAAGTTCGGGCTCGTTTTCTTTCTCGTCTCGCTGATCGTGATTTACGCGCAGAGCTTTGGCGACCTGACCGACAACGCAGAAGCACTGGTGCGAAACTGTCTGTGGGTGTGGTCGGCGGTCAACTACGCCGTTGCGTTGTCGCTGGTCATCAACACGCTGTTTCTGCCGGCCGTTCCGGAGCGGCAGCTGCGTGCCGCGATGCAACGGCAAGTCGCGACGGTGCATGCGCGGCTCGCCGCCGTGATCGACGCGCATGCGCCGGCCGTGCAGATCGGCTCGCTCGATCTCGAGCGGGGCGCGCTGTCGTTGCAGAAGCTGTTGCGCTTCTCGACAATGCGTCACCGCTACAGCAAGGAGGACGAGTCGGCGATGCTGGCCTGCGTGACCGCGGTATCGCGCATCTTCGAGGCTGCGGCGGTGCTGCCGGGCGATGCCGTCGCGCACGGCGCCGGGCAGATCGATGCCATCCGCGCAGTGCGGGACGAACTCGGGTCGCTCGGCCACGCGCTTGGCGACGACGCGCAATGGCTGCACTGGAGCGCATCGCGCCAGGCGCCGGTATCGACGTCGATACCGGCCCTCGACGCGATCCAGCGCGCGCTCAACGCGCTCGCCGATGCGACGCGGAGCCCCGCGCCGACGCCGCCGGACGATGTGGTCGCCGGCGGCGCAGCGGCGGGATCGGAGAAAGCGGCGAAAGCGGCGGCGCGCTCTGCGCTGCTCGAACCGGACGTCTTCGCGAATCCGCGCTACGCACGCTTTTCGCTGCGTACGCTGCTGTCGGTACTGATCCGCTACGTGTTCTACAACGCGGTGAACTGGCCGGGCATCCACACGATCATGCTGACATGTCTCGTGGTCGCGCTGCCGAGCCTTGGTGCGTCGAACCGCCATGGCGTGCTGCGGATCGGCGGCGCACTGGTTGGCAGCGCGCTGGCGCTGTTCATGGTCGCGTTCGTGATTCCGCAACTGGAGAGCGTGGCGGGGCTGCTGCTGATGAGCCTGCCCGTGATCGCGCTCGGTGCCTGGGTGTCGGCGGGTTCAGAGCGGATCAGCTATGCCGGGATCCAGATCATGTTTACGTTTGCGCTGGCGTTGCTCGAATCGTTCTCGCCGCCTTCCGGTCTCACCGAAATCCGCGACCGGATCGTCGGCATCCTGCTCGGCGTCGGCGTGGCAACCTTCATCCAGATGTCGATGTGGCCAGAAGGCGAAGCCGATGCGCTGCGCGCGCAACTGGCCTCGGTGCTGCGCGAGATCGCGGCGCTGGCGCGCCTCGAGGCAAGGGCGGTGCTCACCGGCCTGCGCGCGGCGGATTCGCCGGCGGTGGTCGCAACGTGGGCCATGCTCGCGGACTGCGAGACGATGCTGGCGCGCGTCTCGCTCGAACCCGACTGGCGCGAGGGCGAGACCGCGCGGATTACGCTGCTGTCGCAGACGGTGCTCGCGCAGAGCCGTGCGGCGCTCATCGCGATCGAAGCGTTTCACCACGCGGCGATGACCGGGGCGTCAGCGGGCGCGTCAATGGAGCGCGCAGGGAAGTTCCAGTCGGATGTCGCGGATGCGCTGGAGCGATACGCGTCACAGCTCGCTACCGAGCCACCGGCCGCGACGACTCCGGCGCGGCTCGACCTGGGTGGACTGCGCGCCGCGCCGGCAGGGGCAGCGGGCACGGCATTCGAGGAAGCGCTTGAACGGCACGCGCAACGGATCGATGCGGCGCTCGCCGGGTTGCCGCGCTGGCTGGCCGGCGAGCATGGATCCGGCGAATTCGCGAGTGCGGGGTGATCTGCGATGACGCGCTTCGCCTGCATCCTGCGCCGCTTGCCGCGCTTACTGGTCACACGACCGGCCACACGACCGGCTGCACGACTGGCCGTGTACTGGCTCGCGTCTCTCGTGCTGCCGTTGCTTGCCTCGTGCGCGCTCATTCACCACGACAGTCCGCCCGCCGCGCTGATCGCGCCACAGCAGATCCGCCTCGCCGACGACATCCATCTCGCGAACGAAGGCTGGCCGTCGGCGCGCTGGTGGGAGCAGTATCGCGATCCGCAGCTCGATACGCTCGTCGACCTGGCGCTCGCCCATGCGCCGACGCTCGCCATTGCGCGCGAGCACGTCTCGCAGGCCCACGCGCAGGTCGAACTGATTCGCGCGGGGTCCGGTCTGCAGATGTCCGCGCTGGCCGATGCCGATCGCGAGCGGGTCTCGGGTCACGGTTTCCTCAGCGCGTATGCGTCGCACGATCCGGCGATCGGCGCGGATGGGCCCTGGTACTGGACCGCGCTGGTGGGCGTCGGCGCTCACTACGACATCGACATCTGGGGCAAGCAGCGTGACCTCGTGCGCGCGGCGCTCGGCGAGCAGAACGCGCGGCGCGCGGAGGCGGCGCAGGCCGAGCTCGAGTTGTCGGCCGGCGTCGCGCAGCTCTACTACAGCATCCAGATCACCTACGCGAGCCTCGATCTGTTGCGGCAGCTTCGCGAAGTGCGCGCGTTCGAGCTCGACACGCGCTCGGCACGGCACGAACGTGGCCTCGAAGCGCTGACCCAGACCGCTGGCGCGCGCGCGCAGTTGCTCGCGGTCGACCAGCAGATCGCGTCGACCGAAGAGCAGGTCGTCCACGCGCGCGAGGCACTGCGCGCGCTGGCGGGCGTCGGTCCCGGCGACCTGCCGGCGATCGCGCCGGTGCCGCTGCCGGCGCCAGCGGCTTCGCTGCCCTCGACGCTGTCGTACGAGCTGCTCGCGCGGCGCCCGGATCTGCAGGCGATGCGCTGGCTGGTACAGGCGTCGTTCGACAGGATCGATGCTGCGAAAGCGGCGTTCTATCCGAGTTTCGATATCACCGCGTTCTTCGGTTTCAACGCGCTGCGAATGCGCGACCTGTTCTTGCATTCGAGCCAGCAGATCAACCTCATTCCTGGCCTCTCGCTGCCGATCTTCGACGGCGGCCGCCTGAACGCGAACCTGCACGGCGCGCGCACGGCCAGCAACACGCTGATCGAGCAGTACGACCAGGCGGTGCTCGATGCGGTGCGCGACGTCGCGCAGAGCGGCAGCGAGATCGACGACCTCGACCATCGCGTGCATCTGCAGCGCGACCGGATCGACGCGTTGCGCTTCGCGAGCGACAGTGCCGAGGCGAGCTACCAGACCGGCCTCGGCGACAGGATGAGCGCGATGCAGGCGAAGGCGCCGGTCATCGAAGGGCACCTCGGGCTCGTGCAGCTTACCGGCGACGAGATCGAGGCGGGCATCGTGCTGACCAGGGCGCTCGGTGGCGGCTATCGCAGCGACGACCTGCCGGGGGACCCGGCAGGCACGAAGGTGCGCTAAACGGCGAGCGCGCCGGGTCCGTTGCTGCTGCCGGTGGTCCGTGCGAGCGTGACGCCCCCCGTTCGGGGGATTGATCGCCCTGTCTGCCGACCCTGACGTGACCAATGCGCCGCCTGCCAGGGAGCCGAGTCATGAAGAATCATGATGCTTCGGGCGTTCGCACGCCCCGTCGTGCGACGTTGCTGTTCCCCCACGGAACGGTCGGGTCGTCGACGCGGGGCGTGACGGAGGACATCGATCTGATCGGGCTCACCGCCGCAATCGTGGCGAGCTTCGTGTCGTGTAATTCGTTGCCGGTGGCCGATCTGCCGGCGTTCATCTCGAGCACCTACGCCGCGCTGGCCGCATTGCGCACGGCGTCGGCACCGGCTACGCAGCAGCGGGCCGCGGTGCCGATCGAGGAATCGTTGCACGATGACTATCTCGTCTGTCTCGAAGACGGACGCAAGCTGAAGTCGCTCAAGCGCTACCTGCAGCGCCACTTCGCGATGACCCCCGACGAATACCGCGCGAAGTGGGGTCTGCCCGCTGACTACCCGATGGTCGCGCCGGCCTATTCCGCGCTGCGCTCGTCGATCGCGAAGCGCCATCCCGCGGGCGCCATCAAGCCGCGTCGCGGCAACCCGGGCTGAGCGCACGAACGAGGGACACCGCGCCCGGCACGCTCACCCGACGAGGGGATGTCGCGCCGCCGCCAGACTGCGCAAGATGGGGGCCGTCGAGATCTGCCCCACGAAGCCGTCCGGCTTTCGGCACGGGCACGTCGCCGGCATCGACAGCAACCATCCTGCATGGGATCGGAGCAAGTGCTCTGCATGGGCCCTGGTAGCGCGCCATGGAGCAAGCGCCAAGGCGCTCACTCCAGCCGGCACGCGAACGCTGGTCGGCAACTGAAGCGCTCACTCCGGCCGACAGCGAAGGCGCACATGATCACGCAGACATCGAATACAGCGCGCGGCAACGAGGCGGCAGGCTTCGCCGCCGACAATGGGATGGCGGTCGACGATCCGGACGTGCCGGTCGAGAAAGACGCTTTCGGCCAGTTGTACGCGGACAGCCTCTGCGACGCGATGGCCGCGCGCCTGCTCGCCCGCGCCGCCGAACGCATGCCGCCGACCGCGCAGCGCGCGGCGTCGCTGCCGAAATGGCGTCTGCAGCGCGCGCTCGACTTCATCGAAGCGAATCTCGCGCAGCCGATCGGGCTTGCCGACGTCGCAGCAAGCGCTGGTCTCACCCGCATGCATTTCGCCGCGCAGTTCCGCTCGACGACCGGCTATTCGCCGCACGCGTATCTGCTGCGGCGCAGGATCGGGCATGCCCAGATGCTGCTGCGCTCGTCGGCACTCAGCGTGCTCGACGTCGCGCTCAGTTGTGGCTTCGGGTCGCATGCGCACTTCACGACCGTCTTCGGGCGGATGGTCGGCGAGCCGCCCATCCGCTGGCGGACCCGCGTGCGCGGCGAGGGGGCGATCGTGGAGCCGGCCGTGCCTGCTACCGCGCATCGCGGCGACGCCGGAGCGTGATCATGCGGGCCAAACTGGCGGATGACGAATGCTGGCGCGCCGCGCTGCGCCTGCTCGACGGCGGCTCGTGCGAGTGCGCCACGAGCCGCCCGGCGCCGCGCCGCGAAGCAGCAGCGGTACCTGTCGCACAAGCCAGCGCGCGCCACGAACACGTGGTGCATGTGGTCGAGCGCGTGTCGGCGGGGAGCGTGGTCGTGTGCTGGTGCGACGCTACGTCCTGCCGTTACGGCGATCAGGTGTGGAAGGTGGGTATCGCGAAGCGGCGTGGTCGGTGTGCGCTGTCGGATGCGCCGATCAGCGCCGGCGACGCGATCTATCGTCCGCGCCCGGGGCGGCCGCGTCCCGTCAACGCGGCCGCGATGATGCTGGCGTCCGAGGTCGAGCGCGTGTCGCCCGGCTGATGACTGGCTGCATTACAAATCCCGGTATCGATCGCTTTCGTTTCGGTTGCGACGCCGGCAACACCGGGGGCAAGACCGCGCTAGACCGCGCAAGACCGCGCAAGACCGGGTGACAACGCATCCTTTACCAAAAAAGAACCGAATCATCACGCTTTTCCGGACGGTCATGTCTAGTCTGGATGACACTGTGTTCGTCAAGCGATTGCGACGATCGGGTGTCTGACGGAGCGTGGAATGAACGAGGCGTTTGTCTACGAAATTGATCAGGACGCGGGGCATCGTCTTCCCTGCGCGGCGCCGCCGACGACGCATGAAGTTCTCGCGATGCGGGGGCTTCACGTCACGCCGCCCGCGCCGGTGTACGTTCACGAGGTTCTGTCGTCGGGGCGCGCCGGCCGGGAACGGCCGGCGGCGAGCGTGGCGCGCATCCACCTGCACCTGGCGCGCGCGTGGCAGATGCTGATCCGGCTCCGGGGCGCCGAAGCGCTACTGATCGCGCAGCGGATTGAACGGCAGATCGGCCCGTTGCCGGGGCCGGTCGCGCTCGCGGTGCGCTGTGAGATCGCGGCCGTGCGGGCTGCGGCGCTCGTGCTGCAGGACGACGCGGGGGCGGCATTGGCCGCTGCGCTTTGCGCACTGCGGCTCGACGCCGCAACGCCCACCGCGCATGTCGCGCTGACGGTGTGTCGCTGCGTGTACTGGCGCCTCGGCGATCCCGATAGTTTCTACGCGGTGGAACGCCGCGAGCCTGGCGGGCAGCGGGGCCGGCTGCACGCGGTCACCACGATGTTCGACCTTGCGTTCGACGCCGCGATCGAGTTCGGTCAGATGCATTTCAACGCTGCGCGTTTGCTGGCCGACGACGCCCTCGACATCGCGCGCCGCTGCGGCGCCGGCCCGGCGGCGATCGACGCGCTGCCCGCCTGCGTGATGGCGCAGGTGCTGTACGAGGAGGGCAGCATCGACGAGAGCGAGGCGCTGGTCGCGGCACGGCTGCCGGGAATCCGGCAGGGCGGCACGATCGAAGGCGCGCTGCGCGGCTACGGACTGCTCGCCCGCATCGCCGCGAACCGGCGGCAACCGGGTCAAGGGCTCTTGCTGCTGGCCGAGGCGGATGTGCTCGGGACGAAGCGCAACTGGCCGCGGCTGCGCGCCGCCAGCCTCGCGCAGCAGGTCGAGATGCACGTGGCCGCGGATCGCATCGACCAGGCGGCGCTCTGCGCACAACGGCTTGCCGTGCTGGACGGGCAATGCGGCGCGGCGAGCAGCAGCGCGCGCTTCGAGATCGCGCGCTACCGCGTGCTCGCGCAGGCGCGGCTCGCGCTCGCGCAGGCGCATTCCGGAGCATCCGCGCAGGCACCCGCCGCGGTCGATCTCGCGGCGCTGCGGCAGCTCCACTGCGATACCGTTCTGAGACGCGATCGATACGGCGCGGTGACGATTGCGCTGTTGCTGGTCGAAGCGTTGCTGGTCACCGGGCTGCGCGATGAAGCGGTCGAGGCGCTCGTCACGCTGCTGAAGCAGGCGGCTTCGGCGGGACTGCATCAGACGCTCATCGACTGCAGCGAGCGCGTTGCGAAGCTGATCGACGGGATCGTGCGGGGTTCGATCGTGCCCGTCGTCGACGTCCGCGAACTGTTGCCCTTCGCAGGCGCATTGATATTGCGACGCCGACGTGCCGCGGCTGACGTGCAACCAGGGCGCGATACGGTGCGGGACACAGCGCGATCCGTAGCCGCCATGGGCCTCAGCGAACGTGAACGCGCGATCATCGGGCTGATGGGTGGCGGGCTGACCAACAAGCAGATCGCGGTCCGGCTGGGCATCGCGCCCGAGACCGTGAAGTCGCACGTAAAGCATCTGTACGCGAAGCTGTCGGTGAGGAACCGGATCGAAGCGGTGACGCTGGCGAGCCGTCTGGGTCTCATCCGGCTATCTGGATGTGTACACGCGGGCGACTAGCCTGTTTCGAACGTGATGACCCGACGGTAGCGTCGCGGCGAGCGAGTCCGGGAACCGGTTGACGACCGTCGTCTTGCCGATGCCCGGTTCGCCCGCCACGAATACGATGCGCGATGCGCGATGGCGAGCCTCGTCGAACAGCGTCTTCAACCGGTCCCGTTGCGGCCTGCGGCCGACGAACGAGCCGTGGCAGTGCCTGTCCGCGCTCGCGCGCCGAGGCTGATAGCGCCACGCGTTCAGAATCGGCTGACGAATGGGCATTGCAGTGGCGCCGTGTCGCGACGATGTGTTTCACATCGTTGGTTGTCGCGATTTTATACTGCGGATAACCGGCTGCAACATGAGGCTTGCGACCGCGTTGACCATCCCGGTGCTCCAGCCGTTCACGACCGGCACGCGGCACGAGTGGCGCCCGAAAATAAAACGCCTCGGATCGTCACCAGCCCTGCCCGGGCCAGGCCGCTCAATGATGGTTGTATTGGTCTCCAGTTATGAGATTGTAATTATGCGGGCAGTTGTACAGATCAATAGCGATCAGACAGTCGCAATGTGAGCCTCATAGAGGCGTGAGGAGCAAGGTTGGCATGAAGGCGCGATCGAGCATGCTCTCTTCGGTCAGTTTCGCGGGCTTTCGTCTGGATACGGCGAACGAGTGCCTTTGGCGGCTGGATTCCGACACGACGCCCGAGCGGATAGACCTGACGCGCAAGACCTTCGGCGTTTTGCGGTTTTTGATCGAGAATCGCGGTGCGCTGATTACCCATGACGCGTTGCTCGAAGCGGTGTGGCCCAACGTGCATGTGCAGCCCGAAGTCGTGAAGGCCCACATACAAACGATCCGGGCACGGCTTGGCGATAGCGTGCAACACCCTCGCTACATCGAAACGCTGCGCGGACGCGGCTATCGTTTCGTCGCGCCGGTGGAGGCTCCGGCAACGGAATCCCTGCCGGTCGCGGGCGAGGAGCGCTTCGGTCGCTTTGTCGGGCGCACGGGCGAACTGCAGCAACTGGGTGCCGCCATGGACCGGGCCAGATCCGGAAACAGCCAGGTCGTGATGGTTGCCGGTGAGCCAGGCATCGGCAAGACAGCGTTGCTCAAGCAGTTCGTTGCCGCCCAAAGGTTCGAACATGATGACGTGTGGGTTGCTGAAGGGCGTTGTGTCGAGGGCTATGGCGGCACGGAGCCGTTTTATCCGGTTCTGCAGGCGCTCGGGCAACTTTGCCAGGGAACCGGCGGCGGCGAGGTCGTGAAAGCGCTGGTGACGCTGGCGCCCACGTGGGCATGGCAGCTTCCGGGCCAGGTGGCGAGTCATGTGCGCGAGTCCCTGCATCGGCAAATTTCCGGCGGGTCGCGCGAACGCATGCTGCGGGAGATCAGCGGCTTGCTGAGCTTGCTGACGCAGACGCAACCGCTGCTTCTGATATTCGAAGACCTTCATTGGGCCGACTATTCAACCATCGATTTGCTGGCGGTGATTGCGCGCCAGCCGGCAGCTCTGCGCCTGATGGTCGTCGCCACTTACCGGCCGGACGAGGCGGCACGGGCCGAACACCCCATCGAGCAATTGCATCACGAGCTTTCGTTAAGGGGGCTATGCCGGGATCTGGCGCTTGGCCCAATGCCTCGCGACGCGGTCGTTGCATGGCTGACAGACCGCGATCATGGCGACCCTGCCGGGGAAGAACTGTCTTACCTCATCGCACAACGTTGCGGCGGCAATCCGCTGTTCATGCGGGCGATTCTCGCAGATCTCGTGGAGCGCAACATGCTCCGCAAGACGGCGACCGGCTGGCGGCCCCTGGTGCCATTGGGGACGATCGGCGAGACAGCGCCACACACGATAACCCAGGCGCTCGAGAATCGAATCCGGCGCTTCCCCGCCGACGAACGGAATCTGCTTGAAGCCGCTAGCGTTGCAGGGCTCTCTTTTTCATCCGCGACCGTGGCCGGCGCCGCGGGTCTGTCTACGGAGCAGTTCGACGATCTGTGCGAGACACTGGCACGCAATCAGCGCCTGATTCAACGTTGCGGAGTGAAACGCTTACCGGACGGGGGAGCGGTCGCCATGTTCTGTTTCGACCATGCTCTCATTCGCCACGCGTTCTATGGACGTCAAGGACTGACTCGCCGTTCCCGTTTGCATCGGCAAATCGCGGAGCGGCTCGAGGCGATCTATGCCCGCGACCAGAGAGCGGAGGTGGCATACGAGCTCGGACAACATTTCGCTGACGCGAGAGACTGGCTCAAGGCAGTCGACTATCTGCGCATTGCGCTGCAAACCGCAAAGGTTCGCTTTGCGTATCGCGAGGCGCAGTCGATTCTCGACTTTGCCGCTTCACTCACCGCAAAGTTGCCGGCTGACTTGCGTCCGCTTAAAAGCTTTGAGTTTGCCGAGGCACGCGCGTCGCTTTACGCTGCGGCGCATGATCCACGCGCCGGGGCCGCCTGGGTCGAGCTCGAGCAACAGGCACGCACGATTGGCCGGCTCGACGCGCAATTGCGCGCGATGCTGGGCCTCGCCTATGTCTTGAGCTGGAGCGACAGGCAACGTTGCATTGAGGTGCTAAACGAAGCGCTTGTGCTCAGTGCGTCGCATCCCGACATGCGTGTCAGTGCGCTGGTCCGCGTGAGTGCATACGTACGGCGTATCTGGACCAACGGCTGGTCGCATGCCGATCTGACCGAGTGCGAGACTGCGATTCGTGCATTGCGCGAGACGGGGGATCCATTGCTGATCGCCCGGGCGAACATGGAATACGCGATGCTGTGCATCATTTCCACCCGGTATCGCGAAGCGCTCGGCACTGTGCGGGCGAATTACCAGATCCTTTTTGAGCATGCGGTGGAACATCCCGGCTTCGACCTCGCGAGGGCGACGTGGATGCTCCGGCTGGGCACGCCGTGGGCCCAGCTTTTCCTTGGCGAGCCAGGCGAGGCGCTGGAATCGTTCGACCAGGGCATGACTTCGTTCCGCGAGAACGGCGACTATTTTGCGGCCCGCACACTCGAGGTCTACAGAGGTTGGTTGCTCGTACACACGATGGACTACGAGCCAGTCATTGAAATGTACGAACGGCTCGTCCCGGCTTCGACCGATCAGGCGGTCGAGGCCGACCCCGGCGCACTGCTGCCCGTGCAACACCGTGCGTGCATCGTGCTCGCGGGCCTCGCGTACATAGGTTTGGAGGACGGCGTACGCGCCGCGTCGCTGTTTGCCGAAGCGCGACGGCAGATGGACGCCACGCCCGTCATGTTCGACTGGTACTGGCGACTGGCAACCGGATGGGGCACCTCCGAGGCAGCGATGATGACGGGCGACCATCGCACCGCCCGATCGTGCGCCAGGGCGTTCCTGAAGCTCGCCCTCGCAACCGAAGACCGGACGTGGCAGGCGCTCGCCTGGGAAGTCGTTGCGCGCGAGGCGCTCGCGAGCGGCGATCCGGCCATTGCACTCGACCATATCAACTCCGCGTTCGCGGCTACCGCGGGATTCGAAACCCCGCTGGCGGACTGGCGGCTTCACCGCACGGCGGCAGCGATTCACGAGGCCCGCGGTGATGCCGGACAGGCGGATGTACAACAGCGCCTTTTCACTTCGACGCTCGGGCGGCTGTCGAATTCCTTGCCGCGCGGCGCTCATATCGGCCGACGTCTGCTCGCTCTGTCAACGAGCTGATACATGCTTCAAGCGTGAGGCATGGGGGAGCCATCGCGGCGCCGATCCCCCCTCAGGGTGATATCGGGCAACAGGGAGTCCATGCAAGATAAGTGAATCGTCCCGCCGATGGAATCTGCGCGACCGGCAGAGACGAACTCCGGGCCTGCGGTTCACAACGGCGACGGATCATTTCTTGTATCGGGCGCCTTCAGGAGAGCCGACATGAGCAAAAAAGTTGCCGAAATCATTGTGGACACGCTCGCCTCGGCTGGCGTCAGGCATTGCTACGGGATCGTGGGTGACACGCTGAATCTCATCGCTCACCACATCAACGAGAGCGACATCGAGTGGGTCCATGTGCGCCATGAGGAGGCGGGTGCGTTCGCCGCCGAAGCCGAAGCCATGTTGACCGGCAACCTCACGGCCGTTGCGGGAAGCTGCGGCCCTGGCAGCCTTCACTTCATCAACGGCCTGGTGGACGCCAACCGCAACCGGGCACCGGTTGTCCTGATCGCAACCCAGGTGGCGAGCGAGGAACTCGGCTTTAACTTTCCGCAGGAAGTCGACTTCAAGGCGATCTACGGATCGTGCAGCGTGTTCTGCGACATGATCATTACGCCGGAGCAGGCGCGGCGCAAAACCGTGATTGCCTGTCAGACCGCCATTGCAAAGGGTGGCGTCGCCGTGCTGATCGTTCCGGTCGACATCGCCCATGCTGATGCGAGCGATAACGTCCCGTATTCGGTCCACACGAATGTGCCCGTGGTCCGGCCGAGCGACGCAGATCTCGACCGTGTCGCCGAAATCCTCAATTCAGGAGAGAAGATCGCCATCTATGGCGGTTCGGGATGCCGTGGCGCCCACGCCGAAATCCTTGCCGTAGCCGAGCGGCTCAAGGCACCGATTGCGCACACGTCCCGCGCAAAAGACGCGCTGGAACATGACAACCCGTACAACGTCGGCATGACCGGCATTATCGGCGGCGAAGCGGGCTATCTGGCGGTATCCGAATGCGAGACCTTGCTGCTGCTGGGCGCCGATTTCGCATGGCGGCAGTTCTACCCGGAGAAGGCCAGAATCGTTCAGATCGACATGGCACCCGACCATCTCGGCCGGCGGCATCCGGTGACGTTAGGGCTGGTTGGAGATATCAAGTCCACGATGGAGGCGTTGTTGCCGCGCCTTGAACCGCGCACGTCAACCGGGTTCCGCGACAAGCTCGTCGAGCGGCATGCCCGCGCGGTGGAAACCCACCGGTCCAGGGCCGTCGCGTCGGACCGCGGAACGATTCCACCTATCTATCTGACCGAGCTGCTCAACCGGCACGCCGCGAGCGATGCACTCTTCTGCGCCGACGACGGGACGCCCACTGTCTGGCTTTACCGCCATATTGAAACTAACGGAAAACGCCGGGTGTTTTCGAGCCTGCTCCACGGCACGATGGCGGCGGCCCTGCCGATGTCAATGGGGCTGCAGAAGTGCCAGCCGGGACGCCAGGTGATTTCCATGTCCGGCGACGGAGGTCTCGCCATGCTGTTCGGCGAGCTCATGACGCTCGTGCAGGAGAAGCTGCCCGTCAAGGTGGTCGTGTTCGACAACGGCAAGCTGGGATTTATCGACATCGAGCAGAAGTCAGAAGGCATGCTCCCGCTTTATACGGGCCTGCAAAACCCGGACTTCGGCAAGGTCGCCGAGGCGATCGGAATGTGGGGGCGCACGGTGGCGAAAGCCGATGAACTCGAAGATGCCGTCGTTACGTGGTTGAACGAGCCTGGCCCCGCACTTCTGAACGTCAAGGTCGACACGATGACGCTCGTGATGCCGCCGAAGATCGAGTGGGGGGCTGCGTACGGAATGGTCCTGTATTCCGCGAAGGCCATGCTGCAGGGACAATCCGCCGATGTGTTCGCGATGATCCGCGAAAATTTATAGGGTTTGCCGGGTTAAGGGGGGCTGTAAAAGACATTTGGGAACAGATCGTCGTCTGCGGCCCAGGTACAACCTGCTGGCGGCGACCCGGCGACTGGCAGAATGCCGGCGTACGGAGCCAGTTGCACGAATTGCTGCTGGCCTCATGGATAACACGCCTTGCGACTGCCGTTACGTGGACCACCGGTCGTTTTTCGCGCCCGTGAACTTACCCGCTGCTGATGCTAACCGGCGTATAGATCGCGAGCTTTAGTGCGGTGTCTTCGCAGCCGGTAATCTTTCCGCTTCGTTCAGTTTTCGCTGGAAGATAAAACGCCCATGCCTGCAACGGGGTTCGCAAATCTGTCACATGACTCGTACAACCTTGGATGCGAAAGCGCTGAGCCGACAGTTTCCCGACTGGCGACGCCCGGCTTACGGCCACTCCCGGTCGAACTCCCCAAGGTGACGAGATGAGCCCACTGTCCGCACAGCAGAACTTCCAGAGTCTCTCATTGAAGGATTTGCTCGAAGCCAGAGACTTGTATCACTGGCATCTGTCCAACAAGGCGAACGTCGTAGGCACTGCTGTCGGGCTGTACCTGATCCGGAAAAATGACCCATGGCCCCGTGACCGTGCGGCATCCGATGAGAGCAGCTCGCCTCGCGGGAAGGGCATCCGGACATTCGACAACTCCGAAGTGCGCCCGTATTCGTGGCCCGCAGTCATCGTGCTCGTACGGGACTGGGTGGATGCGACGGAATTCGGTCATGGCAAGCTCGACCCGGACCACATGGTGCCGCGCACGCTTTATATGCCGGACGGCCGCGCAGTTCCCGTCTGCGTGGTTGCGGTGCAGGTGACCGAGGCGTCGAGCGCGGCCCCGGCAGATACCCGCTGGCCCTCGACTTATATCGGCGGCGGATGTCCGCTGCTTGCGCAGGCGCAGGGCGTCGAACGGTCGGCAAGCGTGGGATGTCTCGTCACGGATGGCCATACAACGTATGCGCTCACGAACCGACACGTTTGCGGTGAACCCGGCAGTCCTGTCAAGGCGCGACTGCGTGGTGCAGTCGCTGAAGTTGGCATCGCGTCTGAGCGGCAGCTGACGCGTGAACCGTTCACTTCAGTCTTTCCGGCGTTTCCCGGGAGCCGCAGTTATCTCACGCTTGATATCGGTCTGGTCGAAGTCCACGACGTCAACAACTGGTCGAGCCAGCCCTTTGGAATCAAAGGCAAACCGGGTGAAATCGCGGACCTGAACGAACTGAGCCTGAGCCTTCAGTTTATCGACCAGCCCGTGACGGCATTCGGCAGTGCTTCCGGATTGCTCGAAGGCACGATCAAGACGCTCTTCTATCGACACAAATCGCTGGCGGGCTACGACTACGTTTCACAGTTTCTCATCGCTCCGGCAGTGGGCTCGACGCAAACCCAGGCGGGCGACTCGGGCACGGTGTGGTATCTGAAGTCGGGCGACGCAGAAAATCCCACGCTGCATCCGTTGGCGGTGGAATGGGGCGGCCAGTCGCTTCTCGACGGCGACCGGCCTCTGAACTACGCGCTGGCCACGGGGCTCAGCACCGCTTGCCAACTGCTTGACGTCGACCTGGTTCGGGACCACAACACGGGCGCCAATCCCTACTGGGGGCAAACAGGTCATTACAGCATCGCGACCGCTGCGATTGAGTCCGTGGAAAATGGGCCCTTGCATGACTTCCTTAAGGCGAACATCGAGCGCATCAGCTTTCGCCCGGATGAACTGACGCCGGAGCAGATTCGAGAAAAACTGGCCAACGGCGAATTCGTCGAGCTGGCTGATGTGCCGGACCTTGTGTGGAAGAAAACGTCGGCCCGCGTGCCTGGTGGACGGGACTATGCGCAGAACGCCGGCCCGGAGCATCCCAACCACTACGCCGACATTGACCAGCCCGATACAGACGGTAAGACCCTGCGCGATGTCACGTTAAGCAGTATCGAAAACATGAGTGTTGCCGTGTGGTCGAAATGGTATGCGGATGAGGGACAGACGAATAGCCGCTCAGAGGGCCTGCTGCCGTTTCGCGTGTGGCAGATCTTCGACGAAATGGTCCGACAGCTCAAGGCGCGAGACGATACCCGATTCCTCTGCGCAGCAGGCGTGCTAGCCCACTACGTTGGGGATGCCTGTCAGCCGCTTCATGGTTCATATCATTCGGATGGGTACAGGGATGCCCCGGATGCTACAGGCAAAAAGTGGCCCGGCAAGGGCGTTCATTCGACCTATGAAGACAAGATGGTGGACCGGCATTCGGCTGACCTGCTGCCGCAAATTCTTCCGCAAGCGCGGGAATTCAAGGGGGCGATTCCTGCTATTGCTGATGGGCGAGATGCGGCGTTCGCCACGGTGACGCTGATGGGTCAGGCGGCGGACATTCTTCCTCCGGCGACGCTCATCGACGAATACATCCGACTCGGTGGCGGCAGTTCCGCGAGCGTGGTCGACGGTCTGTGGAATGCCTTCGGAACTGATACAGCAAAGCTGATGGGAGCCGGCGCCCGGTACCTTGCGGCCATGTGGGAGGCCGCATTCGCAAAAGCAGATACGTCACTGCCAGCGGGCGCTCGCGAAATACCGGAAACAGATTTGGCCAAGGTGTATCAGGACAAGGATTATGTGCCCTCGGTGACGTTGGACAAGATTGCTTCGTTGCTTTTGCTTTGAAAGACGCGCCCGGATGCGCGCGGCCAGTTCGCGCGCGATAGCGATGGCCAGGAGACTGACGGGCTTGCCGTGCTCTGTCAGCGGGTGGAATCGCGACGACCAGCGGAGGACTGACCAGGCCTCTGCCTGTCGAAAGCCTCCAATGTTCACAAGTGGGTACCATCGCCACTTTCGCTTTGGACGCGGCTGAGTGCGTCCGTCGGGTTTTCTTCGTCATCTTCAAGATTCTTTTGTCGGCATTATCGCTGGCTCAGGCCCCGAGCGCTCCACTTATCCGACTGTCCAGATTTGCGCGGCCGCCTCGCCAACGAGTTCCCCGCCTGAAACGTGGCAGTCCGTCCAAACCCAGCCAGCATCGACACAAAATTTTGCGCTGCACACAAAAACTGAGCAAAAAGTATAGAAGAGCTGCTCCGTTTTGGCGTGGATGACACAGTAAACCGCGTGTTAACTTACGTACGCTATCTACCGGAATGCGTATAACACCCGGCGATAACAACTATTCGAATCAAAACCTATCAGGAGACAGCAGTGAACAGGTTCCACTATTCCGCACTGTGCGCGCTGCTTGGCGCGACCCTGCCTGTCGCGTCTTTCGCACAATCGTGCAGTGTCCCCGTCATCAAGGTGCTGGCGCAGAAGAGCCTCGGCCTCACGGTGATGGAGAAATCCCTGCCAGACTACGAAAAGAAGAGCGGCACGAAGATCGAGATAAGCTACTTCGGCGAAAACGACCGGCGCGCGAAATCACGCCTCGATGCGTCGACCGGCGCTGGCTCGTATCAGGTCTACTACGTCGACGAAGCGAATGTGTCCGAATTCGCGACCGCCGGCTGGATCGTGCCGTTGCTCAAGTATTACCCGAAGGAGGCCGACTACGACGACTTCCTGCCGGGCCGCCGCGCTGTAGCCAGCTACAAGGGGGTAGCCTATTTCGCGCCGCTGATCGGTGGGTCCGACTTCCTGTTCTACCGCCGCGACATCCTCGAGAAAGCGCACATGCCGGTGCCGCGTACGCTTGACGAGCTGGTTGCGGACATCAAAAAGCTGAACGCGCCGCCGAACCTGTACGGCTGGGTAGCGCGCGGTCAGCGCGGCTCCGGTATGAACGTCTGGCGCTGGGCGCCGTTCATGCTCGCAGAAGGCGGGACGTGGACGAACAAGGACCAGCAGCCAGCATTCAATTCGCCGGCCGCCGTGAAGGCCACCCAACTGTACACAGAGCTCTTCAAATATGCGCCGCCGGGCTCGGCCACCTATGACTGGAGCAATGCACTCGAAGCGTTCCGCTCCGGCAAGGTGGCGTTCATGATCGAGTCGACGCCGTTTGCCGACTGGATGGAGGATCCGACCAAGTCGAGCGTTGCCGGTAAGGTTGGCTATGCGCGGCCGCCCGCACCGTTGCCCTCCGCTGCCTATGGTCACGGTCTGGCGATTTCAGCGGTCGGTGCGAAGGATGAATGCACTCGCCAGGCCGCTGGCAAATTCATCGCATGGGCGACCAGCAAGGAGCAGGAGCAGGCACGCCTGCGAGACAACGTGTTCAGCGACTACAACCGCACCAGCACGGTCGAGAGCGAGTACTTCCAGAAGCACGTGAAGCCGCAGATCCTCGCGGGGCTTAAGGATACGACGCCAGTATCAAAGGTCACGTTCTGGCCGAGCCCGCAATGGCCCGATATTGGCGACAACCTCGGCGTCTCGCTCGAAGAAATTTTTACTGGCACGCAAAAGGATATCCCTGGTGCGTTGAATGACTCCGTCCAGTATGCACAGGACGCCATGGAGCATGCGCGCAAGTAACGAAACGGGCTGTGGCCGCCGTGGCGGGCGCAGCGCCCTGTTACAGGCGGGAGCTGCTGTGCGCGCTCCCGGATCGATGGCTGTTGGAGTGCCGAATGTTCAATCGTGGAAAGACCAGCCTGCCGTTCGTGTTTCTGGTGCCACCGCTCGTCGTGATGGCGGTACTGGGCTTCGTGCCGACGGTCGCGGCAATCAACCTTGCGCTCAAGAACCGCGTGCTTCGGTATCCGGACAGCGAGTACGTGTGGTTTCGCAATTTCGTACGCCTCACGGCCGACCGGCGCTTTATCAACTCGATCGAGGTCTCCGCGATCTGGGAGATTGTCACGGTCCTGGGCGCCGTCGCGATCGGCGTCGCGATCGCGATCTACCTGTTCGAGAACGTACATGGCCGGCTTCGCAACGCGATCGGCGTGTTGCTGATCACACCGGTCCTGCTGCCGCGCGTGTCGGCGGCGTTCATCTGGAAGTTCATGTATTCGCCGCTGACGGGCATCCTCAGCTGGTTGCTCGGCCTTTTCGGCATGACCAACACCGCGTTTCTTTCCGATCCGGGGCTTGCGCTCTATGCGGTCGCACTGGTCGACGTCTGGCAATGGGGACTCTTCTTCTCGGTGGTGGTTCTGAAATTGCTCGAAACGCTGCCGCCGGAGCCACTGGAAGCGGCACGGCTTGATTACGCGAAGACCTGGCAAGTGTATGCATACATCGCGTTGCCGATGCTCAAGGCGCCGATCATGAGCCTCGTGTTCATCAAGATGGTCGAATCGCTGCGTTCGTTCGACCTGATTTACGTGATGACCAAGGGCGGCCCGGGTGTCGCCACGGAAACGCTGGACATGTATGCGTATTCGCAGGGCATCGGCTTGTCGGGAAAGGTTTCGTACGCCTCGAGCATGGCCGTTCTGATGATGCTCGCGACGACCGTGATCTTCACCTTTATCTGGAAGCGGGTGAACAAATGGGAAGACTGATCTCCCGCGGCACGGTCCTGCTGTTCGCCATCGCGCTCGCGCTGGTGGCGATTTTCCCGATCTTCTGGGCCGTCCTCAATTCGCTGAAGAACCTGCTCGACATCGTCACCCCGACGCCACGTTTCTTCTTCACCCCGACGCTCGACAACTACCGGCAGGTCATCTCGAGCCCGGAAGTGCTGATTGCACTGGAGAACAGTTCGGTCATCGTCGGCACGGCGGTCGTGCTGGGCACGGTGCTGGGCGTGCCGGCCGCATACGTGATTGCGCGCTTCCATGTGCCGGCCAAGCGCGACATCCAGTTCTTCCTGTTGTCGTTGCGCTTCCTGCCGCCGGTTGCGATCGCGATTCCACTGATCGCGATCTGGGTCGCCCTCGGTCTGTACGACACGCGGTTCTCGATGATCGTCACGTACCTGCTGACGACGCTGTCGACCATCACCTGGCTCTCGATTCCGGTGTTCCAGCGCATGCCGCGCGAAATTGAAGAAGCGGCCACGCTGGACGGCTACGGACCTTACGAGGTGTTCTGGCGCATCGCTTTGCCAACCTGCGGCAGCACGCTGATGGGCGGCGTCATCTTCAGCTTCGTGCTGGTCTGGAACGAACTGATGATCGGGCTTGCACTGACTTCGTCGCGCGGCGCGACCCTGCCAGTTGTGGCGTCCGCTTTCACGTCGCTAGGGCAGGAAGTGCCGTGGGGCGTGATTAACGCATCGACGGTGCTGCTTGCGCTGCCGCCGATTATTTTCGTGGGCGCGCTAAGCCGCCTGTTGAACTCAATGCTCAAGGGAAAGTGAGGAGATTGTTGTGAAGGCACTTGTACTCGAAGAAGCACGACGCCTTAGCCTGCGCGACATCGATCTGTCGATGACGGTCGGTCCACGCGACGTGAAGATCCGGATCCATACGGTCGGTGTGTGCGGCAGCGATGTTCACTATTTCACGCATGGCCGCATTGGACCGTTCAAGGTCGAAAAACCGATGGTGCTGGGCCATGAGGCATCGGGCACAATCGTCGAAGCAGGTGGTGAGGTCAGTCACCTGAAAGTCGGCGACCGCGTCTGCATGGAACCGGGCGTGCCTCAATTCGACTCGCCGGCCACGATGCGCGGTCTGTACAACCTTGACCCGGCGGTGCGCTTCTGGGCGACGCCACCGGTTCACGGCTGCCTGACGCCGTACGTGGTGCATCCGGCCGCGTTTACCTACCGGCTCCCGGACAACGTGTCGTTCGCCGAAGGTGCGATCGTCGAGCCGCTGTCGATCGGACTGCAGGCAGCCAAGAAGGCGGCCATGAAGCCCGGCGACGTGGCGGTCGTGATCGGCGCGGGGACCATCGGTGCGATGACGACGCTGGCAGCGCTCGCAGGCGGGGCGTCGCGCGTGATCCTCGCCGACGTGGTCAAGGAGAAGCTGCGTCACTTTGCCAGCAACCCGGCCGTCGTCACGGTACACGCGGGCGAGCAGTCGCTCGTCGACGTGGTTCGGCAGGTGACGCAGGACTGGGGTGCCGATGTGGTGTTCGAGGCGTCGGGCAATGCGAACGTGTTCGAGACGCTGCTTGACCTCGTCTGCCCCGGCGGCTGCGCGGTGCTGGTGGGCATGCCGCCCGGGCCGGTCGCGCTCGACGTGGTCGCGATGCAGGCGAAGGAAGTGCGACTTGAGTCCGTGTTTCGTTACGCGAATATTTTTCCGCGCGCACTGGCGCTGATCAGCTCGGGGATGATCGACGTCAATCCGTTCATCTCCCGCAAATTCGCGTTTTCGCAGGGCGTGAAGGCGTTCGAGGAAGCGGCTGCGGGTCACCCGGAAGACGTCAAGATCCAGATCGAGATGGACTGAGCCATGGCCAATATCACTTGCAGGGGGCTGACCAAGCAGTACGATGGCGGGCCACCGGTGTTGCATCCGCTGGATATGCATATCGATGAGGGCGAGTTCGTCGTGCTGCTTGGACCATCGGGCTGCGGGAAGTCGACGATGCTGCGCATGATCGCCGGGCTCGAGGAGATTTCCGGGGGCGACCTGTCGATCGGCGGTACCGTGGTCAACGAGGTGCCGGCGCGGGAGCGCAATGTCGCGATGGTGTTCCAGAACTACGCGCTCTATCCGCACATGAGCGTCTACGACAACATCGCGTTTGGACTACGTCGTCTCAGGACGCCGAAGGTGGAGATTGACCGGCGGGTGCGCGAGGTGGCGGCGATGCTCAATCTCGACGGGTTGCTCGACCGCAAGCCTCGCGCGATGTCAGGTGGGCAGCAGCAGCGTGCGGCGATCGCCCGGGCGATGATCAAGACACCCTCGGTGTTTCTCTTCGACGAACCGCTGTCGAACCTCGACGCGAAACTGCGGGCGCAGTTGCGCACCGACATCAAGCGTTTGCACCAGCGCCTGAAAACGACCACGGTCTACGTGACCCACGACCAGCTCGAAGCAATGACGCTCGCCGACCGGGTGATCCTGATGCGTGGCGGCCGGATCGAGCAGGAGGGCACGCCGACCGAGCTCTACCAGTATCCGCGCACGTTCTTCGCGGCGGGTTTCATCGGCACGCCGGCAATGAACTTCCTGACTGGCTCCGTCCAGCGTGCAGCCGGTACGGTGTCCGCCACTTCGGCAACGGGTTGCTGGCAACTGCGTGGAAACCGCTTTGACCGGCTGCGCGATGGTCAGGCGGTGACGCTTGCGATCCGGCCGAACTACCTGCGCCTCGCGGACAATGGGCGCGTCGACGACAGCCTCATTCTGAATGGCACCGTGGAACTGGTCGAGATGCTGGGTGCCGAAGCGCTCGTCACCGTCGATTGCTCAGGCGAGCGGATTGCGGCGCTGGTCCCGTCGAGCGCCGCGCCGCGCACGGACGAAAAGGTGACGCTCGCATTTAGCGAACGTGACCTCCACATTTTCGACGCGAAGACCGGGGAAAACGTGTCGCTCGATGCGCCTGGCGATGTGGCGGTCCATGGGATTCAGGACGCTATCGAACACGCGAAGACGGGCTTGGGCGTACATTAGCGCGAACGCGCATGAAAGGGATCGAAGGCAGCGCCACCAAGGAGACAGCAAATGAATCCGGATCTCGAACTGGTACATACCCGGCAGGATGAATCGTTCCGGGCATGGGTGCATGACTATCCGCATACGGTCGCGAAGTGGCACTTTCATCCCGAATACGAGATTCACGTGATCCGGGCGTCATCGGGCAAGTTCTTCGTCGGCGATTACATTGGAGATTTCAGCCCGGGCAATCTCGTGTTGACGGGCCCCAACTTGCCCCACAACTGGGTCACGGGCAGCGAGAACGGCGCCGGCGTGCCGTCGCGAGACCTCGTGCTCCAGTTCTCGCGCGACGCGATGGAAAGAATGGTCGCGGCGTTTGCCGAACTGAGTCCGGTGCTCTCGCTCATCGATCTGGCGTCGCGGGGAATCCAGTTTCCAGACAATCTTGGTCTTGCAATCGCATCGATCATGCAGGAGCTCTCCGATGCACATGGCGCGCGCCGCGTCGCGCTGCTGATGTCGATCCTGGATCAGCTCACTGCCTGTGTCGACAAAAAGCTGCTGGCCGGACCCGCGTACAACGTGAAAGCACAGCGCTACATGTCGTCGACCATCAACCAGGTACTGTCGTATATCCAGCAAAATCTCGCTGTCAACCTGCGGGAAGTCGACGTTGCCGACATGTCCAGCATGAGCGTAAGTACCTTTACCCGCTTCTTCAAGCGACATACAGGCTGCACCTTCATCCAGTATCAGAACCGCCTTCGTCTTAACCAGGCGTGTGAATTGCTGATGTGCTCGGACCTCAGCGTAACCGATATCTGCTATCGCGTTGGCTTTAACAACGTGTCGAACTTCAACCGGCAGTTTCTCGCGCAAAAAGGTATTCCGCCGTCGAGATTTCGTGCGCTGCATCGACTTAATGATGCCTCGTCACACGACCACAAAGCGGCGGCCTGAGGCAATCTGAGACCAGGCTGCCGTTTGCTCATCTACGGGATTTCATTTTGAGTTATCTGGGAATTGACCTCGGGACGTCCGAGGTAAAAGTAGTGCTCACCGATGCAGAATCGGACATCATTGCCAGCAGCGGCGCGAAACTGGTCGTCGACAATCTTCATCCACAATGGTCGGAGCAAAGTCCGCAGGACTGGTGGAACGCAACGCTCGATGCGATCGCGACGGTGCGCAACGCGCAGCCACGCGCATTCAAGGCGCTGCGCGGCATTGGCCTGTCCGGGCAGATGCACGGTGCGACGCTGCTCGATCGCAGCGGCAACGTGCTGCGGCCCGCTATCCTTTGGAACGATACGCGGGCGTACGCCGAATGCATTGAACTCGAAACGCTCGTACCGGACTCTCGCGCGATAACCGGTAACCTGGCGATGCCAGGCTTCACGGCGCCCAAGCTGCTGTGGCTGTCGAAGTACGAGCCGGCGGTGTTTCGCGCGGTGCAGAAGGTGTTGCTGCCGAAGGACTACATCGCGTGGCGCCTGACTGGCGAATTCGTCTCCGATATGTCCGATGCGTCTGGCACCTTGTGGCTCGACGTCGGCAAGCGGGACTGGTCCGGGCGCATGCTGGCGGCAACGGGTCTGTCGCGGGCGAACATGCCGCGGCTCGTGGAGGGCAGCGAGGCCGCGGCGACGTTGCGGGAAGAATTTCGGCGTGAATGGGGGATCGACCGGAGCGTCACCGTGTGCGGTGGAGCAGGAGACAACGCGGCGAGCGCGATCGGCGTCGGCGTCGCCAGACGTGGCGACGCGTTGCTGTCGCTCGGAACGTCAGGCGTGCTGTTTGCCGCTACCGCCCGCCATGCTCCGAACCCCACACAGGCAGTGCATGCGTTCTGTCATTGCGTGCCACGGCAGTGGCATCAGATGAGCGTCATCCTGTCTGCAGCTGCAAGCCTGCATTGGCTGGCAAGCCTGCTGAAAATCAGCGTTGCGGATGTGGTCGATATTGCGCCGGCGGGGCAGAGCGAAACCGCGCCGATCTTTTTGCCGTATCTGAACGGTGAGCGAACACCTCACAACGATGCGGCCGCGAGAGGCGTCTTCTACGGAATGACCGCGACACACAGTGCGGCGCACCTCGCGTATAGCGTCATGGAAGGCGTCGCATTTGCGATGGCGGATGGTTACGCGGCGCTACAGGGTGCGGGCACGACACTCGACGCCGCCGCGTTCATTGGTGGCGGCTCGCGGAGCGCGTTTTGGGGCCGGCTTTGCGCGTCGGTGCTGGGCTTCCAGCTGAACCGTCATGAAGGAAGCGAGATGAGTGCTGCGCTTGGCGCCGCGCGGCTGGCGCGGCTGGCTCACGGCGGGGAGGACTTGTCCGGGGTGTGCGTGGCGCCGCCCGTGCTCGAGCGATATGAGCCTGAGGCGGTCAGTCAGTCCATGCTGGAAATACGGCTCGCACGCTATCGGCGCCTGTATGGGGCACTGAGATCAGAGTTTCAGGCCTGAACCCGTATCAACTGGCACATGGGCCGGTGGAACGGCTGGCCACTCGCCCCGATGGTGGACACGCGCCCGTGACAGGCCTGCGGCATCCAGCGGCTGCCGGCCCGTCACTTACCATGCAACCTGACCGGGAAGGTCGGGCGCATGGATCTTCAGCAGCGCGTCAAACCGGCTCAGATAGCCAGAATTATTGACTCCACGTCTCTTTTGAGCCTCGGTGACCAGCTCGACGAGCTTGTCGTTGAAGGGCGTGGCGACATCACGCTCGCGCCCTTTCTGGCATATGAGGCCGTTGATGTAGTTGATTTCCGTATCACGACCTTTCTCGAGATCCTGAAGCATGCTTGCCCGCAATCCTGTGTGCGCGCCCCAGATCTTCCGGTAAAGCGCCATTTTGCGGTGGGATCAGCGTCCGGCTCGATAGAGGCCTTTCGACGCCACCCATGACCTCGCGCGCCAGGCGCAGCTTGTGAGTAAAGTGCCGACGTCCACGTGATTGAAATGCGGTTCGAGACGGACATCCAGGCTAGCGCCGTGCGCATCTGCGGGGTTCTTGCGGAACGCATGGGCGAGCTTCATGATAGTTCTCCCCGGTCGACAACTACCATGAGTTTCCCTCGCAATGTACCTGCGAAACGGGTGGAAGCAGGCGAATTCCTGTCGATGAAGCCGGACAGATTGCCATGCACCGGATGCGCAACCGGACCGAATGCATACAGCCTCAACCACTCGCTGTAACCGTATACGAGAAAGCCCCCTGAACGTTCTATATATTGCTGGCGAGACGCTTCATACACTTCCCGAAGCGCGAACCACGGCACATGCGGCAGATCATGATGCACCGCATGATAGTTATTGTTCAGAAAAAGAAGCCGCCAGAAGAACGCGGCCTCGTTGATGACCGACCGATGCTGACCGGAACTCGCAGTACGATGTTCATGAAACGAGCGCACCGACCCGACAGACAGTGCCCCATAGCCGACACCGACAATAAAAACCCATGCCGGCAGGCCGCACGCCACGTCCAGCCAGTACGTCAACGCAACGAGCGCGATGCAATGCATGAGCCACGCGGGCACATCGCGCAAGTCACCACCGGTGATCTTGCGAACCGCTTCGTTCGCCGTCGTCGCGATTGAAAACGCAGGTCCGAGCAGAAGACGCCCGATAAACGTGTTGCGAACCATGAGCAGCGCGCGCATCAAGACCCCCGTCCGTTGCCACGCGTGATGTGTCACAAAATAGCTTTCCGGGTCGAGTGCAGGATGCGTCAAATGCGGATCGTTGTGATGCTGAAGATGCAGGTCGCGATAGATGCCATACGGAAACCACACCGCAAGCGGCGCGAATCCAAACAGTCCGTTCAACAGACGCGAGCGCGTCGGATGACCGTGCATCAGTTCGTGCTGAAGGGACATGTACCACGCGCTGAGGAAAGCGAGAAGAATCGCGGCAACGGGCACACCGAGCGCGCGAACGTGAATCGCAACGCCGAACCAGGATGCGTAAATCGTCGCGATCAACAGCCACGTCGGCCATTCTGTACGCCACGTCAGCGTGGTGGCGAGGCGGGCCAGGGTACGGCGCTGGGTGTCGTCGAGATAGTTCGCCACAGGCTGCTTCGCACAGTTAGAAAGGCTGCTGATACTGCGCGACGTGGTTAGACGGCACGCCCATTGAAGCCGATCCTAAAGGCCCGTGTCGGATGACAGAACCAATTTCTTGCGCAAAGCATGTGCCGAAATACGGGAAAGCCTGTTCCAGCGCAATGAAGGAAATGTGAGTTGTCAGCTTTTCCGCGCGAGCTTGCACGCGTGATCCATCAGCGGTTCCGCTGAACCACTGCCTTCGTCGAGATCCAGGCTGCTGTTGACAATCAGCCATCCGTCGCTTTTCGCGGAAGGACCCGCGCCAGTCACGAGAATCGTTTGCGACGCCATCGTCGTGTCGTTCGGCAGATCGCGCGCAACGACCCTGAACGGATCGTCGGCTCCGTCAATCGAGGCGACGCGCATGACACGGTAGCGGTTTCCGTCGATCGTGTCCCAATGCCATTTGCCCGGCGCGTCACGACGATATCGCGCGAGCACATCGATCACGTCTTTACGCAGGCAGTCGATATGGATGTGCAGTTGCGACTGCGAACGGCGATACGGGGAGTTGATTTCCAGCCCGAGTTGTTCGTCGCCGAGTTCCTGTTTGACGGCCTTTTGAACGTACGTGCGGGCGTTCCATGCGTCGGACCAGTACGGCGGCGCATCGTCAGCGAGAATCTGGGGGCTTTCGATGCCAGTCACGCGATCGGTCGGAATCAGCAGGTACTGCGACGAACCGTTGATGTCCTTGAGAATCGCGTAATGGGCCTGCAGATCGACACGGGTGCAGAACCCCGGCGTCCCTGATGATTGCATCGACATCACGCACTGCCCGTCGACGATGCGCCATAGCGCGTTCGAATCCGCCGCGGCGAGCGTCGCGCAGCCACTGCTGGTGGCGGCGAGCACGACGCTGATGAAAGTGTAAAGCGCGAGGCGCATGGGGCGTCCGTTCCGTTATGTTGCGCGATCCCGCGTGACCGGGTGTGGCTGCGCCGCGTGTCGCTCGTAAAGCGCCCGTACGTATGTCAGATGCTGCTCGGCCGCGCTGCGCGCCTTGTGCGCGTCGCGTGCCATGATCGCATCGTAGATGGCCTGGTGCTGCTCGAGAAGCTGCTGTTCCATCGCGTCGTCGTAATCGATGAGCCGGTGCGATTGACGCATCGATTCGCGGATCAGTGTGTGGATGCCATGCATCACGTGCGCGAGTGCGACGTTGTGGGTCGAATCGGCAATCGCAAGATGAAATGCGGCGTCGAGATCGGCAAGATGCGTGCGGTCGGATGACAATGCACAGGTCTTTAACGACTCAAACGCCGTGCGGATCGCGGCGAGATCCCCGGGCGTCGCGCGCTCGGCTGCGTACACCGTTGCGATCGATTCAAGGCCCTGTCTGAGCTCCAGGATATCGGAGCGCGTGCGCGCGTTTTGCAGCAGCAGTTCGGCGAGCGGCTTTGAAATGACCGCGGCTGTCATGTCGGTCACCACGAAGCCGCCGCGACCGGTCATTTCGATGTAACCGTCGGCTTCGAGTCGAACCAGCGCTTCGCGCAGCGAAGGGCGCGACACGCCGAGCTGCGTCGCGAGCTCGCGTTCGGCAGGCAGACGGTCACCCGGGCCGAGCGCGCCTTCCGAGATCAACGCCTTGATCTGGTCCGACACGACATCGGAGAGGCGCTTGCGGGTGAACGTCGGGATCGGGCGAAATTGCATGGTTTCGGTGGACGTGGCGACAGGCGGCGACGCGGCCCGCTTCGCGATATGGACGCGAGGCAGGACCGCCTTCGCCGCAACGCAGCGATTATAGCGTCCACATGCGAAGGTTCCGGCACACGCCGGGCGGCTACAAGGCGGGCGCCGCGAGCGAGCCCAGCACCTGTTCGAACGCGACGCCGATCGCGAGCAGGCGCCGGTCGCTGCCGGTCGGCCCGTCCAGTTCGATGCCGACGGGGCGGCCGTCCCGCGTCATGCCCGCGGGCAGCGAAAGGCCCGGAATGCCGGCGTTGCTGGCCGGGTCGGTATTGCGCAGGAACGCCGCCATTTCATCGAGCGTTTCGCCGCCGTCGATCGTCACTGTCGACGAGCCATTCATCTCGTCGATGGGCACGGCGGCGAGGATCGTGGTGGGGAACAGCAACGCGTCGATCCGGTGCGTGTTGAAGGTCGCGTCATACAGGTGTTGAAGCTGCGGACGCCACGTGTGCATCGCCGCGTCGTATTGACTGGCGAACACGTCGGCGATGATCGCGTCGTACGCGCTGCGCACGTCCGGGCACGCGATGCGCGCCGCGATATCCACCACGGTTTTCACGGGCGCGTCGTTGGCGACGAGCCACGCGGGGACATCGTCGACGGGCTCGTGCAGCGCCACGGGCGAGCTGACCTTGTCGTTCAACTCGATGAGCCCGGGCATGTCGAGTTCGACGAAGACCACGCCCGCTGCCGCGAGGCGCGCCACGGCCGCGCGCGCGACGCCTTCGAGCGCGCGTTCCAGGCCTTCCCAGAGCGGCGCGGGCAGCCCGATGCGCAGGCCCGCAAGCGAAACGGCGGGCAACGTGGCGTCGCTCGTGATGACGCCGTCGAGCAGCGCGATATCGGCGACGGTGCGCGCCATTGGTCCGACGGTGTCGCGCGTGCGGCTGATCGGCACGACGGCGTGCGGGTCGTGATAGCGGCGCGCGGGGCCGCCGTTGCCCACCGAAGGACGAAAGCCCGCAGTGCCGGTCAGCGCGGCGGGAATGCGCGTTGAGCCGCCGGTGTCGGTGCCGAGGCCGGCGGGCACGATGCGTGCGGCGATGGCGGCGGCGGTGCCGCCCGAAGAGCCGCCGGGAATCAGCGATGGATCGTACGGATTGCGCACTGGTCCGGCGTGCGAAGCCAGATTAGTGCTGGTGATGCCGAACGCCAGTTCGTGCATGTTGGCCTTGCCGAGCACGATCGCGCCGGCATCGACAAGCCGCTGCACGGAGGGCGCGCTGGAAGACGGAATGAAATTCTCGAGCGCGGGCGTGGCCGCCGATGTCTGCAGCCCCACCGTGTTGATGTTGTCCTTGACGACGACCGGCAGGCCGGCAAGCGGCAGGCGCGCTTTTTCAGCGGTGGACAGCGCGTCGATGCGTTTTGCCGCTTCGAGCGCGCCTTCCATGTTGAGCACCGTGAGCGCGTTCAGCGTCGACAGTGCGGCCGCCCGCGCCAGCAACGTCGCGACGTAATCGGTGGCGGCGAGGCGCCCCTGCTGGATGGCGGCGACGGCCTCCGTGGCCGTCAGCGCGAGTTGTTCATCGACCGTCCATGTCATGCTGTCTCCAGGATTGTGGCGGCGTTCGCGGCTTGCGGCGGCACGAAGACTGGCCGGACAAGCCGCGCATGCCCAGCTTTTTACCGGGCGTGTCATCGTTAGACGCGAGGAAATCCGGATCGTGCGCTACGCCGTTCGCGATCGCGACGCGATTCCACACGAGCCTGAACGCGATCGCCCTAACGCGCAGAGAATGTCATGATTTGCGCCGCCACGACAAGGAAGGTCCAGTGGCGCTGTGCGCGATCTTCGGGAGCATGCGTCAGCGTACCGGACATGGCAACGAGGAGCGGGCGGACATGTCGCTTATTCTGTCACAACCCCCAAAACGCGGCGTCGGCGCAGTCAACGCCAGTGGTCCGCTCGTCCCGGGCAACGTCTACCGGTGATTGTCGATCCACAGGCGTCCCCATCGGAACGCATAGGCCAGCGCGTGCTCTTCGTCGAAAAAGTAATCGAGGGCATCGAACGAATATGCGCGCCTCGGTGTCACCGTGGCTTTCTCGATGGTCAGATTGGCTGCGAAGAGGCCGTTGGGAAGGGGCTGTGCTGCTGTCGCAACCTCGTAGCCCTTGTAGTGAATGAGTCGGTTCATGGTCGTGCCGATGATCGCGCCCGCTTGCGTTTTCAGTTCACGCGAAGTGCGACGATCGGTCAACGAGCGGGCAGGGACAAGCGTAGGCCGTGCCGCGTGGCGAGTGAACCAATCTTTCGTCGCAAGCAAATCAGGGGTGGCCTTGAACGGTCATCGATGATCAGGATGTGGCGGTGTCGTATGCGCGTGGTCACACTATCCGGCGTCCACGCGCTTTCCGTATGTTGCATGGCATACGCACGGCCCGACCGGCCGTGCGCGCTGTGTGCGCTGGCACACGCTGCGCGCGGCTGTGGCTATGCGGGTGGACGCGCGGATACCGGCCTGCTCTGCGTGGAAACCCGCGCCAGTCAGCTCGCAAGCGACAGTACTTTTGCGGCGCGCGATGGCCGGGGCGCGGCGCTTTCCTGTTCCGCGAGCGCTGTGCGCGACACTGGCGCCGTCGATCGTCCCGCGCCGAACGTCAGCGCGAACGTCGCAGCCTGGTTGCCCACAGTGGTGAGCTGTTCGGCGGCTTTCGGATCGGAGCACGTGTTTTCTGTTTCGAAGCGGGTTTCGAGCGTATTGATGCCGGCGCCGAGCGGCGTCGGCCAGCCGCGCAACGCGTGGACGATCGAGCGCAGCGAACCCAGCACCGTGCCCGTCGCCTGCCAGCCATACGCCGTGACGATGCAGCCGACCGCGCGGCCGTCCAGGTAGGGACGCGCGTCGGCGCGCAACGCCTCGAGCGTATCGAGTGCATTCTTGACGAGCCCGGAGACGCCGCCGTGATAGCCCGGCGTCGCGATGATGACGGCGTCGGCCTCGCGCACGGCTTCGATCAGTTCGCGCTGCGCTTCGGTGAGCGACGCGCTTTCCGGCGCGTAGTGCGGCAGGCTGTGCAAAAACGCACCGCCAAACAGATGCGTACGCGCGCCGGCGCTTTCAGCGCCATTCAGCGCGACGCGCAGGGCGCGTTCGGTCGACGATCCGTCGCGCGTCGTGCCGCCGATACCCACGACGAGCGGCGTGCGGATGTGATTGAAACCGGTCAATGCGATGCTCCTTCTTG
This sequence comes from Paraburkholderia sartisoli, assembly GCF_900107685.1. Taxonomy (GTDB): domain Bacteria; phylum Pseudomonadota; class Gammaproteobacteria; order Burkholderiales; family Burkholderiaceae; genus Paraburkholderia; species Paraburkholderia sartisoli. Next base: position 233,907 of record NZ_FNRQ01000004.1, on the reverse strand, counting down.
CGTTGCGGCCACGGGCGCTGCACGGCGGGGCTGCGCGTGCAGGCGGGGCAAGCCGGACTGATCCGCCATGTTAGTGACCCGGGGCGCCATTGCGAACGTGTTTTTTGTTCTAACGATATGCCTGAAAACACGGTGCGTTCCGTTTAGCCATGGCGTATGGCGCCGCGCGATATGGATATACGAAACCGTTGGTTGGCGGGTCTGCCGCACGCAGGTACGATGATTCCGTCTCCTCTATGACATCTTCTTTGACATGGGATTTGCCCCGACGCCGGTAACGGTGCCGGGGCATTTTTTTTGGTCCACGGGGTAGCACGCTCACGATCGATCCGTCGTCGAACCAGGGCATCGGCGCGACGACGCACGGTCATACGGTCATACGGTCGGTGGGTCGCTCGAAGGCAGCGTGCCCATTGCTCAGTCGACGGTCTTGAGCATCGAGCCGCAGGCGCAACTGATCTGGCAGCACACGTCGATCGGCGATCTCGACGACGGCATTTCCAGCGTGTCGTTTCATGCCGCAAGCGGACTCACGGGCAGGCCTGGTGTGCAGGCGCCACGTGCCGGGATTCCATTACACTCTACGGCGCAGCGTTTCCTGGCGGCGTTGTCCGCGCCCCGGCGATGGACTGCATGAACCCGTCACGGAGCGCCGAACCCACCGATGAGCCACGCACCGCAATCCAGCGAGCAGGACCAGGTCGTCCTGATGGACGACATCCCCCATCCCGATCGCGACACCAGCGCGCCGTTCGTGCTGGCCAATGAAAGGCTGGTCGCGATTGTCTATCGCATCGCGGAGGCGGACTTCGAGCGCTTCGGTCCGTTTAGCGACGACGATCCGTTTTGCGTGATCGCATTCATGTCGGCCGCGTTTCACCAGTTCGGACCGCCGCGCGACGCGGATCTGCCCGCTTATTTTCTGACTTCAAAAGGCCTGCGCGGATATAGCGCGCACGAGGTCATGCGCTCATCGCTGGTCGAGGATTCGTGGGGACCGGAGTATTCGCTTGAAGGTGGCCTGCGGCACTTCGTGCTGACGTTTGGCGATTCGACGTTCGAATGCGTCGCGGGCGATTGCACCGTCGCGGGCATTTACGGTAACGGCGACATCGCGGCGCGCGAGGCGTTTTCGCTTTGCCAGTAAGTAAGCGCGGGCCGTGCCGCATTCGAACGCGGTGAACGGGGCTAGTGCCATCGAGGGGACATTCGAGGGGACGTTCAAGACAATCAATCGGGTTATCCCGTGTTGACCGTCAGCGAAGCGGCTCCTTACAATCGGCCGTTGTTCAATAAAAGAATTCGTGTTCTAAAGGCGAACAAATCCGCGCATATCAACCGGCTGAACGTGCTGCTTCGAGTCCAGTCACCCGGAAACTGGTGAAGGTCTGATAACCAGTTTGCAGTCGGTGCGGATAGGGATTGACGCTTGCGGCCGCGCAGGATCGTAACGTGGATGGCGCCACCGCGCCGTCCGCTGTCAGGGGAAGAAACGTGAATCGAAACACTGCCGTCAACGTGCAGACGTTTATCAATGAGCACCCGTTCTCGGGGTTTCAGTGGCTCATTTTCTTCATGTGCTTTGTGATCGTGCTGCTGGACGGTTTCGACACCGCGGCGATCGGCTTTATCGCGCCTTCGCTGATCACGGAGTGGAACGTCAGCAAGCCGGATCTCGCGCCGGTCTTGAGCGCCGCGCTGTTCGGCCTCGCGTGCGGCGCGCTCGTGTCAGGGCCGCTTTCCGACCGGCTTGGACGGCGTCTGTTGTTGATCGGCTCGGTCATGCTCTTTGGCGTGGCGTGTCTCGGTTCGGCTTTCTCGACGACCATCGGGCACCTGACTGTTCTGCGCTTCATCACTGGAATCGGCCTTGGCGCCGCGATGCCCAATGCGGTCACGATGATGGGCGAATTCTGTCCTGATCGCCGGCGCGCGACGGTCATCAACCTGATGTTCTGTGGCTTTCCGCTAGGCGCGGCGTGTGGCGGCTTTCTCGCGGCATGGCTGATTCCGCATTTCGGGTGGCGCGCCGTGCTGATGCTCGGCGGCATCACGCCCTTGCTGCTCGTGCTGGCGTTGCTGCTCAAGTTGCCGGAATCCGTGCGTTACATGGTCGCGAAGAACCATCCCGCCGAAAAGATCTGCGCGGTGCTGGCGCGTATTTCCAGTGCGGCGGCACAGGCGGGATCGTTTGTGATGACCGAGCAGGCGCCGCAGGTCGCGGGGAAGAGCGGCGCCGGGCTCGTGCTGTCGCGTTCCTATATCGTCGGCACGGTGATGCTGTGGCTCACGTACTTCATGGGCCTCGTGATTTTCTATGCGTCGATCAACTGGATGCCGATCCTGCTGAAGGAAGCCGGCCTGAGCCCGCAACGCGCGACGCTGATCTCCGCGCTGTTCCCGCTCGGTGGCGTGGGCGCGGTGGTGTGCGGCGTGTTGATGGATCGCTTCAACGCGAACCGGATCATTGCCGTGTGCTACGCGCTCACGGCAGTGAGCGTCTACTGTATCGGGCAGGCGGTGGGTAACGTCGGCTTGCTGGTGCTGACGGTGTTCGTGGCGGGCGTATTGATGAACACCGCGCAATCGTCGATGCCCGCGCTGGCCGCCGCGTTTTATCCGACCCAGGGTCGTGGCACCGGCGTCGCGTGGATGCTTGGCATAGGCCGCTTTGGCGGCATCGCAGGATCCTTCCTCGTTGCGGAACTGGCCCGCCGGCATTTCTCGTTCGCGGGTATTTTCGCCATGATCGCGCTGGCTGGCGTGATTGCATGCGTCGCGCTGCTGATCAAGCAGGCGTCACGCCCCGAGCTGGCCGCGCCGGCGCCGCTGGAAACCGGCACGTCCGGTCACTAGGCGCAAACCACGCCGGAGAACGCGCCGGTTGGCGGAACGCGTCGTTACGACGACGCGTCCGCGGGCGCGGGGATACGTCCGGCCGTGAGCAACCCTTTGATCATCTTCGTTTCGGCCATCGCAATGTCTTCGAGCGACGCGGCCGCGAGCTGGCGCGCAAAGACGTCCAGCGCGAAACAGAGCCACGCGTAGTCGATGTCGCTCATCGCCCAGATGCCGCTTTCGCGCGCGACGGTATCGATCTGCATCATCGCGGCGTGCGCTTCCTCAATCGCCATCCGGTCGCTGCTTTCATAACCGAGGTGGCAAAGCTCCCCGGCGACCAGCAGCTGCCGGCCAAGCGTCGTGAACAGTTCACGCGAGCCATGACCACGGCGGAATGCATCGAGACCGGTATAACACTGCAGCAGCATGGCCCGCGTCACGGGCTCGTGCGCGGCCCGGCTGAACGTGAGCGCGCGCAGCAGCGGCGACATGGCGGACTGGGTGTGTTTGCGGGTGTGCGATTTTGCAGACATGATGATTTGAACCTTCTTCGGTAACGCAGGGCGCCGCCCGTCACGCGTTGAAAACGGAACCGGGGGTCTCGGACCAGAGTCCGTGCAGGCATCATGATCGCCGACAATTAAGGCAGGCTTAAAGCACATGGCGCGCGGATGCGTCCGCTGTGCACGCCATCCGAAGACGAAAAAAAAGCCCCGTTCCACGAGGGAACAGGGCCTGACAGGATGGAAAGTCGAGCGGACCCGTGGAAGCCCGCCGACGTATCGCCATCATCTACAACGCGGTTGTTACTACCTTGACTGCGTGTTACCAACATCCGGTCCTTCTTTTGTTACCTGCAGCAAACCCCAGATACATTTATTTGAAGGTGCTTCATCCATGTACTGCATGTGCTGCTACGTCTACAACCACTACGTGAAAAACGGTCAACGGTACGGTTCAACGCAACGCGGAGGGGACCGCGTCGATGGTGCAATGATTCGCCCCATGAAAACAAGTGTAGGCGCGAGGACATCGATTCAATCCATCGAAACGAAGCGGATTCCGCGGGCAATTTGATGAATTGCCGGACATCGCGCGAGGCGTTGCCCGGCTGTTCTTCCGCGCGCACCAACTGCTGGCGGCGCGTGATCCGGTTCCCGCTGCCAGGTGAGTGTCAGGCCCCGCGCACGAGGCAGGGCCGCTTGTTGTCGAACTTCCAGTTCGGGATCAGATATTGCATCGCGACGCCGTCATCGCGGGCGCCGAGGCCATGCTGTTGATACAGCGCGTGGGCTTTGTCGAGCGCATCCATATCGAGTTCGACGCCGAGGCCCGCCTTTTCCGGCACCTTCACCTTGCCGCCGACAATCTGCAGCGGCTCGCGCGTCAGGGACTGCCCGTCCTGCCAGATCCAGTGCGTGTCGATGGCGGTGATCTTGCCGGGCGCGGCCGCCGCGACCTGCGTGAACATCGCGAGCGAAATGTCGAAGTGGTTGTTCGAATGCGAACCCCAGGTCAGGCCCCACTCGTTGCACATCTGCGCGACACGCACCGAGCCCTGCATCGTCCAGAAGTGCGGATCGGCGAGCGGAATGTCGACGGATTGCAGCTGGATCGCGTGACCCATCTGGCGCCAGTCCGTGGCGATCATGTTGGTGGCGGTCGGCAGACCGGTTGCACGACGGAATTCAGCCATCACCTCGCGGCCCGAGTAGCCGTTCTCCGCGCCGCACGGATCTTCCGCATAGGCGAGCACGTCGTGCTTGTCGCGGCACAGGCGGATCGCCTCCGCCAGCGACCACGCGCCGTTCGGATCAAGCGTCACGCGGGCGTTCGGAAAGCGCTCCGCGAGAGCGGTCACCGCTTCGATTTCGGCGTCGCCGGCAAGCACGCCGCCTTTCAGCTTGAAGTCGTTAAAGCCATAGCGCGCCTGGGCGGCTTCGGCGAGACGCACCACGGCTTCGGGCGTCATCGCTTCCTCGGTGCGCACGCGCTCCCAGTCGTCGCGGCCTTCCGCGCCGCTTGCATACGGCAGGTCGGTTTTTTTGCGGTCGCCGACATAGAACAGATATCCGAGCATTTCGACTTCGTCGCGTTGCTGGCCTTCGCCCAGCAGCGCGGCGACCGGCACGCCCAGATGTTGTCCGAGCAGGTCGAGCAGCGCGGCTTCGAGCGCCGTTACCGCGTGAATGGTCGTGCGCAGGTCGAACGTCTGCAGCCCGCGTCCCCCCGCGTCGCGGTCGGCGAACTGCGTGCGCACCTTGTTGAGCACGGCCTGAAGATTGCCGATCGACTGGCCGACGACCAGCCCGCGTGCGTCGTCGATGGTCTTGCGGATGCTCTCGCCGCCGGGCACCTCACCCACGCCGGTATTGCCGGCGCTGTCGCGCAGGATCACCACGTTACGCGTGAAGAACGGACCATGCGCGCCGCTCAGGTTCAGCAGCATGCTGTCGCGGCCGGCGACTGGCACGACGCGCAGTTCGATGACCGTTGGCGTGGCGTTCGATTGCAGGGTAGGAGTGGACATGAGCATTGAACCTTGTATGTTTGAGACCCCGGCTGGCGTGAGTCGATTTGCTTTGGGTTGAACATCCGCCGGGGGCGGTCAGTGAGCCTTGCTTTGGGCGGCCTCTACCAGCGGGTCGCGATTCACGAGACGGCTGCGGGTAAAAAAGCCGGCTGCCGCCGCGATGAGCGATGCCACGCCCAGCGCATACAGGCCACCGGAAATCGAGCCGGTGTGCTGCTGGAGGTAACCAAACGCGGCAGGTGCAAAGAACCCTCCAAGATTTCCGACGGAGTTGATGAGCGCGATCACCGCAGCCGCCACACGGGCATCGAGATAGCCCTGGGGAATCGGCCAGAAGAGCGACGAGGCGGCCTTGAACCCGATGGCGGAAAAGCAGATGGCGACAAACGACAGGACCGGATTTCCCGACGTCGAGGCGAACAGTCCGCATGCGGCGATCACGAGCGCGACGGCAAGCCAGGCCTGCTGATGGCGCCACTTTGCAGAAAGTACCGCAAAACAGTACATCGCGACCATCGCAATCAGCCAGGGGATGGAGTTGAGAAGACCCACCTGGAAGTCCGAGAGGCCGCCCATCTTTCTGATGATCGTCGGAAGCCAGAAGGTGGCGGCGTAAATCGTGAGTTGAATCGCGAAGTACAGGAAGCAGAACAGCAGGATCTGTGGATCTTTCAGCAGCTTGATCGTCGGCAGGCGCGCGGCGCCCTGGGCGTCGCGCGCGGCCTGCTCGGCGGCGATGGACGACGTGAGCGCCCGTTGCTCCTCAGCCGTGAGCCACGTGGCGTCGCTGATGCGGGACTTCAGCAGCAGCCAGCTCGCGCCGCACAGCACGACCGAAAAGCCGCCCTCGATGAGAAACATCCACTGCCAGCCGTGAAGCCCGGCACCCTTGATCGAAAGCAGGGCGCCGCTGATCGGGCCGGAAAGCACGGAGGCGAGCGCCGACCCTGAGAGGAAAACCGCGATGGCCTTGCCGCGCTCTTTTTGCGGCAGCCATTGCGTGAAGTAGTAAACGACGCCAGGGAAGAACCCGGCCTCGGCGACGCCCAGCAGGAATCGCAGCACATAGAACGACGTGTCGTTGCGCACGAACACCATCGATGCGGCCACGATGCCCCACGTGCCCATGATGCGCGTGAGCCAGGCGCGTGCGCCGTACTTCTGCATCAACACATTCGACGGCACCTCGAAGAGCGCATAGCCGATGAAGAAGAGGCCGCTGCCGAATCCGTAGGCGGCGGCGCCGAGGCCCAGGTCCGTCTGCAGATGGGTGTTCACGAAACCGATGTTGACGCGGTCGATGTAGTTCGCGATAAACATCACGAGAAAGAGCGGCAGCACATGCCGCTTGACCTTGGAGACCGCTGAATCGAGCGGGCCGGTCGCGGTGGTGAGAGTAGAGGTCAAGATGTCTCCAGTATTGGCCAGCGTGTTGGCCTGGTCGAAAACAACGCGGCGCCGGCGGGACTGTGGGTGATCGTCCGTAAGCGTGTTTGTTGTATGTTGTCGGACGACAGTCTACTCTTCCGGGATGACGTTTTCCAACGCAGTGTTTACCCTGATTTATGGCGCTGAATGCCTTTAATACAGGATTTTCTGGATTTCATGGATGGCGATTCAGGGCCGGGTGATGGTTCGTGATCTGATGACCGATGTTGAATTTTTTTACAAAAAACCGTGATGCCGCGATGGCCCGGCGGGTGCGCAGGCCGCCGTTACCGGCGATTGACCCGGAAGCGGGGCGTGTTGCGGTTCGTTTGAACAGGAACGGCGAGGGCGAGCGGCGCAACCGCGGCTGCGGCCACGCGTAAAAAAAGCGGCCGTCGGCCGCTTTTCTGCTGGATTGCCAGATGCCTCAGGCAAGGCCTTCAGCATTCTCTTCGGGCGTCTGGCTTGCGCGGCGCAGGCGTTCGCGACTGCCCGACAGATGCATCCGCATCGCGGCGCGCGCGCCTTCCGGGTCGCGTCGGGTGATCGCGTCGAGGATGCTTTCGTGTTCGATGTTCACACGTGCCATGTACGCGGCCGGATCGCTGTGCGCGATACCCGGCGAATCGATACGGTGACGCGGAATCAGCGCCGCGCCCATTTGCGTGAGGATGTCGACGAAATACCGGTTGCCTGTCGCGCGCGCCACCGAGATGTGGAACCGCAAATCCGCGGCCGTGCTGTCGCCGCCCGTGCGGCCCGTTTCTTCGAGGGCGGTGCGGATGTTCGCGATGTCCTGCTCTGTCGCGCGCTGCGCGGCGAGACCCGCGCATTCCGTTTCGAGGCTGATGCGCAGTTCCAGCACCGACAAAAGATCGGCCAGCGTCGTCGCGGGGACCACGTCGAGGCCGAGCGGCTGGTGACGCGGTTCTAGCACGAAGCTGCCGATGCCGTGCCGCGTCTCGATCACGGCGCTTGCCTGAAGGCGCGAAATGGCTTCACGCACAACCGTACGGCTGACGCCGAGCAGGGACATCAAGGCGGTTTCGGTCGGCAACTGGTCGCCCGGCTTCAGCGCGTGCGACGCAACCTGTTCCCTGACGTAGTTCACCACCAGATCCGCAAGGCTGCCGCGCACGCGTTGGGGTGCCGGGGGTGGGGGCGGAATTGGGGACACTGCCATGCAAACACTCCTGATAGATGCGCTGTCGTTTTCGCTATTATGTTTTGATTATACGTTGTCCGACAACGATGCCAATATGTGATTCTGGCAGGGCCGACGCCGAAGCGGTTGCAGCTCTCAATGGGGGGTGAATTGCGCCTGGGGCATCGTCATTGCGCCGCGCTGGCGCTATGATGGCAGGGCGCCGAGACGTCAGATGACATCTTTCGCCCGGCCGACACCCGTCTTTCCTGTTGATTACCCAGCAAACCATCGATGAGCAGCCTGACTGAAAAGGTAGTGGCCACCCTCTCCGAGGAGATCCGTCGCGGCGCCCTGAGGCCCGGCGACAGGATTCCCACCGAGGTGGAAATGATGAAGCAGCTCTCCGTGAGCCGGTCCGTGGTGCGCGAGGCGATCTCGCGGCTGCAGGCGGCCCATGTGGTCGAGACACGCCACGGCATCGGCACGTTCGTGCGCGAGCCGGAGAAGGAAGAGCAGATGCGCATTCCGGTGGCGGATCTTTCGAGCATGCTCGACGTGATGGCCATCATCGAGTTCCGGATCGACGTCGAGGCGGCTGCGGCTGCGCTGGCGGCGGCCCGGCGCACGGCGCAGCATCTGCAGCAGATTCGCAGCGCGCTTGATCGCTTCGGCTCCGAGCTGGAACGTGGCAGCACCGACGTGCTCGCGCACGACATCGAATTTCATTTGCAGATCGCGCGGGCAAGCGGGAATCGCTACTTCTTCGACGTGCTGAGCCAGCTGGGCCGCGCGGTGAGTCCGCGCACACGGCTCGGGTCCGCGGAGATCGCCGAACTGGATCACATCGAGCATCTGCGCAACGTGCTGAACGAGCACGAGCAGATCTATCGCGCGATCGAGCGCCAGGATGCCGACGACGCGCGTGCCGCGATGCGGATGCATCTGAGCAACAGCCGCGAACGTCTGCGCCGCGCGCATGCCGTGGGCGCGGCGGCCTGATTGTCGTCGCGGGTACAGTGTTGAGCCTGAACTAACCGTATCCCGCCAGCCCTCAGGAAATCATGCCCCCTCGCGAAGATCATCATGCCAGGCCGCCTTGCCCGTCCCCTGTCCCGGTCGGCGCGGACGCGTTGCAAGCCCCGGCTTTACTGCGCCGCCTGCTACGGGCCAAAGACCGCATGGACGCCGCCTCGCATGAGGCCTGGCCCGTCAGGCGTCTGGCCGAGATCAGCGGCGTCTCGGAAGCCCATTTCGCGCACTCCTTCAAGCGGGCCTTCGGCGTTCCGCCGCACCGCTACCTGCTGACACGGCGCATCGAGCAGGCCACCACCCTGCTGCGCGACACCCAGCTCAGCATCACGGAAATTGCCTTTGCTACCGGCTGGGAGAGCCTGGGCACCTTCGGCCGCATCTTCCGCGACATCACGGGCCAAAGCCCCAGCGCGATGCGTGTCGAACTCCAGGCCAGCATGCCTCAGATCGACCGCGTACCCGCCTGCATTCTGAAGGCCGCGCAGCGTCCCGATCTCACCATCGCAGTTTTGGAGAAGCGCCGCCGCGTGGCCGGAGATACATTCCGTCCACCAACCACGGAGGCGCAATGAATCAAGGTATCAATGTAGTGGGCGTGTACGTCGACAACCAGGACGAAGCGCTCGCTTTCTACGTCGACAAGCTCGGGTTTCGTGTACACACGGATGTGCGCAACGGTCTCTACCGCTGGCTCACGGTGCAACATCCGGATCAGCCCTCGTTCCAGCTTGGTCTCTTCGCACCCGGCCCGCCCATTCACGACGAGGCCACGGCGCAAACGCTGCGCGCCATGGTCGCCAAGGGGGCCATGCCACCTCTCGTCCTTTCCGTGACTGACTGTCGCGCCAGCTACGCGCAGCTGAAAGCCCGCGGCGTGGAATTCACCCAGGAGCCGGTTGACCGCTTCGGCAGCGTCGATGCCGGCTTTCGCGATCCCGCCGGCAACGGCTGGAAGATGATCCAGGCCGCGGGGAGCGCGACATGAACGCCGGTAGCTGGATTCGCCAGTTTCACCGCTGGGTATCCGTCATCTTCACGCTGACGGTTATCGCCAACTTCGTTGCCATGGCCCTGGGAAATCACCCGCCGCCGCCCTGGGTCACCTACGCGCCGCTGCTGCCGCTGGCCCTCCTGCTGCTCACGGGGCTCTACCTGTTTGTGCTGCCGTACTTCAGCGGCAACCTCACCCGTCATGGTCCGTGGCGCTCTGCTGGCGACCAGAAAACGCCACTTGCATGAGGAACGCCCAGGGCTTTCGATTCATCGCACGATGAACCATGTCGCTGCTACGCTCACCCGCAGCCTCAATCCGTTTTTGTTATCACCGCATCCAATAGTCGAATTGTTGCGCTATCGCCCTGCCCGTATATTGGCGACATAAACAGTCAAGCCAATTGCAGGAGACAGCAATGAACCGTATCGATCTGGACAACCGCGTCGTCGTCATCACCGGTGGGGCGCGCGGTATCGGCTACGCGGTGGCGCAGCGGGCGCTGCAGTCGGGCGCATCCGTCGCCCTCTGGGACGTCGATGCCGATCGTCTCGTGCGCAGCCAGCGCGAACTGGCCGAACACGGCAAGGTCACCGCCGAAGTCGTCGAGCTGACCAGCGAAGCATCCGTTGCGCAGGCAACCACCCGAACCGTCGAGCAGCACGGTGCGATTCATGTGCTGATCAACTGCGCGGGCATCACGGGCGGCAACGGCAAAACGTGGGAACTCGAGCCCGACGTATGGCGGCGCGTGATCGACGTGAACCTGATCGGCCCCTATCTGACCAGCCGTGCCGTGGTTCCGCAGATGCTGAAGCAGGGGTACGGGCGCATCGTCAATATTGCATCGGTCGCGGGCAAGGAGGGCAACCCGAACGCGTCGCACTACAGCGCTTCGAAGGCCGGCCTTATCGGGCTCACGAAGTCGCTCGGCAAGGAACTCGCCACCAGCAATATTCTCGTCAACGCGGTCACGCCCGCTGCGGCAAAAACCGAAATCTTCGATTCGATGGCGCAGGAACACATCGACTACATGCTCTCGAAGATTCCGATGAACCGCTTTTTACTGCCCGAAGAAGCGGCATCGCTGATTCTCTGGCTGTCTTCCGAAGACTGCGCGTTCAGCACAGGCTCGGTGTTCGATCTGTCCGGTGGTCGCGCGACGTACTGATGCGCGTCTGAACCCGTCGGACACGAACACCGGAACACGCCAGTGCCAGTCAAGCCGGCCACGAAGCTGGACGAATCAGGAGACGCGATGAACACGACTTCCTCGACCGGGGCAGTCATCGGCAAGGTCATGTGGCGGCTCTTGCCGTTCCTGCTGCTGATGTACGTGCTGGCCTTTCTCGATCGCGCGAACATCGGCTTCGCACAAAAGGCGTTGCAGCACGACACAGGACTTTCCGATGCCGCGTTTGCGTTTGGCGCCGGCGTGTTCTTCGTGGGCTATGCGCTTTTTGAAGTGCCGAGCAATCTCTTGCTGCATCGCGTCGGCGCGCGCCTGTGGATGTGCCGCATCATGGTCACGTGGGGCATCGTCTCCGCGGGCATGTCGATGGTACACACGCCATTTGCGTTCTATACGTTGCGCTTCCTGCTTGGCGTCGCCGAGGCGGGTTTCTTTCCCGGCATCATCTATTACCTCACGCACTGGTTTCCTCAATCGGCGCGCGCGCGTGCGGTTGGCGTGTTCTATTTTGGCGCGCCGCTTGCGTTTATTTTCGGTAGTCCGCTGTCGGGCCTGCTGCTCGACCTGCATGGCGCGTTCGGTCTCGCGGGCTGGCAGTGGCTCTTTCTGATCGAAGGCGTTCTCGCCTCGGCGGTCGGCGTGTGGGCGTTCTGGTATCTCGACAACCGTCCCGCGGAAGCCACGTGGCTCGACGACCGGCAGCGCAGCCTGCTCGCGGCGGCGCTCGATGAAGACGCTCGCGAAGCCGCCGCGCATGGCCCGCACAGCGTGCTTGCCGCGCTGTGCGATCGCCGTGTGCTGGCGCTTTCGTTTATCTATCTGCTGATCCAGACCAGCGTGTACGGCGTGATTTTCTATCTGCCGCAACAGGTCGCAGCGTTGCTCGGCACGAAAGTGGGGCTGCGCGTCGGGCTCGTGATGGCGTTGCCCTGGCTCTGTGCGGTCGCGGTCACGTGGTATGTGCCGCGCCGCGCGGACCGCACCGGCGGGCATCGCCGCTGGGCTGTGCTGCTGCTGGTGGTGGCGGGTTGCGGCATCGGTCTGTCCGGGTTGCTGCATAGCCCGGTGCTTGCGCTCGTTGCACTGTGCTGCGCCGCAAGCGGCTTTATCGCCGCGCAGCCGCTTTTCTGGACCTTTCCGACGCGCTATCTGACAGGCGCGGCCGCCGCGGGCGGCATCGCGCTGATCAATTCGCTTGGCAGCATCGGCGGCTTTATCGCGCCGACCCTGCGCACGCAGGCCGATCTGGCGTTTCCGTCGACACAGGCAGGGCTCATCGTGCTCGGCGCGGCGAGCGTACTCGCGGCGCTTCTGATCGCGACGCTCTTTCGCCACGGAAAAGACAGTTCGACGTCGCTCTTTCAGCACCCGGTTCATCACTCCCGCTAACGCAGGCCGGCACGCATCGACGCGCCAGGCGGCACTTCAGATACGGACACTACGGAGCCCATCCTCATGGCCATGCCCACCATCCGGCACGTGCGTGCCTTCATCGTTCGCGGCGGCGGCGCCGATTATCACGATCAGCCTGACGGCCACTGGATCGACGATCACATCTCGACGCCGATGGCGCGTTACCCGGAATACCGGCAGAGCCGCCAGTCGTTCGGGATCAACGTGCTGGGCACGCTCGTCGTCGAAATCGAGGCAAGTGATGGCACGGTCGGATTTGCGGTAACGACGGGCGGCGAGATCGGCGCGTTCATCGTCGAAAAGCATCTCGCGCGCTTCCTGGAAGGGCAACGCGTGACCGACATCGAGAAGATGTGGGACCAGATGTATTTCGCCACGCTCTATTACGGGCGCAAAGGCGTCGTGCTGAACACGATTTCCGGCGTCGATCTCGCGTTGTGGGATCTGCTTGCCAAGGTGCGCAAGGAACCGGTGTACCAGTTACTGGGCGGACCGGTGCGCGACGAACTCGTGTTCTACGCGACGGGCGCGCGTCCCGACCTCGCGAAGCAGATGGGCTTTATCGGTGGAAAGATGCCGTTGCAGCACGGTCCCGCGGAAGGCGAAGAAGGGCTCAAGAAGAACATCGCAAAGCTGGCCGACATGCGTTCGAAAGTGGGCGACGATTTCTGGCTGATGTTCGATTGCTGGATGAGCCTCGACGTGCCCTATGCGACACGTCTCGCGCAGGCTGCGCATGAACACGGTCTGAAATGGCTCGAAGAATGTTTGCCGCCGGATGACTACTGGGGTTACGCTGAACTGCGCCGCAACGTGCCACGCGGCATGATGGTGTCGACCGGTGAGCACGAGGCGACGCGCTGGGGTTTTCGCATGCTGCTCGAGATGGAATGTTGCGACCTGATCCAGCCGGACGTAGGCTGGTGTGGCGGCATGACGGAACTGGTCAAGATCTCGGCGCTTGCCGATGCGCACAACGTGATGGTCGTGCCGCACGGTTCATCGGTGTACAGCTATCACTTTGTCGTGACGCGCCATAACTCGCCGTTTGCGGAATTCCTGATGATGGCGCCGAAAGCGGATCAGGTCGTGCCCATGTTTACGCCATTGCTGCTGGACGAACCGGTGCCCGTGAACGGCCGCATGAAAGTACCTGAAACGCCGGGCTTTGGCGTGCGCCTGAACCCTGAATGCGCGCTCGCGCGGCCTTATACGCACTGACGGCATTGAACGCGTCGATCGCTTATAGCCAGAAAGTGGAGGTAAAGAAGTGCTGCTCAAGGACAAGGTAGTGATCGTCACAGGCGGTTCGCGTGGCATTGGCCGTGCGATTGCCGTTGCGTGCGCAACTGAAGGCGCCGATGTGGCGATCAACTTCTGGGGCGACAACGACGCGTCGTATGGACGCCGTTCGGCGGTCGAAGAGGTGGTCGGCGAAATCGGGGCGCTGGGGCGTCGCGTGATCGCGGTCGAGGGCAACGTCGCGCTGGCTGAAACCGGCACGGAACTCGTGCGCCGCACCGTCGATGCGTTCGGCAAGGTCGACGTGCTCGCGAGCAACGCAGGCATCTGTCCGTTCCACGCGTTTCTCGACATGCCCGCAGCGGTGCTCGAAGCGACTGTCGGCGTGAACCTGAACGGCGCGTTCTATGTCACGCAGGCAGCGGCGCGGCAAATGAAAGAGCAGGGCACGGGCGGCGCGATCGTGGCGACGAGTTCGATCAGCGCGCTGGTAGGCGGCGGCATGCAGACGCATTACACGCCGACAAAGGCGGGTGTGCATTCGTTGATGCAGTCATGTGCGATCGCATTGGGACCTTACGGTATCCGCTGCAATTCGGTGATGCCGGGCACGATCGCCACCGATCTGAACGCGGAAGATCTCGCCGACGAAACCAAGAAGGCGTACTTCGAAAAACGCATTCCGCTTGGCAGGCTGGGGCGACCGGAAGATGTCGCGGATTGCGTCGTTTTTCTTGCTTCCGATCGCGCCCGTTATGTGACAGGCGCCGCGTTGCTCGTGGACGGTGGCCTTTTCGTCAACCTGCAGTGAGTATCAATGCGCGGGTTGCGGTGCGGCTTCAACGTCCTCACGCGCAAGCGAACTTGAAACGCCGCGCAGCAGATCGACAAAATGCTCCGCCGGCTCGGCAAGCGGTTCGCCTTTGCGAGTGAGAATGCCGAAGCCCGGCAGGCTTTTGCCGATTTCCGCGGGCAGCGCGACGAGCAGCTTGCCGCGCACGTGATCGCGCACGACGGACTCCGGCAGCATCGCAACGGCGTTGTAGTTTCCGAGGAGCTGGAGCGTCGCGAAGATCGACGCGCATTCGGTCAGGTTCACGGGTGTCGCGAGCCCGGCGCGCGCGAGCTCTTCTTCAAAGAGCACGCGGGCAGGGCTCGAAACCGGTTGTGCGACCCAGGGCCAGTCGATCAGTTCGCGAAGCGTGATCGATTGACAGCCGGCAAGCGGATGCGCGCTGCGAACGACGAGCAGCAGCGGCTCGCGGGCGAGCATTTCGAAGTTGAAGTCGTTGTGTTGCAAGGGGCTCGTCAGCCGTCCAAGCGCAAGATCGATTTCGCGGCGATGCAGCAACTGCACGACCTGGTCGCTGGTTTCGCCGAGTATGCGTATGTTGAGCAGCGGTCGTTCGGTCTTGAGCGCGGAGACGGCCATCGCAAGCAGGTCGGGCGCCGCACCCATGATCGCGCCGACGGTCAGCTGGCCGTGGCCGCCTCTGCGCTTGACGTCGAGGTCTTCGGCGAAGCGGGTGAGTTCCGCGAGTGCGCGGCGCGCGTAGGCCAGCGTGACGACACCGAGCGGCGTCGGTTGCATGCCGCGGGCGTTGCGCTCGAAGAGCAGGAAGCCGAACGCTTCCTCGATGTCGCCAAGCATGCGGCTCGCGCTCGGCTGCGCGACGTTGATGGCTTCGGCGGCCTGATGGACGTTGCGCGCGTCGTCGAGCGCAACGAGAAGCGCAAGGTGCTTGAACTTGAGCCTGTTGACGAGGGCGACCGTGGCAGCGTTATGGTTCATGGACCTGTGCGATTCGGTTTCAGTATCGCCCAATCCCAACTTCGGATTGAGATGCTATCGACGCCGGAATTATAGTCGTTCCAGACGCTTCGCCCGAGAAAGCGCGGAACACAAATGGAGACGCGAGGGAATGGAGACAGTGGCTTTCCGGATGATGCTCAACCCCGGCATGCGCGAAGAATGCGAACGCCGGCACCGGGAGATCTGGCCGGCGCTCGTTGACGCACTGCACAACGCAGGCGTGCGCGATTACCGGATCTTCCTCGATGAAGAAACGCACCATCTGTTCGCCATACTCAGTCGTCCCGCCGGTCACACGATGGACCAGCTGCCTGCACTTGAGATCATGCGCAAATGGTGGGATCACATGGCAGACATCATGCAGACGGCGCCCGATCACACGCCGTTGCAGCAATCGCTCGTGCCGGTGTTTCATCTTCCCTGAACGATCTTTAAACCTTCAACGGGCGGAGGGTGTCCCATGCAAGTGGTCGACCCGCACATTCATCTGTGGGACCTGAAAACGCATCATTACCCGTGGCTTGCCAACCCGGGCGTGTCGTTTGTCGGCGACGCACGTGAGCTGAAACACGATTATCTGGTCGAGGACCTGCACGCGGATGCGCGCGATATCGAAGTGCTAAAGGTCGTGCATGTCGAGGCGAATCACGATCCGGCCGATCCGGTCGAAGAGACGCGCTGGCTGCAGGCGGTTGCCGATGCAGGCGGCTCACGCGGCATGCCGCAGGGCATTGTCGCGGCGGTGGACCTGGGCGCGCCGAACGCCGCGCAGGTACTCGAAGGCCACGCGGCGTTCGCGAACACCCGTGGCGTGCGGCAGATTCTCAACGTTCATGCGAATCCGCTCTATGACTATATCGGCCGGCATCTGATGCGTGACCCGCTCTGGCGCGAGAATTTTTCGCTGCTGCGACGCCACGGCATGTCGTTCGACCTGCAGCTCTACCCGTCGCAGATGACGGAAGCCGCGGCGCTCGCGCAAGCCCATCCGGGCACGCAGTTCATCGTCAATCATGCGGGCATGTTCGTGGACCGCAGCAGTGTCGAGGGTTTTCGTGCGTGGCGCGACGGCATGCGTCATCTCGCCACGTGCGAGAACGTCGCGGTCAAGATCAGCGGTCTTGCGATGTTCGATCATCGCTGGACGGTGGAAAGCCTGCGTCCTTACGTGCTCGAAACGATCGATGCGTTCGGGACTGCGCGCGCGATGTTCGCATCCAACTTCCCGGTCGACCGGCTATTCGGCTCTTATACGGATTTGTGGAACGCGTATGCCGCGATCGTGGAAGGCGCCAGCATGGAGGAGAAAGACGCGCTCTTCAGGCGTAACGCCGAACGCGTCTATCGTATCTAGCGCGATTGCCTGGCCTGAATTACCGCGACGCCAGACGGGCGTCGCCTGATGGAGGAGACACGTAGTGCAGCAACAACCTTCCGGCGTACCGCGGCTTGAATTGACGCATGCGAGCAAGTCATTCGGCCGTGTGCGGGCGCTTTCCGATGCCGGGCTTGCGCTATGGCCTGGCGAAGTACACGCGTTGCTCGGCGAAAACGGCGCGGGCAAGTCGACACTCGTCAAGATTCTCGCCGGTGTCCATCGACCGGATTCAGGCGAACTGCGGGTGGACGGCGTTCTCCGTCAGTTCGCGACGCCCGCTGAAGCACGCGATGCGGGCCTCGCGGTGATCTATCAGGAACCGACACTGTTCTTCGATCTTTCGATCGCCGAGAATATTTTCATGGGCCGCCAGCCGGTGGACCGCGTCGGTCGCATTCAATACGATGCGATGCATCGCGAAGTGCGCGACCTGCTCGCGTCGCTGGGCGTCGACCTGCGCGCCGATCAACTGGTGCGCGGGCTGTCGATTGCCGATCAGCAGGTCATTGAAATTGCCAAGGCGCTGTCGTTGAACGCGAACGTGCTGATCATGGATGAACCCACGGCGGCGTTGTCGTTGCCGGAAGTCGAGCGGCTCTTTACGATCGTGCGGCGTCTGCGTGAGCGCGACGTCGCGATTCTTTTCATCACCCACCGGCTGGACGAAGTTTTCGCGTTGACGCAGCGCGTGACGATCATGCGCGACGGCGCGAAGGTGTTCGACGCGCCAACGTCCGAACTGGACACCGCTTCGATCGTCGCGAAGATGGTGGGCCGGGATCTGGAAAGTTTCTATCCGAAGGCAGACGTGAGACCCGGCGAAGTGCGGCTGTCCGTGCGTGGTCTGACGCGTACGGGGGTCTTCAAGGACGTCTCGTTCGACGTGCGCGCGGGAGAAATCGTCGCGCTGGCCGGGCTCGTCGGTGCCGGGCGAAGCGAGGTGGCGCGCGCGATCTTCGGCATTGATCCGCTCGACGCTGGGGAAATCCGTATCGCAGGCAAGCCGCTCAAACCAGGCCGTCCTGCGGCGGCCGTGCAGGCGGGCCTTGCGCTCGTGCCGGAAGATCGCAGGCAGCAGGGCCTCGCGCTCGAACTGAGCATCGCGCGTAACGCGTCGATGACCGTACTCAACCGGCTCGTCAGGCACGGACTTGTTTCCACGAAGAGCGAACGCGCGCTTGCCACGCAGTGGGGCACGCGGCTGCATCTGAAAGCGGGTGACCCGTCCGCGCCGGTCGGCACGCTCTCGGGCGGCAACCAGCAGAAAGTGGTGCTCGGAAAATGGCTCGCGACGAATCCGAAAGTGTTGATCATCGACGAACCCACACGCGGCATCGACGTCGGCGCGAAGGCGGAAGTGTATGGCGCGCTCGCGGAACTGGTGCGCGACGGCATGGCGGTGCTGATGATTTCAAGTGAACTGCCAGAAGTGCTCGGCATGGCTGACCGTGTACTCGTGATGCACGAAGGGCGCATCAGCGCCGACATCCCGCGCGCCGAGGCGAACGAGGAACGGATCATGGGCGCGGCGCTGGGCCAGTCCACGGTGAACCTGGGGCACGCGGCATGATGCGCCATTCGACAACTCCTCCGCGCGCGGCGCCCATGCAATCCACCGGGGCGAAACGCCGGACATCTGGTGCCGGCGGCCTGTTCGGCACGATCGCAAAGAGTCGCGAGACGACGCTATTTGTCGTGCTGATCCTGCTGGTGGTGGGGACCGCACTCGCCAGACCCCAGTTCCTCAATCTGCAGAATCTGCGTGACGTCCTGCTGAACGTGTCGATCGTCAGCCTGCTGACGGCGGGCATGACCGTCGTGATCCTGATGCGACACATCGATCTCTCGGTGGGGTCGACGGTGGGTGTGAGCGCCTATGCGGTGGGCAGTCTCTTCGTCGCGTTTCCGCACATGCCCGTGGTTGTCGCGCTTGCCGCGGGGCTCGTGATCGGTCTTGTCGCGGGCGGCATCAACGCGCTGCTCGTGGCCGTGGGCCGCGTGCCTTCACTGGTGGCGACGCTCTCGACGCTCTATATCTTTCGCGGCGCCGATTACGCATGGGTGCATGGCGGACAGATCAACGCGACAAGCTTGCCCGAATCGTTCTCACGGCTCGCGACGGGTGAGGTGTTCGGCGTGCCGTCGCTTGCGCTGATTGCGGTTGTCGTGCTGGTCGGTTTGTCGGTCTACCTGAAGCAGTTTCGCGGCGGGCGTGAGCACTATGCGGTCGGCTCGAATCCGGAGGCCGCGCGGCTTGCCGGCGTCAGCGTCGAGCGGTGTGTGATAAGGGGCTTTCTGATTAGCGGCGCGATTGCGGGTTTTTCCGGTGCGCTGTGGCTTGCGCGGTTCGGCACCGTCGACGCAAGCACGGCCAAGGGCATCGAATTGCAGGTCGTGGCGGCAGCGGTCGTGGGGAGTGTGGCGATCACGGGCGGCGTCGGAACAATTCTTGGCGCAACGCTGGGCGCGCTGGTGCTGGGTGTGATCAGCATCGCGCTCGTTGTGCTGCATGTGTCGCCGTTCTGGGAGCAGGCCATCGAAGGCGCGCTGATCGTCGTGGCGATCGCCGCCGATACGCTGCTCGCGCGCTCCGTCGCCAAACGCATGATGAGGAAACGCGACCATGGCTAAACCCGATTCCGCCTTGCTGACCCGCCGGCGCGAAACGCCGCTGCAATGGGAAGCGCTGCTTGTCGTCGTATTGATTCTGGCCTTGATTCTTGGGCGCGTGCTGTCGCCGGTATTCCTGAGCGCCGGCAATCTGGGCAACGTGCTTGCCGATCTCACTGAAATCGCGCTGATGGCGCTGCCGATGACGCTCATCATCGTGGCGGCGGAAATCGATCTTTCCGTGGCCTCGGTGCTGGGCGCATCTAGCGCGCTGATGGGCGTGCTCTGGCACATGGGACTGCCGATGCCGGTCGTCATCGTGCTGGTGCTGGTGTTCGGCGCGCTGGCCGGCTTGCTCAATGGTCTCGTGGTCGTGAAGCTGAACCTGCCTTCGCTTGCGGTGACGATCGGCACGCTCGCACTGTTTCGCGGCCTCGCGTATGTGCTGCTCGGGGACCAGGCAGTGGCCGACTTTCCCGCCGGATATACGGCGTTCGGCATGGACACGCTGTGGTCGAGCTTTATTCCGCTGCCCTTTATTATCGTGATCGTCTGCGCGGTGGTCTTCACCGTGGTGCTGCAGGCAACGGCCTTTGGACGCAGTCTTTACGCAATTGGTGCCAATTCCACGGCGGCTTCGTTTTCTGGCATCGATGTGGCCAGGATCCGCCTGCGTCTGTTCGTGACATCGGGTGTGCTTAGCGCGCTTGCGGGCATCGTGTACACGCTGCGCTTTACGAGCGCGCGCGGCGACAACGGCGAAGGTTTCGAACTGTCGGTGATCGCGGCGGTGCTGTTTGGCGGCGTGAGCATTTTTGGCGGACGCGGCTCGATGTACGGCGTGCTGCTGTCGCTGCTGATTGTCGGTGTGCTGAAGAATGCGTTGACGCTCGACGACGTGTCCAGCGAAACGCTGACTATCGTGACGGGTGTGCTGTTGCTCGCATCGGTGCTGATTCCGAATCTGGTTGCACGCTGGCGCGCGATACGCGACCGGCGCTTCATTGCCCGATCGGGTTGACCGGGCAGTAGCTGGATAACACAGCAGAGGCTGGACGTCAGGACGATTAACAACCCCGGGTATAAAAAGCCCGACACTATAACCAGGAGACATGCCATGAGAAGACCACTTCGTTGCGCGGGCGCGGCAGCGCTGTGTGCAGCACTGCTAGGCCTGAGCTGTGCGGCGGGCGCGGCCGAGCTCAAAAGCGGGCTGAAGATCGCCTTTCTGCCCAAGCAGATCAATAACCCGTACGAAGTCATCGCCGATGACGGCGGCATGGCCGGCATCAAGGAATTTCACGGCGTAGGCAAGGTGGTCGGTCCTTCGGACGCGGGTGCCTCGTCGCAGGTGCAGTACATCAACACGCTGATCACGCAGAAGCAGGACGCGATCGTGATCGCCGCGAACGATGCGAACGCGGTCGTGCCGTATCTGAAGAAAGCCATGTCGGACGGCATCAAGGTCGTGACATTCGACTCCGACACCGCGCCTGATGGACGTCAGCTTTTCGTGAACCAGGCTAACGCGGAAAGCATCGGGCGCGGCCAGATTCAGCTCGTGTCGAAGCTGATGGGCGGCGAGGGTGAATTCGCGATCCTGTCGGCGACGCCGAACGCGACCAATCAGAACACCTGGATCAAATGGATGCAGGAGGAGCTGAAAAAGCCGGAGTATGCGAAGCTCAAGCTGGTGAAAATCGCGTACGGCAATGACGACGACCAGAAATCGTTCGTCGAGACGCAAGGTCTCCTGCAGGCGTATCCCAACCTGAAGGCGATCGTCGCACCGACGTCGGTCGGCATTGCGGCGGCCGCACGCTATATCTCGACTTCGTCGAGCAAGGGCAAGGTTGCCGTGACGGGGCTCGGCACACCGAACCAGATGCGCGCGTTCGTCAAGAACGGCACCGTGAAGGCGTTCCAGTTGTGGGATCCGGGTCAACTCGGCTATCTCGCCGCTTATGCTGCTGCGAACCTCGCGTCGGGAACGATCACGGGCAAGGAAGGCGAATCGTTCGAAGCGGGCAAGCTCGGCAAGCGCACGATCGGCCCGAAGGGCGAAATCATCCTTGGACCGCCGACGACGTTTGACTCAAGCAATATCGACAACTTCAACTTCTGACGGTATGGCAATACGCCTGAACGCTTGACGGTTCAGGCGTGAGCCTCAAGTTGCCGCGTGACTGCATCACGAATGCGACCGCGCTTCGGCAGATCCGGCGACTGCCATTCAGCGCGGCATGTACATGAACGGATAACGGAGACGACCGTGAGTCGATACACCGCCGTGGAGCACGCTGCGTTTGCGCGCGATTTCGAACGCGACGGCATGGTTGTATTGCGCAACCATTTTCCGCAGGGAACGCTCGCTGCATGGCAACACGCGTTTGCACCGTTGCTGCAGGCAAAAATCGACGCGAAGGCCACGGCGGTGCGCGGCGAAAACCGTCACTACGTCACGCTCCCTTTCGTCGGCACGTTTGCCGACGAAAGTATTTTCTGCGATCCCGACGTGCTCGCCATCGTCGAGCGGGTGGCCGGGCTCGATCCGGTGATGTGCCAGCTTGCCACCGACACGCCGCTTGCCGGTTCCACTTACCAGGACGTGCATCGCGACACACCCGAACTTTTCGAGGGCGAAGCGGAAACACCCTCGTTCCAGCTGGCGGTCAATTTTCCGCTATGCGACGTGACCGCGGAAAACGGGCCGTTCGAAACGACGCTGGGCACGCACAGGGTTAACAAGGAAGAAGCGATGGCCGCATACGGGCGGGGCGAGTATCCGCTGGTTGCCGTGCCGATGAAACTCGGCGACGTGATGATCCGCGACGTGCGGGCGCTGCATCGCGGTACACCGAACCGCACGCCGTTGCCGCGTCCGATGGTTGTCATCGGCTATAGCCGTAGCTGGTATTTCCGGCCGGAGGTACATATCGATGTGCCGCGCGATGTGTTCCAGTCGTTGAGTCCGCGCGCGAAACGCCTGTTGCGCAGCATGCCTCAGGTGGACGACGCAGGCGTGCTCGCCGATGGCGAGAGCTATCTGAAGTTTGCGTATTGAAGCAGATTGAAACAGGAGGGCGCTCTTTCGGGCGCCCCCGTCTGCCTTAGAACCGGTGTTGAATGCCGGCCGTCACCCCTGCCTGCGTGTCGGCCGCGCCGGTCAGGTCGCGCGACAGGCTGACCTTGCTGTCATGCTTTGCCATCGCATAGCCGCCCGACAGGTACAGCACCGTGCGCTTCGACAGCGCGTACTGGCCGCGCAGCGAGAACAGCGTCGGATCGGCATCGCTCCCGCCCTTGATGTTCTGATGATAGACCGCGCCATAGAGCGTGAAATACGGCGTGAAATCGTAGGAGCCACCAATCCAGTACATGTCGCTCAACAGCGTCGGCGACGCGTTGGTGAACGTGCGACGGTAGTTGCGGTAGCCGGCCATTGCCTTGGCAGCGCCAAAATCGTAGCTCAGGCCCGCGTGAATGCCCTGGATATAGTTCGTTGTATCCGCCGGCGTCACGCTGTCGCTTGCGCCGTTTTGACGATCGAACGTGACGACTGCCGCGAACGGACCGTTGCCATAGCCGACCGCGAAATCGTATTTCGAGCTGCTCTTCATGCTGCCAGGCACGTTTCCGAAGCCATACAACGCGCCCAGTTTGAAGCCCGCGAATGTGCCGTCGTAACGCACTGCGTTAGCGGAGCGCGAGAACAGGCCGTCCTTGCGGCCGCCCGTCGCGTTCGACGACGTCGCCCACGAGTAGTTCGGCGCATACGCCATCGGATCGAACGGCAGCATGTAGTCATACGTGACCGTGAACGTACGACCGAGCGTCAACTGACCGAAGCGGCTTTTCAACCCGACCGTTGCACGGCGGTCGAAGAGCGCGCCAGGGCCGTCGTCCAGCGAACCATTTGCGACGTTAATGCCGCTTTCCAGCTGGAAGACCGCCTTCAATCCACCACCCAGATCCTCGACGCCACGCAGGCCCCAGCGCGAGGTATTCTTGCCGCCCGACACGAGCCGCGCCGCGCCACCGTCGCTGCTCGCGTGATTCACGTATTCGACGCCCGCGTCGACGATGCCGTACATCGTCACGCTCGACTGCGCCTGTGCCATGCCGGCCAGACCCACACACGACGCGCCAAACGCCAACCTTGCCATACTCGACTTCATCATCTTCTCCTGTGGTTTCATTGTTTTACTGACCGCTAACTTTTTGCTGCCAACCCCGGTACCGCGACTGCCCGAGAAACGCGCTTCAGTTCGCCTGCGCGAATGCCCAGCAGTCGCTGGCCGGAAACTCGATCCAGTGCCTGCCGGCGGCGCGCGGCACGTTGCCGAACGCACGCAGGCGCAGCGCCCCGCAATGGAACAGGTATTCCCAGCGATCGCCGAGATACATCGATGTCACGAGATCGGCCTGCAGGCGGTTGGCGCCCGGGCCATCGGCGACCTGCACGCGCTCGAGGCGGATCACGGCCTGTGCGGCCTGGCCTTCCTGCATGGCCTCCCGCGCGACGGCCTGCAGTTGCCAGCCGTCGCCGGCAAGCGTGACGCGCTCGCCATCCACGGCCGCGACGCGCGCATCGATGCGGTTGTTGCTGCCCATGAATTCGGCGGTGTAGAGCGAGCGGGGCGCGCCGTAGAGTTCGGCGGGTGTGCCCTCCTGTTCGATGCGGCCGTTGCGCAGAAGCAGGATGCGATCCGACATCGCCATGGCCTCGGTCTGGTCGTGCGTGACACACAGCGCGGAAAGACCCAGCGAAACGATCAGTTCGCGCAGCCATGCGCGTGCCTCTTCACGCAGCTTCGCGTCGAGATTCGACAACGGTTCGTCGAGGAGAATGACGGGCGGGTTATAGACGAGCGCACGTGCAATTGCGACGCGCTGCTGCTGGCCGCCTGAAAGTTGATAGGGATAACGTGCGGCAAGATGGCCGAGACCGAGTTGGTCGAGCGCATCCTGCACGCGCTGTTTCTGTTCGGCACGCGAGACGCGTCGCAGCTTCAGGCCATAACCGACGTTGTCAGCGACAGTGCGATGCGGCCATAACGCGTACGACTGGAACACGAGTCCAAGCGAACGCTGCTCGACGGGCAGGTCGACGCCGGAAGCGCCATCGAAAAACACCTGATTGTCGAGTTGAATGCGACCTTCGGAAGGCTGTTCGAGCCCGGCGACGGCGCGCAGCAACGTGGTCTTGCCGCTGCCTGAAGCGCCGAGCAGGCAGACCACTTCGCCGGCCTTGAGTTCGAACGACACACCCTTCAGGATCGGGTTGCTGCCATAACTCAGGAACAGATTGTCGACAGAAAGCTTATCCATGAAGTTTGACTCCGAAGCGCAGGGCCACGCCGAGTCCGACGCCGACCATCGCAATGTTGATGACAGAAAGCGCCGCGACCTGATCGACCGCGCCGGTTGCCCACAAGGACACCAGTAGCGCGCCGATCACTTCGGTGCCGGGCGACAGCAGATAGACAGCGGTCGAATATTCGCGCTCGAAGATCATGAAAATCAGCAGCCACGCAGCGAGCAGACCGAAGCGCACGAGCGGCAACGTGACGTCGAGACTGACGCGCGCGCGTGTCCCGCCGACGCTGCGTCCCGCTTCTTCGAGCTCGGGGCCGACCTGAAGCAGCGCGCTCTGGATAAGGCGCATGCCGTACGCGAGCCACACCACCGTGTACGCGATCCAGATGCTCCACATCGAGTTCTTGAGTTCCTTCAGGCCCGGCACGAACAGAAAAATCCACAGGAACGCGAGGCCCGCGAGCAACCCGGGGACCGCTCGCGGCAGCAGCACGAGATAGTCGAGCAGGCGCGTGGCCCAGTCGTTGCGGCGATGGCCGGCGAATGCGACGAGCGAATAGAAACCCACCGCGAGCGCGCCACCGAACACGCCGATACCGAGCGTGTTGAGAATCGCGCGGACGAGATTGTCCTGTTCGAACAGATCGGTGAAGTTCGCGAGCGTCAGCACTTCGGCGAGGTTCACGCCTTCACCCCAGTTCGTGACGAAGGCACGCAGCACGATGCCCGACAGCGGCACGAATACCGTCAGCAACAGCCAGACCGCGACGATCGCCAGCGCGACCCAGCGCCATGCGCCGAGCGGCAATACGGTTTGACGTCCCGCCTTGCCCTTGACCGTCACGAAGCGGTTCGCGCTTTTCAGGAGGCGCCGCTGCAGCAGCACGAGCGGAAACGTGATCGCGATGATGCACACGGCGACCGCGGCCATCAGGTG
Source organism: Paraburkholderia sartisoli (assembly GCF_900107685.1). Classification (GTDB taxonomy): domain Bacteria; phylum Pseudomonadota; class Gammaproteobacteria; order Burkholderiales; family Burkholderiaceae; genus Paraburkholderia; species Paraburkholderia sartisoli. The sequence continues at coordinate 208,031 of NZ_FNRQ01000004.1, read as the reverse complement.
ATACGACGGCGTGCCGAGCTTGTTGGTGAGCTTGTACAGATACGTCGCGAGGACGAGATGGCCTTCGGGATCGCCGAGCACGAGCGGCAGGCCGAATACTTCAAAACCGAGGAAAAACACGAGCACGCCCGCGAAGAGCAGGGCGGGCATGGTCATGGGCAGGCTGACATCGAGCGCGACGCGAAACAGACGCGCACCGGCGACGCGCGCCGCTTCTTCGACATCGGAGCCCAGGTTGCGCAGCGCCGCCGACGAATACAGATAGACGTGCGGCACATGCGTGAGACCGACGATGATCGTGATGGCGAAAATCGAATAGACGGTCCACGGCGCATCTGCTGCACCGAAGAGATCCTTGAACCACACCGAATAAAAACCGACCGGACCCGCCGCGACCACATAGCCAAACGCGAGCACCATGGGGGAAATGAACACCGGCATGAGCAGCAACGGTTCGAGCCAGCGACGTCCCGGCAGGTCCGTGCGCACCATCAGGAATGCCAGCACGCCGCCGAGCGGGATCGAGATGAACAGCATCCCGCCCGCGATGATGAAAGAGTTCTTTACGGCCGACCAGAAATCCGGATCATTGAAAATGAACGTGAAGCCCGTGACGCCGATCGTGCGGTTGGCGTCGAAGAACGGTGCATTCAGCAGGCTCTGGAAAAGAATGAAGCCGAGCGGCAGGGCCACCGCGATGGTCAATACCGCGACAACGACCCAGCGCAGCAGCCCCGCGAGCGGCCACAAGCCGCCCGTGGGCAGCGCGGGCAGGGTGCCTTTGAATGGCAGTGGCTGGCCGCCGCGACGCCCGTTTGCGCCAGTAGAAAGCATGAGTGTTCCCCTGCGGCGTTGCAGCCGCATATCGACAGGTGATGAGCGAAAGGAAGGGCGCCCACGCTGATATGGCATGGGCGCGCCGGAGCGCGTGTGTTACATCAGCGCTTGATCGACTGCTGCCATTGCTTCAGGAATTCGAGGCGTTTCGACTGGTCGAGATAGACGAGCAGGCCCGCGCCGATCGGAATCGGCTTGAGCGAATCGCCCAGCTGTCTGGTGAGGCCGGCCATCGACGTTTCGCCATCGACGTCGGCGCGAATCGAGAACAGGTTCGCCTGGTTCGCGAGGAGCGTCTGCCCGCGTTTCGACAGCAGATAGTCGACCCACAGTTTCGCCGCGTTCGGGTTCTGCGCCTTCTTCGAGATCGTCACGAGGCGGCTCACGACCTGCGTGTAATCCTTCGGATACACGTAGCCAATCGACGGATCTTTCTTTGCCTTCGCAAACGCATACGAGCCGAGGATGTTGTAGCCGATCAGGTTTTCGCCGGACGAGATGCGCTCCATCATCGCACCGGTGCTCGACTGCAGCTTCGGACCGGTTGCGCCCATGGTCCTCACCAGATCCCAGGTGACCTGCGGATTCACCCGCACGTCCTGTGTCAGATAGTTGAAGCCGACACCCGATTTTTCGATGTCGTAGGTCGTGACCTTGCCCTTGAACCTGTCGGTCTGCGTCTGCAGCAACCTGATCAGGTCAGCGCGCGTTTGCGGCACTTCACCGGCGGGGACGAGGCGTTTGTTGTAGACGATCGCGAGCGGTTCGTACGTGGTGCCGTATGCCTGCTTCTGGTACTGCGCCCATTGCGGCAGATGCGACGTTTCCGGCGATTCGTAGGTGGCCATGAGTCCGTCGTTGACGAGCTTGACCTGCAGGTCCATCGCCGAGCTCCAGAGCACGTCGGCGCTCGTGCTGCTCGCGGCGTTTTCGCTGATGAAGCGGTTGTAGAGCTCGGTGCTGTTCATGTCGTTATATTCGACCTTCACGCCGTACTCGCTTTCAAAATCCTTGATAAGCGGTCGCACCAGGGCCGTGTCAGTGACCGAATAGACGATCAGCTTGCCTTCCTTTTTCGCGCCGTCGATAACGGCCTGGTAGTTACCCGGATAGCCCTCTGGAACCTGCGCCCACGCGGCACCGGTGGCGAACATGATGGCTGCGGCAAGGCACTTCAGTGATGTCTGCACGTCTTCCTCCAGAAAACATTGATTGTTTTGTGAAAGCGGATGGTAAGGGTTGCGTGCTTTCTGAACGCTTTCAATTTGTGGGGAAATTGAAGGAAAATACCGGTTTCGCCTTATGGATTTCCCTGGGTTACTGTCATGCGCGTTCTGCTGGTTGAAGACAATCCGATTCTTTCCCGCTCCCTCACTGATGCGCTCACGGGCGCGCGTCTGACGGTCGATTGCATGTATGACGGGGAAGCCGCCGATCACGTCCTGCGCACGCAGGACTACGCGCTGGTGATTCTCGATCTCGGCCTGCCGAGGCTCGACGGTCTCGAAGTGCTGCGACGCCTGCGTGCGCGACGCAACCTGGTTCCCGTGCTGATCCTCACGGCGCACGGTTCTGTCGAAGACCGCGTGAAAGGCCTCGATCTCGGCGCCGACGACTATCTCGCGAAACCGTTCGAACTGACCGAGCTTGAAGCGCGCGCCCGCGCACTGATTCGTCGCAGTCACGGGCATGAACCGTTGCGGGCGCAATGTGGCCCGCTTGCATACGACAGCGTGGACCGCGGATTCAGCATCGATGGCGAACCCCTTGCGCTGACGCCACGCGAGCGGGCGGTGCTCGAAGTCCTGATCCTTCGCAACGGTCGTGCGATCAACAAGGAAACGCTGTCGCAGAAGATCTTCGGGCTCGACGAATCCGTGAATGCCGATGCGATCGAAATCTACGTGTACCGGTTGCGCAGGAAACTTGAACACCATGCGGTGGCCATTGTGACGCTGCGCGGCCTGGGTTATCTGCTTGAAGCAAAGCCGCAATGAGCGTGAAGCGTCTCAACCTGCGCATGCAGCTGGCGTTGTGGTTGCTGCTGCCATTCCTCGCGCTGCTGGCCTTCGATTCCTGGCTGACCTATCAACGCGCCATGAGCGCGGCGCATGTCGCGTTCGACCGCACGCTCGAGTTCTCGCTGAAGTCGATTCGTGAAGGGATCCGGTTGCACGATGGTGAGATCGAAGTCGATTTGCCCTATCTCGCGCTGGAGATGCTCGAATCGAACGACGGCGGCAAGATCTACTATTTGATTCGTGAAGAAAACGGCCACCCGGTGACCGGTTATGCCGACCTGCTGCTGCCTTTGAACAAGACCGCGGAGCCGTATGCGACGCATTTTTATGACACGACGTTTCGCGACCAGCCGCTGCGCGTGGCGGCACTACGCCTGCCCGTGCATGACGTACCGAGCGCGCAGACGCGCGTCGTGTGGGTCATGGTCGGCGAAACGATCGAGGCGCGTCAGGCGCTGGCGCGCCAGATACTGACGGGTTCGGTGCAGCAGGAGGGGCTTCTGGTCGTGCTCGCGCTCGGCATTGTCTGGCTCGGCGTGGGACGTGGCCTGCGACCCCTCAACCGGCTTTCCGCACGCGTAGCCGCGCGCGCGGACGACGATCCCACGTCGCTCGATGCCGTCGGCCTGCCCAGTGAAGTCGTGCCGCTCGTCGATTCGATCAATCAATACATTGGACGCACGCAGCGCATGCAGTTGTCGCGACGGCGCTTTTTCGCGGACGCCGCACATCAGTTGAAGACACCGCTAGCGGTGATTCAGGCCGAGTCCGAACTCGCGTTGCGTGACGGCGAGGGTGGTCGCGAAGGCGTGCATCTGCGTCGTCTGAACCGTGCGGTCCGGCAGGCGGCGCAGATCGTGCAGCAGCTGTTGTCGCTGTCGAGACTCGATGCCGACAGTGGCTATACGTTCGTGCGGGGGGCCGTGCAACTGCACAAGGTGGCGCGCAGTGTCACGCTCGACTGGTCGCCGGTCGCGCGATCGCGTGGCATCGACCTGGGCTTCGAGCAGGACGCACGCGTCGAGGTCAGCGGACAGGCGGAACTGCTAGCCGAGCTGACCGGCAACCTGATCGACAACGCGATACGCCATGCAGGTGACGAAGCGGTCATTACCGTGCGCGTGGCGTATGTTGCCGGTGGCGCGCTACTGCAGGTCACGGACAACGGTCCGGGCATCGCGGCGGAAGAACGTGACGCGGTGTTCGAGCGGTTCCATCGGGGCGCGGCGACGCCGGCGGTCGAGGGTAGCGGGCTGGGGTTGTCGATCGTGCGGGAGATCGCACGCGTGCACGATGCGCGGATCACACTCGACGATGCAGTGGGCGGCGGACTCGTTGTCAGCGTGCATTTTCCGGCGGCCCGTATTGCGTGACTGACTGGGCGTACGCAGGTCACGCGCGTATCGTGAAGCCGTCTACGTACGCATCGGCATGATTCCCATCCCATACGCGACCGTCGATCAATACCTGTGGCGCGCTTTCCGCCGGCACCGGAATGCCCATGTTCCGCGCCGCCTCGCGATAAAGCGCCGTCGCGTTGATCGCCGCGGCGATGGTTGTGCAGTCATCGATATGGTCGATCATGCCCCATCGCCGGTATTGCGTCATGAACCAGACACCGTCAGACGGTCGCGGATAGTTCACCGCACCTCCCTCAAAGAAGCGAACGGGCAACCGGACGGCACTGGCTGCTTCGTTTCGCAATCTCGATGCAATCAGTTCCTCTGGCACGCCCAGAAACCCGGGTTGTGCCAGCCGCCGCGCGATTTCAACGCGATGTCCGGAATCGTCCAGCCAGCGGCACGCTTCAAGCATCGTCTGCACGAGCGCGCGGGCGGTGTTGGGATGCGCGCTGACAAAATCGCGCCTGCACGCGAGCACTTTCTCCGGATGATCCGGCCAGACTTCGCTGCTGTACGCGGCGGTCTGGCCCACACCTTGCGCTTCTGCAACAGCGTTCCACGGGTCGCCCACGCACAGGCCGTCGAGTCGTTCTTCCGCCAGCGCGCCGACCATCTGGGGCGGCGGGATAACGACGCTTTCGATATCGCGCAGCGGATGGACGCCTTGCGCGGCCAGCCAGTAATACAGCCACATTGCGTGCGTGCCGGTGGGGAACGTCTGCGCGAAAACCGGTTTGCGGCCGAGCGTGCGCAGCGCGGCGGGCAGTGTGCCGTGTTCGTCGAGCGCGGCGGCAAGCCGGTTCGACACGGTGATCGCCTGGCCGTTGCGGTTGAGCACCATCAGCACGGACATATCCGTTTGCGGACCGCCAAGCCCGAGCTGGACGCCGTAGACGAGCCCGTAAAGCGCGTGCGCCGCGTCCAGGTCACCGGAGAGCAGCTTGTCGCGCACGGCGGCCCACGAAGGCTGTCGGCAGAGCTCGAGCGTCAGGCCATGGGCGTGACCGAATTCGAGCAGCTTGGCCGCGACAAGCGGCGCTGCGTCGCTTAGTGCGACAAAACCAAGCCGAAGATGGGTTTTCTCGAGCCGTTCCGGTGCATCGGGACTGGCGTGTTGAGTGGGTGCGTTCATGAGCGAGCCATCATTGGGACGATTCCGCCGACGCGATCAACTGACGCGCCACCTCGGCGAGTTTCACGCCCTGGTTCATCGCACGCTTGCGCAGCGTGGCGTAAGCGGCGTTTTCAGTCATTTTCTGCTGATCCATCAGCAGGCGTTTGGCGCGGTCGATCAGCTTGCGTTCAGCGAGTTCGTTTTCCGCCTGCGCAAGACGTTCGCGCAATTGCGATTCCTGTGCGAAGCGGGCGAGCGCCACTTCGAGAATCGGCGCGAGACGTTCGGTTGCGAGACCTTCGACCAGATACGCCGTCACGCCTGCGCCAACCGCGTCGCGGATCAACTGCTGGTTTGCATCGGCGCTGAACATCAGGACGGGGCGCGGCGCCGTCGCGTTCATCACGGCGAGCTGTTCGAGCGTGTCGCGTGACGGCGATTCGGTATCGATGATGATCACGTCGGGCCGCTCGCTCTGGACGACACGATGCAACGCTTCCGGCGTTGCGGTTCCGGCAAGCATGTCATAGCCGAGCCGCGCGAGGGCATCGCGCAGGTCGCCGATGGGTTTGTCGGTGTCGGTGACGAGCAGTACACGCAGCATCTTTCGCCTGTTGTTATCGGCCGTTTCAGTGCGCTCAGGTTGCAACGGCAGTCGCCTCGCACATCCTTTTCAGTTCAGGGACACACGAGCCGCAGACAGTGCCGCAGCCGAGCTTCGTTTTCAGTTCCGGCAGGGTGGCGCCAGCCGCGATCGCTTCCCGAATGCGCGATTCGCCCACCTGCATGCAGTTGCACACTACACGCTCGCGTGCGACGTTTGTCTGCTTTTGCTTCGAGAATACCGCGAAGCGCGGCCCGGACCACGGTGTGGCGTCGCGAAGGCGCGCGAGCAGGGCGTCCGCGTTCGCCACGTCCCCGGCGAAAACAAAGCCGTCGACGATGTTTTCGCGCCATACGACGCGCTTGTCAAGGCCGCGCCGTGCATCCCGGTATTCGAGGGTGTCTTCACCGACGGGAAGGTCAAGCGCTTCGTAAAGACGCGGCAGCCAGTCCGCAGGCTCATCGTCATGCGCCGCACGCAACACGATCAGGCCGTCCTCTTCGATACTGATCGCGGCGTAGCTGCATTCCTTCAGCAGCGGCTGTACGGCGGCCTGGAGCGCGTGTACGTCGCCGCGCCGGGCAGCGACCAGCCGCCACGGCAGTTCGACCGGCTCGATACGCACCGCCGCGTGCTTCAGTTCCGGTTGAAACGACGCAGGGTCGACGGCGGGTATCGTCGTCTCGTTGATGCCGCCGCTTGCGAGGAATTGCGCGCTCCAGTGCATCGGCGCGAATACGGTGCCCGACTGCACGTCGTCTGTCAGTTGCACCGGCAGCACGAGGTTGCCGCGCCGGCTCGACACACGCACAAGGTCGCCTTCGATGAAGCCGCGACGTGCGGCATCGCCGCGCTGCATGCTGAGCGCGGGCGCCGGCGTGTGCGAAAACAGTTTGCCGACACGGCCCGTGCGGCTCATGCCATGCCACTGATCGCGCAGGCGCCCGGTCAGCAGATGGAACGGAAAGCGCGCACTGGTTGCTTCTGCAACAGGTAGCCACGGGGTTGCGTGAAAACGCGCGCGACCGTCCTGCGTTGCGAAGACGCCATCGGTATAGCGGCGCGCCTCGCCCTGCATGGTCTTTGCACGAAACGGCCATTGCTGTGGGCCGTTTTCCTCGAGCACCGCGTAGCTCAGTCCGCCAATATCGAGGTCGCGCCCCTCGGTCAGCGTGCGATGTTCGTTGAACACGTCTTCGGGACCCTCGAATCCAAACAGTGTCCTGGATGCCCCGTTGCGCGCTTCAATCCGCTTTGCGACTTCGTTGACGATCCACCAGTCGGCCTTCGCCTCACCGGGCGCCGCGACGGCGGCACGCACGCGCGAAATGCGGCGCTCCGAATTGGTGACCGTGCCGGATTTTTCTCCCCATGTCGCGGCAGGCAGCACGACGTCGGCGAACGGCACCGTGTCGGTCAGCATGAACGCTTCCTGCACGACGACGAACTCCGCTTTTGCCAGCGCTTCGCGAACGCGCGGAATATCCGGCATCGAATGAGCCGGGTTTGTGCAGGCGATCCAGATTGCCTTGATCCTGCCGGCGTGCAGCGCTTCGAACATGTCGACCGCGGGCAGGCCGGGGCGCCCGGACAGCTGCGAGACGCCCCATAGCCGCGCCACTTCTTCACGATGCGCGGCGTTACCGATGTCGCGGTGCGCCGCGAGCATCGTCGCCATGCCGCCGACTTCACGCCCGCCCATGGCATTGGGCTGGCCTGTCAGCGAAAACGGTCCCGCACCCGCGCGGCCGATCTGGGCCGTAGCGAGATGCAGGTTGATCAGGGCGAGATTCTTGTCGGTGCCGTGGCTCGACTGGTTGAGTCCCATGCAGTACAGCGACAGCGCCGCATCGCTCGCACCGAACCATTCGGCCGCCTGCATGATTTCGCGCTCGGTGATACCGCAAATCCCCGCGACCATGCGCGGCGTGAAATCGCGCACCAGTGCTTTCAGCGCGTCGAAATCCGCTGTGTGTTGCTCGATGAAATCACGATCGACGAGCCCTTCCCAGATCAGGTGATGCAGCATGCCGTTGAAGAGCGCGACGTCGCTGCCTGGCTGGATCGGCAGATGCAGGTCGGCCATTGCCGCCGTATCGGTGCGGCGCGGGTCGACCACGATCCAGCGGATCGACGGATCGGCCGCTTTCGCTTCTTCGAGGCGGCGAAACAGCACCGGATGCGCCCACGCCATGTTGCTGCCCGCGAACAACACGGTTTTCGCGCGCTCCAGGTCGTCGTAGCAGGTGGGCGGACCGTCGGCGCCGAGCGCCATCTTGTACGCCGTGACCGCGCTCGACATGCACAGGCGCGAATTCGTATCGATGTTGTTCGTGCCGATCAGGCCTTTCGCCAGCTTGTTGAAGACGTAATAGTCTTCTGTCAGCAACTGGCCCGACACATAGAACGCGACCGCATCCGGGCCGTGCTGCTCGACGATCCCGGCAAAGCGTGCCGCGACGGTGTCGAGTGCAGTGGACCATTCGACCTGTTCGCGCGGCATGTCGCGTTGCAGGCGCATTTCCGGCATGGTCGCGCGACCCGTTTCGCTTTGCGCGGTCAGCGCGAGCGACATCCCTTTCGTGCAGAGCCTGCCGAAATTCGCCGGATGATCGGGGTCGCCCTGAACGCCAGTGATGCGTCCATTTTCCGCTTCGATCAGCACGCCGCAGCCGACGCCGCAGTAGCAGCAGGTGGAACGGGTAACGGTTTTCATCGGATCTCCGCGCCGGATCAGCCCAGGCCGAGATAGATCGAACCATCCGCGTCGACGCGCACCGGGAAATGCCGCGCGCAGCCTTCATCCGGCGCGCGCGCCTGTCCGCTCGCAAGGTCGATATTCCATGCGTGGAGCGGGCAGGTCACGCTTTCGCCATGCACGATGCCAAGCGAGAGCGAGCCGCCCTTGTGCGGGCAGTGGTCGAGCAGCGCGAACACCTTGTCATGCGCGGTGCGAAAAATCGCCACGTTGCCGCTTTCGCGTTCGAGCACGCGGCTGCCAAGCGGCGGAATATCCTCGACCAGGCAGATACGGGTCCATTCTTGAGTCACTTTCATGTCCATGGTGTCGTCCTCAGGCCACGACTTTGAGCGGGATGTATTCATGCTTCTGCTTGCCGGCAATGCGTGCGTCCCATGGATCAGGCAAGCCTTCCAGCGAATACAGCAGCCGTTCGTACAGCGCCTTGCGGTTTGCCGCGTCGTCGACGACCTTCTTCTTGATGTAGTCGAGTCCCACGCGTTCGATGTAATGCACGGTACGGTCGAGATACCATGCTTCCTCACGATACAGTTGAAGGAACGCGCCCGAATATTCCTTGACCTCGTCCGACGTTTTCACCTTGACGAGAAATTGCGCGACTTCCGTCTTGATGCCGCCGTTGCCGCCCACATACAGTTCCCAGCCGCTATCCACCGCGATCACGCCGACGTCCTTGATACCCGCTTCCGCGCAGTTGCGCGGGCAGCCGGATACGGCGAGCTTTACCTTGTGCGGCGACCACATGTTCGCGAGCATCGTCTCGAGATCGATGCCCATCTGCGTGCTGTTCTGCGTGCCGAAGCGGCAGAACTCGCTGCCCACGCAGGTTTTCACGGTACGGATCGATTTGCCGTAGGCATGGCCCGACTTCATGCCGAGGTCTTTCCATACATTGGGCAGGTCTTCCTTCCTGATACCCAGCAGGTCGATCCGCTGGCCGCCCGTGACCTTGACCATCGGCACGTTGTATTTGTCGGCGACATCCGCGATGCGGCGCAGTTCGGCCGCGTTCGTCACGCCACCCTTCATCTGCGGAATCACCGAGAACGTATTGTCTTTCTGGACGTTCGCATGCACGCGCTCATTCACGAAGCGGCTTTGCGGATCGTCGACGGCCTCGCGCGGCCACGTGGAAAGCAGGTAATAGTTGACGGCGGGGCGGCAGGTCGCGCAGCCGTTCGGCGTGCGCCATTCGAGGAAGTCATACACCTCGCGATGCGTGACCAGACGATGGTCGCGGATCGCCTTGCGCACGTCGCCGTGATTGCGATCGGTGCAATGACAGATCGCCTTGGTCTTTGGCGTCTCCTGAAAGTCGGAGCCGACCGTGCTCATCAGGATCTGTTCGACAAGGCCCGTACACGAACCGCACGAGCTGGACGCCTTGGTGTGCTTGCGCACTTCGTCGAGCGTGAAGAGGCCCTTCTCCGTGATCGCCTTGACGATCGTGCCCTTGCATACGCCATTGCAGCCGCACACTTCGTCGCTGTCGGCCATCGCGGCGGCGCGGCTTTGACCCTGCACGCCCGAATCGCCAACGTTCGATTCGCCGAACATGATGTGGTCGCGCAGTTCACCGAGCTTGCGGCCTTCACGCAGCAGCTTGAAATACCACGCACCATCGGCGGTGTCGCCATAAAGGCACGCGCCGACGAGTTGATCATCCTTGATGACGAGCTTCTTGTAGACGCCACCCGAAGGATCGGACAGCACGATTTCCTCGGTGCCTTCGCTGCCCATGAAATCGCCGGCGGAAAACAGGTCGATGCCGGTGACCTTGAGTTTCGTCGACAGGACCGAGCCCTTGTAGCTGCCGATACCGAGCAGCGCGAGATGGTTCGCGCAGACTTTCGCCTGCTCGAAGAGCGGTGCGACGAGACCATACGCAATGCCGCGATGGTTCACGCATTCGCCCACCGCATAGATACGCGGATCGTAAGTTTGCAGCGAATCGCTCACGACGATGCCGCGATTGCAGTACAGGCCGGCCGCTTCGGCAAGCGTCGTATTCGGACGGATGCCGGCGGCCATCACGACGAGATCCGCGGATATCGTCTCGCCATCCTTGAAGCGGACCGCGCTGACTTCGCCCGCTTCGTTACCCACGATCTCCGACGTCGATTTGCCCAGCAAAAACGCGAGGCCACGTTCTTCGAGCGAGCGTTGCAGCAGCTTGCCCGCGGTCGAATCGAGCTGACGCTCAAGCAGCGTGTCGGCCAGATGCACGACGGTCACGTCCATGCCGCGCAGCTTCAGTCCGTTCGCGGCCTCGAGGCCAAGCAGGCCGCCGCCGATCACGACCGCGTGACGCTTCACCGCGGCCGTATCGATCATCATCTGCGTGTCGCGGATGTCGCGATACGTGATCACGCCTTTCAGATCCTTGCCCGGCACGGGCAGGATAAACGGCGTGGAGCCGGTTGCGACCAGCAGACGGTCATAGGGCGCTTCGGTGCCGTCGCCGGCAACTACCACGCGCTTCACGCGGTCGATCCGTTCGATCGTCTTGCCGAGATGGAGCGTGATGTCGTTTTCCTGATACCACTCGATCGAATTGAGGATGATGTCGCCGAATGCCTGCTCACCGGCGAGCACCGGCGAAAGCAGAATGCGGTTGTAGTTCGGATGCGGTTCCGAGCCGAATACGGTGATGTCGTAATGGCCCGGTGCGATCGTCAGCAGTTCTTCGATCGTACGAATGCCGGCCATGCCGTTGCCGATTACAACGAGGCGAGGTTTGTTCATGATGAGGGATTCCCGTTCAGACGCGTGCGGCTGCAACCGACCACGCACTGCGCCAGCGGCGCTTCACATTGCTCATGCCGGCCCAGCCGAGCGCGGCCAGGGCGGCGAAAAGCCACAGACCCATTGAATAGTCGCCGGTGGCCTGCTTGATCGAGCCGAGGCTCGCGGCCAGCGCAAAGCCGCCTACGCCGCCCGCCATGCCGATCAGGCCAGTCATCACGCCGATATCCTTCGCGAAGCGCTGCGGCACGAGCTGGAACACGGCGCCGTTGCCCGCGCCGAGACACAGCATCGCCGCGATGAAGAGCGGCAGCGTGACGAGCGGACCGCCTGCGCCAAAGCCCGCGAGACCGATCAGCACCGCAACCGCCGCGAACACGTTGAGCAGCGAACGCGTGCCGCCGATGCGATCGGCCATCAGCCCGCCGAACGGACGCATCACCGAGCCCGCGAACACGCAGGCGGCGGTGGCCCAGCCGGCCAGCTTCGGATCGAAACCGAACTGGTCGTGGAAGTAGCCCGGCAGCGCGCTGGCAAAACCCGAGAAACCGCCGAACGTCAGCGAGTAGAAGAACATGAACCACCACGCGTCGCGACTGGCGAGCATGCGAGCGTAGTCACGCAGATGCTTGTGCGCGACGACGCCCGGCGCATCCTTCGCCTTGAGCGTATAGAACACCAGCACGGCGACGAGTGGAATGCACGCGATGCCGAACACGTTCTGCCAGCCGAACGCGACGGCCAGCACCGGCGCGAACAGCGCGGCGAGCACGGTGCCGGAATTGCCCGCACCGGCGATGCCCATCGCGGTGCCTTGCTGATGCGGCGGATACCAGCGCGAGGCGAGCGGCAACGCCACGGCGAACGATGCGCCCGCAACACCCAGCGCCGCGCCGAACAGCAGCACCTGGCCCATCGAATGCACACCGGTGCGCCACGCGACGAGAAGGCTCGCGATCACGAGCACCTGGCCGATCAGGCCCGCACGCTTCGCGCCGATGCGATCGGCGAGCATGCCCATGAACACACGCAGGATCGCGCCGGCCAGAATCGGCGTGGCGACCATCAAACCGCGTTGCTGGGTAGTGAGCGACAGTGTGTGGGCAATCTGGATCTGCAGCGGTCCGAGGAGATACCAGACCATGAAGCTCAGATCGAAATAGAGGAATGCGGAAAACAGCGTGGGGGTGTGGCCGTTACGCCAGAAGCTGCGGTCCATGATAGTTCCGTCGTCGGATCGCATCCGGATGATGTGCCGGATACGACAAACGTCGAACGCCATTGCCCGACCGATGAACGGCACGCTGTGCCGTTTCGCTGCGTGGTCCGCGTAGCGTGTGCCGCGCGGTGTCCGGTTCATGCATCCCTGCGCCGTTGCAAGGTGCGATAGCTATTTAGCAACAGCCATGCCATCTTGCCGCATCGGCGCAAAGCCTTGCTGGGTGCGGGTTTTGGGGAAAGGGCCACGGATCGTATATTGCACCGCAGCAGTGCGTCGCCCGCGTCGTCGCACAGACTTGGCGCGGGTCGGCGCGTTCGTGGACCGTTTGTGGTTCGTTCGTGACGCGTGGGGAGCGCCCACGGATTTCATGGGGGTTCAGGCGGTATTCGATTCGGCCTCGGGCCACAAACGCGGAAACAGATAGCGGAAAAGATTGAGCGGCAGCGCCAGTTCAATCGGCCCTTTCGGCGTTCTGGAGCGCACGATGCCAAGCGTCAGCAGATCGGCGAGCACGCGATCGGCGGTGCGTGCGGCGAGCCCCATCATGCCCTTGAAGCGCGCCCGGTCCATTCCGCTTACCGTGCCCAGCCACGCCAGCGGCTGCGCGGCCTCGGCGCGCAGATAGCGCGTGGCTTCGCGTGTGCCTTCGGCGGCGAGCATCTGGGCCAGTCTTGCTTCGAACGCGCGCATGTCCAGCATGCCATTCATGAAGCGAACCTGGTCGAGACAGATATTCATGCCGAACTCGATAAAGTCGACGAGGCCTTTTTCGGAGAGAACTCCACGACCATCGTAGTCACCCTGACGTGGCTGGTCCGCGGCGATCAGATATGCGTAATAGCTCGACTGTTCGCGTGCGAGCCCGCGCATGGGCGACCACAATCCCTGCGTGAGACCGAGCGCCGAAAGCCCGAGATGAGTGTGCAGACGCGCGGTGCGGCCATTGCCGTCGAGAAACGGGTGAATCCACGCGAGCCTGTGATGCGCCGCCATCAGCGCGATGACAGCGGTTTCGCCGGCGCGTGCGTGACGATAGCCGCGCTGCCATTCGTCCATGAATGCGGGTACGGTGGCGGGGTCGGGCGGAATATGCGCGCCCACCTTGACGCCGCGCGTGCGCCACGCACCCGGAACGATGGTTTCTTCGCGGCCTTCGTCGTCGATCTGGGTCAGGTCGGCGGGTGAGAGCTGGTCGTGCAGATGGCGATGGATCGCCTGCACCACGGCGCCCTCGAAAAAGACGCTCGAATCGAAAGCGGGAAAGGTCTGTTCGCCCCATTGCTCGGTGGCGATATGCGCCACTGCAATGCGCTGCTTGCGGGCTTCCGCGGGCTTGCTTGAAAAGTCCTGCTGCATCGCCTGTTCGATCAGAAGCGGCTCCGTGTGCTGGCCCTCGATCTTGTTCGTGTAGTACGAGTTCATCGGGCGCAGCGCATCGCGCAGCAGATCGCGCAGATGCGGCATGCCGTGGGCAGCGAGATCCTTGGCGTCGCCAATCACCTGGGCGGCGAGCGGGCGCAGCCCGTCCAGCCTCGGCTCCGAGGGCAGAAGCGGATGCATCTGATGGACGGCGTAATACGGATATTTCGAAGAAGACTGTGCCATGGCGGACCTTTTGGCGGATCACATGGCGAATCTTATCATCGATATAAAACTAATTAAAACTGTTTATTTACAAGTATTTATATTGTTTATGGCGGATCATTTGGCGAATCTTTGAGCGAATCTATAAGAGTGTTTCAAGGGCCGCGCTTCGCGCCATCGCCCGCTCATAACTTCGCGGAGAAAACACAAGCGTCAGCGCAATCATCGCCGAGATGGTCACTGCCAGCATGATCCACGCGGCTGTGAAAGTCCCCGTCAGATCGCGCACGAAGCCGGCCAGCATGGGCGCCGCTGCCGCGACGATAAAACCGATGCCCTGTACAAAGGCGACGAGCCGCGCGGCGACCCGGTGGTCGCCGGAGTGATCGAGCGTGGTGACAAGCGTAAGCGCGAACGTGCCGCCGAGACCCGCGCCCATGAGGGCGACCCACAGCAGGGGTGCCGCTTCGGGCCACGCGGTGAGCCCCACGATGCCCGCAAGCTGCGCGGCAAGACCCGCGACAAGCCACGGCCGCCGGTCGCGGAACGACGCCGCGGCGAGCGGCAGCAACAGCGCGGCGGCGGCCTGAAACACGGTCATGCCGGCCAGCAGCGAACCGCTGGTGGCGACATCGGCGCCGTGCTGCAGGTAATACGCGGGCAACCATGCGACGAGGCTCGTATAGCCGCCGTTGACGAGCCCGAAGTACAGCCCTAGTGCCCACGCGCGGCGGTTGCGCACAAGACTGACGCAAGGCCGTGGCGAATCGTGGCGCGAGGCGGACGAAAGGCATGCAGGATTTACGGCACGCCGGCGGTTCAGCCAAAGCCAGCAGATGAGCGCCACGAGCGCGGGAAACGCCCAGACGGCAAGCGCGGCGTGCCATGAACCGGCAAGCTGCGCGATCCACGGACTGAGCCCCGCGCCCAGCCCGCCGCCGCCCATGATCGACGCCGAGAACACGCCCATCACCAGCGGCACGCGCATGCCGAAACGCTGTTTGATCACGCCCGGCAGCAGCGCCTGGATCGACGCGACGCCGATTCCCGCCAGTGCCGCCGTGAACAGCAGCATGGCGCCGGTTTGCGCCGTCCAGCGCGCGGCGCACGCAAGCCCGATCGCAAGAAGACCGAGCGCAACGCCGCGCGTTTCGCCGACGGTGCGCGTGAGCGCGCCAGCACCGAACGCGCCGATCCCCATGGCGACGACCGGCAGGCTCGTCAACAGCGACGCGCCATAAAAACTGAGGCCGGTTGCCTCGCGAATCGCCGCCATGAGCGGACTGATCGAGCTCAGAAGCGGCCGCAGGTTCACGCCCACAACGACGATCGCGCACAACCACACGGTGTCGCGCCAGGTCAGCGCCTGCACGGCGGGAGAGGGGCGGGGCGTGTCCGCGCACGGGCGGACAGTGGTGGGAGATTGACTCACGGAACCTTTGTCGGAATGAGTGGAAAGGGCAAGTGGCGACCTTGCAGACGGGACACACCGCACGCGCAGGCGTGCTTCTGTGTTGTGTAATGGTTAACCATTTTACGGTAAAATGGTTAACCAGATCGCTATGTCTGGTATTCCGGGTTCCGGGTGTGCCGCAGTCGATGGCCTGGGAGCCGTGTGTGTCGCTACAATGCCGCCAGACTTTGCCTGCCGCTATTCACCTCCCCATGACCACACGCGCCCGACGTTTATCTTCAACTGCCGAAACCGCGTCGCCCGCTGTCGGCGACGCACCTGAGCCGATCAGCGTCGAAGAACGCATTTACGCGTCGATTACCGCTGCGTTGCTGCAAGGCAAGCTGCGCCCGGGCACACAGCTCGTCGAGCGGGATCTGGCGGCGGCGTTCGGCTGTACGCGCGGCGCATTGCGCAAGGTGCTGGCGCGGCTTGGCTTCGAGGGAAAGCTGGTGCAGGAAGCGCATCGCGGCGCGTTCGTGCCGGCGCCTTCCGAAGAAGACATCCGGCAGGTGTATCGCGCGCGGCAGATCGTGGAGGCGGGCGTGGTCGCCGCGCTATGCGGCGCATTGACGGCGCAGCAGAAGCGTCGCCTCACCGCGCATGTGCGTCAGGAAGAGAAAGCGCAGCACGCGGGCCGCGTCGATGAAACGGTGCGTCTTGCGGGCCAGTTTCACGTCCTGTTGACGGAACTCGCCGGCGGCACGGAATTGCTGGGGCTGGTGATGCAACTGGTCGGAAAGACCGAGTTATACAAGGCGCTGTACGATCCATCGAAAGGATCGACCTGCTCCGCCGATGAACACGCGCAGATCATCGCGGCGCTCGATGCAGGCAGGCTGCATGCCGCGCTGGATGCGATGCGGGTTCACCTCGAAGACCTTGAGGAGCGTGTCGTTCAGCAGGTCCGCCTGCAATCCGGCAGCAATCCGGGCGCGCTGTTCAGCGAATAGCGGATGCGCCCGACGGACCCACGAACGAGAGATACAGCGGCTACCCCGATTGCCTCAAAGGGGCCGCCACGGCCGGCCTAGCGCCGACGGAATTGCGAGTTGCGGGCGCCACCGCCGCCGCTGGCGCGTTCGTCCTTGTGGCGGAAGTTGATACGGCCTTTCGTCAGGTCATAGACCGACAGTTCCAGCGTCACGCGGTCGCCCGCGAGAATACGGATGTGATTCTTGCGCATGCGTCCGGACGCATATGCGCCTACCACGACGCCATTGTCGAGCGTCACGCGGTAACGGCTATCCGGAAGTACTTCGTCGACGATACCGTCCAGTTC
The DNA here is from genome assembly GCF_900107685.1 of Paraburkholderia sartisoli. Lineage (GTDB taxonomy): Bacteria > Pseudomonadota > Gammaproteobacteria > Burkholderiales > Burkholderiaceae > Paraburkholderia > Paraburkholderia sartisoli. Next base: position 191,005 of record NZ_FNRQ01000004.1, on the reverse strand, counting down.
AAGCAGTTCTTCTTTCGCCATGCATAGCTCCTGATCAATGAGTTTGGGCCGCTTCGACCGGATGCCGGCGAAGCGTGTGATGCGGTAAAAGGCAGCGTCGTGGCGCGCCCGTCAATCAATGCCAGATGTGTACGACGATGCCGCTTAAAGATCGGCGACCGTCTGGCCGTCCACGCGGCCGTCGATCAGCTGCTCGGCGTGCGCCATGCACGCGAGACGCGCCTTGCCCGTGCCTTCGAACGGCCACAGATGCGGCAGCCGGAACACGCGGCCATCGGCCGACGGGTTCGCGCCAACGCGGCAGATGCGCACCGACGCTTCGTAGCCGGCGTCGGGGTTGCGTCGCGTCTGCTCGTCGGAATGACGACGCGGATACACGAGCGGGTGAATTTCAAAGCCTTTGTAGGTCCTGACAGCTTGAGTCATAAAACGCTATGTCCTGTAATACGTGACCCGCATGTCCCGCGCGTGACGCACGGGAACGACCGGTCTGGCGGCGCAGCCTGACGGCGCGCCGCACGAAAAAAGAATCGCGCCAGCCCGCTTCAACGAGACTTGCGCTCAACCGCGCTGATTCGCGGATTCGATGGAGAAGAAACACGCCGATGCCGCGTGGGCACTGGGCGCATGAAAAAGCACGACTCGCGACAGCGAATGCGCCATGAGTGCGACAAGCGCATTGCCGGAGTGACGGGATCGCCGACGGGCGGCGGTCGAACTGTCGGGGGTATTGCGGAGACGCCGGTTGGTGCCGATCGATACTGCCTGTACTGCAAATTCGAAGTACAGCTATTCCAATATGATGCACTAAATGCGACGGCTTGGATAGCAAAAAGTTTCCCGCACTGGCGGGTTGCGGCACAAGGACGTTCTACGGCCGGCGTTCCTGCGGCCATCCGGCGAAACGTCCCGGAGCGCCGCGAGATCCATGTTGCGCCCGTTCTAGTCGAATCGTTCCGCGCGGTATGGACGTGGATCGGTGAAGGGCGGCGCGCCCGTCATCATTTCCGCGAGCAGGCGCCCGGTGACGGGGCCGAGCGTCAAGCCGTGATGGTTGTGGCCGAATGCGAACCACAGCCCGCGATGGCGCGGCGCAGGCCCGATGACCGGCCGCATGTCGGGCGTGCATGGGCGCATGCCGAGCCACGGCGCCGCATCGGTACGTGCGCCGAGGCCGAACACCGGCTTCGCGATCCGTTCCGCGCGCTCGAGCTGCACGCCTGTCGGCGGCGCGTTACGCCGCGCGATTTCGACGCCTGTCGTGAGCCGCAGCCGGCCCTGCATCGGCGCGACCACGTAGCCCTTTTCCGAATCGACAACCGGCACCGACAGAATCTGCCGCGCCGGCTCGTAGTGCATGTGATAGCCGCGCTTCACGCGCAGCGGAATGCGGTAGCCGAGCGGACCGAACACCGTGTCCGACCAGGGGCCGAGCGCGAGGACGACTTCCTTCGCGCTGATCCGGCCGGCTGCGGTCTGCACCGTCCAGGCGTCATCTTCGGCGCGCAGCGAGGTTGCGTCGCCCGTCAGGATCGCGCCGCCACTCGCCTCGAACAGGCGGGCATAGCCTTTCGTCAACGCCCCCGGACTGGCGACGCTTTTCGGGTCCAGCCAGTGCAGCGCGCCGCGGAATCCTTCCGCGAGACCGGGTTCGCGCGCCCGGAGTGCGGCGGCGTCGAGCGCGACGACGCGCAGGCCGTTTTCACGGGCAGCAACTTCGGCAGCCGGTGCTTCGCTGTCGAATGCCGACTGCGTGCGAAAGGCCTCGATCCAGCCGCCGTCGTGGACGAGCGCGTCCATGCCCGCGCGTGCGATCAGCGCGTCGTGTTCCGTCACGCAACGCTGGATCAGCGGCAGCATGTCGCGCGCGGCGCCCGCCAGCCGCGCCGGTGAGGATTCCCACCAGAAACGCGCGAGCCACGACGCGTACGACGGAATCGCCTTGTAGTCCCAGTAGAGATCGGTCGAGGCGTTGCGCGCGTAGCGCAGCAACGTGCCGAGGTTGCGCGGAAAGCCGTACGGCACGATCGAAGACCGCTCGATCAACCCGGCGTTGCCGAAGCTCGTTTCCTCGCCGGGGCCGCGGCGGTCGACCAGCGCGACGCGCCTGCCGCGATCCTGCAGATGCAGCGCTGAAGACACGCCGACAATGCCGGCTCCGAGAACGATGACGTCGAAATCCATAGGCTCCGCTTGTGCGCCTGAAAATGGGAGTGGGGGAAACGGCAGACGTGCGGCGCGCGTTCCGTCCGCGCGATCACGCGCCGCCAGTTCCTGCTTCGAGTCGCACGGGGCGCGGCTCGAAGCTGTCGACTCTGATCAGGACTGGCTTATTTCGCAATGATGTCGCGTTTGAAGTACTTCTGCGAGAGCGCGCTCAACGTGCCGTCTTTCTTCAACGAATCGAGCGCGGCGACCACTTTCGACTTCAACGCCTGGTCGCCCTTGCGCAGGCCGAGCCCCGTGCCTTCGCCTAGGGTTGCCGGGTCGCTCAGCGGCGCGCCGAGAATCGCGAAGTCGCGCGCTTCCGGTTTGTCGAGAAAACCGTCCTGCACGGTCTGTGCTTCCTGCACGGCCGCGTCCAGCCGGCCGGCGACGAGGTCCGCGTAGACCTGGTCCTGGTCCTGATACGACACGATGGAAACACCCGCCGTCGCCCAGTGCTGTTTCAGGAAATCTTCCTGCGACGAGCCCTGCAGCACGCCCACCCGCTTGCCCTGCAGGCTCTTCACGTCGGGCAGCAGTTTCGAATCGCGTTTTGCGACCATCACGATCGGCACGACATAGACCGGCGGCGTGAAATCGATGCTCTGCTTGCGCTTGCTGGTGATGTTCATGGCCGAGTTGATCACGTCGAACTTGCGCGCCTGCAACGCGGGAATCAGGCCGTCGAACGAGTTTTCGACCCACACGCATTTCACGTTCATTTTCTTGCAGACAGCGTTGCCGACGTCGATGTCGAAGCCCTGCAGTTCGCCCGACGGGCTTTTGCTTTCGAACGGCGGGTAGGCGGCTTCGACACCGAAGCGCAGCGTGTCGGCGGCATGGGCGGTGCCTGCGAGTCCGGCAAAGGCGACTGCAAGGCAAAGTGAGAGCTTGAGTTTCATGGACGGTTCCTGGACGGTGGGTGGAACTGCGGGTCAGGGTGAAAACGGCGAATCCGTGGATCGAATATAGACTGAAAGTCTATTGTGGACTATAAGGGATTTCATTGAATTGGCTTCAAATAGTCTAGAGTAGACTCTATGTCTACAATTTAAGCTGTGCAACCCGCTTTTCGCGGGCGCCCCGATCTGGAGAAATACGTATGAGCAGAAATGAACAGGCGATGCCGCTGATCGTCGATGAAGACACCGTGCGGCGCGCGTTACCCGCGCTGGATGTAGCGGGCGCGCTCGCCGCGATGTTTCGTGCGCTGGGCGAGGACAACGCCGTGCAGCCGCCGCAGACGCTCACGCTCTTTCCCGCTCAGGCCGGCGACTTCATCACGTACCTCGGCGTCATGGCGCAGGCGAAGGTGTTCGGCGCCAAGCTTTCGCCCTATATCGTGACGGGCGGCCGGCCGGTCGTGACGGCGTGGACCGCGCTGATGTCGATGGAAACGGGCCAGCCGCTGATGTGGTGCGACGCCGGATTGCTGACGACCGAACGCACCGCCGGAACAACGGGGCTCGCGGTGGGGCATCTCGCTGTCGCGGGTGCGCGGCATCTGGCGATCGTCGGTTCTGGCGCAATCGCGCAGGCGCATCTGCGGCACGTCGCGCGGCTGCGGCCATGGGAATCGATCCGTGTGTTTTCGCCCGACCTGCCGCGCGATCCGGCGAAGCAGGCCGCGATCCGCGCAATCGACGCGCGCGCGACGTTCAGCGCGAACGTCGAGGACTGTGTGCGCGATGCGGACGTCGTGATGCTCTGCACGTCGTCGGGCACACCTGTGCTGCCCGAAGGCGCGCTCACGCGGCCCGCGCTCGTCACGTCGATCAGCACGAACGTCGCGAACGCGCACGAGATCGATCCCGCGTGGCTGCCGGATATGGACGTGTATTGCGATTACCGCCGCACGACGCCAGGCAGCGCGGGTGAAATGATGCTGGCCGCCGCGCGGCATGGCTGGTCCGCGCAACGCGTGGTGGGTGACCTGCCGGAACTGCTCTGCGGCGCGTGTCCGGTCCCGACGTACGAAAAGCCCGTGTTTTTCCGCTCGATCGGTCTCGGGCTGGAAGACGTGGCGATTGCGTACGGACTGCTGCAGCATCTGCGCGCGCCGCGCGACGCTTGACAGAAACGTTCCGGGTGGCGACGATTCCTCCGCGCCCGCCAGCACTGCCGGAACATGGCAGTGCGTTCCGATCCGCCCCACGTGCTTACAGAACCCATGCGCAAGAAAAAGTCGTCACCTGTCAAAGACCTGCTGCTTACCCGTTACGCCCCGCTCGCGGACGGTATCGCGACGCTCTTTTTCCCGTACGCCGAAGTGGTCATCCACGATCTGCGCGACCAGACGGTGCTGTACCTCGCGAACAACCTGTCGAGACGCGAAATCGGCGACGATTCGGCGCTCGAGGAAGTCGACCACTCGGCGCGCGAACGGGTGATCGGCCCGTATGAAAAGCTGAACTGGGACGGTCGCCGCATGCGTTGCGTGAGCAACGTGCTGTTCGACGACGCTGGCAAGCCAGCGGGCATGATGTGCATCAATTTCAATATCGCGGTATTCGAAGACGTGCGCTCCACGCTCGATCTGTTCATCAAGGGCGCGGGCATCGTCGCGCAGCCGGACGAACTGTTTCGCGACGACTGGCAGGATCGCATCAACACGTTTTTGCATGGCTGGCTGCGCGAGCGGCAGATCGGCCTGAATGCGCTCACGCGCGACCACCGGCGCGAACTGGTCGAGGCGCTCCATGCCGAAGGCGCGTTCCGTGGCAGGAGTTCGGCGAACTATGTGGCCGCCGTGCTCGGCATGGGACGCGCGACCGTCTACAAACATCTGAAGCAGATGAAGGAAAACGCGAGCTGAACCCGTGCGTTATATGCTGCTGCAACGATCTGAAGAGGAGTGAATCCGTGCGCTACCGGCACTACAAGGGCGGCATCTATGAACTGGTCTGCGAGGCGACGCTGGAATCGGACCCGGGCGTGACGATGATCGTCTACCGCGCGGCGAATGGTACGATCTGGACCCGTCCGGCTTCGGTGTTTTTCGAGCCTGTCGAACACGAAGGCATGACCGTTTCGCGGTTTACGCCGATCGATTGATTAACCGCGTGTCGAAAGCGCGCGACTTGCAGAAAGAGAAACAGACATGCGTCTATTGCTTGCCATCATCCTGCCGTGGTTCCAGTTTTTCACGATCGGACGTCCGTTCGCCGGGATCATCTGTCTGATCCTGCAGATCACGCTGATCGGCTGGATTCCGGCTGCAATCTGGTCGGTGTACGCACTGAGCCAGTACAAGACCGATCAGAAGATCGAGCGCGCACTGGGTTCGCGCATGTAAGTTCGCGCTCAGGATTGCTGGAGTTCGACTGCGTCGACCATATCAGGCACGTCGATCACCAGATCCGACGCGGCAATCGCCACGCAGGGCAGGATCAGGCCTTCGGCCTTTTCTTCCTGGGTCAGGCCGGGCCATTCGATCGTGTATCGCACCCGGCCTTCCTTCAGCTGGCACATGCACGTTCTGCATGTGCCGTTGCGGCACGATCTCGGTAGCCGCAAGCCGGCGAAGCCGGCGGCTTCGAGCACGGTCAGCGAATCCGGCGCATCAAATGTTTTTCCCAACGGCTCGATGCGCACTAGGAACGTTCGCGCGTCGTTGTCGTTATCAACGCTGGCGCTTGAATCAGGTTCGGAAAAGGGTCGGCAGGCCATGACGGGTTTGCCCGGCAATCACGGGAAGGTGTCGAGAACGCGCAAGCTTAGCTTAAGCCGCCGCGTCATGTGAATCGGGTCTGCGTTGTGTGCGCCGCTGGTTTTAGTGCGCGCGCCGCTGCCGCAGATAACGGTAAACCGTATTTCGCGCGAGCCCGAGCTCACGCGCCGTCGCCGATACGTTGCCTGCGTTGCGCCCCAGCGTCTGTTCGATCAGCGTCGCCTGCCAGTCCTGCATGTTCCCCGGCATCGCGCTGGCGTCTCGCAGTGTCGACATCGACAGCGACACATGGCTTTTGCTGGGTACGGCGTCGCAGTCCTGCAGGAAATCGTCCGGCAGATGCTCGAGCCCGATCTCGTCCTCGCCTTCCGCCATGATGGCCGCCGTACGCAGCACGTTCGCCATTTGCCGCAGGTTTCCTGGCCAGCGGCAACGCTGGAAGCGTTCGAGCACGGCATTCGAAACACGCGCTGGAGCGGCGTCGCTGTCGCGTTGCAGATCGAGCATGCGTGCGACCAGCGCGGCGAGATCCGTTCGTTCACCCAGCGCCGGCAACGTGACGACAAGCCCGTTGATGCGGTAATACAGGTCACCGCGAAACGTGCCGGCTTCGATCATCGCGCGCAGGTTGCGATGCGTCGCGCAGACCACACGCAGGTCGACCGGAATCGCACGGGTTCCGCCAAGCGGCACGACGTTGCGCTCCTGCAGCACGCGCATCAGCCGAACCTGCTGTGCGAGCGGCATGTCGCCGATTTCATCGAGAAAAAGCGTGCCGCCGTCTGCCTGAACAATCTTGCCGACGTTGCCGCGTTTTTTTGCACCGGTAAACGCGCCATCTTCGTAGCCGAACAGTTCGGCTTCGATCAACGTATCGGGTAGCGACGCGCAGTTCACCGCGACAAACGGCGCATCGCGACGCGGCGAACCGTTATGGATCGCACGCGCAAGCCATTCCTTGCCGGTGCCGGTGTGCCCGAGCACGAGAATCGGAATGTCCCGGCCGCGCACTTTCTCGACACGCCGAAGGACCGCCGACATCTGCTCGTCGCCGGTATCGAGCGTCGCGAACGTCACGTTCTCGGCCGGCGCGTTTGCCGGGCGTGCGGGACGCATCGACCGCGCGCCCGCTTCGAAACCTTCATCGGCCGGCGCGCGAAACACCTGTCGCGCGCCGGCTGCATATTCGCCGCGCGCGATGACGCGCACGCCGCTTGGCAGCGTGAGCGTCATGCATTCGCCGGGCCGGTGCATCGCGTGGTTCAGCAGCGCCGGCAGCGTCATGCCCAGCAGTTCGGGAAAGGTCTGCGTTTGCAGGGTCGTGAGCGGGCGTCCAAACTGGAACAGCGCGCTGCGATTCGCGGCGAGAAACCGGCCGTCCGGTGCGAATGCGGCGAGTCCTTCGAACAGCGTGCCGATGAATTCGGCGCGCGCGTGGAAATGAATGCGGATGGCGTCGGTGAACTGGTTCGTGAAGATCACGTTTTCGATCATCTGCGCGGACATCCGCACGAGCGCCAGCGTGTGCTTGTAAAAGCCGCGTGTGTCGCCGCTTACGTCGAGCGCGCCGATCGTGCGCCCGAACGGGTCGGCAATCGGTGCGCAGGAGCAGGTGAGAATCCGGTTCGCGTGAAGAAAATGCTCGTCGGCATGAACGACCGTCGGCTGTCCGTCGACGAGTGCGGTGCCGATTGCATTCGTGCCGCGATCCGATTCGGCCCACGACACACCCGCGCACAGCGCGACACGATTCGCTTTTTCGACGAAGTCGCTGTCGCCAAAGGTGTGCAGGATGACGCCTTCGTTATCGGTGAGCAGCACCATGCTCTGCGTATCGACGATCTGCGCATAGAGCGTTTCCATCACCGGCAACGCATGGGTACACAGCGCGTGATTGCTCTCGACGAGTTCGCGCAAAGCGGGGCGACGCAGCGGATGGAAATCGGGTGCTTCGGCTGCGCGCAGCCCGACGCTCAACGAGCGCGCGTGGGCCGTTGCGATGACATCCGGAAGCGCCGTTGCGGGCGGCGTCGAATAGCGTTGCGTCAATGCATGTCTCCGGTTCTTTCCGAACGCGCCCGCGAGATGCGTAGCCTCGCGAATCGCCATCGCTGTTCATGGCGCACTGCAGCATGAAGGCGGATAGATTCTCCATCATACAAGATGCGTCCAGGTCTTCACATGCGGGAGAAAACGGGGGGCGCGACAGGTGACGACGTTTCGCCACCTGCCGCGACGCACCCGGCCGGGAAATGCCCGAGAAAAGCCGGGAATCCACGGCCGGCGCGGGCCGGCGCTACAAATGAATCGCACCGCGACGGTGAGCGCGAAATGGAAAACTTGCAGCCCGGCAGAAGTCGTCTACAGTGAATAAAATCAGCCGCCCGGCGTGTCACGTTACGGACGTGCGGCTGTCATCCGCGCATGTAACCGGTCAGGAGGCGCTTTTAGCAGACATGTGTGGCCCCGATTGATTGTTCGTCACCCGAAAGGCGATTCCCATGCAGATCATTTTCCTGAACGAAACCCCTGAATACTCGGGACAAGAACTTACCCTGGCATTCCCGGTAATGGTCGATGGCGAGAGGGTGGAGTGCATGATTACCGCCGAAACGCTGGAAGACCACTACGGGGCCGCATCGACGCGTCTCGAGGACATGGTCGGCGCATTTTCCACGCACCGTGAACACATCGAGGCCGCGACGCGCAGGCTGCTGTCGGAAACACGGGCGCAGTGCCTCGTGCTGCGCAGCGGTTACGTGCGTTTCTACGAGGCGAACCTGCGCAACTAGGTTGTGGGGTATCGGGCGCGTGACGCGCGAGCGGACCGGCGTGACCGCCGCCACCGGATATGGCGGCGCTGAAGTTCGCCCCGACGTTCGCCGCGATGAAGGCGGATACTGTCAAGTCTGCGTCGACGGACTACGTCCGTGACGCGCTCAAAGCATGCGACGCAGCGTGCGATCCCTGAATACGATGTGATGCGTGAGCGCGCCCAGTGCGTGCAGTCCGATCACGAAGTAAAACGCATTGCCAATCCACTCATGCGCGGTTTTGATGGCGGATCGCGCAATCGTGTCTTTTCCCACCAGCGTGATGTCGACGTTCAATCCGGCCAGCGTCAGCGGATGCCCACCCGTATTGATCGTCAGAATGCCAAGCAGCGGCTGCACGAAAATGAACAGATACAGCGCGAGGTGAGCGAGTCGCGCGAAAAAAGTCAGCACGGCGTTGACTTCTATTTCATCGGGCGCGCCGCGCCACAGGCGCCACACCAGCCGGAAAACCGCGAACGTGAGCACGAGCGTGCCGGCCCAGTAATGCACGTCGCTCCAGAAAATGCGGCTATCGCTGCCCTTCGGGCCGCGAATCTCGATGGCCAGATACGCGAGCGCAACCAGCAGGAAGATTGCCCAGTGAAAGAACACGGCAGGCTTCGAATAGCGGTCCTGTGAGGTGGAGTTTTGCACGTGGCGATGTCCCTGAGGTTGGGTCAGCAAGCGCCTATTCGGCGCCCAGATAGAAATAGCGGAACAGAAAAACGGCCGCGATGATCCACACAACAGGCTTGACCTGGCGTGCCTGACCCGTCAGCAGTTTCAGCCCGGCGTACGAGATAAAGCCGAACGCCACGCCGTTTGCGATCGAATACGTGAACGGCATCAGCAGCGTGGTGAGGGCGGCCGGCACGACTTCCGTGGCGTCGTCCCACGGCAGGTCGGCCATTTCGCGCAGCATCAGGCAAGACACGTAGAGAAGCGCCGGCGCGGTGGCGTATCCCGGCACGACGCCCGCGAGCGGCGCGAAAAACAGCGCAGCGAGGAACAGCACGCCGACGGTAATCGCCGTCACGCCCGTGCGGCCACCGGCCTGCACGCCAGACGCGCTTTCGATATACGCCGTCGTCGACGACGTGCCGAGCATGGAGCCCGCCAGAATCGCGGTGCTGTCGGCGAGCAGCGCCCTGTTCAGGCGATGCATCTTGCCCTTGACGAGCAGGCCGGCGCGGTTCGCGACGCCCATCAGGGTCCCGGTCGCGTCGAACAGTTCGACGAGGAAGAACACGAGAATCACGTTGAGCACCCCACCCGACAGCGCAGCGCGGATATCGAGGTGAAAGAGCGTCGCGTCGATCGAAGGCGGCGCGGACACAATACCGTTGAAATGATTGCCGCCGAAGAAAAAGCTGAGCACGGTCACGCCGACGATGCCGATCAGGATCGCGCCGCGCACGCGCAGGAAGTCGAGCGTCGCGATCGTGAAAAAGCCGACGATCGCGAGCACCACATGCGCGTCGTGCAGGTTGCCGAGCGTGACGAGCGTCGCCGGATCGGCCACCACGATACCCGCCGACTTGAGCGAGATGATCGCGAGAAAGAGGCCGATGCCGCCCGTGATGGCGATACGGATCGAATGCGGGATGCCGTTCACGATGACTTCGCGTACCCGGAACAGCGTCACGATCAGGAACAGGCACCCGGAAATGAACACGGCGCCCAGTGCGGCCTGCCACGTGAACCCCATGCCTTTCACGACCGTGTACGCGAAATACGCATTGAGCCCCATGCCCGGCGCGCAGGCGATCGGGTAGTTCGCGTACAGCCCCATGATGAGCGTGGCGAGTGCGGACACAAGACAGGTGGCGACGAACACGGATTCTTTCGGCATGCCCGCATCGCCGAGAATCGCCGGATTCACGAAGATGATGTAGGCCATCGTCAGGAACGTGGTCACGCCTGCCAGCACTTCGGTGCGCAGATTGGTGCCGGCTTCGTCGAAGCCGAAATAGCGTTTTACGGAGTCCATGAGTGCGTCTCTCGTTGTGTGCTGATGGTTTCTTGTAATGGGCGGGCGCCGCGTTCCGGCTGCAAGGCAAACGAAACCGGACGCGGGCCAGCCACGACCGCATGCCACGGGCGGATTGTAAACACGATTGATCGTGAAGTAGCAGTTCGTCGCGTGCTTCGTGGAGGCGGTGCAACACCGGTTGACGCGCTTCAGCCTTCGTGCGGACCTTGCGGGTCGCCGTCGGGCGTGGACGTACCGGCCGGCAGGGAGCCAGGCGCAACGGTGCGCGGCGCATGACGCGCGAGCCACCGGTCGAGCTCTCCCGCGAAGGTCTTCGTATCGCGCGCGCTGAAGGCGGACGGGCCGCCCGTGTCGACGCCGCTGCCGCGCAACTGGTCGAGCATCGCGCGCATGCGCAGGCGTTCTTCGATCGTGCCGGGGCTGTACCAGTTGCCGCGCGGATCGAGCGCGTGCGCGTTTTTTTGCAGCACGGCGGCGGCGAGCGGGATGTCGGCGGTGATCACGAGGTCGCCGGCGACCACGCGTTCGGCGATCAGGTCATCGGCGGCGTCGAAGCCGGCCGGCACCTGGATCGTGCGGATCAACGGGGAAGGGGGAACACGCAGGAACTGGTTCGCGACCAGCGTGACGGTCACGCTGACGCGCCGTGCGGCGCGAAACAGCATGTCCTTGATGACGACCGGACAGGCGTCCGCGTCTACCCAGATTTGCATCGTGTCGGCTTCCGGAGTCGAAGGGGCGTGATGATACCCGACTCAGGATAGCGCGATCGATGCGACAGGATGGGGCCTGTTATCAGGTTATTGCACGCTGGCTGCCGACTGCGCGCGCCGCGCCGCGACAATTTTGCTGGCCTGCTGCGCGTTCGCCGGATAGTTGATCCAGTCGAGCGGGTCGTAACCGGCCGCGCGCCAGGCGGCGAGATCGGCTTTCACTTCGGCGCGGGTTTTCGGCGCGGAAGGATCATATGTCTGCGCCGCAGTCTGGGCGAATACAGCCGGCACGAGCAGCGTGCCGAGCAGTGCGCCGGCAGCGATACGGGAAAGGATGTTCATGGTAGCGGTGATTTTATAAGGGATAACCCTTACATTCTAGATGTGTGACCGGCGAACCGGAAGACGTCATCTGGCAATGCATTGTTGCGCGCAATGCGATGAATCCGCCTGGTTCCTGCCTTCAAGACCCTTGCATGTCAGACATTCGACGCTTTCCCCATCCGGTCGACCACGGCGGTCAGCAGGTCGATGGGCAGCGGGAAAACGATCGTCGAGTTCTTGTCGGCGGCGATGGTGGTGAGCGTCTGCAGGTAACGCAGCTGCATGGCCTGCGGCTGGCGCGCGAGTGTCTGCGCCGCCTCCAGCAGATGCGCGGCCGCCTGCAGCTCGCCCTGCGCATGAATCACCTTGGCGCGTCGTTCGCGCTCGGCTTCCGCCTGACGCGCGATCGCGCGGATCATCGTTTCGTTGATATCGACGTGCTTGATCTCGACGTTCGAGACCTTGATGCCCCACGCGTCGGTCTGCGCGTCGAGCACCTTCTGGATGTCGGCGTTGAGCTGTTCGCGTTCGGCCAGCAGGTCGTCGAGTTCGTGCTTGCCGAGCACGGAGCGCAGCGTCGTCTGCGAAAGCTGGCTGGTGGCCTCGAAATAGCGCGCCACCTGGATCACGGCCCGCTCCGGATCGACGACGCGAAAATAGATCACCGCGTTCACCTTGACGGAGACGTTGTCGCGCGTGATGACGTCCTGCGGCGGCACGTCGAACACGATCGTGCGCAGATCCATGCGCACCACCTGCTGCACGACTGGAATGATCAGCACGAGTCCCGGCCCCTTGACCTTCCAGAAGCGTCCGAGCATGAACACCACGCCGCGTTCGTACTCGCGAAAAATGCGCACCGACGACGCAATCAGCACGATCACCACCAGGAGCAGGATGCTGCTAAAGCCGAACGTGAAACCGATCATGAGTGTTCTCCCTGTTGTGATAGGGGTGACGGATGGCGCACGAGCGGCACGACCGTCAGCAGCAGGCCGCGTCGCCCGGTGACGCGCACTTCGTGGCCCGCGGCAAGCGGCTCCGCGCTCGTCACGCGCCAGCGCTCGCCATGCACGCGCGCCCAGGCTTCGTTCGCGGTCGTGCCATCCGGCGGCATGACGCCGTCGTCCAGCACGATGCCGATGCTGCCCAGCATCGCCTCGCTGCCCGTTACGACCGGCCGCCGCCGCGCGCGCATCGCCACGCTCGACACCGTGAAGATAAAGAGCGCACTGAAAACCGTGAGCGAGACGATAAGCGGAACCGGCACACCGTAGCCGGGCACGTCGGTGTCGATCAGCATCAACGCGCCGATCACGAACGCGACGATTCCGCCAAAGCCAAGCGTGCCGAAGGTCGGCAGATAAACCTCGGCGATCAGGAACGCGATGCCAAGAAAGATCAACCCGAGCCCGACGAAGTTCACCGGCAGCAGTTGCAGCGCGAAGAGTCCGACGAGCAGGCTGATCGCGCCCGCGACGCCCGGCAGCACGAAACCCGGATTGGCGAATTCGAAGAAAAGGCCGTATATGCCGATCATCATCAGGATCAGCGCGACGTTCGGGTCGGCGATGACCGCAAGAAAACGGTTGCGCCAGTCGGGCTCGAGCGTCACGACAGACGCCCCGTTTGTCATGAGGTGCTGGTCGCCCGCCATGGTGTTGACCGTGCGGCCGTCGAGCTGGTGCAGCAGGTCGGGAACGTCGCGCGCGATCAGGTCGACCACATGCTGGTCGAGCGCCTCGCGCGCCGACAGGCTGACGGCTTCGCGCACGGCACGTTCGGCCCAGTCCTGATTGCGTCCGCGCAGTTGCGCGAGTCCGCGGATATAGGCGGCTGCGTCGTGTACCTGCTTGCGGATCTCGGTCGACTGCGTATCGAGTGCGCCTGGCTCAGACGCCGCGCCGGATGACGAAGCGGCTTTCCCGTCGCCCGGTGCCGGCAACGCGCCCGGTTGTTGCGGCGCAGCGCCGCCGATCCCCAACTGAATCGGCGTGGCCGCGCCGAGATTGGTGCCCGGTGCCATCGCCGCGATGTGGCTCGCGTACACGATATAGGTGCCGGCGCTCGCGGCCCGCGCCCCGCCTGGCGCGATAAACGTGGCGACAGGCACGGGGGAAGCGAGGATCGCCTTGATGATCTGCCGCATCGAGGTATCGAGCCCGCCAGGCGTATCGAGCTGGATGACGGCCAGTTGCGCGTGATCTCTCGCCGCCAGCGCGAGGCCGCGAACGATGAAATCCGCGCTTGCCGGGCCGATTGCGCCGTTGACCGGAATCACGACGACGCTTCTCGAGGCCGGCGCCGCGAATGACGGGGAATGTGGCAGAAGGGCCGCGAATGCCATCAGCAGTCCCGACGCGGCCGCGCCGCGCAGAACCTTCAAACACCGGGCCGCAAGGCCGCCACGGGGTACATGACGGCGCGGACCAGACTGCCGGAGCAGGAGGAACGAGTACGTTCTCATCGCGGACAGCCGGCACACCTTGTCGGCAAGCGCCGGACGGAAAGGACTGGCCTGATAGCTATAGCTTAGTCCGCTTCCGCGGGCTGTGTGAGCGACGTGACGCGGTAATCGGTCGGGCGCATGCCCGTCCATTTGCGAAACGCACGATAAAACGCGCTGGGTTCGGCGAAACCGACGCTTGCCGCGATGTCGGCGACCGCACGGTCGGTGTCCTGCAGCTCACCGATGGCGATGTCGCGCCGCAGGTCGTCCTTGATCGACTGGTATGTATAGCCTTCCAGCTTCAGGTGGCGGCGCATCGTCGCTTCGGCGACGTGCAGGCGCCGCGCCATGTCGTCGGAGCCGGGCCACGCGGACATCGGCAGCGCCCGCAGCAGCTTGCGCACGCGCGCGGCCAGCGAGCCGGCATTGCGGTACTTCACGACGAAATTGCCGGGCGCGTCGCGCAGGAAGGTTCTTGCCGATTTCGCGGTCTGCACGACCGGCAGATCGAGGAACGCCGGTGCGAGATCGACGAAGGACGCATCCTGGTCGAACGCCATGTCGTCGCAGAACATCAGCCGGTACTCGTGCGCCGCCGGCGGCGCCGTGCAGCGAAAACGCGCCTGCAGGAGCGGGATGCGTCGCCCGACCAGCCAGCACACGAGGCCGTAGACGAGGATGAAATACGTCGCACAGGCGAACATGGTGGGTGCGGGCGTGCCTTCGCGATGCGTGAATTCGAGCCTCACGCGCGTGGCGTCCTTCACGATTCGCACGTGCAGGTCGTCCAGCACGAGCCGCATGAAACCGACCGCGCGCGCAAGCGCATGCGCGCCGGTGCGCGCGGTGAGCGCCGCGTGCGTCATCGCGACGAAGCTGCCGCTTTTCATCGGATGCGAGTCCTGACCGAAGAATTCGTCGTCGAGCGCGCGGGCGATGCCGGCCCACAGCGCGCCGTATTGCGCCGACGTCACGCGGCTTTTCGGCGAAGCCAGCACCTGTGGCGCAATGCCGGCCGCTTCGATAACGGGTTGCACGTCGAGCCCGCGTACACGGGCGAGGGCGAGTGTTTCCTCGACGAGACTGACGGAAATGGTGCCTTTTTCGCTTTTCATCCTGACTATGGCAAATGCGCTCACCGAGATTGAGCGGGCTGAGCATCGAACCTGGACTGTGGACTGCCTACACTTTTCTGATCAGGTGCCGCCGCGCGTGCGTCGTGACGCTGCGCCGCAACAACGCGGCGCAAAGCCGGCCAGCCCGTCCCGGCGCGCCATGCGCGACATCACGGCCGCGCATGGCACAGACCGAACGTAACATGCGCGAACCCATGCGCCCCATTCGCTCATAAGGCAAGGCGGACTCCATGCACGATTTCTACACCGACGAACAACGGATGATCCGCGACGCGGCACGCGACTTCGCGACCCATAGTCTCGCACCGCATGCGGGCGAGTGGGACCGCGCGGGCGCATTGCCGCCGGAAATCGTCACGCAGATGGGCGAACTCGGCTTTCTGGGCATGATCGTGCCGGCGGAGTGGAGCGGTTCCTACAGCGATTATGTGGCTTATGCGCTCGCCATCGAAGAAATCGCCGCGGGCTGCGCGGCGTGCGCGACGCTGATGAGCGTGCATAACTCCGTCGGCTGCGGTCCCATTCTGAACTTCGGCACCGATGCGCAGAAAGACCAGTATCTGCACGATCTGGCAACGGGAAAACGCATCGGGGCGTTCTGCCTGACCGAGCCGCAGGCCGGCTCCGAGGCGCACAACCTGCGCACCCGCGCGGTGTTGCGCGACGGCCAGTGGATCATCAACGGCAGCAAGCAGTTCGTGACGAACGGTTCGCGCGCCGATATTGCAATCGTGTTCGCCGTCACCGATCCGGATCGCGGCAAGCGCGGTCTTTCAGCGTTTATCGTGCCGACCACCACGCCGGGGTTCAACGTCGGCAAGCCGGAAAAGAAGCTTGGCATCCGCGCGTCAGATACTTGCCCGATTTCGTTCGACAACTGCGCGGTGCCCGAGGCCAATCTGCTCGGCCAGTCCGGAGAGGGTCTGCGCATCGCACTGTCGAACCTGGAAGGTGGGCGCATCGGCATCGCGGCGCAGGCCGTCGGCATCGCGCGCGCGGCGTTCGACGCGGCGCGTGCGTACGCGAACGAGCGCGTCCAGTTCGGCAAGGCGTTGAAGGACCATCAGACGATCGCGAACATGCTCGCCGACATGACGACGCGCCTGAACGCGGCGCGCCTGCTCGTGCATCACGCGGCGCGGTTGCGCACCGAGGGGCTGCCGTGCCTGTCGGAGGCATCGCAGGCGAAACTGTACGCATCCGAAATCGCCGAAGACATATGCTCGAAAGCGATCCAGATTCACGGCGGCTACGGCTACCTGGAAGACTACGCGGTGGAGCGTCACTATCGCGATGCCCGCATCACGCAGATTTACGAAGGAACCAGCGAGGTACAAAGAATGGTGATCGCGCGGTACGTTTGAGCGCAAAATAATCCGATACAGAGCGCGCATGCGCCAATCAGGAGACAACGATGACTGCAGCGAACAGCTTTCTGGCGGCGCGCGACCTGTTGTTTCGCCATCGCACGGATTACGACAGTGCGTATCGCGAGTTCACGTGGCCCACGCTCGGCGAATTCAACTGGGCGCTCGACTATTTCGACGCATTCGCGCGGAATAACAACCAGCCGGCGCTCATGATCGTCGACGGCGCGGCGAGCGAAGGCACGCGCTACACGTATGCGCAGATGTCGGAGCGCTCGGCGCGCACGGCGAATTTCCTGCGTGAAACCGGCGTCGGGCGCGGCGATCGTCTGCTGCTGATGCTGCCGAATCGCGTCGAACTGTGGGACGTGATGCTTGCTGCAATGAAGCTCGGCGCGATCGTGCTGCCCGCGACCACACAACTGTCACCGGACGACGTGTGCGATCGCGTGCAGATCGGCGGCGCGCAGTATGTCGTGGTCGATAGCGGCGAGCTGGCGAAGTTCGACGCGATCGATGCCAGCGTCACGCGCATTTCGGTTGGCACGCCACGTGAAGGCTGGATCGATCTTGCGCGCGCCGCTGACGCATCGCCGTCATTCGAACCCGATGGTCGGACACACGCGACCGATCCGATGCTGCTGTACTTCACTTCCGGCACCACGTCGAAGCCGAAGCTCGTCGAGCATACGCATCAAAGCTATCCGGTGGGCCATCTGTCGACGATGTACTGGATCGGTCTTCAACCCGGCGACGTTCACTGGAACATCAGCTCGCCGGGGTGGGCCAAGCACGCGTGGAGCTGCTTTTTTGCACCGTGGAATGCGGGTGCGTGCGTGTTCATCTTCAACACGCCGCGCTTCGAGCCGAAGGAAACCCTCAACGCGCTCGTGCGCTTTAACGTCACCACGCTGTGCGCGCCGCCGACTGTCTGGCGCATGCTCGTGCAGGAGCCGCTCGCGTCATATCCGGTCAAGCTGCGCGAGATTGTCGGCGCGGGCGAGCCGCTCAATCCCGAGGTTATCGAGCGCGTGCGTCATGCGTGGAGCGTGACCATTCGCGATGGCTTCGGCCAGACGGAAACCACCTGCCAGATCGGCAATTCGCCGGGCCAGCCGGTCGTGGCGGGATCGATGGGACGACCGTTGCCGGGCTACCGGATCGAACTCGTCGATGCCGACGATCAACCGGCCACCGAGGGCGAAATCGCGTTGCCGCTGGATCGGCGCCCGCTTGGCCTGATGACCGGCTATGCGAACAACGAGAAGGCCACGGTTCAGGCGATGCGCAACGGCCTTTATCACACGTCCGATGTCGCGATGCGACGCGACGACGGTTACTACGTTTATGTCGGCCGCGCGGACGACGTGTTCAAGTCGTCCGACTATCGCCTGAGCCCGTTCGAACTCGAAAGCGTGCTGATCGAACATGAGGCCATCGCCGAAGCGGCGGTTGTGCCGAGCGCCGATGAACTGCGTCTGTCGGTGCCGAAAGCGTTTGTCACGGTGCGCCAGGGTTACGAAGCAGGTCCGGAACTGGCGCGCGCGGTGTTCGCGTTTTCGCGCGAAAAGCTCGCGCCCTACAAGCGGATTCGCCGGCTGCAGTTCAGCGAATTGCCTAAGACCATCTCGGGCAAGATCCGCCGCGTCGAGTTGCGACGGCGCGAACTGGAGCGCGCCGCGGAACCCGCGCGCCTGCCTGGCGAGTACTGGGAAGAGGATTTCCCCGATCTGCGTGAATCCGTTCCGAAACGCTAGACACGATACATATTGCGACCTGATTACATCGTTCATTGTTTGCATTGCCGTGCGGCTGCGCGAGCGGCCAAACGTAAAGGAGAATCCAGATGAGTGCCAATCCATCCACCCTCGCCAGCAAGGCATCCGGCGTGGCGACCGTCAAACTGCTGATCAACGGCGAATTCGTCGAATCGAAATCCACTGAATGGCGCGATATCGTCAACCCGGCGACGCAGGACGTGCTCGCACGCGTGCCGTTCGCCACGGCCAGCGAAGTTGACGCCGCGATCCGCGCCGCGCACGACGCGTTCAAGACATGGAAGAACACGCCGATCGGCGCGCGCATGCGGATCATGCTGAAGTATCAGGCGCTGATTCGCGAGCATATGCCGCGCATTGCGAAGACGCTGAGCGCGGAGCAGGGCAAGACGCTTCCCGATGCGGAAGGCGATATCTTTCGCGGGCTCGAAGTCGTCGAGCACGCCTGTTCGATCGGTACCCTGCAGCAGGGCGAATTCGCGGAGAACGTCGCGGGCAGCGTCGATACGTATACGCTGCGTCAACCGCTCGGCGTGTGCGTGGGCATCACGCCGTTCAACTTCCCGGCGATGATTCCGCTGTGGATGTTCCCGATGGCGCTCGTCTGCGGCAACACGTTCGTGCTGAAGCCTTCGGAGCAGGACCCGATGTCGACGATGGAACTCGTCGAACTCGCGCTCGAAGCCGGCGTGCCGAAGGGCGTGCTGAACGTCGTACACGGCGGCAAGGATGTCGTCGATGCGCTGTGTACGCATGAACTCGTCAAGGCGATTTCGTTCGTCGGTTCGACGGCGGTCGGCACGCACGTGTATCGCCTCGGCAGCGAACATGGCAAGCGCGTGCAGTCGATGATGGGCGCGAAGAATCACGCCGTCGTGTTGCCCGATGCGAACCGCGAACAGACGCTCAATGCACTGGCAGGCGCGGGCTTTGGCGCGGCGGGGCAGCGCTGCATGGCGACGTCGGTGGTCGTGCTGGTCGGCGCGTCCGCGCAGTGGTTGCCCGATCTCGTCGAAAAAGCGAAGACATTGAAGGTCAACGCGGGCAGCGAGCCGGATACGGACATCGGCCCGGTGGTTTCGCGCGCGGCGAAGGAGCGCATTCTCGGGTTGATCGAAGCCGGCGTGAAGGAAGGCGCGACGCTCGCGCTGGATGGCCGCGGCGTCAAGGTGCCGGGCTACGAGAAAGGCAACTTCATCGGCCCGACGATCTTTAGCGGCGTCACGACCGATATGAAAATCTACCGCACTGAAATCTTCGGACCGGTGCTGTCCATCGTGACCGTGCCGACGCTCGACGAGGCGATCGAACTCGTCAACCGCAATCCGTTTGGCAACGGCGTGGGGCTCTTCACGCAGAGCGGCGCGGCGGCGCGCAAGTTTCAGAGCGACATCGACATCGGCCAGGTCGGCATCAACATTCCGATTCCGG
This sequence comes from Paraburkholderia sartisoli, assembly GCF_900107685.1. GTDB lineage: Bacteria > Pseudomonadota > Gammaproteobacteria > Burkholderiales > Burkholderiaceae > Paraburkholderia > Paraburkholderia sartisoli. The sequence continues at coordinate 171,123 of NZ_FNRQ01000004.1, read as the reverse complement.
TGCCCGTGCCGGCGTTCAGCTTTACGGGTTCGCGCGGCTCGAAGCTTGGCGATCTCGGGCCGTACGGCAAGCAGGTCGTGCAGTTCTATACGCAGACCAAAACCGTCATCGCGCGCTGGTTCGACGACGCCACCGTACACGACGGCGTCAACACGACGATCAGCCTGCGCTAGGCCGCGATCCCGAATGCAGGCAACGGAGACAGCATCATGAAAATCGGTTTCATCGGACTCGGCAATATGGGCGCGCCGATGGCGCTCAATCTGCTGAAGGCAGGCCACACCGTCAACGTGTTCGACCTGAACGCACAGGCGGTGCAGTCGCTCGTCGACGCGGGCGCCAGCGCGGCGGCTTCGGCGAAAGCGGCCGCGAGCGGCGTCGAATGCGTCGTCACGATGCTGCCGGCCGCCGCCCACGTGCGCAGCGTGCTCACCGCCGAGGACGGCGTGCTCGCGGGCATCCCGAAAGGCGTGACGATCATCGATTCGAGCACGATCGATCCCGCGACCGTCAAGGCCTGCGCCGAAATCGCCGCGAAACACGGCAACACGTTCGTCGATGCGCCGGTGTCGGGTGGAACGGGCGGCGCGGCGGCGGGCACGCTGACGTTCATGGTGGGGGGCAGCGCCGCTTCGTACGAACACGTCAAGCCCGTGCTCTCGGCGATGGGCAAGAACATCGTGCATTGCGGCGACACGGGCACGGGGCAGGTCGCGAAGATCTGCAACAACCTCGTGCTCGGCATCACGATGGCCGGCGTCGCGGAAGCGATGTCGCTCGGCGAGGCGCTTGGCATCGATCCGAAGGTGCTGGGCGGCATCATCAATACATCGACAGGGCGCTGCTGGAGTTCGGATACCTATAACCCGTTCCCGGGTTTGATCGAAACGGCACCTTCGTCGCGTGGCTATACCGGCGGCTTCGGCACCGATCTGATGCTCAAGGACCTGGGCCTCGCCACCGACGCCGCGAAATTCGCCCGCCAGCCTGTCTATCTCGGCGCACTCGCGCAGCAGCTTTATCAGACGATGAGCATGAGGGGCGCGGGCCGGCTGGACTTCTCGGCGGTGATCAAGCTGTATCGCACGGATCGGGACGCGGGTTGATCGTTGGCCGGCTGGCCGGGCGTCTCCACGTTGCGTCCCGGACCCGCTACCGGCTAACGTCTACCGGTTCGCCTGCACGCCGGCGCGCTCCAGACTGGCCGGTGAAACCGGCTCATCGACGGCTTTCACGCGGCTGATCCACGCGAAGGCCACCAGCACGGGCGCGACGGCCGCCCAGCCGTTCGTGCCGTAGCCGTCGATATGACCCGCGGCGCGAATCGTCAGTCGTCGATCGCTTCGTGGACGGCCACCGCGCCGCGCTTCCAGTAGCTGGCCGCACGGATGCGCGATCTGTCGACGCCACATGCAGTGGTGAGGTGCTGGCGCACCGCGCGGATCGTCGCCGATTCGCCGGCTGCCCACACGTAGCCTTCGCCTTCCGGCAGGAACGTTTCGCGCACCGCGTTCAGCAGTGTGCTTTCGCCGTCGTCCGGATAACACCACACGGTGTAAAGATCGGCCTGCGTCGCGAGCTCGATGCGCGCCGACGGATCGCGCACTTCCAGCACGGCTGCGACACGTGTGCCGGCCGGCAACTCTTCCAGACGACGGCTGATCGCGGGCAGCGCGGTTTCGTCGCCGATCAGCAGATGCCAGTCGAAGCCCTGCGGAATGACAAACGAACCGCGTGGGCCGCCGACGCCGAGATACTGGCCGACGCGCGCCGTGCGCGCCCAGTCCGAAGCCGGCCCGACCTCATGAATCACGAAGTCGATGACAAGCTCGCCTGCTTCGCGATCGAAGCGGCGCGGCGTGTAGTCACGCGCGACCGGACGCGGCTGGTTGTCGGGAAATACCGGGCCGTCCGGGCCCGCGACCGGCAGCACGGGCTTGTCTGCGCCGGGCGCGGGGAAGAACACCTTGATGTGATCGTCGAACGATGCGGACGTGAAATCGCGCAGGTCGTCACCGGTGAGCGTGACGCGCACGAGATGCGGCGTCAGCGGTTCGACGCGCGACACCTGAAGCAGACGGAATTTCAGCGGATGGCGCACGCGCACCACCGCCAGATCGGCATTTGTATTCAGCATGCGAGGTTTCCCATTTAGATGAGGTTCCGGCGCGGCGCTCAAGGCGCGCTGCCGGTTTTGCCTTCGATTTCGGCCGTGGCGCGCGCGAGGATCGCGGCGATGCGGCGCTGTTCGTCGGGCGATGCGCTGGTGCGTAGCACCAGTGCGTTTTTCAGCGCGCGACGCGCCGCGACCAGTTCGGGCACCCAGCCGCCTTCGCTCGGGTCGGCGGGTTCCTCGCCGGCAAACGCGCGGCGTACCGAATCCATCTTGCGTCCGATATGCGTGAGCTTCGCGAGCATCAGGTCGACGCGTTCGCGATTTTCCCCGAGGTACTGCTGGCCGCTTTCCGACAGCGCGTAACGCTTGCGGTTGCCTTCGACTTCGACGGTGACGTGACCGACTTCCTCGAGGTACGTGAGCGCCGGATACACCATGCCGGGGCTGGGCGAGTAAAAGCCGTTCGAGCGCGCGTCGAGCGCGCGGATGAGTTCGTAGCCGTGGCTCGGCCGTTCCGCGAGCAGCGCGAGCAGAAGCAGTTGCAGGTCGTCGGACGTGAAGCGACGGCCGCGCGGAAAGCCGTCGCCCTCGCCGCCGAAGCCGCCAGGACCGCCGCCGAACGGCCCACCCCCGAACGGGCCGCCGCCGCGCCGGTGATGCTGGCGCCCGATCGCGTGCCAGAGGACATGCAGCGAGTGCCACGAGGAGCGCTCGGCGCAGGCCCGGCGGTCGTGCCAGGATGAATGGTCGTGATGAGAGTGGTTACGCATGGTCGGTACTCCGTTTGTCGTAAAACATATCTTAAGATATATATCGAAAGATATAGTGTCAAGCTGAATTTGACGAAACGGCGCGCCGGCGCCTCGCGGAGTCGATCGCGATACGGGGAAAGAGAAGGGGAAATCCGCCGCAGCCAGACCTGGCGCGGCGTTCAATCAGAAGATGGACTGTCCGGTGAACGTGGTGAGCCATTCCAGCGCGAGCGTGCCGGCGAGCGAATTGCCGTTCGCGTCGAGCCCCGGCGACCAGACGCAAACCGCCATCTCGCCGGGCAGCACCGCGACGATGCCGCCGCCGACGCCGCTTTTGGCCGGCAAACCGACGCGGTAGACGAAATCGCCGGCGGCGTCATAGGTGCCGCAGGTCAGCATCAGGGCGGAGAGCCGTTTGGCGGAACTGGCGTCGACGATCTGTTCGCCGGTTGAAGGCACCGCGCCGCGATTGGCGAGAAACAGCGCCGCGCGCGCCAGTTCGACGCTGCTCATCGAAATCGCGCACTGACGGGTGTATGCGTCGACCACGAGGTCGGGCGGCATCTTCAGATTGCCGAAGCTTGCCATGAAGTGCGCCATCGCGCGATTGCGATGGGCGTGCTGCAACTCCGACTGCGCGACCGCCGCGTCGTAGCCGATTCCGCGCTCGCCCGAAAGGCGCCGGATGAATTCCACCAGCGCCGTCTCCGCCTTCACGAACCGGCGGCACAGGACGTCGGTGACCACCAGTGCGCCGGCGTTGATAAACGGGTTGCGCGGCTTGCCCTGTTCCGCCTCCAGCTGCACGAGCGAGTTGAACGCCGTGCCCGACGGCTCGCGGCCGACGCGCTGCCAGAGGTCGTCGCCGAGCAGCTGGAACGCGAGCGTGCAGGCGAACAGCTTCGAGATACTCTGGATCGAGAAGCGCGTGTCGGCTTCGCCGGTGCGAAACACTTCGCCCGTCGTGCGGACGATCGCCATGCCGAAGCGCTCAGCGGAAATATTCGCCAGTTCGGGAATGTAACTGGCAACGCGCCCCTTTCCCAGCCAGGGCTTGAGATCGCGATGAATCTGGTCGAGGATGCCGGAATAGTTCATGGGTGAGCGCGGCGGTTGAAAGCCGCGATTCTAGCGGTAACCCAGGGCTGCCGGCGCGTCGACGCAAATTCTGCGCACCTTCGTTCAACATGCTAGATTTGCTCCGTTTTATCGGCCAACAGGGCAAAACGGACAACCATGAACGACGTGATCGATCCAGAACCGGCTGGCGGCCCTGTCTTCGTGATGGCGGAGCGGTGCCTGGCCGGTGATGGCATCTGGCACACGGGCGCGCGCGTGCGGCTCGTCGGGGCGCGTGATTGCGTGCTCACCGTGCGCACGGAAGCCGGCATGTGGGTCGCACCGCCGAAGTGCGCAGTGTGGGTGCCGGCGGGCGTACTGCATCGCGTGTCGTGCGCGAAGGATGCCGCGCTGCGCACGCTGTACGTCGAAGGCGATGCGGCGCCGGTTCCCGAACGTTGCTGCGTGGTGAGCGTCGATCCGCTGACCGACGCGTTGCTGACGGCCGCAAGCGTATTCGGCGCCGATTACCCGCCCGAAGGACCGCAGGCCCGCATCGTGAGCGTCATTCTCGACCAGTTGCCGCTGCTCGCGCCCGTGCCGCTCGCGCTGAACTGGCCGAAGGACCTGCGGGCCCAGCATATCGCCGACGCATTGCTCGCCAACCCCGCACGCTCCGACGTTCTCGACGATCTCGCCGAGGACGCAAGCGTGACCGCGCGCACCGCGGCGCGCCTTTTCTCGAAGGAGACGGGGCAAACGTTCGGCCAGTGGCGCCAGCAGTTGCGCCTGCTCTGCGCGCTGGCGCGTCTCGGTTACGGCGCGAGCGTCACGCAGGTGGCGCTGGAAGTGGGATACAACGACGTGTCGTCGTTTATCGCGGTGTTCCGGCAGGCCCTGGGTGAAACGCCCGCGCGATATTTCCGCTGAGCGTCGCCGCAGGGTGGCAGCCTGCCGAAGAAATACGCCGCTTCAATGCGCGCCCGCCGCGCCTCCGCCTCCACCACCTTTCGCCGGCCGCGTGATCCAGATAAGCGGAATGATCAGAATGAAAATGATCGCCGAGATAAAGAAGATGTCGTTGAGCCCCATCATCGCGGCCTGCGCATTCACCTGAAAATCGAACAATGCATGCGCCGATTGCGTATTCAGATGCAGAAGCGACTGCGTCGAATCGATCTGCTGGTTGAAGAGGGGATTATCGATGCTGGCGCGCTCGGTCAGCCGTTCGTGATGGAGCACCGTGCGGTTATTCCAGGTGTTGCCCGCAATCGATGTCCCGACCGCGCCGCAGAACACCCGCACGAAATTCGACAGCCCCGCTGCCGCCGGTATTTTATGGGGCGGCTGCCCGGCGAGGATGATCGCCGTGAGCGGCACGAAGAACATCGCCATCGGAATGCCCTGTAGCAGCGTCGGCAGCACGAGATGCCAGGTGTCGATCTCGATCACATACTTCGAGCGCATATAAAAGACGATCGCAAAGCCGACAAACGCGAGCGTCGCGATAATGCGCGCGTCCGAGCGTGGCAAGACCCGCCCCATCACGGGCGCGAGAATCACCGCGAAGACGCCAAGCGGCGCGGTCACGAGGCCCGCATCGACCGAGCGGTAGTTCAGGTATTCCTGCATCCATTGCGGCAGCAGCACGAGATTGCCGAAGAACACGCCATAGGCGACCGAAATCGCAATCGTCCCGCCGAGAAAGTTACGCTGCCTGAAAAGCCGCAGATCGACGATCGGGTTTTCCTCGGTCAATTCCCACACGATAAAGAGCGCGAAGCAGATCACCGCGGTAATGCCTAGCACGACGATAAACGGCGACGAAAACCAGTCCAGATCCTTGCCCTTGTCGAGCATGATCTGCAGCGAGGCGACCCAGGCAACCAGCAGGCCAAGGCCGACGACGTCGATGGGCAGCTTGCGGGTGGGGCTTTCGCGATGACGATAGATCATCCACGTCACGCCTGCCGCGAAAATGCCGACCGGGATGTTGATGTAGAAAATCCACGCCCACGAATAGCTGTCGGTGATCCAGCCGCCGAGCGCCGGCCCCGCGATCGGGCCGACAGTCGCGGTCATCGCCCAGAGCGAGAGCGCCGTCGACGATTTTTCCTTCGGCCACGAGCCCAGCAGGATCGCCTGCGAGAGCGGAATCAGCGGTCCGGCAACCGCGCCCTGCAGCACCCGCGCGCAGAGCAGCACGGGCAGCGTCGGCGCGATCCCGCACAGCCACGACGATAGCGAGAACATCAGGATCGCGCCCACGAACAGCTTGATCTGGCCGAGACGCTGCGTGAGCCAGCCGGTCAGCGGAATCGACACGGCGTTGGCCGCGGCGAATACGGTGATGACCCACGTGCCTTCATCGACGGATACACCCAGGTTGCCCGAGATGGTCGGAATCGCCACGTTGGCGATCGACGAGTCGAGCACGTTCATGAACGTGGCCAGCGCGACGGCAAATGTCGCGAGCGCCAGCTGGGCGCCATGAAGCGGCGGGGGCGCGGTGGGCTGGGCAGCGGGTTGGCTCAAACGATTCTCCAATCCAGTGAACGCTTCCATGCGACGCATGGAGCAGCATTAGAAAAAAGGCGTGAAAAGAATACCTGCAATTGGAAGCACGCGTGGCCTGCGCGGGCACTGGTGCATGGGGCATATGGCATTCATTTCAGTTTGAAAGGAATGCGGGCGCGTCGCGGCGGTTATATGGCGCCGGGCAATCCGGTATCAGCCAGTATCAACCGGTATCAGCCACTATCACGCGAAAAACGGGGTGGTCGAGGCAAAAAGGCTTTCACAGCGGGCGTCTGAAAGCATTATCCCAACCGGTAATAATTTAATTCCAAGTGTAATTTTGTGTAAAATCGCGCGCCCCCTAAAGTTTTTTGTACGGGGTGCCGTTATCGGGTTAATAGCCCGAAAAAAGCACCTGACGCGCGATCGTGGCCCGCCTCTTAAAGGCTCGACGCAATGCCGACGGACATCTGGCCGCTCCGGCAGCGGACGGCCGCTTACACGAGTCGAGCCTGCCCATGGCCACAGCGATGCCGCAACAATCCTTCTTCAAGCGGTTCTTCAGCCCGAACGTGGCTGTGGACCTCGGCACGGCCAATACCCTCATCTATACGCAGGACGACGGCGTGGTGCTCAACCAGCCTTCCGTGGTGTGCTTCCAGAAGCACGCGTCGGCGGGTCGGGAGCGGGTGGCGGCGGTGGGCAAGGAAGCCAAGCAGCTGCTCGGCCGGGTGCCCGGCAATCTCGAAGCGATCCGCCCGATGCGTCACGGCGTGATCGCGAATTTTGCCGCGGCTGAACACATGATCCGCCAGTTCGTCGACATGTCGAGCACGGTGTCGCGTTTCGGACGCCGCGCGTCGTTCACGATCTGCGTGCCGGCAGGCGCCACCCAGGTCGAACGTCGCGCGATCCGTGAAGCCGCGACCGCGGCGGGCGCGTGGAAAGTGAACCTGATCGGCGAGTCGCTGGCCTCGGCGGTCGGCGCGGGGTTGCCGGTGTCGGAGGCGACCGGGTCGATGGTCGTCGACATCGGCGGCGGTACGACGGAAGTGGGCGTGATCGCGCTGGGCGGCATGGCGTATAGCGGCTCGATTCGCGTCGGCGGCGACCAGTTCGATCTCGCGATCGTGAACTATGTGCGCGCCGTCTACGGCGTCGTGATCGGCGACCAGACCGCGGAGCACGTGAAGAAAACCATCGGCACCGCGATCCGCGACGTGCCGACCGAGCGCATGAACGCAACCGGCCGCAGCCTCGACGATGGCCTGCCGCGCACCGTTCAACTGACGAACCACGACATCGCCGATGCGATCGTCTCGCCGCTCACGCAGGTGATCGGCGCGGTGAAAACGGCGCTCGAATGCGCGCCGCCGGAACTCGTGACGGACATCGCCCACTGCGGCATCGTGCTGACGGGCGGCGGGGCGCTGCTCGCGAATCTCGACCGTTACCTAGCGGACCAGCTGGGCCTCGACGTACGCGTCGCCGATGAGCCGCTGACGTGCGCCGTGCGCGGAGCGGGCGCTGCGTCTACACTGCTGCATTCGCACGCCTTCGACTGAGCACACGCGGCGCACGCAGCACGACTGCAGGCGGCGCGTGCGCCGCTTTCATTTTCCATTTGTGAACTCTCCCGATCCTGCTTCACCGCTGTCGTTCGTTACGCTGGGCAACGGCTTGCGCATGCCTTACGAGGTGCGCGGCGACGGCGAACTGCTGCTGTTCGTACACGGCTCGCTGTGCGATTACCGCTACTGGCAACCGCAGATGAGCGGCCTGTCGGACCGCTACCGGTGCGTCGCGGTCAGCCTCACGCACTACTGGCCCGCCCTGGAAACGCCCGCCGGCATGCCGTTCAGCTGGAGCCAGCACGCCGACGAAGTCGCGGAATTCATCGACCGTTTTGATGCTGGGCCCATGCACGTCGTGGGCCATTCGCGCGGCGGCTGCGTGACGTTTCATTGCGCGCGGCGCCATCCCCAGCACGTTCGCACGCTGACGCTCGCCGATCCGGGCGGGCCGTTGCAGATCGAGGGACGCCCCCTCGCGACGTTGCCGGCACCCGTCAACGCGCTGCGCGCCCGCGCGGCGCAGCTGATCGAAGCGGGCGACGTGGAAGCCGGGCTGCAACTCTTCGTCGATTCGGTGAGCCGTCCTGGCTTCTGGGCAAAAAGCACCGCCGGTTTTCGCCGCATGGCGACCGACAACGCGCATACGCTCGCGCCGCAGTTTCAGGATCCGCTACCGGCCTACACACCCGGCGACGCCACCGACGTCCGCTGTCCGGTGCTGCTGATCGACGGCGAGAAAAGCCCGCTCATGTTTCATCGCACGGTGGACGCTCTCGCGTCATGGCTGCCCGATGCGCGTCGCGAAACGGTGGCAGGCGCGTCGCACGGCATGAACCTCGCGCACCCCGCGGCGTTTAATCGCTATATCGACGGCATGATTCGCGACGTCGGCGCGATGCGTTAAAGCGCGGATTTTTCGCACGTGTGCCGATGATTTATCGCTATCGTCGTGGTGAATCGTTGCGTATGCAGAACACGTAGCCTGCAGTCGGACGTGCGTCGCGCGTGCGCGGGCCGCCCGCGCACGCCCTGAAACCGCCCGTCTGCCGTTCAATCCTGACGTATCGCAAGCGTCCTCTATTCGTACGATTCACCAAGACCTTCTACAATCGGTACGACGCTAACCGGAAGGAGAGAAGCTGATGCAGGATCCAGAAGCACTCGGTGGACTGTCGCATGCGGGCAAGCAGGACGTACCGGCGCCCGATGCGGATGCCGTTTTCATTCCGCCGGAAACCCTCACGGTCGCGACCGCGAACCAGTACGTGCTGAAATCGGGCGATACGTTTATCGTCAACGACCCCCTCGGCGACATCACGGGCCGCGACGACGGCCTCTTCGTCAACGACATGCGCGTGCTGTCGGGGCTGCGGCTCACGTTCGGCGGCCGTGCGCCTTCGCTGCTCTCGGGCAGCGTCAGCAGCGACAACACGGCGTTTACCGCGCATCTGACGAACCGTCCGCTGCCGCCGCTCGGCGGCACGAGCACACCCGAAGGCGTGATCCACGTTGAGCGCGTGCGGGTGCTCTCCGGCACCGTGCTGAACGAAGCCATCGAACTGACGAACTACGGCACGAGCGATGCAGTCGTGCCGCTGTCCGTTTCGTTCGCGAGCGACTTCCGCGACATGTTCGAGGTGCGCGGCCTCAAGCGTCCGAAGCAGGGCACGATCGAGACGCCACGCGTCGAAAACGGCGAGGTGCTGCTCGGCTATATCGGGCTCGACAACGTCGCGCGTCGCGTGCGCATCGCGTTTTCACCGACGCCCACCAAACTGCTCGCCGACCGCGCCGACTTTTCCGTGCAACTGCCGGCGCAGGCGTGCGTGTCGATCTATCTTTCGGTCGCGGTCAACGTCGAGGCACACGGCGCGGCCATCGCGAGCGCGCAGATTTCGAAACCGACGCACGGCGCGAGCGAAACGCACCTGTCGCAGATCGACACCGCGCGACCGCGCGTGGGGCGCGCGGCTGTGCGTGCCGCGCTCGTCGATGCCCACCTCGTGATGCGCGAGCGGCGCCGCGTGACGGCGCGCGTGCGCTCGAGCAATCCGCTCTTCAACGCGTGGATCGAACGCTCGCTCGCCGACCTCGGTCTCCTCACGACGGACCTCGCGACCGGTCCGTATCCGTACGCGGGCATCCCGTGGTTCTCGACGCCGTTTGGCCGCGACGCCGTCATCACGTCGTTGCAGACGTTGTGGTTGCAGCCGGGCCTCGCGCGCGGCGTGCTGCGCTTTCTCGCTGAACACCAGGCACGCGAGAATTCCGCGTTTCGCGATGCCGAAGTCGGCAAGATCATGCACGAGATGCGCAAGGGCGAAATGGCCGCGACCGGCGAGGTGCCGTTCGCGCTCTACTACGGCGGCGTCGACACCACGCCGCTCTTTATCGTGCTGGCCGGTGCCTACGTCGCGCGCACCGGCGACCGCGGCCTGATCGACGAACTGTGGCCGGCGCTCGTGCGCGCCGCGGCGTGGGTCTCGGGCGTGTGCGACAAGAACCGCTACGGCCTGCTCGACTATCAGCGCGCATCCGATGGCGGTCTTGCGAACCAGGGCTGGAAAGACAGTCACGACTCCGTCTTTCACGCTGACGGACGCTTCCCCGACGGCCCGATCGCGCTGGTCGAAGTGCAGGCCTATGCGAGCGCCGCGTTCGACACGATGGCGCATTTCGCCACGCTGCGCGGCCAGCCTGACGATGCCGCGGGCTACGCGAAACGCGCATCGTCGATTCGCCAGTGTGTCGAAGAGAAGTACTGGATGGAAGACATGGGCTTCTACGGTATCGCGCTCGACGGCCATGGCGATCTGTGCCGCGTGATGGCATCGAACGCGGGGCATCTGCTGGCGTTCGGGCTTGCCGGGAAGGAGCGCGGCGAAGCGGTGGCGCGCGGTCTCGAATCGGCGCTCTTTCACACCGGCTGGGGCGTGCGCACGCTCGCCGCCGACCAGGCCCGTTTCAACCCGATGGCGTATCACAACGGTTCCGTCTGGCCGCACGACAACGCGTTGTGCGCGCGCGGCCTCGCGCGTTACGGCGCGAAGGGCGCGGCGGTGCGCCTGCTGCAGGCGCTGTTCCAGGCGGCGGTGAACTTCGATATGCGCCTGCCTGAGCTTTTCTGCGGCTTCCCGCGTCGTCGCGGCGAGCCGCCCACCGCCTATCCGGTCGCGTGCCTGCCGCAGGCGTGGGCCGCAGGGTCGCCGTTCATGATGCTGGAAGCGTGTCTCGGCATCACGATCGACGCCGAAAAGCGCGAAGTCCTGATCGAACAGCCGATGCTGCCGGATGGCATCGACTGGCTCGAAGTGGGCGATCTGCGCGTGGGCGATGCTTCGGTGACGATCACGTTCACACGCGTGGCCGGCAAGGTCGTGGCTTCGGCGGAGCAGGGCGACGTGAGAGTGGTGGCGTTGTTATAGCACCGTGCGGCGCATGCGATGCCCCGGGTGGTAACATTTGTTGTCAACCTCCTCTCCGGTACATCGCATGCCCGACAGTTTCGACCAGCTCGCCGCCCTGATCCGGGCGCGCTTTTCCGAACTGAGCCCGCAATTCCAGATGGGCGCGGCATTTCTGCTCGATCATCCCGACGAAGTCGCGGTGTCCTCGATGCGCAAGGTGGCGGAGCGCGCGCAGGTGCAACCCGCATCGCTCGTGCGGCTTTCACAGCAACTCGGCTTTCCTGGCTGGAACGAACTGCGCGACCTGTTCGTCGCGCGCGTGCGCACGCGGCCCGAGCCGCTCACCAGCCGCGCGCGTTCGCTCGTCAAGGCCAATGCCAGGGATGCGCTTGCGCACGACCTGCTCGTCGCGCAGCAACACAATCTCGAACTGACCGCGGCGCACAACGCGCGCGTCACCGTCGAGGCCGCGCGCGTGCTGCGGCGCGCGCCGCACGTACACGTCGGCGGGTTTCGCTCGTGCTATGCCGTCGCGTTCGGGCTGGTGTATGGCTACCGGCTGTTTCGCTCGTCGGTGTCGCTGCTGACCGGCGAAGCGGGCACGCTCGAAATGCAGTTGCGCGGTATCGATCGCGACAGCGCGACGATCGTCATCAGCTTCGCGCCGTATTCGGTCGAAGCCGTGCGCGTCGCCGAGGCGGCGCTGGAAAAAGGCAGCAAGCTGATCGCCATCACCGACAGCGCGGTTTCCCCGATCGCGCTGAACGCCGACAAGGTGCTGATCTTTTCGCACGAAAGCCCGTCGTTCTTTCCCTCGCTGGTGGCGGCCACCGCGATCGCCGAATCGCTGGTTGCGCATCTGCTGGCACTCGAAGGCGCGGGCGCCGTCGAGCAGCTCGAACAGGCCGAACGCGCGCTGCATGCGAAGGGCGCTTACGTCGCCTGATCCGGATGACGGTTCTGGTCCGGGTATTCATATGATATGGCGGCATCTATTTTGACAACATATGTTGCGATGATGTATAAATGCACATCGCGTGTTGAAACTCGACGTTCGTCAAAAGGAATCGCATGTCCACCGTCTTTCACCGGATGCCGAAGAAGGCATTGCCCGTAGCCGTCGCCGGAGACGGCATCGAAATCATCGATTCGACCGGCAAGCGCTATATCGATGCCTCCGGCGGCGCGGCGGTTTCGTGCCTGGGGCACAGCAACCAGCGCGTGATCGACGCGATGAACCGGCAGGCGCGGCAACTCCCTTACGCGCACACCTCGTTTTTCACCACCGGCGTGGCCGAGGAACTCGCCGACCGGCTGGTGGCCGACGCGCCGGAAGGCCTCGACCATGTGTATTTCGTCTCGGGCGGTTCGGAAGCAATCGAAGCGGCGCTCAAGCTGGCAAGGCAATACTTCGTCGAGAAGGGCGAATTGCAGCGACGCCATTTCATCGCGCGCCGGCAGAGCTATCACGGCAACACGCTTGGCGCGCTCGCGATTGGCGGCAACGCATGGCGGCGCGAACCGTTTCTGCCGTTGCTGATCGAGGCGCATCACGTGAGCCCGTGCTACGCGTATCGCGAGCAGCGCGCGGACGAAACGGAAGAAGCGTTCGCGCAGCGTCTTGCCGACGAGCTTGAACAGAAGATCCTGTCGCTTGGCCCCGATACGGTTGCGGCTTTTGTCGCGGAGACCGTCGTCGGCGCGACGGCCGGCGCGGTGCCGCCGGTGCGCGAGTACTTCCGCAAGATTCGCGCGGTGTGCGACCGCTACGGCGTGCTTCTGATCCTCGATGAAATCATGTCGGGCATGGGTCGCACCGGCTATCTGTACGCATGCGATGAAGACGGCGTCGCGCCCGATCTGCTGACCATCGCGAAGGGCCTCGGCGCCGGTTATCAGCCCATCGGCGCGACGCTCGTGAGCGACCGGATCTACCAGACGATTACCGGCGGCTCGGGATTTTTCCAGCACGGTCACACGTATATCGGTCACGCGACGGCATGCGCGGCCGCGCTCGAAGTGCAGCGCGTGATCGCCGAAGACGCGTTGCTCGACAATGTCCGGGCGCGCGGCGAGCAGTTGCGCGCGCTGCTGCGCGGGCACTACGCGCAGCATCCGCATATCGGCGACGTGCGCGGCCGGGGTCTCTTTGTCGGCGTCGAACTGGTGCGCGACCGCGCGACGAAAACGCCGTTCGATGCCGCACTGAAGCTTCACGCGAGGATCAAGGCCGAAGCGTTTCAGCGCGGTTTGATGGTGTATCCGATGGGCGGCACGGTCGATGGAAAGAACGGCGATCATGTGCTGCTCGCTCCGCCGTTTATCTGCACGGAGAACGACATCGGCAACATCGTCGGCCGGCTCGCCGATGCCATCGATGCCGCGTTGCCCGCCTGATAGCCGCGCACTTTCATCACGATCTGACACGAACCGACCATGACCCACCGTCTGCCTGACTTCGACCCGTCGCGCGCGACACCTGAACAGAAAGCCGTGCTCGACGAAATCCTGTCGGGGCCGCGGGGCAATCTGAACGGGCCGTTCCTCGGCTGGATTCACAGCCCCGAACTCGCGCAGCATGCGCAACGGCTGGGCGCGTTCTGCCGTTACCAGACCGGGTTGCCGTTGCGCCTCTCCGAACTCGCGATTCTGGTGACCGCGCAACGCTGGCAGGCGCAGGCCGAGTGGTACATCCATCATCCGATCGCGCTGGAAGCGGGCGTGCCGGAAGCCGTCGCCGAAGCGATCCGCAACGGCCAGCGTCCGGCGTTCGACAACACCGACGATGCGCTCATCTTCGATTTCGCCAGCGAACTGTATGAGACGAAACGTGTGTCCGATGCGATCTATACGAAGACCGTCGAACGCTTTGGACACATGGTGACGATCAACCTCGTCGGTTTGCTGGGCTATTACGCGCTGGTCGCGATGACGCTCAACGTGTTCGGCATGCGTGCGGAGGGGCAGGAGAGCCTGCCGTTCGCGGAATAAACCCTGGCGCACGCATCGGCCGTGGAATGCGAAACGCCCCGACTGGCCTGGCCAGTCGGGGCGTTTCGCTTGCTGCCCAGAGCGTGCTGGCTGGCTGCTACGCCAGCCGCAAGCCTGGTTGCCGCTTAATTGCCGCGATAGGTCGCGAAGATGCCGTTTTCGAGTGCCGCGCGGTTGCCCGACTGCGACGTCGAAGCCTTCACGCCGCCCACTGCCTCAATTTGCTGCGGCGTCACCGAAGCGGGCGTGGCGGTTTGTGCCGAATACAGCTTCGGGTAGTTCGTGTCGTTCTGGTTGAGCAAACCCGCCTTCTGTGCGGCGACCAGTTCAGCGCGAACCTGTGCGCGGGTCAGCGGCCCATTGGACTGTTGAGCGAACGAGACGGCCGGAACAGCGAGAACGGATGCAATCAGTGCTGCGGAAAGAAGGGATTTCATGACAACCTCCAAGGTTTGATTATGGGTTCTTTGTGGCTTAATCGCCCTGCCTGAACCGTTGAATCAAGTCTATTCCGCAGACTTCATGTGATAAAGCGCGAATCTGGATAAGAATTGTTACTGATTTTGATATAATTGTGGCTCAACTGCCGGTGGACGGATTACGTCACGGCGCTTACATCGGGAAGCGCCTATGATGAAGACCGGTCTACGCCCACGCCTGTCCGACGCACGGCGCACGCGACATCCGCCGATCCGCAAACCCCCTGGGCGAAGCCGTTGCGGAAGGATGGAAAGCCAGTCGCGGCTGTGCAGGCGGCGCATTACTGGAGAGAAGCGATGAAGCGCAAGGCATCAGCAGTCTGGCAAGGCGGCCTGCAGGACGGCAAGGGCTCGATCTCCACCGAAAGTACGGTTCTCAAGGAGACGCAATACTCCTTCTCGACGCGCTTCGAAAACGGCGTCGGCACCAATCCTGAAGAACTGATCGCGGCTGCGCATGCGGGCTGCTTCTCGATGGCGCTGTCGGCGGAACTGGGCAAGGCGAATCTCAAGGCCGAGCGTATCGACACCACGGCCACCGTCACGCTCGACAAGGTGGACGGCGGTTTCGCGATCACGTCGTCCCACCTCGACGTGAAGGTCAGGATTCCGGGCGCTGACAAGGCCGCGTTCGACAAAGCCGCAGGCGACGCGGAAAAAGGCTGCCCGATATCGAAGGTCCTGAACGCCAAGGTCTCGATGACCGCGACGCTCGAAAGTTGATCATGTAGTTGCCTGATGTCAGGGCTGCATGGGCGGTGTGGGCGGCGTGGACATCTGGAGCGGTCCGGTCCGTCCGCGTCCGTCGGGCCGCTGGCCCTGTTCCCGGCCCGGCAATGTCTTTGAGGATGCGCCGTATGCGGCAATAGTGTGTACGGTTGCATGAATCCGCCCGTCGAACTTCAACGGAATCCGCGATGAAATCCCAATCAGAAAAAGCACAGCTTCTCAGGACGTATCACGAGAACAAGGAGACGTTCGTCATTCCCAACCCGTGGGACATCGGCAGCGCACGGCTGCTCGCGCTCGCGGGTTTCAAGGCGCTCGCGACGAGCAGCGCCGGCTACGCGTTCACGCGCGGTCTGCCGGACAACTCGGTCGGGCGCGAACAGATGATGCTGCACCTCGCCGAGATCGCGTCGGCGACTGACCTGCCGGTGAGCGCCGATCTCGAGAACGGTTTCGGCGACGCGCCGCAGGAGGCCGCCGAAACGATTCGCCAGGCGGCGGCATCGGGCGTGGTGGGCGGCTCGATTGAAGACGCAACGGGTCGCGCCGACGATCCGCTGTACGCCATCGATTTCGCCACTGAACGCGTGCGCGCCGCCGTCGAAGCGGCCCGCGCGCTGCCGTTTCCCTTCACGTTGACCGCGCGCGCCGAGAACTATCTGGTCGGTCGCGCGGACCTCGCCGACACGATCCGGCGCCTGCAGGCATACCAGGAAGCCGGCGCTGACGTGCTGTACGCGCCGGGTCTCAAGAGCCGCGAGGAAATCGCGGAAGTCGTCCGGTCCGTCGATCGTCCGGTCAACGTGCTGATGGGATTGCAGGGCGCGCTGCTGAGCGTCGAGGATCTCGCCGCGCTCGGCGTGCGGCGTATCAGCGTGGGGGGATCGCTGGCGCGCGCGGCGCTCGGTGCGCTGCTGCGGGCAGCCGGGGAGATACAGGAGCACGGCACGTTCACGTATTCCAGTGACGCGGCCAGCAACATCGATATCAACGCGCTCTTCGCGAAAGCGTCGCAGACGTGGGGTGTGAAGTAGGGGGATGTGCGGCCAGGGTGCCCCGCTGCGAAGGTTTGCGGCGGGCTCTGCGTGGGTTTACGTGTCTGATGCTTCTGTGTTTCGGGCCTCTTCAAGCGGGCGATTTCCCGCGCCTGTTTGAGCGGCGCCGGGGTCGAAGCGTCATGGTGACGTACAAATGAAACGTCATGGTCTGGTTGCGATCGACACAGGGTGTTTAGTCCAGGCACTCGACGTCGAGGCGGACACGGAGTGAAGTGCGTATAATAAGTGCTATACGTGTATAACACGTGAATTCCGTAACACACTGATACCGCTGGAGGTTCACCATGCTCGCTATTCGCCTGCCTGATGAAATTGAAGCCCGTCTGGAGACGCTGGCGAAGCGCACGGGGCGCACCAAGACGTTCTATGCGCGCGAGGCCATCGTGCAGCACCTGGAAGATCTGGAGGACCTGTATCTGGCTGAGCGCGTGGTCAAACGCATCCAGAGCGGCAAGGAGCAGAGCGCAGGGCTCGATGAGGTGGAGGCGCGGCTTGGCCTGGCGGATTGAAGTCTCGCAAAGCGCTGAGAAGCAACTCGCCAAACTGGATCGCGCCGTCGCCCGGCGCATCATTGGGTTCCTGCGTGAACGCGTGTCCGTCCTGGACGATCCGCGCGCGATCGGCGAAGCCCTCAAGGGCAGTGAACTGGGCGAATTCTGGAAATATCGCGTGGGCGACTGGCGGCTGATCTGCCAGATCGAGGACTCGCACATTACGATCACCGTGGTACGGCTGGGCAACCGGCGCGAGGTGTATCGCTGACGTAGCCGGTCGTGTCCTGCATCCCCCTTCCTGCCATGCCGCGCTCCGGCGGCCATCTCTGCCTTCCCATTCTCTCCGGCTGGCCGGTACAACCGGGCAGCGGCGCATGCACGTCATCGTTCTTTAACTGACCGTTGGGCTGGTCCGTCGTCGGACCGCAAAACGGTGTCTGGGCAAAAAATCCGTGAGGCGTAACTGCGGCGGGGCGTGAGCGACCGCAAAGCCCGATGGCGTCTGGGTTCGCGGGCCGTTGCGAGCGTGGGGCGTGCCAGATGCTGGATAGGGGCCATTGATGGGGCCACGAGCGCCATCGCGGGTTGATCTCGCAGGTGGCGCGCCGAATCTCACGGACGCAGACCGGGCTGGCATCACGATGATCGCGATGCTGGCCGGTGGTGGCGTGGCCGGGCTGCTGAGGCAGAACACGGTGGGTGCGGCGACGGCGGCGGAAAACGAGGCGCTAAACAATAGCGAACAGGACCACCGTACGCCACAACAGAAAGAAGAAGACGAAATCAAGGCGATGTTGCCGAAGGAGAACGCGGCGCTGGGCGAATCACTAACCGCGGCGCCCCAATCCCTTGAATTCTTGAACAATCAGTCATAATATACGCCCCATGACCAAACCCGCCACCTCCAGAAAACCGCCAGTCTCATCAGGCCGCGGTCGTCCGCGCGAGTTCGATACGCAGACGGTCCTCACATGCGCCAGCGAGGTTTTCTGGAATCACGGTTATCACGCCACGTCGGTCGACGATCTCTGCAAGGCGACCGGCGTGCTGCGTGGCAGCCTGTACGGCGTGTTCGGCGACAAGCACGGATTGCTGCTGGCCGCGCTCGACCATTACGCGGACGGCTCGATTGCCCGGCTCGCCGAGCGCCTGAACGCGAACGTGCCGCCCGAAGAGGCGCTGCGCAACGCCTTGATGCACCACGCGCGCGCCGCGTCGGCGCTGAATGCGCAGCGCAGCTGTTTCATTACCAACGCCACACTCGAGATGTCGGCCGACGACATCGCGTTGCGCGAGCGTATCGAATCCATCCAGCGCCGCACCATCACGCTGCTATCGGCGGCGGTGATCCGCGGGCAGGCAAGCGGTGCCTTTAACGCAAAGCTCGACGAAAAGTCCGTCGGTGAATTCCTGCTGTGCATCACGCAAGGGCTGCGCGTGCTCGGCAAAACGCCGCGCGACGAACAGCAACTGACCTCCATCGTCGATCTCGCCATGCGCGCGCTCGTCTGATTTTTTTTCGCTAATTTTTGAACGATCGGTCATGAATAATCAATCCATGGAACCTTCTGCATCGGGCGCGGCGGTGTGTCCGGCAGGGGCCGGCGCGCCCGGTTCCCGTGCGGCAACCGCGCCACAGCGGTTCGAGCGGCAGGGGCCCGCGCTGACGGTGCTGTTCATCGGCGCCTTTCTCGCGCCGCTCGACTACTTCATCGTCAATCTCGCGCTGCCGTCGATCCATACCGGCCTGCATGCCACCGATGCCCAGCTGCAACTGATCGTGTCGGCGTATGCGTCGGCCTACGCGGTGCTGCTGATCACCGGCGGGCGTCTCGGCGATCTGTTTGGCCGCAAGCGCATGTTCATGGGCGGCATGGCGGCCTTTGTGCTCGCGTCGGCGCTGTGCGGTTTCGCGACAAGCGGCCATATGCTCGTGCTTTCGCGCATCGTGCAGGGCATCGCCGCCGCGGTGATGGCGCCTCAGGTGCTCGCGACGATCCGCGCGGTCGTGCCGACGCACCAGCAAACCAGGGTGATGAGTTTTTACGGCTTTGTTTTCGGGCTCTCGTCGATCGTCGGGCAGCTCGGCGGCGGCGCGCTGATCACATATCACCCGTTCGGCCTCGACTGGCGAATCATCTTTCTGCTCAACATCCCAGTCGGCATCCTGGCGTTTCTCGGCACGTGGCGGTTCGTGCCGGAGAGCCAGCCTGCCGAAAGCACCGGCGTCGACCTGAAAGGCGTCGGGCTGCTGTCGCTGCTGCTGATGCTGGTCATCTATCCGATGACGCATGGGCGCGAAGCCGGCTGGCCCGCATGGACTTTCGTGATGTTCGCGCTCAGCGTGCCGGTGCTCGTGCTCTTTATCGCGCTTGAGCGCCGGATCGAACGCGCGGGCGGCCATCCGCTCGTTGACCTGAAGCTGTTCCGCAATCCCGCATTCGCGACGGGTCTTGTGCTGGCGTTCCTGTTTTACTGCGAAAGCGCGTTCTTTCTGACCTACGGTATTTATCTGCAGACGGGCCTGCACTGGACGCCGTTCGCCTCCGGCATCGCCATCATGCCGTTCGCGACGGGTTTTATCGTCGGCCCGTTCATGTCGCCGGCAATCGTGCGGCGCATCGGCAGCCACGTGCTGACACTCGGGTTCGCAATGCTGGCGACGGGCTTTTCGGTCGCCACATGGGCGGCAGGCCAGAGTGCGATTCCGGAACCGGTCTTCTATCTGGGCCTTGTCTGTGCGGGGATTGGTCAAGGGCTCGTGTTGCCTTCGCTGATGCGTATCGTGCTCGCGGAGGTCGTGCCGGAAAAGGCGGGTCTCGCCTCCGGCATCGTTTCATCGACGTTGCAGATCGGCGCTGCGTTCGGCACGGCCGCGATCAGTGGCGTGTTCTTCGGCGCACTTGGGCATCAGACGACGGCCGCTGCGTATTCGCACGCGTTCCAGGTCTGCATTGGCATGATCACCGTGCTGCTGTTCATCTGCATTGCCTTGAGCATGCTGCTGGTCCGGCATCAGCGGATCGCGGCGCGGCATGCGTGATCCGGATGAACCCGGATTGCAATGACGCTTTAATGGAAGATCATCCGTCTGATTGACACACGGATGACAAAATCGTCAGGGTCATTTATTGGTGAGAAAACGATTTCCATATTTCATATGAATATTTAATGGATTTAAGAAATCCATGTATGCATCGCGTGTTCAGGGATGGTTAAAAAATCCACATCACGAAGGTGATGTTGGTAATTTTATTAATCATAAAGACGGGATCCGGGAATTATTGCGACACACAGACATAGTCAGCCAGATCTGCGCGTCAATCGCGCTCGACAGCGCAGGCCTGTGAACGCCTGCTGGCAAGGCTTTTTGCGGCGGTGCATCACTGACTGGCATGTTACGTTCCGCCTGCGCGGCACCATGTATCAATCTGTTCCTGAAAGTAATAAACCGTATTGATTGAAAAAACACTTGCCTCGATAAAATTCGATTGTTAATCTTGGCCGGTATTTTAAATCGAACGTCAATCCGGTGGCCGGAGTTCGGAGGTCTGGATTGAGGGTGAAGTTTGATTTGCGTGGGCGACAGTGCCTGAATCGCGGTTCGCATTCAAAATCTGTTTAAGAATTGTTTGTGCGTTGCATGAATTCCGGATCTCGGGATGGCCATGACAATTCCGCTTCGGCCGCGTCCTGTTTTTCATGCAGGTTTCACGCTTTTCCTGTTCTTTCGTATCGCTCGCTGTATCGCCAAAAGCCAGATTTGACGTTCCAGACCAGACTGTCGTCCCTGTTGCGGGATGAACGGAGCCCGCCGGTGGGTGGCGTTCCGTCGTACACGGCGCCAGGTGGCCTGCTTGCCATGCATGCATCGCGACGTCGACAGCTGGATGCAATTGATCTATTCGTACCGGGGATATCCATGTTGACCGCTACCCTCGACACTACTGATATGCCGCAACCCGACGCATACCGCGTCGGTGACGTGGTGACATTGAAATCGGGCGGCCCGCGCATGACCGTGACCCATGTGGGTCCCGTCGCACTGGCAGAAGGGGATTGGCTCGTCTGCCAGTGGTTCGACGAGCATGGCGAATTACGCCAGGACGTGTTCGCGCTCGACCGCGTGCGGCCCGAGCCGCGCTCCATCTCCGCTGGCTCCGTGCAGATGCAGCAGCGGTTCGTACGCTTCGGTTACGGGCGCTGATTTCGCGTCGATGCTTTCCATCCGCTCACGCCGCGGCGCGCGATCGCGTCGTATCGGCTGAGACGTTCTTGAAGCGGTCGCTTCCGCGCGGCCGCACGCCCCATTTTTTCACGTGTGCGTTAATCGCTAACGCAACGCCTTCTAGCGGCGCGCCTCGGTTGCCATCCTGACGGCGATTCCGGTGAGCACCGTTCCCATCAGCCAGCGCTGAATGACAATCCACGCCGGACGTTTCGCGAGGAACACCGCGATCGATCCCGCCATGACCGCGACGATCGCGTTGATGCTCAGGCTCATCATGATCTGCACCGAGCCGAGCGTCAGCGATTGCGCGAGCACGCTGCCGTGCTGCGGATCGATGAACTGCGGCAGCAGCGACAGATACAGCACGGCGATTTTCGGATTCAGCAGGTTCGTGACGAAGCCCATCGCGAAGAGTTTGCGGGGGCCGTCGGCGGGAAGGTCGCGCACCTGGAACGGCGAGCGGCCGCCCGGTTTCACGGCTTGCCACGCGAGCCACAACAGATAGAGCGCTCCGCCAAAGCGCAGCGCGTCGTACGCGAACGGCACCGCGAGCAGCAGCGCGGTAATGCCGAGTGCCGCGGACAGCATGTAAAACACGAAGCCCAGCGCGACGCCGCCCAGTGAAATCAGCCCAGCCGTGCGGCCCTGGCAGATGGAGCGCGAGATCAGGTAGAGCATGTTCGGGCCGGGCGTGAGCGCCATCCCGAGCGAGACGAGTCCGAAGGCCAACAGACTGGAAAGATGCGGCATTGCATGGCTCCGTGAGAAGGTTGTCGGTAGCGGAGTGATCCACAACGATCAGGCAATGCCCAGGCGCGCGGCTAAAACGCGAGCGTACATCGCTGCGCTCACGGTCCGCGTTTCCCGATGGTGTCTCCATCTTTCAGCGCCAGTCGCGCGGACCGTTGCATTATTTCACGTGTACACGAATCGCGTGAGAAGCAATGCGACTCATGCATCACCCGTCACGATGTCAGCGCCGCAGCGGCCTGAAAAACCGGCGGATTTCCTCAGCCAGCAGCGCAGGTTGCTCCATCGCGGCGAAGTGTCCGCCGCGCGGCATGTCGGCCCATTGCTTGAGATCGAACACGCGTTCGATCCACGATTGCGGCGGCCGGCTGATTTCCCTGGGAAAGCGCGCAAAGCCAAGCGGCGGACGCACCCGTTCTCCGTGCGCGAAGCGCAGCGGTTTCAGGCGCATCTCCCAGTAAAAACGCATCGACGACGCGATCGTCTGCGTGTACCAGTAGAGCGACAGGTTCGTCAGCAACTCGTCTTTCGAGAACACGCTTTCGATGTCACCGTTGCAGTCGCTCCACGCGCGGAATTTTTCGACGATCCATGCGGCGAGGCCCGCGGGCGAATCGTTCAGCGAAGTGGCGAGCGTCTGCGGTTTCGTGCTGTGCATGTGCGCGTAGCCACCTTCGAGCGTGGCCCACATCGCCTTCGCATCGAGGAAGGTCTGTTCGCGCGGCGTGACGGGCGGATCGTCGGCGCCCAGCGGCGGCTCGTATGAACCGGGCAGGTAATTCAGATGGATGCCGTCGACGTGTTGCGGATGCCGTAACGCGAGCGCGATCGAAACGGCCGCGCCGAGATCGCCGCCCTGCGCACCGAAGCGTTCATAGCCGAGCCCGCGCATCAGTTCGGCCCACAGGTCCGCCGTTACGAACGCCGACGTACCCGGTTTCGCTGGCCGCTCCGAAAAACCGAAGCCGGGCAGCGAGGGCAGCACGACGTCGAACGCATCGGCCGGGTCCGCGCCGACCGACGCCGGATCGCACAGATGCGGCAGCAGTTCCATGAACTCGATGAACGAACCTGGCCAGCCGTGCGTGATCACGAGCGGGTAGGGCCTTGGCCCGACGCCCCGTCGATGCACGTAATGAATATCGAGGCCGCCCACCCGCGCGACGAACTGTGGCTCGCGATTCAGGCGCCGCTCGGCGCTGCGCCAGTCGTAGCCCTTCGCCCAGTACTGCACGAGTTCGCGCACATACGCGGGATCGACACCGAGCGCCCACGGCGAGCCGTCGTAGTGATCGGGCCAGCGCGTATGCTCCAGCCGCGCGCTGAGCGCGAGTACCTGCGTTTCGGGAATCGCAATGAGGAACGGTGTTGCCTCCATCCAGCTTCTCCTTGTATCTCTGCCTGGGTCCCATGCAACACGGTTTCTGCGAGCGTTACCCGGCTACTTCATGGGCCGGTCGCGCGTCGCGCGCATCCGCACGCGCTCGACCAGCTGCTTTGAAAATCCGAGCATCACCGCGCTGCGCCGCTTCGCGACCACTTCGCCCGCGACGTTGACGGGCGGATTCGGCTGCAGCGCCCAGTAGAGCGCGAGCCCCCAGCCGAACACGGTCCATCCGAGCACGGCATTGAAGAGCGCGATCACGAGCACGTCGCGGCGCTTGCGGCGGTCCGCGAGAATCGCCGGCAGAAAATAGACCGCAAGCGCGATCGCGGCCCCGATGGCCTGGGCGATCAGGCTGATTCCCATGGAACGGCTCCTGGACGCGTGGCGTATCAGGCGATTGTCGCGCGAACGCGGTGATCGTGCAGCGTTCCCGTCGAACGGATGGCGCGCGTCATGGCACGTTTCATGATCGTCGCACGAGGGCTATCATGGGCGTTTTGCACGCACGGAAGGCCATCATGATTTCTGACGACACCACCCAGCAGGCTCGACAGGTCGATCACGAAGCGCTCCGGGCATTCGTCGGGCGCAAATGGAACGACGAAATCGTGCCCGCGTTGACGGACTACATCGCGGTACCGGCCAAAAGCCCGGCGTTCGATCCGGACTGGGCCCGAAACGGCTATATCGAACGCGTGGTGACCGACGCCGCGCAATGGGCCGAACAGCAGCCGGTACGCGGTCTCAAGCTTGAAGTCGTGCGCCTGCCGGGCCGCACGCCGGTGATCTTCTTCGAAACGGCGGCGACGCGCTCGGGTAGCGTCGAGACGATCGTGCTGTACGGTCACCTCGACAAACAGCCGGAATTCTCGGGCTGGCGCAACGACCTCGGCCCGTGGACGCCGAAACTCGAGGACGGCAAGCTGTACGGCCGCGGCGGTGCCGACGACGGCTACGCGATCTACGCAAGCCTGACCGCGCTGGCCGCGCTCGACGCACAGGGCGTCGAACGTCCGCGTTGCGTCGGCATCATCGAAACCTGCGAGGAATCGGGCAGCTACGATCTGCTGCCGTACGTCGATGCGCTCCGCGAGCGTCTCGGCAAGGTCGGGCTCGTGGTTTGCCTCGATTCGGGTGCGGGCAACTACGACCAGTTGTGGCTGACCACGTCGCTGCGCGGCCTCGTCGCGGGCGACCTGGAAGTGCAGGTGCTCGACGAAGGCATTCATTCGGGCGGCTACGGCGGCATCACGCCGTCGAGCTTTCGCATCATGCGGCAGCTGTTCGAACGCCTCGAGGACGCATCCACCGGCAACCTGCTGCCGAAGGGTTTCCATTGCGGGATTCCGGCTGAACGGCTGCGCGAAGCGGAAGCCACCGCGCGGATTCTCGGCGACGACGTATGGAAAAAGATCCCGTGGGCCTGCGGCCAGGATGGTCGCCAGGTGCTGCCCACCACAACCGATCCGCAGGAAGCGCTGCTGAATTCGACGTGGCGTCCATCGCTCTCGGTGACGGGCGCGGCCGGCCTGCCTTCGCTTGCCGATGCGGGCAACGTGCTGCGGCCGCGCACGGCGTTCAAGCTGTCGCTGCGGTTGCCGCCGCTCATCGATGCCGCGAAGGCCGTGGCCGACCTGAAGGCGCTGCTCGAATTCGATCCGCCGTACAACGCGAAGGTCACGTTCAAGCCGGATCAGGGTGCGGCCACCGGCTGGAGCGCGCCCGATCTTGCGCCGTGGCTCGCGTCCGCGCTCAATGGCGCATCGCAGCAGCACTACGGCGCGGACTGCGCGTATATCGGGCAAGGCGGCACGATCCCGCTGATGAACGTGTTGAAGGAAGGCTTCCCGCAGTCGCAGTTCATGGTGT
The DNA here is from genome assembly GCF_900107685.1 of Paraburkholderia sartisoli. Taxonomy (GTDB): domain Bacteria; phylum Pseudomonadota; class Gammaproteobacteria; order Burkholderiales; family Burkholderiaceae; genus Paraburkholderia; species Paraburkholderia sartisoli. Next base: position 145,710 of record NZ_FNRQ01000004.1, on the reverse strand, counting down.
GCGGCGTGCTCGGCCCGAAATCCAACGCACACGGCCCGAACGAATTCCTGCACGTGCCGTATGCGAAGAAGCTGACGGCTACCGTCGCCGAAGTGATCGCGGCGGCGCCCTGATTTCCGTGCCGGCCATTTTCCAGACCCCTGACGGCGCAACGAGATGAACGTCCCGCACGCCACGAAACCGCCGGTGCCGCTGCGCATCGACGCCGCTCTGCTGCACGCGTTCGTGTGCGCGATCTGGGAGACGGCGGGCAGTGCGCCGCGCGAAGCCGCACTGGTCGCCGACCACCTGGTTGTGGCCAGCCTGACCGGGCACGATTCGCACGGCGTCGGCATGATTCCCCGCTACGTGGCGTCGATGCGCGACAACGAACTCAAGCTGAACCTGCATGCGCAGGTCGTGCGCGACGCGGGCGCGGTCCTCACCGTCGAGGGCAACAGGGGTTTCGGCCAGGTCGTTGCGTTCGAGGCGATGGAACTCGGCATCGCGCGCGCGAAAAAGCTGGGCGTCTGCGCAGTGGGCCTGCGCGGCGCGCATCACATCGGGCGCATCGGCCACTGGGCCGAACAGTGTGCCGCAGCCGGGCTGGTGTCGTTTCACTTCGTCAACGTGGCGGGCGATCCGCTTGTCGCGCCGTTTGGCGGCACGGACCGGCGCATCGGCACGAATCCGTTTTGCGCCGCGTTCCCGCGCGCGGGCAAGCCGCCGCTCGTGCTCGATTTCGCCACCAGCGCGATCGCGTACGGCAAGGCGCGCGTGGCGTTCAACCAGGGCAAGGAGACGCCGCCCGGCGCGCTGATCGACCACGAAGGCCGTCCGAGCGTCGAACCCCGGGTGATGATGGAAGCGCCGTTCGGATCGCTGACGCCGATGGGTGGCCACAAGGGCTTTGGCCTTGCGGCGATGTGCGAGATATTCGGCGGCGCGCTGTCCGGCGGCTTCACGACGCACGCCGATACGCTCGGCACGACGCACGCGATCGTCAACTGCATGCTGTCGGTGATCCTCGACCACAACGCGTTCGATGCGCCGAACGCCGAAGCAGAAGCCGACGCGTTCGTCGAATGGGTGAAAGCGTCGCCGCTCGCGGCCGGCACCGACCGGATTTTCGCGCCCGGTGAGCCGGAGCGCGCCACCCGCGCCGAGCGCAGCGCCCAGGGCGTGCCGGTCGATCCGGCGACGTGGCGACAGATCCTCGATGCCGCGCGCGACGCCGGCATGCCGGCGTCCGACGTCGACACGTGGGCGCAAAAACTCCACTGAACGCCGCGGCGGGCTCCGGTTTTCGATGAAAGCGCAACAAGCTGGATGGCGCGCCCGGGTCGTCCGCTTTCCCGTCTATTCCCTGTATCCGTAAAGCGCATTGTTCGCAATAAGGACAAACGCGCCTTTTCGCGTATTAATTCCGCAATTCGCCACACATTGTCGAAAAGCGAATTTTTTACCTATGCAAATTCAATAAAAACGATTGCGCTTCGCGTCGATCATTTCCTGAATGCTTTCAAAAAGCTTTGCGCCATCGCACGCCTGGCGGTTTTCCTCCAGCGCGCCGCATGCGTCGCCGGGGCGCCACGGTACGCGTGAAATCGTCCGTCGAGGGGGCCGTCCAGGCCGGTACGCATTCCTTTCTTCCTTTAGCAAGCATGAAATCCATATAAGGATTTGCCGCGTTCTGTTCGCCCCCGCTCCCCACGGAATTCCGGTCTGTTTTAGGCTCCCATTGCTTTACCCGTATTTAAAATACCTGATGAGGACCAAAAATGAATCTCCGTAACCATCACGCCTGCCGTCCCTTTCTGGAAGCCGGCAACCTGTCGCAAATCTCCGCTTACTACGAAGAAGGCCGCAACATCATGTGGATGATGTTGCGTGCGCAACCACGCCCGTGTTTCAACATCGAGCTGGTACACGACATCCTGAGCCTCGCGCGTTCCGCGCGCGAGTCGAAGCTGCCGATCGACTTCTGGGTGACCGGCTCGCTGATTCCGTCGATGTTCAACGTCGGCGGCGATCTCGACTTTTTTTCCGATGCAATCCGTACCGGCAAGCGAGAGGCGCTGCTGGCCTATGCGCGTTCCTGTGTCGACTGTGTGCATGCGGCCGCGCGCGGTTTCGACACGGGCGCGATCTCGATCGCGATGGTGGAGGGCACGGCGCTCGGCGGCGGCTTCGAAGCGGCGCTCGCGCACCATTTCCTGCTCGCCCAGAACGACGCGCGCATGGGTTTTCCCGAGATCGCGTTCAATCTGTTCCCGGGCATGGGCGGCTATTCGCTCGTCGCGCGCAAGGCGGGCATGCGCCTCGCGGAGGAACTGATCGGCGTCGGCGAATCGCACACGGCGGAATGGCATTCGGCGCGCGGTCTTGTCGACCAGCTGTTCGAACCGGGCGACGCGTATATCGCCACGCGCACTTTCATCGACACGATGCGGCCGAAGCTGAACGGCATTCGCGCGATGATGCGGGCGCGTCAGCGCGTGCTGCAGCTCTCGCGTGCCGAGCTGATGGAGATCACGGAGGATTGGGTCGAGGCGGCGTTCACGATCGAGGAAAAGGATCTCGTGTTCATGGAACGTCTCGTGACGCTGCAGAACCGCCGCACGTCGAATCTGCGCGCGAGCCCGGCGCCGAGCGCGAACGTCGCGTAGCGGTCGTCCCGTCAGCCGTGACCGCACCCGGGTCCGGACTGACACCGTCGATAACAGCAGAAAACGGTAACCGGTAATGGCAGTCGCAGTAGCGGTAGCAGTCAGCGCGGCAGCGGAGTGTCAGGCGATGAGCCTGATTTTCTGTCTGTCGCGCAACCACGCTTCGAATTCCGCGACGGGCATCGGGCGGCCATAGCGGAACCCCTGCACGTATTCGACGCCGAGCCCCTTCATGAAGACTTCTTCGGCCTCGGTTTCGATCCCTTCGGCGACCACTTTCAGTTCAAGCTCCTGCGCCACGGCCACCATCGAGCGCACCAGCGCCTGCGCCTTCTTGTCCGCGTTGATCGAGCGCACGAAACTGCGGTCGAGCTTGATCATGTCGAGCGGAATGCGGCCCAGTTGCGACAGCGACGAATAACCCGTGCCGAAATCGTCCAGATGCACCTGCGCGCCAAGCTCGCGGAATTGCGTGATCAGGTCGATCGCGGCGGCTTCGTCCTCGATCAGGCAGCTTTCCGTCAACTCCAGATCAACGAGGCAGCGATCGAGCTTCGCGCGTTCGAGCGCCTCGCGGAAATGCCGCACCACCGCGGTGTCCACCAGTTGCCGCGCCGAGACGTTGATCGCCACGCGCAGATCCAGCCCCTGCGCTTTCCACGCCGCCGCCTGCATCGCCGCGGTCTGCATGACCCAGCGGCCGAGCGGCCCGATCAGGCCGGATTCCTCGGCGTAACGGATGAACTCGTTTGGCTGGATCTGGCCGCGCTCCGGCGAGTTCCAGCGCACCAGCGCCTCCACGCTCGTGACGACGCCCGTGGCGAGTTCCAGCTTCGGCTGATAGAGCAGGGCGAGCTGGCCTTCCTCGAGGCCGCGTCGCAGGTTCGTGTCGAGCCACATGTACTCCGCGACCTTGTGGTCCATTTCCGGAGAAAACACGCGGCAGGTGCGCTTGCCTTCGTCTTTCGCGACGTACATCGCGGTGTCGGCGGAGCGGATCACCGATTCGAGGCTGTCGCCATGTTCCGGGCACAGCGCGATGCCGATCGAGCAGCCCGTGTACACCTCGACGAGCCCGAGGCTGAACGGCGTGCGCAGCCGCTCGAGAATGCGCTGCGCGGTCGATTCGAGGGCGGAGCGGGTCGCGTCGACCGCGAGCACGATGAATTCGTCGCCGCCGAGCCGCGCGAGCGTGTCGCCTGCGTCGAGACAGCCGCGGATCGCCGACGACACGTCCTGGATCAGCCGGTCGCCGAACACATGGCCGTAGTGGTCGTTGACCTTCTTGAAGTTGTCGAGATCGAGGAAAAGAATGCCGGTCGATTCGCCTTCCTTCGCGGATTCGATCGCCTGGCGGATGCGGTCCTGGATCGCGTTGCGGTTTGGCAGGCCCGTGAGCGAATCGGTATTGGCCAGTTCCGAAAGGCGTGCCTGGGCGCGGCGCTCCTCGGTGATGTCGGTGCCCGAGCAGATCAGGAACTGCTCGTCGACACCGCTGCCGCTTTTCACGAACTTGTTGCGAAACAGGAATAGACGGTCGCCGTGGACGGTTTTCACGAGCCGCTCGACCTCGTACGACACGCCGCGGTTGAAAAATCCGCTGATATTGAAGCTCGACGCCGCGCCATCTTCGGAAGACATGAAGAGCGCCCAGACGTTTTTGCCGATGACGTCTTCTTCCTTCATGCCGGACAGCTCTTCGCCGAGACGGTTGAAGCGCTGGATGCGCCCCGCCTGGTCGAGAATCACGACGAGCGAATTGACTTCCGACACGACCTGCTCGGCAAACGACAGGCCATGCACCAGGTCGCGCGCGACGGATTCGGTATCGGAATAGGCCGACGCCGTGCCGGCCCACGACGCGCCGTTCAGCTTCTTGCCAACCAGATGCAGACGCAACGGTTCGCCGAACAGATGAATATCGAGGATCAGGTTCGAGGTGATGCCGGTCAGGCGGCGGATCTGCGCGGCCTGCTGGACGGTGAGGGCGATGGCGACGTCGGCGGGCCCGGTGCCGGTTTCCGCGGTCAGTTCCAGCGCGTTGCTGTCCTTCGACAGGCGCCAGCATGGGCTGGTCGTGCCGAAATGGGCAAAAAGCACCTGTTGGTGTTGGTCGTCCTGCATTGAGTCCCCCGGACAGGCACCGCCATCCGGCTCGCTATGCACGCTGGCGAGCGCTCGGGCGGCAAACGGTCTTCCCTCGAAGATTGGCTTCATTGTATCCAGGTGGCCGAATGACGGGGTTCGTAACAGTTAACGACGTGCGGCCCCCATTTCTTTAACAGATTTGCGGGGTTAAAGCGAGGTGTGGGGTGGTGCGATTCCGTATCCGGGGAAGATGTAGCACGCCGCGCTAGCCGCGCTGTATCAGCGCAATTCGCATGCGATCGCGTGTTTGCGCGTCGAAATCGGCGAGATAGCCGAACGAACCCGCCACCAGCGTCGCCACCGGCACCCCATCGCGATACAGCAGGCGGTTGCCGCTCACTGCCGGCACCTTGTCGCCTGGCAACAACGTACCGGCGAGATTCAGCGGGTCGGTGCCGGATACGCAGATAAAAGCACCGTCGTTCGCATGACGGCGTATTTCGCGAAGCACTGGAATGGCTTCGGGCAGCGCGAACTGCTCGCCCGCGAGTCCGTTGACGAAACGGCCGCCGCGCACGAGCCCGCGTGCTTCGAGCTTTTGCAGCATGCGCAGCAGTTCGCGCCATGGCGGCAGCCAGTCGGCTTCGCGTTCGAGCAGACGCCAGAACACGACGCCATAGCGGCGCAGCAGCGTCATCGCGAGGTGTTCAAGCACCTCGGGATCGGTGGGCGGCGTGCGGCCCGGGGTGACGACAACATTCGCGGCGGGCTGCGGTTGACGCCGCCGCACCAGCGCCCAGCGACCCGCGTCGTCCATGCCGCCGATCAGCGCACCCGCGCCGCGCGGCCGGCGACTGCCGTAGTAGGCGTTGCGCTTCGCGACCGGTTTGAGCAGCGCGCGCAAACCCGCGAAGCTGTCGGAGTTCACAAGACCGGCGGCGACCAGTTCGCCGAGCGCGTTTTCAAGTTCGATCCTGAGACCATGAACGTCGCCTAACAGTTCGTCGAAGAACATCGCGCCGTGTTCCTTTAGCGCGTCGTACACGTGCTGCGCGCGCGCCGACAATGCCGGCGGCTTCGACGTATCGACGAGCGCGCTCCAGACGTGTACGTTCCGGCGCGGCAGCAACACGACCGGCGTGCTGCGCACCGGCGCGCTCGCCACCTTCGTGCGTTCTGTCAGGCGTGTCCACACCACCTTGCCGGAGCGGCACAGTTCGTCGAGCGCCGTGATCGAATAGTCCTTGAGACGCGCGGGCAGGATGTCTTCTTCCCACGCGCCCGCGGCGGCCTGGAATCCTTCGAGCTGATCGACGATCGCCGCCAGCGCGTCGCGTCCTTCGCCGCGCGTATCGGGTGTCACGTGTTGCCACGCAAACAGAAAGCGCATGAAATCGTGCCGTTCCACTGGCTCGATTTCGCGACGCAGCCGCTTCACCGTATAGCGGTTGATACGCGCCAGCAGGTGTCGTTCGCACCATTCTTCTTCGCTTGCATTGGGCGTGAAGCGACCGCGCATCACGTAGCCTTCTGCTTCGAGTCGCACCAGCGCCTGCGCCACACGCGATGCGGGCAACGCCAGCGGATTCGCGATCTGCGTGACGGGCAGGGGCCCAGAACCGGTCATGCGTGCGCGCACGACGTCGACGATGGCGTCGTCTTCAGTCCACGCATCGGTGTAGCCCCGCGGTGCGTTGAGCGCCGGACGAAACAGCGCATCGGGATAGATCGCGCGCAGGCACGTGAGGCGTTCGGCGGGCCACCATAACGCGTCGCCTTGATCCTTCAGTTGCATGCGTGTCGCGCGCCCGCCAGCGGCGAGCGCATCGAGCCAGCCAGGCCAGCCCTCGTTGCGCTGCGCTTCCGCTTCGCTGATGCAGGCGAGACCCGTCAGCGCCTCATGTATTTCATCGATGTTGCGCGCTTCCGGCCACGCTTCGCGACGCACGCTTTCGATCGCCTCGGGGTCGAGCGCGCCGAGATCGTCGGCGGATGCGGGATCGGTATAACGGCGGTTGTGTACGGCTTGCGTGCGACGTTCCTCGAGTGGCGCGTCGTCGAGAAAGGCGTAGGGTTTCGCCGTCAGGATTTCGGCGGCGAGCGGCGAGGGCGCCGGCAGGTCGCGTGTGACGAGCGTCAACGTGCCCGCTTCGATACGTCGCAACAGCGCGAGCCAGCCATCGGTATCCATCGCTTCATGCAGGCAGTCGTCGATTGTCTGATCGACGAGCGGATGCGCGGGCACGTCGCGTTCGCCGACGATGTTTTCGAGGCATGCAGCCTGGTCCGGAAACACCGCGGCGAGCAGATCGTCGCTGCGCATGCGCTGGATTTGCGGTGCGGTCTTGCGGCCGCCGCTATAGCGTGGCAACGCAAGCGCGGTCGTCGCGTTCCAGCGCCAGCGCACGCCGAAGAGCGGCGCGTCGAGCAGCGCCTGGATCAACAGGTGCTCGGCGGTGTTCGAATGCAGATAGCGCCACACTTCATCGAGCACGAAGCTGTGGCTGCCGGTCAGCGAAAGAATGATCGCGTCCTCGGTGGCGGCGGCCTGCAATTCAAAATTGAACGTGCGGCAAAAGCGCTTGCGCAGCGCAAGACCCCACGCGCGGTTCAGGCGGCTGCCAAACGGCGCATGAATGACAAGCTGCGTGCCACCCGATTCGTCGAAGAAGCGCTCCATCACGAGCGTCTCCTGCGAGGGCAAAACGCGCAACGCCGAGCGCGCCCGCGCGAGATATTCGATGATCTGCCGCGCGGCGGATTCGTCGATGCCAACGTCTCCGGTCAGCCAGCCGATCGCGTGTTCTATCCGCGGCGCGAGCGTCGCGGTCTCGGGTTCGGCGAGCGCGACGCCATCGCCATCGGTTGCGGACACACCGGTTGCGCGTGCAACGTCTGCCGTTTCGGGCGTGGACGCGAGGAGACGGTCGATCTCGCCGCGCAACCGCGCGACGCCCATCGACAGTTCGTCGCTACGCCCCGGCGCTTCGCCGAGCCAGAACGGAATGTTCGGCGACTGCCCGTGTGCATCTTCCACGCGCACGCGGCCGGTTTCGACGCGCAGGATGCGGTACGACGTGTTGCCGAGCTGAAACACGTCGCCCGCGAGACTTTCGACCGCGAAGTCTTCGTTGACGGTGCCGATGTTGACGCCTTGCGGTTCGAGAATCACCGCGTAATCGGCGTTCTCCGGAATCGTGCCACCCGACGTGACCGCGACGAGCCGGCTGCCGCGCCGGCCGCGCAGCATGCCGTTCACCGCGTCGCGATGCAGGTACGCGCCGCGTGCGCCATGACGCGTGGTATAGCCTTCGGCGAGCATGCGCAGCACGGCGTCGAACTGTTCGCGCGCGAGATTCGCGTACGGCGCCGCACGACGAAAGAGCTCGAATAAAGCGTCTTCGCTCCATTCCTGGCTCGCGACTTCGGCGGTGATCTGCTGCGCGAGCACGTCGAGCGGCGCGCGCGGAATGGTGAGCGTGTCGAGTTCGCCGCGCCGCACGCAGTCGAGCAGCGCCGCGCATTCGATCAGGTCGTCGCGCGAGGCCGGAAAGAGCCGCCCCTTGGGCATGCCACCCACCTGGTGCCCCGAGCGGCCCACGCGTTGCAGAAACGGTGCGATGCCGCGCGGCGAACCCATCTGGCAGACCAGGTCGACGTCGCCGATATCGATGCCGAGTTCGAGCGAAGCCGTCGCGATCAGCACGCGCAGGTCGCCGCGCTTCAGGCGCTGCTCCGCATCGAAGCGGTGCTCCTTCGACATGCTGCCGTGATGCGCGGCCACCGCTTCCTTGCCGAGCCGCTCGCTCAGATGTCGCGACGCGCGCTCCGCCATGCGCCGCGTGTTGACGAAGACGAGCGTCGTGCGATGCAGCGCGACGAGTTCCGCGAGACGGTCATAGACGCGGTCCCACACTTCGTTCGCCATCACCGCTTCGAGCGGCACTGGTGGCAACTCCAGCGCGAGGTCGCGCGCGCGAACGTGACCGACGTCGATGATCGCGCAGTCGGCGGGCACGGGGTCGTCGATCGCGGCGCCACCGGTCAGAAAGCGCGCGACCGCCGTAACGGGCTTTTGCGTCGCGGAAAGACCGATGCGCGGCAGGCGTCGCCCGCACAACGCATCGAGCCGTTCGAGGCTGAGCGAGAGATGACTGCCACGCTTTCCGCCGGCAATCGCATGAATTTCATCGACGATGACCGTGCGCGTTGTCGACAGCATGCGACGGCCCGAATCGGAGCCGAGCAGCACGTAAAGCGATTCGGGCGTGGTGACGAGAATGTGCGGCGCGCGTTTGCGCAACGCGGTGCGCTCCTGCTGCGTGGTGTCGCCGGTGCGCACGGCGGTACGGATGTCGAGCGCGGGCAGGCCGAGCGCGGCCAGTTCGTTCGCGATGCCTTCGAGCGGCGTCTGCAGATTGATGCGGATATCGTTCGACAACGCCTTGAGCGGCGACACATAAACGACGAGCGTTTCGTCGGGCAACGCGCCATTGCTGGCGATGCCTTCCCTGACGAGTTCGTCGATGGCCGACAGAAACGCGGTCAGCGTCTTGCCGGAACCGGTCGGCGCCGCGACGAGCGTCGAGCGGCCGCTGCGGATCTGCGGCCACGCGGCCGCCTGGGCGTCGGTGGGCGCGGGGAATGTCTTGAGAAACCAGTTGGCGACCGCAGGATGAAACCCAGTCAGCGCACCCGTCGCTGAAGAGCAAGATGTCATGGAGCCGTAGGTGGAGGCGCGACGTGCCATTTCCAGAGGGCGGCGTGTGCCGTCCGTTTCGGTGGTCGAACGGAAAGTCTGGCAGGTTTTCGCAACCCGTGCCAGCGCCGCGGAAATGGGTGTGCGGGTGCGGACGTGGCATCGGCATGCCGCCTGCGGGCGTCGTGACGCGTGCAGCGCAACCGCGCGCCTACCAGGCCCAGCGCACGCCTGCGTCGCCGAGCACGGTCCGTTGATGCGGGCCGCCGAGGTTCGTGAGCCAGCTTGCGGTTGCGAAGAGGCTCGCCGACCGGCTGATCTTCGCAACCACGCCCGCGCCGATCTGGCCGGCGGTCTGCCCGACGGACGTGCCGATCACGGTGGTGCCCGCGAACGTTGCCTTGTCGTCCGATCCGAACGAGCGCAGCACGTTGACGCGCAGCCACGGTTGCCAGTTCGTCCCCATCGCGTCGAAGTGGCCCCGCAGACGCACGCCGATCCGTCCAAGGAAGGTGTTGCCGTTGTTGAAGCTGACCGTCGAGACGCCGTCGTTCAGGTCGTTGACCGACAGTCGTTGCCAGATCAACTGCGCCTGCGGCTCGACCGTCAGGCCCGCGGTGAGCGGCACCGGCAAGCCGCCTTCGACCGAACCTGTCACGGCCGTGCCGTGTGTCGTCGCGCCGACGTTGTCGCGCGAGACCGGCGTCATCGTGAGTGAGCTGCCCATCAGCACGGCGTCGGTGTACCAGCCGCCCGGACCGATATGCGTCCAGTAGCCGCCGAGACTGTACGCGTTGACCGACAGATGCCCGGCATCGAGATTCGGCGTGCCGAGCGCGAAGCCCTCGACGTCGCCCGTGGCGCGCGCGAAGCCGGCGAACAGGCCGTAATGATTGCGATGGCCGCTCGCGTTCGAATCGGCGTAGAGGTCGTGGCCCGCCTGGGCACCGAAGACCGAACCGTCGAAACCGGGGCTTGCCGTGCCGTCCTCGCGAAAGTCGCTGTGGCCGCCCCAGACGCGTCCCCACGCGGCGGGCACGGTGCCCGTTTCGGTGAGCAGCGACTGCTCGCCCGCACGTTCGTGAAACGTATCGACCTGCAACACGCCGAGTTGCCGCGCGACGGCGGGCATGACCGTGTAGACCGGCACTTCGGGGCGATATAGCGGAACGGGACCCGATCCCGCCGGCGGCGGATCGGGCAGCGGCGGCGTGCCCTCGGCCGCGACCGGCACGCCGGTGTCGCCGTCCTGCGCCGTGGCCGATGGAAGGGGCGCGACGGTATTGCGCAGATACCAGTTCCCGGTGGTGCCGCCCGTCACGCCGCCTTTCGCGAGAAAGTACGAATACGCGCCGGCCTTCACCGGCGCGGCGAGCGTAAACGCATCGGGCGTGGTGCTCGCGCCTTGCGTTGCGGAGACGATTTCGATGCCGTTCGCAACCGTCTGCGCACCGTTGCCGCCGACGTTCGTCACCTTCAGGCTCGTGGTCCCGCTGCCTGTGCCGCCGCTCAGCACGAGCCTGTCCGACGCGGAATCGTCGGTTTCGACGACGGTGTTCAGCGCGACCACGCCGCTCTGTCCGGTGTAGTTGCCGTTGACCACCAACTGGTTGCCCACGCCGTTGCCGCCGATCTGCACGAGCCCCGCATTGACGAGCGAGCCGTTGATCGTGAGGCTGCCGTTCGCGGCGCCAGCAAAAACGGGCACTGCGTTCGCGACCGCGATGGTGCCGCTGTTCGAAACCGTGCCGGTGACGCTGCCATATCCACCGAGTGTCGCGCCCGACGCCACCGTCGTGTTGCCGCCGCCCGTCAGTGCCGCGTCGGTCGCGGCGTCGCCGAGGGCGAGCGTGCCCGCCGTGACGTTCGTCGCGCCGCTGTAGGTGCTCACGCCGTTCATCACAAGCGAGCCGCTGCCGAGTTTCGTCAGGCCGCCTGTGCCGGTGACGGGCTGCGCGAGCGTCGATGAAAACGCCTGCGTGTCGATCGTGCCGCCACCGGCGTTCAACGTGATGGCGCGCGTACTCGCGAGATCGAACGATTGTGCCAGCTGCAACGTGCCGCCATCGAACGTCACGCCGCCCGTGCTGGCGCCGAGTGCGTTGTCGGCGCCGGCTGCGAGCGTGCCGCCGTCGATCAGCGTGCCGCCCGAATACGTGTTGCCGCCCGCCGCCGTGGGCGCGAGCGTCAACGTGCCCGCGCCGCTTTTCTCGACGACACCCGTGCCGCCGATCAAACCTGCGTACGTGCCGGTGGCGCTCTGCGCGAAGCGCACGAGCCCGTTGTCTGTCACGTTTAGCGGCAGGTTCTGCGAATTCGCCTGCAACGTCGCGCCTGGGTCGACAAGCGCACTCGTCGTGCTGCCGAGCGTACCGGTGAGATTGAGCGTGCCGCTTTGCACGCGCGCTGTCGCGAACGTGCCGGTGCCTGTCCAGTCCCATTGCGTGCCCTGCATCAGCAACGTCTGGAAGTTGATGAACGCGTTGGTGGCCGCACCGGTTCCCTGCAGCGTCACGGTGTTGCTGCCCGCGCCGCCATCGGCGGTGCCGTTGATCACCGAGCCGGTTTGCAGGATCAGCGCGTTGTTGCCGTTGCCCATCGTGATCGCCGTGCCGACGCCGCTTTGCAGCAGCCCCGCGTTGACGATCGTCGTGTTGCCGTTGAGCGTGCGGATAGCCGATCCGTTCTGGCTGACGATGCTGCCGCCCGCGCGGTTTTCGATCCGCGCCGTGAAGCTCGACCCGACCGTGTTGGAGAACACGGCGTCCGAGGCGCTGCCGCTCGCCGAGATCGAGCCTGTGTTGATCAGGCTGTCGTTGTTGCCCTGCATGTACGCGGCGGGGCTTCCGCTGCCCGTTGTTGAAAGCGTGCCGCTGTTGTTGATCTGCCCGTTGCCGCCGAGGATCGATGCGGCCCGCGCGTTGCTGCCCGATGTCGATACGCTGCCGGTGTTCACGATCGTGTTGTTCAGCTGTCCCACGTTCGTTTGCCCCCACGCAGCAGTCATGCCATAGGCGTTGGGGCCGGCTGTCGTGATCCGTCCGTTGTTGGTCAGCGTGTTGCCGCTGCCGTTGGCCGCCATGCCGTCGTTGAAGGCGCCCGTCGTGTTGATGACGCCGCTCGCGGTATTCGTCAACTGGTTGTTGTCGGTGACGCCGAGCAGGACAGCACCACGTGCCGTGCCGGTGCCGCCGCTGCCGGTCAGCGAGAAATTGCCGCTATTCGTGATCGCGCTTGCGTGATCGACGCTGAAACCCACGGCGTTCGTCGCGTGGACGAAGCTTGCGGCAGTGGTCGGATCGAGATTGATCGTGACGCCGGTGGTGGTGGCCGGTGCGATGACAGAAGGCGTGTTGGCGCCGGTGCAGGTGACGGTGGTGTTGCTGCTGACCGGAGACGTGTTCGTGCAGGCAGCATGGGCGTTGGGCTGGAAGATTATTTCGACAAGCATGACAACGCCGCCGATACTGATCTCGAACGATCTCTTCATTGACACGTCCTTTCCATTAAATGGGGAGAGAGGGCGGAATCAACCAGGGCTCCAGTGAGTTATAGGAGCCTTTCAAGCGGAATTCAAAATCTGTTTAACTACATTGCCGCACACGCCCGGATCAGATGTCCCGTTTCTGCGTCAGCGACGGGTACGGGCAATGGCAGTGCATGCGCCATTCGATGCGATGCACATCCTGACCATCAGCTTTCAGCACATGTGCTGTCGTGAAGACTTTCGGCGTGTGCAGTATTCTCATGTGTTGCCTTCTTCACTCACGGAGCGTTGAGATGCGATACAACCAGATGGGCGGTACCGGCGTGTTCGTTTCCGAGTTGTGCCTTGGCACGATGACGTTTGGCGGCGGCGGGGGCATATGGAAACAGATTGGCGATCTGCAGCAGGCCGATGCCGAGCGTCTCGTGGGGCGTGCGCTCGATGCCGGCATCAACTTCATCGATACCGCCGACGTCTATTCGGAAGGCCTTTCCGAGCAGATCACCGGACAGGCGCTGAAGAATCTCAAGGTGCCGCGCGAGAGCGTCGTCGTCGCGACGAAGGTGTTCGGGCAAACCGGCGAGTTTCCGAATGCGCGGGGCGCGTCGCGCTATCACATCATCGACGGTATGAAGGCGAGCCTGAAGCGTCTGCAACTCGATCATGTCGACCTGTATCAGATCCACGGTTTCGATCCGGCGACACCCATCGAGGAAACCGTGCGCGCGCTCGATACGCTCGTGCAGCATGGACACGTGCGTTACGTCGGCGTGTCGAACTGGGCCGCGTGGCAGATCGTGAAGGCGCTCGGTATCGCGGAGCGTCTGGGCCTTGCGCGCTTCGAGACGCTGCAGGCGTATTACACGCTGGCCGGCCGCGATCTCGAACGCGAACTGGTTCCGATGCTGCAGAGCGAAGGGCTCGGGCTCATGGTGTGGAGCCCGCTGGCGGGCGGCCTGCTGAGCGGAAAATATGGACGGGACAAAGACGGCGAGGCAGGCAGCCGGCGCACGACGTTCGATTTTCCGCCGGTCAATCGCGATCGCGCGTTCGACTGCATCGACGCGATGCGCGGCATCGCCGAGGCCAAAGGCGTGTCGGTTGCGCAGATCGCGCTTGCGTGGCTGCTGCATCAGCGCGCGGTCACGACGGTGATCGTCGGAGCCAAAAAAGTCGAGCAGCTCGACGACAACATCGCGGCGACGCAGGTCACGTTATCCGCCGATGAACTGTCGAAGCTTGACGAAGTGAGCACGCTGCCGCTGGAGTATCCTGGCTGGATGTTCGCGCGGCAGGGCGAGCAGCGTCGCGAACAGCTGGCGCAGTCGGGTACCGCGGTGCGCGCGAAGTAAAAAGAGGGGGTGCTGGAACGGTCTGCGGCTATCCGCTGCGTCGCCGCAGACGGCGATACCAGCCCATCAGCGGCGTGGCCGACATGCCGTGTACGACCACCGACGCTGTCACCACAGCGAGCGCGAACGGTATGAGCGGCACTACGTCGTTCGCGCGACCTTCCTGCAGCGCGAGGTTCAGGTAATAGAACGACCCGATGCCGCGAATGCCGAACCAGCTCATCAACCGCCGCTGCGGGTGAGATGCGTTCGAGCCCACCAGCGACACCTCGACCGCCAGCGGCCGCACGACGACGAAGAGCGCCGCGACCAGCGCGGCGCTTCGCCACGTGAAAAGTGGCCCGTGCAGCGTCGCGAGGACGTTGCCGATGATCAGCATCATCGCAAGTTCGGCGATACGTTCCAGCTCGATCGTGAAGCCGAGCACGGATTCCGCCATATACGCGTGAGCCTTTTGTGGATCGGCGGCGGTCGCGGTGACATCGCCCGCCCCGATCGCGCCGATGGTTTCCCGTGGCGACTGCCCGCGGCTCGCCCGATGCTCGACGCGACGCATCGAGACGCCCGCTGCAAAAACGGCGAGAAAGCCGAACGTATGCGCCAGTTGCGCGACGCCGTACGACAGCTCGATCAGCCCGAGCGCGAAAAACGCTTCGAGTCCAAGGGCCTGCGCGTGACGCGTTCTTAACCACGCTACGCCGTGAGTGGTGACCCAGCCCAGCACGGCGCCGATCGCGATCGCGCCGAAGATGCCCCAGAGCGTGCCGCCGATGAACATCCACGTGAACACGTCCGCGAAATTCGCGCTGTGGCTGGCGCATAACGCAAGGCCGAGCAGCGCGAACGGCAACGCGATGCCGTCGTTGAGACCGCCTTCGCCCGAGAGCGAAAAGCGCAGGAGGTCGACATCGGCCGAGTCCTGGACCTGCACGTCGTGGGCGAGAACCGGATCGGTCGGCGCGAGAATCGCCGCGAGCAGCAGCGCCGGTCCCACGCCGAGATGCAGCGCGTAGACGCCGAAGAGCGTCAGGAGCGGCACCGTCACGAGCATGGCGACGAAACCGAGCCGCAGCGGTATCGCCCACAGCGCCCCGGAAAGCGGCACACGCAGACGCAGGCCGATCGCGAAGAGTGAAACCAGCAGCGCGACTTCGGTGATGACGCGCAGCACGCCGGCATCGGCGATCACGTCCAGATTCAGCAGGCCGATCCCGGGCGGCCCGAGCCCGAAGCCGATCGCGAGATAGAACATCGCGGCGCTGCACGGCAGACGCTTGAACGTGGTCGCCGCGATACCCATGAACGCGAACACACCGCCGACGACGAGAAACCAGATCGTTTCGTGCATGAGGTATCCGGTGAGGCAGCCCGACAACGCTGCCGTGTTCCGGTGAACATGGCATGCCGCGTCGATGTTTCAGCAAGGGATGTACCCGTCGTGCCGCCCGGAGATGAATCGACTGGATTGACGCGTGACTATGAAGACGGCGCGCCAACCTGAACGTGCGTTACCGGGCATCGCAACAATTGCATTGCCATGCGCACAAGTTGCAAGCGCCCGATGTGATGCATTGCCGCAAAGCACGTCCACGGGCTTTGACTTGCCAGGCACATCTTTTGCGAGGTGCTGTGTTGAGGCTGCAGAACGATCGGCCAGCATTCAACAAGACGCTGATTGCGCATGCAGTCAAGCCGGCGAACGGCAGCGTGACGGATAAATCCGGAACAGGAGAAACCGCATGACATTCCAGCATTCAATGCGCGCGATCGCCGTGGCAACCGGAATCGCGTGTACGACACTCGGCGCCGTCCACGCGCAGACGAGCGAACCTGCCGCGGCACAGACGAAACTATCGGCAGCCGATCAGCAGTTCGTGCAGGACGCCTCGCAGGCCGGCGCCACGGAAATCGCCGCCAGCAAGCTGGCGTTGAAAAAATCGAACGATCCGCAGGTCAGGAAATTCGCTTCGCAGATGATCACCGATTACACGAAACTGGCCCGGAATCTCGACGTCATCGCGCAGAAGAAAGGCCTGAAATCGCCGCCTTCGGCGGATTCAGCAGTCATAGGGGAGTTGCAGGGGTTGAAGGGCACTGGCTTCGATCAGGCGTATATCAGCGACGTGGCCGTGGGCGGCCATCAGAAGGCAGTCGAACTGTTCCAGAAGGAAAGCGAAAGCAGCACCGATCCGCAACTGAAGGCGGCCGCCACGAAGGCGTTGCCGGTGATCCGGCACCATCTCGCGATGGCGCAGCAACTGGACAACGCGAAGAAGAGCACATCATGAGTGCGATTCTGTCGAGGGCTGCCTGGGAGGACGCGAACATGACCATCACTTTTTCCGATGACGCGCCGGTCTTCGACGGCGCGAACCTCACGGTGAGCTTCATCGCGGCCGTCGATGGCGAGCCCGTCGTGTGCGTTATCACGGCGGAAGCACTTGAGGACCATTTTGGCGCAGACTCTCCTCTGGAAGACTCGCTTTTGCAGGCATTCCAGCGCGGACGGGCGCGGATCCGCTCCGTGTGCGCCGAGGCGCTCGATCAGAACGGTGGCGAAAGCGTCGTTTTGCACAGCGGGCTTTTCCGGGTCGAAGGAATGGAGCCGGATCGTGGGCTGAAGGTGTAGCACCCTGAGTGACCCGCGACGGCAACTGCGCGCACCATCTGAAAAGATGAAAGGAGGCGTCATGTCACTCATTGTCGCAGGGCGTTTTACGACTTTTCCGGCCGCCGAAGCGGCCGCGCAACGACTCTTCGCGAACGGCTTCGTCGAAGAGGACGTCACGCTGTTTTTCGTGAATCCGCGCGGACAGCACGCGCGCTATCCGGCGGGCAGCGATCAGCATGTCGATCCTGGCGCGCGCGACACACCGAAGGGCGCAGGCAAGGGTGTGACGATCGGGGCCGTCATCGGTGCGATTGTCGGAGCCGGGCTTTTCACGGCGTTTCATGCATCGTTGCCTGTCTCCGTGATCGCTGCCGGCGTGGGAGCGTATATCGGTTCGCTGATCGGCGGCATGTTGCATACGCGCGAAGGCGACCGGCATGGCCACCTGTCGCATCACGAAGAGCGCGATTCAGGCGTGCTGCTGGCGGTACATGTATCGCCGGATACGCAGATGGAGGCGGCGCGCGTACTGCGCGAATGCGGCGGCAGCACGATCGAACGTGCGACGGGCCGCTGGCAGCAGGGTCGTTGGGCCGACTTCGATCCGACACGAACGCCAACGCCGATCAGCGAGCTGAACGAGCGGGGCGCGTGAGCGTGTGGATGTAGCTGCTTCTTGAGCGTAAAGACCTCTGAGAAACGAGAAACGGCCTGGAAATTTTCCAGGCCGTTTTTGCCTGTCTCCCGTCGATAGTCACACGCGTTGCTGCATCGATCAGTCCAGGCCCAAAGGCCGTCTTGAGGACATGCCACGTGCGTCTTCATTGGTTTGACGAAGACGCATCGCCTTGAATACAAAAAGCCGTCCGCATTGCGCGAACGGCTGGCTTCTTTCATCAGGGCCCCGACGCCAGCCGGGGCCCGGCCTGCATGTGGCTTATTCTGCCGCGACCTTCAGGTGGTTCTTGACGCCCTTGACGCCGTCGACCTGATTCGCGACATCTGCAGCCGCGGTCTTGTCTGCCGCCGAGGGCACCGTCCCCGTCAGCCACACGACGCTCTTTTGCGTCTTCACGTGGATGTGAGTCGACTTGACGTTCCTGTTCGCGAGGAGATCCGCCTTGACCTTGGTGGTGATCGTCGTGTCATCGACGTGGGCACCCATCGATTCCGACACGCCGGCCGGCGCCGAGGCGCCCGACTGTGCATTCGCGCTCAGCGCAAATGCGATACATGCGACGCTACCTGCGGTCTTGAGGAACTGGATCGTTTTCATGGATTTCTCCTTTCAGGTGGTTGAAGAGTGTTGCGGTCTTGTTGCCTGTGCGGTCGATCGCGGCCATTGCCGTTGATGACGCGCCTGGGGAAGGGTTGCCGCATAACGGTTCCGTCAGCCCCGTGGTCGACATCGAATGCACTACTGGCATCCGTCCACGGTCTGGAAAACGCAAGCCACGTGCCATGCCCGTGCGATTTCGCGATTTGTCAGGCTACGGGCGTGACTGGCGGGGCGTGCGAGGTGAAATGAGTCGGGCAGCGCGCGTGCTGAAACGGACTTGTCCGCCGGCCCGGATTTTTCCGGCCGCTTGTAAAAATGGCGCGCGTGGCTGCCCCGCAGCCTCTGGAAAGCACTGCTCGTGAATATCAAATCGCTGTAAAAACAGCGCTCTGTGAAACCTGGTACGGCGATTGCTCTGTTCAGACAAACAGCAACTCCCCGAATCCGACGTGCTTCACGGGCTTCGGGCGTTCGAACCAGAATCTTCAAAAGGGATCGCACTACCATGCCGCCTTCGATCGAGCTACGCACACGACAATCGCTTGCGCTGACCCCTCGTCTTCAGCAGTCGGTCAGGCTTTTGCAACTGTCCTCGCTCGAGTTCCAGCAGGAGTTGCGCACGGCACTCGATACCAATCCGTTCCTCGAATACGACGCATCGCAAACGGAAGACGTCGCGCTTGCCCCCGAAAGCACGGACGACGCAGCGCAAGCCCCCGGCGCGCAAGCCGTCGCCGATGCGCCTGCGTCCGGGAGCGCCGATGCGTCGTCGCACGACGAGCCGGCGAATGAGTACAACAACGAGTACAGCAGCGATTCATATGGCCGGGGCTCGTCGCATCACAACGGCGACAGCGAAGGAGGTGACCCCACCGACTGGGCACGCTCACAACCCTCGTTGCACGAACAGCTTCACGATGCGTTGCGTCTCTATCCGCTGAACGATCGTGATCGCGAAGTCGCGCGCCTCATCATCGAGTCGCTCGATGACGACGGTTATCTGCGTCAGGACCTCGCCGATCTTGCCGGTGTGTTCGATGTCGAACCGGCATTGACCGAACACGAACTGCTCGTTGCGCTGCGGCTCGTGCAATCGCTGGACCGGCCGGGCGTCGGCGCACGTTCGCTGTCGGAATGTCTGAAGCTGCAACTCGAATGCATGGATAGCGACACACCAGGTCGCGACGTCGCGATTCAGGTTGTCGAGCATCACCTTGAACGGCTCGCGCGCCGTGAGCAGGCCGAGCTGCAAAAGCAGACGGGCTGCAGCGCGGACGAACTGCGCATTGCATGCGCGCTGGTGCGCAAGCTCGATCCGAAGCCCGGCCACTACTATGGCAACGCGGAAGACAACTACGTCGTGCCGGACGTCATCGTGCGCCAGGTGCGCAACAAGTGGGCCGTGACGATCAATCCGGCCGTGATGCCGCGCGCGCGGATTCATCGCAGGTACGCGGAGCTCTTCGCGCAATCGGCCGGCTCGAGCCGCTCGCCGCTCGCGCAGCAGTTGCAGGAAGCGCGCTGGCTGATCCGCAACGCGCAGCAGCGTTTCGACACGATCCGGCGCGTGGCCGAGTGCATCGTGACCCATCAGCGCGCGTTCTTTCAGTACGGCGAGATAGCGCTCAAGCCGCTCGTCCTGCGCGACATCGCCGATGAACTCGAGTTGCACGAATCGACGATTTCCCGCGCGACGGGTAACAAATATATGGCCACGCCGCGGGGCATTTTCGAGTTCAGGCACTTCTTCCCGCGCGAACTGGGCACGGAAAGCGGCGGGACCTGTTCGGCTGCGGCTGTGCGCGCGCTGCTCAAGGAAATGATCGCCGCGGAAAATGCGCGTGATCCGCTTTCGGACGTCTCGCTCGCGAGAATGCTGGCCGACCAGGGCGTGCTCGTCGCGCGCCGGACCGTGGCGAAATACCGGCATCTGATGAAGGTGCCGCCCGCGGAATTGCGTCGACAGATGTGAGGGTGCTGCAGGGCCTCGCATAAGGCTTCACGTAAGGTCTCGCTGCACGCCAGAAAGGTCTCTTCGCGAGACTTTTTTTTCGTGGACCGCGCCGCCTCATGGTTTAGCCGGGCCCGGGTTTCCTCGGTGCCCAGCCGGCTGTGTTAAACCGGCGAATCTGCGTTATGCTGCGCACGCCTGTCACTTTGTGCGGGCGATGCCGCGGCTAGTCCAGCATCCGGGCCGCGTCCGTTGAAGTCACTGGAGGCCCGGAGATGGCACTCATCGGAGTTCTCGGCGGGATGGGCCCGCTTGCAACGGTCGACTTCATGGAAAAGGTCGTGCGCCTGACGCGCGCCACCCGCGACCAGGAGCATCTGCCGCTGCTGGTCGCAAGCCTTCCGCACATCCCCGACCGTTCGCGGGCGATTCTCGACGGCGGCGAAGATCCGCTGCCCGCCATGCTCTCGGGTATCGATCTACTCAACCGCAATGAAGTGGGTGTGATCGCGATTCCGTGTAATGCCGCGCATCACTGGTATGCGCAACTGCAGGCGCGCAGCGCCGCGCCGATCCTGCATATCGGCGAAGCCTGCATCAACGCGATTCAGGATTCCGTTCAGCGCGTCGCCATCCTGGGCACAAGCGGCCTGATCGCGGCGGGCTTCTATCAGGAAGCGCTCACCGCTCGCGGAATCACACCGGTTGTTCCAGACGAAGTCACGCAGGCGCGCCTCGACGCGAGCGTCAGGGCCGCCAAGGCCAACGACATCGATGAAGCCACGGTCCAGCTTTCCGCCGCGCTGGCGATCCTGATTGCGCAAGGCATACGCGCAGGCGTGATGGCCTGCACGGAAATTCCGCTGGCCGCGCGCAATCTGTCCACACCGACGATCACGCTGATCGACAGCACGCTCGAACTCGCGCGTGCCACCGTTGCGTTCGCGGTGGCACGCGGCTGGAATTCGCCCTCGCCGGTTGCGCTGGATCGCATTTGAGCAGTGCGCAACATGCGGGTGAACGCCGCGCCCGAGGCGCATCCTGGCGTGCTTCGTCACCAGAGCGCGAACACCGGTTGCCATGCCCACTTCCAGCGGATGCGCGGGCGCCGGGCGAGATGCATCGTCAGCGTCACGTCGGCGTCGGGCCGCGCGCCGGTCGTTGCGTGTGCATCGAAATCGCCGGTCACCCACACGCGCTCGCCGCGCGACAGACGCAGGGTCTCGCCGGGCTTCAGCCAGTAGTCCCATGTGTCGCCGGCACGCGTCACCCACAGCCGTGCGCCCGCCGAAGACACCACCGCGTCGTGGTGAATCTTCACTGTCACCGTCTCGCCCGCCGCGACTGCAAACTGAACCACGTAGCGGCGTTGCTCCTGCACATCGTCTGTGCCACGCGACAGGGCGCGGCGCTGCTGACTGCTCTCGTCCATCATCGTCTCCGTCTGAATGCCGGCACAACGGGGACGTACACAATGAAAAAGGCCCCGTCGCTTCCGGCGGGGCCTTGGGGATTCTGCGTGTATCGATGAATCTAGCGCACGCGTCCTGACCAAAACCCGCCGATGATGGCGTGAATTGGGTGATTAATCGCGTTGGCGATACACAGGAGCTTGGGCATGTCGCTGAGTGTCTTAGGCGGCGAATATCCTGTCAAGAAATTATTGAGACGATATGACACACGCGTTGCATACACATCACGGACGCGCGGCGACTTCATCCAGATGCAGCAGCAGATCGTGCGGATCTTCGTAGACGCGCAGCGCACCCGAGCGTTCGAGTTCGTCGAGCCCATAGCCACCCGACAGCAGGCCGACGCCCAGCGCGCGACAGCGACGCGCGGCGAGCATGTCCCAGATGCTGTCGCCGACCACGACGGACTGTTCGACCGGCACGCCAAGGCGCGCGGCTGCCGCGATGAACAGATCGGGATCGGGCTTCGCGTACTTGACGTCGTCGCGCGTGACGACCACTTCCTTTGACGGATCGACGCCCAGCGCCTCGAGATTGACGGCCGCTGTTTCCATGCGGCCGCTGGTGGCGATGGCCCAGCGCGTGCCGGTCTGCGTCAGCGTTGCGAGCAGTTCGCGTGCGCCTGGCAGCGGGCAGACCTGCGCGCGCAGCCGCTTGTACGCTTCTGCATGTGTGCGACGCAGGCGGTCGACGCGTTCCTGGCTGATGTCGCCGCCGGTTTCGCGCAGCAACTGGTTGGTGAAGAGGCCACCGCTCATGCCGATCTTGCGATGGATGCGCCACACCGACAGCTCGATGCCTTCGGTGTCGAGCGCTTCTTTCCATGCAAGGACATGCTGATACACGCTGTCGACGAGTGTGCCGTCGAGGTCGAACAGGAAGGCCGTTTCCATTCGCATGGGGCGTCTCCAGGGCGGGTGGGAAATGCTTCGAATGGCTTCGAACGATGTGCATGCGCAGCACGTCGCTTGAAGCGCGGTCCAGTATCGAACGGATCATGCGGCACCGCAAGGTGTGAAAAGCGCGCGTGGAAGTTTTACCGGCGACGGGTAAAAGAAACGTGCCGGTGCCGGAACACGACCCGCCACGGCGCTGTTTTACCTGCGCGTGAGCGCGGGAGTGTCTTGTCTATCAATACGTCCAGCAAAAGGGCACATTTTTTGCTGACTGTTTGACCTGGACTTTTTCCGCGATACCTTTCATCAAGCGGTTTTCTTCGTTTTCCTCGCATGTACTAAAAGCATCGGCAGCCTGGGCAGCTTTAACCGGCTGCAGGGTCACCCTGACACAATCGCCTGCGACCGCCTTGTCGACCCGCAGGAGGACAAATGAGCGATCCACGTTCGAGCCTCATCCTCAATGTCGACGACAACGAAGGCGCGCGTTACGAGAAAACGCGCATCCTGCGGCGCGCGGGTTTTACCGTGCTCGAAGCGGCGACGGGTCACGAGGCGCTCCACAAGGTGCGCAACGCGTCTCCCGAACTCGTGCTGCTCGACGTGAAACTGCCTGACATCAACGGGCTCGAAGTGTGCCGGCGCATCAAGACCGACCCCGAAACGGCGTCGACGCTCGTGCTGCAGACCTCGGCCGCGGCCGTCCACACCATGGACAAGGTGCGCGCGCTCGATGGCGGTGCCGACAGCTATCTGACGGAACCGATCGAGCCACCCGAACTGATTGCGAACGTGCGCGCGCTGCTGCGCGTCAGGCACGCGGAAAATGCGCTGCGCGAAAGCGAGGAGCGCTTTCGCCAGATGGCGGAAAACATCGAAGACGTTTTCTGGATGCTCGATCCGATGACCGACGAACTGCTCTATGTGAGCCCGTCGTATCACCGTGTGTGGGGCCGCGACGCGGTGATGCCCAGAGTGGGCGCGAAACACTGGTCCGACGACGTGCATCTGGACGACGCAGTGCGCATCGCGGCCGCGTACCGCGCGCTTCTCGCCGAAGGCACGTTCGAGGAGGAGTACCGCATCGTGCGTCCCGATGGCGCCGTGTGCTGGGTGAGCGAACGGGGTTTTCCGGTGCGCGACGCGCATGGCCGTATCTATCGTCTTGCGGGCATTGCCAGCGACATCTCGGAGCGCAAGCGCAGCGAGCTGCTGTTGCGCGACGCCGATCAGCGCAAGGACCAGTTCCTCGCGATGCTTGCGCACGAACTGCGCAATCCGCTCGCGCCGATCCGCAACGCGATCGAACTGATGCAGGCCGACCGTCTGCATTCCGCGAAAATATTCGACGGCGCGCGCGCCATCATCTCGCGTCAGGTGAATCATCTGAGCCGGCTTGTCGACGACCTGCTCGACGTGTCGCGCATTACGCAGGGCAAGATCACGCTCAGGCGCGAACCCGTCGAAATGACGGCAGCGGTTGCGGCGGCGCTCGAAACGGTGCAGCCCGCGATCGCGAAGAAGCAGCATGACATGTCGATCCATCTGCCGGATGAACCGCTTTATGTGTCCGGCGACGCGATGCGGATCTCGCAGGTGATCGCCAATCTGATATCGAATGCGTGCAAGTACACGCCGGAGCACGGGACACTTTCCGTCACGGTGACGCGTGCGGACGGGAACGTGAAGATCGTCGTCAAGGACAACGGCGTTGGCATTCTGCCGGACATGCTCGCGCGTGTGTTCGAGCTGTTCGTGCAATCCGAAAGCTCGCTTGAGCGCTCCGAAGGCGGCCTCGGCATCGGTCTGCCGCTCGCGCGAACGCTGGTCGACCTGCATGGCGGCACCATCGAAGCGTTTTCCGCGGGTCCGGGCGAAGGCAGTGAATTCGTCGTGATGTTGCCGCTGCTGCCCGCCGATCAGGTACCCGTGGCTTCCGCGCCCGCCGGGACCGGTGAGACGCCGCATGCGTGTCGCCTGCTGCTGGTCGATGACAGCCTCGATGCCGCGGAGGCGTTGTCGCTGTTGCTCGAAACGCTTGGGCACGACGTGCGGACCGCCAACGATCCATGGACCGCGCTCGAACTCGCCGATTCGTTCGACCCGCAGGTGATCATTCTCGATATCGGGTTACCGGGCATGGACGGCTTCGAGCTTGCCCGCGCGATGCGCGGCAAGCCTCGCACGGCGGGCGCGCTGCTGATCGCGTTGACGGGTTACGGCCAGGCGCGTGACCGTCAGCTCTCACGCGAGGCCGGTTTCGATCATCACTTCGTGAAGCCCGTGTCGGTCGATGAAATCCAGACAGCGATCGAGCGCGCGGCGCCCGGCAGCACTTAGAAGTGCCTGAGCGGCCACCGCGTTCCCGCTTCACACGATGATCGACAGCGCGATGGCGAACCACACGGCCGCCATGCCCGCGATGAACATCTTGCGCGCGACGCGTATTTTCACGTCGCTGGTATCGGGTTCCACCGGGCTCGTCGCCATCCAGGGAACGAGGCCAAGGCACGCGAAACCCGCCAGCGCGAAGCCGACCACGAAGACGTGCGAAACCGCCCAGCGCGAGTCCTCGTGGACGCCCCAGTAACCCAGAAACACAATGCCGATGGAGAACACCGTCGAGGCCGCTGAACTGAGCGCCACGACCGATCCGGTTGGGCTTGGCATGCGCTACCTCCTTCGTCGGGTCACCCCGGTCGAGCGATTCTACGTCACGGGCTGCTTCGCGATTTGCACCGTATTCACACCGTTTTCAGCATGCCGCCGTCGACGAAATACGTCGCCCCGACGCTATAGCTCGCGCGTTCGGAGCATAAAAACACGATGAAATCGGCGAGTTCCGCAGGCGTTGCAAAGCGGCCGATCGGAGCGTGTTCGTCGGCGACCTGTTGCAGGTGCGCCTCCCAGTCTCCGCCCGAAGACTGCGTGAGCGCCTTCGCGGTCTTGATCCAGTCGGGCGTTAGCACGAGCCCGGGGTTGATCGTGTTGACACGGATGTTGTCTTTCACGAGCTCGTTGGCGAGGTTCTTCGAGAACATCATCAACGCGGCTTTCGTGACGTTGTAGATCGGCTCGTAGCCGAGCGGCTGCACCGCGCAGATCGACGCGTTGTGCAGGATCGCGCCGCCGCCGCGTGCTTTCATCGAGGGCACGAGACCGCGTGCGAGGCGCACGGCAGCCATGACATGCAGATCCCAGTACGACTGCCATTTGTCGTCGGGCGCGTTCATGATCGTTTCGTTGCTGCCCGTGCCCGCGTTGTTAAAGAGAATGTCGGCGCCGCCGAACCTGTGAACCGTTGCATCGACGAGGTGCGCGACACCTTCGGCGGTCGCGACATCGCAGGCGACGGCGATGGCCTCGACACCGTGGCTCGCGGTGATCTGCGCGACGGCGGCATCGAGTCGGTCCTGCTGCCGCGCGGCCAGCACGAGATTCACGCCTTCGGCCGCGAATCCTTCCGCTACCGCGAGCCCAATGCCGACGCTCGCACCCGTCAGTACCGCCACCTTGCCGCGCAGATTCAGATCCATGAAGTGTCCTGGAGATGTGCCTGCCCGCATGAGGGCAGACGGGGCTAATAGAACGCGCGGGCGAACGTCGCCCAGCGGATGGTGTTGCGATTCTGCGCGCATTCGCTGCAAAACGGTGCGGCCCGTCGAGCGCATTGCCAGTCGCGCTGAACGAAATCGGGAACGCTGATCGCGTCCTGGATGAAGAACACCGGTATGGCGTTGCCGGCGTGGCCGCGCATCCCGTTCATCATGGCTTTCGGCGCGTCATGGCTGGGGCGGGCGAAATTGCCGCTGTTGCATCAACCCATCAGATTGTGATGTAACGTTTGCGCGCCGGCCTGTATGAATGTACAGTATTGCGAGCATATAGCCGGCACCGCCTTCGTCAGGGCGCGGCCGGACCTCGATGGAGACCTTTCTTGCGCACATTCATCTTGCCGGTAGCGTTGTTGAGCATCGCCTCGAGCGCGTATGCAGGGGAGCGGTACGTCGAGGTCTGGAATCCGCCGGAAGCGCAGACCGCGCCCGCCAAACCCGGCGCGCGGAAAAAGACCGGCCACCGGTCAGCGGCCAGAAAGCCGTCGTCTACCATCGCGAAGAAAGTCACCGATCCGGCCGCGAGCAACGCGGGCGCGGTAACCGCGGCACCGCACGTGAAGGTTCGTCCGCTCGATCCGAACACGGATATTCCACGCAAGATCGGACCAGACGGGCACGTGCTGCGCGTCTGATTTCCACCGGGTTTCAGGATTGCAAAACCCGCGGGATTCATGGATTTCATTGGGTCGGATAAATCGCTCGCTCGCAGCAGGCGTTCACTCGCGGGCATATGCCTGTCATGCTGCAACGGCCTCGCACTCACCCGATGAAGGGTTTTTCCTGAGGCGCTTTCACGCATATTTCGCCGCGTGCTGAAGAGCGGTTGAATTCCCCCGCGCCGCCTTGCCTGACAGGGCTCACGTCACGTGTTGCCGTTTCGGATCATGCCGGCAAGCACCGAGCGCGTATCGGGTTCTCCCGATGTGGATCAATGTTCACCCCGGTTGTGTTCCTCCTTTTGACGTCTTACGCTGGTTCGCAGCCTTGGAGCGTCGGCAATATCCAGCAAGGCAGACCGGTAAGCGTATGGAGTGCGATCGGGTGCGCATCTTGCACCTCTTGCGCACGCGGCGTCAGTGCATTTTTTGACGCGGAGGGGAGAAGAGAATGATCAATCCGGTCGACAGCGACGGAGACGACGTGGTGTTGTGGCGATCGTTCACGCGGGCGATGGCCGATCATCGCCGCGTGCTTGTCGTCGACGACTATCGCGACGCCGCGGATGCCCTGCAGATGCTGCTCGATGCCGATGGTTTCGAGTGCCGCGCGGTTCACGATCCGCTCGATGTCTGCACGATCGCGGGAGAATGGCAGCCATTCGCGGTGGTGCTCGACATCGCGATGCCCGGGCTCGATGGTCTCGAACTGGCACGCAGGCTGCGCGGCAACCCGCTCACTTCGCACATGCTGCTGATCGCGTGTACCGCGTTTGCATCGACCGAAGACAAGGCACGTGCCCGTGCCGCGGGGTTCGACGCGCATTGTGCAAAGCCGCTCTCACCCGAGCGCATCATTCGCGTTCTTGAAACGGCGGCATCGAGCGTTTTACCGGACAGCCTCTGATTGTTTTCACTCCGCTTTTTTTCACTTCGCTGCGCATCGCGGGAAAGATTTGCGATCGCGTTGTAATTCTCCCAGGTAGTTTTTTCATACGCGACGCCGGCGTGTCTCGTTACGGATTTGACCGGCCACGGGCGTCCATCGGCTGTACACGCTTCCCGTGCGGCGTCCACAGCCGCGCCCACTGAAAAGCGGTGCAGGAAGGCACGCCCCTTGCTGTATTTCATGCGTGCTTCAGTTCTTAAGGAAGCAGAAGGTTCGCCGACCGTTCCAGTCTGTCCGGTCACGACACTGTTGCGCTCCCAACGAATTCAGGAGAATTCACATGAAACCGACCCTGAGAAATGTTCTGATTGCGGCATCGCTTGTCGTGTTTGCAGCAGGTACGAGCGGCTGCAAGCGTGCCGACACCACCAGCGGCGATACCGGCAGCACCGGCATGAGCAATTCCGCCAGCGCGCCCGCGGCAGCAGGCGTAGTGGGCGCATCCGGCGTATCGGGCGCAAGCCAGTAATGCATCGCATCCGGCGCGCCACTCGCCATCGGGCCCGTCCAGGCTTCGGCCACGCGCGCGATTTCGCGCAGACTGGCAGGGCAGGTTTCGCGCTGCATCAGGTGAAGCCCGTCGAACTCAAGAAATTCGAGGCGCTGCTGCTGCACGCGCAGAACCGGTAAGCGCGGTGTCGCCGCGCGTGACTGAAACCGTGCCATGAAACAGGCAAAAAAAGACGCCGGCTCCAGACAATGGAGGCCGGCTAACGGAGTGACAAAAAGGTAAAAATCAGGCGCGCAACGCAGTCACGGTTGCGACCCTGGAGGCTTCGGCCAGCACGGATTCCTCGCGTCGCGTGGCTCCTTCAAAATGAACCTTCAGATGATCGAGCCACGTGCGCACCTTCGCGTCGAGAAACTGACGCGACGGAAAGAGCGCATACAGCGTGAGCGGCTGCAAGCGATAGCGCGGCAACACGCGCACGAGACGTCCGGCACTGATCGCCTCAACCGCCACATGCAGCGGCAGCGCGCCGATCCCCATGCCGAGTTCGAGCGCCGAAGCGACCGATTCGAGCGTGTTCACGCAGAACGCCGGTTTCATCGTCACCGTCACGGATGTTTCGTTTGCGTCGATGAGCGCGAGATCGACGGATTCCGTGAACGCCGGCGCGAAGCTCACGAACGGATGGGCTTCGAGATCGAACGGCATCTCGACGCTTCTGTCGTGTCGCAGATAACCTGGTGCCGCGCACAACACGCTGTACGTCTCGCGCAGATTCACGCCGATAAACGACGAGTCGCGCAACGCGGGCATCGCGACGATCGCGGTGTCGAACCCGTCTTCGAGCAGGTCCATGTTTTCGTCGGATAACGACAGCGCAACATGAACGTGCGGATACTGCTGCTGGTATTGCCCGATCGCCGGCACCAGATAATGCCGGCCAATCGCGGGTGACGCATGGACGTGCAGCCGGCCGGCAGGCTGAAGATGCACCGCGCGCGCCTCGGCCTCGGCTTCGTCGATTGAAGCGAGGATCGCGCGGCAACGGCCCAGATAGCGCTTGCCCGCCTGGGTCAGCGCGATCTGGCGCGTCGTGCGATGCAGCAGACGCGTCTCCAGGTGCTGCTCCAGCTCGGTGACGAGCCGTGAAGCAACACCGATACTCATCGTCAGTGAACGTGCGGCGGACGTGAAGCTCAGGTCCTCCGCGACGCGCACGAACAGTCGCATGTTCCGGTATAGATCCATCGAGGGTTGCCTCGGAAAACGTGCGGGAGTAACAGCGCTCCCGCACGGCTGCTGCCTGCTACTTCTCGCAGTAATTCGCGAACGCGGGATAAAGACGCACTTCCTCGCGGGTCATGCGCTGGCGGAGCTGGGAAACGGTGCGTCCCAGATGCCGTGCGTAATCGAGGCCGGATCCGCCGCTCGCATAGGCGTCGAAGAATCCGTTCACGTCGGCGGTGATGTTCTGCATCTCCGCCGAATACGTCGCGCCGAGTTCGCGTGTCTCCTCATGTCGCTGCATGACGGGGTACAGCTGGGTATCTTCCCGTTTCAGATGCGCCTGTACGAGTGTACGGGCCTGAACCAGTTTCTTTTTGCCTTCCTCGCTGGAAATGCCCAGCTTCTGGCATTCATCCAATGCCTTGAAGATGGCTTCGTGATCGTGCCGCAGGGTGTCGGTGAAAGACATGTTTCGTTACCGTGGTGATTGAACAGGGCTTAGTCGAGTACCGATGCCGGGCCGAAGAATTCATAACGGCTCTGCGTTTCGGGCACGCCCAGTTCCTTCAGGTGCTTCTTGACCGCCTTCATGAAACCGACCGGCCCGAGGAAATACGCATCCACGTCGCGTGTTTCCGGCAACCATTCGTCCAGATGCTCCCGATCGAGCAACCCGTATGCGTGCGCTTCGGCGTCGCCCTGGCGTTGATGCTCGTAGCAGTAGAACGCGTTCAGTTGCGGATGGCTTTCGGCGAGATCGTCGATCCAGTCGCGAAACGCATGCACGCCGCCGTGACGCGCCGAGTGAATGAAATGCACCGGGCGATTCGTTTCGAGCGCGGCTTCGAGCATGGCGAGCGTCGGCGTGATGCCGACGCCGCCGCTGATCAGCACGAGCGGCTTGTCGTTGTGTTCGAGCCTGAAATCGCCGGAAGGCGCGAACAGTTCGATCGTGTCGCCTTCGTTGACGTTGTCGTGCAGATGGTTCGACACACGGCCACCCGGTTCGCGCTTCACGCTGATCCGGTATTCGTCCTTGCTCGATGCAGCGGACAGCGAATAGTTGCGGCGCAGCTCCTCGCCGTCGATGAACACCTGCATGCCGATGTACTGGCCCGGTTGAAACTCGAGCAGGTCGCCGCCGTCGGCCGGGCGGAAGTGGAACGACGTGATTTCCTCGCTTTCCCGCACCTTGCGCGCAATGCGGAACGCGCGCGCGCCGCGCCAGCCGCCCGGCGCCTTTTCTTTCCCGGCGTAAATGTTTTCTTCGAGACCGATCAGCAGATCAGCCAGTTGCTGATAGGCTGCTCCCCATGCTTCGATCACGGCGTCGGTTGCGATCTCGGGTCCGAGCACTTCGCGAATCGCGCGTAGCAGGCAGCCGCCAACGATCGGATAATGCTCAGGCAGGATCTGCAGCGAGACGTGCTTGTTGATGATCGTCGCGACGAGGCCGCCAAGCTGCTCCAGTTCGTCGATGTGGCGCGCGTACATCAGCACGCCGTTGGCCAGCGCGCGGGGCTGTGCGCCGCTTGCCTGGTGAGCCTGGTTGAAGAGCGGACGCACCGAGGGGTTCTCGCTCAGCAACATGTTGTAGAAATGCGTGGTCAGCGCCTCGCCGCCGCTTTCGAGAAGAGGGACGGTTGCCTTGATGATGGCGCGGTGTTCGGTTGAAAGCATCTGTGAATTCCTTTTCATGACAGTTGAAAGAGGAAAATCGCCCCGGGTGGCGGATTCCATCGTTCGCGCTTTTATATACACGTTTCATGCCAGATAAAAATTCCTTTAGAATCAGATGTCCTTGAATTGGTGTAGTTGATATGACACGAGTCGAAAAGACTACCGATGTAGTCACTCTGACTGTTCATGCGGTACTGGACGCACTGATTCCGCTCGTCGAGGACCTGTCGCGCGAGCTGCCCCCGGCCGAGCGTTTCCGGCGTCTGCTCGACACCTTGCGCACGCTCTTTCCCGGCGACGCCGCCGCGCTGTTGCGGCTCGAGGGCGACACGCTGGTGCCGCTCGCGATCAACGGCTTGAGCAGCGACACGCTGGGCCGGCGCTTTCGCGTGAGCGACCATCCGCGCTTCGCGCAACTGCTGTCGCAGCGCGAGCCCACCCGTTTTGCCGCCGATTCCGGCCTGCCCGATCCGTACGACGGTCTGGTGCAGGCGATCGAGGGCCATCTGGAAGTACACGACTGCCTCGGTTGCCCGCTGTATATCGACGGGCGCCTGTGGGGCCTCCTGACGCTCGACGCGCTCGATCCTTCCCAGTTCGACGCGCTCGATCTGCCTTCGCTGCAGGCGTTCCTGAGTCTCGCGGCGGCGACCGTCAGCGTGGTCGACCGCATCGACACGCTCGCGCGCAGTTCGGAGGAAGAGCGGGCGCGCGCCGAGGCGTACCGGCTGGCGAGCAGCGAGACGCGTCGCGAGATGATCGGCAGCAGCCCGCAGCACAAGCGCCTGATGAACGAGATCGCCTTGGTCGCCAACAGCGACCTGACGGTGCTGATCACGGGCGAGACGGGCGTCGGCAAGGAACTCGTCGCGAACGCCATCCACGGGCTGTCGCCGCGCGCCAGCAAGCCGATGATCAGCCTGAACTGCGCGGCGCTGCCCGACACGCTCGTCGAAAGCGAACTGTTCGGCCACGTGCGGGGGGCGTTTTCGGGCGCGTCGGCGGACCGTCGCGGCAAATTCGAACTCGCGGACGGCGGCACGCTTTTTCTCGACGAAGTGGGCGAACTGCCGCTCGGCGTGCAGGCGAAGCTGCTGCGCGTGCTGCAGAACGGGCAGATCCAGCGCATCGGGTCGGACAACGAACACAAGGTCGACGTGCGGCTGATCGCCGCGACCAATCGCGACCTCGCCGAGGAAGTGCGCGAAGGCCGCTTTCGCGCGGATTTCTATCATCGTCTGAGCGTGTACCCGTTGTGGGCGCCGCCGCTGCGCGAACGCGGGCGCGACGTGCTGCTGATCGCCGGCTTCTTTCTCGAAGAGAACCGTTCGCGGCTCGGGCTGTTGAGCCTGCGGCTTTCGAACGAGGCGCAGGCGGCGCTGCTCGCGTACACGTGGCCGGGCAACGTGCGCGAACTGGAGCATCTGATCGGGCGCAGCGCGCTCAAAGCGCTCTCGCGCCACGGACACCGTCCGCGCAT
Organism: Paraburkholderia sartisoli; assembly: GCF_900107685.1. Classification (GTDB taxonomy): domain Bacteria; phylum Pseudomonadota; class Gammaproteobacteria; order Burkholderiales; family Burkholderiaceae; genus Paraburkholderia; species Paraburkholderia sartisoli. Next base: position 113,167 of record NZ_FNRQ01000004.1, on the reverse strand, counting down.
TCTCACGCTGACGCAGGACGATCTGGCGTTGTCCGAAGCGCGGCACGCGCTGGCTTCGGCGGCGGGTACCGCGAATGGCGACGCCGTGGACGCGCCGGCGGATTTCCGCGCGGCCGTCGAAGGCTACGAGCGCACGCTCATCAGCGAGGCGCTCGTGCGCAACGATCGCAACTGGGCGTCAGCGGCACGTGAGCTTGGCCTCGATCGCGCAAACCTGAACCGGCTCGCAAAACGTCTCGGCTTGAAGTGAAGGGGGCGCGTGGCCGCACCGCTTCGCCGGCACGCACCATGCGTGGCCGGTTCAGGCCGGCGTTTTACGGAATCCGATTGCAAAGCGGTTCCACGTGTTGATCGCGTTGATGAGCAGCGTCAGGTCGACGATTTCCTCGTCGCTGAAGTGCGGGCGAACCGCTTCCCAGACGGCGTCCGGCACGTGATCCCGCGCCACGAGCGTGAGGGCTTCGGTCCATTCGAGCGCGGCACGTTCGCGGTCCGTGAAGAACGGCGTTTCGCGCCACACGACGACCGTTGCCAGACGGCGTTCGGTTTCGCCGCCCTTGCGTGCATCGGCGACGTGCATGTCGACGCAGTACGCACAGCCGTTGATCTGGGATGCGCGCAGACGCACCAGTTCGGCAAGCGATTTTTCGATACCCGATTTGCCGATGCGTTCTTCAAGCGCGAGGACTGCCTTGATGGCATGCGGATTGGCTGAATAAAAGTCGAGACGTGAAGTCATGGCGGTTTCCCCTGATCGGTTGATGTGCGCAGGATCGCGCGACAAAATCAAGATTAGGCGATGAAGTGGTTCTTAAAAATTACCAGTTTAATGTTTTTTCAGGTAACCAGTTTGTCGGAGGACCGCCGCACGCAAGGACGCGGAAAAACGCCAATGGTCATGCCGATGCAATAGTTAAAGGCCATAACACATTCAATCGAATATGGCTTGCAGACGAGCACGATTGTTGTTTTTTGCGTTGCCATCTTTTCCTGTCTCAAAAATATATCGCAAGATTGTTCCTGCTCAAATCGCCAGGTATCTGAATACGCACGCCTGAAAGCCGTTATGGTAATTTTCGCTTCAGTTTTCTATAACTCGTATAGCCGTACAGCAGCCTTAGAATGCGCCGGACCTTGATGATCGCCACGGGCGATACATCTTCCGGAGAAAAAAATTCGCGCATGACGGTATTAAGAGTTTCGCCGGGTTGCCGGCTGCCGTTTGCGCGACAGACCAATGCATCAGCAACCTGAGAGGGTCGAGGTGGTAAAACGGCGGACACTCATTGCGATCGCGCTTCTTGCGTGTTCGAGCCTGACGGCATTCGCCGCGGACGCGGCTTCCGGTCAGGCGCCCGACACGATGCACGCCCGGGTGCTCGCCTGCGCGGCCTGTCACGGCCAGCGCGGCGAGGGCACCGATAACGACTACTTCCCGCGTCTGTCCGGCAAGCCCGCCGGGTATCTGTACAACCAGCTGCTCGCATTCCGTGACGGCCGGCGCAAATATCCGCCGATGAACTATCTGCTCGCGTATCTCCCCGACCCGTATCTGCACAAGATCGCCGATTACTTCGCCGCTGAACGTCCGCCGTTCCCGCCGCCTTCCACGCCGACGGTCGACGAGGCAACGCTCGCGCTTGGGCAGACGCTCGTCACGCATGGCGATGCGTCGCGTCAGATTCCTGCCTGCGTCGCGTGCCATGGCGGCGCGCTGACCGGCATGGAACCGGCCATTCCGGGCCTGCTCGGGCTGCACGCGGATTACCTGAGCGCGCAGCTTGGCGCATGGCGTTACGGCACGCGCAGCACGGCCGCGCCCGATTGCATGAAGGTCGTCGCAACCCACCTGAGCGAGCGGGACATCACCGCCGTCGCCGCGTGGCTCGCTTCGCAGAAAGCACCGGCCGATCCGTCTCCGGTCGCCGCCGGTTCGCTCAAGATGCCGCTAGTTTGCGGCAGCGTCCCTCACTAACCGGAGAACTGGATTGCACGCTCTCCGATACGTCAGAACGCTCAAGACCTTCACGCGCCGCGCCGCGTGCGCCGTCGCGCTGTCCTCTCTGGCGGTGGCGGCTGCGCATGCACAGGGCGCCGCGTCGAAAGACAACGCCAGCCTCGTCGCGCGCGGCGAATATCTCGCCCGCGCAAGCGACTGCGTCGCGTGTCACACGATGCCGGCCGGCAAGCTCTTCGCCGGCACGCGGCCGATGGATACGCCGTTCGGCACGCTCTACACGCCGAACATCACGCCCGACAAGGAAACCGGCATCGGCTCATGGAGTGCCGACGACTTCTACCGGATGCTGCACGAAGGCAAGTCGAAGGACGGCACGATCCTCTATCCCGCGATGCCCTACGCGTCGTACACGCGCATGACGCGTGAGGACTCGGACGCGATGTACGCGTACCTGATGTCGGTGCCCGCCGTCCATCAGCCGAACCGTCCGCACACGCTGCGCTTTCCGTTCAACAAGCGCGAGCTGCTGCTGGGCTGGCGCACGCTGTATTTCCGTCAGGGCGAATACAAGGCCGATCCCACGCAGTCCGTCGAATGGAACCGGGGCGCGTATCTCGTCGACGGTCCGGGGCACTGCGCGATGTGCCACACCGCGATCAACGCGCTCGGCGGCAGCTCAGCCTCGAAGGCATTCGAAGGCGGCCTGATTCCGATGCAGAACTGGTACGCGCCGTCGCTCACGTCGAACCGGGAAGCGGGTCTCGGCGACTGGAGCATCGAGGAGATTTCCGATCTGCTGCAGACGGGCGTCTCGAAGCGCGGCGCGGTGTACGGGCCGATGGCCGAGGTCGTCTACGACAGCCTGCAATACATGTCGGACGAAGACATCCGCGCGATGGCCGTCTATCTGAAGAGCCTGCCGGCCCGCAGCGGCCAGAGCGCGAGCCCGCCGACAGTGGCGGTCACTGAGGAAAAGAACCGCCTGTATCCGCTCGGCAAGAAGATCTACGACGCGCAGTGCGCGCTCTGTCATGGTATCGACGGCAAGGGCAAGGTGCCGCATTTCCCGCCGCTCGCGCAGAACCAGTCGATCCTGATGACCTCGGCGGTGAACCCGGTTCGCATGGTGCTCAACGGCGGCTATCCGCCGGGCACGATGAAGAATCCGTCGCCGTATGGCATGCCGCCGTTCGCGCACACGCTGTCGGATGAAGAGGTGGCGGCTGTCGTCACGTACATCCGCACCGCGTGGGGCAATCACGGCACGCCGGTGAGCGGCAAGGAAGCGAACGCGTTGCGCACCGCGCCGCTTTATTGAGCGCATCGTCACAGCATTTTGAGCATATCGAGGAAAGCATGAGCGATTCCCCTTCCGGCCACGCGCGTAGCGCGGAGGACGAGGCCGTGGACAAGATCGTCGGCCGCGGCCCGAGCGGCGCGATTGCACTCGCGGGCATTGCCACGGCCATCGTCATCGGCCTGTGGTTTGCGTTCTATTTCATCGTGTTTCTGCCGCGCGGCGTGATCCAGTGAGGCACCTTGCATGGCAATGACTCCCGCTCCCCACAGTTCGTCATCGGAAGAAGTCGCCGCGCGCGTCGAGCGGCGCTGGGCGATGCTCGTCGTCGGCATCGTCACGGTGCTGGTCGCGATGGTGGTCTACACCGGCCTGCACTGGGCGATGATGCCGCCTTCGCGCGTCGAGACCATCGATCCGCGTTCGCTGCACGTATCCGGCGAATTCATCGAGAGCAATCTCGGCACCGCGAGCGAAGGCGACGGCTCGGTCACGGTGCGTCTCGTCGCGCAGCAGTATTCGTTCACGCCGCAATGCCTCGTGGTGCCGGCAAACACGCCCGTCACGTTCCGCGCCACCAGCGCGGATGTCATACACGGCCTTCTGATTACCCATACCAACATCAACTCGATGCTCGAACCCGGCTACGTCTCGACCTTCAGGACGACATTCGATCAACCCGGCGACCATCTGATGCCGTGCCATGAATACTGCGGCGTCGGGCACCAGGGCATGTGGGCGCACGTCAAGGTCGTGGACAAGACAACGTTCGCGCAGATGGCGGCCGGTTCGCGGAGGGTCAGCTGTGTTCAATAGCAAACGGGTCGTTCTCGCGCATTTCTGGCTGGCGTTCGCCGCGTTCGGCGTCGCGCTGCTGCTGGGCGCGTGGCAGATGTACGTGCGCAGTCCGCTGCATCCGTGGCTGCAAAATCCGGAGCATTACTACCGCTCGGTGACGGCCCACGGCTCCGCCATGGGCTATGTGTTCCCGACACTGATCGCGATGGGCTTCGGCTATGCCGTCTCCGAACTCGCGCTCAAGCGTCCGCTCGTCGGCCTGCGCTGGGCGTGGGCCGGTTTCTGGCTGGTGCTCGTCGGCGCCGTCACGGCGATGGTGCCGGTCGCGATGGGCCTCGCCTCGGTGCTGTACACGTTCTATCCGCCGATGATCGGCAACGCGTTCTACTACATCGGCGTCGTGCTCGTGGTGGTCGGCTCGTGGATCTGGGTCGCGCTGATGGGCATCAACATGCGCGCGTGGAAACGCGAGAATCCAGGCAAGCCGGTGCCGCTCGCGATGTTCGCCACCGTGGCCGGCGCGTATCTGTGGGGCTGGACCGCGGTGGGCGCCGCGCTCGAACTGCTGTTCCAGATCCTGCCCGTCGCACTTGGCTTCACGAACACGATCGACGCCGGTCTCGCGCGCGTGTTCTTCTCGTGGACGCTGCACGCGATCGTCTACTTCTGGCTGATGCCGGCGTATATCGCGTACTACACGATCATCCCGCGTGCGATCGGCGGGCGGCTCTACAGCGACTCGATGGCGCGCATCTCGTTCATCCTGTTCCTCGTGGTGTCGATGCCGATCGGCATTCACCATCTGTTCGCCGATCCGGAAGTCGGCTCGGGCTTCAAGTTCCTGCACTCGGTGTTCACGGCGCTCGTGGCCGTGCCGACGCTGCTCACGGTCTTCACGATCAGCGCGTCTGTCGAGATCGCGGCGCGGCTGCGCGGCGGCAAGGGCGCACTCGGCTGGCTGAAGGCGCTGCCGTGGGAGAACCCGATGATGCTGGCGGTGGCGTTCTCGTTCGTGATGCTCGGCTTCGGCGGGGCGGGTGGCATCATCAACATGAGCTACCAGATGGATTCGACGATCCACAACACGCAGTGGGTCACCGGTCACTTCCACCTGATCTTCGCGGGCGCGATCGTCATCATGTATTTCGTGATTGCCTACGACCTGTGGCCGCAGCTCACGGGTCGCGCGGTGACGAGCCTGAAGATGATGCGCGCGCAACTGTGGCTGTGGTTCATCGGCATGATGGTGCTGACGTTCCCGTGGCACTACGTCGGCATTCTCGGCATGCCGCGCCGCATGGCGTTCTACGATTACACGAATCCGGAGATCGCCGCGCAGGCGATCTGGGTGACGATGTCGGCGATTGGCGGGTTCATTCTCGTGATCTCCGCCATCCTGTTCTTCGTGATCCTGTACCAGACGCAGCGCGGTCCTCGCGTCACGCCGCCGGAATACCGCTTCAGCACCGCGGTGCATGAGCCGGTGAAACTGCCGCTTGCACTGAACGGCTTCAGCCTGTGGGTCACGCTGATGGTCGTGTTGACCGTGACCAACTACGGCTACCCGATCGGGCAGTTGCTGTCGCAGCCGCAGACATCCGTGCCGGCCGTGCCGGTGGGAGGACAGCGATGAACGACACAGGAAACGAACGCCTGTTCTCGCTGGGCAATCCGTGGTTCAGGATGAGCGTCGGCGCGACGATTGTTCTCGTCGTGTGCGGGGTGCTGATCGGGTTCGTGTGGCTGCCGTCCGCGCAGAAAGACCCGCAGTTCCAGGGTATCTGGAACGCGATCTGCAGCGCGGCGGGTGTGCCGCAGAAATGGTTCGCGGGCGGTGAGCCCGTCGAGTCGAAAGTGCGGACCAGCACTGTTGAAATCACGCCGCAACTGCTCGCGCATTCGGGCGCGCCTTCGATCGGCCGCGGTGCGACGCTCGCGATGCGCTGCACGATGTGTCACGGCGAGCGCGGCATGAGCGAAGCCAACTCGCCGAATCTCGCGGGGCAGTATGCCGTTGTGATCTACAAGGAGCTGCTCGATTTTCAGTCGGGTGCGCGGACCAATGCGGTGATGTCACCGATGGTCCGCAGTCTGGGCGATCAGGACATGCGCGATCTGGCGGCGTATTACGCTTCGCTGCCTCGCCCGGTTCTCGCGGGCACGAAGCCGAACCCGCCGATGCCTGAGATCGTCGCGAACGGCTCGCCGATGCGCAACATCGTGTCGTGTACCGCGTGTCACGGTGACGTCGACAACAAGGCGGGAGCCCCGTGGCTCGAGGGCATGCCGGCCGCGTATGTGAAGGCGCAGTTGCAGGCGTTCGCCTCGGGCGCGCGTCACAACGACATCAGCGAGCAGATGCGCAACGTCGCGCGCCAGATGACGCCGGCAGAAATGGACGCGGCTGCGACGTACTACGCCGGGGCAAGCCCGGTGCATTGAGCTTTTGACGGATCGGCGTCGCGCGTGAGGAGGTACACGACACGAACGCGCGACGATTACGCCTTCGAGCGCGATCCGTTCGATTCCCGGCTTCATCACGCGTCTTTGTTGTCGCTGGCGGTTTTCGAAGCCGGCGTACTCTTTGTTTCCTGAGTACTTGCAGCGGGTTTCGCGTCCGGCGCTGCGTTTGCGGTACCGGGCGTGCCGTCCATCTGCACGAGCAGGTTGCGGTTCGGATTCGCGATCTGGATGTCGCGCGCCTGGAACGTCGCGGCGATGCGCCGGTTGAATTCGCGCTGCACCGACCAGCGCGCCGTGTCGCGACACTGCATCTGGCCGGCGAGCGTGATAGCCGCGCCGTCGACCGCATCGACGCCCCAGAAGCTGAAGTCGGACAGGATGCCATTCCTGAACGCATCGTCGTTGCGCAACGCGGTGCCGATTTCCTTGAGCGTTTCGATCGCGCGGTCGACGTCCTGCCCGTACGCGATACTGACCCGTACCGCCGCGTTGCCGAGCCCGCGATTCGTGTTGTTGACGGTCGACACCGAACTGAACGGCACCGTATAGAGCGAGCCGTCGCCGCCGCGCAAACGCACCGTGCGGATCGACAGATACTCGACCGTGCCCGACACGCCCGCGAGCGTGACGAAATCGCCCACCTGCATCGCGTTTTCCATCAGCAGGAAAATGCCGGTGATGAAATCCTGCACGAGTTTTTGCGAGCCGAAGCCGAGCGCGACCCCGAAGATGCTCGCGCTCGCCAGCAGCGGCGCCGTGTTGACGCCAAGCTCGCTAAGCCCCGTCAACACGACGACGAGCGCGATCACGATGAAGAGCGCCGAGCGCAGCATCGGCAGCAACGTGCGCAGGCGCGCGGCGCGCACGAGGTCGCCGCCGGTCGTCCACTGGGCGAGCCGCCGTTCGATCGACACGTTCACCCATTCCCACACGACGAGCGCGACAAACACCGCAATCGAGACGGTCACGACGGCAGAGGCAAGGCGATGGCCGACCGTGCCGCGCGAGAAAAACTGCGCGACGTTCAGACCCCACACCTGCAGCAGCACCAGCGCGGTGATCACGATCAGCAGCGTCGACACCGTGCGCCGTGCGAGCGGGTAATAGCGTGAGGCGTGCTGTTGCGCGATCGATGCCTGCGCGTCTTCGTCGACATTGAACGCGCGCCCGAGCGCACCGATGACCAGGATCGACACGACGCGCGCGGCCACCAGCACGGCGAGCGAGATCGTGCCGAGATGCAGCAGCGCCTGATAGCCGTTGTGTACGTCGAGCGCCCAGACGAACCAGAGCGCCATCACGGCGAACACCGCAACGTAGGCCCAGCCGTCGGCGAGCCAGTCGCCGGCGATCTCCATCGACGGCATGCGTGCGACGCGCGCGCGAATCCGCGCGGCGACCGGCTGGCGGCATTGCAGGATCAGGATCGACACCATCACGTGTGCGATCAGCGCGACGGTTTTCAGCAGCGCGAGATGGGCGTCTTCGTTCATGCCGAGCTGCGAGGCGGTTTCAGCAAGACCCGCGCCGACGCCAACCACGCTGGCGATCGCGATCACCCACCGGTGTACGAGCGCGGCCCACGGGTCGCCCATGCGCCACAGACGCAGCGCGGGCGCGTCAGGCTGCAGGAAAAAGCCGCTGATGATCACCGCGCCGCGGCACGACACGTAGAGGTCGATCAGCGCGTCGAGCACGCGGCCGTCGGCGGTGTTGTCGTCGGTGAGGATCGACATCAGCACGGTCGCGACAATCATGAAGACGACAACCGGCAGCGCCTTGAAAATCGTATGGAGCAGGGCGCCTGGCAGACGGACCAGCAATGACCAGTGATGCGCCGCGTTGTGCGCCTGCTGGCTCGCGTCGGCCGGTGTGGACGTGTCCGGCAGCGGCGTCACGGATGACGTGAGCGCCGCGTCCTGTGGCTCCTGCTCCTGTTCTTTCTGTTTTGCTTCGCTGGCGCGTTTTGCGTGACGCGCGATGAGTGCTTCGCGGGGGCGACGCAGCAGGCGGTGCGCCAGCCATTCGAACGCGAGCGCGGGCACCAGCGCGACGAGCAACGCCAGGACGACGCGGCCGAGCAGCGCGCGACGGTCCGGGTTCACGAGCGCGTTGTGCCACCACGCGCGCACCGACGACACATCGAGCAAAGCCGCCACCGAATGACGCAGCGAAGCGCCGCCGTGCGCGAGCCAGTGCGCGCCCTGACGAGCGAGTTGCGAAGCGAGACCGTTGCGCTCGAACGCCGCGGGTACGCCGCTCGCCGCGGTGGCGCTGGATGCCGACGCAGGCGCCGATGCGGGTAGCGCGCTCAGTGCGCCAGCGGCGGCCACGGCGCGCAGCGTGTCCTCGATCTGGCTGCGCCGCGTGGGATCGTTCAGCACGTCGAGTGCCTGACGGGCTTCTTCGGGCGTGAGCCGCAGGGGCGCGGCGCTGCTCGCGCCCGTGGCCGGCGCGGCGGCGGGTGCCGACGCAGCGAGCGCGGAGAGCGCGAACATGAACAGAAGACAGGCGAGAAGGATTTTGCGCATAGGAGTCCGGTGGACATTAAAGACAGCGGCAGTCACAGGAGCAGTTTACGGGCCAGTACGCAGCCGCCATTCAAACCGACAGCGGGGCGCGTACACAAGTTCCGCGTTGGGTTTTGCCGGGGCCGCTCACGCAGCTTCGCGTTACCGTATCAGTTCGGCTCGCAGAAAGCGCGTGAATTCGAGTGTGGCTGCATCGCCGCCGTGTGCCGGCATATGGAGGTTGATCGCGATGCCGGGCCGTGCGGCACGGGGAATCTCGAGATCGGAGCGTACAGTCGATGCGGGCCACGCGGTAGTCGCCAGATCGGGGCGCACGAGCGTGATATCGAGGTTTTGGGTCATCCGGCTATTATATTTGCCAGGTGTAGCGCTTCGTCTTTCCTGGAACCAGGGCGACGGTTGGCGCGATTGACTACTTGCCGGTAGCACGGGATCAGGCAGAATTGCAGGCGAATGGGGATATATACTGACGGGCAACGAGTCTCACTTCGAGAAGCAAATGCCGAATCAAACTGTCGCGCTGCTCAGTACTGTCGACGCCGGCAAGGCGGCGCTCGACGCTGCGCGCCCGCTGCCTCCGAACACGGTTGCCTCGCTGCGCGAGAAGCTCATGCTGGAGTGGACGTATCACTCGAATGCAATCGAAGGCAACACGCTGACGCTGCGGGAAACGAAGGTGGTGCTCGAAGGCATCACGGTTGGCGGAAAGTCCCTTCGCGAGCACTTCGAGGCAACGAACCATCGTGACGCGATTCTCTATGTCGAGGACATTGTCTCGAAGGACGAGGCGCTGTCGGAGTGGCAGATTCGTGATATTCACGCGCTCGTGCTGAAAAACATCGACGCTGGCGAAGCTGGCCGGTATCGCCACGAGAACGTCGTGATCGCGGGTGCAAGCACGACCCCGCCGGACTTCCTGCATCTGCCGGCCGAAATGGCCGGGCTGATCGACTGGTACGGCCAGACCGCTCCGATGCATCCGGTCGAGCGCGCAGCGGAACTGCACACGCGATTCGTGAAGATCCATCCGTTCATCGATGGTAACGGGCGGACGGGACGGCTCCTGCTCAACTTCGAGTTGATGAAGGCGGGCTATCCGCCCGCGATCATCCGCAAGGAGGATCGGCTCGCTTACTACGACGCCCTCGACAAGGCCTGCGTGAGCAGTGACTACACCGACATCACGCGGCTGGTCGCGGAGTCGGTGCAGCGCTCGCTCGACACGTATCTCGACGTGCTTGGGTTGCGCCACGCTCCAGGGTTTATTCGATCGAACGAGCGTTGAAGCGTGTACCCCTGACGCTGCCACGCTCGCGTTGTGCGTGCTTCCGGCCGCTTCAATAGTTCCAACACGGAGAAAATGATGCGTGCGTTTGCTGAAACGGTTGACCTTGCAACAGCCTTCGATGCGGTCCATGAACACTGGTCGCCGAATGTCGTCGCGCAGGTCAACGACCAGTATGTGAAGGTCGCGAAGGTGCAGGGCGAGTTCGCGTGGCACAGCCATGCCGAAGAGGACGAACTCTTTTACGTCGTGCGCGGCCATCTCGACATCGAGTATGAAAACGGCCGCACGGTGAGTCTTGCACCTGGATCGCTGCACGTCGTGCCGCGCGGCGTGCTGCACAAGCCGGTGGCGCAGGAAGAGTGCTGGATCGTGCTCATCGAAACGGTGAGCACGAAACACACGGGCGACGTCGAAACGCCGTACACGAAGACACTCGCGCAGCAGCTCGGCCAGGCATGATCGCGCGCGGTGACAGCGTTACGCGTTGACGAACCAGCGCATCAACGCGGTGACCGCCAGCGCAAGACTCACGATCATGACGGCGCCGAAAGCGATTCCGAACAGATAGGCCTTCACCGCCTCGCGATCGTCGAGGCGGGCGTGCGCTTCCTGAAGCGCACGCTTCGTCGCACAGCAACTGTCGCTCAACCCGCAGCCTCCTCCTGACGCTGTTGCTGCGCATGCCGGTTTTGCGGGCGCGGCAGGCCCAGATTTTCGCGCAGCGTGCGTCCTTCGTATTCAGTGCGAAAAAGGCCGCGTCGCTGCAATTCCGGCACCACGAGCTCGGCGAAATCGGACAGCCCGCCCGGCAGCCACGGCGACATGATGTTGAAGCCGTCCGCGCCTTCTTCCTCGAACCATTGCTGCAACTGGTCCGCGATACTTTCGGGTGTGCCGACGACCTGCTGGTGTCCACGCGCGCCCGCGATGCGCAGATACAGGTCGCGGATCGTCAGGTTCTCGCGGCGTGCGAGATCGAACAGCAGGCGTTGCCGGCTCTTGCCGCCGTTGGTTTCCGGCAGATCCGGCAACGGACCGTCGACCGGATATGACGACAGGTCCACATCCCCCGACATGTTCGACAGCAGCGAAAGACCGACGGTCGGATGGATGAGGTCCTGAAGCGCGTCGAATTTGCGGCGCGCTTCGTCCTGCGTGCGGCCAACGACAGGAAAGATGCCCGGCATGATCTTCAGGTGATCGGCTTGCCGGCCGTATTTCGGCAACTGGCCCTTGATGTCGCGATAGAACGTCTGCGCTTCCTCGAGCGTCTGATGGGCGACGAAGATCACTTCGGCCGTTTGCGCCGCGAGTTCCCGGCCCGCGTCCGACGCGCCCGCCTGCACGACGACTGGCCAGCCCTGCGGCGAACGCGCGACGTTCAGCGGTCCGCGCACCTGGAAATGTTTGCCGCGATGATTCAGCACGTGCAGTTTTTCCGGATCGAAATAGACGCCGCTTTCCTTGTCGCGCAGGAACGCATCGTCTTCCCAGCTATCCCAGAGGCCCGCGACGACATCGTAGAACTCGTGCGCGCGTTCATAACGCAGCGCGTGGTCAGGATGCTTTTCGAAGCTGAAGTTAAGCGCTTCCGATTCCGTGCTCGACGTGACGAGGTTCCAGCCTGATCGTCCGCCACTCAGATGGTCGAGCGACGCGAACTTGCGCGCAAGGTTGTACGGCTCGTTGAAGGTCGTCGAGACGGTCGCGATCAGGCCGATGTTTTGTGTGACCACCGACAGCGCCGAGAGCAGCGTCAACGGTTCGAAATGATCGGCGCGCGCGGTGCGGGAGAGCGAAGCGAGGTTCGTGTCGCGCACGCTGACGCTGTCCGCGAAGAAGATCGTGTCGAACTTTGCCCGCTCGGCTATTTTCGCCACTTCGGCGTAGTGCGCGAAGTCGAGTCCGCCGGTCGCGTGCGCGTCCGGGTGCCGCCACGCTGCGATGTGGTGGCCTGTTTCCATCAGAAACGCGCCGAGTTTGATCTGCCGTTTGTTATTGCTCATCGTGTGCTCCGTGTGTCTTGTGTTGTTCGTTCGCGTGACGGGCGCAGCGCCGCCGGCGAGCCTGCTTTATCGAGGTTGCGCACGAAACCGAAGCCGCAGCCCGGTGATTGCACGGACATTTCATGATTACTGCACGGCCGGCCTGCGTCCGGCTGCGAACGTCATGCGCCGTTTCAACGCGATGCCGCGTGGTCCGCGTTTCACTTCGAGCGCATCGCCCAGCAGTTGCCGCACGCGCACGTCATCGGCTTCGTCGAGCGCGGAGAGGAAGTTGCCGAACGAACTGGCGCGGCTGAACGCGATCACTTCGTCGACGGTTTCGAACGCGTCGTCGAACTCGCGAATTTCGTTGTGCGTCACGTTAAAGCCGGCCGCCGCGAGCAGCAACGCGGCGCGCTCCTGCGTGAGCTGATGCGGCGCGCCGACACGCGTGGCCTGCCAGCGCGGCTCGCGGGCCAGCAGCGCGTGCAGCACGACGTGCAGATCGTGCGGCGCTTCCTGCGACATCGTCGTGAAGCCGACGCGGCCGCCCGGCTTCAGCACGCGAAACGCGTGCTGAAGCGCGACCAGCTGATCGGGTATCCAGTGAATCACGCTGTTGAAGTAGACGACGTCGTAATGCGCATCCGGCACGTCGTGCAGCGCTTCGGCACGGCCGACGCGTGCATCGAAGCGCCCCTGTGCGCGTTTTCGCGCGAGTTCGACGCGCAGCGCGAGCGGATCGATGCCCAGCACTTCGCCGTCCGGACCGGTGCGTTCCGCCACGGCCCCGGTCAGCAGGCCGGTGCCGCAGCCGATGTCGAGCACCTTCTCGCCGCTTTGCACCGCGAGCACGTCGAGCAGTTCGAGACCGTGATGAAACTGGCGCGTACCGAGCCGGTCGTATTGTTCGGCGAGCGTGACCGAATCCAGTTCAAGGCTGAGCGAAGTCGACATAGCGGGTCCATGTGATGACGATTGCACATGGTAGAGGTCACCCCGGCGCAACTGAAACGAGAAATCCTGCTATCGATCTGACGGCGAAGCGCATTCGACGCTATAGCATCGAATACGCGCGAATCGCGCCGAATCAGCGATGGAAAACATTCTGTCGCTATGGGGTAACGCGCTGCGCTGGAATGCAGAACGTGCCATCCACGACTTCGGCAAACGTGCGTTCTTCACGCAGGATGAAACGTTTCGCTTGCGCCATGCGGAAGTTCGCGACGGATTCCGGATCGGTCTTGAGGCGTGTTCGATACGCTTCGTAAGCGGCGAGGCTTTCGAAGGCGACCAGTCCCCACGCGATGTCGCTGGTGCCTTCATGCGGCAGGAAATAGCCGACGAGATGTCCGCCGCAACGCGGAATAATGCGCCCCCATTGCTCCGCGTACGCTTTGAACGCGTCGCGCTGGAACGGGTCGATCTGGTAGCGGATGAAGCAGGTGAGTGTCATGCGATGCGCTCCTGTGGGATCGTCCGGATGATCTCCGGCGCGAGTTCACAGTGTGCGCGACACGCGGGCAACGACGTTTCAGGCTGGGGCGAAACGTCGTTGCGGGGGCAGGGACGGGGCCCCACGCGGGGCGCGTACGGATCCTGCCCGCCGGGCAGGCCGCGCCCCGCGAACCCACGAGCGGCAGACGACCGCTGCCAATTCAGGTCAAAATGCGGTTTTCCGCGTTACACCCACCAGGTATGGCTCTCACCAATCTCCTGAGAAAACTCGATCTCACGACGCTGCAACTGTTTCTGGCCGTGTACGAGGAGCGCACGCTCACGCGCGCGGCCGAGCGCGAAGCCATTGCGGTGTCGGCCGCGAGCAAGCGTCTGCTCGAACTCGAACATGCGGTGGGCTCCGCGCTCTTCGTGAGAAAGGCCCGTGGCATGGAACTGACCGCGGCCGGCGAGACGTTGCTGCATCACGCGCGGCGGGTGTTGCGCGACATCGAGAACATCGGCCTGGAACTCGCGGAGCACGCGAGCGGGGTGATCGGCTATGTGCGGATGATGGCGAACCTGTCGGCGATCGTCGAATTCCTGCCCGAAGACCTGCGCGCGTTTCTCGCGGGCAACGAGCGCGTGCGCATCGAACTCGAGGAGCGGCCAAGCGGCGGGGTGATCGGCGGCGTGGCCGACAGCCTCGTCGATCTCGGCATCTGTTCGGGCGACGCCGACACGCGTGGCCTGCACGTCACCCACTATCGGCACGACCGGCTCGTGATTGTGATGCGCGACGACCATCCGCTCGCCACGCGCGAAAGCGTGACGTTCGCCGACACGCTCGACAGCGACCACGTGGGCCTGCATGCCGCGAGTTCGATCAACATGCGCACGCATCTCGCCGCGCGCCAGGCGGGCAAGCCGTTGCGGCTGCGCATCCACGTGCCCGGTTTCGATGCCGTATGCCGGATGGTGCAGGCGGGCATGGGTGTCGGCGTGCTGCCGCTGCACGTGTACAACGCGATTGGCCGTTCACTCGGCCTCACCGCCGTGACGCTCGATGAAGCGTGGGCCGCGCGCAGCCTGCTGATCGTCGTGCGCGATCCCGACGCGCTGTCGCCCGTGAGTCGCCTGCTGTTCGATCATCTGTGTACCGTTGAAGCTCGCACGGGTGTGGCGCCGGGTGCCTGAACCCTGCCGCTGGCGAGCGTTCGCGTCTGGCGAACGCTCGTTGCCGGATTGCGGCTGGACGCCGCGCGAGCGTCGCCCATAAGCTGGCTCCCATTCGAAACACGATCGGGAGACAGCATCATGAGTGGACCCTTGAAGGGGATTCGGGTCATCGAAATCGGCACCCTTATCGCCGCGCCGTTCGCTGCCAGGATGCTGGCGGAATTCGGTGCGGAAGTCATCAAGATCGAAGCGCCGAACGACGGCGATCCGCTGCGCAAATGGCGCAAGCTGCACGAAGGCACGTCGCTGTGGTGGTATCTGCAGTCGCGCAACAAGAAGTCGATCTGCGTGAACCTGAAATCCACCGAAGGCGTCGCCGTCGTCAAATGCCTCGCGGCCGACGTCGATATCGTCATCGAAAACCTGCGCCCCGGCGCGCTCGAACGTCTCGGCCTCGGCTGGGACGTGCTGCACGGAATCAACCCCAGGCTCACGATGGTGCGTATCTCCGGATACGGCCAGTCGGGCCCGTATCGCGACCGTCCGGGCTTTGGCGCGATCGGCGAGGCAATGGGCGGTATCCGTTACACGACAGGCGACGTTGACGGCGCGCCGGCACGCGTCGGTGTGAGTCTGGGCGATTCGCTCGCTTCGCTGCACGGCGTGATCGGCGCGCTGATGTCGGTGCTGCGCGTGAAGACGGGACAGGGCGACGGCCAGGTTGTCGACGTGTCGCTGGTGGAAAGTGTGTTCAACCTGATGGAAAGCCTCGTGCCCGAATACGATCTGCTCGGACACGTGCGTGAACGCAGCGGCGGCGCGCTGCCGGGAATCGCGCCATCGAACACGTATCGCAGCGAAGATGGCGGCTACGTCGTGATCGCGGGCAACAGCGACCCGATTTTCCGGCGCCTGATGCAGGTGATCGGCCGTGACGATCTCGCCGATGACCCGGCGCTTGCGCATAACGACGGCCGTGCCGCGCAGAGCACGATGCTCGACGCGGCGATCACCGCATGGACCTCGCACCATTCGACCAGCGACATTCTTGCCGCGCTCGAACGGGCACAGGTGCCGGCCGGCCGCATTTATTCGATCGCCGACATCGTCGCCGATCCGCATTACGCGGCGCGCGAGATGCTGCTTCAGGCGAGCTTGCCGGACGGCACGCCGGTCAGGATGCCGGGCATCGTGCCGAAGCTGTCCGACACACCGGGCGCGGTGCGCTGGCAAGGCCCGACGCTGGGCGAACACACGGACCCGGTGCTGGCGGAACTCGGCTTCAGCGCGCCTGAAATCGAGCAGTTGCGCCGCGCGGGAGCGGTGCAATGAACGGCGCGCCCAACCTGCTGCACGACACGTTGATCGTGCAGGAAGTCGCCCCGCGCGACGGGCTGCAAATCGAGCCGACATGGGTCGAAACCGACGACAAGGTCGCGTTGATCGATCAGCTTTCGGGCGCCGGATTCTCGCGTATCGAAGCCGGCTCGTTTGTCTCGCCGAAAGCGATCCCGGCATTGCGCGACGGCGACGCGGTGTTTGACCGCATCAAACGGTCTTCCGATGTGATCTACGTTGCGCTGGTGCCGAACGTGAAGGGCGCGCAGCGCGCGGTCGCCGCACTCGCCGACGAACTGAACCTCGTGATGTCCGCGAGCCAGACGCACAACCGCGCGAACATGCGCATGAGCTGCGAGCAGTCGCTGGCGGGCTTTGCCGATATCGTGAGCCTTGTCAAGGGTTCGCATGTGTCGCTGAACGGCACGGTGGCGACCGCGTTCGGCTGCCCGTTCGAAGGTGCAATCGACGAAGACCGCGTGATGGCAACCGTCGACACGTATCTCGAACTCGGCCTGCAAGGGGTGACGCTCGCGGACACCACCGGCATGGCGAATCCGCGTCAGGTGGCGCGCATCGTCGCGCGCGCGCTCGAACGCGTCGGCCCTGACGCGTTGACGCTGCACTTTCACAACACACGCGGTCTGGGCCTCGCGAACGTGCTGGCCGCGTATGAAGCGGGCGCACGGCGTTTCGACGCGGCGCTTGGCGGCCTCGGCGGCTGTCCGTTTGCCCCGGGCGCGTCGGGCAACATCTGCACGGAAGATCTCGTCAATCTGTGTGACGAGATGGGCATTCCGACTGGCATCGATCTCGTGAAGCTGCTCGAACTGTCGCGTGTACTGCCTGCGCTGCTCGGTCACGACGTGCCGGGACAGCTTGCGAAAGCCGGCCGCAATTGCGACGTGCATCCCGTGCCGGACTACGTTCGCAGCATCGTTTAACACCATTCCCACCTTTTCATTGACATTCGACCGGACCGCGCACGCGCGAGTCCGGCACAGGAGACAGACATGAGCGATCTGGGCGCCCTCGGCAATCCGCGGGATCACGAAGCCGGGCAGATTCCGGAAACCCGGCAGGGAACGAACACGATCATCCGCAAGGTCGCCTGGCGACTGATGCCGTTGATCATGATCTGCTACCTGTTCGCGTTTTTTGACCGGATCAACATCAGTTTCGCGAAGTTCCAGTTGCAGCACGATCTTGGATTCACCAACACCGCGTATGGACTCGGCGCGAGTCTCTTCGTGATCGGTTATGTGCTCTTCGAAGTGCCGGGCAACATGTTGCTGTACAAAGTCGGCGCGCGGCGCTGGATCGCACGCATCATGATTTCGTGGGGACTCGCGACGGCGGCGATGGTCTTCGTCCACACCGAGTGGCAGTTTTACGGGTTGCGCTTTCTCATTGGCGCGATGGAAGCGGGGTTTGCACCCGGCGTGCTGTATTACCTGACGCTCTGGTTCCCGGCGAGCTATCGCGGGCGCATCACGTCGCTGCTGTTTCTGGCATCGGCGTTTTCGGGGCTGGTCGGCGCACCGCTGTCGGGGCTCGTGCTTGGGCACCTGAGCGGCACGTGGGGCATGCCGGGCTGGCACTGGCTGTTTCTGCTGGGCGGCCTGCCATGCGTGTTGCTGGGTGTACTTGTGCTCAAGGTGCTGAAGGACCGCATCGAAGACGCACCCTGGCTCTCCGGTGCGGAAAAACAGTACCTTTCCGCGCGGATCACGCAGCAGGAACCGCGCGATACCGGCGGCCATTCGCTCGGCGGTGCGATAAAGACTCCCGGCTTTCTTACGCTGGGCCTGATCTATTTCCTGATCCAGGTCGCGTCGTACGGGCTGAATTTCTGGGCGCCGCACCTGATCCGTGCCGCCGGCACGCAGAATCCGACGGTCATCGGTCTGCTAACCGCCGTGCCGTATCTGTGTGGTGCGATCTGCATGGTCGTGGTGGGGCGCATGTCGGATGCAACAGGGGAGCGGCGCAAGTTTGTCTGCGCACTGCTGGTGATGGCCGCGCTCGGGTTCTTCGCGGCCGGTTATTTCGACAGGCAGACCACCTGGTTGATTGTTGCGCTCGGCGTGATGGGGGCAGGGGTGGTGGCATCGATTCCCGCGTTCTGGGCGCTTCCGCCGAAGCTCCTGACGGGTGCCGGGGCGGCCGGCGGCATCGCGCTCATCAATACGCTCGGGCAGCTCGGCGGCATCGTGAGCCCGGTGATGGTGGGTCGCATCAGGGACCTGACCGGCAGCACGACGCCAGCGCTCTACGTGATCGGTGCAACGAGCCTCGCGTGTGCGTTGATCCTGCTCTATGGCGTGCCCGCCACGCTGCGCAGCAAGGACCATCCGGCTTCACGGTAGGTCCGCGCGTGTCGTCTGCATCGTTCGCTGTTCGCGGCAGACCGGTTTGCCTGTACCGGTGAGCCGCGCCCAGCGGCGCATGAGGGCAATACCCGCAATCTACGCAGGCACTTGCCGGCGCGCCTGATTCGCGCGAGGCGCCGGCTTCGACGCCGCGCCCGCCGCAGCCATGCCGTGCCATTCATCATTCGCATCGGAATGGCCGGTGCGAAAACTCACGATCACGGCCTGCAACTGCCGCGCCTGTTCCTCGAGCGATTCCGCCGCCGCAGCAGCCTCTTCGACGAGCGCGGCGTTTTGCTGCGTCATCGTATCCATCTGCGCGACCGCGGAGTTGACCTGCTCGACGCCCGTGCTCTGCTGCGCCGCGGCCGCCGCGATTTCCTGCACGACGTCCGTCACGCGCGCAATCGCCGTGCGCGTCTCCTGGATCGTCTCACCTGTGCGTTCGACGAGCGCCGCGCCCGTGCCCACCTTGCCGACCGCGCTCTGGATCAGCGCGCGGATTTCCTTCGCGGCCGTCGCGCTGCGCTGCGCAAGCGTGCGCACCTCGCCCGCGACCACCGCGAAGCCGCGTCCCTCTTCGCCCGCGCGTGCCGCTTCGACAGCGGCATTGAGCGCGAGGATGTTGGTCTGGAACGCGATGCCTTCGATGACGCCGACGATGTCCTCCATCTTGCGCGATTCGTCGGAGATACCGCGCATCGCGGTGACGACCTCCATCACCATCGTCTCGCCGCGACCGGCGATCTGCACGGCGCCGCTCGCGAGCTGGCTGGCGGTACCCGCGTGATCGGCGGTCTGGCGCAGCATCGAGGTGATTTCCTCCATGCTCGATGCTGCTTCCTCGAGCGATGCCGCCTGGCTTTCGGTGCGCGCGGAAAGGTCGGCGTTGCCGGTGGCGATTTCGCGCGATGCGGTGGCGACCTGGTCGGCGGAATCGCGTATCTGGCCGATCGTGCGGCCCAGCGCGTCGCGCATGCCGCGCATCGCCAGCATGAGGCTCGTTGTGTCGTCGGTGCGGGTTTCGATCGCAACCGTGAGATCGCCTGCCGCGATCGAATCGGCGACCCGCGCGGCGCTCGCTGGATCGCCACCGATCGTGCGCTGGATGCTGCGGTTCGTGAACGCGACGAGGGTCGCGAGGAGCGTCGCCAGCAGGACGAACACGCCGGCCGCGAACCACAGCGAGCGCACGAGCGCAGCGTTGATATCGTCGACGTAGGCGCCGGTGGCGATGATCCAGTCCCACGGCGCGTAGCGCACCACGTAACCGATCTTGTCGACCGCCGCGCCGTCTTTCGCATTGGGACGCGTGAACACATAGTCGACGAAGCCGCCTTCGGGCTGCTGCGCGACCGTCGCGAACGTCACGTAGTGGTGGCGGCCGTCGGCGTCCGCGCTGCTGCGCAGGTCCTTGCCGTTCGTGGCCGGCTTGATCGGATGCATCACCATCCGCGGCGTCGAATCGAGGACGAGGAAGTAACCGTCCTCGCCGTAACGCACGTCACGCAGGCGGTCGAGCGCCTGTTTGCGCGCTTCTGCTTCGGTGAGCGCGCCGCTTTTCGCTAGCGCCGCGTATTCGGTGACAATGCTCAGACCAACATGCGCGACGTTGACGAGATCGTTCTTGCGTTCCTCGATACGCGTCTGCCGCGACTGCCACGCGGCGGCCACCGAAACGAGAAGCAGCGCGAGCAGGCTGACGACCAGCGGCAACCAGAGTTTCTTTCGGAAGCTAAGTGTTTGCATTACGGCAACCTCGTGTGCCCGTACCGAACGATGAATGAAACAACCCTGCCTCCCTGTGTTATCGGCAGAAGGGCGCCCGATATGTTGTGGATGGAAACCCTGGGGGCAGATCATGTCGTCCTGTGCTGTGTGTCCGGGCAGCCGGTCGCAGTCGAACGGATCGGGCCGGCGGGCAGTCAAAAAAATTCCCGGGCGGTGTCGATTTGCAGCGTGGCCGCCCGTCGTGAAGAAGGAGGCGCGGAGTTTGTCACGGCCCTCCTTACCCCAACCCAATGAAGGAGCCGCCACCATGAGTACCTCTGTCAAACCCGTTCCTGAGGGCATGCATTCGATCACGCCGCATCTGATTTGCGCAGGCGCGGCCGACGCGATCGAGTTCTACAAGAAAGCGTTCAATGCCGTCGAGCTGGTCCGGATGGCGGGACCGGACGGCAAGCTGATGCACGCGAGCCTGCGAATCGGCGACGCCGCGATCATGCTCGTCGATGAAGCACCGGACTACCACATGGTCGGGCCGAAAACGCTGAAAGGCACGCCGGTGACGATCCACCTGTACGTGGAGGACGCGGATGCCGTGATGCAGCAGGCCGCGGCAGCCGGCGCGACGATTACGATGCCCGCGGCCGACATGTTCTGGGGTGACCGCTATGGACAGCTGGAAGATCCGTTCGGGCACCGCTGGTCTGTTGCGACGCACAAGCGCGACGTCACACCTGAAGAAATGAAAGATGCGATGAGCAGGATGGCGAGCGGTCAGGGCTGCTGAGCGCGCATCGTGCGCCGGGTCGCTATTGCTCCACGGTGCGCTTTCCCGGCGCCAGCGAAGAGCACATCAGGTTGTCCAGCGACATCGGCCGCGCGATGTAATAGCCCTGCACCTGCGATGCGCCGATGCCGCGCAGCATCGCGAGCGTCGCTTCGTCCTCGACACCTTCGGCGACGACGTCCAGTTCCAGCGACTCGGCCATCCGCACGATGGCGCGCACGATCGCGCGGCTGCGCGCGCTCGACGTCAGTTCGAGCACGAACGATTTGTCGATTTTCAGGCCGCTGAAGTGGTATTGATGCACGTAGCTCAGCGACGAGAAGCCGGTGCCGAAATCGTCCAGCACCACGGACATGCCGTTTTTCGCGAGCTTTTGCATCGTCGTGCGCGCGAGGTCCGGCTCGGCGATCAGCGCGCCCTCGGTCAGTTCCAGCGAGATGCGCGACGGATGCACGCGGTGACGGCTCAACAGTTCGAGCACCTCGTCGGCGAATTCGGGGCGCGTGATGCTGTAGCTCGACAGGTTCACGTGTACGGGCGGCCAGTCCGCGTGGTCGGCCCGGGCGAGGATCAGCGCGACGCGCGTGAGCATGTACATGTCGAGCCGTCCGAGCAGCTTCAGCCCTTCGACGGCCGGCAGGAAACGTCCTGGCACCCAGACATCGCCGTTCGGCTGGCGCCAGCGCACCAGCGCTTCGAGCGCGACGAGCTGGCCCGTCTTCACGTCGACGATCGGCTGGAAATACGGCAGCAGCTCGTCGTCGCGGTTGAGCGCCTGGCGCAGCGCGCCTTCTGTTTCGATCTGGTCCGACAGCTCGCGGCGCAACGCCTGGTTGAACACCGCGAAGCTGTCGCGGCCGCGATTCTTCACGCGATACATCGCGGTGTCGGCGTCGCGCAGCAGATCGGCCGGCGCCGAATGGAACTTGCTGTCCGCATCCACGATACCGACGCTACACGTCGAAAACACCACGTGTTCGCCGATGTTGAACGGCTGGTCGAACGCGGCGAGGATCCGTTCCGCCATCGCGAGCACCACCGGCAACGGCGCGCCCGGCACCATGACGGCGAATTCGTCGCCGCCGAGGCGCGCGAGCAGGTCGTCGCGGCGCATGCAGTCGCGCAGGCGCCCGGCCACCTGAACCAGCATCGCGTCGCCGAAATGGTGGCCGAGGCTGTCGTTGACGACCTTGAATCGGTCGAGGTCGATAAACAGCACCGACAGCGTCGTGCCTTCCGTGCAGTGCGCGTGCCACGCGCTTTCGAGCCGTTGACGCAGATGCGCGCGATTCGGCAGGCCGGTCAGCGCGTCGTGAAAGTTTTCGTGCAGCAGCCGCGCGTTGGCGTCGTCGAGTTCGCGCGTGCGCTCATGCACGCGCGCCTCGAGTTCGAGATTCGCGGCCTGCAGCGCGGCGGCGGCACGGCGGCGCGCGAGCGCCGTATCGATGTGACGCGACACGAATGTCAGCACTTCCTGATCGTGCGCGTCGTAACGCACGCGCGGCGTATAGCTTTGCACGACGAGCACGCCGCACACCGTGTCGCGATCGAAGAGCGGAATGCCGAGCCAGGATTGCGACAGGACGTTGTCGTACTCGATTTCACCCAGCTCGACGAGCCGGATGGATTCGTCCCGGTGGATCAGGCACGGCACGGCCTGACGGATCAGATATTCGGTGAAACCGCGCTTGCCGCTGCGCGGCGGGGGCCGCTCGCGCACCTTTTCGTCGACGAAATACGGAAAGGAGACTTCGTCGGTAAACGAATCGTAGAGCGCGATATAGAAGTTGCGCGCATACAGCAGGCCACCGACGATCTTGTGCAGGCTTCGAAAAAAATCGCTGATTTCGACGGACTGGCTCGACAGCCCGGCGATCTCGAAGAGCGCCGCCTGCAGATGTTCCGCGCGCTTGCGCTCGGCGATTTCGAGGCGCAGCGTGTCGTTCAGCTTCGAGAGTTCGGCGGTGCGCACGGCGACCTGCTGTTCGAGATCGACGCGATGCAGGATACGGTCGAGCGCCATCGCCACGTGGCGCGCGACGACCAGAAACAGCGCGCGGTCTTCGGCGGTATAGATGCGCGACTCGTCGTAGACCTGCATCGCCACCATGCCGATTACCTGGTCCGACGCGTTCTTGAGCGGCGCGCCCATCCAGAATTCGGGGCGCTGCCCGACGCAACGGAAGTGGCCGGCGGCCTCGGCCGCGGCGATGCCGGCGGCGCCGATCAGAAGCGGCTGGCCGGTGGTGATCACGCGACCGGTCAACGAAAGCTGGTCGGGATCGACACGGTCCATGTGGCCGGGATCGACGGCTTCCGTGTCGATCACGTCGACGTAGTACGGATACGTCACCATGCTCGTTGCCGGGTCGTACAGCGCGAGGTAGAAGTTCTCGGCGTCGATCAGCGTGCCGAGGCGCGCGTGAACGGCGTGCAGGAACGCCGTGCGGTCGCTGATCGAACTGGAGAGATAGGCGATGTCGTACAGCACGCGCTGCACGTTCTGCGCGCGCGCGAGCGCTTCGGCCTGCGCCTCTTCGCCGATATGGCGGGCGAATTCCGCGAACGCGGGGTCGTCGGCGTGTTCGGCGCCGGTCAGCAGCCAGCCGAGCACGCTTTCGCCCCGGCCGGTCGGCCGCGCGTGCCAGCGCAGCGTCGCGCAGACGCGCGGCAGGTCGTCCTCGCCGATAAAGCGCGGCCAGTCCCGCCGCGCGCCGCCCGCGCAGGCAAGGTGCAACTGTTCGCCCGCGCGGTACCAGGCCCACGAGCGGGTAATGCCGTTTTCCCGCGCCACGCGAAGCAAACTTTCCCCAGACGGCTGTCGCTGGCTGGATGACGGTGACATGTTCCCCATGACTCAGCCCCTCGTCTTCCTGAATGTTTTCCCCGTTATCCTGCTATATCGACCGCAATGAAGGGAACTTGAGGGAAATATGTCGGCGAGACGAAGGCAAGCGCGGGGGCGCGCGGTCTGACGCGAGGTGGGTGGTGGTTCTGGCGGGCAGTTGAGCCCAGCTCGACGAGGTGAGGATGGCCGTTGCGGGCACAACCGTAAGCACAGCCGCGCGTGCGGCTGGCGGCACAATGTTGCTTCCTGCCGCGCTCAGTCCCAGATGTTCCGGAACGCGACGGCGGCGATTATCGGCATCGTCACCACGAGCGGGATGGCAAAAACGGGCACTTCGTTGAGGATCAGATAGGCGAGCCCCACGGCCAGCACCGCGAGCCCGACCAGTACGGTGAGGAAATTGAGCATCGCCTTGGAAGGCTGCTTTCTGCGTGGCCGTTCGCTGGTCGAATCGGTTTTCATGGCTCGCTCCATGTCATGCGCGCGTGTTCGCTGTGTCTGCCCTGCATCCGGCGGATTCTGTTTTTCTGGAACACTCATGGCACGTCAATTCCGGTTGGTCATCGATAAATTGTACGCTCTGGGCCTTTTATGGGAAGCGTCTTCTGCGCCGGGTGGCGTTAAAACGCGTAAAGATGCGCGGAAGAAATGTGAGGGCAGCCGGAAAGCACGCCGTCAGGATCGGCGCGAAGGCGTGACGGACGCCTTTTAGCGTCGCGTCACCGTTGAAGGCGCCGCTAGCGCCCGTAGCGCAGCACGATGCTCGTGGCGGCCAGCACGTGCTCCTTCATCGCGGCGAGGAGCGCATCGCGCGTGAGGCCGGCCGGCAGTGCGTCGGGCGGCAGGTCGAGCGCCCAGACCTGGGCGACGTAGTGATGCGCGATCTCGCCCACTGGCGGACATGGACCGAAGTAGCCGGCGTGTCCCGTACGGTTCGTGCCGCCGACGCTGACCGCGGGCGGCGTGCCCGCGCTGAGCGACGTCGTCGATGCCGGCATGCCATACATCAGCCAGTGCACCACACCCAGACCTTTCGCGCCGTCGGGATCGAATATTCCGACCGCAAAGCTCTTCGTGCCCGTGGGCGCGTTGCGCCATTGCAGTGCCGGCGAGACGTTCCTGCCGCCGCAGTTCATCGCGTCGGCGGCGTGGCTTGAATCGAGTGTCGCGCCGTCCTTCATTCCGGGCGACGACAGTTCGAACGCATTCGCCCATGCACCCGTTGCAGGGAGTACGAGTGTCGTGCAGAGCATGCATGTACGCAGCACGCGTCGGAGACTGCTTGAGGGCTCGCTTCGCGTCATGGCGGCTGTCCTGAATGAGAGATGAAAGGCGTGTCACGTTGCACGTGATGCGAACGCTAATGGAGCACGCTTTATTCCCCGTCGCAAGGATTTCGTAACGCAGCGCAGGGCGCGGCGACGCGCCCGCGGCTTAGCGGTTATTCTTTTCCCTTTGCGCGTCTGGCGCCCCGCAACCTTCGCATAGGGAGAGCAGTGTCATGCAATATTCCAAATTCGGCCGCACGGGTCTGACTGTTTCGCGTCTGTGTCTTGGCACGATGACGTTCGGCTTGCAGACCGAAGAAGATGTCGCGCGCAGCATTCTCGATACGGCGAGCGAAGCGGGCGTCAATTTCATCGATACCGCCGACGTCTATCCGCTGGGTGGCGGCGAGCAACTGGCCGGCCGCACGGAGGAAATCATCGGCCAGTGGCTCAAGGGCCGGCGCGATCGCTACATTCTCGCGACCAAGGCGGTGGGCAAGGTCGGTCCGTCGTCGTGGGACCAGGGCGCCTCGCGCAAGCATCTGCTCGATGCGATCGATGCTTCGTTGCGTCGCCTCGGCACGGATTACGTCGACCTGTACCAGTTGCATTCCGACGACGCCGAAACGCCGCTCGACGAAACGCTCGAAGCGCTCGACATCATCGTGCGTTCGGGCAGGGCGCGTTATGTGGGCGTGTCGAATTTTCTCGCGTACCGGCTTGCGCGGGCGCTGGGCCGTGCCGACGTGCTGCGCGTCGCGCGCTTCGTGTCGGTTCAGCCGCGCTACAACCTGCTGTTCCGGCAGATCGAGCGTGAGCTGCTACCGCTTGCCGGCGAGGAAAACCTCGCGGTGATTCCATACAACCCGCTCGCGGGCGGTCTGCTGACGGGCAAGCACCGGCACGATGCGCCGCCGGCGGCAGGGCGCTTCACGAACACGGTGGGCAAGGCGGGCGCGATGTATCAGGAGCGTTACTGGCACAAGCGCGAATTCGAAACCATCGACACGCTGCGCGACATCGTCGCGCAAACCGGCGAATCGCTGACGAAGACATCGGTGGCCTGGGTGCTCGCGAATCCGCGTATCACGTCGGCGATCATCGGCGCGAGCCGGCCCGATCAACTGACCGATACGCTCGCCGCCGCCGATCTCACGCTCGATGCAGCGCTCAAGGCGAAGCTCGACGAGGAGACGGTTGAATATCGGTGGGGGGATGCCGCGCGGTGAGCGGGAAGCGGTTTCTCTCGTGATCTGCCGCCTGTGTATGTGCGCGATGTACACGAGCACAGGCGTGCGTCACGTGCGTCAGAACTCCACCAGCGCGAAATCTTCCTTGCCCACGTCGCAGAGCGGGCAGCGCCAGTCGTCGGGGATATCGGCCCAGCGCGTGCCAGGCGCGATGCCGTCGTCGGGCGCGCCTGTGGCTTCGTCGTAGACCCAGCCGCAGATCACGCACACCCATTGTTTGAATTCATCGGCCGGTGAAGCATCGGGCTGCGCCCGCATCGCTTCGCCCTGAATTGCAGGCGCTTCATCGAGACTCACGACGAGCGGCGCGGCCGTTCCCGCTTCGCTCGCCGCGAGCCGCGTCTGAAGCGCGTGCAGCAACTGCTGCGCTTCCTGTGCCGTCAGGTCGATCCAGTACGGGTCGCCCGCGCCGTCGTTGAGCCGGCCGGGCGAAAACTGGATTTCGACCGCTACCCCTTTTTTGTACATGGTCGCTGTGCGCTTACTGGATCAGCGCATTCGCCAGCAGGGAGCCGACGATGCCAATGGCCGCCACGATGCCGAGAATCTGCATGAGCGTGAGGGATTTGCGGGAAGCTGAAGCGTTCGGGGAAGAAGACGAAGTCACGTGCAGGTTCTTTTGAAGGACGAAAGCCCGACATTATCGACGATTCTGGCCGCCCGATTCCCAACTGGCTGTAGATGGTGCAATTCCCGAGCGTTGTTGCGAGCGCATGCGACGCGCCGACAACCCTGCGCGCGACAAGGTCAAACCGGCTGCCGCACGGCCTTACCGGGCGTGGTGTCTTGGTTGCCCGCGGCAGGTCGCTTCTGTATGTTGGGCCCATGGGTGCGCGATCCATGCGCCCGGCTACGGGAGTCCAGAATGAGTGTCGAAGTGAACGGCGTGGCGAGCGGCCCGCTGCGTACCGACGTGCTGATCGTCGGAGCGGGGCCGGTGGGCCTCTTTGCAGCGTTCGAAGCGGGTGTCGTCGGCCTGTCGTGCCATATCGTCGATGGGCTGCCGCGCGTCGGCGGCCAGTGCATCGAGCTGTATCCCGACAAGCCGATCTACGACATCCCGGCGATTCCTTCGTGTACCGCGCGCGAGCTGGTCGAGCGTCTGATGGAGCAGATCCGCCCGTTCGACGTGCCGGTTCATCTCGACGAGCGCGTCGAAACCATCGAGCAGCGCGAGGACCGGCGCTGGACCGTCACGACGCATCGTGGACGTGTCTTCGATGTTGCCGCGATCCTGCTCGCCGCCGGCAACGGCGCGTTCGTGCCGCAGCGCCTCGCGCTCGATGAAGTCGCGCCGCTCGAAGGACGCCACGTGCATTACAGCGTGCCGGATATCGCGAAGTTTGCCGGCCGCAGCGTGATCGTCGCCGGCGGCGGCGATTCGGCGCTCGACTGGGCGCTGGCGCTGCGCGGCGTCGCGCGGCGCGTCACGCTGGTTCACCGGCGCAACGGCTTCAGCGCTGCCGTAGCGAGCGTCGAGCAGATGAAGCGGGCCGTCGAGGCAGGCGAGATGGACTTCATGGTCGGCGCGATCGGTGCGCTGAACGCGCCGGGCGGCACGCTCGAATCGGTCGAGGTGAAGCAGATCGGCGGCACGGCGCAACTCGAGGCCGAACACGTCATCGCGCTGTACGGGCTCGTCGCCGATCTCGGGCCGATCGCGAACTGGGGCATCGAAGGCGTGGCGGGAAAGCTGACCGTCGACACGTCGAATTACGAAACGTCGCGCCCCGGCATCTTCGCCGTCGGCGACGTGGCGAACTACCCGAACAAGCAGAAGCTCATTCTGTCGGGTTTTCACGAGGCGTCGCTCGCGCTTCGCAAGGCCTACACGTACGCGTATCCGGACAAAAAGCGCGTCCACGTCCACTCGAGCTACGACACGAAACTCGCCGAAAAGGTCGCCGCGACCGCCACGTAGGAGAGAAACGCGGCACCGTCCGCCTCCGTTGTTACAATTTTACTTTGACAGTATCTGATTTTGCAGATACTGTTATTTCCAGTAACGGAGGTCACGACGATGGATCACTACACCAAAGAGGGCTTTACGCTGACGCAGAGCATCGGCTTCGCGATCAACAAGGCGCGTAACGTGCTGGTGAGCGAGATGGACGCCGCGTTGAAGGAACTCGACATCACGAGCCAGCAAATGGGCATTCTGCTGGCGATGAGGCGGGGCGTTGCCACCACGCCGTTCGAATTGTCGAAGCTGCTCGGCATCGACACCGGCCTGATGACGCGCATGCTGGACAAGCTGGAAGTAAAGGAGTTTCTGGAACGCTCGCGTAGTCTCGAAGACCGCCGTGTCGTCAATCTGACGCTCACGAAAAAAGGCGAGAGCACGGCTGCGCGGATTCCCGACATCGCGCCCGCCGTGCTGAACAACCGCCTGAAAGACTTCACGAAGGCCGAGTTCAAGGAAATGCAGCGTCTGCTGCTGAAATTCGTCGCCGACTGAGCGGCATTTTTTTCGTCCATATATCTGACGGGTCAGAAAATGAAACCACAGTTAAATCGCAACGCAGCCATGACGCGCGTCGCGAAGGCCGGCGTGAGCATGATCTTCGCCGCGGTGCTGTCGGCGTGCGCGAACTACGCGGGCATTCACAGTGACAAGGAAATGGCGCAGCCGCAAACCTTCGCGACAGGGCACAGCCTGCCGGCTGAAGCGGGACACTGGCCGTCAGCCGGTTGGGCCGACCAGTTCGGCGACGCGCAGCTAAAGGCGCTGATTGTCGAGGCGATGAAGGGCAGCCCGACGCTCGAACAGGCGCGTGCCCGCGTAGCGGCGGCTTCGGCTTACAGCGAAACCGCGAAGGCGAACACGCTGCCGCAGGTGGGCGCGACGTATTCGTACACGCGTCAGCAGTTTTCGGGCACGGCGCTCGTGCCGCCGCCGGTGGCCGGTTCGTGGCAATCGGAGAACAAGGGTTTGCTGAGCGCTTCGTACGATCTCGACCTGTGGGGCAAGAACCGTGAAGCGCTGAAAGCGTCGACCTCCGAAGTGCAGGCAAGCGTTGCCGATGCCGAAGTCGTGTGCCTCACGTTGAGCGCATCGATCGCGCGTTCGTACAACCAGCTCGCGCGCCTTTATGTGCTGCGCGACATCGCCCAGCAGGAGATCGATCAACGCACGCAGATCGACCGCATCACCGCGGGCCGGATCGCGACGGGCCTCGACACGGAAGTCGAACGCAAGACGGCGCAGGCGAACCTCGCGACGAGCCGCGCGGCACTGACCGCGATCGACGGCAACATCGTCACGACGCGCTATCAGATCGCCGCGCTGCTCGGCGCCGGTCCGGACCGTGGCCTCGCGATTGCCCGTCCGACGCCCGGCACCGGCGATGACGTGAAGCTGCCGGACAACCTGCCCGCCGATCTCGTGAGCCGTCGTCCGGACCTGACCGCCGCCCGCTGGCGCGTCGATGCAATCACGCACGAAGTGAAGTCCGCGAAGGCGGAGTTCTATCCGGACATCAATCTTTCCGCCGCAATTGGCCTCGATGCATTCGGCTTCGGCCGCTTCCTGACGGCGGCAAGCCGCACCGCGTCGGCGGGCCCGGCGATCCATCTGCCGGTCTTCGACGGCGGCCAGTTGCGCGCGCAGTTGAAGGGCCGCTACGCTGACTTCGACTACGCAGTCGCCACCTATAACCAGACGCTCGTCACCGCGCTGTCGGAGGTTGCGACGCAACTCGCCGAAGTCCGCTCGACCGATGCGCAGCTCGTCGACGCGCAGATCGCCGAGGACAACGCGCGCCGCGCCGACCAGCTCGCGCTCACGCAGTACCAGGCCGGTCTCACGAACCAGCTGACGGTGCTCAACGCCGACATGAACGCGCTCGCGGCCGGTCAGGCCGTCGCGAATCTGAAGATGAATCGCCGCGACC
Organism: Paraburkholderia sartisoli; assembly: GCF_900107685.1. Classification (GTDB taxonomy): domain Bacteria; phylum Pseudomonadota; class Gammaproteobacteria; order Burkholderiales; family Burkholderiaceae; genus Paraburkholderia; species Paraburkholderia sartisoli. The sequence goes on along the minus strand of NZ_FNRQ01000004.1, from coordinate 82,745 downwards.
AGCAGATCGCACTCGCCGTCGCGCTGGGCGGCGGCTACACCGACACGTCGTCCGATGCGGCCACCAACGCTGGAAGTAACGCCGGCAGCACACATGCAGTCCAGGCCAGCAACCCCGTCGTCGCCGCGCAATAACCGCAGCCGCGCGACACGTTCACGAAACCAGTCAGGAGAATCACCATGAGCGACACGATCACAACCGGCCGGACGAGGGAGGAAGACCAGCCGAAACAGGCCGACGTGGAAAACCCGGGCAAGCGCAAGCTGATGCTCTCGCTGCTCGCCGCCACGATCGCGATATCGGGCGCGGGGTGGGGCGTGTACTACTACACGGTGGGACGCTTTCATGAATCGACGGACGACGCCTACGTGAGCGGCAACCTCGTGCAGCTCACGCCGCAGGTTGGCGGCACGGTCGTCGCGGTCAACGCCGACGACACGCAGATCGTGAAGCAGGGCGACCCGGTCGTCACGCTCGACAACGCCGACGCGAAAGTCGCGCTGGGCAACGCGGAGGCCGTGCTCGGCCAGACCGTGCGTCAGGTGAGCGGCCTTTACGTCAACAACGACTTCTACGCCGCGACGGTCGCGCAGCGCGCCGCCGATCTCGCCCGCGCCATCGACGACCTCAAGCGTCGCCAGGCGGTGGCCGGCACCGGCGCGGTATCCGGCGAAGACATTGCCCATGCGCGCGACGCCGTGAACTCGGCGCAGGCCGCGCTCGACGCCGCCCGCCAGCAGGCTGAAGCAAACCACGCGCTGACCGACCGCACGTCGATCGAACAGCATCCGAACGTGCAGGCCGCCGCCTCGAAGGTGCGCGACGCGTACCTCAACTACGCACGCAACACGCTGCCGGCGCCGGTCACGGGTTACGTCGCGCGCCGCTCGGTGCAGGTCGGCCAGCGCGTGGCGCCTGGCACGCCGCTGATGGCGATCGTGCCGCTGAACGGCGTGTGGGTCGACGCGAACTTCAAGGAAGTGCAACTGAAGCACATGCGCATCGGCCAGCCGGTGACGCTGACCGCCGACGCCTACGGTTCGAAGGTGAAGTATCACGGCCGCGTGGTGGGCTTCTCCGCCGGCACGGGCGCCGCGTTCGCCGTATTGCCCGCGCAGAACGCAACCGGCAACTGGATCAAGGTCGTGCAGCGTCTGCCGGCGCGGATCCAGCTCGATCAGGCCGAACTGACCGCGCATCCGCTTCGTATCGGCCTCTCGATGGACGTCGACGTCGATACCCACGACGAAACCGGCACGCAGCTCGGCGCGGCGCTGAACACGTCGTATCGCACGGACGTGTTCGCCGGATACGGTGCACAGGCCGACGCGGAAATCGCGAGGATCATCGCGCGGAACATGCCGGCAGGTCGTGCGGTTGCGGCCGCAACTGTCCCCTTGTCTGCGTCGAAGCGCAAGGCCGGTTAACCGCAGTGTCCGATTTTTTTATCCAAATATCTGACAAGTCAGAAGAAAGTGCGATCTTCTGACCGGCAGGCTCCCAGACTGGTGACGACATGAATCCCTCGACGAATTCCGCGGCACTTCCACCGCTGACCGGTGGCAAGCTCGTGCTTGCGACACTTGCCGTGGCGCTGGCCACTTTCATGAACGTGCTGGATTCATCGATCGCGAACGTGGCGATTCCGACGATCTCCGGCAACCTCGGCGTTTCCGTCGATGAAGGCACGTGGGTCATCACGCTCTTCGCCGCCGCGAACGCGATTGCGATTCCGCTGACCGGGTGGCTCACGCAGCGCGTCGGGCAGATCAGGCTGTTCGTGTGGGCGATCCTGCTTTTCGTGATGTCGTCGTGGCTGTGCGGCATCGCGCCGACGCTGCCGGTCCTGCTCGGCGCGCGGATCCTGCAGGGCGCCGTGGCGGGTCCGCTGATTCCGCTGTCGCAGGCGATCCTGCTCGGCTCGTATCCGAAGGAAAAGAGCTCGCACGCGCTCGCGCTGTGGGCGATGACGGCAACCGTCGGCCCGATCGCAGGCCCCGCGCTCGGCGGCTGGATCACGGACAGCTACTCGTGGTCATGGATTTTCTACATCAACATTCCGGTGGGCATTTTCGCGGCCGGCGTGACGTGGTTCATCTACCGCACCCGCGAAACGCCGACGCGCAAGCTGCCCATCGACAAGGTCGGACTGCTGTCGCTGATCGCATGGGTCGGCTCGCTGCAGATCATGCTCGACAAGGGCAAGGATCTCGACTGGTTCCATTCGCCGGTGATCGTCGCGCTGACGGTGTTTGCCGTCATCAGCTTCGCGTTCTTCGTGATCTGGGAGCTGACGGAGAAGAATCCGATCGTCGATATCAAGCTCTTCAAGGGGCGCAACTTCCTCGGCGGCACGGTGGCGATTTCGGTGGCGTATGCGGTGTTTTTCTCGAACCTCGTGATCCTGCCGCAATGGATGCAGGGTTATCTGAACTATCGCTCGGTCGACGCAGGTCTCGTGACGGCACCGCTTGGCATCTTCGCGGTGATCCTCGCGCCGGTGATGGCGAAGATCATGCCGAAATCCGATGCGCGGGTACTGGCCACGCTAGCGTTTCTCGGCTTCGCCGTGGTGTTCTTCATGCGCTCGCATTACACGACCGGCGTCGATACGTTCACGCTCGTGCTGCCGACGTTGTTGCAGGGCATTCCGACGGCGCTCTTCTTCGTGCCGCTCACCGCGATCATCCTGTCCGGTCTGCCGCCGGACAGGATTCCGGCCGCTGCGGGCCTGTCGAACTTCGTCCGCGTGTTCGCGGGTGCCGTGGGCACTTCGCTGGTGACGACGGGCTGGAACAACCGCACGATCCTGCATCACGCCCAACTGGTTGAACAGACCAGCGTGAACAACCCGAACTTCACGGGCTCGATCGATTCGCTGCAAGGCGTGCTGGGCGGCAGCAGCGCGCAGGCGATGGCGTTCTTCGAGCGCTCGCTGAACGCGCAGGCCGCGATGCTGGGGCTGAACGATATCTTCTGGCTTTCCGCGGTGATCTTTATCGTCATCGTGCCGCTCATCTGGGTGACGAAGCCCGGCAAGGCCGGCGGTGCGGCAGCGGCGGGAGCGGGCGGCCATTGAAGCAATGCGGCGTCACCGGATGCTGAAAAGCCACCGGCCTCTACGCGAGGCCGGTGGATTTCTGTTCTTCCGGGCCCGCGCATGAAGCCCTTTTTACATCACGCGTTCAGTTCAGTTCAGTTCAGTGAAGCGCCGCAGGCTGGCCGACCCGCGAAGGCGGGTTGTTCAGCGCGAGGAGGAACGTGCTGAAGTTATGCGACCACGGGTTGTAGCCGGCCAGGTCCTGCGTCAACGTTTGCAGCAGTTCGGGCGCGACGTCCCGGTCGAATTCTTCCTGCCGCGCGCGCTTGATGCGGACAACCAGTTCTTCATCGACGATGACCACGAGGTCGCGTGGATAACCGACAGGACGAGTCCGGTTCGCCGGACGGGCGTGACGGATACAGAATTCGCGTTCCGCGAGGCGCGTGATGGAGCTTTGGGGAACGAGCGTCGAGAGGAGGCCGCACATGCGAGTGGCGAAGTCATCCATTTATATGATCCTTTAGTCCGGTAGACGGGTTCGAGAAAATCGCCGAATCAGTCGCGAAAACCTGGCGCCGGATGCGTGAACGAGGCTTCCCGCGCATCGGGCGTCAAGTCAGACCTTATTGCTTCGGTCCGTTAGATCAAGCAGGATTCGCGCCACCTTGAAGTCACACACGCGAAGGGCGCCCCTGTGCCTTGACTGGCCTTGTTTTAAAGGGATTGATCTGCTTCGAGCAGGCAGGGCGGGACGCGCGGATCGTGCAAATATTTCTCGATGCGAGAGCAGGTTTTACGTTGTGTTACGCATCTTGCACGTGGATTTCTGGGGAAGGCGCGCACAGGCCGCAAACAATGGCGTCAACGTCACGACATCAAAATGTCAATGCGCGATCTCCGGCCGTGCGGATCGCCCAAAGCCTTGTCAGGCAAGAGACCGCCGCTCGTGAATTAAAGATGTCACCTCGGCGGAGGATTCCCCGGCTCGCCCTCGCGGTTGATGTCCGGCGCAAAGGGCAGATCCGGGCGCAGAGTCAACGGGCATGTCATTCTCTGCGCCCCCTGGTGGGCGTCATCTACGAGCACAGTACGTGGGGAGCCGTGCCCGGATCCGGATAATGGGCCTGGCTACGGAACACCTGGCGCAACCTGGCCGTCGCGCCGATTTCCGCTTCGTTTCGCTCGTGAATGGTAAGCCCCGCGTTGCGGGAAAGGCCGGTGGGCAACGGCTGGTTGACCGCGCACACGACATGCTTGCCGTCGTGCAGCTGGACCTCCGTGGTGTAACTGGTGCGTGACGTTGCGAAAGCGGTGGAGACCGAGCAAACGGTGAGAAGAATAAGGGACGCCAGTTTTCGTTGAACCTGTTGCATGATGAACACTCCTGAAGTCAGCGATGAAATCGCAGTACGTCCATTCTTCTCCAATCAAGCTTAAGCGCCGCTTATTAGTCAGTCTATTTTGCGCATCACTGATTTGCAAAGGGGCGTTTGCGTTCTGACGGTCAGATCGATTGCATCCTTATATCCGGCCCGTTCAGGGGGCATGCCCCTGGCGTTGATGGAATGCGCGGATAGGGTCCTCATCTGAATATCGGGCTTGAATGCCCGGCCGGACTATCAGGAGCGCCGCGAACAATTCGATACGCTCATCCCCGTTGCGGCAACCGGCGAGCGATACGCGCGGTTACCTGCGAGCAACGCCCATGCGATGCGTACATTCCGGTTGACTTGCGCCATGGCCGCCTGGTCTCGATGCTTGCGGACCGGCAGATGCTCCCAGGGATCGGTGGCAAGGCGCTGGCTGGCCTCGCTGTGCGGGTGCCATGGGCGGATCTGCGCTTCCATCACATCGGTCTTGCGGTCGATCTCCCTGACATCAGCTTCACCGTAAGTCCCATCGCAGCCAGCCTGCGTACACAGCAATGTGCGCTGCCACAGGCCTCCATGCCGACCAGACAGGACGGCAGGCCGGTGAAGAACGGCGCCATCCGCATCCGGGCGGTTCATGGTGTTCAGTCTGAAATCCACAACAGTTGACAATAATCCACAAAACTACACGCACCTGCAGCAATTACTAACGCATTATTTTTTATTACAAATCAAATATAAAATTTTCCTTTCCGCATCGCATTCATGAAATAAGGAAATGAGTGGCATCAGGGTCTTTTCGTCCGGACATGAATCTGGCAAGGACCCGGGCATCGTCGACCAGGCCATTGCAAATTCACGTCTCCACGCAACATTACATTTCGCATTTGTCCGACCTTTTTCTTTCTTTCGATCTGCCTTCCACCATACAAATATTCTTTGGTTACCATAAATTTGTTTAACTATCCATATCAAAAAATTTGATCGACTCTGCTGTCGCGGCAAGAGAAATCGAAAGAGCTGAAAAACAGGTAATCCATTCAGGAGAAGGGCCGTCGGAGACCGGCGTGCAAGGTCTCGTCCCGACATTTATGGAGTGGAAAATATATACATGTTTTAAATAATGTTGCTCGTAAAAGGACGGGTAACGGGTAATTTATTCAGAATTTATATTCCAGTTCATGGCTGCCTCACGAGAAAAACCTGCGTATCCATAAAGCAGAAAACAGACAGCCATTATTCTAAATATGACAGGAAGAGACATGAAAAGCAGTAATTACGGCATGCTTGCCATTACCGTTATTGCAGCATCTTCGAATGCCATGGCGCAGAGCAGCGTCACGCTGTATGGAACGATCGATGAGGCTGTGGCGTATTTCAACAATACCGGTCAAGGTTCTGTGTTTGAACTGCAAGGAGCGGATCTGGCTTCCAACAAATGGGGGCTGAAGGGCGAAGAGGATCTGGGCGGAGGCCTTAAAACGGTTTTCGACCTCGAAAACGGTTTCGACATCAACACAGGGGCCATGAGTCAGGGCGGCCGGGAGTTCGGCAAACAGGCCTATGTCGGTTTGTCGAGCGACAAGCTGGGCACCCTGACGTTCGGCCGGCAATATGATCCAACGGTCGATCTGGTTCAGGGAATCACGGCAGACGGGTATGGCCCTGCGTTTACGACGCCCGGCGATGCCGACAACAACGACAACTCCATTCGCGTAAGCAACGCGATCAAGTACACAAGCCCGACCTATGCTGGCTTTCAATATGAGTTGCTCTATGCACTCGGCGGTGTCGCGGGTAACACGAGTTCCGGCCAGACCTACTCGGCGGCCGCCCTGTATACGAACGGGGGGCTAAGCCTCGCCGCGGGTTACCTGTTTGCCAAAAACGACGGGGCCGGCGGGAGCGGCACGGCTGATCAGATTCAGAACAATTCGGTGACTCCGCTTGACGACGCGGTAGCGCTCGTCGGTTCACGGCAGATAGCCCAGGTGGCGGCGCAGTACGTAATCGCTGCGTTTACTGTCAACGCGCGCTATAGCAATGCCCAATACAAGCCGTACATCAGCTTTGGCGCATTTGACCGCACGGAGCACTTCAACATCGGCGCAGCATCGCTAGGCTATCAGGCCACACCCGCTGAACTGCTGGCGATTGGTTATACCTACACGAAGTCGAGTGGCGCGTCATCCGCCACATACCATTCCGTCGCGGCCAGCTCTCAATACAGTCTTTCCAAACGCACCACCCTGTATGCCACTGCGGGCTATACGCACGCCAGCGGTACGACCTTTAGCAGCGACGGCACGCAAATCGTACCCGCTGGGGGCGCGGTGGGCGATCTCACCTCGTCGTCACGCACGCCGAGTCAGGTCGCGGTCATGATCGGCCTGGTTCACAAGTTCTGACGTTCACGTCGACGTTCTCTTTGTAGTGTCCAGCCGTACCGGATCGCTGCCGGAAGGTCGCGATTCGCCATATCAAGGTAGTCCGTGAAAATTATATTAATTGACTGGAGACATCATGTCGTCGTTCTTTAAATTTCAGGCTCTCGCCGTCGGCGTTGCCGCAGCCGCTCTCTTTTCCGTGACGGCCAGCGCACAGACTTCTCAATACCAGCTGGTCAAAACGATCGACTTGCCGGGTGCAACCGGTGGTCATGGCGATTGGGTCACCTATGATCCGGAGACCGAAACGGTCTGGCTTTCGCAGTCTCCCGATCACAATGTCGTGGTCATCGACGCGAAGGCACTTGCCGTCAAGGACACCATAACCGGTGTGGATTCCGGCAATGGCATCGCGCTCGACGGACGCTTTGCTTTCATCACCGACGCAACGTCCGGCAAACTGATGGTCGTGGACAAGCGAACGCGCAAGAAAGTGGCCAGTGTCGACAGTGGCGGCAAAACGCCGGACGGCGTCAACGTCGATGAACGCACCGGCAGGATTTTTGTTGCAAACGACGACAGCAATAACGAAGCGGTCTTCGAGAACAAGTCGCCGTTCAAGATGCTGAACGTATTCAAGCTCAAGCCTGAAGACTCGAAAGCCGGTCCCGATGTCGCACTGTATGTTCGTTCCGAGGATCGCCTGTACCAGCCGGTCGGAGGGAACATCGACGTCATCGATCCGAACACGAACAAAATCGTTGCTGTCTGGGACTTCGGCGTCAAGGGCGAAGCCAAGGGAGGCGTATACGACAGCAAGACTCATCATGTGATTTTCGGCACGAACGACAAGAAAATGCTGGTTGTGGATCCGGCCAGCGGCAAACTGGTCGCCACCATTCCGGTTGCCGGTTCCGTCGACCAGACGGCGATCGATACGGAAAGACGTCGGGCTTTCATCGGAGACAAGACGGGCAACATCGAGGTCATCGATCTCGATACCAATCAGGTGGTCGATCACATCGCCACCGAGAAGAACGTGCATACGCTTGCCGTCGACACGAAGACCCACCGGATCTTTGTCTATCTGAACGCAAGCAACAAGGTAGGCGTGTTCGAGCGCCGGTCCTAAACTGGCAGGCCCGGCGTAAGGAGGACATCGCCGGCAACATCCGCCTGAAAGGGGAACAGGTACTGTTCCCCGCTTCACACGCTGGCGGACTTCGATCCGTGGTAGCGCGGCTGGGTGCCGGAGCCGCGTGCTGGCGCGCAGTGCGCGTGGAAATGCGCCCCCGATTGTTCAGCGGTCTCTTGAGATCATCGCTTCGCGCCCGGCAATCCCGCCCTGGCGAACGCACCTTCTAAAAAATCATTCCGCTGTGTCAACTGCGCGATTGTCGCGTGCAATGCCTTGAGGTCAACCGGCAGCTCGCTTGGCGACTGCCCCCGCCGCTGAGCTGGACACGTCAGCCGAGCGCTCCTGCAATTGCCGATTTCATTCTGTGATCTGGTTCGGGTAGACATCGAAGTGCCACGCCAATCCGGCCAGCGTCTGTTCGCTCTTCACTCCGCGAGTGCCACTTCCGCTTGCGCTTGAACGCCGCTGAGTGCATCCGTTTCGTTCTCTTTGCCATCTTCGGTTTCCCTTGCCGGCTATTATTGCTGGCTCAAGCTCAAGCTCAAGCTCAAGCTCAAGCTCAAGCTCAAGCTCAAGCCGTATCGGCGCTGCCCGGCTTCGGGTACATCTGCCTGAACGGTAGCGGCAGCGCCGCCAGCAGTCACGAATCGTGCGCGCGTGTGCGGTGTGCCGCGCGCGTCGACCGCATGGCACCGGAATGTGCTCTGCGATGGGCGGGAACGGGATTTGCATCGTGGCGAGTACCACGATGCATGCGCGATCTGGAACGAAGCCCCGGACTGATCGCTGCAACCGGGCAGGATGGGGCCGCGCGAATCACCGCTTCGGCCTGTCGACGGCTTGAAGAACGCGCTCGCGGGTGGCGAGAAAGTCACGGTAACGGGAAAAATGGAAAAGATAGCAGCGGGTGATGCAGCAGCAGCTTGAAAACAGTTGCTCTCGCACCGATCCGGAAAGAACAACGCAGATTTCCCCCGGGAACGGGGACCGGAGGCTTCATGTTGAACGGCAGCGCGTTACGTGATGACCGGATGTGCCACTCACTGAAACTGGCAGCGATGCTGTCGACGGTGATCTCGACCATGATGCCCATCGCCGCGCGGGCACAGACACCATCGCCGCTTGCCGAATGGCAATACTCGGTGGGGCTCCCTCTGGAGAAACTCTATAACGCACCGATTCCCGACTGGCAGGCGCGCCTCGGCCTCGGCGTGACGGTGCGCCCGCGCTACGACGGCGCCGCGAATTATCACGCGATAGTCGGACCGATTATCGACCTGCGCTACCGTGACCTGTTCTTCCTCTCCACCGGCGAAGGACTCGGCGTGAACCTCGTGCGCACCACGCACTGGCGAGCGGGTCTCGCGTTGACCTACGACCTGGGCCGCCGCGCGGAAGACAACTCAGGTCATCTCGACGGCATGGGCAACATCAATCCCGCGCCCGAGGCCAAGCTCTTCGCGGAATACGCCGTGTCGAAAGATTTTCCGCTGGTGATTCGCGCGGATATCCGGCGCAGTCTCGGCGGTTCAGACGGCTGGATCGGCGACCTCGGCGCCTATATGCCGTTGCCCGGCAGTTCGGAGAAATTTTTCTGGTTCGCGGGGCCGAACCTGGTCTTCGCCGATTCGCGCTATATGCAGACGTGGTATGGCGTCAGCAGCCTGCAGTCGGCGCGTTCCGGCTATCCGCAATACGATGTGAGCGCGGGGCTCAAATCGGTGGGCTTTGGTGTGAGCGCGATCTGGTTTTTCCAGAAGCACTGGTTCGTAACGGGCGACGCCGGCCTGCAGCAACTGGTCGGCGACGCGGCACACAGCCCGATAACGCGCAAGGCCACCAACGCCGTGTTCGATTTCTCGTTCAACTACCAGTTTTGAGTGCCGCCGCGCGTGATCGCTGCATTCCGCGATCACGCTGCCACGTTGCCCGGCTTTGCCAGGCGTCCTCGCGATTCGCCGATTTGCACTACACTCTCCGACTTTTGACGGGCGAGCTGACGCGCGCCCGCACGGGTTTTCGTCCTGATTTCCCGTGTCGACCACGATCTTCGAGCCGACCGCCTCATGACACCCGAGCCCCCCGTCGAAACACAAATCAGTCTGGCACGTCATGCCAGTTTTCAGCGGTTCTGGGGGGCGCGGGTCCTGTCGTCGATCTCGTTCCAGATGCTTGCAGTCGCGATCGGCTGGCACATCTACGCGATCACACACAGCGCGTTTGCGCTCGGGCTCGTCGGGCTCGCGCAGTTTCTGCCGATGTTCGCGCTCACGCTCGTGGTCGGCCACGTTGCCGACCGCTACGACCGGCGACGCATCGCGGCCGTCTGCCAGGCGCTCGAAGCGCTCGCTGCAGCCGTGTTCCTGGCCGGCACGCTCGGCGGCTGGCTGTCGGCGCCGGTGATCTACGTGCTGGCGGCGCTCGTCGGCGCGATGCGGGCGTTCGAGTCGCCTTCGATTTCCTCGCTGCTGCCTTCCGTCGTGCCGCGCTCCGAGTTGCCGCGCGCGACGGCGTGGTCCACCTCGGCGGGGCAGGCTGCCCAGATTCTCGGGCCCGCGGCCGGCGGCCTGCTGTACGGCCTCGGCCCGAGTGCGGTGTATCTGGCCAGCGCCGTCGCGTTCATCGCCGCCGCGACGCTCGTCTGGTCGATCCCGCTGCGGACGAAGCCGGCCGCCCGCGCGCCGGTCACGCTCGAATCGGTGTTCTCGGGTATCGCGTTCATCCGGCGTCAGCCGGTGATTCTCGGCGCGCTGTCACTGGACCTGTTCGCGGTGCTGTTCGGCGGCGCGACGGCACTCCTGCCGATCTTCGCGCGCGACGTCCTGCAGACCGGCCCGCTAGGCTTGGGCCTGCTGCGCTCGGCGCCGGCAGTGGGCGCGCTCGCCGGCACGATCTGGCTCGCGCATTTTCCGCTGCGCAACCGTCCGGGTGTCGCGATGTTCGGCGGCGTGATCGCGTTCGGCGTGGCGACGATCGTCTTCGGGCTGTCGCACTCGTTCGTGCTTTCGCTAGTGTCGCTGGCGGTGCTGGGAGCATCGGATGTGATCAGCGTGGTGGTGCGGCTCTCGCTCGTGCAGCTGCGCACGCCCGATGAGATGCTGGGTCGCGTCAGTGCGGTCAACGCGCTCTTTATCGGCACGTCGAACCAGCTTGGCGAGTTTGAATCCGGCGTGACGGCGGGCTGGTGGGGCGCGGTGCCGGCCGTTCTGGTGGGCGGGGTGGCGACGATTGCCGTCGCGCTGCTCTGGATACGGCTGTTCCCGGCGCTGGCGCAGACGGAAACGCTGGAGGAGCCGAAGGGCGTGCGCACCGCGTGAGCGGGCTCGATTCGCAGAACCGGGCCACATCAGGTGACTGATTCTTATTGTTTTGTTGCGCTGCGACATCAGAGGGTTATAATAAGGGTTATTACCTAGGTATTTACACTTTAATTATCGGAGCCCGCCATGAGCAACGCTACTATCGCCGCCACCACCGCCAATACCAGCTGGTTTGCACGCCTGCGCGCGCTGGCCGTCGAAGCGCTGAACCTGCACCTGCAAACGTGCGCGATCATCGCTGAATCGCATCGCCGTCCTCTGTGAGAGCGGGCTGGCAGAAGCGCGGTGTGTGTTCCGCGCTTTCTGTCTGGTCTTCTTTCGATCTGTTTTTCAGCTGTTCAACTGCATTTCCCGCCTTGCCATCGCGCTACGTTTCGCAGCGTGATCCGGTCACTTCTGTTCAAGCCGTGACGACGGTTGCTTATCGTCGATCAGGCCGTTCTTTCGTTTTTTCCCGTTTCATCGAACAGTGTCGATAAACCTTCGCTGACCGCGGCGACGTTTTGCGGCCGCACGACACGCGCCACTTCGACGCCATCACGCAGAAAAACCAGCGTCGGCCAGAGCTTGACCCTGAATGAGCGGCCGAGTGCTCGCCCGGGTCCGTCCTCGATCTTCAGATGGTGCACACCAACGTGCTGTTCCAGCGCCTGCCCGATCGACGACTGCGCGCCCAGGCAGTAGCCGCACCAGTCGGTTCCGAACTCAAGGACGGCTGCGCCGCTCAATGCGTCGACTTCAGCGCGGGTGGGGGCGTTCGATGAGTAAGCGGTGGGTTTTGCCATTGTTGCTCCGGGATGATTGGGTTTCGCGTCAGGTTCAATCTAACGCAAATCTGCGCGCGCTTCAGGCGGCGAGAAAACCGGTTGCATGGCGAGGCTCATTACGTGGCGACTTCGAGTCATGCACGGCGCGCGGGCATATCTTCATCCATCAACGTGGTTTAGCGTCGGGCAGCGGGAATCCTGCGATCGTGAAGCGCGGACGCGATCAACCATGCATGCGCGCCCGCGGCTTCGGCGGCGCGCAGATCGTCGGCGTTGCGAATGCCGCCCGCGCCGATAATCTGCCGCTCGCCCGCACGACGCCGCACATCGGCGATCGCAGCGAGGTCGGGGCCCTCGAACGAACCCACGCGCTCCAGCGACATCACGATCACGCGCGACGGCCACCCCGATGCGTCGTGCCAATGCGCCGGGTCGCCCAGCGGCGTGTCATGCCGACGATCCAGCGAGAGAATCGCGTCGTGCGGGATCGCGTTCCCCGCGGCGCTTGCAGGCGCATTAACGTCCGCGACAAGGGCCGTCTGCATCGATGATCCATCTTTTGGGCCGCGCAGCGATTCACTGCCGAAAACCGGCGTTACGTTCGCTCCTGTCGCTCGAAGCGGTGCGATCAACGCGTTCGCGGCGTCGCGATCCGTAAAACCCGCGTCGAGCCACAGTTCGATGCGTGGCATCGCGCGCATGAGTCGCATCAACGCATGCTGTTGCGGCGCGCCGTGCATGATGCCGTCGAGATCCGCCACGTAAATCACCGATGAATGCGCATGGTCGAGCACGGCGCGTGCGACGTCGACCGGATCGCTGCCTTCGCAAAGCTGTGAGCTGACCGGACGATAACGGCTGCGTTCGCCGCGCACCGCATGCACGGCCGCACCGTCGAGCAGATCGAGTACAGGAATGATCTTCATCGTGTACGCGGCCGGTCGCGGTCCTGCCGCAACGTTTTTTCGACCAGACCGCTGAACCATCGATGCCCCGCATCGTTGTGATGGCGCGCGTGCCAGAACTGCCGCACCGCGAGGTCCGGCAGCGGGAATTCATCGACGCTCCGCCTGGCGTCGCGCGCCTGCTGGGTACAAAGAAAGCTCAGGTCGGGTGGCTGCATTCATGCACCAGGTTGATTGTGGGTATGAAAGTCATCGTATGGATTTATACGCGTCCAGCGGCTCACCGCGCAACCACCGTTGAAAAAAGCAGTGGCGGGTCGCGACGTAATCATCGTGTGCAATGACCTGACTGGATTGTTCCTCGCTGACGGTTTGCATTTGCGTCGTGGGCCTACCATACTGGTTTTCTCCAACGATCTTTCGGGCGACGTTCGATGAATCAGGATGAAAACCACGCAGGCGAAGCGGATCGCCACGGGCATTCCCATGCCGATGCCGGCGATCACGACCATCCGCACGACCATGAAGGCAGCGCGTTGCCCGAAATGGACCTGCGCGTGCGGGCGCTGGAATCGCTGCTGGTCGAAAAAGGCTATATCGATCCGGCAGCGCTCGATGTCTTCATCGAAACGTACGAACACGCCGTCGGGCCGCGCAACGGCGCGCGCGTGGTCGCGAAGGCGTGGTCTGATCCGTCATACCGTCAATGGCTGCTCGCGGATGCCACGGCCGCGATTGCATCGCTGGGCTACACCGGCCGGCAGGGTGAGCACATGGTCGCGCTGGAAAATACGCCGACCGTTCACAACATGGTGGTCTGCACGTTGTGCTCGTGTTACCCGTGGACGGTACTCGGTTTGCCGCCCGTCTGGTACAAGTCGGCGCCGTACCGGTCGCGCGCGGTGATCGACCCGCGCGGCGTTCTCAAGGAGTTCGGCTTCGAGCTGCCAGCCGAAGTCGAATTTCGCGTCTGGGATTCGACCGCCGAGGTCCGCTATCTGGTGTTGCCCGTGCGCCCCGCTGGAACAGACGCTTTGAGCGAGGACGAACTCGCTGGACTCGTCACGCGCGATTCGATGATCGGCACCGGATTGCCGCTTGCATACACATCACAACCGGGGGCGACATGAACGGCGCACAGGATCTTGGCGGCATGCAGGCGTTTGGCCCGGTGCAACCTGAAGCCGAAGGCGAACCGCTTTTTCACGCCGGGTGGGAACGCCGGGTGCTCGCAATCACGCTCGCGATGGGCGCGACCGGCAAGTGGAACATCGACACCTCGCGTGCCGCGCGCGAAAGCCTGCCGCCCGCGCAATACCTCGCGAGCAGCTACTACGAGATCTGGTTCGAAGGGCTCAAAAAGCTGCTGCACAGTAGCGGTCTTGCGAGCATGGCAGAACTCGAATCAGGTCAACTTCAGGTCCCCGCGGCACCGGTTCCGCGCGTGTTGATGGCGGACCAGGTCAAGGCGGCGCTGCTGCGTGGCAGTCCGGTCAACAGGCCGGTAACGCGCGACGCGCGCTTTCAGGCCGGCGATACAGTGCGTACCCGTCAGCTGAATCCGTCGACACATACGCGGCTGCCGCGCTATTGCCGCGACAAACGCGGCACGATCGTTGCGCTGCGCGGCATGCACGTGTTTCCCGATACGAACGCGCGCGGCCAGGGTGAAAATCCCGAATGGCTCTATACCGTGCGCTTTGACGCCGCTGAACTGTGGGGAGCGGATACGACGGCTTCGTCCGTATGCGTCGACTGCTGGGAGCCTTATCTCGACGCCGACGTCGACACCACACGGGCAACCTGACATGAAAACCACTGAAACGGATCTGCACGAATTGCGCACGGCGCTGCCCGGATTGCCTTGCGGTGAAGAAGGCCCCGTATTCAACGCACCTTGGGAAGCACAGGCATTTGCCATGACGCTGGCCTTGCATGCAGGCGGCGCGTTCACGTGGAAGGAATGGGCGCACATGCTGCATGAAGCGATCCGCGACGCACAGTCTGCCGGCGACCCGGATCATGGCGACACGTATTACGCGCACTGGCTGACCGCGCTCGAACGCATCGCCACCGCCAAAGGTCTTGTGTCGAAAGGCGGCCTCATACAGCGCCGCGATGAATGGGACGCGGCGGCACGCCGTACACCGCATGGCCGGCCGATCGAACTCGGATGATGCATGCGCATGCGAAGCGCGACGGCTCCCCTGACCGTGCGTTGACAACACATTGGAGAATGAAGAATGACCGAGGTTGAAATGCATCTTCGTTTGCTGGCGGCTTGCGCGATTGCGCAGGAAGCCGGCTATCTCGTGCGAAGAAGATTCCTTGAGCGGGATGACGTACTGAACCTCAAATTCAAGGGTCCGCAGGACTATCTGACTGAAACCGATGCCGAGGTCGAAAAGCTGATCGCGCTGCGGCTTTCGCAGGCATTTCCCGACGATGGATTCTTTGGCGAGGAGGGCGGCGGTGCCTTCAGCGAAAGCGTGTGGATCGTCGATCCGATCGACGGCACCGCTGATTTCGCGCGTGGCATTGCGTACTTTTGCGTGTCGATCGCGTTCGTGCATCAGGGGCGCACACAGATCGGCGTGCTTTATGACCCGATGGCCGACGAACTGTTCGCCGCGCGCCGTGGTTGCGGCGCGACGTTGAATGGTCGCCCGATCAAGGTGAGCACAATCGACGATCCGCGCCAGTCTGTCGTCGAACTGGGCTGGTCGCCGCGGGCGTCGTTTGAAAACTATCTCAAGGTCGCGACGCGCCTGAACGATCTCGGCGCCGGCGTGAAGCGATGCGGCTCGGGCGCGCTGGGCCTCGCGTATGTGGCGGCGGGGCGTCAGGACGCGTATTGCGAACTGCACATCAACGCGTGGGATGCGGCCGCAGCCGTCCTGCTGATCGAGGAGGCCGGCGGCTGGACCAACGATTTCCTCACGCAGGCGTGCCTGCAGCACGGCAATCGCGTGATCGGCTGTACGCCGAAGCTGCGTGAGGTGCTGGAGGAAGCGATGCGGGTTTGATAAAGCGGGGACCGGCTTTCTGGTCGCAATCCTCAAACAATCAATCCAGAAAACGGGCGCAGATGGCCAACGTCTCGCGCCCGTTTTCTTTCTGGCGACAACCCCATCTGTCGGGTGAGTTTACCTGTTGACGATGACCGCAATCGGCCTGGGACACGATGCCTGATCCGTGGCGGCGAGACCACGCCACTTACAGTTGATTACAAGTGTTCGGGGTTGCCAGCCCGCGCCGTTCGTACAATCCAGGCATTCAGGTGGACTTTGGGAAGGTGAAAATGAAAACAGTGCAATGGATTGCCGCGAGCGTCGTGGCACTTGCTTCCGTGTCAGCCTTTGCGGCAGCGGGTGGCAATGGAGGCGGAAGCGGTGGAGGCGGCGGAGCGGGAGGCAACGGGGGCGCCGGACACGGTGGTCTGGGCGGCAACGCGGGCGGCATGTCGGCCGGGCATATGAGCAGCAAGGGCGCCAGCAACACCAACGGCTTCAATTCAGCCGACCGTGATGCTGGTCTTGCCCGCGCGGCGGATCGATCGGACACGCAGGCGGACCGTGCCGACGCGCAAACGAGCAAGAGTCTTCATGCGGCTCACACAGATCACGCGCGTTCACACTCGCATGCGCAGGTGAACACCAGGCTTCACCACAGCCAGCACACCGCAATCAGCCATTCGACTTGATGGAACACAGAGGGCGCCTGCGGGCGCCCTCTGTGTCTTCTTAGCAATTCCCCTTTTTCGCCTGTCCCGGCGGACAGAAACCGTTGCCCGGACCACCCTGGGGCTTGCCTTGCGGCACGACAACGACGCCCGGCGAATCAGGCACATACAGCGCACAGCCACTCAACAGGGCGGCACCTGCCGTCAGGAGACAGAAGATTTTTTTCATGAGGTTCTCCGGGGAAGGGCTTGCGCCCTTCATCCTTCATCGCGTAGTGATTGTTAGAAACTGAAGTTGACGTTGGCCTGACTGGTTGTCGATACATTGACTGCGGACGACTGGGTCGCACCGCTCATGCTATCGGCTTCTGCGGTGTACTGTCCGGCCGCGCTTGCGACCGGGGACAGCGCGACCGGCAAGCTCCCCGAATAAGTGCCGACCAGTGGTGCGGCGGCTGGCAGGTTCAGCGCGTAGGCTCCGGTATCCAGATTCGCATTCGCGCTGGTGATTTCGTAGTTGAGGCCGCTGATCGATTGCAGCGCCCGTACGATGGCCTGCGCGCTGACCGGCAGCACTGTCCCGCTTGCGACCTGCATGACGGATGCCGGCAGCACGATCGGTGCCGACGACGTGGCCACGACCGTCGATGTATTCACAACGACCGGCACGGAGCGCACGATACCCGTTGCAACGTTATTCTGCACGATGACGACATCATAGTTGCCGCTGGTTGAACTCTGCTCGAGCGGCGTCAGCACGAACTGTCCGTTGCTGTCGGCAACGGTGCCCTTGATGATGTGGCCGTTCTGCTCCGCATAGACAGCGGCCCCCGCTTCGGCAGGCGCAACGTAGCCGGAGATCGTGCCGCTCACGACTGTCGGCGTCGCGGTCACGACCGGCTTCAGACTGTACGAGCCGTTACCTTTCTGGACGATCGATTTGCACGCGTTGAAGTCGAGTACGAGATCGACCAGCGTATTCGGTTGCACCGTGAACGGCCGGATGATCTTGTAGCCGCTTTGCGTGGCACTTGGCGTGTCGAGCGCCTGCTCGCTGCCGCCGGTCGGAACAATCGAATTGGCCAGCGTGTTGCCCTGATTCTGCGCGAGCACCAGACGAACCTGCTGGTATTGGCCGGCGGGCAAAGCGGTTTGTCCGAGGTCGGCCAGCACGCCGTTGGTCAGCGACAGCAGATCGATCTTCTGCGGGCTCGACAATGCCACGTCAGTCCAGCCACCGTCAGTGTCGCCGGCCTGCGCGTTCGTGTTGACGCGAACCTTGCTGACCGTCACATAGACATGGTCGAAACCGCATGACGGGGAGTCCGTCATCTGGACACGGAGCGTGCCCGTGCCCGTGGAGGTGCTGCCGCCATCGCCACCGCCGCCTCCACATGCGGCAAGTGCGAGTGGAAACACCAGCACGCACGCCAGCGTTTTGAGCATCGTTTTCATGGCGAATCCTCCTTCATTGTTGTGTGCTGAAGAATACGGAAACGCCCTGTAAGCAGATCGAGCAAATTGCAACGATCCGTAACCTGAATGCTTAATATCTTCTGTCATGCCACGAGAAACTCTGGCCGCCAGTTTGCATGCGATGCGATGTATATCTCTGGGATAAAGGGCGCGCAGCTTTAGTGAGGCGATTGATAACCGGCCCAGTTGTAAATCCGCGGCATTGGTACCCGGGTTGTAGTAGCGCTTCGTTACATAACAAGAACGGACGTTGCGAGGGAAGCCATGGGCACGTTATTCGACCTCGAAATCGCACGTCTTGCGAGGGGGATGGGCGCGTCAATGATCGGGGCCTCGCGGGACCGATTCTGCCGGGCGCCTGGTGGCTTGCTCCGACTTCGTGCGGCTATTCCTGGGTCGGCGTCGGCGGCGACTATCTGACGTCCGGTGAGCTCGCACCAAAGCGGCCGTTCAAGCAGATCAGCCACGTAGCCGCTGACCTCAATCGAGACTAAGGCTCAAGCAACGCTCCGGATCGAAGCGATACCGTTCCCACGATCCTGGCGATAATTTCCCCGCGTGGCACAAAGCGAATCAGCGTCCGGGAAGCGACGATCCCATCGGTTTTAGTGCGAATTGCAATTGCCGATCCGAGCGGGTCGTCCGCGCCCGGATCGACGATTTCTGCGATGACTGTGCCACGTGAGACATGTTCGCCGAGGGGCACCTTGTAGTTGACGATTCCGCCTCGCGGTGCGGTGAGGAGGTCTGTCGCGGCGAGGCTTGTGGCCTCGCATAATGACTCTGGAAGTGCCCCGGGATCGCCGGCGACTGCGCCTCTACGCCTCAGGAATTTGAGCAGTGCATCTGCGTCACCAGACGCGAACTCCTCGGCGACGTCACCTTGTCCGCGCAATTCCAGCGTCACGGAGTGGCAGCCGATCGGGATTGGAAACAGATGGCCCAGTTCTTTTCGAACGAGTTCCCACGTTCCCGTAAACAGATCGGTCGACGCTTACGAACCAGGGACGTTTCTGCGTCGTTTTATTGCAGCTACTGTTCGGTCTTCATGGCACACTCCCACAAGAAAGATGGGAGTTTCATTTTTTGACCACGCTCCAGCGAAGGTTCACAATCGTGCCGATTGTTGCCACTGGAGCATTCCCAGCCGGCGTGGCTCGACGTCGGGTCCATACCGAAACTTGCTGGATTGGTAACGGGGCCTTCCGGCCGATGCCGTTGCAGGTGGCTTTCGTTAGAATCTGTTTTCGATTCCTTTATTCGTCTATTACCGGAGGCGAACGTGCCAGGCTTACTTCCTCATGTCGACCGCGAGGGACTCCTCGAATATTCAGTCGTTTACACCGACCGATCAATCAATCATATGTCGCAGCTCTTTCAAGGCGTCGTACGCGATATTTCCGGTGCGCTGAAAAAGGTCTACAACGCGAAGTCGGCGGTTATCGTTCCGGGCAGCGGGACTTTCGGCATGGAAGCCGTCGCCCGGCAGTTCGCGACAGGCAGGAAGTGTCTGGTCATCCGTAATGGCTGGTTCAGTTTCCGCTGGTCGCAGATTTTCGACATGGGCGGCATTCCGTCTGAATCGATGGTGTTGAAGGCGCGTCCGGTCGAACCAGGAAGGCAGGCCGCCTATGCCCCTGCTCCGATCGAAGAAGTGGTCGCCGCGATCAGGGAGAACAAGCCGGATCTGGTCTTTGCACCGCATGTCGAAACTGCATCCGGGATAATGCTGCCTGATGCTTGGTTGCGTGCCGTGTCCGACGCTGTTCACGCCGTCGGCGGCATGTTCGTACTGGATTGCATCGCCTCGGGTACGATCTGGGTGGACATGCAGGCCAGTGGCGTCGATGTCCTGATCAGCGCGCCGCAAAAGGGATGGAGCGCGTCACCCTGCTGCGCACTGGTCATGCTCAGCCCTCTCGCCCGCGAAAGAATCGACGTAACAACCAGCACCAGTTTCGCTTGCGATCTTCGCAAATGGCTGCAGGTCATGGAAGCCTACGAGACCGGCGGGTTCGCGTACCACGCCACGATGCCCACGGACAGTCTCGCGACGCTGCGCGACGTCATGAAGGAAACCGGGGCATATGGCTTCGACAAAGTGAGAGCGGAGCAGGTTGAACTCGGCAAGCGCGTTCGCTCACTCCTGAGTGACAAAGGTTTCAAAAGCGTGGCGGCCGAAGGTTTTGAGGCTCCGGGTGTCGTGGTCAGCTACACGGACGATGACGGCATACGATCCGGCAAGAAATTCGCCGATGCCGGCTTGCAGATCGCAGCCGGCGTTCCCCTTCAATGCGACGAGCCTGAAGACTTCAAGACCTTCCGCGTCGGATTATTTGGCCTCGACAAACTACATGACGTCGAAGGCGCGGTCGCCAGACTCTCCAAGGCGTTGGACAGTATTCTTTAGAGCGCTTTTCCGGTGCATGTGCGCGTGGCTCGCCCTCGCAACCGCGTCGACAGGAGGGCCCTGGAACCTGCCGGAATAGCGATGCGCACGCTTCGGCCTTTGCCGACATTCGACCGGTCCGGGTTCTACGTTGGCAATCTGGCGGATTGTCGACAGTGGCGGCAATGAGCAGCTGGACGGCGGCTTCCTGAATTTGCGGACTCACACTTCCGACCCGCAACAGCCCTTCGATGCTGTCGGAAGGAGACATTGGAGATTAGCCGTAAGCGATAGTTTCCCCCGCCTGGCGTGCTCGGTTCGAGAGGATCAAGCTTGAGTCCGCAATCACTCATGTAGGATCGAGGCTAAAGTCCAGGCGTGTTGCATTGATAAACCGGGAAGAAAAATGATCCGTTTCAGCTTTCTCTTCGCTACCTTACCCCCGCACGCTCGAAGATAGCCCCTCTCAGCCAGGAACGACCGGATCAATCTCATTTCGGGTCAAGCCAAATCGTAACGTGCGACGCCGGTGATCATCTGAACCGAGGTACGTACGCAGTTGCTGGTTGAACGCATCAAGCAACGCGTGGCTACCTTGGTAATTGATCTTCGTAACGCCAATCGCCCGAAGAATCGTTTCAGCCAATTCGATGTCTGCGCCGGTCGCCGACTGGTTCGCATCTGTCCAGCCGAATGGCGGCTCTTCAATGTATGCAATCGTTAGCATCATCACCAGTTCCTCGCAGAATGCTCCAGCCTGCGTTGTCAACGACTGATCGACACTGGCCGTTCAGTGCCTCGGGTCAACAATCATGCCACGCGGTGACTGTCATCGCACAAGCAGAAACCGTGGTGACCCGCAGACAGTCCAGCCAACGCGCGCTAACGGCCAACGTCTCGCGCCCGTTTTTCCCTCGGGGTAAACACAGATTCACGTATAACAAAACATTTATACAATGACTAAAAATTAGCGAAAGGCAACGCCGTTTGCCATGGACTAATCAGCATGACCGCAACCGGAGACGCCATGCCGACGAACGATCAGCCCCAGCGCTTCGCCTATGCGCGCGCCGCGGATCACGATGCGGCCACGCCGGCGCTCTATCCTGTGGTCGTCGTCGGCGCGGGTCCGGTGGGTCTCACCGTCGCCATCGATCTTGCCCAGCAGGGTGTGCGCACGGTGCTCGTCGACAGCGACGACACGCTGTCCAGCGGTTCACGCGCGATCTGTTTCGCGAAGCGCACGCTCGAAGTGTTCGATCGTCTCGGTTGCAGCGAGAGCATGATCGAGAAGGGCGTCAGATGGAATGTCGGCAAGGTGTTCCTTCAGGACGAGCTCGTCTACACGTTCGACCTGCTGCCGGAAACCGGCCATGCGCGCCCCGCGTTCATCAACCTCCAGCAGTACTACGTCGAAAGCTATCTGGCTGAACGCGCGATGCAGATGGACAATCTGCAGATGCGCTGGAAAAGCACGGTCACAGGATTGACCCAGCACGACGGTTATGTCGAACTGCAGGTCGAAACGCCGGACGGCGTCTACCCGTTGCGTGCGCGGTACGTCATCGCGGCCGATGGTTCGCGTAGCACGGTGCGTCGCTGCATGGGACTCGACAGCCACGGCCGGACGTTCAAGGACCGCTTTCTGATCGCCGACGTGAAAATGAAGGCGTCGTTCCCAAGCGAGCGCTGGTTCTGGTTCGACCCGCCGTTCCATCGTAACCAGTCGGTGCTGCTGCATCGCCAGCCGGACAACGTCTGGCGCATCGATTTCCAGCTTGGATGGGACGCCGATCCGGTCGCGGAAAAACAGCCCGAGCGCGTGATTCCGCGCGTGAAGGCCCTGCTGGGCGACGATGCCGAATTCGAACTGGAATGGGTCAGTGTCTATACGTTTTCGTGTCAGCGCATGGACAGCTTCCGGCACGGCCGCGTGCTGTTCGCGGGCGATTCCGCGCATGGCGTCTCGCCGTTCGGCGCGCGCGGCGCGAATAGCGGCGTGCAGGATGCCGACAACCTCGCGTGGAAACTGCGGCTCGTCGTGAATGGCGACGCGCCGCCCGCGCTGCTCGACACGTATGCGTCCGAACGCGAATACGCCGCCGACGAGAACATCCTCCACTCGACACGCGCCACCGATTTCATCACGCCGAAGAGCGCGATATCGCGCACGTTCCGCGACGCGACGTTAAAGCTCGCGAAAGACTGTCCGTTCGCGCGGCGTGTCGTGAATAGCGGAAGACTGTCGGTGCCCACGGTGCTGCGTGCTTCGCCGCTGAACACACCCGACGAAACCGCTGACGCGTTTTCCTGCGCGATGGTGCCGGGCGCGGCATGCACGGATGCCCCCGTGAAGGTGGCGGGCCGCGACGCGTGGTTTTTGCAGCAGACGGGCGGGGCGGTGTTCACAGGCATCTATTTCCACGATCCTGCCGAAGACGTCGCCGCATGCGCCGCGCGACTCGCGGCGTTGACGACGCTGTCTTTACCCGTGCGCGTGCTGATCGTGGTTTCGCGCGGAACGCCGTTGAAAGGTGCTGCGATGCCGTCGGGCATCATCGTCGTTGAAGACGTCGAAGGTATCGTCAACGCGCGCTTCGATGCCCGCGCGGCTACGTTCTATCTGCTGCGTCCCGACCAGCACGTGTGCGCGCGCTGGCGCGCGCTCGATCCGGCGTTGGTGAAGGCCGCGCTCGATCGCGCGACGTGCAACGCCTGAAGGATCACGACCATGAACCGGTTGAACACTGAACTGAATCTCGCAGACCCGGATGCGTTCTACGAAAAACTCATCGAAACGCACAACGGGCTCACCGAAGAAGAAAGCCACATGCTAAACGCGAAGCTCGTGCTGCTGCTCGCGAATCATATCGGCGATGCGGACGTGCTGGGCGAAGCGCTCGCGATGGCGCGTGCTGGTGTTGGCGGCGGCGATACCGCTGCAACGGCCGCGGTTTAGCGTTCGCTCACCCACCCGAACCGCCACGACAGGCGTTGCGTTGCCGCGAGCAGTTGCCTCGCGGTTTCGCCGTGAAGGCCGCGCCCGAAATCGCCCGACGAACCGATCAGCGCGATCACCAGACGGATGCTTCCCGTGTGATCGAACACCGGAGCGGCGAGCGTCCCGATGCCGGGCACGGGTGCATCGAACGCGTCGTCGATGCCGGCTTCGCGTATTTGCGCGAGACGCGAACGGTAGGCCGGCCGCAACGTCGCGCTGCCTTTTTTCGACGGCGCAAGCGCCTCGGCCGGATCGGCGCCGGCGAGGCGAATGGATTCCTGCGCGAGCAGGCCGACGAGCACGTCTTCCGAAACATGCGCGGCAAAGACGCGCCCGATTGCCGTGTTGACGAGCGACATCACCGTGCCGACGCGCAGGCTCACGTGCTGCGGCTGCGACGATTCTTCCAGACGAATCACGGTGGGACCGAGCGGCCCCAGCGTGGCCGCCGCGACGCTCATCCCCGAGCCGGCGGCGAGCGTTGCGATTTCTGTTTCGGCTTCGCGCATCGGCGAAAGACGTTGCAACGCGATCAGCCCCAGTTCGAGGCCAAGCGGCCCCGGGCTGAAAAACCCCGCATCGTCGCGGCTTAGCAAGCCGATCTTGAGCAGGCTGACGAGGTGAGGAAACGCTTTGGCGGCGGGCATGCCGGCGTCGGCGGCGAGGTCGCGCAACGACAGCGGCCGGCCTGCCGCGACGAGCGCGAGCAGCAGTTCGCCGGTGTTGTCGAGCGCGCTGATCCCGCGCTGTGCCCGGGTATCGCCGGAGATCGGAAGGGAGAGGGACTCGTCTGGGGTCATGAGGCGCTTGCTGGAATGGATTCAGGCACGGTTCGCGAGCGCATCCGTGACGCGTTGCGACGCATCGCGCAACGCGCGCGCCACGGGGCCGTCCCAGTCGACATCGATCGAGCCCGATGGGCCGATCACCGTTAGCGCGAGCTGCATGCGGCGCTCCGCATCGAACACCGGCACGCTCAGGCTACTGATGCCTGGGCTTGGCGCATCGATGCCGCGCTCCATTCCGCGCGCGCGGATGTCGTCGAGGCGCGCGCGTAAAGGTGCGTTGAATGCGGGCGCGAGGCCCGTCTTCGCATTGCGCGCGTCCTTCGTGCGATCAGGGGGACGTGTCTGGCTCCGCCACATGGCCGCGACCTGCGAGGGCGAGAAAAACGCGCAGAACACGCGCCCCGTCGACGTCGCTTCGAGTGACATCACGGTGCCGATGTGAAGATTGACGTGTAGCGGAGATCCACCACGTTCATATCGCACGATGGTCGGCCCCTGCGTGCCCGCGACGCAAACAGCGACGCTATAGCCGAAGGCCTCGGCGAGCGCCGCCGCCTGCGGCACGGCCACGTGATAGGCAGGCTGCTGCTCGATATGCAGAAGCCCAAGTCGCAACGCAAGCGGGCCTGGTTCGTAACTGCCGGTCAGCGGGTCGCGCTTGACGAGACCGAGCCGCGTCAGGCTCACGAGATACGTGTACGCCTGCGCCGCCGAAAGCTGTGCCGCGCCCGCAAGCTCACTCAGACCAAGCGGCGCGCGATGACGCGCCAGCGCATCGAGCAGACGGCCGCCCACTTCGACGCTCTGGATGCCGCGCTGTTTTTTTGCGGCGGATGCGTCGTCGGAAGGGCTCTCGATGTCTCCGGTCTTTGAAGGCCTGGTCAATTTGAATGTCTCGTACTGGAACGACAGCATGGTATCCGATCGCGTCACGCGAACCCTGTGATCGTCGTTTACCCGAGGTTATCTGTTAGCAAATAGATTTGCCATTGACGAATTATCACGCCAGGCCGACCATGCTTCATCCCCTCACCAGGCGGCAATGGAGACAGACATGGCAAAGGCATTCGCATCGCAGGCGGACCTCGAAGAAAAAAAGATCACGTTCACGCAGCTTTCCGATAACGCGTATGCGTACACCGCTGAGGGCGATCCGAATTCCGGCGTGATCATCGGTGACGACGGCGTGCTGATCGTCGACACCACGGCCACGCCTGCGATGGCGCAGGACCTCATCGCGAAGATCCGTAGCGTGACCGACAAGCCGATCAAATACGTCGTGCTGTCGCACTACCACGCGGTGCGCGTGCTCGGCGCGTCGGCCTATTTCGCGGAAGGTGCGCAGCAGGTTATCGCGAGCCGCGGCACGTACGAGATGATCGTCGAGCGCGGCGAGCAGGACATGAAGTCGGAGATCGAGCGCTTTCCGCGTCTCTTCGCGGGTGTTGAAACCGTGCCTGGCCTTACGTGGCCCACGCTCGTCTTCGACAGGGAAATCACCCTGTGGCTCGGCAAGCTGGAAGTGAAGATCGCGCACCTGGGCGCGGGTCATACGAAGGGCGACACGGTCGTGTGGCTGCCCTCGCAGAAGGTGCTGTTCTCGGGCGACCTCGTCGAATACGACGCGGCGTGCTATTGCGGCGATGCGCAACTCGAGCAGTGGCCCGCCACACTTGAAGCGTTGCGCGCGCTCGGTGCCGAAAAGCTCGTGCCCGGTCGCGGCCCGGCGCTGCTTTCGCCGGCGGATGTTCACAAAGGCATCGATTACACGCGGGATTTCGTGACCACGCTGCTCAAGGCCGGTCGCGAAGCGTACGCGCAAAAGCTCGACCTGAAGGGGGCGATGGCGCTTACGCGCAAATCAATGGATCCGAAGTTCGGGCACGTGTTCATCTATGAGCATTGCCTGCCGTTCGACGTCTCGCGTGCCTTCGATGAAGCGGGCGGCGTGACGCATCCGCGCATCTGGACCGCGCAGCGCGACAAGGAAATGTGGTCCGCACTGCAGGACTGATTCCGCTGTAATAGCCGCGCGAAGGACGATGCGTTTGTCCGCCTGTCCTTTGCGCACGCGTATCAATCCGTCCGCTGCGCTTTTTTTATGAGGAATGCCGGTTCAGCGGCAAGGTCGTGAGAGCCTTGAGACCGCCGCCGCCGCCGTCGCGCGCGGACGGTTCCAGCGAAGCAACCAAAGCGCTGCATCAGCAGAAGCTCGCCGCACGACGTGCGGTTCCCGCAGACACGCAGGGAAGGTGAAGGGCAGATTGACGAAGGGCTTACGGATTGTCCGGGTGTTTCCGACGTGAGGCCGACAGCATGAGTGCGCCCCTCCTTAAGATTTCCTTCAGGATGCGTCGCTACTATCGCTCCTTGAACGACCGGCATGGCGCGTCTTCTCGTATCGAAACGCGCTGTGCAACCGGTCACACACCGCGACACCAACACACGTACACGTATGAAAGGCACGGCTGGATTCCGTCGTGCGTATCACGAGCCCATGCCAATGAATCCGGTCAATGTCGACAAGATGTGTGTCAGTCGGGGACTTTCCATTTCTTTCATACGCTAGCGGAATCAGACGATGGCGGCTCATGCGTTGTCTGCACTGCTCTGGATGCTGCTAGCCGGCTGTTGCGCGGCGTCGTTATACGCGGTGCTTGCCGCGTTCGCCATGCCGCTTTTCCCGCGGCATCATTCTGCTAACGGTCATCACGCAGCCCGGCTGCCCGCCACCACTGGTATCAGTGTTCTCAAGCCGTTGTGTGGGGCGGAGCCGCGTCTCTACGAGAATCTCACGACGTTCTGCAAGCAGCGTCATGAACGTTTCCAGCTCGTGCTGGGCGTATCGTCACCGGACGATCCCGCTGTCTCCGTGGTGCGGCGCCTGCAGGCCGCGTGGCCCGCGCACGATATCGAACTCGTGGTGGACGGACGCGTGCATGGCAGCAACCGCAAGGTCAGCAATCTGATCAACATGGCGGAGCACGCCCGATATGAAGTGATCGTCATCGCGGACAGCGACATCGCCGTCCAGCCCGATTATCTCGACCGGGTTGCGGCACCGCTCACCGATCGACACGTCGGTGTGGTCACGTGCCTGTATGTTGCGCAGGGCATCGGTGGATTCTGGCCGCGTGTCGGCGCGCTCTTTGTCAACGAATGGTTTGCGCCGTCCGTGCGTGTTGCGCATGCAACGGGTTCGCGGCGCTTCGGCTTTGGCGCAACGCTGGCGTTGCGTCGCTCGACGCTCGAACGCATCGGCGGCTTTGGTGCGCTGCGCAACTGCCTCGCCGACGACTACTGGCTCGCCGAGCACGTCCGCGCGCTCGGGTTGCGCACCGTGCTCTCGCGTGTGATGGTCACCACCGACGTCATCGAGCCGACGCTGGCGACGCTATGGCAACGCGAGACCCGCTGGCTGCGGACGATCCGCTCGGTGCGGCCACACGGCTTCGCGTTCCTGTTCATTACGTTCACCTCGCCCTGGCTGATGCTCGCCGCGGGCATGGCCTGGGGACTTGAAGCCGCAACGGGCGGCGCGCACGGTCCGGCCGTGCTGGCGAGCGAGGTCTGCATCATCGCTGGCGGCGTCGCGCGCGTGCTCCTGCACTGGCGCAGCGCACGCCACGCGCGGACGTTCTGGCGCGATCTTGCACTGACGCCCCTGCGCGACACGTTGCTGGCCGTACAATGGTTCGCGGCCGCGTTCGGTTCGCATGTCATGTGGCGTGGCGCCCGCGTGCCACTGGAGGTATCGGTGGAGCGGGATGGCATGGAGGCACCGGATGGCGGTTGAGGCGCGGCAAATAACGTCGTCACGCAATGCGCGGGTTCAGGCGGCCGGCGTTAAGGGCGAGCTTAAGGCGACACGCGCGCTGATTGTTACCGCAGACGACTTCGGCTTGCATGAGCGTGTCAACCTGGCTGTCGAATGGGCGCATGAGCGCGGCGTTCTGACGGCCGCGAGCCTGATGGTCGGCGCACCCGCGGCGCGCGATGCCGTGGAACGGGCGCGGGCGTTGCCGGATTTGCGCGTCGGCCTGCATCTGGTGCTGGCCGATGGCGCCGCACTCGCGCCGCGTGCGCATATCCCCGCGCTGGTCGATCATGAAGGCCGCTTCGGCAATAACATGGTGCTCGACGGCGTGCGGTTTTTCCTGCTGCCGCATGTGCGCAAGCAGCTCGCGCGCGAAATTCGCGCGCAGTTCGACGCGTTCGAAAAGACCGGTCTGACGCTCGATCACGTCAACACACACAAGCATTTTCATCTGCATCCCACCGTGCTGCAGCTGATTCTGGAAATCGGGCGCGACTATGGCATGCGCGCGATGCGTCTGCCTTACGAGGTCAGCACGAAGCCGGATGCACGGGCCGGCGCGCCGCTCTGGTTGAAGCCCTGGATCGCACACGTATGCCGTCAACTCGATCAGGCCGGCATCGCTCATAACGACTATGTCGTGGGCATCGCCGGATCGGGCCGGATGGACGAAGCGACATGGCTTGCGGCGTTAGCCGGTTTGCCCGAAGGTGTCGGCGAAATCTATTGTCATCCCGCCACGGCCGGCGAGGGTGCCTTGAGTGACGGCATGCGCGACTATCGTCACGCAGACGAACTCCATGCGCTGCTTTCGCCTCGTGTTGCCGCCGCGCTACACGCGTCCGGTGCGAAGTCCGGCGGCTTTGGCGACGTGTTTCCCGCGCGCTGATTCGCCATCGCCTCGACGACACCCTGGCCGCACAGGTGTTGCGAGCCAGTTGCCTTGAGCATTCCCCCAGGCGATTTCCATCGCTGATCCCCGATTCCTGATCCCAGACCCTATCTACGGCCGTCACGCCCCTTCGTCGCGAGCGGCGAAATCCCCGTCTTTGTCGCGCGATCAGGTGCATACGGTGTTGTGACCTTCGCACCATCGATCTGACTGACCAATAACATTCAAGGCATCCGGCAATCCATGTGCAATGAAAATGTCACGATTGACTCGTCATGCTTGTTAGAATCATATCACTCGATGTAGCATAGACCCGAACGGCCCATCGGCTTTTTGCTGTGCATTGCACCAATTCCGGATGTCTCATGCCTGAAGCTCCTTCTTCGTCTTCCACGGTCATCGCGCTACGCGGTGGGCCGCTTGTTCATCCTGTGCGCAACCCGGGTACACCATTCGACGCGTCATGGCTCGACGGCCTGCGCGTGAACCAGTCGGCGGTCGAGCGGCGCACGGGCACGCTGGCCACGCGCCGCACCGTCAAGAAAGACGCCCAGGCGGCCTGGCTGCTGAAGGCAGTGACCTGCATCGACCTCACCACGTTGAACGGCGACGATACCGAGGGCCGCGTCAGGCGTCTGTGCGCGAAGGCGCGGCAACCCGTGCGCGCCGACATTCTCGAAGCGCTCGGCATCGCGCCGCGAGTCGTCACGACCGGCGCGGTGTGTGTCTATCACCGCTTCGTCGCGGCCGCCGTCGATGCGCTCAAGGGCAGCGACATTCCGGTTGCCGCTGTTTCCACGGGCTTTCCTGCCGGGCTGATTCCGCATCCGCTCAAGCTGAAGGAAATCGAGGCTTCGGTGGCGGACGGCGCGATGGAAATCGATATCGTCGTCACGCGCGAACACGTGCTCACCGGCAACTGGCAGGCGCTTTACGACGAGGTGCGCGATTTCCGCGAGGCCTGCGGCCCGGCGCATCTGAAGGCGATTCTCGCCACCGGCGACATCCGCACGCTGTCGAACGTCGCGCGCGCGTCGATGGTCTGCATGATGGCGGGCGCCGATTTCATCAAGACGTCGACCGGCAAGGAGGGCGTGAACGCGACGCTCGACGTGTCGCTCGTGATGGTCCGCATGATCCGCGAATACCAGGAGCGCACGGGCGTGCTGATCGGTTTCAAGCCGGCGGGTGGTGTGTCCAGCGCGAAGTCCGTGCTGTCGTACCAGATCCTGATGAAAGAAGAACTGGGCCGCGCGTGGCTCGAACCGGAGCTGTTCCGTATCGGCGCATCGAGCCTGCTGGCGGATATCGAACGTCAGCTCGAACATCATGTGAGCGGCCGTTATTCCGCTTTCAACCGTCACCCTGTAGCCTGAATTCAAGACCGATCCCATGAGCGTAGCCGAGTATTTTTCTTCGATGGAGTACGGTCCCGCACCCGAGGACGATCAGTCCGTGCGCGCATGGCTCGCGCAGCACGAGGCGAGCTTTGGGCACTTCATCGCTGGCGCGTGGCATGCGCCGGCCAGCGGTGAGCGGTTCGTTTCGCATGCGCCCGCGACCGGCGAGCGTCTCGCCGATATCGCCCAGGGCGACGTTGCCGATGTCGACGCGGCCGTCGCCGCCGCGCGCGCCGCGCAGCCGGCCTGGTTCGCGCTGGGCGGCGCCGGACGCGCGCGCCATCTGTATGCGCTCGCGCGCATGGTCCAGCGCCATAGCCGGCTGTTCGCGGTGCTCGAAGCGCTCGACAACGGCAAGCCGATCCGCGAAACACGCGACATCGACGTGCCGCTCGTCGCGCGCCATTTCCTGCATCACGCCGGCTGGGCGCAGTTGCAGGACACCGAGTTCCGCGATTACGCGCCGCTCGGTGTCGTCGGCCAGATCGTGCCGTGGAATTTTCCGCTGCTGATGCTCGCATGGAAGATCGCGCCCGCGATCGCCACGGGTAACTGCGTGGTGCTGAAGCCGGCCGAATACACGCCGCTTACCGCACTGCTGTTCGCCGAACTCGCGCATCGTGCCGGGTTGCCCGCGGGCGTGCTGAACGTTGTTACCGGCGATGGCAACACGGGCGCCGCGCTCGTCGCGCATCCGGACGTCGACAAGATCGCGTTCACGGGTTCGACAGAAGTCGGCCGGTTGATCCGCTCGGTGACGGCGGGCTCGGGCAAGTCGCTGACGCTCGAACTCGGCGGCAAGTCGCCGTTCATCGTATTCGACGACGCGGATATCGACGGCGCGG
The DNA here is from genome assembly GCF_900107685.1 of Paraburkholderia sartisoli. Classification (GTDB taxonomy): domain Bacteria; phylum Pseudomonadota; class Gammaproteobacteria; order Burkholderiales; family Burkholderiaceae; genus Paraburkholderia; species Paraburkholderia sartisoli. The sequence continues at coordinate 51,525 of NZ_FNRQ01000004.1, read as the reverse complement.
TGGAAGGCGTGGTCGACGCGATCTGGTTCAACCAGGGGCAGGTTTGCTGCGCGGGCTCGCGTCTGCTCGTGCAGGAAGGCATCGAGGCGCGTTTCATCGCGAAGCTTAAGCGCCGGATGGAAACGCTGCGCGTCGGCAACTCGCTCGACAAGAGCATCGACATGGGCGCGATTGTCGATCCGGTCCAGCTGGAGCGCATCCATTCACTGGTGGAAGCCGGCAGGCGCGAAGGCTGCGCGGTCTGGCAATCGCCCGATGCGACGATGCCGGCAAGCGGCTGCTTTTATCCACCGACGCTGGTCACCGGCGTCTCGCCCGCTTCGACGCTCGCGCAGGAAGAAATCTTCGGCCCGGTGCTGATCACGATGAGCTTTCGCACGCCCGACGAGGCCATCGCGCTCGCGAACAACTCGCGCTACGGGCTCGCCGCCAGCGTGTGGAGCGAGACGATCGGGCGCGCGCTCGATATCGCGCCGCGTCTTGCATGTGGCGTGGTGTGGGTCAACGCGACGAATCTGTTCGATGCGGCGGTCGGCTTCGGCGGCTATCGCGAGTCGGGCTATGGCCGCGAAGGCGGACGTGAGGGCATTTACGAATATCTGAAGCCGCGCGCGTGGCTCAAGCTGGCGGATCGTGTGCCGGTGCCGGTGCCGGTGCCGGTGTCTGCTGCGGCAGGCGCGGCGAAGCGCAGCGAGCCTTCGAACGTCGCGTTGATCGACCGTACGGCGAAGCTCTTTATCGGTGGCAGGCAGGTGCGTCCGGATAGTGGCTATTCGCTGCCGGTGTACGCGCCCGATGGCACGCTGGCAGGCGAAGTGGGCGAGGGCAACCGCAAGGACATCCGTAATGCCGTGGAAGCGGCACGCGCGGCGCACAAATGGTCGCAGGCCAGCACGCACAATCGCGCGCAGGTGTTGTATTACCTCGCCGAGAATCTCGCGGTACGCGCCGACGAATTCGCGCGCCAGCTCGTCGTGCGCAACGGCGCGAAGGAAGCGGCGGCCCGTGCCGAAGTCGAGGCATCGGTGTCGCGGCTTCTCACGTATGCGGCGTGGGCCGACAAGTTCGATGGCGCGGTGCATACGCCGCCGCTGCGCGGCGTCGCGCTCGCCATGCATGAGCCGCTCGGTGTGATCGGCATTGCCTGCCCGGACGAAGCGCCGCTGCTCGGTTTCGTTTCGCTGGTGGCGCCGGCGCTCGCGATGGGCAACCGGGTTGTCGTGTTGCCGGGTGAGAGATGTCCGCTTGCCGTCACCGATTTCTATCAGGTGGCGGAAACGTCGGATGTGCCGGGCGGCGTGCTGAACATCGTCACGGGCGAGCGCGGCGCGTTGCTGCCGGCGCTCGCGAAACACGACGATGTCGATGCGCTCTGGTGTTTTGGCAGTGCCTCGGATTCGACGCTGGTCGAACGCGAGTCGATTGGCAACCTGAAGCGCACGTTTGTCGACCATGGGCGCCAGTTCGACTGGCACGACCGGTCGAGCGAGGGCTTGCCGTTCCTGCGCCAGGCGGTGCAGGTGAAGAACATCTGGATACCCTACGGTGACTGACTGAATGTCTGACTGCCGGTAACGAATTGCACGCCAACCAGAAAATGGAGGAGACAACGTGCTGAAGAATCTGGACCCGCTGTTGAACGCCGACGTGCTCTACGCATTGAGCGCGATGGGCCATGGCGACGAACTCGTCATTTGCGACGCGAATTTCCCGGCCGACTCCGTTGCACGTGCAACGGTCACCGGCAAGCTGCTGCGTCTTGACGGCGTCGATGCGGCGCGCGCGATTCGCGCGGTGCTGTCGGTGATGCCACTTGACACCTTCGTCGACGATCCGGCGCTGCGCATGGAAGTCGTCGGCGAGCCGGATACGATTCCCGCCGTGCAGCGCGAGGCGCAGGCCGAAGTGAACAGGGCGGAAGGACGCGACCTGCCGTTCGCTTCGATCGAACGTTTCGCGTTTTATGAGCGGGCGCGGCACGCGTACTGCGTGATCGCGACCGGCGAACAGCGAGGCTATGGATGCTTCGTGTTCAAGAAAGGCGTGCTCCTCGCGGCGGACGCCCCGAAGGAAGTCCCCTTGGGGGGCGCCCCGAAGGAAGTCCCTCAAGGGGATCGCACATGAGCGCACCCCAGGAACGCAACGGGCGCGTCGTCATCCTCGGCATCTATGTGACCGACCTGACGTTTCGCGCGGAGCGCATGCCGCTGATCGGCGAAACGATCGCGGGCTCCGCATTCGCGATGGGGCCCGGCGGCAAGGGTTCGAACCAGGCCGTCGCCGCCGCGCGCGCGGGCGCGCAGGTCGTGTTCTGCACCCGCATCGGCGACGACGCGTTCGGTTCGATCGCGCGCGCGACATGGAACGCCGAAGGCATCATCGCGCGCGCGACGGTGCTCAACGGCGTCTCGACAGGCGCGGCCCATATCTTTGTCGACGACACCACCGGCAAGAACGCGATCATCGTCGCGTCTGGCGCGGCCGGCACGATGAATGCCGCCGACGTCGACGCGATCGAGGCCGACATCGCCGCGGCGCGCGTGTTCGTCACGCAGCTCGAGCAGCCGCTGCCCGCCGCGCGACGCGGGCTGGAAGTGGCGCGCAAGCACGGCGTGACCACGGTGTTCAATCCGGCGCCCGCGTTGCCGCTCGACGACGACATTTTCCCGCTGTGCGACTACATCACCCCGAATGAAACGGAAGCCACGGCGCTCACCGGCGTGCCGATCGCGAACGCCGACGACGCACGACGCGCCGCCGACGTGCTGCTCGCCAAAGGCGTCGGCACGGTGATCGTCACGCTGGGCGAAGGTGGCGCGCTGCTGCATTCGGCAACGCAATCGGTGCTGGTGCCCGCATATCACTGCGGTCGCGTGGTCGAGACGGCCGGCGCCGGGGACGGCTTCACGGGCGGTTTTGCAGCCGCGCTTGCGCGTGGCGAAGAGCCGATCGCGGCAATGCGCTTCGGTTGCGCGCTGGCGGGCATTTCCGTCACGCGTGCCGGCACGGCGCCCTCGATGCCGACGCTCGACGAAGTGAATCAGGTTCTCCGGCAACCGGCGCCATCGCCATCGTATTCATAGTGCTATACGTCGCCGGCCGCGTGGCTGGCTGTGCAGTCTGAAGGAGTTCGTCATCACCATGAAGTCCTCGTTTGCCAATGGAAAGCTGTTCGCCGACCGGCAACTGAATTTTCTGCTGATCGTCAACGTGCTCGTCGTGCTGGTCGCGACGTGGTTGTCGCATGGACAGTTCGTCGACATCGACAACCTGCAGTCGATGGGCGGCCAGTTGCCCGAACTCGGCCTGCTCGCGCTCGGCATCATGCTTTCGATGGTGTCCGGCAACGGCGGGATCGATCTGTCGGGCGTCGGGCTCGCGAACCTGTCGGGCATGGTCGCCGCGATGGTCGTTCCGCAGTACGTCAACGGCGATAACTCGCCGGTGCTCTATACGTCGCTCTTCTGTGTGATCGTCGTCGTGATGGGGCTGCTTGGCGGCCTGCTGAACGGCATCGTCATCGCGCGGCTCAATCTCACGCCGATTCTCTGCACGCTTGGCACGCAACTGCTGTTCACCGGCATTGCCGTGGTGCTCAGCAACGGCGCATCGGTGCCTGTCGACTATGTCGACCCGCTGTCGGCGATCGGCAACGGTACGGTGTTTCAGGTGCCGATCGCGTTCTGCATCTTCATCGCGGCTATCGTCGTGCTGGGCTGGCTGCTCAGGCGCAGCCCGTTCGGCCTGCGCCTGTACCTGATGGGCACGAATCCGAAAGCGGCGTTTTATGCGGGCATTCCGCGTGTGCGCATGCTGGTCACGACCTACGCGATGTGCGGCGTGCTCGCCTCGCTGGCCGGGCTGATCAGCGCCACGCACACGTCCAGCGCGAAATGGGACTACGGCAATTCGTATCTGCTGATTGCCATCCTGATCGCCGTGATGGGCGGTGTGAATCCCGCGGGCGGCTATGGACGCATCATCTGCGTGTTCTTCGCCGCGACCGTGCTGCAGTTTCTGTCGAGCCTGTTCAACCTGCTCGGCGTGTCCCAGTTTTTTGGCGATTGCGCGTGGGGTTTCCTGCTGCTGCTTTCGCTCGCTTTCGCGGGCGGCGAGCGGGTGCGCGCGATCTTTGGATTCGGCGGTACGGGGGGCAATCCGGCCGCGAGCGGCTCCGTTCGCCCGGGCAGTTCAGATTCCGCACCCGGGCGTTAGCGAAGGCACCCGCGCCAGAAGGTTTTCAGTACGCGGCGGACATCGGGCCCTGACTGTCCGCGACCGTGATCAGGGGCGAAATCGAACGATAAAGGAGACATCGCATGAAACTGACTCGACTGGGTGCCGCGATCGCAGCAGGCGTCCTGACGGTGGGCGTCGTTGCAGCGGCGCAGGCGGCAACTGACGAGACGATCGTCACGGTCGTCAAAGTGACGGGGATCAACTGGTTCAACCGGATGGACGACGGCGTCAAGGAGTTCGCGAAGGACAACCCCGGCGTGAAGGCGTATCAGACCGGCCCGGGCCGCGCCGACGCCGCGCAGCAGCTGAAGATCATCGAAGACCTGATCGCGAAGAAAGTGACCGCGATCGCGGTCGTGCCGTACGATCCGCCGACGCTGGAACCGGCGCTGAAAAAGGCGATGGATCGCGGCATCAAGGTGGTCACGCATGAGGCGGACAACGAGAAGAACACGATGGTCGACGTCGAGGCCTTCGACAACACCGCATACGGCGCGGCGCTGAACGAACGCCTCGCGTCGTGCATGCACGGCGAAGGCAAGTGGGCCGTGCTGGTCGGCTCGCTCGGCAGCCGCTCGCAGGTGCAGTGGGCGGACGGCGGCATCGGCAACGCGAAAGCGAAGTATCCGAAGATGAATCTGGTCGAGCCGAAACTCGAAACCAACAACGACGGCGAGCGCGCGTACGAAGTCGCGAAGGAAGTGCTGCGCAAGCATCCGGACCTGAAGGGCTTCCAGGGCTCGTCGTCGCTCGACGTGATCGGCATTGGCCGCGCCGTCGAGGAAGCCGGCCTGCAGGGCAAGATCTGCGTGTACGGCACGGGGCTGCCGGCCGAAGCGGGCAAGTACCTCGAAAGCGGTGCGATCAACGGCATCGCGTTCTGGGATCCGAAGCTCGCGGGCATCGCGATGAACAAGATCGCGAAGATGCTGATCGACGGCAAGACGGTTGAGAACGGCGCCGACCTCGGCCTTCCGGGCTACACGAAGGTCACGGTCTCGAAGGGTCCGGGCAAGGGCATCATCGTGCGCGGCCAGGGCTGGGTGAACGTCGACAAGTCGAACTACAAGCAGTATCCGTTCTGACCGGTGTCTCATGGCGTGCCCGGGCGGGCACGCCATCCAACCCGCGACTCACTGGCTTGCCATCATGAATCAAGACGTATCGACACCGCGGTCTTCACCGTCGCAACCGTTTCTGGAAGTGCGCGGCGTACACAAGCGTTTCACAGGCGTGCATGCGTTGCGCGGCGTGAACCTTTCGTTCGAGCGCGGCCAGATCTATCACCTGCTCGGCGAAAACGGCTGCGGCAAGAGCACGCTCATCAAGATCATCTCCGGCGCGCAGCCGCCCGACGAAGGCGAACTGGTGATCGAAGGCGTGCGGCACGCGCGGCTCTCGGCGCTCGAATCGCTCGCGGCGGGGATCGAAACGGTGTATCAGGACCTGTCGCTGCTGCCGAACATGAGCGTCGCCGAAAACGTCGCGCTCACGTCCGAGCTCGCCGAACACGGCGGCCGGCTCGCCCGCACGTTCGACCGGCGCGCGCTCGCGCGAACCGCCGCACGCGCGCTCGAAGCGGTCGGGTTACCCGGCACGGCGGAATTTCAGGCAACGCTCATTGAGCAGTTGCCACTTGCGACACGTCAGCTCGTCGCGATCGCCCGCGCGATCGCGAGCGAAGCGAAGTTCGTGATCATGGACGAACCGACGACGTCGCTCACGCAAAAGGAAGTCGACAACCTGATCGCCGTGCTCGCGAATCTGCGCGCGCAGGGCGTGACGGTGCTTTTCGTCAGCCACAAGCTGGACGAGTGCTACGCGATTGGCGGCGAAGTGATCGTGCTGCGCGACGGCCAGAAAATGGCGCAAGGTCCGATCGCGCAGTACACGAAGGCGCAGATCAGCGAGCTGATGACGGGCCGCCATCTGTCGAACGAACGTTATCGTGAAGGCAGCCTCGGGCAGGACGTCGTGCTCGACGTGCGCGGTTTCACGCGCGCGGGCCAGTTCAGCGACGTTTCGTTCACGCTGCACGCGGGCGAAATACTCGGCATCACCGGGCTGCTCGACTCGGGCCGCAATGAGCTCGCGCGTGCGCTGGCGGGCGTCGCGCCCGCGCAGTCGGGGCAGGTCGTGCTCGACGGCAAGCCTGTCACGTTGCGCACGCCATCGGATGCAAAAAATCACCGGATCGGCTATGTGCCGGAAGACCGCCTGAACGAAGGGCTCTTTCTCGACAAGCCGATTCGCGACAACGTGATCACCGCGATGATTTCGAGCCTGCGCGACCGCTTCGGCCAGATCGACCGGGTGCGCGCGCAGACACTGGCCGAACAGACCGTGAAGGATCTGCAGATCGCGACGCCTGGCGTCGACAAGCCGGTGCAGTCGCTTTCCGGCGGCAACCAGCAACGCGTGCTGATCGGCCGCTGGCTTGCGATCGATCCGCGCGTGCTGATCCTGCACGGACCGACAGTCGGCGTCGATGTCGGATCGAAGGACATCATCTACCGCATCATGCAGCGGCTCTCGCAGCGCGGCATCGGTATTGTCCTCATCAGCGACGACCTGCCCGAACTGCTGCAGAACTGCGACCGCATCCTGATGATGAAGAAGGGACGCGTCGCGAACGAGTACAAGGCCGACGCGCTGAGCGAAGCCGACCTGTATCACGCGCTGCTTTCGGAAGCGGCCTAGCTGGAACCCGAGGACGTCACCCGCATGAATTTCCGTGTTAATCAGACCATGACCACCCCAACCCTCGTCGAAATCGCACCCAAGGTCAAGCCGCCCAGCGTGCGCGCGAAGCTCGCGCGCAATCCGGAGTGGTTCACCGTCGCGCTGATCGTGGTGACCTGTTTGATCGTCGGTGCGATCAATCCGCGCTTCTTCCAGCTCGCGACGCTGTTCGACCTGCTGCATTCGGCGACGACGATGTCGCTCTTCGCGCTGGGCACGCTCGTCGTGCTGGCATCGGGCGGCATCGACGTGTCGTTCACCGCGATCGCCGCGCTGACGATGTACGGCATCACCAAGGCCGTGTTCGCGTGGTGGCCCGACGCGCCGTTTGCGCTGATCCTGATCACGGGGGCGCTGGGCGGCGTCGTGCTCGGCATCGTCAACGGGCTGCTGGTTTACCGGCTGAAGGCGCCGTCGCTGATCGTCACGATCGGCACGCAGTATCTGTTTCGCGGTCTGCTGCTGACGTTCATCGGCACATCGTTCTTCATGAACATTCCGCACAGCATGGACCGGTTCGGCCGCATTCCGCTGTTCTTCTATCACACGAGCGAGGGCCTGCGTGCCGTGTTGCCGGTATCGGTGCTGGCGCTCGTCGTGGCCGCGATCGTCACGTGGTGGCTGCTCAACCGGACGATGATGGGACGTGGCGTGTATGCGATGGGCGGCAGTCTCGCGATTGCCGAACGGCTTGGATACAACCTGCGCGCGATCCATCTGTTCGTGTTCGGCTATACGGGCATGCTCGCCGGTGTCGCGGGCATCCTGCATGTGTCGAACAACCGTCTTGCGAATCCGTTCGATCTGGTCGGCTCGGAACTCGACGTGATCGCCGCGGTGATCCTGGGTGGTGCGCGCATCACGGGCGGCACCGGGACGGTGGCGGGGACGCTGCTGGGTGTGGCGCTGGTGACGCTGATCAACAGCGTGCTCATTCTGACCGGCGTGCCGAGCACCTGGCAGAAGGTGATCATCGGTGCGTTCATTCTGGTGGCTGGCACGCTCTTCGCACTGCAACGCAAGAGCTGAGCGCTCCTGCCGACGCGGCTTGCCGCGCACATGATGCCCGCCGTCGCGGCGGCGGGCGCGCTTACTTGCGCTTGCGGTGATCCTGGCCTTTCTCGGTGATGATCGAATCGAAGTCGTCGATCTGTGAGAAGCGCACCGCTTTCACCACACCGAACTTGCTCATGTCCACCACGAGATGGCGCTCGACGGCGCTCGCCATCGCGGCCTGTTTCAGCGCGACTTCGTGAAAATTCCAGCAGGTCACGCCGCGCGCCGGATCCACGCCGCCGGCGGAAATAAACGCCTTGTTGATGCCCATGCGACGCAGCACCTCCAGGCTCTCTTCGCCCGCGAACGAATCGGACGACGGCACGTAGACGCCGCCTAGCAGGATCATCCGGACGTTCGGCTTGCGCCGCAGGATTTCCGCGACGTTCAGCGAATAGCACACCACCGTGACATGGCGCTCGACCGGAATCAGGCGCGCGAGCGTGGTGAGCGTCGTGCCGCAGTCGATGAAGAGCGTTTCGTTATCGCCGATCAGGCCCGCCGCGATCGCCGACGCTTCGGCCTTGGCCTGCGCGAAGTGGTCTTTTTCTTCTTCGAGCGAGTAGCCCGCGTTGTTCGGGACATCGGTGGCGCTGACGATGTAGCCGCCGAGATAGGTGAACCGCTCGGGGCTACCCGCGATATCGCGGCGAACAGTCATTTCCGAAACGCCGAGCAGGGTGGCGGCGTCACGCAGGCGCATCACGTTTTGCCTGGCCAGCGCATCGGCGAGGGCGCGGAGGCGGTCGGTTTTCAGCATGGAGGTCCTGGCGCATGGCGGGGGTGCGCGTTATGTTTCGTTCGATTTCCTGAGAGAATTATAACAAGAGGTCACGCACACGGCGAGCCTTGCGTGATGATGGAAGACCCTCGTTTTGCACGCGTTACCGTGCAACGAGGCGGTGCGTTTATCGAACGTCGGGGGAGGCCGTTTATTCACGGGGCGCCCATGACGCCGGCTCTATCGGTGTCGCGAGCAAGTCCGGCTGGCAACGTGTGGGCTGACACGATCCCGGCGTAGTATGTGACGGGTGTCATGCAGGGCGGTGAGGCGCGGCGGACGTACTTCGCCGCGGGAAAGTCATCAGGTGCATCGGCGGCACGTCTGTCCGTTTCGCGTGACCAGCGCGACTAGCGCGGCCTGCGTGCCCAGTCGATCTTCTTCTTTGGGTTTCGTGCCGGCCCGGGTTTCGCTTCCATGTTCGGGCTGGCGCACTTGGCGAGGAGCAGCACATGGCCACACAGACGGTCGCGGATTATCTGGCAAGGACGCTTTCAGGCGCGGGCGTCGAGCGTATCTGGGGCGTAACCGGCGACAGCCTGAACGGCCTCGCATACAGCCTCGATCAGGTCGGCACGATCCGCTGGATGCACACGCGTCACGAGGAAGTCGCCGCGTTTGCCGCTGGCGCCGATGCGGCAGCGAGCGGCCGTCTCGCCGTGTGTGCGGGCAGTTGCGGTCCCGGCAACCTGCATCTGATCAACGGGCTCTTCGACTGTCATCGCAACCAGCAGCCCGTGCTCGCGATTGCCGCGCATATTCCGTCTACCGAAATTGGTCTCGGCTACTTTCAGGAAACGCATCCGCAGGATCTTTTCAGGGAGTGCAGCCACTTCGTGGAACTGGTGTCGAACGCTTCGCAGTTTCCGCGCGTGCTGGAACGGGCGATGCGCGCCGCCACCGAGGAGCGCGGCGTCGCCGTGATCGTGCTGCCGGGCGACGTCGCGCTGAGCGAATGCCGCGTGCCGGTGCCCGAATGGAACCTGGGCGAGCCTTCGAGCATTTTGCCGTCGGAGCCCGACATCGACCGGCTTGCGTCGATGCTGAACGGCTGCGAAGCCGTGACGATCATGTGCGGCAGCGGCGTGGCAGGCGCGCATGCCGAAGTCGTGCAACTCGCCGATACGCTGGGCGCCCCGGTCGTTCACGCGCTGCGCGGCAAGCAGTTCATCGAATACGACAACCCGTTCGACGTCGGCATGACCGGGCTGATCGGATTCAGCTCCGGCTATCACGCGATGATGTCGTGCGACACGGTGCTGCTGCTGGGATGCGACTTTCCGTATCGTCCGTTCTATCCGCCCGAAGCGAAAGTCGTGCAGATCGACCGGAAGGGCTCGCAACTGGGGCGCCGCACGCCGCTTGCGCTCGGGCTGGTCGGCACCGTGAAGGAAACGGTCGCGGCGCTGTTGCCGAAGCTGCAGCGCAAAACGGATCGCACGTTTATCGACAAGGCGCGCAAACACTATCTTTCCGCGCGCAAGGGCCTCGATGAACTGGCGACGCCCGCGGGGCCCGGTCGGCCGATTCATCCGCAGTACCTGACGCGGATGATCGACGAGATCGCCAGCGACGACGCGATCTTTTCCGCCGACGTCGGTACGCCCACGCTATGGGCCGCGCGCTATCTGACGATGAACGGCCGGCGGCAACTGCATGGTTCGTTCAATCATGGGTCGATGGCGAACGCGATGCCGCAGGCGCTCGGTGCGCAGGCCGCCCATCCGGACCGGATGGTGGTTTCGCTTTCAGGCGACGGCGGATTGTCGATGCTGCTCGGTGACCTGCTGTCCGCGCGCCAGCTCGATCTGCCGATCAAGGTGGTGGTGTTCAACAACAGCCTGCTCGGTTTCGTGTCGATGGAGCTGAAAGCCGGCGGCTACCTCGACACGAACGTGGATCTGAGCAAGACGGACTTCGCGGCGATTGCGCACGGCGCCGGTATTTTCAGCGTGCGGGTGACGGAATCGGAGGCGCTCGAACGCGCGTTGAAGGAAGCGTTCGCGCATCCGGGGCCGGCGCTCGTGGACGTGGTCACGTCGAAGCACGAACTGGCGCTGCCACCCAGCATCGAGCTGGCGCAGGCAAAGGGCTTCAGCCTCTATATGCTGCGTGCCGTATTGAGCGGACGGGGCGACGAGATCGTCGAGCTCGCGAGGACGAACCTGCGGTAAGTGGCGCGCGGCGTGTCCGGCGACGATCGCGTTTGCCGTTGCGGCGGGTAGCTGTCGCAACGTGTCGTCTCTGTGCCGAACAATGTCGCAGCGGTGTTATTCGTGAGCGAACACTCTTCCTTATAGTCGAACGGTCTGTAAAGGCTACGGCGACGCGTCAGGCGATGATCTGCCGGGACGTCCGTCGGCACATCCCTGCTCGTGACGTCGATGCTCCCGCATGGAGTTCCGGTCCCGACAGACGCGTCGGCGGACGTGCCGAACCATCGATTCCCCAACCAGTGAGATCGCGAACGTGAGCACTGACGGATTGCAGTGCGAGACACGTGCGAATGCCGGCGCCCGCGACGTACACACGGGAGCCCCGGCGCCCGGTGTGGTGTCCTCCATTTCCAGCCTGCTGCTTGGGTTCGCCCTGCTGGTCATGGGGAACGGCCTGCTCGGCACGCTGATCGCGCTGCGCATGGTCCATGCAAACTTTCCTTCGATGACCGTTGGATTCGTTCAGGCCGCCTATTACGCCGGCTTCATGCTCGGCGCCTGGCGAGGCGGATCACTCATCGCACGGATCGGTCATCACCGTGCATTTGCAATCTTCGCCGCCGTCGCGACCTGCACGGCGCTCGGGTATGCGGTTTCCACCCAGCCGCTCATCTGGGGGTGTCTGCGGTTCATGACGGGCTTTTGCCTGGCGGGCATTTTCACGGTAATGGAAAGCTGGCTGAATGGCGTGGCGCGCAACGCGTGGCGGGGGCGGGTCTTCTCCGTGTATCTGATCACCACCTATCTCTGTGCAGGCACCGGACAATTTCTGGTCAGCACGACTGATCCCTACGGGTTCGAGCTTTTCAGTCTCGTGGGCTGCCTGTTCGCGGCATCCCTCGTGCCCGTTACCCTCGCTCGCAGCGTTGCCGCCGAAACATCCGCGCACGCGCACGACAGCACCCCTGAGTCGGGACCCGGTCTCGGGCTGGACGGCGTGCGCTCCCTCTGTCGCCTGGCGCCGCTGGGTCTGTGCGGGTGCCTTGCGGCCGGCTTGCTGAGCAGCGTGTTCTACTCCCTGTATCCGGTATATATGCGTAACGCCGGTTATCCGGTGCCGGCGGTATCCCGTTTCATGGGTACCGCCCTGATCGCAGCGCTCCTGCCGCAATGGCCGGTGGCTTACCTGTCTGACCACGTCGACCGGAGGTGGGTCATCCTGGCCGTTTCGTTGTTGCTGACCCTGAGCAGCGTGACACTCTTTCTGTTCCATGGCGACGGGGTACTTCAACCCGTGGCGTACCTCTACGTCAGCCTGATCTTTACCGTCTACGGCCTGTCCATCGCGCACGCCAACGACCGGGTCCCTTCGACACATCGCGTTGCCACGAGTGCCGGCCTGCTGCTGACTTTCGCGCTCGGGGGGAGTGCCGGACCGGTCATCGCATCGCTGGTGATGAAGTGGGTCGGTCCCCTGGGCATCTATCTGTTCACCATGACCGTGACCGCAGTCCTTGCCATTCAGGCCTTGCTCAGCGTGAGCGCCCGTCGCGGCATGGCCAGCGCCGCGTGATCACGTGACGCTTTACCTTCGCTTCAATTCCGCTCTGCTCAAAACAGCGCCCATCCGGACTGCAAGCCTGAGGATATTTGCAGAACGGATCGACTTGCACGGCACACAGGGAAGCCGGGATAGTCTGCTGGAGACATCGGTGGTAACCCTATATCGCATTGATTTAGAAGGATAAAAATTTATCACAGTCGCGACATGCCGCTTTTGTGACAAACAATGTCGATCCGATGCTAAAGGCGGCGCCCACTCCGCCCCTATCCTGTCACCAAAGCAGCACACACGAAAACATGGCTCTTTCAGAGTCCAGGAGACACTGTGGAAACCCTTGCTTTCATCTGGGACAACCTGGCGAGCATCGCCAGGATGACCGTCGAGCATATCGAGATCGTCGGCGTGGGCGTTGGCTTCGCCATCCTCACCGGCGTGCCGCTCGGCATCGCGATCACCATCAACGAACGCGTCGCGAAGATCGTGCTGTACGTCGCGTCGATCATCATGACGATTCCGTCCGTTGCGCTGTTCGGCATCATGATTCCGGTGCTCTCCGTGATTGGCCAGGGCATCGGCTTCCTGCCGACGGTCATCGCGCTATTCCTCTACTCGCAACTGCCGATCGTCCGCAATACCTATACCGCGATTACCAATATCGACCCGGCTCTGCGCGAAGCCGCGAGAGGGATGGGGATGAAGACGGGCGAGCGTCTGCGCAAGGTGGAACTCCCGATCGCGCTGCCCATCATCATGGCTGGCGTGCGCATGGCGGTGGTCATCAATGTCGGGGTTGCGGCGATTGCGGCTTACATCGGGGCCGGCGGTCTGGGCAAGCTCATCAGTCGCGGTATTTCCCAATCGGATCCACGCCAGTTGATCGCGGGCGCCATTCTGGTCAGCCTGCTTGCCATCGCGGCAGACTTCGGCCTCGGCTGGGTTCAACGGTTCCTGACACCCAGGGGATTGCGCAGTCCCTCCCGCACGGCCAGTTTCGCGCTGCGACTGGGCGTGTTGACGGGGATTCGCAAACAACCACGACAGGCGCATTAATCATGATCAAGCTATCCAACGTTACGAAGCGCTACGACGGCGCAAGCGGTCCGGTGGTCGACGGCATCAACATGGAAGTGGGCGCCGGAGAAATCTGCGTGCTGCTGGGTCCGTCAGGATGCGGCAAGACGACGACGCTCAAGATGATCAATCGTCTGGTCCAGCCCACTTCCGGCAAGATCTTTCTCGAGGGCAGGGACACCGATGAATTCGACGTGGTCGCGTTGCGCCGCCGCATCGGCTACGTGATCCAGCAGATCGGCCTGTTTCCCAACATGACCGTCGAGGAAAACATCTGCGTGGTGCCGCAACTGCTGGGCTGGGACAAGGCGAAGGCGCGCCGGCGGGCCGCGGAACTGCTCGAGATCGTCGCGCTCGATCCGGCCATTTACCTTACCCGCTACCCGAAGGACCTGTCGGGTGGCCAGGCGCAGCGTGTCGGCGTGGCCCGGGCGCTTGCGACCGATCCGCCTGTCATGCTGATGGACGAGCCGTTCGGTGCGATCGATCCGATCAACCGCGAGTTGATCCAGGACGAGTTCCTCAGGATCCAGAAGCAGGTCAGGAAGACCATCGTCTTTGTCAGTCACGACATCGATGAGGCGGTGAAGATGGCCGACAGGATCGCGATTTTCCGTGCCGGCCGGCTTGAGCAGTTCGATTCGCCGGATAACATCCTCGCGCGCCCCGCGACGCCGTTCATCGCGGGCTTCGTTGGGTCGGATCGTGCGCTCAAGCGCCTGCGTCTGGTTCGTGCGAAAGATGCGCTGTCGGAATGTGAATGCATGGTGCGCGTCGGCGAGAGCAGTGCCCGTGCGCAGGCGCTCATGGCCGAGCACGGTGTCGACCAGATCGTGCTCGTCGACGGGGCCGACAGGCCACAGGGCTATCTGACCGCCACCCGGCTGCAGGCGGTCGATGGCGCGCTGAGCGTGGCACACGCCACTCCGGTTCAGGGAACGGCCAATCTGGCAGACGATCTGCGCACGGTGGTTTCGGCGATGTTCGCGAGTGGTGTGTCGCGGCTGCCCGCGGTCGACGACGACGGCCGGTTTGTCGGCTATGTCAGCCAGGCGCATATCGTCGAACTGTTGCGTGTACCGGCCGGAGAGCAGGCATGAAACCCGAACGACGCATCCGCGCGGCAAGGTGTGCGAACGCGGCGACCGGTCTGCTGCTCGCCGTGATGTCGGCGGGCGCCCACGCCGATAGCTGGTTCTCCGGGGTCACCCAGTATCGCAAGGACATCGTGTACCAGTCGGTCCAGATGATGACGATGGTCGCGATCGCCGGTGTCCTCGCGATCTTCGTCGCAGTGCCGGTCGGCATCTATATGAGCCGGCCATCGCAACGGCACGGTGCAGCGGTCGTCATGCAGACGTTGAACGTCGGGCAGGCGATTCCGAAGCTCGCGCTGCTCGCGCTGGCGATGAGCGCGATGGGTATCGGCTCGATTCCGGCGATTTTCGGGCTGTGGGTGGCAACGTTGCTGCCGATCGCCCTGAATACCTACGAGGGTCTGCGAGCGGTGCCGCGTTCGCTGATCGAGGCCGCCACCGGAATGGGCATGACACCGCTACAGATTCTCCTGCGCGTCGAATTGCCCAACGCGCTGTACGTCATATTCGCGGGTATCCGCACGGCGCTCGCGATCACCGTCGGGACGGCGCCGCTCGCCTTCCTGATCGGTGGCGGCGGTCTCGGTGAACTGATCTTCACCGGCATCGACCTTAACGATTTCACCATGTTGCTCGCCGGCGCCATCCCGACCGCCCTGCTGGCGATCTTCACCGATGCATTCGTCGGGCAGATGCAGCGCAGGCTCGTCTCGCGCGGCGTCACCTCCAGAAGCTGAATCCCCTGCCAGTTGTACCAATCCATTGAGGAGACCATGAAAAATTCATTGCTTGCGCGCGCATTCGCGCTGATCTGCGTACTGATTGCAGCCTGCTGGATCATCCCTTCATCGGCCGCGACAGTCATCGTCGGCGGCAAGAACTTCACCGAACAGCAACTGATGGCGGAGATGACCACGCAACTGCTGGAAGCCAAAGGCTTCACGGTGACGAAGAAGGACGGCATGGGCAGCGCGGTATTGCGGCAGGCCCAGGAAAACGGTCAGGTCGATGTCTACTGGGAGTACACCGGCACGTCGCTGATCACCTACAACAAGATCAACGACCGTCTGAGTCCCGAAGACACCTATAAAAAGGTCAAGGAGCTGGATGCGGCGAAGGGCCTCGTCTGGCTGAACCCGTCGCGCGCCAACAATGTCTACGCGTTCGCGATGAACGAGGATGAAGCGAAGAAGCTCGGCATTGTGACGATCAGCGATCTCGCAAAGGCGCTCAAGAGTGGCAAGACGCTCACGTTCGCGTGCAACTCGGAATTCTATGCGCGCCCCGATGGCCTGCATCCGCTCGAGAAGATGTACGGCTTCGAATTCAGCCAGGATGAGGTCAAGCGGATGGATTCGGGGCTGACCTATCAGGCGTTGAAAGACCGCCAGGTCGACCTCGCGCTGGTGTTCGCCACCGACGGCCGCGTGCCGGCCTTCCATTTCGTGCTGCTCAAGGACGACAAGGGCTACTTCCCGGCCTATGCGCTCACACCGGTTATCCGCAAGGCCACGCTCGATGCCAACCCGTCGCTCGGGCCCATCCTGAACGCGCTCTCGGCGAAGCTCGATGCGCCGACGATGGCCCGGCTGAATGCGAGCGTCGACGTGTCGAAGAAGTCCTTCAGCGACGTCGCGCACGAATTCCTGAAACAGTCCGGTCTGATCTGAGGCCCGGCCAGGGCGTCCATTCACGCAACGCGAGAGAAGAGAGATGAATTCGATGGCCGGCAACGATCCGCGGCACAACCTGATCAAGGTGGCCGCCGCCCAGATCGACGGCGCCTACGGCGATGTCGGCGCAAACCTGGCGAGGCACCTTGGTCACATGGAGCAGGCGCGGGCGAGCGGCGTACGGCTCCTCGTTTTCCCCGAGCTCTCGCTATGCGGGCACAGCGCGGGCAAGGATGCCCTGAGGCTCGCGATGACCGTCGATGATCCGGTGATCGCGACGCTTGCAGAGGCCAGCACCAACCTGCATACCGTGTTCGGGTTCATCGAGGAAGCACCCGGTGCGCAGTTCTACAACAGCCAGGCGACCGTCTCGAACGGCAAGGTTGTTCATGTTCACCGCAAGGCGCAACTCGCAACCTACGGCAAGCTGAGGGACGGGCTTTATTACGCGGCCGGCACGGTACTCGGGAGTTTCCCGCTCAATGAGCGCTGGCGGATGGCGACGCCGATCTGCGCGGATCTGTGGAATCCGGCGCTCGTGCATGCGCTCGCCTGCGATGGCGTCACGTTGATCGCGGCGCCGATCAGTTCGGCTCGCGAGGCGGTGGGCGAAGGTTTCGACAATCCTGCCGGCTGGGACGTCAACCTGCGTTTCCACGCGATGACGTACGGCGTGGGCATCGTCATGGCAAACCGCGTCGGCACCGAAGGGATGATGACCTTCTGGGGCGGCTCGCGGATTCTCGATCCGTTCGGCAAGACTGTCGCGCTCGGCTCGGAGACCGAAGAAGGGCTCGTCATCGGCGAACTCGACTATGAATCGGTTCGTCGGGCGCGGTTCCTGTTGCCGACAGTGCGGGACGCACGCGCGTTTGCGTTGCGCGAGAGCGCGGCGAAGCGCGACTTTACCCTTAAACCGGATTGAGACACGACGATGCGAGATTTTCTTCTTGATGACGCCGACCGGGCATTCCAGCGCGAAGTCCGGGAATTCCTGCAGCGCGAACTCGCGCCGCGGGCGGCCGATATCGAAGACCGGCAGGACTGGTCGGCCGTGAAGCATGTTGTCCGCGCGCTGGGGGAGGCCGGCTATCTCCGGCTGATGTTTCCCGATCTGTATCAGGGCACGCTGACCAGCCCGGGGCTCACCCACGCAACGATCCTTTCCGAGGAAGCCGCGTACCTCAACTACGCGTTTGAAACCACCATTGGGACCGCGTTGAGCTGCGCCTATCCGTTGCATCGCCATGCCAGCGAGCGACTGCGCGACACCTATCTGGCACCGATTCTCGACGGGACAGCGATCGGTGCGATCTGCGTGACCGAATCCAGCGTCGGCAGCGATTCCGCCGGCATGGAAACGCGGATCGATTTTGATGCAAAGACCAATGAGTGGGTCATCAACGGTTTCAAGCGATATATCTCGAACGCGTCTGTTGCCGACGTCTACATCGTCTATGGCATCGCGACCGGCACGGACCCGGACCAGGCCGGCATGACGGCCGTCGCGGTGCCGGCTACCGCGGCCGGCATCCGCTTTCCGCGCAATTACACCTTCATGGGCCGGCGCGGCTGCATCGTGGGTGAAGTCGAATTTAGTGACTGCCGCGTGCCCGCGGATCATCTACTCGGCGAGCGGGGCGGCGGCTTTCGCATCATGCGTGGCATGTTCAATTTCGAACGGGCCATCCTCGGCGGTTCGGGGCTCGGCGTCGCACGCAGCGCATTCGACATTGCGACGGCGCATGCGCAGCGGCGCCAGTCGTTCGGTCAGGCGCTTGGCTGCAAGCAGCTGATCTGGGACAAGATCGCGCACATGAGCTGGCGGATCGACGCAGCGGAGCTGCTCACCTATCGGGCGACGAAGATGTACGACGCAGGGGTCGACGGCAAGGCGCTGATGAAAGAGGCCGCCATGGCAAAACTGGTCGCGACCGAAACCGCGAATTTCTGCGCGAACGAAACCGTGCAGATCCTCGGCGGCGATGGCATCACCAAGGAGTTTGGGCGTGCCGAGCAACTCTATCGCGATGCCCGCGCGTTGACGATCGTCGGCGGTACGTCCGAGATCGCCAAATACCTGATCGCAGGGCGTGACCTTCCGGACATCCGGATCAATCTCTAGACAGCTTCGCCCCATCCCATGCTCACGATCACGTCTCTCTTCGAAAACACGGTCGCAAAATATCCCGACCGCCTTGCACTCGTTTGCGGTGACACCCGGCTCACCTATGTGGCGTGGAACCGCCGCGTCAGGTGCTTCGCGCAGGCGCTGTTCAATCTCGGGGTCCGCCAGATGGACCGTGTGGCGATCCTGCAGAAAACCTCCGACGCGACGCCAACGGCCTACATGGCGTGCCAGTTGCTTGGCGCGATCGCGGTGCCGATGAATTTCCGGCTCTCGGCCAACGAGGCGGCATTCATCCTGCGGGATGCCGGTGCGCGTGTCGTGATCTACGACGATTCGATGCTGCCCGTCATCGGCAAGATCGAGCAGGCGCTGCCCGACCTGCGCGTCTACGTCTGTGTCGCGGGCAACCCGCCCGATGCGTCCGGCGTGCCGGCAGGTCATCATTCGTTCGAGGCGCTGATCGAGGGTGTCGGGCAACTCGACGCGCCACTTCCGCGCCTGAAGCCGGACGACATCTCGGCACTCGTCTACACGTCGGGCACGACCGGCCGGCCCAAGGGGGCGATCCACACGCACGGCAATGACGTCGCGATCGCGACCAACTGCGTGATGGAATACAGCCTGACGGGCACCGAC
Source organism: Paraburkholderia sartisoli (assembly GCF_900107685.1). Taxonomy (GTDB): domain Bacteria; phylum Pseudomonadota; class Gammaproteobacteria; order Burkholderiales; family Burkholderiaceae; genus Paraburkholderia; species Paraburkholderia sartisoli. The sequence goes on along the minus strand of NZ_FNRQ01000004.1, from coordinate 32,379 downwards.
GCGGCGCTGCATATCGCCCCGCTTTACCACGTGGGCGGCATGCAGGCGTATTTCGTGCCCCACCTGATGGTGGGCGCCGCGAACGTGATCCTGCCGCGCTATGAGCCGCTGGCCACGCTCGAGGCAATCGCCGAGCACCACATCACGACCCTGTTCGCGGTGCCCACGCAGATCCAGGACATGCTGTTCCACCCTGATTTCGCGTCAATCGATGTCAGCAGTCTGCGCATGATCACGACAGGCGGTGCAGCCATCCCCGCTGCGACCATGCAGCGCGTGATCCAGGCGTTCTGCCCGAACATCTTCAACGGCTACGGGATGACCGAAGCGAGCCTGACGCTGCTGCTGCATCCACGTGACGCGCTGGCGTATCTCGGCTCCTGCGGCAAGCCGACGCTGATCAGCACGTGCCGTGTCGTCACGAACGATCCCGGGCGAACGGTGCCGCCAACCGAGAACGTGGCCGCTGGCGAAGTGGGTCAGCTGATCGTGAAAGGCCCGCAACTCGCGGCCAGCTACTGGAACAATCCCGTTGAAACGGAGAAGAAATTCAGGGGCGGCTGGCTCTATACGGGCGACCTCTTTAGCGTCGATGAAGCCGGATATTTTCACTTTCACGGCCGCGCCGACGACATGATCGTATCGGGTGGCGAAAACATCTATCCGCGCGAAGTCGAGGAGGTCCTGTATCACTGCCCCGGCGTGCAGGAGGCCGCGGTCATCGGCATCGCCGACCCGAAGTGGGGGCAGGCGGTGACCGCGTTCGTGGTGCGCAGCGATGCCACGCTCACCGAAGCGGACGTTGTCGCGTTCTGCAAGGCGAGCGACGATCTCGCACCCTACAAGCGCCCGAAAAAAGTGTTCTTCGTTGACCAGCTACCGCTCAATCCGAGCGGCAAGGTGTTACGGCACGAGCTGGCCGGAGCGGTCTATCAAAAACTGGTGGCAGGAGCCTGACGATGAGCGACGCAGTACTGTATGAACAGGACGATTCGATCGTCACGCTGACCCTCAACCGGCCGGCCACGCGCAACGCGCTGACCGGGCTGGAGGTCGTCGACGCCCTGGTGGCCGCCCTCGAACGTGCGCAGGCCGATACCGGCGTCCGCGTGATCGTGCTGACCGGCGCCGGTCCGGCGTTCTCGTCGGGCGGCAACATCAAGCACATGCGCGACGACGTCGGCACGTTTGCGGGCAGTTCGGCACACATCCGCGAGAACTATCGCCGCGGCATCCAGCGCATTCCGAAAGCGTTTCATGAGCTGGATGTGCCGTGCATCGCGGCGGTGAACGGCCCGGCGCATGGCGCCGGCTGCGACCTGACCTTGATGTGCGATATCCGTATTGCCGGCGCCAGTGCGGTGTTCGCGGAAAGCTTCGCCAAGGTCGGCATCATTCCGGGCGACGGCGGCGCCTGGCTGCTGCCCCGTGCGATCGGGCTTTCGCGGGCCAGTGAAATGATCTTCACGGGCACGCCGATCGATGCGCAGCGTGCCCACGAATGGGGACTGGTGTCCCGGGTCGTGCCGGATGACGAATTGATGGATGCCGCGCTTTCGCTCGCGCGGGCGATCGCCAGCAATCCGCCTGGCGTGTTGCGGATGTCCAGGCGGCTCATCCGGGAAGGACAGCGGATGGATCTGCCCAGCCTGCTCGAGCTGTCGGCCGCGTTTCAGGGCATTGCGCACCGGACAGCGGACCATCGCGAGGCGCTCGCCGCGACCTTTCAGAAACGCCCGCCGATTTTTACTGGAGACTGATTGATGGGTGTCCCCGCCGTTGCGTTCATTCATCAACTGAGGTTCGATGATTTGCCCGAGGGCGTCGCCGCGCAGGGCAGATTGTGCCTGCTCGACCTGCTGGGCGTTGCGCTGGCCGGCAGACAGACCGCGTTATCGCGTATCGCCGGCGACCACGCGGTCGAGTTCTTCGCGGCCGGCAAGCTGCGCTCGCGCATTCTCTTCGACGGGCGAGTCGCGAGCCCGATCGGCGCCGGCCTCGCGGGCGCGATGACCATCGATAGCTGCGACGGCCACGATGGCCATGCGCAAACGAAAGGACATGTCGGCGTGACCGTGCTGCCGGCATTGCTTGCGCTGGCCGAACAGCGGCCCGACATGAGCGGCCGGGAGTTCCTCACGTCGCTCGTGCTGGGTTACGAGATCGGGACACGCGCTGGCATTGCGCTGCATGCCAGCGCCTGCGACTATCACACGTCGGGCGCATGGAATGCGCTGGCTGCGGCCGCGCTCGTCGCACGCCTGCTGCCGCTCGACCCGCGACAGACCCGTGAGGCGCTCGGCATTGCCGAATACCACGGGCCCCGCAGCCAGATGATGCGTTGCATCGACCATCCGACGATGGTGAAGGACGGCTCCGGATGGGGGTGCATGGCAGGTTTGAGCGCGGGCTTTCTGGCGCGGGAGGGATTCACCGGCGCACCCGCGATTACCGTCGAGCAGCCCGAAGTGCAGGCATACTGGGGCGATCTTGGCGAGCGCTGGCGCATCATGGAACAGTATTTCAAGCCGCAGCCCGTCTGTCGCTGGGCGCACCCGGCGATCGATGCGGTGCAGGCACTCAGGCAGCTGCACGGTTTCTCAAGCGGGCAGATCCGCGCGATAAGGGTGCGAACCTTCCATCACGCAACCCGGCTCGCCCACGCGCATCCCGCCACGACCGAGGAGGCGCAGTACAGTCTGCTCTTTCCGGTGGCAGTTGCGCTCAAGTATGGCGTCGTCGATTTCGATGCGATTCACGGCGACGAACTCAAGGATGCCGAAGTGCTACGCCTGAGCCATCTGATACGTACCGAAGAGCAGGCGGAATTCACCTCGCGTTTTCCAGGCGAACGCCTGGCGCAGGTCAGCGTGGAACTGGTCGATGGCCGATGCTTTGACTCCGGGACGACCCAGGCGCTCGGCGATCCGGATCTGCCGCTTGGCGCCGCCGGGATCCGGCAGAAATTCCGGCGCTTTGCCGAACGCGCCTGCAACACCCGGCTGGCTACGGAACTGGAGAACCGCGTCGACGAACTGGGTTCGAACGACGCCCCGATCGCGGCGCTGCTCGATCGGGTGCTTGGTGAAATCAAGGTCTAGCCTGTGAAGTCGATCGACACGCGGCCCATCGATAGCGGGGCGAGGACAGACCCCATTCAATCAGCCAGGGATGCCACGGGCTCTCCTGCAATCAATGCACACGCGCTCATGGACCCGTCAGAAACCGGCAGCGTCGATCCGGTAACCCAGCGGATGGGCTTCTTTCTGGTTCCCCATTTTTCGATGATGGCGCTCAGTTCGGTGACCGAGCCCCTGCGCGCGGCCAACCGGGTCAGTGGCAAACCGCTCTACAGCTGGCATCTGATCAGCGTGGACGGCGAGCCGGTGTCATCGAGTTCCGGCTTCGCACTGCTGCCCGAATTCGCGATTACGTCATCGCCGGAATTCAGCCATCTTTTTGTCGTTGCCAGCATCGGCGTGTCGGACTACCGGAACGCACAGGTATTCGATTTTTTGCGGCGTTATGCGGCGACAGGTCTGACGCTCGGCGGAATCAGCCTCGGCACCATGATCCTCGCGCGCGCCGGGCTGCTCGACAGGCGCCGCTGTACGATCCACTGGGAGGCGCTCAGGGAACTCGCCGAGGAGTTTCCGTCGCTCGACGTGAGCCGCGATATCTACTGCATCGATGGCGACCGGATGACCTGCAGCGGTGGCACGGCAGCCATCGACATGATGCTCGAACTGATCGCACGCCAGCACGGTCACCAGATGGCAGGGGAGGTTGCCGACCAGTTTATTCATACGCGCATGCGCACCGCGCAGGAAAGTCAGAAGATGGCGATCCAGTGGCGATACGGTGTCGAAGACCGTCGCATCGTTAACGCCATCACGCTGATGGAACAGAACATCGAACGACCCATTCCGATGAAAACCATCGCTTCGCTGGCCGGGATTTCGCCGCGAACTTTCGAAAGGATGTGGCTTAAGCATTTCAGCGTCCGCCCCTCGCAGTTCTATCTGGAACTGCGCCTGAAAGCCGCGCAGAAGCTGATCCGGGAATCGACCTGGTCCCTGCTCGACATTGCGATGCATTGTGGTTTCGCAAGCCCGTCTCACCTCGGGCGCTGCTACAAGCAGTGCTTCGGGAAGACACCAGGTCAGGAGCGCGCGATCAGCGACGTACGATAGCGATCGCTCTCAACGCCGGTCGATTCACCGGTACTCGATGTTTATCTTCGGCTTGACGCCAGCCCAACGCCTTAGCATGATGTATGTGGTCACGCACATACACATGGGCAGGCTGTGAAATCATCGCTACCAGCGGCGGGCAGGGCACGACAGCGGGACCGACAGGCCACGGAGGAAGAACTCATCACGGCCGCGGCGGTTGCCTTCGCGGAGCGGGGCTTCGAAAAGGCCACGACGCGTGGCATCGCCCTGGCAGCCGGATGCTCCGAAGGCCTCATCCAGCGCTATTTCAAGGGCAAGGAAGGGCTTCTGCTGGCCGTGTTGAAGCGCCAGGGCGCCCCGAACCGCGACCTGTTTTTCGAGCGACCTCTCTGCGCCACGCTCGCGCGGGAAGCGCGCGAGATGATCGATCACGGCATGGCCGTTTTCGCGGAGCGCGCTGAGACGATCCGCATCGTCTTCTCGCGTGTCCTGCTGGATCGCGCATTCCAGGCCGATTTCCAGCGCATCTCCACGCGTCAGGAAGTCCGGCGCAGTCTCAAGGCGCGCCTTGCGCGCTACGTCGATGCGGGCATGATCGACCCGGCACTCGATCTCGACATGGCGACCGAACTGCTACTGGGTTTTGTCTTTCAACTCGCCTTCATGCATCGCGAGCTGCATCGGACTCAACCCGCCGATATCGAGCGGATGGCGGATGGCTTCGCGGCGCTCTTTGCGCGCGGCGTGGCATCCGTGCCTTCAGCCAGAAAGGGCGCAAAAAAACATGAATGAACCCACGCACGGCGAACACGAAGCCGAACCCTCACGCAACGGTCCTGGCCCTGGCGGCGAACCGCGGCCCCGTCGCAAACGGCACTGGGTGCTGATCGGCGCGGCCATCGCGTTCGCTGTCATCCTGGTGCTGATCGTGGTGCGCAAGCCGAAAAGCGGCAACGGGGAAGCGCAGGCGCCCCAGGCGGTCACGATCCGGACCGCGACCGCGCATGCCGGCGACATGGGCGTCTATGTCGAGGCGCTCGGCAACGTGACGCCCGTCGCGACGGTCAACGTCTACAGCCAGGTGAACGGCACGGTCGAGGCCGTTCACTACACGGAAGGCCAGATGGTCCGGCGCGGCGACCCGCTCGTCGACATCGACCCGCGTGCCTACGCGGCGCAGTTGCAGCAGGCCGAAGGCACGTTGCAGCACGATCGCGCCGTGCTTGCCCAGGCGGAGATGGATCTCGCGCGCTATCAGGAAGCGTCGGACCAGCAGGCGATCGCGCGTCAGACGTATGAAGACCAGCGGCTCATCGTCGAGCAGGATCGCGGAACCGTGAAGAACGACGAAGGGCAGGTTCAGTACGCGAAGGTCCAGCTGGATTACTGCCACATCACGTCGCCGATTGCCGGGCGTATCGGGCTGCGTCTGGTCGATCCTGGCAACGTGGTGTTCTCGGGCAGCGCGACTTCGATTGCCGTCATCACGCAGTTGCAACCGATCACGGTCGTGTTCAACGTCGCGGAAGACAACCTCGCGCAGGTCCACGATGAAATCACCCGGCGCGCGTCGCTGCCCGTCGATATTTTCGACCGGTCGCAGCAGACACGAATCGCGACCGGCAAGCTGCTGACGCTCGACAACCAGGTCGACACGTCCACCGGAACCGTGCGTTTTCGCGGGCAGTTCGACAACGCGGAGCTCACGCTCTATCCGAACCAGTTCGTCAATGCCCGGCTGCTGGTGAAGACATTGAAGAACGTCGTGCTCGTCCCGACGGCGGCGCTCCAGCATAACGGCACGCAGGCGTTCGTCTACGTACTCGCGGGCGATACCGTGAAAATGCGCAACCTCACGGAGCTCGCGACCGAGAACGACGTGGCGGCCGTGAGCGGAATCGACGCGGGCACGGTCGTCGCGATTTCCAGTTTCGACAAGCTTCAGGACGGAGCGCGGATCACGGTCCATAACACCGCCGCGCCGGGGCCGAAAACGTCGACGGGGAACGGGCCGGACAACGGCGCCGCAAGTGGCGCGAGCGGTGGCGCGCAAGGCGCGGGCATGAAGGCCGGCCAGACGTCATGAATCCGTCGCGACTCTTCATCGTCCGGCCGGTGGCGACTGCGCTGCTGATGATCGCGATTCTGGTCATCGGTCTTGCCGCGCTGCCAGGGCTGCCGGTTTCCGCGCTGCCGGAAGCCGACTATCCGACGATCCAGGTCAAGACGTTTTATCCAGGCGCGAGTCCGGACGTGATGTCGTCGGCGGTGACGGCGCCGCTCGAGCGCCAGTTCGGGCAGGTCGCGGGCCTCACGCAGATGACGTCGACCAGCTCGGACGGCAGTTCGGTGATCGTGCTGCAGTTCGCGCTTTCGCTGAACATCGACGTTGCCGAGCAGGAAGTGCAGGCCGCCATCAACGCGGCCACCAGCTATCTGCCGACCGACCTGCCCGCGCCACCGGTCTACAGCAAATCGAATCCCGCCGACGCGCCGGTCATCACGCTCGCGCTGACGTCGCGCGCGTTGCCGCTTTCGACGATCGAGGACCTCGTCGACACGCGGCTCGCACCGAAGATTTCGCAACTGAGCGGCGTCGGCCTCGTGACGATCAGCGGCGGCCACAAACCCGCGGTGCGCATCCAGGCGAACCCGGTTGCACTCGCCTCGTATGGCCTGAACCTGGAAGACCTGAGATCGGCGCTGACGAACGCCTCGGTCAACATGGCGAAGGGCACGTTCGACGGTCCCGCGCAGGCGTTCCAGATCAACGCGAACGACCAGCTGCTTTCGGCGAAAGGCTTTCGCGACGTCATCGTCGCGTATAAAAACGGCGCGCCCGTGATGCTCACCGATGTCGCGAAGATCACGGACGGCATCGAGAACACAAAACTCGCGGCGTGGAAAAACGAAACGCCGGCTATTCTCGTCAATATCCAGCGGCAGCCCGGCGCCAACACGATCGCCGTCGTCAACGAAATCCAGCAGTTGCTGCCGAAGCTGAAAGCGACGCTTCCCGCAGCCGTGGAGGTGACCGTGCTGACCGACCGCACGACGACGATCCGTGCATCGGTGAAGAACGTGCAGTTCGAACTGATGCTCACGATCGCGCTCGTCGTGATGGTGATGTTCCTGTTTCTGCGCAGCGTCTCCGCGACGATCATTCCGACGGTTGCCGTGCCGCTCTCGCTGATCGGCACGCTCGCCGTCATGCATGCGCTCGGCTACAGCATCAACAATCTCACGATGATGGCGTTCACGATTGCGACGGGCTTCGTCGTCGACGACGCCATCGTGATGATCGAGAACATCTCGCGTTTTCTCGAAGAGGGCATGAAGCCGATGGAAGCCGCGCTGGAAGGCGCGCGCCAGATCGGCTTCACGATCGTCTCGCTGACGATCTCGCTGATCGCCGTGCTGATTCCGCTGCTGTTCATGGGCGACGTCGTCGGGCGGCTGTTCCGCGAGTTCGCGGTCACGCTGAGCGTCACGGTGCTGATTTCAGGCGTCGTTTCGCTGACGCTGACGCCGATGATGAGCTCGCGTCTTTTGCGCCACACGCCGGACGCCGAACAGAACCGCTTTTACCGCTGGACGCAGCAACGTTTCGACCGCGTCATCGCCGCGTACGGACGCAGTCTGCGCTGGGTGCTCGATCATTCGACCGCCACGCTGCTTGTCGTGCTCGCGACGCTGGTGCTGACGGTCTTCCAGTACATCGAGATTCCCAAGGGCTTTTTCCCGCCGCAGGATACCGGCATCATCCAGGCGATTTCGCAGGCGCCCGAGTCGACCTCGTTTGCCGCGATGTCGCGAAAGCAGCAGCAGCTCGCGAGCGAAATCCTCAAGGATCCGGCGGTGGCGAGCCTGTCGTCGTTCATCGGGCAGGACGGCATCAACACGACGCTCAATAGCGGCCGGATCCAGATCAACCTGAAGCCCATCGCCGTGCGCGGCCTGACGGCAAGCGAAGTGATCGACCGGCTGCGCGACCGTGTGCGCGACGTGCCCGGCGTACAGCTTTATCTTCAGCCGGTGCAGGACCTGACCGTGGACGACCGCGTGAGCCGCACGCAGTATCAGTACACGCTCGAAGACCCGGACACGCAGGAACTCAACCAGTGGACCGACCGGCTCGTCGCGAAACTGCGGACACTGCCCGAACTGGTCGACGTAACGACCGACCAGCAGAACAACGGCATCAGCACCAACCTGACGATCGACCGGCCGACGGCTTCGCGTCTGAACATCACGCCGGACCAGATCGACTCCACGCTGTACGACGCGTTCGGCCAGCGTCAGGTCAGCACGCTTTATACGCAGTCGAACCAGTATCACGTGATCCTCGAGGCGCTGCCGGAGTTTCAGCGCAATCCCGCGCAGCTCAACCGCATCTACATTCAGGGCAGCACGAACGCCACCACCACGCCCGCGGCGCAGAGCACGTCGGGCCGCACGTCGCTGAGTTCGAGCGGCACGGTGTCGAGCCTCGTTGCGTCGTCGAACCAGAGCCTCACCGCGACGACACCCACCACCGTGCTTGCGTCGCGCACGTCGAGCGGATCGGGTTCATCGTCATCCGGGGCGGAGGCGGGTTCGAACGGCACGGGTAGCGCCGGCGGGTCGGGTGGGGCAGGCAGCAACACGGGTAACACGACGTCGCAATCGACGCCGGTTCCGCTCAGCGCGATCAGCCGGTTCACGACACGCGCCGCGCCTTTGACGATCACGCATCAGGGGCAGTTTCCGGTTGTCACGATCTCGTTCAACGTGGCGCCGGGCGCGTCGCTCGGGCAGGCTGTCGCGGCGATCCAGCGGGCCCAGGGCGACCTGAAGATGCCGGCAAGCGTGCAGCCGGATTTTCAGGGCACGGCGGCGGCGTATGAAGACATCGGCTCGAACGAAGCGCTGCTGATTTTCGCCGCGCTGGTCGCCGTCTATATCGTGCTGGGCATCCTGTACGAGAGTTTCATTCACCCGGTCACGATTCTTTCGACGTTGCCTTCCGCGGGCGTGGGCGCGTTGCTGGCGCTGCGGCTCTTCCACGAGGACCTGGGCGTCATCGCGGTGATCGGCATCATCCTGCTGATCGGCATCGTGAAGAAGAACGGCATCATGCTCGTCGATTTCGCCCTCGAGGGGCAGCGCTCGCGCGGCCTGAGCCCGGTCGAAGCCGTGTTCGAAGCGGCGCAGCTGCGCCTGCGGCCGATCCTGATGACGACGCTCTGCGCGCTCTTTGCCGGCCTGCCGCTTGCGTTCGGCTCGGGCATCGGCGCGGAACTGCGCCGGCCGCTCGGCATTTCGATGGTGGGCGGGCTGCTGCTGAGCCAGGTGCTGACGTTGTACACGACGCCTGTCGTCTACGTTTTCTTCGACGGACTCGCGAAGCGTTTCCGGCCGCGCGGCGCGCGGCCTCGCGGTCCGCGGACGGCTGAAGAAACGTGATCAACATCTCGTCACTGTTCATCAGGCGGCCCGTCGCGACGACGCTGATGGCGATGGCGATCGTGATCGCCGGTGCGGTCGCGTTCAGGCAACTGCCCGTGGCGTCGCTTCCGCAGGTGGACTTCGCAACGATCACCGTCGCCGCCACGTTGCCGGGCGCGAGCCCGGAAGTGATGGCGTCTTCCATCGCGACGCCGCTCGAACGCCAGTTCGGCCACATCGCGGGCGTAACGCAGATGACGTCGTCCAGCACGCTGGGCCTGACCTCCGTGACGCTGCAGTTCGACCTGAGCCGCGACGTCGACGGCGCCGCACGGGACGTCGAGGCCGCCATCAACGCCGCGCGCACCGACCTGCCGGCAAACCTGCCTTCCAATCCGACCTACCGGAAGATCAACTCCGCCATCGCACCGATGATGGTGCTGAGCCTGACCTCGGATTCCGCCGACCGGGGGAGGCTGTACGACCTCGCGTCCTCGGTCATTTCGCAGAAAATCGCGCAGTTGCAGGGCGTCGGGCAGGTTCAGGTGGTGGGCAGTTCGTTGCCCGCCGTGCGCGTCGACCTGAACCCGGCCCAGTTGAACAGCTATGGCATCGGCGTGCAGAACGTCGCCAGCGCCCTGTCGGTCCAGAACTCGAACCGGCCGAAAGGCGGTTTTAGCGACGACCTGACCACTTCGGTGATTACCGCAAACGACCAGATTTCCCGGGCACAGGACTACGCGCCGCTGGTGGTCGGCGCGAGCAACGGCAAGGTCGTGCGCCTGCGCGACGTCGCGCACGTCTACGATTCCGTGCAGACGCTGCGTTCGGCGGGGTACGTCAACGGCAAGCCGTCGGTCATCCTGCTCGTTTTCAGGCTGCCGAACGCGAACGTGATCGATACGGTCGATCGCATCAAGCAGGCGTTGCCGTCGATCCGCGCGTCGATGCCCGCAAGCGACCACCTGCAGCTCATGCTCGACACGACCACCACGATCCGCGCGTCCGTACACGACGTCGAACTCACGCTCGTGCTGTCGATCGTGCTCGTCATCGGCGTGGTGTTCGTGTTTCTGCGCAGCCCGGGTGCGACGCTGATTCCCGGTGTCGCCGTGGCGATTTCGCTGATCGGCACGTTCGCCGTGATGTATCTGCAGGGTTTTACGCTCGACAACCTGTCGCTGATGGCACTGGCCGTCTCGACCGGTTTTGTGGTCGACGACGCGATCGTTGTGATGGAGAACATCACGCGGCTCATCGAACGTGGCGTGCCGGCCATGCGCGCCGCGTTCCAGGGCACGCAGGAAGTCGCGTTCACGGTGGTCGCGATGAGTCTTTCGCTGATCGCGGTCTTCGTGCCGATCCTGTTCATGGGCGGCGTGCCGGGGCGTCTCTTTCACGAATTCGCGTATACGCTCGCGACTTCCGTTGCGATATCGATGGTGGTCTCGCTGACCGTGACGCCCGCGATGTGCGCGTACCTGCTCAAGCCCGCGAGCGACACGCAGCATGGCCGGCTGTACCGGTGGAGCGAGCGCGGCTTCGACCATATCCTGGCCGCGTACCGGACCACACTCGGCTGGGCGATCCAGCATCCGCGCACGGTGATCTTCAGCCTCGTGCTGACGCTGGTGCTCAACGTCGTGCTGGCGGGCATCGTGCAAAAAGGGCTCTTTCCGCAGCAGGATACCGGCACGATATTCGGCGGTTTTCAGGGCGCGCAGGATGCGTCGTTCCAGTCGATGAACCGCTCGCTGCTGAACATCCAGAGCGTGATCCGTCAGGACCCCGCCGTCGAGAACACGGCTGGATTCGCTGGCGGGCAGGGCGGTCCTGGCGGTGGCGCGAGCAACGCCGCGTTTCTGTTCATCACGCTCAAGCCGCGCAGCGAACGGGACGTGAGCGCGGCCGGGGTTCTCGACCGCCTGCGTCCAAAGCTCAACGCAATCGCGGGGGCGTCGACGTTCCTGCAGGCGGCGCAGGATATCGGCGTGGGTGGCCGGCAAAGTAACGCGCAGTACCAGTACCAGCTATCCGCCGATACCGTCGATGCGCTGAGCCAGTGGGCGCCCGTGCTGTATCACGCGATGCAGAAAATGCCGCAGATCAAGGATGTCACGACCGACCAGCAGAACAACGGTCTCCAGGCGCTGATCAGTTACGACCGCATGACGGCCGCCCGGTTCGGCATTACGCCAAAGCTGATCGACAGCGCGCTTTACTACGAATTCGGCGAGTCGCAGGTATCGACCATCTACACGTCGCTCAACCAGTATTACGTCGTGATGCAGGCGAACCCCACGCTCCTGCAGTCGCCATCGACGCTGCAATCGACGTACGTCCACGCATCGGGGAAGGGTGCCGTGCCGCTCGGTGCGTTCTCGACCACGCGGGTGTCGACTTCGCCGCTTTCGGTCAACCATTCCTCGTTCTTTCCCTCGGTCACCATCGCGTTCAATCTTGCGCCGAACGTGTCGCTCGGAGAGGCCACCACGCTCATCACGCAGATGCAGCAACGCCTCGGCACGCCCGCGAATATCACCGCACAGTTCGCGGGCACCGCGCAGGCGTTCCAGAGTTCCCTTGCCAGCGAGCCGTACCTGATTCTCGGCGCGCTGCTGGCGATCTATATCGTGCTCGGCGTGCTTTATGAAAGCCTGATTCATCCGGTTACGATTCTCACCACGTTGCCGTCCGCGAGCGTGGGCGCGATGATCGCGCTCATCCTCTTTCATAGCGAGCTGGACGTGATCTCGCTGATCGGCATTTTCCTGCTGATCGGGATCGTCAAGAAGAACGCGATTCTGATGATCGATTTCGCGTTGCAGACAGAACGTGTCGAAGGCAAGAGCACCGAAGACGCGATCTTCGAAGCCTGCATGCTGCGTTTCAGGCCTATCCTGATGACAACCGTTGCCGCGGCACTGGGCGCGCTGCCGCTTGCAATCGGTCACGGCACGGGCTCGGAATTGAGACGGCCGCTGGGTATTGCGATTGTCGGCGGGTTGATCTTCAGCCAGATTCTCACGCTCTATACGACGCCCGTGATCTATCTGTATTTCGACCGCATGCGCCAGCGTTTCAACCGACGCCGCCAAGACCGCGCGGGCCGCAATTCGCCCGCGCAAACCTGATCTGATCTGCCGGAAAAATCATGCAGAAGTTCGCTCGATTCACCCCTCCTTCACTGCGCATCCTGGCGTGTGCGGTCCTGTTTGCGGCGTTGGCGATGGTAGAGGGATGTACGGTCGGACCGGACTATGTCCGTCCTTCGGTCGCGACGCCTGCGTCGTTCAAGGAAGCGGGACCGGCCGTCTCGCCCGATGGCACGACGTGGACGCCGGCCAGTCCGCAGGACGCGGCGCAGCGCGGCGCGTGGTGGAAGATCTATCAGGAGCCGGAACTGGACGAACTGGAAGACCGCCTGAATCGCTCGAACCAGAACATCGCGCAGGCGTACCAGAACTTCATGGCGGCCCGCGCGCAGGTGAGTCAGGCACGCGCGAGCTACGCGCCGACCGCCACGCTTCAACCCGCCTACACGCGCTCCGGGTCGTCGTTTTCGGCGCCCGGGATACCCAACAGGGGCGTGCGCTTCACGAGCAACGACTTCAACTTTCCGCTCGCGATATCGTGGGAACCGGACCTGTGGGGGCGCATCGGCAACACCGTGCGGGAATACGCGAACGCGGCGCAGGTTAGCGCCGCCGATCTGGCCAACAAGCGGTTGAGCGAACAGGCCAACCTCGCTCAATACTATTTCGAGCTGCGCGGCCAGGACGAACTCATCGCGCTGAACGAACAGACGATCGAGGCTTATCGCAAGAGTCTTGCGTTGACCGAAGTGCTGGGACGTACCGGCATCGACAGCGCGCAGTCGGTGGCGCAGGCGCAACTGAATCTGAAGACAGCGGAGGCGTCGGCGACGAACTTGCGACTCGCGCGCGCGCAGTATGAGCACGCGATTGCGTTGCTGACCGGCGAGCCGGCTTCGACGTTCTCGTTGCCAGCGAGGCCGCTCACGACGACCGTGCCGGTGATTCCCGCCGGGATTCCGTCGACGCTCCTCCAGCGCAGGCCCGACATCGCGGCGGCGGAACGGTCGATGTCGCAGGCGAACGCGTTGATCGGCGTCGAGACGGCGGCGTTTTATCCGACGGTGAGCATTTCGCTGTCGGGCGGCTTCGAGAGTTCGTTGCTGCAGAACTGGTTCACGTGGCCGGCCCGGTTTTTCTCGCTGGGGCCTTCGGTGTCGCAGACGCTTTTCGACGGCGGTTTGCGCACGGCGACGGTCGCGCAATACAAGGCGCAGTACGAGGGTACGGTGGCGGCGTACCGTCAGACCGTGCTGACGGCTTTCCAGCAGACAGAGGATTACCTCGCCGCGCAGCGCATTCTGGCCACGCAACTGGAACAGCAGAAGGCGGTGGTGGCGGCTGCGCAGCGTTACTACGATCTTTCGACGGCGCGGTATCGCACGGGCGTGGATACGTATCTGAACGTGTTCGTTGCACAGACGGCGTTGCTTTCCGATCAGCAGACGATGATCACGCTGCGCGTGCAGCAGATGACGAGCAGCGTGCAGTTGATCGAGGCGCTGGGCGGTGGGTGGGATGTGTCGCAGCTTCCGGGGCAGAAGGATGTGACGACTGGAAGCGAAAGTACCAGCGCACGGCGCAACTGATGACGCCGCCCGGGAAACGGTGTGCGTGATAGCGCAATTTCGGTTTCCTCATCGCGCCGTCTTACGTGACCGACCCAGCAACCTGGCGATGCTCCATCGCCTGCTCAAATACGTCATATCGAGATACCGTTGCCGTCGGCGCGCTTGCACGGTGGCCCTTCCTGGGACAGGCAAGGTTGATGCCTTCCGAACGGCCGGTGCCGGACCTCACCCCGACGCCATTTCCCCGGCGGTTTTCTTCAACTGCGAGACGAACTGATCAACAATCACCGAGCGCGGCCGACCCGGTGCAAACAGAAAACGCGGCTCGACAGGCACCGCTGGTGAGAACCGCCGGGAAACGAGGTCGGGGAAAGAGTGGCTCATCAACGCAAAGGGGTCGACGAGCGCCACCGCGTTGGCTTCTCTCACCAGCGCGCATAGCACCGGCGTGCTGTTCGAAACAAACACGCTCGTGAACGTTCGACCTTGCGCGCGAAACGCCTCGCGCAAGCGCCAGCCGGTGAGCGTGTCCTCGCCGAAGGTCGCAAGCGTTTCGTTGTCCAGCAGGCGCGGTGTGATCGTCTTACGCGATGCGAGCGGATGCTGTGCGAGCATCACGCAGCGCAACTCCGCCCTGCAGAACTCTTCCACTTCGAGCGTGCCGGAAGGTGCGGCCACATCCAGGATTCCGAAGTCCGCCTGATTGTTGTTGACGTACTCGACGACGTGCCGGGTGGGTAACGCACGGACGTCGAATTTAATATACGGGTGCGTCTTTCGGAACTCGCCTACTGCGCGCGCGACGATCGTGGTGGCCAGCATCGACACCGTGGACACACGTATCGAACCTCGCTGTCCCTGCTGTATTTCGCGAGCCGTCTCCGCGATGGATTGCACGCTGCCAAAGAGCCGCTCGATCTCGGGCAGGATGGCCTCGGCTTCGGGTGTGCAGACGAGCCTCCCCTTGACACGCAGAAAGAGCGCGAGGCCAATTTCCTCTTCCAGCATGCGCAATGTCTTGGTCACGGCAGGCTGGGACACATAAAGAAGACGCGCAGCTGCCGACACGCTGCCCGCCTTCACGACCGCACGGAATATCTCGAGATGACGCACCTTGAGCATGATGGACCCGGGCCACGGCATAACTTTCTGGAAGGAACAAGCTTATCAGAATGTATTGGTTTTCATACTTTTGACACTCTACACTGGGTTTCAGTCGCATGAGGAAGCACGCAATCCACTTAAAATTCAAGGAGCTTTGCTGTGAGCATTCCCGACGCATCGGTGTGGCGCGCCCGCGCGCAGGAGATCAGGCCAGAGGGGCGGGCGTTCATCGACGGGCGCTATGTGAGCGCGCTGTCGGGCAAGACCTTCGAGACAGTCAACCCTGCAACGGGCCGCGTCATCGCCAGGATCGCCGAATGCGGGAAGGAGGACGTGGACCTCGCCGTTGCGAGCGCGCGCAAAGCGTTTGAATCGGGCGCATGGTCGCGGCGCGCGCCAGCAGAACGCAAGGCCGTGATGTTGCGCTTCGCGCAACTCATGCTGGAGCATCGCGAAGAACTGGCGCTGCTCGAATCGCTCGATGTCGGCAAGCCCATTGCGAACGCGTATAACGGCGACATCGTTAGCTCGGCCACCTGCATTCAGTGGTACGGCGAAGCGATCGACAAGCTTTACGGCGAGACCGCGCCCGCCGCACCCGACGTGACCACCATGATCGTGCGCGAACCGCTTGGTGTGGTCGCGGCAGTGGTACCCTGGAACTATCCGCTTTCGATGGCGAGCTGGAAGCTGGGTCCCGCGCTGGCGGCAGGCAACTCCGTCATTCTCAAGCCCGCTGAGCAGTCGCCCCTAAGCGCAATCCGGATCGCCGCACTTGCTGCCGAGGCTGGCTTGCCGGCAGGCGTCCTCAACGTGCTGCCAGGCTATGGCGAGGCAGCGGGCCGCGCGCTCGGCCTCCATATGGACGTGGACGCGGTGGGCTTCACCGGTTCCACCGCGGTAGGCAAACTCTTCATGCAGTACTCGGGACAATCGAACATCAAGCGCGTTGGACTCGAATGCGGTGGCAAGAGTCCGCATATCGTGCTCGACGATTGTCCCGATCTCGATGCTGCCGCCCGTGCCGTCGCGGCGGGCATATTCGCCAACAGCGGCCAGGTGTGCAACGCGGGGTCGCGGCTCATCGTGCAGGCAGCGGTGCGCGACGAGCTGCTGGAGAAAGTCGCGGCCATTGCGCGTGAACTCGCGCCGGGCGATCCACTCGACCCTGCCACGAAGATGGGCGCGATCGTGAGCCAGACACAGCACGAAACAGTCATGTCATACATCGATGCAGGCCGGGCCGATGGGGCGCGGATAATCGCGGGCGGGCGCGCGGCACGGCCCGAGTCCGGCGGCTATTTCATCGAACCCACCGTGTTCGATCAAGTAAGCAACGACATGCGTATCGCACGTGAAGAGATCTTCGGGCCCGTGCTGTCCGCCATTACGGTAGAGTCGCCGGAAGAAGCGGTGCGTGTTGCCAACGACACCATCTACGGTCTCGCGGCCGCCGTGTGGACCTCGAACGTCACCCGCGCGCAGCAGGTGTCGCGGCAATTGAAAGCAGGCGTGGTGTGGGTCAACTGCTTCGACCGGGGCACGATGTCCTCGCCTTTCGGGGGCTTCAGGCAATCCGGTTTTGGCCGCGACAAGTCCATGCACGCGTTCGACAAGTACATGGACTGGAAAGCGATCTGGATCGCCGGATGACGCAGTGCCCCGACCACTCATGGAGACCAGCATGAAAGCGAACACTTCTCGCAGTCCAGTCGACGACGTCAGGACCGACGCCGCAGCCGGTTCTCATTCGCGCCCGCGGCGCGCCTTTTTGCAGCAGGCTGGCGCGCTCGCAGGCGTGGCACTCCTTGGCGCGCCGGCTATCGTGCGCGCGCAGGCGAAGAGCATCAGCGTGACGTGCTGGGGCGGCGCATACGAGGCGGCGGTGCGAGCCGCTTTCGCCGGGCCTTTCACGAAAGAGACGGGTATTGCGGTGAATCTCGTCAATAGCGCCGACCTCGCGCGCATGAAGGTGCAGGTCGAGTCGAAGAACGTGTCGTGGGATGTGTTCGACAGTATCGGCCCGCAGATCGTCGCCGGCTCGCGTCAGGGGATGTGGGAGAAGATCGATCCGGCCATCGTCAAGACTGATGGTCTCGTCACGAAGACAGGCGCGGATTTCGTTGGCACGTATTCGTATGCCGGCGGTATCGGCTACGACCCGAAGCGTGGCGGCAAGCATCCCACCACCTATGCGGAGTTCTGGGACGTGAAGGCGTTTCCTGGCCGGCGCGGCTTGCGTCCGCGAGTGAGCGAGAACCTGGAGATGGCGCTGCTTGCGGATGGCGTCGCGCCTGACAGGCTTTATCCGCTCGATGTCGAGCGCGCGTTCAAGGCGATGGACCGCATCAAGCCATCGGTGCGCAAGTGGATCGAAACGACACCCGAAACGGTCACGCTCATCGCCAGCAACGAACTCGATTTCACGTACACGTATCTCAGCCGCGTATTGCCGGCGCAGCGCGCGGGGACGTCGATCGAGATGTCGATGAAGCAGACGCTCAACAGCCTCGAATATCTGGCGGTGCCAAAGTACGGAAAGAACACGCAGGCGGCGATGCAGTACGTGGCGTTCTGTCTGCGTCCCGACCGGCAGGCGGCGTTCTGCGAGATGGTGGAATTCGCGCCGAATGCCGCGCAGGCAATGCCGCTCGTCTCCGCCGCCGCGAAGGCGCGCATGCCGGATATGCACGATCCCAACAGCATCATCATCAACGACGTGTGGTGGGGCGATCACTACGATTCACTCCAGAACCGCTTCACGACGTGGATGTTGACGTAAAGGAGCCGGAGCGCGCGATGAACTACACGCTGAACCTGAAGGCTGTGGTCGTGATGTTGCTGCCGTTGTACGGCCTGCTGGCGGTGTTCTTTCTCTGGCCGCTTGGTGTGGTGGGCTGGTCGAGCGTCTACGAGCACGCGTTCACGCTACGCGGCTACGAGCAGGTGCTCACGAGCCCGCTGATTCGTCGCGTGCTCGGCAACACCCTGATCATCGGCACGCTCGCCACGGCGACGAGTCTCGTGCTCGGCTACATCATCGCGCTGCATCTCGCGCGCATGCCGGCATCGAAACGCGCGCCGTACCTCGTGATGGTAATGCTGCCGTTCTGGACCAGCATTCTCGTCAAAAGCTACGCATTTACGGTCGTGCTGGGCAGTGCGGGCATCATCGCGAAGCTGGCGGGCTGGCTGAGCGGCGACGCGTGGCATCCCGATCTGATATTCAATCGCACCGGCGTGGTGATCGGCATGACCAATTATCTGCTGCCGTTCATGGTGCTGCCGATTCTCACGAGCCTCACCACGCAGAATCGCAATCTCAAGTTCGCCGCCGAGTTGATGGGCGCAGGGCCGCTCATGATCTTCGCTCGTATCACGCTGCCGCTTTCCATGCCCGGTGTGATCGCTGGCGTGCTGATGTGCCTCACGCTCTCAATGGGCATGTACATCACACCAGCGCTACTCGGTGGGCCGCGAGACATGATGCTCGCCAACCTCATCGACTTCTATACGCGGCAAACGCTCGACTGGACGCTCGCCGCTTCGATCGCGATGATGCTGCTTGTGCTTTCCGGCGTGCTCATAGCGATGCTCGGGCGCGTGCAGCAGGGCAGGGAGGCATTCGCATGATGGATACCGCGACCCGGGTCGGCAGCGACTTCGCAAAACCCGAACCAAGGCGCCGTGACTGGCACGCCGTGATGCGCGTGCTGGGTGCGACAGGCGGCTGGTTGGGCTACCTCTTCCTGCTGCTGCCGAGCCTCGTGATCGTGCCGATCTCTTTCGGCGGCGGCAGCGAACTGACCTTTCCGCCGAAGACCTTCTCGCTCGCGCTGTTTCAGCAGTTTCTTGCCGATCCGGCGTGGTGGGGCGCATGCGTGACGAGCGTGATGGTCGCGTCGCTCGCGTCGGCAATCTCGATCACGGTGGGCGTGCCTGGCGCCTATGCGCTCGCACGCGGTCGCTTTCCCGGTAAGCGTGTGCTCGAGACGTTCGCCATTACGCCGATGCTCGTGCCTGTTGTTGTACTCGGGCTGGGCGTCTACAAGCAGTTCTCGACCCTTGCGCTCGTCAACACGATCTGGGGCCTTGCGCTCGCACATGCCGTGCTGGTGGTGCCGTTCGTGATTATCGCGGTGGGCTCGGGGCTGCGTCACGCCGACGCGTCACTCGAAGCTGTCGCGCTCGTCATGGGTGCGGGTCGTGCACGCATTTTCTTTCAGGTGGTGCTGCCACAGATTCGCGCATCAGTAGCAGTGAGCGTGCTGTTCGCTTTCCTGCTCTCGTTCGACGAAGTAGTGGTGGCGTATTTCATCTCAGGGCCGCAGACCACGACGCTACCGGTCAAGATGTATAGCGCGATCCGCTGGGAAGTGTCGTCGGTTCTTGCGGCCGTCTCGACGCTGCTGACGCTGATTTCGCTGATGGTATGTCTCGGCATCATGGCATTGCAACGGCACGACGCATCTGCCGAATGATCTTCGACCATAACAAAACATGGCGAACGTAAAAAACATGGCGAACCACTACGACGCAGTGATCGTTGGCGCGGGACACAACGGGCTCGTTTGCGGCGCCTATCTGGCGCGCAAGGGCTTCAAGGTCTGCCTGCTGGAGCGGCGCGAACTCGCGGGCGGCGCGGCCGTCAGCGAAGCGGTGTGGCCGGGATATCGGGTTTCCACCGCGTCCTATACGATGGCGCTTCTGCAGCCTCGCATCATCCAGGAACTGGAGCTGGCGAAACATGGCTACGAGATCATTGTTCCGCCGCCGATGCTACATCTCTATGGCGATGGACGCAGCCTCACGTTCCGCGCGGAAGGCGAGCAACTGCGCGCTGACATTGCCCGCTTCAGCGAGGCCGATGCGCACGCATACGGCAGATATCGCGCGCACATGGCGCGACTCGGCAAGGTCGTCTCCGACATGCTGTGGGAAATTCCACCCGATCCCGCGGACGGCGGACTCGGCGCGCGCAGCCGACTGCTCGGCTTCGCCTGGCGTTTTCGCGACATGGGCGAGCAGTTCTACGATCTCTACGACGTACTCACGTTGAGCGCTCGCGATTTTCTCGCGCGCTGGTTCCAGTCCGACGAGATGATTACCGCGATGGGTTTCTATGCGTCGTGCGGCGGCGCCGCGACGAGCATCTGTTCGCCCGGTTCGGCGTACGTGCTTTTGCGCGGCTTCATTCGCGATCACACGACGAGCGCGGGTCCGGCCGGCTTCGTGCGCGGCGGCATGGGCTCGATCTCGGAAGCGATCGAGGCATCCGGCAAGGAACATGGCATGGAGGTGCGCTGCAATGCGCCTGTCGCATCGATAATCATCAGGGGTGAGCGCGCAACGGGCGTGCGGCTGTCGTCGGGGGAGGAGATCGAGGCGGGCTGCGTGATTTCAAATGTGGCGACCAAGGTGCTGTTTCAGCGGCTTGTAAGCGCGGAAAACGTGCCGCCTGAATTTCTCTCGCGGGTCGCACAGATACGTGACCGCTCCACCGCGTTCAAGGTCAACCTCGCGCTCAGGCAGTTGCCCACATTCAAGGACTTCGACGCGGGGGCGGCGGGCTTTGCGTATCCGGCACAGGTGCGCATCGGGCCTTCGGTGGAGTATCTGGAACGCGCATGGGATGCTGCGAAGTACGGCGAGATCTCGTCGCGGCCGCCGCTCGTGGTGTTGAGTCCAAGCGCGGTCGATCCGGGCGTTGCGCCTGAAGGCAAGCACCTGATGAGCATTTTTGGGCAGCACGCGCCCTACGCGCTGCGCGAAGGTACGTGGGATACACAGCGTGAGCGGCTGTATGAAATCGTGCTCGACACACTCGCGACCTACGCGCCCAATATTCGCGACTGTATCGACGATGCGCAAGTGCTTTCGCCCGCGGATCTCGAACGGATTTTCGCGCTGCCGGGTGGCCATGTACACCACGGTGAACTGAGCGCGGACCAGATTTTTTTCAGGCGTCCGGTACAAGGCGCCGCGGACTATCGCACGCCAGTCAGGGGACTTTATCAGTGCGGTGCGTCGGTACATCCGGGCGGCGGCGTGACGGGCGTGCCGGGGCACAACGCCGCGCAAGTCGTGATGCGCGGCGAGCGGCATTGAGCGGACAGATTACGGGATTGCGCAATGAACATGATCGAACTGAAACAGGTCTCGCGACGCTACGGTGCGGTGGAAGCACTCGCACCGCTCGACTTCAGCGTGAAGCAGGGCGAATTCGTCACGCTGCTCGGCCCAAGCGGTTCGGGTAAGACAACGCTGCTCAATGTGATTGCAGGCATGGTGAGTCCGTCGTCAGGACGGATTTTCATGCGCGGCATCGACATCACGGATGCGGCGCCGAGTGCGCGCGGTCTTGGCATGGTGTTCCAGAACTATGCGCTCATGCCGCATATGACGGTGTTCGACAACATTGCGTTTCCACTGCGTGTGCGCAAGATGCCAAAGGACGAGATCCGGCGCAAAGTAAAAGACGTGCTCGACATGGTGCGCTTGCCAGACATCGCAATGCGCAAGCCCAGGGAACTCTCGGGCGGCCAGCAGCAGCGCGTGTCGCTGGCGCGCTGCATCGTGTACAACCCGGTGCTGATCCTGCTCGACGAACCGCTCGGCGCACTCGACAAGAAGCTGCGCGAGCAGATGCAGTTCGAAATTCGCCGCCTGCATGCTCAACTCGGCATCACGATGCTCAATGTCACGCACGACCAGGACGAGGCGCTCTCCATGTCCGATCGCATCGTGCTGATGAATCAGGGACGCGTGGAGCAGATCGCGACGCCCGACGAACTCTATCGCTCGCCGCGCACGGCATTTGCGGCGAATTTCATTGGCACGGCCAATCTGATTTCGGGCACCGTGCAGGACAGCGCCGGCACGAACACAGTCGTCTCGACGTCGCTGGGTCTGCTGCCCGCCACGATCGACTCTGGCTCGGTGCCGCGCGGCACCGCCGTCAAACTGCTGGTGCGTCCGGAGAGCGTGCGCATGACCGCCGCGTCTGATTCGCCTCACGTGGAGGATGGCGCGGGCAAGCGTCACGCAGGCACGCTGGAAGATTCAATCACGCTAGGCAGCGTGGTGCGTCATCACGTGCGCTTGCCGGGCGACACGCAGATCGTCGTGCAGGAGCAGGGCAGCCGACGGCAGGTTGCGCACGAACGTGGCGCGCCGGTCCTGCTGGACTGGGCGCCCGAGGATTGCCAGATCATCTTGCAGGACTAGGCCGCGCGACATGCGCGCCTCGCTACGCGAGGCTTCGACATTTCTGGAGAAAGGTATGAAGACACAGTCGCCGACCGTGGAGGACGAACTCGCCCGTCGGAAACGTCAGGAACAGCTCGCGTTGCCCGAGTCGCTTGGGCAGTTCGTGCGCGAGCAGGCCGCGCTTTATGGCGACAGGATCGCCGCGGTCTGGTTCGACCGTGGCATTAGCATGACCTATGCGCAGATTGACCACGCCGCCTCGCGACTGGCGGATTCGCTCGTCAGGCAAGGCATTCGGAAGGGCTGTCATGTTGCGCTGATGCTCAAGAATTCACCCGAATTTCCGATCACGTGGATCGCGCTCGGACGGATCGGCGCCGTGATGGTTCCGGTCAACACAGCTTATACGCTCGACGAAATGACGTTCGTGCTTACCGACGCCGATGCGCAATATCTGGTGATCGACGCCGGGTTTTTGCCGCGTATCGCCGAAACGCCGGCGTTGCCTGGCCTGCTCGCGTGGGAGCGTGTGATCGTGTGCGGAGAAGGCGGGCACACGTTGAACTGGCAGACGCTGCTCGATGCTGGCAGCGCTGATTTTGTGGCACCCAGCACGGTTTCCCGCAACGATCTTCTGAACCTGCAATATACCTCTGGCACGACGGGCTTTCCGAAAGGCTGCATGTTGAGCCACGACTACTGGATGATTCATTGTCACGGGGCTGCGCGGCATCGGCGCGGGCCGGAGGCGGGAATCGAAAACGTGCTGATCTGGGCGCCGTTTTTCTACATGGACCCGATGTGGCAATTTCTCATGACGATGAAGCTCGGCGGCACCGCGTACATCGCGGAGCGCATGAGTCTCACGCGCTTCATGTCGTGGTTGATCGACTATCGCATTCACTACTGCATCTTTCCTGAGCCGGCGCTGAGCCAGCATCCACGCAGCCCGCGCGATGCCGAAGTGTGTCTCAAGTACATCAGCATCTATGGCTGGACCAAACCGGCGCGGGAAGAGGTGCAGGCGCGCTTTAACGTCATCGCGCGGGAAGGGTTCGGCATGACCGAAGTGGGTACCGGCGCACTGGTGCCAGCGTGGGCGAACGAACAGGCACTGGAGCGCACATGCGGACTGCCCGCGCCGTTTCGCGAACTACAGATCCGGTGTGTTGACGGCAGCATCGCCGACGTCGATGAAGTGGGGGAGCTGTGGATTCGCGGTCGCGGCATTTTGTGGGGCTATTACAAGCGCCCCGAGGCAAACGCCGAGAGTTTCGACGGAGAATGGTTTCGGACGGGCGACCTGTTCAGGCGCGACGCGCAGGGTTTCTTTTTCATCGTCGGTCGCATCAAGGAGATGATCAAGCGCGCAGGCGAAAATGTTTCCGCAACCGAAGTGGAGACGGTGTTGCGTAGCATGGACGCGATTGACGAGGCCGCCGTGGTGCCCGTTCCCGATCCGCTGCGCCGCGAAGAGGTGAAAGCGTATCTGAAATTGCGGGATGGTCTGACACATGGAGATTTGCCGCCCGAGGTCGTATTCGAGCACTGTGCGAAGCATCTTGCTTCGTTCAAGGTGCCGCGCTACCTGCAATACATCGAAGGCGATTTCCCGCGAACGCCCTCGCGAAAAATTGCAAAGAAGCGATTGATCGCCGAGACGGTCGATCCATTCGCCGGGACTTTCGATCGCCAGGAATCGCGTTGGCGTTGACACCTTGTCTGTGGAGCATCGCATGTTCGTGGACTTTTCGAGTCGTCCGCCCTCGCTGCAATTCGACGGACCTGCCAGCCATCTGGCGAACTATCGGCGCGTGTACGAAGGCACGGAGCGACAGGTTGCCGATTCGGGCGGCGGCGATCCGCTGGCTGATTATCTTGCCACTTACGAGCGCCTGAACGCGCGCCATGTGGTGCTAAAGGCGCGAGATCTGACCAGCACGTTCGGCGTGAAGATATCGAATGCGGACGTGGCCACGTTTTGTCGCGCGCACGGCGAGCGTTATATCGGCTTCGCGGGTGTCGATCCACACAAGGGCGACGCTGCGGTCGCCGAGTTCGAGACAGCAGTGCGCGAACTGGGTTTACGAGGGGTCGCTTGCGAAAACGGAAAATAAAGCACGTTAGCGGCGGACGAACGTTGCCAGACGACCCCTTGGAGTCATTCAAAATCGAATCTCGAACGGCCGCTTCCGCCCTTGCATGAGCCGATCGTCGACGGCTGATTGACCTGCGCAGCGCTATCGTTCACGGTGGTCGCCGCGGCAAACCGCGCAAAGCAGGTCAAGAAATTCCAGTAGCAGTGAAACCATACCGCTGGCCCCGCGATGAATGGACGGACGCGGGGCAAGAGACCGACCCCGATAATCGCAAAATGCGAACTTTGTATAGTTCAAATGCAGTTTGATTGATCCAGATGAACCAACTGGCAGATTTAGGCTGCCCTACCAGGCTGCAAAGCCTCATAGTTTGTGCTTGAGTTCGCCGCCCCCTTGCTGCCAGACGCTATTGAGCGTCCTGCGATGCTGTATGGCCTCTGCGGGGGAGGGGCGGGACACGGAGGCCATCCTATGGAATCGTTTCTGAGTGCGCATGAACTGTCAGCGCTCATGCTTATAGAACAAGCTCCCTCGCACGCTGATCTTGACCGGCGCGAGGTCGAACAGCTTATAGGCCGGCAATTGGTTGAGCGCGCCGCAGGCGCATCCGGTGCGTCTGAATTTAAGGTAACAGACAATGGAAGCGCAGTCCTGACACGGATATTCGCCTTCGATATACGGGCGCAGAAAGTTGATCCGCCTGCGTAACCCGCAACACCAAAACTCCGATGCGGCATGATGCGTGTCAGTGTGACATCGACACGCTCCAGGGGCGACTTAGAGCAGCTCGGCACCGTCATCTTCAAGAAGGTCGTGGCGCACAGCGTAGCGCACAAGCGCCGCGTCGTTCGCGAGGCCGGACTTTTCCAGAATGTTCGTCCTATGTGTGCTGACCGTCTTGGCACTCAAACCCAGCTTTCCTGCGATCACTGCAATAGATTCGCCTGCCGCAATCAGGAGAAGTATCTGGAATTCGCGGGCGGACAGGCGCTGGTGGGGAAATGAAGAATCGACTTCAGCAAAACCGTGGGCGATCTGGTCCGCCATCATAAGACTTACATAGATGCCTCCGGACGCAACCTTTCGGGCCGCCGCTATAAAGTCTTTGCCAGGCGTATCTTTCGTAACGTATCCGGACGCTCCGGCCTTGAACGCACGAACTGCGTACGCCTGCTCAGGATGCATCGTCACCACCAGAATGCGCAACGAAGGATTTTCGATCTTGATCAGGGGGATCAGATCGAGGCCATGGAGGCCGGGCATTGAGAGGCCGAGAGTAAGCAAGGCTGCATCGGTCGCTCTCGCAAGTGCCAGCGTGCTTGCTCCGTCGGCCGCTTCACCTGCAAACTCGAACTCCCCTGTGCTGCACAGCAGCGCACGCAGCCCCTCACGCATGACACCATGCGCGTCAGAAATTGCCACCTTCGTCATGGATCACTCTCATGGAAAGAGGCGAGATTGCCTTTTGTCATGATGGACCGTTGGCCATGCAGATCGAAGGTTACTTTGTAACAGCACACATCGTGGAGTTTCGGTCAAAATTCCGGCGTTTACCTCCATTTAAGTTCCCAAACACGGGTTAATTTGCCGTTTCGCCGCTGTAGATCCCCAAGAGGCCAATGTGCTACGGGACTCCAGGTCCACGAGCAGCGCTCGGAGCGTTCTCTTTGTGTGCTTGCACGTGGCAGTCGGCTGTTCTTCGTATTTCAGCCGCTCGAGAGAACATCACCAAAGTCTCTTCATGGCCGCACTGCGCCGCTCCGCCAGCTTACTTAGGACAGTTGCCGCGCACAACACCCCCAACAGGAAAGGCTAACGCTAGTGGTCCCGGGCGGGACGCAGTGGCCGGAATCCACCGCGCCGCACGTTCTGGTCCTCGCGCCACACGTAATCGCCCGTCAGGTTGATGTGCTCCCAGCCAAGCGGTGAGAGATACGGTAGCAAAACTGCATCGGGCGGGGTACCGCGTGCGACCATCGCGTGGACAGCCCGGTCGAGGTAGACGGTGTTCCACAGCACGATTGCGGCAGTGACCAGATTCAGGCCGCTGGCGCGATAGCGCTGCGACTCAAAGCTGCGATCGCGGATTTCCCCAAGGCGGTAGAAGAAGACCGAACGTGCAAGCGCATTGCGGGCCTCGCCCTTGTTCAGGCCGACGTGAACGCGGCGGCGCAGTTCGACGTTCTGCAGCCAGTCGAGGATGAACAGCGTACGCTCGATACGACCGATCTCGCGTAGCGCAACGGCGAGGCCGTTCTGCCGCGGATAGCTGCCGAGCTTGCGCAGCATCAGTGAAGCGGTGACGGTACCCTGCCGGATCGACGTCGCCAGGCGCAGGATCTCGTCCCAGTTCCGCCGGATTGCCTTCTCGTTGTACGTGTCACCAATCATCGACTGGAGCGCCGGATAGTCCTTCACGCTGCCAGGCACGTACAGCTTCATGTCGTGGAGATCGCGGATGCGGGGCGCGAACCGGAAGCCCAGCAGGTGCATCAATGCAAAAACGTGGTCGGTGAAACCGTTGGTGTCGGTGTAATGTTCCTGAATGCGCAGATCCGACTCATGGTATAGCAGGCCGTCGAGCACGTAGGTCGAATCGCGCACGCCGACGTTCACGAGGTTCGGGTAGAACGGCGCGTATTGGTCGGAGATGTGCGTGTAGAACATCCGGCCTGGTTCGGCGCCATACTTCGGGTTCACATGTCCGGTACTCTCGGCGCGTCCGCCGGCCCGGAAACGCTGCCCGTCCGATGACGAAGTGCTGCCGTCACCCCAATGGGTAGCGAACGGCTGGGCGAACTGTGCGT
Source organism: Paraburkholderia sartisoli (assembly GCF_900107685.1). GTDB lineage: Bacteria > Pseudomonadota > Gammaproteobacteria > Burkholderiales > Burkholderiaceae > Paraburkholderia > Paraburkholderia sartisoli. Next base: position 4,892 of record NZ_FNRQ01000004.1, on the reverse strand, counting down.
TGACCAGTTCGCCCAGCGCCTGCGAATAAGTCTCGTCACGGATGTGCCACGCCTGCAGCCACGAGAGTTTCGCGTAGGTGGTCCCCGGGCATGCTTCTGCCATCTTTGTCAGTCCGAGGTTTATCGCATCGGCCAGGACCGTCGTGAGCAGCAATGTCTTGTCTTTTGCGCTCTCTCCGGTCTTCAGGTGCATGAAATGGCGAGTGAATCCGGTCCACGCATCGACCTCCATCAGCAGTTCGGTGATCTTCACGCGCGGCAGCATGACCGACGTCTGGTCGATCAGCGTCTGGGCAGCCTCGGGCACTGCTGCATCGAGTGGCGTGATTTTCAGGCCCGATTCCGTAATGATCGCATCGGGCAGTCCGTTTTCGGCCGCGAGCCGGTTGACGGTTGCCAGCCGCTCCTCCAGCAACTGCCGCCGCTCGTTCAGGTAACGGTCGCAGTCGGTGGTGATGGGTATTGGCAGCGCATTGTCCCGCCTGATCGCCTGGAAATTTTCCGCCGGAAGCAGATAGTCGTCGAAGTCCTTGAACTGGCGTGAGCCCTGCACCCAGATGTCGCCTGATCGCAGCGCATTCTTCAACTCGGCCAGCGCACACAACTCGTAGTAACGACGATCAATACCGGTGTCGGTCAAGACCAGTTGTTTCCACCGCGGCTTGACGAAGGCGGTCGGCGCGTCCGCCGGCATCTTGCGCACGCCATCATTGTCCATGGCCTTGATCATGTTGACGGCGTTGAGCACATCGGTCGCCGCCGGCGCCGCGCGCAGTTTCAGGATTTCGAGGAAAGCCGGTACGTAGCGACGCAGCGTCGCGTAATGGTCGCCGATCTGATGCAGGAAATCGAACGCTTCGGGCTGGGCCAGTTGCTCGGCCTCGCTGACACTTTTCGTGAATACCTCCCACGACATGACGGACTCGATCGCCTTGAAGGCATCGCCGCCATTTTCCCTGGCCTTCAGCAGGGCGCGGCCGAGCTTCCCGTACAGTCTCACCTTGTCGTTGATCGCCTTGCCCGAGCGGTGGAACTGCTGCTGATGTTTCTTTTTCGCGGCATTGAAAAGCCGACCGATGATGCGGTCGTGCAGGTCGACGATTTCATCGGTGACTGTCGCTGTCGCTTCCATGACGATGGCCGCCAAGGTCGCGTGACGACGCTGTGTTTCGAACTTCCCGAGGTCGTGTGGCGTCATCTGCGCGCCTTCGCGCGCAATCTTGAGCAAACGGTTTCTGTGCACCAGCCGGTCGAGGCCCGCGGGCAGGTCGACGGCGTGAAGGATTTTCAGGCGGTCGATGTGCTGCAGCATCTGTCGCGAACTCGCCTTGCCCGGCGGCAGCCGCAACCATGCCAGCCACGTCATGCGGCCGTCGTCCCGACGCTTCAGTAACTCGTCGAGTCTTCGCCGATGACCGTCCGACAGCAATTCCGTGAGCACGTCGTGGATGCGACGCGTCGCGCGGGTGACCGCTTCAGCACAGATCCGCTCGATCACGTTCGAACCCGGCAACAGGATTGCCTGCCGGCGCAGATATTCGAGCAGCGCCTGCGCGAGTACGAAGCCCTTGTCGGTCTGCATTGCCAGGTCGACGAGTGCCAGTACCGCCGGATGGTAGTCGGCCACCGTAAGCGGACGCAGTTGCAGCGCCGCCTGCAGTTCGAGCAGATGCTCACGGCGCGTCTGGTCCCGCTGCGCGTACGCCTCCCAGTGCGACGGTGCAATGCCGAGTTGCCCGGCAACGTACCGCAGCAGCGCGGGCGGAGGCTCGACACCAGCGCTCAAAGCGAAGCCCGGAAAACGCAAGCAGCAGAACTGGACGGCAAATCCGAGGCGATTGGCCGTTCCTCGATGCTGCCTGATCAGCGACATGTCCTGCTCGCTAAACGTGTAGTGGCGAATTAGATCATCGTGGCTGTCAGGGAACGAAAACAGGCTGTCTCGCTCGGCCGGCGAGAGAATGGAACGACGGGGCATGGTGGGCTCGACAGAGGATGGGGATGGCGCTGACGGCGGGTTGCAGCACCGATTCCACTGGACTGACGGTTCAGAAAAACAGCAGTGTAATACGATCCATTGCCATAATCCTTCTTATCGCAATGGATGCCTTTTTTCACTAAACTGACAAACATGAAAACGCGTCAGTCCTGGCCTGCCTCGCACCCGGCCTCCACCGAACCGCTGGCGTTTCCGGATGCCGACCAGCTTGCGGCGCTGCGCGGCTGGTATGCCGGCCTGTCTTCGCGGGCCGCCGTGGACCGCTACCTGTCTCACGCACGCGCGCCGGGCGCATCGGCGCGCGGCATCATCGGCGCGATCCGCCGTCAGCTTGTCAACCTTGCCGTTGAACGCCAGCGCGCCGATCTTGCTGATCTGCTGCAACATCCTGTTGGTGACCGGCTCGCCCGGGCAGGCGCGGTCGCACACGCGATCGAAATCCTGCGTGCGTTGCCGATGCCACAACCGCAGATCGCCGATGACATCGGCCTGTGGCTGACGCCGCGCGCGGCGCGCGTGCTGCGTGCGCATGGCATCGCGACCCTCGCGGACCTGACCGTGCGGGTGCCGCGTCGACGCCGCTGGTGGAGCACGGTGCGCGGACTTGGCCAGACCAGTGCCCGGCAGATCGAGGCATTCTTTGCCGCCCATCCGCAACTGACGGAACGCGCTCACGCGCTGGTTGCCGTGACCACGTCGGGCGTCGTCGTCCCATGGGAGCAGTTGAGGGTGCCGCACGAGGTGGATGGTTCGCACGGCAGCTTCCGGGCGCCCAGGCGGGCCTGCGCGCTTGACGCGAACAACGACTATGACGCGGTTCACGCGTGGCTCGCGTTGCACGAAACTCCTGCCACGCAGCGTGCCTACCGCAAGGAGGCTGAACGCCTGATTCTCTGGGCCATCGTCGAACGTGGACGGGCGCTGTCCTCGCTCACAACAGAGGATGCGATCGCGTATCGGAGCTTTCTGCGGCATCCCGGTCCGCGCGAGCGGTGGGTCGGGCCGCCGCGGCCGCGCAGCGCCCCAGACTGGCGCCCGTTCTCTGGAAACCTGTCGGGCCGCTCGACCGCCTACGCACTCTCCGTGCTGGGCGCCCTGTTTCGCTGGCTGATCGAGCAACGCTACGTGCTTACCAATCCGTTTGCCGGTATCAAGGTGCGTGGCAAAACGCGTGTCGCGCCACTTGACACGGCGCGCGGCTTCACGGAAGGCGAATGGGGGCTGCTTCGCACGATCGCCAACGGACTGGAATGGTCCTACGGCTGGGAAGCACCCGCCGCGCAGCGGCTGCGCTTCCTGCTCGACTTTTCCTACGCAACCGGTCTGCGTGCGAGCGAACTTGTCGGCGCGAGGCTTGGCGACATCCGGATAGATGAACGCGGTGCCCACTGGCTCAATCTCGTGGGCAAGGGAGGCAAGCCCGGCAAGGTGGCTTTGCCGCCACTCGCGCGCGTTGCACTCGAACAGTACCTCGTCCAGAGGCATCTGCCAGTGACACCGCGGCGCTGGGATCCGAAAGCCCCGCTACTGGCGAGTTTTGATGGGGAAGGAGCAACGGGCATCACCCGTTCCCGTCTGTGGTTCGTGATGCGCGGTTTTTTCCGCCTGGCCGCCGATGTCATCGGCACCGATTATCCCGTACTAGCTGAAAAGTTGCATCGCGCCAGCCCCCACTGGACGCGCCATACCCACGCCACCCATGCGCTTGCTCGCGGCGCGGAGCTGACGACCGTGCGGGACAACCTGCGCCACGCCTCTATCGCAACGACCTCGATCTACCTGCTAAGCGACGAGGCTAAACGCTCCCGCCAGATGGACGAAGCGTTCGCCGCGCCGTAGCCCACGCCCTTTCCGACAGGGCGTCGCCGGCTAAACGTGCTTTATTTTCCGTTTTCTCAAGCGACCCCTACGAGGCCTGAACGTGCAAGGCTTCGAGCACAAGCTGACGATTGACGATCCGCTACTGTTTCCGCTCTATCGCAAGTGCGTGGAACTGGATGTGCCAGTGAACATTCATTGCGGGACGAATTTCTCGACGCATACGTCGATGACGTTCGGTCATCCGGCAGCACTCGATCGCGTGATGATGGCGTTGCCTGACCTGCGCGTGTGCGCGTCGCCGCCGGGCTGGCCGTGGGTGCATGAACTGCTGGCGGTGGCGTGGCGGCATCCTAACGTCTGGATCGGCACGCTCGCCGTGCGTCCGGGACTACTGGCCACGGCGCACTCCGGCTACGAGCCGCTACTGCAATATGGCCGAACGGTGCTGAAAAAACGCATGATCTTCGGATCCGCGTTTCCGATGATGCCGGTGGAGAAAGCATTGAGCGAATTCGATTCGCTCGACTTGCCAGACACGGTGCGCGAGGACTGGCGCGGCAACAACGCGCTTGCGTTACTTCGGCTGTAGGGCGTCGCTGTCAGGGAGACCACGCACCTGGGCGAAATCCATCTGAAACTGGTGTGCCGCTCAGTTTCTGTATTCGGCAAACCAATACTCTCTGCAGTTATGGCGATTAACTTTACATAAGATAAATTATCGATCATCTGGGTTGTAGAGGCTACCTGGTAATGTCCGCTTTTAGCTAGATAGAAATGTCCGCTTTTGATGCCGTCGTATGCTAGCCAGCCGCTGTTTTCGCGGGACTGGAGGCTTCGATGGTTGCAATGGAACGGATCACGATGACGATGCGCGAGCTGGACAGATTCAAGGTCATTCAGGACGTGGTGGACGGCAAACTCAAGCCGTGGCGTGCTGCCGAGAGACTCGGACTGACGACGCGGCAGATTCGCCGGCTCGTGGGCAAGCTGCGAGACCATGGTCCAACGGGTCTGGTATCCGGGCGTCGATCGCAACCTGGCAATCGCCGCCTGGATGCCGGTGTGGCCGATC
>NZ_FNRQ01000003.1 GCF_900107685.1 Paraburkholderia sartisoli | reverse complement strand
CAGTTGTCAGGAGCGACGATGATCATCGATATTCACGGCCACTACACCACCGCGCCAAAAGCGCTGGAGGCGTGGCGCAACCGCCAGATCGCGGGCATCGGCAGTCCTTCGGAGACGCCGAAGGTCTCCGAGCTGCAGATCAGCGACGACGCGCTGTGCGAGTCGATCGAAAGCAACCAGCTGAAGCTCATGCGCGAGCGCGGCCTCGACCTGACCATCTTCAGCCCGCGCGCGAGCTTCATGGCGCATCACATCGGCGACTTCCAGGTCTCGAGCACGTGGGCCGCGATCTGCAACGAGCTGTGTTACCGCGTGAGCCAGCTGTTTCCCGAGCACTTCGTGCCCGCCGCGATGCTGCCGCAAAGCCCCGGCGTGGACGTCGCCACCTGCATTCCCGAACTCGTCAGATGCGTGGAGCAGTACGGCAACGTCGCGATCAACCTCAACCCGGACCCGTCGGGCGGACACTGGACGAGCCCGCCGCTGTCGGATCGCTACTGGTACCCGGTCTACGAGAAGATGGTCGAGTACGACATCCCCGCGATGATCCACGTGAGCACGAGCTGCAACGCGTGCTTTCACACCACGGGCGCCCATTACCTGAACGCGGATACGACCGCGTTCATGCAGTGCCTGACCTCCGACCTGTTTCGCGACTTCCCCACGCTGCGCTTCGTGATCCCGCACGGCGGCGGTGCGGTGCCCTATCACTGGGGACGCTTTCGCGGCCTCGCGCAGGAGCTCAAGAAGCCGCTGCTGAAGGACCATCTGCTGAACAACGTCTTCTTCGATACGTGCGTCTATCACCAGCCGGGTATCGACCTGCTCACGCGTGTCATTCCGGTCGACAACATCCTCTTCGCCAGCGAGATGATCGGCGCGGTGCGCGGCATCGATCCGCAGACGGGCCACTATTTCGACGACACGAAGCGCTATATCGAGGCCGCGCATGTCGATGCGGACGAGCGTTACAAGATCTACGAGGGCAATGCGCGTCGCGTGTATCCGCGCCTCGACGCAGCACTGAAAACGAAGGGGCTTTGATCATGTATGAACTTGGTGTGGTGTATCGCAACATCGAACGCGCGGACGGCGACGTCGCCACGAAGCTCGGCGCGCTCGGTTCGGCCACCGTCCACGAGGCGATGGGCCGTGTCGGCCTGCTCAAGCCCTATATGCGCCCGATCTACGCCGGCGCGCGCACGGGCGGCACGGCCGTCACGGTGCTGCTGCAACCGGGCGACAACTGGATGCTGCACGTCGCGGCCGAGCAGATCCAGCCGGGCGACATCGTCGTGGCGGCGGTCACCACGGACTGCACCGACGGCTACTTCGGCGATCTGCTCGCGACGAGCTTCAAGGCGCGCGGCGCACGCGGGCTCATCATCGACGGCGGTGTGCGCGACATCAGCGAGCTGGCCGCGATGCGGTTTCCGGTGTGGAGCAAGGCGGTGTCCGCGAAGGGCACCGTCAAGGCGACGCTCGGCTCGGTGAATATCCCGGTGGTGTGCGCCGGGGCGCTGGTGAGCCCGGGCGACGTCGTCGTCGCGGATGACGATGGCGTGGTCGTGGTGCCCGCTGCATGGGCGCACACGGTGCTCGAGAAGGCCGTGGCGCGCGAGGCGATCGAAGGCCAGAAGCGTGCGAAGCTGGCTTCGGGCGTGCTAGGTCTGGACATGTACAGCATGCGTGAGCCGTTGCAGCAGGCGGGCCTGCGCTATATCGACTGAGAAGGCGAAGAACATGGCCATCGGTCAAACCATGCATGAGCCGGTCACCGGCATTTCCTCGATGGCCACGCGCGGGATGCTGGCCGAACTGATCCCGGAATACGAGCGGCAGTCGGGGCGATCGGTGATCATCGAATCGGTGGGCGGCGTCGCCGCTGCCCGGCGCGTCCAGGAGGGCGAGCCGTTCGACGTCGTCGTGCTGGCGGCCGACGCACTCGACAGGCTCGCCGAAGCCGGCCGGATCGATTCCGAAGGCCGGGTTGACGTGGCCCGTTCGGGCGTGTCGGTCGCGGTGGCGGCTGGTGTGTCGTGGCCCGACATCAGCAGTGAAGCGGCGGTTCGCGACGCGATACTGGCCGCACGCAGCATCGGCTATTCGACGGGCCCGAGCGGGGTGTACCTGAGCCGGCTGTTCGAGCGCTGGGGGATCGCCGGGACCATCGCGCCGCGCATCGTGCAGGCACCGCCCGGCGTTCCGGTGGGCACGCTCGTCGCGCGCGGGGACGTCGAGCTCGGTTTCCAGCAGTCGAGCGAGTTGATGCACGTGGCGGGCATCGATGTGCCCGGACCGCTGCCGCCTGAAATCCAGATCGTCACGGTTTTTTCGGCGGCCGTCTGCACGGCATCCAGGCAGAAAGATGTGGCAAAGGCGCTGCTGTCGTTTCTCGCCTCGCCGCAGGCCGATGCAGCGAAGCTTCGTCACGGCATGGAGCCGGCTTGAGCGAACGACCCTCGCCGTAATCACACAGCCATGAAGCCGCCTTGCGGCATTCAGATGTGCGCGGCGCCCCTCGCCAGGCCGGCGTCGCGGATACGTGCGTGCGGAAAGCGTCATCGTGAGAGCGTGTCCGCGAATGAACCGTCTCGTCGCACGGGCCGCTCATAAAGCCCGCCCGGCGCATCGCAGGCCATCGGGGCACCGGCCTCGCGCGACATATTGCCCGTCTCCGACAGCGCGTCCTGCCGGCAATCCGGCCGTAACAAATCGAGCGGGCTTGCCTGAACGCAGTTGTAGCTACCGCGATAACTCATAGAACAAGGGTTGTATGAAACTCGCCACCAAACTCTGGATTTCAACTGCGCTGCTGCTGATGCTGATTTTCAGCATCGTTGGCTTGTCGATGTGGCGCTTCGCGAGCATGGAGGAGCAGCGGGAGAGCTCGCTGAAGCTGCTGTCAGCGAAAGTCACCGCGGCTTATGCCTGGTCGAAGCTCGCGGACACCGCGGCATTGCGCACACAGGCAATGATTATCAGCGCCGATCCCGCTTTATCCGATGTCTTCAGCAAGGACAACGTCGCGACGATTTCCCGGATCGCCGCGGTGCAGAAGACGATCGCCACGCTCGCACACACCGCCGCGGACCGGAAGCAGCTAGACACGATCGCCGGATTGCGCAAGCAGGTGCTGGCAACCCGGGACAAAGTCGTGGCGCTGCGATCCACCGACGCCGGAAAATCGGCGGCGCTTGCCATGTTGAACGAACAATACATGCCGGTTCAGACTGCTTACGGCCACGCGATAGGGACATTCGTCGAACTGCAGGAGCAGCAACTGGCAGCGGCCCAGGCAGATTTCGCACGCCAGCGATACATCATCGTGGCGACCGCGGCGATATTGTTTGTCGCTCTCGCACTGAGCGTGCTGGCGGGTGCGGCTGCACTGATCCGGTCGATCCGCAGGCCTTTGCTCGAAGTCAATCAACTGGCGGCGAGAATCGCGCAAGGGGATCTGAGCGCGGAGCTGACGGTGACCCGCGTCGATGAATTCGGCGAACTGATGGGATCCATCCTCGCGATGAGCCGCTCGCTGGAGGGCATCGTTCAGCGCATCCGCGCCGCGGCCGGAAGTATCGGTACGGCGTCGAGCCAGATTGCGTCGGGCAATCTCGACCTGTCGCAGCGCACGGAGCAACAGGCGGCGTCGCTCGAAGAGACGGCGGCCAGTATGGAAGAGTTGACCGGCACGGTGAGGCAGAACACCGACAACGCGCGACACGCCGGCACGCTGGCGTCGAGCGCCGTCGGCACGGCCGAGCGGGGTAACGCAGTCGTGAGCCGGGTTGTCACCACGATGGCGGAGATCAGCCAGAGTTCGACAAAGATCGGGGACATCATCGCGATCATCGAAGGCATTGCATTCCAGACCAACATCCTCGCGCTCAACGCAGCGGTCGAGGCTGCGCGGGCCGGAGAACAAGGCCGCGGCTTCGCCGTGGTCGCGGGAGAAGTGCGCACACTTGCACAACGCTCGTCGTCCGCGGCAAAGGAAATCAGGGAGCTGATCGAAACGTCCGCTGAACGTGTGCGTGCCGGAAGTGTGCTGGTCGAGGAGGCCGGCCAGCGGATGAAGGAGATCGATACGAGCGTGCGGCGCGTGACCGATATCATGAGCGAGATATCCGCTGCTTCAGCCGACCAGCAAAGCGGTATCGAGCAGGTTGCACTGGCGGTCACGCAGATGGACGAAGTGACCCAGCAGAATGCCGCGCTCGTCGAAGAAGCGGCGGCCGCCGCGCAGTCGCTTGAGGAACAGGGGCGCGACCTGAAGGCGACCGTCGAGGTATTCAGATTGTCGGACTACAGGCTTGCCGCGGGCCACGCGTGACGCGTGTCTCGCAGTAGCAACGCCCGATCAGGGAAGCGTCGTATCACGTTTCACGGGCGGGTACAGGTTTTACTGGCCGGCGGTCTGGCAACGCGGGAGAAAGAAGCGGGCAACGCGACGGCCATACCGAGCCGTCGCATATGCGCGCGATGGAATCAGTGCAGCTGGCCTGGCGCCTGGGCGCCGCCCTGTACGTATTGACGGATGAGGCGAACCGTGTCGATGTCCGACTCGCGATAGGCCGATTTCACGATTTCGCTGGTGGTGCGCTCGTCTTCGGTATCGGCGGCCGGCAGCGTGGTTTCGTATTTGAAGCGCAGGAATAGCTGCAGGTTATCGGGCTGCTCGATCGACATCGTGAGCGATCCGCCGACATAGGATTGCGTCGGGAGAATGTCGTAACGCACGCTCTCGCTCGCCGTGAGCGTGACGCGGTCGCGCACGGTCGCCTCGCCGTAATGCAGTTCACGTTCGAGCACGCTGTCCGTACGCGAGAGGATCGTGCAACTGTCGAGACCCAGCACGAAGAGCTGCGGCTGTTCGGCGCGTAGCACGAGACCTTCCCACAACTGCTCGCGGGTCATGGTTTCAACGAACGGGTTCAACGGGTCGTTGATCTGGATCAGGTGTTCGAAATTCAAAACGACGGCTTCCTCTTAAGGCGCTGCGCGACCGGCATCGACAACCGACGCCGGTCGCGCACAGGTATCAGGCTGCGGTGAGTCCGGTGCGCACCGCGATCGGACGCGTCAGGATCTTGTGTACCGGACACGCATTGGCAATTTGCAAGAGCCGTTCCCGCTGCTCGCCGGAGAGGTCGCCTTCGAGCGTGACCTTGCGATCGATCGTCGTGCCTTCGTCGCCGGTTTCGATCGACAGCGTCACGCGCACGTCGGCGAGCGGCCAGCCCTTGCGCTGTGCGTACATCTTCAGCGTGATCGACGTACACGCGCCGAGGCTCGACAGCAGCAGCGAAACGGGCCCGGGACCGCGATCGCCGCCGCCGAGTGATTCAGGCTCGTCGGCGATCCATGTGTGGGCGCCGTCGTCCAGCAAGACCTGGAAATTCGTCGAACCAATGTGGGCGGTGACTGCGGGCTCTACCATGCGATCTCCTGCGGGAAAACGGTTGGACGCCGCGCACAACACGCGTCGCGCGACATGAGCCGTTATTGTGAACGAATTTGCGAAGCTTCGCGCCGCACGCCTTCCCGACGGCGCCAAAGCACCGTCGGGAAGGTGCGGCGACGGACGGGCGCAGGACAGCACGGGCGAGGATGCCGCGTGCGCCGCCGCGATCAATGCGTGATCTGTCCCATCCGGCCGGCCTGGTAGTCGGTGACCGCCTGACGGATTTCGTCTTCGGTGTTCATCACGAACGGACCGTAACGCACCACCGGTTCGTTGAGCGGCACGCCGCCCAGCAGCAGGACGTCTAGCGGTTCGTCACCGGCCGCGAGCGTCACGGTGTCGCCGTCGTCGCCGAAGACGACCATCGTGCGCGCGTCGGCCACGCGCCGCGCTTCGCCGTACAGGCCCTTGCCCGACAGCCCGTACGCGAACACGCGGAAATCGCGCGGCACCGGATGCACGATGCTCGCGCCCGGTTGCAGCGTGAAATGCTGATACAGGATCGGCGTGCGCGTTTCGATCGGCGCCTTCACACCGAGCGCCTCGCCGGCGATCACCTTCACGCGCACGTTGCCATCCGCCGAAGTCGCGACCGGAATGCTCGCCGACGGCATGTCCTGATAACGCGGCGCGATCATCTTGTCGCGGCGCGGCAGGTTCACCCACACCTGCAGGCCATGCACACGGCCGCCCGTGGCGACGAACGACGGATCGGGCATCTCGCTATGCACGACGCCCGCGCCGGCCGTCATCCATTGCACGTCGCCCTTGCGCAGCGTGCCCGAGTGGCCTGCGGAATCCTTGTGGCCGAATTCGCCTTCGAGCACGTACGTGACGGTTTCGAAGCCGCGATGCGGATGATCCGGCGCGCCTTTCGCCTCGCCGGGTGCGTAGTCGACGGGACCCATCTCGTCGAGCAGCAGGAACGGATCGAAATCCATCAGCATGCGGGTCGGAAACGGGCGATGGACGATGAAGCCGCCGCCCTCGGTCGTGCGAAGCGCGGGATACGTGCGTTCGATCGTGCGTGTCGTGCTCATCAAAGTCACCTCGAAAAATGGGGAATAGCATCATTTTTGAAACATAGCGCTATTATAGGGACGCATTTTCGCGGTGCCAGCCGCCGTCTCGCAATGGATTGTTCTATGAGTGGAACGATGAAATGAAGATCGACTCGCATAACCTGAACGACCTGATGTACTTCTCGCAGGTCGTCGAGCACGGGGGATTCTCGGCGGCGGAGCGGGTGCTCGGCATTTCGAAGTCGCGCCTGTCGCGCCGTCTGACCGAACTCGAGGCGTCGCTCGGCGTGCGCCTGCTGCAGCGCTCGACGCGCAAGCTGGCGCTCACGGAGGCCGGCCAGCTGTTCTACCAGCATTGCCAGGCGATGCTCGCGGAAGCGCAGGCGGCCGTCAACGTGGTCCAGCAGTTGCGTTCGTCGCCGCGCGGCACGGTTCGCGTGAGCGTGCCGGTCACGATCTCGCAGACGATCCTCTCCGAAATCATGCCCGAGTTCATGCATCGCTATCCGGAAGTGCGCGTCGTGATGCGGGTGACGAACCGCGTCGTCGACCTGTACGAGGATTCGATCGACGTCGCGTTGCGCGTGCGCTCGGAGCCGCCGCAAAGCGCCAACATCGTCGTGCGGCCGCTGTGGCGCACGCAGCAGATGCTGGTCGGCGCGCCGAGCCTCCTGAACCAGAATGCGCCGCCGCTGGAACCGGCCGACCTCACGCGCTTCGAGACGCTCGATACGCCGAGCAACGACGGTCGCCACGTGTTCACGCTGATCGCGCCCGATGGCACGCGTCATCTGCACGAACACGAGCCGCGTCTCGTCAGCGCCGACCTGATGATGCTGCTCGAAGCCGTGATGGCCGGCGTGGGTATCGCCGCGTTGCCGGAGATGATGTACGGCGCGGCGTTACGCTCGGGCAAACTTTCGCCGGTGATGCCCGGGTGGACGCTGCCGACGCCGCAGCTCTACGCCGTGTTCGTCTCGCGGCAGGGGATGGTGCCGGCCGTGCGCGCGTTCGTCGACTATCTGGTCGAGATGCTCGATGAGCAGAACGGCGCGTACGTCATGAGGGAGTGTCCGGATAGCCGGCCCGAGCGGCGCGTGCTGAAAGCAGCGGACGTGCCCGGAACGGCTGATATCGCTTTTGGCATTTAAGCGTGGGCAGTGATCGGTACTTTCAATGGCCGTTTGCTTGAATGCGCGCGCCGACGGGCCTATAGTGAAATCCCTTCGCTAAGGAGTCTCTTATGCGAAAACTCATGGCCGCTATCATAGCGAGCCTGATAGGGCTGAGCGCGCTGTCCGTGTCGACCACGGCTGTCGCATGCGGTGACTCCGGCTATTCTCATGGCAAGTGATCCCGCCGCCCGAAGGCGCCGAGTGCGCACAAAAAAAGGCCTTCATCTGACGATGAAGGCCTTTTACTTTGTCCGTCGCGTTTAGCTCTTCAATACAGGGGTTTTCTGCTCCCGGACCCTGCGAATAAGCAGCGCGTTACTTCTTCGGCTCCGTGACGAAGCCGATCTTCGTCAGGCCGCCGGCCTGTGCCGCGGACATCACGTCGGCGACCTTTTCATACGCGACCTTGCGGTCCGCATTCAGGTGCAGTTCGGGCTGCGGCGTGACCTGCGCGGCGGCTGCGATCCTCGCGCGCAACGCGTCGTCGCTGACGGGCGTGTCGTCCCACAGAACGGTGCCGTCAGCCAGCACGTTGACGGTGACCTGCGCGGGCTTCGTCTCTTCTTTCTGGCTGCTCGCGTGCGGCAGGTCGATCTTCACCGCGTGGCGGATCACCGGAATCGTGACCATGAAAACGATCAGGAGAACCAGCATGACGTCGACGAGCGGCGTCATGTTGATCTCATTCATCAGACCATCTTCATCGTCGCCGGCAAAGGGGCTCATGGCCATGGGAATGCCTCGCTCAGTGGGTGCGCGTGGCAAGACGCAGGCCGTCGCCGCGCTTGCTCGACGACAGGCGCGCGCCCGTCACGAAGAACGCGTGCAGGCCATGCGCGAAACGGCTCAGCTTGCTCACGACGGCCTTGTTCGCGCGCGTCAGCGCGTTGTAGCCGAGCACCGCCGGAATCGCGACGAACAGGCCGAACGCGGTCATGATCAGCGCTTCGCCGACCGGGCCCGCGACCTGGTCGATCGACGACTGACCCGACGCGCCGATCGCCAGCAGCGCGTGATAGATGCCCCACACCGTGCCGAAGAGCCCCACGAACGGCGCGGTGCTGCCGATCGACGCCAGCACCGCAAGGCCGCTCTGCATGCGCGCGATGCTTTCGTCCATCGTGTCTTTCAGGCAGCGCGTGACCCAGTCGGACACGTCCATGCGGTCGTGCAGGTGCGGCTGCGTCTGATGATGGTGATCGGCGGCTTCCTGGCCCGCCAGCGCGAGCGCGAGGAACGGATTGTCCTGCGGCGTCGATGCGTGCGCGCCGAGCTTCTTCACGCCGTCAGCAAGGTCGTCCGAATGCCAGAACGCCTGTTCGGCGTTCTTCGTCAGACGGTTCAGACGCATGACGTTCCAGCTCTTGATGACGATAACCGTCCACGACAACACCGACATGATCACGAGCGTGAGCGCGATGCCGCGCGTCACAAAATCCCCTTGCGCCCATACGTGGGCGATACCGTAGTTTTGCATTGCAATTCCTTTGTGAAAATCTGGATCAGTCGGTCAGGCTGAATGAGAAAGGCTGGGTATAGGTCGCGCGGATCGCTTCGCCGTTTTCGATGTAGGGCTTGCACGAACTGCCGCGCATCGCGGCGAGCGCGGCATCGTCGAGGCGGCCGAAACCACTGCTCTTCTTCAACTCGATGTTTTCGATCTTGCCGGTCAGCCCGACGACGAACTTGACCATCGCCGTGCCGGTTTCATTGCGGCGTTTCGACAGCACCGGGTAATCGGGCTGCGCGATGCTGCAATCCAGATGGGCGACGTTCTTCGGTGCGGAAAGTGCCATCGTCGGCTTGCCGGTCGCGGGCGCGGCCGCTTCGGCCGGCGCGGGTGCCGGTGTGGCAGGCGCGGCGGGTGCCGGCGGCGCGGGCTGCGGCGTGGCGATCTCGTGCTGCGAGGGCGCGGTGGCTTCCGGCAACGGCGTCGGCGCCGGTTTGGACACCGGGCGCGGCTGGACTTTCGGTTTCAGGTGCGGCACGGGCGGCGTGGGTTGGGGCGGCGTCGGCACCGACTGGATCGCGACCGGCGCGGCGACGGGCGCCGGGCTCAGCAGTTCGGCGGTGATCGTGCGCGATTCGAGTGCGCGCGGCACCGGCTCGTCGCGGGCGATCAGGACGGCCACGAGCAGTGCGGCATGCACCCCGACGACAATGGCGGTCGCCGTGACGACGCGGGGACTGAAGCGGGCGGACCGGGTCGGCGAAAGGCCGGCTGGGAGGTTATACGAAGCCTGCATGTTAGCGGAGCCAGACGGCATCGGACGTGCCGCCGACGCAATGCTGCGGGCGAAACAACGTCATTTTCGGAAGATCAGCAATGAGATGCACAGTGTAGTCAGAAAACCGATCAGCAATTCCATCTCGAACTCCTGTTACAGGGTGAGCGGTAGCTGGCTGTTGTCGTGACTGGCTTGCTGACGGCGGGTGGATCGAAACAACAGACGATGGCGGGACACGAGGCGGGCAGGGCCGCGCGCGCCCGCACGATCAGGCAGCTTTGCGTTCGTAGAACGTCAGCGGCACCGGTTGCGCATGATGCTCCACGCCGCAGCGGCTTGCGCACACACCGCTTTGCGCCATGACGTCGCGCACGGATTCTTCACATTTGCCGCAACAGCTCGCAACGCCCAGTTCGAACTGGAGCTCATCGAACGAATCGACGCCTTCCGCGATGCTGGCGCGGATTTTCCGGTCGGAAACAGACTTGCATACGCAGACGATCATGGTGTGGTGCGATAGCTAACGTTAATGCGAATTATTATCATTATGTTTGGCCCGTTTGGCAAGCGCCATATCCGGATTTTTGTAACAAAACCAGCCTGTTAGGAGGGTTTCCGGCTGCCGTCGGAAAGGGAGAAGGGGGCGGAAAAGCGCGCGCTGGAGCCGCCAGACGGGCGCCTGGCGGCCTCGCGGAGGTTCAGACGGCCTGTGCGTCAGGCGCGGCGGTGCGGCGCGACGGGATATGCGCGTGTTCGACCGGCGCGGCGAGATGGAGGAGCGTTTCGGCGAGCTGCTGCAGATGGGCGCCGTCGCTGGTCGAGAAAAAGCGGGGCGCGACCACGGGTTTGGTGTTGCTGGCGGCGCGCAGGCCGTGCTGGTCGAGCACGCGCTCGAGCTGGCGCGCGATGGCGACGCTGGTATCGATCAGCGTCAGCCGGTCGCCGACGATGTCGCGGATCGCGGCGTCGAGGAACGGATAGTGCGTGCAACCGAGCACCAGCGTGTCGGCGCCTTCATCGAGCATCGGTTGCAGATAGCTTTTCAGCAGCGCGCGCAACTCGGCCGAACCGACATCGCAGCGTTCGACCGCCTGCACGAGGCCGTGACCGGGCTGGCACAGAAAGCGGCAGTCGGCGGCGTGGCGTTGCAGCAGGTCCTGGAAACGGGCGCTGCGCAGCGTCACCTGCGTGGCGAGCACGCCCGCGATTCGCGTCTTCGATTGCAGCGCGGCCGGTTTCACGCCGGGTTCGACGCCGATCAGCGGAATCGGCAGCCGCTCGCGCACGAGCGCGATCGACTGCGCGGTAGCCGTGTTGCACGCGACGATCAGCACTTTCGCGCCCTGCTTGACGAGCCATTGTCCGATGGCGAGCGTGCGGTCGGCGATGAAATCGTCGTCGCGTTCACCGTACGGCGCGTACAGCGAATCGGCCACATAGACGAGCGCTTCGCCCGGCAACTGCGCGCGCACCGCACGCAGCACGGAAAGGCCGCCGAGCCCTGAATCGAAGATGCCAACGGGCGCGTGTACCGAAGACAGCGGCAATGGCGTCGGGGGAGCAGCAGAAGCGGAAGCAGGATGTGAACCGGATGCCGTGCCGCCGGATGCCGCGGCGGCGGTCATGCGCGAAGAAACGTCCTGCGGTGCGGTCATATGCGAACGGGGAGGCGGGCGGGAAAACGAACTCTACAGTGAGCGAACCGGCGGACGATCCCGTAACAGACAGGTTCTGCAAACAGGCGAGGCCGGAGCCGTTGCCGTTCGCACCGGCGCCGATGCGTGCCGCGCGAACGGAATGGCGTCACTTTATCAGGATCAGGACTCGAACGATCCCATGCCGGATTGCTGGTAGTTCTGGATGCCGACCTTGTCAATGAGATCGATTTGCGTTTCCAGCCAGTCGATGTGCTCTTCGGTGTCGTCGAGAATCGTCGTGAAGATTTCACGCGAGATGAAATCGCGAACGGATTCGCAATACACAATAGCTTCCTTGCAGGTGGCTTGCGAGATATGTTCGAGCTTCAGATCGCATTCGAGGATCTCTTTCGTTTCCTCGCCGATCAGCAGCTTGTGCAGGTCCTGGAGATTGGGCAGGCCGTCGAGCACGAAGATGCGTTCGATCAGCAGGTCGGCGTGTTTCATTTCGCCGATCGATTCGTCGTATTCATGCTTGCCGAGCTTGTCGAGGCCCCAGTGCTTGTACATCCGCGCGTGCAGGAAGTACTGGTTGATCGCCGTCAGCTCGTTTTTCAGTTGCGAGTTCAGATATTCGATGACCTTCTTGTCGCCTTGCATGATTTTTTCCTTATGGGGCTCGGGATTCTGATTCTTTCAACAATAAACGCCATGACCGAAAAAGCCAAGGACGTACCTGTGCGTGTTGATCTTTCAAGGCGCCATTCGCGTTGCAGTGCTGCAGCGCTGCGTCAAATGAAAAAGCCAGGGCACAGGACCCTGGCCTGATCAACGCATCGTGACGCTCAAACCGTGGCGACAGGGATCTTGCCGATCTTCGCCTGCCATTCCTTCGGGCCGGTCTGGTGTACCGACGTACCCGACGAATCGACCGCAACGGTCACTGGCATGTCCTGCACGTCGAACTCGTAGATGGCTTCCATGCCGAGGTCTTCGAATGCCAGCACCTTCGCGCTGCGAATGGCCTTCGACACCAGATACGCCGCGCCGCCCACTGCCATCAGATAGGCTGCCTTGTGCTTCCTGATCGCCTCAATCGCAACCGGGCCGCGTTCCGCTTTACCGATCATCGAAATGAGACCTGTTTGTGAAAGCATGGTCTCGGTGAATTTGTCCATGCGCGTCGCGGTGGTCGGTCCTGCCGGGCCCACGGCTTCGTCGCGTACCGGATCGACCGGGCCGACGTAATAGATCACGCGGTTGGTGAAATCGACCGGCAGCTTTTCGCCCTTCGCGAGCATGTCGGCGATGCGCTTGTGAGCCGCGTCGCGGCCCGTCAACATCTTGCCCGACAGCAGAAGCGTCTGGCCCGGCTTCCACGATGCGACTTCTTCCTGCGTCAGCGTGTTCAGGTCGACGCGCTGGCTCTTTTCCGTGTCCGGTTCCCACTGCACTTTCGGCCATGCGTCGAGCGAGGGCGCTTCGAGCTTCGCCACGCCCGAGCCGTCGAGCGTGAAGTGCGCGTGACGCGTCGCCGCGCAGTTCGGGATGATCGCGACCGGCTTCGACGCGGCGTGCGTCGGTGCCGCCATGATCTTCACGTCGAGCACGGTGGCGAGACCGCCGAGACCCTGCGCGCCGATGCCGAGCGCGTTGACCTTCTCGTGCAGTTCGATACGCAGTTCCTCGATCCAGTCTTTCGGGCCGCGCGCGATGATGTCCTGGATGTCGATCGGATCCATCAGCGATTCCTTCGCCATGACCATCGCCTTTTCGGCGGTGCCGCCGATGCCGATGCCGAGCATGCCCGGCGGGCACCAGCCTGCGCCCATCGTCGGCACGGTCTTGAGAATCCAGTCGACGATCGAGTCCGACGGGTTCAGCATCGCGAACTTCGACTTGTTTTCCGAGCCGCCGCCTTTCGCCGCGACCTGCACGTCGACCTTGTCGCCCGGCACGATCTCGTAGTGGATCACGGCCGGCGTGTTGTCCTTCGTATTCTTGCGCGCGCCTTCGGGCGGACTCACGATCGACGCGCGCAGCACGTTGTCCGGGTTCAGATAACCGCGGCGCACGCCTTCGTTGATCATGTCGGTGACGCCCATCGTCGCACCGTCCCACCGCACATCCATGCCGACCTTCACGAATATCGTGACGATGCCGGTGTCCTGGCAGATCGGACGCTTGCCCTCGGCGCACATGCGGCTGTTGGTCAGGATCTGCGCGATCGCGTCCTTCGCGGCGGGGCTCTCTTCGAGCTCATACGCGCGGCCAAGGGCCTGGATGTAGTCGAGCGGATGGTAGTAGCTGATGTACTGAAGCGAATCAGCGATGCTCTGGATGAGGTCTTCCTGTTTGATGACGGTCATGGCTAGCTCAGTGGGGACAAGGGGCGCTTTTATCGTCGCGGTTCGCACGGACGGGTGCGAATCGCGATCACTCCTGCTGCGCCTTTAATGGGGAAAGCGGTTGCTGGGGATGCGGCTCGTGAAAGTGCTGCGGATGCGTGTGCGTCAGGCGTGCATTGCCGTGTGCGACAACGCATGCGCATGCGATCACCCGCGCTCCCGTGTCAGGCGCGCTATTGTACAGCGTCCTCCCGGTTTACCCGGACAAGACGGGCAGTCACGACGCGACGGGCGGCACGCGCCTGGCCTTCAGGCTCGCGAGCGCGATGCCCGCCATGACGCACGCGAGCGCGAAGCCGTGCGCGAGCGTGGGTCGCTCGCCGAGAAACACGATGCCCCAGCCCGCGGCCGCCACCGGCAGCACGGCGCTGAACACGCCAGCGAGCGAGCCGTGTACGTGGCGGATGCCTTTCATCCACAGCCAGAACGAGAAGATGCTGGCCGAAAGCCCGTACCAGAGCACGAGCCACCAGACGCCGGCCGGCACGCCCGCGTAATCGAAATGCACGAGCGCGGTGACGCCGAACGGCAGCATCAGCAAGAGGCCGAACAGATGTGTGTACGCGCAGATGTCGATGGGCGCGAGCGTCTGCGTGAGGCGGCGCGAGAGGATCACGTACAGCGATTCGCAGCAGACCGCGCCAAGCACCATCAGGTTGCCCGCGAACGAGCCTTCGGTGGCCGTGTCCGCGGCTCCACCCGCATGCGCCAGATTGATCGCCACGACGCCGGCGATCGCGAGCGCGATCGAAGCGAGCGCGCGGCCATCGGGGCGCTCTTTCAGAAAGAGCCACGAAAAGAGCGCGACGACAGCGGGAATCGTGCTCGTGATGACGCCCGCCGCGACCGCGCTCGTGCGATGCACGCCGTTCAACATCAGCAGCGTGAAGCCAAACGTGCCGAAGAGCGCCTGCAGAAACAGGTTGAGCCATTCGCCCGGTTTCACGCGACGCAACTTCGATACACGCAGAAGCGGCCACAACACGGCCATCGCGATGACGAAGCGCAACAGCGCGAAAAGTGGAACGGGCACGAACGCGACAATCGATTTGCCGATGCCGACGTTGCTGCCGACAAGCAGCATCGAAACGATGAGAAGCAGGCAATAGCGATTCAAGCTGAAATCCGGAAAGCGAGGATATGACGTGTGGTGCGGGCAATCATGGCCGGTGCGTGCAAGGTAATCGCAAGCAGACAGGGCCACCCTGGCTCCAGGGCGCGGCGTAGTTTAACGGACCGGCCGGTCGGACGCATGCGTGCCTGCTGTGTCGCCTGTCGACGTGGGCGCACCAGGTTCAACCCTGGTGCGTCGATATGTCCAATTGTCTGATCCGTTCAGCAAACCCATGCCAACATGGGGTCGCTTCAGTTAACATTGCAACCATTGCGGGGGTCGTCGCGTCAACGTAAGTGCCCGGTAAGTTGCGGCCTTTATCGTGACAGGACTCAGATTATTAGTGGCCGGTGATGAATCACGGCACAACAGCATGATGCGGTGCGACGCAGGTGAAGAACGTGGCGCACAGGCAGGAGACAATGCGGCACGCGACAGGGTATGCACGTGTACTTCAGGCGCGTTCGCACGGATTTTCGGATTTCATCTTCACGAAGGGGTAGTCGATGTCTGCGATTGAATCGGTTCTTCAGGAACACCGCATCTTCCCGCCATCCGCCGACATGTCGGCGCAGGCTTCCATATCCGGCATGGACGCGTACCGTGTGCTCGCCGCCGAAGCGGAGCGCGATTACGAAGGCTTCTGGGCGCGTCTCGCGCGTGAAACGCTCAGCTGGAAAAAGCCCTTCACGAAGGTGCTCGACGAATCGAAGGCGCCGTTCTACACCTGGTTCGAAGATGGTGATCTGAACGCGTCGTACAACAGCCTCGACCGTCACGTCGAAGCCGGCAACGGCGGGCGCGTCGCGGTGATCTTCGAGGCCGACGACGGCACGGTCACCAACGTCACGTATCAGGACCTGCTGCAACGCGTGTCGCGCTTTGCTAATGCGCTGAAAAAGCGCGGCGTGAAGAAGGGCGACCGCGTCGTGATCTATATGCCGATGTCGGTCGAAGGCATCGTCGCGATGCAGGCCTGCGCGCGCATCGGCGCCACGCATTCCGTCGTGTTCGGCGGGTTCTCGTCGAAGTCGCTGAACGAACGGCTCGTCGACGTGGGCGCGGTGGCGCTCGTCACGTCCGACGAACAGATGCGCGGCGGCAAGGCGTTGCCGCTCAAGAACATCGCCGACGAAGCGCTCGCGATGGGCGGCTGCGAAGCGGTGAAGAGTGTGATCGTCTACCGGCGTACCGGCGGCAAGGTTGCGTGGACCGAAGGGCGCGACCTGTGGATGCATGAACTCACGCAGGCCGAACCGGACCAGTGCGTGCCGGAATGGGTGAGCGCGGAACATCCGCTCTTCATTCTCTATACGTCCGGTTCGACGGGTAAACCCAAGGGCGTGCAGCACAGCACCGGCGGCTATCTGCTGTGGGCCGCGCAGACCATGAAGTGGACGTTCGACTGGAAGCCCACCGACGTGTTCTGGTGTACCGCCGACATCGGCTGGGTCACGGGTCACAGCTACATCGCGTACGGGCCGCTTGCGCTCGGCGGCACGCAGGTCGTGTTCGAAGGTGTGCCGACGTATCCGGATGCCGGCCGTTTCTGGAGCATGATCGCCAGGCACAAGGTCAGCGTTTTTTATACGGCGCCCACGGCCATCCGTTCGCTGATCAAGGTTTCCGAAGCCGATCCGAAAGTGCATCCGAAAAGTTATGACCTGTCGTCGCTGCGCATCATCGGCACGGTCGGCGAGCCGATCAATCCAGAAGCATGGATGTGGTATCACGAGAACGTCGGCGGCAAGCGCTGCCCGATCGTCGATACGTGGTGGCAGACCGAGACCGGCGGTCACATGATCACGCCGCTGCCGGGCGCGACGCCGCTCGTGCCGGGTTCATGCACGTTGCCGCTGCCGGGCATCATGGCGGCCGTCGTCGACGAAACCGGGCAGGACGTGCCGAACGGGCAGGGCGGCATTCTCGTCGTGAAGCGCCCGTGGCCCGCGATGCTGCGCAACGTGTGGGGCGATCCGGAGCGCTACCAGAAGAGCTATTTCCCCGAGGAACTCGGCGGCAAGCTGTATCTCGCGGGAGACGGCGCGGTGCGCGACAAGGAGACTGCGTACTTCACGATCATGGGCCGTATCGACGACGTGCTCAACGTGTCCGGGCACCGTCTCGGCACGATGGAGATCGAGTCGGCGCTGGTCGCGAATCCGCTCGTCGCGGAAGCAGCCGTGGTGGGCCGCCCCGACGACACGACGGGCGAGGCCGTGTGCGCGTTTGTCGTGCTGAAGCGCGCGCGTCCGCAAGGCGAGGAAGCCGTGAAGATCGCGAACGAACTGCGTGCATGGGTCGGCAAGGAGATCGGCCCGATCGCGAAGCCGAAGGACATCCGCTTCGGCGAGAACCTGCCGAAGACGCGCTCCGGCAAGATCATGCGCCGCCTGCTGCGTTCGCTCGCGAAGGGCGAAGCGATCACGCAGGATGTGTCGACGCTGGAGAATCCGGCGATCCTCGACCAGCTCGGCGAGTCGCTTTAAGCGTTGCGTTGCGCTGTGTGTTCGCGGCCGGCGGTGCGGTTTGCCGGCGGTTCGCGCCACGACCTGTGTTGAATGAAGCCACTGCGATGACAATCCTTATTGCCTGAGCAGTGGCTTTTTGATACACAGGCGCATGGCCGCGCCAAACCACACCGCTCATCAAAACATCAATCCACTGCCCGAACCGCCGCCGGTCTCGGCAGCGCTGGCGCGCGCGCATCGGCGCTACTGGCGTTTCAACCTCTGGCTGATCGCGGCGCTCATGGCGATCGGTTTCGTCGTTTCGTTCGTCGTGCCGATGGCGGCGGGCCGGCTGGCCGGCGTGCGTTTCGCCGGTTTCAGCCTGCCGTTTTATATGGGCGCGCAGGGCGCGATTCTGGTCTACCTCGTGTTGATCGCCGTGTATATCGTGCTGATGCAGCGTGCCGATCGCGTGTTGCAGGCGGCACGCGAAGCCGACATCGCGAGCGGGGAATCCTGAGCCGATGAAGCTGACCCATCGACTCATCCTTTCATACGCGCTCTATACGCTGGGCTTTCTCTTTTTCATCTACGTGTTGTGGCGCGTCGAGCGCGCGACCGGAGCGGGCACGTGGATCGGCTACGTGTTCCTGTTCGTGCCGATTGCCGTCTATGCCACCATCGGGCTGCTTTCGCGCACGTCCGATCTCGTCGAATACTACGTCGCGGGGCGGCGCGTGCCGTCCGCGTTCAACGGCATGGCGACGGCTGCGGACTGGCTGTCGGCGGCTTCGTTCATTGGCCTTGCCGGCTCGCTTTACGCCACCGGTTACGACGGCCTTGCCTATATGATGGGGTGGACGGGCGGCTACTGCCTCGTCGCGTTCCTGCTCGCGCCGTATGTGCGCAAGCTCGCGCGCTACACGATTCCCGACTTTCTCGGCACGCGCTTTTCGAGCAACGCCGTACGCGGGCTTGCCGCGTTCTCCGCGATCCTGTGTTCGTTCGTCTATCTCGTCGCGCAGATTCAGGGCGTCGGGTTGATCGCGACGCGCTTTATCGGCGTCGATTTCTCCATCGGGATTTTCTGCGGGCTGGCGGGCATTCTCGTGTGTTCGTTTCTCGGCGGCATGCGTGCGGTGACGTGGACGCAGGTCGCGCAGTACATCATCCTGATCGTCGCGATCCTGATTCCGGTGTCGATGATCGCGCACAAGGACGGACTCGGCTGGGTGCCGCAATTCAACTACGGCCGGCTGATGGAGCGGGTCGAGACGCTCGAGCGGCAGGTGCGCGACGCGCCGCCCGAGCAGACGGTCCGCGACAACTTCCGGCGGCGCGCGGCCGACATGCAGGCGCGGCTCGATGCGCTGCCGCAGTCTTTCGTCGACGAGAAGAGCCGGCTGACGCAGGAAATCGCCGATCTGCGCCGGCACAACGGACCGCTGCGCGACATCAACGAGCGCGAGCGCGCGCTGGCGGCGTTTCCGCGTGACGCCGTGGCCGCGCACGGCATATGGACGCAGCAGCGCGACGAGATGCTGCTGCGCGCGTCGGCGCCCGTGCCGATGTACGAGGCGTTTCCTGCCGTGAGCGGAGAAGACAGCAACCTTCATCGACGCAATTTTCTTTCGCTGCTGCTGTGCCTTTCGCTGGGGACGGCGAGTCTGCCGCATATTCTGACGCGCTATAACACGACGACATCGGTGGCGTCGGCGCGCAGGTCGGTGGGGTGGACGCTCTTTTTCGTCGCGCTGTTCTATCTGACGGTGCCGGTGCTCGCGGTGCTGATCAAATACGAAATCCTGTCGAACCTCGTCGGGCATCGATTTGCCGATCTGCCGCAATGGGTGATGCAGTGGCGGCGGATCGAGCCGTATCTGATCGGTATTTCGGACATGAACGGCGACGGCATCGTGCGCTGGAGCGAGATCCAGATGCAGCCCGACATGGTCGTGCTCGCGGCGCCGGAAATCGCGGGGCTGCCGTACGTGATGTCGGGGCTGATCGCCGCGGGCGCGCTGGCGGCGGCGCTTTCCACCGCCGATGGCCTGCTGCTGACGATCGCGAACGCGTTGTCGCACGATGTCTACTATCACATGGTCGATCCATCGGCATCGAGCCAGCGGCGGGTGACCATCTCGAAGATCCTGTTGCTTGGGGTCGCGCTGTTTGCTTCGTACGTGGCTTCGCTGAATACGGGGAATATCCTGTTTCTGGTGGGCGCCGCGTTTTCGATCGCGGCTTCGAGTCTGTTTCCGGTGCTGGTGCTGGGCGTGTTCTGGAAGCGCACGACGCGTCGTGGCGCGGTGGCGGGGATGGTGGCGGGGCTCGGGGTGTGCATCTACTACATCGTGTCGACGTACCCGTTTTTCACGCAGCTGACGGGTTTCACGGGCGCGCACTGGTTCGGCATCGAGCCGATCAGCTCGGGCGTGTTCGGTGTGCCGGCGGGGTTTCTCGTGGCGATTGCGGTGAGTCTCGTGGACCGCAGGCCGGACGCCTGGACGCGGGCGCTGGTCGACTATATCCGGCATCCGTGAGGGTGTTGCCTTGCGGTGCTTTTTGCGGGTGTTTTACGCGCCGCGCAGGAGGATGTGGCGCGGGCCCCAGAGTTTGCTATAATCTGCCTCCCGCCGGAGAGATGGATGAGCGGTTTAAGTCGCACGCCTGGAAAGCGTGTATAGGTTAATACCTATCCGGGGTTCGAATCCCCGTCTCTCCGCCAGAATATCAAGCAGACAGGCCCTTTGGGGCCTGTTTTCGTTTCTGTCCGCGAAAGTACCCGCAAATCTGGAAAGTGCAGCTTTCCAGGGCAACGGTATCTGATGAAATCAAATGCTTGAGGCGTTCCACCGGGCATCGTTGTTGCATTGTGTCTCGCCGCGTTGCGATGCCTGGTGAGCAACTGCTTTCTGCCCGTTTCCCTGTGCCCGCCATCGCTACGATAGCGACATTAACGCGCCAACAGCTCACCGCTGCTCGAAGAAAAATTCTCTGCTGCGAATTACCGTATTGATGCCGTCAATCGACCGCATCTGCGTTGCCGAACACTGCGGGTGCGCGGCGGTGATAGCGCGAATTCCCTCGCTCGATTTTCGATAGCAAATAAAAGTCGACTGTGGCCGATAGCCCTGGCGACGGAACGGCGGCGGAGCCTGATCGTCGCGCTCGCGTCGCCAATCGCGTCCCAATACGCAAGGAGGTGAGCGCTTCCGGCTGGTCCCGTAATTTCGCACCGCCAACATCGATTAACCACTTCGCAAAGCCGCTTTACTTCTTTCCGGGTCGCAATCTTCCGTCCAAAAAACCATTCGCGAACCGACATCTCAAGGGCGTACCTGCGATAGCTTGACGCCCATCAGTGTCTGACGACTTTTGAGAAAACATCTGAATAACGACGGTTATCCTGACCAGATCGCCGTTCCAGTACGGCGTTCATTTACACATGAAACGTTAGCATGCCAAAACACTATGAATATGCCATTAGTGCCGTTTCCGGAGGTATAAGCAGATGACAGTTTTTTATGCGGCAGTGGAGGATGACCCGCTGACGAGCGGCAACGGGAGTCGGGTACACGCCAGTGGCAAGGTGGGCACGATCAAGGGCGAAGATGGCAGATCTCGCAGGATGGCTTTCATCGGCGATCCAGCGTGGTGCGTTGCCTGCCAGAGCATGGGGGTGATTGTCGGTGGAGCGCCGGTTCCGGAGAACCGCCGGATACTTGACCTGGTGAATGGCGGCAGGCGGCAGGCAGTCGGCGGGGATGAGGTCGCATGCAAATGTGCTATCGCCCCCCGGGTGATCGCGATGTACGGGCGAAAATTCATAATAACGGGCGTCAGCGCCAGCAAAAACCCTGGCGAGTCGAGCCGCGTTGCCACTGCAGCACCCTCATCCCGGGCCATGGACGAGCGGAAACATAGCTGCTGGTGTCTTGTGCAGGACCGTATTACTGGAGAGCGGATGGCCAATCGGGAGTTTGTTGCCGAAATTGCAGGCGTAAGACAGTCCGGAAAGACAGACGGACAGGGCTACGCGAAGATCGAGACCAACGGCGAGCAACAGTTCAACGTTCATGTCATCTTTTCGTCGCCGAAGCGCGTCCTGAAACCCCGTCAAGGAAAATAGCCATGGGGACGGATTACAACATTGAGCATTGGACATCGGCTTCTACGATGGCAGACAGCAGCAAAGACGATGCTGTCTTGATCAGGGTTGACGATCGGGCCGCGACGCGACAAGCGATCATCAACCACGTGAGACGAAACGGCATGAACTTTGTGGAACGATCACATTGGGCTGCGCACAAGAATCGCCCGGAGCGGATGCACGACGACTGGGATTACACCAGGATTGCCATACATCATGCCGGTCGTAGCTTCACATGTGGTCCTGCAGCGCTTCAGATGCAGGAAATCCAGGATATGCAAATGGGACGGAGCACGGCGGCGAGCGACGATATTGGATATCACTATGCGCTTGACTGTTTCGGTAATGTATTCGAAGGTCGGGATATCCGGTTCAAAGGCGAGAATGTTCACAACTACAACACGGGAGTTATTGGCATTGTGCTGCTAGAGAATTTGACGACTCCCGACGAAGGCCGCGATGGCGTCGCGGTAATCCGTAAGCTTTTCGATGCCATGGGTTTCAACGACCGGCCGCGAGTGCCCGAAAAACAAAAGCAGTCGCTTGAAGCATTCATCGCCATTTTGCGGGAATTCTTTTACATCAATACCCTTGGAGGTCACCGCGAATTCCCCGATCAACTGGGTGAGGGTAAGATTTGCCCGGGCAATGTTGGCTTGGCGCTCGTCAAAGAACTGCGGAAATTGACTGGCCTGAGGGCACCATGAATGCGCCACGGAAATGGATGATGGCAATTGCCGGTGCAGGCATTGTTATCGTGATGGTCTGCTATACAGGGTATGTCAATTCGTATCTCGATCACGAGACGCAAACCACGTTCTTCCTGAAGCGGTATCCGACGTTGCAGATGAAGTTCTACGACCCGTTTGCCAACGAAGGCGATGACGAGTCGATCGATCAGTTGCCGCCGATCGATCGAGCGCGCTTTGCTGATTATTGCAAATACCGGTTCGGAATTGTCGATCATGGCACCGAGGCGCTACAAGCGTGTAAAGCGAAAATTCCGGGCTATTTACAATAGGTGCGAATCAGAAACTGCGCCGATGATGAGTCGATTCGCGAAACGAGACAACATGGCCCACACTCGACCATAAAGCTCGTCGCGCAGATTCAAACGCGCGGTCCAGAAGTGGGGAGGCGAGATATCCCGATGCGTCTGACTCATCTCAGCGCGTTGTATTCCGAAGCGTGCCGATGTGAGCATCAGATCCCGCGGCCATCGCGATGAGTCGACCCAGTAGCCGTCCTGATTCGTTCAATCGCCTGACTATTGATAAACACGCCAAAACCGCGCTCTCCAAACTCCGATACGGCATGTCGAAGTAGAGTACGTCTCACATCGGCGCGGGCGTTGAATACGGCCTGCATTGCCTGATTTATTTAACGGAGCGGGTGTCCGGCGTTCCTGACACGAGTGTTCGCGATCTGGCCGAACTGCAAGGCGTGCCGGCAGACTACGTCGCGAACTTTTCACGAAACGGCACAAGGCGAATCGCGTTGTCGCGACTGACGGCACGAAGGGCGGTTTCGCGCTTGCACGACCGGCGGGAAAGATTTCGGTGCTCGACGTCGTCATCGCAATCGATGGTGACAACCGTCGACGCGATCACAACAGCGCCGAGCAGGCGAAACGGGCGCGTGACATACGCGCCCATGGCCTGAACGCGGCCAGCTTACACGACATCTCGAAACGCCGGCATCAAGCTCGTATGCAAGCGCGAGACGGCGCCCCCGCCTGTTCGCCTTCGGATCCGCGTTCCGCGTCGAGGGAATATGCGGCTACCCCCACACCACAATCACCTGCACGTTTTCGTGAACACAGTGTTCGCGCACACAATCATTGACGTGAGTGTCAACGATCGCTACGATGCAAACATTGTCATTCGTGTCAAAAATAACGACGAAGCGACATTCCGCCTTTTAAGCGCGCCTTCACGTCCTGCAGTTTTTGCGGAGAGCCCGGTTCATGTCCACTCCAACTTTTCTCGACACACCATCCGTGGCGAGTAACGCGGCCATCTGGCGGCATATTTTTGCCGGCCTGAGCGCCAGTCTTATCGGCATCGGTCTTGCGCGGTTTGCGTACACGCCACTGATCCCTTCGCTGATCCAGGCGCACTGGTTTTCAGCGTCCGATGTCGTCTACCTTGGCGCGGCGAACCTGGCCGGCTATCTGATCGGTGCGCTGATCGGCCGTCCGCTGGGGAGCCGCGTGTCGAACGTCCATACGTTGCGCGGCATGAAGGTGCTGATCACGCTGGCTTTTCTCGCCTGCGCGTTTCCGGTTTCGGTCGGCTGGTTCTTTGCATGGCGCCTGCTGTCCGGTGTCGCCGGTGGGGTGATCATGGTGCTGGTCGCGGCGACTGTTTTGCCGCACGTGCCGGGCGATCGCAAGGGCCTCGCGAGCGGCGCGGTGTTTCTCGGGCTTGGGCTCGGCATCGCGGCATCGGGCACGATCGTGCCATTGCTGCTGGAACTCGGCCTGCGCGCAGCGTGGATCGGTCTCGCGGTGGTGTCCGCCGTGCTGACCGCCGCGAGCTGGACCGGCTGGCCGACGAAGGACGCGCCCGCCGCAAAGGCCGCCGAAGTCGATGCGTCCAGCGCCGCGCCGGTCACATCGGGTGTGGAAACCAACGTGCTGTACGTCGAATACGCGTTGATGGCGATCGGTCTCGTGCCGACGATGGTGTTTCTCGTCGATTTCATTGCACGCGGACTCGGTGCGGGCGCGCACCTCGGGTCGCTGTTCTGGATCCTGTACGGGGTCGGCGCGATTTTCGGGCCGCCGGTGTACGGCGTTTTCGCGGACCGTCTCGGCTCACGCTCTGCACTGCGTGTGCTCGTGTTCGTGCAGGCGATCGCGGTCGCAGGGCTCGCGGTCTCGAGCAGTCACGTTGTAATCGGTCTGCTGACGGTTGTGATCGGCACGTTTCCGCCCGGCATCGTTCCGCTCATGCTGGCCCGCGTGCATGAAACCGCGCCGGGCAACGCTGCGAGGCAGAACGTGATCTGGAGTCGCGTCACGACCGCGTTCGCCGCGTTTCAGGCGCTGGCGGGCTACAGCTACTCGGCGATCTTCAATGGTAGCGGTGGAAACCATCGCCTGCTGTTCGCCATCGGCGCGACTGCGCTGGTGATCACGCTGGGTGTCGATTTCATCGCGCCGCTCTTTTCGCGCCAGTCGCGAGGTCAGGGCGCACAGGCGGGCGCGCGGTAACGGGTAACGGCGACGCAGCGACGCATGTATCGCGCCCCTGGGTATCTGTAACGTGGCGGAAACCGACGGCATCGACACGAGCGAAAAAGCTGCGGCAGCGCTACGATGGTGACCCTGCCTGGCGCATCGCGCGCCAGATCCGGACGTGCTTGACACACCGTACCGCGCGAGTGCGCCGGAATTTCTCTGGAGGAATCGTCTCGATGGATCTGCATCTCAAGGACAAACTCGCGCTCGTTACCGGCTCGACCAAAGGTATCGGGTTTGCAATCGCCACCGGTCTCGCACGCGAAGGCGCGCGCGTGATCGTCAATGGACGCGCCCAGCAATCGGTGGACGAAGCGCTGGCAAAGCTGCGCGCACAGCTTCCCGACGCGCGCGCTGAAGGCTTCGCCGGCAATCTCGCCGATCCGAAGCAGATTGCCGCGCTCGTTGAAAAGCATCCGGCCGTCGACGTGCTGGTGAACAACCTGGGCATCTTCGATCCGAAGCCGTTCGAGGAGATTCCGGACGAAGACTGGCAGCATTTCTTCGACACGAACGTGATGTCGGGCGTCCGGCTCTCGCGGGCATATCTGCCGAAGATGAAGCAGAAGAACTGGGGGCGCATTGTCTTTATCAGCAGCGAGAGCGGCATCCAGATTCCGGTCGAGATGGTTCACTACGGCGTGACGAAGACCGCTCAGCTGAGCCTGTCGCGTGGCATTGCAGAGAGTTGCGCGGGAACCGGCGTGACCGTGAACGCGGTGTTGCCGGGACCGACGAGTTCGGATGGTGTCACCGAATTCGCAACGAAGCTCGCGGCCGGAAAATCACTCAAGGAGTTCGAGAAGGAATTCTTCGAAACCGGGCGTCCGACTTCGCTGCTCAAGCGTTTCACCACACCGGAAGAAGTCGCGAACATGGTGGTGTATGTGTGCTCGGAAGCGTCTGCGGCGACGAATGGCGCGGCGTTGCGCGTGGATGGCGGCGTCGTGAGATCGGCGTTCTAGGCGGGTTGTTTTGGCAGTTGTTCACGGTACGCGCGGTCACGAAATGGGCGTTCAAAAGAGCGCCCATTTTTTATCAGGCTTTAAATGCACAACACGTCCGGTGACATCCGCGCGTGAATCGCACGCGCTCGTATAGAATCTTGCCCTTTGCCGGGCGCATCCACATGTGGTTCAAGAACCTTCAGCTTCACCGTCTTTCGTCCCCGTGGTCCATCACTGCTGAGCAGCTCGAAGACGCCCTCGCGGCGCACGCGTTCCAGCCCGGCAGCAGCGTCGAGATGCAGCGCCAGGGTTGGGCGCCGCCGCGCGGCACCGACAATGGCGAGAGTGGCCCGCTCGTCTACTCGAATCATCGCCAGATGCTGCTCACGTTTCGCTCGGAAAAGAAGCTGCTGCCCGCATCGGTGGTGAACCAGGTCACGAAGGCGCGCGCGCTCGAGATCGAGGAACAGCAGGGCTACAAGCCCGGCCGCAAGCAGATGAAGGAGATCAAGGAGCAGGTCACCGACGAACTGCTGCCCCGCGCGTTCAGCATCCGGCGCGACACGCGCGTGTGGATCGACACGGCCAACGGCTGGCTCGTCATCGACGCCGCCGCGCAGGCACTCGCCGACGACGTGCGCAGCCTGCTCGTCAAATCCATCGACGGCTTGCCGCTCGCAAGCGTGCGTGTCGCGCTCTCGCCGGTGGCGGCGATGACCGACTGGCTACTCTCGGGCGATGCGCCCGGCGGCTTCACCGTCGATCAGGACGCCGAGCTGCGCTCCGCGGGCGAGGGCAACGCGACGGTGCGCTACGTCGGCCACGCGCTCGAAGCCGACGACATGCGTCGCCACATCGAGGCAGGCAAGCAGTGCATGCGTCTCGCGATGACCTGGAACGACCGTATTTCGTTCGTGATGACGCCCTCGCTCGTGATCAAGCGCGTCACGCCGCTCGACGTCGTGAAGGAAGCGCCGGACCCGACCGCGCAGAACGACGACGAACGCTTCGATTCAGACTTCGCGCTGATGACGGGCGAACTCGCGCAGATGTTCACGGACCTCACCGACGCGCTGGGCGGCGAACACAGCGAAGCCGCGATGCCGCAGGCAGCCGCGGCCTGAGAAGCGCGAACCCGTTTCAGCAAGATCGGCAGCTTCCGCGGGCAAACGCCCGTATTCAGCCTTCGACGGACGGATCGTACGGCACGATCTGCTCGGTTTCGTCCGCGAGGGTGCGCGCGACGATCGCTCTCGCGGGCGTCGTCTCGCTCAGGTTGAACGGCTGATGCGGCACGCCCGGTGGGATAAACAGGAAATCGCCGGCCTCGGTGATCACCGATTCGCGCAGCCCCGCGCCGTAACGCGTCTCCACGCTTCCTTCCAGCACATAGATGCCCGTCTCGTAGCCGCGATGCGAATGCGGTTCCGCATGGCCGCCGGGCGGCACGGCGATGAGATACATCGACAGTTCGCGCGTGCCGGCCGACCGCGCCGACAACCCCACGAAGTACGGAAGCCGCTGTTGCGTGGCAATTTCCCGGTCGGGCCTGACCTTGACGACCGACTGTGGCGTGGCATCGCTCATGTGTGACTCCTGCTGGAATTGGCGCGTGCGGCGCGTTTCAGGGCTGTCTCATGCCCCAACGGCCGGCCAGAGCGTGCCAGAACGCGGAAAAGCCCGGCAAATGCACGTCTCAGCCAGAAATTCTACGCCCGGGACGTGTGCGGCCTGATCAATAGCAAATGCAAATCACGATGATGAAAACAATCAACTTTAACTATGTATCTGCTCCAGGCACAATGACCTCACTTTCTCCACCACGCAAACAAAGGACTCAACGATGCCTATCATCAACAGCCAGGTTAAACCGTTCAAAGCAACCGCCTATCACAAGGGTGAATTCGTTCCGGTGACGGAAGAATCGTTCAAGGGCAAGTGGTCTGTCGTGGTGTTCTACCCGGCCGACTTCACGTTTGTGTGCCCGACCGAACTGGGCGACCTGGCCGATCGTTACGCCGAATTCCAGAAGCTCGGCGTCGAAATCTACAGCGTGTCGACCGATACGCATTTCACGCACAAGGCATGGCACGACACGTCGGACACGATCGAAAAGATCAACTATCCGATGATTGCCGATCCGACGCTCGCGATCTCGCGCAACTTCGACGTGCTGATCGAAGAAGAAGGTCTGGCCCTGCGCGGCACGTTCGTGATCAACCCGGAAGGCGAGATCAAGCTGTGCGAAATCCATGACAACGGCATTGGCCGCGACGCAGGCGAACTGCTGCGCAAGGTGCAGGCCGCGCAATACATCGCCGCGCATCCGGGTGAAGTCTGCCCCGCGAAGTGGACGCCGGGCGCCGAAACGCTGACCCCGTCGCTCGACCTGATCGGCAAGATCTAAAGCCCACGTCACGTCGCAGCACGCGCCATACGCGATATGGCGCGTGCCTGCGCGGGTGCTTGCGTGCCAATGCACGCAGCGGCCCGGCTCTCTTCGCCTCGCAGCCCGCAGCACACGGCGCCCGCCATCCCCGTTACGGAATCCACAAGACCATGCTCGACGCCAATCTCAAGACCCAGTTGAAAACCTACCTCGAAAAGGTCAGCCGGCCGATCGAGATCATCGCTTCGCTCGACGACAGCGCCAAATCACAGGAACTGATCGCGCTGCTGAACGACATCGCTTCGCTGTCGGACCGTGTTGTGGTGATCGAGCGTCGCGGCGACACCGAGCGCAAGCCGTCGTTTTCGATCGGCGAGCCGGGCAAGGACACCGGCATCCGCTTTGCGGGCATTCCGATGGGCCATGAGTTCACGTCGCTGGTGCTGGCGCTTTTGCAGGTCGGCGGCCATCCGGTGAAGCTCGATGAACCCGTGATCGAGCAGATCCGGAACCTCGAAGGCGATTATCGGTTTGAAACGTATTTTTCGCTGTCATGCCAGAACTGCCCGGAAGTCGTGCAGGCGCTGAACGTGATGGCGCTGATCAACCCGCGCATCCGTCACGTCGCGATCGACGGCGCGCTGTTCCAGAACGAAGTCGAGGCACGCCAGATCATGGCGGTGCCGACGATGTTCATGAACGGCGAAGTGTTCGGCCAGGGCCGTAGCGGCGTGAAGGAAATCCTCGCGAAGCTCGACAGCGGCGCGGGCGCACGCGCCGCGAAGGAACTGGAAAAGAAGCCGGTATTCGACACGCTGATCGTCGGCGGCGGCCCGGCGGGCGCGGCGGCTGCGATCTACTCGGCGCGCAAGGGCATCGTGACGGGCGTCGTGGCGGAACGCTTCGGCGGCCAGGTGCTCGATACGCTCGCGATCGAAAATTTCGTGTCGGTGAAGGAAACGGAAGGACCGCAGTTCGCCACCGCGCTCGAGCAGCACGTGAAGAGTTACGAAGTCGACATCATGGACGTCCAGCGTGCCGAAGCGCTGGTTCCGGGCCGCATTCACGAAGTGCGTCTTGCGAACGGCGCGGTGTTGAAAGCGAAGACGATCGTGCTGGCAACCGGCGCACGCTGGCGCGAAATCAACGTGCCGGGCGAGCGCGAGTATCGCAATCATGGCGTGGCCTACTGCCCGCATTGCGACGGCCCGCTCTTCAAGGGCAAGCGCGTCGCGGTGATCGGCGGCGGCAATTCGGGCGTCGAAGCGGCGATCGACCTGGCCGGCATCGTGCGCGAAGTCACGCTGATCGAATTCGGCGCACAGCTGCGTGCCGACGAAGTGCTGCAACGCAAGCTGCGCAGCCTCGCGAACGTGACGATCGTGACGCACGCACAAACAACTGAAATCACGGGCGACGGCAAGAAGGTCAATGGCCTGGTCTACCAGGACCTGCGTTCGGGCGAACCGAAGCGCGTGGAACTCGAAGGCGTGTTCGTGCAGATCGGCCTCGTGCCGAATACCGAATGGCTGAAGGGTACGGTTGAACTGTCGAAGCACGGCGAGATCGTGGTGGACGCGAAAGGCGCGACGTCGGTGCCGGGCGTGTTTGCCGCCGGCGACGTGACGACCGTGCCGTTCAAGCAGATCGTGATCGCGGTCGGCGAGGGCGCGAAGGCGTCGCTTGGCGCGTTCGATTATCTGATCCGTCATTCCGTCGAAGAAGAAGCGACGGTGGACAGCGAAGAGGCCGTGCTCGTAGGATGATCGCGTAGGGCACACGACACGCGGCGGGCTTCGGTCCGTTGCGTGGCGGAAAGAGGGCGTCTGACGGGTGGCGGTGAATGCCACCATCTGTCAGACGCCTTTTTGCATGGCATACGTTCGCACAGGAAACGCAGGCATTGTCGCCACCTTTTCGCGGGCGCTAATACAGGTTCAAAAAGGCAACTAACGGTCCGATCCTTCCGGCGACTGCCTTCTGGCGAATTCGGACAGGGCAGTGGTTAACCGGATCAAATCGCACCGCTCGCCCAAACCCGTTTGCCAGAACCCTGGGTCACAGATCCAGTTGAAGGCGAACCGGCGTTTCAGCGCCGGCCTCAACCGCTGCAGGCACGGCACAGCAGATCAAGACATCACCCGCGGCCACTTCCACCGCAGGCGCGACCGGATACGCCACCGCGCCTTCCAGAATCCGCGTCCGGCAGGTGCCGCAACTGCCGCCACGGCAGCTGAATTCCGGCGCGAGGCCGCGCGCTTCCGCGAGTTCGAGCAGCGTCCCGGATTCGGGCGTCCAGCGTGCTTCCTTGCCCGACCTCATGAACACGACCGGCACGGCAACCTGCGCGGGCCGCGCCGCCGGCTTGACCGCATCCGTTGCATCCGCATCCACTTTACGCACCAGCGACGCCGGCCCAAACGCCTCCGCATGAACGCGTGCATCGGCGACGTTCAGCCAGCGCAGGCCGTCATAGACGCTCTGCATGAACGGCGCCGGACCGCAAAGATAGAAGTCGTAGTCGTTGAACGGAAGCCTGCGGCTCAGCATCGCCACATCGATACGGCCGGCTTCGTCGTAATCCTGCGATTCGAGTGCGCCGTCGGTCTGGCTCAACACGCGGATCACGCGCACCGCGCCGCCGGCCGCCTGTTCGAGCGCGGCGATTTCACGCTCGAACGCGCGTTCCGCCTTCGAGCGCGCCGCATACAACAGGTACGTCGTGCGGATGCGGCGCGTGCGAAGCCCTTCATAGACGACATGCCGCAACATCGCGAGCATCGGCGTAATGCCGACGCCCGCGGCAAGCAGTACAGCCGGACGGCGCTCCGCGGCATCGATGATGAAGCTGCCCGCCGGGCTGCGCGCCTCGATCACGTCGCCGGTGGAGAGCGCGTCGTGCAGATACGACGACACGCGTCCTTCGCGCTTCACGCTGATCCGGTAGAGACCATCGGAAGGCGCGACCGACAACGTGTAGGTGCGCAACACCGGTCGGGTTTCGCCAGGCAGCGTCACGCGTACCGGCAGATGCTGACCCGCGGCATGTGGCACGAGCCCCGCACCGTCGGCCGGTTCCAGATGAAACGAACGGATCGTCGCGCTTTCGTCGACGACGCGCGCGATCTTCATCGGCCGCCACGCGTTAGCGAGCGACGCGGCCTTCAGACGGCTCGCGGCTTCGTGCCAGTCGCCCGTGAGCAGCGCGTTCGGCGAGGCGCCGTCGCGGCGTTTCGTCCAGCGCAGCGGCAACGCGCCACCGCGAAACACCGCGCGACGCGTCGTGAAGCGCCAGAGCCTTTCGGCACCCTGAAATGCCGCGATTTCCGGCGAATCGAGAATGACTTCCGCGTCGCCCGTGAGCTGCAGCAGGTCGCCGGTTTCGAAATCGGTGAACACGAGCCCGGCCTTCGGATTGACCAGAAAATTGCCGAGCGTATTGAAGAACAGGTTGCCGGCGAAATCGGGAACCGTCAGCACGCCGTCGTCGCCGATGCGCACGAAGCCCGGCTTGCCGCCGCGATGCGAGACGTCGACCTGGCGTTGCGTCACGCCGTCTTCGTCGCGATCCACGTACGAGGCCACGAAAAACGTATCGGCGCCGCGAATCAGCGCGCGGGCGCGTTCGTCGAGATGGTCCGCGTATTGCGGCGCGATGCTCGCGGGCATCGCCGCGTCGCGAACGAACTCAAAGTCGCGCAGCGTGATGTATTGCGGACAATTGCCGAAGCTCGTGCCGACGAGCAGATCGAATCCGCTCGCGTTCTCGCGTCGCACCGTGCCGTTCAGCCGGTTGCGCCGGCGCGTCACGAGATCGATGCCGAGCAGCGCGATTGCGTGGCCGTCTTCCATGCCGCTGTCGGCGGGGTCCAGCGCGTCACGCGCGTTGCGGATGTGCAGCGTGCGCGCATCCGGCGAATGCATGAAGCCCGGCTGGCCGGCGCGCACGGTTGCCCACACGTCGCCGGCCGGATCGACCGCGCCGAGCATCACGTACGGCAGGAGCGGATAGAACGCACGATGTTGTTCCGGCAGAAAGTCGCGCAGCACGCGGCGGCCGGTTTCGTCCATCCGTTTGTCGACGCCGGTTTTGCGCTGGATGGCGAGCTCGCCTGCGTGCCACGGCGAACGTGCAGGCGTTTCAGGTGCTTCGATCATCATGGCAGCTCCCGGCAAGGCAGGCGTTCGCGTGGACAGGGCGCATCCACGCTCGAAGGCTCAAACGATCAGGCGGCTTTCGCGGCGAGCCCGACTGGCGACTGCGCGAACGGCACGAAACCCGGCAACGCCTCGACGCGGCCGAGCCACGCCGTCACGTTCGGATACGCGCCGAGGTCGACGTTGCCTTCCGGCGCGCGGGCGACGTAGCTATAAAGCGCCACGTCGGCAATCGAACGATGCGCGAGCGCGATCCACTCACGCCCTGTCAGTTGCGTTTCGATGCGCGCGAGCAGGGTGTGTGCGCGGGCGATCACTTCATCGGCGTGGAGCTGCGCGCCGAACAGCGTGACGAGACGCGCGGCGGCGGGGCCGAACGCGAGGTCGCCGGCGGCAACCGACAGCCAGCGCTGCACGGCCGCGGCCTGCCGCGGCTCG
This sequence comes from Paraburkholderia sartisoli, assembly GCF_900107685.1. Classification (GTDB taxonomy): domain Bacteria; phylum Pseudomonadota; class Gammaproteobacteria; order Burkholderiales; family Burkholderiaceae; genus Paraburkholderia; species Paraburkholderia sartisoli. The sequence continues at coordinate 540,777 of NZ_FNRQ01000003.1, read as the reverse complement.
ACGGGCAGCCAGTCGGTCTTGCCGAAGCGGCTCGCCAGATAGACCAGGATCGCGTTCGAATCGGGAATCACCGTGTCGCCATCCACCAGCACCGGTATCTGGCCAAACGCGTTGAGCTTCAGGAATTCGGGCGACTTCTGTTCGCGCTTCGTCAGGTCGACTTCGACCAGTTCGTGTTCGATGCCGAGCAGCGAAAGAAAGAGGCGTGCACGATGCGCATGGCCAGACAGCGGGTGGTAGTAAAGCTTCATTCGGTTCTCTCCGGACGGATTCAGGTGGGACGGATCAGACAGCGATTGCAGTCTAGGCGTCGTCGTCACGGGTTTGAATCCGTCGCGCGGAGAATTGACCATTCGCGAAACGAGAAGAGTGCGGGGAAAGGCCACCGTATGGGCGTTTCAGCCCGGGCAGCGGCGCAACCGCTACGGGTTGAGCGAGTCGTTCGAACGCAGCGTTTCGATCGCGAGATCGACGAACGTGCGGACCTTGCGCGTGACGTGGCGTCCTTCGCGATGCATCACGTTGATCGGCAGCGGCGGCGGTTCGAACGCCTCCAGCACGATCCGCAGCGTGCCGTCGCGCAGTTGCTGCGCGACCTGGTACGACAGCAGTTGCGTGAGCCCGAGGCCCGCGACGACCGCGCTGATCGCCGAATCGTTGGTCGTCGTGGTCATCCGCGGTTTGACGCGCACCGCGTGCCGGCGCTCGTCGCTGCCAAAACGCCATTCGGAGAGCGTCGACACGCCGCTTGCCGACACGATCGCGCGGCCGGCCAGGTCCTCGGGATGGCGGGGAACCCCGTGCTGCGCCAGATAATCCGGCGACGCGCACACCACGCGGCGAACCTGTCCGACGCGTACCGCCTGCATCGACGAATCCGGCAGGTCGCCGAGGCGGATCGCGACGTCGATCCCTTCATCGACGATGTTCACGACGCGATCGAGAAACCAGCAGCTGACGTCGACTTCCGGATACCGGCCGAGATAGTCGGTGACGATCGGCGTCACGTAGTACTTGCCGAACAGCATCGACGACGTGATCGACAGCAGGCCGCGCGTCGTGCCGTGCATGCTGGTGGCCGACTGCTCGGCTTCCTCGATGTCGGCGAGAATGCGGCGGCACCGGTCGGCATAATCGGCGCCGGTGTCGGTCATGCGCACCGTGCGCGTCGTGCGGGTGAGGAGCCGCACGCCCATCGCGTCCTCGAGTTCGCCCACCATGCGCGTCACCACGGAAGGCGACACCTTCAGCTTGCGGGCCGCCGACGCGAACCCGCCGGTATCCACCACGGTCAGAAAGGCAGTCATGGCTTGCAGGCGGTCCATGGGGTTCCTGTGGCGGCGCGTTGAATGAGGGGTGAGGGGGGCGGTGTGGCCCGGCAAGGGAAAAGGATATCCCAGGCCGGGGTGACGTGCGCCCCGGCGTGGTTAGACCCATGCAGCCCGCGCAGCCCGTTGCGCGCCGGGCGCCGATGAACGACACTGCCAGCCTGACCTCATCGGTGAACGACCATGAACCAGGAGACCGCCGCGCGCTTCGAGCACGATTTCGTACCGCGCATCACCGCCACGCTCGCGCGGATTTTCAGCGAACGCGTCCACGTCGACGTGATTCCGTATGGCGGCGCGCTGCATCCCACGCGGGTGCGCATCACCGCCGACATCCTGCCGGCCGGCCACGGCTATCCGTATCCGCTCGACGTTTCGCTGACGTGGGACAGCGACGCGATTCACGGCTTGCAGGCGCCGGGCGGCGAGGCACGCTTCGCCCGCTATCTCGACGCGTTGCCGCGCAAGCTCGACAACTGGCAGGGCGGGCGCGCGATCGATTTCGGCTCGCGCTCGCAGGCGGAACCGTCGATATTGATTGGCGGGCTCGATTTCGAGGCGTGACGCAGGGCTGCGCCGCCGCTTGTGCCGGGCGGCCGTCATGCTACGATCTGACGGTCAGGACGATGGAGATGGCCATGGCTACGTACGCTGTTGACGCTGTACGCATCAACCCTGCTAACGACCGCGTCACGCACGTGCGCTGGGCGCTCATCAATCCGAAGACCCACGAGTGGCTGTCACAGCACGAAATCGTCGAGGTGGACGAGGTCGTCAACGTGATCCGTGCGGGCAACCTGGTCTGGTCGCTCTACACGCTCGGCGGCATGCGGCTCCTCGGTCCGAAGATCAAGACCGTCTCGCACACGGACGGCCACGACGGCATCGATACGGATATACCCGGCGGCCACGTCGAAAAATCGATCGACGATCTGCCGCGCGTCTGAGTTTTTCGCCTTTTTCCCCGTTCTTTCGCGTTCACACATGGGTGTGGCGGCCGCGGCGGTTCAGCCGAGCATGGCCAAAGCAGTCGTCAGAACGGCACGTTTGAATTCCCTGGCGCGCCGCGGCAAGGAGGAGAACGAACTCAGCACGTGGCTATAGGCGACGGTTTTGCTGATGCCATTGGCGAGCATCATGAACATGATGTCGGGATCCTGCCGCGGAATCTCACCTGTTTCGATCGCATCGACGAGCAACGGCACGAACACGTCATGAAACGGCCGCACCACCCGCTCGATCAGCAGGTTAAGGCGTTCTCCCGTTTCGGTTGCGGCGGTCGAAAAAAACATGCCGACGTCTGGCGTCAGAAACACCTGGTCGATCAGGATCGACACGGCACCCTCGACGCGCGCGCGCGCTCCTGGACCTGAAATCTCCCGCAAGGCGGCGACCTTCGCGACCATGGGAGCTGCTTCATCGGCGATCTGGTCCACCACGGCGATCCACAGCGCTTCCTTCGAGCCATAGTGATGCGCGACCAGCGCGGGGTCGACACCCGACGCCCTGGCGATTTCGCGCACGCTCGTCGCCTCATAGCCACTCCGCGCGAACGCCCCCCGGGCGCTGCGCAGCAATGCGTCGGCGCCACCCGCGTCACTGCACGCTGGACGGCCGCGCGACCGACGCGGCGTGGGAGTCGTCGTGGCGCGCGGGGCCTGGTCGTTAGGGTGTTTCATCGGCGACAGTAGATCGTGTTCAGGGAAAGCTCAGAATTTTAACGGGTGCCGCGCCGCGAATGACAGCGGCTTCGGTTTGACATGAACTCATCGAAACCTTAGTATCGCATTTAATTCATCACTCGTAGAATATATAGCCATGCGTCAGACCACCCGGATCGTCATCGTCGGCGGAGGTATCGCCGGACTTCTGCTCGCGACCAGGCTGGGCGACACGCTTGGCCGCAGCGGTCGCGCCCAGGTCACGTTGATCGACAAAAGCGCAACCCATATCTGGAAGCCCATGCTGCACACGATCGCGGCAGGCACGCGCGATGTCCAGCAACAGCAGGTCATCTATCTCGCCCACGCCCGCGACCACGGCTTCAGCTATCAGCCCGGCGAAATGGAAGGCCTGGACCGCAATGCGCGCGTCGTCAAGCTGGCTGCGCTGCGTTCGAAGGAAGGTGAAGTTGTGATCGGCCCGCGCACGGTCGAATACGACGTACTGATACTTGCGTTAGGCAGTCGCGCCAACGACTTCGGCACCCCAGGCATACTCGATCATTGCCATTTCATCGACAGCCAGGCACAGGCGGAAGTCTTCAACGAAGCATTGCGAATCCGCATATTCCAGAGCGTTGTGACGAATAGCCCGTTGCGCGTGTCGATCGTCGGCGCCGGAGCGACCGGCGTCGAACTGGCAGCGGAATTGAGCCGCCTGCTCGAAGTGGCGTCGAGTTACGGCGATCCCAGCATCCGCTCACGTCTGAACCTCACTCTTTATGAAAGCGCACCGCGCGTACTGGCGGCGTTTCCACCGGCGGTGTCGGAGTCGAGCGAGGCGCAGTTACGGCATATCGGTTTCACGGTGCGAACGGGTACGCGAGTGACCGCCGCCGAACCGGATGGACTCCGACTGAGCGACGGCAGCCGGCAGCCGGCGGATTTGATGGTATGGGCGGCGGGTGTCAAGGCCCCTGATTTCCTGAGCAAGCTGAATGGGATCGAGAGCAATCGTTCCAGTCAGATCATCGTCGGGCCAACCCTGCAGGCGCAGGGCGACGACACACTATTTGCCCTCGGCGACTGCTCGACGCTGACGCTCGCCGGCAATGAACGTCCTCTCGCTCCCACGGCGCAGGTCGCCACGCAACAGGCACAACATCTCGCAAGGCACTTGCCGGCCTGGCTCGGCAGCGGCTCATTGCCTGACTTTGCATTTCGCGACTTCGGCGCGCTGGTGTCGCTGAGCGATTACAACGCTTTTGGGACGCTCGGGCAGTTCGGGTTTTTCCGTGGCGGGTTTATCAAGGGCCGATTCGCGCAGCTCAGTCACGCCATGCTTTACCGGCAGCATCAGCAGGCTTTGCACGGTTTCGGCAAGGCCATGACGCTGTGGACCGCCGAGCGGATCAACGGCCTCGTGCAGCCGAAAATACGGCTGAGCTAAACGCCACCTCACTTTTGACGGGAGTACTGATCGTGGATCAATACGTGATGGCCGACATTGCATGGCAGCGCACGGTCGGCCAGCTCGATGCGGGATGCGCGCATCAATTGACGGCTCGAATCAGGGAGATAGTCGATTCGCACGGATCGAGCCGTCTGCCGTTCAGGAATGGCGACGTTGCGATCGCGCTGCTCGATCGACCCAGTCCACGAACGGCCACGGTATCGTGGAGCGACCCTCGAGGTTGCAAGTACGGCGAACAGGTCTGGCGCCTTGCCACAGCCAGACGATCGGGCACATGCGCCTTGAGCGGGCAGGGCATCGCCGCGGGCGATGCGATCTACCGCCCCACGAAAGCCAGGCCGCCTCCAGCCAACGCCGCTGCCATGATGCTTGCGACGGTAGTCGAACTCGCCTTCGCCGAGCCATGTTGCTAGTTTTCACGGACGCTTCCAGCCCTGATCTTTTCGTGACCACCCGTGCGTATTGACCGCCGGCTGACGGGATAGCGGCTCGCGACCCCCGCTAGCATCACGAGCTGCATCGCAACCCGAAACGGATTGCGTACATCACGTTGCGCGGAAACCGGATGGCCGTGGTTTCAGTCGGGCCTCTTTACTGCTTCCGTCTCCGCGAAGTCAGATCTGCTAGCGGAGGTCGGCGCGAAGCTCGCGCACTCCCCGTCCTAAACGATCACGCAAGAGCGTCCCCAGCGTCGCTCCGTCGACGTATCCGACCTCGGCGGCAATGGCATCGAGGTCGAGGTTGCTGCCGTGGACGAGCGATCTCGCGCGCTCGACACGCAGGTCCTGGAAGTAGGAAAGGGGCGATTTTCCGAGCACGGCCTGGCAACGCCGCTGCAATGTCCGGGGGCTCGTAGCCAGCGCGCCGGCTGCATCCTCCAGCGAGAAACCTTCCTTGAGGTGGTCCCGGGCCCACCGCTCGAAGCGCTGTATGACCGGATCTGCCTGCGCCAGATGGTTGGGGATGATGTAGGGCGCCTGCGAGGAACGGAAATCAGCGAGCAGGTAGCGCGAGACGACTGCCGCAAGCTCCGGGCTGGCCTTGCGCACTAACCAGAGGGCGAGATCGAGATGGCCCATGGCGGCTCCGGCGGTAACGATCCTGCCCGACGACACGAGCATCCGGGTCTCGTCGAGCCGGACATCGGGGTAGCGTTGCCGAAACAGCGGAGCGAGCCACCAGGTGGTCGTGGCCTCGCCCTGATCAAGAAGCCCGGTTTCCGCCAGCAGGAATGTCCCGATACAGGATGCCGCGACCTTCGCGCCTTCCGCGTGCCATTTTCGAAGCTGCTCCATCGCCTGAATCACATCCCGCCGGCCGAGTGACGGGATCAACGTTTCCGGACTTCCGGTATTGAGCGCGGGAACGATCACCCAGTCCGGCTTCGAATCCGGCGCTATCGCCTGTACGGGTATGGCCAGTCCCTGCCCGGACCTGACCTTCTTTCGCACGCCGACGATCGACACCTCGAACGAGAGGGCCCCGCCCATCTGTGCAGCCGCAAATCTGTTGGCGAGCCCGAGCGCGTCAAGCAGTACGGTCAACCCCGTATCGAATACTCCATCGAGTGCCAGTACGAAAATTTTCATGGCGTAAACGACCTTAAAGTTGTCGTTTGCGACTGTACCGTTTTCGTGGCTGAAACACTATAGTTTTCTCGTCTGCCCTGTGGCGTAAATGACTTGAAAACCGTCGTTTACGACCGTGAAATTCCGCAGGTGTGGATCACATGCTTAAACCCTTCAGCCCGCAACACACGTTGCACAAGGAGTTCACCCATGAAAGTTCTAGCCATCGCATCGTTCGCCAAACCGCTCTCCGATGAAGAGAAGAAGCAGGTCATGCCAGTCGAGGTGCCTGCCACGCTCAGGCACTATCTGGAAGGCAAGATCGAGCAGTGGTGGTTCCGCCAGGACAAGCCCGGCGTGATCTTCCTCATGAACGTCGAGTCGCTTGAAGACGCCCGGGCGACGGTGGGCGAGCTGCCGCTTACGTCCGGCGGATGGGCGAAGTATGAGTTGATGCAAGTCGGTCCGCTTGCTCCGCTGGGTCTGCTGCTTCAGGGCAAGTAAGCGCGGAAAAGCGAAGGCCGATCCATCAGGTCGAAGCCTCTCTCCGCTGCGATCAGGGGTGAGGTCATCGCCGCGATCCCGACGGGCCCCGGCTGACTTACCCCCTCTTTGGCTCCGGCGAGCTAACGCCGCCGGAGACCGCTGAGATCGTCAATTTCGCCCGCTTAACCACCCATTTAACCGCTCGCCGTGCCGGTCAAAGCGAGCGGATATCGGCGACCGGTTCCTGCCCGAACGCGTCGCTCAACACGTAGTCGACCAGCTTCGCCGCCGATGCTTCCGGCGAAGCCAGCTGCCCGTTGCGCTTGAGGTCTTCGAACTTGCCGCGCGACGGAAACTGCTCCGTGGTCGCATCGCGGATTTCCGCCTGCATCCCGGTATCGACGACGCCCGGCGCCAGACTGCAGATGCGCAGCGCGCGGGTTTCGTCGAGCGCGACGGCGCGCGCATGATGATCGAGCGCCGCCTTCGTCGCGCAATAGATGCTCCAGCCCGCATACGCGTTGCGCGCCGCGCCGCTGGAAACATGCACGATGCGCCGGTCGGTTGCGTCCGCACTGGCGGTGGTGAACGCGCTCGCCATCATCAGCGGCGTGGCCACGTTCAGGCTGACAGCGCCCGCGATCGCGCTCACGTCCTGCGTTTCGAGCGGACCGATCGGCTGCACCATGCCCGCGTTGTTGATGAGCACGACGCGCGCCGCGCCCGCCAGAAAGCCGCGCAACGCATCGCCGCCGAGCCACTGCGCGAGCTGCGCGGGATCGGCGAGATCGAGTTCGGTTTCGGTGAGCGCGTGCGGATAGCGCTGCGCGAGCGAAGCGTTCAGCGAACGCGCGACGCCCAGCACCGCGATGCCGCGTTCGAGCAGCGCCGCGGCGAGCGCGTCGCCGAGGCCTCGCGTGTGGCCCGTGACGACCGCGCGCGTCACCACTTTCGTTTGCGGGGCCGTCATGCGTGGGCCTCTTTCAGTTCGAGACGGAACTTGTGCAGCAGCGGCTCGGTATAACCCGACGGTTGCCCGCGCCCTTCGAAGACGAGCGCGCACGCGGCCTTGAACGCAAGCGACGCGTCGAAGTCGGGTGCCATCGGGCGATAGAGCGGATCGCCGGCGTTCTGCTTGTCGACGACCTTCGCCATCCGCTGCATGGTTTGCATCACGAGCTCAGGCGTCACCACGCCATGACGCAGCCAGTTCGCGATGTGCTGGCTGGAAATGCGCAGCGTCGCGCGGTCTTCCATCAGGCCGACGTCGTGAATGTCCGGCACCTTCGAGCAACCGACGCCCTGATCGATCCAGCGCACCACGTAACCCAGGATGCCCTGCGCGTTGTTCTCGACTTCGCTGCGGATTTCGTCGTCCGACCATTGCGCCTTCCCGACGACCGGAATGGTGAGCAGCCCCTTGAGCAACGCGTCGCGCTCGCTTGCGTAGGCGATGCGTTCCATCCCTTCCTGCACGGCCTGCACGTCGACCTTGTGATAGTGCAGCGCGTGCAGCGTGGCCGCGGTGGGCGAGGGCACCCACGCGGTGTTCGCACCCGCCTTCGGATGTGCGATCTTCTGTTCGAGCATCGCGTGCATCAGGTCGGGCATCGCCCACATGCCCTTGCCGATCTGCGCGCGGCCGCGCAGTCCGGCGTCGAGGCCGGCGAGTACGTTATTGCGTTCGTACGACGCAATCCAGCTCGATGACTTCATGTCGCCCTTGCGGATCATCGCGCCGGCTTCCATCGCCGAATGCATCTCGTCGCCGGTGCGGTCGAGAAAACCCGTGTTGATGAACGCGACACGTTCGGCGGCCGCGGCGATACAGGCCTGCAGATTCACGCTCGTGCGGCGCTCCTCGTCCATGATGCCCATCTTGATCGTGTTGTGCGGCAGGCCGAGCAGCGTCTCGACGCGCGCGAACAGTTCGGAGGCGAACGCGACTTCGGCGGGGCCGTGCATCTTCGGCTTCACGATATAGATCGAGCCGGTGCGGGAATTCAGCCTGTTCTTCAGATCGTGGATCGCGCAGAGCGTCGTGACGACCGCGTCGAGCATGCCCTCGGGAATCTCGTGGCCGTCGCGATCGGTGATGGCCGGGTTCGTCATCAGATGCCCGACGTTGCGCACGAAAAGCAGCGACCGTCCATGCAGCCTGAACGTCGAGCCGTCGGTGCGGCGATATTCGCGATCGGCGTTCAGGCGGCGCGTGAACGTCTTGCCGTTCTTCGTGACTTCCTCGGTGAGCGTGCCTTTCATGAGGCCAATCCAGTTGCGGTACAACTGGACCTTGTCGTCGGCGTCGACGGCGGCCACCGAATCCTCGCAATCGATGATGGTGCTCACCGCGGCTTCCATCAGCACGTCTTTCACGTGCGCGGCGTCGGTCTTGCCGATCGGATCATTGGCGTCGATCTGGATTTCGAAGTGCAGGCCGTTGTGCTTCAGCAGGATCGCCGACGGCGCATTCGTCACGCCCTGGAAGCCGGCGAACTGCGCCGGCGTTTGCAGCGCGGTGGCGCCGTTCTTCAACACGACGACGAGTTCGTTGCCTTCGATGCTGTAACGCGTGGCGTCCGCATGCGAGCCGCTTGCGAGCGGCGCGGCTTCGTCGAGAAACGCGCGTGCGAATGCGATCACGCGCGCGCCGCGCACCGGATTGAACGCCTTCTGCTTTTCGGCGCCACCGGTGTCGGGAATCGCGTCGGTGCCGTAGAGCGCGTCGTACAGGCTGCCCCAGCGCGCGTTCGCGGCGTTGAGTGCATAGCGCTGGTTCGACAGCGGCACGACGAGTTGGGGGCCTGCCTGCGTGGAGATTTCGCTGTCGACGTTGGCGGTTGTCGCTTTGAACGCCGCCGGCGCGGGCACGATATAACCGATGCCTTCGAGGAACGCGCGATACGCGGCGAGATCGCGCACCGGGCCCGGATTCGCGCGATGCCACGTGTCGAGTTCCGTTTGCAGCCGGTCGCGTTCGGCGAGCAGCGCGCGGTTTCTGGGCGCGAGGTCGTGTACGAGTGCATCGAAACCCGCCCAGAACCGGGCGGCATCGACACCGGTGCCGGGCAGGGCTTCGTTGTCGATAAACTGTTTGAGTCCGGCTGCAATGCGCAGCCCGCCTTGGTCGGTCATCTGGGTCATGAACTGCTCCGTCTGTCTGTATGGGCCTGTTGCCCGTTCAAGCGTCGATCCTGTGAGCGCCGGCACGCGCCCCCTGGGCATCCTGGTCCGCCTTCATGCCTGACACGCCAGAGGCGCCGACGACCTCGCCGTCGACCCCCACCGGCACGCCCCCTTCGAGGGTACCGGAAAGCGGTGCGCTGAGGAAAGCCGCGCGTGCGCCGTCGATCATGTCCATCTCTTCATATCGCTTCGATTCACTTCGATTCGCGGCGGCCGCGGGTTCCTTGCTGCCCAGGCGCCAGTCGCAGCGTGACGCGCCAGGCGGGCACGCAGCGCGCCAGCAGATCTTTTAATAATCACCCATAATTCCCGCCGCGACGGAACAGGAAGACGTTCCGTCGCGCAGGAACCTTCTTATCCATTTCCTGGCGACACGGTGCCACGAGCAGCGTGCAGCGGCGTCCCGTTTCGCCGTGCCCGGAAGTTCCTTTCAGTCTGATAACACAACTATCATGAGCTCATCCGACCAATCAAGTCGATCCTGGACCAGGGTACTCCTGGTGATCCCCTACATCGCGCTACTCTGGCTGCCGTTCTATAACGACGTGCGGCCGTCGCTGCTCGGTTTTCCGTTCTTCTACTGGTATCAGCTGCTGTGGGTGCCGGTGACGTCGCTCCTGCTGTACGTCGTCTACAGGAGCGTCAAATGAGCGAACTCAAACCGGTTGATGGCGTGGCGATGGGCGTGTTCATCGCGTTCTTCGTGCTGGTCACGGTGCTCGGCTTCGTTGCCGCGCGCTGGAAACGGGGCGACCTGACGCAGTTGCACGAGTGGGGGCTGGGTGGCCGTCAGTTCGGTACCGTGATTTCGTGGTTCCTGGTTGGCGGTGACTTCTATACGGCGTACACCGTGATCGCGGTGCCGGCGCTGGTGTATTCGGTGGGCGCATATGGCTTTTTCGCGCTGCCGTATACGATCATCGTCTATCCGTTCGTGTTCGCCGTGATGCCGAAGCTCTGGCAGATCGCGCACGCGAAGAACCACATCACCGCGGCCGATTACGTTCACGGCGAATACGGCGGCAAGCTGCTGCCGGCGGCCGTCGCGCTGACAGGCATCGTGGCGACGATGCCGTATATCGCGCTGCAACTCGTCGGCATGCAGGTCGTGATCAAGGGTCTCGGCGTGGAAGGCGAGCTGCCGCTCATCACCGCGTTCGTGATTCTCGCGGTGTACACGTATTCGAGCGGCCTGCGCGCGCCGGCGATGATCGCGTTCGTCAAGGACATCATGATCTATATCGTCGTGATCGCGGCGGTGTGGCTGATTCCGGCGAAGCTCGGCGGCTACGGCGCGGTGTTCGATTCGGCCGACAAGTTCTTCCAGGCGAAGGGCGGCGCGACCGGCATCATCCTGAAGCCGACGCAGTTCACCGCCTACGCTTCGCTCGCACTCGGTTCGGCGCTGGCCGCGTTCATGTATCCGCACACGATGACGGCGGTGCTGTCCTCATCGTCGGCGAAGACGGTGCGCAAGAACGCGATTTTCCTGCCGGCGTACACGCTGCTGCTGGGCCTCATCGCGTTGCTCGGCTATATGGCGATCGCGGCAGGCGTTCACGTGAAGTCGGCATCGGACGTCGTGCCGGCGCTCTTCGGCACGATCTTCCCGTCGTGGTTCGTGGGCTTCGCGGCCGCGGCGATCGCGATCAGCGCGCTGGTGCCGGCGGCAATCATGTCGATCGGCGCGGCGAACCTGTTCACGCGCAACCTGTGGCGTCCGCTGGTGAACCCGGACATCACGCCCGCGAAGGAAGCGTCGACCGCGAAGCTGGCGTCGCTCGTCGTGAAGTTCGGCGCGCTGCTCTTCATCGTGTTCCTGCCGACGCAGTATGCGATCGATCTTCAGTTGCTGGGCGGCGTGTGGATTCTGCAGATATTCCCGGCGATCGTGTTTACGCTTTATACGCGTCGTCTGACGACGATCGGACTGCTCGCGGGCTGGCTGGCCGGTATCGTGATCGGGACGGGGCTTGCGATCGTGCAGGGGCTCAAACCGGTGTACCCGCTGCATCTCGGCAGCACGACGTGGCCGCTGTACATCGGCCTGATCGCGCTCGTCGCGAATGTCGTCATCACGTTTATCGTGTCGGCGATCTCGCCGAAGCGCGCGCCGGTGGGCGTGGTCGCGCGCGGCTGATTTAATGGCGGCGTCGATGCGCTGATGCTTCAGGGGCGGGCCGCGATGGCCGCCCTGCGTTTCACGGAAAAGCCGGCACTGTGCCGGCTTTTCCGCTTTTTACGTCCAGTGTTCAGCCAGTGTTCAGCTTTTTGCCGCGACCAGATTCGCGTCTCGCGCGAGCAGCCATCGTCCGCTCGCGTCCTTGCGCAGGATCGTCAGCGTGTGGCCGGCGTGATGGACCGGCGCGGCTTCGTCCGGCATGCCGATGGTGATGTTCAGATGGTTGCGCACGAAGGCCCAGTCGCCGGCGACCTGAAGCTCCTCGATCTCCGCCGTGCCGTCCATCCGGACGTCGCGCATCGCCGCGGACATGGCCGCAAACGTCTCTTTCCCGAAGGGCGGACGGCCCGGCGTCATGAAGATCACGTCATCGGTCATGAGGCTCAGCACGGTTGCCGTGTCGCCGCTTCGGCTCGCGGCCATCCACGTGTCGATCAGCGTGCGGATGGCCTGTTCGTCGTCGCTCATGTCAGGGCTCCTCGAGTGGAAGGGGTGTCACGCCTCGCGGGGAACCCGCGCGACGATCAGCCAAAGGCGGTACGCGCTACCTGCGACAGAATCATAGCAGCAGGGTTTGCCGGCAAAAGGCGGCAATTCTTGCAAGCCGACAGGCAATTTCTGCAACCCGCGATCATGGGTCGGCGGCATGCAAGCCGGCTTTTGCCGATCCAGAACCGGAGCGGCGGGGCGCCCGGTCCTCACAACGAACGAAGCAAAAAAGCGGATCGCGCGCCACTATGCAGGCAGTGACGCGCGATCCGCTTCCCAGGGGACGTCGTGGGCTCGAGCGCGTCTCCTATCGCCGGATGACGCCCATCAACAGGGTCACGAGGAAGATCACGATGAAGATGAAGAACAGAACCTTCGCGATTTCAGCCGCGCCAGCGGCGATCCCACCGAAACCGAAAATGGCGGCGATGATGGCGATGACGAAAAATATTGCAGCGTAACGAAGCATGAAGGCCTCCACCTGTGAACGGAATTGCCGGATGAGTTGATGTTGTTCGGCTGCGTCGCTTCACGCGTCGGTGAGGGAGCGCCGCACGGAATTCAGCAACTCCCGTGCCCAGAGGCGATGCGTTCAAGCCGTGTCTCCGGTCTGGCGGGCCACCGCTTTTGGCGGGAACCATGCGATGTTATTCAATGTGGATGTTCGGTCCTGCAATTGCGCGCTTCATTTTGTCCACGAAAGGATGGCGCAAGCCGGCCGATATCCGGATTCAATGCCGTCCATTCCGGAATGAACGAGTCAGGAGCATGCGTGCCTGGAACCAGGTATTAATTACATCGCGCTTGCCGATAAAAAATAATGAACAGAAGTGAGTTTCCCCTTATGGAGCATGGGTTTCATGCCGCTCTGAAACGCAAATGCACATCGCGAATCCGTGAGGCAGATCGTCGAACGAAATTCAGTGCCGGAAGGAATAAGGTTCATTCGACGGTTTTCGGGGTCGGGCTATAAAATTGGAATAAGGAACGCCCGTTCGTTTACTAATCGAGCCGGGTTAACTCGCGTAGGGTATACGCCGGACGCGACTAAATGACGATTTCCAGATACTGAACAGGGAGTGTCGGGTGGTGGATATCGGAGCAGCCGTAAAGCCTTAATACGTGGGCATTCCGGAGATATGCCTGCGGTCCAGTGATGAGGATTTTCTTCTCCCGGAAGCGCGTCGTGACGGGAAGGCATTCTCATGGACCCCTGTCGCCAGCGAGTCCCGGCACTGTTCGATGAGTTTCAGATGCATTTCGTTGGGCGCTAACGTTTGCGCGAATGGTTTTTTCAGGATTGCAGCAAATAAACCGGTACACTTTATTTTCTCAATCGCATTCTTAATAAGATTTTTCTCGAAACTCTTATGTGTTTACGCGGATGTGAAGTTAGAATGCGGACCGATTCGCCTATTCAGATTGTGTTTGCGGCGGGTGAATCCAGCCGGCGATATGGCCTTGATGTCTGGGTCTCGGGGCGCCGGTGACTGCGTAGTTTGACTGACGCGGGATCAGTATCTTCGAACCAGCGGGGGCGAAGATGCCCGTGCCCAATTAGAAACTCATCTGAAAAGCGAATAAAGAATCATGTCTGCTGCACATCCTTTTATTTCCGGCACGTCGCCGGAAGCCCTTCCTGTCAGAACCTCCCTCGATGCGTTGAAGCACCGCTCCGCACGCGCGCGCCACGTGGCGTGACCGCGGCGTCGGCTGCATAAGCGCGGCCTGGGTTTCGCCCTGCACGAAGGCGAACCCTGCCGCCGGGTTGACACACGGCCGGTCAATGCGACCGGCAACACCGTGATCGACGCGCTTCTGGCGCGTCCCGCGACCATCGAACGGGAACCGGATGTCTAGAGTCACGACGCCATCGGGCAGCGTTACAGCATTGAATTCATCGAAGGCCACGCGCGGGACCGGCTGGAACGGCTGTGTACGCAAGCTGGCCACGCTCGCGGTGAGCGCGATTGGCATGATGCCGTGGGTGGCCGTGCCTGCCGCCACATCCAGTGCGGCCGGCAACACCGTGGCGGTCGCGCGGAGCGGGGCAGCGGATGCGTCGGGTGCAACGGTTGCAACGCACACCGCCGCGCCGGTCAATCTCGCTTTCTTCTACGGCGCGAATGTGCCCGTCGATCTGTTGCAGGCGTTCGACGCCGTGGTGCTCGACCCGGCGCAAGGCTTCGATCCGTCCGCTCATCCGCTCTCGCATACCGTGTGGCTTGCCCGCACGGATGGTGCCGCAGCTGGTTCAGCCACCGACTTCGTCGCACGGCAGATCGAGCCGTTGTGGGCGCGCGGCTATCGCGGCTTCCTGCTGGAGACGCCGGCTGCGATCGCCGCGATCGACGCCATTCGCGCCGCGCACCCCGACGCGCGTCTCGTCGTCGGCGGCCCGAACGCGTTGCAGGCTGCCCAGCCGCACGCCGGGGCGCTGTACGCGGTCGTGGGCGACGCGCTCGTGCGCGGCCTCGATGAAACCCGCATGCAACCGGCCGAGGTGCCCGACGCGCTGCGCGAAAGCCGCATGGCGGCCGCCCGCGCGTTCACGCAGCGGACCGGCGTGCCGGTGGTCTCGCTCGAATACTGCGACGGAAACGATCGCGATTGCGCGCGTGCGACCGCGGCGAAGGTGGTTGCCGCCGGCATGGTGCCGTACGTGACGGACGCGGCGCGCGACGTCGTCGGCATCGGCGCGATCGAGGTGCTGCCGCGCAAGATTCTCGTGCTGCAGGACCGCGACACCAAAGAGCCGCTCGATGGCACCGCCGGCGTGCGCGATCTCGCGATGCCGCTCAACTATCTCGGCTATGACGTCGAGTACGCGGACTTCGATTCCGCGCTGCCTTCCGGCATCACGCCGGACCGCTATGCGGGCGTTGTCGCGTGGTTTCAGCGTGACGCGGTGCCCGATGCGGAGCAGCTGCGCCGCTGGGTCGCGGGCCGCATCGCCGCTCACGTGCCGATCGTGTTTCTCGGCCAGTTCGGTTTCGATGCCGCGGAAGACGGCGGCGCCGCGCTCGATCTCGAAGCCGTGCCGGGTACGCCGGCCGCGCCGGTGAGCATCGTCTCGCGGGACCCGATGGTCGGCTTCGAAACGAATCCGAAGCCCGACGCGCGCGATCTGCTCGGCGTGCGCGTCGGCTCGAAGAGCCGTTCGCTGCTGCGCGTGTCGGCCAACGGCGAACTGCTCGACCAGGTCGCGATCACCCCGTGGGGTGGCTATGCGTTGAATCCGTACACGGTGGAATCGCTCATCGGCGTCGACCAGGAGCGCTGGGCGATAGAGCCGATCAAATTTCTCACGGCCGCGCTGCGCCTGCAGACGATGCCTTCGCCGAGCGTGACGACCGAAAACGGCCGGCGCCTCTTCATGACCCACGTGGACGGTGACGGCTTCGCGTCGCGCGCGGAATTCCCCGGCGCGGATTTTTCGGGGGAGGCGCTCTACCAGAAGATCTTCACGCGTTACAAGGTGCCGATGACACTCTCCGTGATCGAAGGCGAAGTGGGCATGAAGGGCCTGCATCCGGATATCTCGCCGCGTCTCGAGGAAATCGCACGCAAGATGTTCGCGCTGCCGTACGTCGAGATCGGCACGCACACGTATTCGCATCCGTTCGAATGGGACAACGTCGACGACAAGGGTGAGCGGCGCGTCGATCGTGGCGGCGGCGATGCGGCGTTCTCGCTGGACATTCCTGGCTACACCTTCAACATCGACCGCGAAATCACGGGGTCGATCGATTACATCAACGAGCGCCTTGCACCGCCGGGCAAGAAGACAGTGGTGCTGCAATGGTCGGGCGACTGCCAGCCGCCGGGCATCGTGGTGCGCAAGGTGTACGACGCGGGCGTCTTCAACATCAACGGCGGCGACACGGTCATCACGAAGACGGACAACAGCTGGACCAACATCGCGCCGATCGGCGTGGACAAGGGGCCGGGCGCGTATCAGGTCTACGCGCCGAACCAGGATGAAAACGTCTACACGAACGAATGGCTGGGGCCGTTCTACGGTTTCACGCGCGTGCTCGAAACCTTCGACATGACCGACAAGCCGCGCCGCTTCAAGCCGATCGATATCTACTACCACATGTACAGCGGCACCAAGGTCGCGTCGCTGCACGCGCTGGACCAGATTTTCTCGACGGTGCTGAAGCAACCGGTGCTGCCGGTGCATGTCACCGACTACATCCGCAAGGTGCTCGACTGGCGCTCGTTCGCCGTGGCGCGTGGCGTGGGAAGCAATGGCGCCAGTTGGGTCGTGCGGGGCGACGGCGAGGTGCGCGAGCTGCACTGGCCGGGCACGCAGGCGCCGGTGCTCGACGCGTCTCCCGGCGTGACGGGCTTCGCGCCGGGTGCGGACGGCACGTATATCCATATCGACAACGGCAGCGCACGGGTTTCGTTCGCCGCCACATCGGCAGCGGGCAACGCCGCCAACGCCGCCAACGCAACCCTGCCGTACATCGCCGAGGCAAACGGCTTCGTGCGCCGCTTCGAGCGCACGCCGGACGGCATGCGCTTCGACTTCGGCGGCTACTACCAGCCGTTCGTGAAGCTGGCGAATGCGCAGACGTGCCGCGTGAGCGTCGACGGTCGCGCGGTGGCTGCGCGCCGCGACGGCAACGCGCTGCGTTTCGACACGCCGGGCGTCGCCGGCCCGGCGGTGAAATACCAGTCAGTCGAGGTCGCCTGTGGCCGCTAACATGACCCAGCGTCCCCGTATCGCGTCGCCGTGGCTCGTGACGCTGCTCGCCGCCGTCGTGCTGCTGATCTTCTACGCGGCGTGGCCGCGCGGCGGCCTGCGCGAACGCATGATATCCAGCGCCGCGCCGAGCGAAGTGAGCGTCGCGTATCTCGAAGCGTGGCTGCGTGTGCAGCCCGCGAGCCCGGAATTTCTCGCGCTGCTGGGCGAGCAGTATGCCCGCCTCGGCCGTCTCGACGACGTGCTGCACATCGCACAGCGGATGGACGCGCTGAACAGCGAGCCGATGCATCGCAAGGCGATCCTGCTGCGGCTGTCGGTCGCCGAACAGCAGACGTTCGCGATTCCGGCGAGCGATCCGCTTCGCGCCGCGGCTTCGGCGAAACTGCGCGCGCAGTTCGAGGCCGCCGCGAGCCTTGCATGGCCGACGCCCGATCTGCAGTTGCTCGCGCAGCGCGCGGCAGCCGCCGACGCACCGCAACTGGCGATGCAGCTATACGAGCGTCTCGCCGCGCAGGACCCTGCACGTCACACGCAATGGAACGCGCAGGTGTCGCGCTATGCGCTCTTTATCGGCGACTATCCGCACGCCGCCGATGCATGGTTCCGCGAGCAGGATACGGCGACGACGCTCGACGCCCGGCGCCGCAACTTCCTGGCTGGCATTCGCGCGCTGCAGTCGGGCAACCTGCTGGACGAGGCGCTGGCCGCTGCCGATCTGCACGCCGGCGTGCTCGCCGAAGACAAGGAAACGCTGATCGTCCTGCTGGACCTCGCGCGGGCCGCGAACCGGCCGGATCTCGCGCGTCGCTACGCGACCGCGCTGGCGCGTTTCGCGGCTGCACAGCCGGAACCGCGTGCGATGTTCCGGTACGCGTCGTTCAGGCTGGCACGTCGTGCAACGGCTGCTGCGCAGCAAACGCCGTATGCGTATATGGACGGGCCGCAGGCGAGCGGCACGATGCGCGAGCGCTTCGGTGCCGGCACGCGAGGGTGGGGCGCCGTGCATGTGCAACGCGTGGCGGCCACGACGCCGGCCTCGATTGTGCCAGCGGCCTCCGGTGCCAAAACGGACGAGAAAGCGGACGTGAAGGCGGACGCGAAGAAGGCCACGAAAACGGCCAGCCCCGCGACAACAACCAGCGCAGCTAACCGCGACGTAGCCGGTCTCGTATTCCAGTCGTTCGTCGAAGCCGGCGACCTCCCCAGCGCGCAGAAGATCGCGTCGGAGCAGGTCGAAAAAGACCCGCATTCCGCCGTCTGGCTGAAGCGCCTCGCGCAGGTCGCCGAATGGAACAACGCATCGCCGCTTGCGCTGAAATCGTGGCTCGCCTACGCGGAGATGTCGAACGATCCGGCTGCATGGGCGAACGTGCTGCGTATTGCGCCGATGCTGGACGACGACCGCGCCTATCTCGCCGCGCTCAGGCACGCATCGCAGGCGAATCCGGACAATCTGAAACTCGTCGACGACGTCGTCGCGACCTACGAGCGTCTCGGCCTGCCCGACGAAGCACTCGCGTTCCTCGCTTCGCTGCCGCGCGGGGCGCAGGGCAACGCGATCGACGAGCGCATGGGCACGCTCGACGAGCGGGCCGGCAAGGACGACGCGGCGCTCGCGGTCTATCACAGGCTGCAGGCGCACAACCCGGAGAACGCGACGTACGCGCTGCGCACAGCGAGCCTGCTGTATCGCCACGGCGACTACAAGGGCGCGTTCGACGCGTTGCAGAAAGCGCGCGATGGCGCGAAAAACGACGACGAGGCGTTCTGGCGCAACTACGCGCAACTCGCGCGTCTCCTGCAGCAGGACAAGGCGGCCAACGATGGCTACGCGCATCTGCTTGCGACGGGCGTCGCCACGCCCGAAGACCTCGGCGACATGACGTACTTCTACGACCCGTGGCCGATCGACGCCGCGCGCACGTCGGAATTGCAGTACCGCCGCGACGGCACGCCGCGCGCGTTGCAGAACGCGATCTACTACTACACGGAAGCGCAGGCACCCGAACGCGTCGCCGCGCTGCTCGCGAGCCTGACGCCGGCGCAGCAGGCCGCGGCCGAAGCGGACCCGGGCTTCCTCGGCGCACGCGCCGAATACTATCGCCTGACTGACCGGCCGTTCGACGCGCTGCACGACCTGCAACGCGCGATGACATTACCGGGGGCGCCCAACGACCTGCGCACCGCGCTCCTCTGGATGCTGGTCGACTACGGCACCGACAGCGAACTGCGCGCGGCACTGGCCAGGTGGCGCGACGCGTCGCAACGCACGTCATCGCTGTGGGAGCCGTATGCGGCCGCCGAGCTGCGTCTGGACCGCCCGGTTGCCGCGCTCGGCTATCTGCGGCTGGAGGCGGCCACGATGTCGCGCGATCCGCTCTGGCTGCTCGCCTACGCCGACGCACAGGAAGCGGCCGGCCGCCCGGATCTCGCGTGGTCGATCCGCCGCACGGTGTGGGTGCGGATGCAAAGCGACGAGCAGGCAGTCGCCACGCGTGGTCGTGGCGCGAGCGCGGCGCTAAAGCGTCGTGCCGGCCGTGACGCGGACACCCGCGAACAGCTGGCGGGCCAGGGCGTGACGCTCGCGACGATCTTCGAGAACGGCGACGTGTCGAAGGCATTGCTCGACAGCCTGTTCGCGAACGACCCGAGCCGTCAGAAAACGCCGCTCGAACGCCGCTCGCTGCTCGGCGACGTGCGCGGCCTGCCGCCCGTCGCATCGAAGGATGCCGCCGCACGCGACGATGGCCGTCTGAAATCGGCCGTGGCGAAGGACGTCGCGGTGGCGTGGGCGCTCTCGACCGAATCGTTGCCGCTCGCGAAGCGCTGGCTCGCGCGGCAGTACGCGAGCCGGCTGTTGCAGCCGGGCGACGCGCAACTCGCGATCGCGCTCGCCGACCGCGACACGACGACGATGAACCGCGTGCTCGACCGTGAAGGCGGCCGGTTGCCGATCGACAACCGGATCGATGCGTTGAGCGCGGTCGACCGTCCGGATGCCGCGCAACGGCTTGCCTTCAGGGGGCTCGAAGGCGCGCCGGACAACACCGACCTGCATACGCGTGTCATCGAAACGGCGCTCGACTGGCCGCAGTCGATCGGCGCGAGCGTGACGAGCTACGTCGAGCATCCGCTCGACTACATCGAGCAGACGCTCTCGGGCAGCCGCAAGATCGCCGAGCGCTACATGGTCGGCGTGACGGGCACCCAGCGCTTCCAGCGTTCGACGGACGAGACGCAGCTGATCAACGTGCCTTCGGTGGACCGCTCGTTCGAATTCTTCGCCCGGCGCCAGACGCTCGATTCCGCGTTGATGGTGACGGCGGGCCGGCGCGAGGCGCTCGACAGCTTCTATACGCTCGCGCTCGACGGCGAAACCGGCCGCAACTCGCCGCTCACGCTGACCGCGCACGCGGGCCGCAACGAAACAGCGCCGGAAACGCAAACGCTGCAGGTCGGCGGCATGAAGGACAACCTGATCGCCGGCCTGACATATCGCGTGACCGAGCGCCTCGAGCTGTCAGGCACCGTCGAGGCGGACCGCTTCTATAGCCAGGCGCGCACGTATCTGGGCAGCGGCATCCTGTCGACCGGCGAAATCGCGTACCGCTTTCACACGGTCTATCCCGACTTCACGCTGCGGCTCGTCGGCACGCGTGGCAGCTATGCCGCAAGCGGCCAGCCGGACGCGCTGATCTCGCGCATCGTGCCGGCAGGGGCGGGGCTCGCTGGCGCGTTCATTCCGGATACGTACGCGCAGTACGGCCTGTATTTCGGCTTCGGCAACGATCTGCGCGAGCAGTACACGCATCGCTGGCGTCCGTTCATGGACGTCGGCATCCTGCACGACTCGATTCAGGGCTGGGGTCCGCAGTTGAGCGTCGGCGTGGCGGGCACCGTGTTCGGCGGCGATCATCTTTCGATGTATCTGGAGCATGACCGCGTGACGAAGGTCGGGACGCCCGTGACGGAAGTGGGCGCGCGCTACAGCTGGTTCTATTGAAGAAGAAGTTCGTACCATCGGGGCGGACCAGGCGGCGGACAGCCGCGGGCGCGCTCCCGGCAAGCAGACAATTTCGACGTTATTTGAGGAGCTGTTCCATGATAGGTATCAAGGGGTTTGCCCGTCTGGGTACGTGGTGCGCGACAGCGGTCGCATCGGTTCTGCTCGTGACCGCGTGCGGCACGGTGAGGCAGACGGCGGCGCCCGCGCTGTCGGCAGCGGATGCGGTGGCCGTGGCGCCGATCGCGAACTACAGCGAAACGCCCGACGCCGGCCGCAGCGCCGGTTCGATCGCCGCCAACGCGCTGCGCGCCAGCGGCCTGACCAACGTGCGCGTGGCACCCGCCGACGCGAGCGCGAACGCGATGTTCGACACCGCGCAGGGCGACAGCATCAGCAAGAAACTCGACTGGGCGCGCGCGCAGCACGTGAAATACGTGCTGACGGGCGCAGTCGAGGAATGGCGCTACAAGGCCGGCGTGGATGGCGAGCCGGCGGTGGGCGTCACGTTCGAGCTGCTCGACGTCTCGAGTGGCCTCGTCGTGTGGAGCGCGACCGGCACGCGTACGGGCTGGAGCCGTTCCGGCCTGTCGGATGTCGCGACCGTTCTGATCGGCAAGGTGCTCTCGCCGCTGGGCGCGGGTCATTAAGTTCAGCACTTCCCGTCATCGTCAGCCGTCGCCCGCAGCCAGCCGTTCATCAGCAACGCGACACGTCATAAGGAACAGGCCGTGAATACCGCCGCCGTGCAATCCGCCCCTGGCGCATCGAAACCGCGCAATGCCAATCCGTTTGGCAACCTCGGGCGCGTGCGCCGTTTTCTGGCCCCTGCTGTGGCGCGGCCGTTCGCGATCGTCGAGTCAATCGTCTTCATGGCTGTCGTGTGCGGTGTCGCGTGGTGGGTCGATCCGCATGATCCGCTGCTGCTCGGCGCGGGCTTTCCGTGGCTGTGGCTCGCCGCGCTCGTCGTCGCGCTGCGCTACGGCACGCTGCTCGGGCTGCTCGCGGGCGCGCTGCTGGTCCTCGACTGGGCGCTGTTCTATCCGCACGGCGGCGCGTTTCCCGTGATGTTCTTCGCGGGTGGTCTCATCGAGACGATCATCACCGGCCACTTCGGCGACACGTGGGGCAGCCGCACCCGGCGCGCGTCCGCGCTCAACGATTACCTGAACGACCGGCTCGTCGCGCTGACGAACAGCCACTATCTGCTGCGCCTGTCGCACGAGCGGCTCGAAAAGGACCTGCTGTCGAAGCCCACCACGCTGCGCGATTCGATCACCGAGTTGCGCCGTCTTTCGGTGGCGCATGGGGCAGAGGCTTCGGCACCTGTCCATGCGCACGATGAGGCGCTGCCGGGTGCGCACGGTCTGCTCGAATTCGTCGCGCAGGCCTGCCAGGTCGAAGTCGCGGCGCTGTATCCGGTGCATGGCGGACGTCCGTCGACCGAAGCGGTCGCGCGCATCGGCGACACCTTCGACTTCGATCCGAAGGACGAACTCGTCACGCACGCGATCGGCACGCTCGCCATCGCGCATCTGAAGCACGAAGAGACGCCGGTGACGAATACGCATTACGTCGTGTGCGCGCCGCTCGTGTCCGCCGATGGCGAACTGATCGCGCTGCTGGTCGTGAAGCGCATGCCGTTCCTGTCGCTGAACTTCGACAACCTGCAGCTGCTGCTCGTGCTGCTCGGCTACTACGCTGACGGCGTCGAACACTCGGCGTTCGTGCAGCGGATTCTCGACACGGTGCCGGGCTGCCCGTACGATTTCGCGCTCGACCTCGGGCGCTTGACGCGCCTGCAGCGCGATGCGGGCGTCGAGTCCTCGCTCGTCGCGCTCGTGTTCCCGCACGATGAAGCCGGCGACTCGCTGTTCGAGCACGTGATGCGCCGCCGCCGCGCGCTCGACGTGATGTGGCCGCTGCGTACCGCGAAGCAGTCGGTGCTGGTGAACCTGATGCCCGCCACCGACACCACCGGTGTCGACGGCTATCTCGCGCGGACCGAGGGCAGCCTGGCGGCGCAGTTCAATACCGATCTCGAAGCGGCGCGGGTGGGCGTGCATACGCTGCACCTCGACGGCGCCGAACCGGGCACGGCGCTGCGGCGCCTTCTTCAGCGAAGCGGCCTCGATGTCTAACGCCCGCACTCTTCTCGTGACGGCGCTTGCCGCCGTGGTCGCCGTGATCGCGCAGGGTGCCGCGCTCCGGCAGCTGCTGCACCCGGCCGCTGGCGTCGATCCGCTGCTGCTGTTTCTCGTGATCCAGGCCGTCGCCGGATTCGCCGAGGCCGTGACGCTGAGCGGCTTTCTGCCCGTGCGCTACCGCGAGCCGCGCGGCGCGTCGCTGCTTCTGCTGTGGCTGCTGTGTACGTTCGTGCCGCTGTGCGGCGGCCTCGTCGTGTTGACGAGCTGCCTCTGGGCCGCCTGTTTCCCCGGTTCGCGGGAAAGCGGGTTGCTCGCCGATGTGCCGCGTCCGCAGTTCGTCTCGTGGCTCGTGTCGCGCGTCTCGCATGGCGGCGGCGCGCGGCTGCAGGCGCGCCTCGCGAACACGCAGGTTCCCGCCAACGACCGGCTGACGGCGCTCGTCGCGATCCAGGGCATGCCCACGCGCACGACCGGCACGCTGCTGCGCGAACTGCTCGCCGATCCGCTGGAAGACGTGCGCCTGATTGCGTACGGCACGCTCGACCACGCCGAGAACGAGATCATGCAGAAGATCTACCAGACCGGCCAGGCGCTCGAAGCCGCCAACGATGACGGCGAACGTCATGCGCTCAACCGGCGTCTCGCGGAACTGCATTTCGAACTCGTGTACCAGAACCTCGTGCAGGGCGCCGTGTACCGTCACACGCTCGAACAGGCGGACCGCCATGCACGCGCCGCGCTCGACACCGACGACGGCGACGCCGCGTTGTGGCTGATCCGCGGCCGTCTCGCGCTCGCCAACGGCAAGCCCGAAGACGCCGAAGCGAGCATGGCGCGCGCGCAGGCGCTCGGCTTCCCGCGCGAGCGGCTCGTGCCGTGGCTCGCCGAGGTTGCGTATCTGCGGGGCGATTACCGCCAGGTGTCCGCGCTGCTCGCATCGCTTGGCAACGCCGCGGTGTTTCCTACACTCAAACCGGCTGTGAGCTACTGGTCATGACGAAACCGTCCCTGATGCGCCGCGCCGCCGATGCCGATGTCTGCCTGTTGCTCGAGGGCACGTTTCCGTATGTGCGCGGCGGTGTGTCGAGCTGGGTCAACGACATGGTGAGGGCGTACCCGTCCACGCGTTTTTCGATTGTCTTTCTCGGCAGCCGCGAGGAAGACTACGCGGCTGCGGCCTACGCGCTGCCCGACAACGTCGTGCATTTCGAGGCGCATTACCTGTACGAACATGCCGACGCGGACATGCGCCAGCCGCATGCGATGGAAGGGGACCGCGCCGCGTTCGCGCACTCGGCCGAACTGCACGCGGCGCTGCGCGACCCGCAGCGCGCGCCGCACGCGGACGGCCTGATGGCCGGCATGATCCCGATGCTCGGCGAAAACGGTGCGTTGAGCGAAGCGCAGTTCCTGACGAGCCGCGCGGCATGGGAAACCATCGTCGATCAATACCAGCAGTACTGCACGGACCCGTCGTTCACCGACTACTTCTGGACCGTGCGCATCATGCACAAGCCGCTGTGGCAACTGGTGCGCATCGCCGAAACGCTGCCGCCGGCCCGCGTGTATCACACGGTGTCGACCGGGTATGCGGGTTTTCTCGGCGCGATCCTGCGTCACCGCACGCGCCGTCCGCTGCTCGTGTCCGAGCATGGCATCTATACGAAGGAACGCAAGATCGACCTGCTGCAAAGCCGCTGGATTCGCGACAGCCGCGGCGTGTTCGAGCGCGACATCTCGAAGGTCAGCTATTTTCGCGAGCTGTGGGTGCGCTTCTTCGAGGCGATCGGCAAGATGGCCTACGATGCGGCCGGCGATATCGTCGCGCTGTACGAAGCGAACCGCCAGCGCCAGATCGCCGACGGCGCAGACGCGAGCCGCACGCGGAGCATTCCGAACGGTGTCGACGTGGACGGCCTCGCGCCGCTCGTCGCGAAGCGGGTAGCGGGTCCGCATCGCGTGGTGGGGCTGATCGGGCGCGTGGTGCCGATCAAGGACATCAAGACGTTTATCCGCGCGCTCTTTATCGCGTCGCGCACGATGCCCGACATCGAAGGCTGGATCATCGGCCCGGAAGAGGAAGACCCGGCGTATGCGCTCGAGTGCCGGGCGCTGGTCGAAAGCCTTGGTCTCTCGAAGAACGTGAAGTTCCTCGGCTTCCAGCGCATCGATGACGTGCTGCCGAAAATCGACGTGATCGCGCTGACGTCGATCAGCGAGGCGCTGCCGCTCGTCGTGCTGGAGGGCTTCGCGGCCGGCGTGCCGGCGATCACCACCGACGTAGGATCGTGCCGCCAGCTGATTGAAGGCGAAACCGCGGAGGATCGCGCGCTCGGTTCGGCCGGCCTCGTCGTGCAGCTCGCGAATCCGGCGGCGTTCGCTTCGGCGGTGCTGTTGCTGCTCGGTGACGACGCGCGCTGGCTCGCCGCGCAGCAGGCGGGTCTTGCGCGTGTGCGCCGCTATTACACGCGCGCGCAGATGATCGACAGTTACCGCACCCTTTACGAAAAACTCGCGGCCGCGCCCGATTCCGCCAGTGCGGTTCAGGCCGTAGCGCGCTGCCCGATGCCGCACGCCGCGCGTGCCGCACAGACCGGCGCACCAGGCGACACACAAACGCAGGAGACACGCTGATGGCGGGTATCGGCTTCGAACTACGCAAAATCCTGCGGCGCGAAACGCTGACCGGCGTGGCGCGCGCGTACGCTTACGCGGGCCTGATCAGTTCGGGCCCGCTGATCCTGTCGATCTTCGGCATTCTGATCATCGGCGTGCTGAGCCTTGCGTTCGTGATTCCGAAGTACGCGATCGTGCAGTTCCAGGTGTCGGTGACCTACATCATCGCGCTCAGCCTGATACTGACGGGGCCGTTGCAGCTGTCGTTCACGCGTTTTATCTCCGACCGCCTGTTCGAAAAGCGCGACGACCTCGTGCTGTCGAACTACAACGGCGTGGTGCTCGTCTCGACGATCGTGTCGGGTGTATGCGGCATCATCGCGATGGCGTGCCTGTTTCGCGCCGAACCGCTGCTGTACCGGCTGCTGATGGTGGCGGGCTTTGTCGTGGTGAGCAACATCTGGATCGCGGTGATCTTTCTGTCGAGCGTCAAGCAGTACCGGCAGATCCTGCTGGTGTTTCTCGTCGGCTATACGTGTACGGTCGCGTTCGCGCTGCTGCTCAACAGGCATGGCCTCGTGGGCCTGCTTGGCGGGTTCGTCGCGGGGCATCTGGTTTTGCTGACCGGTTTGTCGGGCCTCATTTACCGCGACTACCGCAGCACGCGTTTCATCTCGTTCGAAGTGTTCCAGCGGCGCTTTGCCTATCCCAGCCTCGCGGTCGTGGGTCTGCTCTTCAACCTGGGTGTGTGGCTCGACAAGTTCATGTTCTGGTATGCGCCGGGTACGGGCACACAGGTGATCGGGCCGCTGCACGCGTCGGTGATCTACGACATTCCGGTTTTCATCGCGTACCTGTGCGTGATGCCGGGCATGGCGACGTTTCTGGTGCGTATCGAAGCGGATTTCGTCGAATACTACGATGCGTTCTACGACGCGGTGCGCAGCGGCGCGACGCTGCACCATATCAACGAGATGCGCGACATGATGGTGGGCAGCGTGCGCACCGGCCTGTATGAGATCATCAAGGTGCAGGCGGTCGTGCTGTTGCTGATCGTGGCGTTCGGCGCGGGGATTCTCGAATCGCTGCATATTTCGACGCTCTATCTGCCGCTGCTGATCATCGACGTGATTTCAGCGAGCCTGCAGGTGTTGCTGCTCGGCCTGCTGAACGTGTTCTTCTATCTCGACGGCCGTCGCATCGTGCTGAAGCTGACAGCGGCGTTCGTCGTGCTCAACGGCGTCTTTACCGGCTTTACACTGTGGCTCGGCCCCGATTCGTACGGCTATGGTTTCGCGCTGGCGCTGCTGGCCGTGGTGATCGCGGCCGTCACGGTGCTCGACAGGAAATTCGCTTCGCTCGAGTACGAAACGTACATGCTGCGAAATTGAAGCATCGCAAACGCCGCGCGCACGGCGTTCAGGTGCGCAGGCGTGGTTCTCCATTGCATCGACAGGAACAGGTCTCGTGAAGCAGGAACACCTCGACCGTTATTCATTGCGTCCGATGCTGCGGTTCGCGGCGCGCGTCGCGCGCGTTGTGATCGTCGGTGTGCTGTCTTCCGCGGCGCATGCGCAGGCATCGGCGCCGTCGGTCGCGCTGTTCTATGGAGAGCACCCGCCGGTCGCGCAACTGGGCGCGTTCGACGTCGCCGTCATCGAGCCGGACAGCGGCTTCGATCCGCGCGCGCACAGGAACGCACACACCGCGTGGTTTGCGTACGTGAGCGTGGGGGAAGTGTCGCGGGAGCGGCCGTATTACGCGGCGATACCGAAGGCGTGGCTCGTGGGGCGCAACGACATCTGGGCGTCGACGGTGGTCGATCAGGATGCGGCGGGCTGGCCCGCGTTCTATGTCGAGCACGTGATCGCGCCGCTGTGGAAGCTCGGTTATCGCGGCTTCTTTCTCGACACGCTCGATTCGTATCAGCTGGTCGCGAAAACCGCCGAAGCGCGCGCGCGTCAGGAAGCGGGGCTGGTGAGCGTGATCCGCGCGATCAAGACGCGTTATCCGCGCGCGAAGCTGATCTTCAATCGCGGCTTCGAAATCCTGCCGCAGGTGCATGTGCTTGCGTACGCCGTCGCATTCGAGTCGCTATATCGCGGCTGGGATCAGGCGCAACAGCGCTACGTCGAGGTGCCGCAGGACGACCGCGACTGGCTGCTCGCGCAGGCGAAGACGATTCGCGAGCGGTACCGTTTGCCGGTGCTGTCGATCGATTACTGCGCGCCGGGCGATAACGAATGCGCGCGCGATACCGCCGCGCTGATCAGCGCGGCGGGCATCGTGCCGTATGTGACCGATGGCGGGTTGCAGACTGTCGGCACGGGGCCGGCGCGCGCGCCTGGCCGGTGAGGGCGCACCGCGCGCAGGCCGGCACCGCGTGATCCAGATGCTCGATGCGCGCCATGCGGGCTTGTGTCGCGAAAGTTGCCGCCGCTGACGTTGCCATCGGCGCGAACAATTTACCGCAACTGCAGGAACGCGATAAACAGCACCATCCCGCCAATCGCACCGTCGAGCACGCGCCACGCGGCGGCACGCCGGAAGAGCGGTGCGAGCACGCGGGCGCCATAGCCGAGCAGCACGAACCACACCGCGCTCACCGCCATCGCACCGAGCGCGAACGGCATGCGCCCGCTCTGCGCTTCACGCGCCCCGGCCGTGCCGATCAGCAGGAACGTGTCCAGATAGACGTGCGGATTGAGCCACGTCAGCGCGAGCGTCATCAGCAGAACCGGCAGCGCGCGCTGCCGCGCGGGCGCCGCGCCGCCGGCGGCGGCATCGAGCACGGCGTGCCCGGGTTTGGCCGCGCGCCGCAGCGCGCCGATGCCAAACCACACGAGATACGCGAGCCCCACGTACAGCACCGAGTGGATAAACACCGGATAGCGCTCGACGAGCGCGGATGCGCCGCCCACGCCAAGCGCGATCAGGATGAAATCCGACAGCATGCACAGCACGACGATCTTCCCGACGTGCGAGCGCATGATGCCCTGACGCAGAACGAACGCGTTCTGCGCCCCGATGGTGACGATCAGCGAGGCGCACAACGCCGCGCCATGCGAAAAAGCGAGCCAGTCCATAGCCTGATCCAGTAGACGGTTGAAACGAATGGCGCTAGTCTGCGGTTTCGAAACCCGTAAGAGAAGCTAATTCACTTAATGCGGATTAAGGAACGCTAATGCTCGACTATGCCTTGCTGGATGCGCTCGCGGCCGTCGTGCGCCACGGCTCGTTCGACCGCGCCGCGAACGAACTCAACGTGACGCCGTCCGCGGTGTCGCAGCGCGTGAAGCTGCTGGAAGAGCGCGTCGGCAGCGTGCTGGTGAAACGCGGGCAGCCGTGTGTCGCGACAACCTCGGGCGCGCTGCTGTGCCGCCACACCGAGCGCGTGCAACTGCTCGAAGCCGAACTGGGCGGGCGCCTGCCGACGCTGCCAGGCGCGCTCGTCGAATCGTGGCCCACGTTGCGCGTCGCGGTGAACGACGACAGCGTCGGCACCTGGTTCATCGACGCCGTCGCGGATTTTTGCGTCGGGCGCGAAATGCTGCTCGATCTCGTGATCGACGACCAGGATCACACCGCGCAACGCATTCGCGACGGCAGCGTGCAGGGTGCCGTGACGACGCAGGCGGAGCCCGTGCAGGGTTGCCGCTCGACGCGCCTCGGCCGCATGCGCTATCTGGCGGTCTGCGCGCCGCGCTATTTCGAGCGGCATTTCGCCAGAGGCGTCACGCGCGAGACGTTGCGCAACGCGCCGTGCGTCGACTTCAATCCGAAGGACCAGTTGCAGAAGCGCTTCATGCGCCGCGTGACGCGCGCGGAGCTCGATCCGCCGCTGCACTGGATTCCGCACGTCGCGGGATTTCTGCGCGCGTGCGTGACGGGGATGGGGTGGGGCATGTGCCCGGAGCGGATGGTCGCGCCGCATCTGGCGAGCGGCGAACTCGTCGAGATGACGCCGGGCAGGCATCTCGACATCGATCTTTACTGGCAGAGCTGGCGCCTTTCGATCGGCTGGCTCGACGATTTCAGCGCCGAGCTGAAAAAGCGCGCCAGCGAGTTTCTCGACCAGACCGGGCGCGGCGAAACGACGGTCTCGCCGCGCCGGCCCTAATGCACTTCCGGCACCCCGGCCGTTTCGTCGCGCGGCTCGCTGTCGCGCGTCTCGGGCATCGCGACCCACACGAGCAGCACGGCGAGCGCGCCCGCCGCGGCCAGCCCGAAGAAGCTGAACGCATTGCCGAAGTGGTCGGCGACGAACCCCGCCACCGTCGTGCTCAACGTCGCGCCGATCCCGGCCGAGAGCCCGAAGAGCCCGATACACAGGTTGTAGCGTCCCTTGCCGCCGGCGACGTCGGCGGCGATCAGCGGCAGCATCACGCCGAACACGGCGGCGCTCAGGCCGTCGAGCATCTGCACGGGCACGAGCAGATACGGGCTGCTCACGCCGGCAAACAGCAGCGCGCGTAACGGCAGCGCCGAGAAGCCGAGCAGCAGGATCGGCCGGCGTCCCCAGCGTTCGGCCGAGCGGCCGACCCACGGCGAGAGCATCGCGACGATCGCCTGCGGCACGATGATGCAGGCCGCGATCACGAGCTGCACGTAGTCGCCCATGCCGGCCGTCACTTCGCCCGCGGCGAGGTTGAGCATCGCCGCATTCGACAGATGGAACAGCACCACGCAAGCCGCGAAAATCAGCATTCGCTTGTCGCGCAGCAGCTCGCGCAACGTCTCGCGCTCTTCCTTTTCCCGCTTCGGCTTGGGCTTGTGCTTCACGGCGACCGGCACCGGGTTTGGATTCGTGCGGATCATGGCGAGCGCGAAGAGCGCGGGCACCGCGAGTGCGCCGGTGAGCCAGAAGACCGCCCGTGGTGAATAGTATTCGCCGAAGAGTCCCATCAGGCCCGCCGCGACCGCGCTGCCGATCGACGCCCAGCGCGCGTTCTGGCCGAGCCGGTCGCCGAGATCGTGCCTGCCCACCAGCGTGATCGAGATCGCCGCCATCGCCGGCACGAGCATGCAGCTCGCGAAGCCGTGGAAGACTTCCGCGATCATCACCGGCAGCACGGTCGGGCTGCTGGCGAGCAGCAGCGCGCTCACGATGATCGCGATGATCGCCCACGCGGCCGCGCCTTTCTTGTTGCGCAGCGCGTCGACGACGGCGCCGCCTGGCACCTGGCTCACCATCGCGCTGATCGTGCCGACCGAGAGCGCGAGACCGATTTCACCCTGCGTCCACTTGTGCGACGCGAGGTAGGAAGCGATGAACGGACCGAATCCCGTCTGCACATTGGCGACGAAAAAATTCAGCCAGTTGAGGGCACGCAGACTGCGCGCGTCAGCCTTGTGTCGGTCGGTCATCGGGCAGGCTTCACAGAAGAGGCCGTAGCCGTGGATGACGATGCGCCCGCACCCGCTCTCGCAGGCGGGGGAGCGGGAGCCGGAGAGGGTGCGGGCGATGCAGCAGGTGCCGGCGGGGGCGCCGGTGAAACCGCGCGGATCGGCCCGTCTGTCGTGTACGACGGCGACGCCTTGATCTGCGCCTCGCTCAGATCGATGAGCGGCGTCAGCTCCTTGTTCTTCGTGACGAAGTGCAGCGCCGACCAGTTGGCCGCGATCGTGCGCCGGTCGGGGCTGATGATGCCGCTCACGTCGAGCACGACCGCCTGGGGCTGCGCGGCGCCGTCGACCAGCACGTCGATGATGCGTCCCACCTTGCCGCCGTTCGCGCGTTCGACGTTCGTATCGAGGAGCGGCAGCTGTCCGGGGCTCACGGGCGGCGGCGAGGTGCCGGCGAGCGGCCCGGCGAGCTTCGGCCGGATCGAGAACGGCAGCTTGCCCTGCGGCATGTTGATCGTGATCGGTGCGCCTTTCGCGGCGGGCGCGAAGCGGAACGCGCTCCACGGGAAATTCGCCTTGCGGTCGCCGACGCCGAGAAAGCCCAGCAGATTCACGACCATTTCGCGCGGCGTGCCGCTGGCATCCGTGATGAGATCGACCGCGCGGCCGACGACCTTGCCGTCGGGCCGCTGCACTTCGCTGTCGACGAGGCCGTGCGCGCTGTTGCGCTCGATGGTGCGAGTCGTGATGATCGGCGGGGGTGGCGCGGGCGGCGCGGACGCGGGCGCGGGCGGCGGCACTTCCTCGACCTTGTGCGGCTTCACGACCAGATGCTTTGGCTTTCTCGGTATCGGGTGACCGGTGGTGTCGGTCTGCTCGGGCTCGGTGTCCTCGAAGACGAGCGGCGGCGGTTCGGGCACGACCGGAATCGCCTCGGCGTCGCGGATCGGCGCGGGCGATTGCAGTTGCAACGTGCTGCAGCCCGACAGGAACCACGCCGCAAGGACGATCAGGATCGCGAGACGCAAGGCTGGACGTGGGAAACCGCCACTCATCTAGAAGGACTCCATGGGCACAGGCGGGCACGGTCGTGTCCGCCATCGATACAGTTGGTCGCGTGTCAGGGCGAGAGTTTAACCTGCGCGGCGTGCCGGCCTCCGCCGGGGCCGGATTGCAGTCTCGCGGCGCGCCTGCCGGATACGCCGCATCCGCGCACCCGACCTCCGCTGGAAGCGGCCGGTCACGCGTTTCGACGCGCTGGAAACCGTAGGTGTAAACACGCGGCCCGCCGCGCCGCCCGACCGTCCCACAACGACATAAGGACCGCGACATGTTCTTCATGCCGCGCATGCGATGGGAGATATGTTTGTGTTCCCCTACATTTCGGGACAGCACAGGAAGAACAGCGCGTCGCGGGTAGTGGCCGGTTGCAGGCAGATCGTCAGCAAGCGTCTGGCCCGCAAAACGGCTACCCGTTCGACCCTGCAAAAAGAGGCCTCTGGCACGCCAGTGGGCACACATAACACGTAACGAGACAAACCTGATGACGGGCGGTTCGCCGACCGTTTCAGCATGCTGATAAAGGAGTCGCTTGCCATGATGGAACCCCAGGCCCAGCCGATTAGCGAAGTCGGCGTCCAGTCCTTCGACTCGAAGGGCATCCTCGACCGGTACTTTGAAATCACCTCGCGTGGCAGCACGCAGCGCCAGGAACTCGTCGCGGGCATCACGACGTTTCTCGCGATGGTCTATTCCGTGTTCGTCGTGCCGGGCATGTTCGGCAAGGCGGGCTTCGACACGAGCGCGGTATTCGTCGCCGTGTGCCTGACCACGGCGTTCGGCTCGCTCCTGATGGGCGTCTGGGCGAAGCTGCCGATCGCGATCGGCTGCGCGATCTCGCTCACCGCGTTCACCGCATTCGGCCTCGTGCTCGGCAAGGGGCTGCATCCGACGGTCGCGCTCGGCGCGGTCTTCCTGATGGGGCTCGTGTTCACCGGCATCTCGGTGACAGGCGTGCGTTCGTGGATCCTGCGCAATCTGCCGTCGGGCATCGCGCACGGCACGGGCATCGGCATCGGGCTCTTCCTGCTGCTGATCGCGGCCAACGACGTCGGTCTCGTCGTGAAGAATCCGGGGCCGGGACTGCCAGTGCAACTCGGTCACATCACGTCGTTGCCAGTGATCATGTCGGTGGCCGGGCTCGCGGCGATCTTCGGGCTGGTGCGCCGTCGCGTGCCGGGTTCGATCCTGCTCGTGATCGTCGCGATTTCCGCGATCGCGCTGATGATCGATCCGGCGGTCGCGTTTCATGGTTTCTTCGCGGTGCCTTCGCTGTCGGCGCCGGGACACGCGTCGCTTATCGGATCGATGGACATCAAGGGCGCGCTGTCGCTTGCCGTGCTCCCCAGCGTACTCGCGCTCGTGATGACGGCGGTGTTCGACGCCACCGGCACGATTCGCGCCGTCGCGGGGCAGGCCGGCCAGCTGGATGCGAACGGCCGCATTATCAACGGTGGCCGCGCGCTGACGGCCGATTCGATCAGCTCGATCTTCTCCGGCTTCATGGGCGGCGCGCCGGCCGCGGCGTATATCGAATCGACCGTGGGTGTCGCCGCGGGCGCGAAGACGGGTCTTGCCGCCGCCGTGGTCGGACTCGCGTTTCTCGTCGTGATGTTCTTCTCGCCGCTCGCGGGCCTCGTGCCTTCCTATGCGACCGCACCGGCGCTGATGTATGTCGGCCTGCTGATGCTGAGCAGCGTGAGCAAGCTCGACATGAGCGACATGATCGACTCGATGTCCGGCCTCGTCTGCGCCGTGTTCATCGTGCTCACGGCGAACATCGTCACCGGCATCATGCTCGGCTTCTGCACGCTCGTGATCGGCCGCGTGGTGAGCGGCGAGTTCCGCAAGCTCAACGTCGGCACGGTGGCGATCGCGATCGTGCTTGCCGCGTTCTACCTCGGCGGCTGGGCGATCTGATGCGCGCGTGACGCGTACAGTCTGGATCCGCATCGCGTTTTGACGCGATATGTAATACGCGATACGTAATACGCAGGGCGCTTCATGATCATTCGCCATGAAGCGCCTTTTGTTTTTGGTGCGTCGCATGTTCTCTTGACATGCCGGCTTCATCGTCTAAACTTAACTTCATGGTTAAGTATATGGACGCGGCACTGGACCGCACGTTTTCCGCGCTCGCGGACCCCACGCGGCGTGCGATGCTCGCGCGCCTTTCCGGGCAGCACGACCTGTCGGTGAGCGAGCTTGCCGCGCCGTTCGAGATGTCGCTGCCGGCGGTGATGAAGCATCTCGATGTGCTGTCCGAGGCGGGGCTCGTCACGCGCACGAAAACCGGCCGCACCGTGGCGTGCCGGCTCGCGCCCGCGCCCATGGAGGAAGCGATGGAATGGCTCACCCGTTACCAGCGCTTCTGGACTGAACAACTCGATCGACTTGCCGCTTTTGTGGAGAAAGACGCATGCTCACCCGACCCAGTCTTACGATCCAGCGCCACATCAACGCCTCGCCCGAAAAAGTCTGGCGCGCCTGGACGGACCCGGCGCAAATAGCGAAGTGGTGGACCCCGATGGGCAACAAGGTCGTGCAGGCCGACATGGACGTGCGCGTGGGCGGCCGGTTTCACGTGATCATGCATGCGCCGGATGGCGGAACGAACGACGTCAGCGGCGAATATCGCGAGGTCGTACCCGGCACGAAACTGGTGTTCACCTGGGCGTGGATCACGACACCCGAGCACGAATCGCTCGTCACGATCACGCTGAGGCGCGATGGCGACGCAACCCTTCTTACGCTCACGCACGAGCAGTTCGTCGACGAGGCCGCGCGCGACAGTCACCACGCCGGCTGGACGGATGTGCTCGACACGCTCGAGCGTCTCTTTGCCTGATCCGATACGGAGGAAGCAAGCATGGAACCGCACACAATCGTCTCAAGGGAAGAATGGATCGCCGCGCAGCGCGCGCATCTCGCGCACGAAAAGGCGTGGACGCATGCACGCGATGAACTGAACCGCAAGCGCCTCGCGCTGCCGTGGGTGAAGGTCGAGAAAGACTACACGTTCGACACGCCGCGGGGTCGCCAGACGCTCGCTGATCTGTTCGATGGACGCAGCCAGCTGCTCGTCTATCACTTCATGTTCGGGCCCGACTGGGAAGAGGGCTGCCCGGGCTGCTCGTTCGGCATGGATCATACCGATGGCGCGCTTCTTCATCTCGAACATCACGACGTGTCGTTCGTGGCCGTTTCGCGTGCGCCGCTCGCGAAACTCGAAGCGTTCAAAAAGAGAATGGGCTGGAAATTCCGCTGGGTGTCGTCGGCGCAAAGCGATTTCAACTACGACTACAACGTGTCGTTCACCGACGACCAGAAGAAGGCGGGCAAGGTCTTCTACAACTTCGGCGTACACGATTTCGAGTGTGACGAAATGCACGGGCTGAGCGCGTTCTACAAGGATGAGGACGGCGTCGTGTATCACACGTTCTCGCGCTATGCGCGCGGCGACGAGCCGATGGTCGGCACGTACGCATTTCTCGACGTCGCGCCCAAAGGGCGCAACGAAACGAACGGCATGATGGACTGGATGCGTCATCACGACCGCTACGAAGACGACGGCCGGCAGCAGCAGAACGCGGCGGCACGCGAAGAAGGATCGTGCTGTGGGGAGACGTCGCGCGGAAAGTGAGTGCGCGAACGGCGGGAGAAGACAGCGTTAAACGCGGCGCGTGAGTGATGCGTTAGTCGTGCGTTCGTTGCACGTCATGACGCGCCGCGACTTACAGCGCCATTTCGAATGCGGGTTTGAGGAAGAACTCGATCGCCATCACGGCGAGCCCCATCGCGGCGGCGGAGAGCGTCAGCGTGCCGTATTCATCGTGGCGCGCGTCATAGAGACACGCCACGATGAAGAGGATCGCGAGCAGGTTGGTCAGCCAGTCGAAATTGAGTGCAATAAACATCGGGAATCCGCGCCCGGCGACACAACGCGCCAAATAATGAGCGCGATTCTATCGAGTCGAGCTTACGGATCCGCTACACGAATGCGCGGTGTGGTGCGCATGTCACGACTTCCTGCATTTACCCCGCGAACAGCTTACGGCGCGCTCACGATCTGTCGATCGGAGTTCGCGTTTTAGCTGTCGACCAGAGTTAGCGCTTCAGCGCTTACTCTGGTCCCATGCAAGGTACTTGCGGTCGACCAGAGTTCGCGCTTGAGCGCGTTACTCGGGTCCCGTGCAGGGTACTTACTCTGTTCCCATGCAAGGTCCCTGCTGACGGATCCACTCGATCACCGACGTATGCCGCGGCTTCCAGCCAAGCAATGTGCGTGCGCGCTGTCCGCGTACACGGCTGTTCGAGCCCAGTCCGTACGACGCCATTTCATAGCCCCATTCCTGCTTCGCTTCTTCGAGCGGCCAGTCCTGCGGCTTGCCGAGCTTGAGCGCGTCGGCCATTGCCGAGGTCATGTCACGGAACATCGCTTCGCCGCTTTCGACGAAATAGAACGTGCCGGCCGGCGATTTTTCGAGCGCGAGGCGATAAAGCTCGACGACGTCGTCGATATGCACGTTCGACCAGATGTTGCCGCCGCTGCCGACGTGCCGCACCACGCCGCTCTTTTGTGCCTGACGCAGCAGACGCGGCAGCTGCACGCTTTGCGCGCCCGGCACCGCGCCGTGACCGTAGATCAGCGTGTTGCACAGCACGCTCGCGCGGATGCCGCGGCTGGCGGCGTCGAGCACGAGGTTGTCGATCGCGACGCGCGGCGCCTTGTCGGCGGTCGGCTCGGGCAGACGGTCTTCGTAGTAGATCGCGTCGGTGCCTTCGCCGCCGGACGCATCGCCCACGATGCTCGAACCGCTCGTGTGCAGAAACGGCTTGCCTGAGCCGGCGAGTCCTTCGATCAGCGCCTCGACGGCGCCGCGGTGGTCGCTGCTGGCGGCGTTGATGACGCCGTCGGCGGCCTGCGCCTGCGCGATCAGCAACGCGCGGTCGTCGAGGTCGCCCATGACGGGTTCGATGCCCAGACGCCTGAGCGCCTCGGCCTGTTCGGGACGGCGCACGAGCCCCGTGACCTGATGCCCGGCGCGCACGAGGCCCGCCGCAATGGAACCGCCGATAAAGCCCGCTGCACCCGTGACGAAAACTTTCATGACCTGACTCCTGCTGGTTGATTCGCGATGAGAGGCGTCCAGTATCCATCTGGTGGACTTTGTCAGAAAGTGGATGTGTATCAAATGAATCTTGATTTTTAGTCAATAAAACGGTGCTTCGATGCCGCCGCAATGCCGTTATTTTGTCTGGTTGCGAGTCGCAACGGAGAGGGTGTATATACAAGTTATAACGCTGGCCGATGAGACAACCAGCCGGCATGAGGCGCGTCTGCCGAGAGCCGGAAGGGCTGGTGGAGCTGGATTCTCCCGCTTCTACAGGAAACCCCTAATCCCAATCTCACAAAAACAAGTTGTATAGACAACAGCGCGACGCTACACTTCAAACTCAATTGTATAGACAGGATTCTCATCATGATTCTTACGCCCGGCAGCCTGACCCTCAAACAACTCCGCGTCATTGCCCGCGAGCAGGTCACGCTTGAACTCGACCCGGCCAGCTTCGCGGCCATCGACGCCGGCGCGCAGGCCGTCGCGGACATCGCCGCGAAGGGCGAGCCGGCGTATGGCATCAACACCGGCTTTGGCCGCCTTGCCAGCACGCACATCCCGCACGACCAGCTCGAGCTGCTGCAACGCAACCTCGTGCTGTCGCACGCGGTCGGTGTGGGCGAGCCGATGTCGCGCCCGGTGGTGCGTCTCCTGATGGCGCTGAAACTGTCGAGCCTCGGCCGCGGCCATTCGGGCATTCGCCGCGAAGTGATGAACGCGCTGATCACACTGTTCAACGCCGACGTGCTGCCGGTGATTCCGGTGAAGGGCTCGGTCGGCGCGTCGGGCGACCTCGCGCCGCTCGCGCACATGTCGGGCGTGCTGCTCGGCATCGGCGAAGTGTTCATTCGCGGCGAGCGCGCGGCCGCCACCGAAGGCCTGCGCGTCGCCGGTCTCAAGCCGCTCACGCTGCAGGCGAAGGAAGGCCTCGCGCTCCTCAACGGCACGCAGGCGTCTACCGCGCTCGCGCTCTACAACATGTTCGCGATCGAAGACCTGTTCCGCACGGCGCTCGTCTCCGGCGCGCTGTCGGTCGACGCGGCCATGGGCTCGGTCAAGCCGTTCGACCACCGCATCCACGCGCTGCGCGGCCATCAAGGCCAGATCGACGCCGCAGCGGCGTACCGCTCGCTCCTCAATGGCTCGGCGATCAACGTTTCACACGCCGGTTGCGACAAGGTGCAGGACCCGTACAGCCTGCGCTGCCAGCCGCAGGTGATGGGCGCGTGTCTCGACCAGATGCGCCGCGCCGCCGACGTGCTGCTGATCGAAGCGAACGCGGTGTCCGATAACCCGCTGATTTTCCCGGACACGGGCGAAGTGCTGTCGGGTGGCAACTTCCACGCCGAGCCGGTCGCGTTCGCGGCGGACAATCTCGCGCTTGCCGTCGCCGAAATCGGCGCGCTCGCCGAGCGCCGCATCGCGCTCCTGATCGACGCGACGCTGTCGGGCCTGCCGCCGTTCCTTGTCCGCGATGGCGGCGTGAACTCCGGCTTCATGATCGCGCACGTCACGGCCGCCGCGCTCGCCTCGGAAAACAAGACGCTCGCGCATCCCGCCTCGGTGGATTCGCTGCCCACGTCCGCGAACCAGGAGGATCACGTTTCGATGGCGACGTTCGCCGCGCGCAAGCTCGCCGACATGGCGGAGAACACCGCGAACATCCTGTCGATCGAACTGCTGGCCGCGGCGCAAGGCATCGACCTGCGCGCGCCGTACCAGACGAGCCCGAGCCTGCAACGCGTGATGCAGACCGTGCGCGGCGAAGTCACGCATTACGAGCTCGATCATTACTTCTCGCCGGACATCGTCGCGATTACGCGCCTGGTTCAGAACGGCACGATCGCGGCGCACGCGCCGTTCTCGTTCGCGTCCGAACAGTAAGCACATCGAGCACGATCAGACATGAACGCACCGGCTTATCAGGGGATCAAGGACTTCATCCTCGGCCGCATTCACGCGGGCGAGTGGGCGGAAGGCGACCAGGTCCCGTCGGAAAACGAACTGGCGCGCGAGTTTAACGTCGCGCGCATGACGGTGAACCGCGCGCTGCGCGAACTCACGTCGGAGCAGGTGCTCACGCGCGTGCAGGGTTCCGGCACGTTCGTCGCGCGGCCGAAGTACGAGTCGACGCTGGTCGCGATCCGCAGCATCTCCGACGAAATCGTCGCGCGCGGCCATCGTTATCACGCGAGCGTGCTGCACGTCGGCGCGACGATCGCCGACGAGGTGCTCGCCGGGGAAATGCAGGTCAACGCAGGCAGCCCGCTCTTTCACTCGCGCCTGCTGCATTTCGAAAACGACGAGCCGGTGCAGCTCGAGGAACGCTGGGTCAATCCGTCGGTTGCACCTGAATACGCGTTGCAGGATTTCACGAGCACGACGCCGAACCAGTATCTCGTGCGCGTCGCGCCGCTGCAGCGCGTCGAGTACCGCATCGAGGCGCTCGCCGCGGACGACGAGACCCGCGTGCTCCTCACCATGGATCAAACGGAGGCCTGCCTCGTGCTGCATCGACGCACGTGGTCGCAGGGTCTGGTCGCTTCGGTGGCCAACCTGTGGCATCCCGGCAGCCGCTATCGCTTCACCGGACACTTCTGAACTTTCTCTCTGGGCATTTGAGGGCCATCACCATGAACAACCCGAAACATATCGACCCGCGTCTCGACCCGACCCGCACGATCCGCGCGCCGCGCGGCAGCGAAAAGACCTGCAAGACGTGGATCGCGGAAGCCGCGTACCGCATGATCCAGAATAATCTGGACCCGGAAGTCGCCGAGCATCCGCATGCGCTCGTGGTGTACGGTGGCATCGGCCGCGCCGCGCGCAACTGGGACTGCTTCGACCAGATCCTCAAGTCGCTCAAGGACCTGAACGAGGACGAAACGCTGCTGATCCAGTCGGGCAAGCCGGTCGGCGTGTTCAGGACGCATGCGGACGCGCCGCGCGTGCTGCTCGCGAACTCGAACCTCGTGCCGCACTGGGCGACGTGGGAACACTTCCACGAGCTCGACCGCAAGGGCCTGATGATGTACGGCCAGATGACGGCGGGCAGCTGGATCTACATCGGCAGCCAGGGCATCGTGCAGGGCACGTACGAAACGTTCTTCTCGGTGGCGAACCAGCACTTCAACGGCGACCCGTCGGGCCGCTGGATCCTGACGGGCGGCCTCGGCGGCATGGGCGGCGCGCAGCCGCTCGCCGCGACGATGGCGGGCTTCTCGATGATCGCGGTGGAATGCGACGAGACGCGTATCGACTTCCGTCTGAAGACGCGCTACGTCGACAAAAAAGCGGCGACGCTCGACGAGGCGCTCGCGATGCTCGACGAAGCGAAGAAGGCCGGCAAGCCGGTTTCGATTGGTCTGCTCGGCAACGCCGCCGACGTGTTCGCCGAATGCGTGACGCGCGGCATCACGCCGGATTGCGTGACGGACCAGACGAGCGCGCACGATCCGATTCACGGTTACCTGCCGCAGGGCTGGAACGTCGAGGACTGGCGCGAGCGCCAGAAGACGGTGCCGGACAGCATCGTGCTGCCCGCGAAGCAGTCGATGGCAAAGCAGGTGCAGGCGATGCTCACGCTGCAGGAACGCGGCGCGGCCACGCTCGACTACGGCAACAACATCCGCCAGATGGCGCTGGAAATGGGCGTCGAAAACGCGTTCGATTTTCCGGGCTTCGTGCCGGCGTATATCCGTCCGTTGTTCTGCGAGGGCAAGGGGCCGTTCCGCTGGGTCGCGCTGTCGGGCGATCCGGAGGACATCTACAAGACCGATGCGAAGGTCAAGGAACTGATCCCGGACGATCCGCATCTGCACAACTGGCTCGACATGGCGCGCGAACGCATCGCGTTCCAGGGGCTGCCCGCGCGGATCTGCTGGGTCGGCGTGAAGGATCGCTATCGCCTCGGCCAGGCGTTCAACGAAATGGTGAAGAACGGCGAACTGAAGGCACCGGTCGTGATCGGCCGCGACCACCTCGACACGGGTTCGGTGGCGAGCCCGAACCGCGAAACGGAATCGATGAAGGACGGCTCGGATGCCGTCAGCGACTGGCCGCTGCTCAACGCATTGCTGAACACGGCAGGCGGCGCTTCGTGGGTGTCGCTGCATCACGGCGGAGGCGTCGGCATGGGCTTCAGCCAGCACTCGGGCGTCGTGATCGTCGCCGACGGCACGGATGCGGCGAAGGAGCGTCTTGGTCGCGTGCTGTTCAACGATCCGGCGACAGGCGTGATGCGTCACGCGGATGCCGGCTACGAACTCGCGCGTGAAACGGCGCGCGAGGCCGGCCTCAATCTGCCGATGCTCGGCCGCTGACCGATGGCGCGCGCGTTGAATCCGGCGCAGGTGTCGTTGCTGCGCGGCGTCGACCTCGTGGCGTCGCCGTGGAAGAACGGCGGCGGCGTCACGCGGGAAATCGCGGTCGCGCCGGAAGGCGCGGCGCTCGATACGTTCGTGTGGCGCGTGAGCGTCGCCGACGTGGCGCAGCCGGGGCCGTTCTCGCGTTTCGCGGGCATCGACCGCGCGCTGGTGCTGCTCGCGGGCGCGGGCATGCTGCTCGACGACGCCGAAGGTCACACGCATGCGCTGACGCAGCCGCTCGATATCGCACGCTTCACGGGCGAGGCGTCGATCGATGCGCGGCTCGTCGATGGCGCGACGCGCGACTTCAACCTGATGGTGCGGCGTGGCGCGGCGACGGGCGACATCGAAGTCTGGCGCGGCGCAACGGAACATACGCTGACGGCTGACGTCGCGTTGCTGTTCTGCGCGGCGGGTCAGGCGGAAATCACGCTCGAAGGGCACGCGCCGTTTCATCTCGCGGACAATGACACGCTGCGCATCGACGCCCCGCACGCGCTGGCGTGCATCGTGAAGTGCGCGGGCGCGGTGCTCGCGACCGGCGTTCGCTACGCATGACGACGAACGCGCCTTCGATGCATCGAAGCCGCGTTTTTTTCGCATCCACATGGCAATGAGCACGCGATGAAGCACACCGTCTGGCATCACCTGAATCTCTGCGCGCAAGGCGATCCGGAGCAGACCATTCGCGACGCGGCGATCGCCGTGCGCGACGGCCAGATCGCCTGGCTTGGCGCGTCACACGCACTTCCTGAAGAATACGGAACGTGGCCCCGCGAAGACCTCGCCGGCGCGTGGGTGACGCCGGGTCTCGTCGATTGCCACACGCATCTCGTGTATGGCGGGCAGCGCGCCGATGAATTCGCGCAGCGCCTCGCCGGCGTGAGCTACGAAGAGATCGCGAAGCAGGGCGGCGGCATCGTCTCGACGGTGCGCGCGACGCGTGCCGCCGAGGAAGACACGCTGTTCCGTCAATCGGCGGCGCGCCTCGAACCGCTCCTCGCCGAAGGCGTCACGGCGGTAGAAATCAAGTCGGGTTACGGTCTCGATCTGGCGAGCGAGCGCAAGATGCTGCGCGTCGCGCGACGCCTCGGCGAACGCTATCCGGTTTCCGTCTACACGACGTTTCTGGGCGCGCACGCGTTGCCGCCTGAATTCGCCGGCCGCGCCGACGACTACATCGCCGAAGTCTGCGAGCGCATGCTGCCCGCGCTCGCCGATGAAGGTCTGGTGGACGCGGTCGACGTGTTCTGCGAACGCATCGGTTTTTCGCTTGCGCAAAGCGAGCGCGTGTTCGAAGCGGCGGAGCGCCACGGGCTGCCCGTGAAGATGCACGCCGAGCAGTTGTCGAACAGCGGCGGCACCGCGCTCGCCGCGCGGCATCGCGCGCTCTCCGCTGATCACCTCGAATTTCTCGACGAAGCCGGCGTCGCCGCGATGAAGGCGTCGGGCACGGTCGCCGTGCTGCTGCCGGGCGCGTATTACTTCATCCGCGAGACGCAGTTGCCGCCCATCGATCTGCTGCGCCGTCACGGCGTGCCGGTCGCGATTTCCACCGACAGCAATCCCGGCACGTCGCCCGCGACCTCGCTG
Source organism: Paraburkholderia sartisoli (assembly GCF_900107685.1). GTDB lineage: Bacteria > Pseudomonadota > Gammaproteobacteria > Burkholderiales > Burkholderiaceae > Paraburkholderia > Paraburkholderia sartisoli. The sequence continues at coordinate 497,435 of NZ_FNRQ01000003.1, read as the reverse complement.
CTGCTGATGATGAACATGGCGACGACGCTCTTTCGCATGACCGTCCCCGAAGTGCTGCAAGGCGTGACGACGCACGCGGCGCGCGCGCTCGGTCAGGCGGCACGGCACGGCACGCTGGCGGTGGGACGCCAGGCGGATTTCGCGGTGTGGTCCGTCGATACGCTCGCGGAACTCGCGTACTGGATCGGCCGTCCGCTGTGCGCGCGCGTCGTGCGCGCGGGCGAGACGGTCCATACACGGCGCGGCGCCTGAAGCCGCGCAGGCACTCTTCACAAGGTCCGACGATGACTCAATCCGTTCAATCGCTGTTCGCCGACCACGCATATCTGCCGGGCGGCTGGCGTCGCAACGTGCGGCTCGAATGGAACGCCGCCGGCATGCTGACCGCCGTGACGCCGGACAGCACGGCCGCCTCTACGGGTGTGGCCCGCGCCGCGGGCCCCGTGCTGCCCGGCATGCCGAACCTGCATTCGCACGCGTTCCAGCGCGCGATGGCCGGCCTTACCGAATACCGCGCCAACGCCACCGATACGTTCTGGAGCTGGCGCGAACTGATGTATCGCTTCGCCGCGCGCATCTCGCCCGAAGGGCTTGCCGCCATCGCGCAGTGGCTCTACATCGAAATGCTGAAGGCGGGCTACACGTCCGTGTGCGAATTCCACTACGTGCATCACACGCCCGACGGCAGCCGTTACGCGAACACGGCGGAACTGGCTGAACGCGTCGTCGATGCGGCCCGGGCGAGCGGCATCGGCATGACGATGCTGCCCGTGCTTTACCAGTACAGCGGCTTTGGCGCGCTCGCGCCGCGCGAAGATCAGCGGCGCTTCATCAACACGCCCGGGAGCCTGCTCGATCTGCTGGATCGGTTGCGCACCGCGCGCCCCGAAGACGCCGCGCTGCGCTACGGCGTCGCGCCGCATTCGCTGCGCGCGGTCTCCGGCGATTCGCTGCGTGCGTTGCTGGGCGGACTCGATGCGATGCTGCCGCGCGCACCGGTACACATCCACATTGCCGAGCAGACCGCCGAAGTCGACGCGTGCCTCGAAACCGAAGGCGCGCGGCCGGTGCAGTGGCTGCTCGATCGCTTCGATGTCGATTCGCGCTGGTGCCTCGTCCACGCGACGCACGTCGATGCGACGGAAACCGTGGCGATGGCTCGGCGCGGAGCCGTGGCGGGCCTTTGTCTCACGACGGAAGCGAATCTCGGCGACGGCATTTTTCCCGCACAGGAATACCTCGATGCAGGCGGGCGCTTCGGCATCGGATCGGACAGCCATATTGGCGTCGACTGGCGTTCGGAGCTGCGGTTGCTCGAATATGGGCAACGTCTGTCGCGGCGTCAGCGCAACGTGCTGGCTTCGGCGGATGCGACGCACGTGGCCGACCGGCTTTTTGGCGCGGCGCTCGAAGGCGGCGCGCGTGCCACCGGGCGCGCGGTGGGTGCGTTGCAGACGGGCCATCGCGCGGACTGGCTCGTGCTCGATGCGAACCACGCGAGCATCGCGGAGCATGCGCCCGACGCGTGGCTCTCAGGTGTCGTATTCTGTGAACACGGCGAGACGCCGGTGCGCGACGTCTACGCGGGCGGCGACAAGGTGGTCGACAACCGCCGGCATCGCGACGAGGAACGCGCGTGGTCGCAGTACCGCGTCGCGCTCGCCGAACTGCTGAAATGATCCGCTGAATGAATCCACGAAGGGCAGAACCGGATTCCGGAGCTGCCCGCGAACCGCATGAACTGCCTCTGAACTGACCCGGACCGGACTGCTATGACCGCATCGACTTCCACGCCGGTTTTCTCGCTGCATCAGGGAAGCCTGCCGCTTTTGATCTCGATTCCGCACGTGGGCACGCGCATTCCCGACGACATTGCCGCGACCATGACGCCAGCGGCCGCGCGCACCGACGATTGCGACTGGCATCTCGACCGCCTGTATGCCTTCGCGAGGCGCCTCGGCGCATCGATCCTGATGCCGGTGTACGCGCGCTATGTGATCGACCTGAACCGTCCGCCCGACGGCGCGAACCTCTATCCGGGCCAGGACACGACCGGGCTGCTGCCCGTCGATACGTTCGACAAGGAGCCGCTTTATCGCGAAGGCCATCTGCCGGACGACGCCGAAATCGCGCGTCGCCGCGACGCGTACTGGAAGCCGTATCACGAGACCATCGAGCGCGAACTCGCGGCGCTCAAGGCGAAACACGGCAAGGTGCTGCTGTGGGAAGCGCACTCGATCCGCTCGCACGTGCCGCGTTTTTTCGAGGGACGTCTGCCGGATTTCAACTTCGGCACGTCGAACGGTGCAAGCGCCGCACCGGGGCTCGCCGACGAACTGGCCGGCATCGTCGCGGCGCACGGCGGTTACACCGGCGTGGCGAACGGCCGTTTCAAGGGCGGCTACATCACGCGCCACTATGGCCAGCCGGAGAAGGGCGTGCATGCGGTTCAGCTCGAACTGACGCAAATCACGTACATGCAGGAAGAAATGCCCTATTCATACGACGAAGCGCGGGCAGCCCAGGTCGAGCCGCTGCTTGAAACGCTGGTCAAAGCCGCGATGGCGCGCGTTCTGGCCGCCGTCTGACGCTCGAAACCCTGGCGCGCAAAAATACAAGCACAGAGCGCGCCAGCCATTCGACGTCCGGCCCCGTGGGCCCCGGCACGGACGTGCGCCTCGTCGGGCCTCATTTCCACGCGTAAGGAACGCAAGCCGTTCGCCCGTGTCAATCCAGCACGCCATGCGCGCTGCGAGCCAGCGCAATGCAGAAGCGCAACGCCGGCCCGCGCGCGGGTTGCGCGCGGCATGGCGATGCGACTAACCTTCATGCAGATGACACGCGCGGCGCGGGCCGCGCGGTGGCGTGACGACGACATCGGGGGAGAAAAGATGGATGACCCGGCGATGGAAGATTCTGACGACGCCCAGCTCGCGGTCTGGCGGGCCAACCTGGTTTTGCTGACCCGCGAAGTGGGCGCGGCGGCACGTCTCGCGCGGATGATGACGTTTTCCGCGAGCTATCTGAAACTGATGCTGGCGGGCCAGCGCGAATTCAGCGAGGAATTCGTGCGCGGCGTCGAAGCAGTGACGGGCCTGCCGTCCGGCTGGATGGATACTCCGCGTGCGGCGGGCGACATTCCCGCCAGCGCACGTTCGGCGATCGACAACGAATCGCCGCTTGCGCGGTTTCGCGGCACCGCGCATCCAGTGCGCAAGAAGTCGGTGCTGCGTCCCCCCGAACCGATCTTCGGACAACCGGCGCCGTCAAAACGCGTCGAAGAAGAGGCGTTCGGCGCGGAGGCGCATCGTCGTCAGGCGCATTTTCGCAAGCTGCGTGACCTCGCGCTGCAGGACGTGCGACGTTTCGAGCGTTACCTGAGCCATCCGCCCGTCGATCTGACGGCGGCCATGCGCGCGAAAGTAGAAGAGGTGCTCGCCGCAACCGATATCGACAGCCACGTACACGCCGATCTCCAGGGGCGGCTCGAACAGATCGAGAAGCACCGGCATCTGCTGTTGCGGCATGTCGAAAAGCTGCAGGAACTGCTCGCGCAACTCGGTGAGGGCGAATGAGCGGGCCGGGTTGCTAGACGTGCAGGTCGGTCAGGATCTGTTCGGCGAGAAAGTCGCACGGCGGACGGTCTGAACGCGCGCTGCGCGCCAGCACGATTTCCAGTTCGGGCAGCTTCGGCAGGCCGTGCGGGCGCCCGAGTTGCACGAGATGCGGCGGCACCGCGCAGCGGGCGAGAGGCGCCACCGCGAGACCCGCCTCGACCATGCTGAAGAGCCCCATCAGGCTCGGGCTTTCATACGACGTGCGATAGGCGATCTTTGCCCGCTGCAACGCGTGGATCGCGTTCGCACGCGCCACGCTGCCCGCGCCGAACACCGCGATCGGCAGCGGCCGTTCCTTCCAGATTTCGCGCCCTGTCGCGGCCCCCGCCCAGACCATCGGTTCGAAGCGGATAAAGTCGCCGGCGAGGCCCTTCACGCGCGTGATGCACGCAAGGTCGATCTTGTTGTCGCGCACGAGCGGCGCGAGCGCGCTGCTCGGCAAACCCATGACCTGAATCTCGACCTTCGGATACGTCGCCGAAAATTTTCTCAACACCGCGGGCAGCAGCGACGACGCGTAGTCGTCCGGTACGCCGATCGACACGCGGCCCTTCACTTCGGGATGAACCATCGACGCCCATGCCTCGTCGCGCAACGCCAGCATCTGGCGGGCGTACGCAAGCAGCACGAGACCGTCCTGCGTCGGCGTGACGTTGCGCGGTCCGCGTACGAAGAGCGGCTTGCCGAGCGCTTCTTCGAGCGCGCGGATCTGCATGCTCAACGCCGACTGCGAGCGATGTACGAGTGCCGCGCCGCGCACGAAGCTGCCGGCGTCCGCGATTGCGACCACCATCGAAAGAACATCGAGATCAAGTGCTTTCATTGGTATCAGAAAAACTGATCGAAACGTTCAATATAACGCGTTTGTCTGAATGCAGGGTGACCGGCATACTGGCGGGACTTCAACTCGACGCGGCCCACGCGGCCGCACACCGACGCCATGCCGACGACCTATGATGACTTCAGAAAACTGGGTATGCGCCTCGACATGTCGCGCGGCAAGCCATCGCCCGAACAACTGGACCTGTCGCATGCGTTGCTCGATGAAGCAGGCACGGTGGGGTACCTGTCGCGCGACGGAATCGATTGCCGTAACTACGGGCACGGGCTGGGCCTGCCCGAGGCGCGCGAGTTCGGCGCGGCACTGCTGGACGCGCCGGTCGGGCAGGTCGTCGCGGGTGGCAATTCCAGTCTTGAGCTGATGCACGATGCACTCGCGTTTGCGATGCTGCACGGCCTGCCTGACGGTCGCGCGTGGTGCAAGGAAGGCACCGTTTCGTTTCTGTGTCCCGCGCCCGGCTACGACCGGCACTTCGCGATCTGCGAGGCGCTGGGTATCCGCATGATTGCCGTGCCGTTCAACGACGACGGCCCCGATATGGATTTCGTCGAAACGAAGGTGCGCGACGACGCAACGATCAAGGGCATCTGGTGCGTGCCGCTTTACAGCAACCCGACGGGCGCGCGCTGGTCGCGTGAAGTCACGCGGCGCCTTGCGTCGATGCCGACGGCCGCGGCGGATTTTCGCGTGATGTGGGACGACGCATACCGCTTTCATCATCTGACTGAAACACGTCACGCGACGCCCGACATGCTCGAAGCCTGTGCGAACGCCGGGCACGCGGATCGCGCACTCGTTTTCGCATCGCTTTCGAAGGTGACGTTAGCGGGTGCCTCAGTGGCGTTTCTCGCTTCGTCGCCGCGCAACATCGCGTGGTGGCAGAAACATGTCGCGGCGCGCACGATCGGGCCGGACAAGTTGAACCAGTTGCGCCACGTGCATTTTCTGCGCGATCGCGCGGGGCTCGAGCGGTTGATGGACCGTCACCGCGCACTGCTGAAGCCGAAGTTCGATGCCGTCGCGGCTGTGTTCGGCGAACTGCTCGGCGGCGTGCCGGACGTGTCGTGGAACGAGCCGGAAGGCGGCTACTTCATCAGCCTGTACGCGCCGCGCGGGCGGGCGAAGCGCACCGTCGAGCTGGCGGCCGGGGCCGGTCTCGTGCTCACGCCCGCGGGCGCGGCGTACCCGTACGGCGTCGATCCGGACGACCGGCATCTGCGGATCGCGCCGTCGTTTCCGTCGCTCGATGAGGTACGACTGGCCGCGCGGGGCATCGCGCTCTCGCTGCTGCGTGCGATCGAGGAAAAGTAACGTCACGCGAGAAGCGTTGTAAGGCGCGCCGCGATTACCCGGACATGCGGCGTGCGAGAAACTCGGCTTCGAGCCGCCACGTCGCGCCGTCCGGCTCGAGCGCGACGCCTGTCCAGTGAAACGAATCGCGGGTGATATCCGTGAAATTCCAGCGGATCGGCGTGCCGTCCGCGTGCGTGCCGATCTGCACGATATCGCGGCCGATGCGGCGACCAATCAGTTCATCGCGCTGGCCTGTACCGGGATTCAGATACGTGACGCGCCATGCGCGCAACGCCGCGTCCCAGATACGTACCGTGATGCCATACATGTTCGTGTCCGGGCCGCATGGCGGTGTGCGTTCATGGCGCGGCGGCATGATCCAGACATCCTGCACCGCGCGGCCTTCCAGCACCCATGTGAAATGCACCTCGGCCTTCAGCCGCCGTGCGCGCATGTCGGTGCGGTAGTGGAGTACGTCGAGTTCCCAGCTTCCAGTGAGCCAGCCATACGCGTCGTCTGCTTCGCTGATTCCGGCTGCGCGGCCGCCGGCCACGAGCGCGGGGCCGAAGCCCTGATCGGGATGGGCTGTGACGTGTGCTTCAGTGATTGCGTCAGTCACGTTCATCGTTCGTTCTCCGGTGTGCAAGGGAGGGTGTCGTCAGGGTTACACGCAGCAAAACCGCGTCGGCCGCCGATGTGATAAAACAAGCGTACCGGCCCGGGCGAGGTGAAATCTTGGGGAAAATTGCCGCAGAACTGGAAGAGGCGCTGGCACGGCGCACGCGGGAAGGCGTGCGCGGCCAGACGAGTGCGCGCACGCTGGCATCGGGCGAAGGCTGGATGATCCGCGACATGCTGTGTACGCTCGGCCCGCGCGACCGTCCGTTCGAGGAGCGCCATGCGGATGTGTGCATCGCGATGATCGTCGCCGGTTCGTTCGGTTATCGCGCGGCGGCCGGCCGCGAGTTGCTGACGCCCGGTTCGCTGCTGCTCGGCAACGCTGGCGAGTGCTTCGAATGCGGCCATCGTCATGGCGCGGGCGATCGCTGCGTGTCGGTCAGCTACACCGATGCGTATTTCGGGCAGCTCGCGGCGGACCTCGGCGTGCGCCGCGGCGAACGCGGGTTCAGGCAGGTACGCGTGCCGCCGCTGCGCGCGCTTTCGCCGCTCGTGGTCCTGGCGTGCGCCGGCGCTAGCGGTTCGGCTCAACCACCGTGGGACGAACTCGTCGTCGAACTGGCGGCGAGGACGTTGTGCGTCGCGTCGGAACATCGCGGGAGTGTGCCGCCGCCTGCCGCGGCGGCTTTGTCGCGCGTCGCGCAGGTTGCGCGGATGATCGATGACGCGCCGCACGAAACGCACACGCTGGACACGCTCGCGCGCGCGGCCAGCATGAGCGCATTCCATTTTCTGCGCACGTTTCAACGCGTGACGGGCGTGACGCCGCATCAGTACGTGCTGCGCGCGCGGATTCGCGCCGCCGCGCTGCGGCTTGTCGACGACACCGCGAAGATCGTCGACGTCGCGCTCGATTGCGGCTTTAACGACGTGTCGAATTTCAACCACGCATTTCGCACCGAATTCGGCGTCAGTCCGCGCGCGTACCGGGCCGGCGCGCACAGCGTATGAGCCGGCGTGCCGTGCTGCACCGGCTGGCCGTGACATCGTGCCTCGCCGTGTGCTGCGCGTTGTCTTTCGCACCAGAGCCCGCGCACGCCACGGACGCGACGAACACGACGAACGTCGAGGACATTCCTCCATCGACGCTCGAACGCGACGTCCATCTCTTCATCGTGCAGCGCGACGGCTCGGTCGAGGAACACGACGACTCGACGCTGCGCGCGAACACCACAAGCGGCGTCGATGACATCGCGCAGCGCTACGTGTGGTTCAACAAGGACATCGAGCAGATCCAGCTGCTCACCGCCGAGACGATCGGCCGCGACGGCGTGGCGCACCCTGTAGGTCCGGAAGGCATTCGCGACGTGCAGGAACCGCGCTCGGCGGGCGCGCCGACGTTCCAGGACGGCGTGCTGCGCACGGTCATCTTTCCGGGTGTCGAGCCGGGCGCGCGCGTGCATCTCGTCTTTAGCAAGAAACGCACAAAACCCCTTCAGGCAGGCACGTTTTCGTATTTCGTCGAACCCACGCGCGAGCCCGTCGAGTTCCAGCAACTGATCTTCGACCTGCCGGCGGGACTGCCGCTGCACGCCGATGCGCGCGGCTACGTCGCGCTCGATCCGGTGACGGAAAACGGCCGTACGCGTTACACCTTCGAATATCGCCACGGCCCGTATGCGCCGACAGAGCGGGGGGCCGTGGGCTACGTGACGTGGGGCGACCGTCTGATGGTCTCCACCACGCCGGATTACGCCGCGTTTGCGGAGCGCTACCGTTCGCCCGCAGTGGACCCGAGCGCCAGCGATCCCGCGATTCAGCAACTCGCCCGCGCGCTGACCGCGCAAACGGACGACCCGCGCACCAGGGCGCAACTGCTCTACGACTGGATGCGCTTTAACGTGCGTTACGTCGCGCTCTTTCTCGGCGAGACGGCAGCGGTGCCGCATCGCGCGATCGACATCCTGCGCAACCGCTACGGCGACTGCAAGGATTACGTCGCGCTATATGGCGCGCTGCTCACGGCGGCCGGCATCCGTAACGAAGCGGTGCTGCTGAACCTGGGGTCCGTCTATACGCTGCCGTCGGTGCCGGGATACGGCCCGGGCGCGATCAATCACGCGATCGTCTGGATGCCGGATCTCGGGCTTTACGCGGACGCATCCGCGGGCGGCACGGCCTTTGGCTATCTGCCGCCGGGCGCGATGGACCGGCCCGCGCTGCTGGTGGACGAGGGTGTGCTGTCGCGTACGCCGGCGGTCCAGCCGCGCGGGCGCAGCGCGCGGCTGCAGTTCGACGTCGGCGCCGACGGCGACGCGGCCTATACGTATCGCGTCGAGGATTCCGGCTCGACGGCGGAACCCGAGCGCAACACGTTTCGCCGTTCGACGCGCATGCGGGCGCAACAGATCGTCGCTGACCGTTTGCGCCAAACCGGCCTGCAGGGCACGGCGGAGGTACACACCAGCGACCTCGCGGCGACGCAGGGGCCGTTCACGACCACGATCGACGGCACCGTCGAGCATTTCGCGTGGCCCGACGGCACGACCGCGCTACCGGCGTTGTCGAGCCTCGCGGGCGGCATCGCGACCCAGGTGCTCGCATGGCTCGCCGAGCCGGTGCGCACGCAACCTTTTGCGTGCATCGGCGGCGACTTCGACGAGACCGCGCAGATCACGCTGCCGGGCAACCTGCGCGTGACCGACGTTCCGCGCGACGCCGAGGTACACGACGCCTCGTTCGATTACGCGTCGCACTATGTGTTCGATCCGGTGTCGCGGACGCTGCAGGTCACGCGGCAACTGCACGCCGCGTTCGGACATCAGATGTGTTCGCCGGAAGAGTTCGCGGTGGCACGCAACGCGCTGATCAGGATCGAGCGCGACGCGTTTTCGCAGGTCGTGGTGAAGGGGACGGGGAGTTAGGCACGTTCGCGCTGCCGCCCTGGACATCGACGGCGAGCCGCGCGAACGCTACATCAGCAACATCAAAAGCGCTTACACGCCCTTCTTGGTGACGATCGGCACCCATACGCCGTCCTTGACCTGATACAGCGTCGAGGATGCGTTCTTGAGTGCACCGGTGCTGTCGAACGCGATCGTGCCGGTGATGCCCTCGAAGTTGATGCTCTTGAGCGCCGGCCGGTACACGTTGGGCGTCGACGATTTCGCGGCCTCCATCGCCTTGATCGCCGCCCACGCCGCGTCATAACCGAACGGCGCATACGACAGGATATCGACGCCAAAGCGCTGCTTGAACTTCTGCGAGAAGTCCTTGCCGCCGGGCAGTTGCGACAGCGGCCGGCCGTATTCCCAGGCCATCACGCCTTCGGCCGCATCGCCCGCGAGCTTGATGAACTCGGGGTCTTCGACGCCGCCGCCGCCCACGAGCTGCGCCGTGATTCCCAGCTGCTTCATCCTTTTGGCGATACCGGCTGCCTGCGTGTCGAGGCCGCCAAAGAAAATCAGGTCGGCGTTGGTCGACTTGATCTTCGTGAGCTGCGTGCTGAAATCGACGGACTTGTTGTCGGTGTACTCGCGCGTGACGATCGTGCCGCCGTGCGCCTTCACGGCTTTTTCGAACTCGTCGGCCTCGCCCTGGCCGAACGCGGTGCGGTCGTCGATGATCGCGATGCGTTTGGCCTTCGTTACCTCGACGGCGTAGACGCCCGCATTGCCGGCGTTTTGCGCGTCGGTGGAAATCACCATGAACGTGTTGGCGAAACCGCGGCCCGTGATCGTCGGATTCGTCGCGGCCGGATCGATGACCGGAATGCCGGCCTGCTCATAGATCTGCGAAGCCGGAATCGTCGTGCCCGAGTTGAAGTGGCCGACGACCACCGAGACTCCGCCGTCGACCAGCTTCTGCGCGGCCTGCACGCCGATACGCGGGTCGGCCTGATCGTCTTCGGAGACCAGATCGAAATGCGCGACCTTGTCGCCGATCTTGATCTTCTGTGCATTCGCCTCGTCGATCGCGAGCCGCACGCCGTTTTGCAGGTCTTTCCCGTAGCCGGCATTCACGCCCGTCAGGGGCGCGGCAAAGCCGACCTTGACCGTCAGGTCTTCCGCGAAGCCGGACAGCGGCGCGAGCGTCAGGGCAGCGCCGACCAGCACGGCGAAGGGTTGCATCGTCTTGCGAAGACTCATGGTCTCTCCTTCCATCGACAAGGTTCACAAACGGAAACTGACGGTACGGGCAGGACGCGCGCGGCGATCGAAGCAAACGGAGCAATTCGCGGCCAGCCCGATCATATTGATCAATCTGGCGCGAATATAGAAAGCCAATTTGAGGCCGTCTTGGCAGTTCGCGGCGCTTTGAATGAGCATTTCAGCACAGGCCGCGCGGGCGCGAGACCAGGGAATGACCTCAGAGGCGAAAGGCGCGGCTACAGCGGGAGACGGGAAGGGCGGTGCCAGCCGGAAGCCGGCGCGGGTGCGCCGGCCGGCATATCAGTGCTCGCCTTGCAGGCGCAGCAGTTCTTCGCGCAGGCGAATGAGCGGTTCCTTGACGTCTTCTTCCGCCCAGGTGTCGAGGTCGTCGATGGCGCGCATGCAGCCGTCGAGCACCACGTCGAGGTCGACCGGCACGCCATTCGCCATCGCGAACTGGATCGTTTCCGCGAACTGCTGGCATTCGTCCTCGCCGTACGAGATGTCGAGATTGTCCGCGATGATGTCGGCGATGTTGCTGCGCGCCTTGTCGTCGGCCGTGACGAGATCGATGATGCCGCCCGCCACCGCCGGCGAATAGTAGAGCGCGATGTCGAGCCATTGCGCCGGATCGAAATCCGCCTCGCCGAACTGGCTCTCGAAGTACTCGATGGCTTCCTGTTCGTGCGCTTCGTCGGCGTCGACGCTGATGCACAATTCCTCGAAAATTTCTTCCCGCTCGCTGCGGATGTGTCCGTCCATCTGTGCCTCTTTCACTTGTTGCGGTGACGCGTGTGGTTCGCCTGATACGGCCGATATGACCTGTACGCCTGCGAGAGGCGTATCAGCCCGGGCACGAATTATAGGACGTTGCGAAACCACGCACCGGTGCGGGCCGTTTGCGCATTGCCCGTTTTCCGGTCGCCTTGCTCAACCGGTTTCGTTCACGATCCACGCATCGAACCAGTCGCGCGGATACGCGATTTCGTTTTGCGCCGCGACCAGTTCGAGTTCATAGCGATGCGCTTCCCACGTCGCCTTGACGACCGCGTTGACGGCCGCGATCGTGTGCTCGAACGCCGCGCGCACCGGGTCGCCAAGCAGCGTTCGCGCGACGAACACCGCGCTCGTCAGGTCGCCGACGCCGACCGGCTGGCGTGCGAACGGATACAGCGGACGCTGCCCCATCCACGCCTCGTGTTCGGTGACGACGAGCATGTTGAAGCGGTCGGCGGGCGTGTTGCGATCGAACAGATGCTTCACGAGCATGATTTTCGGCCCACGCTGGATCACTTCGCGGCACGCGGTCACGGCTTCCTCGACGGTTTCGATTTCGCACCCGACCAGCCGTTGCAGTTCGATATGGTTGGGCGCCATGCCGTCGGCGATTTCGGGCATCGTGCGCACCAGGAACTCCTCGATGCCGGGCTTGACCTTGCAGCTGCCCGACGCGCCGCCCGGCGCCGAACCCATCACCGGATCGCAGAAGAACCAGGCGTTCGGGTTTGCGGCCTTCACGGCACGCACGATTTCGACCACGGCCTGGCCCTGGTCGGGCGTGCCCAGGTAACCCGAGAGCACCGCGTCGCAGCGTGGCAGCATGCCGATCGCGCCGATGCCGTCGACGAGATCCTCCAGCTGCGCGGCATCGATCGCGCTGCCTGTCCAGTGGCCGTACTGCGTGTGATTGGAGAACTGCACCGTATTGAGCGGCCACACGTTGACGCCGAGGCGGCGCATCGGAAACTCCGCGGCGCTGTTGCCCGCATGACCGAAGACGACGTGCGACTGAATGCTCAGAACGTTTTTCATGGTGTGCTTCGTCGGCGCGAACACGGCGCGCCGCTTGCAATGAAATGGACAAGGGATGTGCGAACCCGTTGCCGGAAGCGTCGCTTCCGGCAACTGCTTTGAACACAGCACGGCGATCCCAGCCATTCGCGCGTGCTGCAGCGCATTCAGGAACAATACCCGAGTTTTGGCGCGCGTGGACCCGATCCGGCCCTGCGATGTTGCGCCGAACCATCACGTCAGCGCGTTTTCGCGCATCCCGCGGCGCGCGCCGGGCGCACCGGCGTCAAACCAGCCCGCGATACAGCGCCAGATATTGTTCCGCCGAGGCGCCCCAGCCGAAGTCCTGACGCATCGCGCGTTGCTGCGTGGCCTTCCATTCGGTGCGCCGCGCATGGAGCGCGAACGCGCGCCGGATCGCGCCCTGCAGCGCGTCGGGCGTGAAGTGGACGAACACGAACCCGGTCGCGAGATCGTCGGCCAGGTTTTCGAGCGACGCGTCGACCACCGTGTCGGCAAGGCCACCCACGCAATGCACGAGCGGCAGCGAACCGTAGGCGAGCGCGTAAAGCTGCGTGAGCCCGCACGGCTCGAAGCGCGACGGCACCGCGATCACGTCGCTGCCCGCGACGATTTCATGCGCGAGCGCCTCGTCGAAGCCGCGCTCGACGGCGACCGCATCCGGATGCGCCTGCGCCACACGCAGCAGCCCGTTTTCAAGCGCCGGGTCGCCGGTGCCGAGCACGACGAGCTGGCCTCCGCGCTTGATGATTTCAGGCAGGGCGGCAAGCAGCAGGTCGAGACCCTTCTGCTCCGTCAGGCGGCTCACCACGCCGAACAGCAGCGCGTCGCTTTTCTGCGCGATGCCGAAGCGCTTTTGCAACGCTTCCTTGCAGGCCCGTTTGCCGGCGAGCCGCGCACTCGTGTAGCGCGCGGGCAGGGCGGCGTCGTTCGCCGGACACCAGATCGAATAATCGACGCCGTTCAGAATGCCGCTCAGGTCGTGCGCGCGTTCGCGCAGCAGCGCGTCGAGCCCGCCGCCTTGCGCGAGCGTCTGGATTTCGCGTGCGTAAGTCGGGCTGACGGTGGTGATGCGGTCGGCGTAATAGAGGCCGGCTTTCAGGAAAGACAGCTGGCCGTAAAACTCGACGCCGTGCATGTTGAAGAAATCCGCGGGCAGGCCGAGCTGTCCGAACTGCTGCGCCGGAAAAATGCCCTGATACGCGAGGTTGTGCACGGTGAAGATGCTGCGCGCGACGGGCTTGCCCCGTTCGCGTTCGGCCGCTTTCAGATAAGCGGGCGCGAGACCCGCGTGCCAGTCGTGCGCGTGAACGATCTGCGGCGCCCACGACGGATCGGCGTGCTGCGCCAGCTGCGCGGCGGTCCAGCCGAGCAGCGCGAAACGCTGCGCGTTGTCGCCGTACGGCACGTGGTCGTCGTCGAGATACGGGTTGCCGTGGCGCGTGTACAGCTCGTCGGCGCGGATGACGTACACCTGCAGGCCCGTCGCCGCCAGCGTGCCGAGTTCGAGCGTCACGGGGGCCGCGCCGAAGCGGCTCCCGAGGTTCGCCACCGGCCGCAGGTCGGCGAGGCCGCTCACGACTGGCGGAAAACCCGGCAGCAGCGCGCGCACGTCGGCGCCACGTTCGATCAGCGCGGGCGGCAGCGCGCCGACCACGTCGGCGAGTCCGCCGGTTTTCAGGAGCGGGTACAACTCGCTCGCGACGTGCAGGGCGCGCGTCGTCATAAGTGAGACTCCAGGTCGATGCGACGGTTGATGTCATGCCCCGATCGCCGGGTGGCCTGCCTGTCGCCGCAGGGCATCCGGGGTGACGAGCACGACGCCGCTCTCGGTGCGATAGAACCGTTCGCTGTCCTGCACCGGGTCTTCGCCGATCACGGTGCCTTCCGGAATCGTGCAGCCCCGGTCGATCACGACCTTGCGCAGCCGGCAGCTCGGTCCGATCGTCACCTGTGGCAGCAAGACTGCCTCATTGATGTTACAGAACGAATTCACGACGCAATTCGACGACAGCACCGAGCGCGAAATTTGCGAGCCGGACACCACGCAGCCGCCGCAGACGATCAGGTTCGTGGCCGAACCCTGCAGGCCGTTCATGTCGCGCACGAACTTGGCGGGCGGCAACTGCTGCATGTGCGTCCAGATCGGCCAGTTCGGGTCGTACAGGTCGAGCGTCGGGATCGTCGAGGCGAGGTCGAGATTTGCCGCCCAGTACGCGTCGATCGTGCCGACATCGCGCCAGTACGGTTCCGTCTCGTTGCCCGACGACACGCACGACATGCTGAAAGGATGCGCGATCGCGTGCCCCTGCGTGACGACGCGCGGCAGGATGTCCTTGCCGAAATCGTGATCCGTCGCGGCGCTCGTGATGTTTTCCTCGAGCAGCGTGTAGAGGTACTGTGCGTCGAACACGTAAATGCCCATGCTGGCGAGCGCGACGTCGGGGCGGCCCGGCATCGCCGGCGGATCGGCGGGTTTTTCGACAAAGCCCGTGACGCGCCGGTTCTCATCCACGTGCATCACGCCGAACGCCACCGCTTCCATGCGCGGCACCTCGATACAGCCGACCGTGCAGTCCGCGCCGCTTTCCGCGTGGTCCATGATCATGCGCGTGTAATCCATCTTGTAGATGTGATCGCCCGCCAGTACGACGACGTACTTCGGCTTGATCGAGCGGATGATGTCGAGATTCTGGAACACGGCGTCGGCCGTGCCGCGATACCAGTGCGCGCCTTCGACGCGTTGCTGCGCGGGCCACAGGTCGATGAACTCGTTGAATTCGCCGCGCAGGAAACCCCAGCCGCGCTGCACGTGGCGTATCAGCGAATGCGCCTTGTACTGCGTGACGACCGCGATGCGGCGAATGCCCGAATTCAGGCAGTTCGACAGGGCGAAGTCGATGATCCGGTATTTGCCGCCGAAATGAACGGCCGGTTTGACGCGCTTGTTCGTGAGCGGCCCGAGACGGGTGCCGCGGCCGCCGGCCAGCACAATGGCGAGCGTGGAGCGTTGCAGATCGTTGAGGCTTGCCGGAGTTTCCATGTTTTCGTCTCCATGATGGTTTCCCCCGGTCGCAACGCCATTGTTTTATTCGTCACTTCGCCTGACAGTTTTAGCATTGAATCGTCGCCCACGCATAGTCTGGATTATGTGGGGGCGCGCCATGTCTGGATGCCGCCGGCGCTGCCAGTATCGCCCCGATTCGTCCTGCCTGGGCGTGCGGTGTACCGCAAAGCGTGTTTTTTAAGGGCGCAATGGGCGTGCCACGGAGCGGGGCGCTGGTCACGCCGGCAACGGCGTGGCCAGCGCGTCGGGCACGCACGACGTAGAATCAGCGGCTTGCCGGCCGTGCGGGTTTTGCGCAAGGTTTCGCGGGGGGCAGCTTGCGGGTGGCTTACTGGTTCATGCCCGGTTCTGCTGCGTTTTGTTGGGACTGCCGGTTCCGTTCATCTGCGTTCGCCTCTCTTTCATGCCCATGAAATTTCGTCGCCGATTCCTGCCTGTTGCGGCCATTGCGATTGCCGTTGTGCTTGCGGTCGCGTTTTCCGTATCGTCTGGCTCGATTACCGCGCTCGCGGCCGGCGACAGCGCCGACGGCCCCGCTTACGGTCCCGAACTGCAGGGTTTCAACTATCCGGCGCCGGTCCAGCAGTTCGAGTTCACGTCGCAGGGCGAAACGCTGCACATGGCGTACATGGACATCCGGCCCGCTCATCCGAACGGTCGCACAGTGGTCCTGCTGCACGGCAAGAACTTCTGCTCCGCGACGTGGGAAACCACGATCCAGCGGTTGAGCGACGCCGGCTATCGCGTCGTCGCGCCCGACCAGATCGGGTTCTGCAAGTCGAGCAAGCCGGCTCACTACCAGTTCAGCTTCCAGCAGCTCGCGCGCAACACGCATGCGCTGCTCGCGTCGATTGGCGCGGACAACGTCACCGTGATCGGGCATTCGACGGGCGGCATGCTCGCGATCCGCTATGCGCTGATGTATCCGGAAGAGACGCGGCAACTGGTGCTCGTGAACCCGATCGGTCTCGAGGACTGGAAAGCGAAGGGCGTCCCTTCGTTATCGGTCGACCAGTGGTACGAACGGGAACTGAAGACGAGCGCGGACGGTATCCGCCGTTACGAGCAGGCGACGTATTACTCGGGGACGTGGCGCCCGGAATACGAGCCGTGGGTGCAGATGCTGGCCGGCATGTATCGAGGGCCGGGCAGGAAGGAAGTGGCGTGGGATTCGGCGCTGCTTTACGACATGATCTATACGCAGCCTGTTGTGTATGAACTCGGGCAGTTGAGCATGCCGACACTGCTGCTGATCGGGCAGAAGGACACCACCGCGATCGGCAAGGATGCTGCGCCTCCCGCGGTGCGCGCGAAGCTAGGTCACTACCCCGAACTGGGCAGGGCTGCTGCGAAGGCGATCCCGCACGCGACGCTGGTGGAATTCGCGGACCTTGGTCACGCGCCGCAGATGCAGGATCCGCAGGCGTTTCATAAGGCGCTGCTCGATGGGCTGGCGGCGGTGCCGACGAATCGGTGAGGGTTCAAACGGCTTTCTGTCGTGCCACCGTACTCCTGCGTTGTTCACCGCCAGGCGAAATTGCCTCGAGCTATTTTTACTGTTCTCGACGGATTTCCGGTGAGACCGCTTGCGGACAGGCTCTGGTCGGCCGGTAAAGCGCGACTGGGGTAGACGCCGCCAACTGCATGCGTTCTGCACCGGCTCGACCGATGAGTCGGGCGTCTGGTCGTCGCGAGGCAGCGGAAGCGTGATCGAATAACGGCCGGGATGTCCACAAGGCGAGCATTCCAGGAAGAGAGCCGGAACCTGCTAGGGCGCGTGGACGGCGTCAGATTGCTCCCATAGGGTCTTCAAGTGGTCGACGAACCATTTGCCTGCGGGTCCTGGCGGCTGCGAAGGCTGGTGATAGACCGACATTGTCAGCATCCAGCCGCTGGGCGGCATGTCGTCCACGTCCAGAACGACCAATGTACCTGCCGCAATGTCCTTCTCGACCATGTGCAAGGGCATTCCCCCCCATCCCACGCAGTCTTTGAGAAACGCATATTTCGTCGACAGGTCGGCGAGGCGCCAGGTCGAGGCCGACGCAACGCCAAAGTCACGACCCGCGGTGAGATCGGACCTGTCTGTCAGCACCAGTTGGACATGTCTGGCCAGTTCATGCCGCGGTATCCGATGACCCACGCTTGCGAGGGGGTGGCATGCCGAAGCGACTGCGACCACCGGCAGTTCGCCAAGTCGCTCGCTAACCAGTGACGGAAACGCCTGCGGCAGCGGCGGCAGTATGCCCAGACTGCATCGCCCATCCAGAACGGGTTGATAAGCCGCTCCCAGGCCCTCGACGAAAAGCCGCAGCGGAGTCAACGGAAACCGCTCTGCGAATGCCTTCCCGACGGCACTGATCATTGCCGTCGGGAAGAAAACATCGACCACCACCGAGAGTTCCGCCTCCACGCCCGAAGTCATGAGTCTGGCTCGTGCCTTCAGCGTATCCACGCCGGAGACGATGTTGCGGGCGTCAGCGAGCAGCAGCACGCCCTGCGCAGTGAGCTTCGGGAACCGGCCCGAGCGGTCAAACAGCGCGACGCCTAATTGATCTTCCAGTCCGCCGACCCAGCCGCTCACCGCGGACTGAACCCGGTTGAGCTTTCTGGCCGCGGCCGAGAAGCTGCCCTCGTCCACGGCGGCGATGAAGGTTCTGAGTTGATCCAGCGAGATCCCATCCAGCATTGATGCGTCATCCATCTCTGAGAGAGATGGATTGTATCTCGATATACCGTCTTCCCAGATGTGTGGCGCACTGCCATGATTCTCGCAACGCAGCGACGTTCTCGTGAAACCCATCTGCGGGGCTTCACGTCACGCAGATTGAAGTCCATCCAGTCCAGGAGTTTTCATGACCTATTCCATCATCGGCAGCGGCAGCGTCGGTGCCGCCATCGCCCGTCAATTCGCCCGGAGCGGCATCACGGTCGGCATCGCGAACACGCGCGGGCCGCAGTCCATCGCGCCCATGGCCAGCGAACTGGGTGACAAGGTGGTTCCGCTCACGCTACAGGCGGCGCTCGACGCCGACGTGATCATCCTGGCGGTCCCGTTCCGGGCGCACCGTGACGTCGCCCAGGCTGCGGCGAGCTGGAAAGGCAAAGTCGTCATCGACGCCACCAACGCCTATGGCGTGCCGCTGTCCGAGCTGGACAACCTGCCTTCCTCAGCGATCGTGGCGAAAGCGTTTCCGGGCGCATCCCTTGTCAAGGCGTTCAATCATTTGCCCGCCAATGTGCTTGCCGAGAATCCCCTCGGTGCCGGTGGCCGTCGCGTGATCTTTCTGTCCAGCGACGACGAGGCTGCAAGCGCGACAGTCGCCGCTCTTGTCGAACGGCTCGGCTATGCGCCCGTCAGTCTCGGCAAGATCGCCGGGGGCGGTCAACTCGTGCAGGCCCGCGACAGGAGCTGGGCGCCGCTGATTTTCCAGGACCTGTTCAAGAAGGAGCAATAAGCCGTGTACGACCATGTCATCTGGCCAGAGCGCTACGACCCGAAAACGTCGGCCATCTACGCGCTCAACGACATCGACGTGAAAGCACCGCCCGAAGTGGTGTGGAAGCTGCTCGTCGACGCGACGAACTGGTCGAGCTATTTCCCGCCCGAGGATAAGGTCGAGATCCTGTCCGGCGAGTCGGAACTGGCCTTGGGAACCCGCTACAGCCGCGTGACGGTCGGCTTCCCGATGAGCCTGGTGGTGACCGAATACGTGCCGAACCGAAGGCTCGCGTGGGCGACCACCGTCGACGGCGACGAGACCGGTTCCAGCGCTTACCACGGTTGGGTGATCACGCCGACCGACGAAGGTTGCCACGTGCTGACGGAAGAGACGCAACAAGGTCCCTGGTTCCTCGACGTGCTCGGACGCCAGCATCCTGGTGGGCTTTATCGCTATCACCAGGATTGGGTCGAGCGCCTCGCGCGTGCGGCGGAGGCGGAAGTCGCGAATCACGCCAGGTGATGCGTCAGTTTCAAGGCGCGCGTTTGACTGTTTGCGCGCGGACCAGCGAACCGGCTTGCACTTGAACGAAGTCTGGCTTTGCGTGTGCCCGTGTCGATGAACCGGATCGGCGGATCAATCGCTCCAATCGCTCCGCCATCCCTACCCAGAGGAAAAATCCATGAAGATCGAACTCAAAGGCCGCAAGGCCATCGTTACCGGCTCGACGGCGGGCATCGGCCGCGCGATCGCCGAGGGCCTCGCCCGCGCAGGCGCATCGGTCGTGGTCAACGGGCGCACAGAGCAGCGCGTAGCCGCCGCGCTGGAGGAGATCCGGGCTCTCGTGCCCGACGCGGAATTGACCGGCGTTGCCGCCGACCTTTCCACCGCGGAGGGATCGGCCGCCCTCGTGGCGCAGGTGGCGGATGCCGACATCCTCGTCAATAACCTCGGTACCGCCCATCTGAATGGTTTCTTCGAGCAGAGCGACAGCGAATGGCTCGACCTCTTCCAGCTCAACGTGATGAGCGGCGTGCGCGCCGCACGGCACTATCTGCCGGCCATGGTCAAGCGCGGCTGGGGACGGGTCGTGTTCATCAGCAGCGAGTCCGCGGTCATGATCCCCAGGGAGATGATCGACTACGGCATGACCAAGACGGCGCAACTCGCCGTATCGAGAGGACTCGCAGAGTTGGTGGGCGGCACCGGGGTGACCGTCAACGCGGTGCTGCCGGGGCCGACCCGCTCCGAAATTCTGGGCAACTGGATGAAAGCGACCGCCGGGGAGCAGGGCATCACGCAGGAGGAAGCGGAGCAGAACTTCCTGAAAACGATGCGCCCGACCACGCTGCTCAACCGGTTCACGTCGACCGAAGAAGTTGCCAGCATGGTGGTGTATGTCTGCTCCGCGCAGGCCTCCGGTACGAGCGGCGCGGCATTGCGCGTCGATGGCGGTGTCATTCGCTCGATCCCCTGAGCCGATGCCTGACAGGGTTGCGCCGCGACGGGCGCCCTGAGGGCAAGCGGGATTCTGCCGTCCCGGCAAGCTTCAAATCAAACCCAAATCCCAACCATGAATCACGATATGTTCGAAGCGATCCATTGGCCTTCAGACATGGCACCCAGCCGCTCGCCCATCCATTTCACGAATGAGCTCGAGGTTGCCGTTTCGCCCGCAACGATCTGGTCTCTTCTCATTGATCCCAAGGCGTGGCCCCGTTTCTATCCTGGCGTCAAGCACGTCGAACTGCTGGACGGACATGAGCTGTTGCAAGCCGGCACGCGCTTTGAAACGAATCTGGCTGGCCAGGACGTCTTCGCGTCGGTACAGGAGTTCGATCCCATCGCCCGCATCGCCTGGGGTGGCGGGCCGAAGGCTTCGAGAGAATCCAGGGCCTATCACGCCTGGATCATCACGCCGACATCCCGCGGTTGCCACCTCTGGACTGAAGAGACAATGCAAGGGCCGCTCTGGATCGGCATGGCGAAGGAAGCGCCCGATATCTTCTGGCGCACCCATGAGAAGCTTCTGGAAGACCTCGCGACGGTCGCGCTCGAGCGCGAAGCACAGGGCGACGCGAGAAGCCGCCATTAGATGACGGCTGTGAAATATCTGAAAAGGAGCATGCAGGTCTGTCGGGGTATCGACGGTCTGGCGCCGTCAGCCGCGCGACCCCGCGACTTACCGCTAGCCCGCGATGAGTTCATCGCGCACCTGAGCCGCGATTTCAAACGACCGCAGGCGCGCCGCGTGATCGAAGATCTGCGCGGTCAGCATCAACTCGTCGGCGCCGGTCTCCTCGATCACCGAAAGCAGGCCCGCGCGCACGGTGTCGCGATCGCCCACCACCGAATACGCGAGCGAATGCGCGACGCCGCTCAATTCCTGCTCCGTCGCCTGAATGCGCGCGACGGGCGGTTGCAGCTGGCCGGGCGTGCCGCGTCGCAGGTTGACGAACTGCTGTTGCAGCGACGTCATCAGAAGCTGCGCTTCGTCGTTTGTATCCGCGGCGAACAGGTTGACGCCGACCATCGCATAGGGCCGCTCGAGCGCGGCGGAAGGGCGGAACTGCGAGCGGTACAGGCGTAACGCCGTCAGCATGTGGTCCGGCGCGAAGTGCGACGCGAACGCGAAGGGCAGGCCGAGCGCGGCGGCCAGCTGCGCGCTGAAGAGGCTCGACCCGAGCAGCCAGATCGGCACCTGCAGGCCGGCGCCGGGCACGGCGCGCACGCGCTGGCCGGATACGGGTTCGGCGAAATAGCGCTGCAGTTCGACGACGTCGTCCGGGAACGTATCGGCGCTGCCCTGCAGGTCGCGCCGCAACGCACGGGCGGTCGTCTGGTCGGTGCCCGGCGCGCGCCCGAGGCCGAGATCGATCCGCCCAGGGTACAGCGATTCGAGCGTGCCGAACTGTTCGGCGATCACGAGCGGCGCGTGGTTCGGCAGCATCACGCCTCCAGAGCCGACACGGATGCGCCGCGTGCCGCCCGCCACGTGACCGATCACCACCGAGGTGGCGGCGCTCGCGATGCCGGTCATGTTGTGATGCTCGGCGAGCCAGTAACGGTGATAGCCCCACGTTTCGACGTGCTGCGCGAGATCCAGCGTGTTTTTGAACGCCTGCGACGCGCTCGCGCCGACGTTGATGGGAGAAAGATCGAGAACGGAAAAAGGAATCATGGCAACGGTGTCCGACGCCTCACGCATGGCGGACCGCGCCGGACGAAGTATCCGGATGCGCGTCGGGCCGCCCGCGGGACAGGCAAAGCGCGATTGTGCCAAAGCGCCCGTATTCTCGCTGGCGACCGAAACATGCCCCTGTCTGCGAAAGGGTGTTGCAGCGCACCGCGCTTGTGTCCACGTTAATGCCCACGTTCATGCCGATGCATGCGCTGCACGAAAAAGGCGCATGCGTGTGACGTCGCACAGAAAGCGTATCCGGTACGCGATAGCGTGAAGATGCCGCTTCCTGCGTGGACACGCAGACGGTCTCGCAGGAAGCGACAACCGTGCTGGGCATTTGACGCTGACCGGCCCGGCATTGTCACGCGTAGGTCGGCTACGCAGAACAAACCCGGGCGATCCGGACCGGTCAGGTCAATTGACGCAACCGTCGACGCCACGATCCGCGTGCTGTCGTTCTTGTGGATGCGCTTCCACATGACGCCACGTTCATTCACACGAATTTGAATCGCTGGATAAAGCGTCGAGCGGTGCGCGATTTTTTCACGTCACGCATCCTGTAGCGCGTTCGCGTGATGACCGGATTCATTTCGAACCGGTCTAGTCGGTGTAAACGCGCTCTCGCCTAAGCGCCGGATTGCGTCTAGATTGTCGTCACCCGAATCGATTCAAGTCGAGGGACCAGACGACCGCGAGCAGCGGTCGGCATCGCGGACACACGCAGGCGCTCGCCTGACCTGTGGCACCGCATGCCGCGCCGCTGCCAGGCGTCTTTTTTTATGTCCGCGCGAAGGGCAGGGCGTTACGTCATGCCATGTTGCGGATTGCCTGCACGACCATGTCGTGAGGCTTTCGATTCGCGCGCATGCACGCTCCCGCCGCCGAAAACTCGCCCTTTTGATGGCGGGCGGTTATCCTGTAGCGCATCATTCATACATCATGAGCGCCGCTATCAGGATGATGCTTCATTCCAGATTGCCCCTCGTTGCCATGCTCGCGATTGCCGCGGCGCTTTCGCTTGCCGCGTGCAACGACCAACAGACCGACCAGGCCGTGCAAAAACTCAAGGATTTCTTTAACGCCATCAAACCGGATGCGCTGCTGCTCAAGGGCCTCACACCCGGCATCACGACCGAAGACCAGATTCGAAGCCAGATGGGCAAACCGGAAACGGAGCGCACCTTCACCGACGGCTCGAAACGTCTCGAGTATCCGCGCGGCCCGCAAGGGCTCAACACGTACATGGTCGACATCGACCGCGACGGACGTCTGGCCGCCATCACCCAGGTGCTGAACGCCGCGAACTTCGCGAAGATCCACGCCGGCATGACCGAAGACGAAGTGCGGCGCCTGCTCGGCAAGCCCGGTGAAGTCGCGCGCTATCCGCTCAAACCCGAAACGGTATGGAGCTGGAAGTGGCTCGAAGGCGGCGTGACCCCCGAAGCGTTCTTCAACGTGCATTTCGACGCGCAGGGCAAGGTTTATACGACGTCGCGTTCGGACATCATCCGCGGACGCTGACAGCCATATCTCGCATGGGACCCAAAAGCAAAAAATGATCCGTCGACGCCCGCCTCATCGCATCGGCCTCGTCCTCGGCGGCGGCGCTGCCCGCGGCTGGGCCCACATCGGCGCAATTCGCGCGCTACAGGACGCGGGTATCCGGCCGGACGTCGTGTGCGGCACGTCGATCGGCGCGCTCATCGGGGCGGTCTACGCGAACGGCGATCTCGACTGGCTCGAGGAGTGGGTCTCGCGGCTGACGTGGCAAACCGTGGTGCGGCTGCTCGACCTGCGTTTTTCCGGCGGATTGCTGGGCGGACGCAAGGTGATCCAGCTCTTCGCGGAACGGTTCAACGGCTGCGAAATCCGCGACCTCCAGATGCCGTTCGCCGCTGTCGCGACCGAACTCGATTCGGGCCGCGAGATCTGGATGCAGGAGGGCAGCGTGGTGGACGCCGTGCGCGCGTCGATCGCGATTCCGGGCATCTTCACGCCGGTGCTGCACGACGGCGCGTGGCTTGTCGACGGTGGCCTGACGAATCCGGTACCCGTTTCAGCCGCGCGCGGGATGCGGGCCGATTGTGTGATCGCGATCGATCTGAATAGCGACATCCTCAACGGACGCGATCTGGGCGGCATGGCGGCCGATACACCGATGCCCCTGTCGCTGCCTGCGTCTGGCGACACCGAAGCGGATGCGCCGCCGCCCGTCGCGTTGCGCAAGAACGGCAAGCCGTGGCCGCGCTGGCTCGCGCCCGAAAACGACCGGGGCGGTACGGGCGACGTGCGCGTGCCGCCGCCG
This sequence comes from Paraburkholderia sartisoli, assembly GCF_900107685.1. Lineage (GTDB taxonomy): Bacteria > Pseudomonadota > Gammaproteobacteria > Burkholderiales > Burkholderiaceae > Paraburkholderia > Paraburkholderia sartisoli. The sequence continues at coordinate 473,104 of NZ_FNRQ01000003.1, read as the reverse complement.
CCCAGTGCAAAGGTGCCTTCGATGTTGAATTCGATCGCACAGAGCATCGACATCATGCAGGTGCGCATCACGCGCAGCCGGCTTGCCGGGGAACCCGCGGATATCCTGATCCAGCCGCGTCTTGGCGGCATGGGCATTTTCGATTTTCATCGCGCGGCACCCGCGATCGAAGAGGGCCGCGCGGCCGTCGAAACCATGATGCCGGCAATCAGGGCGCGGCTCGGCATGAACTGAGCGGGCGCAGCGCGCCCGCTACGCGCGTGTCAGATTTCGCCTTCGCGCTTCGATGCGATCACCCGGCAGATCCGCTTGCCCGAGCTTTCGCTCGTCACGTCCTCGAACAGCAGGATCGCGCAGTCGTTCAGTGCGTCTGTCACCAGTGCGGGTTCGAACGCGCTATAGAGCCTGCCGTCCTGGTGCCGCTGGTCTTCGCCTTCGGTCACGCGCCACGAGAGATACAGCACGCCGTTCGGCTTCAGGATACGCAGCAGGTTATCGATGGCGAGCGTGACCGAGGTGGCCGGCAAATGCATGATCACCGTTTCGCACACGACGCTATCGAACGTTTCGTCTATCTCCGGGAGCGAAGGCAACGAGGCCGCGCGAAACGTCAGATCCGGGTTGAGCCGGCGCGCTTCGGCAAGCAAACCCGGCGACGCATCGAAGCCGGTGACCTGGTAACCGTTCGCCGCCATCCACGCGACGTCGCGCCCGTTGCCGCAACCGATATCGGCGGTGAGCCCGCCTGGCAGCAGATGCGTGGCAAGCAGCGCATACATGTCCGCGGGCGACGGCTGGTCGAGCCAGTCCTGGCTGTAGCGGGCGGCGCCTTGCGAATAGGCGTCGAGTGTCGCGGGATCGAACCGGTCTGTCATGGGTGGACTCGCGTGACGTGAGGGCAAGGGCCGCCGTACCGACTGGCTGGATGGCGTGGCCACGAACCATCAAGTCTAGCGAAAAGGCCTGTCGCACACACATTCCGTCTATCGAAAAAGCGACTCGAAACTTGCCAAAAACACGTCCGGCAAGCCCTGCATGCAATCCCCTTACAGCACGATCCGGCCCGTCAGAACGGGCCTCGAACGCTTTAGCCGCATGCGATTGGTGTTTGCTGCGACGCAGCAATAACTGCGCGGGCCTTTGAGCAAATTTTTTTTGCCTGCGAGTATCCGCGCCATGCACGAAGACCGCCCCGACGCCGCACGCGTTCGGGCCGCGGCCTCAAGATAATATTTCGATGGAGACACCCGTGGTCCTATACGGCTTTGGTCCGCTGCTTCTTGCCGGCACCATGCAGACGATCGAGCTTTCGGTGCTGTCGCTCGCGGCATCCGTGCTGCTCGGCCTCGCGGGCGCGGCGGCGAAACTCTCGTTCAACCGGCCGCTGCGCATGGCCGCGACCGGCTACACAACGCTGATCCGTTCGGTGCCGGACCTCGTGCTGATGCTGCTGCTCTTCTACAGCATCCAGATCGCGGTCAACAATTTCACCGACGCGCTCAACCTGCCGCAGTTCGACATCGATCCGTTCGTCGCGGGCGTGCTCACGCTTGGCTTCATCTACGGCGCGTATTTCACCGAGACGTTTCGCGGCGCGTTTCTCGCGGTGCCACGCGGCCAGCTCGAAGCGGGTAGCGCGTACGGCATGAGCGGCGTGCGCGTGTTCACCCGCATCCTGTTTCCGCAGATGATGCGCTTCGCGCTGCCGGGCATCGGCAACAACTGGCAGGTGCTCGTGAAGGCGACCGCGCTGGTCTCGATCATCGGCCTGGCCGATGTCGTGAAGGCCGCCCAGGATGCGGGCAAAAGCACGTTCAACATGTTCTTCTTCATCGCCGTCGCGGCGCTGATCTATCTCGCGATCACGACGGTGTCGAACTTCGCGCTCGTGTGGCTCACACGACGCTACTCGATCGGCGTACGCCACGCGGACCTTTGAGGCCATCATGACCGAAATTCTCACCGAATACTGGCGCGCGTTTTTGTTCTGGGACGGCCACCGCATGTCGGGGCTCGCCGTCACGCTGTGGCTGCTGGTCGTCTCGATTGGCTTCGGCTTCGTGATGGCGATTCCGCTTGCTGTCGCACGCGTGTCGAAAAAGCGCTGGCTGTCGATGCCGGTGCGCTTCTATACGTACCTCTTTCGCGGCACGCCGCTTTACGTGCAGTTGCTGCTGATCTACACCGGTGTCTACAGCCTCGAATTCGTGCGCGCGCACTCGTTGCTCGACGCGTTCTTTCGCAGCGGCTTTTACTGCGCGATCCTCGCGTTCGCGCTGAACACCTGCGCCTATACGACCGAGATTTTCGCGGGCGCGATCCGCTCGACCCCGCACGGCGAGGTGGAAGCGGCCCGCGCGTATGGCATGAGCGGCTTCACGATGTATCGCCGCATTGTGATACCGTCCGCGCTGCGCCGCGCGCTGCCGTTGTACAGTAACGAAGTGATCCTGATGCTGCACGCCACGACCGTCGCCTTCACCGCGACGGTGCCGGATATCCTCAAGGTCGCGCGGGACGTGAATTCGGCCACCTACCGCTCATTCGAGGCGTTCGGCATCGCGGCGCTGATCTACTGCGCGGTGTCGTTCGCGCTGGTCGCCGGGTTCCGGCGGGCCGAGCGCCGCTGGCTTGCGTATCTGGCCGTGCGCACGCACTAGGCGCCCATTGCCGGATCCGGTCCGGCGGCGCGCGTGACGCCGCTGATCACTGTGTTGCACCTTTCGCAGAACAGCCTGCGTATTTACCGGGAGAGCATCTTGCTCCATACGACTCAAACCGAAGCCTGCAAGCTTGCCGTGCAGGACATCCACAAGCGCTACGGCGACAACGAAGTGCTCAAAGGCGTGTCGCTGAACGCGAACAAGGGCGACGTGATCAGCATCATCGGCGCGAGCGGTTCGGGCAAGAGCACGTTTCTGCGTTGCATCAATTTTCTGGAGCGGCCGAACGCCGGGCAGATCGTCGTCGATGGCGAAGCGGTGCGCACGAAAGCCGACAGCCACGGCAATCTCGAAGTCGCCGACCACAAGCAGCTGCAACGCATCCGCACGAAACTCGCGATGGTGTTCCAGCACTTCAATTTGTGGGCGCACATGAACGTGCTGGAGAACGTCGTCGAAGCGCCGATTCACGTGCTCGGCCTGTCGCGGCGCGAAGCGGAAGAACGCGCACGCGTGTATCTGGAGAAGGTCGGTCTCGCGCCGCGCCTCGAAAAACAGTATCCGTCGCATCTTTCCGGCGGCCAGCAGCAGCGCGTCGCGATCGCGCGCGCGCTCGCGATGGACCCGGACGTGATGCTGTTCGACGAGCCGACTTCCGCGCTCGATCCCGAGCTCGTCGGCGAAGTGCTGAAGGTGATGCAGAAGCTCGCCGACGAAGGCCGCACGATGATCGTCGTCACGCACGAAATGGGTTTCGCGCGCAACGTGTCGAACCATGTGATGTTCCTGCATCAGGGGCGCACGGAAGAAGAGGGCCTGCCCGCCGAAGTGCTGACCACGCCGCGCAGCGAACGCCTGAAGCAGTTCCTGTCCGGCAGCCTCAAATAATGCCTGCCGCTCACGCGGTTTAAACCCAGATGCCTCGCCCGTCCAGTCCGGCACGTACGACCCAGGTCGCGATTGTTGCGTTGCCGCCCGTGTCGATGTCGGGCGTCGGACCGATTGTCGACGCGCTCACGCTCGCCAACGAAATCGACGGACGCGCGCTGTATCGCTGGCAGGTGTGCTCGTGGGACGGCCGGCCCGTGCCGCTGTCGGGCGGCGCGCAGTGGCCCGCCGATGCCGCCTTCGGCGACGCGGTTTCGTGCGACTGGCTGATCGTCGTCAGCGAGCGCTTTCAGCAGTTCGCCGATTACCGGCTCTTTCTCGCGAGCCTTTCACGCGTCGGACAGCGCACGCCGCTCGTCACCGGCATTCATCACGGCGTGTGGTGGCTCGCGATGGCGGGCCAGCTCTCCGGCTATCGCGTGAGCGTGAACTGGGAAACCTACCAGCAGTTCACCGAACAGTTCGAACGCTCGATCGTCACCCAGCAGATTTTCGCAATCGACCGCGACCGCGCCACCTGCGCGGGCGGCCAGGCGACGGTCGACTTCATGCTCGCGATGATCGGCCGCGAACACGGCCCGGAACTGGCCGACCGCATCGCCGATACGCTCGGCGTCGGCGTGCTGCGCGCGGGCGAGGAGCGTCAGCGCATTCCGTTCGTGACCGCGCCCGGCGAGCGTCATCCGCGCCTGAACGACGCGCTCCTGCTGATGGAAGCGAACATCGAAGACCCGCTCACCACCGACGAAATCGCGACTCTCGTCGGCGTGTCGCGGCGCCAGCTCGAACGTCTGTTTCGCCAGTACCTGGCGGCGATGCCGTCGCGCTATTACCACGGGCTGCGGCTTTCGAAGGCGCGCACGCAGCTTCAGCGCACCAGCAAATCGGTGGTGCAGATCAGCCTCGCGTGCGGGTTTTCGTCGGCGGCGCATTTCTCCAACGCGTATCGCGAACATTTCGGCGTCACACCGCGCGAGGATCGTCGCAATTACATCGAGAAGCAGCACGGCGGCGCGGCACCCCCTGGTGAGCCGCGCCCGGCCGCGCTGATCGAGCCGCCCGATACGGATTGACGATGTCCGGACGACGTGCCGGCGATGCGCCGGACACGGGTTTCAATAGAAACGCGTCGCGTATGAGCAAGACGGCTCGCGAGCGTTTTCCTACACTAGTGACATTACTGAACGAGGAATTGCCATGAACGACCTGACTGTGACGCGCCAGACCTTCGACGAAGTGATGGTGCCGCTGTTCTCGCCCGCCGCGTTCGTGCCGGTGCGCGGCGAGGGTTCGCGCGTCTGGGACACGCAGGGCCGCGACTATGTCGACTTCGCGGGCGGCATCGCCGTCACGGCGCTCGGCCATTCGCATCCGGCGCTGCTGAAGGTTCTGGAGGAGCAGGGCAGCCAGTTGTGGCACGTCGGTAACGGTTACACGAACGAGCCGGTGCTGCGCCTCGCGAAACGCCTCGAAGCGCTGACGTTCGCCGACCGCGCGTTCTTCGCGAACTCGGGCGCCGAAGCAAACGAAGCGGCGCTGAAGCTCGCGCGCCGCGTCGCGTTCGACCGTTTCGGCGCGGACAAATACGAAATCGTGTCGTTCGCGCAGTCGTTTCATGGCCGCACGTTCTTCACGGTGAGCGTCGGCGGCCAGGCGAAGTATTCGGAAGGCTTCGGCCCGGTTCCCGAAGGCATCATCCACCTGCCGTACAACGACACCGAGGCCGCGCTGAAGGCCATCGGTGCGAAGACGTGCGCGGTGATCGTCGAGCCGATCCAGGGCGAGGGCGGCGTGATCCCGGCCGATCCGGCGTTCCTGAAGGCGCTGCGCGAAGCCTGCGACAAGCACGGCGCACTGCTGATTTTTGACGAGGTACAAACGGGTGTGGGCCGCAGCGGCTATTTTTACGCGTATCAGGACACGGGCGTGACGCCGGACATCCTGACCACCGCGAAGGCGCTCGGCAACGGCTTCCCGATCGGCGCGATGCTGACGACGACCGCGATCGCCGCGCATTTCAAGGTGGGCGTGCATGGCACGACGTACGGCGGCAATCCGCTCGCCGCCGCGGTCGCCGACAAGGTGGTCGAGCTGATCAGCGCGCCTGCCGTGCTCGAAGGCGTGCGCACCCGCAGCGAACTGCTGAAGGCGAAGCTCGCGAAGATCAACGAACGTTTTGGCATCTTCAGGGACGTGCGCGGCAAGGGCCTCCTGATCGGCGCCGAACTCAACGACCCGTTCAGGGGCCGCGCGAAAGACTTCGTCACCGCCGCCGCGAATCATGGCGCGATGATGCTGATGGCCGGCCCGGACGTGCTGCGTTTCGCGCCGTCGCTCGTGATGCCGCTCGACGACCTGAACGAAGGCCTCGCGCGCGTCGAAAAGGCGATCGAGGCGGTTATTACCGCGAGCGCCACGACCGCGGCGACTGCTGAAACGGCACGCTGATCCACTGCATCGCATTCAACCACTGGAACGATGATGCTCTTCGTACGCCCCAGCCGTCTTGCCGATCTCGATGCGCTCGAACACATGGCGCGCACGGCCCAACCGGTGCTGCATTCGCTGCCGCACGACCGGCGGCTGCTGGAAGCGCGCATCGCGTTGTCCGAGGATTCGTTTCGCGCGGAAATCGATTTTCCGAGCGAGGAGTTCTATCTGTTCGTGCTCGAGGATGCCGCCACCGGCAAGCTGCTCGGCACGGCGAGCATCGTCGCGGCAGCGGGTTATTCGGAACCGTTCTACGTGTTCCGTAACGACGCGCTGATCCACGCGTCGCGCGAGCTGCACGTCAGCCGCAAGATTCACGCGCTCACGATGTCGCACGAACTGACGGGCAAGAGCCGTCTCGCGGGTTTCTATATCGATCCGTCGCTGCGTGGCGACGCGGCGGCGCATCTGATGTCGCGCGCCCGCATGATGTATATCGCCGCGAACCGCAGGCGCTTCACGCCAGAAGTGTTTTCGCTGCTGCTCGGCGTAACCGACGATGCGGGCGTGTCGCCGTTCTGGGAAGCGGTGGGTCGCAAGTTCTTCGGCCGCGATTTCGCCGACATCGAAATCGAATCGGGCGGCAGAAGCCGCACGTTCATCGCCGAAGTCATGCCGAGCTATCCGGTGTACGTGCCGTTGCTGCCGGAAGCCGCCCAGCGCGTGCTGGGCGAGCCCGACGAAAAGGCATTGCTCGCCTACGACATCCATCAGGAAGAAGGCTTCGAAACCGATCGCTTCATCGATATTTTCGACGCGGGCCCGGTGCTCACCGCGCAGGTCGATCGCGCGGCGTGCGTGGCGCGCAACGAAAACCGCGTGGTGCGCGAAGCGGCTTCGAGCGCAGCGGGCCCGACGTATCTGGTGGCGAGCAACCGCGAAGGCGATTTCCGCTGCGTGCTGGCGGATCTGTCCGTCGACAGGGCAACGGGCGCCGCGTTGCCCGCCGCGGTACGTGACGCACTCGGCGTGCGGGACGGCGACACGGTACGCTGCGTGCCGCTTCATCAGACCGCGCAGACCGCACAGAATGCATTCTCGGGAGAAGCACAATGATCGTCGTTCGCGTCGTGCAGACGGGCGATGTGGACGCGCTCGTCGCGCTCGCTCACGAGACAGGCCCAGGTCTCACCACGTTCAAGCCGGACCGTGACGCACTGGCCGCGCGCGTCGAACGCGCGCGCCGCACGATGGAAGGCCAGGCCGCGCCGCACGAGGAAGGCTACTTCTTCGTGATGGAAGATACGGCGACGGGTGACGTGGCGGGCGTCTGCGGCATCGAAACCGCGGTCGGGCTCGAGCAGCCGTTCTACAACTATCGCGTGAGCACGGTGGTGCATGCGAGCCAGGATCTCGGCATCTGGACGAAGATGCGCGCGCTCAACATCTCGCACGATCTGACGGGCTACGCGGAAGTGTGTTCGCTCTTTCTCAGCCCGCGCTATCGCACGAGCGGTGTCGGCGGTTTGCTGTCGCGCTCGCGCTTCATGTTTATCGCGCAGTTTCCCGAGCGCTTTCCGCAACGTATCTGCGCCGAGCTGCGCGGGCATTTCGATGCGAACGGATCGTCGCCGTTCTGGCGCGCGGTCGGCTCGCATTTCTACCAGATCGATTTCAACGCGGCCGATTACCTCAGCTCGCACGGGCGCAAGGCGTTCCTCGCCGAACTGATGCCGCGTTATCCGGTGTATGTCGATCTGCTGCCGCAGGAAGCGCAGGATTGCGTCGGGCTCACGCACAGCGACACGATTCCCGCGCGCCGCATGCTCGAATCGGAGGGGCTGCGCTACGAGAATCACGTCGATATTTTCGATGCGGGTCCGGTGCTCGAATGCCATATCGCCGACCTGCGCACGGTGCGCGAGAGCGTGGTCGTGCCGGTTGAAACCGGTGCGCCGCTCGTGCATCACGAAGGGCAGCGCGCGCTGGTTTCGAATACCTCGCTGACCGATTTTCGCGTGGGCGTGGCGCCTGGCGTGCCGGAGGCGGGCGTGTTCCGTCTCACGGCCGAGGACGCCGCCGCGCTCGGCGTGCGTGCCGGCGACGCCGTGCGCGTGCTGCCGCTGAAATCAAAACAAGGACGATCATGAACGAGCTTTTCATCGACGGCGAATGGGTCGCCGGCACCGGTCCCGTTTTCGCTTCGCGCAATCCGGGCACGGATCAGGTCGTGTGGGAAGGCCGCAGCGCCTCCGCCGACGACGTCGAGCGCGCCGTGCGCAGCGCCCGCAACGCGTTTCAAGCGTGGGCCGCGCTCGACTTCGACGCCCGCATCGCGATCGTGCGCCGCTTCGCCGGGCTGCTGACGGAGCGCAAGGATGCGATGGCTGAAGCGATCGGCCGCGAGACCGGCAAGCCGCTGTGGGAAGCGCGCACGGAAGCCGCGTCGATGGCGGCGAAGGTCGCGATATCGATTCAGGCATACAACGAGCGCACCGGCGAGAAACGCACGCCAATGGCCGATGGCGTCGCGGTGCTGCGGCATCGTCCGCATGGCGTCGTGGCGGTGTTCGGGCCATACAATTTCCCGGGCCACCTGCCCAACGGCCACATCGTGCCGGCGCTGATCGCGGGCAATGCGGTGGTGTTCAAACCGTCGGAACTCGCACCCGGCGTCGCGCAGGCGACCGTCGAGGTATGGCGTGATGCGGGACTGCCGGCAGGCGTGCTGAACCTCGTGCAGGGCGAGAAGGAAACCGGTATCGCGCTTGCGAATCACCGGCAGATCGACGGTCTCTTCTTCACCGGCAGCTCGGATACCGGCACGCTGCTGCACAAACAGTTTGGCGGCCGTCCGGAGATCGTGCTCGCGCTCGAAATGGGCGGCAACAACCCGCTCGTGATCGCGCCCGTCAGCGACATCGACGCCGCCGTGCATCACACGATTCAATCCGCGTTCCTGTCGGCCGGCCAGCGCTGCACGTGTGCGCGCCGCATCTTCGTGCCCAGCGATGCGTTCGGCGACCGCTATGTCGAGCGCCTTGTCGACGTGACCTCACGCATCGCGGTGGGCGAATACAACGCGAATCCGCAGCCGTTCATGGGCGCGGTGATCTCGGCGCGCGCGGCATCGCGTCTCGTCGCGGCACAGGAGCGGCTCATCGCCGACGGTGCGAAACCGCTGCTGAAGATGGAACAGCGCGATCCGAAGCTCGGCTTCGTCACGCCCGCGATTCTCGATGTGACCCACGTGCGGAACCTGCCCGACGAAGAGCATTTCGGCCCGCTTGCGCAGATCATCCGCTATGGCAATTTCGATGAAGCGATCGAGCGCGCGAACGACACCGGATTCGGTCTTTCCGCGGGCCTGCTCGCGGACGACGAGGCGCTGTGGACGCAGTTCCAGCGCGGCATTCGCGCCGGCATCGTGAACTGGAACCGGCCGACCAACGGTGCGTCGTCGGGCGCGCCGTTCGGCGGCACGGGGCGCTCGGGCAACAACCGGCCGAGCGCGTACTACGCGGCCGATTACTGCGCGTATCCGATGGCTTCCGTCGAAAGCGCCCAACTGCAGATGCCCGCGAGCGTGTCGCCGGGTCTTCAATTTTAAGGAACGACGATGTTCGCCTCTGAAGCCAATTTCGACGGACTCGTCGGCCCGACGCACAACTATGCGGGGCTGTCGTTCGGCAACGTCGCGTCGCAGAACAACGAGAAGTCGGTTGCGAATCCGAAGGCCGCCGCGAAGCAGGGCCTGCGCAAGATGAAGCAGCTCGCCGACCTCGGTTTCAATCAGGGCGTGCTGCCGCCGCAGGAGCGGCCTTCGATGCGCCTGTTGCGCGAACTCGGCTTCTCGGGCGACGACGCCACCGTGATCGCACGCGTCGCGAAGGACGCGCCCGAGTTGCTGGCGGCCGCCAGTTCCGCGTCGGCGATGTGGACGGCGAACGCGGCCACCGTGAGCCCCTCGGCCGACACGCACGACGGCCGCGTGCATTTCACGCCGGCCAACCTGTGCAGCAAGCTGCATCGCGCGATCGAACACGAATCGACCCGCCGCACGTTGCGCGCGATCTTCGCCGACGATACGCGCTTCGCGGTACACGAGGCGTTGCCCGGCACGCCCGCGCTCGGCGACGAAGGCGCGGCGAATCACACGCGCTTCTGCGCGGAATATGGCGCACGTGGTGTCGAATTCTTCGTGTATGGCCGCGGCGAATATCGTCGCGGGCCGGAGCCGAAGCGCTTTCCGGCGCGCCAGACGTTCGAGGCGAGCCGCGCGGTGGCGCATCGTCACGGGCTGGTCGAAGGCGGCACGGTGTACGCGCAGCAGAATCCGGACGTGATTGACGCGGGCGTGTTTCATAACGACGTGATCGCGGTCGGCAACCGCAACACGCTGTTCTGCCATGAACTGGCGTTTGTCGACCAGTCTTCCGTGTATGACGAGCTGTCGAAGAAGCTCGAAAAACTCAGCGCGACGTTTGACGTGATCGAGGTGCCGGATGCGCAGGTGAGCGTGGCGGATGCCGTTTCGTCGTATCTGTTCAACAGCCAGTTGCTGACGCGTCCCGATGGCCGTCAGGTGCTGGTCGTGCCGCAGGAATGCCGCGAAAACGAACGCGTTGCCGCGTATCTCGACAGCCTGACGGAACGGCACGGCCCGATCGACGAAGTGCTGGTGTTCGATCTGCGCGAAAGCATGAAGAACGGCGGCGGGCCGGCGTGCCTGCGTCTGCGGGTCGTTCTGAACGACGCCGAGCGCGCGGCGGTGACGCCGGGCGTGTGGATCAACGACACGTTGTTCGGCCGCCTGGATGCATGGATCGAAAAGCACTATCGCGACCGCCTTGCACCGCTCGACCTGACCGATCCGTTGCTGCTCGTCGAATCGCGCACGGCGCTCGACGAACTGACGCAGATTCTCGGCCTCGGCTCGCTTTATGACTTCCAGCGCTAAACCCGGCGTGGAAGCGCTGCTCGACGATTTTCTCGCGTATACGCTGGCGTGTACGCGTCCTTCTTCCGCGCAGGCGCAGGGTACGTTGGCGAGCGGCGTGCGTTATACCTGGCTCGACGACGGCGTGCTGCTGCTCGAACCGGCCGCGCTTACGCAAACCACGCGCAGCGTGCTTGCGTCCGCGGGCATTCACGGCGACGAAACCGCGCCGATCGAACTGCTCTGCGCGCTCGTGCGGGATATCGCTTCGGGCAAGGCCTCGCTGGAATGTCGTCTGCTTGTGATTCTGGGCAACGTCGATGCGATGCGCGACGGGTGCCGTTATCGCGACGACGACCTGAACCGTCTCTTTAGCGGGCGTCACGCACAGGTGCCGCAAAGCCATGAAGCACCGCGCGCGCTGGCCCTGGAACAGGCCGCGCGGCGGTTTTTCGCCGCCGCGCCGGATGCGTCCGAAGCACGCTGGCACGTCGACATGCATACCGCGATTCGCCCGTCCGTGTTCGAGCAGTTCGCGCTGCTGCCGCATACCGGTGCGCCGCTCTCGCGCGTGATGTTCGAGTGGCTGCGCGATGCACGCATCGCCGCCGTTCTGCTGCACACGACGAAGGGCAACACGTATTCGCATTTCACGGCCGACGCGTGCGGCGCGCTGGCCTGTACGCTCGAACTCGGCAAGGTGCGCCCGTTCGGGCAGAACGATCTTGCGCGCTTCGCGGGTGCGGATCGCGCGTTGCGTCAGCTGGTAGCCGGTCACTCCGGTGACGCTGCCGCACCGCTTCCTCGTGTGTTCACGGTGATCGACCAGATCACGAAGCAGAGCGACGCGTTCGAACTGCTCGTCGCCGCCGACGTGCCGAATTTCACACCCTTCGTGAAGGACACGCTGCTCGCGCGCGACGGCGACTATCGCTATACCGTGCGTCACGAAGAAGAGCGCATCGTGTTTCCGAACCCGACCGTCAAACCCGGCCTGCGCGCGGGCCTGCTCGTCATCGACACGACGGACAGCACGCTCGCCGCGCTTGCCTGATCGCGACACGTTATTGCATCTTCGGGTACACGCATGCTGGCTGGCCATCGCGTCGCGTGCGGTTCGCGCCCAGCCGGGCGCGTGGCGCGGACGCTGTACAATCCCGCCCTCGCGACTGTTGCGATGCACCACGGCAGTCGCCCCGATTTGAACCGCGCTGCGGGCGCTGCGACCCTACGCGCCTCGATCCGGTTTTCTGTTTTACCTCGTTACCAGCAAGGACTCCCCTGATGAACACAACCTGGCGTTACATGGCCGCGTTCGCGCTTTTCGCGTCGGCCGCGATGGCAGCGGGCACCGCATCCGCAACCGACATCAAGGAAATCCGCTTCGGCGTCGAAGCGTCGTATGCACCGTTCGAATCGAAGTCGCCCGCGGGCGCGCTGCAAGGCTTCGACATCGATATCGGCAATGCCGTTTGCGCAAAGCTGAAAGCGAAATGCGTGTGGGTCGAAAATTCCTTCGACGGCCTGATTCCCGCGTTGCAGGCACGCAAGTTCAGCGCGATCAATTCGGACATGACGATCACCGACCAGCGCCGTCAGGCGGTCGATTTCACCGATCCGATCTACACGATCCCGAACCAGATGATCGCGAAGAAGGGCAGTGGCCTGCTGCCGACGCCGGCATCGCTGAAGGGAAAACACGTTGGCGTGCTGCAGGGCACGATTCAGGAAACGTACGCGAAGGCGCGCTGGGCGCCGGCAGGTGTCGACGTTGTGCCGTACCAGACGCAGGACCAGATCTACGAAGACCTGGCTTCGGGTCGCCTCGACGCTGCGTTCCAGGACGCGGAAGCGGCCTCGAAGGGCTTTCTGAAGCGCCCTCAAGGCGCGGGCTTTGAATTCGCGGGCCCGGCGGTCAGCGACGAAAAACTGCTTGGCGCGGGCGTCGGTTTCGGCGTGCGCAAGGGCGACGCGGCTTTGAAGGACGCGCTTAATCAGGCGTTAAGAGAATTGAAAGCTGACGGCACCATCGACCGCTACGCGGCAAAGTATTTCGACGTGAAGGTCGTGCTGAAGTAAGCGTGCCCCCACGCGCGAAGCGCGGGTTCGTTCAAGCACGGCTCACGCAGCATGCGGTGATGAAAACCGGTCATTTCGATGGCCGGTTTTTTTTCGGAAAACCGCGCCGCGCGGGTATCTGACGAGGCCCGCGTGCGCTAGAATCTGCGGGTGTTGCAGGGCCGTGGCGCGAATTGATGAACGCTGCGTCCTGCCACGATAAATACACCAGAATCGGCCAGGCAGAACGGGGCATCGAGACGCTCCGCAGGGGAAGGGAATGACCATCAGCGCAGTCGAAGATCCACATCAGCAAGGGGACGCCACCGGGCAGGCTGTCGCAGTGCAGGATGAAGTCTATGTTGCCCGTCAGCCCTTGCTGGACCGCGAAGGCATGCTGTGCGGCTTCGAGATGAAAGTGCGCAGCCCGGCCGTGCCAGACCCCGATCCCACGAACTTTACCGATAGCGAAATCGACGTCGCGGCGCTGACGCAGGCCGTCAAGGACGCGCAGGCGGCACGTGTCCAGGTGGCGAAGCGCATCGTCCTCGCGGCGGCGCACCGTGATGCCGGCGGCGCGCTCGCGGGCCATACGGCGTACATCGATGCGAGCCGCGAGATGCTGTTCGAAGAGACGTTGCGTCTGTTGCCGCCGTCCCGCTTCATGCTCGAACTGCCGTCTGATCTGGTTGCGGACGACATGCTTGTCAACCGCGTGATCGCGCTGCATGGCAAACGTTATCGTTTCGTGCTCGACGACGTCACGCAGCCCGACGACACCTTTGCGAAACTGCTGCCATACGCCGACGCCATCAAGATCGATTTTCGCCACACGCAACCCGCGTTGCTGCCGAAGCTCGCGAAGGTGCTGAAGGCGGCGGGCAAGATCCTGATCGCGAAGGGCCTCGATACGCCGGCCGCGTTTCAGGCCGCGTACGATCTCGGCTTCGACCGTTTTCAGGGCTATTTCTTCGCGCGCCCGCACGCGCAGGGCATGCGCCGCGCCAGCGCGCCGCGTCACGCGCTGCTGAACCTGCTGCAGATGCTCGCGTCCGATCCGACCGTCGCGCAGCTCGAGGCGGAACTCAAGCTCAACCCGGTGCTCGTGATGCATCTGATGCGGCTCGCGAATTCGAGCGGCCTGGGTCTCGGTCACAAGGTCACGTCGCTGCGCGAAGCGATCAACGCAACGGGCACGAACCGCATTGCACGCTGGACGCAACTGCTGCTTTACGCGGACGGCCGCAAGGTGTCACACGAAGACGATCCCCTGCTGCAACTCGCCGCCACGCGCGCGCGCTTCATGGAACTCGCGATCGAGCGTCTGCCTGAAGCCGGTCGCGACGAAGCCGATGCGGCGTTTCTCACGGGCGTGTTTTCGTTTGTGGATGCGGTGTTCGGCGAGCCGCTGGACAGCACGCTCGACATGCTGATGCTGACCCGCCCGATCCGCGCGGCGATTCTGCGTCGCGAAGGGGCGCTGGGCGCGCTGCTGTCGGCCATCGAGGCGCTGGAAAACGGCGCGTGGAGCGATCTGGACGCGGTAAGCGCACAGCTCGCGCCGTTGACGCCGGGTGATGTTGCGGGCCTCGCGCTGGTGGCGGCCGCATGGGCGGGTGTTGCGGATAGCAGCGCCGAAGCCGCGGGGCTGGAGCGGATCGAGGATTAAAGCGCCCTGAAACAGGAAGGCAGGAAGGCGGATCGCAGCCTTCAATCGTGAACCGGTGGCGTGCCGACAGCCGCCGGCAACAACCCACGCTAGAACACCTCCATCTCACTCTTCGGCGACTGCGCGAAAAACCGTCCCATCTCACGCGCCAGCTCGTTCAACGCCGCCATCTCTTTCTGCGAGATCTTGCGCGGTTCCTGCGAATGCGACCAGTCGCCGTACATGAGCGCGACCGTCGACTGATTCTCTTCCAGCACGACCGGCAGGATCACGAACGAACGCGCGTCGTCGAACGCGCGACGGAACCATGCCGGCAGACGCGCCATGATCTTCGGGTCGCGCGCGTTCTCGATGAAAATCCCGACCGAATTCGCGATCGCCAGATGGAACACGTCCGGTTCGAACGTCGCGGTGAAGCCGAGCGTCGGCAACAGCGCGGTCATCTTCGGGCCGAGACCGAGCCGCGCCTTGAACGAGCCGGCGCCATGCCTCACGAACACGACCGTGCGCGTGAAATTGAGCCCTGCCAGAACGGTCTCGGATGCCATCGCGAGCACCGGGCCGACCGGATTGTCGGAAGGCAGCGCACGCAGGTCCTCGACACAGGCGGCGATACGCGCTTCGGGGTCGAGCGCTTCGCGCGCGATCGCATCGGCGTTCGCGCGCAGCTCGACGATCTCGCGCATCACGCCGTCGTCGGACTCTTCGCCCGCGAGCGCGATGCTCATGGCGACGAGCGTTTCCGGTTCGGTGCCGAGCATGTGACCGTAGCGGTGCGCAAGCTCGGCGATACTCGTTTCGCGCACCGCGTCGGACATGTTCGGCGTCGTCAGGACGTGCGAGACTTCAGTCGAATAGTTGGTGATGGCGCGCAGCCACTGCACCTGGCGTGACGCGTTGTCCGGCGTTTCATATTGCGTCATGCCGGCGCGGATCATGTCGGGCAGGCGCCAGCGCGTCGCCGCTTCAAGACCGATTTCATCGAACGTGACGCCGAGTTCGTCGTTGCACGCCTCGTTTTCGTCGACGCCCGCGTCGATTTTGCGGCGGATCTTGTCCCACTCGGCGTCGAGGTAGAAGACGACCAGCAGCTTGCCCACCTGACGCATCAGCGTGCAGACGACGGCCTCTTCGCCGGCGCGCAGGTCGCCGCGCTCGGTGAGCTTGCGCGCGACGCAGCCCGAGAGCATCGTGCGGTTCAGTTCGAGCTTCGCGTCGATGCGGCGCGGCACGCTGTGGTGAAAGTGATCGACGAGTTTCAGGCCGACGATCAGATGGCCGACGGCGTCCATGCCGAGCACCATCAGCGCGCGCGTGACAGTCGTGATGTTGCCGCCGAACGCCATGTACATCGCCGAGTTGGCGAGCCGCAGCACCTTTTGCGTGAGCGCGAAATCCGACAGCACGACTTGCACGAGCGCGGAAAAATCGAGATCGTCATTGTTCATCGCCGACACGGTGGTGCGCATCGCCTGCGAGAGCATGGGGAAGTCCCCGCGCTCGTTCATTCGCGACCACAGCCTGTCCAGCAGCGCAGCCTTCATTTAAGTCCCGCCAAAGCCATACGTATTCCAGTGTTCAGCATGCCGGTGCGTCCCGGGTATCCTGACTTCGGGTCGATCCTGTACATCAGGCCACCGCGGTGTGCAGACGGAGCGCGCGCGACTGGAAGCGCTGCGCCAGTTCGTCCGACGGCAGCGCCTTGCAGACGAGCCAGCCCTGAATGTGGTCGCAGCCCATCTCGGTCAGGAGCGCGCGTTGTGCCTCGGTTTCGACGCCTTCGGCGACGAGTTCGAGATCGAGTGTCTGGGCCAGTCCGACCACCGCGCTCACGATCGCCTGGTCGTTGCGCGAGGTTAGCAGATTCTCCACGAAGCTACGGTCGATCTTGAGCTTCGCAAGCGGGAAGCGCTGCAGATACGCGAGGCTCGAATAGCCGGTGCCGAAATCGTCGACGGCAAAGCGGATGCCGATCGCGGTCATCTCTTCGAGCAGCGCCTTCGCGTGTACCGGGTCGTG
The DNA here is from genome assembly GCF_900107685.1 of Paraburkholderia sartisoli. Lineage (GTDB taxonomy): Bacteria > Pseudomonadota > Gammaproteobacteria > Burkholderiales > Burkholderiaceae > Paraburkholderia > Paraburkholderia sartisoli. The sequence goes on along the minus strand of NZ_FNRQ01000003.1, from coordinate 456,438 downwards.
CATCAGCAGGCTTTCCGTGATCTCGAACACGAGCCGGCGCGGGTCGATGCCGGTGAGCGTGATCGCCTCGCGCACGCTCTCGGTAAAACGCGGGTCGCGGAACTGCTGGGGCGACACGTTCACCGCGACGTATTGCAGCGAAATGCCTTGCGCGTCCCACTGGATCAGCTGCATGCACGCGATCTTCAACACCCAGTTGCCCAGGTAGTTGATGAGGCCGACCGATTCGGCGAGCGGGATGAACATCGATGGCGGCAGGAGACCATGTACCGGATGCAGCCAGCGGATCAGCGCCTCGACACCGACGACGCCATGTGTCTGGCTGCTCGTGATCGGCTGGAAGTGCAGCGAGAACTCGCCGTTGCGCACGCCGTCGTAGAGATCGGACTCGAGTTTGAGGCGCTCGGCGTCGGCGGGGTTGTCATCGGGGACATAGAACGCGAGCGTGTTGCCGCCAGACTTCTTGGCCTGGATCAGCGCGTGATCGGCGCAGCGTTGCAGCTGGCTGTCGCTGGCGGGCGTGTCCTTCAGATGGCGCGCGTCCGGGTAGAGCGCGATGCCGATGTTCGCCGACAGATGCACCTGCTGGCCGTTGAACGAATACGGACGCTGGACGGCGGTCAGGAGGCGCCGCGCGAGCGCTTCGGCGGCGAGCGCGGCGTTCTGGTGCGTCGAGATCAGCGGCATCAGGATCGCGAACTCGTCGCTCGTGGCGCGCGCGAGAATCTCGCCGCCGTTCATCATGTTCTGCAGGCGGCGCGCGGTTTCGCGCAGCATCTCGTCGCCGGCGTCGTAGCCGAGCGCGCGGTTCACGCGCTGATAGTCGTCGATGTCGAGCAGCAGCAGCGCCGCGCTGGAGTCGTGCGCGTCGGCCTGCTGCTGGGCGTTCAGCAGCGCGGGCGTGAGGGCGGACTGGTTCGCGAGGCCGGTCAGCCGGTCGTGATGCAGTGCATGATTGAGGCGGTCCTCCGTCGCGCGCCAGGCCGAGACGTCGAAGCCGGCGATCGCGTAGCCCTCGACGCCGTCGTGCGTGTTGCGCACCACGCGCAGTTCGACCGCGACCGGGTAGGTCAGCGACTTCACGAGGTCGAGCGTGGTTTTTTCGATGGTGTTGCTGTCCCGGGCGCGGGCGAGCAGGGCGTCGAGCTTCGCGACGTCGCCCGGGGCGACCAGATCGTGGAGCGTGATCGTCTGCAGGTATTCGCGGTGGTAGCCGATGAAGCGCAGGCTCGCGTCCGACACGTACAGGAACTTGAGACTGGCGTCGACATGGGCGAGGAAATCCACGGCGCCGACGGCCGCGAGGGTCTCGCCGCCAGCCGGCCGGCTGCCTGGCCCGGCGGCTTGCCTGTCCGCGCGCCGGCCAAGCATGCGCAACCGCTCGATGACCGTGCGCAGGGGGCCCCGGCGGGGCGCGGTGACGCTGTTCGCTTCCATGTTTGTCGCTGGCAACCCGTATTCTCACTGGCTGGCGGACGACCGGTTCCGCCGTTTTCGGGGGCGCGGCCCAAAGGCACGAGCCCGCCTATCAGAACGGGATAACGACCCCGGCGCGAAAATCTTTAGCCTGGCGGGCAAAAAAGCAACGATCACCGGAAGCGCTTCCACCAGCGCTGTAATAATTTCCGGTTTCAGTTACAGTGACGCGAATATCGTCGATGCGCCAAAGTGCCGGCAGCCGTCTCGCATGGGGCCGGAGCAACGCGGGCAAGCAGAACCTGCGCGCCGGGCTCAAACAGAATTCCACCAGCAGAATTCCACCACCCGCCAACAGACATGTCTGAACCGAGCGAGACCAGATCAACGCCCACGCATGCCGATCCCGGCACGGCCTTGCAGGCGCCGGACGGCGCCGTTCCGGCGTGCCAGTTCGCGTTCCTCGCCCGTCAGCCGATCCTCGACCGCTCGGGTGCGCTTTTCGCGTATGAGCTGCTGTTTCGTTCCGGCGAACAGAACTTCGCGCAGGTCAGCAGCGACGACGAAGCCACCGCCCACGTGGTCGCCCGCACGATTGGCGGGCTCGGCGTGCCGGCCGTGCTGGGCGAGCATCGCGGTTATGTGAACATCGGCCGGGACCTGCTCTTCGACGACATGATTCACGTGATGTCCCCCGAGCGTTTCGTGCTCGAGATTCTCGAGACCGTCCGGTTCGATGCAAGCGTGCTGAGGCGTCTCATCCAGTTGCGTCGCGCCGGGTTCCAGATCGCGCTCGACGACGTGGTCGAACTTTCCGGGGAGCTCGTCAGGGTCCTGCCGCATGCGGACATCGTGAAGATCGACTTTCTGCAGACCGACCGCGCGAAGCTGCCCGAACTCGTGTCGACGATCCGCAGGTTCGGCAAGACGCTGGTCGCGGAAAAAGTCGAGACGCGCGAAGACTTCGCGCTCGCCAGCGAACTGGGCTTCGATCTCTTCCAGGGTTATTTCTTCGCGCGGCCCCAGGTGCTGGCCGCACCGCGTCCGAAGTCGTCGCGTGAAGCGCTGCTGCGGCTCCTCGCGCTGCTTTCCCGCGAGCCCGACATCAACGAAATCGAAGAGGAGCTGAAGCGCAATCCGAACGTCGTCGTGCAGTTGCTGCGGCTCGCGAATTCGAGCGCGTTCGGGCTCGGCCGCGAAATCTCGTCGCTGCGCCAGGCGATCACCGCAACCGGCACGCGCCAGATCGCGCGGTGGACCCAGCTGTTGCTGTACGCCGACGGCCGCGATCTGCCGTGGCGCTCCGATCCGCTCGTGCAGCTCGGCCGGACGCGTTCGCGCTTCATGGAACTGGCGGGCAACCGGCTGCATCCTTCCGATGACCGCTTCGCCGACGCCGCGTTCATGACCGGCGTCTTTTCGCTCGTCCACGTGGTGGTCGATTCGACGCCGGAGTGTACGCTCGACCGGCTGGGCCTCGCGCCGCAGATTCGCGACGCCATCGTCAATCATGCGGGCCCGCTCGGCACGCTGCTGCGCATCACCGAGGCGATCGAGCAGGGCCTCGACGTGGATGCGATCGTACGCGAAGCGCCGCTGCCGGAATTCGCCGGGCTCACGCCCGAGGTGATCGCCGGATTGAGCCTTTCTGCAGCATCGTGGACAGGCGGGCATACTGACAGCTAACGCAGCTTCGCTGGTATGCGCGAAACGGGTTCGGGTCGCGCTCGCGGGCTGCTTGTCAGTCGTCAGAAAGGGAAACCGTGATGAAACGAAATACATGGCCGTGGATCGCGGCCGCCTGTGTGTCCGCGGCGCTTTCGCTCTTCGCGCTCAACGCCAGCGCGACGCTGAAGCCGGGTGACGCCGCACCTGACTTCACGACGCAGGCATCGCTCGGCGGCAAGACGTACACCTACGAACTCGCCGACGCACTGAAGAAAGGCCCCGTCGTGCTGTACTTTTACCCGGCGGCGTTCACGAAAGGCTGCACGATCGAAGCGCACGACTTCGCGGAAGCCGTCGACGAGTATAAAAAGTATGGTGCGACCGTGATCGGCGTCTCGCACGACAACATCGCGACGCTGACGAAATTCTCGGTCAGCGAATGCCGCAGCAAATTCCCCGTGGCCGCCGACGAGAACAGCAAGATCATCGATGCGTACGATGCCGGCATGCCGATGCACGCGTCGATGGCGAACCGCGTGTCGTACGTGATCGCGCCCGACGGCAAGGTGATCTACGAATACACGAGCCTTTCGCCCGACCAGCACGTCGAGAACACGCTGAAGGCGGTGAAGGAGTGGGCCGCCACGCACAGGCAGCCCTGATCGCATCGTTCAGGTCGCGCGCGGCGGGTGATTCCGCCGCTTTCCTTTTGTGTACGCCACGCGCGGGTCGTGCCGTGCCTGTGGCTCGCCGTGCCCACGCCTGCCGGCTGCGTGAGTCCCTGTCGAGGTGATGTCGAATGCCGATTCTGGTTGTCCTCTTTGCGTTGATCGCGCTGGTGTACGGCGCGGTGCGGGCGTTCTACTTTCTGTCGACGCAGTTCGGTCTCGCCGTGGCGACCGGTGTGGCCGTGACCGTCGTCGTTGCGTTGCTGCTGACGATCGCGTGGTGGTGGCGACGCCATCGCGAGGTATCCGCGAACGTGCGCGACGGCGACTGGACGCACGAACTGAAAGGCGAATGGGGCGAGCTGAAACTGGCCGCCGCGAAGCGCTTCATGACGGTGCGCACGGGCGACGCCGTCGGTGAGTTCATTTTCGCGGATCTCGTTCAGGCCGAGGCGGCGCACGCAGCGGGCGGCTGGCAGGTCGCGCTGACGGTCCGCAACGCAAGCCAGCCCGTCTGGCATCTGCCGATGGCAAGCGAGCGGCAGGCCAGACAATGGGCGCGCATTCTCGCGCTGGCGGCGGCGCAAAAACTCAAGGGGTGAGCTGTCGCGCGACGCCCTGAAAAGGCGTCGCGCCCTGGCGCCTGTTTCGCCGTTGCTCCGCCGCTTATTCCACCGCTTATTCCACGGTTACTCCGCGGCAGGCGTCGCGGAGCCGCGACGCCGCTCACGCCGCGCTTCCCAGCGCACGCGCAGCCGGTCCATATACAGATAGACGACCGGCGTCGTATAGAGCGTGAGCATCTGGCTCACGATCAACCCGCCCACGATCGAGATGCCGAGCGGCGCGCGCAACTCCGCGCCTTCGCCGCGGCCGAAGGCGAGCGGCAGCGCGCCGAGCAGCGCGGCGCAGGTCGTCATCATGATCGGGCGAAAGCGCAGCAGGCACGCCTGGAAGATCGCGTCGCGCGAGGAAAGCCCCTGCCGTGACGCTTCGATGGCGAAGTCCACCATCATGATCGCGTTCTTCTTCACGATGCCGATCAGCAGAATCACGCCGATCAGCGCGATGATGCTGAACTCCGTCTTGAAGAGCAGCAGCGCGAGCAGTGCGCCGACGCCCGCCGAAGGCAGCGTGGAGAGAATCGTCAGCGGATGGATGTAGCTCTCGTAGAGTATCCCGAGCACGATGTAGACGGCGGCGAGCGCGGCCAGAATCAGGATTGGCTGGTCCGACATCGACTGCTGGAACGCCTGCGCGGTGCCCTGGAAGCTGCCGCGTATCGTGCCCGGCACGCCGATTTCCGCCATCGTCCGGTAGATGGCGTCGGTGGCATCAGAGAGCGACTTGCCCGGCGGCAGGTTGAACGAGATCGTCGACGCGACGAACTGGCTCTGGTGATTCACCGAGAGCGCCGTATTGCCCGGTCCGAAGCTCGCGATCGCCGACAGCGGAATCATCGTTTCCTTCGAAGTCGACACCGCCGCGCCGGCCGATGCGCTCGACTTGCCGCTCGCGGCAATCGAGTTGGTCGCTTGGTTGCGCGCGGAATCGGCGGCGATCGAGGCCGCGCTCGACGCGGTCGTGCCGGCCGTTCCGCCGGCTTTGGCGCTCGTGCTCGCGTTCGTTGCAGCCGACGTCACGGTGCCGGCGGTCGCGTTGGTGGTCTGCGCGCCGCTCGCGCTGCCGCCCGACGTGCTGACCCAGATCTGGTTCAGCATGTCGGGGCTCTGCCAGTACTTCGGTGCGACTTCCATCACCACGTGATACTGGTTCAGCGGGTTGTAGATCGTCGACACCTGGCGCTGGCCGAACGCGTCGTACAGCGTGTTGTCGATCTGCGCCGGCTTGATGTTCAGCCGGGCAGCGGTGGCCCGGTCGATCGTGATCATCGCTTCGAGACCGCCTTGCTGCTGGTCGGAGTTGACGTCGGCGAGTTCCGGGAGACGCTGGAGCGCCTCGGTCAGCTTCGGCACCCACTTGTAGAGATCGGAGGTCGAATCGGACAGCAGCGTGAACTGGTACTGCGCGTTCGACTGCCGGCCGCCCACGCGGATGTCCTGCACCGCCTGCAGGAACGTGCGCGCGCCCGCGACGCTGCTGAGCGGCCCGCGCAACTGCTGGATGACCTGGTCGGCGGAAAGGCCGCGCTCGCTCTTCGGCTTGAGCGTGACGAACATGAAACCCGAATTGGTCTGCCGGCCGCCCGTGAAACCGACCACGCTGTCGACCGCCGGATTCTTCTGCACGATCGCCGTCATCTCCGAAAATTTGAGCTTCATCGCCTGGAACGACGTGCTCTGGTCGGCCTGAATGCCGCCCACCAGCCGCCCGGTGTCTTGCTGCGGGAAAAAGCCCTTCGGGATGATGACGTAGAGCCACACGTTCAGGCCAATCGTCGCGACGAGGATCGTCACGATCAGGCGCGGATGCAGCAGCGCCCAGCCCAGCGTGCGCTCGTAGCCGCGGTGCAGCGCCGTGAAGCCCCGTTCGAGCCAGCGCCCGAAGCGGCCTTCTTCCTTTTTCTCGTGATGCTCGTCGAGCAGGCGCGAGCACATCATCGGCGTGAGCGTCAGCGAAACGATCAGCGACACGCCGATCGCGAGCGAAAGCGTCAGCGCGAATTCGCGGAACAGCCGCCCGACGATGCCGCCCATCAGCAGGATCGGCAGGAACACCGCGACGAGCGAGATGCTGATCGACATCACCGTGAAGCCGACCTCGCGGGCGCCGAGCAGCGCGGCCTTCATGCGTGGCACGCCGTTTTCGATGTGCCGCGAAATGTTCTCCAGCACGACGATCGCGTCGTCGACCACGAAGCCCGTCGCGATCGTCAGCGCCATCAGCGAGAGGTTGTCGATCGAAAAGCCGAGCAGGTACATCGCGGCGAACGTGCCGATGATCGAGATCGGCACCGCGACGCTCGGGATCAACGTCGCGCGCCAGTTGCGCAGGAACAGGAACACGACCATCACGACGAGCGCGACCGCGATGATCAGCGTGCGCTCGGTGTCCTTCAGCGACATGCGGATCGTGGTCGAACGGTCGGAGGTCGGGATCACGTCGACGTCCGCGGGCAGCGACGCTTTCAGCTGCGGAAGCATCGCCTTCACGCGGTCGACCGTCTCGATGATGTTCGCGCCGGGCTGACGGTACAGGATCACGAGCACCGCGCGCCGGCCGTTGATGAGACCGAGATTGCGCAGGTCCTCGACCGAATCGACGACTTCCGCGACGTCGGACAGATGCACCGCCGCGCCGTTGCGGTAGGCGATCACCAGATCCCTGTACTGCGCGGCCTTGGTGGCCTGGTCGTTGGTGTACAGCTGCACGTGGTTCGGGCCGAACTCGATCGAGCCCTTCGGACTGTTCGCGTTCGCGGCGGCGAGCGCCGCGCGCACGTCCTCGAGCCCGATGCCGTAGTGGAACAGCATCTGCGGTTCGAGCTCGACGCGCACCGCCGGATTGGTCGAGCCGCTCACGTCGACTTCGCCCACGCCGTCGACCTGCGACAGCGACTGCTGCAGGACCGTCGCCGCCGAATCGTAGAGCTGGCCCGCCGGCAGCGTGTTCGACGTGAGCGCGAGGATGAGGATCGGCGCGTCGGCCGGGTTGACCTTGTGGTAGGTCGGGTTGCTGCGCAGGCTCGTGGGCAGGTCGGCGCGCGCGGCGTTGATGGCGGCCTGCACGTCGCGCGCGGCGCCGTCGATGTCGCGGTTCAGGCCGAACTGCAGCACGATGCGCGCCGAGCCGACCGAACTCGTCGACGTCATTTCGGAGACGTCGGCGATCGAGCCGAGATGCCGTTCGAGCGGACTCGCGACGCTGGTCGCGACGGTTTCCGGGCTCGCGCCCGGCAGGCTCGCCTGCACGGAGATCGTCGGAAAATCGACCTGCGGCAGCGGCGCGACCGGCAGCTTGACGAACGCGAAGCTGCCGGCGAGCGCGATTCCGATCGCGAGCAGCGTCGTCGCGACGGGGCGGGAAATGAACGGACGCGACAGGTTCATCGCTCAGCTCCCCGCATCGGTGGCCGGGGGTGCGTCGCCCGGCGGCGCATCGCCCCGGTGAAAGCGCGCACGCACGCGCCGCGCGAGCGAATCGAAGCCGAGATAGATGACGGGCGTCGTGAAGAGCGTGAGCAGCTGGCTCACGATCAGACCGCCCGCGATCGCGATACCGAGCGGACGGCGCAGCTCGGAGCCGGCGCCCGTGCCGAGCATCAGCGGCAGCGCGCCGAGGAGGGCGGCGAGCGTCGTCATCAGGATCGGACGGAAGCGCAGCAGACACGCCTGATAGATCGCCTCGCGCGGCGACTTGCCCTGTTCGCGTTCGGCTTCGAGCGCGAAGTCGATCATCATGATCGCGTTCTTCTTCACGATACCGATCAGCAGCACGATGCCGATGATGCCGATGATGTCCAGGTCGTGACCGGTGATGAGAAGCGCGAGCAGCGCGCCGAGACCGGCCGACGGCAGCGTCGAGAGAATCGTGATCGGGTGGATGAAGCTCTCGTACAGTACGCCGAGCACGATATACATCGTCACGATCGCGGCGAGAATCAGGAACAGCTCGTTCGACAGCGACGCCTGGAACGCGAGCGCCGCGCCCTGGAAGCGCGTCTGGAACGAAGCGGGCAGCGCGATCTCTTTTTCCGCCTGGTCGATCGCCTTCACCGCCGCGCCCAGCGACGAGCCCGGCGCGAGGTTGAACGACACGGTGGTGGCCGGGAATTGCCCCAGGTGCGTGACGAGGAGCGGCGCGGGCCGTTCGTGGAAACTCGCGATCGAGTTGAGCGGCACCTGGCCGCCCGTCGAGGTCGAAGAGGGCAGGTAGATCGAATTGAGCGACTCGATGTAATGCTGCATCGTCGGCTGCGCTTCGAGAATCACGCGGTACTGGTTCGACTGCGTGAAGATCGTCGAGATGATGCGCTGGCCGAACGCGTCGTAAAGCGCGTTGTCGACGGTGGCCGGCGTGATGCCGTAACGCGCGGCCGTCGCGCGATCGATTTCGACGTACACCGACTGCCCGTTTTCCTGCAGGTCGGTGGCGACGTCCGCGAGTTCGGGCGACTGCTTGAGCCGTTCGACGAGCTTCGGCACCCACGTCGCGAACTCGGTGATATTCGGATCGGTCAGCAGGAACTGGTACTGCGTCGGGCTGACGGTCGAATCGATGGTCAGATCCTGCACCGGCTGCATGTAGAGCGACGCGCCCGGAATATGCGCGACGTCCTGCTGCAACTGGCGGATCACCTGGCTCGCGGTATTGCTGCGGTCGTCGCGCGGCTTCAGGTTGATCAGCATCCGGCCGCTGTTGAGCGTGATGTTGCTGCCGTCCACGCCGATGAACGACGTGAGGCTCTCCACATCCGGATTCTTCAGGATCTGCGCGGCGAGTTCCTGCTGGCGCTCGGCCATCGACTGATACGACACCGACTGCGGCGCCTGCGTGATCGCCTGGATCACCCCCGTGTCCTGCACCGGGAAGAAGCCCTTCGGAATCACCACGTAGAGCAGCCCCGTGAAGACGAGCGTGAGCACCGCGACGAAGAGCGTGGAGCGGTGGCGATCCAGCACCCACGTGAGCGCGACCGCGTAACGGCCGATCACGTAATCGATGAACTGGTGCGCCTTCGCCTCGAAGCGATGGCTCTCCTTGGGCGGCGTGTGGCGCAGGAGCTTCGCGCACATCATCGGCACGAGCGTGAGCGACACCACCGCGGAAATCACGATCGTCACCGCCAGCGTGATCGCGAACTCATGGAACAGGCGGCCGACCACGTCGCCCATGAAGAGCAGCGGAATCAGCACCGCGATGAGCGACACCGTCAGCGAGATGATCGTGAAGCCGATTTGTTTCGAGCCCTTCAGCGCCGCTTCGAGCGGTGGGTCGCCTTCCTCCACGTAGCGCGCGATGTTCTCGATCATCACGATCGCGTCGTCCACGACGAAGCCGGTCGCGATGGTGAGCGCCATCAGCGAGAGGTTGTCGAGCGAGAAGCCGCACAGGTACATCACGGCGAGCGTGCCGATCAGCGAGAGCGGCACCGACAGGCTCGGGATGATCGTCGCGTAGATGTTCGCGAGGAACAGGTACATCACGAGCACGACCAGCACGACCGACATCAGCAGCTCGAACTCCACGTCGCGCACGGACGCGCGGATCGTGGTGGTGCGGTCGGTGACGACCTCGACGTCGAGCGCCGCGGGCAGCGACTGCTGCAACTGCGGCAGCAGCTTCTTGATGTTGTCGACCACCTGGATCACGTTCGCGCCCGGCTGGCGCTGCACGTTCAGGATGATCGCCGGCGTGTTGTCGACCCACGCACCGAGCTTCGTGTTCTCCGCGCCCTGCACGATGGTCGCGACGTCCGTCAGCATGACCGGTCGGCCGTTCTTGTACGCGATGACCGCGCTCTTGTACGCGTCGGCGTCCGTCAGCTGGTCGTTGGCGTTGATCGTGTACGCGCGCGTCGGGCCGTCGAAATTGCCCTTCGGCGTGTTCACGTTCAGGTTCGAAATCGTGGTGCGCAGGTCGTCCAGATTCAGGCCGTACGCGGCGAGCGCGCGCGGGTTCGCCTGAATCCGCACCGCCGGCCGCTGGCCGCCCGAGAGGCTCACGAGACCCACACCCGCCACCTGCGAGATTTTCTGCGCGAGACGCGTGTCGGCGAGATCCTGGACCTGCGTCAAGGGCAAGGTTTTCGACGTGATGGCGAGCGTGATGATCGGTGCGTCGGCCGGATTCACCTTCGCGTAGATCGGCGGCGCGGGCAGGTCGGACGGCAGCAGGTTGCCCGCCGCGTTGATCGCGGCCTGGACTTCCTGCTCGGCGATGTCGAGCGGCAGGTCGAGGCTGAACTGCAGCGTGATGATCGACGAGCCGGCCGAGCTTTGCGACGACATCTGGTTCAACGACGGCATCTGCCCGAACTGCCGTTCGAGCGGCGCGGTGACCGACGACGTCATCACGTCCGGGCTCGCGCCCGGGTAGAAGGTTTGCACCTGGATCGTCGGGTAGTCGACTTCCGGCAGCGCCGACAGCGGCAGGAAGCGCAGCGCGACGAGCCCGACCAGCATGATCGCCGCCATCAGCAGGGCGGTGCCGACCGGGCGCAGGATAAAAGCGCGGGATGGATTCATTCGGTATCAGCCGTGCCTTATTCCGCCGACGCCTGCGACGCATGCCTGTGACGGCGCGCGCCCGATGCCGCGGCGGCACCCGAGGCGTGGGCCGTACCCGATGCGCCCGAGGCACCGGATGCACCGGCGGCACCCGACGCGCCACGTGGCTGCTCAGCCGGAATGGTGATCTTCGCGCCTTCGCGCAGGCGGTCCGAACCGTCGATCACGACGCGCTCGCCGACCTGCAGGCCGGACTTGATGCTGGTGCGTTCGCCGTCGACCGGCCCGACCTTCACCTGCCGCACGGTGACCGTGCTGTCCGGCTTGACCACATACACGAACTGTCCCATCGAACCATTGAGCACCGCCGACGTCGGCACGATGACGGCGTCCTTGATGGCGTTGACGAGCAGGCGCGTATTGACGAACTGGTTCGGGAACAGCAGGTTGTCCGGGTTCTGGAACATCGCGCGCAGCTTGACCGTGCCGGTGGTGGTGTCGATCTGGTTGTCGACGGTTTCGAGGTAGCCGGCTTCGAGCGACGTCGTGTTGCTGCGGTCATAGGCCGTGACCGACATCTTCGTGCCCGTGCGCATCTGCTTCGTGATGGCCGGCAGATTGTCTTCGGACGTCGTGAACAGAACGCTGATCGGCTGAAGCTGCGTGATGACGACGATGCCGTTCGTGTCGCCCGAGGTCACGTAGTTGCCCGGATCGACCTGGCGCAGGCCGACCCGGCCCGAGACCGGCGCCGTGATGCGCGCATACACGAGATCGAGCTTGAAGGTGTCGATGTTCGCCTGGTCCGACTTGACCGTGCCCTCGTACTGTTTGACGAGCGACGCCTGCGTGTCCACCTGCTGGCTCGCGATCGAATCCTGCGAGAGCAGCGTCTGGTAGCGCTTCAGGTCGAGGCGGGCGGTCTGCAGCAGCGCCTGGTCTTTCGCGAGCGTGCCCTCGGCGTTCGCCAGCGAGATCTGATACGGACGCGGATCGATCTGCGCGAGCACGTCGCCTTTTTTGACCATCTGGCCTTCCTGGAACGCGACGGTCTGCAGGACGCCGGCCAGCTGGGTACGAACCGTGACGTTCGCGAGCGGCGTGACCGTGCCGAGCGCGGTGAGCACCACGGGCATTTCGCCCTGCGTCACCGTGGCGACGTGTACCGGCTGCGGCACATTGGCCGCATTGCCACCGCGACCGCCACGACCGGCGCGCGCACCGCTCGCGCCACTGGAGCCGGTGGCGGCCGTGGCGCCGCTCGCGCCGCCCCACGGATGCCAGCGCACCAGCACGACGCCCGCGACCACCACGACCGCGACAATCGCGGCGATCACGCGACCGCGGTGCCGCTTCGGCGTGGGCGGCGTGCCGTTGCCGGGTCCGCCCGGCCCCCCGGGTGTGCCAGCGGCACCGGCCGGTCGTTGAGCGGAATCAGGAGGGCGCGGTGTTTCCGGATGCTTTTGTTGTTCGTCCATCGGTTCGGTCAAGTGGCTGGCGTGGAATCTGGAATAGGGATTGGCGCGCGATGCGTTGCCCGGCACATGCACGACATCATCGATAGCGGGCTGCCGGCCGGCGATTCGCGTGCGGCGCCAGCCCGTACACCGGCTGATACGTTGATGTCCGTGCCTGCGCGATGCTACGCGAGGCGCGGGAAAAAGAGATTACACGTGTAATGCCCGGTGACCATGAGAGCGCGACACCGGGCAGCGCGCGACGCGTCCGCGATGGGCCGGCCATGGCCGGGCCGGGCGGCGGCGCGGGCTACCGCGTCCGAAAGCATGATGCTACGTCCCGTCCCTTGTTACAGTCCAGCGGCGTATCTTTCGTTTGATTACCCTGGTTACAGAAGTGCAAGGTGGGAGCGCGGAGTCCGCACCCAGGGTTCGACGCGCTCCACGTGGCTCAGGTGTCGAGCCGGCGGCCAGGCGTGCCGCCCACTTCGTGGACGATTTTCTCGATGCATTCGAGCAGGGCGGGTGCCGCGCGCTCCATCAGCCATTCGCGCGGGCACTGGTACGCCGCACCCCCGCAGTTGACCGCGTAGCGCTCGCCCGACGGCCCGACGAAGCCGGCCGCGATCGCGTTCAGTCCTTCGTGCCATTCGCCCACGGCGATCGCGTAGCCCCGGAACGCGGTTTCCTGCAGCGCGGTGTGCAGCCGGTTGCCCAGATGACCCCAGTCGTCGCCGGTCGCGGTCTGCACGCCGGTGAGCAGTCTCTCGCGTTCCGGTTCGCTGAGCGCGGCGAGATACGCGCGGCCGACGGCCGTGCGGCACATGTCCATCCGCGAACCCACCTCGAGGCGCGACACGAGCACCGCCGAGCGCGGCCGGATCGCGTCGATCACGACCATGTCGAGCCGGTCGCGCACGGCGAGATGCACCGAAAGCGCGGTGCGCTCGGCCAGCTCGATCAGGAAGGGCCGTGAGCGGGAGCGGATATCGAAGTTGCGCAGAAAACCGTTGCTCAGTTCGAGCACCGAGGAGGTCAGCACGAAGCGCTCGCTGTCCGGCAGGCGAAACAGGTAACCCGCGCCGACGAGCGTGGCCGTGATGCGCGAGACGGTCGGCTTCGGAATGCCGGTGAGTTCGGTGAGCTCGCGGTTGCTGAGCGGCGCATCGGCGGCGGCGATCCGCCGGAGGACTGTCAGGCCACGCGCCAGTGCTGTCACTTCGTCGCCGGAACCTTCTTTTTCCTGAAGGGGATCAGCGTTGCCGATAGACGTTTGTCGCTTGTTCATCGTTTTTATGGAACTTTATTTCAGATTAATCGCTTTTGCAGGCCGGCCATCCGGATAGAAAAAATCGCTGGAAAGGCCTTTCAGATGGCGTATCCAGCGATTTTCATGTGAAGATTCATTGTATCGGAAGGTGCGGAATGGACGCGCACGTGTGGGATAGTTTTTGCTTGACTTGGTCAGCATAAACATAAAAAATGGAATTTCATTTCGAAAGACGAAGTACTCATCTTTGTTTTGAATCTTTTCGTCGCGTGGCTGAACGGCACAGGGTGCGGGTTCAGGCTGGAGCTTAAGGGTTTGGGCAGAGCCGGATGGGAACGCTCGCATTTCGGATCCCGTCTCTCAGGTTCTAGCACGGCCCTCGGAATGGCTAGAACTTTTCAAGGCGTCACGGTTACGTGGCGCCTTTTTTTTGTGCTGTTCGGAAGCAACTGGATATGATCGAAGGAGAACGTTATGCCGGCTGGGCACCCCGCTTGCTGCAACTGCGCCCTTCTCGCCGCGACTGCCGCGGAACCGCCAGGGCGCGCAAGGGCCTGACTGGCGACGCTGGCGCCTCAACTGAGTTCGTTCACGAATTCCACGGCACGTGGCCACTCACCGAACCCCGAGGCAGGGTTGAGATGGCCGACAGCGCCGACGTCAACCAGACGGCTGCCCCAGGCGTTCGCCAGTTGCGTGACCTGTTCGATCCGCGCGAGGGGATCATTCGTGCTGGCCGCCACGATGCTCGGGAACGGTAGCCGCGTTCGTGGCGTAGACAGCCAGCCGTGCTGGCGCAAGACATCCATCGTCGGATAGCCGTCCGGCAGCGGCGATTCGAAATCCGGCGGCGCCGCGAGCAGCGCACCCTTGATTTCACGCTGGTGATGTTGTGCCCAATGCACGGTTGTCATCACCCCGGCACTGTGCGACACAAGTACCACAGGGCCGGTGATGCTGGCGAGTGCCCGATCGAGCGCCGCGATCCTGGCCGCGCAGTCAAGCTTGTCGTGTTCCAGCGGCGGCACCACACGCGTATTGGGCAGTTTGCGTGCAAGAATCGTTTGCCAGTGATCCTCGACGTGATCCCGCAGGCCGGGAACGATCAATATGGTCGGTGGCGAAGAAGATGTCATTGGCCAGGGTCCGTGAAAATATCAATTGGGGTTGGGCGGGTCGCGCACTCCATCAAGGCGGCGCGGCCCGGCAACGCCCAGGGCCGTTACTCCCACGGCTACCGGCAGCGGGTCCTCGACGACCCGAACCGACGTGCCGGATCGCCGGGTTGCTTTTTGCCGTCCAAACCAGCCAGATGGCTCGCGTTTTCGAGGACGTGGAACATTCAAATCACGAAAACGGAGGAACCGGTGGTTTTTCGAGCCTCCAGGTCCCGATGTGCCTGCACTGCGTCCTGCAAGGCATACCGCTGATTGATCTCGATGCTGATGCGACCCGCGGCCACATGGCCAAATAGCTCATCGACCAGTTCCGCCTTTTCGACCGGATCGGCGATGTAGTCGGCCAGGCCCGGACGGGTCAGGTACAGCGAACCCTTGCGGGCCAGAATTTGCGGATCGAACGGCGGGATCGTGCCGGAGGCCGTGCCGACGCAGACCATCAGGCCGCGGCGCTTGAGGGAGTCCAGCGAGGACATGAAGGTGGCCTTGCCCACGCTATCGAAGACCACCGACACGCCCACTCCGCCGGTCAGCTCGCGCACACGCTTCGCCACGTCCTCATGACTGTAGTTGATCGTGTGATCGCAGCCGTGGGCGCGCGCTACTTCAGCTTTGGCGTCGGTCGAAACCGTGCCAATCACCGTCAGCCCGAGCAATTTGGCCCACTGCGAAACGATCAAGCCAACACCGCCTGCCGCGGCATGAAGCAGCACTGCGTCGCCCGCCTTGAAAGGGTAGATCCGGCGCACCAGGTAGGCGGCGGACAAGCCCCGCATCGTCATGGCCGCCGCGGTCTCGCAGCTGATGGCCTCCGGCAGCCTGATCAGCAGTGCGGCGGAAATCAGCCGCTCCGTGCTGTAGGCGCCCAGTGTGTTGACGAAGCCCGTGTAGGTCACACGGTCGCCGACTGCCAGATGGGTCACGCCGGCACCGATGGCCTCGACCACGCCGGCGGCCTCGTTGCCGAGGCCGCTAGGAAGCGGAACCGTGTAGGTACCTCCGCGGAAGTAGGTGTCGGCAAAGTTAAGGCCCACTGCCACGTGGCGCACGAGCACCTCTCCCGGTCCCGGTTCTCCAACGTCGACGTCCTCAAAACGAAGAACCTCGGGGCCGCCGGTTTCGTGGAATTTAACGACTTTTGCCATGTTGCCTCCTGTCGATCGGAGTGAGCGCTTTAGTGCCTGCTCCGATCCCATGCAAGTTGATTGCTGTTATGTGTCGACTGCCGCGGTTTGCCCGCGGCTCGCCAGCGTTTGCTTCACCCCTGGTCTCACCCAAAAACGCGGGTCGACGTGGGGGAACTTCAAATTCAGCTTGAGTCCATCTCCAGAAAATGCCGGGCGACTCCATACGACATATGATGTCGATTCCCCCGGAGACCTCAGGTCGGCTTGCGCAGGAATCCCTGGTTGCCACCGTTACGATTGGGCGCGAAGCCATTGGCCTGAAGCGTCTCTTCCGCCGTGTCGTAGAAGACTCCAATCTTCATGATCTCTCGTGCCTGTTTCGCTGTCGCTATGGGGCGACCGAATTCGCCGGAGATACGCACCAGCTGCTTGATCTGCTCGACGGAGCTCATCTTGCCCGTGCGGGTCTGATTCCAGAGCACATCCTCGATGCCGCAGCGCACGTGCAGGCCCAGGGCAATGCCTATCATGTTCACGGGGAGCACATTTAGCACCGAGCTCTCCACCGTGACCACCGCGCCGTCGGGAGCGGCACGCAGGAAGTTGGCCAGGTTGTAGATGTTCGCCTGATCCATGCCGCCGCTGATAGCCACCCAGTTCATCACCAGTGGCCCCTTGTAGACGCCGCGGCGAATCATCCGCTCAATCGTTTCAAAGCTGTTGATGTTGTAGCACTGAAACTCGCTTTGGATTCCGGCGGCTGTCAGGCGCCGGATGTGCTCTTCGGCCCAGCTGGGATTCGAGGGCACGATCATGTCCTTGTAGGTCGCATAGAGGTTCGGGAACCCCCGCGAAACGCCCTTGAAGTCATCTATGCCGGCATGCTCCGTCACGTTCATCTGCGTGGTGTTGACGGTGACAGTCACCTGGTCGGGCTTCGGATCGAGTTCGGCCAGCATATGCCGCGTGTCATCGCTAAGCCATTGGGCGGCCTGGCCCTCGGATTCAGGCGCGAAGCTGATGGAGCCGCCCACTTGGATGACCATTTCCGGCACGCGGGCGCGCACTCCGGCGATCAGCTCATTGAACATGGACAGGCGCTTGCTGCCCTTGCCATCGGGTTCGCGAACATGCAGATGCAGCACGGTGGCACCGGCTTCGTAGCAATCCACCGCCTTCTGGATCTGCTCTTCCATTGTGATGGGGATATCTTCCGGAAAATCCGAGGGAATCCAGCCCGGCGCATAGGGAGCGGCCGTGATGATCAGGGGCTGCTGGTTCTCGGGATACAGGTGGCCGTCAAGGAAGTTCATGATGGTGGATCTCCGGGTTGAAACGTGGATATTGAGAATGTCGGACTGGATGAGAAAGCTTTAGAACCCTGTTTGCAGCACCCTCCTGGGCATGGCGGTGCGCAGGCGATCCAGCATTTCGTTGAACATGCGCCTCGCGCCCTTGCCATCGGCTTCACGCATCTGCACGTGCAAAACGGTGGCGCCCGCGTTGTGGCAGCCCACTGCCTTTTGCACCTGATGAGAGACCATCGTCACCGGCACATCGTCCGTATCGCCGGGCAGCCATTGCGGTCCGCAGGGCACGGCCTGAATGATCGGATGCTGCTGGTTTTCAGGCCGCAAAGAGTCGTCGATGAAGTACATGCAAGTCTCCTTAAAGCGGTTGACATCCAGGTGTCCGGGACAAGGAGATGAATCATCTCGCCTGGCGCCACTTCCTGTTTTACATTGCAGGCCTTGAACCTGGCTTTTCATGACAGTGGTCCGCTGACCGGCAACTATCGCGGGCTGCGCATGAACCAGCAGGTGGACGGCTCCCGCGCAAACTCGCCGTACCTGCGCATGGCAACTGACCCGGGATCGAACATCGTCTTTCTCGCAGAAACGCCGTCGCCACTCGTCGTCATGGCATTCGTATGCGTTCGTGCCTCGCGCGCCATCATTAGTCCAGTCATCGCTTTCCACCGGAATTGTGTAGTTCGGGCGTAGCGGCGGATTCGTCGTTCACTTCGGGCTCCCGGCTGTCATGGCCACGATCCCATGGCGCGATGCCATGGTGGATCGGCGCCGCGATGCCGGCCATGCACCCATAGCAAAGCGCTTCGTGAGCCAAAGGAGCGAGATGGCCCGCGGGAACAAACACTGAAGCAAGCCGCGCCGCAATCCGTCGGGCGACATGGGTCTTGTTCACCCATGTCTTCGCAATCGGCAGTGTCGGCAGCATTGGACTCCCTCCGTTCATTGACTTCGCATCGGCCGCGACAGTGCGAGACCGCCGCCGTAACCAGCAGTGTACCTCCATGAAATATTAATGTCGACATAAACGTAAACGCGGACTTGCCGCCAATGTAGTGGGCGCTTATTGACGGCGTCGGCGCGATTCTGAGCTTCCGGATATCGTCGTTTGCCGCGAAGTTGCATACCGTTCTGCCAGCTCGACTCAGTATAAGTATTAATGTCGACATCAAAATTTTAGGAGGATGATGGAAATTGAAGTGTCCGACGGGCAAACGAGGTCGTCGCAGGGAAGGCCGTTGAACCGTCTGGTGGCCGTCAAGTCACGCATCGCATCCAGCCGGATTGACAGGTGCGACAAGGAGACACCATGAAGCGAAAAACCATCGGTATTGAGGCGTTGTCGTTATTGGCACATGTGCTGATTGAGGCGATAGCGGGGATCGACGACCCGCGCCATCCCGTAACAGGCAGGCATCCGGCCGGGCTCGCCCGGTCATCATAAAAAGGCAGAGGAGACGTCAATGAAACTGAGGTGGAGCGGTGTGGTGGTACTTGCGGCATTTGCCGGGGCGGCGCATGCGCAGTCGTCGGTCACGTTGTACGGCGCGATCGATTCGGGCCTTATCTATCAGCGCACGTCGGCGTCGTCGTTCGGACCGACCGCCCGCAACAACGGGCACGTGTTCGGCGTCAAGGACGGCAGCCTCTACGGGAGCTTCTGGGGAATCAAGGGGACCGAGGACATCGGCGGCGGATACAAGGTCAACTTCAGGCTGCAGGGGGTGTTCAACAGCAGCAACGGCAAGGTCGGGCTGCCCGACACGACGGGCACTACCGCGGTGTTCAACCAGCAGACGACGGTCGGCATCGCGGGACCGTTCGGCACGTTCGACGCCGGGCGGCAGTACACGCCGATGATCTATGCGATGGCCGATACCGACGTCCGCGCGGCGCAGTACTTCGGCAGTATCCTGGGCGCATGGCTCGGAGTGAACCAGGTCGCCGGCTGGCCCGGCACGAACACGAACGTGCCGATCGGCGCGTTGTACGACAGCAACGCGCTTGTCTACCAGACGCCGAAGTTTTATGGCGCGTCGGTCGCGCTCGAATACGCGCCGGGCGGCGTGCCGGGTCAGATCCAGGGCGGCACGCGCGAATCGGCGGTGCTCAAATATTCGAACTATGGCCTCAACCTGTCCGCGGTTTACTACAACGCGCACGACACGAACCTTGCGGCGGCCGCGCCGACCGGGCTCGACAACAACCGCTTCTATTATTTCGGCGCGAAGTACACCTTTCGCGGCATATCGGTGTCGGCGTCGTACGGGATCGGCAAGAATCCGTCGAACACGAGCCTCGCGGACTACGAGATGATTTCGGGAGGGCTCGGCTATCAGTTCAATCCGTTCTTCAGGATCACGTCCGGCTTTTACTACCTGAAGGACCGCAACAACTCGGCGAACCATTCGAGTGAATACGCGGTGGGTGCGGAATACAGTCTGTCGAAGAGCACGATAGTCTCCGCGCAGCTCGGGTACGTCGCGAACCGGGGAACCATGAACCAGACGATCATGTACGGCCAGCCTGTCGCGCCGGGCGTGTCGACCACGGCCGCGATGATCGGTCTGCGTCACCACTTCTGATGAATCGAAATCGAAACGGAGCACAACGATGAAAACGATGAATGGACTCAGGGTGGTTCTCGGCGTTGCGGTTGCAGCGGTATCGATCGGCGCGTGGGCGCAGGGCGGCGCGTCTGCGGGGGCATCGGCCGGTACGGCGGCCAGCGTGTCCGGCGGCCTGACGGCCAAAGCGGCGCGGCAGGCGAATCGCGCGCTGCGGCGCAAGGTGTACGCGGCGCTCGCGAAGCACAAGGAGATCGACGCGGGCGACATCGGTATCACCGCGAAAGGCGGCGCGGTGACGATCAGCGGGACGGTCCCGGACGCGTCGCAGATCGACACCGTCGCCGGGGTCGCGAAGGGCGTCGCGGGTGTGACGTCGGTGACCAGCAGGCTCACGGTGCGGAAGCCGTTTGGCCAGTAGTGCGGCGCGCGCCCCGGTTCAGTCCGAATTGACAGGCTTGCTCGCTGGAGCTGAACCTGATTCACATCGGCAAACCGGGCGCGATCCTTTCAGCGAACGTCTCGTATCCCGACGTCGACGCGATCGCCGGCAGAGTCTCGCGTCCGGCGGACGTGATCGATCGTCGACTGGGCGACGACCGATCACGCAGGGAGGAACCTGTCATGAAGATCATCTCTCATATCGACAAGGTGCGCCGCATGGCTGTGCTTCGAAAGCGCTTCGACCCGCTAGCTGACTTCGAATTGTGGTTCTGGACCACGTTGACCGCGAGTACCAACGTGTTCAACGCAACGCTTCATCTCATTGGTCTGACGCGCGACGATCCTGTTTTTTCAACCATTCCTGGTGTGCATGTTGTGAAGCAGCCGGATGGTAGTTACGCGCGCGAGTTGCGCGGACTGGGCGATGTGAGCCATGTCGGCTGGCCGGAAATCGAGGGAGAGGTACCCCAGGCTATCCGGCAACTCGAACACGCGTTGCATACCATCGAGCATCATCGGGATCCATGCATTCGCGGAGATCGCGTTCCAACACAGGCTATCGTCGACGAATGTGAGCAGGCCTTTACACAAGTCATACAGATATTCGAACAGGCGTTGAGAGGTACCGAATATGAAAACCGGGAGTCACCGGCTCAAAGCCGGGAACATCGAGACGTCGCTGAAGTGTCTCGGCGAAGATGACTGGGAAATGAAAATTGAGGCGGCGATGCTGGCGGGGACACACTGGGCGAACTACGCGCTGCATCGCCGTGGTGTCACTTCGGACAACGAGGACATCATCCACAACTCGATGCTGATCGTTAGCATGCTGCGCAAGTATTCCCTCGCGGAAGGCGAACTGCTTGGTGCACTGACGGAAATCGAGGAGCTTCGCCCCCTTTATGTCCGGGGAGATTTGCCAGACGGTTCTCGCGCTGCGGCGCGGGCGCTGGAACTGCTTCGGTTGATCAGTGCGCTCGCCAGGCGCGCACCATGACTGCTCCAGCGGAAAGCGTCACGATGATCCATCAGCCTGCCGGGTTAGAGATGTGCGTTGGCGTCTCGCAACCTGGGTGATGCGCAACCCTGTTGATCGTGAAGCTCAAGCCGGGCGTGCAACTGCGCCCGCAGCACCCGATTTCGTACTGTGCGGGCAGGCGGGGAAGCGGCGCACGGCCAGTCAGACCAGCCATCGTATGTCGAGGGCAGCGAGGGTTGTCGCCAATAAGATTAATGTCGACATAAATTGAGCGATCTGCTATCTTGCTTGTACAGATGCAGGGCAACAATATTCCACGGTTTCGTAAAGCTGCGGCGTCACGCGGCGGCCGTGGTGAATTGGCGAAATTCCTGCCAGAGACAAGGAGATATCGCTCATGATTAAAGTAGAAAGACTGACCGCTTGCATTGGTGCCGAGGTGTCTGGTGTGAGCTTGGGGGAAGCGTCTCGAGATGCATCGCTGTTCGCAGAAATCAAGGCGCTGTTGCTTAAGCACAGGGTCCTCTTTTTTCGAGATCAGGATATCTCTCGGGAAGAACATGTCACCTTTGCGCGCCGTTTCGGGAAACTGGAAGATCATCCAGTTGCGGGAAGCGATCCGGAACACCCGGGCCTCGTGCAGATCTATCGATCGGAAGCTAAAAACCCTTACGAGAACAACTACCATAGTGACGGGCTTTGGCGGTCGAACCCCTCTATGGGCGCCGTGCTGCGCTGCGTCGAGTGTCCAGAGGTGGGGGGAGACACCATCTGGGTCAACATGGTCGAGGCTTATAAGCAACTGCCAGAAGACATCAAGAAGCGTATCGAAGGATTGAGAGCAAAAAGCAGTATTGAGCACTCGTTCGGTGCGGCAATGGATCCGGAAGAGCGAAGAAAACTGGCGGCGCAGAATCCGGAGGTGGAGCACCCTGTCGTGCGGACGCACCCGGAGACTGGCGAAAAGATTCTATACGTCAGCAGTTTCACGACACATTTCGCCAACTACCATACAGTTGAAAATGTGCGTCATGGTTTGGACAAGACGCCAGGCGCGAGTCTTCTGCTGAATTATCTGCAAAGCCAGGCATCGATTCCTGAGTATCAGGTTCGTTTCCGGTGGAAGCCGAACAGTATTGCAGTCTGGGATAACCGGCCAACGCAGCACTACGCGGTAATGGATTATTGGCCGGCTCCGCGCAAGATGGAGCGGGCAGGAATCGAAGGCGACAAGCCATACTGACAGCTTGCGTGTACTCGCGCGGTTCGTGCGGTTCGATGTGTTCGGGCGCGGGCCGGCGGTCGCGGTCTGGTTTTGTCTGCGGCATTGTCCGCTCCGGTCAGGTACCCGTTGTGGCGAATGAACACGTGTTGCTTGCGTTCAATGAGTCGTCACGACACGCCGAAATCCGTGCAGATCGCCAGTTGAGGCGCAGAAGTTCTTGCGGCGCGACGAATATCCGGGGCGGCGTCGAGTCCTCACAAAGCGAGGTTGAATTTTTGTCGACATTACAATGCTGGAGACTATAATAATCACAGGATTAAATTCGACGAAAATTAATTGCGCTATACGCCATGGCCCGAAATAAAACGCAAAACCTTCCCGATCTTTCCTCGCTCCTTACGCCCAAGAATTCACTGATGCTGGCCGTCGAGCGGGCGGTGCTGCGCGGGCAGGACTGGGCGTATGCGTCGGTGCCGATTGCCGAGCAGATTGCTGCCCGGCTGGCCGGGGTCATTACGCTTGACCTGGTGAAGTCGGGGCAACGCTTGCTGGAGAAAGATATCAGCGAGGTGCTGCACGTCAGCCGCGCGCCCGTGCGCGAAGCGATGCGTATACTGGAGCGGGACCGCCTGGTCGAGTTTCAGGCCAGGCGCGGGGCGATCGTTACGGCGCCCGACGAGAATGAGCTTCGGGACATTTTCCGCGTGCGCAGCGTGCTTTATGTCACGATGCTGGAGCAGGTGGCGCGCGAAAATCCGTCCGAACTCGAGGCGTTACTGACCGCTCATATGCCCAGGCTGGTGAAGGCAGCCGAGGAGTCCGTAGACGCCTATGCCGTGGAAAGCTTTCTCCTGAATTTCACCACAGTCGATCTGTGCCGCAACCGGCTTCTGGTTGATGTCCTGCATTCCATCTCGTTGCGAACCCTGCGGTATGTCCGGCTAGGATTTGTGGCTACGCCTCAATCGGTTCGCACATCTTTAAAGGTCTGGCGTGCGCTGCAGAAGGCCGCGATCAAGCGGGACAACAAACTACTGCTTTCCCTTGCCGCCTCGCGCCTGGACGACGCCAGGGATGCCGCCATACGCGCAATCGTTGCAAAACCGGCAGGCAGCCGGCGCGCACGTGTCCCGAAAGCGGCGCAGCCCGAAGTCGCGGCCGCCTCTGAGTGAGTCGCCCCCTGCGCGCCTGGGACGGCTGAATCCTGATTGTGCGGGGTTCCATCTTCTGCAATGACGCGGCGAGTCTTCCATGGCCGGCGGGCCGTCTGTCGTGGCCGCGATGTCGTGCGAATTGATTGGGACGTTCCCTGCATAGGGACGAGTCCCTATGTCATGTCGACGGAACCGGCTCTGCTTTCCGCTCGTGCATCCATTCTTCGACGCTGGGTACGTTCATCCAGGATCAGACACTGCATACCCGCACCGCGGTTGTTTGCTACGCGCCGGTGCGAAGAGCTTGCGCCCGGGTTGCCCACTTGCTGATTGGCGCATGGCGGGCAATAGTCGTTCTTCTTCAGCGATTCGATGAGCCGCATCAGATCGCGCGTGGCCCCGTTTTGTCTTGCCGTCGCGGTCTGGATCCTGGATGCGGTAGTCGATGATCCAGTGCTCCCGCATCAGCGGATTCGCGTACGCGAGTTCACCACGCCGATCCCCTTGATCAGTTCACGCGCGCCAGTTGCACTTGCGCCGCACCGGCTCGATCCGGTGTGAGAAATCCTTGTCGAGGATCGTTTCGTCGTGCCCTTGACATGACGAATCCTGGGTTCACTTCGGGTTTACGCCACTTCGGAACAATTCGTCTCTGCGCTGAGGCGCAGTGTTTGCATACGGCTTATGATTAATGTCGCCAAAAATAATTCTCGGTGATATGCTGAAGTAAATGTCCGTCGGCTGAGGCTTTGGAGTCGCAAGGAAGGCTTTGATGCAACACTTATACGGAGGTTGTTCATGCTGACAGGCGCCTTCGTTCCGTGCGCGATCCATCGCCGGAATCTCCCACGCGGTGCATGTGACTATCGGAGCCGATGTACGGCTCCTTCTCCAGGCATCGGCTTGCCGGTGAACACCTGATTCTGATCGAGGAGCAAAACGCGCGAAGTTCAACGTCATCACACAAGTCATCAAGACGCTTGAAACAGGCATCGAAACCCAGTGCGCGCACGGCGACACAAAGAATGCGTCCGGCGATGCTCACGGCCAGCAGAAACCACTGCCGGTCCTGTCGTAAAGGTCTTGTTTCACCGGACCCGGCGACATCAGGCGGCACGATTCAATATGAATTTAGTGAATCATCGGAGGAGACAAAATTGAATCTTTATACAAGTAACGTGGTGCCGCCCGAGTCGGCCGCGGCTACCAGTGGCGCCCGGGCCTACGCGTGGGTGGTATTTGCATTGATGTTTTGCCTCTTGCTGTCCGACTACATGTCGCGGCAGGCGCTCAATGCCTTGTTTCCAATCTTGAAAGTGCAGTGGCAGATGTCCGACACACAGCTCGGTTCGATTAGCGGCGTGGTGCCGTTGGCGGTCGGGGTGCTGACTCTCCCGTTTTCCATAATCGCGGACCGTTGGGGACGCGTCAAAAGCATTGCACTGATGGCTGCGCTGTGGAGTCTGGCCACGCTCGGATGCGCGATTGCCAGCAGCTACCACGAGATGTTCCTCGCGCGCATCTTCGTTGGTGTTGGCGAAGCTGCCTACGGAAGCGTCGGACTCGCGATGCTCATGAGCATCTTTCCAAAGCATCTGCGCTCTACCATTGCCGGCGGCTTTACGTCTGCCGCCGCCTTTGGGTCCGTGCTCGGTGTTTCGCTTTCCGGCATCATCGCGACCCACTTTGGCTGGCGCTGGTCTATGGGTCTGATGGCGATCTTCGGTTTTGTGCTGGTGATCATTTATTTCTTCGTCGTCACGGAAAAAAGGCTCGCGCGTGCGCATCCGGACAATACGAACCGAACTGCAGTTTATGGGCGCGTGAAACTGACGCCACGAGCGCTTTTCTCCGGCCTGTTCCCGTCCCGTTCCGTCTTTTGTGCGTACCTCGGCAGCGCCCTGCAGATTTTCATTCAGGGCACGCTTTTCGTGTGGCTGCCCAGCTACCTGAACCGCTACTGGGACATGCCTGTCAGCAAGGCTGCCGTGGTGGCGGCGGGCCTTGTCCTTGTCAGCGGCATGGGCCAACTCCTGTGCGGTGTGATGACCGACCGGATCAGCGGGGACTCGTCACTTAAGAGATGGAATATGGCGATTGGTTATTGTCTCGTGCTGGGCATCCTGCTGGCAGTCGCGTTCCGCCTGCCACCGGGCAACCTGCAACTCCTGATCCTCGCGCCCGCGGTGTTTTTCCTTGCCAGTTCGTTCGGCACGTGCAGCGCGATTATTGCCGGGGCCACACCGCCTGCGATCCATGGCTCGGCATTTGCCACACTGACGCTGTTCAACAATATATTGGGCCTCGCAGCGGGTCCCTTTTTCACCGGCGTGATAGCGGACTCGGTTGGTCTTCAAGGCGCGCTGCGGTGGCTTCCGCTCGCGGCAGTTCTGCCCTTCACGGTGTACCTCATTGGCCGGTGGTGTCACCTCTCGGAAGCGCGACGCGGCTGAACGTGCTGCCGGCGTGGCGAACCCCGGGATTCTGGTGGCATTGGCCGGTGCTTTATCGGCTGTCGTGATGCGGCTCAACCGCGGCATCCTCCGCTCACCTGGCAGAGAACCGTCTTGTGTTGCCGGGATTGCCAGCCAGATTGCTAGCAACGATCTGACTGTCGTAGTGAAGACCGCTCCAGCCTGCTGTTTTCAATGAGGCGCATGCAGGAGCAATTGACCGCTACCGTCACCCGGAACGCCGACAATGCGAGTCGGGCCAACCGCGCTCGCGGCGCAGGCCGCCCAGCTGGCAGAGCAGGGCGGCACCGCGGTGTTGCGCGTGGTGGAAACCATGGAAGGCATCGACGCCAGTTCGGACAGGATCGCCAATATTGTTGGCATCATCGAGGGCATCGTTTTCAGGCCAATATCCTCGCGTTGAATGCTTCCGTTGAAGCGGCATGGGCGGACGAGCAAGGACGAGGCTTTGCGATGATGGCCTCGCCTGTGGGTCATCGCGGGGCGCGCCGTCGGCCGGGAAATTGCGATTGTTCTTCGACGTCGGATTGATCACATCCGCGATATGTCGGCTCACGTCGGGCACGGATTGCGCCTCGCCGCAGCTCGTTCTCGAACACCACCGAGCCTTTTGACAGGGCCACGTTGCGGCCAGCTTCGAAGGCAGTTTTATCGGTGACCGTGACCTGGCCGCGCATCTGGTCTTCGAGCAGATTGACGAAACCGGCACGCACACGCTCTCGCCCCGCGTCTGAAGCGCGGTTTTCATCGCCTCGGGCTCGGTGGCGGCGACGTTGACCGGGCCCATCGAGTCGATGAACTGACGTGCGAAAAAACGCAGCTCGTGTTTTTCCTTCGCGCCGACGCCCGCGGTTTCGACCCTGTCGTTGAGCAGGCGCGAGTTGATCAGGCAGATCTGCTTCAGAAGGCTGTATCAGACATTCTCGTTCCAGGCATCCGCGTTGAACCGCCGGTCGTCGGACCGTGTGCCTCGCCTGTCGGGTACGGGCGGGTCAGGGGAGCAAGGTTGAAACGCTTGTCGAACTCGTCGACGAGACAGGCGCCGATCGGCAACGCGGAGGTCGCAGCCGGAGAAGGGGCGTTGCACACGTGCAGGCTGCGCTGCGACGAACGGATCAGGAAGTCATGCACCATGCTGCCGTCCGCCATCACGGCCTGCGCGCGTACGCCGGACGGGTAGGGCTCGAGGTCGGACAGCACGAGCTCTGGACAATATCGGCGACACAGTTCGAGATAGCCCCGTTTCCACAGCGAGTTGCGCATCTCGATGAGTCCCGATGCGCCATGCTTTCCGAGCATCTTCCAGAAGCCCGGGAACGCCGCCATGCCGGCGAGATCCTTAAGACTTGCGTCGCGCCAGCGATAACCCTCGCGCGCCAGCGCCAGCACGGCGTTTGGACCTACCGTCACATATCCTCCGATCATACGGGTCAGGTGTACGCCGAGAAAAGGCAGCGCGGGATCCGGCACTGGATAGATCAGGTGCTTCACGATGTCGTTCTTTGCTGCCGGCAACCGGTAGTATTCACCGCGAAACGGCACGATCCGAAAGTCGAGATCGACATTGCACATCTTTGCGAGACGATCCGCCATCAGCCCTGCGCAGACGATGGCGTGCCTTGCCCGGAAGCGGTCGCCCGACGTCTCGGCGGTCACGCCGTTTTCGTCTTCATGGAGCGCGTCTACGCGCTGGTTCAACAGAATCTGCGCGCCTCGCTCCTGTGCGAGCCGGGCCATCGTCGTGGTCATGGCCGCATAGTCCGCGATGCCGCTCGCGGCCACGCGGATCGCCGCACGGCCCGTGATGCGCGGCTCGAGCTCCCTCAACGCCGCCTCGCCGAGCATCTGCGGTTCGAGCTGGTTCTGCTGGCAACGTGCGTAGAGCGCATTCAGTCTTTCGACTTCGATGTCCTGGGTCGCGACGATCAGCTTGCCGCATTGCTCGACCGGCACGTCATGGCGCCGGGCGAATTCATAGGTTGCGGCGGCGCCTTGCCTGCAAAACCCGGCCTTGAGGCTTCCCGGCGCGTAATACACGCCGGCGTGGATCACGCCGCTGTTGTGGCTGGACTGGTGAGCCGCGAGCGAGGCCTCCTTCTCGAGCAGCAGCACGCTCAGGCCCGGATGACGTTCGATCAGTTGCATGGCCGTCGAGACGCCGACGATGCCACCGCCCACGACAAGAACATCCGCGTCATAGCCGCGGTGATGCTGGACGGTCGTCATTTTGCGAACACTCCGCGCTGGCGCATCAGTTCACGATGAAGCGCCGGATGCTTCTGGAACGGCGCCCGGCCGTGCAGCCAGAAATAGTTGTTGAGGACCACGAGGTCGCCCACGGGAAGCGGTACTTCGCGCGTTGCGGACGACGCTTCCATCGACGCCGACAAGTCGTGCAGATAAACCGCTTCGGCTGATGAACGGGGCTGCACGAACTGGTCGATGAACGACATCGCCAGACCATACTCGCTCTGGAAGAACACAGGGCGTTCGACCTGCGCGTCGACGTTCTTCGAACCGGGCGCCTTGTAGAGAAATGGCCGGGTGCCGAGTGGATCGTCGAGGAAGGTGTCGCGCTCGCTCCAGTCGTCGACATGCATGAAGCGCGACTCGCCTCCGGCCGCGTTCTCTTCCGCGAACTTCATCATGAGCAGCCATTCGGTCGGCTCGTCGACAAAGGTTCCGTCTGTGTGCAGCGTGAACAGGCGGTATGCCTGGCGCAGATAGGAGTCGCTGTCGTCCGTGTCCTTCACGAGGAAGCGCGCGTAATACGTGCCGGACATCGCGTCGTGATTCGCCGGTCCAAGCAGGTACCCGACTGCGGTTCCGAACCGGACGAAGTCGCGAGGGTCGGCGCTCGCGTCCTGGACGCCCAGCGTGAATCCGCCGGTGGACCGGTCCTGCACGAGTTGTCGAAGTGCGGAGGCGAAACCGTCGCCGACCGCGCGCTCGAGTGCGTGCGCGACCATGAAGCGCATGAACGGTACGTATTCGAGGTTCTGGAGGTCGATGTCCTTGACTGAAGAGAAGAATTTCTGCAACGCGTCACGTTGCACCGTGACATGACGCAGGCGTTCGTGATGCGGATGACGCCCGACCGAAAACTTCAGTTGCGAATCGACTGGCGCGGCCATCGGTAATGCGGTGACGGAGCTCATGAAGGTGCCCTTGGGAAGAGAGTGGGGCTATTTGACTCCTTATCTGTGATTCATTAAATACGTTTAAACTGTGTTTTTATTCGTAAATCGAGATTAAAAATGATCGATAGCCGGCAACTCAAGCTATTCGTCGCATTGGCCGAAGATTTGCACTTCGCCCGATCAGCTGACCGGCTCGACATCGCACAATCGGTGCTCAGCCAGCAGATCAAGAAGCTCGAAACCGATCTCGGCGTGCGGTTGCTCAACCGCAACAAACGCGCGGCGATCACGCTAACCGATGCAGGCGATGTTTTTCTGGTTGAGGCCAGGGCCGCACTGAGACAACTGGAGCGCGCCGACCGCATCGGGCGTCTGGCGGCAAGAGGAGAAGCAGGTCACGTCGCGCTCGGCTATATCGGCTCGGCCGTTACGACCGGGTTGCTGCCCGATACGCTCAGGACATTCAGGGTGGCGAGTCCGGACGTCCGCATGCACGTCGTGGCGATGGAAACGCCGACGCAACTGGAACGCTTGTCGGACGGGACCATCGATGTCGGTTTTATCCGGCCCCGCGCGCATTATCCCGACGGGGTCACGGCCAAAGTCGTGCAGCGCGAACGCTTGCTGATTGCCTTGCCGGCGGATAGTCCACTCACGCGCGTGAGAGCCGTGAAGGCTTCCCAGTTGCGGGGCTTGCCGTTCATTGCGCCGCAGTTCAACGAGACGGCCGGCTTCGCGGAAGATCTCGCCAGACTCGGCCGCATCGGTGGTTTCGACGCGCAACCGGAGTATCGGGTCAACGATTTCATGACGGCAGTAAGCATGGCGTCGGCGGGCTACGGCGTAGCCCTCGTGCCGCAATCCATCCGCGGATTCGCCCAGCCCGGCGTGGTGTTCAAACCTTTAAGCGATTTCGAAGACCAGGTCGAACTCGCGGTGGCATATCGTGCTCGCGAGCATTCGCCCTGCGTGCGGGGGTTCACCGCCATAGCGTTGTCATACGGCGGACTCGCGAAGCGCCAGGCGACGCACCGTACGATGCGTTAGAGACCCGGTTCGGCACCGGCCCCGCGGTCTGGCGCGCGCGGCGCGTAAAGCGTGATGCACTTCTCGTCTAGGGATGTGCCGTCCAGGGACGCTCTGTTCCACGTGTGGCCCGGCTCTCCCTCGCGCTGCAACCGAATTCCGCGTGATACCAGCGCGAGAATGCGCTTGGCGCGGAAAAACCGAGTAGCGTCGCCACCTCGGTTAACGGACGATCGCTTTCCATGACATGACGCGTGGCGAGTTCCTTGCGGATGTCGTTCATGATCGACGAGAAGCTCTGGCCCTCCTCAGCCAGCCGGCGCTGGACCGTGCGGCACACCACGCCCAGGTGCCCGGACACCTGTTCGATGCCGCAGCGCCCGCTGGGTAACAGCAGCAGGATCGTGCGCCGCACGTCCTCAAGCATGGTCGCCTGCTGCGACGTTACGGACGCGTCCAGCAACCGCTGCGCGTAGCGCGCCATCGCCGGATCGGCTGACGGGTTGCGTGCATCGAGATCGGCCTTCGCGCAGATGATGCAGTTGAAGTCATAGCCGAACTCGACGCAACGGCCAAAAAACCGCTGGTGCGTACTGGTATCGCGCGGCGCCGGGTGTTCGAAGCATACGCGCCGCGGCTGCCAGTCGGCCTTGAAGAGCTGGCGTATCAACCGCACCATGACACCTAGCGCCAGTTCAACCCTTTGGCGTGTGGGCTGATGCGCATTGCCGGAAATGATCGCCTCGCGAATGATGACCAGTTCGCCGCATTCCTCGACCGCCAGCGACAGCGCGCCGTTGAGCAAGGCCTGGTAGCGCATCAGCATGTCGAGCGAGTCGCGCAGCGTCGCCTGGTCGCGAATCAGCAATCCTACTGCCCCAAGGTTGGACAAGAGGCGCGACTCGGCCATGCACAGTCCGAAACTCTCGTTGCCTGACATGGCGGCGGACGCCTGGAGTAATTGTCCGACACGCTCGGCCGGAATCATGAGGTCCGGCTCGCGCAGTACGCCCGGACTCAACCCCGCGTCAAAGAGCATCCGCACCGGATCCAGTCCGGCTGCCCGGGCGACCTTGCTGTAGTTGGTGAGGCTCGCAGCGCGGACAAGTGACGACATCGGAGAATGGAATAGAAGACTGGCACAAAATGATAAGTCCCAGTCATGTATTGTCAAGCGGGAGGAACCCGTCGTACCCACACTGCGAAGCATCGACTGGCCTGGGACAACCGGAGACAGCCTTCGTGATTGAACGTCTCAAAGCGGCACCGCGTTGGTCTGCGCAACGTCTTTGGGCAACTCGATCCGCGTCGAGCCAGTCAGTTGCACGACCGGCGCCGCGCCCGGCAACGTCAACCTGGGCGCGGCGGCCGGGGACGAATTGCGCGTGGCGGAAATCTGGACGCGGCTCCTGAAGCATCGCGTCGTTCTTCCCATGACATCACGCTCGCGCCCTCGGCCATGCGCCGGAGCGACGGCAGGTCGGGAATCGCCAGGTATCCGGAAGCACGCCGCGCTGCGTGATCGGGCGTGATTCCTTGTTCATGGTCTGGCACGACGCCGCAAGCATTGAGGCCCGGTCGCCCGGCGCGTTGGGTGTCAGAGGCTGTCCGGGGTGACCCCGGAGGTGCAACATTTTGATCAGTCCACGGGCCAGCTTGTAGCATTCAACCGCAAGGAGAGCAATCATGAGCAGGCGTGATGTCGTGGTATTGGGGGCGGCCCGGTCGGCGATCGGAACTTTCGGAGGATCCCTCGCCGACATTGAACCGGCAGAACTGGCCGGCACCGTAATGAAGGAAGCGGTCACGCGCTCCGGTGTTGACCCGGCGACGATCAATTACGTGACCGTTGGCAACACGATTCCCACCGAGGCCCGCTTCGCTTACGTGGCGCGCGTGGCGGCCATCCAGGCGGGGCTCCCTATGGATTCGGTGGCGATGTCGGTGAATCGTCTTTGTTCGTCAGGCCTGCAGGCCATCGTGACGACAGCGCAGAACATCCTGCTCGGTGATTGCGACTATGGCGTGGGCGGTGGGGTCGAGGTGATGAGCCGCGGCGGCTATCTATCCACCGCAATGCGTAGCGGCGCACGCATGGGCGACACCAGAATGATCGACACCATGGTCGCCACGTTGACCGATCCGTTCGGTGTGGGCCACATGGGTGTCACGGCTGAGAACCTGGTTGCCAGATGGGGCATTACGCGCGAGGAGCAGGATGCGCTGGCGGTGGAGTCGCATCGCAGGGCGGCGCGGGCGATCGCCGAAGGGCGCTTCAGGTCGCAGATTGTCCCCATCGTCAAACAGACGAAAAAGGGTGACGTGATATTCGACACTGACGAACACGTGAAGCCGGGCACGACGATGGAGACACTGGCCAGGATGAAGCCGGCGTTCAGGAAGGATGGCTCGGTGACCGCGGGCAACGCGTCAGGTATCAATGATGGCGCAGCCTTTTTCGTGCTGGCCGACGCGGCGGTGGCGGCTGCCGCCGGCCACAGGCCGCTCGCGCGGCTGGTCTCCAGCGCGGTGACAGGGGTGTCCAATGAAATCATGGGCGAAGGCCCGATCTCCGCCACGAAGCTGGCGCTTAAGAAAGGCGGCGTTACGCTTGACCAGATCGACGTGATCGAGAGCAACGAAGCGTTCGCGGCGCAGGCCATCGCGGTGGCGCGTGCGCTTGAATTCGACATGGACAGGACCAACCCGAACGGCGGCGCGATCGCGCTGGGTCATCCGATCGGTTGCTCAGGCGCTTTCCTCGCCACGAAAGCGGTCTACGAGTTGCAACGCATCGGCGGCCGCTATGCGCTCGTGACGATGTGCGTCGGCGGTGGCCAGGGTATCGCCGCGGTGTTCGAGCGCCTGTGAGGCCCGAGACCCAGTTCATGTCAGTCAGGTGTGGCGGCGACGCAAAGTGACAAATGCAGGGATGAAAACACGCCGCCGCCTGCCCAGTGTTGCCTTGGGCCGGGTGCGCGGCGCCATCATTTCAGATGGCTGTTGCGCCAGTCACGCGGCGTCACGCCGAAGCGTGAACTAAACCAGTTCGTGAAGGAACCCTGCTGTGAATAGCCCAGCAATGCGGAAACCCGCCCGATCGGATAGCCCGGGTTGCTCATATAGCGCACGGCAAGTTCTCCCCTGACTTCCTCGACCAGGCGCGAGAAGCTGGTATGTGTCAGCCCAAGCTGGCGCTGCATGGTGCGAACGCTCAGACGTAAATGGGCGGCAACCCGTTCGACGGTAGCCTGCTCGATGGGCAGCAACAGGTAGATTGCCTTGCGCACTTCCAGCGCGGTCGAATCGACACCCGTCGCATTGAGTGAATCCGCGAGGCTCTCGGCATATCGCACCAGTTCCGGGTCAGCGGCAGGATTCGGATAGTCGAGATCGGCGGCCGCACACACGAAGCCGTTGAAATCGCTGCCGAACTCCAGCGGGCAGCCGAAGAACCGTCGATGAAACGTCAGGTCTTTCGGTCCTTGATGAACGAAATGGACCGAGCGTGGTTTCCAGTGATCGCCAAGCAGGGCACTGGAGTGGCGCCAGAGGACACCGACCGCGAGTTCAATCGCCTGATTCGTCGGGGTACCCGGCTCGACGACCAGTTCTTCGCGGATGGTAACCGTTTCACCCATGTCCTCGACGTACACAGCCAGGGCTTCGTTCAACAGATGCCGGTATTGGGCCGTGGCCAGCAACACCTCGCGCAGCGTGCGCTTGTGCGCGAGCAGGACATTGACCACACCCGTACCGAACTTCTGCCGGGTCTCGGCCATCTGCAGCGCGAAAGTCGGGCATGACGCCTTTTCGGCCGTAAGTTCCAGCAGCCGGCACGCGGCGGGTGCCGGAATGCGATCGTCCGGATTTGCAAGCGCAGCGGTATCGATCCCCACCTGCTGTGCAAGCTCGACCGGGTTCAGTCCGACCCGCCGCGTCACATCGAAATAGCCGCTCATGGCTACCGAGCGCAACATTGTTTCCATCGCTGTGTCTCCGCACCTGTCTCGCAGGCGGCGTCGCCTTGTCTGGTAATGAAATGCCTGCCGCGCGTACATATCGGTGTTAACGCGCGGTGGCATGAAATACTAAAAAGATGGCGCTTAATCACAAAAGTGTAACGCAGGATTGCCGTATCGTGCGATCTCAACGGTTCACGATGTTCCGACCAGTCTTGATGCGGCCAGCCGTGTCACGGGAGTCGGAATACCGTCCCCCTATTGGAGAACACAATGCAATTCCTCGACGATTCGCTGCACCCCGAGAACCAGGACAAGGTTGTCATCACGACCGCTCCGTACGGCCCGGAATGGATGCCCGAAGACTTTCCAGAAGACATTCCGGTGACGATGGAGGCGCAGATCCAGAAGGCCGTCGATTGCTACAACGCCGGCGCGACCGTCCTGCATCTGCACGTGCGTGAACTGGATGGCAAGGGCTCCAAGCGCCTGTCGAAATTCAACGAACTCATTGCGGGTGTGCGCGCGGCCGTGCCGGACATGATCATCCAGGTCGGCGGCTCGATCTCGTTCGCGCCGGAAGACGACGGCCAGGCCGCGAAGTGGCTGTCCGACGACACGCGTCACATGCTGGCCGATCTCGATCCGAAACCCGATCAGGTGACGGTGGCGATCAACACCACGCAGATGAACATCATGGAGCTGCTCTATCCGGCGTACCTGGAAGGCACCTCGCTATCCAATCCCGCGCTCATGGCGGCTTATAGCGAAATGACGGTTCCCGCCGGCCCGGCATGGGTCGAGGAGCACCTGCGCCGCCTGCAGGCCTCGCGCATCCAGCCGCACTTCCAGCTCACGGGCATCCACGCGCTCGAGACCCTCGATCGTCTCGTACGCAAGGGCGCCTACAAAGGTCCGCTCAATCTGACGTGGATCGGTATAGGCGGGGGCTTCGACGGCCCGAACCCGTTCAACTTCTTCAACTTCGTTCACCGTGCGCCGGACGGCTGCACGCTCACGGCCGAGTCGCTGCTCAAGAACGTGTTGCCGTTCAACATGATGGCGATGACCATGGGCCTGCATCCTCGCTGCGGCATCGAGGACACGATCATCGACCAGCACGGCAACAGGATGACGTCGGTGCAGCAGATCGAACAATGCGTGCGCGTCGCGCGCGAACTGGGCCGCGAGATTGCTTCCGGCAAGGAAGCGCGCGATATCTACCGCATCGGCGAGCAGTACGAAACGGTCGACGAAACGCTCGTGGCAAACGGCATGGCGCCGAATCGCAAGGCCGGTGTGAAGAACCTGCCGCTGCGCGCGGCGTAAGGGATTGGCGCGCAGCGGCTGACGCTTCGCGGATACCGCGTTTCAAAGGCAGGGCTCCCCGGTATGCCGGGGAGGGTTGCACAGTATCCGTAAAGATCCCTTTGCCCTGCAGGGCAAAGGCGGTCGCCAACGAGATGGACACGAAGGAGACGACTCATGTTCACGCATGCCGGGCCCACGACGGCCGATGTTTCGACGACGCAAAAAGACGTGCGCGCGTATGCGTGGGTGATATTTGCCCTGACAGTCGGATTGCTGCTCTCCGACTACATGTCGCGGCAGGTGTTGAATGCGGTGTTTCCGATGCTCAAGGCCGCGTGGAATCTTTCCGATACCCGGCTGGGTTCGCTGAGCAGTGTGGTCGCGCTAATGGTCGGCGTGCTCACCTTTCCGCTGTCGGTGCTCGCCGACCGCTGGGGGCGCGTGAAGAGCATTGTCCTGATGGCGGCGATGTGGAGTCTCGCGACGCTCGGCTGTGCGCTCTCGACGAACTACAACGAGATGTTGCTCGCGCGCGCTTTCGTTGGTATCGGTGAAGCCGCTTATGGCAGTGTCGGCATCGCGGTCGTCCTCAGCATTTTTCCGGCCCGGCTGCGCGCCACGCTCACCGCCGCGTTCATGGCCGGAGGGGCGTTCGGTTCAGTGCTGGGGATGGCGCTCGGGGGGACGGTCGCGGCTCACCTGGGCTGGCGCGCGGCATTCGGCGCAATGGCGGCCCTGGGGATCGTGCTGGTGGTTCTCTACCGGTTTGCCGTCACGGAAAAACAGCTGGCGCGACTGCAGCCCGCAAGTGTGAGCGGGCAAGCACAGGGCTACGGCGTGTGCATGAGCTTCCGCGCGCTGATGAAAGGGCTCTTTTCGACGAAGTCAGTCGTGTGCGCCTACGTCGGCAGCGGTATCCATCTGCTGGTCCCGGCAGCAGTATGGGCGTGGATGCCCAGCTTCCTGAACCGATACTACGGAATGTCCACCGGCAACGCGGCAATGAGTGCGGCGGTGTTCGTGCTGGCAACCGCTTTCGGCATGGTGGCGTGTGGAATGCTGACTGACTGGCTCAGCAAGCAGGAGCGGGAAAGAAAGTGGAACACAGCCGTCGCCTTCTGCCTGCTCTGCTTCGTGCTGCTCACGATCGGTTTCCGGATGCCGGCGGGTCCGGCACAGCTCGTCCTGATCGGCGCCGGCATGTTCTTCAGTGCGGGCGCGACCGGCCCCTCGGGTGCGATGGTGGCGAACCTCACCCCGCCGTCGATCCATGCTTCGGCGTTTGCGACCCTGACGCTGGCGAACAACCTGCTGGGACTGGCACCCGCTGCCGTCCTGACGGGCATGGTGGCCGACCGGATCGGTCTGCTCGGCGCGTTGCAACTCGTGCCGTTTGCCCCTCTTGTCGCGGCGGTCGCCTTCTTCATCGGCAAGCGGAACTATGGGGTCGACCTCGATCGCGTGAGCGCCCTGCGCGAACAGGCCAGGTGCTGACCCCGTTACCCGTGTGCTTTAGACCTGGTAAGGGCGCCTGAAAGCAGGAGGGGCAGCCCCTCACAGGCCAGATAAATTTGCGGTTCGAGTAAAGGACAGGAGATTCGAAATGGCGAAAGCAGTGCGTTTCCATCAAACCGGCGGCCCCGAAGTCTTGCGCTATGAAAACGTCGAAGTGGGCGACCCCGGCGCCGGACAGGTTCGCTTGCGCCACGAGGCGGTCGGTCTGAATTTCGCCGACACGTACTTCCGCAGCGGACTGTACCCCGTGCCGCTGCCTGCGGGCATGGGCGTCGAGGCGGCAGGCGTGGTCGAGGCCGTTGGCCCCGACGTGACCAACGTCGCGGTCGGCGATCGCGTGACTTACACCGGCTTTCTCAACACACTCGGCGCTTACAGCACTGAACGCCTGGTCCCGGCGGCGCCGCTCATCAAGCTGCCCGATGCGATCTCATGCGAGACGGCTGCCGGAATGACAATGCGAGGCCTGACCTCGGCGTACCTGATGCGCCGCATTCATGACTTCAAGGCGGGCGACACCATCCTGCTGCATGCTGCCGCCGGCGGTGTCGGCCTGATTGTGTCGCAATGGGCAAAGCTGCTGGGTCTCACCGTGATCGGCACGGTTTCGAACGAGGTCAAGGGCGAGGTGGCCCGTGCGCATGGCTGCGACCATATCGTCTGCTACAGCCGGGAGGACGTCGCGAAGCGCGTGCGCGAACTGACGGATGGCGTTGGAGTCGACGTCGTGTTCGACAGCGTCGGCAAGGATACCTTCGAGTCATCGCTCGATTCGCTCAGGCGACGCGGCTTGATGGTTTGCGTCGGCACGGCGTCCGGGCCGATTCCGCCGTTCAATCCGCAGATTCTGGCGATGAAGGGCTCGCTCTATCTGACGCGCCCCGCGCTGGCGGACTATATCGCCGACCCCGCCGAGAAGGATGAACTCGCCGGGGAACTCTTCGGACATGTCGCCGCGGGCCGCATCAAGATCGAACTCAACCAGCGTTACGCGCTGGAGGACGCGGCGCAGGCGCACCGCGACCTCGAATCGCGCAAGACGACTGGCTCGTCGGTCTTCGTCATCCGAGGAGAAGACGATGCAAGTTGAACAACTGACATGCGCGATCGGCGCCGAACTGGTCGGGGTGAATCTCGCTGATGCCATCCACGATGACGGCCTGTTTGCCCGGATCCGTGCGGCGCTGCTTGAACATCGGGTGCTGTTCCTGCGCGACCAGAATATCTCGCGCGGCGAACATGTCGCTTTTGCGCGCCGTTTCGGCGAACTGGAGGGCCATCCCGTCGCCGGCAGCGACCCGGAACATCCGGGTCTCGTGCGCATCTACAAGAACCCGGAACAGCCCAACGACCGGTATGAAAACGCGTGGCACGCGGATGCCACCTGGCGCGAAGCGCCGCAGTTCGGCGCTGTTCTACGCTGCGTGGAGTGCCCGCCGGTCGGCGGCGACACGATGTGGGCGAACATGGTCCTCGCCTACGAGAACCTGCCGGACCACGTCAAGACCCAGATCGCGGAGCTGCGCGCCCGCCACAGCATCGAGGCGAGCTTCGGCGCGGTCATGCCGACGGAGAAACGTCTCGCGCTGAAGGCGCAGTTCCCGGACGCGGAGCATCCAGTCGTGCGCACGCACCCGGAGACCGGCGAGAAGGTGTTGTTCGTGAACGCCTTCACCACGCATTTCACCAACTATCACACGCCGGCACGGGTGCGCTTCGGGCAGGACGCAAGTCCGGGCGCGGGCGATCTGTTGCGCTATCTGATCAGCCAGGCCTGCATTCCCGAGTATCAGGTCCGCTGGCGCTGGAAACCCAACAGCATCGCGATCTGGGACAACCGCAGCACGCAGCACTATGCCGTGATGGACTACCCGCCGTGTCACCGCAAGATGGAGCGCGCCGGAATTGTCGGCGACAAGCCGTATTGACCGACAGCAATCATCTTGCGTGGGACCAGCGTAACGCGCTAAAGCGCGAACGCGGGTCGACAGGAGACCGCTTCATGACTCTGGATACGACACCGACCATTCTGATGGTGCCCGGCTTGCGCGATCACGTCGCGGAGCACTGGCAAACCCTGCTGGAGCGGAAGTTACCCAAGGCAGCCTCGGTGCCGCCGCTCGAGCATGACAAACTCAGCTGCGCGGCACGCGTCGCGGCGCTCGATGCTGCCCTTGCGAAAATCGATGGCCCGGTGATCCTGGTCGCGCATAGCGCGGGCGTGATGATCACAGTGCATTGGGCCCAGCACCACAGCCGCAAGATTCACGGTGCACTGCTCGCCGCTCCGGCCGACCTCGAGACGCCGCTGCCGGCAGGCTATCCGGCCTTCGATGCGCTCGCCCAGAACGGTTGGCTGCCGATCCCGCGAAAGCCGTTGCCGTTTCCAGCCATCGTCGGTGCGAGCCGCAACGATCCGCTCGCGCAGTTCGAGCGTGTCGCGGCGATGGCAAAAAACTGGGGCAGTCGCCTCGTCGACCTCGGCAAAGTGGGCCACCTGAATCCAGCGGCAGGATTCGGTGAGTGGCCGATGGCGGAGACGCTGATCCACGAACTTGAATGATCAGATCCATTCTCTTCGACTCGATTATTTGCGACATGGTGTTAGCAGTCCGAATCTAAAGGAGCAGGAAATGTCACGTCGGATACCGGTTGGCCCGGTCGATGAACTCGCGCCAGGCCAGCGGAAGCTGGTCTTCATCGATGGCCGCAGCATCGTCCTGTTCAACATCGCCGGCACGATCCACGCAATCGACAACGCGTGTCCGCACAACGGGGCCTCGGTCGCAAGCGGTCAGCTCGAGGGGTGCGTGCTGCGCTGTCCGGCGCACGGCCTGCGCTTCGACCTGCGCACCGGCTGCGTGTCGGGCGCAGGCGGGTTGAGCCTGACCACTTTCCCGGTTCAGGCCGTCGACGGCAAGCTGGTCGTGCGTCTTGAAGACCCTGCCGCAAGTCCCGGGCATGCGCCGGTGTCCGATGCGTCACCCTGATCCAGGCCGCGCGGGAACATGCAGTCATTGAGGAGAAAAAGGATGCAAGGTTTGATGATGCAGCAACCGCTACGGGTCGCTTCGCTGCTGATGCACGCTGAACGCCATCACGGCGAACAGGAAATCGTGTCGCGACGGATCGAGGGCGACATTCACCGGTATCGGTACCGGGACCTCGCGCAACGCGCGCGCCGCATGGCAAACGCCCTGGCAGGCCTCGGCATCAAGCCGGGCGAGCGGGTAGGGACGCTGGCGTGGAACGGCTACCGGCACATGGAGCTGTACTTCGCCGTGTCGGGGGCCGGGTCCGTGTTGCATACGCTCAACCCCCGGTTCCACGTCGACCAGCTCGCGTACATCATCGAGCATGCGGAAGATCGCGTCGTGTTCTTTGACCTGACGTTTCTGCCGTTGATCGAGAACGTCGCGCCGCGGGTCAGGAGCCCGAAGGTTTTCGTCGCGATGACCGGTCGCGCGAACATGCCACGAGACCATGCCCTGCCGGCGACGCTGCTTTGCTACGAGGATCTCGTCGACGGTCACGGCGACATTTTCGACTGGCCGTTGCTGGACGAAAACAGCGCTTCGTCGCTGTGCTACACGTCTGGTACGACAGGCAATCCGAAAGGGGTGCTATACAGCCACCGCTCGACCGTCCTGCACACCTACGCGGCGGCGCTACCGGACGCGCTGAACTGTTCGGCGCGCGACGTGATCCTCCCGGTCGTGCCGATGTTCCATGTGAACGCATGGGGACTGCCGTATATCGCCTGCATGGTCGGTGCGAAGCTGGTGTTTCCGGGGCCGGCGCTGGACGGCAAGTCGCTCCATGAACTGATCGAGGATGAACGGGTCACGCTGTCTGCCGGCGTGCCGACTGTCTGGCAGGGACTGCTTGCGCACGTCGACGCGATCAAGGGTTCTTTCTCGTGGATGAGGCGCACGATTGTCGGCGGCGCTCCCTGTCCGACGGCGATGACGGCGGCGTTCCAGGAGCGCCATCGAGTCGATGTGCTGCACGCATGGGGCATGACGGAATTGAGCCCGGTCGGAACGGTCTGCAGTTTCAAGGCGCATCAGGTGTCTCTGCCTGTCGGGAAGCGCCACGCGCTTCAGGCGAAGCAGGGACGCCCGGTGTTTGGCATCGACATGAAAATCGTCGACCCTGACGGCAGGGAGTTGCCGTGGGATGGCACCGCGACTGGCGATCTGCTGGTGCGCGGTCATTGGGTCACGCGGGAGTATTTCGGCAGTGACGCCACATCGCCGCTGCGCGACGGCTGGTTCCCCACCGGCGACGTGGCAAGGATCGATCCCGACGGGTTCATGCAGATTACGGATC
Organism: Paraburkholderia sartisoli; assembly: GCF_900107685.1. Lineage (GTDB taxonomy): Bacteria > Pseudomonadota > Gammaproteobacteria > Burkholderiales > Burkholderiaceae > Paraburkholderia > Paraburkholderia sartisoli. Next base: position 415,085 of record NZ_FNRQ01000003.1, on the reverse strand, counting down.
GCAGCAAGGACGTCATCAAGTCTGGTGGCGAGTGGATCAGTTCGACCGACATCGAAAACGTCGCGTACCTGCACCCGGAAGTCACGACGGCGGTTTGCATCGCCGCGCGGCATCCGAAGTGGGACGAACGGCCGCTGCTACTGATCGTGAAGAAGCCCGGCAGCTTGCTCTCTACGGACGAACTGCTCACGTTCCTTGACGGGCGGGTTGCGAAGTGGTGGAAGCCCGATGCCGTGGTGTTCGTCGACTCGGTTCCGGTCGGTGCGACGGGCAAGGTGCTCAAGAACCGGTTGCGGGATCAGTTCGCCGGTTACTACCTGTCGGCCTGAGACACCGACCTTGTAGCGACACGGTTTCATTCGAACAACAAGCGATAAAACGGCCGGGTCCACCCGGCGCCCCAAAAACCAGGAGGAGACGCAATGGGATTCAAATCAGGTAGCCTGGCACTACTGATAGCTTTCGCCCCGGCAGCCTACGGGCAATCATCGGTCACGCTCTATGGCGTGCTCGACAGTGGCCTGCTGTATCAAAGCACCGCGGCGGCGTCGTTCGCGCCGAATGCGCGCAATCTGGGCCACACCTGGCAAGTCAAGGACGGTGGCATCTTCTCCAGCTTGTGGGGCCTGAAGGGTAGCGAGGACATCGGTGGCGGCTACAAGATCAACTTCAGGCTGCAAGGCTCGTTCACGTCCACGAACGGCAAGCCGGGTTTGTCCGACACGCCGGGCGCGACCGCGCTCTTCAACCAGTATACGAGTATCGGCATATCCGGGCCGTTCGGCACGATCGACGCCGGCCGGCAGATCGTCCCGATGATCTACGCGATGGCGGAAACCGACGCACGCGGGGCGCAGTATTTCGGCAGTATCCTGACCGCGTGGCTCGGTCTCAACCAGGCGGCCGGCTGGCCCGGCACCAGCACGAATGCACCGATCGGCGCCCTCTATGACAGCAACGCGCTGGTTTATACGTCGCCGAAATTCCACGGTGCGTCCGTTTCGCTCGAGTTCGCGCCGGGCGGCGTTCCGGGGCAGCTCCAGGGCGGCACGCGCGAGTCGGCCGTGTTCAGGTATTCGAACTATGGCCTGAATCTGGCTGCCTTGTACTACAACGGGCACGACACCAATCCATACCCGGCCAGCTATCCCACGGGTTCTGCCGTACCGGCGACAGGTCTCGCCAATAACCGCTTCTATTATTTCGGCGCGATGTACACGATCAGCGGATTCTCGTTATCCGCCTCGTACAGCGTCGGCAAGAACCCGGCGAAGAGCAACAGCGTCGACTTCGAAATGGTGTCGGGCGGCCTCGGCTATCAGTTCAATCCGTTCTTCAAGGTCACGTCCGGCTACTACTACCTGAGGGACCGCAACCATTCGGCGAATCACTCGAGCGAAATCGCCGTGGGCGGGGAATACAACCTGTCGAAGGCGACCAGGGCATATGTGCAGGTCGGGTATGTCGACAACAAGGGAACCATGAACCAGACGATCGTCTACGGCACACCGGTTGCGCCCGGTGTCTCCACCACTGCGGCCATGGTCGGTATTCGCCATAACTTTTGATTCCGCCACCTTCATGAACCGGAGCAATCCATGAGAACAAGCAAGGCACTCGAGCTGGCGGTCATCGCATGGTTCGTTACGGCGTCCACAACTGCGTGGTCCCAGACCGCTGGAGCAGCCAGTGCATCCGCCAGTGCGCAAGGTGCGTCCGGGACCGCGGCATCGGGCGCCACGGCTCCCGTGGGCAGGAAAGCGGATCGTGCCCTGCGCCGCAGGGTTTATGCCGCCATCGGGAAAGACAAGGAAATCAGCGCCGGAGACATCAGTGTCATCACGAAAGACGGCGCGGTGATACTGAATGGCACGGTCACGGACGTCGCCCAGATCGGCAAGGCCGAGACGATCACGAGAGGCGTTTCCGGAGTGACGTCCGTGACCAGCAAGCTGACGGTGAAGAAGCCGTTAGGCGGCATGTAAGCGGTCGTAGCCAGCACGGAGTACGGCGAGACCGGGGACAACGGGTCACGCCGACTTCAACCCGTCAGTGGCGAGACCTGGTCAGACGGATTCCGGCTGTTTCCCGGAGTGCTTCTCGCCGCCCCGCGCTTAGACGATGCTCGCGAGTTCTGCCGTCTGCAGGGCGATCGCGTCTACGTCAGGATGCAGCAGCGCATCTGCTCTGGCCGGGTTCGGGTCATTTGTCCGCGTTCCTCGGACGCAGTGGGGCGCAAGTGTCTGTTTGCGCCGCTTATGGGTGAGACTGAAGGGAGTCGAAGCGTCGTCCGGCTGGCCTCATATGCGTCGCGATGTTTCGTGAACAAACCGCATGGTCGGCCGACGCACGAGACGTGTCCGGCAATGTCAAACGTCGCCGCACAGGCGACTGATAGACTGGCAGATCATTCAGCCGCCGCGCCGGCATTGTGGGCGCCGCGCGGACTTCGCTTCAGGAACAGCTCATCCTCATGCCAATCAACTATCTCCGGACGTTCACTTCGCCCGCGCGCACCGACCACTCAAACCGGCGGCTGGGCTGCGCGCTCGCGTTCGTCGCCGGCGCCGCGAATGCCGGCGGCTTTCTGGCCGTCGGTCAGTACACGTCTCATATGTCGGGGATCGTTTCTTCGCTGGCGGACAACCTGATTCTCGGGCAGGTGGCATTCGTCCTTTCCGCGGCAGGGTCCGTTGCCGCTTTTCTGGCGGGCGCCGCGACGTCCGCCGTGGTGATCAACTGGGGACGCCAGCGTCGCGCGAGGAGCATCTACGCGACGCCGCTGCTGCTCGAGGCCATCCTGTTGCTCTGCTTTGGCTTGCTGGGCGCGAACCTTGAAGCTCACCGTGTCTTTTACATACCGACGACCGTCGCGCTGCTGTGTTTTGTGATGGGTCTTCAGAACGCGATGATCACGAAGATCTCGAAGGCCGAAATCCGGACCACGCACATGACGGGCCTCGTGACCGATATCGGAATCGAGCTGGGCAAGGGTCTCTACTGGAATCGCGGCATGCCGCCCGGCGCCCCGCACTATGTGCGCGCCGACCGCCGCAAGCTCACGCTGCTGGCTTCCCTGCTCGGCATGTTTCTGGCCGGAGGGATTGCCGGCGCGTTCGGGTTCAAGCAGTTCGGCTTTGTCGCGACGGTACCGCTGGCCGCCGTGCTCCTGACGTTCGCCGGGGTGCCCGTTGGAGACGATCTTGCATTGTTGCGTCGTCGCGGGCGTTCCTGAGACGCCGGTTTTCGCAGCTTATGTCCGGGTCGTTGTCGCACACATGCATGCAGGTGAAACGTTCAACACCAGAACGGTGCGAACGCATCCGCGAAAAAAAGAAGGCACGGCATCAAGCCGTGCCTGCGACAGCAAAAGGACAGACAGGGGTATGGAGGCGTTGCCCTTCGTTCGCAAAAATGGCCGGCCCAGGAGGAGGCCAGCCGTTCGATAACCCGTGTATTGAAGGTTACAGTGCATCGCGGCGAGGATACAGGCCGTAAGGTCGAAAACACTGCTCGTGAAAAGCGAACAATGGCTGCCGTGCCTGCGTCGCAGCGGCGTATCCGGTGATGCAGATCACCGGGGCCGTCGACCACACGACGTGACGCGCATCAAACAGGAGGCGGCTCGATCCGCGGCTGCACCACCCGCACACGAAGGGCAAGGAGCGAAGCCTTACACTACGGGCTTCCCACTTCCGATCCGGATGGTCGTTCAATGCCTCATCGCTCATCAACACTGAATCGTCGCCTGGTCCGTTATGCGTTCGCGACGCTTTTCGCTGCGCTGTCGACGCAGGCGGCGTGGGCAGCGAGTTTCGACTGCGGGCAGGCGAAGCAGCCCGACGAACGCGCGATCTGCGCGTCGCGGCAGTTAAGCGAGATGGATGTGGAAATGGCGGTGCGTTACGACACGTTGACGGGCCTCGTCGCCATGGGCACACGCGGCGACATGCAGGACGAGCAGCGCGCATGGCTGCACGAGCGCGCCGCGTGCCGTGGTGACCGGCGCTGTCTGCGAGCTTCATACACGAAGCGCATCGACACGCTGAAACGCGAGTACGATCAGCTGAAAAGCCGCGGGCCGTTCTAGCGCGAACGCTCCAGCCCGAAGCCAGCGCGTCCGGATAGTCCGGCTAGAAGGGCGTTGGATCGATACCCGAACTCACCGCGTGAGCAGCGCGACGGTGCCGATGCCGAACAGCGTCATGACAAGCGAACTGCCGACGTGAATCGCTATTTCAGCGATGGCCCAGCCGGGCCGGCCCTGCTGCAGATGGCCGACGACTTCGGCGGAAAACGTCGAGAACGTCGACAGTCCGCCCATCAGGCCGGTGATCACGAAGAGCCGCCATTCGGGCGCGATACCCGGGTATCGCGCGAATACCGCAACGGCCACGCCAATCACGTACCCCGCGATGATGTTCGACGCGAGTGTGCCGAGCGGCAGCACAGGCAGCACGGCATTGAGCCGCAGACCGAGAACCCAGCGAAGCAGTGAACCGAGTGCGCCGCCGATGCCGACGGCAAGAATGGACAGATACATTGTTGTTAGAGATCCAGGCAGGTCGATAAACCGGGTCGTGTGCGGGCAGACATGGCACTGCCCGCCGGTTTCCCGGACGAAGGCAGGCATCATCAGCCACAAGGGCGGTTTAGGGACAACGGAGAATGCCATCTCCGGCCCGCAGTCTATCACCGGGGCGCCCAGCCTTCACACGGATCGTCGCGACCACGCGGACGACCTGAACTAGAATGAAACAACGGTTTCCGCCGACGCGATTTTCGTCTCGCCAGCGGGCACGCCGCCGGAACATCGCCCGTCGCTGGAGACCGTTCATGAAGGGCTACCAACTCACGTTTTACACCGAGCAGAACCGGCGGCACGGCCGGCAATCCGTGATCGACTGGCTGCTGGCGAAGGCGAAGCAGACCGGCATTCAGGGCGCGACCGTCATCGCGGCGGCCGAGGGCGTCAGCCACGCGGGCATACACCACGCCGCGCGTTTTTTCGAGCTGACCGACCAGCCGATGCAGGTCATGTTCGCGGTCACGGAAATCGAGGCGGAACTCATGCTCGACGCAATCCGCCGCGAAAACGTACATGTGTTCTACACAAGCTGCCCGATCGAGTTCGGCCTGCTGGGTGGCGACCAGCCGGCGCCGCGCCGGATCAAACTGTCTTCGCTGTTTCATCGCGTGCATCGTCCGGCGCATTGAACCTGATTCACCCGATCCGGCAGACGGGCCGCGCTCAGCCGGCGGTCTCGCGTTCTGGCGTCGACGTGATCCGGTGGATGGACAGGTCGGCGCCGTTGAACTCTTCTTCCTGATCGAGGCGCAGCCCGACGGTCAGGCGAATCGCGCCGTAGACGAGCGTGCCGCCAAGCGAAGCCACCACGATGCCGCCCAGTGTGCCGACAATCTGCGCGCCGAACGACACGCCGCCAAGTCCGCCGAGCGCGTGCAGCCCGAAAATTCCCGCCGCGATGCCGCCCCACGCACCGCACAGGCCGTGCAGCGGCCACACGCCGAGCACGTCGTCGATCTTCCAGCGGTTCTGCACGCACGTGAACATATAGACGAAGAGCGCGCCGGCGATGCCACCCGTCACCAGCGCACCGAGCGGGTGCATCACGTCGGACCCGGCACATACCGCGACGAGCCCGGCGAGCGGGCCGTTATACGTGAAGCCCGGATCGTTGCGGCCGGCAAGCCAGGCTGTCAGCGTGCCGCCGGCCATCGCCATCAATGAATTGACGGCGACAAGGCCGCTGATCTTGTCGATGGTCTGCGCGCTCATCACGTTAAAGCCAAACCAGCCGACCGCCAGCACCCACGCGCCGAGCGCGAGAAACGGGATATTCGACGGCGGATGCGCGGCGATGCGGCCGTCACGGTGATAGCGTCCGTGGCGCGCGCCGAGCAGCAGCACGGCGGGCAGGGCGACCCAGCCGCCGAACGCATGCACCACCACCGAGCCCGCGAAATCGTGGAACGGCGCGCCGAACGTCGCGGCGATCCAGTGCTGGATTCCAAAGCGCCCGTTCCACACGATGCCCTCGAAAAACGGGTAGACGAACCCGACCAGCACGAACGTCGCGAAGAGCTGCGGGTTGAATTTCGAGCGTTCGGCGATGCCACCGGAAACGATCGCCGGAATGGCGGCCGCGAACGTCAGCAGGAAGAAGAAGCGCACGAGCGCATAGCCGTTGTGGGCCGCGAGAATATCGGCCGGATCGAAGAACTGCACCCCGTACGCAATCGTGTAGCCGATGAAGAAATACGCGATCGTCGACACCGAAAAGTCGACGAGGATTTTCACGAGCGCGTTGACCTGATTCTTTTTTCGTACCGTGCCAAGTTCGAGAAACGCAAAGCCCGCATGCATCGCGAGCACCATGGCGGCACCGATCAGCAGGAACAGCGTGTCGGTGCCGGTTTTCAAGCTTTCCATCCGTAAGTCCCGATTTGCGCAAAAAACGGGCACGGAACGCAAGAAATGGGCCAAAGAAGGGCCTGACATTGACGATCACGGTGCATGCGAGCACCAGCATGGTTTTCCAGGTCTTGCGGATGATTCTCCGGTCAGTTCGAGCGATGAAACACGCGCACCATTTGTGTGCTTCATTCTCGAAACCGGGCGTTGAACGTCCCATGTCGGGGCGATATTTTCGATTTCGTTTACGTGTTTATTCGATTAGATAACGATCCCGCGTGGCGATGCCCCGACTGCGGGAATGGACTTCTGTTACCCGACGCCTCGCGACGCGCACTGCGTCTTTGTCATCCCGTGCAAACACGACATAATGGCCGTCGCAACGCAGCGTCCGCTATGTCTGGCCCTTCCTTTTGCGCGCATGAGACTGACCACCAAAGGCTTGTTGCTGATCGCGATTCCCGCGCTGTTCGAACTCGCGCTGCTGGCGGGCGTCGTCGAGGCGGAGGCCGATGCGACCGATGCCGAACGCTGGGCGCTGCACAGCCAGGACGTGCTGCGCCAAACCACCGCGGTCTTCGAACCCGTGCAGTTCGAATCGCTGCGTCTGCGCGGTTCGGCCGTCGGCGGCGACGCTGGCGCGGCGACGCCGATCGCGATGTGGATGGACCTCGACCGCCGGATCGACAGGCTCGTCGAACTGGTCGCCGACAATCCTTCCCAGGTGGAGCGCGCCGTGCGGATCCGTCAGGCGATCCAGTCGTACCGGCAATGGTCCGACCGGATTCAGGATCTGCTGCGCTCCGGGCGTCGCGCCGACGTGCTCGAACGTTTTCGCGACCCGGGCGCCGAAGCCGTGCTCGATCAGGTGCGCGCGCAGGTGGCCGCGTTCCAGCAGGAGGAGCGGCGGCTCGACGTCGCGCGCACGCACGACGCGGCGACTGCGCGCGCGCGTCAGCAGAAGCTGATTGTCGCGGCGGTGACCGGTTCGATCCTGTTCGTGGCGATCGCGTTCGCGTTGCTCGCGCGCGGCCTGCGCGGCCGGCTCGCCGCGTTGACCGGCAATGCGCGGCGTCTTGCGCAGAACCAGCCGCTCGCGCCGCTCACCCCGGGCACCGACGAGATCGCGCGGCTCGACGCCACGTTGCATGACACCAGCCGGCGGCTCCTCGAAGCGGACCGCATGCAGGCGCGCTTCCAGTCGGATCTCGCGCGTCGCGCCGGCGAGCTGGCCCGCATCAACGAAACGCTGCGTCAGCAGACGCAGGAAAACGAGATGTTCATTCACAGCGTGTCGCACGACCTGCGCTCGCCGCTCGTCAACCTGCAGGGGTTTTCGAAGGAACTGATCCACGCGTGCGACGACCTGCGCGCGGCGGTGCGTGCGTCGTCGCTGACCGAGGCGCAGCGCGCGCGCATCGAGCGTCTCGTCGACGAGGACATCAGCGAGGCGCTGCGTTATCTGCAGACGGCCGTGCTGCGGGCGTCGCACATCATCGACGCGCTGCTGCGGCTCTCACGCGTGGGGCGCCTCGAATACCGGCACCAGGACGTCGATACAGGCGATGTCGTGCAGCGCGTGATCGACGCGATGCAGGTATCGATCCGCGCCCGCGGCGCACAGGTCGTGGTGCATGAGCTGCCGACGGTCTGGGGCGACGCGACCGCGCTTGAACAGGTGTTCGGCAACCTGATCGGCAACGCGGTGAATTATCTCGACCCGGCGCGGCCGGGCCGCATCGAGATCGGCACGACGGCCGGGCCGCCGGGGGTGCATTCGCTACGGATTTTCTACGTGAAGGACAACGGGCTTGGCATTGCGGAAGTCGCGCTGCCGCGCCTTTTCGGCGCGTTCCAGCGCCTCCACGGCAACGTCGCGCCCGGCGAGGGAATCGGCCTCGCACTGGTGCGACGGATGGTGGAGCGGCACGGCGGCCGCGTCTGGGCGGAATCGGCGGAAGGCGTCGGCACGACGTTTTATCTGTCGTTGCCGCAGGCGGAGCGGGCGACGCGCGATGCGCCGGAAAGCGTCGTCAGCGAGGCGAAAACCTGACGGGCGGAAGTACGGCGCGGTTTCGGTGCTTATTTCGGTGCTTATTTCGGTGTTTAACGCGAGGATGTCGCGAAGAGCTGGCGAGGCTTCAGCAGACGGGTGCCGCGCACGGACCAGTAACAGGCGGCGACGCCCAGCATCAGCGCGCAGGCGATGACGACGTGCGGCGTGGGACGCAGCCCGGCGATGTCGTCGAGCGAAAACACGCCGCGCTGAAGGAGCAGCAGCGCCGACCACAGCGCGATGGCGGCCTGCACGAGCAGACGCGCACCCGTGAAACGTCGCACGCGGTTTTCGAGCGACCAGGCGGTGGGCGCGCGCAGGCAAAAAAATGCGATCGCGATCAACGCGGCCGCGAGGATAACGATCCAGTCCGTCAGTTCCATCGAAAGGCTCCCAGAAGTCGACCGGCGACTATAGGGAAGCGCGTTCCACGGACAAATCAGACTGCTCTCAAATGAGCGATCGGGAAAGGCCGGAAATCCTGGAAGAGGCGCGGGCTGCATGATCCACAGCCCGGCTCAAGGCGTTGTTACAGCTCGATGCGCGTGCCGAGCAGCACGAGGAACTGGCGGATCCATTCCGGGTGAGCGGGCCACGCTGGCGCGGTCACGAACGGCGCATCGGTGACGGCGGCGTCGATCGGGATGTCGGCGTAGTCGGCGCCGGCCATCCTGACTTCGGCGGCGCAGGCCGGGTACGCGGAGATCCGCTTGCCACGGATCACGTCGGCGGCGGCCAGCAGCTGGGCCGCATGGCAGACCGCCGCAACCGGTTTCTTCGCTTCGGCGAACTGGCGCACGATGTCGATGACTTTCTGGTTCATCCGCAGATACTCCGGCGCGCGGCCGCCGGCGATGGCGAGCGCGTCGTACAGGGTTGCGTCGACGTCGTCGAAGGTGGCGTTGAGCGTGAACTGATGGCCCGGCTTTTCGGTGTACGTCTGGTCGCCTTCGAAATCGTGAATCGCGGTCTTGATCCGGTCGCCGGCTTTCTTGCCGGGACACACCGCATCGACCGTATGGCCGACTGCCTGCAGTGCCTGGAACGGCACCATCGTTTCGTAATCCTCGGCGAAATCTCCGGTCAGAAACAGGATCTTCTTCGCTGCCATCGCATGCCTCCAGGGTGGGTGGAATACATCGAACGTTCCAGCAGTCTACCCCAGCGCGCATGACGGATTCACGACCTGACGGTATCGCAGTCGCGCGGGACGCGTGCGGGATGGGCGCACGAAGCCAGACAAAGCATGCGCGTTACGGATGGAACGGGCGGCGGCGTATGATGGCGACGTTTCCGCATATCGAAGTCGCTTAACCCGGCTTACTCCATGATGATCCCTTCCCGTTCGTACCCCCTGATTCGCCGTACGGCGCTGGCGCTTGCCCTGCTCGGCGTGCTGGCCGCATGCCAGAAGAACGACGCGTCCGCGGGGCAGGTCGCCGGCAAGCTCGATGACGTCGCGCAGGTCGCGGGCCAGAAACTCGATCAGGCCGCGAACTACGTCGGCCAGCAGGTCGACGCGACGCGCGCCACCGCCGAGCAGAATCTCAATTCCGCCGCCTCGACGCCTTCGGTCAGGATCGATCCCGCCGATCTTGCGTCGTCGGCGCAGGCGAACCTGCAGAACGCCGCCAGCGCCACCGGGGCGGCGATCGACCGCGCGGCCACGATGACCGACCAGGGTCTGCAGACCGCAGGGCACAAGCTTCAGCAATGGTCGACCCAGGGCACGGCCGCCTCGTCGTCCGCTTCGACGTCGACGTCCACCTCGACGGATTCGACCGACGCCCAGAAGCAGATGGACAAGTGACCAGCGATTTGACTTCAGCGACAAATGTAATTACGATGGTTACATATCGTCGCCGGGAACAGTCGCTGTGAATACGAGTAGCCGGTTCGCCTTTGCTGTACACGTGCTGGCGCTGCTGTCGCTACAGGATGGCGCGCCGCTGTCGTCGGACATGATCGCGGGCAGCGTGAACACCAATCCGGCGCTGGTGCGCCGGCTGCTTTCGATGCTGTCCGAAGCCGGGCTTACCACGTCGCAACTGGGCGCGGGCGGCGGCGCGCTGCTCGCGCGCGCGCCGCGCGACATCACGCTGCTGGAGATCTATCGTGCGGTCGACGATGCGCAGCTCTTCGCGCTGCATCGCGAAGAGCCGAACCCGGCCTGCATGGTCGGGCGCAACATTCAGGTAGTGCTGCGCGGCATCATCGACGACGCGCAGCGGGCCATGGAAAGCTCGCTTGCGGCACGCACGCTCGCGGATGCGACGGCGGACGTCGAGCGCGCGGAGCGGCAGCGCGAGCGCAAGAAACGCGCGCGCGGCTGAAGGATTCGAAAGCAGGGGTTTTCAGCGCAGAAGGCGCGGCCAGGCAGGGTACAGGGTGCAGGATTCACACGGGGGCGAAGCCCCTCTTTTTTCCTCGATATGTGTAATCGATGTGGTTACATATAAACACTTAATGGGAGCATCGAGATGAGCAAGGCACTGAAAATCGCGCTGTTCGGCGCGACGGGCATGATCGGCTCACGCGTCGCCACGGAAGCGGCACGTCGCGGGCACACGGTGAGCGCGCTGTCGCGCAATCCGGAGCGCGTTCCGGCGGGTGTCGCCAACCTGACGGCGGCGTCCGCGAATGTACTCGATGCCGCGAGCGTGGCGGAGGCGGTGCGCGGCAGCGACGTTATCGCGAGTGCCTATGCGCCGCCGCAGGGCGACCTGAGCGCGATCGTGGCGGCATCGAAGGCGCTGGTCGAAGGCGCGCGTGCCGCCGGCGTGAAGCGTCTGGTGGTCGTGGGCGGCGCCGGTTCGCTCGAAGTCGCGCCGGGCACGCAACTGGTGGACACAGCGGGTTTCCCGGATGCTTACAAGGCGATTGCACTCGCGCACCGCGACGCGCTGGCGTACTACCGCACGGTCAGCGACCTCGACTGGACGTTTTTCGCGCCCGCCGCGCTGATCGCGCCGGGCGAGCGCACGGGTACGTTCCGCACCGCGGCTAACGTGCTCGTCGCCGATAAGGACGGTAACAGCACGATCTCCGCCGAAGACTACGCCATAGCGTTCGTCGACGAAATCGAGCAGGGCCGCTTCATCCGTCAGATCGCGACGGTCGGATACTGACGCGGCGCGCCGGCAGACCGGCGGACCGGCGTGATCTCCCGCAGGTTCCAGATCGCGCCGGCATCTGCAAGTGCCCTAACATCCGGTTACGCATGTAAATGTCGATACGCCGCAACTGCGACTACACTGGCGTGTCCCGTTTTGTCACCGGATCTCATGAAGTCATGCCCGTCGCGGCGTGAGCCCGGGGCCGCGCCGTCACACGGCGCGCAACCGGCCGTTCACGCCGTTTTGTCGCCATTTCCGCACTTTCGCCGCCCGTCTGCTTCCGCGCGCGCGCCACGCGCACCATCGTGGTTCGCCGCGTGGCCTTCGGCTATATGGCTGGCCTTCGTGCTGTGCGCTGTCCTGCTGACGGGCGCGCCGCAATGCGCGCGCGCGGCCAGCACGCCGGTGATTCCGGCGTTGCAGAGCCTGATCAACAGCGCGACCGCTTCGTCCGCCGCGGCGGGTTCGGCGCCCGACGCGGCGTCGGCGCCCACGCCTGCGAGCCAGGCCGAACTGTCGCGCTCGCTCGACAACGTCATCTCGACGCTCGATAACGACCGTCAGCGCACAGCGCTCGTCACGCAGCTGAAAAAGTTGCGCGACGTGTCGAAGACCGCGGGTCCCGTCGCGCCCGCGCAACCGGGGTCGGGTCTGCTCGGCGCGATCGCTTCCGGCATCGCATCGGTCGAAACCGACGTGAGCAACGGCCGCACGCCGCTGCGCTACTGGGCGGGGCGTTTCAACGCGGCGGGCAACGAGCTCTATACGATCGTCGCGAGTCAGGGCCGCGAGTCGTTCGGCCGCGTGCTGCTCGATCTGGTCGCGATGCTGGCTGGCTGGGGCGCATGCGCGGGCGGCCTGATCTATCTGCAAAGGCGGATGTACGCGCGTTTTGGCGTCGTCAACGAGCTGAAGCCGAATCCCACCACGCGCGAGCTGCTGATTTTCGCGCTCAGGCGGGTGGGGCCGTGGATCGTCGCGTTCGTCGCCGCGTTGCTCTTCGCGCGCGCGATGCCGGTCGCGCTCGGCCGCACGCTCGGCATGGTGATCACGTATGCGATCGTGGCCGGCGCGGTGTTCTCGGCGATCTGCCTGATCATGTTTTCGCTGTTCGGCTCCGGGCACCGGCGTGTCGCGGTGAGGCTGCTGCTCGCGCACGCCCGCCGTCTGCTGTTCGCGATCGGCATCTGCAGCGCGCTTGGCGACGCGGCCGTGAATTACGACGTCGCGCATCAGATCGGCTCGAACCTCGCGGCGCTGGTGTCGACGGTGGCGAACATGACGGCCGCGCTCCTCACCGGCTATTTCGCGCTGGCGTTCCGTCGTCCTGTCGCGCATCTGATCCGCAACCGCTCGTATGAGCAGCGGCACGGCCACAAGGCCGCCACCGATGCGTTCGACGTGCTCGCCGCGCTCTGGCATCTGCCGATGCTGATGCTCGCGGCCGTCTCGGTGATCGCGACCGTCGCGGGCATCGGCACGAGCGAGAACGTGCTGCAGATTTCCGTGTTGACGGCGCTGCTGCTGGTGCTGGCGTTCTTCATGAGCGCGATCGTGCTGCGCATCACGCGCCCCGGTGGCGTGCGGCGCCGGCGTCGCTCGCCATACGTGTCGCGTCTGTTGCGCTTCGTCGGCACGCTGACGGTGCTGTTCATCTGGCTCGCGTTCCTCGAATTCGCCGCGCGCCTGTGGGACGTTTCCATCGCGGGGTTCGTCGAGGAGAGCGTGACCGCGCGCGGCATCGCGCACGCGGTGATGGCGATCATCACCACCGTGTTCGTCGCGTGGCTGGTCTGGATCCTGATCGACACGGCGATTCTCGAGGCGCTCAACCCGAGCGGCCCGCGCACGAAAGGGCGCAATCCGAGCACGCGCGCGCGCACGATGCTGCCGCTCGTGCGCAACGCGCTGCTCGTGACGATCCTGACGATCGCCGGCATCGTGACGGCCGCGAATCTCGGCATCAACGTGACGCCGCTGCTGGCCGGCGCGGGCGTGATCGGGCTCGCGATCGGTTTTGGCGCGCAATCGCTCGTGACCGACCTGATCACCGGGCTTTTCATCATCATCGAAGACACGATTTCAGTGGGTGACTGGATCGACGTGGACGGCGGCCACGCCGGCACCGTCGAGCACCTGACGATCCGCACGGTGCGCCTGCGTGACGGGCAGGGCGCGATTCACGCCATTCCGTTCTCGCAGATCAAGATCGTGAAGAACCTGTCGCGCGATTTCGCGTACGCGGTGTTCGAGGTGCGCGTGCCGTTCTCGGCGGATGTCGACCAGGTGACGCACCTGATTCGCGAAGTCGGCGCAGACCTGATGGCCGATTTCCGCTATCGACGCGAAATGCTGGGTTCCGTCGAAGTATGGGGACTCGACCGTTTCGATCCGAACTGGATGGTCGTCAAAGGGCAGATCAAGACGCGGCCGCTGCAGCAATGGAGCGTCGCGCGGGCGTTCAACCTGCGCCTGAAGCGCAAGATGGACGACGCCGGCATCGAGATTCCAGTGCCGCAGATGCGCGTCTATACGTCGACGAAGGATGAAGCCGGGGTCGATGTCGGGGTTAATGTCGGACAGGAAGAGTCGCATGCGTCCGTGTACGCCACGGGCGCGGGTCATGCACAGGCTTCGGAGGGTTCGGGTGCGGCACCGGTTGCTTCGGTGGGTCCGGTCGCGGCGCCACGCGACGTGTCGCACGCACCGCGTCCGGCGCCGCCATCTACTGGTGAAACGGCGCCCGTCGCGCCCCAGATCCCGACTGCCGGCGAGTCCGGCAGAAACTAGCGACGCGACATAACCGTCATGCGACGGTGTATCGGGCCGCGTCTTCGGTCGTCGCGGCCACGCGGAGCAGGTCGTTCACGTGCGTGGCGATCTGTTCGCCCTGCACGCCGTACACATGCAGCGACACCGCGCGCGCGTCGCCGCGATTGCCGAGCTGATGAATGCCGGTTCGCCCGGCGCGCGTAAACGACACGGCGCCGCGCTCGCGCGGATGGGTGCGCACTTCGGACGCGCACTGGCCGGCTTCGCTCCATTCAAAAACCGTCTCCGTGAGCGCGCCTTCGATGACCGCGTAGCCGCACCACGTGTGATGGGCGTGTACCGGGCTCATCTGGCCCGGCATCCAGACGAGCGCGGCGACAGCGTAACGGCCAAGGGGATCGGCGGCGAGCAGGTGGCGGCGATAGCAGTCAGGCGAGCCTTCGCGGTGCGCGGAGCCCAGCAGCGTGTCGTCAGCGATGGCTTCGGCCAGCGCGGCGCGCACGACGCGTGCGAAACCCGCTTCGTGTGACGGTTCGATGTGGCTGACGCAGCGCTCGGGGCCGCCAAAGGCTGTGTCGAGCGAACGACACAAATGGTCGATGGCCGTGAGCGGCCGCATTGTCTGCCGCTCGCGCGCCTGAAGGGGGCGGGTGTCCGCGCCAGCGAGCATAAGGGCGGCACGGTCGGAGGGCATCAGGTTGGCGTCGTGGCTCATGGCGGTATTGGATGTGTTGTTGTGTGGTGTTCGGACAACGTCATTTATACCGGTTTGCATGGAGAAAGAGTTTCCATATAATTTCCCGTGCTAGCGTAAAAATAGAATAATTTCCTACCAGGATGCCATCATGGGAATGGACCTTATCGACCGGAAGCTGCTCGAGCTGCTTCAGCTGGACGCTACGATGCCGATCGCGGAACTCGCGCAGCAGGTACACCTGTCGCAGACGCCTTGCTGGAAACGCGTGCAACGGCTGAAGGAAGCCGGCGTGATCCGTGCGCAGGTGGCGCTGTGCGACCCGCGCAAGCTGGGCGTCGGGACAACCGTGTTCGTGGCCGTACGCACGAACCAGCACACGGAAGAATGGGCGCGGATGTTCACGCTCGCCGTGCAGGACATTCCCGAAGTGGTGGAGGTCTACCGCATGAGCGGGGAGACGGACTACCTGCTGCGCGTCGTGGTGTCCGATATCGACGACTACGACCGCGTCTACAAGCTGTTGATTCATGCAGTGCCGCTCTACGACGTCAGTTCCAGCTTCGCCATGGAGCAGATCAAGTATTCAACGGCGTTGCCGGTGCGCGCGTCGGCGATCACGTAAATAGCGCGGAACACGCCGGCCATGCGTGGGCTGACTGATTGCGCTGGTTGCCCGGTGAGGGTTGCCATGCAGGGCCGTCCGCGTGACGGGATGCGCGTTGCAAGCCCAGTGCAAGGACTGCGGGCGTAGAATGCCGCTTCCTTCGACACAACCCACCCTCTGGTGTTTTCATGAACGAACCGCGCAGGAAGAATCCGACTTTTGGCGTCGCCGTGTTTATCGTGGTCGCCGTGCTGATCGTGATCGGGACGCTGGCCTATAACGCGATCAAGGACAAGCGCGAGTTCGATCAGCAAAATGCCTCGGTGCCGCAGGCCGCCTCGCTCACCACAACGACGACCGGCGCGGCCGGCGCCTCGCAGTAACGCGGCATGGCGCGTTGGGTCGGGTCGGTCAGTCTTCCGGCAGCCTGATCACGCTCGCGTCCCGGCGGATCTGCGAGGCCGCCGCGATCATCTGCTTGCACTGATGCGCGAGCTGTTTCAGATCATGAACCGCATCCGCCGAATAATCCGCTGACTGCTCCGCTTCCACGACCGTGGTGTCGAGTTCGCGTGTCATCTGTTTCGCGATGTCGGCCTGATCAGCCGGCGGCGGGCTGCCCAGTTCGGCTTCGCTCAGGTTGTCCCGTACGAGGGTGAGCGCACGCTGCAGCGAGTTCAGCGACACGCCGTCTTTTTGCTGCGCTGTCGTGCGCAACAACGGCGCGGCGGCCGTGATGTGCGACGCGAGCACGTGACTGCGAACCAGCAGGTCATTCAGCTCGGGCACGAACTTCTGCACCGGCTTCGGTTCGAGCATCATGCGCTGGAATGCCTGGCCGAGATTCGCAAACGCGACGTGTACGTTCTTGCGCGCGAGGCGATAACGAAAGTCGCGATCGAGCGCGTTGGCGGCGACGGCGGCCGCGGGCGTGGCGGTTGCGTTCGGCGACACGCCCGGCACAGCGGTCGAGGCACCGGCAGCCGGATTGAGCGCCACGTTGCCGACGATTGACGGCGCGAGCACCGCCGTGTCGCCACCCGCCGACGCTTCCGCCAGCGCCGCGACCGGCGCCCGCGCACCCGCTTCGGTTACGGCCGTCGCGGAGATGCCGGCGCTGGCCGCGGCGGGCTTGCCGCTCCACCACCAGCTTGCTTCCAGATACTGCCGGGTCGCCGAGATCATGTCGTTGACGAGCTTGCCCATCAGCCGGTATTCCCAGTACGGAAACAGATGACTCGCGGCGATCGCGATCGCACAGCCCACGACCGTATCGATCGCGCGCTCGCCGATGATGTGCAGGCTGCCCGGCGCGAGCAGATGAAACATCAACAGAACATACGATGACGTGAACACGACGCTTGCCGTGTAATTGAACAGCAGCAGGCTGTAGCTCATCACCATCGAGGCGAACATCACGATCAGCAGGATGTGCGGCTCCTTGACGAAGATCATCAGCGCGATACTGGCCGCGCAGCCGATCATCGTGCCGATGATCCGCTGTCCGTTGCGCTGCTTGGTCAGCGAATAGCCGGGCTTCAGGATGATGACGGTGGTCATCACGATCCAGTACGCGTTCGTGAGGGGCAGCAGACGGCCCAGCCAGAAGCCGACCGCGACCGCGATCGTCACGCGCAGCGCGTGCCTGAAACTCGGCGACGCCATGGTCAGGTTCGAGAAGATCTGCCGGAACGGCACGCGGCGGCTGGAGATGAAGCGTGACAGCGCCTGGTCGACACGGACTTCGGTTTCCGTCACGTTGGCGTCATCAGACAGGCTCTTCCTCATCCGGTCGATCAGGCGCGTCGCGCTCCAGA
Source organism: Paraburkholderia sartisoli (assembly GCF_900107685.1). Taxonomy (GTDB): domain Bacteria; phylum Pseudomonadota; class Gammaproteobacteria; order Burkholderiales; family Burkholderiaceae; genus Paraburkholderia; species Paraburkholderia sartisoli. The sequence goes on along the minus strand of NZ_FNRQ01000003.1, from coordinate 397,587 downwards.
TGCGCCGGAAAGTTGCCGACACCGCCGCGTAGGCCTCCGGATTTTTCGTCTGCACCTCGTGCTTGCGCAGCTGTTCGATTTCGTATTCGATGGCCCGCAGTTCAGCCTTCATGCTGATACGCAGGCGCGGCGGCCGGTTGCGCAGGGCCGCGAGCCCGATGTCCTCGAGATCGGCCGCGACCTTGCGCATGAGGTCGCGATAAAAGATCAGCAGGTCGGAGCCGCCGAACGTATTGCGGATCAGCGGATAGTCGGTGTGCGCCCCGACGATCAGTTCGTGCAGGTCGACCGTGTTGATGAAGAGATTGAACAGCGCGGCGCGGCGGCCGTCCATCCGGCCGCTTTTCAGTTTCGGCAGATTGCGCAGCACGATGTCGCGGGCCGCGTCCTGGCGCTCGACCGCGGCGATCTGCCTCGCGACCAGATTGCGATAGCACTCGTCGAGATCGCGATCGAGGTCGTAGAAATCAGAGCGGGCCAGCAGATAATCGGCGCAGGCGAACACGCCTTCCGCGAGCGCCTGCTGTTCGATGCGGTGCATCTGCCAGCGGCTCACGAGCGTGGCCCAGTACGTGTACCACAGCCCGCCGAGCAGGATCCACGATGCATTGACGAGCGCCTGCACTGGCGTGAAGTGATCCTCCAGCGTCATGATCATCATGAAGAGCGTCGCGAAGCTGATCTGCGGCCAGCGGTTGCCGTAGACGACGATCAGCGACAGCACGAACGTGAGCGGGACGACAGTACACCAGAGCGCCACGGAGTTGACCGTGGCGAGCCCGGTGGCGAGCGCGGAAAGAAACCCGATCACCGTGCAGGCAAGCATCTCGTTGTGCTTGTACTTGAGCGGACCGGGCATGTCCACGACGCAGGCGCCGAGTGCGCCGGTGGCGATCGTGAACCCGAGGTCGCGATTGTGAAACACGACGAGGCAAAGCACGGCCGGCAACGATACGCCCACCGCAATGCGCAGTCCGCCATAGAAGTACTGGCTGTACAAAAATTTCTTGATTTCGACCGAATAGCGCATCGACTGCCTGGGCTTTACTGAGTTGAGGGAAACATAAAACGCCTGGAGGGTCAGACTCAAGCTGCGTCGAGTCTAACTGATTTCGCACGTGCTCTGACCTCATCCATCCGGCCAGGTTCTACGCGACCGACGCCTTTGTTATGCTGTCGCCTCAATGTCTGTCGCCGTGTCCTGTCCGGGTCGCGGCGCCGCTTTCCCCGGGTCCCATGCTCCAGCTCTTCTATTCGAACCGCTACGAAACGCTCGCAGCCGCGTTGCTCGACGACCTGCTGGCCGCGCCGTCCGATCCATGGGCGGCGCAGTCCGTCATCGTGCCGAGCGCCGCGGTGCGCCGCCAGCTCGAAATCGATATCGCCGAGCGGCATGGCGTCTGCGCGAACATCACCTTCGGCTATCTCGCGCAATGGTTGTGGGCGCGCATCGGCGGTGTGATTCCCGTGCCGGTTCATTCGCCGTTCGCGCCCGACCGGCTCGTGTGGCGGTGCTACCGTCTGCTCGGCGAGGCTGGCGAAGGCGAGGGCGGCGCGCCGTGGAACGCGTCGCCGCGGCTGCGCGGCTACCTCGATGCCGCCGATGCACCGATGCGCTACGAACTCGCGCGGCGCGTCGCAACGGTGCTGGATCACTACCTGACATACCGGCCCGAGTGGTTGACGCAATGGCAGGCGAGCGGCTCGATCTTCGCGGGCGCTCCGGGTTCCGCGCAGGATCGCGGCCCGCGGCTCACGGGCGGCACCGAGGCCATCCGCGAGGACGAACGCTGGCAGGCCGCGCTCTGGCGCGCGCTTTCGATGGAAGTCGCGGGTAGCGTGCAGTCGCCCGCCGATGCGGCGCCGCCGGCTTACCGCTTTCTCGATCAGGTATCCACGCTCGATCTCGATGCCGTCGCGCGGGCGCAATGGCCGGAGTCGGTGAGCGTGTTCGCGCTGCCGACCATGCCGCCGCTGCACGTCGCGCTGCTGCGCGAACTGTCGCGCTGGGTCAACGTGCGGTTGTACGTGATGAATCCGTGCCGCGAGTACTGGTTCGATATCGTCAGCGAAGGCCGTATCGAATCGCTCGATGCGGCGGATCAGCTCGATTTTCAGGAGGTGGGTCATCCGCTGCTCGCGGAGTGGGGCAGACAGACCCAGGCGCAACTGCACATGCTGCATGAACTGACGGAAAGCGCTGCGTCGAGCGAGGTGTCGCACTTCGTCGAGAATCCCGGTTCGAGCTGGCTTGCCCGCGTGCAGAACGCGATTCTCGATCTGCGCGACGAAGCGGACGGTGCGCCGCCGGCCGTGCATGGTATCGAGGTACACGTTTGCCACAGCCTGTCGCGCCAGCTCGAAGTGCTGCATGACCGTCTGCTTGGCTGGTTCGACGCGTTCGACGACCTGCAGCCGTCGGACGTGCTCGTCGCGTTTCCCGATCTCGGCGCCGCCGGTCCGCTGATCGACGCGGTGTTCGGCACGGCGCCGCCTGGCGACACGCGGCGCATCCCGTATCGCATCACGGGCTTGCCGCCTTCGCAGGCGAATCCGGTTGCACGCGTGCTGCTCGACTGGCTGGCGTTGCCGGAGCGCAACGTGGGTGCGCCGGAGCTGATCGAATGGCTGCGCGTCGACGCGATCGGCGCGCGCTACGGCATCGACGCAGTCGCGCTCGAAGCCGCGCAGGAATGGCTGGCGGCCGCCGGCGCGCGTCGCGGGCTCGCGCCGGTCGAGCCGGACGACGCAGCGGTGCCCGTCGCGCGCCATACGTTTTCAGACGCGCTGACGCGCCTCTTTCTGGGCTACGCGATGCCCGATGGCGGCGACCCCGTCGATGCGTGGCTTCCCGTCGAGGGCGCCGACGGCTCCGATGCCGAACTGCTGGGGCGGCTCGCGCGCTTCGTCGACGATATCGACGCGTTCGCGCGTATGTGCGAGACGGAGCACACGCCGGCCGAATGGACGCAGTTGCTGCTCGAAACGCTGGGTCAGTGCTTCGACGGCGGCGTGCTGTTCGCCGACGCGCTCTCGGGCGTGCGCGATGCGCTCGACGCGATGGGCGCGGCGATGCATGCCGGTGCGGAGCACCTGACGCTGCCGGCAGCGGTGGTGCGCACCGCATTGGCCGAGGCGCTCGACGATCCCGCGCGTGGCGGCGTGCCGTGGGGCAGTGTGACGTTTTCGTCGCTAACGAGCCTGCGCGGCTTGCCGTATCGCATCGTGTGCCTGCTCGGCATGGACGACGGCGTGCTGCCAAGCCTCGCCCGCGCCGACGAGTTCGATCTGATGGCAGCGTTCGGCAAGGCCGGAGACCGCCAGCGGCGCGACGACGAACGCAACCTGTTCCTCGATCTCGTCCTCGCCGCGCGTGACCGTCTGCTGATCGCCTATACGGGGCGCAGCATTCGCGACAACGCGCCGTTACCGCCGGCCGCGCTGGTCGATGAATTGCTCGATCACCTGGCGCGTGTCTCGTCGGAGCCGGATGCCACGCCGGCCGAAGTGGACCTCGCGCGGCGTGCATTCATCGTCGAGCATCCGTTGCAGCCGTTCGCATCGGAATACTTCAGGTCGAACGAGGGCCTTTTTACGTACGACACGGACCGTGCCGAGCTTGCTGGTTTGCTGACTGCGCCACAACAGGCGGCCGCCGCGCCGTTTTTCGCACAACCGTTGCCAGCCGAGGCGGCAACGCCCGTCGCGTTCGACAGTTTTCTGCATTTCTGGCGTCATCCCGCGCGCGCGATCCTGCGCGACCGGCTTGGCATCGTGCTGACGGATGCGCAGGGCGAACTGCTCGATGTCGAGCCGTTCGAACTCGACTACGCGGGCCGCGACGCGCTCGCCGACCGGTTGCTGCCGGGCCTGCTCGATCGCGACGAGTGCGATCAGGGCGGCGATGCCTTTGCGCGGGCACGTCGCGTGGCGCAGGCGAGCCCGGAGTTGCCAGGCGGTGCGACGGGCGGCGTGTGGCGCGAGCGCGAGCTTGGTGCGTTGCGCCATCTGGCGGAGCGTGTTCGAAGTGAACTCGCCACGCGTGTCGAGCGTTTGCCTTTTGCGCTCGATATCGTCCCGGCGTGGCCCGACACCGGCAACGTTGCTTTGTTCGGCGAGCATGACGCGGTGCTTCGACAGGCGGTTTCAGCATCTCCGCTGCAGTTGCATGGCACGCTCAACCTGCTCACGGAAGCCGGCCAGGTCGTGTTTCGATACGCACGTCCTTCAGCGCGCGATTATCTGTCGGCGTGGCTTGCGCATCTGGTCTACTGCGCCGCGTATCCAGCCGGACCGCGGCGCACCGTGTGGCACGGCAGCGGCGAGACCTTCGAACTCGCGCCCGTCGAGTCACCGCTCGACGAGCTCGCGCCGCTCGCCGCGCTGTATCGGGCCGGGCGCATGTTGCCGTTGCGCTTCTTTCCGAAGAGCGCGTGGGCCAGGATCAGCGACAGCGAGTCGGCGGCCCAGGGCGCGTGGATCAACGACCGCGTGCGCGGCGAATCCGACGATGCGGCGTTGCGGGTTGCGTTGCGCGGCACGCCACTGACGCTCGACGAGCCGTTCGGCACGCTCGCCGCGATTGTCTTCAAACCGCTTGTCCAGCATCTGCGGAGTGGATCATGAGCGGCGCATCGTGGGTGCATGAAACCACGGCGCAGGAGCTCGACGTTTTCGCGTGCATGCTCGACGGCGTGAACCAGATCGAAGCTTCGGCGGGAACCGGCAAGACCTGGAATATCTGCGCGCTGTACGTGCGGTTGCTGCTCGAAAAGAAGCTGAACGCCGACCAGATTCTCGTGGTCACCTTCACGAAGGCGGCGACGGCGGAATTGCACGAACGCATTCGCGGGCGGCTCGCTGAACTGGACCGCGCAATCGAAACGGGCGACCACGGCGGCGACCCGTTTATCACGCGGCTGTTCGAGACCACGCTCGCAGCGGAAAACGGTATCGACCTGGCCGATGCGGCGAAGGTGGTGCGTCGCGCGTTGCGCACGTTCGACCAGGCGGCCATTCATACGATTCACGCGTTCTGTCAGCGTGCGCTGCAGGAGGCGCCGTTTGCCGCGGCCATGCCGTTTGCCTTCGACATGGAAGCCGATGACGCCGCGTTGCGCTTCGAACTCGCCGCCGATTTCTGGCGTCAGCGTGTCGAGCCGCTCGCGGCGTTGCATCCCGCGTTCGCGTCGTGGCTTGTGGCAAAGCGTGCGGGGCCCGCGTCGCTCGACGCGCAACTCGCGCGGCGTCTCAAGAAGCCGCTTGCCCAGTTGCGCTGGGGCGGTCTCGATCTCGCGGATGCGTCCGGGGCGTCCGGCTCACCTGCGATGCAGGTGCGCTTCGACAACGCGCATGAACTCTGGCGCGCGCAGGCTGACGCAGTCGCCGGATTGCTGGCTGCTGCGCAGGAGCGTCTGAACAGGACGACGCACAAACCCGAGCAGGTGAGCGCAGCGATCTCCGCGTGGACCGAATATTTCGCCGGTGACGATCCTCACGAGGCGCCGCCCAAAGCCGCGCTGAAGCTGACCGCATCCGCACTGAAGAAGGCGACGAAGGGCAAGTTCGAGCCGCCGGAGCATCCGTTCTTCGCGCTGGCTGAAGAGCTTGCGGCTGCGGTCGTCGCATCGGAGGCGATGCAGCGGGCGCGCTGGCTCACGCTCGTCCAGACGTGGCTCGACACCGCGCCGGCCGAACTGGGCGCGCGCAAGCGCACGCGCCGGGTCGTGTCGTTCGACGATCTCCTGTCGAATCTGTATCGCGCGCTCGCATCGCATCCGTGGCTGGCCGACGCGTTGCGGACGCGCTATCCGGCCGCGCTGATCGACGAGTTTCAGGACACGGACCCGCTGCAGTTCGCGATCTTCGACCGCATTTTCGCGCCGGCGGGGCCACTTTTTCTCGTCGGCGATCCGAAGCAGGCGATCTACAGCTTCCGCGCGGCCGATCTGCACACGTATCTGGCGGCGCGCGATGCAGCGTCTGCCCGCTATACGCTCGCCGTCAACCAGCGTTCGACGCCGCCCATCGTAGAGGCCTGCAACCGCATTTTCGAAGCGAATCCCCAAGGGTTCGTGCTGGAGGGTCTCGACTACCATCCGGTGCGCGCGGGCGCACGGCAACGTCCGCCGTTCGTCGACCGGCACGGCACGGGCGCGGACTTCCGCATATGGATGCTGCCGCACGGCGAAGCTGCGTTGCTCAAACGCGAGGCGCAGCATCAGGCGAGCGAAGCGTGTGCAGCGGAGATCGTGCGTCTGCTGCGCGGCGCGCGCGAAGGCACCGTGTCGATCGGCGACGCGCCGCTTGCGCCGGCCAGCATTGCCGTGCTCGTGCAGACGCACCGGCAGGGGAGTCTCGTCAAACGCTCGCTGGCGGCGTGGGGTGTCGGCAGCGTCGAACTGGCGCAGGCATCCGTTTTCTCGACGCTGGACGCCGAGCAGATCGGGCGCGTGCTGGCGGCGGTCGACACGCCAGGCGACCTGCGGCGGCTGCGGGCCGCGCTCGCCACTGACTGGCTCGGGCTCGATGCGGCGGCGCTGTGGCGTCTCGAGCAGATCGTCGAAGCGCCCCCGGCGCAGGACGACCCCACGCACGCGGCCGATGCGATGAACTGGGTCGAGCGGTTTTCGCGCTACCGGACGCTCTGGCATGAACGCGGCTTCGCGGTAATGTGGCGCACGCTGATGCGCGAGCTTCGCGTCGCGCAGCGGCTGGTGGCGGGCGTGGATGGCGAGCGTCGTCTGACCGATATCAACCATCTCGCCGAACTCGTGCAGGCGCGCGCCGCGACCCAGCCGGGCATCGCGCCAACACTGCGCTGGCTCGCCGCGCAACGCACGCAGGGCGGCGGCGAGGAGGCGCAACTGCGTCTCGAATCCGACCGCAATCTCGTGCAGATCGTCACGGTACACAAGTCGAAGGGCCTCGAATACGCGGTCGTGTTCTGTCCGTTTCTCAACGACGGCAAGTTGCGCGAGCCGCCTTCGTCGGGTCTACCGGACGCGCGTGAGTATCACGATGACGACGGCGTCGCCGTGCTGCACTACGGCTGCGACGAGGACGAAGCGGAGCGCGCGCAGCGCTCGGCCGCCCGCGAACAGGCGGCCGAGCGGGCGCGGCTCGTGTACGTGGCGCTCACGCGCGCGGTGTATCGCTGCTATCTCGTCGGCGGTGTCTATCTGGCGTCGCGCGCTACCAGGGAGTCGCGTCGCAGCGTGCTGAACTGGCTGGTGGCGGGCGAGGGCCACACGTTCGACGGCTGGCTCGCTGAACCGCCCGATGAGGGCGTGTTGCAGGCGCGCTGGCAGGCACTCGCCGGCGGGCCGGTTTCGGTCGAACCGTTGCCGCCGCTCACGCGCCGCGTGCCGCTCGAAAGCCAGCAGGGTGACAGTGCGAACATGCAGTCGCGCATGAACCGCAGGCTGTTGCGCGATCAATGGCGCATTGCCAGCTTCAGCGGGCTCGTCGCGGCAGGGGCGCGCACCGAAGAGATCTTTACGCCGATCGAAGAAGCGCGTCCCGATCACGATGAAATTGTCGATGTGGCAGCGGGCGCGAACGCCGCGCCGGTCATCGTGCAGCGTCCGGTGCATGCGCCGGACGACATCCTCGGTTTTCCTCGCGGCGCGGCAGCCGGCGAGTGTCTGCACCTGATGTTCGAACTGGCCGACTTCTCCGACCCCGCGACGTGGCCCGCCGCGATCGAACGCGCGTTGCGCGAGCGGCCCGCGCCCGCGCTGCCGGAACTGGCGCGTCAGATGCCTTCGATGATGTACGCGCTGCTGACGGACATCGTCGCGACCGAACTCGTGCCCGGCATGACGCTCGCCGCGTTGAATCCGCAGCATCGGCTGAACGAACTCGAGTTCCTGTTTCCTGCGCACGCGCTGGATTTTTCCGCGCTGCGTGCATTGCTGGTGTCGCACGGTTATCCGGACGTCGCGCTGGAAGCGGGCGCGTTGCGCGGTTTCATCAAGGGATTTATCGACATGATCGTCGAGCATGACGGCCGCTACTGGATCGTCGACTGGAAATCGAATCACCTGGGCGATACGCCGGATGATTACGACGCGGCTTCGCTGGATGTGGCGATGGCCGATCACGCGTATCACCTTCAGGCGCTGCTCTATACGGTTGCGTTGCACCGCTATCTGCGCACGCGCGTGCGCGACTATGCCTATGACACGCATGTCGGGGGGTATCTGTATCTCTTCGTGCGGGGCGTGCGGCCTCAGTGGCGTGATGGCGGTGGTGCCGCCGGTGTGCATGTGCGCACGCCATCGGCGCAACTCGTCTTTGCGCTCGATGCCCTGATGGATGGAGACGCGGCATGAGCGCATTCGAACCACCGCCGCTCGACATCGAGGTCACGCTGCCGACGCCAGCCGATTTCAGCACGGCGCTCGCCGAGGGATTCGCGCGTCGGCTGGGCGTGCTGGCGCGCCGGCTCGGCGGCGACGCGGCAAGCGTGCGCTGGGCGCAGCGCGCGGCGTTTGCTGTCAGTCGCGCAACGTCGGAGGGACACGTCTGCGTGCCGCTCGACGTGCTCGCCGCACGCTATGAAACGCCGCAGGCGGAGGTGCGCGCGGCGCTGGCCGCGAGCGGGATCGCCTGTGACGGTTCCGCGAAAGCGCAGGCGCTGCGGCCGCTTGTCGTCGACGCGCAGGGCCGTGTGTTTCTCGCCCGTTACTACGAGCACGAGCGGCAGCTTGCACGCGCGCTCGTCGCGCATGCGGGGGGCGACGACGGACCGTCCGCGTCGGCGATGCACCACGTGGTGCAAGACACCGACGCGCTCCGCGCGCGTCTCTTGCGCTACTTTGGTCCGCCGCGCGATGACGAGCTGGACTGGCAGCGCGTCGCCGCGGTCATGGCGTTGTCGGGTCGGCTCACGATCGTGAGCGGCGGCCCGGGCACGGGCAAGACGACGACCGTCGTGGGCGTTCTTGCGTGCCTGCTCGACGCGTCGCCCGATCTGCGCATCGCGCTCGCCGCGCCGACGGGCAAGGCCGCGCAGCGCATGCAGGAAGCGCTGCTCGCCCGCGCCGGCGACCTGCCGCCGGAGATTGCCGCGCGGCTGCCGCAGACGTCCAGTACGCTGCACCGGCTGCTCGGCAGCGGGCCGGGTGGCCGCTTCCGGCATCATCGCGACAATCCACTGCCGTTCGACGTGATCGTGATCGACGAAGCATCGATGATCGACGTCGCGATGGCCGCGCATCTGCTCGACGCGATCGCGCCACGGACGCGTCTCGTGATGCTGGGCGACAAGGATCAACTCGCGGCGGTCGAGGCAGGTGCCGTGTTCGCCGAACTCAGCGCGCGCCCGGCGTTCAGCGCAGAGGGAATCGCGCGCGTTGCCGCGGCGCTGGATATTGGCGTCGCGCAGCTTGCAGCGGCTTTACCGGTGGCGGCGTCTGACGTAGCTGTGCCGTCGGTGACGCCGAACACGTCGAACGCAGAAGGATCGACGCCAGCACTATTCGACGACGATCTCGCCGGCATGACTTCCTACGAAGAAGTTCGCCCCGGCAGTCCTGCGCCCGCGCGGACCGGCGAGCCGCTCGCCGACGCCGTCGTCTGGCTCGAGCGCAACTACCGGTTCGGTCTGGATTCGGCAATCGGTCGCCTGTCGCTCGCGATTCGAGGCGGCGATCCACAGGCCGTACTCGATACGCTCACGCCGAACCCCGACGCGCCGTGCGCGGCCGCACTCTTCGAGGACGCGTCGCCTGCCTTGAGCGGGCGCACCGTCGCGCGACTCGCGGCCGGTTTCGCACCCTATGCCGAAGCGCTTGCGAACGCGCTTGCTTCCCGCGTGCCTGATCCCGCGCCGCTCTTCGAGGCGCTGAACCGTTTTCGCATTCTGTGCGCGACGCGCTCCGGGCTTCGCGGCGTCGAGCAGGTCAACACGTTGATGGCGGCCGAGGTGCGGCGCATGGCGCGGATTCCGTTGACCGTTGGCGCGGGCTGGTTCGCGGGCAGGCCGGTGATGGTCACGCGCAACGATTACGCGCTTGGCCTCTTCAACGGTGACATCGGCATTGCGTTGCCTGGCGCGGATGGTGCGCTGCGCGTGTATTTCTGGACGGGCGACGGCAGTGCGCGCGCCGTGTCGCCGGCCGCGCTGCCACCGCACGATACGGCCTTCGCGCTCACGGTCCACAAGTCACAGGGTTCGGAGTTCGGGCACGCCGCACTCGTGCTGCCGACGACGTTTAGCCGCGTGCTGTCGAGAGAGCTCGTTTATACGGCGATCACGCGGGCGCGCGAGCGGGTGGAAGTGATCGGCTCACGCGCGGTGCTGGCGCAGGCGATCGCCGCGCCCACGCAGCGCGACTCCGGTCTCGCAGCACGTATCGAGGAGGCGATGGCGCGCGACGCGTGACTCGCGTGACGGGCCGCGTTGCGTTGCATTGCATCTCAACGCGTGCCAGAGGGCGTCGCCACAGGTGGTAACTTCGCTGGATCGTCCGGGCGCAGGCGGTGCCGCGAACGGGGCCTTTCCACACATGCGCTTGCCGACCGGGCGATAGCGCCAGAGCACTATCCCGCAAAACCGTCCGTCACGCCGTCGGTATCCGACGTGCGCTGGTGAAGGCTTTTCCGGTACCACAACGTCCACAGCAGCAACGCGCCGTAGATGCCGTAGCTCACAAACGGCGACACGACCAGAAAGCGCTCGATGGGCCACGTCATCGCCATGAAGGCGCGCAGCGCGGTTTCGAGCGTCAGTCCCGCGCCCCACACGAGCGTCATCAGCCGAAGCGCGGATGCGAAAGCGGGGCGCGCGTGCCACAGCGCGTCGATCCGCGCGGCGCCGTCGGCGTTTTCGCGCGCGACGGTCGCCCGTGCGAGATAGAACACGAGCGGACGCGGCATCACGAGCGAAACCAGGAACGCGACACCGATCGCGCCCGACACCAGCGATTCCCGCAGCAACAGCATGCGCGGACTGCCGCCCGCCGCCATCGCCGCGATCGACAGCACGATGCCGAGCAGCACCAGCACGCTGAGCGCATCGACGCGGCGAAAGCGCGCGAGCTCGACGACGCTCCAGATCACCGGCGGCACCGCCGAGGCGATGAGCCCGCCCGTTTCTCCCCAATGCGGCACGGCGAGGCGATAGGCAAGCCACGGCAGCGCCAGGTTCACGACCAGTTCCAGCAAAAAGCTCGCGCGTATTTTCATGCTGATCCGTCTGTTCTTAACATGTCGCAAGTATCGTGAGCGCGCTGGTTGCCGGCAAATGTTTTTTATTCGATGCGCCTGGTCCGCGACGCGGGTAAAGTGCCGCGCATACGGCCGGATGCCGCGCCAGCGCTTTAGCGGTGCCGTCATCACGTGCGGTGTTAACCGGGCTTCGGACTTCGGTCTCCGGTTGAAAAGCACGCCGACGGTCGCCCAGGCTATCCTCGCGTTTGATCGAAATACATCCGGACCATGACTTCCCGTTACCCCATCCCACTGAACGAAATCGAACTGACGGCCGTTCGCGCGCAAGGCGCGGGCGGGCAGAACGTCAACAAGGTGTCGAGCGCGATCCATCTGCGCTTCGACGTGCGGGCGTCGTCGTTGCCGGACGTGCTCAAGATGCGCCTGCTCGCGCTGTCGGATCATCGCCTGACGCGCGATGGCGTCGTGATCATCAAGGCGCAGGAACACCGGACGCAGGAGATGAACCGCGCGGCCGCGCTGGCACGGCTCGACCAGCTGATCGAAAGCGTCAGCGTCAGCCGCAAGGCGCGCGTCGCGACACGTCCGACGCGCGCGTCGAACCGGCGCCGGCTCGACGGCAAAACAAGGCGCGGCGAAATCAAGGCAGGCCGTGCACGCGTCGACGACTGAAGTGTCCGCGCGTCGAACCAGAAGGCGGGCGTAGCGCGAATCTCCGCGCACCCGTATCAATCCGCGCGCCGGTGTGCTCAACGCGCTGTGCCTCGCTACCTCTAGGAACTCACAGACCTCTCCGGCCTGTCAGGCAGAAAATCCGCGCAGAACACATCCGGGCCTTCGCTGCCGTTCTCGCTATCGACGGTGATCGCGGCGGTATAGCAATCGTCGCCCTCGGTCAGCGAATAATGCGGTCCCATCAGCGCGACGCGCCCGGGCGTCGCCTGCGCGTGACGAAAATACGCGCGCCGTGACCAGTTGTTATGCGTATCGGGGAAGAGCGGCGCAAGGCGACCCGGCGGCGGCGCAAGATCCTTCGCGGTCACGGACGGCTGGTCCTGCAACCCATGCGAGTTGAGTACGAAGATGCGTCGTGCGTCGCTCATGGCGAAGACGTGCTCGGCCGCCTGCGCCAGATTCCGCGTCGCCGAATAGACCCGCGCGCCCTCGCGCACCGCTTCGGCGTAGGTCTCGAAACCCAGTTGCTGGTGGCGCCTGTTCGCGCGGTCATACGCTTCATATTTGCGCCACATCGAGTCGATCAGTTCCGGCGCACGGGCACCGGCCGCGAGCACGGACGCCTGCGGCTGGCCGAACCAGTATCCCTGCACGAAATCCACGTCGGCCTGCATCAGGATCATCAGTTCGTCGTCGGTTTCGACCCCTTCGGCGAGCACGAGCGTGCCGGCCTGGTGCAGCATCGCGATCAGATGCGTCATCAGCGATTCGTCGCCTTCGCGCTTGCCGGCGCGCGCGATCAGCGAGCGGTCCAGCTTGACGATGTCCGGGCGCAGCCGCCACACGCGGTCGAAGTTCGAAAAGCCGGTGCCGAAGTCATCGATCGCGATCAGAAAATCCCGTGGCCGGGTGGCCGCGAGCGTGCGCGCCACGGCTTCTTCGTCGCCGGCGGGCTGCTCCAGCAGTTCGATCACGATGCGCTCGTGCGGCAGGCCGAAATGGGCGCAGAGTTCGTCGATAAACGCGCGATGCGGCCACTGCGTTTCGAAAACCTGCGGCAGCGCGTTCAGAAACAGCCAGCACGCATCGATTTTCTGTTCGACGAAATTCGCGACGTGCAGACAGCGCGAAAGCCGGTCGAGGATCGGTGCGTTCGCGTGAACCTGCGCCTGGGAGAAGAGCGCCTCGGGGGTGACCGGGTTGCCCGACGAATCGGTCGCGCGCAGCAGCGCCTCATAGCCGACGATGCGTTGATGCGTGATCGACAGCACCGGCTGGAACACGCTGTGCAGCGTGATGGAGCGCCAGTTGGCCGACCAGCCGTCCCCCGCCCGGACGATGCGGGGCAGGAGGCGGCTAAGCGTCAGTTCGTCGACGGTGGACATCGGGTCGTGTGATGGCAAGGTGCTTCGGCATGCTGCCGGCCGCGCGTTGCGTTTTCGCGGTATCGGCGATACCAGCGATACCGGCCGGCGAAAGCCTCGCCTGCGCGCGGCTGCGTAACCTGTGCCTGAAGACGCGCTCCGGCGACTTCGCGCGTAGCGCCATGCAGACCCGGGGTCGAAAAGAGTCTATCAGTTCATTTGCCCGATGAGTGTTCGGCGGATCACAGAATCCGGCATTCAGCGCGTTCGCGGCGCGGCGAGTATGCTGCTGTTTTTCTGGAACGGAGAGCGATATGTCGGAAGTGGCAGTGGTGGCGATCTCGGTAGCGAAACCGGGCTGCGAGGAACAGTTGCGCGAGGCCATGGTGGGCATCGTCGGGCCGACGCGCAAGGAACCGGGCGCGCTGCAATACGATCTGCATCGCGATGTGAAGGAGCCGCGCCGCTTCGTGTTTGTCGAGCGCTGGGAGAGCGAGGCCGCACTCGCCGCACATGCAAAGTCCGCGCATATCGCGGCTTATAAGCAGGCGAGCGCGGACTGGGTCGAACACTTCGAACTTCGCGTCGTCTCGAAGATCGCGTGATGACATAGCGGCGCCATCCGGCTGCGCGTCGGTGACGGACCGGGCGAGGATCAGGCGAGGATCAGGCGACCCCGGATGGACCGACGGCGGGCATGTGCCCGCCGTCGTCGTTCTGGCCCGCCGTCGATGCCGGGCACGCGTTCACTCGCTGAAAGCGACGCTTTAGTGCGTTGCCTGCGGGACGTCGAGGATCAGGATGATCGTCCAGTCCGCATCGCCGTCGTGATGGTACTGGCGCTCCGCGACGATAAACGGTTGCTGCTTGCCAGACGGGCCGAGGAAGAGCACGTCGCCTTCCATGGGCAGGCATTCGACCGGCGGTAACGCGAGAAACGCTTCCTGGCTGCCACGCGGCATCAGTTTTTCAATCTTGCGGGACGCTGCTTCGGTCCATTCGATGTCCAGCTCGATGTTGCTCATTCTGTCCTCCGCACCAGGGTGCGCACGGGTTGGGATGGGTGGGTGCGCGACTTTAGCATACCGTCACCCAGGTACCGGCAACAAAAAAGCCGAAGCCGGTGACGCCGGCTTCGGCTTTTTCTCCTTGATGCGGCAAGATTTCGCCGCGACGCTGGAGCAGGCGTTATTCAGCCTTCGGGGCTTTCTTGTGCTTCATCGACTTGCCGTGGTGAGCGGGCCTCGGCGCGCTTTCCATGGCTTGCTGCCTTGCCTGCAAATCCTGCGCGCGTTGTTCGACGTCGGCTGCCTTTGCCGGATCGGTGCTCATCGTGACGCCGTTTTCGGACTGCGCATAAGCCGCCGTCGTCAGCGCCGAAAGGGCAACCAGGACTGCCAGGGACACTTTTTTCATTGCTACCTCCGTAGAGTGATTGATGGACCCGAGTAAAGCCTGTCCAGTCGGAAAGACACTGCATTCTAGCGAGCAATATCTGCTATCGCGGACCACTCGTAACAGAATTGACAGTTCGTTACATTCAGTTACGTTTGGCGCAAGCGATATGTTCTGTCCGGCCAGGCCGGTATCGATGCGATCCGCATGATCCGGTTCGCGGGGCGCGCTCACATCGATCTGCGCGTGCGAGCAGCATGTTGCGTGCCTCGATCAGCTCAGAACCAGCCGATCGCGTGATAGACATGAAATTGTGCAATTCCGATCAATTCGTGCAGCGCGATGTTCGCGTTGACGAGGTTGATATAGCGCGGTAGCACGCCAGGATGGGCGCGGCGCGTATTGGAAATAACCGGCTGCGGGAAACTGCCGAACCGGTGGAAGTCGAGCAACGCGCGTGGCATCTGATGCGCGGATGTCACGAGTATCGTCGAATCGTAATGTTCCCGTTGCAGAATGGGTACGACGAGCTTTGCGTTTTCGTAAGTCGTCAGGCTGCGGTTTTCGAGCACGATGTCGCTGCGCGCGACGCCGCGTTCCACGAGCCAGGGCAGATAGGTGTCGGCTTCGGTGGCTTCGTGCCTCTGCGGATTGCCGCCGCTTACGATGACCTCGCAGCGCACCGCGACGCGCGTGCAGTCGGCGTAGAGCGCGGCGGTTTTCTCGATGCGGGCGATGGCGTCGCGCTTCGGAACCAGGCGGTCGTGGCTGTCGTATTCGGTGCCGCTGCCGAGCAGCACGATCGCGGCGCGCCCGGAGAAAGTTGCATGCGCAACCGGGTTCGCGCCGTGCCCTGCCCACGCGAGCAGCGGCGCCGTTAGCCAACCGGACGAGAGCAGCCAGAAGAGCGCAAGTGCGATAATGACAATGATCGAACGTTGCCGGCGCAATAGCAGGAAAGCTGCAAAAAAAAGCGCCAATAAAGTGAATAGAATCAATTTAAATGGGGTAACGTATGACTTTCGGGACAATCTTCGCGCCTGCCATCGCACCGGCACGGACCGCATCGTCGGCACGGGGATAGAACGTCGGCAACGCGTTCGTACGGGGGTCCTGAATATAACAGGCAGCACCCGGTGGCAAACGGAACATCGGGAGAATCCGGTGCTTCGCCTCTCACCAGTGGCGCGGTGACAAGCGTTGCGCAAGTCGTGTCATGGCTGCACTTTAAGAAAGAAGTGAGATGACCACGTATTCCAACGAAGCGGTACTCGAAGCGCTAAGGCGGGCGCAATATCGCCAGGTACCCTGGGCCAGACGGCCCGGTGTTTTCGAATATCTCCGCGCACTGGGTCTCATGGAGACCGTTCGACAGCGCACGGTGGCGCCAGCCCCGGGCTTTCATGCCCCGGTCGATATAGCGGTGCTGACCGAACGGGGCAGGGCAGAGTTCGCGCGGCTCGAACGCGACGAGCGCTCGCTGCAGTGGCATGCCCACCGGATGAACGACTACACCGCAATCACGCCTGAAGCGAACCCGGTCGCCGCGCTCGAAGCGCGTTCCTGACCGCTGCAGATCCGGTTCACCGCGAACCGGCGCCTGGCGTCGGCGAGACCACCTTTCGCAAAAAAAGCCCGTATCGCAAGATATGGGCTCGAGATACGGGCATACCGGATTTACTTCTGCCACGCTGTGCTTATGGCTCGAGTGAGACAACGCTCATTTCGAAGTGGTTCCCGGTGTTGTCCGCATGCGTCGGTCACGGATCTGCATTCTTCCGATGCGCGCTGGCACCGCCATTCGACCGTGCATATCGAAGGTTAAACAACCGCGACTTCCCGCACGCCTGCTGGATGGAGAAAAGCTAACGCCTGCGCTGATCGTTGTCGCGTGATACGTCTGGCCGCCCGCGTGCGTTGCTCGCGATATCGCCGCGCAGATCGCCGCGCGGCGTAGGCGGCGTGAAGCCGCGAGTTGGCATCTCGTTCTGCCAGGTTTTGAGGCTGGCAGAACGTTCCGGATGCCAGTTCCATATCTGCGGTCGTTCCTGGGCTAGCAGGGGTATGGCAAGTAATGAAACCACCATGCCGCACAGAAGCAGGGACACTGGTTTCATGATGGGCTCCCGTCAAGCCGTCTGGTTCAGGCTTGTTCGCATACTCATACGGTATGCCTGGGAGCGAAAGCGTGATGTAAATAATGGTAAAGAGATGTTTCGCCAGGCGCTGAATACCGCGTAGGGATGGCGATGCGAAACCCGCGATGGGAACGCTGTCCCCGGCGTCGGCAGGACAGAAGCGAAGGAGACGAAAACGCCTTCACCCGTGACGTGGCGAAGCGGAACCCGTGTACGACAGGCCTCGCAGATGCGCTCCGGGCGCCCGAAGGCGCCCGGTGGCAAGGAGTGTGGTGTCAGGCCATCTTGACCGGTGCGCGCCAGGATTCCGGATTGGTCCAGAAAGCGCCGCGCAGACGGTCACGGCTCGGCGGTGCGGGCGGCTTGGCTGCCGTTGCGCCGATGCGTCCGCGCAGCGAAATTTCACGGCCGCTCGTGCCCAGTCGCTTGACTATTTCGGCGAGCGTACCATCGGCCTGCCACTCGTCGAAACGGCGGCGGCACGTGGGCGGTGACGGGTAGCGGCCCGGCAGTTTCGACCAGCCTTCACCGGTCGACAGCACCCACAGCACGGCGTTGACAACCGCGCGGGCTTCCACGCGAGGACGGCCGCGTCGTTCGCTCCGTGCTGGCTCCGCACAGAACAGCGCCTCGACCAGCGTCCACTCGTTGTCTTTCAAATCGTCGAACAGCATCATGTTTTCACCTCAGCGAAGCTAACTCCGGTGCGCTGCCCCGCGCCGCGCACTCTTCATGCACCCAGATTCGGGTGCCAGGCGGGTCGGGCTTGTCGTGGCGTGGAGAGCATCAATCCAGCGGCGAGAAGCGTCGACCCAGTGATCACCCTAATGCATGAAGCGTGCCATTTCTTCAGCGAACGCCCCAAAACCCCGTGGCATCGGGCTAGCGAGGGCGCTAGCCAGGGGCGTATGAGAATCCAAAAAACCCATCTCGCAAATCGGGACAATCACCAATCTTGTGCAATCAAGCCCGCCCACCGTGCGTCTGCGCTTTATTGCTGCATTGCAGCGAATAGTGATTTGTGCCTTTGCATGTTCAGAAACAATACAATTCGCATGAAAGACGTCAATTAATGAGGTGACTGGATGAATGTGACGTTGCGGCAGTTGCGCGTGTTTATCGAGGTGGCGCGGCTGCAGAGCTTCAGCCGGGCGGGCGACGAGATCGGGCTCACGCAGTCGGCGGTGAGCCGGTGTGTGCGCGAACTGGAAGGGGAGATCGGTCTCAAGCTGATCGACCGGACGACGCGCGAGGTCCAGCTCACGGACGTCGGCGGCAATCTGGTGGCGAGCGTGTCGCGACTGCTGACGGATCTGGACGACGCGTTGCGCGAGATTCGCGAGATCGGCCAGCAACGGCGCGGGCGGGTCGTGGTGGCGGCGAGCCCAACGGTCGCGTGCCGGCTGATGCCGCAGATCATCGCGACCTGCGGGCGGGATTTTCCATACGTCGCGCTGGGGCTGCGCGACGACGTGCAGAGCGACGTGGTGCGCAAGGTGAAGTCGGGCGAGGTGGATTTCGGCGTCGTGATCGGGCCCTTGTCCGCCGACGATCTCCTGAGCGAACCGATGATGACCGATTCGTTCTGCCTCGTGTCGCGCAGCGATCACCGGCTGGCCGCGCGGCGCCAGGTCGCGTGGACGGATCTGGAGGGCGAACGGCTCGTGATGCTCGACTACGCGTCGGGCAGCCGGCCGATCATCGATGCCGTCATGACCGAGCACAACGTCACCGCTACCGTCGCGCAGGAGCTTGGCCATTCGGCCACCGTGTTCGGGCTGGTCGAGGCTGGCATCGGCGTGACCGTGCTGCCGTGGCTGTCATTGCCTCTGCCCGCGAATTCGTCGCTCGTGGCGCGCCCGCTGGTACCGCGTGCGGAGCGGACGGTGGAACTGGTGCGCCGGCGGGACCGCTCGCTGTCGCCCGCGGCCGAGGCGGTCTGGGGATTGATCCGCCAGTTGCCCGCGCGGGCGGAAGATTTGCGGTAACGGGCTTTGCAGCCGAGAACAAGGCCGCCGTGTACGAACCCGGACGGCGGTTTTCCTGAACTAATGTGGCTCGCGGCCGGATTGCGCAGGCCGTTCACGACTGCGAGCGGCGCCGGCACAGGCCTTTGCCGGTTCGCCGGCGCGAACGGGTAGCAAACGGCGGCAAACCGGCGCCAAACCGGCGGCGAGCCATTAAACTCACGTTTTACCGCCGTCGCGAACCCCTTCACCGATAACCAGACAGCACGATGACCGAACTGCATTTGCGTCAACCCTCAGCCCCTGATGCCCGGGACGCCGTCCGGACGCTGCGACCCTCGCAGATCCGCGAAGTGGCGAATGCCGGATTGGGTATCGAGAACGTACTGCCGTTCTGGTTCGGCGAATCCGACCGCGTGACGCCTCAGTTCATCCGCGACGCGGCTCGCGCCGCGCTTGACGATGGCGCCACCTTCTACACGCACAACCTCGGTATCGCACCGCTTCGGGAGGCGCTTGCAGGGTACGTGAGCACGCTGCACGGCGCGACCTCAGCCGGACACGTCGCCGTGACGAGCGCCGGCGTGAACGCGCTGATGCTGGCCGCGCAGCTGGTGGTCGGCGCGGGAGACCGCGTGGTCGCCGTCACGCCGCTGTGGCCGAACCTCGTCGAGATTCCCAAAATCCTCGGTGCCCACGTCGACACCGTCGCGCTCGATTATGGCGCGCATGGCTGGACGCTCGATCTGGAGCGGCTGCTGGCGTCCCTCACGCCGGACACGAAGCTGTTGATGATCAACTCGCCGAATAACCCGACCGGCTGGGTGATGACGCGCGAGCAGCAGCGCGCGGTGCTCGAACATTGCCGTCGTCACGGCATCTGGATCGTCGCCGACGAAGTCTACGAGCGCCTCTATTACGCCGACAACACAAACGGTGCCCGCACGGCGCCGTCGTTCCTCGATCTCGCGACACGCGACGAGCGGGTGATCTGCGTCAACTCGTTCTCGAAAGCGTGGCTCATGACGGGCTGGCGGCTCGGCTGGATCGTCGCGCCGGCCGCGCTGATGGATGATCTCGGCAAGCTCGTCGAATACAACACGTCGTGCGCGCCGTCGTTCGTGCAGCAGGCCGGCGTGGCCGCGATCGGGCAGGGCGAGGCATTCACACGGCAACTCGTCGCCGATCTGCACGCTTCGCGCGATCATCTGGTGCGCGCGCTTTCATCGATCGCCGGTGTCGACGTCAAGGCCCCGGCTGGCGCGATGTATCTGTTCTTCTCGCTGCCGGGCGCGACGCAGAGTCTCGAACTGTGCAAGGCGCTGGTTCGGGAAGCAGGCCTCGGGCTTGCGCCAGGCAGCGCATTCGGTCCCGAGGGGGAAGGCTTCGTGCGCTGGTGCTATGCGTGCGACACGGCGCGCCTCGACGCTGGCGTGGAGCGTCTGCGACGCTATCTGGCAGAACCCGGCCGCCGCTGATGCCCGTCGGATAAACGGCTGGACGGACCTCCTGGCGGCTGCGTGGCCGGTATTTCGCCTTTACGCTTCGATTTTTTTTGCGTAAGATGGCGCTCAGTCACGCGATTCCCTGCGGGAATTTCGCTGCTCCGTCCGGCTGGGTTTGGCTCGATTAGCCTGTTTCGCCTCCCCCCGGTGCGTGCTCCCATCAATATGACCGATCAGAATCGGGCGAGCGCGTCTTCAGTTCCAAATCGTCTGCCTGATCCGGTTCTTTGACCCTAACTCATAAGGTCGACCTGGCTGCATGAATACCCAAGAGGCGAAAATCGTCCTCGAGACTGCCTTGATCTGCGCGCAGGAGCCGTTAAAGCTCGGCGAGCTGCGCAAGCTCTTCGCCGACGGCGTGTCGGCAGACACGGTTCGCACATTGCTCGAAGACCTGAAGCTGGAGTGGTCGGGTCGCGGGGTGGAACTGGTCGGCCTGGCGTCCGGCTGGCGCTTTCAGAGCAAGCCTGCAATGCGCTCGTACCTGGACCGTCTGCATCCCGAGAAACCGCCGAAATATTCGCGCGCGGTGCTCGAGACGCTCGCGATCATCGCCTATCGTCAGCCCGTTACGCGCGGCGATATCGAAGAGATCCGCGGCGTGACGGTGAACACGCAGGTCGTCAAGCAGCTCGAAGACCGTGGCTGGATCGAAGTGATTGGTCATCGTGACGTGCCGGGACGCCCGGCGCTCTACGCAACGACGCGTTCGTTCCTCGATGACCTGGGGCTGAAGGCACTCGACGAATTGCCGCCGCTCGACGATCCGTCGGCGCAGCTGAACGTGAACCTGCTGGGGCAGCGCGCAATCGAATTCCCCGATGGCGAGGCCGCGGCAGCTGAAGCGACGGATGCGGATACGGTCAACGCGACGCCTGTTGACGATGCGCCGGAAACGTTCGGTGCGACCGATGGGCACGTCGAAGCAGCGCACGCTGAATCGGGCGACGCAACTGGGACGTACACGGAAACCGGTCCGACGAACGGCCCGGCGAACATCGGAGCCGAAGCAGCCAACGACGCGCCGCACATCCCTGCGACAAACGGGGAAGGCACGCTCGCCGATGCCAGCGCGGAAGGGCAGCCGCTCGCAGCGCAGGCCGATGAACACCCGCATCCTGCCGAAACGCCCGATGACGTCAATGCCGATGCGCACGCGCAACCGGCGGAACCGTTCGCTGAAGCAGATGTGGAACCAAAAGCCGGTGATGCCCTGGGCGTCGCCGGTCATGCAGAAAATCAGGATCCGGCCTCCCAGGCCGATCCCGCAATACCCGCGCACGGCTCGGGCGAACTCCGCGAAACGGAGCGCGCCATTGAGTCGAACCCGACACGTGCGGCACACGACGATCAGGAAGATCGTGACGATGCCGCGCGGGACGCAGGCCTCCTGACCGACGACGAAACCGAATCGCGCAGCGCCTGACGTAACCGAACTTTTGCCGCGCCCGCAATGGGCGCGCGCGACCTGACACTTTGAGGTTGTTTTGACACATACCCACGACACCGATTCGTCCGAATCCGAGCGCGCCGTGAACTCCGCGCGTCCCGACGAGACGCGCGAATCACAGGCACCGGCCGGCGCAAGCGAGCGCACGGGCGACACCGCGGGCGCCGACGGCGAAGACCGTCCGCGTCGCGGTTTGCGCCGCGGTCCGCGCAGCCTGATTGCACGTCGCCGCTCGGGCACCCGGACGAAGGGCACGGAAGGCGCGCCGGCACAAGGCGAGCCGGTCGCGACGGACACGCCGCCGGACGGCGAGGTGGTCGCCCAGCCGCGTGCGCCGCGCAAGGAAGGTGGTCCGCGGCAAGGTCAGGGGCAAGGCCAGGGTCAGCGCCGCAATGCAGGTGGCAAGCGGCCCCAGGCGCCTCGCGACGGCGCGCCGCGCGAAGGCGGTCAGCGCCAGCAGAATCGCCGCGGCGAAGCGCCCGTCGCCGCAGTCGCAACCGATGCCTCCACGGACGATCTTTTCTCCTACGTGACCTCGCCGGCGTTCGATGCCGACAACAGTACGACTGGTGGCGTCCGCGCGCCGATGCTGCAACGTGGCCGGGCCGCCGCGCCGAAACGCGTGCTCTCCCCGGACGACGACGCGCCGAAGCTGCACAAGGTGCTCGCCGAAGCCGGCATGGGTTCGCGCCGCGACATGGAAGAGCTGATCATCGCCGGACGGGTGTCCGTCAATGGCGAGCCGGCGCACATCGGCCAGCGCATCATGCCGACCGACCAGGTCCGCATCAACGGCAAGCCGGTCAAGCGCAAGCTGGCGAGCAAGCCGCCGCGCGTGCTTCTCTATCACAAACCGACCGGCGAAATCGTCAGCCACGCAGATCCCGAAGGCCGCCCGTCGGTGTTCGACAAGCTGCCGCCGATGAAGACCGCCAAGTGGCTCGCGGTCGGCCGTCTCGACTTCAACACCGAAGGTCTGCTGATGCTGACCACGTCGGGCGATCTGGCGAACCGCTTCATGCATCCGCGCTACAGCGTCGAGCGTGAATATGCGGTGCGCGTGGTCGGCGAGCTCGCTGAGGGCATGCGTCAGAAGCTGCTGCACGGCGTCGAGCTCGAAGACGGCCCGGCGAATTTCCTGCGCATCCGCGATGGCGGCGGCGAAGGCACGAATCACTGGTACCACGTTGCGCTCGCCGAAGGACGGAATCGCGAGGTGCGTCGTATGTTCGAGGCGGCGGGGCTGATGGTGAGCCGCCTGATCCGTACGCGTCACGGCCCGATCTCGCTGCCCAAGGGCCTGAAGCGCGGCCGCTGGGAAGAGCTCGAAGACAATCAGGTGCGCAGCCTGATGGCGTCGGTTGGACTCAAGGCGCCGGCCGAGGAAAAGGGCGGTCGCAACGCGGCGCCGGAGCGTCGTCAGCCGGATCCGATGCAAACGTCGATGGGTTTCATCAACCGCGAGCCGGTGCTGATGTCGCACGCGCGTCTGACTGATCCGGCGCCGCGCGGCCAGGGTCGTCGCGGTGGCGCGGCCGGCGGGTTCGGTGGCGCGTCGTCGGGCTTTGGTGGTGCAGGAGCCGGCGGATACGGCGGTCGCGGCGCAGGTGGAGGCCGCGGCACGGGCGGCGCAGGCGGTGCCGGTGGCGGTCGAGGCGGCAATCCGGGTGCGCGCGGCGGACGCGATATCGATGGCAATCGTGCGCCCACGGGTAACGGCGGCAATCGTGCCGCGGGCGGCGGCGGTGCGAACCGTGCCGGCAGCGGCGGTGGCAATCGCGCGCCGGGCGGCAATCGCGGCGGCAATGCCGGTGGCGGCAACGCGGGCAACCGCGCGGGCGGCAACCCGAATGCGGCTGGTAACCGGGGTGGCCCGCGCGGCACGCCGCGCAGCCGCACACGCGGTCGCTGAAGCGCCGGATGAATCGTGCGCCGCGCGGCGGCTGGCCGTCGTCGACGCACGATCCTGATGTACTGGCCGCGCTGTCGCGCGCTTCGCCAAAGCGCGAGGTAAGCCGAGAAATTCCTGTTAAAACAGCCTTCAGCGGGCGTTCCGTGGGCATTGCAGGTTTGCGTTTGTCCTGAAAAATGCTACAATCGCGAAGTCGCTGGGTGTGCGGTTTTTCGTGTGCGACTCTGGTGCGAGCACCGGCAATAAGATGATGGGCGTTTCGCCCATTTTTTTTTGCCGGTGCGGTTTGCGTCCCGGGTCGCACGAACGCGCGCCGGCCTTGCGCGCGGCCCGCAGGTGTGATCGTTGGGGTAACCCGGTTGGCAAACCTGCTGGCCCGCCGCGCGAACATCCTAGAGGGCACTGTGCAACTGACGGAACTGATTGAAACCACGGTCGTGGGCCTCGGCTACGAGCTCGTCGATCTCGAGCGCACCGGGCGCGGCATGATGTGTGTGTATATCGACCAGCCGGCCGGCATCGCAATCGAAGACTGCGAGAAGGTCACGCGTCAGCTCCAGCACGTTCTGACGGTCGAAAACATCGATTACGAGCGGCTTGAAGTGTCGTCGCCCGGTCTCGACCGTCCGCTGAAAAAACTGGCGGACTTCGAACGCTTCGCTGGCAGCGAAGTGGTCATCACGTTGAAAAAGCCATTGGACGGACGGAAATCGTACCGGGGCATCCTGCATGCACCCACGGGCGAAACGATCGGTCTGGAATTCGAAGGGAAGGAAGGCGCCGCGATGCTCGATTTCACGGTCGCGGATATCGACAAGGCACGCCTCGTCCCCCAAGTTGATTTTAGGAGCCGCAAACAATGAGTCGCGAAGTGTTGATGCTGGTGGATGCGCTGGCACGCGAGAAGAACGTCGACAAGGACGTGGTTTTTGCCGCCCTTGAGGCGGCGCTCGCTTCGGCCTCCAAGAAACTCTTCGAAGAAGACGCGGACATCCGCGTCCATATCGACCGTGAAAGCGGTGAGCACGAAACGTACCGTCGCTGGCGCGTGGTGCCGGACGAAGCAGGTTTGCAGGAGCCGGATCAGGAAATCCTGCTGTTCGAAGCACGCGAACAGAAGGCCGACATCCAGCTCGACGAGTTCATCGAGGAACCGGTGCCGTCGATCGAATTCGGCCGTATCGGCGCGCAGGCCGCCAAGCAGGTGATCCTGCAGAAGGTGCGCGACGCTGAACGCGAGCAGATCCTGAACGACTTTCTGGAACGCGGCGAACACATCATGACCGGCTCGGTCAAGCGCCTCGACAAGGGTAACTTCATCGTCGAAACCGGCCGTGTCGAAGCGCTGCTGCGCCGCGACCAGCTGATTCCGAAGGAAAACCTGCGCGTCGGCGACCGGGTTCGCGCGTATATCGCGAAGGTCGACCGCACCGCGCGCGGTCCGCAGATCGAACTGTCGCGCACCGCGCCCGAATTCCTGATGAAGCTGTTCGAAATGGAAGTGCCGGAAATCGAGCAGGGCCTGCTGGAAATCAAGGCGGCCGCACGTGACCCGGGCGTTCGCGCGAAGATTGGCGTGGTCGCATACGACAAGCGCATCGATCCGATCGGCACCTGCGTGGGCATTCGCGGTTCGCGCGTGCAAGCCGTCCGTAATGAGCTCGGTGGCGAAAACGTCGACATCGTGCTATGGTCGGAAGATCCCGCCCAGTTCGTGATCGGCGCGCTCGCGCCGGCAGCCGTCCAGTCGATTGTCGTCGATGAAGAAAAGCATTCGATGGACGTCGTCGTGGACGAAAACGAACTGGCGGTCGCAATTGGCCGTAGCGGTCAGAACGTGCGTCTTGCCAGCGAACTCACCGGCTGGCAGATCAACATCATGACGCCGGACGAATCTGCACAAAAGCAGAATCAGGAACGCAGCGTACTGCGTGACCTGTTCATGGCGCGTCTCGATGTCGATGAGGAAGTAGCCGACATCCTGATCGACGAGGGCTTTACGAGCCTCGAAGAGATTGCCTATGTGCCGCTCAACGAGATGCTCGAAATCGAAGCCTTCGACGAAGACACCGTGCATGAATTGCGCAATCGCGCCCGCGACGCGTTGCTGACGCAGGCGATTGCAAACGAAGAGAAGGTCGAAAACGTAGCGCTCGACCTGAAGAGCCTTGATGGCATGGATGCCGACCTGCTCGCGAAGCTGGCCGAACATCAGATCCAGACCCGCGACGAACTCGCGGAACTGGCGGTGGACGAGCTGATCGAGATGACAGGTATGGAAGAAGAGGCCGCCAAGGCGTTGATCATGAAGGCCCGTGAACACTGGTTCCAGTGAAAATGACCATGACCCACTGACCTGAAAGCGGCCGTCAGGCCGCATGACCCGATGCTAACCGCAAGGAATCGGTCCTTGCATTAAGAGGAATGAATGGCGAGTAACAACGTAGCCCAATTTGCCGCGGAACTGAAAATGCCTGCCGGCGTGCTGCTCGAGCAGCTGCAGGCGGCGGGCGTCACAAAAGCGAGCGAAGACGACACCCTGTCCGAAACGGACAAGGCGCGTCTGCTCGACCACTTGCGCAAGTCGCACGGTTCGACTGATGCCGACAAGCGCAAGATCACGCTGACGAAACGGCACACGTCGGAGATCAAGCAATCCGACGCGACGGGCAAAGCTCGCACCATTCAGGTCGAAGTGCGCAAGAAGCGCACGTTCGTCCGCCGTGACGAAGCGGGCGGCGAAGGCGGTGATGCATCGAATCATGTGGCTGAGGATGTCGCCGAGGTCGACGATCTCGAACTCCAGCGTCGCGAGGAAGAGGCGCGGCACGAAGCCGAGCTGCTCGAAAAGCAGGCGCAGGAGCTGAAGGCCCGTCAGGAACAGCTCGAGCGCGAAGAGGCAGAGCGCCAGGCGCACGAACAGGCGGCTGAGGCGGAGCGTCGTCGCGCGGAAGAAGAAGCGGCGAAGAAGCGTGCGGCGGTTGCGGAAGCGGCTGCCCGTGTCGAAGCCGAGCAGGCGGAGGCCGTTCAGGCCGAACGCCCGTCCGAGCAGGACGACGAACGCGCCGCCGCGGAGCGCGCGGCGCAACGCGAAGCGGCGAAGAAGGCGGAAGACGCAGCGCGTCAGGCTGCGGAAAAGACGCGCGCCGAGCAGGAAGAAGTCAGCAAGCGTCGCGCAGCGGCTGAAGCCGAAGCGCGCGCGATCCGCGAAATGATGAACACGCCTCGCAAGGCGCAGCAGGCCAGGGCACCGGAACCGGCGCCGAAGGCCGCTGAGCCGGCGAAGGCCGCCGAAGCCAAGGGCACGCTGCACAAGCCCGCGCGTCCGGCAGGTGAAACGACGGCCCGTCCGGCCGCGAAGAAGCCCGCGGCTGCACCGGCCACGACGGCGGCGCCGTCGTCGGTGGGCGACAAGAAGAAGCCAGGTGGCGGCAAGGGCGGCTGGCAGGACGACGCAGCGAAGCGCCGTGGCATCAAGACGCGCGGCGATTCCAGCGGCGGCGTCGATCGCGGCTGGCGCGGCGGTCCGAAGGGTCGTGGCAAGCATCAGGACCAGAACACCACGTTCCAGGCACCGACGGAACCGATCGTGCGCGAAGTGCACGTGCCGGAAACGATTACGGTCGCCGATCTGGCGCACAAGATGGCCGTGAAGGCTTCGGAAGTCATCAAGTCGATGATGAAGCTTGGCCAGATGGTCACGATCAACCAGATGCTGGACCAGGAAACGGCGATGATCATCGTCGAGGAACTGGGCCATCACGCCGTCGCGGCGAAGCTGGACGATCCGGAAGCGATGCTCGTCGAAGGTGAAATCACCGACGCCGAAGCGCTGCCGCGTCCGCCGGTCGTCACCGTCATGGGTCACGTCGACCACGGCAAGACCTCGCTGCTCGATTACATCCGTCGCGCGAAGGTGGCGGCGGGCGAAGCGGGCGGTATTACGCAGCACATCGGCGCATATCACGTCGAAACGCCGCGTGGCGTCATCACGTTCCTCGACACGCCGGGTCACGAGGCCTTCACGGCCATGCGTGCCCGCGGTGCAAAGGCAACGGACATCGTGATTCTGGTGGTGGCAGCCGACGACGGCGTGATGCCGCAGACGAAGGAAGCGATCGCCCACGCGAAGGCCGCTGGCGTGCCGCTCGTCGTCGCGATCAACAAGATCGACAAGCCGGATGCGAACCTGGAACGCGTGAAGCAGGAACTCGTCGCGGAAGGCGTCGTGCCGGAAGAGTACGGTGGCGAATCGCCGTTCGTGCCGGTGTCGGCGAAAACCGGCGCGGGCATCGACGACCTGCTCGAAAACGTGCTGCTGCAGGCTGAAGTGCTGGAACTGACGGCACCGATCGATGCGCCGGCCAAGGGCCTAGTCATCGAAGCGAAGCTCGACAAGGGTAAGGGTCCGGTTGCAACGATCCTCGTCCAGTCCGGTACGCTGAACCGTGGCGACGTCGTGCTGGCGGGTAGCGCCTACGGTCGCGTGCGTGCCATGCTCGACGAAACCGGCAAGCCGACGAAGTCGGCGGGTCCGTCGATCCCGGTTGAAATTCAGGGTCTGTCGGAAGTGCCGGCGGCGGGCGAGGAAGTCATCGTCATGCCGGACGACCGCAAGGCGCGTGAAGTCGCGCTGTTCCGTCAGGGCAAGTTCCGCGATGTCAAGCTGGCGAAGCAGCAGGCCGCGAAGCTCGAGAACATGCTCGAACAGCTGGGCGAAGGCGAAGTGCAATACCTGCCGCTTATCGTCAAGGCGGACGTGCAGGGCTCGCAGGAAGCACTGGTCCAGTCGCTGCTCAAGCTCTCGACCGACGAAGTGCGCGTGCAGGTCGTGCACAGCGCGGTGGGTGGCATCAGCGAATCCGACGTCAACCTGGCAACGGCTTCGAAGGCCGTCATCATTGGCTTCAACACGCGTGCGGATGCGCAGGCGCGCAAGCTCGCGGAATCCAATGGCATCGACATCCGCTACTACAACATCATCTATGACGCAGTGGATGAGGTGAAGGCCGCGATGTCGGGCATGCTGGCGCCGGAGAAGCGCGAAGTGATCACCGGCATGGTCGAAGTCCGTCAGGTCTTCAAGGTGCCGAAGATCGGCGCGGTGGCCGGCTGTATGGTCACGGACGGTGTGGTCAAGCGTTCGTCGTCGGTGCGCGTGCTGCGCAACAACGTCGTGATCCACACCGGCGAACTCGATTCGCTGAAGCGCTTCAAGGACGACGTCAAGGAAGTCCGCCAGGGCTTCGAATGCGGTATGTCGGTGAAGAATTTCAACGATATCGTCGAAGGCGACCAGTTCGAAGTCTTCGAAGTCACGGAAGTCGCGCGTACGCTGTAAGTCAGGCGCAGCGCTCGAAGGGCGGAGCGGGCGCTTGCCCGGCTCCGCCCTTTGTTTTTGTGTCGGTGTCTGTGTGCGGATTCAGGTCGCGGCGGGTCGTTTCACTCCCCCTGCCGATGCGGCCTGAACGCAACGCAGCCGACAAACCGGATCACGGATTCACCATGCCTAAAAAACGTTCTTCTCCCAATCGCAACGTGCAGATCGCCGATCAGATCCAGCGCGACCTGTCCGAGTTGCTGCGCGAGGTGAAAGACCCGCGCATCGGGCTCGTCACGTTTCAGAGCGTCGAGTTGACGCCGGATTACGCGCACGCAAAAGTGTTCTTCACGACGCTGACGGGCGATCCGCAGCAGACGCAGGACGCGCTCAATCACGCGGCCGGCCATCTGCACAACCTGCTGTTCAGGCGCCTGCACATTCACACCGTGCCGACGCTGCATTTCCATTACGACAAGACGATCGAGCAGGCCGTCGAGATGTCGCGTCTGATCGACGAAGCGAACGCTTCGCGCGCCAAGGACGAGTGAGCTCGCGTCCTTCACTCAAGCCATCGTTCGATTGACATGATCGCACCACAACGCCCGCGCATTCCGCGCCGTGCGCTCGACGGCGTGCTGCTGCTCGACAAGCCCATCGGCCTGTCGAGCAACGACGCGCTGATCCGCGCCAAGCGTCTCTACCTCGCGAAGAAGGCGGGTCACACCGGCACGCTCGATCCGCTCGCTTCCGGCTTGCTGCCGCTGTGTTTTGGCGAGGCGACCAAGTTCTCGCAGGATCTGCTTGAAGCCGACAAGACGTACGAAGCAACGATGCGTCTCGGCGTTCGCACGACCACTGGCGACGCCGAAGGCGAAGCCGCGGAAACGCGTGAAGTTTCGTGCGACGAGGCCGCGGTGATCGATGCAATGGCGCGGTTTCGTGGCGACATCGTCCAGATTCCGCCGATGTATTCCGCGTTGAAGCGCGACGGCAAGCCGCTGTACGAATACGCACGCGCCGGGCAGGTGATCGAGCGGGAAGGGCGTCAGGTCACGATTCACGTGCTGGAGCTGATTGCGTGCGCGTTGCCCGACGTGACGTTTCGCGTCACGTGCAGCAAGGGCACCTACGTTCGCACGCTGGCCGAGGATATCGGCGAAGCGCTCGGTTGCGGCGCGCACCTGGTGGCGTTGCGCCGGACGGGCGTCGGCGCGTTGACGCTCGAACACGCGGTCACGCTCGATGGGCTTTCAGACGCGACGGAATCGGCGCGCGACGCCTGGTTGCAACCGGTCGACGCGTTGCTGTCGACGTTTCCCGAAGTGCAACTCGACGCCGAAGCCGCGCGACGCTTTTTGCACGGTCAGCGTCTGCGGCTCGATGAGCTGGCGATCAGTCAGGATGTACTGAAGCAGTCGCCGCGCATGCGCGTCTATGGCGATGGCCGGCTGCTAGGCGTCGCGAAAGCCGGTGACGGCGTGCTCGCGCCGGAACGACTCATCGTGAGCGCCGCGAACTGAAGCGCGAGCCGCGTTTCACAACGAAAAAAGCGGTGCCGCATGAGTGCGGCACCGCTTTTTTCATTCCGCGACGCATCGATCGAATCGCCGCGTCGCGGATAGACGAACCTCAGTGCGCGGCTGCCGCCGCGGCGCCCGCGTCGCCGCCCGCACGCTCCGGCTTCGTGGTCCAGATCAGCGCGATCAGCGCGACAAAGATGCCGGCCGAGACAAAGAACAGGTCGTTCACGCCAAGCTGCGCGGCCTGCTGCGTCGCCATTGAGTTGAAGAGGCCGTACGCCTGCGGCTGGTTGAACCCGACAGCGCCAAGCTGCTGCATCGAATGATCGAACACCGGGTTGTACGCGCTTGCCTGTTCCGAGAGTTGCGCGTGGTGCAGGATTGTCCGGTGATCCCAGGCGGTCTGGAAAATCGACGTGCCGATCCCGCCGCACATGATCCGCACGAAATTCGACAGGCCCGACGCGGCCGGAATCCGGTTGCCCGGCAGGCCCGACAACGTGATCGACACCAGCGGAATAAAGAAGCCCGCCATGCCGATGCCCTGAATCAGCGTGGGCATCAGCAGCGAATACGTGTCGACGCCCGTCGTGTAGCGCGAGCGCATCCAGAAGCACAGCGCGAACACGAGGAACGACGCGGTCGCGATATAGCGCGGATCGGTGCGCGGCAGGAACTTGCCGGTGAGCGGCGAGAGCAGCACCGCGAAGAGTCCGACGGGCGCCATCACGAGCCCCGCCTCGGTCGCGGTATAGCCGATGTCGGTTTGCAGCCACAGCGGCAACAGCACGAGGTTGCCGAAGTACAGGCCATAGCCGATCGACAGCGCGACGGTGCCGCCCGTGAAGTTGCGCTTCGAGAAGAGCGACAGGTCGACCACCGGATGCTCCGCCGTCAATTCCCAGACGATGAAGAACGCGAGCGCGATCACGGCGGTGAGGGCGAGCACGACGACCGTCGTCGACGAGAACCAGTCGAGGTCCTTGCCCTTGTCGAGCATGACCTGCAGCGAGCCGACCCACGTGATCAGCAGCGCGAGACCGACGCCGTCGATCGGCGCCTTGCGGATGACCGAGTCGCGGTGGCGAAAGATCGCCCACGTCGCCGCCGCGGCGATGATCCCGACCGGAATGTTCACGTAGAAGATCCATGGCCACGAGATGTTGTCGGAGATCCAGCCGCCGAGAATCGGCCCGGCCACCGGCGCGATCAGCGTGGTCATCGCCCACATCGAGAGCGCCATCGGCGCCTTGGCGCGCGGATAACTGGCGAGCAGCAACGTCTGCGACAGCGGAATCATCGGCCCTGCCACCGCGCCTTGCAGCACGCGCGACGCGAGCAGGAACGGCAGCGTCGGCGCGAGCCCGCACATCCACGACGAGATCACGAACAGGATGATCGACGCCATGAAGAGACGCACCTGGCCGATGCGATCGGTGAGCCAGCCCGTCAGCGGCACGGAGATCGCGTTTGCCACCGCGAACGACGTGATCACCCACGTGCCCTGATCCGACGAGACGCCGAGGTCGCCCGAAATCGACGGGATCGACACGTTGGCAATCGACGTGTCGAGCACGTTCATGAAAACCGCGAGCGAAACGGCGATCGTGCCGATCACCAGTTGCGCACCCTCCAGCGGAGGGTGCGGGACTTGAGCCTGAGCCATGAAACCTTTTGAAGTGTGGCTGGCATGGCGACAGGCGCCATGACGCCGCTTACATCAGCTTTGCCGCGCCTTTCGAGCCACGGTCGGTGGCCTTTTGCGCGCCGCTGTACTGGCCGCCGTTCGGGCCGGCGTTCGCCGCGATGATGCGTGCGATCTCGGCATCGGCCTGGTCGCCGTATTTGTCGAACACGTTCGTCTGATAGACCGTGTTCGGCGCGTTGCCGAGCTGCCCGCCGTTTTCGTCCTTGATGTTCACGTCAGCCTGCATCGACAGGCCGATGCGCAGCGGATGCGCCGCGAGTTCCTGCGGATCGAGCGCGATACGCACTGGCAGGCGTTGCACGACCTTGATCCAGTTGCCCGTCGCGTTCTGCGCCGGCAGCAGCGAGAACGCCGAGCCCGTGCCGGCCGAGAAACCGACGACCTTGCCATGGAACGTCACGCCCGAACCGTAGACGTCAGCCGTCAGCTCGACCGGCTGGCCGATGCGCATGTGCGTCAACTGCACTTCCTTGAAGTTCGCGTCGACCCACACGGCGTTCAGCGGCACGATCGCCATCAGCGGCGTGCCCGGCGAGACGCGCTGGCCGACCTGCACCGAACGCTTCGCGACGTACCCCGTGACCGGCGCCGGCAGCGTGTTGCGCGCGTTGTTCAGATACGCGTCGCGAACCTTGGCAGCCGCGGCCTGCACGTTCGGATGATTGGCGACCGTCGTGTTCGC
Source organism: Paraburkholderia sartisoli (assembly GCF_900107685.1). GTDB lineage: Bacteria > Pseudomonadota > Gammaproteobacteria > Burkholderiales > Burkholderiaceae > Paraburkholderia > Paraburkholderia sartisoli. The sequence continues at coordinate 364,770 of NZ_FNRQ01000003.1, read as the reverse complement.
GGTCAGCGCGCGGTTCGCGGCGAGCTGCTGTTGCGCGGCGTCGAGCGCGGCCTGCGCGCTCTTCACGGCGTCGCGGGCGTGCGAGATTTCTTCCTGCGAAACCGCGCCCGTTTGCGCCACCGTCATGCGGCGCTTCAGGTCGTCCTGCGCGCGCGACAGATCGGACTGACGCACGGCGACCTGGGCCAGATACTGGCTGTCGTCCGCGAACAGGCCGCGCACCTGGCGCACGACCTGCGCGAGATTGGCTTCAGCCGATTCGAGCGCGACGCGCGAATCCGCCGGGTCCAGCACGACGACCGGGTCGCCGGCCTTGACTGTCTGCGTGTCGTCGGCGTTCACCGAGACGACCGTGCCCGTGACCTGCGGCGTGATCTGCACGACGTTGCCGTTCACGTAAGCGTCGTCGGTGTCTTCGTGGAAGCGCGCGACGAGGAAGTAGTAGAGGCCATACGCAATCGCGGCGATCAGGATCACGATGACGAGCAGCGTCATCATCCGCCGGCGCTTGCCGTTGTTTGCCGGTTGCGTGCTCGCCGCGGGCTGTTGGGGGGTGCTCATTGATGTGCTCCGTATTCTCTCAGTCTTCGTCGTTTATCCGGATGGGCGTTCGGTCCGGCTCAGTTCGATGCGTGTGCGGCGGAAGCGGAAGCGGGTGCGGGTGCGTCGGTCGGCACCACGAGACCCGTCTGCGTGGCGTTGAACCCGCCGCCGAGCGCCTTGATGAGCGCGATCTGCATGTCGCGGCGCTTCATCTTCAGGTTCGTCACCGTCTGTTCGGCGGCGAGGCGGTTCTGATCGGCGGTCAGCACCTGCAGCTGCGGCGACAGGCCGGCGCGGTAGCGGATCACCGCGAGTTCGTACGCCTTCGACGACGCGTCGAGCGCGCGCTGCGCGTCACCCGACTGCTGGTCGATCGAGCGGATCGACGACACCTGCGTCGCCACATCCGAGAGCGCGTTGATCAGCGTCTGGTTGTAGTTCGCGACGTCGAGATCGAAGTCGGCGTAGCGGCCCTTCAGTTGCGAGCGCAGCGCGCCGGCATCGAAGATCGGCAGATGGATCGCCGGGCCGAACTGGATCTGGCGGCTCGCCGAGGTGAGAAAGCGGCCCCAGCCGAACGCATCGAAACCGAAACCGGCCGCGAGGTTGATGTCCGGGAAGAATTCCGCTTTCGCTTCCTTGATGTCGTGCGTCGCGGCTTCGACCTCCCAGCGCGCGGCGACGATATCCGGACGGCGGGCCACGAGGTCGGCCGGCAGGTTATCCGGCAGCATGACCTGCGCGCCCGCGTTCAGCACTGGCTTCGCGATCTGCAGGCCGCGGTCCGGCCCCTTGCCGAGCAACGCGCCGAGCTGGTAGCGCACGGTGGTGATCTGGCCGTCGAGTTCAGTCAGGTTCGCCTGGCTCGTGGCGATGTTGCCGTTGGCCGTCTGCCGTTCGACGTTCGTATCGAGACCGGCCAGAACCCGGCCGTTGGTGATCTTGCCGATCGTCTGACGATTGTCGATCTCGCGCTGGGCGATGTCGCGCAGCGCGTAGAGCTGCGCGAGCTGGTTGTACGTGCGCGCCACCGACGAGGCGAGCGTCACGCGCGCCTGCTGCATGTCGGCCTCGGCCGCCTTTTCCTGCGAGACGGCCCGGCCGAGCTTTTCGCGGTTCTTGCCCCACAGGTCCAGATCCCACGAGGCGCTCGCGAGCGCGTTGTTCTCGCTGAACCACGTGCCGCCGAACGGCGCCGGGAAGAGGGCGTTCGCCGAATACAGCTCGCGGGTCCACGAATAGCTCGCGTCAGCCTTCGGATACAGGTTCGAACGCGTGCTTTCGATGTACGACGATGCCTTGGCAATACGCGCCTGCGCCTGCGCGATCGACGGACTGCCGTCGAGCGCCTCGGCGATCAGCGCCGGCAGTTGCGGGTCGCCGAACTGGTTCGCCCAGTCGAGCGAGGGCCACTGTCCGCCCTGTGCGGGAACGCTCTGCACCGATTCGTACTGCGCGGCCGACGCCATCTGCTTGTCGCTCTTGATACCAATGTAGTTCGCGCAGCCCGACAGGGCGAGTGCTGTCGCCGCCGCGGCGATGACAGCCCGGCTCGACAGCGCTGGCGCGGACAGGGAAAGGGATTTCATTCGCTCGACTCTTCTTTGAGTGATGGTAATGATGGACGCTGCAACTATTTATCGGGTCTCGTGCGACGTGGCCGCCGGGGTGGCGGCGTCGCGCAAAAGCCACGCGGCGTCGCCACTGTTGGCGAGCGCGCGGCGCAGCATGCTCTTGAGGAAGCCCACTTCTTCGGGCGTGAAGCCCGCGAGCAGCTTGTCCAGCGTGCCGTTGAAAATGGCGGGCATGCGGGCCGCCATCGCCTGGCCTTCGGGCGTGAGGCCCAGCCGGACGACACGGCGATCCTCGCAGCTGCGTACGCGTGTCAGCAGGCCGCGCTTCTCCAGCCGGTCGATCAGGCGGGTGACGGCGCTCGCGTCGATGCCGTATTCGCGGGCCAGTTCGGCGGCGAGCAGACACTTGCCGCTCGCGACCATGAACAGGATGCTGCACTGTGTGCTCGTAATACCGAGCTCGGCGATCGTGCGCTGCGTGATCATGTTCGACATCGTCGATTTCACGCGCGAGAGCAGGTAGCCCACGCTTTCGCCAAACTCGTATTCGCTGATTTGGGGCGGTAACGCCGGATTCGGATCAGTCATGATTCTCTGCGACAGCAATGATTGACCAGGCAGGATTATAGGTGCGGTTAGTTGACGCGACAAGCGTTATTACAGCTTAGGCAAGGAACTTTCACTGACAAGCACCATAATCGATTCGTCCGGAGCGCGCAGCGATGGGACGGGCGTTGCGGGTGCGCCGCATGGTGATGAATGCGCTGGAAGGCGGGTTTGCGCGGGCGAAAAACGCCTGCCGAAAGGCTTTCTGACGGCCGGAGTACGTGACGGGTCGGAAAGCTTCACCTTCGCGTGCTATAATTTCAGGTTCCCAAAAGTGCGCTTTGGGCTTGTTGGCAGTTTCAAGAAGCGATCTGGCGCACTCAACTGTCTTCAGGTTCCTATGACCCGCGCCCTTCGTAACATCGCCATTATTGCCCACGTCGACCACGGCAAGACCACGCTCGTCGACCAGCTCCTTCGCCAGTCCGGCACTTTCCGCGAGAACCAGCAGATCGCCGAACGTGTGATGGATTCGAACGACATCGAAAAAGAACGCGGCATCACGATTCTTGCGAAGAATTGCGCGGTCGAATACGAAGGCACGCACATCAACATCGTCGACACCCCGGGCCACGCCGACTTCGGCGGCGAAGTGGAGCGCGTGCTGTCGATGGTCGACTCGGTGCTGCTGCTCGTCGACGCCGTCGAAGGCCCGATGCCGCAAACGCGCTTCGTGACGAAAAAGGCGCTGGCGCTCGGCCTCAAGCCGATCGTCATCATCAACAAGATCGATCGCCCGGGCGCACGGATCGACTGGGTGATCAACCAGACGTTCGACCTGTTCGACAAGCTCGGCGCAAGCGAAGAGCAGCTCGACTTCCCGATCGTCTACGCGTCGGGCCTGAATGGCTACGCCGACCTCGATCCGAGCGTGCGCGAAGGCAACATGCGTCCGCTCTTCGAAGCGATTCTCGAACACGTGCCGGTTCGCCCGGCAGACCCGGAAGGTCCGCTCCAGCTGCAGATCACGTCGCTCGATTACTCGACGTACGTCGGCCGTATTGGCGTTGGCCGCATCACGCGCGGCACGATCAGGCCGGGCATGTCCGTCGCCGTGCGCTCGGGCCCGGATGGCGCGATCCTCAACCGCAAGATCAATCAGGTCCTGTCGTTCAAGGGGCTGGAGCGCGTCCAGGTGGAATCGGCTGAAGCCGGCGACATCGTGCTCATCAACGGTATCGAGGAAATCGGTATCGGCGTGACCATCTGCTCGCCGGACGTGCCGGAAGCGCTGCCGATGATCACGGTCGACGAACCGACGCTGACGATGAACTTCCTCGTGAATTCGTCGCCGCTGGCGGGCCGTGAAGGCAAGTTCGTGACGAGCCGCCAGATCCGCGACCGTCTGATGAAGGAACTGAATCACAACGTCGCGCTCCGCGTGAAGGAAACCGGCGACGAAACCACGTTCGAAGTGGCGGGCCGCGGCGAGCTGCACCTGACGATTCTCGTGGAAAACATGCGCCGTGAAGGCTACGAGCTGGCCGTGTCGCGTCCGCGCGTGGTGATGACGGAAGTCGACGGCGTGCGTCACGAGCCGTACGAAAACCTGACGGTCGACATGGAAGACGGCCACCAGGGCGGCGTGATGGAAGAGCTGGGTCGCCGCAAGGGCGAAATGCTCGACATGGCGTCGGACGGCCGTGGCCGCACGCGCCTCGAGTACCGTATTTCGGCGCGTGGCCTGATCGGCTTCCAGTCGGAATTCCTGACGCTCACGCGCGGCACGGGCTTGATGAGCCATACGTTCGACTCGTACCAGCCGGTCCGGGAAGGCGCGGTTGGCGAGCGTCGCAACGGCGTGCTGATCTCGCAGGACGACGGCGCGGCCGTGGCGTACGCGCTCTGGAAGCTGCAGGATCGCGGCCGTATGTTCGTGTCGCCGGGCGAGCCGCTGTACGAAGGCATGATCATCGGCATTCATAGCCGCGACAACGACCTCGTCGTGAACCCGATCAAGGGCAAGCAACTGACCAACGTGCGTTCGTCGGGTACGGACGAAGCGGTGCGCCTCGTGCCGCCGATCCAGATGTCGCTCGAATACGCGGTCGAATTCATCGACGACGACGAACTGGTCGAGGTCACGCCGCAATCGATCCGCCTGCGCAAGCGCTACCTGAAGGAACATGAGCGCCGCAGCGCGAGCCGTAAGGGCGCAACCGATTAAACGCGGTTGACGTCGATAGGGCGTCAATAAGCGCCGTTGCGAGACAAAAGCCGCCTTCGGGCGGCTTTTGTCGTTGCTGGGCGCGGCCGGAGCAGGTCGCCCGGGCGTCGCAACGACCCGGCGCTGGGTGCCGGAAAGCCCTCGAAACCTCGCGTGCGGATGCAGCAAAACCCCGATGTGGCAAGACTTCAGCGCGCCGTGCCAGCTATGTAGAGTATGTGTTCTGTGCTATGCTTTTCCGGATGCAAGTTAAGGTCCTTCCAAGCAAGACTTGATTCGCGCAATCCGCCAAACGGTCAGGCCGTGTCGCGGAAGGTTGAGTAACCCGCTATTTCTCGAGAAACTCGAAGAAAGGTGAGCGTAAAAATGATGAAGCAACTCCAGCTGAACTCTTATCTGTTCGGCGGCAACGCTCCGTATGTAGAAGAGCAGTACGAGGCGTATCTCGATAATCCGGCGTCAGTGCCCGAGACCTGGCGTGAGTATTTCGACGCGTTGCAGAACGTCCCGGCATCGGACGGCGGCAACGGCAACGACGTGGCCCATGGCCCGATCGTCGAGTCGTTTGCACAGCGGGCAAAGGCGAATGCCTTTATTCCCCGGACCGCCACGGGCGGTGAAGACCTTGCCACCGCGCGCAAGCAGGTCTATGTCCAGTCGCTGATCGGCGCCTACCGTTTTCTCGGCTCGCAATGGGCCAATCTCGATCCGCTGAAGCGCCGCGAGCGCCCCAACATTCCTGAGCTTGAACCTGCGTTCTACGACTTCACCGAAGCCGACATGGACCAGACGTTCAACGCGAACAATCTGTATTTCGGCTTCGAACAGGGATCGCTGCGCGACATCATCAAGGCGCTGCGCGATACGTACTGCGGCACGATCGGCGCCGAGTACATGTACCTGAGCGATCCGGAGCAGAAGCGCTGGTGGAAGGAAAAGCTCGAGTCGATCCGCTCGACACCGAATTTCTCCGCCGACAAGAAAAAGCACATCCTGAACCGCCTGACGGCAGCCGAAGGCCTCGAGCGCTTCCTGCACACCCGGTACGTCGGTCAGAAGCGTTTCTCGCTGGAAGGCGGCGAAAGCTTCATCGCATCGATGGACGAAGTGGTGCGTCACGGCGGCGCGAATGGCGTGCAGGAAATCGTCATCGGCATGGCTCACCGCGGCCGTCTGAACGTGCTGGTCAATACGCTCGGCAAGATGCCGGCTGACCTCTTCGCTGAATTCGAAGGCAAGCACGTCGACGATCTGCCGGCTGGCGACGTGAAGTACCACAAGGGTTTCTCGTCGGACGTCTCGACGGATGGCGGCCCGGTTCACCTGTCGCTCGCGTTCAACCCGTCGCACCTCGAAATCGTGAACCCGGTGGTCGAAGGTTCGGCGAAGGCCCGGATGGACCGTCGCGGCGACGATCAGGGCCTGCAGGTCCTGCCGGTGCAGATCCACGGCGACGCGGCCTTCGCGGGCCAGGGCGTCGTGATGGAAACGCTGAACCTCGCGCAGACGCGCGGTTACGGCACGCACGGCACGCTGCACATCGTCATCAACAACCAGATCGGTTTCACGACGTCCGACCCGCGCGACACGCGCTCGACGCTGTACTGCTCCGACGTCGTCAAGATGATCGAGGCGCCGGTGCTGCACGTGAACGGCGACGATCCGGAAGCGGTCGTGCTGGCCACGCAGATGGCCATCGACTACCGGACGCAGTTCCACAAGGATGTCGTGATCGACATCATCTGCTTCCGCAAGCTGGGTCACAACGAGCAGGACACGCCAGCGGTCACGCAGCCGCTGATGTACAAGACGATCGCGAAGCACCCGGGCACGCGCGCGCTGTACGCCGAAAAGCTCGTGCAGCAAGGCGTGATCACTGCAGAAGACGCGGACAACTACGTCAAGGCATATCGTCAGGCGATGGACGAAGGCCATCACACGATCGATCCGGTGCTCTCGAACTACAAGAGCAAGTACGCAGTCGACTGGGTGCCGTTCCTGAACCGCAAGTGGACCGACGCGGCCGACACGGCCGTGCCGCTCGCCGAGCTCAAGCGCCTCGCGGAACGCATCACCACGATCCCGGATAACTTCAAGGTTCACCCGCTCGTCGAGCGCGTCATCAACGACCGTCGTGCGATGGGTCGCGGTGAAGCGAAGCTCGACTGGGGCATGGGCGAACATCTGGCGTTCGCGTCGCTCGTCGCATCGGGCTATGCGGTGCGCCTGACCGGCCAGGATTCGGGCCGCGGCACGTTCACGCACCGTCACGCGGTGCTGCACGACCAGAACCGCGAACGCTGGAACGACGGCACGTACGTGCCGCTGCAGAACATCGCCGAAGGTCAGGCGAAGTTCACGGTGATCGACTCGGTGCTGTCCGAAGAAGCCGTGCTCGGCTTCGAATACGGCTACTCGACGGCCGAGCCGAACACGTTCGTCGCGTGGGAAGCGCAGTTCGGCGACTTCGTGAACGGCGCGCAGGTCGTGATCGACCAGTTCATCTCGTCGGGCGAAGTGAAGTGGGGCCGCGTGTCGGGTCTCACGATGCTGCTGCCGCACGGCTACGAAGGTCAGGGTCCGGAACACTCGTCGGCGCGTATCGAGCGTTTCCTGCAACTGTGTGCCGATCACAACATGCAGGTCGTCCAGCCGACCACGCCGGCGCAGATTTTCCACCTGTTGCGCCGCCAGATGATCCGCCTCTTCAGGAAGCCGCTGATCGTCGCCACGCCGAAGTCGCTGCTGCGTCACAAGGAAGCCGTGTCGGACCTGTCCGAACTGGCGAAGGGCGCGTTCCAGCCGATCATCGGCGAAGTGAGCGAAGAGGTCGACGCGAAGAAGGTCAAGCGCGTGGTCGTCTGCTCGGGCCGCGTGTACTACGACCTCGTCGCGCATCGTCGCGAGGCGAAGGCGAACGACGTCGCGATCCTTCGTATCGAACAGCTGTATCCGTTCGCGCACAAGCAGTTCGAAGCGGAAATGAAGAAGTACGACAACGCGACCGAAGTGGTGTGGGTGCAGGACGAGCCGCAGAATCAGGGCCCGTGGTTCTACATCGAGCACCATCTGAAGGAAGGCATGAAGGAAGGACAGAAGCTGGCATACAGCGGCCGTCCGGCTTCGGCCTCGCCGGCTGTCGGTTACTACGCAAAGCATTACGAGCAGCAGAAGGCGCTGGTGGAAGGTGCGTTCGGCCGTTTGAAGAGCGCGTCGATCGCCAAATAACCAGGAACCGAACCGGGAGAACGCACTGCGTTCTCCCGTGCCGCGTTTGACGGATTCGTCGACGTTGTGTCGGCGGCGCATACACGGTTCGCAGACGGTTCGCACAGGGTTCGCAGAACCCGATACGTATTCAGGAAAAAATCACAATGGCTATTGTAGAAGTCAAGGTCCCCCAGCTTTCCGAGTCGGTCTCGGAAGCCACGATGCTGCAGTGGAAGAAGAAGCCGGGCGAAGCGGTCGCGCAGGACGAAATCCTCATCGAAATCGAAACCGACAAGGTCGTGCTGGAAGTGCCGGCACCGTCGGCAGGCGTGCTCGCGCAGATCATCTCGAATGATGGCGACACCGTGATCGCCGATCAGGTCATCGCGAAGATCGACACGGAAGGCAAGGCAGGCGCGGCTGCTGTCGAAGCAGAAGTGAAGCCGGTACCGGCCGCTGCTTCGGCGCCCGCTGCCGCACCGGCCCAGGCTGCATCCGCAACGGGTGCGAACACGGCGGCTTCTCCTGCTGCCAGCAAGCTGATGGCGGAAAAGAACCTGTCGTCGGGCGACGTCGCAGGCTCGGGCCGCGACGGCCGCATCACGAAGGGCGACGTGCTGACCGCAGGCCCGGCGCCGAAGGCTGCTCCCGCACCGGCCGCCGCGGCGAAGGCTGCGAAGCCGTCGCTGCCGGACGTGAAGGCACCGGCTTCGGCCGACGCGTGGCTGAAGGACCGCCCGGAACAGCGCGTTCCGATGTCGCGTCTGCGCGCGCGTATCGCCGAGCGTCTGCTCGAGTCGCAGCAAACCAACGCCATCCTCACGACGTTCAACGAAGTGAACATGGCGCCGGTCATGGACCTGCGCAACAAGTACAAGGACAAGTTCGAGAAGGAACATGGCGTGAAGCTCGGCTTCATGTCGTTTTTCGTGAAGGCCGCTGTTCACGCGTTGAAGAAGTTCCCGCTCGTGAACGCATCGATCGACGGTAACGACATCGTCTATCATGGCTACTTCGACATCGGTATCGCGGTCGGTTCGCCGCGCGGTCTCGTGGTGCCGATCCTGCGCAACGCCGATCAGCTGAGCCTCGCTGAAATCGAAAAGAAGATCGCCGAATTCGGCCAGAAGGCGAAGGACGGCAAGCTGTCGATCGAGGAAATGACGGGCGGCACGTTCTCGATCTCGAACGGTGGTGTGTTCGGCTCGATGCTGTCGACGCCGATCATCAACCCGCCGCAATCCGCGATTCTCGGCGTACACGCCACGAAGGAACGCGCCGTGGTCGAAAACGGCCAGATCGTGATCCGCCCGATGAACTACCTGGCGCTGTCCTACGACCACCGGATCATCGACGGTCGCGAAGCGGTGCTGTCGCTGGTCGCGATGAAGGATGCGCTGGAAGACCCGGCGCGCCTGCTGCTCGACCTGTAAATCCGCGTAACCGTCGCCATCCAGGCGACGGAGCTTCCCGCATCAGCGTGAAACCGCAGCGACGCGCACCATGAAACATGGCCGCGCGTCGGTGCGTCATCAAGAAGGATTGTCATGTCCAAAGAATTTGACGTCGTCGTGATCGGTGCCGGCCCGGGCGGCTATATTGCCGCTATCCGCGCCGCACAGCTCGGCAAGACCGTCGCATGTATCGAAAAATGGAAGAACCCGGCCGGCGCGCTGAAGCTCGGCGGCACGTGCCTGAACGTGGGCTGCATTCCGTCGAAGGCGCTGCTCGCTTCGTCGGAAGAATTTGAAAACGCTTCGCATCACCTCGCTGACCACGGCATCTCCGTGTCGGACGTGAAGGTCGATATTTCGAAGATGCTGGCCCGCAAGGAAGGCATCGTCGAGAAGATGACGAAGGGCATCGAATTCCTGTTCCGCAAGAACAAGATCACGTGGCTCAAGGGCCACGGCAAGTTCACCGGCAAGACGGACGCCGGCGTGCAGATCGAAGTGAGCGGCGAGGGCGAAACCGAAGTCGTCACCGCGAAGAACGTGATCATCGCGACGGGTTCGAAGGCACGCCACCTGCCGAACGTGCCGGTCGACAACAAGATCGTCGCCGACAACGAAGGCGCACTGACGTTCGACACCGTGCCGAAGACGCTCGCCGTGATCGGCGCGGGCGTGATCGGCCTGGAACTGGGCTCCGTGTGGCGCCGTCTGGGCGCTGACGTCACGGTGCTCGAAGCGCTGCCGGAATTCCTCGGCGCGGCGGACCAGGCACTCGCGAAAGAAGCCGCGAAGCAGTTCAAGAAGCAGGGCCTCGACATTCACGTCGGCGTGAAGGTCGGCGAGATCAAGGCGACCGGCAAGAACGTGTCGATCGCCTACACGGACAAGGACGGCAACGCGCAGACGCTCGACGCCGACCGCCTGATCGTGTCGATCGGCCGCGTGCCGAACACCGAAAACCTCGGCCTCGAGGCGATCGGCCTGAAGGCGAACGAGCGCGGCTTCATCGACGTCGACGATCATTGCGCGACGGCAGTGCCGAACGTGTACGCGATCGGCGACGTGGTGCGTGGTCCGATGCTCGCGCACAAGGCGGAAGACGAAGGCGTGCTGGTCGCGGAAATCATCGACGGCCAGAAGCCGCATATCGACTACAACTGCATTCCGTGGGTGATCTACACCGAACCGGAAATCGCGTGGGTCGGCAAGACGGAGCAGCAGTTGAAGGCCGAAGGCCGCGAGATCAAGACGGGCCAGTTCCCGTTCATGGCGAACGGCCGCGCGCTCGGCATCAACAAGGCGGAGGGTTTCGTCAAGATGATCGCCGATGCGAAGACCGACGAACTGCTCGGCGTGCACATCATCTCGGCAAACGCATCGGACCTGATCGCGGAAGCCGTGGTGGCGATGGAGTTCAAGGCCGCGTCGGAAGACCTCGGCCGCATCTGCCATCCGCACCCGTCGCTGTCCGAAGTGATGCGTGAAGCTGCGCTGGCTGTCGACAAACGCGCGCTGAACATGTAATGCATGCGGTCGGCTGACCGCACCTTGCATCGCACTCCAAAGGCGGGCGGGTTCAAACCCCTCCGCCTTTCTTTTTTGCTGCAACACCATGAACGTCACCGAATACTACGAAAAAGAACTACAGACGCGCGGCTATCAATCGGACCCGGCACAACGCGCGGCGGTCGACCGTCTGCAGCGGTGCTTTGATGAGTGGACCGAATACAAGTCGCGTCGCTCGAACGCGTTCAAGAAGCTGATCATCCATCCGGATCTGCCGCGCGGCGTGTACATGTGGGGCGGCGTCGGACGCGGCAAGAGCTTCCTGATGGACAGCTTCTTCATGATCGTGCCGGTGCAGCGCAAGACGCGTCTGCATTTTCACGAGTTCATGCGCGAAGTGCATCGCGAACTCGAAGACCTGAAAGGGCAGGCCGATCCGCTCGACGAACTCGCGCGACGCATCGCGAAGCGTTACCGGCTGATCTGCTTTGACGAATTCCACGTCTCCGATATCGCGGATGCGATGATTCTCTACCGTCTGCTCGACAAGCTGTTCGAGAACGGCGTGCAGTTCGTGATGACGTCCAACTACGATCCGGACACCCTGTATCCGGACGGCCTGCATCGCGACCGCGTGCTGCCCGCAATCGAGTTGATCAAGTCGAAGCTCGACGTGATCAACGTCGACGCCGGCATCGACTACCGGCAGCGCACCCTGGCTCAGGTCGAGGTGTATCACACGCCGCTCGGCGCGGCCGCCGACAAGGCGCTGCGCGACGCGTTCTCGCGTCTCGCGGCCGTGCCGGACGAAAGCCCGCTGCTGCACATCGAGAAGCGTGAACTGAAGGCGCTGCGCCGCGCGGATGGCGTCGTGTGGTTCGATTTCGCGACGCTGTGCGGCGGCCCGCGCTCGCAGAACGACTACCTCGAACTGGCGAGCCGCTTCCATGCCGTGGTCCTCTCGGGCGTGCCGCAGATGACGCCGCGCATGCAATCGGAAGCCCGGCGCTTCACCTGGCTCATCGACGTGTTCTACGATCACAAGGTCAAGCTGCTGATGTCGGCCGCCGTGCCGCCGGAGGAACTGTACGTCGACGGCCCGATGGCGAACGAGTTCACGCGCACCGTGTCGCGGATCGTCGAAATGCAGTCGAAGGAATATCTCGATGCGCCGCGACGTATTGTCGATACGTCGCTGACATAGGCGTATAGCGGTGCCCGGCGCGCGGACAAAACCGCGCCGTATGCGCGCCGCACGGATGTCTCGCAGGTCATTTTCGAGATTCAGACTCTTCTGATTTTCGCGTACGGGCTGTCTCTATATCTTCTCTTTACGGTTCTGATAAAGGAGAAGCCCGTGACACCTTACCGCGATATTAACGACGAAGAATGGCAATGCATCGCGCCGATGCTGCCTGAACTGCGTCCGCGCTCCGAATTGCGCGGACGGCCTCTTGCCAACACACGCTCCGTGCTGAACGGCGTGCTGTGGGTGATCTGCAGCGGTGCGACGTGGTCGGCGATGCCGCGTCGCTACCCGTCTTACCAGACGTGCCATCGCCGCTTCAAGGTGTGGCATGAGTCCGGTGTGCTCAAGCGCGTGATGGACTATCTGTACGACGCCGGCGCTGAAGATCTCTACGTCACGATGCAGGCCCGCATGCGCGTGCATGCGAATCCCGAACAGAAGACCGCGCGCCTCGGGAATGGTTTTCCGCAGCGTCCTGCCGGTGTGTTGCATGCTCATGCATCGAATGAAAGTGCTGTTGTGCAAGCCGCTTCGCAGGTTCCACCCGCCAGGTTGCCCTACAAGCACGCGGCATGACGAAACCCACGTGTTTTGACCCAGCCGGGAAAGCAGCAAAAAGCGGCCGACGATCACTACCGTCGGCCGCTTTTTTTCGCCTGGAATCCGAGCTTTGACGCGTGCCACGCGCCGTCTGTTACTGCCGTTATTTCATTGCTGGCGAATCCACGTCTGCGAACGTCCGAGCAGTGACACACCGATATAGCCGCGCACCACCAGTTTCTGGCCGCCGTCTTCCAGGTGCATCTTGCACTTGTATAGCTTGCCGTTTTCCGGATCGAGGATGTGTCCGCCGTCCCAGCCGTCGCCATCTTTCTTCATGTCGCTGATGATCGTCATACCGAGCATCAGTTGGTCCTTGCGCTCGTCCGTGCAGGCGGTGCAGCGGCGCTCCGGGTCGTCGTTCGGGCCGAGGCCCTTGATGATCTTGCCCGTGAGGTTGCCGCTGCCGTCAGGCGTGATCTGTATCAGCGCTTTCGGTTGACCGGTGTGGTCGTCGATCGTCTGCCACGTGCCGACTGCGGTTGCGCTCTGCGCCATCGCTGCAACGGCGCCCGCCATCAGGACGCCAGCCACGGCAAGATGTTTCGCCGACTTCAGCGCCACAGCGCGGACGCGCCGCGTCAGATGCGTCAGTTGAGTCATTGTCTTCCTCCTTGTTGAAAATCGTCGCGACCGGAGTCGCGCGGCGCCATGGTGAGTGTCAGGCGACGCCAGGCCTTGAAAAGGGTCCGGGCAGAATACGTGAAAGCACCTCCGCCGTTTGATAGTGGACCCTCTAATAAAGCAAGGTCGGCATCGTCGATACGGATCGTGTGCTGCATGGCGAGTTTCGATCTGCAGCGCGTCCGTGCTCGACGGCGGCGCGCTGATCCTGCGCGACTGGCCGGCCGCGGATGGCATCCCGGTGAGGGGGCGGTGCCGCACCGTGTGATCGGGACCCGGCGATGATCCGTCCGGGTGGTCGCATATCGTGCCGCTCGGGGTATTCGTGCTCGCGCTCGCTCACAGCGGTCAGCCGGTGCCTGCCGGCAGCGCGGCCGAAATAGCCCGTTGACCGCAGCAAGCGGAATATGCCGAACCCGTGCGTGACCGCCGCACTTGACAGCCACGGCAGGGCTGGCTATGCCGGGGCATCGCGCAGGCCTCGGCATCGACCGGAAAGTGTTGTGAGACGGGATACGAAAGCACCAAATTTATGATGAAAAACCCGAAACCCGTGAAAGTGGGTAATAATGAGATGGATGAGCTAAAACAAATGTTCGAGCACAAAAAAACATGGACCATAAGTCAAAAGTTCGCCACCTGAAGCGGGTCGGGTTGGCAGGGCTGGTAGTAATCGGGGGAATGCAGGTTGTTTGCGCACAGACGAGTCCCGAGCCTGTCGCAAGCGAAACCACCGCGCTGCCCGCAGCGGATCCTGGTGTGGATCCTGCCGCGAGTTCCGTGCTTTCCGCTGCGCCCGCACAGCCGGTCGTGCTGACCGCCGACGAGGCGAAGCAGTCCGCGACAGGTAATGTCGCCGAGCTGCAACAGATGATGCACGGATCGGAACTCAGCGAACTACGCACGACCCATAACGGCAGTTACGGCGCGAGTCTGCTCTTCTACGGCAAGGAGATGACGTGGTATGTCGCCTTGTTCCAGCAGAAGAATTTCTGGCGCGTGATCAAGACGTCGGATGAAGGTCGCGCTGAAGCGATCTATCGCGACTTCGCCCGTCAGACCGTTCAGCTTTCCGACGTCGAGATCCGACGCACGCGGCTCGACGCACAGAAGGCGTTCACGGAACGGATGGTCGCGGAGTCGCAGGACCGCGCGAACCGCCTCCAGGCTGACCTGACCGTTGCACGCCAGCAACAGGCCATCGTCGCCGACCAGCAGAAGCAGAATCGTGACGAAGCCGCCGCGCTGCAGACGCAGAAGCTCGCCGCCCAGGCACAGTTGCGCACGACGCAGCGTCAGGTGCGCAACCTGCAGCGTCAGCTGGAATCCGGTCTGCCGCTTTCGCGTTAATCGCATGGCACCCGGCGCGGCGCTGGTCGCGCATCATGGGTCGTCCCGACCGTGTTTTAACGCGCTTCAGTCAGATATTGGACTCGCTCCGTCCCGGTTCGCCGGACGGGGCGTGTTCCGTTTACGGCTGGTTTTCCGGTCAAGCTTCGTCGCGGTCTTGCGTCGCCGCGTCGTGCGGTTGATGCGCTGCTGACCGATGCCGCAGCGGCGCCTCGGCTCGCCATGGCACCGGACTCCAGCGCGCCGCCACGCTACTGCGTGCCCGCGGCTTCGGCCCGCGCGAGGCTGCGCCGCGACACGCTCTCCCATACTGCAACGACGATCATGACGATGGTCGTGAGGCCACCCGTCATCAGCAGGTCGGTGTGCAGCGCGAACGGTGACACGATCGCGAGCAGGACGAGCCCGATCCAGTGCGACAGCGGAAACCCGCCATACACGACGCGCTTGTACAGCCCGTTGCCCACGATAAAGAGCGCCGGGCCACCGGTGAGCAGCCACGCTGTCGCGGAGGCGATGTGCTCATCCGGATGCAGGATCACGAGATCGTCGGCCGCCGCGCAGACGATGACCCCGGCGATCAGGATCACATGCACGTAGTGGAAATACGCGGCCATGAGCCCCGGTTCGCCGGAGCGTCGGATCGCCCGGCTTCCGGCGCTGCTACTCGTGTCGAAGTACACCCACCACATCGCGACGCTGCCGAGAAAGCACACCAGGAACGCGATGACGGTGGGCGCGCTCCATGCCTCGATGTCCGACAGCGTGCCGCCGGTCACGAGCACCGATTCGCCCAGCGCGAGTATCACGAACGCCTGGCAGCGTTCCGCGATATGGCCGCCTTCGGCTGAACGCCAGTCTGCCGCGCCCGAGCGGCCGAGCCCCGGCAGCGGAAAGCCGAACATGGGCGACAGATACTCGCAGAGCACGGCAAACGCCCAGCATGCGAGACGCTCGGGCCCTTCGAGAAACCCGCCCGCGATCCACGCGATACCCGAAATCACGAGCCATCCGCAGATGCGCCGGAAGTTCGCCGTCAGCGCATGCTGGCCGCCCAGAAAGCGCAGCACGACGATGCTTCGGCCCACCTGGATCGTCACGTAACTGATCGCGAACACGAGCCCGCGCTCGCCCCAGGCGAGCGGCAGGCTGGCCGCCATCACCATGCCGACCAGCATCACCGCGAAGAGCAGCAGCCGCACCGGAATGCGCTCGGGATCGAACCAGTTGGTGACCCAGCACGTGTACTGCCAGCCGAGCCAGACCGCGAACCAGAGAATGAGCGTCTGTAGCGCGCCGAACGCATTCAGGTCGTGGACGAGCCGGTGCGACAGCTGCGTGACCGCGAATGCGTAGATCAGGTCGAAGAACAGTTCGACATAGGTAACCCGCGCTTCCTGACCGTCGCGTGGACGCAGGAAGCGGGCAGTGCCGTTCGGCATGGTGTCGTTCCTTGTGCTGAAACGCTCGTGGATGCTCGTGGACGTGTGCGGTTGCGCGTGCCGCTCATCGCCAGCTGCGCGGACCCGGCCGGGGGCAGGCCATGCCGTGTCGCAGCATTCAGCGCGTGCGCGCGGTGGCCCGGTCAGCGCAACTGGCGGCCAGCATCCTTCGGCGCCTTGCCTTCATCCTCTTCGGGATGGACCGCGACCGGATCGCTGGCGGGGAAGGTTTCCTCAAGCGCCTCGTCGAGCCGGTCGTCTGTCGGATCGACTGGCTCCGGCGCACGGGGTTTGGGTTTCGACATGATGGTGCTCCGCTCGAAGAAGTGGAACACCCAGCATAGCGCAAAGGCGTGTGCGGCGAACACCTGGCCGTCCGGCCATCTCCGCGTCGCATGCCGGTGCCGGCGTCACGGATGGCCCGCTCGAAGACGCCTGGCGGAAGCTGAAAAATCGCGCCGCATCGCTCGTCTTCGGTGTGTCACGGTGATGGCACAAGCTGGTGTCATTCGCGTCGACATACGGACAGGGCGACTCTGACATGCACATGAAAACGAAGGGGCCGGCGCAACGCGTTCATGCCTCGCACGTGGTGGAGGCGGAACTGGCGCATCTGGAATGGGCGACGCGGCAACCGGTCGACCGCACGCTGAGCCCCGACTACTGGCAGCGCCGCGTACTCGCGGTGAAATGCAGGTTTGAATTGACGCCGCAGCAGGGGCAGCGCGTCGAGGTCATCCTGAAGCGGATCGAAGCGACCCTGCAGCGACTCGACAATCGGCCCCGGTGAGCGCCGGCCTTTCGTATTGCGCGTAACGCGGAAAGACCGGCCATCCGGACAGGTTATTCGTTGCCGCTATTGTTGTTGCCGTCACCGTTGGCGTTGCCGAAGAGGCGCCTGCGACGCGTCACGACGACCGGGCCGTCCGAAGCGGGACGATCCGGCGGGGCCGACGAACTGCCCGGCCCCGATCCACCGCCCGCATCCGGAGCAGACGAAGAAGACGGAGCGCCCGAGGAGGAGCCCGAACCATACGGGCCACGCGGCTCACGGGGTTCACGGTGGTCGCGCGAGCCGTGCGGCCCACGCGTGGTGTGTTCGCCATGCGACGGCCGGCCCGCGCGCGGCGCCGGACGGGTGCCGGTGTCAAGCTGGATGGTCGAGATGGCACGTTTATAGATGCCCTGCAGGCCAACGGGCGTGCGCAGCATCACCAGGTACTGATCGAACGACTCGATGCATCCCGTCAGGCGGATGCCATTGACGAGATAAATTTCAACGCGCTTTCTTTCTTTGCGCGCTGCGTTCATGAAGTCGTTTTGCGGATGCGATTCTGCGGAAGGCATGGGCGATTCGGAGGCGGGCAGCGATGCGCCGCGGTCAGTTATAAGAATGGCTACTCGCCGCGATTCTACCCTGTACCGGATACAAACGCGCTGTGCGGGCGGCCTCACGCCCACTATAACGACTTGCGCGCCCGGAAGCATCCCTTAACGCAGGGTGTAACGTGTGGTTACGATTTATCGCCATCCCGCAGGCGAAATGACGCACCGCGACGACCGATGATGGCCGGTCACGGGTGGCACGGGGTGTGGGTAACGCGTTGCCGGAATAAAAGCAGGGCGCGCAACGTTAAGTCTGCATGGTGAGCGCCGGATGATCCGGCGCATCCAGCCCGACGGGATCCGCGATGTCCGCGACACCCGACCCAACCTGGGCGAGCCCGCCGGTGCGCGCGACCGCCGCACGTTCCGCGGGGCGGCGCACGCGCCGTCCAGTGCCCACCCGCAGGAGACGACTGATGAACATGCCTCGCATTCTTTCCGCTGCACTGACGGTTCTCGTACTCGCGCTTTCGTCGCTGACGGCGGCGTGTGGCGACATGGGCGCCTCGGGCAGCGGCACGTCGAGCAGCGGCAGCAGCGGCAGTAGCAGCGGCGGCTACTGATTCCGTGCTGCGTCTGAACGCCCGACGGGCGAGTTTCGAAGCCGATGTGATTTCGTGGCTCCCGCAGCTGCGCCGCTATGCGCGCGCGCTGACGGGTGACCTCGCGTGGGCGGACGATCTGGTGCAGGACACCGCGGAGCGCGCGCTTGCCCGCTGGACGGCGTTCCGTCCGGATACGAACCTGCGCGCGTGGCTGCTGACGATCCTGCGGCATCTGTACATCGACCAGCTGCGGATGCGCCGCGAGATCGCCGTCGACGACGAAAGCGCGCCGTGGCGAAACATGGAAGCGCCGCACGGCGAGGTCGACGGACTCGTGCTGCGCGATGTGCAGCGGGCGCTGTATTACCTGCCGGTCGAGCAACGCGAGGTTTTGCTACTGGTGTGTATCGAAGAACTGTCGTATCAGGAAACATCGACGGCGCTCGGGGTGCCGATCGGTACGGTGATGTCACGGTTGTCCCGCGCGCGTGAACACATGCGAGCCCTGCTGACCGAAGGCCCGGTGCGCAAAACCCCGCCGTTGAAAGTCGTAAGAGGCGCGTGATGACAAACGACGAAGAACACGATCACGTTCACGATCCTGATTGCGCATCCGGACTGGATCTGCACGCGCTGTCGGCGCTCGTCGACGACGAGTTGCCCGAAGGCGCGCGCGCGGCGCTCCTTGAACGGCTCGGGCACGATCCGGATGCGGCCAGCCGGGTCGCGGGTTACCGGGCGCAAAAGGCCGCGTTGCAGGCGCTCGGCGCATCGGCGGCGCACAACAGCGCGCCGCAGGTGGTCGTTTTGCGTCCGCACCGGCCGTGGTGGGGTCAGGCGGGCATCGCCGCGTGCTGGCTGGCGGCGGGCGCGAGCCTCGCGCTGACGCTTGCGCCGCTCGCGCCGCGTCTGATCGGCGGTGGGAGCGCCGAGCCCGCGTTCGCGCAGCGCGCCGATATCGCTTACGCCGTCTACACGCCGGAGCGCCGGCATCCGGTGGAAGTGGCCGCGGCCGAGGAGGAGCATCTCGTCACGTGGCTCTCGAAGCGGCTGAACCGGCCGCTCTCGGTGCCGTCGCTGCAGGAGTATGGCTATACGCTCGTCGGTGGCCGGTTGCTGCCGGGCGAAGCGGGGCCCGCGGCGCAGTTCATGTACGAGAATCACCAGGGCGCGCGTCTGACGCTTTACGTCACCGCCACGCGCAAGGGTGAAACGGCGTTCCGCCTGTTCCGGGACGGCAACCGCCGCACGTTCTACTGGGTGAGCGACGAAATGGGCTACGCGCTTTCCGGACCGATTTCGGAAGGCAAGCTGCGCACCATCGCAATCGACGTGTGCAGCGAACTCGGCGGGCGGCCGGAGTCATGGCAATAGCGCGTTTTTTACGAGCGGCGCTGGCAACCCGACGACACTGAAGCAACGCAACGCACAGCGGGGAACGGGAGCATACAAAGACAGGACCACGGGGATCAGCAAGGACGGCGACGCAAGCCGTCAAGGCAGGGCAGCATCATGCGCAATCTTGTTGGACTGGGAGCGGTGCTGGGTATTTGCATCGCATGCACGACGCCGGTGGCGTCACAATCGGTGGCGGACGATCCGCTGAACGATCCGGCGCTGACGTGCCGCACTGTCGTCGGCGAGGCACAGATCGACGGCGCGGCGCAGCAGATTGTCGGACGTGCGTGCCGGCAGCCGGACGGCACCTGGCAGATCGTGCAGGACGCCGACGGCAGCGAGGCCGCCATTTACCCCGTTCCTCCGTATCCGTACTATCCGTATTACGACCCGTGGTACTGGGGGCCGCCTGTCGCGATCGGCGTGGGCGCTTCGTTCATCTTCGTCGATCATTTTCACCACTTCCATCACATGGACCACGTCCACTTCGGACATCCAGCGTTTGGCATGGGCATGCATGGCGGCTTTCACGGCGGCTTTCATGGCACAGGTGGCGGCTTCCACGGCATGGGTGGCGGTTCTCACGGCATGGGCGGCATGCGGCCAGCCGGCGGCATGTCGGGCGGACGGGGGCGACGTTAGCGGGTGACGTCACGCTCCGTTCGTAGCGGCGGTTGCGCGTGCCGGTTGTGATGCCGGCTGCCGGCCGCCTGCATCGAGGAGGGTGACTTGGACCGCATATTGCCGCCGGGTGTATCCGGGGCGAGCTTCGAGCGCGCGCTCGCGGCGTGGGCGTCGATTGTCGGCGCCGCGAACGTCGTGTCGTCGCCCACGGGGCTCGCGTCGTATCGCGATCCGTTCGCGCCCGGCAACGCGTTTGATTTCGCCGCATCGGCTGCGCTGTTGCCGGCTTCCGTCGATGAAATCCGCGCGGTGTTGCGCGTGGCCACCCGGTTTCGCATTCCACTGTGGACCGTTTCGACCGGGCGCAACTTCGCGTACGGCGGCGCGGCGCCGCGTCTGGCCGGCTCGGTCGTGCTCGACCTGCAACGGATGAACCGCATCATCCATGTCGATGAATCGCTCGCCTATGCGCTCGTCGAACCGGGTGTCAGCTATTTCGATCTCCACGCGCACCTGCGCGACAGGGGTTACCGGCTGTGGGTCGATCCGCCCGCGGCGGGCTGGGGCAGCGTGATCGGCAACACGCTCGAACGCGGTTTCGGCTACACGCCGTATGGCGATCACGCGGCGACGCAGTGCGGCATGGAAGTCGTGCTGGCCAGTGGCGACGTGGTGCGCACGGGCATGGGCGGCATCGAGCCCGGCACGTCGTGGCAACTGTACAAGCCCGGCTACGGGCCGTCGTTCGACGCGATGTTCATGCAGTCGAACTTCGGCATCGTCACGAAGATGGGCGTGTGGCTGATGCCGGCGCCGCCTGCGTATCTGCTCGGCGAATTCCAGTTTCGCAACGAAAGCGATCTTGAGATGATCGTCGAAACGCTGCGGCCGCTGCGGCTCGACGACACGATCCGCAACCACGCGGTGATCGAAGGCGCGATCCGGCGCGCGGCGGGTCTTGCGCCGCGCTCGCAGTATTACGACGGTGCGGGGCCGATGCCCGAGAGCGCGGTTCTCGCGATGATGGACCGGCTGCACATCGGCCGCTGGAACCTGCATTTCGCGCTCTACGGCAACGAGGAGGTGATCGACGCGCAGTACGCGAGCGTGCATCGCGCGTTTGCGCGGGTGCCGGGCGCGGTGCTGTCGGCGGCGCGTTACGCGGGCGATGCGCAACCGGCCGGCGGCGGCGACCGCAACCTCGCCGGCATTCCCGCGATGAGCGCGTTTCGCATGCTCGACTGGCGCGGCGGCGCGGGCGCGCATGTCGATTTCTCGCCAGTGTGTCCGGCAACCGGTGGCGACGCGATGCGCCAGTACACGATGGTGAAAGCGCGCGCGGCGGAATATGGCTTCGATTACTACGGTGGCTTCACGGCAGGCACGCGCCATCTGCATCACATTTTCGCGATCATTTTCGATCGCGACGACGCGCGGCAACCCGAAATCGCGGGCGACCTGCTGCGCGCGTTGATGAGCGACGCGCGGGCCGCGGGCTACGGCGAATATCGCGCGCACCTCGCGTATATGGACTTCGCCGCGGCGCAATACAGCTTCAACGATGGCGCGATGCTGCGGCTGTCGGAGACGGTCAAGGACGCGCTCGATCCCGCGGGCATTCTGTCGCCGGGCAAGCAGGGCATCTGGCCGCGCGCATGGCGCGACCGGCGGGGCTATACGTGAGCGCGTGAGCGCCTGCACGCGTGGGTGCGGCTGACGCATGAGCAGGGAGACGCAGATGGACCGACGTGCGTTCATGACACACAGCGTGCTGCTCGCCGCGGCGTGCGCACCGCCCGCGTTCGCGCACGCGATCCGCACGCCCGGTACGCTTGCCGTGTACGACTCGACGCTCGCAGAGGGCCGCGCGCTGGCGGAACATGCGGCGCGAAGCGGCTTGCCCGCGTTCGACACCGGCGAGGATATCGGCGCGCTATGGTACGCGACGCTCGCGCCGTACGTCGTGCAAAAGGGCGGCTTGCTGATCGGCGTAACGCGTCGCTCCGATTATTTCGTGTTGACGCAGTTCATTGCGCACACGACGGGCGCAGTCGCTTTACAGCAAGACATCTCACGCAGCCTGGTGTCGACGCGGACATCGCACTTCGTCATCGACTGCGCAATCCGTCCGGGCGACGTGACACGCAACACGCGCACCGCGACGGGCGAAGTCTAGAATCTGTAATCCGGATTTTTCGGGTCGAACGTGGCGTCGTCGAAGGTCTTCGGCGTGACGGTTTCGAAGACGATTTTCTCGAAGATCCGGCCTTCGTTGTCATAGGACTCGGCGCTGCGAAACCACGGATGCCGCAGATCGAGCCCGAGCGTTTCCTTCTTTGCGTAGAACGCGGGCTGCCCGCTCGGCGCTTCGTAGGTGAAGGCAACGACGCGCACGCCGTCGAGGGTTTCCACCTCGATCCGGTTCGGCCGCGTAATGCCGGCTTCTGCGAACTTTCGCGCTTCCACGACGAACTGCTGCGCGATGTATTCCGTTCCGAGATCGCGCACCTGATGATTCGACTGGGCTCGCGCGAATGCGCCGTTCAGCGGTGTCCACAACGACACCGCTCTTAAGATGCCACCAGGGTGGCCGTACATTTCGTCGCTGCGTTTCGACTCGTCGTAGATGACTTCCTGGCCCGCGTGCGCGCCGTCGGGCAGCCATTTCGCGTAGATCCGCAGCGGCTCGCGCGAACGACGCACCAGCATGTGATCGGGCGTGTCGGGCCACACGCCCCGGATGCGTTCCTGTCGCGCCATCGTGAATTCATACGACGGATAACCGTTTGGCCCTTCCTTCACGTAGCGCGGCACGGTCTGCGAATCGAGCGACTGGAACAGCGCGAGCAACTGCGCGTCATCGAGTTGTTCGAGCGCGCCGCTTTGCGATGCGCGGCGCAGCCAGCGCACCTGCTGATCGACGGATAGCCGGCCGACCTGCGCCGGCGAAATGGCAGAGGCCGTCGCGCCAACAGAGGAGGGCGGGGGCGTGCCGCCCTGCGCGCGGGCAGCGCCCGCCACGACGCCCGCGCAAACCAGCACTCCGCATGCGGCGAGCCGGATGCGTCGTCTGGCAAATCCGGCATCGAGTACGGTGCGCGTCGGTCGATACTCCGGATACGTCATTCCGCTTTCTCCCGAATCGACGCCGGCGCGCGCGGTTTGCCGTGGCGCGCTTACTCCGGCTTCTGTTTCGCGAGTTCCTCGTCGCGCAACTGGCGACGCAGGATCTTGCCGACGTTGGTTTGTGGCAGCGCGTCGCGGAACTCGACCACCTTCGGCACCTTGTAGCCCGTCAGCAGCTTGCGGCAGTGCGCGATGACCTGCTCCTGCGTGAGCGTGCGGTCGCGCGGCACGATGAACACCTTGATGCGCTCGCCCTGCGCGGCATCGGGAATGCCGATGGCCGCGACTTCGCGCACGCCCGGATGCATCGCGATCACGTCTTCCACTTCGTTGGGGTACACGTTGAAGCCGGACACGAGAATCATGTCCTTCTTGCGGTCGATGAGGCGCATGAAGCCGCGCGAATCCATGACGCCGATGTCGCCGGTGGCGAGCCAGCCGTCTTCGTCGAACACCTTCGCGGTTTCCTCCGGACGGTTCCAGTAGCCCTTCATCACCTGCGGACCCTTCACGCACAGCTCGCCCGCTTCACCGACGTTCGCCCACGTGTCGTCATCCTTTCTGAAGCGCACCTGCGTGGAAGGCGCGGGCAGACCGATCGAGCCCTCGAAGTCGCGCATGTGCTTCAGGTCGACCGGATTCATCGAGACGATCGGCGAGCATTCGGTGAGCCCGTAACCCTCGATGATCGACTGGCCGGTCACCGCCTTGAAGCGATCCGCGACGGCCTTCTGCGTCGCCATGCCGCCTGCCATCGCGAGCTTCAGGTTCGAGAAATCGCGCTTGCAGAACTCCTCGTTTTCGAGGAACGCGTTATAGAGCGTGTTGACCGCCGTGATGCCGGTGAATTTCTCGTGGCGGATGACCTTCATCACGCGCTTCACGTCGCGCGGATTCGCGATCAGGATGTTGCGCCCGCCGAGACCCATGAAAATCAGCGCGTTCACCGTCAGCGAAAAGATGTGATAAAGCGGCAGGGGCGTGAGCACGCTTTCGGCGTCGCCCGTCAGCTGACCGGCAGACCACGCCTTTGCCTGCAGCAGGTTCGCGATGATGTTGCGATGCGTGAGCATCGCGCCTTTCGCAACGCCC
This sequence comes from Paraburkholderia sartisoli, assembly GCF_900107685.1. Taxonomy (GTDB): domain Bacteria; phylum Pseudomonadota; class Gammaproteobacteria; order Burkholderiales; family Burkholderiaceae; genus Paraburkholderia; species Paraburkholderia sartisoli. The sequence goes on along the minus strand of NZ_FNRQ01000003.1, from coordinate 340,274 downwards.
GTGGTGCCGCCGGTGTATTGCAGGAACGCGATGTCGTCATGCACCGGACGCACGGGCGTGAGCGGGCGCGTGTAGCCGGTGGCGAGCGCGTCGAGCAGTTTCACGGCTTGCGGAATATGCCAGGCCGGCACCAGTTTCTTGACGTGGCGCAGCATGAAATTGATCAGACGGCCCTTGAGATTCAGGCCATCCCTGAGCAGGTCGCCGAGCCCCGTCACGATCACGTTCTGCACCTTCGTGCCGGGCAGCGCTTCTTCGAGCACCTTCGCGAAGTTCTCGAACACGACGATCGTCTGCGCGCCGCTGTCCTTGAGCTGATGGGCGAGTTCACGCACCGTGTAGAGCGGATTCACGTTCACGACCACCGCGCCGGCCTTCAGCGCGCCAAAGAGCGACACCGGATACTGGAACGTGTTCGGCAGCATGATCGCGACGCGATCGCCCGGCTTCACGCCGATGCCCTGCAGGTACGCGGCGAACGCGGTGGCCTTGCGAGCGAGTTCGCCATACGTCATCGATTCGCCGACGCTCACGTACGCCACGCGCTCACGGAACTGCGCGACGCATTCGTCGAAGAACTGCACGAGCGACGCGTACTGGTTGACGTCGATTTCGTGCGGCACGCCGGCCGGCCAGGAGTCGAACCAGAGGCCGTCGGTGTTCGGCGCTTTCGCTACCTTCGATGTGGGTTCGCTCATGGCTTCCTGCGAAGAGGTTGCGCCTGCCGAAGGCGGTTGCGTGGTCTGGGTCATCGCTTGTCTCCTGAGTGTGGCTGTGTTTTTGTGGTTGTCATTTTAATGCTCACCGCGGTGCCGCCAGCGCCCGGGAATGGCAACGGTGCGCTGGTCGCCCGCCGCGCAGGTTGAAGCGGGTGGGACATGCCCGGCTCCTTCAGGTCGTGCCCTGATTATCGATCGATTCAGATAGATGCGGCAGATCGTGTGTGCCAGCTGCTGTAAAGCAATAACGAAATACCGGGGCGTTGATTCCACGATTTTTCCGCGACGTAACGCGTGGCATGGGCGTTCATTGCAGCGTCCACTGAAGCCGGGTGCGTAAATGTGGCTTTTTGCCGGCACTGTCGCGCACTTCGAACTCGCGCGCGGCGGGCGCGGCCGTTTTCCGGGCGCACAGCGCCGGGCGGCGTGCCGAGGCGGAAGGGCTCGACCATCGTCAGGCTCCGATCAGGCTCTGGCCGCACACGCGCACCACCTGGCCCGTGATACCCGCGGAGCCCGGGTGCGCGAGCCATGCGATCGTCTGCGCGACGTCGACCGGCTGGCCGCCCTGGCTCATCGAATTCATGCGACGTCCTGCCTCGCGGATCGCGAACGGTATCTTCGCGGTCATCTGCGTTTCGATGAAACCAGGCGCGACCGCGTTGATCGTGATGTGCCGCTCGCGCAGATGCGGCGCCATGCTCTGCACGCGTCCGATCACGCCGGCTTTCGACGTCGCGTAGTTGCTTTGCCCGGCATTGCCCGCGATGCCGCTGATCGACGACACGCCGATAATCCGTCCGCCGTGGCGCAGCGTGCCGGCTTCGAGCAGCGCATCGTCGATGCGTTCCTGCGCCGCCAGATTGATATCGATGACGCTGCGCCACGCGGCTTCGGTCATCTTCGCGAGGGTCTTGTCCTTCGTGACGCCGGCGTTGTGTACGACGATGTCGACGCCGTTTTCATCGAGCGCCGCCGCGAGTTGCGCCGGCGTTTCCGGCGCGGCGATGTCGAAGGCGAGGGCGGTGCCGTTCAGCGCGCGCATCGTCTGATCGAGCGCCTCTTTCGCGGACGGAATGTCGACGCCAATCACCCGCGCGCCTTCGGCCGCGAGCACGCCTGCAATCGATGCGCCGATACCGCGCGCCGCGCCCGTCACCAGCGCGCGGCGACCCGCGAGCGGCTGCTTCCAGTCGAATACGGGCAGCGCGTGCGTCACGGCGTCGATGCGCACGACCTGGCCCGACACATACGCCGAGCGCGGCGACAGGAAAAACCGCAGCGTGGCTTCGGTCAGCGCTTCCGCGCCGGGCGCCACGTGAATCAGGTTGGAGGTGATGCCGCGACGCGCTTCCTTGCCGAGCGAACGCGTGAAGCCTTCGAGCGCGCGCTGGGCGGTCCATTGCCTTGTGGTTGCGCACGCTTCCGGCGGCCGGCCGAACACGACCATACGCCCGCACTTATCCAGCGAGCGCAACGCGTCGTGAAAGAACGCGTAGAGCGTATCGAACTGCGTGACGTCTTCGATGCCACTCGCGTCGAACAGCAGCGCGCTCATGCGGCCTTGCGACGAACCGCTCGCAACCGGTTCGAAGCGACCGGTCATCACTCCGTGTCGTTGCGCGAGGGGAATCCATAAGCCCGCGCTCTCGTGTGCGACGCCCGTCATGCCGGTGCGCGCGATCATGCCGGCGAGCGCTTCCAGCATCCGCGGCTGCGGCCCCGCGCCCACGGCGATCAGTCCTTCGAACTCCGGCTGGTCCGCGCGATAGCGGCGCAGCACCTCGGGCTTCGGCAGCCCGAGCGAGCTTGCGAGCCGCGCGCCAAATGGCGAGTTGACGAAGTTCAGGTAGGCGTCGGTCATCGTCCGGTTCCGCGGTGTGTTGTGTTGGCGTTCATTGTGGGCGAGGCGTTCCGCGCGCGGCGGGACGCGTGTTTCGAGCATGAGGATCAAGCCCGGCACTCGCGAGGAAGAGCGCAACGATAAGCCACGGCATGACGAATTCTCCCTGTTTTCAAGGTGCGCCCGGGCGAACGGCGTGCGTGTTCTGGATCGCCCGGCCATCGGACCTTTAACTGTCAGGCCAGATGGTTCACTGCGTGTTCGACTGTACAGGCGGATTGTGTCGACGTGTGCGGCGGCGGACCGTCGGCGGTCGTGCCGGAACCCACGTTGTCGCGCGCGCTGAACGCGCCGGCAGCGCCCGCGTCCAGGTCAGCAGGCGACGTGCCTGGGCATTCGGGTTCAATGTCGTCTAACGGCAAGCTGGAGTGTGGATGGGTGCCACTAAAAGTGCCGATCACCGGTATTTGCTGCGCTGCGATAACACAGGCGTCAGGCGTTGCGCAAAAGAAAAGGCCGTTCCGGGTGAAATCGGAACGGCCTCGTATGGCGGGCGAAAGCAGCGCGGGCGCAGCCTGTTGCCGGGTATGCATGGCCGGCAACAGGCCGGAGCCAAGGAGCGCTCAGTGAAGCGCCGCGACCTCTTTGGCTGACTGGGTCATATCGATGCCGCGTCGTTCGCGGCTAAACAGGATCAGCACGGCGATCACGATGGCGACGGTGCCCGCGACGAGTGCCATCGGCAGCGCGTAGTTGTTGCCATGCGCTTCCGCGAACTTCGCCTGCATGGGTCCGTTGATCGCAGCGAGCAGGTTGCCGAGCTGGTAGACGAGACCGGGGAAGGTCGCGCGGATGTCGTCCGGGGAGATCTCGTTCAGATGCACCGGAATCACGCCCCACGCGCCTTGCACCGAGATCTGCATCAGGAACGCGCCGGCGGCGAGCATGAGCGGACCCGTCGAGAATGCCCACGGCAGGAGGGCCGGCAGGGCGATCAGCGCCGCGATGAAGATGGCCCGCTTGCGGCCGATCTTTTCAGAGAGCGCGCCGAAGAAGAGACCACCGACAATCGCGCCGACGTTCAGCACGATGCTGATGTTCTGCACGATCTCCGGACCGAACTTGTGCTGCACGCGCAGGAACGTCGGGTACAGATCCTGGGTGCCGTGTGAGAAGAAGTTGAACGCCGTCATCAGCACGATCGCATAGATCGACAGCTTGACGTTCTGCCGCAGCGTGGCGACGAGGCTGGGACGTGGCCGCTGCTGCATCGTTTGCCACGCGGGCGATTCGGGCACGTGCGCGCGAACGTACAGCACGAGCAGCGCGGGCAGCACACCGATGAAGAACATGCCGCGCCAGCCGATGTACTGATAGAGCTGGCCGAACACGAGGGACGCGAGCAGGTAGCCGCTCGGATAGCCCGCCTGCAGCAGGCCGGACACGAAACCGCGCGAGCGGGGCGGAATGGTTTCCATGGTGAGCGCCGAGCCGACGCCCCATTCGCCGCCCATCGCGACGCCAAAGAGCGTGCGCAGGACGAGCAGGGTGGCGAGATTCGGCGAAAAACCCGACAGCAGTTCGAGCAGGGAATAACACGCGATGTTGACCATCAGCGTGGGACGGCGGCCGAACCGGTCAGCGAGCCGTCCGAAGATGAGGGCGCCGATGGGTCGCGCCATCAGCGTCAGGAAAATGGCGTAGGTGACGGACGATATTTCCGTATGAAACTCGGCGGCGATATCTTTCAATATAAAAACCATCAGAAAGAAATCGAATGCGTCGAGTGTCCAGCCCAGATAGGCGGCAATCGTGACGTTTCTCTGTTCCCGGGTCCAGCTCATCTCGTTGTTCTCCTGTTCCACAGTACCCCGCATACATGCGACGCGGTCTCCGGCGTGTCTCGCATGCCTCATGGGAGCGGGCTTCGCAAAAGTGTACGCCGGCTGTTAAACGGATGCGTGATTCGGACTCTCCTTTTCATGGCAATCCCCAGGTAAATTCGTATTCAATACAAACCGGAATGATTTATTGTCGGCAATATGAAATATTTGTATTGATTTAGATATATTTATTTATGTGATTTGTAATGTAACTGGCAGCGTATTTCCGGGCGGCGCGCGGTCTTCCTGGCCGCCGGCCGGGCGCGCCGTCTTGTTCGCCAGCAAACATACGGGGGAATACGCGCCGCTTACGATTTCATGACATATCGTCTGCGCGTTGCGGGACCACGACGGATTCCCAGGCGCGCGCGAATGCAGGGGGGATATTCATGAGCAGTATTTTTGCCGCGAGCGGTAACGTCGTTGCATCCCGTGATATCGGGTTGAGCCTGCAGCAGATCCTGTTTCTCGGCACCGTGGTCCTCGCCGGCGCATTGTTCTGGGTAGCGCCGCGGCCGCCGATGGGCGACCTCGCGCAACACGCGGGCCAGGTGGCGACGCTGCGCGATCTGCTCGACGGCACGTCGCCGTGGACGAATCTCGTCTACATCAATTACTTCACGCCCTATCTGCTCGGCTACGCGATTGCAGTGGCGCTGTCGTTCTTCATGCCCGTGCTGGTCGCGATGAAGCTTTCGCTGACGCTCGCGTTCTACGCGTTCATGCTGGGCTGCGTGTGCCTGCGCAGGCGCTTCAATGCCGATCCGCGTCTGGACTGGCTGTGTGTGCCCGGCTTCTTTGGCTTCGCCTTCCAGTTCGGCTTCTTCACGTTCCTGATGGCGGCGCCTGTCGGCCTGTTCTTTCTGGTCGTGGCGAGCCGCTTCGCCAATGCGCCCACGCATGCACGGGGCGCGGCCGTCGTCGGCATGGGCGTGCTGGCGTTTTTCTCGCACGGGCTTGTATTCGCGTTCGCCTGCGCGACGGGCGGCGCGCTGGTGCCGGTCATGCTCAGGGGGATGCGGCGCATCCTGCTCGCGTCAGTGCCGTATGCGCTGCTCGGCGCGCTGGCTCTCGTCTATATGTTGTACGTGAAGCAGCACCACCTCGTGACGTGGACCGGCGAGCCGCACACGGGCCCCAACCTGGTATGGGACTGGACGAACACGTCGTGGGGCTGGCACCGCAGCTTCAATTTTCTGCTGTACGTGTTCGCGGTGCAGATGAAAGACGGGTACTTTCTGCTCGCCGGCATGTTCATGCTGGCCGCGCCATGGCTCATGGGCGCGAGGCTGAACCGGAAGACCCCGGCCGCCTTCGTGCCGATGCTGGCGATGCTCGTCGTCTGGGTGCTGGTGCCGTCGGCCGCGCTCGATGTCGAGTACATGTATCACCGCTTCGCGCTGTATCTGCTGCCGGCGTACGCGTTGATGTTCGCCCGCCCCGACGTACACGACGAAAGCGCGAAGCGCGGCAACACGCAGGCACCCCATGCGCGTTTCTTCATGCGAATCGCGCCGGTCGCATTGATCGCGATCTGCTGGTCGTTTTTCGGTGTGCTCGCCGAGCGTGAAGCGCGCTTTGCAGCAGCGAATGCGTCGTTCGAGACCCTGCTTGAGGTGACCGAGCCCGGGCAACGCGCGCTGAGTCTCGTCTACGATCCAGCCAGCACGATCGTTCACAACCCGTACACGCTGCACGGCTATCCGCAATGGTATGAAGCCGAGCAGCAGGGGTTCGTCGATTTCAGTTTCGCGTATCTGCTGCCGCAGATCGTCCGGTTCAAACCCGGTCATGTGCCCGCGATGAGGCCTGAATTCTCGATGTCGCCGGAACGCTTCGACTGGAAGGCGGTGCAGGGCAGCGTTTACCGGTACTTCTTCGTGCATCACGTGAGGCCGCTTCCCGAACACATGTTCGACAACGACGAATGTCAGGTCGTGCTGCGCGCCGAGGCCGGCGACTGGTCGCTGTTCGAGAGTATCGGATGCCGTCAGACAGCGCTTGCAGGGCAGCCGGCATCCGGGTTCGTACGTCGGCGCACAGATGCCGGTCGTCTCTTCTCCTAGAGTGGCGACATGTCCGTCTTCCTGCGCGCAGGCCCTTGTCGTGCATATGCGGCGCACCGTGCGGATCTTGCCAGGCGTATCCCGTTGTACAACGAGGCGCCGCACAGGAAATGACCAGCATGAACGCCGATCACAAGCGGTTCGATTACCTTGAGATTCTCAGGTTCATCCTGGCGTTCCTGACCATGACGTGGCACTACTATTACTTCGGGCCGTCGGTCGGCACGATCGACGCGACACCGGTTCACGGCTTTGTCATCCGCTTTTTCTCGTTTTCCGTCGAGATATTCTTCATCATCAGCGGCTTCATCATTACGGCATCCGCTGTTAACCGGAGTCCGGTCAGCTTTCTGATCGGGCGAGTGGCCCGGCTCGGACCATGCCTGCTCGTTTGCGCCACGCTTTCGCTTGCCGTCGGGCTGCTTCTTGGCCGCTGGCCAACCCCGCTAAGCTACGTTGCGTCGATCCTGATCGTACCGCTCGCCTTTACTAACGGCGCTGACTGGTCCTACTGGTCGCTCCGGCTGGAAATCATCTTTTATGCCGTCGTATTCGTGACGATGTGCGTCGCGAATATCCGCAGGAGTGTCCTGTGGATTGCATTGCTGCTGACTTCCTGTGACGTGCTCAGCATTGCATCGGTGAAGCTCTTCGGCAACGATGTGTTTGGGACTGCAATGTCCCAGTACCCTGTTGAACGGTATCTGTCGTTCTTCGCGATCGGCATGTTGCTGTATCAGTTGATGGTCGCGAAAAAAATCAGTATCGCGACCGTGGGCGCGTTGTCGATTGCCGTGTGTGCGGGAGCCTTCCGTTGTTACGAGGATGCCAACCGGATCGCAAAACTCGTCGGTGACACGCACGTGAGCGCTTTCACGGGTGGCGCGATCCTCGCCGTGGGAATCGTGGCGTTCATCGGCTTTCTGCGAGGGACGACGAGTCCCCAGGCAGCGCGAATTTTCGCCGCGTTGGGCAGCACCAGTTATCCGCTTTATCTGATCCATCAGAACATGGGATACCTCATCGTCGGTTTTGTGGACGCGAAGCTTGGGCATGGCATCGACTCGCGCCCATTTGTCATGATCGGGATGGTGCTGCTGGCGGGCGGGATCGCGCTTTACCTGGAGCCCGTTCTCGCAAGGCAGTACAGACGGTTCCTCACGTATTCGGCGACGACGGTGAGCCTTGCGTGGGCGAGAATGCCTGGATCGAAACGCAGTTACGGCGACGCTGATTAAGCGGGTTTCCTGGACGTAGTGGTGTTCGGGATGTTCGCGGGCGGCGCGGTGCGGTCAATGCAGCGCGCCACGCTGTGCGAGGATGCGACTTGACCCGGCTGGCATCGGTCGCATGCGATCGCATCCATCGCATCCATCGCAAAGCGCCGGCGCTCGACGGCTCAAAGATGTTTGAGGAACGGCTCGCTCAACGTCCGGATCTCGTCGAACTGACTGGCAAGCTCGAAACCGAGCACGAAAATCCCCATCTGAAACAGGCCTTCGTGGCTGAGCGACCAGCCGAGTATGGGTGTCGCGATGCGTTGCCTGAGCGTCTCGCGATTCAGGATCAGGCAGATCGCCATGCCCAGCACCGCGCCGGCCAGTATGTCCGTGGGATGATGCAGGCCAAGATAGACTCTGGGCAGGCAGATGAAGACGAGCGAATAAAGAAGCGCGATGACGCCGAGGCGCCGGGACGCGAGAAAAACGCCGGCGGCGAGCGCGCACCACATCATCGCGTGATCGCTCGGAAACGCACTCCAGAAACGCAGAAAATGCGTGGTTGATTCGTCTTGCGGGAAGACCATTCCCAGTTCGGGATTGGCGTAGGGGCGCAGCCTGAATGGCAGCCAGTGCGCGAGCAGCCGCCCGCAAACGAGCGCGCTGAAGGTCGCCACGATCGTCGCGACGACAATCTCGCGATCGCGCCGCGCGGAAGGCCCGCCGCGAAACCAGATCCACCACAGCATTGCAACCAGAACCAGCCGTGTCAGATAGAGTCCCGATATTGCAATGACAATATGGTCAAAACTCGTCGAGCGAAAAGCGAAATGGTTTGCAAATCGCAAAATATCAAGATCGAATTTGTTCATTTTTGTTATTAAAATGAATGATTATTGTAATTGGCGGTTTCGGATGCCGGCCCGTGAGTGGAGTATAGGAATTTATTTCAAAGGGAAATGTGCGGAAGGAAACGGCCGCGTGAACGGAATGACCGCTTTTTCAGATCACCGGGTTTTGCGGTAATACGGGACACGCAGGCCTGTCCGGCACTGAGCCGGACGCCTGAACCGACAGGAATCGGGAGGCGTCCGTGTTTGCGGAAGGTACGCTGGCGAGTCAGTCAGGGGAATTCGATGCCCAGCCCCGTGCGCTGGATGCTCGCGAAGACGTCGTGAACGTGGGGTCCAAACCGGTAGACGCAGACGACCAGATTAAGTCGTTCCGCATTGCTGCCTTTATTGCACTCGTACAGCCTGTCGAAGTCCGGGACTATTTCCAGAAACGCATAGCTGTCGATTTCGGCGTGAAAAGGGCGGACGTATATATCCGGAATGCCAAAATCGCTCCTGAGGTAATTCGATAAAAGTTCAGGATAATTGTCGCGCTTTTTATTGCGCGCGACGAACAGGTCGTTCAGGCCAACGGTGTCAAAGAATTTCTTCTGTGAATAAAAAGCCAGTTTTCCGGCCTCGGAGGAGGCAATCGAAACACCGGGAATATCGCGAAGTTCCCGACCGATTTTTTCATACGGGGTGTGATCGACAAGCAGAAATTCAGATTCTTTCCTGTCGGCAAACAGGTGGCTGACGTTGCCGACTGCGAGCAGTGCCGTTATCGCCAGAATCAGCGCGGTGCCGTGTTTTCGTTGCATCGGCGATTTAACGATGAAATCGAAGAAATGCACCATCGCAAACGAGAGTCCGATGAGCACGGGCAACTGGAAACGATACGCGACGTCCACGATAGGCAGGACCGTGAACAGGTATGCGAAATAGACGGCGCAAGCAAGATAGACCGGCAGGTACGGCTTCGAATTCGCGCGCTCGAGAAGGGCCGTCGAGATGAGTGCCAGGATCACCAGCGGAAGAAGGTGGCTCAGAAATGCCAGCTGGAAGCCGAGGATAAAGCGGTATTGATTTCCCGGCAGCCGGCCGAGGAGCAGATCGGTCATGGCGAACTTCAGGCTGGCTGCAAGCGGAAGCGCCGTCCCCGTCAGGACATAGGCGATAAAGAGGGCGCCCAGTGCCGCGAGAAACGCGGAAACGGCGAGGGTGATACAGCCTTTTACCCGTTCCTTCATGGTTGCATCGGCAAGCGCCAGCCCGAAAAAGAAGAGCGAAGCCGGAAAGATCGGGAGGTCGGGTCGAACGAGAACAGTGAGCCCCGAAAATATGCCGGCCCATATCGGGTGCGTGCCGGTGGTTCGCAAAAAACCGAGCAGATAGATCGATAGCGCAACGAAGAAAACGGTGATCGATGTTTCGAGCCCGTTGCTTGCCGCCCTGATGAAAAAGGGACTGGAGACGATCGCGACCAGCGGGCACACGGCAAGCCATCCATTACGGGCGCTGAAATGGCGCACCGCGGTCGCGTAAATCGCGAGCAGCGTCAGGATGGAGAAAACCAGGCACCCGTAGCTGTTGGCGCTGATGACGTCGAGTCTGGTGATTCGCATCACGAGCGTGACGAGCGTCACCCAGGCTACGCCGGTCATGCCCTGGACGGTCCCGGCCGCGCGATTCCATTCGTACGGGAATCCGTCCGCTCCGTTCTGGGCATAGCGATACATGATGAAACTGTCTTCGAAATTGGCCGGAAACGGCATGAAATAGCGCGCAAGCCAGACAAATACCGCGAGCACCAGAATCAGGAGCAGTGCTCTTTGATAGCGCAGCTTCATTGTCGATTACCCCTCGTTTGCTTCGAGCAACCCGCAGCCCGCTGTCACCGACGACCCGTGAGTGCAAACGTGGTCTGGATCGTCGAGGCGCAACTCAATGGCCGGCTTGCGGACGTTTTTCTGGCGGTGTCGGACGCGACACATCGCTATGCGTTGTCGGCGCGATGCGCGCCGACACTTCCCGGATTGCGCGAAGTATAGAAAAAGAGAAGCTCGCCGACTGTGCGGAAGGATACGGTCGCCGGCCAGGCCGGCGCGTTACACGCCCGCCTGGCACTCGCGCAACCCTATAGACCCCGCCGTGCAATGGCTGCGCGATCTGGTCCTTGATGTTGCTGCACTGAGGGCGCCTGCTACGGGAACGAAGTAGTCGCCTGCCGTTCGCGGTGTGCCTCCAGACCGACGCAGTAATAGTTGAAATTTTCAACCATTGTTCTATACTTCCTCGCACCTTTCCCGCCGAGCTTGCTCCCGGTTTCATGCACTCCGATTACCTCACCTTCAGGCTCGATCTGACCAGCTCATTGCTCGTCGACAAGGCGAACGTGGTCTATAGCGATCAATGGGATCTGGACGTTCGTGCTCTTCGCGTGTTGCGGCTGGTCTGTGCCAAACCGGATATCACCCCTAAAGCTGTCTCGCAGCAGGCGTTGATCGAAAAAACGCTGCTGTCTAAAGTGCTTGGGCAACTATGCACGCGAGGACTGATCGCGCGAGTCACCCATTCGAAGGATCGCCGGAGCATCTCGCTGCGCGCAACGCCGGAGGGTGTTCGCGTTGCGAAGGCATCCCGAAAGCTTGGCGGAAAACTTGAGGCGAAACTTCTTGCGGCGTTGAGCGAGAACGAGCGGGAAACGCTGAACCGTCTTCTCACGAAACTGACATCCAGCCTGCTCGCAGCGGGCCAGGCCGCCGAAGAAGAAGATTAACCCGCACACGTGCGTACCGATTGAACAGGAGCTGAACATGCCGTCACTCGTTGAAGCCACCGCCGCCGATATCGACGCGCTGCTGCCGGCGCTCGAAGCGATCTATAAGGATATTCACGCGCATCCGGAGCTTTCGATGGCCGAGTTCCGCACGGCTTCGATGGTGGCCGACCGCATCGAAAAGCTGGGCTACGAGGTAAGCCGGAACGTCGGAAAGACCGGCGTGGTCGGCGTGCTGCGCAATGGCGACGGTGCGACGGTGATGCTTCGTGCCGACATGGACGCGCTGCCCGTCACGGAGGCAACGGGCCTTCCTTACGCGAGCCAGGTCAAGGCGAAGGACGAGGACGGCATCGAGGTCGGCGTGGCGCATGCGTGCGGACATGACCTCCACGTGACGTGGCTGCTCGGCGCGGCGCAACTGCTGGCGAAACATCGCGACGCATGGAAGGGCACGGTGCTGGTGGTCTTCCAGCCGGGCGAAGAGGTGGGGCGGGGCGCACGCAGCATGATGGACGACGGTATGGCAACGCGTTTTCCGAAGCCGGACATCATCCTCGGGCAGCACGTCATGGTGGGGGCGGCAGGTACGGTCGGCTACCGTAGCGGCACGATCCTCTCGGCGGGCGACAGCCTCAAGGTCAAGCTGTTCGGGCGCGGCGCGCATGGATCGCAGCCGCAAACGTCGATTGATCCCGTCATCATGGCCGCGTCGACGACCATGCGGCTGCAGACCATCGTGTCACGCGAAATTGCGCCGCTCGACAGCGCGGTGCTGACGGTCGGCGCGTTGCAGGCGGGGACAAAAGAAAACATTATCCCTGACGACGCCACGCTAAAGCTCAACGTGCGCACCTACGATGAAGACGTGCGCGAATACATGCTGGGCGCCATCCGTAGAATCTGCTGCGCGGAATGCGCTGCATCCGGTGCGCCGCGCGATCCGGAGTTCACGACGTTAAGCAGCTATCCCCTGACCGTCAACGATGAGCAGGCATCGAGCCGTATCAGCGACGCCTTTAAGCAATGGTTCGGCGAGCGCGCTTTCGAGACGCAACCGGCTGCCGCCAGCGAAGACTTCAGCGTGTTCGGACGGACCTGGGGCGTGCCATACGTTTTCTGGATCATTGGTGGCACCGACGCGCGGGTCTACGCGCAAGCCAAAGCAGAGAAGAAGCTCAACCAGATTCCAGGCAATCATTCGCCGATGTACGCACCCACACTCGATCCCACGCTGAGAACCGGGCTCGAAGCCATGATCTGCGCGGCCGCGGTGTGGCTCGACCAGCAAGATGAGAAAGCGTGAACCTGCATATCGTCTATGAAGTGCTCGACCTGGTCGGCACGTTCGCATTCGCCATCAGCGGCGCGGTGGCCGCAAGACAGCGAAGACTCGACCTGTTCGGGATTTTTTCGGTGGCGTTCATGGTCGCGTGCGGTGGCGGCATCGTGCGCGACGTTTGTATCGGCGCGACACCGCCGGTCGCGCTCTCCGATTGGCGGTATCTCGCGACATCGATACTGGCTTCGATGGTCACCATCGCGGCTTACGCGAAAGTCAGGCGGCTGCGATTCCCCGTTCTGTTCTTCGATGCCGTGGGACTGGGGCTGTTCGCCGTGTCGGGCGCGCAGAAGTCGTTAACGTATGGGCACAGTGCCGAGCTGGCGATCCTGATGGGCATGGTCACCGCGGTGGGTGGCGGCGTCATTCGGGACATGCTGCTGTCCCGCGTGCCGGCAATTCTGGCGCGGGAAATCTATGCGTCCGCAGCGTTGCTTGGCGCGATCGTTTTCGTTGCCTCCGCGAAGATGGGCGCGGTGTCCGCGTGGACGCCCTGGTGTGCAACGATCGCCTGCGTCGGGGTTCGTCTTCTCGCGCTCCACTACGGATGGCGCTTGCCTGTGTATCGAGGGCCGAAAGCGCGGCGCGGACAGAGCGTGTCTGAGTAAAAGTCTTATAGACGTTAATGCAGCCTGCACAACGCCCGCCCGTCACGGGAACGGTGTTCCTTCGCGATGGACGCAAATGCGTCGGGCCTGTGCGGCGGATTTCTGTTTGCGGTGCGTGGGTGTGTGCTTCGCCAGGGCGCGACGTGGCGTGGGAGCACGGGATTCGTTCAGGCTGAATCGATGTTCATAGAGTATGAACAGGAAAAAATAATTGAACATCCGGCGTTCGTCGTTCGCATGAACCGCGTGTTCATGTTTTTTGAACGATGGAAGTTTATGAACGACGACGATCCGGTCTGGGGAAGATTTGCCCCTCGAATCGGATAGATGCAAAAAAGTCGACGTCGATAGAGCGAAAGGGAATTGCGGAAAACAAAAAACCCCGTAAAACTTTAATCTTACGGGGTTTCTCGAATTTCATCGGCTTACGCCGGAACAACTGCTGGTGCCCAGGAGAGGACTCGAACCTCCACACCTTGCGGCGCATGGACCTGAACCATGTGCGTCTACCAATTCCGCCACCTGGGCACGTTTCAAGCTAGCCCGCTATTCTAGCGGGTTGAAACATTGTGTCAATCAGAACAGCATAACTTCGATTTCAACCTGCTTTTCCACGCTTTTCCCTATTCGCCATCGCATTGATTCAACCTGTATCGAACACAGCATGAAGCAGGGCGAAAGCGTTTCACAAAAAGAAAACCACCCGAAGGTGGTTTTCTTTTTGAATCTGGTGCCCAGGAGAGGACTCGAACCTCCACACCTTGCGGCGCATGGACCTGAACCATGTGCGTCTACCAATTCCGCCACCTGGGCAGGTGGGTGTGCAGCAAAGAGTGTAATTATAGCGGGCCCGATAATCGTGTCAAGCATTTTGCGACAGTCCGGCGCGAGCGTGGAAGCGCCTTGCCGCACCGGGCTCTGAGCGCCGCGTGGCGTGCGGGACGGGTGTTAGAATGCCTCGCAGCAGTAGTTCGTTGGCACGGGGAACGCGCCCGCCGGGCACGCTGCACGAACCGCGTCAATGCAGTGGCAACGCAGTAACTGGCATTGAATTGCAGGCGCAGTACAGAAGCGCATCATCGACCGATGTCCACGCAACGAGAAAAACCATCGACAAGCCCTTGAGCAAATATCCCTATCCGATTCCGAGCCGTGAAGAAATTCTCGGCGTGCTGCGCACGAGCGAAACGCCGCTCGCCGCGAATGACATCGCTGAGGCACTGTCGATCAAGCGCCAGGAGCGCGAAGGTTTTTTCAAGCGCCTCGCGGCGATGGAGCGCGACGGCCAGATCCGCCTCGACCAGCGCGGCCACTATCAACTGACGCACCCCTCGAATTTCGTCGCTGGCCGCGTGCAGGGCCATCGCGACGGCTACGGCTTCCTGATTCGCGATGACGGCCAGGACGACCTGTTCCTGCCGACGGGCGAGATGCAGAAGGTCATGCACAACGACCGCGTGCTCGCGCGCATCGTCGGTTACGACCGGCGCGGCCGGCCCGAAGGTCATATCGTCGAGGTCACGGACCGCGCGAACCGCCGCGTGATCGGGCGGCTCCTGAACGAGAACGGCGCGCTCATCGTGGCGCCCGAAGACAAGCGCATCGGCCACGACATCCTGATCACGCAGAACACGAAGAAAGCGCGCGTCGGGCAGGTCGTGGTGGTCGAGCTGACGGATTTTCCGAGCCGTCACTCACAGCCGCTCGGTCGCGTGGTCGAGGTGCTTGGCGATATCGACGATCCGGGCATGGAAATCGAAATCGCCGTGCGCAAGTACGGCGTGCCGCACGAATTCAGTCTGGCCGCGCTCGAAGACGCCGCGAAGCTGCCCGACGAGGTGCGCCCCGCGGACGTCCGCCATCGCATCGATCTGCGCGACGTGCCGCTCGTGACGATCGACGGCGAAGACGCGCGCGACTTCGACGATGCCGTGTACTGCGAGCCCATTACCGTCGGCCGGGGCGAGGGCTTTCGCCTGATCGTCGCGATCGCGGACGTGTCGCATTACGTACATCCGGATAGCGGCCTCGACGTCGATGCGATCGAGCGCAGCACGTCGGTGTATTTCCCGCGCCGCGTGATCCCGATGCTGCCGGAGAAGCTCTCGAACGGGCTGTGCTCGCTGAATCCGCACGTCGACCGCTGCGTGCTGGTGTGCGACATGGTCATCACCGCGCGCGGCGAGATCAAGGCGTACCAGTTTTATCCGGGCGTGATGCATTCCGCCGCGCGACTGACGTACACTGAAGTCGCCGCCGTGCTGACCAACACGAAAGGCCCGGAGGCTGCGCGCCGTGCCGCGTTGCTGCCGCAACTGCAGAACCTGCATGGCGTCTACAAGTCGCTCTTCACCGCGCGCCAGAAGCGCGGCGCGATCGACTTCGACACGACCGAGACGTACATCGTCTGCAACGCGCAGGGCAAGATCGAGCAGATCGTGCCGCGCACCCGCAACGACGCGCACAAGCTGATCGAGGAATGCATGCTGGCCGCGAACGTCTGCGCGGCCGACTTCATGAAGCGCAACAAACACGCGGGCCTGTATCGCGTACACGCCGGGCCGACGGCCGAAAAGCTCGAAAACCTGCGCACGTTCCTGCGCGGCATGGGTCTTTCGCTTGGCGGCGGCGAGACGCCGCACGCGAGTGACTATGCCGCATTGATGGCGCAGATCCGCGACCGGCCCGACGCGCAGATGTTGCAGACGATGCTGCTGCGCTCGATGCAGCAGGCCGTCTACAGCCCGGACAACATCGGCCACTTCGGGCTGGCGTACGAGGCGTACGCGCACTTCACGAGCCCGATTCGCCGCTACCCCGATCTGCTGACGCATCGCGCGATCTACGCGATCCTGCAGGGGCGCAAGTATCAGCCGGGCACGCCGCATGGCGTCACGTTGAACACGGCGCTGTCGCCGCGCGCGCGCGCCATGCAGCAGGCCGACGACGAAAAGCGCAACCGTAACCGCTCGAACACCGCGATCTGGGAAGAACTGGGCCTGCACTGTTCGTCGAACGAGCGCCGCGCGGACGAAGCGTCGCGCGATGTCGAAGCGTGGCTCAAGTGCTATTTCATGCGCGACAAGCTCGGCGAAGAATACGGCGGCATGGTGAACGGCGTCACGTCGTTCGGCATTTTCGTGCAGCTCGATGCGCTCTTTATCGAGGGCCTCGTGCATGTGACCGAACTCGGCTCCGACTACTTCCAGTACGACGAGATCAAGAACGAACTGCGCGGCGAACGCACGGGCATTCGCTACCGTCTGTCGGATCGTGTGCGGGTGCAGGTGAGCCGCGTCGACCTCGATGCGCGCAAGATCGATTTTCGTCTGGTGCGCGATACGCCGATCAAGGCGCCGTCGAGCCGTCCGGCGCTCGCCGAGAAGGGCGATATCGACGGCGGTCCACGTGTGCGTTCATTGCCGCCGGTCGAAGGTGGCCGCCGCAAGAAAGCCGCGCCCGCAGCCAGCGCGGCAGTGAAGGAAGCGCGCGATGCACGCGGCGGCGCGGCGAAAAAGCGCAGTGCTTCTCCGTCCGCGAAACCGGCGTCGAGGACACAGGCGCGCAAGAAGCGATAAGAGGCGACCGACCTCCGGCGTAACCGGAGGTCGACGCGCCCGATGAGGTGTGCAGCGCGCAGCCGGCATCGTGATCGATGCCGGTTGCGCGTTGTCTGTTTTTCCGTTTTCCGTTTTCCGTTTTCCGTTTTTGCTGGCGCGGCGCCTGACGTGCCGTCCATGCAGGCGGGCGCATTCGAAGCGCAACGCAGCTTCGCTCAATCAAAGGTTGTCCAGTCATGTCACGTCTCAAGGTTCTATACGGTTTCCACGCAGTGACCGCACGCATGCGGCACGACGCATCGTCGGTCGAAGAGGTGTACTACGACGCGACGCGTAAGGACCGCCGCATGACGGAGTTCCTGCATGTGGCGAAAGAAGCGGGCGTGCGCCTGATTGCCGCCGACGAAACGCGTCTGTGGGGCCTCGCGCACACCGAGCGCCACCAGGGCGTGGTCGCGCGTGCGGGCGACATGCCGCTCGCGCAGAATCTCGCCGAACTGCTCGACGGCATCAACGGTCCGGCGCTGCTGCTCGTGCTCGACGGCGTGACCGATCCGCACAACCTGGGCGCGTGCCTGCGCGTCGCCGACGCGGCCGGCGCGCATGCCGTGATCGCCCCGCGCGATCGCGCGGTCGGTCTCAATGCGACGGCGGCGAAAGTGGCGAGCGGCGCCGCCGATACGGTGCCGTACATCACGGTCACGAACCTCGCGCGCGCGTTGCGTGAACTGAAGGATGCGGGCGTGTGGATCGTGGGCACGTCGGGCGAGGCGTCGGCGGAACTCTACGAAACGAAACTGGATGGTCCTGTGGCGATCGTGATGGGCGCCGAAGGCGAAGGCATGCGCCGTCTCACGCGCGACACGTGCGACATCGTGATGCATATTCCGATGGCCGGCAGCGTCGAAAGCCTGAACGTTTCGGTGGCGAGCGGCGTGTGTCTGTTCGAGGCGGTGCGGCAGCGTGGGGCGCTGACGAAAACCTGAGGAGCCGGGCGCTTGTCAATCCGCCCGCTCCGCACGCTGCATCGCCGCGGAATCGAAATCCCGCGGAAAACCGCTGGCTCAAACGATCGCCTAGAACAGGTGATCGATACCGACGGTGAACGCTGTCTGACTGGACTTGCCGTTCGGATTGAGCGTGCTGACCACCGCGTGTTTGTACGAGGTGTAATCGAATTCGCTGTAGAGCGTGGTGCGTTTCGACAGCAGGTAGGCGAGTGAGAGCACCGACAGGCCACGGCGGTTCGCCTTGTCGTTCGACACGGTGGTCTGATAGTAGCCACCGCGGAAGACCAGCAACGGCGTGATGGTCCACGACAGACCGCCGAAGCCGTTATTCGTCACCTGGTGCGGTGCGGCCGGATTTTGCAGGTCCTCGGACATGAAGCCACCCGAGAGGCGCACCGGGCCAATCCTGTAGCCTGCGCCGACCATGTAGTAGCTGTCGCTGAGATAGTTCGTGCCGGTCAGGATGTTGCGGTGCCCGTACACGCCGCCGACGCTGACCGGACCCTCGCCGTAGCTCACGCCGACGGCGCGCGTGGCCCCGCTGCTGAAATCGCCTGCGACGCCGCCGAACGAGTTGTCCACCTCGAACAGCAACGGGCCGAAGACGTTCTTGTACTTGGTGTCGTTGTTGTTGCGCGTGCCGTCCGAGGCGGTCGTCAACGGAATGATCGGCGTGAAGTGGAACGAGAACGGATCGTAGATACTGATGATGTCGTGCGCGATCGTGTACTGGCGGCCGAGATCGAGCGATCCGTACTTCGCGTTTCCGATGCCGACGAACGCCTGCCGGTTGAATTCCGTGCCGGTGGTGTTGTCGAACTGCCCGTTGCCCAGGTTAAAGCCGCTCTCCAGCAGGAAGTGCGCGTTCCAGCCGCCACCCAGGTCTTCCTTTGCGCGGAAATCGAGTTTGTTCGAACTGTAGTAGCCGTTCGAATTCATCGTCGTTATCGAGCCGCCGCCTTTTGCCGCATTCGTCTGATAGCGGACACCGCCGTCTACCGTACCGTATAGCTGGACGCTCGATTGCGCGTGGGCGGGCATTGCGCCCAGTGCGCCGGCCGTGGCCGACACACATCCAATGGTTCTCCAAACCTTGTTTCTCATGGTAATTGTCTCCGGTCTCATGTTATATGTTGTAAAACACCTGGCAATGGCGAGCCTCGCCATATGATTCGTATGGCTAAATAAACCTTGTATTTTCAGCCTGGATTACTGGCTTCCGGCTGATCCGGCGGCGCTCGCCCGTCTGCGCTACCGGCGTTGCGGCATGTGTTGCTAGCCGCCTGCCTGGCCGCCGCTCGTCTGGGTCTGGCTGAGGCGCCCGGCAGGCGGCGGGTCGACCGGCCTGAAGCCGGTTTTCAGTTCATGGTGTAGCGCGACGCGGTCGAGCGCCTTTTCCCAGTTCGCCACCACGATGGTCGCCACGCTGTTGCCGACGATGTTGACGAACACAAAGCTGCTCGACATCGCCTTGTGAATGCCGAGAATCAGGGCGATCGATTCGACCGGAATCGTGTTCGACGCGGTGAGCGTCGCGGCCAGCACGGCAATCGCCGCACCGGACACGCCTGCCGCGCCCTTCGACGTGAGCAGCAGCACGGCGAGCAGCACCAGCTGGTCGTGCCAGTTCATCGGCGTGTTGGTGGCCTGCGCGAGAAACACGGCCGCCGCGGCGAAATACAGGCAGGTGCCGTCGTGATTGAACGTGTACGCAGTCGGCAAAACCAGCCCCACCACCGATTTTTCGCAGCCGAGCCGTTCGAGCTTGTCGATCAGTTGCGGGAAAACCGTCTCCGACGAACTCGTGCCGATCACGAGCAGCAACTCCGCGCCGATGTAGCGCATCAGGCGCAGCAGGCTGAAGCCGTTGACTTTCGCTATCGGCCAGAGAATCAGCACGATGAAGAGCGCGCAGGTCAGATAGAACTCGAGCACGAGCTTGCCGAGCGAGAGCAGCGTGCCGAAGCCGAACTTGCTGACCGTGAAGGCGATCGCGCCAAACGCGGCGAGCGGCGCGATCTTCATCGTGAGGCCGATGATCCAGAAGAGTGAACCCGACATCGCGTCGATCAGGTTCAACGCCGGCCGTGCGCGCTCGCCGATGGCCGCGAGGCCGAATGCGAACAGCACCGAGAAGAACAGCACCTGCAGCACGTCGCCGCCGGCGAACGCGCTGATCGCCGTGTGCGGGATCACGTTCAGCAGGAATTCACTCGTCGTGACGACGTGATGTGCTTTCGCGGCGTACGCGTCGACGACGGCGGAATGTACGCTGTGCATGTCCACGTTCATGCCGACACCGGGCTTGAGCACATTGATGACCACGAGGCCGATCACCAGGGCGAGCGACGTCACCACTTCGAAATAGAAGAGCGCCTTGATCGCCACGCGCCCGACTTTCCTGAAGTCGCTGATGCCCGCGATACCGCTGCACACGGTGCAGAAGATGATCGGTCCGATCAGCATCTGGATGATGCGGATGAAGGCGTCGCCAACGGGCTGCAGATTGATGCCGAACTTCGGGAAGACGTAGCCCGTGGCGATGCCCAATGCCATGCCGGCCAGCACCTGGAAGGACAGGTCGCGATAGAACGGCTGACGTGCCCTGGGTTTCGTGTCGGCGGACTTGCCGGGCAAGCTCATGATGTCTCCTTGTCAAGCGGCGGCGAACTCGGGTTCGCTCGTGAATCGTAAAACGGACGGATGCAGCGCTAATGCCGCGTTAGCGCGCGGCGTCGCCCAGAATGCCGAGGCTGTCGGCGAAGATTTCATCGACAGTCAGCTTGCACGGCAACAATCGCTGCTGCTCGCAGAACGCAAGGGTTTCCTCGAGCGGTCCGCGCAGCGCGTCGTAGCCGAGCAGCAGCTTGTCCGGCTTGCCGGGATTCTCCGCGGCGACCGATGCCTTGCCGCGGCACAGCAGGTCGTACACCGCGCGCACGGCGTGTGGGTGCGCGTCGGCCAGCGCCTTCGTCACCACGACGACGTGATTGACCGGAACGTAACGATGAATGGCGTACCACGCGTGGTCGGCGGCGGCCGCATTGTCGATCAGCGGCTCGATCCCCGGTTCGTCTGGCAAATCGTTGCCGAGAATGGCGGCATCGAGTTCACCTGCGCGAAGCATCGGCAACAGTTGCTTGTCCGGTTCGGCGCGGCGCACGAAAGGGGGATCGCGATACTCCGCGAGATGCGCATCTTCGATTGTGACCCATTCGATCTGTTCGGGCCGCACGCCGTAAGTTTGCGCGAGAATGGCGCGCACCCACATGCCGGTGGTTTGCGAGTAGGCCCGCACGCCGACTTTCTTGCCCGCGAGACTGCCCACGTCGAGCTTGCCGCGCCGCGCGTTATAAACAATGCAGCCCTGCTGAAAGCGCGCGGCGACGACCGCGGGCAACAGCACGACCGGTTTTCCATAGGCCTTCGCCTGCAGATACGTAACGATCGCCATTTCGCTGACGTCATAGACCTGGTTGCGTGCCATCGGTGCGAACGCGCGATAAATCGGCTCGACGTTCTCGAAGATCAGTTCGACGGCGGGGGCGCTCAGCTCGCCGGTTTTCAACGCCCGGGTGTGCGGATAGGTTTTTAGCGCGGTCTTCAGGCGCAGCGGTTGCGTAGCGGGGTTCACTGTCATGTGTTCCTGTTTCGTTCGAAGCGGACGGCTCAAGCGGCAAGCGGCGGATAAATCGTGCGCGCGGTGCCGCCGAAGATCGCTTCGCGCGCATCGGCGGGCAGCATCGACAGGCTTTCGCGGGCGTCGGCGAGCAGTCGCGGCAGCGCGCCTTCGGCAGCCGGGAAATTCGAGCCCCACGCGATGCGATGTGCGCCGAACGCTTCGAGTACGCGAGGAAAGAACGCAGCGGGCGTCGACGCGCCGCGCGCGGCTTCGGCGATCGTGCGGTTCGTGAGCTTCAGATACACGCCCTGATGCGACGCGAGGCCAAAGAGCGAGGCGGCGGCTGCATAGGGCGGGCCGCCCGCGAGCTCGGGACGCGCGAGATGGTCGAGCAGCACGCGGATGTCCGGAAAGCGCGCGAGCATGTTCAGAAGCGCGGGAATGCCCTGCGCGGTCATCTGCAGACAGATCGACACATGGTGGCGCTGCGCGTATTCCCACACGGGGAACGAGCGTTCGTCGTCGAGCCAGCCGGCCTGGCCGGGCATCGTGCTGCCGGTCGTGAAGAGACGCAGCCCCGAGAGGCCCGCGTCGAGCCAGCGCTGCATCTGCGTGACGGCGTCGCTCGCCAGCACGTCGACGGAGAACACGCCTGCGAAACGGTCGGGATGGCTGCGCACCGCTTCGACGACATAACTATTGTCGTTGCCATATACCGTGGAGGCTTGCACGACCACGGCGCGGTCGATGCCGGCTTCGTCCATCGAAGCAAGCAACCCTTCGAAACTAACGGGACGTTGCGTCGACCATTCCGACTGGTGTCCGCCAACCGGAGCAAGCGGATAACGCTGTTTATCCGGGGAAATTGCGTGAGTGTGCGAGTCGACAACTACGGGCATGAAGATGCTCCTGACTGGAATCTTTTTGATCGGATGAGCGTTACTGTAAGCGGAGCGAAGCCGAAGTCCTCAATATGAAATGCGCCGCAAGGCATAAATTCTGGTTAAGCTAAGGGTAATCACATAGCAATTCTGGAGGCGGGATGAGCGGAGTTGAGCGTGCTCAGCCGGATGACAACCCGGCGCGATTAAGACGTCTGTTCCTGTTCGACGCGGTGTGCGAGGCAGGCGGAATCGGGCAGGCAGCGGTTCGCGCAGGGCGCACGCAGCCGGCGGTGAGCCTTGCCATCGGCAAGCTGGAGGCGAGTTTCGGCGGACAGCTGTTCGAGCGCGGTTTCGGCGGAAGCGAGCTGACAGGGGAGGGGGTGATCCTGCAACGGCGTGTTCGTCGCATGCTTGAGCAGATGGAGCGGGCCGTTGCGAACGCAACGGGGCATTCGAGCTCGGGGACGGCGAACGCAGGCAAGATTTGCCGGCATCTGACCGACACGCAGGTGCGCTGCCACATCGCGATAGCGAACGCGGGATCGGCGGCGGAGGCCGCCCAGTTACTCGGCATTTCGCAGCCCGCGGTGCATCGGGCGGCGCGGCAGATCGAGCAGAATCTCGGCGTTTCGCTGTACCGCCGACGTGTGCATAGCGTGTCGGCAAACGCAGCCGGTATCGAATTCGCGCGTTGCCTGAGTCTCGCGCTCCACGAGATCGCGCTGGCAAGCGACGATCTGGCGTACGCCCGCGGGCAACTCACCGGGAAAGTGGCGATCGGCGTGTTGCCGTTGCTGCCGCCACGTCTCATCGCGCGCGCGATCCAGCGACTGCGCGAGCGCTATCCCGCCGCGCGCGTCACGGTCGACGAAGGCTCGCACGCCCAGCTTCTGCGCGAACTGCGCGCCGGCGCGATCGACATCATCGTCGGCGGGCTGCGCGCGCCCCGCCTCACGGGGTCCGTGCAGGAAACCGAACTGTTCGACGATCCGTACGTCATCGCGGTGCGCAAGGGGCATCGGCTGGCGAGACAGCAATCCATCGCGGCGCACGACCTCGCCGACTACGACTGGGTCGTGCCACAGCGCCACGTGCCACGACGCGCGGTGATCGATTCGATCTTCGCCCGCTTGCCGGTCACGCCGCCGCTCGTGGTCGAAACGAGTTCGCTCGCGATGATGGTGGCGATGCTCGTCGAAAGCGACTGCATCACGCTGTTGTCGCGCTCGCAGATTCGCGAGGCCTACACGGGTAGCGAGATGGTCGCGCTGGAACTGAAGACGCCCGAGGCAAGCCGGGCGGTTGGATTTACCGTGCGTACCGACTGGCTGGGCACGGCGATCCAGCAGGCGTTCGTCGAGCATCTGCGTGAGGAATGCGAGACCCGTTCCTGATCGATGGGCGCTTGCACCCCGCGCCAGTGTTACGGGTAAACACCCCCTGAATTCATCAGACATCTGATCTATATTGAGGCGGTACCAGCCACTTGAGACACGTATGCGCCTGAGCGTCGAACACTCGATGAGCGAGAAAATCCAGGAGTCGTTGATGACCATGATCCGGGAAAAATCGCTCAAGCCAGGTGACCAGATACCCACTGAAATAGAGCTTTGCGAGCTGCTGGGGGTCGGCCGGTCGAGTCTTCGGGAAGCGGTCGCGCAAATGATTTCGCACGGTCTGTTGTCGCGGATTCAGGGGCGCGGCACCTTCATCAGACAAATTTCGTTAAAGCTGCAAGGCGGCCTCGATGATCTGATGTCCGTGACCGACATGATCCGCAAGGTCGGCGCCGTGCCGGCCACCTGCCGGTCGCAGGTCGAACACATCAAGGCCTCCGAAAGTCTCGCCGGCAAGTTGGGTCTGGCCGTCGGCGATGATTGCGTGCGCATCGAGCGCGTGCGATGCGCGGACGACGCGATTTCGGCGTATTGCATCGATACCGTTCCGAAGCATGTCTTCGACGCATGCGGCGGCGAGCTCGGCGAATCGCTCTTCGCGATGTTCGAGCGGACCGGACGGAGGCTTTCGCATACGCATACGTCCATCCACCCGACGATCCTGACGCCGCGCGATCTGCCCGAGCTTGGCGACGGCTTCGGCCTGTTTCTGCTGCTGGATGAAGTGGATTTCGATCAGAGCGGCGTGCCGATCTGCTATAGCAACGACTACTACAACACAGCCATCTTCAAGTTCGATCTGGTCCGCAAGAAACGCTGATCCCGTTCGAACGTGGAGGAGACATTCATGGAATTCGAAGCACTCAGTTCTTCGGAGTTGTCGGCATATTTGCGGGGCGTTCCGGCGGTGTATGCGCTGCTCGACGAACCCGGCGAACTCGACATCGAGGAAGTCGGCGACGGCAACCTGAACTTCGTCTATTTCGCCAGTAACGCGCGGGCCCCGGAAAAAAGCGTCGTCGTGAAGCAGGCGCCGCCGTTTTTGCGGCTGGTCGGCAAGTCGTGGCCGCTCACGCGGCACCGCATGGAACGCGAGGTCGCCGCGTTGCGGCGCTTTGGCGCGTTGTGTCCGCAGCATGTGCCGCGCGTCTATCACGCCGACAGCGACCTGTTCCTGATGGTGATGCAACGGCTATCGTCGCACCGGATCCTGCGGCAAGGCTTGATGGACGGCGTCGTCTATCCGAAGCTCGCCGCGCATCTTTCGACGTATCTCGCGCACACGCTCTTTTACGGCTCGGATCTGTTTCTCGCGCCCGACGTGAAGAAGCAGGCGGTTCGCGACGCGGTGAACAGCGAACTGTGCAAGGTCACCGAAGACCTGGTGTTCACGTACCCGTTCGAGGACCATCCGTCGAATGACTATAGCCCGGCTTTTCCGCGTGCTGAAATCGGGCGTTTGAGGCAATCGCCCGCGCTGCGTATCGCCGTGGCCGAGATGAAATGGGCGTTCATGAACGACGCCGAGACGCTTTTGCACGGCGATCTGCACACGGGCTCGATCATGGTCAACCAGAACGACACCTACGTGATCGATCCCGAGTTCGCGTTCTATGGGCCGATGGGGTTCGATATCGGCGCGGTGCTGGCGAATCTGTTGCTCGCGTATTTTTCGCGCGACTGGCACGACCGTGTGCACAACGCGGGCGCCGTGCGTTATCGCGACTGGCTTCTCGATCAGGTGACGTCGATCTGGGGCGGTTTCGAACAGACGTTCCTGAAGCTGTGGCGCGATCACGAAAGCCGGCGCAAGAGTCATTTCATGGGCGACGACCCGGGCGGCGTGTGCGCCGAAGCGTATCGCGCGCGGTTCATGCAACGGCTCCTCGCGCAATCGCTGGGATTCGCGGGCTGCAAGATGATCCGGCGCATCGTCGGCATGGCCAAGGTCGCCGATATCACCAGCATCGCGGATAACGCGTCGAGGGCCGCGATCGAAGTGCGCGCACTGCGTTGCGCCGAGCGCCTGCTGGTCGAGCGCAACGCGATCGGCAACATTGCGCAGGTCGTTTCGATGGCGCGCGCGTTGCAAGCCGACGGACACGTATCGCCATGAATCTCTCCACGTCTTCCGAAATGGTCACTCTTCAGTCTTCATCTCTCACCGGAGCACGCATGGCATCGCCGTCGCCTTTCCCGAACCTGCCAGCCACGCTCACGTGGGAAGACGACTGTTTGCGGATTCTCGACCAGACCCGCTTGCCCCAATCCACCGTCATCGAAACGCTGACCAGCGCGCATGAAGTCTGGCGCGCGATCCACGAGCTGCGGGTACGCGGCGCACCGGCGATCGGCGTCGCGGCCGCGTATGGCCTGTGTGTCGCGATGCAGTCGTCGCGCGACTTGCCCATCGGCGCATTCCGCGAAACGTTGAAAGAGCGCGCGTCCTATCTCGACACCGCGCGACCCACGGCGGTCAATCTCAGTTGGAGCCTGAAGCGGATGCTGCGCGCGGCAGACCGTTCGAACGCAGGCGACACGCTCTCGCTCTATCGCGCACTGGTGGACGAAGCGACGTCGATCCATCGCGAGGACCAGTCGCTGTGCGAGCAGATCGGCAGACACGGCATGACGCTGATCGCGCCCGGTAGCGGCGTGCTCACGCATTGCAACGCTGGCGCGCTCGCGACGACCGGTCTTGGCACCGCGACCGCGCCGATCTATCTCGCACAGCGCGCCGGCATTCCGTTTCGCGTGTATGCCGACGAAACCCGGCCGTTGCTGCAAGGCGCGCGTTTGACCGCGTACGAACTGCAACAGGCAGGCGTCGACGTCACGTTGATCACGGACGGCATGGCCGCATCCGTGATCGCGGGAAAGCGCGTGGACGTGGTGATCGTCGGCGCGGATCGCGTGGCGGCGAACGGCGACTTCGCGAACAAGATCGGCACGTTGAGCGTCGCGATTGTCGCGCGTCATTTCAACGTGCCTTTCTATGTCGCGTGCCCATCGTCGACGCTCGATCTGCGCACGCCTGACGGCAACGCGATCGTCATCGAGGAACGTCGCGACGACGAGGTCACGCATCTCGGCGCCCACGCGATCGCACCCACGGGCATCAAGGTTCACAACCCGGCTTTCGACGTCACGCCGCACGATCTCGTGACCGGCTATATCACCGAGCGCGGCATCATCAACGCGCCGTTCGATACGCAGCTTGCCGCGCTGTTCGGAGCCGCGTCGTGAGCGGACACGTGAATGTGAACGAAGCCGCCGACCACAGCGCACATGAGGCACGCCTGCGTGCGGAAATCGTGAAGACCGCGCTCGAGATGGAGCGGCTGCGCATCAATCAGGGCACGTCGGGCAATGTCAGCGTGCGCTGGCGCGACGGCTTGCTGATCACGCCGAGCGGCGTATCCGCGTCGGCGCTGACGGCGGACATGATCGTATGGCTGCCGCTCGACGTGCAGCCGGATGCGGCGGTTTTCAGCGAGCGCGGGCCGTCGAGCGAATGGCGCTTTCATCGCGACATCCTGAAGGCCCGGCAGGACATCGATGCGGTCGTCCACACGCATTCGAACGCCGCGACCGCCATCGCGATTCACGGCCGCGACATGCACGCGCATCACTACATGATCGCGGCAGCGGGCGGTAATTCGATCCGCTGTGCGCCCTATGCGACGTTCGGCAGCCAGGCGCTGTCGGATCACGCATTGCAGGCGTTGCGGGATCGCACCGCGTGCCTGCTCGCGCATCACGGCGTCATTGCGCTCGGCCGCGATCTGGCGCTCGCGCTGTGGCTTGCAAACGAAGTCGAAGTACTGGCGCAGCAGTATCTGCTCGCCAGTCAGCTCGGGCCGCCGCCCGTGCTGACGGATGAAGAGATCGGCGAAGTGGTGAAGAAGTTCAGCAACTACGGCTTGCGCCGCGAAAGCAGCAACAGTGGAAGCAGCAACAACAGCAACAGCAACAGCAAGGCCTGACGCCGGCTCGTGACACACGGCGCTACATAACTTGAACAATGGAGACAGATATGGCCTGGAATTCAGGAAGATTCGACCGTTGGGGCACGTTGGGCGCATCGGCGAGTGCCGTCGTGCTGTGCGCGGCTGCCGCGTTGAGCGGCTGTTCGAAGAGCGAGTCGCCGTCGCCGGCGAGCACCGCGGCAAGCGACACGGCTGCGAGCGCGGCACCCGTGGCTGCCGCGAGCGGCAAGCCCAAGATCGGCTTCTCGGTGTCGACGCTGAACAACGCGTTCTTCGTCGGGCTGAAGCTGGGCGTCGAAAAGGGCGCGAAAGACCAGGGCTTCGACCTCGTGCAAACCAATGCGAACGGCGACGCGCAGCAGCAGGTCAACGACGCGAACAACCTGTTGAGCCAGGGCATTACCGCGCTCGTGCTCAATCCAATCGATTCGAAAGCGATCATTCCCGCCGTCCAGAAAGCGAATTCGATGGGCATCCCGGTGTTTACGCTCGATCGCGGGTCGGACGGCGGCAAGGTCACATCGTTCGTCGCGTCCGATAACGTCGCGCTCGGCGCCACCGGCGCGAAATGGATCGCCGACAAGCTGAAGGAACGCTACGGTTCGCCGAAGGGCAACGTGGTCGACCTGATCGGGCTGGTCGGCACGACCGCCGCGACCGACCGCGAGAAAGGCTTCAGCGACGAGATCGCGAAATATCCTGACATCAAGGTGGTCGCCCGCCAGGAAGGCGCGTTCGACCAGGAGAAGTCGCTGAACGCGATGACCAATATCCTGCAGAAATTCCCGCAGATCGACGCCGTGTTCGGTGCCAACGACGACAACACGGTCGGCGCGGAAAAAGCGATCGACAACGCAGGCCGTTACAAGCCGCTCGGCGACAAGGAACACATCATGGTGATCGGTGCGGACGGCACGGCGCAGGCGCTCTCGGCGATCCGGGCGGGCAAGCAGGACGCGACGATCTCGCAGAACCCGATCGAAATGGCGGCCAAGGCGTTGAGCTTCATCGCCGACAACAACGCGAAGAAGCCGGTGCCCGCGAACTACGCGTGGCCGACGCTGCTGATCGACAAGTCGAACATCGATTCCGACGAAACGAAGAAGTACGGGCTGTGGTCGTTGCAGGTCAGCCAGTAAGCTGAAGACGGCTTGAGCTTCAGTTGACGACGCACTGGAGTCACGCCAGGGCACGCGTGTTGCCCGCAGCAGGCAACGCGCGTGTCCTTCCACGCAGGACGCAATCATGAATGCGCAAACAGCTTCGCAGTATCAGGCCGGCGCGCAGCCGGACGCAGACACCGGAAGTCGCGCGCCTTTGCTGCATATGGAAGGCATCGTCAAGAGCTTTCCAGGCGTGAAGGCGCTGCGCGGCGTGAGCCTCACGCTGCACGCGGGTCACGTGATGGCGATCGTCGGCGAGAACGGTGCGGGCAAGTCGTCGTTGATCAAGACGCTGTCGGGCGCGTATGAACCGGACGAAGGCACGATCGAGATCAACGGCCAGCCGCTTGCCCGCGGCACTCATGCGGCAATCGACGCGGGCGTCGCCGTGATCTATCAGGAACTGTCGCTGATCAACGACATGACCGTCGCCGAAAACCTGTTTCTCGGCCGGATGCCGGCGCGCAATGGCTTCGTGCTGCGGCGCGACGCGGACAAACGGGCGCGCGAAGCGCTCGCCCAGGTGGGGCTCGACATGGTGTCACCGTCGATGCGGCTGGGCGACCTGCCGTTGAACAGGCGGCAACTGGTCGAAGTCGCGAAGGCGGTCGCGCGCGACGCCCGCATCCTCGTGATGGACGAACCAACGGCGGCCCTGCAGGCCGCGGATATCGCCAATCTCTATGCGGTCGTGCGACGCTTGCGGGCAACCGGGATGGGCATCATCTTCATCTCGCATCATCTGGAAGAAGTATTCGAGCTGGCCGATTCCGCCGTCGTGATGCGCGATGGCGCGACGGTCGGCGAGCGGCCGATGGCGCAATGGACCGAACAGGATCTGGTGCAGGCGATGGTCGCGCGCACGCTGGATTCGTTCTATCCGTGGGAGCCGCGCGATTACGGGCCGGTGGTGCTGGACGTGCGCGACCTGGCGAGTCCGCCGATCGTCCGGCACGCGAGTTTCAGCGTGCGGGCAGGCGAAATCGTCGGGATCGCGGGCATTGCCGGCGCCGGGCGCACCGAGTTGCTGAAGGCGATTTTCGGCGCGCACAAGGTCACCGAAGGCGAGATCTGGATACGCGGCCGCAAGGTCGCGATTCATTCTCCCGTCGAGGGCATGCGTCACGGCCTCGTCTACACGGCGGAGGACCGCAAGCTCGAAGGTCTCGTGCTCGACGCGAGCATCGAGGAAAACATCGCGCTGTCGAGCCTGAAGGCGCTGGCGACGGGCGGCTTCGTGCGCAACGCGAGAAAGCGCACGCTCGCGCAGGATGCCATTGCGCGCTTCGCGGTGCGCGCGCCTTCGGCGCTGCAGATCACCGGCAACCTGTCCGGCGGCAATCAGCAAAAAGTGATTCTCGGCCGCGCGAGCGCGACGCAACCGGCCGTGATCATGCTCGACGAACCGACGCGCGGCATCGACGTCGGCGCGAAGACGGAAATCTATTCGCATATGGTGTCGATGGCGCGGGCGGGCGCGGCGGTCGTGATGGTGAGTTCGGAGTTACCGGAATTGCTGGGCATGTCGGACCGCGTCCTCGTGATGCATCGCGGCAGGATCGTCACCGAGCTGCCGCGCGACAAGGCGGATTCGGAAACGGTCATTCAGTGGGCGACGACAGGAGTAGGCGCATGACTTCGACGGCAGCAAAACCGGCAGATACCGAAGCGGTTTCGAGCCGCCTGATACGACAGTTGCGCAGCGGCATCGGGCCGCTGTTCGCCGCGCTGGTGATCATCTGCGTGGTGCTGTCGGTGGCTTCGCCGGAATTTCTCACCACCAGCACGCTGACCAACATCATGGTGCAGGTGTCGGTGGTGGGGATCGCCGCGGTCGGCGGCACGTTCGTGATCATCACGTCCGGCATCGACCTGTCGGTCGGCTCGCTGGTGGCGCTAAGCGGGATGGTCGCCGCGGCGCTGATGGCGGGTTCCACGCCCGACAACATCGGGCTCGGTCTCGCCGGTCTCGTGATTGCCGTCGCGGTCGGGGCGGGCGTCGGCGCGCTCAACGGCATTTCGGTCGCGTGGTTGCGGCTCGTGCCGTTCATCGTGACGCTCGCGATGATGGCGATGGCGCGCGGCCTCACGCTCGCCATTTCCGACGGCCGCACCAAGTTCGATTTCCCCAACGCGTTCACCGCGTTCGGCGCGAAGTCGGTGGCGGGGTTGCCCGCGCCGATGATCGTCATGCTGATCGTGTTCCTGGCCGGCCACGTGCTGCTGCGCAAGACCACCTTCGGCCATCAGGTGTTCGCGGTCGGCGGCAACAAGGAGGCGGCGCGGCTCGCCGGCATTCCGGTGAACCGCGTGATCTTTCTGACCTATACGCTTGCCGGCGTGACGGCGGCGATTGCCGGCATCGTGCTCGCGGGACGCCTGAACTCGGCGTTGCCGTCGGCGGCGAACGGGCTCGAACTGCAGGTGATCGCGGGCATCGTGATCGGCGGCACGTCGCTTGCCGGTGGCCGCGGTTCGATCGTCGGCACGTTTATCGGCGTGGTGCTGATCGGCGTGATCAACGTCGGGCTGTCGCTGCTCGGCGTGAATCCTTTCTGGACCCAGTTCATTCAGGGCGGCGTGATCTTCGCCGCGGTGATGCTCGACGCGCTCAGCCAGCGTCGCAAGAACTGACCACTTTTTTTAACCGGATATCCCAGGGAGACTCGTGTGAAAAAAATCATCAACCAGCCGGACCAGTTCGTCGACGAGGTGATCGATTCGCTGCTGATCGCGCACCCAGGCTGGATCAAGGCCGCCACCGCCGATCGCCGCGCGCTGGTGCGGGCGGACGCGCCGAAGCAGGGTCGCGTCGGTATCGTGACGGGCGGCGGATCGGGCCATATGCCGGGCTTTCTCGGCTATGTCGGCGAGGGGCTGTGCAGCGGCGTCGCGGTGGGCAACGTGTTTTCGTCGCCGTCGTCGGAACAGATTTTCGAGGCGACGAAGGCGGTCAACGGCGGCGCGGGCGTGCTCTACGTGTACGGCAACTACGGCGGGGACGTGTTCAATTTCGACTTGGCCGCCGATCTCGCGGAACCGGAAGGCATCGACATCAGGACCGTGCTGCTGACCGACGACGTCGCGTCGGCGCCGCCTGAGCGCGCGAGCGAGCGGCGCGGCGTCGCCGGGATGGTGTTCGCGTTCAAGTGCGCGGGTGCGGCGGCGGAGCGCGGCGATCCGCTCGACGAAGTCGCGCGGATCACGGCGAAGGCCAACGCGCAGTGCCGGACGATGGGCGTCGGCCTGTCGCCGACGATCCTGCCCGCCGCCGGCAAGCCGACCTTTACGCTGCCTGAAGGCGAGATGGAAATCGGCATCGGCATTCACGGCGAGCCCGGCACGCATCGCGGAAAGCTCGAAACGGCCGACGCGATCGCCGACCGGCTGTCCGGCGAAATCCTGCGCGACCTCGCCGCGCCGAAGGGCTCGCGCGTGGCGGTGCTGGTCAACGGGCTGGGCGCGACGCCGCTCGAGGAACTGTATCTGCTGTACCGGCGCACGGCTGCGACGATCGCGGATCAGGGGCTGACGATCGCGCGCTCGTATGTCGGCGAGTATGTGACGAGCCTGGAGATGGCGGGTGCGTCGATCACAGTGCTGCTGCTGGACGACGAGCTCGAAGCGCTGCTCTCCGCGCCCGCGCGTTCGCCGCTCTTTCATGACTGGTCTCCGGCCTGATCGCTGTTTGAAGCCGGTTTCGGGCCGATTTAAAAGGAGAGTGGCATGCGTGTTTCCTGCAGCGAATTGCGCACTGTGCTGAGCCGTGCATTGTCGACGCTCCCCGCGCACGCGGAGGAGCTTCGCGAACTCGATGCGGCGCTGGGCGACGGCGACCTCGGCATCACGGTGCAGGCCGGCTCGGCGGCGGTCGTCGCGGCGCTCGCGGCATTGCCCGCCGACGCCACGCTCAACGACGTCCTGCTTGCTGCCGGCAAGGCCTTCTCGACGGCGAATCCGTCGACGTTTGCCGCGCTGATCGGCGGCGGGCTGCTTGCCGCCGCGAAGGCGGTGTCGGGCAAGTCTTCGGCCGGCAAGGATGAGGCGCTGGCCATCGGCCGCGCGGTGGCGGCGCGCATCACCGAACGCGGCAAGAGCAAGGTCGGCGACAAGACCGTGCTCGATGCGCTGGTGCCCAGTCTGGATGTGCTGGAGGCGTCGCAGGGCGAGGCGGATGCGCTGCTGGCCTTGATGATCGATACGGCGCGCGAGAGGATCGGGGCGACGGCGGGCCTGCAGTCGCAGAAGGGACGGGCGGCGTGGGTGCAGGAGCGCAGCATCGGCCATCCCGATCCGGGGGCGACCGCGTATCTGCGCTTTCTGGAGGCACTGCGCGGCGCACTGACCGCCGATTGATGGATTGCGCCCCGGTCAGCTGACACGACTTCATCCCGATAGCCGACTAGAATGTCGGCCAGCGTGGGGCGTTCACAAAGACGTAAGCGTTCGCGCTTCATGCGTGCGGACTCGTGCGCGGAAGCGGTTGTGACCTGGCTCAGGGCGCAATCCGCCCGCGCATGACACGCTTCATTTCAATCGTGCCGGCGTCGACAAAAGTCATCGAACCCCCGGCGCCCGCGGCTACGCAGTGACGAATGAATTCAATTGACGTAAATCGCGCCCGCGTTCAGTGCCTCATGCGCGCGGCGGCGCTCGCGCTCTGCACCGCGTTGCTCGCCGCCTGCACGACGACGATGGTCGAGCGCGGCACCTACCTCGCCGACACAAGCCGGCACGCACGGAGCGCCGACTCGCGCGTGCGGTTTCTGGTGATGCACTACACCGAGATCGACGAGGCGAAGTCGCTGCAGGTGCTGACCACGGAAGGCGTCAGCGCCCATTACGTCGTGCCGGACGCGCCCAGGATCGAACACGGCGAGCCCGTGGTTTTCCAGCTGGTGCCCGAGAGCCAGCGCGCGTGGCATGCGGGGACGAGCTACTGGCAGGGCACGACCGAACTGAACGCGGCTTCCATCGGCATCGAGAACGTCAACCTCGGCCCCATCGACACGCCCCAGGGCCGCGGCTGGCAGCCGTATCCGCCGGCGCAGGTCGACGCGCTGATCCGTCTCGCGAAGGACATCGTCTCGCGCTACGGCATTCCGCCGACACGCGTGGTGGGCCACAGCGATATCGCGCCGCAACGCAAGATCGATCCTGGCCCGCTGTTTCCGTGGAAGCAGCTCTACGACGCGGGCGTCGGCGCATGGCCGGACGCCGCTACCGTGAGCGCGCATCTTGCGGGACGCGACCCCGCTCAACCCGTCGACGTAGCCGGCCTGCAGCGCCGGCTTGCGCGTTACGGCTACGAGACGGCCACCGATGGCGTGCTCGACGCGCGCACCCGCCGCGTGTTCGCGGCGTTCCAGATGCACTTCCGGCCGCGCGACTACGCGGGCAACCCCGATGCCGAAACCGAAGCGATCGCGGACGCGCTGCTCGACAAGTACATCGGCCCCGAAGCGCCGCCGACGCGGCCGGCCCCCTGAGCTTCCGGTAAACTCACGTTTTTACTCACGCCCGCCTTACATCCCCATGACTCAGGACGAACTCAAGCAACTGGTCGGCCAGGCCGCCGCCGACTACGTGAATGCCCATGTGCCCCAGGGCGCCGTGATCGGTGTCGGCACGGGCTCGACCGCGAACTGCTTTATCGACGCACTGGCCGCGACGAAGCAGCGCTATCGCGGCGCGGTGTCCAGCTCGCTCGCCACCACCGCGCGTCTGCAGTCGCACGGCATCAAGGTGTTCGATCTGAACGAGATCGATTCGCTGACGGTGTACGTGGACGGCGCCGACGAGATCGATGCTAGCGGCGCCATGATCAAGGGCGGCGGCGGGGCGCTGACGCGCGAGAAGATCGTGGCTTCCGTGTCGGAAGTGTTCGTCTGCATCGCGGACGCCAGCAAGCGCGTGGACGTGCTCGGCACGTTTCCGCTGCCGGTCGAGGTCGTGCCGATGGCGCGCACCGCGACTGGCCGGCGCATCACGGCGATGGGCGGCGTGCCGGTGGTACGCGTGCAGAAGGACGGTACGCCGTTCCTGACCGACAACGGCAACGAGATTCTCGACGTCAAGGGTCTTCGCATCAGCGACCCGCGCACGCTCGAAATGCACGTGAACGCATGGCCGGGCGTGGTGACGGTGGGCCTCTTCGCCGCGCGCGGCGCCGATATCTGCCTGCTTGGCGGCGACACCGGTGTCGAGACGATCGTGTACGAAAGAAACTGAATTTGCTGCATCACGTTGGGTCCGCTAAAAAGCGCCGCGCTGCCCCCTGGCACGCGGCGCTTTTTCAATGTGCCCGATCTTTCTCGCGAGAGCTATAGGCCATCCGGCCAGTTACGCTTCGACCTGCGCACGGGTACGCTTCTTTCGTCGGTGTTGACCGCAGAAAGGAGAGTCCGGTGACGATGCAAGGCAAATTGAGGCGCACGCTCGACGTCGCTTATGAGCGCATGAAATGCAACTCGACGGCCGCAAGCGTGCTCGCGGGCAACTATGGGTTATGTCTTGGCGTGATCATGGGCGCGCAGGCGTGTAACGCGATGAGCGACGAGGAGGTGGCCGTCGAGCGCGCGCATCTTGCCATGCTTGCCGCGATGCACGACATGAAGGCGGGTGGCGCCGAGCGGTCGCGGGGCTGACGTGTGTGCCTTACCGCGCCGCGCGTGCAATCGCCTGGGTCATTCTGCTCACGTAGGCTTCGAGCGAAAAGTCGCGTTGCGCGTCGATCGCCCCCTGTTTCGCGAGACGCTGCGCGACGTCCGGGTGAAGGCGAACGGTGTCGATGGCCTTGACGATGCCGTCTACATCGCCGGGTTGGGCCAGCAGACCGTTGTGGCCGTCGCGCACGATCTCCAGTACGCCGCCGGCGGCTGCCGCGACCACCGGGCGCTCCGCGATCATGCCTTCGATCACCACGCGCCCGAGCGGTTCAGGGTCGATCGACGTATGCAGGATCACGTCCATCGCTTTCATCCAGGCCGGCATGTCGTCGCGAAAGCCCGCGAAATGCACGCGCCCGGTCACGCCGAGTTCTTCGGCCTGCAGGCGCAGGCCGTCGGCATAGGCATGTTCGCCGAAAAGCGGCGCGCCAACCAGCACGAGATGTACGTCGGGCAGCTTCGCAAGCGCCTGCAACGCGATGTGCTGACCTTTCCACGGCGCGAGGCGGCCAAAGAGACCCGCAAGGTATGCGTCCTCGGGCAGGCCGAGGCGGCGGCGCAGCGCGGCGCGGTCGTCGGCGGTATGCGCGTCGACCTTGTGGAAGGCGGCGGCGTCGATGCCATTCGGAATCACCGGAATGCGTTCGGCGGGGATGCCGGCCAGCGCGCTCAGGGCTTCGGCCGAGGCGCGCGAGTTGGCCACGACCTGGTCCACCACGTAACGCGCGAGCCATTTGACGACCAGCAACTGCACGCGTCCGAAGTGCGCGCGCGACATGATGTCGTGCAGAAACCAGATCACCGGGCGCCGGTGCAGCGGCTTGCCGAGCGCGCCGAGCACCATCGCTTTCTGCGTGTTGACGAAGAGCACGTCGAAGCGCCGCGCCTCGCGTGCGATCGCCCGTATCTGCCTCAGGATGCCCGGCACCGCGGAAAGCAGGTTGAGCCGCACGGCTTCGCGGTCGAGGTTCGAGACGCGCGCGTCGCTCAGCACCTTCACGTGCACGCCGTGTTCCTCGAGCCGGGCGCGAAATGGCCCGTCGGCCAGCAGCACGACCTCGCCGCGCGCCGTGCATGCTTCGGCGAGCGGCAGCAGCGCGAATTCGGCGCCGCCCATCTGGCCGGTCTGATCGAGGAAGAGCACCGTCGGCGTGCGCGTGCCGTCGTACACGCCGGCTTCGGCGGGCAGCGCCGCGGCGCCGGCTTTGGCTGGCTGGAAACGGCGGATCAGGTCAGGAGCGTTCATCGTCGTGCGCCAGGAGAGATGCGGAATCAGGCGGGCAGGGCGCGGCGCGCAGGCCGGCCGCCCGACGAGTCCTCATTATTCGCAAAGCGGCGTGCGTGCTGTGTGGCCGCGCGCACGCACGGCCGCAAAACGGCCGCTTACACTGGCCTGGTCTGCTTTTCTCCTGGTACGGAAATCATGAAAGTCGCGATCGTCCACGACTGGCTGGTGTCGCCCGGCGGTGCGGAGAAGGTGCTCGAGCACATCATCCACTGCTTTCCGGATGCGGAGTTGTACAGTCTCGTCGATTTTCTCGAAGACCGTGCGCCGGTTCACGGCAAGAAGGTCACCACCAGCTTCATCCAGCGTCTGCCATTTGCACGGCGCCACTACCGGATGTATCTGCCGCTCATGCCGCTCGCCATCGAGCAGCTTGATCTGTCGAGCTTCGATCTCGTCATTTCGAGTTCCTATGCGGTCGCCAAGGGCGTGCTGGTCGGCCCGGACCAGACGCACGTGAGCTACGTGCATTCGCCGATGCGCTATGCGTGGGACCTGCAGCACCAATATCTGCGTGAGGCAAAGCTCACGCGCGGGCCGCGGTCCTGGGCGACCCGCGCGTTGCTGCACTATCTGCGCGGCTGGGATACGCACTCGACGAACGGCGTCGACCGGCTGATCGCGAACTCGGAGTTCGTCGCGCGCCGGATCCAGAAGGCGTATCGCCGCGACGCGACCGTGATCGCGCCGCCCGTCGACGTGAACAGATTCGATGTGTGCGCGCAGAAAGATGATTTTTACCTGGCCGCTTCGCGCATGGTGCAGTACAAGCGGATGTCGCTGATCGTCGAGGCGTTCACGGCGACACCCGGCCGCCGGCTGGTGGTTGTCGGCGACGGTCCGGAGATGGCGTCGATTCGCGCCAGGGCGGGACCGAACGTGCAGATTCTCGGATATCAACCCTTCGAGGTGCTGCGTGACCTTCTGCAGCGCGCGCGGGCGTTTGTGTTTGCCGCCGAGGAGGATTTCGGCATCGTTTCCGTGGAGGCGCAGGCGTGCGGCACACCGGTGATCGCCTATGGCAAGGGCGGCGCGCTCGAAACGGTGATTCCGCTGGGCGAACCGTGCCCGACGGGCGTCTATTTCGAACGGCAAACCGTCGCTTCGCTGCTGGAGGCGCTGGAGCGCTTCGAGCGGCAGCACACGCTGATCACGGCCACCGCGTGCCGCGCGAACGCCGAGCGGTTTTCAGCGGCCACGTTCCGGCACAAGTTCATGCTTGAAGTCACGCGCACGATTGCCGCGGCGGGCGCGCGCCCGCGCGTCGAAGTAACGCCTGTCGACGCGTGGCCCGGCGACGCCGCGCGACGCGGAACGTGGGGACGCTAGCCGATACCGGGTAGCTAGCCGGTAGCTAGCTGCCTCCACCTGCCGTCCGCGCCACCGCCGCGTTCCACCAGGCTTTGCGCGCCCGCATCGAGCGTGTGTGCGCGAACAGTGCGGTATCGACCGTCCGGCAATAATGTCGACGCGCGATTCCGCGCCGCTCGAAGTTAATTGAACCTGCCGCGAATGCCGGCAATGGATGCAAGGAGCAATCGATGCAACAGGCTACTGAGTTTTGGGACGGTTTGTTTCGCGCGCGCAGCGAAGACAGCAGTCGCCTTGTCGACATGCCGGACCTCGATTGCCCCGTGTATCGCCGCGCAGTCGAGCACTTTGGCCCGTTACACGGCAAGACGCTGGTCGACCTGGGCTGCGGCGCGGGCGCGTCTTCGCTCTATTTCGCGTCGCTCGGCGCCAACGTGATCAGCGTCGATTTGAGCCCGCTCGCCATCGAGAACCTGAAGCGCTATTGCGCGGAGCATCGCATCGACAATATCCGGCCCGTCGTGCTCGCCGCGCAAAACCTCGCGACATTGCCGCAGGTCGACTGTGTATTCGGTTCGATGATCCTGCACCACATCGAGCCGTTCGATCAGTTCGGCGCCGTGTTGCGGGCGACGATCAAGCCCGGTGGCCGGGCCTTCTTCTGGGAAAACAATGGCGCGAGCGACACGATGATGTGGTTTCGCGATAACGTCATCGGCAAGTTGTGGGTTCCAAAGTACGGCGACGTCGACGAGTCGCCGCTCGCGCCACGCGAGGTCGATGAACTGCGCAGGCATTTCACGGTGACCACGGAATTTCCGGAAATGATCTTTATCCAGATGGCGTCGACCTACCTGCTGCGCGGTCGTCTGCACGGACCGGCGCTGGCGCTCGACCGGCTGCTGGCCCGTTTCCCGGCGTTGCGCAAATATAGCTATCGGCAGTACGTCTGCCTGTCCTGACAGGTGAATCGTCGCAACGACGAAGAACGAACCTGAAGAGAACGCCGGCACCGCTGCCGGCGTTCTGCATTTCGCGGTGCCAGTCCGCAGGTCCCGCGCTCCCGAAATCCGCGATGAACCATAAAAAAGCCGCGCCCGCGTTGTACGTCGGGCACGGCCATCACGTCTTCGATACGACAGCGTCACTCGTCTTTGGACTCGTCCGTCGGCATCGACACGGTATAGGTATGCGCGTAAGCGTAGTCATAGGAGCCGTAGCGGCCGCCACGCTTGATCTGCATGGCATTCATCACGGTTCCGATGATGCGGGCCCGAGCGCGCCGCAGTTTCTTGAGCGACTCGTCGATATCGCGTTCCGTATGGATGCCCGCGCGCATCACGAGAATCGTCGAGCCGGCGATGTTGGCGACGACCGCGGCATCCGCCACCGCGAGAAGCGGCGGCGTGTCGACCAGCACGATGTCGAACTCCTGTTCGAGCCGGTGAATGACATGGGAAAAACGCGACGACGCGAGAATTTCAGAAGGATTGGGCGGGTAAGCACCGGCTCCGATGAAATGCAGCCCCTCGACGCCGGTCGCGCGCGCCGCGGTCTCGACGTCGATCTGGCCGGTCAGCAGTTCGGTCAGCCCGCCTTCCGGTGAACTGCCGAAATATTGCGCGAGCCGTCCGCGTCGCAGATCCGCGTCGATCAGCAGTACCCGCCGGCCCGATTCGGACAGCAGCGTCGCCAGATTGGCGCACAGGAAGCTCTTGCCGTCGGACGGCGCCGGACTCGTCAGGCACACGATGCGGTTCGGCGCATCGACGAGACCGAATTGCAGTGCCGAGCGCAGGCCGCGCAATCCTTCCACCGACACGTCGAACGGATTCATCTTGACGAGCAGCGGCCGGGTCGGCGTGTGCTCGCCGTGCAGCACGACCGACGCTTCGCGCACCGCCGCCACCGCGCCCGCACCCGGGAGCCGCGGTATCACGCGCCGCATGAAGCCGGAAAGGGTGGTCGCGTTCGGCATCGACGGACTGGCGAGCCGGGCCCAACCCTGGGGACGCTGCAATCGGGCCTGTTTCCTTTCGTACGCGAGACGGTCGGCGCGGGCCTGCTCGACGCTATACGAAATGGAGCCGAGCACGGGCACGCGAAAGCGCCGTTCCACCATGTCGGGATCGGCGACACCCGTCAGGAACTTGCGTCGCACGATCGCAAAGCCGATGCCGGCAATGACGCCGAGCATCGTGCCGCCCGAGATGATCAGCGCGGCCTTCGGCTTCACCGGTGCGGACGGAACCAGCGCCTCGTCGACGATATGGACGTTGCCGATCGTGCCCGCACGCGTGATCGACAGTTCCTGGATCCGGTTGAGCAGCGCGACATAAACTTCCTCCGCGACTTTCGCGTCCCGTTGCAGCGACATCGCCTGGCGTTCGGTGCCGGGCAAGGTCTTGAAACGGTCCTCGAAACGGGCCTTCTCGCGTCCCATCGCGGCGATCTGCGCGTCGATCGTTTGTACCTCGAGGCTGTCGGGCGTGAACCGTTGTAGCAACTGCGAGCGCTGGATCCTGAGCGACGCGATTTCCTTTTCGTACTGGAGACCGCCGGACAGATACACCTGCGCTTCCTGGGTCGGCTGAAACGTGCCGACGCGCGCCTGATATTCCGACAGCGCCGTTTCCGAGCGCTTCAGTTCGTCGCGCAGATGCGGCAGCTCGCTGTTCAGGAACGACAGCATCTTGCTGGCTTCTTCCTGGGCCCGCTCGGTGCGATGGTGCATGTACGAGAGCGCGACGGCATTCGTGATCGCCGTGATCAGCTTCGGATCGACACCGGAGTACGACAGTTGCACGATCCCCGTGTCGTGGCCCTTTTCGCTCACCTGCAGGCCGCCGGCAAGACCGAGCACCGCATCGAGCTGATTGATGCGCGTGACGAAAAATTCCGTCCCCGGGCGCGCGACGAGCTGCTTGACGAGCAGCGTGACGCCGCCCCCCGTCGCGGGCTCGCCGGCGACACCGCTCAGGACAGGCTGCCTGTTCCCGTCGAGAAGCTGGTAGGTGCCGTTGTTCCCGGCGATCAAGGTCAGTTTGACCCCGTCCAGGCTCTTCGGCACCGTGATCGAGTCGACCGTGAAGATTTCGCCGCCCCATGCATAGGACTGCATGCCGAACCACGCCGCGAGCGGCTTGCCTCGATGCGCGAAGAGCCGGGAAACCGCGCTGATATACGGCACCCGGTTCTCGGCCGTCCAGAAGTTCAGCTTGAACTGCTCGACCACCGGCTCCACCACGGTCCGGCTGCGGATGATCTCGATCTCCGCGTCGGTACGCGGCGCGCTGCCGCCCACCGTGGTCAACGCGGAAAGGGCAGCGGCGCTCGACGTGCTCGACGTCGGCGTTTCGACCTGGATCATCGCATCGGCGGAATAGATGTGAACCGCCGTCTTTGCATAGATGACCGACAGCAGGATGACGGTGCCGGCGATACCGAGCACCCACCAGATCTGCTCGAACACGATCCGGATCAGGTCCCGTACTACTTCCTCCTCGTCGCTTCCTGGCGCGGGCGAGGGGTCAAGCGTGTCGTAGGTGCTCATGGGTATCTCTCGCATGCCCTGGATCAGGGGTGGACCAGTTCTTTGGTAAAGAAGATGGTCTGGATAGTCGGCGTCAGCTGTTCGAGGAAGCGGTTAAAGCGTGCGGAACTCGCGACCTGCACGTAGACCACGTCGCGCGGCTGCAACTCGAAGCGGGTCATCAACATGATCGCGTCGACCTGCGTCATGTCGAGCCGGTACACGAGCGGCACGAGCGCGCTGTCCTTGAGATTGGGCTTCGCCGAAACGGGCACCGCCCCGGCGGGTTGCGTGATGGGCGCGAGCGCGGGATTGAACGCGCCGCGCACCACGTAGATGAAACGCGGGTCGCCCGTTTTCACGTCGATGCCGTTGGCGCCTGTCAGCGCGTCGGCGAGCGACAGCTTGCCGCGGTTCATCGGCAGCGACGTGGGACGCACGACTTCGCCGAGCACGAAGACGCGGCTGTTCGAGCGGTCCGGCACGTCGACGATGTCGCCGTCCTGCAGGATGACGTTCTGCTGCGGGTCGCCGGTTTCGAGCAGCGCCGCGACGTCGACCAGATAGCGTTTGCCGTCACGCGTGATGCCGACGTTCTGCAGGTCCGCATCGGCCAGCGCGCCGCCGGCGCGGTTGATCGCGTCGACCACGGAAAGCGGCAGGTCGGTAATCGATTCGGCGGCGGGGCTGCGCACGTTACCGGTCATCTGGATGACCTGGCTGTTGAAGCCCGAGACGCGCACGTCGAGCTGCGGATTCTTGATCTCCTTCGAAATGCGTTGCGTCAGCACGTGCTGGATCTGCTCCGCCGTCATGCCAAGCACCTTGACGCGGCCGACGCGCGGGAAAAATATCGTGCCGTTGTTGGCGACGCGAACCACGAGCCCCCCCTCGACGCCTCCGACGCTGCTGGTGATGCCGCCGGACGCGGGCGAGAGCGCGGCCGAGTTGCCGGCATTGCCCTGTGGCAACGGCGCCGGCGTGTTGCCGCCGCCTCCGCTGTTGCCGAATCCGCCACCGCCTCCCGTCAGTTCGGGGTGGTCCCAGACGATGATGGTGAGCTGGTCGTTGATGCCGACCTTGTAGCTGTAGTTGTTGCGTTCTTCTTTTGTCAGGCAGGTCAACGGACACTTCGACGGCTGCGCGGCGGCGCGCTCCTGCGCGAAGTACGCGATGTCGATCGGCTTGACGGGATATTTCAGGGACGCATAGGTCGGCTCGACGGTCTGGTCGAGACGGTCACGGTCCAGATACGGCCCCGGCGCCAGCGAACAGGCTCCCAGACTCATCAGGAGCAGGCCGGCTGATAATGTTTTGATAATCATGGTGGTCCCTCGCGTTAGCGGGTATTGCCTTTCACGCCTGGCGCATGGCTTCGCGCCACGCACCGCGCATTGCGCGTAAGCCGACCCACCATTTACGCAGCGCGACCGTGAGACTTTCGCCGGCCAGCACCAGCGACAACGCGCGCGCAAGCCCCGGGTCCGCGCGATTGCCGATCAGCGATGCATAGACGACGAACATCCCCCTGCCAAGCGGCGGCAGGTGTTCACACATGATGAGACGGAGGTTGAAGGAAGCGTTGTAAAACGCCGTGTCGTTGAACGTGTAACGCTGGTCTTCGTCGCTGCGTTGCGCCGGGTAGTGCTCGACGAGCAGCGTCGGATCGTAGATGAGCTTCCAGCCGCGGCGCATCACGTCGAGGCAGAACGCCATTTCGCAATGCACCTGGGCGCCGCTGCCGCGCAGGCGCGGATCGAAGCGCACGGCGCCGATGGCCTGGCGGCGAAACGCCATGTTGACGGCCTTGAGTATCTGCACGTCGCGCGGCTCGCCGACACCGATGTGATGGTTGCCGACCGCGCGCCCGTACCAGCTCACGACGCCCACCGCCTGTTTTTCGCCGGTGAGAATACCGTTGCGTTCGTGAACGATGTCGCGTCCGCCGAAGCCGCCCAGCAGCGGATCGCGCGCGAACGCCGCGACGATGCGCTCGACCCAGTCGGCGTGCGGCGCGGCGTCGTCGTCGGTAAAGCCGACGATGTCGCCAGTCGAGGCCTCGATGCCGCGGTTATACGCGGCCACCACGCCGGGCTCGCGAACGAGCGCGACGCGCAGCGGCGTGTCGTGGGGCGTGTTCTGGAATTGCTCGAGCCATTGAAGTGAAGCATGGTCTTCCGCGCGTGCGACGACGACCAGCTCGTCGACGCGTCGTGTCTGCGCACAGAGCGCCGCGACGCATCGGGCGAGATCGGCGGTACGCCGCCATGTCGGCACGATCACAGAAACCTTCACGATGAATCCCCGATGAAACAGAATCAATAGACGTTGCGGCCGACAAACCCCTTGAAGATCGTGATGAACACGATCCGGATGTCGAACCAGAACGACCAGTTATGTAT
This sequence comes from Paraburkholderia sartisoli, assembly GCF_900107685.1. GTDB lineage: Bacteria > Pseudomonadota > Gammaproteobacteria > Burkholderiales > Burkholderiaceae > Paraburkholderia > Paraburkholderia sartisoli. Next base: position 296,158 of record NZ_FNRQ01000003.1, on the reverse strand, counting down.
GTAGAAGAGGTCGAACTTCACGCGCGACTCCATCTTCTCGACTTTCGTCGTCGCGCCACGATAGCCGTTCACCTGAGCCCAGCCGGTGATGCCCGGCTTGATGCAGTAGCGGTGCATGTAGCCGTAGACGAGCTCCTTGTACAGGTCGTCGTGTTCGAGCGCATGCGGCCGCGGCCCGACCACCGACATCTGGCCGCGCAACACGTTGATGAACTGCGGCAACTCGTCGAGGCTCGTCTTGCGCAGCAGCGCGCCGAGCCGCGTCACCCGCGCGTCGTTGCGGCAGGCCTGGGTCACGTGGCCCGCCGCTTCGTGATGCACGGTCATCGAACGGAACTTGTAGATCTCGAACGGCCGGCCGTCCGCGCCCTTGCGCATCTGCTTGAAGAACACCGGCCCAGGCGAGCTCAGCTTGATCGCGACGGCGATCAGCGCGAAGAGCGGCGACAGGACCGTCAGCACGAAGAGCGCGAACACGCGATCGAAAACCAGCTTGGGCCACAGTTGCGGCGGCGAAATCGGCGAGGCGCTCAGGTTGATCGTCGGCAGGCCGAGAATCTCGACGATCGCGCGGTCGAACAGCGAAAGGCTTCGTACGTCAGGAATGAAACGCAGGTTGATGAAGTCGTCGCGAAAGAGCTTCGTGAAGCGATAGATCGTGCGCTCTTCCGAAAGCGGCAACGCGAGCCACACTTCGTTGACTTCGTCGGTGCGCGTCTTTTTCACGAACGCCTCGACGTCGGTCAGCACGGGCACGTGATGCATGCGCGTGCTGGCCGCTTCGGCGTATTCCGGATCGGCGCTCGTGTCGAGCACGAACACCGGCTTGAAACCCGCTTCGGGCGCATGTTCGAGATGCGCGAGCAGCATGCGCACGAAGCCCGGCGTGCCGACGATCGCGACCGTCCGGTAGTTCAGGCCGCGACGGCGCACGTAACGCAACAGCAGATGCGCGACCAGTTTTGTCGTGATGATGAGACCGCCGGCAATCAGCGTCGACGAGCCATACCAGAGCCGCGACACCGCATCCATCCTGTGCAGCGTGAAGACCAGCACGAGCCCGAGCGCCGATGCCACGACGAGCGCGACCAGCACGCGCGCGAGCATCGCGGGCAGCGACTTGCCGCGCCACGTGTCGTACACGCCGAAGCCGGGGAACAGCAGCAGCACGAGCGCGCAATACAGCGCGATCACGAGCCGCTCGGTATCCGACAGCTCGATGGGCGTCGAAAAGCGCATCCAGTGGGCGACCAGCGCGCCCGTGATGACGAAGAGGGCATCGAGCGCGCGTGCAATGTGCTTGAAGAGCATGATATGGCTCCCGCCACGTCGCCGTTCAGGTCACAGCCTCAGCCTGGTGCAGGCGCGGCAGCAGCCGGTCGAACTCGCGCTTGACGAGCCCGTAGCATTCGCATGCGCGCGATTCGAGAGCGTGGCGGTCGAGAATGCGGATATGGCCGCGGCTGTGATGAATCAGGCCTTCGGCATGCAGGCGTCCCGCTGCTTCCGTGATGCCTTCGCGACGCACGCCGAGCATGTCGGCGATCAGTTGCTGCGTGACGGTCAGATCGTTCGACGCGACGCGATCCACTTCGATCAGGAGCCACCGGCACAGCTGCTTGTTGAGCGAGTGATGGCGGTTGCACGCGGCGGTTTGCGCGACCTGCGTGAGAAGGGCGTGCATGTAGAGCAGCATGAGGCGGCGGATCAGGTCCGAGCGCGCGAACTGTTGACGCAGGCATTGCGACGTCATGCGATACGCGAAGCCGGCGCTTTGCACCTGCACGCGGTTCGGCATCGTTTCACCGCCAGTGAGAACCGGCACACCCGTCATGCCTTCGCGACCCACCGCGGCGATTTCGACCGAGCCGCCGTCTTCCATCGTGGAGAGCAGCGAGATGATCGCGCTGGTCGGGAAATACACGTGGTGAATGCGCTGTCCGGAATCGCACAGCAGCTGTTCGGCGCGCAGATGAACGAGTTCGAGATGAGGCGCGATGGCCTGCCACTCATGGGAGGGCAACGCCCCCAGCAGATGATTGCCGTGCAGATCGGATTGGAGCGTCAACATGATTTGGTCCTCGCACGAAGCCGCGCGGTGCGCGTCTTCTGTTTTTTGATCCGGCTACTGCATTCCTTTGCGCCTGACCGCCTGGTGAGCGGTCGTGAATGTGCAGTGCCGGCCCCGTATGTCCCGTTGCGCGACCGATGTCGTTGACGTCATGTCCGGTAGCGCTTGTTTTGTCGCGCTCATCTCTAAGCGAGTTGTGTGCCAGTGAGATCGAAAGCGAGCGCTCGTGCGGTGCGGCGAACCGCTGGCGCGTTGGGCGCATCGAAAAACGACGGTTTTTGTTTCACATCTGCAAACACGTTTTGCGGCCCGTGTGGGCTCCGGCGTGCTTTTGTACGTGCCAAGTCGTTGATCGGATTGGGTTCGTGGACCGTGCGCAAACCGGTGCGCCGCTGTAACACCCGCTACACCGGGCCTTGCCCGACCGCTTTGCGGCGTGCCAGAAGTGATTCAAAACTGGTTCGCAACCCGGGACGCCCGCCAATTTCGATTCACGGCTGCGACCGTCTCAGCCGTAAAACACAGGCGCGAGCGCGTTGATGGCGCGCAGTTCGCCCTGTGGCCGCGACGTTTTATCGTTTGCGTCCAGCCGGATCAGCGGAATCGTTTGCGGCCGGTTCGGCGCGAGATGAAACACATCGTGCGCGGCCCGGAAGTGCGGGTCGACGACGTGCACGGCGCGGGCGAAGCGCCGCGCCTCGACAACCAGCTGCCAGCCTTGCCCGACGGGCTCGAGCACGACTTCCATGGGTACCTCGCAGCGGCTCTGGACGCCGCGGTCGGGCAGATGAAACGCTTCCGACAGCACGCATCCGTCTGAAACATTGCGTAATGTAGCGATCGTTACGTCGTGCGAACGGGGCCCGAAGCGATACGCGTAAGTGAAATCGAAAAACTGGCCAAGACAGTCGGACGCCCGCAGACACTGTGTGCTGCGCGCCGACAGTGTCACGGCGACCGATGCGCACGCAACCTTCTGCACGCCGTCGCGCAAACTCACGATGTCGAGTTGCGCGTCGATGAGCGTGTCCGTCTCATTGATGAGATGAAGGTCGAGGCCGTCGAGACCCTCGTCGGTGATCAGCAGCTGCACCGGCTGCAACGTGCGCGCAAGGGCGTGCCAGACGCTTTTCGGCCGGCCGGTGGCATCGACGAGACCCCAGCCGGCGCCCGCGCGCAGATCCTGGAACTGCCACACGAGCGCGCCGCGGCACGACGCGCCATGGCGGCGCCACTCCGAAAACACGTCGGTCATCACCTCGGCGAGCACCGCGCGCGACAGGTCGAGATAGCGTTGTGGGTCTTCGTAGCGCAGTCGCGCGGGCTCGACGCCGTAGAGCGTGTGCAGGTAATGGTCGCGCACGTCGTCGAAATCCCAGCCGGCGCCGGGGTCGCGCGGCACCGCGGCTTTCCAGCGCGGATCGTGCTGATGGATCGTGCCGGTCACGCCGTTGAGCGTGGCGTCGTCGGGCACGTTGGCGAACGCGAGGCATTCGGCCGCGAAGCGCACCTGCGCGCGGCGCGCGTCGTCGAGCGGGCGCAGGTACGCGCCGACGCCGTAGTAGTGCGTCACGCCGCGACGCGTCGAGAACGGCCACGTGCCGCCCGACGGCGAGTTGACGACATAGGGCACGTCGGGCCGCAACGCCGCGACGAGGGCGGGCAGGCGTTCGGTGAAGAGCGGCTGCGCGCGCAGGGCCGGCGGCAGGCCGAACATCGCGGCCTGCTGCTCGACTTCGCTGCCGCCGCACAGCACGGCAAGCGACGCATGACGGCGCGTGCGGGCAAGAAACTGGCTCGCCTCGCGCGTCGTCTGTCTGGTAAACGAATCATCGGCCGGATAATCGAAATTCGCGAACGCGAAGTCCTGCCAGATGAGGATGCCGAAACGGTCGGCGAGCGCGTAGAACGCGTCGGACTCGTACACCGTCGTGCCGCCCACGCGCAACATGTTCATGCCTGCATCACGGGCAAGCGCGAACGCATGGTCGAGCTGCGCGGGCGAACCGGTGAGCGTGACGAGATCGGCGCTCGTCCAGCACGCGCCGCGGCAGAACACCGGCACGCCGTTGACGATCAGGCCGAAGCCCTCTCCATCGGCACCACGGTCGACTTCAATCGTACGAAAGCCGACGTGGCCGAGTTCGATCGGCGCATGCGCGTCGCCGAGCCGCAGGAACACGTCGTGGAGGCGCGCCGCGCCGTGCGTATGCGGCCACCATCGCTCCACGTCGGGAATGCGCAGCGAGCCCGTCAGCGTGCGCGTGTCGCGCCAGGTGAGCGCCGCGTCGACGCCGCCGCACATCAGCTGCGCGGGTAGCGCGGGAACCTGTTCGTCGATAAAGCTCAACGTAAGCGAAACGATGCCGTCGCTGCCCTCCAGCCGGCTCGCGAGGTCGACGGTGTCGAACGCGTGCGGCGTGCCGCCCAGCAGCTCGACGGGCCGCCACGGGCCGGCCGCCTGCAGCGGCGGACACCAGCCCGGCATGTGGCCGAGGAGGGTCGTGCGCACGTTGCGCAGCGTCGGCGGACTGACGAGCCGCGGCCGCCAGCGCGCCCGCGTGCGGCGCGCGTCGAGCGCGGGTGTGAGCGAGCGGAAGCACAGCGCGAGCGTCGCCGTGCCGTCGAGTTCGATGTCGATGTCGTGTGCCTCGAACATCGAATCCGAGCGCAGGACGAGCGTTGCGTCGAGCCACACCTCGGTGATCGACGCGAGGCCATGCAGCCGCAGACGCCGGTGTCCGTGGCCGGACAGCGTGAGCCGGTACCAGTGATCGTCGTAAGCGAAGCGAGGCGGATGCGCGGTGTCAAGACGGCCTGCCGCGCGCCGCGCGGACGCGACGGTGCCCGGCACCTGGGCCGCGAGCCAGCCGGCGGCCGGGCAGTCGGCGGGGGTCGCGCAGGCGCCAGCGGGCGTCGTCACGCACTGCCAGCCGGCCGTGAGCGCGAGCGGCCAGACGGGCCAGTCGCGCCCGACTCTGTCGTCGGGACGCGTCACATGGTCCCGCAGGTCTGGTGGTACACGCATGGCCGGTTCATCCACTGAAACACTGACGTCGGTCACGCGTGTGCATCGTCAGAGCGCGAGCGCGGCGAGCGGCGGCAGCGTGCTTTCGTAGGCGGCTTCGAGCACGTCGAAGCAGTCCTCGCACGGATCGTGACGCTTGCGCGCCATCGCGCGCACGAGCCGGAACTGCATCACCATCGCTTCCGACGAGATCTGCTGCGCGGCGGCCGGAATCGATTCCGGCACGTCGTAACCCTGCGCGGTCAGCCATTGCAGATACTTCGAGAGGAACTCGAAGTTCGCGCCGAGCTGCCGCATCAGGTTGAACGAGTACAGGTGAAAATACGGCTCGCCGCGCGTGAGCAACTGGTCGAGCTGCTCCGGGAACACCGCGCGCCACATCGAAACGGGATTGCGCAGCGGCCGGCGGGCAAGATGCGCGCACAGCAGTTCCGCGGAAGCTTCGGCGAGCGCGGCGCCTTCCAGCGCCGGCCGCGCGTTCTTCGCGAACTCGACGTATGGAAAGAGCAGGTCGGGCTGGCCGGCGAAGCGCGCCAGCTTGCGAAACACGCCGTCGTAATCCTCGCCGTCGAGCTGGTGATAGCCGGTGTTGTGGAAATAGCCGAGCCTGCGGCGCACCGGATCGATGAAATCGATGCCGATGGTCGTCTTCGGGTGCTCGCGTTTATACGACGTTGCGCGCGTGTTCGGCAGATAGTGGCCGTCGACTTCGACGAGCACCGTATGGCCGCGCCGGGTCTGCGCGAACACGCGGTCTTCGAGCGAATCGTAGATCGCCAGTTCCTGCACCTGCACGCCGTAGAGCCGCTCGATGTCCTCGAGCGGAAACTTGAAGAACGTGAACTGGTCGCCTTCGAAATCCTGAATCACCGTGAACGCGAACGCGGCGCGCGGATCGAGCCCGAAGCCGTGCAGCACTTCGATCCACAGGTCGACGTAGCAGTTGGTCTCCTGCCAGACGCGATCGCCCTGGTGCAGCGCGTGCGGTGCGTGGACGCGTTGCGGCCGGACATCGGGATGGGTCCACACGGTCGTGAGCGGTGAATTCATGTTGCGGCTCCGGCAAGGCCATGTTCGATGCGGGCTTTCGTGTCCCCCCACAGCAGGCCGCGCACGTCGTCGGGCCATGCGTGTACGTCGAAGCCGTGGTGGCGGAAGAGGGCGAGCGTGATGCGTTCCATGCCGAAGCCGACGCATCCCGTATGAGCCACCGAGCCGTCTTCGCAGGCGAGTTTCCAGATCGCGCCGAAGTGGTCCATGTGGTAGTTGAACGAGAGGCACGCGGTCTTGCTGTCTTCGAGCGCGACCGGAATCAGCAGCTCGAACTTGAGCGCCTGCGCGCGCTGGCTGTCGGCCACGATCTTGCCGCCGCGCCCAAAGAACGGATCGTTCGCGAGATCGACCTCGACCGGCAGACGCAGCAGGTCGATCAGCAGCGACCCGCGTTCGATCCACATCTGGCGGAACGTCATGACCTGCTCGGGCGAGCCGATCCGCACGTATTCGCGCTGGCGGAACATCTGCATGCGGCCCGGATCGATGGACGGTTCATGACGAAAGCAGTACGACAGCACGTCGATCGTATGGCCGCCGGCCGGTGCGGGTCCGCGCCGCGCGATGACCGGATAGATCGGATAGCAGGCCGCCGGCGTGAGCGTGAGCCGCGTCGGCTTCTGGTATTTCATCCATTCGTCGTTGCGGTCGTCGTCGCTTTCCTTCATCGCGTCGTCGAGACAGCGCAAGAGGCGCACGTGGTCGCCCTCGTTGCCGCAGAACGAGTGAATCGTGCCGGCAAGATTCGGAAAGCTCTTCAGATACTCGCTGTCCTCGAAGTCCGTGCGGCGCATCGCGGGCGGAAAACGCAGGAACTCCGGATGCTGGTCGGCACCCAGATGCGTGATCGCGGCGTTCAGCCCGTCGACGACGCTCTCGAACACCTGGCTGCGGCCGTACAGGCCGTTTTCGCCGGTGTCGATCAGGATGCCGTGAGAGAAGAGTCCGTCGCGAAAGCTGGACGCGTCCGTCTGCGCGGCCGCGATCGCAGCCGCATCGGTCATCGTGTTCATGGTCATGCTCTCCCCGGAGTGGCTGGCCGCTGCGCAAGCAACAGGCTGGCCGTGTTCTGTGCGATACGGTCGTTGTTGATCATCAACGGCGCCGAGTACAGGTCGCGCAGATGCCGCCCGACGCTGTAATCCGTGCCGTTCTTGTAGCCCGCCATCCCGCAGATCATCAGCACTTCGTGAACGACCTTGAGCGCCATCGTCGAAATGCTGGTTTTCAGCGTGTTCATGTCGGACGCGAAGCCGAGCATCGCGGAGAGCGGCGCGTCGTCCTGCTGCGTGCCGTGCGACGCGCGGCGCGCGACGCGCGCGGCATCGAGCGCAACCGACAGGCGCGACTGCATCATCTGCAGCAGGCCGACGGCTTCGGCGAGACGCGGGCCGCACGGCGGCACGAAGCCCGGCTTGCCGCGCGCCTGGGCGCGGAAGAACGCTTTCGCGCGATTCACGGCGTCGGTCGCGATGCCGGTCCAGACCGCGGCCCACAGCGTGTGCGAGACCGGCAGCATGGTCTGGTCGGCGATTTCGGCGAAGGGCGTCGGCAGGATCTGCGCCGTGGCACCCGTTGCCACGAGGCGAAAGCCCTCGCTGCACGTGCCGCGCATGCCCATCGAATCCCAGCTGCCGCGTTTTTCCAGCGCGATGTCGTCGTTCAGCGCGACGATCAGCACCTGGTCGCTCGCCGGGCTTTCGGTGGTGCGCCGCGCGGTGACGAGAATGCCGTCGGCGTGCGCGCCATACGAAATCGTCGGCGCGAGTTTTTCGATGCGAAAGCGCTCGCCCTCGACTTCGACCGCGCAGGCGCTCGTGCGCATGTTGCCGCCGATGGTTTCTTCAGACGTGGCCGACGCCAGCAGCCACTGGCGCTCGACGATCTGCGCGAGCACGTCGCGCTGCCAGGCGAGCGCCGTGCCGTGTTCCTCGATGCAGGCGACCTGGATCTGATGCATCGCGTAGACCATCGCGGTCGACGCGCAGCTTTGTCCGAGGATTTCGCAGATCGTCGCGATATCGGCGAGCGGCAGGCCGGCGCCGCCGAATTCCGTCGAGATCATCGCGGAAAGCAGGTGCTCGGCGCGCAGCGCGGCGAACGCCTCCGCCGGAAAGCGCGCTTCACGGTCGACCGAATCGGCATGCTGGGCGGCCACCTGCGCGGCGCGGCGTGCCGCGGCGCGCCAGCCCGATTCGGTTTCGACTGTCGAAAGCGGGATGGGGGAAGCCACCTCGGCCGGCGCGGCCGCCGGCGAATCGGCGCGCCCGGGCGTGACGGCATCCTGCGCGAGCGGGGCGTTCATGCTGCCGCCTGCGCCTGTTGCAACTCGCTCACCGCGGCGGCCAGCGAATCGATGCTGGAAAAGAGACGCCGCGTCAGCATGCGGTCCGGAATCTCGATGCCGAATTCATCTTCGATCGCCAGCATCAGATGGACGGTCGCGAGCGAGGAGAGCCCCGCCGCGTAGAGATCGGCATCGTCGGCCAGGGTGTCCGGCGCCACGTCGAGACGTGCCGACTCGGAAAGAATGCGTCGCAGTGCCGTTTTCATGGAATTCAGCCCCTTCAGGAAATGTGACATCGCACCGACATGGTTGTGTGTGGCCCGTCGCCGGTGAATCCAGGCCCATCGCACGACGCCCGGGACGAACGGGACCGTGCATCGGTTAGACGTATTAAACGGACCGGCAAGGTTGAGCGTCAGTGCGATTCCGCACGGAAACGGGCCGGTTCCAGACGTAAGGTGTCGCCATGGCAACGGGTGTGTGCCGTTGCGCGACCTGTCTGGGGGACATCGTGATGAACTGGAAGACGCTGGAATTCGAGCACCTCACCGCGCGCGAGCTGTATCTGATTCTGCGTGCACGCAGCGCGGTGTTCGTGGTCGAACAGTGGCACGTCCATCTCGATGCGGACGGCCACGACGATGGCGCGCTTCACCTCTTCGCCGCCGAGGACATGAGCCGCTCCATGCCGATCATGGCTTATGCGCGCATTCAGCCAGGCGATGCGGAAGACCCGGAAGTGGTGATCGACAAGGTGTTGACGAGCCCCGCGCGCCGCGGCGACGGCACGGCGGAAGTGTTGATCGAGCGCGCGCTGAACGCGATTGCCGAGCGCTGGCCGGGCCGCGTGGTGCGGCTCACCGCGCCGATCGGCCTGCGCGGTTTCTACGAGCAGTTCGGCTTTCGTAAGACGGATGGACCGTTTCTCGATCATGGCACGCCGTTCATCGGCCTGCGACGTCAGCCGCGCGGAGGCGGGCAGCCGGTTTTCAGCGGGCTGCGTCGCGAGCGGGGCGGCCTGTCGGTCGTCAGTACGTTTGAGCTGCTGTGAATCCGGACGCGGGTTTTCCTGACGGCCTGCCGCCGGGCCCGGGCAATGGGGTGCCGGCAGGCGCCGGCGCGCGCGCCGTCACGCCGCTCGTGCAGCCACGGGACCCGGCCGTGTCGCCCTGGCCCCGGCCACGGCCGCTCTATCCCACGCCCGATCCCATGCAGCCAGGTGTGCGCCGGGCGCCGGCACGCAAGGCGCGAAAGAAAAGCCGGATCGGTCCGGTTTCGGTGCCCGCCGTCATGTTCATCGTCATGTTCGCGCTGTGCTTCATGCACATGGGACGGCTCGTCGAACTGTTTTATCCGGCGGCCGCGGTGCTGATCGCGTTGTGGCTGTATCGCGTGCATCCGGCGCATTACCTGGGCTTTACGTGCTGGGTGTTTTTCCTGTCGGCGGAAATCCGGCGCGTGGGCGACTTTTTCGCGGGCGGGTTCAATCCGGTCAGCACGATCATGGTTGCGCCGCTCGCCTGCGCCGCGATCTCCGGCTTCGCGCTCATCACCGACATGAAGATTCTCGGGCAGCGGCGCGCGATGCCGCTCGCGCTCGTGCTCTCGGCGTTGCTGTACACCTGGCTGATCGGCGTGACGCGCGCGGGTTTTTCCGCGGCGACCTTCGCGCTCGCCAACGCGATTTTTCCGGCTCTCGTGGGTTTTCGCTTTATCAGCACGTGGCAGGCGTATCCGGACTATCAGCGCGTGCTGCTGAGCACGTTTATCTTTGGCAGCATCGTGATGGGCGCCTACGGCATTTACGAGTTCGTTTCGCCGCCGCCCTGGGACGTGTTCTGGCTGCTTGCCTCCGGCATGACCTCCGAAGGCCAGCCGGTGCCGTTTGGATTGCGCATCGCGAGCACGATGAATTCGTCCGGCCCGTTCGCGAATACGGCACTCGTGTGCATCCTGATGGTGCTCGCCGGCAAGGGCAAGCTGCGCATCGCCGCCGCGATCATGTTGCCCGCGCTGATGTTCACCGCGGTGCGCAGCGCATGGGGCGGCCTGCTGATCGGGTTGATCTATCCGATTGCGATGCTCGACGGACGCAGCCGTATCCGGATGATCGCCGGTATCGTGGCCTGCGTCGCGATATGCCTGCCGCTCACCATGATCGACGAAGTGTCGAAGCACTTTACGTCACGGCTCGAGACCGTCCAGAACCTCGGCCAGGACGACAGCTACCAGGTTCGTGTCGGCATGTACTCGAGTTTCATGGGCCGCGCGCTGACCGACATCTCGGGGCAAGGGTTCGGCACGACGGGCGTCGCGAGCAAGCTGGCCGACACGTCGAACGTGATCGCCGTGTTCGACAGCGGCGTCATGGAGGTGCCCTATACGATGGGCTGGCCGGGTTCGCTGCTCTATGTTTCTGGAATCGTCCTGCTGATCACGCGGGCGTTCGCTGCAAGCCGGGCGCGGCCGCACGACCGCTTCGGTGTTTCCGGCGTCGGCATCGCGGTCGCGATCGTCGCGATGATGCTGTTCTCCAACACGCTGGCGGGCATGACGGGCATGTTCTTTTTTATCGGCGTGCTCATGCCTGTAAACGGTCTGCGGTATGTCCGCGAAACCGAAGCCGCCGCGCGTCGCGAAGCGGCGAAGCGTCAGGCGGCGCAGGCGGCACATGCGGCGCAACCGCCGCCGACTGCTGTCGTCACGCCTCAATACGGGCCGCACACGGTTCCGTCCGTTCCCTTCCATTCTGGAGCCGGGCGATGAGAATTCTGATCGTGACCCACCGCGTCAGCACGAATGACGGCCAGGGACGGGTGAACTACGAGATCGTGCGCGCGCTGCTGGCCGCGGGCCATTCGGTGACGGTACTCGGCTCGCGCATCGAAGAGGCGCTGCTGGCCCATCCGCGCCTGCGCTTCGTGCGGATTCGCGAGAGCTGGCTTCCGACCCGCCTCGTCAAGTACCAGGTCTTCGCATTGCGCAGCGGCATCTGGATTGCCGCGCATCGCGGCCAGTTCGACCTGATTCACGTGAACGGCTTCATCACGTGGGCGCGCGCCGACGTCAACAGCGTGCATTTTGTCCACGACGGCTGGTATCGATGCGGGTTTTATCCGATCAATCTTCGGCAGGGCGCGTACGCGGCGTATCAGCTGGCCTTCACGCGGCTTAACGCATGGTGCGAGAAGCGCGCGTTTCTCGCCGCGCGCACGGTCGTGCCCGTGTCACGGAAAGTGGCCGCCGAGGTGCAGGCCACGGGCATCGCCGCGCAGCGCCTGCACGTGATCCACAACGGCGTCGACGTCGACGAGTTCGCGCCAGGTCCAGCCGAACGGGCGCGTTTCGGCCTGCCGTTGACGCCGTTCCTGCTGCTCTTCGCCGGCGACCTGCGCGTCGCGCGTAAAAATCTCGATGCGGTGCTGCGCGCGCTGGTGTCGACGCCGGCCCACGTTCATCTGGTGGTGGCGGGCGGCGTGGGCAACTGTCCTTATCCCGCGCTCGCGGCCGCGCTCGGTGTCGCGGACCGGGTGCATTTTGTCGACTTCGTGCGCGACATGCCGGCGCTGATGCGTTCCGTGGATGCGTTCGTGTTTCCATCGCGCTACGAAGCGATGAGTCTCGTCATGCTCGAGGCGCTCGCGAGCGCACTGCCGGTCGTGACGGTCGCCACCGCCGGCGGCGCCGAAGTGATCGACAGTGCGTGCGGCGTCGTGCTCGACAGCCCGGAAGATTTCGACGGTCTCGCCGCGGCGATCAGCTGGCTTGCCGCTGATCCCGCGCGCGCGCGGACCATGGGCGCGGCCGCTCGCGAACTGGCGACGTCGCTCAGCTGGGAACAGATGGCGATGCGCTATCTGTCGCTCTACGAAGAACTGCGCAAGACGCAGCCTCCCGGAAAAAACGGGATCACCCACAACGCGGTATCCGCGACGTCATGAGCACCTTGATCAATTCGCTGCAGATCGGCATGCACTGGTTCGGCGAGCGGCCGGGTGGCCTCGACCGGGTATTCAAGGCCCTGATCGAATCGCTCCCGGCGCAGGGCGTCAGCGTGCGCGGTCTCGTGGCGGGCAGTGACGACGTGTTCCACGACTCGGGTGGCCAGGTCCACGCGTTCGCGGACGCCGAAGATCGTCTTCCGACCCGCATGTGGCAGGCGCGCAGGCATTCGCAGAAACTCAAGCGTGCGATGCCGCCGGACGTCGTGGCATCGCACTTCGCGCTGTACACGGCGCCGACGCTCGGCGTATTCGCGAAGATTCCGCGCGTCGTGCATTTTCACGGCCCGTGGGCAGACGAGGCGGCGGCGGAAGGGCGCAGCAGCGTGTCGCGCGTCGTCAGGCACGCGATCGAGAAGTCGGTGTATCGCAACGCGAGCCGGCATATCGTGCTGTCACGCGCGTTCGGCGATCTTCTGCGCGAGCGCTACGGCGTGCCTGAAGAGACGATCCGGATCGTGCCGGGATGTGTCGACGTCGAGCGCTTCAACGTCACGCAGACGAAAGCCGAAGTGCGCGAGAGGCTCGGTCTGCCGGCTGATCGCCCGCTGGTTTTCTGCATCCGGAGGCTGGTGTCGCGCATGGGGCTCGAGGAACTCGTCGATGCGATGTTCGTGGTGCGCCAGAGCGTCCCCGACGCGTTGCTGGTGATCGCGGGCAGGGGCCCGCTCGAACCCGCGTTGCGCTCGACGATCGCAGCGCGCCGGCTCGACAGCCACGTGCAGCTTGCCGGCTACGTGGCGGATGAAACCCTGCCGCTGTGGTATCGCGCCGCCGACGTGACCGTCGTGCCGACGCTCTCGCTCGAGGGCTTTGGCCTGACGACGATCGAGTCGCTCGCGGCCGGCACGCCCGTGCTGGTGACGCCGGTGGGCGGCCTGCCGGAAGCGGTGGCGCCGCTTTCGCCGGAACTGGTGCTGCCGTCCGTCGGCTATCAGGCGATCGCCGCCGGCATCGCGGATGCGCTGCGCGGCAGGCGCGTGCTGCCCGATGAAACCGCATGCCGCGCATACGCCCGCGCGCGCTTCGACAACGCCGTCGTGGCGGCCCAGGTCGCCCGCGTTTACCGCGAGGCGCTCGGCGAGCCTTGAACCGTGCGGCGTGGCGGGGTTTGTGTGTGCGCGCGCACCGATACCGCGCCCGAACGCTGCTCCAATACGTCAAACGAGGCATTCCGGCTGGCGCGGCAACGTCCGCATGGCGATACGCAGCGCGCTGACAAGTCGCCGCGCGAACGGTGATGCCGCCAACCTGGGGGCAAGATGGACAGTCGGATTCTGCGTAACGTCGGTCTGAATCTGCTTGGAACGGCCGTCCCGATCGCGATTTCGTTTGTGACCGTGCCGGGATATCTGCTCACGCTTGGCGCCGAGCGCTATGGCGTGATGAACCTCGTCTGGACGCTGATCGGCTACTTCGGCGTGCTCGACATGGGCATCAGCCTCGCCACCGAGAACCGCATCTCGATTGCCCGCGCGGCAAAGGACCAGTCGCACGAACGCGTCGAGCAGGTGTTTTTCAGCGCGCTGTTCGTCAATTTCATGACCGGCACGGCCGGCGCGCTGCTGCTCTGGGGTATTTCGTTCACGTGGCTGAAGATGTTCGGCCATCTGTCGCCCGCGTTCAGTCAGGAGGTGTACGCGAGCCTGCCGTGGCTCGCCGTCGCGATTCCGCTCGCCAATCTCACGTGGGTGATGGCCGGCTCGCTGACCGGCGCGGAGCGCTTCGCCGTCTTCAACCTCAACCAGGTGTTCGGCATGGCGACGTTCCAGTGCCTGCCGCTCGTCGCCGCGCACTGGATCTCGCCGACGCTGCCCGTCGTGATCGCGACCGCCGTCGCCACGCGCTTTCTCGGCGCGATCATCTTTGGCGTGTCGACGTGGCGCGTGCTCGGCCTGACAGGCTGGCGCCGGCCGCGCTGGCCGATCATCAAGGAACTGTTCCAGTACGGCAGCTGGATCGTGATCGGCGGCAGTGCGGAGATGTTCGCGGCGAGCATCGACCGCGTGATCATCGGCACGATGCTCGGCGCGCGCGCGGTCGCGTATTACTCGACGCCGCAGAATCTGGTGGGTCGCCTGTCGGTGCTGCCGACCGCCGTCATGCGGACGCTGTTTCCCCGTCTTTCCGCTTCGTCGCATGTCGACGCGCACGAGCTGGCGCGCCAGGGCATTGCGCTCGTCGTCGGCATTCTCACGCCCTGCACGATCGTCGTCATCTGCGCGCTGCATCCGTTCCTGCTGTGGTGGGTCGGCAGCGAAATCGCCAGCGCGGGCACCACCGCAGGCCACCTCGTCGCGCTGTCGGTGTGGGTCGGCAGCTCGGCGAGCGTCGTGCGCGTGCTGTTGCAGGCGCGGGCCGATCCGGGCCGCGCCGCGCGCATCAGTCTCGTGCAGTTGCCGGTGCTCGCCGTCCTGCTGTGGGTTGGCATCTCGATGTTCGGCCTCGTCGGCGCGGCGCTGGCCGTGCTGCTGAAGACGCTGATCGACGGCGCGCTGCTGATCATCCTGTCGCGCCTCGGTGGCCGCGCGCTGCTGGGCGTGCTCGTGCCGCACGCGCTCTGCCTGTGCATGGCCATCGCGATCGCGAGCGTGGTCGACAGCCGCCTGATGCTGGCGGGCGCGGCGCTCGTGCTGGTCGCGGTGAATCTCGCGCTGTCGCTGGCGCTTTCGGCGGAGCTGCGCGACTTCGTACACAAGTTTCTGGAACGCGCGGGCCTCGGGCGCCGCATCACGCCGCGGACGGAGCCGCTCGACGCGGAAACGTGAAGCGGTGCGGCGCGCGGCGCCCGTGACTGTGTGCATGCGCACGGAAGCATTGCCGCGTGCCTGCTGTAATGCGCGGGACAGGGCGCGGGGCGCATGGTGCGCGGGTTCGACGGCAAACCTCTTGCATGGGAATGAACGGGCAATGGAACGGCCAGAGGAATCGAATCAACCGATGGAGCCGATCGTTTTTGGCGGATGTTTCGGCTGGCTGCACGGCGCGGATAGTGCAAACGGCGCGCATGCCGGGCGCGGTGTCGTGCTGTGCAGCCCGTTCGGCTACGACATCCTGTGTACGCATCGCGGCTGGCGCAAACTGGCCGAGGGCATCGCCGCGCGCGGCATGCCGGCGTTGCGCTTCGACTATCCTGGCTCGGGCGATTCCGCCGGCGTCGAGGAAGACCCGGGCCGCATCGACGCATGGCTCGACAGCATCGACGCCGCTATCGAAACGCTGCGCGCGCGCACGGGCGTCACCGAAGTCGCGCTGTGCGGATTCCGGCTCGGCGCGCTGCTGGCCGCGCGCGCCGCCGAACGGCGCGGCGGCGTCGACGCGCTCGTGCTGCTCGCGCCGGTGATCTCGGGGCGCCAGTACGTGCGCGAGCTGCGTGCGCACCGCCAGAGCTGGGCGACCACGCCCGCGGGTTTCAGCGCGGATCCGCTGCCCGACACGAACGCTTATGTCGAAGCGTTCGGCTTCGGCGTGCATGGCGAGGACGTCGCGCGACTCTCCGCGCTCGATCTGACGAAGGTCGAGTCCAGCGTCGCGAAGCGCGTGTTGCTGCTCGATTCGCGCGGCGGCAAACAGGCGGCCAATCTGGCGAGCCGCCATGAGGCGCTCGGCAGCGAAGTGGAAACGGGGCCGTTCGACGAATGCGACCGCTTCCAGCTTGAGGCGCTCTACAGCGAAGTGCCGCACGACGTGTTCCTCCGGGCGACCGACTGGCTCGCGCGCGACATGCCGCCGCGTGCCGGTGGGGCGAGTGCCAGCAAGCAGACGTGCCACGAACTGAAACTGCCCGCGCAGGGTCTGTGCGAAACACCGGTTTCGTTCGACGTGCCTTACCAGGACGGCCGGTATTTCGGCATGCACTGTGTGCCGGACCGCATCGATCCTGAATTGCCCGCGGTACTCTTCTGCAACACGGGCGCGAGTCATCACATCGGCGACGGGCGCATGTTCGTGCTCTTCGCCCGGCGGCTCGCGGAGCAGGGCATAGCCTCGCTGCGCATGGATCTCGCGGGGCTGGGCGACAGTTCGCCGCTGTCGCCGACGGTCACGCTCGATACGATCTACGCCGACGCATCCGGTATCGACGTCGCGGCCGGCGCGCAGTGGCTCGTTTCGCAGGGTTACCGGCGCGTGGTGGTGGTGGGCGTGTGCGGCGGCGCGTTCAACGGCCTGCATGGCGCGCGCAGACATCCGGCGATCGTCGGGTGCGTGGGCGTGAACCTGCAGAAGTTCATCTGGGATGGCGAGGATCGCGCGCCCGGCACGCCGGTGTTCGCGCAGAGCCGTCTCTACTGGCGTTCCGCGTTCAGTCTGAAGAAATGGCTCGCGGCGCTGCACGGCAAGGCGAACCCGATGCGCGCGGCACGCGCGATATCGCAGCGCGCGTGGCGTCTCGTGCGCGCACGGACCGGCGACGTGGTGGCGCGCGTCGGCGGCGAGGATAAAGACCCGATCCGCACGCTCGCACGCGATCTGGCCGCGAAGGGCGTGCAGGTCCGGCTGGTGTACGGCGAGTTCGACGTCGGTCTTGAAGAGCTGAAGATTCACTTCGGCACGCACGGCAGCGGTCTTGGACGGTATCCGTCGATCCGTGTCGTCCTGCTGCCGAAACTCGATCACGCGCTTTTCACCGGCGCGGCGCGCGAAGCGGTCATGCGCGACACCGAAACATGGCTCATGCAGTCGATGCGCGAGCCCGTGGTTTCGAAGTCCGACGCGAAGGATGCGTCGCAAATGAGGCAGGGCGCGGACCGGCGGCACGCCGGACTCGCGCCCGATGCAGCGAATCCTGCCGTCGCGGTTACGGAAACAGATTCCGACCGTCAGGGCGACACGGCGCTCCAGGGGGCGCATTTTCCAGGAGTCGGATCATGAATCTGGGCAAGGCACTCGATCACGTCAACCAGAGCGCGTGGAATTCGCGTGACGCCAGGCGCGAATTCACGACGCACCCAGGCTGGAGCGATCCGGGCGAACGCGCGGCCATCGAGTGGGTGGCGTCGCGCACACGCGGCCAGCCCATTCTCGACGTGGGCGTGGGCGCGGGGCGGACGGTGCCGATGCTGACCGCGCTGTCGAGCGACTACACGGCGGTCGATTACACGCACAGGCTCATCGACCTGTGCAAGGAACGTCACCCGGGACTCGACCTGCGCTGGATGGACGCGCGCGACATGTCGGCGCTGCCGTCCGGTCACTATGCGTTCGTGCAGTTCAGCTGGAACGGCATCGATTGCGTCGATTACGACGACCGCATGCGCATCCTGCAGGAAATGAAGCGCGTGACGCGGCCCGGCGGACTGATCCTGTTTTCGTCGCACAACCGCGAAGGCCCGGGCTATCGCGAGCCGTTCAGCCGGATCTTTCCGGTGTTCACGTTCAATCCGCTCAAGCTCGGCGTGCGCACGATGCGCACGTTGCGCCGGCTGCCGGCGGCGAGCTACAACTATCTGCGGCACGCGCGTCTCACGCGCGATTTCGACGGCTATTCGATCGCGACCGCGGCCGCCCACAACTTCGGCATCGTCATCGTGTACACGACGCTCGCGCACGAACGTCGCCAGATCGCGGACCTCGGCCTCGAACTCGAAGCCGTGTTCGGCAGCACCGACACGCAGCGCATTCCCGACGACGCAGCTTCGTCGGACGCGTGGTGGCTGCATTTCGTGGCGAGAAAGCCGGAACATCCGCTGGCTTGAGATGACGTTTGCAAAGGTATCCAGGAGATGAAACGGACCTGTTCGTGGCTGACTTACCTGCTCGTGGGCGCGTCCATATCGCTGGTCTGGGCCGTGACGATGTCGAATCCGGCGCGTCTGAACTGGAGCCCGTGGGCCTATTCGGAATGGCTGATCAGCTATAACGCGGGCTTTATCCGGCGCGGCATCAGCGGCTGGCTGATCAGTCTCGTCAACGGCGATGGCGCGGACGTCGCCACCGTCAATCTCCTCGTGTTCGCGAACTACGCGATGCTGAGCCTGCTGATGGTGTCGGTCTGGGCGCGCTCGCGCGAACGCAGCCCGGCCGCGCTCGCGCTTGCGTTTCTGGTGCCGGGCGGTCTCTTCCAGATGGCGATCGGTAACGCGTTCTTCTTTCGCAAGGAGATCGTTTTTCACGTGGCGCTCGGTATCGACTGCCTGCTCTACAGCGCGATCGTCCGTTCGACCGTGATGCCGCGCCGGCTGCGCGCGGCGCGTTTTCTTGCCGCGTTCGTCCTCGTGCAGGCGGTAGCGCTGCCGCTCCTGCACGAATCGTATGCGTTCATTTCGTTCCCCGCCGCGTGGCTGATCGTCCGGCGTCTCGCCGCGATGTTCCCCGCGCAGCCCGCGTTCGCGCGCGTGGTGAAAGTGTCGCTCGTGCTGCAGGTCGTGATGTTCCTGATGTGCGCGGCGTTCAAGGGCAACCCGGACATCGCGGGCCAGCTCTGGCACATGCTCGCCCCCGCCGACCGCTCGCTGATTTCTCCCGGCACGCCGATGGTGCCGGGCGGCGGCATCTCCGCGATCGGCTGGAGCACGGTCTTCAATCTTTCCGGCGTCGCGTATCTCTTCATGGCCGGGCAGTTCTGGGTATGGGGCTTCGCGGGCGCCGGCATCGCCGCGATTCTCGTGCTCGTGACGCTGTGGAACGGCGGCGGCTACGGTCTCGCGCACGAAGAGATGCTGCGCCGCCATCTGGCGCAGCTCGGGTTTCTCTTTGCCGCTTCGCTGCCCATGTATCTGCTGGGTATCGACTGGGGGCGCTGGCTCTCGGCGGTGTCGATTTCGTATCTGCTGCTGTTTTTCGCCGACGGCCCGGCCGCGATCACGGTGCCGGATCTGAAGCGTCTCGTGCCGCGCGGGTTGCGCGCGCGGATCGCGGACGCATTCGTCGTCACGCCGCCCGACGTGATGCGCGGCATCGTCGCTTCGGCGGCGCGCCACCGAAAGGCGCTGTTTCTGCTCGCGCTGTTCTTCTGTTTGACGTTTCGCGCGCCCGAATGCTGCGTGACGCTCGGCAGCCCCTTCTACCGGTTAAAGCCGATGCTCGAACAGATCGTCAAGCCGGCGCTGCATGGCCTGTAGCGGCGCGTACCGTCCCGCAATGTGGCGCCACGTACAGAGGTCGCCGGGCCGGTCTGCTTCAATGGACCTGCGATGCACGTCGTGCGCCTCGTGCGCGTCACATGCATTGACCTGCATCCGCGCCGCAGCGTATGAATCGCGCGCCGCGCGTCGTATCGACGGGGAGAGTGTCGAATGAACGATCTCGCATTGCCTTTTGCGTTTCGCGACCGTGACGCCCGTTCGCGCTGCACGGTGCAGCCCGTGATTCTGGCGGGCGGCTCCGGCACGCGGCTGTGGCCCCTGTCGCGCGAACAGTATCCGAAGCAGATGATTGGCCTCATCGACGACGAATCCCTGCTCGAAGCCACGCTGCGCCGTCTTGACGGCGCGTTCGCGCCGTCGGGTGACGATGCCGGTCACGCGGCTGACAGCGCCATCGAAATGGTCCAGGCCGCGCCGATGATCGTCTGCGGCGAGGACCTGCGGCTCCTGACGCTCGACAAGATCGAACGTTGCGGCAAGGCCGCGCGGCTCGTGCTCGAACCGTTGCCGCGCAACACGGCGCCCGCGCTAACCGTCGCGGCGCTGGCCGCGCGCGACGACGCGCCGGACGGCAGCGATCCGGTGCTGGTCGTGATGCCGGCCGACCACCTGATCGCCGACCGCGCGGCCTTCGCGCACGCGCTCGAAGCGGCCGTCGCCCACGCGGCGCGCGGCGCGATTGTCGCGCTCGGCGTGCCGCCCGAGCGCGCCGAAACCGGCTACGGCTATATCCGGACGGGCGCCGCGAGCGGCGACAACGGCGCGCGCGCGATCGACCGCTTCGTCGAAAAACCTGACGCCGAACTCGCTGCGCGCTATGTCGCGTCGGGCGAATACTGGTGGAACAGCGGCATTTTCGTGGTGCGCGCGTCGGTCTGGCTCGCGGCGATCGGCGAGTGCCGTCCGGCCATCGCGGCGGCGTGCGCGGACGCCTTCGCGCACGCGTCGATCGACAGCGACAGCGACGGCGCGTTGCGGCTCGATCGCACGGCCTTCGCGGGCTGCCCGTCCGATTCGATCGACTACGCGGTGATGGAACAGATCACGCTCGACGGGAGGCTCACGGGCGTGGTCGTGCCGTTCGTCGCGGGATGGTCCGACGTCGGCGCATGGGACGCGGTGTGGGACGTCTCGAAGAAAGATGCCGATGGTAACGTCGCGCGTGGCCGCGTGCTGTTCGAGGGCTCGCAGGACAGCTTCGCGCATTCGGACGGCCGCCTCGTCGCGTGCGTCGGCGTGAGCGGCGTGGTGGTCGTCGAAACGGCCGACGCGGTGCTGGTCGCGTCGAAGGATCGCGTGCAGGACGTGAAGGCGATTGTCGGCCGGCTGAAGGCGACGGCCGGCACGGAAGCCAGGGAACATCGCAAGGTGCAGCGGCCGTGGGGCTGCTATGACTCGATCGATCACGGCGAGCGCTTTCAGGTGAAGCGCATCGTGGTGAAGCCGGGCGGCAGGCTCTCGCTGCAGATGCATCACCACCGCGCGGAACACTGGGTCGTGGTGCGCGGCACGGCACGCGTCACGCGTGGCGACGAACACTTCCTGCTGACGGAAAACCAGTCCACGTATATTCCGCTTGGCGTCACGCACCGGCTCGAAAACCCGGGCAAGACGCCGCTCGAAATCATCGAGGTGCAGTCGGGCAGCTATCTCGGCGAAGACGACATCGTGCGCTTCGACGACCAGTATGGGCGTGTCGCGAACGGCGCGGCAGGCGAGGGGGCCTCGCAGGGAACCGCGAGCGGAACCGTGGGGGCCGACGATGAATGCACGGGCACTTCCGGTCAGTGACACTGCGTGTCCCGACCGCGCGGCGAACGAAAACGCCGCGCAATTCGACGAGCGCGATTTTCGTCGCGCGCTGGGCCGCTTCGCGACCGGTGTCGTCGTGATCTCGACGGGCCGCGGCGACCAGTTGCACGCGATGACCGCCAACGCGTTCATGTCGGGGTCGCTGAAGCCGCCGCTCATCGTCGTGTCGGTTGGACAGCGCGCGCGCATGCACGAGCGTCTGATGCAGAGCGACCTGTTCGGCGTCAGCGTGCTGTCCGACGAACAGGAACCGCACAGCCGCCACTTCGCCGGCGAGCCACAGACGTGGCTCGCGCCGCGCTTCACGGAAGTCGACGGACTCGATGGCGTGGTGCTGCTCGACCGCGCGGTTGCGCGCTTCGGCGCGCGCGTCGTCGACCGGCATCCATGCGGCGACCACACGCTGTTTGTCGGCGAGGTGCTCGCGTTTTCGCTCGACGAGCATGCGCCGCTCGTTTTCTTCGGCGGCCGCTACGCTTCGGTCGCGCGCGATCATTGAGCGGCGGCGCGGGCCTGGCGCGCCCGGCGCGGCCTCGCCGGATTCCGCTGGCGTGTCGCCGCGTGGCGGCGTGGTGTGAACGGCTGTGCGCGTGCGCCGGCGGCGGGCTCGCATCTCATGCAAGGCAGTGCAATTTTTTCATGGAACATCCGCTTGCGGGCCGCGCGGCACGCGCCTTTGGCCGATGTGCGTTACGCAGACGAAACAATTTGTCAGAGGGATAACCCTGTCAGGACGTATCCCAACTGGCGCAACGCTGATGAACGACGCAACGTACAGAAAAGCAATCGGCAAAGATACGCGGGCGCAGGGTCAACGGGTAACACAGGCGACGGACGCCGTATCGGGGAGAGTGTCATGGAACAGCCGAACAAGGACCGCTCGCTGGTGAGCAAGGTCATGGATGGGCTCGTCACGGGCATCGTCGAGGAAAAATATGGGGCGGTGCTGCCGCCGCAGGATGTGCTGTCGAAGGACTTCGACGTCAGCCGCACGGTGATGCGCGAGGCGCTTTCGATGCTGCTCGCGCGCCACATGCTCGACGTGCGGCCGAAGATCGGCACGCGTATCCGACCGATGCGCGACTGGCGCATGATCGACGAGGAAGTCGTGAACTGGCGCTTTCGGGCGAAACCGGATCAGACCTTCCTGCGCGACGTGATCGAGTTTCGCATGCTGATCGAGCCGCGCGCCTCGGCGCAGGCGGCGGCGCGCGCGACGCCCGCCGAGATCGCCGGCATTCGCGACGCGTACACCGCGTTTCGCGCACTGCGCCCGGGCGACCCAGGATATGCGGCGGCGGACGAGCTGCTGCACACGCGCATTCTGGTCGCGAGCGGCAACCAGTTCTTCCAGCAGATGGCGGCGATCATTCGCGGCGCGCTTTCGGCGGCGCGCGAGGTGGTCGACCAGAAGGACGGTGTCTGGCAGGCCACGCTCGACACGCATGCCCGCGTGGTGAGCGCCATCGAGCGTCACGACCCGAAGGATGCGGAAGCCGCCTCGCGTGCGCTGATCGACTTCACCGCCGACGAGATCTGCAGCATGTTCGAGGCAGAACGGCCGGTGTCCGGCTAACGCCGTATCGATGCGATTCCAGTGAAGGGCAGGCGATGGCGCTTTGGTCGGCCCGAGGCTCACATGCGCGACAATGTCACCTGTCAGCAACCGCACTGGAACAGGCCATCGATGAAAGAAGAAACCGTGATCCGCTGGGGCATCGTCGGAACAGGGCGCATCGCGCGCCGCTTTGCACAAGGCCTCGCGCACGTACCCGCCACGCGGATCGCCGCCGTGTGGTCGCGCCGCGCCGAACCGGCAGCGGCGTTCGCCGCGGAATTCGGCGGCGCCGCGTGCGACAGCCTCGACGCGCTCCTCGCGAGCGACATCGACGCCGTCTATATCGCCACCCATCAGGACAGCCACGCGGATTACGCGATCGCCGCGCTCGCGGCCGGGCGTCACGTGCTGTGCGAAAAGCCCGCCACCGTCAACGCGGCGCAACTCGATCGCGTGGTCGAAGCGGCGCGCGCCGCGCAGCGGCTCTTCATGGAGGCGATGAAGCCGCCGTTCTATCCGCTCTATCGCCAGTTGCGCGCGCATCTCGAAGCGGATCCGGTCGGCGCGATCGGGCTCGTGCGCGCGGGCTGCTCGGTGCCGGGCGTGCCCGATGACCATCCTTCGCTGTCGCCCGATCATGCGGGCGGCGCGCTGCTCGACATCGGCATCTACGAGATGTTTCTCGCCGTCGACTGGCTCGGCGCGCCGCTCGACGTGCAGACCATCGGCCGGCTCGGCGCAACGGGTGTAGACGTGTTCGCGAGCCTCAACAGCCGCCACGAGCGCGGTATCGCGCAACTCTTCTGCGGCCTTGACCTCGCCGGCAAGGGCGACGCGCTGCTCGCCGCGAAGGGCGGCCACGTCACGATCCACGAAAACTGGTGGAACCCGACGCGCGCGACGATCCGTTACACGGACGGCCGCGTCGTCGAACTCGACGCGCCGTTCGAAGGCGGCGGCCTGAACTACGAGACCGCGCACTTCTGCGAGCTGATCCGCGCGGGGCATACGGAGAGTCCGGTCATGACGCACGCGAAATCGCGGCAGATGATCATGATGGCCGACACCGCGCGCGCGACGCTCGGTCTGCGCTTCGCCGCCGACGAGTGATACGATCTGCCCGGTCGACGCGTTGCAGCGAGCCTGCCGCGCGTCGATCGAGCTTTCGGATTCCTTGCCGCAGGAGCAGGTCGTGACACGTATGTTGATGAGATTCTGGCGCAGCAATAAAAGCCTGATCACCTTTCTCGCGCTGATGGTGCTGTTTCGCAGCGCGGTGGCCGACTGGAACGTCGTGCCGAGCGGCTCGATGCTGCCGACGATCCGCGAGGGCGATCGCATTCTCGTCGACAAGATGGCGTACGACCTGCGCATTCCGTTCACGCATATCGCGATTGCGCATCTGCACGATCCGCGGCGCGGCGATATCGTGACGATCGATTCGTCGGCGGCGCACGAGCTGATTGTGAAGCGGCTGATCGGCCTGCCGGGCGACCGCATCGCGATGCGCGACAACGTGCTGTACGTGAACGGCGTGCGCGCGGATTATCAGCCGATGCGGCAGGCGCCGCTGCCGGGCGACGCGCTGTCGCCGGGTGACTATCTGCGCGAGCGGTTTGGCGGCGTGTCGCACGCGGTGCGGCTCTCGGAAGTCGCGCCCAGCCCGCGCCGTTCGTTCGGCCCGGTGACGGTGCCGCCGAACGCCTACCTGATGCTCGGCGACAATCGCGACGACAGCGCCGACTCGCGCTACTTCGGTTTTTTCCCGCGCAACGAGCTGATGGGCCGCACGCGGCGCGTCGTGTATTCGCTCGACCCGCATCACTTCTACGAGCCGCGCTTCGACCGTTTCGGCGCGGCGCTCGACGGGCCGGCACGCGGCGGTTAGTCAGGTTAGTCAGGCCGCGGCGCGCCGGCTGGCGGGCTTACGCGTTGTTTGCGAGCGCCTGCGCGCACTCGGCGACGAGCGCCGGGCCGCGATAGATGAACCCCGTGTAAAGCTGCACCAACGAAGCGCCGGCCGCCAGTTTGGCGCGGGCATCGGCACCCGAAAAAATACCGCCGACGCCGATGATCGGCACCGTGTCGCCGACTTCCGCGCGCAGCTTGCGGATCACTTCGTTCGACGCGTCGAACACCGGACGGCCCGACAGCCCGCCGGCTTCGTCCGCATGCGGCAGACCCTTGACGGCTTCGCGCGAGAGCGTCGTGTTCGTGGCGATCACGCCTTCGAAGCGATGGCGCAGCAGCGTACCGGCGATCGACTTGATCTGCTCGTCGTCGAGGTCCGGTGCGATTTTCAGCGCGAGCGGCACCAGCTTGCCGTGCAGGTCGGCGAGACGCTGCTGCTTGTCCTTCAGCGCGGCAAGGAGCGCATCGAGTTCGTCCGCGCCCTGCAACTGGCGCAGGTTCTTCGTATTCGGCGACGAGATGTTGACCGTCACGTAGCTCGCGAACGGATACACGCGCTCGAGACAGTACAGGTAATCCTCGGCGGCACGCTCGATCGGCGTGTCGGCGTTCTTGCCGATGTTCAGGCCGAGGATGCCGCGATAGCGCGCGGCCTGCACGTTCTTCACGAACTGGTCGACGCCCGCGTTGTTAAAGCCCATGCGGTTGATGACCGCATTCGCTTCCGGCAGCCGGAACATGCGCGGGCGCGGGTTGCCCGGCTGCGCGCGCGGCGTGACCGTGCCCACCTCGATGAAGCCGAAGCCGAGCGCGGCGAGGCCGTCGATGCACGCGCCGTCCTTGTCGAGCCCGGCGGCGAGGCCAACCGGATTGCGGAACGTCAGGCCCATGACGGTACGGGGCGAGTCGGGCACGCGCGGCGCGAGCGCGCCGGCGAGGCCGCTGCGGCCGGCGGCGCCGAGCATGCGCAGCGTCAGATGGTGAGCGTCTTCCGCGTCCATGCGAAAGAGCCGGGCGCGCACGAGCGGATACAGGGAGCTGAACAAGGGGGAGCGGAACACAGGACGAAGCCGGGCGGCCGGAAATGAGAACCCGCTATTTTAGCCGATGCCGCCGCCGCGCCTGCCGTTGGGTTTTTCATCGGGCTTGTCAGCGGGATTGCCCGGTAAGGTCGCGCCGAACGGAGAAAGATCGATGTTCGCGGTGTCGAACACTTTCCACAGGCCTTCGTGCAATCCTTCGAGCGGATGGAAATTCGCCTTGTACGCCATTTTCTGGCTCTCGCGAATCCAGTAGCCGAGGTAGACGTAGGGCAGATTCAGGCTGCGTGCCTGCTCGATCTGCCAGAGGATGTTGTACGTGCCGAAGCTCGCGTGCGGGTGGTCCGGATCGAAGAACGTGTACACCGACGACAGGCCATCACCGAGGATGTCGATCATGCTGACCATGCGCAGGACGCCGGGCAGATCGGGGTGGCCGCCGTGCGGCGGCTCGCGGAATTCGACGAGGCGCGAGTTGATCCGGCTTTGCAGCAGGAACTGTTCGTACTGGTCGCGGCTGTCGCGATCCATGCCGCCGCCCGCGTGCCGCGCCGACTGGTACCGCATGTAGAGCGCGTAGTGCTCCTCGTCGTAGTGCAGCGGCGCGACGGACGCGATCAGCTCGCCGTGCTTCTTCCACACGCGGCGTTGCGTGCGGTTCGGGTGGAAACGCCCGACCGGCACGCGCACCGGCACGCAGGCGCGGCAGCCGTCGCAGTAGGGGCGATACGTGAAGACGCCCGAGCGCCGGAAGCCCGCCTTGACGAGTTCGGTGTAGACGTCGGAGTTGATCAGATGGCTGGGCGTGGCGACCTGCGAGCGTGCGATACGCCCTTCCAGGTAGCTGCAAGGGTAAGGCGCCGTTGCGTAGAATTGCAGCGCCGAAAGCGGTGACAGCGGCAGCTCATTCGGGTGAGTCACGTTGGCGGCTCTCGAAGCGTTTTCGGGTCCAGCAAACCCGACGGTTCATGAGCGGCGCGATCCGCGTGACTGTTTTCACGCCGGCCGTGCTCCGCCGTTTGCCTTCGGTTTGCTCTTCAGTGTGCCTGTTACGTCGCCCGCGTGACGACGTCGGTCAGTACGGTCTTGTCGAAACGCCAGGGTATGGAAGGCGCATCGACAGAGGCGCGCACATGCGCGACGAACGCCTTGCGCGCTATCTCGCGACCGCCCAGCGACGCCAGATGCGACGTGTTCTGCTGGCAGTCTATCATTTCTATTTCGTGACGTCGCAGGTGGGCGACGAGCGCGGAGAGCGCGATTTTCGACGCATCCGTGACTTCGGCGAACATCGATTCGCCGAAGAACATCCGCCCGAACGACACACCGTACAACCCGCCGACGCGCCGGCCTTCGTGCCAGGTTTCGATGCTGTGCGCGTCGCCCGTGCGGTGCAGCGACGTATAGGCTTCGACGACATCCGCGGTGATCCACGTGCCGCGCTGGCCGTGGCGGGGCGTGAGCGCGCACGCGCGCATCACGCTCGCGAAATCGTGATCGACGCGGATTTCCCACGTGTCGTCGCGCAGCACGCGCTTGAGTGTCTTCCTGAGCGAAGGCGAGACCTTGAACTCGCCCGTTCGCAGGATCATGCGCGGGTCGGGGCTCCACCAGAGCACCGGCTGGCCGTCCGAATACCACGGGAAGATGCCGCGCCGGTAGGCGTCGATGAGCCGCGAGGGCAGCAGGTCGGCGCTCGCGGCAAGGAGGCCCGGCGCGCCGCTCGCCGCTCCGAGGGCGCGCTCGACGGGTGGAAACGGATCGTCGGGTCCGAGCCAGGGCACCATGCTCGCGGCCCGCTCAGCCGTCGCGCAGCGAGCGGAAGATGTCGCCGGTGTGCAGGCTGTAATTGCCCGACGCACGATCGGCAAAGAAGAACCGCAGTGTCTGGCCGACGGTCGGGAATGCGATGTCGTCCCACGGAATTTCGTGTTCTTCGAAGAGGCGCACTTCGAGGCTTTCCTCGCCGGCGGCGACGTCGGGATCGAGCAGCCGCGCCATGTAGAACAGGTGGACCTGATGCACGTGCGGCACGTTCAGCAGCGAGAACAGGTTCTGCACCTCGACGCGGGCGCCGGCTTCTTCCAGCGTTTCGCGCGACGCCGCTTCGGCCGTGGTTTCGCCCATTTCCATGAAGCCCGCGGGGAGCGTCCAGTAGCCGTAGCGCGGTTCGATCGCGCGGCGGCATAGCAGCACCTTGTCGTCCCAGACCGGAACGGTGCCGACCACGTTGCGCGGATTCTGATAGTGCACGGTGCCGCAATCGGCGCAGATGAAGCGCTCGCGGTTGTCGCCGGGCGGAATGCCGAGGCTGACTGCGTGGCCGCAGACGGAGCAGAATTTCATGGGCAAGGGGAGGAGGAGCGGTGATGGGAGTTTATCACCGGGCCGGCCGTTCACGATGGCTGGGAGCGTCGTCCGGCGCGTGGCCCGGGCGGCGGGTGGCGGCGAACACGCGTGGAAAGCGGCTGGAAGGTTCCTGGGAGCCGCTGCGAAACGCTGCGCGCAGGCGGCGGCGAGTCTAGTGGCACGCGCGTCGTTCGAACAGCGACCAGTCGGGCACTTCCTTCACGAGGACCACCTCGCATTCGTCGTTTTTGAATAGCATCGCGGGCAGGGGCGCGGTATGGCGCACGAAGAAGTAGCGGTACGCGCGGCCGTCCACCGCGTGCCAGTCGAAGCTCTCCGCCGACGATTCCTGCGGCCCCGGTCGCACCACGGGCACGCGGTCCGGCCGGAAGCGCACGATTTGCGGCAGGAAGAACGCGAAGTTGAAATCGACGAAGCCGTGCCGCTCGGCCTGATACCACAGCGGATACGTGTGGTACGTCCAGAGGTTATGGACGATCGGGCTTTCGGGCGCGTAGATCAGGCTGAGCGCGCGCTGGCCCGGAACGGTCGCCGAAAGCAGCGTTTCGAACGGCGCGTTCTCGACGGCGAAGCGATGGTTGCGCACGGCCAGCACGCCCAGATACGACCAGCAGAACAGCACGATTGTGAGTTGCGTGAGCCATGTGAGCCATGTGCGCCGCGTGTACCGGGTGGGTGCCGGCGACGCCGTACGATTCGCGATGGCCGGGTCGGCCTGAAACATCACTGCGTAGAGCGGCAGCAGGAAGATCGGGAAGCGCTGATACAGCAGGGCGATGCCGAGCGCGTCGGACGGTGCGCAAAACCAGATGAACACGATCGCGAGCATCGGCAGCCAGGCGGTCGGATCGCGATCGTTGAGCTTCGCGCGCAGCAGCCATGGCGCGGCCAGCATGAACACCGCGCCGAGCAGGAAGTACGCGTCCTTCATCTCGGTGGCGAGCGTATAGAGCGCGAAGTTGTAGACGCGATGCCAGCCGAACGGACCGGTCCAGTCCCACGCCATGCCCGACGATGCCTGCGTCGCCGCACCCTGTATGACGAGCGCGTTGGATCGCACATAGAGCATGTAGCCGAGCGTCAGCGCGCCGAGCAGCACGTACGGAACGAGCGCGCGGACGATGCGCGCGGGTTGTCGCGTGAAGCACGGAATGAACGCGGCGCCGACGGCACACGCGAACAGGAAGACCAGCCCGTGCGAGAAAAACAGCACCACGCCGGCCACGGTCAACGCCATGCCACCCGCGATGCCGGGCGCACGCGCGAAGCGTCGCGCGAGGAGCAGGAAGTAGAGCCCGACGGGCACGGCGAGCAGATACGTGTAGAAGCCGTATTGATACGCGAAGCCGAAAAAGCCGGGCACGTACAGCCAGTCGAGCCGCGCGTCGGCCTTGTATTCCTTGCGAAGCGCCACGCCCGCTGCGACGTACGCGTAGAACGCGAGCATCAGGAAGAGCTTCATCGCGCTCACGACCGGCATCACGAACGACAGCACGAACGCGAGACCGTAGCCGAGCAGATAGGGCGTGAAGTAGTTGGCCCGCACCAGATCGGCCCACGGCGACGTACCGTTGACGAGATCATGCAGCAGCGCGACCTGGGCGGCGTGCTGCGGCAGGTCGCCCATCGGCGGACGCGGCGCGATCCAGAACAGCGCGCCGGCCAGCAGCACCGTGCCGATGAAAAGAAGCTGGCCGGGCCATGTGCCCGCACCCTGGTCACGGTCGAGTGAGGCAAGCGAAGCGGAAGCGGGATTCATTGTTACCCTCGTTTGCCGGACATGTTCACGGCGTGCGAAAAGTTGCTGCATCCCGTTGCTGCATCGCTTGCCGCGATCCTCTTCACGACGGGCGACGGGAGTGCCTTGCCGGCCGCTCAGGCCTGCGGCGTGATGGATGAAAAAAGGAGCGCCACGCCCACCAGCAGGAAGCCCGCGCCGGTCAGCGTTCTAAACGTCAATGCCTCGTTGCTCACCAGCGCGAAGATGAAGATCTCGAATACGGTCACGCCGACCATCAATGGATACGCGATGCTCAGTTCGATTTTCTTCAACGCGATGGCGTAAAAAATGAAGCCCAGACCGTAGGCGCCCAGCGCGCCGACGCGCAGCAGCATCGCCTGGTTAAAGAGTGCGGAAAGGTGACTGAAATCGTCGGTTGATTTGCCGGCGATCCGAAGCAGCACGCTCGCCGTTGCACTACAGGTGCCGCTTAGCAGCAGAAATATTATGTACATTGTGGCCTGTCGCGGGCGGTCGGAAAATCGGCGTGCCGCATCGACACGAATCGACGCTGCGCAACCCTGTGTTTTTGCAAAACTTTTCGCAGAACATACAGGGACGACGATTTGACGTGTGTTCGCTAACCCACGCCGCGCAATATTCGAGGAATCAGGGAGTTGAAGGAGAAGATGAGATCAGGGAGCCGCGCTGAAGAGGGTCGCGCGATGAGTGTGCGGTCAGTGTGACCAGCCAGAAAATGGCGGGTACAAAGCAAAAAGCCCATCACGGGGATGGGCTTTGAATACTTTCGAGGGACCTGGTGTCAATCCATTCAGTGCTATTTGAATGGTTGGTTGCGGGGACAGGATTTGAACCTGTGACCTTCGGGTTATGAGCCCGACGAGCTGCCAGACTGCTCCACCCCGCGTCCGTCGAAGAAAAGATTATAGGACAGATTGAAAGCTGGCGCAACGGGTATTTACGAATCCGTTTCAATGCCAGCGTGACGGGCGCTTCGCACAGACGTGAAGCTGCGGCAATCGCAGGGACGATCAAGCCGCGCGCTGCGCTAGAATTGAGCCCTTCCTGAGCCGCCGTGGTGCGGCTCACTCTCTCATCTTCCGTTTCTCTTGCTCTCATGGATATCGCACACGATCTGCAGTCGATTCTCGCCCAGGAAAAAGCGCTGGTGTATCCCCGCTTCGATACCGACCGTGCGTGGCAGCTCGGTGTGTGGCTGCGCGAAGTCGCGAAGGCGCGCGGTCTTGCGCTTGCGATCGACGTGCGCACGTTCGGCCAGCCGCTCTTTTTCAGCGCGCTCGATGGCGCCACGCCCGACAACGTCGACTGGGCGCGCAGGAAGGGCAACGTGGTCGCGCATTTCCGCCGCAGTTCGTACGCCATCGGCCTGCGCATGCAGCAGGCGGGCGCGACGCTCGTCGACAAACACGGTCTGCCTGCGAGCGAATATGCGTCGCATGGCGGCGCGTTTCCGCTGACCGTCGCGGGCGCGGGTGTGATCGGGTCGGTGACCGTGTCGGGTTTGCCGCAGCGCGCCGATCATGAGCTCGTGGTCGAAGCGCTGTGCGCGCAGCTCGAACTCGACTACGGCAAGCTCGCGCTCGCGAAGGTCTGACGCCGATGCGTCTGCCTCCCTACCTGTGGCTCGCCATCGCAATCGTCGCGGAAGTGATCGCGACTTCCGCGCTGCGTGCCGCCGATGGCTTCTCGCGGCTCGTGCCTTCGATCGTTGTCGTCGCGGGTTATGCCGTTGCGTTCTACTGTCTTTCGATGACGCTCCGGTCGATACCCGTGGGCATTGTCTACGCGATCTGGTCGGGCGCCGGCATCGTGCTGATCACGCTGGTGGCGATGGTGCTCTATCGCCAGGTGCCGGATCTTGCCGCGATCTGCGGACTCGGGTTGATTGTCGCGGGCGTCGTCGTGCTCAACCTGTTCTCGAAGATGCAGGCGCATTGACCGCGCGTCGCGACCGCGTGCGGGCGCAGCCGCGACGTTACTTGCAGCGAATCACCATCGAGCGGTTCTTCACGTTCGCCGAAACGACGTTCGTGATGCCGCCGCCCGCGGCGCCGCCTTCGTCGTTGTCCTTCGAGATGATGTCGTAACCGGTTGCGCCGCAGGCCTTGCCGGCCTGCACATAGCACGACGCCCAGCTCGATCCGGCATCGGCGCCGCTGCAGTTCACGGCGAAACCGGTCTGGCCGTTCGGCAGGTTGATGAGCGACGTGGTGTTCGACGACGCACACCCGGCGAGACCCGCGACCAGCAGGGCGGCGCAGGGCAGCGCGACGACGCGCGCCGCGGCAGGGAGGGCAGACTGGCGCAAGCGCCGCTCGAATAGCTTCATCGTGTGTCCTTGTGACTGAAAATGCGTGCGGTGATGGACGCGGGTTGCGCACGCGGGTTGCGCGTGGGCCGGCGACGTGCGTCAGGTGAGCGCTGGATCGATGCGGATACCCGCACCGCCGACGATGCGACGACTTTCAGCGCCGCTTTCGGTTGCCGCGTCTTCCCAGATGCTGATGGCTTTGGGCATGTCGATGCCGTGACGTCCGGCATACGTAAACCACGTACTGGCGGCATCGGGCTCGGGGACTTCCGTGTCCTGCATGAAATATTTTCCCATATCGACGTTGCTCTCTCCGGATTCGCGCTGGTTGGGCTGCGCATCTTTCGATGCCCGTTCATCAGTTCGACCGTGCCGGCGGCCACAAGTGCGTGGCAATCGCCGTGCTGGCACAGAACTTATCGCGGCGGGAAATGACAGATACCTGATACGACCGCGACGACTGCACGTCGCGCCGCATTGCAGCAGTCCGGTTTTTGCGCAATACGTGCCGGTCATCGTGCTGGCCAAAGCGATATCGACGAGACCGACAGCGTGCAACTTACCAGAACAGGCAGCAGGAGGACGACATGGCAGAACGGGTGAGCGGCCCCTATCGCGGGTACTACATCAGCGCCGCCGCGCGGCTCGTCGCCGCCCACGAGGCGACCCAGGCGGAACATCCGGATCACCGGCCCGAAGGACTGTACGTTGGCTCAGTCAGCCTTTCGCAGCGCGGGCCGGACGATCCGCACCGGATCGAAACGCTCGTGGAACTGGGCGCGGAGCACCGGTTTGCCACCGAGACCGATGCGCTCGAACATGTCGAGAAAGCCGCGCGCGAGTACGTCAACCGTCTCGTCGATACACCCTGAGCGGCGGCCGTGCAGGGCAATGAAGGGCCGCGTGCGGAAGGCTGCCGGCTGGACCGTCATGTGTCCCTGCGAGTAGCATGATGTGCTGCGCGCGCCTGCCTGCGCCTGCCTTTGAAACAGCCGGGTTGCGATGCGGTTCATGCCGGATTTTCCTGATGAGGCGACCATGGAAATTCGTTTTCTCGCGGAAGCGCCCGCTTATCGCGACTTCAACCTGACCCTCGTGTTTCCCGCGCTCGTGGACGGCGAACCGGTGCCGTGCGCGATCTCCGTCGAGGCGCTCGAAGACCATTTCGGTGCGCAATCCCGCGACAGTGAAGGCTGGCGCCGCGCGTTCGACGCGGGCCGCGCGCATATCGAAGCCGTGGCGCGCGAGCATCTGCGTATCAGCAACGGCACGCCGGTTCTGCTGAAGAGCGGCCACTTTCCACCGGGCAACGTCTCCGACGCGTAAGGATTCCGTCAACCGCGCTGCCGGTGCATGTCAGGCCGCGCGGGCGGCGTCGCGACGCGCGGCTTCGACGGATCGTGCGATGCCTTCTTCGTATGATGTTTTGCTGACCGGTCCGATGAGCGTGCGCAATGCCGTGTCGTCAAGCACGACCGGATCGGTGACGAGGTAATGCATCTCCACCAGTTCCCGCATTATCGGATTGAACAGCCCCATCACGCGTAGCGTGGGCTTGCCCGCCACGATCAGCCTGGGCGCACGGCTCGCGAGCGCGTACGCCTTTTCCGCGACTTCGCGCTGCGTGATCGTACCCGCGCCGGCCAGATGCAGCACGCGGCCATACGCCTGCGGCGTGCGGGTCAGGGTTTCGATGACAGGGCCGACGTCCGGCATGAAAACGAACTCGTGTGGCACGTCGATCGGGCCGATCATCTGCGCACGCGTGCCGCGCGCGGCGCCCTCGAATACACCGTGCAGGAAACTGCGCTCGATGCCCGGACCATAGAAGTCCGGCAGACGCAAAACAAGCGTCTCGAGCCCGTGGTGTCCGTGCGCGTCGAGCACGAGATTTTCCTGCGCGAGACGCATCTTGCCCTTGAACGTATGCGGGTTGCGCGGATGCGCCTCCGTTACCGGCAGCGTCTGTGCATACCCATACGGGTAAACGGTGCCGATCAGGATCAGTCGCCGCACGCCGGCTGCAATCAGCCCGTCGAGCGTTTTCTGCGTCAGCGGCGGGTGCGTCGCGAACTGGTTGTAGGGCACGCCGACCAGATACACGGCGGTATCCAGGCCCGCCAAAGCCGACTTGACCGATGCCGGATCCGCCGGATCCCACGTGACGATTTCCGCGTTCGGATCGTTGCCGAATACGCGCTGCAACGCGCTTTGCCCGCGGCCGATCACGCGGTACGGACGGCCCGCCGTACGCAACGCCGCCGCGATGCTTTGCCCGGCCGCGCCAGCGGCGCCGATCAGACCCACTTTTCCTGCCGTTTCCATGTCGACTCCCGTTTCAGGCACGGCATCAGGAAGGGTCCTGACGCCACGCGGGTTAACGTCTAAATTAAATTGAACGATGTTCAGTAAACGGTGTTCAGTTTAATTTGACTTTTCAGTTTGTCAACCCGAAAATGCACTGCATGGGAATCACCGAACGAAAGAACCGCCAGAAAGTGGCGCTGCGCGAACGCATCCTCGATGCGTCGCGGCGCATCGTGATGCGTGAGGGCTTTGCTGCGCTGTCGATGCGCAAGATTGCCGACGCCATCGAATATTCACCGGCCACGCTGTATCTGCATTTCGCGAGCCGCGACGAGATCGCGCGGGCGTTGTGCGCGGAGGGCTACGCGCAGTTGCTGGCAAGCTTCGAGCCGCTCGCGGCTATCGCCGATCCGGCACAACGGCTACGGGCGCTCGGGCACGCGTATGTCGCGTTCGGCATCGCGCATCCGCAGACATACCGGCTGATCTTCATGGAAGATCCCAGCTATACCGGCGCGGCGCTGACCGAAGCCGCCGAGGCATCGGACGAACCGGACGACGCATCGTTTCGTCTGATGGTCGATTCGATCGACGAACTCAGGGCGGCGGGGCGGTTGCCGGCATCCACGCAGGGCGAGGTGTGGGCCGAGGCGTTGTGGGCGACGATGCACGGTGTCGTCGCGCTGAAGCTCACGTGTCCGGTCTTTCCGCGCACGCCGGTCGACACGCTGATCGACGTCGCGTTCGACGCGTGGTTCGGCTCCGTGCAGCAGGGTACGGGCGCCTATGCAGCAGAGACAGCGGCCGACCCGCAGCCGCCGTTGCAAATGCAAACGCCAACGCCAGCGCCAGTGGAACCGAAGCCACGCGCCAGACGCACGCGCCGCGCGGCCGCGAAACCGGAATCGCCGGTCGCGTGATACCGTTCAGTTCCCGATTCATTCAATCCAGCGCAGCCCATGTCCATCACCGCAACGCTCGCGACGAGCGACGAGATCGTCACCTATGTCGCGAATCATATTGGCTTCATTGAACTCGAGCGCCCGAAAGCGCTGAATGCGCTTTCCACCGGCATGATCCGCGCGATGCACGCCGCGCTCGAGGGCTGGCGTGAAGATTCCGGCGTCCACGCGGTCGTCATCCGCAGCCAGCATGCGCGGGCGTTCTGCGCGGGCGGCGATATCCGCTTTCTGTACGAGTCCGCGCAACGCGGCGAACGCGACGCGCTGGACACGTTTTTCATCGAGGAATACGCGCTCAATCACGCGATCTTCACGTATCCGAAGCCGTATGTCGCGTTGATGAACGGTGTCGTGATGGGCGGCGGCATGGGCATTTCGCAGGGCGCCCATCGCACGCACGGTCTGCGCGTCGTGACCGGTTCGACGCGCATGGCGATGCCGGAAACGCGCATCGGACTCTTTCCGGATGTCGGCGCGGGCTGGTTTCTCGCGCGCGCGCCGGGCGCGCTTGGACGCTATCTGGCGATCACGGGCGAGACGATCGGCGCGGCCGATGCGCTCTACGCCGGTCTCGCCGATATCTATATCGACGATGCCGCGCTGCCCGCGCTGATCGATACGCTGAAGCGCGAATCGTTCGCGTCCGGCGCCGACGTGGTGGCGTGCGTCGCGCGTGAGGCGGCGCGCTGCGAGATCATGCCGCGGCCGGACGCGTCGCCGCTCGCGCAGGTGCGTGTGCTGATCGACCGGCATTTTTCGAAGCCCGACGTCGGCCAGATCCTGAAGTCGCTGGAGACGGAAACGGGCGCGGAAGCGGAATGCGAGGCAGCCGAATGGGCCGAGCAGACCGCGGCCGTGCTGCGCGAGCGTTCGCCGCTGTCGATGGCGATTTCGCTCGAAGTGGTGACGCGCGCGGAGGGATCGATGGCGGAGTGTCTGCGTCGCGATCTCGATCTGACGCGCTCGTGCTTCGCTCAGGGCGACGTGATCGAAGGGATCCGCGCACGCATCATCGACAAGGACAACCGTCCGGCGTGGCGGTTCGCGCAGATTGAAGACGTGCCGGCCGAAGCGGTCGAGAAGATGTTCGAGAGCCCGTGGCCGGCGGACGCGCATCCGCTGCGTGAGCTTCAGGACTAGCCGGCGTCGGGCGTAACCGGGCCGCGATGGTCCGGCGCCACAGCCAGGATCAATGCCCCGGTTAGCGGCTTCAACGGCGCGCGCAGCGACGATCTGAACGATCGCCGCGCGCCGTTGCGTGAAACGCCTATTCCTCTTCGTGCGAGGCCATGAATGCCCGCATGAAGACGAGCGCACCCCAACCCCACATCGCATTGGCTGCAAAGCCGACCGCAAGCCGCGGCAGCATGTTGCCGCTCGGCCAGATACCGCGCAGCGGGTCAACGACGAAAACGCCTGCGGCCGTCAGCACGATGCCGCCGAACACGAACGCCTGAACCCACGGCGCGATCCGCTCAGGCGAGACGCGCAGCAACCAGGCCATCAGGACCGCCCAGCACGCACTCCAGATCGCATTTGCGATGAAGGTGGGCAAACCGAGTGGCAGGAACGGGTCGGTCGAGAATCCGCTCGGGTCGATCAACCCGGCCGCGTGCAGTAGCGCGAGCGTCGATTCGTGGAAAAACAGGGAAGCCAGAAAGCCGGACACGAATGGCAGGATGATCTTTTGCATGCGATGTACCGCCAGGGGCACGTCGACGCGCTTCATGGCGCCGTGCCGGGTTATCGGAAAACGTGCGTCATTATATAGAGCGCGAGCGGGTGCGCCTCCGCGTTCGCTTTCACCGTCGCTGCGCCCGTATGTTAAAGCGTCGGGCTAATCACGAAAGTGGAAAACCTAAGCTCAAATAAATCGTTCAAAAGCTTCGGGGCCGTCCATAGACTGTTTCTCCATGCAGACGCGATAGCCGTCACCCTTCTGGCGCACGCAGGTTTGCGTCGCGCGTTCCTCGATGATGCCGTTGCATCGCCGTGTGTCATGAGCGGCGAGACGCGATGTCGCGTGTCTCGCGTGTAGATGTCCAGCGGGATCGCGTCCGTTTCGAATAAAAAGCAGGAGCAGCCCATGAATGTGTTCTGGTTCATCCCGACTCACGGCGACAGCCGTTACCTCGGTACATCCGAAGGTGCGCGCGCAGCCAGTTACGACTACTTCCAGCAGATCGCTGTCGCCGCCGATACGCTCGGCTACGAGGGCGTGCTGCTGCCCACCGGCCGTTCGTGCGAAGACGCGTGGGTGGTCGCCGCGAGTCTGATTCCGGTCACGAAGCGGCTCAAGTTTCTCGTCGCGATCCGTCCGGGCATCGTGTCGCCCGGTTTGTCGGCGCGCATGACGGCGACGTTCGATCGCCTGTCGAAAGGGCGTTTGCTGATCAACGTCGTGACAGGCGGCGATGCGGTGGAACTCGAAGGCGACGGGCTTTTCGTCGATCACGATACGCGTTACGACATCACCGACGAATTCCTGCGCATCTGGCGCGCGCAGTTGAGCGCGTCGCACACGAACGATTCGATCGATTTCATCGGCCGGCATCTGACGTCGAAGGGCGGCAAGGCGTTGTATCCGCCCGTGCAGGATCCGCATCCGCCGTTGTGGTTCGGGGGTTCGTCGCCGGCTGCGCATGCGCTCGCGGGCGAGCACATCGACACGTATCTGACGTGGGGCGAACCGCCCGACGCCGTCGCGCGGAAGATCGCCGACATCCGCGCGCGGGCCGCGACGCATGGCCGCGAGATCCGGTTCGGCATCCGCCTGCACGTGATCGTGCGCGAAACCGAAGACGAAGCGTGGGCCGCCGCCGACACGCTCATCAGCAAGCTCGACGACGAAACGGTTGCGCGCGCGCAGGCGTCGTTTTCGAAGATGGATTCCGAAGGCCAGCGCCGCATGGCCGCGTTGCACGGCGGCAAGCTCGGCAACCGTCAGGCGCTCGAGGTGTATCCGAACCTGTGGGCCGGCGTCGGCCTCGTGCGCGGCGGCGCGGGCACCGCGCTCGTCGGCGATCCGCAGCAGGTTGCCGCGCGCATGCAGGAATACGCGGACCTCGGCATCGAGACGTTCATCCTGTCCGGCTATCCGCACCTGGAGGAGTCGTATTGCTTCGCCGAGCTCGTGTTCCCGCTGTTGCCGGGCCGTCTGAAAGAGCGCGTGAGCGGGCCGCTGTCGGGACCGTTCGGCGAGATCGTCGGCAACAACTATTTGCCGAAAGCCGCGCAAAGCTGACCGGGCCGCGCGCGTGCGTGATGCCTTGAAGGTATCACCGCGTGACGCTCAATCAACACGGAGAAAGCCATCATGGCTGAATCGCTTGTCGAAACAGGGCGCCTGCGACGGCTCTCCGCCCAGGTCGCGCCGTTGCTGATCCTGCTCGCGTGGGAAGTGGCCGCGCGAAGCGGCGTGCTGTCGGCGCGCGTGTTGCCCGAGCCGCTTGCGGTGGTGAAGGCTGCGTGGTCGCTGATTCTCTCAGGTGAAATGTGGACCGATGTGAAAGTGAGCGCGTGGCGCGCGGTGTCGGGACTCGTCATCGGTGGGGGCATTGGCCTCGTGCTGGGTCTCGCGACGGGGCTTTTCAGGTCCGCCGAAGTCGTGCTCGATTCGACCGTGCAGATGATCCGCAACATCCCCGCGCTG
This sequence comes from Paraburkholderia sartisoli, assembly GCF_900107685.1. Classification (GTDB taxonomy): domain Bacteria; phylum Pseudomonadota; class Gammaproteobacteria; order Burkholderiales; family Burkholderiaceae; genus Paraburkholderia; species Paraburkholderia sartisoli. The sequence goes on along the minus strand of NZ_FNRQ01000003.1, from coordinate 256,948 downwards.
GCGATGATTCCGCTCGTGATCCTGTGGTTCGGCATCGAAGAGGAGGCCAAGGTTTTTCTGGTCGCGCTCGGCGTGTTCTTTCCCGTTTACGTGAACACGTACCACGGCATCCGCTCGGTCGATGCCAACCTGATCGAGATGGCGCACAGTTACGGCGTGAAGGGTTTCCCGCTGTACCGGCATGTGATCCTGCCGGGTGCGTTGCCGTCGATTCTCGTCGGCGTGCGGTTCGCGTTCGGGCTGATGTGGGTCACGCTGATCGTCGCGGAAACGATCTCCACGCAGTCCGGTATCGGCTACATGACGATGAATGCGCGTGAGTTTCTGCAGACCGACGTCGTGGTGGTCGGCATCCTGCTGTACGCCGCGCTCGGCAAGCTTGCCGACATGTTCGCGAAGTACATCGAGCGCGTCGCGCTGCGCTGGCACCCCGCCTATCAACGAGGAGCGAAAGCATGAGCGCAACGCTTTTTTCCGCATCGTATGCAGGCGTCTCGGGCCTCGATCTCGAATCCGAACTCAAGCAGATGCGCGCGGCCGATCATGATGCGATCGACGCATCCGGTACGCCGGATACTGCCCACGCTCGCGACGAAGCGCGCATCGTGGGCGCAACGCCTGCGCTTCTGCGAGAAACGCCGCGCGCGGGCGACTACGCCGTCGAGTTGCACGGCGTCGGCAAACGCTATGGCGAGCGGAAGGTTCTGTCGGACTTCAGTCTGTCGATCGAGCGCGGCAGTTTCGTTGCGATCGTGGGCCGTAGTGGCTGCGGAAAGTCGACGCTGCTGCGCCTTGTCGCCGAGCTCGAGGCACCCAGCGCGGGCGTGCTGAAAAAGCACGACGCAGACGGCGCACCGCTCGATACGCGGATCATGTTTCAGGACGCGCGTCTGTTGCCATGGAAGACCGTGTTGCAGAACGTGATGCTGGGCCTCGGCCGCGGCGCTCGCGAGGACGCGCGCGCGGTGCTTGCCGAAGTCGGGCTTGCCGGTCGCGCGGATGACTGGCCCGCGCAGCTTTCCGGCGGTCAGCGTCAGCGCGTCGCGCTGGCGCGCGCGCTGGTGCATCGTCCGCAACTGCTGCTGCTCGACGAGCCGCTTGGCGCGCTCGACGCGCTCACGCGCATCGAGATGCACGCGCTGATCGAACGGCTGTGGCGCGAGCACCGCTTCACCGCGCTGCTCGTCACCCACGACGTGCATGAAGCCGTGGCGCTCGGCGACCGCATCCTGCTGATCGAGGAAGGACGCATCGCGCTCGATCAGCCGGTGCCGCTTGCCCGTCCGCGTGTACGCGCTTCGTCGGCTTTTGCCGCGCTTGAGGAACACGTGCTGGATCGTGTGCTGAAGAGCACGCCGGATGACAACGCGCCGCTGTTCCATTCTTCGTTTCACGATGCGCACTCCGACGCAGTGTCCGCTGCGTCAATCCATTCCACACGGCCGACGGACGTCCGCTGGGCCATCTGACATCGCACGCATGTGTCACCCGTTTTGTCGTTCCACTGGAGTCAATCGATATGGGCATTGCCGCAATCAACGTACGCAATCAGTTCAAGGGGAAGGTCAAGGAAATCATCCGCGGGCCGGTTGTGTCCGAGATCGACGTCGATACGCCGTTTGGGATCGTGACGTCGGTGATCACGACGCGCTCCGTCGATGAACTGGAACTGAAGGTCGGCGCGGAAGTGATCGCGCTGGTGAAATCGACGGAGGTGTCGATCGCGCGTCTATGACGTGCGTTGTGGTTTGCACGTCCCGGTGGCGGCGCGGTGCGGGTGACAGGTCGGGCGCGCGGTTTGTTGCCTTTCGTCGCCCGTGGCGTGCGGCTTCGCGTGACGAACCGCAAACGTGCTCGCGTCACGCGGCTACTTCGCGTTTGCCGCGCTGGCCGGGGGCTCGCGCGTGATCTTGTCCCGGGTCGGTTTGTCGGGGCGCTTGACCGGCATGTTGTCCGGATTATTCGCGTTGTCGACGCGCGCGCCGCCCGATGCGGCCGAAGGCGGAACGGCCATCGACCCTGTGGTGTTTTTCGGCGCAGGCTGTTGTGGTGTCGTGAGCCCACTCGCGACGGGAAGAAACAACGCAGTGGCAACACGCGCAGCCGGTACCCATTCGATGCGTTTCATTCGACGCTCCCAGCGTTTTTCAGGCTATTCCTCGCAGGCGCGCATCAAACGCATCCGATGCGCGCATCGTCACCGGGCGCCATCGCCCCCGGCTTGTATGTCATCCGAAAGCAGCAAACAACACGCCTGAACCGGGGCTGCGTCTGTCCCCGAATCGCGCCGGCGCGATTTCGTGGAAGTGCTAGCATGAATTGAGCATGTGGATGCGAAAGGAGGCAGCCATGTCAAAAGCCCTGAGTACCGAAGCGATCGACGCATTGCGGCAACTGAACGAAGTCGGCAGCGGGCAGCCTGCGCCGCAGTTGTCGTCCAGTGTCGCGGCTGAATTGCTGAGTGCCGGTGTCGTGACACGCAGCGCGGACCATGTCGAAATCACCTGCGACGGCAGAAAGTATCTATCCGGCGACTGCGACTGACATTGAACCAGGGTGCGCGCGCAAGCCGCGAGGCCATCGACGCGACGTATGGCGCTCGCGCAGACGCGAGTTGACGACGGTTTCGCTGGTTGTCGAAGCAGTCAGTGGGAAAAGCAGGGGAAGGCGAGGCTATTTCGTTCCGAAGCGCACCATGCGAAATAGTGTGTGGAACATCAGCAACTGAAGGGGAAGGACTTTCTGGGGTGGCTGATGGGACTCGAACCCACGACGACAGGAATCACAATCCTGGACTCTACCAACTGAGCTACAGCCACCACTGGAACGACTTTGAACTGCTTTCTGGCTCGCCATGAACTGGCTTGCCGATCAAGAAGCGAGATTATACAAACACGACTGCGGTTTGCCTAGTCCTTTATTCAAACATTTCGGCGGGCTCACGCAGATGCGTGCGTGCTTCATCGAAGATCGCGAGATCGCCGGTCGCCAGTTTCCTGTTATCCGACAACACACGGCGCCACCCACGCGCCCCCGCGACACCACGATACAGTCCAAGTGCATGACGCGTAATACCGCCGAGGAACGTGCCGCGTGCAAGCTCGGCCGCGCAATACTCGATGAGTTTCGTTTCGGCGGCTTCACGGCTCAGCGCGGGTTCTGACGAGCCGTAGAAACGCGCGTCGACATCGGCGAGCACATACGGGTTGTGATACGCCTCGCGCCCGAGCATCACGCCATCGACGTGCTGCAGATGGGTCTCGACCTCATCCAGCGTTTTCACGCCGCCATTGATAAGGATTTCGAGCTGCGGAAAATCGCGCTTCAGCTGATACGCGTAGTCGTACTTGAGCGGCGGGATCTCGCGATTTTCTTTCGGGCTCAAGCCTTTGAGGATCGCGTTGCGCGCATGCACGATGAACACATTGCAACCGGCGTCGGCAATCGTGCCGACGAAGTCGCGCACGAATCCATATTCCTCTACCGCATCGACGCCGATCCGATGCTTCACCGTCACCGGCACCGAAACCACGTCGCGCATTGCCTTCACGCAGTCGGCGACCAGTTGCGGCTCGTTCATCAGACACGCGCCGAACGCGCCACGTTGCACACGCTCCGACGGGCAACCGCAATTCAGATTGATCTCGTCGTAGCCCCACTGCTCGCCGAGCTTCGCCGCGCGCGCGAGGTCGGCCGGCTCGCTGCCGCCCAGCTGCAACGCAACGGGTGCTTCGTCGGACGTGAACGCGAGATGACGCGCGACGTCGCCGTGAATCAGCGCGCCTGTCGTCACCATCTCCGTATAGAGCCACGTGTGGCGCGACAGGATGCGGTGAAACGAGCGGCAATGACGATCGGTCCAGTCCATCATCGGCGCAACCGATACGCGACGGGGACTCGGAGATGGGGACGAAGACATGGGAACGGCCAGGCGGCGGGGAATCAAACCGCGATTTTACCGCAAGCCGGCGACGCGGCTTCTCCCTGCCGCCGGCACGGGTTTAACCACGTCGAAATCACCCGGAATCGGGGTCGAAAAGCCCGAAGCCCTTGTCCTTCAAGGCCGTACCCCATTGTTCCTGTTTGCAGAATAGTAAATTCAAATTATCGACACAAATTTTCGATAGTAGGGGTATACACTGCCTCCATCGACGTTGCGACAGGCGAAAACCAAAACCCTTCCGCAACGACCTCGTACCGAAAATCAACGTTTATTGGAGAGTCATCATGAAGAGCAAGCTTATCGCAGCCGTCCTGATCGCCGCTTCTGCCTCGATCGCCGCTCCCGCCTTTGCAAGTGGCTACGGCCCGGCGCCGCATTACAACCCGACCATTGGCGCACCGGCTTCGCAGCAAGGCCAGAATTCGCAAACCGTCGCCGCCGAGCAAGCCGCTCAGGCTTCGAACAGCGCCTACGGTGGTGTCAACGCGTCGTCGTCGCAATCCGGCAACCGCGCAGAACAAACGGGCCCGCGCTCGGTCTTCTTCGGTCATTAATTGATCGCAGGCGGGACGCCTCACAAGGGCGTCCCGCTTTTGTATTTCCTGCTGTTCGCAGTACTTCTTCGCTTTGCCCCCTGCCGTCGTTTTTCTCCCGCTTTTTCTGTCTTGTCCAATCCAGTTTCGACATCTGCTCTGTCGCGTTAGCGGCCTTGACCTTGCGTCGATCGTAATGGCAATGCGTGGTTCCTGAGTTCGCGTGTGCGGTGAAACCGGATGCATCGTCGTCGCGCATTTCCGCCTGTCAGCACTTAACCTGCCGTCAGGTCGTGCGGCATGCCGATATCTGCTGATTGCGAGGCGCAGCAGAAAATGCGCGCCCAATGTGCCATTCCCAACTTTCAGCTGGCGCGCATCTTTCTATGATGGTCGATGTCGTGTGTCCTGCCGCCGCGTTGCCTGGCGTCCGTCACGACTTACATTGCCCGGGTGGCGAAGAAGACGGAGCGTCGATGGATCCAGTCAATATTCACGTGCATCTGTATTACGGGGTCGATCCGCTGCAATTTCGAAAAAACGAGAATGCAGGCTGCCTGTATGGCTATCATTTCGCCGAATCGGACACGATGGCGCTGTCTTATTCGCGGGACCATCCGGAAGGCCGTCTGCTGCGTCTCGTGCGGCGCACCCTGAAATCGCTCCTCGGGTTCGACTTCATTCACACGTACCGCAATAGAGCCGGCCTCATGAGCGCGGACGTGATCTGGACTCACACGGAGCGCGAATATCTGTCCGTCGCGCTTTTGCTGTTGCTGACAAGGCGCACCCGCGAACCGCTTCTCCTGGCGCAGAGCATATGGCTGCTCGATATCTGGAAGTCGCTGAGCCCGCCCAAACGATTTTTCTATCGATGGCTGCTGGGCCGTGCCGATGTCCTCACCACCCACAGCCCGGACAATGCGGCGCTCGTCCAGAAATACTGGGGACGTGAGGCAACGGTGGTTCGATACGGGCTGGACACACGGGATTTCCCGCTGACGACGGCAGGCGACTGGCGGCCTCACGAGCCGTTGCGCATTGCCTCGATTGGCAACGATCGCGACCGCGACTGGAACACATTGATCACGGCCTTCGAGAACGATCCGCGTTATTGCGTGCGAATCGCGACACGGCGGAAGATCTGGCGGCGTTCGAAAGCCAGTAACGTGACCGTCGCACCGGCGCATGGCCTCGCCGCGCAACGCGCGCTATATGAATGGGCTGACGTCGTGATTGTTTCGTTGCATCCCAATCATCATGTCTCGGGCATAACCGTTATTCTCGAAGCCGTCGCGACAGGCAAGCCTGTCGTTGCCACGGCAACAGGTGGCCTCGAGGAATATTTTTCCAGCGGCAGCATCGGGTACGTGCCGGCGCATGACCCCGTGGCGATGCGCGAACAGGTGGCGTTTCTCGCACGCGAACCGGGTGTCGCGACGGAGCAGATGCGTCGCGCGCAGCGGGAGTTCGTGCAGAAGGATCTGACCACGCGCGCGTTCGCGAATCAGCACGTGATGCTGACACGGTCGCTGATCAACAGGCCGACTGAGCGCACCGTCGAGCCGTTGCCGCATTCGCGCACATGAGCATCGGCTGAACGTGACGATGCGTCAGTGATCGTCACGTTTCGTGAGGGCAGTGCTTTCCCGAATTCAAGGTTATGCACTGCCTGTCACTTTGCTGATACCACGAGTTTGAGCTTGCCGGCGCCCGCGGTACTTGCGGTGATTTGCGTGCGGCGGGTGCGCGTGCCCAGATAAAAGTGCTGGCGAGCGGGGGCGTTCTGGTCGTGCGTCGCATCGGGGAGACACGAAGCGATGTCCGCTGCCAGCGCCTGCAGCGCATCCGCGGAGGAGCCCGCTTCGCTGTGGGGTGTCCAGACGCATTGATAATTCGCGCCCTCAGTGCTGCATCGTGCGTCGTCACCATAGGGCTGGGCCAGGCTTCGGCCGTCGCTCGCCTGGAGCGAGGCGAATCCGTCCGGCGCCGCCGCCACGATTCGCTTGAGCGCGGCGCATGGGCTCGGCGTGTCATCGGCGAGAGCCACGCCAGTCGATAGCGTCCATATGGACAGTGCGGCGACTGCCAGTAACGCAGGAATCCGTTTTCCCAGCTTGATCCTGTTCATCGAACATGTCCTCTACCTGGTGCCGCGACAATGCGGCCTGGCGACGTCGCGAGCTTTTCAATCCCTTTGCAAAGTCTACCGGTGAGCATCGACGCTGCCCGGTGTGCAGATCGCAATTCCGCGCGGACTATCTTTCCTGATCGAGGCTGATGGTTGGGTCAGGCGAGGTCGCCGGATGGGGCGTGACGATATCGGTCAGGAAGAGCTCAAGGCCAAAAAGCCGTGCGAATCCCAATGCGAGCGACGTCGACAGGCGCGTGCCCTTTTTATGCCCAGCCGCTTCGAAAAGACCGCTCGGAACGGACGACGTCCCGGCGGCGGAGTCGCCGGGTTCGGCGGAAGCGAGTTCGGAATCCGGGTTCATGGCGATAGCCTTGCGCTGGACGGGGGTGACGTCACCAGCAGTGAGCCAGAAACCGGTGTACCAGCAATCGGCGTGCCTGACCGTTTTTCGTCTCCCTGTCAGTCGACCCGGGGTATCACGTTCCCGACGTCCAGTTACGCCCCGCTGCGCCCATGCCCGCTCACGTGCGCCCCCGCGCGCCGGTCGAGGCCGACTACGTCTGCGATGGCCGCGCATCCGAGCGCCGCCACGATCAGGAACGCGAGGTTGAAATCGGCAGTGGTGACGCTCTGGCCGCCGTGGCCGTGAAACCAGGCCGCCATCCGCAGCGCGATCGCGCCGAACGCGACGCCCATGCCCACGGTCATCTGCCCCAACGTGCTCGAAAGCGTCGATGCGCCGCTCATCTGCGGCTTGGGGACGTCCGCGAACGTGAGCGTGTTGATCGCGGTGAACTGCAGCGAACGCGCGAGCCCGCTGACGAACAGAACCGTGACGATCCAGAACGCGGAAGTCGCGGGCGTCAGCAGGCTCATCGCCGCGAGCGTCAGCGCCGCGAACACGCCGTTCACGAGCAGCACCGACCGGAAGCCATAACGCCGCATGATGGGCGTCGTCACGAGTTTCATCGAGAGATTGCCGGCGAACACCGCGAGCGTCAGCAGCCCGGAGTGAAAAGCGTTCATGCCGAAACCGATCTGGAACATCAGCGGCAGCAGGAACGGAACCGCGCTGATCGAGATGCGAAAGAGCGAGCCGCCGCCGAGCGCGACCGCGAAAGTCTTGATCCTGAGCGCGGACAGATCGACGACCGGATGCGCGGTACGTCGCAGATGAAACAGCGCGGCCGCGCCGGCCACGGCGCCGATGCCGAGGCACACGAGTGTCTCTTTCCAGGGCGCGTCGGCGCGCCCGGTCAGCTCCATCGCGTACATCAGCGCCGTGCAGGCGAGCCCCGACAGCACGAAACCGGACGCGTCGAACGGGCGTTTTTGCGCGTCGCGTTCATTGCCGATGAAGCGCCACGCAAGCACGAGTCCGATCAGGCCGAGCGGCAGATTCAGATAGAAAATCCAGCGCCACGACGAATACGTGGTGATCAGCCCGCCGAGCGGCGGCCCGATCACGGGGGCGACGAGCCCCGGCCACGTGATGATCGAGATCGCGCGCATCAGGCTGTCCTTGGGCGTCGCGCGCAGGACGGCGAGCCGGCCGACCGGCACCATCATCGCGCCGCCGATGCCCTGCAGAACGCGCGCCGCGGTGAATTCGACGAGACCGTTCGTCATGCCGCACAGCACCGAGGACGCGGTGAACACCGCGAGTGCGCCGGTGAACACGTTGCGCACGCCGAAGCGGTCGGCGGCCCAGCCGCTGATCGGGATGAACACGGCGAGCGTCAGCAGATACGACGTGATGCCGATGCTGAGATCGACCGGATGCACGTCGAACGAGCGCGCCATCTGCGGCAGCGCGGTGGCGATGATCGTGCCGTCGAGGTTTTCCATGAAGAACGCGGCGGCCACGAGCGTGACGATCAGCGACGAATCACCGGAACGCGGTGCGGCGGACGATGAACCAGACATCTGCATGACACTCCGGAGCGAAGCAGGGCAAGGCAAGCGAACCAACCCTTGACGGTTTGCAGCGCGAATTGCAGCGATAACGCCTGCGCGTGCGCTGCGCGAGAGCGTCATTCTAGCGGCCCAGCGCGCCGCGCGCCGGCGTGGTAACTTCGACGTTTTCCGCTCACATACAGCACAAGGAACAGTTCGATGGAATACCGCAGACTCGGCGCAACGGACGTAAAGGTCAGCGTCATCGGCCTCGGCACGATGACGTGGGGCGAGCAGAACACCGAAAGCGAAGCGCATGCGCAGATCGACTACGCGCTCGATCACGGCGTCAACCTGATCGATGCCGCTGAAATGTATCCGGTGCCGCCGCGTCCCGAGACGCAGGGCTCGACCGAGCGTTATATCGGCACGTGGACCGCGCAGCACCAGAGCGCGCGCGAGAAGATCGTGCTCGCCACCAAGATCGCCGGCCCGGCCCGCCAGCCGCACAACCCGCGGCACATTCGCGGCGAAGGCAACCAGTTCGACCGCAAGAACCTGACCGAAGCGCTGAACGACAGCCTCAAGCGCCTGCAGACGGATTACGTCGACCTGTATCAACTGCACTGGCCCGACCGCAGCACGATGACGTTCGGCCGCACGGCGTACCCCTGGATCGACGACGCGTACACGGTGCCGATCGAGGAAACGCTGTCGGTGCTCGCGGACTTCGTGAAGGAAGGCAAGGTGCGCCACATCGGCGTGTCGAACGAGACGCCGTGGGGCGTCGCGCAGTTTCTGCGCGCCGCGGAAAAGCTCGGCTTGCCGCGCATCGTCAGCATCCAGAATCCGTACAGCCTGCTGAACCGCACGTTCGAACTCGGGCTGTCGGAGTTCAGCCACCGCGAGAACGTCGGCCTGCTCGCCTATTCGCCGCTCGCGTTCGGCTGGCTGTCGGGCAAGTACGAGGGCGGGGCGCGTCCGGCGGGCGCGCGCATCACGCTCTTCGAGCGCTTCCAGCGCTACAGCAAGCCGCAATCGGTCGAAGCGACGACGCGCTATGTCGAACTCGCGAAGCGTCATGGGCTGTCGCCGGCCCAGCTCGCGCTCGCGTTCGTGAACAGCCGCCCGTTCCTCACGAGCAATCTGGTCGGCGCGACGTCGCTCGAGCAGCTGAAGGAAAACATCGCGAGCGCGGAAGTGACGCTGTCAGCGGACGTGCTGGCCGAAATCGAGGCGCTTCACGAGCAGCAACCGAATCCGGCGCCGTAATTTCACCGGCTTTCGACGGTTTTTCGCGCTTTTCGCGTTTTCAAAGCAATGCGCAGTGGACAGCCCCGGTTTTTCAGCCGGGGCTGTTCTGCTTTCAGCCGCCGCGCCCCAAGGTTCACGATCCAATGGGTGCGCCCCTGCGCGATCGGTGACGAATTGCCGTGTTCAATCGGCAAACGCGACCTAAACTGGGGAACTGGGCTGGACAACTGGCCGGCGCGACCGGATAGGGCACGGACGCCGCAAACCAGCCGTGTCTGCCCGCTGGCGCGTCGGGATGGTACGATTCAGCCCGCGATTGCATGCACCCGCTGCCAGGCCGCGAAGCGGCTGTCCGTGCGAAAAGAACGATTGAATTCAGGAAACAGAATGGCGCAACAGAAAACGAATCCGAAACTTGAACAGGCGCTCACGCGCGGGGACCTCGCAATCCGCCAGGCCAACTCGGCGCGCGCGACCGCGCTCTTGCGCGCGCTCGGCAAGATGATCGTCGAAGCGTCGGCGACGATCGGCGTGGAAGCGTTCACGCTGATTCCCGATGGCGACCGCATTTACGATCCGGCCGACGGCATGTGGCCGCAACCGCTGCTCATCTCGCTCGATGGCCCGGTCGAAGAAGCCGATCAGGACGAAGTGCGCACGGTTCGCCTCGTGGCCGACGATCCGGGCACGGTGTTTCGCGTCGAATGGCAGCGCGCGGACGGCAAGATCGGACGCCAGGACGGCGGCCCGTTCGCCACCGTCGCGTTTATTTCCGACGTCGACATTCCGTGGACCGACGACGAAGACTGAGCGCCGGTTTCGCCGTGCTTTCGACGTGATCGTGCCCGGGTTCAGCGCATCATGCGCCGCCGGAACAGCACGGAAGCCAGGATGAACGGCACGATCACATACGCCGCCAGCACGCCGACGTGCAACGCGGCGTTGTCCAGCGGCCGGCCGAGCATCGCCGGCCGGATCAGGTCCACCGCGTGCGCAAGCGGCAGCAGCAGCGTCACCTGCCGCGCGATCGCGGGCAGCTGCGCCACCGGAAAGAACACGCCCGAGAGCAGCATCATCGGCGTGAGCGCGAGCGTCTGATAGAACATGAAAAAATCGTACGACGGCGCGACCGCCGTCACGATCATCGCGAGACTCGCGAACGCGAGGCCTGTCAGCACGATGACGGGCAGCGCGATCAGCATCGACGGAAAACTCGCATAGCCGAGCACGCCCGCCACCAGCATGATCGCCGCCCCCGACAGCACGGATTTGCTGGCCGCCCAGATCACTTCACCCAGCACGATGTCGCCGAGCGTCAGCGGCGTGTGCATGATCGCTTCCCACGTGCGCTGCACGTGCATGCGCGAAAAGCCCGAATACATCGACTCGAAACTCGCCGACATCATCACGCTCGACGCGACCGTGCCCGCCGCGAGAAACGCGATGTACGACACGCCGTCGACGTGTCCCACCATCAGCCCGAGTCCGAGGCCGAGGCCAAACAGATAGATCATCGGATCGGCGAGGTTGCCGAATATCGACGCCACGGCGAGCTTGCGCCACACCAGATAGTTGCGGCGCCAGACGGCGATCCAGTTCACCGCGTTCGCGGGCAGCGCGGCGAAACCTTCGTGCAGCCGGGAAGGTTTCGCGGGGGAGGATTCGTAACTGCGTGCGTCCATATCTGTCGAGTGAGTCTCTTTGCCTGTGTCACAAACGGGTTAGCAGGTTAGCCGGTGCGCCTGCGTGAGTTCCGTGCGTCAGTCCTGCATCTCGCGGCCGGTGAGCCGCAAAAAGACGTCTTCGAGATTGGCCGGCCGATGCAGGTAGCGCAGGTCGGTCCGCTGCCTGAGCTTGACATGCACAGGTTGCGGATCGTCGACGTAGCAGAACAGCGTCTCGCCGCTGATTTCCGTGCGCACGGCGAGCGGCGCGAGTTCGTCGCGCAGCGTCGCGGGGTCCGGGCCGTAAATCTCGATCACGTCGCATCCGATCTCCGATGCGATCAGCTCGCGCGGCGCGCCTTCCGCGATCTTGCGGCCTTCCTCGATGACGCACACGCGGTGACACAGCCGCTCGGCTTCTTCCATGAAGTGCGTCGTGAGCAGGATCGTCTTGCCGCGCGTGAGCAGCGAGCGCAGCCGCTCCCAGATCAGATGCCGCGCCTGCGGGTCGAGACCGGTGGTGGGCTCGTCCATGATCAGCACGTCGGGATCGTTGACGAGCGCGCGGGCCAGCGTGAGACGTCGCTTCATGCCGCCCGAGAGTTCGCCGACGCGCGCGTCGGCCTTGCTTTCGAGCCGCGCGAATTCGAGCAGCGACGGCACGAGATCGCGCGTTCGCGTCGCGCTCAGGCCGAAGTAGCGGCCAAACACCAGCAGATTCTCGCGGACGGTGAAATCGGGATCGAGGTTGTCGAACTGCGGCACGACGCCCACGCGCATGCGCGCGTAACGCGCCCGCGACGGGATCGGCTCGCCGCAAAGACGGATCGTGCCCACATCGGGGGCGGCGATGCCGAGCAGCATGCGCAGGGTCGTCGTCTTGCCGGCGCCGTTCGGGCCGAGCAAGCCGAAACACTCACCGGCGCGCACGTGGAACGAGAGGCCGTCGACGACGGTCTTGTTTCCATAGTGCTTCTTCACGTCTTCGAATTCGATTGCAACTGCTGACATGGGGCGAGACCTGCTCCGTTCGTTGAAAGCGTCCTGCGAGGTTTGCGACGCCTGCGAGGTGAGGGCAGGCTATTCTAAGGGCATCGCTGGCGACGCGTCGGGCGTCATGGCACCGGGACGGGGCGTCTTTTGCACTGCGGCACGACATCAAATACGGTGGGGACGCACCTGGCGTTTTCCATCTCTTGCAACCTGAATTGCGGCGCACCATGATTGAAACGAAGCCGCGATCGACGCGGATGGGAGATAACCATGGCGAGCTACCAGAAAATCCTGCTGTGCTACGACGGCTCGCGCGAGGGGCGCAAGGCGCTGCGTTGCGGCGCTGACCTTGCACTGGACCTGAAGGCCGAAACGCACCTGCTGTCGGTCGTCGACATGCGCTCGAGCATCGCGCAGAGCGCGGGCCTGCTCACTGACGTAGCCTGCGGCCGTTTCGAGGACACCGCCCGCGACATTCTCCAGGAAGGTGTGAACTGGCTCACCGAGCGCGGCGTTCAGGCGCACGGGCATTTCGCGTTCGGCAATCCGATCGACGAAATCGCCAATCTGGCGAACCAGTTGCAGGTCGACCTGGTCGTGGTCGGCCACCGATGCCGCACCGGTCTTTCGCGATGGTGGATGGGCGCGGGCAACACGCCGCTGCTGGACCGCGTCTCGTGCAGCATCCTGGTTGCGTGTTCGTCAGTGGCAGAGCAGCAACAGGCTGCTGCCTGAGGTCGCACGCGATATCCGGGTAGAGACGGGTACAGACGCTCTTCAGTCGTTGAGGTCGACGGCGGACAGCTTCCACGAAAAGAGTCCATCGCGACGCAGGATCGCCGAATAGTGCGCATCGCCGACGCCGTGCTGATACGTGACGACGAACTCGTTGATCCCGTGATAACCCGCTGTCGTTTGTGGCGGCTGGGGCGGCGCCTGCTGGGCGAGGGTTGAGGCGGCGGAAGGGGCCGGCGCCGTTGCTGTCGCAGCAGGCGGCGCGTCCGTCTGGCCACTCGTTGCGCCATTCACCGTCGGGCCGGCCGGCTCCGGCGGCCGTTCGCCGGGTTCGCCGCGCGGCGGCATGCCATTCAGCAATGCGGCGACGCCATCTGGTGTCGCGTACGCATCCACCAGCGGACCAATCAACGCAACGCCGATCATTGCGCCAATCGCGGCAAGCGGATTGCCGTTGTGTTGCACGTCGAGCCTTCGGGCGAGCAGGCCAGTGACCTGCTGCTTCAGGCTGTCGCGCAGCGCCGGAAAGTCGACGTATTCATTGACCGTTTCGGCATCGCGGGCATCGGCGGCACGCTTGAGGCGGTCGAGTGCGACATAAGGCGACGCATAACCATACCCAAGCGCGGCGATGACAGCGACAACCACGATCGTCATCACGAACGCGGAAATGCGCCGTCGATTTCGTGCGGGAACCGGAACGCTCATAAGTTGCGACTCTCCGTTAAACGTCACTTAACGTTGACCGCAACGAAGCGGAAACGATCCCTTGCAGCGCGCCACATAGTGGCACAACTGCAGGAAACCATTCTCGCATGCCTTCGGTTGCCTCCGGTTATTCGAACAGCGCGCCTTGCAGCGCCGCGCTTTCTTCAGCGATGCAGCGATCGATCATCCTGCATACCGCGTCGACCGTTCCCACCATGATGAGTCGCGACGGCCCGTGATACACGCGCACCGGCGCGCGGCGCCCCGGCTCCGCGTTCAGCCCCGAGTTCAGCGAGACACGCGCGAACGCCGGCATCGCGGATGGCAGCGTGGGCGCTTCCGCCGTTGTGTCGCGCTCGAACAGCGACGGCGCACGGAGGGCGTCGAGCGCCCCGCACGGCACCAGGTTGCGCAGATGACGCAGACGTCCGAACGGACGGAAAGGGAGCAGGCGGGCAAGGCGTTCCATGAAACTCTCCAGGCGAAGTTCAGAATTCAGTCGGGCGGATCAGCCCGACTGCAATGCCTTCGAGCGCGAATTCCCCGCTGCCGGCCTGAACAAAAATGTTGTCGTAATCGGGGTTCTCGGCGATCAGCTCAATGCCGTCCGGCCGGCGCTTCAGGCGCTTTACCGTCACGTCGTCGCCAATCCGGGCCACGATGATCTGCCCGTCTTTCGCTTCGCTCTTCTTCTGGACGGCGAGCAGGTCGCCGTCGAAGATGCCCGCGTCGCGCATCGACAGCCCGCGCACCTTCAGCAGGTAATCGGGCTTGCTCGAAAAGAGCGCCGGGTCGCAGGCGTAATGCTGCGAGATATGTTCCTGCGCGAGGATCGGGCTACCCGCCGCCACCCGGCCGATCAGCGGCAGCGACAGCTGCATGATGCTCGAGTGCGGCAGCGTGAACTGGTAAGGGCTGTCATCTGAACCCGATAGCAGGCGGATGCCGCGCGAGGCGCCCGCTGCAAGCTCGATCACGCCCTTGCGCGCCAGCGCGCGCAGATGTTCTTCCGCCGAGTTCGCCGAACTGAAGCCGAGTTCGGCTGCGATCTCCGCGCGGGTGGGCGGAAAGCCGGTGCGTTCGATCGCCCGGCGGATCAGATCGAAAACCTGCTGCTGTCGTGCGGTGAGTTTGGTCATGGGGCTACTGTATGGATGAACAGGTGACTGTATTTTTATACAGTAATCCGCACATTTCAAGCTTTACTTTAAGTTCGTCCAGATCGGCGCTGCCGGAACAGCGGTTTTCGGCGTTATCGCATCCGTATTCGTGCCGTAACACCGCGCCGGGCGGGCGTTACCACTTTTTAGTATTAAAAAATGAAGAACAATTATTTTTAATGATGAAGGCCGTTCGATAGACTGGCCTCAATCGATGCAAAGCAACGTACACACGCCGCAATAACGAAAGAACAAACCGGAGAATCTGGAATGAACCGCAATACGGGGCTGGCAGGCAGGACACGAAAAATCGTCGCGGCGCTCGCGCTGGGCGTCGCGGCAGCGGCGGGCTTCGTCGCTCAGGCGCACGCCGCGGATACGACGTTGCTGAACGTTTCATACGATCCGACGCGCGAGCTGTATCAGGACATCAATCAGGCATTCGGCAAGGAATGGAAAGCGAAGACCGGCGAGCAGATCACGTTCAAGCAGTCGCATGGCGGCTCGGGCGCCCAGGCGCGCTCGGTGCTGGACGGGCTGCAGGCCGACGTGGTGACGCTGGCGCTCGCTTACGACATCGACGCGCTCGCCACCAAGGGCCTCATCGACAGGGACTGGCAGAAGCGTCTGCCGGACAACGCTTCGCCGTACACCTCGACGATCGTGTTTCTCGTGCGCAAGGGCAACCCGAAGCACATCAAGGACTGGGACGATCTCGTGAAGCCGGGCGTGTCGATCGTGACGCCGAACCCGAAGACATCGGGCGGCGCGCGCTGGAACTATCTGGCCGCGTGGGCCTATGCCGAACATCAGCCGGGTGGCAACGCCCAGAAGGCGAAGGAGTTCGTCGGCAAGCTTTATAAGAACGCAGGCGTGCTTGACTCCGGCGCACGCGGCGCGACGACGAGCTTCGTGCAGCGCGATATCGGCGACGTGCTGATCGCGTGGGAAAACGAAGCGTTCCTGTCGATCAAGGAATTCGGCGCGGACAAGTTCGAGATCGTCGTGCCTTCGGTGAGCATCCTGGCCGAACCGCCGGTCGCGGTGGTCGACAAGGTGGTCGACAAGCATGGCACGCGCAAGCTGGCCGAGGCGTATCTGAACTTCCTCTATAGCGAGGAAGGCCAGGAGATCGCCGCGAAGAACTTCTACCGGCCGCGTTCGAACAAGGTGCCCGCTGCACTGACGGCGAAGTTTCCGAAGCTGAAGCTCTACACCGTCGACGACAGCTTCGGCGGCTGGGCCAACGCGCAGAAGACCCACTTCGCGGACGGCGGCGTCTTCGATTCGATCTATCAGCCGCAATGAAGCCACGCGGCGATGGGTGAGGCCTGGAGTAAAGACCAGAAAGGCGCGCCCGTCGGGTGCGCCTTTCTGGCTGGATGGACCCCGAAGTTTCAACCCGGCTAAACCCGCTTTCGCGTGTATCGAGCGTGAACGGAACGCGGTTTTAACCCAGAACGAGCATCCAGCATGACGACGTTGACCTTCCGCAAGCCGAGTGCGTTACCCGGCTTTGGCCTGACACTCGGCATCACCGTGGCGTATCTGAGCCTCGTGGTGCTGATTCCGCTTGCGGCGACCTTCCTGAAAACCGCGACGCTCGACTGGTCGCAGTTCGTGCGCGCCGTGACGTCGCCGCGCGTGCTCGCCTCGTACCGGCTGACGTTC
This sequence comes from Paraburkholderia sartisoli, assembly GCF_900107685.1. GTDB lineage: Bacteria > Pseudomonadota > Gammaproteobacteria > Burkholderiales > Burkholderiaceae > Paraburkholderia > Paraburkholderia sartisoli. Next base: position 240,257 of record NZ_FNRQ01000003.1, on the reverse strand, counting down.
TTCGCCGCGCTCGGCGGCGCGCTGATCAACGCGGTGTTCGGCTTTCTGGTGGCGTGGGTGCTGGTGCGCTACACGTTTCCGTTCAGGCGCATCGTCGATGCCGTCGTCGATCTGCCGTTCGCGCTGCCGACTTCCGTGGCCGGCATTTCGCTGGCCGCCGTGTATGCGGGCAACGGCTGGCTCGGACAGTTTCTCGTGCCGCTCGGCATCAAGATCGCGTTCACGCCGGCGGGCGTGCTGGTCGCGCTGACGTTCATCGGCTTGCCGTTCGTCGTGCGCACCGTGCAGCCGGTGCTCGAGGAATTCGAGCGCGAACAGGAAGAAGCCGCCGCCTGCCTCGGCGCGTCGCGCTGGCTGACGTTTCGCCGGGTCGTGCTGCCCTCCGTTTTCCCCGCGCTGCTGACAGGTTTCGCGCTGGCCTTCGCCCGTGCGCTCGGCGAGTACGGCTCGGTGATTTTCATCGCGGGCAACGTGCCGATGAAGTCCGAAATCACGTCGCTCCTCATCATCACCAAGCTCGAACAGTATGACTATGCGGGCGCGACGGCGCTGGCCGTCGTCATGCTGGTCGTGTCGTTCCTGATGCTGCTGCTGATCAACACGCTGCAGTGGTATCTGCAACGGCGCACGAGCCGCGGTGCGTCCGGGCCGGCGGTGCCGCCGGGGTCGCACGCGAACAGCGCGGGCGCCGTCGTTGCCGGAGGTGCGCAATGAGCCGCGATTCCGTGACGACAGTCCCGGGCAACCCGCCGGGAGCCGAAGCCGTGCGCCGCCGCCCCGATCCGGTGACGGAAAGGCGCGCCGTGCGCTGGCTGCTGGTCGGCGTTGCGCTGCTGTTTCTCGCGCTCTTCCTGGTCGTGCCACTCGCGGCGGTGTTCTATCAGGCGTTCAGCAAGGGCATCGCCTTCTACTTCGAGGCGCTGGCCGATCCGGATGCGCTGTCGGCCATCCAGCTCACCGTGATCACCGCGGCGATCGCCGTGCCGCTGAATCTCGTGTTCGGGCTCGCCGCTTCGTGGTGCATCGCGAAGTTCGAATTCCGCGGCAAGGCGCTCCTCACGACGCTGATCGACCTGCCGTTCTCCGTGTCGCCGGTGATCTCGGGCCTGATCTACGTGCTGATGTTCGGCGCGCAGGGCTGGTTCGGACCGTGGCTCCAGGATCACAACGTGCAGATCATCTTCGCCGTGCCGGGCATCGTGCTCGCGACGATCTTCGTCACGTTTCCGTTCGTCGCGCGCGAGCTGATTCCACTGATGCAGGCGCAGGGCAACGACGAAGAAGAAGCCGCGCACGTGCTCGGCGCATCGGGCTGGCAGATGTTTCGCCGCGTCACGCTGCCGAACGTCCGCTGGGGTCTGCTGTACGGCGTGATTCTCTGTAACGCGCGCGCGATGGGCGAGTTCGGTGCGGTATCGGTGGTGTCGGGCCATATTCGCGGACAGACCGACACGATGCCGCTGCACGTCGAGATTCTCTACAACGAATACAACTTTTCCGCGGCGTTCGCCGTGGCCTCCGTGCTCGCGCTGCTGGCGCTCGTCACGCTGGCCCTGAAGCTGCTTGCGGAACGTCATTTGTCGGCGGAACGGGTCGATGCGCGGGCCGTACCCGCGTACGCCGGCCCCGTCACCCTGTCGCCGGCGCCGTCGCAGGCGGCCGGCCGTCCGGTTCAGTAAGGAGAGCAGCACATGGGCATCACCGTTCGTAACCTGCAGAAGCGTTTTGGCGATTTCACCGCGCTCGACAACGTGTCGCTCGATTTTCCGCCGGGCGAACTCGTCGCGCTGCTCGGGCCTTCGGGGTGTGGCAAGACCACGCTGCTGCGGGTGATCGCCGGGCTCGAATACGCCGACGCCGGTCAGGTCGTGCTGCAAGGTCAGGACGTCGCCGCGGTCGGTGCGCGCGAGCGTCAGGTCGGCTTCGTGTTCCAGCATTACGCGCTGTTCCGTCACATGACGGTGTTCGAAAACGTCGCGTTCGGTCTCAGGGTCAAGCCGCGCAAGGAGCGTCCGCCGGAAGCGGTGATCCGTGAGAAAGTGCATGAACTGCTGAAGCTCGTGCAGCTCGACTGGCTCGCGCAACGCTTTCCGTCGGAGCTGTCGGGCGGCCAGCGTCAGCGGATCGCGCTCGCTCGCGCGCTTGCTGTCGAGCCGAAAGTGCTGCTGCTCGACGAGCCGTTCGGCGCGCTCGACGCGAAGGTGCGCAAGGAGCTGCGCAGCTGGCTGCGGCGTCTGCACGACGACCTGCATATCTCGACGATCTTCGTCACGCACGACCAGGAAGAGGCGCTCGAAGTGGCCGACCGCATCGTCGTGCTGAATCGCGGGCACGTGGAGCAGGTCGGCAGCCCGCAGGACGTGTACGACCATCCGCAGACACCGTTCGTCTACGAATTCCTCGGCGCGGCGAACCGTCTGCACGGCAAGGTGGATGGCGGCGGCTTCGTGGTCGACGGCGCGGCGTTGCCGGTTTCCGTGGCGGCAGGCTTCGAAGGCCCGGCGTTCGCGTATGTGCGCCCGCACGACCTCGCGTTGTATTCGGGAGCGGACAGCCATCGCGACGGCATCACGGTCGGCGTGCGGCGCGTCGTGACGCTCGGCGGTTCGGTGCGCGTCGAGCTCGAGGGACACGAAGGCCGCGTGCTCGAAGCCGAGCTCGACCGCGAGACGTGGCGTGAGTTGCGGCTCAATGTCGGCGACGGCGTGACGGCCGTGCCGCGTGCGCTGCGCGTGTTTCCCGCGCCGTGATCGGGGAGCCGGGCACGCACGCCTGCACACGAATCAACCCAACCTGACTGCGGTTCAACCCGGGACGAGAACATGAATTTCCAGCAACTGCGTTTTGTGCGCGAAGCGGTGCGCCAGAACATGAACCTGACGGAAGTCGCGAACGTGCTGTACACGTCGCAGTCGGGCGTGTCGAAACAGATCAAGGACCTCGAGGACGAACTCGGCGTCGATATCTTCATCCGTCGCGGCAAGCGGCTGACGGGGCTGACCGAGCCGGGCAAGGCGGTGCATCAGCTGATCGAGCGGATGCTGCTCGACGCGGAGAACCTGCGCCGCGTCGCGCGCCAGTTCGCCGAGCAGGACAGCGGCCATCTGGTCGTCGCCACCACGCACACGCAGGCGCGCTACGCGCTGCCGAAGGTGATCCGCCAGTTCACGGAAGTATTCCCGAAGGTGCATCTCGCGCTGCGTCAGGGCAGCCCGCAGCAGATCGCGCAGATGATCATCAACGGCGAGGCGGACATCGGGATTTCGACCGAGGCGCTCGACCGCTATCCAGACATCCTCACGTTCCCGTGCTACTCGTGGCACCACGTGGTGGTGGTGCCGAAGGGCCATCCGCTCGTCGGCCGGCCGAATCTGACGCTCGACGAAATCGCCGAATTCCCGATCGTCACCTACGATCAGGATTTCACGGGCCGCTCGCACATCGACCAGGCGTTCACAAAGGCGGGCGCGTTGCCCGACGTCGTGCTGACCGCGATCGACGCCGACGTGATCAAGACCTACGTCGAACTCGGCATGGGCATCGGCATCGTCGCGGCGATGGCCTATGACGCGAAGCGCGACACGGAACTCGTCGCGCTCGACACGCAGCACCTGTTCGAGGCGAGCACGACGCGCGTCGGCCTGCGCAAGGGCGCGTTCCTGCGGGCATACGCGTACCGGTTGATCGAAATGTTCGCGCCGCAGCTGAACGAAACGGAAATCGCAGCGCAGTTGCGCGAGGCGGCCTGAGCGTCGTTCGGGGTGGCGATGGCGATGGCGATGGCGATGGCGATGGCGATGGCGATGGCGATGCGAGAATAATGCGTCCGCGCGGTCGGGCATACGCCGCGTGGAACCGCGCCGCGCATCGCTTACAATCGCCGCCATGAATACTTCCACTTCTTCCTCCGGCGTGGCGCCGTCAAGCGGCTTGCCGCGTATCGCCGTGCTTGCGACGGGCGGCACGATCGCCGGTTCCGCCGCCGACGCCACGAACACCGCCGGTTATCAGGCAGGCGTGGTCGGCGTCGACCGGCTGCTCGCGGCGGTGCCGGCGCTCGCGGGCGTGGCACAGGTGCGGGCCGAACAGGTCGCCAGCATCGACAGCAAGGACATGGCGCTCGCGCTGTGGACCACGCTCGCGCAACGCGTGAACGCGCTGCTCGCGGCGGACGACGTCGACGGCGTCGTCATCACGCACGGCACGGATACGCTCGAAGAGACCGCGTATCTGCTGCATCTCACCGTGAAGAGCACGAAGCCGGTCGTGCTGAGCGCCGCCATGCGACCCTCCACGGCGCTCTCCGCCGACGGGCCGCTGAACCTGCTGAACGCGGTCGTCGTGGCCGCCAGTGCCGCGGCGCACGGGCAGGGCGTGCTCGTCGCGGTCAATAACCGGATTCACAGCGCGCGCGACGTCGTGAAAACCAGCACGTTCGCCGTCGACGCGTTCCAGTCGCCCGAAGTGGGCGCGCTGGGCTGGGTGCAGGACGGACGCGTCGAGTTTCAGCGCAGCGTGGTGCGCGCGCATACGATCGCCACCGAATTCGTGATCGGCGCGCAATGGCCCGACGTCGAGATCGTCACGAGCTACGCGGGCGCGTCGCGCATGGCCGTCGACGCGTTTGTCGCGGCGGGCGTGCGCGGCATCGTGGTCGCGGGCACCGGGAACGGCTCGATCCATGCGTCGATCCAGCAGGCGCTCGCGGACGCCGTGTCGCAGGGCGTGGCCGTCGTGCGCGCGTCGCGGGTCGGCGCCGGCCACGTGATGCGCAACGGCGCCGCGCCCGACGACACGCTCGGGTTTGTCGCCGCGAACGGGTTGAATCCGTACAAGTCGCGCGTGCTGCTGATGCTGGCGCTCGCCACCGGCGCAACCGGCCCGGTCGTGCTGCAGCGCGCCTTCGATACCTATTGAGCGGCGTGTGCGCCACGAGGTCTCGCTGTCTGTGAGGTAACCCACGCGGCGGGCGGCCTTTTCGTGCCAGGATGCGCTCATACCCCGTCCATCGTGGCAGCCAATGAGCGCGTCGAAGCTCCAGTCGTGGGGGCATTACCCCTACGCGCCTCAATCCAGTCATCCGTTGTCGTGGCGAGATGCCGTCCAGGCCGAACTGGACGACACGCGCGCGCGCTTCGGCACGACCTTGCCGTTCGGCAACGGCCGCAGCTATGGCGACAGCTGTCTGGCGGCGACCGATCACGTCCTGCATATGCGCGGCCTCGGCCGCTTTATCAGCGCCGACTGGGAACGGGGCGTCCTGCGCGCGGAAGCCGGCGTGACGCTCGGCGAGGTGCTGGAGCTGTCGATTCCGCGCGGCTGGATGCTGCCGGTCACGCCCGGCACGCAGTTCGTGACGCTCGCCGGCGCGGTCGCCAACGACGTCCACGGCAAGAACCATCACGTACGCGGCACGTTCGGACGCCACGTCAGGCGGTTTTCGCTGCTGCGCTCGGATCGCGAACCGGCCGAATGCGCGCCGGGCGAAAACGACGGACTGTTTCGCGCGACGATCGGCGGGCTCGGCCTGACCGGCGTCATCGAATGGGTCGAAATCCAGCTGATGCCAGTGCGCTCCGGCCGCATTTCGATGACGAGCATCCGCTTTGCCCATCTCGACGAATTCCTCGCGCTTTCGGACGAACTCGATCCGTGTCACGAATACGGCGTGGCGTGGGTCGACTGCCTCGCGAGCGGCGATGCGCTCGGGCGCGGCATCTACATGTCCGGCGATCACGCGGCGGACGGCGATTTCTCCATCAAGGGCACCCGCCGGCGCAACGTGCCGTTCGTGTTGCCGTGGTCGCCGGTGAACCGCCACACGCTGAAAATCTTCAACGCGTTCTATTACCGGCGGCAGTCGCAGCGCGTCGAACACGCGAGCGTCGATTTCGCGAGCTTTTTCTATCCGCTCGACGGCGTGCGCAACTGGAATCGCATTTACGGGCGACGCGGCTTCCAGCAGCATCAATGCGTGATTCCCGAGGCGGCTTCGCGCGATGCGCTGAAGGAAATTCTTGCGACGATTGCAAAAAGCGGACTCGGCTCGTGTCTCGCGGTGCTGAAACGCTGCGGCACGCTGGTTTCGCCGGGGCTGATTTCGTTTCCGATGCCGGGCGTCTCGCTGGCGCTTGATTTCCCGCAGCACGCCCGCCGCAACGAAACGCTCTTTTTGCGGCTCGACGCAATCGTCAACGAAGCGGGTGGCCGCCAGTATCCGGCGAAGGACGCCCACATGAGCGGGGCGGACTTTCGCGCCGCGTATCCCGCGTGGCAGGAACTCGAACGCAATCGCGATCCCGCCCTGATGTCCCGCTTCTGGAAACGGACCACACAGCCATGAAAAACATCCTGATCGTGGGCGGCTCGTCCGCCATTGCCGTGGCATGCGCGCGGCGCTGGGCGAAGGAGGGCGCGAACCTCTTCCTGACCGGCCGGCATGAAGTCCGGCTCGAAGCCGTCGCGCAGGATCTGCGCGTGCGCGGCGCGCCCTCGGTGGCGACGCACAGGCTCGACATGAACGACCATGCGCAGCACGCCGCGATGCTGAAGGCCTGCCAGGCGGCGCTCGGACGGATCGACATCATGCTGATCGCGCACGGCACGCTGTCCGACCAGGCGCAGTGCGAGCGCGACGTCGAGGCAGCCATGCGCGAACTGTCGACCAACGCGATGTCGACGATCGCGCTGCTCACGTTGCTCGCGGGCGTATTCGAAAGCCAGAAAAGCGGCACGATCGCCGTGATTTCGTCGGTGGCGGGGGACCGCGGACGGCCGTCGAATTACGTGTACGGGGCCGCGAAGGCCGCCGTGGGCACCTTCTGCGAAGGGTTGCGGGCGCGGCTTTTCAAATCCGGCGTGCGCGTGCTGACGATCAAGCCGGGTTTCGTCGACACGCCGATGACAGCCGGACTGTCGTTGCCCGGGCCGCTCGTCGCCTCGCCGGACCGCGTGGCGACCGATATCGTGCGCGCGATCGAGCGCGGCCGGGACGCGCTCTACACCCCGTGGTTCTGGAGCGCGATCATGCTGGTCATCCGCTCGCTGCCGGAGTTCGTGTTCAAGCGGGTTTCGCTGTGAGTGCGGCCTTCCATGCGGCGTCGTGGGCGTTCCCGTGTACGTTGAATAACCCGGCGAGACAGGCGGACGCCGGGTTTCGGGGCGCGCGGAGGCCAGCATGAACACCCCGACGCTGGACGCGCCGCTGGGCCGCTCGCGCCTTGTCGTCTGGTATGCGATTTTCGCGGCGATTTCGATCGCGGCGAATCTCGGCAGCCAGAAGCTGGCGTTCTGGTTCTATCACGGCCGGTTCGCGGTGCCGCTGTCCGTCTGCATCGGCACGGGCGTGGGCCTCGTCGTCAAATACCTGCTCGACAAGGCGTGGATCTTCCGTTATCCGCATCGCAGCGTCGCGCACGGCATCCAGACGTTCGTGATGTACGTCGCGATGGGGCTCGGCACGACGCTGGTTTTCTGGGCGGTGGAGTTCGGCGCCGACGCGATTTTCCACACCGAGCCCGCGCGGCTCACCGGCGGCGCCATCGGCCTCGTGCTCGGCTATCTCGCCAAATATCACCTCGACAAGCGTTTCGTTTTCGCGTGATCCGGAGTGCGCTGGCGCACAGAGCGCCGCGCGCCGCGCCTTTAGGATTCAGACAGTAACGTGCGATACCGCGAGTGGAGCGCGCGTTACACCGACAGCCGCTTTCCGGTGCGCATTGCCCGCCATGTTCGGGTGCGGCGCCGGCATCGCGGCGACATCTGGCTCATTGCGAAACGACGCTGCGGCGGCGAGGTGTGACATGACAAGCGCGACGATCCCGCTGTGTGTGGATCTGGACGGCACGCTCACGCGAACCGACTTCCTGCTCGAAAGCTTCCTCGTGCTGCTGAAGCAGAATCCGCTTGCGCTCTTTCTGTGCATCGGCTGGGCGCTGCACGGCAAGGCATATCTGAAGGAACAGATCGCAAAACGCGTGACGATCGACGTCGGCGTGCTGCCATATAACACGCAGCTCGTCGACTATCTGCGCGACGAGCATTCCGCCGGCCGCACGCTTTATCTGTGTACCGCGTCGAACCAGCGCTTCGCCAGCCAGGTCGCCGATCATTTTGGGCTCTTCCAGGGCGTGCTCGCGAGCACCGCGGATCACAACCTGATGGGTCGCAACAAGGCCGATGCGCTCGTCGAACAGTTCGGCGACCACGGTTTCGACTACTGCGGCGACGCGCTCGCGGACGTGCCCGTGTGGCGCAGGGCGCGGCAGGCGATTGTCGTCGGCGACAAGCACATGGCCGCCGCGGCCCGCAAGGTCAATCAGGCGATCATCTTCTTCGAGCGCAAGCGCCGGATCATCCCGCTCGTGCTGAAGGAAATGCGCGTGCATCAATGGGTCAAGAACGTGCTGATCTTCGTGCCGCTGCTGACGGCCCACCGCTTCACCGACGTGAACGCGATCATCGCCGCGTGCGTGGCCTTTGCGTCGTTCAGCCTGTGCGCGTCGTCGGTTTATCTGCTCAACGACATGCTCGATCTCGACGCCGACCGCCGGCATGCGCGCAAGCGCAGCCGGCCGTTCGCATCGGGGAATCTGCCGCTGTCGTTCGGGATCGTGATGACGATCGTGCTGCTGGTCGCGGGTGCGAGTCTCGCGGCACTGCTGCCGTGGCAGTTCTGCGTCGTGCTGGCCGGCTACCTTGCCGTGACCGTCGCATATTCGTTCAGCCTGAAGCGCATGGCGCTCATCGACGTGTTCACGCTCGCGTGCCTTTATACCGTGCGCGTGATCGCGGGCGGCGCGGCGAACGATATCGCGCTGTCGTACTGGTTGATCCTGTTCTGCGTGCCGATCTTCCTGAGCCTTGCAATGGTCAAGCGCTACGTGGAACTCGAAAGCATCCTGCGTCTTGGCAAGATGGAAGCGGCGGGGCGGGGCTACATCACGCAGGACATGTCGATCCTGCGTTCGTTCGGCACGTCGTCGGCGTATCTGGCGGTGCTCGTGCTGGCGCTCTATCTGAACTCGCCGGAACTCAAGCTGCTGTACCGTCATCCGCAGATGATGTGGGCGGTGTTCGCGCTGACGCTGTACTGGGTCAGCCGCATCTGGATGTTCGCGTTTCGCGGACAGATGCACGACGATCCGATTGTGTTCGCGTTCAAGGACCGCGTGAGCTGCGCGGTGATCGGACTGTGCGGCGTATGCATGGTGCTCGCGATCTAGCTTCGCCTGCGCATACGCACGTTGTATGACGTATTGATGAAACGCGGCGGTGCAGGTTTGACCTGGACCGCCGCGTTTCCGTTATGCGCCGTGTTCAGTCAGACGCGATGAAGCAATCTCACTGAGCCGGGATCACCAGCACCTGGCCCGGGTAGATCTTGTCCGGGCTCTTCAGCATCGGTGTGTTCGCCTGAAAGATCACGTCGTTTTTCGCGCCGCTACCGTAGTATTTTTCCGCGATCTTCCACAAATTGTCGCCGGAGACGACCGTGTGGAACTGGGCTTCCGGCGCCGGATTGGTGACCGTGAGCTGGTCGTCCACTTTTTCGACGTTGTGTACATTGCCGGCCGCGACGAGGATTTTTTCTTTCGTCGCCTGGTCAGGCGCTTCGCCCGAGACGGTGACGGTATGGCTCGCGCCGTCGTACGCGACCTGCAGGTTGGTGGCGTTCAGGCCCTGAACGTTGATGTAGTTCGCGATGGCGTCGCCGGCAATCTTGTTCAGTGCGTCGACATCCACGGGTGCCGCTGGATCCGCCTGCGCGGCTTGAGCCGGTGCCGCTGCCGTGCCGAACAGTTTTTCGCCTGCGTCCTTGATGAAACTGAGAATACCCATCGATCGTTCTCCTGACGTGATGAAGAGGGCGTATGCAGCCCCTGGGAATCTGATCGCGAACAACCAGACAGAACCGATCAATTGTAGGAAAGAATGCCGGGGAGATGTCAAAAAAGGTTGGAGCAGACGGCCCGGCCATGAGAGCCGGGCGCGTGCGTGGAGAAACATGAAATCCGACAGCCGGACACCCGACGACGACGTCTGACCGACCAAGGCTTCCCCGGCATCGCCGGGCGCCGCTGCGGACCCCACTAAGCCGCTCTCAGCCCAGAGCGGCCCGATTTGCCTTACCCGTCACGCGTGCCGCGCAGCGGACAAAGCGCCCCACTGATCTGGCCGCCGCGCGTGTGGCGGCGGCCATGTTGTACTGCATACGATATATCTCGACCCGCTAGCGCTGCGATGTCTGATGCATACGCGAACACGCTGGCGGGCCGCGTGAATCAGGCTGCTTTTGCTTCCTTGCCGGGCGCCTGCGCAACTTCGAAATTCGCCATGATTTCCAGCGCGCGCACCATCGCCGAGTGATCCCACGCCTTGCCGCCGTTTGCCGCGCACACGCTGAACAGCTGCTGCGCGCTCGCGGTATGGGGCAGCGCGATACCGAGCTTGCGCGCGCCATCGAGTGCGAGGTTCAGGTCCTTTTGATGCAGTTCGATACGGAAGCCCGGATCGAACGTACGCTTTGTCATGCGTTCGCCATGTACTTCGAGAATGCGCGACGACGCGAAGCCGCCCATCAAGGCTCGGCGCACGCGCTCCGGATCGGCGCCCGAACGCGCGGCAAACAGTAGCGCTTCGGCGACAGCCTCGATGTTCAGCGCGACGATGATCTGGTTCGCGACCTTGCACGTCTGGCCCGCGCCGTTGTCGCCGATGAGCGAGATGTTCTTGCCCATCAGGTCGAAGAGCGGCTTTGCGATGTCGAACGATTTTTGCGGGCCGCCCACCATGATCGTCAGCGTCGCTTCACGTGCGCCGACTTCGCCGCCCGATACCGGCGCGTCGAGGTAGTCGCAGCCGAGTGCGTTGATCTTCTTCGCGAACGCCTGGGTTTCGAGCGGCGAAATCGAGCTCATGTCGATGACGAGCTTGCCTTTCGTGAGACCGTTCGCGACGCCGTCGTCGGCGAACAGCACGTTGGCGACGTCAGGCGTGTCCGGCACCATCGAGATGACGATGTCGGCGGCTTTCGCGACGGCAGTCGAATTTTCAGCGACCGTGGTCTGCGTGCGCAGGTCGTCCGGCACCGGATACGCGCCGTTGACGATCAGCGTGTGACCGCCCTTGATGAGGTTGCGCGCCATGTGCGCGCCCATGATGCCGAGACCGATGAAACCGATTTTTGCCATTGATGTGTCTCCGTGATGCCGGGTTGATCGTTCGAAACCGTGCGATGTCGCTTGCTGGGCGTGGTCGTTGCTTATGCGGCGACGTGTGCCGCACCGCGTGACTGGCCGGCGACGCGCTGGACCCAGTCGAGCCCGGCGGTCGTCGTCGTGCGCGGCTTGTATTCACAGCCGACATAGCCTGCGTAGCCGAGCGAATCGAGCAGTTCGAACAGGAACGGGTAGTTGATTTCGCCGGTGCCCGGCTCGTTGCGGCCGGGGTTGTCGGCGAGCTGGATGTGCGCGATCTGCGGCAGGTTCTTTTTGATCGTCGCCGCGAGTTCGCCTTCCATGCGCTGCATGTGATAGATGTCGTATTGCAGGAACAGGTTGTCCGAACCGACGGTGCGAATCACGTCGAGACCTTCCGACGAGCGGTTCAGCGCGAAGCCGGGAATATCGTACGAGTTGCACGGCTCGACCAGCAGCCGGATGTCTTCTTTCTTCAGCGCCTGCGCGGCAAAACGCAGGTTGTCGACGATCGTCGAGCGCGCCTTGTCCGCGTCGATGCCGGCCGTCGGAATGCCGACGAGGCAGTTCAGCTGCGGCACGTTCAGCGCCTTCGCGTATTCGATCGCGCGCCCGACGCCTTCCTGGAACTCGCCGACCCTCTCCGGCAGACACGCGATGCCGCGCTCTCCCGCCTCCCAGTTGCCCGCGGGCAGGTTGTGCAGCACCAGCTTCAGGCGGTTCTGCTGGAGACGTTCGGCCAGTTCGGCCGCCTTGAACGGATAGGGGAACAGGAATTCGACGGCGCTGAAGCCCGCGTCTGCCGCCGCCGCGAAGCGGTCGAGGAACGGGACTTCGTTGAACAGCATGGTCAGGTTGGCTGCGAATTTCGGCATGATGTCAGTGGTTTCCGGCTGGTCGGTCAGTTGAAAAAAAGAAGCTCAGTCGAGTGTGCTGATCGCGGTCGGCGCGTCTTCGTGCCGTGCGGCGAGTTCCTCGAACTCGTTGACCGCGTCGATCTCGGTGCCCATCGAAATGTTCGTCACACGCTCCAGAATCACTTCGACGATCACCGGCACGTTGAACTCGGAGAGCATCGACTGCGCGCGTTGCAGCGCCGGCTTCAGTTCTTCCGGCTTGAACACGCGGATCGCCTTGCAGCCGAGACCCTCGGCCACCGCGACGTGATCGACGCCATAGCCGTGTACTTCCGGCGCGTTGATGTTGTCGAACGCGAGCTGCACGCAGAAGTCCATGTCGAACGCGCGCTGCGCCTGACGGATGAGCCCGAGGTACGAGTTGTTCACGACCACGTGGACGTACGGCAGGTTGAACTGCGCACCGACGGCCAGCTCTTCGATCATGAACTGGAAGTCGTAGTCGCCCGAGAGCGCGACGATCGGACGTTGGGGGTCGGCTGCGCGCACGCCGAGCGCGGCCGGAATGGTCCAGCCCAGCGGGCCTGCCTGGCCGCAGTTGATCCAGTTGCGGGCCTTGTACACGTGCAGGAACTGCGCGCCGGCGATCTGCGACAGACCGATCGTGCTCACGTAGCACGTGTCGCGGCCGAACACCTGGTTCATCTCTTCGTACACGCGTTGCGGCTTGATCGGCACGTTGTCGAAGTGCGTCTTGCGATGCATCGTGCGCTTGCGTTCCTGGCAATCCGCGACCCATGCGCTGCGGTCCTTCAGTTTGCCGGCGGCCTTCCATTCCTTCGCCACTTCGACGAAGAGTTCGAGCGCCTTTTTCGCGTCCGACACGATGCCGAGATCCGGGCCGAACACGCGGCCGATCTGCGTCGGTTCGATGTCGACGTGGACGAACTTGCGGCCCTTCGTGTAGACCTCGACGCTGCCCGTATGACGGTTTGCCCAGCGGTTGCCGATGCCGAGCACGAAGTCGGAGGCGAGCATCGTGGCGTTGCCGTAGCGATGCGACGTCTGCAGGCCGACCATGCCGGCCATCAGCGGGTGATCGTCGGGAATCGCGCCCCATGACATCAGCGTCGGAATCACCGGCACGCCCACCGTTTCCGCGAACGCCACGAGCAGGTCTTCCGCGGCTGCGTTCAGCACGCCGCCACCGGAGACGATCAACGGCTTGTCCGAATCGTTCAACAACGTCAGCGCGGCTTCGATCTGCTTGCGCGTGGCGGCGGGCTTGTAGACCGGCAGCGGTTCGTACGTGTCGATGTCGAATTCGATTTCGGCGAGCTGCACGTCGATCGGCAGGTCGACCAGCACCGGACCCGGACGGCCCGAGCGCATCAGGTGGAACGCCTGCTGGAACACGCGCGGCACGAGCGCCGGCTCGCGCACGGTGACCGCCCATTTCGTGACCGGCTTCGCGATCGATTCGATGTCGACGGCCTGGAAGTCTTCCTTGTAGAGACGCGCGCGCGGCGCCTGACCGGTGATCGCGAGAATCGGAATCGAGTCGGCCTGCGCGGAATAGAGACCGGTGATCATGTCGGTGCCGGCGGGGCCCGACGTGCCGATACACACGCCGATGTTGCCCGGTGACGCCCGCGTATAGCCTTCGGCCATGTGCGACGCGCCTTCGACGTGCCGTGCCAGCACGTGGCTGATGTTGCCGGCCTTGCGCATCGCCGAGTAGAACGGGTTGATCGCGGCGCCCGGCACGCCGAACGCGGTATCGATACCTTCCCGTTCGAGTACGAGTACGGCTGCGTCGACGGCTCTCATCTTGGCCATGAATGTCTCCTGAATGTCTTTGAATGCTGTCTGAACTGCGTCGGGCGTGCCGTTGCAGGCTGTTGAGGTCCACTTTAGGCCTCACCCGAAGGTTTGATAAGATCGGTTCAGGTCGCTTATTTCGAAACAAAAAGTATGGAATGCGGTTTCTGCGCGGGTAGCGCGGAAAAATCGCGACAGCAACCATCTGGATGGGGCCGGAGTAAGTGCTTTGCATGGGGCCGCAGTAAGCGCTAAAGCGCTAACTCCGGCCGACCGCAGGTGCCCTGCATGGGGCCGGAGTAAGTGCTGAAGCACTAACTCCGGCCGACAGGAGACAGAAAATGGACCGCTTCAAGCAGATCGAAACCTTCGTGCGCGTCGCCGACGCGGGGAGCCTCGCGGCCGCGGCGCTGGAGGAGGGCGTGTCGCCCGTGATCCTCGGGCGGCGCATCGACGCGCTCGAAAAGCGGCTCGGCGTGAAGCTGATGTACCGCTCGACGCGGCGGCTCGTCGTCAGCGAGGAGGGCACGGCGTTTCTCGAGCGATGCCGGGGGCTCCTGACCGAGTGGGATCAGGCCGAAAACGAACTGACGGCGGGACGGCGCGCGGTGAGCGGCCATCTGATCGTCTCGGCGCCGGCCGCTTTTGGGCGCAAGCACGTGGCGCCGCTCGCGCCGGCATTTCTCGCCGACAAGCCGGAGCTGCAGCTGTCGTTCAATCTGACCGATCGCGTGGCCGATCTCGTGCGCGAGGGTTACGACCTGTCGATCCGCATCGGCGGCGCCGTCGATCCGAATTTCGTCGCGGTGAAGCTGGCGACGAACCGGCGCGTCGTCTGCGGCACGCCCGAATATTTCCGCAAGCACGGCCGGCCGAAAACGCTCGAGGACCTGCCGCGGCACAACTGTCTCGCGTTCAACCTGCAGGGCGGCCAGAACCGCGGCTGGTATTTCCGGCGTAACGGCAAGCTGGCGACGGTGCGCGTCGGCGGCACGCTCGACTGCAACGACGGCGAACTGCTGCACCGCTGGGTGTCCGAAGGACTCGGTCTCGGCTGGCGCTCGACGTGGGAAGTGCAGCAGCAGCTCGCGCGCGGCGAACTGGAAACCGTGCTCGACGAATTCGCGCTGCCCGACTACGACATCCTCGCGGTGTATCCGCAGCAACGCTATGTGCCGGCGAAGGTGCGCTACTTCATCGACTATCTGAAGGACATCTACGCGCGCGACGATTACTGGAGCAGCGTGGCGTAGCCAGGGTGCGCCGCCGCCGCGTTGCGGCGGGCGGCGCTCAGACGCTCACGCGACCACGAGCGTTCCGTTCATCGTCTCGTGCCCCGATCCGCAGAAAATGTCGCACAGGAATTCGACGTTCCCGGCCGTGCCCGCCTGCGCCGGCAGCCTGACGGTCGCTCCGGGCGGCACGTCGGCGCGCACGCCCAGTTGCGGAATCGAAAAGCCCATGATGATGTCCTGCGCCGTCAGTTCGAAGATCACTTTTTCGTTCGGCGCGAGTTCGATCCGGTCCGGCGTAAAGATGAACTTGCGCGCGTGGACCTTGATGACGCGCGGCCCGGCGGCTTTCGCGTCGAGACGGGCGAGCGCGGCCGCGCCGCCGGCGGCCGCCACGAGCAGCCAGCGCCGGCGAGCGGTCGATGCCGGCGCGTGGAATCCGGTAGTTTTCTGCATGGTCGGGCTCCTTACGAGACGTCACGGATCGGCATTTCATTGAGCACGAATGCGCCCGGTGCGGTGCCGGCCTCGACGCGTCGCCAGCCCAGTCCACGATAGGGCGCCGACGCATCCCACGGAACCGGCAGGCGCTTTTCCTGCGACCCGGGCGCGGGCAGCGGAAACATCAGCGAGCGCGCGGCGTGATGCGCGATGCGTCCGGTCATCGTGTGATTTTCCTGATGGATATGGCCGTAAAACACGGTGACGTTGTCGTGCTGCTGGAGCACGTCGATGACCGCTGCGCCGTCGCGCGTCGCCCAGTCCCACTTCGGCGCGAGATCGAACAGCGGACGATGCGTGAAGATCACGATGCGGGCGTCTTTCGGCTGCTTCTTCAGGTCGGCGGCGAGCCATGCGATCTGCGCTTCGCCGACGCGGGCTGCCGGATCCGACACGTTGTCGAGCGTCACGAAATGCACGCCCTTGTGGTCGAACGTGTAGTGCGTCTCGCCGAAATGCTCGCGGTACGCCGCGCCGTTATCGAGGCTCGCGTCGTGCTCGCCGGGCATCAGATACAGCGGCTTCACGTTCAGCCCGCCCACGATCGACTGGAACTCACGCATGCGCGCGTGGCGCGTCGCGGTGTCGTCGGTGGTGTGCGTGAGATCGCCCGTGAAAATGACGAAGTCCGGCGCGGCGGGCAGGGCGTTCACCGCGGCAATGGCCTTCGGTAACGTGCCTTTCGCATCCGGATTGACGGCAGGACCCTCGAAGCCCCAATGGGCATCCGAAAGCTGGACGAAGAAGAAATCTTCGTCGCGCGCCCAGCTCCAGCCGGGCAACGCCGACGCGAACGTTGCGCCGCCGAATGCGGCCAGTTTCAGGAAATCGCGCCGTTTCAGGTGATTCAGGCCACTCGACATGATCGCTCCTCGCGTGTTGGGTTGCCTGTCCAACCAGGATTTTGCGATTCTTATTCCTGATTTATTTTTGCCGGGACGCCGCGCGAGCGGGAATAAACTCGGCTTGCGACCAGTATCGCAGCCGTGAAGCCAGGAGGGCCCGCGTGCGCCAGACCGATACCACCAGCAGGGGAAGAAACGACGAAGCTGAACGCAGCCGTCGTTTCCAGACACTGGCGCTGCCGCATCTCGATGCCGCCTTCAACCTCGCGCGCTGGTTGTCGGGCAATGCCAGCGATGCCGATGACATCGTCCAGGAAGCCTTTATGCGCGCGTTCCGTTTCTTCGATACGTTCCGTGGCGACAATGCGCGGCCATGGCTGCTCGCGATCGTGCGGCGCACCTGGTACACGGAATGGCGCCGCAGGACGAATTCGCATGAGGTGACCGGATTCGACGATTCGCACGAAGAGGCCGCGTTCGACGGCTGGAGCCCGGCGAGCATCGACCCGCAGGCACTGATGATCCGCGAGGAAGACGTGCGGCGCGTGCATGTCGCGCTGAAACAACTGCCGGTGGAGTATCGCGAGGTGCTGATCCTGCGGGAACTGGAGGAGCTGAGTTACCGCGAAATTGCGATCGTCGCCGATCTGCCGGTCGGGACGGTCATGTCGAGGCTCGCGCGCGGGCGACGCCGGCTGGCGGTGGCGCTGAGCGCGCTGGAAGCGCGCGGCGTCAAGGCTGGGCGCACGGATGCCGACGACGCGCGCAACCGCGCGGCGGACACCCGGGCGGCACATCCGGACACGCTCGATGCGCCGCCATCCGGCTGGGCGCCCCGCGATCCGGGCGCCGCGGCCGCGGGCGCAAACCAGGAGACGCCAGATGGACTGTAACGAAGTGCGTCCGCTCATCGATGCCAGTGCCGACCGCGAACTCTCGCCGGTCGATGAACGCCGTGTGCAGCAGCACATCGCGGGCTGCGCGGCCTGCCAGCGCGAAACGGAGATCGTGCGGGTACTGGCGGGCACGATCCGTCAGGCCGGCTACCATCGCGCGCCGGATGCGCTCAGGGCGCGGATCGTCGCGGGGTTGCCGGCGGCCGCGCTTTCTTCACCGCCTGAGGGTGCGCGCAGACGCGCCTGGCGGTTTCCGCGGTTCGATGGCTGGCGCCTGCCGGTGGGCGTGGGGGGCGGCGCGGCAAACAGCGGGACGGCCGGATCGGGCTGGCTGACGGTGCTGGTCATCGCACTGTGTGCGGCTGTCGCCGGCGTCACGCTGACGCTGCGCCGTCCCGCCGACGCCAGTCCGTTCGTCGACGAACTGGTGTCGAGTCACGTCCGGGCGCAACTGTCGGGACGCGACATCGATATCATTTCGACGGATCAGCACACCGTGAAGCCGTGGTTCAACGGCAGGCTCGACTATGCGCCGCCGGTGGTGGATCTCACGGCGAGCGGTTTTCCGCTGGCCGGCGGCCGGCTGGATTACCTCGACCACAGGCGGGTGGCGGTGCTGACCTACCGTTACCGCAAGCATGTGATCGATGTGTACGTGTTTCCCGACACCGCGAACCGGGCGGGCGGCGACGCTGGCGCGTGGCCGGGCTCATCCGGTGCGACGCTGGTTCGCGACGGTTATTCGCTCGTGCGCTGGCGCGAGGACGGCATGGTCTGGTGGGCCATCACCGACGCCGCGCCCGATGCGCTGAGCGCGCTGGAAACCGCGCTCAAGGCCCGCCCGCAGCCATCGGAGTGACGTTTTCGGACCGGTCGCCACGATTTGCGCGTCCGGCCGGTTGATGGGTCAAAGCGCCTGCGCCGGCCTTATCCAGCAAAAGCGGGGCGCTGATCGTCGAGCCACACGATAAGCCGTTGAAAACACGACCGAAACGGCGCGAAAACCGGTGTAATGTCTTGCGTGCCGACCCCATTCGTGTTATATTCTCCGGCTTCTCACTTGCCACACCGGATCCGACGCCCGGGTGGCTTCTATCCATAAGTCAGCACAAGGAGTGAATATGCGTCATTACGAAATCGTATTTATCGTGCATCCCGATCAGAGCGAGCAGGTGCCCGCCATGATCGAGCGCTACAAGACCACGATCACGTCGCACGGTGGCCAGATCCATCGTATCGAAGACTGGGGCCGTCGCCAGCTGGCCTACATGATCGAGAAACTCGCGAAGGCACACTACGTCTGCATGAACATCGAATGCGATCAAACCACGCTCGACGAGCTGGAGCACGCATTCAAGTTCAACGACGCGGTTCTGCGTCACCTCATCGTCAAGCAGAAAAAGGCTGAAACCGGCCCGTCGCCGATGATGAAGGAAGTGCAGCGCGAAGAAGCCAAGAAGGCGGCTGCCACGCAACCGTCCGAAGCGCAGGCTTAAGACATCGTTATTTAAGCCATCAGGATTAAAGCGTCGCTCTCGTGAACAGGCTGCAACTGACAGGCAGCGTCGTCGAACGCGAACCGGTGCGGTACACCCCCGCCGGCGTTCCGATTGCAAGCTGTACGTTGCTTCACCGCACGGAAGTCGTCGAAGCCGGGATTAAACGGCAAGTCGAACTGACCATGCCGGCGGTGGCCGCCGGCGAGACGAGCGGCAGGCTGGAAAAGTGTGGAATGGGCGTCGAAACGCTCTTCACCGGTTTTCTGGCCAAAAAGAGCCGCAACGCCCGAACCCTGGTGTTTCACATCACAGAATTGCAGGACATTGGAAAGGACTGAACATGCCCCGCCCGACTGGTAAGAAATTCGACAAACGTCGTCAGCAACAAAATCCGCTCTTCAAGCGCAAGAAGTTCTGCCGTTTCACGGCAGCTGGTGTCGACCAGATCGATTACAAAGACATCGAAACGCTGAAGGACTTCATCGGCGAGAACGGCAAGATCACGCCGGCGCGTCTCACGGGTACGAAGTCGCACTATCAACGCCAGCTGGACACGGCAATCAAGCGCGCGCGTTTCCTCGCGCTCGTGCCGTACACCGACCAGCACAAGGCCTAACCCGACGACGCAACAAGGAGCATCCGAATGCAGATCATTCTTCTCGAAAAAGTCGTCAACCTGGGCAACCTGGGCGATATCGTCAAGGTCAAGGACGGTTACGCACGTAACTTCCTGATCCCGAACAAGCGCGCCCGCCGTGCCACGAAGGAAGCGATCGCTGAATTCGAAGTCCGCCGTGCGGAACTCGAAAAGGTCGCCGCTGAAAAGCTGGCAGCCGCTCAGGTCCAAGGCGAAAAGCTGGCAGGCTCGACGGTCCAGATCGGCCAGAAGGCTGGCGTCGACGGCCGTCTGTTTGGCTCGGTGACGAACGCCGACATCGCTGACGCGCTGGTCAAGCAAGGCTTCGCTGTTGAAAAGGCGCAAGTGCGTCTGCCGGAAGGTCCGCTCAAGCTGGTCGGCGACCATCCGGTTCAGATCTCGCTGCACACCGACGTGCTCGTCGACGTGACGGTGTCGGTGCTGGGCGAACACGCTTAAGACGGTCGGGTAACACAGTAGTATTCGCCAGGCTGTTTCTGGCACACAGGCGGGAGCCGGGAAACCGGCTCCCGCCTTTGCGTTGTGCGGCGCCCGGCGTCGGAGGCCGTCTTTATGGTTTCCCGACGCCGCCATTTGCACGATAATCCGTCTCCATGAACGCACCGTCGAAAGATCCCCAGCTCGAATCGCTGAAAGTCCCGCCACACTCAATCGAGGCCGAACAATCGGTACTCGGCGGCCTGCTGCTGGATAACGCGGC
Organism: Paraburkholderia sartisoli; assembly: GCF_900107685.1. GTDB lineage: Bacteria > Pseudomonadota > Gammaproteobacteria > Burkholderiales > Burkholderiaceae > Paraburkholderia > Paraburkholderia sartisoli. The sequence continues at coordinate 220,050 of NZ_FNRQ01000003.1, read as the reverse complement.
GTGGGACCGCATTGCGGATTTCCTGTCGCAGAGCGATTTTTACCGCTACGACCACCGGATCATCTACGAACACATCGGCAAGCTGATCGCGGCGACGCGTCCTGCTGACGTGATCACGGTTTTCGAGGCACTCGGCACGGCGGGCAAGGCGGATGACGTCGGCGGTCTGGCCTATCTCAACGCGCTCGCGCAGAACACGCCGAGCGCGGCGAACATTCGCCGGTACGCGGAAATCGTGCGGGATCGGGCGGTGTTGCGCCGCCTCGTTTCGGTCGCCGACGAAATTTCGGCCGACGCGTTCAATCCGCAAGGCAAGGAAGTGCGCCAGCTGCTGGACGAGGCCGAATCGAAAGTGTTTTCGATCGCCGAAGACGGCGCGCGCGGCACGCAGGGTTTCCTGGAGATCGGGCCGCTGCTCACGCAGGTCGTCGAGCGGATCGACACGCTGTACCACACCGCGAATCCGAGCGACGTCACGGGGACGCCGACAGGTTTCGTCGACCTCGACCGGATGACGTCGGGCATGCACGGTGGCGAGCTGATCATCGTCGCGGGGCGGCCTTCGATGGGTAAGACCGCGTTTTCGATGAACATCGGCGAATATGTCGCGGTCGAGTATGGTCTGCCGGTGGCCGTGTTCTCGATGGAAATGCCGGGCACGCAGCTCACGATGCGTATGCTCGGGTCGGTTGGCCGGCTCGACCAGCACCGCATGCGAACCGGGCGCCTGACCGACGAAGACTGGCCGAAGCTCACGCACGCCGTGCAGAAAATGAGCGAGGCGCAGATTTTCATCGACGAAACCGGCGGTTTGAACCCGATGGAACTGCGCTCGCGGGCGCGACGCCTGTCGCGTCAATGCGGCAAGCTCGGCCTCATCATCATCGATTACCTTCAGCTGATGAGCGGTTCATCGTCGGCGGGCGAGAACCGGGCAACCGAAATTTCCGAAATTTCCCGTTCGCTGAAGAGTCTCGCGAAGGAACTCGACGTGCCGGTCATCGCGCTCTCGCAGTTGAATCGCGGTCTGGAGCAGCGGCCCAACAAGCGCCCGATCATGTCTGACCTGCGCGAATCCGGCGCTATCGAGCAGGATGCCGACGTGATCCTGTTCATCTATCGTGACGAAGTCTATAACCCGGACAGTCAGGACAAGGGCACCGCCGAGATCATCATCGGTAAACAGCGGAATGGTCCGATCGGGCCTGTTCGGCTCACGTTCCATGGTCAATTTACGAAGTTCGACAATTTTGCGGGCGCGCAGAATTTCTACGGCGAGTAAAGCCAGCGCGGCCTGATCTGTTGTAAGGACGCCCTCACAAGTGCGGCATCCGGGCCACGACGGTACAATATTGCGGTTTTATGTCAGTCATATTCGTGGCCAATTTCCGGGATCCCAATGTTCGGTCGATTCATGCCCACCGAGGGCAAGTTCTTTGAATATTTCAACGCGCATGCCGCCTGCATCATGTCGGCGAGCCGCGAACTCGAGCTCCTGATCGATAACCTGTCGGATGCCGAGATCCACAAGCAAAACGTGCAGGCCGCCGAAAAAGCCGCCGACAAACTGACGCACGAAACAATCGACCTGCTGCACAAGACCTTCATTACGCCGCTCGACCGCGACGAGATCCACAAGCTGATCACGACGATGGACGACATCCTCGACCTGATGGAGGACGTCGCGACCGCCATTTCGCTGTACGACGTACAGGCCGTTACCTCCGAAGCGAGCCAGCTGGCGCATATCTGCACGGCGACGAGCGAGCGTGTGCAGTTCGCGGTCGGCCTGTTGTCGGACATGAAGCAGGCGAGCCAGATCCTGAAAGCGTGCGAAGACATCGACCGCCTCGAATCGGAAGCGGACCGCGTGCTGCGTGCCGCGATATCGAAACTCTTCCGCGAAGAAGACAATGTAAAGACCCTGATCAAGCTCAAGGCAATTTACGAACTGCTCGAGACGATCACCGACAAATGCGAGGATGTGGCCAACATCATCGAAGGCATCGTGCTGGAAAACGCCTGAGATGCAATCGATTCAACTCGCTATCTGGGTCGTCGTTGCCCTCGTTGCCGTTGCGCTCGTATTCGACTTCATGAACGGCTTCCACGACGCCGCGAATTCGATTGCGACCGTCGTGTCGACCGGTGTCCTGAAACCGCAACAGGCGGTGGCCTTCGCGGCGGCCTTCAACGTCATCGCGTATTTCATCTTTCACCTCAAGGTCGCGCAGACGGTCGGCAAGGGCACGATCGATCCGCAAATCGTCGACCATTACGTCATATTCGGCGCGCTGGTCGGTGCGATTGGCTGGAATATCGTCACGTGGTACTACGGCATTCCGTCGAGCTCGTCGCATGCGCTGATCGGTGGCCTTGTCGGCGCCGCGCTCGCGAAGTCGGGTTGGGGCTCGCTCAACCTCGACGGCCTGCTGAAAACGGTCGCGTTCATTTTCATCTCGCCGCTGCTCGGCTTCGTGCTCGGATCGTTCTTCATGCTGGCGGTGTCGTGGCTCTACTTCCGTACGCCACCCAGCAAGGTCGACCGGCGCTTCCGGCGTCTCCAGATGGTATCCGCGGGTTTGTACAGCCTCGGCCATGGCGGCAACGACGCGCAGAAAACCATCGGCATCATCTGGATGCTGCTGATCGCGACTGGCTACGCTTCGGCAACCGCCGACGCCCCGCCGATCTGGGTGATCGGCGGCTGTTATCTGTCGATGGGCCTCGGCACGCTGTTCGGCGGCTGGCGAATCGTTCGCACGATGGGGCAGAAGATCACGAAGCTCAAGCCAGTGGGCGGTTTTTGCGCCGAATCGGGTGGCGCGATCACGCTCTTCATCGCTTCCTCGCTCGGCATTCCGGTATCGACCACGCACACGATTACCGGCGCGATTGTCGGCGTGGGCGCGACGCGAAAGCTGAGCGCCGTGCGCTGGGGCGTTGCGGGCAATATCGTCTGGGCCTGGGTTCTCACGATTCCGGCTTCCGCGGTGCTCGCCGCGGCCGGATGGTGGGTCGGACACCATCTGTTGTAAATCCTTGAAGCCTCGCGCGCCGGCTCGCATCAGATGAGCGGCGAGCTGCCCCCATCCATCGGGATGATCGCCCCGGTGACGTAGCTTGCACGCCGGCTCGCGAGGAACAACGCGACGTCGGCGATTTCTTCCGGCTTCGCGTAACGCCCAAGCGGCACCTTCGCCTGTCCGCGCGTGAGCGCCTCGTCCGTGCCGATGCCTTGCTGGCCGGCTTCCAGCTTCAATGCTTCTTCAACACGTTCCGTGAGCGTGGCGCCCGGATTGATCGCGTTGATCCGGATGCCGTAGCGTGCGTAGTAGTGCGCCAGCCCCACCGTGGCCAGCATCAGCGCCGCGTTGGCGGCGCCGCCTGCGATATGAATGTCGCTGGCGATCTTCCCGCCCATGCCGATGACGTTCACGATGGTGCCGGGCTCCGATCCTCCGCCCGCCTTGATGCGCTCGACCATCCTGCGCAGCACTTCCTGCTGCGGGTAGATGTATGGAAAATACTTCGCCTCCATCGTTGCCTTGAACGCAGCGGCATCGAGTGTTTCCGGGTCGTAGCGTTTCGCCGCCCCGGCGCTGTTGATCAGGATATCGATCGGCCCCATCGCCTGACTGGCTTCCTCCACGACGTCCGCCGCGCTGCGGGGCTCGTGCAGATCCGCGCGCGTTAAATGCACATGCAGACCTTCTTTCGCCAGTTGCTCGCGGGCACGGGCGAGATTGGCGGGATCGCGCGACACGATTGCAACCTTCGCGCCTTCCGTTGCGAACGCGCGTGCGCACGCAAGCCCGATTCCCTTGCTGCCGCCTGTGATCAGTACCACCTTGTTTTTCAGACCGAGATCCATCGCATGTCACCCGCTATCAGGAGAATATGGGCAACGATAGCAGAGCCCCAGACCTGCGGCGAGTCGGCCGAACGGCATATGGACTGGGTCGGGGGAAAGTCAGAAACTGCCGTTGGCAAAACGGGCAATCGGATCGTCGCCGGATTGCGTGGGCGCGGGAAGGGGGCGAGAGGCGGTGGAGGCGCGCATGATCCGTACGCCATCATCGGCGTCGGGTTGCGACGGTTGTTGTATTTGCCCGGCTTCTTGTCGCGCCTGCTGTGCCTGGCGCGCAGCGACAGCCGCGGGCGGCGGCGGTTCGAAGGCGTCGGCAGCGGCGTCGATCGCGTCTGGTGCCGGGGTGGCGGTGCTCGAAGGCAGCGATGGGCGCGAAGATGTGGAAACGTCGGTCTGGAGCGGTGCATCTGCTGCTTGAGCTTGTGCAGCACCAGAGATGGCGGCCGGCGAAGTTGCACCCGCCGCGCGTGCCTGCATCTGGGCGGCCGTCATGCCGGGCGGAGGCGGCTCGAACGGATCGGCGGATGCTGGGCGAGGGGCGGCAGGAACAGCTGCGAGCGCGGCCGGCTGCGTTGCCGTCGCGAAGGTTGCAGCGGGCGCGGCCGGCTGCGTTGAACGCGGCGTGCTGACGACGGTTCGCGTCAAAGGCGCGGTGGAAGTGCCACCTGCAACTGATGAAACCCCAGCCCCGTACGCGGATTGCGGGGGCGGCGAGCGCGAAGCCGTTTGCGATGGGGCCGAGCCGCTGGACTCCGGCGTGGCGGACGCCTGATAAGTCGGCGTATCGAACGGCGCGGGTTTGCCGGCGGGTGGCGCAACGCGGCGGATGCCGTCGAACCGCTTCGCCCAGTAGGGGTTCGTCAGATAGTCGATCCGCACGGTGCCGCCGGTCGATGGCGCGTTCACGAAGCGAAGCTTGCCGACGTAAATGCCGACGTGCGAGTGCGGCCGTCCGGTCGTGTTGAAGAAAATCAGGTCGCCAGTGGCGATTTTATCGGGTTCGACCGACTCGCCGCGGCTGCTCATGTCCGCCGTCGTGCGGGGCAGATTGACCGATGCCGCCCGCGACACCACGTAGCGCACCAGCCCGCTGCAGTCGAAGCCGCTGTCCGGCGTGTTGCCGCCCCAGCGATAGGGCACGCCGACAAGGCTCATCGCCTGAATCGAGATTTCCTCGCGCCCGACGGTGTGATCGACGAAATTGGGGAAGCCAGGCGGAATGGTCCGGTATGCGCCCGCACTCGACGTGGCCGAACTGGCGGGCCCACGCGTCGTCTTCTGCGGCGCGCCCGAGCAGGCGGCGAGCAGAAGCACGATCAGCAGCGAAAACCCGGTTCGGCGCATGGCGACGCGGACGGGCGTAAGCGCCCGCTTAAGGCGAAGATGTGCCGATGGTAGCCCGTCCGGCGTGGGCCAGGCAATAAAACCTCATGATTTACTTGAAGTTCGTGCGCTAACTGTTGTTGTCGCGAAACGGGGATCGAACCGGCAAAGTCATGAAAAAAGCCGCGCCGGAGTGACCCGGCGCGGCTTTCCGACCCGTCAGACTGATAAAAACTACAGGATTTCGGAAGCGTAATCGGCCAGTCGCGAGCGTTCGCCGCGAGCCAGCGTCACGTGTCCGCTGTGCGCCCAGCCCTTGAAGCGGTCGACCACGTAAGTCAGGCCCGAACTGCCTTCCGTCAGGTACGGCGTGTCGATCTGCGCGATATTGCCGAGACAGATGATCTTCGTACCCGGACCCGCCCGCGTGACAAGCGTCTTCATCTGCTTCGGCGTCAGGTTCTGCGCTTCGTCGATGATCAGATATTTGTCGACGAACGTCCGGCCGCGCATGAAGTTCATGCTCTTCACCTTCAGGCGCGAGCGGATCAGTTCCTGGGTGGCGGCGCGTCCCCATTCACCGGCGGCGTCGTCGGTTTTCTGGAGCACTTCGAGGTTGTCGTCGAATGCGCCCATCCACGGCTGCATCTTTTCCTCTTCCGTGCCGGGCAGGAAGCCGATGTCTTCGCCGACCGGCACCGTCGCGCGCGTCACGATGATCTCGTTGTAGCGCTTGTCGTCGAGCACCTGCGCGAGGCCCGCGGCCAGCGCGACGAGCGTCTTGCCGGTACCCGCCTGACCCAGCAGCGTGACGAAATCGATTTCCGGATTCATCAGCAGATTGAGCGCGAAATTCTGCTCACGGTTGCGCGCCGTGATGCCCCACACGTTGTTCTTGTGATGGCCGTAGTCGCGCAGGGTCTGCAGCAGCGCGGTCTTGCCGTTCAGTTCGCGAACGAGCGCGTGGAACGCCGGCTCGCCGTTCTGCGGCTCGAGGTAGACGAATTCGTTGACGAGCATCGACGCGCACAGCGGACCGGTCACGCGGTAGTACGTCGTACCGGTCTTCGTGTCCTGCCAGCTTTCCATGCCCTTCGCGTGCTTCGTCCAGAAGTCCTGCGGCAGCGCGCGAATGCCCGAATAGAGCAGGTCGCTGTCTTCGAGAACCTGGTCGTTGAAATAGTCTTCAGCGGGCAGGCCGAGTGCGTGTGCCTTGATCCGCATGTTGATGTCTTTCGACACCAGCACGACCTGGCGGTCCTCGCGATCGCGCTGCAACGCGCGCACGACACCCAGAATCTGGTTGTCCGCCTTGCCTTGCGGAAGGCCTTCAACCGGCTCGATGTGCGTGAGCTTCGTCTGGAAATACAGGCGTCCGGCGGCCTCGCGGCTGCCGAGGCGCGACAGCGAAATGCCTTCCGACATCTCGCCCGCGTTGGCGACGAGCGCGTCGAGCGTCCGGCTGACCTGGCGCGCGTTACGCGCGACTTCCGACATCCCTTTCTTGTGGTTGTCGAGTTCTTCCAGCGTCATCATCGGCAGATAGACGTCGTGTTCCTCGAACCGGAACAGGCAGCTCGGATCGTGCATCAGCACGTTCGTGTCCAGCACGAAGAGCTTGCGGATTTCGATCTCGTTCGTTTTGCGGCCACGGTTTTTCGCCGTGCCACGGGTGCCCGGAGCGGCCGCGGCGGGCGTGGCCGCGTCCGCCTGCTTGCCCGCGCGGGCAACGACGGGTTGTGCAGCGGGCTGCTCCGGCTCGGCACGGGCCGGCACCGGTTGCAGCAACGCGGCGGTCTGTTTCTGCCGGCGTCCGCGCGCGGGCGCTTCGGCGGCGGGTGAAGCCGGAACGGGGCGCAGCGTCGTGGCGGCGTTGGCCGCATGCGACATCGGCGGCGCGACATTGGCGCGGCCGATGTCTGCTACTGGTGCGGCTGTCTGTGCAGGCTCGCCTTCGTGCGCCTGTTTGCGGGCGGATTTCGCCGCCGGGCTGGCTTTCACCTTGTATTCATCAGGCGGCAGGAGATTGCCGAGCTTGCTGGGTGCGGTAGGCAAAGGCATGGTTTCCCTCGAAAAAAGCGGGTCACATATCGTGCGTCGCCTGTCGCATCCTGTCGTGCCCGATTTGCGCACGCAGTTTGCGTCCGGAGACGCGCTTTGGTCTAGAAATGCCGGTTCGCCTGAGTTTCGATGAGCTCCTCGAGGAAAACGCGTTGCTGAACGAAAGAGCGGCTTCGCGCAAATAAAAAAGCCGCCGCCCCGACAAACGGAGCAAGCGGCTCGACTTCGGTCGTCGCGTGGCGCCTCACTTCTTCGGCGGCGGTATCGAACCCGGCGTCAAAGTTGCCATTGAAGGCGGCACAGCGGCGGAAAGAATGGGATGGACAGTCACTCATTGCAGCCCAATATAACGCGCCTCAAAGGCCTTGTACAGTTTCCAGGATCTCGTCGACGTGTCCCGGCACCTTGACGCCGCGCCATTCGTGACGCAGCACGCCGTCGCCGTCGATCAGGAACGTCGAGCGCTCGATGCCACGTACTTCCTTGCCATACATTTTCTTCAGTTTCATGACACCGAAGAGCAGACACAGCGTTTCTTCGGGATCCGATACCAGCGTAAACGGCAGTTCGAGCTTCGACTTGAAATTGTCGTGCGAACGGACGCTGTCGCGCGACACGCCGACGATCTCCGCGCCGGCCTTTTTGAACTTCGGATACAGGTCGCGGAACTGCAGGCCTTCGGTCGTGCAGCCCGGCGTGTTGTCCTTCGGATAAAAATACAGCACCACCTTCTTGCCCCGCAGACTGGACAGCGTGAACTCGCCGCCGGTCGCGGCAGCGGTGAAGTCGGGGACGGGTTGGTCGACTGCGATAGGCACGAGGTTCTCCGTTTGTTATTGGCCGGCGCACCGCGATGAAACGGCGACGCCGGATCTTGAGCTTCGAGCGGGGAAATCAGGCGAATCGGCAAACCAGCAAACCGGCGCGGTACACGGACTGGCCCGCGGAGCGCGGCGCGGATCAGTCAGGCTGGACGATCAGTTCACCGGAGCGGCCAAGAATTTCACCCCACGTGACAGGGTACGATGGCAGCGTGTCGCGGTCCAGCGTGGCGTGGTAGTCGCCCATGGTCGCGAACGTGTAACCCTGCGCGCGCCAGCCGTCGAGCAGCTGTTCGAACACGGCCGCGAGTTTCTGCCCCTCGAGTTCCGCATGCAGGGTGAACACGTGATCGCGCGGATTATTCCCGGTGAGTTTCAGATACCAGGCCGCCACGTTGCCGGTATCCACGCCGTCGACACCCAGCACTTCGTCGAGTGTCGGCAGGGTGGTGGGCATCTGCACGTGCGACAACTGCCGCCCGTTCACGACCGGGAAGTACGGCGAATGGCCACGGCCGTCGGACGCATACTGCATGCCCCACGCGTCGATCTGCTCGAACGCATCGCCGTTCATCTGCCAGCCGGCCGCGCCGTGCGTGACGGGCGGCGAACCGAATACCTCGATGAAGCGCGCGTGGCTTTTCTGCATCTCGCCGATGGTCCATTCGCGCGAACGTGTACGCACGTTGTCCTGCCAGTACACGTGATCCCATGTATGGATGCCGCACTCGAAACCGGCCTCGTGGATCGCGCGCATGTCGGACGCGGCACGCGCGCCGACGTCGGGACCGGGCAGCAGCACGCCGTACATCAGTTGCTTCACGCCGTAATGCTCGACCACCGAGGTGCGCGACACCTTCTTCAGGAACCCCGGCCGCAGCACCCGGCGCATCGCCCAGCCGGTGTGGTCGGGGCCCAGGCTGAAAAGGAACGTCGCGCGCGCCTTGAAGCGGTCGAAAATGCGCGCGAGATTCGGCACGCCTTCACGCGTGCCGCGCAACGTGTCGACGTCGATCTTCAGAACGATACGAGGCAAGGTCGGCCCTCTGTTTTACTGCTGTTCGACCAGCGCGCGCGCTTCGCCCACATGCCCGCGATACGCTTCGAAAATCTTGCGCAGTGCTTCGTCGAACGTGGAAACCGGCTTCCAGCCGAGCTCCTGCATCGTGTTGTCGATCTTGGGCACGCGGTTCTGCACGTCCTGATAGCCGGCGCCGTAGTAGGCACCCGACGACGTCTCGATCAGTTGCACTTTCTTCGCCGTCTCCGCGTATTCGGGGAATTCGGCGGCGAGCGCAAGCATCTTGTGCGCCAGTTCGCGCACCGAGAAGTTGTTCACCGGATTGCCGATGTTGTAGATCTTGCCCGACGCGACGCCGCCCTTGTTCTCGATGATTTTCATCAGCGCGCCGATGCCGTCGTCGATATCGGTGAACGCGCGCTTTTGCGCGCCGCCGTCGACGAGGCTGATGTTCTCGCCGCGCACGATGTGGCCGAGGAACTGCGTGACCACGCGCGAGCTGCCTTCCTTCGGCGTGTAGATCGAGTCGAGGCCCGGGCCGATCCAGTTGAACGGACGGAACAGCGTGAAGTTCAGGCCTTCCATGCCGTAACCCCAGATCACGCGGTCCATCAGCTGCTTCGAGCACGCGTAGATCCAGCGCGGCTTGTTGATCGGGCCGTAGGTGAGGGCCGATTCATCCGGGTCGAACTGTTCATCGGAGCACATGCCATAGACTTCCGACGTCGACGGAAATACCAGATGCTTGCCGTACTTGACGGCCGAACGCACGATCGGCAGGTTCGCCTCGAAGTCGAGTTCGAACACGCGCAGCGGCTGCTTCACATAGGTAGCCGGCGTGGCGATCGCGACGAGCGGCAGGATCACGTCGCACTTCTTCACGTGATACTCGACCCACTCCTTGTTGATCGTGATGTCGCCTTCGAAGAAGTGCATCCGCTCGTGGTTGACGAGGTCGCCGAGGCGCTCGGTCTGCATGTCCATCCCGAACACTTCCCAGTCGGTCGTTTCGAGAATGCGTTTGGACAGGTGATGGCCGATGAAGCCGTTCACACCCAGAATCAGGACTTTTTTCATGAAGGATGGCGGGAAGAATGAATGAGCTGGGCGAACCCGGCGGGGGTGACGACAGTTTCCTGTCCGTCGCGCTGGTGCCGCAATTCGTGGATCGCGATCGCGCGGCCGTCGCCGCATATCGCAAAAACGGCATTATCGCTTACGTGCAGACCCGGCGGCAAATCCGACTGGATCGCGCCCGGCCGCGTGAGCCGCGCGCGCGCGACGACGTACCGTTCGCCGCCGATCTCGGTGAAGGCGCCCGGGTAGGGCGGCGCGACCGCGCGGATCAGGTTGTACACCTGCTGCGCGGGCTTGCTCCAGTCGATACGGCCGTCCTCGGGCTTGCGGCCGCCAAAGTAGCTGCCCTGCGCCAGGTCGTTCGGCAGATGCGGCGCCTCGCCGGCCAGCAGCGCGGGCAGCACGCGCCAGAGCGTCTGTTCGGCCGCGACGGTGGTCTTGTCGAAAACCTGCGCGGCGGTGTCGTCGGGCAGGATCGGCACGGGCGTCTGCGCGAGGATCGCGCCGGCGTCGGGCTTCGCGGCCATCTCGTGCAGCGTCGCGCCGGTTTCCGTTTCGCCGTTCAGCACGGCCCAGTTGGTCGGCACGCGGCCGCGGTATTTCGGCAGCAGCGAGCCGTGCATGTTGTACGCGCCGCACGCGGCCAGCGCCAGCAGGTCGACCGGCAGCATATGCCGGTAGTAGAACGAGAAGATGAAATCCGGCCGCGCGGCGCTCACCGCCGCGCGCAGTTCGGCGCTGTGCGGGTCGGCCGGCGTCACGACCGGAATGCCGTGTTCGGCCGCGACGGAGGCGACGCTGCCGAACCAGATGTTCTCGGTCGGGCTGTCTTCGTGCGTGACGACGAGCGCGACGTCGACGCCGCGCGCGAGCAGCACCTGCAGGCAGCGCACGCCGACGTTGTGATACGCGAATACGACCGCGCGTGGTTTCATGGTTGCGAGTCCTGGTCGATCACCGGCGCGTTCTGCAGGTTCTGCACACCCTGCACGACGGTTTGACGCGGCGTCTGCGTGACGGCCGCGCCGTCGCGCTGTTCGAGGATGGTCTGCACCAGATAGCGCGGCCGCGCGCGCACCTGCTGATAGATGCGCCCAATATATTCGCCGAGCAGCCCGAGCGCGAAAATGATCACGCCAAGCAGGAAGAACGTGATGGCGAACAGCGTGAACACACCTTGCACTTCCGCCCCGATGATGAAGCGGCGAATCAGCAGCAGCACGAAGAGCCCGGCGGATCCGAACGAAAGAATCACGCCGATGAACGACAGCCATTGCAGCGGCACCACTGAAAACCCGGTCACGAGATCGAAGTTCAGCCGGATCAGGCTGTACAGCGAATACTTCGATTCGCCCGCGAAACGCTCTTCGTGCGCGACCTCGATTTCAACCGGGTTCTGCGCGAACGTGTATGCGAGCGCCGGGATGAACGTGTTGATTTCGCCGCACCGGTTGATCGTGTCGATCACCTGGCGGCTGTACGCGCGCAGCATGCAGCCCTGATCGGTCATCTTGATGCGCGTGATGCGCTCGCGCAGACGGTTCATCGCGCGCGACGCCTTGCGCCGGAAGAGGCTGTCCTGGCGCTGCGTGCGGATCGAGCCGACGTAGTCGTAACCTTCGCGCATCTTCGCGACGAGCTTGGCGATTTCCTCGGGCGGATTCTGCAGGTCCGCGTCGAGCGTGAGCATGATCTCGCCGCGCGACTGCTCGAAGCCCGCGAGAATCGCCATGTGCTGGCCGAAGTTGCCGTTCAGCAGGATCACGCGCGTCACGTCCGGCCGCACGCGAAACTGTCCGGCGAGGATGGCGGCGGACCTGTCGCGGCTGCCGTCGTTGATGAAGACCACTTCATAGGTCGTGCCCAGCGCGTCGAGCGCTGGATACAGGCGATCGAAGAGAGCCGGGAGACCCTGTTCCTCGTTGTACACCGGAATGACGATTGAAACTTCCGGCACGACGGAGTGATGTTCCGTTTGACTCATTTCCGCTTATTTTCCGTATTGTTCGCAAATTTCATTGAGCGCGCGGCACACACGCGCCACGTCGCCTTCGTTCATCAGCGTGAAGAGCGGCAGCGTGACCGTGGTCGCGCCGAAGCGCTCCGCGTGCGGGAACATGCCTTCCCTGAAGCCGCGCGCGCGATACAGCGAAAACAGGTGAATCGCCGGGTAATGCACGCCCGAGCCGATCCCGCGCTCCTTCAGTTGCGCCATGAAACCGGCGCGGTCGAGCGACAGCTTTTCCAGCGGCAGCGTGATCTGGAACATGTGCCAGTTGCTGTTTTCGAAGTCCGCGAGCGGCAGGCCCACGCCGAGCCTGACCGCGGCGCCGCCTTCGAGGCCCGCGAAATACGCGCGCGCGAGCTTTTTGCGCTGCGCGATGAAGCGTTCGAGATGCGGCAGCTGGCCGAGACCGACGCGCGCCGCGACGTCGGTCAGGTTGTATTTGCCACCCAGCACGTCGCAGTCCATGCCGTCGAAGCCGGTCCGCGTGATGCCTTGCAGGCGGTATTTCTGCGCGAGGATCGCTTCGTCTTCGTTGTTGAGCACGAGCGCGCCGCCTTCGATCGACGTCAGGTTCTTGTTCGCGTGGAAGCTGAACGACACGATATCGCCGATCCTGCCGATGCGCTCGCCTTTCCAGGTCGAGCCGAACGCCTGCGCCGCGTCTTCGATCACGCGCAGCTTGTGCGCGCGGGCGATGTCGTACAGGCGGTCCATGTCGACGGGCAAGCCGGACAGGTACACCGGAATGATCGCCTTCGTGCGCGGCGTGATCGCCTTTTCGAGCAGGCCGAGGTCGATGTTGCGCGTTGTCGGGTCGATGTCGACGAACACCGGCGTCGCGCCCGTTTCGATGATCACGTTGCTCGTCGAGACCCACGACGCGGGCGTCGTGATGACTTCGTCGCCTTCCTTCACGCCCGCGATACGCAGGCCGATTTCGAGCGTCGCCGTGCCGGAATTGAACGTGCGCACCGGACGGCCGCCGCAGAATGCCGACAGCGCCGCTTCGAACTGCTGGTTCTGCGGGCCGGTCGTGATCCAGCCGGAACGCAGCACGTCGGCCACGCCCTGAATCGTTTCTTCATCGATTTCCGGACGGACGAACGGTAAAAACGGAACGGTTGACTCGGTCATGAATGCAGTGCTCTATAAAAAGTGTGCAAATTCGCGCTTCGGCGGGTGATGCGGGGTCCGGCCAGTTGCGCCACGCGCGCCGCGCAATTCCGGCTAGCTTCGCGCCAGCACGACAACGCCAACGAGAATGATGCCGATGCCGACCAGCTTCTGGACCGACATGATTTCACCGAACAGATACCAGGCGGCGAAGGCGTTGACGACATACCCGAGCGAGAGCATCGGATAGGCAATCGATACGTCCACCCGCGACAGCCCCACGACCCACACCGCGACGCTGATCACATAACAGGCGAGGCCGCCGATGATGGGCGGCTGCGTCGCGAGCCGCCACGCGACAGGAATGATGTTCGCACGGGTGAATTCAAAGTGTCCAACGGCATTCGTGCCCGCCTTCAGCAGCAACTGGGCGCCCGCGTTCAGCGAAACGCCCGCGAGAATACAGAAAAGGGAAACAGGGTTCATCGGCGAGAAGCGGTCCCGTAGTTGATATATGGGGTCACTGTTGCGGTTTTTCCACGTCTGGTTTTTCGGTGCCCGATTTTTCGGCATCCGGCTTTTCCACGGCCGGTTTTTCCACGCCCGGCTTTTCCACGATCACGCGGCGCGAATCGCGTGCGACGACCTGCATCGGCACATGCTGGGCCGACAGATCGCTGAAACGCTGGGTTGTCATCAGGGCCAGCCCATACGGCTCCGCGTCCCAGCGCTGGATCCATTCGGCGATGGTCGGCACCCATTTCTGCGGTTCGACGGTGACGCCGAAACGCAGTTCGTCCGGATTTTCGACCATGATCATCGTGTGACCGACGTAGAACGGCATCGTATGGTCGAGCACGCCGACCGAATAGAACGGGGCGTCGGGCGGCAGCTTCGCGATGGCGGCGCGCACGGCCGGCGCGAGCGGGGCGCCCGAGCTCAGGCGGCCGAACACGTCGTGCCCGGTGCCGGCGATCGTGCCGAGCAACACCCAGCCGGCGGCGAACGCGACCGTCGCGCCGACAATGCCGCCGCGGCTGCGGCGGTTGATCCAGAGCGCGACGATCGTCAGCACGAAGGCCACGGCGAGCGCGGCGTACACCCAGACCTGAAACGCGCGGTACAGCTCGTTCGGGTTGCGGGCGTTGCCGGCGCGGCTCAGGAAGATCGCGCCAAACGCCGCGACGACGAAAAACACCGCATAGCCGGCCAGATGCCGGCGGAATTCATCGCGTTTGAGAAGCGGCAGATACATGCCGAGCAGCAGCGCGAGCGCGGGCGCGACGGGCAGCGTGTAAGAGATCAGCTTCGAATGCGAGGCGCTGAAGAACAGGAAAATGAACGCCGACCAGACGATCAGCAGCATCGGCGGTGAAAAGCCGTTTGGCTGGCGCGGCACGCGCAGCGCGTGCCGGATGCTTTGCACGCTGACCGACAGCCAGGGCAGGAAGCCGACCAGCAGCACGGCCACGAAATAGTAGAACGGGCCGGGGCGATTCTGTTCGGGCGTCAGATAGCGCTGGAACTGCTGCACGATGAAGAAGAAATTCAGGAACTCCGGATTGCGCTGCTGCACGAGCACGAACCACGGCGTCGCGATCGTGAAGAACACGATCAGGCCGCTCACCAGATACAGACGCTTCCAGATCGCCCAGTCGCGCGCGATGAGCGTATAGAGCACGAGCGTCGTGCCCGGCAGGATCACGCCGATGAGGCCCTTCGACAGCACGGCGAGCGCCATCGTCCCCCAGCACAGCCACATCCAGAGCCGTACGTGGTTCGCGGGCAC
Organism: Paraburkholderia sartisoli; assembly: GCF_900107685.1. Lineage (GTDB taxonomy): Bacteria > Pseudomonadota > Gammaproteobacteria > Burkholderiales > Burkholderiaceae > Paraburkholderia > Paraburkholderia sartisoli. Next base: position 204,966 of record NZ_FNRQ01000003.1, on the reverse strand, counting down.
GTTGGGGCGCTGCGCGAGGAGGAGCGAGCATAGCGTGACTTCCATCCAGAACGACAGGCCCATGTCGAGCGTGTTGAAGTGGCCCATCAGGTTCCAGTACGGCGAGCTCGCGAGCACGATCGCGGCGAAGACGCCCGTCGCGGCGTTGAAAACGCGCGCGCCGGTAAAACCGATGAGCAGCACGCCCGCAAAGCCCGTCAGCGCCGTATAGAGACGCGCCTGCCATTCACCGATGCCGAACCACGCGAACGTGAGCGCGTTGAACCAGGTTTGCAGCGGCGGCTTCTCGAAGTATTTGTAGCCGTTGTAGCGCGGCGTGATCCAGTCGCCGGTCACGAACATTTCGCGTGCCATTTCCGCATAGCGGCCTTCGTCGCTTGGCAGAAGGTGGCGCCAGCCGAGCGGCACGAACCAGATTAGCGCAAGCACGAGGATCAGCAGCAGGATCGCGGTGCGGTTGAGCGGTAGCCGTGACGGCGTATCGTTCATGTGGAATCAGCCTGTTTGTCTTTGCCGCGTACGCGGCATGGTGAAGTTGGAACCCGTGGCGCCGGACGCGCGCCCGTTCGCCCGGCATGCGCGACCTGGTGGGCACGCTCCCGCCGCCCGCCGCGCCTGCCTGTGCGACGAATGCCGCGCAGTGTACGTCACCGGCGTGACACGGCCATCGGTGCGCCGCGCCAGCTAGCCTTCGATCAGCAATGCGGCCGCGACCTTGCGGCCCTCGGCCATCAGGATGTTGTAGGTTCGGCAGGCGGCCTTGAAATCCATCGTTTCGACGCCGATGCGGTGTTTCGCGAGGGCGGCCGTCAGGCGTGGATGCGGAAAACGCAGGCGCTCGCCGCTGCCGAAAATGACGACTTCCGGCGCAGGCGCGATCAGAAGCTCGAAATGCTCCGCGCTCAGCGCTTCGAACGAGGAGACCGGCCAGGCAATGACGGGCGCCTCTGGCAGCACGATAATGCTGCCCTGATGGCGCACGAGGTTGATTTCGACGTAGTCGGGCCCGTAACCGGTAACCGTGTTGAGGGCGCCGCTGGAATCCTGATGTAGTTTCAAATTCGTGATCCGGGGTCGTCGTGGAGCGTGTGTCAGATGCCGTGCGATGTTCTTACGTGATGCCGGTGCGCCCGCGGTGACCGCCGGGGGCGGGCCGCGTGTGCCGGTCGGACCGGCGCGCATTGTAAAGGTTTCGCGCAATTTGACACGAAATAGCCGAAAAGGCCCGCCAACGCGGTTGGTGCATTGCGGAACCCGGCCAAAATCCGCTAAATTATAACTTTTTAGCCGCCCGGCGGCGCCCCCTTGCTTCGCGCGTCGCCACAAGCAGCGCCGGAGCGCTCCGCCAGACGGCGGCCGGACGCGATCAGACCGGTTCGTACCCCCGCGCATGACCGGCCCACCCGGGTCCGGCTTCCCGTCTTCAGGTTTTCGCAATCCGGCTTGTCCCGACTGATCCCGGCTGCAACATCCAGACCGGCCTGTCTGGCCGACCGATGTGACCGGCTCACCTGGCCGACCTGTGTGACCGGGCCCGGGAGGCTGGACTCATATGGCAGACTAAATGGCTGATTCCACTGGCTGACCGGCCAGGCAGACCCGCCGACTGATTTACAGGACCTTGTGCCCGCCGTGAAACCGATTCTGAAATCCAACAAGCTGTTGAATGTCTGCTACGACATCCGCGGGCCCGTTCTCGAACACGCGAAGCGCCTCGAGGACGAAGGCCATCGCATCATCAAGCTGAATATCGGCAACCTCGCGCCGTTCGGCTTCGACGCGCCGGACGAAATCATCCAGGACATGATCCGGAACCTGCCCGCTTCGTCGGGCTATTCCGACTCGAAGGGCGTTTTCTCCGCGCGCAAGGCGATCATGCACTACGCGCAGCAGAAGAACGTGCAGGGCGTCGAGCTCGACGACATCTTCATCGGCAACGGCGCGTCCGAGCTGATCGTGATGGCGCTTCAGGGCTTGCTGAACGACGGCGACGAAGTGCTGCTGCCCGCGCCGGATTACCCGCTGTGGACGGCGGGCGTGAGCCTCGCGGGCGGCACGCCGGTACACTACATCTGCGACGAATCGAACGCCTGGATGCCCGACCCGGACGACATCCGCGCGAAAATCACGCCGAACACGCGTGCGCTCGTCGTGATCAACCCGAACAACCCGACCGGCGCGCTGTATTCCGACGCGCTGCTGCTGGAACTGATCCAGATCGCGCGCGAACACGGTCTCGTGATTTTCGCCGACGAGGTCTACGACAAGATCATCTACGACGGCAAGACGCACACCGCGATCGGCTCATTGTCGGAAGACGTGCTGACGGTCACGTTCAACAGCCTGTCGAAGAGCTACCGTTCGTGCGGTTACCGTGCCGGCTGGATGTTCATTTCGGGCCTGACGGGCGAAAACCGTCGCCGCTCGAAAGATTATGTCGAGGGGCTCGGCATTCTCGCCTCGATGCGGCTGTGTCCGAACGTGCCGGGTCAATACGCGATCCAGACGGCGCTGGGCGGCTATCAGAGCATCAACGACCTGATTGTGCCGACCGGGCGCCTCTACAAGCAGCGCGAACTCGCGTACGACATGCTGACGGCGATTCCTGGCGTAACCTGTGTGAAGCCGCAGGCCGCGTTGTACATGTTCCCGCGTCTCGACCCGAAGATGTATCCGGTCCAGAACGACCAGCAGTTCATTCTCGACCTGCTGCTCGCGGAGCGCGTGCTGCTCGTGCAGGGCACCGGTTTCAACTGGACCGCGCCGGACCATTTCCGCGTCGTGTTCCTGCCGAACGTCGACGATCTGGCGGATTCGATCACCCGTATCGCCCGTTTTCTCGACGGCTACCGCAAACGGCATATGCCATAAGGTCAGGTGTTCAACGCCATCGCCGCACGCAATACTGTTCCCTTAATCTCTTACTCGAAAACACACGCTGCATGGAACCGATCAAAGTTGGACTGCTGGGCTTCGGCACGGTAGGCAGCGGCACCTTCACCGTACTGCGCCGCAACCAGGAAGAAATCAAACGTCGCGCGGGTCGCGGTATCGAAGTCACGCGCATTGCCGTGCGCAACCCGGCGAAGGCGACTGCCGCGCTCGGCGATGCGGCCGGCGCCGTGGAGGTCACGGACAACTTCGGCTCGGTGGTCGACGATCCGTCAATCGACATCGTCGCGGAAATGATCGGCGGCACGTCGATCGCACGCGAACTCGTGCTGCGCGCGATCCGCAACCGCAAGCACGTGGTCACCGCCAACAAGGCGCTGCTCGCGGTGCATGGCACGGAGATTTTCGAGGCGGCGCGCGCGAATGGCGTGATGGTGTCGTTCGAGGCGGCCGTGGCCGGCGGCATTCCGATCATCAAGGCGCTGCGTGAAGGGTTGACGGCGAACCGCATCCAGTACATCGCCGGCATTATCAACGGCACGACGAACTACATCCTGTCGGAAATGCGCGACCGCGGCCTCGATTTCGCGACGGCGCTCAAGGCCGCGCAGGAACTCGGTTATGCGGAAGCGGACCCGACGTTCGACATCGAAGGTGTCGACGCCGCGCACAAGGCCACGATCATGAGCGCGATCGCGTTCGGCGTGCCGGTGCAGTTCGATCGCGCGTACGTCGAAGGCATCAGCAAGCTCGCCGCAATCGACATCACATATGCCGAAGAACTCGGCTATCGCATCAAGCTGCTGGGCATCGCGCGCCGCGCGGAAAAGGGCATCGAGCTGCGCGTGCATCCCACGCTGATTCCGGAAAAGCGTCTGCTCGCCAACGTCGAAGGCGCAATGAACGCGGTCGTCGTGCATGGCGACGCGGTGGGCTCGACGCTGTACTACGGCAAGGGCGCGGGCGCGGAGCCGACGGCTTCCGCCGTGATCGCCGATCTCGTCGACGTGACGCGCCTGCACACGGCCGACCCGGAGCATCGCGTGCCGCATCTGGCGTTCCAGCCGGACAGCCTGTCGAGCACGCCGATCCTGCCGATCGACGAAGTGACGAGCGGCTACTACCTGCGCCTGCGGGTTGCCGACGTGACCGGCGTGCTGGCCGATATCACGCGCATTCTGGCCGACCGGGGAATCTCGATCGACGCGCTGCTGCAGAAGGAATCCGAGCACGTGGACGCGAAGGGCAAGGGCGAAACCGACATCATCCTGATCACGCACGAAACGGTCGAAAAGAACGTGAACGCGGCAATCAGGACGATCGAGGCGTTGAAGACCGTCGTATCGCAGGTCACGAAGCTGCGCATGGAAGCGCTGAACTAGGCAGACACATGAACTACATCTCCACGCGCGGCGCCGGTGCCGGCGAGCGCCACACCTTCTCCGACATCCTGCTCGGCGGTCTCGCGAAAGACGGCGGCCTGTATCTGCCCGCGCAATACCCGCGCGTCTCGTCCGGTGAACTGACCCGCTGGCGCACGCTGCCGTATGCGGATCTCGCGTTCGAGATCCTGTCGAAATTCAGCGACGATATTCCCGCGGAAGACCTGCGCGCGCTCACGCGCCGCACATACACGGCCGAAACCTACTGCAACGTGCGCGACGACGAAAGCGCCGCGCAGATCACGCCGCTGAAAACGCTGGGCGTCGAAAACGGCGCGCCGCTGTCGCTGCTGGAACTGTCGAACGGCCCGACGCTCGCGTTCAAGGACATGGCGATGCAGCTGATCGGCAACCTGTTCGAATACGCGCTTGCAAAGCACGGCGAGACGCTGAACATTCTCGGCGCGACCTCGGGCGATACCGGCAGCGCGGCCGAGTACGCGATGCGCGGCAAGAAGGGCATTCGCGTCTTCATGCTGTCGCCGCATAAAAAGATGAGCGCGTTCCAGACGGCACAGATGTACAGCCTGCAGGATCCGAACATCTTCAACCTGGCGGTCGAGGGCGTGTTCGACGACTGCCAGGACATCGTGAAAGCCGTCTCGAACGATCACGCGTTCAAGGCGCGGCACCGGATCGGCACGGTCAACTCGATCAACTGGGCGCGCGTCGTGGCGCAGGTCGTGTATTACTTCAAGGGCTATTTCGCCGCAACGAAATCGAACGACGAACGCGTGTCGTTCACGGTGCCGTCGGGCAATTTCGGCAATGTCTGCGCGGGTCACATCGCGCGGATGATGGGTCTGCCGATCGAGAAGCTCGTGGTCGCGACGAACGAAAACGACGTGCTCGACGAATTCTTTCGCACCGGCATCTATCGCGTGCGCAAGTCTGCCGAGACGTATCACACGAGCAGTCCGAGCATGGATATCTCGAAGGCGTCAAACTTCGAACGTTTCGTGTTCGACCTGCTGGGTCGCGACCCGAAGCGCGTGCTGCAGCTGTTCCACGACGTCGAGGAAAAGGGTGGTTTCGATCTGGCGGCGAGCGGCGATTTCGCGCGCGTCGCGGAGTTCGGCTTCGTGTCCGGGCGCAGCAGCCACGCTGACCGCGTCGATGCGATTCGCGACGTGTTCGAGCGTTACGACACGATGATCGATACGCACACCGCCGACGGCCTGAAGGTGGCGCGCGAGCATCTGCAACCGGGTATCCCGATGATCGTGCTGGAGACGGCGCAACCGGTCAAGTTCGGCGAGACGATCCGCGAGGCACTGCAGCGCGAACCGGAGCGGCCAGCCGCGTTCTCGGGCATTGAAGCGCTGCCGCAGCGGTTCGAGGTGCTGCCGGCGGATGCCACGCGCGTGAAGGACTTTGTCGCGGCGCATACGGTCGATTAAGCAGGCAACCGCGCGCCTCCGGGTAGACCGCAGCGAGTTATTACAGTCAGAAGACCCATGAACGGCCATGACGGGCCTCGCGACGCGAGGCTGGCGTCATGGCCGTTCTGCCATCTGTGGTTCCACCATCTGTGACCCAGGCCCTGGCCGGATGGCCGACATGCCGGCTTGCACGCCCGTCGAAGGCCGCCGCCCGCTACAATGTTCTTTTCGGTCCCGCGCATTCGCCCAATCGATGTCCACGCCCACTTATCCCGCGCCTCGTGCGCCGATGCTTTCGACTGCCGAAGCGCTCGTCACGCTGCTCGGCGCGGCCCGCGCGGTCGAGGGTACCGAAACGTTGCCCACGCTTGGCGCGCTGAACCGCGTACTTGCCGCCGACGTCGTCTCGTCGCTCGACGTGCCACCCATGAACACCAGTTCGATGGATGGCTACGCGGTGCGCGTCGCCGACCTGTCGCAGGGCGATCGCCGGCTGCCCGTGTCGCAGCGCATCCCGGCCGGTCACGCGCCGCAGCCGCTCGCGGCCGGCACGGCGGCGCGCATCTTCACGGGCGCCACGGTGCCGCCGGGCGCGGATGCCATCGTCATGCAGGAGCAGGCCGAAGCCGACGGCAGTGAAGTGTCGATCCTGCACACGCCGAAAGCCGGCGAGTGGATCACGCAGCAGGGCGCGGATATTCGCAGCGGCTCGGTGATCCTGCCCGCCGGCACGCGCCTGACGCCGCAGGCGCTGGGGCTGGCCGCGTCGGTCGGAAGCGCGTCGCTGACGGTGGCGCGACGTGTGAAAGTCGCGGTCTTCTTCACCGGCGACGAACTGACGATGCCTGGCGAGCCGCTCAAGCCGGGCGCGATCTACAACTCGAATCGCTTTACGTTGCGCAGTCTGCTGGAAAACCTCGGCTGCGACGTGACGGACTACGGCATCGTGCCCGACCGGCTCGACGCGACCCGCGCCACGCTGCGCGAGGCGTCGCAGGCGCACGATCTGATCCTGACCTGTGGCGGCGTGTCGGTTGGCGAGGAAGACCACGTGAAGCCCGCAGTCGAGGCGGAAGGGCATCTGTCGATGTGGCAGATCGCGATGAAGCCCGGCAAGCCGCTCGCGTTCGGCGCGGTGCGGCGCGCGGGCGGCGACCGGGCCAATGCCGCTGCGTCGGCGTCGAATGAAACGTATTTCATCGGCCTGCCGGGTAATCCTGTTTCGGCCTTCGTCACGTTTCTGTTGTTCGTCAGACCGTTCATCCTGCGGGTTGCCGGCGTGCGCACCGTGTCGCCGCGCGCGTTGTCGCTGCGCGCCGATTTTTCGCAGTCGAAGGCGGACCGTCGCAATGAATTCCTGCGCGCGCGCATCAATCCGGCGGGCGGCCTCGAACTGTTTCCGAACCAGAGTTCGGCCGTGCTGACATCGACGGTGTGGGGCGACGGGCTGATCGACAATCCGCCGAATCACGCCATTACGACCGGCGAGACCGTGCGGTTCATTCCCTTTTCCGAATTGTTGGGTTGACGGCTGTCGCCAGCCGCGCCCAGGACAGAACATGAAGATCCAGCTGAAATATTTTGCGAGCGTGCGTGAGGCGGTCGGGATCGCGGACGAATCCGTGGTGATCCCCGACGGTATCGCGACGCTAGGTGACGTGCGCGCCTGGTTGCGCGTGCGCGGCGGTGCGTGGGCCGAGGCGCTTGCCGAAGGCCGCGCGTTGCGGATGGCCTGTAACCACGTCATGACCGACGCCAGCACACGCGTCACCGAAGGCTGCGAAGTCGCGTTTTTTCCGCCGGTCACGGGCGGGTGAGGAGTCTCCGATGACCGTTCGCGTCCAGACCGAGGATTTCGACCTGACAACCGAGGTCGCCGCGCTGCGCGCCGTGAACCCGAAGGTTGGCGCGGTGGCGTGCTTCGTCGGCACGGTTCGCGATCTGAACGACGGCAGCATCGTCGAGACGATGGAGCTCGAACACTATCCGGGCATGACGGAAAAGGCGCTGGAAGCGATTGTCGCGACGGCGCGCGAACGCTGGCCGGGCATCGAGGTCCTGATCGTGCATCGGGTCGGCAAGCTCTATCCGCTCGACCAGATCGTGCTGGTCGCGACCACCGCCGCACATCGCGGCGAAGCGTTCGCTTCGTGCGAGTTCGTGATGGATTATCTGAAGACGCAGGCGCCGTTCTGGAAGAAGGAAAAGACCGGGCAAGGCGAGCGCTGGGTCGATGCGCGCGTCACGGACGATGCTGCGTTGGCGCGCTGGGGTCTGGAGTCGGGTAACGCGAAGTAGCCAGTCGATCGCGCGGCTCAATCCTCCGTCGAACGGCCGACGATCTTCGTCGGAAATGGCTCGCCGCGTGGGCGCGGCGTATCGGGCGCGTCATCGTCTCTGTGCCGGCGCGGCGCGAGTCGTTCCAGCAACGCTTTCTGTTCCTCGGGGATCGTGTAATCCCAGCCAAATTTCGATAGCTGCAGACTCTGCGCGATACGCAGCGCGGGCTCCATGAAACGCACGGCAGCCGCGGGCTCGTAGCGCGATTCCACGGTATCCAGGAACAGGTACAGCCAGCGGCTGAAATGCTGCGGCTCGATGCCCGGCAGTGGCTGGTGCGCCTGCTGCACGTTCCCGCGATATCCTTTCTGGCCAAGCACGATGCTCGACCAGAATGTACACATCTTCGGTAAATGTTCGTCCCAGCGTCCCGCAAGCTTCTGCTCGAAGATGGGGCCCAGCATCGGGTCGGCCTGGACGCGGTCGTAGAACACATAGACGAGCGTGCGGATGTTCTCTTCGGTCGGTTCGGGCTGGCGCGCGACGGCCGGCTGGGGCGGAAAAGTCGGATTCATTGGGTGAGCACAGTGAAAAAGTCAGCGCACACGACGCGGGCACGCTGTAAAGCAAAACCGGGCGATGTTGCCTGAAGCTGCAACCAGGCGACAACCCGGCGATATCTGACCACCAGCCCGGCCTGTCGCACAACGCGAAAAAGCATCGTCAGACAGGCGAAATAGTTACATTAAGACTACATCTTATTGTGTACATGCAGGATCGACAACCCTCGCGCCGACGTGGTCTGCATGCGATCCGCGAACTCGTCCGGCACCAACCGGCCGAACCACTTGCCGTGCCGCTCAGGATCGGGCAGATTGTTCCGGTCGCACGGATGTGCATCGCCTCCGGCCGACGCTGAAACGGGCGTCGGCAGTTTGTTGGCGAATTTGAAAAAAAACGCCAGTCGAGTGCGATCAGGCGCTTGAAACCCGCATAAAACGCCTCATTTTGGTGATATTCGAAATTGGAGGTCTCTTGATGAGAATCGACAAACTCACCACCAAATTCCAGGAAGCATTGGCGGATGCGCAAAGCCTGGCTGTCGGTCACGACAATCAATACATAGAACCGGTCCACGTTCTTGCCGCGCTCGTCGCGCAGCAGGACGGTTCGGCCCGCTCGCTGCTCTCGCGCGCAGGCGTCCACGTGCAGCCGTTGCAAACCGCGCTGAACGACGCGATCACGCGCCTGCCGCAGGTGCAGGGCACCGACGGTAACGTGCAGATCGGTCGCGACCTCACTGGCCTGCTCAACCAGGCCGACAAGGAAGCGCAAAAGCTCAACGACACGTTCATCGCGAGCGAGATGTTCCTGCTCGCCATCGCCGACGACAAGGGCGAGGCGGGCCGGCTCGCGCGCCAGCACGGCCTGTCGCGCAAGTCGCTGGAAGCGGCGATCGTCGCGGTGCGCGGCGGCTCGCAGGTACACAACCAGGACGCCGAAAGCCAGCGCGAGGCGCTGAAGAAATACACGGTCGACCTGACCGAGCGCGCCCGCGCCGGCAAGCTCGATCCAGTGATCGGCCGTGACGACGAAATCCGTCGCTCGATCCAGATCCTGCAACGTCGCACGAAGAACAATCCGGTGCTGATCGGCGAGCCGGGCGTGGGCAAGACGGCGATCGTCGAAGGCCTCGCGCAGCGCATCGTCAACGGCGAGGTGCCGGAGACGCTGAAGGGCAAGCGCGTGCTGTCGCTCGACATGGCGGCGCTGCTGGCGGGCGCGAAGTATCGCGGCGAGTTCGAGGAACGCCTGAAGGCCGTGCTCAACGACATCGCGAAAGACGAAGGTCAAACCATCGTCTTCATCGACGAAATCCATACGATGGTGGGCGCCGGCAAGGCCGAAGGCGCGATGGACGCGGGCAACATGCTGAAGCCGGCGCTCTCGCGCGGCGAGCTGCATTGCGTCGGCGCGACCACGCTCGACGAATACCGCAAGTACATTGAAAAGGACGCGGCGCTCGAACGCCGGTTCCAGAAGGTGCTGGTGGACGAACCGTCGGTCGAGGCGACCATCGCGATCCTGCGCGGCCTGCAGGAAAAGTACGAGCTGCACCACGGCGTCGACATCACCGACCCGGCGATCGTCGCGGCGGCGGAACTGTCGCATCGCTACATCACCGACCGGTTCCTGCCGGACAAGGCCATCGACCTGATCGACGAAGCTGCGTCGAAGATCAAGATGGAAATCGATTCGAAGCCGGAAGAGATGGACCGGCTCGACCGCCGGTTGATCCAGCTGAAGATCGAACGTGAAGCTGTCAAGAAGGAAAAGGACGAAGCGTCGCAGAAGCGCCTGCAACTGATCGAGGAAGAAATCGAGCGGCTCGACCGCGAATATTCGGACCTCGAAGAAATCTGGACGGCGGAAAAAGCGGCGGTGCAGGGCAGCGCGCAATTCAAGGAAGAGATCGAGAAAACGCGCGCGGAAATCGTGCGTCTGCAACGTCAGGGCAAGCTCGAAAAAGTCGCCGAACTGCAGTACGGCACGTTGCCGCAGCTCGAGGCCCAGTTGAAGCAGGTCACGCAGGCCGAGGCGCAGGAGCAGAACAATCCGACGCGTCCGCGGCTGTTGCGCACGCAGGTCGGCGCGGAGGAAATCGCGGAAGTCGTATCGCGTTCGACCGGCATCCCGGTGTCGCGGATGATGCAGGGCGAGCGCGAAAAACTGCTGCAGATCGAAGAGAAGCTGCATGAGCGCGTCGTCGGCCAGGATGAGGCGATCGGCTCGGTGGCCGATGCGATCCGCCGTTCGCGCGCGGGCCTCGCCGATCCGAACCGTCCGTATGGTTCGTTCCTGTTCCTCGGGCCGACGGGCGTCGGCAAGACGGAACTGTGCAAGGCGCTCGCTGCGTTCCTGTTCGATTCGGAAGATCATCTGATCCGTATCGACATGAGCGAATTCATGGAGAAGCACAGCGTCGCGCGACTGATCGGTGCGCCGCCGGGTTATGTCGGTTACGAAGAGGGCGGCTATCTCACGGAAGCCGTGCGCCGCAAACCGTACAGCGTGATCCTGCTCGACGAAATCGAGAAGGCGCATCCGGATGTGTTCAACGTGCTGCTGCAGGTGCTGGACGACGGTCGCATGACCGATGGCCAGGGGCGCACCGTCGACTTCAAGAACACGGTGATCGTGATGACGTCGAACCTTGGGTCGCAGGTGATCCAGTCGATGGTCGGCGAGCCGCAGGATGCGGTGAAGGACGCGGTCTGGGAAGAGGTGAAGCTGCACTTCCGGCCCGAGTTCCTGAACCGGATCGACGATGTGGTCGTGTTCCACGCACTCGATCGCTCGAACATCCAGTCGATTGCGCGGATCCAGTTGCAGCGCCTGCAGGAACGGCTTGCGAAGCTCGACATGGAGCTCGTCGTGTCGGACGCCGCGCTGGAACACATCGGCAAGGTCGGCTACGATCCGCTCTTTGGCGCTCGACCGTTGAAGCGCGCGATCCAGCAGGAGATCGAAAATCCGGTCGCGAAGCTGATTCTGGCTGGCAGGTTCGGTCCGAAGGATGTGATACCGGTCGACGTGGACAACGGCACACTCGTTTTCGAGCGCGTCGTGCATTAAGGCGGTACGCCGGCGTCGGCCGTGATTACGGTGCTGGTTCGGGCATGTCGTTCTGGTACACGACGCAGCGGTCAAGGCAGTGAAAAGGGCAGCGATTTCGCTGCCCTTTTTTTCAAGCGTGCGACCGTCCTGATATCAAGCCGTCTTGTCGTTCTTGCCGAGGAGCGCGCTGAGACCGCCAAGCGCGCCGAGAACCGTCGTGGCGTTGAGCTTGCCTTCGGCCGGCACTTCGCCTTCGGGCGTCGCCGCGTTCACCACGTGCGGCAGGATCTGCGAGAGCAGACCGCTGACCTGCTCGGGCGCCACACCCGCCTTCGACGCGAGATTCGTGACGGTGTCCGAACCAAGCACGCTGTGCAGCGTGTCCGGCGAGATCGCCTGGTTCTCGCCGTTGCCGACCCACGAACTGATGATGTCGCCGGCGCCTTTATCCTTGAATTGCTGGATCAGGCCGTTCAGGCCGCCCGGCTGGTTGTTCACGAATTCGAGCGCGGTGGCGATCAACGCCTGCTGCCCGCCACCGCCTTCAGGTGATTTACCAAGCAGGGAACCGATAGTGTCAAGTAGGCTCATGGCTGTCTCTCTGGAATGCCGGCACGACAGATATGCGCCAGCGGATGAAATGCGCCGCGCGGGGGCACGGCGGGGATGACGCGGATCGAACGGGCGGGGGCGCCAGCGCGATCTTCAGATGTCGAACCTCAGGCGCCCGATGCTGCCGATGCGGCCTTGGCCTTCTTCGACTTTTTCTTCGATGCTTTCGTGTCCGATGCGCTCGCTGGTGCCGCCGCCGCAGTGGTAGCCGGTGCCGAAACCTCTGCGGCCGCCTTGCTCTTTTTGGACTTCTTCGTCGAAGGTGCCGCCGCTGCGGGTGCGCTGGCGGGTGCCATCGCCGTCGTGGCGGCAGGTGCCGCCGGCTTGCTCACCGGTTTCGCCGCTGCCGGCGTGGCGGCCTTCGCGCCACTCGGCGGCGCCGTCGAACCGTTGATCGTCAAACCGGCCGCTTCAAGATTGACTACCGACTTGGTGCCGATTCCCTTCACGCGTGTCGCGAGATCGTCGGCGTCCTTGAACGGGCCGTTTTTGGTCCGTTCGTCGATGATCGCTTTCGCATGGACCGGGCCGATGCCCTTCACCGATTCAAGCGCGGCCTGATCGGCCGAATTGACTTCGACGGCCATCGCGAAACCGGCGGAAAACGACAGGACAAGCGCAACGCAGAGCATTAACAGCTTCTTCAGCATGGCAGACACTCCATTGAGGGCAAAAAAAGTAGCCGGGAACGGACGACGCATCCAGTCAGCAGGCGCTGGCTTCAAGCATAGGATAGATTGCGCGCCCTTTTTATGAAAGCGCTCGATTTATACCCATCGATTCGTGACAAGTAAATCAATACCGGTATTTTTTGACAACTCTTGGCGTGAATAAAGCCCATGAGCGGGGAAGGAAGGCGGGCGCAGCCTGCCTGCGTGTGATCGAAGTGATGCGTTTTGCGTCGCTTCGGAGCCGGGCGCAATACGGTTACGGCTACGCGACGGGGCCGGTGTGCGGGGTACGCGCGCCGGCACGCAGATGGCGCGCGCTGACCGTGCGCCAGTAGAGTGCAAGGCCGATGCCTGCGAGCGCGAGACTCGCCGCATTGGCGACCCAGAAACCGCGTGCCCCGGTGAACCATGCGGGAATCGAACCGCTGACGTTGAAGCCGAGCAGATAGCCGCCGCCAAGGCCGACGCCCCACAGCGCGACGGCATAGATCACGGTCGGCACAACGGCCACGCGATACGCGCGCAGCACGAACGCGGTGGTGATCTGGAGCGCGTCGAAGAGGTGATAGACGATCACGATCAGCACGAGCGGCATCGCGGCCGCCGCGACCTGCGCGTTCGACGTGTAGCCCGCGATGATGAAAGGCCGCAGCACAAGCACGATCACCCCGTAGCAGCACGCGATCGCACATGCCATCAGGATGCCGTGCCGCGCGAGCGTGTGGGCATCGGCGGGACGCTGCGCGCCGAGCGCCTGGGCGACGAGCGTCGAGGAGGCGATGCCGATCGAAAGCGGCGTCATGTACAGCACCGCACCGAGATTGCCGGCGATCTGGTGGCCGGCGAGCGTCGTCGTGCCGAAGCGCGCGATGAAGAGCGCCATGAACGTGTAGGACGTGACTTCGATCAGGTACGACAGGCCCATCGGAATGCCAAGCTTCAGCAGCGCGGCCTGACGCTTCCATACAGGCCAGCAGAAGCGCGAGAAGGTGGCGAACGGCCGGAAGATGTCGAGACGCACCAGCAGCGTCATGCCGACGATCGCGAGCACCCAGTTGATCGCGGTACTCGCGAGCGCGCAGCCGGGGCCGCCGAGCGCGGGCACGCCTGCGCCACCAAAGATGAACCACAGGTTGAGCGGAATCTTGAGCAGCAGCGCGCCGACCTGCAGGATCATGACGAGTCGCGGCTGCCCCACGGCGTTGGTCAGCGAACTGTAGACGCGAAACGCGAGGCTCGCGGGCAACCCGAACGAGAGAATCTGCAGGTACGCGACGGTACGCTCACGCAGCGCCTCGGGCGCATGCGCGATGCGCAGCAGCGGCCCGGGAAAATACAGGATCGAACAGCCGAGCGCCATCAGAACCAGCGCGAGCCACAGCGCCTGGCGCACTTCCTCGCCGATCTCGCGGTCGCGCCGCGCGCCATAGAGCTGTCCGGCGATCGGCTGCAGCGCGGTGAGAATGCCGGTCAGGCCGATATACACCGAGATATAGATCGACGAGCCGAGGCCGAGTGCCGCGAGATCGATCGCGGAATAGCGTCCGACCATCGCCGTGTCGATCACGCCGAACGCGATGATCGCGAGTTGTCCGATCAGCACAGGCCACGCGAGCGCGGCGATTTTCCGCACGTCGGCGAACATGGTCAGCCCGGTTTCTGACGCGGGTTGCGGCGTTTGACGGGCGGTTTCGGGCGGTCGATGCGGACATACAGACGGAAACGTTCGTCGCGGTCAGCAACGCGGCGGCCTTCCCACACCAGCTTCCAGACGAAGTTCGACATCGAGCTGGGTTCGCCGAAATCCTGCGTATCCTGGCGCAGGATCACGTCGCAGTCTTCGTCGAACGAAAAATGCATCCGGCCGAAATAGGCGAAAGTGGCGATCTGCGCATCGCCGAGACGGACCGGCGAGATGCACGTGTAGTCATCCGGCAGATGGCTTGCGATCTGCTGCGCGACGTCCTTGTACGTCCGGCTGTAGTTCACCACCGGCAGCCAGAGCGTCATCAGCAGCACCCACATGAGCGTCGTGCCGGCGCTCGAGAGCACCACGCTGCGCCACAGCACCTTCGGATGCCGGGCAATACGCCATTGCACGAGCGCGAACCAGCAGATCGTGACGGCCACGGCGCACAGGAACGACAGGATCTTGAACTGCGGCGTGAAGCCGGGCGCGAGACGCGCCAGATTGCGCGCGAGCGGATGCGGAAAACCTGTCATTCCGGCAAGCCACACGAGCCACACAAAACTGCCGAGAATCGTGAAGCTCAACACCGCGAACCAGTCGATCGCGTTGATCGTGCCGCGCTTGAGCGTGGGCAGCGCGAACGTGGCGAGCACCGCGAGCGCGGGCAGCAGCAGCATGTAGAGACGGTTCGTCGAATGGCTTTGCAGCACGACGAGAATCAGCAGCGGCGCGATGACCGACAACGGAATCGCAACGTGTGGCGCGCGGCGCAATCCCGACCAGCTGAACCACGCCCAGATGGCGAGCGGCCACGCGGGCCACGTGAAGAGCGGCAGGTTTTTCAGCGCATAACGCAGCACCGAGCCGGGCGGCCCGCCGAACGTGTTGATGCTGACATGCACCCACTGGTGGAGGAACCAGACGGCATCGTCGGGGAATGCGACCAGCGCGGCGACCGGCCACGCGACCGACACAACCAGCGCGACCGGCAGACCCGCCAGCAACAGCCAGCGCAGTTGCGCGTCGCGCACGATGAGCGTCATCACCAGCGTCCCGACCAGCAGTGCGCCCACCAGCACGGGATTGGCGGTCATCGCGACGAGCCCGAGCGCCAGCCCCCAAAGCAGCGAGCCTTGCACGGGCTTGTCGATCATCCGCACGAGTCCGTACACGAGCATCGCGATACAGACGAACTGCGCGAGTTGCGGCGTGGTTTCGTGGCCGCGCTCGGCAAGACCGAAACAGGCGAGCAGAATCAGCAGTGCGCCGTCGGCGAGCGTGCGGCCGTAGTCGCGCGGCTCGGGCTCGCCGCCGAACGCATACTTGAACGGCTGCACTTCGGGCCTGCGGCCGAGCAGATACGCGGCGTACCAGACGAACGCGCAGGCCGCGCAGAACAGCAGGCCGGTGAACACGCGTGACGCGTTGCTTGCATCGACCCACGGCGACAGCACGCGGATCGCGATGGCGCCGAGCCAGTAACCCAGTGGACCATCCGACGTGATGTATTTGCCGACGATGTTCGGCAACATCCAGTCGTGCGCGGTGCCTTTCGCCATGGTCCACATGACGCCGAAGCCGGCGGCATCTTCGTTCTTCCACGGGTCGCGCCCGAAGAGCCCGAACGACGCGTAGACGATACAGATGGCAAGCAGTAGCCAGCGCGGTAGCGCGCTGGTGGCGGAGGCAGTCAGACGGACGACAGATCTCATGCAGTTGGGCGGTGGTATCGGATAAACGGGCTGGCGGGCGGCGGGCGATGTGTCCGGGCGTGGCCGGCCCTGAGCATCCGGCATTGTAGACGGGCGGCATGGCGCGCGTCACGGCGGATGGCAGGCGGCAACAGCGAGATTGCAACAAGTTGGCAACGGCTGCGCCGGCAAGTCACCCGGCTACGGGGCGTGTGCGATTGCTTCGTAAAATACGGAGACAAAAAAAGGGCAGCGAATGCTGCCCTTTCTGCATCGACCGGCTCGTGAACACGCCGGGATCGAAGCCGTATTACGTGGTCGCCTTGCCCGTGGCACGCGCGCCGAACTTCTTGTTGAACTTCTCGACGCGGCCGGCCGTGTCCATGATCTTTTGCTGGCCGGTGTAGAACGGATGCGATTCCGACGACACTTCGATCTTGGCGAGCGGGTACGTCTTGCCTTCGAATTCGGCCGTTTCGCGCGTCTGGATGGTCGAGCGGGTCACAAACTTGAAGTCGATCGACATGTCGACGAACAGGACTTCGCGGTAATCGGGGTGAATGCCTTCTTTCATGGTCTTTCCTTTAATCTGGCGGTAGCCAACCCGCGTGCCGTTGCGAACCGACGCAGCGGACTTCGGCGCGAGCCACTTGCCTAAGGTCGAAAAACGGCGATTATGCCAGAAAATCAGTCGCTTGACGAATTTCCTGGGCTATTTCGCGGGAACAGGGCTGGTTTCCGGCAATAACGCGCCCACACGAGCCGGATCCTGCCGGTAAAAGCGGGCCAGAAGGCGATAAAGCTCGGGATATTCGGCTTCGAACGCCCGCGGCTGCACGAAGAGCGCCTCGCTGCACACGGCAAAAAACTCCGACGGATGATCGGCCGCGTACGGGTCGATCAGCGAATCGCGCTCGAAGCGCGCCCAGCGCCGCTCGGATATGCCGTCGACCTTCGCGCAGAACTGGTCGTAGGCTGTGTCGAACACGTCGGCCCATGCGGTGGCGTCGAGCGGCGCGTGCCAGCGGCGAAAAAGCGGCGGGTGGCCGTCGGCTTCGCCCGTCAGCATGTCGATCTTGTGCGCGAACTCGTGAATGACGACGTTGTAGGCATCCGTGCCGTCGGTCATCTGCGCGTCTTCCCACGACAGCACGACCGGGCCGCCTTCCCACGCCTCGCCGCTTGCGTCCTGCTCGATTTCATGGACCACGCCGTCTTCGTCTTCCACCGTTTTGCGGATCACGAACTCGCCGGGGTAGACGATCACGCCCACCCAGCCGCGATAAAGATCGAGGCTCAGGTTCAGCACCGGCAGCGACGCCTGCGCCGCGATGGCGACCGTCATCGCGTCCGTCAGTTCGAGTTCGTGCGCGGTCGAAAACGACTTTTGCGCGATGAAAAGGCTCGTCAGCTCGCGCAGGCGCACAAGATCGGCGGCTTCGAGGTGCGCCAGAAAGGGCAGGCCCGCGAGCGTGGATTCCCATAGCGCATCGGGGATCGCGTGCGTGCGCAGCGCGCGGTCGCGGCGGCGGGAGTCGAACCAGTGGGTGAGTTTCGAGAGCATGGGTCAGTCGATCTGTTTTTGCCACGCGGCGAAGATTCCGCCGCAGACGGCCACGCCGATCAGAAAATAGAAGCCGTCCAGCGACGCAAGGAAACTCGCCTGCTGCTCCAGCATCCGGCTCACCTGAACTACCGCCAGCGCATGCGCTTCGCTGATTGAACGTCCAGCGGCGGCGAAACCGCTCGTCAACGTCGCGATCGTGCTCTGGAACACTGGATTGTACGGATTCGCGAATTCGGCGAGGCGCGACTGATGCAATGCCCGCCGGTGCTGCTCGACGATGATGACCGACGCCGTCGCAAATGAAATCGTCAACTGGCGCACGACGTTCTTCAGCCGGTAGCCGTGCGTGAACTCTTCGATCGCGAAGATCCTGAACGTCAGGTTGGCCACCGGCAGAACGATGAAAAGCAGCAGCAGGCCGCGCAGCAGCAGCGGACCGATCAGCGCGCGCTGGTCGACGTCAGGCGGCATATGCGCCATCCACGCCGCGACCAGCGCGGCAATGGCGAAGCCCGGCACGATGATCCACTTCTTGCGCGGCAGCAGCTTTGCGTAGCGCAGGTAGACGAAGAGCGCTGTCGACGAGATCAGCGAGGTGACGCCGACGAGCCGCCCCGCATTTTCCACGGGATAACCGAGCCCCTGTTCGAGAAAGCGCGACACCAGGTAACTGAAGCCGGTGGATTCGTAGTAATAGAACATGTACAGCACGAGGCCGACCTGGAAGGTCTTTTCGCGCAACGCATTGAGCCGCATCAGCGGCGACGGATGATGCCACTGCTGGTACGCAAACCACGCGAGCCCGACG
The DNA here is from genome assembly GCF_900107685.1 of Paraburkholderia sartisoli. GTDB lineage: Bacteria > Pseudomonadota > Gammaproteobacteria > Burkholderiales > Burkholderiaceae > Paraburkholderia > Paraburkholderia sartisoli. Next base: position 186,313 of record NZ_FNRQ01000003.1, on the reverse strand, counting down.
ATACCCGCGACTGTCAGCATGATCAGACCCGGCGACGCGCTGAAGAGCTGGTAGCGCACCTGCTGCATGACGATCTGCAGCGCGCCCTGTGCGAGGGCGAAGATGATGTACGGCCAGAAGTGCGATGCGCCGCGTTCTTCCGGCAGGAGGTTGCCCGAGTCCGGCAACGCGAGCAGCGCGAGGCCGGCGAACAGGACACCTGCCGGCGCGCTGCACATGAAGAGCGCGCGCCAGTCGAAATGCGCGACGAGCTGCCCGCCGGCGAGCGGCGCAAGCGCGCTGCCGAGCACGATCAGGATGAGAAAGGCGCGCGTCGCGCCGGCCCGCTGCTGTGGCGTGAAACTGATCTGGATCAGGATGCGGCAGGTGCCCATCATCGGACCGATGAAGTAACCCTGGAAGCCGCGCGCGAACGCCAGCTGGAACGATGTTTCGCACAACGCCGCGGCGACTGCGCCCGCCGAAAACAGCAGCATGCAGCCGGCCACGTAGCGCCTGTAGCCAAAGCGCTCGACCCACCATTGCTGTTGCAGGATGCCGAGCACGGCCGCGACCGCGTACGCACTCGACGACCACACGAGCTCATCCGGCGACGCGTTGATCCCGCCCGCGATATAGCTCGCGAAGAACGAGAAGATCGCGTTGTCGAAATAGTCGAGACCGGTGACGAGCGCCAGCACCCACGGAAAGAAATCGCCGCGCAGCTTCGTGGCGCCGAAAAGCGGCACGCGTGAGGAGGCCGCGCTCATGCGGCGTCGTCTCCGGGAGGGGCTTTCTTGCTGAGCCTCACCGCCGCGCCCGACGACGCCTGCGCTTTCTTTTTCAGGCCGGCCGCGTTGCGTTGCGCGAGGAGTGCATCGGCGCTTTCGCCGGCAAGCCGGCGTTGCACGTAATCGAGGTCGTCGCCGAGTTCGGCTTTGAGGTTTTGCACTTCCTTCAGCTCACGGCGCGCCGAATCGATGCGCGCATTGAGCGCGTCGACCCGTTGCGCGAGCGCGTCGCGGATTTCCAGCAGGGATTGCGTGGAGTAGCGGTTGCGTCCGCCTTCGACGGTTTCTAGCGGACGCTTGAGCATCTCCGTGATGCCCTGTAGCGAGAATCCCAGCGCCCGGAAACGCAGGATGCGGGCGAAACGTTCGAGATCGTCGTCGTCATAGAGACGATAGCGGCCTTCGCTGCGGGTTGGCGTGACGAGTCCACGCTCTTCGTAGTATTTGAGCGTGCGCGGGGTGACGTTCAGGCGTTTCGCCGCATCGCGAACGGTCAGCAGGTTGGGGCTTTCTTCACTCGGCATGGCGGCGCGGGGACGTTCGGAGTCTGCGTCGCATTATAGTTCAACGTACACGTATACGTACAGGTTGCAACCCGGCGCGATCCGCGGACGAAAAAAAACCGCCCGCGAATGAACGCGGACGGTTTTCTGATGCCTGCTGCGGAACGCTAAACTCAGCTGCCGCGACGCATCATGTCGAAGAACTCGGAGTTGCTCTTCGTCTGGCGAATCTTGTCGAGCAGGAATTCCATCGATTCGACTTCGTCCATGTCGTGGATGAACTTGCGCAGCACCCAGATCTTCTGCAGCACTTCGGGCTTGATCAGCAGCTCTTCGCGGCGCGTGCCCGACTTGTTCAGGTTGATCGAAGGGTACACGCGCTTTTCAGCAAGACGGCGCTCAAGGTGTACTTCCATGTTGCCGGTGCCCTTGAATTCTTCGTAGATCACGTCGTCCATGCGGCTGCCGGTTTCGATCAGCGCCGTGCCGATGATGGTGAGCGAGCCACCTTCCTCGATATTACGGGCCGCGCCGAAGAAACGCTTCGGACGTTGCAGCGCGTTGGCGTCGACACCGCCGGTGAGCACCTTGCCCGAGGCCGGCACAACCGTGTTGTACGCACGCGCGAGACGCGTGATCGAGTCGAGCAGAATCACGACGTCGTTCTTCATTTCGACGAGGCGCTTGGCCTTTTCGATCACCATTTCGGCGACCTGCACGTGGCGCGCGGCCGGTTCGTCGAACGTGGAGGCGATCACTTCGCCGGCTACCGAACGCTGCATTTCGGTCACTTCTTCCGGACGTTCGTCGATCAGCAGCACGAACAGCACGATATCCGGATGGTTCTGTTTGATCGCGTGCGCGATGTGCTGCAGCATCACGGTCTTGCCCGACTTCGGCGAGGCGACGAGCAGGCCGCGCTGGCCCTTGCCGATCGGCGAGATCATGTCGATGATGCGGCCCGTGACGTTTTCCTCGCCGCGCATTTCGCGCTCGAGCAGCATCACCTTGTTCGGGTGAAGCGGCGTCAGGTTTTCAAACATGATCTTGTGCTTCGAGGCTTCGGGCGGCTGGCCGTTGACCTTGTCGACCTTCACCAGCGCGAAATAGCGCTCGCCGTCTTTCGGCGTGCGGACTTCGCCTTCGATCGTGTCGCCGGTGTGCAGGTTGAAGCGGCGGATCTGCGACGGACTGATATAGATATCGTCCGTGCTCGCGAGATACGACGTTTCCGGTGAGCGGAGGAAGCCGAAACCGTCCGGCAGCACTTCGAGCGTGCCGTCGCCGAAGATCGTGTCGCCTGCCTTGGCGCGCTTTTTAAGAATGGCGAACATCAGTTCCTGCTTGCGCAGGCGATTGGCACTTTCGATCTCGAGGCCATTGGCCATCTCGATCAATTCGGACACGTGCTGAGTCTTAAGCTCGGATAAATGCATACGGAGAACCCGCCGGGGAGGAGAAGGTGCGACGAAATGGAATCTGGGAGGAGAAGTGAGCGGAACCGCTCAGGGACTTACACGTCTTTTCGACGTTTAATTGATTCTAGCATAGCACATGCCGGATTCCGCCTGTGCAGCGGAAAAGCCTGTTCACGGGGCGCGTTGTTGTCCGGTGACAACAACGCGCCCCGGGCGCATCACAAGACCGGCTTAAAGATTGCCGTCGAGGAACGCGGTGAGTTGCGACTTCGACAGCGCGCCGACCTTCTGGGCAGCAACCGCGCCGTTCTTGAAGAGGATCAGCGTGGGGATGCCGCGCACGCCGAACTTGACCGGCGTGGATTGATGCTCGTCGACATTGATCTTGGCGATCTGCAGGCGATCCGCGTAGTCCTTCGCGACTTCGTCGAGGATCGGCGCGATCATCTTGCACGGTCCGCACCATTCGGCCCAGAAGTCGAGCAGCACGGGTTTGTCGGATTTGACGACGTCCTGTTCGAACGATGCGTCGCTGATATGCTTGATTTGTTCGCTCATTGTATGAATACCTCTATCGGATCGCGGTCGCCCTGATGGCTCGCCACGATACATCAAACCAGGAAAACTTCTGTTCGCCTCGCCGCATTCATCGCCTGGCGGGACACCCTTCGGCACTACCCGATGGACGCGCCGCAGACCGTGACGTTACGGGTCATTCGTACGCCAGTTTAGCCTAAATCGCTATGCGTTGCCGGTGGTGATAGTAGTGATGCCGGCAGGGCAATATGCCGATCCCTGGCGTTTCGTAACGTCTGTTCCACATCGGTCTGTGCATTTGCACGGTGTGCTGCTTCAGTGCTTATCTGGTGACGCGCGCAAGTAAATACAAGAGCGATGAACGCACGGCGGCAGGGCGCTGTGTGCTGATCGTCGCGCGTTTCGCCGCCATCAGGAGTCGCGTTATGCGGCGACCGGTGATAGAATGCTTCGTGACGGGCCTCCTCGCATGGAGGGATGGTCAACCTGGTCAGGTCGGGAACGAAGCAGCCACAGCCGTTTTCCGCCAGTGCCGAGGGTCGGGCTCGTCACCTTCCTCCTTTCCGCAGTTCGCGTTTTTCCTCTCTGCTGGTTCTGTCTGCTCCCGCGTTTTCGCTTCCACGTTTTGCGTTCCGGTCGACTGCCGTCCCTGGTTTTCTGCTATCGATTCGTTAGCAAAATACAATGAAGCGGCAGCCTGTCGTCGGGTCGTTCCGATTCGTCTTTGCGCATCATCGTTGCTGATACAATTTCCGGATGACCTATCAAGTTCTCGCACGCAAGTGGCGGCCGAAGGATTTCGCGTCGCTCGTCGGACAGGAGCACGTGGTGCGCGCGCTCACGCACGCGCTCGACGGCGGGCGTCTGCATCACGCCTATCTGTTTACCGGAACCCGGGGCGTCGGCAAGACGACGCTGTCGCGGATTTTCGCCAAGGCGCTCAACTGCGAGACCGGCGTGACCGCGACGCCGTGCGGCGTGTGCCGCGCGTGCCGCGAGATCGATGAAGGCCGTTTTGTCGATTATGTCGAGATGGACGCGGCGAGCAATCGCGGCGTCGACGAGATGGCGGCGCTGCTCGAGCGCGCGGTCTACGCGCCGGTCGACGCGCGCTTCAAGGTCTACATGATCGACGAAGTACACATGCTCACGAACCACGCCTTCAACGCGATGTTGAAGACGCTGGAGGAGCCGCCTTCGCACGTCAAGTTCATCCTCGCGACGACCGATCCGCAGAAGATTCCCGTGACGGTGCTCTCGCGCTGTCTGCAGTTCAATCTGAAGCAGATGCCTTCGGGGCACATCGTCTCGCATCTCGAACGGATTCTCGGCGAGGAAAAAATCCCGTCCGAGCCGCAGGCGCTGCGTCTGCTCGCGCGCGCGGCCGACGGTTCGATGCGCGATGCGCTTTCATTGACCGATCAGGCGATCGCCTATTCGGCTAACCAGGTCACCGAGGAAGCCGTGCGCGGCATGCTCGGCGCGCTCGACCAGAGCTATCTGATTCGCCTGCTCGACGCACTCGCCGCGGGCGACGGCGCGGGTGTGCTGGCGGTCGCCGACGAAATGGCGCTGCGCAGCCTGTCGTTTTCGACGGCGCTGCAGGATCTCGCGAGTCTGCTGCACCGGGTCGGCTGGGCGCAATTCGCGCCTTCGTCCGTGCTGGACGAATGGCCGGAAGCGGGCGATATCCGCCGGTTCGCCGAGATGTTGAGCCCGGAGCAGGTTCAGCTTTTCTATCAGATCGCGACCGTGGGGCGCGGCGAACTCGGTCTCGCGCCCGACGAATACGCCGGTTTCACGATGACGCTCCTGCGGATGCTCGCGTTCGAACTGGCGCCGAATGGCGGCGGTGGTGGTGGCGTCGCGCCCGCTACGCGACCGGCTGGAGCCGGTGCAGCGGCGGCTTCGCGGACGGCCGCGCCCATGGCGACTGCCCGGCAAGGTGTCGCGGCGAATGACGTGAGGACGGCAGCGGACGCGGTGGCGCCCGCAGGTCGTGAGCCGGCGAGTGCCCAGTCTGATAGCGGTGCGCGACCGGCGTCGGTTGTGGCTGCGGATGTTGCGACCGGCGACGTGCAAGACAAGGTCGATGCGGTCGTTACTGTGAAGGCGAATGTGGCGCCGGTTGCGGCCGACGCTGTCGCCAGAAGCGTCGCCCTTGAGCCGGTTGCGAACGAAGCGCCAGCCAATGTCGCATCACCGGAACCAGTCGCGCACGAAGACGCACACGCTGTCGAGGCCTCTGCTTCGGCGAATCCTGCCGTGCGGGCCGACGAAGACACTCGCGCGCCGGCCGACAGCGAACCTGTGATTCGTGCGCCAGAACAAACAGCCGTTGCGGCCACGCCCGCGCCCGTTTCCAGCGTGACGCCGAACGAAACCGCAGCGGCCTCGCTGCAGCAACAGGAATCCGCGGCCGCGCCGCGCCGCGCCGGCGGCGCGAGCGCGGCGCTCGACGTGCTGCGCAGCGCGGGCCTGAAAGTATCGTCCGACCGTGGCCGTGCCGCCGCACCGGCCGCAGCAGCGCCTGCGCCGAAAGCCGCCACGCCGAAGCCGGCGCCGCGCGTCAACGTCCCGGTCCCGGCGCCCGCCGCGCCGCGCCGCGCGCAGGACGCCGCGCCCACGCGCGAGCCGGCCGCCCAGCCGCAAGCGCGTAACAACGGCAATCAGGGTGGCTCGTCCGTCCCGCCGTGGGACGACATGCCGCCAGACGACTACATGCCGATGTCGTCGGACGATGCGTTTTTCGCGCCGCCCGATGACGGCTACATGCCCGTCTTCGACAGCGGTCCCGACGACGTGCGTCTTGCGCCCGCTGCAAAAGAACCCGCGCCCGTCGTCGACACGCGTCCGCTGCCGCCCGCCGTTCCGCTCGACGCCATCGGCTTCGAGGGCGACTGGCCCGCGTTTGCCGTCGGCCTGCCGCTGAAGGGCATTTCGTATCAGCTGGCGTTCAACAGCGAACTGATGTCGCTCGACGGCACGACGCTCCGGTTGAACGTCCCGGTGCAGCAATACGCGGACGCAGCGCAGGTCGCGAAGCTGAAAGCGGCGCTCGCCGAACGCCTCGGCAAGACGGTCGACGTGCAGGTCGAAGTGGGCGCCGCGCGCCGCACGGCCGCCGCGCTCGATGCCGCGGCACGCGCGCAGCGCCAGCAGGACGCGGAACGTGAGATCCGGCAGGATCCGTTCGTGCAATCGCTGATCCGCGATTTCGGCGCGAGCATCGTGCCGGATTCGATCCGGCCGATCGCGCCGGACGCCGGGCAGGGCGCGGCCGGCAACGCATCCGCCTCGCATTGAACTGAACACACATCGAAAGGCGCGGTTGATACGAAGCGCCGCCGCCAGACCCCTGAATTTCAAACGATCAAGAAGGAGCATGCCATGATGAAAGGTCAACTCGCCGGGCTGATGAAGCAGGCCCAGCAGATGCAGGAAAACATGAAGAAGATGCAGGAGCAGCTCGCGCTGATCGAAGTCGAAGGACAGTCGGGCGCGGGCCTCGTCAAGGTGACGATGACCTGCAAGAACGACGTGCGCCGCGTGTCGATCGATCCGAGCCTCCTCGCCGACGACAAGGACATGCTCGAAGACCTCGTTGCCGCCGCGTTCAACGATGCCGTGCGCAAGGCCGAAGCCACCGCGCAGGAAAAGATGGGCGGCATGACGTCGGGCCTGCCGCTGCCGCCGGGATTCAAGCTGCCGTTCTGATCCGGCAGCGTCAGCTTCGCGGGTCAGGTAACGGGACGCACCAGTGAACCCGTGAACGACCTGAAGCACGACCCGCAGCACTTTCGCCTTGCTTTTTTGACGACGCCGATTTCGCATGAAACAACCTTCCGCCCTGTCGGCGCTCGTCGAAGCGCTGCGCGCGCTGCCCGGAGTCGGGCCCAAATCCGCGCAACGCATGGCGTATCACCTGATGCAGCACGATCGCGACGGCGCCGAAAAGCTCGGCCGCTCGCTGCTGTTCGCGACCGAACATCTCCAGCATTGCGAGAAGTGCAACACGTTCACCGAGGCGCGGATCTGCGACGTCTGTCTCGATGAGGAGCGCGATCCGGCGTTGCTGTGCGTCGTCGAAACGCCGGCTGACCAGATCATGCTCGAGCAGACGATGACCTACCGCGGTCTCTATTTCGTGCTGATGGGGCGGCTCAGTCCGCTCGACGGCATCGGCCCGAAGGAGATTCATTTCGACCGGCTGGTGAAGCGCGCGTCGGACGGCGTCGTCAAGGAAGTCGTGCTCGCAACCAATTTCACCAACGAAGGCGAGGCGACCGCGCATTACCTTGGCCAGACGCTGAAGGCGCGCGGACTTGCCGTGACGCGGCTCGCGCGTGGCGTGCCGGTCGGCGGCGAACTCGAATACGTGGACGCCGGCACCATCGCCCGCGCCATGCTGGACCGGCGTTCGATGTAACGCGGGCTCTCTTTGCACCGACACGAACACCGGCAGCGATTGCCTTTCGCAGACCCAGCCAGAAACGAAGGAGACACATGAGCGCAACCACAGGCCCGCTCGCGGGCGTCAAGGTGCTCGAACTCGGCACGCTGATCGCAGGTCCGTTCGCGGCGCGGTTCATGGGCGAGTTCGGCGCGGACGTCATCAAGATCGAAGACCCGAACGGCGGCGATCCGCTGCGCAAGTGGCGCAAGCTCTATCCGGAAGTGGGCGGCACGTCGCTGTGGTGGGCGGTGCAGGCGCGCAACAAGAAGTCGGTGACGATCAACCTGAAGGCCGAAGAGGGCAAGGAAATCGTCCGCCGTCTCGCGAAGGAAGCCGATATCGTCATCGAGAATTTCCGCCCCGGGCTGCTCGAAAAGCTCGGGCTCGGTTACGACGTGCTGTCCGCGGAAAATCCCGGTCTCGTGATGGTGCGGCTCTCCGGTTATGGCCAGACGGGCCCGTATCGCGACCGTCCGGGCTTCGGTGCGATCGCCGAATCGATGGGCGGCCTGCGCCACATCACCGGTTATCCGGACCTGCCGCCGCCGCGCATCGGCATTTCGATCGGTGACTCGATCGCCGCGCTGCACGGCGTGATCGGCGCGCTGATGGCGCTGCATCACAAGCAGGTGAATGGCGGCAAGGGGCAGGTCGTCGACGTCGCGCTGTACGAAGCCGTCTTCAACATGATGGAAAGCGTCGTGCCGGAATACGGCGTGTACGGCATGGTGCGCGAGCGCACCGGCGCGTCGCTGCCGGGCATCGTGCCGTCGAACACGTATCCGTGCCGCGACGGCAGCATCGTGATCGGCGGCAACAGCGATCCGATTTTCAAGCGCCTGATGATCGCGATCGACCGCGAGGACCTCGCGAACGATCCGGGCCTCGCGCAGAACGACGGCCGCGTGCCGCGCACGCTCGAGATCGACGCGGCGATCGCCACGTGGCTCGCCACCCGCACGATCGACGAGGCGCTTGCCGTATTGAACGCGGCTGACGTGCCGGTTGGGCGCATCTACAGCGTCGCCGACATGTTCACCGATCCGCAGTATCTCGCCCGCCAGATGATCCAGCGCTTCAAGTGGCAGGACAACGTCGAGATCACGTTGCCGGGCGTCACGCCGAAGCTCTCGGACACGCCAGGGGAAACGCGCTGGCTCGGCCCGGAACTGGGTGAACATACCGATGAAGTCCTCCATTCACTAGGTTATGATGCAGGCGACATTGCCCGGCTGCACGCGGAGCGGATCGTTTGAGGTGACGTCCACGCAGGGCGCGTGAGGCGGCAGAAACACGAGACACAGCAAGACTCGCGATAACCCGGCACACGGGGCCGGGTACAACAAAAACACGACTGGAACGGAGACACCGGGATGCAACGCAGAACATTCCTGAGCGGCTCGGCCGCACTCGCTGGCGCCGCGCTCGCCGGCACGCCGCTCGCCTTCGGGCAGGGCAAGCTGGAGACGACGAAGGTATCGATCGCCGTCGGCGGCAAGAACCTGTTCTATTACCTGCCGCTCACGATCGCCGAGCGTCGCAACTTCTTCAAGGACGAAGGGCTCGACGTCGAAATCTCCGATTTCGCGGGCGGCTCGCAGGCGTTGAAGGCCGCGGTCGGCGGCAGCGCGGACGTCGTGTCCGGCGCGTTCGAACACACGCTGCTGTTGCAGGCGAGAAGCCAGATGTTCCGCGAATTCGTGCTGCAGGGGCGCGCGCCACAGATCGTGCTCGCCGTGTCGAAGAAGGCGATGCCGAACTACAGGACGATCGCCGATCTGAAGGGCAAGAAAATCGGGGTCACGGCGCCGGGTTCGTCGACGTCGATCATGGCGAGCTTCGTGCTCGCGAAAGCCGGGCTCACCGCAAAGGACGTCGCGTTCATCGGTGTGGGTGCGGGCGCGGGCGCGATCTCGGCGCTGCAATCCGGCCAGATCGACGCGATCGCCAATCTCGATCCGGTGATGACGAAGCTCGAACGCGCGGGCGACATCCGCGTGGTGTCGGACACGCGCACGCTCGCCGACACGCGCACGGTGTTCGGCGGCAACATGCCGGCGGGCTGCCTGTACGCGTCGCAAAGCTTCATCACGAAGAATCCGGGTACGACACAGGCGCTGACCAACGCAATGGTGCGCGCGCTCAAATGGCTGCAGACGGCCACCGGCAGCGAGCTGATCAACACCGTGCCGGAGGGCTATCTGCTCGGCGACCGCGCGCTCTATCTCGACGCATGGCAGCACGTGAAGGAAGCGATGTCGCCGGACGGCCTGATGCCGGCCGACGGTCCCGCGACATCGCTGAAAACGCTCCAGACGTTCGATGACACGATCAAGGGCAAGCCGATCGACCTGTCGAAGACGTGGACGAACGACTTCGTCAAGAAAGCGCTCGCCACCGTCAAGGCCTGAACGCCATCTCACGCTGTTTCGCGCATGACGGGCCGGTGGTTCATCACGGCCCGTCATGCTAACGAACCCCAACGCATCCGAAGAAGCGAATCGAACGATGACCGTTCCTGCACTGGCGCTCGACAACATCACCTGCACGTTCGCGTCGCGCGATGACCGCACGCAACGCTACACGGCCGTCAAGGACACGACGCTGCACATCGCGCCCGGCGAATTCGTGTCGGTCGTGGGTCCGACGGGCTGCGGCAAGTCGACGTTGCTGAACGTCGGCGCGGGGCTGCTGGAACCGTCTTCGGGCGGCGTGACGGCATTCGGCGAGCCGCTGAAGGGCATCAACCGGCGCGCGGGCTACATGTTCCAGGCCGACGCATTGATGCCGTGGCGCTCGGCGCTCGACAACGTGATGGCCGGCCTCACGTTCCACAACGTGCCGCGCGCCGAAGCCCGCAGGCGCGCCGACGAATGGTTAAAGCGCGTGGGCCTCGGCGGTTTCGGCGACCGGTATCCGCATCAGCTGTCGGGCGGCATGCGCAAGCGCGTCGCGCTGGCGCAGACGCTGATTCTCGACCCTGACATCATCCTGATGGACGAACCGTTTTCCGCGCTCGATATCCAGACGCGCCAGCTGATGGAAAACGAGCTGCTCGACCTGTGGGCCGCGAAACGCAAGGCCGTGCTCTTCATCACGCACGATCTCGACGAAGCGATCGCGATGTCGGACCGTGTCGTCGTGCTGTCGGCGGGGCCGGGCACGCGTCCGATCGGCGAATTCACGATCGATCTGCCGCGTCCGCGCGACGTCGCGGAAATCCGCTCGCATCCGCGTTTCGTCGAACTCCACGCACAGATCTGGAGCGTGCTGCGCGACGAGGTGCTCAAGGGCTACCAGCAGCAACTGACGGCCGCCTGAGCGCGGCTTTCCACCGACGACCAACAAGGTAACGAAAGACATGTGGAAGCGTGTGCTCCCGAATCGCGCCAACCTGGTGATCTGGCAGTGGCTGCTGCTCGTGCTGAGCTTTCTGCTGTGGTATGCGCTCACCAGCCCGACGCTCCTGCCGCCGTTCTATTTCGACGACCCGAACAAGGCCGCGTTCTTCTTCGGCGAACCGCAGAAGGTGCTCGTGCGCATCTGGGAGTGGTTTTCTGGCGGGGAGATCTATCTGCATCTGTGGGTCACGCTGATCGAAACCGTGCTCGCGTTCGCGTTCGGCACGGTCTTCGGTCTTGGCGTCGGCTTGTGGCTCGCGCTTTCGCCGCTGACGAGCGCGTTGTTCGATCCCTACGTCAAGGCCGCGAACTCGATGCCGCGCGTGATTCTCGCGCCGATTTTCGGCGTGTGGTTCGGGCTCGGCATCTGGTCGAAGGTCGCGCTTGGCGTGACGCTCGTGTTCTTCATCGTGTTCTTCAACGTCTATCAGGGCGTGAAGGAAGTCAGCCCCGTCGTGCTCGCCAACGCCCGCATGCTCGGCGCGAACCGCAAGCAGCTGTTGCGCAACGTGTATCTTCCCAGCGCGATGAGCTGGGTGTTTTCGAGCCTGCATACATCGGTGGGGCTCGCGTTCGTCGGCTCGGTGGTCGGCGAATATCTGGGCTCGGCGCGTGGCGTCGGTTATCTGATCCTGCAGGCCGAAGGCACGTTCGATATCAACACGGTGTTCGCGGGCATCCTCGTACTGACCGCGTTCGCGCTGATTCTGGATGGCATCGTCGGCGTGGCGGAGCGCCGTCTGATGAAGTGGCAGCCAAAGAGCGGCGAAACCGAGAAGCTGTAAAGGACGACCCGGTAAAAAAGCAGGTCCGCAAACGAAAACAGCGCGCGATGTGTGGATCGCGCGCTGTTTTTTTGGGGGCTTTGTTGTCGCGAGGAAAACGTAGCGCTTCAGGGCGTAATGACGATCTTGCCGATCACGCGTCGTTCCGCCATGTCGCGCAGCGCGCGTGGCGTATCCTCGAGCGCGTAGCGCGCCGAGATGTGCGGACGCAGCTTGCCCGCCTTCATCCAGCCGACCATCTCCTCGAAGGCCGCGACGTTGTTCTGTGGCTCGCGCCGCGCGTAATCGCCCCAGAACACGCCGACGATGCTCGCGCCCTTCAGCAGCGTCAGGTTCAGCGGCAGCTTCGGAATTTCGCCGTTCGCGAAGCCAACCACCAGATAACGGCCGCGCCAGCCGATGCTGCGAAACGCCGGTTCCGCGTAGATGCCGCCAACCGGGTCGTAGATCACGTCGGGACCCTTGCCGTCGGTGAGCGCCTTGATCCGCTCGCGCAGATCCTCGCGGCTGTAGTTGATCGTCGCGTCCGCGCCGTGTTCGACGCAGATCGCGAGTTTTTCGTCGGTCGATGCGGCCGCGATCACGCGTGCGCCGAGCGCCTTGCCGATCTCGACCGCGGCGAGGCCCACACCACCCGCGGCGCCCAGCACGAGCATCGTCTCGCCGGCTTTCAGTTGCGCGCGATCGACGACCGCATGGTGCGAGGTGCCATACGCCAGCGTGAACGCGGCGGCGACGGCGAAATCGGCGTCGTCGGGAAGCGGCACGCAGGCGGAGGCGGGCGCCACGGCCTGTCCGGCGAACGCGCCCGAACCCGTGAACGCGACCACCCGCTGGCCCACCCTGAAATCGCGTACGCCATCGCCGAGCGCACGCACGACGCCCGCGGCTTCCGAGCCCGGCGTGAACGGCAGGGGCGGCTTCATCTGATACTTGTTCTCGATGATCAGCACGTCCGGGAAATTGACGCTCGCCGCCTTGACGTCGATGACCACTTCGCCGGCCTTCGGTTCGAGGTCGGGAAGCGTTTCGACGGTCAGGCTTTCCGGCGGACCATACTGATTACAGCGAATTGCGCGCATCGTGTCTTCCTTCGCGTTGTTGACCGGGTTGAACGATCGAGTGTAAATCAACCCGCACGAGCGTGCTATTCATGCCGGGCCTCGCTGCGCGCCGCGTGTCGGTCAGCGGGACGACCGCAACGCGTGTTTAATCGCCGGGTTCCTCGGTTACAATCGCCGCATGCGAATCCTGATCAGTAATGACGATGGTTATCTGGCGCCCGGCCTCGCCGCGCTTCACGAAGCGCTGAAGCCGCTCGCCGATATAACGGTGATGGCGCCCGAGCAGAACTGCAGCGGCGCGTCGAACTCGCTGACGCTGTCGCGGCCGCTTTCGGTGCTGCGTTCGTCGAACGGTTTCTACTACGTGAACGGCACGCCGACCGACTCCGTTCACATCGCGCTGACGGGCATGCTGGACCACACGCCGGACCTCGTCGTCTCGGGTATCAACAACGGCCAGAACATGGGCGAAGACACGCTCTATTCGGGCACCGTCGCCGCCGCGACCGAAGGCATCATGTTCGGCGTGCCGGCCATCGCGTTTTCGCTCGTCGACAAGGACTGGGCACATCTCGAAGACGCAGCGCGCGTCGCCGCTGAAATCGTCGCGCATTATCTCGGGCGTCCGCTGCCGGGGTGTCCGCTGCTGAACGTCAATATTCCGAATCTGCCGTACGACGCGTTGCGTGACTGGCAGGTGACACGGCTGGGCAAGCGCCATCCGTCGCAGCCCGTGATTCGCCAGACCAACCCGCGCGGCGAACCGATCTACTGGATCGGGCCGTCGGGCAGCGCGCGCGATGCCAGCGAAGGCACCGATTTTCACGCCGTCGCGAACGGCCATGTTTCGATCACGCCGCTGCAACTCGACCTGACCCACACGCAGATGCTGCCCGCGGCGCGCGACTGGGCGCGCGCCGGGAGCGGCGCTCAATGACGTGCGATCGCGCAAAGCGCTTTCCGCTCGGTCTCGCCGATCTCGTGCGTGAACCGCGCCGGCCCGAAGGCCGCGCGGGCGAGACGCGCGCGGTGGCGAGCGGCAAGCCGGGCGGCGCGAAGCCTGCCACAACGGCGGCCGTGAAGCCCGTGGCGCTGAAACCCGCGAATGCCACCCCTGCAACGGTCAAGCCGCTGCACGCGCGTCCGGCCGCCACGGTCGCCACGCCGGCGAGCAGCCATCCGGCAGTGGCGAGGCCCGCGGCCGCGCAACCCGTCATCGTTAAATCCGCGGCGGTCAAACCAGAGGCAGCCAGAGCGCCGGCGTTGAAACCGTCGACGGCCAGACCGTCCCAGATAAAACCGGCCGCTTCGCCTGCCGGGCGCAGTGCCGCGCCGAACGTCGCGCTCAGCAGCGCGATGGCGCTGACCTCGGAACGCGTTCGCGAACGCATGGTCGAACGCCTGCGAGCGAATGGCGTAACCGATCCGCGCGTGCTGAATGCGATGTCCGTCGTGCCGCGTCACATGTTCGTCGATCCCGGTCTCGCGACCCAGGCCTACGAAGATGCGGCGCTGCCGATCGGTCATCACCAGACGATCTCGAAGCCGTCGGTCGTCGCGCGCATGATCGAGCTGGCCGCGGCGGGCCGGCCGCTCGCGAACGTGCTCGAAATCGGCACCGGCTGCGGTTATCAGGCGGCCGTGCTGAGCCAGGTCGCACGCGACGTCTATTCGATCGAGCGTATCAAGCCGCTTTTCGAGCGCGCGAAGATCAACCTGCGGCCGTTGCGCATCCCGAACATCCGTCTGCATTACGGCGACGGCCGCGTCGGTCTGCCGGCGGTCGCGCCGTTCGATGCGATCGTGATTGCCGCCGCGGGCCTCGACGTGCCGCATGCGCTCCTCGAACAGCTGGCGATCGGCGGGCGGCTCGTCGCGCCGGTCGGCTCGCAGGAAGGGCAGTCGCAGGTGCTGACGCTCGTCGAGCGCGCGGGCCCCGCGCAGTGGCGCGAGTCGCGGCTTGATCGCGTTTTCTTTGTACCCTTAAAATCCGGAGTGATCTGAAACCGATGAGTATGTTGCGCGCGATGCAAACAACCAGCCTGAACGACTCGACCGTCATGACCATAGCCCGGCGTAGCGCATGCGTAGTCGCGCTCTCCCTGTTGACGGCCTGCGCGACGCGCTTTGACGCAGCGCCCGTCGTCGACCTCTCCGGTACGGGCGCAATCGGCACACAGGGCGGCGCGGCGACGCAGCCGGCCGTGCCGCTCGGGCCGCCGCCTCCGGGCTACTACCGTGTGAAGCCGGGCGATACGCTATACCGGATCGCGCTGGAGAACGGCCAGAACTATCGCGACATCGCGACCTGGAACAATCTGACGAACCCGAACCAGATCGAAGTCGACCAGTTGCTGCGCGTGGCGCCTCCGGGCGCGAACGTCGCCGCGCTGACGCCGGGTGTCGCCACGTCGCCGGTCGGCGGTGGTGGTGTGCAGGCCGCACCGCTTGGCGGTACCGCGGCCGGTGTGACGACGGGTGTCACCGCCGCGCCGCCGGTCTACGGCTCCGGCCTGACCGCGACGACACCGCCGGCAGCGACGCCGCAGACACCCGCAAGCGACGCCAGCACGGCGGCGAACGGCAACATCGTGTTTGCGTGGCCGGCGCGCGGACCGATCCTCGGCACCTTCGACGATGCGAAGAACAAAGGCGTGAATATCGGCGGCACGGCGGGCGAGCCGGTGAAGGCCTCGGCGGATGGCCGTGTCGTTTATGCTGGAAATGGGCTGCGCGGATACGGCAATCTCATTATCATCAAACATGACGCGACTTATCTCACCGCATATGCACATAACCGTGCTTTGATGGTAAAAGAGGGTGACGCTGTAACCCGCGGGCAGAAAATCGCCGAAATGGGCAACAGCGATTCGGACCGCGTAATGTTGCATTTCGAAGTTCGCCGGCAGGGTAAACCTGTCGACCCACTGAAGTATTTGCCGCCGCAATAAGCGATACGACCATGCCGAAACCGAAGCGCCGCCCGCCGCAAGCCGGAACTGAGACAGTCAGCCGCGCCACGCCTGTTTCGGTGGAAGACGGCAGCGCTGTGACCGACGACGACAGTGTGGACGAAATCGACAACGCCGCCGGTCTTGACGAGCGTCAGGCCGGCGGCGAAGACGGCGTTGACGCACGCGATGGCGCAAACGAAGCCCCGCCCGATGCGGACGATTTTCGCGCGCTCCTGCAGGCGGAGCTCACCGCCGACACGATCCAGCATTATCTGAATCGCATCAGCGTCAAGCCGCTCCTGACGGTCGAGGAAGAGCAGCGTTACTCGCGGCTCGCGAAGGCCGGCGAGTTCGAGGCGCGGCAGGTGATGATCGAGCGCAATCTGCGGCTTGTGGTCAGTATCGCCAAGGGTTATCTGAATCGCGGCGTGCCGCTGCTCGATCTGATCGAGGAAGGCAACCTCGGCCTCATGCATGCGATCGAGAAGTTCGATCCCACGCGCGGCTTCCGCTTTTCGACGTATGCCACATGGTGGATCCGCCAGAGCATCGAGCGCGCGATCATGAATCAGGCGCGCACGGTGCGCCTGCCGGTTCATGTGATCCGTGAGCTCAATCAGGTGCTGCGCGCCAAGCGCCACCTGGAAAAGAATTCGATGAATTCCGGTCCGGCGGCCGACCGCCGCGACGCCAGCATCGACGATATCGCCTACCTGACCGGCAAAACCACCGACGAAGTCACCGACATCCTCGCGCTGAACGAGCACACGGCGTCGCTCGACGCGCCGCTGGATCTCGACCCGGCGAGCAGCCTGCTCGATCTGCTATCGGACGACCAGAACCAGTCGCCGGATGCCGAGGTGCAGCACCGCGAACTCGAAACGCTGACGCGAGCATGGCTCGCGCGGCTGTCGGACAAGCATCGTCACGTGATCGAGCGCCGCTTCGGGCTGAATCACATCGAGCCGGCCACGCTCGAAGAACTCGCCGACGAAATGGGCCTCACGCGCGAACGCGTGCGCCAGATCCAGCAGGAAGCGCTGGTGCGCCTGAAGCGGTTCTTCGCCTCTAACGGTGTGCGCAAGGACGCCGTTCTGTAACCTGATGACACCTATTCTTGTTTTCGACATCGAGACGATTCCCGATGTCGCCGGCATTCGCCGGCTCGAAGGACTCCCCGCCACGCTGACCGACGACGAAGTCGCCGAACACGCCTTCGCCGCGCGTCGCGAGAAGACGGGGAGCGATTTTCTGCCGCATCATCTGCAGCGCATCGCGGCGATTTCGTGCGTGTTTCGCGACAACGCGGGTTTTCGCGTGCGCTCGCTTGGCACGCTGGCCGATGGCGAGCCAGCGCTGATCCAGTCGTTCTACCGGGTGATCGAGAAGTACACGCCGCAACTGGTGTCGTGGAACGGCGGCGGCTTCGATCTGCCGGTGCTCAACTATCGGGCGCTGGTGCATGGCATTCCGGCATCGCGTTTCTGGGATCTCGGCGAGGACGACCGCGATTTCAAGTGGAACAACTACATCAGCCGCTATCACGCGCGTCACACCGACCTGATGGACGTGCTCGCGATGTATCAGGCGCGCGCCAACGCGCCGCTCGACGCGCTCGCGAAGATGTGCGGCTTTCCCGGCAAGCTCGGCATGGACGGCGGCCAGGTGTGGCATGCGTTTCAGCAGGGCCACATCGAGGAAATCCGCAATTACTGCGAGACGGACGTGGTGAACACGTACCTGCTGTATTGCCGCTTCCAGTTGCTGCGCGGCGGTTTTTCCGCAGCGGAGTACGAGGACGAAATCGTCCTCGTCAAGAATGCGCTCGCGCAGGAACCGGCGGCGCATTGGGCCGAGTACCTGGCGGCGTTCGGCGAGGCGCCGGCCGGCTGACCGGTTTTGCCGGTTTGCCGCATGCCGGCCGGGCCAGTGGCGCTCGCGGCGTCCGCGGTGTTCGATGTGGCTGCCGGTCGTGCTTCGTCTACAATCTCGGCTTTCTCCACATGTCTGTCAGGAAGCCGCAGGTGTCTCGAACTTCCCATCATCGTTCGCGTAGAAACAGGTCCAGGTCCACGCCCATCAGAACGGCCGCCGGCGACGCGCCCGTTATTGCCCCCATTCTCGAAATCGAATCGCTCGACATGGAAGCGCGCGGCGTCGGCCGTACCGTCAATGAAGACGGCGAGCCGGGCAAGGTGATTTTCGTCGAAGGCGCACTGCCGGGCGAGCGCGTCAGCTATTTGAGTTATCGCAAGAAATCGAAGTTTGAGCAGGCGACGCTCGTCGACGTGCTGCGCGAAAGCGTGATCCGCACGAAGCCGCAGTGCCGGTTTTTCGGCACATGTGGCGGCTGCTCGATGCAGCATCTGGATATCCGCGCGCAGATTGCCGTGAAGCAGCGCGTGCTCGAAGACAACCTTTCACATCTCGCGAAGCTGCACCCCGAAACGGTGTTCCGGCCGATTCACGGGCCGTCGTGGGGCTATCGCTATCGCGCGCGCCTGACCGTGCGCGACATCGAGAAGAAGGGCGGCGTGCTGATCGGCTTTCACGAGAAGAAAAGCAGCTACGTCGCCGACATGACGAGCTGCGAAGTGTTGCCGCCGCATGTGTCGGCGATGCTGGTGCCGATGCGCCGTCTGGTGGAAGGGCTGTCGATCCGCGATCGCATGCCGCAGATCGAGCTTGCGGTGGGCGCGTCGGTGACGGCGCTCGTGCTGCGCGTGCTGGAACCCATCAACGCCGCCGACGAACAGCTGCTGCGCGATTTCGCCGATGCGCACAACGTGCAGTTCTGGCTGCAGCCGAAGGGACCGGAAACTGTCACGCCGTTCTATCCGCTCGACGCACAGCTGGATTACACGCTGCCGGAATACAACATCCGGATGCCGTTCAGGCCGACCGATTTCACGCAGGTGAACCACCAGATCAACCGCGTGCTGGTGAGCCGCGCGCTGCGCCTGCTCGCGCCCGCCGCGACGGATCGTGTGCTCGACCTGTTCTGCGGAATCGGCAACTTCACGCTACCGCTCGCGCGGGTGGCGAGGGAAGTCGTCGGTATCGAAGGCAGCGAAGTCCTGACGGCGCGCGCGCTCGCCAACGCCGAAGCTAACGGCGTGGCGGGTCATACGTCGTTCGCGTGCCGCAACCTCTTCGAAGTCACCGCCGATGACCTGCGCGGGCTCGGTCACTTCGACAGGTTTCTGATCGATCCGCCGCGCGAAGGCGCGCTGGCGGTGGCGAAGGCGCTCGCCGAGATCGCGCAGAGCGGCGACGGCCCGCTGCCGAAGCGTATGGTCTACGTGTCGTGCAATCCGGCGACGCTCGCGCGTGACGCGGGGCTGCTGGTTCACGAGGCGGGCTATCGCCTGAAGGGCGCGGGTGTGGTGAACATGTTCCCGCATACGTCGCACGTCGAATCGATCGCGCTGTTCGAGCGAGACTAGACGAGCGGTTTGCGCCAGTCTTCAGGAATGGTGCAAACCTTGAGGACGGACAACAATCCGGCCACCGCAAACAGAAACGCCACGGAATTCCGTGGCGTTTCTGTTTGACTCTGCTTGACCTGGCCCAGACTGGTCTAGAACTGCCACCAGGATTTTTTCGCACCCGGGCGAGCACGACCCGTGACGTACGGGCTGTCCGGGAAAGTGCCGGCCAGCACGCGCTTCGTATCGTCGGCCAGTTGCGGCTGGTCGAGCTTCTCGTACGACAGCATCATGATGTGCAGCGCGTCTTCGATCGCCGGAGCGTTCTTGTATTCCTTGATCGCGAGCTGCGCGCGATTGATGGCGGCCACGTACGCACCACGACGGTAGTAGTAGTCCGCTGCGTGTACTTCGTGCGAAGCCAGCGCATTCACGATGTAGCGCATGCGTTGCGCGGCATCCGGTGCGTACTTGCTGTTGGGATACTTGTCGACGACCACCTTGAACGCGTCATACGACTCGCGCAGCGACTTCGGATCGCGCTCGCTCATGTCCTGACCGGAGAAGCGGCCGAACAGACCCAGATCGTCGTTGAAGTGGATCATGCCCTTCAGGTAGTACGCGTAGGCGATGTCCGGGTGATCCGGGTGCAGCTGGATAAAGCGGTCGACGGCCTGGTCGGCGTTGGCGGCTTCACCGTCTTTCCAGCTGCAGTACGCCACGTTGATCTGCGCCTGTTGCGCGAAATGACCGAACGGGTCGCGACCTTCGAGCTGTTCGAAGTACTTCGCGCACTTGCCCCAGTCGCCGCCGGAGAGCGCGTCCTGCGCCTCCGTATATAATTTGTTGTTGGTCCAGACGGCTGTCTCGTCCGTCTTTTCGGGCAGGCCGTGGCAGGCTGCCACGATCGCGAGCGCTGCTGCACAGGCAAGATAACGGGCGACGTTTTTCATGCTGCGGGCCGCTTTCAGCGGCGCGGCGCGGCGGGTTGAATGTGCTGCCGCCTGTGTCGCTGCTTGTGCCGCCACTCGTGCCGTTGTTTGGGCCATATTAGTAATGATGTTCAAGGCTCGCATTTTCCAGTCTAGCTTTACGTCCAGGTGACCCAGACTCAATGACCCGCTCAAAAACTCCGGGTACCGCTGCCGGTACTCCGGATAGCAACAAAGATTATAGCCCAAGCGCCGAGCCCGACGACGCGCTGGCAGCCGATTCCCTCGACGACGATCTCGGCAGCGACGCACTTGTACCGCAAGCCGCGCAGATGGTGGCGGGCCGGCCGGTCGACGAAGCGCCGCGTATCGCGCAGGTGCCGGACGGCATGGCAGGCGAGCGGCTCGACAAGGTGCTCGCGAAAGTCTTCCCCGAATTTTCCCGTAACCGGCTGCAAAGCTGGATCGAGGCGCAACGTGTGCGCATCGACGGCGCGCCCGCGAAAATCCGTCAGCCGGTGCCGCTTGGCGCCACCATCGAACTGATTCCCGATCTTTTGCCCGAGCAGTTGGCATTCACGCCGGAGCCGGTGCCGCTCGACATCGTCTACGAAGACGACACGCTCGTCGTCATCAACAAGCCAGCGGGCCTCGTCGTGCATCCGGCGGCGGGCAACTGGGGCGGCACGATGCTCAACGGCCTGCTGTACCGCTATGGCACGTCGGCCGCCGGCCTGCCGCGCGCGGGCATCGTACACCGGCTCGACAAGGAAACCTCCGGGCTGATGGTCGTCGCGCGCACGCTCGAGGCGCAGACCGACCTCGTGCGCCAGTTGCAGGCGCGCACGGTGAAGCGGCGCTATCTCGCGCTCGTGTGGGGCAACATGCCCGAAACGGGCACGATCGACGCGCCGATCGGCCGCGATCCGCGCGAACGCACGCGCATGGCCGTGGTCACGAGCGCGGCGGGCAAGGCCGCGCGCACGCACTTCCGGCGCATCGATTCGACGATGTGGGAACGGCAGCCGGTGTCGGCGATTCATTGCGACCTGGAGACCGGCCGCACGCATCAGATCCGGGTGCATTGCGCGCACATCGGTCATCCGCTGCTCGGCGATCCGGTGTACGGACGCGCACGCGGCAAACGCTCGGTGACGCCGCTGCCGGATGGTTTCGCGCGCCAGGCGCTGCACGCGTGGCGTCTTGGGCTGATCCATCCGGAGACGGGCCGCTCGATGCAGTGGCGCGCGGACGTGCCGGACGACATGGCCGCGCTGTCGGCGGCCCTCGGCCTCGGCCGCGACGACGAAGACGCGTTCGACGACGAATACGGCGAGGAGTATGACAACGACGACGACGCTGATGACGAAGACGACGCATCCGCCAACCTGCCGCACGGCGACGATGAAGACACAGACGACACGGACGACGCACGATGAGCGCACCTGAGCTGACGTTTGCCGACGTGCTGCAACCCGCGTGGCAGGTCTCGCCGCGCGTGCGCTCACTCGTCACGACGCGTAACGGCGGCGTGAGCCGGCCGCCGTTCGGACGCTGGACGGATGGCGTCGATGCGCCTGGTGGCCTGAATCTGGGCCGTCGCGCGGGCGACGATCCCGAGGCCGTCGAAATCAACCGCGCGCGTCTTCTCGCGCTGACCGGCACGCCGGCGGCGTGGCTCGAGCAGATCCACGGCGCGCAGGTCGTGAACGCCGCCGACGTGCTCGAAGGCGCGCGGCGGGGCGCGGCGCCCGTGCGCGCCGACGCCAGCGTGACAGACCAGCCCGGCACGATGTGCATCGTGATGATCGCCGACTGCATGCCGGTGCTGCTGTGCGATGCGAACGGCCGCGCGGTCGGCGCGGCACATGCGGGCTGGCGAGGTCTCGCCGCTGGCATCGTCGAGAAGACCGCGGTGCGCGTCGCGCAACTCGCGGGAACCGGGCTCGAAGGATTGCATGCGTACCTCGGCCCGTCGATTGGACCGACGGCATTCGAGGTCGGGGCAGACGTGCGTGACGCCTTCATGAACGGTGTCGACGGTGCGCAACGCGACGCCACGTCGAAGGCATTCGTGCCGCGTGCTGAACGGCCCGGTAAATACCTCGCCGACCTTCCGGCACTTGCACGCATCCGTTTGAACCAGATCGGCGTGATGCAGATCACCTGCGCCGATGCCTGTACCGTGACTGAACGATCGCGCTTTTATTCATATCGACGCGATGCCGAAACGGGGCGCATGGCGGCGATGATCTGGCTCGCCGGGTGAGTTGATTGAGCGTGTTGCGAACGGATCGAAAGCGCGCGGCACGCTGCCTGACTGGAGTGCCGCCGGTGTTTCGTGCCGGCAATTTTGCTGCGCCGCCGGATTCGCGTCCGGCCGTGCGACCGATAACGCTCGTCAGGTGAACGGGCTAGCACAAAAGACTGCATAAAAACGCGGTCGAGACGCCAATAGATGTAAAACAACCGCGCATTCACGTCGCTTTTACGATTATCCAGTGCGTTGACAAATCGCGATTTCAATGCCCGTTAAAAGGACATGGGGAAAACGATAATTAAAAAAATATCGCACTGCGGCAGAATCGGCTTCAAGCATTGACATGCCTTGCAATGGGGAGCAAGAATGTTCCTCACCACGGGACAGGGCGTGACGAGGTCGCGAGCAATCGCCCACGTGCGCAATCACCTGCCTCTCAACCAGTCCGTCAGGACTTACCGGTCAAAGCAGGTATGGCTGCATCAAAACGTTCTACGACTTCTTCCCGTAAGGCCGCGAAACCGGATGCCGCACAACCGCAGGCCGCACCCGATACCGCAGCTTCTCCCGCCGGGATGCAGCAGATGTTCGACGCCTGGATGAATGCATGGCGTGCGGCCGGCAGTGCGGCCCAGCCCGCGGAAGGTGCCGCGGCGGCCAGGGCCGCAGCGCCCTGGTGGACGGGTGCGGGTTTCGGTGCGAACGGTTCGCCGTTCCCGATGCCAGCCATGCCACAGATGCCGGCCATGCCATCATTCGCCGGCATGCCGGGGGCGGCGGGTGGGCCGGGTGTGTCAGGCGGGCCATTCCCCGGCATGCCCGATTTCAGCAAGGCAGTGTCGTCGATGTCGCCGTTTGCCGGGTTGAACATGCCGTCGGCGGCGATTCCGCCTGAGCGTCTTCAGCAACTGCAGTCGGACTATTCGCGCGAAGCGCTGCAACTGATGCAGCAGGTCACCGATGCAAAGCCAGCCATCCCCGAACTGAAAGACCGGCGTTTCAGCGCCGACGCATGGAGCGCGACACCCGCGTATGCGTTTACCGCTGCGTGGTATCTGCTGAACGCACGCTATCTCCAGGAACTCGTCGACGCAATCGAGACCGATGCGAAGACGCGTGAGCGCATCCGCTTCGCCGTGCAGCAATGGACCGCGGCGGCTTCGCCGAGCAACTTCTTCGCGTTGAATCCCGAAGCGCAAAAGACGCTGCTCGAAAGCCAGGGCGACAGCCTGCGTCAGGGCGTGATGAACCTGCTGGGCGACCTGCAGCGCGGCAAGATTTCGCAGACGGACGAATCCGGCTTCGTGGTCGGCAAGAATCTCGCGAACACCGAGGGCTCGGTTGTCTTCGAAAACGAGCTGCTGCAACTGATCCAGTACAAGCCGCGTACGGCAACGGTGCGCGAGCGGCCGTTGCTGATCGTGCCGCCGTGTATCAACAAGTTCTACATTCTCGATCTGCAGCCGGAGAATTCGCTCGTCGCGCATGGTCTCGATTCGGGGCATCAGGTGTTCCTGATTTCGTGGCGCAACGCGGATGCCTCGATTGCCCACAAGACGTGGGACGACTACATCGGTGACGGTGTGCTCGCCGCGATCGAAACCGTTCGCCAGATCAGCGGACGTGAGCAGATCAATACGCTTGGCTTTTGCGTCGGCGGCACGATGCTCGCCACCGCGCTTGCCGTCGCGGCCGCGCGGGGCGAACATCCGGCTGCGTCGCTGACGCTGCTCACCGCGATGCTCGATTTCAGCGACACCGGCGTGCTCGACGTGTTCGTCGACGAGTCGCATGTGAAGATGCGCGAGCAGACGATCGGCGGCATGGGGGGCGCGAAGCCTGGCCTCATGCGCGGCATCGAGTTCGCGAATACGTTTTCGTTCCTGCGGCCGAACGACCTCGTGTGGAATTACGTCGTCGACAACTACCTGAAGGGTCGCACGCCGGTGCCGTTCGATCTGCTCTACTGGAACAGCGATTCGACGAACCTGCCGGGTCCGATGTATGTCTGGTATCTGCGCAACACGTATCTCGAGAACAAGCTGCGCAAGCCGGGCGCGCTGACCGTGTGCGGCGAGCCGGTCGACCTCTCGCGTATCGATGTGCCGACCTTCATCTACGGTTCGCGTGAAGACCATATCGTGCCGTGGCAAACGGCGTACGCCTCGGTGCCGCTTCTCGCGGGGCCGGTCAGGTTCGTGCTCGGCGCGTCCGGACATATCGCGGGCGTGATC
Organism: Paraburkholderia sartisoli; assembly: GCF_900107685.1. GTDB lineage: Bacteria > Pseudomonadota > Gammaproteobacteria > Burkholderiales > Burkholderiaceae > Paraburkholderia > Paraburkholderia sartisoli. Next base: position 161,571 of record NZ_FNRQ01000003.1, on the reverse strand, counting down.
AATCCGCCCAGAAAGAACAAGCGTAATTACTGGGTGCTCCAGGACGAAGCGAAGAACCTGCCTGAGACAGCCGACGCCTGGTTCGAACAGGCTGCCGAAGTACCCGGCAGCTGGTGGCCGGAGTGGACGGCATGGCTCGACCAGTACGCCGGAAAGAAGGTGAAGCCGCGTGCCGGGCCTGGCTCGGCCGCGCATCGCGAAATCGAACCCGCGCCGGGTCGCTACGTGCTTCAGCGCGACTGACAGCGAAGGGGAGCCGCGGCAACGGCGGCAGCAGCAACGGAAACCGCAATCGAAGCAGGCAACAATCGAAGTAGATGGATTTTTAACTTGACGGGCTGCGAAGTGTCAGACCGTAACGCCCGAAGGAACTGAAAATGACTGATGTTGTGATCGTATCGGCCGCACGTACTGGAGTCGGCAAATTCGGCGGGTCGCTGGCGAAAATCGCCGCGCCTGATCTTGGCGCGACGGTTGTCCGCGCGGTTCTCGAACGTGCGGGCCTGAAACCCGAGCAGATCAGTGAAGTCATCCTCGGTCAGGTGCTGACGGCGGGCTCGGGCCAGAACCCGGCGCGCCAGGCGCTGATCAAGGCCGGACTGCCGGCGGCCGTGCCGGGCATGACGATCAACAAGGTGTGCGGCTCGGGCCTGAAAGCCGTGATGCTCGCTGCCAACGCGATCATCGCGGGCGACGCGGATATCGTCGTCGCCGGTGGGCAGGAAAACATGAGCGCGGCGCCACACGTGCTGCCGGGCTCGCGCGACGGCTTTCGCATGGGCGATGCGAAGCTCATCGACAGCATGATCGTCGACGGCCTGTGGGACGTGTACAACCAGTACCACATGGGCGTCACCGCGGAAAACGTCGCGAAGGAACACGACATCACGCGCCAGCAGCAGGACGCGTTTGCCGCGCTGTCGCAGAATAAGGCGGAAGCCGCACAGAAGGCCGGCCGCTTCGATGATGAAATTGTCCCGGTCGAGATTCCGCAACGGAAGGGCGATCCGGTACGCTTCGCGACCGACGAATTCGTGCGCCACGGCGTGACCGCCGAATCGCTCGCAGGCCTGAAGCCCGCGTTCTCGAAGGACGGCACCGTCACGGCCGCGAACGCGTCGGGTCTGAACGACGGCGCGGCAGCCGTGGTCGTGATGTCGGCGAAAAAGGCCGAGGCGCTGGGCCTCACGCCGCTCGCGCGCATCAGGGCATACGCGAGCGCGGGCGTCGATCCGAAGGTGATGGGCATGGGTCCGGTGCCGGCGTCGCGCCGCTGTCTGGAGCGCGCGGGCTGGAGCGCATCGGACCTCGACCTGATGGAAATCAACGAAGCGTTCGCGGCGCAGGCGCTCGCCGTGCATAAACAGATGGGCTGGGACACGTCGAAGGTCAACGTGAACGGCGGCGCGATCGCGATCGGTCACCCGATCGGCGCGTCCGGTTGCCGGATTCTCGTCACGCTGCTGCACGAAATGCAGAAGCGCGATGCGAAGAAGGGTCTCGCGTCGTTGTGTATCGGCGGCGGGATGGGCGTGGCGCTGGCAGTCGAGCGCTATTGACGCCGGATGGCGGTTGTCCGTGCGGCGCGGCGTTGCTTGGAGCAACGTCGCAATGCGTGGGTGGCGCCGTCATGCGGTTCGCGCGCAGGCGCCCGTCGCGGCTATCGAGGTCGGCCGGGATTCGCGCAGGGCAGAGGGCACGGAGACAGTAGTGGCGAGGAAAGAGGCTGCCCGTTGATATCGGCGGGCACCGGCAGGCACCTCGCACAACGATAATGGAGTGTGGTTTATGTCACAGCGAATTGCGTATGTAACGGGCGGGATGGGTGGCATTGGCACGAGCATCTGCCAGCGGCTGCACAAGGAGGGCTTCAAGGTGGTCGCGGGCTGCGGCCCGAAATCTCCACGTCGTGAGAAGTGGCTGGGCGAGCAGAAGGCGCTCGGGTACGACTTCATCGCGTCCGAAGGCAACGTCGGCGACTGGGATTCGACCAGGCAGGCGTTCGACAAGGTGAAGGCCGAAGTGGGCGAGATCGACGTGCTGGTCAACAACGCCGGCATCACGCGTGACGTGGTGTTCCGCAAGATGACGCATGAAGACTGGACGGCGGTCATCGACACCAACCTCACGAGCCTCTTCAACGTGACGAAGCAGGTGATCGACGGCATGGTGGAGCGGGGCTTTGGCCGCATCATCAATATTTCGTCGGTGAACGGACAGAAAGGCCAGTTCGGACAGACGAACTATTCGACTGCGAAGGCCGGCATTCACGGCTTCACGATGTCGCTGGCGCAGGAAGTGGCCACGAAGGGCGTGACGGTCAACACCATTTCGCCGGGCTATATCGGCACGGACATGGTGAAATCGATTCGCCCCGATGTGCTGGAAAAGATCGTGGCGACGATTCCGGTGCGCCGTCTTGGGCATCCGGACGAAATCGGCTCGATCGTGGCGTGGCTCGCGTCGGACGAATCGGGTTTTTCGACAGGCGCCGATTTTTCATTGAACGGCGGCCTGCATATGGGCTGATCCTGCTCGCGCCCCGTTCCGGCGGGGCGTTGCGGATCAGATGGTTCCGGCGGCGTCTCGCGTTGCGCAAGCAAGGGTTCGATTGCGCGTGCGACGGGCGCCGTTTCTGCGCTTCCGGGCGCTTAAAGGCGTTAAATGACAACGACTACTACAAAGAAGACGACGGCCGAACGACTCATCAAGAAGTATCCGAACCGCCGGCTGTACGATACCGAGACAAGCACGTACATCACGTTGACGGACGTGAAGACGCTCGTCCTGGATCAGGAAGACTTCAAGGTCATCGACGCCAAGAGCAACGAAGACCTGACGCGCGCGATCCTGCTGCAGATCATTCTCGAAGAAGAAAGCGGCGGGCTGCCGATGTTTTCTTCGTCGATGCTCTCGCAGATCATCCGTTTTTACGGGCACGCGATGCAGGGCATGATGGGCACATACCTGGAGAAAAACATCCAGGCGTTCATCGACATTCAGGCAAAACTCACCGACCAGTCGAAGACGCTCTACGAAGGCAACGCGATGAACCCGGAAGTCTGGTCGCAGTTCATGAACATGCAGGCGCCGATGATGCAGGGGATGATGACCAGCTACATCGAACAGTCGAAGAACATGTTCGTGCAGATGCAGGAACAGATGCAGAGCCAGGCGAAATCGATGTTCAGCACGTTCCCGTTCAACAAGCAGCCGAATCCGAATCCGGAACCGGAGAAGAAGTAAGGGAGCCGGGCGCGGTACCTGACATCCGGCACCAGGTACCGGCCTGCGCGGCGACGCTGGAAAACGGTCGATCTGTGCGCGCTGTATCAGGCCTTTTTGAGGTCTTTTTTCAGGCCGCTTTCAGGTCTCGCAGCGCATCCGGGTGGAGCGCCGCGACCCGCAGCAGGGTTTGCGCGGCCCCGGTGGGGTGCCGCCGGCCTTGCTCCCAGTCCTGGAGCGTTCGGGTCGATACGCCGAGCAGCGCGGCGAATGCACTCTGCGACAGCCCGACTTTCGCGCGTGCCAGGGCCGCCGCGGTCGGCTCGATTTTCGTGACGCGCGCGGCGCGCCCCGCCTTCATGTCGCGGACAGACTTCAGCAAGTCCGCCTGAAACTGTTCCAGTTCTTTATCCATGTTCGATCTCCTGGCGTAGCTGGTTGAGAAACGTGGTGGGCAGATCGTCGAATTTTGCCTTCGTGTAAGCGATCAGCAACCAGATGCAGCCGTCCTCGGGCAGGTTGTAGTAGACGACGCGTGCGCCGCCACGTTTTCCCATACCCGGCCTCGACCATCGCACCTTGCGCAGGCCTCCCGTTCCCGGGATGACATCTCCGGATAACGGATTGCTGGCGAGCCACGTAATAAATGCCTCACGCTCATCGTCGTACCAGATTTCCTCCGCATAGCGCTGGAACGTCCTCGTTTCGATGACCGTGTATACAGGTTTGTATTGTACGGCCATGCCGTATATTACGCAAGAATTCATTGTGATAAATGTTGGAGCCGGACATGGGCATGGGTTGAGCTGATAAAGCGAAAGGCTGTGCGGGAAACAGGCTAAAAACCGCTGCGTGGCCTCGCTGCAAGGGTGGTGTCGAATGCTATTGCCGTGGCCATGCGGCGACAATCCGGCGACCGGACGACTTGCATTAACCCGCGCGGTGTGCTGGTTCGGAACCCAGAGGCGAATCTGCGCGGTCAGCTTTTCATGACTGGCTTTACATGGTCCCAAATTGGGACTATGATTGGGTCCATGCGAATCTTTGCTAGGCGAACCATCCTCGACTTCTGCGAGCGACATCCTGCAGCGAAGCAGCAAGCGCTCGCGTGGCACGATGAAACGGTCAAAGCAACCTGGGCGAACCCGCAGGACATCAAGAACCGATATGCGTCGGCCAGTTTTGTTGGCCGCAACCGCGTGGTGTTCAATCTGAAAGGGAATGACTACCGGTTGATCGTCGCAATCGCATACCGGATCGGCGCGGTCTACATCAAATTTATCGGTACGCACGCCGAATACGACAAGGTGGACGCGGAAACGGTGGAAATGGAGTGAAGGATATGGAAATTCGACCGCTGCACAACGAAGAGGACTATCGCGCTGCGCTGGCGAAAGTGTCCGTGCTCGTCGATCTCGATCCAGAGCAAGGGACGCCAGAAGGTGACGAGCTCGAGGTGTTGGGTGTCCTGGTTGAACGCTACGAGCAGGAGCGCTTTCCACTCGAACGACCTGACCCGATCGAGGCGATCCGGTTTCGTATGGAACAGGGTGGGCTGTCGGTCACGGACATGAAGCCGTACATCGGTCCCGCGAACCGCGTATATGAGGTTCTGAGTGGAGCGCGCCCGCTCAGCCTGGCCATGATCCGGCGCTTGCATGAAGGTTTGCACATACCGGCCGAAGTATTGATCGGTGTAGCGTAGACTGAATGTCCTCTGCCCGGCTTAAGCGGAACTCCGACTGCCGACAAAGCTTGAGGCTGGATCCGCGTACAGTGGATGCGAAGTCCGCGACAGAGCGACCAGACCAGTCATGGGCCACGCGGCACAGTCCAGCGGCGCGATGCATACGGAGTAACGTTCCCCGCCATCTGCCGAGCCGCTCCACAGCACGAACCTTTTCCCTCTGACACCCGAATCAGGCGCTGGCACGCGACCGAAGGCCAGTTGTCTTATTTGTTCTTTCCCGATAGTGCTCGATCGGACGCCGCAGCGGTTGTTCTCAGGATCAGTGGAAAGGCAGAGGCGCTCTTCGACGTTCGGGCAGAGGCACTTTGCACTGGCTCCGCGGAGTAAAATAGCGGCTTCGTGGCCTTCGGCGCCACGGTGCCCACAAGAACGGACGCATTAGTGAAAAATCATTCTGAATCAAGTAGTACCGTCAATTCCGCGCCAAAAATCGGCATGGTTAGCCTCGGGTGTCCCAAGGCGCTCGTCGATTCCGAGCAGATCATCACGCAGCTGCGTGCCGAAGGTTATGAAATCTCCGGCACGTATGACGGTGCGGATCTCGTCGTCGTCAACACCTGCGGGTTTATTGACGAAGCCGTGCAGGAGAGTCTCGACGCGATCGGCGAGGCGCTTACCGAAAACGGCAAGGTGATCGTCACCGGCTGCCTCGGCGCGAAGAAAAGCGCGAGCGGCACCGGCCTCATCGAAGAAGTGCATCCGAAGGTGCTCGCCGTCACCGGCCCGCACGCGCTCGGCGAAGTCATGCAGCACGTACACAACCATCTGCCGAAGCCGCACGATCCGTTCGTCGATCTCGTGCCGGCCGCGGGCGTGAAGCTCACGCCGCGCCATTACGCGTATCTGAAGATCTCCGAAGGCTGCAACCACCGCTGCACGTTCTGCATCATTCCGTCGATGCGCGGCGACCTCGTGTCGCGTCCGGTCGCCGAAGTCATGCTCGAAGCGGAGAACCTCTTCAAGTCCGGCGTGAAGGAGCTGCTCGTCATTTCGCAGGACACGAGCGCGTATGGCGTCGACGTCAAATACCGCACCGGTTTCTGGAATGGCAAGCCGGTCAGGACGCGCATGACGGACCTCGTCGGCGCGCTGGGCGAGCTCGCCGCGCAATACGGCGCGTGGGTGCGTCTGCACTATGTGTATCCGTATCCGAGCGTCGACGAAGTCATTCCGATGATGGCCGAAGGTCCGTACAGGGGCCACGTGCTGCCGTATCTCGACGTGCCGTTCCAGCACGCGCACCCGGAAGTGCTGAAGCGCATGAAGCGCCCGGCCAACGCGGAAAAGGTCATGGAGCGCGTGCGCCGGTGGCGCGAAATCTGCCCCGATCTGACGATCCGCAGCACGTTCATCGCGGGCTTCCCGGGTGAGACGGAAGAGCAGTTCGAGACGCTGCTCGACTTCATCCGCGAGGCGGAACTCGATCGCGTCGGCTGTTTTGCGTATTCGCCCGTGGAAGGCGCGAGCGCGAACGAGCTCGACGGCGCGTTGCCCGACGAGGTGCGCGAGGAGCGTCGCGCGCGCTTCATGGAAGTCGCCGAGGAAGTCTCGGCGAAGCGCATCGCGAAGAAGGTCGGCAAGACGCTGAAAGTACTCGTCGACGAGATCAACGCCGATGGTGGCATCGGCCGCACGGCGGCGGACGCACCGGAGATCGACGGCGTCGTGTATGTCGCGCCGGCCGCGAAGGCGTCGAAGCGCTACAAGGTGGGCGACTTCGTGCAGGTGAAGATCACCGGCGCCGACGGCCACGATCTGTGGGGCGAGGTCTAGGCCATGGCATCGGCGTTTCCCGAAATTCTCGCGCTGGGCGAGGCGATGGTCGAATTCAACCAGTCGTCGAAAGACCAGCCGGATTACCTGCAGGGCTTTGGCGGCGACACGTCGAACTTCTGCATCGCGGCTTCGCGCCAGGGTGCGCGTACCGGCTTCGTGTCAGCGGTAGGCGACGACCACTTCGGGCGTCTTCTGATCGATCTGTGGAACACGGAAAACGTCGATACGTCGATGGTGCGCGTCGACGGCGGCGCGCCCACGGGCGTCTATTTCGTCTCGCACGGCCCGGGCGGTCACCAGTTCGACTATCTGCGCGCCGGTTCGGCCGCGAGCCGCTACGCGCCGCGCGATCTGCCGCTCGATGCGATCGCGGCCGCGAAGGTCATCCATCTGTCAGGCATCAGTCTCGCGATCAGCGTGAGCGCGTGCGATGCCGCGCTTGCCGCGATCGGGCATGCGCGCGCGAGCGGCGTGACCGTGAGTTTCGACACCAACCTGCGTCTGAAGCTGTGGCCGCTCGCGCGGGCACGCGCGGTGATGCTCGAAGCGATCCGTCAGACGGACATCTGCCTGCCGAGCTGGGACGACGTCACGGAACTCACGGGCCTCACCGGTCGCGATGAAATCGTCGATTTCCTGCTGACGCAGGGGCCGCGCGTGGTTGCGCTGAAGCTCGGCAAGGAAGGCTCTTACGTAGCGACGCCGCATGAACGTCGCGTCGTGCCGGGTCGCGTCGTGCAGGCCGTGGATGCGACCGGCGCGGGCGACTGCTACGGTGGCGCGTTTATCGCGCGCATCGTTGCCGGCGACGACCCTTTCGAGGCCGCGCGTTACGCGAATGCGGCGGCGGCACTGTCGACGCAGGGCTTCGGTGCCGTGGCGCCGATTCCGCAACGTCAGGCGGTCGAGGCGCTGCTCGCCAGCTAGCGCGCGGTACGGACGGGGGTTGGACAACCGGCTCCCGCGCCGCTATCAGGATCATTCAAAAAGAGAGGAGCGAACGATGCAACGTGAAGTCGTGGTGGTGAGCGCGGTGCGTACGGCAATCGGCGACTTCGGCGGCAGTCTGAAGGATTTCTCGCCGACGGACCTGGGTGCGCGCGTGATACACGAAGCGCTGGCACGGGCGAACGTTCCGGGTGACGATGTGGGCCACGTGGTGTTCGGCAACGTCGTTCATACCGAGCCGAAGGATATGTATCTCGCGCGCGTCGCGGCGCTCAACGGCGGCGTTGCCCAGCATGCGCCGGCGCTCACGGTGAACCGTCTGTGCGGCTCGGGCCTGCAGGCGATCGTCTCGGCGGCGCAGGGCATTCTGCTCGGCGACTCGGATATCGCCATCGGCGGCGGCGCCGAAAACATGAGCCGCGCGCCGTACATGATGCCGGCCGCGCGCTTCGGCCAGCGCATGGGCGACGCCCGTCTCATCGACATGATGCTCGGCGCGCTGAACGATCCGTTCCAGTCGATCCACATGGGCGTGACCGCTGAAAACGTCGCGAAGAAGTACGACATTTCGCGCGACGCACAGGATGCGCTCGCGCTCGAATCGCATCGCCGCGCGGCCCACGCGATCCAGAACGGTTACTTCAAGGATCAGATTCTCCCGATCACGATTCCGTCGAAGAAGGGCGACACCATATTCGACACCGACGAACACGTGCGGCTGAACGCATCGCCGGACGATTTCTCGAAGCTCAGGCCCGTGTTCGCGAAGGAAAACGGCACGGTGACGGCAGGCAACGCGTCGGGTATCAACGACGCCGCGGCAGCCGTCGTGCTGATGGAGCGCGGCGTCGCGGAAAAGCGCGGCGCGAAGCCGCTCGCGCGTCTTGTTGCGTATGCGCACGCGGGCGTCGATCCCGCGTATATGGGTATCGGCCCCGTACCGGCCACGCGCAGGGTGCTGGAGCGCGCGGGACTCACGGTCGCCGATCTCGACGTGATCGAGGCGAACGAAGCGTTTGCCGCGCAGGCGTGCGCGGTCAGCAAGGAGCTCGGTCTCGATCCGGCGAAGGTCAATCCGAACGGCTCGGGCATTTCGCTCGGCCATCCTATCGGCGCCACCGGCGCGCTGATCACCGTGAAGGCGCTCTATGAGCTGCAACGCATCGGCGGTCGCTATGCGCTGGTGACGATGTGCATCGGCGGCGGCCAGGGCATCGCGGCGATTTTCGAGCGGATCTGACGGGCCGCAACGCGTGTGCATGAACGAAGGAACGAAAGGATGCAACAAACGAAGTCGATGAAGCAGTGTGTGTCGTGGCATGGCCTGACGGTGTCCATGCTGTGCGGTGCGGGCATGGTGGCACTCGCGCTGCTCTCCGCGCCCGCGCACGCGGAGAGCGACGCGGTGAAGGAACTGGCCGCGCCACCGCCCATCGAGTTGCCGTTAAAGCCGAGCCGCGAATTCGCGAAGTTCCCGCGTTACGCGGGCATGCTCGGCAGCCGGCAGATCGTGCTGCGGCTCGGCGCGAAAACCGACGATCCCTCGGGCGTGCATGGCGAATATCAGTTCACCGATAACGGCGCGGTGATCCTGATTGCCGGCGATCGCGACGGAGACACGCTCGAAGTCGAGGAATCGAACGACGGCACGCATATCACCGGCAACTGGGTCGGCAAATTCGCCGCTGACGGCACGCTCTCCGGCGAGCGGATGAACGTCGACGACTCCGATCCGCAGCCGTTCGACCTGCGTCCGCTCGCGGCGGGTCAGCCGGTGCCGCCGCCGGCTGCCGCAAAGGCGCCGGCGGAGACGTCCGCGCCTGCGCCGGGCGGCCATCCCGTGGGCGGCGTCAGCAACGTCACAACGGGCGACTGACCGGCACCGTCCATGCCCGCACCCACCCCGGACAACCTGATCAACCACGTTTCTATCCGACCGGAATCACCATGACAGACACTCCCTCCAGACGCGGCCTGCAGACCCGCATCGTGCGCGCGGAAGACGACCTCACGCCCGGCTTCGAATCGTTTGCCGTGCCGGTCACGCGCGCGTCGACGGTGGTGTTCCCCGATCTCGCGACGATGCGCGCGCTCGACTGGCGCAACGACGCGCAATGGCGTTACGGCCTGCACGCCACGCCGACGTCGCTCGTCCTCGCGCAGCGGCTCGCCGCGATCGAAGGCGGCCATCACGCGCTGTTGCAGCCGTCGGGGCTGTCGTCGATCTCGAACGTGTACTTTGGCCTCCTGAAAGCGGGCGACGACGTGCTGATTCCCGACAACGTCTATTCGCCGAACCGCGATCACGGCGACTGGCTGGCGCGCGATTTCGGCATCACCGCGCGTTACTACGACCCGATGGTGGGCGCCGGGATCGCGGCGCTGATCCAGCCGGATACGCGTCTCATCTGGCTCGAGGCGCCGGGCTCGGTGACGATGGAAGTGCCCGACGTGCGCGCCATCACGAGCGCTGCGCGGGCGCGCAACGTCGTGACCGCGATCGATAACACGTGGTCGGCCGGTCTGGCGTTCCGTCCCTTCGAACAGGGCGTCGACATTTCCGTGCAGGCGTTGACGAAGTATCAGTCGGGTGGCGGCGACGTGCTGATGGGCGCGACGATCACCGCGGACCGCGGGCTGCACCTGAAGCTGAAGGCGGCGCGCATGCGCATGGGAATCGGCGTGTCGTCGGACGATTGCTCGCTGATCCTGCGCAGTCTGCCGGGCATGAAGATCCGCTTCGAGCAGCACGACCGCAGCGCGCTCGCGCTCGCGAAGTGGCTGAAGACACGGCCGGAAATCGCGGCGGTCCTGCATCCTGCGTTGCCCGATTGCCCGGGCCACGAGTTCTACCTGCGCGACTTCACGGGCGCAGGGGGGCTCTTTTCGGTTGTGTTCGACGGCAAGTACAGCGCGGCGCGGATCGACACGTTCTGCGAGTCTCTGGAACTGTTTTCGCTCGGCTGGAGCTGGGGCGGCGCGCATAGTCTCGCGATGCCGTACGACGTCGCCTCGATGCGCACCGAAGCGCAGTGGCCGCATCGCGGCACGCTGGTGCGGTTCTACATCGGGCTCGAGGAAGAGGCCGATCTGCGCGCGGATATCGAGCAGAGCCTCGCGACGCTGGCCTGAGCGCCGTCACAACGGCGTGCCGGAATGCAGAACGCCGCCATCGAGGCGGCGTTCTGCATTTCAGGCGATACGTTGTGCGCGCGTCAGAACAACCGCAGCAATCCGTCGAGGCCGACGAAGTTAAACGCGACGCTTGCCGCCTCGCGCACCACCGGCTTCGCGCGAAACGCGACCGACAGGCCCGCTTCGGCCATCATCTTCAGGTCGTTCGATCCGTCGCCTATCGCGATGGCGCGTTTGGGCTCGATGCCGAGCTGCGCGCAGGTTTCGCGCAACGTGCGCGCCTTGACGTCGGCGTCGACGATTTCGCCCGTCACACGCCCGGTCAGCTTGCCATCGACGATTTCGAGCGTGTTCGCGCGCGCGAAATCGAGCCCGAGACGCGCCTTCAGTTTTTCGGTGAAGAACGTGAAGCCGCCGGAAACCAGCAGCGTTTTCAGGCCGGCCGCCTTCGCGCCCGCGAGCATCCGTTCAGCACCCGGCGACAGCTGGAGCCGCTCTTCGTAAACCCGCTCGAGCGCGCTGGCACCGAGCCCTTCGAGCAGCGCGACGCGGCGCGTCAGGCTTTCGCTGAAGTCCCTGATTTCGCCGCGCATCGACGCCTCGGTGATTGCCGCGACCTCGGCTTTCAGTCCGCAAAAGTCGGCGATTTCGTCGATGCATTCGATCGTGATGAGCGTCGAATCCATGTCCATGGCGACGAGGCCAAAATCGCGCAACTGGCGGCCCGGTTCGATAAACGCATAGTCGAGGCGGTGCGTCCCGCAGTACACGTCGAGATCGGCGCGCTGCGATGGGTTCGCTTCCTCGATACGAAGCGTGTGGGCGTCGAGTGGCGTCGCGCGCGCGCCGCGCGCAAGCCCGACGAGTGGTTTGAAATGGGTTTCGGCGATCGGTGCGAGGCTTTGGATGACGAGGTTCATGACGACGCAGGTAAAGGCACGGGGCGGGTATCGGGCGGGCGCATGCACGCGCGGGAAATCCGGTTATTGTAACGGTTCGGCGCGAGCGCTTCGGCCGGATGGGCGCAGCGGTGCCGCATACTCGCGTAACGGATGGCACGCCCGCGCAACATCCACGCAACGCGCGCCGGGCAAAAAAGCACAGACGAACGCCAGCAGACGACAACCGGAGACCCGCGATGCCCTCAGACACCGACGAACGAGCGCTCGTCCGCGATTTCGACCTTCGCCATCTGACGCCCGCGTTCCATGCCGATCCTTACCCGGTCTATCGCGCGCTGCGCACACACGAGCCGGTCAGGCGCATGCCGGACGGCTCGCTCTTTCTCACGCGCTATCGCGACGTGCAGGCCGTGTATCGCGATCCGAAGACGTTCAGTTCCGACAAGAAGGTCGAGTTCCGGCCGAAATACGGCGAATCGCCGCTATACGCGCATCACACGACGAGCCTCGTCTTCAACGACCCGCCGTTGCACACGCGCGTGCGCAAGCTGATCGCCGGCGCGCTGACCGCGCGCGCGATCGCGGCGATGGAGCCGGGTCTGATCCGGCTCGTCGACGGCCTGCTCGATGCGGCGGCCGAACGCGGCGAGATCGATCTGATCGGCGAGTTCGCGTCGGCGATTCCGGTCGAGGTCATCGGCAATCTGCTCGACGTGCCGCACAGCGAGCGCGCGCCGTTGCGCGAGTGGTCGCTCGCCATTCTCGGCGCGCTCGAACCCGCGCCGACCGAAGCGCAACTCGAACGCGGCAATCGCGCGGTGACCGGGTTCGTGAGCTATCTGAAGGGCCTCGTCGCCGCGCGTCGACGCACGCCGGGCGATCCGCAGCACGACGTGCTCACGCGCCTGATTCAAGGTGAAACTGAAGGTGAAAGCGGCGGCGAGCGTCTTTCCGAGGTCGAGCTGCTGCAGAACTGCATCTTCATCCTCAATGCAGGTCATGAGACCACGACGAACCTCATCGGCAACGGTATCGTCACGCTCAGCGAATGGCCGGACGCACGCGCGGCGCTGCAACGCGAACCGGACCTGATCGCGAGCGCGGTGGAAGAATGCCTGCGCTTCGAAAGCTCGAACCAGCTGGGCAATCGCATGACGACGGTCGACACGGAAATCGGCGGTGTCGCGGTAGCGAAGGGCACGCCGGTCACGTTGTGCATCGGCGCCGCGAATCGCGATCCGGAGCAGTTCGCCGAGCCGGACCGGTTCGACATTCGCCGCGCGCCCAACCGGCATCTTGCGTTCGGTTTTGGCATCCATCAGTGCGCGGGGCTGTCGCTCGCGCGGCTCGAAGCGCGCATCGCGATCGGCCGGTTCGTGCAGCGCTTTCCGGCCTGCCGGCTGAGCGGCGAGCCGGTGAGAGGCGGGCGTGTGCGCTTTCGCGGCTATGCGGCCGTGCCTTGCCGGGTGCGCTAGTCTCACGCTGGTTCCACGTTGTCCTACGTCAGTCCCACGCGCGGACGCATCGACGTCTGCATCTTTTTCTGGCGCCACGCAAGAAGTTGCAGCCTGATCACGCAGCGTTTGCGCACGCTCGAAACGCCACGGCGCGCACGTCTTCACCGCACCCGCACAGCTAACGCGGCGCCTGATCCCAGTACGGCGGATCGCCGAAATGCGCCGCGAGAAAATCGATGAAGGCGAGCGTCTTCGGCGGCACGAAGGTGCGCGTCGGATACACCGCCCAGATCGCCACCGTCTCGGCGAGCGGATAGTTGTCGAGAATCGTCACGAGCTCGCCGCTACGCAGGTGCGCCGCGACATCCCACGTCGACTTCAGCGCGATGCCGAAGCCGTCGAGCAACGCGTCGCGGATCACCTCGCCGTTGTCGGTGGCGAGACGGCCGTGTACGCGCACGTTGACCCGGCCGGTGGGTGTCACGAACCCCCAGTCGCGTTGATCCGAGAGCATCACGCATTCGTGATCGACGAGATCGGACGGATGCCGCGGCGTGCCGCGCGCCTTCAGATACGCGGGCGAGCAGCAGATCACGCGGCGGTTCACCGCAAGCCGCCGCGCAACCAGCGACGAATCCTTCAGCGCACCGAGCCGGATCGCGACGTCGATCCCGGCGTCGACGAGATCGACCATCTGGTCGGTCAGGCGCAGGTCGATGCTCACGCCCGGATATTGCCGCAGGAAGGTGGGCATCACGGGCGACACGTGCTGACGCCCGAACGACGAAGGCATCGTCACGCGCAGCCGGCCTTGCGGCCCCGACTGCGCATTGCCGACCGAGCCGCGTGCCGTATCGGCGGCATCGAGCAGCGTCTGCGCATGCGTCATGAACGCTTCGCCGTCCTGCGTGAGACTGATACGACGCGTCGTACGGTGCAGAAGCCGCGCGCCGAGCAGTTGCTCCAGGCTCGCGATCCGCGCGCTCGCCACGGCAGCCGACAGCCCGAATTCACGCCCGGCCGCCGAGAGGTTGTTCAGCAGCGCGGCGCGCACGAACAGCGCGACGTCGAGCAGATCGAGCCGTTCCCGCTCCCGTTGCGGTCGAGAAGAGGTCATTGTTCGGAAAATCAGGAAAATGTTTCAGTCATTATCGCGGTTTTAGAAGAATAAAGAACGGCCTACGATGACATCAGTCCGACCGGAACGCGCCATAGAGGAACAGAAAGCCCGCTTAGGCGTGCCGGTCGCCCGTTTCGAACTGAAATCCGTGAATCAGGAGTTCCCCATGAAAGCCATCGGTCTTCATCGCTATCTGCCCATCGACAACCCCGAATCCCTCATCGACATCGAGATCGCCAGACCCGAGGCCGCCGGCCACGATCTGCTCGTCAAGGTGGAGGCGATTTCCGTGAATCCGGTGGACGCCAAGGTGCGCGCGCCGAAGGACCAGACCGAGGCCACGCCTCGCGTACTCGGCTGGGACGCAGCCGGAACGGTTGCCGCCGTCGGCCCCGACGTCACGCTCTTCAAGGTGGGCGATCCCGTGTTCTATGCAGGTAGCATCACGCGGCCGGGCGCGAACAGCGAATACCATCTGGTCGACGAGCGGATCGTCGGGCGCAAGCCGGCTTCGCTCGATTTCTCGCACGCGGCGGCGTTGCCGCTGACGGCGATCACCGCATGGGAAGCGCTTTTCTCACGCCTCGGCGTTTCGCCGGAAGGCAGGGACGGCGGACGGACGGTGCTGATCGTCGGCGGCGCGGGCGGCGTGGGTTCGATCGGCATCCAGCTCGCGAAGCAACTCGGCAAGCTGAAGGTGATCGCGACCGCATCGCGGCCCGAATCGGCGAAGTGGGCGACAGAACTCGGCGCGGACCATATCGTCGATCACTTCAAGGACATCCCGGCGCAGTTGAAGGCGCTCGGTCACGAACAGGTCGACTACGTGCTGATCTTCAACGACACCGACCGGCATTTTCCGGCCGCCGCCGCTGTCATCAAACCGCAAGGCGGCATCTGCACGATCGTGGAAAACAGCGCGCCGATCGCCGTCGAGCTGCTGAAGGCGAAGAGCGCCGCGTTTCACTGGGAATTCATGTTCACGCGTTCGATGTTCGGCACGCCCGACATGATCGAGCAGCACAAGCTGCTGACCGAAGTGGGGCGTCTGATCGATGCCGGCACGCTGCGCACGACGCTCGGCGAGAACCTCGGCCCGATCAACGCCGCGAACCTGCGCCGCGCGCATGCGATGCTCGAACAGGGTCGCGCGATCGGCAAGCTCGTGCTGAGCGGATTCTGACGCGGTCGAACTCACTCGAACTCAGGAATACCCAGGAACAGGCAGGAACAGAAATGGCGCCGCCGCAAGCGGGGTAATACCCGATTCGCCGGAAGCGCGCGCGTTGCCGCCTGGCGGTAGACTAGACGGGTAGCGTATCGTGTAACAACGGCTGCGCGACCGCCTGGCGGGCACGCAGCGGCACAACAACGAGGTGACGATATGAGTCCCAGCCTTAGATGTTTCGCCGTTTCTGTTGCTGCTTTAGCCGTATGCGGGTTTGCGACGCTGTCGCAGGCCGCGACGCCAATCACGGTCACGTCGCAGTCGGCGATGGACGGACCGATCAAGTACACGGTCAAGGTCACGTCGAAGCAGTTCGGCAACTCGCAGGAGACCCGCCAGATCCGCTCCGGCCAGATGGACGACTACACGTGGAAGACCGTGCCGCCGGGTGGCCCCGTCCCGGGCTCCGACCAGTGCCCGAACTACTCTTCGCTGCCGGTCGACGCGAACGGCGCGATGATCCGTCAGACCCAGGTGCGCCTCGCGCCGGTCGTCGCGAGTGACGGCACCGCCACCGTGCAGATGAACTTCCAGGCCCAGACGCCGAAAGGCACGAAGTCGGTGACGGCCGGCGGCCAGAAGCTCAAGTGTCCGAACGACGTGACGATAAGCCAGGTCGTCCGCTTCACGATGCAGACCAACGGCACCGCGAAGACGATCAAGATCAACGATGGCACGCAGGTCGTCGTGTCGGCGCGGCGCTGACGGGTTGACGTGCTGACGTGTTCACGCGCACCGGCGGAACCGGACGCAAACGCGAACCCGAACCCGCCGCCTGACGGCGGCGGCTGCGCTTTCAGCGTCGCGCGCGCGCCGCGCGGTCAACGAGCCGCGACGCGAGGAACCGGTGCTCGGCGGAAAAGAGCCGCCGGTACGTGAGCAGCACGGCGCCCACCGTGCCGAGCGCCGATGAAGCCGCGATCAGGAACATGATCACGATCTGATAGCGCACCGCCTGCAGCGGCGATTGTCCCGCCAGCACCTGGCCCGTCATCATGCCGGGCAGGCTCACCACGCCGACGACAGCCATCTGGTTGAGCGTCGGAATCATGCCCGCCCGCACCGCCTGCCGCGCGGGGCCCTGCGCCGCTTCCCAGCGCGTCGCGCCGAGCGCGAGCGCCATGTCGACGCGATCGCGCCGCGCGGTCAGCTCTTCCATCATGCGTTCGATGCCCAGCGAGACACCGGTCAGCGTATTGCCGAGGATCATCCCGAGAATCGGAATCGCGTATTGCGGTTCGTACCACGGATGAATGCGGATCACGGCGAAAAGCCCGACCGCGGCGACGAGCCACGAACTGACCCAGATCGACACGATGCTGTCCGCACGCTGTCCCGCGTAGGTGCGCAGCCCGCGCTGCGCGCCTGCGAAGCCGGCAATCAGCGTCATCAGGATCATCAGCGGCAGGACCACGAACCAGCGGGCGTAGGCGAACACCCAGCCGAGCACGTAACCGATCGCGAGAAGCTGGACGACCGTGCGAACCGCCGCCCATGCGAGCTTGCGTTCGAGGTCGAGCTTCAGCGCCACCGATACCGCGCCGTTCACCACGATCAGGAGCGCCGCGATACCGACGTCCCACAGGCTCAGGTTCTGCAGGCCCTGGCTCATCGCGTACCCTCCCGAACGTCACCTTGTGTACCCGGCGGCGCAGCGGGTTGGGTGATTTCGGTCAACACACCCGCGCGCATCGTGAGATGACGGTCGCTCACGCGCGCCGCCTGGGCCAGGTCGTGCGAGACCCACACCGAAGCGCGCCGCGCATCGGCCGGATCGAGCCACGCGTTGACGAGCGCTTCGATCGCATGCGAGGACTCGGGGTCGAGCGACGCGGTCGGTTCGTCGAACAGCAGCACCTCCGGCTCGAGTTGCAGCACGCGGATGAGCGCGGTGATCTGCGCCTCGCCGCCGGACAGCTCGCTTGCGTACCGGTCGAGAAAATCGCCGCCGCGACCCGCCTGTTCCGCGAACGAACGCGCGCGTTCACGATCGAACCGCACGTCGCGATACGCGCGCAAGGTGTACGGATAGCGCAGGTTGTCCTCGACCGTGCCATCGAGAATGGCGGGCCGCTGCCGGATATACGCGATGTGGCGCCGGTATTGCGGCATCCTGATCCGTGAAACGGCTTTGCCATGCCATTCGATGCGGCCTGCATCGAGCGGGTCGAGCAGGGCCAGCGCGCGCAGAAACACGCTCTTGCCCGAGCCGGACGGACCGGTAACGGCGACGCGGTCGCCGGCGAAGAGCGAAAACGAAGTCGGCTGAAGCAGCACCTGGCCGCGCTCCGCATCGCGGCGGCACAGGTCGAAGGTCTCTACGATCGGAATGTCCGGCATGGTGTTTCGGGCGGGCTGTGTGGCAGTGCGTCATGATAGACGCAGCAGGGCGGGCACGGCGTGTGCTGCGCCATCGATAAAGAAAAATGGAAGGGAATGCTCATGGCGGTATCGCGACGGACCGGAAAAATCTTCGCATGGGTGCTGGCGATACTCGCCGTGGTCATTGCGGCGCTGGTCGTTTTCATCCTGACGTTCGACTGGAACCGTGCGCGTCCGTATATCAACGACAAGGTGAGCCAGGCGATCGGTCGCCCGTTTGCCATCGAAGGCGACCTCAAGCTGGGCTGGCGCCATCCGGTCGGCGAGACCGGATGGCGCGCGTGGGTGCCCTGGCCGCGCCTTTCCGCTGAAAACATCACGGTCGGCAATCCCGACTGGGCGAAGCAGCCGCACTTCGCGACGCTCGATGAAATCGATTTCCAGATCAAGGTCCTGCCGCTGCTCGCGCACGACATCGTCATTCCCGCGATCAATCTCGTGAATCCTTCCATCGATCTGGAGCGGCTTCGCGACGGGCGCAACAACTGGACGTTCAGGATTGCCTCGTCTGCGGGCCCGTCGGAATGGAAGCTCGAACTGCATGATATCCAGTTCGCCAAAGGCAACATCGCGTACGCCGACCAGCAGAAGAAGGCCGACATGCAGATGGTCGTCGATATGCTCGGGCAACCGGTTCCGATTGGCGACGTCATGAAGGCGCAGGAAGAGGCTTCGCGCAATGCGTCGGCGCAGGTGGTGGGCAAGCAGGGTGCAAGCAGGCTCGCGAAGCAGGTCGCGGCGGCTTCGGCGGCTTCCGCGGCATCGGCCGCGTCGGCTGCATCGGAGCCGGCTGGCGTCTCTGGCGCGTCGGTGACGGCGGCGGTGTCCGGTGCCAGCGTGCCCGTCACGGCGAGCGCGCAACGGAGCGCGCCGACGTATGGCATCGGCTGGACGCTCAAGGGCACCTATAACGCGACGCCGCTTTCGGGCAGCGGGAAGGTCGGCGGCGTGCTCGCCGTGCAGGACACGACGCGCCCGTTCCCCATCCAGGCCGACGTACGGGTCGGCGATACGCGGATCGCGGTTGTCGGCACCGTGACCGATCCGGTCCACCTCGCGGCGATCGACCTGCGGCTCTGGCTGCAGGGCGTGAGCATGGCGCACCTGTATCCGTTCACCGGGGTCACGCTCCCCGACACGCCGCCCTACGCGACGGAAGGGCACCTGATCGGGCAGTTCAAGCCGGATGGCGGCGTCTTCAAATACGAAAATTTCACGGGCCGGGTAGGCGGCAGCGATCTGAACGGATCGATGACTTACACCGCGCAGAAGCCGCGTCCACTGCTGCAGGGCGTGCTGGTGTCGAACCTGTTGCAGTTCAAGGATCTCGCGCCGATCATCGGCGCCGATTCGAACGCAAGCAAGGCGAAGCGCGGCGCCGCGCCCGACCAGCCGTCCGGCAAGGCGTTGCCCGTGGAGGAATTCCGCACGGATCGCTGGAAGGAGATCGATGCCGACGTGAAGTTCACCGGCCGTCGCATCATCAAGGATCCGGGCCTGCCGATCACCGATCTCTACACGCACGTCGTGATGAAGGACGGCGCGCTCGCGCTTGAGCCGCTCAGGTTCGGCGTGGCGGGCGGCACGCTCGATTCGAACATCAACCTCGATGGCAGCACCACGCCGCTGAAGGCGCGCGTCGGCTCGCAGGCGCGGCATCTGAAGCTGAAGCAGCTGTTCCCGACCGTGAAGACGATGCAGAGCGCACTTGGCGAAGTGAATGGCGACGCCGCGCTCTCGGCCACCGGCAATTCGCCCGCGACGCTTGCGGCGACGTCGAACGGCGAAGTGAAGGCGCTGATCACCGACGGCACGGTGAGCCGCCTGTACATGGAAGCGGCCGGGTTGAACGTGGCGAACGTCGTCTATGAAAAGCTCTTCGGCAAGCGCGACGTGAAGATCAACTGCGCGGCGGCGGATTTTGTCGTGACGAACGGCGTGCTCGACTCGAAAGTGTTCGCGCTCGATACCGACGACGCCGTCATCAACATGGACGGCAACATCAACCTGAAGAACGAGACGATGGACCTCAACATCCATCCGCACACGAAGGGTTTCCGTGTCTTCTCGCTGCGCTCGCCGCTGTACGTGAAGGGAACGTTCAAGGACCCGCACGTCGGCGTGAACGCGACGGCGCTGGCGGTGCGCGGCGGCGCGATGATCGGCCTCGGCCTGCTCAACCCGTTCGCCGCGTTGATTCCGCTGATCGCGCCAAGCAACAACAAGGCGCTTCCGTGCAACGATCTCCTCACGCAGATGCGTGCGCGTCCCGACGCGCCGCCGCCCGGCCAGAAGATGAAGACGCCGCGCGGCGTGGACGCGGCGGCCTCGGAGGCAAACGGGGCGCGCGTTCAGGCGCCGTCCGCGCCCGCCATGCGGATGTCGCCGGCCAGCGCGGCCCAATACAAGGGGAGTTGAGCGTCGTGGTCGCCGCGCCGCTGCGCGACGGCATAAACAGTGCAGCAGGCGTCCATGGTGAAACGACAGTCACTGTCGCGCTGGAATAACGACCGTCTGCTGGATTTGAACCGGAGCGCTAGCGAAGCGAGCGCGGGGCCGCATCGCCCGCTGCGTCCTGCCGGCGCACGCCGCGATGTGTACCGGCGGCGGCCTTCGCCGCGCCGAACTCGGGCAGGATGCGCGCACGTGCCCGGCTCGCGAACACCAGAAAGCCGAAGCCGTTCGCCTCGTACCAGTAGCCGCCGTTTTCGAGTCCGTCGAGCGGCTGCTCCAGCGCATTCGCAATCGATTCGATGCAGCGCCGACGCAACTCGGCGACTTCAGGATAAGGAGGATGGGCGCCGCGCACGCTGCACAACAGCACGTCGAGCCCCGGGAGGACATGAGCGTAGAGCACGGGTTCGTCTTGCGCACGGGCCCGCGCGATCTTGGTGTCGAGCTGGCCGAACGGCTTGAAATGCCGCAGCACCGCGAGGAACGACTCATCGCCGTCCGTCTTCGCGCGCCTGCGCTTTTTCGGGAAGGACATAAAAATTCGCCTGAAAAAGAATTGCAAGAAACGCAGCGTCCTCATGCGACCACTCCCGGCTTCGCGCGCCGCACGTCGATCTTTTATAGCATACGACGATGCCGGATTCACGGTGATTCGACGGTTCGTCCATCACTCGATCCGCACGATTCATGTCGTATCCGCTCGCCGCGCGCTTTCGCATCTCCGAACATCTAACACCATAATAGACTCAGCCGCCGCGCTGTTGACTCCGGCACCCATAAAAAAGGCATTTTTATGTGCGGCACCGCATCTGCCGGTTGCGTCGGGATGTCGCCGATTCGGGGCATAATGTCCCGGCCCTTTCTCTTCGGTCCGCACCCGCGTCACACCGGAACACGGTGGCGCGGTGCGGCCAGAAGGCAAGACCCGATGGCAGGTCGCCGCGATTCCCTGGACTCCCTGGACTGCCGGACATTCATGAACCTGTACACCAAAGGCCTGTTGCTGATCGCAGTGCCCGGCGCCATCGAACTGGCGCTGCTCGGTGCCGTCTTCAACACGCAGGCGCAGACGGCCGATGCCGCGCGATCGGTCGCGGGCAGCGCGCAGATCCTGTACCGGGCTTCTTCCCTGATGGACCCGTTGCTGGGCGAGGCGGTGCGCGTTCGCACGGCGCTTGTCGCGGGCGATGCGTCGCTCGCCGGCAGCGACGCGGTCTGGGCCGATCTCACCAGCCGGCTCGCCCAGCTCGACCATCTTGTCGCCGACAGTCCGCCCGCGCGCCAGCACGTGCGCGAAATGCGCGCCGCGCTCGACACCTGGCACGCTCATGCCGACGCGATCAGGCAGGCGCTGCGCGACAAACGCGACGTGAGCGCGCTCGCCGCGGCGGAGCGCGACGACGTACCGGCGCCGATCGCCGTGTTCCGTGACCGCCTGGACGCGCTGGTCGCCACGGAATCGGCGCGCGACGCCGCGCGCCGCGCCGCGCTCGCGGAAACCCGCGGGCGCCAGCAGTCCACGCTGATTGGCGCCATCGTTGGCTCGATGCTGATCTGGGCGCTCACGGCGCTCGTCGTCGCGCGCCATTTCGGGCGGCGCATCGCCGTGCTGACGGACAACGCAGCGCGCCTGGGCGACGGCCTGCCACTGGCCGAGCCGCTGCCAGGCCGCGACGAAATTTCCGCGCTCGACGCCGTCCTGCACCAAACCGGCGCGCGCCTGCGCGCGGCCGGGAGCGAACACGCGACGCTCAAGGCGAAGCTGCAGGCGCGCGCGGCCGAACTGGCACACGTCAACGAGGAATTGCGGCAGGGCGCGCAGGACAACGAGATGTTCATCTACAGCGTGTCGCACGATCTGCGCTCGCCGCTCGTCAACCTGCAGGGGTTCTCGAAGGAGTTGCAGGTTTCGTGCGACGATCTGCGCGCCACCGTCGAATCGGCGAACCTGCCGGCGCACGAACAGCAGCGTCTCGCCGCGGTGCTCGATGGCGACATGCGCGAATCGCTGCGGTTCCTGCGCATTTCCGTCACGCGCGCCGCGGCCATCATCGAGGCGTTGCTGACGATCTCGCGCGCCGGGCGGCTCGAATATCATCCACAGCGTGTGAGCGTCGGGCGGGCGGTGGCGCAGGCCGTCGATGCATTGCAGGGCGCCGTGCGCGAACGCGCGGCCGTTGTGACCGTGCGCGACCTGCCCCCGGCGTGGGGCGATCCGGGCGCGATCGAGCAGGTCTTCACCAACCTGATCGGCAACGCGCTCAACTATCTCGATCCGGCGCGGCCGGGCCGGATCGAAGTCGGCGCGCTCGAACCCGATGCGCCGTCGGCACGCGTCCCCGCCGACCGCACACGGACCTTCTATGTGCGCGACAATGGGCTTGGTATTCCGTCGGCTTACATGTCGAAAGTGTTTCACGCGTTTCAGCGGCTGCACGGAGACATCGCGAAAGGCGAGGGCATCGGCCTCGCGCTCGTGCGGCGGGTCGTCGAGCGTCACGGCGGGCGCGTGTGGGTCGAATCGACGGAAGGTGTCGGCTCGACGTTCTTCGTCGCGCTGCCGGAGCAGCCCGCGCGAAACGTATGACGAAGCGCCGTGCAGCACGCGTAAGCGGCGCATCACGGACGGATGGCGACAACGGAGGAAAACATGTCACACGGGGAATCGGTTGGCATCATCCTGATCGAGGACGACGACGGCCACGCGACGCTCGTTGAGCGCAACCTGCGCCGGGCCGGGCTCACCAACGGCTTCCTGCGGTTTGCCGACGGCCAGGAAGCGCTCGACTATTTTTTCGGCGAAGCGCCGGCCCGAGACACGGCGTCCGGCCTGCCGTCACGCGACGATCTGGCGAATTTTGTCGTGCTGCTCGATCTGAAGATGCCGCGCGTAGATGGTTTCGAGGTGCTGCGCCGCCTGAAAGAAACGCCTTCGACCGCCGCGCTGCCCGTGATCGTGCTGACGACAACCGACGATCCGCGCGAAATCGATCGTTGCTACGAACTGGGATGTAACGTCTACATCACGAAGCCGGTCGAATATGATGCGTTTATCGAAGCCGTGCGGCGGCTCGGATTTTTCCTTCAGGTCGTGAAGCTGCCGCCGGGCCAGCGCGTGTCGGCGCAACATCCGCAGCAAAACCCGCAGCAACACCCGCAGCAACACCCGGCGCAATGAGTCGCGCGAGTTGCCTGCCGGGGCTCTCCAGCACAAGAAGCGCATTCGCACCCAAACCGCCAGCATGACCGACGACGTCACATCACCTCAACCAGCCTTCGTGCTCGTCGTCGACGACGACGAGGGCATCCTGCGCCTCGCGCGCAAATCGCTCGAACGGGCGGGGTGTCGTGTGGCGACGTGTCCGACGGTCGGCAGCGCGCGTGAGTCCATCGCACGGGAGGCGCCGAACCTGCTCGTGCTCGACTACCAGCTCGGCAACGCCGAAACGGGCCTCGACTTTTTCCGCCGCCTGCGGGCCGAGGGCGTGCGCATTCCGGCGATCCTCGTGACCGGCTTCACCGACGAATCGCGCGTCATCGAGGCGCTGCGCGCGGGCGTGTCGGACGTCGTGCCGAAATCGGGCGATTACCTCGACTATCTGCCCGAAGCGGTTGACCGCGTGCTGGCGCAGGTGCGTCTGCAGAAGGCATCGGATGAAGCCGCGTTGCTGCGCGATCGCGAGCAGCACTACCGCACGCTTTCGGAGGCGTTGCCGCACCTGGTGCTGACCTGCGACGCGCACGGCGACTGCGATTTCTTCTCGAAGCAATGGTTCGAATACACGGGTCTGAACGAAATCGCGTCACACGGTCTTGCGTGGCTCGAGGCCGTGCATCCGGACGATCGCGAGGAAATCCGCCAGACGTGGCTGAAAGCCGTGCGCAGCGGCGCGACCGATTATCGTCACGAATTGCGCATCCGTCGCCATGACGGCGCCTGGCGCTGGTTCGCCGCGCGCATCGTTGCCGTTCTGGACCCCGACGGCGGCGTGAGCAAGTGGTTCGGTAGCTGCACGGACATCCATCCGCAACGCGAGGCGATCGAGGAGCGCGAACGGCTGCTTGCATCCGAGCAGGCCGCCCGCCAGATTGCAGAAGAAGCGAACCGCGCGAAGGACCGTTTTCTTGCAATGCTCTCGCACGAGTTGCGCACGCCGCTCACGCCGGTGCTGGCGGGCGTGCGCGTGCTCGAACTGATACCGGACCTGCCGGAAAGCGCGAAGGCCGGCTTGCGGATGATCCTGCGCAACGTCGAACTGGAGGCGCGGCTGATCGACGATCTGCTCGATCTCACGCGCGTGGCGAACGGCAAGTTGCGACTTTCGCTGGAGACCGTCGACGTACACGACGTGATCGACGGCGTGCTCGAACTCTTTCGCAGCGAAATCCAGGTCAAGCAGCAGGACGTACACGTCGAGAAGGCCGCGCTAAATCACTATGTGCTCGCCGATCGCGCACGGCTGCAGCAGATGCTGTGGAACCTGATCCGCAACGCCGCCAAGTTCACGCCCGACGGCGGCCATATCTACGTACGCACGCACGACGAGCGCATGCAGATCCAGATTTCCGTTGAAGACACCGGCATCGGCGTCGAGCCCGAGCAGATCGGCAAGCTCTTCAATGCGTTCGAGCAGGGCAACCAGAGCATGACGCGCCAGTTCGGCGGCCTGGGTCTGGGACTCGCGATCACCAAGGCATTGACCGACGTGCACGGCGGCACGGTCACGGCGAAAAGCCCTGGCGCGCACTGCGGCGCCACGTTCACGATCACGATGCCGACGGCCGCGAAACCGGCGGAGCCGGCGTCGATCGTCGCGCGGCCGGATTCGCATCTGGAAGGGCGGCTCGCGATCCTGCTGATCGAGGATCATGAGGACACAGCCGAAGTGATGGCGCAGCTCATTCGCGGGCTCGGTCACGACGTGACCGTGGTGGGCCGCGTGGCCGACGCGCTGGCGGCGGCGCAGGCCGCTGCGTTCGATCTCGTCGTGAGCGACGTCGGCTTGCCCGATGGCAGCGGGCTCGATTTCATCATGACGTTCCGCGAGCATTCGGACGTGCCGGCCGTCGCGCTGACCGGTTTCGGCACCGACGACGACGTGCGGCGCTGTCTGGCGGCGGGCTTCACGTCGCACCTGACCAAGCCCGTCAATTTCATCCAGCTCGAGCAGATGATCGAGAGCGCCGCGAGCGTGAAGGCGGGCAAGGCAGGCAACGCGGGCGGACGCGGCGCCGCGTCGGCCTGATATCGCGCGGGCGTCTCGCCGATATCTGGCGTCAGCAAAACAAAAAGGCCTGCGCGATGTGTGCGCAGGCCTTTTTGTTTGTGACGATGCCGTGAACGTATCGGGCTTATCGTTGCTGGCTCTTCAGCGTGTCGCGGATTTCGCGCAGCAGGACGACGTCTTCCGGCGGGGCGGGCGGCGGCGCGTCGGCGACCGGTTTGCGCAGGTTGTTGATGAATTTCACCATCAGGAAAATGATGAACGCAAGGATGATGAAGTTGATCAGCACCGTGATGAACGAGCCATAGCCGAATACGGCGACGCCGGCCGTCTGCAGGTCTTTATATGAATCGGGATTGCCCTTGAACGTGGCCGGTATCTGCCCGAGCCGGATAAACATGTTCGAGAAATCGAGGCCGCCGAGGACGACGCCGACCACCGGCATGATCAGGTCTTTCACGATCGAATTGACGATGGTGGAAAATGCGCCGCCGATAATCACACCGACAGCGAGATCCATTACGTTGCCCTTGACGGCAAATTCCTTGAATTCCTTGACTATGCTCATTGGTTGCTTCTCCCTTGAAATCGAGGCATGGACCTTCGGTTTTGTACTTGCGGCAGGACAATGATAGCCAACGTGGGCGACAAGGGGTAGCGTTTTGCGCCAAAGGGGCGGCGCCGGCAGGGATTGCCTCAATCAGGCCGGTCTGTATTCGTTTTGCCGCATTTTTGCCGGTCCCGCCCGGCGCAACCGGTACGTGCGGTACGTGCGTGCGTCGCGTATCACGCGCACGGCTCAGAACGATGCATGGGGTGTGCGCTGCAGCAGTGCGCGAGCGCTGTCGATATGCGCGGTGAAAGTCGCGGGGGCGGTGTTCGTTCCGCTTAGCAAGATGCCCACGCGCCGGCCCTGCAGTGTCTCGCGCAGCGGTCCGAGAAGCGCTGCGACGGGCGCCGCGCACGCGGGTTCCACGGCGATCTTCAACTCGTTGAACAGCGTGAGCATCGCGAGCCGCAATGCATCGTCGGTGACGGTGACGATGCGTTCGATATGCCGGCGGCACAACTCGTAGCTGTATTCCTCGGTATGCGGCGCGATCAGCGAATCGGCGATGCTGTGCTCGTGATGCAGCTTCACCGTGTGATTCGCCGCGAAGCTCCGGCTCATGGCGCATGCGCCTTCGGGTTCCACGCCGTACACCCGGACGCGCGGATTCGCGAGCCGCAGGGCGGTCGACACGCCCGCCGCGAGTCCGCCGCCGCCCACCGGCAGGACGACCGCGTCGAGATCGGGCGTCTGCACGGCCCATTCGTAACCGAGCGTCGCCGCGCCCAGCACGGTGCGATAGCCGTTGAACGGATGCACGAAATACCGGCCTTCCTCGGTTTCGATGCGGCGCACGGCATCGAAGGCGTCAGCGGGGCCGCCCGCCATCACGATCTCAGCACGATAGTGCCTGCACAGCGCGATGTGTGCGGGATTCGCCGAATGGAACATCACGACCTTCGCGCTGATGCCAAGACGCATCGCCGCGCACGCCACCGCTACGGCATGGTTGCCGCCCGGACCCGAAACGCACGTGACACCGGCGCTGCGCTGGGCGTCATCGAGCGCGAGCAGGTTCGTGAACGCGCCGCGCGTCTTGAAACTGCCACCCGATTGCAGCAGCTCGAACTTGAAGTTGAGCGTCGTGCTTTCCAGCGACGGGAAATCCCGGCGCTCGAACACCGGCGTGCGCACGATCCACGGCGTCAGCGCGAAGTGCTGCGCGGCGATGTCATCGAGCGTGGGAATCGGCTCACCGTCGATGGTATGGTCGGTGTGCTGCGGTGTGGCGGTGGACATGACGTGAGCTCGAAGTGATTCGCGGTATTTCGCCGTGACGACACGGCGTGAATGCGTCGTTCAGACGCGACGCTCAATGTGCATGGGGATCGACCGACATGCTGTTGATGAACTTGCCAAGAAAGCGTTCGCACGCGACGAGCTGATCGAGCGCGACGAATTCGTTGGCCTTGTGCGCCTGCATGATGTCGCCAGGACCGCACACGATGCTCGGAATGCCCGCGAGCGAGAAGAGGCCCGCTTCGGTGCCGTACGCAACCTTGCGCTTGTCCTGATCGGCCGTCAGCGCGCGCACGAGTTGCGTGATCGCCGCCTGTTCCGATGAATCGAGGCCGGGCGCCGCGGCGATCTTCGTGATCTCGATGGCGGCCGCCGGATGCTCGCGCAACATTTTCGGCAGCAGCGTTTCGCGCGCGTATTCGTCGATGCGCGCGAAGATCGGTTCGGGATCGAGCGTCGGCAGGTTGCGGAATTCGAACGCGAACCGGCATTCGGCGGGCACGGTGTTGATCGCGTTGCCGCCTTCAATCGTGCTGGTCTGCGCGGTCGTGAAGGGCACGTCATAGAGTTCGTCGAACGGACCCTCGGCGCGGAACCGGTCGGCCATGTCGCGGATGTAGCAGATGAGGCGCGCGGCGTATTCGATCGCGTTGAGGCCCGTCGGCGTCAGCGACGAATGCGCGGCCTGGCCGCGCACGCAGCACTGATACGCGTTGATGCCCTTGTGCGCGATGATCGGCCGCATGCTGGTCGGCTCGCCGACGATGCAGCCATCCGGCTTGATGCCGCGTTTCATCAGATCGGCGATCAGCAGCGGGGCGCCGACGCAGCCCACTTCCTCGTCGAACGAGAGCGCGAAGTGGATCGGCTTCGCGAGCTTCGTGTTCTGCATCTGCGGCAGCAGCGTGAGCGCCGCGCCGATGAAGCCTTTCATGTCGCAGGTGCCGCGTCCATACAGTTTGTCGCCGCGGATTTCGGGCTTGAACGGATCGCTGTCCCAGTGTTGTCCGTCGACCGGCACGACGTCGGTATGCCCCGACAGCACGATGCCGCCGTTTGTCTCGCCGTCGTGCGCGGGCACCGTGGCGAAGAGGTTCGCCCATTTGCCGCTTTCGTCGTGCGTGAGGGTGGCTTCGATGCCCTGCGCGCGCAGATCGTCGCGCACCATTTCAATCAGGCCGAGATTCGGATTGCGGCTGACCGTGTCGATCGACACGAGGCGTTTGACCCAGGAAAGCGAAGCAGGGGAAGCGGAGGACGCGGGCGTGGAGGGGGTGGATTGTGCCGTTTCGGCGACGTGTGACATGACAGAACTCCAGCATGGCTATCGTTCGATCATACCCAAAAAACATACGTCAGGCCAAAGCTGGCAATAACAAAGGCATGTTGCGGCGCGCACATGACGCGCCGCAACATGTCACGCCTGGCGCGCTGTGGCGGGCGTGGCGCGGGTCGGCGCGCCGAGCGCGCGCAGCGTTTCCTTCACCGTCGAAACACGCACCGCGAGGTCGGGCGTGCGCGTCTCGATGCGCAGCTTGTCCTGCCCGGCGAGCTTGATGTGCTTGTGCTTCTGGACCATCTCGATGATACGCATCGCGTCGATGGGCGGATTCGGGATGAACTGCAGGCCGATCACCGTTTCGCCGGCATCGATCTTCGAAATGCCGAGCGGCCTGGCGGCGAGCCGCAAGCGATGCGTTTCGACGAGCGCCAGCGCCTGCGGCGGCAATTTTCCGAAGCGGTCGATCAGCTCTTCCTGAATGCCGTCGATCGCGTCGGCGTGTGCGCAGTTCGCGAGGCGCTTGTAGAGCGAGAGCCGCTCCTGCACGTCGCCGCAATAGTCCGCCGGCAGAATCGCGGGCGCGTGCAGGTTGATCTCGGTCGTGGCGGCAAGCGGCGCGGTGAGGTCCGGCTCGCGACCTTCCTTCAGCGCCTTGACCGCGTCGTTCAGCATGTCGGTGTAGAGCTGGAAGCCGATCTCCTGAATTTCGCCCGATTGCTTGTCGCCCAGCACTTCGCCGGTGCCGCGAATTTCGAGGTCGTGCATCGCGAGATAGAAGCCCGCGCCGAGTTCCTCCATCTGCTGGATCGCTTCGAGACGGCGCTGTGCCTGTTTCGTGAGCCCTTGCGGATCGTGTACGAGCAGATACGAGTACGCCTGGTGATGCGAGCGCCCGACGCGGCCACGCAACTGATGCAGCTGCGCAAGCCCGAACTTGTCGGCGCGATGGATCAGGATCGTGTTCGCGCTCGGCACGTCGATGCCGGTTTCGATAATCGTCGTACACAGCAGCACGTTCGCCCGTTGCGCGACGAAATCGCGCATCACGCGCTCGAGCTCGCGCTCGTGCATCTGTCCGTGCGCGACGGCGATGCGCGCTTCCGGCACGAGCGCTTCGAGCATCGCGCGACGGTTTTCGATCGTCTCCACTTCGTTGTGCAGGAAGTACACCTGGCCGCCGCGCTTGAGTTCGCGCAGCATCGCCTCGCGGATCACGCCGTCTTCCTCGCGACGCACGAAGGTCTTGATCGCGAGGCGTTTCTGCGGCGCGGTCGCGATGATCGAGAAGTCGCGCAGGCCCTCGAGCGCCATGCCGAGCGTGCGCGGAATCGGCGTGGCGGTGAGCGTCAGCACGTCGACTTCGGCGCGCAGCGCCTTCAGCGCTTCTTTCTGGCGCACGCCGAACCGGTGTTCCTCGTCGATGATGACAAGACCCAGCCGCTTGAACTGCACGTCCGACGACAGCAGCTTGTGGGTGCCGATCACGATGTCGACGGTGCCTTCGTTGATCTGCTGGATCGACGCGTTGACTTCCTTCGTCGACTTGAAGCGCGACAGTTCCGCGATGCGCACCGGCCAGTCGGAGAAGCGGTCGGTGAACGTCTGCGTGTGCTGTTCGGCGAGCAGGGTCGTGGGCGAGAGCAGCGCGACCTGTTTGCCGCCGAGCACCGCGATGAACGCCGCGCGCAACGCGACTTCGGTCTTGCCGAAACCGACGTCGCCGCACACGAGGCGGTCCATCGGCTTGCCGCTCGTCATGTCGCCGATCACGGCGGCGATCGCGGCGGCCTGATCGGGGGTCTCCTCGAAGCCGAAGCTTTCGGCGAATTTCGTGTAGTCGCGCGGCTCCAGCGCGAACGCGTGACCCTGACGCAGCGCGCGGCGCGCATACAGGTTCAGCAGTTCGGCGGCGGTGTCGCGGATCTGCTGCGCGGCCTTGCGTTTGGCCTTTTCCCACTGGCCCGAGCCGAGCGAATGCAGCGGCGCGCTTTCCGGATCGGCGCCGCTGTAGCGCGAGATCACGTGCAGTTGCGACACCGGCACGTAGAGCTTGCTCTCGCCCATGTATTCGAGGTGCAGGAACTCGGTGTCGCCTTCGCCGAGATCCATCGTCACGAGGCCCATGTAGCGGCCGATGCCGTGCTGCGCATGCACGACCGGGTCGCCGATCTTCAGCTCCGACAGGTCGCGCACCATCGAGTCGACGTTGCTCGCCTGTTCCTGGCGGCGTCGCCCCGCGCGGCGCGCGAGCGGGCCGTACAGTTCGGTCTCGGTGATGAGCGCGATGCCTTCGGCGGGCAGCGCGAAGCCGTTCGCGAGGGGCGCCACGCCGAGCGCGAAACGCGCTTCGGTGGCGAGCCAGTCGCCGTAGCTGTCCGTCGACGCCGGCAACAGATGGTTGTCGACGAAAAGCTGCATGATCGTCTCGCGTCGCCCCGCCGATTCGGCGGCGAACATCACGCGATGTGGCGTCGTGTCGAGGAACGCGCGCAACGCGGAAATCGGGTCTTCGGCGTGACGGTCGATCGCGAGGTTCGGCAGCGGCGTCGCCCAGCCGCCGCCCGCGTTGCCCGGCAACACGAGGCGCGCGAACGGCTTCGCGAGCGTGAAGAAGTCTTCGTCGGAGAGAAAGAGGCGCGCCGGATCGAGAATCGGCCGGTCGCGATCGTGCGACAGAAAGTTGTGGCGCTGCTTCGTGTCGTTCGTGAAGCGGCGGATCGCGGCATCCAGGTCGCCGACGAACGCAAGCTGGGCGTTTTCGGGCAGATAGTGGAAGAGCGTGGCCGTATCGTCGAAGAAGAGCGGCAGGTAATACTCAATCCCCGCCGACGGCACGCCATTGCCGATGTCCTTGTAGATCGACGCGCGGCTCGGGTCGCCCTCGAACACCTCGCGCCAGCGGCTGCGAAACGCGGTGCGCGCCGCTTCGTCGAACGGAAATTCGCGGCCCGGCAGGAGGCGCACGTCACGCACCGGGTAGAGGCTGCGCTGCGTGTCGGGATCGAACGCGCGGATCGAGTCGACCTGGTCGTCGAAGAGGTCGATCCGGTAAGGCAGGGGCGAGCCCATCGGAAACAGGTCGATCAGCGAGCCGCGTACGCAGTATTCGCCTGGCCGCACGACCTGGCTCACATGTTCGTAGCCCGCCAGCGTCAGCTGCGACTTCAGCTTCGCTTCGTCGAGCCGTTCGCCCTGGGTGAACGAGAACGTGTAAGCGGCCATGAAGGACGCCGGCGGCATGCGGTACAGCGCGGTCGTGGCGGGCACGAGCAGGATGTCGCAGCGGCCTTCGCCCAGGTCGTGCAGCGTCGCGAGCCGTTCGGAGACGAGGTCCTGGTGCGGCGAGAACGTGTCGTAGGGCAGCGTTTCCCAGTCGGGAAGCAGCCGCACGCGGGCTTCCGGCGCGAAGAACGCGATTTCCTGGGTGAGACGCTGCGCATCGACCGCGCTCGCGCAGACCACCGCCAGAAGCGGCACCTGCTCGCGGTAAGCGAGGTGATAGCGGGCGATCAGAAGCGCATCGGACGAGCCGTGCGTGCCGTCGAAGGCGAAACGCTGCCCGGCCTTGACCAGCGCGACGGGCGGGGTGGACTGCGATGAAACGGCGATATCTGGCATAACAAAAAGGCAGCCCTGGCTCACACGTGAGCGGCAAGTTTACGCGCGTCTCGACGTGGACGCGAAGGACCTATTATAAAATCCGTCCTTCACTTTGACTTTCCCGGCGTTCGCCCTCGTGACTTCACGTCTTTTTGCCCTGATCCCATCCGCGGGAACCGGCAGCCGCTCAGGCGCCGCGATGCCCAAGCAGTACCGCACCGTCGCGGGCCGGGACATGCTTCATTACTCGCTGGCCGCGTTCGATGCGTGCAGCGAATTCGCGCAGACGCTCGTGGTGATCGCCCCCGACGACCAGCATTTCGACGCCCGCCGTTTTGCCGGCCTGCGCTTCGCGGTGCGCCGCACGGGCGGGGCGTCGCGCCAGGCATCGGTGCTGAACGGCCTGCACGCGCTCGCCGAATTCGGCGCCGGCGACGACGACTGGGTTCTGGTGCATGACGCCGCGCGCCCCGGGATCACGGCGGCGTTGATCCGCTCGCTGGTCGCGGCGCTCAAGGACGACCCGGTGGGTGGCATCATGGCGTTGCCCGCCGCCGACACGTTAAAGCGCATCACGCCGGACAGCGACAACCGGATCGCCCGCACGGAGGCCCGCGACGGCCTGTGGCAGGCGCAGACGCCGCAGATGTTTCGCGTTGGCATGCTGCGCGAGGCGATCCTGCGCGCGCAGCAGGACGGCCACGATCTCACCGACGAAGCGAGCGCGATCGAATGGCTCGGCCACGCGCCACGCCTCGTGCAGGGTAGCCTGCGCAACTTCAAGGTCACGTATCCCGAAGACTTCGATCTCGCGGATGCGATTCTCAGCCGGCCAGCGGCTTCCTGATTCAACAACGTACGACGACAGGTTAAAGAGCATATGGATATCAGGATCGGACAGGGCTACGACGTACACGCGCTCGTCTCGGGGCGCCCGCTCATCATCGGTGGCGTGACGGTGCCTTACGAGCGTGGACTGCTCGGCCATTCCGACGCCGACGTGCTGCTGCACGCGATCACCGACGCGCTCTTCGGCGCGGCGGCGATGGGCGACATCGGCCGTCACTTTTCCGATACGGACGAGCGCTTCAAGGGCGCGAACTCCCGCGTGCTGCTGCGCGAGTGCGTGAAGCGGGTGACCGAAGCGGGTTTTGCGATCGGCAACGTCGACAGCACGGTGATCGCGCAGGCGCCGAAACTCGCGCCGCATATCGACGCGATGCGCGCGAACATCGCCGAAGACCTGAATCTGCCGCTGGATCGCGTCAACGTGAAGGCGAAGACCAACGAGAAGCTGGGTTATCTCGGGCGCGGCGAGGGGATCGAAGCGCAGGCGGCGGTGCTGCTGTCGCGCGTTTGATCGCGTTGCGATGCTTTGCTTTGCGGCGGGTGTTGTACACGGGCCCGCTGGATGTCGCACGCAAGCTTTTGAGTGAATGAAAACGCCACGGGCTGAAAGTCTACCCGTTCCACAAAGGTGCTGGAGACGGCCCGAACACAGGTTATTGAGCGTCTTTTTCGGGGCTCACTTCCTATCCCACTGGGGAAGATATTCCTGAACCATCTTCTCAACCACCTCCGCCTGTGAGACATCCCGCCGGCGCTTCAGGGTGTCGCGGTCTTTCAGACTACCCATCCAGCGCTTGAACCGGACGAAGGCCATCGGCTCGAGCGTTTCCATTCGGGCCATGTTGCCGTTGGTCGCCACAATCACAGCAGAAAAAGCCGCGCAATCGAGCAACTCTTGCGCACGTGGTGCCTGGGTCACCCAGAAGTCGTTTTCGTCGTCACTGAGTTGCACCGGATGCGGGTCATCGGCCGTCGTCTCTCGCCGGAGGATGTCCACTTCGAAGCCATCCTTGTTGACTGCTGTGTATTTTTGCGAGTCCCGTACCCTGAAGGTGGGATCCACCTTGCGCAGAACCCCGAGCATCGAGCTATCGAGCTTCTTCAATGCGGTGGCGAACTGGACACGCTTGCGGACATCCCACAGCAGATCAATATCCTGGGTCGCAATAGTCGCGTTGTCGACACGTACGCCCGCCGCTGATTCATATGCGTAAAGGGCGTGGGTGCCAATCACCCGAAAATGGTCGCGCAACCCCGAAGTAGCGAGCCGGTTGAGCAGGTCGACAATCAACGGGTTCACTCGCCCCACGCGCAGAGCCCTGTTCATCCGGCTCTGCTTTTCCACAGCTTCGCGTAAGCCGGACACCCGTGTCTGTGCCTCACGCTTGCGCGCCTGGAACGTGTTGTAGATCCGTTCCGTATCCCCGGAGCGGGAACCAAGGCTTTTCTCGCTGCCAGACGGCGTGGTGCGCACGAGATAGAAGTCATCGGGCGCGGAGCTATGCCCTTTGTGCCAGTACATCCCTCCCCGCACATGCGACTGCTCCCGTTCGGCTTCCTCCAGGGCGGTGAAGGCGGACGAGGCGTCAATGTACTGCCTCATTACATCATCTGCGAGCTCGAGCATGTGCTGTTCGGTATAAACAAATGTTTTCACAAAATATACCGAAACGTTATATATTTCAATTGCTTAATTTTTAAACGACAATCAGGACGAGTCGTTGCGCTTACTGACCATCTTTGGCAAGACGCCAAAATTCGCGCATGCGGGTTCTCGCAGAAGTTGACCCGCAGGTCGGTCACCTCGGGCAGACTACGTGACAATGGAGCGTTGGGAGAGCCCGTAGGGGACCTGGCGAGGGGTAGACGCCCTCGCTGCTATCTCCCGTAGATATTTCCGGCAAAGTGAAATCCCGCTAACGTAGATACGGGGCGGGATCTGATGAATTAATGCCCGTTTTCCAACACCTTTGTGAGACGGGTAGCCTGAAAGCCGGTGGCGTTTTTTATTGCGCTGTCAGACGCCCGGTAAAGGCCAGATAAGGCCCGGGCGTCATGACACGGCGACTTACTTCCCTTCGGCCGCGATCACCAGCGCCGCTGCGTTGATCACGGCAGCGATACGACCAACGTCGCGCAGTTGCGTGGCGCTCACGCCGTCGGCGACCAGGTTCTCCGCGTGCGATTTCACGCAGAAGTGGCACTTGCCGATGATCGATGCCGCGAGCGCGTACATCTCGAAGCGACGCTTGTCCACGCCGCCGTGCGACGCGTACGCGTTCATCCGCAGGCCAGCCGGTTGTGTCTTGAGGTCGGCGTTGTCGGCCATCTCGAGATACGGATACCACACGTTGTTCATGCCCATCAACGCGGCGGCCGTCAGCACGCCGTTGATTTCTTCCGGCGGCAACGCGCCCGAATTGCGGATCGCATCGACGATCACGTGGCTCTTCGCCGCGAACGCCGCGGCCAGCGCGACGCCGATCGCATCCGTGCCTTCCAGCGACGAGCGGGCAATCGTGCCGTCCAGATTCAGGCGGATATCTTTCGCGTAATCGGGAACGAGTTCTTTAATCGAAGCCAGAAATTCCATTGATATCTCCTATCAGATCGCCGATAAAAAAGCCCGCGGCT
The DNA here is from genome assembly GCF_900107685.1 of Paraburkholderia sartisoli. Lineage (GTDB taxonomy): Bacteria > Pseudomonadota > Gammaproteobacteria > Burkholderiales > Burkholderiaceae > Paraburkholderia > Paraburkholderia sartisoli. The sequence continues at coordinate 125,755 of NZ_FNRQ01000003.1, read as the reverse complement.
CTTTCAAGCTTAGCGGGCTTTTCACTGCAGATGCTTACAGCGTTGCGCCGCCCACTGCACGGTTGCACGGGCACAGTTCGTCCGTTTGCAGACCGTCGAGAATACGCAGCACTTCTTCCGGGTTACGGCCGACGTTCAGGTTGTTCACCGAAACGTGCTGGATCGTGTTGTCCGGGTCGACCACGAACGTAGCGCGCAGTGCCACGCCGGCTTCCTTGTCGCGCACGCCGAGCTGATCGATCAGTTCGCCCTTCACGTCGCCGAACGAGTAGTGGTTCAGCTTGCTCAGGTCCTTGTGCTCACGGCGCCATGCGAGCTTGACGAATTCGTTGTCGACGCTGCCGCCGAGCAGAACGGCGTCACGTTCCGCGAAATCCCTGGCGAGCTTGCCGAATTCGACGATTTCCGTCGGGCACACGAACGTGAAATCCTTCGGGTAAAAGTAGATGATCTTCCACTTGCCCGGGAACGACTGTTCGGTGATTTCTTCGAACGCCGACACGCCGTTTTCTTCATGATTGTTGAAGCCCGGCTTGGCTGCGGTGACGGTGAAAGCTTCGAGTTTATCGCCCACGGTTTTCATGCGGATACTCCTGTGTGTGTTGAAAAAACAATCTGCAATCTGTTCAGGCTGCCTGCTCGCTGTAACGGACAAGACGTTACTCGAGGCCCACTATAACTCTATTAAACAATTAAATCAATAGTTTTTAACTAACAAACGGGATAGGTTTTTTTCACTGGCCCAATAGACAAGGCCATGCGTCTCCATTTTTGGGTGTCGAACGGTTGCCGCCTCGCGCTGAATCCGGAAGGCAATCAGACGCCTTTCGCGAGCGGGAAGTCGATCGTGACTTCGAGCCCGGGGCCGGGCGTCCGGTTGCGCAGACGCAGCGAGCCGCGATACCGGCTCACCAGCCGCTGCACGATCGCCATGCCGAGCCCGGTGCCGTTCGCCTGGCTACGCGCCGAATTCACACGATAGAACGGTCGTGTGACAAGCGCGAGCTGGTCTTCGGGAATGCCAGGCCCTTCGTCGACCACGGACAGTTCCACGCGCGAATGCGACACCCGCGTTTCGATGACGACGCGCGGAATGCCGTCGCCGTCGCTCAAGCCGTACTTGCGCGCGTTCTCGACCAGATTGCCAACGACGCGCCGCATGTCCGTTTCGTCCGCCTCGACCACCGCCGACGGCGCGAGCCGCGTCACGAGACGCATGCCGTCTTCGCTTGTCATGCGCGCGGCCACTTCGCCTGCGATGATGGAAAGGTCGACAGGTTCCGTCATTCTCTGCACGGGGCGCGCGTAATCCAGGAACCGGCCGATGATCATGTCCATCTGTTCGATGTCGTCGACCATCGCGTCTTTCGTGTTCTGGTCGGACGGGCTCATTTCCGTTTCGAGCCGCAGGCGAGCGAGCGGGGTGCGCAGGTCGTGCGAAATGCCAGCGAGCATCAACGCGCGATCGGCCTCGAGCTGTTCGAGGTCGGTCACCATCTGGTTGAAGCTGCGGTTCGTTTCCGCGGCGACGCCCATGCCGCGTTCGGGCAGCGGCTCGGGCGACTGCCCGGAACCCACCTTGCGCGCGGCCATCGCGAGCCGCGCGAACGGCCTGTTCACGAGACTGGTGATGAACGCCGCGCCGAACAGCGAAAGCGCGAGCGCGAAGATGCCCCATCCCGCCCACTGCAGGCCGGTGACGTTGTCGAGCTGGTCGCGATCGAGCGCGACCCAGTAGTCGTCATCGTCGATCTTGAAGCTGATCCACACGCCGGGAATATCGTTGACCGTCTGCGCGATGACCGTGTCGTCGCCAAGACGTCCGCGGATGTCGTGTTCGATCAGCCGGTTGAGCGACTCGTCCGGCTGAAGGCGATATTTGTCGGTGGTCTCGCGCGGATACACGCGCACCCCTTCGTTGCTTTCCAGATCCTGCAGCAGTGCGCGCCGCAGGTCGGGATCGGAATAAAGGAGGGCGGTGCGCGTGAGCTTCACGATCGCGACGAGCTGCAACGCCACGCGCTGCGCGCGCGGCTCGCGTTCGATGACCCGGAAGCTCTGGAACCATGCGGCGAGGCTGACCGCGATCAGGAGCGCGATCAGCAGAAAGGTCCGCCAGAAAAGGCCGCCGAACGCGAGCGTCAGGAGGCGCCGGTCGATCCGCATGGACCCTTCTCGTCAGAAAGCAGGCGCGACAGCCTCGGGAAGACCGTCAAGCCGCGCCGTCGGGAATGAAGACATAGCCGAGACCCCACACCGTCTGGATGAAACGCGGGCTGCCCGGATCCGGTTCGATCAGCTTGCGAAGGCGCGAAATCTGCACGTCGAGGCTGCGGTCGAACACTTCGTATTCACGGCCGCGCGCAAGCTCCATCAGCTTTTCGCGCGACAGCGGCTGGCGCGGATGGCGCGCGAATACCTTCAGCACGGAGAACTCGCCCGTGGTGAGCGGAATTTCCTGGCCGGCCTTCGTCAGCGTGCGGGTTGCGAGATTGAGCGCGAATTCGCCGAACTCGAAAACCTCGGTGGTTTCGGACGGCGCACCCGGCAACTCCGACGGCGACTGGCGACGTAGCACCGCATGAATGCGCGCGACGAGTTCGCGTGGATTGAATGGCTTCGGCAGGTAATCGTCCGCGCCCATTTCGAGCCCGACGATGCGGTCGACGTCTTCACCCTTCGCCGTCAGCATGATGATCGGCGTGCGATCGTTGCTGCCGCGCAGACGCCGGCAGATCGAGAGGCCATCCTCGCCAGGCAGCATCAGGTCGAGCACGAGCAGATCGAACCGCTCGCGGACCCACAGCTTGTTCATTGACGGCGCGTTTTCGGCGACATAGACATTGAATCCCTGTTCGCCCAGATAGCGGCGCAGCAGATCGCGCAGACGCGGATCGTCATCGACGACGAGGATTTTTGAAGGGTTTTTGGTTTCCATAGTCGGCATCTTAGCGCGATTACAAAGCGGTGCCCGTTCGCACCAATTATCAGGTTACAGTCAGTTACAAAATTTACCCTGCCCGTGGCACGACGTAAAGCATGCGCGCTTACACTCCTTTACTGTTTGCGGCTGTTCGGTAGATACTTCACTCGACAAAAACTCTCGCTCCCGGTTATCGCCGGGGTCTGCATACGCATTTGAGGTACCGGTTGTCGCGCAACGAAGGGAAAAAGATGAAGGGAGGGGTTTGGCCGAATGTGCGCTTGCGCGTGATTGCACTGGCGATTGCCGGCACGCTGACAGGCACATTGGCTTCGATGCCCACCCACGCCCAGCCTGCGCAAGACCGGGCGGCGAATTCCCGTTCGTCCGGACACAACGGAAATAAACCGCCGCGTTCGCCGCGCGGCGCACATGTTGATTCGCCTGCATCGGACATCATGATGCGCACCGTGGTTCCCCCCGATCTCGATCAACGTCGTCGCGACGGGCACATGACGCCCGACGAGCGACGCCTCCTGCGTCAACACATCGAAGACGCCGTTCGCGAGCTTTACAAGCGGTAGGTGTTTCGTCTGCCGTCGTGCGCGAACGTTCCGCCTGGCGCTTCCAGCGCGCTTCAAAAATTTCCCGGCTGTTCCTTCGTCACGATGTCGTACCGGACTTCGTTGAGCGTGTAACGTACAGGCTCAATGCTGGCGCGAACATGTGACATCTTTCGCTTCCGCGTGAGCGACACTGCGACTTCAACAACACCGCGACAACACCGCGATAACACCGCCAGATCGCGAAGGGCGTAAGGAGCTGCCCCGGGTTGACTGGAACGCAAAACAGAAGAGGAACGAGGTGTGCAATGAAACGACGCGATTTCCTTGCGATGGCATCCGTGGCATCGGCGGCCGGTGCCGCCATGTGGCTGCCGGCGGCGTTCGTTGCGGAGCAGGGCATGGCGCGCGTCGATGAACCGGCATCTGGTGTGTCTCCCGGCACGCCAGATGCGCGCGGTTATCGCAACCTGCTGATTCTCGTCGAACTGAAGGGCGGCAACGATGGCCTGAACACAGTCATTCCCTACGCCGATCCGGCGTATTACACGCTGCGCAAAAACATTGGCATCAAGCGCGAGCAACTGATTCAACTCGACGGGCGAGCCGCGCTCCATCCCGCGTTGCAGCCGCTGATGCCGCTCTGGCAGGCGCGCGAACTCGCCATCGTGCAGGGCGTGAGCTACGCTCAGCCGAACCTGTCGCATTTTCGTTCGATCGAAATCTGGGACACCGCGTCGCGCGCGGATCAGTATCTGCGCGAAGGCTGGCTGTCGCGTGCGTTCGCGCAACGTCCCGTACCGGCCGGTTTTGCCGCCGACGGCATGGTGATCGGCAGCGCGGAAATGGGCCCGCTCGCAAACGGCGCGGACACGATCGCGCTCATGGACCCAGTGCGGTTTGCGCGCGCGTCGCGGCTTGTCGCGCCGGGTTCATTGCATGGGCGCAACGTTGAACTTCACCACGTCCACGATGTGGCCGGAGATATCGTCAAAGCCGCTCCGTTCGCGCGTCCCGCGACCGATGCACACGATGGACAATCTGCATTGAAGACAGCGTTTCCACCTAGCGCGTTCGGCGCGTCGATCAGGACGGCAATGCAGGCGCTGTCCACGGGCGACAACCTTCAAGGGTTGCCGCTGGCCGGCGAGGGCGTCGCGGCGATCCGCCTGACGTTGAATGGTTTCGACACGCATCAGAACCAGCCCGGCCAGCACGCGGCGCTGCTCGCGCAACTGGCGGAAGGTTTGATGTCGATGAAAGCGGCGCTGGTTGAAATGGGCCGCTGGGACCGCACGCTTGTGATGACGTACTCGGAATTCGGACGGACTCCGCGCGAGAACCTGGGCCACGGCACCGATCACGGTACCGTGGCGCCGCACTTCGTAGCGGGCGGCCGGGTGCGCGGCGGCCTGCATGGCGTGCCGCCAGTGCTCACGCGACTCGACGGCAACGGCAATCTGCCTGTGAGCGTCGACTTTCGCGAGATGTACGCGACAGTGCTTGCGTCGTGGTGGGGGCTCGATCCGGCGATTGTGCTTCGCGACCGGTTTGCACCGCTGCCGTTGCTGCGGGTTTGACTCTGGTTCTATCGTTCTATTCGCGCGCGAAGCTCAGGCAGATCAGTTCGATTTACGCGCCGCGCGCCACGCAATCCAGAGCTTGCGGACCGGCGTGAGCGCGATCCGCTGATGCAGGACCTGGTAGCCTTCGCGCTCGATCTCGTCGAGCACCGCGAGCGAAAGCGCCGCTTGCGCGCGAAGCGTGCGCTGCGTCGGCCGTTCGTCGGCGGGGATCGCGGCGAGCGCGGCGTTCAGCGCGTCGCGCGCGCGCGTTGTCTGGAAGCGCATCAGTTCGGTGAACGCGTCGCTGTACCGGCGGTTGATCAGGTCCGCGGCCGTCACGTTGAAGCGCTGCATTTCGTCGATCGGAATATAGATGCGGCCGTGGCGCGCGTCGTCGCCGAGGGCTTCGACGAACTGCGCGAGCATCAGCGCCTGGCCGAGCGCCGGGGCCCAGTTCGACGCCTGCGCCGGATTGCGGGCGGTGGCGTGCGCGACGAGCGTGGCGAACGTGCCGCCGACGCCCGCCATATAACGCTGCAGATTCGGATAGTCGAGATAGCGGGCCTGATCGAGATCCATCTCGTAGCCGGCGAGCAGCGCCTGCAGCGCGGGATAACTGTCTTCGATGTCGCCCAGCCAGGCGGTGAGCGCCTTCGACACCGGATGTGACGGTGTGCCCTCTACGAGCGCGGCCATTTCCTTTTGCCACCACGCGAGCTTCGTGCGACCGATGGTCGGATCGCTCGTTTCCTTGACGGTCTCCTCGAATTCGCGGCGCAGCGCGAAGAGGGCGGTCAACAGCGGCTGGCGGGCGATGGACGCCTGACGAAGCGCGTAATAGGCGCTGGAGCCGGGTGGCGCGGCTTTCTGCTGGCAATAGTCGTCGAAATTCACTGGAATCGGGGTGTGGGGATCGGATGCAGGGGGCGCGCACCGTGCGGTGCGGCAAGCCGAAAATTGTAGCATCGCGATCGATTTCGCAGATGCAGACAAGCGTTGGCCAATCGGTTAGAATTCCGCGCTTACGCTTTCGGGCGCGGCTTCAGCGGGCAGCATCCGCTGCTGAGCGGACGTTGGCGAGCCAGAATATCTGGGTAGCGTGCTCACGCATTCAGCCCGGCTGCGAGGATGGCGAAATTGGTAGACGCACCAGGTTTAGGTCCTGACGCCAGCAATGGTGTAGGGGTTCGAGTCCCCTTCCTCGCACCACTCTTTTTTCATATCGATTCTTCCCGGCAGGTTCACCGTTTGGATGTCACCACGTGACATCGCGCGCGGCCACGCGCGCCCTGCTGGTTGCACACGCAATCAGTTACGCCTCGCCTGCGCTGGCATGCACCGCTTTCAAGGACAGTGTGATGCTGCGCAATCGCAGGCGAGGAGACTGGAAGTGCCGGCGCTCGATGCACATCAGGCTTCACGCGCCTCCATGCTCTGGATGACCTTGTCGAGCGCGCTGCTCAGCGAGGCCTGTTCGTTCTCGTCGAGGCAAGCGAAGAGATCCTCGTTCCACTTGCGCGCGACAGGCATCACGCGACGATAGAGCGCGCGTCCTTGCGCCGTGAGCGAAACGAGCACGACACGGCCATCGTCCTCGCTCGCCTCGCGCATGACGAGCCCCTGCTTGATGAGCGCCTCGGCCGCGCGGCTCGCCTGGCTCTTGTCGAGATTCGCGTGCCGTGCGAGATCCATGATCGAAAACGGTCCGAACGATCCCACCGAAGCAATCACGCGCGCTTCCGGAAGCGTGATGTCGAGCTTCTCCTGATAACGTGTGCCGATGCCGCGTTCGGCGAGCTTGTTCAGAACGTGCAGGCGATACGTCAGGAACTGCTCGAGTCCGGCTTTGGCGGATGCCTTCATGATGTCCCCGGGTTGGATGGATGCAAGCGTGCCGCTGTGATTGCTGGCGCGTGCGCCGGGCGGATCAACGCGCGCCGTATTTCAGCCGCGCAAGCTGTTCCGCCTCGTTCGCGAGCAACCGCGCCGCGTCGCGGATCGCGACCTCGAGCGTGATCGGACCCGGCGCCGGCGAGAAGCAGCCCGTGAAGTGTTCCGACAGGCGCGGCAGCGCGGCGGAGTCGATCGCACCGGAAAGCAGGGTGGCCGGCACGCCCGCCGCCGCGGCATGCCGGCACGCGATGAACGGCGCCTTGCCATGCAGCGTCTGGACGTCCGAGCGGCCTTCGCCCGTGATCAGCCAGTTGGCGCCTTCGAGCGCGGCATCGAGGCCGATCTGCTGGGCAACGACTTCAGCGCCCGGCTGAAACTGCGCGCCGAGCATGTGAAGCGCGAAACCCAGCCCGCCCGCCGCGCCCGCGCCGGCTTCATCACGCGCCACGCGATTGAGCGCGGGTTCGAGCAGATCGGCAAAGCGGGCGAGGGCCGCGTCGATTGTCGAAACCTGGTCTGGCCTCACGCCCTTTTGCGGACCGAACACGGCGGTCGCGCCGTGCTCGCCGGTGAGTGGATTATCGACGTCCGACATGCCGGTGAAGCTCGCGTCAGCGAGCCGCGCATCGAGTTGCGACGCGTCGACGCACGCGAGCTTCGCGAGCTGTTCCGGCGTCGGCTCGAGTTCCTGGCCTTGCGCATCGAACAGTTTCAGCCCGAGCCCAACGAGCAGGCCCGCGCCGCCATCGTTCGTGCTGCTGCCGCCGAGCGCGACGAAGAACCGGCGCACGCCGGTGTCGAGCAATGCACGGATCGCCTCGCCCATGCCGCGCGTGCTGCGCGCCTCGACGGGCACGCTCATGCCGACCGGATCGGTGATGCCGACGATTTCCGCCGTTTCGATGATCGCGCTGCCGTCGGCCAGCAGGCCCGTGGCCGCCTCGCGCACCGGGCCCGCCGCACCGCGTACCGACAGCATCGAGCGCTGGCCGCCGTGCGTGAGCATTGCGTCGAGCGTGCCTTCGCCGCCATCGGCCATCGGGCACGTGCGCACGATCGCGTCTGGCCGCGCGCGCTGGATGCCGGCGGCGATGGCCGCGGCGACCTGATCGGCGCCAAGCGAGCCTTTGAAGGAATCGGGAGCGATGACGACGACAGGCGTGGACGACAGGTTCGGCATGGTGTCTCGTATGGGGTTGTTGTCGGGCGATGCGCACCGCGGCGAGCCGAGGTGCGAGCGTGGGCGATAGCTTAGCAGCATGGCGCTGGCCACTGAATATGTCGTATGGCATAGCGGCTATCCCGTCGCCTGTCCGCTTCGCCCGGCCGGGCGAAGCGTTGCCGGAAACATGGGTTGTCCGCGCGGGAAAAAGACTGGAAAAAGGTGGTAATCCGGGCCCGGCGGCAGCAAAAAATGCGCGAAAAGATCGAATCCCGGCTAGGCGCGCAAATAGTTTGCTAAAATATTCGGCTCTTCTGACCCAAACCGCGTTGCAGGCGCCCCGAGGGCCCGCGGCGAGAGGTGCGCGATCGATGCAGGCTGTGCCCGGACCGGGCGTCAAAAGCGGCATCGGGAGGCAGCGCGGAAAAGATAACTGATTCGCTCGAATAATTTTAGGACGATTGAAGCCATGGCTAACGTTGTTGAAAACCTCGGCAAGCTCGAACGCCGCGTAACGATTTCCCTGCCGAAAGACACCGTGCAGAAGGAAGTGGACTCGCGCATCCGCCAGCTGGCGAAGAATGTGCGCATGCCGGGCTTCCGCCCGGGCAAGGTGCCGCTCAAAATGGTGACGCAACAGTATTCGGGCCAGGTGGAAGCTGAAGTGCTGAGCGACAAGGTCGGCAAGGAGTTCTTCGACATCAGCCGCGCTGAAAACCTGCGCGTGGCCGGCCAGCCGAGCTTCGCGCCGAAGACCGACGCCGCAGAAAACGACTACGCGTTCGACGCCACGTTCGAGGTCTATCCGGAAGTGAAGCTGGGCGACGTCGCGACGGCTGAAATCGAACGCACGACGACCACCATCAGCGAAGCGGAAATCGACCGCACGCTGGATATCCTGCGCAAGCAGCGCGTCCACTACCACGCACGCGGCGAAGCCGGCGAGCATGGCGACGGCGGCGGCGAAACGGCAGCGAAAGACGCCGACCGCGTGACGGTCGACTTCGTCGGCAAGATCGACGGCGAAGTGTTCCAGGGCGGCAGCGCCGACGATTTCGTGTTCGTGCTCGGCGAAGGCCGCATGCTGCCGGAATTCGAAAAGGCAGCGGCAGGCCTTGCAGTCGGCGAATCGAAGACATTCGATCTGGCGTTCCCGGCCGACTATCACGGCAAGGATGTCGCCGGCAAAACGGCGCAGTTTACGATCACGATGAAGAAGATCGAATGGCCGCACCTGCCGGAAATCGACGCTGAATTCGCGAAGTCGCTCGGTATCGAAGACGGCGACCAGGTCAAGATGCGCGCTGAAATCAAGGACAACCTCGAGCGCGAAGCGAAGCGTCGCACGCAGTCGATCGTCAAGAACCAGGTCATGGACGCGCTCCTGAAGATCTCGGAACTCGACGTGCCGAAGGCGCTGATCGAGCAGGACCAGCAACGCCTCGTCGAAATGGCGCGCCAGGATCTGCAGCAACGCGGCGTGCCGAACGCAGCCGACGCACCGATCCCGGCGGAAATGTTCGCCGAGCAGGCCGAGCGCCGCGTGAAACTCGGCCTCGTGCTGGCTGAACTCGTGAAGGCAAACGACCTGCAGGCGAAGCCGGAACAGATCCGCGCCGAAGTCGACGAATTCGCGAAAAGCTACGAAGACCCGAAGGAAGTCGTCCGCTGGTATTATTCGAACCAGCAGCGCCTCGCGGAAATGGAAGCGTACGTCGTTGAAGCGAACGTCGTCGATTTCGTGCTCGGCAAGGCCAAAGTGACGGACAAGGATGTGAGCTTCGAAGAACTGGCAAGCGCAACGGCGCAGGCGTAAGCGTCGTTGTAACGGCGTGCCGGCTGTCGGAGCGACGGCCGCACGCCGTTTTTTTATGTCCGGCGTATCGTGCGGGCTTGAAACTGGCGTCGTCGTACTCACCTGCCTCACGAACAAGAACATTCCAGACAAGGATCCACTGCATGACCTTTCGCGCTCAATTGCTGGACACGTTAGCCTCCCACGCGCCCCGGGATCTCGAGGCGCAGGCGCTCGGGCTCGTCCCGATCGTCGTGGAAACGAGCGGACGTGGCGAGCGTTCGTACGACATCTACTCGCGTCTCCTGAAGGAGCGGGTGGTGTTCCTGGTCGGCGAAGTGAATGACCAGACGGCCAATCTCGTCGTCGCGCAGTTGCTGTTCCTCGAAAGCGAGAATCCGGACAAGGACATCAGCTTCTATATCAACAGCCCGGGCGGCTCGGTGTCGGCCGGCATGGCGATTTATGACACGATGCAGTTCATCAAGCCAGACGTGTCGACGCTGTGCATGGGTCTCGCCGCGAGCATGGGCGCGTTCCTGCTGGCAGCCGGCGCGAAGGGCAAGCGTTTCACGCTGCCGAACGCGCGCGTCATGATTCACCAGCCGCTGGGTGGCGCACGGGGTCAGGCGTCGGACATCGAAATTCAGGCACGGGAAATCCTGTACCTGAAGGAGCGTCTGAACCAGCTGCTCGCGCATCACACGGGTCAGCCGGTCGAGCGTATTGCGCGCGACACCGATCGCGATAATTTCATGTCGGGTGACGACGCGCAGGCTTACGGTCTCGTTGACCAGGTTCTGCACAAGCGTCCCTGATCGGGTAGAACGCGCCCCAAAACAGGGCAAAGGGTCGGACGACAATCCAATGAGAAGCATCTGACCCGTCCCTGAGCGCCTGCGGCGAACACGCCGCCCCAGCCTTCGCGCGTCGTCCTGGGCCGACTGCGGGGCTGGAGCAAACGGCGTATTATGTAATCGAGTGTCCGGAGGCTCACACATCTATGGCGGACAAAAAGGGTTCTAACAGCGAAAAGCTGTTGTATTGCTCGTTCTGTGGCAAGAGTCAGCATGAAGTCAAAAAGCTGATTGCCGGACCGTCGGTATTCATCTGTGATGAATGTATCGACCTGTGCAATGAAATCATCCGCGACGAAGCTGCTGGCTCAGGCGTGGAAACGGGCCTGTCCAAGTCCGATCTGCCGAGTCCGCAGGAAATCCGCGAAATCCTCGATCAGTACGTGATCGGCCAGGAACGCGCGAAGAAAATCCTCGCTGTCGCGGTGTACAACCACTACAAGCGCCTGAAGCATCTCGACAAGAAAGACGAAATCGAGCTGTCGAAGAGCAACATCCTGCTGATCGGCCCCACGGGCTCCGGCAAGACGCTGCTCGCGCAGACGCTCGCGCGTCTTCTGAACGTCCCGTTCGTCATTGCCGATGCAACGACGCTGACGGAAGCCGGCTATGTCGGCGAGGACGTCGAGAACATCATTCAGAAGCTGCTGCAGAACTGCAATTACGAAGTGGACAAGGCGCAGCGCGGCATTGTCTATATCGACGAAATCGACAAGATCAGCCGCAAGTCGGACAACCCGTCGATCACCCGCGACGTATCGGGCGAAGGCGTGCAGCAGGCGTTGCTGAAGCTGGTCGAGGGCACGATGGCGTCGGTGCCGCCGCAAGGTGGCCGTAAGCATCCGAACCAGGACTTCATCCAGGTCGACACGACCAACATCCTGTTCATCTGCGGCGGCGCGTTCGACGGCCTCGAAAAGGTCATCGTCGACCGCACGGAAAAGACCGGCATCGGCTTTGGCGCGAGCGTCAAGAGCAAGCAGGACCGCGACGCCGGCGAAGTGCTGCGCGAAGTCGAACCGGAAGATCTGATCAAGTTCGGCCTGATTCCGGAACTGATCGGCCGTCTGCCGGTGGTGGCTACGCTCGGCAAGCTCGACGAAGCCGCGCTGATGAAAATCCTCGTCGAACCGAAGAACGCGCTGATCAAGCAGTATCACAAGCTCTTCAACATGGAGCGTGTCGAACTGGAGATCCGTCCGGGTGCGCTGCAGGCTGTCGCGCGCAAGGCGATCCGGCGCAAAACGGGTGCCCGGGGTCTGCGATCGATCCTGGAACAGGCCTTGCTCGACGTGATGTACGAGTTGCCGACGATGAAGGGCGTAAGCAAGGTCATCATCGACGACAACGTCATCGACGGCGACGGCAAACCGTTGCTGATCTACGAAGATGCGCCCAAGGTCGCGGGTTCGAATTGATCGGCTTTCCGGGTTCTGCAAAAAAGCCGTTCATGGCGACGTGAACGGCTTTTTCGTTTATCTTGTGGTCAGGATGGTTGTTTTCTCTATTGGAGTCACTGAACTTTCGGAGTCACTGAACTTTTCCCACACGCGGAGGCCTTGCAATCTTTTTTGCTGGCCTCACCTATCGAACGAACTGATTCCACTCATGGGGAAATGAAATGTCAGGAACCCAACTCCTTCCGCCGGAACGCATTACGCTCCCGCTGCTCCCGCTGCGTGACGTAGTCGTATTCCCGCACATGGTGATTCCGCTCTTCGTAGGCCGCCCGAAGTCGATCAAGGCTCTCGAAGCAGCGATGGAAGGCGGCAAGCACATCATGCTCGTCGCCCAGAAAACGGCTGCGAAAGATGAGCCGACCGAAAAGGACATGTACGAAACAGGGTGTATCGCCAACATCCTGCAGATGCTGAAGCTGCCCGACGGCACCGTGAAGGTGCTCGTCGAAGGTCTTCAGCGCGCGAAGACGCTTTCCATCGAAGAACAGGAAACGCAGTTTTCGTGCGAAGTCATGCCGCTCGAACCCGACCACGCCGACAGCGCCGAAACTGAAGCGCTGCGTCGCGCGATCGTGTCGCAGTTCGACCAGTATGTGAAGCTGAACAAGAAGATTCCGCCGGAGATTCTCACGTCGCTGTCGGGCATCGATGAAGCAGGGCGTCTGGCCGATACGATCGCCGCGCATCTGCCGCTGAAGCTCGACCAGAAGCAGCACATTCTCGAGATGTTCCCGGTCGTCGAGCGCCTCGAGCATCTGCTCGCGCAACTCGAAGCCGAGATCGACATTCTCCAGGTCGAAAAGCGCATCCGTGGGCGCGTGAAGCGCCAGATGGAAAAGAGCCAGCGCGAGTACTACCTGAACGAACAGGTCAAGGCGATCCAGAAGGAACTCGGCGAAGGCGAGGAAGGTGCGGATCTCGAAGAACTCGAGAAGCGCATCACGGCCGCCCGCATGCCGAAGGAAGCCAAAAAGAAGGCCGACGCCGAGCTGAAGAAGCTCAAGCTGATGTCGCCGATGTCGGCTGAAGCCACTGTCGTGCGCAACTATATCGACACGCTGATCGCGCTGCCGTGGCGCAAGAAGAGCAAGGTCAACAACGACCTCTCGAACGCCGAGACCGTGCTCGACGAAGACCACTTCGGTCTCGAGAAAGTGAAGGAACGCATTCTCGAGTATCTCGCGGTCCAGCAACGTGTCGACAAGGTGAAGGCGCCGATCCTGTGCCTCGTCGGGCCTCCTGGTGTCGGCAAGACGTCGCTCGGCCAGTCGATCGCTCGCGCGACGAACCGCAAGTTCGTGCGCATGGCGTTGGGCGGCGTGCGCGACGAAGCCGAAATTCGTGGTCACCGTCGTACGTACATCGGCTCGATGCCGGGCAAGATCCTGCAAAGCCTGACGAAGGTCGGCGTGCGCAATCCGCTCTTCCTGCTCGACGAAGTCGACAAGATGGGCCAGGATTTCCGCGGCGATCCGTCTTCGGCGCTGCTGGAAGTGCTTGATCCGGAACAGAATCATACGTTCGCCGATCACTACGTCGAAGTCGACTTCGATCTGTCGGACGTGATGTTCGTGGCGACGTCGAACTCGCTGAACATTCCGCCGCCGCTGCTCGACCGGATGGAAGTGATCCGTCTGGCGGGTTACACGGAAGACGAGAAGGTCAGCATCGCGCAACGTTATCTGCTGCCGAAGCAGAAGAAGAACAACGGCCTGAAGGAAGGCGAGGTCGACGTGACGGAATCCGCGATCCGCGACATCATTCGTTATTACTCGCGTGAATCGGGCGTGCGTTCGCTCGAACGTGAAATTTCGAAGATCTGCCGCAAGGTCGTGAAGATGCTTCTGCTGAAGAAGGCGGAAGGCGCGGTGACAGTCGACGGCAGCAATGTCGACACTTTCCTCGGCGTGCGCAAGTACGACTTCGGTCTGGCCGCGAAGGAAAATCAGGTTGGCCAGGTCACGGGTCTTGCGTGGACGGAAGTCGGCGGCGATCTGCTGACTATCGAAGCCGCGGTCATGCCGGGCAAGGGCAATGTGATCCGCACGGGTTCGCTTGGCGACGTGATGAAGGAATCCGTCGAGGCAGCGCGCTCGGTGGTCCGCTCGCGTTCGCGCCGTCTGGGTATCAAGGACGAAGCGTTCGAGAAGCAGGACATTCACATCCACGTGCCGGAAGGCGCGACGCCGAAGGACGGTCCTTCGGCCGGTGTCGCGATGACGACCGCGCTGGTGTCGGTGCTGACCGGCATTCCGGTGCGTGCCAATGTCGCGATGACGGGCGAAATCACGTTGCGCGGCGAAGTGCTTCCGATCGGCGGCCTGAAGGAAAAGCTGCTGGCGGCGCATCGTGGCGGCATCAAGCTGGTGCTGATCCCGGAGGAAAACGTCAAGGATCTGACGGAGATTCCGGACAACGTGAAGAACGCGATCGAAATCGTGCCGGTCCGCTGGATCGACAAGGTGCTCGAACTCGCGCTCGAACGTGTGCCGCAACCGTTGCCGGAAGAAGAACCGAAGGCCGCGCCGGCTGTTGCAGCCGAACCGGCCAAGGATTCCGCATCGGAAGTCGTGAAGCACTGATCGACCCAGGCGGTTCCTGCAGCACGAAAACCCGCGGCCCTGTGCGCCGCGGGTTTTTTTATTTCCAGGAGCGTTTGCGGGCGCGGTTTTCACGTCGCTGACACATTTTTTCCCAACATGTGTGCAACGCATGTCCGCACCATGCAAACCGGTTGCACGTGCATCGATCGTCTGCAAAATTTCGTCATGAAACGCGTGCGGAATGTGTGCTCGAATCAGGCTCAACCCCGCTTGACACAAGGGTTTAGGCCCATTCTAATTAGCTGGCCCGGCGTTTTTGCCGTGCCTGCTTACAAACCGGCGCCTAAGGCGCTATCACGATTGCCCAATAACATTCTCGGGGGCTGGAATGAACAAGACGGAATTGATCGATCACATCGCGCAACAAGCAGACATTTCGAAAGCTGCAGCGGGACGTGCACTCGATGCTGTGATCGGCGGCGTCAAAGGGACGTTAAAGAAGGGCGGTTCGGTCACGCTGGTTGGCTTTGGTACATTTGCCGTGGGCAAGCGCACGGCACGCACAGGTCGCAATCCGCGCACGGGCGCCGCGATCAAGATCAAGGCAGCCAAGGTGCCTAAATTTAGGCCTGGCAAAGCACTGAAGGATGCGCTAAACTAATTGGCTCGCTGACTGGGGTTCCTGTAAAAGCTACTTGATATACAGTGCATCAGTCAGCGTCAGTTCGATGCGTAGCGAACGCGGGCAGTTCGCGTGAATCGTGGAACGGGTGCTTAGCTCAGTTGGTAGAGCGGCGCCCTTACAAGGCGTAGGTCGGGAGTTCGAGCCTCTCAGCACCCACCAGTTCCAGATGTCGCAGCAGCGAACGAGCAGTCAGTATGTGCAAAAAGGAGTGGTAGTTCAGTCGGTTAGAATACCGGCCTGTCACGCCGGGGGTCGCGGGTTCGAGTCCCGTCCACTCCGCCAGTATCCTCGAAAGGCGAACTCCGGTTCGCCTTTTTTATTGCCCGCTGTTGTAATATCGGGCGTTCTGTTTTTGGCCAATCCTCACGCATGCTTGATTTCTTCCGCAATCACAAACGCCTGATGATGTTCATGCTCATCCTCGTCATTGTGCCGGGGTTGGGGTTTGTCGGCATCCAGGGCTTCCGCGGTTTCTTTGACGAGAGCGCGAACGTCGCAAGCGTCAACGGGCACAAGATCACGCGGGTCGAATATGACAACGCGATGCGCCAGCAGCTCGATCGCGCGCGTCAGGTACTCGGCGCACGGTTCGACATGAAGTCGTTCGACACACCCGAGCGCCGCCGCGACATGCTCGACGGCCTGATTCAGGAACGTGTGCTCGCCGACGAAACGCAGCGCCTGCATCTGACGGCGTCTGACGACGCGGTGCGCCGCACGTTGCTGGCCGATCCCGTTATTTCTTCGCTGAAGAATGCCAACGGTACGATCGACGTCGACCGCTACAAGCAACTGCTGGCGATGCAGGGCATGACGCCCGAGCAGTACGACGAGCGGGTGCGTTACGGGCTTGCCACGCAGCAATTGCCCGCGGCCATTCAGTCGAGTGCGTTCACCTCGAAGACCCTCGCGCAGCATCTCACCGATCTCGCTGAACAGCAACGCGAAGTGCAGGGCCTCGCGTTCCGCGCACGCGATTACGCGTCGAAGGTGCAGCCCACAGACGCCCAGTTGCAGGCTTATTACGATGCGCATCGCCAGGCGTTCGCCACGCCGGAAACCGCGACGATCCAGTACCTGGTGATGTCGCCGGCCGTGCTTGCCGCAACGGCGCAGCCGTCCGATGCCGACATCAAGAAGTACTACGACGACAACATCGCGCATTACCGTACCGACGGTGAAGTGCGCGCGAGCCACATCCTGATCGCGGTGCCGAAAGACGCGAGCGCGGCAGACAAGGCCAAGGCGAAGCAGAAGGCCGACGAATTGCTCGCACAGGTCAAGGCGCATCCGGACCAGTTCGCGCAGATCGCGCAACAGAACTCGCAGGATCCGGGTTCGGCGGCGAAGGGCGGCGATCTGGGTTACTTCGGGCCGGGCATGATTGCCGGCGGCAAGGCGTTTGATGACGCCGTGTTCAAGCTGAAGAAGGATGAAATCAGCGACATCGTGCAGACGGATTTTGGTTATCACATCGTCAAGGTGACGGACGTGAAGCCGGCCGTCACGAAGCCGCTCGACGAAGTGAAAGATTCGATCATCAAGGACCTGAAGGCGCAGGAAGCCAGTAAGGCGTTCGCTGACGACTCGGAAGGCTTCACGTCGCTCGTGTATGAGCAGGCAAAGAGCCTGCAACCGGCCGCCGACAAGTACAAGCTGCAGATCCAGACCGCCACCGTCACACCGCAGCCTGACGCGAAGTTGCCACAGGACAGCCCGTTGAACAACTCGAAGTTTCTGGCCGCGGTATTTTCGAGCGATGCGACGAAGGCGAAGAACAACACGCAGGCCATCGACGTTGGCGGTAACACGCTGATCGCGGCGCACGTGACCGACTACAAGGAGGCGACGGTGCCGGCACTCGACGTCGTCAAGGACGCCGTGCGCCAGAAGGTGATCGTGGAGCAGTCGGCGGAGATGGCACGCAAGGACGGCGCGGCGAAGCTGGCGGAACTGCAGAAGTCGAAGTCGACGCAAGGGTTCTCGTCGGCGTTGAAGGTCTCCCGCAACGACGCGCAAGGCGTGCCGCCCGCTGCGTTGAGCGCGATCTACAAGACGGATGCGCAGAAGCTCCCGGCCTATGTGGGTGTCGATCTCGGCGACGACGGTTACGCGATCTATCGCGTGAACGCCGTGGTGCCGGGCGCTCCGGTTGACGCACAGCGTCTCGCCGCCGCCGAGCAGCAGATCGCGCAGATCAACGCGCAATCCCAGGTCGAGGCGTATGTCGACGCGCTGCGCGCACGTTCGAAGGTGAAATTCTTCGGCGCGCTGGATGGCTCGGCGCAACAGCAGGATGATTGACGTGATCTGATGCAGCGCCAGCTCACCGGCGCCACGCACCACAGAAAAAACAAAGCCCCGCATGAGCGGGGCTTTGTTTTTGGACACGCGCTTGCGCGACGCGGCGTCTCACATCACGACTACAGGCAGGCCGTGATGTCGCTCGTGTCGCCACCGGCGCCGCGACCTGAACGGAAGCCGACCCACGAGCCCGGGCCGCTGTACGACGGACGCACGATTGCGGCCGCGCCATCAGGCGGCTGCTGCCCCGGAACGTAGACGTCCATGGCGGCATCGTTCGCAAGCGCATCCTGCGACACCACCTGTTGCTGCGATTTGTCAGCCCACTTCTGCGCAATACACTGGCCGACTACCTTTGGCGGCTGCTGGCTTTGTCCGACAGACTGAACACCTGCCGGCGGTTGCCCCGCACAGGCAGAAAGTGCCACAGTCAAAGCGATAAACGGTAAGTATTTCACGTTATCTCCTTTCAGAATCGCTCAACTTCGAGCCGGGTTTCAAGGTCAGGCAATAGTGTCGGAGCATCAAAGGCCAACCTCGTTCCCGCGTTTTCGAAACAAGTTGTTAATAAGCCTGTGGAGACGATGGACTGCGGAGATCAGGGGGTACGCAACAACGGCTTCAACGTGGGCCACACGTTGTTCAGCAGGACGGGCTGCGCCTGCTGTGTGGGGTGAATCTGGTCGGCCTGGAACATGTCGGGTTTGTCCTCGATTCCGGCGAGCAGGAACGGCACGAGCGGCACGTGAAACTGCTTCGACAGATCGCCATACAGGCCATGGAACTTTTGTGTGTACTCGGGGCCGTAATTAGGCGGCACATACATACCCACGAGCACCACCTTCGCGCGTGCCTTTTGCGATTGCTCAATGATCGTACGAAGGTTGTCTTTGGTGGTGGCGAGTGGAACGCCGCGCAGGGCGTCGTTGGCACCGAGTTCGACGATCACCACCGAGGGTTTCAGCCGTTGCATCAACGCAGGCAAACGCGCGAGTCCACCGCTCGTGGTGTCGCCGCTGATGCTTGCGTTGGCAACGTTATAATCGATGCGCTCGTCGGCGAGCCGCTGGCGCATCAACGCGACCCAGCCAGTATCGCGAGGCAGGCCGTACTCGGCGGAGATGCTGTCGCCCAGTACGACAATCACCGGCTTGCCGGATGTGGGCGCTACGGTGCGGGTTGCGGTGCTGGCGGCATCGGCCGCATGCGGCACGATCGCGATCCACGCCGCGGCGCAGATCGATGCACCCAGCGCCACCATGCGCACTTTCAACCTGTGCTTCACCATGCAAAATAAAACTGATCCAGTCATTGAAGTGCGGGGTTTGAGCAAGCGGGTTAGGGATGCAACGGGCGAACTGACGATTCTCGATCATATCGATCTTTCGATTGCGCCAGGCAGCAGCGTGGCGATCGTCGGCGCTTCCGGGTCGGGCAAGTCCACGTTGCTGGGACTGCTAGCGGGATTGGACAGCGCGAGCGCAGGCTCGGTTCGCCTGCTCGGACGCGAGCTCTCCGAACTCAACGAAGACGGCCGTGCCGCGTTAAGGAGCGGCTCGGTGGGCTTCGTGTTCCAGTCGTTCCAGTTGATGCCGCATCTGACCGCACTCGAAAACGTGACCTTGCCGCTCGAACTGCAAGGCGGCATCTCGACCCGCGATGCCGCAACGCGGGCGCGCTCGCTGCTCGACCAGGTCGGGCTCGGCAAGCGGACGGGACACTATCCCAAGCTGCTTTCCGGTGGCGAGCAGCAACGCGTGGCGCTTGCGCGCGCGTTCGTCACGCATCCGGCGATTCTCTTCGCCGATGAACCGACGGGCAGCCTCGATGCCGCCACCGGTCATGCCGTGATCGACCTGATGTTCGAGATGAACCGCGCGAACGGCGCGACGCTCGTGCTCGTGACGCACGATATCGAACTCGCGCGCCGCTGCGACAGAACGGTGACGATCGAAGCAGGGCGTCTCGTCGCCTGACACCACGCAAGACCGCGCGTTCTGGCATGCACGCGGGGCAAAAAAACGGACGCCGCAGCGTCCGTTCGTAACGTCGAATCAGCGCTTCAATGCGGCCCGCGCGCGCCTGATCAGCGCGGACGTCGACGAATCGTGCTTCTTTTCATCGACGGAAGCCGCCGTCAAATCCGCCTCGACGACCTTGCCGAGAATCTTGCCGAGCTCGACGCCCCACTGGTCGAACGGGTTGATGTCCCACACCGACGCCTGCACCAGCACCTTGTGTTCGTACATCGCGATCAGCGCGCCGAGCGAGCGCGCGGTCAACGCATCGACGAGCAGCGTCGTGGTCGGACGGTTGCCGGGGAACATCAGATGCGGCGCGAGTTCCGGCTTGTCCGGGCCCGCCACCTTCTTCGCTTCTTCGAGCGTGCGGCCGAGCATCAGCGCCTCGCTTTGCGCGAAGCAGTTCGCGAGCAGCTTCGAATGATGGCCGGCAAGCGGATGTTCTGGCGTGAGCACCGCGACGAAATCGATCGGCACGATCGTCGGCCCCTGATGCAGCATCTGGAAGAACGCGTGTTGCCCGTTCGTGCCGGGCTCGCCCCACGTGACCGCAGCGGTCGGGTAGTCGACGATCGCGCCGTCGAGCCGCGCCGATTTGCCGTTGCTCTCCATTTCCAGCTGCTGCAGGTACGACGGCAGGAAATGCAGCGCTTCCGAATACGGCGCGACCAGATAGCTCTGCGAGCCGAAGAAGTTGCGATACCAGATGCCGATCATGCCGAGCAGCACCGGCAGGTTGCGTTCGAGCGGCGCGTCGCGGAAATGCTGGTCCATCTCGTTTGCGCCCGCGAGCAGTTCCGCGAAGTGGGCCGGTCCGACCGAAATCATGATCGACAGACCGCAGGCCGACCACAACGAATACCGGCCGCCGACCCAGTCCCACATCTCGAAGACGTTTTCCCGCGCGATGCCGAATTTCACGACTTCAGCCGGATTCGCCGACACGCCGACGAAATGCTTCGCGAGCGCGCTTTCCGGGCAGCCGCTCCTGATGAACCAGTCGCGCATCGAGTGCGCGTTGGTCATCGTTTCGAGCGTGGTGAAGGTCTTCGATACGACGATCGCGAGCGTCTCTTCGGGGTCGATCTGCTCCAGCACGCGGTACATGTCGGCGCCGTCGACGTTCGATACGAAGAACGACTTGATGTCGGGCGACGCGAGATGATGCAGCGCATGCACGACCATCTTCGGCCCGAGATCGGAGCCACCGATGCCGATGTTCACCACGTAGCGAATGCGCTTGCCGGTGTAGCCGGTCCACGCGCCGCTGCGCACCCGGTCGGAGAACGCGGCCATTCTGGCCAGCTCGGCCTTGACCTGCGCGTTGAACGGCGCTTTCGGGTCGGTGGCGCGCAGCGCCGTGTGCAAGGCCGCGCGGCCTTCGGTCGGGTTCACGATTTCGCCCGCGAACATCGCGTCGCGGCGTTTTTCGACGCCCGCTTCGCGCGCCAGTTGGACCAGCAGGCGCAACGTTTCGTCGGTGATGCGGTTCTTCGAAAAATCAGCCGCGAGCCCGCCGCCCGACAGCGTGAAACGTTCGGCGCGGGTCGGTGCCGGATCGTTCGCGGGGGTGAACCAGTCGCGCAGGTGCGCGTCGCGGATCTGTTCGTAATGCGCTTGCAGCGCGGACAGGGCGGGGAGCGGATTCGATGGCATATAAACGGTCCGTCTGGCGAAATGACACGAATGAATGGCGGCATGCTGCATGTGCCGCCAGCGATGAAGCCCGGGAGCGTCGCTGCGCCCTCGGGTGTCGCGCACGGTTCAATGCGCGCGGGGTGCGTCCGGCGTTTCAGGCGCCGTCATGCGGCGAGGCAGTCAGGCACTCGACCGGCATGGTGATGCGCTCAATCGAGCAGTATAGCGGCGTTGGATGACGGCGCGCATCCCTGTGTGCGTATCCGCGGATGACGGGAACGTTCGCGACGGATGCGGATGCTGAACGGCCGCAAGGGGCACACACGCGATCACGGGCTCACCGGATCGATCGAAAGCCGCGCCCGCACCCACGTCACGCGCGCAGCGGATAGAACAGGCGATTGAGCAGCGTGCGCACCATCGGCGCCAGTTCGCCGGCGTTCAGCCCAGCGGGGCCGTTACCTTGCGCGGTGAGCGTATCGGCCGCGCGGCCGTGCAGGTAGACACCCGCCAGCGCCGCTTCATAGCCGGGCACGCGCTGCGCGAGAAACGCGCCGATGATGCCGCCGAGCACGTCACCCGTGCCGCCTGTCGCGAGCGCGGCGTTGCCCGTCGGATTGATCGCGACGCGGCCATCCGGCGCGGCGACGATCGTGCCGCTTCCTTTCAGCACGACGACACTCGCATAACGCGCCGCCAGCGACCGCGCGGCGGCCAGCCGGTTGGCCTGCACCGTGCGCGCATCGGTGGCGAGCAGGCGCGCGGCTTCGAGCGGATGCGGCGTCAGCACGCACACGTGGCCGTTCTGCGCGCCACGCGCGTGGACGGCGGCGGCGAGTTCTTCGTCCTTCGAAATGAGGTTGAGCGCGTCCGCATCGAGCAGGATCGGGCCGGCGAATTCGAGGGCGTCGAGCAGCGTGACCGAAGCCCGGTCCCGCTGGCCCATGCCGCAGCCGATCGCGAGCGCGTCCATCGCATCGAGCGCAAGGTCGTCGACGCCGCCCAGCATCAGTTCGGGGTGGGGCGCGTCGTAGGCGGGCGCGCCGCTGCCGACGAACCCGATGTGGACCTTGCCGGCTCCGGTGTACAGCGCGGCGCGTGCCGCGAGAATCGGGGCGCCACACATGCCCGTGTCGCCGCCGATCACGGCAAGACTGCCGAACGTCCCCTTGTGTGCCGCGAAATCGCGCGATGGCAGGGATGCGTCGAACAGCGACGGCGCATTCAGATGCACCTGGGTATGCGCCGCCGCGCCCTCGACGCCGATCGGCGCAACCGTCACCGAGCCCGCGAGATCGCGGCCCGACGCCGTGAACAACCCCGGCTTCGCGCCGATGAACGTGACCGTGTGGGTCGCGCGCACGGCCGTGCCGGTATCGGTCGCAGCGATCGCAGCGACCACATTGCCAGTGTCGCTGTCGAGGCCGCTCGGCACATCGAGCGCGAGCACGTGCCCCTTGCCGCGGCTACGTTCCGACAGCGTCCGGGCAAGTTCGGCGAAGACACCTTCGAGCGGCCGCGCAAGTCCGATGCCGAACATGCCGTCGACCAGCCAGCCGTAGCGATCGAACGAAGCCGGCGGTGTCGTGGCGATCGGCACGCCTGCCGCGCGGGCCGCTTCGAGTGCCCAGCGGGCGTCGTCCGGCTTGACTTCGACCGGCATGCAGACATCGACCGCGAGGCCCGCGCGGTGCAGCTCCGTCGCCATCACGAGCGCGTCGCCGCCGTTGTTGCCCGGGCCCGCGACCAGCCAGACCGGATGGTCGGCACAGGCAGACGATTCGTGGGCGTTCTGGTCGAGCAGGAAGCGGGCCGCCGCAGCGCCTGCGCGGGCCATCAGCGTGTGTTCGGGGAGCGCCGCGGCGGCTTCCTTTTCGAGTGCGCGGAGTGCCTCGACCGAAAGAAGCGGCAACGGACGGTCGTACGGATCGACGAGCGTGGCGGCGCGAGGGGCGTTGACGGAGGCGGGCGGCGTAGTGTCGGTCATGGCGCAGGCAGGACGAAGACAAACGGAAAAGGTGCGGGCGGGTTCCCGCGCGATCAGGCGCGACGCACCGGCCCGGAACTGCTTGACGATGGGCCCGCGCAGTCGCTGTGAGCGGCGGCACGCTGAACCCATGCCCGCTGCCGTCTTACCGCACGAGGGCCGCCTGACAGAACACCGCAGCGCAGAACAGCCCGACCACACCGCGCCCGACGCACCTCAATCGCGAAACCGTTCCGGCCGTAGTGCTGCAAGCGTATCGGGCGGCACATCGGGCGTCGCACCGGCGAAGAGATCAGCGATCACTTTAGCAGACCCGCACGCCATTCCCCAACCGGACGGCCCGTGCCCGGCGTTCACAAAAAGCCGCGGATGCAGCGCGTTGCCGACGAGCGGCAAGCCATCCGGCGACAGCAGCTTCAGGCCTTCCCACGGCAGCGCCGCCGAGATCTTCGCGGCACCCGGAATCCAGTCGTGCGTGGCCTGGCCGAGCAACGCGAGCGCTTCGCTGGTGAGCGCCTCGCCAAGCGGCTTGTCGACGAGGTTCGCCGGCTGCACCACCGCACCGCCGGCAATACGCAGACGATGATTCATGCGCGTGATCGTGATGCGTTTGACCGCATCGATCACGGTCATATGGGGCACGCACTCCTCGTGCGCGACCGGCGCGGCAAGCGTGTGCATGCGCAGCGGATGCAGCGGCAGGCGCAGGCCGAGCTGCTCGAGCAGCGGCAGGCTGCCGACGCCCGCCGCGACGACGATCGCGTCGCCCGCAATCACGTCGACTTCGCGCGAACGCGACGATTCGCCCGTGTGCGGCGCCAGTTCGACGGCGGCACGCTGGTTGTCGACACGGATCGCGGTCACTTCGCGGCCGGTCTGGAATGTCACGCCGCCTTGCTCGTCGAGCTGCTGCTTCACGAGCTTCGCAAAAAGCGGACAGTTCGCGGTGCGTTCTGCTTCGAAATGCACGCCGCCCGCGAAATCAGGGTCGGTCGGCACCGAATGTTCGAGCGCGGCGCATTCGGCCGCGGAGAGCACATGATGCGGGATCTCGTAGCGGCGCAGCAGGTCGAGCGCCGGCTGGGTCAATTCCCACTCGTGGGCGGAGCGCACCAGGTGAAGCACGCCACTGCGCTGCTCGAACTCGAGACCAAAGCGCGCTTCGATATCGGCGAGCGTGTCGCGCGACAGCTCGATCAGTGGACGCAGGCGGCCCATCTGCGCTTCGAACGCGGCGGGCTCCTGCAAGGTCGCGAGGCGCTTCAGGAAGTCGCGGGCACCCGAATTGAAACCGGTCTTCGTCACCACGCCGCTTTTCGCGGCGCGCCGGCTTTCCATGAAGGTCGGGCCGAACCAGACGTCGAGCGCGGTGGGCAGCACGGTGCCGCTGTGGCCGTAGGTTGCGCCCTGGGCGACCGTCGCATGCCGTTCGACGACGCACACGCGATGGCCGGCCGCGCGCAGCTGATAAGCGGTGGCGACGCCGGTGATTCCGCCGCCAATGACTATGACATCCATGATTGATCTGATTTGCGGGCAGGACGCGAGTGACCGGGCGTGCCCGTGTGCGTGACGTGCGGCGCGGGTGGGGGACCTGCCGCGCCGGTCGGTGGAAAGGGCGAATGATAGCAGCCAAACGGGCCCGCCCGCCACGCCGCTGGCGGCGGCCCCATGCGATGCCGGGCCACGCCGGACGTTGCTGACAGAAGGTCCGTCGCGCCACGTAGGGCGGCTCTGACGGGCCGTCCCGAGGTATAATCTGCGACTTCCTTTCGCCTCCCGTCGCCTGCACGCGCGACTGATCGACGCAACGTCAAGTTCATGGCCCACTTCTCGTGTTTCCCCGGCGCTTCGGCCCTCTCCGATTTCCGTCAAACCCGCCTGCTCGATACGCTCACCCGCATCGACGCCAATATCACCGGCGTACGCGGACAATTCCTGCATTTCGTCAACGCATCGACGCCGCTTTCGGCTGACGACAGCGCGAAGATCGAGGCGCTGATGCACTACGGTGAACCGTTCGACGCAGCGAAAGAGCGCGGCACGACCGAAACCGTGCTCGTGGTGCCGCGCTTCGGCACGGTGTCGCCGTGGGCGAGCAAGGCCACCGATATCGCACTGCATTGCGGCCTCGCGAACGTGCGCCGCATCGAACGCGGCATCGAATACACGGTGACCCTGAAGTCGGGCCTGCTGGGCGGCAAGAAGGCGCTCTCCGACGAGGCGCGCGCCGCGGTCGTCGCCGCGCTGCACGACCGCATGACCGAAAGCGTCGCGCCGTCGCGCGATCACGCGATGCATCTGTTCGACGAGCTGCCGGCGAAGCCGCTGCAAACCGTCGACATCCTGAAGGAAGGCCGCACGGCGCTGGCAGCCGCGAACACGGAACTGGGCCTCGCGCTCGCGGACGACGAAATCGACTACCTCGTCGACGCGTTCAGCAAGCTCGGCCGCAATCCGACCGACGTCGAACTGATGATGTTCGCGCAGGCGAACAGCGAGCACTGCCGCCACAAGATTTTCAACGCCGACTGGACAATCGACGGCGAGCGTCAGGACATCTCGCTTTTCAACATGATCCGCAACACGGAGAAGTTGAACCCGCAGGGCACGATCGTCGCGTATTCGGACAACTCGTCGATCATGGCGGGCGGCATGGCCGAACGCTGGTTCCCGCGCAGGCCGGCTGCTGCTGGCGAGCGCGCCGAACACTACGGCCGTCACACCGAACTCACGCACACGTTGATGAAGGTGGAAACGCATAATCACCCGACCGCGATCTCGCCGTTCCCCGGCGCCGCGACGGGCGCGGGCGGCGAAATCCGCGACGAGGGCGCGACGGGTCGCGGCGCGCGTCCGAAGGCGGGTCTCGCGGGCTTCACGGTGTCGAACCTCGACTTGCCGGACGCGCGCGAAGCGTGGGAAAACGCCCGCGACGCCGCGCAACCGGTCGCGCATCGCAACGAGGCCGACACGCAGGAAGCGTACGGCCGCCCGGATCGCATCGCCTCGCCGCTGCAGATCATGATCGACGGTCCGCTCGGCGGCGCCGCGTTCAACAACGAATTCGGCCGGCCGAATCTGGGCGGCTACTTCCGCGTGTACGAACAGAACGTCGCGGGCCACGTGCGCGGTTATCACAAGCCGATCATGATCGCGGGCGGCATCGGCAATATTTCGGACCAGCACACGCACAAGCACGACCTGCCGGAAGGCTCGCTGCTGATCCAGATCGGCGGCCCCGGCATGCGCATCGGCATGGGCGGCGGCGCCGCCAGCTCGATGGCGACCGGCACGAACACGGCCGAACTCGACTTCGATTCCGTGCAGCGCGGCAACCCGGAAATCGAACGGCGCGCGCAGGAAGTCATCAACGGCTGCTGGCAGCTAGGCGAGAAGAACCCGATCCTGAGCATTCACGACGTCGGTGCGGGCGGGCTGTCGAACGCGTTCCCGGAACTCGTCGATGGCGCGGATAAAGGCGCGCGCTTCGAACTGCGCCAGGTTCAACTGGAAGAGAGCGGCCTGTCGCCGCGCGAAATCTGGTCGAATGAAGCGCAGGAGCGCTACGTGCTGGCGATCGCACCGACCGACCTGCCGATGTTCGAGGCGATCTGCGAACGCGAGCGTTGCCCGTTCGCCGTGATCGGCGTGGCCACGGCCGAGCGTCAGCTGCAACTCGTGGACACGGACAAACACAACGCGGACGCACACGAACCCGTCGACATGCCGATGGAAGTGCTGCTCGGCAAGCCGCCGCGCATGCATCGCGACGTGAAGCGCGAAACGGTCGCGCTGCAGCCGGTCGACGTCACGCACGTGAATCTGTCGGAAGTCGCGGTGAGCGTGCTGCGTCATCCGACGGTCGCAAGCAAGTCGTTCCTCATCACGATCGGCGACCGTTCGGTGGGCGGCACGAGCGTGCGTGACCAGATGGTTGGTCCGTGGCAGGTGCCGGTCGCCGACTGCGCGATCACCGCGGCGGATTACGCCGGTTTTCGCGGCGAAGCGATGACGATGGCCGAGCGCACGCCGCTTGCCGTCATCGACGCGCCCGCGTCGGGCCGCATGGCCGTCGGCGAGGCGGTGACAAACATCGCGTCGGCGCCCATTTCTTCGCTGGACAGGCTGAAGCTGTCGGCGAACTGGATGGCTGCGTGCGGCAGCCCGGGCGAAGACGCGGCGCTCTACGACACGGTCAAGGCGATCGGCATGGAACTGTGCCCGGCGCTCGGGATCGGCATTCCGGTCGGCAAGGATTCGCTGTCGATGCGCACGAAGTGGGAAGACCGTGGCGTCGCGAAGGAAGTGGTCGCGCCGGTTTCGCTGATCATCTCGGCGTTCGCGCCGGTCGAGGACGTGCGCCGTCACCTGACGCCGCAGTTGCGTCGCGCGAGCGAAGTGGGCGACACGGTGCTGATCGCGATCGACCTCGGCCGCGGCAAGAACCGCCTCGGCGCGAGCATTCTGGCGCAGGTGACGCAGCAGGTCGGCGACACGGTGCCGGACGTCGACGATCCCGAAGACCTGAAGCGCTTCTTCAGTGTGATCCAGTCGCTGAACGCCGATGGCAGGCTGCTCGCGTACCACGACCGCTCCGACGGCGGCCTGTGGGCGACGGTGGCTGAAATGGCGTTCGCGGGTCACGTGGGCGTGTCGCTGAACGTCGACATGCTGGTGCTCGACCCGAACCACGAATCCGACTACGGCGACGCGAAAGACTGGGCGAAGCAGACGAGCGGCCGCCGCGACGATCGCACGATCCGCGCGCTCTTCAGCGAGGAACTCGGCGCCGTGATCCAGGTGCGCGCGGCGGACCGTGACGCGGTGCTGGGCGCGCTGCGCGAACATGGCCTGTCGGCGTGCTCGCATGTGATCGGCAAGCCAAACGAGCGCGACACGCTCGAAGTCTGGCGCGACGCGAAGAAGATCTACGAAGCGCCGCGCACCGAACTGCATCGCGCGTGGGACGAAGTCAGCTGGCGCATCTCGCGTCTGCGCGACAACCCGGCCTGCGCGGATGCCGAACACGACACGCTGCTCGACGCAGCCGATCCGGGCATCACGCCGCATCTGAGCTTCGATCCGGCGGAAGATGTCGCCGCACCGTTCGTCCACAAAGGCGCGCGTCCGCGTGTCGCGATCCTGCGCGAGCAGGGTGTGAATTCGCACCTCGAAACCGCGTACGCGTTCGATCGCGCGGGCTTCGACGCGTACGACGTTCACATGAGCGACCTGCTGTCCGGCCGCGCGACGCTTGCTGATTTCGCGGGCGCGGTGGCGTGCGGCGGTTTCTCGTACGGCGACGTGCTGGGCGCCGGCGAAGGCTGGGCAAAGACGATCCGTTTCAATCCGCAACTCGCCGAAATGTTCGCGATGTTCTTCGGCCGCGCCGACACGTTCGCGCTCGGCATCTGCAACGGCTGCCAGATGATGAGCAGCCTTGCGTCGATGATCCCGGGCGCCGAAGCCTGGCCAAAGTTCACGCGCAACAAGTCGGAGAAATTCGAAGCGCGTTTCTCGATGGTCGAAGTGCAGCCGTCGCCGTCGATTTTCTTCGACGGCATGGAAGGCTCGCGCATCCCGGTCGCGGTCGCGCACGGCGAAGGTTTCGCGGACTTCTCGCAGCAAGGCGACGCGTCCCGTGCGGCCGTGGCGATGCGTTACGTCGACAACCGCGGCCAGGCGACGGAGCAGTATCCGTTCAACCCGAATGGCTCGCCGCAGGGCATCACGTCGGTGACGACGCCGGACGGCCGCTTCACGGTGCTGATGCCGCATATGGAACGCGTGCATCGCACGGTGACGATGAGCTGGCATCCGGAAGGCTGGGGCGACGCAAGCCCGTGGATGCGCGTGTTCCAGAACGCACGCCGCCGGCTGGGTTGATCGCCGGCCATTGAACGAACCCGGCGCTGCATCGCAGGCGCCTGGTTATCGCAAAGGCTGGACCCAGAAACGACAATGCCGCCCTCGGGCGGCATTGTCGTTTTCAAGGCAAAAACGCTTACTGGATCTTCGCGTTCTTGCGCAGGCCTTCTTCGAACGCCTGCAGTTTTTCCTGCTGCATCTGCTGGACGATCTGCGCTTTCACCTGGTCGAACGGCGGCGGCGCGACCGCGCGCGTGTCGTCCAGACGGATGATGTGCCAGCCGAACTGCGTGTGGACTGGCGCGTCGGTCATCTGGCCTTTCTGCAGCTTCATGGCCGCATCGGCGAATTCCGGCACGTAGGCCTTCGGGTCCGACCAGTCGAGGTCGCCGCCGTTCTTGCCCGATCCCGGATCCTTCGAGTACTGCTTCGCGAGATCTTCGAAGCTCGCGCCGGCCTTGATCTTCGCGATCAGATCCTTCGCCTGCTGCTCGTCTTCGACGAGGATGTGGTGAAGGTGATATTCCTTGCCGCCCGTGCTCTTGACGAGGTCGTCGTAACGCGCTTTCACGTCGGCGTCGCTCGGGGCGTTGTTCTTCACGAAGTCTTCGATCAGCGCGCGCAGCACGACGGTCTGCTGCGCGACGGCGACCTGCGCCTTCACGTCGGGACGCGTCGGGATGCCGCGGCGGGCCGCTTCCTGCATCAGGATTTCGCGGTTCACGAGTTCTTCGCGCACCGCCATCTGAAGCTGCGGCGTGTCCTGCTGGCCCTGATGGACGAGCTGGTCGATCAGCGCGTCGGCGCGTGCCTTCGGGATCGGCGTGCCGTTCACGACGGCGATGTTCTGTGCGAACGCAGGCGCGGCCGCGAATGCGGCCAGCAATACCCACGAGCGGGTTTTCTTCAAGGTCATCAGAAGGTTCCTAACGGGGCAACAAGTCGAATTCTTCGGGCGTGTAAGCCGTGATTGCGAGTGCGTGAATGCCGCGCTGCATGCCATCGGCCAGCGCATCATACACCAGACGATGCCTTGCCACGCGGGCCTTCCCGGCGAATGCGGCGGCGACGATCGTGACACTGAAATGACCGCCCGCGGCGGCGCCGGCATGACCGGCGTGCTGCGCGCTGTCGTCGCGCACGTCGATCGAGACGACCGGCGCGAGCGCCGCCGAAAGACGCGTTGCGATCAGCGCGGCGCGCTCCGGGGTGGTGGCGTTGAGGAAGACGTCATCGCTCATCGCTCATTCCTCTTTCATATATTTGGCGAGCCACAGGCTCTGGCCGACGATGAACACCACGAGACAGCCCGTCGCACCGAACAGCTTGAAGTTGACCCAGGCGTCGGTAGAAAAGTTGTACGCGACGAACAGGTTGAGGATGCCGAGCAGCACGAAGAACACCGCCCACACGTAATTGAGCTGGGCCCAGACGCGATGCGGCAGCGTGATCTGCTTGCCCATCATCGCCTCGATCAGGTTCTTGTTGAACGCGAACTGCGAGACGACCAGCGCGACCGAAAACGCCCAGTACAGCACGGTCGGCTTCCATTTGATGAACGTGTCGTTGTGCAGCACGAGCGTCGCGCCGCCGAACACCGTCACGACGCCGAGGCTCACCCACAGCATCGGATCGACCTTGCGATGCCGGAAAGCGACGAAGGCGATCTGCACGAGCGTCGCGGCGATGGCGACGGCCGTCGCCGTGAAGATGCCCCAGATCTTGAACGCCACGAAAAACAGGATGATCGGGAACAGGTCGAACAGGAATTTCATTGTCAGGTCGGGAATCCGCTGAGTGATGCGCTCAATAGGGGGGCCGGTGCGCGGCGGGAAAGGCGCGTGCCGCGCCTCATCCGCGCCCGCCACGGGCCGGCAGCCGGCTCGACAGGCCCGGCGGCGCAGTCCGGACGCGGCGCCGGTGTGCCGGCGGCCTGACGGCCGCCAGAACCCGGCCGTGCCCGGCCTGCGTTACTTGGGCTCGAATTGTAGCGCAGCCGAATTGATGCAGTACCGAAGGCCCGTCGGCGCGGGACCGTCCTCGAACACGTGGCCCAGATGCGCGCCGCAGTTCTTGCACTGCACTTCGATTCGCAGCATGCCGTGCGAGCGGTCGGTTTTCTCGGCGATCACTTCGCCGTTGATCGGCTTGAAGTAGCTCGGCCAGCCGCAACCGGCGTCGAATTTCGTCGCCGATTCGAAGAGCGGTGTGCCGCAGCAGACGCAGTCATACACGCCGCGGTCGAAGTGGTCCCAGTATTCGCCGGTGAACGGCCGCTCGGTCGCGGCCTCGCGCGTCACCCGGTACTGGGTCTCCGAAAGCTGTTTGCGCCAGATGGCGTCGTCTTTCTGCACCGTGGGCGTGTCGGTCGTGCCGGGTTTGAGATCGTCTGGATTCATGGTCGGGTCCTGTCGATAGGAGGGGCCTGATCGTTCGCGTGAATGGAACCGGTACAGCCAGTTCGGCATGACGGAACAATCAGTGAAGCGATAAGGCTCACGACGAGCAGCTGACTTCGAGCGAACTCGCCCAGTCGGGCGGCAGCGCCGCGTACGCTTCGTTTTCAGGTTGTTCGTCGAACGGACGGCGCAGCACCGCCGCCAGTCGCTCGACTTCGGAGAAGTCCTTTTCTTTCGCCTTGCGGATCGCGGTTTCCGCAAGGTGATTGCGAAGTACGAATTTGGGGTTCACCCGGTTCATTGCAATGGCCCGCGACGCGTCATCGCGTGTTTCGTGCGCAAGCCGCGTCCGGTAGCCGGCGGCCCACGTGTCGAACGCCGCGCGGTCGAGGAACAGGTCGCGTACGGGCGCGTCGCCGCTCGCATCGCGCTTCGACAGACGCGCGAGGTGACGGAACGTTAGTGTGAAGTCCGCGCGGTTCGCGTGCATGATTTCAAACAGGCTGTTAGCCAGCTGGTCATCGCCGGGTTGCGCGGTTTCGAGCCCGAGCTTCTCGCGCATGCGGCGCTCGAGCGCCGGCGCGAAGCGCTCCTTGAAGCCTTCGAGCACGCGCTGCGCGTCCTGCACCGCGCGCTCGCCGCGCACGCTTTCCTCGTAACGTCCGCCGAAGAGCGGCAGCAGGCCCTGCGCGAGACAGAAGAGGTTCCAGTACGCGATCTGCGGTTGCATCCGGTACGCGTAGCGGCCCTGGTTGTCGGAGTGATTGCAGATGTAGTTCGCATCGAACGCATCCATGAAACCGAACGGGCCGTAGTCGATCGTGAGACCCAGGATCGACATGTTGTCCGTGTTCATCACGCCGTGGCAAAAACCGACCGCCTGCCATTCCACCATCAGGTCGGCCGTCGAGCGGACCGCTTCGCCGAGAAGCGCGAGATACGGGTCGTCGGCCTCCTTTAACGCGGGATAGAAACGCTCGATCACGTGATCAGCGAGCGAGCGCAACGCGTCGACGCGATCGTTCGAGTAGAAATGCTCGAAGTGACCAAAGCGCACGAAGCTTGGCGCAACGCGCGTGACGACCGCGGCCGTTTCCACTTCTTCTCGCCGCACCGGTTGATCGGAGCCGATCACGCAGAGCGCGCGCGTCGTCGGGATGCCGAGGTGATGCATCGCTTCCGAACACAGATATTCGCGGATCGACGAGCGCAGCACCGCGCGGCCGTCGCCCATGCGTGAATAGGGCGTGCGGCCGCCGCCTTTCAGTTGCAGTTCGAGACGCGTGCCGTCGTGTTCGACCTCGCCGAGACCGAGCGCGCGGCCGTCGCCCAGCTGGCCCGCCCACACGCCGAACTGATGGCCAGAATAGACCGTCGCATAGGGCAGCGCCTGCGCGGGCCAGTCGCGCGTCGTGTTGCCCGAGAAGAATTCGGCGAACGTCGGATCCTGTGCGATCGAAGAATCGAAACCGAGCAGCGCGGCGGTTTCAGCGGAAAACCCGACCACATGGGGTGCGGGCAGCGGTGCGGCCGGCAGCCGGGTCAGGAACGTGGTGCCGAGCTGTGCAAACGAACCCGCGCGCTGGTTGCCGATTGTGCCGGCCAAAGCCGACATTGACGCCGACAGACCCGCATTGCTTGGGGAAAACGACATATTGAGCGCCTCATGTTTAACCGATATTGTAAGTCCGCGCCCGCGGGCCTGCAGGACGGCCGCCAGCGGCCGCGCGGGGCGCATCCAGGCGCACCCCGGGGCTGCACCTTTCACGGACCATGGCGAGGAGACAACACCGATGACAACGCCGCTGCTGGGACAGATGATGGATGTGCCGCTCACCGTGTCCTCGTTGATCACGCACGCGGCACGGCACTTCGGCGGCGTGGAGATCGTGTCGCGACGTATCGAGGGCGACATGCACCGCTACACGTATCGCGATTGCGAGAAGCGCGCGAAGCAGCTGGCGCAGGCGCTGATCGCGCTCGGCGTGGCGCCGGGCGAGCGCATCGGCACGCTCGCCTGGAACGGCTACCGGCATCTCGAGGCGTATTACGGCGTCGCCGGTTTCGGCGCGGTGTGCCACACGATCAACCCGCGGCTCTTTCCGGAGCAGATCGCGTGGATCATCAACGACGCGCAGGATCGTTACGTGCTCTTCGACACGACGTTCGCGCCGCTCGTCGATATTCTCGCGCCGCAGTGTCCGCATGTGCGCGGCTGGATCGCGCTCGCCGACGAAGCGCATCTGCCGAAGATGCAGACCGCGCTGCCGGTGCCGCTTCTCAGCTACGAAACCCTGATCGCGGCCCACGACGGCGCGTTCGACTGGCCGCGCATCGAGGAAAGCCAGGCTTCGTATCTGTGCTACACGTCCGGCACGACCGGCAATCCGAAGGGCGCGCTGTACTCGCACCGCTCGACGGTGCTGCATGCGTTCGGCGCGTCGCTGCCGGATGCGATGAGCCTCTCCGCGCGCGACTCCGTGCTGCCCGTCGTGCCGATGTTCCATGTGAACGCATGGGGAATTCCGCACGCCGCGCCGCTGACGGGCGCGAAGATCGTCTTCCCCGGCAAGGATCTCGACGGCAAGTCGCTCTTCGAACTGATGGAAGCCGAGGGCGTCACGTATTCAGCCGGCGTGCCGACCGTGTGGCTCGGCCTGCTCAACTATCTGAAAGAAGCACAGGTGCGCTTCACGACGCTCAGGCGCACCGTGATCGGCGGCTCGGCGTGCCCGCCCGCGATGTTGCGGATGTTCGAGGACGACTACGGCGTCGAGGTGATCCACGCGTGGGGCATGACCGAGATGTCGCCGCTCGGCACGCTCTCGAAGCTGACATGGGAACAGTCGCGGCGAGCACCCGACGAGCAGCGCAAGCTGCGCGAGAAGCAGGGCCACGTGATGTACGGCGTCGACATGAAGATCGTCGGCGAGGACGGCAACGAACTGCCGTGGGATGGTATCGCGTTCGGCGACCTGCACGTGCGCGGGCCGTGGGTGATCCAGCGCTACTACCAGAAGGACGAATCGCCGCTGGTCGACGGCTGGTTTCCCACCGGCGACGTCGCGACGATCGACCCCGACAGCTTCCTGCACATCACCGACCGCAGCAAGGACGTGATCAAGTCGGGCGGCGAGTGGATCAGTTCGATCGATCTGGAGAACGTCGCGATCGCGCATCCGGCGGTAGCCGAAGCGGCGTGCATTGCCTGCGCGCATCCGAAGTGGACCGAGCGGCCGCTGCTCGTGATCGTGAAGCGTCCGGGCATGGACATCACGCGCGAGGAACTGCTCGCGTTCTATGAAGGCAAGGTCGCGAAGTGGTGGATTCCCGACGACGTCGCGTTCGTCGACGAACTGCCGCACACCGCGACCGGCAAGCTCCAGAAGCTCAAGCTGCGCCAACAGTTCCGCACGCACATCCTGCCCTCGGCGCTCGATGTTCCGCATTGTCCCTTCCCCGAACCGTCCTGACGACAGACGCACCTTCCGAAACGGTACGCGACGCGGGTATCTACGGGCAAACCCCGTGTCGCAATAAATTGAACGAGCGTGCTTTTTTGTGTATTCTGCTCCTGATCCTGGAATATCGGACAATGAGTTCGACAACACGTCGGGCAATGAGCCGGCAGGCAATTTTCGCGCAGCCAGGCGCATGGAGGCAGGCACATGGCAGTGGATTACACAACCCGTGACGGCGTCGCCGTCATCACGCTCAACAACCCGCCGGTTAACGGTCTCGGTCTCCCGACACGGGCCGGTATCGTCGAAGGCATCGAACGCGCGCTGAACGACGCGTCGATTACCGCGATCGTGCTGGCGGGCGCCGGCAAGGCGTTTTCCGGCGGTGCGGACATCACCGAATTCAACACGCCGAAAGCGACGCAGGAACCGACGCTCGCCACGGTCATCAAGGTCGTCGAGGGCAGCACGAAGCCGGTCGTCGCCGCGATTCACAGCGTCGCGATGGGCGGCGGTCTGGAACTCGCGCTCGGCACGCATTACCGTCTCGCCGCGCCGGGCGCGCAGATCGCGCTGCCCGAAGTGAAGCTCGGCATCCTGCCGGGCGCGGGCGGCACGCAGCGTCTGCCGCGCGCCATCGGCCTCGAAGCCGCGCTCAACATGATCGTGTCGGGCGCACCGGTCATGTCGGAAAAGCTCGCGGGCACGGGGCTCTTCGATGAGGTCGTCGAAGGCGACCTGCTCGAAGCCGCGATTGCGTTCGCACGCAAGGTCGGCGCGCAGGCCGGCCCGCATCCGCGCGTGCGCGACCGCAAGATCGAGCATCCGAACGCCGAAGGGTTCATCCAGTTCGCGCGCAATGGCGTCGCGGGTGCGGCAAAGAATTTCCCCGCGCCGCACAAGTGCATCGACGCAATCGAAGCCGGCGTGAAAAACGGCTTCGACAAGGGCCTCGCGTTCGAGCGCGAATGCTTTGTGTCGCTCGTGCAGACGCCGGAAAGCCATGCGCTGCGTCATGCGTTCTTCGGTGAACGTGCTGCCAGCAAGATTCCCGATGTGCCTTCCGACACGCCGGTTCGCGACATCCGCCAGGTCGCCGTGATCGGCGCCGGCACGATGGGCGGCGGCATCGCGATGAACTTCGTCAACGCGGGTTTGCCGGTCACGCTGCTGGAAACGAAGCAGGAAGCGCTCGATCGCGGCGTCGCGACGATTCGCAAGAACTACGGAGGCACCGTCAAGAAAGGCAAGCTCACGCCCGAGGCGCTCGAACAGCGCATGGCGCTGATCACGCCGACGCTTTCTTACGAGGACCTCGGCAACGCCGACCTGATCATCGAAGCCGTGTTCGAGGAACTCGGCGTGAAAGAGCAGGTGTTCAAGCGTCTCGACGAAGTGGCAAAACAAGGCGCGATCCTCGCATCGAACACGTCGACGCTCGATCTGAACAGGATCGCCGCCTTCACGAAGCGTCCGCGGGACGTGGTCGGCATGCACTTCTTCAGCCCGGCCAACGTGATGAAGCTGCTCGAAGTGGTGCGCGGCAAGGACACGTCCAAAGACGTGCTCGCCACCGTCATGAAGATCGCGAAGAAGATCAGGAAGACCGCCGTGGTCTCGGGCGTGTGCGATGGCTTCATCGGCAACCGGATGATCGAGCAGTACATCCGTCAGGCGCTCTTCATGCTCGAAGAAGGCGCGCTACCGGCGCAGGTCGACCGCGCGATCGAAAAGTTCGGCTTCGCGATGGGTCCGTTCCGCATGAGCGATCTGGCGGGCAACGACATCGGCTGGGCGATCCGCAAGCGCCGCTATCTGGAACACCCGGAGATGCATTACTCGAAGATCGCGGACCGTCTGTGCGAGACGGGGCGCTTCGGCCAGAAGACGGGTGGCGGCTGGTATGACTACAAGGCGGGCGACCGCACCGCGCATCCGTCGAAGTTCGTCGAGGAAATGATCGCCTCGTTCTCGAAGGACGTGGGCGCGGAGCGCCGCAAGATCAGCGACGAGGAAATCGTCGAGCGTCTGGTGTTCGCGCTCGTGAACGAAGGCGCGAAGATTCTCGAAGAAGGCATCGCGTCGAAGGCGTCGGATATCGACATGGTCTATCTGACCGGCTACGGCTTCCCGCTGTGGCGCGGCGGTCCGATGCTGTATGCGGACACCGTCGGCCTCTACAACGTCGAGCGCGCGATTCGCCGCTACGCTTCGCGCCCGAACGGCGACGCGTGGCAGATCGCGCCGGGCATTGTCGAGCTCGCCGCGAAAGGACGCGGTTTTAACGGCTGAACGCGACACGTCAAGCGGAGAACGGAATGAAGGGCGCGGACGCAGTGTTGCTCGTGGTCGACGTGCAGAACGATTTCATGCCTGGCGGCGCACTGGCCGTCGCGCATGGAGACGAGGTCGTGCCGGTGGTGAACCGGCTCGCCCGCGCGTTCAGCCACGTCGTGCTGACGCAGGACTGGCATCCCGCTTCACATGTCTCGTTCGCCGCGAATCACGCGGGCCGCACGCCGTTCGAAACGATGACGCTGCCGTATGGCGAACAGGTGCTGTGGCCCGTGCATTGCGTGCAGAACACGCCGGGCGCGGCGCTCCATCGCGATCTCGATGTGCCGCACGCGCGGCTCGTGATCCGCAAGGGGCATCACGTCGACGTCGACAGCTACTCGGCCTTTCTCGAAGCCGATCGCACGACGCCGACCGGCCTCGCGGGTTATCTGCGCGACACGGGCGTGAAGCGCATTTATTGCTGTGGCCTCGCGACGGATTATTGCGTCGCGTGGTCCGCGCTCGATGCGCGTGCCGCTGGATTCGACGTCGCGGTAATCGAGGACGCATCCCGCGCAATCGATCTGAATGGTTCGCTCGACGCCGCCTGGCGCGATCTGCACAACGCGGGGGTAACCCGCATGCAGGCCGCCGCGCTGCTTGCCTGAGGCCGGGCCGGCCTCGCGAACCGCAAACAAACACTGGAAGCAGGAGACTTGCATGACTGACGCCGTAATCGTATCGACCGCCCGCACGGGTCTTGCCAAATCGTGGCGCGGCGGCTTCAACATGACGCACGGCGCGACGCTGGGCGGCCACGCGACGCAGGCCGCCGTCGAGCGCGCGACAATCGACCCGGCGCGCGTCGAGGACGTGATCATGGGCTGCGCCAATCCCGAAGGCGCGACGGGCGGCAACATCGCGCGCCAGATCGCACTACGCGCCGGCCTGCCGGTCAGCGTGCCGGGCATGACGGTGAACCGCTTCTGTTCGTCGGGCCTGCAGACGATCGCACTCGCCGCGCAACGCGTGATCGCGGGCGAAGGCGACGTGTTCGTCGCGGGTGGCGTGGAATCCATCTCGTGCGTGCAGAACGAAATGAACCGCCACATGCTGGCCGAAGGCTGGCTCAGCAAAAACAAGCCGGAAATCTACTGGTCGATGTTGCAGACCGCCGAAAACGTCGCGAAGCGCTATTCGATTTCGAAGGCGCGTCAGGACGAATACGGCGTGCAGTCGCAGCAGCGTGCCGCGGCCGCGCTCGAAGCCGGCCGCTTCAAGGACGAAATCGTGCCGATGACGGTGCTTGCGGGCGTCGCCGACAAGGCAACCGGCCGTGTGGTCACGAAGGAAGTCACGGTTTCCGCCGACGAGGGCATTCGCGCCGACACGACGCTCGAAGGCGTGTCGAAGATCCGCACGGCGATGCCGGGCGGCGTGATCACGGCTGGCAACGCGAGCCAGTTTTCCGATGGCGCATCGGCGTGCGTGGTGATG
Organism: Paraburkholderia sartisoli; assembly: GCF_900107685.1. Taxonomy (GTDB): domain Bacteria; phylum Pseudomonadota; class Gammaproteobacteria; order Burkholderiales; family Burkholderiaceae; genus Paraburkholderia; species Paraburkholderia sartisoli. The sequence goes on along the minus strand of NZ_FNRQ01000003.1, from coordinate 86,854 downwards.
AACGCGAAGGTCGCGGAGCGCGAAGGGCTGCAGCCGCTCGGTATTTTCCGCGGCTTCGCGGTGGCCGGTTGCGAGCCGGATGAAATGGGCATCGGCCCGGTGTTCGCGGTGCCGAAACTGCTGAAGCAGGCTGGCCTCAAGGTCGGCGACATCGACCTGTGGGAGTTGAACGAAGCGTTCGCGGTGCAGGTGCTGTACTGCGCCGACACGCTCGGCATCCCGATGGACCGCCTGAACGTAAACGGCGGCGCGATCGCGGTCGGCCACCCGTACGGCGTGTCCGGTGCGCGTTTGACCGGGCATGCGCTGATCGAAGGCAAGCGGCGCGGCGCGAAGCTGGTCGTCGTGACGATGTGCATCGGCGGCGGGCAGGGCGCGGCGGGTTTGTTCGAAGTCGTTTGATGCAACGAGGGCGAGTGACGGCGTGGGTTTGCGCCGTCACTCGTATCAGGCCCGCATTTGCGCGCGTTTCGAATTATTTTTTAATTTCAGCGGAATTACGTTCCGGGCGAGCCTGCTAGGCTGGCAGGCACCATAGTGGAGAAACTGTGTTCCCGTTTTTCCATTCGACCCTTACGCAATGGACCCGCCATGAAAATCTCGATCGCGATGGCTGCCTACAAGGGGGAACGTTTCTTGCGCGAGCAGCTGGACAGCATCGCTCGCCAGACGCTCCTTCCATACGAACTGGTCATCACCGACGACAGCCCGGACAGCGGTACCGCCGATATCGCGCTGGATTTCGCGCATCGCGTGCCGTTTCCAGTGCGCGTCGTGCGCAATGCCGAACGTCTCGGCTTTCACGCGAATTTTTTCAAGGCGATCTCGCTGTGCGATGGCGATTTCGTCGCGTTTTGCGACCAGGACGACGTCTGGGCCGACAACAAGCTCGAACGCGTCGCGCGTGAATTCGCGGACCCGGAGGTCATGCTGGTGGTTCACGGCGTGAAAGTGGTGAACGGCGAGCTGGACGAACGCGACGACAACACGGCGAGCCACTGGTCGTATCGCGGCGTCCATGATCCGCTGACGACGAACCCGTGGTACGTGCTGTTCGGCATGTCGACGGTCGTGCGGCGCGCGATCTACGATTACATCGACTGGCGCGAGCGCCCGGAGCATCCGATCGATCCAGGCTTTCCGATGTCGCACGACACGTGGGCGTGGTTCGTCGCGACGTCGCTCGGCAAGATCTCGGCGATCGACGATGCGCTCGTGCTGTACCGCCAGCACGGCGCGAATAGTTGCGGCGTCGCGCCGGATCGCGACGTCGGCGCAAAGGTCAAGATGTCGAAGGCGGCGGGCGCCACGCATTACCGGCGCATGGCGAACGCCGCGTTTGGGCGCGCCGACAAGATGCGCGACGTCTCGCGCGATGCGCCGCTGCCGGTTCGCGAGCGCGCCGCGGCTGCCGCGCGCTACTACCGCGCGCTCGGCGAGCGCCTCGGCCGGCGCGCCGGTTTGTACGGCGCGGCAACCTCGACGGTCCGCCGCGCGTGTACGGTCGCGCGGCTGCTGGTGTCTGGCGCGTACCGTCCGTTGGACCACGGCGGCCTCGGGCATCGCGCGTTGCTGAAAGACGTGCATGCGACGGTATTTCGCGTCAGCATCGAGTGAGCTGGCTTTCAAGGGCGTATCAGGCGGTTTTCGTGCGTCGGTCACCGGTCACGCGAGATTGCGACCAGGACAGGCCGTTATTTTGATAGGCTTGAGCGTTTCAACTCAAGCAAGGTGAAACCGTGATCCGTCATATTGTGATGTGGAAGCTGAAAGATTCCGCCGAGGGCGCGAGCCGCGACGAAAACGCGCTGAAACTCAAGGAAAAACTCGAAGGCTGCCGCGATATCGTGCCGGGCATCCTGAGCCTCGAAGTCGGTATCGCGAAGCCCGGCCTCGAATCGACGTATGACGTCGTGCTCATTTCCGATTTCGCCGACAAGGCCGCGCTCGACGCCTATCAGGTTCACCCCACGCACGAGGCGCTGAAGGGCTTCGTCGGCGCGGTGCGCGAAGCGCGTCAATGCGTCGATTTTGTCCTGTGACGCGCGGCGATGACTGACGCAGGCAAACCCGGCGGCGAAGCGCCGGCGCACGCCGCGCCGATGATCGAAAGTCCGTTTGTCGATCATCTCGGCGCGAAGCTGGTCTCGGCGGTGGACGGCGTGAGCGAAGTGGTGCTGCCGCTGCAACCGCAGTTGCTGAACACGTGGGACGTCGCGCACGGCGGCGTCACCATGACGCTCGCCGACGTGGCGCTGGCGATGGCCGCGCGCAGCGTGGCGGGTGACGGCGTCGGCGTCGTCACGGTCGAGATGAAAGTGAACTTCATGCAGCCGGGCCGGGGCGAGCTGCGCGCCACCGGCCGCGTGCTGCACCGCTCGACCACCATGGCGTATTGCGAAGGCGAAATCCGCGACACCGAAGGTCACTTCGTCGCGAAAGCACTCGGCACGTTCAAATACATGCGCCGTCTCGCGGTGGGCCGCGACGTGAAGCAGCAACGCATGCGCAGCGATCCGACGGCGACGCCGGGTCCAAGCGACGGCTGAGCCTGGCGCTTCGTCGCGCAGGTCCAGACACATCGACACATACCTATTACGGAGACACCCCTCATGGCTGAAGTCAATCGTCAGATTCTGCTCGCGTCCCGGCCGCAGGGTGCGGCTTCCGTGGACAATTTCCGGCTCGTCGAAACGCCGCTGAAGCCGCTCGCGGATGGCGAAGTGCGCGTGCGCAATCACTACCTGTCGCTCGATCCGTACATGCGCGGCCGCATGAACGACAGCAAGTCGTACGCACAGCCGCAACCGCTCGACGAGGTGATGATCGGCGGCACGGTGGGCGAGGTGGTGGAATCGAAGCACCCGGGTTTCGCGGCGGGCGACAAGGTCGTCGGGATGTTCGGCTGGCAGGAATTCGGCACCTCCGACGGCAAGGGTATCCAGAAAGTCGATATCACGCATGTGCCGCTTTCCGCGTATCTCGGACCGGTCGGCATGCCGGGCGTGACGGCGTGGTACGGGCTCAACAGGATCATCGCGCCGAAAGCGGGTGAAACGGTCGTCGTCAGCGCGGCGAGCGGGGCGGTCGGCAGCGTCGTCGGGCAACTCGCGAAGCTCGCGGGCTGTCGCGCGGTGGGCATTGCCGGCGGCGAGACGAAATGCCGTTACGTCGTCGAGACACTGGGCTTCGATGCATGCGTCGATTACAAGGCTGGCAACCTGTACAAGGACCTGAAAGCGGTCACGCCGGATGGCGTCGACGGCTACTTCGAAAACGTCGGTGGCGAAGTGCTCGACGTGACGCTCGCGCGGATGAACGCGTTTGGGCGCATCGCGCTGTGCGGGATGATCGCCGGCTACGACGGCCAGCCCATGCCGCTCAAACAGCCGGCGCTGCTGCTCACGCAACGGCTGCTCGTGCAGGGCTTTATCGTCAGCGAACATATGGACGTGTGGCCGCAGGCGCTGAAGCAGCTCGGCACGCTCGTCGCGCAGAAGCAGTTGCACTACCGCGAGAGCATCGCACAGGGGCTCGAAAACGCACCGGAAGCGTTTCTCGGCATGCTGAAGGGCAGGAACTTCGGCAAGCAGCTCGTCAAGCTGATCTGACCAGACATTGCAGCAGGCGGGCCCGCCCGCGTGACGGATCGGCGCGGACCCACACGATAAAAACGCGAGGAGAACAATGTTTCAGTTCGATGGAAAAGTCGCCGTGATCACGGGCGCGGCGAGTGGATTTGGCCGCGCGTTCGCGCGGAAGGGCGCGGCGCTCGGCATGAAGCTCGTGCTGGCCGACGTCGATGCGAACGCGCTGGCGCAGACGGTCGACGCGCTGCGTGCCGACGGCGCCGATGCGATCGGCGTGCGCACCGATGTGTCCGATCCGTCGCAGGTCGAGGCGCTCGCGATGGCCGCGCTCGATGCGTTCGGCAAGGTGCATCTGCTGTTCAACAACGCGGGCGTGGGCGCAGGCGGTTTTGTGTGGGAAAACAGCGCGAACGACTGGGCATGGGTCTTCAACGTGAACGTGATGGGGGTCGCGCACGGCGTGCGCGTCTTCACGCCGATCATGCTGCGCCAGGACGAGCCGGCGCATATCGTCAACACGGCTTCGGTCGCGGGGCTGCTGTCGCCGCCCGCGATGGGCGTGTACAACGCGTCGAAGCACGCAGTGGTGTCGCTGACCGAGACGCTCTATCACGACCTCAAGCTCACGGGCGGGCAGGTCGGATGCTCGTTGCTGTGCCCGGCGTTCGTGCCGACCGGCATCGCCGATGCGGAACGCACGCGTCCCGACACGCTGCGCAACGACGCCGCGCCGACGCGCTCGCAACTCGCCGCCGACAAACAACTGCATCGCGCGGTGCAGTCGGGCAAGCGGACCGCGGCCGACGTCGCCGACCTCACGTTCGAAGGCATCGCCGCGGGACGCTTCTATCTGCTCACGCATCCGGGCATTCTCGACACCGTGCGCCTGCGTCACGAAGATATCGAGCAGCAGCGCAATCCGACCGATCCGTTGTCGCTGAAGCCCGAAGTGAAGCACGTGGACTGAGCATCGCGGCGTCACGCAAAAGCCCCAGCGGCGGCTTCATGGCATCATACGGCGCTCATTTCCCGAGAGCGGCGCACGTGCGCCGCGTTGACGTCCGATGCCGCTGAATCCGAAGGTCAAGCAAGTGCTTGAGATGATCGCGAAGGCGAAACGCCCCGAGTACCACACGCTCACGCCGCAGCAGGCGCGCGCTTCCTACGAACGCAGCGCGCCGATTCTCGAGATCGCGAGCGCGCCGATGTTCAGCGTCGAAGACCTCGCGGTGCCGGTGCGCGACGGCGCGTCGATTCGCGCGCGTCTCTACTATCCCGTCGAGCCGGTGTGGGCTGAACCCGCGCCGGCGCTCGTCTACTTTCACGGTGGCGGCTTTACCGTCGGCAGCGTCGATACGCATGACGCGCTGTGCCGCATGCTCGCGCGCGACGGGCGATGCATCGTGATGTCGGTCGATTACCGGCTCGCGCCTGAATATCGCTTCCCGACCGCGGTGAACGATGCGTTCGATGCGCTCACGTGGCTACATGTCAACGCGGCGGTGTATGGCGTCGATCCCGAACGGATGGCCGTCGGCGGCGACAGCGCGGGCGGCACGCTCGCGACCGTCAGCGCCGTGCTGGCGCGCGACGCCGGTATCCAGCTCGCGCTTCAACTCCTGATTTATCCCGGCACGACCGGTCATCAACAGACCGCTTCGCATGCGCGGCTCGCGAACGGTTTTCTGCTGTCGGGCGAAACGATCCAGTGGTTTTTCGAACTGTACGTGCGCGATGCCGCCGATCGTGACGACTGGCGTTTCGCGCCGCTCGACGGACACGAGGGCTACGGCCATTCGCACACCGGTCCGGATTTTCATGGCGTAGCGCCCGCGTGGATCGCGACCGCGCAATACGATCCGCTCAGCGACGAAGGCGTGGCCTATGCCGACAAACTGCGCGCCGCGGGCAACGTCGTCACGCTGAAAATCTACGCGGGCATGATCCACGAGTTCTTCAAGATGGGCGGCTTCGTGCCGGATGTGGCCACGGCGCATGCCGATGCGGCTTTGGCGCTACGGCATGTGTTCGGCGTGGAGGATGACTGACGCGGCGGCGCAAGCAGCGCGATCTAGCCGGTGATGTCGAACGTATAAGCGCGCTCGAAATCGCCGGGCCGCGTGATACGGTGCGAGCCGTTGTCGTCGCTGCGCTCGATGGCTTCGACTGTCAGCGTATTGCTGGCGACGCTCACCCGTAACGCGGTCGTCCCGCGCGTGCCGTACTCGGGCGTGTCGATAAACGCCGCCGACAGCGCGCGTTCGCGTTCCAGCGGAATGCCCGTCGAAGGCAGTTCGTCATCGCGGGCGAGGCGCGGGTCGCGCATCATCCCGATCAGTTGCGCGAGCGGCGGCGCCTGTCCGTCTTCTACGAACGCCGCGAGTTCAGCACGCTTTTTCACGAGTTTCGGCCAGCGGGTGTCGAGCACCGCATTCGAAATGCCGTGCGTGCCGGCTTCGAGCAGCACGGGTGCGGCGTCCGAACGATTGCAGTACCAGCCAAGTTCGCGCCGCGCAAAATCGCCGACCAGCAGGTTAAAGCCGTTGTAGATATCGCCGGCGCGCGCGACCTGCCGCAGGTAATCCAGCGGCGCGCCGCGCTCGCCGGGCGTGCCGGACAGCCAGTCGCTGACGAGCGCGCCGCGCGTCGGCGCATCGGGGCGCATTTCGTGCGGCGCGCGATAGTTGGTGAGCGCGGCGAACCGGCCATCGCGGGTGACGCCCAGCCACGTGCCGCCGCCGACGAGATCGCGTCCCGCCAGCAGGCCGGGCACATCCGCCCACCATTGCATCGGATCGGCGGTGCGGCGCAGGAATTCGTCACGATTCGCGGCGAGCGTGAAAAGCGCGCCGGTCGATGCCTGCGGGCGCCAGTCGAAGACGATCAGACACATGTGCGTGCCGCCTTGAGCCCGTCCCGGCAAACCGGTGCCAACCGGGTCGTGGCGGCCAACGCGTCAGACCTCGACCGGCAGCGAATACGGCAGCGGCAGGATTCTCAACGCCGGGCCGTCGGCGGCGCCGAGATGCACCGAGCCGCCTTCGAGCGCGGTGAGCTTGAGCTCGACCAGCACGTCGACGCCGCCTTCAGGCGCCGACGCCGCGTTGACCACCATGCCGCACGGCTGGCCCGGATCGCCGGAATGGAACAGCTCCGCGCCCGGCGCGACGGCCGCGAGCTCGCCCGCGACATTGGCGAGCGACGTACGGCGCTTGATCGTGCCGCGATACTGGCTGCGCGCGACGACTTCCTGTCCCGGGTAGCAGCCCTTGCGGAAATTGACGCCGCCGAGCACGTCGAAATTGACCATCTGCGGCACGAACTGCTCGACCACCGGCTGCGTGATGCGCGGTTCGCCCGCGCGGATATCGAGCCAGTCCCACACGGCCGGCGACACGCGTGTGAGCTTTTCCTCGAGCGCGGGCAGGCGCGCCTCGACCTCGGCCTTCGGACCGATCCACAGATAGCGCAGGCGTCCGGCCGCATCCGGCACGTGGATCAGCGAACCCAGCGGGCCATCGACCTTCACGTGTACGCCGTCGGGAATCGCGTCGAACACGCGCGAAAGCGCCGGGCGCACATCGCCCGCAAAACCGATGACTGCCAGTTCGGCGGTCGCGTCGGTGAGCTTCGCCTTGGCGCGCAGCACGAACATCGACAGCCGTTTCTGCACGGCCGCCTGGATATCGCGCGAAATCAAGAGACGCACGGTGTCGCCGCAGCGCCACGTCAGGAACGACGCCAGCAGCCGGCCCTTCGGCGAGCAGTAACCCGACAGGCGCGCGTTCGCGGCGTCGAGATGCTGGGTGTCGTTGGTGAGCTGGCCGTGCAGGAACGTGGCGGCGTCGTCGCCGGTGGCGTCGATCACACCGAACTGCGTGAGCGGCATGAACGCGCCGCCCGTGAGCACGGCGTCGAAGTCAGCGGCGGCGGGACGCGGAAACGAAACGGGCGCGGGGGAAGCAGGAGCGGCCGGAGCCGTTGCCGGCGTACCCGGCGTGGAGGCGAGCGGTGCAGTCATGGATTCGCGGTCGAAGTCAATTCTGACTTTAGCTTAGGCAAGCAAGTATTATATGGGGTCCACCCCAGCCACGTTACGCATGTCCCTTTTGAAGAAATGTTTCATCGCCGGCGTTATCCTCGTTGCGCTGGTGGCAGCCGCTATCGCCGGCACCTGGCACTGGGCCACGACACCGATCGATCTCAGCACCCCACAACTCGACGTCACGATCAAGCCGCATAGCAGCCTGCGCAGCGTCACGGGCCAGCTCAATCGCGGCGGTGTGCCGGTCGAGCCTGAACTCTTCGTGCTGATGACCCGCGTGCTGGGCCTGCAAAGCCAGCTGAAGTCCGGCAACTATGAGTTCAAGACCGGCATCACGCCTTATGACGTGCTGCAGAAGATCGCGCGCGGCGACGTCAACGAATATGTCGCGACGATCATCGAAGGCTGGACGTTCCGCCACATGCGCGCCGAACTCGACGCGAATCCCGCGCTGAAGCACGACACGGCGGGCATGACCGATGCCGACCTGATGACGGCGATCGGCGCGCCGGAAGCGTCGGTTGGCAACGGCGAAGGGCTCTTTTTCCCGGACACCTACCTGTTCGACAAAAATACGAGCGACCTCGAGGTGTACCGCCGCGCGTACCGTCTGATGAAGTTGCGGCTCGACGAAGCCTGGAGCACGCGTGCCGCGGGCCTGCCGTTCAAGACGCCGTACGAGGCGCTGACGATGGCGTCGATCATCGAAAAGGAAACCGGCAGGGCGTCCGACCGGCCGATGGTCGCGGCGGTGTTCGCGAACCGGCTGAAGGTCGGCATGCCGTTGCAGACCGACCCGACGGTGATCTACGGCCTTGGCGACAATTACGCGGGGCGCCTGAAGAAGCGCGATCTGCAAACCGACACTCCCTACAATACCTATACGCGCAGGGGCCTGCCGCCCACGCCGATCGCGCTGCCCGGGGTGGCGTCTTTGCAGGCCGCGATGAACCCGGCGCAAACTACGGCGCTGTACTTCGTGTCGCGCGGCGACGGCAGCAGCATCTTTTCTGACACGCTCGACGCCCACAACAAGGCCGTCGACAAATACATCCGGGGTCAATGATGGCGCGGGGCAAATTCATTACGTTCGAGGGCATAGACGGCGCCGGCAAGACGACGCACCTCGCATGGTTCCGCGACCGGCTGTCGGAGAAGGTTGCCGCGAGCGGGCGGGAGGTGGTCATGACGCGTGAGCCGGGCGGCACGAAGCTCGGCGAGGCGCTACGGGACATTCTGCTGCACCAGCCGATGGACCTCGAAACCGAGGCGCTCCTGATGTTCGCCGCGCGCCGGGAACACCTGGCCGAAGTGATCGAGCCCGCGCTCGCGCGCGGCGACTGGGTGCTTTCCGACCGTTTCACCGACGCCACCTTTGCCTACCAGGGCGGCGGCCGCGGCCTGCCGCGCGACAAGCTCGAAGCGCTGGAGCGCTGGGTGCAGGGCGGTTTCCAGCCGGATCTGACGGTGCTCTTCGACATTCCGGCCGATACCGCCAGCGAGCGCCGCAGCGCCGCGCGGGAGCCGGACCGCTTCGAGAGCGAATCCGAGGCGTTTTTCAACCGCACGCGCGCCGAATACCTGCGCCGGGTGGAAGAAGCGCCGTATCGTTTCGCGGTAATCGACTCCACGCAAAGCATTCCGCGAATTCAGATTAAGCTTGAAGAATTGATTGCAAGTATTTGAATTTAAACAAATATAATTGTAAATTATATTGCTGCCCAATGTTCGCAATCCACGCGAGCAGACGATGCTAACTGATTGAACATAAAGATAAACCATGATCTATCCGTGGCAAACCGATGACTGGAACCGCCTGCAACAGCTGCGCGCGCACTGGCCGCATGCGCTGCTGCTTCACGGGCAAGGCGGCATCGGCAAGCTGCGGTTCGCGCAGCATCTCGCGCAAGGGTTGCTGTGCGAGGCGCCGCTCGCGAACGGCGAGCCGTGCGGCACGTGCGTGGCGTGCAACTGGCTCACGCAGGGCAATCATCCGGACTACCGGATCGTGCTGCCCGAGGCGCTCGCCGCCGAAGCTGGCTTCGCGGCCGCCGCGTCCGACGAAGCCAAACCCGACAAGGCCGACGCCGACGAGGGCAAGAAGACCCGCGCGCCCAGCAAGGAAATCAAAATCGAACAGGTGCGCGCGTTGCTGGATTTCACCGGCGTCGGTTCGCATCGCGGCGGTGCGCGCGTGGTCGTGCTGTATCCGGCCGAAGCGCTGAACGTCGCGGCCGCGAACGCGTTGCTGAAAACGCTCGAGGAACCGCCGGCCGGCGTTGTGTTCCTGATGGTTTCGGCGCGCGTCGACCGCCTGCTGCCGACCATCATCAGCCGCTGCCGCCAGTGGCCGATGACCACGCCCGCGCCGGACGTCGCGACGGCCTGGCTCGCGCAGCAGGGCGTCGACGACGCGCCCGCGCTGCTCGCCGAAGCCGGCGGCGCGCCGCTCACCGCGCTCGCGCTGGCGAGCGACGAGAGCCGCGCGCTGCGCGACTGGACGCTGAAGCAACTGGCCGCCGGCCCGAACTGCGACGCCTTCGCGTGCGGCGAGACGCTGCAGAAGCTGCCGGTGCCGCTCGTGCTCGGCTGGCTGCAACGCTGGCTGTACGATCTGCTGGCACAGCGCACGGCGGGCGCGCCGCGCTATTTCCCGGCCGCGTCGGCGGCGCTCGCGCGGTGCGCCGGCGCCGTCGATGCCAACGCGTTCGCGCGGTTCCAGAAAACGGTGACGCGCCAGCGCGCCGTCGAGAACCATCCGCTCAACGCGCGCCTCGTGTTCGAAGAACTCTTTCTGGGCTATCGCGACCTGTTTGCGTAGTCATGATCACCCGGTCAATTCGACTGCATTTCCTTCTTTCAAGCTGCCAGAATCATGAGTCTTCTGTACCGCGACGCCACGTTCGATGACCTGCCCGCCATCGTTGCCATCTACAACTCGACGGTGCCGTCGCGCCAGGTCACGGCCGATCTGGAACCGGTGAGCATCGAGAGCCGGCACGCGTGGTTTCACGCGCACGGGCCGAACGCGCGCCCGCTGTGGGTGGTCGAGGAAGCCGGCCGCGTGATCGCGTGGCTCAGCTTTTCGGACTTCTACGGCCGGCCGGCGTACTCGCGCACCGCCGAAGTCAGCATCTATCTGGACGAAGCCGCGCGCGGCAAGGGCCTCGGCAAGAAGCTGCTGACCGCCGCGCTGGAAGCCGCGCCAGCGCTGAAGATCGACACCGTGCTCGGCTTTGTGTTCGGCCACAATGAGCCGAGCATGCGGCTTTTCCACAGCTTCGGCTTCACCGACTGGGGGACGCTGCCGCGCGTCGCGGTGCTGGACGGCGTCGAGCGCGATCTCGTGATCCTCGGCCGCCGGCTCGATCATGCGGCCTGAGTGCCGGGTTTAAACCCACGCTTAAACCCGCGTTAAACGCCCACGCTGAACGCCGCGCCCACCGTCAACCCGCAGGACATCACCATGTTTGTCGACTCGCACTGCCACATCAACTTCGAAGGCCTCGCCGACCGTCTGCCGCAGGTTCTCGAAAACATGCGCGCGCATTCGGTGACGCACGCGCTGTGCGTCTCCGTCGACCTCGAAACGCTGCCTTCGGTGCTCGAGATCGCGCGCACGTACGACAACGTCTACGCGTCGGTCGGCGTGCATCCGGATCACGAGGACATGCGCGAGCCGACGCTCGCCGAACTGGTCGAGCTGGCGGCGCATCCGAAGGTCGTCGCGATTGGCGAGACCGGGCTCGACTACTATCGCCTCGAAGGCCGCTCGATCGACGACATGGCGTGGCAGCGCGAGCGTTTTCGCACGCATATCCGCGCCGCGCATGCGACGATGAAGCCGCTCATCATCCACACGCGCTCGTCGTGGGAAGACACGCTGCGCATCATGGAAGAGGAAAACGCGCGTGTCCCGGGCGGCGTGATGCACTGCTTCACGGAGCCGTGGCACGTCGCCGAAAAGGCGCTCGCGCAGAATTTTTACGTGTCGCTCTCCGGCATCGTCACGTTCAAGAGCGCGACCGAGGTTCAGGACGTCGCGCGCCGCATGCCGCTCGACCGTTTGCTGATCGAAACCGATTCGCCGTACCTCGCGCCCGTGCCGTATCGCGGCAAGCCCAATGAACCTGCGTACGTAAGTTATGTCGGACGCTTCATCGCGCAGCAACGCGACATGGCCGAAGCCGATCTCGCCGCCGCGACGACCCAGAATTTTTTCCGTCTGTTCAGGATTCCCCAAGCGGCATCCGTCTGACGAAAAAATTCATACTGATCAAATGGATAGGGACGTTTCCTAAAGCAATCTATGAAAAATATTCCGACGCAGTCATCGACCCACGGCGACGCAGCTCATACATCGGCGGGCTACCGCGCGCACGCCGCCGTGCGGCGCGGCGTGGCGCGCCTCGCGCTCGCGGGCGGTTTCGCCTGCATGGCGTTCGGTGCGCTGCCGGCTCAGGCCGCGCCCGCCGATACGATGATCAAGGCCGTCAAGTTCGACGACGTGAAGGAAGTCCAGAAGCAGCTTTCGCAGGGCATGGATCCGAACATGACCGACGACCAGGGCATGCCGCTGCTGGTGCTCGCCGCCCGCGAGAAGTCGGACCAGGTCGGTCAGGCGCTCGTCGACAATCCGAAGACCAACGTCGAGATCGTCGACAAGGCAGGCGAAAACGCGATGATGCTGGCCGCGCTGAACGGCGATATGGACTTCGTGAAGCTGTTGATCGCCAAGGGCGCCGAGGTCAACAAGAAGGGCTGGACGCCGCTGCATTACGCCGCCGCGAACGGCCACGACGACATCGTCACGCTGCTGATCAGGTATTCGGCCTACATCGACGCCGGCTCGCCGAACGGCACGACACCGCTGATGATGGCCGCGCGCGGCGGTCATGTCTCGACGGCGAAGCTGCTGCTCGACGCCGGCGCGGACATCAACGTGAAGAACCAGATCGGCCTGAATGCGCTCGACTTCGCGAAGCAGTACAAGGAGCCGGACACGGTCAAGGGACTGACGGCGCGCATGGAACAGATGCAGAAGAAGCAGGCCGGCAGCGCCCCAGCAGCGCAGTAAAACAGTGCAAAATAGCAGCCTTGGCGCGGCGGCCGGTGCCGCGCCGATCCGAAGCGGCCTGCAAAGACTCGACCGCTCGATGCTGCTCCTCAAACCGCTCACATAAAAGGGATACCATGCTGCGGGTTTTGATTTGCGCGGGCGCGCTGGCCGTACCGCTGTCGGCAGCCGCGTTCACGGGGGGAGACCTCAACAAGTTGTGCACGAAGACCGACGTTGCGTCGCGCAGCGCGTGTGCGGCCTATATCGAGGGCGCCGCGGACGGCGTCTTCAACACCATCGACGCGATCGGCGGCACGACCGGGCCGCGTGTCGGCCAGTACTTCTGTTTGCCGCAGGATGCGCGTTCGGCGCAACTGACCGACGCCGTGCGCAAATACATCGCGGACAACCCAATGGTCGCGGGCTACAACGCGAGCACCGCGGTTTCGCTCGGGCTCGGCAAGGCGTTTCCCTGCAAGATGGGCGGTTGAACGGGCGGCCGGATTGTCCTGGACGCCCGCCCGGGTCTCCATTGACCGTCGACCGCCGTCCGTCGATCGCCGCCTGATGTAGCGGGCCGCGCATCTCGCGCCGCAAGCCTTACGCGTCACGCGAGATCCACCTGCCGTGCCTCGCGCGGTAATCCGGCGCGTTTTCGGGTGCCGCATCAACAGGGAGGACCGGATCTATGGGCCGCTTGATCGTCGTATCGAATCGCGTGGCGACGCCGACTGAAACGAAGGGATCGGCAGGCGGGCTGGCCGTCGGGGTCTTCGGCGCGCTGAAGGACGCCGGCGGCGTGTGGTTCGGCTGGAGCGGCGACGTCGTGAGCGAAACCGTTGCGAACGCGGGCCCGACGCTCGTAACCGATGACGCGGTCACGTTCGCGACCGTCGGCCTCACGCGCAAGGACTACGACCAGTACTACCGGGGGTTTTCGAACGCGACGCTGTGGCCGGTTTTCCACTATCGCAACGATCTCGCGCGCTACGAGCGCGAGGAATACGCGGGCTACCGGCGCGTCAATTCATGGCTCGCGCACAAGCTCATCAAGCTGCTGCAACCCGACGACGTCATCTGGGTTCACGACTACCACCTGATCCCGTTCGCCGAAGCGCTGCGCTCCGAAGGCGTGACGAACCGTATCGGCTTCTTCCTGCATATCCCGTTTCCCGCGCCGCAGATCCTGCTCAACATTCCGCCGCACGAAGAACTCGTGAAGTCGCTGTGCTGCTACGACCTGCTGGGCTTTCAGACCGACACCGACGAGCTCGCGTTTCACGATTACATCACGCGCCACGCGCGCGGCACCGTGACGGAGGGCAACCGCGTCGAAGCGTTCGGCCGCAAGCTGCGCACCGGCGTATACCGCATCGGCGTGTTCCCCGATGAGATCGCGGAGCAGGCCAAACGCTACGAGAGCCGTCAGCACGTGCTCGACCTGAAGCAGAGCCTCGAGGGGCGCAAGCTCATCATGAGCGTCGACCGCCTCGATTATTCGAAGGGGCTGGTCGAGCGCTTCAAGTCGTTCGAGCAGTTGCTGGAGCGCTCGCCGGAATGGCGCGGCAACGTCACGCTCGTGCAGATCGCGCCGCCCACGCGCTCGGACGTCGCGACGTATCAGCAGATCCGGCAAGACCTCGAATACGAAGCAGGGCGCATCAACGGCCGCTATTCCGGGCTCGACTACACGCCGATCCGCTATCTGAACCAGCAGTACGACCGCTGGAAGCTGATGTCGCTGTTCCGCGAGTCGCAGATCGGTTTTGTCACGCCGCTGCACGACGGCATGAACCTCGTCGCCAAGGAATACGTCGCCGCGCAGAATCCGGACGATCCCGGCGTGCTCGTGCTGTCGATGTTCGCGGGGGCGGCGGCGGAGCTGACCGGCTCGGTGATCGTCAATCCGCACGATTCGGTCGGCATGTGCGAGGCGCTGCAGCGCGCGCTGGGCATGCCGCTCGATGAACGCAAGCGCCGTCATGAGACGAACATGGCCGCGTTGCGCAAGAACGATCTTGGCAAATGGCGCGATTCGTTTCTGCGCGACCTGCGCAGCGTGCCGGCCAGCGAGGCCACGCGCCGGTCGAAGCGGTGATGGGGGCGCGCTTGATCCGGGTGCCCGGCCATGCTGATGACGTGCTGCGATCGTCGGGTGCCGTTGCTGGTTGCTGGTTGCTGGTTGCCGGTCAAGGCGAAAGCGTCGCCGCAAACGCCCGCCGGCGAATGTTTCGCGACTGTAACAGCGCCGAGCAATTGAAATAGCGGCGGTTTTCATGCCCGAAATACCCAATAATCAGGATATTCGCGTCGATGAATGCATTGATCGCACGGATGCGCGCTGGCATACTCGGGCGCCGCTGACGCCCGTGGCCGTGGGAAATACCCGGCCCGTTTCAGCAAATACCTTGCATGGGACCCGAGTAAGTGCTTTGCACTAACTCTGGTCGACCGCAACAATTTGCATGGGACCAGAGTAAGTGCTTTGCACCAACTCTGGTCGACAGGAGACACACACAATGAGAATTGCGCAGATCGCCCCCCTCACCGAATCGGTGCCCCCCAAGCTCTACGGCGGCACGGAGCGCGTCGTGTCGTACATCACCGAGGCGCTCGTCGAACTCGGCCATGACGTCACGCTGTTCGCGAGCGGCGACTCGGTCACGAGCGCGAAGCTCGAAGCCGTCTGGCCGCGCGCATTGCGGCTCGACCCGGGTATCCGCGACCGCATCGCGCCACACATGCTGCTGATGGAACTGGTGCGCCGTCAGGCCGACGAGTTCGATGTGCTGCACTTCCACATGGACTACTACTCGTTCTCGGTGTTCAAGCGCCAGGAAACGCCGTTCGTGACCACGATGCACGGCCGTCTCGATCTGCCCGAACAGCAACCGGTGTTTGACACGTTCAACACCGCGCCCGTGATCTCGATCTCGGACGCGCAGCGCGCGCCGCTGCCGCAGGCGAAATGGCTGACCACCGTCTATCACGGCCTGCCCGAAAATCTCTATACGCCGCAGCCGGTCGAGCAGGAATATCTCGCGTTTCTGGGGCGAATTTCGCCGGAAAAACGCGTCGATACCGCGATCCGGATCGCGGGCCACTGCGGCATGAAAATCCGTATCGCCGCGAAGGTCGACGCCGCCGACCGCGAGTATTTCGAGCGCGACATCAAGCCGTTGCTCGCGCAACCTCATGTCGAATTCATCGGCGAAATCGCCGATGGCGAGAAGGCGGGTTTTCTGTCGGGGGCGCACGCGCTGCTGTTCCCGATCGACTGGCCGGAGCCGTTTGGTCTCGTGATGATCGAGGCGATGGCCTGCGGCACGCCGGTGATCGCGTTCAATCGCGGCTCGGTGCCGGAAGTGCTGGACGACGGCGTGTCAGGCTTTATCGTCGAAGATGAAATCGGCGCGGTGGCCGCCGTGAACCGTCTGCACAAGCTACCGCGTGCGGGCGTGCGCAAGCGCTTTGAAGAACGCTTCACGTCGCACCGGATGGCGCAGCAGTACGTCGAGGCGTATCAGGCGGTGATTCGCGCGCAGAAGCGTTCGCGCTTCAAGGTGATCGACACGTCGTCGAGCTGAAGCGACAGGTTCAGCGGAATTCAGGGGGATGGCGGCAGGTTTCAGCGGCGCATGCCCCGGCGCGCACGCCGGGGCATGGCATAACGGACAAGACTAGATCTTCAGACGGGATACCTTCGTGCCGGCGATCGAGACGTCGCCCATCAAACCGGCATTGGTCAGGATGAACACCTCGACCGGCGCCGTAGCCGTGGTGGTGTCGATGGCGCCGTTCGCGCCCATCTTCACGAGCGCGACCGATGCGTCGCCACCCGCGGACCAGCCATCCGAGTTACGGAATTTGTCCAGCGCATCCTGCGTCATGAACAGGAAGATGATGGCCTTCGACTGCGCGCCGGCCTGCAGGCCAAACGACCCCGACACCGTGCTGTAGTACCCGACCGTGCCGCCGCCCACGCGCAGCGAGCCTTCGCCATACTGGCCACCCACGATGAAGCCAGCCTGGATGACAGACGGGAACACCAGGATGCCACGGGACTTCGACACCAGTTCCCGCGAACCGGCCACCGTGGAATAAAGGCGTGAAATGGTGCCATCGACGCTGGCGTCAATCGACTGGCGCTTCGACGCATTGGTCGCCGCGGAATCCGGCTTGTTTCCCGTCGTTGTACAGCCCGTGATTGCAAGGCTTCCGAAAGCGAGCGCAGCGGTAGTCTTCAGAATGAAGTTTCGTCTTTGCATCGTTTTTCTCCGTCGTGGTTCTGGGTACAAACTCATTGGTGAGTCGGATTGCCTGTTCAGTTATATCACACGGAACCCGAAAGATCGCGCTGGCCGGATCGCGAAAGCCCTTATGGTGCGGGCCTTTGCGCGTGGTCATGAGCGTGGCGTTGTAATTATGACCGATGCTGCGACGCGAAAAATCCCTCGAATAAACAACACGCGATGCGATCCGGATACCGCCATCCTTTCCATCTGACATCCTGTTCCGGCCACATGCGGTGACGCTCCCGCCGGTCATTTTTTCCACTTTTTTCGCGTCGCAGCGAGCAGGCCACGGGGCCGCCGAAAGTGTTGCTGGAAAGCCGCAGCCGGCGCCGGTGATCAGTGACCGGCGGTGCCCTTGACGGGCGGTGGCGGGCGGCGAAGCGCGCGGCGCACGCCGCCAATGAGCACGCCGATCACAAAGAGCGTGGCGGCCGGCACTACCCAGTAGCCGACGAACGCATGCCACAGGTAACTCGCAAGCGTGCTTTTGCGCACGGCGTATTCGTCGATGGCCAGTTGCTGACGGGGTGCATTGGCGCTCAGCACGTCGGCGGGACAGCCGGCCGCGCGCGCGTCGTCGGGTATGCCGTGGCAGTGCGCCGGGGCACCGGCGGCGCGTTGCGCGTCGGTGAACTGCCAGGTGGTGAGTGCGGTGTTGAGGTCGACGGCGTTGTAGGCCATCTCCTCGCGAATCTCGTTGACCGCGACGATCGCCACCGGCACCGCCCAGAAGACGATGACGACGAGCCAGCGCCTGAGCCAGCGATTCTTGTGTCTCCCAACCATTCTTGCCTCCGTTCCATGCTCTTCGGCATCAACGACAAGATGGCGGCCCTGCTGCTTATGTTTGTGGGTACCCGGGCCGTCTCCGCAGCCATCATAGAAGAAAACGGCGTGGCGCGGCGAACCCGATGCGCAAACGGGGAGAGCGCCAGGAATAAAGGCAGGAAACGTGGATGGCGGTGCGGGTGATGCATGCCGCGTGCATCGTCGGACGCGGCATGCAGGTGTCACGCCGGGCTGCTAAAAGCCATGGAAGAAGACATGGCCTTACCGGCTGTTAAAGCGGGCTGTTAAAGCGCGAAGCTCAAGGCAGGCGCTTCAACGCGCGACGCGATGCGATGTATCGCGTCGCGCGTCATGCTCAGCCCTTGTTGCTAAGACAGCTCTTCATGAACGCCTTGCGGTCGTCGCCTTTCTTGCCGGTTGCCTGCGTGTTGCAGGCGGTCATTTTCTGCTGCTGCGTCATCGGCGCGGAAGCGGCGACCGGGGCGCTGGCCGACAGGCAGCTCTTCATGAACGCCTTGCGGTCATCGCCTTTCTTGTCGGCCGCCTGCTTGTTGCAGACGGTCATCTTCGACTGCTGGCTGTTGTCGGCGAACGCGAGGGGCGAGGCGAGCATGCCGCCGAGGATGAGCGCAGCGATAGCGGACTGGATCTTCATGGGACACTCCATCGTTGTTGAACGTTGTTGGTGGTCGTGCGAGCGGGCGTCGAAAGATCCATGGCCCATCGCCGTTACCATTATGGCAAAGCTGTCCGTCAAAACGAATAAAACCATAATACGGTTGACAGGTGCGCCGTAAGGTTCTTCCCTGATACCGGCGAAGCACCGGCGCGCATTGTCGCGCAGCAGTACGTCTTTTCGCTGTTTCATTGGCACATGGATACACAGACACGGAGGCGGGACCATGCACTATCTGTTGATGTACGACGTATCGGCGGACTATCTGGCGCGGCGCGGTGAGTATCGCGACGAACATCTGCGCTACGCGTGGGCCGCGGTCGAGCGCGGCGAACTGCTGCTCGCGGGTGCGCTTGCCGATCCCGTCGACGGCGCGATCCTGCTCTTCGAGGCGGATTCGCCCGCGGTTCCCGAAGCGTTCGCGCTGTCGGACCCTTACGTGCGCGAGGGACTCGTTACACACTGGCGCGTGCGGCCGTGGACGACCGTCGTCGGAGAACGTGCGAGCTCTCCGGTACGTTAAGCGCATTTGCATGCGGATGTATTGAATGTCTGCGCATCATCGTCGATTGTGTAGGTCACGATCACGACAATTCCGTGAAGACGGAGGGTGAAACAACGCCGCGAAAAGGACAAGTTTGTTTCCATCCGTAACACTTGTCTCATGCATATTCATGCAAACCCTGGTGATGGTATGCTTCCTGCACCAATTCTCCCATGCACGAGTGAGACCACGTTTTGTGCGTCGCTAACGGGATTCGCCGCACTAAGGCTGTGCGGTTTCCCCTAAACGGACCAGAACGTATAAGCATATTGTGCAACCGGGGGCACGACACAGGTCGCGAAACAAGAAATCTGTGCTTGTCCAAAGCCGCAGCGTGGCCGTGCTGCGTGGAGAAACGCATGTTTTTCGATGAGCTAAATGATGACGAATGGGCGCTACTATCCGCGCTCGTTTCAGATGAACCGGCTGTCCGTCTTAACCGACGTGGCCGTCCTCGCGCCGAACCGCGCATCGTGACAAACGCGGTGCTGTGGATCCTGACCACCGGCGAACCGTGGTCCAAACTTCCTGGCCGTTACCCCTCGGGGCCAACATGCCGTCGCCGCTTCGAAGAGTGGCAACTGAACGGCACGCTGGCCGAGGTGGTGCAGCTTCTGTCGCAGACCGGCCGCCGGTTTGCCTACATTCCGGAACCGTCGTCCGTACCCGTGGCGCCGCAACGCGCCGCACACCCGGCACACCAACCCGTCACCACGCCTTCGGCATGCGACGATGAAGGCGTGCGCGGTGTGTTCTGGAAGAGCCCCGAGTCGTGGCAGGCACCGCACGAAGGCGCGCAGGATTCGCGTCCCGTCGATCCGTTCGCGGAGATCACGCGGCAACTGTCGGGCTCGCCTGACGACGCGCCCACGCGCGCTAACGGAACCGATGCAGTGGCGGATCACGCTGCCGCGCATCAGGACGACGGCAGTCGCGCGGCGATGTGGCTGGGACTTTCCGAACAGGGGACGCAGTTCGCGGACCGGCGCGGTTATGGCATCTACGTGATGGCGCAGCCTGTGCCCGGCGAGATGTATCGCGCGTGGGCCGAGATCATGAAGGACGGCAAACGCGTCGAGCGTTCCGGCCTCGTGGGCCCGCGTTTCGAAACACCTGAAGCCGCCGAACAGTACGCGCTCGAATGGGCACAGCAGTGGATCGATCGTGACGAAAGCACGCTCGCCGCTGCCGCGCAGGCCGACACGTTGCATGCGGGCGCGTTGCGCCCGGTGTCGCGTCCGATGCCTGCGCCACGTCCGGCGGCAACGTCAGCGTCGGGTCCGGTGGTCGCGGCCGCTGCGCCCGCGCCTGCGCCGTCCGCTGCAAAGGCCATCACGCAACCCGTTACCGTTACGTCGGCGAACATGCACGCTGCCGCGCAGGCGAACGTGAATGCACACCGGATTCCGCTTCGCCGTTACCCGGAAAGCACCAGGGAAAGCAGCACCGAAGACAGCACCACCGGCCGTGACCGTTTCGCGCCGGCCGCCGAATTCATCTCCCACGCGGGATGAGCGCAGGAGACACCCGCGGCAGGTAACGCGACAGCAGCGACAGCGTCACCAGCCCACGGGATCACGACAACACGTCACGCTGATTCTTCATTGGCGTCCATAGGTATCGTCGAAGCGCACGATGTCGTCTTCGCCGAGATAGGAGCCGGACTGCACCTCGATGATCTCGAGCGGCATCTTGCCGGGATTTTCGAGGCGATGGGTGACACCCAGCGGAATGTAGGCGGACTCGTTTTCGGAGACGATGAAGCGCTCTTCGCCACGCGTGACGAGTGCCGTGCCGCGAACGACGATCCAGTGTTCCGCGCGGTGATGATGCATCTGCAGCGAAAGGCGCGCGCCCGGTTTCACCACGATCCGTTTCACCTGGAAGCGCTCGCCCGTGTCGACCGAATCGTAGTAGCCCCACGGACGGTGAACCTTGCGATGGTTCGCCGCCTCGGGGCCGTTCGCGGTGCGGATGCGGCCGACCACCTTCTTCACGTCCTGCACATGCGCGCGGTCCGCGACGAGAATCGCATCCGCGGTTTCCACGACGACCAGATCCTGCGTGCCGACGCATGCAATCAAACGGCCTTCCGAATGCGCGAACGTCGAATTCGCGCCCTCGAACATCACATGACCGCGTCCGACGTTCTGGTCGGCGTCTTTCGGCAGGATCTGCCAGATCGCGTCCCATGAACCGACATCCGACCAGCCCGCATCGAGCGGCACGACGACACCCGCGCACACGGAAGTATCCGTGTTCAGCCGTTCCATCACCGCGTAGTCGATCGAATTCGACGGCGACGCGCTGAACGCTTCGCGCTGCAGCCGGAAGAAATCGCCATCGGTCTTGCCGCCCGCGAACGCCTGCGCGCACGCCGCGTAAATGGCCGGCTGGAAGTGCTTGATCGCGCGAATCCATGTCGACGCGCGCATGATGAAGATGCCGCTATTCCACCAGTATTCGCCCGAACTCACATAGCGCTGCGCGAGTTCGAGATGCGGTTTTTCGACGAAGCGGTCGAGCCGCCGCGCATTCGACGTACCGGCGTCAGGCGCGGGTTCGCCCACGCGGATATAACCGTAACCGGTCTCCGCGCGGGTCGGCACGATGCCCATCGTCACGATATGGCCGAGCGCGGCCTGCTGCACGCCCGCGCTCACGCTTGCATGAAAACGCGCGACGTCCGCCACCGCATGGTCGGCGGGCATGATCACCATCAAGCCGTCCTGGGCATCGGCGATGATCGACAGCGCGGCGATCGTCAGCGCCGGTGCGGTGTCACGGCCGACCGGTTCGAGAATCAGCTGCGCCGCCTTGCCGCTCACGCGCAGTTGCTCCGCGGTCGTGAAGCGATGCTCCTCGTTGCTCACCACGACCATCTGGTCCGCGACGGGGTAGCCTGCGTCGAGCGCATCGAGACGGCGCGTGGTGGACTGCAGCAGCGACTCGTCGCCGAGCAGATCGATCAGCTGCTTGGGATGCTGCTCGCGCGACATCGGCCACAAGCGGGTGCCGGACCCACCGGCCAGAATCACGGGATGAACTTTGAGTTTCACTGTGGCGGCATTTGAGGACCGGATGTCTGTGTCGGGCGCTGCGATGTGCGCTGTCATGCGAGTGCTCCTGAAGGCTGGTTCAATGCGTCGAGTTGTATCACGACGTAAATTGCCAATAAAAGAAGCAGTAAATTCCCGTTGCTCGAATGTAATGGCGAAATTAATAGCCGATATATCCTGTGTGTCAGGGTTATTTATCAATAAAAATAAAAATTGAAAAAAACTGAAAAAAAAGAGGCGCTGTATTTTTTTATCGGAAAAAGCGCGACGAGGGAGGAGGGGGTGCCGTTTAGATATGACTGCCACAGGGCGTCAGAAAATGCGTCCGTTTTGCCTGTTTACTGGGCAAAAGGTAATTTTTGCGGAAATTGTTGCTGATAAAAAAGCCAGAAAATAACGTAATAATTGCCGATACAATTTGAGATATTTTGCCGCCTTGCCACCCGAATTTTAATATCGCTTTATCTATACCTGTACGAGGGTATTCACTCATTCAGACCAGATATTTCGCTCGACAGGTCGATAGCCGGGATTCGCCGTCATTGCAATGAACGGGCGCCCGGGCTGAATGGCACGACCGCCTGTCCATGCCGCCCGGCCGGGCAGCGCGAATGCAATCAAACACGGACGGAACTTGACTGACGAACCGAGGGGCGACTCATGCTGAGCGTTCTATCCAGGATTATCGACATCGCGATGGTGGGGCTCGGCGCGCTTGTCGCGGCTGCCGTGTACCACGGGACGTTTGTGTGGCTGAACGACATGCAGAGCGTGTCGCTGCTGTTCAACTGCCTGCTGATGGTGCTGTTCTTTCCTGCGCTCGGCATCTATCAGTCGTGGCGCGGCAAGCCCGTGTACGACCTGCTGTGGCGCGTGTCGGGCGCGTGGCTGATGGTCGAGGGCACCGGCATCCTGATGATCTTCAGCCTGCACCGCTCGGATCTGCTGTCGCGCCTGTGGCTCGCGTACTGGGCCGTCGCGACGGTCGTGCTGCTGATGATCACCAAGGCGCTGGTACACGGCGTGCTGAAAGGACTGCGGCGCGAGGGCTACAACCAGAAGGCGGTGGCGATCGTCGGCGGTGAGCTGTATGGGCGCTTCCTGATCGAACAGATGAAGAGCCGCCCGGAAGCGGGCTTTAGCCCCGTGATCGTGTTCGATGAACCGGGTGGCCGGCGCGCGAGCGATCGCATCGAGGCGTCCGCGGGCGCCGCGAACCTGCCGGCCGAACTCGAGGGCGTGCCCGTCGAGCGCGACTTCGACCGGCTGGTGCGGGTGGTGCGCACGCGCGGTATCCGCGAACTGTGGCTCGCGCTGCCGATGTCGCACGAACGCACGATTCATCGCTGCGTGATGGAGTTTCGCAACGAGTTCGTGAACATCCGCTTCATCCCGGATGTGCGCAGCCTGAGTCTTTTCAACCAGCCGGTGGTCGACCTGCTGGGCGTGCCGGCGATCAACCTGGCGGCGTCGCCGATCACCGATGTGCGCGTGCTGCCGAAGTTCGTGTTCGACCGCCTGTTCGCGCTCACGGCGCTCGCCGCGCTGTCGCCGCTGATGCTGGCGATCGCGGCGATGGTGAAGCTGTCGTCGCCGGGGCCGGTGTTTTTCCGGCAAAAGCGCAAGGGCATCGACGGGCATGAGTTCGAGATCTACAAGTTCCGCTCGATGAAAGTGCATGCGGAAACCAGTGGCAAGGTCACCCAGGCGACGCGCGGCGATCCGCGCATCACGGCTGTCGGCGCGTTTTTGCGCAGGACGAGCCTCGATGAGTTGCCGCAGTTCATCAACGTGCTGAAGGGCGAGATGTCGGTGGTGGGTCCGCGTCCGCATGCGCTCGAACACGACGACATCTACAAGGACCTGGTGAAGGGGTACATGCACCGTTATCGCATCAAGCCCGGCATCACCGGCTGGGCGCAGATCAACGGCTATCGGGGCGAGACGGACCGCATCGAAAAAATGATGGGACGCGTGAAGCTCGACCTGTACTACATGCAGCACTGGAGCTTCTGGCTCGACATCAAGATCGTCGTCCTGACGCTCTACAAGGGTTTCGCCGGTCGCAACGCGTATTGAGCGGGCCGCCGCCGCGCGAGGCAGGACAGCGACCCGCGGCACATGCGTTTTCCGCTTCTGGAATGTTCAAATTTTCGAGGTGTAACAGATGAACCTGACGATCATTGGTACCGGCTATGTAGGGCTCGTAACGGGCGCGTGTCTTGCCGACATCGGCAACGACGTGTTCTGCCTCGATCTTGACCAGCGCAAGATCGACGTGCTCAACGGCGGCGGCGTGCCGATCCATGAGCCGGGCCTGCAGGAAGTCATCGCGCGCAACCGCAAGGCCGGGCGCCTGAAGTTTTCGACCGACATCGAGGCGGCCGTCGCGCATGGCGACGTGCAGTTCATCGCGGTCGGCACGCCTTCGGACGAAGACGGTTCCGCCGACCTGCAATACGTGCTCGCCGCCGCGCGCAACATCGGCCGTTACATGAACGGCTTCAAGGTGATCGTCGACAAATCGACGGTGCCGGTCGGCACCGCGCTGCGCGTGCGCGAAGCGATCGCGGAAGAACTCGCCGCGCGCGGCGAAAAGCACATGTTTTCGGTGGTGTCGAATCCGGAGTTCCTGAAGGAAGGCGCGGCCGTCGAGGATTTCACGCGGCCCGACCGCATCGTGCTCGGCTGCGACGAGGACGTGCCCGGCGAAAAGGCCCGCGACGTGATGAAGCGCGTGTATGCGCCGTTCAACCGCAACCGTGAACGCACGCTGTACATGGACGTGCGCTCCGCCGAATTCACGAAGTACGCAGCAAACGCGATGCTCGCCACGCGCATCTCGTTCATGAACGAACTCGCGAATCTGGCCGACCGCGTGGGCGCCGACATCGAAGCCGTGCGCCGCGGCATCGGCTCCGATCCGCGCATCGGCTACGACTTCCTGTACGCCGGTTGCGGCTACGGCGGCTCGTGCTTTCCGAAGGACGTGCAGGCGCTCATCCGCACGGCGGGTGAACACAGTGCCGACCTGCGCATCCTGAACGCGGTGGAAGCCGTCAACGACGGCCAGAAGGAGATCCTCGCGCACAAGATCGTGACGCGTCTGGGCGACGACCTGACGGGCCGCACGTTCGGCGTGTGGGGTCTCGCGTTCAAGCCGAACACCGACGACATGCGCGAAGCGCCGAGCCGCCGCCTGATCGCGGCGCTGCTCGCACGCGGCGCACGCGTGAAAGCCTGGGACCCGGTCGCGATCGACGAAGCGAAGCGCGTGTTCGCGCTCGATCTGCAGCACGTGCCGCAGCAGCGCGCCCGCCTCGAATTCATGAACGAGGAAATGGATGTCGCGCAGGACGCCGACGCGCTCGTGATCCTGACCGAATGGAAGGTCTTCAAGAGCCCCGACTTCGAAAGTCTCAAGGCGTTGCTGAAGTCGCCGCTGGTTTTCGACGGCCGCAACCTGTACGAGCCGGAATCGATGCAGGAACTCGGCATCGAGTATCACGCGATCGGCCGCCAGTCCGCGCGGCGCGCGCCCGCGCATGCCACGCCCGCACGTGCGGACGAGGCCAGCGCGGCCGCGGCCCGCTGAACGCACACCACGTACCTCACGGAACCGGTCCATGTTCGCCAATGTTCTCGTCGTCTGCCACGCCAACGTGTGCCGCTCGCCGGCCGCGGAGATGCTGTTCAAGGCCCGCGCGTTGCCCCGTCTGGGCGCGCGCATGGTCTTCCAGTCGGCAGGCATTCGCGCGCTCGACGGCGACGGCATGGACCCCGTGATGCGGCGCCTGCTCACCGAGCGTGGCGTCAGCACCAGCGGACACCGGGCGCGGCGCCTCGACCGCCGTCTCGTGCGTAACGCGGATCTGGTGCTCGTCACCGAGCGCGCGCAGGTGAAGGAGGTCGAGGCGCTCGATCCGACTTCACGCGGCAAGGTCTGGCCGCTTGGCAAATGGGAGGACTCCGATGTCGCCGATCCGCATGGCGGACATGAAGCCGGCTATCGGGCAAGTCTCGTGCTCATCGAACACCTGGTCATGGGATGGCTAAAAAAAATATGCTGATGCGAAATCTCACACTCTCTTTGTTGCTGTTGCTGACGGCCTTTCTGTCGGCCTGTGCGACCGCGCCGGGGAATTACCTCGACACGTCGCGGCTGAAGGAAGAACCGCAAAGCGCACCGGCTGAAGACTATCCGGTGCATCTGATCACCGCGCAGGTCGTGATGGACCAGGCGAAGGCCGCCGACGTGCCGCAGGTGCTGCCGCAATCGCGCTTTGCCGATGCGTCGCACTGGGTCTACCGGATCATGCCGCAGGACATTCTGGGCGTGACGGTATGGGATCACCCTGAGCTCACGACGCCGAACGGCAGCACGCTGTCCTCAGGCGGCAACACGACGCAGTCGGTCGGTGCCGTGCTGCAGCAGCCGTACACGACGGCGTTGCCGGGCCAGGCCGATCCGTACGGCCAGACCGTCGCCTCCGACGGCACGATCTACTTCCCGTTCGTCGGCCGCGTGCGCGCCGCCGGCAAGACGGTGGGCGAGCTGCGCGACCAGCTGGCCGCGGGCCTCGTGCCGTACATCAAGAACCCGCAGGTGGACGTGCGCATCCTGTCGTATCGCAGCCAGAAGGTGCAGGTGACAGGCCAGGTGAAAACACCGGGGCCGCTTGCCATCAGCGACGTGCCGCTGTCGCTCGTCGACGCGATCACGCGCTCCGGCGGCTTCACCGGCGACGCCGACCTGCAGCGCGTGCGCCTCACGCGCAACAAGAAGCTGTACGTGCTCGACGCGAACCGCATGCTCGACAACGGCGACGTTTCGCAGAACGTGATGCTGCAGAACGGCGACATCATCAACGTGCCGGACCGCATCGACAGCCGCGTGTTCGTGATGGGCGAAGTGAAGGCGCCGGTGCAGCTGCAGATGATCAAGGGGCGTCTCACGATCGCCGATGCGCTAACGCAGGCGGGCGGCATTCTCGACACCGATGCGAATCCACGCCAGATCTACGTGATGCGCGGCATGCAGAACAAGCCGACGACGCCCGACGTGTATCGCCTCGACATGACGCAGCCGGACGCCATCATGCTGTCCGCGCAGTTCCAGCTGCAACCGATGGATGTGGTCTACGTGGGCACTGCCGCGTCGACAACGTTCAACCGCGTGCTGCAGCAGGTGTTGCCGACTGTCCAGACGTTGTTCTATCTGAAGCAGCTGACGCGCTAGTCGCATGACCCGCCCACGGCCCGCGAGGCCCGCACGGAACATCGTCGCGGGCCGCGCGGGACCCGGGCGAACCAACCAGGATCGAACTGTGAGCACTCACGCAAACACTCAACTGGCCGGACCGGTCAGGACCGAAGAAGAGGACGTCGTCCTCGGTCAACTGGTGCAGGTGATCCTCGACGACATCTGGTGGCTGATCGCCATTGCGCTGTCGATCGTCGCGGTCGCCGCGCTCTATTGCTACGTCGCGAAGCCGGTCTATTCGGCCGATGCGCACGTGCGCGTCGAGCAGTCCGACAACACGTCGCAGGCGCTCACGCAGACGCAGACCGGCGCGAACATCTCGTCCGGCCAGACCGCGCTGCCCACCGACGCCGAGATCGAGATGATCAAGAGCCGCGGCGTGGTGGCGCCCGTCGTCCAGCAACTGAAGCTGAACTTCAGCGTCGCGCCGAAGATGATGCCGGTGCTCGGCAACATCGCCGCGCGGCTCGCGACGCCGGGCGAACCGGCGCGGCCGTGGCCGGGTCTCGACCGCTTCAGCGGCTACGCGTGGGGTGGTGAAATCGCCGACGTCGATTACGTCGAGGTGCCGCCCGCGCTCGAAGGCCAGAAGATGATCATGACCGCGCTCGCAAACGACCAGTTCGAACTGCAGGCGCCCAACGGCTCGCTGCTGCTGCGCGGCTCGGCTGGCCAGCCGGCGCAGGGCAACGGCGTGTCGATTCTCGTCAACCGGCTCGTCGCGCGTCCAGGCACGCAGTTCAACGTGATGCGCGCGAACGACCTCGATGCGATCGCGGCGTTCCAGTCGTCGATCCAGGTGTCGGAGCAGGGCAAGGGCACGGGCGTCATCCAGATTTCGCTGGAAAACCAGAATCCCGAGCGTGCCGCTGAAATCGCCAACGCGCTCGCGCAGTCGTATCTGCGTCAGCACATCGAGAACAAGCAGGCCGACGCCAGCAAGATGCTCGCCTTCCTGAAGAGCGAGGAGCCGCGCCTGAAGGGCGATCTCGAACGCGCCGAAGCCGCGCTGACCGCCTATCAAAGCAAGTCCGGCTCGATCAACGCAAGCGACGAGGCGAAGGTCTACCTCGAAGGCAGCGTGCAGTACGAGTCGCAGATTTCCGCGCTGCGCATCCAGGTGGCTTCGCTCGAACAGCGCTTTGGCAACGAACATCCGATGTTGATCGCCGCGCGCCAGCAGCTCGCCGAACTGCAGGCGCAGCGCGAGAAATACGCGGACCGCTTCCGCAACCTGCCGGCCACCGAAGTGAAGGCCGTGCAGCTGCAACGCGACGCCAAGGTTGCCGAGGACATCTACGTGCTGCTGCTGAACCGCGTGCAGGAACTGGAGGTGCAGAAGGCCGGCACGGGCGGCAACGTACACATCGTCGACGCCGCGCTGCGTCCGGGCGTGCCGGTCAAGCCGAAGAAGACGCTGATCCTCTCGGCGGCGGTGATCCTCGGCCTGATCGTGGGCACCGGTTTCGTGTTCCTGCGCCGCAATCTCTTCAAGGGCATTGACGATCCGGAGCATGTCGAGCGCATGTTCCACCTGCCGGTGTACGGCCTCGTGCCGATGAGCGCGGAGCAGGCGGTGCTGGAAAACAGCTTCGAGCGGGGCGGCAACCGTCTGCGCAAGGTGCTGGCCGCGGCCTGCCCGAAGGATGCGACGGTCGAGAGCATGCGCAGCCTGCGCACCTCGATGCAGTTCACGATGATGGACGCGCGCAACCGCATCGTCGTGCTGACGGGCCCGATGCCGGGCGTCGGCAAGAGCTTCCTGACGGTCAACCTCGCGACGCTGCTCGCGCACTCCGGCAAGCGCGTGCTGATGATCGACGGCGACATGCGGCGCGGCGCGCTGGAACGCTGCCTCGGCGGCACGCAGGAGAACGGCCTGTCGGAACTGCTGAGCGGCCAGATCTCGCTCGAGGAAGCGATCCGTCACACGGAAACCGACAACCTGAGCTTCATCTCGTGTGGTCATCGTCCGCCGAATCCGTCGGAGCTGCTGATGTCGCCGCGTCTGCAGACGTATCTCGACGCGCTTGCGACGCGCTATGACGTGATCCTGATCGACACGCCGCCGGTGCTCGCCGTGACCGACGCGTCGATTGTCGCGGTGCATGCGGGCGCCACGTTCCTCGTGCTGCGTTCGGGCATGCACAGCGAGGGCGAGATCAACGATTCGCTCAAGCGCCTGAACAACGCGGGCGTGACCGTGCAGGGCGTGATTTTCAACGCGATGCCGGCGCGCGCGCGCGGCAACTATTCGCGCGGTTATGCGGCGATGCAGGAATATCTGAGCGCCTGAGCGCGTGCAAGGACCCACCATGAAACTTTCCGTACTGGTTCCGACGTTTCGCCGTCCCGCCGATCTCGCGCGCTGTCTCTCGGCGCTCCAGCGCCAGCAGCGCGCGCCGGACGAGGTGATCGTCGTCGCGCGCCCCGATGACGCCGGGACGCTCGCGTACCTGCACGACCCCGCGGTGAAGGGCATGTTGCCGCTGCGCGTCGCGATCGTCGAAGCGCCAGGACAGGTCGCGGCGCTCAATCGCGGGCTCGACGCGGCGACGGGCGACGTGATCGCGATCACCGACGACGATGCCGCGCCGCACCCTGACTGGGCACGCCGCATCACCGATGCGTTCTCGAACGACCTGCTGCTGGGCGCGCTCGGCGGACGCGACTGGGTACACCAGAAGGGCGGCATTCTCGACGGCGCGCGGCCGCTCGTGGGCAAGCTGCGCGCGTCGGGCAGGATCATCGGCAACCACCATCTCGGCGTGGGCGGCGCGCGCGAAGTCGACCTGCTGAAGGGCGCGAACATGAGCTACCGGCGCGAGGCGATCCGCACGATCCGCTTCGATCCGCGCCTGCGCGGCACGGGTGCCCAGGTCCACAACGACATGGCGTTCAGCATGAGCGTGAAGCACGCGGGCTGGAAGCTCGTGTACGACCCGCAGGTCGCCGTCGATCACTTTCCCGCCGAACGCTTCGACGACGACCGCCGCGACGCGCAGACGATGCAGGCCGTGCGCAACGCCGCGTACAACCTGCACCTGATCCTGCGTGACCATCTGCCGCCGCTGCGACGCGAAGCCGCGTGGTGGTGGTACACGCTCGTCGGCACGCGCGTGTACCCGGGCATGGCGCATGCGGTGCTCGCGCTGGCCTCGAAGCGCGGCCGCGCGACGCTGTCGCGCTGGCGCGCCGTGCGTACCGGCGCGCATGAGGCGCGGCGTACGGCCTCCTGAGCGCCACCCAAGCCGAAGTCCTTCATAACAAGCCGGGAGTTCCTGCATGAGTGTGACCCACGTCCACGTCCATCTGTTTTACGGCGCCGATCCGCGTTTCTATCGCAAGGGCGAGGACATCGGCTGCCTGTACGGCTATCACCATGCCGAATCGGATGAATTCGCGCTGAGCTATTCGCAGGACGCCCGCGAGCGTCTGCCGATGCGGCTCCTGCGCCGCGGGCTGAAGGCCGTGCTTGGTTTCGACTTCATTCACACGCTGCGCAATCGCGACGAAATCATGCGCTCCGACGTGGTGTGGACGCACACGGAACACGAACATCTTGGCGTGGCGCTGTTGCTGCTGCTCAATCGGCGGCAAAAACGCCAGCCGCTGCTGCTCGCGCAAAGCGTGTGGCTGCTCGACAAATGGCCGCACTACGGCGCGCTGCGCCGCTGGGCGTATCGCAAGCTGATCGCGCGCGCCGACGTGCTGACGACGCTCGCCTCGGAAAACGCCGCGCTGTGCCGCCGTTACTTCGACCGTGACGCCGTGCATGTCTACTATGGCCTGAACACGCGCGATTTTCCGGTGCAGGAACCGGTTGCCTGGCAGCCGCACACACCGGTGCGCATCGCCGCGATCGGCAACGATCGCGATCGCGACTGGGAAAGCCTCATCAGCGCCTATGGCAACGATGCGCGCTACACCGTCAGGCTGGCGACGCGCCGGCGCATTCCGTCGTCGCTGCGCGCCCCGAACGTCGAGATCGCGCCCGCGGCCGGCCTGAAGAAGCAACGCGAGCTGTACGACTGGGCCGATGTGGTCGTCGTGCCGCTGCGGCCGAACGCACACGCGTCGGGCATCACGGTGATGCTCGAAGCCGCGGCGCTCGGCAAGCCGATGATCGTCACCGATGTCGGCGCGTTGAAGGACTACTTCACCGACGCGCAGGCCGCGTACGTGCCGCCGTTCGATCCAGAGGCGCTGCGTCAGGCGGTCGACCGGCTCGTCGCCACGCCCGGCGACGCGTTGCGTCAGGCACAGGCCGCCGCGCATCAGGTGACCACGCGCGAACTCACCACCGTGCAGTTCGCGCAGCAGCACGTGCGCATCACGCGTGATCTGATGAGCCGGCGCGCGGCGCCGCGTGGCCGCTCCGTCGACGAAGCGCGGCGCCGCGCGGGCGGCGGTGGCGCGCAAGCCGCACAGCCCGCGCAGGCCACGCAACCGCGTTCACGGCATCAGGCCGGCAGGGGGCAATGACGATGGCCGTCGCACGCGCCGAAATCGACGAGCGTCCGTCGCGCTTTTTCAGCGGCGATCGCAAGGCGTGGCTGCCGCAGGCGCTGCTGTGGCTGGTCACGGCCGTGCTGATCGGCGCGCACCAGGGCAACGTGCTGAGGCTTGCGTTTCCCGTGCTCGCGATTCTCACGGGGTTCTGGCTGTACTTCAAAAGCCCCGCGCGCTATGTCGGCTTCATGTGGTGGCTGTGGTTCCTGAGCCCCGAGGTGCGCCGTCTCGCGGACTGGTCGAAGGGCTCGTTCACGCCGACGAGCCTGATCCAGGTCGCGCCGCTCGCTGTCACGATGATCAGTGGCCTGTCGCTGCTGCGCTATTACCCGCTGCTCGCGCAGCGGCGCGGCCTGCCGGTGCTGCTGATTCTCGCGGGTCTGGCGTATGCGTTTCTGGTCGGCGTCGTGTCGAGCGGGCCGCTCGCCGCGCTGTACGACCTCGCGAACTGGATCTATCCGGTGCTGATCGGCTTTCACATCATGGCGAACACGCGCCAGTACCCCGAATACCGCGAGGTGATCGTCAACACGTTCATCTGGGGCATGCTCGCGATGGGCGCGTACGGTCTCGTGCAGTTCTTCATCATGCCGCCGTGGGACGCCATGTGGATGCTCGGTTCGCAGATGAACTCGCAGGGCGACCCCGTGCCGCTCGGCGTGCGCGTGTTCAGCACGATGAATTCGTCCGGCCCGTTCGCACTCGCGATGATGGGCGCGATGGTGTTCGTGATGGCGGCGCAGCACCGGGTGCGCTGGATCGCGGGCGCGCTCGGCTTTATCGCGTTTGCCCTGAGCCTCGTGCGCTCGACGTGGGGCGGCTGGGTCGTCGCGCTGATGATCCAGCTCGTCAAGTCGAACAACCGCGTACGCGTGCGGATCGTCGCGAGCGCCGTGCTGCTCGCGGGCCTGTGCGTGCCGCTGCTGGCCGTGGGCCCGGTCGCGGAGCGCATGCAGACGCGCCTGCAAACCCTCGTCAACCTCAACGACGACACGAGCTATGCGGCGCGTAACGAGTTCTACGCGACGTTCGCGAAAACCGCGTTCACCGACGTGCAGGGCGAAGGGCTCGGCGCCACCGGCACGTCGACCAAGCTGTCGAGCGACAGCGGCGGCGAACTCGGCAAATACGGCAACTTCGACAGCGGCGTGATGAACATTCCGTTCGTGCTCGGCTGGCCCGGCACGCTGCTCTACATGTCGGGCGTTCTGTGGCTGCTGGTGCGCGCCGTGCTGGCTTCGTTCGCGCTTCGCGACGACAAGTTCGCGGGCGCGTGCCTGAGCCTTGGCCTTGCGTGTTTCTCGATGCTGGTCTTCACCAATTCGCTCGTGGGCACGGGCGGTCTGCTCCTGTTCATGAGCTTCTTCTCGATTCTGTCCGCGGCGCACTGGCAAAAGCTGAACCGCCGGCGGAATCTCATTCTTCATGGAGTGTACTGAGTGAGAGTCGCCATCGTCACGCACGTCGTGCGTCACAACGACGGTCAGGGGCGCGTCAACCATGAAATCGCGCGCGCGGCCCTCGATGAAAATATCGCGGTGACCCTCATTGCCTCGCACGTCGCGCCGGAATTGCTGGCGTACCCGGACGTGCGCTGGATTCCGATACGGATCGGCAAGGGGTGGCCGTCGAACCTGCTCCGCCAGCAGGTGTTCGCGCTCAAGAGCGCGTGGTGGCTGCGCCGGCATCGTCGTGAATACGACGTGCTGCACGTGAACGGTTTTATCTCGTGGATCGCGGCCGACGTGAACACCGCGCACTTCGTACACAGCGGCTGGTTCGGCAGCAGGTACTACCCGTTCGGGCTAGCGAAGGGCGTGTGGTCCGCGTACCAGTTCCTCTACACGGGCATCAACGCGCGGCTCGAACGCTGGGCCTACCGGCGCTCGCGCGTGATCACGGCCGTCTCGCAGAAGGTCGCCGACGAAATCCGCGCGCTCGGGCTCACGCCGCGCAACCGCGTCGACGTGATCTATAACGGCGTCGATACGCAGGGTTTCGCGGCCGCCACGGGCGATCGCGCGAAATTCAACCTGCCGGCCGACGCGTTCCTGCTGCTCTTTGTCGGCGACCTGCGCACGCCACGCAAGAATCTCGGCACGGTGCTCAAGGCGTTGAAGGAATTGCCCGAGCACGTGCAGATCGCGGTCGCGGGTTACCTGCCGGGCAGCCCGTATCCGGACGAGGCGCGCGCGCTCGGCATCGAGCACCGCGTGCATTTTCTCGGGCTCGTGAAGGAGATGCCGGTGCTGATGCATTCGGTCGACGCCTTCGTGTTTCCGTCGCGCTATGAGGCGATGAGCCTGTCGCTGCTCGAGGCGATGGCCGCGGGTCTGCCCGTCGTCACGGCGCGCACGGCGGGGGGCGCGGAAATCATCACGCCCGAGTGCGGCATCGTGCTCGAGGATCCCGACGATCCACACGCGCTCGCCGGTGCGATTGCGCGCCTCGCCGCGTCGGACCCGGTACGGCGCGCGATGGGCCGTGCCGCCAGCGAACTCGCGACCGGCTTCGGCTGGGCGCGCATGGCGCGCCAGTACATCGACCTGTACCAGCAGATCGCCGGCCATCGCGACGATCCGCGCGACGCGCGCGGCACCGCAGGCGAAGTCGTGCGCACGCCCGTGCTCGCGCACCGGGAGACGGTCGAATGAATCACGTACCGGTGATCGCCACGCGTACTGCTGCCCGTCGTTGCAGCCACGTTCAAAAATAACCAGGGAACAGCCATGACAACCCGTTCAATCAAATCGCTGCAAATCGGCATGCACTGGTTCCCCGAGCGCGCCGGTGGCCTCGACCGCATGTATTACTCGCTCGTCGGCGCGCTGCCGGGCGCGGGCGTCGCGGTACGGGGCGTCGTCGCGGGCTCGTCGCGCGTCGCCGAAGACACCGATGGCGCGATTCGCGGCTTCGGCCCGGCTGCGCAGTCGCTGCCGCGACGTCTGATGGCCGCGCGCCGCGCGTTGCGCGCCGCGATCGAGATCGAGCGTCCCGACGTGGTCTCGTCGCACTTCGCGCTGTACACGTTTCCGGGTCTCGACGTCACGCGCGGCATTCCGCAGGTCTCGCATTTTCAGGGACCGTGGGCCGACGAAAGTCACGTCGAAGGCGCCGATTCGCTCGGCCAGCGCGCGAAGCACTATCTGGAGCAGGCCGTGTATGCGCGTTCGTCGCGCCTGATCGTGCTCTCGGATGCGTTCGGCAAGATCCTGACGTCGCGCTATGGCATCTCGCCGGAGCGCATTCGCGTCGTGCCGGGCTGCGTGAACGTCGAGCAGTTCAACCTGCCGGTGACGCCCACGGAAGCGCGGCTCAAACTCCAGTTGCCGCTCGGACGCCCGATCGTGCTGGCGGTGCGGCGGCTCGTGCGGCGCATGGGACTGGAAGATCTCGTCGACGCAGTGAAACTTCTCAAACGCCAGCAGCCGGACGTGCTGCTGCTGATCGCGGGCAAGGGCCGGCTCGAAACGGAGCTGCAGGCGCGTATCGACGAAGCCGGTCTCGCGGACAACGTCAAGCTGCTGGGCTTCGTTCCCGACCAGCATCTTGCCTCGCTGTATCGCGCCGCGACGATCAGCGTGGTGCCGACCGTCGCGCTCGAAGGATTCGGGCTGATCACGGTGGAGTCGCTCGCATCGGGCACGCCGGTGCTCGTCACGCCAGTGGGCGGATTGCCGGAAGCGGTGGCGGGGCTGTCGCAGGACCTGGTGCTGCCGGCCACCGGCGCTGCGGCGATCGCGCAGGGGCTGGCGGCGGCGCTCGACGGCTCGCTCAAGCTGCCGGACGCCGACGCATGCCGTGCGTACGCGCGTGAGAACTTCGACAATGCGGTGATCGCGAAGCGCGTGGCTTCGGTGTACGACGAGGCGATCGCGGCGGGCGTCGTCCATTAGGACGCTTCCTTCAATACGCGTCGGGAACATGCCGCGGAAACCGGTGGCGTTCAGTTGCGACGGGCCTTACCCTGAGCCACTGCCCGTCGTGATGCGGCGCCCCGGTTCGTTCCATCCGTAAGCGCCTGCCGGTTACCCTGATACCCCACGGCCGCCGGATATTTATCCGTTTCCCGGATATTCATAGAATATCCGTATTTCGGATATTGGAAAAATATCTTAATTTCAGCTAAAATGAAAATAGCTGAATTTCGGATATATCCTATGTCTCTCACCTCGCAGTCCCAACTGCTCGTGACTGCCTTGCAGCTCGGTCAATTGCTGAAGGCTGCCCGCAAGCACCGCAAGCTCACGCAGGCGGAGGTGGCGGTCCGGTTGGGCTTGAGCCAGAACCGCGTCTCCTACCTGGAGCAGCACCCTGACGAACTGAGCTTCAGGCAGTTGCTGGGCTGGTGCATGGCCGTCGGACTGGAACTGCGGCTGGGTGAGCGCGAGAGCCAGGAACCGGCCAGCAAGACGGAGTGGTGAGATGGGGCGGCGCTCACACAGTCAAACCCTGGCGCTCTGGGCCAACGGCGAATACGTAGGCCGCTGGACCATCACGGCTCGCGGCGACATGGAGCTGCAATACGATGCGGGCTGGCTTGCCTCTCCGCGTGGACGGCCCATATCCCTGTCGCTGCCCTTCAACCTGAACAACGAACCGTTGAAAGGCGCCAACGTCGCCCACTACTTCGAAGGTCTGCTGCCTGACAGCGACATCATCCGCAAGCGCGTTGCCGCCCGCTTCAAGACCGGGTCCACCGAAGCCTTCGACCTGCTGGCCGCGATCGGGCGCGATTGCGTCGGCGCACTGCAACTCCTGCCAGAAGGCGAGACGCCTTCCGGTCTCGACCACATCGACGGCATTGTCATGGACGACGAAGCCATCGAACGCCACCTGCTGGAAGTCGTGACCCCGGACCGCTTCACCGGCGCGAGAGACCCTGACGACGACTTCCGGATTTCGCTGGCCGGCGCCCAGGAGAAGGATGCTTTCCTGTGGTGGGATGGCAGGTGGATGAAGCCGCGCGGCGCGACGCCCACCACGCACATCTTCAAGCTGCCGCTTGGCCTCGTCGGCGGCCGGCGGGCAGACTTCAGCACCTCGGTGGACAACGAGTGGCTCTGCCTTCGCCTCTTCAAGGCGTACGGGCTGTCCACGGCGCAGGCTGACATCGCCACGTTCGGCAAACAGCGGGTACTCGTCGTCGAGCGGTTCGACCGCCGCGTGTCGTCCGACGGCACCCGGCTGTTCCGGCTCGTGCAGGAAGACTTCTGCCAGGCCACTGGAACATCGCCACTCGTCAAGTACGAGAATGAAGGCGGGCCGGGCCTCAGGCAACTATTCACGCTCGTGCAGCAGTCGCTGGATGCCGGGCGGGACCTGCGCGCGCTCATGGCTTCGCAGATCCTGTTCTGGATGCTGCGCGCGCCGGACGGCCATGCCAAGAACTTCAGCATCCAGCTACGGGCCGGGACAGCCGGACGGTTCCGGCTCACGCCGATGTATGACGTGATGTCCGCGTATCCGGTCATCGGCGAAGGGCCGAACCAGTGGGCTGCGCAGGACCTTAAACTGGCGATGGCGCTGCTGGGCAAGAACCGGCACTACCAGACGCATGACATCCAGCGCCGGCACTTCAACAGCACGGCCAGAAAAGTCGGCTATGGAGAAAACGCCGAGCCGCTGCTCGAGGAGCTGGTCACGCGGACGCCCGAGGTGGTGGCGCAGGTCCATGCAGAGCTGCCGCAAGGCTTTTCGCAGCAGGTGGCCGACAAGGTGCTGGGCGGGTTGCTGGGTGCCGCCCGGGCGCTCGGAGACATGTCGCCCGGCTGAGGCGTGCAGCCATCGGGGCAACGGGTGGCTTACCTAAAGTAAAAACGCCTCAATTCATGAACTGAGGCGTGGAGCAAGCACTGTAACTGGCAACGCTTTAACGGAACGGCTGGCGGTTTCGGTGGCATTCAGTCGCGTGGGCAAGCCCTCGTCAAAGGGCGGGGACTAGTGGTAGTCGTCTTCGCGTTGATGGCGGATGGCGAGAATCGTCACCGTGGTGTCATCCTCGATCTCGAACAAGGCAACATATCCAGAGCCGCCAAAGCTTACGATCAGCTCCCGCAGGAAGGGATTGGCAGGATCGGCTTTGCGACAGGAGAAGGGAAACGCTCTGAGGACTTCAGTGCTCTTGCGGATGACTTCAATGGCCCGCCCGGCCGCGGCTACATCATGTTCGAGCATGAAACCGTACAGCCGCCGCAAATCAGCGCGCGCGGCACTGGTATAGCGTACGCGATAACTCAACGGTTGCCCTCGTGCCCTTTCGCGGCAGTCAGCATGTCCTCGAGCTCGGCATACACTTCGTCTGCGTCGAAGTACTCGCCCGTTCGGCGCGCCTCGTCCCTTGCAGCCAGCCCACGTGCAATGAATTCCTTTTGCATCTGACGGCGAGCGACATTGGCACGCAGTGATTCTTCCGCAAACGACGACAGGCTTTCCCCCTCGAGCAACACGCTTTCGGCCGCTTCGCGCAGCTTGGGATCAACCCGCAGGGAAGGGATGGTGGCGGTTTTCATCGACTAACTCCGTGCATTGCAATTGCGACGCAGACATTGTACGCCGTTGCACCGCAAATGCAACGCAGGGGCATCCGCAACACGAACCAGCCTTAGAACGTCTGACGATGTTCATTCCGCGCGAGATCGGCAGCGACCATCATCTTGCACAGCTGTTCGAGCGTGGTTTCCGGTTTCCAGCCCAGTTTTTCATGGGCCTTGTCCGCGCAACCGATCAGCAGGTCGACTTCGGCAGGACGGTAGAACTTCGGATTCACGCGCACGAGCGTCTTGCCGGTCGCGACGTCGATGCCGGTTTCCCGCTCGGCCTTGCCAGACCACTCGAGCTGGTAGCCCGCCGCCGCGAACGCCATGCGCACGAAGTCGCGCACGGTTTCGGTACGGTTCGTGGCCAGCACGAACGTATCCGGCTCGTCGGCCTGCAGCATGCGCCACATGCCTTCGACGTATTCCAGCGCGAAACCCCAGTCGCGCTTCGCGTCCATGTTGCCGAGTTCGAGCGCGTCCTGCTTGCCGAGCTTGATTTTCGCAACCGTATCCGTGATCTTGCGCGTGACGAATTCGCGGCCACGTAGCGGCGATTCGTGATTGAACAGAATGCCGCTGCTCGCAAAGAGCCCATACGATTCGCGATAGTTGATCGTCGACCAGTGCGCGAACAGTTTCGCGACGCCGTACGGGCTGCGCGGATAGAACGGCGTGTCCTCGCGTTGCGGGACGGCCTGCACCTTGCCGAACATTTCCGATGTCGACGCCTGATAAAAACGCATCTTCGGGTTCACGATGCGGATGCCTTCGAGCAGGTTCAGCGCACCGACGCCCGTCACTTCGGCGGTCGTGACGGGCTGGTCAAACGACACGCCCACGAAGCTTTGCGCGGCGAGGTTGTACACCTCGTCGGCCTGCGTGGCGATGAGCAGGCGCATCGTCGAACCAAGGTCCGTCAGGTCGTGCTCGACGAGCGACAGGGACGGATGGTCGAGCACGCCAAGTTCTTCCATGCGCCAGAAGTTGACGGAACTCGTGCGGCGATAGGTGCCGGTGACGTGATAGCCCTTGTTGAGCAGCAGTTTCGTCAGATAGGCGCCGTCCTGTCCGGACACGCCCGTGATGATCGCCTTGCGTGGAGTGCTCATGGATGATCCTTCAGGGTAGTGAGATTCATTGATGGGAGGCGTGAACGGCGTTACCGCTGTCGAGCATCTGTCGCACCAGCGGGTCGATCACGTTGAAATCCTGTTCTGCCTTGAGCCGGTAAAGATCGGGCTTCGGGTGCGCGCCATCGGACATCATCGATTTCCAGTCGGGCAGCGCGCTGATGTACGCAAACTGGTCGACGAGCAGCACGTGCTGCTCGGCGGCGACACGGCGCGTCATCGAGGCCATCGCCGCGAGTTTCGCGTTCAGGCGTCCGTCGGGCATCGGGTTCGACGTTTCCAGCACGACCTGCTTGCCGAGCGCGCGCGCGGTCGCGACGAGATCGCTTTCCGCCGCATGAAACTGCTCGGGCGTCTGGCCCTGCATGACTTCGTTGATCCCGTAGTTGATCGTCACGATCTGCGCGCGCGAGGCCGCGAGCCGTGTCTTCCACGGCGTGCCGCGTCCGCGCTCCGTGCCGTCGCGCAACTGCGATGCCGTCGTGCCGCCCACGCCATGGTTCACGACCGAGACGCGCCAGCCGTGCGCGGCCTGCAACGCGTCCTGCAGATACGTGACGGCGTTCTGCACCCGGGCGCTGCAATGACCGTCGCTGCATGAGATGCCGAGCGTGGTCGAGTCGCCGTACGCCTCGATCAGCACGTCCTGCTGCGCGGCGCCGGCGGGCCGCACACAGGCCCACATCGCGAGCGCCGCGACGATCAGCGCGCGGGCAGTGGCGAAAAATGACGCGGCGGCGACACGCATGGAGAATCGATGTCGAAGTTGAAAGCGGCGCGCGCTCACGTGCGCGATCCGGCGGACCCGCCCTGCGCCGGCACCGCTTGCACGCTCGCCCGACCCGCGCCCGCCCCGGCAATCAGACGCCGCTCGAACGCGAACCACGTGAGCGTGGCGTAGGCGAGCGTGATGGCGAGCGCAAGCGCGGCGGTGACGTAACGATTCAGCGCAAGCGGCCACAGCATGTAAAGCACGGTCAGATGAATCAGGTAAATCGTGTAGCTGACCGTGCCGACATAGACGAGTACCGGATGCGACAGAACCTGCCTGACGATGCCCTTCGACTGCAACGCGATCACGAGCGCCGATGTACACAGTACGAGCGAGATGCTGTAGAGGCACGCATTCGAAAGCGGCGTGTTTTCCGCGCGAAAGCGGGGGAAATGCAGATGCAGCGCGGCGAGCACGGCCAGTGCCGCGAACAGCGCGAACACGGCGGGCACCCGGAAGCGTTCGAGCGCGTTGCGATCGCGCCGTACCGCCACCGCGAGCAGCGCGCCCGCCGACAGCAGATCCATGCGGAACGGCGTGAGGTAGTAGATCGGCCAGAACGTGTCGAACCATGGCGTCGCGACCGCGCGCAACAGCGGCACGAGCACGATCAGCGCGGCGGCGAGGATCGCCAGCGCGCGCTGCGACAGCAGCAGGACCGCGAACGGCCACACGATGTAAAACTGCTCCTCGACCGCGAGCGACCACAGCACGTTCAGGCTGTCGTGGCCGCTTTGTCCGAGCGCGTCGCCGATGTTCGTCGCGAAGAACGCATACCACTGCCAGTGCCGCGCCCAGCCAAGCCCGAACACGAGCGACGAAACGAGCATCAGCAGCAGATAAGGCGGCAGGATGCGGCGCGCGCGGCGTGCGTAAAAATAGCTGAAATACGACTGCTGGCGCGCCTTGCGTTCCAGCAGGATGCCGGTGATCAGAAAACCGCTCAGCACGAAAAACAGGTCGACGCCCATCCACAACGGCGCCTTGAGCGCATGCTGGGCAAACACGGCAAGAACCGCGAGGGCGCGCAGTCCGTCGAGCTGGACGATGCGACGGGAATGAGAGGGCGAGGCAGGCTGTACGCTTGCTGTCATGAGCCATCCGGAAAGGGCGTGTTGTAAGCGCGCGCACGCATACGTGCTGTGCGCAACGGCAGGTGCCATTCATTCTAGGGAAAATAAACTGATGAAAAAACGAATGCGGAACTGATAAGCCGAAACAAAAGAATCAGAATGTAATCAACCCGGTCGGAAATGAGGCTCTCATGCGGATCCATTCACTGAATGCAACCCGGCGCGTGCATGAAGGCGCGCAGCCTTGCGGCAAAAACGGCCGCTTTATGACGGCTTGCCTTGCATATCGGTTACATGACCCGATTCGCGGGCATAAATCAAACAGAACGTCAGGCAGAACGGATATCGGTGAATATTCCCTGAATATTTTTGAATTATTTTCGATTTTCATCGGCGCGGATTTCCCGCGTAAGGTGATCTGGTGGAAACAGCCTGCTTCGATCGCGCGCGACCCGCGCCGTGAACGGCCCCTGACCGGAGGATCTGTATTGCCGCGTTCACTGTCTGCCTCGCAGTTCGCTGGTTCCGTGGCAAAGCGCCTGTGCGCGCTGCTCTTCTGGGCGTCGCTGGC
The DNA here is from genome assembly GCF_900107685.1 of Paraburkholderia sartisoli. Classification (GTDB taxonomy): domain Bacteria; phylum Pseudomonadota; class Gammaproteobacteria; order Burkholderiales; family Burkholderiaceae; genus Paraburkholderia; species Paraburkholderia sartisoli. Next base: position 44,937 of record NZ_FNRQ01000003.1, on the reverse strand, counting down.
ATCGTGCCCGCTGCATGCCGAAAACGTGCTGAACGTGAAGACGTCGTGGATCGGCAACACGTTCGGTTTCGGCAACGGCACGTGGATGCAGATCGACATCGCCGCGATCGCCGTTTCGCCCGATGGCAAGGTGTACACGAACACGATCTGGGACGAGAGCGGCGCCGAGGCGAGCATCTATCAGAACGGCAAGGTGCTCGGTGTCGCGAGCGACACGCACGGCTGGGGCAACCTGGGCGGCACGGCCGTCGCGATCAACCACAAGTACGAGTTTCTGGCGGTTTCGGTCGGCAACGAACGCGGCCATCTGGTTTCGCCCGGCGTGTGGCCGGAGAAGGGCAAGCAGTGGTACGGCGTGTCGCGTCGCGAGATCGCCGATCCGAAGCGCAGCGCGCCGTTTCACAGCGGCGCGAACGTATCGCTCGCGCTCGATCCGCGTGCACGGCTCGCGGCCAGCTTTCTGATGGTGAACGAAGTGCCGTCCGACCAGAAGGCGGAGATCGACGGGCTCGCCGCGAACGACACGACGCTCTACGTGGCGAACACCGCGCGTGACCGCATCGAGGTCTACGACGCCGAGTCGATGCTGCAGAAAACGACCTGGAGCGTGCCGGAACCGGGCCGTATTGCTCTCGCGCCGGACGGCACGCTCTGGGTATTGAGCGGCCCGCGCGGCGACCGTACGCGGCGCGTGTTGCATTACACGGCCGACGGGCAGCGTCTGAACGACACGTTGCCGCTGCCGGACGACACGGTGGTCGCGGACGTCGCGGTCGACGGCCAGGGCCGCGTGCTGGTGGCCGACAACGGCCCGCGTCAGCAGGTGCTGTTTTTCAGCCGGACGAATGGCCGCTATGCGATGAGCGGCACGCTCGGAGAACGCGGTGGCATTTTCTCCGGCGTCTCCGGCAGGCCGGGGCCGCAGCGCTTCAATGGGCTGACGGGCGTGGGCGTCGATGCGCGCGGCAACGTGTATGTGTCGTGCAATGGTGTTGGCCCGATACGCAAGGTGATCGGCGCGAATCTGGGTGCGACGCTCGAGAGCTACGCCCCGGATGGGCGCCAGTTGTGGCAGTTGCAGGGGCTGCTGTTCGTCGATGGCGCGTGGATGGATCCGTCGCGGCCCGACAGCGTCTACACCGGCAACAAGCGGTTTGAACTCGATCTGTCGAAGCCGGCGGGACAGGACTGGAAATACGTGGGCTTTCTGTCGAACCGCTTCAAGTATCCGGAAGACCCGGTGTTTACGGTGGCCGAGTGGCCGGGTCTGCCGATCGCGCGCAGGTTGAAGGGGCGTACGTTCCTGTTTCTCACGGACATGTACGCGGATCACATCAAGATCTATCGCTTCGACGCGGCGCACGATGGCGAAACGGCGATTCCCTCGGGATTCATCGCCGGCAGCGCGAAGGCCGTCGAACACATCCCGAATGCGCCGCCGGGCGGCGACTGGCTCTGGCGCGACACGAACGGCAACGGCCGTTTCGATGCGAACGAATTCTCGCCGAACAACACCGGCGCGAAACTGCCGGGCGGGTGGGGCTGGTGGGTCGATTCCGCCGGCGACATCTGGCGCGCGCGTGACAAGAAGGGCATTTTCCGCCTGCATTTCGGCGGGCTGGATGCGAAGGGTAACCCGATCTACGCGTGGTCCGACATGACGACGTATCCGGTGCCCGCGCCGTTTACGGAACTGCGCCGCGCCGTGTATGACGCGGACACCGACACGATGTACGCGTCGGGCTATACGGCCGATCTCGGCGTGGACCGGGCGTTCTGGAAGGAAGCGGGCCGCGTGCTGGTGCGTTACGACAAGTGGTCGTCGGGCAAGCCGGTGCAGCGCTACGCGATCACGCTGCCATGGGAAACGAAGGCGCGGCCGGTCTCGACGATCATGGGCTTCGCGGTCGAAGGCCAGTACATCTTCGCCGTCGAACCCTTCGCGACCGTTCACGTGTACGACAAGGCATCCGGCCGCGAAGTGGGCGTCTTCCGGCCGGGTCCGGAAGTGGGCCGCGCATCGGGCTGGGTCGACGTGCCGAACGGCATCAGCGCATTCAGGCGCGGCGATGGCGAATACCTGATATTCGTCGAGGAAGACGCGCGCGGCAAGGTGCTGATGTATCGCTGGAAGCCCACCTGACACAAAAGTGTTTTAAAGCCTTTTTCAAGGCATTTTCTTCGCACCCGAGCGGATTATTTTCCTGGCGCGCAACACCGCCAGGTGTCATTTTTTACGTGCTTTACTCGAAGCATCTCCCGGCGCGCAGGCGGCGGACGCATTACTGACTCTAAGGCATCTGATGGAAAAAGGCATCCTCAAGAACGTAGCGATCAACTTTTTCGGGCTGGTGCTGCCAACTTTCGTATCGCTCGTGACGGTGCCGGCCTACATCAAGGCGCTGGGCGTGGAACGGTACGGCGTGATCAGCCTCGTGTGGACGCTGATCGGCTACTTCGGGATTCTCGATCTCGGCATGAGCATGGCCGCGCAGAACCACATCTCGAAGGCGCGCGCCTCGAACGACGACGAAGAATGCGCGCGGGTGTTCTGGAGCGCGTTCTGGCTCAACCTCGGCACCGGCATCGTCGGCGGCCTCGTGATCTATTTCGGCGCGTTCATCTACACCGCGTATTTCACGCGCGTATCGCCGGCGTTGCAGCACGAGGTGTATATGGCGCTGCCGTGGCTCGCCATCGCGATTCCGATTGCGAACGTCTCGTGGGTGTTTGCCGGTTCGATCAACGGCGCCGAACGCTTTGGCATCTACAACACGAACCAGACGATCGGCACGTTCCTGTTCCAGCTGCTGCCGCTCGCCGCCGCGTGGTTCGTCGCACCGAACCTGCAAAGCGTGCTGGCCGCGGCGGTTGTGGCACGGCTTCTGGCCGGGCTGCTGCTGGGGCACTCGGCGCTCAAGGTGCTCGGCATTCGCCGCGTCATGCCACCGCAGTTGAAGGTCACCAAGGGCCTCTTCAACTTTGGCGGCTGGATGCTCGTCACGAGCACGACGAACATGGTCTCCGATTCGCTCGACCGCATGATGCTCGGCACGGCAATGGGCGCGCGCTTCGTCACGTATTACACGGTGCCGCAGAATCTCGTCTACCGGCTCAACATCGTTTCGACGGCGGTGGTGCGCACGCTCTTTCCCCGCCTGTCCGCCGTGCGGCGCGATCATGCGGACGTGCTCGCGCAACAGGCACTCGAATTTCTCAACGCGGTGTTCACACCCGTTGCGATCGTCGCGATTTTCGGGCTCGAGCCGTTTCTGCATCTGTGGGTGGGCGCTGAACTCGCACGCGAAGCGGCACCTGTAGGCCGCATTCTCGTGTTGAGCGTCTGGCTCATCGGGCAGGCGAACGTCACGCGCGTGCTGATCCAGTCGCAGGTCAACCCTGCAGCGGCCGCCAAGGTCGCGCTCGTCGAGCTGCCGCTCTTCGCAGCGGGCCTGTGGTTCGGCATCGCGCATTTCGGCCTCACGGGCGCGGCGGTGATCGTGGCCGCGCGCTCGCTCTTCGATTACGCGGTGCTGTTGTGGCTCTCGGCGATCCGCGCCCGGCCCATCTGGCTCGACATGTTGCCGCATCTCGTCTTTCTGCTGGGCAGCCTGTATCTCGCCGACTTCCTGTCGAGCTTCGCGATAGCACTCGCGGCGGGCGCGCTCGTCGTGCTCGCGAATACCGGCTGGTCTCTCACGATGACACCCGCGGTGCGCGGGCTTGCCCGCTCGCTGTTGCTGCGACTGAACCCGAGGAAAAGCGCATGAACCACGACGTCCTTGACGAACCCGTCCTGCGCGCGAACCCTGACGCACCGGCCGCGCCCGCCACGCGCATCCCCGATGCGCTGTTGCCCGCACCGCGCCCGGAACTGCCGGCGCGCCGCCCGCCGCCTTCGGGCAAGTCCGTTCGCGTGGCGATCGTGCATGACTGGCTCGTCACCTACGCGGGCGCCGAACGCGTGCTCGAACAGATCATCGCGTGCTTTCCGGATGCGGACCTGTTCAGCCTCGTCGACTTTCTCGACGACCGCGCGTTCATCCGCAACAAGCCGGTGACCACGTCGTTTATCCAGAACCTGCCGCTCGCGCGCACGAAGTACCGCGCGATGCTGCCGCTGATGCCGCTTGCGATCGAGCAGCTCGACGTGTCCGCCTACGACGTAGTGATTTCCAGCAGCCACGCTGTCGCGAAGGGCGTGCTGACGGGCCCCGATCAGGTCCATATCAGCTACGTGCATTCGCCGATCCGCTATGCGTGGGATCTGCAACATCAATACCTGAAGCAGTCGAACCTGATCAACGGCCCGCGTTCCGTCATCGCGCGGCTGATTCTTCACTACATCCGCAACTGGGATATCCGCACGTCGAATTCCGTGGACGAGTTCGTCGCCAATTCGGCGTTTATCGCGCGGCGTATCAGGAAGGTTTATCAGCGCGATGCGCAGGTCATCTTTCCGCCTGTCGACGTCGACGCGTTTCTCGTCAACGAGCACAAGGAAGATTTCTATCTGACCGCTTCGCGCATGGTGCCGTACAAGAAAATCGATCTGATCGTCGAGGCATTTGCGAAGATGCCCGGGCGGCGTCTCGTCGTGATCGGCGACGGCCCCGACATGCAGAAGATCCGCGCGAAGGCGACGCCGAACGTCGAGATCATGGGTTACCAGCCGTTCGCGGTGCTGCACGACCAGATGCGTCGCGCGAAGGCGTTCGTGTTCGCCGCCGAGGAAGACTTCGGCATCTCGGTGGTCGAGGCGCAGGCGTGCGGCACGCCGGTCATCGCGTACGGCAAGGGCGGCGCGCTCGAAACGGTGCGCGACCTGTATGACGCGCGGCCCACGGGCATGTTCTTCGACGAACAGAGCACCGCTTCGATCATCGCGGCCGTCGAGGCGTTCGACGACAATCGTGGGCGTTTTTCGCCCGCGGATTGCCGCGCGAACGCGGAGCAGTTTTCGGCGCGCTACTTCCGCGAGCGCTTTTTCGAACACGTCAAGGAGAAGGTGCCGGCGCTGCGCAATGCAACGCTGCCTGCGTTCGATGCCACGCCGCCTTCCGACGGCGCGCTCAAGGCCGGCAGCATCGGCGTGCTCGCGATCGACCAGAGCGGCGTGCTGGGCGGCGCCGAGCTGTCGCTGCTCGAAGTCGTGAAGACGCTGCGCGCGCGCATCCAGGTCGCGCTCTTCGACGATGGTCCGTTTCGCACCGCGCTCGACGAAGCCGGCGTCGCGGTCGACGTGCTGGACGCCGGTGCGCTGCGCCACGTGCGCAAGCAGGGCGGCAAGCTGCCGAAAGGTCCGGCGCTAACGGGGCTTGCCTCGCTCGTACGCGCCGTGACGGCACGCGCGCGTAAGGCCGACGTGATTTACGCGAACACGCAGCGCGCGATGGTGATCGGCGCGCTGGCCGGCAGGCTCGCGCGCAAGCCGGTGGTCTGGCATCTGCGCGACATCGTCAGCGCGGAGCACTTTGGCCGCAAGCAGCTGGCGATCATCAAGTGGTGCGCGAAGTTCGGGCTTGCGCATGTGGTCGCGAATTCGGAGGCTTCGGCGCGGGCGTTTTCCGATCTGACCGGCTTCGACCGGAAGCGGATCGACGTCGTGTTCAACGGCATTTCCGCTGCACCGTTCGATGCGTTGCGCGGTGTGCCGCAACGCAGCCTGCGCACGCGGCTGGGCTTGCCGCAGGACGCGTTTCTCGTCGGCTCGTTCAGCCGCCTCGCGCACTGGAAGGGCCAGCACGTGATGCTCGAAGCGATGCTGCACAACCCGCGCATGCACGCGGTGTTCGTCGGTGCGGCGCTCTTTGGCGAAGATGACGAATACGAAGCCGGGCTGCGTGCGTTCGTCGAAGCGAACGGTCTTGCCGAACGCGTTCATTTCCTCGGATTCCAGCACGATGTCGCGGCCTGCATGTGCGCGGTGGATGTCGTCGCGCATACGTCGATCACGCCGGAGCCGTTTGGACGCGTGATCGTCGAAGGCATGCTCGCGCTGCGTCCGGTGGTTGCCGCGCGCGCGGGCGGCGTGCTCGAAATCGTCGAAGACGGTGTGGACGGATTGCTGTGCGAGCCGGGCGATGCGGGCGCGCTAGCCCAAACGCTCGATAACCTTCAGGCGGACGTTGCGTTACGCGAACGGATTGTCGCGAACGGTCATCGCACGGCGGTGCGGCGCTTCGGTACGGCGAACTATGTCGCTGGCGTCGAGCGCATTCTGAAGAACGTGGCGGGGCAGGCGGGCAAGCGCGGGAAGCTGAAGAAAGCGGCCGTCGCGTAGTGCGGCGTTACCGGTGGAATCGAAATGAAACCGGCCGCATCAGCGGCCGGCACAAACGGGAAACGACAGGAATCAACAGCCAGGCGGCGCCTGCTCAGGTTCGAGCGGGCGCCGCTTTTGCCTTGGGCTTGAGGCTTGCCGACCACTTCATCGCGGGCAGTTCGACCAGACGGTAAAACACCCACGCGAACGGAATGGCGAGCAGCAGGAACGCGAACGAAGGCCAGATCGCGACCTGTAGCGAAGAATGAAACACCAGCGCTGACAGCAACACGAAAAGCGGCAGGTGGACGACGTAGAGCGAAAAACTGAAGTCGCCGAGATGCGACAGCAGCGGAAAGCGCGGGGCCTTCGAATCGGGACGATCGAGCGCCTTCAGCAGATAGCACGCGAAACCGGCGGCCCACAGCTGGAACGCAACGTATTGCCCGAAGTGAAACGCGACGAAGCCGGCGAGGGTGAACGCGGCCGCGCCGGCATAAAGCCATCGCGAACGCGGGCGCGCACGGGTGCCCGCATGCGCTTTCGCTTCGGCGATCCAGGCGCCGAGCGTCCACGAGAGCCAGTACGACGTGAAAAACTGCATGTCGTGGCGCTCCAGCACGAGCGCCGACACGACATTGAGCGCCGCGACGATCGCGACGACCCAGCGCATGTCGAGCCGGCGGCGCAACGCGAACAGCAGCGGATAGACGGCGTAGAACTGCACTTCGAGCGAGAGCGTCCACAGCGCGCCGTTCGAACCATAGGTTCGGCCCGCCACGCCCTGCAGCGAGAAGAGATTCACGAGGAACACCGGAAGGCCGATGTCCTTCAGCTTGTGACTCACGGGCGGCAGATGGTAGCTGATCGAATCGAGCGCGAACGTGAGCAGGAGCGCCGCCAGCAGCACCGGATAGATGCGGGCGAAACGGCGTGCCCAGAAGTTCACCGCATCGAGCCTGAATGACGGATTCGCGGCCAGCCGCCGCGCGCCGCCGCGATGGATGCAGTAGCCGCTGATGACGAAGAAAATCGGCACGCCTGCCGAGCCCCATGCGACCGGCAGCGTCAGGTACGCGACGATCGTGTTGAGGTCGAGCACCTTGCCGGCGGTGCGATGAAACGTCTCCATGCCGACCCACGTGACCTGACGGCAGTGGAAATAGGCCACGAGCAGGGCGGCGAAGCCCCGCATCGCGTCGACAACGTGCTCTCGCGCGACGCTTTCGGTACGCGTGTGGGTGCGCGAGGCGGATGTGAACGGCAGCGATGTGCCGGAGGCATTCGATGCCGGGTCGCTCATACGGAATCCCTGGTTCATGCGTTCGAGAACGCTGGTGCCGATGCGGCGATGGCGGACCGTCATGGACGCACGCGGCCGCATGAGTATCGTAATGCGCGGCGGCAATGAATAAATGAATAAAAAATCGCCTTTCAAAAGTAATTAAAAGGCATTCAGATGACGGCCCGGTAATGAAAATAAATGGATTCAGACGGGCGAATTATTTATCCGTTTTTGTCATGCTAGTTTGAAGGCTGGATTGCTGAAATGAGGGAGTAGCGCCATGAACATGCATCTGCTGGCAGGTGTCGCCGTATTGCTGATCCTCGTCGCGATTTCCGCGTATCGCGAGGCATTGAGGAACGAGCCGATCAGCCGGTTCCGGATGAATCAGGGCAACAAGTTGCCGCCCATGGACGAGAACGAGTAATTCAGAAAATCCGCTCACGCGGATTTTATTCACCAGGCGTCGCATGCTGCCTGCAAGGTCGGAAAATCCTTCCGCCTTTCATTTAACCGGCATGTAACTGTTTCCGCCTGAATTTCATAATATGACAATCCCGTCTGATTGATTATGCATATTGCGATTTAATCGTTATTTCGGTTCTCCGGACGATTTATTTTCCGCTAATCTTTTCAGGGAGCGTAGCGCCGCCGGAGTCGGGTGGCACGCATCGTCATCCACAGATGTGAGAGCACAACCATGCTGAAAGTCACTAAAGCCGTGTTTCCCGTGGCGGGCCTCGGCACGCGCTTTTTGCCCGCCACCAAGGCGAGCCCGAAGGAAATGCTGCCGATAGTCGACAAGCCCCTGATCCAGTACGCGGTGGAAGAAGCGATCGAGGCGGGCATCACGGAAATGATCTTCGTCACGGGCCGCAGCAAGCGCGCCATTGAAGATCACTTCGACAAGTCATATGAAATCGAAGCCGAGCTCGAGGCACGCGGCAAGGAAGAACTGCTCGATCTCGTGCGTGGCATCAAACCCGCGAACGTCGACTGTTTCTACGTTCGCCAGGCGACGGCGCTCGGCCTCGGTCACGCCGTGCTGTGCGCGGAAAAGCTGGTGGGCGACAGCCCGTTCGCCGTGATGCTCGCGGACGATCTGCTGCACAGCACCGAGCCCGTCATGAAACAGCTGGTCAACGTCTTCAACCACTATCACAGCTCGGTGGTGGGCGTTGAAACCATCGCGCGCGAAAAGAGCCGCTCGTACGGCGTGGTCGATGGCCGCGAATGGGAAGAGGACGTCATCAAGCTGTCGGGGATCGTCGAGAAGCCATCGCCCGAGACGGCGCCGTCGAACCTCGGTGTCGTGGGCCGTTACGTGCTGATGCCGACGATCTTCAAGCACATCCGCGCGCTGGAACCGGGCGCGGGCGGCGAGTTGCAGCTGACCGACGCATTGCAGTCGCTGCTGACGGAAGAGCAGGTGCTCGCGTACCGCTATTTCGGCACGCGTTTCGATTGCGGCAGCAAGCTTGGCTATCTGAAGGCGACCGTCGAATTCGCGCTGCGCCATCCCGAAGTGAAGGCGGATTTCGAAGCGTATCTGCAGGACTATCTGCCGCTCGCGCTCACCGCGCAGGCTGCCTGAATCCATCGCGCCATCAGGCGTTCCCGCTTGCGTCGCGACGTGAGCGGGCGAGCAGGTCGCGGACTTCGTCGTCATCGGTTTCGCTGAAGTCCGCGTAAAACTGACCCACGCTGAAGAAAACGTGCGGCTTCATCGCGCAGACCAGTTCATCGACGCTGTCCCCGAGCCGGTGCGCCGCATCCGCGGGCGCCACCGGCAACGCCGCGACGATGGCCGCCGGCGCGTTCGCGCGCAGCGCCGCCACGGCGACCTTGAGCGTCGCGCCCGTCGCCATGCCGTCATCCACCACGATCACCGTGCGTCCGGCAACCGGCAAGGCGGGCCGCGCGTCGCGGTAGAGCGCTTCGCGCCGCGCCAGTTCGACGCGCTCCTGCGCGTGTACGCGCGCGAATTCCGCCTCCGTCACGCCGGTTTCGCCCCGCAACTGACGGTCGACGTAAAGCGCGCCGCCCGACGCAATCGCGCCCATCGCGAGTTCCGGCTGCATCGGCAGGCCCAGCTTGCGGACCACCAGCACGTCGAGCGGCGCGCCCAGTGCTGTTGCCACTTCGAACGCGACCGGCACGCCGCCGCGCGGCAAACCCAGCACCACGACGTCGCCGCGGCCGGCATAGGCGCCCAGCTGGCGCGCGAGCACGCGGCCAGCCTCCGCTCGATCGGCAAAACGATGCTCCATGATCGCCCTCATCACGGTTGACGCACGAGGCCCGCCGCGCCGCATGACGTCGCGGCAGGCCGCGGCAGATTGCGGCAAGCCCCGCCAGGCTTTGGAACGCGGGTCCGGCCATTCCCGGGTGCCTGTTGCATATTTGGCCCTACCGGCAGCGGGCCGGCTTCGTGTATTGTCAATCCTGTGGACGATCCCATGCTTCTTTTCGCAGCTGTTAGCGTAAACCCCAGTGTGCCAGGGCTCTGGAACTGCCGATGTCGGGTTAGGGAGCGCAACTATGATTCGTCAAGAGACCGCAGGGTTCGCCATTGACGCCGAGCCGGAGAGCGCACGCTACCGGTCGAGTCTGGCAGAAGAAGTGCTCGCGTCCGAACAGAGTGTGTTGCGCCTGATCACGCGTAATACGCCATTGCCGGAACTGCTTGTCGAGGTATGCCGACGCGCCGAGGCGCTGCTGGGTATCGGCGCATCATGCACGATCCTGCTGCTCGACGAAGACGGCTGCCGCATGCGGATGGGCGCCGCGCCGTCCTTGCCCGCGTCTTACAGCGCGTCGCTCGACGGACTCCAGATCGGCCACGGTCGCGGTTCTTGCGGCACGGCGATGTTCGAGCGGCGCATGGTGGTCGTCGAAGACATCGAGACCGATCCGCTCTGGGAAGAGTTCAGACATCTGGCGCTGCCGGTCGGGCTGCGCGCCTGCTGGTCGATTCCGTTGCAGGACGACGCGGGCACCGTGCTTGGCGCGTTCGCCGTCTATTACCGCACACCGCGCCGGCCGGGCGGGGAAGAAGAAGCGATCCTGCGCGACATCGGCCGCAGCGTCGGGCTCGCGGTCCATCAGGACACCATCGCGCGACGCCTCGCGCAAAGCGAGGAGTATCACCGGCTGGTGGTCGACCACCTGAACGAAGGCATCGTCGTGCAGTCGCCGGATGGCGTCGTTCTGGCGTGCAATCCGAGCGCCCGGCGCATGCTTCACGCGAAGACGCGTCTCGTGGGCGACAGCATCTACAGCGTGCTCAGGCACGCCGTGTGGGAAGACGGCACGCCGATTCCCCCGGACGAACAGCCAACCCATCGTGTGCTCGCAAGCGGCAAGCCGCTGTTGGGCCTCACCATGGGCCTCGTGCTGGCCGACGGCGAGATGGTGTGGATCACCGAAAACGTCGTGCCGATCATCAAGCCGGGGGAAAGCGAAGCGGGTTCGGTGCTCATCTCGTTCAACGATATCGGCCCCGTGCGCGAGGCGCACCGGCAGCTCCGGGAGCTCGCGACGCGCGATTCGCTGACGGGCCTCTACAACCGCGCGTACCTCGCCGACCGGATGCGCGAGCTGTTCGAACCCGCCGACGGCAGCGCGCCCCCCGAACGGATCGCCGTGCTGTTCGTCGACCTCGATGGCTTCAAGAAGGTCAACGACACCGCCGGACACGACGCGGGCGATGCACTCCTTTGCAGCGTCGCCGGACGGCTCGCGCGCTGCGTGGGCGAAGCGGACACGCTCGCGCGGGTGGGCGGCGACGAGTTCGTGATCGTCGTGAGCGGTTATCGCGACGCCAGGGATCTCGCGACGCTCGCGCGTCAGGTGCTCGACACGATCGCCGTGCCGTTCGAGATCGCCGACAACGAGTATTACCTCGGCGTCTCGATCGGCATCAGCGTGTCGCCTGGCGACGGGCAGGACGCCACGATGCTGATGCGCCACGCCGATTCCGCGATGTATCACGCGAAACAGCGCGGCCGGAACAACTTCCAGTTTTTCACCGCCGAGTTGAACCAGCGTCTGCAACGGCGCTTCATGATTGAACAGTCGTTGCGGCGCGCGCTGGCCGCGGGCGAGCTGAGCCTCGTCTACCAGCCGGTGATCGACAGCGGCTGCGGCCGCACGATCGGCGCGGAGGCGCTGCTGCGCTGGCACCACGAAGAGCTCGGCCAGGTGTCGCCGGCGGAGTTCATTCCGGTGGCCGAAGACACCGGCCTCATCGTCGCGATCGGTCACTGGGTGCTCGAACGCGCCTGCGAGCAGGCCGCCGAATGGCGTCGCACGATTGCCCCCGATCTCGTGATCGCCGTGAACCTGTCGCCGCGCCAGTTCAACGACGGGCTCGTCGAGCGCATCGCCGCCTGCCTTGCGCGCACGCGGCTCGATCCCGGCGCGCTGGAACTTGAAATCACCGAAGGCCTTCTGATGCGCGACAGCGAAGCCGTGCTGCCGATGCTGCTGGCGCTGGCCGGCATGGGCGTGCGGATTTCCGTCGACGACTTCGGCACCGGCTATTCGTCGCTGTCGTATCTGAAGCGCTTTCCGCTGCACAACCTGAAGGTGGACCGCTCGTTCGTCGCCGGCCTGCCGGACCATCGCGATTCCGTGGCGATCACGCAGGCCGTCGTCGCGATGGCGCATTCGCTGGGGATGAACGTGACCGCCGAAGGCGTCGAAACGGTGGAGCAGGCGGCCTTTCTGCGCACCATCGGTTGCGACAAGCAGCAGGGCTATCTCTTCAGCCGGCCCGTCGAGGCGCACGCCTATGCCCATCATCTGCTCGCCCCGTACGATGCCCCAGGTGTCCAGATGGCGCGCTGAACCGGCCATGCCAGGTCTGGCATGTCATGGGCGCCGGATGTGTGCGCCCGTTGTACCCGTCACGCCAGGCACGCCCCGCCATATCCGGCCGGGCGCGGGCCTTGTTTTTGCTGGGGCATCGGCCGAAGAACGCGGCTTCGCGCGCGTCCCTCGCCGCGCTGGAACCCGTAATATAATCAACGGCTAACCCCAAGCCAGTCCGCTGTGCTGGCACCGGCCGAAGCGCATCAGGCGAGGCGGGCAAGGAAACGAAAGGAAGGGGGCGGGGGCGAAGCAGATCGAACGCCCGCACCCATGCCGCGCCTGCATTCACTTCGCACAAGGCTCGCAAGCCTGTTATTCCATGACAAATCCTTCCGGCTCACACGACGACGAGCCGCTGGTCACCGTTCCGGTTTCGGGCAACGACGGTCCCGCCGATGCCGGCAGTTACCGGATCAAGACCCCGGCGGGTGCGTCGACATCGTCCACCCGCTGGATCATGCCAGGCGAAACGGTCGACATCGACGACCTGTCGATCGGGCGGGGCTTCTTCTACGTCGGCGATTTCCGGCGGGCGCGTCCGGGTCCGGTCGACGCGTGCGTGGTCGACACCGGCGCTCCGCTCGCGCCGGAGGCGACCGATCCCGCGGTGGACATCGGCGTCCTGCCGCCTGGCTACGCGACCCTGTCGGGTGAAGAGCGGCGCACGTACCTTGAATGGCTCGCGTCGTCGCGCCGGAAATCGGACATCCATACCCGCTACCTGTTCCTGCATCTGTTCGGCTTCGAGCGGCGCGTGCTCATCGACGGCGCGGCCGGCAAGGTCAGCGCAGCCGAATACGAAGAGATGACGCGTGAACTGCTGCGCATGCTCAACCTCGATGCCGACTACTCATGGCAGCGGCACGTGCGCAATCTGCTCGACATCATCGGCCTGATGGCCGCGCGAACCGGCAAGGTCTACGACCAGAAGCCGCCGAACGGTTCGGCGACGGGGTATCAGGTGCCGCTGAACGTGCGCGTGGCGTTCGGCCAGGCCGCGCTCGACCGTCACCCCGTGCCGGCCGGCTGGGCGCTCGCATGGGTCAAGCTCGATCCGATGATGATCCGCCGCGCGGCCGTGGCGCGCTGTCCGGACGAGTTCGACCGCGTCTTCATGCGCCGGTATCGCGAGCGTTCTCAGGAGGGCATGCTGGTGCCGGTGAACCGCACGCGGCTCAACGTGCTGCCGCAACCCGCGTTCAAGGCGCTTCAGAACGTACCGCTGCCGGGGTTTCTGCTCGGGCTGCCGGATGTCGCCGCGGTCACCGGGCCGCGCAACCGGCTGCAGTTGCTGATGAACGAATCCGCCGACGCGCTCGGCGCGTTCAGCCGTTATCTGGCCCGCAATCCCGACGCGTACGGCTCGCTCGAAGCGACGCTGATGTTGCCGCCCGACGTGTGGCCCGATGCGACGCGCGACGCGCTTGCCGCGCTCGCGAGCGACGTGGCGGACACGACGATGGTGACCACGTTCGGCACGCTCTTCGCGCGCTTCAAGGTGATGGGCACGCTCACGCGCGACAGGATGGCGTCGTTCAACGCCGCGCTGTCGCAGGTGGGTGTCGCACTCGAACCGGACGTGCGGCTTGGCGCGCGCACACCGAAACCCGACGATGCCGTCGTGCTGTTCGCCGCGCCCGCAACCTCCGCGCCCGCGCATACCGACGATGCGTACGTCGTCGCGACCTTGATGGTCGATCTCGCCGCGGCGGTGGCGACGGCGGACGGCAGCGCATCGGCGGCGGAAATCGCGCTGATCGAGCGGGAAATCGACGCGTGGTCGCATCTCGAACCGCTGCAGCAGACACGCCTGAAGGCGAGAAATCTCGTGCAGCTCGCGCAGGCCGCATCCAGCGCGGGTTTGAAGAAGAAGCTCGAACCGCTGCCCGCCGCGGTCAAAAAGGCGATCGCGTGTTTCCTCGTGCAAACCGCGAACGCGGACGGCACGGTTTCGCGCGAAGAGGTGAAGCTGCTGGAAAAGATCTACCGGATGCTTGATCTCGACCCGCAGCGTCTCTATATCGATCTGCATCAGGGCGCGAGTGCCGCGTCGGGTTCGCCGCGTGGCGCGCGCGCCGCTGGTGCAGCAAAGCCGGGAAGATCGGCATCGAAAGATGCCACACCGGACGCACGCCCGGCAGGCGCGGAATTCGTACTCGACACGGCGCGAATCGCGGCGCTTCAGCACGAAACCGCACGCGTGTCGGCGATTCTCGCGGATGTGTTCGTCGAAGAGCAGCCGGCCGTGCCGCTGGAAGCGTCGAACGCGCAGGCATCCGTCGAACCGGAAGAGCCGGAAGAGGTCGCGGCAACGCCAGGCGCGTTGCTCGGGCTCGACGACGCGCATTCGACGTTCCTGCGGCTTCTGGTGTCACGTCCGGCGTGGACGCGCGCTGAACTCGCCGATGCCGCGGCGGACCTCGAGCTGATGCTCGACGGCGCGATCGAACAGGTCAACGAGGCGTCGCTCGATCACTGGGACGAGCCGCTCACGGACGGGGACGACCCCGTGGAAATCAATCAGGATCTGGCACAAAGGCTGGCAGCATGACAACGATTCCAACGATTCGCCCGAAGGACCGCGATGCGGTCCTGCAGTCCCTGCGCGCCGGCGTCGTGCCGCGCGCCGGACAGCACCTGATTCAGGTGGGCCGCGCGCGTGAACTCGAAGCGCTGCTGCAGGACGTGGAACGGGTCGCCGATGGCGGCTCGAGCTTTCGCATCGTCGTCGGCGAATATGGCGCGGGCAAGACGTTTTTTCTGAACCTGGTTCGCGCGATCGCGCTGGAGAAAAAGCTCGTCACCGTCCATGCCGACCTGAATCCGGACCGGCGCCTGCACGCGTCCGGCGGGCAGGCGCGCTCGCTCTACGCGGAACTCGTCAAGAACATGGCGACGCGCACGAAGCCCGAAGGCGGGGCGCTGGCGGGCGTCGTCGAAAAGTTTATCGGCCAGGCGAAGACCGAAGCGAAAGCGACCGGCCGCACGAGCGAAGCCGTGATCCGCGCGCAACTCGCGCAACTGACCGAAATGGTCAACGGCTACGATTTCGCGGACGTGATCGCGGCGTACTGCCGGGGTTTCGAGGAAGGCAACGAGCAGCTGAAAAGCGACGCGGTGCGCTGGCTGCGCGGCGAATTCTCGACGCGCACCGATGCACGCAACGCGCTGGGCGTGCGCACGATCGTCGACGACGCCAGCATGTACGACCAGTTGAAGCTGCTCGGCCGCTTCGTGCGGATGGCCGGTTATAGCGGGTTGATGGTGTGCCTCGACGAACTGGTCAATCTCTACAAGCTCGCGAACGTGCAGGCGCGAAACGCGAACTACGAACAGATCCTGCGCATTCTCAACGACTCGCTGCAAGGTTCGGCGGCGGGTCTCGGTTTCGTGCTGGGCGGCACGCCGGAGTTTCTGCTCGACACGCGGCGTGGTCTCTACAGCTATCCGGCGCTGCAATCGCGGCTTGCGGAAAACACGTTCGCGACGAACGGACTCGTCGACTATAGCGGCCCGGTGATCCGTCTCGCGAGCCTCACGCCCGAGGATTTTTACGTGCTGCTCGACAAGATCCGCATCGTCCACGCGTTCGGCGACGCGGGCAAGGCGCTCCTGCCCGTCGAGGCGATCCAGGATTTCATGGCGCATGCCGCCGCGCGTCTTGGCGAAGCGTATTTCCGCACGCCGCGCACCACGATCACCGCGTTCATCAACCTGCTTGCCGTGCTGGAACAGAATCCCGATGCGAACTGGCGACAGCTGATCGGCGGCCTCGAAGTCGAGCGCGATACCGGCGGCGCAGCGGACATCGCAACCGACAGCGACGATGAACTCACCAGCTTCCGGCTCAACTGAGTCACGCAGTTTCGACCTGCTCGACGAGCGGATCCGCCGCTGGATCTGGCGCGAGGGCTGGACGGAACTGCGCGACGCGCAGGAGCGCGCGGTGCCCGCGCTGATCGACGCCGATCGCGACGTCATCATCGCTGCCGCCACGGCCGCCGGCAAGACCGAGGCGGCATTCCTGCCGATCCTGTCGAACCTGCTGCGCGATGGACGTTGCGTCGGCTCGGTGCTGTATGTGAGCCCGCTGAAGGCGCTGATCAACGACCAGTGGTCGCGTCTGGAGCAACTGTGCGAGTCGCTCGACATTCCCGTGACAGGCTGGCATGGCGACGTATCCGCGGGCCGCAAGCAGCGCTTCCTGAAGCATTCCACGGGCGTGCTGCTGATCACGCCGGAATCGCTCGAGGCGTTGTTCGTCAATCGGGGCGCGTCGCTCGCGACGATTTTCAGCACGCTGCGCTATGTGGTCGTCGACGAGCTGCACGCGTTCATCGGCGCCGAGCGCGGCATGCAGTTGCAGTCGCTGATGGCGCGCGTCGATCACGTGTGCGGCCGTGCGGTGCCGCGTGTGGGGCTCTCGGCGACGCTCGGCGACATGCAGCTCGCCGCGCGCTTTCTGCGCGCACGGGCGAAGCAGCCCGTCGAGATCATCGAGTCCGGCAGCGCGGGGCAGGAACTGAAGGTGCTGATCAAGGGATTCGTCGAAACGGGCGCGCGGCTCGATTTCGATCTCGCGCCCGGCGAGCGTCCCGCGCTCGAAGACGACGTACCCGGCAGCACGCTCGAAGTCGCCAGCCAGATCTATCGCGCGCTGCGCGGCTCGAACAACCTGATCTTTCCGAACAGCCGCCGGCTGGTGGAAAACTACGCGAGCCTGCTGCGTCGCGCGTGCGAGCGCGACGGCTATCCAAATGAATTCTGGCCGCACCACGGCAGTCTTTCGAAGGAACTGCGCGAGGAAACCGAGCGGGCGCTGAAGGCCGGCGACCGGCCCGCGAGCGCGGTGTGTACGACGACGCTCGAACTCGGCATCGACATCGGCGCCGTGAAGAGCGTCGCGCAGATCGGACCGCCGCCATCGGTGGCGAGCCTGCGGCAGCGTCTGGGACGCTCGGGGCGCCGCAAGGGCGAAGCGGCGATCCTGCGCTGCTACTGCGTCGAGGCGGAACTGCGCGACGACTCTGATCTCTCGGACCGGCTGCGCGAAGGTCTCGTGCAATCGGTCGCCATGGTGCGGCTGCTTTTGAAGCGCTGGTTCGAACCACCGCGCGCGGGTGGGTTGCATCCTTCGACGCTCGTGCAGCAGATCCTGTCGATCATCGCGGAGCGCGGCGGCGCCACGGCAATCGACCTGTGGCAGACGCTCGTCGTGGACGGCCCGTTCGACACGATCGACAAGCCCACGTTCGCCGCCATTCTGCGCAGCCTCGGCAGCCGGGACCTGATCGTGCAGGAGCAGGGTGGCTTGCTGCTGCATGGCGTCGCGGGCGAGCGGCTCGTGAATCACTACGCGTTCTACGCGTCGTTTTCCAGCGACGACGAGTTCAGCGTGATCGCCGGCAACCGGCACCTGGGTTCGCTGCCGGTTTCGCATCCGCTCACGCCCGGACAGAGCATCATTTTCGCCGGGCAGCGCTGGCGCGTGGAGGATGTCGATGCGGAAAAGAAGAGCGTCTTCGTTCATCCGGATCGCGGCGGTGCGCCGCCCGTTTTCGACGGCGCGGGCGCCCGGGTCCACGACGAAGTGCGGCGCGAGATGCACCGCGTGCTCGCGGAAACGGAGCCGGTCGCGTTTCTTGATGCCAGAGCACAGATGTTGCTCGACGAGGCGCGGCGTTATTTCGCTTCGTCGAACCTTGCGACGCAGTCGATCTTCGTCGCGGGCAGCAGCGTGATGCTCGCGACGTGGTCCGGCGACTGGCTGAACGACGCGCTCGTCGTGCTGCTTCGCGCGCAGGGTCTCGATGCGTGGAATCAGGGGCCGGCGGTCAGCGTCCGCGCTTCGGGGACCGGCACGGTGCGCGACGTGTTGCAGCGGATCGCGACGATGACGGCATCCGAAACCACGGCCGCGTTGCAGACGATCCAGAACGTCGACAACGAAAAGTGGGACTGGACGCTGCCTGACGACGTGAAGCGGACCGCGTATGCGTCGCTAAGGCTCGATCTGGCCGGTGCGGTGGCCGAGGCGCGACGGCTCTCCATGGGTATGTCGGCCTAGCACCTATCGATATCAGAAAATCTTCGTTTGTCGCGTTTAACAGCTTGTTTAGACTCGCTTCGTCTTGTCATGACAAGTTGCGATGACCCACTCCGTTGCCACTGTATTGCCGCTATCGGCTGTGCCGCTCTACGTCCAGATCAAGGAGGTGCTGCGCGCACGCATCCTCGACGGGACCTATGCATCGCGCAGCCAGATGCCATCCGAGCATGAGCTGTGCGCGATGTTCGAGGTCAGCCGGATCACGGTCAGGCAGGCGCTCGGCGACCTTCAGAAAGAGGGCTTGCTGTTCAGGATTCACGGCAAGGGGACCTTCGTTTCCAGACCCAAGGCATTCCAGAACGTGACGTCGCTGCAGGGCTTCGCGGAGGCGATGTCGTCGATGGGTTATGAAATCGTCAACCGGCTGCAGCGCTTTCGGGTCATCAACGCGGATCGCCATATCGCTTCCCGCCTGCACCTGCCGGAAGGCGCGCGGGTCGTGGAGATTCACCGCGTGCGGATGCTGAACCGCGCGCCGGTCTCGCTGGAAGTCACGTACGTACCCGAGGCGCTCGAAAAACGTCTCGCGAACGCCGATCTCGTGACGCGCGACATCTTCCTGATCCTCGAAAACGACTGCGGACTGTCGCTCGGCCATGCGGATGTGTCGATCGACGCGATCCTCGCCGACGACGACATCGGCGCCGCGCTGCAGGTGGAGGAGGGCAGCCCCGTGTTGCGGATCGAGCGCCTGACCCATTGCGCGGACGGCACGCCGATCGACTATGAATACCTTTATTTTCGCGGCGACGCATTCCAGTACCGGATGCGCATCGACCGTGAAAAGAAACGCAGAAATGCGAGGAAAGCGTGATGAACACACATGTTCTGGAATACGACGTAGTCGTGGTGGGCGGTGGAACCGCCGGGCCGATGGCTGCGGTGAAGGCAAAAGAGCGCGATCCGTCGCTCAGGGTGCTGCTGCTCGAGAAGGCCAACGTCAAGCGCAGCGGCGCGATATCGATGGGCATGGACGGGTTGAACAACGCGATCATCCCCGGCCACGCGACGCCCGAGCAGTACACGCGTGAGATCACCATTGCAAACGACGGCATCGTCGATCAGTCAGCGGTGTATGCGTACGCGCGCCACAGCTTCAAGACCATCGAGGAACTGGACCGCTGGGGCGTGAAGTTCGAAAAGGACGGCACGGGTGACTACGCCGTC
Source organism: Paraburkholderia sartisoli (assembly GCF_900107685.1). Lineage (GTDB taxonomy): Bacteria > Pseudomonadota > Gammaproteobacteria > Burkholderiales > Burkholderiaceae > Paraburkholderia > Paraburkholderia sartisoli. The sequence goes on along the minus strand of NZ_FNRQ01000003.1, from coordinate 25,236 downwards.
AGGAAAGTACATCACATGGGCTCGTACGTGCTGCCCATGCCCGAAGGTCACAGCATCAAGAAGGTGCTTTACCGCCAGCTCAAGCGCGCGCGTGTGGCCATCACCAACAGGATCGTCGCGACGCGGCTTCTGACCGATGCGACCGGGCGCGTCTGCGGCGTGCTCGGCTTCGACTGCCGCACCGCCGACTTCTATGTGGTGCGCGCGAAGGCCGTGATCCTGAGCTGCGGTGCCGCCGGCCGGCTGGGGCTGCCGGCCTCGGGCTACCTGATGGGCACGTACGAGAACCCGACCAACGCCGGCGACGGTTACGCGATGGCGTATCACGCCGGCGCGGCACTCGCGAACCTCGAGTGCTTCCAGATCAACCCGCTCATCAAGGACTACAACGGCCCGGCCTGCGCGTACGTGACTGGACCGCTCGGCGGTTTTACCGCCAACGGCAAGGGCGAACGCTTCATCGAGTGCGATTACTGGAGCGGCCAGATGATGTGGGAGTTCTATCAGGAACTGCAAAGCGGCAACGGGCCCGTGTTCCTGAAGCTCGATCACCTCGCCGAGGAAACGATCCGGACCATCGAGGACATCCTCCACACCAACGAACGTCCGAGCCGCGGACGCTTCCATGCGGGGCGAGGCACCGATTACCGGCAGCAGATGGTCGAGATGCATATCTCCGAGATCGGTTTTTGCAGCGGCCACAGCGCGTCGGGCGTGTATGTCGACGAGCACGCGCAAACCACGGTGCCGGGTCTCTACGCCGCGGGCGACATGGCGGCGGTGCCGCACAACTACATGCTGGGCGCGTTCACCTATGGCTGGTTCGCGGGATGGAACGCGGCCGGCGACGTCGCGGGACGTGCGTTCTCGCCACTCGACGACGAACAGATCGCCGCCGAGCGGCAGCGGATCCATGCACCGCTCGAACGCGAAACCGGACTCGCGCCGGCGCAGGTCGAATACAAATTGCGGCGCATGGTGAACGACTATCTGCAACCGCCCAAGGTCACGCGCAAGATGGAAATCGGGCTGCAGCGGTTCGAGGAAATCAGCGCCGATATCGGCGACATCAAGGCGGACAACCCGCACGAGTTGATGCGTGCGGCTGAGGTTCGGGCCATACGCGATTGCGCGGAAATGGCGGCGCGCGCGTCGCTCTTCCGGACCGAGAGCCGCTGGGGGCTTTATCACCATCGGGTGGACTATCCGCAGCGCAACGACGCCGAGTGGTTCTGCCACACGCACCTGTTCAAGGACGCGTCCGGCCGGATGACGAGCGTGAAGCGTCCGGTCGAACCGTATGTGGTTCCGCTCGGCGACCACGAAAGCCAGGCTTATCAAAAACTGCGTATCGGCGCCCGGGCACCTGAACCCGCGCTCGCGCCGGAATCTGTCTGAACGGAGCCATCCATGTCCCATACGCCTCACGAGATATTCCACCGCAGCACGGCGCCCGTCACCGTCGACGAAAGCCGGTGCATCGCGGACAAGGGCTGCACCGTGTGCGTCGACGTCTGTCCGCTGGACCTGCTCGCGATCGACCTCACCAAAGGCAAGGCCTATATGAAATTCGACGAATGCTGGTACTGCATGCCGTGCGAACAGGACTGTCCGACCGGAGCGGTCAAGGTCGAGATTCCCTATCTGCTGCGCTAACGCGGCGTTCCACCGTTATTCATTCGGGGTTGTGTGATGAAAAGTCTTAAATGGATGCAAGCTCTGGCGGTTCCTGTCTTCCTTGTTGCATCGATGGGCGTCGCGCGCGCCGAGACGATTCGCGTCGCGATCGGCACGCAGGATACGACGATCAATTGCGCGACCGGCGGCCTGATGATCCGCGAGTTGCATCTGCTCGACAAATACCTGCCGCATGACGGCAAGTACAAGGACGTCCAGTACGACATCGAGTGGAAGGACTTTACGTCGGGTGCGCCGCTCACCAACGAGATGGTGGCGGGCAGGCTCGATTTCGGCGCGATGGCCGATTTTCCCGGCACGCTCAACGCGGCGGCGTTCAGGAAAGCGGGCAAGAAGAGCGAGTTCATCACCGTGCTCTCGGGTAGCACCGAAGGCAGCGGCAACGGCATCGTCGTGCCGGTTGGCTCGCCGGTCCACTCGCTGGCGGACCTCAAGGGCAAGACGATTTCGGTGCCGTTCGCCTCGACCTCGCACGCCATGCTGCTGCGCGCGATCAAGGCGCAGGGCTGGGATCCGGAGACCGACGTCAACATCATCACGCAGGCACCGGAAGTGGCCGGCAGCGCGCTCAAGGCGCACAAGATCGACGCGCATGCCGATTTCGTGCCGTTCGCCGATCTTTTCCCGTATCGGGGTTTCGCGCAAAAAATCTACGACGGCTCGCAAACCCATGCACCGACGTTCCACGGCGCGCTTGTCAACGTCGACTACGCGAAGAAGTATCCGGAGATCGTGGTCGCCTATCTGCGCGCAACCATCGAGGCGAATCGCCTGATGGCGCAGGACCCCGAAAAATATAGCCTGCTGATCGAAAAGGTGACCGGCATCGAGGCGACCGTGGACTATCTGTACCACGGGCCGCTCGGCCTGCAGACGCGCGACCTCACCTGGAAGCCGGAATATCGCCAGGCGGTGGCGAACGCGATCGACACGCTCAAGCTGCTGAAAAAGACCGACGTCGAACTCGACACCAGCTCGATCATCGACGACCAGTTCATCCGTCAGGCGTTCAAGGAGTCAGGGCTCGACTATGCCGCCGCGCTCGCCAACTACGCGAAGCAACCGCTCGTCGCAAACGACGCGCAGACGGGCAAGCCGATCACCCGTTTTAACGACGTCGCCCAGATATGGGTGGAGGGTGAGAGCAGGGTGCGCAGCTACGCGCAGCCGCAGGAGGCATTCGGCGCGCTGGAAAACCTGACGAAGCAGAGCAGGAAGGTGCGTGCCGTGTTCGCCCAGGACCATGGGACCGGCCTGAAGCTTCTCGCCAGTCAGGCATGGTATGTCCGCTCGGCCAACGGACAGATCGCGGCGTTCCTGTTGAGGACGAGCGCGGACACCTACGCGAAGCAGGTCAGCGGAAACGTCGTCGATTACGCGTCGGCGCGCGCCGACGCTGCCCAGGCCCTGGCCGCGCGTTAACACAGGTTAACGCGGTTTCAGCCCGGCATCCCACCCTGCGAGGAATTCAAGCATGGCAACTTCTCTTGCAAGTACCGAAAGCGGCGGCATGCCGTCGGCCTCCGGACGGGTATCGTCCGGCATGCCCGCCGGACGATGGATCTGGCGTTGCGTCTCGCTGCTCGCATGTCTCGGCCTGTGGCAGCTCGCGGCGCAATACAAGGCGTCGCTCGGCTTCGTGACAATGGCGAACGTGCCCGCGCCCACCGACGTCGCGCCGGCGTTCTGGCATCTGCTGCATTCGCCGAAGCTGCCGATGCATCTCTTCTCCAGCATCACGCGCGTGCTGGTCGGATTCTGCGCGGCCGCGGCGGTGGGCATCGGCTTTGGCCTCGCGATCGGACGGTACCGCGCGTTCGAGGACACGTTGCTGCCTTCGCTGGAAGTGCTGCGCCCGATTCCCGCCGTTGCCTGGATCCCGTTGTCGATCCTGATGTTCCCGTCGTCCGAGGTGAGCATGATGTTCATCACGTTCGTCGGCGCGCTGTTCCCGATTCTGCTCAACACCATTCATGGCGTCGAGGGCGTCGACCCGCGTCTCGTCGCGACGGCGCGCAGTCTCGGCACGCGCCGTCTTTCGCTCTTCAGCGAAGTGATCCTGCCGGGCGCCGCGCCCGCCATCGTGACCGGCCTGTCGATCGGCATGGGCACCGCGTGGTTCTGCCTGATCACGGCCGAGATGATCGCGGGGCAGTACGGAATCGGCTATTTCACGTGGGAGTCGTACACGTTGCAGAACTACGCTGACATCGTCGTCGGCATGCTGCTGATCGGCGCGCTCGGCATGGGCAGCAGCGTGCTCGTCAAGCGGCTGGGGCTTGCGCTGATGCCGTGGTACCGGCTGAGCGAGGTTCGCCGATGAGCGCCGTGCCGGTCACCGGCGCGGACGTCGGACGCGTCGACGTCCGTTCCGTCAGCATCGACGTGGGCCCGGCGAACGAGCGCTTCACCGCGCTCGACCGTCTGGACTTCACCATCGAGCCGGGCGAATTCGTCTGCGTGCTCGGTCCTTCGGGTTGCGGCAAATCCACCTTGCTCGGCGCGATGGCGGGTCACGTGGCGCTCACGCGCGGCGAGATCGCCGTCGATGGCGAACCGGTCGACGGTCCGCACCGCAACCGTGGTCTCGTCTTCCAGCAGCACACGCTGTTTCCGTGGAAGCGCGTGATCGACAACGTCGCGTTCGGACTCAAGATGAACGGGCTCTGCCTCGCGGAGCGGCATCGCGAGGCACGTGAGCTGCTGGCGCTCGTCGGCTTGCAGGGTTTCGAATCGCGCTATCCAGTGCAACTGTCGGGCGGCATGCAGCAGCGCGTGGAGATCGCGCGCACGCTGATCAACCGGCCCCACGTCCTGCTGATGGACGAGCCGTTCGGCGCGCTCGACGCGCAGACCCGCCGGATGATGCAACGCCTGCTGCTCGACATATGGACGCGCATGCGGACCACCGTGCTCTTCGTCACGCACGATATCGACGAAGCGCTGTTTCTGGCGGATCGCATTCTCGTGCTATCGCACCGGCCTGCGCGGATCGTCGCCGATATCGCCGTGCCGCTCGCGCGGCCGCGCGACGACGAAAGCACCGTTGCCGCCGGGTTCATCGACATCAAGCGGCGGTGCCTCGCGTTGCTGCGCGAGGCGGCCTGAAGAGAGATTCACTCCGATTTTTGTTTTCATCCCAAGCGACTCATGACTGATTTTCCCCCGCTGACATTCGACCCCGACGCGCTGGACCCCGAGGCTTCCGTGCTGCTGCCGCGCCTCTCCGACGGCGACCCCGTGGTGCGCCGCATCGCGCTGCTTGAACTCGCGGATCTGGAAGACGAAAACCTGTTGCCTCCGATCGTCGATGCGTTGCGGCACGACAATTCGGCTGACGTGCGCCGCGAGGCGGCACGCGTGCTTGCTGCGTGGGAGAGGGAGGAGGTCGTCGACGCGCTGTGCGGCGCGCTGCTCGATCGCGACGAAGCGGTGCGTCTGGCCGCAGCCCAGAGTCTTTCTGAGCTTAAGGACGCGACGTCGGGGAAGGTGTTGCTGCGCTGGGTCGCGCGCACGGAGCCCTTCGTGCAGGTGGCGGTCTTGCGTGCGCTGCGCGAATTGCGGCTCGCCGATGCATTCGATCCGGCCTTGCGCGCGCTCTCGCATTCGCTGGCGACGGTGCGTCTCGAGGCGGTCGGCGTACTGGGATGGCTCAAGGACCCGCGCGCGCTTGCGCAACTCGCGTCAGTGGCTGCCGGCGACGCCGATCCCGACGTGCGCCGCGCGGCGGTGGGTGCGCTCGGACTGTGCCCGGAGCCCACGACGCCGATCGTCGATGCGCTCCTCAGCGCGTTGCGCGACGACGCGTGGCAAGTGCGTGAAGAAGCCGCGACGACGTTGGGCAAACTGCGCGCGCCAGGCTCCGGCGAGGCGCTGGTTGTATCGCTTGACGATCCCTACTGGCAGGTCCGGCTGACGGCAGCACGCGCGCTCGGTCGCTTGCGCGATGCGGCCGCAGGACCGGCGCTTGCCGTGTTGCTCTCGCATGCCATCAGCAATCTGCGCAAGGAGGCGGCGCTCGCGCTCGGTGAACTCGGCGACAGTGGCGCGTTGCCAGCGCTTCTGGCGGCCCAGGGCGACGCCGATCCGGAAGTACGCAAGGCGATACGCATCGCGCTGCAACAGATTGGAGGCCACCCGGCATGAAGATGCCCGTACGAGTCGAGCTTGATTCCCGCACGCATACGATGACGCTGCACTGGCCCGACGCGGTGACGCAGCGCTTGAGCCACGGCGCGTTGCGCAGCGCCTGTCCGTGCGCGGCCTGCCGGCGCGTGCGCGTTGCGGGCGACGAGGTGCGCGCCGCGGAAGGTGTCGCCGTGATGGATATTCAATCGATGGCGTATGGCGTGCAGCTCGTTTTCAGTGACGGGCACGCGCAGGGTATTTTTCCGTGGGCGTTTCTGGAAGCGCTGGGGGGTGATGCGGTGTGAGCGAAGCGGTAATCCGTCGGGGACAGGTTGAATGATCTTTGAACCGGTCGAGCTTCAAGATAAAAGAATCGGCCATGCCGACCTCGCCGGTCGCCACTCACGCTGTACAAACGCGAGATGCCAGGCATCCTGATTGACGGCGATTTCGCTTCTCACTATATTCGCCCTGTCAGACATGGCATATATCGACAAGACCAGTCTGTAACCAGGCCGCCCAGACTCATACCGCTGATCGGGCAGTCCTCGAGGTGTCTATCTTGCCCGGCCGACGTGCCCGAATCTGGCAAAGGGCCAGGCAATCTATCGGACGGTCGTGAATCTACGTCAGCTTGAACATATCGTCGCACTGGCTGAGGAGGGCAGCTTCGCGCGTGCCGCGCAGCGCGTCCACCTTAGTCAACCCGCATTGAGCCGCAGCATTCAGGCCATCGAGCAATTTCTCGGCACGGCGCTTTTTGATCGAACGACACGCGAAGTGCGAATCACCCCGACGGGGCAGACGGTCGTGCGGCGCGCGAAGAAGGTACTGTTCGAGACACGCTGCCTGCTACGCGATGTCGACCTGATGAAGAATCACGACATCGGTTCGGTCAACTTCGGGGCAGGGCCATACCCCGCCGCCATGCTGCTGTCCGCGGCACTCGACGACCTCGCACGGAATCATCCCGGGCTGCGTGTCAACGTGACGGTGGACAACTGGAAGCCGCTGCTGACACTGTTGCAGGAGGAAGCGCTCGACTTCGTGATGATCGACATACGCGGATTCCCGGCCACGAGCGAGATCGACTTTATCTCGTTGCCGAAACAACGGGCGGCATGGTTCGTGCGCAAGGGGCATCCGCTTGCCGGTAAAAACAACGTGGAAACGCAGGCGCTGCACGACTACCCGATCCTGTCCGTGCCACTGCCTGATGCCATGCAACAGTCGCTTCGCAAGTGGCTTCGCTACGCGCCGAATCAGGAGATGGAATTTCATCTGACCTGCAACGACGTCAACGTTCTGCAGGAGTACGCGAAAAAGACCGACGCACTCGTGCTGCTTACGACCAATGCGATGTGGCGCCCGGCCGACACGGCGGAACTCGTGCCGCTTTCGCTGCCCACCCGTTCGCCACTCACGCTTCAGTGCGGAATTGCCCATCTGGCGGGGCGTACGCTTTCGCCGGCCGCGCAGCAGTGCATCGTCGCGATCCGGCGCATCGCCGCGGCCCATCCGCCGGCGGCTTCCCCCGATTAATGTGGTCCATGCATTGAGTTTATGAAAACTATGCAATTGCCTTATTGATGGGCACGCGGTCCAATGATCCCCACGTGGCAGCGTAACGGGCAACGCCCGGCGAAATAGCCGCGACAGGAGACGACATGACAGCTGTGCCCCGCAATATCCAGCATCGATGGATCATCCTCATCTGCCTGTTTTTCTTTCTCGCGATCAATTTTGCAGACAAGGCGGTCATCGGTCTCGCAGCAGGGCCGATCATGCGTGAACTCCATCTCACGCACGGCCAGTTCGGACGCATTGCCGCCAGTTTCTTCACGCTGTTCTCACTGTCCTCGCTGCTTGTTGGATTGCTCGCCAATCGCATCAAGACCCGCTGGCTGCTGCTGGCGATGGCCCTGATATGGTCGCTGTCGCAACTTCCGCTGCTGCTGGTCGCCGCACCCACGACACTCATCGTATCGCGCGTTCTGCTGGGCGCGAGTGAAGGGCCAGCCTATCCGGTCGCGGTCCACGCGCTCTACAAGTGGTTCGTCGATGAAAAGCGCGCGTTGCCCACGTCGCTGCTGACGATCGGCGCTGCATTCGGCGCGGGACTGATCGCGCCGCTCGTCACGTGGATCATCGTCGCGTTCGGCTGGCGCTCGGCGTTTCTCGTGCTGGCAGGCGTGGGCGTCGCGTGGAGCGTGGTCTGGCTCTGGCTCGGACATGAAGGTCCGCTCGACGCGCTGCCGCACGGCGCGGTCGGCGTGCCGACGACGTCGTCTGCACGCATTCCGTTACGCACGCTGCTGCTGTCGCGCACCTGCTTCGCTGGCAACCTGTCGGGTTTTTCCGCTTACGTCCTTCTCACGTTGTCGACAATCTGGCTGCCGAGCTATCTCGTGCGCGTGGCCGGATATTCGCTGCTTCAGGTCGGCTGGATCATCGTATTGCCCGCATTCGGCCAGATGGTTTCCGCGCCACTTCTCGGCTGGTGGTCGCAGCGCCTGATGCGGCGTGGCGTATCGAGCCGGCATGCTCGCGGAACACTGGGCGGCGCGGTCGTGGTGATATCGGGTGTCGCGCTCGCGCTGATTCCCTCTTTGCCGCACGGGCCACTTCTGATCGCCGCGGTCACCCTCGCGTTTTCACTCGCGTCGTTCACGTTCACGACGGGTGTGACACTCGCCGGCGAAATCGTCCCGGCCGCCCAACGAGGAGGACTGCTCGGTATTAACGTCTGCATTACCACGCTCGCTGGCCTGGTGACGCCGGCCGTCATGGGGCAACTCATCGACGTGGCGGGCGATCCGCTCAACGGCTATCGCGCCGGCATGCTGGCAGCCGGTGCGTTCGCGGTCGCGGGTGGCGTGATTTCAGCATGGCTTGTCGATCCCGCCGGAGATCGGCGGCGATTCGCGGCGATGGCACAGGCGATGGCCGGCGGCCCGGCGCCGACAACCCCGTCGTCGCATGCAGACAAATCCGCGGCTGCGCAGCGCGGTGTCTGATTTCCTGAACACGATCGGCGCGTGGCGATGTATTTCAATCGGTCGACTTTTCCGGAGCCGGCATCGCCCGCCGTAACGAGTGTGTGCGCAACGGCACATTCGTACCCGGGAACCGCCCCTGGACCAGAGTACAGGTCGCAGGCGCCATCCGCTCAGGGTTTCAGCAGCTTCGCGTTGATGATCTGGGCGGTGGCGAGGAGGGCGTTGCCTGCGCGCTGTTCGAGTACCTCTTTCTCCTGCTCGTTGATATCGAGCACACACGAGAGGACCATGAGTCCGGACCCCGGTCGACGGCGAAGTGGCAGGGCCATGGCGGTGGTGTTGATACGCCGGGTGTTGGAGAGCTTGATATACCCCAACTGCGTAAACTGCTTCTTGAGCGCGTCGTAGCCGGGCTTGCTTCGTGCCCAGCTGCCGGGCTCCGCATGCTCCAGTTCACGGACAGCGCGCTGACGTTCGTCAGGACTCGCTCCAATCATCCATCCCATGCCCGTGGCCGAGGACAGCAGCGGGAGCGTGCGTCCGACGGACGGATTGCCACCCAGAACATCTCTCACGATCGCGCTCTCTATCGCCACCACGCTCAGGTGCGCGCGAACATTGATCGCCACCGCGCCGTCGATCAGATCGGCGAGGTCTTTCATCGGTCCCGCCGCGAGACGACGCAGTTGCAGACTGGCGAGCAGCGGATAGCCGAGAGAAAGTACGCCCATGCCCAGTCCGAACCCGGCATTACCCTGGCTGCGTTCGAGATAACCCAGCTTGACCAGGGTGTGCGTAAGCCGTGACACCGTTGCTTTGGGCAAGCCCGTGCGCAGGGTGATTTCGGCGTTTCCGAGCTCGGGTGAATCGACAGAAAAGCACTGCAGCACCCGAAGACCGCGCTCGAGCGTGCTGGCAAACTGCCGGTCGCCTTGCTCTCGCGTAACGGGCTTCACTACGCGGCGTGCAGGGTCTTTAGTCGCCATCGTCCAGTTCGTTCAGGAACGCCGCAAGGTGGTCGTTGATCTTGTGTGGAAACTCATGAACGACCCAGTGGCTGCCTTCCGGAATGCGCTCGACGCGCAGTTGCGCAAAGTAGTGTTCCACGCCGTCCAGACATCCTCGCAGCAGGAAGCGGTCTTGCTCGCCCCAAAGGATCAGGGTGGGCACCCGCACCTGCATGTCCGCGTCGTTGAAGAAAACGGCTGAAGCGCCAGGATCTTCAGGTGTCGCCGGATGCAGCGCCGATGCACGATAGTAGTTGATTCCCGCCTCGATCGACCCGGCTTTCAACCATGCGTCGCGATACGATTGCCGGGTCACGGCGTCAAGCCATGACGGCAAAGTCCCGTCTTCGGAGAACATATCGAGGAGACATGCGCAATCGTCGGCGCGAATCTTCCCGACGGCCCCTTCCGACGTGAAAAAATTCATGTAGGCGCTGGCGGCCTGCTGGACGGGATTTTCCACCAGTTCGCGTCGATACACACCGGGATGGACTGCGTTGATCATCACCAGTGCCCGCAGGCGTTCCGGCTGCGCGAGGGCCAACGCGCAGGCGATCGCACCGCCCCAGTCATGACCAATCGCCACGCATTGCTGGTAGCCCAGATGCTCGATCAGCGCGGCCAGGTCGCGCACCATATTCCCGGCCCGATAGCCAGACACCGCTTCGGGCCCTGATGATTCGTTGATGCCGCGCGTATCGGGCGCAACAGCGAAGTAGTGCTCGCCAAAGCGCTTCAACTGGGCACACCACGCGGACCAGCATTCCGGGAAGCCGTGGACGAATAGCAGCAACGGACGGCCCGGTTGTCCGCAGGACGCGTAATGCATGTCGAATCCGTTGATTGCCGCTTTGTGATGTTGGATATCGACATTCATTTCAATTCCACGAAAACCCGGCAACGGGATCCTGCCCGGCGGTGCTGCCTGTTGGCAAACCGAGCAGTTCCTCGGCGCTGCTCAACAGCAATTGCCGGGAAACGATCGAGGGTACCTGGGTCGCCCTTTCACGGCAGAGTTGCGCCTTCAGTTCGCGTGCCGCCTTGACTTCTGGCACGTCCGTGTCGGCTAGTGCCAGCAGATCCAGCACGTGCAGCGCCAGCTGGGTTTCGCCTTCATCCTGCAACGCCCTGGCTTCGGCCAGCACACGCAGCGGATCGGGCAGCGCGGAAAGAACGGCCGCCGCCGCATCGCGTGGACGCGCGGGATGCAGATGCGTCGGGTTGCGGTCCCACCAGCCGTTTTCCATTCGCCAGATTTCTCGCACGATGTAGTCCGGCGCACCGTAAATCGGCCGCATGAACTTATGGCCGAACAGGGCCTCTGGCAATTCGATATCGTGCAGGATGTCGCGTTCGTTCATTCCTAGGTTCATCCGTTTGACCACTTCCGCGCGCAGATAGCGCAGCGCACGGGCAGGGATCAGGAACGCGTCTTCGATCTCCTGAGGGTCGCTGATCGGATCGCCGAACTCCGGGAGCACGATGGCGGGATCGAGTGCATACAGCTTGTCGAGCGTGTCGGCCCAGCGCAGCGGATCGCGGAGGGTTCTCAGTGGCGTCCCGACGTTCGGGATACTGCGGATCATCGCGGCGCTGCCGTAGAGTAGTCGTTCCGCCGGGAGCCACACGGCCAGCGTGTCCGACGTCTCCGAAGGCGCGGCGATCAGCTCGATCATCCGGTCACCGCAGTCAAGCGTCAGGTGATCCTCGAACGTGATATCGGGTGTGGAGAAGTGCGCGGGCTGCGCGGGTTTCATCGCCTTGCGAAACTGGCGGCTGTTTAGCCACGCCTGCAGTGGGGCCGTTTCGACATAACGGCGATACCGCTCTGGCACGCCCGCTTGAGCGATCAGGATCGGGCGCGGTTCGCTGCGTTCCGCGGCGTGCACCATCCAGACCCGCACGCCGGCGTTATAGCCTGCGTGTCCGTGGCTGTAGACGATGGCATGCACAGGTTGCGACGAAACCAGTCGCAACCGGGCGATCATCGAACGGGTTACGTCGCCACCCGGGCCTGCGTCGACGAGCACGATGCCGCGCGCGGTTTCGATGATCATCGAGTTGCCCTGGCCGCCGATCGTGTGGACGCCCGGAACGATTTGGGTGAGTTCCGGCCGGGGCATCAGTACGCCAAGGCCCGTATTCTGTTTCGTTGCGCCGGCGGCCGTCAGCGGGGTCGCCTGTGCGGTGGTCTGGGTTGCGATGTGTTGCATGTAGTGTCTCCGGTCCGGTACCTAGTTCCAGTCGTATCCCGCTTCTCCGCGCGCGCGATCCGTCGCGCCAATCGTCAGTCCTCGCAGATCTTCGGCCGAGCTGAGATACAGATGTCGCGATACCACGGAGGTCACGGTTTTCTCGCGCGCGACGCACAGCGCGGCCTTCAGTTCGCGTGCCTGCTGTGCAATCGCGTCGTCCGACGGATCGTCGGCCAGCAGATCGATGACATGCAGCGCGAGTTGAAGCTTTCCTTCCTCCTGTAACACCCGCGCCCGGTCCAGCACGTGCTGGGGGTCGCCGATGGCGCGCCGTATCGCGGCCGCCACGCGGTCGGGCCGGGCAGGGTGCATGTCGGTTGGGTTGCGATTCCACCAGCCGTTCTCCGCGCGCCATATGTCGCGCATGATGAACTCGGCGCACCCGTAGCCCGGCTTCATGAAGCGGTTGCCGAACAACGCATCGGGAAGTGGGACATCATGAACGATGTCGTCGATCACCATCCCGTTGTTCATCCTTGACACCACTTCGCTGTGCAGATAACGCATCGCCTGTGCGGGCACGCCCAGCGCTTCTTCGATCTCTGCCTTATCCGTCAGCGGCTTGCCGAACTCAGGAATCAGCACGTCCGGCGACAGCGCGGAAAAGCGTTCGAGCGTATCGATCCAGCGTACTGGATCTCGCAGAATCCGGTACGGCGAGCCGGCGTTAGGACACGCTTTGATAAACGCATTGGACCCGTACAGTACGCGCGATTCGGGAATCCATACCGCGGTGCCGTCGTCGGTTTCGGACGGAGCGTGCAACAGCACGGCCTTGCGCGCGCTGCCTTCCAGCGCGAGGCGATGTTTGTACGTCAGGCCTGGCATCTGGAACCAGTGCACCGGTGGCTCGGCGGGGTACGGGCTGCGAAATTGCCGCGTGTTGGTATAGGACTGCAGGCCAGCGGTTTCCCTGTAGCGACGATAGCGCGCGGGCAGGTTGGCGTGGCCGACAATTTGCGGTGCAGGTTCGCCGCGTCGGGCTGCCGCGTCGAGCCATTTGTTGACGCCGTTGTTATAGCCCATGTGTCCATGGCTATAGACGATGTAGGCGACCGGCTTGTCGATGCTGTCTCGCAACCGGGTGATCATCGTGTCCGTGATGTCGCCACCGGGGCCGGCGTCGACCAGCAGCAGTGTTTCTCCCAGATCGACGACAAGGGAATTGCCCTGTCCACCCAGCGTGTACACGCCGTCGGCGTGCCGGACGAGGGCTTGCTTCACCATCAGGATATGGGTTGCGCTCACAAATATGTCTCCTCGATAGATTACTGCGTCAGACGGGCACGACACTTCGCGGCCGGAACATGCGATCGAGACTTCCATGATTGAACACCGGGAAGCTCTCCTTGAAGCTGAAGACAGGATTCGAACGGATTCAATCGTAACGTCGTCGCAGGTGGTTGCTTCCAAAAGTTCCGCATAGTGGAACAACGCGTTTGCATGTCGGGACAGCGGCCGGCGAGGCAGGACACTGCTTGAGCGAACGCAGGTCTTCAGGTAGCGATCGATCCAGAGATACGTTGAAACCACGCGGAGCATGCGTGTTCCGGACGGCTCAGACCCGCTGAGGGCCTCCGGTAAAGCAAAAATTCATTCCGTTTCGCTAGTCGTGCCAGAGGTGCCGAATAGCTCGATGATTTTTTGCTTCAACCAGTGATGGGCTGGGTCCTGTGCGCTTCGTTTGTGCCAGAGCAGCTTGACTTGCCGCTGTGGAGCCGGAAGCGGAACGGGCAGCACGCAAAGCGCGTCGCGATATGAGACCCCCTGCGCGATGTCGACTGGAAGGACACCGATGAGGTCGGTGGTGGACAAAATGCGCGGCGCGAGCAGGTAGTGGTTGATGCTCAGCTTCAGATTCCGGGCCAGTCCCTGCGTCGACAAAAAATCGTCGTAGGACGGCTGGGTTTTTCCCGCAAGGCTCACGTCGAGATGTGCGGCGCCCAGAAACCGCTCCAGCGTCATGGTGCCCTGCGTGAGCGGGTGGCCTCGCCGCATGAGGCATCCGTATTCAACGGCCCACAGGACACGCGTCTCGAGCGGGGTGGGTTTTTGTGACTCGTCAACGTAGACGCTGATCGCAAAATCGATCTCGCCCCGCTCGAGGGCCGGCGGCAGGTTAACAATCGTGTTCGGCATGCAATTCAGGGTGATGCCGGGCGCCTGCTGCTCGAGCAGACGCAGAAGCACCGGCAGTACCTTGTCGGCGACGTAATCCGAGCACATCAACGTGAACGTGGCCGCGGAATCGAGCGGCTCGAAACCGGGTGGTTCCAGCACGCTCCTGATTGCATTGAGGGGGCCGCGCAGCGATTCCCAGAGTTCCAGCGCTTTCGGCGTTGGACGAATGCCTGATGATGTCTTTTCGAAAACCGGATCTTCGAGTGCGTCACGCAGCCGGGACAATGCGTTGCTTACCGCGGGCTGGGTGATATTGAGCTTCGCCGCGGCACGCGTGACGTTGCCTTCCGACATCAGCACATCGAACACCTTCAGCAGGTTCAGATCCATTCGACGATAGTTCATAACGTTTATATCGCTCATCACGCGAATCAATTGGAGGGCTGTTTTTGACCTGGCCAGAATCGGTTCTGGTGGCAATGGGCGGGCGTCGAATTCTTCGATGCGTCCAGGGCCGGCTTGCTAATCGTAGTGGCTGAAGGCGCGGCAATGAAACGAATCCTGCTTGAAAACTGTGCGTTACTCGATCCCGGCTGCGGCGAGCTGAAAGAAGGATACAACGTGTTCGTCGAAGGCGGCATCGTCCGGGAGGTTTCCGACCGGCCGATCAAGACCAGCGCTGACGTTGTCATCGACGTCGCTGGCAAGACCTTGATGCCCGGCCTGATCGACCTCCACGTTCACGTCACCGCCAGCCAGTTCAACGTGCCGGCACAGGTGAACATGCCCAACGTATTCGTCACGTTGCGCACCGTCCCCATCCTGCAAGGCATGCTGCAGCGTGGCTTCACTTCCGTGCGCGATGCGGCGGGAGCCGAATTCGCGCTTGCCGATGCAGTCGAGAAAGGTCTTGTCGAAGGACCTCGTCTTTTCGTATCGGGTCATGCCCTTAGCCAGACCGGCGGGCACGGCGACATGCGCATGCGTTCCGACTTTCTTGC
The DNA here is from genome assembly GCF_900107685.1 of Paraburkholderia sartisoli. Classification (GTDB taxonomy): domain Bacteria; phylum Pseudomonadota; class Gammaproteobacteria; order Burkholderiales; family Burkholderiaceae; genus Paraburkholderia; species Paraburkholderia sartisoli. The sequence goes on along the minus strand of NZ_FNRQ01000003.1, from coordinate 10,027 downwards.
GTCTTCCGAACTCTGCGCGTGTGGCTTTCGCGTCGGCAGCTTTACGCGGGTAGTCGATGGTGTTGATGCCGTGCGCAAGGCCGTGCGGGAAGAGCTTCAGATGGGCGCGCACCAGATCAAGATCATGGCCTCCGGTGGCGTGGCCTCGCCGACCGATCCCGTCGATGCGTTGGGGTATTCACTTGACGAAATCCGCGCCGCGGTCGACGAGGCTACAGCGCGCAATACGTATGTGATGGCGCACGCGTACACGCCCAAAGCGATCAGGCGCGCGGTGGAATGCGGTGTTCGCACGATCGAACATGGCAACCTGGTTGACCGGGAAGCGGCGGCGGTCATGCGCGAGCACGGCGCGTATGCCGTGCCGACGCTGGTGACATATGAAGCGCTTGTCGGCGAAGGAGCCAGTCTCGGCCTGCTGCCGCAAAGCGTCGAGAAGGCGAAGTACGTCCGGAATGCGGGCATCGAATCGCTTCAGATCTGGAAAAATGCCGGCGTCAAAATCGGCTTTGGAACGGACCTTCTCGGCGAATCGCATCGATTGCAATCGGACGAATTCCGGATTCGCGCGGAGGTCCTGTCAGCCAGTGAAATCATTGCCAGCGCTACGACGACCGCAGCGGAAATCCTGAACATGGAGGGCAGGCTCGGTGTCATCGCGGAAGGCGCGATCGCGGACATGCTGGTCGTCGATGGCAATCCGCTGCGCGATCTGAATTGCCTCCTCGGGCAGGGAGAACGGCTCGATCTCATCATGAAAGACGGCAGGCTCTACAAGAACCGCCTCGATAGATGATCCTGCAGAGACAGGGGCGGAACAATCAAAATCACAAGGCACGGAGGACGACATGCAGGCAACCACACCCACGGCAGAAGGCCACGATCGGATCGTGACGAAACCCCATGCGCTGGCGCCCACCTGGGGCGTCGTAACCGCAGTTGTTCTGGGTAACGGTCTCGAGTTTTTTGACTTCACCGTCTACAGCTTCTTTGCCAGCATCATCGGCAAGCTGTATTTCCCCTCTCATGTTCCATTGATCTCGCTGCTGGCCGCGGTGGGAACCTTTGGCATCGGGTTTCTGCTTCGTCCACTGGGGGCCATGGTCCTCGGAGGCTATGCGGACCGGCATGGGCGAAAAAAGGCCATGAACCTCACCATCCTTCTGATGGCCGCAGGCACGGGGTTGATCGGGTTCGCGCCGACATATGCGAGCATCGGCCTCGCCGCTCCAGCCATCATTCTCTTCGCGAGAATGCTGCAAGGCTTCTCGGCAGGCGGCGAGGTCGGTACCGCAGGTGCGTACCTCGTTGAACATGCGCCGCCCGGCCGGCGCGGACTTCAATCGAGCTGGCTGCTGGCCGGCGCCGGCGGTGCGATTCTGCTTGGAGCAGGCCTCGGCGCGGCGCTCTCGACGGTGTTGAGCCAACAGGCGCTCGAAAGCTGGGGATGGCGGGTTCCATTCATCCTTGGTCTTCTGATCGGACCCGTGGGTGCATATATACGCCGTTATCTGGACGAGACGCTTCCTGAAGAGGTCCACGGTCGCGAGGCGAGGAACGCACCATTGCGCGAGTTGTTCAGGAATCACCTGCGGACCGTTCTTGCGGTATCGAGCGTGGCTGCCGTGGGTACGTCAGCCACTTACGTCCTGATGTACTACATGCCCACCTATGCAACACGCTCGCTGGGTCTTCCCATGTCGACGGCGCTTCTCTCAAGCTGCCTCGCAGGTCTGATGATGCTGGTTCTCTGTCCGCTGGCAGGCATGATCTGCGACCGGATCGGCCGCAAGAGAGCGATCGCTATCGGCGTGATCGCGATGGCGGTGCTTATCTATCCGTCGTTCATGCTGCTCAAGGCATTTCCGCGCATCGAAGTCCTGCTGGGCGTGATGTCCGTGCTGGTTTGCATTTATGTCATCTTTGCCGTGCCGCAGATCACGTTGATGGCCGAGCAGTTTCCGCAATCCGTGCGAGCGAGTGGCATGTCGATTGTGTACGCGATCGCCGTGGCGATCTTCGGCGGCTTCTCACAGCTCTTTGTCACGCTGCTGATTGCGTGGACAGAAAGTGCTCTCGCGCCGGCTGGGTATCTGCTTGCTCTCTCCCTGATCAGCGTGCTCGCGCTCTTTTTCGTTAAGGAAGAGCCGGGTCAACTGGATGCAGAGTGAAATCCGGAGTCAGCGTAAAAAACGAGACTGGATAAGCACGTGATGCAGTAAAACTACGGAATGATTTCGTGATCTGCCAACGCCTGCAACGCAGGCAGATCCACGATCTCGATTTTCCCGTAATCGACAGTGACGAGCCCCCGGGCTGACAGCTTGCCGAGTTCCTTGTTGATGGTTTGACGTGATCTCCCGAGCATTGATCCCAATTCACTCTGGCTCAGGCGAACATGCCGTCTGGAGCCACGACCCGCGGAACCGTCAGACGATGCGGTCAGTTGCACAAGCATCGCGGCGAGGCGCCCCGAAAAATCGCTGAGTGCGCCTTGCTGCATGGACGCGGCGTTGTCGCGTTGTCTCGTTAGCGCAAAGAGCGCCACCGAACGCCAAAGGATGGGTTCGGCGTCCATGAGCGTGGTCAGGGCGTCGCACGGCACATGCACGAGAAGTGCATCTTCAAGCACGACATAGTCATAAGGCGCGCGCAGCTCGGGCAGGAGACGGATGACCCCGGAGCAGTCACCGGCACGCAGCAGGACTATCACGAACTTGGAACCCCCGGCATTCGTCCGGCTCACTTCAACACACCCGGAAACCACGACAAGCACTTCTCGCCGCTGCCTGTCCGCTGCCAGCACCTGCATGCGTTTTTCGTGGCGTTCCAGCCGGGCAGTCCGGGCGAGACGCTCCACGCTGGCGAGGGGCCAATCGGCGAAGAGCGTCGTACTTCTGAGCGCGCGGCAGATCAGCGCGGAAGAATCGACGGTGTTCGCGCGATGGCGCATGGATGTCTCCAGATTCCAGATGAGCAACGGTCGAATGCGGGAATACCCGACGCTCTCCGTCGACAAGATTGTCAACTCGTTGACTGACTCGGCGGAGTGCGCATTTTATCGTACCCCAGACAGAACACGGCGCCCGCGCGCCACCTTCCATCCTCTGGAAAACAGACCATGTTTGAGTCACCTGAACTATCGGCATTCAAGCGCCGGACGCGTGAATTCGTGCAGGCCCATTTGCCCGTGGACATTCGCGATACCGTTCGAAGTGGCCGGCAGCTCTCACCGGAGCGCGTGATTGCCTGGCATGAAATCCTCGCGGCCAACGGCTACCTGGTTCCGCACTGGCCGCGCGAATGGGGAGGGCAGGGGTGGACGGTGGAACAGCAAATGGCGTTCGAGGAGGTGCTCTGTATCAACGATGCGCCTGAACTTTTCCCTGTCAGCTTTTCGATGATTGGGCCCGTGCTGATGCGCTACGGAAGCGATGCCCAGCGCAAGCGCTTTCTGCCTGCGATCGCGTCGGGCCGGCAATGGTGGTGCCAGGGGTACTCGGAACCCAATGCGGGATCGGATCTGGCGTCGGTAAAAACACGCGCGCATCGCAGCGGCGACAGGTTCATCGTCAACGGATCCAAGATCTGGACTTCCTATGCGCAGTATTCGGACTGGATATTCTGCATCGTTCGCACGGATCCGGCCGCGAAGCCGCAGGAAGGCATTTCGTTTCTCCTGATCGACATGAAGACACCCGGGCTCACGGTGAGGCCCATCGTGGGCATCCACGGCTGGACCGTCTTCAACGAGGTGTTCTTCGATAACGTGGAAGTCCCGTCGGAAAATCTCGTGGGCAACGAGAACGAAGGATGGACGATCGCCAAATCGCTACTCGAATTCGAACGCCTCAAACTTGCGCGGATCGGTGAGAACAAGCGGCGCAGGGCGCGTGCGCACGAAGTCGGTCTGACGCACACCGAAGTCGGTGAACGCGTTGCGGACCGGCCCTGGTTTCGCCAGCGGTTCGCCGAACTGGACATGCGGTTGATGGCACTTGAAGCCAATGCAGCCCGTTTCATCGAGCGCGCCAATGCAGGCCAGCCCGTGGGCGCGGAGGTTTCCATGCTCAAGCTGCGGGGAAGCCGTCTGATCCAGCTCTGGGAGGAACTGATCGTCGACGCGCTTGGACAGGAAGGCCTTGTGCTCGACCCGGAGGTTCTTCAGGAGGGGCCGCCATTGCCAGAACAGGATTTCATTGCGGGCACCGCGTCGTCGCGGCGGTTTCTCGCGTGCGGCTACACGATCGCTGGCGGCAGCAGCGAAATCCAGCACAACATTCTTTCCAGAGCGGTGCTCGAATCATGAGCGAACAGACTCTCAACAACGAGCAGACCATGCTGGCTGACAGCGCCCGCAAATACATCGCGCGCGGTTATGGTGCGGCCGTGCGTGAGGCATCCGTGGCGCACCCCAATGGATGCCAGCCCGAGCGCTGGCAGGAATTCGCGGAATTCGGATGGCTTGCGATGCCGCTTCCTCAAGCTGACGATGGCCTCGGCAGTTCACTGGTCGACATCTGTGTCCTTGCCGAAGAGTTTGGGCGTGGACTGGTCAACGAGCCCTTCGTCGCATCCGCGGTACTGGGTGGCATGCTGCTCGCCGATGTTGCCGGCGCCGGGTTGCGCGCGCGGTGGCTGCCCGGTATCGCCGGTGGCAGCCTGCGGGTTGCCTTCGCTGCATGGGAACCCGGCGGTGCGTTCGACCTACGCGCCATGGCGACAACCGCGCAGCCCACGGAGCGGGGCTTCCACCTGTGTGGCCGGAAATCGCTGGTTCCCGGTGGCGCAGGCGCCGATGCATACCTTGTTGCGGCCAGGGTTCCGGGCAACAGGATCGGCTTGTTCCTGGTGGAGGCGGGCACGCCGGGCCTGACGGTGACGCCCCATGCGCTCTACGATGGCCAGCGGGTCGCGCACCTGACGCTCGACACGGTGCCGTCCTCCTTCGCATTAACCATCGGACCGGACGACGAGGTGCTTGCGTTGCTGGAGCGGGCGATGGATCGCGCCATCGTTGCACATTGCGCCGAGACCGTGGGGGTCATGGCCAGTGCGTTCGAGATCACCCGCGAATACCTCGCGACGCGAAAACAGTTCGGCCGCGCCATCGGAACAAATCAGGTCATCCAGCATCGCCTGGTCGACCTGCTGGTTGAAATCGAGGAAGCGCGCGCCTTGACGCGGGTCGCCGCCGGTGTGGCTGACCGGGAGACCGGGAGCGAGTCCGCGGTGCGCCGTCGTTACAGCGCGGCTGCCAAAGCCTTTGTCGCGAAGACCGCGACGCACATGTGGGAAGAGGCGGTGCAGTTGCACGGCGCGATCGGCATGACACAGGAGTATCGCCTCGGGCAATTCGTCAAAAGACTGGCGGCATCGTCGACGCTCTATGGGGGCGCTGAGCAACAGCTGGAACGCCTGGTCAGTGTTTCGCTTGGATCCTGGCGATCACATTTGACTGAGCCGTCATCCCAGGACATTGCATATGCCCGATAAACCAGAATCGAAGCAACCCGGCTAATCGACCAGAGGAGCACAGCATGAGCAATGAATTCAATCGCGTGCCACGGCGTTTCATCGTCGGGTGTCCCAGCTATGCGGATTTTTCAGACTGGATCTCGCAGGCTGTCCAATGGATGGTGACCGATCTCGAACAGAACGGTACGCTGGCGGAGGTCGCAGCATGACGGAGAACAACACGCTGCTTGTGGACGTAGTGGATGGTGTGGCCACGCTTACGCTGAACCGGATTGAACAGAAAAATGCGCTGAATCTGCCGATGCGTTCCGCACTAAACGACGCGATCCATCGTATCCGCCACGACCGCGCGATTCGCGCGGTGGTTCTGCGCGGTGCGGGGAACGAATTCTGTTCGGGCGGCGACGTGCGCGGCATGACGACGCGAAGCGCGGAGGAGGGGCGTAACGCGATCGACGATCTGCACGGGTGGGTCGCTGCCCTGATGGATCTGGACCGACCCGTGATCGCGGCAGTAGACGGCGTCGCGTACGGTGCGGGGTTCAGTCTCGCATTGGCCGCCGACTTCCTGATCGCCACACCGCGTGCGCGCTTTTGCATGCCGTTCATCAAGATCGGGCTCGTGCCGGACTGCGGCGCGTTGTATACGTTGCCGCGTGCGCTGGGCCTCGCGCGCGCGAAAGATCTCGTCTTCACCGCGCGCGAAATCGGTGCAGAAGAAGCGCAACGCATCGGCGCCGTGTTCGAAATCGCGCCCGCTGAAAGCGTGCATGCGCGTGCCGTGCAGATCGCACAAAGCCTCTGCCAGACTTCGTCGGTGGCGTTTGGGCTGTCGAAGCGGGCGTTGAATCTCTCGCTTGGCAGCGATCTGCGGACGATGCTCGAACTCGAATCCGCCGCGCAGGGTATTGCGATATCGACGGCGTTTCATGCGGAAGCCGTGCAGCGTTTCAAGGACAAGCAGCCGCCACGCTTTCAGTGGCCCGCCGCACAGGCTGCACAGGACGATCGAATCTCAAAGGCATCGTGACTGACCGTGGTCGCCCGTCAAACCGGGCGAGGCGATCGTGTACGGTCCGGGTTGCCGCGCGCGGGCACGCAAATGAATAGTCGAGGTCACTTGCCCCTGTACCGCCCGTATTGCCCGCCGTGTTGACATCAACTTTGAGGAGACAGGACATGGGTTGTCCAGTTCACGTTGTCGGGATCGGAATGATTCCTTTCACGAAACCTGGCGCAAGCCAACCGTACACGACGATGGGCGCCCATGCAGTCCGGGCTGCAATCGATGATGCCGGTATCGGATACAACGCGATTCAGCAGGCTTATGCGGGCTACGTTTACGGGGACTCCACTGCCGGGCAGCGTGTGCTGTACGACGTGGGGATGACGGGCATTCCTGTTTTCAATGTCAACAACAACTGTGCCACGGGAGCAACCGCGCTCTTCCTCGCTCGCCAGGCGGTCGCCGCCGGAATCGTGGATTGCGCACTCGCGGTGGGGTTCGAACAGATGCGCGCGGGTGCCATTGGTTCGATCTTCACCGATCGACCGACGCCTTTCGACCGGTTCGATGAAACGGCGGCACGCCTCGTCGATGAGCCGGACATTCCGCTCGCGCTTCGCTATTTCGGAGGCGCCGGTCTCGCCCATATGCGGCAATACGGCACGCGCCTCGAGACCTTCGCGAAAATCCGCGCAAAGGCAAGCCGGCATGCCGCGAACAATCCGATGGCGGTCCTTCGTAAGGTGATCACCGAGGAGGAGGTCATGAACTCGCCGGTGATGTGGCCAGGCGTGATGACGCGTCTGATGGCTTGCCCGCCTACCTGCGGGGCGGCCGCCGCGGTGCTGTGTACGCAGGAATTCGCAGCCCGTCACGGACTGCGCCGCGACGTCGTTATCGCGGCGCAAGCGATGACCACCGACAAACCCGATGCGTTTGCGTCAAACGACATGCGTCAACTGGTCGGGGTCGGGATGACCCGTGAAGCAGTGCGCCAGGTCTATGAGCAGGCTGGCGTCGGTCCCGGGGATATTGATGTTGTCGAACTCCATGACTGCTTCGCGCACAACGAGCTCATTACTTACGAGGGTCTCGGCTTGTGCGTGGAAGGCGAGGCAGAAAAAATGGTCTGCGACGGCGACAATACTTATGGCGGGAAATACGTCATCAACCCGTCTGGCGGGCTGCTATCCAAGGGTCATCCGTTAGGCGCGACGGGTGTTGCCCAATGCGTGGAACTCGTCCAGCAGTTGCGTGGGACGGCAGAGGCGCGGCAGGTGGAGCGTGCCCGCTTCGGGTTGCAACACAACCTTGGTCTTGGCGGTGCGTGTGTGGTGACGCTTTATGAAAACGTGGGTTGACTGATGGTAGCCACCACGGGTTGAGCCTGCCGTCGGCGGCGTCATGGTGATCGTCCCGGATGTCGTCATGCGAGCCTCCCGTCAAAGGTCAGCCAGCATGACATGCGACGTTTCAGCTTTGCCCCAAACACGACATTCTCATATTGCTCCTACACCCAGTGTCGAGGCCATTCTGGAATGTCGTAGCGCTGGCCAGATAGAAATGTCGGGTTTTGACGTTGAGTTTGACTCCGTCTTTAACGGTTTGAATCTCACGCAGCGTTGAAGGACAGCCTTGAACGGGCAGGGCGTGTCAGTCCGTTCAGCCAGATCCTGCAGACCGACGACCAGGTTTGCGCAGTTGCTTCGGTTGATTGCGTTGCGCCAGCTGCACGATCACTTCATCAACATCGGCCTGCGTGAACTCGCGCTGCTTCTTCGTGCCCAGTTTGCGCTGGTCACGTTCGGCCGCCAACCCACGATTCGTGCGTGACGGCGAACCCGATGCGCGCCGGTCATCACGCTGCGCCTGCAGCGCCTGCGCGACTTGCAGCGCGTGACCGAGCCGCTTGTGCTCGATCACCGCGCCCTGATCGATCGCGGAGAGCCGGTCATAGGGGATGCAGGGAAGGGCAGCGCCATCCGCCCTGACCTCGATGCGCCCGTCCGGATACTCCCACACGTCGATATACCGGTGGATCAGCTTGCGGTTCGCCGGCGTGTCCGCCAGCAGGTACATCACGCGGTCGTACTGTACCGTCAGCGACTTCGTCACGCGCCGCAGTTCGCGCCACGTCAGCAGCACGTCCAGATCCTCATCGTCGCGCAGCGGCCGGTGGGCGTCGAACGCGCTTTTCGGCGGTTTCGCAAAGTGCGCGTTATACGACGCGATGAAGGCGGGCGCATACGCGTTCGCGGCGTCAATGATGCTGATGCCACGCAGCCGCAGCTCCTTCACGAGGCGGTCCTGCAGCGTCAGGTGGGCGCGCTCGACGCGACCCTTCGCGGAACTGCTGTTCGCACAGAACGTGTCGATGTTCAGCTCGTACATCGCGCGACCGAAGTGCGTGACACCGCGCTCACCGGTCTGTGTGTGCGTCGGCCGGAACACGCTCGCCTTGTCGCTGTAGAACGCGACCGGTTTGCCGTGGCGCTCCAGATACCCGCGCGTCGCCTCGAAGTAGCTGAAGGTCGATTCCGTCGCCGTGAAATGCAGCGCCATCAGCCAGCTCGTCGCATCGTCGACATACACCAGCAGCGTGCACTGCGGCGACCGTGCCTCGAACCACGGATGCTCGCTGCCGTCGATCTGCACCAGCTCGCCCAGACACGCGCGCCGCGCACGCGGCTGGTAGATCTTCGGCGGGCGCTGCCGGCGCGGAATCCACAAGCCCGCTTCAGTCATCAGATGCCGCACGGTTTCCTTCGACAGTGTGATCCCGTGGCATTCGTGCAGCTTCTCGCAGGCCAGCGTCGGCCCGAAATCGACGTAGCGCTCACGGATGATCGTCAGGGCCCGTACAGCCAGGCCTTCGTCGAGTTTCCGGTTACCCGGGCGGTCGCGTCGACCCGAGCACAAGCCGGCGGCACCCGAAGTCCGATAGCGGATCACCAGCCGTTCGACCTGGCGCACGCTCAGCCCGAGCCGTTCAGCAGCTCGCCCAGGCTTCAGCCCGAGCTCCACAATCGCCTGAATCACCTTTAAACGGTCGAGTTCGCGCATGTTCAGTGTCACCAGTTCGGCTGCACGCATGGCGGGCTCCCGCAATCAGACCGGAAACGCCGAGCATGGCAGCAGCCCCAAAACGCGACATCTGTATCTTGCTGAAACACGACATTCTCATATTGCTCCTACACCCATGTCAAAGCCATTCTGGAATGTCCGCTTTCCAGCTAAATAGAGATGTCCGGGTTTCAGGGGTTAAAGCTTTGTCTTTAACGGGGTACTGCTTACGCAGTGTCGAAGAGTTGATCCTGAATGGGCAGGGCGCTTACGCCTGTTCCACTGTCGTTTGCGGACCGACGACCCGGTTTGCGAGTTTGTGGCGCAGCCTGTCTTCGCTGAGACAGATCCACGATCACGTGCTCGATGTCGGCCTGCGTGAACTCGCGCTGCTTCTTCTTGCCCGGCATGGGTTTGCTCCGATCAGTCGTGGTCGAATCGCCTCGATGCGTGCGCGACGGTGCCTTGCCGATCCGGCTG
>NZ_FNRQ01000002.1 GCF_900107685.1 Paraburkholderia sartisoli | reverse complement strand
GATGACGGCACCGTTGAGCGGGCACTCCGCGACGCACGTAGTGCGGAGTGGGATGAATGAGCCCTGTGTCACGGGCGGTGCTGTGCGGGAGATCAGATCGTGCGCGGACCAGCGCGGCATCGAGCGCGAGAGCGACACCTCTTGGGGTGCCATTCGCCAACGATGACGCACTTTGAGCAGGTGAGTTTTCGGAGCGCCTTTCTTTTGCCTACTTTTCTTTGGAAGACAAAGAAAAGTAGGTGCCGCCCCGCACAGGGGCGACGCTAATAGACCGATACGAATACAAGGAAAGGCCAAAGGAAAACACAGCTTCGGCACGAAAAACCCGGAATGCCGTCCCGCCAAAGGGGCAACGCTAATAGACCGACATGAATGCAAGAAAAGGCCAAAGCAAAAAAGCAAACCCGCGCCGCAAGAAGCGATCCCACTATATGACCACAACACTCACATATTGGAGATAAAAGAAAAACCCCCCTACAATCCAGATCAACGAGCCGCGAGAGCGGCAAAAAAGCGCCGGCCCTGCTGCATCGCAGCAAAAAAACCGCAAGCGCAAAGACAACATCGGAGACGAGTCCCTTATGTCCGTGACTGACAGGCGAGAAGCGACGCGCGAAGCCGACGCGCCCAGATCACAAACCCCCTCGACGGCTCAGGCCGCGTCCCGCTCCAATGGCGCAGCCACCCTGCCGGCCGCGGCGCAGGCGGACTCGATAGCCGTCCCCAGTACGCTCCTCGACGTCACGCCCCAGCAAGCCGGCACGCAGACGCTCCTGCGCGGTCTTGCGATCCTCGAAGCCGCCGCCGCCGGCGTGCGCGATCTGCGCACCTTCGGCGCGGCGCTCGGCACGACCCGCAGCACCACGCATCGCCTCGTCAGCAGCCTCGTCCAGGCGCGCTATCTGCGTCAGGTCCAGGGCGGCTATCTGCTCGGCCCGAAGCTGATCGAACTCGGCACCATCGCGCTCGAACAGATGCCGCTGACGGCCGTCGCACGTCCGCATCTCGAAGCGCTCGCCGAACAGACGCTCGATACGATCCACCTCGGCGTGCGCGACGGCGACGACGTCCTCTACATCGACAAGATCCCCGGTACCCGTGGCCTCGAAATGCGCTCGCGCGTCGGTCACCGCATGCCGCTCGCGTCGACGGGTATCGGCAAGGCCATGATGCTCGACCTGCCGCCAGACGCCTGGCGCTCGCTCTTCGAAGCGTCGCGTCGCGCGCTCGCCGGCGTCAGCTTCAAGCCGGACAACCGCCCCGACTCGCTGACCTTCATGCAGCGCATGACCAACTATTCGACGGGCGGCTACACGTTCGACCTCGAAGAAAACGAAGCCTCGATCCGCTGTGTCGCAGCGCCCGTGCGCGATGCGTCGGGCGCAGTCGTCGCGGCGCTTTCGGTGGCGAGCACGATTCCCTATATGTCGCTTGAGCGCATGGATGAACTGATCCCGGTCGTGCAGCGCGAAGCGCGCGCGATCTCGGAAGAACTGGGCTGGCGCGTGCCGCAACCGACCACGCGCAGGATCAAACGATGAGCCAGTCGAGCACCTCGAGCGCACCCGCATCTCAAGCTCGGGCCGCACATGCAACCGACACCATCGCAATGAACGACGCCGCATTGATCGCACTCGACTGGGGCACGACGTCGCTGCGCGCGTATCTCTTCGACGCGGCGGGCAACGTGCTGGACGCGCACGCTTCGTCGGCCGGCATCATGAACCTGCCGCGCCCGGCAGCGGAAGGCGGCTTCGATGCGGCCTTCGACGCGGCCTGCGGCGCATGGCTCGACGCGCACCCGGACCTTCCGGTGGTGGCGGCCGGCATGGTCGGCAGCGCGCAGGGCTGGACCGAGGCGCCGTACGTCGACGCACCCGCCGACGCCGCTTCGCTCGTCGCCGGCATCGTGCGCGTCAAGACCGCGCGCGGTCTCACGATTCACATCGTCCCGGGCGTCCTGCAACGCGGCGACCTGCCGAACGTGATGCGCGGCGAGGAAACGCAGATTTTCGGCGCGCTCGCCGGAAAAGCGTCTGTCGCGGACACCCCGGACGACGCGGGCGAACTGATCGGCCTGCCCGGCACGCACGCGAAATGGACGGTGGTGCGCAACGGGCGCATCGAACGCTTTCATACGTTCATGACGGGCGAAGTGTTCGGCGCGCTGCGCGATCACACGATCCTCGGCCGCACGATGACCGCGCCCACATCGCCCGACACGCAAGCGTTTTTGCGCGGCGTCAGCGTCGCGCGCAACAGCGGCGCGGCCGGCGTACTCGCGACGATCTTCAGCACGCGCACGCTCGGCCTGACCGGACAGCTCGCATCGAACGAACAGCCTGACTATCTGTCGGGCCTCCTGATCGGCCACGAACTCGCGGGCCTCGAAGCGGTGCTCGTGCGGCAACAGAGCTCGCTCGCCGGCAAGTCGCTGCTGCTGATCGGCAACGAAGCGCTGTGCGAACGCTACCGTCTCGCACTCGCCCAGTTCGGCTGTACCCAGGCCGCCCTCGTGCAGCACGCAACGGAACATGGACTGTGGCGCATCGCGACGCAGGCCGGCTTCGTCGCGGCTGCAGAAACGCAGGCCAGCGCGACTTCCCGCGCGGCCCGCTGACCGACGCCAACGAACGCACAAGGAATCGACATGCAACCTCACATCAATCTGCCCGCGCCCTACATGCCGCACGCCGGGCTGATCGCGGCGTTCGAGGCGTGCCCGTTGATCGCGATCATGCGCGGCGTCACGCCCGCCGATGCCGCCGATCACGGTCGCGCGCTGTACGAGGCCGGGTTTCGCATCGTCGAAGTGCCGCTCAATTCGCCACGGCCGTTCGACAGCATCGCCGCAATCCGGCAGGCGCTGCCGGCCGATGCGATCGTCGGCGCGGGCACGGTGCTGCATCCGGGCTTCGTCAACGACGTGAAAGCCGCGGGCGGCGAACTGATCGTGATGCCGCACAGCGACGCCGAAGTCGTGACCGCCGCGAAGGCATTGGGGCTCGCGTGCGCGCCAGGCGTGGCCACGCCGAACGAGGCGTTCCTCGCGCTGAAGAACGGCGCGGACGTCCTCAAGATGTTCCCGGCAGAACAACTCGGCGCGCACGTCGTGAAGGCGTGGCGCGCGGTGATCGCGGCGGAAGTGCCGCTCGTGCCGGTCGGCGGTATCACGCCGGACAACATGGGCCCGTTCCTGAGCGCGGGCGCAAACGGTTTTGGCCTCGGTTCCGCGCTCTACAAGCCGGGCCAGAGCGCGGCCGTGACGGCTTCGCACGCGATGGCGTACATCAACGGCCTGCGCATCGCGAAGGCAGGTGTACAGAAATGAATCGCCTCGCCGACAAGGTCGCGTTGATCACCGGCGCCGGCCGCGGCATCGGTGCGGCGATCGCGCACGCCTTCGCGCGCGAAGGCGCGGCGGTCGTGCTCGCCGAACTCGATCTGGAGACGGCGCGGCACACCGCGCGCGAGATCGAAGCGCGATGCGGTTTGCAGGCCGGTGCGAAAGTGCTCGCGGTGCAGACGGACGTGACGCAATCGACTTCGGTGCAGCACGCGGCAAGCGAAGCGGAAAAGGCGTTCGGGCCGCTGAACGTGCTCATCAACAATGCGGGTATCAACGTATTCTGCGACCCGCTGACGATGACTGATGATGACTGGCGCCGCTGTTTCGCGGTCGACCTCGATGGCGTGTGGAACGGCTGTCGCGCGGTATTGCCGGGCATGGTCGAACGCGGCGCGGGCAGCATCGTGAACATCGCGTCGACGCATGCCTTCAAGATCATCCCGGGATGTTTTCCGTATCCGGTCGCGAAGCACGGCGTGCTGGGTCTCACGCGCGCGCTCGGCATCGAATACGCGCCGCGCAACGTGCGCGTCAACGCGATCGCGCCGGGCTATGTCGAGACGCAGTTGACGCGCGACTGGTGGGACGGTCAGCCGGACCCCGCCGCCGCGCGGCAGGCGACGCTGGATCTGCAGCCGATGAAGCGTATCGGCCGCCCGGAAGAAGTGGCGATGACCGCGGTTTTTCTCGCATCGGACGAGGCGCCGTTCATCAACGCGAGCTGTATCACGGTCGATGGCGGGCGCTCGGCGCTCTACCACGACTAGTCAGGAGACAGGGCAGGAACAGGGTTTTCAGTCGGGCGACGCACTGGCCGCGTGTGTCGCGAGAACCGATAAAAGAAGACGCGGCCGACCACCTTCTCGTTACCAATAGTCAGGAGACAGCATTATGAAACGTAGAATTTTCCTCACGCTGGCAGCTGCAGCGGCGGGCGTGTTCTTCAACGCAACGGCCGCTCAGGCAGCCGATCCGGTGAAGATCGGTTTTCTGGTGAAGCAGCCGGAAGAGCCGTGGTTCCAGGACGAGTGGAAGTTCGCGGAAATCGCTGCCAAAGAAAAGGGCTTCACGCTCGTGAAGATCGGCGCGCCGTCGGGCGAAAAGGTGATGAGCGCAATCGATAACCTCGCCGCACAGAAGGCACAGGGCTTCATCATCTGCACGCCGGACGTGAAGCTCGGACCGGGCATCGTCGCGAAGGCGAAGGCCGACGGCCTGAAGATGATGACGGTCGATGACCGCCTCGTCGACGGCGCGGGCAAGCCGATCGAATCGGTGCCGCACATGGGCATTTCGGCCTACAACATCGGCAAGCAGGTCGGCGACGGTCTGGCGGCTGAAATCAAGAAGCGCGGCTGGGACATGAAGGACGTCGGCGCGATCGACGTGACTTACGAACAGCTGCCGACCGCGCATGACCGCACGTCGGGCGCCACCGACGCACTGGTCGCCGCAGGCTTCCCGAAGGCCAACATCGTCGCGGCGCCGCAAGCGAAGACCGATACGGAAAACGCTTTCAACGCAGCGAACATCGCGCTCACCAAGAACCCGCAGTTCAAGCACTGGATTGCCTACGCGCTGAACGACGAAGGCGTGCTCGGCGCGGTGCGCGCAGCAGAAGGCCGCGGCTTCAAGGCGGACAACATGATCGGTATCGGTATCGGCGGCTCGGATTCGGCACTGAACGAATTCAAGAAGCCGAACCCGACGGGCTTCTTCGGCACGGTGATCATCAGCCCGAAGCGCCACGGCGAAGAAACCTCGACGCTGATGTACGACTGGATCAAGGACGGCAAGGAACCGCCGAAGCTCACGCTGACGACCGGCATGCTGGCCACGCGTGACAACGTCGGTGAAGTGCGCGAAAAGATGGGTCTCGCATCGAAGTAAGCGGCAGGTCGTAACAGCCGTACCAGGCAGGAGAACGGCGCGACAGCTGAATGCGTGAAGCATCCGGCTGCCGCGCCGGGCAACAGACGGCGCCCGGCTGGCACGATGTGTCGCAGGGCGCCTTAAGAATCCGGGACGACAGGGCTTTTTGCGTGAACGTGACGTGAGATCACGTGCGCGCGCAGGATGTCCGTAATGTGAGGGGAAGCGAAGTGTCAGCGACGCTGCGTTTTGACAATATCGGCAAGGTGTTTCCAGGCGTGCGCGCGCTCGACGGTGTGTCCTTCGACGTGAACGCGGGCCAGGTACACGGCCTGATGGGCGAGAACGGCGCGGGGAAATCGACCCTGCTCAAGATTCTCGGCGGTGAGTATCAACCGGATTCCGGCCAGATCCTGATCGATGGCAACGACGTGCGCTTTGCGAGCGCGGCCGCTTCGATCGGCGCGGGTATCGCGGTGATCCACCAGGAACTGCAATACGTGCCGGATCTGACCGTCGCGGAAAATCTGCTGCTCGGCCAGTTGCCGAATGCACTCGGCTGGGTCAACAAGCGCGAGGCGAAGCGCTTCGTGCGCGAGCGTCTCGCCGCGATGGGCGTCGACCTCGATCCGAACGCGAAGCTGGGCAAGCTGTCGATCGCGCAGCGGCAGATGGTCGAAATCTGCAAGGCGCTCATGCGCAACGCGCGCGTCATCGCACTGGACGAGCCGACGAGCTCGCTGTCGCACCGCGAAACCGAAGTGCTGTTCAAGCTCGTGCGCGATCTGCGCGCCGACAACCGCGCGCTGATCTACATCTCGCACCGCATGGACGAGATCTATCAGCTGTGCGACGCCTGCACGATTTTCCGCGACGGCCGCAAGGTCGCCTCGCATCCGACGCTCGAAGGCGTGAGCCGCGACACGATCGTGAGCGAGATGGTGGGGCGCGAAATCAGCGACATCTGGAATTACAGGCCGCGTCCGCTCGGCGAAGTGCGCTTCGCGGCGAAGGCGATCGAGGGCCACGCACTGAAAGAGCCGGCCACGTTCGAGGTGCGCCGCGGCGAGATCGTCGGCTTCTTCGGGCTGGTGGGCGCGGGCCGCAGCGAACTGATGCACCTCGTCTACGGCGCGGACCACAAGAAAGCGGGCGAGATCGCGCTCGACGGCAAGACGATCAAGGTGCGCAGCGCGGGCGAAGCGATTAAACACGGCATCGTGCTGTGCCCGGAGGACCGCAAGGAAGAAGGCATCGTCGCGATGGCGAGCGTGTCGGAAAACATCAACATCAGTTGCCGCCGCCACTATCTGCGTGGGGGCCTCTTCCTCGACCGCAAGAAAGAGGCGCAGACCGCCGACCGTTTTATCCAGCTGCTGAAGATCAAGACGCCGAGCCGCCGCCAGAAGATCCGTTTTCTTTCCGGCGGCAACCAGCAAAAGACCATCCTGTCGCGCTGGCTGGCCGAGCCGGACCTGAAGGTGGTGATTCTCGACGAACCGACGCGCGGTATCGACGTCGGCGCGAAGCACGAGATCTATAACGTGATCTATCAGCTCGCCGAGCGCGGCTGCGCGATCGTGATGATTTCGTCGGAACTGCCGGAGGTGCTGGGCGTGTCCGACCGCATCGTCGTCATGCGGCAGGGCCGGATCTCCGGCGAACTGAAGCGCGGCGAAGCCACCGAACAGACCGTACTGGGCCTTGCGCTGCCGCAAAGCTCGACAGAACCCGCCGCGCAGGCGGCGTGAATTTCACCGGACGAGACGATTTAAATACCTGTCCGACAACCCGTTGGGAACGGGAGGAGTTATCAAATGCAAGCCAGAGAAAACCTCAACGCCGCTGATGCGTTGATTCCGCAAGCGAGCGACAGGCAGAAGTGGTGGCAGCACGTCACCGAATACAGCCTGATCGTGATCTTCGTCCTGATGTTCCTGACGATGTCGCTGACCGTCGATCACTTCTTCTCGATCGAAAACATGCTCGGTCTCGCGCTGTCGATCTCGCAGATCGGCATGGTCTCGTGCACGATGATGTTCTGCCTCGCGTCGCGCGACTTCGACCTTTCGGTCGGCTCGACCGTCGCGTTCGCCGGCGTGCTCTGCGCGATGGTGCTGAACGCCACGGGCAACACGTTCATCGCGATCGTCGCGGCGGTGCTGGCAGGCGGCGTGATCGGCTTCGTGAACGGCGCGGTGATCGCGTATCTGCGCATCAACGCGCTGATCACGACGCTCGCGACGATGGAAATCGTCCGCGGCCTCGGCTTCATCGTGTCGCACGGTCAGGCCGTGGGCGTGTCGTCGGATACGTTCATCGCGCTGGGCGGCCTGTCGTTCTTCGGCGTTTCGCTGCCGATCTGGGTCACGCTGCTGTGCTTCATCGTGTTCGGCGTGATGCTGAACCAGACCGTCTACGGCCGTAACACGCTCGCGATCGGCGGCAATCCGGAAGCGTCGCGTCTCGCCGGTATCAACGTGGAACGCACGCGGGTCTGGATCTTCCTGATCCAGGGCGCGGTGACGGCGCTGGCCGGTGTGATCCTGGCGTCGCGTATCACGTCAGGCCAGCCGAACGCCGCCGAAGGGTTCGAGCTGAACGTGATCTCGGCGTGCGTGCTGGGCGGCGTGTCGCTGCTCGGCGGCCGCGCGACGATCTCGGGCGTGGTGATCGGCGTGCTGATCATGGGCACGGTCGAAAACGTGATGAACCTGCTCAACATCGATGCGTTCTACCAGTACCTCGTGCGCGGCGCGATCCTGCTTGCCGCCGTGATGCTCGACCAGTTGAAGAACCGCGGTTCGCGTGATTAATCCCTGCTCCTGAAGGAATCGAACGATGTCGTCTCCGGTCAATGTGAATGAACGTCAGGCGGATAGCGTGTTTGCCCGTTATCCGAGTCTTACCGATCGCACGGTGTTGATCACCGGCGGCGCAACCGGCATCGGCGCATCGTTCGTCGAACACTTCGCGGCGCAGGGCGCGCGCGTGGCGTTCTTCGATATCGACGCGAGCGCCGGCGAAGCCCACGCCAACGCACTCGGCGGCTCGCGTCACAAGCCGCTCTTCCTGCCGTGCGATCTCACCAGTCTGGACGCGTTGAAGAAGGCGATCGCCGACGTGCGCGCGGCACTCGGCCCGATCACCGTGCTCGTCAACAACGCGGCGAACGACAAGCGCCACACGATCGCCGAAGTCACGCCCGCGTTTTTCGACGCGGGTATCGCGGTCAACATCCGTCACCAGTTTTTCGCGGCGCAGGCCGTGGTCGACGACATGAAGGCTGCCGGCGGCGGCTCGATCATCAATCTCGGCTCGATCAGCTGGATGCTGAAAAATGGCGGCTATCCGGTGTACGTGACGTCGAAGGCGGCGGTGCAGGGGCTCACGCGCGGTCTCGCGCGCGACCTCGGTCCGTTCAACATCCGCGTCAACACGCTGGTGCCGGGCTGGGTGATGACCGAAAAGCAGAAGCGTCTGTGGCTCGACGACGCCGGCCGCGAATCGATCAAGCAGGGGCAGTGCATCGACCGCGAACTGATGCCGGACGACCTGGCGCGCATGGCGCTCTTCCTGGCCGCCGACGACAGCCGCATGATCACCGCGCAGGACGTGATCGTGGACGGAGGCTGGGCATGAGCGTGGCGGCGCGCGAACAGCGGGCGGCGCTCCTCATCGATGCGAAGTGCAAGCTCGGTGAAGCCGCGACGTGGTGCGCGCGCACCGGGCGCTTTTACTGGACGGACATCGAGGGCGCGCGTCTGTGGCGCTACGATCCGGCTGACGGGCGCAGCACGTTCTGGCCGATGCCCGAGCGGCTCGCGACGTTCGCGCTGTGCGCCGACCCGCATTACCTGCTGCTCGGCCTTGCGTCGCATCTCGCGTTTTTCGATCTCGCGACCGGCGAGACGCGACATATCGTCGACGTCGAGCAAGGCTTGAACACGCGCGTCAACGACGGCCGGTGTGACCGGCAAGGTCGTTTTGTATTCGGAACGAAAGACGAGACGTCGCCGATGAAGACCGTCGGTGGCTTTTATCGCCTGAATCATGATCTGACGCTTGAACGGTTGCCATTGCCATCGCCGGCAATTGCGAACAGTATTGCGTTCAGCCCGGACGGCGCGACGATGTACTACTGCGATTCGCCGACCCGCACGATTCGCACCTGCGCATACGGCAGCGACGGCGGCATTTCAGGCGATCGCGTGTTCGTGACGCTGACCGATGCGGCCGGAGTGCCGGACGGCTCGACGGTCGATCGCGACGGCGGTCTGTGGAACGCGCAGTGGGGCGGCGCGCGTGTCGTGCGCTACGGCGCCGACGGCGTCGAAACGGCGCGCGTCACGGTGCCGACCGCGCAACCAAGCTGCGTCGCGCTGGGTGGCGCGCAGCTGGGCACGCTGTACATTACGAGCGCGCGCGACGAGCTCGACGCGGCGGCGCTTGGCAAGGACACACGGGCGGGTGGCGTTTTCATCGCGACGCCTGGTGCGCGTGGCTTGCCGGAGCCGCTTTTTCAAGGCACGCCGGGGCGGCGACAAGCGCCCAACGTGTAGTTTCGCGGAAGGTTTCGCGCGAGGCATTGCAGGCTGACCGTTTCAATCGCACCGCCGCGCAGGACTTCATTCGCAGATGTTGCAGCACGCAGTACGACGCCAAAGAGGCAACCGGCTTGCCGAGTTGCCCGCAGAATTTCCCGTCGGTGACGACGGCAATGTTTGACGCCTCTCGAGGAGACTGACATGACTGTCACGAATTCCGTTGGCTCGTCTTCATCGCAGTCGCGCCGCGCGAGACTGGCCGCGGCTGCCACCCCCGTGCTGCCCGGACCGAGTACGTCGGCCGTTGCGACTGGCACGACCGTCGCGGGCGATATCGCTTCCGTCACGCTTTCCAGCGGACAACTGCGGCTCGACGTCGCGCCGCTGCTCGGCGGCGGCGTGACGCGTTTCGACTACCGCAGCGATGGCGGCCTCGTGCCGATTTTCCGCCGCTGCCGCCATGTTGCCCGCGATACCGATCCGAACGAACTCTCGTGTTACCCGCTGCTGCCGTATTCGAACCGGATCGGCGGCGGCCAGTTCAGCTTCTCCGGCCGCTCGATCGACGTGCCGCTCAACCGCGACGGCGAACCGCTGCCGATTCACGGCGACGGCTGGCTCGCGCCGTGGCAGGTTGCCGATACCGATCATCAGAGCGTGCGCCTGACGCTCGATCGCAGTGATGGCAAGCCGTACGCGTATCGGGCGATGCAGATGTACACGCTCGATGGCCCCGTGTTGATCATCACGCTCGAAATCGAAAATACGGGGCGCGAAGCGTTGCCGTTCGGTCTCGGCATTCATCCGTTTTTGCCGCGCGACGCGGGCACGGAACTATCGGCGGCGGCCGGCGGCCTGTGGCTCGCCGGCGACGACTGGCTGCCGATGCGGCACGTCCCGGCGCCGCCCGCGTGGCAGTTCGGCGTCGCGTATCCGTTGCCGGAGACGATCGTGAACCACGCGTTCACCGGCTGGAGCGGGCGCACGGCGGTGGTGTGGCCGAAGCGACGCCTGTCGCTCACGATTGCCGCCGACACCGACTACTACGTGCTGTATACGCCGCCGTCGGCAGATTTCTTCTGCTTCGAACCGGTCGACCATCCGATCAACGCGATGAACCTGCCGGGCGGCGCGGCCGCGAACGGCATGACGGTGCTCGCGCGCGGCGAGCGTCTGACGCGTCAGTTCACGTTCACGGTCGAGCGGACGGGAATGCGCTCGACGACCGGCGCGCGGGGGCACGGGCGACAGTAGGTCGCGTGCGTTGCGGTGCTGCGCGCGTCCGGTCGTTGATCATGATGTGCTGGCGATGCGGGCGCGTCGGGTCGTGTGCGAGGGCGACGGGCCTGAAGGCCGGCGCCGCCGGGTAAAATACGCGCCTTATCCGCTAATGGCTCGTCGCGAGTTTTCACCATGTCCTCATTCATCCAGACGCTCAACGACGCGTGGCAGCGCACGAACTCGCTGCTGTGCGTCGGCCTCGACCCCGAGCCCACGAAGTTTCCCGGCGCGCTCGCGAACCGGCCCGACGCCATCTTCGAGTTCTGCCGCACGATCGTCGATGCGACTGCGCCGTATGCATCGTCGTTCAAGCCGCAGATCGCGTACTTCGCCGCGCATCGCGCCGAAGACCAGCTCGAACAGCTGATCGCCCACATCCACGCGCATCATCCGGGTCTTCCGGTGATCCTCGATGCGAAGCGTGGCGACATCGGCAGCACGGCCGAGCAGTACGCGCGCGAAGCGTTCGACCGTTATCGCGCGGATGCCGTCACGGTGAACCCGTATATGGGTTTCGATTCGATCCAGCCCTATCTCGAACACGCGGGCAAAGGCGTGATCGTGCTGTGCCGCACGTCGAACGCGGGCGGTTCGGACCTGCAGTTTCTGGAGACGGGTGGACGTCCGTTGTATCAGGTCGTGGCGCAGCTCGCGGCGGAAAAGTGGAACGCAAGCGGCGAACTCGGGCTCGTGGTGGGCGCGACGTTCCCGAAGGAAATCGAAGTGGTGCGTGGAATGGTCGGCGACATGCCGCTGCTGATTCCCGGCATCGGTGCCCAGGGTGGCGACGTCGAGGCGACGGTGCGTGCAGGACGCACCGCGGCGAACACCGGCATGCTGATCAACTCTTCCCGCGCGATCATCTACGCGGGCAAGGGTGACGATTTTGCCGACGCCGCGGCGCGCGCCGCGCGCGAGACGCGGGACCGGATCAACCAGTATCGTTGAGCGTGCAACGGGGGCAGGGGCTTACGCGGTGCGTCACGCGCGTGAGGTGGGCCCCAGCCGCATCACGATGTCCCGGTGCGCCGGGTAATCCGTCAGCAGCGTATCCACGCTGGCCAGTTCGAATTCGCTGAATTCGAATCCCGGCGCGACCGTGCAACCGGCCAGCGCGTAACCGGCCGGGTCGACGCATTCCGCCGCAAACCACTGTCCGGCCGGCACGACCACCTGGAACACGGCATCCGCGTGCGTGAGCGCGTTGCCCAGCCGATGCGACGTCAGATGGCCAGCTTCGTCGAGGACATGTACGTAGAGCGGCTCGCCGGCATAGAAATGCCAGATCTCGTCGGACCTGATCCGGTGCCACGCCGAATGCGCGCCATCCGCGAGCAGATAGTAGATCGCGGTCGAAGCTGAGCGCGTCTCGCCCGAACCCTGTCGCTTTATTTCTGCTGACGAGCGATACGTCTCACGATAAAAGCCGCCTTCCGGATGCGGCTGCAAATCGAAACGGCGGATCAGTTCGGCTTTTTCGGTAGCGGACGTGATCATCGGGATCGTGTGAGCGGGTTTGCGGTTGTCCGGCGAAATTGCCGGTGAGAGGAAGGGCTAGCGTTCCTGCTCGTCGAGCAGCAGAAGCACGCCGCGCAACGCGTGTGCGGCGGCCTGCACGCGGATTCTGTCGCGATCGCCCTTGAACACGACCGTCTCGACTTTCGTATGCAGGCGGTTCGTCCAGCCGAACGACACCATGCCGACCGGCTTCGTTTCCGTTCCGCCGCCCGGTCCGGCGACCCCCGTGATCGCCAGCGATACCTGCGCGCGGCTGTTGCGCAGCGCGCCTTCGGCCATCGCGCGCGCCACCGGTTCGCTCACGGCGCCGTGCCTGTCGATCAGATCGGCGGGTACGCCGATCATCTCGCTCTTCGCCTGATTGGAATACGTGACGAAACCGCGCTCGAACCAGCCGCTGCTGCCGGAGATGTCGGTCATGGCGGTCGCGACCATGCCGCCCGTGCAGGATTCAGCGGTAGTGAGCATCAGCCGTTCGTCGCGCAAACGGTTGCCCACGCGGATCGCAAGTTGATGGACGACGGAATCGGTAGCCATGCGTATGTCCGGTAACGTGCGTCGGTCAGACCGACATGCGCCAGAGCGCGATGACAAGAAGCGTGAAGAACGCGGCGACGAGGTCATCGAACATGATGCCAAAACCACCTTTCAGCTTGCGATCGAAATAGCGGATGGGCGGCGGCTTCACCATGTCGAAGAAGCGGAACACGATAAACGCCCACAACTGGCCGGTGAACGTGACGGGCGTCACCATCAGCAGCACGAGCCAGAACGCGACGATCTCGTCCCACACGACGGGCGACGGGTCCTCGATGCCAAGCCGCTTCGCGGTGAAACCCGAAATGCCGATGCCCGCGAAAAAGCCTGCCGCGATCAGGATGCCCCACTCGATCACGGTCAGATAGTGATTGAACGCCGCGAACGACGCCCACGCGAACAACGTGCCGAACGTGCCCGGCGCGACTGGCGAAAGCCCGCTGCCGAAACCGAGCGAAATGAGATGCAGCGGGTGCGACAACATGAAGCGCGCCGTCGCGCGGCGCGGTCGCGGCGCGCCCGGATCGGGCGTGGGCGTGAGGTCGTCAGCGGGGCCGAGCGGGGGTTCAGTCTGCATGGAAATGATCGAAGCCTTGCAACGTCAGGGTGAGCGGCGTACCTGCCGCGTCGTGCCACATGATGGCAGGCGCGCCGGTCTGGAGAGCGCTTATTGTACCGATGCGCGTCACGTGTACGGCGACGCTGTTGCCCGCGGCTTCGATTGCTTCGCGCGCGGACACCGGCGCGGTGAAGCACAGCTCGTAGTCGTCGCCACCCGCGAGCGTGCAGCGGCGCTGCACGTCGGCCGGAAGCCGCCGAAGCGCGGCGGAGCGGGGAACCGCATCGGCGTCGACGCGGGCATTCACGCGCGACCGTTCGAGGATATGACGCAGATCGCCTGCGAGCCCATCCGAAATGTCGAGCGCCGCGCGGGCATGTCCGCGCAGTGCGATGCCGAGCGCGACGCGCGGTTCCGGCTTTTCGAGCGCCTTCCGAAATGCCGCTGTGTCTTCGGCGCTGGCCGGCCATTCGCCGCGCAGCACGCCGAGCCCGGCGCGTGCGTCGCCGAGCGTTCCCGAGATCCAGATGTCGTCGCCAGGTTGCGCGGCGTCGCGGCGCAGCGCGTGCTGGGGCTGGACTTCACCGAACACGGTGATGCAGATGTTGAGCGGTCCGCTTGTGGTGTCGCCACCCACCAGTTCGCAATCGAAGCGCTCCGCGATCTCGAACAGACCCTCGCTGAACGCGCCGAGCCAGCTTTCCCGTGCTTGCGGCAACGCGAGCGCGAGCGTGAAGGCGCGTGGCTTGGCGCCCATCGCGGCGAGATCGGACAGATTGACCGCGAGCGCCTTGTGACCCAACGCGTGAGGATCGACATCGGCAAGAAAGTGGCGGCCTTCGACGAGCATGTCCGTCGAAATGGCCAGCATTTCATCGGCGCGCGGCGTGAGCAGCGCGCAGTCGTCGCCGATGCCGAGCGCCGCGCGCGGCGTGGTGCGCGCGCGGCGCGCGAAGAAACGGTCGATCAGTGAAAACTCGGAAAGCATGGCGAAAATCCGTAAAGCAGCAAGGCGCCGCGAAAGCCACCTGCAAACGTAAGGCGCGGTTCAGAAGCCCGACGATTTTCACTGCAAAGCGAAAATCGACGACTCGTGAAGCACGACGGGAACGAATGAATTGTACGGCTCGCGTTTCTGCTGGACGACCTGGCCGGATGGCCAGCGAAACCCGGCCATCCGGCCGATGACGATTCATTTGCTGCACCGCACAGCGGGCGTTTGCGCTGTTTCAGTCGTGGCAGTTGTACCCTTTTTGAAGGAATCGGCTTTGGGATTGGCGCTACAATGCGTCGAACATCTATTCTAATCTGCACTTCCAGGCACGCCTTATGTCGACTCCCGTCAATTCCAAACTTCGCGAAGCGGCCCTCGATTACCACGAGTTTCCGACCCCCGGCAAGATCGCGATCGCGCCGACCAAACAGATGATCAACCAGCGCGACCTCGCGCTGGCGTACTCGCCCGGCGTTGCGTTCGCGTGCGAGGAAATCGTCGAGAACCCGTTGAACGCGGCGCGCTTCACCGCGCGCAGCAACCTCGTCGGCGTCGTGACGAACGGCACGGCCGTGCTCGGTCTCGGCAACATCGGCCCGCTCGCGTCGAAGCCCGTGATGGAAGGCAAGGCCGTCCTGTTCAAGAAGTTCGCCGGCATCGACGTGTTCGATATCGAACTCAACGAATCCGATCCGCACAAGCTCGTCGAGGTGATCTGCGCGCTCGAACCGACGTTCGGCGGCATCAACCTCGAGGACATCAAGGCGCCTGACTGCTTCATCGTCGAGCGCGAATGCCGCAAGCGCATGAAGATTCCCGTGTTCCACGATGACCAGCACGGCACGGCGATCGTCGTCGCGGCGGCCATCACGAACGGGCTGAAGGTCGTCGGCAAGGACATCTCGAAGGTGAAGCTCGTGGCCTCGGGCGCCGGTGCGGCATCGCTCGCATGTCTCGATCTGCTCGTCGATCTCGGCCTGCCGATCGAAAACATTCTCGTGACCGATCTGGCCGGCGTGGTCTACAAGGGGCGCGTCGAGCTGATGGATCCGGACAAGGAGCGCTTCGCGCGCGAAACCGGAGCCCGCACGCTTGGCGAGGCGATCGACGGCGCGGACATTTTCCTCGGCCTTTCAGCCGGTGGCGTGCTGAAGCAGGACATGGTCAAGCGCATGGCCGACAAGCCGCTGATTCTCGCGCTCGCCAATCCGACACCGGAAATCCTGCCGGAACTCGCGCTCGAAGTGCGTCCGGATGCGGTGCTGTGTACGGGCCGCACCGATTACCCGAACCAGGTCAACAACGTTCTGTGCTTCCCGTTCATCTTCCGTGGCGCGCTCGACGCGGGCGCGACGACGGTGACGCGCGAGATGGAAATCGCCGCGGTCAATGCGATCGCTGAACTGGCGCGTCAGGAGCAGAGCGACGTCGTCGCGACCGCCTATGGCATCCAGGACCTGTCGTTCGGTCCGGAATACCTGATTCCAAAGCCGTTCGATCCGCGTCTGATCGTCAAGATCGCGCCGGCAGTCGCGAAGGCCGCGATGGATTCGGGCGTCGCAACCCGTCCGATCGAGGACATGGACGCGTACGAGCAGCATCTGCAGCAGTTCGTGTATCACAGCGGCACGACGATGAAGCCGATCTTCCAGGTCGCGCGCGGCGTCGAGCCGGAGAAGAAGCGCATCGTGTTCGCGGAGGGCGAAGAAGAGCGCGTGCTGCGTGCGGTCCAGATCGTCGTCGACGAAAAGCTCGCGAAGCCGATCCTGATCGGCCGTCCGGCGGTGATCGAACAGCGCATCACGCGTTATGGCCTGCGCCTCGTCGCCGGCCAGGATTACACCGTGGTGAACACCGACCACGACGAGCGCTATCGCGATTTCTGGCAGACCTACTACAAGATGATGTCGCGCAAGGGCATCAGCGAGCAGATGGCGAAGCTCGAAATGCGCCGCCGCACGACGCTGATCGGCTCGATGCTGGTGAAGAAGGGCGAGGCGGACGGCATGATCTGCGGCACGATCAGCACGACGCACCGCCACCTGCACTTCATCGATCAGGTGATCGGCAAGAAGGAAGGCAGCACGGTCTACGCCGCGATGAACGCGCTCGTCCTGCCAGGCCGGCAGATCTTCATCGTCGATACGCACGTGAACGTCGACCCGACGCCTGAACAGCTCGCCGAAATCACGGTGATGGCGGCTGAAGAAGTGCGCCGTTTCGGTATCGAGCCGAAGATCGCGCTGCTGTCGCATTCGAACTTCGGTACGAGCCACGCGCCGTCCGCACAGAAGATGCGCGAAGTGCTGGCGCTCGTGCGTGAGCGCGCCCCGGATCTGCAGATCGACGGCGAGATGCATGGCGACGTCGCGCTCGACGCGAACCTGCGCCGCGAAGTGCTGCCCGACTCGACGCTCGAAGGTGAGGCGAACCTGCTGATCCTGCCGAACATCGATGCGGCCAACATCTCGTACAACCTGCTGAAGACCGCCGCGGGCAACAACATCGCGATCGGCCCGATGCTGCTCGGCGCGGCACAACCGGTACACGTGCTGACCGCTTCGGCGACGGTGCGGCGTATCGTCAACATGGCGGCGCTGCTGGTGGCTGACGTGATCGCGGCCCGGTAATATTTACCACTGCAAACGGCGCGTCAGCGATGGGCGCGCCGTGCCGCAGGGCATGCAGGGCAGGCTTTGCTCCGGCGCCGGCGCCTGTACCTGCGTCTTCTGACGCATGACCAGGCGCACCTTCCCGATCAAGTCCGTACCGGTCGCACCCTGATTGTTCCAGATACGGACGGCATTAATCTGGCTGCCACAAAAGCCGGTGGAAGGCGCGCCAGTGGGGCGTTTGCGCTTCAGTGGCGTCCCCGGCTGGCCGATCGCGCATTGATTCCAGGGGCCATTAGCGATACCCTTACACCTTTCATGGTCGTCGAACTCGTGATCTAACAGCGGGAATTCTGGTTCATGGCACGCAAATGGCTCCGCAAAGGCGTGCTCCCAGCCGCCCTGATCGTCGTCAGCCTGTGCGGGAGTGTCGCTCCTGGCGCCTTTGCGCGCGACACCGCAACGCCGTCCACCGATCAGGCGCAGGGCACCATTGCGGTGACGCAATTGCCGCGGGAAGCAGTCAATACTTTGAACTTGATTGCAGCAGGCGGGCCTTACCCGTATGAGAAGGACGGCATCGTATTCGGCAATCGCGAGCGGTTGCTGTCGCCGCACAAACGCGGTTATTACCACGAATACACCGTTCCCACGCCTCGCGCCCGCAATCGGGGCGCACGCCGCATCGTCTGCGGCGGCCCGCTACAGCGAACCGACAACTGTTACTACTCCGACGACCATTACACGAGTTTTAAACGTATTGTTGAATGACATCGGGATGAACAGCATGAGCGACAACGTCTACGCGCACGACTCCACAGTCGCGACGGATCTTTTCGCGGCCGGTAGCGGCAATCTGTTCCAGCGCGTCATGCAGATGCGCAGTGCCGGGCCCGGCCAGGATACCCAGAGCGAAGCCACCACTGTGCTTTCATCGAACGAGGGCCCCATGAGTCTTTTCAAGACCGTACGACCGAACATCGTACAGTCGATCCGCGCGTTTCGCGTGCAGGATCTTGCTGACGAGGCGACCCAGCTGGAGCAGCATTTTCTTTATGCCTGCTGCGGCAATGCGCAGAGCAAACAGGAAGTCATGGAAACGATCGCGACTTCGTTCATGTTTCCGAAGCACTTCGGCAAGAATTACGATGCGCTTTATGATTGCCTGACCGATCTGGTCGCGAAGGCGGGTCCGCAACCTGGTTTTGTGATCGTGCTCGAGGCACTCCCGGTGGCGCAGAAATTCGACAAGGAAGGCCGCGAGACCCTCCTCGACGTGTTTCGCGAAGCCGCGGAATTCTGGGCAGAACGCAAGGTCGCCTTCCGCGTGTTCTACTCGTTCGCATGATGTTGCGTGCGGTCATGAAACCCGAGGCCTGAACCGCGTACCTCGAGCGCATCGGTAACAAAGACACAGCCCGCCATCTGGCGGGCTGTGTCTTTGGCGCGCGGGTTTTTGCGAATCCACAACCAGGCAACCGCGCAATGCGTTACCAGCCGGTTACCACCCGCCCCAGCGCGCGGCCAGCGCAGCCAGCATGGCAATGCCCGCGGTTTCCGTGCGCAGCACACGCGGGCCGAGGCCGACAGGCGTGAAGCCTTGATCCACGGCGGCCGTCTCTTCATCCATCGACAATCCGCCTTCCGGTCCGATCAAAACAATGACGCGCCCTTGCGGCGGCTCGACGGGCAGCGCGGAAAACGCGATGCTGCCGCGCGGCGAAAGCAGCAGCCTGAGCTCATCGTGCGCAGGCGTTCCGGGCAACGCCTCAAGCCACGCCGCGAAGTCGCTGACGGGCGCCACGTCGGGCAGACGGTTGCGTCCGCACTGCTCGCACGATGCGCGCACGATCCCCTGCCAGTGTGCGTTCCGGCGTTGCGCGCGCTCACCCGAAAGACGCACGACGCTGCGCGCGGCCGTGAGCGGCACGAAACCCGATGCGCCCAGTTCGACGGCTTTCTCGATCAGCCAGTCCATCTTGTCGCCGCCCGCGATGCCCTGCGCGAGCGTCAGCCGATAGGGCGGCTCGACGTCGATATCGCGAAAGCCGGCGATCTTCGCCGTGACCGAGCGACGTTCGATGTCGACGAGTTCGGCGACGTACTCGCCGCCTTCGCCGTTGAAGAGCGCAATCGGATCGCCTGTCTGCAGGCGCAGCACCTGGATGTGTCGAACGACGTCATCCGGCAGTTGCTCGACGTTGCCGGTTCGAAGCGGCATGTCGACGAAAAAACGGGGCATCGGGAAAAGGGTCTCCGGTTCATGAAAGATGGCGCGCGAGCGCCCAGCGGTAGCCGTCCAGATCCTCGATCTGGGCGAAGCGGTCTCCCCAGAACTGGTCTTCAGGCTCGCTCAGCGACTTCGCTCCCGCCGCGATCGCGCGGGCATACACAGCGTCGACGTCGTCGACATAGAGATAGAACGATTGCGGCGCGATGGCGCCCGCGCTTTTCGGCGTCCTTGCCGTCGAGCCGAATCCGCCTTCGGGCGCGAACATGACGATCAGCTGGCCTTGATACGTCATCTCGACGTGCATGATCGCGCCGTCGTCGTTCACGCTGTCACGCACGGCGAAGCCGAACGCAGCTTCGAAAAAGGCAATCGTGACGCGCGCGTCACGCACCGTCATGTAAGGGGTCAACCAGGGCACACCGGCTGGGCGAGGGGCGGTCATGGATTTCTCCGTGGCGATTGATGATCGTCGGGTGAACGGGATGAAGCCGGAACGCGCGCGAACCCTCGCGCATTGTGCCGGACTGGCTCGCCGTTCCGCGCTGGCATGACGACGACGCGAGTCATGGCCCGAGTTTATCGCGCGCCGCGCGGGCTGCGGCGAAGAGGCTCGCATGCACGGTCGCGTCATAAAAACGCAGGCCTTCGATCTGGCGATCCGCAAGCCGCGTGCCGCAAGCTTCGACTGCAGCGGCTGCCGCGGGATCGAGGAGGTCGCTGGCGGTTGCCATCAGCCATTGCGATCCGTACAGCGGCACGAACGCGCCCATCGTGCGCACGACCCTGAATGCGGCACGCAGGTCGCGCAGCAGCCCTGCAATACGCGGCGCATGAAAATACGGCGAACCGAGATGGAGCGACAACACCGCGTCAGGCGTCATCACGCGTTTGAGGGCTGCGTAGAAGGCCGTGGTGTAGAGACCGGCAGCGGGCGAGTCCGGCGGCGTCAGATCGAAGACGATGAGATCGAACCGTTCACTGGCTGTCTCGACATAGCGGGCGGCGTCGCCGATCACCAGTTCGACGCGCGGGTCGTCGAACGCGCCGCCATGCACTTCGGGCAGGTGCGCGCGCGTGAGCCGCACGACTTCGGCGTCCAGTTCGGCGACCACGATCCGGCGGATTTCCCGGTGCCGCAGCAACTGGCGCGCGGCGCCACCGTCGCCGCCGCCCAGCACCAGCGCCGCGCGCGGCGCGGGGTGCGTGAGCGCGGCGGGGTGAACCATGCACTCGTGATAGATGAATTCGTCACCGGTCGAGGTCATCGGGCGCCCGTCCAGCGTGAAAAGCCGGCCGAGTTGCGGCGTGTCCCACACCTCGACGTGCTGGAACGGCGAATCCACGCTCGCGAGGCGGCGCGCGCCAGGAAAGCCGTAGACCGCGTCGGGCGCGGGATGGAAGAGAAGCGCAGCGTTCACGGATGACAGATGCGCCTCGCGGGCGCAGTGGGTCTCGATGGCCCGATTATAGAGGGGCCGGTGGAGGAGCCGGTGCGCATCCAGTCGCGCCAGCCGGCCCGCGCGAGCCACGATGACAGCCGGTTTCCGGCCCCCAACCCTAAACGATCGCTGTGGTCGAACCCAAGGCGAAACTTGCCTCTCCGGGCGCCTTCAGGCCGGGTAAACGGTGACGATCTGTTAGAATGTGACGCTTTGCTGCCTTGTCCGTTTGCTCTGCCCGTTTCGCGTCTCCCGGCGCCGCATCGTGCGTCGGAGCACTCTGGCCGTCGAGCTTCCGGACCGCGCCTGCGCCCCGCTTTTTGGACTCGTTCTCCGGACTCGACATGACGACCTCGTCTCCCGCACCCACCTCCCAGATGGCCAACGCAATTCGCGCGCTGGCCATGGATGCCGTTCAGAAAGCCAACTCCGGTCACCCGGGCATGCCGATGGGCATGGCCGAGATCGGCGTTGCGCTGTGGTCGCGCCATCTGCGCCACAACCCGAAGAATCCGCAATGGTTCGACCGCGACCGCTTCGTGCTGTCGAACGGTCACGGTTCGATGCTGCTGTATTCGCTGCTGCATCTGACCGGCTACGACCTGCCGATGGAAGAGCTGAAGAACTTCCGTCAGTTGCATTCGAAGACGCCGGGTCACCCGGAATACGGCATCACGCCGGGTGTCGAGACCACGACCGGCCCGCTCGGCCAGGGTCTGGCGAATGCAGTCGGCATGGCGCTCGCCGAATCGCTGCTCGCGAATGAATTCAACAAGCCCGACGCGAAGATCGTCGATCACCGCACGTACGTGTTCGTCGGCGACGGCTGCCTGATGGAAGGCATCTCGCACGAAGCGTGTTCGCTCGCAGGCGTGCTGAAGCTGAACAAGCTGATCGCGTTCTACGACGACAACGGCATCTCGATCGATGGCGAAGTCATCCACTGGTTCCGCGACGACACGCCGAAGCGCTTCGAAGCGTACGGCTGGAACGTGATTCCGGGCGTGATCGGCCACGACGTCGAAGCGGTCGACGCAGCCATCAAACAAGCCAAGCAGTCGGACAGGCCGACGCTGATCTGCTGCAAGACCGTGATCGGCGAAGGTGCGCCGACCAAGGCCGGCAGCCACGACGCGCACGGCGCGCCGCTCGGCGACAAGGAAATCGCGGCCACGCGCGCGAAGATCGGCTGGAACTACGAGCCGTTCGTGATTCCGCCGGAAGTCTACGCAGCGTGGGACGCGAAGGAATCGGGCGCGAAGATCGAAGGCGAGTGGGACAAGGCGTTCGCCGCCTATCGCGCGAAGTATCCGCAGGAAGCCGCCGACTTCGAGCGCCGCATGTCGAAGCAATTGCCGGCCGACTGGGCGCAAAAGGCGCAGGCGATCATCGCCGGGGCGAACGAACGGGCTGAAACCGTCGCGACCCGCAAGGCGTCGCAGCAGGCCATCGAAGGTCTGTCGGCCGTGCTGCCGGAACTGCTGGGCGGCTCGGCCGACCTGACCGGCTCGAACCTGACGAACTGGAAGGCCGCGAAGTACGTGCGCGTCGGCGAGAACGGCGCAGCCGGCAACTACGTGAACTACGGCGTGCGTGAATTCGGCATGAGCGCGGCGATCAACGGCATCGCGGTGCATGGCGGCTTCAAGGCATTCGGCGGCACGTTCCTCACGTTTTCCGACTACAGCCGCAATGCGTTGCGCGTCGCCGCGCTGATGAAGGCGCCGTCGATCTTCGTGTTCACGCACGATTCGATCGGCCTCGGCGAAGACGGTCCGACGCACCAGTCGATCGAGCACGTCTCGAGCCTGCGCATGATTCCGCACATGCAGGTGTGGCGTCCGGCGGATACCGTCGAAACAGCGGTGTCGTGGACGCAGGCCGTCGAGCACCACGGTCCGTCCTGCCTGATCTTCAGCCGCCAGAACCTCGCGTTCTCGGAGCGCACGGATGCGCAGATCGCGAACATCGCGAAGGGCGGCTACGTGCTGCGCGACTGGAACGACGAAATCCCCGCGCGCAAGATCATCCTGATCGCCACGGGTTCGGAAGTCGAACTGGCGCTGAAGGCGATCGAGCCGCTGGCGCAGGCTGGTATCGGGGCACGCGTGGTGTCGATGCCGTCCACGACCGTGTTCGACCAGCAGGATGCCGCATATCGTGAGCGCGTGCTGCCGCAAGGCGTGCGCCGCGTCGCGATCGAAGCAGGGGTGACGGATTTCTGGCGCAAGTATGTCGGTCTCGAAGGCGGCGTGGTGGGCATCGACGTGTTCGGCGAGTCCGCACCGGCCAACGTGCTGTTCCCGTTCTTCGGCTTCACCGTCGAGCACGTCGTGGAAACGGCGAAGAAGACTCTCGGCTGACGCTGGCGTTTCGTTTCGCCGCACGCGTACAGGTTCGACGCGGCGGCGAAACCTGCATCGATGAACGTATTTTTTTAGCCATCAGGAATCAGGAGATAGACCATGACGATTCGCGTCGCAATCAACGGCTACGGCCGGATCGGCCGCAACACGCTGCGCGCCTTCTATGAAAACGGCAAGAAGCACGATATCGAAATCGTCGCCATCAACGATCTGGGCAATGCCAACACGAACGCCCACCTGACGCAGTACGACACGGCGCACGGCAAGTTCCCGGGCGAAGTGACGGTCGACGGCGAGAACCTCGTCGTGAACGGCGACAAGATCCGCGTGCTGGCTATCCGCAACCCGGCAGAACTGCCGTGGGCGGAACTGAAGGTCGACGTCGTGATGGAATGCACGGGCTTCTTCACGACGAAGGAAAAGGCCGGCGCGCACATCAAGGCTGGCGCGAAGAAGGTGATCATCTCGGCACCGGGCGGCAAGGATGTCGACGCGACGATCGTCTACGGCGTGAACCATCACGTGCTGAAGGCGTCGGACACGGTCATTTCGAACGCATCGTGTACGACGAACTGCCTCGCACCGCTGGTGAAGCCGCTGAACGACAGGATCGGCCTCGAAAACGGCCTGATGACGACGATTCACGCGTACACGAACGACCAGGTGCTGACGGACGTGTATCACGAAGACCTGCGTCGCGCGCGCTCGGCCACGCACAGCCAGATCCCGACGAAGACGGGCGCGGCATCGGCGGTCGGCCTCGTGCTGCCGGAACTGAACGGCAAGCTCGACGGCTACGCGATCCGCGTGCCGACGATCAACGTGTCGATCGTCGACCTGTCGTTCATCGCGAAGCGCGACACGACCGTCGAGGAAGTGAACGCGATCATGAAGGAAGCGTCGGAAGGCGCGCTGAAGGGCATCCTCGGCTACAACGCCGCGCCGCTCGTTTCGATCGACTTCAACCACAACCCGGCTTCGTCGACGTTCGACTCGACGCTGACGAAGGTGTCGGGCCGTCTCGTGAAGGTGTCGAGCTGGTACGACAACGAGTGGGGCTTCTCGAACCGCATGCTGGATACGGCTGTGGCGCTGGCTAACGCGAAGTAAAAGCGCGAGATAAAGCACCAGGCGGAACGCGCGACGTCACGCGTCGCGTTACCCGCGTCAGGCATGAAAAAACCGCTCTCCGGAGCGGTTTTTTCATGGGCGTTCGCATCGGATGGCGCGTTGTCACGCACCCACCGTTCGCGTCCAGCTTCACGGCGTCGGGAAATACACGCCGGCGCGCTGCGCGGCGTTCGCAATATGCGCCTCTATCGCCTTGCCGGCGGCGTCGGCGTCACGCGCCTTGAGCGCGTCGAGAATGGCGCGATGCTCGTGATACGTCGTCAGCACCAGTTCGCGCCGGTAGAAGGGCATGCGCTGGCTTTCCTTCATGATGTCCGCGCTGCTGCGCAGGATCGATTCGATCGCCGCGTTGCCGGCGATGCTCACCATCCGCATATGGAACTCGAAGTCGAGTTGCGCCGCCTCGTCGAGCTCGGCTGCGGCCAGCGCGCCCTGCAGCGCGGCGATATTGTCCTCGAACCACTCGATGTCGCTGTCGCTGACCGCGAGCGCCGCCATGCGTGCGACAAAGCCCTCGAGCGCGAAACGCATCTGATACGTGTCCGGCAATGACGACTGCTCCGCAAAACGCCACGGATGTCCACCGGCTTGCGCCTGCGTGCTTTCCACGTACACGCCCTTGCCGGGTTTGATCGTCAGCAGGCCGAGCGCCTCGAGCGTCGACAGCGCTTCGCGCAACGATGCACGGCTGATCGCCAGTTCCTCCGACAACTGCCGCTGCGCCGGCAAAAGACTGCCCACCGGATACGCGCCGCCCTCGATCCGTTCGCGAATCGTGGCAATCGCGGCATCAGTGACGGTATGCGGAACGTTTTTCATCTGATTTTATGGATGGGCGTGGTCTGACCAGTATTGTAGTCCGTGCGGCGAACGGCTGCAGCGGACATTGACAACCCTGCGCGCGGCGGCAATAAAAATCAGCCACGTCGCACGGGTAAACACCGGCGCATCTTTCCTTGACTCAACTATATCGAATTCCTACTATTTGTCATAACCGTACTGGTCGGACCAGTATGAACAGTTGAACCGGAACCAGGAGAAAGCCGTGTTGAAGTTTTTCAATTCGCTGTTTGGCCGGGTGGTGATCGCGCTGGTGGCGGGCATCGTGATCGGCGCGTTGTTTCCCCATTTCGCGCAGTCATTGAGGCCGCTCGGCGACGGCTTCCTCAAGCTGATCAAGATGGTGATCGGTCCGATCGTGTTCTGCGTGGTCGTCGGCGGGATGGCGCATGCGGGCGACCTGAAGAAAGTGGGCCGCGTCGGCCTGAAGGCGGTGGTCTACTTCGAAATCATGACGACGATCGCGCTCCTGATCGGCGCGGTGCTGGCTTACGCGACGAGGCCCGGCGTCGGCATGAACATCAATCTGCATTCGCTCGATGCCGCGTCGCTCTCGACCTACACCGAGCACGCGAAGAGCCTGAAGGACACGGCCGCGTTCCTGCTGAAGATCATCCCCGAAACCGCCACCGATGCGTTCGCAAAGGGCGACATCCTGCAAATCCTCGTGTTCTCGGTGCTGTTCGGCTCGGCGCTTTCACTGCTTGGTGAAAAGGCGCAGCGGGTGGGCAACCTGATCGACGAACTCGCGCAGGTCTTTTTCCGTGTGATGGGTTTCATCATCAAGCTCGCGCCGCTCGGCGTGCTCGGCGCGATTGCATTCACGACCGGCACCTACGGCGTTGAGTCGCTCAAGCAGCTCGGCATGCTGGTGATCGTGTTCTACGCGAGCTGCATCGTGTTCGTCGCGGTCGTGCTCGGCATCGTGATGCGGCTTGCGGGCTTCAACGTGTTCAAGCTGATCCGCTATCTGCGCGAGGAACTGTCGATCGTGCTGGGCACGGCTTCGTCGGATGCGGTGCTGCCGCAGGTCATGCGCAAACTCGAATGGATGGGCGTGAAGGATTCGACCGTCGGGCTCGTGATTCCGACCGGTTATTCGTTCAACCTCGACGGCTTCTCGATCTATCTGACGCTCGCGGTGATTTTCATTGCGCAGGCGACGAATACGCCGCTGTCGATCCACGATCTGATCGTCGTGGTGCTGGTTTCGCTGGTGACGTCGAAGGGCGCGCACGGCATTCCGGGTTCCGCGATCGTGATTCTCGCCGCGACGCTCTCCGCGATTCCCGCGATTCCGGTGCTTGGCCTCGTGCTGATTCTGCCGGTCGACTGGTTCGTCGGGATCGCCCGCGCGCTGACCAACCTGATCGGCAACTGCGTGGCCACGGTTGTCGTGGCCGTGTGGGAAAACGATATCGACAAGGCGCGCGCGCGGCGCGTGCTGAATCAGGACGCCGAGCTGCGTTTCGTTCCGGCAGGCGCCGAAAGTGCCCCGCACCCCGCATCCGGCGAGCCGGCGCACGCAATCTGACCAGGCCGGCGCGCTACGCGGCCGCCGGCTTTTATAACCCGATCCATCAGGCAGACGAACCCCATCATGGCTAATCCAGTTCTCGACCCCAACGCCCCCGCTTTCACGCGCCGCTACATGAATCTCGCCGATCCGCGTCTGGGCGCGAAGGCGCTCTTCGCCAGCGACGAATTCTTCGCGCCGAAGGAACGCATGCTCGATCCGCAGCCGGCGGTGTTCATCCCGGGCAAGTACGACGACAACGGCAAATGGATGGACGGCTGGGAAACGCGCCGCAAGCGCACCACCGGTCACGATCACTGCGTGGTGCGGCTCGCGCGTCCGGGTGTCGTGCATGGCGTCGATCTCGACACGAGCCACTTCACCGGCAATTTTCCGCCGGCGGCTTCGATCGAGGCCTGTCACGTCGACGGCGAAACACCGCCGGATAACGCGGACTGGCAAGTGCTCGTGCCGGCGATGACATTGCAGGGCAACCAGCATCACTACGTCGAAGTGAGCGACGCGCGCGCATTCACGCATCTGCGCGTGAATCTCTATCCGGATGGCGGCCTCGCGCGTCTGCGTGTGTACGGCCAGCCGAAGCGCGACTGGAGCACCGTCGAACGCGGTGGCCTGATCGATCTCGCCGCGATCGAAAATGGCGCGTATCTGGTCGCCGCGAACAACCAGCATTTCGGGCCCGCGTCGACGATCCTGATGCCCGGACGTGGCGTCAACATGGGCGACGGATGGGAAACGCGGCGTCGCCGCGAGCCGGGTAACGACTGGGCCATCGTCGCGCTCGCAAAGCCGGGGACGATCCGCCGCGTCGAAGTCGATACCGCGCATTTCAAGGGCAATTTCCCGGACCGCTGCTCGCTGCAGGCGGCGACGGTGGCGGGTGGCACCGACGATTCGCTCGTCACGCAGGCGATGTTCTGGCCGGTGCTGTTGCCCGAGCAGTCGCTGAAGATGGACCACGTCCATACGTTCAGCGAACAGCTCGCCGCGCTCGGACCCGTAACGCACGTGCGCTTTAACATCTATCCCGATGGCGGCGTGTCGCGGCTGCGCCTGTGGGGCGAGATAACGTAACGGAGAGGCGGTCATGAAGACACTGCGAATAACCCGCCTGACGCGAGAAGCCTTCGCGCCGTTCGGCGACGTGATCGAACTGGACGGCGCCCGTCATTTCCCGATCAACGGTGGCACGACGGAACGCTTTCACGATCTGGCGACCGTCGATATCGGTGGCGATGGCGGCCGGCCGTTGATCAACGTGTTTCGCGGGCAGCCGCGCGCGTGGCCGCTGGAGGTCAGGATGATGGAGCGGCATCCGCTTGGCAGTCAGGCTTTTCTTCCGTTGAGCGACGCGCGCTACGTGATCGTCGTCGCGCCAGCGGGCAAGTTCGACGTGGCGCGGATGCGCGCCTTCTGGACAGAAGGCTGGCAGGGCGTCAACTATGCGAAAGGCGTCTGGCACCATCCGCTGCTGGCGCTCGGGCGCGTCAGCGATTTCGTGGTGATCGATCGCGGCGGTGATGCGCCCAATTGCGACGAGATCGCATTGGCGGAGCCGTGGCGGCTCGAAATGCAGGACGAGCGGATTGCGGAGACTGAAACCTGAGCATCGCACGCGGTTATGAAAAGGCCCGGTTGGCAGACTTGCCAACCGGGCCTTTTGCTGTCTTTGTCGTCGCGGATGCGGTGAATCCCGATCAGTGCTTGCGATGCGGGCAGTTTTCCTTCGTGCATGCGCCGTACAGCGCGAGCGCATGTTCCTGCAACTTGAAGCCGCGCTCTTTCGCGATCGCTTGCTGGCGGCTTTCGATTTCGGGGTCGAAAAACTCTTCGACGAGGCCGCAATCGAGGCAGACGAGGTGGTCGTGATGCGTCCCTTCGTTCAGCTCGAAAACTGCCTTGCCGGATTCGAAATTGCTGCGCGACAGCAGGCCGGCCTGCTCGAACTGCGTGAGCACGCGGTACACCGTGGCAAGCCCGATATCGAGTTCCTCGTGCAGCAGGTTGCGATAGACGTCTTCGGCAGTCAGGTGGCGCACGGGGCTATGCTGGAAGATTTCGAGAATTTTGAGGCGCGGTAGGGTCGCCTTAAGCCCGATGTTCTTGAGATCGGTTGGATTGGTCATGACGGCGAGTCCCTAGAGTACAATGCAGGGTTCTAATAGTAATGTGAATTGCTGTTCAGGTCATCTTCGACAGAAACTCGCGCGGCTTGCCAGCAAGCCCGCACGGTGAGTGAAATGATTTCAAAATCTCAATTGATCTACCGGGGGAGCCGCATGCGGGGTACCTTGATCGCTGCTGCGGCTGTAGCGGTTCTTGCTGGATGTTCCACGTACGACAGCCTCACGCAGCGTATTGCGCAAAGCATTACGCCGTACCGGATTACTGTCGTGCAGGGCAACTTCGTTTCGAGCGAAGCAGCAGCGCAAATGAAGGTCGGCATGTCGCGCGCGGAAGTGCGCCAGCTACTCGGCACGCCGCTTTTGACCGACATGTTCCACGCCGATCGCTGGGACTACCTGTTCTATTTCAAGCGCGGTTCGACCGCGATCGTGCAGCAGCGCGACTTCATCGTGATGTTCGCGGATGACCGCGTCGCGAGCTGGTCGGGTGGCGACGATCTGCCGTCCAACCTCGAACTGCTCGCCGATATCGATGGCGACCGCACCGGCAAGAAGGTCGCCGTCGCGCCGGTCGTGGCGAGTGGCGCAACGGGCGCGAGTGCGCCGGTCGCGGCTGCCGCCGCTTCGGCGCCGGCGCCGGTGACCGTCGACACGACGCGTTCGCCCGCTGCAACCGACGCGACCGCCGCGGCCGCATTGCCTTCGACGGCTGCGAACGAGCAGGCTGCGCAAGCCGCGAACCGCGCGACCGACGCCGTTCAGGCGCCGACAGGTAAAACGACGCCTTCGGTGCGTGCGGGCACGCCGCCTTCGGCAGGCCTGCCGCCGAACGCGGGCACGCCGGTCACGCCGCAATTCCAGTTCCACCGTCCGCCGCCGCCGCCCAACCCGAACGCGCCGTCCGAGAACCCGGTGGGTCCGGTCGGTCCGCAAAGCAGCGCGCCAGCACCGGCATCGGCATCGACGGGAACGGGCGGCTAGCCATACTGTCTGTCACTTTGCGGGCCGGGCTCGCGAAGTGCTGTCGCGTGAGCTGGCTTGCTCGTGTGTGCGGGGTTTGCCGGGCCTGGCGTTGTGCAACGGCGTCCCGCGCGGCCGGCGCCGCAGGCGTGAAGCGAGTCCAGGTCCGGTCGCCGCGCCGCTGGCCTTTTCCAGTTTTTCCGCGGTTTGATGGCGTGGAGAGGGCGTTTTTGTTCGCGCGCTCCATCCATCCGCCGCCCTGTTGCTCATGAGTTGCCGATGAAAATTGCCATTGCTGGAGCGTCGGGCCGGATGGGCCGCATGCTCATCGAAACCGTTCTGAACGACGCCGACGCGACGCTCGCAGGCGCGCTCGTGCGCGCCGGTCACCCGCAACTGGGCCAGGACGCCGGTGCGTTCCTCGGCAAGTCGACGGGGGTTCTCCTGACTGACGACATCGACCGCGTTTTCGCCGAAGCCGACTATCTGATCGACTTCACGCGCCCGGCCGGCACGATGACGCACGTCGACGCCGCGTTGCGCCACAACGTGAAACTCGTGATCGGCACGACCGGTTTCGACAACGCGCAGAAAGCGCAGCTACGTGCCGCCGGCGAGAAGACGGGCGTGGTGTTCGCGGCGAACATGAGCGTCGGCGTGAACGTCACGCTGAAGCTGCTCGAATTCGCGGCGCGCCATTTCGCGACCGGCTACGACATCGAAATCATCGAGGCGCATCACCGGCACAAGGTCGACGCGCCGTCGGGCACCGCGCTCATGATGGGCGAGGTCATCGCCGACGCGCTCGGCCGCGATCTCGATGCGTGCGCGGTGTACGGCCGTGAAGGCGTGACGGGCGAGCGCGATCCGTCGACGATCGGCTTTTCTGCGATCCGCGGCGGCGACATTGTCGGCGACCACACGGTGCTCTTTGCCGGCATCGGCGAGCGTATCGAGATCACGCACAAATCGGCGAGCCGTCTGTCGTACGCGCAGGGCGCGCTACGCGCGGTGCGCTTCCTCGACGCTCACCCGAGCGGTTTCTTCGACATGCAGGACGTACTCGGCCTGCGCTAAAACCCGCGTCAGCATCCGCGCATTTCGTGGCGGTTCGACGTTCGACAGTCCTGAAGCGAGGCTCGATGGCAAACACCGGCATCTACCACTATCTGCAGACCAGCGACGCGATCACACATGGCGTCGCGTGGCTGTTGCTGGCGATGTCGGTGGCGAGCTGGTGTTTCCTGATCGTGAAAAGCTGGGTGCTCGGCCGCGCGAAGCGTCAGGGGCCGCGCGCCGTCGCGCTGTTCTGGCAGGCGCGGACCTTGTCGGATGGCGTCGCCGCAATCCGGATCGCGGATCGCGAACGCGTTTTCGCGCCGCTGGCTGAAGCCGCGCTGCATGCCGCCGAAGCCGACATACCTGGCGCGCTGCTGGGCCAGGTCGAGCGCAGCGAGCGCGTGCTGCGCGCGTTGCGCCAGGCGCTTGCCGCGTCGCAGCGTCGTCTGGAATTCGGCCAGGTGCTACTCGCGTCGGTCGGCAGCACGGCGCCTTTCGTCGGACTGCTCGGCACCGTGTGGGGCATCTATCACGCGCTCGGCAGCATCGCCGCGAGCGGGCAGGCCATGATCGAAAACGTTGCGGGGCCAGTCGGGGAGGCGCTGATCATGACGGCGTTCGGTCTCGTGGTCGCGATTCCCGCGGTGCTTGCCTACAACGTGCTCGGACGCATGGTGCGCCAGCTGTCGGAAGAACTCGACGGTTTCGCGCACGACCTGCACGCCTACGCGTGCGCGCCGGCCGCGAGCGGCGCCTGAACATCTTTCGCGGAGGTCATCAATATGGCATTCGGCGGACTCGACAGGAAGCAGACCGCGGCACCGATGGCGGACATCAACATGACGCCGCTGATCGACGTGATGCTCGTGCTGCTCGTCATTTTCATCATCACCGCGCCGCTCTTCACGCACGCGATCAAGCTGGATCTGCCGAAGGTGGCGTCGGCGCCGTCGCGGCAGACGCCGCAAACCATTTCCCTTTCCATCGACGCCGCCGGCAAGCTCTACTGGGACAGCACGCCGCTCACGCTCGACCAGTTGCGCACGAGATTCGCCGAAGCCGGCAAGCGCGCGGACCAGCCGGAAATCCATCTGCGCGCCGAACGCTCGACGCGCTACGAAACGATCGCCCAGGTGATGGGCGCGGCGCAGCAGGCCGGCCTCGAGCGCATCGGGTTCGTGACGGATCCGCCGCCGGTTACGCAGGGCAACCCGGCTGCGGCAGCCAGTTCGGGCAGTCTGCCGACTCCCCCGCAGGCATTGGCCCGGCCGGCGGGCCAGTAGCATCGCTCACGCGCTCGTCGCGTGCCGGTAACGCATTGGTAATCCGGCGGTAGCGCGCCCGTGACACGTCATCCGCCGCGCAGGCCGCCTCTGCGACGGCGAGCGCAAAAGCTCAGCACAGGCGGGCCCCGAACGGCAACCCGGCGCTTCCGCCCGGTGCATGCCGGGCGCGGCCACAACCCGCCTGTGCAAATCGCACCGCCGCGGCCCGGTCACCGCGCCGCCGGACGGTATAATCAGCCCTTTCCCCCGCAAGGGGGCGACCGATTCCATCAAGCAAAGCACCCGGCCCGGTGCGAAAGCACCGACCCAGCGACTCCACCACACCATGCACGAAAAATACGTTCCCTCCGACGTCGAATCCGCCGCGCAAGGGCAATGGCGCGCTTCCGACGCCTACCGGACACCGGAAACCTCCGACAAGCCCAAGTTCTACTGCGTCTCGATGCTGCCGTACCCGTCGGGCAAGCTGCACATGGGCCACGTGCGCAACTACACGATCAACGACGTGATGTACCGCTATCTGCGGATGAACGGCTACAACACGCTGATGCCGATGGGGTGGGACGCGTTCGGCATGCCCGCCGAAAACGCGGCGATCGCGAACAACGTGCCGCCGGCGAAGTGGACGTACGACAACATCGCGTACATGAAGAAGCAGATGCAGTCGATGGGCCTTGCCATCGACTGGTCGCGTGAAGTCGCGACCTGCAGCCCGGATTACTACAAGTGGAACCAGTGGCTCTTCCTGAAGATGCTCGAAAAGGGCATCGCGTACAAGAAGACCGGCACGGTGAACTGGGATCCGGTCGACCAGACCGTGCTCGCGAACGAGCAGGTGATCGACGGTCGCGGCTGGCGCTCGGGCGCGCTCGTCGAGAAGCGCGAAATCCCGATGTACTACATGCGCATCACGCAATACGCGGATGAACTGCTGAGCGACCTCGAAGGCCTCGGCTGGCCCGAGCGCGTGAAGGTGATGCAACAGAACTGGATCGGCAAGAGCTTTGGCGTGAACTTCGGCTTCCCGTACGAGATCGACGGCGAAGCGAAGCTGCTTCGCGTGTTCACGACGCGCGCCGACACGATCATGGGTGTCACATTCTGCGCGGTCGCGGCCGAGCATCCGCTCGCGACGCGTCTCGCACAGGGCCGCCCGGAGTTGCAGGCGTTCATCGAAGAGTGCAAGCGCGGCGGCGTGGCGGAAGCCGACGTCGCGACGATGGAAAAGAAGGGCATGGCCACCGGCTTCTTCGTCACGCATCCGCTGACGCAGGAGAAGGTCGAAGTCTGGATCGGCAACTACGTGCTGATGAGCTACGGCGAAGGCGCCGTGATGGGCGTGCCGGCCCACGACGAGCGCGACTTCGCGTTCGCCAACAAATACGGCCTGCCGATCAAACAGGTCGTGGCGGTTGGTGGCAAGACGTTCTCCACCGAAGCCTGGCAGGAGTGGTACGGCGACAAGGAAGGCGGCGCCTGCGTACACAGCGGCAAATACGACGGTCTTGGCTACGCGGCCGCCGTCGACGCGATCGCCGCCGACCTGAAAGCGCTCGACCTCGGCGACAAGCAGATCACGTGGCGTCTGCGTGACTGGGGCATTTCGCGCCAGCGTTACTGGGGCACGCCGATTCCGATCATCCACTGCCCGAGCTGCGGCGACGTGCCGGTGCCGGAAAAGGATCTGCCCGTCGTGTTGCCGGAAGACCTCGTGCCGGACGGCACGGGCAATCCGCTCGCGAAGAGCGAGGCGTTCCTGAACTGCACGTGCCCGACGTGCGGCGCGGCGGCGAAGCGCGAAACCGACACGATGGACACGTTCGTCGATTCGTCGTGGTACTTCTATCGCTACGCCGCGCCGGACGCGAAGACGATGGTCGACGCGCGCACCGATTACTGGATGCCGATGGACCAGTACATCGGCGGCATCGAGCACGCGATTCTTCACCTGCTGTATTCGCGTTTCTGGGCGAAGGTGATGCGCGACATGGGTCTCGTGAAGTTCGGCGAACCGGCGAAGAACCTGCTCACGCAGGGCATGGTGCTGAACGAAACCTACTATCGCGAAAGCGACGCGGGCAAGAAAACCTGGTACAACCCGGCCGACGTCACCGTCACGTATGACGACAAGGGCCGTCCGGTGGGCGCGGTGCTGATTGCCGACGGCCAGCCGGTCGTGCTCGGCGGCGTCGAGAAGATGTCGAAGTCGAAGAACAACGGCGTCGATCCGCAGGTGCTGATC
This sequence comes from Paraburkholderia sartisoli, assembly GCF_900107685.1. Classification (GTDB taxonomy): domain Bacteria; phylum Pseudomonadota; class Gammaproteobacteria; order Burkholderiales; family Burkholderiaceae; genus Paraburkholderia; species Paraburkholderia sartisoli. The sequence continues at coordinate 871,136 of NZ_FNRQ01000002.1, read as the reverse complement.
GACCAGTACGGCGCCGACACCGCGCGTCTCTTCGTGATGTTCGCGGCGCCGCCGGAACAGCAGCTCGAGTGGTCGGGTTCGGGCGTCGAGGGCGCGAGCCGCTTCCTGCGTCGTCTGTGGACGTTCGGTCAGGCGAACGAGGCGGCGCTGGCCCGGCGGGCATCGTTCGACGTCGCGAAACTCACCGACACCGACAGGGCGCTGCGTCGCGAGATCTATAGCGTGCTGAAGCAGGCGGACTACGATTACCAGCGTCTGCAGTACAACACGGTGGTGTCGGCGGCGATGAAGATGCTCAACGCCATCGAGAGCGCGAAAGGCGCGACGCCTGCCGTGCTGCGCGAAACCTACGGCGTGCTGCTGCGCGTGCTGTATCCGGTCGTGCCGCACGCGACGTTCCAGCTGTGGCAGGAACTCGGTTACGCCGACGAAGCCGGCACGCTCCTCGATGCGCCGTGGCCGAAGGTCGACGAACAGGCGCTCGAGCAGTCGGAGATCGAACTCGTGCTGCAGGTGAACGGCAAGGTGCGTGGCGCGCTGACGGTCGCGAAAGACGCCGCGCGCGAAGCGATCGAACAGGCGGCGCTCGCGCACGAGATGGTCGCGAGATTCGGCGAAGGCAAGCCGCCGAAGAAGATCGTCGTCGTGCCGGGTCGTCTCGTCAACGTCGTCGTTTAACGGAAAGCAGCGGGATGAACAGGGTGCCGGCAACGCGTGTGGAAGCCGGCCCTGTCCGTCGCCGGGTATTCAGGGAGCCAATGTGATTCGCAGATCGTTCTTGACGCTCGCGTGTGGTGTGATGGTGTTGTCCGCATGCGGCTTCCAGCTGCGCGGCCAGCAGAATTACGCATTCAAGCGCCTCAATATCACGGGCGCGCCGGCTGCGGTTGCCGCGCGGCTGACCCGGATGATCGAAGGCGGCAGCGATACCGTGGTCGTCAACGCGGCGACCAGCGCGGACGCCGTGCTGCGGATGTCCGAAGGACGCAGCAACAGCGTGCTCACGCTGAATTCGCTCGGCGTCGTCGAAGAGTATCAACTGAATTACTCGCTGAACTACACGCTCACTGGCGCGGACGGCACATTGCTGATCCCGCCGAGCTCGATCGCGCTGAACCGCGCGATGACCTATAGCGACCAGTTCTCGCAGGCAAAGGGCGCCGAAGCCGACATCCTGTTCGCCGACATGCAGAACGACGCGGTCGACCAGCTGACGCGTCGTCTCGCGGTGGTCCGCTCGCTGCATCCGGCGCCGGGCGAGGAAGCGCCGGCGGTCGCGCCGCGTGCGCCGTTGCCGCCGCCGCCGCTGTGAGCCGTCTCCAGTGACCCGTCTTTATCCTGTGCAACCGTAGCCAGCCCTATGCAACTGCGACTTGACGCGCTCGAACCGCACCTCGCGAAAGGCCTCGCTGGCCTGTACGTCGTGTATGGCGACGAGCATCTGCTTGCGCAGGAAGCGTGCGATCGCATTCGCGCGACGGCGCGTGCGGCCGGGTTCACCGACCGCTCCGTGTTTACCGTCGAGCGCGGTTTCGACTGGAGTTCGCTGCTGGGCGCGAGCCAGTCGATGTCGCTCTTCGGTGACCGCCAGCTGGTCGAGTTGCGCATTCCGTCGGGCAAGCCGGGCAAGGAAGGCGCGGACGCGCTCAAGACGCTCGCCGCCGCGTCCAGTCCCGATGTCCTGACGCTGGTGACGTTGCCGCGTGTCGATGTCGCCACGCAGAAGTCGGCGTGGTTCACGGCACTCGCCGAGGCGGGCGTCGCGCTGAAGATCGACCCGGTCGAGCGGGCGCAACTGCCGGCGTGGGTCGGGCAGCGGCTCGCGCAGCAGGGTCAGCGGGTTGCCGCGGGCGAAGAAGGTCGCCGCGCGCTGCAGTTTATCGCCGAGCGTGTCGAGGGCAATCTGCTCGCCGCGCATCAGGAAATCCAGAAGCTTGGCCTGCTTTATCCGCAAGGCGTGTTGAGCTTCGAGCAGATCCACGACGCCGTGCTGAACGTCGCGCGTTACGACGTTTTCAAGCTCAACGAAGCGATGCTCGCGGGCGATGTCAGCCGGCTCTCGCGCATGCTCGACGGGCTGCGCGGCGAAGGCGAGGCGGCCGTGCTCGTGCTGTGGGCCGTCGTCGAGGAAGTGCGGACGTTGCTGCGTATCAAGCGCGGTGTCGAGACCGGCAAGCCGCTTGCGATCCTGCTGCGCGAAAACCGCGTGTGGGGTCCACGCGAGCGGCTCGTCGGGCCGGCATTGTCGCGCGTCACGGAAGCCGCGCTCGAAAAGGGTCTCGCGCTGGCCGCACGGCTCGACCGTCAGGTGAAGGGTTTGTCCGGCGGCACACCGGGCGATCATCGTCACGATCCGCCGCCTGACCCGTGGAGCGGACTTTTCGAACTGGCGATGACAGTTGCTTCGCCAGCGAAATCCGCTCCGGGCGCGGGAGCCAGGGCAACGGCGGTAGCGCCAGGCCGCCCAGCCTCGCGGCCACGCTGATATCGCCAGCCGGTGTCCGGCAACGGACGCACCAACGGACGCACCTTCAGCAAAGCCGCCGTCCCCGACTTACAATCGACGCATCTTTTCCGCCAATCCAGCTATTCCTGTCTGCGCCCCGCGCGTGAGCCAGGCGCGACACCAAGAGAACGACGATGGACATCAGCCAGTACATGACCGACCTCGGCCGCCGCGCACGACACGCTTCGCGCGCGATGGCGCGTGCCTCGACGGCCGCGAAGAACGCCGCGCTGGAAGCCGTGGCGAACGCCATCGAACGCGATGCGGCGACGCTGACAGCCGCGAACGCGCGCGACGTCGCGAAGGCCCGCGAGAAAGGCCATGATGCCGCGTTCATCGACCGTCTGACGCTCTCCGACAAGGCGCTGAAGACGATGGTCGAGGGCCTGCGCCAGGTCGCGGCGCTGCCGGACCCGATCGGTGAAATCAGCAATCTCAAGTATCGTCCGAGCGGCATTCAGGTCGGGCAGATGCGCGTGCCCCTGGGTGTGATCGGCATCATCTACGAATCGCGCCCGAACGTGACGATCGACGCCGCCGCGTTATGCCTGAAGTCCGGCAACGCCACGATCCTGCGCGGCGGCTCCGAAGCGCTCGAGTGCAACACAGCGCTCGCGAAGCTGATCGGCGAAGGGCTGGAAGCGGCCGGCCTGCCGCAGGACGCGGTGCAGGTCGTGGGCACGTCGGATCGCGCGGCGGTCGGCGTGCTGATCACGATGACGGAATACGTCGACGTGATCGTGCCGCGCGGCGGCAAGAGCCTGATCGCGCGGCTCATGGAAGAGGCGCGCGTGCCGATGATCAAGCATCTCGACGGCATCTGCCACGTGTACGTCGACGACCGCGCGGATATCGCGAAGGCGCTCACCGTCTGCGACAACGCGAAGACGCACCGCTACGGCACGTGCAACACGATGGAAACGCTGCTGGTCGCGCGCGGCATCGCGAATGAAGTGCTGCCGCCGCTCGGCAAGCTGTATCGCGACAAGGAGGTCGAGCTGCGCGTCGACCCGGCGGCGCGCGCGGTGCTCGAAGCGGCCGGTGTCGGCCCGCTCGTCGACGCCACCGGGGAAGACTGGCGCACCGAATATCTTGCGCCGGTGCTGGCGATCAAGGTCGTCGACGGCATCGACGCGGCGATCGGGCACATCAACGAATACAGCTCGGCGCACACGGATGCGATCGTCACCGAAGACCACGACCGCGCGATGCGTTTCCTGCGCGAAGTGGATTCGGCGAGCGTGATGGTCAACGCATCGACGCGATTCGCGGATGGCTTCGAATTCGGCCTCGGCGCGGAAATCGGCATCTCGAACGACAAGCTGCACGCACGCGGACCGGTTGGGCTGGAAGGCCTGACATCGATGAAATACGTCGTGCTGGGGCATGGGGAAGGGCGTCAGTAACGCGCGAGCCTCTTCGTCATCACGCCAATCACACACAACAAGTTTCCAAGGACCGCCGATGCTCTGGGTGAAGACGTTTCACATCGTACTGGTTGCTGCCTGGTTTGCAGGGCTCTTTTACCTGCCGCGCATCTTCGTGAATCTGGCGATGGAAACGGAACCCGCCGCGGTCAAGCGGCTCCTGATCATGGCGCGCAAGCTGTTTCGCTTCATGACGCTGATCGCCGTGCCCGCGCTTGCGTGCGGGTTGTGGCTGTGGCTCGCGGTCGGCATCGGACGCGGGCAGGGCTGGATTCACGCGAAGGTCGGCGTGGTCGTGCTGCTCGTCGTCTATCACCTGTATTGCGGCGTCCTGCTGCGCACATTCGAGCGCGGCGAAAACCGGCGCTCGGACAGGTGGTACCGGATGTTCAACGAACTCCCGGTTCTCGGCTTGCTCGCCGCTGTCGCGCTCGTCGTGATCAAGCCGTTCTGATCAGCGTTTCGCCGCGTTTGCCGCGGGTTTGCCCGCGGCCGCGCCCGTGGCGGCGTCTTCGATCCGGCGTCGTCGCAATATGTCCTTCGCCTCAGCGAGCTTGCCGAGCAGTTCCGGCCCCAGTCTGAGCGCCACGCCCACCGCCAGAATGTCGCCGATCGCGAGATGCGAAACGCGCGATGTCATCGGCGAAAAGATATCCGTGTCTTCATCGACGTTCGCGTACAGCCCGACCGTGGCAAGCCGCGCGAGCGGCGAATTGCCGTGCGTGATCGCGATCACCCTCGCACCCGCGGCCAGCGCCGAGCGCGCGGCATCGACGATGTCGCGCGTGCGTCCGGTATTCGAAATCGCGACCACGACGTCGCCCTTGCCCAGCAGCGCCGCCGACATCAGGAACGTATGCGGGTCCGAATACGCGACGCTTGGCACGCCGAGGCGGAAGAACTTGTGCTGCACGTCGAGCGCCGCGATACCCGAGCCACCCGCGCCGTAGAACTCGATGCGTCGCGCATCGGCGAGGAGTGCGATCGCCGCCGCCACGCTATCCGACGACAGGTTGTTGCGCACCTGGATCAGCGCGCCGATCGTCCGGTCGAGCACTTTCGCGGCGACACCCGGCGTCGGCTCGTCCGCGCGCACGTCGCGATAAACCGCCGGCACCTCGGCCGCGATGCCCTGCGCGAGGCGAATCTTGAACTCCCTGAAACCTGAAAAACCGAGCGCGCGACAGAAGCGCGCGATCGTCGGCTGGCTCACGCCCGCGCGCGCCGCCACTTCCGTCATCGACAGGTCGAGCACCTCGCGGGGCGCCTCGATCACGTAGTCGGCCAGCTTGCGCTCGGACGGACGCAACTGGTCGCGCATGGCCTCCACCTGGGACAGCATCATCGGAAAACTCGCACTATGCTGAAGAATGCGTGGACTATAGCTGATCGCGCTGATATGTACAAAAACTACATATCCCGCTGTAGGTGTAATCCCTGGGTTTCGCGTGATTTTGTCTTAAGCGCCGTATGGAGAGGCTTTAGAGGCGATTCCGGTATCCTGAAACGTGAGTCGGCAGGTCGTTGCGGTTATGTAGTTTTTCTACTAACATCGCTTTGTCGGCTGTGAAAGCCGTCCCCCGCGATATCAATCTGGCGCCGCGTGCGAGCCCCGCGCAGCCAGCGACGAAGGAGCTTCGATGGTTTCCCCGCATCCGCAATTGACGAAGGTCACGCAACGCGTGATCGAACGCAGCAAGCCCAGCCGGGCGGCCTATCTGGCGCGCATCGACCGCGCGCAGGGCAAATTTCCGGCGCGTGGCGTGCTGTCGTGCGCGAACCTCGCTCATGGCTTCGCCGGTCTCGAGGGCAAGGAGAAGCTCGCGATCAAGACAATCCGCGAACCGAACATCGGCATCGTTTCGTCGTACAACGAGATGCTGTCGGCGCACGCGCCGTACAAGAATTTCCCTGACATCATCAAGGCGGCCGCGCGTGAAAACGGCGGCGTCGCGCAGTTCGCGGGCGGCGTGCCGGCGATGTGCGATGGCGTGACGCAAGGCAACGCGGGCATGGAACTGTCGCTCTTTTCGCGCGAAGTGATCGCGATGAGCACGGCCGTCGCGCTCACGCACAACATGTTCGACGCGGCGCTGTGTCTCGGCGTGTGCGACAAGATCGTGCCGGGCCTGTTGATCGGCGCGCTGCAATTCGGCCATCTGCCGACGATCTTCGTGCCGGCCGGCCCGATGACGAGCGGCCTCTCGAACGACGACAAGGCGAAGATCCGCCAGAAATTCGCCTGTGGCGAAGTGGGCCGCGATGCGCTGCTCGAGGCGGAAGCGGCGGCCTATCACGGCCACGGCACCTGCACGTTCTACGGCACGGCGAACAGCAACCAGATGCTGATGGAAGTGATGGGCCTGCATCTGCCGGGCTCGGCGTTCGTCCACCCGCACACGCCGCTGCGCGACGCGCTCACCGCGCAGGCCGCGCGCCACGTGCTCGACCTCACGGCCGAGCGCGGCAACTACACGCCGATTGGCCACGTCATCGATGAAAAGGCGATCGTCAACGGGATCGTCGGCCTGCTGGCAACCGGCGGCTCGACGAACCATACGCTGCATCTGGTCGCGATCGCGCGCGCCGCGGGCATCGTGATCGACTGGGACGACTTCGACACGCTGTCGCAGGCGGTGCCGCTGCTCGCCAGGGTCTACCCGAACGGCAAGGCCGACGTGAACCACTTCCACGCGGCCGGCGGCATGGCGTTCCTGATCCGCAACCTGCTCGAAGACGGCCTGATGCACGAAGACGTCAACACGGTTGCCGGGCGCGGCCTGTCGCATTACACCGAAGAGCCGAAGCTGATCGATGGCAAGCTGACGTGGACGCCGGGCGCGGCGGATAGCCACGACACCGCCGTGCTGCGCAGCATCAAGGAGCCGTTCCAGCCGGATGGCGGCCTGCGTCTGATGCAGGGCAAGCTCGGTCGCGGTGTCATCAAGATTTCGGCGGTTGCGGCGCAGCATCGCAAGGTGAAGGCGCCGGCCATCGTGTTCGATTCACAGGAAGCCGTGCAGGAAGCGTTCGACAGGGGCGAGCTGAAGCGCGACTTCGTGGCGGTCGTGCGCTTCCAGGGCGCGCGGGCAAACGGCATGCCCGAACTGCATCGTTTGACGCCGCTGCTCGGCGTGTTGCAGGATCAGGGTTTCCACGTCGCGCTCGTGACCGACGGACGGATGTCCGGCGCATCGGGCAAGGTGCCGGCGGTCATCCACATTTCGCCGGAAGCGTTGCTGCAAGGGCCGATCGGCAAGGTGCAGACGGGCGACACGATCGTCATCGATGCCGAAGCGGGCGTGCTCGACGTCGAAATCGATGCAGCCACATGGGCGGCGCGCGCGGTCGCGCAGCCGGCGCATCAGGCGGAAAACGAAGTCGGCTTTGGCCGCGAACTGTTCGGCGTTTTCCGTGCCTCGGCGGCGCCGGCGGAGCATGGCGCATCGGTGTTCGGTCCGATGATCGGCGAAATCCACGAATTGCAGAAACAGGGAGCATGAACATGACGCAAAAGACAGTGAGCGAAATCGTCCGTCTGGGTCCGGTCATTCCGGTTCTGGCGTTCGACTCGGTCGAGCAGGGCGAGAACGTGTCGCGTGCGCTGCACGCCGGCGGCGTCAAGGTGCTCGAAATCACGCTGCGCACGGACGCCGGCCTGAAGGCGATCGAGCGCGCGAGCCAGCTGGCGGAGGACATCGTCGTCGGCGTCGGCACGATCACGCGGCCGGAGCAGTGCGCGAAGGCGAAGAAAGCGGGTGCTACGTTCGGCGTCTCGCCGGGCCTCACGAAAGAGATGCACCAGGCCGCGCAGGACGCCGGCCTGCCGCTGCTGCCGGGCGTGATGACGCCGACGGACATCATCGTCGCGCTGGAACTCGGCTATGAGATCGTCAAGTTCTTCCCGGCGCAGCAGGCCGGCGGCGTGCCGATGCTGCAGGCGTTCAGCGGTCCGTTCCCGACGCTGAAGTTCTGTCCGACGGGCGGCATCACCGCGGAAACCGCGACGCATTTCCTGTCGCTGCCGAACGTGGTGTGCGTCGGCGGTTCGTGGCTCACGCCGAAGTCGGCGCTGGCCGCGCAGAACTGGGACGAAGTCACGCGTCTCGCGCGCGCGGCAAGCCAGCTGGCCGCGCCTTCGCACTGAGCGTGGGCGGGCTGACGCGCGCCGCCGCATAAAAATGCCCGCACGATGCGTGCGCGCATGGGTTTCGCCAGAGAAGCCTCGTTGAAACGGTCTGATGGCCGCAACAGTGAGGCTTTTTTTGCATTCAGGATTTCCCGTCATGAGCGTCATCTACTACAGTCCAGTACAGAAAACTTCAACTGACAGTAGAATTCAGCGTCCGCGCGGACGGCCCTGAATGCCGCCGCGTCTGGCTGTCAACCCGGGTGCCGGCGGCATGTTGCATCCATACGAATAAACAACAAGGAGGAGCTTCATGGAAGCTGTTCACGGCGGCATGCTGCTGGTCTACGCGCTGATCGCGATTGCAGTCCTGATCCTGATGATCACGCGTTTCAAGGTCTATCCGTTTCTCGTCCTGATCATCGTTTCACTGCTGCTCGGCCTCGCGGTCGGCATGCCGATGAACACGATCGTCAAGGCGTTCGAGACCGGCAACGGCAACACACTGGGTCACATCGCGATCGTCGTCGGCCTCGGCACGATGCTCGGCAAGATGATGGCCGAGTCGGGCGGCGCGGAACGCATCGCGACCACGCTGATCGACAAGTTCGGTGAGAAGAACATTCACTGGGCGATGATGGTCGTCGCGATCATCGTCGGCTTGCCGGTGTTCTTCGAAGTCGGCTTCGTGCTGCTGATCCCGATCGCGTTCAACGTCGCGAAGCGCACCGGCAAATCGCTGCTGCTGATCGGCCTGCCGATGGTCGCGGGTCTTTCGGTCGTGCATGGCCTGATTCCGCCGCACCCCGCGGCGTTGCTCGCCGTGCAGGCGTATCACGCGGATATCGGCAAGACCATCGCGTACGGGCTCATCGTCGGCGTGCCGACGGCGATCGTCGCCGGTCCGCTGTTCGCGCTGCTGATCCACAAATACGTCAAGCTGCCGGCGAACAATCCGCTCGCCGCGCAGTTCATCAACGAGCACGCGGACGATGAAAAGAAGCGCGATCTGCCGGGCTTCGGCATCACGCTCTTCACGATCCTGCTGCCGGTGATCCTGATGCTGATCGGCAGCTGGGCCGACCTCGTGTTCGCGCCGAAGACGGTGGCGAACGACCTGCTGCACTTTGTCGGCAACTCGGATGTAGCGCTGCTGATCGCGGTGCTCGTCAGCTTCTGGACGTTCGGTGCGAAGCGCGGCTTCAACCGTGAGCAGATCCAGAAGTTCTGCGGCGACTGCCTCGCGCCGATCGCGGGCATCACGCTGATCGTCGGCGCGGGTGGCGGCTTTGGCCGGGTGCTGATCGAGAGCGGCATCTCGAAGCAGATCGTCGATACGGCGACGTCGGCGCATCTGTCGCCGCTGCTGCTCGGCTGGTTCGTTGCCGCGCTGATCCGTCTTGCGACGGGTTCGGCGACGGTCGCGATGACGACCGCCTGCGGCATCGTCGCGCCGATCGCGGCGGCCGGTGGCATGCAGGTCAAGCCCGAACTGCTGGTGCTGGCGACGGGTTCCGGTTCGCTGATCTTCTCGCACGTGAACGACGGCGGCTTCTGGCTCGTGAAGGAATATTTCGGCATGACGGTGGGCCAGACGTTCAAGACGTGGTCGCTGTGCGAAACCATCATTTCGCTGATGGGTCTGGGTTTGACGTTCGCGCTCGCGGCGGTACTGTAAGCAAGGAGTTTTCGATGATTCTGATCGCGATGGGTGTGTCGGGCGCGGGCAAGACGCGGATCGGCGAGTTGCTCGCCGGGCGCCTGCACTGCGACTTCACGGATGGCGACGCGTTTCACAGCGAAGCCAACAAGGAGAAGATGCATCACGGCATCCCGTTGACGGACGAAGACCGCTGGCCGTGGCTGCGCACGATCCGCGCGGCGATCGAGAAAGAGCAGCGCACGGGGGCGGATGCGGTGTTCACGTGCTCGTCGCTGAAGCGCTCGTATCGCGACATCCTGCGTGCCGGCGACAAGGACGTGTGCTTCGTCTATCTGAAAGGCTCGCGCGAGGTGCTGGAAGAGCGGTTGCAGACGCGTACCGGACACTTCTTCGATCCATCGCTGTTGCAGAGCCAGCTCGATACGCTCGAGGAGCCGGGTGAGGATGAGGCGATCACGGTGAGTATCGAGCTCACGCCGGAACAGATCGTCGATGAGGTGTTGAAGCAGGTTGAGGCGCGCTGATTATTTGGGCGCGTGGTGGATGTGAAAAAGGCGCTCCGTGGGAGCGCCTTTTTCGTGCCGCGTGAAACGCGAACAGCAGACTTATTTAATCCGCTTCGCCAGTTCCACCGCCTTGCCGACATACGAAGCCGGCGTCATCGCGAGCAGACGCTCCTTCGCGTCGGCCGGAATGTTCAGGCCGCCGATAAACGCCTGCAAGCCTTCGCGCGTGATGCCCTTGCCGCGCGTCAGTTCCTTCAGCTGTTCATACGGATTCTCGATGCCATAACGGCGCATGACAGTCTGCACCGGCTCGGCCAGCACTTCCCAGCAGTTGTCGAGATCTTCGTTCAGACGCGCTGCGTTCACTTCGAGCTTGTCGAGCCCGCGAATCAGCGAGTCATAGGCGAGCAGCGAGTAACCGAACGCGACGCCGATATTGCGCAGCACCGTCGAGTCGGTCAGGTCACGCTGCCAGCGCGAAACCGGCAGCTTGTCGGCCAGATGGCGCAGCGTCGCGTTCGCAAGCCCGAGGTTGCCTTCCGAGTTTTCGAAGTCGATCGGGTTGACCTTGTGCGGCATCGTCGACGAGCCGATTTCGCCAGCCTTCAGACGTTGCTTGAAGTAACCGAGCGAGATGTAGCCCCACACGTCGCGGTCGAGGTCGAGCAGGATGATGTTCGCGCGCGACACGGCATCGAACAGTTCGGCCATGTAGTCATGCGGCTCGATCTGGATCGTGTACGGATTGAACGTGAGCTTCAGGCGCTCTTCGACCACTTCGCGCGAGAACGCTTCCCAGTCGAACTCCGGATACGCCGACAGATGCGCGTTGAAGTTGCCGACCGCGCCGTTCATCTTGCCGAGCAGCTCGACCTTCGCGACGCGCTCGATCGCGCGTTCCAGACGCGCGGCGACGTTGGCGATTTCCTTGCCGAGCGTCGTCGGGCTGGCCGGCTGGCCGTGCGTGCGCGACAGCATCGGCTGTTCGGCCTGCGCGTGCGCGAGCGCGACGAGGCGCTGATGCACCGAGCGCAGCGCCGGCAGGATCACGTGTTCACGCGCGCCCGCCAGCATCAGGCCGTGCGACGTGTTGTTGATGTCTTCCGACGTACACGCGAAGTGGATGAACTCGCTCGCGCGTTCCAGTTCCGCCTGACCCTTCACCGATTCCTTCAGCCAGTATTCGACCGCCTTCACGTCGTGGTTCGTCACGCGCTCGATTTCCTTGATGCGCGCGGCGTCGTGCGCGGTGAAGCGCTCGACGAGCTGCAGCAGGAACTGCTCCGATGCCTCGGAGAAGCGCGGCACTTCGGCGAAACCGGCGCGCGAGAGCGCGATCAGCCAGTGAATCTCGACCGTCACACGATGGCGCATGAATGCGGCTTCCGAGAGCCATTCGCGCAGGGCTTCGGTTTTCGCGGCATAGCGGCCGTCGAGCGGAGAGAGGGCGGTCAGCGCGAAAAGGGTATCGGGACGGGTATCGGACATGATGGAGGCGGGGACGGAAGGTGAGGAACAGAATCTGGAAGAACCCGGAATTTTACCACTGGCGGCCGCCGGAGCCCGCTCGTACCCGTATCCGCGCCCGATGGGACAGCCGCGCCGCTAGAATGCTGACTTCTCCTTTTGCCGCACGGCGACCAGGGTCCGCATGGAACTGAAATGGCTCGAAGACTTCGTTTCGCTCGCGGAAACCCGCAGCTTCAGCCGCTCGGCCGAGCTGCGGCATGTGACGCAGCCGGCGTTCTCGCGCCGCATCCAGGCGCTCGAAGCGTGGCTTGGCACGGAACTGATCGACCGTTCGGTTTACCCGACGCGTCTCACCTCCGCGGGCCAGGTGTTCTACGAGCAGGCGCTCGCGATGCTCTCGCAGTTTCACGAAGCGCGCGCGCTGCTGCGCGGCCACACGGCAACGCCGGCCGCGACGATCGAATTCGCTGTTCCGCACACGTTGTCGCTCACGTATTTTCCGCGCTGGCTGCAACGCATCGAGGCGCAACTCGGCCCGATCCACACGCGTCTGCGCGCGCTGAACGTGCATGACGCCGTGCTTTCGCTCGTCGAAGGCGGCTGCCATCTGGTGATGGGTTATCACCATCCGAGCCATCCGGTCGCGCTTGATCCGGCGCGCTACGACATGCTGACGCTAGGCGTCGAGCCGATCAGCCCGTTCTCCGCGCCGCTGCGCGGGAGCCGGCCGCGCCACACGCTGCCCGGCACGCCCGAAGCACCGGCGCCATATCTGTCGTACACGCCGAACGCCTATCTCGGGCGCATGACGGAGGTGATCGTCGCCAACGCGCCGACCCGTCTCTATCTCGATCGCGTGTATGAAACGGACATGGCCGAAGGGCTGAAGGCGATGACGCTCGCCGGCCACGGCCTCGCGTTCCTGCCGCATAGCGCCGTCGAGGACGCGGTGGCCGACGGCAGCCTGATCCGTCTGGATCGCGGGTCACGCGGCGTCGCGCAAGGCCAGTTCACGCTGACGATGGAAATCCGTCTCTATCGCGACAAGCTCGCGGCGCAAGGCGACGACCCGCGCCAGGTGCTGGTGCGCCAGCTGTGGGACGTCGTGACGGCGGAACTGGCGCATGACGCGGCATGACGTTCACATGACACACTCTGACGTGCAATGCAACCGTCGATGCCCACACAAAATGCGACAGATTTTTTCGTATTTTGAACGTTATGCAAGAAAAACATAACGCAATAATCAAACGGCATTGGATTTCGTGACGCCCTTTTTCGACAATGGCTCCATTCGATCGACGCAGGAGCGTTCATGTCATCCCAAGAGCAGTCCGCATTCACCTCGCAGTCCATCCCGTCCTACCTTCACAGCGACGACCTCGGCCCCTGGGGCAACTATCTTCGTCAGGTCGACCGCGTCGCGCCTTACCTCGGTTCCCTGTCGCGCTGGCTCGAAACGCTGAAGCGCCCGAAGCGCATTCTGATCGTCGATGTGCCGATCGAACTCGACAACGGCACCGTCGCGCACTTCGAAGGCTATCGCGTGCAGCACAACGTTTCGCGCGGCCCGGGCAAGGGCGGCGTGCGTTATCACCAGGACGTGACGCTCTCGGAAGTGATGGCGCTGTCCGCGTGGATGTCGGTGAAGAACGCCGCGGTGAACGTGCCGTACGGCGGCGCGAAAGGCGGTATCCGCGTCGATCCGCGTACGCTTTCCCGTGGCGAACTGGAGCGCATGACGCGCCGCTACACGAGCGAAATCGGCATCATCATCGGGCCGAACACCGATATCCCCGCGCCGGACGTGAACACGAACGAGCAGATCATGGCGTGGATGATGGACACGTACTCGATGAACCAGGGGCAGACGGCCACCGGCGTCGTGACCGGCAAGCCGATCACGCTCGGCGGCTCGCTCGGCCGTCGTGAGGCGACGGGCCGGGGCGTGTTCGTCGTGGGTTGCGAAGCGGCCCGCCGTATCGGCTTCGACATCGAAGGCGCGCGCATCGCGGTGCAGGGTTTCGGCAACGTCGGCGGCATTGCGGCGCGTCTCTTCCAGGACGCCGGCGCGAAGGTCGTCGCGGTGCAGGATCACACCGGCACGGTGTACAAATCGTCGGGTATCGACGCGCGCGCGCTGCTGGAGCACGTGGCGAAGACGGGCGGCGTCGGCGGTTTCCCGGAAGCCGACGCGATCGCGAACGAAGACTTCTGGAGCGTCGAGTCGGACATCCTCATCCCGGCCGCGCTGGAAAACCAGATCACCGAAAAGAACGCGGCGAAAATCCGCACGAAGATCATCGTGGAAGGCGCGAACGGCCCGACCACGACGTCCGCCGACGACATCCTGCACGACAAGGGCATCCTCGTGATTCCGGACGTCGTGGCCAATGCGGGCGGCGTGACGGTGTCATACTTTGAATGGGTACAGGACTTCTCGAGCTTTTTCTGGACGGAAGACGAGATCAACCAGCGCCTCGAACGCGTGATGCGTGAAGCTTTTGCGGCGGTCTGGCAGGTTTCGAGCGAGCAGAAGGTCTCGGTTCGTACGGCTGCGTTTATCGTTGCCTGCAAGCGGATCCTTCAGGCGCGTGAAATGCGTGGCCTGTACCCCTGATGAGCCTGGGTTAAAGCGCGGCCTCGCCGCGCGCGGGTCATCGGGGCGTAAGACGGGTGAACGGGCGGCATCGATTCGATGCCGCCCGCTTTCGCGTATGTGCGATCTGAGCCATTGCCGGATTTATGCACTGCACAAGTCCTGACATGGTTAACAACGATTACTTTCAGAATAATTACTTTGTTAAACTGGCGCCGGTTCTTGATAGGAGATCACAACATGAAGATTAAAAAAGCTGCGCTGCTTCTCGCCACACTGGGGTTGTTCACCGTTGGCGCGCAAGCGCAGGACGCTGGCACACTGAAGAAAATCAAGGATACGGGTGTCATTTCGCTGGGTCATCGCGAATCGTCGATTCCGTTTTCCTACTACGACGACAAGCAGAACGTCGTCGGCTACTCGCAGGAATTCGCGCTGAAGGTCGTTGACGCGGTCAAGCAGAAGCTGAACATGCCGGACCTGAAGGTCAAGCTGACGCCGGTCACGTCGCAAAACCGCATCCCGCTCGTGCAGAACGGCACGATCGACATGGAATGCGGCTCGACCACGAACAACGCCGAGCGCCAGCAGCAGGTCGCATTCTCGAACACGATTTTCGTGATCGGCACGCGCCTGATGACGAAGAAAGATTCGGGCGTCAAGGACTGGCCTGACCTGAAGGGCAAGACGGTGGTGACCACGGCCGGCACGACGTCCGAGCGCCTGCTGCGCAAGATGAACCAGGACAAGAGCATGGGCATGAACATCATCAGCGCGAAGGATCACGGCGAGTCGTTCCTGACGCTGTCGACCGGCCGCGCCGTCGCGTTCATGATGGACGACGCACTGCTCGCGGGTGAGCGCGCCAAATCGAACACGCCGAACGACTTCGTGATCGTTGCCGCACCGCAATCGCACGAAGCCTACGGCTGCATGCTGCGCAAGAACGATCCGGAGTTCAAGAAGGTGGTCGACGACGCGATCGCGAAGGTCGAAACCTCGGGCGAAGCCGACAAGATCTACAAGAAGTGGTTTGAATCGCCGATTCCGCCGAAGGGTCTCAACCTGAACTTCCCGGAAAGCGATGACATCAAGGCGCTCTTCAAGAGCCCGAACGACAAGGCCATCGACTAACCGTCGCAGGTCCTGGCGTCAGACGAAACGGAAGGGGCAACGCGCTTCTTCCGTTTCTTTTTGCTGGAGTCTTCCTCATGTCTTATCACTGGAACTGGGGCATTCTGCTGAGTCCGGTATCGACCGGCGAACCGACCACCTATCTGGGCTGGATCATGTCCGGCTTCTGGGTGACGGTTACGGTGTCGCTGTCAGCGTGGGTCATCGCGCTGATCGTCGGATCGTTCTTCGGCGTGCTGCGCACGCTGCCGAACAGATTGCTCGCCGGTATCGGCACAGTTTATGTCGCGATCTTCCGGAACATTCCGCTGATCGTGCAGTTTTTCATCTGGTATCTCGTGATACCCGAACTGCTGCCGGTTTCGATCGGCACGTGGTACAAGCAGCTGCCGCCGGGCGCGCAGTTCTTCTCGTCGTCCATTTTGTGTCTCGGGCTGTTCACCGCCGCGCGCGTGTGCGAGCAGGTGCGCTCGGGCATCAACGCGCTGCCGCGCGGCCAGCGCGCCGCGGGTCTCGCGATGGGCTTCACGCAATGGCAGACGTATCGCTATGTGCTGCTGCCGGTGGCGTACCGGATCATCGTGCCGCCGATCACCTCGGAGTTCCTGAATATCTTCAAGAACTCGGCGGTGGCGTCCACGATCGGTCTGCTCGATCTGTCGGCCCAGGCGCGGCAGCTCGTCGATTACACGGCGCAAACGTATGAATCGTTCATCGCGGTCACGCTCGCGTACGTGCTGATCAACCTCATCGTCATGCAGTTCATGCGCGTGATCGAGCGCCGCGCGCGGCTGCCCGGCTATATCGGAGGCAAGTGATGCATCATTTCGACTGGAGTGGCATTCCGGGCGCACTGCCGACGTTGTGGACCGGCGCCGTCATCACGTTCCAGATCACGCTGATCGCGATCGTCATCGGTATCGTGTGGGGCACCGTGCTCGCCATGATGCGGCTGTCGTCGTTCAAGCCGTTCGAGTGGTTCGCGAAGGGCTACGTCACCGTCTTCCGTTCGATTCCGCTCGTGATGGTGCTGCTGCGGTTCTTCCTGATCGTCCCGCAGGTGTTGCAGAACGTGCTCGGCCTTTCGGCGGATATCGACATCCGTCTGGCGTCGGCGATGGTCGCGTTCTCGCTTTTTGAAGCGGCTTACTATTCGGAGATCATCCGCGCCGGCATTCAGGCGGTGCCGCGCGGGCAGATCAATGCGGCGTTCGCGCTCGGCATGACGTACGGCACGGCGATGCGCCTCATCGTGTTGCCGCAGGCGTTCCGCGCGATGGTGCCGCTGCTGCTCACGCAGGCCATCGTGCTCTTTCAGGATACGTCGCTCGTGTACGTGATCAGCCTCGCGGATTTCTTCCGTACGGCAACGAATATTGGCGATCGCGACGGCACCAACGTCGAGATGGTACTGTTCGCCGGCGCGTGCTATTTCGTGATTTGCGTGGTCGCGTCGAGCCTTGTCAAGGGTCTTCAGAAAAAGGTCGCAAGATGATCTCTATCAAGAATGTTTCGAAGTGGTACGGCCAGTTCCAGGTGCTGACCGATTGCACGACGGAAGTGAAAAAAGGCGAAGTGGTGGTCGTGTGCGGGCCGTCGGGTTCGGGCAAGTCGACGCTCATCAAGACCGTGAACGGCCTCGAGCCGTTCCAGAAGGGTGAGATCGTCATCAACGGCCAGTCGCTTGTCGACAAGAAGACGAATCTGTCGAAGCTGCGCGCAAAAGTCGGCATGGTGTTCCAGCATTTCGAACTGTTCCCGCATCTGTCGATTACCGAGAACCTGACGCTTGCGCAGATCAAGGTGCTCGGCCGCTCGAAAGACGAAGCGAATGCGAAGGGCCTGAAGCTGCTGGATCGCGTCGGCCTGCGCGCGCAGGCGGACAAGTATCCGGGGCAACTGTCCGGCGGTCAGCAGCAGCGCGTGGCGATTGCGCGTGCGCTTTCGATGGATCCGATCGCGATGCTGTTCGACGAGCCCACGTCAGCGCTCGATCCGGAAATGATCAACGAAGTGCTCGACGTGATGGTCGAACTCGCGCAGGAAGGCATGACGATGATGTGCGTCACGCACGAAATGGGCTTCGCGAAGAAAGTCGCGCACCGCGTGATCTTCATGGACCGTGGCCTGATCGTCGAAGACGACCGTAAAGACGAATTCTTCGACAATCCCAAGTCGGATCGCGCGAAGGATTTTCTGGCGAAGATCCTGCACTGAGGGTTCGGCGCGCCGCACCCAGGGCACAAGAAAAAGCCGCTTCGAAAGAAGCGGCTTTTTTACTGGGCGCGGGCGTTGCCAGCAGCGGCCGATTGGCGCGCGTTTCAGGATTCGAACGCGGCGGCGTCGTCGGATTCGAGATCGAGGGTCGCGGGCATCGGCTCCTGGACGACCGGCGTCGGCGCCGAGGCCGAGCGGTCGCTTGCCGGATCGCGCAGCTTGTCGAGCACGGCCTGCGGCACCGGCACATTCGTGCGGGCGATCACTTCGCCGTGCTGGAACATCAGCAGGTCGCCGGGTTCGAACGCGGTCCACACTTCGTTGTCGGTGAGCGGCTGCGTGGCGATCACCGCGACGCGATCTTCTGGCGTCGTGTACTTCGCGAAGTCGATCGACACGTCGGCGTCGACCAGATGCGCCGTCGAAAACGGCCAGCGCCGCACGAGGTAATAGAGGCGCGTCGAGCAGTGCGCGAAGAGCGCCTGTCCGTTCGACATCAGGAAATTGAACACGCCGGCCTGCGTGATCTCGCGCGTCAGTTTTTCGAGTGCGGGGAAGAGTTCATCGAGCCCCGGCTGCGAGCCCGGGAATTCCTTGCGCAGGCCTTGCAGCAACGCGCAGAACGCGAGTTCGCTGTCGGTGGTGCCGACCGGCTGATAGACGCCCGTGAGGAACGGCTGGTAATCCTGCAGATCGCCGTTGTGCGCGAAGATCCAGTGACGCCCCCACAGTTCGCGCATGAACGGATGGCAGTTTTCGAGCTGGATATGACCTTGCGTCGCCTTGCGGATATGCGCGATCGTGTTCTTCGACTTGATCGGATAGCGCTTGACCATCTCCGCGATGGGCGAGGTGGCCGACGACTGGTGATCGATGAAGAGCCGGCAGGCCTTGTCTTCGAAGAAGGCGATGCCCCAGCCGTCTGCGTGGTGATCGGTGACGCCGCCGCGCGCGGCAAAACCGGTGAACGAGAACGTGACGTCCGTCGGCGCGGCGCAGTTCATTCCGAGTAGTTGGCACATGTTGCGAAAGCCACGGGTGAACGGAGTGAGCCGTTACAATGATGATTTTCCAAGCATATCACCGAGCCAGAAGCGGCAAACAATGAAATTGACGGGTGTTCAGGCCACAGTGTTGCGGTTTGCCGACGTCGATTGAACCGTTTAACCGTTTTGCGGCGCTCGTCACTTCTTTCGCCATGACAGCTTCCAACGTTTCCCACGATTCCCTGACGATCGCCCGCCCGGACGACTGGCACCTTCACGTGCGCGACGGCGCGATGCTCGCGGCCGTGCTGCCGCACACCGCGCGCCAGTTCGGCCGCGCGATCATCATGCCGAACCTGAAGCCGCCGGTGACGACCACCGCGCAGGCCGCGGCGTATCGCGGGCGGATCGTGGCCGCGATTCCGGCGGGCGTGACGTTCGAGCCGCTGATGACGCTGTATCTCACCGACAACACGCCGCCCGACGAAATCCGCCGCGCGCGCGAAAGCGGCTTCGTGCATGGCGTGAAGCTGTATCCGGCGGGCGCGACCACCAACTCGGACGCGGGCGTCACCGACATCATGAAGTGCGCGAAGACGCTCGAGGCGATGCAGGAAACGGGCATGCCGCTGCTGGTGCATGGCGAGGTGACGGATGCGTCGATCGACCTCTTCGATCGCGAGAAGGTGTTTATCGATCGCGTGATGACGCCGTTGCGCCGCGCGTTTCCGGCGCTGAAAGTGGTGTTCGAACACATCACGACGAAAGATGCCGTCGACTACATCCGCGATGCGGGCGCCGCGCCCGAACTGCTTGGCGCGACGATCACGGCCCACCATCTGCTGTACAACCGCAACGCGATTTTCCAGGGCGGCATCCGTCCGCATTACTACTGCCTGCCGGTGCTGAAGCGCGAGACGCATCGCGTCGCGCTCGTCGAGGCCGCGACCTCGGGCAATCCGCGCTTCTTCCTCGGCACGGACAGCGCGCCGCATCCGAAGGGCCTGAAGGAGCATGCGTGCGGCTGCGCGGGCTGCTACACGGCGCTGCACGCGCTGGAACTGTACGCGGAAGCGTTCGATAACGCGGGTGCGCTCGACCGGTTCGAGGGCTTCGCGAGTTTCTTCGGCGCGGACTTCTACCGGCTGCCGAGAAGCGCCGAGACGGTGACGCTGCGGCGCGAACAGTGGACGCTGCCGGCTGAAGTCGTCGCGGGCGACACGCCGGTCGTGCCGCTGCGCGGCGGCGAGGCAATCGGCTGGCGCCTCGTCTGAGCGTCGGTCTGGCGATGCGGGGGCGTGGTCGGTGAGCACGGAGCCAGGCGGCCTCGACGCAACCCGGGAGGATGCCGCGACGCATTCGCTTGTGGCGGCTTCGGCGCATGCCGCGTTCGACGCATCGGCGGTGAATCCTGTGTCTGACCTGGCGTTGCCGGATTGTCTTTCGCAGATGGAAACGCCGTTCGCGCGGATCGACTGGCGCACGCCGTGGTTCGCGCAATTCGTCGCGCGCGGCGAGCGCTGGCAGCGGGCGGCGCTGGCCGGTGCGCCTGCGCTGCTCGCCGCGATGAACGCGGACGCGGGCCGCTCGCACCAGACGACCGGCCGCGGCCAGCCGCTGGCCTTCATCGCGCAGGACGACCTTCCGGCCGGCTCGGCGTACGAAGCGCATATCGCGTCGACGGGCGGCGTGCCGACCCGCCACAATCTTCACGACTTCTTCAACGCGCTCGTCTGGTTCCAGTTTCCGCGGATCAAGGCGACGCTGAACGCCCGGCAGTCGGCGGCGATCGACGTGTTCGGCGTCGGCCCGACCCGCGGCGCCACGCGCGACGCGCTGACACTGTTCGACGAAAACGCCGTGCTGTTTGCGTGTACCAATCCATCGCCCGGCGCGGCGTTGCGCGCGTTCGACTGGCGCGCGCTGTTCGTCGCGGATCGCGCGGCGTGGGGCACGCGATGCGAGGTGCGGTGCTTTGGTCACGCGCTGCTCGAGAAGCTGGTCGCACCATATAAGGCATGCACGGCGCATGCATGGATCGTCGACGTGCCGCCCGACTATTTCTCGTGGAGCGTGAGCGCGCGCGATGCGTGGCTGGACGGCGCGGTGAGCGAGGCGCTCTCGGCGGCGGGCGAGCTGAACGGGCGCGTGTTCGCGCCGCTTCCGGTGCTGGGCATTCCAGGCTGGTGGGCGGCGAACGAAAGCCCGACGTTCTACGACGACACCGCAGTTTTCCGACCCGGCCGGCGGGCCCGATAAACGGCGGCTTTGCCGTGCGATGTTAGAATCGGCGCCAGCAAAGCAGGCCAGGCAGTCGCGGCCTCCGCGGTTTCGACCAGAGAGGGCGAGGAAAGTCCGGACTCCACAGGGCAGGGTGATGGCTAACGGCCATCCGTGGTGACACGCGGAACAGGGCAACAGAGAACAGACCGCCGATGGCCCGGCGCAAGCCGGGATCAGGTAAGGGTGAAACGGTGCGGTAAGAGCGCACCGCGGCTGTGGCGACACAGACCGGCACGGTAACCTCCACCCGGAGCAATTCCAAGTAGGCAGACGCGCATCTTCGAGATGCAGGATGGGGCCCCCGTCTCGTCTGCGGGTAGGAAGCTTGAGCGCGTCAGCAATGGCGCGCCTAGAGGAATGGCTGCCACGCGCATCGCACCTTCGGGCGCAGTGCGTGCACAGAATCCGGCTTATCGGCCTGCTTTGCCACCCGAACAAAAAAATGCCGGCGTCGAGTCATCGACGCTGGCATTTTTCTTTGGTGCGCGCGCAACACGCATGGCTGATGTCGTGGGGCCCGGATCAGCCCGCGACGATATCGAACGAGTGCGTCAATTCGGCCGATCTGGCGAGCATGATCGACGCCGAGCAGTATTTGTCGTGCGACAGGTTGATCGCGCGTTCCACGGTCGCTGGATTCAGGTTCTTGCCCGTCACGGTGAAGTGGAAGTGGATCTTCGTGAAGATCTTCGGGTCTTCGCTCGCGCGCTCGGCCTTCAGCGTGACCGAACACCCGGCGATTTCCTGGCGACTCTTTTTCAGGATCATCACGACGTCGTACGCCGTGCAGCCGCCCGTGCCGAGCAGCACCATTTCCATCGGACGCGGCGCCAGATTACGGCCGCCGCCTTCCGGCGCGCCGTCCATCATGACCAGATGGCCGCTACCCGTTTCGGCCGCGAAAGCCATCCCGTCCTGCCCCATCCAGCTCACTTTGCATTCCATTCCCGTGCTCCAGCGCGTTCCGCTTGAATTCAAGATGGGCATTGTAGCCCGTCGGTTCAAGGGATGTCCGGGCCTGTCCGGGCGCTCTGGTCCGGTCGCGAACGCCTTGCATGGTGCGATGCGCCATGCATTGCCGGCCTCGGGATTGTTCTGATGATGTTAGAGGTTTTACTCTAGCCGTCGCAACCTGCCGACAGCGCCGGAGCGCCCGCGTGCGTTGATTGATAAGGGTTTTTGCCCATGCAAATGGGTGGCGTTATAGTTTTACATCATGAAATCGTATTTCACCATGCAAATATTCTTGCGTTGCACAAGGTCGGCTCATATAACCGATTCCATTGGTTGTCGCAGTTCGACAATCTCCGCTGTCTCCTCCACCTCCTCCTTTGGTGGATTAAGCCCGAACCAACCGTTCGGGCTTTTTTTCGCCTGCCTTTTGCCTGTTTTGCGGATTCCGGGCCCGTCTCCTGTGCCTTTTGCCGCAATCTTTGACGTCGCGTGGCAATTTCCTTTATAATTCAGGGCTTTTC
Organism: Paraburkholderia sartisoli; assembly: GCF_900107685.1. GTDB lineage: Bacteria > Pseudomonadota > Gammaproteobacteria > Burkholderiales > Burkholderiaceae > Paraburkholderia > Paraburkholderia sartisoli. The sequence goes on along the minus strand of NZ_FNRQ01000002.1, from coordinate 848,741 downwards.
CGCATCCGCGCCCGCGGAGGAAGAACCAGGGAGAGCCTGCACGCGCCTCGATGCGCACACTACAAGCAGGAAAAAATACATTGGGCGCAGCAATTTTTTTGGATCGATCATGAAGACGTTTTCCGCAAAAGCCCATGAGGTTACGCGTGAATGGTACGTGATTGACGCGACGGATAAGGTTCTCGGGCGTGTCGCCAGCGAAGTGGCACACCGTCTTCGCGGCAAGCACAAGCCTGAATTCACTCCGCACGTCGACACCGGTGATTTCATCATCGTTATCAACGCCGGCAAGCTGAAGGTCACGGGCAACAAGGCTACTGACAAGAAGTACTACCGCCACTCGGGCTACCCGGGCGGTATCTATGAAACGACGTTCGGCAAGATGCAGGAACGCTTCCCGGGCCGCGCGCTCGAGAAAGCGGTCAAGGGCATGCTGCCGAAGGGCCCGCTCGGCTACGCGATGATCAAGAAGCTGAAGGTCTACGCAGACGCAACGCATCCGCATTCGGCACAACAGCCGAAAGCGCTCGAGATCTAAGGGGAGCCCACATGATCGGTAACTGGAATTACGGTACGGGCCGCCGCAAGAGCGCCGTTGCACGTGTCTTCATCAAGGCAGGCAAGGGCGACATCATTGTGAACGGCAAGCCCATCGCCGATTACTTCTCGCGCGAAACGTCGCTGATGATCGTGCGCCAGCCGCTGGAACTGACGAGCCACGCCACCACGTTCGACATCAAGGTCAACGTGTCGGGCGGCGGTGAAACGGGTCAGGCCGGTGCGGTTCGCCACGGCATCACCCGCGCGCTGATGGACTACGACGCAACGCTGAAGCCGGCTCTGTCGAGCGCTGGTTTCGTGACGCGTGATGCCCGTGAAGTCGAACGTAAGAAGGTCGGCTTCCACAAGGCACGCCGCAGGAAGCAATTCTCGAAGCGTTAATCGCTTTGGGTCAGATTCGTCTTCGGGCGAATCTGCTGCAAAAAAGCCGCTTTCGCGTATGCGTCGGCGGCTTTTTTCATGGGTTGGCGTGCGTATGCGGGTGTCCCGGTATTCGCTTTGCCTGAAGCCGGTGCGCCAAATACCCCTACACGAAGCCCTTGATTTCACAGGGCTTCAGCACGATATTGAGATCAGCCCTACAATAGCGGCTAGAAGCTTATTTGGAGAGTTCGAATGAACGCAGTCACCGACACCCCCGTGACCGAGATGCCAAGCCCCTTCGTTTTCACCGACGCAGCGGCTGACAAGGTCAAGCAGCTGATCGACGAAGAAGGCAATCCGGAACTGAAGCTGCGCGTGTTCGTGCAGGGCGGCGGCTGCTCGGGCTTTCAGTATGGCTTCACGTTCGACGAAGCCATCAACGAAGACGATACCGTGATGAACAAGAGCGGCGTCCAGCTGCTGATCGATTCGATGAGCTACCAGTACCTGGTCGGCGCCGAGATCGATTACAAGGATGACATCAACGGCGCGCAGTTCGTGATCAAGAATCCGAACGCGTCGACAAGCTGCGGCTGCGGCTCGTCGTTCTCGGTCTGATCAACCGGGATAGCCGACCGGCGCTACGCCGGAGAGGGATGGACCAGAACGGGGCTGAAAAGCCCCGTTTTTTATTGCCTCCGGTGTTTCAATCGAAGGCAGCGCACCCGCCGCTCAACGCGAATAGATCGCTCCCAGCACCCGCTCGCCGGCGGCACCCGTGACGGCCGGCAGGTTGCCCGATTCGCGCGCGAGACAGCGCATCGCGAGCCACGCGAACGCCAGTGGCTCCACCTGGTTAGGCGGCACGCCGAGCGCTTCGGTGGTCATCACCGGCACGCCGCTCACGCCGCTTTCCTCGAGCGCCGCCTTCAGCGCTTTGAGTAGCTCAGGATTGCGCGCTCCACCGCCGCACACATAGACCGCCCGGCTATCGGACGCGTGGCGCTCGATTTCGCGCGCAATCGTGATCGCGGTGAGCGCCGTGAGCGTCGCCTGCACGTCGGCCGGGCTGACCGCGGCGAAGGGCGCGAGCTTCGCGTCCATCCACGCGGCATTGAACAGGTCGCGCCCGGTGCTCTTCGGCGGTTGCTGTTCGAAGAACGGCTCGTTGAGTAACGCGTTGAGCAGCGGGCGATGCACCTGTCCGCTGGCCGCGAACGCGCCGCCTTCGTCGAACGGTCTGCCGAGATGGCGATGCGCCCATTCGTCGAGCAACGCGTTGGCGGGCCCGCAATCGAAGCCGCGTACGCCGCCGGCCGCGCCAAGAATCGTGATGTTGCTGATACCGCCCAGGTTGCAGACGACGCGCGTCTCGCCCTTCCTGCCGAACACCGTCGCGTGAAACGCCGGCACGAGCGGTGCGCCCTGACCGCCGGCGGCGACGTCGCGCGAACGGAAATCGGCGACCACGTCGACGTGGGTCATCTCGGCGAGCAGCGACGGATTGTTGATCTGGCGTGTGTAGCCTTTTTCCGGACGATGCCGCACGGTTTGACCATGCACGCCGATCGCGCGGATATGGCTGACCGACAGGTTGCCGCTGCGCATCAGCTCGTGGCAGCACACCATGTAGCGCGCGGCGAGCGCGTTCGCGGCCAGCGCTTCACGTTCGATTTCATTCTCGCCGGGCTGTTGCAGCGCGAACAGCGCGTCACGCAAGCCTTCCGAAAAGCCGACGAACGCTTCGGCCTTGACCACCGGCGGCTTGCCCTGGGTGAATTCGACTGCGACGCCATCAACGCCGTCCATGCTCGTGCCGGACATCAATCCGATATACACGCCATCTGCCGTGTCTCGCGCCACGTTTTGCTCCTTGTGCCGTTTATTGCGAACTGTTTTAACAGATTAACAGCGCAACGGGCCGCGAGGAAAGGCGCGCGCCCGCGAAAGCTCGGCCTCGCGGGGCGAATCACGTAAAATCCGGTGTCCGTCCCGGCGCCGGCCGCCCGCGCCAACTATGGGACAATCTCCCTTTTCGACGTCACGTTCCAGCATGAGCTCCGAGTCCACTTCAACGCCCACCCCCGCTTTCCCGATCACCGACGAGGTTCGTCACGCGCTCGCCGTCGCCAGACGCGGCGTCGACGAACTGCTGATCGAAGACGAGTTCGCGCAAAAGCTCGCGAAGAGCGCGGCCACGGGCACGCCGCTGCGCATCAAGCTGGGCCTCGATCCGACCGCGCCCGACATTCACATCGGCCACACCGTCGTGCTGAACAAGATGCGCCAGCTGCAGGATCTGGGGCACACGGTCATTTTCCTGATCGGCGATTTCACGTCGCTGATTGGCGATCCGTCGGGTCGCAACGCAACGCGTCCGCCGCTCACGCGCGAACAGATCGAGTCGAACGCGAAGACGTATTTCGATCAGGCCGCGCTCGTGCTCGACCGCGAGAAAACTGAAATCCGCTACAACAGCGAATGGTCGATGCCGCTCGGCGCCGACGGCATGATCAAGCTCGCGTCGCGCTACACGGTCGCGCGCATTCTGGAACGCGAGGACTTCACGAAGCGCTTCCAGGGCGGCGTGCCGATCTCGATCCACGAACTCCTGTATCCGCTGATGCAGGGTTACGACTCGGTCGCGCTGAACGCCGACCTCGAACTGGGCGGCACGGACCAGAAGTTCAACCTGCTCGTCGGTCGCGAACTGCAGAAGCAGTACGGCCAGGAACAGCAGTGCATCCTGACGATGCCGCTGCTCGAAGGCCTCGACGGCGTCGAGAAGATGTCGAAGTCGAAGCACAACTACGTCGGCATCAGCGAAAAGCCGGCCGATATGTTCGGCAAGCTCATGAGCATCTCCGATGTGCTGATGTGGCGTTACTTCGAGCTGCTGTCGTTCCGTCCGATGGACGAAATCGCCGGCTTCAGGCGCGAGATCGAAGGCGGCCGTAACCCGCGTGATTTCAAGGTGATGCTCGCGCAGGAAATCGTCGCCCGCTTTCACTCGCCGGCCGATGCCGAGCGCGCGCTCGAAGACTTCAATCATCGCGCGAAGGGGGGTGTGCCCGACGATATTCCCGCGGTCACGCTCGCCGGCGCGCCGCTCGCGATCGGACAGCTGCTGAAGCAGGCGGGGCTCGTGTCCTCGACGAGCGAGGCGCTGCGCAACATCGAGCAGAGCGGCGTGAAGATCGACGGCGCGACGGTGTCCGACAAGGGCCTCAAGGTCGAAGCGGGCGAGTTCGTCGTGCAGGTCGGCAAGCGCCGCTTTGCACGCGTGACGTTGACGGCCTGATGATCTTCAAGCGTCTGCACGTCATGGCTGGATTCGCGTGGGTCGCCGTATCAGGGAATCCGGCGTGATCGCGCTGATTCAACGCGTGCGGCGCGCCAGCGTGTGCGTTGGCGATCGCGTGACGGGCGAGATCGGGGCGGGCCTGCTGGCGCTCGTCTGTGCGGAGCGCGGCGATACCGATGCCGTCGCCGACAAACTGCTCGCGAAGCTGCTCGGCTACCGTGTGTTCAGCGACGCCGCGGGCAAGATGAACCTGTCCGTGCAGAACATCGACGGAGCGGGCGGTGCGGGCGGCCTGCTGCTCGTGTCGCAGTTCACGCTCGCCGCCGATACCAACAGTGGCCTGCGCCCGAGCTTCACGCCCGCCGCGCCGCCCGACGAGGGCCGCCGTCTCTTCGACTATTTCGTCGCCGCCGCGCGTGCGAAGCATCCGGTTGTCGAGACCGGCGAGTTCGGCGCCGACATGCAGGTGTCGCTCGTCAACGACGGCCCGGTCACGTTCTGGCTTCAGACACGTCCCTGAAGACCCAGCGCGGCGTCTCGCATTGCCGTTTTTTGCGACAATGACGCTTCTGCATCCGACCAGGGCGTGTATCCGATGACCACGCAGATTCTCTTCATCCGCCACGGCGAGACCGACTGGAACCGCATCAAGCGCATCCAGGGGCACACCGACATTCCACTGGCAACGCATGGTATCGAACAGGCCCGCAAGCTGGCGAAACGGCTTGCACGCGAGGCGGAGCAGGGCGCGCGGCTGGACGCGATCTATTCGAGCGACCTGATGCGTGCGCAACAAACCGCGCAACCCATCGCCGATGCGCTCGGCATGCGGATCGAGCTGCGCGACGGTTTGCGCGAGCGTTCGTTTGGCGCGTTTCAGGGACACGACAGCGACGAGATCGCCGTGCGTTTTCCGGACGAATACGCGCATTGGCAAACCCGCGATCCTGGCTTCACGCCGCCGGCAGGCGAATCGATGCGCATGTTTTATCACCGCGTCGTCCACGCGATCGAACCGCTTGTCGCGGCGCACCCGGATGGCCGGATCGCGTGCGTGGCGCACGGCGGCGTGCTCGATTGCGTGTACCGGTTCGCGAACAGCCTGCCGCTCGATGCACCGCGTAACTATGCGCTGCTCAACACGAGCGTGAACGTCGTGAACTTCGACGGCGGGGTGGCGGCGGTCGTATCGTGGGCCGATGTCGAACATCTCGGTGGAACTAGCGATGACGACGGTTTCCGAAAGGTGCTGTAGCGCGCGTCAGGTTGTGCTCGCCACCTGTCGACGCGTAAAGCCTCACGTCTGATCAGGCTCATCCGCGCGGCGTCGCCACACGCCGGCGTGCGCGCTTCGATACGCCATTCACCAGTGCCCAGCGCATCACCGGCGCGACGAGTTTCACGCCCGGTCGCACCAGCGCGCGTCGCACGCCGGCGAACGTGTCGAACCCGAGCATCGCCTTCGCCCATGGCGGCAGCAGGTCGACGCCTGCGTTGAGTATCAGGGCGCCTGCCGGCCGCATCATCGCGCCTGGCGGCCGCGCGTTCATCAGGATTCTCACGACTTCACGCGTACGCGAACTGGCCTCCAGTTCGGGCTGCATCGCGATCAGGTACGCGTCGATTTCAGCTCGCGAACGGGGAACCCCCGTGGCGCCGAGCATTTCGGCGATGCGCGCCGTCTCGGCAAGGTACTGATCCTGCGCCTCGCCCGGCAGGGCCGGGTTCACGTAGTGCAGGTGAGCGGTGAGGAAGCTCGATACTTCCGCGACATGCACCCACGTCAGCAGTGCAGGATCACTTGCGCGATACGGGCGGCCATCTGGCGCCGTGCCGGTCACGCCGAGATGGATCCGCTTCACACGCTCGATCAGGGTGAGCGCATCACGTTGATTGCCGTAAGTCGTGCCGGCGATAAACGTCGCGGTGCGGCGCAGGCGGCCGAGAATGTCGGTGCGAAACGACGAGTGATCCCATACGCCGGCCAGCGCCAGCGGGTGCAGCGCCTGCAACAACAACGCGCTAACGCCGCCCGCCATCATCGACGTGAAGTCGGCGTGGACTTTCCAGCAGACGGCATCGGGACCAAACAGCCCCGGATCGCCGGGCGGCGACGAATAGTCGAGCGACGGGCCGCTGCCGCTTGTCAGATGGGTGACGCCGGCCGCGAGCCTCGTGCGGACACGTTTTGCCACCAGCGCGGCGAAACTCGCGCGATCGTTCGGCTGGCTGGCTTGATCTGACATCGGCGGAATACTCCTGCCCGGGACATCGTTCGCGCGCCCCGAGGATCAGGGCGCGCCCGAATCCCAAAGGTCGCGCACCGGGCTCGATGACTCCGGCGCGGACAGGCCGAAGTGCCGATACGTCAGCAACGTCGCCACGCGGCCGCGCGGCGTGCGTTGCAGGAAGCCCTGCTGGATCAGGTACGGTTCGAGCACGTCTTCGATCGTATCGCGCTCTTCGCCGATCGCGGCTGCCAGGTTGTCGACGCCCACCGGGCCGCCGTCGAACTTGTGCAGGATCGCTTCGAGCAACTTGCGGTCCATCAGGTCGAAGCCGACCGGATCGACATCGAGCATCTCGAGCGCCGCGTCGGCGACTTTCGCGGTGATGTTGCCGTCCGCTTTCACTTCCGCGAAATCGCGCACGCGCCGCAGCAGGCGGTTCGCGATCCGCGGCGTGCCGCGTGCGCGCTTTGCGATTTCAAACGCGCCATCCGGATGAATCTGCGCGCCCAGCAACGATGCCGACCGGCTGACGATGCGCGCAAGCTCCTCGGCGTTGTAGAACTCCAGCCGCGCGACGATACCGAAACGGTCGCGCAACGGATTCGTCAGCATGCCGGCGCGCGTCGTGGCGCCGACCAGCGTGAACGGCTGGAGATCGAGCTTCACGCTGCGCGCGGCCGGACCTTCGCCGATCATGATGTCGATCTGGTAATCCTCCAGCGCCGGATACAGGATTTCCTCGACGACCGGCGAGAGCCGGTGGATTTCGTCGATGAAAAGCACGTCGTTTGCTTCGAGATTGGTCAGCAGCGCCGCGAGGTCGCCCGCGCGCTCGAGCACGGGCCCGGATGTCTGCCGAAGATTGACCCCCATTTCACGCGCGATGATGTGCGCGAGCGTGGTCTTGCCGAGACCCGGCGGCCCGAACAGCAGCACGTGGTCGAGCGATTCGGAGCGGCGCCTTGCCGCTTCGATAAAGATCTCGAGCTGGCCGCGTACCTTTTCCTGTCCGACGTATTCGTCGAGCTGGCGCGGGCGCAACGCGCGTTCGAACGCTTCTTCGTTCGGCGACGTGGGCGTGGCGGCGATGATGCGTTCGGCGGCGAGTTTGTCGGTTTCGATCATGCAGACATTGTACCGCGCGATGCCCGCCGCGAAAGCTGGCCGAACGGCCAGGGTGCAAAGCGCGAGGCGGCGTGCGAAGCTTTAACCGTCGTCGCGTTGAAGCGGACCCTGGGCGTGCTGTCAGCCCTTCGACAATGCTTTCAGCGCGAGCTTGATGCCGTCGGAAACGCCGGTGCCGGCCGGTACGTTCTTGATGGCCGCCAACCCTTCTTTTTCGGAGTAACCCAATGCGAGCAGTGCGTTCAGGATATCGCCGGCGTGACCGGATGCGGAGGCCGCGCTCGCCATCGCGCCCAGATCGGCGCCGAGCTTGCCCTTCAGTTCCAGCAGCAGGCGTTCGGCCGTTTTCTTGCCGATGCCAGGAACGCGTGTGAGGCGCGCGGCGTCCTGCAACGTGACGGCCTGGCCGAGTTCATGAACGCTCATGCCGGAGAGCACGGCGAGCGCCATCCGTGCGCCGATACCGCTGATCTTCAGCAGCTCGCGGAACGTCGTGCGTTCCTGGGCGGTGCCGAAGCCGTACAGCAGCTGCGCGTCTTCCCGCACGATCATCTGCGTGAGAAGAACCACGCGCTCGCCGGTTGCCGGCAGGTTATAGAACGTGCTCATCGGCACGTCGACTTCGTAGCCGACGCCGTTGCAGTCGACGAGCAGATGCGGCGGATTCTTTTCCAGCAGGACGCCGGCAATGCGACCGATCATGGTGAGTTCGATGGTGAAGTAAAGCGCGAGTGTAGCGCAGCGCGTCTTGCGGCAGGGCGGCTACGGTGAGGGCCCGGGTGAAGCGGCGTGAATGCGGGTTGATCGCGGCGTGCCTGCTGTGTCCGCGCAACGCACGGCGCGGTGGCTTCGTTTCAGCCGACGAGCCGCCCACGCCGCACGCGCAACCCTTTCTTCGCCAGCGAAGGCGCGAGGCCACCGAGCGTGCTCAGCGTGCTGCCGCCGTGCGCGTGGCAGATCGCCATGCCGAGCGCATCGGCGGCGTCGGTGCCTGGCACGCCGGAAAGGCTTAGCAGGCGCGCGACCATCTGCTGCATCTGCTCCTTGGTGGCGCGTCCGTAGCCGACCACTGCCTGCTTCAGTTGCAGCGCGGTGTACTCGGCGACCGGTACGCCGCCCGCCACCAGCCCGCAGATCGCGGCGCCGCGCGCCTGGCCCAGCAGCAGCGTGGATTGCGGGTTGACGTTGACGAACACCTTTTCGATCGCCGACTGATCGGGCGCGTGCTGACGGATCAGCGTCGAGATACCGTCGAAGATCGTGCCGAGGCGCGATGGCAGATCGGCATCGGCCGTCTTGATGACGCCGCTCGCGACGTAGGTCAGTTGATGGCCAGTCTGGTCGATCACGCCAAAGCCGGTGACGCGCAAACCAGGGTCGATGCCGAGAATTCTCATGAGGTGCGATGTGGAACAAGTGCTTGCGATACTACAACGAACAGGCGGCAATGCGGGCGGTGGGGTGGGCGGCGTGGCAATAAATGCCGCGAGAGCGGAGATGTGGAAGCGCAGGCTGCGTCGTGTATGGCCCAAGGAAAACGGCCCGACAGGAAAACCTGTCGGGCCGTTCCGGGTCAAGCCATCAAGCCGGGGCTGTTCGCCGTATCCGGCGATTCCGGCAAGCCAGCCTGAATCAATGGCGGAAGTGACGCACGCCCGTCAGCACCATCGCGATGTTGTGTTCGTCGGCGGCGGCGACCACTTCGTCGTCGCGCATCGAGCCGCCCGGCTGGATCACGCACGTCGCGCCCGCGGCGACGACCACGTCGAGGCCGTCGCGGAACGGGAAGAACGCATCGGACGCCACGGCCGAGCCGGTCAGCGTCAATCCGGCGTTCTGCGCCTTGATGCTCGCGATGCGCGCCGAATCCACGCGGCTCATCTGGCCCGCGCCGACGCCAAGCGTCATGCCGTTGCCGCAGAACACGATCGCGTTCGACTTCACGTATTTCGCGACGCGCCATGCGAAGAGCAGGTCGTCCATTTCCTTCGGCGTCGGGTGGCGTTTCGTGGCGACGCGCAGTTCGCGCGGCTGCACGTTGCGCGAATCGAGCGATTGCACCAGCAGACCGCCGCCCACACGCTTCAGGTCGAATGTGTTGTGACCGTCGCCGGGCGCGATTTCGAGCAGACGCACGTTCTGCTTCGCCGTGAACACCTGGCGTGCGGCCGCGCTGAACGACGGCGCGATCAGCACTTCGACGAACTGCTTCGCGACGGCCAGCGCCGCCGCTTCGTCGACTTCGCGGTTAAACGCGATGATGCCGCCGAACGCGGAAGTCGGATCGGTCTGGAACGCCTTCGCGTACGCTTCGTTCGCGTCCGCGCCGATCGCCACGCCACACGGGTTCGCGTGCTTGATGATCACGCACGCCGGCACGTCGAACGTCTTCACGCATTCCCACGCCGCGTCGCTGTCCGCGATGTTGTTGTAGGACAGTTCCTTGCCCTGCAGCTGGTTGTAGTTCGCAAGCGCGCCCGCCGGCACCACCAGGTCGCGGTAGAACGCCGCGCTCTGGTGCGGGTTTTCGCCGTAACGCAGATCCTGCACCTTGTCGAACGCCAGGTTGAACGTCGCCGGATACGTGTTGCGCGACGAGTGTTGCAGTTCTTCGGTGAGGCTCGTCAGGTAGTTCGTGATCGCGCCGTCGTACTGCGCCGTGTGCGCGAACACCTTGGTGGCGAGACGGAAGTTCGTCTTGTAGCCGACCGAATTGGCGTTTGCGCGCATTTCGTCGAGCACCACCGCGTAATCCGCCGGATCGACCACGACCGTCACATCGCGATGGTTCTTCGCGGCCGAGCGCAGCATCGTCGGGCCGCCGATGTCGATGTTCTCGATTGCGTCTTCCAGCGAGCACTCGGCCTTCGACACGGTCTGCACGAACGGGTACAGGTTCACGACGAGCAGGTCGATCGTCGGGATGTCGTGTTTCTCAAGCGCGGCCATGTGTTCCGGCAGGTCGCGGCGCGCGAGAATGCCGCCGTGAACCTTCGGGTGCAGCGTTTTCACGCGGCCGTCGAGCATTTCCGGAAAGCCGGTGTAATCGGCGACTTCGGTCACCGCGAGACCCGCGTCCGCGAGCAGTTTCGCGGTGCCGCCGGTCGACAGGATCCTGACGCCGAGGTCCGACAGCGATTGGGCGAAATCGACGATGCCGGTCTTGTCGGAAACGGAGATGAGCGCTTGCTTGATCATGATGAGAAAGCCGGGGAGAGACGTGACGGGGCGCGTGAAGTGACGACGGATCCGCTACAGCAAACCGTGCTGTTGCAGCTTCTTGCGCAGCGTATTGCGGTTGATGCCGAGATACTCGGCGGCCAGCGACTGGTTGCCGCCCGCCTGCTCGAGCACCACCTCGAGCATCGGTTTTTCTACGCACGACACGACCATGTCGTAAATATCGTGCGGGTTCGAGCCGTCGAGATCCTGGAAGTACATGTCCAGGCTGTCGCGGACGCATCGTTCGATGTTGTGTCTGCTCATGCTGCCAGTCGGTCGTTATTGTCCAGCTCGCCGACCGTGTCCTCGACGTAGATGAGGCGGTCGGAAACCGCCTTTTGGGCGTCGAAAAATTCGTTGACGGCGAGCAGTTGTTCGCGCGTGGTGTCCAGCGTATTCATGCGGTGCCGGAACACGTTGGCGCCAGAAAGGCCGCGAGTGTACCAGCCGATATGCTTGCGTGCAGTGCGCACGCCGGTGAATTCGCCATAGAACGCGTAGTGATCTTCCAGGTGTTCGTTCATCACCTGCTGGATCTCGTCGATGCGCGGGGGCGGCAGCAGTTCGCCCGTCTGCAGGAAATGTTCGATCTCGCGGAAGAGCCACGGGCGACCCTGCGCCGCGCGGCCGATCATGATGGCGTCGGCGCCCGTGGCGGCCAGCACGTCGCGGGCCTTCTGCGGCGTGGCGATGTCGCCGTTCGCGACCACTGGAATGCGCACCGCGCCCTTCACGGCGGCGATGGTTTCGTATTCGGCGTCGCCGTGATACAGGTCGGCACGCGTGCGGCCGTGTACCGTCAGCATCGAGATGCCCGCGTTTTCGGCGAGCCGCGCGATGTTGAGCGCATTCCGGTTGTCGCGGTTCCAGCCCGTGCGGATTTTCAGCGTGACGGGCACCGCATCGGGGCCGGTGCCCACCGCGCCCACGACGGCCTCGACGATCTGCTGAACCAGCGGTTCGTTCTGCAGCAGCGCGGAGCCCGCGGCGACGTTGCACACCTTCTTGGCCGGACAGCCCATGTTGATGTCGATGATCTGCGCGCCGTTCGCGACGTTGTAGCGCGCCGCTTCGGCCATCATCTCCGGATCGGCGCCGGCGATCTGCACGGCGATCGGTTCGACTTCGCCCGCGTGGTTCGCGCGGCGCATGGTTTTCTCGCTTTTCCACAACTGCGCGTTCGACGCCACCATCTCCGAGACGGCATAGCCCGCGCCCAGCCGCTTGCACAGCTGGCGGAACGGCCGGTCCGTCACGCCGGCCATCGGGGCGACGAACAGGTTGTTGCGCAGATTGTGCGAACCGAGAATGGGCATGACGGAAGCGTTCTCGCGCGATCGTGGCCGATCCGCGCGATGGCGAGGTACGTAGGAAAACAGCCATTTTACCGTTAACGGGTTCCTGACAGACGACTTGCCAGGGACGTAAGCCATTAAATCTTCCATGCAAGCGCCTTCGCTACGGACCGGCGCGCCGGCAGCCCACCGGGCGCGCGGGCCGCGCCGGCGCTCAGCGGCGCTGGCCGAACATCATTTGCCGCGCGAGCGCGGTCTTGACCGGCGGCAGGAATTCGAGCGCGGTCAGCGCGAGCCCGCGCAGCGTGGCGAGCGGCGGGAAGTCGACGGTGAAGAGGCGCGCAAGGGTGTCGGTGGCGCCGATCGTCAGGCGGCGGTCGAGCGAGCGGCGCGCCGCGAAGGCGGCCAGCGCGAGCGGCGTGGCGCCGTGCTGCGCGAGCGCGTCGACGAGCGCGTGCGCGTCGCGCAAGCCCAGGTTCAGCCCTTGTCCCGCGACCGGATGCAATGTCTGCGCGGCGTTGCCGATCGCGACGACGCGGCCCTTGACGAGCGTGTCGACGGCATTCAGGCCGAGCGGGAACGACGCGCGGCCCTTGATCTGCGTGAAGGCGCCCATGCGGTCGCCAAACGCCGCGCCGAGCGCCTGCAGGAATGCGGCGTCGTCGAGTTGCGCGAGGCGGGCGGCTTCATCCGGCGAACTGCACCAGACGAGCGCGTAATCCGCGCCGCGCACGCCGCCCATCGGCAGCAGCGCAATCGGGCCGCCCGGGGTGAAGCGTTCCCACGCGACGTGCGGCTGCGGCGCCGACACCGTGACCGTGCCGACCAGCGCGGTCTGCCCGTAGTCGCGCGAGGCGCCGTTACCGCTCTTCTGCTCGTGATAGAGGCCGCCTTCCGCGTTGACGAGAATCCGCGTGCGCACCGTGCGTTTCACGTGCGCGCTTTCCAGCGGCAACGTGACGCCATCGTGCTCCTGCGTGGACGGCAGCGCCGACGTGGAGCGCAACCAGTGTACCGGCGTCTCGCGCACCGTTTCATCGAGCGCATGCACGATCGAGCCATAGCGCAGCACATAGCCGAGCGCGGGCAGGTCGTGCTCGGCGTGATCGATGACCGTGCGGCCGAAGTGGCCGCGCTGCGACACGTGAATCCGCTGGATCGCAGTGGCGTCGCCGGGCCAGCGCAGCGGCTCGAGGATCATCCGGCTGCCATGCGACACCGCGATCGCGCGCGGGTCGGACACGGCATCGGCGGGGGCGCGCGCGTCGATCAAAGCGACGGAAAGCGCGCGCGTCGCGCTGCGCCGCGAGAGCCAGCCCGCAAGCGCGAGGCCGACCGGGCCCGCGCCCACGATGGCGATGTCGAAATCGAACGGCGATTCCGTTGCCGGTTGGGCTACTTCATTCATTCCTGCGTTCCTGTCCTATACCGCGCCGACCTGCGCGGCCTGCATCAGCGCCTCGATCTCGTCCGCCTTGACCGGCACGTCGCGCGTCAGCAGCTCGCAGCCCGTTTCGGTGACGACCGCGTCGTCTTCGATGCGGATGCCGATGTTCCAGTAGCGCTCGGGTACCTTGTCCGACGCGCGGATGTAGAGACCCGGTTCGACCGTCAGCGTCATCGATGGCTGCAAGGTGCGCCACGGCAGCGCGCCGGTTTCGTCCGGCGGTGCGCCGCGCTCCCGGTAGTCGCCGCAATCGTGTACGTCCATGCCGAGCCAGTGACCCGTGCGGTGCATGTAGAACGGCGCATAGGCGCGCTCCGCGATGACTTCGTCGACGCCAGCAAAGAGCCCGCGCTCGAGAATGCCCGTGTCGAGCAGACCTTGCGACAGCACGCGCAAGGCCGCCTGATGCGGCGCGTCGAACGTCGCGCCCGGGCGCGTGGCGTCGATCGCCGCCTGCTGCGCGGCGTGTACGATGTCATACAGTTCGCGCTGCGCCGGCGTGAATTTTCCGCTGGCGGGAAACGTGCGCGTGATGTCGGACGCATAGCCGTCGAGTTCGCACGCGGCATCGATCAGGATCAGGTCGTTTTCCTGCGCGATCGCGTTGCCGGCGGGGTAGTGCAGCACGCACGCGTTCGGGCCGGCCGCGACGATCGAGCCATACGCCGGCGCCTGCGCACCGTGTTTGCGAAACGTGTAGAGCAGCTCCGCCTCGAGTTCGTACTCGCGCACGCCAGGCCGGCAGGCGGCCATCGCCCGGCGGTGCGCCCCGGCCGAAATCCGGCCGGCGCGACGCATGATCGCGAGTTCGTGCGCGTCCTTGAAGAGGCGCATTTCGTCGAGCACGGGCAGCAGGTCGTGAACCGCCGCGGGCGCGCTCACGCCGCTGCGGCCCTGCGCGCGGACGGCTTCGAGCCAGCCGCGCACCTGGCCGTCGAGCGCAGCCGAAGCGCCGAGCGCGTAGTGCAGCGCGGGCTTGTTCGCGATCACGCGCGGCAGTTGCGCGTCGATTTCGTCGAAGGCGAAAGCGGCATCGAACCCAAACGCCTCGCGCGCGCCTTCGGGCCCGAAGCGAAAGCCTTCCCACGTTTCGCGCTCGACGTTTTTCGCGCGGCAGAAGAGGATTGAAGCGGGCGCGTCCGGCCCGGCGCTCGCGTCCAGCACGAGCAGCGCCTCGGGCTCCGTGAAGCCTGTCAGGTAATAGAAATAGCTGTCGTGCCGGTACGGATAGTCGGCGTCACGGTTCCTCAGCGCCTCGGGCGCGGTGGGTACGATGGCGACGCCGCCGCCATTCGCGCGCAGCGTGGCGAGCACGCGCTCGCGGCGCTTGCGGTAGACGTCGACGGCAATCTGGGGTTCGGTCAGCGGGTTCATCGTGCGATTGTAGCGCCCAATGCCCGCGGAGGCCGGCCAGCGGGCGCTGCGTTAGCCATCCGGCCAGCTCGACCCCGGCGCGTCGCCGGCGCAATGTTGCAATCCGTCCACAGCGCCGTGCGGCGCGCATCACAAGACGCCAGGCGGCGTCGGGATCGACTCAAACCAACGTTATACTTCCGCCGGATTCCAAACAGGGCAGTGTCATGAAACTCATTGGTTCGTTTGCCAGTCCGTTTGTCCGCAAGGCGCGGATCGTGCTCGCCGAAAAGAAGATCGACTATCAGCTGGTGCTCGAGAACGTCTGGGCGCCGGAAACCACGATTCACACCTTCAACCCGCTCGGCAAGGTGCCGTGTCTCGTGATGGACGACGGCGAAGCGGTCTTCGATTCGCGCGTGATCTGCGAGTACGTCGATACGCTGTCGCCGGTCGGCAAGCTGATTCCGCAGCCGGGCCGCGAGCGTATCGAGGTGCGTTGCTGGGAGGCGCTCGCGGACGGCATGCTGGACGCCGCCGTCCTGATCCGCGTGGAAAGCACGCAGCGCGCGGAGGAACATCGCAGCGAAGCCTGGATTGCGCGGCAGCGGCACAAGATCGACGACGGTCTGGCGGCGATGTCGCGCGGGCTCGGCAGCAAGACCTGGTGTACCGGCAATCACTACACGCTCGCGGACATCGCGGTCGGTTGCGCGCTCGGCTATCTGGATTTCCGCTTGCCCGAGCTGAACTGGCGCGACCCGTATCCCGATCTCGACCGGCACTTCCAGAAGCTGTCGCTGCGCCAGTCGTTCATCGATACCGTGCCGTCAATCTGAGCCTGCATCTGGCGCCCCGGGTCATGCCTCGGGTTGCGCCGGGCTTCGCGCCGCGGCGAGCGTCACGGTCGCGGTCACGCCGCGGCCGCCCGCGCCGGGCTCGAGCGTGATCTCGCCGCGATGCGCCTGCACGATCTCGCGGACGATTGCAAGGCCAAGGCCGGTGCCTTCGGTATCGGCGGAGGCACGGTAGAACGGCTCGAACACCCGGCTGCGCGCTTCGGGCGCAATGCCGGGTCCATCGTCCGATACCACCAGCGTGACCGTCGCGCCGTCGGTGCGGACGGCCACCGTCACATGGCCGCCCGCCTGCGTATAGCGGATCGCGTTTTCCGCGAGATTCGCGACCAGCGCTGACAGCAATCCCGGATGGCCGGTCACCGGCGCCGGTCCATCGAGTTCAGCCCCCAGGTCGATTTCCCGCGTCTGCGCGAGGAGCGCGAGATCTTCGGCCACGTCTTTCGCAATCGCGGCGAGGTCGGCGGGTTCGCTCGCGAGCCGGGTGTAGTCAGCCGCCTCGGCCTGCGCGAGCAGCAGCAGCTTGTTGGTGAGACCCACCATCGACCGGTTGCTGCGGTGCATCGCCGCGAGCGCTTCGGCGAGCCCGGGCTCGATGCCGCCGTGCTGGCGCGCGAACTGCAGCTGGGTGCCAAGCAGCGTGAGCGGCGTGCGCAACTGATGCGCGGCATCCGCGATGAAGCGCCGCTGCGCGGCCACCTGCACGCCGAGGCGCGCGATGCATTGATTGATGGCGTCGACGATCGGCCGCAGTTCCGTATGGAGCCGCTCGACGCGAATCGGCGCGAGCTGCATCGGATCGCGGTCGGCGACGTCGTCCTTCACTTTCATCAGCGGCCGCAGTTCGAACGTGAGACCGATGCACACGAGCGCCACCGCCAGCACGACCATTTCGATCTGCCGCACGAGTTGCGGTTGCCACAGTTGCTGCGCCATCGCGTCGCGCGAGCGCACGGTCTTGCCGACCGACACCAGCACGCGCCGCGTCGCGCCGTTGTCGTACATTTGCCGGACGAAGGCGACGGCGCGCACCGGCTGGCCGTGCAGGTCGGCGTCGTAATAATCGGGGGTGCTGGCAGTGCGGCGGCCGCTGCGCGGGAAATCCGGATTGCCGGCGAGCAGCCGGCCGCCCTCGACGCTCACGCTGTAGAACACCTGGTCGCCGTATGGCGACGCGAACACTTCGAGCGCCGCGGGGGGCACGTCGGCGCGCAGATAGCCGTCGACCCACGTCACGTCTCCGGCGATCATCCGCGCCGACGAAACCAGCTGGTTGTCCTGCACCAGATCCGCCGTGCGCCGTGCGTTCTCGTGTTCGGCCTTGCCGGTGACGAACACGTACAGCGCGAGCGGCACGAGCAGCCACCACAGCAGGCGCATGCGCAGGCTATTGGTCATCTTCTTTCTTGCGCAGCAGGTAGCCGAGCCCGCGCAGCGTGACGATCACGGCCGAACTGCCGTCGAGCTTCTTGCGCAGCCGCGAGATGTAGATTTCGACTGCGTCTTCGCTGGGTTCGTCGGAGAGCGTGAAGATCGCATCGACCAGCGCCGGTTTCGACACCGTCTTGCCGAGCCGCAGGATCAGCGTTTCGAGCACCGTGCGCTCGCGCGGCGTCACGTTGAGCGGCGCGCCCCGCAGCAGGAACTGGCGCGTGTCGATGTCGAACGTGAGATCGCCGCAGACTACCTCGCTCGCCTTCGAAGGCGTCTGCCGCCGGATCAGCACCTTGATGCGCGCGACCAGTTCACGCACTTCGAACGGCTTCACCAGATAGTCGTCCGCGCCGGCGCCGAGCAGCTCGACCTTTTCGTCGATCGAGCCGCTCGCGGTCAGGATCAGCACCGGCGTCGCGTCGCCGCGCTGGCGCAGGCGGCGCAGCACGTTCTTGCCCGAGAGCTTCGGCAGGTTCAGGTCCAGCAGCACGACGTCGTAGTGGTTCGTGCGCAGCAGCTGGTCGGCGGCGTCGCCGTCCTGCACCGCGTCGAGCGCGAACGTCTCGTGTTCGAGCATCTTCGCGAGCCAGTGCGCGAGCGTAGGGTTGTCTTCGATCAGCAGCAGCTTCATGGTGGCAACGGCGGGAATCAGGCCGTCGATTGTGCCGTAAAACGGGCGGTTTGCGCGCTTCCTTCATCCTTTGCCGCGGGCGACGGCACGTCCACGGCACGTCCACGGGTTAACACCCATGTTTTCCTGAAGGGCCAGAAAGCTCGCAGAAGGTTTCCGGTTCCTATAATCGGCCTCATTCACCAGAAAACGCCGCGCGTCACGATTGCGGCGAACCAACCTCAGGAGACTGCTTGATGCGTACCTTGCGCCAACTCGCCGTTGTGTCGGGCGTTGCCTTCGCCCTTGCCGCCGCCTCGACTGCTGCTCAAGCCGAGAAACTCACGATCATGGTCGGTGGCGCCACCAAGATCATCTATCTGCCCGCCAAGCTGACCGAACAGCTCGGCTATTTCAAGGACGAAGGGCTCGACGTCGAACTGCTGTCGCAGCCGGCGGGCGTCGATGCCGAAAACGAACTGCTCGCGGGCGCGGTGCAGGGCGTCGTGGGCTTCTACGACCACACCATCGACCTGCAGAGCAAGGGCAAGGAAATCGAGGCGCTCGTCGTCTTTGGCCAGGTGCCGGGCGAAGTCGAAATGGTGTCGACGAAGGCGTCCGCCACTGTCAAGAGCATGGCCGACGTGAAGGGCAAGACCCTCGGCGTGACGGGCCTCGGTTCGTCGACGGCCTTCCTCACGCAATATCTCGCGCAGCGCGGCGGTATTGCGTCGACGCAATACACGCTGCTGCCCGTCGGCGCCGGCAACAGTTTCATCGCGGCGATCCAGCAAAACCGTATCGACGCGGGCATGACGACCGAGCCGACCGTCTCGCAGCTGCTGAAGACCGGCGACGCGAAGGTGCTGGTCGACATGCGCACGCTCGACGGCACGCGGGCCGCGCTTGGCGGCACCTATCCGGCGTCGAGTTTCTACGTGCAGCGCGCGTGGGCCGAATCGCACAAGGACGAAGCGGGCAAGCTTGCCCGGGCGTTCGCGAAGACGCTGAACTTCATCGCGACGCACAGCGCCGAGGACATCGCCGCGAAGATGCCGAAGGACTACTACGGCAGCAACAAGGAACTGTACGTGGCGGCGCTGAAGGCGTCGCTGCCGATGTTCACGAAGGACGGCAAGATGCCCGCCGACGGCCCGCAAACGGTGCTGAAGGTGCTCTCCGCGTTCAATCCTTCGGTGAAGGGCAAGCACATCGATCTCGCGAAGACCTATACGGACGAGTTCGTGTCGACGCTCAAGACGGCGGCGAAGTAACGCGCCGGCAGACATTCGATTACCCAGCAACCCACGAGACAGGCGATGAATCAACCTTTGTCACACGGCACGCCAGCCATCGAGCTGCGCAACGTATCGTGCCGCTTCATTTCCCCCGACGGCAAGGCGACGATCGCGCTGCGCGACTTCAGCATGGCTGTCGCGCGGGGCGAGTTCGTCGCGATCGTCGGGCCGACGGGCTGCGGCAAATCGACGACGCTCAGCCTGATCACGGGCCTGCTGAAACCGACCACCGGCGAGGTGCGCGTGATGGGCGCGCCGGTGGACGGCATCGATCCGCGCATCGGCTTCGTGTTCCAGGCGGATGCCGTGTTCCCGTGGCGCTCGGTGCTCGACAACGTCGCGGCCGGTCCGCTGTATCGCGGCCGCTCGAAATCGGCCGCGCATGACGAAGCGAACGAATGGCTGCGCCGCGTCGGTCTCGACAAGTTCGGCAAGCATTATCCGCATCAGTTGTCGGGCGGCATGCGCAAGCGCGTCGCGCTTGCGCAGACGTTCATCAACAAGCCGGAAATCCTGCTGATGGACGAGCCGTTCTCGGCGCTCGACATGCAGACCCGCACGCTGATGCAGGACGAGCTGCTGCAGCTGTGGTCGGGCACGGGCTCGGTGGTGTTCGTCACGCACGATATCGAGGAAGCGATCGCGCTCGCCGACCGGGTGTTCGTGCTGACCGCGCGGCCCGCCACGCTCAAGAAGGTGTACGAGGTCGATCTGCCGCGTCCGCGTGTCACGTCGGAGGTGCGTTATGACGCGCACTTCATCGACATTGCGCGCGACATCTGGCACGACCTGCGTGAAGAAGTCCAGATCGGTTAATCAGGAAAAAGCGGAGAAAGCGAGGCTATGTCTACTACCACTTCTCAACGGGCGATGCCTGCGGGCATCGATCCAGCGACGCTCGCCCAGGTCGAGCTCCTTGCGCAAAAGCGCATCCGCCAGCGCCACGCGCTGGTGATCGGCCTGCGCGTCGCGGTGCTGGTCGTCGTGCTCGGCGGCTGGGAACTGTTCGCGCGGCTCAAATGGATCGATCCGTTCTTCTTTTCGATGCCGTCGGCGATTTTCGACCAGATCATCGACTGGTTCGCGAACGGCACGTCACAGGGCCCGCTCCTGACGCAGGTCTGGGTGACGCTCGAAGAGACGATCATCGGGTTTCTCATCGGCGCGGCGGGCGGCATCGTCTGCGGGATCGTGCTCGGGCGCAACAAGCTGCTCTCGGACGTGTTCAGCCTGTACATCAAGATCGCCAACTCGATTCCGCGCGTGGTGCTCGGCTCGGTGTTCGTGATTGCACTCGGCCTCGGCATGGCGTCGAAGGTGGCGCTCGCGGTGGTGATGGTGTTCTTCGTCGTGTTCGCCAATGCGTTCCAGGGCGTGCGCGAAGCCGACCGCTACATGATCGCGAATGCGCAGATTCTGGGTGCGTCGCGCCGTCAGGTGACGACGTCGGTGGTGATTCCGTCGGCGCTCAGCTGGATTCTGGCGAGCCTGCACGTGAGCTTCGGCTTCGCGCTGGTTGGCGCGGTGGTCGGCGAGTTTCTCGGTTCGAAGCAGGGTATCGGGCTGCTGATCTCGACCGCGCAGGGCGCGTTCAACGCAAGCGGCGTGTTCGCGGCGATGATCGTGCTCGCGGTGGTCGCACTCGCGGCGGATTATCTGCTGACGGCGGTCGAGCATCGTCTGCTGAAGTGGCGGCCGACGCCGACGTGATCTTTCGCGGATGTCGCGTGTAGCGACAGGCAGGCTATGTGGCATAAAAGCGCGTGTCCCGGGTTTCGGGCACGCGCTTTCTTCTTTGTGCCGCTCTACACGGTCTGCGGTTGCGCCGGCTGCTTCAGGGGCGGCACGCGCTTCGGCGAAAACGAATCGCTGCGCGCGACCGGCCACCACTTTTCATACAGCGAATACCGGTAGTTGCCGCTGACGAGATCGTTCGGCTCCAGATACTTGAGCAGATCCGACATCAACCGCACTTCATGCGACGACACCCGCCGCACGATGTGATGCGCGCGCAGATCGGCCGGATGTTCGAGGCCGGCGGCCTGGATGATTTCCTGCAACGCATGCAGCGTGTTGTGATGGAAGTTGAACACGCGGTCCGATTTGTCCGGCACCACGAGCGCGCGCTGGCGAACCGGGTCCTGTGTCGCGACGCCGGTCGGGCAGCGGCCCGTGTGGCATGTCTGCGCCTGGATGCAGCCGACCGCGAACATGAAGCCGCGCGCCGCGTTGACCCAGTCGGCGCCGATCGCGAGCGTCTTCGCGATATCGAACGCGGTGATCATCTTGCCGCTCGCGCCCACGCGGACCCGGTCACGCAGGCCGATGCCGACGAGCGTGTTATGCACGAGCAGCAGCCCTTCCTGCAGCGGCACGCCGACGTGATCGGTGAACTCCAGCGGCGCCGCACCCGTGCCGCCTTCCGCGCCGTCGACGACGATAAAGTCCGGCACGATGCCCGTCTCCAGCATCGCTTTCGCGATGCCGAAAAACTCCCACGGATGTCCGATGCACAGCTTGAAGCCGGTCGGCTTGCCGCCTGACAGCGTGCGCAGCCGCTCGACGAATTCGAGCAGCCCGCGCGGCGTCGAGAACTCGGAGTGCGTCGCGGGCGACACGCAGTCGCGGCCCATCGGCACGCCACGCGTCTCCGCGATTTCGGGCGTGATCTTCGCCGCCGGCAGCACGCCGCCGTGCCCGGGCTTCGCGCCTTGCGACAGCTTGATTTCGATCATCTTCACCTGCGGTTCGCTCGCCTGCTTCGCGAATTTTTCCGCGCTGAAGGTGCCGTCGTCGTTGCGGCACCCGAAGTAGCCCGACGCGATTTCCCAGATGATGTCGCCACCGTGTTCGCGGTGATATTTCGACATCGAGCCTTCGCCGGTGTCGTGCGCGAAGTTGCCTTTTTTCGCGCCGAGATTGAGCGCCATGATCGCGTTCGCCGACAGCGAGCCGAAGCTCATCGCCGACACGTTGAAGATCGACATCGAATAAGGTTGCGCGCGCTCTGCGCCGACGACGATGCGAAAGTCATGGCTGTCGAGTTTTGTCGGCGCGAGCGAGTGGCTGATCCATTCGTGCGCGACCGCTTTCACGTCGAGCTCGGTGCCGTAGGGCCGGCTGTCGACGTCGTTTTTCGCGCGCTGGTAGACGATGCTGCGCTGGGCGCGCGAGAACGGACGCTCTTCTGTATCGCCTTCGACGAAATACTGGCGGATCTCCGGGCGGATGAATTCGAACAGAAAACGGAAGTGGCCCCAGAGCGGGTAATTGCGCAGGATCGCGTGGCGTTCCTGCGTCAGGTCGAAGATGCCGAGCGCGACCAGCGCCAGCGGCACGACGATCCAGAACCACGAAAGGTGATGCAGCGCGGCGAGCGTTGCGCAGGCGGCCAGCAGCACGATCGCGCACCACATCGCCACATAACGTCGAGAGAACATGAAGACTCCATTGCAGTGAATATCGCCGCAGCACGCGCGGCGCGGGCAACGCCATGCTTCGGCGTACACGCGCCTCGCCGCGGGTGAATCGAACGACTGCTTTCTTTCTGATTCTTATGTCGAAGCAAACCGGCTACCCGATGCCACAGGCTGACGAATCACGGATGACAGATCGCGAGACCACCGATGCGCTAGCGCGCCGCACCCAGCAACGCGGCGCTCCGCGGCGCACGCGTGAGCGGCTGCGCCGTCGCGGCATGCTCGATGATGCCGCCGCCAAGACACACGTCGCCATCGTAGAGCACCGCCGATTGCCCTGGTGTGACAGCCCATTGCGCGTCGTCGAAGTGCAGGCCGAAATGGCCTTCGGCGAGCCCGGCGGTGCTGAACGTGCATGCCGCGTCCGCCTGGCGATAGCGCGTCTTGGCCGCGCACGCGAAGTCTTCCGGCGGCGCCTCGCCTGCCACCCAGCTCGTGTTTCCCGCGCCCAGCGAGTGGCTGAGCAGCCACGGATGGTCGTGCCCCTGCGCGACGTATAGCGTATTCGACGGGATGTCCTTGCCCGCGGCGAACCACGGCTCGCCGCTGCCGTCCTTGCTGCCGCCAAGACCGATGCCCTTGCGCTGGCCGTACGTATAGAACGCAAGGCCGATATGTTCGCCGACGACCTTGCCATCGGTCGTCTTCATCGGACCGGGCTTCGTCGGCAGATATCGGTTCAGGAAGTCGCGAAACGGTCGTTCGCCGATAAAGCAGATGCCGGTCGAGTCTTTCTTCTTCGCGTTCGGCAGGCCGATCTGTTCAGCGATCTCGCGCACTTTCGTCTTCGGCATCTCGCCGAGCGGAAAGAGCGTTTTCGACAGTTGCGCCTGGTTCAGGCGATGCAGGAAGTACGACTGGTCCTTCGTGTGGTCGAACGCTTTCAGCAGCTCGAAACGGCCTTCGCGTTCGCGCACGCGT
The DNA here is from genome assembly GCF_900107685.1 of Paraburkholderia sartisoli. Classification (GTDB taxonomy): domain Bacteria; phylum Pseudomonadota; class Gammaproteobacteria; order Burkholderiales; family Burkholderiaceae; genus Paraburkholderia; species Paraburkholderia sartisoli. The sequence continues at coordinate 825,241 of NZ_FNRQ01000002.1, read as the reverse complement.
GCGTAGTGACCCGTCGCGATAGTCTGCGCGCCGAGCGACATCGCGTGATCGAGGAACGCCTTGAACTTGATTTCGGCGTTGCACAGCACGTCCGGGTTGGGCGTGCGGCCCGCCGAGTATTCGCGCAGGAATTCGGCGAACACGCGGTCTTTATATTCGGCGGCGAAGTTGACCGCCTCGACGTCGATGCCGATCAGGTCAGCCACCGAGACGACGTCGATCCAGTCCTGCCGCGTCGAGCAGTACTCGCTGTCGTCGTCGTCTTCCCAGTTCTTCATGAAAAGACCGACGACGTCGTATCCCTGTTCTTTCAGCAGCCACGCGGTCACCGACGAATCGACGCCGCCCGACATGCCCACTACGACTTTCTGCTTGCTCATTGTCTGCCTGCTACTTCTGTGTGCTAACTGGCCGGGGTGGTCCGACCGAGTGCGTGTGCACGAAGTCGAGCGGAATGCGCCGGCCGGCGAGGTAATCGTCGATACATTGCATGACGAGCGGCGTGCGATGCCGTTCGGGACATGCGCGCAATTCGTCGGCGCTCATCCACAGCGTGCGCACGATGTCCGGATCGAGCGCGCGACCCGCCTCGGGTTCGCCGCTGCCGCCGCAATACGTGAAGCGCACATACGTGACGCCTTCGCGCGCCGGCCGCGCGAAATGCGTCATATAAACGCCGACGAGCGCGTGAGGCGTGAACGGATGCGCGGTTTCCTCGAGCGTCTCGCGGATCACCGCTTCGACGAGCGTTTCGCCGGCTTCCAGATGGCCGGCCGGCTGGTTCAGCCGCAGCCCGTCGTCGGTGTGTTCCTCGACGACGAGAAAGCGCCCGTCGCGCTCGACGATCGCCGCGACCGTGACGTGTGGAGCCCAGGATTCCGGTTTCATGGGATCGCATTTTACCGTCTATGGCGAGGGGCTGCCGGCAAGGTGCCCACAGGCGATCCGCGGCCGGATTGCCTGGGATTAACTGTTTGGATACCCGGATCGCCCCTGGTTTCTGTCTATCGGCGGGTTTCGGTTAAAGTGAAGCAGTTAGCTGATGCAATATCCAGGCCGGCGTGCCTCGTCGGCAGAACTGTACGAAACAACAGGAAGTCGAGGAGGATTCAACGATGCACATCGGAGTGCCAGCCGAAACGCGGCCGTACGAAACCCGCGTTGCCGCGACGCCCGAGACGGTAAAAAAGTACGTTTCCCAAGGTCACAGAGTCACGGTTCAAAGCGGCGCCGGCACCGGCGCGAGCTTTACTGATGAAGCCTTTGCGGCCGCCGGAGCGGAACTTGTCGACGCGCCCACTGCGTTCGGCGCCGATCTCGTTCTCAAGGTCCAGTCGCCCACCGATACCGAGTTGCCGATGCTCAGGCGCGGCGCAACGCTCGTCGGGATGCTGGACCCCTTTAATTCAGAAAACTCATCAAAGCTCGCCGCTGCTGGCGTGACTGCATTTGCGCTCGAAGCCGCGCCGCGCACGACGCGCGCGCAAAGTCTCGACGTACTGTCGTCTCAAGCCAACATTGCGGGCTATAAAGCGGTGCTGCTCGGCGCGACGTTGTACCCGCGCTTCATGCCGATGCTGATGACGGCGGCGGGCACCGTGAAGGCGGCGCGCGTGCTGATTCTCGGCGCGGGCGTGGCCGGGCTGCAGGCGATTGCGACTGCTAAACGTCTCGGCGCGGTGATCGAGGCGTCCGACGTGCGTCCGGCGGTGAAGGAGCAGATCGAATCGCTCGGCGCGAAGTTTCTCGACGTGCCCTACGAAACCGACGAAGAGCGCGACGCCGCGCAGGGCGTCGGTGGCTACGCGCGGCCGATGCCGGCCTCGTGGCTTGCGCGCCAGTCGGTGCTCGTTCACGAGCGCGCGAAGCAGGCCGACATCGTCATCAGCACCGCGCTGATTCCGGGCCGTCCCGCGCCGACGCTGATCTCCGTCGAAACCGTGCAGGCGATGAAGCCGGGTTCCGTGCTGATCGATCTGGCCGCGGGCCGCGGTCCCGAGTATGAAGGGCAGCGCGGCGGCAACTGTCCGCTGACCGAAGCGGACAAGGTCGTCACGAAGTTCGGCGTGCAGATCGTGGGTTACACGAATCTGGCGTCGATGGTGCCGTCCGACGCGTCGTCGCTTTACGCGCGCAACCTGCTCGACTTCCTGAAGCTGATCGTCACGAAGGAAGGCGCACTGAACATCGATCTCGCGGACGATATCGTCGCGGCCACGCTGCTGGCCCGCGACGGCGCCGTGACACGCAAGGCATAAGGGGCAACCATGGAAGTCATCAACCATACGGTGATCAACCTGATCATCTTCGTGCTGGCGATTTACGTCGGCTACCACGTCGTCTGGAACGTCACGCCCGCGCTGCACACGCCGCTGATGGCGGTGACCAACGCGATCTCCGCGATCGTGATCGTCGGCGCGATGCTCGCCGCCGGGCTCACGCTCGGCACGACCGGCAAGTTCTTCGGCACGCTCGCGGTCGGGCTGGCGGCGGTGAACGTGTTCGGCGGATTTCTCGTGACGCGGCGAATGCTCGAGATGTTCCGCAAGAAAGAACCGAAGAAGCTGGCGGCGCCAGGCAACACCGCGAAGGAGAACGCGTAATGAGCCTGAACGTCGTCACGCTGTTATATCTCGTTGCGTCGGTGTGTTTCATCCAGGCGCTCAAGGGGCTGTCGAATCCGAAGACCGCGCGCACCGGCAATCTGTTCGGCATGGTCGGGATGGCGATTGCGATTCTCACGACCATCGCATTGATCACGAAGCAGGCCGCCGGACTCGGCTCGAATCTCGCCCTCGGTCTCGGCCTGCTGTTCGCCGCGTTGATCGTGGGCGGCGCGGTTGGCGCGTTCGTCGCCGCGCGCGTCGAGATGACGAAGATGCCAGAACTCGTCGCCGCGATGCACTCGCTGATCGGTCTCGCCGCGGTGTGTATCGCGTACGCGGTGGTGTCGGAGCCGGCCGCATTCGGGCTCGGCGTCGAGGATGCGCCGTACGCGGGATTCCTGCCCTACGGCAATCGCGTCGAGCTGTTCATCGGCACGTTCGTCGGCGCGATCACGTTCTCCGGTTCGGTGATCGCGTTCGGCAAGCTGTCGGGCAAGTACAAGTTCCGGCTCTTTCAGGGTGCGCCCGTCGTCTACGCGGGCCAGCATCTGATCAACCTGCTGCTCGCGCTCGGGATGATCGGCTTCGGCGTGATCTTCTTTCTCACGCAGGCATGGCTGCCGTTCATCATCATGACGGCGATCGCGTTCGCGCTCGGCGTGCTGATCATCATCCCGATCGGCGGCGCGGACATGCCGGTGGTCGTGTCGATGCTCAACTCGTACTCGGGCTGGGCGGCGGCGGGCATCGGCTTCTCGCTGAACAATCCGATGCTGATCATCGCGGGTTCGCTCGTGGGTTCGTCGGGCGCGATCCTGTCGTACATCATGTGCCGCGCGATGAACCGTTCGTTCTTCAACGTGATCCTGGGCGGCTTCGGTAACGAAGGCGGCGCGGCCGTGGCGGGCGGCGCGACGGAGCAGCGCCCGGTCAAGTCGGGTTCGGCGGAAGACGCTTCGTTCATGATGGGCAACGCGGAAACGATCGTGATCGTGCCGGGTTACGGGCTCGCGGTGGCGCGCGCGCAGCATGCGCTGAAGGAGCTGACCGACAAGCTCGTCGAGAAGGGCATCGAGGTGAAGTACGCGATTCACCCGGTGGCCGGCCGGATGCCGGGCCACATGAACGTGCTGCTGGCCGAAGCCGAAGTGCCGTACGACATGGTCTTCGAAATGGACGACATCAACGGCGAGTTCGGTCAGGTGGACGTGGTGCTGGTGCTCGGCGCGAACGACGTCGTGAATCCCGCGGCGAAGAACGATCCGAAGTCGCCGATCGCGGGGATGCCGATCATCGAGGCTTACAAGGCGCGCACGGTCATCGTGAACAAGCGCTCGATGGCGGCGGGGTATGCGGGGCTCGACAACGATCTCTTCTACATGGACAAGACGATGATGGTCTTCGGCGATGCGAAGAAAGTGATCGAGGATATGGTGAAGGCGGTGGATTGAGCCGTGTGATGTAACGGTCCGTGTCGCGGGTCAGGCGCTCGCGACGCGAACCGGTTCACCGCGGCTTCGCTTCCACATGCCGCATGAAATCCGCCAGCCTGCGGCCTTCCGTATCCGGAAACGCTTCATGCAACGCGACGTCCTGCATGCGCTCGACGTCGAAGTTGCGAAACCCTTCGCGCAGTTCGCACCACGCGGCGATCGTCCAGCGCGCGCCCCAGTAGACGAGCCCGAGCGGCCACACGCGCCGCTCCGTCGCGGCTTCGTTCCGGTCGACGTAGGCGAAGCTCACCACGCGATGATTGTCGATGGCCCGATGCAGCGTGTCCACCTTCTCCGAGAATTCCCCCTTGACGTGAAACGATGGCGCGAAGAAAGGCGCGCGTTCGAGCGTCGCGCGCTTGTCGGCGGGCATCGCGGAGGCAATCTTCGCGAGTGCGCCGCGCGCACCCGAAGCGAAACTCGCGCCGCCCCACGTTTCGAGCATGCGCGCGCCGGCGGCGAGCGCGGCGAGTTCCTCGGCGGTGAAGGTGAGCGGCGGCAGGCTGGCCGAGCGGGCGAGCCGGTAGCCGATGCCGGGCTCGCCTTCGATCGGCACACCGGAGAGTTGCAGGTCGCGCACGTCGCGATACACCGTGCGCGGCGAGATCTTCAGCCATTCGGCAAGCTGCTGCGCGGTGGTCAGCCGGCGGCCGCGCAGCAGTTCGGCGATCTGGAAAAGGCGGTCGGCGCGACGCGTCATCGGAGTTGTCCTGCGTGGAGGTAACAGGGCGGGAACGCCTCCGCGATGATAGCGCCGCATGACGTGCTCCGCGCGTCCCAGGACGGGGCCTGCCACGCGGGTCCGCCCGGGGACGCGATCCTCTAGCCGTTGTGCTGCGAATGCAGGCCGATGCGGTTGCCTTCGGTATCGGCGATGAAGGCGATGTAGCCGATGTCGCCCGGCAACTGGATGGCCGGACCTTCCACCCTGCCGCCGGCCTTCTCGACGCGCGCGAGCACGGTGTTCACGTCGGGCGTGGCGTTGAGATACACCATCGTGCCGGCCGCCGACGGCTTCAGCGACGTGCCGCCGACCACGCAACCGCCCGTTGCCTGCTCGCCATAGGTGAAGAGGGCGATCGGCTGGCCGAAGTCTTCGCGGCGCATCGGGTTGCCGAGGACGGTTTCGTAGAAACGCACCGCGCGATCGAAGTCGGTCGACGGAATTTCAAACCAGGCGATAACGCGGGAATCAGCTGCTGACATGACACGCTCCTTGGTAGTGCGCCGCTCCGTGCAAGATGCCGGATGGCGTGACTGAAGTGTGCTGCCGGGCTACTGACATCGTCCTGTCAGTAGCCTTGAGCGACCGCGAATATTCGAGGGCAATAAAAAACGCGGCGCACGGGGCAGATGCCCGTCGCCGCGTTGTTCTGATGCGCGCCGGAACGGAAAGGCTAGCGCTGACCTTCAGCGGTATCGCCGGGGTTGGTGACACTGGCGGCCGGGCGCTGGCGCACGCTGCCGGCAATCAGGTCGAAGCGGAACAGACGGCATTCGAGCGCGCCGTTGAAGAGCGGCGTCTTGGTCGATTCGCGCAGGCGCATCTGGCCGGGCAGCTTGCGATCCGACGTCAGGACGAATGCGTGCCAGCCGGTGAAGCGCTGCTTGAGCGCATCGCCGAACGACTTGAAGAACTCGCTGTCGGGTGCATCGGTGTGGACGCGTTTGAAGCCTTCGTCCTCGCGGCTTTCGCGGCCGGTTTCGCGCACTTCGCCGCGCGGGCCGCGTCCGCGCACCTCGATACGTTCACCGTACGGCGGATTCGCGACGAGGATGCCCGGCGTGCCGACCGGCGGCGTCATGCCGCGCGCGTCGACCTGCTTGAGCGGCACGTTCAGACCCGCGCGCTCGAAGTTGGCGCGCGCCTTGTCGAGCATGTCGCCGGAAATGTCGCTGCCGAAAATCTGCAGGTCGGCGCGCGAGCCGCGTGCGGCGCGTTTGGCGTCCACCGCGGCGACTTTCAGCGTCTGCCACGCGTTGGCGTCGTACTGCTTCAGGCGTTCGAAACCAAACCGGCGCTCGACGCCCGGCGCGATGTTCAGCGCGACCTGCGCCGCTTCGGCGAGGAACGTGCCGCTGCCGCACATCGGGTCATAGAGCGGCGTGCCGGCGGTCCAGCCCGTCAGGCGCAGGATGCCGGCCGCGAGGTTTTCGCGCAGCGGCGCCGCGCCCTTGTCGAGCCGCCAGCCGCGCTTGAAGAGCGGATCGCCGGACGTGTCGAGATACAGCGTGCAGTCGGTTGCGGTGAGGAACGCGAACACGCGCACGTCGGGTTCGGCCGTGTCGATGCTCGGGCGCGCGCCGCTCTTTTCGCGCAGACGGTCGCAGATCGCGTCCTTGACGCGTAGCGTCGCGAATTCGAGGCTGCGCAGCGGCGACTTGATCGCCGTGACGTCGACGCGCAGCGTTTCGTTCGCGGAGAACCACTGTTCCCAGCGCTGTTCGAGCGCGAGCGCGTAGATGTCCTGCTCGGCGCGATACGGGCGGTGGGCGATCTTCAGCAGCACGCGGCTCGCGATCCGCGAATGCAGGTTGGCGGCCATGCCGGCGGTCCATCCTCCGCGGAAATGCACGCCGCCCGGGACCTGCGCGCCGGGTGCGAACGGGGCGCCGTTCAGATGGCGCGCGCCGATTTCGGCGAGTTCGGACGCGAGCGCGGCTTCAAGGCCGCGTGGGCAGGGGGCGAAAAAATCGAAGGACATTGAGGTTGCCGGAAGGCCTGGAGGGAAGCCCGTATTGTACGCGGTCGGCGGATGCGCTCATGGCCGTCGTGCCGGCCATGCAGGTAAGGCCGGCCGCGTGATCGGCGCGGTCAGTTGCGTCCGGTTGTCGGCAGCAAGGCACGCGATGGCGGTGCGCCATGCCGGACGGATGGTTCAGGCGGAGGCTTCCTGCATCGGGCCGTCGGCAACACGGCGCGCGACGGTGGTGCGCTATGCCGGACGGATGATTCAGGCGAGCACTTCCTGTGTCCGGCCGTCGGCAGCAATGCGCGCGCCGGTGGCGCGCCATGCCTGACGTTTCAGACGGAGGCTTCCGGCAGGTGCCTCCGCCAGCCAGTCTGGCCACTCACCTCAAGCAGCCGGCGCGACTCCCTGAGGCGTTGGACACGGCACCTTGATCACACCCGCGCCGGTCGTCATGGTCGACGACGCGCCCTTCACGGGCACGGCGGTCCGCGTCTGCGGCGCGGCGGCGAGCGCCTGCACGCCGGCGGCGATTTCCGTCGAGATTTCCTGCACCGCGCGACGATGGCCTTCCGCCAGCGCGTCGTAGCCAGCCGCGACCGGCTCGCTCACGACGCTGCGGCAGGTCAGCACCGCCTGCGTGCGCACCGCGCGCACGCTCCAGACGGCGTCGATCAGCGCATGCGAGCCCGGCCACGACTCGAAGCGCTGCACGTTCACGCTGACGCGATACACCGGCGCGCCGTCCGGATACGGCGTGCCGTAGACGTCGATCGCGCCGAGCCGGGCGGTGAGGTCCGACGACAGCGCGCGACGGATCTCGTCGCCCGGCAGGGACGCCCAGCGTTCCTGTTCGAGCACCTGAACCTGCGTCGGGCCCGTCTGCACCACGAACTGGTATTTCGCGACCTGCGGCGGCACGTCGACGGGCGGCACCTCGATCAGCATCGACGAACTGCCGGCCGGGCGGGTGGACGCTGGCGCGCCGGTGCCGGTGTCGTTGCCATTGAGCGTGTAGAAGCGGCTCACTGGCGACGCGCAGCCCGCAAGCGCCAGCACCCCGGCGGCCACGGCCACCGCCGTGACGGAGGGAAGGCTGGCGCGGCCAGCGGCATGGGCAACGGCGCGAAACCCTGCGCGGACAGCAACACGGCTAGCGGCGCGCGCCGGATGAAACAGCCGGGCGAACATCATGGTTTATCTCCTGTTTTGCCACGCAGCAGCGATTCCGGATGACGTTCGAGGTAGTCCGACAGCGCGTTCAGCGATTGCAGCGTGCGCGTCAGTTCCTGCAGCGCCTGATGCACGTCCGATTGCAGCGGCGAATCCTGCTGCAAGGTGGCTTCGGCCGAGCCGAACGTCTGCTTCGCGGCGGCCAGCGTGTCGCGCGCCTCCGGCACGACTTCGGTGTCGAGCCGCCTGAACAGCTGGTCGGCGTTCTTCAGCGCGGTGTTCAGGTTGCTGCCGATCTGGTCGAACGGCACCGCATCCAGTTTCTTCGCGATATCCGCGACCTGAACCTGCAGTTCGTCGAGCGAGTTCGGGATCGTCGGCAACTCCATCGGATCGCTGTTGATATCGATCTTCGCGGGCGGCGCTTTCGGGAAGATGTCGAGCGCGATGTACAGCTGGCTCGTGATCAGGTTGCCCGTGCGCAGCTGGCCGCGCAGGCCGTGCTTGACGAGCCGCTCCAGCAGTTCGTGGCTCGCCGCGCTGCCCGGTTCCGGCACAGGGCCGCGCGCGCGTCGCGAGAGACGTCCCGGATAGATGTTGATCGTCACCGGCATCCTGAAGTTGCGCGCCTTCGGATCGTAGTCGATGCCGATGGCCGTGACCTCGCCGAGCACGATGCCGCGGAAGTCGATCGGCGCGCCCACCGCCAGTCCGCGCAGCGACTGGTTGAAGTTCATCACCACGCGCACCGGTTCGCCGTCCGGATCACGCATCGCGTCGGCCTGGTCGGAGCCGAGGCGGAACGTCGTGTTGTTCTGCGCCTGCGGACCGGGCGGCTGCCCCGGCGGCGCCTGGAACGCAAGACCGCCGACGATCAGCGTGGCCAGCGACTGGGTGTTCAGCTTGAAGCCGCTCGAATCGAGCCGGACGTCGACGCCGCTCGCGTGCCACCAGCGCGTATTGGTGCCGACATACTGGTCGAACGGCGCGCTGACGAACACCTGCATCGTTACACCCGTGCCGTCCTTGTCGAGCGAAAAGCCCACCACCTGGCCCACCTGCACGCGCCGGTAGTAGATCGGCGAACCGATGTCGATCGAGCCGAGCGACTCGCCGCGCAGCGTGAACTGATGGCCTTTCTGGTCGCCGGTAATCGGCGGTGGCGTCTCCAGCCCGACGAAGTCTTTCTGCGTGTCTTCCGTGCGCCCGGGGTCGACGCCGATATACGCGCCAGACAGCAGCGTGCTCAACCCGGACACGCCGCTCGCGCCCACGCGCGGCTTCACGACCCAGAAGCGCGTGCCTTTCACGGCGAAATCCTCGGCTTCCTTGGTGAGCTGCACCTCGACGCTCACGTGCGAGAGATTTTTCGCAAGCTTGATGGTCTTCACGGAGCCGACGTCGACGTCCTTGTACTTGACCTGCGTCTTGCCGGGCTCGAGCCCTTCGGCACTCACGAAGCTGATCGTGATGGTCGGCCCCTTGCCGGAGACCGACTTGACGACGAGCGCGACGCCGATCAGCGCCGCGATCAGCGGAATCACCCAGACGAGCGACGGCAGCCAGCTGCGGCGCGGCGGCTCGATCTCGGGATCCGGCAGATCGGGCGGCGGATTCGGTCCTTGTGGACTATTCATGGTTTGATCCCTGTGGTTTTTCTGTCTTTGCGCTCATCGACGTAATCCCAGATGAGGCGCGGATCGAACTGCATCGAGGCCAGCATCGTGAGGATCACCACGGAGCCGAACGCGAGCGCGCCCGGGCCGGCGGTGATCACCGCGAGTGACTTGAAACGGACCAGCGCGACCGTCAGCGTCACGACGAACACGTCGAGCATCGACCAGCGGCCGATCCGCTCGACGATCCGGTAGAGCTTCGTGCGCTGGTCGGGCCGCCACTTCGAGCGGCGCTGCGCGGTGATGGTCAGCAGCGCGAGCACGCTCAGCTTGAGCATCGGCACCAGGATGCTGGCAATGAACACGATGATGGAAAGCGGCCAGTCGCCCGAGGTCCAGAAGTAGACCACGCCGCTCATGATCGTGTCATCCTCGGCGCCGACGAGCGATGCTGTATGCATGACGGGCAGCAGGTTCGCCGGAATATAGAGCAGCGCGGCCGCGATGAGCAGCGCCCATACGCGCATCAGGCTGTCGGGGGTGCGGCGGTGCAGGGTCGCGCCGCAACGCCCGCACTGTTGATGCTGCGCCGTCCGTTGCCACGGTTCGACCCGCCCGCATGCATGGCAACTGACGAAGCCCGCGCGTTTGGCTGTGATGTATTTCATCCCGCTTTCATCCCTGATGGGGGGCCGGTGGATGGCCGGCGGCCCGCGCTGCCTTGAGACGCCGGATGCGCCGCAGACGCTCCCGGGGCAAGGTATCGGCGATATCCCACAGCGTGCCCGGATCGAACGTGACGACGACCGCGAACATCAGCGTGAGCGCGCCGAAGGCGAAGAGCGCGGCTTCGGGAATCACGCGCGCGAGGCTGATCATCTTCACGATGGTGATCAGCACGCCGAGCATGAACACCTCGATCATGCCCCACGGCCGCACGAACTGGATCGCGCGCAGCACGCGGTTAAAGAGCGGCGGCACATAGCCCGCGCGCACCGGCACGAGCACATAGAGAAGGGCGAGGAGTTCGGTGAGCGGGAAGAGCGTCGTCGAGCAGAAGACCATCACCGCGACGATCTGCATGTCCTCGTTCCACAACGCGACGATCGCGCCGAACAGCGTGGTCTGCGACGTGATCCCACTGGTTTCGAGTTCGACGATCGGGAACGCCTGCGCGATGAGGAACGTGAAGAGCGCGGCCAGCGTCATGGCGACGACGTTGTCGATGCGCGACGACGCGCTCCGGTAGAGCGTTGCCTTGCAGCGCGGGCACCGCGCCAGCGAGCGGCGGTCGAGCCGCGGCTTCTTGAACAGCGCGTCGCACTCGTGGCACGCGATCAGGTGGTCATGTTCCATGTAGGAGTGAAGACAGACAGCGTGGACAGGAATCCGCAATACAAACCGGCACGACCTTTCACCAACGTGTACGAAGACGGCGACCCGGAGAACGGTGCTGCTGGGTGCTTTCGCCCACAAGCTGCGCTCATGTTACCAAACACCCTGGCCGCCGGATTCGAGAATTGTTGCTCCCGCGCATCCGGGGCGGGTGGTGCGCACACGCTTCGGACACTTTCCGGCCCCAAATCGTTCCATCCACGCGACGCACTGTTGCACGGCCGCGCTCAACCCGCTTTGCCGGCTTGCGGTAGCATGGCGGCCTTGGTATCGGCATGCGCCTTTTGCGATGCGCTACGCATGATCCCGTGCAAAGCGCTTACTCTGGTCCCATGCAACATGGTTGCTGACCGGCCCGCGTCGGGCTGCATCCGCGGGGGCTGGAATAAGTGCTTCCGTGGCCCCGTTAACCCTGTTTGCGTCAGTGATCCGTCATGGCATTTCATTCTTCCGTCGCGGCCCCCAGCACGCCCGACCATTACAGCGGGACCGCGATTGCGTTTCACTGGCTGATCGCGCTCCTGATTGTCTGCGGATTCGCGCTCGGCTGGGTAATGACCGACATCCCGGGCTTCACGCCCACCAAGCTGCGCTATTTCTCGTGGCACAAGTGGATCGGCGTGACCGTGTTCGCGCTCGCCGTGCTGCGCATCCTGTGGCGCGCGACCCATGCGGCGCCCGCGTTACCGGGCGGCATGGCCGGCTGGCAGCGGATCGCCGCGCAGCTCGTACACGTGCTGCTGTATGTGCTGATGATCGCGATCCCGGCGTCGGGCTATCTGTACAGCTCGGCGTCGAATATCCCGGTCGTGTATCTCGGTCTCGTGCGCCTGCCGTTGCTGATCGCGCCGGACCCGCATCTGAAAGCCATCCTCAAGGTCGTTCACGTGACGCTCAATTACGGCCTGCTCACGCTCGTCGTCCTGCACGTTGCCGGGGCGCTCAAGCACCAGCTGGTGGATCGCGACGGCCTGCTGTCGCGCATGATCCCTTTCCTCAAATAGGACACACATGAAGGTTTCATTGCATCGCACCCTGCTCGCGGCTTTCACGGCCGTCGCGCTGACTGTCGCGGGCGGCGCGTTCGCCCAGGTCGACGTGTCGAAGAGCACCGTCACGGCGACGTCGAAACAGATGAACGTGCCGGTCGAAGGCAAGTTCGGCAAGTTCACCGCGCAGATCACGTTCGATCCGGCCAGGCCGGCGGCCGGCACGGCACAGATTTCCATCGATACCGGCAGCTACGACCTCGGCGACGAGAGCTACAACGACGAGGTGCGCGGCAAGGAATGGTTCGACTCGAAGACCTACCCGGCGGCGACGTTCGTTTCGAGCGCGATCGCGCCGGCCGGCGGCAACCAGTTCAAGGTGACCGGCAAGCTCACGATCAAGGGCAAGTCGCAGACGGTCACGGTGCCGGTCACCGTCGTGCAGCAGGGCGCGACGCAGACCTTCGACGGCTCGCTGCCCATCAGGCGCTCGCAGTTCGAGGTCGGCACGGGTGAATGGAAAGATACGTCGGTCGTGGCCGACGAAGTGGTCATCAAGTTTCATCTCGTTGCAGCACACAAGTAAGCACTGTCTGCCGTTCTCATTGTTTTCGCGCCGTCCTTTCGTGCGGCGCGCCTGGATACCTGAAGGAGCATGAATTGAAGAAACATCTGCTGATCGCCGCTCTGGCGTCGACTCTCTCGATCGGCGCGTTCGCCGCCGATACCTATCAACTCGACCCCACGCACACGTATCCGAGCTTCGAGGCTGACCACTTCGGCGGCCTGTCGGTGTGGCGCGGCAAGTTCACGAAGAGCACGGGCACGGTCACGCTCGACCGCGCGGCGAAGACCGGCACGGTCGACGTCACGGTCGATCCGGCTTCGGTGAGCACCGGCAACCCGAAGCTCGACGAACATCTGAAATCGGACGCCTTCTTCGACGTCGCGAAGTTCCCGGCTGCGACCTACAAGGGCACCGAGATCAAGTTCGACGGCGACAAGCCTGTCGAAGTGATCGGCACGCTGACGATGCACGGCGTGACGAAGCCGGTGAACCTGAAGATCGAATCGTTCAAGTGCATGCAGCATCCGGTGCTCAAGCGCGAAGTGTGCGGCGTGGAAGCCGCCACGACGTTCGACCGTGCCGACTTCGGCATGGACTTCGGCAAGAAGTATGGCTTCAGCATGCAGACGAAGCTGCACATCCAGTCTGAAGGCATCAAGCAGTAACGGTTTTCCGGGCTTTCGCGTTTTCCCATCCCGGGATGGCGCGGCACTGGGCCTGGCTGGCACGACCTTGCACCCCACTGGCGGATGACGCCAGTGGGGTGTTTTGTTTCAGGCGTCCCGCTTTGGGCGCGATATCCGGGTGCTGCATCTGCCGCTCGCGCGAAGTTATTTTTTCAGGTACACAGTGCGTTACCGCCCAACTGGTTGTGCGCGCATCCAGGCGGGCGACGACACTATTCGCGCGCACGGGAGATCTGAATGAATGCAACGACGGCCGCAAGCGCCGCAGCGGCACGGCACAGCTCGTGGCGCATCGTAGTCGCCGCGTCGATCGGCAATGCGCTGGAGTGGTTTGATCTCGTCGTCTACGGGTTTTTCGCGGTCACTATCTCGAAGCTGTTTTTCCCCGCGGGTAACGACACCATTTCGCTACTGGTCACGCTTGGCACGTTTGGCGTCTCGTTCTTCATGCGCCCGCTCGGCGCGATCGTGCTCGGCGCGTACGCCGACCGGGCAGGGCGCAAGGCGGCCCTGACGCTCTCGATCCTGCTGATGATGGCCGGCACGCTGATCATCGCGATCCTTCCGGTGTACGCGACGATCGGTCTTGCCGCGCCGCTGATCCTGGTGCTCGCGCGGCTAATGCAGGGTTTTTCCGCCGGCGGCGAGTTCGGCAGCGCGACGGCGTTTCTCGCCGAGCACGTGCCGGGCCGGCGCGGTTTCTTCGCGAGCTGGCAGATCGCGAGCCAGGGGCTGACGACGCTGCTCGCGGCGCTCTTCGGCGTCGTGCTGACGGGCAGGCTCTCGCCGGAACAGATGATGTCGTGGGGATGGCGCGTGCCGTTCTTCTTCGGGCTGCTGATCGGGCCGGTCGCGTGGTACATCCGCACGCGCCTCGACGAGACGCCGGAATTTCTCGCCGCCGAAACTACCACGACGCCGCTGCGCGATACCTTCGCGAGCCACAAGCTGCGCCTCGCGATCGCGATCGGCCTCGTGGTGCTCGGCACGGTGTCGACCTATCTCGTGCTCTTCATGCCGACCTACGGCGTCAAGCAACTGGGTTTGTCGCCTTCGGTATCGTTCGCGGCGATCCTGCTCGTCGGCGCGATCCAGCTCGTGTTCGCGCCGGTCGTGGGACACGTGTCCGACCGCCACGGACGAACCGGCATCATGCTGGTTTCAGCCGTGTTGCTGCTGGTGCTGATCTATCCGGCGTTCGCGTATCTCGTCGCGCATCCGACGTTCGAAACGCTCATCGCGATCCAGATCGTTTTCGCGTTTCTGATGACGGGTTACTTCGGCGCGCTGCCGGGGTTGCTCTCGGAGATCTTTCCGGTGGCGACACGCACGACCGGCATGTCGCTCGCGTATAACATCGCGGTGACGGTGTTTGGCGGCTTCGGCCCGTTCATCATCGCGTGGCTGATCAGCGCGACCGGAACGAAAACGGCGCCGGGCTTTTACATGATGTTCGCGGCGGTGATCAGTCTCGTCGCGTTGATCGCGGCGCGGCGCAAGCTCGGGTTCAAATGACGTGTCCGCTGCGCAGCCTCTAAAGGCCATGCGGTAAACGACAAAGGCCGGTTCTTTCGAACCGGCCTTTGTCATATGCCCCTGCGTTGTCGCGAAGGGTAATGCCTGAACCCGCGGCTTAAACCTGCGCGCCTGCGTTCGGATCGTCCGGGTCGTGACGTTCCTTTTTGTCCTTGATCAGGTCTTCACGTTTCACGCCGAGCCACATCGCAAGCGCCGCGGCGACGAACACCGACGAGTAGATACCGAACAGGATACCGACCGTCAGCGCCAGCGCGAAGTAATGCAGTGTCGGGCCGCCGAACAGGAACATCGACAGCACCATCATCTGCGTACAGCCGTGGGTGATGATCGTGCGCGACATCGTGCTCGTGATCGCGTGGTTGATGACCTCGATGACCGTCATCTTGCGTTCGCGGCGGAACGTTTCGCGGATCCGGTCGAAAATAACGACCGATTCGTTCACCGAGTAACCGAGCACCGCGAGCACGGCGGCGAGCACCGACAGCGAGAACTCCCACTGGAAGAACGCGAAGAAGCCGAGAATGATCACCACGTCGTGCAGGTTGGCGATCACGCCGGCGACGGCGTACTTCCATTCGAACCGGAACGACAGATAGATCACGATGCCGGTGACCACGCACGCCAGCGCGAGCAGGCCATCGGTGGCGAGCTCCTTGCCGACCTGCGGACCGACGA
This sequence comes from Paraburkholderia sartisoli, assembly GCF_900107685.1. Taxonomy (GTDB): domain Bacteria; phylum Pseudomonadota; class Gammaproteobacteria; order Burkholderiales; family Burkholderiaceae; genus Paraburkholderia; species Paraburkholderia sartisoli. The sequence continues at coordinate 809,811 of NZ_FNRQ01000002.1, read as the reverse complement.
ACTCGACGCGCTGCAACTGCACCTGCGCGTCATCGGCCTTCAGCGCGGCCATCACCTGGTCGCTCTGCTGCGCGGACGTGAAGCCCGACTTCAGCGGCAGACGGATCAGCACGTCGCGCGAGGTGCCGAACTTCTGCACCTGGGCGTCGGCGTAACCGAGCTTGCCGAGCGTGTCGCGCACGGGTTCGAGCGGCACGGCCTGCGGATACTGCACTTCGATCACCGTGCCGCCGGTGAATTCCACCGACAGATGCAGCCCGCGATGCAAAAGGAAAAACACGGCGGCAATAAACGTCAGGAGCGAGATCGCGTTGAAAATCAACGCGCGCTGCATGAGCGGAAGATCCTTGCGGATGCGGAAAAATTCCATGGTCTCTTTCTCCGGGACTCAGCGGGATGAACCCGGTTTCCGGGGCGCGCTGCCCGGATCGTTGCGACGGCGGACAACCGGCTTGCCGGTGCGCGCCGCACCGGTTTTCGCGGCAGCGCGTGGGCTGGCGGCAGCGACGGCCTGCGCCGTGTCGGTTGCGGTATCGTCGTGGCCGAGGAACGCAGCGTCGCCTTCGACGGGCGTCGGACGCCACACCTGACCGATCGCCAGCGATTTCAGCTTCTTCTTGCCGCCGTACCAGAAGTTCACGATACCGCGCGAGAAGAACACCGCCGAGAACATCGACGTCATGATGCCGATACAGTGGACGACCGCGAAGCCGCGCACCGGACCCGAACCAAACGCGAGCAGCGCGAGACCCGCGATCAGCGTGGTCACGTTCGAGTCGAGAATCGTCGCCCATGCATGCGAGTAGCCGTTCTGGATGGCCAGTTGCGGCGGCGCGCCGTGGCGCAGTTCTTCACGCACGCGCTCGTTGATCAGCACGTTCGCGTCGATCGCCATACCGAGCGCGAGCGCGATAGCGGCGATACCCGGCAATGTCAGCGTGGCCTGCAGCATCGAGAGAATCGAGATCAGCAGCAGCAGGTTCACCGACAGTCCGATCATCGAGATCAGGCCGAACAGCATGTAGTACGCGATCATGAAGACGGCGATCGCCGCGAAGCCCCACACCACCGAGTGGAAGCCCTTGTTGATGTTGTCGGCGCCGAGGCTCGGGCCGATCGTGCGTTCCTCGATGATGTCCATCGGCGCCGCCAGCGAGCCGGCGCGCAGCAGCAGCGCCAGATCCGCCGCGGCCTGCGGCGTCGGCTGGCCGGTGATCTGGAAGCGGTCGCCCAGTTCCGACTGGATCGTCGCGACCGTCAGCACTTCGCCCTTGCCCTTCTCGAACAGCACCATCGCCATCGGCTTGCCGATGTTGTCGCGCGACACCGACGCCACGGCGCGGCCGCCGCGACTGTCGAGGCGGATGTTCACCGACGGACGCTGATGCTCGTCGAAGCCCGACGACGCATCGATAATCCGGTCGCCCGTGAAGATGATCTGCTTTCTCAGCAGCACCGGCGTCTGTGCGCCCTGCGTGAAGAGCTCGTCGCCCGGCGGCACCGGATCGTTCGGGTTCGGATGCGTGTTCACCGGGTCGGCCAGACGCGCTTCGAGCGTCGCCGTACGGCCGATGATGTCCTTCGCCTTGGCCGTGTCCTGCACGCCCGGCAGCTCGACCACGATGCGGTCGGCGCCTTGCTGCTGGATCACCGGTTCGGCGACGCCCAGTTCGTTCACCCGGTTGTGCAGCGTGGTGATGTTCTGCTTGAGCGCCGAGTCTTCGACCGTCTTCTGCACGGCGGGCGTGAAGGTGCCGACCACCTGGACGCCGCCCGCCGGATTCGGCTGCGTGACCCACTGGAGTTCGTTGATGCCCGTGGCAAGCTGCTTGCGCGCGGTTTCGGCGACGTCCGCGTCGGCGAAATTGACGACGACCGACTGGTTCACGCGGTTCACGCCGCCGTCGCGAATGTTCTTGTCGCGCAGCAGCGTGCGGGCGTCGGAGGAGTCGGAGTCGAGCTTCTTGTTCAGCGCGCCGGCCATGTCCACCTGCAGCAGGAAGTGGACCCCGCCGCGCAGATCGAGACCGAGATACATCGGCAGCGCGTGCAGCGCGGTCAGCCAGCCGGGCGACGCACTTTGCAGGTTCAGCGCGACGATGAACTGCGGATCGTTGGGATCGGCGTTCAGCGACTTCTGCAGCAGGTCCTTCACGCGCAGCTGTGTGTCGGTGTCCGTCAGACGCACGCGGATGTTCGCGTTGGTCGACGAATTGTCGAACGTGACGGCGGACGGTTTGATCTGGCTGGCAGCGAGCGCGGCTTCGATCTGCGTGAGCGTGGTCGAATCGAGCTTGACCGTGGCCTTGCCGCTCAACACCTGGACCGCCGGCGCTTCACCGAAGAAGTTCGGCAACGTGTACACGAGGCCGATGGCGAGCGCCACCAGCATCACGACATATTTCCAGAGGGGGTAACGATTCATGGGGATGGCCCAACGGGAAGGTTGGCCTGGAAGCCCGGTCCGATTTTCCAGGCTTTCAGGCGATGCGTCCGGCGATGAGCGCGGAAACCGCGGCGTGAGCCGTTTGCGGTTCCGGCGAGGCCGCGCCGGACGCGAAAGAGCAGGCCTTACAGCGACTTGAGCGTGCCTTTCGGGAGAATCTGCGTCACCGAAGCTTTCTGCACGGTGATTTCAGTGCCTTCAGAAATCTCGACGCCAACGTAAGCATCGCTCACCTTGGTGATCTTGCCCACGATGCCGCCGTTCGTGACGACTTCGTCGCCCTTGGCCATCGCAGCGAGCATGTTGCGGTGTTCCTTCTGGCGCTTCATTTGCGGACGGATCATGATGAAATACAGCACGGCGAACATCAGGATCAGGGGCAGGAAACTCATCAGGCTCGATTCTGCGCCACCGGTGCCTTGCGCGAAGGCATTGGAAATGAACGACACGTTGGTCTCTCCGTTATGATCAAAAAATGCAGCCGGTTATTCTACCACCGGCGATAAGCCGCAACTGCACATGAAATGCGCTTTCCGATCAAGCTGTTATTTGCGATAAGCGCAGCCTGGTCATACGTTGCGAAAGATGATTGTAAGGTTTGTTCCGGCATATGGGCGCATGGTTCTGCGGATTTCGCCCTGTGCGTTAATGGGCGGGCGTTTGCGGGCGGCACGGCCTTGCCCGCAACGTGGAAACGCCGTCAGGCAGGCCCTTCGACGCCGCGCGCCCGGTTCTCGTGGAACAGTTTGCGGAACGCATCGAACATGTGGGCTTCGATCGCGTCGCGCATTTCCTGCATCAGTTCCAGGTAGTAATGCAGGTTGTGGATCGTGTTCAACTGCGCGCCAAGAATTTCGCCCACGCGATGCAGATGGTGCAGATAGCCGCGGGTGAAATTGCGGCAGGTGTAGCAGCCGCACCGCTCGTCGAGCGGGCGCAGCGAGTTCCGGTGCGTCGCGTTACGGATCTTGATGTCGCCGAAACGGGTGAAGAGCCAGCCGTTGCGCGCATTGCGGGTCGGCATCACGCAGTCGAACATGTCGACGCCGGCAGCCACGCCCGCGACCAGATCCTCCGGCGTGCCGACGCCCATCAGGTAATGCGGTTTGTTCGCCGGCAGCTTCGGCGCGATGTGGTTCAGCACGCGCATCATGTCCTCCTTCGGCTCACCCACGGAAAGCCCGCCGATCGCGAAGCCGTGGAAGTCGATGTCCGACAGGCCCGCGAGCGATTCGTCGCGAAGATCCTCGAACATGCCGCCCTGAACGATGCCGAAGAGCGCGTTGGGATTGCCGAGGCGGTTGAATTCATCGATCGAACGTTTCGCCCAGCGCATCGACATGCGCATCGAATCAGCCGCTTCCTGGTGGGACGTCGGGACGTCGTTGGTCGCGTACGGCGTGCATTCGTCGAACTGCATCACGATGTCGGAGTTCAGCACCTTCTGGACCTGCATCGACACTTCCGGCGACAGGAAGAGCTTGTCGCCGTTGATCGGCGACGCGAACGTGACGCCATCCTCGGTGATCTTGCGCAGATCGCCGAGCGAAAACACCTGAAAGCCGCCTGAATCGGTCAGGATCGGCTTTTTCCAGCCCATGAAGGCATGCAGGCCGCCGTGCGCGGCGACCGTCTCGAGCCCGGGGCGCAGCCACAGGTGAAAGGTGTTGCCGAGGATGATCTGCGCGTGCATCTCCTCGAGTTCGCGCGGCTGGACCGCCTTCACCGTGCCGTACGTGCCCACTGGCATGAAGATCGGCGTTTCGACGACACCGTGATTGAGCGTCACGCGGCCGCGGCGCGCCTCGCCGTCGGTGGTGAGCAGTTCGAACTTGAGGCCGTTGTCCGGGCGTGCGGTTTGTGTTGCGTGCTGATGACCGTCGGTCATGAAAAGACTCCTGTGCCACCGGAAAACAGTCCGGCGCAGATGAAGAACGCCGTCGCGCCTCGCGCGACGGCGGGTTGAAACTGAAGCGGCCCGTTACGTGATGTCCGGGCCGCGGTGAATCACGCGTCGCGGCGCGTGAGCAGCATCGCGTCGCCGTAGCTGAAAAAGCGGTACCGCTCCTCGATCGCGTGCGCGTAGGCGGCGCGGATCGTGTCGACCCCGGCGAACGCCGACACCAGCATCAACAGCGTCGATTTCGGCAGATGGAAGTTCGTCACCAGCCGGTCGACGATCCGGAACCGGTAGCCCGGCGTGATGAAGATGTCCGTTTCGGCGCTCGTCGCGGCGAGCGGGCGGCCGGCTTCCTCGGCGCTGCGCGCTGCGGCTTCGAGCGCGCGCATCGACGTCGTGCCGACCGCGATCACGCGGTTGCCGCGCGCCCGGGTCGCGGCGATGCGGTCCACGAGCGTCTGCGGCAACTGGTACCACTCGCTGTGCATCTTGTGCTCGTCGAGGTTCTCGACGCGCACCGGCTGGAACGTGCCCGCGCCGACATGCAGCGTCAGCGTCGCGCGCTCGATGCCTTTCTCGTCGAGACGCGCGAGCAGCGACGTGTCGAAGTGCAGGCCCGCGGTCGGCGCGGCGACGGCGCCCGGGTTCTGTGCGAACACGGTCTGATAGCGCGTCTCGTCGGTCGCGTCGGGGTCGTGCTCGATGTAGGGCGGCAGCGGCAGCCGGCCGTACTGCTCGATCAGCGTCAGGCAGTCCGCCGGGAAGTGCAGCGTGTAGAACGGCTCGACGCGCTCGCCGACCGTGACGTCGAACGCATCCGCGAGACGCAGCGTCGTGCCGGGCGCCGGGCTTTTGCTCGCGCGGATCTGCGCGAGCGCGGTCGTCTCGCCAGTCAGCCGTTCGACCAGCACTTCGATCTTGCCGCCACTGGCCTTCTGGCCGAGGAAGCGTGCTTTCAGGACTTTGGTATCGTTGAAGACCAGCAGATCGCCGGGCGCGATGCACGCGGGCAGCTCGGCGAAGCCGCGGTCGTTGAAGCGGGCGGGCGCGCTCGAGCCGTCCACTTCGAGCAGACGGCTCGCGCTGCGCTCGGGCAACGCGGTCTGCGCGATCAGCTCGGGCGGCAGGACAAAATCGAAATCGGAAAGCGTGAACATGCGGAAGGACTGGATGTGAATCGATGCTGAATTGAACCGGTGCCGGGCGGCGAGCGGCTATGATTGCGAAACATTGCAGCGCCAGCCCGCGTGAGCGATCCGCCGGATCTGCCGGCAGACGGAGCGCAGCCGCGCTGCGCCACACTGGAAAGCCGATATTGTACTTGCGAAGCGACACATGCCCTTGCCCGAACGCCGTATGCCTGCCGATACCGAAGAAGTGAGCGCCGCGCCGAAACGCCGCGCCGCGCGCGGCAAGGCGGCGGCTGCCGCGGCAACGCCCGCGCAGGCGGACGATCAGGCGAGCGCGAAAAAACCCGCTGCGGCGCTCCCCCGAACCGCCGACAAACTCGCCAAACTTGGCCTCACGCGCGACATCGATCTCGTGCTGCATCTGCCGATGCGCTATGAGGACGAAACGTCGCTCACGCCCGTGGGCGAACTGCTGCCAGGCGACCTCGCGCAGACCGAAGGCGTCGTGTTCGACAACGAGATCGCCTACCGTCCGCGTCGCCAGTTGCTGGTCAAGCTGCGCGACGATGCCGGCGACGAACTCGTGCTGCGCTTTCTCAACTTCTACGGCTCGCAGGTCCGGCAGATGGCGATCGGCCAGCGGCTGCGCGTGCGCGGCGACGTGCGCGGCGGCTTCTTCGGCATGGAGATGGTGCATCCGGCGGTGAAGGTCGTCGAGGAAGAAACGCCGCTGCCGCAGGCGCTCACGCCGGTCTATCCGAGTACCGCCGGCGTGACGCAGGCCTATCTGCGCAAGTCGATCGACAACGCGCTGTCGCGCACCGCGCTGCCGGAACTGCTGCCCGCGTCGGTCGCGCAGGCGTACCTTCAGCCGCTGGGTGTGCCGTCGTTGATCGACGCGGTACGCATGCTGCATCATCCGAACGCGGATTCCGACGAGCACGCGCTGATCGACGGCACGCATCCGGCATGGGCGCGCATCAAGTTCGAGGAACTGCTCGCGCAGCAGATGTCGCTCAAGCGCGCGCACGAAGAGCGGCGCACGCGCGCGGCGCCGGCGATGGCGCGTCGCGGGCCGGCGGATCGGGCGTCGCTCGTCACCCGCCTGCTCGACGCGTTGCCGTTCGCGTTGACGGGCGCGCAGCAGCGCGTCACGGCGGAGATCGCGCAGGATCTGACGCAGCCGCACCCGATGCAGCGTCTGCTGCAGGGCGACGTCGGCAGCGGCAAGACGGTCGTCGCGGCGCTCGCCGCCGCGCAGGCGATCGACGCGGGCTATCAGGCCGCGTTGATGGCGCCGACCGAAATCCTCGCCGAACAGCACGCGCGCAAGCTGCGCGGCTGGCTCGAACCGCTGGGCGTGAGCGTCGCGTGGCTCGCCGGCAGCCTGAAGGCGAAAGACAAGCGCGCCGCGCTCGAAGCCGCCGCGCTCGGCACCGCGCAGCTCGTGATCGGCACGCACGCGATCATCCAGGACACCGTCGAATTCGCGCGCCTTGGCCTCGTGATCGTCGACGAACAGCACCGCTTCGGCGTCGAACAGCGGCTCGCGCTGCGCGCGAAGGCGCGTCCCCCAGGCGGACTTCCTCCGGGGCGGAACGCCGGCGACGGCGCGCGCGACTTCCAGCCGCATCAACTGATGATGTCGGCAACGCCGATTCCGCGCACGCTCGCGATGACTTACTACGCGGACCTCGACGTTTCCACCATCGACGAACTCCCGCCCGGCCGCACGCCGATCCTGACCAAACTCGTGTCCGACGCGCGCCGCGAGGAAGTGACCGGCCGCGTGCGCGAGGCGGCGCTGACCGGGCGCCAGGTCTACTGGGTTTGTCCGCTGATCGAGGAAAGCGAGACGCTCCAGCTGCAAACCGCGGTTGAAACGTACGAAACGCTGATCGCGGCGTTGCCGGAACTGAACGTCGGCCTCGTGCATGGACGCCTCGCGCCCGCGGAGAAAGCCGCGGTGATGGACGCCTTCACGCGCAACGAAGTGCAACTGCTGGTCGCGACGACGGTGATCGAAGTGGGCGTCGACGTGCCGAACGCATCGCTGATGGTGATCGAGCACGCCGAGCGCTTCGGTCTCGCGCAGCTGCACCAGCTGCGCGGGCGGGTGGGGCGCGGCAGCGCGGCGTCGGTGTGCGTGCTGCTCTATACCGGGCCGCTGTCGCAAACCGCCCGCGCACGGTTGCAGACCATGCGCGAAACGACCGATGGCTTCGAAATCGCGCGGCGCGACCTCGAAATCCGTGGGCCCGGCGAGTTTCTGGGCGCGCGGCAGTCGGGCGCGGCCATGCTGCGGTTTGCCGATCTCGAACAGGACGGCTGGCTGATCGAGCCGGCGCGCGAAGCGGCCGCGCGTCTGCTCGACGAGTACCCGGATGTCGTCACCCAGCACCTTGCCCGCTGGCTCGGCGCGCGCGAGCACTATCTGAAGGCCTGATGTTTCTGGCGCCCGCCGCGCCCCCGTAACCCGGGCCTGGCGGGGCGTCAGCGGTTTTGCCCCGTATCAAAGTCAATCCGGGTTGGCGAATTGGCCCCATAGGTGTATAACAGAAACCTATCGAATCCATCGCTCTGATTGGTCCCCAATGACGCTCACTGAATTGAAATACATCGTCGCGGTTGCCCGCGAACGGCACTTCGGCCGGGCGGCCGAAGCGTGTTTCGTCAGCCAGCCGACGCTGTCGGTGGCGATCAAGAAGCTCGAAGACGAACTGAACGTGCAGATTTTCGAGCGCGGCACGAGCGAAGTCAGCGTGACGCCGGTGGGCGAGCAGATCGTCTCGCAGGCGCAGCGCGTGCTGGAACAGACGCTCGCCATCAAGGAAATCGCCAAGCAGGGCAAGGATCCGCTCGTCGGGCCACTGCGTCTGGGCGTGATCTACACGATCGGGCCGTATCTGCTGCCCACGCTCGTCAAGCAGATGATCCAGCGCGTCCCGCAGATGCCGCTGATGCTGCAGGAAAACTACACGCTCAAGCTGATCGAGCTGCTCAAGCAGGGCGAAATCGACGTCGCCATCATGGCGCTGCCGTTCCCGGAAACTGGCCTGATGCTGCGTCCTCTGTACGACGAGCCGTTCGTCGTCGCGCTGCCGTCGGGCCACGCATGGGAGACGCGCCCGAAAATCGACCCGAGCGACCTGAAGCAGGAAACCATGCTGCTGCTCGGCAGCGGGCATTGCTTCCGCGATCACGTGCTGGGCGTGTGTCCGGAGCTGATGCGCTTTTCGCAAAACGCCGACGGCATCCAGAAAACGTTCGAGGGTTCTTCGCTCGAGACGATCCGCCATATGGTCGCGAGCGGCGTCGGCATCACCGTGCTGCCGCGCATGTCGGTGACCGAGGTGAAGCCGCATGCGGGCGGCGTCGACTCGGGGCTCCTCAGCTACGTGCATTTCGACGATCCGGTGCCCGACCGTCGCGTCGTGCTGGCGTGGCGCAAGAGCTTCACGCGGATGCCCGCCATCGACGCCATCTGCGATGCCATCAGCGCCTGCGACCTGTCCGGCGTGAGCAAGCTCGACCAGCCCGCAGCGGTCAGCTAACGCGCGCGGCCGCATCGCATCCGTTTCGCATTCGCATCGCATCCGTTGCACTGGCCGCCGGCATCGCGCCGCGCGGCCAGAAGAAGCCCATCCAGATTCAGGGCTTCCGCTATCAAATAGATATATTTAATCAAATTCTATAATTCGATAGCCATAGTTATAGTTTCCTCCATGGATCGCCCGATCCGACACACCCGGAGGAACCGATGAATCAAGCCCAATCCCCGCTTGCCCGGCAAGCCACGACGCTCCCGGTACAGACCCTCGCCGCATCGCTGCGCACCGTGGCGTTCGCGCTTCTCGTCGATCGCGCGATTTCGGCCTGAAGTTCGCCGCTACCGCCATACCGCTCAATTTCGGATAAAAGCCAGGAGTAGAAGGATGTCTGAACGCAAACTCACCACCGCCGCCGGCGCGCCCGTCGCCGACAACCAGAATTCGATGACCGCCGGCCCGCGCGGCCCGGTCGCGCTGCAGGACGTCTGGCTGATCGAGAAGCTGGCGCACTTCGACCGCGAGGTGATTCCCGAGCGGCGCGTCCATGCAAAAGGGTCCGGCGCGTTCGGCTCGCTGAAGATCACGCACGACATCTCGCGCTTCACGAAAGCGAAGGTGTTCGCGCAGGTCGGCAAGGAAACGCCGCTCTTCATGCGCTTTTCGACCGTCGCCGGTGAGCGCGGCGCCGCCGACGCCGAGCGCGATGTGCGCGGTTTCGCCATCAAGTTCTACACGGAAGAGGGCAACTGGGATGTGGTCGGCAACAACACGCCGGTGTTCTTCATTCGCGATCCGTTGAAGTTTCCGGACTTCATCCATACGCAAAAGCGCGACCCGTACACGAACACGCGCAGCAACGTCGCGGCGTGGGACTTCTGGTCGCGGCATCCGGAGTCGCTGCATCAGGTGACGATCGTGATGAGCGACCGTGGCATTCCGCGGAGCTACCGGACGATGCACGGCTTCGGCTCGCACACGTACTCGTTCATCAACGCGAACAACGAGCGCTTCTGGGTGAAGTTCCACTTCAGGTCGATGCAGGGCATCGAAAACTACATCGACGCCGAAGCCGCGCAGGTGATCGCCGCCGACCGCGAAAGCGCGCAGCGCGACCTGGTCGAGAACATCGACAGCGGGAATTTTCCGAAGTGGCGATTCTGCATTCAGGTGATGCCGGAAGCGGATGCCGCGACGTATCGCTACAACCCGTTCGACATCACGAAAGTGTGGCCGTACAAGGACTATCCGTTGATCGACGTCGGCACCCTTGAATTGAACCGGAATGCCGGCAACTACTTCGTGGATGTCGAGCAGGCCGCGTTTTCGCCGGCGAACGTCGTGCCGGGTATCGGGTTTTCGCCGGACCGCCTGTTGCAGGGACGCCTCTTTTCGTACGGCGACACGCAGCGTTACCGGCTGGGCGTGAACCATCACCAGATTCCGGTGAATGCGTCGCGCGTCGCGTCGCCGCATGCGTTCCATCGGGACGGCGGCATGCGCACCGACAGCAACCTGGGCGGCACGGTGAACTACGAGCCGAACCGCTTCGGTGAGTTCGCGCAGGATCGCAACGCGGCGGAGCCGGCGCTCGTCGCCGGTAACGTCGATCGCTACGACCATCGGGAAGACGACGACTACTACAGCCAGCCGGCCGCGCTGTTCCGGATTTTCGATGCGGCACAACGCGAGCGCCTGTTCGGCAACATCGCGCGGCACATCAGCGGCGTGCCGGACGAGATCGTGGCGCGTCAGATCGGGTATTTTCGTCGCATCGATCCGGCGTATGCCGAAGGCGTCGTCGCGGCGATCGCGAAGCTCGCGGAGCAGGATGCAAAGTGTTAACTGAAGTCAGGCGGCATGGCGGTGCGCATCGGCGCGCCGCCGGGTTTGAATCGAAGGAGAAGGATCATGAACCGGACAGTGCAGCATGCAATGAACCGTACGAACGGCGTCCGCTCAACGGGCGGCGCACGTTATGTCGCGCAGGCGCACGCGCACGGCGCGACGGTGGCGAGAAAAATGGTGGGGCTCGCGATCGTCACGAGCGGTCTCGCGGTGATCGCCGCACAGGCGCTGCAGCACGTTTTCGGCGGCTGACCGGCGCGGGGGCGACGGTCAGCCAGTGCGCGCATGTGGGACTGTCCAGGCTACACTGTCGGGCACTCAGCGTTCGGGATCGAGCATGCAATCCCGAGCGTGCCGACCGGTTCGTATCACTCTTAAAAGGAGTCATCATGGCCAGGAAACAGGTTGTTCAGCACGTCAATATCGGTATCACCGACAAGGATCGCAAGAAGATCGCGGAGGGGCTGTCGCGTCTGCTTGCCGATACCTACACGCTGTACCTGAAGACCCACAACTTCCACTGGAACGTGACGGGTCCGATGTTCAACACGCTGCATCTGATGTTCGAGACGCAATACACCGAACTCGCGACGGCCGTCGATCTGATCGCCGAACGTATCCGCGCACTGGGCGTGCATGCGCCGGGCAGCTACAAGGAATTCGCGAAGCTTTCGTCGATTCCGGAAGCCGACGGTGTGCCGGCCGCCGAAGAGATGATTCGCCAGCTCGTCGAAGGCCAGGAAGCAGTCGTGCGCACGGCGCGCGGAATCTTCCCGTCGACGGAAGCAGCCAACGACGAACCGACCGCCGATCTCTTGACGCAACGCATGCAGACGCACGAAAAGACCGCGTGGATGCTGCGTTCGATGCTGGCCTGATCGTGCAGCGGTGATCTGGCGCTGCGTTTGATCGCATGGTTGTGATGCGAGGCGCGGCTGACAAAGCCAGACAGAACGGCTTGCCAGGTTAACGCCCGGCAGGCCGTTTTTGCTTTTAGCCGCGCTCTGGCTGATTTTTCCGGTGATGCAAAAACACTCGCCCGGCGCACGCATGCGGCGTTGCGGGCCGACGTTTGCCGTGCTGCTCTAGCGTAGTGTTCCATTCTGTCTGGAACTTCAGCGGCTATTTGCGCGAATGATCTTCTGCAGGATGTCGCGAGCGGTCCTGGTCCAGATGAACGCCTTGGGGTTGGTATTGTGGTGAGCGATGTATTCGTCGATTGCCTTGATCAACTCGGGCACGTTGGTGAATACGCCGCGGCGCAGGCGCCCGGTCGTGATCACGTACGAAACGATCCGTTGCTGGTGTGACAAGTTCGGTGCTGGATTCGCCAAGTGCGCCAAGGCTGCGGCCAAGCGCTAATTTCGACGAATGCTGCGATCAAACCCGGTACCGCGGAAGATCATTGCGGATCAACTGCGTAGTTATCCGGCAGCACTTCGCACTACCCAGACATCGGATGAACGCGGAATGTCACCGCGTCATTGTGGAGGAACGTCTCGCCGCATGGCATGGCTGGACTGCCTCAGCCGCAGCTGGGCGAGTTATCTGATAAGGATAACTATTTTTTAGACAGACACGCAGTCGATGCGCGTCAACTTGACAGTGCCGGCGCAGCATGCCGCCTGCAAGTGCTCTTCAATTCGTGTCCTGCTTCAACGCGCCGCTAATCCATCGCTCTTCGGAAGCCCTGAGGTGCGCGCGCATTGCTGTTTGCGCGGCAATGGGGTCGCTGGCCTGCAGGGCCCTCAGTACGTCCTCGTGTTCCTGCGCCGCCGCGGTCCAGGTGTGAGCGCTTTCTGTGTGGCCCCGCATCGCGGCCGCGATCGGATCATGGCGACTGTCGAACAGTTCGCCCACAAAGCGGCTGAGCACCGAGTTGCCCGCGGCTTCCGCGATCAGCATGTGGAATTGCCGGTCTGCCTCGACGGGCGTTTTACCCGCTGCCGCCAGTCTGCGCATCCGGTCGATCGTGCGGCGCAGACGATCCAGCGTGGCCGCCGTCATGCGCGCCGCGGCCAGCACGACGACGCTGCCTTCGATCGCAGCGCGCGCCTGCATCAGTTCCGACGGACTATCACCAAGCGCGCCCATCACACCAATGTTGTCCGCACTTCCATCGCGCACATAGACGCCCGACCCCATCCTGATCTCGACCTGGCCGCCAATTTCCAGCGCGATGAGCGCTTCGCGCAGCGATGGACGCGACACGCCGAGCTTCAACGCAAGCTCCCGCTCGGGCGGCAGCCGTTCTCCTGCCTGAATTTCGCTTTGACGAATCAGCAGCAGTATCTGGTCGGCGACGGATTGGTAAAGCCGCTTTGGTTCTGTCGGTTTCATATTGCAGATGGTTAGCAATGCATGAGCGGCAATGAATGCTCCTCCACAAGTCTAACATAATCGGAGAAGTAGACGTGTGGCGGGCGATTCGACCTTGGTTTCGGGTTTACGATATAGGTAAGACCAATTGTAATAATGTCATTTGGCTTGACCAATACAATCAAGTATTGTTTAATTCGTCAAAATTGGACTGACCAGTACGCAGCGCCAGGTCGGCCGTTCGACAGGAGACGCAATGACAATGCTTCACGATCCAACCCGCCTTGCCGCCGCGCCCGAAAAGCGCCCCGAGCGGGAGATCCTGCGCCTGGAGGGTATCGGCAAGCGCTTCCCGGGTGTCGTCGCGCTCGACGGCATCCGCCTCGATCTTCGGCGCGCAGAGGTCCACGCCGTCTGCGGAGAGAACGGGGCGGGTAAATCCACGCTCATGAAGATCATCAGCGGCCAGTACCAACCCGACGAAGGCATCATTCGCTATCGCGGCGAGCCGGTGCGGTTTCAATCGACGACCGAGGCACAGGCGGCCGGCATCGCGATTATTCATCAGGAGCTCAACCTCGTACCGCACCTGACAGTGGCGGAAAACCTGTACCTCGCACGCGAGCCCAAACGCGGGCCGTTTGTCGACTTCCGCAAGCTCAATGCCAATGCGGCGCGCTGTCTCGCCCGCGTGGGTCTAAACGTGGCCCCGACAACACGGGTTGGCGCGCTGTCCATCGCGCAGCAACAGATGGTGGAAATCGCGAAGGCGCTGTCGCTCGACGCCCATGTGCTGATCATGGATGAGCCGACGTCGTCGCTCACCGAATCGGAAACGGTTCAGCTCTTCCGGATCATCAAGGAGTTGCGAGCGGCAGGCGTAGCGATCCTTTACATCTCGCACCGTCTCGACGAAATGGCGCAAATCGTCGACCGCGTGACAGTACTGCGCGATGGCCGTCATATCTCTACCGACGACTTTTCCGCGCTGAGCGTGAACGACATCGTCGCCCGCATGGTGGGACGTTCTCTTGAAGACGCGTACCCGCCGCGGCAGTCGCGGCCCACCGACACCGTGCTGCTGAGCGTGCGCGACCTGAGCCGGGCAGGTGTCTTCGGTCCGGTTTCATTCGAGCTTCGCAAGGGCGAGATTCTCGGCTTCGCCGGCCTCATGGGCGCAGGCCGTACCGAAGTCGCTCGCGCGATCTTCGGTGCCGACCGACTCGACGGCGGCACGATTGCGCTTCACGGTCAGCCCGTGACGATACGTTCGCCGCGTGAAGCCATTCGCCACGGCATCGCCTACCTGTCGGAAGACCGCAAGCTGGAAGGTCTCGCGCTTCCGATGCCTGTCGCCGTGAACATCACGCTTGCGAACGTGCGGGCCATTTCGTCGCGCGCCGGCTTCCTGCGTTTTAGAGAAGAGGCCGCGGTCGCGCGGCGCTACGTGCAGGAACTGGCTATCCGCACACCATCTGTCGACCAGATCGTACGCAACCTGTCCGGCGGCAACCAGCAAAAGGTCGTGATCGGCAAGTGGCTCTACCGCGGATCGAAGATCCTGTTCTTCGATGAGCCCACGCGCGGTATCGACGTGGGAGCGAAGTTTGCCATTTACGGGCTGATGGACAGGCTCGCGGCAGATGGCGTCGGTGTCGTGCTGATCAGTTCGGAGTTGCCGGAGCTGCTTGGGATGACGGATCGAATTGCCGTATTTCACGAGGGCCATATGACGGCGGTTCTCGAAACGAAACAGACCAGTCAGGAGGAAATCATGCACTTTGCTTCGGGGCATACACATGCTTGAAATGACATCGGACCGGACCCAGTCCGTCGACCGGACGGCACGACAGCGGCGTCGCGACCTCATCCAGAAGTTTGCGGCCTTGGGCAGCCTGGTAGCACTTGTGATCGCGTTCTCGATTTCGAGCGCGGCTTTCTTCTCGGTCGGCAACATGATGACCGTCAGCTTGCAAGTGACATCCATCGCGTATCTTGGCGTCGCCGCCACCTGCGTGATCATCACGGGCGGCATCGACCTTTCCGTGGGCTCGGTGCTCGCGCTCGCGGGGGTGTCGGCGGCGCTGCTCGTGAAAGCCGGCGTGCCGGTGCCCGTTGCCATGCTCGGCGGGATCACGGTGGGTGGCCTGTGCGGGCTCGTCAACGGTATTTGCGTGACGCGCATGGGCTTGCCGCCATTCATCGCGACGCTCGGCATGATGCTGGTCGCACGCGGTCTTGCACTGGAGATCACTGGGGCGCGCCCCGTCTCCGATCTTGGCGATGCGTTTGGCGCGCTCGGCAACGGCGCGTTGTTCCGCCTCTCCCATATCGGTGCTGACGGCTTTCCGGACACGACCTTTCCCGGTATTCCATACCCCGTCGTCATCATGATCGTGCTGTTCGTCGTGGGTTCAGTGCTGCTCTCGAAGACTTCGCTCGGCCGTCACATCTACGCCGTCGGCTCGAATGCGGAGGCAGCCCGGCTCTCCGGCGTCAACGTTCGAGGCGTCACGCTCTTCACTTACGTTTTCTCAGGAGTGCTGGCCGGTGTGACCGGATGCGTGCTGATGTCCCGGCTCGTGACCGGCCAGCCCAACGAAGGCGTCATGTACGAGCTCGACGCGATCGCGAGCGCGGTGATCGGAGGCACGTCCCTGATGGGTGGCGTGGGCGCGATCTCTGGCACCGTGATCGGCGCGTTCGTGATCGGAGTTCTTCGCAACGGTCTGAACATGAATGGGGTATCCAGTTTCATTCAGCAGATCATTATCGGCGTTGTGATTCTGGGCACCGTCTGGATCGACCAGTTGCGAAGCCGGAAGCTGTGACCACAAGAAGTTCAACCACGCGACATAGGAGCGAGACATGAAGAAGTTTCCTTTACGGGCAGTAGCGGCATTGCTGTGCACGATGTTCACGACGGCTGCTTATGCGGCAGGCGGCGAGATCGCAGTGATTGTCAAGACGGTCAATTCGAATTACTGGCAAAACGTGCAGAAAGGCGCGAATGCCGCGCTCGGCGGCGCGAAGGGCTATACGATGACCTTCCAGGGACCGACTGCTGAAACGGCCGTCGCCGACGAAGTCAATATGGTCGAGAATGCAGTCAACCGGCACGTCGCGGGCATCGTGCTCGCACCGTCCGATCCTGATGCACTTGTGCCGGCCCTCAAGAAGGCATGGGAGGCGCACATTCCAGTCGTGCTGATCGACTCGGCACTTTCGGATGCGGGCAAGCAGTATTACCAGTCGTTCCTGTCCACCGACAACGAGAAGGCCGGAGAACTGTGCGCGAAGGCGCTGATCGATCGCGTCGGTCAGACGGGCAAGATCGCCATTATGTCTTACGTGCCTGGAGCCGGATCGGAAATCGGGCGCGTCGGGGGCTTCCGCAAGTACATCGCTGCTCACTCGAAGCTGAAAATTGTCGGGCCGTACTACTCGCAGTCGCAGATGGCTAACGCGTTGAATCAGACGACCGACGTGCTTTCGGCGAATCCCGATCTGAATGGTATTTTCGGCGCCAATGAACCCACTGCAATCGGGATGGGCCGCGCGCTCAAACAGTCCGGGAAGGCCGGCAAACTGGTTGCCATCGGCTTCGACGGCAACCAGGACCTGCAGGACTTCGTACGCGATGGCACGATTCAGGCGATCGCCGTTCAGGGATCCTATCAGATGGGATACAAGGGCATTCAGACCGTAGTGAACGTCATCGAACACAAACCCGTCGCGAAGCAGGTCGATACGGGCGTCGTCCTGGTCGAGAAGCAGAACCTCGACTCCCAGGACGCAAAGAACGTCCTCTATTGACGAGACCGGGGACCTGCATCGACGCCAGGTCGCGTTGCTGCAGGTCCGGTCCTTCGCCGCGTCCGACGATATACCTGTTCACGATAGCTCCCTGGTTTATGAACGCTCATGAAATGCGTGCCTTGCCTCGCAGCGGGCTACAGTTGACGGCCCTCGGCCTCGGCTGCTCCCAGCTCGGCGGCCTCTACCGTCCTATGTCATTCGCTGACGCGACCGCGCTCGTCGAGGCGGCGTGGTCCGTGGGCCTGCGCTATTTCGATACGGCCCCGTACTACGGCTACACGCTCTCCGAGCGGCGCGTGGGTCACGCGCTCGCGACGCGCGAGCGCGACGCGTTCACGCTAAGTTCGAAAGCAGGTCGCCTGATGCGGCCCGATGCGAGCGTGCGACCTGGCGATGATGGCTGGGCCGAACCGCTCGCTTTCCGGCCCGTCTTCGATTACAGCTACGGCGGCATCATGCGCTCGTATGAGGATAGCCAGCAGCGGCTTGGGAACCCGCGGATCGATATCCTCTATGTACACGACATCGGCGTGATGACGCATGGCGAGCGTCATACCCACTACTGGGATCAGCTGGTTGCGGGTGGCGGATTCCGCGCGTTGGCTGAACTGCGCGCGAGTGGCGAGGTTCGCGCGATCGGTCTTGGCGTCAATGAGTGGGAAGTCGCAGCCGATGCGATGAATGAGGCGGCGCTCGACGCCATCCTGCTCGCCGGACGCTACACGCTGCTTGAACAAACCGCGCTGGAGCCGCTGCTTGATGTCTGCGCGCGTGTGGGGACTGCCATCGTCGTGGGTGGTGTGTTCAATTCCGGCGTGCTCGCCGGCAACGGCAGGTTCAATTATGCGGACGCGCCTGCCGAAGTCGTCGAGAAGGTCCGGCGGCTGTCCGAACTTTGCGAGCGTTTTGCGGTTCCCCTCCCGGCGGCTGCGCTGCAGTTTCCGTTTGCTCATCCTGCCGTCGTCTCTTGCGTGGTGGGCGCACGCAGTATCGCCCAGTTGCAGCAGAACATCGTGTGGCTCGAGCAACGCGTGCCAGCAAGCTTTTGGGCCGCGCTCAGCAACGAAGGGCTGATTGCTGCGAATGCGCCGGTTCCGGAGGAAGGCGCGTGATGCAGCGCATCGATGCTCACCAGCACTATTCCGTGCTGTGCGTCGCAGCACGCTACGGCGGCTACGGCGAGTGGCTTTCGACGTGCGAAGACGACTGCGAGCGCCTTTTCGGCGCTGCGGCACTTCCGGACGTGTTCGGTGGTAATGCATGCCGTTTCTACCGCATCGGCGTAATGACCTGTCGCACTTAACTTGATCAAAAGGAAACCACCATGCTTAGTGTCATTTGCGAATCCCCAGGCGTCTTGCGCGTACAGCAGCGCGATGTACCCGCGCGCGGGAACGGCGAAGTGCTGCTGCGCGTGAGTCGTGTCGGAATTTGCGGCACCGACCTGCACATTTTCACCGGGAGTCAGCCGTATCTGGAGTATCCGCGCGTGATGGGCCACGAACTTTCCGCAGTGGTCGTCGAAGCAGAGCGCGACTCGGGACTTTCCGCCGGCGACAGCATCTACGTCATGCCCTATTTGTCCTGCGGGCACTGCGTAGCGTGCCGGCAGGGCAAAACGAACTGTTGCGTCAACATCAAGGTGCTGGGCGTGCATTGCGACGGCGCACTCACCGAGTACCTGAGCGTGCCGGCCCAGTTCGTGCATAAGGCCGAAGGCGTGACGCTCGATCAGGCCGCGATGCTTGAATTCCTCGCCATCGGGGCACATGCGGTGCGACGCACGGATGTGTTGGCTGGTCAGCGGGTGCTGGTGGTCGGCGCGGGCCCGATCGGCATGGCCGCGATGATCTTCGCGAAGCTGCGCGGTGCCGCCGTGACCTGTCTCGACACGCGTGCCGATCGCCTCGCATTCTGCCAGTCGCACCTCGGCGTGGATGCCGCCGTCGCGGTCGGCGTGGACGACGCAAAGCAGCTCGCATCGTTAACGGACGGCGAGTTCTTCGACGCCGTCTTCGATGCGACAGGGAACATCGACGCGATGAACCGCGGCTTCAGCTTCGTCGCGCATGGGGGCAAATACACACTCATCTCGATCGTTCCGGGTCAGGTGACGTTTTCCGATCCCGAGTTCCATAAGCGCGAAACCACCCTGCTCGCGAGCCGCAACGCGACGCTTGCTGACTTCGAGACCGTGCTTGAGGCGATGCGCGCGGGACGCATTCCAGACCAGGCACTCAACACGCACCGCATGCAGCTTGCAGACGTACCGGACGCGTTTGCGCGTCTGCTCGAGCCAGGGCAGACCGTGGTGAAGGCGCTAGTGGAGTGCTGATCGATGGTGGCGGACCAGTCAGGACGGGAAGGATGAGCGAACCTGTACTTCAGTTTGGGACGAGCCGATTCCTCCTGGCTCATGTCGCCCTGTTTGTGTCTCAGGCGCTTGAGCGCGGAGATGCGATCGGCGGCATCAGTGTTGTGCAGACGACCGGTAATCCATCAAGCCGTGCGCGTGTCGCCGCGCTCTCGCAAGCGGGTAGTTACCCAGTGAAAATTCGCGGCGTGGAAGGCGGTTCGGTCGTGGACAAGATGATCGAATGCCACGCCGTGCGCACGGCCTGGGTTGCCGATCAAGACTGGGCCGCGATCCGTCGCGCGACGATTGAAGACGTGCGCGTCATCGTATCGAACACGGGTGACATAGGCTATCGGCTCGACGAGCGCGATTCGACCGCCCTGCTGGTGAACACTACGCAGGCACCGCGCAGTTATCCCGCCAAACTGCTGACGTTGCTTTATGCACGATGGTCCGAGAGGCCCTGTGCCGGCGTGTCAATCTTTCCGTGCGAACTCGTCTCGAACAATGGCGACACCTTGCGGAATGTCGTACTCGGTCTCGCGCAACGATGGGCGCTGCCTCGCGCTTTTCTCGATTATTTACGGGAGGACTGCGTATGGGTGAACTCCCTGGTCGACCGGATTGTGTCCGAGCCGATCGATCCGGTCGGCGCGGTGGCAGAGCCCTATGCGTTATGGGCCATCGAACAGCGCACCGGCATGGAGCTGCCCTGCCTGCACGAAGATATCGTGCTCACGGATGATCTGCGCAGTTACGAGCGGTTGAAACTGTTCTTCCTCAATCTGGGCCATACCTGGCTCGCCGATCAGTGGCTCAGCGAGCGCCGCGCCCCCTCGGAGACGGTCCTCGATGCGATGAACGACGCACGCCTGCGTGACGGGATCGAAGCAGTGTGGCAGGAAGAAGTCCTCGGAGTATTCGCCGCAATCGACTTGCGCAGTCGCGCCGGGCGCTATCTCGAGAGCGTGCGTGAGCGGTTTCTCAACCCGTATCTCGATCACCGGATCGCGGATATCGCGCAAAACCATGTTGAAAAGGTCAAGAGGCGGATAGTGCCGCTGATCGAACTCGCCGATTCGCTACCGGTGCGAGCGGCCCAGCCCCGCTTGCGAAGCATGCTGGCGAGGCACGGACTGATACAGGCCGCGCAAGGGACGCAGACATCATGAAAGACCAGGCAGTGGTGATTCTTCACGACGAAGAGGTGGCCGCGCAAATTCGGACAGTCGGATATGTGGAACGCTCGGGGCCTGAGCCGGCGATAATGCCGACAAAGGAACCTTGAAGATGACGAAGAGAATCTGGCGCTGCGTTTGATCGCATGGTTGTGACGCGCGGCACGGCTGACAAAGCCGGACAGAACGGCTTGCCAGGTTAACGCCCGGCAGGCCGTTTTTGCTTTTAGCCGCGCTCTGGCTGATTTTTCCGGTGATGCAAAAACACTCGCCCGGCGCACGCATGCGGCGTTGCGGGCCGACGTTTGCCGTGCTGCTCTAGAATGTCGGCATTGCTCCTAACCGGCTTCCCATGTTCGCCCGACTTCCGCTCTATCTCCGCCTTGTCCGCATGGACAAGCCCATCGGCAGTCTGCTGTTGCTGTGGCCGACGCTCAACGCCTTGTGGATCGCGTCGGACGGTCATCCGTCGTTTTCCCTGCTCGTCATTTTCGTGGTCGGCACGATCCTGATGCGCTCGGCTGGCTGCGCGATCAACGATTACGCCGACCGCGATTTCGACCGCTACGTGAAGCGCACCGAGAACCGGCCGATCACGTCGGGCAAGATCCAGGCGTGGGAGGCCGTGGCGCTCGCCGCCGGGCTGTCGCTGATCGCGTTTCTGCTGATCCTGCCGCTCAATACGCTGACGAAGGAACTGTCGGTGGCGGCGCTTTTTGTCGCGGGCTCGTACCCGTTCACGAAGCGGTTCTTCGCGATTCCCCAGGCCTACCTCGGCATCGCGTTCGGTTTTGGCATTCCGATGGCCTTCGCGGCCATCCAGAACCACGTGCCGGCGCTCGCGTGGGTGATGCTGCTTGCCAACGTGTTCTGGTCGGTCGCGTACGACACCGAATACGCCATGGTCGATCGCGACGACGACATCAAGATCGGCATCCGTACCTCCGCGCTCACCTTTGGCCGCTTCGACGTGTTCGCGATCATGCTCTGCTACGCGATGACGCTTGGCATCTACGTCGGCATTGGCATCGTGCTGGGCTTCGGCGTGCTGTACTGGATCGGCTGGGCGGCGGCGGCCGGATGCGCGATCTATCACTACACGCTCATCCGCAACCGCGAGCGCATGCCGTGCTTCGCGGCGTTTCGTCATAACAACTGGCTGGGCGGCATGCTGTTCGCGGGGATCGCCGCGCACTACGCCGCTGGAGCGTTTTGAGGCCACAGATGCCATGGGCGGCCAGCGAGGTTAATTGCGGTCGCCGCGGGCAGGGTCACTGCGTCACGCGATGACCACAACCGGTTGACCACAACCGGCCGCCCGAAGTGGACACGCCCGTCACTGTTTTCCGAATTCGTCGCCCATTGCCTTGGCCCGCGCGTCCGCGGCCAGCGCGCCGCGCACGATCGCGTCTTTCACGCCCGACGCATCGAACGATGCAAGCGCCGCCGCCGTCGTGCCGCCTTTGGACGTCACGCGTTCACGCAGAACGGCAGGCGACTCGCTGGACTGCGCGGCCAGTTGCGCCGCGCCCGTGAACGTCGCGACGGCAAGCGCGCGCCCCTGCGCCGCGTCCATGCCGAGCTGGCGCGCGGCTTCTTCCAGCGCCTCGATGAAATAGAACACGTACGCCGGGCCGCTGCCTGAAATGGCGGTCACGGCGTCGATCTTCGCTTCGTCGTCGAACCACACGGTATGGCTCACCGCCCCGAGAACCTGGGTGGCGAGCGCGCGGCCCGCTTCGTCGACGCCCGGCGTTGCGAACAGGCCCGTCGCGCCCATGCCGATCAGCGCCGGCGTATTCGGCATGGTGCGCACGACGCGCGCATGGCCGTTCAGCCAGTGCGACAGGTCGTCGGCACGAATGCCTGCGGCAATGCTGATGACGAGCTGCTCCGCCCGCAGAAACGGCGCGAGGCTCGCAGCGACGCTCTTCAGGATCTGTGGCTTGACCGCGAGCAGGATGGCGTCGAACGAAGCGAGCGCGGCGTCAGCCGCGGCGCCCGTGCCCACGCCGAATTGCTGCGCATTGCGCGCGCGCGCTTCTTCGTTGGGATCGATCGCATACAGGTCGGCCGGCGCGACGCCACGTTTGATGAGACCGCCGATAAGCGCCGCGGCCATGTTGCCGCCGCCAATGAAAGCAATTTTCATGATGTTCCGTGAAGTGTTCAGTTCAGTTCGGGTAGTCGCGCGCGCCGAAGATCGCCGTGCCGATGCGCACGATCGTCGCGCCTTCGATGACGGCCGCTTCGAGATCGCCCGACATGCCCATGGACAACGTATCGAGCGCGAGCCCTTCTGCGCGAAGCTGTTCAAAGAGCGCGTGCAGCAGACGATGCGGCGCACGTTGTGCGTCCATGTCGCCCGCGGGCTCGGGAATCGACATCAGGCCACGCAACCTCAGCCGGGGCAGCGCGGCGACGGCGCGGGCCAGTTCCAGCGCTTCGCCGGGCGCAACGCCGCTCTTCGACGCCTCACCGCTTGCGTTCACCTGCAGGCAGACGTTGAGCGGCGGCAGACCGTCCGGCCGTTGCGCGGACAGGCGCTCGGCAATCTTCAGGCGATCCACCGAATGAACCCAGTCGAAATTCTCCGCGACGGGTTTCGACTTGTTCGATTGCAGCGGGCCGATGAAATGCCATTCGAGATTCGCGCGCAGGTCGACAAGCGCCTCGATTTTCGTGACGGCTTCCTGCACGTAGTTTTCGCCGAATGCGCGTTGCCCGGCGGCGTGCGCCGCGCGCACGTCTTCAGCGGGAAACGTTTTCGACACCGCGAGCAGTTCAACCGAACGCGGGTCGCGACCGGCGACGCGAGCGGCAAGCGCGATGCGCTGACGCACCGCGTCGAGGTGATGAATGAGATCGGGCATGAGACAGTTGGGCACACAGCAACGCGACGGAATGAATTATACGGACGCCATCCCTCGCTGCCGAGTCATCCGGACGGCCAGGTAGAAAACGTCAGGGCGCCAGCATATGCTCAAGCAGCTCGATCCAGTGCCTGACCGGAATCGACGTGCCGCTCTGCAGATGCGCGATACACCCCACGTTGGCCGAAACAATCAGCTGCGGCTCCAGCGAGCGCAACCGTTCGAGCTTCTGGTTGCGCAGCGTGTAGGAAAGCGTCGGCTGCGTGAGCGAATACGTGCCGGCCGAACCGCAGCACAGGTGGCTGTCGGCGGGCAGGCGCACCTCGATGCCAAGCGCGGTGAGCAGATGCTCGACGCGCCCGCGCACCTGCTGGCCGTGCTGCAGCGTACACGGCGGGTGGAACGCGACCGTATGCACGGAGCGGCGATGCGCGAGCGCCACGAGCGACTCTTCGAAATCGGGCAGGATTTCGCAGATGTCGCGGGTGAGCTCGACGATACGCCGCGCCTTGTCCGCATACGCCGGGTCGCCGCGCAACAGGTGCGCGTATTCGCGTACCGTCGCGCCGCAACCGGACGCGTTCATCACGATCGCTTCGACGCCGGCTTCGACGTGCGGCCACCACGCGTCGATGTTGGCGCGGATGTCGTCGAGTGCTTCGTCGTTATAGCCGAGGTGCAAACGGATCGCGCCGCAGCAGCCCGCCTCCGGCGCGACGACGGTCTCGATGCCGAGCGCGTCGAGCACGCGCGCGGTCGCGGTGTTGACGTTCGGCATCATCGAAGGCTGCACGCAACCGGCCAGCATCAGCATCTTGCGCGGGTGATGGGCCGTCGGCCATTCGAGCAGCGGTTGCCGGGCGGGGACCTTGTCGCGCAGCTTTTTCGGCAGGAGCGGGCGCACGTGCTGGCCGAGCCGCATCGCAGGCGTGAAGAGCGCGCTGTTTGGCAGGAAGCTCGCCAGCATGCGGCGCAACAGGCGCTGGCCGGGAGGCCGCGTGACATGCTCCTCGACCACTTTGCGGCCGATTTCGACAAGGCGTCCGTACTGCACGCCCGAGGGGCACGTCGACTCGCAGTTGCGGCAGGTGAGGCACCGGTCGAGGTGCATCTGCGTGCTGCGCGTGACGGGCGCGCCTTCCACCATCTGCTTGATCAGGTAGATGCGGCCGCGCGGTCCGTCGAGTTCGTCGCCGAGCAGCTGGTACGTGGGGCAGGTCGCCGTGCAGAAGCCGCAATGCACGCATTTGCGCAGGATGGAATCGGCTTCATCGCCGTCGGGCGTGTTGCGAATGAAGTCCGCGAGGTTGGTTTGCATCGCGCGCTCAGAAGTCGGGGTAGAGCCGGCCGCGATTGAAGATGCGGGCCGGGTCGAATGCGGCCTTCAGGCCGCGATGGATTTTCATCAGCGGCGCGGGCAGCGGCGTGAACACGCCTGCGCTGCGGTCGAAGCCGTGTCCGGTGCGGAAGATGGTCGCGTGGCCGCCGGCCTGTTTCGCGCTGATGCGCACGGTCTGCGCGTCGGCGTCGGTGATCCACCAGCGCTGCGCGCCGCCCCATTCCATCAGTTGCGCGCCCGGCAGTTGCAGGGGCTCGGTTATCGACGGCAACGCGAGGCGCCACAACGCGTGGCCCGGCGCGATCGCGGAGAAGAACGGATCGGTCTGTTCGCGCAGCCCCGCCCAGAAGCGCTCCGCTTCGACCGCGTCGACCACTTCGCCGCCGAGCGACGTGCGCGCCGACTTGACCGCGGCTTCGGCGCCGGCAAGGCGCATGGCAAGCGTGCCGTTGCGCCATGCGCTCGCGGTGATGGGCAGCGGGTGGCCGCCCCATTCGTTGAGCTTGCGCACGGCGTCGGTGCCGTTCATGTCGAACTTGAGCGTCGCCTCGGCGACGGGAAGCGGCAGCACCTTCACCGACAGTTCGAGTATCAGCCCGAGCGTGCCGAGCGAGCCGGCCATGAGCCGCGACACGTCATAGCCCGCGACGTTCTTCACGACCTGGCCGCCGAAATGCAGCGTTTCCCCATGGCCGTTCATGATGACCGCGCCGAGCACGAAGTCGCGCGCCGCGCCGGCCGAAGGGCGTCGCGGCCCGGCAATGCCGGCCGCGATACAGCCGCCGAGCGTGGCCTGCGGGCCGAAGTGCGGGGGTTCGAACGCCAGCATCTGCCGGTGTTCCGCGAGCGCCGCTTCGATTTCGAGGAGCGGCGTGCCGGCGCGCGCCGTGATCACGAGTTCCGCCGGATCGTAAGCGATGATGCCGCGATGCGCGCGCGTGTCGAGGATGTCGCCTTCCAGGCTCTGGCCGTACCAGTCTTTCGTGCCGCCGCCGCGAATGCGCACCGCGCGTCCTTCGGCGCTGGCCGAACGGATACGTTCGGACCAAACGGCGACGATGTCGTCCTCTTCCATGGCGTCCTGCATAGTTGTGTTTCGCCCGATTGTACCGGGCAGGGCGGCGCTGGCAACCCGGGGGCGGCCCTGAGGCGCCTCCCGTCCGGGCCGCGGGGCTGCGCGCACGGCACGGCGCGCAGCAGCAACCCGGTGGAGCGGCCGGTGTACGACCGTACAGGCCGCGCTAGAACCTCGGCAACTCCGGATGCGGCAGCAAGCCGCCGCGCACGTGCATCCGGCCATATTCGGCGCAGCGGGCGCGCGTTGGAATGCCCTTGTCGGGATTCAGGAGGCCGGGCGGATCGAAGGCGCGCTTGACCGCGTGAAACGCGTCGCGCTCTTCGGGAGAAAACTGCACGCACATCGAGTTGATCTTCTCGATGCCCACACCGTGTTCGCCCGTCACCGTGCCGCCCAGCTCGACACAGCATTCCAGAATGTCCGAGCCAAACGCTTCTGCCCGGTGCCATTCGTCGAGATCGTTGCCGTTGAAGAGGATCAGCGGATGCATGTTGCCGTCGCCCGCGTGGAACACGTTGATACAGCGCAGCGCGTATTTTTTCTCCATCTCGCTGATGCGCGACAACAGCGGCCCGATACTGCGGCGCGGCACCGTGCCGTCCATGCAGTAGTAGTCGGGCGAGATGCGCCCGGCGGCCGGAAACGCGTTCTTGCGGCCCGACCAGAACTTGAGCCGCTCGCTTTCCGTGCGCGAAATCTGGATGCGCGTCGCGCCGCATTCACGCAGCACCGCCGTCATGCGGACGATTTCCTCGGAGACTTCTTCCGGCGTGCCATCCGATTCGCATAGCAGAATGGCGGCCGCGTCGAGGTCGTAACCGGCGTTGACGAATTCCTCGACGGCTCGCGTCGCCGGCTTGTCCATCATTTCGAGGCCGGCCGGAATGATGCCCGCCGCGATGATGCCGGCGACCGCGTCGCCCCCTTTCACGACGTCGTCGAAGCTCGCCATGATGACCTGCGCGGCTTGCGGTTTCGGGATCAGCCTGACGGTGACTTCGGTGACGATCGCGAACATGCCCTCGCTGCCGATCAGCACCGCGAGCAGATCGAGGCCGGGCGCGTCGGGCCCGAGCGAGCCGAACTCGACGATCTCGCCTTCCATCGTGATGGCCCGCACGCGCAGCACGTTGTGTACGGTGAGGCCGTACTTCAGGCAATGCACGCCGCCGGAATTTTCCGACACGTTGCCGCCGATCGTGCAGGCAATCTGCGAAGAAGGATCGGGCGCGTAGTAAAGGCCGTACGGCGCGGCGGCCTCCGAAATGGCGAGGTTGCGCACGCCCGGCTGGACAGTCGCGGTGCGCGCGTAGGAATCGACTTCGACGATCTTGCGAAAGCGCGCGAGCGACACGACAACGCCGTGCCGGATCGGCAGCGCGCCGCCGGACAGGCCGGTGCCCGCGCCGCGCGGCACGATCGGCACGTCGAGCCGATGGCAGATCTGCACGATGCGCTGCACTTGCGATTCCGTTTCCGGCAACACAACCGCGAGCGGCAGCCGGCGATACGCGGCGAGGCCGTCGCAGTCGTAGGCGACGGTATCTTCCTCGCGATACAGCAGGCAGTGGGTCGGCAGCACGGCCATCAGCGCCTGCACGACTTCGCGCTGGCGCCGGGCGAGAACTTCAGGCGAAAGTTCGCCGGGTGCGTTCATGTCTCCTCCTTCTGCGGGCGCGCGGTCGTGGAATGCCGGTTTGCCCGTCGGGTCATGCCGCCCAGGAAAAAATCTTGCCCGGGTTCATCAGGTTGCGCGGGTCGAGCGCGTGCTTGATCGCGCGCATCGTGTCGACCGTGTCTTCGCCGTGCTCCTCGACCAGGAACCCCATCTTGTGCAGCCCGACGCCATGCTCGCCGGTACACGTGCCGTCCATGCGCAGCGCGCGCTCGACAATCCGGTGATTGAGCCGTTCGGCTTCGACGAGCTCTTCCGGCTTGTTGGGATCGATCAGGATCGCGACGTGAAAATTGCCGTCGCCCACATGGCCGACGATCGGGCAGGGGAGCGGCGATTCCTTCAGATCCTGTTCGGTCTCGACGACGCATTCCGCAAGGCGTGAAATCGGCACGCACACGTCCGTCGTCACGGCGCGGCAGCCCGGCTTCAGTTGCAGCATCGCGAAATAGGCGTTGTGCCGCGCGTTCCAGAGGCGGCTGCGGTCTTCCGGCCGCGTCGCCCATTCGAAGCCTTCGCCGTGGTTCTGCGAAGCGATGTCCTGAACGAGTTCGGCCTGTTCCTTCACCCCGGCTTCGGTGCCGTGGAACTCGAAGAACAGCGTGGGCGCCTCGCGCAGCGTCAGGTTCGAATGCCGGTTGATCGAGCGGATCGCGAGTGAATCGACAAACTCGACGCGCGCGATCGGCACGCCGATCTGGATCGTTTCGATGACGGCGCGCACCGCGTCGCCCATCGACGGAAACGTACACACCGCCGCCGACACCGCTTCAGGTTGCGGATAGAGCCGCACGGTGATTTCGGTGATGACGCCGAGCGTGCCTTCCGAGCCGACGAAGAGACGCGTGAGGTCATAGCCCGCGGACGACTTGCGCGCGCGCGTGCCGGTCTTGATGATACGGCCGTCGGCGAGCACGACGGTCAGGCCGAGTACGTTCTCGCGCATCGTGCCGTAGCGCACGGCGTTGGTGCCCGACGCGCGCGTCGCCGACATGCCGCCGATGCTCGCGTCCGCGCCCGGGTCGATCGGGAAGAAGAGGCCGGTGTCGCGCAGCGCATCGTTTAACTGCTTGCGCGAGATGCCGGGCTCGACGGTGACGGTGAGGTCTTCCGCATTGATCGCCAGCACGCGGTTCATTTCCGACAGGTCGATCGACACGCCGCCCTGGACCGCAAGCAGATGGCCCTCGAGCGACGACCCGTTGCCATACGGAATGACGGGCACGTCGTGCCGCGCGCAGAGCCTGACGATGGTCTGCACTTCTTCGGTCGTGCGGGCGTAGACAACGGCGTCCGGCAATTGCGGATCGAACGGGGATTCGTCGCGGCCGTGATGGGCGCGCACGGCATCGGATGTCGAAACGCGATCGGCGAATGCGGCCTTCAGTTCGACCAGCAGTTCAGCGGCGAACGGACGGCGCAGCGGTGCCGGTGGCACAGGATGATTCACGCGTGTCTCCTGAAAGCGGACAGATGTTCGAATGATTCGATTGTTGCGGTCCATTTTACGCTGATCGCCCGCCTGGCGCGGGTCGCGCCTGACAAACCTATAATGGCGCGATGGCCTGGCCGCTCTGCCGATGCCGCGCGCAACATGAGCCCTTTCCAGGGGATCGCCGGGGTGCGATGGCCGTGGCATTGGCAGGGCATGGACCATGCATCGCCGCATCGACATCCATTAAAGGAAATCATCATGGGCAATCGCCTGAGCAAAATCGCCACCCGAACCGGCGACGACGGCACCACCGGTTTGGGCGATGGCCGCCGCGTGCGCAAGGACGACGCGCGGATCGCCGCGATCGGCGACGTCGACGAGCTGAATTCGAACCTCGGCGTGCTGCTGTGCGAAGTGTTGCCCGACGACGTGCGGCAGGCGCTCTTCGCGATCCAGCACGATCTGTTCGATCTTGGCGGCGAACTTTGCATCCCCGGCCATACCATGATCGCCGACGCGCAGCTCGCACAACTCGACGCGTGGCTCGCGCAATACAACGCAACGCTGCCGCCGCTCAAGGAGTTCATCCTGCCCGGCGGCTCGCGCGCCGCAGCCATCGCGCACGTGTGCCGGACGGTGTGCCGCCGCGCCGAACGCTCGATCGTCGCGCTCGGCCAGATCGAGACCATCAACGCCGCGCCGCGTCAGTACGTGAACCGGCTGTCGGATCTGCTGTTCGTGCTCGCGCGCGTGCTGAATCGCGCCGACGGCGGCACGGACGTGCTGTGGCAGCACGATCGCTAGACGCCGGCCTCGCGCTCCGCGCCTGTCTTTGGCCCGAACTGGTCGCTGCTGCCCGGCGCGTGTACGTCGCGTGATGCGAAACCCGCCTCGTTCTGCGGAAGATCGAGCCATTCCGGATGCGCGAGCGTTTCGCGGATATCGGCAAGACCCGTCGCCCAGTGATCCAGCATCGTGTTGTAGCCGAACTGGAAATCCTTGAACTGGTTTTCGTACGGCTTGTCCTTGTAGATCAACTGCACGACGTTGTAGCGCTTGTCCGTGGACACGCGTGCGGCGATCTTGCACCACGGGTCGTTTTCAAGCGCTTCCGGGCTCACATGACGCAGCACCTCCCGAAGCGTGCGGCGCAGCAGTTGTGTGCGCCGCAGGTTATTCGTGACGGCCCGCGTCCGGCTGGAATACTGGATATCCTTTGCGCGGTCGTCGACCTGTCCCATGTTCGACGGCAGCGTGCCCTGCGAGCTCCACAAGTCGACCTGGAACGCGAGCGTGTCGCGTCGCGGCGTTTGCCCCAGCACTTCCGAAAGCGGCGTGTTGGAAATAAGCCCGCCGTCCCAGTAAAACTGGCCGTCTATTTCAACGGCTGGAAAACCCGGCGGCAACGCGCCGGACGCCATGAAGTGTTCCGCCCGCAACGTGAGGTGCGCGTTGTCGAAGAACGTGAGGTTGCCCGTGGCGACGTTCGCCGCGCCGACGCACACGCGCATGCCGCCGTGATTGATACGGTCGAAATCGGCGAACCGCTCCAGCGTACCCTTGAGCGCGCGGGTGTCGTAATAGCTGGCCTCGGCCACATTGAGCGTTCGCAGCCCGACTGGCGGCGGGAAGCGCGGCGTGAAAAAGCCCTTCTGGCCATCCAGCAGCGCGCGGGTCGCATACCACGACGAAAACGCCTGGCGAAACGAGTCGGAAATGCCAAAGAGCTGCGTTTCCAGCGCGGCCGGCCAGAAGGTCAGCGGCGAAGCGGGCTGGCAGATCGTGGCCCAGAACTGCTTCAGCGCATCGACGCGTTTCTCCGGCGCATTGCCCGCGATAATCGCCGTGTTCAACGCGCCGATCGAGATGCCCGCGACCCAGTCCGGATGGATGCCAACCTCGGCGAGCCCCTCATAGACGCCAGCCTGATACGAGCCGAGCGCACCGCCCCCCTGCAGGACGAGCGCCACGGTTTCATAGTGCTGCGAGACGCTTTCACTGAGCGACGGGGACGGATTCTGGTCAGACTGGGTTGTCATTTTCTAGCCTCGTTGTGAAGCACGCGGGCCAGGCCCGGCGGGATGGGTTCCGGCACGCGTCGTTCTAGCGGTTCTGCGGATCGGCCGACAGATAATCGAATGCCACTTCACCGAGCGCCAGCGTGAGATCGGCGATGATGTGCCGCGCCTCGACGACTTCCAGCACCGGCAGATCGCCCACGGGTGCGAGTGCATGCGAAGACAGCACGAGCGAAGCCGGGCCACCCCACGCACCTTTGACGGTGACGTCCTTCAGACGATAGCGAACGATCTCGCAGATGCGCGGCGTGCCGTCCACATGCGGAATGATCTTCAGCAGGTAGTTGTCGCCACTCATTTTCACGCGTTCGGCTTCCGCGTCGAGCGTGGTGTGCTTGTAGCCCATCGTGGCCGTTGCGATGCGCACCGGGCCGAAATCCAGCGTGCCGACCAGTGAGTCGATATGCGTTTCCAGTTTCGGTGACGCCAGCTTTTTCGGAAAGCCCCACAACTCGCGCCCGCCGGCGATGGGCGGATGATCGTCCAGATACATCGCGTGCGTATAGACGCCCGCGTTGCCGTTGAACCTGACCGGGATGACCTGGCCGCTCTCCGTGTAATCGCCGAAGCCGGTGGAATCCGGCATGCGGATGAACTCGTAATGCACGAGATCCGTATAGACCTCGAGTGGCTCCGGCACGAGCGCGCGCAGCTTCTCGATATCCGTGCGATACGTGATGATCATGAATTCGCGATTGACGAACCGGTACGGTCCGATCGGGTAAGCCGGGCTCGTCAGCGGCATCGAGAATGCGGTTTCGCGGACTTCTTCGATTTTCATGAGATCTCCGAAAAGAGGGTTCGGGCGCGCGCCGCGCAGGCAATGCGGGACGCTCGGGACAGGAATCAGCCAGACAGGAGACAGCGGTGCAGCCGTACGCGGCAGAGCCGGCGCAACGAGACGGCACTCCAGATACTCGATCAATTTCTGTTGCGTCGCAACAGGCTTTTCGGCATAGGACGAATCCTGGGCAACGGCGCGAGCGAAGTAGAAAAATGAAAGGAACGGACGCCTGAAAGCGTCACAAATCCGATGTATGCACGCCGGGCGGCGCGTACAAAAGAAATGCCGCCGGGTCGCTTCGACCGGGCGGCATGGATCGCCAGAAGCGGGCGCTAGCGAGCCCGCATGTCTACATCTGGCGAGGTTAGAGGATAAAACACGCGCCTAGTTACCGCTGCCGCGCGCGATGCGTCGCTGCCTGACCGATTCGGCCAGCCCTTCGAGGACGGCGATGCTTTCGTCCCAGCCGATGCAGGCGTCGGTGATGCTCTGGCCGTACGTCAGCTCGCACCCTTCCTGCAGATCCTGGCGGCCCGCCACCAGATGCGATTCCACCATGACGCCGACGATCCGTTCGTCGCCCGAAGCAATCTGGCGGCCGATGTCCGCGCACACCGGAATCTGGTTCTCGTGCTTCTTCGAACTGTTCGCGTGGCTCGCGTCGATCATCAGGCGCGCCGCGAGACCCGCCTTGCCGATGTCGGCGCAGGCGATGTTCACGCTTTGCGCGTCATAGTTCGGCGTTTTGCCGCCGCGCAGGATGATGTGGCAGTCCTCGTTGCCCGCCGTCGACACGATCGCCGAGTGACCGCCCTTCGTCACCGACAGGAAATGGTGCGGCTGCGAGGCGGCCTTGATGGCGTCGACGGCGATCTTCACGTTGCCGTCCGTGCCGTTCTTGAAGCCAACCGGGCACGACAGGCCCGACGCCAGTTCGCGGTGAACCTGCGACTCGGTCGTGCGCGCGCCGATCGCGCCCCACGAGATCAGGTCGGCGATGTACTGCGGGCTGATCATGTCGAGGTATTCGGTGCCGGCCGGCAGGCCGAGTTCGTTGATCTTCAGCAGCAGCTCGCGCGCGGTGCGCAGGCCGTCGTTGATCTTGAAGCTGTTGTCCATGTAGGGGTCGTTGATGAGACCCTTCCAGCCGACCGTCGTGCGCGGCTTTTCGAAGTACACGCGCATCACGATTTCGAGTTCCCCCGCGAAGCGCTTGCGCTGTTCGATCAGGCGGCCGGCGTATTCGAGCGCGGCCTTCGTGTCGTGAATCGAGCACGGCCCGATCACGACGATCAGACGGTCTTCCATGCCGTGCAGGATGCGATGCATCGACTGGCGCGCGTTATAGATCGTGTTCGACACGTTTTCGTCGAGCGCGAATTCGCGAATCAGGTGCGCCGGCGGCGTCAGTTCTTTCAGTTCCCGGATGCGGACATCGTCGGTGTTGTGCGGGGGCATGCTTGTTCTCCAGGATTCAGTTCGTAGCGTGTTCGCGCGGGAATGATCTCAAGACCGCGGCAAACGAAACTCAAGGGTGTTCAACGGCTAATGGGCAAAAGCGGACGGGCGAAAAAAAACCGCCAGACTCGCTGGCGGTTTTTCGGGAATTCTCGGTGTTTCGCGTACTAACACCCCTCTCGATCCGCCAGCGGTCTGAGATACCAGAAAAAGTAAAAATAAAACCTGGCGAAAGACATGGCGAAAAATGTTGCTCGTCGAAAAAGGTTGACTGGCTTTATAACCTGCTCAAGCGCGCGTGACAAGCATCGGACGCTAAAAATGCGGATATCCCGCACGTTTCATGTAATCAATGCACGAAACGTGCGCGACGCCGCTAATCAGACCGTGCCGCCGACGGTCATGCGATCGATGCGCAGCGTCGGCTGGCCCACGCCGACCGGCACGCTCTGGCCTTCCTTGCCGCACACGCCGACGCCGGTGTCGAGCTTCATGTCGTTGCCGATCATGCTCACGAACTTGAGCGATTCCGGGCCGCTGCCGATCAGCGTCGCGCCCTTGACCGGATAGCTGATCTTGCCGTTCTCGATCATGTACGCCTCGGAGGCCGAGAACACGAACTTGCCGTTCGTGATGTCCACCTGGCCGCCGCCGAAGTTCACCGCATACAGCCCGTTCTTCACGGATGCGATGATTTCCTGCGGATCCCTGTCGCCGTTCAGCATGTACGTATTGGTCATGCGCGGCATCGGCAGCGCGGCGTACGACTCGCGGCGCGCGTTGCCGGTGACCGGCATTTTCATCAGGCGCGCGTTCAGCGTGTCCTGGATGTAGCCCTTCAGGATGCCGTCCTCGATCAGCGTCGTACACTGCGTCGGATTGCCTTCGTCGTCGATGTTGAGCGAGCCGCGGCGGTTCGGCAGCGTGCCGTCGTCGACGACCGTGACGCCTTTGGCCGCCACCTGCTCGCCGATCTGTCCGGCAAATGCCGACGAACCCTTGCGGTTGAAGTCGCCTTCCAGACCGTGGCCGATCGCTTCGTGCAGCAGGACGCCCGGCCAGCCCGGCCCGAGCACGACGGTCATCGCGCCGGCCGGCGCGGGACGCGCGTCGAGGTTCACGAGCGCCGCGTGTACCGCGTTGTCGACGTAGCCCGAGAGGATTTCGTCGGTGAAATAGCCGTAGTCGAAGCGTCCGCCGCCGCCGCCGCTACCGATCTCGCGCCGGCCGTTCTGCTCGGCGATCACGGTGACCGACACGCGCACGAGCGGACGGATGTCCGCGGCGAGCGCGCCGTCGCTGCGCGCGACCAGCACGACGTCGTATTCGCCGGCGAGGCCCGCCATCACCTGCTTGATGCGCGGATCGCGGCCGCGCGCCATCTGTTCGATGCGCTCCAGCAGCTTGACCTTGGCGGTCGCGTCGAGCGAGTGCAGCGGATCGGACGGCAGATACAGGTCGCGCCCGGCGATGCCGGTCAGCGACGACGCTACCTTGATCTTCTGCTTGCCGCCGCCGGCCTTTGCAATCGACCGCGTGGCGAGCGCCGCCTGACGGATCGCCTCGGGCGAAAGATCGTCCGAGTACGCGAACGCCGTGCGGTCGCCCGACACGGCACGCACGCCGACGCCCTGGTCGATGCTGAAGCTGCCCGATTTGACGATGCCTTCCTCGAGACTCCACGCTTCGCTGCGCGTCGCCTGGAAATACAGGTCGGCGTAATCGATGCGGTGCGTGAAGATCTCTCCGAGGGTGCGGATGAGAATGCCTTCGTCGAGGCCATACGGCGTGAGGAGCACGTCCTTGGCGGTCGCGAGGTTACGGATGCCGGGTTCGATGATATTCATGCGGGGTCTGGTCTTTTCAATGCAAAGGATTCGGTCGGAGCGCGCCGATTTCAGGTGTCAGGTGTCAGGTGTCAGATGGATCTTCGGCGCGGCGCTTTCAAGGTCAGTCTGTCCGGCGATGGGGTTGTCGGCTCATGTTAGCTAAGGGCTCATGTCAGCACGCGATGCCGCCAGGCGGGCAGGCTCTGGCGAACTTCATCGATGCGCGCGCGTTCGAGATTGCCGGCCACGACGCCCGCGCCTTCGTCCCGCACGGCCACGATCTCACCCCACGGGTCGACCAGCATGCTGTGGCCCCACGTGCGGCGGCCGTTTTCGTGTTTGCCGCCCTGGGCCGCGGCGAGCACGTAACACTGGTTTTCGACCGCGCGTGCGCGCAGCAGCGTTTCCCAGTGCGCGCGGCCCGTGGTGTACGTGAACGCGGACGGCACGACGATCATCGCGCAATCGCCCATCCGGCGATACAGCTCCGGAAAACGAAGATCGTAGCAGACGGACAGGCCCACCCGGCCGAACGGCGCGTCGAAGGTGCGGACTGAGTCGCCGGGGCGGATCGTGCGCGCCTCGTCGAACGACTCCTCGCCTTTTTCGAAGTTGAAGAGGTGAATCTTGTCGTAGCGTGCCGCTTCCCGGCCTTCAGGATCGAAGACGAGTGTCGTGTTCAGCACGCGGGTGGCTTCCGGCGCGACGAGCGGCAGCGTGCCGCCGATGATCCAGAGCTTGTGGCGGCGCGCCGCGTCGGCGAGAAAGCGCTGGATCGGACCGTCGCCCCAGGCTTCGCGCACGGCGAGCTTGTCCGTGTCCTTGAACCCCATGAAGCAGAAGTATTCGGGCAGCAGCACGAGCTGCGCGCCGTCAGAGGCTGCTTCGGCGATGAGGCGGCCGGCTTCGGCGAGGTTACGGTCGCGCTCCGGCGTGCTCACCATCTGGAGCGCGGCGACCCGGAACGACGCAGGGAAGGGCTGTGAAGATGGCAGAGAAGCGGGCTGTGCAGCGGGCTGTGCAGCGGGTTGTGAAGCGGCGTGTTGATCGCTCATGGGCGTTTCGAAAGACTCCCGGCTGGGCGGCGCGCGTTCCGGTTCCGCACACTTCGCGGGCGGGACACGCGCCGGGACAATTCATGGCACCACCGCCGGTACCTGTCTGCCTGGCCTGCCACGGCGCAGCAGCACGGGCAGGGGCCGGATCAGCGTTCAGTGGACGGCGGTCGGAACCGGTTCGGTCATCTTACCGCGATCGTCATGGACCCGCTCGACATGCGGTTTGGCCCATGGGCCGGTGATCGCGTAGTCCATCGCGAACGCGTGGCTGATCGACTGCGATAGCGCGAAATCCGCGATCAGCGCGCCAAGGCCGAACAGCGGATTGATGATCGCCGCCGCGATCACGCCGGCGCCCGCGCTGACCGTCGGCGTGATGTGGACGCGCAGGTCCTGGGTTTCGTGGGCGAGGTCGATGGTGCCCGTCATGTTGGCGCGCGCCGGCGCGGTGACCATCTCGAAGTTGTCCGTGCGGCCGACCCCGTCGTCGATCTTCGCCGCGCCCGTCACGCGCTCGAACGGCAGGCCTTCGCCGATCACGTCGCGGAAGTTGAGCGTGGCGACGCGTGCGAGGCTTTGCAGGCTCACCACGCCGAGCAGTTTGGCGACGCCCGGATCGACCTTCAGGATCTGTCCGTGGCGCAGGTCGAGGGCGAGCGTGCCTTCGAGCGTCGGGTAGTCGATGGCGGTCGGCCCGCCGATCCACGCGAGCTGGCCCGACAACGTGCCCGTGCCGTACTTGATCGCGTGCGCGACGCCGGCGCGTTCGAGCAGCGCGCCCGCGTCCTTGATGTCGAGCTTGAAATCGACCGCCGTGCGGCGTGGCGCGGCTTCTCCGGTGCCGCCGGCAATCGTCTCGTCGGTGCGCCACTTCGCGGTCGCGCTCAGGGTCGCGGCCGGGTTGCTGACGTCGAGCTTGTCCAGTTGCCAGACGGGCACGCCGCCTTCGTCGAAATTGTGCGCGTCGACTTCCAGCCGGCCGAGGTTGCGCTCGCGCACGATCAGCTCGTTCACGACCAGATCGACCGACGGCATGTTCTGCGCCGGCACCGACATCGCGCGGCTGAACAGATCCTTTTCGCTCGCCGACGGAATCACGAGTTTCGCGAAGCGCGCCTGCAACGTGCCGGGCGAGCCCTTCGTCGCGCCCGGCAGCCACGACACGTAGCCCGACACCTGGCTCGATCCGACGTTTGCCTGCCACTTGCCGGCGTCGCGCGAGGCGCCGACCACGAGGTTGTCCCAGTGGCGCTTGAGGAGCGTGAGCGTGCCGACGTGAACCGCGAAGCGGGTCGGCAGGAACTGCTGCGCCGTCGCATTCGGCACGCCGGGCTGCATGGCGTCCTTGCTGCCGCTGCGCATCTGCGCGATGAGCGCGCGCCACGCGTCGGCGTTGAAATGCTCGATGTCGGCCGCGGCGGTGACGCCTTCGGTCGGCAGGTCGGCCGGCTTGTTGACGCCGATCGCGCCGCGTACGACCGTCAGCGGCGCGTTCGGGTCGTGGCGCAGCAGATAAGTCGCGGTGATCGGGCCGAAGGTGAGGTCGGCGCGTTGCAGGCCGGCGTCGCTGGGGGCGGTTGTCGTGGTTGCGCCGGTTGTTCCTGTTGTTCCTGGGGTTCCCGCGGTTCCCGTCGATCCCGCAACCGGAGCGGACGAGCCCGCCTTCCCCGACAGCCCGGGCGCACCCGGAGCACCCGGAGCGTCCGCCGTCGAACTGGCCGCGGGCGGCCGGAACGTGAAACGCAGCGGCATCGGCTCGCCCACCGGCTTGTTGAACGGCGCGGGGAGGTCCAGCGCGAGGCCGGTCAGATCGGAATTCGCGGTGACGTCCGGCAGGCGGCCCTTCGCGCCGTGAATGCTGACCTGGTACGGCGCGCTGCCGCTCATGTGCGCGAGCACCTGCGTGGCCGGGCCGCGCAGGTTCAGCCCGCGCGCGGCGTCGACGCTGACGTGGCCGGCGACGTCGAACGCGTAGGTGCCGTCCCGCCGGTATCCGCCGTTCGCACGGAGCTCGCCACCGAGAAAGCGCGCGGACAGCCGGTCGGTCCGCGCGGTGTGCTCCGTGAAATGCAGCTTGCCGTTGATCTGCGAGAGCGGCGGCACTTTCTCCATCGCGAGTGCGTTGTTCTGGAACCCGAGCGCGCCTTCGACGGCAACGTGCGGCATCGGCGTGCGCGGCAGCGTCAGCTTGAGCGCGAGCGTCGCCGGGCCTTCGGCACGCAGCTTTTCGCCGGCGTGCTTCGAGATGCCGCCGAGCGCGCTGCGGTTCACGTAGTCGAGCATGTCGGCGAGCGGGCCGCGCGCGTCGCCCACGATGACGAAGCTCGACGCCTTGTTGCCGAGATCGCCGATCTTCCCCGACACCTTGCCGAGCGCGACGCGCCTGTAATGCGCGCGGTCGACGTCGAAGCGCAGCACGTTTTCCTTCAGTTCGAACCTGCCGTCGATGCCGTCGAGCGCGGGCCAGACGCTCGGCGTGCCGTCCTTCAGCGTGCGCGGCGGAAACGGCGACGGGTCGAAGCGGCCACCGCGAAACGGCGCGACGATGCGAAAGATGCCGGCGCTCGGGTCGCGCGAGTAGGGGAATTTGTCGAGATTGCCGTGGACCTCGATCGTCGCGCCGTGCGACGTGCCGGCCTCCAGACCGTGGCCGAGATACAGGCGCAGCTTTTCGCTGATGCTGGTGGGCAGATAGCGGGGAATGCGCGACACGGCGGCGCGCTCGAACACGGCGCTCAGATCGAGCGAGCCGCGCCCGTGGCCGGGGTTCGTGTAGTTCGCGGTGAGCTTCGCGGCGGCGTCCGCGTTCGCGACCGTGAAATCGGACATGCTGAACGTGAACGCCTTGTGCTGCTCGCCCGGCGCGACGGGCTTGATCTCCCACTGGCCGTGGCCGGTCATCCGGTCGAAGAGCAGGCGCGGATCGTCGAATACGCCTGGCAGCGTGACGGCGACCTTCGCGGTGTCGAGCGTGATGGAGCCGTGGTTCTCGTCGGCGTCCACGCTGCCCCACAGGTTTTCGACGCCCGGAATGCCCGCGCGCGGGTGGTTCAGTTTCGTGAGGCCGGGCGGCGGTTCCTGCGCGGCCACGCTGATGCCCTGCAGATCGCCCTTGAAGCGGTAGCGCACGATCGGCTCGGCCGTCGTCGAACGCTGCTCGGCTGCGGCTTCGCCCGCGTCGGGCTTGCCCCGCTCGACTTCGATCACGTAATTCGCGACCAGCCCGCGTGGATTGAAGCGCACGAGGTTGTTCAGCAGCCGGCGCGGCAACGGCAGCGCCCGGCTGAATTCCGCGAGGATGCCGAGGTCGACGCGATCGCCGTTGACGCTGATCAGCTGGCCGTGCTGGATGCTCGGCATCCGGTACCGTGCGTTCAGCGTCGCGAACGTGAGCGAGCGCGTGACCGGCGTGCCGTCATCGAGCGGCGGCTGGCCGAGTTCCGCGTGCAGGTCGCGCAGTTGCAGCGTGAAGTCGCGGCTCGCCAGATCCACGTGCCACGTGAAATCGGCGACGGGCACGTCGAGCTTCGGCTGCGTCGGATGCACGCGCATCGATACGTCGGTGCCGGCCAGGTGCCCGCCCGCGGAGGTCATCTTGCCATCGGCGAAGTCGATCCAGATGGCGTTGTCGATGCGGCCCGCGTAGGTCTCGACCGGGAAATCCATATAGCGCGCGAGCGCCGGCAGATCGACCGGGCCCGTCGACAGATACGCCTCGCCCTTCCAGTTGACCGGCTTGCCGACCGCCGAGAGCGGCGCGTTGCGAAAGTGCGCGCGAAAGTCGAGCGGGCCGTGCAGCACGGTGCCCTCGGCCGGCGCCTGCAGCGCGAAACGATGCTCGAAGCCGTCGTTGAGGATCGCGAGGCGGATGTCGTGCAGCCTGATTTCGGGCGCGTCGTGAAGCGCGTCGCGCCAGCGTAGCGTGCCGCCGCGCAGCACGATCGCCTGCTGGCGAAGCAGCCAGGTGGTGAACGTGTCGTTGCCGGTATGGCGGCTCGGCAGCGGCACGCCCGCCACCGAAATCACGCCGTCGGTGCCGCGCGCGATCAGCACGTCGGGCTGGTCGACGATCAGGCTCGACATCACCGGCGCGAACTGCACGAGCGAGCGCCACGACAGCGTCGCGGTGGCGTGCGGAATGGTGAGCGCGGTGTGGCCGTCGCGGTCGCGGATCGTGAGGTTGGTGATGTCGATGCCGGGCTGGAAACCGGTCCAGTGCGGCGCCAGCCGGCCGATATCCAGTTGCGCGTGCAGCTTCGACGAGACGGCGGCTTCGATGTGCGGGCGGAACGCATCGACGCGCGGCAGGACTGCGTAACGCAAACCCAGGAAGAGGCCCACCGCGATGAAGTACAGCACCAGCGCGATCGCAAGAACGACTCGCAGCGTATGGCGCAGCACCACATGGTCGCTCCCGCTGCTGGGCCTGGCGTGTCCGGCCTCGTGCGGGTCGGCGGGTTCGTTTCGCTCGGACATGCTGCGGCGGGGTGGACGTATGGTAGTTTTGCGGTCTGACGACGAAATGTAACACACAGGCCAACGGCCACGGGCGCCCGGTGAAACGTCCGGCCAGCAAGCCTTGCGACGCAAAACGACAACACGCCGGCGTCATCCGGAAGGCCCGGCTGGCGACTTCGCCGGAGTCGTCCCGCGAGGCTGTTGCGTGCTGCCTGCGTCGTAATCGATGAAGCAACGAGCGAGCCAGACCTTAGATGACTGATTCCACCTTGATGAGTTCCGCCTGGTCGCACTACGCGGCACGCGCCGTGGCGGCCCGACCCGAACTCGCGGCGCGCGTGACGGCGCTGGCGGCGGCGCCTGTCACCCGCGCGCAGATCGACGCGCGGCTCGACGAACTGACCGGCGCAGGCAGCCTCGCGCCCACTGCGCCGCTCACCGAAGACGCACTGAAAAAGGCGCTGCGCCAGTTGCGCACCGAGGTGTTCTGCGCCGTCATGGAGCGCGACCTGTCGGGCCGCGCGGACGTCGCCGAGGTCACCGGCACGATGACCGATCTCGCCGAGGCGACGATCCAGCGCGCGCTCGCCGTGCTGTCCGCCGATCTCGAGGCGCTCTATGGCGAGCCGCGCGGCCCGGACGGCGAGCGGCTCACGCTCGGCGTGGTCGGCATGGGCAAGCTGGGTGGGCGCGAGCTGAACGTGTCGTCGGATATCGACCTGATCTTTCTGTACGAAGAGGACGGCGAGACGGCCGGCGGCCAGCGCTCGGGCATCGCGACGCAGGATTTCTTCACGCGTCTCGGCAAACGGCTGATCGCCGCGCTCGCTGAAGTCACCGCCGACGGCTACGTGTTTCGCGTCGACATGCGGCTGCGGCCGAACGGCGATTCGGGGCCGCTCGTGTGCAGCGTCGGCATGCTCGAAGAGTATTTCTACGTGCAGGGCCGCGAATGGGAGCGCTACGCGTGGATCAAGGGCCGGCTCGTCTCGGAAGGCGAGAGCGATGCGGCACAGCGTCTGTCGAAGCAGCTCGATGCGATCGTCACGCCGTTCATCTACCGCCGGTATCTGGACTTTGGCGTGATCGCGGCGATCCGCTCGCTGCATCTGCAGATCCGCCAGGAGGCGCAGCGTCGTGCGTCGATGCGTCCCGACAAGGCCGACGACATCAAGCTCGGCCGCGGCGGCATTCGCGAGATCGAGTTCAGCGCGCAGGTGTTCCAGCTGATTCGCGGCGGGCAGGATGCGGGCTTTCGCGTGCGGCCCACGCTGATGGTGCTGCGGCACGCGGCGGCGCACGGGCTGATCGCGCCGGCCGTGTGTGCCGAGCTGACGGAGGCGTACCGGTTTCTGCGCGACCTCGAACACCGTCTGCAATACCGCAACGACGCGCAGACCCACGCGATGCCGGTCGACCCGGAGGAACGCGCGCAGCTCGCAAGGACGATGGGTTTCGACGATTACGCCGCGTTGATGGCGGTGCTCGACGGCCATCGCGAACGCGTCGAGCGGCAGTTCGACGAAATTTTCGCCGACAAGGTGAGCGGCCAGAATGGCTGCGGCGCGCAGGAAGACGGCGCGGCGGCATGGGTGTGGAGCAGCGCGCTCGATGACGAAAGCGCCGACGAGGCCCTGCGGGCCCGCATCGTCGAGCTGGGCGTCGGGGAGCCGGGCGAGCTGCTGGACCGGCTGCGTGCCGTGTGGCGTTCGTCGCGCTACTCGGGGCTCGCCGAGCGCAGCCGGCAGCGTTTCGACATCGTCGCGCAGCGCGCGCTCGAGGCGGCCGGCACGCTGGAGCCGGCCGGGCGGCGCGGCGACACGATCGCGCGTTTCTTCGACCTGCTCGAAGCGGTGAGCCGGCGCGGCGTGTATCTCGCGCTGCTGACGGAATATCCGGTGGCGCTGCATCGCGTGCTGTCGGTGCTGGGCGGTTCGCGCTGGGCGGCGGGCTATCTGATCCGCCATCCCCAGCTGCTCGACGAACTGCTCGACGACGAAGCCATCGCGAGCCCGTTCGACTGGCCCGAATTCAAGCGGACGCTGCGCGCGCGGATCGCCGCGGCCGATGGTGTCGAGCAGCAGATGGACCTGCTGCGTCACGCGCACCAGGCGGAAGTGTTCCGCATCCTGCTGATCGACCTGGCCGGGCATCTGAGCGTCGAGCACGTAAGCGACCGGCTCTCCGAACTCGCCGACGCCGTGCTCGACGTGACGCTCGAAGCCGTCTGGAAGACCGTGGCGAAGCGGCACCGCGAGGTGCCGCGCTTCGCGGTGATCGCGTACGGCAAGCTCGGCGGCAAGGAGCTCGGCTACGCGTCTGACCTCGACGTGATCTTCCTGTACGACGACCCCGACGACGCAGCCGCCGATGTCTATGCCACGTTCACGCGGCGCCTCATCACATGGCTCACGATGGCGACGGGCGCGGGCACGCTGTTCGACGTCGACCTGCGCCTGCGGCCGAACGGCGAATCGGGGCTGCTCGTCACCGATCTCGATGCGTTCCGGCGTTACCAGCTGCGCGAAGGCGACGCGGCGAACACCGCGTGGGTGTGGGAGCACCAGGCACTGTCACGCGCACGTTACTGCGCCGGCGACGCGGAGATCGGCGCGCGCTTCGAAGCGATCCGCACCCAGGTGCTGACGACGCCGCGCGACGCCGCGCCGCTTGCCGCGGAGATCGTCGAGATGCGGGCGCGCGTCGAAGCCGGGCACCCGAACCGCACCGAGCTCTTCGATCTGAAGCACGATCGCGGCGGGATGGTCGATATCGAGTTCACCGTTCAATACTGGGTGCTGCTGCACGCCGCGCGCGACCCCGAACTGATCCGCAACACGGGGAACATCGCGCTGCTGCGCGAGGTGTCGCGACTCGGCCTGATGAGCGAGGAAGAAGCGGAGACGGTCGGGGCCGCGTACCGGACCTATCGCAAGCTGCAACACCAGTTGCGGCTCGACGGCATGGAAAAGGCGCGGGTCGAGCCGCAGCGGGTGCAGGCCGGGCGCGACGCGGTGCTGGGGTTGTGGAAGCGCGTGTTCGGGTGACAGGAGATGGCGTGGCGCGTGGGCGTTGGGTGACCCTGCTCACGCCGTCAGCATTTCCTTTGCGTGCTTGCGGGTGGTCGCGGTGATCTCGATGCCGCCGAGCATCCGCGCGACTTCCTCGATGCGGCTCGACCTGTCGAGCGGCGTGACGCTACTGGTCGTGCCGCCCTTGCCGTTGCCGCTCTTCGCCACCTGAAAGTGATGGTCGCCGCGCGCCGCCACCTGCGGCAAATGCGTGACGCACAGCACCTGACGCTCACGCCCGAGCTGATGCAGCAACCGTCCGACGACTTCCGCGACGCTGCCGCCAATCCCCGTGTCCACTTCGTCGAAGATCAGCGTCGGTGTCAGGCTCGCCGCGCTCGCGATCACGGCGAGCGCGAGACTGATCCGCGCCAGTTCGCCGCCCGAGGCGACTTTCGCGAGCGGCCGCAGCGGAA
The DNA here is from genome assembly GCF_900107685.1 of Paraburkholderia sartisoli. GTDB lineage: Bacteria > Pseudomonadota > Gammaproteobacteria > Burkholderiales > Burkholderiaceae > Paraburkholderia > Paraburkholderia sartisoli. The sequence goes on along the minus strand of NZ_FNRQ01000002.1, from coordinate 765,715 downwards.
CGCCCGCATGACCCGCGACGCGAAACTCGATCTGCTCCGCGCCGTGTGCGCCGCCTTCCGGCAGCGGCACGAGCGCGACCTCGAAGCTGCCGCCCGTCATCGACAGTTCCTGCATGCCCGTCGTCACCGCTGAGCCGAGCGCCCTGGCTGCTTTCGCGCGCGCCTTCGACAGGATTTTTGCTTCGGCGAGGTACGCGTCTTTCGCTTTCGATTCGGCGGCGCGCAGGCTGTCGAGATCGGCGGCGGCGTCGAGTGCGGCGAGTTGCGCGCGACGGGTTTCGTGTTCCTCGGGCAGCGTTTGCGGCTGAAGACGGAATTTGCGCGCCATCGAATGCAGCGCCTCGAGGCGCTTCTCGACCTGGGCGAGCCGCTCGGGATCGAGTTCGAGCCGCTGCGCGTAATGCGAGAGCGAGTAGGCCGCTTCCTGCAACTGGATTTCGGCGGGCTCGAGCGCGGCGAGCGTGTCGTTGAGCGCGGGATCAATCTCCGCGAGACCGCGCACCTTCGAGATGATCGCGCCGAGGTGCGTGAGCATCGCCTCGTCGGATTCCGACAGCGCGCCAAGCGCGCCCTGCACGCCTTCGATCAGGCTCGCCGAATGCGACAGGCGATGATGTTCCGCGTTGATCTCTTCCCATTCGCCCGGTTGCGGCGCGAGCTTGTCGAGTTCAGCGAGCTGCCAGGCAAGCCGTTCGCGTTCGAGTTGTAGCTCGCGATCGCGTGTCTGCGCGGTTTCGACCGCCTGCGCCGCTTCGCGCCAGCCGCGCCATGCGCGCGTGACGCTCGACGCCGTGTCGAGCAGCCCGGCATGCGTGTCGAACAGTTCGCGCTGCGCGTCGGGGCGCATCAGCAACTGGTGCGCGTGCTGCCCGTGAATATCCACGAGCATTTCGCCGACTTCGCGCAACTGCGTGAGCGTGGCGGCCGTGCCGTTGATGAAGGCGCGCGAGCGGCCGTTCGAATCGATCACCCGGCGCAGCATGACCGTGCCGCCGTGCGTGCCGTCGGCGGGGTCGGCTTCGATGCCGAGCGCCTGTTCGTCGAGCCAGTGTTCGACCTGCGCGTGCGTCGCGAACCCGGCGGTGATGTCGGCGCGCGATTCGCCGGTGCGCACGACGCTTGCGTCGGCGCGGGCACCCAGCGCCAGCGCGAGCGCGTCGATCAGGATCGACTTGCCCGCACCCGTTTCACCGGAGAAAACCGTAAAGCCGCTGTCGAATTCAAGATCGAGCGCGGCGACGATCACGAAGTCGCGTATCGAGAGATGGCGAAGCATGGAGTCTGGTCTGGTTAGCTGTTTTAGCGGCAAATTCGATGCGCGGGTGACGCTGCGTGTCCTTGCGCGGAGTTGCGGTTTTGCGTTTTGTTTCCTGTGTGGTTGCCCGGCAATGTCGCCGGACAGGTCAATCGGCAAGCTGGCCGTTCGCGCGAGCGTTCGACGAGCGAGTCGTGCAAGCGGTTCACGTCGGCGGATCGTCCGCGAGCGACGGGTGTTCGTTCCAGTGAAGCTTCTTGCGCAGCGTCGCGTAATAGCTGTAGCCGACCGGATGCAGGAACGGCACGGTGTGGCGCGAGCGGCGCACGTCGATCGTGTCGTTCAGTTCCAGCGCCGTGAACGACTGCATGTCGAAGTTCACGTTGACGTCGCGACCCGAAATGATCTGGATGCTGACCGCCGAGTCGTCCGGAATCACGATCGGACGGTTCGACAGCGCGTGCGGCGCGATCGGCACGAGCACGAGACCCTGCAGCTGCGGATGCAGGATCGGCCCCGCCGACGACAGCGCATAGGCGGTCGACCCGGTCGGCGTGGCGACGATCAGGCCGTCCGAGCGCTGGTTGTACATGAAGCGCCCGTCGACGGAGACGCGCAGTTCCGCCATCCCCGAGAAGCCGCTCCGGTTGACCACCACGTCGTTGAACGCCAGTGCGTGATAGATCGGCTCGCCGTCGCGCATGATGCGGGCTTCGAGCAGCGTGCGTTCTTCCCGCTCGAAACTGCCCGCCAGCATCTGCGGGACGATTTCCCGCATGTCCGAAATCGGAATATCCGTGATGAAGCCCAGCCGGCCATGGTTGATGCCGATCAGCGGCGTGCGGTACGGCGCGAGCTGACGCCCGATGCCGAGCATGGTGCCATCGCCGCCCAGCACCACCGCGACGTCCGCGCGCGCGCCGATCTCGTCGGGAGATAGCGCCGGATAGCCGGTCGCACCGATTTCCTCAGCGGTATCCGCTTCGAACACGACGTCGAAGCCGCGCCGCGCGATGCACGACGCGAGCTCGGTCAGCGGCTCGCCGATGCCTGGCGTGTGGCTGCGCCCGACTAGCGCAACGGTCTTGAACTGGCTGGTAACTTGCATGCCGGCATTACACCATAGCTGTGTGTCGAAAAGAACCTTTCACCTGCTGCCTCCTGCGCGGAACAACGCGCGGGACAGCGCGCCCGGCAACGCGCCACGGGCGGTGGCGCCTGGCCGGTACGTTGCGCGCCGGCGGGCACAGCCGCGCGGCCATTGCGGGTTTGTCGCTAGAATGGTGAATCACCACTGATGACGGGCCACCCGGCGGCGTGCCGCCAGACGCCGGGCGCGGCGAACCCGCGACTGTAGCGAAACGTTGTGTGATCGCTCCCTGAAGTATCGCCGTTGAGCTAAAATTTTCCCTCATGCTAGATCCTCGCGCACAAACCCTCCTCAAAACGCTGATCGAGCGCTATATCGCCGAAGGTCAGCCGGTCGGCTCGCGCACGCTTTCCCGCTATTCCGGCCTCGAGCTCAGCCCGGCGACCATCCGCAACGTGATGTCGGACCTCGAGGATCTCGGCCTTGTCATCAGCCCACATACCTCGGCCGGGCGCATTCCGACGCCGCGCGGCTATCGTCTCTTCGTCGACACGATGCTGACCGTCGAATCCGCCGCTGATGAAGAGGCGGTCATGCGCACGGTCAAGACCACGCTCCAGGGCGGCGAGCCGCAGAAAATCGTCGCGGCGGCGGCGAGCGTGCTTTCCAGCCTGTCGCAGTTCGCGGGCGTCGTGCTGACGCCGCGGCGCAGCCACGTATTCAAGCAGATCGAATTCATGCGCCTGTCCGACAAGCGCATCCTGCTCATCATCGTGACGCCCGAAGGCGACGTGCAGAACCGCATCATGGCCACGCAGCGCGACTTCTCGCCGTCGCAGCTCGTGGAAGCCTCCAATTACATCAACGCGCACTTCGCGGGCCTTTCGTTCGACGAGGTGCGCCGGCGCCTGCGCGACGAGATCGACGAGCTGCGCGGCGACATGACCACGCTGATGCACGCGGCCGTGACCGCGAGCACCGACGATACCGACACGGGCGAGACCGTGCTGATTTCGGGCGAACGCAATCTGCTCGAAGTCGCCGACCTTTCGTCGGACATGGCGCGGCTGCGCAAGCTTTTCGATGTGTTTGACCAGAAGACCAGCCTCCTTCAGTTGCTCGACGTATCGAGTCACGCGCAGGGCGTGCAGATTTTCATCGGCGGTGAATCGAATCTTGTGCCGATCGAGGAAATGAGCGTTGTTACCGCGCCGTACGCAGTGAACGGAAAGATCGTCGGCACGCTCGGCGTGATCGGGCCGACGCGCATGGCCTACAGCCGTGTCATTCCGATCGTCGACATCACCGCGCGGCTGCTTTCGATGAGCCTCAGCCAGCAGTAACCCCCACATGCACCGCACATCGCGCATCGCATGAGACACATGATGCGCGATGGCGCGCACCGCGCCAACTGGCCGAATGGCCAGCTATCGGTGGAAACCCGGGCTGCTATAATGGGCTTCACCTGAACCGTTTCCCCGCAGCACGCCGAGAGGCCAACTGAATATGCGTTTCGATCTCGAGCGGCCTTCGCAGTCCGCCACGTCACATCGTGTCGCGGTGTTGCTGATCAACCTCGGCACGCCGGATGCTCCGACGCCGCGCGCCGTGCGCCGCTACCTCGCGCAGTTCCTGTCCGATCCGCGCGTGGTCGAGATTCCGGCCGTGATCTGGCAGGTGATCCTGCGGCTCTTGATCCTGCCGTTTCGGGGGCGCACTTCGGCAAAGAAGTACGCGGCCGTATGGATGCCGGAGGGCTCGCCGCTGCGTGTTCACACCGAAAAGCAGGTGGAAGCGCTGCGCCATCTGCTGCATCTGAACGACTATCAGGTGATCGTCGATTACGCGATGCGCTATGGCACGCCAGGCATTCCCGCGATGCTGAAGCAGGTGAAACTGTCGGGCGCGGAGCGGGTGCTGTTGATGCCGATGTATCCGCAGTATTCGTCGTCCACCACGGCCACGGCGTTCGACGAAGCATTTGTTGCCCTGCGGCGCATGCGCAACCAGCCGGAAGTCCGCACGGTGCGTCACTATTGCGACCATCCGGCGTATATCGCCGCGCTCGCCGCGCAGGTGCGGCACTACTGGCAGACGCATGGCCATCCGGATTTCGCGAATGGCGACAAGCTGGTGTTGAGTTTTCACGGCGTGCCGAAACGCACGCTCGATCTCGGCGATCCGTATCACGAGCAATGCCAGCAGACGGGTGCGCTGTTGATGAACGCGTTGCACCTGTCGCCGGTGGAGTGCCGCATCACGTTCCAGTCGCGTTTTGGGCGCGCCGAGTGGCTGCAACCCTATACGGCGCCCACGCTGAGGGAACTCGGGCAGGCGGGCGTGCGGCGCGCGGACGTGTTTTGCCCCGGCTTCACGGCGGATTGTCTGGAGACGATCGAGGAAATCGGGCTTGAGGTGCGCGACGAGTTTCTTCACGCGGGTGGCAAGGAGTTTCACCGTATCCCGTGCGTCAATGCTTCGTCGCCGTGGATCGCGGCGCTGGGCGAGATCGTCGCGCAACACCTGCAGGGCTGGCCGGTCATCCAGCCGGCGTCTGCGCAGGGCGCCGCGGTGGCTCAGGCGTGATGGCCCAGGTGTGATGGCCGATAACGGGTAACGGATCGGGAACAGGCTGAATAACCGGTCAGGATGGAAATGCTTCAATGAACTACAGGATTGATACCGAACCGGGTGCGCGTCTGCGGATCGACAAATGGCTGTGGGCCGCGCGCTTCTTCAAGACGCGCTCGCTCGCGGCGGACGCGGTCGAGAAAGGGCGCGTGCGGATCGGCGGCGCGACGGTCAAGCCATCGAAGGACGTTCGGGTGGGCGATCCGGTCGAGATCCAGATCGAGCAGGTTCTGTGGCAACTGGAAGTGCTGGGCATCTGTGATGTGCGCGGCCCGGCGAGCGTCGCGCAGACGCTTTACGCGGAAACAGCCGAAGGCAGGGAAAAGCGGCTGGCGGAACAGGACCGGCGCAAGACGTATCGCGAACCGGCCGCCAGCATGCACGGCCGGCCGACCAAGCGCGACCGGCGCGTTATCGACAAACTTTCAGGTGGGGATTGAAGAGCTTTTCCATCGTCTGATGCACGCCGCCGTACTCCGTCGTGCTGTCGTTGACGGCGCCGGACAGACATATGGTCGTGGTGCCCGCGATGAGTACCAGGGCGACCACCGAAATTGCAAAGGTCAGTTTCACGGTACCCCCTTGGGGATGCGGGATTGAAACGGCGCTCTAGCCAGGTGGTAAGGCAATAACAGCAGTGAAGACAGCTGCGATCCGAAAAGAAGATTACGACTGTTAGGGTAAACGTGTCTTTTCGGACGCTTGAGTGGAGTTTAGGACAGTCGCGCATCGGGCTCAATCTCAATCTGATGACGGCCCTGTGATTGTTGTAACGGCCAGTTTCACCGCACTATCCGGGTGCAAACGGAGGGGCGGATGGCCTTGAAAACGCCAGCGCGGACCCCATCTGCACCGTCGATGAGCGGCGGCTTGTTGTGTCCGTGCAACGCCCGTCAGGGCGTACATGGAATGAAGACGCCGCGATGCCTTTTATTTTTTAACGACTTTCAGCGACATGGAAAACACGCAAGAGAATCCCACCAGCCAGAATCCCACGCCCGTGGACGAAACCGGTCGCGCGGCCGCTGATGCCACTGTTGCCACTGCTTCTGCCGCCCAGCCGGAAGGCGCGGCACCCGCTGAGTCCGCGGATACGGCGCTCGCTGAAGCGCAGGCGAAGATTGTCGAGTTGCAGGAGAGTTTCCTGCGCGCGAAGGCCGAAACGGAGAACGTGCGCCGCCGCGGTCAGGACGACGTTGCGAAGGCACACAAGTTCGCGATCGAGAGCTTCGCTGAACACCTGCTGCCGGTGCTCGACAGCCTCGAAGCCGCGCTCGCGGACAACTCGGAAGACCTGGCAAAGGTCCGCGAAGGCGTCGAGCTCACGCTGCGCCAGTTGACGGGCGCGCTGGAGAAGGGTCGTGTCGTCGCCCTGAATCCGGTCGGCGAGAAGTTCGATCCGCATCGCCACCAGGCCATTTCGATGGTGCCGGCCGAGCAGGAAGCGAACACCGTCGTCACCGTGCTGCAAAAGGGTTACGTGATTGCCGACCGTGTGCTGCGTCCGGCGCTCGTGACCGTCGCGGCGCCGAAGTAGGCAGCGGCAGTCAGTCGCCAGGTCCCGCCCGTAGCATTGCCCATTGCCGTCATGACCCGTATTCCCGTCGACGCCACCGCGTTTGCCGCCTTCGACATGCAGGCGTTGAGCGCCGAAACGTTCGACGCCGGTCTTGCCTCGGCCGGAGATGAGCTGGCGGTCGTCTTCTTCTGGGGTTTCGAGTGCTTTAACTGCGAAATCGCGAAGAAAGCGATGCTGGCCCAGCCGGACGCGATCCGCGCGCTCGGGCTCAGGTGGTTTCACAGCAACGTCTACGAGCATCGCGAACTGGGCCGTCGCTTCATGTTGCACGGCGTGCCGACGTGGTTTTTCTTCCACCGTGGCAAACGCCTCGGCCGGGCAACCGGCTGGCACGGCATCGGCCAGTTCGAAGCCGCCGTGGCGGCCGCGCGGGCGAAAATCCGCGCAGCGGCGGCGGGCGAAGGTGGCGTTGTACCGGAAAACCGTATGGCCGGGCCGGGCGATTGAAAAATATTAATGACCGCATTGCATTCAGGGTCTTGAAAACGATGCGGACGCACTTATTTTGTGTGCAGGTATGAATTGAAGGCGAAATGCGCGGCCAGTCCTCAAGGGCGGCGGGCCTTTCGCGGCGATCCAAGTTCAGGAGATCAGGAAAAATGGGCAAAATCATCGGTATTGACCTCGGCACCACGAACTCGTGCGTGGCGATCATGGAAGGCAACTCGGTCAAGGTGATCGAAAACTCGGAAGGCGCGCGCACCACGCCGTCGATCATCGCGTACATGGAAGACGGCGAGATTCTCGTCGGCGCGCCGGCCAAGCGTCAGTCGGTCACGAACCCGAAGAACACGCTGTACGCCGTCAAGCGCCTGATCGGCCGCCGCTTCGAAGAAAAGGAAGTGCAGAAAGACATCGGCCTGATGCCGTACAAGATCATGAAGGCCGACAACGGCGACGCATGGGTCGACGTGCGCGACCAGAAGCTGGCTCCGCCGCAAATTTCGGCGGAAGTGCTGCGCAAGATGAAGAAAACTGCTGAAGACTACCTCGGCGAGCCGGTCACCGAAGCCGTGATCACGGTTCCCGCGTACTTCAACGACAGCCAGCGTCAGGCGACCAAGGATGCCGGCCGCATCGCCGGTCTGGAAGTGAAGCGGATCATCAACGAACCGACCGCAGCCGCGCTCGCGTTCGGTCTCGACAAGGCCGAAAAGGGCGACCGCAAGATCGCGGTGTATGACCTGGGTGGCGGCACGTTCGACGTGTCGATCATCGAAATCGCCGACGTTGACGGCGAAATGCAGTTCGAAGTGCTGTCGACGAACGGCGATACGTTCCTCGGCGGTGAAGACTTCGACCAGCGCATCATCGATTACATCATCGGCGAATTCAAGAAGGAACAAGGCGTCGACCTGTCGAAGGACGTGCTCGCGCTGCAACGCCTGAAGGAATCGGCTGAAAAGGCGAAGATCGAACTGTCGTCGAGCGCGCAGACCGAAATCAACCTGCCGTACATCACGGCGGACGCGTCGGGCCCGAAGCACTTGAACCTGAAAATCACGCGCGCGAAGCTCGAAGCGCTGGTTGAAGAACTGATCGAACGCACGATCGAACCGTGCCGCACGGCGATCAAGGACGCAGGCGTGAAGGTCGGCGAGATCGACGACGTGATTCTCGTCGGCGGCATGACGCGTATGCCGAAGGTGCAGGAAAAGGTGAAGGAGTTCTTCGGCAAGGAGCCGCGCCGTGACGTGAACCCGGACGAAGCCGTCGCCGTGGGCGCCGCGATTCAGGGCCAGGTGCTGTCGGGCGACCGTACGGACGTGCTGCTGCTCGACGTGACCCCGCTGTCGCTCGGCATCGAGACGCTCGGCGGCGTGATGACGAAGATGATCAACAAGAACACGACGATCCCGACCAAGCACGCACAGGTCTACTCGACGGCGGATGACAACCAGGGCGCCGTGACGATCAAGGTGTTCCAGGGCGAACGCGAAATGGCGTCGGGCAACAAGCTGCTGGGCGAGTTCAACCTGGAAGGCATTCCGCCGGCACCGCGCGGTGTGCCGCAGATCGAGGTGAGTTTCGACATCGACGCGAACGGCATTCTGCACGTCGGCGCGAAGGACAAGGCGACCGGCAAGGAAAACCGCATCACGATCAAGGCGAACTCGGGTCTGTCCGAGGCTGAAATCGAAAAGATGGTGAAGGACGCGGAAGCGAACGCAGAAGAAGACCACAAGCTGCGTGAGCTGGCCGATGCCCGTAACCAGGGCGACGCGCTCGTTCACAGCACGAAGAAGGCGCTGACCGAGTACGGCGACAAGATCGAAGCCGAAGAGAAGGAAAAGATCGAAGCCGCGCTGAAGGACCTCGAAGAAACGCTGAAGAGCGGTTCGAGCGACAAGGCTGCGATCGAAGCGAAGATCGAGGTTGTGGCAACGTCGTCGCAGAAGCTGGGCGAAAAGATGTACGCCGACATGCAGGCTGCCCAGCAGGGTGCGGCAGGTGCAGCGGGTGCGGCAGCCGGTGCGGGTCAATCGCAGGGCGGCGCGAGCCAGCCGGAAGACGACGTCGTCGACGCCGAGTTCAAGGAAGTGAAGAAGGACTAGGCCGGGTTGGACGCCAACCGCAAGGCGGCGCATTGGAAGCGATGCGCCGCCCGGCTGCAGAACGGTTCGCGGCCCGTCCGGGCGTGTGACCGCGAGTCGATGATGAGCGCGCCTGGCGAGCCCTTTGGGTTCTCCGGGCACATTTGTTTTATGGAGGGCGCGGATTTTGTCCGTTGTAATGGATAAAAACGCGGCCGGACGAGTCGGAAGACTCCAGCATTCATAAGGAGCCGCCGCGCCGGATTGCGCGGCTGGCGTTGAACCGAAATGGCGAAACGGGATTACTACGAGGTTCTGGGCGTCGCGAAGAACGCGAGCGACGACGAAATCAAGAAGGCTTATCGCAAGCTCGCGATGAAGCACCACCCCGACCGCAATCCGGGCAACAAGGATGCGGAAGAGCATTTCAAGGAGGTGAAGGAAGCCTACGAAATGCTCTCGGACTCGCAAAAGCGCGCGGCGTACGACCAGTACGGCCACGCGGGCGTCGATCCGAACATGGGCGGAGGTCAACAGGGTTTCGGTGGCTTCGCCGACGCTTTCGGCGACATCTTCGGCGACATCTTCGGCCAGGCGGCCGGTGGCGCGGCACGCGGCGGTGGCCGCGCGGGTCCGCAGGTGTACCGCGGCGCCGATCTGCGCTACAGCATGGAAATCACCCTCGAGCAGGCCGCGCACGGTTACGACACGCAGATCCGCGTGCCGAGCTGGGTCTCGTGCGAAATCTGCCACGGCTCTGGTGCGAAACCGGGCACCAAGCCGGAAACCTGCCCAACCTGTAGCGGTTCCGGCGCGGTGCGGATGTCGCAGGGTTTCTTCAGCATCCAGCAGACCTGCCCGAAGTGTCACGGCACTGGCACTTACATTCCCGAGCCTTGCACACACTGCCATGGCGCAGGCAAGACCAAGGAAACCAAGACGCTCGAAGTGAAGATTCCGGCCGGTATCGACGACGGCATGCGGATCCGTTCGGCCGGCAACGGCGAGCCGGGTATCAACGGCGGTCCGTCGGGTGATCTGTACGTCGAGATTCACATCAAGCAGCACACGGTGTTCGAACGCGACGGCGACGACCTCCATTGCCAGATGCCGATTCCGTTTACGACGGCGGCGCTCGGTGGTGAAATCGAAGTGCCGACGCTGGCGGGCCGCGCGAGCTTCACGGTGCCGGAAGGCACGCAGTCGGGCAAGACGTTCCGTTTGCGCGCGAAGGGCATCAAGGGCTTGCGCTCGAGCATCGCGGGTGATCTTTACGTACACGTGCAGGTCGAGACGCCGGTCAAGCTCACCGAAGGCCAGCGCGAGATCCTGCAGCAGTTCGAGAAGTCGCTCATCGAGGGCGGCGCGCGGCACAGTCCGCAAAGCAAGAGCTGGTTTGACCGGGTGAAGAGCTTCTTCGATTAACAGAAGGCTGAGGTTGGCGGTACCCATGGTGACTGACGAACGCGGCACCGTGTTCGCGTTGCTCGACGACTGCGACTCGACGGCGGCACGTCGGACGAGTCGTCTGTACACGGGTTTTGTGCGCGAGCGCGCGTGCGCGGATGCCGGCGCGCTCGACACAGTGTGCGACGCCGTCGCGGCGGATCTGCGCGACGGTTTGCACGCCGTTGTGCTCGGTGACTATGAATTCGGCCGGAATCTGGTGCTTCAGGACTCAAGCCGGTCGCAAAAAACGCAGCGTGGCGATGCCACGCTGCGTTTTTTATTGTTCGAACGATGCGAAAAGCACTCGCGCGACGAAGTCGATGCGTGGCTCGCCGCGCGCGATGGCGGCGCAGCGGAGCCTTCGATGGCGGGCGTTGGCGGCATGCGTGAAAGCGTCGACAAAGCCGGGTTCGAACAGGCCATTGCCGGCGTCCATGAAGCGCTGCGTGCCGGCGATTCGTATCAGGTCAACTACACGTACCGGCTCGATTTTGACGTGTTCGGCACGCCGCTCGCGCTGTATCGACGGCTGCGGGCGCGCCAGCCGGTGCGTTACGGCGCGCTGATCGCGTTGCCCGACGACCGGTGGGTGCTGTCGTGCTCGCCGGAACTGTTTGTCGAAAAAGAAGGCCGCACGCTGCACGCGCGGCCGATGAAAGGCACGGCGCCACGCTCGCCGGACCCGCTGACCGATCGACAGCTCGCCGAATTCCTCGCGAACGATCCCAAGAATCGCGCCGAAAACGTGATGATCGTCGACCTGCTGCGAAACGATCTTTCGCGGGTCGCGGAGACCGGCTCGGTGAACGTGCCCGCGCTCTTCACCGTCGAGCCCTACGCATCGGTGTGGCAGATGACGTCGACCGTCGAAGCGCGGCTGCGCGCGTACACGTCCTTCGCCGATATCATCCGGGCGTTGTTCCCGTGCGGCTCGATCACGGGCGCGCCGAAGCATCGCACGATGCAGTTGATCGACGCGCTCGAAAGCACGCCGCGCGGCCTTTATACCGGCGCGATCGGCTGGCTCGATGCGCCGTCGCTGTTGCCCGCGCCGGCGCAAGACACGGAAGACGTCTGCGGCGATTTTTGCCTTTCCGTCGCGATCCGTACGTTGACGCTCTGCGCGTCCGGTCTGGATGGCGCGCGGCAGGGCAAACTGGGCATTGGCGCGGGCATCGTGCTCGACAGCGTCGCCGCTGATGAATACGCGGAGTGCCGGTTGAAAGCGCGATTTCTGTCGGAAGCCGATCCGGGCTTCCAGCTGTTCGAAACGATGTACGCGACGCGCGAAAACGGCGTGCGGCATCTGGAGCGGCATCTCGCGCGCATCGGTGCGAGCGCACGGTACCTCGGCTTCGCGTTCGACGAAGCGGCAACGCGTGAACAGATCGTCGCGCAGTGTTCGCAACTAACGGCAGAAACGCCACACCGCATGCGGCTGGCAGTCGACAAGCGCGGCGCGACGCAACTAACGGCCGCGTTGCTGGCGCCGCTGCGGGGCGGGATGGTCGGCGTGCTGTTTGCGTCCGATCACGGTTACAGTGCGATGCAGGCAGGCGACGCGCTGCTGCGCCACAAGACGACGCGTCGCGCGGAATATGATCGCGCGTGGCACGAAGCGGAGTCGATGGGCGCCTTCGACATGCTGTTTTTCAACGACCGTGGTGAACTGACCGAAGGCGGTCGCACGACAGTCTTCGTCAAGTGCGACGGGCGCTGGTGGACGCCGCCGCTGTCATCGGGCGTGCTGCCGGGGGTGATGCGTAGCGTGCTGCTCGAGGACACCGACCTGCAGGCCGCCGAGCGTGTTCTTGTGCGCGCGGACGTGGAGCGCGCGGAAGCATTGGTACTGTGTAATGCGCTGCGTGGAGCGCTAGCGGCGCAGTTGGCAGGCTGAACGGCAAGCACCGGGACGGGGTGCAAGCGGTCTTGCCAGCCGGTGTGAACAGCGGAGCGGGGCGCGGCTCCGCCGCACCCGCCATCACCGTCAAAACGTATGCTCGGTTCCCGGAAACGAGCCGTCCTTCACCGCCCGCACATACGCCTCGACCGCGGCAAAAATCCCCGTCTGGCCCTGCATGAAGTCCTTCACGAAACGTGGCCGCTTGCCGGGGAAAATGCCGAGCATGTCGTGCAGCACGAGCACCTGACCCGAGCAGTCGAGCCCCGCGCCGATACCGATCGTTGGAATTTTCAGCTGTCTGGTGACTTCCGATGCGAGCAGCGTCGGCACGGCTTCGATCACGATCAGTTGCGCGCCCGCGTCCTGGACGGCAAGCGAGTCGCGCAGCAACTGGCTCGCGCCCGCTTCCGTCTTGCCCTGCACCTTGAAGCCGCCGAACGCGTGGACCGATTGCGGCGTGAGCCCAACGTGCGCGCACACCGGAATCGAGCGCTCGACCAGAAAGCGGATGGTATCCGCCAGCCATTCGCCGCCTTCGAGCTTCACCATCTGCGCGCCGTCGCGCATCAGCTTCACGGAACTTGCGAACGCTTCGGCCGGCGTGCCGTAGGTGCCGAACGGCAGATCGGCGACGATCAGCGCGGACGGCTTCGCCCGCGCCACGCAGGCCGTGTGGTAGGCGACGTCATCGAGCGTGACGGGCAGCGTCGTCGAATGACCCTGCAGCACGTTGCCAAGCGAATCGCCGATCAGCAGCACGTCGACACCCGCGCGATCGAGCAGCGCCGCGAAGCTTGCGTCGTAGCAGGTGAGCATGGCGATCCTGTCGCCGGCTTCACGCATTGCCTGCAGTTTCGGCACGGTAACGGCGTTGCGGCTCGTTTCCTGCAAATAGGTCATGACAGTCCGTGGGAATAAGAAGCGCGACGCCGCTTACAGCGACGTGCCTTTGACAAAGAATTCCTTGCGACCGCGCATCGATTCCATGCGTCCGATCAGAAGTGCAAGGTCCGCGTCCGATTCGAGCGGATTCAGATGTTCAGCGTTCACCGTGAGTACGGGCGCGCCGTCGTAGTGATAGAAAAATTCATTGTATGCGTCGCACAGCGCGCGCAGATACGCATCGGAAATCTGTAGCTCCATCGGCAGCGCGCGCTTCTGGATGCGCGAAAACAGCACCTCCGGGCTCGCCTGCAGATAAACGACCATGTCCGGCGCCGGCCCCGACGCGTCGACCCGCGCGGCGAGCGCGCGATACAGCTGCCATTCGTCGTCGGGCAGCGTGAGACGCGCGAACACGTCGTTCTTCTGCGTCATGAAATCGGCGATGAGCGGGGTACCCGCCGACCACGCCTGTGCGATGTCGCGCACCTGTTGCGCGCGCTGCAACGCGAAGTGAAGCTGCGTCTGCAGCGCAAAGCGCGACGTGTCGCGGTAAAAGCGCTCGAGAAACGGATTTTCCTGCGGCCGTTCGTAGATCGCGTGCATCGACCAGCGCTCGGCGAGGCGATGCACGAGCGACGTCTTGCCGACGCCAATCGGGCCTTCGATCGCGAGATAGCGGAACGGCGATCGCAGATCCGGCGCGACGACGGTGAGCGGTGTGGAATTCATCGGCAACCGCCTCCGGACGATTCGGCTTTCCTGCCCGTCAGCGCGCCGAGCACCGGGCACTGACAGGGCGATTTCATTTTTTCGATGCGCTGCGACGCGACCGCTTCAAGAAATGAGGCGGCGCGGCCGCGCTGCGGAATGATTAGCGTCGGGTCGATCTCGACGAGCGGCACGAGCACGAACGCACGCTCGGTGAGACGGGGATGCGGCACGATCAGATCCGGCTCGTCCATGCAGTGGTCGCCGAAAAGCAGGATGTCGAGATCGAGCGTGCGCGGTGCGTTACGAAAGGGACGCTCCCGGCCGAAGTGATGCTCGATCGTATGACACAGCGCGAGCAGAGGGCGCACGGGGAGCGTCGTGTCGATCTTCACGACACAGTTGAAATAGTCGTCGCCACCCGCGTCGATCGGGGCGGTGCGATACATGCTCGACTTGGCGAGCACGGCGATGGTGTGCTGTTGTGCGAGACACACAACAGCGTCTTTCAGGGTCTGGCGCGCGTCCCCGAGATTCGCGCCGAGGCCGAGATAGGCAACCGTCATGGCATAGCTTCCTGCGACTTACGTTCGACGACGCGTGCCGGACGCGGTCAGTCTTCGTGCGAGCTGTCGGGGCTCGCATCGCTGGCTTCACGCGTTCCTGCGGTCGTGCCGCCCTCCATTCCATCGCCCGGCTTGCGGCTTCTGGCGCCACTGCTGCGCCGCCGTCGTTTTCTGGGCATCCGGTCCTTCCCGCCTTGCGCGAGCAATGCTTCGCGCGCGGCGATGTCTCCATCGATGAAATCCGTCCACCACTGACCGACCGACTCGTCGAGTTCGCCCGATTCGCAGCGTAACAGGAGGAAATCATACCCTGCTCTAAATCTTTGGTGTTCCAGCAGCTTCAGCGCGCCGCGGCCCGAGCGTTTTTCGAGGCGCAACTGCAGGCCCCAGATCTCGCGCATGTCCGACGAGAAACGCTTGTGGATCGCGAGTTTCTCGGTCTGCATGTCGAGCACGTCGTCCATCGCGCGGTGCAGCGCGGGCACCGGATATTCGCCGTTCGCCTCGTATTGCTGCCAGCGTTGCTGCATGTCGTGCCACAACAGCGTGGCGAACAGGAAGCCCGGGGAAACCGGCTTGCCGGCGCGCACGCGGTCGTCGGTGTTGGTGAGCGCGAGCGTGATGAACTTCTCGCCCTGCGGCTGTTCGAGCACGACGTCCAGCAGCGGCAGCAGCCCGTGGTGCAGGCCCTCCTTGCGCAGACGCGTGAGACACGCGAGCGCATGACCCGAGAGCAGCAGCTTCAGCATTTCGTCGAAGAGACGCGCGGCCGGCACGTTGTTGATCAGGTCGGCCATTTCGGCGATCGGCGCGCGCGTGTTGTCCTCGATCTCGAAGCCGAGCTTCGCGGCGAAGCGCACGACGCGCAGCATGCGCACCGGATCTTCGCGAAAACGCGTGGCCGGATCGCCGATCATGCGCAAGAGACGCGCACGCATGTCGGCCATGCCGTTGTGGTAATCGAGCACCGTCTCCGTCGCCGGGTCGTAATACATCGCGTTGATCGTGAAGTCGCGCCGCGTGGCGTCTTCGTGCTGCTCGCCCCAGACGTTGTCGCGCAGCACGCGCCCGCTTGCGTCGACCGCATGGGTGCGGCGGTCGAGTTCGTCGCGCTTCAGGCGGCGCGGCGGCGGGGCGTCGGCGGCCGGCGGATCGACCAGCGCGCGGAACGTCGAGGTTTCGATGATTTCCTGGCCGAACTGCACATGCACGATCTGAAAACGCCGGCCGATGATGCGTGCGCGGCGGAACAGCTTTTGCACCTGATCGGGCGTGGCGTCGGTCGCGACGTCGAAGTCTTTCGGCGCGATGCCGAGCAGCAGATCGCGCACCGCGCCGCCGACGATGAACGCGCGGTGGCCCGCCTGCTGCAACCCCTCGGTCACGCGGATCGCGTTCTTCGAGATCAGCGATGGATCGATGCCGTGAATGTCGGACGAGATGATGACGGGCACGTCCGGGTCGGACACGGCCTTCGCGCCGGAGGCGCGCGCCGGCTTGCGGCGTGCTTTCGTGGCCGGACCGGCCGCGGCGCCAGCGGCGTTGCGGCCGGCGCGGGTGCCAGCCGGTTTGTCTGCCCCGGAAGGCGCGGTACCGGCGTTCGGGGCGTCAGCGGGTGCCGGATCCTGTCCGAACAGCTTGCGAATGAATTTTTTGATCACGTGGGTTGAAAGAGTTCGAGGATGCGCCAGCCTTTGGCCTGCGCGTGGGCGCGCAAGGTGTCGTCGGGATTGGTCGCGATCGGGTCGGTGACTTTTTCGAGCAGCGGGATGTCGTTGTGCGAATCGCTGTAGAAATAGCTGCGCTCAAAATCCGACCATGTCTTGCCGAGCGAAGCGAGCCACGCCTCGGTACGGACAATCTTGCCTTCTTTATAGCTCGGCGTGCCAGTAGGCCGTCCGGTGTAGTCCGAATGCGGATGACCGTCGACGGTTTCCGCTTCGCAGGCGATCAGCTTGTCGACGCCGAACACTTCGGCGATCGGCGCGGTGATGAATTCGTTCGTCGCGGTGACCATGCAGCACAGGTCGCCGGCGTCGCGATGCACGCGCACGAGTTCGAGCGCGGCCGGCACGATCGCGGGCTTGATCACTTCGTGCATGTACTTCTGGTGGAATCCGGCCAGTTGCGCGCGCGAGTACTTCGACAGCGGCGTGAGCATCGCGACCAGGTACGCGTGAATGTCGAGCTGGCCGGCCTTGTAGTCGGCAAAAAAGCGGTCGTTTTCACGCGCGAAGTTTTCGGCGTCGACCATGCCGTGCTTCACCATGAAGCGTCCCCATTCGTGGTCGCTATCAGTGGGAATGAGCGTGTGATCGAGGTCGAAGAGTGCAAGGTTAGTCATGAGGGCCCATTTTACTTGAAGCGGATGAAGACGGCGCCGTTCTGGGGTCGGCACCGTTTTCGGGCGACGCGAGCATGGCGCGCAGCAGCGGCAGGGTGACCGCGCGCTTCTGTTCCAGCGAGAAGCGGTCGAGCGCGTCGAGAAGCGCCATCAGGCTCGGCATGTCGCGGCGAAAGTGCGTGAGCAGGTAAGCCGGGACGTCGTCGGCGAGCGCGATGCCGCGTTCGCGCGCGGCGCGCTTGAGTACGGCCGCCTTACGCTCGTCGGGCAGCGGCGCGAGGTGGAAGACGAGGCCCCAGCCAAGCCGCGTGCGCAGGTCCTCGCGTACCGCGAGGCCCATCGGCGCGGCGTTGCCGGTCGCGACCAGCGCGCTCGTGGGGTGCGCGCGCACCTCGTTGAAGAGATTGAAGAGCGCGATCTGCTGCGCGCCCGACAGGCCGTCGCAGTCGTCGATCGCGTAGAGCGCGACCCGCGGGTCGAACGCGAACGCCCCGAGGCCGCTTTGCGGGCTCGCGAAACGCGCGAAGCCGGGCTGCGCGTTCTCGACCAGTGCCTTCAGCAGATGGCTGCGGCCGCTGCCGGTTTCGCCCCAGATGTAGAACGTGCGGTCGGCGACCGGGCCGACGGCGAGCGCGCCTTCGAGCTCACGCAGGCGCGTGACCAGCTCGGCGTTGGTGCCGGCGAAGAAATTGTCGAATGTCGATGGCGGTGGGGTGCCGAGATCGAGCGTCAGTTGACGAAGCACAATAAAAACCGGAGTCAGTTACTTACTTGTAAAGCGCGCTGGCCAGATAGCCGGCGCGCATCTCGCGCAGCGCGACCGACAGGATCGCGCTGACAGGCAACGCGAGCAGCACGCCAAAAAACCCAAACAGTTGCCCGAATGCGAGCAGCGCGAAAATCACCGCGAGCGGATGCATGCCAATGCGCTCGCCGACGAGCCGCGGCGTCAGGATGAAGCTTTCGAGAATCTGCCCGACGCCATAGACGAGCGCCACCGCGCCGAAGCCGTACCAGTCGCCGAACTGCAGCGCGGCGGCGACGAGCGCGAGAATCAGGCCGGTCGCAAAGCCGATATACGGGATAAATACCGCGAGCCCGGTGAAGATGCCGACCGGCAGCGCGATCTCGAAGCCCGCGATGAAGAGCGCGAGCGCATAGTACACGGCGAGCACGCCCATCACGAGCAACTGGCCGCGCAGGTACTGCGAGAGCATGTGGTCCATGTCGGTGGCGAGCTGGATCGTCCTGTCGTACCAGCGGCGCGGAATGAAGAGCTGGACGCGCGCAAGCATCGCGTTCCAGTCGTACAGCAGATAGAACAGCACGAGCGGCACCATCACGACATTACCGACGACCGAGATCATCACGTTGCTGCTGGTGCGGATCGAGGTCCACGCGTAGAGCGCGACCGTCTGCGCGCTGCCTTCCAGCTGACCCATCACCAGATCGCGCACGCTCGCGAAATCGAGCGTATCGGGGACGCCGAGCAGCGCGAGCTTCGGTTGCAGCCAGTCATGCGCGTGCAAGAAAAACCGCGGCACCTGCTGCTTCAGCTGTGGACCTTCCTTCTGCACGACGGCGAGCACGAGCAGGACGAGCGCTGTCATCAGCAACGCGAAAATCAGGATCATCAGCAGCGCGGCGAGGCCGCGCGGTACGCGCCGGCGCACGAGCCACGCGACGCCCGGCTGCAGGATGTACGCGAGAATCGCGCCGAGCAGGAACGGCGTGAGAACCGGGCTCAACAGCCACAACAGGATGCCGAGCCCGAGCGCGATAGCGACCCAGATGAAGGCTTGACGCTGATACGGCGTCAGAACAGGCGAATTCTGCTGCAAGGCGGGTTTTCCTGGGATCGTCCGAATGGATGAATTCCAGCCTCGCGGCCGGCATCGGGTAAAATCGCATTTTACCGACCTTCCCGCTCTTCCCCATGAATCAACCGAAATCCGCCCCTGACGCCCAAGGCCTGTCGTATCGCGACGCCGGCGTGGACATCGACGCGGGCGACGCCCTTGTCGACGCGATCAAGCCCTTTGCCAGAAAGACCTTGCGCGACGGCGTGCTGGGCGGTATCGGTGGTTTCGGTGCGCTGTTCGAAGTGCCGAAAAAGTATAAGGAGCCGGTGCTCGTTTCGGGCACCGACGGCGTCGGCACGAAGCTCAGGCTGGCGTTCCAGCTGAACAGGCATGACACGGTCGGCCAGGATCTGGTCGCGATGAGCGTCAACGACATCCTCGTGCAGGGCGCCGAGCCGCTCTTCTTCCTCGACTATTTCGCGTGCGGCAAGCTGGACGTCGGTACCGCGGCGACGGTCGTGAAGGGTATCGCGCAGGGTTGCGAGCTGGCCGGCTGTGCGCTGATCGGCGGTGAAACGGCGGAAATGCCGGGCATGTACCCGGACGGCGAATACGATTTGGCCGGTTTCGCGGTCGGCGCGGTCGAAAAGAGCAAGATCATCGACGGCAGCACGATCGCCCCGGGCGACGTGGTGCTGGGCCTGGCATCGAGCGGCATTCATTCGAACGGCTTCTCGCTGGTGCGCAAGATCATCGAGCGCGCGAATCCGGATCTGAACGCCGATTTCGACGGCCGTTCGCTCGCCGATGCGCTGATGGCGCCCACGCACATCTACGTGAAGCCGTTGCTCTCGCTGATGCAGACAATCGCCGTGAAGGGCATGGCGCACATCACCGGCGGCGGGCTCGTCGAAAACATTCCGCGCGTGCTGCGCGAGGGCCTCACGGCCGAGCTGGACCACCGCGCATGGCCGCTGCCGCCGCTCTTCGGCTGGCTGCAGAAGCACGGCGGCGTGGCGGACGCGGAAATGCATCGCGTGTTCAACTGCGGCATCGGGATGGCGGTGATCGTGTCGGCTGACGCCGCTGAGCAGGCGATCGGCTTGCTGTCGGCGGCGGGCGAGCAGGTGTGGAAGATCGGCACGGTGCGTCAGAGCAGGGAAGGTGAGGCGCAGACTGTCGTGGTCTGATAGCGCTGATCTTTGCTTCAGGAAATCAGGAAAAGCCGTCTGACTTGAACCGTCAGGCGGCTTTTTTATTGCGCCGTCACCGCGCGGCCATGTCGCCGACGACGCTTTCGATCGCCGCGAGCGCCTGCTGGGTCGCATCGGTCGCGCAGCAGTCGATCACCACACGTTCGGGCATCGCGCGCAGCCACGTAAGCTGGCGCTTGCACAACTGGCGCGTCGCGAAGACGCCCTTGTCGCGCATGGTGTCGTAGTCCGTCTCGCCGTCGAGATACGACCAGACCTGCCGGTAGCCGACGCATCGCATCGAAGGCAGCCCGGGATGCAGATCGTCGCGTGCATGCAGGCGCCGCACTTCGTCGACGAGGCCCGCCGCGAGCATCGCATCGAAGCGCCGTTCGATGCGCGCATGCAGCACGCTACGGTCCGACGGTTCCAGCGCGACTGGCGTGAAGCGCCAGGGCCGCGCGGCTTCGTCGATGCGTGCCGGCGCCTCCAGCAGCGTCGACATCGCC
Source organism: Paraburkholderia sartisoli (assembly GCF_900107685.1). Taxonomy (GTDB): domain Bacteria; phylum Pseudomonadota; class Gammaproteobacteria; order Burkholderiales; family Burkholderiaceae; genus Paraburkholderia; species Paraburkholderia sartisoli. The sequence continues at coordinate 745,267 of NZ_FNRQ01000002.1, read as the reverse complement.
TGGCCCGTCAGCAGGAACACCTCGAGCGCGCGCTGGATGCGCTGCGAATCGTTGGGCGCAAGGCGCGCCGCCGTGACCGGGTCGACCGCCGCGAGACGCGCGTGCAGGGCGGGCCAGCCTTCGCGGGCGGCGTCCGCGTCGAGCGTCGCGCGCACGTCGGGGTCGGCGCCCGGCAGATCGTTCAGCCCCTGCGTCAGCGCCTTGTAGTACAGCATCGTGCCGCCGACCAGCAGCGGCACGCGCCCGCGCGCCGTGATTTCACCGACGAGCCGCAGCGTATCCGCACGAAAATCGGCGGCCGAATACGCATCGGCCGGATCGACGATGTCGATCAGATGATGCGGCGCGAGTGTGCGCTCTTCGGCGGTGGGTTTGGCCGTGCCGATATCCATCTCGCGATAGACGAGCGCCGAATCGACGCTGATGATCTCGACCGGCCGTCGCGCCGCGAACGCCAGCGCGGCGGCCGTCTTGCCCGATGCGGTCGGCCCGAGCAGGCAGGCGATCGGCGTGGTTTCGTGTGACGTCATGTGCGAGCGCATCGGGCGCATTCTGCGCGAGGGCGAGTGGAGATGCGCACGCTCATTGGCCGCGCATGAAGAGCCGGTCGAGGTCGGAGAGCGTCAGTTGATACCACGTCGGACGCCCGTGGTTGCACTGGTCCGCGCGTTCGGTCGCCTCCATCTGGCGCAGGAGCGCGTTCATCTCGTCGAGCGTGAGGCGCCGGTTTGCGCGCACCGCGTGGTGGCACGCGAGCGTGCCGAGCAGTTCGTGCTGACGCTCGGTCAACACGCGCGAGCCGCCGAACGCGTGCAGATCGGCGAGGACCGCCCGCGCGAGCGCCTGCAGGTCGGCGTCTTTCAGCAGCGCGGGCACCGCGCGGATCGCGAGCGTGTTCGGCGACAGCACGGCGAGATCGAAGCCGAGCGCGTCGAGCGTCGCGCGTTCTTCCTCGACGGTGCCGATCTCGACGGGATCGGCGTGCATCGACAGCGGGATGAGCAGCGGTTGCACGGCAATCGTCCGGTCGGACAGCGCATGCTTGAACTGCTCGTACAGGATGCGCTCGTGCGCGGCGTGCATATCGACGATCACAAGCCCCTGCGCGTTCTGCGCCAGCACGTAGATGCCGTGAATCTGCCCAAGCGCGAAGCCGAGCGGCTGCTCGTCGCTGCCGGTTGAAGCCGGGTCGAACGCCTGCGAGCCACCGGCCGCGAAGCCGGATGGAAACGCCGTCGCCGCGTCGGCAAACGCCGACATGCCGTTGCCATTACCGTCGACGTCGCGCGCTTCGAGCGCGGTCGTGCCCGACGACGTGCCGGCGCCCGTGTCCCTGCGGCCGAACAGCGCGTCGTAAAGCGCGAGCGGTTGAGCCACCGGCAACGTGCCCTGCGTCATACGCGCCTGGCGCAGCCATGTATTGCCGCCGCTTTCGCCCGGCAGACCGCCGCCGAGCGGCGTCGAGCCGAACGAAGCGGGGTTCGGCGTCGGCATCGGCATCGGTGCGATATGGGCGGCGTGACCGCCCGCGGTCGTTTCCGGCGAAGCGCCCGCGTGTCGCGCCAGCGCGCGCTGCACGGCGTGAAACACGAACTGGTGAATCGAGCGCGAATCGCGGAACCGCACTTCGATCTTCGACGGATGCACGTTCACGTCGACGGCTTCGGGCGGCAGGTCGAGAAACAGCACGTACGACGGGTAGCGGTCGCCGTGCAGCACGTCCTCGTAGGCGGCGCGCGCCGCGTGCGTGAGCAGCTTGTCGCGCACGAAGCGGCCGTTGACGAAGAAATACTGCTGGTCCGCCCGGCCGCGGCTCGCGGTCGGCAGACCCGCGCATCCGTAGACCGACAGCGGCCCGGCCGATTCGTCGAGCGGCAGATGCGCCGTCGCGAACGTTTCGCCGAGGATCTTCGAGACGCGCGTCGCCGGATCGGTGGCGTTCCAGTGTTCGACGGCACGGCCGTTATGCAGCACCGAAATCGCGACGTCCGGCCGCGCGAGCGCCGAACGGCGGACCATCTCGAGGCAATGGCCGAGTTCGGTCTGTTCGCTCTTCAGGAATTTGCGTCGCGCGGGCGTGTTGAAATACAGCTCGCGCACTTCGATGGTGGTGCCCTGCGTGCCGGCCGCGGGCGTGAGCGCGCCGGTCTGCGCGTCGATGCGCACCGCGTGCGGCGCGCTCGCCGTGCGGCTCGTGATGAACATCTCCGCCACCGATGCAATCGAAGCCAGCGCTTCGCCGCGAAACCCGAGCGTCGCGACCGCCTCGAGTTCGGCGAGCGAGCGGATCTTGCTCGTCGCGTGGCGCAGCAGGGCCAGCGGCAACTCGTTTTCGGGGATGCCGCAGCCGTCGTCGGTGATCGAAATGCGCTTGACGCCGCCTTCGTCGAGCACGATGCGCAGCGTCGTCGCGCCGGCGTCGAGCGCGTTCTCCAGCAATTCCTTCACCACCGAAGCCGGCCGCTCGACCACTTCGCCGGCGGCAATCTGGCTGATCAACTGGTCGGGCAGGGGCTGGATCGCGCGCATCGGGCGCGAGGCGGGTGAAGCGGGCGTCCCGGCCGCGGCGGGCGCCACGGCATCGACGGGATTTTCGGAGAATTCTGACATGCCGAAATTATAGCGACTTGACGAGCGTCGCCGGGTTCAGCCGCCGGATGTGGCCGCGCGCACTCAATTAATTCAGCCCGGCGGGCACTTTCGGTATCATGGCGCGGTCAATTTCACCGCTTCGGGCGCATTTTCGCTGCCCGCCGCACTTCTGCATATAAGGGACGCTTTTGGACACGCTGCTACAGTTCTTCAACCTTGTTCTGCACATCGACAAGTTTCTGGGTGTGTTCATCCATCAATACGGCACGTGGGTCTATGTCGTGCTGTTCCTGATCGTCTTCTGCGAGACGGGGCTGGTCGTGCTGCCGTTCCTGCCGGGTGATTCGCTGCTGTTTATCGGCGGCGCGTTCTGCGCGACGGGCGAGATGAGCCTGCCGCTTCTGATCGGCTTGCTGCTCGTCGCGGCGGTGCTCGGCAACACCGTCAACTACATGATCGGCCGGGCGATCGGTCCGAAGGTGTTCAACACCCACATACGCGGGCTCGACCGCTTTCTCGATCGCGCCGCGCTTCAGAAGACGCATGACTTCTATGAGAAGCACGGTGGCAAGACCATCGTCCTCGCGCGCTTCATTCCGGTGGTGCGCACGTTCGCGCCGTTCGTGGCGGGCGCATCGGCCATGAGCGGGCGACGCTTCCAGTTCTTCAATTTCACGGGCGCGCTGTTCTGGGTGCTGCTGCTCGTGCTGCTTGGCTACTTCTTCGGCAATATTCCGTTCATTCGCCAGTATCTGAACGTGATCGTACTGGTGGGTATCGGCGCCGCGATCGTGCCGGTCGTGCTGGGCGCGCTGTGGAAAATGATGCGCAAGGACTCACCCGCAAACACCGCACGCAAGCCCGGCGGACAGTGATGTCGCGGCTCGCCGGCTTCGCGCGGCGGGAATAGGCAAACGGCGTCGCAGTGTGAACCGCGACGCCGTTTCTTTTTTGGCCTTGCGTCCCTGTGTTCTTGCGCTGGTCCGCCCGACGAAACGGTGTTGCGTGCTTCAGGCGGCGGCGCGCCCGGTCAGGGTCAGGTCGCCGTGCGGCGCACGACGGGCGTCTCGGGCGTCGGATAGCCGGCTTCCCTGAACGTCTCGATGATCGCGCGGTTCGTGTCGAAATAGACCTGCCAGTAGTTATCCGTGTGCGCATACGGCCGCACGCAGAGCAGCGGCCCTTCCGGCGTGAACGACAGCACTTCGATATCCGGTGCGGGTGTTTCCACCACGTTCGGAATCTTCACGATCGCGGCGCGCAGGCGCTTCGCCGCATCGATGGGATCGACGCCGTTCGCGACCTTCGCCGTGAGCTCGACGCGGCGTACGGGTAGCGCGCTGTAGTTCGAGATCGTGTCGGAGAAGATCTTGTTGTTGCCGATGATGGTCGTGACGTTGTCCGGCGTCACGATCGTCGTGCCGAAGAGGCCAAGCTCGCTGACCGTGCCCGTCACGCCGCCGGCGGTCACGAAGTCGCCGACCTTGAAGGGTCGCAGGACCTGCATGAAGATGCCCGCCGCGAAGTGCGCGAGCAGGCCGCCCCACGCCGTGCCGATGGCAAGACCGAGGCCGGCGAGGAGCGCCGCGAACGACGTCGTCTGCACACCGAACACCTGCAGCACCGCGAGAATCAGCAGCAGGTTCAACAAGGCGCTGAGAATCGAGCCGAGGTAGTGCGCGAGCGTCGGGTCGACACGCCCGTTGCGCGCGAGGAGCTTGCGCAGCAGCCCGGCGATCAGCGTGATGACCCAGCGCCCGATAATCCACAACACGATCGCCCCGAGCACCTTGGTGCCGAAGTCGATGCCACGGGTCATGATGAATACGCGTACGGTTTCGAGATCCACGGTGTCCTCGCTTGTTTCGGTTGTGTTGAACGGCCTGTTTCAATTCGATCAACCGATGCGCGGCGTGAACCCAGCCCTGCGTGGCCGGCAAGCCGGCCAAACGCCGCGATCCGTTCATGTCTGCTTTTATGGCGATGTTGTTGACGACAGCAAACGCATACTGGGCGACGCACAAAACAATGCCCGACGGTGCGCGACGGGCAGATCCGGGGAAGCGATATCTTCGGATGTTATAGCCGACGGCGTGCGCCGACGCAAGGATCATTCCAGGGATAGACACAGTCCGGCACACGATACTTCGCGCGACCGGGTGGGTTTATCGAGTCGGGGCCGGGCGCGGCGCCGTTCGAAACGGGCTTATGTGAACCCAGGGCGATGCCACTGTCCAGGACGTGTACATTGCCCATGAAGACAGGGGGGCGGCCCCCCTCTCCAGCATCAAGGCGATTCCCGTTGAAGCGTCAGGAGTTTTCTTTTGAGCGGCGGCAGCCAGCCGCCGGCATCCGCGCTGTCGATGACGCGATACCCGGCCATCGGCTTGAACTGGATCAGGTACTGGTTGTCATGCACCCACCAGCTCTTCGGTTGCGGCTGATCGAGATCGATTTTCGGGTCGTACAGATAGTAGCCGTTGAATTCGTAACCACCGTCGATCTGCGTGACCGGTATGCCGCGCTGTAACAACGTGTCGGCCAGCAGCCATCTGGCGCGGTTCCAGCTCATGTAGTCATGCGTGCCGCCCACGGCGTACCCGCCCATCAGGATCAACGCAAACCACGACAGCGCCAGCGCCGCGCGCGGCCACAGCCACGCGTGTCGTGTGCGCGATGACATCCGCGGGCGTCCGAACGACGGCCACGCGGCATCATCCGATGAAGGCGCGAGCGTGATGAACGCGATCAGCGGCAGGAATGCCGGCAGCAGGTACCGGTCGTAGAAACCGGCCAGAACGCAGATCGCCAGGTAGATCGCCGCGGAAAGCAGCAGGTATGTCCTGACGCTCAGCGCGGTATCGTGCCTTCGCGCGCGATACCGTGTGGCGACCGACCTGACGCCGAGCGCGATGTCGAGCAGAAGCAGCACGCCGCCGACGCAACCCGAAAGCGTCGCAAAGTGCCAGAACACCGCGGGCAGTGGAGGGACGTCGCCACCGGATCTGGCGTCGAAGAACCATATCGGACCCAGCCCTGATTCCCGGACCGTCGTCCACGTGTTGAATGGAAAGATGTGATGCTGATGCACGAGCAGGGCGTACCACCCGACGCCGCACAACGCGGCGCCGATCAGGACAGCCTTGCCCCACGACAGGCGCGCGTAGTCGCGCACGAGACCCGGCAGCCGCAAAGCCAGGACCGGCAGCAGCAGCCAGCCGATCTGCCCGAGCGCGGCGCGAAACCACCAGGATATTTCGCCCAGGCGATGTCCGACCGTGGTGAGCGTGATCGTCGAAGCGGGAAACACGTGCGCCCATATCGACGTCTTGCCCAGGTACATGACGGGCATCGTGTCGCGTGCCGTGAGCCAGATGCTCAAACCCTTGAGCAACCCGATGCCCGCAAGGACGGCCACGACTGACAGGGTAATGGCCCGCCAGTCGCGGCGGTTCTCCAGCAGCAGCGTCAGCACCATGGCGAGCGGCAGGAAAAGACCGAGTTGCCTGATCATGATCGCCCAGCATCCGGACAGGATCGCGATCACCAGCGTGACGGTATTGCGCGTCGAAAGATAGCGGCAGAAGAACAGCGTCGAGATTGCGCTGAACGCCGTGAAGGCCACGTCCGTCATGAACGTGTTGTTGAGTTCGAAGAAGATCGGATTGAAGGCGAGGATGAGCGTGGCGACAACCGTCTTGCGGCGCTCGCATCCAGCCAGTTGAAGCAGTATCGCGAGAGCGGCGAGCGTCAGCGCGCCGGCCACGAGCGTCGAGGCTCTCAGCGCGTTGAATGAAAAGCCGAACGGCAGGCAGAACAACGCGCCCCACACGGTCTGGCCGAACAGCGACATCGCGGTCCAGCCGAGCGGACGGAACTCGCCGGTCTCGAGCAGATGACGGACGGTGAGCGAGAACGACCAGTCGTCCTGCAGCGGAAAGTTGCCAAGCGGATTGGCCACGGCGACGGCGATCGCCCAGATCAGGACCGGCAGGGCGATCGCGGCGTAGTCGATTCTCGATCGATAGAGCGGCCTCGACGCGATCAGATTTTCCATGTGACGCACCTTTGCGGTTTCCGACGTCAGCGGCGCCGGAGGGGTCCGCTACGCCTGTTACGCGGTCGCTTCAAACGCGGGGAACGAACGTGCCCACAGCGGACGGTCGTCCGGTTTCAAGCCACCCATGGTAGAGATGCCGGCGGGGCCGCTCCGTGCGAAAGCAGACATACAGAGGCCGTCGGGCGCGCGGCGTCAGCGGGACATCATGTTCATGCTGACGTTGTGCATCACCCATACCGTGCCGCCGATCAGGATGATCGAGGCCACTGCGGTATAGCACAGCGCCATCACGTTCCAGCGTTGACCCGACGACGTGTTCAGGTGCAGGAAAAACACCAGATGAACGACGATCTGCGCGAGTGCGAGCACGGCAAGCACCAGCATCGCCGACTGCGGCGGCAGGACGCCGCGCATGACCAGTCCGAACGACGCCGCCGTCAGCAGCACCGCGATCACGAACCCGGTGATATAGCCAGAGAGGCTACCGTGCCCTTCTTCTTCATGCAGCGATTGCGTATGCGCCATTTAGAGCACGCTCCCAAGATAGACAAATGAAAAGACACAGATCCACACGATGTCGAGAAAGTGCCAGAAGAGACTCAGGCACGTGAGCCGCGTTATTTCGCGCTCCGACAGTTCGGGTTTGATGACGATCTGCGCGGCCAGCACGACCATCCAGATGAGGCCCACCGTCACATGCAGGCCGTGCGTGCCGACCAGCGTGAAGAACGACGAAAGAAACGCACTGCGGCCGGGACCGGCGCCTTCGGCGATCAGGTGTGCAAACTCGTTCAGTTCGAACCAGAGAAACGCGAGACCCAGCACGAACGTAACGGCGAGCCACCCCAGCACGACGCCCGACTTGCGCCTGTGAGCGCCGAGCATCGCGAAACCGTAGGTGATGCTGCTCAGCAGCAGAACCGCGGTTTCCAGGGCGACGCCAGGAATGTCGAACAGATCCTTGCCGGATGGACCGCCTGCGAATTGATGCGCCATCACGGCGAACACCGCGAACAGCGACGCGAACAGCACGCAGTCGGTCATGAGGTACAGCCAGAAGCCAAACACCGAATGAGACGGGGCGTGTTCGCTTTCCAGCTCGGCCAGCGTGGCGAGATTGGTTTTTTGCAGCATCAGATGACCTCCGCGGCAGCGCGCGCGCTTTCACGTTTCCCGTGCATTGCCGCTCCTTGTTTCTCTTCGATCGTCCTGACCGTTTCGGCGGAAATGGTGTAGCCGTCGTTATCGCCGAAGCTGCGACCGATTACCGTCGCCATGATGGCAACGAGCGCAACGACCGCAAGCCACGTGATGTGCCACACACCGGCAAAACCCAGCACAAGGCTGAACATGCCGATCAGGAATCCTGCGCTGGTGTTGGACGGCATATGAATCGCACGGTACGCCGCATCCTTGCCGAGACCCTGCCCGCGCTCCTTCATGTGTGCGAACGCGTCGAGTTCATGCACCACGGGAATGGTCGCGAAGTTGTAGACGGGCGGCGGTGACGACGTGGCCCATTCGAGCGTACGGCCGCCCCACGGATCGCCCGTCAGGTCGCGGTATTCCGGCAGTTTGCGGTTACGCACGCTCACAACCACCTGGGCGACCTGGCACACCACGCCGAGCGCGATCAACACCACGCCGCACGCGGCGACGATCAGCCACGGCTGCCATGCCGGGTTGTCATAGTGATTCAGACGCCGCGTCATGCCCATGAAGCCGAGTACATAGAGCGGCATGAAGGACACATAGAAGCCGACGAACCAGAACCAGAATGCGCACTTGCCGAGCTTCTCGTTCAGCTTGAAGCCGAACGCTTTCGGGAACCAGTAGTGGACCCCCGCCAGATAGCCGAACACCACGCCGCCGATGATCGCGTTATGGAAGTGGGCGATCAGGAACAGGCTGTTGTGCAACACGAAGTCCGCGCCCGGAATCGCCATCATCACGCCCGTCATGCCGCCGATCGTGAACGTGATCATGAAGCCGATCGTCCACAGTACCGGAGCAGAAAATTCGAGGCGGCCGCGATAGATCGTGAACAGCCAGTTGAATACTTTCACGCCGGTCGGAATGGCGATGATCATCGTCATAATGCCGAAGAACGCGTTGACGTCCGCGCCGGAGCCCATCGTGAAGAAGTGATGCAGCCACACGAGGAACGCGAGCACCGTGATCACGCAGGATGCGTACACCATCGTCCGGTAGCCGAACAGCGGCTTCTTCGCGAACGTTGCGATGACTTCGGAATAGATGCCGAACGCCGGCAAAACCAGGATGTAGACCTCGGGGTGACCCCATGCCCAGATCAGGTTCAGATACATCATCGCGTTGCCGCCGGCATCGTTCGTGAAGAAGTGCATGCCGAGGTAGCGGTCGAGGCCGAGCAGCGCCAGCGCAACGGTGAGAATCGGGAACGTCGCCATGATGAGCACGTTCGAACACAGCGCGGTCCACGTGAACACGGGCATTTTCATCAGCGACATGCCCGGTGCGCGCATGCGGATGATCGTCACGAAGAAGTTGATCGCCGTGATCAGCGTGCCGACGCCCGACAGTTGCAGGCTCCAGATGTAGTAGTCGACCCCCACGCCAGGACTGAACTGCAGCTCCGACAACGGTGGGTACGCGAGCCAGCCGACCTGTGCGAACTCGCCGATCACGAGCGACAGGTTCATCAGGATCGCGCTGATCGCCGTCATCCAGAAGGACAGCGAGTTCAGGAACGGGAAGGCCACGTCACGGGCGCCGATCTGCAGCGGCACGATCAGGTTGAAGAGTCCGACCATCAGCGCCATCGCCATGAAGAAGATCATGATGACGCCGTGCGCCGTGAAGATCTGGTCGTAGTGATGCGGCGGCAGGTAGCCCGGCGAGTTGTAGGCGAGCGCCAGCTGCAGGCGCATCATCACCGCGTCGACAAAGCCGCGCACGAGCATCAGCACGGCGACCACGATGTACATCACGCCGATCTTCTTGTGATCGACGCTGGTGATCCACTCGCCCCACAGCCATTTCCACTTGCCGAACCACGTCAACGCTCCCAGCGTGGCAATGACGAGGATCGCCATCAGGGCGCCCGCGCCCATGATGATGGGCTGATCGAACGGAATCGCCGAAAGTGTCAGTTTTCCGAACATGTGTTACCCCTTCGTACTGCAATTGCTGTTCTGCAAATCGAGAACGTTGCCGTTGTTGTATTTCGCGATGATGTTGTGGAACAGTTTCGGGTCGATCGTGGAGAAGTAGCGCACCGGCTCCTTCTCGCCCGGTTGTGCGACCGCGTTGTATTCGTTCATGTCGAGCCGGCCCGGCGACGCCTTGACCGTTTGCACCCACGCGTTGAACTGCTCGGGGCTGGTGGCGAGCGCGCGGAACTTCATGTCCGAGAAGCCCCTGCCGCTGTAATTGGCCGACACGCCGGCGTAGTCGCCGGCTTCGTCCGCAACCAGGTGCAGTTGCGTTTGCATCCCCGCCATCGCGTAGATCTGGCTGCCCAGTTGCGGGATGAAGAACGAGTTCATGACGGAATCGGACGTGATCATGAAATGCACCGGTGTGCCGACCGGAAAGGCCAGCTGATTGATCGATGCAATGCCGAGATCCGGGTAAATGAAGAGCCATTTCCAGTCGAGCGCGACCACTTCGACGTTGATCGGCTTGACCTCCGACTCGATCGGCCGGTAGGGATCGAGTTCGTGCGTTGTCTTCCAGGTCAGCACCCCGAGACACAGGATGATGATGGACGGCACCGTCCAGATGACGACTTCGATCGCCGTGGAGTGCGCCCACTTCGGCGCGTACTTCGCCCGGCGGTTACTCGCACGGTAGCGCCACGAAAACCATAGTGTCATCAGGATGACGGGCACGACGACGATCAACATCGTGAACGTCGCCGTGCTGATCAGTGATTTTTCCGCTAGCCCGATGCTGCCTTTCGGGTTGAGCACGTCGAGCTTGCTACACCCGGAAAGACAAGTGGCCAGTGCACCCCAGAGGGGTATCAGCACCCTGGTTTTAAGGACTCCCTTGTTCATCATATTCGCCTGCTTTTCATTGAGCCCTTGCGGAATTCGCCGTAACTTCGCGACCCGCAACCCACGCACTCAGGTGCGTATGCCGCCGGATTCTACGAAAGAGCGCGTAGGCGGAACTTGATCTCGACCAGGGAAATGCAGATGAGTTGTCGTATTGGATGGCGCCCGGGTGATCGAGTCCGGTTCGCAGCCGTGCATCGGGCGCACGACGAGAGTGCTGCGGTGTATCAGGATGTGCCGTGGTACTTCGCGCAGGCGAAGAACGATCGAGCTGCCCCGGCGCTGCTGCCAGCCACGCGGCTGCGGCTTTGCGGGACTCGCGCATGCAGTTGCGCATCGAAGCTTCGATGGAGATCGATGCCGGTCCATCCGCACCGCACACTGTATCGCTCGAATATGGGCTTCCTGTGCAACGGCGGTTCCCCCGAAACGGCGATCCGGCTTCTTTCGCGGGACGCCGTTTTGTTTTTGGGGCAAGAGAAAACGATGGACAGCGCCGCCCAGGCGGTCATTGCGAAACACGGCGGTATGTCCGACGACAGGGCGGCCGGGTATGTCAGCCAGCTCACGAAGGAAAAACGCTACGTGCGCGATGTCGATTGAGTTGCGAGCGCAGGAATGTGAGCCCGGCGTCGTCCGTCTTCGCGGAATGCCGGTGAGGCCGGACCTTCGATAGCGGGAAGGTATTTTCTGCGTGACTCAACCCGGGCACGATACAAAGCGGTCCCTGATCGCCCGACTTTTTACAGGAATCGCCGTGACCGGTTTCGCGACAGCGGCTGGCAAGTCGCCGGCCGGAGCACCGGCCTCACATCGCGGCGTTCCTTCATTTGCGTGAGCCGGCGGCGACGTGAACCTGCCTCGTCTGCTGTCCCAGCACTCGCGACAGGTTTCCTGCCTCACGTCGGGTCAGCTCGGCAAACTGCGCGACCCGCTTGTCGGTGACGCGCACGCTGGGGCCGAATATACAAAGCGAACCCGCTACCTGATCCGCACCATTGAAGAATGGTGCCGCGACCGCGACCGCACCTTCAATCAGTTCATGGTGGCTCATTGCAAAACCTTGCGTGCGGATCGTTTCCAGTTCGCTGAACAGGCGTGCGACATCCTGGTTCGGATCGGACAGGTAGCGGCCCAGTTCTTCGGCGGGAAGCTGCATCTGCGACAGGATTGACCGGCCACTCGCGCCCAGCACCAGTTTTTCACGATAGCCGACACCGCGCCGGAAGCTCAGCGGCTGCGGACTTTCCATCTCCGCCACACACAGCCGGTACACGCCGTCGGGCACGAACAGGGCCACCGTTTCCGTCGTCTCTTCCCAAAGCGTGCGCAGCATCGGCTGGGCGAGCTGCGCGATGCTGTGGCTCGTCATCCAGACATGAGCCAGATGTGCGACGGCGCTGCCAAGGCGAAACCGCTGCGGCTCGCCCGACGAGACGAGAAAACCCTGTTGCTCCAGCGTGTTGAGCAGCCGATACAACGTGGGCCGGCTCAGGTCCACGCGTGTGAGCAGCTCCGCGACCGACAGCTCCTTATCGCCTGGTCGGAAAGCAAGGAGAATTTCCAGTGCTCTTTCCACGGAACGCACACTTTCGTGCGATTTTTTCTCTTCCATTTGAAATTTCCTGTTTTCGCTGCCCATTCCTGATTGCGCATTGTAGTGAAAGTCCTGGGGTCCGACGGCTTGACTTGAATCAAACTGTCCGTAGAATGAAACACAATTCTCACACAGCGGACAACGCAAAAACCTGATTCGGAGAAAAACATGGACAGGAACATGTCAGAAACCTTGGTGCGCACCGGTCCAGGAACGGCAATGGGCGACCTGATGCGGCGCTACTGGGTGCCGGTACTGTTGACGGGCGAAATTGCCGAACCGGATTGCCCGCCGGTACGCGTGCAGATTCTTGGCGAAAAGCTACTGGCGTTTCGCGACTCCAGCGGCAACCCCGCGCTGATCGACGAGTTCTGCTCGCATCGCGGCGTGTCGCTGTATTTCGGTCGCAACGAAGAAAATGGCATCCGTTGCGCGTATCACGGCTTGAAATTCGATCGCGACGGCAACTGTGTCGAGGTGCCGTCCGCGCCCCAGGCGTGCAAACACATGAACATCACCGCGTATCCGTGCATCGAGCGCGCGGGGTTGGTCTGGGCCTATATGGGTCCGAAGGACCGTCAGCCCGCTCCGCCGGATCTCGAATGGTGCAATCTCCCGGCAAGTCATGTGTTCGTTTCCAAACGACTCCAGGAATCGAACTATCTGCAGGCGATGGAAGGCGGGATCGATACCAGCCACGTGTCGTATGTGCATCGCTACGAGGTCGATGAAGACCCGATGCACCAGGGCACCAAGGCCCTCGACTACATCAAGGCGGATGGCAACGTGATCTTCGAAATCGAGAAGACGCAGTTTGGCCTGACGCTCTTCGGCCGCCGCAACGGCGAACCGGATTCGTACTACTGGCGTGTCACGCAGTGGCTGTTTCCGTGGTACACGCTCATCCCGCCGTTTGGCGATCACTCGCTCGCGGGCCACGTGTGGGTTCCCATTGACGACGAAAGCTGCTGGGCCTGGAGTATCAACTTCCGTCCGGATCGCCCGTTGAACGAGCAGGAGTTGAGCGACCTCGAGGCGGGCAAGGGGATCCACTGCGAATATGAACCGGGCACGTTCCGTCCGAAGGCCAACAAGGACAACGACTACCTGATCGACCGCCAGGCGCAGAAAGAAAAGCGCGCCTATTCGGGGGTATTCGGCTTTGCCATGCAGGATGCCTCGCTGCAGGAAAGCATGGGACCGATCCAGGATCACAGCAAGGAAAAGCTGCTGCCGACTGACCGCGCGATCGTGATGGCGCGTCGCATGCTCTACGAAGCAGCCACCGCTTTGCTTCCCGATACCGATCCGCCGGCGGTCGCCGCGGATCAGCAGCGCGTGCGCGCGGCGGGTGCCCTGTTGCCCCGTGATCAGAAGCCGCAGGAATGGGCGGTGATCCACCTTGCCGACGGCAAGGGACAGCCAATCTACTCGATCTGAGCGCGAGCCGGGCATGCGTCCGGCTTCCCCGAATACCGCTTCAGCAACAAGGAGGCCGGCGCCGCGCCGGCATGAAATGCAGCAAGGAACAAGACTTCACGGCAAGGTCGCATTGATCACGGGAGGCGGTGGTGGCATTGGCGCCGCGACGGCTCGCGTATTTTGCGCGGAAGGTGCCGCGGTCGTGCTGGTCGATGCGAATCCGGAAGCACTGGCGCATACCGCCGACGAGCTGATCCGGCTCAATCCCTCTGCCCGGGTCAAGACTTTTGCGGCCGACGTCTCCAGTCCGGACGATGCGGCGCGCGCGGCGGAGCTTGTGGTTGAGACTTTCGACCGGCTCGACGTGCTGGTCAACAACGCGGCAATGCGTAACTACAGCACGCTCGCGAACGCCACACCGGCGGAGTGGCAGGCGATGGTGTCTGTCAACCTGATCGGCACGTCGAATTACTGCAAGGCGGCGCTTCCCCTGCTGCGTCGAATGGGTGCGGCCAGCATCGTCAACGTGTCGTCCTGCTATGCCGTGACCGGTCGCAAGGGCATGGGCCTTTACGACGCGACCAAGGCCGGCATGCTCGCCATGACGCGCACGCTGGCATTTGAAGAAGCCGCACAAGGGGTGCGCGTGAACGCGGTGTGTCCGGGTTCCACCTTGACTGACTTCCACGTCGACCGCGCGCGCGCCGCGGGGAACAATGTGGAAGCGCTCAAGACGCAGCGGCAGGATACGTCGTTGATCGGACGATGGGCCACGCCCGGGGAAATCGCCTGGCCGATCCTCTGGCTCGCAAGCGACGAGGCATCGTTCATCACCGGAACGACGCTGATGGTCGACGGCGGCCTGTCGATCATGTAAGGGCGGTCGCCATGAATCATTCCAGACTTGTCACGGCGCGCGTTGCGCGCCGGCACACCGAGGCCGAGGGCATCGTCAGCTTCGAACTCGTCAGCGTCGATGGAGGCGAGCTGCCGGCGTTCGAGGCGGGCGCCCATATCGACGTGCATATACCCGGCGGCCTCGTCCGGCAGTACTCGCTGTGCAATCCGCCGATGGAGCGTCATCGGTATCAGATCGCCGTTTTGCGCGACGATGCCTCGCGTGGCGGCTCAGCAGGCATGCACGACGCCGTGCATGAGGGCGACGAAATACAGATCAGCGCGCCACGCAATCATTTTGCTATTGCGCAAGGGCATGTCCGGCATCTGCTGTTCGCTGGAGGTATCGGCCTGACACCGCTACTTTGCATGGCCGAGCAACTGAGTCGCGAAGGCGCGGCGTTCAGTCTTCACTACTGCGCCCGATCGTCGGCCCGCGCGGCCTTCGTCGAGCGCATCGCCGGTTCACGCTGGGCGGACCAGGTACGGTGTCACTTCGATGATGCGGGTCAGGCACAACGTATCGATCTCGACGCACTACTGGCCGACCCGCAACCCGATCTGCATCTCTATGTATGCGGACCGCAGGGCTTCATGAACGCAGTGCTCGACAAGGCTCGTTCGCTGGGCTGGCCTGCCGATCGCTTGCACTACGAATATTTTGCGGCGGCACCTGCTCTGGCAGCGAACGTCGACGAGGCGTCTTTCGACATCCGGCTTGCGCGCTCCGGTCGGGTCGTTCCGGTGCAGGCAGACCAGACCGTTACGCAGGCACTGGCCGCGGCGGGCGTCGAGGTGCCGGTGTCGTGCGGGCAGGGCATTTGCGGCACGTGCCTCACGCGTGTGCTGGACGGTGAGCCCGATCATCGAGATCTGTACCTGTCACCCGACGAGCAGGCTCGCAACGATCAGTTCCTGCCCTGTTGCTCACGTGCGAAGTCGCGGATGCTCGTGCTCGATTTATAGCAGTGGAACGCGTGTCAGCCAGCCTCGACAGGCTGGGTCAAGAATCAAAACACAAAAAGGGCGGCTTTATGCACGTCTTGCATTGGAGGAGTCATGGAAAAAAATATGACGTCGTCTGGCGACGCATCTAGCGGCGTCTGGTCTGCGAAACCCCTTGCAGACACAGAGGCGAGTAGTTACCGGTGGGTTGCGCTGTTCATCGTCTGGGCGGCGTTCCTGCTCAGCTACGTCGACCGGGTAGCGTGGAGTACGGTCGCGGCGCCCGTCGGTGCCTCGCTTGGGCTCAAGGTCGCCATGCTGGGTGCGTTCGTGACGGCCTTCTATGTGGGCTACGTCCTCGCCAATGTGGTCGGCGGCATACTGACCGATCTGCTCGGCGGACGGCTAATGCTCACGTTGGCGCTGCTGCCGCTCGGCGTCTTCACGTTCTGTTTCGGCTATACGGAATCGCTCGTGGCCGGCATTGTGATCCAGCTTGCGATGGGTTTCGCCGCGGGAGCAGACTACTCGGCTGGCATGAAGATCATTCCCGCCTGGTTTACGCGAGACCGTGGACGCGCGATGGGAATCTACACGACCGCGACCTCGCTCGCCGTGGTCATCGCGAATGCTTTCGTTCCCTCATTTTCCGCGCAACACGGTTGGTCCAACGCTTTCCGGATGCTCGGCATTGTGACGTTTGTGTGGGGCATCGTCGCGCTACTGTTGTTGAAGAATCAGCCGGCCAAGGACCAGCCGCCCGTGCGAAACAGCGCGAAAGAGATGCTCGGGCTGCTGCGTAACCGTAACCTGATCGTGCTGGCCATTGCGGGATGCGGGGGCCTTTGGGCGACCGTGGGGTTCGGCGCCTGGGGCAACGCGCTAATGACGCGGCAGTACGGCATCTCACCCGTCGTGGCTGGCTCGATCATCGCTTCGTTCGGAATAGGCGCCGTCATCGCAAAGCCGACACTCGGCTGGATTTCGGATCTGCCCGGTGTGTCGCGCAAGTTGATCTCGATTCTGTGTCTGCTGGCGTTCACGGTCACGCTGCTGGTTTTTGGAAGTTGTTCGACGACAGCGCAGTTCTATCTTGTTGCCCCAATACTTGGCGCATTCTCGTTCGGCTATCTTCCCGTGCTGATGGCCCAGATCAGCGATGCATCGGGCAAGCGCCTGGCCGGCGCCAGCGCCGGATGGACCAATGCTATCTGGCAGATGGGAAGCGCCGTTTCTCCTCTCGCGGTGGGGCATGTCTATGGCGGCACCCATTCGTTCATGCTCGCGCTGCTAACCCTTGCTGTTGGACCGCTGGTGGGCGCGGTTGCCATGTTCTTCGTCAGCAAACACATCGCCCGGGAGTGAGGGTAGGGAAACACTGGAATGAGTGGCGGGGGCGCTTTCCTGTTCCAGTTTTCAATATATGAATAACTTCGCATAACGAAATTAAACAATTCGATATCTAATGGAGACATACAGTGAAGTCGAATAGCGCGAAACATTCGTTGAAGCTCCTGCTCACGTGCGGGTTTGCAGGGAGTCTGTGCGTCGGTGCGCACGCACAATCTTCAGTGACCCTCTATGGCATCGTCGATTCCGGTGTCGAATACGTGAGTCATGCGTCCAAAACTGGATCGGGGGATCTGTTCAGGCTGAACACGGGCAACCGTATCAACTCGCGCTGGGGGGTGACAGGAAAGGAAAATCTCGGTGACGGCCTGCGGTCGATCTTCACGCTCGAGTCGGGTATCGCCATGAATAACGGCACGCTGCAGCAGGGTGGCCGGCTGTTCGGTCGCCAGGCATTTGTCGGTCTCGAGTCGGATCGATATGGCTCCCTGATGGCTGGCCGTCAGATGACGCCGATGTACCGGTATTTCCTTTCACTCGATCCGCTGAATTATTCGAGCTACGGGCTCTCTGCCCAGGACTCGCAATTCGTTGGGCGAGCCGATAATGCCGTTGGGTACCTGGGCCATGCCGGACCGTTCGAGGTGAATGCGCTTTACAGCTTTGGCTACGATGCCACGATCACCAATGGGGCGCAGGTTCCAGGGGAGTTCCGGGTTGGCAAGGAGTACGACATCGGTGCGCGCTATCGGCAAGGTCCTTTCAACCTGACGTTCGCCTACGAACAGCGACAAGGCACGAGCGCGGCATCGGCGAATGATAGCGAGCGTCGGTATGTGGCTGGCGGATCATGGGAAATCGGCAGCGCGACGCTTTATGGCGGCTACGAACTCCTGCTTAATGACGTGGTGGCCACCCTGCAGGCATCGCCGCCACAGTACATGGCATTTGGCGGGGTGCGTTACAAGGTGACGTCCCAACTTCATCTCTCCGCGGCGACGTACTATCACTCGTATCGCATGGTATCGGCCCATGCGCTGAGTTCCGGTGTCAATGCTGACTACTGGCTTTCCAAACGGACGGCACTGTATACCGATGTGACGTACGTGATAAACAGCGCCCGGTCTGCACTGAGCGCGACAGGGTCTACTACGCCGGTGGCGACAGGGGCAAATCAGCTAGCGGTCGCAATCGGGATTGTGCATACGTTTTAGGTTGCTGGCATGAGGAGAGCTTGCGCCGACGGCGCAAGCGACCCAGCGACCCAGCGATGCAGCGGTTACACCGCAGCGAAAAAGAAAAGGGCTTGCGACGCAAACGCGTGCAAGCCCTTGAATCTTTTGGTAGGCCGTACGGGATTCGAACCTGTGACCAACGGATTAAAAGTCCCGCACTCTGCAAATAGGCAGAAATAAAAGTGCAGTATAATCAAAGACTTGCAGCGGTAGCCATCCACTGGTCAACTGCACTTTTAGGCCTTTTGAGGGCGATTTCTGTCTACTTTGGTCAAGTTTTGGTCAAGGTCGACTTCGATGATTGCCAAGTCGCCGATGCACTCGCCATCAAGGCATCCCAATCGTCGGGCGGGTTGCCACGGCCCAGCATTTTCTCGAATACGGCGTACGGGTCAGACTTACTGCCGGACGACCGCAAGGTTTCCGCATCATTTACCCAAGCGTAGATGATGATGTGCGCTTTCGAGTCGTAGCGAAAGAACAAGCGAAACCGCCTTCCGACCTTGGCCCGCCGCCAATGTCGGTAAGCGGTGCCCAAGGTGTTGCCCTGCCGGTACTCGTCGCGAGAAGGATCGCCTGGAACGATGTCGGTAATCAACTGGCTCAGGACACGAAACAATTTGACGTTCGCATTGGACTCGAACCCCGTCGGGTCGCTTTGCTCCGCACGCTGAACGGCAGCATGCAATGCCTGTAGCTGCCCAATGATGCAATCGTGGAACAGCAGCGTCCAACCATGTTGCTGCATCAGATGACCACGTCGCCGGCTATGTCCTCGCTCAGATCGGCGAATTCTGCATGCCGCAGCATGGCCTTGGCTAGATCATCAGGTAGCCCCTGGACGTGGCGACCATGCTGGATGTCCTGGGCCAGCAGCGCCAGAAACGCGCTGATAGCCGGGTCTTCATGCTCGGCATCTGCACGGCTGACGGTAATGTGTCCATCATCGTGCAGGTCGAATGCGACCTTGCCGCCCGTATCGACCCCAAGGGCTTGGCGGATGGGCTTGGGCAGTGTGATCTGTCCCTTGGATGTGATCGTCGCAAACTCGTGCAGGGTGGACATGGCATTCTCCTGAAGCATTCTCGAATGGTAAGGAGTATTCCTTACCATGTCAAGCTGGTTTAGGTGGTCGACATCATGTACAGACCTGTCGCACCTCAAGGTATGCGGATTCAGCTTGCTGTCCGAGTTCGGTATTGTGTTGCCGCAAAGCCCAGGAAAGTTGCGCAGCAAACCGAAACGGATCGTCGGCTTCATCATGGCGGTGCTGCGTATGGACCAATCTGCCGACATTAAGGTAGCTCCCTTTGGGAGTTATCGACGATGCCGGCTCACCGGACAACTATGCGCAGAATCAAGGAAGTGCTCCGCCTGAAGTGGGCATGCAATCTCACGCACCGACAGGTACAGGGCGCGCTCGGCGTCGGCCTCGGGACGATCACGCAATACCTTCAGCTCGCCACTGCCGCAGGCCTCGATTGGGCTGCGGTCGAGCTACTGGAAGAGGATGAGCTTGAGCGGCGCATCCTGTCGCCGGCTTCGTCGCCGGCGCCGGCGAAGCGGGTCGAGCCAGATTGCAACGTGATCCACCGGGAACTGCGCCGCAAGGGCGTGACGTTGCAACTGCTCTGGGAGGAATCGCACGAAGCGAGACCACGCGTTCGTCAGCGATGGCCGAACTCCCCTCTCCCTATGCCATTCGACGAGCGGCCGTTGTACCTTGAAAGCCGCCCCAAATGTCGCGCTGGGTCGACCGGCCGCTTCGGGCCGCTTTGTGCCCTTTGCATCGAGCGCCCGCCCGAGCCCATCGCCGCGCTCGGTCGTCGGGCGCTACCCGGCCATCAAGAGACAGCCACCATGCCGCTTCGAACGACGCAGGCGCCGCCGAGTCCAGTCATTCGATGGAGATGCGCTACTGTGCTCCGGCCTCCTGCCCTGAGCTACTGCAAACATAACCGCGATACGCCGAAAGTTTAAAAGCTCGTCGTCCTATCAACTCTGCCAGCCCGAGGGCGACCATGCGAGGGGGGCGAATTGAGACGTTGCTAGCTCTGGCGCATGCAAAGCTGCTCTGCGAGCACGGAGCCGACACAGGGAGGGGTGCCGGGCGGTAACGGTTTCGTTGCCACCGACACTTGAGCAGGCGCGGACCTCAAGAAGGTCCCGTACTTCGCTTACAGGCTCGCGTTGCCGTCGGCGCCGGCCGTAGAGCACATTAAATGTGTCTATATGCACGGCTCCGATCGCAACCCCACAAGGCCGCGCTGGTGACAAAATCATTCAGTTCTACGGGTCGAAACGATGGTGAACGGAGTCTCTCGCTCACGCACACGAAGATCCTGCATGGTGCGGCGCTTTGCGCCGGAGTTTGTCAAACGGTGGAATCGCTTTCGGGCGGTGGTTCGGGCGAGCCGCCAGACAATAAACTTCATGCTCAGCGCCAGGTGCGACGTAACGGCGCCGCAAGCACATGATCGAACTGTGGGAAGGCCAGTGCGCAGTGACCGGCGCTTACACCTTGAGAGCGCTGGTCGCGAGTCATGCCAAGCCATGGACGGACAGCACCGATGTAGAGAAACTGGACACGAGCAATGGCTTGCTGCTCGCGGGCACTTTGGACAAGGTCTACGACGGCTACCTTATGTCTGTCCATCCCGAGACTGGCGAGCTGCTCTTCTCCGATGCGATCGACGAGGCAGAACGTGCCCGTCTGGCGGGGGGGCCATACGCGCCTGCGCAAGACACCCACGGCAGAACAGGCTGTCTACCTGGGGGCGCACTACCAGCGCTTCCTTGCGAAGAAGGCGGAACGCTCCTCCAAGCTGCGCAATTAGCCTGGAGGTCTTGCGGGTTCCCGCCGGGAGCCTTACGTGGCGGGCTGGTGGTCGTCCGATTTCGCGTGCCGCCTGAACCAGCGGCAAAGTCTCACCACTGGCCTTCAATGGCGTTTGTGCGTGCCCGTATAAAGCACCGACGCAAACGCGATCGAAGCGACTAGCAGAATCACGGCTAGCACAATGTAATGGTCCATGGAATCTCCTACGCGCCATTGGTGGCGTGCGTATCCCATGTTAAGCCTATTTTTAACACATTGCCGATGGTGGTCTAAAGCACAGTGCCGCACTGCTCGTTGCGGCCTACATGGACCTTTCAATCACGAAACGTTGCTCAAAAATTAAGCACCCACTGGCGACCGGGTGTCGCACTGCACACACGGGTAAAACCTTTATAGTGGCTGGGTTTGGGTCGCCCCTCTTTTTGCAGTGCGGTCCAGATCGCCAGGCACGATCGGACCCCGTGTGCGGTCTTGCCGGTTGTCGACAGTCATGGCGCCGAAGTGATTCGGCCCCCTGTCAGCTTCGCCAGTTTCTGCCTACACCTCGAAAGGAAGTCCCTGTGAAATACATTCCCCGCATCGCCGCATCTACTGCCCTCGTCGTCGTCGCTTTCGCTGCTGTCACGTTCGCCCAGATCAAGTTCGCTCCGGATTCCGCCGACAACAACCCGGTCGCCCGGATCGTCCTCAACGTCGAGTCGCAACTGAACGGCTGATCCCCGCCGTCAAAGACAGGCGTCGTCGTCCTCGGCGCTGTCGCGCCGGTCGCCACCCGTCCCGCGGCACCACGCGCACTGCTGGCAGGCAGTGCCAAACTCATGTTTGAGCGTTTCCAATCCCTCGTCGCACGCCGGATTGCTGCACGGAAAGAACGTCTGCATTTCTCCCCCCTGAGCATGCACCAAAGGCACCAGCGCACACGATTGAAAAGCCCGTCGCCGTCCACATGGGATGCTTCGCGCGATCGACCGAATCAATTCGGAGGCCGTAGCGCTGAGCGCATTACGAATGACTATGCAACGAAGACGGCCTATCGCAGTCACGTCATAGTCATCGTCAACACGACTGTCCCGTATCGAACGGCTGGCAGAATTCCCAGCAAGAGCGGACACAATCTTGCCGACGGCGGATGGCGGCAATGGGTCGGGCAGCGACCACCGGCAGCCGGTGCAGACTAACGTTCCCTTCCTTCGAAAGGAGAACGTCATGGAAACGACCGCGATCAATGCACCGGGGCGTGTCCCGTGGAACAAGGGCAAGTTCACAGGACAGAAGCCGCCGTTGAAACTGAAGGAGATCTGGGCCATCCGGATTCGCCTGCAACTTTCAGCGCGGACACGTGATCTCGCGATTTTCAACCTGGCCATCGACAGCAAGTTGAGAGCATGCGATCTGACCAAGCTACGAGTGCGTGATATTTGCCACGGCCAACATGTCATATCCCGGGCAACGGTCATGCAGCAGAAAACGCAGCGTCCGGTCCAGTTCGAGCTTACCGAGCAGACCCGGGATAGCGCGGAAGCGTGGATCAGGACCGCCGGACTGTCGCAGTCGGACTTTGTGTTCCCGAGCCGGATCCACGGGTCGCCGCACCTTTCAACGCGTCAGTACGCTCGACTCGTGCATCGTTGGATCGCATCGATTGGCCTCGACGACACGGCGTACGGAACCCATACCATGCGTCGGACAAAGGCATCGCTTATCTACCGGCGCACAAGGAACCTGAGGGCGGTCCAGCTGTTACTTGGCCATTCCAAGCTTGAAAGCACAGTCCGATATCTCGGCATTGAGGTCGACGATGCACTTGAGATGGCCGAACAGACTGAAGTCTGAACCAGGCATGCCGGACGGCGGTCGGTCGCTGTCCGGCCAAGAAGAGTCACTCGTTGCTGCGATCGATTGGGCATTCGAGCGACCACTTCGCATCCGTCAACGGCCATTCGAGCACCTGTGATGCGCGTTTCATCGTCGGCCAAATCCGTCATTGAGGTGACGACTTTGATGAGGCAGCTACGCTAAGATATCGCGCCGAGCGCGGCACGTCACCGTGCTCCGCACTAAGCGTTGTTCGAGGAGGATATGTGGACCTAAGCTTGTTTAAAGCACTTGTTGATTCATGCCCCACCCCGTCGTCAGCGGATCTGGCGAAGCTTAAAGCTAACGAATCGCTTGCGGAAATACGGGGTTGTTTCCGAGTCGAAGACAGCGACAAGGCGCGCATGGAGGTCCGCGGATTCATTGCTGACCTCGGACTTCGCTTCATGTGCGACCAATCCTCTCCGGATCCCTACCGCGATGTTGCATTTGCCCTCCAGGACGCGCTCAAAGAGCGGGGGCACTCGGCAGAGCCGACGAGCAATTGGACCTACGCGGTCCAACTCGCGTTCACGCACGCAGCTAGATTCCGCACGGGGCTACCCGCCGACCAACAGTGGATTGCGGATACACGGGTAACTTCCCTCTCCAAGGCGATTCGCAGTTTGAGGGGGCTTGGTTATCAGATCGACCTGCCGGCCAGCGGCGGCGTGAATGTCCCGGATTCCGAGGTGCAACGATTGGCGGACGAGATAGCCGGTTTGTCCGCCTCTTTGGGGCGCGCGTTGGCATCGAGTGCAGCCGGTGCAATGGGACCCCATTACAGTAAGATGACGGGGCGATTCAGACTCGGGCGCGTCGGGCAAACAATACAGATCGACGCACCACCGGAAAGGCCGCTTGCCTATCTTTACCATCTGGGCCTTCGCTATTTCGCGCATCAACCGACTGCCTCCAAACCAGAAGAAACACTCGCGCGACTCGTCGACCTCGTGACATGGGCAACGGCATTGCTTGACCTGTCCGTAAGTACCTTCGAATTGATATTCGCACGACCGTCGGACATCGTAGGCATCATGCAGAAATCGGCAGTCTACGATTCCGTCTTTCTCGTGGCTCAAGCGAAGCCGTCGCATGCCCGCGAATACATTCAGTGGATTATGTCTCAGGAGGCGCTCGCCAAGCTGGAAGACAAGCGTGGGAGAACGGCTGACCAGATTCTCGCGGTCGCCCTGAAAATGTTACGTGCGTGCGAGCGAGTTGCGCCGCATGACTTCTCCATATTTGCCGTGCAAGATGCCGCGTTCGCTTCGAATCTCGATCTCAAACCAGCAGCAGAATTGCTACGCGAGGTCTTCTGTCACCCAAAAGACGTCAACCGAAAACTCGTATATCCACCGAGTGATAACGACATAGACGCGGCTTTCCGGCCTCTCGTAGCCGACGACCAAACGTTCGTGATGCAGCCACCGCCCATGGCGTCGAGAGCCATCGCGAACGCAGCACTCGACTGGTGCAAGAACAACTGGCCAAACAAACGGTTCGACGACGAAGCGATGGGACCGCTGTTCGAGCGATTTGTGCGTGCCAAGATGGAAGAGCGCGGTGTCAACGTACTGCACGGAGAGTACAAAGCCGGACAGTCGAGTGGCGAATGCGATGCGGTCGTGGAAACGGCGACCTTAGTTTGCTTCTTCGAATTGAAGAGCAAGATGTTTACTAGGGCTGCGCGCGCGGGCAATGATGTCACCGCTTTGGGAGACCTTGCGCAGGCTCTGGTCCGACCACAAGCTCAGGCCATGGAGAGGCACGCTGTGCTTCAAGAACATGGTGCGATTTCGCTGGAAGGCGATTCATCGAATTCGACGATTGAGCTGAACGGCCGGGAAGTTCTCAAAGTTTCGATTACACGTGGCGAGCTTGGAAGCCTGCACGATCGACCGTTCCTGCAGCACTTCTTGCGAGCAGGATGTGTTTCGACGTTTAACACTTTGGATCCAGAGAAGCAAAGCAAGCTAAATGACCTACATGTGTGGTTCGAGAAATTGAGAGGAGCCGCGATGCGGGCGGGTGATGGCGATTTCTATGGAAGAACGCCTTTTTCCAAATCGTGGAGCATCTCCATCTATCAGCTACTCCTTCTGCTTGAACGCACCGCGGACAACGAAACCCTCGGTCAGGAGTTCTTGCGAACGAGGCAGATGATTACGCCGACTCGGGACTTCTACACCGAGTACGAATACAAGCTCCAACTGGACCAGTTCAAGGAGGCGAATCAGTGACCGTCGCTGTGGTGTACAGGCGGCGCCCCCTGCGGTTATCAGGCAACCGAATGTTCCAGTGGTGGGCAAGATAGTGAGCGTGTATGTGGCCTTGATGCGCTGCATACCGCTGATCCTCGTGCTCTTCTGGTTCTTCTTCCTCGCCCCGCTCGTGCTTGGCTACCTGTCTGCAGCGGGTCGCCCGATATCGAAGCAGACAGATAGTCAAGCCGCGCTGCCGACTAGTGTCCTTTGATACGCCTGTGTTCATCACAGAGAAATCCGAAGAAAAACGGCACACTCTCGTGGCGCACCGTCGCTAACTTGTCTTTCAGTGACGGTGTTGAACGACCGTTGCACTTGGATACCTGCCCTTCCTGATCTGATAGCTCGACCGGCAGAAAAGGGTCGTCATGGGCCGGTCGCCAGTGCAGTCCGCAGCATATGGCGGCTGATGGCGTAGTCCATCAATCATTAGGAGGGATCGGGCCGGTTCAAATCGATCGGGTGATTGAAAGAACGTTGCTACGCGCCATTGCGAGTGGCTTCGAGAAAATTCCCATCGCGTCGGCCGTGTTATCACAGGCTGGGCGATGAAGGCTAAACGTAATAAAAATCTTTCCAAACATTCCTAAAGAAACTTCTGGTTAGGGCCGTTATTTATCGTACGAATGCTGCGGCCGTAAAAGTCGCGCGTATTAAGCGAATCCACGAAGAGAACCCGCAACGAACAGTTGCGTGAAAACAGGAATGTCTGGCAGCACAGGGGGGAGCAGCGCAAGCCACGGAAGCCCGTGTCTGCACCGGTTTCAAATCAGGCTGATTGTTGCCGTGCTGGCTGCCGTGCCTTGCAATACATATGCAATTGGCATTGCAGTTGATGGCGGAACTGCAACCACGGTCTCAACCGCCGCAAGCGGTCATCAGACCGTCAATATCGCACCGACCGTTGCCGGTGTTTCGAACAATACCTATAGCAGTTTCAATGTAGGCGCCGCCGGTGCTTCGCTGAATAACGTCGGCATTAATGCGCGAACGATTGTCAATCAGGTAACCAGTACCAATCCCAGTATTATCAGCGGACGGATCGATGTAATCGGCTCGCGTGCGAATGTGGTACTGGCCAATCCGAATGGTATTACGGTGAACGGCGGTTCGTTTGTTAATACCGGCCGCGTGGCGCTGACCACCGGCCAGGTCAGCTTCAGGGACACCGTGCCGGCCGCCGGGATTCCCGAACGGGACATCGTGCTCGACACCAGTACCGGAACAATCATCGTCGGTCCTCAGGGACTGGCGAGCGCGTTGATCGGACTCGACCTGATTGCGAAGAACGTGCTGGTCAACGGACCGCTCACCAACACCTTCACGTCCCAGACGGCCAACGTGCGCGCGGTGGCGGGCAGCAGCAACGTCACGTTGAACACGTCGGTTTCGCCGAACGACAACAGCAACGACTGGCTCGCACTGAACCCGTCCGCGAGCGCGGCCACCGCGAGTTCTTTCGCGATCGACATCACCGCCGTCGGCAGCCTGACGAGCGGTCGCGTGCAATTGATCGTCACCGACAAAGGCCCGGGTGTGCGCAGCGCCGGGCCGATGAATGCGACACTTGGTGATTTCACGCTGTCGTCGAACGGCTCGGTGCAGTTTGCGAACACGACGCTGACGGCGCAAAACAATCTCGACCTGCAGGCACAGGACAGCATCGCGTTCTCGGATACGACGCTGAAGGCGACCAGCGGCTCCGCGACTTTGACCGCGAGCGGCAATGTCAGCCTGGCAGGCAGCAGTCTGCTCGCCAACGCCGGCATCAACGTGAGCGGTGCGGCCATTGCGCTGACGCAGGATGCCGCGGCGCAATCGGTGATCGCCTCGTCGACCAGCGGCGTGGTATTGACCAGTACTGGTGACATCACCAACGTGGGCTCGCTGATACAAGGCCAGCAAAAAAATACGCTCGACTCTGCGTCGCAAGGCGCGGTCACGCTGAAGGCTGCGGGCAATGTGCTGAACCAGTCGACGCCTGATAGCCAGCTTGCTGTTCTGTTCGGCGTGGACGGCGATGTGTCGATGAGCGCTGGTGGCTCGATCACCAATCAGAACGCCCGCATATTGTCGAACAAGGGGGTGACGATCACCGCGGACGGCGACGTCAACAACATCATCGATCATTCGAGCGGTACGAATGGCGGCGCGGCAGTCGGCTATTCGGATCGCAGCTGGCGGCTGATCTTCGTTGAGCATCGCGAGAACGGCTTTGACGTCGACTACGGCGCGATCGCCGATCCGTCAAAGCTGTCCTATATCACCGCCGACGACGGCAACGTGAGCATCTCAGGCCGCAACGTAACGAACGTTGGTGGATCGATTCTCGCGAACAGCGGTTCCATTGCGATTACGGCGCGCGAGCAGTTGCTCACACAGGGCGTGTTTACCGGGCAGGCTTCGTATCGGCAGACGTGCTTCTTCTTCTGCAGTTCCACCTCGTCAAGCTCGGTGCAAGCCTTCGGCGGCGTGATCGAAGCCTCGCAGGACATTGCGCTGAAAGCCGGCATGCAGATCACGAATACGGGTGGCACGGTGCTGGCCCTCAACGCGCTGACACTCGACGCGCCGAAGACGCTTGCCCAGGCCGTCCCCGGCTATAGCGCGATCAATCGCACGCATGACCTGAAGGCGTGGTTCGGCAATTCATGGTCTGCGATCTTCGCAAGCGACACGGGCGGCGTGTTTGGCGGCGGCAGCGGCCAGGTCGAGCTGACCGGGGAGGCGGATATCGAGGGCGGTTCGTTTAGCGCGCCCGGCGGCGTCAAGGCAGCGGGCGGTGTGAACACGATTCGCGTGCCGTACCACGCACCGGTGACGATCGGCAATCACAACCATCTCGGACTCGTGTCGTGGTTCGGGCTATGAAGCGGATCCTAAAGCGGGCGATAACATACCGCACGCCACGGCTCGCGCGTTGCATGCTGGCGATACTTGCCGGCACGGCAGCGGTGCGCGGATTTGCACAGACGCCGCCGGGTTTGGCGAACGCTGCGGCATTGGGTGGCGTGCCTTTCGGTGTGCCCGCACGCGCCGAACAGGACCCCGCTCAACGGCTGTTGCAAGAGCAGCGCGACCGTCAGCGTCGTGACGAGATCCAGCAGCCGCCGGCGCAGATCGAGGTGCCGCAGCCGACGGTGGTCAATCTGCCCGAAGGCGCGGATGTCGAAACGCTGCCCGACGTCGAACCGCTCTTCAAGATCGATCACATCGATTTCATCGGCGACACCGTGCTCGGCGCGAGCGCGCTCGACGAGATCGCCGCGCCGTTCGTCGGCAAGCAACTCGGCCGCAATCGCATCAACCTGCTGCTGCGCCGCGTGACCGAAGCGTTCATCTCGCACGGCTACATCACGACGCGCGCCTACCTCGGCGCGCAGAATCTTGCCTCCGGCACGCTGAAAATCAACATCGTCGACGGCAAAGTGTCGGCCTTCACGTTGAACGGCAAGCCGCTGCGTCCGCGCGATCGGAACGAGCCGTGGTACACAACGCACGGTGGCGGCCTGCTGACCGACGCGGGCACCGCGTGGGCCTTCGGCGATAGTCGCGGTGACGTGCTGCGCCTGCCCGATCTCGAACAGGGCGTGGACCAGATCAACCGGCTGCGCCGCAATCAGGCCGAGATCCAGATCATGCCGGGTGAGACGCCAGGTGATTCCGTGGTGGCCGTTACCAACCGCTATGGCGACCGCGTCTTCTACGACCTCGGCATCGACAATTACGGCAGCTCGCAAACCGGCACGCTGCGCTATCGCGCCGGCGTCGAAGCGGACAACCTGATTGGCCTGCAGGAGTCGCTGTCGTTTAACTACGTCGGCACACAGGACAGCAACGCGGTCGTGTTTTCGGCGGCGGCGCCCTACGGCTATCAGACCTTCAGCTATACGACGTCGCTGTCCGAATACCAGCAGACCATCAGCGACGTCGCACTGCTGCAGGGGCGCACGTTCAGCCAGATTCTCGGCTGGAACGACGTGCTGACCCGCTCGCGCGCAGGTCGCACCAGCGTCGACGTCACGCTCACGAAGATGCGCACGGAGCGCACGCTGAACGGTATCGATCTGGCGACACAGGATCTCACGGTGTTGCGCGCCGGCCTGAATGGCTTGCGCCGTTTCGTGGCACACGAGCAGGCGGCAGCCGCGACGTGGGACGTAGGTGTGTCGCAGGGTTTGCCGTGGCTCTGCGCGAGTCACGACGGCCCCGATATCGAAGAAGTCGACGCACACAGCCAGTTCACCAAACTCGATGCGACCGCCACGCTGCAGGTCGCGCTCGGCACGCTCGCCGGCACCCAGTGGACCTATCGCGGCACGTTGCGCGGCCAGTACAGCCGCGTCGCGATGTTCGGCAATGAGCAGATTTTCCTCGGCGGCATGGATTCCGTGCGCGGCTTTACCGAAGGCGGCATTGCCGGCGATAGCGGTTTCTATCTGCGCAACGAGGCCGCGTGGCAGAACGTGCCGGTCTGGCACGACGCGCGTCTGGAACCTTACGTGTTTCTGGACGGCGGCAAGTCGCATCTGGTCGCACAAGGTGGCTGGCCGACGCTGATAGGCACCGGCGTCGGCGCACGGGCGCAATGGCGCTACAAAACGCAAACCGTCACCAGCGAGGTGCTGCTCGGACAGGCCTTGCTTCAACCGGCCGCACTTGGAAAGAAAGCCACCGTGCTGCTCGCTACACTCAACTGGTCACTCTAAAGGGGTTCATATGACATACCGTCCGCTCGTCGTCAGGGTTCGCTACGCCACGCTGGTTGCCACGCTCGTCACAGCCGGTCTGGTGGCCGGCGTCCTGCCTGCCGCGCACGCGGCCAACAGACCCGCGACGAAGCATTCCACGGACAAGGTCGCGGAGGCTATCGGCGGCGCGCTGCCCGCCAACGGAGTGGCACGCGTCAACAACGTGGTGATTACGCAGGACCAGCTCGACCAGGCCATGCGCGCGACGAACGCGCCGGACACGCCTGCGCTACGAACGTCGATAAAGAATCAGCTGATCGCGCGTGAACTCTTCCGTCAGGCCGCGGAGAAGCAGCATTACGAATCGCGTCCGCAAGTCGTGGCCGCCATCGAGCAGGCGAAGACTGCGGCGATGACGGCGGCGTATCTGCGCGACCAGGTCAAGCCCGTGCCCGTCACCGATGCCGATGTGAAGTCGAAGTACGACGCCATCGTCGGGACGCTGGGCGAGAGCGAATACAAGCCGAGTGCGATTGCCGTGAAAGATGCGGACACCGCCCAAACGGTTTTGACGCAACTGAAGAAGGGTACGGACTTTTCACAACTCGCGAAACAGTACAGCCAGGGCCCGGGCGCGGCACAAGGCGGTGCATTGAACTGGATTTCGTTCAAGACGCCGATCCAGCCTGGCAATACGCAGAACTGGCCGCAGCCGCTTGCCGAAGCGCTCGTGAAGCTGCCGCAAGGCGGCGTGTCGAGCGCGCCGGTGCAGGTTGGCGACGTGTACTGGATTCTGCGCGTCGACGAAAAGCGTCCGACGCAGATTCCGCAGTACGACCAGATCAAGGATGCCTTGCGCAAGCAGCTCGAGCAGGTTGCGCTGGAGAAGGCCACTGCGCAGGTCGTGGTCGACCTGATGAAGAACGCGCGAATTCAGCAGCAATAAGGACCTCTTTTCCCACGGGGCGCAGCGCACGGGATTCAACTGCTGCCGTGCCGTTTCGGGTTGGTCGCCCGGAGCGGCGCAGAAGAAGTGCCAGAAATACAAGAAAAACCAGAAGAAGAGAGCACCATGAACACGTCCACGCGCAACGCGTTACGACAACTCGGGCAAAACCGTCAGGTACACGACGGGCAGCGGCACTGGTCGATGCCCATGTCCGCGCGTGCGTATCGCGCGTGGCAGCGTGCGGTATCGGCGCTTGTCGCGTTGACGCTGTTCGCCGGGCCGCTCTCGATCACGTTCGAGCAAAGCCGCGACGCGGCAGGCGTGCTGGCCGCCGGCAGTCACCGTCTGGATGACGAGGCATGGCAACGCATCATCGATCTGGGCGCGGTGCATGTCCGCTTTGCGATGCGAACGGCGCAGGCCGCGCTGATTGTCGATCCGACCGCGCCGATCTCGTTCCAGCCGAAGATCACGCAGACCACTGGCGCGAGCGGTGGCGTGCCTGTCGTCAACATCACGGCGCCGAATGCGGCAGGGATTTCGCTCAACCAGTATCAGCGCTTCAATATCGATCCGGTCGGGCTGATTTTGAACAACAGCCTGATGGCCGGCACCTCGCTCACCGGCGGCGATCTGCAGGCGAACCCGAATCTCGCGGGGCGTACGGCGAGCGTGATCGTCAATCAGGTGACGTCGACGGGCGCCGCATATGCGAGCTTGCTCAACGGACCGCTCGAAGTGTTCGGTGCGCCCGCGACCGTCATCATCGCGAACCCGAACGGCATCACGACCAGCGGCACGGGCTTCACGAATACGATCGGCGTCACGTTGTCGACCGGTACGCCGCAATTCCTGAGTGACCTGAACGGCAGCGTCACCGACTTCAACAACGCGCAGGCGATCGGTTATAGCGTGAGCGGCGGTCACATCCAGATCGAAGGCAACGCGGGCGTGAACGGTCCCGGTGCGGGTATCGAAGGCACGGTCGGCACAATCGATCTGATCGGCGAGACCATTGGCATCAATGCGCCTTTGTATGCCGGCTCGCGGATCAATGCGATTGCCGGACGGCAGTTCGTGCTGCCGTCGGCGGTGAGCAGTAGCGGCACCCGCTATACGACGTCGGCGAACGGTTCGGACAACACGGCCACCGCGATCAACAACGCGAACGGTCGCGCCAACAACGGCCTCGCAATCGACGCCACTGCGTTCGGTGCGATGACCGCCGGCCAGATCCAGGTGATCGGCACGGCGGCCGGCATGGGCGTGCGTACCGATGCGCAGATGGCGGCGAATACCGGTGATCTCCTGCTGTCGTCGAACGGCGATCTGACGGTGAACGGCTCGGCCGCGCAACAGCAGGCCACGCTGCAAGCCAGCGGCAATCTGTCGATGACCGGCGCGCACGTCGGCATCAGCGGCTACACGATCAATGCGAACGGCGACGTCACGTCGACCGGCACGATCCAGTCGGGCGGCAAGCTCGCGGTGACGGCGGGCGGCAACATCAACGTGGCGAGCGTTCAATCGAACAGCGACACCGCGATCACGGGTGGCGCGAACGTTACGCTTGGCGACGTGCAGACTGGCGGCGCGCTCGGTGTGAATGCGCAAGGCAACGACGGCGCGGGCGACATCAACCTGAACGGCACATCCGTGATGAGCGGCGCGACGAGCCTGCAGGCCGCGCGTGACGTCAACGTGAACGGGCAGACCAATGGCAGCACGCTGCAGACTACTGCGCAGCGCAACGTCAACGTGAATGCGGCGTTGCAAACGTCGGGCGATCTCGCGCTGACGGCGACGCAAGGCAGTGTGTCGGTCGACGCGACCGTCAAGAGCGGCAATAACCTCGCGCTGACGTCGGGCCAGAACACGAGCGTGACCGCGCAGGCCACCGCGCAAAAAGCGGTCACGGTGAGCGCGGGTCAGGATTTTTCGGTGAACGGATCGCTCGCCAGCGGCACGACGCTTGCCGCCGATGCCGCGCGCGATATTTCGGTAGCCGGCTCGTTGCTCGTGGGCACCGACGCACAGGTGAGCGCGGGACGCAACCTCGACGTGCCCGGCGTGGTGATCGTGCAGCAGGACGGCACGATCAGCGCGCAGAACGATATCACGGGTAGCGGTTCGGTGGCCTTCGGCCAGAGCGGCATGCTGACCACAGGGCAGGACGTAGCGTTCACCGGCAAGCTGCTGGCCAATGCGCTGCAAGTGACGGCGGGCAACAACGTGAGTCTCGCTGACGTGCAGGCGGGTGGTGCGTTCAACGTCGCGGCTAACGGCGCGGCCGGCGGCGGTGACGTGACCTTCAACGGCAACGCGGCGGCAGTCGGAGCGACGAACGTGCAGGCTGCGCGCGATGTCGTCGTCAACGGTGCGCTGGCGGGCGGCTCGAAGGTGGCGCTGACGGCGCAGCGCAATGTCACCGTGGCCACGGCGAGCACGGTGCAGGCGGTTGGCGATCTGTCGATCGCGGCGATGGGCGGCAGCGTGAATTCGAGCGGCACGTTGAACGGCGCGGCGAATCTTGCCGTCAACGGCGCGCAGGATGTGGCACTGACCGGCGCGACGAGCGTGACCGGTGATACCACGCTAACCGCAGGTCACGATCTGACCATCGGCGGTACGCTCGCCGGTCAGGGCGCGGCGACGCTCAACGCTGGACACGATGTGCTTGCGGGCGGCAGCAGCGGCTTCGTCAAGGATGCGAACGTTACCGCAGCGAACGATCTGTCAGTGACCGGTGCGCTGCAAGGCGCGGGCGTTTCGCTGACCGCAGGCGGCTCGGTCGCGTTGAACAACGTACAGGCGAACTCGGCGCTGCAGGTCGCGGCGAACGGCGGCACGCTGGCGGTCAATGGCCTCGTCGCATCGTTGTCGACTGCGACGCTGACGTCGAGCGGCGATACGTCGATTAGCGGTGCGTTGCAGAGCGCGAACACGTTGAGCGTGACGAGCGGCGGCAATACGTCGATTGCGGGCAGCGTCGCATCGAATGGCGACGTCACGTTGAAGAACGCGGCTGGCTCACTGACGAGCACCGGCAATATCCAGTCCGGCGGCAACCTGCTGATCGACGCCGCACAGTCCGTCGACCTCGGTACGCAAGGCACATCCGCGCTCGGCGATCTGACGGTCAACGCCGGTCAGAATCTGACCATGAACGGCTCGGTGGTCGCACAGGGCAACGGCACGTTGACCGCTGGCGGCACGATTGCCGGTGCGGCGACCAGCGCGTTCGGTCTCGCGGTGAGCGTCAGCTCCGGCGGCGATACGAACCTGACCGGTTCGCTGCGCGGTGGCACCGTGCAGACGAACGCGGGTGGTTCGGCGACGTTGCATGACGTGCAGGCGGCGTCCAGCCTCGCGCTGACGGCTACTCAGAACCTGAATATTACCGGTGCGGTGACGGGCGGTGCCGGGGTCACGCTGAATGCCGGCCAGGACATCGGGATCAGCGGCTCGATCCAGTCGGCCAGCGATACCGTGCTGGGCGCGCGGAACGGCAGCGTTGGGTCGACGGGCACGATCGCCAGCAATGGCGCATTCAACGTGCAGGCAGGCTCCGACGTCAATCTCGGCGGCACGACCACCGCGGCGCTCGACACGATCCTCAACGCGGCGCGCGACGTCAACGTGACCGGCATGCTCGCGGGGCAAGGGCAGGGCATCGTCACGGCGGGGCGCGATATCGGTGGCGCAGGCACGATGACTTTCACGCAGGCGGCCACGCTTGATGCGGGCCGCGATGTGACGCAAGGCGGTTTGATCCAGGGCCAGGCGGTTCAGGTGACGGCCGCGGGCAACATCGGTGTCGATAACGTCGAGTCGGCTGGCACGATTGCGTTGAATGCAAATGGTACCAACACGGCTAATGGTCCTGGTAACCTCACGGTCAACGGTTCCGTTGCGGCGGCGGGTGCTGTAACAGCGACGGCACAGAACGATGTGACCGTGAGTTCGACAGGCAAGATCGCGAGCGGTGCGACGGTCGGCATCAATGCGCAGCACGATATCAACGTCGCGGGTGCGGTGGAGTCGGTTGGCGATGCCGTGCTCAATGCGCGGCAAGGCAGTCTGAATGCGACGGGCGGTATCAACAGCGCTGGGAAGCTCGATATCACGACGGGTCTCGATCTGTCGCTTGGCGCGAGCACGAGTGCGGTGGGTGACGCGACGTTGAACGCGGGGCGGGATGCGCTGTTGAACGGCTTGCTGATCGGGCAGGCGAACGGTGTTGTGACGGCAGGACGCGACATCGGCGGCGCCGGTACGCAAGCGTTTACGCAGGCGGCGAACTACACGGCGCAACGCGACATCGCGCTGACCGGCGGTGTGCAGGCGAACGTCATCGACGCAGTGGGTGGCAATAACGTCGCGCTGCACGACGTCAATTCGGCGACGACGTTGATGCTCACCGCGAACGGCAACGCGGGCGGCGGCGATGCGGCTATCACCGGCACTGCCACGGCGCCTGGCGTCGTAACCTTGAGCGGCGCGCGCGATGTGCTCGTCAGCGGCTCGTTGACCACCGGTGATGCGTTGACGCTTGCGGCGCTTCGCAACGTGTCGGCGAGCGGCACTGTGCAAACCACGGCCGGCGATCTGACTGCCAGGGCGACGACGGGCAGCATCGCGCTGACCGGCACCACGATCACGTCCGGCGCGTTGAACCTGACGTCCGCGCTCGGCACACAACTCGGTGGCACGATCAACGCGGCCAAAGACGTGACCGTGCAGGCGGGCCGCGACATCCAGTTGACCGGCGCGCTTGCCGGCCAGCTCGGCGGCACGCTGACGGCATCGCACGATATCGACGGCGCGGGCACGGCGGCGTTTGCTCAGGCCGCGACGCTGAGTGCAGCGCACGATCTCGCGTTGACCGGCGCGTTGCAAGGCGCGAGCGTCACGGTGACGGGCGGCAACAACGCCGGACTCGGCAGCGTGCAGGCGGTGACCGGCAACCTCGCCGTGACTGCGAGCGGCAACGCGGGCGGTGGTGACGTGACGCTCGGTGGCACGGCGACCGCGCTCGGCACGTTGATGCTGCAGGCGTCGCGTGATGTCGGCGTGAACGGTGCGATCAACACGGGCGGCACGACGACGATCGACGCCGCACGCAATATCGCGCTCACCGACGTCAATTCCGTCGGCGATCTGACGCTGACGGCGACCAGCGGCAATGCGAGTGCGGCGAATGTCACGACGCAAGGGAATCTGATTTCAGGCGCGGGCCAGGCGCTGACCTTCTCCGGCGTGACGACGGTGGGCGGCAACGCACAGCTCACGTCCGGCGGCGACATGACGCTGACTGGTGGCATTGGCGCGCAGAACGTGGGCACGCTGACGTCCGGTGGTTCGATCAATGCGGGTTCCGTCGCGTTTGGCCAGCAGGCCACACTGAACGCAGGCGGCAGTATCGACGTGACGGGTGGCGTCGCGACCAATGGCGCACTGAATGCGACGGCGGGCAACGATCTGTCGATGGGTTCCGCGCAGGCCGGCGGCGCGATCGCGTTGCAGGCACAGGGGCACAACGGCGCGGGTGACGTGTCCGTGGGCGGCGTGCTCGCATCGGGCGGCGCGCTCAGCGTGATGGCCGCGCGTGACGCGATGGTCGGCGGGAATGCTTCGGCGATAGACGTGCTCACCGTAACGGCGGGCCGTAACCTCACGACAGGCGGCACGGTCGGTGCGAACGCCGACGTGACGCTGAGCGCAACCGGCGGCAACCTGGGCGTCGGCGGTGCCGTGACCAGCCAGGGCAATCTGAAGGTCACTTCAGGCGGTACGCTGGCGCTGAACGGCGAACTGGTCAACGACGATACGACGATTAATTCTGGTGCCACCGCGACGCTGACCGGCGCATTCCTCGGCCTTGGTCTTGCGACCATCAACGCGGGCGGCTCGGTGAACGGCGGTGGCTCGCTGACGTTCGGCAAGGACATTACGATCGGCGCGGGGGGCGGCATTGCGCTTGGCGGGATTCAGGGCGCGGGGTTGTTCACGGCTGTGTCGAACGGAGATATGTCGTTCGGTGCGACGACGGCGGTGGGTGATGTGACGGCACGCTCCACCAGTGGCAGCGTGAGCTTTGGCGGGGACCTGCAGTCTGGCGGTAACGTGGCGATTCAGGCTGCACGTAATGCGACGGTGACGGGTGCAGTGTCGTCGATGGGGACGGTGAATGTCACCGGGACCCAGGGCAATGTGGCCGTGGCGGGCGTGTCGTCGAACGGCGATACGACGATGAGCGCCGGGCAAACGTTCACCTTGAGCGGCACGAGCACGGTGGCTGGGCAGTTCGCGCTGAGCGGCGGCAACGTCACGTTGAGTGGCTCGCAAGGCGGTTCGAAAAATCTGACCGTGACCGCGCAGGGCACGCTCGATGCGAGTCAGGCGTTGATGGTGTCGACGGGGAACATGCAGTTCAGCGGCACGAATGTGACGCTGGGAACGGCGATTGTCGGTGGGACGTTGACGGCAACGGCTACCAGTCAGCTGTCGCTGATGGGGGCAGCGGTGGACGCGGTAGGGGCCGCGACGTTGACTGCCGGCAATGGCTTCTATAACGCCAGCCAGGTGCTATCGGGCGGTGCGCTTTACGTGTCGGCGCCGAACGTGACCAATGCGGCGAATGCGTCGCTGGCATCGACGACCACCACGACGATCAATGCGACGAACTTCACTAATGCGGGCCTGGTGAATGGCTCGACGACTAATGTGACCGTTGCAGGTGGTTTAAACAATACGGGTGGGTCGTTGATGGCGGTGAACGGCCTGACGATCAACACGGGTTCGCTGAACAACCAGAACGGGATCATCTTCGCGGGCAATCCGAATACGCCCAGCGGGCCCGTGACAGGCGATGTTTCGCTCACGGTCAACGGAGGCGGTAGCGCCTTCTACAATGCTGGCGGCCAGCTGCTCGCGCAGCGCAATATGGGCGTCAGCGCCGTCAATGCGGCGTTCGATCCGTCGCAGGGGACGATTAGCCAGGGTGGGCAGCTTTCGATTACCGCGGCGTCGATCACTAATACCGGGACGTGGAATTACGGCGGCCAGGGTGTGACGTTGACGGGGCTGAACGGGATCAATAACTATGGAACGATGACGGGGACGGCGGCGCTGACGCTCTCCACGAACGGCACTTTCACGAACTTCGGGCAGGTCACGGGTAACGACGTGGCGTTCAACGGGACGTTGAGTAACGTTGCCGGGGCGGTGATGCATGCCAGCGATTTGCTAACGCTAAACGGCAGTGTGACCAATCGGGGAACGATTGAAAGTGCTGGGAACCTCGCGTTCAACGGTGGTGGAAATTACGACAATCAGTACGGCCTGACCCAGGCAAACGGCAACATCGCGCTCAATACCGGTGCGAATGTGTACAACACGGTTGGGTCGATTATAGCTGGCGGCAATATCAGCATTAATGCAGGCGCTGTGATTAATGACGCGCTGCAGGGGCTGACTCAAACGTCGACACAACTGGTCGGTGCATCGGCAGATCCCGATCTTGTGACCCAGATCGTCGTGGGGACGCTCACTTACTGGAGCTGTACGACGTTGAGCCATGGTGACTGCTACCCGGCAGCATTTTCGTCTTCCGCCACGATTGCCTCGCTAGAGCCGGATGTCACCAACGGGTACGTCGATGTCAATACCGGCGGGAGCACGTGCTATGGCGATCCCAGCGCGTGTCAAAACGTAGAAGTCGGGAATTCTCAACCGGGACAACACCAGTATATTTCCCTGCCTGGGATCGATCGGACCATTACGACGCCGGGATCGGTGTCGCCGGGTGTAATTGCCGCTGGCGGCAGTGTCAATATCTCGGCTGGTACGTTGTCCAACGCCGGCAGCACCATTTCGGCCGGTCTCGATGTCAACCTGAACTTGCAGTCGCTTAACAACGCGCCATTGAACAGCGGAACCGCGACGATTGTCGATACCGTCGACAAGGCGCAGCTCGATGCGTTCATGGCGCAGATGAATGCGCTGGGAGGTGTAGGGATTTACGGCACCGTCGGCATTGGCATATCGGGAACTGTGCTTCCGGAGCACACCGTTACATTCGATACCACGGTGAATGTGCCTCCCAGCTCAGTCAGTACAATCACGACGTTCGGGTCGCAAGGGCAGATCGTAGCCGGCCGGAACATGACGTTGTCGGGCGGAAATCTGGTTAACGGTGGCCTGCTCTACGCCGGCAACAACTTCAACGCCAGTGCAGCACAGTCGTTCAGCAACCAGGGGCAGTACAACTCGGTCTCAACGACGCAGCCCGGCAATGCCATGCGCGGTGGCAATCCGAATACGACGACATTTTCCTATGCCCAGCAGAGCGCCACGGTGTTCGCCGGTAACGATCTGGTGATAGCCGCGGGGCAAATCGACAATACATATGGCAGCCTGCTTGCAGGTCACAACATTGTTATCGGCGGAGTCGGAACCACAGCGAGTTCCACTACACCCGCTGGCAGCCTGAACAACACGTCGGGCAACATTGTCGCGGGCAACAACATCACGCTCAATGTATCGGGCGCAATCACGAATAACCTGCCGCCACCCGTGCCGGTTCACCAGAACTACGGAGCAACGGAGCAGTACAGCGGTTGCATGACAGCTGGCGGATACAAGGAAAGCTACTGCGAAGGTTACGTCGACCAGCAATCGGGTAACTCGTCGGTGATCAGCGCGGGCAACAACCTGCAGATCAACGCGGGAAGCCTCACCAACATCGGCAGTCTGATCTCAGCCGGTGCGAATGCGTCGATCAATGTCGCCGGTCCGGTGGTGAACGAAGCCCAGACGCTGAACGCTTACTGGCACTCGCACTGGGTGCAGGAGACTGGTGACTTCAGCCCCGACAAGCGTCACGACGTCTGGGCCTGTGGTTCCGCGGCTGAATGCACGGCGCTGTACGGGAGTGCATACACAAGTGCGGGAGGTACGATAGATCCGCCAACACCGGTGGGCAACATCGCCGCGACGATCCAGGCGCCGAACCTGTCGATTACATCGAACGGAGAGATTCAGAATGTCGGCAACGTGATCGGCACGTCCGTCTCGTTGACGGGGCAGAAGCTCATCAACGGCATCACCACCGCGAACACCTATACGCCACGCGTGAATGCGCCGTCACAGGTCATTTCATTGAGCATGGTGAATCTACCGGGGCTGACCCTCTCGACCCCGCGTTCGGTAGGCGCGCCGCTGCCCGCTTCAGTGGCGGGCACGGCGTCGTACATTACCGGCTCGCTCAGCGGCTCGACACTGGGCGCGCTCGGCCCGCAAACGTTGCTGGACAACCTGCCGTCGAGCCTGCAGCCGTCTTCGACACTCTTCTACTACAACCCGCAGGCCGAAGACCTGATGTTGCAGCAAGCGGCGCTTCAGCAGACGGGCCAGGCCAGCTTCCTAAGCGGGCTGACTTACGACAGCAAAACGAGCCTGTCGGTCACCGATCAGGAAAAGGCGATCCTGTATCAGAACGCCATCAACTACGCAGAGCAGAACAATCTGCAGCTTGGCGATGCGCTATCGCAAACACAGGTCAACGCGTTGACCCAGCCGATGTTGTGGTACGTGCAGCAGTCGGTGCCTGATCCGGGTTGCATCTCGACGGGTGTGGTGACGTGTCCGACCGTTACTGCGCTAATGCCGCAAGTCTACTTGCCACCTGACTGGAGCGCGATGTCGGCGGGCGGCAACATCGCCGGTCAAGACGTCACGCTCAACTTCAACCAGGACGGGCAGGGCAGCATTCTCAACACCGGCAACATTGCTGCGTCGAATACGCTGACCGTCAATACCGGTACGCTGACCAATCAGGCGAACCAGGTCAACGTGGGAGATATCTGGCAATACATTGCCGCGACCGGATACGAAAAAACGAGCGGCACAACGGTCCAGCCGGGCGGGTTCATGAGCGCGGCTGACATGAACCTGAACGTGCAGACGCTCAACCAGATCGGTGGCGCGCTGCAGGTGCTGGGGAACGATGGTACGGTCGACCAGGCCGGCACACAGCAGTTGATTGCCGATTTGCAGCAGCAACTTGGCACGAACTTCATGCAGACGGCAGTTAGCGACCACCTCGATACGAGCTTCACCGCGATGGGTGGGTTCGGGTTATCAGAGATCGTCGGGCTCGCGTTTGCGGTTGTCGTATCGATCATGTCGTTCGGCGCGGCGAGCGCAGCTATCGGTGCGGCGGCGGGCGCGGAAGGTGGCACGTTTGTCGCTGCGACGGCCGCGACGACAACTGCCGAAGGCGTAGCGATGCCCGCTGTGACAGCTGGGCTCGGCAATCTGGCGCTCTCTGCCGGTTTTGCCGGATTTACATCGAGCATTGCGTCACAGCTCACGATGACCGGGCAGTTGAACTGGGCGAATGCGTTCGAGGCGGCGGGCGTGGCGGCAATTTCGGCCGGGCTCACGAATGGCATCACATACAACAGCAGTTCGGGGCTCGACTTCACGACTCAGCCTCTAATGCTCGGCCAGGGGACAAACTCTCTCGCGAGTCTTGCGGGGGTTAATCCTGCGATAGGCAACAACGCGAACCAGGCGACCGCTTCTACGGCTTCGACGCTCGAGCAGCGAGGCCTTGCGATTCTCGCGGAGGCGGGTATCACGGCCGGAGTTGGCACGACGATCGAAGGCGGAAGTCTTGCCAATGCGTTCACGAATGCGTTGACAGGGGAACTTGCGGCATCGGGGGCGTATGCGATTGGTGATGCGCAGCCTGACCTCAACGAGTTTGAATACATCGCGGCGCATGCGGCGTTGGGTTGTGCCAGTTCCGCGGTTCTCGGGACCGGGTGTGCCGGTGGTGCCATTGGTGGGGCAACGAGTGCGCTGATCTCGCCATTTCTGGTTGACCAGGCGGGCGGAGCCGCGAATCTGACGGATGCCGACCGGGCGATGATTACCGCGATTGCGATGCTATCTGGCGGAACGGCAGCCGGGCTGCTGGGGCAGAACGCGACAGGCGGGGCGACGTCAGCCGAAAATGAAGCCCTGAACAACTCAGAGGCGATCCACAACAGCGTTCACGAAGCTGTGGACGAAAACAAGAAGGAGATGTCGCAGTTCGATGCGCACGCCGGCCTGTCGGGAACCGAGATTGAGGGCGACGATCCGGAAGGCAATCCGATTGTCGTACTTAAGCCAGCGGGTGGAAGTGGCGGTGGAGGGGTGGCCGATGGACTGTCCCAGGTGTGGGGCAAGGTTGGTTCCCTGCTTGGATTTGGTTCGTCCGGAGCCACAAACAGCAACCCAGTTGCGACGGAACCAAATACGGCATTCTTTTGGTCAGGCCGAACCAATGGACTTGGCGGCCAAGAGATTGCAGCCCAAATCGCTCAGTTGAACAACGGCACGACGCTCGAAACATTGATCGCGCAAAACGGAATTCAGATGCCAGCGTGGGACGCATCGAATCCTGCAGTGGTGCAAGCTTGGCAAAACATTTCCGCTCAGTATGCGGCAGGAGCATCGGGATCAGTGCGCGCGGTTATCGGCTCGAATCTCAGGCTCGGCAACGTTTGGGAAACTGCAGAATTGCCGGCGTTGATGAATAATCCCAATGTTACCAAAATCACCACTATCGACCCTGCAACGGGTGCAAGCAAAGTTATCTTTACGCGAGGCAAGCAATGATTCTTGAGGTATCGCGAGGTCACATCAAGGTGAAAATCTTGGACCGAGTTGCAACAGTGGGTGGGGAGATGTTCTTCCCCGGAAACGACAAACTCGGTTTTGTCGTCTACTCGGATACCATCAGTTTCTGGAGCCCGCCAGATCAGGCCATTCCGATTTCGCCGACAGAGAAGCAACTCATATTGGACGATATAAAAGCTGACTTCGCTAAAGGCGGCCACACGCTTGACATCGAGTAGCCACAAACACGGCGGAGGGAACCGCGAATTCAGTAAACGGTGCTAGGCATCGGGATGCAGCTTTCGGCAGAGGAGGCGGCTGGAGCTCAAGCACCGACATCGATCTCCAGTTATTCAAACCACGCCCTTCAACAGATTGCGGG
This sequence comes from Paraburkholderia sartisoli, assembly GCF_900107685.1. Lineage (GTDB taxonomy): Bacteria > Pseudomonadota > Gammaproteobacteria > Burkholderiales > Burkholderiaceae > Paraburkholderia > Paraburkholderia sartisoli. The sequence continues at coordinate 702,474 of NZ_FNRQ01000002.1, read as the reverse complement.
CCGAGACGGTGGAATCGGCGTTAGCCAAGCGGCGGTTGATGATGCGTTTGCGAATCGGACGGCCATCCAATATGTTCCAAGTGCGTACGGTCCGACATTTAAATACATCGGACAGAATGCAACCGTAGTGGTCAATCCACAGGGCAATGTGGTCACTACATGGGGAACAAGTGCAGCGGGAGTCGGAAAATGAAACTGGCACTAACTGATCGTCAAAAGCAAATCGTGAGCAACCTTCGTGTCAAAGACGCAGGGAAAAACACGTCGACGTTCGATAGCCTTGACGCGGGGGAAATGACCTTCGCTGAGATTGATGAGATTTGCGGGCTGATAAACGCAGAGTTCATGATGGAAGGTGTATTGCCGACCTTCGAACCCAACGAGTACGGGCTAGAGCTGGAGAGATTACTTGATCTGATCAACAGGCCCAGATTGAGGACGTAGCCTTGTTGCCACAAACAGTGCAGGTGGGACTAGCCAGTCGACCGCGCTTGCCACATTACAGTGGCCGCCGAACGGCGGGGTTTGGGGCGTGGCCGAATCGATTACGTTGCAACCGGGGACCCTGATTGATCGATTTGGGAATCCGATGGGTACCTATACTGCAGCTGCAGGAGCACCGTTCAATACCCGAGGGTTGCCCGCTGGAGCCTATGACACTCCTTATAACGCCTACCAAGTGGCCTCTCCCGTCACGGTTCAGCAGAGTTACGTGATGTCGTGGTTTGGCTCTACGACAGGTATGCAATTCCAGTTGCCCCAGAGCGTAAACAGTTTGTTGGAGCAGCGTATTCTGGCTCCTGTTTCCTTGCCAAAGCCTCCGTTAAAGTAAAGCACCCATGTCCAACCAGTTTCAGGTCGAGCTTGACCAGATCAAAACGATGGTCGAACAAATGGCGGTTCGCATATCAGCACCGTCGAGTCTACTGCCGACCTTTGGATCATCGGAGGACATGGGACGACCGCATGTCGAAGTCGATGCCGATGGATACCACTTGATCGTTGTCGAGAAAGGGGCCGAGCAGTACAGGACGACGACGAAGTCTCGTGACGATCTCATGTTCGAATTATTCCGCAACGTGGCGTCTGCAATGGCTTTCGAATTCGAGATGAATCAGATGCCACGTGCGGTCGATCCGCGCAGCGTGGCTTTCGCGAAAGCGATATCGATCTTGTCCGCATTGAATGCAGATTGGGCACAACGACAAAAAAGGCACTATGAAGAGGTTCTGTCGACGTCGCCATTGAGAACCTAAAGCAGCTCAGGGACCATAGGCTTACACCGGTTTTTATCCCGACAGTGACCGAGCAGTTGAACTGGGCGAATGCGTTCAAGGCGGTGGGCGTGGTGAGCGTTTGCGGTGCTGTACATGTAGATTTACAGCGAGACAGTCGATGCCGTGATGCTGATCTCACACGTGCTGAAGGCTTCATGGCTGAGGCCTCGATCAAGGTTATGGGGAAGGACTGCATTGCACATGGCGCCCAAAACCGGCGGTAACCTATCCTGCTGTAAGGACTTTCGCTGTATGTCAACTACGGTTTATGGGCCTTAGGTGATCGTCTCTGTTTGTGTCTTGATGCACACGGGTTACTCAATCTATTTGCGCCTTCATCTTCCTGGTTACGCAGGGTTGCTGTCCGCGTGACACGTTTTTTCTGCGCAGCACGTGGATACCATGTGCGTTCGATGCTCGTCGTATTTGCGCGGGCCGCTACCTGCCGACTTCACAGGCGCACACGGGATTTGCGCGGAGGAGTGAACCTCTGCGCACGACGTCTGCCCGGTACGGTGTATGACCTGGTTTTTAATGTTCGCGTGATTTGCGATTCCTTTGCCGCGAAGCGGTAGATGCTGTGCGTGTGCCTAGCCCTGGAGGTAACAGACTGCATCCCTGTAACCGGCCTTGTCACGCCGGAACTGCTGGCGCGGGCCACCATATCGAAGCCGCACGGGAACTCCCAATTCCATCCGAGACGCAGCCTGCGCGACGGGGATCAACCGCCGCGCAATGGGGCTGGCCAGCAGGATAGCCGGGGTTTGCTCCCGTTCGGTCTGACCTCATGTTGCTATTGCACGTTGCAGCGTGGGGGAAGTGCCTGGTACTACACGGTCGCCGCCGGCGCGCGATAGCGCTGCCAGGCGAGCGGATCGTAGGCTTCGTCGTGAGCCAGCATTGCCCACAACATGCGGGCGTGCTTGTTGGCGATTGCGACGAGCGTCTTGTGATAGCCCTTGCGGTGGAACAGGTCGACGATCCAGCGCCCGAGGCGGGAGAGCTTGTCAGGTGGACAGCGCAAGGCTGACTGCAGGGCACTGCGCGCACCCTGTACCAGCAGGCTGCGTAGATAGCCATCACCGTGCCGGGTCACCTTGCCCAGTCGGGACTTGCCGCCGGAGCTATGCTGCTGGGGCGTCAGGCCGAGCCAGGCGCCAAACTGCCGGCCGTTCCTGAAGCTGGATGCATTGGAAACGGTGGCTACCAGCGCGCTGGCGGTAAGCGGTCCGATGCCGAGCAGTTCCCGCAAGCGCCGGGCGGGACCGTTACCAGCAAGATGTGCCGCAATTTCGGCATCACAGCGCGTGACACGCGCTTCAAGAGCGACGAATTGCTCGCGCGCTTCCAGCAGGAGCGCCCGGATCGGCGCGGGTAGTCGCTCGTCGTCGGCGAGTCGGGGCAATGCAGCTTGCAACGTCGTGCGGGAGCGGCTGAGCGCGATGCCAAATTCGGCGAGTAACCCTCGCAGGCGATTGATCAGCGCGGTACGCTCCTCGATCCATCCGAGGCGGGCGCGGTGCCAGCTCAGGATGGCCTGCTGCTCGACCGTCTTGACGGTGACGAACCGCATCGTTGGTTGGCGGGCCGCCACGGCGATGGCTTCGGCGTCTGCCGCATCGTTTTTTCCGCCTTTGCGAAATGGAGCGACGAATTCGGGTGCGATCAGGTGAACGGTATGGCCGCGAGCTGCAAACCAGCGGCCCCAGTGATGAGCGGAACTGCACGATTCCATCGCTATGATGCCCTCGGATACCTGCGCGGCCCAGCGCTCGAATGCTGCGCGGCGCAACACCCGCCGTTCGCGGACGGCACCGCGTTCGTCGAGTACGCAGATCGCGAAGACTTCCTTGGCCAGATCGATGCCAACCGTGATGGGGCTGTTCATGGGGTTCACCTCTTCGTTCAGGAGAAGACGGCACATGGTGCGCCCGTTTGCGCATGTCAGTACCGGGGCGAAAGTCCCTGATATTCCATCCCTTGTTTTTTCGTTGTCCATGTTGTCGTCCGCAGATCCCGTGAGCGGGCTAGCCGCTGCCGCGCAAAAAGAGCGGTTGCCCAGCGCAAGAAAAGCGATCGACTGTCGCAGAAAAACCATCTGCGGTACGCAACAAATTGAACCTCTCGCGGGGGAAGGTGTGTGACATCCTGCGGGTAGATTTCCCTGCTCGCGCAAATTGACCGACCAGTCTGGAGAACGAAACCCGTAGGCGCTGGCGCAATATGGAGAGCGCAGGGTTCGGTGCTCCGCGCAGTAAAATCCAGATGACCTGTTGGATTTCTACGCGAGAAGGCAGCCTCTTTCGCAACTTGCAGATGCACGGTGTTGACGCGCAGCGCAGGAAAAACCTGCATGGCGAAGCGGATTAAATCGAATCCTGCGATTGCCCGGCGCAACGTGCGCGACCGCAGCTTCCTGTGGTGAGCAATGTTCCTGTCAGTCAAACCTGTATCGGCGCGCAACCGTTGATTGCCACCACTGGTTAGCCTGGACGGTCGTGCCTTCTCGCACGAATCCCTGCGCGTTGCCCATGCACAACGCCGCAAAAAAATTTGCTGTTCCGGCCCGTTCCTCTGTGTTCCGCCGTGTTCCCGTGCCTTGCTTCAAGCAGGATTCCGAGTCTTGACGATCGCCGGGAACCGTTTGCAAGATGGCATTCAGGCCGTACACCGGAGCGAATCATGCCGATGGTGAAGCGCTTTACCCAGGCGCAATGGGACGCCGCCTCGCGCCGTCTCGATACGCTGCCGGCAAAGCCCGCCCATGAGCATCGCGTCAATGTCCGGGATGCAATCAGGTCGATGCAAACCCAGATCAGCAGCGCCCAGAAAAAGGGGTACACGCTGGAAGAGATCGTTCATCAGCTTGCCCAGGAGGGCGTCGAAATCAGCGCAAGCACGTTGAGATACGCGATGCGGCGCGCGGCGAAAGAGAATCGACCTGCGCAGGCGGAAGCGACCGCAGTGCACAGGACGATAACGGCAACACGCGCGAAGAAGGGTAGTCAGGAACGGTCATCAGATGCTGGCAACAAGCCTGCCGGGAAAACGCAGGACGGGGGAAGGGCAGTCAGTCAGCAGGGATCAATGGTGATTCGGGACGCGTTCTCGTTCGAGATCACGCCCGATGTTGAAAACTTGTAGAGGGCTTAAATGGACACGACGATTCCCCCCATCTATCTGGTTGGCGGCAGCAAGGGCGGTGTGGGCAAGAGCTTTGTATCGCTTGCGCTGGCCGATTATCTCCAGCGGCAGGACAGGCATGCCGCGCTGGTGGAAACCGATACCGCGAATCCGGACGTCATGAAGGCGGTTCAGGACGAGATTCATTGCGTGGCCTATAGTCTGGACGATGCAGACGGCTGGATTGGTCTCGTCAACTTCTGCGATGGACATCGTGACGCGGCAGTGATCGTCAACACAGCGGCACGCAACCAGGCGGGTGTTGCGCGATTTGGTGCGATGCTGGCCGGTACGCTGGGCGAGCTTGAGCGCCGGCTTGTCGTCCTGTGGGTGATTAACCGGCAGCGCGACAGTCTGGAACTGCTGCATGGTTTCAGCCGGACCTTCCCCGATGCGGTAACGCACGTTGTACGCAACGGGTACTTCGGCTCGCCGGACAAGTTCACGCTGTATCAGACGTCGGCGCTTCGCAAAACGATCGAGACGAAGGGCAAGTCGCTTGATTTTCCCGAACTCGCGGATCGGGTTGCCGACGAACTGCGCGGTCAGCGTCTGTCGATACGCAAGGCTGTGGAGACGATGCATATCGGCGAACGGGCGGAGCTGCTGCGATGGCGCGCGCTGTGCGAAACGATGTTTGCCGGGGTGATGGTCGATGGCTAACAGGCGGGGCAGACCGCCGGACGCACTTGCCCGCCTGTTTCTCGACGTCACGGGCGAATTACCCGACGACGCCAGTATCTTGCGGATGCGGCGGGTGTCGGGGGCACTGAACCTGCGCGACAACGATGCGCTGTGGTCTGTGCTGGTCATGCTCGAATACTACGGGCGGCTCTATGAGGCGATGCCGGAACGCATCCGGCAGGCGGGCGCCGGCAGTCTCGATGCGGTGCGGGCCGAGACGCGCACGGCGGCGGATGCGCTGATGACGCAGCATCACGACGCGCTCGCGCGCTGCAAGGCGACGATTGAACTGGCCGAACGGATGATCAGCGAGCACGAAACGCGCTATCGGGCCGCGCTCGCGGAATTGAACAGCGAGGCGTTGATGTTGCTGTCGGAGCGGGCCGCGAACCGGATTGCCCATGCAGCAGGCAACCGCCTTGTGGGTGCGATGGCTATCGCGGCACGCGATCAGCGGCAACGGCTCGATGCAGCCGTGGCGTCGTATGAACGGGTTGCTGCGCGCCGTTTCGTTAGGGTGTGCTACGGGCTGGCAATCGGCGGGCTGGTGGTGATGATGCTGGCGGTGGGCGTTGGCGGGCTGGCGGGTTGGTGGGCGAGCACCTATTCTGCGCGGGCAGACGGTTCGCCGTCTGCCCGGTCAGCCTGCACCTTATCGGTCTCGCCTTCCACGAACCCGGCGGCGTGGCGGAGCATGTCTGCTGCCGCGTCGTTCTGGTCGAAGGCAATCGTCGGTGCGCGGTAGCCTTCGTCTTCGGCGCGGGCGAGCGCCATGTCGTAGTGTCGCCCTTCGTCGTATTGGAGGTCAGTCGCCTCGACGAAAGTCAGGTAGAGGTCCGGCGAGCCTTCGGCATGGGTGGCGAGCACGGTCATGCGGATGCGGTTGGCCATGATGGTTTTCTCCGTCAGATAAGCCGGCAGCGGCGTGCCTCCGGCATATCTACGGCTGTAGTACTAAGGTACTAAGCCGAACCCAGCGGCAGCTTCCACGCCTCCATCGCATCGGTGAGCGCGTTGGAGCGGCCGCCCATTTTGTCGGTGGCTTCGATAAAGCTCTGCACCATCCGCGCGTTCTGCTGGGTCACGTCGTCGATCTGCCGCATCACGTCGTTGAGTTCACGAACAGCCTGATTTTGCTCATTGGCGGACTGGCTCATCTCACCGCTTAGCGTGACGACCTGTTGCACCGAATCAACCAGGCCGGTGATCGTGACCCCCACCTCCGAGCTGAGCCGCGCACCCTCATGGACCGACCTGCCTGCCTTCTTCACCAGCGTCCCGATTTCGTGCGCAGCACCCGCGCTGCGTTGGGCGAGGCTGCGCACTTCCGCGGCCACCACCGCGAACCCTTTGCCTTCCTGGCCGGCACGTGCCGCTTCCACGGCCGCGTTCAGCGCGAGAATGTTGGTCTGGAAGGCGAGATCGTCGACAATGGCGACCACTTCGCTGATTCTGCTCGAATCATTGTTGATTGACGCCATCGCCTCGACCACTTGCTGCACGAGGGCACTGCCTTGCGCGATGAGCGCTGAAGTGTCGGCCGCCACACCACTGGTTTGCTCCGCAAGACGAGCATTGCGCTGCACTGTTTCGGCAATCTGCTGGGTCGTAGCCGCCGTTTCCTGGATGGCTGCGGCCTGCTGCTCCGTCCTGGCAGAAAGTTCGAAATTTTCCCGGGCCAGCTCGCCTGCGCTTGCGTTGATGGCAAGCGCTGCCGTCTTGGCGGTCGAGACTGTCTGCGCGAGTTCACGTTGTAACTCTGCCAGAGAGGTAAACAGCCGTCGCGCCTGGGTTTTCTCGTTGACGATGACCGGGTCTCGAAGCTGGCCGTCAGCGATGGCACTGACCGTGCGCATCGCCGCGTCAAGCGGGCGCACCACCTTGAAGCCGAGCCAGCGACGCATGACAACGGCCCCACTGACGCCGCCGACAATCGACACAGCGAGGCCTGCATCAATAAGACGCAGGACGTGCGTCAGTTCGTCGATTCGCGTGAGCTCCGGAAAGTCATGCACCCGGCGCGCCGCTGCGCTAGCGTACGCCAGCATATCAGCAGTCAGACAGGCGTAAGTGCCTGCGAGAATCGAGACCATCACGACGCCGCACGCGCCCATCGCAGTGGACAACGTCAGAGCGGTGGGAATGCGAATGTTTTTGAGCATCGTAGAGGGGCGGCGCAACTAAAACTTGTGGACCATACCCACAATCCCGGCGGTCAGATTTTTCCCGGCCGCGACGGGAATGCCAGGTCCGGCTGCATCACTGACACTGAAGGAAGCGCTACTGTGATTGCGGACTTCCGAGATTCCAACATACACACCAGTGCGTTTCGAGAGGTGATAGTCATATCGGACAGCGTATGATGTCGAGTCGCCGCTTCCATTGGATTTGAGCAGGTACTGGCCGAAACTTACAAGCACGGTGCCGCCAACAATATTGGGAATCAGTGCATTTACCTCGTAGAAGTCGTGGTCTGGCGATGCATAGGCGCTTGAGATTGAAGTGTCGACGCCCGCCGCGTTCCGATGGATCTGATAGAGCACGGCAGGCTTGACGAATCCGAAATCGTAGGACGCACCGAACACGTAGTATTTGCCTGTCTGAACTTCTGTTTGTGATGTGATAGTGGCTGTATTCGCGAAGCGTTGTTGCAGGTAGTCGGCATCAGCGGAGAATTGGCCAACCTTGAAATTGACGCCTGCCGAAAGTGTGTCGCCTAGCGTGCCGGGCATTCCACTTGTCCCATTGGTGCCGCGGGCATATAAAGCTCGCAGCGTGAAGCCGGCGACAGGGGACGATACGTAGCGGATGGAGTTGGCGGTGCGGGCCACCGGTATGAATACGTAGTTGTTGGCCGCGTTACCCCAGCCAAGCGTATTCAGCTCCCCCTGTGAATAGGTCACATAGGTAGTGAAGACGGGCGTGTAATTGTTGCCCAGTTGAACCTGACCGAAGGGTCCCTTGATCCCGACCCAGGCTTCCCGGTTGAAGAGTGCGCCATTGCCAGCAATGGCGCCGCTGTTGACGTTGAAACCGTCCTCCAGCTTGAACACCGCCGCGTAACCGCCGCCCAGGTCCTCCTTGCCCGTCAACCCCCAGCGCGAAGGCGCAACCGCACTGGAATCTTCCCGGATCGTGGTGCGTCCACCGGTATTGCCGTACTGCACGGCCGCATCGATGATCCCGTACAGCGTGATCGAACTCTGAGCAAAGGCTGCCGAAGGTACGGTCAATGCCACAGCGATTCCGAGCACCGGGAACGGTGCGTATTTGAGTTTCATTATTGTCCCCTGTTGGCCACGATACGGCCTTTGTTATTACTCAAGGATCCATCTCCTTTTCTATCGGATAACTTACGATCCGATGGTTGCCTCGGTGGCAACTCGACTACGAGCGGATTCTCGGGGCTGGTTTTTCATTCGTCAATTCGATTGGCTGGATACATTAAATCCACCAAACAAATAAAAATAGGCGCGAAAGGGAGGGCAGACGAAATAGTTGGCACCGCGGGAAGGCAAGCGGCTGTATCCATTTCATGGATTCGGATTATTCGTTCAATAATGTGGACGGATAGCCCGGCGGCCCCTAGGATTTGTCACACGCCGCGCCCCAGTTAAGCTGGGTCTTACTTAACCGGTATGCCGCAGACGTGACCGCCGCATGCGGCCTGCAGGCCGAGGCGCGAATGACAAAAATACCTGGAGACAAATGCCATGAGACAACCGCCGGTTGCTCCCGTCGACGTGATTTCTGCCTCGGCCGAATCACACGAGCGCGGTGGTACTAAACGATTGCTGGCTGCTGCGTCCATCGGCACGGCGATCGAGCACTACGACTTCTTTTGCTACGCTTTTGTGGCGCCAGTTGTATTCGGCGTAGCGTTTTTCCCGCGCATGGATTCCCTCACGGGCACACTCGCCGTTTATACGACGTTCGCCATCGGATTCATTGCGCGCCCATTGGGTGGGATGGTCTTTGGACACTTCGGTGACCGTATCGGTCGGAAGTTCGTGCTGCTGCTAACGCTGCTACTAATGGGGGGCGCGAGCTTCCTGATCGGTTGCCTGCCGACATACGCCAGTGCGGGACTCTGGGCGCCGGCCTTACTGGTGCTGCTTCGCTTTCTGCAAGGATTCGCGTTCGGTGGTGAGTACATGAACGCCGTTACTCTCATGCTGGAAGGCGCACCGACCCAACGCAGAGGTTTGTTCGCTTCGGCGATCAACGCGTCCGGGCCAGCCGGCATTATCGCGGCATCAGGCCTGATCGCCATGCTGACCGGGGTGTTCGGCAATCAGGCATTCCAGGAGTGGGGCTGGCGCCTGCCGTTTCTGCTTAGCATCGTGATGGTGGTGATCGGAACGTACGTACGTTCTCAAGTGGATGAGTCCACGCTGTTTCGCCAGCTTCAGGCCAGTAAGCAGGTCGCTCGCATACCGATGCTCGACGTCATGCGTTCGTGGAAGATCGCCACGTTCCGGGCTGTCCTGATCAATATGGTCCACAGCTCGTTCCAGTACCTGTGCACGGTGTTCGTATTGGGATATGCGGTGAAGCAACTCGGCATGTCGGCCGCAGGCATCACAACCGGCACGACATTGGCCAACGTTGTTGAATTCATTGCGGTACCGCTACTGGCGATGACGAGCGACAAGTGGGGACGCCGGCCTTTGATCCTTCTTGGCATCGCCGTCGCCGCATTCTGGTTTCCGGTGTTCCTGCACATTGTAGACGCGCGCAATATCCCACTATTGATTGCGGGCATGGTTGTGTCGATCGGACTCGTTCATGCGTTGATGTTTGCGCCGGAAGCAGCGTTCACTGCCGAACAGTTTCCGACCGAGGTCCGTAGCAGCGGGGGCTCGCTTGGCAAGCAACTCGGTATCGTGCTCGGTGGCGGGTGCGCACCGCTGGTCGCGACGGCGTTGATGGGGCATGGTGGCAGCCTCACATCGGTAGTCTGGTATTTCGAGGCCATCGCCGTGTGTGCGTTTGTCGTCATTTTGCTCTCGCCGGAGTCGTCGCGCCGGACGCTATAGATGCCTGCATGGTGGTGTCCTGGCGACGTATCAGGTCGGGCCGAACAGGTCCGATACGACTTTGCGTAACCACATATGCGCCGGATCGTGATGGAACCGGCGATGCCAGAACTGATGCAGATCGATGATCGGTGACTCCATCGGAGTTGGCAGCGAGCGAATCTTGCCGTACTGCCGCATCACGTCTGCGAGATCGAGCGGCACGGTGGCGATCAGATCGGTCGACGAGATGCTGGGCAACAAAGCCATGAAGTGCGACACCTCGAGCCTTACCTTGCGCTCAATGCCTTCGGTCAGGAGAAACTGTTCGAACAGGTGCGCCCGACCGTCGGGGCGCACGATCACGTGATCGGCCGCCAGAAACTCATCCATCGTGAGGGAGGTCCCGATCGCCGGATGGTGGTCGCGCACGACGACCACGTATTTGTTGCGAAACAGCCGTTGCTGGAAAACGTTGGCCTTCTGCAGGTCGGGATAGTAGCCGAGCGCCAGATCGACTACGCCTGATTCGAGCGCTTCGGATGCCGCATTGCGCGGCATTGACATTGCCTTCAGGTTCACGCCGGGTGCGTCCTTCACGAGCCTCGCATAAAGCTTTGGAATCAGGTTGATCTCGCCGATGTCCGGCGTCATCACCGTGAAGGTGCGTGTGGTTGTTCCCGGATCAAAATCGCCGCGGGGCAGGATCTCCTCCTTGACCGCGGCCAGTACTCGCCTTACCGGCTCAATCAACGCTTCCGCACGTGGCGTCGGCCGCATTTCCGCGCCCACTTTTACGAACAGGGGATCGCCTAGCAGCTTGCGCAGCCGCGACAGCGCCGCGCTCGTAGCCGGCTGGCTCAGGCCGATTGCCTCAGAGGTGCGGGTCACGCTGCCGTGTTCAGCCATTGCTTCGAACACGACCAGCAGGTTCAGGTCAACACTGCGCAAGTCCATTTGGCTGCTTACTCTCTCAAACCATTATATCCAGCAAACAAATACTGTTTATCCGTGGCATTGCATTGATGGATGTTGAGGATACTTTGATACTTGCAGCCATGCAACTGGATACCCACCCTCAATCTCTCGGTATCGACGTCCATGCGCACGTCGTACCGTCTACGTTTCCTGCCTGGCTCGGGGCTGGCGCAACACCGCCTGCCTGGCCGTCGATGGCTCCCGCCCATGCCTGTCATTGCCACGTAATGATCGACGGCAAGGTCTACCGGACGGTCTCACAGAAGTGCTGGGACGTCGCTGAACGGCTAGCCGATCTGGGCGAAATGGGGCTGCGTGCGCAGGCGCTGTCACCCATGCCGGAACTGCTCTCGTACTGGATGTCGGCGTCGCAAGCAGGTCCGCTGATTCGCTACCTGAACGAGGAGATTGCGCGGATGTCCGCAGAGTCAAGCGGCAGGCTGGTGGGACTCGGCGCAGTGCCGCTGCAGGATGTCGACGCCGCCATTGACGAACTACGCTATGTGATGGATTCACTGTCGTTTGCGGGCGTGGAGATCGGCAGCAACGTTAACGGCGTGCCAATCGGCGACTGGCGCTTCGATCCGTTTTTCGAGGCATGCGAAGCGTTAGGCGCAGCCGTTTTCGTGCATGCGCTCAAGCCGACCGGCATGGACCGCCTCGTGGGTCCTGCGCCGCTGCAACAGGTGCTCGCCTATCCCACTGATGTGGGCCTGGCCGCAGCGTCCTGCATCACGACCAACCTGATGGTGCGCTTTCCCCGTCTGCGCATCGCGTTCAGCCATGGTGGTGGCACGCTTGCCACGCTGCTCCCGCGCCTGGAGCAGGGCTGGCAGACTTTTCCGGCGTTAAAGGACTCAGTCAGGCCATCACCGGCCGAGCAGGCACGCAAGCTGTATTACGACACGCTTGTTTTTGACGCCCTGACGCTGCGCCACCTCGTAGCCAGTTTGGGCGCGTCACAGCTAATGGTCGGGACGGACTATCCGTTCAACTTCCACGATCGTACGCCGATCCAGCGCATCGCCTCTGCCGGCCTCGGTGCCGATGTTGTCGACGCGCTGATCTACCACAATGCCGAGCGTTTCCTCGGCCTGGAGACCTGACGATGAGTTCACCCTGGATTGCGGCGCTGCGCAGCGTTGCACTAATCGTTCCGGACGTCGAAGCGTCCACGCGCTTCTATATCGACACCTGGCATCTCACTGTCGCTGCGAGAAGCGAGACCTCTGTCTATCTGCGCGCCACTGGCGATGCGCACCATGTTCTATCGCTGCATCCCGGTGACAGCGTCGCCCTGCGCGACGTCACATTTACGGCCCGTAGCGCCGACGCTCTCCAGGAGATTGCGCATGCTACGGTCGCCGCAGGTGGCCGGATCGACACATCCCCTGGCGCAATTGATGAACCCGGCGGTGGCGTCGGCGTCACGCTTCGTGATCCGATGGGGCGTGTGTTCCGCGTTGTGCATGGCGACCAGCGCCATAGCGACGCATACGTAACGGACGATTCTCCCATCCGCCTCGCGCACGTCGTGCTGAACAGTCACGATGTCGCCGCCACGCAGCATTTTTTCGAACAGGCACTCGGTTTCCGGCTGTCGGACCGCACCCGGATCATGGCTTTCATGAATTGCAATAACGACCACCACAGCGTGGCGATCGGGGACACCGACAACGATGCGCTCAACCACATCGCATTCCTGATGCCCGATCTCGAATCGGTCATGCGTGGTGGCGGCCGCATGCGCGATGCGGGCTACGTGATCGAGTGGGGCCCAGGCCGCCACGGCCCCGGCAACAATGCGTTTAACTATTTCGTTGGCCCTGATGGCGTCGTGATCGAGTACACGGCCGAAGTCCAGCAGATCGATGATAGCTATCAGGCAGGAGGTCCCGACGACTGGAAATGGCCGCCTGGACGAATTGACCAGTGGGGCATTTCACAGATTCCCGGCACGAGCCTGAAAGACGCACAACGCGCCGTCCAATTCCAACCAGAGATAACCAAATGAAGTTTGCTACCTACATTCGAAATGGTGCCGCCCGCCTGGCCGTCGTCGACGGTGACGCGCTCATCGACCTGGCCGACGCTTCACCTCAGGTGCCGACGGATTTGCGGAAGGCGTTGCTCGACGGTGTCGATCTGGCCGCTGCTGCTGATGCGGCGTTGCGCTCTGATGCTCCGCGCGTGCCCGTCGCCCGGGCCGAATTCGCGCCGCTGGTGCCGGAACCAGGCAAGATCGTTTGTCTGGGCCTGAACTATTACGATCATGCCCAGGAAAGCGGTCGCGAGAAGCCCGAATATCCCTGGTTCTTCTTCCGTGGCGCGAGCTCATTGCTGGCGCACGGCAAGGAAGCGCTGCGCCCCAAGGTATCAGAACGGTTCGACTATGAGGCCGAGTTGGCCGTCGTGATTGGCAAGCGCGGCAAGCATGTTTCGCAGGATGCAGCCCTTGACCTGGTATTCGGCTATACCTGTTTCAACGATATTTCGGTGCGTGATTACCAGAAACGCACGCCGCAATGGACGATCGGAAAGAATTTCGATGCTACCGGTGGCTTTGGTCCCGTGCTTGTGACCGCAGATGTGTTGCCGGCCGGTGCAATTGGATTGCCGATTCAGTGCCGTTTGAATGGCCGGGTTATGCAGGATGCCAACACGAAAGACATGATCTGGAGCGTTGCCGAGACGATCTCGTTGCTGACCGAATGCCTGACGCTGGAGCCGGGCGACGTGATCGTGATGGGTACTCCGGCGGGAGTCGGTCAGAGTCGCACGCCTCCCGTCTGGATGAAAGCCGGGGACCGGGTTGAAGTCGAAATCGGCGACATTGGCGTTCTTGCCAACACTATCGTTGACGAGGCTTGATATGGAGGTGTCGCTGCAACCGGAGATGTATGACGTCGCCATTGTCGGCTTCGGCCCGTCGGGTGCCGTTGCCGCGGCATTGCTAGCGCAGCACGGGCTCAAGGTTTGGGTGGGAGATCAGGCCCACGATATCTACGACAAGCCGCGTGCGATTGCTCTGGATCACGAAATCTTGCGTGTTTTCCAGCAACTGGGCGTGATTGACGAGGTATTGCCATACGTTGAGCCGTTCACGCCCTCGGAGTATTACGGTGTCGATGGGCAACTGATCAAGCGGTTGGCCATGGTGGAGCCACCTTATCCACTCGGTTACACACCATCGAATGTGTTTACGCAACCGGCCATTGAGGCGGTGCTGCGTCGGCACGTGCTCAGCATGCCAAACGCACACGTGAACCTCGGTGTCGAAGTAGTGAATGTCGCGCAGGATGATGCATACGCCGTACTTCATATCAAGCTCGAAGACGGTAGCAAATCGGAAGTCGCCGCGCGCTATGTCATTGGCTGTGATGGTGCGAGGAGTGCCGTACGGGAATTTGCGGGTATCCAGCTTGAAGATCTCGAATTTGACGAGCCTTGGCTCGTGGTTGACGTCGTCGTCAACGAGAAGGGACTCGGGAAGCTACCAGCCACAAGCGTTCAGTATTGCGACCCGAATCGTCCATGCACATTCGTCATCGGTCCGGGAAATCACCGGCGGTGGGAGATTTCGTTGCATGACGACGAAGATCCGATTGAAGCCGCCACACCAGCACGCACGTGGGAGCTACTTTCTCGCTGGATCGGCCCGGAGGATGGAGAACTTTGGCGGCAGGCGAGCTATCGCTTCCACGCGTTGGTGGCCAACCGCTGGCGTAATGGTCGCATTTTCATCGCTGGGGATGCGGCCCATCAGCAGCCCCCGTTTCTCGGACAGGGTATGTGCCAGGGGCTGCGCGACGTTGCGAACTTGAGCTGGAAACTGGCCGCCGTCCTGAACGGCGAAGTGACGGGGCTGGCGGTCGAGCGTCTGCTCGACAGTTACGGGGAGGAACGCAAGGAGCACGTCCGCGAACTGACCACGCGCATCAAGCAGATCGGCGCGGTTATCTGCGAGCGTGATCCGACGCGCGCTCGAGCTCGCGACGCACAATTGCTGGCCGAGCAAGCCGGGACCGTCAAGGACCAACCGCGCCAGGCCGTGCTGCCCGGCCTGGATCGCGGGTTGCTCTCGGATCAGCCAGGTACCGCACGAGGCACTTTATTTCCGCAGCCGTGGGTCATCCGGGGGGACAGCAAACGCGTACGACTCGACGACGTGGCTGGTAGTGGCTGGCGACTGGTAGCGACAGCTCTGGAAGATTCGCCCGTCGTTGAGGGGGTGACGATCGTGCAACTCGATCGTGGTTTGCAAGAAGTTGACGGCGTCGTAGCCCGCTGGATGAAAGCGAACGACTGTGTGGCCGCGCTGGTCAGGCCGGATCATTACGTTTTCGGCACGGCGGCCTCGCCTGCGGATGTCGGCAAGTTGCTCGACGATATGCGCAGTCGTTTGCAATAAGCCAGGTGTAGTCGACGGGCTCTAGCAGGCTGTTGAAAAGCGCCCGTCATGACGACCAAAGCTGTGTTCAGGAGGCTTGCGCGTGCGATTTCCCGCTGAGTTGCCGGTTCGCCGCACGATCTGCGCGGGGCATGCGCACGCATGCAGCCCTTGTGCCGTGAAGTCTTCACGCCGTGGCGGCTCATCGCGTCGCTCCTTGCGGCACTACCCCTGGCATTCGCGCCATGCGGGTCAGATTGCTCGCAACCATCGCCAGCTTGAAGTGCTGGTCGACGCGCTGGATGCCGCGATAGACGGTTTGACGTATCCGGCCGACCGTTTTGCCCCAGCCGAAATGCTCTTCGATACGTTTGCGGATGATCTGGCTGATCCTGTAGCCCGCATGCCGCGAAGTGCGACCGTCGATCGCGCTACCACCTTGGCGATCACCGTTGCGCGCGACATGCGGTGTCACGTTGCGAGCGCGGCAATCGTTCACGAAGTCGCGGGTGTCATAGGCCTTGTCGGCACTGACTGTCTTCGCATGAGCGCCTGGCACGCAATCGAGCAATCGCAACGCGTTGGCCCGCTCGGCGAAACCATCTGCGTGACTGACCACGGCATCGACCACCGGCCCCGAGCGGTTCTCCATCAGGATGTGCCCGTGATAGCACAGGATGGCCGGGCTCTTGCGGCTCTTCTTGAACAATCGTGCCTCCGGATCAGTAGTCGACTCGTGCGTGGCATTGCTACGTCGCTCGCCTTTCCAGTCAGTGTCGGCGTTGCGGCCACCGCCGGCCGGCAGGCCATTGTCCGGGCCGTCCTTGCGGCGGAAGCTCTTGTGACTGGCCCATGCCTGAATCAGCGTGTCGTCCACCGGGAAATGGTCTCTCGACAGCAAGCCCCGCCTGTCCGCCGGGCTCATGACTTCGATGAAGAACGCTTCCACGACTTTATGCTCCAGCAACCGGTCGCGGTTCTTCGAGAACACCAAGTGGTCCCACACGGCGTCCTCAATCGCCAGCCCGACGAACCAGTGGAACAGCAGGTTGTAGCGCATCTGCTCCACCAGCATGCGCTCGCTGCGCACCGAGTAGAACACCTGCATCAGCTTCTCGGGCACAAGAGGTCCGGCTGGTGTCCGCGTAGATGATGCTAAACAGCCCGTTGAGCCGTTTCAACGCATCATTCACCAGCAACCGGATCGGTCGCAGCGGGTGATCTGTCGGGACGAAGTCTTCCTGCTTGACTGTCGTGAACAGGGGCTCCTGCATCTCATCCATTCCGCGCATCGTATCCGCTGCCAAAGATCATGAACACGATATCCATAACGCCCGTCCCTCAAACCCCGTTTACACGGGATCCAAATTCAACAGCCTGCTATGGCACTTTCCGGCGCAAAAAGACGGCGTCGACAGGCGCGTTGTCAGGATGGTGCGAAGGGGGTTGGGTGAGTATTCAATGTGCGTCGCGCGGGTAGTCAACGCCGAGTCGGCGCGCCAGCGTGGCGAGCCGGTTGTCCAGCGTCCAGATCTGAGCGCCAGGGGTCATCAACGTCGAGGCCAGCAAGGTCAGGTCGACTCCGCCGCAACCCTGGCCATACAGTTGCTCGGTTTCGATGAACTGCATGACCTCGTTCCATGTCGCCTGCTGTGCATGGCGCAACAGACCGATATCGTGGAGGGCGCGTGCCCGCGGCGCCGGCGGGGTCCCACACGCGAGTTCAACAAGCACAAGTGGATGGATAAGTGCCTGATCGGTGGTGATCAGATGAACGAGGGGCTCGTTGCGTCGGCGAAAATGGTCGACCCACACCGAGGTATCGATAAGCACGTTCACCGTCTGTTTGCCTCGGGTCGACGCCGTGGGACATCCGCCATTTCGGGGACGGTACCGCCGAGCGCGGCGAGGCGCTTGGCTGCCTGGACGCGGACGAACGTCTGTATCGCCGTCCGGAAGAGGTCGGTCTTGTCCGTGCCAGGGTCGGCGAGCTCCAGCGCCTCCAGATAGAGCGCGTCGTCGATCGTAACAGTGGTTCTCATGGCGGGCGGCTCCTTGCTTGATGCATTTAAGCATCAATTATAGCATCAAGCCGTGCCGATCGCTGACGGGTACCCTGGGGTTTGAGGCAGGTCGTCGTCAACCGCAGACTAATGCAGACTGTTTTCGAGAGGGAGTGACGTTTAGACGTCTGCTGACGCAGCGCTCCTTCGCTGGCGTGCGACTTATCGCGGGAGCTAGGGGCGACGCTGTTGCACCCGCTGACCGGGGAGAAGGCCCCTTTAGCCCGTTGAATCTTTATTGACTTCATTGGTGGGGCGTGAGTGACTCGAACACTCGACCGATGGATTAAGGACATGCGCTTTGCACAGAGAGCCCCTCCGACCGTTTTGCCGGAGTGGCCGACCGCTTGAACCGGAGCCCGGTGCAGCGTTCGCCGGATGGGTCGGAGTGGTAGTGCCCACGGAGCAGGCGAAACGGCCATCTGCAATCTGAGCTGCGCTCCTATTCGTGCTTCCGGCAACCGCCGGAGTGGGGAGATCGTTGACCCAAGTGCGCTGTCCGGCCATATCGGCCGTTCAGCCGATTGGCCTGGATCGTCAACGATTGCCCCGCAGCCTCTAACTTGTACGCAGCAGAAAGCCTGCCGATCGCTCGTCGCGCCGAAACGTATTGGCACGGGCATCCAGGCGGTCAAGTCGAGAACAAGGAGCGAATGTCGTCCGCGATGCGAGCGTGACGACCCGCTTCGAGTCTTAGCACCGCTGCCAGCGGTGTAATCGCCATCATCAGCGCCCGTTCTTACGACCAATGTTACTTTACCCAATGAAGTTATCGTCGCTGTCAAAGACAACTCTTCGTCAATCCCCTCCCAGCTTTTCTGGCCGTCCAGTCTAGTCCAGTCCAACTTACCTCCATATCATCGTACAGCGCCCTTGGTGGACCATTGTGATACGTGGACCAGGAACATCGCCTGTGAACGGCGTTCCCGCAATTCTTGCCAGAAACCAAAATTCGCTCTCACTCGGTTCCAGCACACTTCGATACGCATCGAAACATTGGCCGACGGGGTGCCTTTATAGTTGGCGTCGGCGTGCAGCGAATAACATTGTGTGGCGCCCTGATATATTTGAGCGCGGATGTGCCATGAACCAGACTATCGATCCCTCCATCTCCCACATTTATG
This sequence comes from Paraburkholderia sartisoli, assembly GCF_900107685.1. Taxonomy (GTDB): domain Bacteria; phylum Pseudomonadota; class Gammaproteobacteria; order Burkholderiales; family Burkholderiaceae; genus Paraburkholderia; species Paraburkholderia sartisoli. The sequence goes on along the minus strand of NZ_FNRQ01000002.1, from coordinate 683,757 downwards.
AGGCTTGGCACGACACAGTGCGCAAGAAGGATCTGGCCGGCACTGCCGCGCTCTATGCAAAAGACGCCCTCCTCGAAACACCGCTAGCGCTGGTCGTCTATCCAGAACGTCAGTCGGGCCTGATCCGTGGACGCATCGCGATCAAGACATTCTTCGAAGACAGTCTTCGCAAATTCCCCAGCGACCTTGCACAGTGGTATCGAACCGGTGTGTTTTTCGCAAATGGTCAGCAATTGACGTGGGAGTACCCACGCCAGGTACCGAAAGGCGAGCAGGTCGATCTCATGGAGATGATGGAGATTGGACACGGCCTGATTCAATGCCATCGCGTCTATTGGGGGTGGTACGGCGTGCGGCTGTTGACGCCTGCGCTCGCACGCAGCAACGCGAGCGCAATCTGAGCGCATTCAGCGCGGGTGTAAATGCGCTGCCCGCCGATGCACTGAGGTAATTATCCGTTCGGGTAAAAGGAAGGCCATGGTCAATGCGACTGGCAAGCGCAAGGTGGTCATCGTAGGAGGGGGCGTAGCGGGAATCGCGGCCTTTGTCAGCGCAGTCAGCAACCGGAGCGTATCGCGCATCGATATCGTCGATCCGCGCGGTATCGGCAATGGGATCGCGTTTGCCACGACCGATCCCGCGCTGCTGTGTAATACGTCCGTCGAGACGATGTCCTTGCTCGCCGACGATCCAGACGATTTTCTGCGCTACCTTCGCGCGCAGGCAATCACCGTTTCGCCTGACGCATTTGTTCCGCGCTTTCACGTTTCACGCTACCTTGCCGACCGCTATGCGCACTATCGGATGCTGGCGCGCGACGTCGGTGTCGGGCATCGTCATTTGCGGGCGACGGCGCGTACGATCGAGAAGCAGCCCACGGGCGGGTATCGCGTGTTGCTCGACGACGGCACTTCGCTCGAAGCGAGCGAAGTCCTGATCTGCACTGGTAGCGGTGCACCGTTCCTGCCGGACGCGCTGCGATCGCATACCGGCGCGCCGGCACTCTTCGAATGTCTGTACCCGGAGCGGCGCGTGATTGAGTACCTGGCGACGCCGTCCCGCGTTCTGGTCGTGGGCAGCCGGCTGTCGGCGGTCGACGCGGCACTGCTCGCGTGCGGGGCGGGGCATTCCGTGGTGATGGCGTCGCCATCGGGCCGGTTACCCGCTGTACGCACCGCAACGCCGCGACAATGTCCCGTCGCGATCGACGAAGCAGCATTTGCGCGGCTCGATTTATCGAGCCCATTGCTTTACCGCCGTCTGCTGCGACAGGTTGCACGGTCGGCCGAGGCGGTCGCCGGACGGCCGTTGCGCACCCAGATCGACCGTTCCACCTATGCGCCGGAACGGCTCGCACGAGAAGCCGGTTTGGCCCGGCGTGGCGCGACCGACTGGCAGAACCTCCTGGTGCGCTACATGGACCTTGCCGAGCAGTTGTTGCGCGCTGGCACGCCCGGGGCGCGAACCCTGGCGCTCGCCAACTGCGCCACCGCGGTCGGTCGGTATCTGTTTGCATTGCCGCTCGAAACCGCAGAGAAGCTTCTGAGTTACATGAACGAGGGCCGATTGCAGGTGATGCCGGCCGTGCCCGAGCGCTTGCGTCGGGATGAGCTTTGGCGCGTCCAGTGGAGCAGCGGCACACTTGACAGCTTCGACGCCGTGATCTGCGCGACGGGTTTTCAGAAACAGCGTTTCCATGCGACATACGATTCGCTCGAGTTGACGGGGGACCCTCTGTTGCCTGTCACGGCGCCACGCGTATCGCAGGACCTTCGCGTCTGGCTGCCCGAAGCGAGCGAGCCCGAACGTATCTGGACTGCGGGCATCGCCTCCTACCTGGCGGCACCGATGGTCAATGCGGTTTACCAGTCGGTCCGTCAAGCTAGCGAAATAACGGGTGCGTGGCGTTCAAGCTAAAGCATCCTGCCGCATGACTCACCAACTGCCGGCTCGAGCTGGCGCACACAACGTTTTCAGGGGGGCCAGCATGAGGCTTTATGGCGACCGGGGATCGAGCAATACGCGGCGCGTTCTGACCACAGCACGGCACGTGCAGTTCGACGTGGAATTCATCTTCGTCAATCTTTTCGCCGGAGAAAATCGCACGCCGACGTACCTCGCGCTGAATCCTAACGGGACGATTCCGACTTTCGTCGACGGCGATGTGGTGCTGTTCGAGGCCTCGGCTATCATGATTTATCTAGCCGAGAAGGCTGGCTCCAGCCTGTGGCCCGCTGGTCCGGCCCGTTTCGAAACCCTCAAATGGATGTTTTGGGCCGCCGAGCATTTTCGTCGTGGCCCCTCCATGCTGATTGAAGAGCGCTTCATCAAACCGATTCAGGGACATGCGGAAGACGCTGCGCTGGTCGGCGATGCGCTAAAGTCTATTCATCGCTATGCAGCGGTGCTTGACGTTCATCTGCGCGACAGACTGTTCGTGGTCGGACACACATTGACGCTGGCCGATATCGATTTGGCCGCGCCGTTTAGTCACATTCAGCGCACGCGCGCGCCGTTCGACGCCTATCCTAATCTGATGGCCTGGCACAAGCGTCTGATCGATGGCGTTCCCGCATGGCGTTCCACCGGCGAAGATCTGGAGCGCCGAATCGCCGAGATACAAAGCACCGAGATACAAAGCGCCGCCGCGGCGCGCGCGCGAGTTGCATAGCCGCGCATCGGCCACGCTGCAGTGGTGTCATGCGAACGCGGGTTGCTCGTCTGCTCGATGGCCAGTTTTGGGCTGCATGGCGGGTGCTTCACCGATATCACGCACGACGATGCCGAAGTGTTTTTCCAGCGCCTCCCACCCCTTAGCCGTGATGGTAACCGAGCGCGTGACCGGCGACTTGCGCATCCAATCCCATGCAAGAAAAGCGTTCATTAGCCGGGCGCCCAACGGTCCGGCAATGTGGTGCTGCCGCTCGGTCCAGTCGAGGCATTGTCGCGCATGCCCGGTGGATTCCATGGTCTGGGCGCCAGCGTCGACGCCGAGTTGCTGCAGCCATGCGCTGCCGCACGCGGTGATTGCGTACTGGCGATCGCCGGCCTCGATGATGAAGCCTCGCCCGAGCATGCTTTGAGTGACGGCGACGCCGATCTGACCCGCGAGGTGGTCGTAGCAGCAGCGCGCGAAGCGCAGCTCGCGGGCCGCGCGATTCGGCGTGTTCCGCCAGGCCGGCGTGACCGGGCCGATCGACGCAAGGCTTTCGAGCGCGTGCGAAATGTGTGCGCCGGCGAGCTGGAAATAACGATGGCGCCCCCTGCTTTCGACGGTCAGCAGGCCGCCGTCGAGCAGCTTGGCAAGGTGCGAACTCGCGGTCTGCGCAGTCACGCCCGCCGCTTCGGCAAGTGCGCTCGCTGACAAGGCGTTGCCGTTGGCTAGCGTAATCAGAATCACGGCGCGAACCGGCTCGGCGATCAGATGCGCAACGGTTGAAATATTGTGCTGGCTCATTTTTCGGATTCCGGAATTAATGCGTTTTAGCTAACGAAAATCCTGAAATACACACTTCGATACGCTCCGAAGCATTCTCAGTTCACACCGGTTTATAGTCAACAGAGAACTGATAAATGGGGCTTGGACTCGTGAATCATGAAAATGAAAGTCAAAAGCGGGTATTAACGGCGACGAGTCTCAGCTACGTCATCGTCATATTGGATACATCTATTGTCAATGTCGCATTGGAGCCTGTCGCTGCGAGTCTGGGGTCTGATATCACCGGTCTGCAATGGGTGGTCAATGCCTATACGCTGACATTTGCGAGTCTGTTGCTGAGCGGCGGCGCATTGGGTGACCGGATAGGCGCGAAATCGGTCTATCTGGCCGGATTGCTGATTTTCGCCTGCGCGTCGACATTATGCGGATTCGCGCCGGATTTGCAGATTCTTATCGCGGCACGGATTTTACAAGGAGTCGGTGCGGCATTGCTGGTGCCGTGTTCGCTGACACTCATCAATAGTGCTTTCCCGGTTGCGAAGCAGCGAGCCAGTGCGATCGGCGTGTGGGCCGGATGCGGCGGCGTCGCGATGGCGGCAGGGCCGCTTGCCGGCGGTTTGCTGATCCATCTGTTGGGCTGGCGAAGTATTTTTCTGGTGAACGTGCCGATTGCGCTAGTCGGCGCCTGGCTCACCACGCGCATCGAATCCGCGCGCCCGGCCGCGTCTGACCGGCCGTTGGACCTGGCCGGGCAAGTGCTTGCCATTGTTGCGCTTGGGGCGTCGGTGGCGGTCCTGATCGAAGGGACGAAGCTGGGGTGGCACACGGCCGCCATCCGCGCCGGTGCCATGGCCGCCATCGCGGCATGGGTTGCGTTCGTGCTGGTCGAAGCCAGGCGCCGAAAACCCATGCTGCCCCTGAGCTTCTTTCGGAGCCCGGTATTTTCCGCATCGGCGTTTGCGTCGATGATCTCGGGCCTGGTGTTCTACGGATTGTTCTTTCTGCTGAGCCTCTATTTTCAGTCCGCGCGCGGCTGGCCGCCGTTGCAGACCGGCCTCGCGTTTCTGCCCTTGACGGTGACAGTGACCATCGGCAGCTTCGCTTCCGGTGCGTTGAACAGAGCGTATGGCGCACACAAGCTCGTGTGCGGCGGCTTCCTGCTGTATGCGCTGGGTTTCGCCGGGCTGCTTGCACTGGCCGACAATGCGCCGTATTGGCGGATCGCACTCTGTTTTCCGGCCGTCGGTTTCGGTGCCGGCGTGATTACGCCAGCGGCGACCGCCGCGTTGATGGCCGCGGTGGACAAGGCGCGCGCCGGTGTCGCGGCAGGCGTGCTCAATGCAAGCCGGCAAACGGGTTCCGCATTCGGGGTTGCGATCTTCGGGGCGCTGATGAGCGCGATCCAGCCACTCGACAGCGGGGTTCGCGTCGCGGTCTATCTGGCCATCGGCCTGTCACTGCTGGCAGCGCTTCTATGGAGTCTCGCCTCGGTACTGGCTACCCGTTACACCCGCAGGACTGCGTAGTCGACGTCGTTTCTCGTACCAACAGCAAGCTGGCATGCGCCGCGTTCGCGCCGCGCATGGCGTCTCTGCGCCTTTTCGAAGCTCCGTTTCAGCCAATCAAAGGGAACGCGGTTTCTATCTGCGTCCGGATAGCCCTGGCGTTTATATGATCGGCTCCCTCGCTCCGGACGACAGTGGACCGGTCGATCCTGACACACTTCGTCCCCAGATGGACGGCGATGTGAGTCAGCGATATTGCGAACGCGCCGCGCAGCGATTTCCCCGACTCTCGGGTGCGTCGCCGGTTGGTAGCAGGGTGTCATTTTTTGACGATACCCCCGATGGGAACCCGATCGTGGGAGTTGATCCGCGAGTCGATGGGCTGATTGTTACCGCGGGTTTGTCGGGACGCGGATTCAAATTCGCGCCGGTGTTTGGACAGGAAATCGCCGCATTGATCGACGGAGGAAAAATGCATGTTGACCTGGATCAGTTTGAGGTTAGCCGATTTCTCGACTAACGCTTGGCGGTGCCATTGAGATTGTTACTTTCGAAGCTGATTACTTCGTGCGACAGATTGCGTTTCCCCGAAACATGGCGACCGCGAGAAAGATCGCTGTGGATCATCGTGCCGAATGTCCGCTACGGGGAAATCTGAAAGTCCGTTGTGGGTAGGACAGCGCCCACCGGTCGCCGGCGCAGACTTGCACTCCCTTCACTTGAAAGGGGAGTGTGTCATGGAAGCGACTACGGTCAACACCCCGGCTCGTGTGCCATGGAACAAGGGCAAGTTCACAGGCCAGAAGCCACCACTGAAACTGAAGGAAATCTGGGCCATCCGGATTCGCCTGCAACTTTCGGCGCGAACACGTGATCTCGCGATTTTTAACCTAGCCATCGACAGCAAGCATGAGAGCATGCGATCTGACCAAACTGCGAGCGCGTGATATTTGCCACGGCCAACATGTTGCGTCACGAGCGACGGTCATGCAGCAGAAAACGCAGCGTCCGGTCCAGTTCGAGATCACCGAGCAGACTCGGGATAGCGTAGAAGCGTGGATCAGGACCGCCGGACTGTCGCAGGCGGACTTTCTGTTTCCGAGCCGGATTCACGGATCGCCACACCTTTCAACGCGCCAATACGCACGCCTCGTGCATCGCTGGATCGCCTCGATTGGCCTCGACGACACGGCGTACGGAACCCACACAATGCGTCGGACTAAGGCATCGCTGATCTATCGGCGCACAAAGAAACTGCGGGCAGTACAGCTGTTACTTGGCCATTCCAAACTTGAAAGCACAGTTCGATACCTCGGCATCGAGGTAGACGATGCGCTTGAGATGGCCAAACAGACTGAGGTTTGAACTGCAAACTTACCGGATGGCAGTCGGGCGCTGTCTGGCCAGTTTGAGCCAATCGCCCGAAATCCACGACCGTCCGGTCCCGAGCGGGGAAGAGACACGTGGCGTTGGCAATCTGCCCTTGCATCCATCGCAGGCTGCTAAATGTCCGTCCTACTGTCAATCACGGTCCTGCACAGGCGCGTCGCGCATTTCAAGGATGCGCAGTGTCGCGGCCACGCAGTCGCTCAGCGGCTGCCAACTGGTATCGAACGACAGCTCCGGGCTCCGTGGCGCTTCGTAAGCGTCGCCAATGCCGGTAAAGTTGGCAATTTCACCGGCGCGCGCCCGCTTGTAGAGCCCCTTCGGGTCGCGTGCTTCGCACACCCGAAGGGGCGTTGCCAGATACACCTCGATGAACCGGTTCTTTTTAATGATGCGCCGTGCCATCGCACGATCAGCACGATAGGGGGAGATCAGTGCGGCAATCGCGACGATCCCGGTATCGTTCAGCTGTTGGCACAACTGCGCCACGCGACGGATGTTCTCGCTACGGTCCCGCCGGGAAAACCCAAGATCGCGGCTGAGTTTCTGCCGCACGATATCGCCGTCAAGCACCTCGCATGCCACGCCCCTTGCCGCGAACGCATGAGCCAGCGCATCCGCGAGGGTGGTCTTGCCTGCTGCGCTCAGGCCTGTCAGCCATAAAGTACAGGGACAGTGATTCATCTACTGTCCTGGGATTGTGGGCGAGCATGCTGGCACGATCGCCTGTAGCCCCGGCCAGCGACCACTCCAGTCGCTGTCGTGGGCGAGATCGGGGATCGTCAATGCGCGTGCGCATCGGACGCCGGCCGCATTGACAAAACGCTGCGCGACGGACGGGGGCACCACGGTATCGTTGGCGCCGCTGAAGTGAATCTGGGGAATCGCGGCGACGCGGCTCGCGAAATCAATCGCGTTCTCCGATTGTGGCATCGACGAAACCTGATGCAGCCGATTGACGAACTCATCGTCGAGATTGCCGGCGACCGTGCGGATCGACGCGACGTCGGCGCGGTGTGCCGCGATCAGCACGGCCAGTGCTCCCCCACCCGAATACCCCACAAGGTTGATGCGCTGCCCCGGCACCCGGGCGGCGAACTGGTTCACTGCCTCGTTCATCGATGCCACAACCTCGGGTGCGAAGCGTTTGCCGGTCCAGTAGGGGACGCCGCAGCGCGGATTCATCGCCATCGGTGTGAACTGGCACGGACGCGCCAGATACACGACGTTAGCAGCGGGATCCGTCGCCGCGAGCGCGAGACCCGACGCCTCGCGCGGCGTCGGGTCCAGTGACGGCTCGCTGCGTGAAATCCACGCAAGGCCGTCGCCTTCGATATAGAGGTCCAGCGGTGCGCCGGGCCGGGAGATCCGCGAGAAAGCGGTCAGCACGAAGCTATCGGTGTTGACCAGTTCGCGCTTCAGGCCCGCCGGTCCGGCCAGCGAATCGGCGTGGGCATTGCGGTTCATGTTCGCGCAGCCCGTCACCCCACTGATCGACACCATGCCGAGCAGCGCGACAATGAACCGCCCTCGCTGCATCGATACCGGGTTCAGGATGCGCATGGCCATCTCATGCGGCGAAGCGGTCAAGTTCCGCCGCCATAGCCGCCATCACGCTGCCCCAGTCTCCGCGAACCGGCTGGCGGAACAGGCGCATGCCCGGATACCACGGTGTGTCGGTACGCTCCAGCAGCCAACGCCAGTCCGGCACAAACGGCAGCATGACCCAGACCGGACGCCCCAGCGCGCCGGCGAGGTGAACCGGCGACGAATCCACCGAGATCAGCAGGTCGGCGATGCTGAGGATCGCGGCTGTATCCTCGAAATCCTGGATCTCGTCGCTCAGCGATACGAGCGACATACCCCGTGGCGGATTGGCGGCTTCGGCCTCGGCGGGTCCTTTCTGGATCGACAGGAACGTGATACCAGGGCGTGCCAGCGGCGCGAGCTGGGCCAGTGCCAGCGAGCGGTTTGCATCGTTGAAATGGGTAGGGCGCCCCGCCCACACCAGCGCGACCAGTGGACGCGGCAACCCGGCGAGGCGCTGCCGCCATTTTTCCAGTCGCTGTGGATCGGCGCCGAGATACGGCACCCGTCCGGGCAGGTCGGCCAGCTTCAGCCCCATCGCCATGGGCAGGCTCATCATTTCGCAATGCATATCGAATGCGGGTGGCAGGCTGCCGCGCACCACGATCTCGTCGAAATCCTCGCTGCTCCTGTTACGCTGGGCCAGCGACAGCGTTTGCTCATTGACCTGAAGGACTACCTGCGCGCCACTGCGCTGTTTGGCCCACGGCACCATGCGCATGAACTGGAAGGTGTCGCCAAAGCCCTGCTCGTCGTGAATCAGGAGGGTCTTGCCCGGGATCGGCTGACCGGCCCAGCGGGGGCGCTGCACCTTACGCTCGATGACAGTCGTATGCGAGAGGCTGTACCGGTAGTGATATTCTCGCCAGCCGCGCTCAAACTCGCCCATCAGGAGCAATGTTTCCGAGAGATCGAACCGCGCCGCAAAATCGCCAGGTGCGTGCGCCACCAGCATCTCCTGAATGGCCCGTGTTTGCGCGATGCGTCCCTGCGGACGGATCGCCGACGCCAGCAGCTTCCACAGCGCGAGCGGCCCGCTACCCGAGGCGAGATAGGGATTCAGCATCGCTTCGGCTTCCTCGAAGCGGCCGGCCGCAAGCAGCGGACGAGCCGCTCGCTCAATGGCGGGGACATCGGGCCCGATGCCGGACGTCATGGAGCGTCGATCCCGAGTGCCGCGAGCAGCGGCCCGAGATAGCCTGCGTAAGCCTGCCAGCGGCCTTTCGAGGTCTTGTAGATCGGCTGGCGCACCTGGTTGAAGCTCGCCGTGCGAACCACCCGCCGATTGTCGTGAAAATTCAGGCAGGCGTTGTCCCAGGGAAGTCCCAGGAAGTCCACGAGACGCCGTGCCTCACCCTCGAGGTTGTCCACTACGGCCTCGTAATCGACCTCGATAAAGCATCCGGGCGCCAACACCTCGCGCCAATGCGCCATCAGGCGTTCGTAGTGGCGGTAGAACTCGCCCAGTTCGCTCTGGTTGTAGGTGAACTGCTGCTCGCCGCCAAAGAGCTTGGTATAGCAGGACAGGCAGGTATCTACCGGGTCGCGCCGGGCGTGGATGATGCGCGCGCCCGGCAGGATCAGCGGGATCAGCCCCGCATACAGGAAATTGCCCGGCATCTTGTCGACAAGGCGCGCCCGCCCTTCGGCAAGCGGCGTGACACGCGACAGGTATCCCTGTCCCAGGCGGGTGAAGTCTTTGACCGCCATTCCCGGCACCCGGTCCGGGAACAGGCTGCTGCCCTCAATCACGAGGCGCATGGCCGACAGTTCACCGGCTCCCGTGACCTGCGGGTGCGACGACACGATCTGCTCGATCAGCGTGGTGCCCGATCGCGGCATGCCGACGATGAACACCGGCAGCTCCGACGGTTCGCCCGCGCCATGCAGCCGGGCATACAACTCAGGCGTGAAGACTTCGGCGATACGTTCCATCCACTGTCCGCTCGCGGCACCGTCGTAGGTGAAGGTCGCGCGCTTCTGGCGGTTGCCCGCGTCGAGGTGGTGGAAAGCCCGCGCGGGGTCTTGGATGTCGAGGTAGGCCTTGCCAAGCGCGAAATGGGCTGACATCCGGTCAGTCAACGAGCGGCGTTCGCCATCGGCGAGGCACGCTTCTAATGCTGCGATGTCGGGGTCTGCAGGCGTGAAGGTACGAGAATCGGCGCGGCCGGCCAGCGCCTGCACCGAGCCGGGAAAGGCTTCCAGCGCCCGCTCGAAGGCGATCAGTGCCTCATCCTTGCGACCCGCCTCCATCAGCAGCGTGGCGCGTCCGACCAGCGCGTCCTCGGTCACGGCGCCGGGCAGCCGGGCCGCCTGTTCGAACTGATCGAGGGCCTCATCGGTCTGCCCGAGGGCCTGGAGCACGACCCCGAGCGTGTTGTGTGCTTCCGCGCTCTTCGGCGCAATCGCCACGGCCTGGCGGGCGAAGGCGAGCGCCTCGTCGAGGCGCTCGATCTGTTTGAGCACCTTCGCGCGTGCCACCAGCGTGGCCGGATGCTGGGGGGCAAAAGCGCCAAGCATGTCGAGCGTGCGCAACGCAGCGTCATGACGATGCCGGGAGATTTCCACCTCCACCAGGTTCAGATAAGCGTCAACCAGGCGCGGGCTGAGCTCGATGGCACGCTGTGCAGCGACAGCCGCCTCGTCATAGCGGCCCTGCGTGGAGAGCAGGAATGCCAGATTGCTGTGCGCCTCGGCATAGGCGGGATTCAGGCCCAGCGCCTGGCGGTAATGTTGTTCGGCACGGTCCATGCGTCCGAGGCGCCGCGACGTATTCGCGAGATTGTTGTGCGCCTCGGCCCAGTCGGGCTGTAGCGCGATCACGCGTTCCAGGCACTCGAGACTTTCCGCGAACTTGCCCGCCTCCTGCAGCAAGATGCCCAGGTTGTTCCAGCCGGACACCAGCGCCGGGTCCATCGCCACAGCCCGCCGGGCCGCTTCCTCGCCCTCGGCGAGCAGCCCCTTCTGGCGAAACATTTCAGCGAGGTTGCTGGAGTAGATGGCCGGCGCGCGCGGTGCCATGCAGGCCTGGCGCAGGTGGGAAATCGAGAGGTCCAGATTGCCGTATGCATGGGCCATGAGGCCGAGCAGATGCAGTGCATCGGCCTGACCGGGCCACACGGCCAGCACGCGCTGGCAGAACTGTTCGGCCTGATCGGCCTGACCGGCGTCCCAGTGGGCATGAGCGCGGCTAAGCGCCTCGGGAATGCTCAGGGTTTCCTGGCTGCTGGGTGGGGTCGACATGGGAGAGGGCTGCAAACTGCTGAAAGGACAAGAGCCTGAATGCTACTACGCGCAGGAAACAGCTACTTCATCTTTCATCGGGCCGGCCGCACGCATTGTCCTGCGCGGACAAAAGCGCGCAGACAGCCGGATGGCCCTTCTACAGCAAGGCAAGCTTCAGTGGATCAGAACAACTGGCGCAGGCGCAGAGTCCCCGTCTGTGAGATGAAGCCTGATGCTGCCTGCAGCTCGTAGCGTACCGACAGACTCAGGTTGTTCGCGCGCAGCAGCGTGACGCCCAGCGAGATGTCCGCGAGATCCTGCACCGGCGTCGCGCCGACCGTCGTGAACGCCGTCTGCCCCGTCGCGTCGCCCGCGAAGCCCGCCCCCGTCGTTTGCCTCGTGTGGTCGTATTCATGAATCCACTGAGCCTGCAGTTGCGGCACGATCGCACCGTAACTGGTCGAGAAGCCCTGCTCCAGCTTCGCCCCAAGGCTGCTCTTCACCGAGCTGGCATGGGTTGAACCAACCGACAGCGCCGCGCCGTTGCCTCCGCTCTCCGTGTAGCTGCCCTGGTTCTGGTAGCTATAAGTGAGGCTCGCCAGCGGCGTAAGCGTGGCGTTGCCCAGCGCCAGCGGATACCCTGCCTCAGCTCTCGCCACGTACTGCTGACCGCTATAGTGGCCGTCAGCTGCGCTCGAGAAACCCTGCAAGTTCACCACGCGGGTCGTGCCGTACTGCTGCTGGGACACTGCGGCAGAGAGGTTCACGTACCACGGACTGCCTGCAAAGCTCGCGTAGCCGATCAGGCCGTAGCTGTTCACGCGGGTGGTGTCGCCGGCGGTGTCGCCGGTGTTGTTGATCGCCGTATTGCTGTAGCTGAACACGGCACCGGCACGCCACCGGTCGTTGATCGCCCGGTCCGCGCCGAGCAGCAAGCCGGCGTAGTTGGCGCTATAGCCGTCCACATTATCGTGCTCGTCCTGACTTGCATGGCCGCCGAATGCCTGACCCCACACGCCCCATTGAGCCGGGCCTTCGCCGGTTGCCACACCCGTTTCGGCTCCCGCCTGTGCGACGCGCAGGGAGTCGACGTGCGCGCCCACCACGTTCAGCGCGTCGAAGGTCGGGGCGGTCGACGCCGAACCCGTCTGGGTCGGAGCCAACTGCTTGCCGATCCGGTTGGCGGTGGCGGCCGAGCCCTGGCTCAGGGAGCCCAGCGCAGCGTTGTACAGGTTCAGCAAGCCAGGGCTGCTGATGCCGGTGTAGCTCAGCAGCCCCCTGACCGAAGCGATGGCATTGGGTGCGGTCGCAACAACTGCGGGGCTTGGCACCGGAGTTGGTGTCGGTGTCGGCGTCGGTGTTGGTGTTGGTGTCGGTGTCGGTGTGGGGGCGCTCAGCGTCACCACTAGATCGGTGTGGCCCGAGGTGATCGTGCTGGAGCCACTCGCGATCAAGCCGCCGGCTGAATAGATCAGACCCGAACCGTAGTTCGCCGTACCCGCCGTATCGACGACCACGAAACGTTGTCCGGCGGCTAATGGATACCCGTTCGGCACCACACTCACCGCGCCCGAGGTCATCGTCGTGTTGCCCGTCACTACCAGTTCGCCATACTGGCCCGTACTGGTTCCTGCTACGCCGACCTGCAGTGTACCGCCCGTCTGGTTGTAGTTGCCCGTGATCGTGACCGGCCGGTTGACTTGCAGCACCGCCGTCCCGTTGTTGTTCACCGCATTGCTGCCAACGTTGATGTGGTCGTTCAGGAGCAGGTTGCCGGAAACGAAGGCGACGTTGGAGAGGGTGTTGGTGATGGTTCCGATGGTGTTGCCGCCACCGTAACCCGTCAGCGAGCCGAAGATCGTGCCCGTGCCGCCGCTGATGCTCAGGTCATGGCTCGAAAGGTTCGCGATATTGCCGGCAATCACTCCCGAATTGGCGATTGCGCCAAGCGAGCTGGCGGCGCCACTGTAGATAGCATCGTTGGCGCCGGCAATGGTGCCGCTGTTATTCAGTGCAGTGATTACACCACCACTGTTATTGATACCGTACGGACCGCCTGTGATGAGGCCGCTGTTGGTCAGCGTGCCGATTGTGCCTGCGCTCCAGATACCGTTGCCACCAGCGGTGATGGTGCCGCTGTTGGTCAGCGTGCCGATTGTGCCGATGCTGTTGATGCCATCGCCACTAGCGTTGATGAGACCGCCGTTGGTCAGCGTGTCGATCACTGTGTGGTTGTTGATGCCGAAGGTAGCATTGCTGAGGGTGCCTCCAACGGTATTGTCCAGCACGGCGATGGTACCCGTGTAGTTGAAGATGCCAGCGTAGTGGGAGGTAAGGAGGCCGCTGTTGGTCAGGGTGCCGATCCTGCCCTCGTTGAAGATGGCCGCGTTATAACCACCGCTGATGGTGCCGTTGTTGATGAGCGCACCGATTGTGCCGAAGCTGTGGATACCTGCGCTGCTACCACCGCTGATAATGCCGCTGTTGGTCAAAGTGCCGACGTTACTACCGGCGTTGACGCCGGTCCCATAACCAGAAATGCTTCCAGTTGACGTAACAGTAAGGTCACCGGTGGACCACGAGTAGCGGCCGGTGGTGGGGGTGTTGATGACCACCTGGGCCGTTGCCGCCTGCGCCATGACCGCCAGGGCTCCGGTGACGGCAAGGGTCATCGTCTTTGTCTTGAGCTTCAGTTTCTGAGTGTTCACAATGCGGGGCTACGCCTGTAAGTTATTATTAAGCTCTGGACGCTGCTGCGGTGAGCAGTCCGTATTTGCCTTCTTTTCGATTATTTCCGGATATGTAAACGTACCCTCAGTGCATAACGGCACGGGTATGCCAAAACTGTAGGGAAATCAGCCGTCGATCTCTCTTTCTGCCGGCATCGCATCGGACGGTAAATTAAAAACTGTTTGCCGATCCACCGACTGCGGCTTCGGCATTTCCGTGTTTATCCTTGGCGCTGTCACGTTGGTGTGGCGACAACGACACGGCAACGCTCAGCGGTCCAAGTTACGTCCGAATCTGCGGATCGCAGGCGTGAGTGGCCGCTAACCATCAGATTGTGTTGAAAAAGTCTGCCGACGTGCGGATTGTTCGGTATCCTGGAAGACATCGATCGACGGGAGTGATTCGTCATGATGGGTCTATATGAACGCGTCCCGTTTGAGCAAGTTATCGTGTGCTGTGGCAGACAGACTGGCTTGCAGATCTATATCCGGCCTTGTTGCAGCTGGTAGTACCGCTGCGGGCCCCTATGAAATCCGCTGACTCGCACCTCATTCAACTGACGAGCTTGATGCTCGACCTATCATTCAGGCTTAGCGAATCCCGGTCCTACCTGGCTTGTCATCACATACGATTTCCTGCGCAACCGTTTAAGGTAACAGCCTATCTAAAAGTTGATTCCTTCCCGAGTGCAACCGTTGGTGCCGGTTTCAAACTCATATAGCCCCTCTGGTACGGTCGATCGTGGGCCAGCACTGCCCAGATCGTTCGCGCCATCTTGTTGGCTAGCGCCACGATCACCACGTTCGGCGGCCGGCGCTTGCTGATCTGCTCGAGCCACTGGCTCGGTTCCTTCGAGTGCGTCAGTCCCGAGCGCGCGCCGTGGATCAGCAGCGTGCGCAGATACGTGTCGCCCCTCTTGCTGATTCCGTGCAGGTTCGTCTTACCGCCCGAGCCCGTCTGTTTCGGCCCGAGCCCGGCCCACGCAGCGAACTCGCGCCCCGACCGGAAGACCTTCGCATCGCCAATCATGGAAACTGCGGCCGTCGCCGTAAGCATTCCGACACCGGGGATATCGCTGATCGCTCTCACAGCCCGGTCTTCCTTGACCCCCATGCGCATCCGCCGCTCGATGGCGCCAATCTGCTGGTCCAGTTTCGCGAGCCCTGTCCACTGCTCGCGCAGCGTATCGATTAACGTTGCCGGAAGACGCTCGGCAACCCTTGCCAGCACATCCGGTATCGCCTTGTCCAATGCGGCCCGGCCTCTACCCATTACCTCGCCATATTCTGTCAGCAGTCCCCGCAGACTGTTGATTTGCATCGTGCGAAACTTCACCAGCTGCTCCCGCGTCCGGTGCAGTGCCAGCATTGCCTGCTGTACTTCGGTTTTCACTGCGATCGGCTTGCTGGGCTGCTGCACCGCCAGCCAGATCGCTCGCGCATCGGCTGCGTCATTCTTGTTGCGGATATTGAACGCCTTCACGAACGCCGCAGGCATCAGCTTTACCTGATGGCCCATCTTCGTAAGCTGTCTCGCCCAGTGGTGCGCTCCACTACACGCCTCCATCCCGATCAGGCACGGGGCACGGTTCACGAAGTGCTCCATGAATTTTGCGCGCCTGATCGGCTTGTTCACGATCTCGCCTGTCTCTTCGTCGATGTAATGCACCTGAAACACGTTCTTGGCGATATCCACGCCCACAGTCGTACAGGTCATTTCGGATTCCTCCGGTTGCCGGCATATTCGTGGATTTTCCACCTGAACACATTGACGCTGTTGGCCTGCAAGCAGGCACGTCTCCTGGTCCCGTCGTCTGGGTAGGACGCGTTCATTTCATTCGACTGGATTGCGGACAGGACAAGCTCTTCTATTCGTTCAATCTCGACAACCACGTCCCGTAAACGCACCTGTTGAGAGGCATCGGTCGCTTCCTTGACCTGCGAGATCTGCGTCAGCACCTCGCGCCGTACTACAGTCCGATGGGACGGCCATCGATTGATCCGGAGCTCATGATCCGCATGTTGATCGTCGGCTACTGTTTCGGCATTCGGTCAGAGCGCAGGCTATGCGAAGAGGTGCATCTGAATCTGGCGTATCGATGGTTCTGCCGCCTGGGCCTGGAGGACGCCGTACCCGAACACTCGACATTCTCCAAGAACCGCCACGGTCGCTTCCGCGATAGCGATGTGCTACGCCATGTGTTCGAGTCGGTAGTGGGTCGATTTATGTCCGAAGGGCTCGTAAAGGGTGAAGGATTCGCGATTGACGCGAGCATCATCAGAGCCGATGCGAGCTCCGTACGCGGTGTTCCGGGTTCTGAGCCCATCGACTGGGGTTGCGTCAACGGCCAAAGCCGTGCAGTGCGGGAGTATCTGGAAGCATTGGAAGAAGCCAATCCGGCAAGCACCGAAGTGGCAGAGAAGGTAGAGACATCGACGCCTCCAAAGAGGGTATCTCTGACGGATTCCACCGCGAGCTGGACAGCCGCAAAGGGCGGCTTGCCGTTCTTCGCCTACTCGACTAATTATCTTATTGGCCTGCAGGCAGGGATCATCGTGGACGTCGAGGCGACGCCCGCGAACCGGACGCACGAAGTGGAATCAACCAGGACGATGATTGACCGCGTTGAGCGGCGACATGATCTCAAACCTCGACGTCTTGCAGGCGACACCGCGTATGGCTCAGCGGCGATGCTTGCCTGGATGATCGAAGAGAAGGAAATTGCACCACATGTTCCGGTCTGGGATAAAACCGCACGCAAGGACAATACATTGTCCAGCAGCGAGTTCAAATGGGATGAACTGGCCAATGAAGATCGCTGCCCCACCGGGCACGCACTATGCAGTGATCGGCGCAAGTTCAGAAATCCGCGCTCGCGAGTCACGAAGGCTGGCACGATAATCTATCGGGCCAGCCAGTTTGACTGTGAGAGCTGTTCGATGAAGGATCGCTGCTGCCCGAATACACCATTCCGCAAGATTGCTCGAAGCATCCATGAAGCTGCGCGTGACAAAACGAGACGTATTGCGAAGACACCGGAATACAACCAATCTTGCCGTGAGCGAAAGAAGGTGGAAATGCTCTTCGCCCATCTCAACCGCATCCTGAAACTGGACCGCCTGCGATTGCGCGGTCCAAGCGGTGCCCATGATGAGTTTCTGATGGCAGCAACTGCGCAAAATCTGCGAAGAATGGCCAAGCGGCTTGTGCCAGGAAGCAAGCAGATGAACCAGGCAGTCGCATGACGGGCAACGGGGATCGTTGCCTCGTTCAAGTTTGCCGCTTCGCCGATCCCCACAACTCGAAAACGTGCTGCTGACTCCAGCGCTTCGAGCCAAAACAAGACTTTTTCAACACAATCGGCCACTTTGAGACACTCAAATCGGCGCGTGGATTGCCAACAATTCTGGCTGTCGACCGCCTTTTAGCCGCAGCGGATCAGCAGTGTGTCAAAGCTCGGGACTCGCGAATGCTGACACAAGATATTCGATGAACATCCTTACCCTCATCTGTACTCGACGGCCAGCCGGATAAACAAGATGGATGGGCACGCGCTCGGGCTGCAACGCTGGCAGTAGCACCCGGACCTGGCCGGACCGGATCTCGTCCGCCAATAGCCAGAATGGCGCCTGAGCAATACCAAGGCCGCTAAGCACAGCCGCGCGAATGTGCTCGGCGTCACCGGTTAGCAGCGAGCCGTGCGGAACATAAGAGACGGCCTCCTGCCCGACCTTGAGTGACCAGGGGGAGGACTCATGGCCTTTCGCAAAGACGATGCAGGTGTGCTGATCGAGGTCCGGAAGCTGGATCGGCACACCCTTCGCGGCCAGATAGGCGGGGCTCGCCACGAGCACGAAATCTGTTTCTGACAGCTTTCTGGCAGTCAACGAGGAGTCTACGAGTCGCCCATGACGGATCGCCAGGTCAACGCCGTCGCCAACCAGGTCTACCTGCCGCTCCGATACCGACAATTCGATCGCGACGTCGGGATACTGTCGAAAAAAGTCGGGAAGTAGCGGGGTAATGCAGAGTCGACCGTGAGCCGGTGCGGTATTGACCCTGACCACGCCTCGTGGCGACTGTTGGCGATCGCCTACGGACGATTCGAGCGCGTCGAAGTCGTCCACCAGCTGCCTGGCCGACTCGTAGAACGTTTGTCCGACTTCGGTAATCACGACCTGGCGCGAGGTCCGCAAAACAAGTTGTGCGCCAAGATGCCGTTCGAGCGCACTGATCTGTTTGCTGACTGCTGGTTGTCCGATCCCTTCCTCGCGCCCGACGGCGGAAAAACTCCCGCATTCGACAAGACGTACAAACAGACGAATCGCGTTCACTCTATCCAAAAGGCTCACCCGCATCAATTCCAGAATGGAATCAATGGTATGTCCTAATGCAACGTTTCAGCAATGGATGAAGTTGCTTATGTTACGGGCTGTGCAAACAACAATACCGGAACAAAAGGAACTGAATGATGAAAGCGATTTGTGTAACACCTGGTCGGGAACTTGAGGTTCGCGACGTCCCGACACCGACCGCGCCAGCGCCGGGCCATGTGCTGATCGATATGGATGCGTCGGCGATCAACCATGGCGACAAGACTTTCCTGCGGATGCCTGCAGCCGCCGGTAATGCACTCGCGCTCGACCGGCATAACGTCTGGGGGGCGTCGGGAACAGGCACGGTAGTCGCGGCGGGAGCAGGCGTTCCGGCGGAATATACGGGCAAGCAGGTGGCGATCTACCGGTCGCTCGGCAGAAGTCCGGAAAGTATTGGGCTTTGGTGCGAACGGGCGCAGGTGCCTTATTCGACTTGCCTGATCCTGCCAGACCATGTTCGTGCTCGGGACTATTGCGGCTCACTCGTGAACGTGATGACGGCCTGCGCCTTTCTCGAAGAGATCACCGCAGCGGGCCATAGGGGCGTCATTGTCACGGCCGGGAATTCGGCCACCGGTTACGCTCTTGCTGCGCTCGCTCGTAGTAGAAAGTTGCCCGCGATTTTCCTGGTGCGCACCGAGGGGGCACGGGAGGCACTGTGCCGTTTGGGCGTGGAGCACGTCATTGTCACCAGCGAAGGCTTCACCGATACGCTCGGCGTGTTGTCCGCCGAACTGGGAACGACGGCGGTATTTGACGGCGTCGGCGGAGACCTGGTAACAAGGATTGCGCCGGTCCTGCCGATGAATTCGACGATCTATTTATACGGCCTTCTGGGCGGAGCCGTCGCGGTTTCCATTCAGTCCGCGCTCTTCATGATGAAGAACCTGACCGTGAGACGATTCAGCAATTTCGAGAGCCAGACGGTGAAGGATCACGACAAGCTCGTTACCGCTCTGAAAGCGCTTGAGGGCGTGATTGACAATCGAATGTTCACGACCAGAATTGGCAAGGAGTTCCGTCTCGATCAGGTCGAACTGGCCATGGCTTACGAATCGCTCGATGGTGCCAAGGCCGTCTTGCTGACATAGGTCGCCCGGGGTCTGGCGGCATCGGATGCGTTTCGCTATTCACGGCATAGCGAACCCTGTGACGACCCGGAATGAGCACGGCTATCGGGCGTCCGATGCGTGGCCGCGTAGGAATTGCTCCGCGAATGTCTCCTATGTAGAAGACCGACTGGCAGAAGTGGGTCGGCTTCGGTCCGACGTGCGATGCACGGCCCGCGAGTTCACGCGTGCCAGACATCGGGCAGGGTTCGGCCACATGGGGACGTTTGCTCTTCGGAAACGAGCGCCCGTTGCCAGTTGATCACCAGACATACGTATCGCGGCAAATGTCAGAGATAGATCGACAGGCGCTCATCGCGTGAGCTGCGATGCGAACGGACCTCATTCATCAGCACGCGCTGAATCTAAGTCGGTTTGTTGGCTCGAGTTAGAAATGCAGTGCCAAGGACCAGTACACGTAATGTCAGTCCGAGACCGCCGCCAACTGCGCTCACGATGACGGGCTGGACGGACAGCATGTGATACCGTGCGAAATGGCGAGGGAGGTAGCAGTCTTGCGCCGCAGCGCCAGTTCGCCGGAAGGGGGAGGCCGATCCGCCAACGCCGCGCCCGGGAAGCAATGAACGTTTGCCCGTCAGCATATCGATTGTATGCCTGGCACACCGCCTTCTGACACGCTAAGTTTCAATCAAATTCAGAAACCGACGCACCCGTGGGTTGCTTTCTGCTCCGAAGAATACGCCGGGTGCAGCATCTTCAACGACAACGCCGCCATCCATGAACACGATGCGGTCCGCGACATCTCTCGCGAAGCGAACCTCGTGAGTGACCACCAGCATAGTCATGCCCTTTTCCGCGAGGTCGCGCATGACGCGAAGCACGTCTTCTCTGAGAGACGGGTCAAGAGCGGAAGTCGGTTCATCGAATAGCATTACCTCCGGCTCCATCGCCAGTGCCCGGGCGATAGCGACACGCTGCTTTTGTCCACCTGAGAGGCGACCAGGATACTCACCAGCTTTAGCCGCAAGGCCTACTTGCTCCAGCAGTCTCATGCCCTGTGACGCGGCCTCGGATTTGGTCACACCCTTGACGCTAACGGGCCCCTCCATGATATTTTGCAACGCTGTCATGTGAGGGTAGAGATTGAACGACTGAAATACCATGGCAGTTCGGTGCCGAATCGCACGAATCGCTCTCTGCGTCTCACGAGTCGGCTTGCGCAATCCCGCACAGTCGACATCGATGCCGCAAATGTCGACCGTTCCGGCGTCGGGTTTCTCAAGGAAATTCAACGAACGCAGGAGGGTAGTTTTTCCTGAACCCGACGGGCCCATGATGACGACAACCTCTCCTCTCGACACTTCGAAATTGACGCCGCGGAGCACCTGATTGTCTCCGAAGCGCTTCTGCAAGCCGCGAACGTCGATGGTTTTGGATTGTTGTTTCATACGTACCGCCTCGATACACGGCTTTCAAGAATCGTCTGGGCGATGGTTAGCAGCTGATTTATCACCCAGTAGATGAGTCCGACCATCAGAAACATTTCCATGTATCGGAAGGTTGACGCTCCCACCTGGTCGGCAACTCGCGTTAGTTCGACGACGGTAATAGTCGATGCAAGGGACGTATCTTTGATAAGCGCAATCAATCGACTCCCGACCGATGGAATGGCGATGCGAAGACCTTGGGGAAGGATGATTCTTGACATCGTTTTCACGTAGCTCATGCCCGTAGATGCTGCGGCTTCCCATTGCCCCTTGTCGACCGCGCTGATTCCTGAGCGGAAGTTCTCGCTCAGGTACGCAGCTGAAAACAACGTCAAGGCCAGTAGTGCTGCAGGTACAGGGTCAAGCGTGATTCCATATCGCGGCAGCCCGAAGTAGATGAGCAGGATTTGTACGAGCAGTGGCGTCCCTCGAAAGATTGACACATACGCAAAGGCCAATCCGCGAAGGGCACGTGCGTTTGAAATTCGGCACAGAGCGACGATCAATCCGAGCGCAGAGCCCAGCACAAACGAAGTGAGCCCAAGGAAGACCGTCATCAACACGGCGCTCTTTAGCAGAGGTAGTGAGCGCTCGAAAAGCTCCAGCATGACTTACTCCTTTTGTTCCTTCGCCTTCGCGATAGTCCCGAGCATGTCGAAATCCACTCCAACCCATTTCTTCGATAGCGCTTCGAGCGTACCGTCTGCGACCATCTCGGCAATCGCCTTGTTGACGGCAGTGCGGAGTGCCGGTTGTCCTTTCACCATCGCGGGAGCAGAAAGCTGGTAGATGAGAGGCTCACCGACCTCCTTAACCGGAAGGTGATTGACATTTGCATACTTCATCCCACCGAAGTGAGAAATGATGACGGCGTCGATACGACCGCTACCAAGGTCATTAAACACGAGGCCACCATTATCGTAACTGCGGATGTCCGAGTCCTTGAGGTGTTCCCGCGACCAGGATTCGTTACTCGAGCCAGTTGTGACGCCCACACGCTTCCCTTTGAGGTCTGCGCGGCTGTGGATGTCGCTGTTTTCGTTTCGGACAAAGATTCGAAATTCTTCGACGCCATACGGGTCGCCGAAGTCGACCTGCTTTTCCCGCTCTACGGTGGGTGTGAGGTCGTTCATCACAAGGTCGTATTTGCTGGCTTTGAGCCCCTCGACAAAGTTTTTGAACGAATCGGCAACGAACACTACATTGGGAATACCTATCCGCTTTCCGACCTCTTTTGCCACTGCAACGTCGTAGCCTGCTGGTTGATTCTTGTCGTCCAGCATGCTCCATGGCGGACTGCTTTGGGTATTAGCGACGCGCAGCGTCTTGTTCGCTTTTGCCTGCGCAAGCACGTCTGCCGCAAGCACGTTCCCAGTTAAGATGCTGGATACGCAGACGGTAGCGACCGTTATCACAAACCCTCGTCGCAAAATCGTGGTCAGCTTCATTATTTCCTCACTTTGTTCTTTCGGACGTCGTATTGGCCGCGTTAACCCTGTTCAGAACGGGCACGACCAAATGCTTCCAGCGCAGCGTTCAGGTCATCGAGCAGAAGTCCAGCGTCTTCAAGTCCGATGGAAATTCTGATGACCGGACGGTCTGTCAAAGGGAAGGGGCGATTTGCCTGCAGCGGTGCCGGGTAATACGCTACAAGGCTATGGACGCCACCCCAGCTGGCTCCGATAGCGAAATGCTTCAGCGTATCAAAGAATCCGTTGAACGCTTTCTCGGGTGCATCTTTCAAAATCAGCGAGAAGAGGCAACCGCTGCTGGAAAAATCACGCTTCCAGATTGCATGGCCGGCGTCCGACGGAAGGGCTGGGAACAGCACCTTTTCAACCAGGGGATGCTTCTCAAGATACTCTGCGACACGCAGAGTCGACACGCTTTGCGCGGCGTAGCGTACCTTGAGCGTCTCAAGGCCGCGCATCACCAGAAAGCAGTCGTCCGGGCTTGTCTGTTGACCAAGAATGCTTTGAGTCTCGCGCAAGACGGTGTAATAGTCGGAGTTGTTCATGCTGATGGAACCAACCAGCAGGTCCGAGTGACCGCCGAAGAATTTAGTGGCCGCTTCAATGCTGAAATCGACGCCGTGTTCCAGCGGCTTGAATCCCAAAGGGCTCGCCCACGTGTTATCCATCATCGTCATCACGTTATGGCGCTTGGCTGCAGCCACAACCGCAGGAACATCGGGCATTTCCATTGTCACAGTTCCCGGCGATTCCATGCAAATCATCCGCGTGTTGGGTCGGATGCGCTTCTCGATTTCAACTCCGATGGCCGGCGCGTAGAGCTCGACCTCGACATTGAAGTTGGCGAGCCACTTCTGCGCGAACGTCTTTAACGCACCGTAGCAGGCGGCTGAAATGAGCAGATGGTCACCTCCTCGCACGAAGCCCATAACCGTTGTCATCAGCGCGGACTGCCCCGAGGGGGTAACTACGCAATGAGCGCCGCCTTCGAGTTCAGCAATTCGATGCTCAAGCTCGCGCGCCGTCGGAGTGCCCGTAATGCCGTAGCTGTAGCCATCCGGCTGGCGTTCCTTGCGACGCGCAAAATCTGCGAGCGAATTAAACACGACCGTGGAAGCGCGCATCACAGCGGGTGAGAGGCTGCGGAACGGTTGGGTGGTACTTTTCATCGTTTGCTCTGGAGTTATCAGGTGGTCAATCAACGATGGTCAGTTTACTTTTTCCCATACCGTTGGCAACATCAGAAATAATTAGGTCAATAAGTTCACGTTATGAGTCTCCGAGATATTGAGGTTTTCCGCGCGGTCATGAATGCAGGAAGTACCAGCAAGGCCTCCGGCCTGCTGGGAATCTCTCAACCGGCCGTCAGTCAAGCGATTCGACGCCTCGAGGACATGGCGAATTTCAAGCTGTTTGAGCGGGTACGCAGCCGATTGATACCAACCCAGGAAGCCGTCGCACTGATGCGCGATGTCGACCGCTACTTTGTCGGCTATGAAGTGATCGAGCACCGCATCAGGAGCCTTCGCTCGTATGGGCTTGGTCGGATGGCAATTGCAACATTTCCGGCTCTCGGAACGGGATTCTTGCCGCGGGTTATTGCGGCATTCGATGCTCCCTCGAAAGACATCCAGATTTCGCTGCAGGTCATGAGCTCGCGGGACGTACATGAAAAGGTCTCGGCCGGCGAGGCTGACTTCGGGCTGATGTCGGATGAGATGTCGATGGCCGGGCTCGAACATTCACAATTCGTGCGTATGCCCGGTGTGGCTGTTATGACCGCCTCGCACCCACTCGCGGGGTCGTCGTCAATCCACATGAAGGACATGATAGACCGCCCTTTTGTGGCACTGAACCCGGAAGACAGCACGCGTCTCGGGCTGGACAACCAACTTTCAGCCCGCGACATTCGACTCAAACCGGTAGTTGAAACACCTTACTCGCACACGGTATGTGAGCTCGCTCTGGCTGGAGTCGGGCTTGGAATTGTTCATCCTATTGTCGCGCTCGACTTCGTCGGTCGCGGGCTGGTCGTCAAACCTGTGGACGTCGAAGTGATGTTCACGGGAATGTTGGTGTTTCGACCAGGGACACCTCTTTCCGAGAACGTCAAAAAGTTTCTGCGCCAAATGCGTGTCCAACTGGGGCATGACCAGGACGTGCTCGCGGAAGCAATGAAAGCACGGGACACGAGCAAGGGCTCGAGCACGAGCAGACAAAGTAACCGCACGGGAAATCGGATTAGCTGAGCGAAGAGGGTAAACGACCCCTTTTCTGGACAACGTCAAACGACCATTCGTTGCACTTGTGCGGTCGCGTCAGGGTCGCTTCCTCATCGCCAGCATGCTGGTCCGTGCTTCGTCTCGGCGCATATCAACCGATTCCGCTGTTCCGTTTTCCTCGTCAAGGACGGGGAAACGCAAGACAAGGCCACCTAACATATAACAACGACTTATAGAGTTAATTTTGTCGGACGCTTACATTTCGCTTTGGCGCTTCTACTATCCACTCCGTCGACCCCATCAACCAAGACTCCAACGACGGCGGAGCAGATATGTACACGACATCTCAAGCGCAGGTTCGGCCCACCGGCCGTAACGCTTATGACCGGGTTTCCATCGCTATCCACTGGTTCATTTTTGTCTGTGTGGTGGCGTTGTGCATCATCGGTTTTCTCTTCTACAAACTCGACTTCAACTCGGAAAGCTACAACAACTACTACTACTGGCACCGCTCGATTGGGGAAACCGTTTTCGCCGTCATGCTGTTCAGCGTTTTCTGGCGCTTTCGGAGACCGTCTCCTCCCGAGTTGGATGACATCCCTTGGCGCGCCCGTGCGGCGAAGCTTACGCAACGTGCGATCATCACTCTGCTCATCGTCGTTCCAGCACTCAAAGTCTGGCGAGGTGCGTACGGCATCGGATGGGAGTTCTTCGGCCTGAAAATCCCTGCGCCGCTACCGAAGAACGTCCCGATGGGCCATTTCCTCACCGACTGGCACTACTACACGGCCATTGCTCTGATTGCGTTGTCCGCTCTCCACTCCCTGGCTGCGCTTTACCACCACTACTTCCTGAAAGACGGGCTCATCGGTCGGATGAAACCATTTTAAAAAACCCATATTAAATAGGATAACTAATGAAAACGTTTGCATTTACCGCTCGTATTGCGATTTGCGCCGCTGTACTGAGCGCGAGTTCAGGATCATTTGCAGCCGGCTCGCCGACCATCGCTTACTTCAACAAACCGGACTCCCACACGGCCGTATACCTGAAGGGTAAGGACCCGGTGAAGGTAGCCTCGGTCGAGCTCGACCTGAAGACCGCATCTAAGGTCCTCGTTCAATTCACCAGCGGTATTGCTGACGAGAACTCCAAAGGATGCCCCTGCTCGGTCCGCGCATACGTGACCATGGATGGCGAAGCAGCTCGACCGGTTAAGCGTGTGAATGTCGCATCGCCGGCTGTTCAGGAAGTCGATAAGTACGAACACGACAGACAAAACCTCGACGCATCGACTGTCTACGAGGCACCGAAAGGGATGCATACGTTTACCGTGACGTTCCAGAAGATGGGCGGAGACACGGACGAGATTGAAGTCTACTACCCGAATCTTCAAGCGATCGTCTTTCCGAACTGATGTCACGACACCTGGCTGAGATCTAGGCAACCATGCTGGGCTGCTCGCAGCCCAGCGCTCAACGACATGAACTGAAATGAAGAAAAATGGCGTATTGTTGGCCTTGGCAGGCTGCGCGATAACCGGCCAGGCGTTCGCCCAATCCAGTGTCACGCTTTATGGCGTAATTGATACTGGCATTGGTTATATCCACAACTCGCAGACCTCCGCGGGAAACCAGTCGACGCAGGTGAAGTTTGGTGGAGCGCTGATGGGCTCCCGCTGGGGAGTAAGAGGCTCAGAAGACCTCGGTTCGGGGATGTCTGCAATTTTCCAGTTGGAGAACGGATATAACCCTGGTACCGGCGCACTTGGTCAGGGCGGTCGGATGTTCGGACGCTCGGCGATAGTCGGTCTTTCCAGTCGCTTTGGTACGGTCAAACTGGGGCGAACGTACGACCCGGTCACCGACCTTGTACAGCCCCTAACTGAAGACAACTTTTTCAGCGGACTGTTCGTTACTCCTGGCGACGTAGACAACTACGACAACGACCTGCGGGTCAGCAACGCGGTCAAGTACATCAGTCCGATGATGTCGGGCGTTCAAGTCGAAGCGCTGTACGCGTTTGGAGGGGTTGCAGGAAGCACTGGCTCGGGGCAGACATATTCAGCAGCAGTCAGCTATACGAACGGCCCGCTCGGAGCAGCTGCTGGCTACTTTCATGCAGACGGAGGGAACACTCTCACGAATGGCATCCGTACGTGGACCAGCAGTTCGGACTCGCTGTTCTTCTCTGCAATAAATCAAGGGTTTGCTTCTGCGAAGTCGATTGACATCATTCACGCGGGAATTCAGTACGCTATCGGGAAGTTCACTCTCGGCGCGGGTTACAGCCACAGCCAGTACAACCGTGATGCGAACTCTCGATTTACCGATGCAGCCAGATTCGACAATGGCGCAGTGTACGTGAACTACGCACCACGGCCGGATATTCTGTTGGGGGTAGGCTACAACTTCACCAGGCTGAATGGGCCGGCTAACGCGTCGTATTATCAGGCCAACCTGGGTGCGCAGTATTTGCTGTCCAAGCGTACGTCGCTTTATTGGACGGGCGGTTATCAGAAGGCGAATGGCACCAATCTCTCGGCCTCCGGAGCGCTCGTGCCGGCACAAGCCTCGGTTGGCTCCTACGGCGTGAACTCTGGAACCGGGAGCCAACTTGTGACTGTCGTGGGAATTCGCCACAAGTTTTGATTGTCGACTCGATGTTACGAGCCGTCCGGGCCGATGCGCGCAACGGACGGTTTCCCCGACGTTCTATTGAAGGCGCATCCGCGCCTTTTTCTCATTCAGTTTATCAACCACCCTACGTCCAAACCCGCCCGCGCGCACTCAGCAACATAGCACCGGATGCGTGCGTTCCCGCGTCTTCGACGAACAGTTACGGGGTTCGGCGACGCACGCGTATCTTCCCTCTGAATATGACCGCGTTAGGAACAATTCTTTAGGTATTGACCAGTCTTGATAAGTTTGCAATAGACCGACCTTGCGCCTAAACTCGGATGGCGTTTGGGCGCGGCTTCAATATTCCAGACGAATGCTGAGCCGCGCCTTCTCATGGCGGATACGGTTCTGCGACGGAGGTTGGAGAAGGGGTGCGCAGCCCAGTCTGTTTAGTATTGGGGGATATCGCGATTCTGCAACAGAGTGGGGCACCATTCGAGTGACAGCTCCCTCTTGGTCGATCCTCTCCACTGCAGAGATCAACCGTTGCTGTTGCATGCGCGCGCTTTGGCTCAGACGGCGAAGCAACTCAGTGCAGCAGACGGTCCATTCATAGGATTGAGCGATCTCAGCGCGGGATCAATTCGCGCTCGCGTGTCCTTAGCTCACCACACAGATTGACTCTTCTCATCGATCCAATCCAACATTCCCAATCCGAGTACGCCCAAAGGAACGAACCACGGCGTCTTTCCATAGGGCGGGTATTTTTTAAAAGTTAACTGCTCGAGCAACGAGGGTGATTTCTCAACTCCCAACATCCGGTCAACAGCGAGTCTGCCCAGATAGGGCATGATGGCCGCGCCGCTACCGTTGCAGCCAACGGCGTAGTGGACCCCGCCAAACGAACCGATGTGTTGCAAATGATCATTGGTCATCGCTACGTTACCGGTCCAGCAGTGGCTTATCTTGACGGAGGCGAGTTGCGGAAAAACCTGGGTCAGGAAACGCTGCAGAAACACAGCGGCTTCCCTCGTATCCCGAACCCATGCCCGCGGTCTTGCGCCGAACAAAATGCGGTCGCCTTCCGGCGAAGGCCTGAAGTACCAAAGATTGCGCTTCGTGTCCGAATACATGCGACGGTGCGGCATGACTTCATCCATCAATGAACGAGGCATTCTTTCCGTTGCCACGATATATGATGCGACGGGCGCAACGCGCCGGCGCAAGGGCGCCAACGCATTGTCGGAATACCCGTTGGTGGCAAACAGTACATTGCTCGCCAGCAACTCACCTTTCTCAGACAGAACACGGAAGGTACCTCCGGCGATTTTGCCGACGCCGAGAACGCGATTTCGCGAAATGAGCTTCCCACCCAGAGCTTGAAATTTTTTGGCTAAGGCTATGGCGAATTTGGACGGGTGAATTCCGCCGAATTCCTTCACCAGCAGTCCGCCGTGGTAATGCGTGGTGCCAATTTCAGTTTGAAGCTCGTCGCGGGAGAGAACAGAGGTCGTAACGCCAGCGCGCTCATGCAGGATTCTGGCCTGTTCGCGGAACGTGAGGCTCGCCTCAGATGAAGAAGCGAGAAACAGCCGCCCAGACTGCTGAAAATCCATGTCCATCGCGTCGTCCTCGGCAAACGACCTGACGAGGCGAAACGCATCGGAGTGGATTCGCGACAGCATGCTGAGATGCGCCGAGTCGAGATCGCGAAACGAGCCGTTCAACAAAAATTTCTGTCCGCTCGACAGCATCGCGCCGCTGCGACAACTCGCCATTCCGCCGATAGGCCCAGCATCGACCACCAGTGCAGATTGCCCAAGCTCCAACGCGCGGATTCCGGCCGATAGTCCGCAAAAGCCCGACCCCACAACCACGAGATCGACTTTTTCAGGAATCGCATCCTGATGATCAAACGGACGGGCAGCTTCCCACCAGACGGGCTCGGACTTGAATTCAGACGCAAAAATTGTGTTGGTCATTGTCGGATTGAATGGTTGCTGCGACACAGGTTCGGCCTTGCGAGGATAATTGTCTACAATAAATTAAGTGTCAACATATTTGATGACGTACTGCCAGATGGTCGATTTCCGTGAGCCAAGCCTTGACAAATCGATATTGGCACTTGAAACTGTCAACACTTTCTGAAGTGTAGTATAAAAATCAGCCGGTGGAGATCAAGTCATGGAATCAGGCTCGGACCATTCACAAACGCCTATGTCGCAAGTCGCGATTCAAGCTGCGAAGCCATCCCAGTTCGAACTTTTGGCGCGCATGAACAAGGAACTGATCGAGGATGAGGGGCATCGCAATCCAATGAACGTCGAGGAATTGTGTCAGCGGTTCGAACGCTTTGTCTCGACGGAGGGATATTCACTCGACGTCATTCTGTGGTGTAACGAGGTGATCGGATTTGCGACGTATCGCCAGGAACCGGACAGTGCCGAGGCATGTGGCTATCACATCCATCTGCGTCAGTTTTATATCTCACGTGACGTACGAGGGCGCGGTCTTGGAAGCCTCGCATTCGAGTCATTGACGCGCGCGCGCTTCAAGCGCGGCGAGCGCCTTTTTCTAAATGTCCTCGAGACGAACCCGCGGGGTAAGGAATTCTGGAAAAAGACGGGCTTCAAGCCTTACGACACCACCATGGAACAGGTGGTACAGGGTTAAAGCAAAGACGGCTCGTTTGGTATTTCATTCATCAAAACCATCATGAGGGAAGCAAACATGTCTGATAAACAGGGCGTAGTCGACGCAACGCGCATTGGACGAAGCTCCGTTGCAAAAGCGCCAGAGTTCCAGGAGCTGTATGAATTCGACGCCGCCGCCAAAACGCTGGTTGACGCAACCTTCCCTTATGAGAGCCAGATTCATCGCGCACATGTGGTGATGCTCGCCGAAAGCGGCATCCTGAAGACGCAGGAAGTCGCGGAGATTCTGCGTGGGTTAGCCGTCGTCGACGAGCGCGCCAGAAGCGATCCTTCATTGCGCACATATCTTCCGTACGAAGCCGCACTCAAGAAGGTCGTCGGTTCCGTTGGCGGCAAGATGCACCTGGGAAGAAGCCGCAACGATTTGGCAAACGCCGTCAAGCGCATGTTCCTGCGAGACCAGGCCAATCGCACGATC
Source organism: Paraburkholderia sartisoli (assembly GCF_900107685.1). Classification (GTDB taxonomy): domain Bacteria; phylum Pseudomonadota; class Gammaproteobacteria; order Burkholderiales; family Burkholderiaceae; genus Paraburkholderia; species Paraburkholderia sartisoli. The sequence continues at coordinate 653,505 of NZ_FNRQ01000002.1, read as the reverse complement.
GAGGCCCTCATCGGCTTGCGTGCTGCCGTCATAGCCAAAGCGGCCGATAACCTCGACACGGTGATGGTCGTCTATACACAGCGTAAAGAAGCACAGCCCATTACGCTCGCTCACTACCTGATGGCCTACTCGGAAGGCCTCGGCAAAAGTATCGAACGTTACGAGCAGATGTACGCGCGGATCAACCATTGCCCGCTTGGCGCTGCGGCGACGGCGGGCACCGGCTGGCCATTGAACAGGGAAAGAACGTCCGGGCTTCTCGGATTCGATGCGCTCGTCGTCAATACAATTGAAGGCGTCGCGGGATGGGATCACATCGCGGAGTTCGCGGCCAATAATGCGATCTATATGAGCAGCCTTAGCAGGCTCGCATCCGAGATCCAGCTCTGGAGCACCGACGAATATCGCGTCGCTGAACTGGACCCGTCGTTTGCCGGCACGAGCAGCATCATGCCGCAAAAGAAGAACCCGGATTCGCTCGAAAGAACGCGCCAAGCGGCAGCAGCGGCAATGGGGCCGTTCGTATCAATCGTCACGTCGCTGAATGCAATCGAATACCAGTACAGCGCGGCTCGTGTCGGTCTCGAACCGCGTTCGATCGACGGGATAATGGCGGCGACGCATGCAATGACGGGCGTGGTTCGCACGTTGCAGCCGAACAAGGCGCAAATGCTGAAATACGCGTCGGAGAATTTCGCCACGATGACAGACCTCACCGATATGCTCGTTCGAGAGTGTGGCCTCGACTATCGCGAGGCACACGAAGTCATTGCGCGCGTGGTCAATGCCGCAATCGATGCCCGCAAGACGGCGAACCAGATCGATCTGGACATGGTTCAGGCAGCCGCACATGCGCAACTCGGACATCCGCTGGACATATCCGCTGCCGCAATCGCCGCGGCATTGGACCCCGTGCAAAACGTCGGTCGTAGAAATGGAATCGGCGGTCCTGCTCCGAGCTCAGTGCAACAGATGATCGACAATGACCGCAAAGCGCTTGCAGAAGAGCAGGCGCGCCTGGAAGACCGGTTCGCCCGACTGAAGCACTCGGGTACGGACCTCGACGACGCAGTCAAGCGTATCGCTGGCCTGTAGGGTTCCGATTCGATCCGTAGCGGGCAAAAATGGCTCCTGTCTCGTGAAGATTTCATTCGACAGGAGCCTGCCGCGATACGCGTGCGGGTTACCCGAGTTTGTCGCTCAGATCGATGGTGTGCTCCATGATCGAGCCGTAGACGGTGAAACCCGTGCGCAGCCAGAACACCTTGCCACCAGGGTTATTTTCAATCACTTCGAGGTAGATACGTTCGCCGGGCTGGAAGCGTATCTTGACCAACTCGTCGAATGCGAGATGTCCTGCACCCCCACGGCGTCGATGACGCACGATATAAAACTGCCGCAAGTAGATCTGACGCGCTTTCGGGTTGGACGGATCGGATTCGTATCTGTGGGTCGCGTATCCGATGATCTCCTCGTCGAGATAGAAGAGATCGATTTGCCAACCGTCGTCGATGAATTGCCGGAAACGCTCTTCGAGTTGCGGCACCGTCATCTTGTTACGATGTCCTTCGTCGTCGGCGAGTTCGCGGTTCATTCGCGCGAGAAGGGGCAGGTCCTCCATGCGATGCGGTCGGACCGTGATCCGGCCGCCCAAGGAGGAGCTGATTTCGGGCATCTCTTCCGTCGTTTCGATGACGGGCGCGACGACGCTGTCGCCGTGAGGCCCAAGGTATTGCAGCACTTCGTCCCGCTCGATATTGAGCAGCCGTTGAATCGCGCTGACAGCACGCTCGGCACCACGCGCACGAATATCCTTGAGCAGCGTCGCGTGACTTTTCGCTACCGCGCGCATTTGTGCGGGGTCCGGATTCATTAGCAGATGGACAAGCCTCAATTCCGAAGCGAGTTTGATGAAGGTCGACGTGATCCGCTCATTGTGGCCAGCACGGCAAATGGCGGTATGAAAGGCAACATCGGCCTCTATCATACGGCTCTTGGCGTTGGACAACGCGGCAGTCTCGGTCTCATGCAGTGCCTCTTCAATGGCGCTGAGATCGGTTGGTGTCGCGAGCCGGATTGCGTCTGCGACTGCAGCGCTTTCGAGCAAGGAGCGCAGTGCATACAGTTCAGCAACTTCGCGCTGGTTCAGGCTTCGCACATATGAGCCTTTGAAAGGCTCGGATTCGAGCAGTCCCGCTTCCTGCAGTTGGCGAACCGCTTCGCGAACCGGGCCTCGGCTCACGCCGAGCCGCCGGGCGATCTCAACCTCGTTCAGCTTGTCCCCGGGTTTCAGCTCGCCCTCGAGAATGATCGCCGACACTTCCCTGGTGACCGTCTCAACCAGAGGCTGACGCTTCTGAGCGACTTCCTGCGACTGAAACGGCGACGAGGCGCTAACAACTTTGGACATTGGTTTCTCCTTATGCACAGGCGAAGCATAGCAAGTGTTGACAATCTGTTCAATAAAACTGTTGACAGTTATATTATCGACTCGTACTCTAGAACTGAGGGCCCTAACGCAGAACGCTGTTTGAATATGCGGCTGCGAGCATCGTTTGCATTCGACCTGGGCACTACGAGCATGGATCTCAATACGTGCAAGTTACTTCGTCGTACAAAATGAGACAGGCGCATGAATAGCACTTCGCATTTTGATTGGACATATCTGCTGTCGGCTGCACCCGCACTACTCGTCGGACTACGCATGACAATCGTTGTAGCAGGGTCATGTATTCTCTGCTCGCTCGTGCTGGGTTATATCGGGTCTGCGGTTCTGTATTTCGAAGTGCCGTACGTACGAAGGGTGGTTCGCGCATACATTGCGCTAATCAGAAATACGCCTCTACTCGTGCAGATTTTCTTCTTCTATTTCGGGCTTCCGGAACTTGGAGTAAGAGTAGACGCAACGCTTTCGGGGATTCTTGTTCTTTCCGTGTGGGGCGGAGCGTATCAAATCGAAAATCTGCGCGGGGCGCTTCTGAACCTTCCGCGCGCGCTGATCGAAGGAGCGAGATCACTCGGTATTCATCCTTTGAGGATCTATCTGTTCGTCATGTTGCCGTTAGCGACACGAACCGTGGTTCCTGCGTTGATGAACACCTCCGTTTCGATCACGAAGAACTCTGCGTTGCTCACAGCGATCGGTGTCCCCGAGTTGACGTATGTGGCGATGGATAACATCGCTTCGTCATATCGCAGCCTTGAGAATTTCTTTGCGCTGTTCGTTGGGTACCTGGTGATCGTTCTCTGCATGTCTGTTTTCGCAAATCTGGTTGAACATCATTTAGGGCGGGGCTTCGGAAAATGAACCTGCAACTGATTTACGCAAACAGCGGATTTTTTCTGAGGGCGGCCATTCTCACGGGGGCGATGTTCGTGGCCAGTGTGGGCTTCACAACGATCATCGCGATTACCTTCGGTGGATTGGCGACATCGAAGAACGCGATTGTACGAGGAGCATTTCGCATCATCATCGAATTTCTCCGTGACGTGCCGCTCATTGTCAATGTCTTCTTTGTCTTCTTCGGTGCGCCGGCCTTTGGACTGCGACTCGGTCCAATCGAGGCGACTGTTTTGAGCCTCTCGCTATGGGGCGGAGCGAATGGCGCGGAAATTGTCCGTGGTGGTATCAATTCAGTCGCGAAACATCAGATCGAAAGTGCCCGTGCACTTGGGCTTTCCAGATTCCGCATTTTTGCGTCCATTGTCGTTCCGCAGGCCGTCCGCCCAATCATTCCCGCATATGCAGGGCTATGTACGGTATTGCTCCAGTCTACGTCGCTCGGCGCACTCGTCGGAGCGCCTGAACTCCTGAAAAGTGCACAGATCATCATCGAGCGATCTGCGTATTTTCAGGGGGGCATGCCCGGGATAACGGTGTACACCTTCATTCTGATTGTGTACTTTGCAGCGGGATCGACGCTTACGCGGTTCACGAAGAGATTGGAGCGGCGAATGAGCCGGTCAGCCGGCCTTCATTGAGCGGTATGCCCAGTCGAAAAACGGGAGGAGCAAATGGGTTCACCCATTCTTGAGGTATCGGCGCTGCGAAAGCGGTATGGAAGTCTCGAGGTACTGAGAGGTATTGACCTATCCATCAAAGCCGGGCAGCGCATCGTGGTGATGGGATCGAGCGGATCAGGCAAAAGCAGCTTCATCAGATGCCTGAACGGACTCGAGAAAACGGACGACGGCACGATCCGCTTTCATGGGGAGAATATCGAGGCTCTTAGTGAGACCTCCTGGCGGCGTGTCAGGCAAAGGATGGGGATGGTCTTTCAGAACTACTCGCTCTTTCCGCATTTCAATGTGCTGAGCAATCTGACCTTCGCTCCGATCCGGGAACATGTCTTGTCGGCCCACGAAGCGGAAAAAAATGCCTTGGCGTGGCTGGAGCGAGTAGGTCTAATTGACAAGGCGCACGCATATCCTGCGCAGCTCTCGGGTGGTCAGCAACAACGAGTCGCGATTGTCCGCTCCATGATGATGAAACCGGACGTGATGCTATTTGATGAACCCACTTCCGCTCTGGACCCGGAGACTGTTGGAGAGGTTCTATCGATCATTGCCGAATTGACCGCTGATGGTCTGACGTCCGTCGTTGTGACGCACGAAATGGGTTTTGCGCGCCGCTGTGCGGATCGCATCGTATTCATGGATGAAGGGAAGATCATTGAAGACTGCTCGCCTGAGCAGTTCTTTACAGCTCCGACAACCGAGCGGGCGCGCAGATTCATCTCGAATCACAAATAACACATGGGCGAGCGCGATGCTCGCCCATGTGTTCCTCTGGGGGCATCAATCGAATGCGAGGCGCCACGCGTCAAAAAGCGTAAGCGCGCAATAAACCACGTGTCTTGCGCGAGGCGACCGGGTGTGCGTCAGTCCGTGGAAGTGGCGAGGTGCCAAGGCAGCAGCGCCTCGTAATCGTCGGCACTGTGTGCGAGCGGCAACGCCTTGAACAACGCGACGAGATAGCCGTACGGTTCAACGTTGTTTGCCTTGCACGTTTCGATCAGCGAATACAGGTTGGCTGCGGCATTCGCGCCGGCGACTGTGTCGTAGAAGAGCCAGTTTTTTCGCCCGACTGTGAACGGCCTGATCGCATTCTCGCAAGCATTGTTCGATATCGGCCACGCGCCGTTCTCGACGTAGCGAATGAGCTTCGGCCACTGGCCCTGCAAGTAGTGCAGCGCTTTGCCGAAGGCGCTTTGTGGCAACACAGCGTGCAACTGGCGCAGGAGCAGCTCCTCGATCTGCTCGAGGATCACACGACTCTCGCGCTGTCTCGCGAGCAGCCTATCCGCTGGCGTTATGTTCTCGCAGCGCGATTCGATCGCAAAGAGCTGCCCGATCAGTCGAATGAATTCGCTGACGGGATGATCGCGACCACGCTGCGCCTTCGGCAGATTCTCTTCGGCGTCGATCATGTAGCGTCGCGCATGCGCCCAGCATCCGAGATGCACCAGTCGATTGGCGTCAGCGACATTGTTGTACGGCTCATAGCCGTCAGTCATCAACACCGCGCCGGGTTTGATGCCAGCATAGAGCACCGCGGCCTGTGCCGTGCTACGGGTCGGGCTGTAACTGAACAATCGAACGGGCGGACCAGTGCCGCTCATCTGTACCCACATGTAACTCTTGCGTTGTGCGGCACGGCCTGGCTCTTTCAATACCTGCACCGTCGTTTCATCGCCGTAGACGATGTCGGCCTCAAGCAGGTGATCGCGCATCAGGTTGATCAGCGGCTGCACGGTCGTGCCGACGCGCACTACGCTGGCTGCCAGCGTGCCCCGTGAGAGATCGCCACCGAAACGGTGCAGCAGCGCGGCGATTCGATACAGCGGCAACGCGTCAGCGAACTTACTCACGACCACCCATGCAAGTGCCGATTCAGTGAGTAAGCCCTTCGGGATGATGCGGGCCGGTGCCGGCGTCACCTTGATGCCGAGGCCGCAGCAAGGACACGCGTATTTGATTCGCTGGTGCTGAATGACACGAACCTGCTGCGGCACGATATCGAGTTGCTCGCTGATCTCGGCTCCGATCTCGACCAGCGCGTGGCCGTCGTGTGCGCAGACGCGTTCTGAATCGGGCAGTTCGTGACGTACGATCTCCCGCGGTAGCATCGGGTCCAACGGCTTGCGCCCACGCTTCTTGCGTTCGTGCGCGCCGACCTCGATGCTCTGTTCCGTTTCGGTCTCTTGCGCTGGCTCGCATCCCGTTGCGGCCGCTTCTGCTTCGTTCAAGAAGAGGTCGCGTTGTTCGGCACCGCGCACTTCGCTCTTGGCGGCAAACAGCTGCCGCTGATAGGCCTTGAGCTTCTCGCGCAGCAGATCACGTTCGACGGTCACCACGCGTAACTCGCCCTTCATGGCAGCGAGTTGTGCGCGCAGCGCCTGTAGCTCGTCGGTGGGGGATGAGGATGGTGGCGGCATCGCCGGATTAGACCAGCGATGCTGGCTCGCGTTTCAGGTCACGCGCTGATAGTAGCGCGTCGGATGCGCGCGCATCGCTTCGATGTCGATGCCGTCGAGCAACCAGTGAAGTTGCTCCGTTCGCAGCTTGAGCACGGCTTCCTTGCGCGGCCAAACGAAGCGGTCCTGCTCGAGTCGCTTCATGAGGAGCCAGAATCCGTTACGGTCCCACAACAGCATCTTGATGCGATCGCGCCGCTGATTGCTGAACACGTACACCGCGCGCGCGAATGGATCGAGCTTCATCGATTGCTCGACGATGGCTGCAAGACCGTTGATGCTCTTGCGGAAGTCAACGGCGTCGCGATGCACGTAGACCTTCAGCTCATCGTCCAGCCGGAACATCACACCGCCCCAGCGTTTCGATCATGGCCGATAGCAGCGACGCGTCGTTGCCGATGCATTCGAGCTTGAGCGTGATGCCGTTGGGCATCTGGACCGTCAACGTAGACGGGGCCGCGTGAACCGTCGGCGAACTAGCCGTCGTTTCCGGCGAAGAAGATATCGCGGATCTGCACTCGAGTTCGACGAGTGCCTGTTCGCCGCTGACCCTGACGACCGGCACGAATGCCGGCTCTGCCGTCGGCGACTGCGTTGAAGCACCAGCCAGCCGTTGCTGGTGTAGCTTGATCCATTTGTGCAGCAAGTTCGCATTGACTCCGTGTCTGAGTGCGAGCCCCGCTACTGACGCCCCTGGCTCGAGGCAAGCGTCGACCAGCCGCTGTTTGGTCCGCCGATCAAAACGGCGCTTGCCGTCTTTGCCTACGGTGACGACCTTCAGGCACGACGTTTCTGAGTGTTGTTCTGTCATAAGGTGTCCACTGAAAATCAGTGGACATAGCCTGCACGGTCAGATCACTGAGTGCTAGACGCCCATTTCTGCGCGCTTACCAAAAAGCCGTGTGATGGCTCCCATGGAACTCACTGTCGCAATCGGAGCGTCGGACGAGAATCGATTTCCCGAATTGTCCTTGGAAACGCGGACAGCGCATCATGATCACGATGTAAAAAAGCCTGCCGTTTGATTGGCAGGCTGCGTCTACGAGCAAGTAGGGCGAAGATCGTTGCGGATCAGAATTTATGCCGCAGACCGAGGCGAATGACGAACTGATGGTTGTTCGACGAGACGCCGGCAGAGCCTGGCACATAAGCGCGATCGAGAATGGTTCCAGACGTACCTCCGCCGACTTTCATGTACGCACCTTGCAGGTTGACATCGGTGCGCTTGGACAGAAGGTAATCTGCGCTAACGCCAGCCGTGTGGTAGTGAACTCTGGCATCGTTCTGCGCGCTCGATTCCGACGACTCCGTGTAAACATATTGAGCCCCGACCGAAAACGCAGGCGTAAATTGGTAGAGCCCGTTCAGTTCGAAATTCTCGTACCTCAAATAGGTGAGGGGTACGCCTGACGCGAGGCTCAACGAGCCGACATAGATGGAAGAAACCGGGTCCTCCAGATCGGTACGTGTGTAGGTGAAACCCAGCAATGCAGCGCCAATGGCATAGTTGATTCCGCCGCCGAAGGTTCGCATGTGATTGGCGACGAAAATGCTGTCGGTATTGGTCAACGCTCCCATCGTGCCATTGCCGGGCTTGGATGCGTCGAGATATCCCGCACCGATGGTGAAAGGACCATACGAATATTTGGCGCCAACACTTTGTTCCCTGTTGTCCGCGAAGCCGGGTGTGTTGCTGAAGCTATAAGTACCGCCAAACGTGAAGCCCGAAATAGTGACGCTTTTGTATTTGAGCGTGTTGTTTGCCCGATTCGACGTGTCGGTATTGTCGTTATCGTATGGATGTGCCAGTAGGTAGCCCCCCCAATTGCCATTCGCAGTCAGCGGCGCAACATAGTCGACGACGGAGTCATACTGTCGACCCATAGTCACGCTGCCGAAGTGCGACGATTCGAGCCCGACGTAGGCCAGTCGTCCCCAAATGAGGCCTTGTGCGAGTTTGCCGCTGTTCACATCGAATATGTTAGCGAGAAAGAAAGTGGCCTTCATGCCGCCGCCAAGATCTTCGGTCCCCCGCATACCGATGCGGGTTCCCTGGATATATCCGCTTGCAAGCTGTACCGCATGCTTGCCGCCATCGTTGCTGGTGTAGTTCAATCCATCACTGATAATGCCGAAGAGCGTGACGCTGCTTTGTGCAAAGACCGGCATGGACAGGGTACTGGCGATGGACAGCGTCAAGAGTCGTTTCATTGTTTCCTCGGCATTGATAGAGTGATGTAGCTCAGTTTTGGCTTAAATAGGTCGGATCGATGTTGACGGACTTGAGGTTGCTCATTGACTGAAGTCCGAATGGAGAGAGCGAGACGGCACCATTGCCGGATTGTCCATATCCGATCCAGCCTAGGCGGGCGTCGACGAAGTTGCATCGATTGACGAACACCGTTCCCGTATTCATCTGGGTGATGAACTGTTCTGCCCGGCTTCGGCATCGCGTGAAAATCGCCGATGTGAGGCCGTATAGGCTCGAACAAACCATGCGGATGGCTTCGTCATCGGAACTGACACGCATTACGGGCAGCACGGGACCAAACGTCTCCGTACGCATCACATTCATATCTGCACATACGTCGGCCAACAGGGTGGGCTCGATAAACAGGGTTTTGCCCACGGATACGACGTGCCCGCCGCAGACGATGCGAGCACCGTTTTTCTGGGCATCGTCGACGAGGCTTTTGAGCATTCGCACTGCGGGTTCCCGACTGAAGAGCGGTCCAAGCGTTGTTGACGGGTCTGTTGGATCGCCGAAGCGATGGGCGTTCATTGCGTCTTTCGCGGCCGCGAGATAGGACTCGTAATGCTTTTCGTGGACGAATACGCGTTTTACTGCACAGCAGGACTGTCCTGAATTGTGCAATCGACCGATATTCACGGTCGATTCGACTGCATGCGCGAGATCGGCATCTTCGGCGATGTAGGCCGCATCGTTCCCACCCAGCTCGAGCGTGTAGGTCAGAAAAGGGTTGGATATGTCGTTGTTTGCCCTGTTTGCAAGACTTGTTTGAATGGCGCGGCCACCTTGCACGGAGCCCGTGAATATGACGTGGTTTATGTCGCACGTTTCGATGATTTGGGCCGACGCACGATAATCGATCACTGCGTCGAGGAGCAGATTCTCTATGCCACCCATCTGATTAAACGCGTTTCGGAAGTGTCGTCCGACTGATGGCGCCGTCGTGTGTTTCAGCAGCACGGTACTGCCAGTCAACAGGGCGCAGATTGTTCCGTTGATTGCGCAAAAGAGCGGGTAGTTCCATGGAGAGATGATGTAGACCACTCCCTTGGAGACATATTCCATGCGCCCCTGGAAATCGTCACGGCCCGCAATCGCGTACGGTGACGTGGCGCCTTGTTCGGCCAGCGTGCACATGACCAGCGCTCGCTCGATCATGAAATCGAGCTCTTCTGCTGCCGCTCGAACCGGTTTGCCCACTTCTGAGGTTATTGCCGATGCTATGCCGTCGCGACGTTCGCGGAAGTAACTGAGGGCATTTCGGATCAGTTCTGCGCGGGCATGCACGCTCAGGGACGACCATGCTATGTTCGCCGCTCTCAGTCGCGATATTTTGGAACTGATTTCTTCCAGACTCTCCGACTCCTCGGAGAAGACGACGTCTCCGCTGAAGGGATTTATCACCTCAATGTTGCTCATAGAATTCCTCATAATAAACAACTTCGTGTCAAATAGTTTGGTATACTAAATATACTGCCAGCGAACGGACGAGGCGATGGGAGTAGATGGGACGTCGTGGTAACGAGTCCCAGCGCTGTGGCGAAAGAGCTACTTCAAGATAGAATTTTGCGGCGTGCTGCCGTCAGGGGCAGGCCGGAGGTATCCTCGAAGCACAGCTTCTTGCAGAGGCCCACTTGTGTATTTCTTGACTGACGTTTCGAAAGTGCCGTCTCGTCTTGCCTCCTCGATCAGCTTATTGATGTAGACGCGTAGCGACTCGTCGCCTTTTCGGACAGCGGGGGCACCCCAGCTTATTCCGTAATTGATATCAGAGACGACCATGTCGGGGTCTCTGGAAGCCGTGGGCAGCAACGCTTTGACATCTTCGGCCAGTCCATCCGCACGCCCTTGCCGCATTGCGGTGATCGCATCGTTCATGCTGTCGAGTAGCACAAGATGGATCTTTGGGTAGTGACTTTTCAGGTATTGAGCTTGCCATCCACCCTTCAGTGAAATGATGGTTTTCCCGTCGAAATCATCGAGACGGGAATATTTGTCGCCTCGGCGAATCAGAATTCCTGCGGCTCCCCAATTCGTCGAGTCCGTAAAGTCCACGACGCGCTTGCGTTCTTCGGTAGGCGACATCGTCGCTATGACAAGGTCGACTTTTCCGCTCACGAGCATCTGTATGCGCGTAGCCGATGTGACGCAGGTGAAGTTCACCTTGTCTGCATCGCCGAAAGCGTGGCTAGAAATATATCTGGAGAAGTCGACATCTATCCCGGCTGGTTTGCCATTCGTGTCGAGAAATGCAGCGGGAGGAGCATCGCATTTGACGCCGACATTCAAAGTGCCTGCCTTCTTCAACGTCTCGGGAATTTCTCCAGTCGCAGCGGTCGATTCCCCGCATAGCGCAAACAATACGGAAAAGACAAGTGTGACCGAAAGTCGATTCCTGAAAATCATAGCCGCTCCTTGAAGACCTTTCTGCGATGCGCTGGGATTGTTGCCAGCGCGGGCTTAAACAATCATTCTGGGAATGCGATCACATGAAAGTTGGGGTAGTAAATCTCGAGATCGTTCCCGTTCGTATCGACCTGCTGAAACGTCAGTTCATACGTATGCTTGCCCGGCGCCGCGTCAAACATAGTGGTGCCATCCAGGTTTTGTCGGTCGTTGTCGTACTTGTCGATGTCGTGCGCGGCAGGGCTACCCACGTTGATTCGCTTGATGGGCCGTGCCTTCCCTCCGTCCATCGAGACGAGAGCACGCATGTAGCACGGACAGTTCTGAGCGTGCTCCGACGAGATTTCGCTGGAGAACTGGATGAGCACCTTCGATTTCTTCTTGACGTCCAGAGCCAGCGACGCAATCTTGAAAGGCTCCTGCCCTTTGATGAGATATTTGGTATCCCATCCTGGTGTACTGAAGGTCGCAACGGTAGGCTCGGCCGCGAATGCCGCCGATGTCACCAGCACGGCGACGCCAGCAACAACGAAATGTTTCTTCAGAGCGATTGCATGGTTGAAAAATTGCATTTTATCTTCTCCTTGGTGTGAATTTAAAGCGGACTCATACGCTTAAGCAACGAATCTCGTTTTACGAACTGATGCCAAATTGCCGCCAGCGAATGCAAGGCGCTCAGAAAAATAAGAGCCAATGCGCTGTAATAGTGCGCAGCGGTCAAAAATCGTCCGAGAGGTTCATTCGGAGGCCAAATTCCGGGGATATGCCACGCAAAAAAGGTCCATCCCATGGTTCCATATGCTCCCCGCCACAGCTTGAATGCCGGTACGAGAATCAATAGCACCAGCAGGAGCGATTTCGTGACGCGAGCAACGGTTGCACGCCACGGCACATCGGGAAATTCTGGAGGAGGTGTCCTCGTGGTCCGGCGAAAAACACTGAATATAGTCAGTACGAAGATGATTTCACCAAGCGAGCGGTGCCAATAGTAATAGCTGGCGTAGGCTTGAGACGTCCGGTAATCGAGCTTGTAAAACAGAAAACCGAGTGTGCATACAGTGACGACGAGGACGAAAATTGCCCAGTGAATAAGAATTGACAGGCGGTCGTACGCAGCCATCGGAACGCGCGTCGTTGAGGGTGAGCCAATATTGTCCATATCGATAGTCCATGAGAAACGTAATTAGCATTACGAAACATATAGACATGTGCGCCTCCGTCCATGCGCGCTTGAGCCTATGGATTAACGATATGTTGGCAATTTGATAGTGTCAACACCTCATTAGTATAAAACTGTCGACAGTTAGGGTATCCCATCATGCCGTAAATGGGGCCTTATCATCGGTTGACGTTTGGATTTGGTGGCTCCCGGCTAGGATTGTCATCCTGGTAGACCCCTACCCTATAAGCACTAGATTCTATGTTGCAGGAGAGGTAACGAACCGGGCCGTAGACTCAGCACGTTGAGGCTTGCCCAACGGAGGGCATCATGCGCACAGATCTGGCAGATACGAAGGATATGGGCGACATTTTCCTCGCGGAATCTTTTGAACTCGCAGCTGGCAAGTGGAAGGTTGCACTCCACGACGGCCGCCGTGACAGTCCTGTAACCCCAGGCGATGCTGCGCCTGTAGGCAGCGCCGGCCCTGATTGACCAGTACAAGAAGCAGTGGATGCTGCCGGCGGACGTGAGGGTTGTCGTGAGCTGCGAAGCCGGCCAGGACGCATTCTGGATATGTCGCGCGCTGCAGGCTCGCGGGATCGAATGTTATGTCGTCGATCCCGCGAGCATTCCCGTTCAACGCCAGAAACGCCGGGCAAAGACGGACCGGCTCGATGCGATCAGACTCGTCATCAACCTGCGCGCCTGGATGCGCGCAATCCGGGGACTGTCGCTGCAGGACGAAGCGTCGCGCCATCTGATGCGTGATTGCAGACAGCTGCAGAAGGAAGTGCTGCAGCACCGCGACTGCATGCACAAACTGCTGGTCACGCTCGGATGCTGGGATGACGTCGACAGCAGGAAGTTCGCCGGCCGGCTCGCCCGCGGCGAGCTCCGGTGTCACGATGACGCCCCCCTGCCAGCAGAGCTCCACGAACGGCTGGCACGTGAATGTGAACGACTGGCACTTGCCGAGCAGCAATTGGCCGCCTTGGAGAAGACGCGTTCGATCAACCTGCCAGCGCCGGTGCGCGCCCGGGTCGATCATCTCACGCGCCTGACCGGTATCGGGCCGGTTGGCGGCTCGCGACTGGCGCTGGAACTCTTCTGGCGGGAATTCAGCAACCGCCGGCAGGTTGGCGCGTGCGTCGGTCTGGTACCGCAGCCCTACGACAGCGACGAGAGCCAGGTGGACCAGGGCATCAGCAAACAGGGTAACCGGCGGGTGCGGGCGCTACTGATCGAGATGTCGTGGTCCTGGATCCGCTACGAACCCGAGAGTGCACTGACGCAGTGGTTCAACCAGCGCACCCAGGGCACGGGTCCGAATCGCCGGGCCCGACGGATTGCAATCGTCGCGGTGGCACGACGTCTCGTGATCGCGCTATGGCGCTATCCGCCACGTTGTCGCCCGCGACCATGCCGTTCTGGCAGACAAAGCGGAGCATGCCCGCGAGCATCTGGTAGCTGGTCGTGCCGTCGTGGGAATTGAGCAGGATGATTTCGTTAGCTTCGCGGCCGGTGACTTGTTGGGCGTGACGCAAGCGGATCGTGTGTTTCGTATGCTCGCGTTTGCCTTCATCGCGCACGCGCGTCTGGCAGACCATGAACGGCTCGAAACCTTCGTTGCGAAGGCCGCGCAGGACATCGATGGTGACCACTCGCTGTTTTCGGGTTCTCGCGGGGCATGTGAAGATGTGTATAATTTAAATAAATTATACACATTGCGAGGTATGCCATGCGCACCAACATCGAAATCGACGACAGGTTGATGGCCGAAGCGCTTGCCGCGACCGGCATCAAGACCAAGCGGGAGGCGGTCGAACTCGGCCTGAAGACGATCATCCGACTCAAACAGCAGGAACAGATCCGCCAGTTCCGGGGGGCGCTCCATTGGGAAGGCGATCTTGATGCGATGAGAACGGATCGATGACGCTTGTCGATTCGAGCGTCTGGATCGATTATTTTCGGGGCGTGGTCGCGCCAGAAACCGACAAACTCGACGTCTTGCTGGGCACGGAAGCGCTGCTGACCGGCGACCTGATCGTGGCGGAAGTGTTGCAGGGCTTCTCGTCCGAGTCCGAATTCAACACCGCCAGGCAACTGATGACGATGCGTCTGAGCGTTGTGTCGCTTGTCGGCCCTGATAACGCTGTTCAGGCTGCGCGAAATTACCGCGCCTTGAGAGCGCAGGGCGTGACGATCCGGAAAACCATCGATACGCTTATCGCGACGTACTGCATCGAGAATGGCATCTCGCTGCTGTTCAGCGACCGGGACTTCAATCCCTTTGTCGATTACCTGGGCCTTCGATCCGCGGTACTGGACGACTGATCAGGCCAGAGATTGCTTCCGCAATGCACAACTGCATTCTGTGCCCGGGATTCGCGGCGGTCGCATCGCCTATTCCGTCCGTTTCTGGTGTCAGGTTGCGATCGAGACGCACATCAGCGGCGGGGTCTCGCCGACCGCATTACCGCTAGGCGGCTCGAGTCGCACGAGGAAATCGAAATCACGTTCCACAAGCCTTGCGAACTGCTCCTGCACGGCGCCGAGCTTGAGGAGACACTGTACGTGCCAGTTCATCCCGATAATGAGCCAATCCGTCAGTCCGTTCCATTCACTCAGCAGGATGGCGCCGGCGGTACAGTTCTCTTCGGCGAACTTCTCGAGGCGCCGCTCGATGAGCCGGACATCGTCCCGGAGCATCGTGCCCGAGATGTGCAGCGACACCGTATGTGCGGTTTCGTCGTGCGCAAGGTACACGCTGGCGAAGCCGCCCAGGTGCCGCCGGACCCGCTCGATCTGTTCAGCTTCCAGGTCGTCATTGACGGGCAGCGAGCCCGACAGGACGTACGTTCCTTTTTCCATGACGGCCATCCTTGTATGCTTGCGATGATATTTGTTACTGGCCAGTGGGTTCTGCTGCTGGTGCAACGTCCGTGGTGCCCAGTTGGGCGAGGATGAGGGCCTGACGAGCCAGCAGTGCGTCGAGCTGGGCGTGCAGATCCGTGAGTTCGTCGAGCAGTTCGACGTGTGACGCCAGCCCGAGGGGAACGAATGACGGCTCGCCATAGCGTAACCTGCTGAAGAGCGCGCCCGCCGCCGCCCAATCGCGCGAGAATTGTTCGAGCGTATCTTCGATTGACCGCTGTTCGTCTTCCGAGAGCGCTCCGCGCACGCGTATGACGAGCGAATGGGATACGTCGTCAGTTGCAAAATATACGTCAGCCGGGTTTGCGAGGCTTTCGGCGAGTTGCCGTGCGTGGGCGTGCTTGAAACTTGACCGCACAGGCAGGGCACCGCGGATTTCGTAGTTGAACGACATGGCATCTCTCCTCTTGGGTAGAAGCAAACCGTCTGCAGAAGCGCAAAACAGGTTCGTATCGCGACGGGCGCGATACCATTAAGAACTAGTCAACTGGATACGCCACCTACATTAGTAGTCAAACGTGAATATGTCAATAGCGATTTCACAAATGGATGCTTTTCCCGTTCGCCTGAAGCAAGAGCGACGTCGGCTCGACTTGAACCAGGCGGAGTTGGCGAATGCGGGCGGCGTGCAGAAGCATGCGCAGCTCAATTACGAAAAAGGGCTGAGATATCCCGATGCTAGTTATCTGGCAGGGATTGCGGAGGTCGGCGTTGATGTCCTGTATCTGCTGACTGGGCGCACGTCTGATCCTGCAACCCTCGCGCTTGATGGTGACGTGGAACGGCTGCTTGCCGGGTATCGTGAACTGAAGCCCCGGGAGAAGAGGGGAGTGCTGGCGCTGGTAGCGGCAATCACGGGTGCGACCGAGGGTGAGGTGGACGCTGAGGATACGGCGTCCGGGTAACGGTGGCTGCTCTCTGGTACAACCGGCAGCCTCAACAGGCGATTGCCCTGCGCAGGGGTTCTTGATTTTCGGGTTATTGAGGCTTAAGGTCGTTTTCACTATGAACGAAATTCCTTGCTCCTTCGAATTGCAATTGCGTTGCTGCACGAGCGACGCAGGCGCATTGCCGGCCTGTGTGATCCGCATGTGCTGCGAGGGGTTTCGCCTGAACATGGACCGGGAAACGCGCCGATGGCGCTTTGCGCCTGCCGTTGTGATCGGGCCGCTTGTCCTGCTCGTTGTGCTCACATTCGCATTCAGCTTCCTGTCCTGTCTCGGCCCCATGGTCGACTGCTTCGCCGGCGTGGTCGCGTGGATCTTGATCTTCTACGGACTGTCCGGGCAGATGCACGGGGAGCGGATGCGATCGGCAAACCGGCTTCGGGCAGCCCGCATGAACGCATGGGCAGCCATGCTGGGTCGGCTCATGCTTTCAATCTGGCATGTCGTTGAGCGGCACGTGCGGATCGTGCTCAACATGTTGCCAGTTGTCCTTGGCCGCTTGCGGGCCTGCCTGCGATTCCAGCTCGGACTGATTGATCCGAATCTCACCGCATTCCGCCTCGTTCCACCGGAGGCCGCGCACGCCTGAGCGTTGCGCGGATTCCCTCGCCTCTTGCCGCGCTCCGCGGCGTGCTTCTCCTGATGACCGTAAAGAGGCTGCCTGTTTCAGGAGGCAGTCCGATGGCCCGCAAAATCTCCGTCCCCTCGCCGGCTGCGCCGCTCGCACCCGGCTACCTGCTGCGTTTCCTTGATCTTCGCCCCCATGTCGTCCTGTCACGGCAGACCGTCCTGACGCTGGAGCAGGCCGGGCGCTTTCAGCGTGCGGTGCGGTTCGGCTCACGCTGCACGCTCTGGCGTTCGGCCGACGTGATCGAGTGGCTGGACGACCCGGAGCACTACCGCGCGTCATTGCGGAAGGAGAGGGGGCATGGACGATGACCGCGCCCTCACGCTGCGGCAGGTCGCCGACCGGCTCCAGCTCTCCTACAGCACGGTGTTCGCTTTGCGCTGTCGCATTGGTTTCCGGTTGCCCGGCTCGCGCGTATGGCGGGTACTGCCGTCCCGACTTGCCGAACTCTGCGAAACCAGGAACAATGGTCCCCGGCTACCGCTGCGGGTCGGTGGAGAAATGCAATGCCCATCCGCAAAGACAAGAAATCCGGTGTCTGGCACCTCGACATCCGCACGCCAGGCGGCCAGAGAATTAGACGCTCTACTGAAACCACGGACCGAAAGGCGGCGCAGGAATATCACGACCGCCTGAAAGCCGATCTGTGGCGACAGGACAAGCTTGGCGACATCCCCGACCGGACCTTCGAGGAAGCCGCCGTCCGGTTCCTGCGCGAGTGTGAGGGCCAGCGCGACTATGCCACCAAGCTGCGGCATGTCGAGTACTGGCGCGAGAAGTTCGCAGCCCGGTCTGTCCGTTCTTTAACAACCGATGCGATTGTCGATGCGTTGCCCACGCATCAGATCATCAAGGGAAAACCGACCAAACCGCTGACCGGCAGCACGCGCAACCGGTACGTTTCCACGATCAAACGGATGCTGAATCTGTGCGCGGAGTGGGAATGGATCGATCGCGTGCCGAAGCTGCCGCATTACCACGAGCCTGATGTGAGGGTGCGTTGGGAACCGCCTGAAGTCATCGCAGCACTCATCCAGGCGTTACGGCTGGACTGGATGCGCGACGCGGCGATCGTTGCTGTTGCAACGGGTATGCGGGAAGGCGAGCTGTTGGGTCTGACGCCATCGCAGATGGACCTGGCTCAGCACAATGCCTGGATAACGCATGAAGGAGCGAAGTCCAGGCGGGCGCGTCCGGTACCGCTCAACGAGGATGCGATCGGCGTTCTCGAACGTCGCCTGAAAACCGCAAAGCGCTTCGTGTTCACCCGCACGGCAGGTTCTGCACGACGCATCACGCAGGTCGATGCCCGGGATTTCGAACGGGCCTGCCGGATCGTCGCGATCGAGGATTTCCACTGGCATGACCTGCGCCACACCTGGGCGAGCTGGCACGTTCAGCGGGGCACACCGCTGATGGTGCTGAAGGAACTTGGGGGATGGGAAACCATCGAGATGGTGCAGAAGTATGCCCACCTCGCCCCGAGTCACCTGGCTGAGCACGCTGGCACGGTCAAGTTTTGGTCAATCATGGGGACGCAGAAAGAAAAAACGCCACTCGTTGAAGTGGCGTAATTCCTTGATCCCAAAACAAATTCTTTGGTAGGCCGTACGGGATTCGAACCTGTGACCAACGGATTAAAAGTCCGCTGCTCTACCAGCTGAGCTAACGACCCAAAAGAGAAGCGAGATTATAGCGATGGCGGGGGTTGCATGTCAACCCGCCGCCCTCGCCCTGCGCCAAAGAGAAAAGCCCGGCGCACTGGATGCTCCGGGCTTTTCAGCGAGAGGCGCGCGTTGCATAACACAAGTGCTACGCGCCGTACCGCGAGCAGCTGCTTTACTTGATCTGCGACAGCTTGCTTTGAGCCGACTGCGCCACGTCCGAGCTGCCGTATTGCGCGACGATCTGCTCCAGGGTCTTGCGGGCGGCTGCCTTCTGTCCCTGTTCGAGCTGATTGTTCGCAATCGCGAGCAGCGCTTCAGGCGCACGCGGATGCTGCGGGTAATTCTTCACGACGCCCTGCCACGTCGCCGTCGAGCCCTTGTAATCGCGCAATGCATATTGCGCGTTGCCGAGCCAGTACTGCGCGGTCGGCTGATAAGGGCTCTGCGGATACTTCGCGATGAACGCGCGGAACGACGCAGCCGCGTTCTTGTAATCGCCGCTGCGGAACTGCTGCGAGGCGGCGTTGAACGCGTCTGTTTCACCCGGCTGCACCACACCCTGCACGCCATCGACGGTCTGCTGCTGCGGCTCGAACTTCTTCAGCCGGCCATCGAGGTCGGTGTAGTAGTCCTTCTGCTGCTTCTGCACGGTCGCGAGCTGGTTGGCCATGTCCTCGTTCTGTCCACGCAGCGTCGCGACCTGCTGGTTCAGCTGGTCGAGACGGTTGGACTGATCGAGGATCGTGCGCTGTGCAGCGGACAACTGGCTCGACAGGCTGTCGGTCTTGGTACGCAGATCGAGGATCGCCTGACGGGCCTGATCGTCGTCAAACATGCCAGCGTGCGCCGGTCCGGCCATCAAGGCCGTCCCCGCGACGCAGGCCGCTGCGGCCACCCGCAGCCAGGAGAAACGATGCGTCATTCGGCTCATCATCCGTTACTGTTGGTACACGAGGTCTGCACGGCGATTTTGCGCCCACGACGATTCGTCGTGACCCGTCGCCTGCGGCTTTTCCTTGCCGAGACTCACAGCTTCCATCTGCGAATCGGGCACGCCCAGCAGCGACAGCGAACGACGCACCGCTTCAGCACGCTTCTGGCCGAGTGCCAGGTTGTACTCGCTCGTGCCGCGTTCGTCGGTGTTGCCCTGGATCAGCACGTGACGCTCCGGATGGCTCTTCAGGTATTGCGCGTGCTGGCCCAGCAGCGACTGGTAGTCGTCCTTGACCGAGTAGCTGTCGAAGTCGAAGTAGATGCTGCGCTTCGCGAGCGGGCTGTTCGGATCGTTCAGCGGATCGACGTTCACCTGGGCAACCGCGTTCGGATTCGGTTGCGTGCTGACCGCGCCTCCCTTGTTGGCGTTTTCGTCGAGCTTCACGCCCGAATGACATGCAGCAAGTGCGCCGAGCATCAATACAGCAAATGCGATACGAAGTTTGGACATCATTTTTTACTCTCCTTGTGTGTTATTGCATAAACGTTATTGCATAAAGGGGCCCCAGGACGGCTCGCGAACGTTGCCGCCCTGAACGGACAGGACCTGCCGGGTACGACCATCAGTCGACACCGCGGCCAGCACGCCACGGCCGTTCACCTGAGTGGCGTAAAGAATGTACTGACCGTTCGCCGCGAAGCTGGGCGATTCGTCATGTGTCGTGTCGGTGAGGCCGGTTGCCGCGCCGGTCTGCAGATCCAGCAGATACAGCTTGAAGCCGCCACCCGTGCGCGAAATGTACGCGAGTTCCTTGCCGTCCGGGCTCACGCGCGGACTGGTGTTGTAGTTGCCCGAGAACGTGACGCGTTGCGCGGCACCGCTGCTTTCACCCTGAGCCGGCATCTTGTAGATCTGCGGGGCGCCGCCGCGGTCGCTCGTGAAATAGATCCACTGGCCGTCAGGCGAGAACGCGGGTTCCGTATCGATCGAGCTGCCCTGCGTCAGGCGACGCAGGCCACTGCCATCGGCATTGACGCTGAAGATCTGCGTGTTGCCGGTGCGCGAGAGCGCAATCGCGAGCGTACGACCGTCCGGCGACCATGCAGGAGCACTGTTGTTGCCCTTCTGATCGGAGACGATAACCCGGCGACCCGTAGGCAGGTCGTGAATGTAGACGATCGGCTTCTTCTTCTCGAACGACACGTAGGCGACCTTCGTGCCATCCGGCGACCATGCCGGCGAAATGATCGGTTCCGGGCTGGAGAGCGCGATGTGCGCGTCCTGGCCGTCCGAATCGGAAACCTGCAACTGATAACGGTTGCCCGTCTTGATGACGTACGACAGACGCGTGGCGAACACGCCGCGCGAGCCCATCAGCTTTGCGTAGATGTAGTCCGCGATCTTGTGCGCGCTCATGCGCAGACCGCTTTCGGGGCTCACGAGCACGAGGCCGCCAAGGCTCTGCTGCTTGACCGTGTCGTAGAGCTTGAAGCGCACTTCGTACTGGCCGTTCGACAGGCGGTTCACACTGCCGGACACGAATGCATCGGCGCCCTTGGCCTTCCAGCTGCCGAGGTCGACGGAATCGGTTTCGGCTACGGGCGTGGCACCGGCGTCGATGTTGGTGAATTTGCCGCTGCGCTGCAGATCCTGGCGCACGATCGTGCTGATCTGCTGGGGAGAGTTCGCTTCGTTAGCGAAATTCGCCGTGGCGATCGGAAACTGGGTGGACCCGACGCCCGTAACAAGTACGTTGAGTTGCGCGTGTGCGCTACTGCCCGCCGCGATCAGGCACGACGCCAGGAGCACCCTCAGGCCTGACTTGGTCATCAAACTCATGCTGTATGGATTCTCCGAAAAACGGGATTTCTACCACAATACGACAGCAGACAGACCCGGAAACGCACAATTCGTTCCCGGGCGCGCTCCTTGTAGCACAAGGGCGCGGCGTCTGCCATCAACCTGCCGGCCGCAACGTAATCGTAAAGCTGGCCGGCGTTTTTCCATTCGTGTCGAGCGGCATCGGATCCGAACGCTGGACCGCGCGCAGCGCAGCGTCGTCCCACTGGGGGTTGCTGCTGGCACGCGTGATCGTTGCGCTCAACAATGTGCCCGTCGGCGAGCAGCGCACGGCCACGACCGTTTCCAGGCCCTGCGTATCGCCGGCCCACACGATGTTCGGACGCACCCGCCGCTGCACCTTCTCCGCGTAACCGGCCGACGCCGCATTGCCACCCGCGCCGCTGCCCGTGCCGCTCTTCGCGAGGCCTTCGCCCGTCGAGCCTTCGCCGCCGGCCATGCCCTGCATCTGCGCAAGACGCGCGCGGCGTTCGGTGTCGAGCTTCTTCGCCTGGGCCTGGGCCTGCGCAGCCTTTGCCTGCGCGGCCTTTTCGGCGTCTGCTTTTTTCTGGGCTTCAGCCTTGGCCTGTTGCGCTTCCTTCTGCTGTTCGTCCTTCTGCTGCTTCAACTGCTCCTGCTTTTGCTGCTCGGCGAGTTGTTGCTGCTTGAGCTTGTCGGCCTGCTGTTTCTGCTTGAGCGTGGCTGCCTTTTGCGCGGCGAGCTCAGCGGCCTGCTGCTGCGCGAGTTGCTGCTGACGTTTCGCTTCGGCTTCCTGCTGCGCCTGCAGCTTCTGGCGCTGCTGCTCGGCCAGCTGCGCCTGACGCGCAGCTTCCTGCTGCTGACGTTTCTTTTCCTGCAGTGCGATGTCGGCCTGCTCGTCCGGGACAGGCGGGGCAGGGGCGACCGGTTGCGGCGGCGGCGGAGCCGGCCGCGGCGTGGGCGTATCCGGCACGGCGGTCCACAACTCGGCTTCCGCGCCGGCCGGCGTGCTGTTCTGCCAGTGAATGCCGTGATACAGGAAGAACCCGAGCAGCACGTGCATCACCAGCGCGAGCATGAACGCGCGCCATGTGCCGCGTTCATGCGGCGGTCGGACGGGAGCGGCGGAATTCTTCCGGATCATTGCGATTTGACGAGCAATCCAACGCGTTTGACGCCACGAGCTTTCAGGTCGGACATCACGTTCATCACGACTTCATACTTGACGGTCTTGTCGGCGGCGATCACGACCGGCTGGTCGGGATGCGTCTGCGCACGGTCGGTGATGAAGCCGTTCAGGTCCGCCCTCGTCATGTCTTCCTGCTGCTGCGTACCCCCGTCGTCCTTGTACTTGACGCTCATGTTGCCGTCGGCGCGAATGTTGACGACGACGGGCGGCGTCTGCTGCTGCGGCGCGGCGCCGCCGACGGTCGGCAGATTGACGATCGATGGCGCGACGAGCGGCGCGGTCACCATGAAAATCACGAGCAACACCAGCATCACGTCGATGTACGGCACGACGTTGATGTCCGCCATCGCGCGGCGCGAACGGCTGCCGCGCATGCTGCTGGAACGGGAGGAACCGGCCATCGTGGACTCCTTAGTGCGCCTGGCGCTGCAGGATGTTCGAGAACTCTTCGATGAAGGTTTCGAAGCGGATCGCGAGGCGGTCGATGTCGTGTGCGTAGCGGTTGTACGCGACCACGGCCGGAATGGCGGCAAAGAGGCCGATGGCGGTGGCCGTCAGCGCTTCGGCGATACCGGGCGCGACGTTGGCGAGCGTGGCCTGCTGCACGTTCGCGAGACCGCGGAACGCGTTCATGATCCCCCACACCGTGCCGAAGAGACCGATGTACGGACTGACCGAGCCGACGGAGGCGAGGAACGCGAGATTCGCCTCGAGCACATCCATTTCACGCTGGAAGGCTGCCCGCATGGCGCGGCGGGCGCCGTCGAGGATCGCCCCCGAATCGTTGAGGCGCTTTTCCTTGCCCTTCAGAAACTCGCGCATGCCCGACTCGAAAATACGTTCGAGTGCGCCGATCGTGTGACGGTTGTTCGCGGCGCTTTGATACAGCGCCTGCAGGTCGCCGCCCGACCAGAAGTCGCGCTCGAAGCGTTCGGTCTGCGCGCGCGCGCGGCGGATCGCAAACCACTTGCGGAAGATGAAAGTCCACGACATCAGCGACAGCAGCAGCAACAGCGCCATCACTGCCTGCGCCAGCAGGCTCGCGTTAAGAACGAGGGAAATGATCGACAGATCTTGTGTAGTGTTCATATAGGTTCGCTGTAACGTCCCGGAAGGGGCGTCCGGCTGAAGGGCTTATCGAAACTTTCTGTCGGGAAAACGGAAAGCTTCGACCAGGCGCTGGCCGAACCATGCTTTGTGTTGCCTGATCGATACGAGTTCACTGGCACTCAGACAACGGTGGTCAGACCCCCGCGGTTGACACGCGGGCTCCGACTGGACCACGCCGCAGCGCGGCAAGCACAGATGGAGGGATCGCGGTCGGCCTGATCGCGGTGCGCTCGACGCAGCCGACCCGGATGCTTCCCGTAGCAAGCAGCGTACCTTCACGCCATGCTTCCTGCGCAAAGTCGACCGATGCCCGGCCAAGTCGCTCGATCCGGCTGACGACGGTGATCATGTCGTCGAGACGGGCCGGTGCGCGGTAGTCGAGCGCGGTGCTGCGCACGATGAAGATCGTGCCGGTTTCGTCCGCGAGCCGGGTCTGGTCCACGCCGCACGCGCGCAGCCATTCGGTACGCGCCCGCTCAAAAAACTTCAGGTAATTCGCGTAAAAAACGATGCCGCCGGCGTCGGTATCTTCGTAGTACACCCGGATCGGCCAGGTGAAGCCGATTTCCGTGCCGGGCTGACTGATAGACATATCCATGGCGCGCATTTTACCGGAACGCGCGCCGCTATCCCGATTTCCGGCGTACGTTTCGCCTGGTATCCTTCAGCCGCGATGAATGCTAAGACCCGCAAACGTCTGCGCCACGGGCATCAGTTCGATCGTGTTGATGTTGACGTGCGCGGGACGCGTCGCGATCCAGTAGATCGAATCGGCGATGTCTTCGGCTGTGAGCGGTTGCACGTTCTGATAGATGTTGGCCGCCTTTTCGTCGTCGCCGCGAAAACGCACGTTCGAGAATTCGGTGCCGCCGCACAGGCCCGGCTCGATGTCCGTCACGCGGATCGCGGTGCCGGCCAGATCGGAGCGCAGGTTCAGGCTGAACTGGCGCACGAAGGCCTTGGTCGCGCCGTAGACGTTGCCACCCGGATACGGCCACCTGCCCGCGACCGAGCCCAGGTTGAACACGTGGCCGCGATTGCGCTCGACCATGCCCGGCAGTAACGCCCGGGTCACCTGCACGAGGCCCGTGCAGTTCGTGTCGATCATCGTGGTCCAGTCGTCGAGTTCCGCGCGCTGCGCCGGCTCGAGGCCGAGCGCGAGGCCCGCGTTGTTGACGAGCACGTCGACTGCGGCGAATTCCGGCGGCAGCGCGGCGGGTGCGGCTTCGACGGCCGCCCGGTCGCGTACGTCGAGTTCGAACGGAAGAAGCGCGTCGCCGAGTTCGCCGGCGAGTGCGTCGAGACGGTCCTTGCGGCGGGCGGTGGCCACCACCTTGTGGCCGCCCTTGACGAAGGCCCGGGCGATGGCGGCGCCAAACCCTGCGGACGCCCCTGTGACGAAGACGATCATTGCTGCTCCCTGGTCGGTGGAGAAAAAGAAGGTGCCAAGCCTACTTCCAATGCGACGCCGCGGCAAGGGAAGACCCTGGCTGGCTGGGGTGGCGCGTCGTGGTCGCGGCCGGGTTTGTACGACCCGCCGTCCGGTTAATTTTTCCCGCAAATCCACGCCGCGAAGTCCGCTCCGGCGGGACCTGTCGCGCGGTTGCCTATTCGATGCGCTTCAAATAAACTAACGCGCTCACCCCTGCGTGACTGGCGATAGAACCCTTTGGGGTTCAAGGTGGAACAACCCACCGGGAAGCGCAGGGTGCCGTTTTTGCCGTTCGCCTGGGCAGCCGTGATCCGCGCGCGATGTTTTGCGCTGCCGGTGGCTGCCTTGCCTCGCGTGTACGGTACATCTCCATCCGCCACGTCAAGGCTGGCCCAGTTGCCAGCAACGCTGCATACCCGCTACGCCTTCTGCACACAATTCGGCGCATGATCCGGTCAACCTGAACACATTTAACGGAAACCGTATGTTTGACAGAGCCAAAAGCACCATCGCCAACGTCGATCCCGAACTCTGGAAGGTGATCGAACAGGAAAACCGCCGTCAGGAAGACCACATCGAACTGATCGCGTCCGAAAACTACACGAGCCCCGCCGTGATGGCCGCGCAGGGTTCGCAACTCACGAACAAGTACGCGGAAGGTTATCCGGGCAAGCGCTACTACGGTGGCTGCGAGTACGTCGATATCGCCGAACAGCTGGCGATCGACCGTGTGAAGCAGCTGTTCGGCGCCGAAGCCGCGAACGTGCAGCCGAACTCGGGCTCGCAGGCAAACCAGGGCGTGTTTTTCGCGATGCTGAAGCCGGGCGATACGATCATGGGCATGAGCCTCGCCCACGGCGGTCACCTGACGCACGGCTCGCCGGTCAACATGTCGGGCAAGTGGTTCAACGTCGTGAGCTACGGCCTGAACGAAGCCGAAGACATCGATTACGACGCGGCTGAAAAGCTCGCCCAGGAACACAAGCCGAAGCTGATCGTGGCAGGCGCGTCGGCTTTCGCGCTGCGCATCGACTTCGAGCGTCTGTCGAAGATCGCGAAATCGGTGGGCGCGTATTTCATGGTCGACATGGCGCACTACGCGGGTCTCGTGGCCGCGGGCGTGTATCCGAACCCGGTGCCGCACTCCGATTTCGTCACGACGACCACGCACAAGAGCCTGCGCGGCCCGCGCGGCGGTGTGATCCTGATGAAGGCCGAGTTCGAGAAGCAGATCAATTCGGCAATCTTCCCGGGAATCCAGGGCGGCCCGCTGATGCACGTGATCGCCGGCAAGGCCGTGGCGTTCAAGGAAGCGCTGTCGCCGGAATTCCGGGAATACCAGCAGAAGGTGGTGAACAACGCACGCGTGCTGGCGGAAACGCTCGTGAAGCGTGGCCTGCGCATCGTGTCGGGCCGCACGGAAAGCCACGTGATGCTGGTCGACCTGCGCGCGAAGAACATCACCGGCAAGGCTGCGGAAGCGGCGCTCGGTGCGGCGCACATCACGGTCAACAAGAACGCCATTCCGAACGATCCGGAAAAGCCGTTCGTCACGAGCGGCGTGCGTCTTGGCTCGCCGGCCATGACGACCCGCGGCTTCGGTGAGACGGAAGCGGAACTGGTGGGCAACCTGATCGCCGACGTGCTCGACAACCCGGAAGATGCCGTCACGATCGAACGCGTGCGCGCGCAGGTCGCCGGATTGACGAAACGTTTCCCGGTGTACGGCTAACCAGCCATGCGCTGCCCCTTCTGCCGGCATGACGACACACAGGTGGTCGATTCGCGTGTGTCCGAAGATGGCGCCGCGATTCGCCGGCGCCGCCGCTGCCCGGCCTGCGACAAACGTTTCACGACGTATGAGCGGGTCGAGCTGGCGTTGCCGTCGGTTGTCAAGAAGGATGGCAGCCGCACTGAATTCGATCGCCGCAAGATTGTTGCGAGCATGCAACTGGCGCTGCGCAAGCGCCCGGTTGCTGCCGACGCAATCGATGCCGCGGCTTCGCGTATCGAATACCAGTTGCTTGGCAGCGGCGAACGCGAGGTTCGCAGCGAGCGTCTGGGCGAACTCGTGATGAACGAGTTGCGCGAGCTCGATACGATTGCCTATGTCCGCTTCGCCTCCGTCTACCGGCGCTTCGAGGACGTCTCCGAATTCGAGGACGTGATCGAGGAGTTCCGGCGCATGGCGGCTCCCCCTGCCGCGCCCGGCAAACCCACCCGCAAGCGCTAATTTTTCGCGCATCCGCATTTTCCTTCCCCTGAGTGCTGTCACGCCTGAATTCTGGCGTGTGATTGCACGCGTCCGCTACCTGGCCATTCGGCCGATTGTGGGCGTTCGAAGCGCCCGGTAAATTGTCTGCATGCTTCGAATCATTCAGGGATGCAGATGAAAATGAACGCCGTTCCGGTTCCGCGTGGAGATGGATTCACGCTGGTTGAAACGCTGGTCGCCATCGCGATGCTCGCGGTTCTGGCTGTACTGGCAACACCGTCGTTTTTTGCGTGGCGCGTGCGCGATCAGGTCGACGCGCGCGCGAAGGCGCTCGTCTCGACGCTGGTGTTTGCCCGCGGTGAGGCGGTGAGGCGCAGCGCGCGCGTCACCGTGTGCCGTATCGACAGCGCGCTTCACTGTCTTGCGGCCGGCAAGCCGTGCCCGGCCGGCACCGCTGACTGGTCGTGTGGATGGGCGGTGATGTCGGAACGGGCGGGCCGATCGTCGCTGCTGCGCGTGCTGCCGGATCTCGCCGCGGTCAGCGTGACGGGAACGCTGACTGACGTGGCGTTCACGCCGCCGGCCGGTCAGGTGATCGGCAGTTTTCGCAGCTTCGAGTTTGCGCCGCGCTCGCCCTCGGCGGCCACTCGCGGCGACCGGTGGCGGCGTTGCGTGCGAATCGCAGCCGGTGGCCGTGCGCGCGTGATCGAAGGTGCTTGCGGGGCGTCGTCATGAAAACGCGTCGCCATGGAAACTGTTCGGGTAGCACCCTGCTGGAGGTAATGGTGGCCGTGGCCGTGACTGCGGTCACGGCGCTTGGACTGGTCGCCACGCAGCTATGGATGACGCGTCACGCCGGCGCGACGGCCACGCGCGAGCGCGCGGCATTCGTGGCCGACTCGCTGGTGGAGGCATTCCGGGTATCGCCGGCAACTGGAACGGATTCGGCCGTGTGGAAGCTTCGGGTTGCGAGCATGATGCCAAAGGGCGACACGTCGGTCGTCGCGCTGACGGGCGGCCTCGCGACGGCGCGCGTGACGTGGGCCGCGGTGCGGGAAACGCAGGACGTCGCGCCGGGCAACCCGATCGATCTGCCCGATTTTTGTGGGGACACCGCGTTGCCGGCCGGAACCGCGTGCGTTGCGATTGCGTTTGCGAAATGACGCGTCGTCGATACTTGACGCGCGGTCATACGCTGCTCGAAGTGATGATCGCGACTGTACTCGGGCTCGTGGTTACCGTTGGCGCCGTGGCGCTCTACCGGTCTCAGCGTGCGGCTTTCGCGAACGCCAGCGACGCCGCCCACATCGAGGAAACCGGCATCGGCGCGTTGACGCTGCTTGGGCAGCAGATCCAGATGGCCGGATTCACGCCCGCTGACGTCACCTCGTCCGCTTCGGCGAATGTGCCTGCTGCGCTCTTTGGCTGTTCCGGCGCGCGGCCCATTGGACCCGATGACGTCCCGGGCTGCGAAGCGCTGGCCAGCCATTCGGACGGCATCGTTATCCGTTATGTCGGCGATGTCGTGTCGACGTGGCCTTCGGCAAGCGGCCAGCCCACGGACTGTCTTGGCCAGGCCGTCAGTGGCGCGTCTGCGGGCACGGCACCGGTCGTGAACCGCTTCTACGCGAAGACCAGCGCTTCGACTGGCGAGCCGGAACTTTACTGCGAGGGCAACGGCAAGGCGGGCTATGGGCAGCCGGTGTTCGAGGGCATCGAGCGACTGCGCATCCAGTACTGGCTTGCAAACGCGCAGCAACCGTTGGATGCGTCCGCGCTTGCACCGGATCAGTGGGCCCGGGTCGTGGCGGTCGATCTGTGCGTTCTGGTGCGCGGGGCGCCGCGCGGGCAGCGCGTGCGTTATGTCGATTGCGATGGCGCGTCCGGCATCGGCAGCGACACGCGCGCGAGACAGGCGTTCTGGCGGCGGATCGCGGTTCGCAATGGCCCCGGTGTTCAGCCATGAGGCGGGCTATTTATCCACGACCTGTAACGCGAGGCACTGGCCTCGGTGGACGCATGCGCGGTGCCGCGTTGCCGGTCGTACTGCTGATTACGTCGATGATGCTGGCGACATCCGCAGCCTGGTTCGAGTCGATGATCACCGCCGCGCGTGGCGCGACGAATCTGCGGGACTACCTGCAGGCATTTCACGCTGCGGATTCGGCGTTGCTCCTGTGCGCGGACAGGGTGAGCCCGGAAGGTGCCGGCGCGGTGCCAGCCGTGACAGGCGAACCCACGGGGTGGATGCGGGAGGCGGCCTTTGTGGCTGGCGCCATCGTACCTGTCGCGCAATGGCCCGGGTCAGGGCGGCCGCCCGAGTGTCTTGCCGAAGGCTGGCGATTGGCGGCTCGTCCGGAAGCGAAGGCGTATCTGCTGACCGCCCGGGGCTTCGGCGCGGCGCCTGACACGCAGGTATGGCTGCAGATGCAGATCGTCATGGATGGCGGCAAGACCGAACGACACTGGCGGCGCGTCGCCGCCCGACCATTCTGAGCGGGATGAAACACGACATGAACTCAAAGGCAGGTGCATTCACGTTGCTTGAACTCGTCATCGCCATGGCGATTGCCGCGGTGCTCGCCGTATTCGCCGTGCCCTCCTGGCACGCACAGGTGGCGCGCAGCCATCGGGTCGATGCCGCGTCCGCGTTGTATCGCGCTGCGCAGTACCTGGAAACATCCACGGAGAAGAACATCGGCGCTTTGCCAGCGGGCCTCGATCAGGCTCCCGCGTTCGGCACGCCGGTTTACCGTCTGCGTGTGCTGGGTGCGGACGATACGAACGGTGGATATTCGGTAGAAGCGCGACCCGTCGAAAACGGGCCTATGCGCGAAGACGCGTGCGGGACGTTCGTCATCGATGCGACCGGTTTGCGGAAAAACCAGAGCGCCGGGGATTCCGCGATGGCAAATACGAACGAATGCTGGAGCACGCGATGAACGTGAATCCGTCTACGGAAACATCGCAGGGATCAGTGGTTTCACGCGCGACGCTGGCAAGGCACACGTTTCCGCAAGCCCGGCGATACGTCGAAATTCACCCGCGCTTGCGTGACGAATCACCGCTGGCCGCATCCGCGTCCGTGCCAGAATCAGCGCTGGTTTTCGCACCGCCGCCGTCCTGTTTGATCTGCTGCCAGATCCGGTACGCTTCCCACGCCGCGAGTGCAAGGCTGCCCCACTTGAGCGCCGGTTTGGCGCCCGCGGCGACCGTCGCCCGCAGCGGTTTCGCAAGCAGCAGCGACGCGAGCGAGCTGAGCAGCGGATATTGCTTGAGCAGGCCGCCGATGCCGGCCGCGCTGCCTTTCGGCGCGCCCCAGCGCATCCCGCGAAAGCCGGGGACAAAGTACTTGAGCCAGCTGAAATGCGTCACGGCCTGGCGCAGTTCCACCGTCGCCTGCGCGAGCTCCATGCGTTCGACGTCCGCACGCACGAGCAGCAGTTCCTTGCGCAGCGCGCGCAGATGCGGCGCTGCCAGTTCCTTCGAAGGGTGCTTGCTGCGGAACGCGCGGTCTGGGTGCAGTTGGCTCATGGGCGGTCGAGGGCGTCTGGAAGAAGTGGGGAAGTGGGGGAAAACAAGGCGCGCGGCACACCGGCCGCGCTTGCCTCACTGCTTGCGGAACGTCTCGCGGTCTTTTTCGAATTCGTTCAGCGTTGCCTCGAAAACGATGGGCGCATTCTGCAAGCCGTTACGGGCTTTCAACCCGCAAAAGAGCGCAGCCAGCGCATACACCAACGTGATGGCAGCCAGCGACTGCCAGCGGTACGTATCCCAGAAGGTGATGGCGACAAGTGCCGTCAGCGCGATGAGTGCCATGGTCGCGAGCATCATTGCCGCGAGGCCGAGAAACAGCACGGCGAGCAGGCGATCCTTTTCCTCGGCCAGTTCAATGCCGATCAGCTCGAGCCGCGTCTGCAGGATCGCAAACACGGAACTGATGATGCGGCGTACCGGACCTTGGTCAGCGCGCTGCGATTGGGTGTCGATCGTCATAACTTTCGCGCGTTGCGCATGGGGAGGCGGAAGGTACGCCAGAAAAGGCGGACCGGCCAGGCATGCGCCGGTCAACCGTGCCGGAAGCGCGCGGGGCGTGAGCCCGGCGGCGACTGCCGTGACTGTTTATTTGCGATTGATCAACAAGCCGACCAGCACACCCACGCCCGCTGCAATGCCAACCGATGCCCATGGATGCTCATGCACGTAGTCGTCGGTGGCGCGCGCCGCCTTCTTGCCCTTCTCGACGACGACAACCTGGACGTCGGCTGCCTTCTCTCTTGCCTGCTTCAGGCGCGTGAGCGCCGTTTCACGGAGCTCCGAAGCGCGCTCGCCGGTTGCGCTCGCGGCCTGCTTCAGCAGGTCCTCTGCGTCCGCGAGGACGGTTTTGATATCCGACATCAATCTCTCCTTGTTAGCTTCCGACATTGACAGCTCCATTCGTGGCACGTTACGCGTGAATCGTAACCAAAGAAACGACGGCTGGCGAGCATGGTGCGCTGCGTACATGAGCAGGATGCAGGAACTGTTCCCGACATGCGAGCTGCCACTTGATAAAAACAGATAACGAAACAGATCACGTGACGCACCGGTGACCCTGCGCGCCATCCGGGTTTCTGGTTGAGTTGATCTGGCCCGTCAAGTTTCGTCCAATTCGGAGAAAATTACAAAAACTCATATAGGCGTGACGCAATGTTCGTTCATTGTGCGCGGCACTTCCCGTATGCTCTAATTTTGCCGAGCGCCACGGTTTTCACCATGAGCGGATCATTCGAACTCACCAAGGAGGCATCATGAGTCTACGTCTAGGCGACGTCGCACCGGATTTCGAGCAGGATTCCAGCGTTGGCCGCATCAAGTTCCACGAATGGCTGGGTGACAGTTGGGGCGTGCTGTTTTCACATCCGGCCGACTTCACGCCGGTCTGCACGACGGAGCTCGGCCTGACCGCGAAGCTCGCCAGCGAGTTCGAAAAGCGCAACGTGAAGACGATCGCGCTGTCGGTCGACAGCGCCGAGTCGCACAAGGAATGGATCAAGGACATCAACGAGACGCAGGCTGCGAACGTCGGTTTCCCCATACTGGCCGACGGCGACCGCAAGGTGTCCGAGCTTTACGACATGATTCACCCGAACGCGAGCGAAACGGCCACGGTCCGCTCGCTCTTCGTGATCGATCCGAAGAAGAAGGTGCGTCTCACGATCACCTATCCGGCGAGCACGGGTCGTAATTTCGACGAAGTGCTGCGCGTGATCGACTCGCTTCAGCTGACCGACAGCCATTCCGTCGCGACGCCGGGCAACTGGAAGCAGGGCGACGATGTGGTGATCGTGCCGTCGTTGAAGGACGAAGAGGTCCTCAAGCAGAAGTTCCCGAAGGGCTACAAGGCGCTGCGTCCTTATCTGCGTATGACGCCGCAGCCGAACAAGTAAGGCAAAGCGCGTCGGCGATACTTAAGACTGACGCTTTCGCCAGCAGGACAAAACCCCGCTTCCGAATCCGGAAAGCGGGGTTTTTCTTAAGCGGCCAGCCCGACGGCGGCAAGAATCAGAAGAACGCCTGGATCCCTGTCTGCGCGCGGCCAAGAATCAGCGCGTGAATATCGTGCGTGCCTTCGTACGTGTTGACCACTTCGAGGTTCACGAGGTGGCGCGCGATGCCGAATTCGTCCGAAATGCCGTTGCCGCCGAGCATGTCGCGTGCGAGACGCGCGACGTCGAGCGCCTTGCCGCACGAGTTGCGCTTCATGATCGACGTGATTTCGACGGCGGCCGTGCCTTCGTCCTTCATCCGGCCGAGGCGCAGCACGCCTTGCAGGCCGAGCGTGATTTCGGTCTGCATGTCGGCGAGTTTTTTCTGGATCAACTGGTTTGCGGCGAGCGGACGGCCGAACTGCTTGCGGTCGAGCACGTACTGCCGCGCCGTATGCCAGCAGGATTCGGCGGCGCCGAGCGCGCCCCACGCAATGCCGTAGCGCGCCGAGTTCAGGCACGTGAACGGACCACGCAGCCCCTTCACGTTCGGCAGCATGTTTTCCTCGGGGACAAACACTTCGTCCAGCACGATTTCACCGGTGATCGACGCGCGCAGGCCGACCTTGCTGTGAATCGTGGGCGCCGACAAGCCCTTCCAGCCTTTCTCGAGAATGAAGCCGCGGATTTCGTCCCTGCCGTCTTCCTCGAGCTTCGCCCACACGACGAACACGTCGGCGATCGGTGAATTCGTGATCCACATTTTCGAGCCGGACAGCGAGAAACCGCCGTCGACCTTCTTCGCCCGCGTGACCATGCTGCCCGGATCGGAGCCGTGATTCGGCTCGGTCAGGCCGAAGCAGCCGATCCACTCGCCGGTGGCGAGCTTCGGCAGGTACTTCGATTTCTGCGCATCGGAGCCGAACTCGAAGATCGGCACCATGACGAGCGACGACTGCACCGACATCATCGACCGGTAGCCCGAATCCACGCGCTCCACCTCGCGCGCGATCAGCCCGTAGCTGACGTAGTTCAGGCCGGGGCCGCCGTATTGCTCGGGAATCGTCGGGCCGAGCAGGCCGAGTTCGCCCATCTCGCGAAAGATCGCGATGTCGGTCTTTTCATGGCGGAACGCTTCGAGCACGCGCGGCGCGAGCTTGTCCTGCGAGTACGCCGCGGCGGCGTCGCGCACCATGCGCTCGTCTTCGTCCAGCTGCTGATCGAGGAGCAGCGGGTCTTCCCAATGAAAATGCGCGGCCTCAGCCATGATGTGTCTCTCCTGATTTCTGCTTGACGCAAGTTCCGCTATGCGGAACAATGTTTTGCAAATGAGACCTGAGTGTATCACCCGATGACACCTGCATCTACCCCCTCCGACCCGCTCGACGATCGCAAATTCGTGGTTGCACTCGCGCGCGGCCTTGAACTGCTGCGCGCGTTCAGGCCGGGCGAGTCGATGCTTGGCAACCGCGATTTCGTCGAGCGCACGGGCCTGCCGAAGGCGACGGTCAACCGGCTCGCCTACACGCTCACGGTGCTGGGCTATCTGCGTCTCGACGAGTCGCACGGCAAGTACGCGCTCGATGCGGGTGTGCTTTCGCTGGGGTTCGCGCTGTTGTCGGGCACCGACACGCTCGAGCTTGCGCGCCCGCACATGCGCACGTTGGCGCGCGAGGTGGGCGCGGCCGTGTCGCTCGGTTGTCGCGATGGGCTCGACATGATCTATCTCGACACGATCCGTAGCGAGACCGCGTTGACGCTGGGGCTTGCGTCGGGTTCGCGGCTGTCGATGCTGACGAGTTCGATGGGCCGCGCGTATCTCGCCGTCCAGCCGCCCGAGGTGCGCGCCGCGCTGCTCGTGGAACTCTCGAAGGCTGCGGGCAAGGAGGGCGCCGCGCTGCTGGCGGACGCGCAGCATGAAATCGGCACCTTCACGCGCGAAGGTTGCTGCTATTCGTTTCGCGACTGGCACGACGACGTGAACGCGGTGGCCGTGCCGTTTCGCGAGCCGCGCGACGGAAGGTGGCTGGTGCTGAGTTGCAGCGGGCCGGCTTCATCGATGGGGGAAGTGGTGTTTCGCGAAACGGTGGCGCCGCGTCTGAAGGCGCTCGCACGGCGGCTCGGCGACACCGCCTGACGCAACGCGATCAACCGCAAGCCGCCAGCCATCAGCCGTCAGGCAACCGCGGCAACCCGCGGCAAAATCAAACCGTCCGGTCGTGCGTCTCGAAAAGCGGTCCCTGCACGAACCGCACGTCATATTGTTGCAGCTGGTCGAACTGGTTCTCGTCGGTGACGTGATCGAAGATGAGCGGGATTTTCAGGCGTCCCGTGTACCCGACCAGCGGCTTCACGGTCGCTTCCCTGAGCGCGGTGCCGGCGTCCATCTTGATGAAGTCGAGCCGCGTGTCCGACACGGACAGCACCTGGCCGGCGTTCTGCAGGTTCCCCGCCACCTTGAAGCCGTAACGCTGGTAACTCTTCGTGAGATAACCGAGGAAGGTCCGGTGCGCGACCGCTGCCGAAGGCAGCTCGATCACCACGCGCGCCGGATTCAGGCCAAACGAAATGAGCACGCTCGAAAAGTGCCTTCCGTGGTCGTACTTCACGCTCTTCAAGAGCCGCTCATGCACGCGCAAAAACAGCAGCCCGTGGCGCTGCGCACCAAAGAAATTGATCGCGTGCAGCGCGCGTGACATGCGGTCGATCGCGACCAGTTCGGGGTCTTCGTCGATTTCGCCGAACGGATCGAACGGCGCGCCATCGATGCGCTGCGTGACCGCCTGAAAACCCAGCTCATCGCCGAAACGATCGACGCTCCCAGGCGCCGTCGAAAGCGACTGCGCAAGCGCATGCACGCTGATGTCGAAGATCGGTTCGTAGCGGCTGCCGATCGCGAGGTTGTCGAGCTGGGCGATCGCATGATCGTGCTGGTCGCCGGTCCCCATCGCCAGGTGTTCGCCGAGGAACGGATGTTCGGTGGCACGGGCGACAAGCTCAGGAATGGTCGGCGGAATCATGGGTTCGCGTGGGTGGCCGTTGACGGCGCATCGGGTAGGGCGGCGCATTGCCGCATGCCTTGATGGTAGCAGCGTGCGTGCTGGGGGCATGAACAAAATGCTTATATCGATATCGCCGCGCCCCCTCCAGCAAGGGTTTACGTTAATTCCTCTATTCGTAATTGGTTTTACTATTCGTAAATTAAGGATCGGGACGCATCAAACGCATCGCGCATCAGGCATCAACGGAGAATCCGCATGAGCAATTCCACGCGACACGAAATCGAGCCGGGCTACCAGTCCGGCTTCGGCAACGAATTCGCCACTGAAGCGTTGCCCGGCGCGCTGCCAACGGGCCGCAACTCGCCGCAGCGCGCGCCCTACGGGCTGTACGCCGAGCAGCTATCGGGCACGGCGTTCACCGCGCCGCGTGGGCATAACCGTCGTTCGTGGCTGTACCGCATCCGGCCGGCGGCCGTGCATCAGCCGTTCACGCCGGTGCCGTCGCACAGCCTCGTCGCGAACTTCGCCGAGGTTCCGCCGACGCCGCCCAACCAGCTGCGCTGGGACCCGCTGCCGATGTCCGTGGAGCCGACCGATTTCATCGACGGCTGGGTGACGATGGCCGGCAACGGCTCGGCCGAAAGCATGAACGGCTGCGCGATCCATGTGTATGCGGCGAACAGCCCGATGAAGGACCGCTACTTCTACACGGCCGATGGCGAACTGCTGATCGTGCCGCAGGAGGGGCGTCTTCACATCGCGACCGAACTCGGGCGCATCGACGTCGAGCCGTTCGAGATCGCGGTGATTCCGCGCGGCGTGCGTTTTGCCGTGACGCTGCCGGACGGCACCGCGCGTGGCTACATCTGCGAGAACTTCGGCGCGCAGCTGCGTCTGCCGGATCTCGGTCCGATCGGCTCGAATGGCCTCGCGAATCCGCGCGACTTTCTGACGCCGCATGCCGCGTACGAAGACCGTGAAGGCGCGTTCGAACTGGTCGCGAAAATGAACGGCCACCTGTGGCGTGCGGACATCGGCCATTCACCGCTCGACGTGGTCGCGTGGCACGGCAACTATGCGCCGTACAAGTACGACCTGCGGCGCTTCAACACGATCGGCTCGATCAGCTTCGATCACCCGGATCCGTCGATTTTTCTCGTGCTGCAGGCGCAAAGCGACACGCCGGGCGTCGACACGATCGATTTCGCGATTTTCCCGCCGCGCTGGCTGGCCGCCGAAGACACGTTCCGGCCGCCCTGGTTTCATCGCAACGTCGCGAGCGAATTCATGGGTCTCGTGCATGGCGTGTACGACGCGAAGGCCGAGGGCTTCGTGCCGGGCGGCGCGAGCCTGCACAACTGCATGTCCGGACACGGTCCGGATGCGGGCACGTTCGAAAAGGCCTCGCACAGCGACACGTCGAAGCCGCACAAGGTCGGCGACACGATGGCCTTCATGTTCGAAACCCGCACGCTCATCAAGCCGACGCGCTTTGCGCTCGAAACCGCGCAGCTTCAGGCGGATTACTTCGAGTGCTGGCAAGGTCTCACGAAACACTTCAATCCGGAGCAACGATGAACGCATCGGGCGATCTTCAGGCGACGCTCGACGCGTCGCGCAAAAGCTGGGTCGAAACGGCGAACGCACCGCAGTGCGATTTCCCGATCCAGAACCTGCCGTTCGGCATTTTCAGCGACGCGCGTAACGCAACGCGCCGGGTTGGCGTCGCGATTGGCGATTGCGTCGTCGATCTTTCCGCGCTCGGGCAGGCCGGGTTGCTGAAACTTTCCGCAGACGGAAAAGCCGCCGGCAACAGCGTGTTCGAACGCGATTCGCTCAACGATTTCATCGCGCTCGGCCAGGACGCGTGGCGCAGCGTGCGTATCCAGTTGAGCGCGCTGCTCGCGCGCGACACGGCGACGCCCGCGCTGCGCGACGACCCGGCGCTGCAGGCGCGCGCGCTGATACCGCTCGCTGGCGCCACGTTGCATCTGCCGGTCGAGATTCCGGGCTACACGGATTTTTATTCGTCGAAGGAACATGCGACGAACGTCGGCTCGATGTTCCGCGACCCGAAGAACGCGCTGCTGCCGAACTGGTCGGAGATGCCGATCGGCTACAACGGACGGGCGTCGTCGGTGGTGGTGAGCGGCACGCCGGTGCGCCGGCCGAACGGACAACTGAAGCTGCCCGACGCGGAGCGCCCGGTGTTCGGCGCGAGTCGCAAGCTGGATATCGAACTGGAGACGGGCTTCATCATTGGACGCGGCAACGCGCTGGGCGAACCGGTTGCGTGCGAGGACGCCGAGTCGCACATTTTCGGCATGGTGCTGCTGAACGACTGGAGCGCGCGCGACATCCAGCAATGGGAATACGTGCCGCTCGGCCCGTTCAACGCAAAGACGTTCGCAACGACGATCTCGCCGTGGATCGTGACGCTCGATGCGCTCGAACCGTTCCGCGTCGCGCAGCCCGCGCAGGAGCCGAAGCCGCTCGACTATCTGTGTCATGCGGGCGAGCACGCGTTCGATATCGCGCTGGAAGTGATGTTGCGTCCGCGAAACGCATCGCAACCGACCACGATTTCGCGCACCAACTTCAGGCACATGTACTGGACGATGGCGCAGCAGCTTGCGCATCACACGGTGTCGGGGTGCAACACGCGCGTCGGTGATCTGATGGGTTCGGGAACGATCAGCGGCCCGACCGGCGATTCATCCGGCAGCTTGCTGGAGCTGACGTGGAACGGTCAGAAACCGCTGGAACTGCATGGTGGCGGCACGCGCGCGTTCATCGAGGATGGCGACGAGCTGACGCTCGCGGGCTGGTGTCAGGGCAACGGCTATCGCGTTGGCTTTGGCCCGTGTGTGGGTGAGATCCTGCCGGCGCACCGCTGAGCAGGAGTGGCGCGCGAAGAGCGGTTCGAGTCGGCCTTCGCGCGAGTCGGGTATCCGGTCAGGATGCCGTGGGCGCCTCAATCACGCCGCGCCAGCCGATCCCGGCATCGCGCCGCGCTGCGCGCGGCGTTCGAGCGAAACGGACCACAGCGTCAGCGCAAGCGCGCCGCTCACCATCGCGACGCCGACCCATGGCAGCGACGTCAGCGGCACACCCGCGCCGATCGCCATGCCGCCGAGCCACGCGCCTGTCGCGTTGCCGAGGTTGAACGCGCCCTGATTGAGCGTCGAGGCGAGATTCGGCGCGGCGCTCGCACGGTCGACGATCAGGATCTGCAGCGGCGGCACGATCGCGAACGCGAGCACGCCCCACACGAAAATCGTGATCATCGCGGGAATGGCCGCGTGCATCGTGCCGGCAAACACCGTCAGCACCACGCCGAGCGCGAGCAGAAACGCGATCAGCGAAGGCATCAGGCGCCAGTCCGCGAGCTTGCCGCCGAGCGTGCTGCCGACAGTCAGCCCGAGCCCGAAGAGCAGCAGCACGAGCGTGACGTTATGCGGCGTGAAGCCGGTGACGTCTTCTAGAATCGGTGTGATGTACGTGAACACGGCGAAGAGGCTCGCCGAAGCCAGCACGCTGATGCCCATCACCATCAGAACCTGCGGATTCTTCAGCACCCTGAATTCGTGGATGAGGCTCGCCTTCTGCATTTCGATTTTCGCGGGCAGGCAGACGGCCAGCGCCGCGGCCGCCAGCACGCCGATGCCGGTGACGGCCCAGAACGTCGCGCGCCAGCCCACCGCCTGGCCGAGCGCCGTGCCGAGCGGCACGCCGAGCACGTTAGCGAGTGTCAAACCGGTGAACATCAGCGCGATGGCCTGCGCGCGGCGGTTCGGCGCCACCAGACCGGCCGCGACCACCGAACCGATGCCGAAGAACGCGCCGTGACAGAACGCGGTCACGATGCGCGCGGCCATCAGGACGCCGTAACCCGGCGCGACCGCGCACAGCAGATTGCCGACGATAAACACGCCGATCAGGCTCATCAGCGCTTTCTTGCGCGGCATGTTGGCCACCGCGATGGCGACGATCGGCGCGCCGACCGTCACGCCGAGCGCGTACGCCGACACGAGCATGCCCGCGGCCGGAATCGACACGGACAGATCGCGCGCGACATCGGGCAGCAAGCCCATGATGACGAACTCGGTGGTACCGATTCCAAAAGCGGCGACGGCAAGGGCAAGCAGAGGTAAAGGCATGATGGGGCGCTTCGGCGCGGCAGACAAGGCGGGCGCGCGGCTTCGGGACGAAAGGCGCAGGCGGCAGCCAGGGGAAATCAGTAGGTGATTGTACCTAAGCTGTTAATCACCCGCTGTAGACCGGACAGCCTGTTGTTTTTGGCGCAAATGGCCTGCCACGCCCCGTGCCGGACGGCATTCCGGCACGCGATATTCCGGCGGCTAGACGGAGTCGCCATGCCGTCCGGCGCCGTTGGCGAAACGCGCCGCGCCGGCGATGCCCTGCTCGAAGACGGCCGCATAGCCGCCCGCGCCTTCGCGGCGCAATGCTTCCGCGAGCGGATCGAGCAGGCTGTTTTCCAGCGTCGAGCGACGGTCGGCGAGGAGGGCGGCCTGCGGAAACGCGGCCAGTTGCGTGGCGAGCGACTCGGCGCTCGCGCGGGCCGTGCCGTCGGGTACGACGCGATTTGCGAGACCGAAGGCGAGCGCTTCGCGGGCATCGAT
This sequence comes from Paraburkholderia sartisoli, assembly GCF_900107685.1. Taxonomy (GTDB): domain Bacteria; phylum Pseudomonadota; class Gammaproteobacteria; order Burkholderiales; family Burkholderiaceae; genus Paraburkholderia; species Paraburkholderia sartisoli. The sequence goes on along the minus strand of NZ_FNRQ01000002.1, from coordinate 613,223 downwards.
CGCGCGGCCGGTCAGGATCAGGTCCAGCGCGCGCGACAGACCGATCAGGCGCGGCAGCCGGATGGTGCCGCCGTCGATCAGCGGAATGCCGACGCGCCGGCAGAACACGCCGAGCACCGCGCCTTCCTCGACGACGCGCAGATCGCACATCGCGGCCAGCTCCAGGCCGCCCGCGACGGCGTATCCTGAAACGGCCGCGATCACCGGTTTCGTGAACGCCATGCGCGTCGGACCCATCGGACCCGGACCGCTGCCGTCCGCGTGCAGTTCGTTGCGGCGGGCTTCGTCGGCGAGCGCGCCCAGGTCGGCGCCGGCGCAAAACGAGCCGCCCGCGCCGAACAGCACGGCCGCGTGCCACGCGGGATTCGTCTCGAAGCGCTGGAAGGCGGCGCCGAGCGCATCGGCGACCGGGCGGTCGACGGCATTGCGGCGCCCCGGCCGGTCGAGCACCACGGTGGCGATCGCGCCGTCCGCCTCGATGCGGACGTATTCGCCGAAGGTTTCGGTCGTCATGTCGGTTCTCCGCGATGTCGGTATCGATGTCTGGAGAGAAAAAGGAACAACGGTGAAGCGATGCGGTATGACTATGCGCGACGCGGCGGACAGGGTCGCCGCGTGACTGTCACGCCGTTTTCATCAACACGTCGTAGCGTAAGCCACTTTTTTAACGTGCCGGCCGCGAGAGCGCCGGCGTATCGAGCCCGTACTGTCAGTGTCCATCTCATTGCCCGCATCGCTTGTTGTGCCGTCGCCGGTTGAACCATTCTGGATCGTCACGCTGAATAACCATGCGCATTACGGGCATGTGCGCCTGAAGCGCGTCTTCACCGCCGATGGCGCGCGCCATCAGGTCGTGCTGGTCGACGCGCGACGGCTCATCACCTGTGCCGATCGCGACGATACCGATTACGTGCTGCGGCCCGTCGACGAATGGCACCCCGGCAAGGTGCGCGGCATCCGCGAATTTCTCGATCCCGCGAATGCGCGCGTGCCCGAGATGCCGTACGTGACAGTGAGCACGCGCCGCGCACGCGGACTCGCCGGTTTGCTCGGCCTCGAAAAGGAAGGCGTGGTCGCGTTTCGCAACGGCCAGCATCGCGCGCGCTATCTGGCGGCGGCGGGCGCGCGCTGCTTTCCGGTCGAGGTACACGAGCGCGAAGCCGCGTTGCTGCACCAGATGTGCGGCGCCTCCGGGGAAGACCGCGTCGCGCTCGAAGCCGCCACGCTGGAAGCCGCGACGGCCGCGGCCGCCGCACTTGGCGCCCCGGCACCGGTGCGCTCCCGGGCGGATCAGGCGGATTAGGCTGATTGCGCGACCTGCACGACGTTGAGCGGCTTGCCTTCGATCCATGCCTTGACGTTGCCGAGCGTGGTGTCGGCGATTTCGTTCATCGCCTCGCGCGTGAAGAACGCCTGGTGGGCGGTCACGATCACGTTCGGGAACATCAGCAGTCGCGCGAGCACGTCGTCGAGGAGCGGCAGGTTCGAGTGATCCTCGAAGAAGAGACCGCCTTCTTCCTCGTAGACGTCGAGCCCGAGATGTCCAAGCTGGCCGCTTTTCAGCGCGCCGACGAGCGCATTGCTTTCCACGAGGCCGCCCCGGCCGGTGTTGATCAGCATCGCGCCGGACTTCATCTTCGCGAGCGCGCGGTCGTCGATCAGGTGATACGTCGCGGGCAGAAGCGGGCAGTGCAGGCTGACCACGTCCGATTCGCCGAGCAGCGTGTCGAGCGGCACGTACCGCGCGCCCAGCGCGAGCAGGTCGCCGGCGGGCGTGCCGGGATCGTGCGCGAGCACGCGCATGCCGAAACCCGCCATGATGCGGCCGAACACGCGCCCGATCATGCCCGTCCCGATCACGCCGACTGTCTTGCCGTGCAGGTCGAAACCGAGCAGTCCGTGCAGCGAGAAGTCGCCTTCACGCGTGCGCGCGACGGCGCGCGGCAGACGCCGGTTCAGCGCGAGAATCAGCCCGACGGCGTGCTCCGCGACCGCATGCGGCGAATAGGCCGGCACGCGCACGACGGGCATGCCGAGCTTCGCCGCCGCGGCCAGATCGATGTGGTTGAAGCCAGCCGAGCGCAGCGCGATGAGCCTGGTGCCGCCCGCGTGCAGCGCCTGCAGCGTGGCGGCATCGACCGAATCGTTGACGAACGGGCAGACGATCTCGTAGCCCTTCGCCAGAATCGCCGTCTCGGCGTCGAGGTGTGATTCCTGGAAATGCACCTCGAAGTCGAAAGCCGGTTTCGCCTCGGTGAACGTATCGATGTCGTACTGACGGCTGCTGAAGAGGATCATGCGCATGCAATTCTCCCTGTGCGTCGCGTGAGGCGGGTTCATCCACTATATGCCCGGAATTTCGTGCAGATCCGTGAGCATCGAACCGGACGGCGCGGGCAGGGCGTTCGCTTCGGCGCTCATGCCTGCACTCGCGCCATTGCTGGCGGACTCGCCGTGGCCGAAATATTCGAGCGTGTAATCGATGAAGGCACGCGTTTTCGCCGACAGATACTGGCGGCCCGGATAGACGATCGACACCTTCACCTCCGGGTCGTCCACCGTGTAATCCGGCACGACGCGGCGCAGCGTGCCGGCGGCGAAGTCGTCGGCGACCAGTTGCGACGGCAGGATCGCGACGCCCATTCCCGCGAGCGCCGCGAGTCGCACCATCAGCGCGCTGTTGACGGTATAGGCTGGCTGTAGCGTGACCTGTTCCGTGTGCCCCCTGGCATCCGCGAAGTGCCACGTCGGGCTGCGCTGTTCGGCGGGCAGCGAAACGAATGCGTGGTTGACGAGGTCCTCCGGCCGCGCGGGTTCGCCGTGCTCCTCGACATAGGCGGGCGACGCGCACGTCACGAGCGCATTGGTGCCGATCGGGCGCTCGACGAGTTCCTTGTCCGTCACCATGAACGCCGTCACGATGCCGACGTCGTAACCATCTTCGACGAGATCGACATGGCGCTCGGCAAGCGTCAGGCGGATGCGCACCTTAGGATACAGCCTGCGATAGCCGTTCAGGAGCGGCGTGAGCGACAGCAGCGACAGCGCGCCCGACGCGACGATCCGTAGCGTGCCGCCTGGCTCGCGCCCGGCATAGGCGACCGTGTTTTCCAGATGATCGAGGTCTTCGAGCAGGCCGCGGCAGCCTTCCAGATACCGGATGCCCGCCTCGGTCAGGGAGAGATTGCGCGTCGTGCGGTTGATGAGCCGGGTTTGCAGATGCGCTTCGAGCATGGCGATCGAGCGCGTGACGAGGGCATTCGAGACTTCGAGTTGCTGGGCGGCGCGGCGAAAACTCTGTGTTTCGGCGACTCTCGCGAAAACACGCATGGCATGAATCTGGTTCATGGCATCTAGCCTCGTATTGACACGGCAACGCCGTGCGGAGCTGGCCATACAGCGGGCCTGTGGCAGCGGCCGGTTTTTCTGGTTCACCGGTCCGCCGGAAAATTCGGTCGCCAAAAAATCATATTGGCTGTTTCGGGGAATTACAATATTTAGTTAAAACAGCAACAACGTTTCGCTTCATAAAAACATCGATACGTTGCTGTGCCGAAGCAGAAAACGGAATCGATTTTCTTTAATCCACGATGCATTAAAATCCGGCTCAACCGGGCGTCTGGTGGTTTTTCGGGGCATGGGCAATGTCACGAGGAATCGTTATCTGTCGCCTGTTTGATGTGGTTTCCGTCTGCATCCGGTAAGTGCGCCACGCTGCCATCATGGGCCGCGCATGTCATCGAAGTGCGATAAACGCCAAATCGAATGATGTTCGTCAAATTCCTGAACGGGGAAGGCGAACGTTCGAGTGCAGAGTTGTTGCCATTCACCTTTAAGAACGTTTCTTTCGGGATTTTTCAAGGTTTTTTATTAAATAAAACATCGCGAAAGGACAACGCCCGTCGACAACAAAACCGGCGAACCCCCTTGCGCAAAGCCGCATAACGGTGAATGATCGAAAACCCGTCGCAGCACCAAACCGCAAAGCAGCAAGCATCCGCTGAACGCCAGAGAACTGAATGTCGACCCTCATCCCTTGCCCCACTGTCGAGTCCCTCGACGCAATCCTTCCCGAAGAACCTCTCCTGATGATGGGCGCCGGCCCGGTGCCGATTCCGGCCGCCGTCGCCAAGGCGAATACGATCGTCATCAACCATCTCGGCGCCACGATGGTCAAGGTCATCGGCCAGGTCAAGACCATGGCCCGTTATGTCTTCCAGACGGACTCGAAGTGGGTGCTCGGCGTCGCGGGTCCGGGATCGGCGGCCATGGAAATGGCCATCTCCAATCTCGCGTGGAACGGCACCCGCGTGCTCGCCATCAAGAACGGCTTCTTCAGCGAACGGATGGCGGAAATGGGACGCCGTGTCGGCGCCCACGTGTCCACGCTCGATGTCCCCGACGGCGAAGTCGCCAGCCTCGAACAGATCGCGGATGCCATTCGCCGTGAGCGCCCCGAAATCGTCACGGTCGTGCAGGGCGAAACGTCCAACACGGTCTGGAATCATCACCTGAAGGACATCGCCGCGCTCGCGAAAGCCGCTGGCGCACTCGTCATCGTCGATGCGGTCTGTACGCTCAGCACCATGCCGCTCGAAATGGACGCGTGGGGCATCGACGCCGTCATCACCGGTGGTCAGAAAGGCCTTTCGTCGATCCCCGGCGTGTCGCTGATCGCGTTCTCGGATGCAGCATGGGCCCGCGTCAAAGCGCGGACGCAATCGAACGCGCACTGGTGTCTCGATGCGTCGCTCGCGGAAAACTTCTGGCATAACGCGGGGTATCACTACACGGCCCCGGTCTCGGGCGTGCTCGCGCTGCACGAGGCGCTCCGGCTCGTCTGCGCGGAAACGCTCGAAAAGCGCTTCGCCCGTCACCTGAAATGCTCGGTCGCGCTGCAGGAAGGTGTCGCGTCCATGGGCCTCAAGCTCTATGCGCCGCCGGCATGCCGCCTGAATTCGGTGGTGGGCATCGAGGTGCCGAAAGGCCTGAGTCCCGGCGATATCTGCGGTCACATCTCGCGCCAGCATCAGGTCGAAATCTCGGGCTCGTTCGGCCTGCCGATCGTGCGTATCGGACAGATGGGCGAGCAGTGCCGCGAACATAATCTGTTCCGCACGCTGCACGCGCTGGGTCGCACGATGGTCGATCTCGGTGTCGCAATCGATCTGCCAGCCGGCGTCGCCGCGCTGGAAAAGTCGCTGTCGAACGGATCGCGCAGCGCCGCCCGCGCCGCGTAAATGCAAAAAAGCCCGTGCTGAAATAATCAGCACGGGCTTTTTTGTCAGGCGCTCGACTGCAACGCCTGAAGATTCACGGCGGATTCACAGCGCGGCCGGCGCCCTCGATACACGCGTGTGTCGCAGATACAGCATCATCGAAAGCACGACCGCCGCGGCCGAGGCAATCGCGGCAAACAGAAACACCGATGCATACCCGAACTCCCCCGCGATATAGCCCGCGAGCGGCCCGGTAATCCCCAGCGACAGATCCAGAAACACCGAATACGCGGAAAGCGCCGCGCCGCGGCTCGCCGGCGGCACGAGTGCGACCGCCTCGACGCCCAGCGCGGGAAACACAAGCGCGAAGCCGAAGCCGGTGAGCGCGGCCCCCGCCAGCGCGAAATGCGGCTCGGGCGCGAGCCACAGCATCAGCAGCCCGACGCACTCGAACGCGAACGATGCAATCGCCACGCGAAAACCGCCATACGTGCGGATCGTGTTCGCAAACAGCAGACGCGAGCCGACGAACAGCGTGCCGAACACGGTCAGCGAAAGCGCGGCGTTCGGCCAGTGGCGCGCCGCGTAAAAGAGCGTGATGAAGGTGGCGATCGAACCAAAACCGGCCGACCCGAGTGCGAGCCCAATGCCGTGCGGCAGCACGCGCGTGAACACGCTGCGGTACGACATGCGTTCGCCATGCACGACGGGCACCGGCGCGATCGGCCGGGCCAGATAGAAGCCAAGTGCTGCCAGCGCGATCACGACAAAACCGAGCGCCTCGAATCCGACCGTATGCACGATCGCCACGCCGAGCGGCGCGCCGATCGCGAGCGCGCCGTACGTCGCAATGCCGTTCCACGAAATCACACGCGCGTTGTGCGCGATGCCGATACGCCCGATGCCCCACAGAATCGCGCCCGTGCCGCACAGGCTTTCGCCGAAACCCAGCACGAGGCGGCTGATCACGAGCAAACCGAGGCTGAGCGCCGGCCAGTGGACGCACAGCACGGCCGCGAGCAGCAGCACGCCGCTCGCGCCGCAGCCGATCAGGCCGATGGTGACGGTTTTCTTCGGCCCAAGCGTATCGGCCGAGCGGCCAGCGATGGGGCGCGAGGCGAGCGTCGCGAAATACTGCACGCTGATTGCCAGACCCGCGAGGATCGCGCTGTAACCGAGGTTGTCGTGGACGTAACCCGGCAGCACGGCAAGCGGGATGCCGATCGTCAGATAGCAAAGAAACGTAAAAAAGACGACCGGAATGATCTGGAGCGTGGTCGCAAATTCGCTGCGGGATGAGGCAGAGTCGACGGACATGGGGAAAACGAGACTTGAAAACGGCAGAAGGTCGTGATTTTCCCATGGAATGGGACGTTCTGCAGAATTTGCTTAATATTTTCCGTCGCCGGAAAACGGTGCCAAATGGAAAAAGGCCAGATCAGGTAACCGGTTTTATCGAAATTCCAGGCTACGCGTCTTCATGCTCTTCAATTGTGTATGACATAAAACCATATAAAACGTAGAAACATGCCATAACGGACAGTTCAATATAAGCCCATGAGGTAAATCCCTGAGCGATTTATCATCGCAACGATATGCCCCGCATGCGATCGCCGCTATGGGTTGTGAATATTGATGGTGTTAGTTTTCGAGACATCAACTGCATGACCGTCCCCACGGACGCAGAGAAACAGGGAAGAGACATGAGCCAGCCGATCCGCTTTTATCACCGCAACGCGATTCGCGAAGTCAGCGACGCGCCCGTCACCCGCACCGTCCTGCAATACCTGCGCGAAGACGCGCACTGCACGGGCACGAAGGAAGGCTGCGCCGAAGGCGACTGCGGTGCGTGTACGGTCGTGATCGGCGAGCGTGACGAAGCGGGCGGCATCAACTTCAAGTCGGTCAACGCATGCATCCAGTTCCTGCCGACGCTCGACGGCCGGGCGCTCTTCACCGTCGAGGATCTGCGCCAGCCGGACGGCTCGCTGCATCCGGTGCAGCAGGCGATGGTCGACTGTCACGGCTCGCAGTGCGGGTTCTGCACGCCGGGCTTCGTGATGTCGATGTGGTCGCTGTACGAAAAGCACGGTCACGAGCATGCCTGCGCGAACAAAACCGTGCCGTCGCGCACGGATATCAGCAACGCGCTGACGGGCAACCTGTGCCGCTGCACGGGCTATCGTCCGATCGTCGACGCGGCCGTGCGCATGTTCGATGCGCCGCCGCCGAAAGCGCCGCTCGATATCGCGACGCTCGCGCGCACGCTGGCCACGCTCCAGCGCACCGACACCTTCCACTATGAGTACGCCGGCCAGCAGTTCGACGCGCCGCGCACTATCGAGGCGCTCGCGCGGATCAAGGCCGCGCAACCGGCGACGCGCATTCTCGCGGGCAGCACCGATATCGGCCTGTGGGTCACGAAGCAGATGCGCGACCTGGGCGATATCGTCTACGTCGGGCAGATCGAGGCGCTCCAGCACATCGAAACCTCCGCCGACTGGATTGGAATCGGCGCGGGCGTGACGGTCGAGCGCGCGTATGCCGAACTCGCGAAGCACTATCCGGAGCTGACGGAAATGTGGAAGCGCTTCGCGTCGCTGCCGATCCGCAACGCGGGCACGCTCGGCGGCAACATCGCGAACGGCTCGCCGATCGGCGATTCGATGCCGGGCCTGATCGCGCTCGGCGCGCGCGTCGTGCTGCGCGGCAATGAAGTCGAGCGCGAACTGCCGCTCGAAGACCTGTACCTCGCGTATCAGAAGAAGGACATGGCGGAGCACGAGTTCGTCGTTGGCCTGAAGGTGCCGACGCGCACCGGCCGCCGCGCGAACCTGCAGTTCCGCACATACAAGATTTCCAAGCGCTTCGACTCCGATATTTCCGCCGTGTGCGCGGCGTTCTCGTTCATCGCCGATGGCGAGACGGTGCGCGAGCCGCGCATTGCGTTCGGCGGCATGGCCGCGACGCCGAAGCGCGCGACGCACGCCGAAGCCGTGCTGAACGACGCCGTCTGGCACGAAGCGACCGCGCAGGCCGCGATGCTCGCGCTTGGCAACGACTACGCGCCGCTCTCGGACATGCGGGCCACCGACGCATACCGTCTCGAAACGGCGAAGAACACGCTGTACCGCTTCTGGCTGGAGACGCGTCCGCACGATCCGCTGCCGAAGGAAGCGCTCGACGTCCGCGCGGTCGAAGCCGCGGGCGCGTAACGAACAGGATACGGAGAACATTCAAATGAACCAGCAGGCTGAACCGTTCCTGAAGGACGCCCAGGCGCGCGAGGATCTCGCCGATTTCACGCAGGTCCATGTGTCGCGCCCGCACGAATCCGCGCATCTGCACGTGAGCGGCCGCGCCACCTACACCGACGACATTCCGGTCGTCGCCGGCACGCTGCACGCGGCGCTCGGCCTGTCGGCGAAGGCGCATGCGAAGATCGTGTCGATGTCGTTCGACGCCGTGCGCGCGACGCCCGGCGTCGTCGCGGTGTTCACCGCCGACGACATTCCCGGCACGAACGACTGCGGCCCGATCATCCACGACGATCCGGTGCTCGCGGATGGCGTCGTGCAGTACGTCGGCCAGCCGATGTTCATCGTCGTCGCCACGTCGCACGAAACGGCGCGGCTCGCGGCGCGTCGCGCGCAGGTCGTCTACGAGGAGCTGCCCGCGGTGCTGACGGCGCAGCAGGCGCGCGCCGCGCAGTCGTACGTGCTGCCGCCGATGAAGCTCGCGCGCGGCGACGCCGGCGGCAAGATCGCGCGCGCGTCGCATCGCGAGGCGGGCGAGATGACGCTCGGCGGCCAGGAACAGTTCTATCTGGAAGGCCAGATCTCGTACGCGGTGCCGAAGGACGACGACGGCATGCACGTCTGGTGCTCGACGCAGCATCCGAGCGAAATGCAGCATCTGGTCGCGCATGTGCTCGGCGTGCATTCGCACAACGTGCTGATCGAATGCCGGCGGATGGGTGGCGGCTTCGGCGGGAAGGAATCGCAGTCGGGCCTGTTCGCGTGCTGCGCGGCGCTCGCCGCGTGGAAGCTGCTGTGCCCGGTGAAACTGCGCCCGGACCGCGACGACGACATGATGGTCACCGGCAAGCGCCACGACTTTCACTACACGTACGAGGTGGGCTACGACGACGCGGGCGTGATCGATGGCGTCTCGGTCGACATGACTTCGCGCTGCGGTTTCTCCGCCGACCTGTCCGGTCCGGTGATGACGCGCGCCGTCTGCCACTTCGACAACGCGTACTGGCTGCCGGACGTTTCGATCGCCGGGCAGTGCGGCAAGACGAACACGCAGTCGAACACGGCGTTCCGCGGTTTTGGCGGCCCGCAAGGCGCGTTCGCGATCGAGTACATCATGGACAACGTCGCGCGCTCGACGGGCCTCGATTCGCTCGACGTGCGCCGCCGCAACCTGTACGGCAAGACCGAACGCAACCTGACGCCGTACGGCCAGACCGTCGAAGACAACGTCATCCACGAACTCATCGACGAACTCGAGGCGACGAGCGACTATCGCGCGCGCCGCGAATCGATCCGCGCATTCAACGCGAACAACACGATCCTGAAGAAGGGGCTTGCGCTCACGCCGGTGAAATTCGGCATCGCGTTCAACGTGACGCACTTCAACCAGGCCGGCGCGCTCGTCCACATCTATACCGACGGTTCGGTGCTCGTGAACCACGGCGGCACGGAGATGGGTCAGGGCCTCAACACGAAGGTCGCGCAGGTCGTCGCGCACGAACTCGGCATTCCGTTCGAACGCGTGCGCGTGACCGCGACCGACACGAGCAAGGTGGCGAACACATCGGCGACGGCGGCTTCCACCGGTTCCGACCTGAACGGCAAGGCCGCGCAGGACGCCGCGCGCCAGCTGCGCGAGCGCCTCGCCACGTTCGCCGCGCAGAAGTTCGGCGCGGGCGAAGTGAGCGCCGCGAACGTGCGGTTCGCGAACGACAGCGTACTCGTCGGCGGGACGGTCGTGCCGTTCGAGGAAGTGATCTCGAAGGCGTATGTGGCCCGCGTGCAGTTGTGGTCCGACGGTTTTTACGCGACGCCGAAGCTCTACTGGGATCAGGCGACGCTGCAGGGCCGGCCGTTCTACTACTACTCGTACGGCGCGGCGGTGTCGGAAGTCGTGATCGACACGTTGACGGGCGAAATGCGCGTGCTGCGCGCCGACGCGCTGCACGACGTGGGCGCGTCGCTCAATCCAGCGCTCGACGTCGGGCAGGTCGAAGGTGGTTTTATCCAGGGCATGGGCTGGCTCACCACCGAGGAGTTGTGGTGGAACGCAGGCGGCAAGCTGATGACGCATGCGCCTTCCACGTACAAGATCCCGACCGTGAACGACACGCCGCCGGATTTCCGCGTCAACCTGTTCAAAAACCGCAACGCGGAGGACAGCATCCATCGCTCGAAGGCGGTCGGCGAGCCGCCGCTGCTGCTGCCGTTCTCGGTGTTCTTCGCGATCCGCGACGCGGTGGCGAGCGTCGGCGACTACAAGGTCAATCCGCCGCTCAACGCGCCCGCGACGAGCGAGGAGATTCTCAAGGCCATCAACGCAGTGCGCGCTGTCCGTGCGGTGAGCACGGACCGGCGCGGCTAGAACGGGAGTCATGCACATGCTCGCGACGAATCCCGGGGTTCCGCTTCAGTCTGGCCGGCGCCGTGCCGCTGCGGCATCGAGGCCAGCGCTGCCGCCGATGCACATCGTGCTGTTCGGCGCGGGCCACGTCGGTCATGCGCTGGTTTCGCTGCTGGGCAACCTGCCGTGCGTCGTGCAGTGGGTCGACGAGCGCGACGAGCTTTTCCCCGACGAAGTGCCGGCCAACGTGCAGGTCGAAGCGACCGACACGCCCGAGGCGATCGTCGATCACGCGCCTGCCGGCGCGTACTTCCTCGTGATGACGCACAACCACGCGCTGGATTTTTCGCTGGCGGCGCGCATCATGCGAAGGCGCGATTTCGCGTACTTCGGGATGATCGGATCGAAGACGAAGCGCGTGAAGTTCGAGCGCCGCCTGATCGAGCGTGGCGTCGGCCTGGAACGGCTCAGCGAGATGACCTGCCCGATCGGCGTGCCGGGCATCGTCGACAAGGCGCCGCCCTCGATTGCGATCGCGGTGGCGGCGGAGCTGTTCAAGGTGCGTACGCAGGAAGCGGCCGTCGCCTTTTGCGTTTCTGAAGCGTCTGAACCGGTGCGGGCCTGAGTCCTCTGCTGCGCGCCGTCACTGACCGGCGACGTGAACGGGGCGACCCGCTCCCCGGATATGTCGATCGTGATCCCGGTGAAGACGCATTCAAAACTACGACTTCGCTTCATCCCCGTCGATCAGCGCGTCAACCGGTACGTCAAGGGCCGTCGCCAGTCGTTCAAAGACATCGCTACCGCCCTTGCGTTTCCCGTTTTCGATCTGGCTCACATAGGGTTTGCTCACACCCGCCGCTTCCGCCAGCGCGTCAATGGTCAGACGGCGATACATGCGCCACGCCTTCACGGGATGATCTCCAGCAAGCTCCGCATCAAGCACGGCAGCAGGAATGCGAAAGTCATCAGCGTCTTGCACGGCTTCGTCAAACGCGGCAATGTCCTCCGCGTCTTCCACCAGTTTGCTGACGCGATTCCAGATATCGATAGGGACAACGGCGAACGCAGCGTGTCCGTTCTGTTCGATGAATTGAATGTGTTTCATTGATAAGCGCTCCCGCGCGGTTTGATGGCTAATACCAGGACGATTAAACGATCGTCTTCCAGCTGGTACAGAACTCGCCAGTCGCCCACTCTCAACCGGTAACCCTCGCGTCCCTGCAATTTCTTCGCATTGGCGTTCGGCGCATAAGGATCGACTGACAGCGCATCGATCTTCGTGCGTAGGGTTGCGGCGATGTTGCGCGGCATGGTTCTTAACGCCTGTGCTGCCTGCCGCGTGAATTCGATCTGATACATGCAAACAATGTTAGCTTTTATTTGGCTATATTGCAATTATTGTTAGCATTGTGCTGCCGTATCACCTTCTTCCCCCGTCCCGCGCCACGCGCGACCAGCGCATCCGACACCTGTGCCATCAAGCCGCGCAGCCAGCCGATGTCGCTCGGCCGGTCCGGCTGCGGATGCCACATCTGATAGCACTTGATCCTCGGAAACGGAATCGGCGCCTCGACGACCGCGAGCGGCAGCATGTGCGCGTAGTGCATCGCGAAGCGGCGCGTCGTCGTGAAAATCAGGTCCGATTGCAGCAGCACCTGCGGCACGAGGCCGAAGTAGGGCAGCGTCGCCACGATGCGCCGGTGCGCGCCCGCCTTCGCGAGACCGACGTCGATCGCGCCGGCGTTGCCGCCGGTGTACGGCGTCGGCGCGAGATGCGCGGCTTCCAGATAGGCGTCGCGCGTAAGCGGCGCGTTCGCGAGCGGATGATCCGCGCGCATCATGCACACGACGGTGTCGGAAAAGAGGTCGCTTTTCTCGAAGCGCGCATCCGGCTTCGCCCAGTTGCCGATCACGAGATCGAGTTCGCCCGCGTCGAGCGCGGCGGTGTGATCGAGCGTCGGATACAGCGAGTCGATTTCCAGACGCGCATGCGGCGCCGCCTCGCGGAACTGCGCGATGACGGTCGGCATGAAGAAATCGTTCAGGTAATCGGGCGCCGCGACGCGAAACGTGCGGCGTGAGCGCGCGGGATCGAAGTCGCCGTGCGGCGTCGCGACAAAGTCGACCTCGCGCAGCACACACTGCGCCGAAGCCAGCAGCGACTCGCCGTATTCGGTCGGCACCATGCCGGACTTGCCGCGCACGAGGATCGGGTCGTTCAGCGTTTCGCGCAGCTTGCGCAGCGCGGTGCTGATCGCCGGCTGGGTCTGGTTCAGGCGCAGCGCGGTCTGCGTGACGCTGCGCTCGACGAGCAGCGTACGCAGCACGCGAACGAGCCAGATATCGAGGGAAGCAGTGGTTTCGTCCATGCGCGGGCAGACGTATCAGGCCGTATCAGGCCGTGTCGGTACGACAGGTCCGACACGGCGGTTGCAGGGATTCGCCGGGCAACCCGCTGCGGCAGGACCGCGCCGGCTACCTTGCGTAGTCCATAACCTTAGTCCTTTGCGGCGCGCCGGCCATAGCGCGCGCGGTATGGCCGGCATCACGACACCCGGCGGCACCCGGCGGCGCGCGGTTCCCGTCTCAGATGATCTGCTTTAACCCCGACGGGAGCGAGCTGATCCGTTTCACTTCCTTCGAATCCAGCCAGTTCGGCGTGCGCGCGCAGTACAGCAGCATCGGCAGCGCGTCTTCGCCCCAGAACAGCTGCTTGTTCATCCAGAAGGTGGGAACGCCGAACACGCCGAGCTTCGTCGCTTCGGCCGTATTGCGGCGCAACTGTTCCTGCGTGGCCTCGCGCTCGATCATCGCCGGGCCGTCCGGCAGCCCGATGCGCTCGCACAGCGCGGCGAAGCCCTCCTCGGTGGACGGGTCGCGACCCTCGCGCCAGATGAAGCGGAACATTTCCCGTACGCAGACAAAATCGGCCTCCGCGGCCGTCGCGAGAAGCAGCGCCTTCGTCGGGTCGAACGGATGCGCGGGCGGCATCCGGAACGTAATGCCCAGCTGCTCGGCCCTGAAAAGCGCATGCCGGTAGATGAACGTGCGCTTTTCCGGCACGATCGCGGGCGAGTGCTGTCCCCAGTGCCGGTACAGGTCGAGCAGCGAAACAGGTGTCAGCACGAACGGCAGGTCCGGCCATTTATCGTGCTGTTCGAGCAGGAGATAGGTGAACGGCGAGACAAAGTCGTAAAACCACAGCGGCTGCGTGGCGTCGATGGCATGAGTCATGGATGTCTCCCGGATTCAGGCGCCGATCCCGCGCGCCCGGCGATTTTGTCTTGATCTTACGCAAAGGCGGCCGCGGCTGCAGCCTGCATGCGTCGATGGTTGTTCAGCGGTCACTGAAAGTGCGGTTCCCGGGCGGGTTTCCGTGTGCCGTGGCGGGCCGACATCCCGGTCGTGCGGTCGTGCGGTCATGTGGCCTGCGTCGGCGCGGAGGGTGGCGGTGCGGCGGGATCGTCGTCGTGCGTATCGTCGCGACTGGCGTCGTGCGCGGCGGCGGCGGGCTCTTCGGCGGGCTCCCCGGCGGCCGTCTCGTGCTGATGCCCGAGACGGCTGCGCACGAAGCCAATATGCTCGCGCAGCACGTAGAACTGGTCCGCGTAGGCGAGCGGCATCTTGAGACCGTTCACGGCGTCTTCGATCGCGTCGAGCCGCGCGATCAATGCTCCTTTGTCCTTTGGCGACGTTTCGCCCATCGATTCGCGTTCGATCGCGATCAGCGTGCCGTACCAGCGGTAGATGCGCGACTTCACACGCCACGCGTACAGCGAAGGCACCAGCCGCAGACCCGGAATCAGCACGACGATGATCGGCACCAGCAGCACGATCAGCCGGTCGGCGAGGCTCGCGAGCCAGAACGGCAGCGAGCGGTACAGAAAGCTCTTGCCCGACTTGTAGTAGCGCGCGGCGTCGTCGCTGATCGGGAAGTCGTGCGCGCGCGGCGCCGGAAATTCGCCGGCGCGTTGCATGATATTCGCCTTGCCATGCACTTCGCGTGCGGCTTCGATCAGCAGGTCCGAGAGCGCCGGATGCAGCGAATCACGCGCGACGAGTTCGGTGGTCGGCGCGACCGTATGGATATCGAGCACCGGCAGGTTGCGGCCGAGATCGAACGAGCCCATCGGGAAGGTGATCGCCGTCAGATACGGAAAGCGCCGCGTGTAGGCATCCGTTTGCGTGAAGTCGAAGAACCGCACGTTGGGCGTGCGGGTCAGTTTTGCCATCGTCGGCGGCTGCGCGGAGTCGCCGGTGAGAAACGCGGCGTCGACCTTGCCGTCGATCAGCGCCTGCGCCGCGTCGTCGCCGGACAGTGCGAGCAGTTTGGTCGTGCCGCCCGGCACGATGCCGTTCGCCTTCAGCAGCGCGAGCGCGAGTTCGCGCGTGCCGCTGCCCTCCGCGCCGACGGCGATCCGCAGCCCCTTGAATTCCGAGAGCCGCTGCGCGAACGGCCCGTGATAGAAGATCGCGACGGGCACGTACGCGACGCTGCCAAGCGACATCAGGCCGTTGATCGACGCAGGCGGCGCGATGCCGTCCTGCACGAAGCCGACATCGACCTTCGAGTCCGGATCGGACAGGCGCTTGAGGTTGTCGAGCGCGCCTTCCGACGGAAGCACGTTCAGCGTGATGCGGTTGCGCGCGAGGATCGCCTTGTACTTCTGCGCGGCGTTCCAGAACGAACTGCCTTCGGGGCCGGCGCTGATGGTGAGCGTATTGGGCGGCGCGGGCTGGATCAGGCGCACGGCAAGGTAGATCGCGGCGGCGCTGATCAGCAGGATCGGGCCGAACGTGACGGCCAGGTCGCGCCACGAGATCGCGACGAAGCGGGCAACGAGGCGGGGTGGCTTGCGGCTGGTCCGGTTGGTGGGGCCGGTACGGCCTCTGGAAAACTTCATCGGTCGACGGGGCAGCAGGGCAGACGGACAGTGAATAAACACGCCGGACAATGCCAGCAGGGAGGCGGCGCGTGCTCGCGCCGATGGTACATGAGATTGACGGCCCGACCACAGTCGGGGCGGCCCGGACGCCGGACAAACGCGTAACAAATCGTGAACCGTACGCGGCCGGAACGCGACCCGGACGCGAACGGTACATGGCACGCCACACGCGCGGCACAAACGCGACAGGCCCCGCGCTAAAACCCTTTGCGCTTCTGGCGCGGCTAGATTAAATTGTGCTTCGCCGCTGCACATCAACGCGTGCGTCGCGCCATCCGGCCGTTCAGAAGAGAACCGGGAGCGCGTGTCATGCCGCAGCGGGCTGGTCGACGCGTCGTCTGCCGGGTCGCGTCGCCACCTCCTCTCCTGCCTCTCGCACTGCGTGTCGAAGCCAAGGTCGGCCGTCGTCTGCCGCGTCCCGTGACGCCGCGCGACCGGGCCGCGCGTAGTCGTAACGAAGCCGCGGATAGATGCGGTCTAACCGAAGTAAAAAGGAGAAGTCATGAAACCGGTCGATTTTCTGAAGGCGCTGGGTGGTGTCGTGTGCGTCGTGGTGGCGTGCAACGCATACGCTCAATCGAGTGACGCGATGGCGGCAAGCGGCACGATGGCCGCGCCGTCCGCGCAATCCACGAAAAAGGTGAACCGCTCGCTGGGCCTCGCCGTGCGCAAGGCGCTCGCCAAAAGCTCCGTCGATGTGTCGAACATCGCCGTGCGCGCGCGCAGCGGCGCGGTGACGCTGACCGGCGCGGTGCCGGATGCGAGCCAGATCGAGAAGGCGGGTACGGTGGCGAAGGGCGTTGCCGGCGTGACGTCGGTCAGCAACAAGCTGACGGTGCGCAAACAGTAAGCGGATGGCGTTGTGCCGTGTCGCCTGAGCGACTCCGTGTGCCTGACAACAGAATGTCTTTTTTGCGGCGCATACTGTGGGAACGGGCTTGCGGAGAGGCGACATGGCACATCAGGACGACATCGACCTGCCGACCGGCGAACAGGCGGCGTTCGAACTCGCGTGCGAGCGGTATGGTTTTTCGACGCGCCAGTTCGAGATCACGAACTTTGTCGACGACACGAGCGGCGCGCATGGCCGCTTCGTGACCGTGCGGCGCTATGGCGGCCGTGCGCAGTCGTATCACGCGGACAGCGTCGGCCAGTGGGTGAAGGAATTCGAGGTCGACCTGACCTGCCGGTTCTTCAAATAGCGATTCGCGCCAGGCCAGCCCGAGCGCCACGCGCCCGGCGTTCCGTTCAGCTCATCACCAGTTTCGCGCCGACGAACGTCAGCGTGGCGGCCAGCAGGTTGCGCAGCAGCGCATCGGGCGCGCGCGACGACAGATAACTGCCGATCGCGATGCCCGGCAGCGACCCCACCAGCAGCGACGCCAGCAGCGACCAGTCGATCGATCCCAGCAGCCAGTGTCCCGCGCCCGCGAGGAGCGTGAGCGGCACCGCGTGCGCGATGTCCGAGCCGACGATGCGGTTGGTCGGCAGCGCCGGATACAGCAGCAACAGCACGGTTACGCCGATCGCACCGGCGCCCACCGACGTCAGCGAGACCAGCGTGCCGAGGATGGCGCCCGTCAGCACCGTCAGCCAGAACGTGCGCAGCGGCGCCTCGGGTCGCTCGCGGCGCGCGGCGAGGCGTGCGAGCTGCGGGCGGAACACGAGCGCCACCGCGGTAATCAGCAGTGCCACGCCGAGCACGACCTGGATCAGCGTGCTGGTGTGGTGGCTGTCCATGCCGTAGCGATGCAGCAGGATCAGCGTCACGGTCGCGGCGGGCACGCTGCCGACGGCGAGCCGCAGCGTCACGCGCCATTCGATCGAACCCTTCAGGCCGTGAACGAGCGTGCCGGTCGCCTTGGTCGCGGCGGCGTACAGCAGGTCGGTGCCGACGGCGGTTGCCGGATGAACCCCGAACAGCAGCACGAGGATCGGCGTCATCAGGGAGCCGCCGCCGACGCCCGTCAGCCCGACCAGAAAGCCGACGCCGAGGCCCGACAACGAATACAGCAGGGTGATATGAGGTAGTGACATCGAGGTCGTGGCTTCGCTGACCGTGGGTGATCTGAAAAAAAGGCGGATCGCCGCGAGGGCGAAATACCGGGTGGATGCCCGCGAACGGGCGGCGTCGACAATCCGCTATTGTCGCAAAACCGGCGAGCTTGCGTACGGCACGTGTGTCTTCGACGGAATGCCGGCCGGATCCGCATCACGAAAGTGCCGGGTGTCAGGATTCAGCGGTTGATGCGCGCAATGCGTGCCCAGGTTGCGAGACCTGCGTATCCGGGGCTTCTATGGGACAGGATGGTGCATGTCGATCCGCAACAGAAGGCGGATAACGTCAGACAGTTCGGCCAGCAGCAGGCACTCGCTGGAACCGGTTGAACGACCGCAGTCAGGGTGCGAGGCGACTATCAGACGCTACAGCCAGCGCCAGATGCCCGCGGCCCACCCGGAGAGTGGGGCATGGGCCCAGGTCGCCACGAGCCAGACGACGAGGCCGCCCACCAGCGCGTGCAGGCCGAATCCGCCCAGCCGCGCACGGCCAGCGGCGATTGCCGCGAACGGCAGGTAGCTCGTCTTCGACTCCCACGCGGGCCAGAGATCGGGCTGGAGCTGTTCCTTCTTCCGGTCCTGCAACGCGGCGCCGACGAGCGCGAGAACGACGATAGCCACCGCGACGATGATGTTCTTCGTCACCGGAAACACTGCGATGTGGCACAGCCCCCAAAGTGCGAACGACCACATCATCGGATGGCGCGTCACCGCGTACACGCCGCGCGCCGCTTCCGGGAACGCGCCGGGCCGGCCGCCGGTGGGAAGCGCCGGGTTGCGGATCAGGGAACCCATCAGAAGGATCGACGCGATCAGCATCACCACGGACGCGACCGCCCAAAGCGCGTTTCCGGCCGGCCACAGCGGCGCCGTCAGGGGCGCGCTCCGGTAGGCCACGACCAGCCAGCCGAACGTCACGATCGCCACCAGCGAATAGACGCCCTGGAATCCCGCTTCGCCAATCGCACGGACGAGGCGGCTGCGCAGCGGATGGGACAGGACAAAGTGGCTGCCCACGAAGGCGACTGCCGCCGCTGCAACTGCGCTGGTGCTTCCCATTGGCCTGGCTCCTCAAGTCATGTCGCTGGCTGACCGTGTTGCCCGCATTGGCGATCCGTGCGGCGCGGTTGGCCATTCGCTCTCGCCGAAACCGCGACAACACAGCTCTCGCCAAACCTTGAATTCGACGGGACGCGGGACTCTTGCGCCGCGAAACACCATCCAGTCGCGTAGCGGCTTTGTTTCGCTCTTTACCGGCCAATAATAGCTTCATACGATGCTCACGTGGACCACAACGACGAACTTGCGATGGCGCCCATCATGCGTGGAAATGGCGGCTGCCCGGTCAGGGTTTACCCATGCGAATCGACACGGCAACTGGCTTCAGGCGCGGGAGCATTTCCACCCAGGCGTGTCCGGCGGTGTTTCCTCAGTTCCACGAACTCACAGGAGATGACAGATGGAAATCCGCAATCCTTCCCCCGATCTTTACAACGACGATCTCGCCCCTTCCAGGAAGCGCAACTGGGGCGCCTTCAGCATCTTCAACGTCTGGACCTCGGACGTACACAGCCTCTGGGGCTATTACCTCGCCGCCAGCCTGTTCCTGCTGTGCGGCAGCTTCATCAACTTCGTGCTGGCGATCGGGCTCAGCTCGCTCGTGATCTTCGCGCTGATGAACCTGATCGGCTACGCCGGCGAAAAGACCGGCGTGCCTTATCCGGTGCTGGCGCGCGCCTCCTTTGGCGTGTGGGGCGCCAACCTGGCCGCGCTGGTGCGCGCCGTGGTGGCCTGCTTCTGGTACGGCGCGCAGACGGCAGCCGCTTCGGGTGCGCTGGTCGCGTTGCTGGTCCGTAATGAAAGCATGCTGGCGTTCCACAAGGGTCCACAGCTGCTCGGCCACTCACGGCTGGAGGTGATCTGCTACGTGATCATCTGGGCGCTGCAGCTGCTCATCATCCAGAAGGGCATGGAGACAGTGCGCAAATTCCAGGACTGGGCCGGCCCGGCGGTGTGGGTCGCGATGCTGATCCTCGCGATCGGCCTGTGCATCAAGGCGGGTGGCTTTTCGTTCACCCATGGCATTCCGATGAACGTGCTGCTCGACAAGACAAGGGACGCCGGCGTCAGCGGCGAGCCAGGTTCGTTCTGGGCGCTGATGGCCGTGGGTGCGACCTGGATAACCTACTTCGCGGCGCTCTACCTGAACTTTTGCGACTTCTCGCGCTACGCGAAAAACCGCAACGCAGTGAAGAAAGGAAATCTGTGGGGCCTGCCGGTTAACCTGATCGCGTTCTCGCTGGTCGCCGGCATCACCACCATCGCCGCCTTCAAGGTGTACGGCGAAGTGCTGCTCCACCCGGAACAGATCTCGGCCAGGTTCGACAGCTGGGTGCTGGCCCTCATCGCGGCGCTGACCTTCGCGGTCGCCACGCTGGGCATCAACGTGGTGGCCAATTTCGTTTCAGCCGCGTTCGACATCTCCAACGTGTTCCCCAAACAGATCAGCTTCAGGAAGGGCGGCTACGTCGCCGCGGCCATCGCGCTCGTACTCTATCCGTTCGCGCCGTGGGAAGGCAACGCCGCGCACTTCGTCAACGCCATCGGCGCCACGATGGGTCCGTTGCTGGGGATCATCCTGGTGGATTACTACCTGGTGGCGAGGGGCAACATCAACGTCGCGGCGCTCTACCAGGAGCACGGCGAGTACCGCTACGAAGGCGGCTGGAACGTCAATGCGCTGGTCTCCGCGGCGGTCGGCAGCGTGTTTTCGACCTTCCTGCCCAACCTGACCAGCCTGCTGCCGGTCTGGTGGAATACCTATGGGTGGTTCTTCGGCGTGGTGATCGGCGGCGGCATGTACCTGATCATGGCGACGCTGCGGCCGCGCACCGCGGTCTCACTGGTTTGAATTCATCCGGTATCGCTTACGACGTTTCGCCGGCAGCGAGCTTGACGAACAGTCGGGCCGCTTCGTTGCCATGGGACAAGGCGCGCAGCGCAAGCGAGAGCGCCAGCTGGGCGTCGTGGCCGACTGCGCTACGGTCCTGATCGAAGAGCTTGACGGCGTGGCGCATATGCTGCGCCGCCTGGTCGTGAAGCTCCGCTGCCGCTGCGTGATGTTTTGCCGCGGCTTCGCTGGTTGCGCCAGCGCCGGTCGGGGCAGGTGTTACCGGCGGCGGCGCGCTGGTGCTGTGCGCGCCAGCGTCGTGGGCCTGATCGATCGCGTGCAACGTGTGGCCATGGGCGATCAGCGCCTCGTGTGCGGCGTGGGCAAAGTCATGCCCCCCCTCGAAAAGCCTCGATGCCGCGCGGTGATACCGGGCAGCCTGCTCGTGATGCGACGCGGCGGCTTCGAGATGTCCTTTCTTGCTGTGCTTCGTGCTCATACCGGCTCCCGTCAGACTGAAGGACCGACTCCGATGGCGACCGGTTCGACGACGCAGTGGCGGGTCGCAAACCACTGGGTTCGAATTTACACGCACTTGCGCGCCCGATGACGTTTTCGTCGCGCGTCACCACGACGTGTACGCGGTTTTCAAGACCGCTTCACTCGCCAATCGATCCAATGCGGTCGATGTCGAATGGCACCGGGTCTGGTTGAGAACAGACGTTCTTCTTCGGCTTTCCTGTTCCGGTTTCGATCGCGTGGGTCGGTGAATTTCCAGGGCCGACATTGACAAAAGTCGCCCGTTTATGGAATAGTATTCCACATGGAATTAAATTCAATTTAGTTATCTGCTTACCCGCGAACAATGCGCGATCCGTTTTTCGTCTGACTGAATTCCGGTTGCACGAATACGCACCGGCCTTGCACGAAGCCGCAGAGGAAATCAGTCATCTCATTCCGGGGACGCCATCGTTGATGAACCCGGCCATGACAGCATTCAGCGCCCGCCAGGGGCGCATTTCGTGGCAATCGTGGAAATGAACACTTCAAATCAGATGGACTGCGACCTGCTCGTCATCGGCTCCGGCGCCTCGGGCCTCGCCGCCGCGACAACGGCGGCATGGCATGGTCTCAAGGTAGTCGTCGTGGAGAAAGACGCCGTGTTCGGTGGCGCAACCGCATGGTCGGGCGGCTGGATGTGGGTGCCGGGCAATCCGCTCGCGAAACGCGCCGGCATCGACGAAGACCCGCAACAGCCGCGCACCTACCTGAAGAACGAACTCGGCCAGCGTTACGACCCGGAGCGTGTGGACGCATTCTTCGACAACGGTCCGCACATGGTCGCCTTCTTCGAAGAGCACACCTCGCTGCAATTCGTGGATGGCAACGGCATCCCTGATGTGCATGGCAACGTTGAAGGTGCGGCGACGCAAGGCCATCAGGTCATTGCCGCGCCCTGCGACGGACGGCAGGTTGGGCCGCTGATCAAGCGTCTGCGCAAGACCATGCGCGAGACCTCGTTCATGGGCATGCCGATCATGGCCGGCGCGGACCTGATGGCATTCCTCAGCATGACGCGCTCGCTCAAGTCATTCCTCCACGTGACGCGGCGCTTTACGCGGCATCTGCTCGATCTCGCGCTGTACGGCCGCGCGATGCAACTGGTCAATGGCGTGGCGCTGGTGGCGCGCCTCGCGAAGTCGGCACAGGACCTGGGTGTCACGCTGATGGAATCCGCACCGGCCCAGCGCCTTGTTGTCGAGGGCGGCGTGGTGCGTGGCGCGGTTGTCGCCACAGAAAAGGGTGACGTGGAAATTCGTGCAGCGCGAGGCGTTGTACTTGCCGCCGGCGGTTTCCCCAACGATATAACGCGACGCAAGGCGCTCTTTCCGCGCACGCCGACGGGTCGCGAACACCTCGCCTTGCCGCCGCAAAGCTGCTCGGGCGACGGGATCAGCCTGGGTGAATCGGCCGGGGCCTGTCTCGTGACGGACGTCGCGTCGCCGGTTGCATGGGCGCCGGTATCCAGAGTCGAACATGCCGACGGCACCGTGGGCCACTTCCCGCACATCATCGATCGCGCGAAGCCCGGCGTGATCGGTGTGCTGTCCAGCGGCAAACGCTTCGTTAACGAAGCCGACGGCTACTACGATTACGCGTCCGCGATGGTCGCTTCAGCGCCGCAAGGCGAGGAAGTGGCTTCGTGGCTCATCTGCGATCACCGGTTTCTGCGCCGGTATGGTCTGGGCTATGCACGGCCGTTCCCGGTGCCGGTCGGTTCGTTTATCCGTAGCGGTTATCTGCAACGCGCCTCGACGATCGAAGAACTCGCACAGCGTTGCGGCATCGCGCCGGATGCGCTGGCCGCAACCGTCCAGCGCTTCAACGAACACGCACGCCGCGGCGAGGATCCGCAATTCGGACGCGGCTCGACGCCATATAACCGCAAAGGCGGCGACCCCTTGCACAAAGGCCCCAACCCTTGCGTCGCGCCGATCGAACACGGGCCTTTCTATGCCGTCAAGGTATTTCCGGGCAGCTTCGGCACCTTTGCCGGCCTGAAGACGAATGGGTCCGCGCAGGCGCTTGATAAGGATGGCAAACCGATTGCCGGTCTGTATGCGGTGGGTACGGATATGGCCAGCGTGATGGGGGGCTTCTATCCGTCGGGCGGCATCAATCTCGGCCCTGCAATGACGTTTGGGTACATCGCCGGCCGTCATGCGGCGGGTGTAACGGGCCATGAAAAAGACGACGCGCGCAGCATCGGCAGCGTGACGCCAAAGACGACCGCAGCCGATCCAGCGTCCGCACACTGACGGCTGCGATTGCGCGCCTCACTTCGTACTCACAGACGTGACGCGCGCGCGTAGCGTCCCCGCTACGCGCGCTTCGCACCGCGTTGGCCTTACTGCGGCGCGTCCAGCAAGAACTCGACCATGCGGTCGCAGACACGGCCGAACATCTGCGTGCCTGTCACCGTCTGACATCCACGTGCGCGCGCCCCTTCGATCAACGGTGTCACCGGCGGCTTCGTGACGACGTCGCCCACGAAGGTCCCCGCCTGAAGGCGCGACACATCGATCGGCAACGGGTCGTCCGCACGCATGCCGAGCGGCGACGCGTTGACGACGACATCGAACGTATGCGCTTCCACATCGGATGCGGCGCTACGAACCTTCCCGCGTTGCAGCGCATTGAGCCGGTCGGTCAGCGACGTCGTACGGGCCGTGTCGTTATCGCGGATGTCGAGCGACGCGAGGCCCGCGCTCACCAGCGCGTGGCCGATCGCCGATCCCGCCCCGCCCGCGCCCACGAGCAGCGCGCGCTTGCCGGCCAGATCGCAACCCGCATCCGTCAGCGCGGCCACGAAGCCGGTGCCGTCGAACATCGCGCCGTGCCAGTTGCCGTCGGGCGTGCGCCGCAGCGTGTTGACCGCGCCGAGGAAGCGCGCTTCCTCGGAAAACGTCGCGCAGTATTCCGCCGCGCTGAACTTGTGCGGCACGGTGATGATCACGCCGTCGACGTTGCGCATCGCCTTCACGCCCGCGAAGAACGCGGGGAGATCGGCCGGCGCGACGTGGGCGGGCACCACCAGCGCGTCGCGCCCGGCCGCCCGCAACGCGGCCGTGACGCCGGCAGGCGAACGGACCTGCGCGATCGGGTCGCCGACAATGAAATAGATCCGCGTCGCGCCGCTCAGGCCTGCGTCGAGCGACGGGGAAAACGAAGATGCGTTCTGCTGGCTCATGCTGTTCTCTGCCTCCTGTGGTGTCCATTTTGCCGCACGCGCAGCGAGCACGGTTTGTCTGCCACCCTCGCTGCTACATATTTTCCGTGAACTTTAATCTTTATTGGAATACTATTCAACAATAAAAGAGTGTTTCGAATGAAACGGAAGGCTTCGCGGCCGGATGCGCGGACGCGGTTCAATCAAGGAGAAGCAGATGAGCAGGAGACGTTTGGTGTTGATCGGCGCGGGCGCCATCGGGCGCATGCATGTCGAGCGTGCGCGCGCCCATGCGCAGTGCGAGATCGTCGCGGTCGCCGATCCCTCGCCACAGGCAGAAAGTTTCGCCCGCGAGCAGGGGTTGCGCTGGTTTGCCGACTACCGGTCGATGCTCGACGACGTGCGCCCCGAAGGCGCGATCGTCGCGACGCCCAATGCGACGCATGTCACCGTGGGGCTCGACTGCATTGCACGCGGTGTGCCGGTGTTGATGGAAAAACCGGTCGCGGACACCGTCGAACAGGCACGGCAACTGAATAACGCCGCCGTCGAGGCGTGCGTGCCGCTGCTCGTCGGCCATCATCGCCGGCATAACCCGATTCTGCGGCGCGCGCGCGACATCGTGCAGTCGGGGCGCCTCGGCCGACCCGTCACCGCGACGGGTCTCGCGACCTTCTACAAACCGGATGCCTACTTCGACGTCGAATGGCGCCGCCGTGCGGGAGGCGGTCCGGTCCTGATCAACCTGATCCACGACATCGACCTGATGCGCTTCCTGCTCGGCGATATCGTCGACGTGCAGGCGCTGACCTCCAGTGCGGTACGAGGCTTCGAAGTCGAGGACACCGCGGCCGTCGTCCTGCGATTCGCGAATGGCGCGCTCGGCACGCTGGCCGTATCCGATTGCGCGGCATCGCCCTGGAACTGGGATCTCGCGGCAGGGGAGGCTGCGCACTATCCGCGTCAGCAGGTGAACACGCATTTTCTGTCGGGCACCGATGCCTCGCTGACGTTGCCACAGCTCGACATCTGGGAGTACCGCAGCGGCAAGGGCTGGCACGAACCGTTGACCGTCGAGCGCAGCACGCCGCACAGCGGCGATCCGTACGCGGAGCAGTTGCGCCATTTCGCGGCGGTGATCGCGGGTGACGAAACGCCGGTGTGTTCGGGCGACGACGCGGCGCGCACGCTCGCCGCGACCTTCGCCGTGCATCGCGCGGTTGCAGCAGGAGGGCGCGTCGCGCCGTCCCTGTGATGGAGGCGCGCATGCAACCGGCGACCGGCAAACGGCGGCGCGTGCTCGTGACGGGCGCGAGCGGCGGAATTGGGCGGGCGATCTGTCACACGCTCGTGCGTCGCGCGCTACAGGACGGTTCGCCCATCGCGATCGCGGCCGCGGGCTCGCACAAGAGCGCATCGCTCGATGCGCTGGTCGGCGAACTGCGCGCGGCCGGCGCGGAGGCGTTCCCACTAGCCGCGGATCTCGCCGATCCTGACGACTGCGCGCGTCTCGTCGCAAACGCAGGCGACGCGCTCGGCGGGCTCGACGGACTCGTCTGCAACGCCGGCATTACCGCGCCGGCTGCGCTGGCCGATGGTTCGCTCGACGACTGGACCCGCACGTTCGACATCAACACCCGCGCAGTCTGGCTGCTCGCACGTGCCGCACGGGCGCATCTCGCCAAAGCGGGCGGCACGATCGTCGCGGTCAGTTCCATGTCCGGCACGTTCCCGCATCCGGGCTATGGCGCCTACTCGGCGGCGAAAGCCGCGCTCTCGATGCTGTGCCGGCAACTCGCGCAGGAGTGGGCGGCGCACGGCATCCGCGTGAATACCGTGTCTCCGGGGATGATCCGCACGCCGCTTACCGAGTCCCTGTATCACGACCCCGAAGTCGAGCGCCTTCGGACTGAACTGGTGCCGCTTGCGCGAATCGGCCGCCCGGAGGACATCGCCGAGGCGGTTGCCTGGCTGCTGGGGCCCGCATCGAGTTACGTGACGGGTCAGGACTTGCGCGTCGACGGTGGTCTCTGTGACCGTCTGCTCGGAACGATTCCGGGGCGGGCGGCTTCCTGAACACGGCCCGGCGTTGTCCGGGCCCGGGAAGATAAGGGTTAAGCCTTGTTTGAATAAAATAGTAAAATGGAATAGTATTCAACAAACAGGGTGGGTCTCTCCAGGGAAAGCGGATTGGCAATGAAGCGCGAACCGATGCTCGAATGTGATGTGCTGGTGCTGGGTTCAGGCGCGAGTGGCCTCGCCGCGGCGGTTACCGCCGCCGTGCATGGGCTGCGCGTGATCGTTGCGGAGAAGGAGGCGGTTTTCGGCGGCACGACAGCATGGTCCGGTGGATGGATGTGGATACCCCGCAATCCGCTCGCCGTGCGCGCCGGCATCACCGAGGACGTCGAGGCGCCGCGCACCTATCTGCGCAACGAGCTTGGCGCGCATTTCGATGCGGGCAAGACCGATGCGTTGCTGGAACACGGTCCGCAAATGGTCGAGTTCTTCGAGCAGCACACGTCGATGCGTTTTGTCGACGGCAACCGGATTCCCGACTTCCACACAACGCCAGGTGCTGGAACCGGCGGCCGTTCGGTCTGCGCGATGCCGTTCGACGGCCGCGAGCTGGGTCCGCTGATCGACAGGCTACGGCCGCCACTCGGCGTCACGACGCTCAACGGCATGGCGATCGCCTCTGGCGCCGACCTCGGTCATTTCTTCAACGCGACGCGTTCCCTGCGTTCCGCGCTGCACGTCATGCGGCGATTGACGACGTTCGCCGTCCACAAGCTTCGTTATGGCCGCTCGATGCATCTGGTCAACGGCCACGCGCTGGTTGCGCGGCTCCTGAAGTCAGCCGCGGACAATGATGTCGATCTGCGCCCGAACGCCAGGGCAGTAGGGTTGATTCGCGAAGCGGGCCGCGTGGTTGGCGCGAGCGTCGAGATCGATGGCGTCGTGAACGAAGTGCGGGCCGCGCGTGGCGTGGTGCTCGCCTGCGGAGGCTATCCGCATGACGTCGCGCGCCGCGCGCGAACCTTCGCTTACACGCCATCGGGCCGCGAGCACTGGTCGGCTGCGCCTTCGTCCAACACGGGCGATGGCATTCGCATCGGCGAGGCAATCGGCGGCCATTTCGACGCCGCGCTCGAAGCGCCCGCGGCGTGGGCGCCGGTGTCGCTCGTGCCGCAACGAAAGGGCGAGCCGCCGGTGGCGTTTCCGCATCTGATCGAACGCGCCAAACCCGGCGTGATCGCGGTGACGCGCGCAGGCAAGCGTTTCGCCAATGAGGCGTCGTCGTATTACGACCTGATGACCGCGCTCTTCGATACGACGCCGCAAGGCGAGGAAGTGTGCGCGTGGCTGGTGTGCGACCATCGTTTCCAGCGTCGTTACGGGCTGGGCGTGTCGAAGCCGTTTCCGTTTCCGACCGGCCCATACCGTCGCTCGGGTTATCTGAAGCGGGCCAATAGCGTCGTCGAACTGGCCATGCAATGCGGCATCGATCCGCAAGGTCTCGCTAGCACCGTGGCGGCCTGGAACACCTATGCAAAGGAAGGCACCGATCCGCAGTTTCATCGCGGCTCCACGCCCTACAACCGCGTGCAGGGCGACGCCCGGCACACGCCGAACCCGTGCGTCGCGCCGCTCGAAGCAGGACCGTTCTACGCGGTCAAACTGCTTCCCGGCAGCCTCGGCACGTTCGCGGGGCTCGCGACCGATGCCGGGGCCCGCGTCCTCGACGACGCGCATCGGCCGGTCGCCGGTCTCTACGCCGTCGGCAATGACAGCGCCAGCATGATGGGCGGCTGTTACCCGGCTGGCGGCATCACACTCGGTCCCGCGATGACATTCGGTTACCTCGCGGGCCTTTCTCTTGCCGGTCTGACTCAGGCGGATCCGGTTGCAGATTCCTCACATCATGCGCAAGGACAAACGTAATGACGCTCTATGACGTAGTGACGCTTACCGTGAAAATCGGCTCGAACGCGCAGGTTTTCGAGAACATCAAGACGAGCGGCAAGCAGCCCGGCTCAACCCTGCTCGGCTGCTGGTACTCGGACATCGGCACGCTGGGGCAGGTGCTGGTGCTGCGCGGCTTCGAATCGGAAGCGGCGCTGATCGGCGAGCGCAAGCGCATGCTGCTCGAAGGCAATCCGTTTGGTTGCGGCGAGTTCGTCACCGACGTGAAGATCGACAGCTACTCACTCTTCCCCTTCCTGCCGCCGATCGAGCCTGCCGTGCATGGCGGCATCTACGAGATGCGCGTCTACGGGACGAAGCTCGCGAGCCTGCAGCCCACGATCGACGCGTGGGAAAAGGCCTTGCCCGAGCGCACGCAGCGCTCGCCGCTGATCGGCGCGATGTATTCGCTCGACGGCACCGTGCCGCGCTTTCTCAACATCTGGTCGTACGCGAGCGTCGACGAACGTTCGCGGATTCGCGCCGAGGCGGTGAAAGACGGTATCTGGCCGCCGAAGGGAGGTCCCGTGCATCTGACCACGATGGAATCCACCATCTGCGTGCCGACGCCGTTTTCGCCCCTGCGCTGAACACGCTCCAGGCATGAAACGAACACCCGGACAAGCAATCAATCGAAATGAAGGAGACGACATGACACGGCACAACGCGCGCGCGCTTTCGCTCTCGGCGCTGACCGCGCTTGAACTGACGCCGCCGCAGATGGTGGACTGCGCGGCGCAGGCGGGCTACGACTACGTCGGGCTGCGCCTGTTGCCCGCAACCGACCAGGAGGTGCGGCACGAGATCGTCGGCGACACGCCGTTGAAACGTGAAACGCTTGCGCGCTTGCGGGACACGGGCATCAAGGTGCTCGACGTGGAGATTCTCCGCCTGAAGCCGGAGACGGATGTAACGGAGTACAAGCCCATGCTCGAGACTGCCGCTGAGCTTGGCGCACGCTATGTGCTCGTGGCGGGCAACGACCCCGACGAAGCGCGCACCGCGGAGCGGCTCGCGCAACTCTGCGACCTCGCGAAGCCGCTCGGGCTGTCCCCGTCGCTCGAACCGATGCCGTGGACCCACGCGAAGGACATCACGCAGGGCGCCCGCATCGTGAAGGCAGCGGGTCGCAGCAATACCGGCCTCATCATCGACCCGCTTCACTTCGACCGTGCCGGTTCGTCGACGGAAGAACTCGCGGCATTGCCGCGCGAGTACTTTGGCTACGTGCAGTTCTGCGATGGTCCAGCGGAGCGCCCGACCGACCTCGAGACGCTGCTCTTCCAGGCACGCTGCGAGCGGATGATTCCGGGCGAAGGCGGCATCGATCTCGCCGGCATCCTGCGCGCGCTTCCCGCCCATCTGCCGCTCAGCATCGAAGTGCCGACGGAGCAATGGGCGAAAACCGCGCCTGCGCTCGAACGCGCCCGCAAGCTGCGCGAGGCGACGCTCGACCTGCTCGCACGGATTGAAGCGGCGGGCTGATGCGCGTGACGGGCCCCGACACAGTCCGTTGAAGAGCACGCGCAGGCATGCTGTGCCTGGGTGAGGCGCTCCTGGCGCTGGCGGTCCCCGCGCAGGCGGCTGCCGCCGCGGTGTTTTTCAGGGGCGCGTGACGTCGTGGACCGGTGCTGCGGGCCGAAGCCGCCACCGGGCAGTTGACAGGCGCCACATCGGGATTTGCCTCGCTTGAGTTCCGATGTGGAATCGTGTTCTCATTCGGTATCTAAGTCGAACGAGCGTGCAATATGGCTGGAAATCTTGAGCGGGCGTTGGCCATCATCGAGCTGCTGGCGAAACAGGGCGGCAGCATGCAGCTGGCCGCCATCGCCGACACGCTGAACATCCCGCGCAGCGGCACCCATCGCTTGCTGGCGGAATTGGGCGAAGAAGGGTATGTGCGGCAGGACGAGCACGGCGAGTATGTGCTGGCGCTCAAGCTGGTGTCGCTTGCGCTGATCTGGCTGTCCACGGGAGGCGTGCTCGATATTTCGCAACCGGTGCTCGACAGGCTGGCTTCGGCGTCGGGCGAACTGGCGCGGCTCGGCGTGGTCGAGGACGATCACATCACGTTTGTCGGGAAGGCGCAGGGGGCCAAATCCGGTCTTCGCTATGACCCGGACATGGGCAGTCAGCCGCCGCTTCACTGCACCGCGAGCGGGCAGGCGTGGCTTTCGACCCTGAGCGACGAAGAGGCGCTCGAACTGGTTTCGCGCCAGGGCGGCATTGGCAAGGCGGGGCAGACCGGGCCGAGAGCGCCGAAGTCGATCCAGCAGTTTCTCCAGGATCTGGCCGGCGCGCGCAAACGCGGCTATGGCATCGCCAGCGACACGTACGAGGTCGGGATGACGTCGATGGCGGCGGTGATCCGTCATCCGGTGACGGGCGTGGCCGTGGGCGTGGTGAGTCTGGCCGGGCCGACAAGCCGGCTGCCGGATGCGCGCCTGAAGGAGCTTGCGCCTGTGTTGCTCGAGGCGGCATCGGATATGGGCGCGGCCACGCTCAGCTCGCCGTATTTCAAGCGCAGCGTGAAAGTGGTGCCCGCGGCGGCCAGCGCGCAGCCGGTCGTGGCGAGGCGCAAGGGGCGGCCCAAGGCAGCGTGACCGTGCTGCGCGTCGGCCTGGTCATCAGGCGCGCTCGCGGTATGTTCGTCCTGGCGGTAGCGTATCTGCCGTGGGGCTCTTTGTGCGTTCACCGTGCTGGCGCTCGGCACACGTCCCATGCGGCGTTCGTCCGCGATCCATCAGACCCGGTACCGCGTGCGCGGTATTGAACCACTGACAGTGGAAACGATCCTGCGCTTCGTGCAAAGCAAGGTCTGGGCGGACGCCACGAAGGCGACCGCCGTCAAACCCCTACAAATCTCACACAGTCACACGCGGCTTCGGCGCGACGGGGTCTAACTGCCTCGCCCCGGATGCGCCAGGCACGGCGCGAGCCGCGTATTTCGCGACGCGCCAGCCAAACACGATTGCGGGACCGAGTGTGGTCCCCGGGCCGGGGTAGGTGCCGCGAAAGATCGAGGCGAGGTCGTTGCCACACGCGTACAGGCCTGGAATGGCGTGGCCGTTGTTATCGAGCACCTGGCCGTTCGCGTTGCCCTCGAGCCCCGCGCTACAGGCAAGGTCTGCCGGCCAGACCGTCACGGCATAGTACGGCCCCGGCCCGATCGGACGAACGCAGGGGTTGGGTTTCTGTGCGGCGTCGCCGTTGAACCGGTTCACCACGCTCGCGCCGCGATGAAACGCGGGATCCTGGCCTTGCGCGGCATCGCGGTTGTACGTGTCGACGGTGCGCTCGAGTCCCGCTGCATCGATGCCCAGTTTCGCGGCGAGTTCAGCCAGCGTGTTGCCCTTGATCAGATACCCCGCCTTTTCGAAGCTGGCGATGCGACTGCGGCTTCGCTCGCGCATCAGCAGTCCGAGGCCATAGTCGCGAATGAACGCCGCATCCACGATCAGGTGCGCCGGCACGCTGTCACCTTTGCCGCCGCCGCTCTCGCTGTCGCGCAGCATGCCCATCACGAAGTCGTGATACGAGTCCGACTCGTTGACGAAGCGCTCGCCACGACTGTTCACCGCAATCAGCCCCGGCTTCGCACGATCGAGAATGATGTGCGGCCAGACGCTGTCCTGACCATCGCGTGAGCGCAGGATCGAGCACGGCATCCAGAGCCCCGGGCTGTCGTGCCCATCGTTCAGCTGTGCGTTGATCTTCAGCGCACTGTCAACGCCGTCGCCGGTATGCGTGTTCGGCGAAAGCGATAACGGCCCGGCACCCGCGGGGAACAACTGTTTGCGCAACACCGGATGGCGCGTAATGCCGCCGGTGGCGAGCACCACGCCGCGACGCGCGCGAATGCGCTTCTTTCCCGCGCCTTTCTGTTCGACCACGGCGCCGGTGACTTCGCCTTGCTCGATCACCAGTTCAATCAGCGGTGTTTCAAAGCGGACTTCCACGTTCTGTTTGCGCAGGCTGTAGAAGAGCCGTGCAGCCAGCGCATTGCCCATGACCAGTTGCGTGCCGCGTGGATAGCGCAGCCGGTCCATCACATAGCGGCCCACGACGGCCAGCGTGCGCGAGAAGTTCTTCGTCGAAGCGAAGGGCGCGAGCAGCGCGTCGAGGTCGGTGCGCGCCACCATCATGCCGCCCAGCCCCATGAACTCCTTGCGCGGCGGTCTCACGCGAACGAATTCGGCGCCGAGCAATCGTCCGTCGAATGCGACCGGCGCCAACGCCCGCCCGCCGAAGGCCGCGCCGGGGCCCGTCACGTAGTCCGGGTGCGCCGTGGCGGCGACGAACTTCACGTCGCTGATGCGCTGGAGTTCGTCGATCGCCGCCGGGCCGCTTTGCAGAAACGCCTCGCGCGCTTCGTCACCGCCGCGATCGCCGACCACCGACGCGAGAAAGCGCCGCGCGTCGTCGACGCTGTCGGGTACGCCGGCGCTCGTGCTCAGGCTTGTGCCCGGCACCCAGGTGGTGCCGCCCGAGGTGGACGTGATGCCGCCGACGGCGTCCGTCTTCTCGCACACGAGCACCTTGATGCCCTCGTGATGCGCGACCAGCGCGGCGGTCATGCCGCCCGCGCCCGCACCGAACACCAGCAGGTCAACTTCCTCGTCCCAATGTGTTTGCCTCGTCGCGTTCATGCCTTCGTGTCTCCTTCCGCGTGATGCGGAAATAAATAGAACAAGTTTTCTTAGTGGAATGGTATTCTATAAATGACGAAAATCAAATATTTCCATACATCGGAGGAGCGGACGATGCGGGTGCTGGTGACGGGAGGGAGCGGCTTTCTTGCCGCATGGGTCATGCGACGGCTGCTGGCGCGAAATGTCAGCTTGAGGGCGTTCGACTTGCGCAGCGACGCGCGCCTGCTGGGCGAACTCGCGCCGCGGCAGGCAGGCGAAGTGGAATGGATGACGGGCGACATTTCTGTCGCCAGCGATGTGACGCGCGCGCTGCAGGGTTGCGACGGCGTCATTCATCTGGCCGGCGTGCTGACGCCCGGTTGCGCGAGCGACCCCGTACGCGGCGCGCAAATCAATCTGATCGGCACGCTGAACGTGTTCGATGCCGCGCGTGCGGCGGGTTTACGCAGCGTGCTTTACGCGAGCAGCGCCGGCGTTTTCGGCCCCGACGACGGCGCGCAGCCGCATCCCGAGACGCACTACGGCGCCTTCAAGCTGGCGTGCGAGGGCTCGGCGCGGGCGTACTGGAACGACTGCGGCATCGCGAGCATCGGTTTCCGGCCGCTTGTCGTTTATGGCGCGGGGCGCGAGAGCGGATCGAGCGCGGGGCCGAGTCTCGCGTGCCGCGCCGCGGCGCGTGGCGAGCAATACACGATTCCGTTCACGGGATCGACGGGCCTCGTTTTCGCCGACGATGTGGCCGCCGCGTACGAAGCGGCGCTCTTCACGACAGCGCCAGGCGCCCACGTGTTTACGCTCGCCGGCGAGATCGCATCGGTCGACACGGTGATCGCGCAGATCTCCGCGCTGGCGCCCGGCGCTCGCCTTGACGCCAGCGGGTCAGCATTGCCCATCGCCACGGAATTTCCGGACGACCCCATGCTCGCCCGTCTGCTTCCCGGGTTACCCGCGACTTCGCTGGAAGAGGGATTGCGGCAGACGATCGCGTTCTACCGCACACGGCAGTAGACGGCGTTCGACCTGCCCGCACGGATCTCGCATATTCATGAAAACCCTGTAAGGGTTCGAAATTGTTGAATATTATTCCAGTTGAAATTAATATTCGCAAAAATCACATCGGCAGCAACACTACTTAGCTGACATCCAGTGGATGTGCAACCAGGAGCGGAGACAGATGAGCCAGGACCACGGTGAAGACATGAAAGACAGCGACGCCACGCGCGAGACTTCGGGCGGCATGACGCGACGCAGCTGGCTGACGGCGGCGGGCAAGACGCTCGCGAGCGGCGCGGCGGTGCTGGCCGCACCAGCATTCGTGCGGGCACAGGGTGAACAGCCGCTGAAGCTGGGTCTCGTGATGGCGAAGCAGGGCGTGTGGACGGAACAGGGCGAGATGATCGCGAACGGCGTGAAGCTCGCGCTCGCCGACGCCGGCAACCAGGTGCGCGGCCGTCGCGTCGATCTGATCTGGTACGACGAACCGAACCCGCAATCGGCACAGCAGAACATGCAGAAGCTCGTCGACGAGGACAAGGTCGTCGCGGTGATCGGCGGCACCAATAGCGGCACGTCGCTCGCGATGGCCTCGGTGGCGAATCGCGCGAAAATGCCCTATATCGCACCGAACGCGGCGGCCCGTGAACTGACCGGCAGCAGCTGCAACCCCTACACGTTCCGCACGCTCGCGCCGACGCCGGTGACGTGCCGCGCGCTCGCGCCGTCGCTCCTCGCGAAGGGCAAGCGCTGGCACTTCCTCGTCGCGAACTACGCGTATGGGCAGGACATCCAGCGCTCCATGTCGGACCTGCTGAAGGAAGCGGGCGGCACCATGACGGGCGCGGACGTCTCGCCGCTGAACACCACGGATTTCAGCTCCTTCATCCTCAAGATCCGCCAGTCGAAGCCGGACGTCGTGGTGCTGGGCCTGCCCGGCGGCGACCTGTCGACGTTCCTCAAGCAGTACGCCGAAATGGGCCTCAAGGGGACGATTCCGGTGGCGTGTCCGATCATCGGCGACTCGGACCTCTGGTCGATCAGTCCCGACGCCGCGACCGGCTACTACGGCAAGCCGTGGCACTTCAGCTCACCGGGCCATACGCCTGCCGAGGTCGCATTCATCAAGAACTACACGGCGAAGTACGGCAAGCCGCCCGCCGACAAGGCGTGGATTGGCTGGTTCGCCGCACGCGGGCTGCTGGAGGGTATCAAGCAGGCGAAGAGCACGGGCGGCGCGGACATCGCGGCGAGCCTCGAAACCGTCAGGCTGGACGACGGCGCGATGCCTGCCTATTACCGTTCGTGGGACCACCAGATGGTCCGTCGCTGGACCGTGTTCAAGGTCAAGGACCACATCACCGACAAGTGGGACTGGCTCGATCAGGTGTCGGTCGTGCCGAAGAACCCCGCTGATCTCGACAAGCTGTACGGAACACGCCAGGAAATCGGCTGCAACATGCCGCCGCGTCAGGCCTGATTCTTCAAGCACGCTGGTACCGGAGTACGGACATGGCAGAAATTGTCTTGTCCCAGATCGCCAATGGGTTGGTGCTGGGATTTCTTTACGTGTTGCTCGCGATCGGACTGTCGATCATTTGCGGGTTGCTCGGGATCGTCAACTTCGCGCACGGGGCGCTGTTCGCGCTCGGCGCGTACTTCGCGATCGCGCTGTCGACGCAGTTCGGCTGGTGGTCGGTCGTGCTCGCGCCCGTTCTGGTCGCCGCGGCCGGCATGCTGATCGAGGTGATCTTCATCCGCAGGCTATATGGCAAGGAGCCGCTGCTGGGGCTGATCGTGACGTTCGCGCTGTCCCTGCTACTGACCGCGCTGATCCGGCTCGTGTGGGGTTCGGGCGGCTTGCCGTTCAGTCCGCCGGCCGCGCTGTCGGGCCTCTTCGTTTATGGACCGCTCCTGCTGACGAAATACCGCCTGTTCGTGCTCGTCACGACGGTCGTGATTCTGCTCGCGTTGTGGTGGTTCCTCAAATTCACGCCGTACGGCCGCATCCTGCGCGCCGGCAGTCGTGATCCGGAGATGGTCGGCCTGCTCGGCATCAACCTGCCGCGTGTCCTGACCGGTGCGTTTGGTCTTGGCGCGTTGCTGGCCGGTGCCGCCGGCCTGCTCGCGGCACCGCTCCTGACCGTCACGCCGAGCATGGCGACGGCCGCCGTGATGCCGGCGTTCGTGATCGTCACCATCGGCGGTCTCGGCTCTTTCGCGGGCGCGGTGGTGGCGGGTCTGCTGGTGGGTATCGTCACGGCGCTGGCCGTGCAGTTCTTCCCCGAAGGTTCGTCGGTCGCGATGTATGTGCTGATGGCGCTCGTGCTGCTCGTGCGTCCTCGCGGGCTCTTCGGTGAACGTTGGGAGCGCTTCGAATGAACTTCAAACTCGTATCCCGGCATCCGGTCGCGCTGCTCGCGATCTGCCTCGCCGTCGTCTCGGCGTTGCTCGCACTGACCGGCACGCCGCTCGAGCGTGCCACGCAAGTGGCGATCTACGCGCTGTACGGCATGGGCGTGAACCTGCTGGTCGCGTACACCGGCCTCGTGCCGTTCGGCGCGTCGGTGTTCTTCGGCACGTCGACGTATCTCGTCGCCGTGTCGTTGCAGCACTATGTTCACAACGAAGTGCTCGCCCTGGCGTTGAGCGTCGTGCTCACGGCGGTGATGGCGTTGCTGATCGGCGCGATCGTGCTGAAACGGCGAGGGCTCTATTTCTCGCTGCTCACGCTCGCATGCTCGCAGATCGCCTTTGAGATCGCGTTCAAATGGACCGACGTGACCGGCGGCGAAAACGGCTTGCAGGACGTGCCGCGTCCGATGTTCGCGACCTTCCCGGCGTTCCACGTGTTTGCCTGCGTGACGGTGGTGGCGGTCGCATGGGCGTTGTGGCGGCTGGTTCACTCGCCGTTCGGCCGCGCGTTGCAGGCGCTGCGCGACAACGAGCAACGCGCGTCGAGCCTTGGCTATGACACGTATCGCCTGAAGCTTTTTTCGTTTGTCATCTCGGCGGCGATCATCGGTTATGCCGGTGGCCTGCTCTGTCTGATGCTGCAAGGCGCGTATGCGAACAACCTGAGCTGGGAACATGCGGGCGACAGCCTGCTCATGACCGTGCTCGGTGGCGTGCATCAGTTCCTTGGGCCGCTGTGGGGTGCGATCGCCTTCATCCTGCTCGAAGACAAGCTGAGCGGCCTGACTGAACATTGGTGGCTGCTGTTCGCGCCGATCATCATCGCGTTCGCGTTCTTTTCGCCGGAAGGGATTCAGGGGCTGGTCCAGCGTTTTCTGAAGAAGCCGCGCTGGACGCTCGTGCGCGACACGATTCCCGCGCGTCCCGCTGTCATCGAGCCGTACCGGAGCACACGTATCGACGTCGACCCGAATACGCCGATTCTGTCGGTACGCGGTCTGTCGAAGCAGTTCGGCTCGCTCGTCACCGCCGACAAGATCGACCTCGACGTGTTTCCGTACCGTCTGCACAGCTTCATCGGTCCGAACGGCGCGGGCAAGACCACGTTCTTCAACATGCTGACAGGCGTGCTGCAGCCAACGGCCGGACGCATCATCTTCGACGGCCAGGATGTGACGCGCCTCGCGATGTTCAGGCGTGTGCGTCTGGGTATGAGCCGCTCCTTCCAGATTCTGAGCGTGTTCCGTAACCTGACGGTGTTCGAGAACGTGCGCGTGGCCGTGCAGGCCGTCGAGCGCGGACGCCTCGGCATGTGGCTCGATGCACATGGTTCCGGGGCACAGAATGCCCGCACGTGGTCGCTGCTTGCGGCGGTTGGACTCGTCGGCAAGGCGGGCGCGACGTGCGAGAACCTGTCGCATGGCGAGCAGCGTCTGCTTGAGATCGCCATCTCTCTTGCGACTCAGGCAAAGGTCCTTCTGCTGGACGAGCCGCTCGCGGGCCTCGCGGAAGCGGACCGTGAAATCGTCGCGAAGATCATTCGCGAGCTGGCAAATCATCATGCGGTGGTGCTGATCGAACATGACATCGATCGCGTGCTGGCGATCTCCGACCGCATCAGCGTGCTGCATCGCGGGCATCTGATCGCCGACGGCGCACCGGCAGAAGTGGCGGCCCACCCGGAAGTGATCGAGGCATACATGGGGCGCTCGAAGTTGACGGTCCCGGCCAGCGAGCGCGTGACCACGCGTGTGACGCGCGCAGCCGCGACGAAACCGCTCCTCACGATCAGGAACCTGAAGGCCGGTTACGGCGGCAATACGATTCTCGACGGCCTCGACCTGACGTTGAACGAAGGCGAAGTGGTGGCTATTCTCGGCCGCAATGGCGTAGGCAAGACGACTACATTGCGCGCGGCCACGGGCGTCGTGCAGATCAATTCCGGATCGATCATGTTCGACGGGCACGACATCACGAACAAGCCGAGCCATGTGATCAACCGGCTCGGTCTGGCGATGGTGCCCGAAGGAAGGCGGCTCTTTCCGAACCTGACGGTCTACGAGAACCTGCGGCTTGCGGCGCGCAAGGGCGGCGCGAGTGTCGACGAAATCTATGCGCTCTTTCCGCGTCTCGCGAACCGCAAGGACACACGTGCCGAGAACCTTTCGGGCGGCGAGCGGCAGATGGTGGCGATCGCGCGCGCCTTGATGGCGCCGGCCAGGGCGATTCTGCTGGACGAACCGTTCGAAGGACTCGCGCCGGCTGTCGTGCAGGAGGTGCTCGATGCAGTGGTGCGTCTACGCGAGCGCGCGAGTGTGATCATCGTCGAGCATCAGGCGGACATGGTCTTGCCGATCGCGGACCGCGTCTATGTTCTCGTCAACGGACGTGTGGCGTATCAGGACACCGCCGAAGCGCTGGAGCGTGACGAGTTCACGCAGGCAAGGCTGCTGGGCGTCATGCATGACGACGCGGCGCCCCATCCCGAAGCCAGGACGGCGTGATGACCGGATCCTGGGGGTCGCCGTACTGTGACGGCGGCTTCCAGGACGACAGCCGGATCATGCATGCGGGTATTGAAGGCCATGCCGGCATGGCAATCGCCCAGTCGGTTCCGCGGCTAACCCTCTCTCACAGGAAACCCTGGTCGAGGCGGTGAGCGTTTTTCGCTGACGCGGCGCAGGCGACGCGCCTGCTTCCTACAGCAGCATGCCAATGGCGAGACGATTGAACGCATTCATCAACGAGATGGCGAATGTCAGATCCGAGATTTCCGTATCGGAGAAGAGTGCCTTCAGCGGGGCATAGCGTTCGTCGGGCGCACCTTGTTCTGCGACGTGCGTCAACGTCTCTGCCCATGCGAGCGCGGCGCGTTCCCGTGCATCGAACAGCTCGCTGACGCGCCAGCCCGCGAGCTGGTCGAGCTTGCGTTGCGTGACACCGGAATCACGGAGCGTCGACGCATGCTTGCCCAGACAGAATGCGCAGCCATTGATCTGCGAGATGCGCAGATAGATCAGTTCGACCATTGGCCGGCCGAGGCTGCTGTCGGAAAGCGCGTTGCTTGTCGCCAGAAGACCTTGATAGGCGGCCGGAGATAGTGTCGAAAAAGGAAGACGAAGCTGGCTCATGATCGGACTCTGAAAGCGTGAAAAAAGTGGAGAAGAGGTGAAGCAAAAAATTCACGTCGATGAAACCAGTGCGTTCGACAGTGGTTCGACACCGGCAAAGAGCGGCGTTTGTGATAGCTGTTCGTGCGCGCTGGCAAATGCGGTCGCCACCGCTTCCTCACCGCCGACCAACCCCTGCAGATAGATGAAGTGGCAGTCACGGATGCCGATTGTCCGCAATGCAAGTCTCAGGTAGTCGGACAGGCAATCAGGCTGTCGGGCCTGCGGTCCCTGGTGAAATCCACCGGAACTGACGATGATGTAGGTGGGACGATCGGCTAGCAGCCCGACCTTGCCGTCGGGTCCTGGCGCGAAAGAGCGTCCAATCCGGAGCACGTAATCGATCCACAGCTTGAGCGCTGCCGGCACGGTGAAGTTATGCATCGGCGTTGCGATCAGCAGGTGGTTGCTGCGCTCCAGCTCGGCAATCAGGTGTTCCGAGTGCAGAAAGGCGGGATCATCTGCTGGCGTGTGTCTGGCGACCGCCGCCCCGTATGCGGCGCTTAGCGGTGGCAGCGGGTTCGCCGCGAGATCGCGTCGGTTCACGCGGGTCGCCGGATGCCTTTTGCCAAACCCTTCGAGCAGCGCCTCGGCAAAACGGTGCGCGGCTGAAGTGCGTTGATTCGGGCTCGCGCTTAAAAATAAAAAGTCGTTCATGCCGCACCCTTTGTAGTTGCGCCCAACGCCTCGACAAAATGCATGCCGCGCGCGAGCAGGCCCTGACGGAAGTAGAAGCGCTGCGCCAACGCCATATGAAGGCCGGTATCGAGGACAAGATGCTGACACCCCAGGCGGGTCGCTTCGTTGCGCACCGCCGTGACGAGCGTTGCACCGAGGCCGCGCTGACGCTCACCTGTGTCGATTACCAGATCGTCGACATAGACAAAGCGGCCGTACAGCAGGTTTTCCATCTCGCGATAACCGATCAGACCCACAATCTGCTCACCCATGCATGCACCGAGCAGCCGGTATCCGTGCATGTACTGACGCGCGAGCTGTTCGCCAAACGCAATCGGGTCGGTCAGATGAGGCCGTAGCTCGCGC
This sequence comes from Paraburkholderia sartisoli, assembly GCF_900107685.1. GTDB lineage: Bacteria > Pseudomonadota > Gammaproteobacteria > Burkholderiales > Burkholderiaceae > Paraburkholderia > Paraburkholderia sartisoli. The sequence continues at coordinate 572,536 of NZ_FNRQ01000002.1, read as the reverse complement.
ATCAGCGCGAAGCCTCTTTGCTGCAGCACAGGGTTGTCCAGTTCCCGAAGTTCCATGACTGGCGCCATCGCTATCCCTCTTCATTCGTCATCGTTGACGTACTTTAAGCGATTGATGTCATACACTACAGGGTCAAGAAATATGAATTTGAGTGGGACATGACTCTGCCATTTAGCCCCATCAATGCCGCCGCGGACAGTCCGATCTATCGCCAGATCTACCTGCGCATTCGCCAATCCATCGCGGATGGCGTGTTGCGGCCGGGAGATCGCGTGCCGTCGGTGCGGGGACTGGCGTCGGAATTGAACCTGGCACGCGGTACCGTCGAATCGGCGTATCAGCTTCTGATCGGCGAGGGCTATCTGATTGCTCGTGGGCCAGCAGGGACGGTGGTGTCACCGCAGATCAGGTTACCTGAGCCGGCCGGGCAGGCCGTCGTCGTGCCAGAAACCGTGCCGTCGCTGACGCATACCGGCTTGATGCCGCTGCCGCTTGAAATGGGCCTTCCCGCGCTGGATGTTTTCCCACGAACGGTCTGGAACCGGCTGGCCGCGCGTGAGATGCGGCAAAGCGGCCTGCACGATCTGATTTATCCCGATTCACAGGGTTATGCGCCGCTGCGCGCGGCCATTGCCGGGTATTTAGGCGTTTCGCGTGGTGTTGCCTGCTCGCCGGACCAGGTTTTTATTTGCGCCGGATATCGCGCCAGTCTGAATTTGATCTGTCATGGCGTACTGCGCCATGGAGACACAGGCTGGTTCGAAGATCCCGGCTATCTCATCGCGCGGCGCTTCCTGATCGAGGCGGGAATGACATTGCTGCCGGTTCCCGTCGATGACGACGGCCTGGACGTCGAGGCCGGTATAAAAATGGCCGCGAATGCACGTTTTGCGGTGGTCACGCCCAGTCACCAAAGTCCGTTGGGCGTGTCGTTATCCCTTTCACGCAGACACGCGTTGCTGGACTGGGCGAGAGCCGGCGACCGCTGGATTATCGAAGACGATTACGACGGTGAATTCCGGTATCGCGGGCGACCTCTTCCCGCTTTAAAAAGTCTTGATACCGCCGGGTCAGGGCGCGTGCTGTACACGGGCACGTTTAGCAAGGTGCTCGCGCCGGGGCTGCGTCTGTCGTATCTGGTCGTGCCGCAAGAGCAGGTCGTCCGGTTCGCCGAAACCGCTGGCCGAATGCAGAATCAGTGTCCGCGTTTGCTACAGGCGACCCTGGCAAGGTTTATCGAAGAGGGCGCTTTTGCGAGGCATATCCGCAAGATGCGGAGCATCTACGCGGATCGTCGCACGACGCTCGCGGATGCGCTGAGCGCCGCATTGGAACCGCGCGCGCAACTTCGTATGCAAGCCGGTGGCATGCATCTTCTTGCGATGCTCGACAACGGATCGGACGATGGCGCGATTGCGATGCGTGCGCGAAGCCTTGGACTATCGGTGCAGGCGTTGTCGGCCTGGTACGCCGAAGCAACATCGAGACGGGGACTGTTGATTGGGTTCACCAATGTCAGGTCCAGCCAGGAGGCGAGCGCGTTGTCCCGGACGCTCGCCAGTGCTCTCTGACCAGGGTCTGCTTATGCTGTCGTGTTCGCCAGCAACGCTCCGCATCGGTCGACTCGCCTGGACGACACGGCGTATGGGATGCACACATGGTGTCAACGAGCAGCGGGTGCGCGACGTAATGACCGCTGACGCCGGCGGGGATCAGCGCGAACGGGATGCTGCGCAAACCGCCAGACGAGCGCGGCGGTTTGCGCAGGTGACTCAACATCAGGTTAGGTCGGGTAGTACCGATCAGGCTGCTTTTGCCGCTTGCTCCTTTGCCAGAAGCCGCTGCGCGACGCGATCGCCATGGCCGGCCTCTTTCGCTGTTTGAACAGATGTCTCAGTCGCCTCAGCCAGCGCCGCACGCGCAGCATTGCTAATGCTGACCTCATACGATGCGTGAGCGGAAGCCGTCGACGAAGACGCCGTGCTGGATGACGAGGTTCCGGCTGCCGACTGCGTACCTTGAGCTGTCGTGTTCGACGCGACCTGCTGCGCCGAATGCTGCCCCACTGCCTGTATTGACATAGTTACCTCCAAAAAATTACGCCGTATTTCCGGCATCATTCTTATCGGCAAACGCAGGTGGTTGCTTTAGAACTATGTTTTTTCCAGATCGGGTCTCATTTAAGCATCCCTTAATGTGCAGAGGCGGCGTTCAGGGTAGGCGGGTGGCTGGTGGAATATCTCCGCTTCACAGCGATGACGTGTCGTGGCTCACCATGGCTCATGGACCAGCATTTTTGCAAATAGCAAAGAGGGTATCGCGCAGCCAGCGATGGGCAGGATCAGCATGGAGGCGAGGATGCCAGATGGCCGACACGCTGATCCCGGGCGTTCGTACCGGGAGTTCAAAGAACTGAACGCCCGCACTACCCACATGATCGCCCAGCAAGGCACTCCCCAGGCATGAATGCGGGACGAGCCCGAGAAGATCCGAATGGCGTGCGATCTGCATTGCGTTGGCATAGGTGAGCACGACCATGGCAATGGTTCTGCGCAGACTCAACTGGCCCAGCGCATCGTCTACCGGGCCGGAGAATTGCCGTTTGCGCGACACCACCACGTGCGGGTAGCTGGCGTAGCGTTTCGCAGTCACCCTTGTCAAAAGAGGGTGCCCAGTTCGACAAATGCCCACGAACCGGTCGCGAAACAGCAACCGCGTCCTCAGTTCCGGCGCGGTGGTTCCGGGTACGCCGACCTCCAGGTCAATCATGCCTTCCCGAAGTGGCCGCGCATCCTTGTCAGGCTTTGACACGAACCGGATACGGACGTGGGGCGCGGTTTCGGTGATCGCGGCCATGAGCGATGCGCCGACCAGTTCGACGAAGCCGTCATTCGCACGAATCGTGAACGTCCGCTCCAGTGTGGCAACGTCCAGGGTGCTGTTGACGGGTTGAAGCACGGCTCTCGCGTTTCGGGCAAGTTCATGGACGTGCTCGCTGAGTTGCTCTGCATACGGTGTCGGAACCAGCGTTCGGCCCGCCAGCACGAGCAACTGATCCCCTGTCGCTATCCGCAGTCTCGAAAGCGTCCTGCTCATGGCAGAGGGACTCAAGCCGAGTCGGTGCGCGGCCCTGGTCACGCTGCACTCGGCGAGCAATACATCCAGCGCGGCGAGGAGATTCAAGTCCACGTCTTGCATATCACGTCGCTCCTTGCATTGACTATCCGTTGATTTTCATGCAATCAATTATTGCATCCCACGCGTCTGGTGCAATGATGGATCTTCCACCAGAATCAGGGCTGTTCAATCTCAAGGAATCTTGATGAAACACTCAAGTGGCGACAGGACCCCCACCATTCTGCTCATCGGCGCATCGCGTGGCCTCGGACACGCCATGGCCGCCGAATTCCTGAAAAAGGGGTGGAACGTCACCGGCACCACGCGATCGGGCGAAGGCCGAACTCAACTGCATGACCTGGCCGACGAGAACCCGGGCCGCGTCGAGGTCGAGACCGTCGACATCTGCGAACCGGAGCAGATCGCGGCACTCCGTGCCCGCTTGTCGGGCCGCGTGTTCGACATCCTGTTCGTGAACGCCGGCACCGCCAATGCGAATCCGGATGACACTATCGCTGAAGTATCCACCGGGGAGTTCATCCGCGTGATGGTCACGAATGCACTTGGCCCGATGCGTATCGTCGAGGCGCTGCAGGATCTTGTTCCCCATGACGGCCTCATCGGCGTCATGTCGTCGGGGCAGGGCAGCATCGCCAGCAATACTAGCGGTGGGTTTGAAGTCTATCGCGGCAGCAAGTCGGCGCTGAACCAGTACATGCGAAGCTACGCTGCTCGCCATGCAGGTGAGCCACGCGCCCTGGTGCTGATGGCTCCGGGCTGGATTCGCACGGCACTGGGCGGTCCGAACGCGCCGTTCGGCCTTGAGGAAACCATTCCGGACATCGTGAACACGCTGCTCTCGAAGCGGGGAAAACCTGGCCTCGAGTACCTCGACCGCAAGGGCCGCACTGTCCCGTGGTGAACGGCGGCTCAGCCGTGAAACTGATGGCCCAGGATCGAACGGCAGAGTTGGGTCGCGTGCTACCCGTCGGGTCGAACGGTGTGTGGTCTGGAACTTTGGAGACAATGCATCTACGCGGGCGCCACGAGATTTGCGGCGCCTCGTCCTCGCCGTCCCCTATAATCCGGCATGACTCCATTCGTTTCCCACGCAACACGCTTGCGACCGGCAGTACCGGTCGCCCGATTCACCGGTTTGTCGATCGTGCATGCCTCAGCGGGCCATTCGCCATCCACGCATGTGGAATGCGCATCCCACACGCCGCGACCGGCGGCCGCATGAAAATCCCCAAACGACTTGCGCCGCTTCTCGAAGAAGGACTCATCGACGAAGTGATCGGCCAGTTGATGAGCGGCAAGGAGGCAACGGTCTACGTCGTGCGCAGCGGCGAATCGACGCGTTGCGCAAAGGTCTACAAGGACGCGAAGCAGCGCAGTTTTCGACAGGCCGCTTCGTATCGGGACGGCCGCAAAGTCAAGAACAGCCGGCAGGCGCGTGCAATGGAAAAAGGCACGCGTTACGGACGTCAGATGCAGGAAGCCTCATGGCAGAACGCCGAAGTCGACGCGCTGTTCCGGCTCGCCAACGCAGGCGTGCGCGTGCCGCAGCCCTATATTTGTACTGATGGCGTGTTGCTGATGGAACTGGTGGTCGACGCAACGGGTGACGTCGCGCCACGGCTCAACGACGTCGATCTGACTGAAGCCCGCGCCGTCGAACTGCATGCACTGCTGCTCAATCAGGTTGTCCGCATGCTCTGCGCGGGCGTGATTCACGGCGACCTCTCGGAATACAACATCCTGCTGGCGGCGGATGGGCCGGTGATCATCGATCTGCCCCAGGCCGTCGATGCCGCCGGCAACAACGAAGCCGCCTCGATGCTCAAGCGTGACGTCGACAACCTGGCCGCGTACTTCGGACGGTTCGCACCGCACATACTCGCCACGCGTTATGGCACGGAGATCTGGACGCTCTTCGAAGCAGGCCAGTTGCATGTCGATGCCGAATTGACAGGCCGCATCGAAGTCGACACGCGACCGGTGGATCTCGATGGCGTGCTGCAGGAACTCGCTGACACGCGTCTTGAGGAAGATGCGCGAGTGCGGCGACATGTAAGCACATTTCGGCAACTGTAAGCAGCCCCCGGTTGCGCGACGGGTGTGAGCACGGAATAGAACAAGAGCGGAACCGCTGTAATGGCTGTAGCGGCAGCACCGATCCCCAGTATGGCAGCGGAGCCGCATGATCGTCATGGATCAGTCGAGCGCCGTCGCGGGTTTGCCAATCAGCACGCGCCACAGGTCGAGGGCACCCTTTTCGCCCTGCCACCAGAACCCGTTCGGCAGTTCGGCAGCAAACTCCTCGAGCAACGGCTCAGGATTGTGGTCCGACACGAGTTCGAGGGCCTGGCCGGGGGGCAGGCCGGCAAACGTGTCGAAAACCATTGAATGGCGCTCGCGCGGATCAACAGTGCCGAGGTCGAGAACGATCACGGCGGCAGGGATTGTTAGGGTAGACATATTCGTACTCCAGAATGAAACGAAAACACAATGAGATTCACGAAAAACCTCAATGCACAGGCCAGCGGAGCATCTCGCGAGCCGCGTCCCACGGCGGCATTCTCGTAAAGGGAGCTCATAACGGTCTCGCAGGTGTCACGGTGGACGACGAAGCGACGGCGCGGGTGGCCTTGCGCGCGGCGAGGAGTTTGACAATAAAGTCCCAGGCCATCAACAAGGCAGCAACGGCGAACACGATGTCACCCGGCATGCGCATCCATTGCCAGAAAGTGGTGGTGTTGTAGAACTCGAGACTTCGCGCATAGGCATAGCCGTGCGTGTAGGCCGCCTCCAGTTGCGGCCAGCCAATCGGGTAGAAGTTCATCACGATCCACATCACGAGGCCGGCGTTGTAGAGCCAGAACGCCCAGACTCCACACCGGTCGCTCCAGGGGCGGCTGCCGTTGAGATAGCGCAGCACCATGTATAGCAAGCCAATGGCGAGCAACCCGAAAGCGCCGAAGAGCGACGTGTGTGCGTGGTTCAGCGTGAGGAAGGTTCCGTGCTCGTAATAGTTGACCAGCGGCGCATTGAGCGTGCCCCCGCCGAACACACCGGCGCCCACGAAGTTCCAGAATGCCGAGCCGAGGATGTACAGGTAGGCAAGCCGGTACGGGAAATCCTTTTCGTGCCGGATGTGGCGCTGCTGCTCGATGGCTTCCAGCACCAGCAGGAAGAGCGGCAAGACCTCAATGAACGAAAACATGCTGCCAACGCCCACCCAGAGACCGGGTTCTCCCGCCCAGTACATATGATGACCAGTCCCGAGCACCCCGCCGATCAGAATCAGGATCCACTCGAACAACACCGCGCGCTCGACCATCTGTCGTGACACGAGCCCGAGCGCCATCAGGAAGTAGCCGGTCACTGCTGCCGTGAACAGCTCGAAGGCCAGTTCCACCCAGAGATGCACCACCCACCAGCGCCAGAAGTCGGTAATCGAGAACGACGGATTGGGTGAGCCGAGCGGAATCATGCCGAACACGTAAAGCACTGTGACACTCAGCGTGCTGATCCAAAGCAGGTGCTCGATCCGGAAAAGACCATAGAGTGTCCCGCCGCTCTGCCTGAACAGCGTCTTGAGCGTCGGCCAGAATGCACGCAGCAGTACCAGACACCAGACGGCCAGACCGATGAAGAAGAGAATCTGCCAGAAGCGACCGAGCTCGAGGTAAGACAGTCCCTGGTTGCCGAACCAGAACCAGTGCGCCTGGATCAGGCCCATCACCCCGAGGTAATCGCCCAGCAGTGCCCCGGCCACGATCACGACGAGTACCCAGAAAATCAGGTTGACCAACATCCGTTGTCCGGCCGGTTCACGTTTGCCGATCAGCGGCGCCAGGAACAGGCCGGCACCGATCCAGCTCACGCCGATCCAGACGATCGGCGCCTGCAGATGCACGCTGCGCAAGGCCGCAAACGGCAGCCACCTGTCGACCTCAATGCCATAGAAACTCGAGCGATCGGTGTAGTAGTGCGCCATGATCGAGCCCGCGAGGATCTGCACCAGCAGGACTGCGGCCACCACGAGAAAATACTTCCACAGTGCCCGTTGACTGGGTGTGGGCTCGTTGAAGCCCCGCAGCACCGGCTCGAACGTTTCGTTGCCGGCCTTCGGCTCGATCCAGAGGCGAAAGATCATCAGGACCGCGCCGATCGCGAAAAAGATCAGGACGAAGGACGCCCATGTCCATTCGAAGGTTGCTGCAGTGGGCGCATTGCCTACCAGCGGCTCGGCCGGCCAGTTGACGGTCCAGGAGTAGTTCTTGCCGGGGCGCCGTGCAACGGTCGTGAGCGACGAATAGAGCAGGAAATTCGCCGTCTGTGCGGCGCTGGACGCGTCGAGCGCACGCGCCCTCGTATACCCCTGCGCGAAATTGTCACTGAGCAGCGCCGCGCTGATGCGGTGTTGCAGCGTCTGAATCGCGTGTGCCACCTCGTCGGGAAGCACGATCTGCTGCCTGCTCAGATCGATACCCTGGAGTTGCGCCTGCATGGCGCGTGTGACACTTGCCTGCTGATCGGCCGTGACGGCGTCAAACGATTTGCCGTAGCGTGATAACGCCAGATCGTTCTGTACTTCCTTCGCCAACTGAACAAGGTATTCGGCGGTGAAGTCTTCGCCAAAGTAAGAACCCATGCCGTACAGGCTGCCGTAGTCCATCAGGTCGGCTTTCTGGAAGCCAGACTTGCCGGCAACGATGTCGGCGTAGCTCATTACCACGGTGCCGTGCGGCGTGACCATCTGCTGCGGCAGCGGCGCTGCCTGCTGATAGGTGGCACGCGTTGCCACGATCATGCCCGCCCAACAGAGCGTGGTGACAACGAGGAGAATCCAGATCAGCACCCGGCTGGTCCGGTCCTGCGGACGATTATCATCGGCGGAAAGTGTTTTCGTGTTCATGGTTGCATTCTGAGCAGTGCAGAGTTGCGTTTATTGACTGGATGACGGGCGTGGCTAGACCTTCGACGAACTGACGCGTCTTCGTCTCGCAAGATCGGTCGCCGGCACGTTCGCGCCGGCCGGATCAGACTTTCCGTCCGGGGAGGCGTTGCCAGCCATGACGTGCTCGCGAAGGGAATCGAGGATGCTGTCAGGCACGCCCCCCGGAACAACCAGGCCTGGGGGGAAAAGCTCCGGCAGGTCGGCATCCGGGAGGAAGAATCGGCACAAACGCTGAATCAATCGCATGGTTTGCTCCTTTGCTGAAAGTTGAGAACGGGTCAGCGCGCCCGTCGCATTTTCAGCTAAAACATGTATCATTAATAAATGTTTTAGCACAACGACAAACGAGCGACTGTGATGCGAGTCAATTTGCCGCAGAACCAGGCGTCGCAGCGATTTTGAGCAGACTAGGGGGATTCCATATCTGGCCTGGTGACTATCGGCCAGCAGGGTTGTGAATCTCGCTTAAATGAGATATTTTTAATGTATGTTATATGCAGGCGCGATTGAATCACCCGGCACCATTGGGCCAGCGACACTGCTTCACGGATGGAAACACCATGCACCTCACCGTCTACACCGGTTACACGCTGCGGGTGATGATGTACCTGGCGTTGAAGCACCCCCTCGGTGACGTTGCGACGATCGACGAAATCGCAGGAGCCTGTGGGATTTCGCGAAACCATCTGGAAAAGATCATCCATGAGCGCAGCCAGGCTGGCTCCATCGAGACGAGCTGCGACCGGACCGGTGGCGCCCGTCCGGCACGCGCCCCGGAGGAAATCTCAGGGTCCTCCGACATCGCCTGTTATGGCCTGGTGATCGCCGCCGCCTGCCTGCGCGTTATCGGCCCGTTGCTTGCGAGTGGCCGGAGGATCAACGGCGCCGGGGTGTGCTGGTGTGCGGCGTTCGCGCTACATGCACGCCAATACTGGCCTTACCTGACACGCCCGCGAGCCGACTGCGAGGCTGGCTGAAGCGAAACGAAGCGAAACGATGAGTAACGTGAAATGAAATCAGACAGATTATTGGTCAAGCCCGCGCCCTCGTTCGATGAACCTGTCGAAATGCTCAAGGCGTGTCACGAGCGCATTGCCGCGCAGTGCGTCACGCTCGGGAAACTCGAAGCGTACCTGCCTCTGCATGGCGCGGATACGCAGGCGCAGCAGGCAGCCAGAAACATCATGCGTTATTTCGACGTGGCGGGCCCGCATCACCATGCTGACGAGGAGCAGGATCTCTTTCCCATGCTGATCGAGGCCGGTCGACGCCTGGACTCTCCGGTGACTGAACGGATCGCAACCCTGCTCGGCGAGCATCGATTCCTGGAGGCCGCGTGGGTGCGATTGCGCGCCGTGCTTGCCGACATCGCCCAGGGGAAAGCGAGGCCGCTCGAACGCGTCTCGGTAGACGATTTTGTCGGCGCCTACCGCTCCCACATGGCCGTGGAAGAGAGCCATATTCTGCCATTTGCCGAAGCCTGCCTGGATCAGCAGCAACTGGACAGGCTGAGTGCGGCCATGGTGGCGCGGCGCACCCATACGCCGCAATGACGGTCACGACCGACCGATTTTCAGGAGAAGCATCCATGAGAAACCCAGCAGACGTTCTTCCCATCCTTTCCCAGCAATACGTGTTCGATGCGCGTGGCGTAGCCAGACGTTTCCGTCACGCCGCCATTTTCGGTGCGCTCAATGCACTGGAGCCGGGCGAGGTGATGCGTTTTGTCAACGATCACGATCCACTGCCGTTGCTGGCGCAAATCGAGCAGCACTTTGGGCCCCGCGTGGGCATCGGATACGTCGCCCGCGAGCCGGGCAACATCGTGATCGATTTCTCGGTGAATGCGGTGGATTGAAATGACCGCCGAATCTGTCAGATGCCTCTCGTGTGATGCTGCCCGGCACCGCGACGGCAGAGGAGCGGGGGGCTACCTTCCTTGCTGACCAGTCGCAGCGCTTGCACGACGAATTTCCCGATGTTATCGCCACACGAGATCGCTACGCTCATCCTCATCGCTCATGCGCCGGAGCAGGTCGGCGCCGGGTGGCCCGACCTTCAACCATTGTTGAACAGCAACCTGGTGGAGATTGACAGGTGTCACATGTGTCAAGGCAAGCCGCACGTGACGCCGCTGACTGAAACCGTTGTCGTTCGATTTCGCGGAGCGACGACATCGGGCGTCAGTGGCATGCCTCGGCCCATCATCCCGGCGAGGACAATCCTGGAGGAAAACCATGAAGCGTAATCTTGAAGTTGAGCGTGCAGCGCACTTGCGCACAAAGCACCTTGAGAACCTGATCGACGAGGCTGGCGAAGAGAGTTTCCCGGCGAGCGATCCGCCGGCGGTACATACAGAGCGCGACCCGGTAGCAAGCGGGGCCAGCTGGCACGACGCGCCCACGCGCGCGGCCAGTCGCACCAGACATTATCCAGCCCATCCTTCTGACCTGACGGGCTGCGACAACGATGCCCATTTCCCCGTTGACAAGGGGGCGCGATGACGAGCGAAGCCAGGCTCATCGGCCGCGAGGTCATTGCATCGGGCACGATGGCTTTCCATTTCGCTGCAGGGCAGGCTATCGATTTGATCCTGCCCGATTCTGTCGCCGCCGAAGCACAAAGTGCCCGTCATACGTTTTCCATCGTGAGCGCACCATTCGAGGACAGGATTGCGGTCGCGACGCGAATGCGGGACATGCTACATCGCGCGGGCACGTCGGATGATGATATCCGCAGTGAAGCATTTTTCGGCTACTGATCGTGTCCCGGTTACCTACGCCGTTCGAGGTTCAGGTGGGCGCGGTGCCCAGGGCATCGACTGCTTGCGTGTTCATATGAAAGCCGGAGCCATCGCCATGGAGGCGCTACTGGAGCGACCGCGTTCCATGACACCTTGAATCAGGCGGCGTGATCGCGCGACTCCCGTGGTTCGCCCAACACGCCGCTATCGATGAGCTTCACAGCGTACTCCAGTGCGTCCCGCCGTGCCTCGCCCTCGCTTAACCAACGCTCGCCGAAAAACGGCATATGCCAATCGACCAGTACGTCACCGTTTCGCTCGATCCTGACGGTTGAGATGTAACCGTCGGGTATGGAGTCCGGCGTGATGATACGACGGACCGGGATCGTGCAGATTCTGATCGTTCGACCCTTCCACGAGTCCTGGGTCACCGTCTGCATTCGATGCCTCTTTCATCGGTTCGTGATGCGTAGCCGGCCTCATATCGGGTTGCCCGTGACGGGCAACGGCGACGCCAGCAGTCGACGTGAAATTTAACTATCGCGATCTTCGCAGCCACAGTCGGCCTCGCGCGCAATGACCTGGTGCAGTTGTATGAACCGCTCATGCACCGGTGTATGAAACAGCGGATCAGCGACCGGCACAGGCCCTGTGCGGGCAATCGCGTCCCAATCCTCGGGGCCGAGATGGGCGAGCGCCATCGGGAAAAGCATCAGTTCCTCCATGGCCATGTTGTGTCGCAGCCGTTCGCTGTAGAGGCGCAGGTGAAGGTCGATCCATTCGCCCGACATGTTCTCTTCCCGGATCATCGATTCCAGTGCCTGAAGCAGCTCGTGTCCCTCACGGACCAACGTTGCATGCTGCGCTTCGATTTCGCTTCCCAGTCCTGCAGGGAGCGCGCGCTTCTCGAGCAACTTTTCGACGATACGGTTCTCGAGTACGTGATGATTGACGTCCGGAAAGCGCGTCAGATAGTAAAGTGCGTCCACCAGCAGCGCGGTCTTCGTGGGGGACGCGCGACTGACGGCGGTCAGTTGATCGTCGAAAAGCCGTATGAGGTGTTCCAGTTTGCCATGCTCGGCGCGCAGGTTGTCAATGATGCTCGCCATGACCTGCTCCGCCCGCAGCCTGTTGCCGGTTCATTTCGTCGATCGCCAGTGCCGAGTGTGCATACGCGGCACCCGCGCGCATCTCGGCGGCAACCCAGATCGCCTCCATGATTTCCTGCTGCGTCGCTCCGTGCTTCAGGGCGCTTGCCGTATGACCGCGTATGCAATACGGGCATTGCGTAACATGCGCGACGGCCACGGCAATCAGCTGTTTCATCTTGCCCGGCAGCGCACCGTCCGCGAAAACCGTGTCGCTAAACGCCTTGAATGCGGCGAGTGGCTCCGGAGCCAGTTCCTTACGTCGAGCTGCCGTTTGCGTGCCCGGCAATGGATACATCGAATCGTCCATCATGCACCTCCTGCAAAAAACGACTTTGGTCAACCGGTTGATCGGGTCTCAAGCCACTTCTTGAACGCGCAATAAGCCTCAATGAACTCGCGGCGATAGAGCTGGCCGCTTGCGTAGTGACTCTTTGCCAGCACCGCACTGCGATAGATGATCATCGTGCGGCGTACCCATGTCACCGCTGCGGTCATCCCATCGCGGGTGACGAGGAATGCGATACGCTGGTCTTCTTTCATTGGCGCTCCGGACAGTGGAGACTCGATCCATGCGTGTGATGCCGTGACGGTCCTGTCAACGACCCTGCGGCAGATAAAGTGTCACGAGCACTGACGTATCTTCAAGCGCTTCAAGCGCTTCGAGCCAGTGCGCCTGGCCGGGCAAGGTAAAGAGCAGGTCGCCTGCTCGCATGGTCTGCACGACGACATCCGTACCGAACTTCAAGGAACCTTCCAGACACTGCACCGTGATCTCGCCTGGCGCGCGATGTTCCGGGATTCGCTTGCCGGCTGACAGCACGAGCCGGACGACCTCAAGATGGTCGGTCCGCGCGAGGGTGAAGGACCTGGCACCCGACAGGCCCGGACCGAGTGGCCGGACGTCGATCAGATCGCCGGGTGTCGCACGTGGTGTCGCCATAACGGTTCTCTCTTTCTGATCCCGGTAATTCAAATGCCCCGGCGTGCCAGCATGGTTTTGATCTGACCGATTGCCTTCGCCGGATTCAATCCCTTCGGGCACACGTCCGTGCAGTTGAGGATCGAGCGGCACCGGAACAGCCGATAGGGGTCTTCGAGATTATCGAGCCGCGCATTCGTGCCTTCATCGCGCGAATCCACGAGGAAGCGGTACGCCTGCAGGAGTCCCGCAGGGCCGACATATTTGTCAGGATTCCACCAGTACGAGGGGCAGGCGCTCGAGCAACAGGCGCACAGGATGCACTCGTAGAGTCCGTCGAGCTGGTCGCGTTCCTGTGGTGACTGCAGGCGTTCGCGTTCGGGCGGTGGGGTATCGTTGATCAGGTAAGGGATGATCGAGTGGTATTGCTTGAAGAACGCCGTCATGTCGACAATCAGATCGCGCACGACCGGCAAACCAGGCAGGGGCCGCAAGATCGTATGGCGCGGCAGTTCACGCAGGTTTGTAATACAGGCAAGACCGTTCTTGCCATTGATGTTCATCGCATCGGAGCCGCACACGCCCTCGCGGCATGAACGTCTGAAGCTGAACGTCTCGTCAACTGCCTTCAGCCGGATCAGCACATCGAGCAACATCCTGTCGCCTGGCGCGATCTCGATTTCGAACGTCTGCATGTGAGGGCCGCTGTCCCGATCCGGATCGTAGCGGTAGATTTCGAATTTCCTGAATTCGCTCACGATATCTCCCGATCGTTCTGCGTACCGGCGCGGCCACGCAGCTGCTGCATCGCTTGAAGACGCTCTTCGAAGCGCCGTTCCGGACAGGCCGTGCCGACACTCAAATACATCATAACGTGATTTTTATCGAAAACCCGGGGTTGCCACTCCGGCTCCAGGGTTTCAGCATGAAGCCCCTGTCAGGCAGGCAAACCCGAGAACGGAGCCACGCATGTCGCAATCCTGTGGGTGATTCATCCGCCGCCGCATTGCCCGGGCGGCATGTTATGGACTTCAGCACCAAAGGCGCAACCTTGGCGATGAAGTCCCATGCCATGAGCAGCGCGCCGATTGCAAACACGACGTTGCCAGGCAGGTGGGTCCATTGCCAGAAGAGGATCGTCTGATGAAGTTCGCTGCTACGGACGTAAGCAAGTCCATGCTCGTAGACGGCGTCGAGCTGCGGCCAGCCAATCGGGAAGGAATTCAGTGCGATCCAGAGCACGAGGCCAGCGGTATAAAGCCAGAACGCGATCAGGCCAGGCTTTTCGCTGAACGGGCGACGATCGGCGGCAAAATAACGCAGACAGAAATACATCAGCCCGATTTCCAGCAGAGGCTACGATGCCGATGCCTTTGCGGAGGCGGTTCGCTCCACCGGCGCCAAGGTCGTTATTCCGCCGCGCTCGAACCGCAAGTCGAAGCGCCGTTATCGCCGGACGCTATACCGCACACGCAATGTGGTCGGGCGCTTCTTCAACCGTATCAAGCATTTTCGCCGGGTCTCCACTCGCTACGACAAGCGCGCGGACAGCGACCTCGTGTTCGCGTCGCTTGCCGATGCGTTTGGACCATTCGTAAAAATGTGAACAGAGCTTAGTGACCAGCGCTCTGGCCACCGTCGACGTGCAGGATTTCTCCCGTGATGAACGGTGCGGAATCAAGGAACAGAATCGCACCGGCGATATCGCTCATCTCACCCATGCGCCCAAGCGGATGGAACGCGCCCAGCGCTGCGTGAGTTTCCGGCGCGTGCATTGGCGTCTTGATGATCCCCGGCGCGACGGCATTCACGCGAATACCTTTCCTGGCATATTCAATCGCCAGCGACTTCGTGGCGGCGTTCAGACCACCCTTCGTCAGGGCAGCCAATGCCGAATACACGCCGCTGATCGCAGCGTCAGCTGCGCTGGAGGTCACGCTAACCACGTGGCCGCCCGAATGCTTTTCCATTTCCGCGATCGCGAGTTGCGTGACGTAAAAGAAACCCGCGACATTCACGTTCACCACTGCGGCGAAGTCTTCGGCGGTGTGCCGGGTGAACGGTTTACCGATGTATATGCCGGCGTTGTTCACCAGCGTGTCGATCCGGCCAAAGCGCGCGACACCTTCGGAAACGACGCGTTGGGCCGTCGCCGGATCGCCAATATCACCCGCTACAGTCAGGATGTTCTCGTCGTCCGATGGTTTGATCGAGCGCGCAGTCGCAACAATGCGGTAGTCGAGCCTGCGGAACGCCCTCACGACTTCGGCGCCTATGCCTTGCGATGCGCCAGTAACGACGACAACCTTTTGTGACGCGCTCATGCTTGCCCAGAAAATTGATGTATGGTGTTAACGTCGATTGGGCCGACGGTTCGGATCAAGGGAAATGTAGACGCATTGATTCAGGTTTCGCATCACCCTGCAGTCAAGCCTTTGCAGTCAACCCTTTTTAGCCTGCGCCAGCCACTGGTCGAGGTTGATGCGGCCAATCCGCGCGTCGCCGAGCGGCACGAGCGAGTGTTCCTCGACACGGCCACCGTAGTACCGCGCCTCGCGATCCGTCACCACCGGGCGCGGGTCGCTTGCCGATTTCAGATAACGCCTGACGATCTCCGCGAAAGGCGCGCGGTCTGGGCCGGCAATCTGGACCGTGCCGTTCAGCGGCGCGGCGAGCGCGACCTGCGCGAGGATCGTCGCGACGTCATCCGCGGCGATCGGCTGAAATAGTCCGTCGCCGATGCGCACCGTGCCGCTGTCCGTGCTGAAATCCGCGATGCCGCCGATGAACTCCATGAACTGTGTCGCGCGCACGATCGTGTATGGCACGCCGGCCGCTTCGATCACTTCTTCCTGCGCGACCTTGGCGGCGAAATACGCGTTTTCCGGCGTGCGGTCGCAGCCGACGATGGATAGCGCGACGTGATGGCGCACGCCCGCGGCCACCTCGGCCTTGCCGAGATTGCGCGCCGAGGTGCGGAAGAAGTCGAGCACCGCCTGCGGCTCCCATGACGGCGCGTTCGTCACATCCACTACGACGTCCGCGCCGACGAGCGCGTTACTCAGGCCTTCGCCCGTAACGGCGTTCACACCGGTGCGCGGCGACGCGGCGAGCGCCTCATGGCCCGCGTCGCTCAGCAGCGTGACGACACGTGAGCCAATCAGGCCGGAACCACCGATCACGACGATCTTCATGGCAGATTCTCCAGATGAGAGTAAATGAACGCGCGGCGCGCGAGGCGGGTGTCGTATCGCGTGAAAGTGTCCGCCGCCGTTGCATCGCGTGAGGCTATTGTGGAAGTATCATGCGCTGTCGAACAGTGCCAGGAATCGTCGCTCCGACTAGTCCATGTTGTTCCCGCGCCCCTTGCCCGCCAGACCGTCATGACCGTGCCGACTCCTCCGTTGACCATCGAAATCGACCGGAACCGGCAGTTGCCGATCCATCTGCAGATCTGCGAACGTTTCAGGACGGCGATTGCCGCGGGTCATCTGCATCCCGGCGACCGGGTGCCCGCGCTGCGCGGCCTCGCCACGCAGCTGAACACGGCGCGCGGCACGGTCGAGCTGGCCTATACGATCCTTGTCGACGAGGGCTACCTGCAGATGCGTGGCGCGGCGGGCACGTTCGTATCGCCGTCGCTGCCGGCATCGGTGATGCGCTCGTTGCGTGCGCAAGCTGTTCAGGACGCGCACGGTGGCCAGCACACAGAGGGAGCTGGCACGCCGGAGACGCCGGGCGAATCGCGCGGCGGTCAACCGACGCCGCGCCAGCAGGCCGTCGCCGCTGCGATGAGCGGCGAGCCGCGACCGTTGCAACCGGGGCTGCCCGCGCTCGATGCGTTTCCGGGCAAGGTATGGAACCGGCTCGTCTCGCGTCGCGCGCGCAGCGGCGATCCTGCGATGTTCGCGTACCCGGATCCGGCCGGTTACCGGCCGCTGCGCGAACATATCGCCACCTGTCTCGGGCTGTCGCGCGGCGTGACCTGCCTGCCGGAACAGGTGTTCGTCACCGGCGGCTACCGTGCGACGCTTGAACTCGTGTTGCGCAGCCTCGCCCGTCCAAACGATCGCATGTGGTTCGAGGATCCCGGCTATCTGCTCGCGCGCGGATTTCTGGCCGAGACCGGCGTGCAGCTCGTGCCGGTGCCGGTGGATGGCGAAGGCATCGACGTCGAGCGCGGCATCCTGCTGGATGCGCAGGCGCGCTTCGCCGTGGTCACGCCGTCGCATCAGAGCCCGCTCGGGCACACGCTGTCGCTCGCAAGACGTGTGGCGCTGCTGGACTGGGCAGAGAAGGCGTCCAGCTGGATCATCGAGGACGACTACGACAGCGAGTTCCGTTATCTGGGCCGGCCATTGCCGGCTTTGAAGAGCCTCGACCAGCGCGACCGCGTGATCTATTGCGGCACGTTCAGCAAGGTCATGTTTCCCGGGTTGCGGCTCGCGTATGTCGTGGTGCCGGAGCGGGCTGTCGAGCGCGTCGGGCGGGTGGCGTTCAGCATGAACGCCGGATCGCCGACGCTATTGCAGGCGGCGGTGGCGGATTTCATCGGGCAGGGGCATTTTGCGCGGCATCTGAAGCGGATGCGCGCGTTGTACGCCGGGCGGCGCGTGCTGATCGTGCATGCGCTGGAGCAGGCGTTTGGCGAACGGCTGATTGTCGATTTGCCGCCCGGTGGCATCCAGTTCGCGATGCAGTTCACCGAAGGCCCCGATGGCCCGGTCGATGACGTCGCCGTCGCCTCGCGCGCCCGCGAAGCGGGGCTCGCGGTGCTGCCGCTTTCGATCTGGTACGCGAATGGCCGCGCGCGGCACACGCTGCGCGGCCTCGTGATGGGTTTCGCGAACATCGCCGATGCGGATGAAGCAGGGCGTCTCGCGCGAAAGTTGCGGGCGTGTCTGGAGGGCTGAGCAGGTCTTTCCGGACTCTGCGTTTGGACTAAGCTATACATTCCGACAACCAGAAAAGGGGACGACGATGAAACGGGATCAAGACCTTTTGTGGGGCATTCTCGCTGTCCTGGAGGCAAGCGAAAAAGGCGACGAGAACGATGATTCGATTGCTGCAGCGCTCGGGAAAACTCACCCGGACGTGAGCTTCGAGGCCATCAGGCACCACCTGCTGCTTCTCGATGACCGGGGGCTCGCAGTGCAACATGGAGCCGGCAACTGGCGCATTACCGACATTGGGCACAATGCTGTCGCCTCGAATCCGGCGCACGTCACGCATATGCACACGAGGCTCAATCAGTGATCAGCCAGAAAATGGAACGCCTGGTGGGAGCCGGGCGAATATCGGGTGCAAAAACCGTTCGGGTCAAACGCCGCCTGGCCGCTCCCGGCGCGCACGCAGCAGATCATAATGAGCCGGGATAGCACCTTTGCACCCGCTGCCACCGCCCAATGGCGTGGGCATCAGGATGCTGCCCTCAAAGCCAGTTGACGACGCGTTTTTCTGAAAGGAGATTGCGATGACCGAGTTAGTGACATGTCTGTGGTTCGATCAAGGTAGAGCGCGCGAGGCGGCGGAGTTTTACGCCGCCACCTTTCCCGACAGCCATGTCGATGCAGGTCATGCATCCCCCATACCGGGCATTGGGCAGGGTCCGGAGTTGACGATCGAGTTCACCGTGCTCGGCCGCCGCTTCGTGGGGCTGAACGGCGGGCCCGGTTTCAAGCCAAACGAGGCGGTCAGTTTCATGGTCCTGACGGATAGCCAGGCAGAGACCGACCGATACTGGAACGCCATTGTCGGCAATGGCGGAGAGGAAGCGCCTTGCGGCTGGTGCAAGGACCGCTGGGGCTTTTCGTGGCAGATCACGCCCAGGCGACTGCTCGAGCTCGTTAGCGGGTCCGATCGTGATGCCGGAAAGCGCGCGATGGACGAGATGATGAAAATGAAGAAGATCGACATAGCCGCGATAGAGCGCGCAGCGGCCGCTGCTGATTGACACGCCGACGCACCGACGCACCGACGCGGCGGTTCGCCCAGAAAAAAGGACACCGTTCATCGAACGGTGTCCCTTCGCATTGAGACACGTCGCGTCAAGACCCGGTCTTTACCACTTGTAGTTCATGCCGGCAAAAACCTGACGACCGTACCCATACGCGCACCACGACCCGTAGTAGCACGACGCGACGTATTTCTTGTTGAACAGGTTCTGCGCATTGACGTAGAGCGACGAGCCCTTGAGACTCGACGACGCACGGCCAAGGTCGTAGCGCAGCGTCGCATCGACGAGGAAGAAGCTCTGAACCTGGAACGAGTTGTCAGAGCTGTAGGTCGTCCCCGTGTAGCGTCCGCCGGCACCGAGCGACAAGCCTGCCAGCGGTCCGCGGTTGAGCGTGTAGTACGCCCATGCCGACGCCTGGTTCTGCGGCACCGCTGCGACGAACTTGCCAGCAAGGCCGCTGTTGTCCTTCGTGTACTTCGTGTCGAGGTACGTATAGCTTGCCGTCACGTTCAGGGAATCCGTGAGGCTCGCCTTCGCTTCGAGCTCGAGCCCGCGCGAACGCGCTTCACCGGATTGCGTCTGGAAGTTCGGGTTGACGAGGTCGGTCGTCAGCAGGTTCTCGCGCGTCAGGTCGAACAATGCCGCGGTGAACAGCATGTTGTACTTCGGCGGCTGGAACTTGATACCGATTTCGTACTGGTGCGCACGCTCCGGATCGAACACCCGGCCGTTGCGGTCCGTGCCCGCCTGCGGAACGAAAGACTCGGTGTAGCTGACATACGGCGCGATGCCGTTCTTGAACAGATACGTCAGGCCTGCCCGCTTCGTAAATGCTCGATCGGACTGATTCTGCTGTGTGCCGAAGGTGTCGTTACGCGTATCGGTGCGTGACCAGTCCTGCCTGCCGCTCAACGTCAGCAGCCAGTTGTTCCAGCGCGCCTGATCCTGCAGGTAGAGACCGTACTGCGTCGACGATACGTGATTCATCGACAGCGCGGGAGGATCGATCGTCTGGCCATAGACCGGTGCAAAGACGTCGAGCGACGGTGCCGCACCAAAGCCCCAGAGATAACCCGAAGCCAGGTGCTGATAGTCGAAGCCCGCGAGCAGCGTGTGACTGACGGCGCCGGTCGCGAAGTTTCCTTCGAGCTGGTTGTCGAGCGACACGGTGTTCAGCGTGTCCGACGACGCCGCCGTGCCGCGATCCAGCGTGCGCAGATCGGGTTCGAGCCCGCTTCCGTAGACGCTCTTGTAGTCCTGGCTCAGATGCAGATAGCGGCCGTTCATGCGCACGGCCCACGTGTCGTTGAGAAGACGCTCGAACTTGTATCCGATCGACTCCTGGGAACGGTTGAAGCTTTCGAAGTTCGGATCGCCGTCGTAGAAGTCGGAGGGCAGCTTGCCGTTCGGATTGGGCTGCGCCGAACCTTGCGGCGGCACGCTGCCGTATGACGTGCTGCGCGGATCGTGCTGATACAGGGCGAGAAGCGTCAGCGTGGTCCGGTCGTCAGGCCGCCACGTAAATGCCGGCGCGATGGCGATACGCTCGTTTCGGGTCGACTGGACCTGGCCGTCTTCCTCGCGCACGAGACCCGTGAACCGGTACAGGTAATGATCGTCGCCCGCGATCGGACCCGACAGGTCGACCGTTGCCTGCCTGTGTGCATAGTTGCCGAACTCGATGCCAACCTCGTGCAACGGCCGCGTCGTCGGCATCTTGCTTTCCTGGTCGAGCAGACCGCCTGCCTGCGCCGAACCATAGAGCACGGACACCGGGCCTTTGAGCACGTCGATGCTGTCCATGAGGTAAGGATCGAACTGCGGCACCGCGTACTGGTTGTTCTGCAACAGCTTGAGACCGTTGAGATACGTGTCGGCGGTGAAGCCGCGCACCATCAGCAGGTCGTAGCGCGTCGCGACGCCGCCGCGCGTTTCGGTCGTCACACCGGAAACGTAGCGCACCGCTGCATTCAGCGTCTGCGCGTTCTGCTGGTCCATCTGGTCGCGCGTGACGACCGACACCGATTGCGGCGTCTCGACGATCGGCGTGTTCGTCTTCGTTGCAGCTGTCATGCCTTTTGCGACGTAGCCGGTCGTATCCGTGTCGCTGTGCGCGGTGACGTCGACCGCCGGCAGCGTGTCTTCGGCGGCGTGCGTCGTCGGGGCGACTGCGATCCCGGTCAGCAGAAAGCCAACGGGAACGCTGCGCAGGGCTAGCGCCATGGCGGTCGGGCGCAGTGATTTGATCCGATCGGCAAGCCTGCCGGTCGAAGATGCCGTCAGAGTACTTCCGCGGCGCTCAGACATAGGTTCTCCTGCTGGTGTGGTTGGTCTGGTCTGTTTTTGTGGCGTTCCGAACGACTCACGGGACATCGTGAAAGCCGGATTTGCAGCGACAAAAGCCTGCCTTGATGGGGTCCCAGGCTCGAGCGTCGGGTTGAAATCCGCGAAGCTGGAACATCCCGTTCGACGCGATGGATCTATAAACGCAAATGCGAATGATTTGCGTTTATAGATCAAATGAGAACTTTTCTCAATAGGAAAAATGAAAGCGTGGGCAACTTGGCGCAAAAAAAGCCGCGATTGCGGCATCGATGCAACAGGCGGGGCGGGGCGGATGGGGTCGACCGGGACGCAACCTGGCAGCCGTCGGGGGGGTACGAGATATATATCACAACGTGATATATATCCTATAATCTACAGAGGCCCATCGCCATGACAGACGATGAAGCAACGCGAGCCCCAACGGCGCCGTGGTTGTGTCCTGCTCGCGGATGGCTCGACCTATGGCAATCGGAAAACCGGAAACAACGACCACACGGAGGCAAATCATGGGTGGCAAACTTTCCAACCCGGCGCCGCTCGGACTCGCCGGGTTTGCATTCACAACGTGGATGCTCAGCATGGTCAACGCAGGCTGGTTCAATGCCGATGCATTGGGCCTGGTACTGGCGCTGGCGTTTGCGTTCGGCGGCACGGCGCAGATGATCGCGGGCGTGCTCGAGTTTCCACGCGGCAATACACTCGGGATGGTGGCATTCCTCAGTTATGGCGCGTTCTGGTGGTCCTTCGCGCTGTTTGTCGCGTTCCTCGGCACGAAGGTGCCCGAAGCGTTCGTGGGCTGGTATCTGCTGGTGTGGGGCGTGTTTACGTTTTATATGTGGATTGGCTCCATGCACACCAGTACGTCCGTGCAGGTCGTGTTCCTGGTCCTCTGGATCACCTATCTGCTTCTGGCGATCGGAGCGTGGACGGGGTCTCTTCTCGCCACGCACATGGGCGGCTATACGGGGCTGATCACGGCCTTGCTGGCGTTCTACGCGTCAGCCGCGATGCTCATCAATGAAAGCTTCGGGCGGACCGTGCTGCCCACTCATCCCTACGTGGAACCCCATCCACAAATCGCGTAGCGATCCGGCGCCGGCGGGGCAGCGCGCCCAGGGGTGCCTCCGCCGCCGGCATGGCAGTACACGTCCTCAAGGAGGAGGCCATGTCTGAGCATCAAATATTTCCTGTGCCAGCGGACTGGGCAAAGCATGCATGGGCCGACAAGGCCCGTTACGAGGCGATGTACCGTCATTCGACAGAAGATCCAGAGGGTTTTTGGGGCGAGCACGGCAAACGTCTCGACTGGATCAAGCCGTATTCACACGTGAAAGACGTCTCGTTTGCCAGCGACGACCTGCACATCAAGTGGTTTTACGACGGCACGTTGAACGCCTGCAGCAATTGCCTCGATCGCCATTTGCTGACGCGCGGCGATCAGGCGGCCATCATCTGGGAAGGCGACGATCCCGCCGTCAGCCGGACGCTGACCTACCGCGAACTGCACACCGAAGTCTGCAAGTTCTCCAACGTGCTGAAATCGCTCGGCGTCAAACGCGGCGACCGCGTGACGATCTACATGCCGATGATCCCCGAGGCGGCCGTTGCGATGCTTGCTTGCGCACGCATCGGCGCAATCCACTCCGTGGTGTTCGGCGGTTTCTCCCCCGAGGCGCTCGCAAACCGTCTACAGGGCTGCGCTTCCACCATCCTCATCACGGCCGACGAAGGGATGCGAGGCGGCTCCCCGATATCGATGAAGGAAAACGCCGATGCGGCGATGGCGAAATGCCCCAAGGTCGACACGTGCGTAGTGGTCAGGCGTACGGGCGGCAAGGTCGGATGGCGCGAAGGCCGCGATCACTGGTATGAGGATCTGATGAGCCAGAGCGCCGCGGATTGTCCGCCAGAAGAAATGAACGCCGAGAATCCGCTGTATATCCTCTACACCTCGGGTTCCACGGGCAAGCCTAAAGGGGTTGTACACACCACGGGCGGCTATCTGACGTACGTCGCGCTCACGCATCAGTACGTTTTCGACTATCACGACGGCGACGTCTACTGGTGTACCGCCGACGTCGGCTGGGTGACGGGACACAGCTATATCGTCTACGGTCCGCTTGCCAATGGCGCGACCACGGTGATGTTCGAAGGTGTCCCGAACTATCCGGACAGCTCACGGGTCTGGCAGGTGTGCGACAAGCATCGGGTGCAGATCATCTACACGGCGCCAACCGCGATCCGCGCGCTGATGCGCGCCGGAGACGCGCCGGTCAGGAAGACCTCGCGCAAGTCGCTGCGTCTGCTGGGCACGGTCGGCGAGCCGATCAATCCAGCAGCGTGGTTGTGGTATTACGAAGTCGTCGGCGAGAAACGGTGCCCTGTGATCGACACCTGGTGGCAAACGGAAACGGGCGGCATTCTGATCGCGCCGCTGCCGGGTGCGACGACGCTCAAACCCGGAGCGGCCACGCGGCCTTTCTTCGGCGTACAGCCCGCGCTTGTCGGCGAGAACGGCGACGTGATCGAGGGCGCGGGTACCGGCGGCCTGTGCATGCTCGATTCGTGGCCCGGACAGATGCGTTACGTGTATGGCGACCCGAACCGGATGCGCGAGCAGTACTTCAGCCAGTTCGAAGGCAAGTACTACACCGGCGACGGTTGTCATCGCGACGCGGACGGCGACTACTGGATCACCGGACGGATCGACGACGTCGTCAACGTCTCGGGGCACAGGCTGGGCACCGCCGAAGTGGAAAGCGCGCTGGTGACGCATCCCGACGTCGCCGAGGCGGCGGTGGTCGGTTATCCACACGCGCTCAAGGGGCAGGGCATTTACGCGTATGTGACGCTCAAGGTCGGCGTCGAGCCGGCGGAGGCGTTGCGCGACGCGCTGGTGGCGCTGGTGCGCAAGGAAATCGGCCCGATCGCCAGTCCTGACTTCATTCAGTGGGCGCCCGTTCTGCCGAAGACCCGCTCAGGCAAGATCATGCGGCGCATCCTGCGGAAGATCGCCGACGGCGATTACGACAATCTGGGCGATGTCTCCACGCTGGCGGACCCACGCGTCGTGAAGGAGCTGATCGATCACCGGATAGCGCATTGAAGCGGAACAACGCAACGAAAGTGCCGGACATATGGGCCAGCACGATCAACTGTGACGGTTCGTCATTTCCCGCTGACCAGTCTGAAGGCCGAGCGCAGCAGCCCGATTGCGGCCAGAATCCACGTCGCGAAGGCGATCAGAATGGTGATCCTCGCGACGCTGGCGAGAAAAGGAAGATGGGCGGCACCGGCATAAGCGTAGGTGGCGGCAGCGTACATGCCGAGTGGAAAGACAACGGACCATTCGGCCGCCGTGTAGTACACCGGATCGCCGATGATGACGTGCTTCTCGATGAAGAGGGCCGCGAGCAGGGGAATCCAGAATGTCGCCATGGCCCAGCACGCGGTAGTCAGGACCAGCAGCACGAGTTGGCCGTCGCCCGGCCAGCCCGCCAGGTCGTGCCTCGCCAGGATGAGGCGGCTGCCGGCGAACGTGGTAATGGCCATCGCGCCCATGTTGATCCACCACGGCTCCGTGAGGTCCGCGGCCCTCATGGGCACGAAGCACCATCGATAGAAAATCAGCGTGATCAGCATCATGTATAGACTGCCGCCGAGCAGCCACGCCGCGAGCGCCAGCAGGTCGAGTGGCACGGAGGCGCCATGGCGCGATGAGACGGCCGTCGCGAGGACCGCAATGGATTCGGTGGCGACGACGAGCAGCAGCCACGTTCCATTGAGTCCGGCGTGCAGACCGGGCTTCCTCTGTCCGATGGTCATGGCGGCGAGGAACGTATACGCGACGACGAGCCAGAGCCCGGCTGCGAGACCCAGCAGCCACGGCAACGCTTGTGGCAGGACACGATACGCCGACAGCTGGCTGCCGAGTACCGCGGTCGCCGCGACGAGCGTGAGAAAACCCGGCCCGCGGCCGTGATCGACGATATCGGCATGCACCGCACGCGGATAGCGCAGAAGGCGGCATAGCGTGATGGCAAGCAGGACGGGCCAGGCCACGGCATTGATGCCGAGCAGAATCCATCCAACGGTGTCGTAGCCGAGGAGATGCGCCGCGATCGAGACGATGCCCGTCGCCATGACCATCGCGAAGGCCGTCGGTGGAAACTCCCGCAGCCAGGATTGACCAGGATCGAACGTCGACATTCGTTGGCCCCTCGCGCCCTCGCGCCCTTCGACGCTTCGCCGGTTGCTTGCTCATGCAACCAGATTCGACTGCATGTGGCTGAGCATCGGCGCGCCGGCTTCAGGCCTTTTTCACGTAGGCGTTACACCATCCCTTGGCATAAACGAGCTTGCCGCCGTAGGTCGGGCAGGGGCCGGTCACCGAACCAGGCTTGCCCTGATACAGCTGGCAGTTGGCGCAGGTCTGTCCGACCTGAAACCGGGGGAATTTGGTCTTGTCCACTTTTGCAGCGTCCGCCTTGTAGCCAAGCGCCAGTGCGGTCGGATCGCTCTCGGCAAGCAACGGGGCGTCGGCGCGCGACTCAGTGGAAAGAACCGTCGTTGATGCGACGGATGCGGCAAGTATCATGAAACGCCGGCGAGAGAGGGCCATGACATGGGCTCCTGTAGAAAATGGAGCCGACGGGTGCAAGGCGTGTCGCCCTTTGTCCGGTCACGTTGACCGGATCCTGTCGATCCATCGAAGACCGGACAACACACGCTATATCCACCGATGGGATAACCGGATCGCTGGCGCTTCGCGTGCCTTGAAATCAGCGTGTTTTGTGATTTCGTCGACATCGGCTGGATGACGCCGATGCCTGAATAATTCTATCACGACGCGATATATATTTCGTGTCCGTGCGTGACGCTGTTGTGAAGGACGCGGACCGGCGCATCTTCTGCCAGTTGATATGAAAATGTGTGTATCAGAACGACGTCGCCTTCGACGGTATCGACAGGTGCGTCGATGGTAATGCGCATGGGAAAATGGCCGGAATCCCATCACCGAATTCGAATATCCTGAACACCCACGTGCCGGATCACCGGAAGCGGCACTTCCCGTCCAGGCGCCCGTCGTCCGGATGTCCGTCAACAAGCGGGTCGCTCACCCCGCAGCTCACCAGCAAGTCCGATAAAAATGAATCCCGGCGTCGCTTACGCATTGCTCGCTTTTACGTTGTGGGGCCTGTTTCCGCTCTACTTCAAGTCGTTGCACCAGATCGCCGCGCTCGAAATGCTTGCGCACCGGATGGTGTGGTCGATGCTGTTTCTCTTTATCGTGCTGACCGTGCGCATGCAGTGGCGCTGGCTTGGACCGGTGCTGCGCGACCGGCGTCTGCTTGCGCGCTTCGCGGCAAGCGCCGTGCTGCTGTCGACGAACTGGGGTGTCTATATCTGGGCCGTCAACGCGGGTCATATCGTGGAGGCGAGTCTCGGGTACTTCATCAATCCGCTGATCAATGTGCTGTTCGGGCTCGCGTTTCTCGACGAGCGTCTGCGGCGCATGCAGTGGTTCGCGGTTGCGATCGCGACCGCCGGCGTCGTGTGGCTCACGTGGGAGAACGGGCGTTTGCCGTGGATCAGTCTGACGCTCGCGGTGAGCTTCGCGGGTTACGGGCTGCTGCGCAAGACCGCGAAGCTCGGCGCGCTCGAAGGGTTGACGCTTGAAACCGTGCTGCTCTTTCCGGTCGCGGTGCTGTATCTGGCGTTGCTCGCCGCGCAGGGCGACAACGCGTTTGTCAGCGCTTCGTGGGGCGTTCAGACGTTGCTGGCGATGGCGGGGCCGATCACCGCGATTCCGCTGTTGCTGTTCGCGGCCGGCGCACGCCGCATTCCCTACTCGATGCTCGGCCTGATCCAGTATGTGACGCCGACCCTGCAACTGCTGATCGGCGTCGCGATCTATCGCGAGCCGTTCAGCGGCGCGCAGTTGACCGGCTATGGCGCGATCTGGATCGCGCTGGCGGTGTATTCGCTCGAAGGCGTGTGGCGCGCGAAGTTTCCGGCGCGCGCAACGTAGCATTCACGCTGACATGCGCTGCCGGTCGTGCTGACGATCCGCGGAAGGAAAACGATGCGTTGAAGGCAAGGCGTGCGGTGCGAACGTCGAGCGACGTTCGCGAAACCCGGACGGCGTAGCCGCCCGGTCATGCGATGAATCAGCGCTTTTTCTGCGCTTCGGCGACGTGGGGCGCTACCTTGATCGGCGTCGAGCCGAACGGTGTCGAAGCCGGTGCGGTTTTCTTTGCCTGTTTGGGCTTTTTGACTTCGCGATTGCTGCGTAGTTGACCTTTTGCCATGACGCTACTCCCGTTGCGTGTATCGCTGACCCGTTGGTCCTCGTAACTCCCGAGTGTGCGCTGTTTCAGCGTTGCTGTCGCGCATCATTTTTGCGAAGTCCGGTGACCTTGTCCCGACGCATGTGTGCATCCGGCCTCGACGCCGCGCCGCGAGGATTTCCCGTGCGCGTTCTAAAGACAAACCCTGATTGCTGCGACGAATTGCGCGCTGCTATCTTTTGCACGTCTTGTGGAAGCGCTTCCACTTCGCGCCCCGCAACGATCCGTTCAAACGAATGCGTGCAGGAGAATCCGTGGCAAACGACGTATCTGCTCTGTCTGACGACGTGTTTTCGCCGCCGTCCGATTCCGCGCTCTGGCGCAAGGATTTCCTGCTGGGCGCGGCGACTGCCGCTTACCAGATCGAAGGCGCCGCGCAGAAAGACGGCCGCCTGCCGTCGATCTGGGACACGTTCTCGGCGCTTCCCGGCAAGGTGCTGGCGGGCGACACGGGCGCTGTCGCCTGTGACCACTACAACCGCTGGGAAAGCGATCTCGACATGCTGTCGGCGTTGAACGTCGACGCGTACCGTCTGTCGATTGCGTGGCCGCGCGTCATGGACGAAGCCGGCCGCCCGAACCAGAAAGGTCTCGATTTCTACAGGCGCCTGCTGGGCCGCCTGAAGGAGAAGGGCCTCAAGACGTTCGTCACGCTTTATCACTGGGACTTGCCGCAGCATCTGGAAGATCGCGGCGGCTGGCTCAATCGCGACGTGGCGTACCGCTTTACCGATTACGCCGATCTGATGAGCCGTGAACTCGCGGGTCAGGTCGATGCATGGATGACGCTGAACGAGCCGTGGTGCTCGGCGTTTCTCGGCTACGGCAACGGCCATCACGCGCCGGGTCTCGCGAACGGCCGCTTTGCGACGCAGGCGATGCATCATCTGCTGCTCGCGCACGGCATGGCGATGCCGGTGCTGCGTGCGAACGATCCGGCGTCGCTAAAGGGTATCGTCGCCAACATCGGGCGCGGCACGCCGGATTCCGGCAGTGCCGCCGACCGCCGTGCCGCGCATCTCTTCGAGGTGCAGCACAACGCATGGATTCTCGATCCGCTGCTCAAGGGCGCGTATCCGGAAGACCTGTTCGAACTGTGGCCGGGTACCGATCCGCTCGTGCTGCAAGGCGACATGAAGACGATCGCCGCGCCGCTCGATTTCCTCGGCATCAACTATTACTTCCGCACGAACGTGAAGAGCGACGGCGCGCACGGCTTCACGGAAGTGCCGCTGGAAGGCGTCGAGCGCACGCAGATGGGCTGGGAGGTGTATCCGGACGGTTTGCGCGATCTGCTGACCGGATTTAACGAAACCTATGCCACCTTGCCGCCCATCTACATCACGGAAAACGGCATGGCGTCGAATGACAACGTGATCGATGGCCGTGTCGACGACGCGCAGCGCATTGCGTTTCTCAAGCGCCACCTTGCCGCCGTCGACGAAGCGATCAAAAAAGGCGTGGATATTCGCGGCTACTTCGTGTGGTCGCTGATGGACAACTTCGAATGGGCGTTTGGCTATGAGCGCCGCTTTGGTATCGTACATGTCGATTACGATACGCAGAAGCGCACCTTCAAGCGCAGTGCCGAACTGATCGCGAAGTTTCTGAAGGAGCGCGCCGCACGCGCCTGAGCGGGTTATTTCCGGTTGTCCCTGTATCGGTCTGGAAACACGGGCGCAAAGCCTGGAGGAGACGGAATGAACAGTAGAAGAAAGATACTCGCCGGCATCGTCGCGACCCTCGCGATGGGCGGTCTTGCAGCGCAGGCCGCCCACGCCGCCGAGCCGCTCAAGGCCAACGTGATTCACTGGTGGACGTCAGGGGGCGAATCGGCCGCGATCCGCCAGTTCGCCGATGCGTATAACAAGGCTGGGGGGCAATGGATCGACAATGCGGTAGCCGGCGCCGATCAGGCGCGCTCCACGGCGATCAACCGCATCGTGGGTGGTGATCCGCCGACGGCGGCCCAGTTCAATACGTCGAAGCAGTTTCATGACCTGATCGATCAGGGTCTTTTGAACAACGTCGACACCGTGGCTGCAAAGGAAAACTGGAACGCGATCTTTCCGGAGTCGATCCTGAACAGCATCAAGGTCAACGGGCATTTCTACGCGGCGCCCGTCGACATTCACATGCAGAACTGGTTCTTCTATTCGAAGCCCGCCTTCCAGAAGGCGGGTATCGCGGATGAACCCAGGACGTTCGATGAGTTCCTCGGCGATCTCGACAAACTGAAAGCGGCAGGCGTGATTCCGCTCGCGCTCGGCGGCCAGCCGTGGCAGGAAAAAATCACGTTCGACGCCGTGCTTGCGGACGTCGGCGGAACGGATCTTTATCTGAAGGTGTATCGCGATCGCGACCAGAACGCGGTGAACTCGGCTGCGTTCAGGAACGTGATGACCACGTTCAAGCGTCTGCATAACTACGTCGATCCGGGCTCGCCGGGCCGCAACTGGAACGACGCAACCGCGCTCGTGATTTCGGGCAAGGCCGGCGTGCAGATCATGGGCGACTGGGCGAAGGGTGAATTCTCGGCGGCGAAGCAGGTGCCGGGCAAGGACTTCGGCTGCTTCCCGGGTTTTGGTCCGAAGTCGCCCTACATGGTGGCGGGCGACGTGTTCGTCTTCCCGAAGACCGACAATGCGACGGCGATCAAGGCGCAGAACCTGCTCGCCACGGTGATGACCTCGCCGCAGGCGCAGGTCGCGTTCAGCGCGAAGAAAGGCTCGATTCCGATTCGTCCCGATGTCGATCAGTCGTCGCTCGACATGTGCGCGAAAGAGGGCATCGCGATCATGAAGGACAAGTCGCGCCAGCTGCCGAATCCGGAAATGCTGATACCGCCTGACGTGCAGGGCGCGCTGACGGACGTGGTCACGAACTTCTGGAACAGGAACCAGTCGGTCGACGATGCGCAAAAGGCGTTTGCCAGCGCGCTCAAGAGCTGACGGCGGCGATGGTCGCGCTTCCATTGCAACCCCGCCGGCTACGCAGGCGGTTTCCGCTGGCTGCGTGGGTCGCAATGATACCGATGGTGCTCACGGTCGCGTTCGCGTACCTGGGCACGATGCTGTGGACCGCACGTGTTTCGCTCAGCCATTCGCGAACGTTTCCTTCGGGTGACTTCGCGGGCGTGACGCAGTACGTGCGGCTCTTTCACAACGACCGCTGGCTGTTGTCGCTGCAGAACATCGTGATCTATGGCGCGTGCTTTATCGTCGCGTGCATGGTGATCGGTCTGCTGCTCGCGATCTTTATCGACCAGCGGGTTGTCGCGGAAGGCGCGCTGCGCACGGTGTTTCTGTATCCGTATGCGATGTCGTTTGTCGCGACCGGGCTCGTGTGGCAGTGGATCCTGAATCCGCAGCTCGGGATTCAGCAAGTCCTGCACAAGCTCGGCTTCACGCATGCCCGCTTCGACTGGATCGTCGACCAGGACCATGTGATCTATACGCTCGTGATCGCGACCGTCTGGCAGGCGTCCGGTCTCGTGATGGCGCTGCTGCTGGCGGGCCTGCGCGGCGTCGATGACGAAATCTGGAAAGCCGCGCGCATCGACGGCATTCCGCGCTGGCGTGTCTATGCAAGTATCGTCGTGCCGATGCTCGGGCCGTCGATTTCAACCGCGTTCGTGCTGCTGTTCGTGATGGTCGTGAAACTCTACGATGCGGTGGTCGCGATGACGCAGGGCGGTCCCGGCACGGCCAGCGAAGTGCCCGCGAAATTCATCATGGACTACCTGTTTGGACGCGCGAATATCGGGCTCGCCTCGGCGGCCTCGATCGTGCTGCTCACGACAGTGCTCGCGATTCTCGCGCCGTTCTTCTATGTGCGCAGCCGCGCCGCCTTGCGCAAGGACGTCTGATGAACGTGTCGCATCCCGCGCATTCCACTGTTCCTGCTGCTCCCGCTGTCAGGCGGCGCTCGCGCTTCACGCCGGCACGCGTGGGGGTCTACGCGTTTTTGCTGACCGCCGCGCTGTTTTTCCTGCTGCCGCTTTACGTGATGCTCGTGACGTCGGTCAAGCCGATGTCCGAGATCCGTCTTGGGCACCTGCTTGCGTTACCGGTTCATTTCACGCTGGAACCGTGGAGCACCGCATGGCAATCCGCGTGTACGGGCCTCGATTGCAACGGCATCCGGGTCGGTTTCTGGAACTCGGTGCGCATCGTGGTGCCAGGTACCATCCTGTCGATTTTCGTCGGCGCGGTGAACGGCTATGCGCTGTCGTTCTGGCGTCCGCGTGGCGCGGGTGTGCTGTTCGCGATCCTGCTGGTCGGTGCGTTCATTCCCGTGCAGGTGATGGTGTATCCGCTGGTGCGCGTGCTGGCCAGCGTTCATCTCTTCAGTTCATTGCCCGGCATCGTCGTGATTCATACGATCTTTGGCATGCCCGTGATGACGCTGCTGTTTCGCAACTACTATGCGTCGATTCCGCTCGAGCTCTTCAAGGCGGCGCGCATCGACGGCGGCGGTTTCTGGCGCATCTTCCTGCAACTGATGCTGCCGATGTCGGTGCCGATCATCGTCGTCGCGATCATCATGCAGGTCACCGGCATCTGGAACGACTTCATTCTCGGCCTCGTGTTCGCCGGCACGAAGAACCTGCCGATGACCGTGCAGCTGAACAACATCATCAACACGACAACCGGCGAGCGGCTCTATAACGTCAACATGGCAGCGACGATCCTCACGTCGATGGTGCCGCTCGCGATTTACTTTATTTCCGGCCGCTGGTTCGTTCGCGGTATTGCTTCCGGTGCAGTCAAGGGCTAACGCATGTCCAACGTGTCGAATGTGTCGATCCGCAACCTGAAGGTCCAGCTCGGCGCGAATACCGTGATCGAAGCGCTTGACCTGGATGTCGAGCCGGGCGAATTTCTCGTGTTGCTCGGCCCGTCGGGTTGCGGGAAATCGACGCTGCTGCACAGCATCGCGGGCCTGATCGACGTGACCGGCGGCAGCATCGAAATCGGCGGACAGGACATGACGTGGGCCGATCCGAAAGACCGCCGCATCGCGCTCGTGTTTCAGTCGTACGCGTTGTATCCGACGATGAACGTCGAGCGCAATCTCTCGTTCGCGCTGCGCATCAACGGCACGCCGAAAAACGAAATCGCGCGCCGTGTCGGGCGTGCCGCGGAAATGCTGCAACTCGGGCCGCTGCTCAAGCGTCGCCCGGCACAGCTTTCGGGCGGGCAGCGTCAGCGCGTTGCAATCGGCCGCGCGATCGTGCGCGAGGCCGACGTGTTTCTGTTCGACGAACCGCTGTCGAATCTCGACGCGAAGCTGCGCACGGAATTGCGGCGCGAGCTGAAACATCTGCACAGGCAGCTCGGCGCGACGATGATCTACGTGACGCACGATCAGGTTGAAGCGATGACGCTCGCGACCCGCATGGCGGTGATGCGCGGCGGCGTGATCCAGCAGATCGGCACGCCCGCGCAGATCTACGCGAAACCCGACAACCTGTTTGTCGCGACGTTCCTCGGCTCGCCGCCGATGAACCTGCTAAAGGGTGAGATCGAGCGCCGCGAGAACGGCGTATGGTTCCGTCATTCGCACCTGGCGCTGGACGTGTCGCACTATCCGTTCAAGGCAATGCCGGATGCGAATACGCCGTGCGTGCTTGGCATTCGCCCGGAAGACGTGAAGCCCGGAGCCGGTGCGGCGCACTCGGCAACCGTTTCGCTCGTCGAGCCGATGGGCAACCATCGGGTCGTCTGGCTCGACTATCATGGCAATCAGATCGCTTCCATCGCGCAGGACAAGACATCGTTCGCGGTGGACGAAGCCGCGGGCTTCACGCTCGACGGCGAGCATATTTCGCTGTTTGACGAAGCAGGCGGTGTACGTCTGTAGCGAGCGCACAAATACATATCGACCAGTGGAGCACGCGTGGCAACCTTGAAAGACGTCGCGGCACTAGCCGGGGTCGGCATGTCGACGGCATCACGGGCAATATCGGGCAAGGGTCCGGTTTCGGCCGACGCGCTCGCGCGCGTGCAGGCCGCGATCGAGCAGCTGAATTTCCGGCCTTCATCGATTGGCCGCGCGATGGCGACGCAGTCGCTTGGCATGATCGGGCTGTTCGTGCCGACGTTTTTTGGGTCTTACTACGGCACGATTCTCAAGCAGACCGATACCGAACTGCGCGCGGTGCACCGTCACGTCGTGGTGGCGACGGGGTCCGGCGACTCTTCGCCGCGCGAGCGTGCGATCGAAGCCGTGCAGTTTCTGATCGGGCGCGACTGCGACGGCGTCGTGGTGATCAGCCACGACCTGCACGACGAAGACATCGCGAAGCTGCACAACATGCATCCGCGCATGGTGTTCCTCAATCGCGCGTCTGGACAGCTGCCAGAAGCGTCGTTCTGCGCCAATCACCATCTGGGCGGCGTGCTTGCGGCGCGCACGCTCGTCGAGCATGGACACCGCGATATCGCCGTGATTTCCGGCCCGTTTTCCGCCTCGGACAATCTGGCGCGAATCGATGGTTTCTTCGACGAACTCGCGCGGCACGGTATTGCGCGTTCCGCGGTCGCGCTGGTCGAATCGGACTTTTCGCTGGAAGGCGGCTATGCCGGTGTGCAGACGCTGCTCGAATCGAAGCGGCGTTTCACCGCGCTTTTTTGCGCCAACGACACGATGGCTGTCAGCGCGCTGGCACGCCTTCAGCAGGCGGGCATATCGGTGCCTCATGACGTGTCGGTGATCGGCTACGACGACAACTATTCCGCGGCCTATACGGCGCCAGGACTCACATCGGTCCATATCCCCACCGAAGAGCTGACGCAGAATGCGGTGCGCTGGCTCGTCAACGAATGCTACGGCACGTCGTGGGAGATCTTCCGCGACTTTCCCGTGACCGTGACGATGCGCGCTTCGGTTGCCGCACCGCGACGCACCTGAGACGGTTCATCGGAATCAGGCGTGCCACGCGGCGCTTTCGCGAAAGTGTCAGTCGTCGAGCGAAACCGCATGCCACCCGATAACGTGTCCTGCTAAAGCGCCCTGACCGGATGAGGTGTGTCGTCAAAGCCACCCCACACCGACTGGTCGTAGTTCACCATTGAACCCGTCATCAAACCCGACTCCGCACTCGCGAGGAATGCCACCGCACGCGCGGCTTCTTCAGGATCGATGAGACGGCCGAAGGGTTGCGCGGCACTGGCTTCGGCGAGCCAGTCATCCGATGCGTCGTGATACGTGCGCTGGATCTGGTCTTCGCCATCCGTCGCCATCCAGCCGAGATTCAGGCCGTTCACGCGGATACGGTTGCGCAGCAGCGCATATGCCGTGTTCCGCGTGAGCGTGGCAAGCGCGCCTTTCGATGCGCAGTAAGCCGAGATGAACGGTTGCCCCGCCAGTGCGGACATCGAGCAGATATTCACGATCGTGCCTTCCGTTTTCTCGCGACGCATGATCTTCACCGCCTCCTGCATCAGAAAGAACGGCGCGCGGACGTTGGTCGCGAAGATGCTGTCGAAGCGCTCCGGCGTTGTGTCGAGTATCGTGCCACGATCGGTCATCGCCGCGGCGTTGACGAGTACGTCCACCCGTCCGAAGTGTCGATCCGCGCTTGCGATCACGGCCTGACAGTCCTCGACGCGTGACAGGTCGGCTTGCACGAAGCGCACTTCCGCGCTGCCCGCCTCGCTGAGTTCGACGGCCTTTGCTTCACCTTTCTCCCTGGAGCGCCCGCAGATCACGATGCCTCGCGCGTCACGCTCCACGAAAAGCGCCGCGATTGCCGCGCCGAGTCCCTGTGATCCGCCCGTGACGACGGCTACCTTCGAGTCGAACTGTCCCATCCTGTGTCTCTCCATCAAGGTTTGATCCATGCAGACCCGTCACTTTCCGGATTGATGCCTGCGCAACGGTACCTGGTATGTGCGGCTTGATGTGCCGCGGTGGTGATGCGATGATCGTGTCATCGTCGGCTACTGATCCTGTCGGGCTTTGCGATCCATTCATGACTAACCGCACGTCCAGCACCACGCGCCGCAAAACGAACATGGCCGATATCGCGAAGGCCGCGGGCGTGAGCGAGGCGACCGTCGATCGCGTGCTGAACGGCCGCGGTGGCGTATCGCGTGAGAAAGAAGCGGTGGTGCTCGAATGGGCACGCAAGCTCAGGATCGATCGCGCGCTCGATTCCGTTTCGGTGCGCTGGCTGCGCATCGCCATTCTTTTGCAGCAGCCTGTCGCGCCGTATTACGTGTCGCTCAAGCAGGGTTTCGAGGTGGCGCAAAAGGCGTTCGAGGCGCAGCGCGTGATCTGCGCGGTGACGTACTTCGAGAGTCTTGAGCCCGCATCTGTCGTCGAGACGATCCGGCGCGCGACGCAAAAAGCCGATGCACTCGTGATCGTGGCTTACGAGCATCCCGACATCACGACCGCGTTGCGGCAACTGAGCCGCACGATGCCGGTCGTCACGCTTGCAAGCGATCTGCCGGGCACGGGGCGGCTTGCTTACGTCGGCATCGACAACCGTTGCGCGGGACGCGTGGCCGGCGAACTCATGGGACGCTTTCTTGGCGACGCGGGCGGCAAGGTGCTCGTACTCACGGGCATGCATGATTTCCTCGGCCATGAAGAACGCGAAAGCGGCTTTCGTTCCGTGCTGCGGCGCCGGTTTCCGAACTGCGACATCGTCGAAACGGTAGAGAGCCGCGAGCAATCGGTCGTGACCGAACGACTGACGCGC
Organism: Paraburkholderia sartisoli; assembly: GCF_900107685.1. Taxonomy (GTDB): domain Bacteria; phylum Pseudomonadota; class Gammaproteobacteria; order Burkholderiales; family Burkholderiaceae; genus Paraburkholderia; species Paraburkholderia sartisoli. The sequence goes on along the minus strand of NZ_FNRQ01000002.1, from coordinate 536,296 downwards.
GACGCTTTCCGGCGTTATCCCGACCTGCGCGGGATCTACAACATTTCCGTCGGCGACGAGGGCGTCGGCGCGGCGCTCCTCTCGCTGGATCGCGTCCGCTCGACGGTGTTCATCGGCCACGAGCTGAATGAAGCGTCACGGCGCCTGCTGATCGAAGGCACGCTCGACGCCGTGCTCGACCAGAATCCCGCAGGCGAAGCGATGCGCTCGATCGAAATCGTCCTGCGGCACTATCACCGTGATCCGGGTGTCGCGTTTCCTCAGCAGATTCCGGTGACCGTGCTGCTGCGTGAAAACCTTCCGCCTGGCGACTGACTGCCGGCGGCACCGATGGCGCGAGGCAACAGGGACGCTGGCCGGGATAGCGATAACGATAGTTGAAGCCGGCCAGACCTTCACGCCGAAAAATGATGGCTTGCCATCAAAAAGGAAGCCCCGCCGCGCCAGACAACGCTTTCGAAATGGAAAATAAATTCCATGAAAATATAATGTGCAATTATTCTTGCAACTTGACCATCTCGTCTCTTATGCTTGTTCATGACGCAGCCGCGAGCGCTGTGCATGGAGAAGGAGGCGGTCGTGAACAGTGTCGATAGCAGTGCTGCCACAGCGGATGGGATTGTTGAAGCGTTGACGCATGGCCCGGGCGCGATCCGCATTCGCGGGCTCTTTAGCGAGGCGCAGATTGCCGAAGCGCGGCGCGTGGTGATGGCGCATTCTGAAGACCATGCGCAGACCGTCACGCATTTTCAGGGGCAGGCGGCCGAGGAGCAGCGCCTGCATCTGCAACGACGCGTCTGGAACCTGCTCGCCAAGGGCGACGTGTTTTCGCAGATGTCGGAGCAGCCGCTGATCGTCGATGCAATGCGGCGTTTTCTGGGTTCAGATTTCATCATGGGTTCGATCGCGGCGAATCGCATCCTGCCGGATGGCCCTGGCCAGGAACCGCATATCGACTACCCGTACTGGGATTTCCACGCGCCGGATTCGTTTCCGCTCGCGATCAACACGTCGTTTCCGCTTAACGCCCAGGTGACGATTCCGCTCGATCCGTTCACGGCGCAAACAGGCGCGACCGCGTTCGTGCCGCACACGCAGCACGAACTGCGCTATCCGGCCGAAGCCGACGGGTTCTTCGAGCGCTGCGAGCGCATGGAAGCGGAGCCGGGCGACGCCATCGTGTTCTTTGGCGCGACGTGGCACTGTGCGATGCCCAATCGCAGCGCGCAGGATCGTAGTGCGGTGCTGATTCAATACCTGCCGAAATTCGTCAAGCCGATGGAAGATCTCAGGGCGATGGCAGGCGAAGCGTTCGTCAGGCGAGCCAGTCCGGTGATGCGTCAACTGCTTGGCATGCACTATCCGTATCCGCAGAATCTGGAAGAGATTACCGTCGCAACCAATGCGGAGGGGCGCAGGAATGCGATGCGGTAGGTGCGTCGCAGCGGGAACGCGCATGGTCGACAGAACAAGCCAGTTACCAGAGCGCGATTGAGTCGATCAACATGAGCCTGCGCAAGGCGGTCGAGCATGCTTTGCACGATGTCGATGATGCCCGACGTCGCGAGATAGCCAGGACCCAGTCCGACAAGTTTCGTCGTGAGTACATAGTCGCGCTGCTCGCGCTGGCAGTCTGATTGCGGCGATCTAACGGGTTTAGTATCGGGTAACAGGTAACGCGATGGTCGTTCGCCTGATCAAGGAGACAGACATGGCAAGGATCGAAGCAAAGCTCGCGCAAATGGGACTTGCGTTGCCGCAGGCACTCCAGATGCCGGAGAACATGCGCATGTCGCTGCCGTTTGCGTGGGTGCGCGTAAGCGGCACGCGGGTGTTTGTCTCCGGACACGTAGGCCTGAATCCGGACGGAACCATCGCCCAGCCGTTCGGCAAGGTGGGCGCCGAAATATCTCTGGACGAAGGCTATGCGGCGGCGCGTCTTGTTGCGCTTGCGCAGCTGGCCAGCCTTCGTCGGGTGCTTGGAGACCTGGACCGCATTACGGCCTGGCTTCGTGTCCTTGCGATGATCAACGTCGCGCCGGGCTTCGATCAGATGCCCAAGGTCGCGAACGGCTTCTCGGATCTCATCGTTGAACTCTTCGGGCCGGACATCGGCACACACGCGCGTTCGGCCATTGGCGTGGCGCTTCCGTTCAACGTGCCCGTCGAATGCGAGGCAGAGATCGAGATCGATGGGTAGCCGGGGTAGCCCTGTCTGATGATCGCTTCAGGCCTGCGCGGCCGCGGTTGCCGCAAAGGCGCGGAAGTTTTCTGGTGTGGCGAACGCAAGATACTGCTTCTGCATTTCGTCCGTCAGCACTTCGATCATGGTTGTCTCTTCGATCCACAGTTCGATGACGTCGAAGAAGTCGCCACGCGTACACCGCACCGCGCGCCAGCCTTCGCGCTTTCCAATTGCGAGTACCTCGTCGGGTGTCAGCGTACTCGCGATGGCGATGTGAAACGCGCTGTATTGCGCCGATGCGCCTGTACCTGCAACGCAGGATTCCTGCGCATCACCGGGGCAAATGACACGGTCAGCCGGATAGGTCTCGATGATCGAGCCGCGGTCGTCGCCTGCGATCGCCATCCACGAATCGGGGAACGAGGGGAACGGTGCATGAAATCCGCCCCACAATTCGGCGATGACACGCGCGACGTTTTCGGGGTGACAGGCAGGGATGGAAGCGTGAAAGAGCATGAGAGACCTCAGCCGGAGATTTACATTGGAAACGGGGTTCCTGAGTTACGTCTTGCGGGCAGGCTTTGAGAAGCGCTTCCCCGCTCGGGAAGTAGCGAAAAACGGTGCTTTCGCCGACACCCGCTTCTCGTGCGATCTGGGCGAAGCTCAGGTTGGCGAGACCATCGCTTTCGAGGCAAAGCGCGACGATGCCGGGAATGCTTTAGCGAGTCGTGGTCTTGTGCGGGTCGCTCAGCCCCGGTGTTTGTATTTCATCGACGGTCGGGTTCCTGGCGGCAATCGTTTCATCTGGATGGGGTACCGTCAAGTGGGGGTGTTACCACCCGTTTCGTCGGATGATTCGGCGGGGCGCGTGTCTTTGCGGCGCGGCAACAGTGTGTCGCTTATGTGAAGGAATGCGGGTGGTCATCAATGAGCGGATTGCCAGAGCGACCCCCGTGCGCTTTCGGGTTCGCAGGGGCTGGAAGGCGAGGTCTGTTATCTCAGCCATCACGTCGGAGCAAACACCACTGCGCCGACATTGCCGATGTGCGTGAAGCTTCGAATAAACCGGTACGTCTGGTTGCCTATTGCTATCCGGTTTACCCCTGCCTGGGTGCGCTCGAGTATCTCGTCGGCCACTGCTGCCGCGATGGTTCCATGATCAGTCAGGCCGGCATCTTCGCTTGCCGGGTCACCGACATAAACTGAACAGACGTCCGCACCGTGACGCATCATCACGACGCGCGCGCCCTTGTCGAGCGAGAGCTCGAGAAATTCGACGAGCGTCAGCAACGACTCCGGCGTGCTGTCCTGCGAACCGCCTGCATAGTCAGAAGAGGTAGTCATCCGATAGCCCCCGTCAAAGACACGTGTACCGAAGTGGAAGGCCGCCCGGGGGCGACCACGATTCCACTATAAGCGCTGGCGCGTGAATCCGGAGGACATCAGGATGAGTATTTGCGCAATTTCCAGCGCGGGCGGTAGATCAACCCGAACGTATCGACCGCAGTCGGTCCTCAAGAGCAATCAAGTGGAGAGAGTCGCCTGCCATGCTTGACGAATCTTGACATCATAAACGGACCAACCCGTATCGATCACTCAGTACATGCCGATAAAATCGTCGTGCGTTTGACAAGACGTTTCGATGGAGCGACAGGGCAGCGATGGACAAGGAAATGAAAATCCCCGAAGGAATACGGAACGAGGCACTTTGGCGGAAGCATTGCCGGAAGATTCATGCAAGAGCGAAGGATTTGCTTGAAGGTCGGCTTGGAATCGTCGAGACCGCGCGGGCGATTTGTCTGCTGGCAATCTGGACCCGGGTTGAAAGCGAGCCAGAGTTTCAACTGTTTAGCGCGATTGACCGGGAGACCTGCTATTTGCCGGTTGGCGCCGTTCGGGCATATTGGATGCCTGAAGTATTGGCACGTGAAGATGTCTTGATCGAAGCCGCCGAGAATCGCTGGCGGGATCAGGCAATTGCCGCTGCCGAAGCGCTGGTTGAGCGATACAAATGGGCGCTCAAGCGAATGGCCAGGAAGGGGTGAATGCTCCCTACGGTTCAGCGGTCGTCTGACAGCCAGGCTTTCGACACCGTCAGAATAAGGCGGTCACGGAAAATACAATATGGCTGTAATATATGTTATGGCGATAGTTTCCATAAAACAGGCGCGATCCGGCAGTTTTCATGTCATGAAAATATCAGATATTCGTGCAATTTATGGCCCAGGCAGATGTCGTCCCAGGACGGGCGGTGTTTCAGGTTGACGCGGGGAACTTCGATGAAGCTGACGGATTACACTGACTATAGCCTTCGCACGCTAATGTATGTCGCGCTGCGGGACGATCGACTGGTGACGATCCAGGAGATTTCAGACGCGTTCGACATACCGCGCAATCACCTCGTGAAGATCGTTCATGCACTCGGCAAAGCCGGTTATCTGGCGACGGTCCGTGGACGGCGAGGTGGCATGCGCCTTGGCCGCACCGCGTCGAAAATTGTTGTCGGCGATGTGGTTAGAAGCATGGAGCCGGATTTTCACATGGTCGAGTGCTTCGATACCGGACACAATCAATGCGTCATCACGGCCGCATGTGGCTTGCGCGGTGCGCTGACTGCGGCACTCAAGGCATACCTCGATGTACTCGATCACTGGACGATCGCGGACCTGATCGAAAAGCGCCAGACGCTTTCGCGCTTGCTGCAGGCGTCGTCGCCCGTGCGGTTCACGCCAATGCCCGCGAACGACGCGCCGCGCAAGCCAGCGGCTCAGAATAGACGCGAGCGGTAAGCAACATTTTGCACTGTTGCGCATCGCTAAAGGGCGGATTGACGCGCCGACATCTCATGACGTGTGGCAAGACGCAGAGAGACACGGCAACAGCCAGACGTGGGGCGGAATTTCAGCGGCACCGCCGCTTTCTGTCTTTTCATGGACGCTGAATCATGAATTCATTCCTTGTCATCCGCTCGATCCATATTACTTGCGTAGCCCTCAGCCTGGGTGGCTTCGTCACGCGAGGCATACTGCGGGCCTTCAACTCTCGCCTGCTGCAAACGCGCTTTGTGCGAGTGATTCCGCACGTCGTCGATACGTTACTGCTTGTGAGCGCGGTGCGGCTTGCGATGATGATTGGCTTCGCGGCAAATGCGAGCTGGCTGCTCACGAAACTCGGTGCGCTGCTTGTTTATGTGGTGCTCGGCAGTGTCGCGCTAAAGCACGGTAGCAATCGGGTTATCTGCGTCGCAAGCTGGCTGGGAGCGATTGTTGTTTTCGCATTCATTGTTTCCGTGGCACGTACCCATCTTCCGCTCGGATTCTTCACCTGGATATGAGCAGGTGCGCCCGCGGCTTTGGTGTGCTGCGGGGTGTGATCTCCAACGACCCCGGATAGAGTCAGGCAAGCCAGGCGTAACGTCGAAAAGCAGTGTTGAAGAAGTGCGGTGACCATCGATTTTCCCGACAAGGCACGGTGAACAGTAGAGGCAACGGGTCGCCCTGAAGTCGACACGCGTTGCCCGCAATCCCCAGGCAGGGTCTTGATGGAAAGACATCAAATTTCGTCGTGATCGCCGGTTGTCGATCAAGTAGTGTTTATTCCAGCCGGGCGGCGTGTGCCGCTGGTTCATAAACACGGCGGCCCCACGCAGCCAGCAGACAGACCGCAATAACTTGCATGGGACCGGAGTAAGAGCTTTGCATGGGACCGGAGTAACGCGCTAAAGCGCGAACTCTGGTCGACAGCTAAAGCGCTAACTCTGATCGACCGCAACTTCTTGCATGGGACCGGAGTAAGCGCTAAAGCGCTAACTCTGATCGACAGGAGACAAGCATGTCATCGACGCCCCTACCCGGCGACACGAAACCCGGCCTGACAGATGAGACGTTCGACGATCGCATCAGCGAGCAGTGGTATCAGCCGCGCATTCCGCGCGCTGTCCTCAAGGAACTGATGAAGCGCAGCGACGCGCCGGCTTTGCGCAATTTCGGGTTGTGGCTTGCGCTGCTGATCGCATCGGGTGTTGTCGCGGGGTTCAGCTGGGGCAGCTGGTGGGCCGTGCCGGCGTTCTTCGTGTATGGCACGATCTACTCGTCGAGCGACGCGCGCTGGCATGAGCTCGCGCACGGCACGCCGTTCAGGACGCGTTGGCTCAACGATGCGTTCTACCACCTGTCGTCGTTCATGACGATCCGCGAGGCGTACTGGTGGCGCTGGAGCCACGCGCGGCATCATACGCACACCTACTTCATCAGCCGCGATCCGGAGATCCAGGTGGTGCGCCCGACAAAGGTGCTGCCGGTTCTCCTCGATTTCTTTGCGCTCGTCGGCGGCACTGCCGAGATTCGCAAGACCATTCGCCACGCGTTCGGCCGCATCGACGCCGCGACCGAAGCGTTCCTGCCAGCCAGCGAGAAGCCGAAGATGATTTTGTCGTCGCGGATCTATCTCGCGGTGATCGTCGCGACAATCGTTCTCGCCATCGTGTTCCGTAGCTTCCTGCCGCTGATGTTCGTCTGGACGCCGCGTTTCTACGGCGGCTGGCTGCACCAGTTGCTGGGTCTCACGCAGCACGCCGGGCTCGGCGTCAACGTGAAGGATCACCGGCTCAATACACGCACCGTCCACATCAATCCGGTGTTTCGCTTCCTGTACCTGAACATGAACTACCACCTCGAGCACCACTTGCTGCCGATGGTGCCGTTCCATGCGCTGCCGCGTCTGCACGACGCCATCAAGGACCAGTTGCCGCCCGCGTATCCGGGCCTTTACGCAACCTATCGCGAGATGGTGCCGGCATTGTGGAAGCAACGGCGCGATCCGGCCCACGTGATCGCGCGCACGCTGCCCGATCCATCTCCGGGCGGACAGGCTTTCGCTGCACAGCCGGGTACCTGAAAGAGACTGCTTCGGCTTTCACATCTCTGTAGATCCATCACTTCTTGCATCCATGGGAGGCATTCTGACAATCGATATCGACAACACGAAGTGGGTCGTCGCGTGTACCACCGACGACATCGACGAAGAAGACGTGCTGCGTTTCGATCATGAAGGCGCGAGCTACGCGGTGTACCGGCTGGTGGATGGCTTTCATGCATCGGACGGCTGGTGTACGCACGAACAGGCGCATCTTGCGGACGGCTTTGTGGTGGACGGCGAGATCGAATGTCCGCTTCATCAGGGCCGTTTCGACATCGTCAGCGGCAGGCCGATGAGCCCGCCCGTCTGCGTGAAACTGAAGACCTGGCCGGTGCGCGTCGAAGGCCACAACGTACTGATCGGCGTGCCTGCCACGGCCGCAAAGGATGCCGCATGAAAACAGCTGAACATGCCGCGATGGTGATCGTGGGCGCGGGGCAGTGCGGGGCGCGTACCGCTCATGCGTTGCGCGACAACGGCTGGGACGGCGAGATCACGCTCCTCGGCAACGAGGGACGCGCGCCGTATGACCGGCCGCCGCTCTCCAAGGCCGTGCTGCTCGGGCAAAGGACCGTCGAACAGTGCGCGCTTTTTGATGAGGCGTTCTATCGCGACAACCGCATCGATCTGCGCGTCGATGCGCCGGTAAGCGGGATCGATCGCGCGGAGCGCAGGGTGATGCTCGGCGATGGGCGCACGGTGTCGTACCGCCGGCTGCTGATCGCGACGGGTGCCGAGCCGCGCCGGCTCGCCGTGCCAGGCGCCGCGCTCGCCGGGGTGCATCTGTTGCGCGCCGTGCCCGATGCGTTGTCGATTGTCGGCGAACTGTCGCCGGGGCGGCGCATCGCGGTGATTGGCGCTGGTTTTATCGGACTCGAAGTCGCGGCGACCGCGATCGCGCGTGGCTGCGAAGTGGTCGTCATCGAAGCGGCGGCGCGTGCGTTGATGCGAGCCGTGCCGGAAGTCGTCGCCGGTTATCTGGTCGAGCGGCATCGTCAGATGGGGGTGGATGTTCGCTTCGCGACACAGGTCGAGCGCATTCTTGGCGACACGCGTGTGACGGGCCTCAAGCTCTCCGATGGCACCACGCTGGAATGCGATGCGGTGATCGTGGGTGTCGGCGTGACGCCACGCACCGCGCTCGCGGAAGCGGCAGGCATCGATGTCGCGGACGGCATCGCGGTCGACGACACGCTGCGCACCAACGATCCCTGGATTTTCGCCGCCGGCGATGTGTGCTCGTTCCCGCACCGGCTGTTCCGCCGCCGTATCCGGCTCGAGTGCTGGAAGAACGCGGAAGATCACGCGCGGATCGTGGCGCGCAACATGCTCGATTACGGCGAGACCTATTCGGCGGTCCCCTGGTTCTGGTCGAACCAGTACGACATGACGATTCAGATCGCCGGCATGCCGGCGTTCGGCACGACGAGTGTGGTACGGGATACTGGATCGGCTTCGCGGATGTTCTTCGCGCTCGATCGCGAAGGCGTGCTGGTCGGCACAAGCGGTGTCGGCCTGGTGAGCGAGGTCGCCCGCGACGTGCGCGTCGCACAGGAACTGATCGGCCGCCGCGCACGCATCGATCCAGCGGTGTTGGCGGATTGCTCGGCGAAACTGAAGCCGTTGCTGACGGCGGATGCGTTATGAGCTGACGTTTGCGGGTCTTCGGTTAGACGCCCAGGCAAGCTTGATCAGGGCTCATATCTCGTTGGGATATTGGGCTCCTTTGGTCAGTAAGCGACCTTCGCCAGCATCAGCCGAATCATTGACACCCATTGGCGGGCCCGAAGTCGATGCTGCATACGATCGTAAGGGCTCGCAGGCGCGATCTTTTTTGTTTGCGGTAGAGCCCGACGAGATCGATAGTCGAATTAAGACTGGGCGCATCGCGCATCCATTTGATAATAGTTGATAAGCGATATAGAATTGGCCTGGTCACCTGGAGGACTCAGCCATGATTAGCGCAGACTTGGGGCAGCAACTCGAGGGGTACGTCACGAAGCTGGTGGAAACGGGCCGCTATGGCTCGAAAAGCGAAGTCTTACGCGAAGGCGTGCGACTGATTCAGGACCGCGAGACGCAGCTTGTCGCGCTGGATGCCGTGATAGAGCGCAGCATCGCCGATTCCGATGCCGGCCGGGGGGCGCCAGCCGAGGAAGTGTTCGACCAGCTCGAAGCCAGGTATCAGGCAATGGTGGACCGCAAGGCATGATCGTTCGCATCTTGCCTGCCGCAAGGGCCGAGATGGAAGCCATCGGCGATTACATAGCCCGGGATAATCCACGCCGCGCCGTGAGCTTCGTGCGTGAACTGCGCGACAAATGCCTGAGCCTCACAGACATACCCTTCGCTTTCCCGCTTGTGCCGCGCTACGAAGATCGAGGCGTGCGGCACCGGGCCCATGGCCGTTACCAGATTTTCTACCGCGTCGTCGGCGAGCCTGAGCGCATCGACATTCTTCACGTCCTGCACGGTGCGCGTGATTACGCCGCGATTCTTTTTCCGTAGCACGGCAAGACTGTATTCAGTTTCCATGGCGGTTTCTGATCGCGCGACGTGTTGATCCGATGGCGCAGATCGGCTGAGGCTATTGAAAAAGTCGTTGTCGATGCAGAATGTTGAGTATCCTGGAAGACATCAAACGACGGGAGTGAATCGTCATGACGGGTCGACTGGATTGCGGACAGGACAAGCTCTTCTACTCGTTCAATCTCAGCAACCACGTCCCGTAAACGCACCTGTTGAGAGGTATCGATCGCTTCCTTGGCCTGCGAGATCTGCGTCAGCACCTCGCACCGTTCTACAGCCCGATGGGTCGTCCATTAATTGCCCCAGAGCTCATGATCCACATGTTGATCGTGGGTGACTGCTTTGGCATCCGGTCCGAGCGACGTCTATGCGAAGAGGTGCATCTGAACCTCGCATACCGTTGATTTTGCCGGTTACCCTGCGCAAGGGAACGGACCCGTCGCATGTGTTTGAGCGCGCGCTGCCTGCCTGCATGAGCAGGTCCAGCAGGGTTTGCCCGGATGACAAACCCTTCATTATTCTTTCAATTGAATTTCGCTGGACGTAGTAACGTATAGAAAAATCTACTCTGGCCCGGTTTGGCCCGGTCACCTTGATTATTGAGGCGCTTATGTCCACGGACGCAGACACGATCACCGATGAACAGGTCGCTGCAATTGCAGATCGCATGGTCGAAGAAGGCAGAAGAGTTTCCCCGGTCACAATCTGGTCGGAGGTTCGTGGCGGCTCGCTTGTTGCGATCGTAGCGGCCTTGCAGCGCTGGCGCGAAGCGCGACAGCCCGTGACGCAGAAACCTCCGGCCGAGGCAGGATTGCCCGAGGGCCTTGTCGAAACAATGATGAGCGCCGCAGGCCGCATCTGGACGGCGTCGCACGAAGCAGCGGAGAAGGTTTTCAGTCAGCGCGTGGCGGAGATGAACGAGCATGTCGCCGCCGCTCAGGTAGAACGGGACGAGGCGCTTACCGAGTTTCAGAAGGTACTGGAAGAAGTCGAGGCCGCGCGCAAGGTGCGTGAAGAACTGGCCGCGACAGTCTCGAGCAGGAACGAAGAGATCACGCGGATCACGCAGGAACGCGACGAAGCGCGGCAAGAGATCGCAAAGCTGGGCGACGCGTGCCAGGCGAAAACCGAAGAAGCAACCCGCTGGTCGCAAGAGGCAGGCGCGGCTTCATCGCGTGCCGAAGCCGCTGAAACACGTATCGAGGCACTCGTACAACGTGCATCGGAAGAGGCTGTTGTGCTGGAAGCGACGAAGACGTCGCTTGAGGAAGCACACAAGGCACATGAATCGTTGACGGAGGTCGTCTCAAGCAAGAGCGAAGAGATCACGCGGATCACGCAGGAGCGCGACGAAGCGCGGCAAGAGATCGCAAAGCTGGGCGACGCGTGCCAGGCGAAAACCGAAGAAGCAATCCGCTGGTCGCAAGAGGCAGGCGCGGCTTCATCGCGCGTAGTAGCCGCCGAAACGCGCATCGAGGAGCTCGTGCAGCGCGCTTCGGAAGAAGCGGCGAAACTGGAAGCCACTAGATCGGCGCTTGAAGAGGCGCATCAGGCGCACGAACAGTTGACCGCGGTCGTCTCAAGCAGGGGCGACGAAATCGCGCAGGTCAATCAGCAGCTTGACGCGGCGCGGCAGGAGATCGCGACCTTAAGCGATGCGTGTCAGGCGAAAACCGAAGAAGCAACCCGCTGGTCGCAGGAGGCAGGTGCGGCTTCATCGCGTGTAGTAGACGCCGAAACACGCATCGAGGCACTCGTGCAGCGTGCGTCGGAGGAAGCGGCGAAACTCGACGCCACCACGGCATCGCTTGAAGCGGCGCTTAAGGAACGTGAAGCGTTAGCCGCTGTTGTCTCAAGCAGGAGCGACGAGATAGCGCAGGTCACCGGTCAGCTTGATCACGCGCAGCAGGAGATCGCAAAGCTAAACGACGCCTGCGAGGCGAAGTCGCAAGAGGCGAGTGCGGCCTCATCGCGCGCTGAAGCCGCCGAAACACGCATCGCGGCACTCGTGCAGCGTGCGTCGGAAGAAGCGGCTGCGCTGAACGCGACGAGGACGTCGCTTGAGGAAGCACACAAGGCGCATGAAGCGTTGACGACGGTTGTCTCAACCAAGAGCGACGAGATTTCGAAGATGACCCAGCAGCTAGACGAAGCGCGGCAAGAGATCGCAACGTTGAGCGACGCGTGCCAGGCGAAGTCGCAAGAAGTGACGCGCTGGTCGCAGGAGGCAAGCGCGGCTTCAGTGCGCGCTGAAGCCGCGAAAGCAGAGGTGGACGAGGGCGTTGCACGGCTTGCCGCGATGGAGGCTCAACGGGATCAGGCCCGTACGGCATTTGTGGCGGAGCGCAAGGCAGGCGCGGCGCGCAAGGAAGAGGCGTTGGCCCAGCTCGCCGAACTGCAGCGCGTCACCCGGGAACTCGGAGAGGCCCGCGAACGCGAAAGCGCCATGACTGCGGCGAAGACGGCCGCGAGCGCCGAACTCGCACGCGTTTCGCAGGAAGCGTCTGCCGCGAAGGACCGCGCGGATGCCGCCGAAAAGCACGTCGTGCAACTGGAGCAGCGTCTCGCCGCGCACGAGGCAGCCGACTCGATAGAAAGTCAACGCGCACGGCAGCTTGCCATGCACGCAGGTGAATCCACAGGTACGGAAGACGTCGACGCATTGCAGCGTCAGATGTCGGCGCAGGCCCAGGCCCATGAAAAAGCCTTCAACGAGCTTCGCGCCAATGCCGAACAGTGGGTGGCGCATGCAAAGGAACTGAAACAAAGACTCAGCCAGGCAGGTGAGAAGATACTGTTCATCGACGCGCGCAGCACGGGAGAAGTCGCGCTGTTGCGGCGCCTCTCATCCGAGCTTGAGCGGGTCAAGCCGGATCACGAACTGGTGTCCCGGGACACACAGCAGAAACTGATCGGCGCGACGATGGTTCAGCAACTCGCCCAGAAGGGCTACCGGTATAACCCGGCTACGGCCGTCATGTCCAAAGTGGATAGTTGAGGAACGCAATGGCACAACAACTGACAATCGATTTTGTCTCCGATATCGCATGCCCGTGGTGTGCGATCGGCCTGTCTTCGCTTCAGCTTGCGTTGTCGCGCCTGGGCGATGCGGTCGACGCCCGGATCGTCGTGCATCCCTTCGAACTGAATCCGGAGATGGGGCCAGGGGGCGAGGCCATCGTCGACTATCTCGGCAAGAAATATGGACGCACACCGGAACAGATCGCCGAAACGCAAGCGATGATCCGCGAGCGGGGCGAGAGCGTGGGCTTTGCGTTCGGACCGCGTACGCGTGCCTATAACACCTTCGATGCGCACCGCCTGATGCATTGGGCCGGTATCGAAGGCCGGCAGTTGCCGCTCAAAATGGCGCTGCTGCGGGCCTACCATGCCGAGGGCAAGGACCCGGGCGACCACGAAGTCCTGGTCGAAGCAGCCCGGTCCGTGGGGCTCGACGCCGGGGAGGCCCGCGACGTGCTGCAAAGCGGACGCTACGCCGACGACGTTCGTGCCGAAGAACAGAAATATCAGGCAATGGGCATCCACTCGGTGCCGGCGATCATCTTCAACCAGCGCTATCTGGTGTCCGGAGGGCAACCCGTGGAAACCTTCGAGCAGGCTATCCAGCAGATTCTGTCCGAAGCGTAACGTTCCGGCATTCCGGGAAGGCGCTTTCGCGAGCCTGGGCGGTGCGCTCCGTACCACGGCGGAACCCCGGCCATCGCCCGTTGACATGCGGCCTGCGGAGTTTCTGTCGTCTTGCTGTCCGCATAGACGGGTTCTGCACGTCCCGTCAAAAAAGTCATGCGCGTCGCTCAGGAACCTTGAACTATTGCCGATAATGCGTATGGAGGTTTTGTCTACCTGATTCCAGGGTGTTCACCGCCGGAGGCGGGACGGGCACACAAAACCTGAAGAGGCTGGAATCTGTCAGGCATGGCCGGCGGGAAGCCCCGTCGGGTCGGGTTGCGGACAATAATTCAACGGATGCTACGTTCCGCTGCGGAGGCGCTGTGATTCGAAACTGGCTGGGCGGTGTGCTACTGGCGGTATGTTGGGCAGGCAGTGCCTTTGCGGCTGGACCGGATTGCTCCCGTCCCTTCACACTCGGTTTGCACGACCATGGCCTGCTTTATTCGCTCGATACGGATAGCGGCATCGACAAGGATTTCGCGGAAGAACTGATCCGCCGGAGCGGTTGCCAGATCAAGGTCAGCCTGATGTCGCGCGCGCGGATCTGGAAGCTGATCGAATCCGGCGCGCTCGACTTCAGTCTCTCGGGCATCGCCAACGACGAGCGCAGGGGTTACGCGTCATTCGCGTGGTACTTCAGCAACAAATACTATTTGCTGGTCCGCAACGACGCCGGCATTCACAACGTCGCGGACTTCGAGAACGACCCGCACGCGCAGCTCGGCGTGATCCGCAGTTTCCGCTATAGCGCCTCGGCGAACGCGCTGGTCGACAAGCTCGCGTCGGAGAACCGTGTCAGCCTGGCGGGCGGGCTGGAGCCGTTGTATAAGGCGCTCATCCTGCGCCACATTCAGGGCATGATTATCGAGCCCTTCGATTACCCTGTGATCGACGAGAAAAAGATTCGCGACGTGACGACGATCGTCGAATTCAACGATCCGTCGGTGCCGCACGGTCTGATCATGTCGAACAAGGCGCTGTCGCCCGCGGAACGGGAGAAATGGCGCGCGCTCGTGGACGAGATGCGCGCCGACGGCACGGTGCGCCGCATCTTCGACAAGTACTTCAAGCCGGACCTCGCCAATTCCATGGTCAACTTTCAGGCCACACCATGAGCAGGGCGCGTTCCGTCCTGTTGCCGCTGCTCGTCCTGTCGACGTCGCTGTGCCTGACGTGGATCGTCTGGAATCACGAGCGGCAAGCCACCCGCAACGAACTGCGCACCCAGTTCGAATATTCGGTGGGCGATGCGGTCAGCCGTGTCGAACAGCGGATGGCGACGTATGAACTCATGCTGCGCGGCGTGCAAAGCCTGTTCGCCACGAGCGGCACGATCGATCGTGCGCAGTTCCGCCGCTATGTCAACGCGCTCAATCTCGACGTGAACTTTACCGGGGTTCATGCCGTGGGCGTCGTCGAATGGGTGCCGGCGGCGCGCAAGGACGCGCACGTCGCGCAAATGCGCGAGGAGGGCGTCACCGGCTACGCGATTCAGCCTCCGGGACGTCGCGACGACTACGCGCCGGTCATTCAGCGCGAGCCCTATGTGGGTGTCGTGCGCAGCTCACCCGGCTTTGACGCCTGGGACAATCCGGTGCGCCGGCGCGCGCTCGAAAAGTCGCGCGATTCCGGCATGGCGACGCTCTCGGGCAAGGTGAGTCTGTCGGCCGATCTGGATTCCGATCTCAGGCCGGGTTTCATCATGTACCTGCCGGTCTACGCACCCGGCGAGCCGCAGGACGACGTCGCGCAGCGTCGCAAGCACATTACCGGCTGGGTCTACGCGTCGTTTCGCATGCACGACGTGATCGCCAGTCTCTACGGCGAACAGCCCGACGGGCTCGCGTTCGCGATCTACGACGGCGTGGAACCGTCGGAGGCGGCGCTGCTCTATCGAACGCCGAATCCGGGCAACCGGCACACGACGCCACTGATTTCCACCCATGAATATCTGGTCGTCAACGGACACGACTGGACGCTCTCGATCAGCGCGTTGGATGGATTCCGTTCCCGCCTCGGGCGTAACGCCGAAGTGTTGATCGCCTGCGCCGGCACGGGGCTAAGCCTGCTGTTGACGCTCCTCACCTGGCTCATGATGACGGGACGCGGCCGCGCGATGCGTCTGGCGTCGAACATGACGCAGGAACTGCGCGAAAGCGAAGAGAAATTCCGCGCGATCGCGGACTGCACCGTGAATCTGGAGATCTGGTGGGGACCGGATGGCAAGCCGCGCTGGATCAACCCGTCAGTCGAGCACTACACGGGTTATACGGTCGAGGAATGCATGGCGATGCCGGACTTTTCCCGCACGCTGATTCATCCGGACGACATCCCGCGCGTGGCGCCGGAATTCCAGAAAGGCCTGCAGGGATATCGCGGCGACGATCTCGAGTTTCGTTGTGTGCGCAAGGATGGCTCGCACGTGTGGCTGTCGATTTCGTGGGTGCCGATCAGCAACGCACGGGGCGGCTTCATCGGCTTTCGCACGAGCGGCCGCGACATCACGGAGCGCAAGCAGATCGAGGCGGAGCTGCGCATCGCGGCCGTGGCGTTCGATTCGCAGGAAGCCATGATGGTCACCGACGTCGAGAGCACGATACTGCGCGTGAACTCGGCGTTCACCGAATGCACCGGATACGCCGCGGAGGAGGTCGTCGGGCGCACGCCGCGACTGCTCAAGTCGGACCTTCACGATGCCGCTTTCTACAAGGAGATGTGGCAAACCATTCGTCGCGTGGGCGGATGGCAGGGCGAGATCTGGGGCCGCCGGAAGAACGGCGAGATCTATCCCAAGTGGCTGACGATCTCGGCGGTGACCGGCGAGGGCGGCGCGGTGACGCATTACGTCGGCACGCACCACGACATCACGCAGCGCAAGAAGTCGGAAGAGAAAATCCGCGAACTCGCGTTCTACGACACGCTCACGCGCCTGCCCAACCGCGCGCTGCTGCTTGAGCGGCTGCGGCAGTCGATGGCGAACAGTCACCGGGACAAGGTCTGCGGCGCGCTGATGTTCATCGATCTGGATCACTTCAAGACGCTCAACGATACGCTCGGCCATGACAAGGGCGACATGCTCCTGCGGCAGGTGGCCTATCGCCTGTCGAGCAGCGTGAGCGAGGGCGACACGGTCGCCCGGGTCGGCGGCGACGAGTTCGTTGTCGTGCTGGGGAACCTGAGTTTCGACAAGGCGGTGGCGACTGCGCAGACCGAGGCAGCGGGCGAGCGGATTCTTGCCGTGCTGGGCAGCGCCTATCAGTTGAGCGGTGTCCAGTTCCGCAGCACCGCGAGCATCGGCGTGACGGTATTCGATGGAGAACAAACCTCCACCGACGAGCTTTTCAAGCAGGCCGATCTCGCGATGTACAAATCCAAGGAGCGCGGTCGCAACGCGATGTGCTTCTTCGACCCCGCGATGCAGACCGTCGTGCTGGAGCGGGCGGAACTGGAGGTGGGTCTGCGCAACGCGATCGAGGAGAACCGGTTCGTGCTGCACTACCAGGCGCAGGTCGTCGACGGCGATCATATAACCGGCGCCGAAGCGCTCGTGCGATGGATGCATCCGGTGCGCGGCCTGATCCCGCCGGGCGAATTCATTTCACTCGCGGAAGAAACCGGCCTGATCCTCGAGATTGGACAGATGGTTCTTGCGTCCGCGTGCAGCCAGCTCGCGCAGTGGGCGACGCGTCCATCGATGGCGCATCTGTCGATTGCGGTGAACGTCAGCGCGCGCCAGTTTCGGGAGCCCGACTTCGTGGAGAGCGTGCTGAAGGTCATCTGTCAAACCGGCGCGAGGGCGGACAGGCTGAAGCTGGAGCTGACCGAAAGCGTGCTCGTCGAGAACGTCGAGGACATCATCGAAAAAATGAGGGCGCTTCGGGCGCACGGCGTGACGTTCTCGCTGGATGACTTCGGCATCGGCTATTCGTCGCTCTCTTACCTGAAGCGTCTGCCGCTCGATCAACTGAAGATCGACCGGTCGTTCGTGCGCGACATCCTGGACGACCCCAACGACGCCGACATCGCGAGGACCATCGTCGCGCTCGCGCGAAGCTTCGACCTGGGCGTGATCGCCGAGGGCGTCGAGAACGAAGCGCAAAGGGATTTCCTTGCGATGGCCGGCTGCCATGCGTATCAAGGCTTCCTCTTTTGCAAGCCGCTGCCGATCGAAGCCTTCGAGGAGTTTGCAAGCCGCTTCGGCGCCGCGCGGGCAACAGGTCAGGCAACGAATCAGGCAGAAGGAAACCATGAACGAAGCGTCGGTTCAGGCACGTTGAACTGATCCGGCTCGCGTCGAAAGGGCGGTTTGTCGTTGTGCGCACGCGCCGCTTCGCGCAGGCTGGAGGATCGTGAGTATGATGGTGGATCAACCAGTCGATTTCGAGCAAGGGAACCAACAGCATGACGACGCGCAGGAAAACTGCAGTTTCAGCGGACGTGCCGGCCAAGGAAGATCTCGAAGCGATGTCGCTTTTTCGCTATCAGCTGCGTCGATTTCTTCGCTTCTCCGAAGAGGTGACGCATACCGAGGGCGTCACGTCGTTGCAGTATCAGTTGATGTTGCACGTGCGCGGTTTCGCGGGGCGAGACTGGGCAACGGTCGGGGAACTGGCGGAGCGGCTTCAGGCGGCGCCGCACGGCACCGTTGCGCTGGTGTCGCGCTGCGAAGCGAACGGGCTTGTCTCGCGGCGCGCGAGCAGGGCAGACGGGCGTCAGGTTGAAGTACACCTGACAGTCAAAGGGGAACAGTGTCTCGCGCGGCTCGCGTCAAAACACAAGCTGGAAATCGAGGCGTTCGGCTGGGCGTTCAACCGGATGCCTCCTGACGAATGACGGTCAGTGGATATTCACGGGCTGTGCGGAAAGGCCGATCACGTGCCCGTGCCACAAATTGCACGTCGCCTTGACGGGCATCCACACATACTTGCCGCGAACCTTGGCAAAAGCGGATGTCTTCACCACGGTGTCGACCGGCAGTGGAGCCGTGTCACGGGAAATCCGCTTGCCCTTCAGGATGGTGGCCTTCAGCGCATGGCGTTCCGAAATGACGAACAGGTCATAGCGCGGCGTGGTCCTCACCCAGCGGTCGAACGCGGCCACGCAATTCACGACTACGCCAGGAACGTGCATGCGCCTGAGATAGGCGTAGTCATCCGGAGAACTGTCTTGCGGCTGTGCGTCCGCGTAGTGGCAGGCGAGGCTAAAGGCGAGGAGCAGAAAAAACGCGGAGATAATCTTCATGGAGTGGGATGCCCGCCGAAAGCGGGGAACCTCAAGGCAGCAAAATAGCCGACGAGTATACATGCGGTCAGTCCATCCTCCCGCTTCTTCAGATCCAGTCTGAAGATGTTTGACGGCGATATGGCAATCGCGAGAGCACACGCGCCGCAGGATAAAAAATGGACCCGGCTGTATGCACGGGTCCTGAAAGCCAGCCACGCTACAGGGGATGCAGGCTGGCAGGCCACCCCGAGAAATCCAGTTGCCGGAAACGCTCACAACTGCGTTCTGTTACGGATATACGCATCAAGACACGCAGACCCCCTCGAAGATACGACCAGACGACGAGTCGATCATTCGTTGGGGCACGAGCGACTGTATTGTGAAGGACTTAAACGAAACTTAAGGCTGATACTGGGAAAAACCCGGGAGATCATCCAGCGTGCCGCACGTGTACAGGCGAACTGCCACATGAAGCAGCACGCGTCGAAAAACAGGAGGGTGTCGCGATCGTTAATCTGCCTTCGCTAGCGTCCCCTATAGGCCCCAGATAATATCGGCATCCCGTTTTTGGGCCTCACGCATCATGTCGAGCAGCGGCCACGCACGGTGTGCAACCCCGCCACGATCTTCATTCATGTCGTAGCGATGCTCACCCCGGACGGTATGGAGTGTTTCGAGCGCGGTTTCGGCGCGCGCCTCCCCGGAAATGGCCGTTTCCAGACGGGCAATCATATGAGGCAATTCGTCGTGCGCGATCACCCCGCGCGCATCCAGGCGCTTGCCAATCAGGCCAAGGAGGTATTGAGCGAGGTTCCTGAGCATGACGACGTCAGGTGTGGCCGTGGATTGGAATGTGACCAGCATGATGGAACCTCCTTGCGTAGAGGTCTTCAGCATGGCGGAGTCCTGTTTACTGGATCTGGAGCGTGTCCTCCCCGTTGGCGCGCGCAGGCTCCGCACATTATTTTTCTGGTCCGGTATCGGCCCTTGCAGCTCCAGACAGGGTCATGAGAAGACCTGCCTGAATTTTATATCATAACGTGATAAATTCAAAGCAATCGCTCAGGCTTCTCCGTGTTCATCCTGTCCAACCAGCACGCTCTCTGGGGACGCAAACATATAGCGCGGCACATCCAGGTTTTGCGGTGCCGGTTTGTCCTTGAATACGCGCCCGGCGAGATCGTACGTGGAGCCATGGCAAGGGCACAGGAAGCCTCCCGGCCAGTTGTCTGGCAGGTTAGCCTGGGGGCCTTCCTGAAACCGGGGGCGCGGTGTGCAGCCGAGATGCGTGCAGACACCCACGACGACGAGAATGTTCCGATGATCCTCGCGAGACCGGTACAGGTTCCCGCAGTACGCCGGCAGCGGCATGGAAAACGGGTGCTGTGTCGTGGGGTCGGCCACCATCGGGCTCGCAGTCACGACGTCGGCGAGCATTTTCTCCGTCCGGTTGACGAGAAACACTGGCACGCCGCGCCACGCGATGGTCATCATGTCGCCGGGCTGAAGCCTGCTGATGTCCGCGATAACAGGTGCGCCAGCGGCTCTGGTCATGGCCGACGGGGCGAACGAGTCGACAAATGGCACCAGCGTGGCAACCGCTCCAGCACCTCCAGCAATCGATGTTGCGATCAGCCATTTGCGGCGATCGACATTCGGGATTTCGCATTGATACTCGCTCATTTCGCACTCCATCTATTCGAGCGCCGATATGTGTTTGAGTGTCATTGCGTCGACGCGTTCGGGGCAGGTACGAAATGTCAACGACCTTACGATGCACCTGCTTTTCTAACCGCGATACCCAAAGGGACATGTATCGCGCGAACGGAGTTTGAGCGGGAGAGTGACCCCGTCGAATGAGTATCCTGACAGTTCGACCGTACGCACGTCCTTGAGCGCGGGGCGTCGCCCGTCCACGTACGTTAGTGGCATTAAGCGTGGCGTTACCGTCGGCAATGGACCGACGTAGTGGGTCGCGTTAAACAATCATTTCTGATTTCCGCGCCACTGCCATTCGAACCTGTCACCGCGTAAGCGTGCGCGCCGATCGCCATTGTAGTTTTCATTATTTAGCAAGGCGGGGGAGATCGCCGATCCGTGCTTCGATCGTGTGGGCGTATAGGTGATACGCGCCAGATCAGCCTTCCCGGGCGCAACGTCGTTCGGCCCATGTGGCGAATCCAGATTCACAGGGCTAGCCATCGCGACGTCGATGCTGCGTTCCATGTGCGCACCTGTGGACGTACACGCAACTGACGCGAACAGGCCCGTGAAAAACGCTATCAGGCAGTATTTCACGCTTCGATTTCCGCAACACGTGCCGGTCGGGTTTCGCTTGAACATACCGGAGCCACATTCTTTCATCGACGAAAGAATGTGGAAAATTGACGGTCGAAACACCATGATAGGTCACAAAGTGACATATTTCCAATATCGGCCTGGCTGCCGCAAAAAGAAGGTTGCCGGGTACCCGACCGGATAGCAGACGATGCAAGGCGGCCTATGTCCCGTCATTAACTATTTCAGGGATTTTCTTGCATCGGGTTCTGTCCAACCATGCATGAAGTCGCGACCCTTCCGCGTCGAACAACGTGAAGAGCGCGACCGTCGCAGCCGCGAAAAAAAAGAAAACATACGCCGGCGAATCAAGGAGCGGGGAGGCCAGAATGAGCACTATCTCAAGCCTGACGTTATCGGGGAAATTACGGCGCGATGCCGGAGTCGTAGGACTTTTACTGGCCAGCACGACGAGCATTATCGGTTCGGGCTGGCTATTCGGCGCGTACCACGCGGCGAAAATCGCAGGTCCGTTAAGCATCGGAAGCTGGGTTCTCGGCGCGGTCATCATCATGCTGATCGCGCTGTGTTTTGCGGAACTGGCTGCGCTGTTTCCGCGTAGCGGCGCGCTGGTGCATATGAGCCATGCGAGTCATGGCGAGGGCCTCGGCCGCATCTGGTGCTGGTTGCTCTTCCTCGCGTATGTGCCGGTGCCGGCGGTCGAAACCGAAGCGATCGTGACCTATGCGAACAACTACCTGCCGTACTTCATCCGCCCTGGCAGCGAAGGCCTGCTGACCACGACCGGCTTTGTCGCGTGCGCCGCGCTTCTCGGAGTCATGGCGCTGCTGAACCTGATGGTGGTTCGATGGCTGCTCAACGTCAATTCGACTATTACGTGGTGGAAGATTCTGGTGCCGGTGCTCACCATCGCCGGGCTGATGATGGCAAGCACGCACTGGTCGGTGATGAGCGCGGCGCCTGATACCTACAAGCTGTCAGGCATGTTCACGGCTCTCCCGGCGGCCGGGATCGTCTTCAGTTATCTCGGCTTTCGCACGGCCATCGACCTCGGCGGAGAAACGGCGAATCCTCACCGCAATATCCCGCTCGCGGTCATCGGTGCGGTACTGATCGCAGCTGCGATCTACATCATGCTTCAGGTCGCGTTCATCTGGGCGCTGACGCCGGCGGACCTGGCGCATGGCTGGGCCAATCTGAGCTTCAAGGGTGAGATGGGGCCGTTCGCAGGCCTCGCGGCATCCCTCGGGCTCGGCTGGATGGCGACGTTGCTCTACATCGATGCGTACATCTCACCGGGCGGTACAGGGCTGATGTACGTCACCGGCGGTTCGCGCATCCTGTTCGCCGCCGGCGAAATGGATGCAGGTCCGCGATGGCTCACGAGGCTCAATGGCAACAAGGTGCCGTGGCTGTCGGTGCTCGTGATGTGGGTGGTCGGCGCAATTTTCCTGCTGCCGTTTCCCGCATGGCAGCAGATGGTGAATTACATCACGTCCATTACTGTGCTGACCTATGGGCTGGGCCCGATCGCGCTACTCGTGCTGCGCCGCAATCTGCCCGAACTCAAGCGGCCGTTCCGCATGACGGGCGCATCCGTTATCGCACCGCTCGCGTTCATCTGCAGCAACCTTGTGATCTACTGGACGGGATTGAAGACCAATAGCTTCCTCTTCTCGATGGTCGCGATCGGGTTCGTGCTGTACGCCCTGTATTACCACTTTGTCATGCGCAAACCCGCCGCTGCGTTTGGCTGGAAGAACATTTCGTGGCTGCTGCCCTGGTTCGGCGGAATCTGGCTGCTGTCGTGGCTCGGCGGCATCGGCGGTGGACGCGGCGTGATCGGCTTTGGCTGGGACATTCTGCTGGTGTCGATATGGAGCGTGATCGTGATGGCGCTCGCGATGCGCTGCGCGCTGGGCGCGGATGAAACATTGCTCATGATGGAGCGGATGGACCGGACGAGCTAGGTGTGATCGCTCATCTCTGTATGAAGATGTCTGTCGCACCGCGCGCGGGTTCTGCTGCACGTGCCACGACGCGCGCGCGCCGGTCGAATTCAGCGGGATAGTCGATGCCCAGACCACGCCCGAAGAGATGAACGTGAAGGCGTATTTCATCGGCGTTTGAGTCGGGTTCGGGAGACACCGAATCCGGACCAGGACGTACACGCGACCGGCCTTGCCAGATGCTATGTGGGAGGGCAGCGACAGAAAGCCCGACTGGGGTAAAACGGGGCTTGCACACTCGTTTTCTCCGAAGGAGCACGCAAATGGATACGCCTGACACAGCCCCTCCCACATAGTATCTAGTTGCCCGGATCGATCACGGGTTTGTCCGGATCCGCAAGCGTCTTATAGGGGAGCGACGCTGCGTGCGGATTGGTTGTGGTGTCGTCGATCACGCGATCGACGTCCGCGGTCTTTGCGAGTTCCGCGAAGAACGTCTGTTTGTCGAAGCCCGGCGCGACGCAGCCCTGCACGTAAATGAAGCGGCGTTGCAGTGTGAGCCACAGCGTCGACTGTTCGCGCCAATGAGTCGCGTGGTTGATGTTGGTGAGACGCCGTTGGACGGCGTCGGCGATTTCCGCATCGTAGAGGTACGCATTCGACAGGCGGCAACGGCCTTCCACCCAGCAGCTATTGCCGCGCTCGATCCGGTAATGGCTGTCGTCGAGCCATTCCTGCACGGTCTCGAGTGGGCCTAACGGCACCGGACATTCGCTGATCGCTCGGGATATCTGAAAGAACGGGTCGTGACCACGATTGGCGCGCTGCGCGTCGGCGGCGTGGGCGTGAATTGCAGCCAGGCAGAGCAGCAGACTGAACAGAGAAAGTTGGATCGGGCGTTTCATCGTCTTGGGCTCCGGCGTTTTGAGCGTGGGATAGACGGATCGACGGTTTTGATTCTCGACTACACAGTTGAGATTATGCAGCGGTGGCTCAGAACCTCATTGGCTTTTACGCCGGTTCTCGACGGCGAACTTGATCAACTCGGCCTGGCCTTCGATATCGAGCTTGCGTTTCAGATTCAGCCGATGCGTTTCTACCGTGCGCACCGACAGGTCGTTGCGTTGAGCGATCTGCTTGCTTGAAAGGCCTTCCGCGAGCGCATCGAGAATATCGCGTTCACGTGGCGTGAGCCGTTCAATGGGCGATTGAGTCGCCGATGCCTGAATCAATCGCGCGCCCAGCCCCGCGCTGAAGAACGTCTTGCCTTCCAGCACCGCGCTGATCGCCTGAATGATTTCGGTGGCGGGCGAGTCCTTCAGCACATAGCCGCTGGCGCCCGCGCGTACCGCCTGGGTCACGTACTCGAGATTGTCGTGCATGGACAGCATCAGCACGCGTATTGCCGGGAAGCGCTCATGAAACATGCCGGCCAGCGCGATGCCGTTCATCCCGCTCATCCCGACGTCCATCAACACCAGGTGCGGTTCGTGGCTGGCCGCGAGTGCGAGCGCTTCTTGCGCATTGCCCGCCTCGCCGACGATTTCGATGTTGCGCACGGCTTCGAGCCGGGCGCGCAAACCATCGCGCACAAGTGGGTGATCGTCGACCAGAATCAAACGTGCGATAGCGAGCGACAGGCCGTTCATAGTCAGATCTCCGGCACGGCTGGCGATTGAAGCGCAGACGCAACGACCGGCACGCGCGCGGTCACGATCGTATGGCCGGCTTGCGAACTGAGCGACAGCCTGCCGCCCAGTGCGTCCAGCCGCTCGCGCATATTGCGCAGGCCCACGCCTGCGCGTGGACTGACGAGTGCGTGCGTCACGTCGAAACCGTGCCCATTGTCGGAGATCGTTAGCGTAACGGCGTCGTTCGATACTTCCAGCGAAAGCGCTGCGCTGGACGCGTGTGCGTGCCGCACGATATTCGTCAGCGCTTCCTGGGCGATGCGGAACAGCACGGTGTTGACCGCTTCCGGCAAAGACACGGCGTGGGTGTGCGGGATCTGCGTGAAACCGATCTGGATACCCGACTCGTCGCTCAACTCGCGCGTGAGTTGCTCCAGTGCGGCCGCTACGCCGAGGTCATCGAGCATTGATGGACGCAGCGCGTGAGAAATGCGGCGCACTTCACGCAAGGTATCGCCGATGCGCGCGACGCTGGTCGATAGCGCGGCTTCCGCTGCCGGCACACGCACGTCGCTGCGTTCCAGACGTGCCAGCGCCGATTCGAGCAACAGCTTCACGGAGACCATCATCTGACTGATGCCGTCGTGCAATTCACGCGACAACCGCGCCCGTTCGTTTTCCTGCGAATCGACCACCTGTTGTGCGAGCCGCTTCAGTTTGGCATCCGCGCTGCGATATTCGGTGACGTTGAGCACCAGTGCACACAATGCGATCACGGCGAGTCCGGCCACGGCGATGCCGTCGATCCATTGCATTGTGCGATCGATGTTGGCCGCCGCGCGCTGATCGATGTGCGCGAGCGTCGCGTCGATATCGTCGAGATAGATGCCGGTGCCGATCATCCAGCCCCAGCGTTCGAGCGGCACCACGTAGCCGAGTTTCGACGCGAGCTTGCCCGTCGACGGACGATGCCACACGTAACGCACGTAACCGCCGCCTCGCGAGGCCGCGGCGAGCAACTGCTGGATCGTCGGCGTGCCCTGCGGATCGCGCAGCGCCCATAGGTCGCGTCCGACGAGGTCGGGCTCGCGCGGATGCATTAGCGAACGGCCGTGCATGTCGTAGACGAAGAAGTAGCCGTCCTTGCCGAAATCCATTTTCCCGAGGATGTCGAGCGCGCGGGTACGCAGCATCGCATCGTCGCGCGCATTGTCGTGGCCGGCGTTGTAGAGCGGGGCGATCGCCGTGGTCGCAAGCTCGACGTAGTGCTTGAGTTCGATTTCCTTGCTGGCTATATACGCCGCCTGGGTGGTCGCGTGCTGCGTTTCGGCGAGTGCCGTGGCTTCCCGGCGTACGCCGGTTTCAATGCTGACGATGGCCGCCAGAAAGGGCACGATCGCCAGCAGGACAATCTTTGCTTTGAGTTTCATCGTTGAAAGGCCGGCGAACGGCTACGTAGTAGTACGTAGCCGGCTTACGTAGTTGCGCGCTTGTGAGGACGTTCACGAAGGCGAATACTACATCCCCGCAGCGTGTCGCGCCTTTCGGCGTGCGTTCGATGCGCCGGGGTTGTATCGGCGGCCGCGCTCTGGCGCCGTGCAAAAAGCAAGCGCCGGTTTTGCCGTCCAATATCAGGTAACCGGTTTTCCGCGTGCCCGGCCACAAGCCACGGCGCGCGGTTTCAATAACAGACTTAGGAGACGTGTGTGGAGACCTCTCAATCCACCGGCCGTTCATGGCTATGGCTTATCCTGCTGATCCCGTACATCGCGTTACTGTGGTTGCCGTTCTATAACGACACGCGTCCCTCGTTCGCTGGCTTTCCGTTCTTCTACTGGTATCAGTTCTTGTGGGTTCCGTTGACCTCGTTACTGATTTACGTCGTGTATCGAGGTGTCAAATGAGCGATGTCAATCCTGTGAACCCGGTCGCGATGACCGTCTTTATCGCCTTCTTTGCGCTCGTCACCGTGATCGGTTTTTTCGCCGCGCGCTGGAAGCGGGGCGACCTGACGCAATTGCACGAGTGGGGCCTGGGCGGCCGTCAGTTCGGCACGGTGATTTCGTGGTTCCTCGTGGGGGGCGACTTCTATACCGCCTATACAGTGATCGCGGTGCCCGCACTGGTGTATTCGGTGGGGGCGTATGGCTTTTTTGCGTTGCCGTACACGATCATTGTCTATCCGTTCGTGTTCGCGGTGATGCCGAAGCTGTGGAAGATCGCTCACGCGAAGAACCACATCACGGCAGCGGATTACGTGCAGGGTGAATACGGCGGCAAGTGGTTCCCTGCTGCGGTTGCGATCACGGGTATCGTCGCGACGATGCCGTATATCGCGCTACAGCTGGTGGGTATGCAGGTGGTGATCAAGGGGCTCGGCGTGAGCGGGGAAATGCCGCTGATCGTCGCCTTCGTGATTCTTGCGCTGTACACGTATGCAAGCGGTTTGCGGGCGCCGGCGATGATCGCGTTCGTCAAGGACATCATGATCTACATCGTCGTGATCGCCGCGGTCTGGCTGATTCCTGCGAAGCTCGGCGGCTACGCGCACGTGTTCGATGCAGCCGATACGTATTTCAAGGCCAAGGGCGGCGCAACCGGGATTATTCTGAAGCCGGCGCAATTCACCGCTTATGCATCGCTGGCTTTGGGCTCGGCACTGGCGGCGTTCATGTATCCGCATACGATGACAGCGGTATTGTCGTCCTCGTCGGCGAACACGGTGCGCAAGAACGCGATTTTTCTGCCGGCGTACACGTTGTTGCTGGGGTTGATTGCGTTGCTCGGCTATATGGCGATTGCGGCCGGCGTGCATGTGAAGTCGGCGTCCGACATGGTGCCGGCGCTGTTCAACACGCTGTTCCCGTCGTGGTTCGTCGGCTTTGCGGCCGCGGCCATTGCGATTAGCGCATTGGTGCCCGCCGCGATCATGTCGATTGGCGCGGCCAATCTGTTCACGCGGAATTTGTGGCGTCCGCTCGTCTCGCCGAATATCACGCCTGAGGCGGAGGCATCGACTGCGAAGATCGTTTCGCTGGTCGTGAAGTTCGGCGCGCTGTTGTTTATTGTGTTTTTGCCGACGCAGTATGCGATTGATTTGCAGTTGCTGGGTGGGGTCTGGATTTTGCAGATTTTCCCGGCTATTGTGTTTTCCTTGTATACGCGGCGGCTGAATACGCCGGGGTTGTTTCTTGGGTGGCTTGTCGGGATTGTGATCGGGACAGGAATGGCCATTTCGCAAGGGCTTAAGCCGGTGTTTGCGCTTCATATCGGCGATGCCAGCTATCCGGTTTATATCGGGTTGATTGCGTTGGTGGCTAATGTTGTGGTTGGGTTTGTTGTGTCGGTTTTGTTGCCGCGAAGGGGGGGCGTGGTGGTTTGAGGTTTTTGTTTGGGGGGCTGGCGCTTTGTTGGTTTGTTTGCCTGCGGCGTTGGCCTTTCGTTGTTTTCTTCGTGGTCTATTAGCGTTCGCCCTTGTGCGGGGCAGGCACTTTCTTTGCCGCCGCAAAGAAATGTAAGCAAAGAAAGCGCCACTCCCCGTCCCGTGGCTTCCGCCGCAGCCTCGGGGCGGGGAAGTCCCTTTCATTCTTTAGTGGCCGATCGCGTTTTTTCAGGCACGCGGACTTACTGATAAGCCAGATCTGCCCGCCGGTTCTGCGCCCACGATGCCTCGTCGTGACCCAGGGCAACCGGCTTTTCTTTCCCGAAGCTAACCGCCTCTAGTTGCGAGTCGGGAACGCCCAGCGTCTCCAGATCGTGGAGTACCGCTTCCGAGCGCTTTTCACCCAGCGCAAGGTTGTATTCACTTGTTCCGCGTTCGTCGGTGTTGCCCTGAATCCGCACATGATGATCCGGATGGGCTCTGAGATACTTCGCATGGGCTTCAAGCAGCGGTTGATAGTCGCTCTTGACCGTATAGCTGTCGAAATCGAAATAGATGCTTCGCTTCGCAAGCGGCCCATTGGGATTATTCAGTTCGTCGACTACCGTGGGTCCGACATTTGCCGGCTGACTGCTTGCGGCGTTGCCCTGAGTGGCGCCTCCCTGCTCGTTCATCTTTACACCCGAATGACACCCGGCAAGAACGCTCGCCATGAGCATGGCTGCGCAGAATCCAATCCTGGTCATGGCAGGTCTCCTCTGACCGAAGGCGCCATCGCGCCTTCACAGGACTACTGTTACCGCTCGAGAGCGGGGATAGGTTGACGTTACGGACGACGTTATTCGATTGATACGCAAGACAGAGATTCAGGTTTCAACCTTCGATACTCTACGACATGGGGCAGGCAATTTCGCCTCTTTTTAATCCCGGCTGGTTGCCACGCTTCATCGTACTCTTAAGCACGGGTTAAAGGCCACTCACGATTCCAGTAAACAACGGGTTCGATGTCTGGCCCGCGATCTATAACGAGTCTTATGTGACCTGTCATTTCGACATGAATAATGCCACCTCGGTTCACGATCAGCGAGCCTTATTGAACCGGAATCAGCACGGTGAAAGGGTTCTGAAACATTTGTCTCGCGAGAGCAGGTTTCGGTCAACGAATCTCGTTGCTTAAGCCTCGTTTAAGGAAGGCGAAATAAATTAGCTTAAGGTTGCCTGCCAGCGTTGACAGGCGAAACGTCCGGACGTCCCCCGGGTTTTGTGCTGGGGACGACCTTTTGGGATCCGGTGTCCTCAACCGGATCCGTTTTTTCCTGCGTGCCGCGACGGCACGTTGCGAACGTCGGCCTTGCGAGGCTCAATTAAGATTTCGTCGGGCAGTCCGATAGCTCGTGTTCTCATGGGAGAGGTTGACCGCTTCCTCTCCGGCATCAAACCATTCCATCGCATAACCTATGCAAGCGCCCTGAGCGCTTTTCATCATCCGTGGCCCTCGCTGTCTTCGTTCGACAAATCTACAAGAGAGGCGACCACACCACCGCTTTGCACCCGCGCCGCGGATTCCAGTCGTCATCGTGTGCAAACGAAACGCCCGCCGCGCAAAACAGACAGCCATAGCAGAAAGCGATAACCGCTATCGGAAATCGGTAGTCCCGTCCTCGCGGCTCGCAAGCTTACACTGCGTCACCATGATTGATGAAAACTACGATCTGGTTGTCGTTGGGGCGGGCGCTGCGGGGCTCGCGGCCGCATGCGCTGGTGCGGCGCAAGGCGCTCGCGTACTGCTGGTCGAGCATACCGGCCGGATTGGCGGTACCTCCGCGATCTCCGGCGGCATGGTGTGGATTCCCGCGAACCACAAGATGAAGGAATGCGGCCTCGATGACAGCGACGAGATGGCCCGTCGCTACATCGAGCAGACCGTGCCCGCCGCGACGCATGATGCGAGGATGCGCGCCTTTCTTCGTGACGGCGACGCCGCAATCCGTTACCTCGAAGCCCATACCGCGCTGAAGCTAAGGCCGGTGCGCCGCTATCCCGACTACTACCCCGACCTTCCCGGCGCGACGGCAGGCGGGCGCGTGCTCGAACCCGTTCCATTCGATGGCCGCGAACTCGGCGAGGATTTTGCGCTGCTGCGCGATCCGCTGCCCGAGTTCATGTTGTTCGGTGGCATGATGATCGGCCGCGAAGACATCCCAAAGCTGCGCCGGATCGGAAAGTCGCCCGCTGCGACATGGGACGTGCTCAAGCTGACCGGCAAATACGCGTTGCAGCGCCTGCGTGCGCATCGCGGCACGACGCTCGTGCTGGGCAACGCGCTGGTCGCGAGGCTGTTCAAGTCGGCGCGCGATCTGCACGTCGAGATCGCACTGAACGCGCGCGTCGAACGACTCGTACTCGAAGATGGCCGCGTGACCGGACTCGACGTGCGCATCGACGGTCACGAAAGGACCGTGCGCGCGCGAGCAGTCGTGCTCGCGACGGGCGGTATCTCACACGATCCAGCGCTGCGTGCCTCGTTCGTGCCGGCCCATGCCGGGCACAGATCGGCCACCGTGGATGCACGCGCGCAGCAGGGCGGCGTGCGCCTCGCGCAGGCGGCGGGCGCGGCGTTGAGCCCGCCGTCGCAAGGCGTGGACGACGCGCTTGCGTTCTGGGTGCCGGTGTCCTGCTGGCAACGCGAGGACGGCACCTCCGCCATGTTTCCGCACACCGTGACGGATCGCGCGAAACCGGGATTGATCGCGGTGGACCAGCACGGCAAACGGTTCGTCAACGAAGCAGTCTCGTATCACGAGTTCGTGCGTGCCCAGCTTCGCCATGCGGACGCCGCGATTCCTGCATGGCTCATCTGCGACAGCCGTTTTCTCTGGAAATACGGGCTCGGCCGCGTGCGTCCGTTCGCGCTGTCGACCCGGCGCGACGTCGCGAGTGGCTACCTCAAGAAAGCGCACACGCTCGACGCGCTGGCCGACAGCATCGGCGTCCCCCGCGCGGCGCTTCTTCATACCGTGCAGCGCTTCAACGCCGACGCAAGAGAAGGGCGCGACGACGAATTCGGTCGAGGCGGCGACATCTACCAGCGCCATCTGGGCGATGGCGATCACAAGCACAATCCCTGCGTTGCGCCGATCGAGCAGGGCCCTTTCCACGCGGTCTGCGTGTTTCCCGCCGACCTCGGCATGGCCGCCGGCCTCGTCACCGATGAACATGCGCGCGTGCTGCGCGCGGACGGCACGCCGGTCGACGGACTCTACGCGTGCGGCAACGACATGCACGCCGTGATGAACGGCGCGTACCCCGGGCCTGGCATCACGCTCGGCCCGGCGCTGGTTTTCGGCGTGATCGCGGCGCGGCATGCATCCGGCCATAAGCTGACCGTATAGGTGGTCTCGGAAAACAATAGTTTTGCTCGCGAAACGGCGAGCCTACACTGCTTTCTACCGCATGGAGCCCAATTCGATGACCGATTCATTCACCGCACTGCCCGAGGTACGACTGCTGATAGACGGCCAGTGGGCCGATGGCGGCGACCGCATGGCAGTACACGACAAATACCGGCTGACGCCGTGCGCGAACCTGCACGTCGCGTCGCACGAACAGGTGCGCATGGCGGTGACGGCGGCACATCGCGCATTTTCCGCGTCCACGCTGACGCCGTATGAACGAGGCGCCGTGCTCGAGCGCGCCGCGGCGTTGCTCGAACGCGATTCAGCGCATCTCGTCGCCGCGTTGCAGACCGAGGGTGGGTTTACGCTGACCGACGCGCAGGGCGAGGTCAAGCGCTGCCAGCAGACATTCAGGCTCTCCGCCGAGGAAGCACGCCGGCTCGCCGGCGAGATGGTGCCGCTCGACGGCGCGCCGCAGCAGGGCGGCCGTCTCGGCTTCACGATTCGCGTGCCGCTGGGCGTGGTGTGTGCGATCACGCCATTCAACGCACCGCTGAACACTGTCGCGCACAAGGTCGCGCCTGCGCTCGCCGCTGGCAACGCAGTCGTGCTCAAGCCTTCGACGCACACGCCCACGCTCGCGAATCTGATGGCGTCGAGCCTGCTCGAAGCCGGTTTGCCGCCGGGACTCATCACGGTGGTGCATGGCGGCGCGGAGGTGGCGGGGTGGCTGATCGACGAGCCGGCTGTGCGCTTCTTCGCGTTCACGGGCAGCACCGAAGTCGGACGTTCGATTCAGCAGCGTGCGGGCCTTCGCCGCACGCAGATGGAGCTTGGCAGCATCGCGTTCACGATCGTGGGCGACGACGCCAATCTCGACCAGGCGCTGCCGAAGATCGTCGCCGCGGGATACAGAAAGGCGGGCCAGGTCTGCACGTCGATCCAGACGCTGCTGGTGCAACGCAGCCGCATGGCGGAGGTCAAGGCGCGTCTGACCGAACTGGTGGGAGAACTGCGCTTTGGCGACCCGCGCGATCCGTCGACGCTGGTCGGCCCTGTCATCAGCCTTGCTTCGGCCGAGCGCATCGAGCGCTGGATCGACGATGCGGTGGCGCGCGGCGCGGACAGACTCGTGGGCGGCGCGCGCAAGGGCGCGGTCGTGCCGCCGACGCTGCTCACCGGCGTCGATCAGGGTTCGCCGGTGAGTTGTCAGGAAGTGTTCGGCCCGGTGATGTCGATCGTGCCGTTCGATACCTTCGACGAAGCCATCGATCGTGTGAATGCGACGCCGTACGGCCTCGCGACCGGGTTCTTCACGAACCGCATCGACGTGGCGCTGAAGGCCGCGCGGCGCCTGCACGTGGGCGGGGTGCATATCAACGAGACGTCGAGTTCGCGCGTCGATCTGATGCCGTACGGCGGGAGCAAGGACTCCGGCTTCGGACGGGAAGGGCCGCACTACGCCGTGCGCGAGATGAGCGAAGAACGTTTGATCACACTGAGTGCATGAAGGGGACGATGCAATGCCGATGATGAAGGGCGGTCAACTGATCGCCGAGACGCTGGTCAAGGAAAAGGTGCCGTACGTGTTCGGCATCTGTGGTCATGGCAATGTCGGCATCCTCGATGCCCTGTACGACGTGCGCGACAAGCTGCAGATGATCTCTCCGCGCCACGAGCAGTGCGCCGGGCACATGGCCGATGCGTATTTCCGCGTGAAGCACCGGCCCGTCGCGACGCTGACGTCCACCGGTCCGGGCTCGGCGAACATGGTGATGTCGCTCGCCACCGCGCTGTCCGACTCGTCGGCGTTCATGGCGATCACCGCGAACGTGCCGACGTCGCAGCACAATCGCGGGCCGTTCCAGGAACTCTACCGGCACAATCAGGCGGACTTCGCGCAGGTCATGCGGCCGGTCGTCAAGCGCGCCTTCCAGCCGACGCGCGTCGACATGCTGCCGCTCGCGCTGCGTCAGGCGATGGACACGATGGTCACGGGCCGCCCCGGTCCGGTGAATCTCGACATTCCGTACAACGTGTTCCAGGAAGAGGCCGACGTCGAACTGCCGCCTGCTTCGCAGATGGACCGGCCGGCGCGGCCCGGCGCGAACGACGCCGATATCGCCGCCGTGCTGGACCTGCTTGGCGCCGCGCACAAACCGGTGCTCTTCATCGGCCACGGGGCGACGCTCGCCGAAGCGGGGCCTGAGCTGGCCGAGCTGCAGAAGACGCTGCGCATTCCGGTGATCACGTCGCCGAACGGCATGGGCTGCGTGCCGGCGGACGACGCGCTGACGCTCGGTTTCATCGGTCGCAACGGGGCGTATCCCGCCAACGAGGCGGGCCGTCATGCCGATCTGGTCATCACGATCGGGACGCGCTTTGACGATCGCTCGTCGTCGAGCTGGCATCCGGGCTACTCGTGGAATTTCCCGAAGACGCGGCTCGTCCACGTGGATATCGATCCAGAAGAGCTGGGCCGCAATTACCCGACGACGATCGGCATCGTCGCTGACGCCAGGGTGTTTACGCGCCAGCTGCTCAACGCGCTGCCTGGCCGCCCCGCGATCGAAGCGAAGCGTTACGCGCCGTGGGCCGAAGAAGTGCTCGGCTGGGTGCGCCAGTGGGAAGCGTTCGTGCGTCCGCACTTCGGTGACTCCACCAGTCCGTTGAGGCCGGAGTTCGTGGTCGGCACGCTGCAAAAGACGCTTCCCGACGACGTCATCCTGTCGCTCGATTCGGGCGTGCATCACAACTGGTTCATGCAGTTCTGGAAGCCAAAGCGCCCGCAGAGCATGTTGAACAGCTGGGGCTATTCGTCGATGGGCTTCGGCGTGTGCGGGGCGCTGGGTGCGCAACTGGCCGCGCCGGACCGGCCCTGCGTCGCGGTGGTCGGAGACGGCGGCTTCACGATGGCGCCCTACGTGCTGTGTACGGCGGTGGAATACAACCTGCCGGTCGTGTGGATCATCTGGAACAACTTCGCCTGGGGCGCGATTCGCGACCTGCAATATGGCCTCTTCGATGGCCGCGAGATCGGCACGGCCTTCTACAAGGGGCAAACCGGCGAGCGCTACAACCCCGACTTCGCGGCATGGGCGCGCGCGTGCGGCGCGGATGGGATGACCGTCACGCGCTCGCAGGACCTCGGCCAGGCCGTGGAGCAGGCAATCAGGAACAGGCGGCCCTGTGTGATCGACGTGCATGTGGACGCCGAAGTCAGACCGCCTTCGACCGGCACGTGGCAGTTGCCGCCGATTCCGTATAAAGAGCCGGTCTACGGCAAACCGTACATCGCGTAGCGGCAAACACAATCACAACGAGAGAGCCGTCGTTCAACCCAGGCTCCACGGCGTCCCGCGACACCAAACGGCGGGCGCCACCCCTCAAAGGAGACAAAACCATGAATTTCCGCAATCCGCGCGGGCGGGTAGGCCTTCGCTCGCTCTTCGCCATCGCCATCGGCCTCGCTTTCAGCGCCACGGCGCTCGCACAGGGCACCGAGCCCGTGCGCATCGGGCTCATCTATTCAAAGCAGGGGCCGGGTGCCTCGATCGGCCAGTTCCTCGACCGCGGCAGCGAACTGGCGCTCGCGCAGGCCGGCGGCAAGGTGCTCGACCGGCCGGTCGAACTCATATGGCTCGACGAACCGAACCCGCAGGTGTCGCAGCAGAACATGCAGAAGCTCATCGGGGAGAACAAGGTCGTCGCCGTCGTGGGCGGCAACTACAGTTCGTCCGCGCTCGCGATGATGAGCGTCGCCAACCGTTCGAAAATTCCGTTGATCCTGCCTGGCGCGGCCGCCAGCGAAATCACCGGCAAGGATTGCAGCCGCTATACGTTTCGCACGCAGGCCACGGTGCCGGTGCAGATTGCCGGCGTGATGCCATACCTGTCGCAGATCGGCAAGAAGGTGTATTTCCTGACGCCTTCGTATGCGTTCGGCCAGGACGTCCTGCGCTCGGCGCGTAGCCGGCTCAAGGAGAACGGCATGACGGAGGTCGGTGTCGACGAAGTTCCCGTCAACACGGCGGACTACAGCTCGTACATTCTGAAGATCCGTCAGGCGAAGCCGGATGTCGTGCTCGGCGGTCTCGTCGGCGGCGATTTCTCGAACTTCCTGAAGCAATGGAACGAGATGGGCATGAAGGACAAGATTCCCTACGTTGCCGTCGCGGTGACCGATACCGACTTCTGGGACGTCGGCCCGCAGGCGTCGACGGGCATCTACGTGAAGCCCTGGTATTACAACAATCCGAAGAACACGGCCGCCGAGAAGAAGTTCACCGCCGACTTCGAGAAGAAATACGGACAGCCTCCGTCGGACAAGGCGTGGTCGGGCTGGATCGCGATGCGCTCGCTGCTCGAATCGATCAACGCCGCGAAGTCGACGGACTCGAAGGCCATCGTCACCCAGCTCGAGAAGTGGAAGGACACCGCCGGCCCGTTCCCGTTCTATTACCGCGAATGGGATCACCAGCTCGTGCGTCCTTCGGTGGTCGTCAAGGTCAAGTCGAAGATCACCGACAAGTACGACTTCTTCGACGTGGAGAGGGCGACGTCGAGCAGCGCTGCCGAGACCGAGAAGGCGTTCGGTGACCGGCAGGAAGTCGGCTGCAACATGCCGCCGCTGTAACGCGCGGCGACCGTACGATCCAGGGGGGCATCATGCTCGATACGCTTGTTTCCCAGTCGGCCAACGGACTGGTGCTGGGTTTTGTCTACGTGCTGATCGCCGTGGGCCTGTCCATCACCTTCGGTCTTCTGGGTGTGATCAATTTCGCGCACGGGGCCTTCTTCGCGTTAGGCGCCTATGTCGCGTACCAGCTCTTTCAGATGTTCGGCTGGCCCGCCGTCGTGCTGGCGCCGATCGTGGTCGGCGTGATCGGCATGGTGGTCGAGGTCGTCATCATCAGGCGGCTCTATGGCAAGGAGCCGCTCTCCAGCCTGATCGTCACGTTCGCGCTGGCGCTGCTGATCGAGGCGCTGATCCGCCTCTTCTGGGGGGCCGACGGCAAGCCGTTCAACCAGCCTGATTTCCTCGCGGGCATTGTCGAGGTCGGACCGCTCCTGATCACGAAATACCGGGTTGCCGTGCTGGTCGTGACGCTCGCGACCCTGCTCGGGCTCGGCGCGTTTCTCGTCTGGACCCCGTATGGGCGCATCCTGCGCGCGGGTAGCCGCGATCCGGAGATGGTGGAGCTGCTCGGCATCAATCTGCCTCGCGTGATGACCGGCGTGTTCGGACTCGGTTGCGCGCTGGCGGCGATCGCCGGTGTGCTGGCCGCGCCGCTCTGGACCGTGTCGCCTTCCATGGCCGCCAACGCGATCATGCCCGCGTTCGTCGTCGTCGCGATTGGCGGTCTCGGTTCGTTTGCCGGCGCGGTGGTGGCGGGGCTGGCGGTGGGCATCGTGACCTCGCTCACGATCCAGTTTCAACCCGATGCGGCGGCCGCGTCCATGTATGCGCTGATGTTCCTCGTGATGCTGTTGCGTCCGCGCGGATTGTTTGGAGAACACTGGGAGCGCTTCGAATGAACATGCGCACAAATACAACTGCGCCAACGAACGCAGGCTCAAGGGCGCAGGAACGGAACCGCCTGCCTGTGTGGCGGCATCCGGTCGTCGTGATGGCGGTGGTGCTGGCCGCCGTCTCGGCAGCCGCGCTTGCGCTCGGCATGCCGATCGACCGCATCACGCAGATCGCGATCTATACGCTGTATGCCGCGGGCACGAACTTCCTGATCGGCTATCTCGGACTGGTGCCGTTCGGCGCGTCGTTTTTCTTCGGCTGCTCGAGCTATGCGCTGGCCATCGCGTCCGGTTTCTGGGGCGGCAACGAGATCACCGGCGTGCTGGTCGCAACGGGCTTTTCGGTGTTGCTGGCACTCGTGATCGGCGCGCTGATCCTGCGTCGCAAGGGTCTCTACTTCTCGCTGCTGACGCTCGCGTGTTCGCAGATCGCGTTCGAGATCGCGTACAAGTGGACCGCGGTGACGGGCGGCGAGAACGGCATCCAGAATGTCCCGCGGCCGCTCTTCGGCTCGGCACTGTCGTTCCATGCGTTCACGCTGGTGGTCGTGCTGGCGCTGTCGTGGTTCCTGTGGCGCGTCGCGCATGCCCCGTTTGGCCGTCTGATGCAGGCGCTGCGCGACAACGAGCAGCGCGTGACGAGCCTTGGCTACGATGTCTATGCGACACGCCTGATCGCGCTTCTGATCGCCGGGGGGACGATCGGCGCGGCGGGCGGGCTGATGGCGCTGCTGCTGCAGGGCGTGTATGCGAACAACCTGAACTGGCAGCACGCGGGCGATCCGGTCCTGATGGCCGTGCTCGGCGGTGTGCACCAGTTCCTCGGGCCGCTGTGGGGTGCGATTACCTTCATCGTGCTGGAAGACCGCTTGAGCGCCATCACGGAAAACTGGTGGCTGTTCTTCGCGCCGGTCATCATTGTCATGGCGCTTCTGTCGCCGGAAGGCATTCAGGGCTTCCTGCAGCGTTTCGGCAAGCGTCCCCGCTGGACGCTCACGCGACACCGCATTCCCGCGCGGCCGTCGCACATCCCGCCGTATCGTCCGCTCGATGCCGGCGGCGACGAAAGCCAGACGGTGCTTTCCGTGCAGAACCTGTCCAAGCGGTTCGGCTCGATCGTCACGCAGGACGGCATTTCGCTCGACGTGAAGCGCAACCAGCTGCACAGCTTCATCGGGCCGAACGGCGCGGGCAAGACCACGTTCTTCAACATCCTGACGGGTTTCCTCCTGCCGGACGAAGGCCGCATCGTGTTCGAGGGCCGCGACATCACGCGCCTGCCGGCGCATCGGCGCGCGCGTCTCGGGCTCGCGCGGTCGTTCCAGATCCTGAGCGTGTTCCCGAACCTGAGCGCGTTCGAGAACGTGCGTGTCGCCGTGCAGGCCGCGCGTCGCCAATGGCGCGGTTTCTGGCGCGATGCCTATACCTGTGAGGAAGCGAACGCACGCGTCTGGTCGCTGCTCGATGCAGTCGGGCTCGCCGATCGCGCCGCCGACGTGTGCGCGGAGCTGTCCCACGGCGAGAAGCGCCTGCTCGAAATCGCCATGACGCTGGCGACGAGCGCGAGGCTGCTGCTACTGGACGAGCCGCTCGCGGGACTGGCGGAATCGGATCGCCAGATCGTCGCCACGCTGATCCGGCGTCTTGCGAGTTCGCACGCGGTGCTTCTGATCGAGCACGACATCGACCGCGTGCTGGCGCTGTCCGATCGCATCACGGTGCTGCACCAGGGCCGGCTGATCGCCGACGGCTTGCCCGCCGCCGTCGCGCATGATCCGCAGGTGATCAGCGCCTACCTCGGCGATTCGGGCACGGCCGTTGCCGCTCCGGCGAGGATCGCACGCGCCGACGCCGCATCTGAACCGGCGCAGGCTATCCCGACGGCGCGCGCGCTGCTGCAGCTCGACCAGGTGTGCGCGGGCTACGACGGCGGCACGGTACTCGACGGTGTCGATATGACCGTGTACGCCGGCGAGGTCGTGGCGCTGCTTGGCCGCAATGGCGTCGGCAAGACCACGCTGTTGCGCACGATCACCGGGACGCTGCACGCCACCGCCGGCCGCGTGAACTTCGACGGCAAGGACGTCAGCGCGATGCGCGCCGATCTCATCAACCGGCTCGGCATTTCACTGGTGCCGGAAGGGCGGCGGCTCTTCCCCAACCTCACCGTGCAGGACAACCTGAAGATCGGCGCTCGCGACGGTGGCGCACCGCTCGACGAGATCTGCGAGCTGTTTCCCAAGCTGCGCGTGCTGATGCGCTCGCGCGCGGGCAATCTCTCGGGCGGCGAACGGCAGATGGTCGCGATTGCGCGCGCGCTGATGGTGCCCAGCAGCCTCATCCTGCTGGATGAGCCGTTCGAGGGCCTCGCGCCAGCGGTCGTACATGAGGTCCGCGAGGCGGTGGCGAAGCTGACCTCGCGGGCGAGCCTCGTGATCGTCGAGCACCATGCGCAGTCCGTGCTGACAATGGCCGACCGTGCTTACGTGCTCGTCAACGGCAAGGTGGCGTTCGGCGGCAGCGCGAAGGGACTGGCGGCCGACACGGCGCTGCAGGAACGCCTGCTCGGCGTGACGACGGCCGGCCCCGAAGAACGCTCGCGGGAGACGGCATGACGACTCCGGACACGAAGCAACGGGCGAGGCCGCTCGGCGTGAACACCTACGGCTACATCTGGTCGACCCCGGCGGCCGATTGCGTACGGTGGCTTGGCGCGCTCGGATATCGCGAGTTCGAGCTGGTGCTGAACCCGCCGCACCTCGCGCTGGATGAGTTTGCGTCCGGCGAGCGCAGGCGGCTTGCCGCGTCGTTCGCGGCCGAAGGTCTGGTCGTGCGCTCGCTGAACGTGCCGAGCCTGGATCACAACCTCGCCAGCCCGATGCGGCGCATGCGTGAGTACTCGGTCAATCTTTTCATCGATGCGATCGATCTGGCTGCCGATCTCGGCGCGACGCATCTGGTCGTCGTGCCCGGCCGCATGAGTCCGCTCTTTCCGCCATCACATGAGCAGCGCGAAACATGGATGCGCGAAAGCCTCGACGCACTGCTTCCACGTGCCGAGCGGCAGGGCGTGACGCTCGCGCTGGAGAACGTGCCGTTCGCGTCCTTTCCCGATGCCACGACGCTCGGCGCCTTCGTGCGCGGATACGGTTCGCGCTCGCTGGCGGTCTGCTATGACGTGGCGAACGCGCATTTCATCGGCGAGTCGCCTGGCGCGGGTTTGCGGGCATTACGCGAACTCGTCCACCTGGTCCATCTGTCGGATACCACGCGAAGCGCGTGGCGCCATGACGAAGCCGGTCTTGGCGACATGCCCTTCGCGCAGGTACACACCGCGCTGGACGACATCAACTTCGAGGGAACCTGCATGCTTGAAATCATTTCGTCTGAACCGGAAGGCGCCATTCAGCGCAGTCACCGGGCGCTGACGGCGTTCGGCTTCGCGCCAGTCGCGCGGGGGGGCGCATGAGCCGTATTCTGGTCACGGGCGCCGCCGGCCTGCTGGGCCGTTTCGTGGTCCGCGAACTGCGCGCGCACGGATATGACGTGCGCGGCTTCGATCGTCGCGCGGGCGATGCCGGCATCGAATGGATTGTCGCGGACGTGACCGACCCCGTCGCGGTGAAGCGGGCGATGCAGGGGATCGATGCCGTGCTGCACATCGCGGCGGTGCCGAACATCTGGTCCGGCGACGGCGCGACCATCATGCACGTCAACACGCAGGGCACGTGGCTTGTGTTCGACGCGGCCGAGGCCGAGGGCATTCAGCGCGTGGTGTTCTGTTCGAGCGATTCGGTTGCGGGCTACACGGTGCGCGAAGGCCGGATGATGCCGCCGCGCTATGCGCCGCTCGATCTCGCGCATCCGCTGAACGCGACGGACCCGTATGCGTTGAGCAAGGTGGCGGGCGAGGACATCGCGCGTGCGTACGCCTTGCGCGGCATGTCGGTGCCGGCGTTGCGCACGGTGTTCGTCGCGTATCCCGAGATGGCGGGCGAGATCGTCGCGCGCGCCAAAGATCCGCTCAACTATCACGCGCCCGTGGCCGGTGGACCGTCGACGGCGGGCGGCGGCCCGCTGCATCACCATATCGACGCGCGTGATCTGGCCCGCGCGTTCCGCCTTGCGCTGGAGTTGCCGATGCAGCCCGGCGAATTCGAGCGCTTCTATCTGTCGGCGAGCGTCACGCTGTCGCCGGAGCCGACCGTCGAGCGCCTGCGCCGCCTCCACGGCGACGCGGTCGAGATTCGCGATCCGGCGCATTACCGCCGCAATCCGTTCGCACCGCTTTACGACCTCACACACGCCGCGACGCGGCTCGGCTTCGTGCCCGAGTTCGACCAGCGGCATCTGCTGGCCGGCCTGCCCGGCTTCGAGAACTGACCATGACGACCCTCATCCCCGACGACGGACAATTTAAAAACGCGGCAAAGGAAAAACAGGCCGTGACGCGCAACCTGGGCGAGCTGCTGTGGGTGCAATACCCCGGCCACTTCAACCAGGCGCTTTCCAAGGCGATCGTGACACCGGAGACGGTGGGCAGCCGCTTCTTCGACCATCGCATCTCCTGCTATGAGCCGGGCGCCTATGTCGAGAACCACGTACACAAGGTGCAGGAGCAGATCTATCACGTGCTGTCCGGTGAGGGCATTTTGACCGTCGACGGCGAGCGCCGTCTGGTTCGCGCAAACGACGTGACCTATATCCCGCCCGGCGTGCATCACGAATTTCACTGCACCGGCACGGACACGCTGGTCTTTCTGGTGATCACCAGCCCGCCGACCGACGAAGAACCGCAGCCGCGCTAAGGCTGCACAACGAGAGAAGACCATGAAGAAGATTCTTGTCACGGGTGCAAGCGGCTGGCTGGGCACGGCGATCGTGAAAGCCCTGCTCGCACGCGGCGATGCGGTTATCGGCACCGACATCGTCATCAGCCCGGCGACGACGGCGCTCGCCACGCGTTATCCGACGCTGACGGCTGTCGCCGCGGACCTGTGCGAGTGGCACCAGGTGTTGCGCCTCCTGAACGATCATCGTCCGGACGCGGTGATTCACGCCGCTGCCAT
This sequence comes from Paraburkholderia sartisoli, assembly GCF_900107685.1. Taxonomy (GTDB): domain Bacteria; phylum Pseudomonadota; class Gammaproteobacteria; order Burkholderiales; family Burkholderiaceae; genus Paraburkholderia; species Paraburkholderia sartisoli. The sequence goes on along the minus strand of NZ_FNRQ01000002.1, from coordinate 494,493 downwards.
CGTCGGCGTCGTTCAGTGCGCGGATATACCGGTCAAGGCCAATCGCGTGAACGTGGAGGGCTCCATCAATCTGTTCGAGGCGATGCGCCTGGCGAGCGTCAAGCGGATCGTGCATGTCAGCACCGAGGAGACGTACGGCGATTTCACCGCGCCTTCGATCGACGAGGAGCATCCGCAAAAGCCCGTCAGCGTGTATGGCGCGACGAAGCTCGCGGTCGAGCATTACGGACGCATGTACTCGCGCGATCACGGGCTCGAATGCATCAACGTGCGCACGTGCTGGGTGTACGGGCCGCATCTGCCGCGTCTGCGCGTGCCGCGCACGTTCATCGAGGCCGCGCTGCGCGGCGAGGCGCTGCATGCACCCGACGGCGCGGACCTGGCCGTGGATCAGGTCCATGTCGCCGACACCGTGGCGGGCCTCCTGCTCGCGCTCGACAAGGAAACGCACCGTCACGACAGCTACAACATCGCGACGGGCGTCGCGCCGACGATCGCGGACGTCGCCGAGGCGGTCAATCGCGCGATTCCGGGGGCGCGCATCAGTGTGGGCAGCCGCGGTCCGTACCGGCACGGCGGCGCGATCCTCAGCGCGAGGAAAGGCGCGCTCGACATCAGCCGGGCGCGCGCGGAACTGGGATATGAACCGCGCTACGACTTGCAGCGGGGCATCGAGGCGACTATCGAGGAAACTCGCGCCGCGCTTGTACACCCTGCCGTCGCCTAAAACCATTACGCAGGAAAGAGGAGCAGGCAATGAACAGTATCAAGCCATTGGCACTGGTATTCGGCGGATCGCGTGGTATCGGCGCGGCGTGTGTGGATGTGCTGGCGCGTGACGGAATGGACGTCGCGTTCACGTACGCGAGCCAGCCTGCGGCGGCGCACGAACTGGAAGACAAGGCGCGCGCACACGGGGCGAAAGTGCGCGGCTATTGCGTCGACATCCGCGATGCGGCGGCCGTGGACGCCGTGTTCGCCGAGACCCGGCGCGACTTCGGCCGTCCGGTGCAGGCGGTGATCGCCAACGCCGGCATCAACGTGCCGCCCGCGCCCGTCGCGCAGTTCGGCGACGACGATTTCCGGAGCCTCATCGAGGTGAACATCGTCGGCGCGTTTCATGTGTTGCGCGCGGCGGCGCGCGAGGTGGCCGACAGCGGTGCGATCGTCGCGCTGACGACTTCGCTGGTGCGCCATGCGGTGCCGGGCGTCGGCCCGTACAGCGCGACCAAGGCGGCGGTGGAATGCCTTGTGCGGTCGATGTCGAAGGAGCTGGCGGCGCGCAACGTGCGCGTCAACGCGGTGGCGCCCGGACCGGTCGACACCGACCTGTTTCGCGCCGGCAAGACCGAGGAGGCGAAGCAGCGCTCGGCCGGCATGAGCCCGCTGAACCGCGTCGGCAGGCCGGAAGAGGTGGCCGACGTGGTCGCGTTCCTCGTCTCCGGGAAGGCTTCGTGGGTGGACGGCCAGATCGTTCAGGCCAACGGTGCGCTCGTGTGACCGCCTGGGCGCAAAAAAGATGCTGACACGAAATCGTATCTATCCGCCGGCCGGTGAGACCGTTGACGTCGTGGTTGTCGGCGCGGGCGGCGCCGGGCTCGCGGCGGCGATCGAGGCGGCGGAGTCCGGCGCGCGTGTCGTGTTGCTGGAGAAGAACGATGCGCCGGGCGGATCGACCGCATGGTCGATCGGCTCCGTGAGCGCGTCGCAGACGCCGCATCAGCGCGCCCAGGGTATCGCGGACACGCCCGAGGCGCACTGGGAGGACATGCCGGGCTTCGCGGGCGATCTCGCGGACCGCGACAACGACGCGCTGCGCCGCATCCTGTGCGACGCGATGCCCGACACGTTCCAGTGGCTGCTCGACAGCGGCATACGGTTCATGGGGCCGATGCCGGAGCCGCCGCATCGCGTGCCGCGCATGCACAACGTGCTGCCGAATTCGCGTTCGTTCATCTACCACCTCGTGCGGCGCGCGCGTCGATGCGGCGTCGACATTCGCGTGCGCGCGCGGGTGACGGAACTGGTGCTCGAACAGGACGGCGTGCGAGGCGTGCTGGTCGAGTGCGGGGGCAGTGCGGCACGACGCATCGACGCGCGTGGCGGCGTCATTCTCGCGGCGGGCGATTTCACGAACAGCCCCGAACTGAAGGCCCGTTTCATGGGGCCGCAGGAAGCCAAGGTCGACGCGGTGAACCCGACCGCCACCGGCGACGGCCAGCGCATGGCCGAGCGCTGCGGCGCGCGGATTCTCAACGGCGACCTCGCGCTTGGTCCCGAGATCCGTTTCATCGCCCCGGCGAAGGAGAATTTCGTGCGCCGCCTGCCGCCGTGGCGCTCGCTCGCGGCCGTCATGCAATGGTCGATGAAGCATCTGCCGGACGCAATCCTGCGCCCGTTCCTGATGAAGTTCCTGACGACCGCGCTCGCACCCGCCCTCGCGTTATTCGAAGACGGCGCGCTGCTCGTCAACACGCGCGGCGAACGCTTCGGCGACGAGACCGACAGGCCCGCGTACCGCCTGCCCGACCAGCCGGACGGCATTGGCTATATCGTTATCGACGGCCGTATCGCCGAACGTTATTCCAGGTGGCCGCATTTCATCTCCACCGCGCCCGGTGTCGCCTACGCGTATCTGGCCGATTACCGGCGCAACCGTCCGGACGTCTATCGGGAGGCCGCCACCATCGACGGTCTCGCCGCCATGACGGGGATGGACGCCGGCGCGCTGGGCGCGAGCATCGCGGGCGCCGCGGGACCGAACGCACTCGCGCGCGCGCCGTTCATCGCGCTCGGTCCTGTGCGTGCGGTGTTCGTGCATAGCGAAGGGGGCTTGCGCGTCGATGAACAGCATCGCGTGATCGATGCGGGCGGGCAACCCATTGCGGGTCTGTTCGCCGCTGGTTCGACGGGGCAGGGTGGTTTGCTGCTCAAGGGGCACGGGCACCACCTTGCGTGGGCGTTTGCTTCCGGGCGGCGCGCCGGACGCCTCGCCACGATGGCAGCGAAGAGAACGTCCGGATCAGAAACCAGGGCCGAAACCGCATGAAGACGATGCAGGCATCAACTTTCGGCGTCGTGCAGCGAAACATCGTCGAATTCGATTTTGTCGGGTTCGGGCTCGGGCACTTCGAGCGGCGCCATCAGACGCACGCCTTGCCAGGTGTTGTTCTCGATGAGCGTGCGGGCAATGTGCTTGATCTCGTCGCGCACGATCGCCGCGGCTTGCGACAGCTTTTCAGGCGCGAGTGCGTACAGGTAGTTGCGACGGACCATCTCCGCGTCCGAAATGCGCAGGCAGCGCCATTGCTCAGGGGCGTTCTGCAGCGCATACACCGCCGCCATCGGCTTGATCGTCGCGCCGATGCCGTCGGCCACGCAGTGCATGAGAAGCGGCAACGAATCGATTTCCGCCACCGCGTCGACTGTCAGGCTCACGCGGTCGAACTCCAGCGTGATGCGGCGGCGCAGACCGTGCCCGGGGCTTGGCAGCACGAGCGGCAGCTTCGCCAGCTCGTGCAGCGTGATGTCCTTGCGGTGCGGCGCGATCATCTGGCTGTCGTGCGGCAGGATCACGAAGAGCTCTTCCTCCAGCAGCGATTCGACAGTCAGCTCCAGCGCGGCCGTCGTGCTGAACAGGATGGCGAGGTCGAGTTCGCCGAGGCGCGTCATGTGTTCGAGATGGCCGGAAAGCGCCTCGACGACATTGAGCACGATGCCGGGATACTTCGCGTTCAGGTGCTTGATGAGCGGCAGCCCGAGCGCGCACACCGTGGTCGGCGCCATGCCGAGGTTGACGTGTCCGCTGACGTTGGCGTGCTGCCGGCGCGCGACCGATACGGCCTGGTCGATCTGGCGCAGGATGAAACGCGCGTGATGGTAGAGCGCCTCGCCGTTCTCGGTCGGCTTGACGCCGCGCGAGGACCGCACAAGGAGCGGCTTGCCGACTTCGTCCTCGAGACGCGTCATCTGCTGGCTGAGCGCGGGTTGCGCGATGAACAACTGCCGCGATGCTTTCGACAGACTGCCGCTCTCGACGATCTGTACGAAGTACTTCAACTGACGCATGTCCATGTTTGATCCCTATGCGGAGCGTTGGGCGTACCGCATGTCTCCTTTTCTGGATGTAATCCATGTCGATTGCAAGTCTGACTTCTGCAACTGAAGACCAGGTCGAATTGCCCGTCGAACTTCGGCAACTACGCTATTTCGTCCGCGCGGTGGAACTAGGCAGTATAAGGCGAGCCGCGTCTGAATTGGGCGTGGCGGCTTCGCTGCTCGGTCAGGATATCGACAGGCTGGAAGCGCAACTGTCCACGCAGCTCTTTCGCCGCGTGCGTAGCGGCGTCATTCCGACCGATGCCGGATTCGCCTTCCTGCGCCACGCACAACTTACGTTGCAGCATGCCGTCGACGCGGTGGAGGCCGCGCGGCAGCAGCGGCTGGTGGGGCACGTGAGCGTTGGCCTGCCGCCCAGCACGGCCTCGGTGCTGGGCATACCGCTCGTGACGGCGATGCGCGAGCGGCATCCCGAGTTGCGCGTGCATCTGGTCGAGGCGCTCTCCGGGCATCTGGCCGCGATGCTCGACGCGCGGCAGCTCGACCTGGCGCTGGTCGCGCGTGGCAGCGCGGCGCGGCGCTGGAGCATCCGTCCGCTCGTCGACGAGCGCGTCTATCTGCTTGGCCGCGCCGATCTGCCCGGCTTCCCGGCAGTGGAGAGGGTGAATCTCGCCGAACTCGGGGCGTTGCCGCTCGTGATGCCGAGCGGCTCGCACGGGTTGCGCGCGTTGCTGGACATCGCGTTCGAGCGCGCGGGCGTGCAGCCTCAGATCACGCTGGAAATCGACGGTCTCGCGTTGCTGATGGACGCCGTGTGCGCGGGGCTGGGCGCCACGTTGCAGCCAGGCGCCGTCGTGTGCCGGGAACCGGGGCGCCGGTTGCGGGCCTTGCTGGTTGCCGACCCGGATGCGCGCAGACAGACGCTGATCGCGAGCCAGTGCGAGGATGAACTATCGCCTGCCGTGCTCGCCACGCGTGTCGTGATTTCCGATGTCGCGCGCGAACTCGTCGAGGCTGGACGCTGGCCGGGCACCACGTTTCACGACTTGAATACAGGAAGCGAAGACTCATGATCGACGTACTCGTGATCGGCGGCGGCAATGCCGCGTTGTGCGCCGCCTTGATGGCGCGCGAGGCGGGCGCGAGTGTGCTGCTTCTCGAAGCCGCACCGCGCGAATGGCGCGGCGGCAACTCCATGCACACGCGTAACCTGCGCTGCATGCACGATGCGCCGCAGGATGTGCTGGTCGATGCCTATCCCGAAGAGGAGTTCTGGCAGGATCTGCTGAAGGTCACCGGCGGCGCGACCGATGAAAAGCTCGCCCGGCTCGTGATCCGCGCATCGTCGACCTGCCGCCCATGGATGCGCCGGCACGGCGTGCGATTTCAGCCATCGCTGTCGGGCGCGCTGCACACCGCGCGCACCAACGCGTTTTTCATGGGCGGCGGAAAGGCGCTCGTCAACGCCTACTATCGCAGCGCCGAAGCGCTGGGCGTGCGCATTCGCTACGACGCGCGCGTGGAACGGCTGGAACTGCGCGATGGCCGCTTCGTGGCGGCATTCGTCGGCGACGAGCGTATCGAGGCGCGTAGCTGCGTGCTGGCCGCGGGTGGCTTCGAGTCCAACCGCGAGTGGCTGCGCGAGGCCTGGGGCCGGAACCCGGCGGGGGAATGGCCCGCCGACAACTTCCTCATTCGCGGCACACGGTTCAATACGGGGACGCTCCTGCGCTTCATGATGGACGCCGGCGCCGACATGACCGGCGATCCAACCCAGGCGCACATGGTGGCGATCGACGCGCGCGCGCCGCTCTACGACGGCGGAATCTGCACGCGTATCGACTGCGTGTCACTGGGCGTGGTGGTGAATCGCGATGCCCAGCGCTTCTATGACGAAGGCGAGGATTTCTGGCCGAAGCGATACGCGATCTGGGGCCGGCTCGTCGCGCAGCAGTCGGGACAGGTTGCGTATTCAATCATCGACGCGAAGGCGGTGGGACGTTTCATGCCACCGGTGTTCCCGGGGACAAAAGCAGGATCGTTGCCGGAACTGGCCCGCGCGCTCGACCTCGACGAAATGCGCTTCATGCAGACGATGAATGCGTATAACGCCGCATGTCGCCCGGGTCGCTTCAACCATACCGTGCTCGACGACTGCACGACAGCCGGACTTGCGCCGCAGAAGACACACTGGGCACGGCCCATCGATACACCGCCGTTCTTCGGTTACGCGCTGCGCCCGGGCGTGACTTTCACCTATCTCGGGCTCAAGGTCGACGAGACCGCGGCGGTTCGCTTCGGTAGCGAGCCCAGCCCGAATCTCTTTGTCGCGGGCGAAATGATGGCCGGCAACGTGCTCGGCAAGGGCTATACAGCAGGGGTGGGCATGAGCATCGGAACGGCGTTTGGGCGTATCGCCGGCAGTCAGGCCGCGCAGGCCGCATTGGAGGAGCGTCGACATGCAACAGCTTGAAGCCTTGACCCGGGAGGCCCGCGCGCTTGCACAAGGCGAGGCAAAGGTGATTCCGATTCACGCATTGACCACCGACGAAGCCGAGGTCGGGCGCATATTGCAGATCTGCAATGCGTGCCGCTATTGCGAAGGCTTCTGCGCGGTCTTTCCCGCGATGACGCGCCGGCTCGAATTCGGCAAGGCCGACATTCACTATCTGGCGAATCTCTGCCACAACTGCGGAGCGTGTCTGCATGCGTGCCAGTACGCGCCTCCGCATGAATTCGCCGTCAACGTACCGAAGTCGATGGCGAAAGTCCGCCTGACCACCTACACCGATTACGCGTGGCCGTCCGCCCTCGGTGTGCTGTACAAGCGCAACGGGCTGGTTCTCTCCCTCGCGCTGGTGCTTGGCTTTACGCTGTTCATGACGCTTGGGCTGGCCGCGAACGGCACGCTGTGGGGCGCCGTGAACGGAGGCTTCTACGCGATCTTCCCGCATAACCTGCTGGTCGGACTATTCGCGCCAGTGTTTCTTTTCGCGGCGCTCGCGCTCGGCGTCGGCGTGAGCCGTTTCTGGCGACAGGAAGAGGTCGGCCCGCCATCGGGTGCGGCGTTGGGCGAAGCCGTGCATGACGTGTTGTCTCTCAAGTACCTCGACGGTGGCCAGGGAGGCGGCTGCAACAACGCGGACGACGCCTTCACGCATGCGCGCAGACGCTTTCATCACTTCACGTTTTACGGCTTCATGTTGTGTTTCGCCGCCACCTCTGTTGCGACGCTCTATCACTACTTCATGGGCTGGTCCGCACCGTACGGTTTCACCAGCCTGCCCAAGCTGCTGGGCATTTCAGGTGGGATTTCCCTGATGGTGGGCACGGGCGGTCTCTTCGTGCTCAATCTGCGGCGCCATCCGTTGCAGCAGGACCTTGAACAGCGTCCGATGGATCGTGGGTTCATCGCGCTGCTATTTCTTACCGCGGCAACCGGCTTGATGTTGATGCTGGCAAAGGGCTCCGCTGCGCTTCCTTTGACGCTGTGCATCCATCTCGGCTGTGTGATGGCGCTTTTTGCCACGATGCCCTATGGCAAGTTCGCCCACGGGATTTTCAGATGCGCGGCGTTGCTGAAATGGACGATCGAGCGGCGTCAACCGAGCCGGCTGCAACTCGGCGACGACTGACGTCGTATGAACGGCAGTCGAAGCGATCTCGCCAGGTGAGAACAGCGATCGACGGCGGGAGGCTGCCGTCGATCGCGGGTTGTGAGTGCAGCAGGCAGGCCGTTGCGCGATTCCCCGGCATGACGGAACCGGCGTTCAGCATGAGATGGTCCGGCAACCCACGAGTGAGACTGCGGCTTGTTGAACTCACCATCGATGAACCGACGCCCCATTCAACTCCGTCTCCAGTCGCCTCCTCTCTAATTAGCCATCCCGGTTGAATGGTCATCGGACAGTTTTGCCAATAACTAACATCGGAGAAATCGCCGCTCACATGGCGATGATGTGTTCGTCGCCTTTCAGGCAGGATTCTCCAATGCCTGTCATCGGAAAAATCCAATATTCCCTTCTTCACGACCCGCTCATAGAATTGAATGGCGATTCAGCGTTTGCCATGCCCATCATGCTCTGGTGCCACGCGTAACGAGGAAGGCGATGTGTGTGCTTCGTCACCGGTCCGCCCCTGCATAAGTCGTCACGGGCTACGAGTCTGGAGTATTCGCCAATCACGCGAATGCGTTCTGTAATCTTTGTTCAGGCCCTGCGCCGTGATACGGCGTAACCTCAGGCAAGACAGCCTCCAGGTTTCCTGGAGCAGTTCATGGAGTCTCCTATGACCACGCGACGCGAAGTTCCAGGAATCCGGCCGTATGACGCACCCGCTGGAGGGTGGGGGGCGCTTCGGGCGACCGCTCAGGCGGTCCGGACACAAATGGAAAGCATCGAGGCACCGATTGCGTTGCTGCGGACCAATCAGCCCGACGGCTTCGATTGTCCGGGTTGCGCGTGGCCGGACAAGGAGCACAAGTCCACGTTCCAGTTCTGCGAAAACGGCGCCAAGGCGGTCACATGGGAAGCGACGACGAAGCGGGTGACGCCGGCGTTTTTCGACAACAATACGGTGTCGTCGCTGCTGCGACGTTCGGATTTCGAACTGGAGGATCTCGGCCGGCTCACGCATCCGCTCGTCTACGACCGCGCCACGGACAGATTCCGGGCAGTCGAATGGGACGACGCATTCGCGCGCATCGGTGAAGTGCTGCGCGGGTTGTCCTCTCCCGACGAGGCCGAGTTCTACACGTCAGGCCGGGCGTCGAACGAGGCCGCCTACCTGTTTCAGCTGTTCGCGCGGGAGTATGGGACGAACAATTTCCCCGATTGCTCGAACATGTGCCACGAGCCGACCAGCGTCGGGTTGCCCCAGTCGATCGGGATCGGCAAGGGCACGGTATCGCTGGATGACTTCGACACAACCGAACTCATCCTCTCGATCGGCCACAATCCCGGGACGAATCATCCGCGCATGATGGGAACGCTCCACGAATGCTCACGGCGCAACGTCCCGATCATCGTATTCAACCCGCTGCGCGAGCGCGCGCTCGAGCGCTTCGCCGATCCGCAGAGCGTCATCGAAATGGCGACGTTCGGATCGACCCGGATCGCGTCGACCTATTTTCAGCTCGATGCCGGCGGAGACGCGGCTGCCCTCAAGGGCGTCATGAAGGCGCTCCTCACGATGGACGCCGAACAGGGTAATACCGTTCTCGATCACGCGTTCATTGCAACGCACACCCAGGGGTTCGAGGCGTTCGCCGCCGATCTGGAAGCGACGTCATGGGACGATATCGAAAAGGCAAGCGGCCTCACCCGCGAAGATCTCGATCAGGTTGCCGTTGCCTACGCAAAATCGAACGCGACGATCGTCACTTACGGCATGGGCGTTACCCAGCATAACAAGGGGACGGCCAATGTCCGTCTGATTGCTGATCTGCTGTTATTGCGCGGCAACATCGGCAAGCCCGGCGCAGGCATCTGTCCTTTGCGCGGGCATTCGAACGTGCAGGGGAACCGCACGGTTGGCATCACGGAAAAACCGTCCGCCACCTTCCTCAAGCAGATGGAAGATGTGTTCGGCTTCACGCCGCCCGCGGCGCACGGGCACGATGCGGTCAAGGCAATGCAGGCGATGATCGCCGGCACCGCGAGAGCCCTGATTTGCCTCGGCGGAAACTTCGCGGTTGCGTTGCCCGATTCCGGGCAGTCGTTTGCCGCGATGAGCAGGCTCGATCTGAGCGTTCATCTCGGTACCAAGCTCAATCGTTCGCATCTGCTGGTGGCAAAAGAAACGTACGTGCTGCCTGTTATTGGACGCACGGAACTCGATATGCAGGCGACCGGGCGGCAGTCGATTACCGTCGAGGATTCCATGTCGATGGTCCACGCTTCTTCGGGCAAGCTGACGCCCGCGTCCGAACACCTGCTATCCGAGCCGGCGATCATTGCCGGTATCGCCCGCGCAACGTTGCCGGACAGCAAGGTGGCATGGTCGGACCTGGTGGCCGACTATGACAGGATTCGGGATCTGATCGAACAAACCGTGCCGGGATTCGAGGCCTTCAATGCACGAATCAGAGTGCCGGGAGGATTTCGCATGCCGCTTCCTCCGACGGAGCGCGTGTGGCCCACCCCGTCGGGGAAAGCGATGTTCTCGGTGTACGGTGGGGTAAAGGAAGACGCAGACGTGCTCGGTGCCGAAAATGTGCTGCGTCTCATCACGATCCGCAGCCACGACCAGTACAACACCACCATCTATGCCATGGACGATCGTTACCGGGGTGTGTTCGGCCGGCGTGACGTGCTGTTCATGAACGAGGACGATCTTGCCGTGCGTGGACTCGAACATGGTGACCTGGTCGACATTGAAACAATTTCAGAAGGCAGACAGCTTCGCCTGAAGCGGATCACGGCGATCGCCTACGACATCGCGCCGGGTTCAGTGGCGGCTTATTATCCGGAGGCCAACGTGCTGGTGCCGCTCGACTTCATCGACAAGGAGAGCGGCACGCCTTCGTACAAGTCTGTTCCTGTGCATGTCGTGCGCTCGGCGGCAGCCTGACCTTGATCGACCTCGACCTGCAGGATGCCGGGGCGAGGTGCGGAAAGGGGGCGCCGGGTGCCACTGAGGGTGACGGCGAGCGGACTTGAACAGACGCCACCTATTCCGCCTGCGTCACCGGGACCGATGCTTCGCTCGTCAGCATCAGGAATGTCAGCGTCTCGCGCAGATAGAGGCGCACGACCGAGTCGGTATGGCTCGCGTAGCCGATCGACAGGTCTTCGCCAAGATGCAGCTCGAAGTCGCCGCCGCGCATCGACAGCACGCAGCCGCCTGTGAGCGCGGGCGCCCAGATGATGTCGCCGTTCACGATCCGCTTGATGTGCTCGATGACGGGATAGCCCTGATCGCTTGCCTTGCCGAGCGCCGTGTACGCATCGGCGCCGAGCAGCACGGAATAGGGACCGTCGACGCCGGCGAGCCGCAGCTGTTCGAGCGCGTTGCTGATCGTGCCCGGGTAGTCGCTGACGCTGGCCGGCAGCGCGAGCGGCGGATTCGACGAACCTTCGCGAATCCCGCCGATACCCGCGGCCTGATATCCGTCGAAGATCGCGCGATCCTCGACATAGGCGAGTTCCTTCGCGGCATCTTTCGCCGGCTGCCAGTCGGCATCTTTCGCGCCGCGCTCGACACTGTCGATCGCATCGCGCCGCAACTCGAACGGCACGGTCAGCTGGACGAGCGCCTTGACCTCGGACAGCTTCGCGACGACGCCTTGCTGCGGCGCGGCGACCGCGGTTTGATGCCCCGTGCCGACGCTGGTCAGTTCGGCGCCGCCCGGACCCTTGACGTCGACCACGCGACGGCCGGCGACGGAGCGCTTGAACGTGCGCGCCACTTCCTCCTCGATCTGCGACCACGCGGCACTGGAGATGGGGGCAAGTTCGCGATGCAGGTTATTCATGTTGTGCGGTTCCTTTGAGAGAGCCAATATTCAGCGAGCCGTCGTGATGCGGCCCGGTGGACGAAGATGTATCGGGCTGCTGGCCGGCAACGGCGGCTTGCGGATCGCGGTCGGCGAGCGCCTCGAGCAAGGTCGCCGAAGGCACGAAGAAGAGGCCGCCCGTGACCGCGCGGCTGTAGTCGAGCAGCCGGTCGTAGTTGCCCGGCGGCCGTCCGACGAACATGTTCTCCAGCATCTGTTCAATCGGCGCGGGCGAACGCGCATAACCGATGAAGTAGGTGCCGAACTCGCCCGCGCCGGGGCGGCCGAAGGGCATGTTGTCGCGCAGAATTTTCACTTCCTCGCCGTTCTCTTCGAGCGTCGTCAGCGCGCTGTGCGACGACGACGGCTTGACCGCTGCGTCGAGCTCGATGTCGGACAGCTTCGTGCGACCGATAATGCGCTCCTGCGTCTCGACGGAAAGCGCGTTCCAGCCGGTCATGTCATGAAGGTACTTCTGCACGAGGACATAGCTGCCGCCCGCGAACGCCGCGTCCTCGTCACCGATGAGGGTGAAACCGGCGGCCTCGCGGTCTGACGGATTCTCGGTGCCGTCGACGAAGCCCACCATGCTGCGCAGATCGAAATAGCGAAAGCCATGCACTTCATCCACCACCGAGACCGCGTCGCGTAGCCGCCCTGTCAGCTGCGTGGCGAGTTCGAAGCAGAGATCCATCTGGTCCGCGCGGATGTGCAGCAGGATATCTCCGGGGGTAGCCACGGCATGGCGTTCGCCTTCGCCGAATTCGCGGAACGGGTGCAACCCCGCGGGACGCGGGGTGCCGAACAGCGTGTCCCACGCACCGGAGCCGAAGCCGCACACGCACGACAGGTTGCCTGAAGGGACGCGCTTGCCGACCGAGCGCACGAGGGCGGCGATATCCGCGCACCACGCGCGCACCGTGCTGGCTGCGTCGTCGCCGCCCGCAAGGGTCGCGACGATGAAGATCGCGCTACGCGTGACAACGGTACTGCAAACGGCTTGCGATTCTGGCGTGTCTTTAGGCATGGGACTGGATTTTGATAAACCGTTATGGATTCCGGCAGCGGCGGAACGCATGCTTTTCCGCTTCGCGATCACGAGCCTGAGGCGGGCACGAATCTCTGGTCTGAAAGACTGAAGCAGGTTTGCGGTTGCGCCCACAGATGTTATACCGCCCGGCGATCTTATGGAAACTGCGGGAAGGCTTTGGGATTCGCCCGGATGTGGGATACCGGAGCCTGAAACGCATTGAACTTGTCGAAGGTCTATCGGAGCCGGAGTCACGGGCGTAAATTAATATGGATGCCAAATCGATTTGAACCGACTCCATGCCTCATGTGACGGCCATGATTCCCGACTTGCCCGTTCATGGCGACCGGGTGGGAATTCGCTGCATCGGTAACCTTCCCATGGACGTTGCTGAAGCGAAGCCGGGCTGCGTGTCGGTTATCCCGATCGAGAGTCGGCGTTGATCTTTCCCCGACCTTGCAGCCCTCGCGTCTCAACTGGAGCGAAATATCCCCGCTTATCTGCGAGGTAAGGGATTTCCCTGGGACGTGTTCACGGAGGAAATTCGGGGGAATCCGGCCGTCAGGTAGCCAGGCGTGAATGATCGAGGTCGGGGTTGATAGATGCGAGCGACTACAGGTAGATCGCTGTTTCGAAAGGGAATTATTCCGGTTCATCCGGATTTCGCTACGTCGCGAGGTTCGGGCTCAAGCGAACAAAGTTCAACGTCAGGCAACTCCCGGCAGAAACACCCCCGTATGTCTTCTTGAATTTGTCACCGCCCGTCCATATAATTAGCACTCGCTGCACGAGAGTGCTAACAACATTTCCGGTTGGCCCTGCCAGCCGGGTTTTCTCAGCGTTCTTCAGTCTCAATCCAGAGAGGAGTATGTATGAACCTTCGTCCTTTGCATGATCGCGTGATCGTCAAGCGTCTTGACCAGGAAACCAAGACTGCGTCGGGCATCGTGATCCCCGAAGCCGCAGCGGAAAAGCCGGATCAAGGCGAAATCCTCGCAGTCGGCCCGGGCAAGCGTGACGACAAGGGCGCACAGATCGCGCTCGACGTGAAAGTGGGCGATCGCGTCCTGTTCGGCAAGTACGCTGGCCAGACCGTCAAGGTCGACGGCAACGAACTGCTGGTGATGCGTGAAGAAGACATCATGGCCGTGGTGCAGAAGTAAGCGAAAAATCGCTGAAATCCAGGCTATATCCCAGAGAATTCAAGGAGTTTGAAGATGGCAGCTAAAGACGTCGTATTCGGTGATTCCGCCCGTGCCAAGATGGTTGAAGGCGTGAACATCCTCGCGAACGCTGTGAAGGTCACGCTCGGTCCGAAGGGCCGTAACGTGGTCCTGGAACGCAGCTTCGGCGGCCCGACGGTCACGAAGGACGGTGTTTCGGTCGCAAAAGAGATCGAACTGAAAGACAAGCTCCAGAACATGGGCGCACAGATGGTCAAGGAAGTGGCTTCCAAGACCAGCGACAACGCAGGCGACGGCACGACGACGGCAACCGTCCTCGCGCAATCGATCGTTCGCGAAGGCATGAAGTACGTCGCGTCGGGCATGAACCCGATGGACCTGAAGCGCGGTATCGACAAGGCCGTGACGGCCGCCATCGAAGAACTGCGCAAGATCAGCAAGCCGTGTACGACGAACAAGGAAATCGCCCAGGTTGGCGCGATCTCCGCGAACAGCGATTCGTCGATCGGTGACCGCATCGCTGAAGCGATGGACAAGGTCGGCAAGGAAGGCGTCATCACCGTCGAAGACGGCAAGTCGCTGCAAGACGAACTCGACGTGGTCGAAGGCATGCAATTCGACCGCGGCTACCTGTCGCCGTACTTCATCAACAACCCGGACAAGCAGGTTGCCGTGCTCGAAAACCCGTTCGTGCTGCTGCACGACAAGAAGGTTTCGAACATTCGTGACCTCCTGCCGGTACTCGAGCAGGTCGCGAAGGCTGGCCGTCCGCTGCTGATCATCGCTGAAGACGTCGAAGGCGAAGCACTGGCCACGCTGGTGGTGAACAACATCCGCGGCATCCTGAAGACCGTTGCTGTGAAGGCGCCGGGCTTTGGCGACCGTCGCAAGGCCATGCTCGAAGACATCGCTATCCTGACGGGTGGCCAGGTCATCGCTGAAGAAACCGGCCTGACGCTCGAAAAGGCAACGCTGGCTGAACTGGGTCAAGCGAAGCGTATCGAAGTGGGCAAGGAAAACACGACGATCATCGACGGCGCTGGCGAAGCAGCAACGATCGAAGCGCGCGTGAAGCAGGTTCGCACGCAGATCGAAGAAGCAACGTCGGACTACGACCGTGAAAAGCTGCAGGAACGCGTTGCCAAGCTGGCAGGCGGCGTTGCGGTGATCAAGGTTGGCGCCGCGACCGAAGTCGAAATGAAGGAAAAGAAGGCACGTGTCGAAGACGCACTGCACGCAACGCGCGCAGCTGTGGAAGAAGGCATCGTGGCCGGTGGCGGCGTTGCGCTGATCCGCGCTCGCACGGCTATCGCTGGTCTGAAGGGCGCTAACGCTGATCAGGACGCAGGTATCAAGATCGTGCTGCGCGCGATGGAAGAACCGCTGCGCCAGATCGTCACGAACGGCGGCGAAGAAGCCAGCGTCGTGGTGGCAGCAGTTGCAGCAGGCAAGGGCAACTACGGCTACAACGCAGCAACCGGCGAGTACGTCGACCTGGTCGACGCAGGTGTTGTGGACCCGACGAAGGTGACGCGCACGGCGCTGCAAAACGCAGCTTCGGTTGCCGGTCTCCTGCTGACGACGGACGCAGCTGTCTGCGAACTGCCGAAGGAAGATGCACCGATGGGTGGCGGTATGCCGGGTGGCATGGGCGGCATGGGCATGGACATGTAATTCCGGTTCCCGGGCCTTCGCGGCCCGGTCTGGAACACGTGTGGGAAGCACGTCGAAAGACGCGCGGCCCAAAAGAAAACCCGCAGAAATGAACTGCACCCCAAAAGTTGGACACCCGTCCAACGATTTGGGGTGTTTTTTCATGAGCAAGTACAGCGCGCAGTTCAAGCGGTCGGTTGTCAAAGACTATCTGTCAGGCGGAGGTAACAGCAGAGAGGTGGCGTATCCGGATCTGTCCGACTATCGGAACCTGACCTCTGCTTGCCGAATTGCACTGAAGTCACTGGGACGTCGGTATCTGGAGTTGCACGACGAGATTGCCGACCTCGACGTCATGATCGCGACGCTCCTGGACGAACTTGCTCCTGATCTTGTCTCGCGAAATTCGATTGGTTACGAGTCGGCTTCGCAACTGTTACTGACCGCTGGCGATAACAGCGACCGGCTTAAGTCAGAAGCCAGCTTCGCCGCCCTTTGTGGCGTGAACCCCGTCCCGGCGTCTTCCGGTAAGGTGACGCGACATCGACTAAATCGTGGTGGAGATCGCGCAGCCAACAGCGCCTTGCACATCATTGCCATCGGTCGCTTGAGAACCGACGCTCGCACAAAGGCCTACGTCGCCAAACGCGTCAGCGAGAGGCATTCGAAACTTGAAGCGATCCGCTGCCTCAAGCGCTATATCGCGCGGGAGGTCTACTACGTAATCCAGCAACGCAACCACCAGATCACACAGACTCAAATTACCCCTTGACCTTTAGAAGGGCGTCCAGGGCTGGCACTACCAGATGGACGCTTACCAGGCGCTACTCTCGCAGCGCGCCCTGACGCAAAGCATGTCGCGCAAGGGCAATTGCCATGACAACGCCGCCATGGAAAGCTTCTTTGGCACCCTGAAATCAGAGTTCTTTTACCGGAATCGTTTCGAGAGTATCGAAGCGCTGCAGGCTGGTATCAAACGCTACATTCATTACTACAACCACAAACGCATCAAGCTGAAGCTAAAAGGGCTGAGTCCTGTCATGTACAGAACTCAGCCCTCACGGCCCTAGTCCAAAACTGTCCAACTTTGCGGGGTCAGTTCAAAATGCGGGTTTTTTTATGTGTGCCGAGCATGCTCAACAGCTCGGGGTGAAAGTCCCCTAGCGGCCGCCATTTCGGTGGCAGATGTGCGCGCTATCGTTTGGGCGTGATTGCGGACTGCATGGCAGGCTCGGAGGATGTTCGAAATTTCGCAGCCACGAGCTTGCCTCGTCGGATCATTGGCGTTTCGAGAAAACGGAATGAGACGAGCCCAGCGACGATTACTATCGCGACAATAAGCCACCACGGGGCGCCAAGAAGCACTGCCGTGTAGACGATAGGCGCGTGAAAGGCATAGATGCTGTACCCGGCGGCTCCAAGCTCACTGACTGCGTTATCCGGCGTATTTCGGAGTGCATCGAGCGAGGAAACAAGACATGCAAAACACATCGCGAATGCCACCTGCCTGATAGCTGCTAGCAGTTGAGCGACTTGGCCGCCCCATGCATGGTCGAAGCTGATGAGTAACCAAACGAGCGCCGGCGCAACGATGAAACGCTTCAGCTTCGCGGCAAACCGTTTGTCTGCGAACTTCGCGCCAAGCCACCAAAATGGCAGAAAGGCGATGAGGCTGCTGTTGTACGACCACGGGCGCCACTCTGGGACGTACGTGTTAATTGCGATACTGGCGGACCAGCAGATGAACATCAGCAACCACCAGGCGCGCTCGGACCATCTATCAATCAGGAGCAGCGCTGCGGGGTATGCGGCGTAAAGCCACATTTCGACTGCGACAGTCTGAAGCGGCCCATTACCTTGGATCGATGAAAAGTAGCCATTTGGATTAATTGCCTCCAGCGCGACCAGCTTCTCGACGACATGCACTGCCGAGATAGAAAACGTTCCCGACACCGAAGGCACGGCAGCCGAGTTAATCGCAAATCCCACAAGGAACGCTGCGACGCCAAAAATTGTGGCGATGAAAAATACGGGGTAGATGCGGAAGAATCGTCGGACCGCATAGGAGACAATATCGTCCCGATATGAACGCAGCCCGCTACGATGAATGCAGTAGCCGCTCAAGATGATGAACCCAACGACGGCAGGGTGAGTTTCTCCGTTGGCCTGGAAGAGGCTAGTTAGCCAGTTCATGACGGAAGTGAGAGCGATCGGTATCGCGGCCTGCTTTTGAATCGTGAGCACCCACGGGACCATATGGGTAATCACTACCCACATTGCAAGAATGAATCGTAGCGAATCTATGTGTGGAGATCTGGAATGATCAACTGGGATTTTAAGAATTGTGGCCCGCATCGAAGGTCAATGTTTTTTTAAGAATTTGCGAAGTATAGCGTTAGAACCCCATCGGGGTGGTACATCCCCTTAGGCTAGGACTCGGGGCGGCTGTCGCACGAGATGCATCGCTTTTACCGCATCGTCGCCAAGTCGCCCTGCTGAATATCGTCCGTTATCGTGCTTCGACAACATCATCACACGCGCAAATTTCTTGGATTCACCTTCTCGGACCGGGTACAGGTCAAACGGCGCATTGCGCCCAAGGCGCTGGCTCGCTTCAAGGATCGAATCCGGGAGTTGACTCAACGCACGCGCGGGGTCAGCGTCGCCCAATTGATCGGTCCGCTGAAACGATATCTGACGGGCTGGCGTGGCTGCTTCGGTTTCTGCGAAACACCTGGCGTGCTCCGGCGTCTGGATGAATGGATCCGCCGTCGCATTCGATGCTTCTTCTGGAAGCAATGGAAGCGAGGCCGCACCCGATTCCAGGAACTGATCGCACGCGGTGTGAGCGGCAACCTTGCCGCCCAGACAGCGGGCTCGCCGCACAGTGCGTGGCGCCTGAGTTGCAGTCCGGCGCTAAACATTGCCCTGTCTAATCGTTACTTCCGGTCGCTTGGACTTCCGTCGCTCAGTTCATAATCGGTCAACCGATCCGAACCGCCGTGTACCGGCCCGTACGCACGGTGGTGTGGGAGGAGTCGGGCCGCGAGGCCTGCCCCTATCCCAATACGTGGACGGTTTGTTGTTTCATCAAACCGTCCACGCGGGGAACAGCTAGAAAACTCAGTGACGCGCTTCGTCCGGCGGCGCGCCCTTGCCGCTTGCACGCAGCGTTTCTTCGTCTTCATTGCTGCGCGCCCAGAAGAAACGGTCGGGCATATATGCGCCCATGCCGGGGCGAAACGCGGCGCGTGTCGCCTGGTACAAATACTCCTGCGCTTCGCGCACGGCTTCGGCCGGATCCTGACCGTTGGCGAGCAACGCGGCGATCGCCGCGCCGAGCGTATCGGTGACACCCATGATGCGGTTCGGGCCGCGATCCCACATGTCCTGCCGCAACTGGCCGTCTTCGCTGTAAAGCGTATTGACGAGGCGATGCGTGCCCGTTTCCGCCGACAGGATGTACTCGCACCCCTGCGACAGCAAATGGGAGATCGCCGCGTCGAGGCTCGGTGCCTCGGCGTCGCCATCGGGTTGCGCGAGCGCGAGCAGGGTGGCGAAATCGGCGACGAGCAGCGTGGTTTGCGGCGCGAGCAGATCGGCGATGGCTTCGCGCAGTTCGTCGGCGGCGAGCACGTGTTCGTCGTCGAGCGTGAAGTCGGGCGCGAGGATCAGCGGGATGTCGTCGTAGTCAGCAACCACTTCGGCGATGGCGCTCACCACTTCGGCGCGCGTCGCCGCGCCGACCTTGAACGCGGCGATCGGCATGTCTTCGAGCAGCATCCGCGCCTGCGTGGCGACGACCTCGGGATCGAGGCCGGTGACCTCGTCGCAGCTTGCCGAATCGCGCACGGTGTAACCGGTGAGCACCGAGACGCCGTGGCATCCCATGCTGGCCAGCGTCATCAGATCCGCCTGGATGCCGGAGCCGCCGGTCGGATCGGAGAGGCCGAAGGTGAGGACGATCGGAGGAGTGTCGCTGGGCATGAAAATCTTGCTGGATTGATCAAAAAAGAGTGCCAGGCACGCGGCCCGGGGTTGCCCCAATTATGCGGCCTAATCTAACGCCAGGGCGTTTTTTCGCGCGCCAGTGCAAATTCATGCCCGGATTGATCAGAATCACGCGCGGGCCTGACCTGGATTGCTAGGCAGTAGGGCAGCAACACGGTACCATCATGGTCCTGATTCAACCGACTTTTTAGACTTTTCGACGCGGCATAAGAATGGAATATCAAAGCTGGATGTGCCTGATCTGCGGCTGGATCTACGACGAAGAAGCCGGTTTGCCAGATGAAGGGATCGCGCCGGGAACCCGTTGGGAAGACGTCCCGATCAACTGGACCTGCCCGGAATGCGGCGCCCGCAAGGAAGACTTCGAGATGGTCCAGATCTGACCGGTTCGCCGGTCGGTCGGTTGCGCTGCGCCTGCCAGATTGCGCTCATGGCTTTGCTGCATAACGCCTGAGGTATTCGTGGGCAATGGCGCAAGGCCGCTGCGCTCGCCGTTGCCGGCCGGGGTATCGCACAGGCGCGTCGGGAACGGCGTCGTTCTGGCCGTGTCGCAAGGGTAGTGCCCATCGTACCGTCCACGCGCCGACGCGCGACGCGCACCGCTGGCCGCGCGTCACCTTCGGGAGCGCAGGCGGGTCCACAGGTGTCTTCGTCGACTATCCATGCTCGCTCGCCACGCTACCACCGGTTCCTTCGAAGCCTTGCCTAATCCGCGCGGCGGCATCGTGCGCAGCGCGGAATCCGCGCTCGCCGAAGCGCGACTCGCGCTGGTGCAGCGCGAGGATCCCACCGCGCCGCTACTCCAGGCCGCGCGCGCACTGCGCGAGGCGGGCTGGCTGGCGGCGTATCGCTTCGCCAATGCGCTTGCGCTGGCCTCTTCGATGGCGCAGGCCGACGCGCCGCACGACGACCGCAATCGCGCCGCGCTGGGCGATGCGCTCGACGTATTCGGCGAGGCCGTTGGCCGGCACAACCTGCGCGAGCTGTCGTGCTCGCCGGCGCTTTTCGCGCACTATCGCGCGCTTGGCCAGCAGATCGCCCGGCACACGCCCGGGTATGCCACGACGTTCGAGGATCTCGCGCTCGCCGCCCGGCCCGTGCCGCCCGTTACCCTGCATGTCCAGCCGGCCGGCACGCTGGCGCATCTGCGCGCCCGCTACGAACGCGCGCTGCTGCCCGTTCTGCGCGCGCATCCGCTTGAGGATGCGCCGCCGCCGGATCTTCACCGTGCGCTCGACGAACTCGACGCCTGTCTCGCCGAAGCAGCCGGCCCCGATCCCTACGATTTCTGGCGTCTCGCCGCGGCGTGCGCCCGCGCGTTACGCGCGGGCGGAAACGCCATCGACGCGTCCGGTGGCGCCCGTCATTTCTACGCCCGCTGCAATCTTGTCTTCGCCGATCACGCGCGCGGCACGCCGCTCGCGCCGCGCTCGCTCGTACGGGCGACGCTCGCCACGCTCTGGCGCGACTACGCACTCTTCGGCGCCTCGGCGGAAGATGCCGGTCAGGTCGAACTGCTGCACGACTATGGCCTGACCGTCGACTGGCATGTGGCGGGCACGCAGGCTTCGGAGGCGCTGTGGGAGGCGGAAACCGCCCAGGCGGAAGCCGCTGCCGTGCGTACCACGCGTACCCGCGACCTCGGCGTGCTGACGGTACACGCGCATGCGTATGAAGATTTCCTCCAGACCGCCGACGCCGCGATCGCCGCGCTTTCGGAACACGCCCGGCAGGCCGACAATCCGGAGAAGGCCGACCCCAGCGCGGCGCTGCAGGCCGGCGACGCCGCGTATCGGCTCGGTTCGGCCGCCTGTGCGCTTGGCCTTGGCCACGTCGCGTTGCTGGCGGATGCGCTGGGGCTTGCGTGGCGGCGTCGCGCGCATGCGGGCGTGACGACGCCGGCGGTGCGCTCGCACACGATCGTCGACGCGCCGGACGCCCGCTCGCTCGATCACGCCGCCGAGGCGTTGAGGGCGATGTTGCACAAGATCGCGGCAGGCGTCGCACCGGCCGACAGCAGCGCGGCGCTCGCCGCGCTCACGCGCGCCATCGAGCAGGGCGGCGCGCCTGACCCGGCGCGGGCCGGCGCGGCGTGAGCCGCAAAATCAGGCGCGAACCCTGCTATATGACGGATGCGTGCCGTTAACAAGGAAACAGCGACGGGAAACAGCGAGAGAAACCGCGACGTAAACACCGCTGGAAACAACACGAAAAAACCCAAGAACCCGCGACGAAAACCGCGCAAATAACAGCGAGCGTAATGGCGAAACAGCCACCGCAAGAAACCTCGCGAGCCGCAACGCGCATAGTCCGCGAAGCGCCTGACAGGCCGCCGCTCCTCGCGTGCTAAAGTGCAATATGCACGCCGTCGACGGAGCCCTGCGAACCGTGTCGCCCACGCGCCTCATCCACGCGTTCCGGCGTACGCTCAAAGCCCGCCATCCCGCACCGTCTTTGCTAAAATTCGAACCATGTCCATGAGTACCGATCGCATCAACCTGACCAATCAGTTCCTGATTGCCATGCCGAGCATGGCGGATCCCACATTTTCAGGCACGGTGGTCTACCTGTGCGATCACAGTGAGCGCGGCGCGCTCGGCCTCGTCATCAACCGGCCGACCGATATCGACCTCGAAGCGCTCTTCAATCGCATCGATCTGAAGCTCGAGATCGAACCCCTGCTGCATGTTCCCGTGTACTTCGGCGGCCCGGTGCAAACCGAGCGCGGCTTCGTGCTGCACGATCCGAAAGACGGCACGCCGTACACATCGTCGATGTCGGTGCCGGGCGGGCTTGAAATGACCACGTCGAAAGACGTGCTCGAAGCCGTCGCCAGCGGCACGGGGCCGGAGCGCTTCCTGCTCACGCTCGGCCATGCCGGCTGGGGCGCGGGGCAGCTCGAGGAGGAAATCTCGAAGAACGGCTGGCTGACGGTCGAAGCCGACCCGAAGATCGTCTTCGACGTGCCCGCCGAAGAACGGCTCGAGGCGGCGCTGTCGCTGCTCGGCATCAACCTGTCGATGCTGTCCGGCGAAGCAGGTCACGCATGAGCCTTGCGGGCGGACGTGAGGCAACGCTCCTTGCGTTCGACTACGGCGAAAAACGCATTGGTGTCGCCGTGGGCAATTCGCTGACGCGTCACGCGCGCGCGCTGGCCGTCGTGCAGAACCGCAGCCGCGAATACCGCTTCGAAGCCGTCGGCAAACTGATCGGCGAATGGAAGCCCGATGCGCTCGTCGTCGGCCTGCCGGTGCATCCCGATGGCACGCCGCACGAAATGACGCAGCTTGCCAAACGCTTCGGCAACCAGCTGAACGGCCGCTTCAACCTGCCGGTCACCTGGGTCGACGAACGCTATTCGTCGGTCGAGGCGAAGGCGGAGATCCGCGCCGGCAACGGCCGCGCCGACATGCTCGACGCCGAGGCCGCCAGCATCATCCTCCAGCAATATCTAGACGGGCTACCCGACGATCATGCGTTCCATTGACGCCGAGGCGCTGTACCGCGCCGTCCTCGAACAGATTCGCGCGGCGTACGGCGCCGCGATCGGCACGACGCCCGCCGGTACCGATGGCGCCGTTGTGCTCGCCGGCATCTACAGTGGCGGCGCGTGGCTCGCCGAGCGGCTCGCGCGCGACCTGAAGATGGCGAGTTTTGGCGTCGTCAACGTGGCGCTTCATCGCGACGACTACGCGAAGCGCGGCCTGCACGTGCAGGCGAGCCCGACTTCGCTGCCGTTTTCGGTGGACCGCAGCAGGATCGTGCTCGTCGACGACGTGCTCGGCACCGGCCGCACCGTGCGCGCCGCGTTGAACGAGCTGTATGACTATGGACGTCCTGCTTCGGTGGAACTGGCCGTGCTCGCCGATCGCGGCGGGCGCGAGTTGCCGATCGCCGCGCGCTTTACCGGCGGCACGGTCGACGTGCCGGCCGATGCGACGCTCGTCCTTGCCCGCAGCGAAGGCGACGACCCGACGTTCACGTTTCACACGGAAGCGCGCGCCGACTGAGCGGGCGAACCGGAAACCGGATGCCGATCGCCGCGGCTTTCGCCTCCGGCCGCGCAGCCAGGCGAGAGGCAAGCAGCGAACGGCAAGCGGCGACGCACACATCCCAGCACACGTTTTAACGCAGCAGACAGGTACACGATGAACACCGCAACCTCAGGTTCCACCGACAGCAGCGCCGCCGCGGACCGGTTCCGCTTCGGCTTTCTGAAGGGCAACCCGCAGCTCACGAAAAACGGCGAGCTCAAACATCTGCTGACGATCGAAGGCTTGCCGAAGTCGATCGTCAATCACATTCTCGACACGGCCGAACAGTTCGTCAGCGTGACCGATCGCGAGGTGAAGAAGGTGCCGCTGTTGCGCGGCAAGTCGGTGTTCAATCTCTTCTTCGAGAATTCGACCCGCACGCGCACGACGTTCGAGATCGCCGCGAAGCGTCTTTCCGCGGACGTGATCAACCTGAACATCAACGCGTCGTCGACGAGCAAGGGCGAATCGCTGCTCGACACGATCAACAACCTCTCCGCGATGCACGCCGACATGTTCGTCGTGCGTCATGCGTCGAGCGGCGCGCCGTACCTGATCGCCGAGCACTGCGCGCCGCACGTACACGTGATCAACGCCGGCGACGGACGTCACGCGCACCCGACGCAGGGTCTGCTCGACATGTACACGATCCGTCACTACAAGAAGGATTTCACGAACCTGCGGGTGGCGATCGTCGGCGACATCCTGCATTCGCGGGTCGCGCGCTCGGACATTCACGCGCTCACCACGCTCGGCGTGCCGGAAGTGCGCGCCATCGGCCCGCGCACGCTGCTGCCGGGCGGACTGGAACAGATGGGCGTGCGCGTGTTCCACAACCTCGACGAAGGGCTGAAGGACGTCGACGTCATCATCATGCTGCGCTTGCAGAACGAGCGGATGAGCGGCGCGCTGCTGCCTTCGGCGCAGGAGTACTTCAAGAGCTGGGGTTTGACGCCCGAGCGTCTCGCGCTCGCGAAGCCCGATGCGATCGTGATGCACCCGGGCCCGATGAACCGCGGCGTCGAAATCGATTCGCAGGTGGCGGATGGTCCGCAGTCGGTGATCCTGAATCAGGTGACGTTCGGTATCGCGGTGCGCATGGCGGTGATGGGCATCGTTGCCGGCAATCACGATTGAAGTCCGAAGACCGGACATCTTGCGCGAACACGCGACACGCAACGCAGAACAAAAGGCAGCAGATGAAGATTCATATCCAGGGTGGCACGCTGATCGATCCGGTGGCGGGCACCGAACAGCAGCAGGACGTTTATATCGAAGCCGGCAAGATCGTCGCGCTGGGCAACGCGCCCGCGGATTTTCATGCGACGAAGACGATCGACGCCAAAGGGCTGTCGATCGCGCCGGGTCTGGTCGATCTGTCGGCGCGTCTGCGCGAGCCGGGGTTCGAGCACAAGGCGACGCTCGAATCCGAAATGGCCGCGGCGCTCGCCGGCGGCGTGACGAGCCTCGTGTGTCCGCCCGATACCGATCCGACGCTCGATGAACCGGGCCTCGTCGAGATGCTCAAGTTCCGAGCGCTGAAGCTCAACCAGGCGCATGTGTATCCGCTCGGCGCGCTGACCGTCGGCCTGAAGGGCACGACGATCACCGAAATGGTCGAGCTGACGGAAGCCGGATGCGTCGGCTTTTCGCAGGCCGACGTGCCGGTGGTCGACACGCAGATTCTGCTGCGCGCGCTGCAATACGCGAACACGTACGGCTACACCGTGTGGCTGCGTCCGCAGGATGCGTATCTCGCGAAGGGCGGCGTGGCGGCGAGCGGCGCGCTGGCTTCGCGGCTTGGCTTGTCGGGCGTGCCGGTTTCCGCCGAGACGATCGCGCTGCACACGATTTTCGAGCTCGTCCGCGTGACGGGTGCGCGCGTGCATCTTTCGCATGTGTCGTCGGCGGCCGGCGTCGCGCTCATGCGCGCGGCGAAGGCCGAAGGGCTTCCCGTGACGTGCGACGTGACCGTGAACCACGTGCATCTGATCGACGTCGATATCGGCTACTTCGATGCGCAGTACCGGCTCGATCCGCCGTTGCGCCAGCAGCGCGATCGCGAAGCGATCCGCGCGGGCCTCGTCGACGGCACGATCGACGCGATCTGCTCCGACCACACGCCCGTCGACGACGACGAAAAGCTGCTGCCGTTCGCCGAGGCGACGCCGGGTGCGACGGGGCTCGAGCTCTTTCTGTCGCTGACGGTGAAGTGGGCGAGCGAAGCGAACGTGCCGCTCGCGAAGGCGTTGAACCGCATTACGTCGTCGCCGGCTGACGTGCTGAAGCTGCCCGCCGGGCGCATCGCCGTGGGCGCCGTGGCCGATCTGTGCGTGTTCGATGCGAACGGGCACTGGCGCGTCGAGCCGCGTGTACTGAAGAGCCAGGGGCGCAACACGCCGTTCCTCGGCTACGAACTGCCGGCGCGCGTGCGGGCGACGATCGTCGCGGGTCATCTCGCGTTCGAGCAGCATTGATGCGCGATTAACAGACATCGATACAGGAACGGAAAGCGCCGAACATGAAGCTCGCGTTTCGCAAGGCACAACTGGTTGCACATCTGTTGCACGGCATGTGGACGGTCGCGACGCGCTTTCCGCGCGCATCCGCCGGTGAGCGGCTCGAACTCAACCGCGCGTGGTCGCTGAAGATGCTGCGGCTGTGCGGCATGCGCCTCGTCGTGCATAACGACGAGGCGCGGCTCGATGCGGGCACGCTTGTCGTGGCGAACCACGTTTCGTGGATCGATATCTACGTGATCAACGCGTGGCGGCCGACGCCGTTTGTGTCGAAGGCCGAGATTCGCAACTGGCCGGTGGTGGGGTGGCTTGCCGGGCAGCTTGGAACGGTGTTCATCCAGCGCGAGAAGCGCAGCGACGCGAAGCGGATCGTGCATGAACTGGCCGACCGGCTGGGCGCGGGCGAGTTGATGTGCGTGTTTCCCGAGGGCACGACGTCCGATGGTCTCGCGCTGCTGCCGTTTCACGCGAACCTGTTTCAGGCGGCGGTGTCGGCTTCCTGCCCGGTACAGCCGGTGTGCATCATGTACGAGGATGCGCAGGGGCGGCAGTCGACGGCGCCTGCATATATCGACGATCTCACGCTCAGCGATTCGTTGAACGCGCTGCTGAAAGGCGGTCCGCTGACCGCGCATGTTTATGTCGGGGCGCCGCTGGCTTCGGGTGCCGACAGGCGGTTGCTGGCGGCGGAGGCGGAGGCGGTGGTGGGGCGGGCGTTGCGGGGGATGCAGGGTGGCGGCAACACCTTTGCTGCCGAGATTCCCGAGCCCGGTCAGAAGACTACGGACACCGTCGACGTCGCCTTGACTCAAGACGTCGACATCGACGGCACGCGAACCAGCTAGCCTAGTTACCCGTCCCGCGACACGCCGAGCAATCCACCTGCGTGACGACGCGGCCAGCCGGATCGTCCGTGAGACGGATCGCGGAAAGCTGGTTACCCCACACGCAGCCCGAGTCGAGCCCGATCACGTTATCGCGCACCATCAGGCCAAGCGCCGCCCAGTGGCCGAAAACGACGGTCGTGCTGGCCGATTGTCGCGAGGGCACGTCGAACCACGGCATGTAACCCGGCGGCGCGGAACCCAAACCGCCGCTCGACGTGAAGTCCATCGCGCCTTCCTCGTTGCAAAAGCGCATGCGCGTGAGCGCGGTACACGTCAGACGTAGCCGGTCGATCCCTTTCAGGCCCGGCTTCCATCGATTCGGCTCGTTGCCGTACAGACCCGCTAGCGTTTCCTTCCAGGTCGGCGCACGCAGCGCGCGTTCCAGTTCGCCGGCCATTTCCATCGTGAATGCAGCGTCCCACTGCGGCGGCACGCCTGCGTGGACCAGCAGCATGTTGTTCTCGAAGTGCGCGATCGGACGGTGACGTACCCATTCCAGCAGGTCGTCCGCGTCCGGCGCGGCGAGGATTTCGTCGATCGTGTCGCCTTTCTTCGCGTTACGGATGCCCGCCGAAACCGACAGCAGATGCAGATCATGATTGCCCAGGACCGCGATTGCGCGATCGCCCATCGCGACGAGATCGCGCAGCGTGGCGAGCGATTCAGGGCCGCGATTGACGATGTCGCCGGCAAACCACAGTGGCGTGTCGTCCGAAGGTGCGGCTTTCGCGAGGAGTTGCTGGAACTGGGAGCGGCAGCCCTGAAGGTCGCCGAAGGCAAGTGGTGTGGGCCGGGTGATCATCTGGATGCGGACTGGATAATTCGTAACGTAGTTGTGACATATGTGTCAGGGCATTGACGTCAAAAAAACGATGCGGCATCAATGACGGTGGGAGTCGCCTGTCAGGCGGTGGGCTGCGACGGCGACATACTGCGGTGCCCGCATCCGCACAGGGTCACGGAACGTACAACGTCGCGTGACATAATAGTCCGTTTGATGCGCGGCACGACGCAACACGGTCGTACGGGCTGCCTTGAACGCACCGCTTCCGCGACACGCAACACGCAACACGTCGCGAGGCGATTCCGGGGAAGAACATGATTCTGGTGACTGGAGGCGCAGGTTTTATTGGCGCCAACTTCGTTCTTGACTGGCTGCGCGACGGAGATGAACCCGTCGTCAACGTCGATAAACTCACCTATGCGGGCAACGCCGAAACGCTCGCGCCGCTCGCCAGCGACTCGCGTCACGTTTTCGCGCGCGTCGACATCTGCGACCGCGCCGCGCTCGACGCGCTCTTCGCGGCACACAGGCCACGTGCGGTGCTGCACTTCGCGGCCGAAAGCCACGTCGACCGCTCGATCAGCGGGCCGGGCGAATTCGTGCAGACGAACGTCGTCGGCACGTTCACGATGCTCGAGGCGGCGCGCGCTTACTGGAACGGCCTCGCGGGCAGCGAGAAGGACGCGTTCCGCTTTCTGCATGTTTCGACCGACGAAGTGTTCGGCTCGCTGGAAGCCACCGATCCCGCGTTCAACGAACGCACGCCCTATGCGCCGAACAGCCCTTATTCAGCGAGCAAGGCCGGCTCGGACCATCTGGTGCGCGCGTATTTCCACACATACGGCCTGCCGGTGCTGACCACCAACTGCTCGAACAACTACGGTCCGTACCAGTTTCCCGAAAAACTGATTCCGCTCACGATCATCAACGCACTGGCCGGCAAGGCGTTGCCCGTCTATGGCGATGGCAGGAACGTGCGCGACTGGCTGTACGTCGGCGACCACTGCGCCGCGATCCGCACCGTGCTGCAAAAGGGCGTGCCCGGCGAGACCTACAACATCGGTGGGTGGAACGAAAAGGCCAACATCGACGTTGTACACACGCTGTGCGCGACGCTCGATGAACTGCGCCCTTCGTCGTCCGGTGCGCCGTACGCGAAGCAGATCGAATTCGTGAAGGACCGGCCCGGCCACGACCGTCGCTACGCGATCGACGCGACGCGCATCCAGCGTGAACTCGGCTGGCGTCCTGCCGAGACGTTCGAGACCGGCATGCGCAAGACCGTGCGCTGGTATCTCGAGAATCGGGAGTGGATTGCTGGCGTGACGAGCGGCAACTATCGTCACTGGATGGAAACTCACTACGCCGGACAGGCCTGAGGGAGCGTCAATGGCACGCAAGGGAATCATTCTCGCGGGGGGATCGGGCACGCGGCTGTATCCGATCACGCACGCCGTATCGAAGCAGCTTTTGCCGGTGTATGACAAGCCGATGATCTACTACCCGCTGTCGACGTTGATGCTCGCGGGCATCCGCGACGTGCTGATCATCTCGACGCCCGCTGACACGCCGCGGTTTCAGTCGATGCTCGGCGACGGCTCGAAGTGGGGGATGAATCTTCAGTACGCGGTGCAGCCATCGCCCGATGGCCTTGCGCAGGCGTTCATCATCGGACGCGATTTCATCGGCAACGACGACTGCGCGCTGATTCTTGGCGACAACATTTTTTATGGCCACGATCTCGCGCATCAACTGGAGAAGGCGAGTGCGCGGACCGATTGTGCAACGGTGTTCGCGTATCACGTGAACGATCCGCAGCGTTATGGCGTGGTGGAGTTCGACGACCAGCTGCAGGCGCTTTCGATTGAGGAAAAGCCTGTGAAACCGCGCTCACCGTATGCGGTGACGGGGTTGTACTTCTACGATAACGACGTTTGCAGCATTGCCGCGGAAATCAGGCCGTCGGCGCGTGGCGAGCTTGAAATCACCGACGTGAATTCGCGCTATCTGGAGGCGAAGAAGCTGCGTGTCGAGATCATGGGGCGCGGTTATGCATGGCTCGATACGGGCACGCACGATTCGCTGATCGAAGCGGCGACGTTTATCGCGACCTTGCAAAAGCGGCAGGGTCTGGTGGTGGCATGTCCGGAAGAGATCGCTTACCGGAGTGGATGGATCGACGACGCCCGATTGATGGAGCTTGCCGCGCCGCTGGCGAAAAACGAGTACGGGCAATATCTCAAGAATCTGTTGACGGACAAGGTTATATGGCAATCACGGTAACTGCTACGGCGCTGCCCGAGGTCAAGCTCATCGAGCCGAAGGTGTTTGGCGACGCGCGCGGGTTTTTCTTCGAGAGCTTCAACGCGAAGGAGTTTGCGGAGAAGGTGGGCGTGGATGTCGAGTTCGTGCAGGATAACCACTCGCGCTCGGCGAAGGGTGTGCTGCGCGGTTTGCATTATCAGATCGAGCATGCGCAGGGGAAGTTGGTGCGGGTGGTGTCGGGCGAGGTGTTCGACGTGGCTGTCGATATGCGCCGGAGCTCGCCGGATTTTGGCAAGTGGGTAGGGGTGAATCTGAGTGTGGAGAACAGCCGCCAGATGTGGATCCCGCCGGGGTTTGCACATGGGTTTGTGGTGCTGTCGGAGACGGCTGAGTTTCTGTACAAGACGACGGATTACTGGTTTCCCGAGTACGAGCGGTGTCTGATCTGGAACGATCCGGAGATCGGGATCGAGTGGCCGGTTGAGGGTGCGCCTTCGCTGGCGACGAAGGATGCGGCGGGGAAGGGGTTTGGGGAGGCGGAGAGTTATGCGTGATCTCCAATCTTCGTGGACTTCACCACGAAGTACGGAATGAGTGCAAGGTGTTGAATTTAAAGAAAATAGGCGCTTTTGTATCTGTTTGTTAGCTCGCTTCGGTCGCTCGACCGGCGATTCTATAATCGTGCATCCAGTCTGTTACCGTCGTCCGACAGTGCTTCAGACGTGAGGATGCACTGATTTCAAGGACGTCCTGATGGCCGATCTGCACGAACGCACTATTCTTGTGACCGGTTCCACGGGCCAGGTGGGCTTTGAACTTCTTCGAAGCCTGCAGGGGCTCGGCCGGATCGTTGCGCCCAGGCGGGAAGCTTTCGATCTGTCGGATTTCGACCAGATGCGGCGTGTGGTGCGTGAGCTTAAGCCCGCGCTTATCGTCAATCCGGCGGCTTATACGGCCGTGGATCAGGCGGAAACCGACGTCGACGCCGCAATGAAGATGAATGGTGAGGCGCCAGGGGTGCTGGCGGAAGAGGCCCGGCGCGTGGGCGCCGCGCTTTTTCACTTTTCTACTGACTATGTGTTTGACGGCACCAAGGATGGCGCTTACGAGGAAGACGATCCGACCGGCCCGCTCAATGTGTACGGTAAAAGCAAGCTGGCGGGCGAGCAGGCGATCGAGCAGGTCGGCGGCACATACTTCGTGTTTCGGACGAGTTGGGTCTATGGGACGCGTGGGCGCAATTTTATGCGGACGATGCTGCGGCTTGCTGCGGAGCGGTCTGAACTGAGTATTGTGGCGGATCAGGTGGGGGCGCCGACCTGGTCAGGGACGATTGCCGCTTTGACGGCGCATATTGCGACGCAAGCGCTGGTTGAGCATCGGCACGATGGTGGATGGTGGTCGGAACGCGCGGGTGTCTATCATCTGACTGCGGCCGGAATGACCTCTTGGGCCGGATTCGCAGACGCAATTTTCGGCGCAGCGGCGTTACCCAGCCGGCCGACGGTGAAACCCATCACGTCGAACGAATACCCGACTCCAGCGAGACGCCCGGCTAACTCCCGGCTGTCGAACGAAAAACTGGCATCGATGTTCGGAATCCGGGCACCGGGCTGGCGCGAGGCGTTGAAGTTGTGCGTTACCGGCCTCCCTGTGTGACGGCTCGGATCTCGATGCCGGCGGGTCGCGAATGGCGAAACAGCGACGACCATCGAAGCGAGGGAAAGAACGCGCCGCAGCACTGGTTTCCCCGGCTGGGCCGACCAGGCCCTCAGATATAATCGGCCACGACATTTAGTACCGCACTCACTGCTTGCGGCGTGACCGTCAAGCGCGGTGTTTTCAAGGAGATGGAATTGACGAGCGCAGTTGTAACTGGCATCACGGGGCAGGACGGAGCGTATCTCACGCAGTTACTGCTTGAACACGGTTACGAGGTCTACGGTGCCTATCGGCGCACCAGTTCAGTCAATTTTTGGCGTCTGGAAGAGGTCGGCGTCGTCAACCATCCGAAGTTGCATCTGGTCGAACACGATTTGACGGACCTCAGTTCCACGATGCGCCTGATTGAAAAGGCCCAGCCGCGCGAGATCTACAACCTCGCAGCGCAAAGCTTCGTCGGTGTTTCGTTCGACCAGCCCGTCACGACAGCCGAAATTACGGGTGTGGGTGCGCTCCATTTGCTGGAAGCGATCCGCATCGTTAACCGTTCGATCCGTTTCTATCAGGCATCGACCTCTGAAATGTTCGGCAAGGTGCAGTCGATTCCGCAGAACGAGGAAACGCCGTTCTATCCCCGTAGCCCCTACGGTGTCGCCAAGCTGTACGCACACTGGATCACGGTTAACTACCGCGAGTCATACGACATCTTTGGTTCAAGTGGCATCCTTTTTAATCACGAGTCGCCACTCCGCGGCCGCGAGTTCGTCACGCGCAAGATCACCGATTCCGTCGCGAAGATTTCGCTCAGCAAGCAGGACACGCTTGAACTCGGCAATCTGGATGCCAAACGCGACTGGGGTTTTGCTAAGGAGTACGTCGACGGGATGTGGCGCATGCTGCAGGCCGACGAGCCGGACACGTTTGTGCTGGCGACCAACCGTACCGAAACGGTCCGCGATTTCGTGGCGATGGCTTTCAAGGCGGTCGGAATCGAACTGGACTGGCGCGGACAGGCCGAGCAGGAGCAGGGCGTCGATGCGTCGAACGGAAAGGTTCTCGTAAGAGTAAACCCGAGGTTCTATCGGCCCGCCGAGGTCGAGCTGTTGATTGGCGACCCCGCCAAGGCAAAGACGAAGCTCAAGTGGGAAGCGACAACCTCGCTGGAAGGACTGTGCAAGATGATGGTGGAAGCCGACCTGCGGAGAAACAAAATTGGTTTTTCCTTCTGATCCGGCCCGCCGGCGTGCCCTTGTCACTGGTGTGCGCGGCTTTACCGGCGCGTACGTCAAGGACGAACTGCAACGCGGCGGTTACGAGGTGGTGGGTACGCTTGCCCGGAATGATATAGCGGACGCAAACGAGCATGCGCTGGACATCACATCGCTGGATGAATGCCGCCGCGTGATCGACGAGGTGCGCCCAGCGTATATCGTGCATCTCGCTGCGATCAGCTTCGTCGCACACGACGATGCGCTTGAGATGTATCGTGTCAACGTCCTGGGGACGCTGAATCTGCTACAGGCATGTTCCGAGGTCGGCCACCGGCCGGACAAGATACTGATCGTGAGCAGCGCCAACGTGTACGGAAACGCTGGGGGCGTCGTA
The DNA here is from genome assembly GCF_900107685.1 of Paraburkholderia sartisoli. Classification (GTDB taxonomy): domain Bacteria; phylum Pseudomonadota; class Gammaproteobacteria; order Burkholderiales; family Burkholderiaceae; genus Paraburkholderia; species Paraburkholderia sartisoli. The sequence continues at coordinate 461,305 of NZ_FNRQ01000002.1, read as the reverse complement.
GACGAGACCACGCCCCCAGCGCCGGTCAATCACTACGCAGCCAGCAAGCTGGCGATGGAGCACCTGGTTCGCACGTGGTTCGACCTCCTGCCCATCGTGATGACACGGCCGTTTAATTACACCGGGCGTGGACAGAGCGAGCGCTTCCTGGTTCCGAAAATCGTGTCGCATTTTGTGAAGCGACGGTCGTTGATGGAACTGGGCAATCTTTACGTTGCGCGCGATTTTTCCGATGTGCGTACCGTGGCGGCGACCTATCGCGCGCTGCTCGAGTCGTCGGTTGCCGGTGAAACAGTCAATGTGTGCAACGAGCGCCCCCGTACGCTCAAGGAAATCGTGGCGATGGTGAGGGAAGCATCTGGACACGATCTGGAAATCCGCGTGAATCCCGCCTTCGTGCGTGCAAACGAAGTCAAGAGCCTGGTCGGCTCGGCGAGCAGATTGCGCCGTCTCGTTCCCGGTGTGCCTGCAATTGACTTCGCGGAGACGATCAAGTGGATGGTTCGGGCCACCGACGGTGAGTGAGCGCGTTCAGCCCGACTGGCAAACCCCTAAAGTCGTCGATGGCAGGGGGCAGGCGCATAAGGGCGTCGTGTAAAATGCCCGCTCTTTTTTGAGTGGAAGTTGAGTGAGGCGCGGACAACGACGCTTGCTGCAACGAGCAGCTAGCCTTTGCGCTTCTCCGGTATTTCCAAGAACTGTGTCGGGTGCTTCAACGAGCGCGTGGCCGACACAGGGCAATCACTTCTACCGACCGTGAGGAATCTGTGAGTCTGACACCCATCATTCTGTGTGGCGGAGCCGGTTCGCGACTGTGGCCGGTGTCGCGTGAGCTTCATCCCAAACCGTTCATGCGTCTAGGAGACGGACAGAGTCTTCTGCAAAAGGCGTTTCTCCGGGCCGTGGCGCTGCCCGGCGTCGAGCACATTCTGACAGTGACCAACCGCGAACTGTTCTTCAAGACAGAAGACGAATTTCGCGAGGTCAATCACGGTAACTGTGCCACGTCGTTCATTCTCGAGCCGTTCGGTCGCAACACCGCCCCGGCCGTGGCGGTGGCTGCCCTGCGTGTGGCTCAGGTGCATGGTCCGGATTCCGTGATGCTGGTGCTCGCAGCCGATCATCTGATTGCCGATCAAGTCGCCTTCGCCGCCGCTGTGAAACAGGCTGAAGCCCTCGCGCGGACCGGGAAAATCGTGACGTTCGGTATTCGGCCGGAGGGCCCGGAAACGGGTTATGGCTACATCGAGGTCAATGGCACCGATGTGGTCCGCTTCGTCGAAAAGCCGTCGCTCGAGAAGGCCCGTGAATACGTAGAGTCGCAGCGGTTCATGTGGAATTCCGGCATGTTCTGCTTCACCGCGAGGGCGATCCTGCGCGAGTTCCGGCAACACGCGCTCGATATTTTCTCCGCGACTGAGGCCTGTCTTGCCGGCTCGCGCGTCGCCGAAGCCACGGGCTGGACTCAGGTCGAGCTGGAGGCGAACGCCTTCGCCAAGGTGCGAGAGGACTCGATCGACTACGCCATCATGGAGAAGTGCACTGAAGCAGCCGTCGTGACGTGCAGCATCGGATGGAGCGATGTGGGCTCATGGGCGGCCGTTAGCGAGTTGTCCGTGCCCGACGCAAACGGCAACCGGGTCGAAGGCGAGGCGTTGCTTCACGATGTAGCGAACTGCTATCTGGTGAGCCATGATCGTTTGATTGGCGCGGTCGGTGTGGAAGATCTGATCGTGATCGACACCCCCGACGCGCTGCTCGTGGCTAATCGCCATAGAAGCCAGGACGTCAAGCACGTCTATGCTGCCCTCAAGGCACAAGGACATGAAGCGCACCGGTGGCACCGCACCATGCATCGTCCGTGGGGCACTTATACGGTTCTCGAGGAAGGTCCGCGCTTCAAGATCAAGCGCATCGAAGTCAAGCCTGGCGGCCGTTTGAGTCTGCAGATGCACCATCACCGCAGTGAGCACTGGATTGTCGTGAGCGGCATGGCGAAAGTGGTGAATGGGGAGAAGGAAATGTTCATATCCACGAACGAGTCGACATACATCCCGGCAGGTCATAAACATCGACTGGAAAATCCGGGTGTCGTCGACCTTGTGATGATCGAAGTGCAGAGCGGCGAATATCTGGGAGAGGACGACATCGTCCGGTTCGAGGATGTTTACGGGCGAACCTGAGGCGCGGAGCCAGCGCCGCGCGGAGGGACGCCTCCATCGTCTTCAATCTCCCACCTCATCCCCCCGTACACCGGCTTCGACTTTGGTTCGGCATAGTGGAACTCACGTGCATGTTTTGGCCATCATGCCAGCGGTTGGCCGCAGGGCTTCCGCACGAAGGCTCTGAGGAGGTGACGTTGCCGTGACGGTGTCCACCTACATTTCTCGGTACTTGGGCGCAACCATGTCATTCCAGAGTTCCGCGACCATCGCGCAAAGCATAACTATTGGACGCTGTGCAAGGGGCCGATCCTCGACAGAAGTGTGATAATCTAACGGCGCTTCAGTATTGGTTGTGCATCACTGGACGATCCGGTGACTGTCGATGTTCGAGAATGTAATTGGTCAGGGCGGCGCGCCGAAGACGGTCAACAGCGCCGAGCGGGAAGCACCCGCCAACATCCGGCGGGTAAAGCATCTCTACAATCCAACTCCTTCGAACAGGGCCGTTCGGCAATCGAACATCGGATCCGGGCGATGCCAGACTTTTTTTGACATCTTTGTTGCGCCTCCATCATCATGAGCGGCATCGAAGTCATATGCATGGCCATCAAGATCTAGTGAGAACTGCTCAGGAAATCCGTACACCGTCAGTCCGGTAATTTCAATTTTCCTGTCGGCGATTGTAGCCACATTGCCGGCTTTGCCATTCCTCTGATCTCGCGACAGAGCAGACCGAACTGTTCACGAAATCAGGGTAAAACCAATTCGATTTTTTCTGAGAGATCAAGATGCACGAAGATTTCCGCCGCGCGGTCGAAAGTAAGGATGTCAATGTAGCGGCGATGGGCGACACGCTGTTGCCCGATGTGATCCATTTTTTGCGCGCCCAGGCGATTTGGCTCATTGGCGGTCTGGTAATCGGTGGGGTGGTCGGCGGCGGCATCGCGTTGACCAAACCGAAGCAATGGCAGGCTTCGTCGGTGATTCAGGTCGGGCAAGTTGGTAATATTGATCCGGCGGGTCAGCTCTCGATGATCGAGACGATTCCGAATACGGTGGAGCGCATTACAGCATTAGTCCAACAGGAATCCAAGGCGAACGTCCCCGGGTTGGGGAAAGTTTCCGCCGGCGACATCGACTTACTGCATGCAACCTTTTCAGCACAGATCGTGCCGAATACCGGCTTCATCCGGATGTCGGTCCGCGGGTTATCTCCGGACGCGGCAAAAATCACAATGAAATCGGCGGAGGATCAACTGGTTGCGGTCCACGCCAAAATAGCAGGGCCGTCCATTGCGCGGCTCAAGGAGGCGCAGGCTCGTGTCATCGCAAGCAGTGCGGAACTTTACAAGCGCCGTGCCGAACTGCAGGTCCAAGTGCAGGCCTCTGCTGGCAAGCCGGCCTCGGCGCAGGATGTGCTGCTCAACTCCCTCATCGATAAAGTTGGCGAGGAGTGGCGTGATCTAGAAACGCGTCGATTGCAACTGGCTGAGCAACTGAGCGATGAGCGCACTTTCGTCACCCGTCCGATCGGCGAGGTGGTGGTTTCAGCGCAGCCGGTTTCGCCGCGCATATCTTTTTATGTCGCGGCTGGCGCTATTATTGGACTGGCGATCGCAGTCTTGATCGGAATCTTTCGGCATGTTGGCAACAGCGGTCGTCGCCGGTAATTTTGCACCATTGCGCCTGCGCCGAGTAGGGGTTACAAACCCTCCGACCGTATTCTCGAATTGACAGCTTTCGGCTCGGCCGTATTGCATCCTCTTGTACGGCCGTAAGAGGTTAGTACTGCGGCGTGTAAACAGCGCTGGCGCATGCCAATGAGCTGGGCTGCGCTCCCCGCCTTGCACACAACAGGTCGATAGGCAAATTGTAATGAAAGTCTTGGTAGTGTTTGGTACACGCCCCGAAGCCATCAAGATGGCGCCGGTGGTAGAGGCCCTGAAGGCTGATCCCCGGTTCGATGCGAGGGTTTGCGTGACGGCCCAGCATCGGCAGATGTTGGACCAGGTGCTCGCGCTGTTCGATATCGTCCCTGAGTTCGATCTTGACCTTATGCAGCCAGGCCAAGATCTCACTGACGTTACCGCGCGCGTGCTGACAGGATTGCGTATGGTGTTCGGCCAGTGGCGTCCTGATCTCGTGCTGGTGCATGGCGACACGACCACTACGATGGCGACGTCACTGGCCGCCTACTATCAGCGGATCGCAGTCGGCCACGTCGAGGCCGGTCTGCGCACGGGCGACATATATTCGCCGTGGCCGGAAGAGATGAATCGCAAAATCGCCGGTGCGATTGCGGTAACCCATTTTGCGCCCACGGAAAAGGCCAGAGCGAACCTGCTGGCCGAAGGGGTCGCTGCGGCTGCCATTCATGTTACGGGCAATACCGTGATCGATAGTCTGCTGGAGGTGCACACGCGTATCGAGCACAGCGCGTCCATGCACGACGAACTTTCAGTAGCATTTCCGTTTCTACGTGACGATCGGCGCCTGATTCTCGTGACCGGCCACCGGCGCGAGAATTTTGGCGAGGGCTTCGAGAACATGTGCGGCGCACTGGCCGAACTCGCGGAGCGGCCCGACGTGCAAATCGTCTACCCGGTGCACTTGAATCCCAATGTGCAGGAACCGGTTGCCCGCATTCTGGGTGCATTGCCCAATGTGCATTTGATCGAGCCGCAGGATTACTTGCCGTTCGTTTATTTGATGGGACGGAGTTACCTGATACTGACCGATAGCGGTGGTGTGCAGGAAGAGGCACCCTCGCTGGGCAAGCCTGTCCTGGTCATGCGGAATACTACAGAGCGGCCGGAGGCAATCACTGCCGGCACGGTCCGCCTCGTCGGTGCGGATCGCTCGAAAATCGTCAGCGAGGCGCAAAGCCTGCTAAATGATACGGATGCCTACGAAAGGATGGCGCGTGCGCACAATCCCTATGGGGACGGCACGGCCGCGAAACGTATCGTCGACATACTTGCAAGGGAGATTGTGTAATGGCGAACATCCGTTCGGTTTCGATGATCGGCTTGGGCTACATCGGACTGCCCACTGCTACGGTGATCGCGAGCAAGGGAATCAAGGTCTTTGGCGTGGATGTCCGCCAGCACGTCGTAGATACCATCAATCGTGGGCAGATTCATATTATTGAGCCTGACCTCGATCAGCTAGTGCATCGGGTCGTCAATGACGGGTATTTGGTCGCGAGTACGACGCCGCAGCCGGCTGACGCTTTCATGATTGCGGTGCCCACGCCGTTCAAGGGCGATCACGAGCCGGACCTGGTGTATGTCGAGGCAGCGGCGAAGTCTATCGCGCCGGTGTTGACTGCCGGCAATCTGGTAATCCTCGAGTCCACCTCACCCGTCGGTACTACGGAGAAGCTGGCCGGGTGGTTGGCAGAGGCTCGTCCGGATCTCACGTTTCCGCACCAGGCCGGCGAAGACGCACAGGTCCAACTGGCCTATTGTCCGGAGCGTGTGCTGCCGGGACATATTCTCCGCGAACTTGTCGCTAACGACCGTATTGTGGGCGGCATGACGGCGCGTGCTGCCGAGCAGGCGGCGAGGTTGTATCGCACCTTCGTCGAGGGTGAATGCCTTAAGACGGACGCCCGCACCGCCGAAATGGCCAAGCTTACCGAGAATGCCTTCCGCGATGTGAACATCGCTTTCGCGAATGAACTTTCGTTGATTTGCGACCGATTGAAAATCAACGTGTGGGAACTGATTCGGTTGGCCAATCACCATCCGCGCGTCAACATCCTGCAGCCTGGCCCAGGCGTGGGTGGTCACTGCATAGCCGTGGACCCGTGGTTCATCGTCGACTCGGCGCCAGACGAAGCACGTATCATCCGCACAGCCCGTGAGGTCAATGATGGGAAGCCGGGCTACGTGGTCGACAAGGTGCGGGGCGCCGCGCGCGGCAAGACGAATCCGGTAATTGCATGCCTTGGCTTGGCGTTCAAAGCCAATATTGACGACTTGCGCGAGAGCCCGTCGGTGGAGATCACGCGTCGTCTCGCAGACGGCAAGATTGGAATTGTTCTCGCTGTCGAACCGCATGTCAGCGAACTACCCGAAGAGCTTCGCGACGGCGTGGAGCTGGTCGCGCTGGAAGCTGCGCTCGAGCAGGCCGACATCGTCGTGCTGCTGGTCGATCACGAACAGTTCAAGCGTGTGTCTTGGTCAAGCATCAAAGGTAAGGCAATCATCGACACGCGCGGGATCGTCAATTGAAAAAGGCGCTTGTTACTGGCATTACCGGGCAGGACGGCGCGTATCTGACTCAGCGCCTGCTGGAGCTAGGTTATCGCGTCTACGGTACGTATCGTCGTTCCAGCACCGTAAACTTCTGGCGCCTCGCGGAGCTCGGTATGGAGCACCATCCCGAGCTGGAGCTCGTCGAGTTCGACTTGAGTGACGCGTCGGGCGTCATCCGTCTGATGGCCAAGTACCAGCCCGACGAGGTGTATAACCTCGCGGCCCAGAGTTTTGTCGGCGTTTCGTTCGACCAACCGATCACGACCGCGGAGATCACGGGCGTGGGAGTGGTGAATCTGCTCGAAGCCATCCGCATCGTCAACCCTGCCATCCGTTTCTACCAGGCGTCGACCTCCGAGATGTTCGGCAAGGTGCAGGCCGTACCTCAGGTCGAATCGACTCCTTTTTACCCGCGCAGCCCCTACGGTGTGGCGAAGTTGTATGCTCACTGGATGACCATCAACTATCGCGAGTCTTACGGCATTTTCGGTGCCAGTGGCATCCTGTTTAACCACGAATCCCCCTTGCGGGGCAAAGAGTTCGTAACGCGCAAGATCACGGATTCGGTTGCCAAGATCGCGCTGGGCAAGCTGGACTGTCTCGAGCTCGGCAACATGGATGCAAAGCGCGACTGGGGATACGCGAAAGAGTATGTCGAGGGCATGCGTCTGATGCTGCAGGCTGCGCAGCCGGATACCTATGTGTTGGCCACGAACCGTACCGAAACGGTGCGGGACTTCGTCACGATGGCGTTCAAGGCCGCGGATATCGAGTTGGCGTGGGAAGGGAAGGACGAAAAGCAGGTGGCGGTAGACAGAGCGACAGGTCGGCAACGTGTGCGTGTCAATCCGAAGTTCTTCCGGCCAGCTGAAGTCGACCTGCTGATCGGCAATCCTGCAAAGGCGCAAGAGAAGCTTGGCTGGCGCGCCCAGACTTCCCTCGAAGAGTTGTGCTATCTGATGGTGGAATCGGACATGCGGAAGAACCGCGATGGTTTCTCTTGCTGAGGGATACAGGCTTGGCTTACCCGCACTCACGGGGTTATAAAAGCGCACCGGTCTGGCAGTCTCGAACCGTGCCGGCGTCGTCGGCATTGCAAACGGCAGCAGTGACGTTTGGTGCGTATTGAAGCGCAGCGTGGGCGATGCGGCTGCGTTGATCACGAAGTTCCAATCGCATACCACTGCGTACATCAATGGATGTACGGAGACGCACTGAATAACTACTTGGTTCCCAAAGCATGCGAATCTGCTTTTTCGCGAATATGACTAATCACGCCAACTGGCGTGAAATGTTTGAAACAGTCGAGTTCTACAAAGTCGATATTGAAATTCTCCGTAGCCTTGGACACGAGGTTGTGTTGGCCGGCGACTTTAAGAGCCTCGACAAGACTGCAGATGTCTACTACTGCTGGTGGTGGACGTATGCTTTCTATCCGCTCGCCCAGTCTTTCCTAAAAGGGCAACCGGTGATCGTAACTGGCGCGTTCGACTATGACACCTGCCATAAGATCATTCCTGGTCTGAGCTATTTGGATCGGCCGTTCTGGCAAAAAGTGCTGATGAAGTTCGCGCTGAGGTTCGCGACGCGAAACCTGTTTATCTCGGAGTGTGAATACAAGCTCGTCACCAATCACTTGGCTGTCAACAATCCGATTCTGTGTCCGTTGGCCATCAACACGTCGTACTACCGTCCGGAGCCTGCGCTCGAAGGTGATTACTTCTTCACCGTGTGCTGGAGCAGTGAAACTAACGCCATCCGGAAGTGTCTGGACTCGATCGTGAGCGCGTTCGGAGAGGTCCATAAGGCGCGGCCAGACTTGCGGCTGGTTATGGCGGGCAAGAAAGGCGATCACTATGACGCCTTGGTCCAATTCGCTCGACGGGCCGGGGTGACGGATCGGGTCGAGTTCGTCGGCATGATTTCCGACGAAGAGAAACTTCGGCATTACCAGCAGTGCCTTGCCTACGTGCAACCAACACTGTTCGAAGGCTTCGGCCACGCTATCGGAGAGGCGATAGCGTGTGGTGCCAAAGTGATTACCAGTCCTTCCGGGGCAGTACCCGAGGTAACCGGTCCTTATGCGCGTTTTGTTACGCCAAACGACGTACGCGAATTGGCTCAGGCTATGCTGGATTTGGCTGAAATGCCTGTCGACCCTGCCCAGCAACAGGCTCAGTTGCGTCATATCGAGGACAATTTTTCGATTGCGAAGCGTCGTGAGCATCTGGCCAAGATCCTTAATTCCGTGCAGGTCGCGCGCGGTGGTCAAAAGCGCAATGCGCGATTGCAATAGCCAACGGTCCTCGTCAAACGTGTTAAAGATTCAACAACTTCTTGATAGATACAGATCTGTGATCGGGGTGTTGATCCTGACCGCCTGTATTCAGGGTGGTGTGATCATTTCGCAGTTCCTGGCGGCCTTCTATCTGAGCCCGAACCAGGTCGGTGTGATCCGCACGGTGGAGAGTGTCCTGTCGATCGTGATTTTGGGCACTTCCGTCGGGGCGCCAACGCTGGCGATCCGGGAAATTGCCGCCTTGCGCGGTGACGATGAGCGGTCCGCGCTGCTCAAGCGTCTAATTTGCATGGAACTCATTGTCGGCGCGCTGGCGATCCTCGGTATGCTGCTCGTGCGCGGCCTGATCAAAGGTGAGATGCTGCGCTTTGCGTCGATGATCGCGGGCGTTGCGTTGTTGAGCAACACCATTCGTGTGATCGCCGCTTTCGTGCAGGGTATTCAGACTGCCGCGGCCTTCTCGGTGCGCGTCGTGATATTGACGCTGGTCGCGGTCAGTACAGTGTGCTTCGCATCCTGGTACGGTGGTGTCGACGGATGGGTAGCGGGGCGATATCTGGGTGAAGCTGCGGTCTTGATCGGGCTGGTACATGGAGTGCGTCGGTATTTCATCGGCACCGGCTGGTTCGAACGTGCCACGTTGCCCAACTGGCACGTCATTTCGCTTGGCATTACGGCAAATCTGGCGCTGTTTATCCGACTGCTTTGCGACAACCTGCCGATTCTCGCACTGGCTGCGGCCAAGGTGCCGACGGACCAGATCGGCTTTTTCGGGCTTGCCACGCTGGTTTTGATGGGACCCAACCTTATTTTGGCGGTCACCATGCAAGTGGAATTGCCGCGTGTGGTCTCTGTGCTGTCCAACGCCCAGTTGGTAAGCGAACGCTTCGGCAAATTGTTACGCAATATGCTGAGCATCGCTTTCGCGTTCTTGGGCCTTATCCTGCTGGGATGGATGTTTAATCGCGAGTTTTTGCATCTGACCTACACGCCGACAATCAACGCATTGTGCATCATGAGCTTCGCGCTGCCACTCAGGGCGATTACGCTTTCGATCGGTACCATGTTCACGGCGCTGGGCAAATATCGGTTCTCGGTCTATGTGAACCTGGCCGAACTGGCTATCGTCGGCGGCTTTGCTTATCCGCTCGCGCGCTACTTTGCTACCACCGGTGTGATTCTTTTATTCGTGGCTGGCTCAGTTGTGTCTATTGGGCTGCACATCGGCGCGCTCAGGATTTCAGGCTTGCTTGATCTGTCTTACTATCGGCTCTGGCTAGGAAGAAAAGATGCGACGAATTGACCCGTTTTCGCCGCTGTCCCTGATGATGGCGTTCTTTATCAGCGGGGTATTGTTGCCGCTATATCCGTTCCTCAACATGGAAGACGGCTTCACACAATACTGGCCGTTCGCTTTCTCGGATCGGGATGGAGCGGCATTGTTTGCCGTCCTCGGGCATACATTGGCGTTGATTTGTTTCGCGTGTGCCTACCTGGTGGTGCAGAGAGGGCCGAGGGCAGGGGCAACGCCCCGTATACTCCGGTGCCTGGGGTTCATCAAGAACAGGCCGCCGCTAACGTTTTACCTTATGGGTGGTATTGCGACGCTTGGCCTTGCTCTTACAGTCCATCTACTAGGTGGCTTTGAACAACTGTTGGCTGCCACCAGCAACCGTACGCGAGCGTTTGCCGGGTTGAATTTCATCATCCTGTTGCAGAACGCATTTTTAAGCGTCGGCATGGCGTGGGCGCTGATGCTGACCAATCGGCGTCATCGGGTATCGAGGGGCGCTGTCATGTGCTTCGCGATCTACTTTCTTGTTTCGATCGGCATCATCGCGCTCCAAGGAGCGAAGGCCACAATTTTTGTGTACGTGATCGCGATGGCCCTGATCTGGCACTATCGCGTGCGATCATTCTCGGCATGGAAGCTGGTGGTGTCCGGCGCGGTGCTCTTTGTCTTGTTGATGATTTACCACGTCATCAAGCAGGAGTATCTAGTCTTGGGGCACTTTGCGTTTACGATTTATGGAGACAACATCTTCTCCGCATTCCTGAAGTTCCTGTTTCTGCAATTTACAGGAAACATGATGCAGTTGCAGACATTGGCAGTGTTGATGGACGCGATGCCTGGGCAACTCCCGTTTCTGCATGGTCAGACACTTTTGATGGTTGCCCTGATCTGGATTCCGTCCGCGCTGTTTCCGGCGAAACCGCTAACGGCTCCTGGGATTTTCACGCTGGCGTTCTGGCCGGCTGCATGGCTCGAACAGGGCACCACGCTGCCGCCCGGTTACTTCGGCGAGATGTACATGAATTTCGGTTGGTTCGGCCTGATCGGCGGCGGCCTCGTCGCCGGTCTTCTGTATGGCTGGTCCTACCGCGCGATGCGTAGCCGCCCGGATTGCGATCTGACCTTGGGACGGCATGCGCTTTTCCTGAGTCTCTTGTTGCACTATTTCCGCGGGGAAGTTGCTTCGGTGACGGTATTGTTCTTCACGATCTACGTTCCGTTCTGGCTGATCATCAAGCTTTCCGCGCCGCGTCTGCTTGTTACTCGGGCCGTGAACTGACGTGCAGTACGCTTGGGGCGCTGGTAGACCAGTGTTCCCGTTTTGCACTCTGAAGGGTGACTTGACTTATGTGTGGAATTGTCGGCTATTCTGGTTTCGACCGAGCTTCGCTGAACTTGCGGGCGTTGACCAACGTGCAGGGGCATCGCGGCCCCGACGACCGCGGCGAGATTGTTTTCGAGGCCGACCGTGTTGGCCTCGCTCATCTTCGTCTTGCCATCCAGGACCTGACGGAGGCCGGCCATCAGCCGATGATGACCCAAAGTGGATCTACCGTCATCGTCTATAACGGGGAAATCTACAATACGCCCGAACTCGCCGCGGAGCTGCGCCAGGATGGGATCCAGTTTCGTGGCCACTCGGACACAGAAGTGCTGCTCTACCTGTATGAAAAGTATGGCGAGGACATGCTATCGCGCCTGAACGGCATCTTTGCGTTCGCCATCTGGGACAAGCGCAAGTCGCATCTCTTCGTTGCGCGTGACCACCTGGGTGTGAAACCGTTTTATTACGTGGCCGATGGCGCACGTTTTGCCTTCGCGAGCGAAATGAAGGTGCTGCTGCGTGGCGGCATTGCCGATCGCGCGCTCGACCCTCAGGCGGTGCTGAGCCATCTCGGCTACTTGTGGTCGCCGGGCGGAAGCACACTGGTGGCGTCGGTGAAGAAGCTGGAGCCGGGTCACGCGATGATCGTCAAGGAGGGGCGCGTCCTGCGCAATTGGCGATACTACGACCTGCCATTCGATCAGCCGCTGCTCGATCTGTCCGAGAATGATGCGGCGGACCTTGTTGCCGAAAAGGTGGACGCCGCCGTGCGTCGTCAACTGCTGTCGGATGTGCCCGTCGGTGCGTTCCTGTCCGGCGGCCTGGATTCGAGCGCCGTAGTGGCCTGCGCGAGGCGCGCGCTGCCCAACACGCGCATTCAATGTTTCACGATCTCAGTGCGGGACGGTTCAGTGGCAGACGAAGGGTTTGCCTCCGATCTACCCTATGCAAGGAGCGTCGCTGAACATCTGGATGTGGATTTGCACACTGTCGAGGTCGGTCCCGAAATGGTGGATCGTCTTGCGGAGATGATCTATTACCTCGACGAACCCACCGCCGATCCGGCCGCATTGAATGCGTTGTTCATTTCCGAACTGGCCCGGCAACATGGCATCACGGTCCTGCTGTCGGGCTCGGGCGGTGATGACATTTTCACTGGCTACCGTCGCCACTACGCGTTGCAGCAAGAGCGATACTGGTCATGGCTGCCGCAGTCGGCGCGACGCATGCTGGCCACGGCTAGCGGGGCGCTGCCCGTATCGTCGCCGGCCTTGCGCCGGGTCGGCAAGGCTCTGCAATACGTCGACAAGAGCCCTGCGGAGCGGCTGGCCGGGTACTTCATGTGGCTTGGCCCCGCAGCGGCGCTTAACCTGCTCGATCGTGACTTCGCCGCGTCATTGAGCCCGGTTTCCCTGACGCAGCCACTGCTGACATCGTTGAAGCAGTTGCCGCCTGGCGTGTCGGGGCTTAATCAAATGCTGTACCTGGAATGCAAGCACTTTCTCGCCGACCATAACCTTAACTACACGGACAAGATGGGGATGGCGGCAGGCATTGAAGTGCGGGTGCCGCTGCTGGACCTCGAACTGGTCGACCTCGCCGCCCGGCTGCCACTTAATTTCAAGCAGCGCGGTCGCGAGGGCAAGTGGATCTTCAAGCGAGCCATGGAGCGATTGCTGCCGCGCGACGTGATCTATCGCCCCAAGACCGGCTTTGGTGTGCCGCTGCGCGCATGGCTGCAGACGCGGCTGCGCCCGCTAGTGGACGATGTGCTATCGCCCGAATCCATCCGGCGTCGCGGCATTTTCAATGCCAGTGCCGTGGAGGCCCTGCGCCATGCTGATCGCGAGAGGCGCGTCGATGGAACGTACCCGATCTTCGCACTGGTTTGCATGGAGCTCTGGTGTCGGCAATATCTTGATGGACGCTACCCCGTATAACCGTATCGCAACCTGCAAGATCAATGAAACAAATTCTCCAGAACATGGGTAATGGCCAGACGTCGCTGGTGGAAGCGCCTGCTCCTAGAGCGTTACCTGGAACGCTACTGATTCGCACCACACATAGCCTGATCTCGGCGGGCACCGAGCGCATGCTGGTGGACTTTGGAAAGGCGTCGATGATCGATAAGGCGCGCCAGCAGCCAGAAAAGGTCAAAATGGTGCTGGACAAGGTCAAAACCGAGGGTCTGATGACGACCATCGACGCCGTCAGGAGCAAGCTCGATCAACCGTTGCCGCTCGGTTACTGCAATGTCGGCGTCGTGCTGGAAGTGGGCGCGGGCGTCAGCGGCTTTGCGGTCGGCGACCGCGTTGCATCGAACGGTCCGCATGCAGACTTGGTTCGGGTTCCCAAGAATCTCTGTGCCACGGTGCCAGTCGAAGTTGACAGTGAAGCGGCTGCGTTCACGGTGCTCGCGTCGATCGGTCTGCAGGGCATTCGCTTGGTTCAGCCGACGTTGGGCGAGTACGTGGTGGTGACAGGTCTGGGTCTGATCGGCCTCGCGACGGTGCAGCTACTCCGCGCGCACGGATGTCAGGTGCTTGGCATCGACTTCGATGAGAGCAAGCTTGCGCTGGCGCGCAAGTTCGGCGCGCAGACCTGTAATCCGGCGGCCGGTGAAGATCCGGTCTCGGTTGCGACCGCTTTTTCGCAGGGGCGCGGTATCGATGCCGTTGTGATTACCGCTTCGACCAAGTCGAGCGAGCCGGTTAGCCAAGCGGCCCAGATGTGTCGCAAACGCGGTCGTATTGTGCTGGTAGGTGTGACAGGGCTGGAACTGAACCGCTCCGAGTTCTATGAAAAGGAATTGAGCTTCCAGGTGTCCTGCTCTTACGGCCCAGGCCGCTACGATGCTGCCTATGAACAAGGAGGGCAGGACTACCCGCTCGGTTTCGTCCGCTGGACCGAGCAGCGCAACTTCGAAGCGGTTCTTGCCATGATGCAGTCGGGGCGGCTGGACGTGGCGCCGCTGATATCGCACCGCTATGGACTCGAGCAGGCCGTCGACGCTTATCGCGTCCTCACTGATGACCGCAGTGCGCTGGGCATCGTCTTGCAGTACCCGGACACGCCGGAGGCGACCCTCCGAGTCGGCAAGGTCGCGCTAGGCGCAGCGCCTGCTCCGCAGGCGGATCCGAAATCCCCAGTGCTTGGGGTGATCGGCGCCGGCAACTACGCGTCGCGCGTGCTGCTACCTGCATTCGCGAGGGCCGGTGCCGTATTTGACACCATTGTGACGAGCGCAGGCGTGAGCGGCGTGCATCACGGCAAGAAGCTGGGTTTCCGAAGCGCCGCTACCGACCGTTCCAGTGTGCTGCAGGCCTCCGATATCAACACGGTCATCATCGCGACCCGGCACGATACGCATGCCCGCTTTTCCGTCGAAGCGCTGCGCGCTGGCAAGCATGTGTTCGTCGAGAAGCCGCTCGCGCTGACGCATTCGGAGATCGACGACATCGAGCGTACGTATCGCGAAATGCGTACAGCCGGAGCCCCGCTTCTGATGGTCGGTTTCAACCGACGTTTTTCGCCACTTGTGCAACGCGTGAAGCAACTGCTGGATGTGGTCCACGTGCCTAAGGTGTTCATCTACACCGTCAGCGCGGGAGCCATTCCGGCCGACCACTGGACGCAGGACATGGCCGTTGGCGGGGGGCGAATCATCGGTGAGGCCTGTCACTTCGTGGACCTGCTGCGTTATCTGACGGGCGCGAAGGTTGTTGACGCGTCAATCCGCACCATCGGTGGAGGCGACGCCGCCGGCATCAAGAGTGACAAGGCCGTCATCAATCTCACGTTCGAGGATGGCTCGCTCGGGACCATTCACTACCTAGCAAATGGCGGCAAGGCGTTTCCGAAGGAGCGTCTGGAAGTATTCGCGAACGACGGTGTGCTTCAGCTCGACAACTATCGTTCGCTGCAGGGGTTCGACTGGCCGATGCGGCGAGTCAAACTGTGGAAGCAGGACAAGGGGCAGGACGCGTGCGCCATGGCGTTCCTGGACGCGATCAAGCAGGGTAAGCCAGCTCCAATTCCTTTCGAGGAGTTGATCGAAGTCGCGAGGCTGTCGGTCGAACTGGCTACACAAGCGAGCTAACCACGCGATCCGCCGTAGTCGCGAATACCCCCGTCGATACTTCGGCGGTAGCTCGCTGTGGGACCCCAACTTTTCCGATATGACGTCAAAACTGCTGCTGTTTCATACGGTGCGCCACCTACGTTGGGAGCAGATCGTATGCCGTGTTGCCGCGCGACTGCGCAAGATCGACGCGACCAGCGTGCCGACACCTGCGCTAGCGCGCTGGTCGCGCGCATGGGCGGGCGCCGTTTACAAGCTCCCGTCGCTGGCCCCGGATGACACGTGGACGTTCCTAGGTGAATCTCACCGCGTCGAAGGGGTGTCGGACTGGAACAATCCAGTGTGGTCGAAGTTATGGCTCTACAACCTGCATTATTTCGACGATCTCGATGCCGTCGACGCGCACGCGCGCAGGGCACAACACCAACGCTGGGTGACGCACTGGGCGGCGGACAATCCTGCACCGCTGGGCAATGGCTGGGAGCCCTACACGCTGTCGCTGCGAATCGTGAACTGGATCAAGTGGCTCTCCACGGATCCGGCTCCGCAGCCGGCATGGCTCGCCAGCCTCGCGCTGCAGGTTGAGGTCTTGCAGCAGCGCCTCGAATATCACCTGCTCGGTAATCATTTGTTTGCGAACGCCAAGGCACTGGTGTTTGCCGGCATGTATTTCTCCGGCGAGCGGGCGCAGGGCTGGCTGGAGAAGGGGCTTGCCATTCTTGACCGGGAGATCCAGGAGCAGTTTCTGGCGGACGGCGCGCATTTCGAACTGAGCCCTATGTATCACGCGACGCTGCTCTGGGACCTGCTCGACCTGCTCGAACTGGCCGGTTGCAGGGAACATCCCGCGCTGCGTAACCGCGTGGGAGTCTGGCGCGAGAATGTGGGGTGCGGACTGGCATGGCTCGCCTCGATGTGCCACGCCGATGGCGAGATTGGTTTTTTCAACGACGCTGCGTTTGGCATTGCACCCGCACCGGCGCAGGTGTACAGCTATGCCGAGTGCCTGGACTTCGCGATACCCATGATGCAGCGACCTGCCGAGAGGCAAGTCCGCCTGACACGCATGGCAAGCAGCGGATACGCTCGGATCGACTGGGCCGAGGCGCAAGCCCTGATCGACGTGGCAAAGATCGGACCGGACTACTTGCCGGGGCACGCCCACGCCGACACACTGAGTTTCGAATGGTCTCTGCATGGGCAGCGCGTTCTGGTGAACTCGGGCACATCCCAGTACGGCGACGATGCCGAGCGCCAGCGTCAGCGGGGTACAGCTGCGCACAATACGGTCGTGATTGGCGGTGAGAACTCATCAGAGGTGTGGGCGGGATTCCGCGTCGCCCGACGTGCGTATCCGATCGGATTAACGGTCGCGGCCACGCCTGCCGAAGTCCGCGTGGGCTGCGCGCACGACGGCTACCGCCGTCTTACGGGACGTCCCGTCCATCGCCGGGAATGGCTTGCCAGTCCGCGCGAGCTGCAGGTGACCGATACGCTGTTCGCTCGTGCAGGCGATGCGGTCGCGTACTTTCATCTGCATCCCGACGTGCGGGCGACGATCGTTGACGGCGTGGTCCGGCTTCAGCTGAAGGGGGCGGAGACCGTCAGCCTTCGCTTCGAAGGGGGCGTGCCCACGCTGTCGCCAAGCACCTGGCACCCACGCTTCGGCGAGTCAGTGGCGACAACACGTATCGTCGTGCCATTCCTGGCGGCTAAGCTTGTCGCGGTCATGAACTGGTAATCGGACACACCTTGAAGATATTGATTCTAAGTTTTTACTTCACACCGGACCTATCCGCAGGTTCCTTTCGTACTGCAGCGCTGGTCGACGCGTTGGTGAAAGTATTGCCAGCGGATGCCACGATCGACGTTTTGACGACGCAACCCAACCGTTACGCGTCGTTCAATCACGCTGTGCCCGAGAAAGAGAAGCAGGGCAACGTCAACGTCCGGCGTATTCCGTTACCATCGCACAAGAGCGGCATGAGCGACCAGGCCAAGGCGTTCTTTGCGTACTTCAAGGCCGTGCGCGCCATCGTGCGCGGGCAGCACTACGACATGGTGTACGCAACGTCCTCGCGACTGTTCACCGCCTTTCTCGGCGCCATGGTCGCGCGCCGCACGCGCAGCTTGTTGTACCTAGATATCCGGGACATCTTCGTGGACACGATCAAGGACGTGCTGCCGGGTCGTATCAGCAGTTTTGGCTTGCCCGTGTTTCGCCTGATCGAGCGCTTTACGTTCAACCGGGCCGACCGCATTAATCTCGTGTCGGCGGGGTTTCTGCCATATTTTCGCGAGCGGTTTCCAGACAAGTACTACGACTGCTTTACTAACGGCATCGACGACGCCTTCTTGCAGGCGCCCCCGCTCGAAGGTGTTCGCTCGACGCATGAGCGTAAGCAGGTGCTTTATGCGGGCAATATTGGGGAAGGGCAGGGACTGCATCGCATTCTGCCGGAACTGGCGCGTCGTTGCGCAGATCGCTTTGAATTCCTGGTGGTCGGCGACGGTGGTCGACGTGCAGCCTTGGAGGCCGCTCTGACGGAAAACGGTGTGGACAATGTAACAATTTCCGCGCCGGTGTCGCGCGCGGAGCTCATTGTGCTGTATGAAGCCGCTGATGTCCTGTTTCTTCATCTCAACGCGTACCCGGCGTTCCTCAAAGTTTTGCCGTCCAAGCTTTTCGAGTATGGTGCGCTCGGCAAGCCCGTGCTCGCCGGGGTCGGTGGGTATGCGCGAGAGTTCATCGAAACGGAGGTCAACGGCGCCGCCGTGTTTTCGCCCTGCGACGCGCAGGCAGCGGAAAAGGCGCTGCGCGGTTTGCCTCTCGGTCAAGTGGATCGACGCTTGTTCACTGATAAGTTCAAACGTGCGAACATTATGGAGGGTTTTGCGCACGTGCTGAAAAATGTCGCAATGCGGCAGGAGGAGCTTTGATGCTAACAGTCGTGACTGGTGCCAGCGGTTTTGTCGGCAGTGCAGTATGTCGCGAACTGCTGCGCCGAAACACTCACGTGCGCGCGGCGGCACGGCGCCGACCGGACAATGTCGGGAACGCCGAATGGGTCAGTAGTCCCGATCTCGCGGTCAGCGAGGACTGGACGGAAGTGCTGCGCGGCAGTGACGTGATCGTGCATGCGGCGGCGCGTGTCCATGTAATGCGCGACAAAAGTGCGGATCCGCTCGAGGCGTTTCGCCGGGCCAACACGGAAGGGACACTGGAACTCGCGCGGCAGGCGGTTACCGCCGGCGTCTCGCGCTTCGTGTTTGTCAGCTCGATCAAGGTCAACGGCGAGCAGACCGAACCAGGCCGGGTATTCGAGGCCGACGAGACGCCTAGGCCGACGGATCCTTATGGGATATCCAAACTCGAGGCCGAAGCTGGGTTGCGACGGTTGGCGGCGCGCACAGGCCTGGAACTGGTGATAGTGCGGCCGCCGCTTGTGTACGGCCCCCGTGTGCAGGCGAACTTCCTTGGCATGATGCGCTGGCTGGTGCGCGGTGTACCGCTACCGCTGGGTGCGGTATCCAATCGCCGTAGTCTGGTGGCGTTGGATAACCTCGTAGATCTGTTGTGCATATGCTGCGTCCATCCGGATGCGGCCAATCAGACATTCCTGGTGTCGGACGGCGAGGATGTCTCGACGACCGAGCTGCTGCGCAAACTGGGTCGCGCCCTGGAACATCCCGCGAGGCTCGTGCCGGTTCCGCCGATGATGCTGGAGGTGGCGGGGGCCTTGGTCGGACGGCGCGATCTCGGCCAGCGCCTATGTGCATCGCTGCAGGTCGATATCGGCAAGACGCGTAGCATGCTCGGATGGGAGCCGGTGGTGACGATGGAAAAGGCTCTGAAGGAAACCGCGCGCCAATTCCTGGCGGATAGCAACCGATGCTCGGGGTACCGGTCGGCTGGTTCATAAGCTAATAATATGAAACGGATTTTTGATTTTGGGCTTGCGCTCGTGGCATCGGCAGTACTGCTGTTGCCCATCTTGATTGTTGTGCTCATGGTGAAGCTGAGTTCACGCGGTCCCGTGCTGTACTGGTCGGATCGGATTGGGCGTGACAACCGCATATTCGCGATGCCAAAATTTCGCTCAATGGTTGTCGATACGCCGGCTGTAGCCACCCATCTTCTCAGGAACGCCGATAGCTTTCTGACGCCAATCGGCAGCCTGCTGCGCAAAAGCAGCCTCGACGAGCTACCACAACTCTGGAGCATATTGACAGGCGACATGAGTTTCGTCGGGCCAAGGCCTGCTCTTTTCAATCAGGACGATCTGATCCGTTTGCGCACGGAGCAGGGGGTTCACCATCTTCGTCCGGGCTTGACCGGCTGGGCGCAGGTCAATGGCCGTGACGAGCTGCCTATCCCGGTCAAAGTGGGCCTCGACGTCGTGTACATGCAGAAACAGTCGTTTGCGTTCGATCTGAAGATCTTGGTTCTCACCTTCCTCAAGGTGATTCGCCGGGAAGGGGTTTCGCATTGAAGCCCTTTAGCCACATGATCCGCTACGTTGCGAACCAGCCTCGGCTCGTCAAGAGTCTGATAATGCTGATTGCGGATATCATCTTGCTACCGCTGTCGCTGTGGACAGCCATCGGGCTGAGAATTGACGTCTGGACGTTTCCTCAGACACCCGCGTGGTGGGTCTATCTGCTGCCACCCCTCGTCACTATTCCGATCTTCATTCGCCTCGGCATGTACCGTGCGGTCGTGCGATACATGGAAGACCGTGTGCTGCTGATGATTACCGCAGCCATCACTCTCGCGGTGATGATTTTCGTCGGCCTGCTGAACCTGTTGGGCCAGCCTCAAGTGCCACGTGGGGCAGTGCTCATCTATTCGATGATTGCGGTGATCTACGTCGGCGCGAGCCGCTTTCTCGCGCGCGCAGTGCTGGGACACTTGCTGCAACTGCGTTCGCCGTTGCGTCGGCCGGTTGCGATCTATGGTGCTGGCAGTGCAGGGCGCCAGCTCGCGGTGGCGCTGCGCGCTGGCGTCGAATACCAACCAGTGGCGTTCGTGGACGACAGTTCCGCTGTTCAGGGGCTGCAGATCCTCGGACTGAAAGTCTATTCGCATGAACAACTGGCACGGGTCGTCTTGCGGCGACGGGTGCAGGTGGTTTTGCTGGCGTTACCTTCGGTCACCCGCGCCCGTCGAATCGAGATCATTCGGCAACTCGAACCGCTGCGTGTCGAAGTGCGTGTGGTGCCGGGTATGTCCGACGTGGTTGGCGGAGACGTCCAGACGCTGGAAACGCGGGAGGTGGAGGTCGATGAACTCCTTGGTCGTGACGTCGTTCCGCCCAACCAGGTGCTTCTTGACGCGAATATCAAGGACAAGTGCGTGATGGTAACAGGTGCCGGCGGCTCGATCGGATCGGAGTTATGCCGTCAGATTACCCAGCAGCGCCCGAGAACGCTGCTGTTGTACGAACAGTCAGAGTTCGGCCTCTATTCGATCGAGCAGGAACTGCTTCACCTGATTGCCCGTCAACACCTGTCGATCGAACTGATCCCGGTGCTAGGTTCGGTCCAGAACGAAACACGCTTGCGCGACATCATGTCTCGCTACGCGGTGCAGACGGTGTATCACGCCGCGGCCTACAAACATGTGCCGATCGTGGAGTTCAATATGACCGAAGGAATCCGAAACAACACCTTCGGCACGCAGGCCACCGCCATCGCGGCTATCGATGCAAACGTCGAGACGTTCGTCCTAATTTCCACGGACAAGGCGGTACGTCCCACCAACCTGATGGGTGCCAGCAAGCGTTTCGCCGAACTGGTCTTGCAATCGTACGCGCACGATCCGGCAGTGAAGACGCGCTTCTGCATGGTGCGCTTCGGCAATGTGCTTGGTTCCTCAGGTTCGGTGGTCCCGCTCTTTCGCAGACAGATCGCCGCGGGCGGTCCGGTGACCGTTACGCACCCGGACATCATTCGATACTTCATGACCATTCCTGAGGCCGCCCAGCTAGTGATTCAGGCCGGCGCAATTGGCGCTACCGGTGAGGTCTTTGTGCTGGACATGGGAGAGCCGGTGAGGATCGTCGACTTGGCGCGAAGAATGATTCATCTGAGCGGTTTCTCGGTGCGAGATGAGGACGATCCCGACGGCGACATCGAAATCCGGTTTGCCGGCCTTCGTCCCGGTGAAAAGCTGTATGAAGAGCTGCTGATCGGCGACGACGTGGCCGGGACCAGTCATCCCAAGATCCTGATGGCGAACGAGCACTACATCGAGCGGAAACAGTTGGAACCGCATCTGGAGACGCTAGTCGTGGCGTGCGATCGCAACGATCATGATGCAATCATCCGGGTAATGCAGGCGTGCGTATCCGGCTTCAAACCAGAGGCGGAGATTCGTGATCACCTGTACGCCGGTAATCGTTCGATCTCGCCCACGTTGACATGACTTGCTCGTGACGGGCGTCGGGGGCGCCACTGTGAATGCTTGTGAGGGCGTTCATGGCGCTGGCGCTCAGGTCCTACGGCCGCTCTGGATGGGAGAGGTCACGACAGCACCGTGCCTATTCTTCATGAAAGATCCTCGGCGCATGGAAGAGATTGGCGTCCTGAGAGACAAAACATGCTGCCGTTCCATAGATGGGCGCTCGCCTGAACACAGTCGTCCTTCGTTGACTATCGTCAACATCCGTCGATAGAGATGCCAAACCCTTCACCTGACGACGCCATGAATGCCATCCCTGCGACTATTTGCGGGGGGCAGGCACACGGTCGTGGCCACCGGCCCACGAAGCAATTTTTGCTAGAAGGCAAAAAGCTAGAACATCTCGTTACCTATGTTGCAGCTGCAGTGCTCGATTTGGTCCTGGGCGGAGGCGGTGCGCGGTATCTTGCTGTAGGTAGATGGAACTAGGGCAGCGGTACGTGCGGTCGGTACGGTTGGGGGAAATATCTTGTCCAAGCCAACCTTTCGTGTTGGGCCTAGTGTTTGCTTAGAAGCATCGGCATAGTGCGCATATTTGATGATCGACGCTCTTTCATCGGTTATATGCGTAGAAATTTGGATTTAATCAATAGACTGGTCGTTGTGCCACTTAAAAAAGACGGGGCCTTTCCGAGGTGTCATGAAAATGTTCCGATTCAAGTCGTCGCGGCTACCTCTAAGTGCTTTCGCATTCGATGCATGCGCAGTGGTTGTCGCGTGGCTGGCGGCGTATGCGATTCGTTTCAACGGAACGGTGCCGCCGGAATTCTGGCGGGGTGGTATTCACGCATTGATATGGGTCGCGGCCGTCTATGCGGTGATGTTTCGGCTCTTCGGCCTTTATCGTGGTATGTGGGTGTTCGCAAGCTTGCCCGATCTCATGCGGATTTCGAAGTCCGTGGCGGCGGGCGCGCTCGTTGTGATGATCGGCGCCGTCATGCTTCAGCCGTCGCCGATCATTCCGCGTTCCGTGCTAATCGTTTCCCCATTGCTGCTTTTCCTCGTAATGGGCGGGTCGCGCGCGCTGTATCGCACGACCAAGGAGTTCTATCTGTATGGTGGTCTCGTCGTCCAAGGTAAGCCAGTTATCGTGCTGGGCGCCGGTTCGGCGGGCGCGAGTCTGGCACGCGAGCTGTCGCGTTCGAGTGAATGGCGCTTGGTTGGCCTGCTCGACGATGATCCTGCCAAGCAGGGTCGCGAAGTTTACGGATATAAGGTATTGGGCTCGATCAACGAGTTGCCGCGTCTTGCCAGCGAGTTGAAAACGGAATACGTGATTATCGCGATTCCATCCGCACCTGTGGAAGCGCAGCGACGCGTGACCACGCTTTGCGTGCGAGCCGGAGTGCGCGCAATGGTACTGCCCGCGCTTACAACACTTACGCAGGATCAAGCGTTCATGTCGCGTATTCGCCAGATAGATCTCGAGGATCTGCTTGGCCGTGATCCAGTCCAAATCGATACGCCGCATGTTGAAGGGCTATTGCGCGGCCGCGTGGTGATGGTGACTGGCGCTGGCGGATCTATTGGTTCCGAGTTGTGCCGACAGATCCTACGGTTCGAACCTGCTCAGCTAATTGCGTTCGATTTGTCCGAGTACGCGATGTACCTGCTGACGGAGGAGCTGTCGGAGCGTTTTCCGAACCTTCCCGTGATTCCGGTGATTGGTGATACGAAGGATTCGTTGCTGCTGGATCAGGTGATGTCGTGTCACACGCCTCACATCGTTTTTCACGCCGCCGCATACAAGCATGTGCCGTTGATGGAAGAACTGAACGCTTGGCAGGCAGTGCGCAACAACGTGCTGGGCACCTACCGCGTAGCGCGCGCTGCCATACGTCACGACGTGAAGCATTTCGTCCTAATTTCAACCGATAAGGCGGTCAACCCTACCAATGTCATGGGCACGAGCAAGCGGCTCGCGGAAATGACCTGTCAGGCATTGCAGCAAACGAGCACCCACACGCAGTTCGAGACGGTGCGATTCGGCAACGTGCTGGGCAGCGCGGGCAGTGTGATTCCAAAGTTCCAGCAACAGATCGCGAAGGGCGGTCCCGTGACGGTGACACATCCGGAGATCACGCGCTTCTTCATGACTATTCCGGAAGCGTCACAACTGGTGCTGCAGGCGTCGAGCATGGGGCTCGGCGGTGAGATTTTCATTCTGGAAATGGGGCAACCGGTGAAGATCGTTGATCTTGCGCGTGACTTAATCCGTCTGTACGGCTTTAGCGATGAACAGATCCGCGTCGTCTTCACCGGTCTGCGTCCGGGCGAAAAACTGTATGAAGAATTGCTCGCCGACGACGAAACCACAACTCGCACGCCACATCCGAAACTCCGCATCGCCCAAGCCCGTGAAGTACCTAACAGTCTGCTTGACGAGTTGCTGCCATGGCTGATGCAGCGTCGCGTACTGGCAGATCACGAGGTGCGTCGCGATCTGCGTCGCTGGGTGCCGGAGTATCAGCCGGCCAACGCGCCGACGTTGCAAAGCGTTTCGGCGATTGGACCGGCGCGGAAATCGGGGTGACGCATGGTGGGCTGTGCATCCTCGCTGGAGCCCGGTGTCGAAATCTATCCGCGCTTCCCTGCGATGGCAGTTTGCCGACCATCAGGGGTACCGATCTTGATCGTCCGCATCATAGTGAAATAGGATTCGTCGGTACCTTAACCGAAAGGCTTGAGTGAGGCATTCGTTAGCAAATGCGTAAGGTACGCGAACTTAGCGCATATTCCAACTTACATTGCCTCAGACAATCCCACATAGCCTACACAAAATGCTTTTGTCGTCTCGAAGCTGGCGGCTCTTCACTCCACCGTAACCGACTTCGCAAGATTCCTCGGCTTATCGATATCCGTGCCACGCTGCCACGCCGTGTGATACGCGAGCAACTGCAGCGGCACGACGTGCAGGATCGGCGACAGCACACCATAGTGCTCCGGCATCCGGATCACATGCAGGCCCTCTTCGCTGACGATGCGCGTGTCCGAGTCGGCGAACACATACAGCTCGCCGCCACGCGCGCGCACTTCCTGCATGTTCGACTTCAGCTTCTCGAGCAGCGCGTCGTTCGGCGCGACCGTCACGACGGGCATCGCTTCCGTCACCAGCGCGAGCGGTCCGTGCTTGAGTTCACCCGCCGGATACGCTTCCGCGTGGATGTACGAGATTTCCTTGAGCTTGAGCGCGCCTTCGAGTGCAATCGGGTAATGCAGGCCACGCCCGAGGAACAACGCGTTTTCCTTGCGCGAAAAGTCTTCCGACCACGCGATGATCTGCGGCTCCAGCGCCAGTACGCTGTTGAGCGCGGCCGGCAGATGGCGCAACTGGCGCACGTATTGCGCTTCGAGCGAAGCGTCGACGTGCCCCCGCAGTTTGCCCAGCGTCGCGGCCAGCACGAACAGCGCGACGAGCTGCGTCGTGAACGCCTTGGTGGACGCCACGCCGATCTCGCGCCCCGCGTGCGTCAGGAACGACAGTTCGGTGAGCCGCACCATCGCGCTCGTGCCGACGTTGCACACCGAAAGCGTATGCCTGTGCCCAAGCGACTGCGCGTGCTTGAGCGCGGCGAGCGTATCCGCCGTCTCGCCCGACTGCGAGATCACCACCACCAGCGACTTCGGATTCGGCACCGAATCGCGATAGCGGTATTCGCTCGCGATCTCGACCTGCGTCGGAATCTTTGCGATCGATTCGAGCCAGTATTTCGCCGTCAGCCCCGAGTAATAGCTCGTGCCGCACGCGAGAATCAGCAGGTTGTCGATCTCGCCGAATGCCCTGGCCGCTGCGTCGCCAAAGAGCGATGCATCGAACGAATCGGCCTGCGGAATCGTGTCGCTGATCGCGCGCGGCTGCTCGAAGATTTCCTTCTGCATGAAGTGACGATAGGGCCCGAGCTCGACCGCGCCGCCATAGGCCGCGACCGTACGCACTTCGCGCTCCACGTCGCGGCCGTCGCGATCGGCAACGCGCACGCGTTCGAGCGTGAGTTCGCAGACGTCGCCCTCTTCGAGGAAGATGAAATGCTCGGTGCTGCCCGCCAGCGCGAGCGCGTCTGAAGCGAGGAAGTTTTCGCCCTCACCCAGACCGACGACGAGCGGCGAGCCCTGGCGCGCGCCGACCACCGTGTTCGGCTGGTCCTTGTGTTCCACCGCGATCGCGTACGCGCCGTGCAGTTGCTGCACGGCCTCGCGCACCGCCACGAACAGGTCGCCGCGATAGAGGCTGTGGATCAGATGCGCGATCACTTCGGTGTCGGTCTGCGAGACGAACTCGTAGCCCTTGCCGCGCAGCATCTCCCGCAGCGACTCGTAGTTCTCGATGATCCCGTTGTGTACGAGCGCGAGCGCATTGCGCGAGAAAATCGGATGCGCGTTGTTCGTGACCGGCGCGCCGTGCGTCGCCCAGCGCGTGTGCGCGATACCCGTGAAGCCTTCGAGATGCGTCTCGCGCACCTGCTCGTCGAGATCGGCGACGCGCGCCACGCTGCGCGCGCGACGCGGCTCGCCGCCCGCGAGCACGGCCACGCCGCAGGAATCGTAGCCGCGATATTCGAGGCGCCGCAGTCCTTCGATCAGAACCGGGACGATGTTACGTTGCGCAACCGCGCCGACAATGCCGCACATATAGAACCTTTCCAAAGAGTTTGCAGGGCGAATCTCGCCGTTTCTGAGCGTCACGCTTTGTTCATCGAACTGGACAGCGTGACTCGCGATGACCCTGCTGCATCCGATCATATCGAACGCGACTTGTTACTCGCCAAGGCGGACTCAGCGATTCTTCTTCCTAACTACCAACCACCGCGGCGACTTAAACCGTACGATGCTGACATAAAGCCAGACATACGTAACAGCAAACACAACAACAAAGCAGAACAAATGCACCGTATGCCGCCAGAACAGCGTAGCCGGAATCACAGCGACCAGACAAAGCAGCCACAAATACGGTGAAGTCAACGAATTCCGCCTGGTCAACTCCCTCGCAGTCCGCACCCCCACAGCCCACCGCATCAACCGCTTATACACAAGCATATGCAGATGCACGCCATCGGGAATCCCTGGCGACATCCCGCGAATGAACTTCTTCCGGTAGATCGAAAAGCACGTCTCGAAGATCGGATACATAAACAGCAAAACCGGATACCAAGCCGACACATCGCGGTTCCGCATCACCAGCATGATCGAAAGCTCGGCCAGCATGAACCCGATAAAATAAGCCCCGCCGTCCCCAAGAAAAATCAGCCCCGCCGGGAAGTTCCAGATAAAAAACCCCATCACCGCGCCCATCATGATGAGTGACGCGGAAAGCACCACGGGATCGGAAACCTGAAACGCGACGTACGCCATCGAGGCGAACATCATGAACGCGACCATCGAAGCGAGTCCGTTGAATCCATCGATGATATTGATCGCATTGGCGAGCGCGGCCACCGCCAGCACGGTGACGGCGCAAGAAATCACCGCATAGGAAAGCAGAAAGTCCAGAGGCGGCACGCTGATCCGCGTCACACCGATATCGAGCAGAAAAAACGCCAGGCCAGCAGCGGCCATCGTGCAAAGCAGCCGCACCAGCGGCGACACCCGCTTGGTGACATCCTCAACAAGCCCGGAAGCAAACGCCGGCATCCCGCACGCCACAAGTCCGAGAATCCCACCAGAAACGGCCGGATACGCATGATGCAGCTGCAACGCGGACACAATCAGCCCAAGCAGAATCCCTGTTCCGCCGATCCGCGGCACCGGCCGCGCGTGGAATTTCTGCACGCCGGCAAGATCGGTGTCGGTGGAGAATTTTTCATGCAGATGCGCGTAGCGCACGATCAACAGCGTGACCAGCAGTGAAACAAGAAAGCCGAGCGCGAAACTGAGCATGAAAGTGACCTGAACGAAGACGCGGAATTATACAAACGAAACCCGCGACAACCCCGAAACCGGGACCACGCGCGCCTCCGCACAGTAACCCGGTGAATCCCAGATAATGATTCAAAAAACCGGCAAACGTCGCGAGGAAACCCTGTTTCTCATGGATTCCCCCAATCAATCCCTCCGGAAAGGTGCCGTTAACGCACAGATGGCGCGGCTTTCGAGCCATCCGACAATGCGCCTGCCGTTGACCGACCCCGACGTTCCGGAGAAACAATGCTAAACAACATCACCATCCGCGGTGGACTGACGCTGGTTATCAGCGTTTTCGTCGCTTTCCTGCTGACTGTGATCGGCGTCGGTTATGCCGCGCTCAAGCTCACGAACAATGGGCTCGAGGAGGCCCGGCAGAGTGCGGCCGCGCTGTCGCATCTGAAGGCGAGCTCGGAAAAGCTGTTGCAGGCGCGGCTTGCGCTTGGCAGCTACGAGACGCTCTTCAGCGTCGGCAAGCAGACCGATGGCCTCATCCCGGCCGCCCACAAGGTGCTGGAAGAGTCGACGCGCGACTTCCGCGCCTACGCGAGCGGTCCGTTTTCCAGCGACGAGGAAAAGCAGCAGGCGCACGCCGTCGACGTCGCGCGCAGCGCGCTCGTCGACAAGGCGATTGAACCGGAATTCAAGGCCCTCACCGATTTCGACTTCAACACGTTCCGCACGATCCAGGGCGAAACGGCCAACACGTACTACGCGGCCTACGCGAAGGCGATCGACGGGCTTCAGCGCGTGCAGGCCGTCGAGCAGGAGCGCGTCACCGCTGCTGCTGCCCGGCGCGTCATGCTGGCGACGTTCCTGTTCGGCGGCATCGGTGTCGTCGCGATTGTGATCGCGTTGCTCGCGCGCGTGGGTTTGTCGGTGGCGCTGATTCGCCCGGTCAACCAGACGATCGAGCATTTCCGCAGCATCGCGGCGGGCGATCTGACCATTTCGGTCGCATCGAAGTCGCGTAACGAAATGGGTCAACTGCTGTCGGCGCTCATGCAGATGCGCGACGGACTTGTCGACACGGTATCGAAGGTGCGCGGCAGCACGCAGTCGATCACGCTCGGTGCAAACGAGATCGCGTCGGGCAACGCCGATCTTTCGGCGCGCACGGAGCAGCAGGCCGCGGCGCTTCAGGAGACGGCGGCGAGCATGGAAGAGCTGTCCGCGACGGTCAAGCAGAACACCGACAACGCGAAGCAGGCAAGCCGTCTCGCGCAGGGCGCGCTGGAGACGGTCACGCGCGGCGGCAACGTCGTCGCGCGCGTGACAGAAACGATGGACGGTATCTCCGATTCGTCGCGCAAGGTCACCGAGATTATCGGCATGATCGAGGGCATCGCGTTCCAGACGAACATCCTCGCACTCAACGCAGCGGTGGAAGCGGCGCGCGCGGGCGAGCAGGGACGCGGTTTCGCGGTCGTCGCCTCGGAAGTGCGCAGCCTCGCGCAGCGCTCGGGCACGGCGGCGAAGGAGATCAAGGAACTGATCGGCGATTCGGCAATGAAGGTGCAGGAAGGCGCGTCGCTCGTCGCGGAGGCGCGTCGCACGATGCAGGAAGCGACGGATTCCGTCGGACGCGTGACGGGCATCATGAGCGAGATCGAAGCCGCCGCGCTGGAACAAAGCGACGGCATCGACCAGGTCAACAAGGCCATCACGCAGATCGACGAAGTCACGCAGCACAACGCAGCGCTCGTCGAAGAAGCGGCGGCCGCGGCGAAATCGCTGGAAGGGCAGGCGGATGTGCTGCGCGACGCGGTGTCGGTGTTCCGTCTGGATGAGGACGGTCGAGGTATCAACCACGCGTCCGGTGGTGAGCGTCGTGGCAGGCAGGGTGTCGCTGTTTCGTCGGAAGGCGATGCTGGCAGCGGCATCGCAACCACTGGCATGCACGGTGCCGTGACTGCCTGAAGCGGTCGTGGTTAAACGACGGCGGAGTCATCAGAAAACCTGTTCGGCAGTGGGCGCCCGCGGTTAACCCGGGCGCCTCATCAACTCACCTCAACGTGTTCCGGATCGCGCGTCTTCGCGTTCGGCATCGTGAATCCCGCTTCGTTCTCACTCGCGCCACGTTTTCTCAAGCAGACTGCCCAAAGCAGGCATAAACGCAAGTCTGGACAAAGCGCCTGAGCCGGCTGCATTATCCAGCTTCGTATCCGGCACGATCACCAGCGCTGCCACACAAGCCTGCGCCCACTCAGCATCGCGCGGGTGCGCCCTGACGAGAGAGACCGAAGCATGGCGAGGCAGAACCCGGCCCTTCACCGAGTCCAGAAACCCCCGATGACACCGCGACGCCGGCGGCTTCTGATCGCTGGCGTGATCCTGTTGCTGGTCGCGTCGGGGTGGGGCGTGTGGATGCTGATAAAACCCGCTATCCAGCGCACGATCGTGATCACGACGGGCGCGGACGGCGGCATCTATCGCGGCTTCGCGGATCGCTACGCTCCCATCCTCAAACGCGATGGCATCAAGCTCGATATCCGCAGCTCTTCCGGTTCGGTCGAAAACTATCAACGCCTCAAGGATCCCGACAGCGATTACGAAGTCGGCTTCATTCAGTCAGGCACAAGCAGCCCGAGCGAATCGGACAACCTGCAGACGATCGCCGCGGTCTCCTATGAGCCGATATGGGTGTTCTACCGCGGTGCCACCACCGTCGACAGACTCGCGCAGCTGCGCGGTAAACGAATTTCCATTGGCGTTCCCGGTAGCGGTTTGCTTAACGTCTCGTCGGTACTGCTCTCGTGGAGCGGCATCACGCGCGATAACACGACGCTTCTGCAAATGGATGCGCAGAACGCATATCAGGGACTCGAAAACGGCACGCTGGACGCCGCGTTCTTCATCGGCAGACCGGATGCCGCGATGCAGGTCACGCTGCTCAACAGCAAGTTGAAGCTGATGAGTTTTGCCCAGGCCGACGCGCTGGTGCAAAAGTTTCCGTCGCTTTCCAAGGTGATTTTTCCGCGCGCGTCGACAAGCATCGTCAACGACCTGCCGCAGGCCGATGTCACGCTGCTGGCGGCCACCGCGCTGCTTGTCTCCAAGGACACGCTGCATCCCGCGCTTACCTACCTGCTGCTGGATGCGGCCAGAACGGTCCACAGCGGCGAGGATTACTTCACGCCGCTCGGCACGTTCCCGAACCTGAAAACCGAGGAATTTCCCGTCTCTGACGAAAGCACGCGTTACTTCAAATCCGGCCGTCCGTTCCTGCAACGCTATCTGCCGTTCTGGCTGGCGAGCTTTATCGAAAGGCGTCTGCTGATCCTCGTTCCTTTTACCGCGTTGTTGCTGGGTCTCCTGCAGGCTTTGCCGCGCATGGCGGAGGCGCGCATCAAACGACGGTTCATCGTCTGGTACCGCGAGATCAAGTCGCTTGAAGATGAAATCTGGAAGCGCCCGAATCCAGATCCGAAGCAGATTGCGCAATGGCGCGATGAAATCGAGAACATCGATGCGAATGCCAGCCAGATACGGATTCCATATCGCTATTTCCAGGACGTGTACGCGCTCAAGCAGGCGATTGGCGTCGTGCGTGACCGGATTGCGCAGGTGGCGTCGAGGGTGAAGGAATAGCGGCGCACGCGTCGCGCTCACTGCGCCCGAAAACTCGCGCGATAGTCCGCGGGCGAAACGCCGATGCGTCGCGCGAAGACGAGCCGCATCCGGTCGGCGTTCCCAAAGCCGCATTCATACGCGATCGTTTTCAAAGGCGCATCGCTACTCTCCAGCGCACGCCGCGCCGCATCCACCCGCGCGCGCTCGACGAACTCATGCGGCGTGATCTCCGCCGATTCCGCGAACGCACGCGCGAAACTCCGCGTGCTCATGCCCGCAACCCGCGCCAGTTCTTCAACCGTCAGCGGATTCGCGATGTGTTCCATCACATAGTGCTGCACGGTAGCGATGGGCGAGCCGTCCACGGGCGCGCTCAGATACGGGCTGAACTGCGACTGCCCACCACGACGCTGCGCGTAGACCACCAGCCGCTTCGCCACCTGAAGCGCGAGCGCCGCGCCGTGATCCTCGGCGATCAACGCAAGCGCGAGGTCGATGCCCGCGGTCACACCGGCGGACGTCAGCAGGCGTTCATCGCGAAGATAGATCCGGTCGAAGTCGACGCGTGAAAGCGGAAACTGCTGCGCGAGTTGCCGTGCGTTTTGCCAGTGCGTCGTGACGTTGCGGTTATCCAGCAGTCCCGCATGACCCAGCGCGAACGCACCCGTGCAAATCGAGCCGTAGCGCTCGCTTTGCGACGCCACCTCGACGAGCCACGCGCACAGCCGTGCATCGGCGGGCTGGGTCGGCAGCAACGGCCCGCCCGCGACGAGCGCCGTGTGATAGCGGTCAGCCGATCCGTCCCACACACGGTCAGCGAAAAGGTGAGTGCCGTTCGACGCGCGGATGTGCGCGTCGCCGGTGCTGACCAGTTCGAGTACGTAGTGAGAATCGCGCGGCAGAAATGAGTTGGCTTCGGCGAACACATCGGCGGGCCCTGCGACGTCGAGTGCCTGCACGTCCGGAAAGATCGCGATGGCGACGGTGTGCATCAGCAGAGGCTCCGCAGGTCCAGATTGGGCGCGATCGGGCCGGCTGGCAGAAGATCGCGTCTGACTGGCAGGGTTAGACGGATGGATCGCGTTGATTGGCGGCGCGCTGGCAGCCAGACTGAATGCCACGGTTACCGCACCTTTCCGCCGCATTCTAGCAACTCACGCCGGTGGATCGGGGCGAGTCCGATTGGACCTGTCAATCAACGGAGAATCACATGAGCAATGCAATCGCCGGGATCAGTATCCCCGACAGCAAGATGGCCCGCGACGCCACGCAACTGGTTCGCGACACCGAACCCGATCTGCTCTTCAATCATTCGACACGCGTCTTTCTGTTCGGCGCGCTCACCGGCGAGCGCAAGCAGATGAAGTATGACGCGGAGCTGCTCTACATCGGCGCCATGTTCCATGACATGGGGCTCGTGCCGGCATACAGCAGCACGACCGATCGTTTCGAAGTGGACGGCGCGAACGCGGCCCGCGATTTCCTCAACCAGTACGGCATTCCGGAAGCTGAAGTCGAGATGGTGTGGGACGCGATCGCGCTGCATACGACGCCCGGCATTCCGCACCACAAGAAGTCGGTCGTCGCGCTGGTGACGGCCGGGGTGGAGATGGATGTACTGGGTCTCGCCTACGACGCGTTCTCCGACGACCAGCGCAACCAGGTGGTCGCCGCGCATCCGCGTGAAACGAACTTCAAGGAAGGCATCATCGACGCGTTCGCACAGGGCACACGGCACAAGCCGGAAACGACCTTCGGCAACGTCAAGGCCGACGTGCTCGCATTGAAGGAACCGGGCTATAAACGCGTGAATTTCTGCAGCCTGATCCTCGGTTCGTCATGGGTCGACGACGGGCATCAATGCCTGCATTGCGACGATCCTTCGCACGGACACAAGTGATTGCGCGTGGTCGCGTCGCGGCGTCTGGACATGTCGCGACGTGGCTAGCCAGATCACAGTCCTAAGGCAATAACCCACGCGCACGCGCTTCGAGAATCGCCTGCGTGCGCCGCTTGACGGCCAGTTTGCGAAAGATGTTCTTCAGATGGGATTCCACCGTCAGCGTGGAAAGCGACAGCAGGCAGGAGATCTCGCGATTACTCAACCCTCTGCCGACAAAATCAAGAATCTCCGTTTCCCGCACGCTAAGACTGTTTTTCGACGCGACCGCCGGCTCACCCGCCACGGGCGGCTCCAGATCCAGGCGCGAGCGGTTGAGCAGGTCGAGAAGCCGCTTCGCGACGAACGGGTCGA
This sequence comes from Paraburkholderia sartisoli, assembly GCF_900107685.1. GTDB lineage: Bacteria > Pseudomonadota > Gammaproteobacteria > Burkholderiales > Burkholderiaceae > Paraburkholderia > Paraburkholderia sartisoli. The sequence continues at coordinate 427,692 of NZ_FNRQ01000002.1, read as the reverse complement.
TAGGCGTTCCGCCACACAGCGCGCTGCGGATGTACAGCGCCATCTCCACGTCGTCCCGGCTCTTGAGCACGTAACCCGCCGCGCCCGCACGCAGCATCCCCAGAATGTCCAGCTCATTACGCTGTTCGGCGATCACAACAACCGGCAGTCCGCGCTGGCGGTCGTGCAGGCTGCGAATCAGGTCGACGCTGGTGCCATCGGGTAATTCCCCTTCGATCAATGCCAGCACGAACGTCTCGTCGACCGGCAGTCCGGCCGCTTCAGCGATGCTATCCGCGAAAAACAGCGCGTCCCGATGTGCGTAGCCGAGGCTCGCCAGGATGGTACGCAGCCGTACCTGTGTAACGGGATCATGTCCGACGATAAGCAGCTGTCGCAACCGCGACTCGGTGGGATCTGCAATCATGGAGAGGCGTCTGGGGAGGTGTCACTGCTTTTCTTTCGGGTTCGACGCAAGGTTGCGTCTCCGGCAGCAGGTTCGACGCAACTATACACAGATACCCCGGAAAACAAATACCTGAAAACAGGTAGTACCGGCTTATTCACGGCGTTTTTTGTGAAAATGGGTAGCCAAATACCTGATCTCAGGTATTGCGGGCCATTCCGCGATACGTTTAAAGTCTGCACAGTTCCAGAACTGAAAGAAGAGATGGCAGTGCCATTTTGAAATAATTCCTGAAAATAGTTCCGGTTTTCCCCTGATGAACCGTTGTCGCTGACCACGACAGTTATCGGACAGGGAAAAACCGTTGGGGGCGAGTGCAAGCGGTACGCTACCGGCGCTCGACAGTGCGGTCTGTCATCTCGTGACAGGTCCGCGGAACCCTTCGGAAGGGTAGCCGCATTACCTGATATTGCAAATGAGCAATGAGCGCCATTTACCTTTCCGGTTTATGGCCGGGATGCTTTTATTTGCCCTTTTAATTACGTTTTAATGACGGATTTCAGCACGCCTGATTGAACATGGGGCGTGTATGGAATCCGGCTATTCATCAGACGTTTTGGGTTTTTTCCGGAGAGTTTTTATGTCGAACAGTCTGCAAAAATGGGTGGGTCGTAACCGGCCGCCGCGCGTTCAGATTACGTACGACGTCGAGGTGGGCGACGCCGTGGAAAAGCGCGAGCTGCCGATGGTCGTCGGTCTGCTCGCGGACCTGTCGGGGCAGCCGGCCACGCCGCTGCCGAAGATGAAAGAGCGCCGTTTCGTCGAGATCGATCGCGATAACTTCGATGAAATCATGGGCAAGATCCGCCCGCGCCTCGACCTTTCGGTGCCGGACACGATGAAGGGCGAAGGCAACCTCAAGATCGAACTGAACTTCAACCAGTTCTCGGATTTTCATCCGGAGAGCCTGGTGGGCCAGGTGCCGCGTCTCGCGAAGCTGCTCGAAGCGCGCCAGCAACTGCGCGACCTGCTCGGCAAGCTCGACGGCAACGACGAGCTGGACTCGATCCTCGAGCGCATCGTCAAGGACGCCGACGAGCTGAAAAAGGTGCAAAGCCAGGCGTACGCCGGCGACGCATCACAGCCGCAACAGGCCCAGCAGCCCGCACAGGAAGACGCCGCGTCCGAGTGACCCGGTCTTTCTCCCGCCTTTGCCATCAAGCGCAAACGCAAAACCACATTCCACCAGGGTGATCAGAATGGCAACCAAGCCTGCCGCCAACAGCGCGGCCACCGAAGCGACCTCGGGCACCGTCGTCACGACCCAAAGCGAACTGAGCCTGCTCGAACGCATCGTCGAGGAAGGCAACATGGCGATCGAGCCGTCGCAGCGCGGCTACGCGAAGCAGCTCATCGGCCAGCTCGCCTCGCAGGTTCTCGACGAAGGCATGCGCACGAGCCCCGACAAGAGTCTCGTCGCGACCATCAATGAACGCGTCGCGGAGATCGACCGTCTGCTGTCGGACCAGCTGAACGCGATCATGCACGACCCGGCTTTCCAGGCGCTCGAGGCGTCGTGGACCGGCCTGCACGACATGGTGCAGGGCACGGAGACGGGCCAGAACCTGAAGCTGCGCCTGCTCAACGTGACGAAGAAGGAACTGCTGAAGGACCTCGAATCGGCGGTCGATCACGACATGAGCGTGCTCTTCAAGAAGATCTATGAGGAAGAGTACGGCACGTTCGGCGGCTATCCGTATTCGCTGCTGATCGGCGATTACTCGTTTGGCCGTCATCCGCAGGACATCGCGTTGCTCGAGCGCATTTCGAAGGTGGCCGCGGCCGCCCACGCGCCGTTCATCGCGTCGGCCGCGCCGAGCCTCTTCGACATCAAGTCGTTTACCGAACTGGGCGTCACGCGCGATCTGTCGAAGGTCTTCGAAAGCGCCGAGCTGACCACGTGGCGCAGCTTCCGCGAAGCGGAGGATTCGCGCTATGTGTCGCTGGTGCTGCCTTCGTACGCGGCCCGCCTGCCGTACGGCGCGAAGACCCAGCCGGTCGAAAACTTCAACTTCGAAGAAGACGTGGACGGCACTGATCACGGCAAGTATCTGTGGGCGAACTCGGCGTATCAGCTCGGCCTGCGCATCACGAACGCGTTCTCGCTGTACAGCTGGTCGACGGCGATCCGCGGTGTCGAGGGCGGCGGCAAGGTCGACGGCCTCGTGGCGCACACGTACCGCACCGATGAAGGCGACGTCGCGCTGAAGTGCCCGACCGAGGTGACGATCACCGACCGCCGCGAAAAGGAACTGAACGATCTGGGCTTCATCGCGATCGTCAATTCGAAGGGCTCCAATACGGCGACGTTCTTCGGCAGCCAGACCGCCAACAAGCCGAAACTCTTCAACAAGGATTCGGCCAACGCGAACGCGCAACTGTCGGCGCGTCTGCCGTACGTGCTCGCCGCTTCGCGCTTCGCGCATTACCTGAAGGTGATGATGCGCGACAAGGTGGGCAGCTTCCAGACACGCGGCCAGGTCGAAAATTACCTGAACAACTGGATCGCCGATTACGTGCTGATCAACCCGGCGGCGTCGCAGGCCTCCAAGGCGCGCTTTCCGCTGAGCGAAGCGCGCGTGGACGTGACCGAAGTGCCGGGCAAGCCGGGTGCGTACCGCGCCACCTGTTTCCTGAAGCCCCATTTCCAGATGGAAGAACTGACGGCTTCGCTTCGGCTCGTCGCCGAACTGCCTGCGGCCGCGGCCTGACGCCCGCCGTTTGACCCCTACAACCGAAGCACTGAGGTACGGAATTCATGGATACGATCATTCTTGATATCAAGGACATCAAAGGCAATTCGACCATCAAGGGCTATGAGGACAAGATCATCCTGATGAGCTTTTCAATCGGCATCTCGTTGCCGATCGGCCTTGACGTGGCGAATACGGAGCGGACCATGGGCCGCCCGAATTTCAGCGAGTTCAGTTTCTCCAAGGTCAGCGACCAGTCGACGACCGCGCTGTATTCGGCCTGCACGCAAGGCACCAAGCTTGGCGATGCCACGTTGCTGATCGGTCGCAACGAGAACGGCGAGTTTATGCCGCACATGAAGTACGTGATGAAGAACGCGATGATCGCGAACGTCAGTTCGTCGGGCGGTGGTGAAATGGCGGACAGCTTCTCGATTCATTTCACCGGCGTCACCGCGGAATACACTCAGCAGAACGTCGATTCGTCGAAGAAGGGCACGGCTTCGTTTGGCTGGGACCTCTCGAAGAACGAAGCGATTTCATCTTAAGACAGCAGTTGCAGCAGGCCGGGCAACAAAAGCGTAGCGGGGAGTTCTGCGTCATGCTGGCAATCATCAACGGTTCACCGATGCCTCTGTTCGAGCGCCTCGTTGCCGGCGACGCTGCGCCTTCGCATGAGCAGTTGCTGGAAGGCGACGCGCTACGCGAATCCGTTGCCCGCGAACTGGGCCGGATCCTCGGCACGCGTTCGCGTCTGGCATTCGATGCGTTCGCAACCAGCGAAGGCACCGTGATCGACTACGGCGTGCCCGACTTCTCGGCGCGCTCGGTGCAATCGGGCGCCGATCGCGACGCGATCGCCGCGGCCATCCAGCGTGCGATCACGCTGTTCGAGCCGAGACTCGCGGACGTGACGGTGCGCTTCGCATCGGGCGCCTCGCAGTCGGGGCAACCTGTCGTTGTGGTGAGCGGTGCGCTGCGCATGGCCACGGGCCTGGGGCGCGTCGCGTTCGAACTCTCGGCGGGCGGCGAGCCGTCGCCTGTTCCGCACGGGACGGACCATGACTGATGCGGCCTCCGACGACATCCTGCATTACTACAAACGCGAACTGTCGTACCTGCGCACGCAGGGCGCCGAGTTCGCGCAGCGCTATCCGAAGGTCGCTTCACGTCTTGCGCTGCACGGCACCGAGTCGCTCGATCCGCACACGGAACGGCTGATCGAGGCAACCGCCTTTCTCGCCGCGCGCGTGCATCGCGATCTGGATCAGACTTTTCCGCAGGTCGCGTCGCTGCTGCTCGACAACGTGTGTCCGTCGCTCGTGCAACCCGTGCCCGCGATGACCGTCGTGCAGTTCGATCTCGACCCCGCCCAGGGCAAGGTGACGGCCGGTTTTCGCGTGCCGCGCCATACGGGCCTGCAGGCGCGCACGGAAAGCGGCGAGGCCTGCCGTTTCCGCACGGCATGGGACACCCTGTTGTGGCCCGTCTCGATCACGCGGGCGCGGTTCACGGACGACACGATGCTCGCCCTCACGCTCGAGTGCGAGGAGGGCGTGGATTTTTCCGAGCTCGAACTGACGACGTTGCGCATCCATCTGCATGGCGACTGGATGGTGACGATGCCGCTCTACGAGCTGCTGGTGGTCGGCGTGACCGGCGTATCGGTGCGCCCGCAGGACGCGGCGGAGCGGACGCTGCCGGCCACGGCCTGGCGCGAAGTGGGCTGCGGCGAGGAAGACAACGTGCTGCCGCGCCCGGCGAACGCCCAGCCGGCCTACGGCTTGATGCAGGAGTATTTTGCGTTTCCGCGCAAGTTCCACTTCTTCGATCTGACGGTGCCGCGCGGGAGTCTTGGCCGCACGCGTACCTGTGAGCTCGTGCTGCATCTGAAGCGTGCGCAGCGCGGCCTCGGCATGCTGAAAGCGGGCCATTTCGCGCTGGGCTGCACGCCGGCCATCAATCTTTTTTCGCAGACGACCGAGCCGGTGGTACACGATCGCCGGCATTACGAACACCGGCTGGTGGCGGACCAGCGGCGCGAACCGATGACGGAGATTCATTCGATCGACTCGGTGACGCTCTCCGATCCTTCCGCCGACCGCTCGGTCACGGTGCCGCCGTTTTCCGCCGCCGGCGACGTGGCGTCCGAAGACGTCGGCATGTTCTGGTCGGCACGGCGCGAGCGCAGCATGCGCGCGAACCTGTCGGGCACGGACATGTATCTGAGTCTCGTCGAGACCGGCGGCGCGTCCACCCGGTTTGCCCAGCCGGTGGTCTACGCGCAGGTGCTGTGTACGAACCGGCGTCTCGCGGAGCAGGTGCCGGTCGGCGCGCGCGTGAGCGTCGAGCACGTGTCGAACACGGCCCACGTGCGCTGCCTGTATGAACCGACGGTGCAGCGTACGCCGCCGCTCGACGGCGAGTCGCTGTGGCAGCTCGTGTCGCTCCTGACGCTGAATCACGGCGCGCTCGTCAGCGGCGCGACCGGGCGCACGCAGTTGCAGCAGATGCTGCGCCTCTTCGCGTCCGGCAGCGCCCGCGAGCAGGACCAGATTCGCGGCCTGAAGAGCGTGCAGGCGCGCAGCGTCACCGCGTACGTCGGCAGTGACGCGTGGCGCGGCTACTGCCGTGGCACGGAGGTCGCCGTCGAATTCGACGCGGACGCATTCGTCGGCGGCTCGCCGCTGCTGATGGGCGCCGTGCTCGCACGGTTCTTCGCGCTCTATACGACGGTCAATTCATTTGTGCGGCTGGTGGTGCGCCGTGGAGACGAGACATGGAAGCAATGGGAGCCGATGACCGGTTACCAGTCGCTGCTTTGATCGCCACGCTGATCGCGCGCCCTCACAGCTTCGACCTGTTCCAGGCGATCAGTCTGCTCGAACGCGCGGTGCCGGGCGCGGAGCCGCTCGGCCACGGCAACGGCGCGGGCGAAGCGGTGCGCCTGACCGGCTTCGTGACGATGGCGTTCCAGGGCGCGGACGTGCGCTCGGTACGCGCGCGCGACACGGCGGATGGCGAGACAAACGCGGAAACACGCGCGTACACGCTGTCGACGCCGGCCTTCACGCTGGCCGGCGCGAATGGCCCGTTGCCGGTCGCCTACACCGAGATGCTGCTGGCAAGCCGTGCCGCGCGCGACCACGCGATGGCCGACCTGCTGGACATTTTCAATCACCGGTTTCTGTCGTTCCTGCATCGCGGCCGCAGAAAGCATGCGCCAGGACTGCACGGCGACGCGCCTCGAACCAGCGCGCCGGGTACGTGTCTCGATGCGCTCGCGAGCCTCGGCTTGCGCGGCGGCGCGCGCGGCCCGCACGGCGCGCAGTTGTGGATGCGGCACGCCGGTGTCCTCGGAGGCGCACCGCGTTCGATGGCGGGGCTGCTGATGATGCTGTCCGAGCGCCTCGGTTTGACGGCGCGCGGCGTGCAGTTCGCGGGCGCCTGGCGCGAGATGGATGAAGCGGACACCGCCTGCCTCGCCGGCCACCGCACGCAGCCGCCGACGCGGCTCGGCGACATGCGCGTACTGGGACGGCGCACGTGGGATCAGGCCGCGGGTATCCAGATCCGCTTCGACGACCTGCCGGTCGAGCGGATTGCAGGCCTGTTGCCCGGCGGCCGCGATCACGAACTGGCGGCGTGGCTCGTGCATGGCTACGTGCAGCAGGATCTCGACGTGCAAATCGTATTGAACGTAAGACGCGGCGCGTCCCGGCTGGACGGCGCCGCGGTGGGCGGCGGCACAGCGGCGCGACTCGGCTGGACCTCGTGGCTCGCGGGCGCGCGGCAGCCGGCGCCGGTGCGCTTCGCGCTGCGCGCGGCACGTCCGACAGCCGTGGCGGCCATGCCAGGCGCCACCTGGCAGACCTCCTGACGGCGAGACACATGGACATCGACATTCGAACCCTGCTGGGCAGGCTCAATCCGGAATGCCGGCGGGCGATGGAACAGGCCGCGCAACTCTGCGTGCGGCAGACGCATTACAACGTCGACGTCGAGCATCTGCTTCTTCAGTTGCTGGAGTCGAACGCGCCCGACCTGCAGGCGATCCTCGCGCATTTCGACGTCGCGCCCGACACGCTGGTCGTGCAGTTGCAGGCGGCGATCGACCAGTTCAAGCGCGGCAACGGCCGCACGCCCGCGCTCTCGCCGAACTTCTCGCAGCTCTTTCAGGAAGCGTGGCTGCTGAGCTCGATGCTGCTTGGCGAACAGCAGGTCCGCTCCGGCACGCTGGTGCTCGCGCTGCTCGAAGTCGAGGCGCTGCGCGGCCTGCTGCTGGAGTCGGTGCCCGCGCTGCTGAAGATCCCGCGCGCGGCGCTGCGCGACGCGTTGCCGATGCTGCTCGCGGGTACCGCGGAAGCCGGCGCGTACGAACCCGCTGCGGCGTCGGGCGCGGCGGCTTCGCCACGCGCGGCAGCCGGCATGCCGGCCGCGATGCCGACGGGCACAAGGGCTTCCGCTTCGGCGCTCGAACAGTACACGGTCGACATGACCGCGTTGGCGCGGGAAGGGGCGATCGATCCCATTCAGGGGCGCGACGGCGAAATCCGCCAGCTGATCGACGTGCTGCTGCGGCGTCGCCAGAACAATCCGATCCTCACCGGCGAGGCGGGCGTCGGCAAGACGGCGGTGGTCGAGGGCTTCGCGCAGCGCGTCGTCAGCGGCGAGGTGCCGCCGGCGCTCGTCAACGTGTCGGTGCGCTCGCTCGATCTGGCGTTGCTGCAGGCAGGCGCCGGCGTGAAGGGCGAATTCGAGAACCGGCTGAAGTCGGTGATCGCCGAAGTGGCGGCCTCGCCCACGCCGGTGATCCTCTTCATCGACGAGGCGCACCAGCTGATCGGCGCGGGTGGCAGCGAAGGGCAGGGCGACGCGGCGAACCTGCTGAAGCCCGCGCTCGCGCGCGGCGAGCTGCGCACGATCGCCGCCACCACGTGGGCCGAATACAAGAAGTACATCGAACGCGACCCGGCGCTCGCGCGGCGCTTTCAGGTCGTGAAGGTCGAGGAGCCATCGGAAGCGGTCGCCGTCGACATGCTGCGCGGCGTCGTGCAGAAGCTCGAACAGCATCATCACGTCGAGATTCTCGACGACGCGGTGCGCGATGCCGTCAAGCTCTCGCACCGGTACATCAGCGGCCGGCAGTTGCCGGACAAGGCCATCAGCGTGCTCGACACGGCGTGCGCGCGTGTCGCGATCGCGCAGAACGGCGTGCCCGAGGAAATCGAGGCGCTCCAGCGCACGATCGACGGCGCGACGCACCAGTTGCGCATCCTGCGTCACGAAGCGGCGACTGGCATCGATCGCGCCGATGCGATCGCCGCGACCGGCCGTCAGCTCGACGACGCGCGCACCCGGCATCTGCGTTTGACGGAAAAGCTCGTCACCGAAAAGCGCGCGGTCGGCGAAATCATCGCGTGGCGCAGCCGCATCGCGCGCTTTCTCGACGACGCGGACAGCATCGGCGAGGACGAGGACGGCGAGTCGCTCGGCGCGAATCTCGCACGCCTGGAAAAGGGCCTCGAAGCGGTGCAGAACGACGAGCCGATGGTGCCGGTGTGCGTGAGTTCGGCGGTGGTGGCGAAGGTGATTTCGGACTGGACCGGCATCCCGGTCGGCCGCATGCTCGCCGACGAACTGCACACGGTGCTGTATCTGCAGGAAAAGCTCGCGGAACGCGTGGTCGGCCAGGACGAAGCGCTCGACGCGATCGCACGCCGCATCCGCACGTTTCGCGCGGACCTCGACGATCCGGGCAAGCCGGTCGGCGTGTTCCTGCTGGTCGGCCCGAGCGGCGTCGGCAAGACCGAGACCGCCTGCGCGCTGGCCGACCTGCTGTACGGCGGCGAGCGCAACATGATCACCGTGAACATGTCGGAGTTCCAGGAGGCGCACAGCGTGTCGGGCCTGAAGGGCGCGCCGCCCGGGTACGTCGGCTACGGACGCGGCGGCACGCTGACCGAAGCGGTGCGCCGTCGCCCGTATAGCGTCGTGCTGCTCGACGAAATGGAGAAGGCGCATCCGGACGTGCTGGAGCTGTTCTTCCAGGTGTTCGACAAGGGCGTGATGGAAGACGGCGAAGGCGTGCCGATCGATTTTCGCAACACGGTGATCCTGCTCACGTCGAATGCGGCGCAGGACGTCATCACCGAGGCGAGCCAGGGTGGCCGCCGGCCGCCGCCGGCCGAGCTGGTGGAGCGGCTGCGTCCGGCGCTGCTCACGCGTTTCAGTCCGGCCTTTCTCGGCCGTCTGACGCTCGTGCCTTACTACCACCTGGGCGACGCGCAGATCGGCGCGATTGTCGCGCTCAAGCTGGCGCGGCTCGCGGAGCGCTTCGAGCGCAATCATCACGCGCGCCTCACGTGGGACGACGCGCTCGCGCGCGCGATCTCGCAGCGATGCACCGAAGTCGACAGCGGCGCGCGCAACGTCGACCACATTCTCACGCAGTCGGTGCTGCCGGAACTGGCGCGCCAGGTGCTCGAACGCATTTCGACGGAGTCTCCGTTCGGCGGCGTGCATCTGTCGCTCGATGCGTCCGGGAATGTTGGCTTCCACTTCCTGTCGACGGACGAGGCCTGAGCGGATGTATTCCAGAGCCAGCCAGGCGGGATGTCTCGCATCGGTCAGCACACCGTTCGGCACGGACGTGTTGCTGCTCGACGGCTTCGCCGGGCGGGAAGCGATCTCCGAGCTGTTCCGCTTCCAGTTGCGCATGCGCTCGTCCAACATGGCGCTCGATGCGAAAACCATCGTCGGCAAGAAGGTCACGGTGACGCTGCAGCAACCCACCGGACCGCAACGCTGGTTCAACGGCATCGTCACGCGTTTTGTGAACGCCGGCGCCGATCTGAAATACGGCTTTTATACGGCGGAACTCGCGCCTTCGCTCGTGCTGCTGACGCTCGGCCGCAACCGCGCGATCTATCAGAACCTGAGCGCGCTCGCGATCATCGAGCAGGTCCTCGGCGCCTTCAGCATTACGTACGAGTTGCGCCTCTCGGGCACCTACGCGGTGCGCGAATACTGCGTGCAGTTCGACGAAAGCCCGTTCGCGTTCATCTCGCGGCTGATGGAGGAAGAAGGGATGTTCTACTTCTTCACGTTCGCCGACGGCGTACACACGATGGTGCTGGCGGACGGTTCGTCCGCGCATCACGCGGGCGCGGCGGACAGCGCGACGCTGCACGTCAGCACGGGCGCGATGAGCGATGCCACGGTTCAGCCCGTCACGCATCTGGAGCTGACACAGGGACTGGGCGCGTCCGCGCAGGTGTTCGCCGACTACGACTATGTGACGGCGGAGACATCGAGCACCGCATTGAATGCGGACGCGGCGGCCACCGCGGGCGAGCAGTACGTCTATCCAGGCCGATACGCCGACTCCGACGACGCAACCCGCAAGGCCACGATCCGCGCGGCCGCGCAAACCGTCGAACAGCAGACGGGCGCGGGCAGCAGCGTCTGCTACAGCCTCGCGGCGGGCGCGACGTTCACGCTCGCGGGCCATTCCAACAGCGCGCTGAACGTGATGTACGTGGTGCGCTCGGTGACGCACTCCGCGTCGAACGAGGCGTACGGCAACGAATTCGAGGTCTTCCCGCAGGCCGTGCCGTTCCGTGCGCCGCTCGTGACACCGAGGCCGGTTGTCGCCGGCACGCACACGGCGACGGTGGTCGGTTCGAGCGGCGAGGAAATCTGGACCGACGCCTATGGCCGCGTGAAGGTGAAGTTTCACTGGGACCGCTCCACCACGGCCGACCAGAACAGTTCGTGCTGGGTGCGGGTGGTGCAGTCGTCGGCCGGGCAGGGCTGGGGTCATCTGTTCCTGCCCCGGGTCGGCCACGAGGTCGTCGTGAGTTATGTCGACGGCGATCCGGACCGCCCGCTTGTCACCGGCAGCGTCTACAACCTTCAATCGACCTTGCCCGTCGCGTTGCCCGGCATGCAGACCCAGAGCGTGATGCGCTCGCGTTCGTCGAAGGATGGCAGCGCGGGCAACGAAATGCGGATGGAGGACAAGTCCGGCTCGGAAGAACTGTACTTCCACGCGCAGAAGGATATGACCGTCGAGATCGAAAACGCGCTTTCGACGACGGTGAAAGCGGGCGCCGAATCGCACGTGCTGCAAAAGGGCGACCGCACCGTCGACGTGCAGGCCGGCAAGGAGACGCACAACGTGAAGGGCACCCGCACGCTCGACGTGACGGGCGACGAAACGCACACCAACCACGCGGCGTTTACGCAGAACGTGACGGGCAACTATCAGCTGAAGGTGAGCGGCGACCTGGTGATCGATGTGAGCGGCTCGGTCACGATCAAGTCGGGCGCGGCACTGCTGAACCAGGCCGGCACGTCGCTCGACAACAAGGCGGGCACGACGCTCACGAACAAGGCGGGCGCCACGCTGACCAACGACGCGCCCGAGGTGCAGCAGAAGGCCAGTGCGTCGCACACGGTGCAAAGCGGCGGCATCCTCGAGCTGAAAGGCTCGCTCATCAAGCTCAACTAGACCGACGATGAACGCCGCCACTCTTCCCGTCGATTCCGGTTCGCCCGCCAGCGCGACGCGCGTCGTCGACGTACACGACGACGCGGGACGTCTCGTTACGCGAATGTCGTTCGCGGGCGACGTGCAGCACGGCGAGATGGTGCGCTACGGCCCCGGTGGCACGGTGCTGCTGAACGCGATGTTCGCGCTTGGCGTGCTGTCCGGACCATCGCGTGCGTTCGATGCGTCGGGCGCACCGCTCATCGAGTCGCACTACGTGGACGGCAAGCTGCACGGCCTCGTCACCACATGGCAAAAAGGCGTGCCTGTCAGCCGCCAGCAGTACGCGCTGGGAGCGCTGAACGGCGAGAGCGTGAGCTATGCGCCTGGCGGCCTCGTCACGTCGCGCGTGAAATATGTGAAGGGCTTGCCGGACGGCGAAGCGCTCTTCATGCACGACGGTGTGGTGGTGCGTCGCGTGCGGTATCGCCTGGGCGTACTCGAAGGCGAGACGCTCGACTACGCGGAAGACGGCGCGCTCTCGCAGGTCTCGCCGTATCACGCGGGGCTGCTCGATGGCACCGTGCGCCGCTACGGACCGGACGGTCAGGTGATGCAGGAGCGCCGCTATGTGCAGGGCAAGCCGCAGGGCGCCTGGCGCGCGATCCCCGCTGGCGGAGACTCCGCCGCCGCGCCGCGCCTGTCCCAGCGTCTCGAACGCTGGGTGAGGGGGTAGGCCATGGGCATCCAGATTACCGCCGGCAGCGGCCTGCAATGCAGCTTCGGCGTGGCGCCCGGCGTGCTGTCGGTGCTGCCGGCAAGCGGCGTGATGGGGCAGACACCGCTTGCCTGCATCATGGATCACGCACCGGTCGTCAACGTCGCGCCGTTCGGCATGTGCAGTTGCATGGGCAACCCGCAGGTCGCCGCCGCGACGGCCGCCGCGCTGGGTGTGCTCACGCCGATGCCGTGCGTGCCGATGACGTCCGCGCCGTGGGCGCCGGGCTCGCCCACGGTATTGATCGGCTGCCAGCCGGCGTTGCAGAACTCATCGAAGCTGATGTGCGCATGGGGCGGCGTGATCCAGATCGTGATGCCCGCGCAGGTCGACACCATGGTTCCCTGAGGAAAGACACACGATGCAATACGCCTTTTCGATGACTTCGCGCATGGTGACGATCGCCGTGACCTGCGCCGTGCTGTTATGCGGACTCCTTTTTCTGCTGGGCGTCGAGATCGGCGTGCGTTTCGTGGCCCCCGCGTGGTCCGGTGCCGACGCCGCGGCACGTAGCGCGCTGCCTGGCGTAGCCGCGCAACCGGTCGCCGCTGTGGCTGCCGCGCCCGCCGTCACGCCTGCCGCCGCACCCGCATCGACGCAGTCAACCTATACGGGCGACGTGGTGTCGCTTCCCGCTTCTTCCCCGACTAACTGATCTAACTGATACCGGCTGCCCCATGTCGTTTGCGAAATTCATCTCAGACATTGCTTCACTCTGCCGGCGGCGCGTTGCTGCTGCCGTTCGATCCCACGTCACGCTGACGCGTGCAACATGTGCCGCGCTCCTCGTCGCGACGTCCGGCGCACCCGCGCTCGCGCTTGCCGCCGACGCGGCACCTGCCGCACGCCCGGCGGCGAGCGCGCCCGCGCCTGCGTCCGGGGCCGCGCTGGTCCTGACGTCGACGGGTCTCGTCCAGATGCCCGACGGCCGTCTTCTCGCGCCGGAGTTCGCGCGCATCGTCAACCGGGGCGAACTGGTGGTCGCGGTGCTGGGCGTCGACCAGCCGCCGTTCTTCGAAGAGCACAACGGACAGCTCGTCGGTCTCGACATCGACCTCGCGAAAGAACTCGCGCAGAAGCTCAACGTGAAAGTGCGCTTCAACCGCGACGCGATGACGTTCGACGGCGTGGTCAGCCTGCTCGCGAAAGGGCAGGCCGATCTCGCGGTCAGCAAGCTGTCGCGCACGTTGCCGCGCACGGAAACCATCAGTTTCAGCGAGCCCTATCTGCGCCTGAATCGCGCGCTGCTGCTCAACCGCGTGAAGTTCGCGCAGCTCGCGCATGGACGCCCGGTGCCCGAGGTGATCCGCACCTATGACGGCACGCTCGGCGTGGTGGCGAAGTCCTCCTATGCCGAGTACGCGTTGAGCAATTTCCCGCACGCGAAGCTGATGACCTACCCGACGTGGGACGCGGTGCTCAAGGCGCTGAACGACGGCGACATCACCGCCGCGTTTCGCGACGAGTTCGAGGTCAAGCGCGTGCTGAAATCCGATCCGACCGCGTCGCTGCGCCTGCGCGTGGTGACGCTGAAAGACCTCGAGGACACGCTCGCCGTCGCCGTCAACATCAGCGAACCCGCGCTGCTCGCGTTCGTCAACCAGTTCCTTGCTGATCGCGCGAAGCGGCTCGACGTCGCCGCCGTTCTGCAGGCACCCAGCTACTGATTTACTGATCTCGCCAACCGGATCCGGCACATGACACTCACTTCCAGCAAGATCTACGCCCTGGTGCTCAACCCGTGGGTCGTGATCGGCAGCCTCGTGCTCGGCGGCACGGTTGGCCTGCTCTTTCCCACCGAATCGCAGCAGCTTGTCGTGCTGAGCGACATCTACGTCGACCTGCTGAAGATGACCACGCTGCCGTTCATGATCTCGGCGGTCATCTTCAGCCTGCAGCGGCTCTTCCGCGACGGCGGCGCCTCGCGGCTGCTGTTGCGTGTGGTGACGGTATTCGCGGGGGCGTCGGTGATCGTCGCGGTGGTCGGCGCGATCGTGCTGCTGCTGCTCAATCCGGGCGCGAACCTGTCGAGCAGCACCATGCACACGTTCGGGATGATGGTGGGCGGCGACTCGACGTCCAGCGACACCGTGATGAGCCTGTACGGCACCGACATTCCACCGAAGTCGCTCAGCTTCACGGACGTGCTGACGAGCCTCGTGCCGACCAACATTTTCGCCGCGCTCGCCAATGGCGACGCGCTCAAGGCGCTGGTGTTCGCGCTGCTGTTCGGCCTTGCCGTGGGCCGCGTGCCGGAGCGCATTTCCGTGGGCCTCAGCCAGTCGCTGGAGACGATCTATCACGCGTGCCAGAAACTGATGCACTGGTTGAGCTATCCGCTGCCGGTGATTCTCTTCTGCATGAGCGCGGCGCAACTCGGCAAGTCGGGCGTCGGGCCGCTGCACGCGATGCTGCAGTTCGTCATCGCGTTCTTCCTCGTGGCGGTGCTGCTGCTGGTATTCGCGGTCGTCGTCATCTGGAAGCGTTCGAACCAGCGCCTGGGCGCGACGCTAGACGCGCTGCGCGCGCCGTTCGCGCTCGCGCTCGCCACGCGCAACAGCGCGGCCTGCATGCCGAGCATGATCGAGACGCTCGTCGATGGGCTCGGCTTCGCGCGCTCGCGCGTCGAGCTGCTGGTGCCGCTCGCCGTGTCGCTGCTGCGTGTCGGCCCGATGGTGTACTACGTGTGCGCCACGCTCTTCATCGCCCAGCTTTACGGCCACACGCTCGGCGTGGTCGAGGTTTGCACGGTGCTGCTCGCGTCGGTGCTGGCGGGTTTTGCGTCGGCGGGCATGACCGGCCTCGTGACCGTCTCGCTGATCGGCATGACCTGCGCGTATCTGCAGCTGCCGTTCGAGGCGGCGTTCATTCTCTTTCTCGCGGTCGATCCGGTCTGCGACATGTTGCGCACGCTGATCCTCGTGATCGGCAATGCGGCGGCCGTGTCGATGATCTGCCCGCGGCCGCTGAAGATCTAGGAGCGCGCGATGACAATGATCGGAGTGCTCGGGGGCATGGGGCCGCTTGCAACGGTGGACTTCATGGAGAAGGTGATCGGCCTCACCCGCGCGGAAAGCGACCAGCAGCATTTGCCGATGATGGTGGCGAACCTGCCGCAGATTCCGGACCGCTCGCGCTCGATCCTGGGTGGCGACGAAGCGCCGTTGCCGTATCTGCTGAAGGGCATCGACCTGCTCAACCGTAACGAAGTCGGGTTGATCGCGATTCCGTGCAATTCGTCGCATCACTGGTACGCGCAGATGAGCGCGCGCAGCGCGGCGCCCGTGCTGCATATCGCCGAGACCTGCGTGGCCGCGGTGCCTGCGGGCGTGTCGCGCGCGGCGGTGCTGGCGACGCGCGGCGCGCTGGCCTCCGGGTTCTATCAGCGCGCGCTCGCCACGCGTGACATCGAACCCGTCGTACCCGACGACGCGACGCAGCACGCCGTCGACATCTGCATTCGCGACGTCAAGGCCGGGCGGCTTGCCGAAGGATCGGCGGCGCTCGCGGACGTGCTCGCCACGCTCGCCGATGGCGGCGTGCAGGCGGCGATCATGGGCTGCACCGAAATTCCGGTGGCGGCGCGGCAAGCCGGCGCGACGGCGTTCCCGCTGATCGACAGCACGCTGGAACTTGCCCGCGCGACGGTGGCGTATGCCACCGCGCGCGGCTGGAACACGTTCAGATGAACGTGCTGAAAAAACTCTCCAACAGCGCGCCGGGGCTCCTGCTGTGCCTCGTCGCGGGCGGCGTCACGGGCGCGGTTGCCGAGGGGCCCTCGACCTTCGCATGGGTCGTCGGGCAGCTTTATCTTGCCGTGGTGAACATGGCGGCGGTTCCGCTGCTGGTGGTCGCCACTTTTTTCGGGTTGCGCCAGGTGCTCGCGCTGCCGCGCCCGGCGGTGCGCGTCGGCACGATCCTCGCGGTCGCGGTGGTACTGGTCGCGCTGGCCGCGGCCGGCGGCACGATGCTCGGACTGCTCGCCACGCCGGGTGCGCAGCTTTCGCACGAAGCGCGCAGCCAGCTCGGCACGCTGGTGCTCAACAGCACGGGCAGCGGCGGCGAGGTGCCGATGAGGCTGTTCGCCGGCGCCGTCGCCGACGCACTGCCGTCGCGGATCGGCTTCGCGTTGAACGACATCGTGCCGGACAACTTCTATCGTGTGCTCGCGCAAGGCCACACGCTCGGCATCCTGACCGGCACGATCCTGTTCGGCATGGCGTTCGCCGCGCTTTCGCGCGAGCAGTCGGGCATGCTGACCAACGTGTTCGAGGGCATCTACCGCGCGCTCGAACACGTGATCGAGTACGCGAACCTGCTGATCCCCGTGCTCGCGTTCGGCACCGCCGCGCATCTGACGATGCACACGCAGCGCGCGACCGTCTTCGCCATGGGCAGCTTCCTGCTCGATTTCCTCGGGCTCGCGCTGCTGCTTTGCGTGGTGGCGATCGCGGTCATGGCGAGGATCGCGCGTCTGCCGTTTCTGCGCGTGCTGGCGGACCTGAAGGCGCCGCTGCTGGTCGGACTGACCTCGGGCAGCGCCACCGCGCCGATCCCGCACACGATCGAGGCGATGAGCGTGCGGCTCGGCTTCTCGCGCGGCGTGGTGGAGCTCGTCGTGCCGCTCGGCTCCGTGTTCGTGCGGGCGGGCTCCGCGCTGTATTTCGCGCTCGCGACCGTGTTCGTCGCGAACCTGTACGACCGGCCAATCGGCCCGTCCGACATCGTGCTGATCGCGGTCGGCTCGACCGTCGCGGCGATTCTTTCTTCGGGGCAGAACGGGCTCGGCACCGTCGCCTATGCGGCTGTCGTGCTGTCCGCGCTGCAATTGCCGGTTGAAGCAGCCGGCGCGCTTTTTATCGCGATCGACCTGATCTGCGACGGCCCGCGCAACGTGCTGAGCCTCGTCTCGACCTGCGCGGTGGTCGCGCTGGTGTCGGCGGGTTTGCCGTCCGAGCGCGTCGCGCCGGCGGAGTTGATGCCGTCCGATCCGCGCGGCGCGGTACTGACGTTTTCGTTTTCGCGCGCGCAACTGGCGCTCGCCACGGGCTGCGCGTTGATGGCCGCGTCGCTCATCGTGCTGATGGGTATCGGCGTGGGGGCGAGATGAGACCAGATCGCGCGGCCCCGAAACATGCAGGGTTTAACGCCGCCGCGCAGGCCGGTGGATGGGGAGAGTTTCGATGATGGGTTTGTCTACGTTGCGCAGGACCGCCGTCTACCTGCTCGCGCTGTTCGCCGCCTGCGCGCTTGCCGGCTGCGCGGTGCCGTCGTTCCTGAGCTTCAAGGGCGACAAGGTGAAGTGGAAACAGGTGACGCTGGTTGCCAGCGACGACGTCAACGGCAATAGTCCCGTCGCGGTCGACGTGGTCCTCGTGACCGACGATGCGCTCGTCGACCGGCTCACCGCGCTGCCCGCGTCGAAGTGGTTCGACGGCCGCGCGGACCTGGTGGCGTCGTTCCCGAAGGGGCTGCGCTATCAGAGCTGGGAGCTGGTGCCGGGGCAACGTCTCGACGTGTCCGGCGACACGTTCGATGGCACGCGCGTCGCGGGCGCCTTCGTCTTCGCGAACTACCCCCAGGCCGGCGCCCATCGCGTGCGGATCCAGCAGTTCAGCGGCACGCTCGTCGTGCAGCTGGACGACACCGCTTTTTCTGTCTCGGACACAAAGTGAACAGGGTGCGATGTCTTTCCGATGCGGCCCGTTGCGTGGCCACACCCTGGCCAGGCCGTGGCGATTCGCCCGTGTCGTATCAAACCCACCGGGCTTTGCCCAGGACGATTTCCCATGCATGAAGCGATGAACGTCGTAGATCGCGTCGAATGGCACGAAGGGCTGCTGCTCGCGCCACAGCATTTCCAGTTGATGTCGGCGCGCTTCGATTCGCTGGTCGCGTGGCAGACGCTCGCGGCGGCACCTTTTAGCTGGGGCGTGCGCCGGCTCGTGCTCGACCACGGTCTGCTGCCGACTGGCCTCGTGCGCGTGCTCGAGCTCGAAGCCATCATGCCCGACGGCACGGCGGTCGCCTACGCTGCGGAAGCGGACGGCCACGGCCCGCTCGAACTTTCGCTGGCACCGCTCGCGGAGCGGATCGCCGACGGTGCGCTCGATCTGTATCTCGCGCTGCCGGTGGCCGGCACGATGCGCCGCGACGCGCAGGTGAGGCGGTTCCGCTCGGCGCGCGGCGCGCCTGTCGAAGACGAAGTATCCGACGCGCCGCCCGCCGATATCCCGCGACAACTGCCGAATCTGTCGCTGGTCGCGGGCGAGCGTCCCTCGGCGCTTCATGTGTCGATGTGCATCGGTTCCGTCTACAAGGACAACGAGGTCGTGCGGCTTGGCGAGCGTTTGCCGCCGCTCCTCGAAGTGAGCCGCGACAACCCGTTGTGGACCGGCGTCGCCGCGCTCCTCGGCCAGCTGCGCGGCAAGGCGGCGTTCGTCGCGCGGCAGATGACGATTCCCTCGTCGAAGGCCGACGACCGGTTGACCCAGCTGGAGCTGAAAGAGCGCCTGCGTTGCCTGCTGAGCGACCTGCCGTTCGTGGAAGCCGTGCTGCGCACGCCGCATCTGCATCCGCTGACGCTGTATCTCGCGCTGACTTCGCTGCTCGGCTCGTTGAGCATGCTCCGGCCGGGCGGCATGCCGCCCGTGCCGCAAGACTACGACCACGCCGATCCGCAGGCGGTCTTCACGCCGCTGCTGCGCGCGCTCGGCGAGTCGGTCTCGGAAGTGAGCGAGAAATATCGCGAGCACAAGTTCCTGTTCAGCCACGGCGCGTTCGAAATCGGCCTGCAGACGGAATGGATCGGCGAGCGCCTCGTGATCGGCCTGCGTGGCCAGTCCGATCGCGACCTGCTGGCGTGGATGGCGGGCGCGGTGATCGGCTCGCAGCCGGTGTATCCGTCGCTGCGCAGCCGGCGCGTGCTGGGCGCCGCGCGGCGCGGCGTCGAACACGCGGACGATCTGGGTGTGCGCTCCGGAACGGGCTATCTGCTGTTCGAGATCGAAGCCGATCCCGCGCTGATCCAGGGCGGCGAGTTGCTGGTGATCGGTAATCCGAACGAAGGCGCGAACGCGCAGCGTCCGCAGGAAATGCTGCTCTTCGTGAAGGGCTGATCCCGGTCGTGGCCTTGGTGTTGCGGCAATCCGCCGCCAGGCCGAAGTTAAAACACGGGCAATAAACAGGTAACAGGAAGGTCACACACGCATGGCACGCTACCGACCCGACAATCAGGAAGACGATCTCATCGCTGGCCAGTTCCGCGCGTTCATCGGCGAACTGACGAACGTGCAGACGCGTCTTGCCGACGCGCACGACACGGACCCCGAGGCCGCCGCCCAGGGGCTGCACCGGCATCTGCTGAACCTGCTGGAAATCCAGACGCTGCAGTCGCGGCGCGACAGCACGCGCTTCGAGATGGAGAACGTCGCGGACGCACGCTATCTGAAGGCCGTGCTCGCCGACGAAATCCTGTTGAACACGCCGTGGGTGGGGCGCGCGCACTGGGGCGCGTATCTGCTCGAATCGACGCTCTTTCGCACCAACGTCGCGGGCGATCTCGTGTTCACGCGCATCGAGCAACTGCTCTCGGATCGCGAGCCGTCACGCCGCAACATCGCGCGGCTTTATCTGTTCGCGCTTGCGCTCGGTTTTCACGGCAGGTTTCGCGGCATGGAAAACGACGCGCGTCTGCGCGGTTTTCGCGAGGAACTGTACGAGTTCGTCTATCAGCGCAGGCCCGACCTCGGCGGCCGCGATCGCGTGCTGGTCGACGAGGCCTATTCGAACACGCTCTCGCATATCGCGCCGCGCAAGCTGCCGACCGTCACGCGCTGGACGGTGATCTTCGTGCTCACCGCGGTGTCGCTGCTGGCGATCTCGGAGGTGCTGTGGCTGTGGCAATCGTGGCCGGTGCGCGACGCGCTGCGCGCCGATACGCTGATCGGAGGCGCACCGTGATGCGCGCCGCTGACGCAAGGCAAGCCGGAGGCCGACGATGCTGACGAGCAATCTCTTCCTGTTGTCGATCGGCGTGCTGACGCTGATCGTCTGTATCGTGCTGGGCGCGGTGCTTTACTTCGCCGCGAATGGCGCACGGGCGAAGCCGGAGGGCGAGCGCAAGATCATGCGTCTGCGCTCGGACTCGCTGCGCACGGCGTTCCGTCAGGCAGTCGAACTGATCGAGGGCAATATCGCGTCGCGCGCCGAGCGCTACAACGTGCCGTGGATCATGGTGCTCAACGAAGGCGACGAACGCCAGCCGCTGCCGATCGCGCAATCCGGCGTGGCGAGCGCGCTGGGTTCCGATGCGGCGAACGCGGCGTCGACTCAGGGCATCGCGTGGAACTTCTTCGACCGCGGCGTGGTGATCGACATCAAGGCCGCCTGGCTGGGATCGCCCGACGACGAGGGCGACGAAAAACCGTGGGACGAGTTTCTCGGTCTGTGCCGCAACTATCGTCCGCAACGGCCGTTCGACAGCGTCGTCGTGACCGTGCCGGCCGATATGCTGCTGGCCGGCGACACCGACGCGCAGCTCGAACTGGTGCGCCGCGCGAAGCTCGCGCACCGCCGGCTGTGGCTCGCGCAAAACCGCTTTGCGGTGCGCTTCGCGGTGTACGTCGTGGTGACCGGCTGCGAAGCGCTGCCCGGTTTCACGGCGTTCGCGCGGGCGCTGCCCGAGTCGATGCGCTCCAGCATGCTCGGCTGGTCGTCGCCGTACGACCTGTCCACCACGTATCAGCCGGACTGGATCGACACCGCGATGGCCTGCATGACGGGCGCGGTGTCGGACGCGACCGCCGAACTGTTCGCGCTCGCGCCGGGCGACCAGGACGCCCGCCAGTTCCTGATGCTGCCGTCGCGCATCGAAGGCCTGCGCGCGCAACTGCAGCGGTATGTGGAAGAGCTGCTGCGCCCGAGCGCGTATCACGAGCCGTTCTTCTTTCGCGGCATCTATCTGACGGGCGACAGCAACGAAATCGCGCAGGGCGGGGCCACGGTTCCGGGCGGGGCCGCCGGCGCCGTCGAAGGTCCCGGCGCTGGCCTCGTGTCGCATGGCGAGGACAGCGGCGTGCTGGATCCGCAGACCCGCGACGCCGTGGCGCTGTACGGCGAGCGCGCGGGTCACGCCGAACCGGGGTTTGGCGCCGACAGCGAGCGCGACGCAGCGGGCGACATTCTCGACGAGCTGATGCTTCAGCCCGCATTCCTGCGCGACCTGTTCGAAAAGAAGATCTTCGCTGAATACGGGCTGACCCGGCCGTCGCGTTCGCAGCATCTGTCGCGCCCGGTGGTGCATCGGGCGTTGCGCTGGGGCGGCATCGTGCTGCTCGGCGGCTGGGGCATCGGCCTCGTCGTGGCGGGCTGGCAGCTGCACTACCGTAACGCGGAACTGGTGACGGCGCTGGGCGAGCTGCGCAGCGTCGGGCAGCAGCGCGCGATGGCCGCGCAGCACGCGCAGGAGCTGTCGTCCGACTGGTACCGGCGCGAGGCGCTCTCGCTGATCGCGATGAACCAGCGGCTCGCGGCCGAGACGTCGTCGTCCGTCTTCATGCCGGGTTCATGGAGCATGTTCGACGATCTCGACCGGCGCGTGCGCGACCGCTTCGAACACGCGTTCGGCGACGTCGCCGTCACGGCGATCCAGCGTGAACTGCTCGCGCGCGTGAGCCAGCTCACGGGCGTGGGGCGCGATCCATCCACCGGCCAGCTGATCAGCGGGGACGACTGCGCCGCGCCGGATGGCATGGACGTCGCCCAGCAAGCGGCGGGCAGTCTTTCCGTCGCCGACCTGCCGGACTTGCGGGCCATGCAGCGATACGTCGGTTCGCTGGATCAGCTCGACGCGACGTTGCAGGCGCTGCAAAGGCTGCAACGGCCCGATCCGCGCAACGCCGATGCGCTGCGGCTCGTCGTGCGCTATACGCTCGGCGCGGAATTGCAGGGCAACGTGTCGGGCAGCCTGCCGTTCTTCTATCGAAATCCCGATGGCGGCCGGACCTATGCGGGCGACGCCGCCGCTTCGACCGGTGTCGGCCTCGCGATCCTGCAACCGCCGTTGCGCTGCACGTTCGAGAAGGGCATGCAACGACTCGACGACCGGCTCTTCAGGAACAATGCGCTGCTCGTCGCGGAACGCGCGGTGACGGACCATCTTGGCAACCTGTCGCTCGCCAGTACGGCCGGCGGCGATTTTGGCCAGATCGTGGCGGACTACCGTTCCATCGTCGCGGGGATCAACGCGGAGCAGGACCTGCTCGGCTCCGGCAAGGGCGCATGGATGCGGCGTGAGCAGTTCGTGCCCGGCCCCGTCTACGAGCGCACGTTCGCGCAGGCCGCGCAGAATCGCCTGATCGGCGCCGATATCGTCGCGCAGGACCGCGAGCGTTCGGCGACCGCGTTCCAGGTATTCAGAAGCGAGCTGGCGCAGCGCTTCGGCGGCCCGGATAGCGGGGTGGTGTGGCTCGACAAGGATGGCCGCTACGCGCTCTCGCCCGGCCGCGTCGCGCTGCGCGACGGCTTGACGGCGCTGCTGAACCAGCCGTTCATGGCCGCGCCGCGCGATCTCGCGCTACCGCTCCTGCCGGACGGCTCGATGATCGTGTGGGACCGGACGCAACTCGACAAGGCGTTGACGCTCGGCGACATGCGCAAGCGCTTCCTTGCGGAAGGGCTCACCGGGTTGCCGGCGGCGGCGCAGCCCGCGATCGGGCAGGCGCTCGACACGCAGTTCGCGCGCCTTGCGATCGACGCCGTCGCGGCCGCGGCGACCGTCACGCCCGTGCAGGGCGATCCGGACAGCGCGAATTTCGACGCGGCCAACGCGCGACTCGTGAAGATCAAGGCGATGCTGGCCGAGATGGGCGCGAACGCGCGCATCGAGGATCTGGACACGCTCGTCTCGCACGACGCGCTCGCGCATCTGCGCGCGGTCGACACTGCGCTGGCGCAATCCGAACTGTACGCAACGCGGCCCGCCGCGATGTCCGACAGCGTGCGGCCGGCGCATTCGCTGGTGCTGGCCGCCTTCGGCGTGCCCGATGTGGCGGGACTCGCGCCGTACCTCGCGCAGCAGTCGGCGCGCGCGCTCGCGCTCGGTCATGAAGCGTCGATCTATCTGGCCGCGCTCGACGCAGCGGATCTCGCGACGCCGCTTGCCCAGCGCTGGCAGGCCATCAATCGTGACCTGGGGCGTTACCAGCTGAAAAACCCCAACAGCAGCCTGCTGAATCTCGAGCAGTTCGTGCAGGTGGCGGCGGAGCCAGGCGCGGGCGGCTGCATGGAGAAGTTCGCCGCGCGTCCTTCCGCGAGCGGTGGCGACGACTACTTCGCGCAGCGGCATGCGCAGCTCTACGACAAACTGCTGGCGACCTGCAGCCGGGGCTATACGTTCGACCTGCGGCAGCAGTGGGGTGATTTTTCGACGGCGTTCAACCAGTCGGTCGCCGGGCGGCAACCGTTCGGCGGCGCGATACCCGTGCGCGCGGACGGCGCCGCGAGTGCCGACTTCGGTGAACTCGGCGACGTGCTGAAGCGCTATCAGCGGATCTCGACGACGTTCGCCGAAGCGCGTGGCACGACGGGCGCACGCAGCAACGTCGCAGGCGTGCCGGTGCGCCAGTTCGTCGACAACTTCAACCAGGTAAAGACGCTGCTCGCGCCGCTCTATCCGTCGGACAGCGGTGCGCCGACCGGCTATGACGTCGGCGTCGAGTTCCGCGCGAGCCGCGACGGCGAAGTTGCCGGCAACCAGGTGATCGACTGGACCGTGACGTTCGGCGCGCAGAGTGTGTCGATGCGCGATGCGCCGCATCCGCTGCATTGGGACTACGGCACACCGGTGGTGCTGACGCTGCGCTTCGCCAAGGACTCGCCGCTGATCGCGCTTAACGACGCGAAGCAGCGCGCGCTGTCGACCGATGGCCGCACGCTGACGTGGCAGTTCGACGACCCGTGGGCGCTGATCACGGCGATTGCGCGCGAGCGCGTGGCCGATTCCAGCCTGCGCGCGGACAGCGCATCGCAGTTGCTGCGGCTCGAGTTTCCGCTGGGCACGGCCAGTCCCACCGATGCGCCGCTGCTGCCGAAGGAGTCACGTGGGCGCGTCTTTCTGCGTTTCACGCTGATGCCCGCCGGTCGCAAGACGCCACTGCCCTGGCCGCGCAGTTTTCCGACACGAGCGCCCGAATGGAGTGCCCTATGAACGCGATCCCCACGATGGACCCGGGTGAGGCCTCGCCGGTCGATCCCGACGCGCTGCTGGAAGCGTTGCCCGGTGACGACCCGGCTGGCGTTTCGTTGCGCTACGACCCGCTGTATCAGGCGATCCGCACGGCGCGCGAGGAAGACGACCAGACGCTGCCGATGGGCGACTGGGAGCGTCCGCTCGTCAAGGCTGACTGGAAGCGCGTCGCTTCGCTGTGCTGCGACGCGTTGCAGCATCGCAGCAAGGACTTTCAGCTGGCCGCGTGGCTGTGCGAGGCGTGGACGTACCTGCATGGCATCGACGGCTTTCTCGCCGGCACGCGGTTGCTGACGGCGCTTGCGCAGCGCTACTGGGACAGCGCCTGGCCGCGTATCGAGGACGGCGACGCGGAGCCGCGCGGCGCGCCGTTCGCCTGGGCGAACGAGGTGTATCCCCAGGTGCTGGCATTGCACGTGCCGCTGCTCGCGATCGACGCGAACGAGCCCGAGTCGATCAGCCTCGATCGCTGGGAGCGCAGCGCGATCGCGCCCGCGCCCGCACAGGACGACGAGGATGCCGCCGTTCTCACGCGTGAGCTGATCGTCAACGCGGCCGCACAGCGGCCGGCACGCACGGCGCTGATCCATATGCACCGGCAGCTGGAGGAGGCGGGCGGACAGTGGGCGGCGCTGGTGGCACAGGTCGACGCACTGCTGGGTGACGATGCGCCGAGCCTTGCGCGGGTGTCGGTGGTGCTCGACCGTCTGCTGCGTGCGGTGACTGTTTTGCTCGGGCCGCAGGGCGTGCGGGAACCGGACGACGTATCAACATTGCAGCTTGCCGGTGCCAGTGCCGGCGCCGGCGCGGTGGTGCCGTTATCCGCGACAGACGTACCGGTTGCCGTGCCGCGTTCGGCGGTTGCGAGCGTGGGCACGGCGGCTGTTGCTGGCACAACGATCGCGAGCCGCGATCACGCTTACCAGATGCTGGCGACGATCGCCGACTATCTGGCGCAGCAGGAACCGCATAGCCCGACGCCTTATCTGCTCAGGCGCGCCGTGGTGTGGGGGCGCATGCCGCTCCCGGAACTGATGCGCGAAGTGGCGCGCGAAGAGGGCGGCCTTGGGCGCTACCTGTCGATGCTCGGACTCGACTAACGGAGATCCAGAAGATGCTTAACACTCAATACCAGACCTTTAAAACCGCAACGGACAAACGCCATACCGTCTTCACGGCGCGCGGCAACAATATCAGGGAGGTGGATACCGCCCTGAGGGCGTACTGGACGGAAATGAACGGTGCGGCCAACGCCACGCGTGAAATCGCGTGCCTCAATAACATCGTGATCGCATGCAAGGACTGGCTCAAGCTGAAGCAGGGCAAGTCGGAGACACGCACGACGACCTTCACCCGCACGGAGGAAGTCAGAACGCTGTTCATCGCGCGCAGGACGGCGATCACGAATCTGGGTACCGAGGCGCTGCGCGAACTTTACACGCGCCTGCAGGCGCTCGGCATCCTGACGGCGGATTTGCGCGGCCGGATCCATTTCGACTCGCACAAGCTGGCCGTGCTCGGGTCGGGCAGGCACGTGGGCGCCCGCGCGCCTAACGTCAAGCCATTGAAGCCGATGGGCGCCGATTATCAGAACGAGCGCATCTCCTATCTGATGTCGAACAAAACGCAGGCGATCTCCGGTAGTGGCGTACACGGCACGCATGAGTTCATCAACAAGGGACTCGCGACCAACCAGGACATCGAGCTTCCGCGAGACCCCCTCAGGCGACAGGAGGCGCTGGCGGTCGCCGCGAAGGACGTGCATACCCTGACGATGGAGGATTTCCAGATTCTCGACGAGATCGGCCGGCAAAATTTCGTATCCGGAGACGTGAACTATCTGAACAAGTCCGAGCGTTTGCAGTACATCGCGATCGTCGGTGCGGACGGGACGCTGTACGACTGCCACGACCAGAAGATCACGGCGGGGGCGGTCACGGCCTATGCGATGGATAACTACGGAACGCTCTATACCAAGGATGCCACTCCGCTTGGCGGTGCGACGTTTTTCAACCATTCGTCGTTCAACGCCGGCAAGGACGTGATTTCCGCGGGCACGCTCATCATCAAGGACGGCGCGCTGCGCGTCATCGACAACAATAGCGGTCACTACAAGCCCACGCGCGACAACCTCCACAACTGCCTCCAGGTACTCGAGAGCGAAGGACTGAACCTGCAGTGGACGACGGTCAATCTTTACGTGTGGGTCGCCGGTGTCAAGCAGGAGCATCGCTATTACGCCCGCGAATTTCTGAGGGATCCGAATGGCAGGCCGTTCCGGATTACGTGATCCGGATGCGTGCGACGTAGGGGTTGTCTGTTCCGGCACGTCTTCCGACGGGTTCGGCCGGAAAGCGGTCACCGTGTAACGCGGTTCGAACCCGTCTGGCCCGTTATGGTTTTGCCGCTCTGGTACGTGCAGGCTCTCGCCGCTTGATCTGTAGCTGATACTGGAAGGCATCGAACGGATCGCGACATTCGCGTCGCCGATCCAGATACGGTAGTCCTGTTCGATCACATTAAATATGTCGCGCGTGGCGAGTTCGGCGTTCGCCCGTTGACTGCCGGGCGCTTCGTCGGGACAGGTGCGCCCGAATGGGGCCTGCGCCGCCTGCAGAAGGCCCCCGTGCCTGTTTGTGCGGCAGCGATGAAAGTTTTTCATGTCGCCCATGAATGATCGTCGTTTGCTGCAATGCGTGCCGGCTTGCACTATCCGCGTGGCGGGCACAGTGCCCGTATCTCACCGAGCCAGCGGAGCACGCGATGAAAACCTTACCCACGAGCGAAGTAGAGGCGGCGCACGTCACCGTGCGCGACGGCACGCGAATCGGCTACAGCCTTCACGGAGATGGCCGTGGCGCGCGCGTCGTCCTGCTTCATTCGCTGGCGATGAACCGGGACTTCTGGCAACCGGTCATCGAGCGGCTGACACCGCATGCGTCGGTCCTCGCGATCGACTGCCGCGGACACGGCGCGTCGGACAAGCCGGCCGGCCCCTATACCGTCGAACAGTTCGCGCAGGACGTGCATGACGTCGTCAGTGCGCTCGATTTCGGTGGCGTGCTGATCGCGGGCGCTTCGATGGGCGGCTGCGTGGCGCTGCAGTTCGCGGGCACTTATCCCGAAGCGACGCGCGCGGCCGGGCTGATCGACACCACCGCGTGGTACGGCGAGAGTGCCCCGAAAGACTGGAACGTCCGCGCTGAAAAGGCCGAGAACGAGGGCCTCGCACCGCTGGTCGGGTTTCAGATCACGCGCTGGTTCAGCGACGCCTTTCGCGCCGCGCATCCCGAGGTGGTGCAGCGCTGCGTCGACACTTTCCTGCGCAACGAAGTCGCCGCGTTCGCCGCGACCGGCCGGATGCTTGGTGCGTTCGACGGCCGCGCGCTGATGGCGAACGTGCGCGTGCCCACCTGCGTGATCGTCGGCGAGGAAGACTACGCGGCGCCGCCCGCGATGGCCGGGGCACTGCACAAGGGCATTGCCGGCTCGACGCTGACGGTCATTCCACAGGCGCGCCACCTGACGCCGCTCGAGACGCCCGACATCATCGCCCGCGAACTGCTCGCCTTGCTCGAGCGGACAGCGCGCGACTGAAAGACCGGTCAGCCTTTTTTCTCAACAGTCGTTTTCGACACCGTCATGCGCAGCGGCCCTGGCCGCGCGCTCAGGCAATACGCAACAAGGAGTGCTCTGGATGGCACCTTTTGAATTCGCCACACCCCGTTCGCTGCAGGAAGCGATCGGGTTGCTGGACCCCGAGGATCCGGATATCCGGCCGGTCGGTGGTGGCACCGCGGTCATGTTGATGATGAAGGCCGGCGTGCTGCGTCCCACGCGGCTCGTGAGCCTGCGCGGCATCGAGCCGGAATACGCGCAGGTTCGCCCCGGCCCGAACGGCGAGCTGCATATCGGCGGCCTCACGCGGCTTGCCACGCTCGAACATTCGTCGCTCGTGAAAGAGGGCTGGCCGGTGCTCGCCCGCACGCTGCGCACGCTGTCGAACGTGCGGGTGCGCAACGTCGCGACGCTTGGCGGCAACCTCGGCCATGCCGACCCGCACATGGACATGCCGCCGGTGCTCACCGCGCTCGGCGCGCGCGTGACCGTGACGGGCCCGCAGGGCGAGCGCACGTTTCCGGTCGAGGCGCTATGCACCGGCTATTACGAAACTGTGCTCGCGCGCAACGAACTGATCTCGAAGGTCATCGTGCCGCCGCAGGCGAACCGGCCCGCGGCGTACATGAAGGTCACGACGCGCGCCGCACATGACTGGCCGGCGCTCGGCGTCGCGGTCGTGCTGGACATGCAGGGCGCGCGGATCGCGAAGGCGAGCGTGATCGTCGGCGCGGCGACGGACAAACCGACCCGTCTCACCGCTGCCGAAGCCGTGTTGCAGGGCGCTTCAGTCGATGACGCGACGCTGCGCCGCGCGGGTGAGGCCGGCGCGGAAGAACTGGACATCGTGGGCGACCCGCACGGTTCGGCCAGCTACAAGAAACATCTGCTCAGGGTATATCTCGGACGCGCGGTGCGCATCGCGCTGGAAGCGTCCGGCAGGAAGGATCACGCATGACGACAATCGACACTGAACAGACGGCGGCGCGCCAGGTCGGCCGGTCGCTGAACCGGCTTGAGGCACGTGCGAAAGTGACTGGCCGCACGGAATATATTCACAATCTCGTGCTGCCGCGCATGCTGTACGGCAAGATCTTCCGCAGCACGGTGGCACACGGCCGTATCGTCGATATCGACGTGAGCGCGGCGCGGGCCATGGAAGGCGTGCATGCGGTGTACACCGCACAGGACGTGCTGCGCGTGATTCCGGAGCCGTATTTCGGCCCGGCCTTTCACGACCAGCCGATCCTCGCGCTGGACAAGGTGCGCTACGTCGGCGAACCGGTGGCGGTGGTGCTGGCCGCCGATCCGCATGTTGCCGAGGAAGCGACCCATCTGATCATGGCCGAGTATGAGGAACTGCCGGCCGTGTTCAACGAAGTCGAGGCGGCCAGCTCGGATGTGCTCGTGCACGACGTGCTGAAGCCGGCCGGCACGTTCCCGGACCTGAAGCATCTCGCGGGTCGCAAGGGTACCAACGTCGCGCTCGATTTCCAGCTGCGGCGCGGCGACGTCGAGGCGGCGTTCGCATCGGCGGCACATGTCTTCGAGGATACGTTCACGACGCAGCAGGTGATGCACACGCCGCTCGAACCGATGGTGTCGATTGCCGAACCGGGCGACCAGGCAATCACGATCCACACCGCGTCGCAAAGCCCTTCGTTCGTGCGCATCGAGATCGCCCGCCTGCTCGGCTGGGCCGAGAACCGCGTGCGCGTGAAGTCGGCGCTGCTCGGCGGCGGCTTCGGCGCGAAGCTCTACATCAAGCTCGAGGCGCTGGTGACCGCGTTGTCGCTGCTGTCGCGCCAGCCCGTGAAAATTTCGCTGACGATGGAAGAGCAGTTCTTCACGATCACCAAGCACGCGACCACGTTCCGCATGAAGACGGCAGTCTCCGAAGACGGCCGCATCACCGGGCGCAAGTGTGACGTATGGTGGAACGGGGGCGCGTATGCGGACATCGGACCCCGTGTCACGCAGAAATCCGGCTTCACCGCGTCGGGCCCGTACGACATCGAAAACGTGTCGATCGATTCGTACGCGGTGTACACGAACCTGCCGCCCGCGGGCGCGTTCCGCGGCTTCGGCATTCCGCAGATGGTGTGGGCATA
Organism: Paraburkholderia sartisoli; assembly: GCF_900107685.1. Taxonomy (GTDB): domain Bacteria; phylum Pseudomonadota; class Gammaproteobacteria; order Burkholderiales; family Burkholderiaceae; genus Paraburkholderia; species Paraburkholderia sartisoli. Next base: position 397,306 of record NZ_FNRQ01000002.1, on the reverse strand, counting down.
TGAAAGCCACGCCGACATGATTGCGCGCGCACTGAAGATCGACCCGGTCGAGTTCCGCCGCCGCAACATCCTGCGCGAAGGGCGTCCGCACGCCACCGGCACGCCGATGAAGGACGCCGCGATCGATCTGGTGCTCGACCGCGTCGCCGGGCTGATGAACTGGACGGCGCCGTTCGAACGCGGCGCGGGCACGCTGCGCCGCGGGCGCGGCATCGGCATCGGCTTCAAGGCACTGGTGGCGCCGACCACCTCGGTCGCGATGGTGAGCCTCGCCGGCGACGGCAGCTGCACGGTGTATTCGAGCACCGTCGACATGGGCCAGGCGTCCGACACGGCGATCGCGCTGATGGCAGGCGACGTGCTCGGCATCGCCGCCGAAAAGATCAAGGTGGTTCGCCCCGATACCGACGTCACGCCGTACGACATGGCCACGCTCGGTTCGCGTTCGACGTTTCACATGGGCCACGCCGTGCGCCTCGCGGCGGAAGACGTGCGCACGAAACTTCGCGAACTCGCGGACGAACTCGGCGTGCCGCAAGACCAGCCGGCGCTGGCGGGCGACCTGCTGCGGCGCAAGTACGGCATGCAGGCGGGCAATATCGTCGGCATCGGCAGCTTCATTCCGGACTACACGTCGCCGAAGCACGAGACGGGGCAATCGGAAAACATCACGCCGAACTGGATGGTCGGCGGCTGCGGCGTCGAGGTCGAAGTCGACACGGAAACGGGCCACTTCAGGCTGATCCGCTTCGAGAACGTCGTCGACTGCGGAACGCCGATCAACCCGAAGGTCGTCGATACGCAGATTTCCGGCGCGGCGATCATGCAGCTGGGCATCACGATGTTCGAGCGCATGGAGTTCGATGAGGTGGGGCAGCTGCGCAATGCGTCGTTTGCCGAATACAAGATTCCGGGCATTCACGATATTCCGCACCTGATCGGCCGCGAGACGGTCGATTCCGTGCAGAACAACGGGCCGTTCGGCGCGAAGGGCGTGGGCGAAAGCGCGACGTTCGGCGTCGCCTCCGCGATTGCCGAGGCGATCGAAGACGCGGTGGGCGTGCGCCTCACGTCGCTGCCGTTGACGCCAGAAACCGTGTTCCGCGCGCTGTGCGCGGCAAGAAACGAACCGATGGCCGAGGAATAAGCCATGAGCGACACGTCTATCACGATCCATTTTGTTCTCAACGGCGAGCCTGTCAGCGCCGATATCGAGCCGCATCAAACGATTCTCGACGTGCTGCGGCAGCGCTTCGCGCTGTACGGCGCGCGCGAAAGCTGCGGGCAGGGGCTGTGCGGCTGCTGCACGGTGCTCGTCAACGGCGAGAGTGTGTCCGGTTGTCTGTATCTCGCCGCGATGGCCGATGGCGGCGAGGTGGTCACGGTCGAACATCTCGATGCGAACGGGCAACTCGATCCGGTGCAGCAGGCGTTCATCGAATGCGGCGCGTTTCAGTGCGGTTTCTGTACGTCCGGTTTTATCCTGATGAGCCACCAGCTCCTCGACCGCAATCCCGACCCGACCGACGCTGAGATCCGTCATTACCTGTCCGGCAATCTGTGCCGTTGCGCGGCTTACCCGGAAATCATCGCGGCGGTTAAACTCGCCGCGCGGATGCGCAAAGAGGTGCTCGCGTAAGGGTGAAGCCGTTCCCACGCGACCCTCGTCGCAAAGCGGTATACAACAAGAATGAAGGAGACAGGCGATGCAACATCCCGTAGACGGTTCCGGCGGCGGTGCGCGTGACGCGCACGCGCTGGCTTCGCCCACTACGCAGCATGTGGTCTGGTACCGGTCGATCAACCGGCAGCAGTGGAGTGCGCTGATCGCGTATCATCGCGGCGGTTAAACTCGCCGCGCGGATGCGCAAAGAGGTGCTCGCGTAAGGGTGAAGCCGTTCCCACGCGACCCTCGTCGCAAAGCGGTATACAACAAGAATGAAGGAGACAGGCGATGCAACATCCCGTAGACGGTTCCGGCGGCGGTGCGCGTGACGCGCACGCGCTGGCTTCGCCCACTACGCAGCATGTGGTCTGGTACCGGTCGATCAACCGGCAGCAGTGGAGTGCGCTGATCGCGTCCAACCTCGGCTGGTTCTTCGACGGCTACGAGACCTACGCGCTGATCCTGACGGTGGGCGGCGCGCTCGGGCAACTGCTCGATCCGTCGCTGCATGCGCAGATTCCCTTTTATGCCGGCCTCGTGATCGCACTGACGCTGCTCGGCTGGGGCGTCGGTGGCCTGATCGGCGGCGTGCTCGCCGATTACATCGGGCGAAAGCGGATGATGATGTTCGCGATCCTCGCCTATTCGCTCACCACGGGCCTGAGCGCGCTGTCGTGGGACTGGGCGTCGTTCGCCGCACTGCGCTTTATCGTCGGCCTCGCGATGGGTTCCGAGTGGGCGACGGGCACGGCGATGACCGCGGAAATCTGGCCCGACCGCCATCGCGGCAAAGGCGCCGGGCTGATGCAATGCGGCCTCGGCACGGGGTTTTTCGTCGCGTCGCTGGTGTGGCTCTTCATGAGCGGCGTGGGCGAACACGCCTGGCGCTACATGTACCTGATCGGCGTGCTGCCGGGCCTCGCGACCCTCTGGATGCGCGCGGGCATTCCCGAGTCGGAGCAATGGGAACGCGTCAACACCGACCGCAAGGACACGCTTGCCCGCAAGCGCGCGGGCGTGGCGCTCGACGATCAGGAGCAGGCGCTCGCGCGCTTCACGCTGGTCGACCTGTTCGCGGTGCCGGAACTGCGCAGGCGCACGGTGATCGCCGTGTTGATGTCGCTCAGCACGACGCTCGGCTGGTGGGGCATTTCCACGTGGGTGCCGCCGTATATCGGTTCGGTGGCCGCGCATTCGGGCCTGTCCGCGTCGACGTGGGCGAGCTTCGCGGGCATGGCGTATAACGCCGGCGCCATCGCGGGTTATATCGGCCTGGGTTTTCTCGCCGATGCGTACGGCCGCAAGCGCATCACGTTCCTGTTCTTCGCGATGGCATTCGTGCTGACGCCGGTGCTCTTCATGTGGACGCACGACGCCGCGCTGCTGCTGGCCGTGGCCTGCGTGACGGGCTTCTTCAGTCTCGGTCAATATACGTGGATGCCGACCTGGCTACCCGAGCTGTATCCCACGCGTATTCGCGGCACCGCGATCGCGTTCTGCTTCAACGTGCCGCGCTTTCTGGCGTGGACCGGTCCGCTCGTCGCCGGCACCCTGATCGCGCGCTTTGGCGGTTACGGTCATGCAGCGGTGACCGTCGGCTTTATCTATCTCGTCGGCCTCGTGCTGGCGCCGTTCCTGCCTGAAACGCGCGGGAAACCCTTGCCGGAGAGTGTTTAAGCCATGAACTTCATTTTCACGAGCGATGCGCTGTCGCCAGGCGGTCACTATTCGCAGGCCGTGAAGGCGGGTGGATTTACGTTCGTCTCCGGCATGCTGCCGGGCCCGGGCGTCGCAACCGACGGGCCGGACAACTTCGAGCGCCAGGTACGCGCGACGCTGCAGCACTGCACGCGTGTGCTCGCCGCCGCCGGTTGCTCGCTGACGGATGTGGCGCAATGCACGGCCTATATCGTCGGCATCGGGAACTGGCCGCATTTCAACCGCATTTATGCCGAGGTGTTCGGCGAACATCGTCCCGCCCGCGCGGTCGTGCCGGTACCGGAACTGCATCACGGCTTTCTCGTCGAGGTGCAGATGACGGCTTTCACCGGCGCGTGAAACGGGCCGGGTTCGACAGGAGGTGAGCAATGGAGAGCGTCGATGTCGCGGTGCTTCAGCACTGCATCGACTGGCGGGCACAGGGGCGGCGCGTCGTGCTCGTGACGGTGACGCGCACGTGGGGTTCGAGCCCGCGTCCGGTCGGCGCGATGCTGGCGCTGCGCGACGACGGCGTGGTGTGCGGATCGGTGTCGGGCGGCTGTATCGAGGACGACCTGATCGATCGCACGCGTCGCTGCCTGATGACCGGCGAGCGGCCCGAAGTGGTCACCTACGGCATCAGCGCGGAAGAGGCGCGCCGCTTCGGCCTGCCGTGCGGCGGCACGATGCAGCTGGTGCTCGAACCGTTGTCCGGCCCGGCAGGCCCAGAGGACCTGGGCGGGCTCGGCGAACTCGCACGGCGCGTGGCGGCCGGCGAGCTGGTCGCGCGTGAACTCGATCTCGCGAGCGGCCGGTCATTCATTCGCCCCGCGTTGTCGAACGAACAGCTTCGCTTCGACGGCCGCACGCTGATGACGGTGCATGGCCCGCGTTACCGGTTGCTGATCATCGGCGCGGGCGACCTGTCGCGCTTCCTCGCTTCGATGGCCAGTGCGCTCGGCTATCAGGTCACCGTGTGCGATCCGCGCGACGAGTATCTCGCCGCATGGGACGTGCCCAACGTGCGCCTCGTGCGTACGATGCCCGACGACACGGTGCTCGACATGCGGCTCGACGCGCACAGCGCGGTGGTCGCGCTCACGCACGATCCGAAGCTCGACGATCTCGCGTTGATGGATGCGCTCAAGACCGACGCTTTCTATGTCGCAGCGATCGGCTCGCGCGCGAACAGCGGGAAGCGCCGCGAGCGCCTGAAACTGTTCGACGTGACCGACGCGCAGCTTGCACGCCTGCACGGTCCGGCGGGGATTTTCATCGGCAGCAGGACACCGCCGGAAATCGCCGTGTCGATCGCGGCGGAGATGACCGCGGCGAGAAACGGCGTGCCGCTGCCGGCGGCGCTCGACATCGCGCAGACGAAGGATGCGAGCGAGAATCTTCATCTCTGTCCGGCACTGGCGAACGCCGCCTGACTCGCGGTATCCACGTTGTTCACGTGCCGGGCGCGTGCGTGATCGTCCACCATTCACGACGCAGCGCGTCGCGCAGGATCTTGCCGCGCGCGCTGCGCGGCAAACTTTCGACGACGTAGACGTGTCTCGGCAGCTTCTCGCGCGGCAGGCGCGCCCTGCAGTGCGTGAGCAGTTCCCGCGCATCGAGTATCGAGCCCGGATGCGGCACGACGAAGCACACGGATTCCTGGCCGTAGATCGGGTCGGGCACGCCGAGCGCCACCGCGTCCTGCACGCCGGCATGCGCGAGCAGTGCGTCCTCGATTTCCTGCGGCACGATCTTCACGCCGCCGCGAATGATCAGGTCGTCCATGCGTCCCGACACCCGGACGAAGCCTTCGTCATCCTGTGAGGCGACGTCGCGCGTATGAAGCGCGGTGCCGCGGAGCGGCTCGATCGAACGGTCCGCGCGAAGCAGGCCGAGTGCGAGCTTCGGCCCGCTCACGACAACCTGGCCTTCCTGGCCGGGCCCGCACGGCGAGCCATCCGGCGAGACGATCGTGAACCCGATGTGCGCCGCCGGATAGCCGACCGTGCCCAGCTTGCGACGCTGCGAACGGTTGCCGCACATCCAGCCCGCTTCCGACGAACCGTACAGGTTCAGCACATGAATGCCGTAGTGCGCTTCGAAGCGTTCCCATTGCACCGGCGAAAGTGGCGCGGTGCTGCACGTCATCACCCGCAGCGAGGCGAGACTGCCGCCGCTCACGTCGACGGGTGAGTCGAGCAGCATGTTCAGCACGGTGGGGACGCCGGCGCAGACCGTCACGCGATTGTCTCTGATCCATCCGGCGAACTGGCTGCGTGAGAAGCGGCGCGCCACGCACAGTGTCGACCCCAGTTGCAGGAACGGCATCAGGCTCAGGATCTGCGCGGAGTACCAGTCGAACGAACGATATTCGAGCGCGCGGTCCGCGGTGTTCAGGCCGAGCAGGTCGATGCTGTCGAGGCCGTTCAGCCAGTAGCACGCGTGATCGTAGACGACCACTTTGGGCATGCCCGTGGTGCCCGACGTACAGCACATCGAGGCGATGTCGGTGAGATCGATGTCGATATCGAAGGAAAACGGCGTGCCGGATTCATCGCTGTCCGCGGTGAAACGGATGACGTCCTCGCGATTTTCGTTCGCGCTGCCGGCCGGCCACGTATCGAAGCGCACGAGCCTGCCGTTCGTGCGCGGCACGACACTGGCGTCGGCTTCGAGCGGCAGCAGGATCAGCGACGGATCGAGCATGTCGAGCAGCTTGCCCGCGACATCCGGGCCGACGAAGGCGATATCGAGCGGACACGCGACCGCGCCGATGCGCCAGATGCCGAGCCACAGCAGCAGTTTCTCGAGTCCCTCGGTGCTGGCCAGCACGATGCGCGAACCCTTGCGTGCGCCATGCCGTTGCAGCTGACGGCCGAGCGCGTCGACGACGGCGGCGAGTTCGCCAAAGGAAACCGTCGCATGATGTTCGACGTCGACAATGGCTGCCTTGTCGGGAGCGCGTCGGCGATGGGCGTCGAGCAGCGCGCCGACGCTCTGGAACGGTGGGTCCGCTAGCGGGTGGCCGGTGCCAGGCATGTAGCGGTGTGCTGCGCGGCGGACGCCGTGGCGGGCGCGGCGTGCGAAGGCGCGGCGGCTGGACGGCCCGCGCCTTCGCCGAGCGTGCCGAGCACCCAGTCGCGAAAGAGTTCGACCTTCTTCAGCCTGGCCTTGTCGTTGGGCGAGGAAACGAAGTACGCCGAGTTCGACGACACCCGCACATCGAAGGGCTGAACCAGCTTGCCGCTCGCGAGGTCCGCATCGACCAGCGGTGTGCGTCCGATGGCGAGACCCACGCCATCGACTGCCGCCGCGAGCGACGTGAGCTGTAGATGGAACACGGCCTCGCTGGCGAATTCGACCGGCTCCTGTACCGCGGCCTCGAGCCATGCGGGCCAGTCGTCCTGGTACATCGAATAGAAGTACGTGCGGATCTGCCGGAAGCGCGCGAGCCCTTCGGCAGTCGAGGCGAAGGTTCCTGCTTCCTCCAGCACCGACGGTGCGCAGACGGGGAAAAATTCCTCGCCATGCAACCGGTCGGAGCGCACCGACGCCCAGCGCCCCGAGCCATAACGGATCGCGACGTCATAGCTGTTGCGCTCGAACTCGTCGAAGGTCGCGCTGGTGGCGAGATGCACCGTGATATCCGGGTGGGCGCGCTGGAACGCGGGCAGCGCGGGAATCAGGCACTTGACCGCGTAGGTGGGCAGGCAGGTGACCGTCAGCACGGTGGTCGATTTTTTCTTGCGGGCTCGCGCGGTGGCGAGCGACAGCATGCTGATCGCCTCGTTTACCGAAGCCAGATATTCGCGCGCAGCCGGCGTGAGGGTCAGCACGTTGCGCCGCCGGATGAACAGCTTGATCCCGAGGCGCTCCTCCAGCGTCTTGATCTGATGGCTGATCGCAGTCTGGGTCAGCTCGAGCTCCTGTGCCGCGCGCGTGAAGCTCAGATGTCGCGCCGCGGCCTCGAAAGCGAGCAGGCTCTGCAAGGAGGGAATGTACGGTCTCATTCGGCGTCTGTGCGAGGCAGGGTCGTCAGGAAGTGGATTGTAGTCGTTTTCCCGGGCACGTTCGCCCGGTGAAAACACGCACGAACCTCATACGAAAGCGGCGCGGCAGGACAGTGCCACAGACCGGATGATCGGGCCTGCACGCGCGGGGAGGAAATGAAACTTTCTCATGTCGGACATGAAAAAACTTAGTTTGCGCGCGTGCAAACGGGTCATGCACTCTTCAGTCCTGCTGGTTCCCGTCCCGTCATCCCTTCGTCAGGCTGCTCATGAAAACAACAACGACAGTAACAGGAAGTCTGGTCGCGGGTGTCGCGCTCGCCATGGCGGCAGGGTCCGCCTGTGCGCAGAGTTCGATCACGCTGTTCGGCACGATGGATGCAGGCGTCACCTACGTGAGCAACGAAAAGGGCCATTCGGCGGTGATCCTGAGCAACGGCAACAATATTCCGAATTTCTGGGGCCTGAAAGGCAGTGAGGACCTCGGGGGCGGCACGAAGGCCGTCTTCCTGCTGATGGATCAGTACAACCTCGGCACTGGCGCGATCATCGGCAACAGCTCGGGTCTGTTCGCGCGCAACGCGTATGTCGGCTTGTCGAACGATCGCTGGGGCTCGCTGACGGCCGGCCAGCAATACGATTTCATGTACGACTCGCTGACGGCGAAAGGCATGGAGACCGGCTCGCTGTACACCGGGTTCTTCAACTACCGGCAGGGCCCGTTCGCGGCGCTCGGCATTCCTGGCAATCTCACGGGTTCGGCCGACTTCGACCGTGTCGCCGGCACGTCGCGCGTATCGAACTCAGTCAAGTATACGAGTGCGACGTACGGTGGTTTCAGCTTCGGCGCGCTGTACGGATTCGGCGGCCAGGCCGGGGATTTCTCCGCCAGCAGCACGGTCAGTCTCGGCGCGAACTATGTGAACGGCGCATTCGGCGCGGGCGTCGCCTACGTCGAACAGAAGTACCCGACCATGAACAATGGGCATGACGGCCTGAGAAACTGGGGGGCAGGGGCGCACTATCTGTTCGGCAGCGTCTATACGAACCTGTTGTACACGAACACGCGCAACACGCTGACGGGCGCGGCGATCAATGCAGTCCAGGTCGGCGCCGACTGGCATCTCGCGCCCGCCTGGTCGCTTGGCGGCGATTACCAGTACATGAAGGGCAATGCGCAACTGGGCGACGACAGCGCGCATCAGCTGGCCGTCGCGTTGCGCTACTCACTGTCGAAGCGCACGCTGGTGTACGTCGAGACCGTGTATCAGAAGGCGCGCGGCGACAACGCGCATGCGGCGATCAACGGGCTGTGCGGACCGGCGTGCGCGTCGGACAGCAGCACGCAGTTTCTCGCGACGCTTGGCATGTCGACGCGCTTCTGATCCTCCGAAGCCGATTTCCCGGAACGATATTCATGGGCAAGGTGAAGTTCAACAGTCCGCTCGTCGAGATGGAAGGCGACGAGATGGCGCGTGTGTTGTGGCAATGGGTGCGCGACCAGCTCGTGCTGCCGTTCGTCGATGTCGAGCTGAAGCGCTTCGACCTGTCGATCGAAAATCGCGAGCGCACTGACGACCGGGTGACACTGGAAGCCGCGCAGGCGGCCAGGGCGCACGGCGTGTCGCTGAAGTGCTCGACGATCACGCCGGATCGTGCGCGCCAGCAGGAGTTCGGCTTGTCGAGGCTGTATCCGTCGCCGAACGGTACGGTTCGCAACGTGCTGGACGGCACGATTTTCCGCGAGCCGGTCATCTGCCCGAACGTGCCGCGGCTTGTGCCGCACTGGTCGAAACCGGTGGTGATCGCGCGGCATGCGTTCGGCGAGCAATACCGTGCGAAGGAGATCGTCGTCGAGGGGCGGGGCACGGTGAAGCTCGTGTTCGAACCGACGGACGGCGGCGAGGCGGTCACGCAGACGGTGCATGAATTCAACGGGGGCGGTGTGGCGCTGGGCCTGTTCAACACCGACGAGTCGATTCGCGGCTTTGCGCGCGCGTGCCTGAACTTCGGCCTGCAGCGCGGCTATCCGGTGTATTTCTCGCACAAGGGCACGGTGCTGAAGCAATACGACGGACGCTTCAAGGATATTTTCAGCGAGGTGTTCGGCGAATTCGCCGACGCGTACCGGGAGGCCGGCCTCGTCTACGAGCCGCGTCTGATCGACGACATGGTCGCGTTCAGCCTCAAGTCGTCGGGCGGCTATCTGTGGGCCTGCAAGAATTACGACGGCGACGTGCAATCCGACTACATGGCGCAGGGCTACGGCTCGGCCGGCCTGATGACGTCGTTGCTGATGTCGCCCGACGGCCGGTGCATCGAAACGGAAACCGCGCACGGCACGGCGGTACGTCACTACCGGCAGTATCAGCGCGGCGAGGCGACCTCCAGCAATCCGCTGGCGACGATCTACGCATGGAGCCGCGCGCTGTGGCATCGCGCGCGTCTGGACGGCACGCCGGACGGCATGGCGTTTGCGGAGACACTGGAGCGGACCTGCATCGACCTTGTCGAGGCGGGGACGATGACCCGCGATCTGGCGTCGCTGATGGGCGCACGGCATCCCTTTGTCAGCGCCCAGGTATTCGTGCAGCGGGCGGCGGCGGAACTGAAGTCCCGGCTTGGGTGACGAGCCAGCGGCCACGATACGAAGCCGGACCGCGTGGAGAACGATCTTGGAAAGCGACCTGTTGGACAACCCCTTTCTCGACACGCTCGGCGTGTCGCGTACCGCGTGGCGCGAAGGCTACGCGGAGTTCCAGGTGCGTGTGCAGCCGGCGCTGCTGAACCGGCGGCGCGTGCTGCAGGGCGGCGTGATCGCCACGCTGCTCGACGCCGCGTGCGGCTACTCGGGCCTTTTCAGCGCCGATCCGGAACGCGTCATTCACGGCGTGACGCTCTCGCTTACGCTCAACTTTCTCGACAAGGGCCTGGGCGATGCGGTCATCGCGAAGGGCTTTCTCGAACGCAGGGGCAAGTCGATCTACTTCGCCCGCGGCGAGGCATGGGTCGACTCCGGCATTCTGATCGCGACCGCCCAGGGGACCTTCAAGTACGCGCGTTAGCGCGAACCGGTTCCACGGTCCTGCGTTGCCGCTGTTGCGGTGGCGCGTGCGATCACAGGCATGAAAGAAACTCATCTCACGCATGAAAGAGCATCGTTTGCGAAGGATGCATGAGTGCTTCAATGTTCATCCTCGAAGCGGACTGCCTGGGTTCGGCAGTTCGTGAAACGACGAAGCGTGTAAAAAAGGAGACTGTAACGTGACGAAAACGTCGACGGCCCATTCGCTGGATCTGCGTGCATGGCTGGATGAAGTGCGCGCGCTCGGCGAGTTGACCGAGGTGTCAGGCGCCGACTGGAATCTTGAGCTCGGCGCGATCAGCGAACTCAACGTGAAGAAGGAAAGGCCAGACGCGCTGCTGTTCGACGACATTCCCGGGTACCCGAAGGGCTTCCGTGTCGCGACATGCAGCACGAGCAGCCCGGCGCGTCTGTCGTCGATTCTTCGCGTCGGTCATCAGGCGAGCCATCGCGAACTGGTGAAGACGCTGCGCGGCAGGCCGAAGCAATGGCAGGCGCAGGCAGTCGAGTTCGAACCGGTCAAGGTCGAGAGTGGCCCGGTCTTCGAGAACATCCAGTCGGGCGACGACGTGGACCTGTTTTCGTTTCCATCGCCGCTGTGGCACGAGAAAGACGGCGGCCGCTATATCGGTACCGGCTGCATGGTGGTCACGAAGGATCTGGACTCCGGTTGGGTCAACGTCGGCACCTACCGCGTGATGATTCACGACCGCAATCACGTCGGCCTCGACATGATTCCCGGCAAGCACGGCGCGATCCAGTACGACAAGCACATGAAGGCGGGCAAGCCGTTTCCGGTGGCGATCGTGATCGGCTGCGATCCGCTTGGCTATCTGATTTCAGGCATCGAAGTGCCGTTCGGCATGTGCGAGCTGAACTACATCGGCGCGATCCTCAAGCAGCCGGTTTCGGTGGTGAGCGGGCAGTTGTCCGGCCTGCCGTTCCCGAGCGCGTCGGAGATCGTGATCGAAGGCTGGGCGCATCCTGGCGACGAGCGGATCGAAGGCCCGTTCGGCGAATTTCACGGCTATTACCCAGGCAAGGCAGAAACGGCGCCGGTCGTCACGATCGAGCGTATCTACTACCGCGACAACCCGATCATCATGGGCAGCCCGCCGGCGAAACCGCCTAACGACTACTCGTATTCGAAGGCCGTGATGCGCTCGGCGCTGCTCGTCGACGCGCTGCAGGCGGCCGGCGTGCCGGATGTCGAAGGCGTGTGGGCGCACGAGATCGGCGGCGCGCGGATGTTCAACGTGGTGTCGATCCGGCAGCGCTACGCGGGGCACGCGCGTCAGGCAGGCCATATTCTCAGCCAGTGCGGCGTGGGCGCGTATATGTCGCGCTACACGATCGTCGTCGACGAAGACATCGATCCGTCGAACATGCAGGAAGTGATGTGGGCCGTCGCGACGCGCTCCGATCCGGATCTGGATATCGACATCATCAAGCGCGGCATGGGTTCGAAGAACGATCCGATGTCGATCGCGTATCCGTACAAGGCGCCGTTCAATTCGAAGGCGATCATCGACGCCTGCCGGCCATACGACTTCCTCAGTGAGTTCCCCGAGGTAGCGGAGGCCAGCAAGGAACTGCAGGACAAGGTGCGCGCGAAGTGGCAGCACATTCTCGACTGACCCGCATATGACGTAAGGCGCGCATCGGCGTCAGGCGCGCCGCGTCTTCCATTTTTAACCAGACAGATCGCTGCCGCGTGCACGCGAGGGACCCCTGTTGTCCGCATCAAACGGAGATTGCCATGGAACTGACCGGCGAACAATTCTTGCCGCTTTCACGTGAACGCGTATGGGCCGCGTTGAACGACCCCGAGATCCTGCGGGTGTCGGTGCCCGGCTGCGAATCGCTCGAACGAATCGAGGACAACCACTACAAGGTCGTCATGGCGGCGGCGGTCGGCCCGATCAAGGCGCGCTTCAACGGCAAGCTGATGCTGACCGATCTGCATGCGCCCGAATCGTACTCGCTGACGTTCGAGGGCTCGGGCGGCGCGGCGGGCTTTGGAAAGGGCGGTGCGCAGGTCGGCCTGCAGGCCGAGGGGGCGGGCACGCGTCTCGTCTACCGCGCGCATGCGCAGGTCGGCGGCCGGCTCGCGCAGGTCGGTGCGCGTCTGATCGACGGCGTCGCGCGCAAGATGGCCCAGGATTTTTTTGGGCACTTCACCGCGGCGGTCACGGGGCCGGAAACCGCGGCCAGTCAGGCCGGGGGCGCAACGCAAACGGACGACATGCAGCGCACCGCAGCGCCACAAGCACCGGCACGGCCGCGCGCGCAGGGCGGCAATCGCACGTGGCTCTGGTTCGCGGGCCTCGTGGTCGTGGTGGTGGTCTTCGCTGTCTATCAGATGCATTGAGACACGGAGCGCACGTATGCAGTCTTCCAGTTTGTCACGGCGCATGCAGTTGGCGCAAAGACGCATCGTCGTCGGCATCAGCGGCGCGTCGGGCGCGATCTACGGGGTGCGTCTGCTGAAGCTGCTGCGGCAGGCCGAAGTCGAATCGCATCTCGTGATGAGCCGCTCGGCGCAGGTCACGCTCGCGCAGGAAACCGGCCTGCGGATCGCGGATGTTCAGGCGCTCGCCGACGTGTTCTACCCGAACACCGATATCGGCGCGGCGATTTCGAGCGGCTCGTTTCGCGTGGACGGCATGGTGATCGCGCCGTGCTCGATCAAGACGCTGTCCGAGGTGGCGACGGGCTGCACCGGATCGCTGCTGTCCCGCGCCGCGGACGTGATGCTGAAAGAGCGGCGCCGGCTCGTGCTGATGGTGCGTGAAACGCCGCTGCATGCGGGACATATCCGCAGCATGGGCGCGGTCACCGACGCGGGCGCGATCGTGTATCCACCGGTGCCGGCGTTCTACAGCCAGCCGGCGAGTATCGAGGAGATGGTCGATCACACGCTCGGCCGCGTGCTCGACCTGTTCGACATCGAGACGGATACGGTGCGCCGCTGGAGCGGGACGGCAGCGGCGACGGCCATTCCCGACTGAGCGGCACTCCGTCCGTGCCACCGCGCGGCGGCCCACCGGGCGACACAACAATAACAGCCTGCCGCACGCGCGTGCCCGCTCCTGCGCGGCGCGGCGTGCGCAAAACGTATCGAAGGAGACCCAGATGCAGGACAGCAATGCATTAAAGGCGCGCGCGGACCACAAGGCCGCGGCGTCCCCTGAGCAGACAGCCGTGCATGTCGCGGACACCGCGGCCGCGGCACTGATCCGGCGCATCGAAAGCGTGCCGTTTTCGCGGTGGCATACGAAGGCGCGCGTCATCGTCGGCAGCGCGACATTCTTCGACGCATTCGATGCACTGTCGCTCGCGTTCGTGCTGCCGGTGCTGATCGGCCTCTGGCACGTCGAACCGGTGCAGATCGGTCTCCTGATCGGCGCGAGTTACATCGGCCAGTTCATCGGCGCGCTCTTTTTCGGCTGGCTCGCGGAGCGCACCGGACGTATCCGCAGTGCGACGATCTCAATCGGCATCATGTCCGTGATGAGTTTCGGCTGCGCGTTGAGCGGCAATTTTACGATGCTGCTCGCGTGCCGCTTCGTGCAGGGCGTCGGCGTCGGCGGTGAAATGCCTGTCGCTGCCACGTACATCAGCGAGCTGTCGAACGCGCATGGACGCGGCAAATACTTCCTGCTGTACGAGCTGATTTTCCCGCTCGGTTTGATGGCGACCGGGCAGCTCGGTGCGTGGCTCGTGCCGATGGTCGGCTGGAAAATCATGTTCTGGATCGGCGCGGTGCCGGGGCTGCTGATCGCGGTCCTGGTGTCGCGTCTGCCGGAGTCGCCGCGCTGGCTGATCGGCAAGGGCCGTCTGGCCGAAGCGGAAGCCGTGGTGCGCGAGATGGAAGCCAGCACGGACAAACGCATTCCGCCCAGCGTGCGCGCGAGCGATCGCAAGGTGGGCGCGGCGGCGACGGCCGGCACGCCGGGGCGCGCGGGTTGGCGCGAACTGCTGTCGCCGTTCTATCGCAGCCGCACGCTGATCGTGTGGGTGCTGTGGGCCACCGCGTTTTTCGTCGCGAACAGCCTGAACAACTGGCTGCCGACGCTCTACCGCACCGTCTATCACCTGCCGCTGCAAAGCGCGCTGAGAGCGGCGTCGCTGACCAACGTCGCACAGGTCGTATTGCTGCTCATCTGCGCGTATTCGATCGACCGCGTGGGTCGCCGCAACTGGACGGTCGCGGCATTCTGCGTCGGCGGCTTTCTGCTCGCATGCCTCGGCTTCTTCGGCGCGCACAGCGTGTGGGGCGTGCTGATCGTCGGGACCCTGAGCTACGGGCTGATCGGCTCGATCGCAGCCGTGCTGTATCTCTACACGCCCGAGGTTTACCCGACCCGCATGCGCGCCACCAGCACCGGCCTCGCGACCTCATGGCTGCGGCTTGCGTCCGCGGTCGGTCCATCGCTCGTCGGCCTGCTCGTGCATAAGGAAGGCACCGGCTCGGTGTTTCTGATGTTCGCGGGCGTGAGCGTGGTGGGCGCGCTCGCGGCCACCCGGATGATCGAAACCCGCGAACGCAGCCTCGAGGAGATCGCGCCTTAGTTTTCCCTCGTCAGGAAGTAACTGGAAACAGGCGGCGAGCGCATATCGACGCTCGTCGTACATAAAAAATATTGTCACGGAGATCTGTCAATGAAAAAGATGAACCGCCGGATGGCGGCCATAACCGCATTTGCGTCACTTGCCGCAGGCGGCGCGGCAACCGAAGCGCACGCGCAGTCGTCGGTGCAACTCTACGGCCTCGTTGGCGCGTACGTGGGGAGCGTCAAGCACAGCAGCGGCCCGGCGGCCACGTTTCAGGAGGGCGGCGGCGGTCTCACCACGTCGTACTTCGGCATGCATGGCGAGGAAGACCTGGGCGGCGGCAATTCGGTGTTCTTCACCCTCGAGAGCTTCTTTCAGCCGAATACCGGTGCGCAGGGGCGTACCGCAGCCGATCCGTTCTTCTCGCGCAATGCGTTCGTCGGCTTTTCGACCGCGGTGGGCAGGCTCAGTTTTGGCCGGCAGACCAACCCGACCTATCTGAACATGCAGTTGCTGAATCCGTTCGGGTCGTCGGTGGTGTTTTCACCGATCGTCGTGCAGTCGTTCGTGCCGGCGTTCAACAACACGATCATCGGCGACACCGTGTGGAATAACGCGGTGCAATATCAGACGCCTTCGCTCGGCGGTTTCACGGCGACGGGCATCTACGGTGCCGGCGGCGTGGCCGGCGCGCCGGGCGTCGCCAATATCGGCTTGCACGCGAAGTACGTGAACGGCCCGTTCGCCGCGGCCGTGTCGCTGCAGCGCGTACGCACGCCAGTCACGGCGCCCGTCACGGAACAGGACACGTGGCTCGGCGGCTTCACCTACAACTTCAACTTCGCGAAGGTCTACGCACTTGCCGAGGGGAGCCAGACGTATGGCAAGCCGTCAGGCGCGCATACCTATGAGCTGGGCCTGTCGGTGCCGGTGACGACGTACAGCACGGTGCTCGCCGAGTGGGCAAGAACGACGCGCAATGCGCCACATAACGTGTACTCGACGCGCAATACCGGCTCGATCGCCTACGACTATTCGCTGTCGAAACGCACGGGTGTCTACGTCGTCTGCATGTACGACAAGACCAGTGGCTTCGGTTCGGCGACCACGACCGCGCTCGGCCTGCGTCAAGCGTTCTGAACGAACGAAACCCCGGGACACGTAGCAGGGCACGCCGCTACATTCGCGGCGTCGTTTGTTGCGTGATCCGCTGAAGCTTCGGCGGAATCATTTACGCCTTGTAGCGCGCTGTTCCTTGCCGGTCTCGTGATCATCCTCAGCGCCCGCCGGCTCACCGCATTGTCGAGGTGAGCCCGCGGGCGAATATCTTCCCCAACCGCACTGCGTACCGAGCAGAAACAGGCATCAGGAATTCACGCGGTGCCGCTGCCGTCATGAGTCACGCGCACGATCCTCAACAAAATTCGTAGTGCCCGTGTTTGCGTCTGTCAATCATCGTTATCACGATCAGCCTCGTCATTTTCTTCACGTCGGCTGTCTCCGGTTTTCTGACTGTTTGTAATAGTCAAACTAGTTGGCGGGGCAGTCAGGCAGACCGGTGACCTCGAGGCGCATGCCGACTGGAAATCAATCGCATCCAGACCTTTGCCTGAGGAAAATGTGTTGCGTGCGGACGAATCCCGATTGCGCAATACAGTCAGGCCCGATTCATCAGGATGACGTATTTATTCGATGAAAAAGCGAACGGTGCCTGCGCAGCATGTCCGGCGTGGATTCATGAAAAATTCTTGTACAACCTGGAAACCATGCCTATGATGACTCGCACAGGATCGCGCTCACCAGCCAGAGGGTGACCATGCCTGACCGGCCCGCAGGGGTTGCGCCGTCGCGCGAGTCCCTGACCTGAAGAAACGCTGCTTCAATACGAGGCACACAGTTTTAGGGTTAAAAGGATGTCGGACATGTATAACACGACAGCGCTTCATCTTGCCCGTCTTCAGTTTGCCTTTACTATTGGTTTCCACATCATTTTTCCGGCGATCACGATTGGCCTCGCGAGTTTTCTGGCCGTCGTCGAAGGGCTGTGGCTAAGAACCGGGAAAGCGTCCTATCGCGACCTCTACCACTTCTGGTCGAAGATCTTCGCGGTGAACTTCGGCATGGGTGTCGTTTCGGGTGTTGTCATGGCCTACCAGTTCGGGACCAACTGGAGCCGGTTTTCGTACTTTGCAGGCGGCATCACGGGGCCGCTTCTTACCTATGAAGTGCTAACGGCGTTCTTCCTGGAAGCGGGCTTTCTGGGCGTCATGCTTTTCGGCTGGAACCGGGTGGGGCGCGGACTGCATTTCTTTGCGACCACAATGGTCGCGCTCGGCACGCTCGTCTCGACTTTCTGGATTCTCGCGTCCAACAGCTGGATGCAGACGCCCCAAGGCTATGAGGTCATCGACGGGCGCGCCGTGCCGGTCGACTGGCTAGCGGTGATCTTCAATCCGTCGTTTCCGTTCCGGCTTGCGCACATGGCCATCGCGGCGTTTCTTGCCACGGCGTTCTTCGTCGGCTCATCGGCGGCCTGGCATCTGCTGAGAGGCCGGGATAACCCTGCAATTCGCACCATGCTGTCGATGGCCATGTGGATGGCGTTGATCGTAGCTCCAATCCAGGCCGTGGTCGGCGACGCACATGGCCTGAACACGCTCGAACATCAGCCCGCGAAAATCGCCGCGATGGAAGGGCACTGGGAGAACGTTCCCGGACAACCGACGCCGCTGATCCTCGTCGGCTGGCCGGACATGAAGGCCGAAGTCACCCGGTACGCGATCGAAATTCCGTATCTCGGCAGCCTCATCCTGACCCATAGCCTGAGTAAACAGGTGCCTGCATTGAAGGACTTCCCGCCCGGGGATCGGCCGGATTCGACGGTGGTCTTCTGGACCTTTCGTCTGATGGTCGGCATGGGCGTCCTGATGATCCTGACCGGCATCTGGAGCTTTGTCCTGCGTCTGCGTGGCCGTCTGTACACCTCCCGGGCTTTTCTCTCCGTTGTGCAGTGGATCGGCCCGGTTGGCCTGATCGCGCTGCTGGCCGGCTGGGTGACGACCGAGATGGGCCGTCAGCCGTGGGTCGTGTACGGCGTGATGCGCACGGCCGATGCATCGTCGCCGCTGAGCACCGCACAGGTCGGGTTGAGTCTCATCCTGTTCGTGCTCGTCTATTTCTCGCTGTTCGGCCTTGGCATCATGTACATCCTGCGTCTGGTGCGCAAGGGGCCTGTCACCGATGAAGGCCTGCAGCAGACTCACGGCGGGGCGGGCCGGGCGCGCACGCCTGCGCGTCCCCTTTCGGCGTCTGGGGAAGATTCAGACGACAACCCCGGCAGTCCCGCAGGAAGGGTTTGAACATGGGCATCGATCTTTCCCTGATCTGGGCACTCATCATTGTCTTCGGCGTGATGATGTATGTGGTGATGGACGGCTTCGATCTCGGCATCGGCCTGCTCTTTTTCACGGTCCGGGAAAAGGAGGAGCGCGACGTGATGATGAACACGG
Source organism: Paraburkholderia sartisoli (assembly GCF_900107685.1). Lineage (GTDB taxonomy): Bacteria > Pseudomonadota > Gammaproteobacteria > Burkholderiales > Burkholderiaceae > Paraburkholderia > Paraburkholderia sartisoli. Next base: position 378,781 of record NZ_FNRQ01000002.1, on the reverse strand, counting down.
TAGCGCCCGTGTGGGATGGCAACGAGACCTGGCTGGTGCTGGGCGGAGCGGGGCTGTTCGGCGCGTTTCCTCTGGCCTATTCGGTCGTGCTCAGCGCGCTCTATCTGCCGATCATGTTCATGCTGATGGGCCTGATCTTCCGCGGCGTGGCATTCGAATTCCGCTTCAAGGCAACAGAGCACAGGCGGCACATCTGGGACAAGTCGTTTATCGGCGGGTCACTGGTCGCGACGTTTTTTCAGGGCGTCGTGCTCGGTGCGTTCATCGATGGCCTGCCGGTGGTCGACCATGCCTATGCGGGTGGCTCGCTCGACTGGCTCCGCCCTTTCCCGCTCTTTTGCGGTATGGCGCTGGTGGTCGCCTATGCGCAGCTCGGCTGTACGTGGCTGATCATGAAAACAGAGGGGCGACTGCAGGAGCAGATGCATGGGCTTGCGTTTTATCTGGCGTGCGCGTTGCTCGTGGTCGTCGGTATCGTCAGCGTGTGGACGCCGCTTTCCCATCCCGAGATCGCGCGCCGCTGGTTCAGCATGCCCAATCTTCTGTTCTTCCTTCCCGTGCCGGTTCTGGTGCTGCTTGGATTTCTCGCCGTGTTGCGGGCTCTCGCCCGACGCGCGACCGTCACGCCATTCCTGCTGACATTGCTGCTGGTTTTTCTCGGCTATAGCGGCCTCGGCATCAGCCTCTGGCCCAACATCATTCCGCCGTCGGTGTCCATCTGGGAAGCGGCGTCACCGCCGCAGAGCCAGGGATTTTCTCTCGTCGGGGCGTTGTTCATCCTGCCGTTCATCCTGGGCTACTCCGCATGGAGCTACTACGTGTTCCGGGGCAAGGTGAAAGTGGGCGAAGGTTATCACTGAGGGTGAATCATGCCGCGAGGAACATCCGGGATGAATTCAGAAGAGGCGCTGCCGGTATGGAAACGTCTGGCATGGCTGGGCGGCATCTGGCTCGCGAGCGTGCTGGCGCTCGGCTTGGTGGTCGAGATCATTCGTCTCGGCATGAGCGCCGCTGGATTGAAGACGCACTGAGTGTTGCCCGGCAACGGGTGACGATGCCGATGATCTGACGCACATCTTGCTGCACGAAGTGGCAGCGCGCTCGCGCCGGTGTTCCATGTGTTGCCCTGTTCGCTGCACCAGATTGCACTCTATGGCATGCTGCGCCCCGGCCTGTTTGTGGCAGGTGATCGTCCCGGCCGGAGTACCGGACCGGGACTGCAATTGCACTGGCCTTCTGCGTGAGTTGAGATTGCAGGAAGGCGATGCAACAGGTCTCGCGCAACGGGTCTTGAGCAGTCGTTGTGAAGTTGATAGTCGTGTGTGAATGCACGGGAAATTATGCTTATAGTCAATGTGGCGGGTGCGCCAGTCATCATCGCGCCACTTCGGGGCGCGATGATCATGAGATTTTCGCGAGCGGGTTCTATTGCGGCGCCGCGGTCGATATCAGGTGGGTGACATGAAAAAATTAACGGTTTCTACCCGCGACAATCCGATGCCGGATCGTCAGCGGCGCACGCTTCTGGCGGCCGTGCTGGCCGCCTATACCGCGTCGTTCGTTCCGTGGGCGACGGCCCAGTCCCAACCGGCGGCTTCAGCCGCGCCTGCACCTGCGCCTGACAGTTTCCTGCAGATATCGAAGCTCCTGACAGGGCAGGCCTCGCTCGACGCGACGCTCGCGGCAAGGCTGTACAGGGCGCTCGTCGCCGACGACAGCAGCTTCGGCGAACAGCATCAAGGGCTGCTCGCCTATGTCAACGACCACAAGGCCGACCCGATGGCGCTGCAGAAGATGCTGGACGCGGAGAAATCGGCGCTGGCACCGGTGCCGCGCAGGATCGTGACGGCGTGGTACACGGGCATCGTCGGCGAAGGCGAGCGGGCGAAATGCATCGCGTTCGAGACGAACCTGCTGAATGTGATAACGGCCGACAAGCTCAAACCGCCGAGTTACTCGTACGGCGTGTATGGCAGCTGGGCAACGAAACCGGTCTGAGGAGAAAACACATGGCACAACAGGATTCCGCGGACGTAGTGGTGATCGGTTCGGGCATCTGCGGCGCGCTCGTGGCTGAGCGGCTGGTGAAGCAGGGCCGCTCGGTCCTGATTCTCGAAGCGGGCCCGCGTATCGATCGCGGCCAGATCACGGCGAACTACCGCAACTCGCCGCGCAAGGGCGACTGGGTCGCGCCGTATTACCCGGGCACGGCATGGGCGCCCCAGCCGATCTACCACCCGAAAGACAATGGCTATCTCATACAGGCGGGCCCGTATCCGTATCCGGCCGAGTATCTTCGCGTGGTGGGCGGCACGACGTGGCACTGGGCCGCGCACGCATGGCGCGTGCTGCCGAACGACCTGCGGCTCAAGACGCTGTACGGCGTGGGCAAGGACTGGCCGATCAGCTACGACGATCTCGAGCCGTTCTACTACGAAGGCGAAGTGAAGATGGGCGTGTCGGGTGCGCCGAACACTGGCTCGCCGCGCGTCAAGCCGTTCCCGATGGAGCCGGTGGTCGAGCCGTGGGCGATGCGCCGGGTGCGGGAGCGCCTCGCCGCGGGCGGCTACCCGGTGGTCACCAATACGACTGCGCGCAACAGCCGCAACTATGACGGCCGGCCCGCCTGTTGCGGCAACAACAACTGCCAGCCGATCTGTCCGATCGATGCGCAGTACACCGGCGGCCTTGCGGTACAGGCCGCGGAGAAGGCCGGCGCGAAGGTGTTGCCGAACGCGGTGGTGTATCGCATCGAACACGACGGCAGCGGGAAGATCGTCGCGGTGAACTACTACGATCCGGACAAGGGCACGCACCGCGTGACGGGCAAGATCTTCGTGCTGGCGGCGAACGGCATCGAGAGCCCGAAGCTGCTGCTGATGTCGGCCAGCGACAAATACCCGAACGGCCTCGCCAACAGCTCCGGGATGGTCGGCCGCAATCTGATGGACCACCCGAGCAGTTCGCTGACGTTCGATGCCGACGAGGATGTCTGGCTGGGGCGAGGGCCGCAAAGTCCATCGTCGATCAACACGCTCAGGGACGGCGCATTCCGCTCGGAGTCCGCGGCGTTCCGCCTCGACTTCACGAACATTTCGCAGGTCCGGTCGGTGACCGAGGACCTGATTGCGGCGGGGGTGTACGGAGCCGAACTCGAAAAGCAGATGCGTTACCGCTCGGCGCGTCAGATGAACGTGAAGACGGTGCTGGAGGTGCTGCCCAATCCGGAAAACCGCGTGACGCTCAGTTCGCAGAAAGATGCGCTGGGTCTGCCCAAGCCGGAGGTTCATTACTCGCTGGACGACTATCTGCACCGGGGCGCGGCGATGGGCAAGGAGCACTTCACGAAAATCGCCGAACTGATGGGTGGCACGAACCTGCGCTATACCGCCGACGGTCAGTACGCGAACAACCAGCACATCACCGGGACGATGAGCATGGGCAGCGACCCGAAGGATTCGGTGGTGGATGCGTTCGGACGCACGCACGATCACGAGAACCTGTTCATCGCCAGCACCGGCGTGATGCCAACGGCGGCGACGGTGAATTCGACGTTGACGGGTGTGGCGCTGGGCCTGCGCACAGCCGAGCACATCCACGCGACGACGACCTGAAGGAGCCGCTCGCCATGAAACTGACTGAACGGGTGTATTTCTGGGGCCGGCTCGCGCTGTGCGCGCTGACGGCGGCGGCGGGACTGGCTGCGATGTGCGAGACGGCGCACGCGGCGGATCCAGCCAGCGCCGACAACGCGGCGCTTCTGAAGCGCGGCGAATATCTGGCCACCGCAGGGGATTGCGTGGCCTGCCACACGGCGCCCACGGGCAAGCCGTTTGCGGGCGGCCTGCCGCTGGCGACGCCGCTCGGCAACATCATCTCGACGAACATCACGCCGTCGAAGACAGGCGGCATCGGCAACTATACGTACGGGCAATTCTCGGATGCGGTGCGCAAGGGCATCCGTGCCGACGGCGCGCACCTGTATCCGGCGATGCCCTACACGTCGTACGCGCAGGTGACGGACGACGACATGAAGGCGCTCTACGCGTACTTCATGCAGGGCGTGACGCCGGTGGACGAAGCGGCGAGCGCGAGCTCGCTGCCGTTCCCGTTCAACATCCGGCTGTCGATGGCCGCGTGGAACATGCTGTTCCTCGATTCAAAGCCATTCGAGCCGGATCCGTCGAAGAGCGCGGAGTGGAATCGCGGGGCGTATCTGGTGAAGGGGCTCGCGCACTGCAGCACCTGCCACAGTCCGCGCAACGCGCTGATGGCCGAGGAGACTTCGCAGGACCTGGCGGGCGGGGCCGTCGGGCCGTGGGTCGCGCCGAACATCACGTCGGACGCCAATAGCGGCGTGGGCGCGTGGAGCGAAGCGGAGCTGGTGAGCTACATGCGCACCGGCCACGCGACGGGCAAGGCGCAGGCGGCCGGTCCGATGGCGGAGGCGGTGGACAACAGCCTGCGGCATCTGAGCGATGCGGACCTGCAGGCGATGGCGGTGTATCTGAAGACCGTGCAGGCGGTGCATCAGGCAGGGGACACGCAGCCGCCCGCGACGTGGGGCAAGCCGGTCAGCGATCTGGAGGATGTGCGCGGGGTGGCGTGGCCCGCGGACGTGAACCAGCTGGGCGGCGTGCAACTGTATGACGGGTACTGCGCGTCGTGTCACCAGGCGAAGGGCGAGGGGGCGAGCGATGGCGGCCTGCCGTCGCTGTTCCACAACACGGCGCTCGGACGCAGCAACACGAACAACCTCGTGATGGTGATGCTCGATGGCGTGCATCGTCAGGCGGACACGCCGGACATGTTGATGCCGGGCTTCGCGCAGCTGCTCACCGACCAGCAGATCGCCACGCTGGGCAACTATCTGCTCAAGCGGTACGGCAACGTCAACGCGACGGTCACGGTCGACCAGGTCAGGGCGCTGCGCGCCGGGGGTGAATCGTCATCGCTGGTGGGGCTCGCGCGCGCGGGAATCATGGCCGCGGTGCTCATTGTCCTCGGCATCGTTGCGCTGCTTGTCGTGCGTCGCTCGCGCAGACGCGCCAGTGCCGCCTAATGTCCGGTCTCCGGTTCGTTCAGTGGTGGAGGCCAGCATGAGCCCGATACCGTCGCGCATCAAGGTCGTCGGTGCCATGGTCGCGGTGATGCCCGGTCTGGCGTTCAGCTTCCAGGCCGCCACGGGAAAGCGGCGTCACGCCGGGGTTGCATGACCTGATATCAGACGTGGGGTTCCGCGGCTGTCCGGCGTTTTTCGGGGGCTTACGCGCAAGGTTCACGATGGCGGGTCATGGATCCGGCAAAGCGGGGTGATACCAGATGAACTGGCCATCGGGTCGCGACTGGCTGTTTTCCCTGAAAACGTTCGGCGCGGCCACCGTCGCGCTTTATCTCGCGTTCTTTTTTGCGTTGCCTCGCCCTTACTGGGCCATGTCGAGCGTCTACATCGTCTCGAGTCCGCTGCTGGGGGCGACCCGCTCGAAAGCGCTGTACCGCGCGATGGGCACGTTGCTGGGCGCAGCGGCCGCCGTGGCGTTCGTGCCGCCTTTTGTACAGACGCCCTTGCTCTTCAGCCTGATCACGGCGATCTGGACCGGGACCTTCCTCTTTCTTGGCATATCGGATCGCACCGCGCGCGCCTATGTCTTCCTGCTCGCGGGCTATTCGTTGCCGCTGATCGCGCTTCCCACGATCGGGACGCCCGAGCGCATCTTCGACGTGGCCGTCGCGCGCAGCGAGGAAATCCTGCTCGGCATCGCGTGCGCCAGTGTGTTTAGCGGGTCGCTCTTTCCAAGCCGGATTGCGCCGGTGCTCGCGGAAAACACCACAGGCTGGTTCCGGGATGCGGCTGCCGCGGCGCGCGCCTGGCTGGTGGGGCAGCCCGCCGGCAAGGACGTCTCCGCCCGAAGACTGCGGCTCGCCACCATGGTCAACGGCTTCGAGATGACGCTCAGCCAGCTCACCTACGATGACGTGACACCCCGCGTGCTGGAGAACGCCCGCGCATTGCGGGGGCGAATGGCCGTGCTGTTGCCCGTCATCTCCTCACTGGTCGATCCGGTTCTCGCGCTGCGTGCGTTGCCGCAGGCATGGAGCCCGGAGCTCGATGCCCTGGCACAGCGAATCGGCGCATGGATCGGGACGTGGGAAGAGGGACTCTCCGATGCAACAGCGGATGAACTGCGCGCGGAACTGGTCCGGCTCGAGCCACCGGTCGATTCGCTCGCGCAATGGCCGTGGGCCTTGCGCTCGGTCGTTCTCTGGCGGCTTCGGCAGTTGATCGACCTGTGGCAGGACTGCTGCACGCTGCGGCAGACGTGGGCCGACCCTGATGCGCCGGTCTGGCAGCCGCGTTTTCTGCACTGGCGGCTGGGGGGCTCCACGCTCCATGCCGATCGTGGGCTGATGATCTTTCAGGCGGGTTCCGCCGTGGTCGCCATCTTTTTCGCCTGCGCGCTATGGATCCTGTCCGGCTGGGAGAACGGCGCGGGGATGGTGTCGATGGTGGCAGTCGCCTGCAGTCTCTTTGCTTCGCTGGATGAACCTGCGCCCAAGGTCTTTGGCCTCTTTGCGTGGACCAGCGTGAGCGTCGTGATCGCCGGCGTTTATCTGTTCGCGATCCTGCCGCTCGTGCATGATTTCCCGATGCTGATCCTGCTGCTCGCCATCCCCTTTGTCAGCGCCGGCACGTTGATGGCGATGCCGCGCTTTACTGCCGCGGCCATGACGGTCGCGATCAATGTCGCTTCGTTCGTGAGTCTTCAGGACGCCTACGATGCCAATTTTCTGACCTTCCTGAATGGCAACATTGCCGGACCGATCGGTCTGTTCCTTGCGTTTCAATGGATGCGTGTGACGCGCCCGTTCGGCGCGGAGATGTCCGTGAGACGCCTGACCGTTTCGGGCTGGTCGGACGTGGCGGCTGCGGCGTCCCCGACGACGGATCTGCATCCCCGTGAGCTTGCCTCAAGGATGCTGGACCGGACCATGCAGCTGCAGCCGCGTCTTGCGGCCATGGAAGACAACCCGCGTCCCTCGGTGGACAGCTTGCGCGAGTTGCGCGCCGGCCTCAACGCACTCGACCTGCGTGTGCATCTCGGGCGCATGCGGGCGGATGGCACACAGCTCGTCGAGGCCGTGCTTGACGGCGTGCGCGCGTATTTTGCGAACTGTGTGCAGGCGCGCCGGCGCGTCACCGTGCCGGAAAGTCTGATGTTCCGGCTCGACGCCGCGTTTGCCCACGCTGCGCTGCCGGAAATCGCAGGTTATTCGCGCGAGCCACTGCATTCGCTCGTGGGTCTGAAACTGTCACTGTTTCCGGCCCGCTTTGTGCCGGGGGGCGCGGCGCCGGCTTCGTCACCGGCAACATAAGACAGCGCTAGCGGAGGCAATCAATCGTGTTCAGGGATATCGATGTCGTTGGCGTGTTCGTGCCCGCGCTCGCTGGCTTGATGTTCATTGCCGGATGCATCTTCGTGGTGCTGCGCAGGGCGCTTGCCCGAACCGGCTTTTACCGGATCGTGTGGCACCGTTCATTGCTCGATCTGGGCCTGTACGTGATGGTGCTTGGCGCGGTGGTCTCTGTTTCGCGGTGGATCGGCAGATGAGGAAATCGCTGTTCTCTTTCGCGCAGGTCCTGCTGACCGTGATCGTGGTACTGGTCGCGGCAGCGGTGCTGTGGCGCGTGGTCAGCTACTACATGTTCGCGCCGTGGACGCGTGACGGCCGCGTTCGCGCGGATGTCGTGCAGGTGGCGCCGGATGTGTCGGGACTGGTCACCCGCGTGAACGTCACCGACAACGCGCCTGTCACCCACGGACAGGTGCTGTTCGTCATCGACCAGGCGCGCTACTCGCTGGCGCTACAGGAAGCCCGGGCAACGGCCGCGCAGCGCGAGGCCACGCTCGCCCAGGCGCGGCGTGAATATGCGCGCAACCGTACGCTCGGCGAACTGGTGGCGCACGAGACGCTCGAGGAGAGCCTGAGCAGAATGCAGCAGGCCCAGGCCTCGGTGGACGAAGCCCAGGTGGCGATCGGCGTGGCCCAGCTGAACCTGGACCGTACCGTGATCGCGAGCCCGGTGGACGGATACCTGAACGACCGGGCGCCGCGCCTGGGCGAATTCGTGACGGCCGGGCACGCGGTGCTGTCGGTGGTCGATACCGCGTCGTTTCACGTGGACGGTTATTTCGAGGAAACCAAGCTTCGCCATATCCGGCTCGGACAGAAGGCCACCATCGAGCTGATGGGCGAGAGCATCGTCCTGCATGGTCACGTGCGCAGCATCGCGGCGGGGATCGAGGACCGCGACCGCGACCAGGGCCGCAACCTGTTGCCCGACGTGAATCCCGCATTTAGCTGGGTGCGTCTCGCGCAGCGCATTCCGGTCGGCATCGCGCTCGATGACGTGCCGGCTGGCTTTCTGATGATCGCTGGACGCACGGCCACCGTATCGATCGACCCGCCCGGCGATCAACCCCACGGCGGCGGACGATGAAAAGCCGGCGCGCCCTGACTACGCTGTCCGCGCTGCTTGCGCTGGGTGTCGCCGCCTGCGCGCCGGTCGGCCCCAACTACCGGCTGCCGGCCGAAGCCGCGCTCAACACACCGGACGCGCAAGGGCCCTTGATCCGCGGACACGGCGGCGAAGTTTCAGGCGAACCGGTGCCGGCTGCGTGGTGGCATCTGTATGACGATCCTGTATTGAACCAGTTGATCGTCGCGGCGTTGCGCTCGAACACGGACCTGCGCGTCGCCGCGGCGAACCTCGCGCGCTCACGGGCGCAGGTAAGCGAAGCGGAGGCGGCGCCTGGCTTCGGCGGCAGCGCGTCCGCGGCGGTCCAGCGCGCGCAGGAGTCGGGGGAAGCGTTTCTGCTGACGGAAAAAGTGCCGGTGACGAACATCGGCGATTTCGGCCTGTCCGTCTCGTACCAGTTCGATCTGTTCGGCACGTTGCGGCGTGGCATCGAAGCCGCGCGCGCGGAAGACGAGAGCGTCGAGGCGGCGGCGGACGTGGCGCGCATCACGATCGTCGCCGATGTCGCGCGTGCCTACATAGAAAGCTGTTCAGCCGCGGACGATGCGAATATCGCCCGCCACGCGCTGGCCTTGCAGCAGCAAAGCGCGCAACTGACTGAACGGCTGCGTCTTGCGGGACGGGGAAACCAGCCGGATGTCACGCGTTCGCAGACGCAGGTCCAGACGGTCAGCGCGGAGATCCCGCGCTTCGAGGCGCGTCAGCAGGCGGCGCAGTACCGTCTCGCGATGCTGCTGGCGATTTCACCGGAGGCGCTGCCGGCGTCCGTGCTGGCCTGTAGCAGGACGCCACGCATTCGCCAGAGTCTGCCGGTGGGGGATGGCGCTGCGTTGCTGAAACGCCGCCCCGACATACGCGAAGCCGAACGGCGGCTGGCCGCCGCCACGGCGCGCATCGGCGTGGCCACGGGCGAGCTGTTCCCTTCGGTCAGCTTCGGCGCATCCGCTGGCCTGACCGGCGCCCTCGCCGATATCGGCTCGCCCGCGACCCAGCGCTGGGGTTTCGGACCGTTGATCAGCTGGAACTTTCCGGCCCACGGCGCGCGTCAACGCGTGCAGGAAGCGCAGGCGGGTGCGCAGGCGGAACTCGCCCGCTTCGACGGCGTGGTGCTGAACGCGCTGCGCGAGACCCGCACGAGCCTGTCCGCATATGCCGCGGACCTCGCGCGCCTGCAGGCCCTCAAGGGCGCTCGTACTTCCGCGGCCCGTTCGGCCGAGGAAACCCACCGGCTTTATATCGCCGGGCGCGATTCGTTTCTGTCGGATCTGGATGCCTCGCGCACGTTGACTAGTGTCGACGCGCAGGTCGCACAGGCTGAAGGTGTGGTGGCCCAGGACCAGGTCACTCTTTTTCTGGCGCTTGGAGGCGGATGGGATGACGACACCCCGGTGTCTGTTGACAAAACAGATCACGCTCGCCGGCAGAACGCGGCAGTACCTTAGCCGGAAGGGGTGCCGTGTGGATAGCGCTTCGCGCAGCGCCGCGGGCTGCCCGCTTCATCATCGAGCGTGAAATTTGTGCGCAGGGTACCGGTCACCAGGGTCGGCTGATCCGCCGTCGACCGTTGCAGCGATTAACCTGGGCACTGCCAATCGGGATGTCTGCCGATACAGGATCCGACTGGAGCATGTACCTTGGTCCACCGTTCAGTCATCAGGAGCGCATCCAACTGGTTGTGGGCATGCCCCGTAGACGAAGCCGCGCCGCACTGCCGGCGAATGCCGGACGGAAAATCGATGGCGACCGCAAACTGAATTTGTAACTCCTGGTCGACTGTCTCGTCGAGAGCGGGTTTACGTCGCATTGACATCGCCGCCACCGTCGGGGCGCCACTACGCCAACGCTGCCGGAAACGACGTCGGCACGGCTATCCCTGTGCGGACCCGCCCGGGCTTACCCGACGCTACCAGATCCGATACGGAAGGGAGGTCTGCAGGACTTACCTTCAGGTGCAGGCGCAATAGGGTTACGCTGAGCAAGCCGCCGGCACCGACTGGATGCACCCTCATCACGGTTTGCAGCATCAGAAACTGGTGGCCGCTCCATTGGTTGTGTGCACGGCCGGTGACGAACGGGCTGACCGCCAGGAGGTAGCGATCTTTCTGGAGGATTTCCTGTTTCGTGATCCCGCTGAAGTGTTGTTGGAACTGCAGAAGGGCAAGGCAGATTCCAAGGGAGCGATGACAGATCAGAAGTCGGGCGAGCAGCCCCACAGCATGGGTGGTATGTCAGGTATGGCCGGCATGAGTAGTATGGGCGGCAGTAGCATGACGGATCGAATGACAGGCATGAAGATGGACCGTTCTCCGGCTCAGACATGTTTTCCTTTTGCACGCGTTGAATTGACAAGCCGTGGAAAGCCAGGTTTGCATGCATCGGTTTCCCCGCCTCATACCCGTAATGCGTTATCCATTAACGGGTGTGCTGTTGGCGCACAGGCGGCTGCGCGCGCTATGCCTGCAAGGCTTTTGGAGCGCATCTTCTGAAAGACCCGGGAGGTGATCGCGTCATGACGCGGGTGCTGGCGGCCGTACGGCCCTGAAGCGATATACGAATTCCACAGGTGTACCGATTGAGGATCAGGAAAGCTACCCGAAGGCCATCGAAACGGTTGGTAGCCCTGACTCGCACCTTCATGCTGGTATCGATGCAGCACACCCTGCTATGTTTCGCAGTTGATATTTCGTCTGAGAAATACGAAAAAGATATGTGGCCGAACCCGGATGCGATTTCCCCCCGCGATTAACCGTCACGATCGAACCGCAGCGGAGAATGCGCGGATGCCTTCCCGATCCTTCGATGTCGCGGAAAGGGTGCAGCCGGCACGATACATACGTGCGCATTCGAGGCAGGGAACATGATGAAAGAACTCAATGCACGGACGCCGGTTGGCATGGATGGCCGCCCCCTGATGCCGCCCGCTCACGCGGCTCTCGATCTGCGATTGCAGCGGGCGGAAGCTGACGTCCGTCGACTGACCCGATGTGTGGAGGTGAAGGACCGGCAGCTCTGCGAGTTGCGCCAGGCACTTGCCCATTCGGCGACGGTTCATTATTTGGTCGAAGACCGCCTGCAGCGCGAACTGGATTCCCTGCGGATCAGGATGCCTGATGAAGCGTTCGAGGCGCAGTGTCACCAGTCCGGTGCCGACCGGACGGAGCGTGGCGTCGTCATAAGACTGCCCTACGTAACGTCGATACTGTCCGTCCTGTTCGATGCAATGTGCATGTTCTGGGAAAACATCGATCGCGATCATCCGCCGAAGTCCATGACCGTCGCGCGCGCGATCGACGAGCGCCTGGGCCTGAGTTCGCAGCTGAATGGAGAGGCTTCGCGCAGCGGTCAGGCATATGCGTCGGCGATCAGGCCGGACCGGGTGAAGGAGGCCGACAACCGGCACCATTGCCGGCCAGCAGCGGGGCGCTGATGCACGGGTCCGGCAATCTAGATTGCCGCTTGCGTGTGGAACGTTCCGTTGCCGCGAGCGCTGAACGGTATCTCGCTCTCGGTTTCGGCAGAATGCGCGCTCACTTCAGGTGTGTGCGGATGATTAGCCATGCCAGGTTCAGGCAGAGGGAAATGTCCGAAGCAGGTGATCGAATTCAGCAGGGTTCCGGCGTCGCATTGGAGCTTCTCGAAGCTGCCCGGGTTCAGATCGATTGCGCACGCGACGATGTCGGCGTGGTCCGGCGACGTGCCATCATCGATATCGCGGAGGTCGAGCCCAAAGCGTCGGTACAGACGCGCAACGGAGCGGGAGACGACGCCGATCACCCGTGTCGCGCCGAAGGAGAGGGCGAGTGACATTGCGTAGGGGAACAACGACATACCTGAGGTCGTGCCGGTGCGATGACCGGCCAGATCCGGTCCCGCGAATCGCGACATTTCCCAGATCGACGGCGATGAGGGCAAGGAACCCGGGCCCGCGAGTTCCGGAAAAACGTTACGGAGCAGATACGGTCCTGTGGTGGGCATCAGGCGCGCACATCCACAGACGGTGTCGTCTGCTGACAGTGCGACGAGATGAACCGTACTGCCGCCGTCGAATTCGTCCCATTCGACGGTGGCGTCGCGTGGCACGCCCGGTATTTCCCAGTGCAGGCGCTGGACAAAGACCCGGTGGCGGAAGGCTCCGAGATGGTGACGGATATGTGATGGCAGGTCATCGAGCCTGCCGGCAACAATGTATGACATGGGCTCCTCCTCGCGTTAGCCGTTGACGCGAAGCTACCAGCGCGTCTGTGGTCCAGAAACCCGGAGGTTTTGGAGGGTTGGGAGGCAAGTCCGCAGGCATGCAGCTGCTCTCGCCGCGTGCACGCGGTGAGAGCAGGACGTGTGGTTGTGTTGCGGGGAAAAGGAAGACTCAGGGATCGACGAGACCCTGTACGGTCGCGTTGACGGCGGCGGCCGTCCTGCTGTTGAAGTTGAGGGCCTTCATTGCCTCTTCGATGTGGTAGTCAACGGTATAGCGGGAGATGCCGAGAATGAGGCCAATTTCAGCCGAGCTTTTCCCGCGCGCGACCCACGTCAGGCATTCCCGCTGACGCAGTGTAAGAAAGTGTGACGCCCTTCGCGGCGGTGTCCGTGTGAGGCGGTACAGTTCGAAGTGAAATTGCGTGCTGATCAGGTATGCCAGCCGCGAGTTGATTGCGTCGTTGACGGAATGCAGCGGGCCCGACAGGTTGACCAGCAGGACGCTGCCGCCGGGCTGGTGGACCGGGATGCTGAGCCCGCCGGCGAGTCCGGCCTCCTGTGCCTCGTCGAGTACGCGCCGCTCGGCTTTGCTCAGGCCAACTATATCGTGCCACCGGTAGGGAGCCGAATGGGTGAACGCGGCCCGGTGAACGGGATCAGTGGATGCGTAGTCCCGGCGTTGGTAGTGTCGTACCCATTCGTCGGGATAGTGAGCGCAGACCATCTCGAGCGCCGTTCGCTGGAGACAGGTCGAACGACTGCGGGCAACGCGGCTGATCACGTAATACGGGAAGCCAAGCGCATGGGCCGCATTGCTGAAAGAATCGACGAGCGAAGCAATATCGGCGGCATACGCCAGGCGCATCACCAGTGCCGGCGCGCGAGCCTGCAGGCGATCAGGCACAGGCGCTGGTTTGCGCAGCCCCCCGTTCGAACGGCGTGAAGAGAGATATTTCATGTTCGCTACCTCGGCATCGCCCCACGCAGTCCAGAGCTCCAGGTGCCACGTGAAGGCCGGGCGCTACGCACAACGCCAGCGCGATTCATGCCACACGCGTTTCCGGAAGTGAGGAGCCTCAGGGGCCGGCATACGGTTGCCGGGATGCGGCATCCGGCACGGCGATCCGGGCGCCATGCGCTGACGTTACCGTTATCCGCTTTATACGTATTATAGTCAGACGATTAAGAGATCGACGGGTCGCCGTGCAGATAGCGAACGGAGATTCAGGTCAAACCAGTCATGCACCGCTGCGATTTCGGAGGGCGGCTGCGTGCAAGACTCGCTGTGGCTATCGGGACAGCAGCGCCGCTGCGGAAAACCCACCGACGCCCCTTGCAAAGAGCAGGAACGGCCGGCCAGGAATCAGCCCGTCGCAGTCTGCCAGATTGATGAAGGCATCGCTGACGGTGACGTGGCCGATCCGGGCGAAATTCTCGGCGAACAGCCGCTCGCGCGGGAGTTCAAGCGAATCGAGCAGGCGCTGCCACGCCGGTAGATCCAGATGGTGGGGCAGGATGCGCTGGATGTCGTCCAGTGTGTAGTGCGCCTGATGGGTTATTTGCCTGATCAGGCTGCGCGCCGTGAAGAAATATTGCGCTGCCAGACGCGGTTCGTCGTTTGCCAGCACGCCACGCCAGCCCTGGCCGCTGGCGTGGGTGGCGATTGCCAGCAGCCGGTTGACGGTGGCACCCCGTTCGATGAGCGTGGCGAATGCTCCGTCGCTCAGGATTCCTTCAGCTTGCATTAATCTTTCGGATTCCAGCGGCATGACATCAGCGCCGACAAGCAGTACCCGTTTCATGTGGGGCCGGGCCATGAACATCGCACGAATGACACGCAATGCACCGAGTGCGGACGCGCAATGCTGCTGCGCGAACGAAAAGGCCTCTGCGTTTGAAAAACCGAACCGGTCGCAGAGCAGGCCGGGCAGGGACATGGGCGGCGGGGCGACGCTGCCCTGCAGCGTATGCACGTAGACGAGACAGTCGAGTGCGTGAGGTGCGACACCGGATGCGAGCACGAGACGCTGGATCGCGCTGGTTGCCAGCCCGATCGCTGTTTGTCCATCCGCGGTGCGGTAGTAGCGCATCCCCGCGCGCTCCAGGTGCATCACGGTGCTGGCGTCCTGTCCCGTGCGGTTTCCCCAACTCCGCACGTCGTCGACGTGTGGCGGAAGATGAAAGGCGATGTGGGTAATGCCGATAGTCGAGTTCATGAAGTGGAGCGGACGTTCTCCAGCAGGTGCAGGGAGGGCGCGCCGCACGCTTCGAACAGTGCGGCGCCGACATGGCCACCGAACCCGAAGCCCCACAGGAGTATCCGGTGTGGCTGGTGCAACGCCGTGTTGGCGAGCAGGTGTGCGAGTCGCACGATGGACTCGGCTGCGCCAAGATGAACGCAATGTCGATACGCTCCGGTGGCCGGCCGCTTGAGAAGGTCGCATACTGCACCCGTGAGCGACGGAATCCCCCGGTGTCCAACGACTTCGTCAATGTCGTCGCGACGAAGGCCGTGTCGTGCGAGCAAGAGCTCGATCATGGATATCAACGGGGGGGCACTGCCATCGCAGACACCGGTTGCAGGGCGCCCGGCGCCGGGGATCACGTGACGGGCTGCAACATCGAGCAACTGCAGGCCGGCTGTTGCGTGGCGGGACCTTTCAACGAGCAGCGCGCCGGCGGCATCTCCGTGCACCAGGTCAGCTCCGGCCAGTCTGGAAAACGGTGGACACCACTTCTCCGCCGCGACAATCAATATCGTGTGAACGTCGGGTTCGGCAATGAACAGGTCGGCCGCAAGCCGTAATGCGGTGAATACCGACGCGCCGTGTTGCTGCGAGACCGAAAAGGGGAAGCACGATGTGCCGGCTTCGGCACACAGCCGGCCCGCGGTCGTGGTCGACACGTGTTCATCCAGACTGCTGTGGCAGAACATGACGATATCGACCGGGGGCGCGCCTGGTGCACGCTCGGCGCAGAGGGTGTTTGCCACCTTCGCTGCGAGTCCGGAGAGATCGGTGCCCGTTTCGACCGGCACCATGTCGGGCGCGCTCAACCCGTGCTCCGATGGAACACAGCCATCGTTCTGCGTATCCCGGTGCGTTTCGACGTACTGTCCATAGTCGGGTTGCCACGACTTCATCCAGGCATTCCATCCGCGATGTTCAATGAGGCGCAGCCTTCTCTCCATTTCGCGCCATTGAGACAGTGGCACCGGGTCCGGCACCCAGGTCGCAAGCGCAGTGATGACAGGGGTGTCCATCATCCGGCCGGCGGTATGGCAAGCCCGCTGGCAAGGTCATCCGGCAGCAGGTCGTACAGTACGCGGTCACATCGCGAGCCAAGCATGACGTGACAATCGCGCTGCAGCCCTACCGGGCGAAAGCCGATGCGCTCGAGCAGACGTCGGGAGCGCGCGTTGCCGTCCACCGCCCACGCCGTGATGCAGTGCAGCCGGTCTGATTCGAACGCGTCCCGGAGGACCTGTCGGGAGGCGAGAAACGTCATATCCGTGCAGGCCGGTCGGCGGCTGTCGCGAAGTACCCAGAAAGAGCCGGTGCCGAAGGCATGGGTGAGATCACTGACGGCAACAAGACCGCTTGCGGCGTCGTGGCCAGTGGGTCCGAACACCCGAAGACGGTGCCGTGCGCTCTGGAGCATGAGCTGCACGGCCAGCGCCGGCAGTGCCTGACGGCCCTGCCCGAAGTCGAACCACTGGTTGATGGCGGGTTCGGCGAGCCAGGCGGCGATGTCAATGACATCGCGGCTGCCGGGTTCACGAAGCCAGCACGAGCTGGTTTCACCGTTTGCCTCAATCGACCGGTCCGTCTGGTGTGCAGGTTCCGGTGTCTGGTCCTGGCTGCTCACATGGATTCTCCGTCTGGTGTACAGCCCTACGCAGACGCGGCGAACGTGCGAAGGGCGGCTTCGACCTTCATCAGGAGCATCGCAAACCAGTGCACCGTCTGGAGCCGTGCGGCTGGCGGCAGCCCTTCCACGTAGCCATGGCCGCCGCAAAGCTGCACAAGCTCCCTCGCGACATCCATCGCTTCCGTGGCGACATGGCGAGCCATCTGCCGTATGGACTCGAGCTGCGCGAGCGTCGTATCCTGTGCTGCGGCCGACCGCAGAAAGAGGTGGATACTGTGCGCGGCCACGAGCATGTCGGCGAGCCGCACCGCGACGAGCTGATGGGCAGCGATCGGCTTGCGAAACGTTTGACGGCTCACGCTGTAGGCGAGGGCGAAGTTCACGCCCTGCTGGACGGCGCCCGAAAGCAGGGCGGCGAGGTAGATTGCCGTCTCGACGAGCCACTGCCGTACCGGATTGCCGCCTGGTTCGTTCGCGCGCCCGGGCACGATCATGAGGCGCGTCTTGCCCATGGATGCGGCGCAGTGCCGTTCGAGGGAGAGCGCACCCAGCACGACAACAGGAACTGAATTCGAAGCGCTCCGGTTCGCGGGTAGCGTAGCGAGCACGAGGCGCGGATGGTCACCCTCCACCTGGACCACCATTGCGGGCGAGGCTGAATGCTGGCGTAACAGCCAGAGGCCCGAAGTATCGATGTCCGGGATGCCCAGTGCAACCGACGTTGTACCGTCGAAATAGTCGCGGACATTGCGGGCCTGCAGCCGGTCGAGCGCATCGCATTGCCGAAGCGTCATCAGTGCCGCGCAGCTGAGCGTAAGCTCGGCTACCCGTTCCATCGGGCCGGCGGCAAACTGCTCAACGACAAGTGCCAGGTCGTGACGGCTGATCGCCATGCCTCCCATGTGCTCCGGCAGGATCATGTTCCCGAGCTCGAGCGTCGCAGCGAGCCTGACTGTTTCGTGCCACAGGGCGGCGTTGGGTGGCTGCGTCAGCAGCGGCTCGAGGCGGCTGCGTGCAAACCGCCCCGCGGCCGTACGCAGACTCCGCTGGTCGTCGCTGAGCGCCCAGGACGTCAACGCCAGGTTCGCTACGGGAGATTCGCCAGAAACCATGATATTTCTCCGTTTGACCTGATGTCACACGAGCATTTCGATGGGCTCGGGGTGGCTGAGGAAATGTAGCGGACTGGCAGAGCGGCCATACGCGCCTGATTGCCCAACCACCACGAAATCCCCGATGTGGGCTTCGGGAAGGTCCACATCGTCCGCGAGCCGGTCGAGGGGCGTACAGAGGCAGCCGGTGACGTGACAGCGTTCGTTGGATGCAGTGTCGGGGCGGTCCCCAAGGATGACCGGAAAGTTTCGCCGCAGGACCTGTCCAAAGTTGCCTGAAGCGGCGAGGTGGTGATGAAGTCCGCCATCAGTGATGACGAACGTCCTGCCACCGGAGCGCTTTCGATCGATCACGCGGCACACATAGACGCCCGCTTCCCCGACGAGGTAGCGCCCGAGTTCCAGGGTTGCCTTTGTGCCGGGAAGACATTCGTAGAGCCGGGGGAGCCATTCATGCATGGCCTCGCAGACCGCGTTGATGTCGAGCGCGGTTTCGCCCGCGAAATACGGAATGCCAAAGCCGCCACCGAGATTCACGAACCGGGGGGGCGCGGCCAGATCGCTTGCCAGTCGCACGACGAGTTCAACGCTCTGGCGCTGTGCCAGGATGACAGTTGGAGCATGCAGGCACTGTGAGCCCCAGAAGACGTGAAAGCCGGCGAGCGCGACTTCACGCGCTTCGAGTTCGCGCAGCAGTGCCGGCACCTGGTCGACATCGACACCGAATGGTGTCGCACCGCCCCCCATGCGCATGCCGCTGTGCCCAACGCTGAAATCAGGATTGACGCGGATGGCGACGTTTGGCTGCACACCGAGTTCCCATCCGAGCGCGGTGACGAGCCGCAGCTGGGTTTCCGATTCGAGGTGAACGTTGACACCGGTGGCCACGGCGCGCCGCAGGTCGTCCTGAGACTTGCCGGGGCCGGCGAAACCGATGTCAGTGGGGGCGGCTCCCGCGTCAAGTGCGAGGGCCATCTCCTGCGCGGAGGCGACATCGAAGCCGTCGACCCGTGTGGCCAGATAGCCGACTACGGCTGGCATCGGGTTCGCCTTGATCGAGTAGTGCAGGTGCATGCCGGAAGGGAGCAGGCTGCGCAGCTTGCGGATGCGGGCGTCGATCGCGGAGCGGTCATAGGCGAAAAACGGAGTACGCCCGGCGCGGTGAGCCAGCTGGCGCACTGCGGCGCCGCCGAAGTGCAGACCGGGGGTTTGCGCAATGAAGGCACGGCTCACGATGCTGTCTCCCCTGAACCGGGCGCGCGAGAGGCAAGCGCGGTGCGCAGCGCCGTCCTGTCGAACTTCCCGTTGGGATTGCGTGGTATCTCCCCGCAGGCCACGATGTGCTGCGGGACCATGTAACGCGGCAGGCTTTTCACGCACCAGTCGCGCAGATCATCGAGGCTCGCGGCGTCACTCGCCATGACGACGAGCAGGGCGACCGCTTCGCCGAGCGCTTCGTCCGGTATCCCCAAGGCGACCGCTTCCCTCACGAGGCCGCTCGCATGAACCATTTCCTCGATTTCCTCGGGGCTGATCCGGTAGCCCGAACGCTTGATCTGGGCGTCGTTGCGGGCCACGAAATAGAGAAAGCCCTCGCTGTCGTGCCGCACGAGATCACCGGACCAGACTGCCATGCCACGGGGTGCGCCGCCTGGCATGGTTTCAGGTGAAGGGCGATAGCGTTGCGCGGTGCGTGCGGCATCGTTCCAGTAGCCGAGCGTGACGCATGCGCCAACGTGTACCAGTTCGCCGGTTTCGTCGGGCGCGCACGGCGAGCCGTCTGGCCGGACGACCAGCACCCGGGCATTGGGCACGGCCTTGCCGATCGAGTCGGGCCG
Source organism: Paraburkholderia sartisoli (assembly GCF_900107685.1). Lineage (GTDB taxonomy): Bacteria > Pseudomonadota > Gammaproteobacteria > Burkholderiales > Burkholderiaceae > Paraburkholderia > Paraburkholderia sartisoli. The sequence goes on along the minus strand of NZ_FNRQ01000002.1, from coordinate 359,228 downwards.
CCGGTCAACCTGTGCTGGATCGAGAAACGTGGAACGGAACGCCTCGGTAAGCCCATACATCAGGAAGGGCGTGGCACGCGGAAACAGGGACCGGAGCTTCTGAAGCACGGGCACGGGAAGGCGCCCACCGGTGTTCGCGAAGTAGCGTAGTGTGTTGCGTGCGTCGTCCGGCCATTCTGCGCCGGCGAGCTGCATCCACAGCGGCGGCACGCCGGTGATGGCGGTGATGTGTTCCCGCCCGCACGCGAGGACGGCATCGCGCGCGGTCAGATAGTTCAGAAGGACCGCTGTCGCGCCCGCGGACCAGGCCGAAGTCAGCTGGCTCAGGCCCGCATCGAAGCTCAGGGGCAGGACGGCCAGGATGCGGTCGGACGGATCGTGCCGCAGATACTCGGCTACGCTCCAGGCGCCTTCAAGCAGGTTTCGATGACTGAGCATCACCCCCTTGGGCAGGCCGGTCGAACCGGACGTATAGAGAAGGGCGGCAAGGTCGGTGTCAACGCAAGGTGTGGGTGGCGCTGGGATCGGGGTATCGTCGGGGCTGACGCCGTCAGGGCCCGGCCAGCGGTGAACCTTGACAGTAGTCCCGGGTCCGGGGAATAGCTGCCCGGGATCATCCGCGATGATCACATCGGATACTGACGCAATGCCTCCCGAAGCGAGGCTGCGGGCGCGCAACGCGGTGGTCACGAGGCATCGGGCATCGCTGTCACGAAGCACGTGAGTCACCTGGACTGGCTTGAGGAGCGGATTGACCGGGACGAACACACAGCCTGCGGCCGTGGCGCCGAGCATCGAGACGACGGTCTCGACGCGCTTGTCGAGAAAGATCGCGACGCGCGCGCCCGGCGCGATGCCGAGCGCCGCCAATGCCTGGCCGAACGCATGGCCGCGTTGCATCAGTTCGCGGTAGGTGAGGCGCACCTCACCCGAGACGAGCGCCTCGGCATCCGGTGTGCGGTGCGTTGCCGACTGGACGAGGTCGATGAGGTTTCTCATGGCTGGACGGGGACGAAGGTCAGCATCAGTGGCGAATCACCATGGCGCCGAAGCAGCCCGCGAGTCCGCTCGCGAACAGCAGGGACCAGGTGCCCGGTTGCCTGCGTGGGCAGGTGTGGAAGTTGATGAACGGGTCGGCGCCAAACACGTGGCCGAGGCGTCCGAAATTCGAGATGAAGAGCCGCTCCTGTGGCACGGCAAGCATGGCCACGAGGCGTGACCAGCCCGGAAGGTTGACGTGGTGGGGCAGGACATGCGTGAGTTCACTACCCGTGATACCCGCCTGCGCGAGTGCGGTACGCATGGTGGTGAATGCCGACCAGTAGTACCGGTCATCGGGTACGGGCTGCAGGTCATCATCCGTGCCGCGAAAGTAGCGACTGTCGGTGTACAGATGCAGCCCCGCGATGCGATTGTGCCTGCTGCCACGCTCCACCAGGATCGCGCACGCTCCGTCGCTGTGCAGGGCGAGATCCTGGATCGCGCGCAGGTGATCGCAGCCCGAACCGATCACGTCAGCGCACACGACAATCGCGCGCCTGATGGGACGCCGGCCGGCGGTGAATCTGCGCAGCACGTAAATGGCGGCCATCGGCGAGACGCAGTTCTGCTGCATTACCGAAAATGCCAGTGCGTGGTTCAGTCCCATGCGCGACTGGATGAATGCGGCGGTACCAGACGGCGGCGCAACAACGCTCGTCTGGATCGTGTGGGTGTACACCAGCGCGTCGATGCTCGAGGGCGCCGTGCCCGTCTCTTCGAGCAGGGCGGAAACCGCTTCGCACGCGAAAGTGACGGGCGACTGCGCGCCAGCGTCGTGGAACTGCGTTACGCCGTTGCGCAGCAGCGCACTGGCGCGTGCCCCGGGAAATCCGCAGCGACTGGCCCAGGTGCTCGCATCGACCGTCCTGTGCGGAAGGCTGAATGCGATACCGGAGAGTGAGAGCGTCGAGTCAGCGCAAGGCGTAAGCATCGCTAGCTCCTGCGGAACTCGAGGATGGCGCACGCGACTTGACCCTGGAAGCCAGCGGACCACAGCAGAATGTGCTGTCCATCGGATGAGGTAACTGACTGCAGCAGGGTGTCGAGCTGTGCGGGCGTGTCTGCGGCGCACAGGTACCCGATGTCGTCCGGGTCCGGATACCACACCCGGTCGACTGGCAGTCCGGCCCGCGCGCAGACTTCGCGCGCCAGTGTCGTGTTGATGCGCGCGGGTACTATCCAGTCAACTGCGGACGGTTTCAATCCCGCCTCAATGCACGCCTCCTCGATAGCGTCGGCCAGGACCGTTTCGTCGACGCGGATATCGTCCGGCGCGATTGAAGCGCAGGAGGGAGGCGTGCGTACCGTCACGCTGCACACATACCATCCGGCACCGGTGCGACGCCCGATCAGTGCGGCGGCCGCACCGTCACCCAATGCGCCCAGCGAACCGGCCAGGCGTGGGAAGGGCGGTCGCCAGCGTTCGGCACCGACGACCAGGACCGCGTGCATGCTATCGTCGTGGGCCATCATGTCGCCCGCAATCTGGAGTGCAAGAAAAAAGGACACGCCCTGAAGCTGTCCGATGGCAAATGGCACGCCCGCCGATCCCAGTTCGCTGTTGAGGCGACCCGCGCACGAGAGTGCGAGGTCATGCTCGAAACTGGTCGCGCATACGATGATCTGGTCAGGCGCGCGGTTATCTTTCCAGGGACACCGCCGGACAGCTTTCCTGGCAACAGTTAAGGCCATCTCCGAGAGGATGAGGCGTGACTCGCTGGCGACGTACGCTGGCATTGCGGGGTGCATCGGCCGGGATGAATGATCCACGATATGGGATGCGGTGGCCTCGCGCCGCCACCGCAAAGTGTCGGCGTAGACCGATTGCATGACGGTTTCCCGCATGGATGCCGGCGTGGTCACAGTCGTCGCCACAGTCGTCGCTATTGGAGCTTCCGGTTGCACGCGCAACGAGGGGACGTACCGCGCTGTGGCTGCGATGCAGATCCCGGCGCGAGCGGGCTCAGTCGCGGCGTACATGGGACTCCACGAATGAGAGCAGATTGCCGAAACGCAGGAAGAGATCGGAGGACAGATCCTCGGGTGCGAGCGTGAAACCGAAGCGCTGCTCGAGCTGCAGCAGTAGATCCGTCATGTTCATCGAATCGATTCCCGCGTCGAACAGGTTCGTGTCTTCCACGATCAGATCCGTACCCATGGTGCTGCCAACGGCCGACAGCAGGCATGCCTTGACGGTGGCGGCGATATCGTCGCGCGTGGGTCCGGAGGGGATATGCGTCATGGGGTGTCTCCTGGTGGGGTCTATGGGTGTTGGGTGCCAGGCGCGGCGTTGCAGTCGCTACGCGGGCTGCGCGATGTCCCATGGAAGCGACGTCGATCGTTGCGCCGCCCGCGCGATCATGAGCCGCTGCAGCTCGCCGGTGCCTTCCATGATGTCGAACGCCTTGGCGTCCCTGTAGCCCTGTTCGAGTGAAGGACAGGCGGCGATGCCGTCAATGCCGGCGAGCTCAAGTGCAGCGCGTGTCACCCTTGCGGCCATGCGCGAGGCAAAAGCCTTGGTCATCGATGAGTCCATCGATGTTGTGAGTCCCCGGTCGGCCTTCCAGGCCGTACAGTGGCAGAGCAGCCATGCCGCCGTGATCTGGCGGTCAAGGTCGAGCAGGCACGCTTCCACGCTGGCCACGCGTTGCCGATTGTCTGCAGGTTTGCCACCCGCATCGAACCAGTTGGCGAGGTCATCGCGTACGCGCCGGCAGGTGCCGACCATGACAGCGGAGAGCAGTGGCCTGAAATAGTCCCAGGATCGCTGCGCGCCCGAGAAGGCATCGTCGAGCGGCTTTTCGTCGCCGCGCGCGAGCAGCGCGCCATCGGGCACTTCGCAGTCGGTGTACGAGAGCACGGCGAGCTGGCTGGCGCGCAAGCCCGACATCCGCTCGATGCGCGCGACCGAAAATCCCGGTGTGTCGCGCTCGACCAGGAACGCGCGGATACCGTAGCGGCCGAGCCGCCGGTTGACGCTCGCAAACGTGACAACATGGTCGGCGCGTGCGCCGTTCGTGATGAAGCACTTCGTACCGTTCAGTACCCATCCACGGTCAGTTTTTCTCGCGCTGCTACGCATGGCGGTTGCGTCGGAGCCGCAGTCGGGCTCCGTGATGGCGAACGCGCCCCAGCGTGGCGTGCCGGACTGGAACTGGCGGAAGAACTGCACCTGCTGTTCTGCAGAGGCGAGTGCGACGATGGGCGGCATCGCGAGGCCCGGACCGGGTAATGCAAGCGCGAGGCTTGCGTCCGCCTCCCCGAGATACGCCATCAACGTGGCTTGCGCGACGAGGGGCTGCAGGGCCGGACAGCCGCCATGCCGGGTTGGCAAGAGATTCATGTTCAGTGCCTGCACGTCATCCGGACGCCAGGGTGGACCGGATATCTGGCCAGTCGTGTCCGCGTCGCGACTGCGGGCGCGCATGTTCTTCGCGAGCTGTTCGAGATCGAGTCCGCGATCTGCGAGAGCGGCACTGATGTGCTCAATCGCATGAGTATGTTGCGACGTGTGTGCAGGTCGCGTCATGCCGGGCTCCCCCAGAAAGCGGCGCACGTGCGCCAGGGTGCGGCACGCGATTGCAATCGCCGGGCTGCGGCGCGCGTGCCGTTTCGTCTTGAGGTTAGGTCGTCGGACGTGGCGTCGCCACCCCCGAACATTGGGAGGGTGCCGGCCAGCGTCCGGTGAATATCACTGCGGTGACGCGGCCTGTGAATGACTGATAATGGCGTGTGTATCCGACAACGAATGGCCAACTACGGGTGTGACGTATGGCAGGGCGAAAACAGACGACAGGAAAAAAGCCGTTGCTGCAGCCGGACAACCGGGGACCCCGCACGACCAAGCGGGGGGATCAGGTGGCCGAGTTCATCAAGAGCTGGATTACCGATGGCAAGGTGCGTCCCGGCGTACGGTTGAGCAAGGAAGCCGAGCTTCAGGAGCTGTTCAAGGTCAGCCGGGGCTCGATGCGCGAGGCCCTCAAGGCGCTGGAGGTGCAGGGTCTTGTGAGCCTGAGCACGGGACCGGACGGGGGCGCGACGATCACGCGCGTGCCGCTCGCGCGCGCGTTCCAGGCACTGCAGAACTATCTGTTCTTCGAGCGCATCAGTCTCGAGGACATCTACGCCGTGCGCCGGGTGCTTGAACCGCTCCTCGCTGCGGGGGCGGTGGAGCATCTGAGCGACGCGGATCTCGAGGCGCTGGAACGTAGTGTTGACGTGTGCGAGCCGTTTGTCGCAAGCCAGGCGCATGCGCTTGACCAGCGCCACGAGGACATCCACTTTCATGATGTGCTGGCGGCGGCCAATCCCAACGCATTCCTTCGCTGCGTGTGCCAGATCATCAACCAGATGCTTCACAGTCTGGTGATCGTGGCCGGCAACGTCACGCAGAAGGACTATCAGGCGTTCGGTCGGCAGACCGTGGCCGCTCACCGTGCAGTTCTGGATGCCGCGAGGCGGCGCGACAGCGCGGCGGTCGAACAGCTCATGGCGGCGCACATGGAAGAGGCGGAGGGGCAGTTACGCAAGGTGCATGCGGCACTGAAGCAAAAGCTGGTGCTGGACTCTGATCTGGGCCTGCACGTGGGCAAAAAGAGAACGCCCTGATGCGGTACCCGGATCCGCAGATCCGGCCAATCGCCGCAGGCGCAGGTCTCAGGGCGTGGCGCGGCCCGCCAGCGAGGATGAAAGCGTGCGTGTCATTTCGGTCAGCGGGGCGCGCCCGAACGCGAGTTCGAGTATGTGGCTCGCCCACAGAACGAGTGCATCCGCATGACGGCCTCCGACGATCTGTACGCCGATGGGCAGCCCCTCCGAAGTCGTGCCGGCGTAGAGGCTTGCTGCGGGAAGTCCGAGCTGGTTACACCATGCGGTGAAATACGGGAAGAGTTCTTCGCCGGCTGGGATTTCTGCGAGCCGCATGGCCACACGCGGGTAGACCGGGCATATCACAAGATCGTATCGTTCAAAAAAGGCGTTGACTGCGGCGCCCAGGTCGCCCCGTTCAATCAGCGCGCCAAGTAGCGCGTGGCGCGATATCCCGGCGCCTGCGTCGGCGTAGGCCCGCAACGAGGGATCGAGCGCGGCGCCACCGTCCGCCATGTCCTCGGTGAGCTGGCGGCAGCACGCGGGCCAGAGGGTTGCGTGGACCAGGTTGCAGCGCTCAACTCCCGGGGGATCCTCGGACTGGACCCGCGCGCCGAGCTCGCCGAGTGCGCCGGCCGCCCGCATGACAGCGTCGCGTACGTCGGCCTGGGGTGTGACAGAAAGGCCCAGCGTGGGGCTGCAGGCAACACGGATGCCGCCACGGGCGGGCTGGCATTTGAGGCCGAGCTCGTAGTCGCTGGCTTCAAACGGCAACGCGTACCAGTCGCGGCTGTCCGGGCGGCTGATCACGGTCAGGATACGGGCGGCATCTGCCACGCAGCGTGTCATGGGACCAACGTGGCTCAACAGTCCGAACGGGCCGCGCGGAGCGTGCGGGACCCGACCGAAGCTGGGCTTGAAGCCGAATGTGCCGGTGAAGGCAGCAGGGATCCGGATGGAACCGCCGCCGTCTGTGCCGATTGCAACGGGCGCCATGCCAAGCGAGACTGCGGCCGCGGCGCCGCCACTGCTGCCACCAGGCGTGCATTCCGGATTCCACGGATTGCGCGTGACGCCTGTGAGCGGGCTGTCGGTGACGATCTTGTGGGCGAAATCGGGCAGGGTCGTCTTGGCAAAGCAGATCGCCCCCGACTCGCGAAGCCTCGCCACGCACGGGCTGTCGTGCGGCGCTGGCTGGTCGTCAGTGACGCGCGAGCCGTATCGCGTGGCAAGGCCTGACACGGCAACATTGTCCTTGATGCTGATGGGCACACCGTCCAGGGGGCCGAGCGCACTGTTGTGCTGCCATCGTGTTTCGGACGCGCGGGCCATATCGAGTGAATCCGCAGCAATCTGGCAGAAGGCATTCACGGCCGGGTCGAGCTGCGTAACGCGGTGGAGTACGGCTTCCATGACCTCGACCGGCGAGGCCGTTCCGGCCTCATACAGCGCGTGCAGTTCCCGCGCGGTTAGCTCGCAAAATTCTCTGCCCATGTCCCCTCCCAATTAATCATCACAAATAGACCATATGCGTGGTCTGAAATTGTGTCAAGGGAGATTATGCGAGGGAAATGTAGGGGTAAACGAGATACAGAATGACGTTGACATGCAAATTTTGCGAACGTAATTTTATGATTATAAATTGAGGGTGCGAGACGGATGCCCATGAAATGGCAGGTTGTATTTTTGTCGTGACCGGATTTTGTCGGCGGCGAGCAGCATCTGTCGCGGGCGATCACGGGATACGCCGGGGTGGCAGCAGTGGTCTTCGGAAGGCGTAGATGCGCAATACCGGGAGTACCGGTTCGTGCATTGACGGGCAGCAGCCCTTGAGCAATGAACTAGCGAAGGCCGGCGCGATCCTCGGCAGCCTTGATCAGTTGTGACAGGGTGGTGCCAAGCGCGTTGGAGATGTCGAACAACGCGTCGACACCAGCAACCGTTTCGGCTCGCTCGATAAGTGAAACGGTATTTGGGTGAACGTTGGCACGCAGAGCGAGACCCGCTTGAGTCAGTTTCTTCAGTTTGCGGCGTGCGCGGATCTCTTTCCCGAGTGCCTCGAGCAGTGCTTCCTTAGTCATGCGAACTCGATTTAGCTGGGCGGATCGAGTATCGGGGAGCGTACGCTCAGAAATTCACAATATATTGTGTATTTGTTTTGTTCGACCTAAAATTCACAATATATTGTGTAATTTAAATTGTCGGTTAGACGGAGCGAGTCACGCATGCCGCGTGTACCGCAAGTGGCAGGAGTGGTGCCAGTTGGCGCTCCGCAGCTTCCGGGCGTTACCTGATTTGTGAGGAAGTAATGATAGTAATCCTTAATATTGCGAGCTACGTCTCTATCCTCGCGATGATCGCGCTTGGCCTGGCCATCGTATTCGGCATGATGGACATCGTGAACCTGGCGCACGCCGAATGGGTCACGATCGGCGCGTATACGCTTGCAGCCGCACAGGCGGTCGCAGGGAGGCAGGCGTTCTGGATCGCGTTGCTGGCGGCGCCGGCAGTCGGGGCGTTGCTCGGATGGTGCCTGGAACGCTTCGTCATCCGGCTGCTCTATGACCGGCCGCTGGACACGCTGCTTGCGACCTACGCGGTCAGCCTTATTCTGCAAAAGGCGCTGGAACTCGTTTTCGGTACACAGCCGATGCTTGTGTATGCGCCTTTCGGTGGCGCGATTCGCGTGCCAGGCGGCAGCTATCCGGCGTACCGGATTTTTGTGATCGGTGTGGCGCTGACAGTGACGGCGGGGTGCTGGCTGCTTTTTGCCCGTACGCGCTTCGGCACGAAGTTGCGCGCGGTAATCCAGCACCCGGCGATGGCCGAGGCCGTCGGCATCGATACCCGGCGTCTGAACCGGATTGCGTTCTGCGGGGGCGCGGGGCTCGCCTCGCTCGCTGGCGTACTCGTCGCGCCAATGGTCTCGGTGGAATCGCACCTCGGTGTCGCCTATCTCGCCAAGGCGTTCTTCGTGATCGTGCTCGGGGGCATCGGCTCGATTACGGGAAGCATTCTCGGCAGCGTGTTCATCGGCACCGCCGAGACGCTGCTGAGCTATCGGGTCGATCCGTCGCTCGCGTCGGCTGTCGTGCTGATCCTCTCCATCGTCGTGATCCGGTTCAGACCGCAGGGCCTGATTCCCGGCTTCAGTACTGCCCATCAGCTTCTTGGTAAAGGATAAACACATGTCTCGACGATACGCGGGCCCGGTGCGACTGTGGCTGGCGCAGCCGCCCTTCCGGTCAAAAGACATTGCGCCTGTCGCAATGTGGGGGACGGCATTGGTGCTCTTCGCAACCCTGCCGTTGTGGAGCGGTCCCTACCTGCTCTCGACCATCCGTGACGCGCTGATCATGGGCCTCCTCGGGTTGAGCTATGACTTTCTGTGGGGGCGCGCGGGCGTACTGACGCTGGGACACACCACCTTCTTTGGTCTGGGTGCCTACGGGTTCGCCGTGGCGACCGTGCAGTTCGGACAGACGCCACTGACGGGGCTGGTTGTGGGGATGCTCTGCGCCGCTGCGGTGGCCGCGGTGGTGGGTTACTTCCTGCTCTTCGCAGGCGTCCGGTTGCACTTTTTCGCCATCATCAGCATGGCCGTGCTGATCGTCGTCCAGCAACTGGCCACGAGCTGGCAGTCGGTGACGGGCGGTGACACGGGCCTTCTCGCCATCCCGGGCTTGTCGGCGACTGTCGCCGGTCACGGATTCGACCTGAGCGGCCCCCGGGCGTCCTGGTACGCCGTGGCCGGTGTTCTCCTCGCTGCGACCGGCCTGATGTGGCTCGTGTGCCGCAGCCGGTACGGCAGGGTGCTGACCGCAATTGCGACCAACGAGTGGCGGGCAAGGGCATGCGGCTATCACACCTCGTTTCACCTGCTGCTGGTCTTTGTCGTGTCGGCCATGATTGCTGCCATTGCCGGTTGCCTGATGGCCGCATGCTCGGGCGTGGTCGCCCCTGACGTATTCTCGCCGCTGCTCGCGACTGAGGTCATTCTCTGGGTCGCCATCGGCGGCAGAGGGACGACCGGCGGCCCTGTCATCGCCGCCGTTGTGCTGACGCTCCTGAAGCAGACGGTCTCCAGCTACAGCACCGACGGCTGGCCACTGATTCTCGGCACCCTGTTCCTCGGCTGCGTGCTCTTCATGCCGGATGGCCTTCGTGTTCGCGGCGCCCTGGCGGTCGCACACCGTATCTGTCGTCCGCACCGGGGCAGGTCACCGTTCCACCGCGCTGGACGCGCTCAGGGGGAACGGTGATGGCCGGGTACCTCATGCAGGGCACAGGATTGTCGCGGGCGTTCGGAGGAATCAACGCCGTGGCGGGCGTCGACATCGCAATCGGACCGCGTGACCTGCTGTGCGTGATCGGCCCCAATGGCGCGGGCAAGAGCACGCTGGCCGGCCTGCTCTCGGGCGCAATCATACCGGGCGCAGGTGAGCTGTATCTCGACGGCGAGCGGGTGACAGCGCGGCCGATGCACGAGTTCTGCAGGCGCGGCGTGGTGCGCAAGTTCCAGGGGACCAACACTTTTCTCACGATGAGCGTGCGCGACAACCTGGTCGTAGCGGGGCTCGGCGTCGCGGCCTGCCGCGTGTCGCCCGTGCCCGATCCTGATGCGGTGCTGGAAGAGGTCGGGCTGTCGGGGCAGGCTGGCGAACTCGCCGGGCATTTGCCGCACGGCGAGCGCCAGTGGCTGGAAATCGGTATGGCGATGATGTGCCAGCCCGCGCTGCTGCTGCTCGACGAGCCCGCAGCCGGACTGTCGGCGAACGATGCGCAGCGGCTGGTGCGGCTCATCCTCAGGCTGCGCGAGCGCTGTGCGGTTCTCGCCATCGAGCACGATCTCGGCTTTGTGCAGTCCCTCGAATGTGAAACCTGGGTCATGCACCGGGGGCAGGTGGTTCGACAGGGATCGTACGCCGAGATCGCAGGCGACGAGGAGATCCGCCGTATCTATCTGGGGCGGGGGGCGAAGCATGCTGCACATTGAGAACCTGTCCGCCGGATATGCTGACGTCGACGTGATCCGCCAGCTCGCGCTCGACGTGCTGCCCAATGAGGTGGTGGGCGTGCTCGGGTGCAATGGCGCCGGCAAGACCACGCTGGTGAAGGCCATCATGGGGTTGCTGCCACGCGTGAGTGGTGACGTGCGCTTTCTCGGCGAGCCGGTGACGGGCCTGCGCACGCACGAGATTGCACGGCGGGGCATCGGCCTTGTGCCTCAGGGGCGCTGGATCTTTCCGAAGCTCACTGTGCGCGAGAACCTGATGATGGGCGCGCAGGCCGCGGGCGGCGCGGACATTCCCGACGAGGTGTTCGACTACTTTCCGGTGCTCAGGTCACGCCTCACGCAGCAGGGCGGCACGCTCTCGGGCGGCGAGCAGCAGGTTCTCGCGATCGCGCGCGCTTTGTGCGGCCGGCCACGGCTGCTCCTGCTCGATGAACCCTCTGACGGGGTACAGCCCAATCTGGTGGAGCGGATCGGTGAGGTCATCCCCGAGCTGTGCCGCCGCTCGCGGCTCGCGGTGCTCCTCGTCGAGCAGAACCTCGATCTGGTCCTGCAAAGCGCGCAGCGCTGCATCGTGCTCAAGAACGGCCGGATTGTCCACGCGGGCGCGGTCGAAGTGCAAAACGGCACGTCTGGCGCCCATCCGCTCGCGCGCCATCTCTCTCCGGCGACAGACAGTGCGCCGGCCCCCATGTTGAAAAACTTCAGTGAGAACCCGCATGAACCGTCGTGACTTCTCCCGAACACTGCTGCTTGGCGCGGCCAGCACGCTTGCCGCATCCGTGGTCTCGCCGCTCGCACGCGCCGCCGCGCCGCTGAAGATCGGCCTGCTCGCGCCACTGAGCGGCCCCCTGACACGGGTGGGCCAGACGAACCGGAACTGCGCGGCGCTGGCCATCGACGAGATCAATGCCGCGGGGGGAGTGCTCGGGCGAGCGGTGCAGCTGAGCGTTGAGGATACACAGATGTCGACGGCGGTCACGCTCCAGAAGGCACGGCAGCTGTTCATGCGCGACGAGGTCGCGATGATCACGGGCATGGTCCTGCCATCCGAACGTGAAGCCGCCCTGCAGGCTGCAAGGGCGGCCGGGAAGCTGGTCGTCTATCCGAACTTCGACGAGGGGCGGTGCGATTCGCAGCTTCTCACGACAGGGCTGGCCGCGAGCCAGCGAATCGAGCCGCTGGTCGCGTGGCTCATGCGTGACGGAGGACGTACCGTCTGTGCGGTCGTCTCCGACATCGGCAGCAACCGCAAGGTGCTGGTGCCGCAACTGCAGACGGCTGTGGCCCGCCACGGCGGACGGTTTCTCGAGGTCTACTGGTTACCGTTCGGCACGCGCGACTACGGCGCGGTGCTGCAGCGTGTCGCCAGCCTGAACCCGCAGGTCGTGTGGCACAGCATCGGAGACGACCCGGTCACCTTCGTCAAGCAGTACCGGTCATTCGCGATGAAGCCGCAACTCGTGTCGGATATCGCGCACGAGTCGCTGTCGATTGCGACCACCGGTGCCTCGACGGGCACGATCGGGGTGTCGTCGTACTTCATGAGCATCGATAACGCTGAAAACCGCGATTTCCTCGCCCGTTATACGGCGCACTACGCGGATGCGCGCGATCCGCGCCTGGGCCGCTATGCGGTGGTCCTGCCGCACGGGGAGAACACGTATGCGGGCATCCGCCTTTTCGCGCAGGCGGTTCGCGCGGCGGGCAGTGTCGACGCCGTTCGCGTCAAGGCTGCATTGCCGGGCGTTTCAGTCGCGCTCCCACGTGGCAGGACAGGCGTGAGCCCGGATGGCGGTCACGTGCTTTGTCAGACGCGGATTGGTCAGGCGCTTGCCGACAACAGCTTCTCGATTCTCGAGTCGACGGGTCCGGTCGCGCCGGTCTGCGAAGGGTAGGCGAAGTACCCCTGTCTTCTGGAATTTCATCCTGATTATTTAATAAGGAATGCAAAATGGATGGCGTGGCCATGCTGGATGCCAGTCAACTCATTGCACATTTCCGGCAGCACACGCTGTCTCCGGTCGAGGTGATGTGCGCGGTACTTGACTGGGTCACGAAACTCGACCCGGTCGTCAACGGGCTCTGTGGACTCGACGAGGAGGGGGCGTTACTGGCCGCGCACGAGTCGGAGCGCCGCTGGAGGCGGGGGACGCCATGCGGTCTGCTCGATGGCGTGCCGGTTTCGGTCAAGGATCTCGTCGCGGTTGCGGGCCTGCCGACGCGGCACGGTTCATGGACGTCGTCGCCGCAACGCGAGAACGCGGATGCGCCGGCTGTCGCGCGGCTACGCGAGTCAGGCGCGATCCTGTTTGGCAAGACGACGACCTCCGAGTTCGGTAACAAGATCGTCACCGACTGTCCACTGACGGGCGCCACCCGCAATCCGTGGGACACACGGCTCTCGGCGGGTGGCAGCAGTGGCGGGTCCGCGGTGGCGGTCGCGCTGGGGATGGGACCGTTATCGCTTGCGACGGACGGTGGAGGATCGATCCGCATTCCCGCGTGCTGGAGCGGTGTGGTCGGCTTCAAACCCTCTTTCGGGCTGGTGCCAGCCGGTGCAGCAGCATCCTGGACGGCGCTCTCCACGCTCGGGCCGATCGCGCGCAACGTGCGCGATGCCGCGCTCATGCTCGGCGTGATGACGCATGACGATGTCGACCGGCATTCAGGCGCTGCCGGTCGCCCGGGTTACTGCGCGGGGCTCGACGATGGCGTCGCCGGTCTTCGCATTGCGTACTGCGCCGTGCCGGCCGGCGTGCATGTGGAACCCGCTATCGAAGCGTGTGTCAGGCAGGCGGCCAGCACCCTGGAGGCACTTGGCGCGCGCGTGGTCGAAAGCGATGTGCCGCCGCTCGCGGGCTATTACGGCGATGGCCGTATGCATTCGATCCAGTGGTCAGTGTTCTTCGCACAGCGCGTCCGTCATATGGCGGCGGCAGACCGGACACGGCTCGATCCCGAGCTGAAGGCGCTTGCCGATGCGGGCGAACAGGTGGATACCGCAACGTTCGCCGACGCATTGCTTGCACGTCACGCGCTGACCGCGGCGATGGCGACGTTCTTCCAGCGCTACGACCTGCTGCTCACGCCGACGTTCCACTGCGGTCCGCCGCCCGTACCGGGCCTGCCTGCCAGTCTGCGTGCGGCACCTGTCCTGACTGCGTGGTGTAACCAGACCGGGCTGCCTGCGGCGAGCGTGCCCTGTGGCCTGGCCGGAGGATTGCCAACCGGTGTGCAGATCATCGGGTGCCATGGCAGCGATGCGCTGGTCCTGCGCGCGGCGCAGGCGTACGAGTCAGCGAGGGGGGCGTTTCCGATACCGCGGGCAACGCTGGAGCGTACGGCAGACGGGATGGAGACGAAGCCATGAGCGCACAGGTAACGAGGGTAGTCGTTCACCTGGTCGAGCGATGCGCGGAACTCGGTGTGCCGGTTGTGCCGCCGCACCGCCAGGTTGTCGCTGCGGCCGTGCTGAAGATTGCAGTCGTGGGCGTGGACCGCGAACTGGACGCGCTTTACGCAACCGGAGCCGCGCTCGGAGCCCTGCTCACCGGACGCGCACTGCGGGTCCTGGGTTGTGCGCCAACCGACATCCAGGGCTACGGCAAGGGGGCGCTTGTGGGCACCGGCGTGCCGCTGGAATGCGGCGCGGCACTGCTTCATCCGCGCCTGGGCAAGGCGGTGCGTGAGTGCCTGCCCGGTGCGACCACGATCATGCCGTCGGTGACAAAACGCGGCGCGGCGGGCGCCTGTCTCGACATTCCCTTGCACGGGATCGCCGACATGTGGAGCTTCGACCATCTGGACACGGTTTCGCTGTCGGTCCCGGATTCGCCCGGTCCGGACGAGGTGCTGGTTGCCATCGCGCTCGCTGAACGCGGCAGGCCCCTGGCCCGGGTCACGCACGGCTGAGGCTCGGCCGGCGAACCGTGCTGGCAGGAAAGGCGAAACACAACAGGACACTCACAAACGATGAAGGAGACAAACATGCGCAGCGACTTACGGGGAAGATGGGGCAAGGGGGGAGTGGTGCTGGCCTTGTGCGTGACGGCCGGCGCAGTGCAGGCGCAGTCGTCAGTGTCCCTCTACGGGCTTGCCGATGCATTCGCGGGGATGGTGCGCACGCCCGGCGCGGCAGGTAACGCGTGGCAGGTCCGCTCAGGAGGACTGACGACATCATACTGGGGTATGTCGGGGAGCGAGGATCTCGGCGACGGCGTGAAGGCGTTATTCACACTCGAAAGCTTTTACCGGATCAACGGTGGCCAGACCGGTTCCTTCGATGGACAGTCGTTCTTCGGGCGCAGAGCGTTCGTGGGCTTAAGCGGGTATTTTGGTCAACTGACGCTCGGGCGCAATGATTCGCTGCTGTTCGTGTCCACGTTGCTGTTCAATCCGTTTGGCAATTCGTTCGTGTTCTCGCCCATCGTGGTCCACACTTTCCTGGGCTCCGCGATGGGCGCTGCGTCGGTCCAAAGCGACACGGCAATCGATGACTCGATCGTGTACCAGACGCCGGAGGTCGGCGGCCTCTCGGGAGCGCTGCTCTACAGTAACGCAGGTGTCGCGGGTCATGCGGGACAGGCCAACTACAGTGCAAACGCGCTGTATTTTGCCGGACCGTTCTCCGCGACGGCCGCAGTCCAGAGCCTGCATACGGCTTCGCTGTTTCTCAACGGCGCGACGGAGCAGACCGCATGGCTCGTTGGCGGCGCATACCGGATTCATGCCGTGAAGCTTTATTTCCAGTACGAGCGGGTGGATAACAACAGCGAGGTGACCGACGACACCGTGCAGGTGGGCGCGAGTGCCCAGGTCGGGACCGGCAGCGTGCTGCTGTCATGGGCCGGCACGCGCCGGCGTCCGGCAGAAGGCAGCGACATGCACTGGTCGACGGTGGCGCTCGGCTATGACTATCCGCTTTCGACGCGCACGGACGTGTACGCGGCATGGCGTTATGACACGATGTCCAGCGTGTCGTCAGGTAACAGCGTGGGCGCCGGCATCAGGATGAAGTTCTAGCACGCGCGGCCTTGAGCCTCTCGTGGTGTCGTCCTGGTCGCGGGAGTGGGACGAGACAATGGGCCGTTACGGAAACGGCATCTCGGCGAAGTTGCGCGCGCCATGAATCACGTGGTGCACGGCGATGCACTGCTCTGCCCCGGCGACACGGTAGAAAATCTGGCAATTGCCATACACCCGATGTCGCGCCCCCAGGTGTTCATGCCGGGGTATGAGCGGAAACGCGAATGGGAGTTTCGCAAGACCCGTGCAGCGCTCGCGGCGCTCGCGCACGAAGCTCAGTGCGCAGTGCGCAGTCCAGTGCGATGTAGTTGCCGATCGGCTCAAGGTCATGTTCAGTTTCCCCCGTCAGGACGACGCTCACTTCGAGCGCTTCGCGAGCGGCCGGTATTTCCCTTCCAGTCAGTCGAAAACTTCTCCGGCCGGCTTCGTCCGGCCGTTGTCTGTGTCTTCAACACTGCGGAAGATCGAGGCGTCGAGTGTGGCGAGCGGCGTTTTACGGTCCAGGGTGAGCCACACGCCTTCGCGAAGCACACCGCTTTTCGAGCCGTATTTTCGAGCCGTAACGCCCGGACCCGGCAAGCTGCGCAATACAGATTTCAGGCTGTTGACCAGGGTCGGCACTGATCATGGCGATTCTCCCTTCACTGGGTTCGATCCTGGACTTCTTGATCACTATTGTCGGGTTGCTGTTCTGCGGTGCGCCTGCCGCGAAACCCGACCCGCCGGCCCGTCGGGAGAGCCCGTCGATAAGACGGGTTTGGCTGACGGGCGCAACCGCTGCTTGAATGCCCCTGTGTGCCGGCCGTCTCGAGCCGGCGTCATTCTGGGGCCAGGCCATGTCCAGCAAACAAAACGAACCGGTCGTGATCCTGCGTCGCCGGCAGGTCGAGGCGAAGACGGGGCTGTCACGTTCGACGATCTACCGTCGCATGCAGGACGGCACGTTTCCACCGGCGATACCGCTAGGCGGCCGGATGGTTGGGTGGCGCACCGCAGACATCGAGCAGTTTCTCGCGAATCCCGCGCGCTACCGGGCGGGCTCGCCGGAACGCCAGGACAACACGGCACCGGGGTCATGAGCCGCGACCTTGCTGCGGCGCCATTCGCCCGTCGCCTCGAGAACTGGGGAAACGCGTCGCGCGGTGCGTATGACCCGGTCGATGCGGCGCGCGTGACGAACGCCTGGCTGACGCTGCATCCACGGCATCGGGAAATGCTGAGGATGGTCTATCTCTGGCAGGCGGGGCGCGAGGTCGTCTGCCGGCGACTGCGCATACCCCGGTGGCCGGCGCAACGCTTCGACCTGGAACTCGCGGCGGCGCGCTCGGCACTGGGCCAGGCGCTTGCCGCCGGTAAACCAGGAAATTGACACCAGCGGGCTGCCTCCCGCCGGAGATCAATGATGCGTGCGAGCCCCCTCGCGAACCGTGATTGCCCGGCCGGCCGGCGTTTCTGTGGTGGGTGTCGTCGCCCGGTACTAACATCGGCGTTGACGCGCCCGCGCGCAAAAATTCTTTTGGGAACACGACGGAACGGGCGGGAACACGTGGGTAAATGAAGAAGCGCAGGGGTGTCTCCGGCCGCTTGCATGGCATCTTCTGCTGACCTAGATTGAAGCCAACAACCTGATCCGGTCAACGTGCGAAGCACGACCGAGTACGCGTTAGCGGCCCCGAAGTACCGAAGTCACTGCGATGATGTCGACGTGGTGTGCCGCAAGACATTCCGAGGCCTGCATCCGCAGGCTTTTCTGTTTTCTGGCCCGGACGGAACGATCCCCCGTTGAGCCCGCGGTCAGCCGCTCTGGCGTCGCGGGTTCTTTTTTCCGTCGCCCGTGACTTTCTGGTGTTTCGACCGGCCTGTCGATGGGAGTGACGGACCATGAAGACACTTCTGATTGCAGCGGAAAAAGGCGGTACCGGCAGGAGCGCACTGCTGTGCCAGTTTGCGCATTATCTGCGCCGGGTACGTGGAGCCAGGATACGGGTGCTCGATCTGGCGGAGTCTGCCTGCAGCACGGCGTCGCTCACCCGCACCGACCGGGCGGTGCTACCTGGCGGCCGGCATGTGCCCGCAAAGCCGCACGCGCAGACAGGCAGGGCGCGCGCGCCTCGCATCCAGGTATTGCCGGGGGGCGCAGTCCACGGGCTGCCGTCGGAGGCGGGCGAGAGCAGCGCACGCTACTACGCGAACATGCGACACCTGCTGCGCGTGGTGGCGCCCTTCGTGGACGTCTGCCTGATCGACTGTCCCCCGTTGCCCGACCCGCGCGCGGTGTGTGCGGAGGCAAACGCGGATGCGATGTTGAGCCCGATCGTGCTGTCAAGCGAGGCACTCGACAGCGCAGACGATCTGATCAACGGTCCGCACGGCGTACGCAATGTTCGCGCGAGGCTCAACCCCGCGCTGCGCTTTTTCGGGCTGTTGCCGAACATGGTGGAAGATACGCCGCTCCAGCGGGTGCAGGCACGGGCGCTTCAGACACAGATGGGTGCGTGGCTGATACCGGATCCGCGAGACCCCGATGGTTTTCTTCAGATGCCCCGCCTGGATGCGATTGCCCAGGCACAGGCCGCCGGGGTGCCGGTGCTCGATATCGCCTGGAGGGACGCGGCAGCACGCCCCGCGTGGCGGATGATGCGCCACTGCCTCGATGCGATCGCGCTCCGACTGGACTGCGTCGCGGCGCGAGGGCCGGGCGCCGGAACAGGGGCGAACCTGCCGTCAATCCCGCTCCAGCGGAGACGGTCCATGTGTAACGCGTCGATCCGTTCATGGGCGCCACGCCTCATGCGCTGCCTGTCTCTGGGACTTGCCTGTTTCATCGGCACCTCGGTGATCACCCCCGGCCTCACCCATGCCGACGACTGGGGCTGCCAGGTGATCCTCTGCCTGTCCAATCCTGGCGACCCGGAACAGTACGCTCCATGCGTGCCACCAATCGAGAAACTCTGGCGCGCGTTGCGGCATGGCGATCCGTTCCCGACGTGCGACTTCGGTGCGGGCGGCTCGCAGGGTACCTCCGCGTCGAACACCTTCGCCCGTGCTGCGTATTGCCGCGAGGATCTGCTTGACCGGCGTGGGCCGGAGGAGCGCGAGCGGCCCTGTGGGGCGCGTGGCGCGATTAACACCGACATCAACGGCCAGGCTTATACGCGGGCCTGGCGGGACGCGGGTGGCGAGGACTGGACGATCACCGGATTCTACGGTGCCGGAAGTACCGGGGCATCTTACGACCCGACGCAGTCCGCGCCCCTGTTTCTGGAGCGCATGCAACGCGAAGAGGGCGGGGAGGACGGGGAGGACGATGCGGGAGGCGGAGGCTGATGATGGCGCTCGATTTCATGACGCTCGCGCAGCAGTGCGCGCCCGAGGTTTCATTGGCAACGATGGCGGCGATTGTGCGCACCGAGTCCTCGTTCAACCCCTACGCCGTCGGCGTGGTGCATGGCCGGCTGCTGCGCCAGCCAGCCAGCCTCGAGGAAGCGCAGGCCACCGTGCGGGCACTCGACGCGGGCGGATGGGATTACAGCGTGGGCCTTGCACAGGTGAACCGGACGAACTGGTCGCGGGCTGGCATGAGCGTGCGCAACGCGTTTGATCCCTGCCTCAACCTGGCTGCCGGTGCGGCAATCCTGCAGGACTGTTACGCGCAGGCGCGCAAGTCTCGCCCCGACGTTCAGGACGCACTGCGGGCGAGCCTGTCCTGTTACGCGAGTGGCGACTTCGCGACGGGATACGGGACGGGATATGTGCAGCGCGTGGTCCAGAACGTGGTTGATCGTGGGTCCGTGCATCCGGTCCCGGCCGTACCGGCGATTGACCCGGTGGTGAACCCGATCCCGGCGATCCCGGTTATCCCGCTGGGTCGCGGCAGTTTTCCGGATCGGGTGCCGCGCCAGCTTACAGCGCAACCGGCGTCTGCGGGCGGTCCGGGTACACAGGTGCCGCACACGCCCCGGGGCAGTCCACCGGGACACCCGCAGGACGAACCTGCGGACAGCAGCGCGGTGGTGTTCTGAATCGCAGGTGAAGGCAAGGATCTGGTTATCGGTGTTCAGGAGTCTGTCATGAATTTAGTCATCCTGATTGGAAATCAATCTGGAAAACGCATCTTCAGGATCCGGGACTTCGCCCGCTGGACGGGAAAGCTTCTTGCCGGTGCCGTCTTCGCGGCGGCGCTGGTCTCCCCGGCCTACGCACAGCTCTCCCAGGTCAACACGCTGTTGACCACGATCCAGACGACGCTGCTCGGCGTGGGTGGCGTGGTGTGCTCGATCTCGATCATCTGGGCCGGTTTCAAGATGATGTTCCAGCACGCCCGGTTCGGCGACATCGCAAGTGTTTTCATCGGCGGTCTCTTCGTCGGCTGCGCGACGGTGATCGCCTCGATGCTGATCCCGGCTTCCTGATCCCCGAGAGACGGAGCCGAACCATGAATCTGCTCAGGGATCCCGTATTCAAGGGCTGCACCCGCCCCGCGATGCTCTGGGGCGTGCCGCTGGTGTCTGCCCTGATGGTCGGAGGCGGCATGCTGGTCCCGGCCATCTGGGCGCTGCTGGCGAGTCCCGAGCTCGGCGTGGGCATTCTCCTGCTGATGATCCCGGTATTCGTCGCGATGCGGGTGATCACGCGCAACGACGACCAGCGGCTTGCGCAGCTGGCCCTGCGTCTGCGCATGAGTCTGCGGCAGCGCAACCGCCGGCTCTGGGGGGCGCACGCCTATGTGCCGGTGCGCCTGAAGAGGAGGGCGTGAGATGCATGCCGATCCGAAGTTCGTGGCCGTGGCGAACCGGGAAGTGGTGCTCGCTGACTTCGTCCCGTATTCGACCCATGTGACCGATCAGGTCATCCGCACGCGTGAGGGGGACTACCTGTGTGTCTGGAAGATCGCCGGTATCGCGTTCGAGACGGCCGACCCGGCCGACATCCTCGTGCGCCATGAGGGATTCAACCAGCTGGTGCGGGGGCTGCCTGGCGGACACGTGGGCCTGTGGGCGCACCGGCTGCGCCGGCGCGTCACGGATCACTTCGCGACGCCATATGCTAACCGGTTCTGCCACGAACTTGCGACACGCTATTACGCGAGCTTTGCCGGTTACCGGATGATGGCCAACGAGCTGTACCTGAGCGTCGTCTACCGGCCGAACCGGACACGACTTGGGCGCCTCTTCAGTCAGGCCGCCCGGCGCACGCTGGACGACATCCGGCGCGACCAGCACGAGGCCCTCAAGGTGACGGCTGAAATCGCCGCACAGGTTGAAGCGGGCCTCAAACCGTACGGCCCGGTGGCGCTCGGGGTCTATACGAAACAGATGCAATACACCCGGCGAGCGCGCCATTTTTCCGCAGCGCTGGAATTCCTGGGCTATCTGGTCAATGCCGTGTGGGAGCCCGTGCCGGTACCGTCCGGCATGATCCGCGAGGCGTTGCCGACCTCGCGCCTGTTCTTCCGTACCGAGAAAGTCGAAATCCGCATGCCATCGGCGACGCGCTACGCCGCGTTGCTGGACCTGAAGGATTATCCTCAGGAAACCGAGCCCGGCATGCTCAACGGCATGCTGTATGGGGACTTCGAGTATATCGAGACGCAGAGTTTCACCATACTCGACCGGCCTTCCGCCAGGGAGGCGCTCGAGCGGCAGCGCAACCAGCTCATGGCGGGCGAGGACGTAGCAGTGTCGCAGGTGGCCGCGATGGACCGGGCGCTCGACGAGCTGATCAACGGCGATTTCGTGCTGGGTGAATATCACTATTCGCTCGCGGTGCTGGGCGAGACGTCGCATGACGTGGCAAAGCACGTGGCGAAGGCTCGCACGCAACTGGCCGACGCCGGCTTCCAGGCCGCGCGGGTCGACCTCGTGGCGGACGCCGCGTGGTTCGCGCAACTGCCGGGTAACTGGCGCTACCGCCCGCGCGAGGCGAAGCTGACCTCGCGCAACTTCTGCGCGCTGGCGAGCCTGCATAACTTCGCAACGGGCAAGCGCGACGGCAATCCGTGGGGTGAGGCGATCACGATCGTCCAGACGCCCAGTGGCCAGCCGCTCTATCTGAACTTCCACGCGACACCGGAAAAGAAAGACTCGCTCGACGAGAAGGCGCTCGCGAACACCCAGATCATCGGCCAGGCGGGTGCCGGCAAGACCGTGCTGGAGTTGATGCTGCTCGCGATGGCGATGAAGTTCGGCATTACCGCGGTGCTCTACGACAAGGACCGCGGCACCGAGATCGCGATCCGCGCGATGGGCGGCGTCTATACGGTGTTCCGCCGGGGGGAGCCAACGGGGCTTAATCCGTTCCAGCTCGAACCTGACGGCTTCGTGATCGACTTCTGGGAGCGGCTCGTACGCAAGCTGGTCGATAACGGCGCGCGGTTGCCGGCGAAGGACGAGATGGATATTTCGCGGGCCGTGCGTGAGGTGGCCCGCATGGCGAAGTCGCTGCGGCGCCTGTCGGTGGTGCGTCAGTTGCTGCCCAATGTCGGGGAGAACAGCCTGCATGCGCGGCTCGCGAAATGGTGTGCGGGCGGGCGGCTCGGGTGGCTGCTCGACAATCCTTCCGATCGTCTCGACTTTACCCGGGGACGTCTCTTCGGGTTCGACGACACCGAACTGCTCGATGATCCCGAGGTATCGACACCGCTGACGATGTACCTGCTGCACGTGACGGAGAGCCTCATCGACGGGCGGCGCTTCGTGTATGTGATGACAGAATTCTGGAAGCGGCTTGGTGACCCTGTCTTCACGGACTTCGCGAACAACAAGCAGAAGACGATCCGCAAGCAGAACGGACTGGGTATTTTCGATACGCAGTCACCAGCGGACGTGCTGCGCAGCGATATTGCGCGCGCGCTCATCGAGCAGACCGCGACGTTCTTCTTCCTGCCCAACCCGCGCGCCGACTATGACGATTATGTGCGCGGCTTCAAGCTGAGCGAAGCCGAGTTCAACATCGTGCGCAACCTCGGCGAAAACAGCCGGCTCTTTCTCGTTAAACAGGGCCACGGCTCGGCGATCGGGCGGCTGGATCTCGCCGGTCTTGGCGACGTGCTCGACGTGCTGTCGGGCACGACCGATAACGTCGAACTGCTCGACACCATCCGCGCCGAAGTCGGTGACGTTCCGCACGACTGGCTCCCCGTTTTTCACGAGCAGCTTGCGAAGCGTCGGGCCGCAGACGTGGAGGTGTCCTCCGGTCTGTCGCCGCGCAAGGAAGGTGTGCGATGAGCGGGCTCTTTACCGCGGTCGGCGGTACGCTGGAAAACGGCATGAGCACCTATGTGACGAATGTCTCGTCGGCGCTCGCCAGTGCGCTCGTGCCGGCGGTCACCACGGCGCTCACGATCTGGGTTCTCGCCTACGGTCTCGCAGTGGTACGGGGTGAGGCGCATGAGTCGGTGCCCGCGTTTGCGTGGCGTGGCCTGAAGCTGGCCATCATCCTCGCGCTCGCACTCGGTTCGGGGATCTACCAGGCGCAGGTGGTCACCGCCGTCAATGATGTCACGGCGGGACTCGCGCAGACGATCCAGAGCGCGGCCGCAAATACCGGAGCCGGCAACCCCGGATGTGGTTCGGTCAGCGGCAGCAGCGTGACGGGCGCGAGCGCGACAGGCATCTACCAGACGCTCGACTGCTACGACCAGCAGATCGATCTTGTGATGGACGCCTACTTCGACCAGGCGACACACGAGGGTTTCAGTGTGAGCGGCATCGTGGCCGGCGTGGGCGACTTCCTGTGCGGGCTCGTGGCCGCGCTGGGCGGTTCCATCTTCCTGATGGTGCTCGCGTTCGAGGTGGTGATGGCGAGGATGCTGCTTGATCTCGTGCTTGGGCTCGGGCCGGCGTTTATCGCCTGCGGCGCGTTCGGCCCGACCGCACGTTTTTTCGAGGCGTGGACCGCGAAAGTCGCCAACTATGCGTTGCTCCAGATACTGGTCGCCGCCTTTCTGGGCATGGCGTTGACGGCGTTTTCGAGCGACCTCAACACGTTCCGTGTGACCGCATCGGCGCCTGGCGCGAATGCGGCCAGCCTTCTTGCCAGTACGCAGAGCAGTCTCGGTGGCGTGGCTTCGCTCGCCTCGGCGCTGGGTCTGTTCGTGACCGGCGTGTTCCTCGCGATGGTGGGCTGGCAACTGCCCGCTGTTGCCTCGGGACTTGCCGGTGGAGCGACCCTTTCGGGCTTTGGCGCGTTCGTCGCCGGTCTCGCTTCGCGCCAGGTGGTCAGAGGCTTCATGTCCGCGCTGCAGTGGGGGCATGGCGCGCGGCGCGCAGGCGGTGCGATTGACAACCGTGGCGGCTCCGGTGGTGGAGCCGGCGGTAGCACCGGTGGCGCCCCGGGCGGCAATGGTGAGGTGCCGGCGTATCAACGTGCGGCCCGTGAACATCTGGGTGGCCAGGGTGACTGAGCGGAGGGCGATTGTCATGAGCAAACCATATGGACTGGTGCGTGTTGCCGCAGCGGTGGTCCTGGTTGCCTTCGTGGGGCCGGTTCATGCGCAGGGCATTCCGGTTTTCGACGCGCAGAACGTCGCGCAGGCAGTCTCGATGCTGGTCCAACTCGAACAGGAAGTGCAGCAGGAGATCCAGCTCTACCAGTCGATGAACGGGTCACGTGGATTCGGCGCGCTGCTCAGCAATCCGGTGCTGGCGAATTCCCTGCCGTCCAACTGGATGAGCGCCTATACGGCAATCCAGAACGGCGGGTATGCGGGCCTCACCGGTAGCGCGCAGGCGCTGCGCTCGGCAGGCGAGCTCTATAACTGCGAGGACCAGAGCGGGGTCGACCAGCGGGTCTGCCAGCGGGCGCTGAACAAGCCCTTCCAGGACAAGGCGTTCGGCATGCAGGCGTACCAGACTGAGCTTCAGGAACTGAACCGGATCCAGCGCCTGATGCAGCAGATCGATGTCACGCAGGATCCCAAAGGTGTCGCCGAGCTGCAGGCACGCATCCAGTCGGAGAGCACCGCGGTGGGCAGCGAGATGACGAAGCTGCAGCTTTTCAGGATGCTCTCGGATACCGAGGACCGGCTGATCGCCGGGCAGCAGGGCGAGCTCGTGATGAGCCGGGCTGGCAACACGGCGCGGTTGCAGGACCAGATGGTCCCGGCCACGTTCGGTAACTGAAGGAGCACGGCATGAAGAAACTGACCGTGACCGTGCTGGCTGTCTGCCTGGTCATGCTTGCTGAATCGTGCAGCGGAAACCCGCCTGAACCGATATTGCCTGACGGATCGCATCGCGTGCCGGTGAATCGTGTGCCTCCGGTGCCACTGGTGTCACCGGTGACATCGACGGACGGGGCCCGCTCATGAAAGCGAGCCATGACTACCGGCGCGTGCTGGACATCGAGGCCTCGCTCACGGATATGCAGGCGCGTTCCGAGCGACGGGCATGGCACGTGGCCTACGCGGCAGTGGGCGTGGCCGCACTCAGCGCAGTGGTGCTCGCGGTGATGGTGCCGTTCTACCGGGTGGTGCCGCTACCCATCGAGGTCGACCGGCTGACGGGCGAGTCCCAGGTGATCGATGTGCTCGATGCGAAGCACGTGCATACGGGCGAGATCCAGGACAAGCACTGGGTTGAAGTCTATGTGCGTGCCCGCGAGCGCTACGACTGGGGCCTGCTGCAGATGGACTACGACCGGGTGCTCGGCATGAGCGCGGACACGGTCGCGCGGGATTACCGCCAGATCTACAGCGGCCCCGATGCGCTCGACCGGCAGCTTGGTCCGGGCACGGAGTGCCGCATCCGGATCCTGTCGACCACGCTGCCTCACGATGAGCCGGGTCGTGCGGTGGTGCACATCGAACGCACCATGCGCAAAAACGGCGAGGACAACGCCGAGCCGCCACAGCGGTTCGTGGTGACGCTCGCCTACACCTACCGGCCACCGGTGTTCACGCGGGAAAGCACCGCCGTCGAAAACCCGTTTGGCTTCACGGTGAGCGCCTACAGCCGCGATCCCGAATACACACCACCCACGCCACCGGCCTCGTCATCTGCAGCGGGAGGGGCCCGATGAATCCGCGCTTCCTGATTGTGGCCATGTTCGCGTCGCTTGGGGCCCAGCCTGCACACGCCTGGGACGTGCCGGGCTGGTCACGCGATTCGCGTGTGCGCCAGGTGCTGTACCGCGCCGATGAGGTGGTGCGCATCGACGCACAGCGCGGCTTTGCCACCCATATCGCGCTTGATCCGCATGAACAGATTCTGCTTGTCGCCCCCGGAGACCGCGACGGCTGGCAGGTCGTGGCGAATCGCGGAGACCACGACGTGTGGCTCAAGCCGCGGCTTGCGGCACACGATACGAACCTCGAAATCCGCACCGACCGGCGCAGCTACAGCTTCGATCTCGTGGTGCTGCCCCTGAAGGCGAAGTTCGGCAATGACAGGCAGGTGTACCGCGTCACCTTCAGCTATGCGGACGGGATGCAGGAAAAAGCCCGTACCGATGCGGACCGGGCACTTGTGCAGCAGCGCTTCGCACAGCCGCCGGTTGTGCGCAATGCCCGCTACTCGATGCAGGTCATGCCGCGCTCGGACGACATTGCACCGGTTGCCGCGTGGGACGACGGGCGATTCACGTACCTGCGCATCCCCAACAACCGCCGCATTCCCGCGATCTTCCGGGTGGCGGAAGATGGCAGCGAGAGCGTGGTGGACCGGCATATGGAAGGCGACGTGATCGTCATCCATGAAGTTGCACAGCGCTTCGTGCTGCGTCTGGCCGACGAGGTGGTGGGCATCTGGAACGACGCATACGACATGGACGGCGTCCCACCAAAGGATGGTACGACGGTCGACGGTGTGAAGCGCGTGCTGCGGAGCGACGGCCATGAGTGACGATACCCCGCGCAACCTGATCGGACCGGACGGCCCCCCCGGTCGCGACCGGATTCCGGACAATCCCGACAATGCCGAGGGTCCGGACCGCGCGCTGCCCGGGCGCGACATGCCGGAGCTGGGGCAACACGGCGGGGGGCGTCCGCGCGCATGGTGGCTGACGCCGCTCGCGATCGTGGCGCTTGTCGTCGTCGGTGCAGTCTGGACCGTTCACGGTTTTCTGGCACGGCACGATGCAGCAGCCCGCGCGCGGCGCGACGCCGCGCTTGACCAGCCGGTGCAGGGAAGGATCTTTGGCGACGAGCCGGCGTTGGCCGCCGGCATGCCCGTATCGGTTGCGCACCCCGCGAGCGCACCGGTGGGCCAGGGCACACCCGCGTCCGCCGCGGCGCCCACGCGTTCGCCGGTGAATTCCGCGCGCGTCCCAGCCGTGCGCAGCTATTACGACGCGCCGTTACTGGCGACGGGCGGCCCCGGCAGTTCCGGGACACAGGACGGCGCGATGGCAGGCGCGCCGCAGGGCGGTGCCGGTACGCCTGCGCCGGCGTTCGCATCGGGCAGCGTGGCTACACCCAATGCTGACCGCGGACAGGCCGGCAGTCCGCTGGGCCAGGCACTGACGCCCACATTGACACCCCGGGTCACGGCGGGGCTCCTCGGCAATCGCAGCCTGATCCTCGCCCAGGGCGCGAAGATCGACTGTGTGGGTGACACCGCCTTCGATTCGACCGAAGCCGGTATCTCCACCTGCACGGTCACCCGGAACGTGTATTCGGATGACGGGCGGGTGGTGCTCATCGAGCGTGGCTCGCAGATCAACAGCGAATACCGCTCCAGGCTGTCGCCGGGACAGACCCGTGTATTTGTCCTCTCAGCCAGGATCAGGACGCCCCATGGCGTGACCGCCGAGATTGACTCACCAGCCGCCGACGCGCTGGGACGCATAGGTGTCGGTGGGTACGTGAACAACCACTGGGGTGAGCGGATTGGTGCGGCGATGCTGCTCGGCATGACCCGGGATGCAATCGGATATCTCGCGACGCGCGGCGGAAACAGCAATGGATCCGTCGTCTTCGAGAGCACGCAGCAGCAGGGCAACGACATGGCTACACGTGTACTCGACAGCACGATCAACATCCCGCCGACGCTCACGCAGAGCCAGGGTGCAGAATTCACGATTATTGTCGCCAGGGATCTGGATTTCAGCACGGTCTATGCGTTGCAGCCGGAGGCGCTCCGATGAACATGGACGCATCCACACCAGACCGGCTTGACGAAGCGCCGCTCGTGCGTCTGCCCGACGATGCGTCGGTGCGGGAACTGATGCGCCCGTTTGCGCCGCTGCTCGACGACGCGGAGGTGACCGAACTGGTGATCAACCGGCCTCAGCGCGTGCTGACCGAGACGCATCTCGGCTGGCGTGCGCACGACTATCCCGATCTCGACTTCGAGCGGCTGATGTCGTTTGCGGTGGCAATCGCCACGCTTACCAGCCAGGCGGTGTCGGCCGAGCACCCGGTGCTCTCGGCACTCCTGCCGGGCGATGCACGCATCCAGATCGTGGTGCCGCCAGTGGTACCGCCGCGCACCGTGTCGGTCACGATCCGCCGGCCCTCGTCAAAAGAGAAGACGCTCGACAGCTATCGGGCCGAGGGCCTGTTTGACGACACGTCGTGGCTTCGTCCGGCGGGGCTCGATGACGACGCCCTCAGATCGTTGCGACCACCGGAGCGGCATCTCGTACGCTGGCTCGACGAGCGCGACTTCGCGGGCTTCTTCCAGCTGGCGGTCATCGGTCGCATGAACATCGTGATCGTCGGCAGCACGGGATCGGGCAAGACCAGCTTCATGAAGGCGCTGTGCCAGCACATTCCCGCGGGCGAGCGCATCGTGACCATCGAGGATGTCCGGGAGCTGTTCATCCGCCACATCGAGAACTGTGTGCATCTCGTCTACAGCAAGGGTGGCCACGGCCAGGCGCGCGTGACGTCCGCGGACCTGATCGCCAGCACGATGCGCATGCGTCCTGACCGCGTGCTGCTCGCCGAGCTACGCGGAGCGGAGGCATACGACTTCCTCAAGCTGCTGACGACGGGGCATTCCGGTTCGATCACGAGCTATCACGCGTCCAGTGCCGCGGTTGCCATCGAGCGGTTTGCGTTGATGGCCAGGGAACATCCCGAAGCGGCCGCGTATGACGACGCGGCACTCAAGCGCCTGCTGTTTCTTACGATCGATGTGGTGGCGCACATGGAGGCACAGCCGGTGTTCAACGAGACCGGCACGCAGACCGGAAAGCGCTGGGCGATGAACGAAATCTGGTTCGATCCGGTGCGCAGATGCCGGGCCGCGCTCGGGTAACCCGGGGACCGGAAGGAGGCATCCCGATGAACGCGTCAGTTTCGAAGCCCGCTGTACAGTCAGCCGTGCAGTCCGTCGCGCAGGGTGGGGCTGCGTCTGCCAAAACGGCGATGATACCGGCTGCAACGATACCGGCTGCAACGATGGCGGCCGGACAGCCAGCGGGAAGGTACGAACTCTCGCAGCACGCCCGCCGCGGCGCGATCACGCTGATGGCACTGGCTGCATTTGTCGCCGGTCTTGCGGCTGCCATGTGGCTCGCCTCGTTTTTCCTGTACGCGAGCCTGCGCGTGAATCCGTTCCATGCGGGGATGTGGGGCTGGTTTGATGCAGCCCGGGCCTGGTACGCGGGTGGCCTGCCGAAAGAAGGCCGCCGGATCGCCGGTTCCGCCCTGTTTGGACTGCTGCTGGCTTATGGCGCGCCGGGTGCTGCCGCGTACGTTCTGTGGGGGCCCTCCGGCCGACGGCATCTGTACGGGAGCGCCCGCTTTGCGAGCGAGGCGGAAATTCGCGCAGCGGGGTTGCTGTGAGCACACCCATGACACGCAACGCGGGTCCGGCGCTCGTCATCGGTGTGTGGCGAGGACGCTATCTGCGCTTTGCCGGTCGGCAGTTCGTGCTGCTCGCGGCGCCGGCGCGCTCGGGCAAGGGCGTGGGCATCGTGATCCCGAACCTGCTCAGTTACCCCGACTCGGTGGTCGTACTCGACATCAAGCAGGAGAACTACAACATCACCGCCGGGTTCAGGCGTGCATGCGGTCAGGAAGTGTACCTGTTCAACCCGTTTGCCGAAGACGGTCGCACGCACCGGTACAACCCGCTGTCAGCGATCTCGGACGGCGTATTTCGCGTTGGAGATATCCTCGCCATCGGCTACGCACTGTATCCGGCGGGCGGTCACGACGACTTCTGGAAGGACCAGGCGCGCAATTTCTTTCTCGGGATTGTGCTGCTCCTGTGCGAGTGGCGGGACGCGCGCCGCGCAGGCAACGTGGATGTGCCGGATTATCCGGTCACGATGGGTGAGGTCCTGCGGCAGTCATCGGGCAACGGCATGCCGGTGAAGGCATACCTTCAGAGGGCGCTGCTGCAGCAGCGCAGCCTCCTGAGCGGCCCCTGTGTCGATGCGCTGAACCGCTTTCTCGCGAACGACGACAAGGTACTGGCGAGTATTCTCGCGACCTTCAACGCGCCGCTCACGATCTGGGCCAATCCGGTCGTCGATGCGGCGACGAGTGTCAACGACTTCGATCTGCGCGACGTGAGAAAGCGCCGCATGTCCGTCTATATCGGCATCACGCCGGATCACCTGACCGAGGCGGCGCTGCTGGTCAATCTCGTGTTCTCGCAACTGGTCAATTTCAACACGAAGGAGTTACCCGAAGCCAATTCCGCGCTGAAGTTCCAGTGTCTGCTGCTGATGGACGAGTTCACCGCGATCGGGAAGATCCAGATCATCGCGCGCGCCGTCGCGTACATGGCCGGATACAACCTGCGCATGCTGTCGATCGTGCAGTCAGTCTCGCAGCTCGAGTCGGTGTATGGGCGCGCCGATGCGCGCACGTTCGTGACAAATCACGCGATGCAGATCCTCTACGCGCCACGCGAGCAGAAGGATGCGAACGAGTATTCGGAGATGCTCGGCACCTTCACGGACAAGTCCCGCAGCGTGACCCGTTCCCACGCCGTCTTCGGTGGTCGCGGCGGCTCGAGCGAGAGCATCTCGGAGCAGCGCCGGGCGCTGCTTCTGCCGCAGGAACTCAAGGAGCTCGGGCGAGAGAAGGAAATCATCCTGCTGGAGAACACCAGGCCCATCCTCGCCGAGAAGATCTGCTACTGGCGCGATCCTGCCTTTACCGCGCGTCTTGCCGCACCCCCGAAGGTTGCGGCGATGGATCTTGCGCGCTTTGCCGCGCAGACCGAACGGCGCCTGCGCGATCTTGATCCGTCAGAGGTCGATGCTGCCGGAGCCGGGCTCATCAATGTGCCGGTTGACGATCTGGAGGTGCTGCAGGCCTGGGATCCACGCGAGCTGCCCGCGCATCTGGCCGGGCTCAGCGAGGAGGACGTGAGCGCCTATGTCGAGCGGCATTTCATGTTGCTGGGCGTGCCGCGCGATCGCATTGTCGCTGCGAGCCACACGCTTTCACTGTCCGAACTGGATGTGGCGGAATTACGTCCAGCTCCGGCTATCCGGGGACGGCCCACGGGTGGCAACGCGGGTGGAGCAAAGGAAGGAGCAAAGGAAGGGGCAAAGGAAGGGGCAAAGGAAGGGGCAAAGGAAGAGGCCGGCCCGGCTTCGCGACCGGATCACACGGTGGGGCGCAGACGTAGGTCGGAGCGTGAGTTGAACGTTGTGCCGATCAGGGGAGAGCGTTGATGAACGCACCCTGTGTCGATGAAACCAGCCGCGTGCGGGCCGCACTCGCGGTGATTCCGGCCGACGACTACGCCACCTGGGTGGACATGGCGTTCGCCGTCAGGCAGGGACTGGGCGATGCCGGATTTGAAATCTGGGATGAATGGAGTCGCAGCGCGCACAACTACAACGAACGTGCGGCGCGCACGACGTGGCGCTCGGCGCGCGCGTCGGGCGGCAAGACCCTGGCCTCGCTCTTCTGGCTCGCGCAGCAGCACGGTTTTGATCTGAAGGCGTCGCGTGTTCCGGGTGCGATCGCTGCGGCCTCACAGGGGCGGGACCGTGAGGCGCTGGCGCGCCGCACCCGGGAGGCGGCACGTGAGGAGACCCGTGTGCGTGCGCGTCACGCAGCCGTCGCGCAGACGGCCGTGTCGATCTGGGAATGGGCGCGGCCGGTCGCGCCCGAGCATCCGTACCTTGTGTGCAAGCAGATCGAACCCGTTACGACGTTGCGCGAACTTGAGGCGCTCGAACTGAAGGCGCTGCTTGGCTATACACCGGTGAGCGAGGAAGAGCCACTCGCGGGTCGCGTGCTGATTGTGCCGGCGTGGGTCCGCGACACGATGACGACGCTTGAGCTGATCGACGGGGCAGGACGCAAATCGTCGCTCGCCGGTGGTGCGAAAAAAGGCGGCTACTGGGTCACGGGACCGTTGCCGGCCGATGCGGGCAGCACGCCGATCCTGATCGCGGAGGGTGTGGCGACGGCGCTCTCAGCGCATCGGGCGACTGGCTGGATTGCAGTGGCGGCGCTGTCCGCCGGCAATCTGCCTCAGGTCGCAGCGAACCTGCGCGAGCGGTATGCGCATGCCCCGCTCCTCGTCCTTGGAGAACCTGGCAAGGGAGAAAGCTTTGCACGCCAGGCAGGGCAGGAGGGACAGGCGCATCTCGTATTGCCGTCGTTCGCGCCGGATGCGCGCATCGACGGCATGCCGCCGACCGATTTCAACGACATGGCGGTGTTATCCGGTCTGGATGCCGTCGGTGAGCTTTTACGGGATGTGGCCGGCAGGATCAATACGGACCGCCCTGCGGTGGCGGGTGCGGTACCCGGTGCCGACGCAGGCAGGGCAGTCGATGACACAGCGGTCGAATGGATGGAGGACGCAGACATGGCACGCAAGAAAGAGGAACTCACGGACGCCATGACGGATGACGTCGCAGGCACGAAGGAGCGCAGGGCGAGGCGCCGGCAGCAGAAACAGGATGCACCGGTGCGGGAGCCGTCGCCAGAAACCGGGACGTCCGGCGTGCAGCAGCACGATGCCGGTCGCGCAGGTGCAGATACGGACAGTGGGCCTCCGTGCGATCAGAGTGTAGAGAGCGCGCAGGACGCACAGGCAGCGGGCCACCCGGGTGAGGAGGGACCCCGCGCCGCACCGCGCCGCGAGATTGGGGCGCAACTGTACGGACCTGAAGATGTGCCGGGCGAAATCCGCGCGCTCGCACAGCACCGGTTCGGCGCGCGGATCCGGATGGCGACGCCGCGTGAAAACGGCGGTCCCTATCGCGGCGAGGTGCTGAACACCGAACACTACGTGATCCAGGAGGTGGCAACGCGAAGCGTGGTGTTCCACCGCAAGGACCACATGGAATTCGTCTCGGACCGGCTGAAGTGGATGGACCAGAACCAGCGGATGAATGGCGCCGAGGTGCAGATCGGCTACGACGGCGACCGGCCGAAGGTCTATCCGTGGGACCGTGCGCGCGACCAGCTTGAACGCGTGGTGGCGTCACTGAAGAAATCGGCGCGCGAAGCCGGTTTCGGCGCGGACCTTGACCCGACGCTCGATCAGTTGCAGTCGGTGTCGTGGGCGCGCTTTCGTGAGGCGCGTGCCGCAGCGCTCGCGCAGGCACGTGAAAGGGCGGCACGCGAGCCTGCTGGAAATCCCGACCGGTAGGGCGCGGCTTCAATCGCGCAGGGCGTCGGGCAAGCGGGAACGGATCATTCGAGGGCAGATCATGAGCGAAACGACTTTGACTGAAGGCTCGGCGCAGGACCCTGTGATCAACGTGATCGGGCGGGCACCATCGCTGGAAGAGGGCGGTTCGGGCGGTTCGGGTGGGACTGGTGACGGTCTGGACCGGGCTGCGAGAGCGGCAATGGAGGCGCGCCGTCGTCGCGAATTCGATGCGGTGCGTGCGCGCCTGCGTGAGCAGGCGATGCGTGACGATCCTGGTCGGTTGCCGCCCGGCGATTCGCGGGCGGGAATGGGGGCACGCGCGTCGGCTACCGATGCCTTGAGCCGGGCGGCGGACGAGGCGCGGGCGTGGGCACCGCCTGGCGAGGTACCGGAGCGCGTGCGCAAGCGCTATCTGCGCGCGGGCAACCAGTATTTCCTGAAGGACGCGCCGTATCAGATGGCATTCGAGGATCTCGGATCCTACCTCGTGACCCGGCACAACCGGCCCGATGTGGTCGAGTCGATGGTGGACATGGCGAAGGCGAAATCGTGGGAGCGGATTCGTGTGTCCGGGCACGAGGCGTTCCGGCGCGAAGTCTGGCTGCAGGCGACGCTGCTCGGTCTGCAGGTGAGTGGTTACGAGCCGATCGCGGCCGATCTCGCGCGGCTTGGCGAGGGACGGCGCGCGCTCATGAGCAACCGCGTCGCCTATGCCGGCGAGATTCCCCCGCGTACGGATGGCACGCACCCGCCAGTTCCCGCGGCTGATCCGCCGTCCGCTGCGCAGGCGATGGATGCCGCACCGGCTTCGGACTCTGCCGCGTTGCACACGCAGACCGACGCCGCAGCGCAGACGGTACCTGGCGATGCGCGCGAAGCTACGCTCGCCCCGGCCGCCCGTCGCCCAACCGGACGCGACACGGGGCACAACACGGGGCACGACACAGAGCGCAACACAAGCGACCAGGACAAAGCAAATGTCCATCGCTATACGGGCGAACTGCTCGAGTATGGCGATGCACCCTACCAGCACAATCCGGCACGCAGTGGTTCGTACTACGTCGTCTATCGGGACGACGCAGGGGCGAACCACGCCGTATGGGGCGTGGACCTGGCGCGGGCCGTCGCCGAATCGGATGCGCGCGTCGGTGAACGCGTCACGCTGCAGAATCTTGGCAAACGCTGGGTGACCGCCGACGTCCCCGTGATTGACGCCACCGGAGAGATTACGGGGTACGAGGAAAAGGAGGTGTACCGCAATACCTGGCAGATCGATGTCGAGGGGCGCAAGCGCGCGGCGTTACCTTCCTCGCGCGGTGCAACAGGGCGTGAGTCGGAGCGTCGGTCGGGGCGTGAACCGGAGCATGGGTCGGAGCGCGAATCGCCGGCCGATGCGGGAGGCAGTCGCCCTGCGGTCGCCCGCACGCCGCGTCGCGGCCGTTCCGGGGATTCATCCGATAGTCGGCGGGCCATGCAGATGGCGGTTATCGTCGCGGCCATGCGTGCCCAGGGGTTCAGCGACCGGTCAATCGCTCGGGTGGAACAGCACGCGCAGAAGCTATACGACACGTTTCGCGCCGAGGGCGTGCGTGTACCCACGCCGAGAGTGTTTGACCCGAAGGCGCCGTCCACGCGCTCACGTACAGGGCAGCCGGCGCCCGGGCGTACCGCCGCACGTGAGGTCGGGTATGAGGTCGAGCGCGCGCCGTCCGGACCTGAGCAGCCGTTGCTCCAGGAGCGCCCGTGAAGGCCCGTTCACGCCTGTGTATTGAGCTCGGCAAGATGAAGCCGGGTTGGGACGACTGGTGTGCCGTGCACGACGTGACACCAGCCGAAGGTGTGCGGCAACTGATCCTTGACGCAATCACGGCAGATGAGCCGGAGCATCGGGCCGAAGGGACCGGCGTCATGCGCTGGACGCCCGCTGGTGAACACCGCGAACGCATCGAGATCCGACTGACCGTATCCGAGCTGCGCGCGGTGGGGCAACGGGCAGCGGCATCCGGATTCACCACGAATCGCTGGGTTGTTGCGCTGATCCGCGCGCAGTTGACGCGAGTCCCCCAGTTTGGCGAGCAGGAGATGGCGCTGCTCGCCGCCTCGAGCCACGTGCTCGCGACGATCAGCCGCTCACTGGGATCGGTGATTCGCGAGTTGGAGCGCGATGGGATGGCTGTCGTTGCGGATGACGGTCACCTGCTCACGGGGCTGAAGGCGCAGATCGATGTTCATCTGCGCGCGGTGTCGGAGCTGGTTCGCGCGAACATTGATCGCTGGAGTCGTTAGCATGCCTTTCCCGAAAACTTACATCGATGCGATGCTCCTGAACTGGGGCGACCGGCTGTTTCACGATGCGTTGCGGCACGTCGCGGCGCCGCGGCTCTCGCGTGTGCAGATCGGGAACCATGCGGCGCGCGTGCGTGAGCAGCTGGCGCGCACGCTGAAACGCACGCCCGAGGTGATGGTGAAAATCACCAACAAGGCGGCCAGCGCGCAGGGCATGGGCGCGGTGCGCCGGCATCTGCGCTACATCTCCCGCAACGGCAAGGTCGAACTCGAGGACCAGGACGGGCAGACTATTGCGGGCGCCGCCGCGCTGCGCGATCTGGCCGACGCCTGGCAGTTCGGCGGCTGGGGTGTACCGGAGAGCAGTGTGCGTCGCGAGGTGTTCAATATCCTGCTGTCGATGCCGCCAGGTACCGACCGGCGGGCGGTGCGCGACGCGGCGCGGGATTTTGCGGCGCTCGAATTCGGCGACGGTCGCGCCTGGGTTTTTGCCGCGCATGACGACGAGGCGCATCCGCATGTGCATCTGAGCGTGCAGGTGAGGGGGCCGGACGGGCGACGGCTCGATCCGCGAAAGCGTGACCTGCAGCGCTGGCGGGAGCGATTTGCGCAGCAGCTCCAGGCCCACGGCGTCGAGGCGAATGCAACGTCACGGCGCACGCGCGGGGCGACGCACCGTTATCCGAAACAGGCCGTCATGCACCTGCTGGACCGCCGAGAGGTGCCCCGGTACTGGCGTGCGGTGGCGACGGATGCGCAGCGCCGCGCGGGCTGGGCGGCACACTATGGCGTGTTCGCCGCGTGGCGGGAGATGGCGCAGGCGATGGCTGCGTCACGGGAGGTCGATGACCGGCGCCTGGCAATGGAGATCGTCGATTTCGTACGGAAGATGCCAGTGCAGCAGGATGGGCCATTCGTAGCGCCCATGGAGCCGTCACGACGCGAGAGGCCAGACCGGAGCGTGCCGGATCGTGGCGGTCAGCCAGACCCTGGCAGTCCGGAAGTGGACCGCTGACAGGCGGGGTGATGATCATGGCGATACCGGTTGCTCCATGGACTGGTGGCAAGCGACCTCTCGCCGACATCGTGGTTCCGCGATTTGCTGCGCATAGCTGCTACGGTGAGGTCTTCGCAGGTGCCGCAGCGCTTTTCTTCATGCGGCTGCCCGCGGAGGTTGAAGTCCTGAATGACGTGAACGACGGGTTCATTGAGCTCTGTCGCGTGGTACAGCGCCACCTGGAGGAGTTCATCCGGCAATTCAGGTGGGCATTGAGCAGCCGGCAGGTTTTCAGGTGGCTGGGTGATATGCCATCGCACACGCTGGCCGATATCCAGCGCGCCGCACGATTCTGTTATCTGCAGCAGAACTGCTTTGGCGGCCGGGTCAAGGGACGCACGTTCGGTACCACAACTGGCAGGCGTGCATCAGCCGATGCGACCGTCTGCATACCTTCTTTTTCCTCGCCCGTCCTACTGGAAGACGGAGGGCTGCGGCGTGCCATTTTGTCTTGAGCAGTACGAACAGATAGTCGAGATCGTCCGGCCCCTGCAGGGACGGGCGATCATCACGCTCAACGAGCATCCCGACATACGCGCGCTTTTCGCCGAATTCGAAACTGGACACGTCGATATCCAGGATACGGCGGGTGGACCCAGTAATATGGTTTCTCGTGGAGAACTGGCCATTTGGCGTGGTTCAAGGCGGCGTTACACATTGAGCAGGGGCGATGCGTCAGGCGATAATGGTGCCCCATTTTTCACTGCGCGATTGCCATGCCCCCAATCGATCGATTCGCCTCTGGCAAACTGATGGGGGGCTCCTGTAAAACCCTCGCGCTCCAGGCGCTCGCCGGTACCGAACCCGTCAGTGTCGTCGCCGAGCGCAGCGGCGCGAGTCGCCCAACCGTCTACCGGCAGATGAATCGCGCCAACGGCGCACTCGATGCGCTCTTCACGCCGGCCGCCTCCGCAGACGACGAGGTCCCGTTCACGCTGCCGGTCACCCGCCCGTGGCTCGAACAGGTCGCGCTCGGGCTCATGCTGATCGGGCACACCTTGTTTCGCGGTGTCATCGAATTCATCCACGACCTGCTGGGCGTGCCTCTCTCACTGGGCACCGTACACAATATTCATCAGCGCGCCGCGCGACAGCGCCATAGCCCTGAACGCCGAGATCGATCTCTCATCCGTGCGGGTCGCTCTGCACGATGAGCTATTCCAGGGTTCGCAGCCCGTTCTCGCCGGCATCGATGTCGCTTCGACCTACTGCACCTGCTCGCCCCCGAAGCGCATCGCGATGGCGACACCTGGGCCACCCACCCGCTCGATCTGCAGGCGCAGGGACTGAATCCCGACTACACGATTGCCGACGCCGGCACCGGTCTGCGCGCGGGCCAGAAAACCAGAAAACCGCGTGGCCCGACACGCCGTGCCACGGTGACGTGTTTCACCTCATCCAGCAAGGCAGGACACTGGCGAACATCTGGCGTCGCATCGCGAGCGGCACCCGCACGGCATGCGGGGCCACCGAAGCACGTCTGGCCAATCCCCTCCGACGCTGCGAGGATAGCCTCCTCACGACGGCGCTTGAAGCGCTTCGGCACGATGAGGGGCGGGCGCGTGAGCTGACCACTGATCTGCGCACCCTCGTTCAGTGGCTCGAGCACGACATCCTGTCGCTCGCCGGTCCTGATCTCATGACACGCGAAGCACTGTTCGACTTCGTCGTTGCCGAAATGCTTCAGCGTGAAGCACAGGATCCAGCACGCCGCTATATTCCGGCGAGCCCTGCAGAACCAGCGAGACGATCTGCTCGCGTTCGCCGGTGTGCTGGACGAGAACCTCGATGCGATCGCGCACACGTACGACGTCGCGCCCGAACTCGTGCGTGCGACCTGCTTGCTGCATCGCAAACCCGACACGTCAGGCGCATTCGGGCAAGGCTGGAACCAACTGTTTGCCCGCATGGGTGGCAAGTTTCACGCTGTCTATGCCGCCGTGTCCGACGCCATGAAGCGCACGCCACGCAGCAGCTCGATGGTCGAAAACCTCAACTCGATAATCCGCGTGTGCCTGACCAAGCGCCGACATCTGAACGGCGGGCGCACCTGGCTCGGCCTGCTGCAATTCGTCTTCAATCACCGGCCCTTCGTGCGCAGCCGGTGTGCTGAACGAATCGGCAGGAACCCAAAGGAACTGATGAGCGACCAGCCTCATGAACACTGGCTGACGCTGCCCGGATTCGGCCCGCTCCAACCTCTCCAGACCTGACGTGACGCGGCATTCGCCGCGTCACGTCACGCTCCCCGGAAACCCGCTTCCGCCGTCAAAACGCGGACGGATTCCGCGCGTCCGCATAACGCCAAAACCCCCGGTTTTGAACCGCACCCAGCGGCGCGTCGCCAATCGGGATGGATGTACACACGCGTATTTACATTCGTCAAAAAATGGCTTAAAGTACATCCATCGTACACACGAAGCCGGAACCGCAATGCATACTACCCGCGTTTTCAAGAATGGCAACTCGCAGGCCGTTCGTATCCCCGCCGATCTTGCCTACGAGCGCAGCGACGTTGAGCTGGAGATCGAGCGCGTGGGTGATGAGATTCGTATTCGCCCAGCGCGGCGTCCGCTGGTTGGCGTATTAAAGAAGTTCGCCAAATTCGGGCCGGATTTCATGGCCGAAGGACGCGGCGAACAGGAACAAGCCGAGCGTGAGGGATTGTGATGCCGCGCTTCATGCTTGATACAAACATGTGCATCTACCTGATGAAAAACCAGCCGGAACAAGTCGCAAAGCGATTTGCTGAATGCTACGTCGGTGACGTTGTAATGTCCGCTGTGACATACGCCGAACTTGAATACGGCGTAACAGTTTCCGAGAACCGTGCGCGTGAGCGCCGCAACCTCGCCGCGCTCATTGAGGATATTCCGGTCGTTGTCTTCGATGCCGCTGCGGCAATGGCCTACGGGCCTGTCCGCGAAGCGACACGCGAGCGAAAGAAGGATGCGCTTGACAAGCTGATCGCCGCGCATGCGATTGCGTTGGACGTTGTTCTGGTGACAAACAATGAGCGCGATTTTGCAAGCTACCCGGGCATCAAGATCGACAATTGGGTCAACCGGTAGGAAAGCAATTCATGAATCGTCCTGGCAATCGAAACTCGCGCCCCTCCGGGCTGGCGAAGCAATCCCGCCATAAGAAGGCGCTTTTTCTGCCTAACGGCGCGTGGCAGCCGCCGGTCGCAGATGCGCCGGCGGACAACAGATGCACGAAGTTCGTCCTCAGAAGAGGACTCGCTGCTGGATCGACGGTTCCCGAACCGACCCTGGACGGGACCTGGTAGCATGCGTTGCCGGGGTGCCGTGATTTACCGCGCCCCTGCTTCTGGCTGAACACCTGTATAAACAGACGGATGGAAAAGAAACGATTGCGGAATCGCCGGGAAGCGTGTGCGCGCGATGATCGAATCGCTTGACACCACGGGCCAGACTTTTGTCAGCACCGTGAAGTGGAACAGCCTGTGCGAGTTCGGCGCCCGGCTTTTCTGATTCTGCCGCCTTCGCGCGGCGGCCTGAAACCGAAGTGGCGTCGTTGCGACGGGAAATGTCTTGTCGAAGTCGCTCACCAAAGCAGGCAGCAGTGATCGTCCGGGTGGTCACGGGTGATCTCGACGCCCGACCTCTCCAACTTCAATCTCGCGAGCCGGGCCGCCAGACTGGCTACGACTCGCACGTACGAAGCGGTGGATGTGGAAATTTGCCGCTTCTATACTGATGCGAATATCCGTCAAGAGAACAGCATGCGGCGTGTGATCGTCCGGCGGTCTCCAGTTCATGGCAAGGGCGTGTTTGCGATGCGACCACTCGCGGCGGGCGAGCGCGTGCTTGAATACAAGGGTGAAATCACTGCGTGGCGCGATGCCGTTCGCCGACACCGGCGTGAAGGCGTCGAGGGACACACGTTCCTTTTTGGTTTGTCGGACGGGCGGGTCATCGACGGCAGCCGCGGTGGCAACAGCGCACGATGGCTTAATCACGCATGCGCGCCCAACTGCGAGACGATCGAAGACGCTGGCCGCATCTTCATCCACACGCTCCGGCCTGTCGAGGCCGGTGAAGAGCTGTTTATTGAATATTTGCTGGCCACAGACGATCCTCTGGATGAAGACGTTCGGGCGCAGTACGCGTGTCGGTGCGCTGCGGCGGACTGCCGTCACTCGATGCTCGCCGCCGCAGCGTGAACAGGGTGGCAGAGGCGCCGGTGGGCAGCATCGCTATCCCGAAAATCGCCGGGAGCGCCGAAGCGCGAGAATGATGAATAAGTCTGCCCGGCATGAATGCGGTTTTCCATCCCGATGTGCTGACGCCACCGTTGCCAAAGGAAGCGGTATCCGGCGGTGCGCCTGGCGCAAACACGAAGAAACCGATGTCGCCGGAGTCTGATGACTGGTGGTGACGTCGATGCCAGCACGTATCTCGGCTCGAGCGGCGGGAAAACTGCTGCATGGCCGAGTCGATTCACGTCCCCGCGACGTCGGCGCCAAACCGCTGTCGAATCTTTGTCGCTGTTCTCGTGAGCGCCGCCCGGCCGCGCGAGTGGCGCGTCCCACTGAACTGGCCAGGGGCACCGGGTGATTTTCGGAAATTCTTCGCGCTTTGTCTGCGTCGGGCGGAGTTCGGCCGATTCTGTTTGCAAGGACTTCCCCAGCAGCGGTCGTTCGACGAATGCATGCAGCTACCGGTTCGGCCCGGCTGTTGTCGCGTTTGCTGATGTGGCCTAAACGAGCAAATCGACTTAGATCGCGGCGCACGTATTAGGGTACAAGCGAGCACGCAGATAGTTCGTAAGATTCTGTCAGCGCCTGGCGATCGAGGTACAACGCGTAATCTGATTTCACGACTCTTTTTACACTGGGCGCATACCAGTAGGTGTTGCCGTGAATGGCGCGTGGCGCAAGCGGTCGAGGTTCTTTGAATTCACGCCGTGACTGACGATTTTGTAGGCATCGAATGAGCCAGCCGCCACCTGTACGTGCTCGAACGCGACTACCTCCACGTGCGCGCTGATGTCTAGCGTCCCCGAGGTGGATCGCTTGACATGATGAGAATCCCGACTTTTCCCGACCATCATTGGAAAACTCAGGGATCCGAGGCTTGGCTCATAGGTTGTGCCAGCAACTCGCGTCAGATTTCCTTGGTTGTCGAAATCTACTTCGTGTGGAGGTCCGTCGTTTCTCGAAGACGAAAACGTCGTCTGTTTCTCTGTCAATACAACTACCGTCTGGACAACGGAGGTCCCCTGCTTAGAGTCGGTTCTGCCGTATATGAAAGTCCACTTGTCCCCGACCTTGTAGACCGGAGCAGAACTGCTAGGGGTGTTCGACGTACTTGTCGGTTCTTGCGCTGCGACGGACGCCGTCAAAAAGCCGAGTAGCATTGCGGCGCGGCAAGACTGCCTCGAAAACATTGACAGGTATGCCATCACGATGATGGTTTTCATGGGCGCATCTCCTGGCCGGGACAACACACGAACGTCAAGTAGGGTGTCGCCTCATAGAGGATAACCAAGGCACCAGACAATGTTCCCTCGAACATCGGTGCAGTCTGGTGTGCTACCGCACAGACTCAAAGTGTTCGCGATGTTGACCTGTCGGAAAGGACGAAATACGC
Source organism: Paraburkholderia sartisoli (assembly GCF_900107685.1). Classification (GTDB taxonomy): domain Bacteria; phylum Pseudomonadota; class Gammaproteobacteria; order Burkholderiales; family Burkholderiaceae; genus Paraburkholderia; species Paraburkholderia sartisoli. The sequence goes on along the minus strand of NZ_FNRQ01000002.1, from coordinate 317,075 downwards.
ACGCAGGGCATTCCGAAGCTTGAAAGCTGCACGATCCAAATTCGACAGTCGCCAACAGCGGGGGCTCTCGCGCCTGTTTCGCCTAACCCCGAGAGAACGTGACCTCGTATGTGCAGAGCTTCCCGTCCATAGGGTCGATGGTCTCCGGCCCCCGGCCCCCGGCGTGGTATAGATATCTGTGAGCCGGGTTCGTGCCGCTCGAGAAGCGCGGGGTGCCCCGTTTATCCAGGTAACAGGCTGTAGCCGCTCCAAGTCCACCGGAGCCAATCACGATCACATCCGCGGATTCGGCCATCGCTGCTTCCCCTGTTGGTCACACAGTCGACCTGTCGGTCGGGGGGCGTTTCAACCATGATATGCCTCAGGAGCGGGACTCGGGGCGACCGCGAATTCACGTATGAAGGGTAGACAATCGAAAGCTGCCATTCATCGCGTGTAGCATTCAACGGCGGAGACGGGTTGCGGCCGGACATTGGGTCGTCTTCGTGGTTGCCGCACGCAACGCGACGGTTCTACAGTTCGAGACGCAGCTTCTTCCTGGCCTGGGTAATGATGTGGGTCAGGTACTTCTTGCGACGAGGAATTCGAGTGAATTTTTTCCAGCGAGCCAGGCGGGCCGTTTGCCCCATCCCGTCCAGGTTTGTCCGGTAGCGGGATTTCTATAGCGCGGTGGCGCAGGCGGTCGCCCACGCCGTCGGGGTACGAGTTCCTGGGCGGAAATGTCGTATTCGCGCATGAGTTCGCAGATCCGTCTGATCGCTGCGGCCCGTTCGACGGCCCTGGCACGCTGAATCCGCTCGTCGAGGACAGCGAGTTTCGCCCTCAGTTCAAGATACGTACTCTCACGCATGCTCAATTCAGATTTTTGGCAAGCTGTTGACGCAGACACTGCGCCATCTGCTCCAGAACTTCGGGTAACGGAACCTGCGCGCCAAGCGGCCCCATGACCGAATAACCGGAGCCCGCATCGCCGTCGAGCACGATGACCGCAGCGCACCGCACATGAGTGGCCTGGAGGACGTGATTGCATGCGGCCTCAAGCAAGCCCCCTGATTAACCTTCCGGTACAACATCGACCTCAACGCTCTCGGTCATCGTTATCGTTTCCTCGGACGCTCACCTGGTTGTTGCCGCGCTTGCGACTAATGCCATCGTTGACCTACCAGTTGATTCAGGCAAGTCTGATAGATTTCCCGCACTGCATCCGAACGAAAGTCCAGGCGTAAGTTTTCGCAAAACATCCCGGCTGCGGTTTTGGAACCAAACCCGCTTGCGGACGCGAGTGCAACGCGCTTCGCAATATCCAGCGCCTGACTCGCCAGGTGCACGCGCTGCATCAGGTCGGCGCCGCCCCCGTTCGAAGAGAGCCACAGCTTGGTGGATTCAACGACGTGCTCTACAGAAAGCCACTCACCGGTCATCTCGCGTGTCAGCAGATGCGATGCGACCAGATAGGCAAGCAGTTCCGCGCGGGCACGCAAATCCAGATCCAGCGGCCGGCTCATCGTGGTAATCCGGTTGACGTAGCTTGTGTTCACGCGTCAATTGTAGAAGAGTCCGGATGGGGAGCCAAGTCATGGACGCTCCCATCGACTGGGAGACTTGAAGATTCGATTGCCAATTCGCAGGAACAATCCGTGACCGTCTACCAAACCTTCAGTGATTCCGTGGTGAACGACCGCTGCTGCCCTTAAGACCGGCCGTTCGCTGCCAGCAGCAAGTCGAGCTTTCAAAGCTTGCCATTTCTTCGAAAAATTCCAACAATGCTCCGGCAGGACCAGAAAGCGACGACACCCCAAAATAGTGGAGGTAATGTGCATGCACGGTTATGCTTTGACCCGGCGAGTGTTCGCCAGCCTTGCAATCGCCTCGGCTGTGGCTGTGGCAAGTATGCCGAGCACGGCCCTGGCACAAGCGCAAACGCCGGCCGTCGCGAAGCCCGGAAGCGGAAATCCTGAACGGCAAGTGGAAGTTTCCCGAGGCGAGGCCTGCGAGTTGAGCAACTACCATGAGGTGTGCCTCGGATGGGCTGGACTGTACGCCTAAGCAAAGGCGCCGGCCAGCTCCGGCTTGAGACGTCCAGCAACATGTCGGGCTGAGGCGTCTGAAGACATCAGAAAGCCACGGTTGCCATTGCCATCACTGTCGACGTGCTCGAAAGCCGGTTCTTGCTACTCACGGTCGGAACCCAGCGCAAGCTCATGCTGAGCGGCGTCTTGTTGATCTTGGTGTCATAGGTCAGGATCGGGCCGATCGCCCAGTCGTAGCCCCGAAAGCCATTGAGCTTGTCCGCAGTTGGGCCGCTGTCATCACCGATCTGCTGGACCGTGCCGACGATCAGGCCCACGCCCACCCCATTGCCAAAGCGCTTCAGCGCCATCATATCCAGCGTGAACAGCGGGGCATTCTGATAATCAGTCGCGGAATTGCGGGTGTATAACTGCACGCCGCCGGTGACGTCGAATTCCATCCCGATCGACGGCACAAGCTTGGTGTAGGAAATCGTAGGAATGAACGTCCAGTTGTTCAGGCTGACGTTGGCGATGTTGCCCGGATCGTACTTGCCGGTCGGAGCCCAGATATTGACGCTAAAGGATATGTGCTCGGTCTTTGAGAAATGATAGCCGGCAATCAGCGGCGTGAATGTTAGGTCGAACAGACCAGACGCATCCTGCTTGACGCTTTCCGTCCGATTACCGATTCCAAGCGCTGCGCTGACGCTCGTCCAGGCATACGGGAGGGTGACGCTTGACGCGAAGTTCCAAGGCCCGGCGCCGGTATCCCAGACCTTCAGCAAGGTTGCCAGCGTGAACGAGACCTGCCCGTCGAGTCCAAGCGTAGTTTTCCCGCCGATGGGTACCGAGTGTCCCGCGCTGATTGAGCCGTCATAGTAGATCTCGGCCAGATTCACGAACCATCCCGGTTCCGGCGGAACGACGCCCGCATCGGGCGTCACACCCGTACCGGAAATGGGTCGACCCGATGCGCCTTCGGTGCCGTGTGCAGCGAACGGCAATCCCAGCGTCGATACGAGAATGGAAGTGCCAACGATTCGCTTGAGCACGGTCAGCACCATGGTCAGGTTGTGGGGGTACGGCACCTCAGAAAAACTTCACGCCCTTGCGCTGCGGCCTAAGCCGCACCGATGATCGTAGGCCTTACCGAGGGCGATTGCCAGCTTTTCGTCGGGATTTTGAAAAATACGTAAGCAGCCGGAGAAGGGCATTTAAAACCGTCTTTGCCGCAACTCGGCTTTCACAATGGAAATGCAAGCGAAAGCGGGCTTGAACGATGGGAGACACCCCGAACGGCCGACTCGCGCCGCCAGGTACGATCGCGTTGAGATCCTATCGCCGACACGGAGCAGCTTATACGCTCTAAACACGATCGGCCGCTTCCCTAATTGCATCGGAGTCGAAACGCCATGTACTCACCAATCGATCCTTACGCGCACGGCCATCTCGACACCGGCGACGACCATCAGGTGTGTTGACCTTGTCGGGTTTCCTGAGCGTCATGTCCCGCGTGATGCCGGCGTTGTTCACAAGGATGTCGATCGCGCCGGCCTCCTGCTGGAGTTTCGCCGCACCTTGCTGGCAGGAGTCGTGGTCGGCTGCATCCACCGCGTACGCACGAAAAGTGCGCCCCATGCGTTTGCATGCTGCGCAGCCACGCCGTCACGCCGGCATTGGCCGGCGAGTGGGTGACGACCAGGTCATACCCCGCGTCGTGCAGTTTTGTGCTGATGGCTTCTCCGAGACCGCCCATGCCGCCCGTGACTACCGCAATGCGTTTTGTCATGCTGTCCGTCCTCGATCATCGGTTCATTGGTTAAAGCCCGGCGGCCGGGCGCATGCGACCGGCTACCCGCCTGTCTGCCAGGGACGCAGCCTCCCGAACAGGAGACCGCGTCCCGCGTTCGTTCAACGATGCAGGTTGTTCCCTTGCGGATGTTGCGTGACGAGCCGGTCGCGTCTGCGTGGCGTACCCAGTGCGCCCGGTCGTTCCAGCAGCGCGTGGGCCTGTCGCTCCAGAGTGGGCGACAGGCGTTCGGCCAGCAGGGCTTCGACCCGTGCGCGCCAGTAGTCAGGCGACGTAACAGGCATCACCTGCCTGTTACGGTTGTCCTGAAGTACGTGATCGAGGAATGCAATCATCGCGCGGATGTGCTCCAGTTCCTGCTCGGCGTGATCGTAAGTGCTCATGGTCCCGTAGCCCGATTCGGTTTGTCGTTGTGTGCCTGTGCTGTTTGTGCTCGCCGTGCCGAGCGTCAGCACCGGGACCTGTGCCGCCCGCGGGCACGATCCAGCTGCCGCAGCAATCGTGCACGCCGGTGTTCACGCCGGTAGTGACCGGCCACGAAAATGACTGCAATGATCAGTACCGCCGAACCCATCACCATGGTGACCCAGCTTTCGTTCATCATCGCCTCCTTCAAGCAGAAAAGACCGGCCTTCCATGCCGGATACCGGTTGCGTCACCGGGTGCCTCGCCCGACCTGATATGCACCGGCAGGCTGGTTTCATGGAAAGGATTCCTGCATAAATGACCGCCATCCATCCGGTGGGATATCAGGTGCCGTGACTAGCGCTTTGTGGCCCGGTTCTGCTGCGCGGTCGCGCGCTGTGTGGCGCTCGATGCCATGGCGGCGGCCGCTTCGAGGTTGCTTCGTGTGAACTCGACCGCGTGCTCGCCGCTTTTCTGCAGCGTTTCATACAGCGCATTGGTGGCGGTGATCGCCTGATTCAGGGCCGCCGCCGCGGGCCCGGTTCCGGCCAGTGCGCTTTTCGCGACGTCCTCGGCCAGCGCCCGTGCCTGCCGGAGCTGTGCATCCCACTCTGCGTGCGCGCACCGCACCAGGTTGGCCTGGGTGACAGCGACGATATCGAACACCTGCTGGCTCCAGGCCTGCACTTTCTCTGCGGTGGGTGCAGCCAGGCCGTCTTTCAGGGCGATCCATTGCTGCGGCTCGCTCACGGAAACCGCTTTCTGTGCCGCGTCGTGGATATCGGCCAGCTGCGATCGCGCAGCCTGCATGTTCAGGGCAGCCAGTTTTTCGACACCCTCGACGATCGTGCGGGTCACGCCAAAGAACATGTCGACGTTGGATTTTCGGGCCGCAGCAAGCTGTTCCGGGAATTGCATGATGACACTCCTGTAGAGGTGCAATCCGGCATGGACGCCGCGTCATCGATCGGCGTGGCGTGTCATGCGGTGTGATCGCGTGAACGGACCGGCGACGCGAATTGCATGGGGTAATCGCATCACCAGCGGGCAAGAAAAGGGGGCGCGGTTCAGCGTCGTTGCGCGACGGCCTGCAGCACGGCATCGCCATCGCGGGTGAGCCGGTAACCGGGAGCGAGCTGCCCGGGGGCGACCAGCTCGCGTTCCAGCAGGGTATTGAGTTCTGCGCGGGCGAGATCGATCTGGTCCGGCGCGGCCTTGACCAGCATCAGGGTGGCAAATTCATGGGGACTCAACATCTCGGTCTCTCCGGTTATCTGGATCATCTTCGTCGGAAAAATATCGCGGTCGCACCGCACATACCGGCACGTCCTCAGTCTGAAGGTGCAGGATCCGAATCTGGCTTGCTACTTCCCGTCATGCGCTGGCTCTCCGGCTGCAGCAGGATTTCACCGACGACGTAGTGGATCGGCACACCGCTCGGCGGCCGGCATACCACGGTCTGGCCGCGCCGCGCACCGAGCAGCACGATCCCCGCGGGCGACAGCACGGACAGACGTCCTCGCAGGTAGTCCGCTTCATCCGGATAGACCAGCGTCCACTGATGTGCATCCGCACCGTCGACCGTTGTGCATTCGACAGTCGTGTTCATCGTGACGACGTCCGGTGGAATCTCGGCGGAGTCGACGACCACGGCTGATGATTCAAGTGCTTCCACCCACGCGCGTTGCTGAGCCGACACCGTTGGCAGGAGCGCATATGCCCTGAGGCGATCCATGTCGGATTCCGACAGGATCGGCGGGACTTCGATATGTGCTTTCACCGTCATGGGTGAAGAGATTCTGGCAAACGACATGTGTGTCTCCAACAGGAATACGGGTTACAGATGTCCGCGTAATGGCTGTCATTCCATGTGTCCAGCCACGGATCATCGAAAAAGATGAGGCGGTCCATCACGCCGGCATCCTGATATCGTCGGCATAACGAAATTACTCTGTTATCAGATACGGCATCAGGACTGCCGCGTGCGACCGTCCAGACGACTGGCGCTGCGTGCAGCGTTTTTCAGCTGATGATCGACCCAGATCTTTCCCCATCGGGTCGCATAACGCAGGGCCTGCCTCGCGTCGTAGAAGTAGTCCAGCGCGCGAAAATGACGTGATGGAAATCCTGGCCGCCCGATCACCAGATCAGCCGCATACAGCTCGCTATTCGTCGGCCTGGCACAGGCATCCAGACGATAGCCTTCGTGATCGGCACACCAGTTCAGCAGGTCAGTGCGTCCCGTCCGCAAAATGATGACCTGTCCATCAGCAGACCGACCCGTGACAGGAATAGCAGGCGTCGCGCCAGGTTGCAGCGGCTCGTTTGAACGATTCGTTTGCGTTCCCATGGTTTTCCCCTGTTACTCGCATAGCCCCTCGTGGCGTTTCCGACACGCGGCAAACAGCCGCGCATCCGCAGCGCGAAGGAGATGCAGTGGAATGCGTCATACACCCACGCATGTGCGTGCAGCACGTCCGGTCACGGGCGTCCTTGAGGCGCGACCGTGGAGGGTCGTGGGCGGCCAGCTGAGGTTGGAAGCCCGGTCTTCGCTGTCCCGTGCGGTGTTATGCGAAGAGCCGGGCAAAAAGAAGTGCCGGCTTGCCCGCAGGACCACTGCGGCTCCGGGTGCGTCTCGCCGTCGCCGTTTTCCCGCGCGAGCAGATGCCCCTTCCGGTCTGGCCAGGAAGAGGAAAGGACGCGAGGAAAGGGTTCGGGATGAAGGACACGGCTATGGTTTCAAAGGGATTGGGTGCCTGAACGATCAGGAATGCAGACAGCCCCATTAAAGCCGGTTTGTTATAAAATTGCAAGCTTATTGAAAGATTAAACGAATCCGTGAAAGGGGGATTGCGGCCTCCCTGATCAAGCTGGATCCCATACAGCACGGGCTGAAACGGTGCTTGACAAGGCTCCCGCATGCAACGAACTTGCTGTACTTTTTTACATTGTTGTAAGGTTTGGGTGTCGGGCATTTCACGACTGAATGTCGGTTGGCGTGCCAGACGTCATCGCAGATCGGGTTGAGAGGGTTTCATCCGCGCGGCGCAAGCTGCATCAGCAGGTTCTCGTCGAGGTGCTGCCGCTGTCTCTGGGCAATGACCGCCCTGTTTCTACATACACCGTGTTTCACAGCGTGATTGCGGCCACTGCCGGACTGAGGCTGCTGGCGTCAATAGCGCTGGTTCTCATGCGAGCGGTCCCGGATCTCCCGCCGTTCTACCGATGACCCTCCAAGGAAAGCCGAATGGACCATAACATCTCTGTGATCACGACGATTGCCTCCGGCTTCTCTGTCGCGTTGATCCTTGGATTTATTGCCGAGCGAATCAAAATACCGGCGCTGGTCGGCTATCTGGTTGCCGGCATCATCATCGGTCCGGCCACACCGGGTTTCGTGGCTGATGCCCATATCGCCTCCCAGTTGTCGGAAATCGGCGTCATGCTCCTGATGTTTGGCGTGGGTCTGCATTTCTCGATCAATGATCTTCTGGCGGTCAGACGCATCGCGGTACCCGGCGCAGTGGTGCAGATGGCCATGGCGACCGTGCTGGGGATGCTGGTGTCCATGTGGTGGGGATGGAACTGGGCCAGTGGACTGATCTTCGGGCTGTCGCTGTCCTGCGCCAGTACCGTGGTTTTGCTCAAGGCGATGGAGACCCGGGGCGTACTCGACACCATGAACGGGCGAATCGCGGTGGGCTGGCTCGTCGTCGAGGATCTGGCCACCGTGCTGGTTCTGGTCCTGCTGCCACCGCTCGCTGATGTGCTGGGCGGCTCCGTTGCCGAACCGGCGGCAAAACCCCTGTGGGTGACGATCGGCAAAACGCTGCTGCAGGTGGGGGCCTTCATTGCCCTGATGCTGATCGCAGGTCGCCGTATGCTGCCCTGGCTGTTGTGGCACGTATCGCGCACCGGCTCGCGAGAACTGTTCACCCTGTCGGTCGTCGCGTGTGCCATCGGAATTGCCTACGGCGCGTCCGAACTGTTCGGGGTGTCATTTGCCCTCGGCGCATTCTTCGCCGGCATGGTCATGCGCGGGTCGGAGTTCAGCCACCGTGCTGCCCAGGAATCCTTGCCGTTGCGCGATGCGTTCTCGGTTCTGTTCTTTGTGTCGGTGGGCATGCTGTTCGTGCCCGCCATCCTGGTGGAACAGCCGCTGCACGTCCTTGGCGTCGTCGCCATCATCATCCTCGGCAAGTCTGTTGCCGCATTCGCGCTCGTCCTGGCTTTTCGATACCCGCTCAACACGGCATTGACGGTATCGGCCAGCCTGGCCCAGATCGGCGAGTTCTCGTTCATCCTGGCGGGCCTTGGGCTTGCACTCGGGTTGCTGCCCCCTGAAGGGATGAGTCTGGTGCTTGCCGGCGCGCTGATCTCAATTGCACTGAATCCGCTGGTGTTTGGGATTATCGAGCCAGTAAGACGCTGGACACTTCGATGTTCCGGGCTGGCCCGCCGTCTGGAGCAACGGGGCGACCCCTATGCCGAGCTGCCGATGAGCACCGAGCGCAAGTATCTGGAAGGACAGGTCGTGCTGGTCGGGTATGGCAGCGTGGGTCGTCGCATCGCCACTGCACTCGATATGCACGGAATTCCCTATGTGGTGGCCGAACAGAACCGCGAGATGGTCGAGACCCTGCGCAAAAAGGGCATTGCCGCCGTGTCCGGGGACGCGGCAGATTCCACTGTGCTGATTCAGGCGCACATCGCCGATGCAGCCATGCTGGTGATCGCAATGCCCGACTCGCGCAATGTCCCCCAGATGGCCGGAACGGCGCGCGCGCTCAATCCCGACATCGAGGTTGTCCTGCGCACGTACAGCGAGGACGAGTCGCAGATGCTACGCAAAGAGGGTATCGGGACCGTGTTCCTTGAGGAGGAAGAGCTGGCGAGAGGCATGACGGCGCATGTCATTGAACGCTTTGCGCCACGGTCTGACAGCGCGAAGCGCTCTCACGCCTGAAGACATCCCGGGCGAACGCCCCGACGTGAGCGTAGGGAGTCGGGTGTGCGCTTGCCTTATTCGGATAACCAGGTTTTAATGAAACTGTAAGCTTTCCTGGCTCCTCCCGGAGCCGTCCTTCTTTCGGGGACCATCGCCGTGTTTTTCGTTTTGTCGTGTTCCTTCAGGCAAGTTTCCTTCTCCGGCGCCGCCGTGGAGTGGACGGCTGCGCGCGGGAATACGGAAATGGCAAAACGCATCCGGAGCCGCATCTGTCCTGCGGACAAATCCGCACTTCTTTCTGCCCGGCGCTCCGCCTGAGTACCCAACGGTAGTCAGGCGGAAGCCGGGCCAGGCCTTCCAGGCGCCCCACGACCAGTAAGCAGCAGCGAATCCGTGAGGAAATCGCTGTGTGATCGCGCTTGTGCGTGATCACCGGTTGGGGGTCAATCTCGACACGAGCCCGATACGCTGTTCTGAGGCACGGCGTTCTGCCGCGTTTGCAGCGCGCGTGGCGGGCTACATATGGCTGGTTCAATTACGTCATGAAAACGCACACACACTACCTGCCCATGGTCTTCGAGGACGATAGGGATCGCTTTCTTGCTCACCTGCTTGCGAGGACGGAGGCAGCGTTTTGTCCAGCAGTTCGTTCCAGGAGTCAGATAGTCCGCGTCGAGTACTTTCGCGGTTATTGCCTGACCGCAAGCGCGGAGAGAACAGATACGGGTCTTTACCCGGCCAGTCTTCTCGCTGAACGGCCCGGCAGCCACGCCCGTGTTTTCCACGCGCTGGACTATTTCCACGACGCAGGTCAGGCCGTGTTGTACGCGGCAGAGTGGGGACGACGTTGGGTGGGCGGCAATGAGTGACTCACGCCGTGCGCAGCGCCGGGAATCGTGTGATGCAGTTCCTGGGCAGATCACATCCTGAGACTCGCCAGTTCATCGAAGCTCAAACTGGTCGTCACCGGATATCGACAAACGGGTGTCCTCACAAGTAGCGTGAGTCGGCGTGTTTCGGCCAACGGAGGGCGACATGGACGACAGTTATTATTGGGTGTTGTTGATCTTCCTGACGCTGGTACTTCTGTTCGGCCTGGGTTCAGCCCTCTCCGATCTCGTTAACAATGAGCGTGAGATTGTCCGGCCTTTGGCGCGACCGCTGCCGAAGGCCGGCCCTCGCGCGCCTCCGATGACGGCACGTGTTCAGCGAATGCGCGGAGCGTCGGATCGGGCCGGTCGGGGCCGGGCTCGATCAGATATTGACCCCAGAATCAGACAGCGAAGGAAGGGGAAGTGTCCGGTCGCATGATGCGTGTGGCGCTTCGCCGCGATGCGTGCGGGCAAGCGCGGCGCTAGACAGTGGCATCAGGTCGGATATTCTGGTTCAGCCGGAACAGATTGGTCGGGTCATATGTGTTCTTGAGTGCGGTCAGGCGAAGGTGGTTTTCGCCGTAGGCTGCCCGGACACGGTCCTCACCCTCGTCGCCGAGGTTGTTCACGTAGACACCTCCGGTCGAGAAGGGCTTGATCGCATTCCACACTTCGCGTGCCCACTGGATCGCGGCGTCGTCGTCAGAGGGATCGTCCCAGATCGAAATGGGAAAGCAGTCATAGTTCGCATCGCGGTTGGCATAGGGCGTGGCGGACGCAGGAACACGTGCGATGGCACCTCCGACATGCTGCAACACGAGGAGTGACGCAATGGTCGGCGTATGCGCATAGGCGCCGAGCAGGGTGTCGATTGCGGCGTCGCCGAGGTCCCGGAGAAACTGGGCCTTCCAGTAATACCGGCGTCCCCGCGGGAAGAGGCTGTCACCACGTGACTGGAGCTGAAGGTAAGGAACCATTGCCAGCTCGCGCTCTACCGGTGTGCCATGTTCCAGCAGTGGCTGGACGGCGCGCTCACCCGCCTCGACCTCACCGCAGTAGCAAGCCGAGATGCTGAACATGCGTTCGCCGGACGGCGCCGTTACGAACGCCGCGTCTACGCTCAGTTCATCCGGTGCGTTGGCGGAAAAGCGGTAATAGAACCGCATCGCGTCGCGTGCGCGTTCATAGGGGTGAAGCACCGAGCACACCCGAATCATCGGTCCCACCGGGTGAAGCCGGTATTCGAATGCGGTAACAATGCCGAAGTTGCCGCCACCGCCCCGCAATCCCCAGAACAGGTCGGCATTTTCGTCAGCGCTCGCCCTGAGCAAGCGGCCGTCCGCCAGCACGATCTCCGCGGCAAGGAGGTTGTCACAGGCCAGACCATGTTTTCGCCCGAGCTTGCCGAAGCCGCCGCCCAGCGTCAGCCCGGCGATGCCGGTGTCGCTGTTGACCCCCATCGTCGTAGCCAGTCCATGGGCCTGCGTGGCGGCATCGAACTCGCCCAGGCTCAGACCGGCCTCGGCGCGGGCAACGCGACGCACCGGGTCCACGGCAATGCGCTTCATGCGCGACAGGTCGATCACGATCGCGTCGTCGCAAACCGACAGACCTGCTACGTTGTGGCCGCCACTACGGACTGCCACAAGATGGTTCGCGGATCGGGCGAATGTCACGGCCTCGATGACATCGTCTGCATCGGCACAAAAGACGATCATCGCTGGCCGCCGGTCAATGGCGCCGTTCCAGACCTTGCGTGCCGCGTCGTATCCAGGATCGCCCGGGAGGACGACATCGCCGCGCAGTTTGCGCCGAAGCAGGTCGACACCTGATATCGGCCGGGCGCGTTCACCGCTGGGGCCATTGCCGGATTGATGCGTCTACATCGACTTGCCTCCACTTATTCCGACAGGGGAGCGGTCAGCCCCGTCCCTTTGGGAATATCGTGTCACACGCGCCTGTCGCATGGCAAAATCAAAGAATTCAGCTGCCAGATGAGGAAAGCTCATCTACCTCAATGAGAAAGCTGCCGCCCCTGCGATCTCTCCAGGCCTTTGAGGCTGCTGCCCGGCTTGGCAGTTTCAAGGCTGCCGCCGTGGAACTCAACGTGACGCCCACGGCCATCAGCCATCAGATCCGGTTGCTGGAGGAAACGTGCGGTCACGGCCTGTTTCAGCGGCATCCGCGGCCTCTGGTACTCACGAGCGCGGGGGCCAGGTTGTACCCAGCGTTGCGCAATGGTTTCGATGCGCTCGTGAGCGCGGTAGCCCTGGTCGCCCAGCCGCCGCTGCGTGTGACGAGCCCCAACGCGTTTGCGAGCCGATGGCTGGTTCCGCGCCTGCCAGAATGGCGGGATCGATACCCCGACATCCCGCTGGAAATCATCGGCACCGATGCGATCGTTGACCTGCGATCGGGCGATGCCGACGTGGCGATCCGGTATGCGCGAACCATGCCAGCCGGGTTTGTCGCACAGGAGATTTGTCGCGACGCGTTTTTCCCGGTCTGCAGTCCGGCGTTGCTTGCGAAGGACGGCCGCGCGATCGAGCGTGCATCGGATCTGCTGCGATTTCCCCTGATTCATTTCGACTGGATGAACCGCGATCCGCAGGCTCCGACCTGGCAACAATGGCTCGCGACCGCGGGCATGATCGACCCGGGTCTGACGGTAACCGAAAAGGCGTGGGCACTTAGCTTTCGGGAGGAACTGCACGCCATCGACGCCGTGGTCGCGGGGCAGGGGATCGCAATCTGCAGCGACGTCGTGGTGAGCCAGGAGTTGAAGTGTGGAACGCTCGTCAAGGCGCATCCGTTGTCGCTGCCAGGATACGGCTTTTACGTTGTCTCGATGAGCCATCATCCGCGGCAGGCGGTCATCGAGGCCTTTGCGGTCTGGGCAGCGCAGCAGTCAATCCGGCTTCAACTTGTCGAGACTGAGGCGCAAAGACGGCAGGGAGCCGCAGCCTTCAGACCGCATCGGACGGATTCCGGGTGACTTCAGTGATGTTGTGCCACGAGACGAATCGCGTCGCGAGGTGTTTGCGATAAAGATAAAGTGAAGCGCGCAGCAGATGCCGCTTGAGCGTGAAATGTCGGCGGATGGGCCCGAAGCAGGAGAGCAATTGCCGGGCGCGTTTCGGGGCGCGTTTCGGAGCGCGAAAGCCGCGCATGCGACGCTCGCGCTCCCCGGCCGGTTGATGACTGTGCCCGGCGCGGTGGTTCAGCCGGGCAGCCGCTTTGACAAACACGTGCGTCACGTATAACAACCCGACAGTGCCGTCGCGCGCACCTACGCCGCGTCAAACCCCTTCGGATTCGTCGACTGCCAGCGCCAGTGGTCCGCACACATCCGCTCGATGCCGAACTGCGCGCGCCATCTGAGCAGCTTTTCCGCGGCAACCGGATTGGCGAAACACTGCGCGACGTCGCCAGGCCGGCGCGCGACGATTTCATAAGGCACAGGCTTGCCCGACGCCTTTTCAAACGCATGCACCACATCCAGCACGCTATACCCCTGGCCCGTACCGAGGTTCACGACGAAGCTCGCATCGTGCTTCACCAGCGCGTCGAGCGCCGCAAGGTGCCCGCGCGCGAGATCGACCACGTGAATGTAGTCGCGTACGCCGGTGCCATCGGGCGTGTCGTAATCGCCGCCGAACACGCGCAGCTTTTCGAGCTTGCCGACCGCGACCTGCGCGACGTACGGCATCAGGTTGTTCGGAACGCCGGCGGGATCTTCGCCGATCAGGCCGCTCTCATGTGCGCCGACCGGATTGAAATAGCGCAGCGTCGCGATGCGCCAGGAAGGATCGGAGACTTCGAGATCGCGCAGCACCTGTTCCGCGATGAGCTTCGATTGCCCATACGGATTCGTCGCGGAAAGCGGAAACGATTCGTCGATCGGCGAGCTTTCCGGCACGCCATACACGGTCGCGGACGAACTGAACACGAATTGCTTCACGTCGCGCTGACGCATCACGTCGAGCAGCACGAGCAGGCTGTCGACGTTGTTGCGGTAGTACTCGATCGGCTTTGCCACCGATTCGCCCACCGCCTTGAGCGCCGCGAAGTGGATCGCCGCCGTAACCGGATGTGCGTCGAAAATGCGCTTGAGCGCCGCTTCGTCGCGCGCGTCCGCTTCATGGAACGCGAGCGTCCTGCCGGTGATTCGCTCCACGCGCTTCAGCGACTCGGGACGGCTGTTCACGAGGTTGTCGATGACGACCACGTCATAGCCGCCGTTCAACAATTCGACGCACGTATGTGAGCCGATGAAACCCGCTCCGCCTGTCACCAGGATCGTGCCTTTCGCGTTTGTTGCAGACATGCTTTGCTCCGTTAAAGTGAAACGCCCGTCAAGGTGTGCAACAGGTCTTTATATCGTTCGACGACAACCCGCTCGTCGAATTCCGCCGCGACTTTCTTGCGGCCGCGTTCGCCCATCGCGCGGCGTTCCTCGCCGCTCATGTCGAGCATCCGTGCGAGTTTCGCGGTGAGACTCTCCGCGCTCTTCACCTCGCACAGCAATCCGTTCACGCCGTCGGCGACCACTTCGCGGCAACCCGGCACGTCGGTGGCGACGATCGGCCGGCCCATCGCCGACGCTTCCATCAGCGTGCGCGGCACGCCCTCGCGATACGACGGCAGAACGACGCAGTCGGCATCGGCGATAAAAGGCCGCACATCGTGCGCCTCGCCCGCGTAGGTCACCACGCCTTCGCGCTGCCATGCGTCGACTTCCGCCCGCGTGATCGCGCTGGGATTATCCACGCCAACCGGCCCGAGCAGCAAAAAGCGCGCATGCGGGTAACGCGCGCGCAACTGGCGCGCGGCTTCGACATATTCGCCGACGCCCTTGTCCCACAGCAGGCGCCCGATCAGCACGAACGTGAAATGCGCCCGCTCCGCGAGCGGCGTGAACGCAAACTGGTCGAGATCGACACCTTCGCCGTGCAGCAGACGCGCGCGCTCAGGGTGTACCAGCAGCTTCTGGTCGAGGAACGCGGCTTCGTCGTCGCGATTGAGAAACCAGATCTCGCGCGGGAAGCGGAAAGCGAAACGGTACAGTTTTTTCGCAACTTGCGCCGCGCGGCTTTGCTGGATGAAAACGTAGCCAAGCCCCGTTGTGACCGCAACCGACGCCACGCCCGCCAGTTTCGCCGCGACCGATCCGTAGATATTCGGCTTGATCGTATAGTGAAACACGACGTCCGGGCGAATCGTCCGGTAGTGACGATAGAGCGCCCACAGCGTGCGCAGGTCGTCGCGCGGGCTCGTGCCTTTCGATGCCACCGGCAGGTCGATGCAGCGGCAGCCCATCTGCGTGAGGAGGTCGAACGTGCGGTCGCGCGGCGCGATCACGGTCACGTCGACGCCCTTCTCGACGAGCATGCGGATCAACCCCTGACGATACGTATAGATCGCCCACGCCGTGTTGCAGACAAGGCTGATGCGCAACGTGTTACCTGACTCCAGGAAAGGCTTCATGCGGGGTTCGCGATAGGGCGTGGAATGTCGTTAAAGGGAAACTGCTTTCCGTGCGGTTCAGCGTTGCGCGCGCGGGGCGAACAGCGTGCGTTTGATCCGCTGCAAAACGCTATAGGGTGTCACGAAATGCAGCAGGTTCTTGGCAAGACCGAGCCAGTCGTACACGTTCGCCGCGTTGAAATAATGCAGTTGCAGCCTGAGCGTCGAGGCGATCTGCTGGTGACGTTTCGTCGCGCTGATGCCGCCTTCGTTCAGTTCGTAATAGAGGCCCAGTTCGGCGAGATTCGCGCACTCGTAGCGGTCCATCAGGCGCAGGAACAGGTCGAGGTCTTCCGCCGAACGATAGAGTGCGCGATAGTTGCCGACGGCGCGCACGGCGTCGATGCGCAGCATCATCGAAGGATGCACGAAGCAGCCGCGCAGAAAACGGATGCGGCGGATCGCCCGCGGCTCGGCGGGCGGCCTCAGCATGAAGACCGGCGTGCCTTTGCGCGTGACCACCTGCGCCCACATGCCGAGGCCGGCAACCCGTGGATGCGCTTCGAGATGCGCGCGCTGTTTCGCGAGCCGGTGCGGCACCGTGAGATCGCCCGCGTCGATGCGCGCGGCGTAGCGAAAGCCGCGTTCGGCGAGCGCGTCGATGCCCGTCTGCAACGCACGTTCGATGCCGCCGTTCTCCGGCATGCGCAGCACTTCGATCGACATGTTCGCGATCGTCGGCGCGACGATCGGCGGCGTGCTGCCGTCGTCGACGATGAGCGCATGGACGGGTGCGTCCTCGTTGAACGAGGCGAGCGTGCGGTCCACGTCGGCCTGGCCGTTGTACGCGGGCATCAGGATCGCGACGTCGCGAAGCGCGCCCACGCGCGGCGCGCCGGCGGTCGGGTCAGCGGATAACGGCACGGATGAACTCATGAACGCAGCTTGAAACCGATGTAGTAGAAGTTGACCGCGGCAGCGGCCAGATAGCCGGCCGCGAGGCCGACGAGCGCGCCATACGCGCCCAGCCGTGGAATCATCAGCAGATTGACGATGAAAGCCACCGCCAGCGCGAGCAGCCACTTCGACAGCAAGACGAATTTCGCCTGATATTTCAGCACGACGAGGTTGCCGATCGCCTCGATGCCCGCCGGCACGGAGAGCCACACGGCCCAGCGAAAGATGCCGGTCGCGCCTTCATATGAAGGCCCGAACACATGTCCGATGATGAAACCGGCCAGCAGGTCGAGCACGAGCGCGCCGCCCACCATCAGGAGCGCGGTCATCGCCATCAGGCGGACCATGTTGCGGCGCAGGCGGGCGGCGTCCTGCACGCGGTAGACGAAGGCGGGCGCAAGCGTCTGCGCGAGCATCAACGCGAGCGTGATCCAGTTTTCGTTCAACTGCTGCGCGGCGGAATAGCGCCCAAGATCGGCAAACGAGATCGTCCGTTCGAGCATCAGCCGGTCGAGCTTCAGAAACAGGTACATGCAGATGAGGCCGAGCCAGAACACCGTGCCCGCCGTCGCGAAGTGACGAAAGAGCGAGCGGTCGAGATGCCAGCCGAGCCGGCCCCCATGCCGGCGTATGTAATACACCAGCAGCACGGCGCCGATCGCGGCCGATTCCAGCGCCCACAGCCAGCCGAAACGCGCGGGCGCCGTGGCCGCGCGCACCAGCATCCAGACGAGCGCGGCCTTGAAGATGGCCGTCGTCATGCTGGTGAGCAACTGTGGCTTGCTGTACGTCATGCTTTGCAGCCACGCGTTGATCACGCCGACGAACGGCTCGCGAAACAGCATCGTGACCGCGAGCCCGGCGAGCATCGCGCCGACGAGCGGATCGGTCAGGCCCGCGGCGATACCGGCCCACGTCAGCAGCAACGCGACGGCGGAAACCGCGATGCGCAGCACGAACGCGCTGCCGAGCACGGTGCCGAGCTGTTCGGGCGGACGATGGACGATGGTCGGCACGAGAATTTCCGCGCCGCACACCCATGTGACAGGCGAAAGCACGAGCAGCAGCGTGTTGGCGTACTGCCATTTGCCGAACGTGTCGGGGCCGAAATAACGCGCCAGCACGCCGCTGATCGCAATCGCGACGGCGATCTGCGTCAGCCGTTCGAGACCCAGCCAGACGATATTGGCGAACGCCCGGGTGACGTCCGGGCTCGCGAAGCGCCTGAGCGTCAGCATCCGCCGCCCGAGGGTGCCTGCGAGGTTACCCCGGATGCTGACTGTGACGCGGTCCGGGCAGCCCCTTCAGCACGCGCCGTGCCTGCTCCGACGGAAACAGGAACGGGTCCGTGAGCGCATGCCCGCCTCGTCGCACGCCGTGGCAACTTTATGAGGGAGACGCGTCTAAGCATTAGAATAGGCGCCAGAAGGCGTGTTTGAAAAACCGCAATTATAAGTTGGAACCGGACCGCTTCCGGCAAGGGCGCGATCCGCTCATCACGAGCTTCATCATGAAGGTCGTCGTGGTGAGCGGATCGCGCCAGTCAAATTTCTCCATTGCACGCAAGTGAGCCATTCATGATCTCCAAATCGATTTTCAAGGCCTATGACATTCGCGGCGTGATCGGCAAGACGCTCGACACCGACGCGGCCCGCTCGATCGGCCGCGCGTTCGGCAGCGAAGTGCGTGCGCAGGGCGGCGACGCCGTCGTGGTCGCGCGTGACGGACGCCTGTCCGGTCCGGATCTCGTCGCGGCACTCTCGGACGGCCTGCGCGCGGCCGGCGTCGACGTCGTGAACGTCGGCATGGTGCCGACGCCCGTCGGCTATTTCGCGGCCAGCGTGCCGCTCGAGCTCGCCGGCGGCGAGCGTCGCGTCGATTCGTGCATCGTCGTGACCGGCAGCCACAATCCGCCCGATTACAACGGCTTCAAGATGGTGCTGCGCGGCGCGGCCATCTATGGCGAGCAGATTCTCGCGCTGCATCAGCGCATCGTCGACGAAAACTTCGCCGAAGGCAGCGGCACCTATACCGAATACGACATCGCCGACGCGTACCTCGAGCGTATCGTCAGCGACATCAAGCTCGCGCGTCCGCTGAAGATCGTCGTCGACACGGGCAACGGCGTGGCGGGCGACCTCGCGCCGAAGCTCTTCAAGAAGCTCGGCTGCGAACTCGTGGAGTTGTTCACGGAGATCGACGGCAACTTCCCGAACCATCACCCGGACCCGGCGCACCCGGAAAACCTGCAGGACGTGATCCGCGCGCTGAAGGAAACGGACGCGGAAATCGGCTTCGCGTTCGACGGCGACGGCGACCGTCTGGGCGTCGTCACGAAAGACGGCGAGATCATCTATCCGGACCGCCAGCTGATGCTGTTCGCTGAAGAAGTCCTGTCGCGCAACAAGGGCGCGCAGATCATCTACGACGTGAAATGCACGCGCAATCTCGCGAAGTGGGTGCGCGAGAAGGGCGGCGAGCCGCTGATGTGGAAGACGGGCCACTCGCTCGTGAAGGCGAAGCTGCGTGAAACCGGCGCGCCACTCGCGGGCGAAATGAGTGGCCACGTGTTCTTCAAGGACCGCTGGTATGGTTTCGACGACGGCCTGTACACCGGCGCGCGTCTGCTCGAAATCCTCTCGCGCGTGAAGGACCCGAGCAAGCTCCTCAACAGCCTGCCGAATTCGCACTCCACGCCGGAGCTGCAACTGAAGCTCGAAGAGGGCGAGAACTTCGAACTCATCGCGCGTCTGCAGGAAAACGCGCGGTTCACCGGCGCCGACGACGTCGTGAAGATCGACGGCCTGCGCGTCGAGTATCCGGACGGCTTCGGTCTCGCGCGCTCGTCGAACACGACGCCGGTCGTCGTGATGCGCTTCGAGGCGGATAACGACGCGGCATTGAAGCGGATTCAGGAAGACTTCCGCCGCGTGATTCTCGCGGCGAAGCCGGACGCAAAATTGCCGTTTTAACGGTCAGACGGGCGGCATCGCGGTTGGGTTGCACCCCTTCCGCGATGACACCGCCGTCGGACGCGGCGCGTGGCGGGAGCCATTGCGCCGCGTTTTTATATGGTCTGCCAGCGCGGGTCCGCGCGCCCATCCGGACGTTCGCACGCGACTTATCCCGGAAATAGTGCCGGTCGCGATAGAATTGCCGTCCCATTCACGCATCTTCGAGCCGGTTTGCCGGCAATTGCCACTTGAGCGTACACAAGATACTGATCGTGCGGGTGTCGTCGCTGGGCGACGTCGTCCACAACATGCCGGTGATTGCCGATATTCTTCGCCGGTATCCCGAGGCGCAGATCGACTGGCTCGTCGAAGAGAGTTTTATCGAGCTGGTGCAACTCGTCCACGGCGTGCGCCGTGCAATTCCGTTTTCGCTGCGTCGCTGGCGCAAGCGCCTGTTTTCGCTCGACAACTGGCGCGAGATCGGCGCGTTTCGCCGCGCGCTGGCCGCGGAGAAATACGATCTCGTGATCGACTGCCAGGGGCTCATCAAGACCGCGTGGGTCGCGAGCTGGGCACGCGGGCCGCTCACGGGCCTCGCGAACCGTACCGACGGCGCCGGCTTCGAATGGCCGGTGCGCTTCTTTTACGACCGGCGCGTGCCGATCGCGCCGCGCACGCACGTGGTCGAGCGCACGCGCCAGCTGGTGGCGGCCGCGCTCGGCGAACCCGCGCCGCAACCGACCGACCACATCGACTTCGGCCTCGACACGCGGCAAGCCGCGCTGGCGATATCCGCGCTCGGGCTGAACCTGCCGGTGCCGTACGTCGTGTTCGTGCATGCGACCTCGCGCGCCGACAAGCAATGGCCCGACGCCGCGTGGATCGAGCTGGGCCAGGCGCTCGTGCGGCGCGGCGTCTCGCTCGTGCTGCCGTGGGGTAGCGACGCCGAACGCGAGACGAGCGAGCGGCTCGCACGCGAATTCGGCGCGGCGGCGGTCGTGCCGCCGAAGCTCTCGCTGCCGGCGGTGGTGGGCCTCATTGACGGCGCGGCGGCGACCGTTGGGGTTGACACAGGTCTTGTTCACATCGCGGCGGCCCTGAAACGGCCGACAGTCGAGTTGTACAATTTCGCCACCGCGTGGCGCACGGGCGGCTACTGGTCGCCGAACGTCGTCAACCTCAGCACGGCCGGCCAGCCGCCGACGCTGCAACAGGTGAAGGCCGCGCTGGCCGGCTTCGGGTTGCTGTGAGGGCGCGGCGCTCTGCTTCGGGGAAACGCGAACGCCTCGATGCATGCGCACGCTGACGGCAACCGGCCTCGCCGCGCCGCGCTGTAACCGGCGGCAAACACGCTATACGCTCCATCCGCTTCAAAAAGGGCAAAAAGGGCGACCATGAACGAATCCCAGATCATCGAAGTCGCATCCGCCGACTGGCAGGGACTGAACCTGTCCGTTGCGCGCGAGACGCTGCTTGCCGGCGTCGAGCGCGGCAAGGTGCTGTATTTCCCGAACCTGCGTTTTGCGATCGAAGGCGGCGAGCAGGCGCTGCTCGACCCGGCGCTCGCCGACCCGAAGCGTAAGAACATCAGCCTCGAACCGAACGGCGGCGCGCTCCACGGCGTACTTGGCGACGCGGTCACGCAGTCGGCCGTGCGCGCGCTGATCGCGCGGTATCAGGCGAACGCTCGCTCGCTGGTCGACGGCCTCTTCCCCGAATACGACGGCAAGCTGCGCGTCGCGCCGACGAGCCTGCGCCTGCATCAGGTCGAAACGCGCCAGACGTCATGGCGCAAGGACGACAGCCGCCTGCACGTCGATGCGTTCCCGTCGCGGCCCAATTATGGCGAGCGGATCCTGCGCGTCTTCACGAACGTCAATCCGCATGGCGCACCGCGCGTATGGCGCGTGGGCGAGCCGTTCGAGGACATGGCACAACGCTTCCTGCCGAAGATCAAGCCGCAGGTGCCGGGTTCGGCCTGGTTGCAGCATCTGCTGCATGTCACGAAATCGAAGCGCAGCGAATACGACCATCTGATGCTGAACCTGCACGACGGCATGAAGGCCGATCTCGACTATCAGAAGGCCAGCCCGCAGGAGACCATGCCGTTTCCGCCCGGTAGCGTCTGGGTGTGCTTTTCGGACCAGACGTCGCACGCGGTGATGTCCGGCCAGTTCATGCTCGAGCAGACGTTCTTCCTGCCCGTCAAGGCCATGGCGCAGCCGGAATGCGCGCCGCTTGGCATCCTCGAACGCCTGAAGGGCAGGGCGCTGGTTTGAGCGCGGCTCTTCGCGCGTTGCGGCCGGTTTTGCGTCCGGGGTTGCGCCGCTGTGTCCGGCCTGGCGCCCGTCCTCACTTGCCGGGCGGGCTTTGCCGCGTCGCGGGCGCCGGTTGCGTTTCCGCGCTTGCGGAGGCGCGATGCTAAGGGCCATCTATAACGCGCTCTGGTGGATCGTCGCGCCCGTTGCCGTGATCCGGCTCTATGTGCGCTCGCGGCGTGAGCGCGGGTATCGCGAGCATATCGCCGAGCGTTTTGGACATGCGCGTGAACGTCGCCTCGACGACGACGCGCCGCTGATCTGGGTGCATGCGGTATCGGTGGGCGAGACGCGCGCCGCGCAGCCGCTCATCGAAGCGCTGATCAAGGCGCGTCCTGATGCGCGCATCCTGCTTACGCACATGACGCCGAGCGGCCGCGCGACCGGCGAGCAGATTTTCGGCGACCGCGTGCTGCGCGCCTATCTGCCGTATGACATGCCGCATGCCGTGCGCCGTTTCCTGCGCGCGTGGCGGCCCACGATGGGCGTGGTGATGGAAACCGAAGTGTGGCCGACGCTCATCGACGAATGCCGTCGCGCGGATGTGCCGCTCGTGCTGACCAATGCGCGGATGTCGGCGCGCTCGTACAAACGCGCGGCGAAGTTCGGCAAGGCGACGCGCGAGGTGTTCGGCGGCTTTGCGCGCGTGCTCGCGCAAAGCCCATCGGACGCGGAACGGCTGACCGCGCTCGGTGCGCGCAACGTCGCCGTGCTCGGCAACCTCAAGTTCGATATGGCGACGCCGCCCGAACTCGCGGCGCGCGGCCACGCGTGGCGCGCGGCAATCGGCACGCGGGCGGTGTGGGTCGCGGCGAGCACGCGCGAAGGCGAAGAGGCGCTGGTGCTGCAGGCGTTCGCGGCGCTCGGCGTCGAAGATGCGCTGCTGATTCTCGTGCCGCGCCATCCGCAGCGCTTCGATGAAGTGGCGGCGTTCGTCGAGAAAACTGGCCTGCGTCTCGAGCGCCGTTCGACGTGGGCGCCCGCCGGCGCGGCGTCGAGCCCGGTGGCCGCCGCGCCGGCGATCGCGGCGTTGCCCCAGGACGTGACGGTGCTGCTCGGCGATTCGATGGGTGAACTGGGCGCTTACTACGCCGCGTCCGATCTGGCGTTTATCGGCGGCAGCCTGTTGCCGCTGGGCGGACAGAATCTGATCGAGGCGTGCGCGGTGGGCGTGCCGGTGCTGATCGGTCCGCACGTGTTCAACTTCACGCAGGCAACGGCCGATGCGGTCGCCGCCGGCGCGGCGGTGCAGGTGCAGGATCCGGCCGGGCTCGCACGCGCGTTGCGCGAACTCTTCGAAGACCGCTCGCGACGCATCGCGATGGGCGGCGCGGCGTCGGCGTTTGCCGCGCGCCATCGCGGCGCGACGGCAAGAACCGTTGATGTACTGACCACGCTGCTGCCGCACGAGCGCCCGCGCAGCTGAGTTACCGCTAGCGCGGCAGCATCATGAACACCTGATAGGTATGCTCGGGCATCGACATGCCCCACGTGTGCTTGCGCACCCGTACGACGAGCGGCTGCACGCCGCTCAGCGCGCCTGACGCCTGCTGGCACGCGGTGTCGTCCTCCTTGCACACCAGCACCGCACCCTGACTCTCCAGATCGGCCGGTTTCAACCAGGGCGTGGTGCGCGGTTCGTCGACGTTCCAGAACCGCGTATGGCCGTTGCTGTAGAACGCAATCGACTGGGCTTCCTGCACCGATCCGCCGACGATTGGCAGATCGTGGCCGGTGCGCTCGCGCCATGCGTCATGAACGACCTGTGCCAGTTCGGCGCGCGGATCGGTTGCGTTGTCGCCGTGTTTTCTGGCGTTGAGATAACCGACAGTCCCCGCTGCGACCAGCACCAGCACCCAGTAGACACAGAACGCACGCACCGCGCGCACCGGCTTGAGTTGAATGCCCGCGTGATCCAGAACCGCGAGCCACAGCGGAACGATCGCAAACCACTGTGCCATGCCCCACACCGAAGCCATCTGGGTTTTCGCGAGCACCGCCATCGCACCGACGACGATCCACGGGCCCATCGCAAGCGCCCACAGTTCCGGATGCAGCGACGGCCTGACGACCGCCTGCGCCATCAGTTTCGCCGCGCGCCGGTGCTCAACCGGAACCAGCAGCAGCACGAACCCGAAGCTCAGTGCGAGGTAGCCGATCTGCGCGAGCGTATAGATGCCAAAGCGGCTGACCGCGTCGAGCAGCATTCCGCCGGTGCGCTCCGATGCGTAGCCGAAGGTCGGGAAGTGATTCACCACGAGCCACCGGACGTGCGCGAACAACGCGACCACGCTGCCCGCGGCGACCCACAGCGAGCCTGCGCTGAACGTCCGTACACGCCACGCCGGCCGCGCGAGCGCGGCGCCGAGGAGCGCCACGAGCAGCACGATCGAGAAGTACTTGCCGAGCACCGCGAGCCCCGCGAACACGCCGAGCGCGAACGCCCAGCGTCGCGCGCCCGACTGCATGAAGCGCACGAAGCAATACGCCGTCCACGGCCACACCGACAGCAGCACCGCGTTCGCGTTGAACTTGATCGCGAGGTTCGTGTAGAGCGGCGAGACGGCCATCGCGAGACCCGCGACGATCGCGAGCCGCCACGGCAGGAACCGCCGTGCCAGCGCGACGATCCCGAGCAGCCCGATCAGCGCGTTGAGCGCCGACAGGCCGAAGTACGCGAGATCCGTGTGGGGCGCGATGCTGAACCACGCAGCCGTGATCCATCCGAACAGCGGCGGATGCTTCGAGTAACCTGCCTGCCATTCGATTCCCCATGCGTAGTTCTCGACCATGTCGCCCTGGAAGTCGAGGTTGCCGCGCGACAGCCACGCGGCGAAGGTCCAGACGAGCGCATGCACGAACAGCAGCGACAGGACACGGACGTGGCTGGATTGCGCCGCGGTGAGGTGAGAGCGAGCGGAGGTGTCGTCGGAAGAAGCGAACAGGTCGGCCATGCGAAGTCCCGGATAAAAGCGGCGCGTTTTACGTCACGCTGTATGTGTTTTGAACGCCCATATCGAATTCGCGACGTACGTGGTCGCGAGGACGCAGGCGGTTGCCGCGCATTGCGCGATCAGATAGGGCAGGTGAATGTCATTGACGAGCAGGAACATGCACACGCTGTTGACCGCGAGACCCGCCGCGGCCACCGCGAAAAACCGGGGCGCGACATGCGCGTGCCGGCCGGTGCTTCTGAACGTCAGGTGGTAGTTGAGGACGTAGTTCACGATCGCGCCGAACACCGCGCCGATGCACGACGCGGCGACCGCGCCCAGCAGCTTCGTCGAGACGAGCGCGAACAGCACGACATACTGCACGCCGGTGCCGGCCGCGCCGACACCCACATACGCGCAGAACCTGAGCCATCTGCGCTGCGTCACGAATCGCCCTGCTGATAGATCTTCCGGATGATGTATATGGGACGACGCTTCGTCTCCACGTACATCCGGCCGATGTATTCGCCGATCACGCCGATGCCGATCAGCTGCACGCCGCCCAGAAACAGCACGGCGGTAATGATCGACGCGTAGCCCGGAATGTCCACGCCGCGAATCAGCGTACGCAGCATCAGATACGCCGAATAGAGCATCGCGAAAGCCGCCGTCAGGCCGCCGATATATGTCCAGATGCGCAGCGGCAGCGTGCTGAAGCTCGTCATGCCCTCGAGCGCGAAATTCCAGAGCTTCCAGCCGGAGAACTTCGTCTTGCCGGCCGCGCGCGGCCGGCGCGAATATTCGATCTCCGCGGTCCGGAAACCGATCCACGCGAAGAGGCCCTTCATGAAGCGCCGGTTTTCCGGCAACTGCTTGAGGGCGTCGACGGCGGGCCGCGACATCAGCCGGAAGTCGCCCGCGTTCGCGGGAATCTTGATGTCGGAGATCGCGTTGTGTACGCGGTAGAAGAGCGCGGCGCTGCTGCGTTTCGCGTAGGTGTCGGTCTGCCGTTCGGCGCGCTTCGCGAGGACGACGTCAAAGCCTTCGCGCCACTTCTCGACCATCGCGGGAATCGCCTCCGGCGGATCCTGCAGGTCGGCATCGAATGGGATGACGGCCTCGCCCGTCGCGGCGTCGATCCCGGCCGTCATGGCCGCTTCCTTGCCGAAATTGCGGGACAGGTCGATGACCTTGATGCGCGGGTCGGCAGCACATGCCGTGAGCAGGTGATCGAGTGTCGAATCGGTACTGCCATCGTTGACGCAGACGATTTCGTAGTCGGCATTCGCAATATTGCGCAAAACCGGATTTACTTCACGAAAAAATGCGTCGATGACCTCCGACTCGTTATAAAAGGGCACGACGAGCGAAATCAGGTCTTTCGCGCCCGGACTCCGAGGGATCATCTTTGTCTTTGGGGAAAGGCGGCAATGTTATCAGGCGTCAGGCTCGCGAACACAATCCGCCAGTTGCCCCGTGGCGAACGAAAGCCAGGCCGCATTCTAACATTTGCGACAACCCTGCTTTTCCACGCAATCCGCGCGACCTTTACGCCGTCAGCAACCCCTTCTTCTCAATAAACGCGATCACCTCGGGCAGTCCGTCGAGCGCCTTCAGGTTGCACATCACGAACGGCCGTTCGCCGCGCATCTTCTTCGCATCGGACGCCATCACGTCCAGATTCGCGCCGACCATCGGCGCGAGATCGGTCTTGTTGATCACGAGCAGGTCGGATTTCGTGATGCCGGGGCCGCCCTTGCGCGGAATCTTCTCGCCGCCCGCCACGTCGATCACGTAGATCGTCAGGTCCGACAGTTCCGGGCTGAAGGTCGCGGCGAGGTTGTCGCCGCCGGATTCGATGAACACGATGTCGGCGTCAGGGAAGCGCGTGAGCATCCGGTCGACGGCTTCGAGGTTGATCGACGCGTCCTCGCGGATCGCCGTGTGCGGGCAGCCGCCCGTTTCGACGCCCATGATGCGCTCGGCCGGCAGCGCGCCCGCGACGGTCAGGAGACGCTGGTCTTCCTTCGTGTAGATGTCGTTCGTGATCGCGACGAGGTCGTAGCGCCCGCGCATCGCCTTGCAGAGCATTTCGAGCAGCGTGGTCTTGCCGGAGCCGACCGGGCCGCCGACGCCCACGCGCAGCGCGGGCAGTGTCTTCGTACGGTGGGCAGGATGAGGTGCGTTCATGATCGGTGAGCCTATGAGCGGAAAAGCCGCGAATACTGCGACTCGTGGCGCGCCGACAGAATGCCGAGTTGCGGCGCGAAGGTGTTGATGTCGTGAGGCGCCGTGGCGAGCGCGTGGGCGACGGCTTCCTCGATGCGTTCGCGCAGCGCCACGATGATGCGCTGGCCCGCGAGCTGTCCGAGCGGCACCACCTTCAACGCCGCGGCCGCCTGGTTCTCGACCCAGCTGAAGGCCCAGGCGGCGAGGGCGGCGTCGCTGGCGGCGTCGTGCGCCCAGGCGGCGTACGCGAATGCCGTGGGTTGCGCGACGGGCGTCATCGCGGCGAGCGTCGCGCGGCGCGCGGCGTCGCCCCATTCGAGCGACGCGCACAGTTGCCGCAGCGACCAGCCCATCTGTTCCGTTTCGCGACGCAACTCCGCCGATTCGCGGCTCGCGAGGAATGCTTCGTTCGCTTCGATTAGCGCGGCGGCGTCGTGCGAGCGCCAGCGCTCGATCTGGTGCGCGAGAAACGGCAGCTCGCCGCGCGCGAGCACGGTCGTGAGGCCGCTTGCGATCCAGTCGCGCGCGCTGTCGGCGTCGGTCACGAGCTGCGCTTCGATCGCCGCTTCAAGCCCTTGTGAATAGCTGAACGCGCCAATCGGCAATGCAGGCGACGCGAGATGCAGCAGCGCGGTGAGTTCAGCGATGCGCATGGTGATGATGCGCGTGGCCGCAATGGCTGTGGTCGTGATCGTCGTCATGCGTGTGATCGTGCGGATGATGCTCGTCGAACACCTGCTGGGCGATCGCGTAGTCTTCGGCGAAGGTTTCGTCGTGACCGTGCTTGTGGCCGCCGCCGTACGCGCCTGTTTCCGGCTGGAACGGCATCGAAACCTGCTCGACCGTCGCGCCGAGACGCTTGAGCATGTCGGCGAGCACCGGGTCGAATTCGAGCTTCAGGTAATCGTCGCCGATTTCGACCGGCGTGTGACGGTTGCCGAGGTGATACGCGGCGCGTGTGAGCGTGATGCGATCGGGCGCGCGCACGTGAAGCACGGCTTCGGCGGCCGCGACGACGCGCACCAGCGCGCCGTCCTGCGCGACGAGCACGTCGCCGTCGCGCAGCACCGTGCCGCGCGGCAGCAGCAGCGCGACCTCTTCGCCGTTGTCGAGCGTCGCCGCGAGGCGGCTTTTACAGCGGGCGTCGAACGCGAGCGTCAGGGTCGGCGCGCGCTTCACCAGCACGGCGGCGAGCTTGATGTGCGGTTCGATGCGTTTGTCGATCGTGCGCATGGGAGTTTTAGAACAGGAAATAGCGTTGTGCCATCGGCAGTACGGTAGCCGGCTCGCAGGTCAGCAACTGGCCGTCCGCGATGACTTCATAGGTTTCCGGGTCGACCGTGATCGCCGGCCTCCACGCATTGTGGATCATGTCGGCCTTCGTGATGTTGCGGCAGTTCCGGACCGCGACGACCCGCTTGTTCAGGCCGTAACGTTGCGCGACGCCGGCATCGGCCGCCATCTGCGAGACGAACGTGAGCGACGTGCGCCCGAGTGCGCCGCCGCGCGTCGCGAACATGTCGCGGTAATGCACCGGTTGCGGCGTCGGAATCGACGCGTTCGGATCGCCCATCTGCGCCATCGCGATCATGCCGCCCTTGAGAATCAGCGAAGGCTTGATGCCGAAAAACGCCGGCTCCCAGAACACCAGATCGGCCCACTTGCCCGGCTCGACCGAACCGACTTCGTGCGCGATGCCGTGCGTGATCGCCGGATTGATCGTGTACTTCGCGACATAGCGCCTGGCGCGAAAGTTGTCGTGGCGCGCGGTGTCTTCAGCGAGCGCGCCGCGTTGCACCTTCATCTTGTGCGCCGTTTGCCACGTGCGGATGATCACTTCGCCCACGCGCCCCATCGCCTGCGAATCCGACGACAGCATCGACAGCGCGCCGAGATCGTGCAGGATATCCTCGGCCGCGATCGTCTCGCGACGGATGCGCGATTCGGCGAACGCGATGTCTTCCGCGATCGACGGGTCCAGGTGATGGCACACCATCAGCATGTCGAGATGCTCTTCGAGCGTGTTCACGGTGTACGGGCGCGTCGGATTCGTCGATGAAGGCAGCACGTTCGCTTCGCCGCACACCTTGATGATGTCGGGTGCGTGGCCGCCGCCCGCGCCTTCGGTGTGATAGGTGTGGATCGTGCGGCCCTTGAACGCTGCCACGGTCGCTTCCACAAAACCCGCTTCGTTCAGCGTATCCGTGTGGATCGCGACCTGCGTGTCGGTGTCGTCGGCGACGGAAAGACAGTTGTCGATCGCGGCGGGCGTCGTGCCCCAGTCTTCGTGGAGCTTCAGGCCGATCGCGCCGGCCGCGATCTGTTCGAGTGCGGGTGCCGGCTGGCTCACGTTGCCCTTGCCGAGAAAGCCGAGATTCATCGGATAGCCGTCGGCGGCCTGCAGCATGCGTTCGAGATGCCAGGGGCCTGGCGTACACGTCGTCGCGTTGGTGCCCGTCGCCGGGCCCGTGCCGCCGCCGAGCATCGTGGTGACGCCGCTCGCGAGCGCTTCGTCGATCTGCTGCGGGCTGATGAAGTGGATGTGCGTGTCGATGCCGCCGGCCGTCACGATCAGGCCTTCGCCGGCGATCACTTCGGTGGCCGCGCCGATCGCGATCGTCACGCCTGGCTGGATGTCCGGATTGCCCGCCTTGCCGATCGCCGCGATGCGGCCATCCTTGATGCCGATATCGGCCTTCACGATGCCCCAATGATCGAGGATCACGGCGTTCGTGACGACCGTGTCGACAACGTCCGCATGCACGCGTTGCGACTGGCCCATGCCGTCGCGGATCACCTTGCCGCCGCCGAATTTCACTTCTTCGCCGTAGGTCGTGAAGTCGCGTTCGACTTCGATCAGCAGTTCGGTGTCGGCGAGGCGGACGCGGTCGCCGGTCGTGGGGCCGAACATCTCCGCGTATGCGCGGCGGCCAATGCGTAGTGTCATGAGTGTGAGTCCGGAAATGAGCGGCGCGATGGGGTGGCGTTTCGATAGCGCGAGATGCGGCGCTTAAAGCTTGCCCATCACCTTGCCGTTGAAACCATGGACGATGCGCTCGCCCGCCAGTTCGACCAGTTCGACGGTGCGTTCCTGGCCGGGCTCGAAGCGCACGGCGGTGCCGGCCGCGATGTTCAGCCGGAAGCCGCGTGCCGCTTCGCGGTCGAACGCGAGCGCCGCGTTGACCTCGTAAAAATGATAGTGCGAGCCGATCTGCACCGGACGGTCGCCGGTATTCGAAACCGTGACCGTCACCGTCGTGCGGCCCGCGTTCAGTTCGTGCTCACCTTCGTCGATGAGCAGTTCGCCGGGGATCATGCGGGCTCCTTCACGGGATCGGATGATGGACGGTCACGAGTTTCGTGCCGTCGGGGAAGGTCGCCTCGACCTGGATATCGGGAATCATCTCCGGCACGCCTTCCATGACGTCTTCGCGCGTGAGGAGCGTGGTGCCGTAATGCATCACTTCGGAGACGGTCTTGCCGTCGCGCGCCGCTTCCATCAGCGCGGCCGAGATGAACGCGACGGCTTCCGGATAGTTCAGTTTCAGGCCGCGTGCGCGACGCCGCTCGGCGAGCAGCGCGGCGGTGAAGATCAGGAGCTTGTCCTTTTCGCGAGGTGTCAGCTTCATCGGATGGGTGCTTGGGTGCGTGCGTACGTGGATACGTGATTGGGCCCGCGCGGCGGCGCGGACCCGATGGCCGGTCAGTCTATAACAGGTCGATCCGTGCGCGGCTTACAGACTGGAAGGCAGCGCGGCGCCGAACCACTTTTTCGACATCGCGTTGAGCGTGCCGTCCTGTTTCGCGGTGGCGATGGCGGCATCGACCTTCTGCAGGAGCGGCGCTTCACCCTTGTTCAGCCCCACGAAGCACGACGAATTCTTGATGACGAATTTCGGTTCCGGACGGCGCGGCGGATTTTTCGCGAGGATCGCCGCCGCGACGATGTTGCCCGCGGCGATCAGCTGCACCTGGCCTGACAGGAACGCGGCGATCGTCGCGTTGTTGTCCTCGAAGCGCTTGATCGTGGCGTTCGGCGCCATCTGCGTGAGGGCGACTTCCTCGAGCGCGCCGCGGGTCGCGCCAACCGTCTTGCCGGTGAGGTCGGCCGGACCGTTGACCTTGATGTCCGCCGGGCCGAACACGCCCTGATAGTACGGCGCGTAGGCCGTCGAGAAATCGATGACCTTCTCGCGATCCGGCGTCTTGCCGAGCGACGAGATCACGAGATCGACCTTGTTCGTCTGCAGATAGGGGATGCGGTTCGCGCTGTTCACCGGCACGAGTTCGAGCTTTACGTGCATCGATTTCGCGAGCAGCGCGGCGGTGTCGATGTCATAGCCTTGCGGCTTCATGTCCGGGCCGACCGAACCGAACGGCGGATAGTCCTCCGGCACCGCGACCTTGAGCGTGCCGGACTTCGTGATGTTGTCGAGCGCATCGGCGTGAGCGGTGCCGGCGAAGCAGGCGAGGGCGGGCGAAACCAGCAGCGCGGCGAGCCATGCGCGGCGTGAACGGCGGACGATCGGTTGGGTCATGTTGTTTTCATGGGCGTGTGGTCCGGCGAACCGGGTGACTGCCGTCGAAGAGGCGGCAGTGTCGAGGCGCCAACCGCAGCAAGCCGTGTGCCATGACGACGCAACAAGGGCGCGCGGCACGGTGCGCGCAGGGTGGCACCACATCTGGGCGTGCGGCGCGTGTTTGCCGCGCCGCTTTGGTGCGTGAAGTTTTGGGCCGGCAGGGTCGCCTTGAGCGCGCGTGACTGCCGGAGGTTACGTCGTCCAGATTCGCAGCGGCACGGCTTCGACATCGTGAACCACCGGGCGCAGGTGGAGCCAGCATTGGGTCAATGCGCGTTGCAGCGTTTCCATCGATCGCGACACCGCGCGCACCAGCAGCACGTTTTCGCTGACGCACGAAGCGGCGGCGCGCAGGGTGTCGTCGAAGGGGAGTTGCGCGGTGAGCGTTTCGGCGAGCGTGTCGCTGCATGCCGGGCCCGCGGCCCATAGCGTGCCGCAGGCGGGGAAGCCGGCGAGGCCTTGCGGCGAATCGCGCAGCGGATCGGTTGCCGTGATTTGCGCGCGCTCGAGCCACAACAGTTTTCCGTCGCTGCCGACGATGCGCGACACCGCGCGAAGCGTGCCGGCCGACCAGCGTTCTCCGGCTGCCTGGCGCCCGAGCTGCGTCGCGTCCCAGCCGAGGGCGGTTGCGCCTTTTGCCAGCGTCAGCGAGAAATCCAGCTCTGCGTGTGCGTGATCGAAGACGATGTTGTTTTGCGGGAGCCAGTCGAGTCTTGCGTTTTCGCCGACGCGGATATCGATGCGTTGCTGCGCCGTGCGGCCGTTCGATTTGTACCACTTGGTGGCGCCGGGCGTCGTGAGGACGGCGTGCGTGCCGGACGCGAGCGAGACGTCGATATCGAGCCGGTCGCCGCCCGCGACGCCGCCGGGGGGATGGACGATCACCGCGTGACAGATCGCGTGACCTTCCGGATAGAGAGGACGTTGCACGCGCAACGGACCGTCATGAAGACGATGCGAGAGCGTGGTGCGCTCGCCTTGCTGCGTGAAGCCGAGTTCGAGACGCGCGCGCCACTCGCGATGAGCGACGGGTTGCGCGCTGGCGAGCGCGACGTGATTTTCGTGAAGCGACATCGAGTGGGCGTTCGAAATGGGGCGGCGGCGTGATCGCGCGGGGCGAGGGCTTGTGGATGGATTGTACTGCCGGGCCGGTCGCGTCACCGGACGCCGGTTGCTGCGCAGCTGGTTTGGGGCCGTGCGGCGACACAAGACGAATCGAAGTATCGGGGTGTCGAATGGCGGGCGCGTTGATCGCGGGTTGGCGATGAGGTGAATGATCAGACTGCGATGAGTGTGCGCACGCCGTCTGCGTCCATATTGGCGCCTTTGCCGCCGGCGACGATTTCACCTCGGCTCATGACCCAGTAATGGTCGGCGATGGCTTTGGCGAAGTCGTAATACTGTTCGACGAGGAGGACGGTGAGGCTCATTTCCTCGACGAGCTGGCGCAGCGTCCGGCCGATATCCTGGATGATGGAGGGCTGGATGCCTTCGGTGGGTTCATCGAGGATGAGGAGTTGGGGGTTGCTCATGAGGGCGCGGCCGATGGCGAGTTGTTGCTGCTGACCGCCGGAGAGGTCGCCGCCGCGGCGGGCGCGCATGTCTTTGAGGACCGGGAAGAGTTCATGGATCTTGTCGGGGATTTTCGACGGGGCTTTTTTGCTGGCTGCGCCGACGAGGAGGTTTTCTTCGACGGTGAGGCGCGGGAAGATGTCGCGGCCCTGGGGTACGTAGGCGAGGCCGTGGGCGACGCGTGCGTGTGTGGGGAGTTTCGTGAGGGGCGTGTCACGCCAGGCGACCGAGCCGCTCTTTGGCTGGACGGTGCCCATCAAACAGCGAAGGAGCGTCGTTTTGCCGACGCCATTACGGCCGAGTAGTACGGTGAGTTTGCCGTCCGGCACGGTGAGGTTGATATCACGGAGGATGTGGCTGCCGCCGTAGTACTGGTTCAGGTTTTTTACTTCTAGCATTTGGGTTTTGCCTCTAGTGGTTTCTTTTTTGCCGCGGCGCTGGTTTGTTTTTCCTTTGGCCTTTCCTTGCATTCATGTCGGTCTATTAGCGTTGCCCCTGTGCGGGGCGGCACCTACTTTTCTTTGTCTTCCAAAGAAAAGTAGGCAAAAGAAAGGCGCTTCGAAAACTCATTTGCTCAAAGTGCATCATCCCCGGAGAATGGCACCCCATGAGGTGTCGCCCTCGCGCTCGATGCCACTCTGGTCCGCGCACGATCTGATCCCCCGCACAGTCCCGCCCGTGACACAGGGCTCATACATCCGACTCCGCACTGCGTGCGTCGCCGCCCGACATAACAAAACACCCGCCGTCCACTACCTGCCCCCGCTACCCGCTACCCGCTACCCGCTACCCGCTACCCGCTACCCGCTACCCGCTACCCGCTACCCGCTACCCGCTACCCGCTACCCGCTACCCGCCGCGTGCTGCCACCCGTTTTCTGCTGGTTCGACCGAACCGTGACGCACGAAGTGCGGAGCGGGGTGGATGACGGCCTTGTCACGGAGATGGACCGCGCGCGGGACGAAATCGCGCGGGGACCAATGCCGGGTGAAGTGTGGGGGAGACACTTCATGGGTTGCCATTCCCCAAAAATGACGCACCTGGAAAAGGTGAGTTTTCGAAGCGCCTTTCTTTTGCCTACTTTTCTTTGGAAGACAAAGAAAAGTAGGTGCCGCCCCGCACAGGGGCGACGCTAATAGACCGACATGAATGCAAGGAAAGGCCAAAAATCCAGAAAAACAAAAAACCCCTATCTGCCAAGATAAGACTCAACAACACGCTCATCCCGCTTGACCTCATCAAGCGCCCCATGAGCGAGAACATGCCCTTCAGCCATAACGGTGACCCGCCCGGCGTCACCAGCAAGCGCTGCAACAAACTCCATATCATGCTCGACCACCATCATCGAACACGTCCCCCGCAGTTTATTAAGCAAAACCGCGAGTTCCATGGTCTCGTCATCCGTCATCCCGGCAGCAGGCTCATCGAGCAAAAGCAAAGCAGGCTGCTGCATCAACAACATCCCGATCTCAAGCCGCTGCTTCTGCCCATGCGACAACTCGCCAGCCAGCCGCCGCGCCTCGCTCTCCAGCCGGATCAGCGCCAGCGTTTCCTCGATCCGTGCCTGTGCCTCGCGATCCAGCCGTGCCCGCAACGATGCCCACCAGCCCTTGTCCGCCTTCATCGCCAGCTCAAGGTTCTCCCACACGGGATGCTGCTCGAACACAGTCGGCTTCTGGAACTTGCGCCCAATCCCGGCGCGCGCAATCGATGGCTCGTTCATCCGCGTCAGGTCGATCGTCTGACCCAGAAACACCTTGCCCGAATCAGGCGCGGTCTTGCCCGTGATGACGTCCATCATCGTCGTCTTGCCGGCACCGTTCGGCCCGATAATGCAACGCAGCTCGCCCACGTCGATCGACAGCGACAACGCATTCAACGCGCGAAAACCATCGAAACTCACGGTGACGTCTTCCAGATAAAGAATCGGGCCGTGCGACACGTCAATCTCGCCAGGCGTGACGACCCGCCCCGTCGAAGCAACCCCGCTCAAGGTTCGACCGCCATCGAACCCGTCAGGCACGGCAAGGTCGGGCACCATCGGGTTTTCGTTCATCAAGGCTTCCTCCGCCGCGTGGCGAGCTCGATCAGCCCCATGATCCCGTTCGGCAAAAAGAGCGGCACGAGCACGAAAATCGCTCCCAGAAAGAACAGCCAGTATTCGGCGAAATTCGCCGTGAAAAAACTCTTCGCGCCATTCACCGCAAACGCACCAATAATCGGTCCAATCAACGTGCCGCGTCCGCCCACCGCCACCCAGATCGCCATCTCGATCGAATTGCCCGGCGACATCTCGCCCGGATTGATGATGCCGACCTGTGGCACATACAGCGTACCCGCGATCCCGCACAGCACGGCCGACAGGGTCCACACGAAAAGCTTGTAAGCGAGCGGGCTGTAACCAAGGAACATCAGCCGCGTCTCGCCGTCGCGCATGGCCGTGACGACGCGTCCGAGCTTCGACGTCACGATCGCCCGCGCGCCGATGAACGACAGCACGAGCACCGCGAACGTGATCAGCAGGAGGGCCGTGCGCGTGCCGGGATGCGTGATCGGAAACCCCGCGATGCGCTTGAAATCGG
This sequence comes from Paraburkholderia sartisoli, assembly GCF_900107685.1. Taxonomy (GTDB): domain Bacteria; phylum Pseudomonadota; class Gammaproteobacteria; order Burkholderiales; family Burkholderiaceae; genus Paraburkholderia; species Paraburkholderia sartisoli. The sequence goes on along the minus strand of NZ_FNRQ01000002.1, from coordinate 281,437 downwards.
TAAAGCCGTTGTTGCCGCCGAAGCCGGTTTCATTGCGGTAAAACAGCAGCATCGCGGCAAACGTCATCGCCTGCGTGATGATCGACAGATACACGCCCTTGACCCGCGAGCGGAACGTGAAAAAGCCAAACACCCATGCAATCATCGCCGGCACGAGCACGACCAGCAGCAACGCGTACCAGAAGTGCTGCGTGCCCGCCCAGTACCAGGGCAGCGCGTGCCAGTCGAGAAACACCATGAAGTCGGGCAGGTCGCTGCCGTATTTGCCCTCGTGGCCGATCGAGCGCATCAGATACATGCCGATCGCGTAGCCACCCAGCGCGAAGAAGAGCGCGTGCCCCAGGCTCAGAATGCCGCAATAGCCCCACACGAGATCGAGCGCCAGCGCCGCGATCGCGTAACACATGAATTTGCCGGCCAGCGTCATCGCATACGCGGACAGGTGGAACGCGCTCGACTCGGGCAGCACGAGCGCGGTGAACGGCACGCCCAGCCCGATCGCGATGATGAGCGCGATCAGCGCCTGCCACGCGCGGCGCGACAGCAGTGCGGGGCGCGGCGGCAAGCCAAGTGCGAAGCCCGACAGCGCAGCGCGTTCGTCCGGTGCATCCAGGCCCGCCGGCGAAACCGGAGCGGAAGCGGAAGAGGTCGCGGATGTCATCTCATGCCTCCGCGCTGCGGCCCTTCAAGGCAAACATGCCCTGCGGACGCTTCTGGATAAACAGCACGATCAGCACGAGCACGGCGATCTTCGCGAGCACGGCGCCCCAGAACGGCTCGATCGCCTTGCTGACGAGCCCAAGTCCAAAGCCGCCAATGACGGTCCCGGCCAGTTGCCCGACGCCACCCAGCACCACCGCCATGAACGAATCGATGATGTAGCTCTGCCCGAGGTCGGGGCCGACGTTGCCGATCTGCGAAAGCGCGCAGCCGCCGAGGCCCGCGATGCCGGCGCCGAACGCGAACGCATACGAGTCGACACGCGCGGTCTTCACGCCGACGCACGCGGCCATGCGGCGGTTCTGCGTGACGGCGCGCACGAAGAGACCCAGACGGGTTTTCGTCAGCACGGCCCATGCAATGCCGACGACGATCATCGAGAACACCAGAATCGCCAGCCGGTTATACGGCAGGATCAAACCCGGCAGGACGGTGACGCCGCCGCTCATCCACGAAGGATTCTCGACCTGCACGTTCTGCGCGCCGAACAGCATGCGCGTGGCCTGAATCAGGATCAGGCTGATACCGAAGGTGGTGAGCAGCGTCTCGAGTGGACGTCCATACAGATGCTTCAACACGAGCCGCTCGAGCACGATGCCGACCAGCGCGGCGGCGGCGAACGAAGCGGGAATCGCAAAGAGCGGATACCAGTCGAACGCACCGGGTGCGAAGCGCTGCACGAGGTTTTGCACCACGTACGTGGCATAGGCGCCGATCATCAGGAATTCGCCGTGCGCCATGTTGATCACGCCGATCAGGCCGTACGTGATCGCAAGCCCCAGCGCCGCGAGCAGCAGCACGCTGCCAAGCGAGAGGCCGGCGAACAGCGTGCCCGCGATCTGGCTGCGTCGCTGGATCGAGTCGAGTTCGTCGATGCCGGCCTGGGCGGCCGTGCGCACGCGTTCGTCGCCTTCGATGAACGTGCCGTCGGGCTTCTTCGCGACGAGCGGCCGCAGCAGTTCGTTCATGTCGAGATCGTGCCGCGCGGCAACGAGCTGCACGGCTTCGAGGCGCTTCGCCGCGTCGCTGTCGTGCAGCGCGGTCATCGCCCAGAGCGTATCGAGACGCTTCTTGAGGGCAGGGTCGGTCTCCTTCGCGCGCGCCCGGTCGATCAGCGGCTTCATCGCGGCGTCCGGGTTTTTCAGCAATGCATCGATCGCGGCAGCGCGCGCGGCCGGATCGGTGGCGTCGAGCGCAAGGCCCGACACGGCGCCCGATACCTTCGAGCGCAGAAGATTGTTCAGCGTCACCGGCTGCGCGCCATCGGCGGCCACGGTCTTGCCGGTCACGGCGTCGCGGGCCACGTCGTTATCCTGGATCAGCATCTCGCCGGAATCGGTCGCGAGCGCGTTGTCTTCGGACAGCGCCTTGAGCAGCGCCAGGGAGGGCGCGTCGTGGCTGGCAATCAGTTTGTCGATGGCGGCGGATTTCGCATCGAAGTCGTCGCCGGCGAGCGGCGCGACATCCGCCGCGCTCAGCGCATGGGCGCCCACCGGCATCAGCATGACGAGGGCGAGGAGCGCGAGGCCGACGCATGCACGCCCTGCTGACCTGAAAGTAAGAAACGCCATGATGACCTTTGAAGATGAAGCGGCAGGGCGGCGCGGCATCGAACGGGAAACGGTGCCGCGCCGTCGTTACAGCGCTACTGCAGTGCTACCCCGAAACCAGCCCGCCGGTCACGCCACGCGCGAGCGGCGCAGGAACGCGGGGATCGACGAGACGATGTCCGGCTTGCCGGCGTTGCCCGCGATATACGGGCTCCACGGCTGCGCGCGCACGACGGTTTTCGTCTTCCACACGACGTTGAACTGGCCGTCGGCGCGTACTTCGCCGATCATCACCGGCTTGTGCAGATGATGATTGCCGTCCATTTCGAGCGTGAAGCCCGAGGGTGCCGCCATCTTCTGGCCGATCATCGCAACGCGCACCTTGTCGACATCCGTGCTCTTCGCTTTTTCGACGGCCTGCTTCCACATATGGATACCGACGAACGTGGCTTCCATCGGGTCGTTGGTCACGCGCTTCGCGCCGCCCGGCAGGTTCTGCGACTTGACCCACCCGGCCCACTGTTCCTTGAACTTCGTGTTGGCCGGGTTCTTCACCGACATGAAGTAGTTCCACGCAGCCAGATTGCCGACGAGCGGTTTCGTGTCGATACCGCGCAACTCCTCTTCGCCCACCGAGAACGCGACGACCGGCACGTCCGTCGCCTTCAGGCCCTGGTTGCCGAGTTCCTTGTAGAACGGCACGTTCGAGTCGCCGTTGACGGTCGAGATCACGGCCGTCTTGCCGCCCTGCGAGAACGTCTTGATGTTCGCGACGATGGTCTGATAGTCGCTGTGGCCGAACGGCGTGTAGACCTCCTGGATGTCGGCATCCTGCACGCCCTTCGACTTCAGGAACGCGCGCAGGATCTTGTTCGTCGTGCGCGGATACACGTAGTCGGTGCCGAGCAGGAAGAAGCGTCTCGCACCGCCGCCTTCGGCGCTCATCAGGTATTCGGTGGCCGGAATGGCCTGCTGGTTCGGCGCCGCGCCCGTATAGAACACGTTGCGCGACATTTCCTCGCCTTCGTACTGCACCGGGTAGAAGAGCAGGCCGTTCAGCTCCTCGAACACCGGCAGCACCGACTTGCGCGACACAGACGTCCAGCAGCCGAACACCACCGCGCATTTGTCCTGCGTGAGCAGCTGGCGCGCCTTTTCGGCAAAGAGCGGCCAGTTCGACGCCGGGTCGACGATGACCGGCTGGATCTGCCGGCCCATCACGCCACCATTCCTGTTGATATCCGCGATGGTCATCAGCGCGGTGTCTTTCAGCGAGGTCTCCGAGATCGCCATCGTGCCCGACAGCGAGTGCAGGATGCCGACCTTTATCGGACCGCTATCCTGGGCGTTTGCGAAAGGACTCTGGCCCGCGAGCGCGAGCGCGCCCGACATCGAGCCGAATTTCAGCAGACTGCGACGTTTCATCTGTGCTTCCCCTTGCCAACTGGATGGTGACTGATATGGGCGTCGGTATCGCTCCGACGGTTTTAAATGCCTCGTGCCCAGCTTCTACTGCAAGGCATGTGCCAAGCGGTCAATCCTTCCTGATGACCCCGCAAGCCCGCCGCGATGCGCCCGGGCGTTGCGAGGCGTTATGCGGTCTGGGCGCGAAAGTGGTGCGCGACCAGCGGTTGCGCATCGCGACGGTGCGTGCCGCGCTGCAACCGCGCGCATCGCCCGATGCGGGGGCGGCGACGGTGCATCGGCGCAGCGCCGTTGTGCATGCCGCCGCTCATCATCGACGAAGCGCAGATCGACGAGATCTTCACGACGGTGGCGCAAGTGCTGCGCGAGACTGACTAGCGGGGCTTTGCGTTTGCGTGGCTGCAATGAAAAACGGGCGTCTCCGTAATCGGAGACGCCCGCTTTTTCATGTGCGGCGGAGAAGGCTCAGTAAACCGGAACCGATGGATCGACCTGACGCGACCAGGCGTCGATGCCGCCTTGCAGGTTGAACACCTTCGTGTGGCCGCGCGATTCGAGGAACATCGCGACCTGCGCGCTGCGTGCGCCGTGGTGGCACACGCAGACGATTTCCGCGTCGTCTTCGAGTTCTTCGCTGCGGGCCGGGATTTCGCGCATCGGGATCGACGTGCTGCCGGCGATCTTCGCGGTTTCGATTTCCCAGGGCTCGCGCACGTCGAGCAGGACGGGGGCGGCGCGCGACGTGTCAGCGAGCCATTCGGCGAGAGCGGGAGCAGTCAGGTTTTGCATCAGGGGAATAATCCGTTACGTCGATGGGGCAGGTAGCGTTCAGAACTTGAACCGCGGCGGCTGCACGGCGTTGATCAGCGGCTCGACATACGTTTCGAACACGTCGGCGATACGGTACTGCTTCTCGTCGATGCGCGTGATGATCTGCGCCTTCATGACCGGCGCGGTGCCGACGAACGCAGCCAGACGGCCGCCCACTTTCAGCTGGTCGAGGATTTCCTGCGGCAGAACCGGCAGGCCGCCCGATACGCAGATCACGTCGTAAGGCGCGGCGCCCGCCCAGCCGCGCGAGGCGTCGCCGGTGGCGACTTCGGCGTTCAGCACGCCGTTGTTCGCGAGATTCATGCGGGCGAGTTCGGCGAGTTCGGGTTCGATGTCCACCGTCAGCACGTGATGCGCGCGGTGCGCGAGCAGCGCGGCCATGTAACCTGCGCCCGCGCCGATTTCCAGCACGCTTTCGTGCTTCCTGACAGCCAGTTCCTGCAGCACGCGTGCCTCGATGCGCGGCGCCAGCATGTGCTGGCCGGCGGGCAGCGGCACTTCGAAGTCGACGAACGCCATGTTCGCGTAGGCCCGGGGGACGAAGTTCTCACGCTTGACGATCGAGAGCAGGTTCAGCACGTCCTGGTCCAGCACTTCCCAGGGGCGAATCTGCTGTTCGATCATGTTGAAACGCGCTTGCTCGATATTCATGATTGTTTTCGACGGGTTGAAATGCAGCCGGAAGGGGGTGGGGAACTGCGGGATTGTACCAAACCGGGGGCGGGTTCCGTGTTGGAGCGGGCAGGGAGCGGCGGCGCCACCCTCCGTATAAATCCCTACACATTCGACCTTGAGATTCCACTCGCTCTCGATCAAAAATGTAATCGATTACATTTTCGGGGGCGAACACCCGTGTCGAGACCGCGCCAGCGTGACGTCGCATCGCTTCGATCGCCGGAGGACATGTCGATTGCCGGCGTGGCCGAGCAGGCTGGCGTCTCGGTCGCCACCGTCTCGCGCGTGCTCAACGGGCACTCGAACGTCCGGCCCGAAACGCGCGACCGCGTGCTCGCCGCCGTGCAGACGAGCGGTTATCGCGTCAACGACCTCGCGCGCAACCTGCGCACCGCCGAAAGCCGCCTGCTGCTCACGATGGTGCCGGACTTCGGCAATCCCTTTTACGCGGAAGTGGTGCGCGGCATCGACGCCGTCGCGCGTCAGCATGGCTATTTCATGCTGCTTTGCGACACCGGCGCCGATCCCGGGCGCGAGCGCAGCTACTTCGAAATGCTGCGGCGCCATCGCGCCGACGGCGCGATCTGCCTCGATCCCGACACGGTTCAACACGCGCTCGCCGAGGACGCGGGCACGCTGCCGTGGGTCGCGTGCTGCGAGTTCGACACCGACATGGGCGTGCCGTGGGTCGGCATCGACAACTATCGCGCCGCCGGTGACGCGGTGCGGCATCTGCTGTCGCGCGGACGCCGTCGCATCGCGCTCATCAATTCGGATGACGGTTATCTCTACGCGCGCCAGCGTCAGGAAGGCTATCTCGACGCGTTACGCGAGGCCGGCGTACACCCGCTGCCCGCATGGCGCCGCAACGTCTACAGCCTCGACTACGAAGCCGCCGCTGCCGCCGCCGCGGAACTCGCGCAGCAAGCGGGCGAAAACGCGCCCGACGCGATCTTCGCCGTGTCGGACACGCTCGCAATCGGCGCGATCAACGGCCTGCGCAGCGTCGGCAAGCGCACGCCGGCCGATGTCGCGGTGGTCGGCTTCGACGATATCTCGGTGGCCGCGCAGATCGATCCGCCGCTCACCACGATCGCGCAGCCGATGCGCGAACTCGGCGAGACGGCCGCGCGGCTGTTGCTCAAGCGTCTCGCGGACCCGGCGGCCAGCGTGCCGGGCGTGCTGTTGCCGCACCGGCTCGTCGTGCGCCTGAGCGCGTGACGATGGCCCCATGAAGGAGCAAAGCGCGCGATGAGTCTCTCGATCCGCTTCGACGACATCCGCAAGGATTTCGGCCCGGTGCGCGTCCTGCACGGCGTGTCGTTCGATCTCGCGCCCGGGCGCATCTATGGCCTGCTCGGCGAGAACGGCGCCGGCAAGTCGACGTTGATGAAGATTCTCGCGGGCTACGAAAGCGCGACCGAAGGCACGCTGTCCGTCGATGGCGTGACGCGGCACTTCACCAGTTCGCGCGATGCGGAAGCCGCGGGCATCGTGCTGATTCACCAGGAATTCAACCTTGCCGATCATCTGTCGATCGTCGAGAACATGTACCTCGGGCACGAGAAAAAGCGCGGCTGGCTGCTCGACGAAGGCGCGATGAAAAAAGAGGCAGCGCGTTATCTCGAACAGGTCGGCATGAACAGATCGCCCGACACGCAGGTGCGCAACCTGATCGTCGCGGAAAAACAGATGGTGGAGATCGCCAAGGCGCTGTCGCGTCGCGCGCGCTTTCTCATCATGGACGAACCGACCGCGACGCTCACGCCCTCGGAAACCGAGCGGCTCTTCACGCTGATGCTGAGGCTGAAGGCCGACGGTGTGACGATCGTCTACATCTCGCACAAGCTCGACGAAGTCGAACACATCACCGACGAGGTGATCGTGATGCGCGACGGCCGCTTCGTCGCGCGCGGCGAAACGTCGAGTCTCGCGCGGCAGCAGATGGCGAACCTGATGGTGGGGCGCGACGTCTCCGACATGTTCCCCGACAAAACGCCGCCCGCGCCCGATGCACCGGTCGCGATGCGCGTCGACGGGCTCGTCGTGCCGGGCTGGGTCGAGTTGCTTTCGTTCGAAGTTCGCGCGGGCGAGATACTCGGCTTCGCGGGTCTGGTCGGCGCGGGCCGCACCGAAGCGTTCGAGGCGATGCTCGGCCTGCGCAGACGCACGGCGGGACGCATCGAACTCGCGGGGCGCGCAGTCGAGATTCACACTCCGCTCGCGGCGATGCGGCACGGTCTCACGTATCTGAGCGAGGACCGCAAGAACAAGGCGCTGCACGTCAACCTGAACCTGCAGGACAACCTGACGCTGATGACGCTCGATCGCTACGCGCATCCGTTCCTCGACGTGAAAGCGGAGCGCGCCGCGCTGAAAGCCGGCATCGCCGAATTCGGCATTCGCACGGGCGACCCGTCGATCCGCGCGCGCATGCTGTCCGGCGGCAACCAGCAGAAACTCGCGCTCGCGAAGTTCCTGCATCCCGACCCGAACGTGGTCGTGCTCGACGAACCGACGCGCGGCGTCGACGTCGGCGCGAAGCGCGACATCTATTTTCTGGTTCACCGGCTCGCCGCGCAGGGGCGGGCGGTGATCGTGATCTCGTCCGAGCTGATCGAGCTGATCGGCCTGTGCCATCGCGTCGCCGTGATGCGCACGGGCCGGCTTCAAACGACGCTCGCGCTCGACCAGCTAACCGAAGAGGAGTTGATTGCCCATGCAACCGGCACACACTGAACCAGGGCAACCGGGCCGTGCGATGCGCCTCGCGCGCCGGCTGCACGGGCTCGGTCCGCTGCTTGGCCTGATCGTCCTGTGCGTGGGCGGCGAGATGCTCAACCACGACTTCGCGACCATCGACAATCTCATGAACGTGCTCACGCGCACGTCGTTCATCGGCATCATCGCGGTCGGCATGACGTTCGTGATCATCTCGGGCGGCATCGACCTGTCCGTCGGATCGATGGCCGCGCTGATCGCGGGCAGCATGATCTACACGATGAACGTGCTCGCCAGCGGGATCGGCGGCCACGCGATCGCGCCGCTCGTGATCGTGATGGCCGGCATGGTGCTGGCGCTCGTGCTGGGCGGCGCGTTCGGCATCGCGCACGGCCTCCTGATCACCAAAGGCCGGATCGAGCCGTTCATCGTGACGCTCGGCACGTTCGGCATCTTTCGCGCGGTGCTGACCTGGCTTGCGGACGGCGGCGCGCTCACGCTCGACAACTCGCTTTCCGACCTGTACGGCCCCGTGTATTACGCAAGCGTGTTCGGCGTGCCGATACCGATCTGGGTGTTCCTGATCGTCGCGGCGGGCGGCGCGCTGATCCTGAACCGCACCGCGTTCGGACGGCACGTGCAGGCGATCGGCTCGAACGAACAGGTCGCGCGCTATGCGGCCATTCGCGTGGATCGCGTGAAGATCGTCACGTACATGCTGCTCGGCATGTGCGTGGGCGTGGCGACGGTGCTGTACGTGCCGCGGCTCGGTTCCGCCACGCCGACGACGGGCCTCCTGTGGGAACTGGAGGCGATTGCCTCGGTGGTCGTCGGCGGTACCGCGCTCAAGGGCGGCGAAGGCCGGGTGCTTGGCACGGTGATCGGCGCGGTGCTGCTTTCGGTGATCGCCAACATTCTCAACCTCACGAGCATCATCAGCGTGTATCTGAACGCGGCGGTGCAGGGCGTCGTCATCATCATCGTCGCGTGCCTGCAGCGCGGACGGCGCTGATCGACTGTGCAATTTCAAAAGCAGACCGCAGAGAGCAGACAGCAGGCAGCTTGAACCGCAGTACCCGGCGCATTGCCGGCACCTCGAAAACCGGGCGCACGACGCGCCCCACGACAGGAGACACAACATGAAGCAGGTCATTCGGGCGATCAGTGCCGGCGTGCTGGCGTTGGGCATGCTGGGTACGGCGGGCGCGGCACGGGCGGACGACAAGGTCATATTGGGCGTCGCGATTCCGACGGCCGATCACGGCTTCACGGGCGGCATCGTCTGGTGGGCGAACAAGGCGAAGACGGACATGGAGAAGGCGCATCCGGATCTGAAGGTGATCCTGAAGTCGTCGGCGAGCGCGCCGGAGCAGGCGAACCAGTTGCAGGACCTGGTGACCGTCAACCATATCAACGCGCTCGTGATTTTCCCGCATGAATCCGCGTCGCTCACGCAGCCGGTCGCGCAGGTGAAGAAGAAGGGTGTCTACGTGACGGTCGTCGATCGCGGCCTGACCGACACGAGCGCGCAGGACGCCTACGTCGCGGGCGACAACACCGCGTTTGGCCGGCTCGCGGGCGAGTACTTCTGCAAGTCGCTGAACGGCAAGGGCGACATCGTCGCGCTGCGCGGCATTCCGACCACGCTCGATAACGAACGCTACAACGCGTTCACGAAGGCGTTGTCGGCGTGTCCCGGTGTGAAGGTGCTGGAGGCGAAGTACGCGAACTGGAATCGCGACGACGCGTTCAAGGTGATGCAGGACTATCTGACGCGCTTCAGGCACATCGACGCGGTGTGGTCCGCCGACGACGACATGTCCGTCGGCGTGCTGAAGGCCATCGATCAGGCAAAGCGCACCGACATCAAGGAAGTGCTCGGCGGCGCGGGGTCGAAGGACATGATCAAGCGCGTGATGGATGGCGACAAGCTGATCAACGCCGACGTGACCTACTCGCCGAAGTTCATCTACGACGCGATCAAGCTCACCGCCGAAGCGCGCCTGAAGGGCGAAAAGCTGCCGACCACGACGATCGTGCCTTCGGTGCTCGTCACGAAGGACAACGCGAAAGACTACTACTTCCCGGACTCGCCGTTCTGACGGCTTCCGCGTTACCGCGCGGCTGCGATGGGCTTGAGGCGCATCGCAGCCGCGCGACGCCCGGAATGTCGAACGCACTATTCATTTCCCGAGGAGCCGCACGATGAAGACCATCAAAGGGCCGGCGATCTATCTGGCCCAGTTCCTGGGCGACAAGGCGCCCTTCGACAACCTCGACAATCTCGCGACGTGGGCCGCGAAGCTCGGCTACAAGGGCATCCAGGTGCCCGCGGATTCGCGCGTGATCGACCTCGAAAAGGCCGCCTCGAGCCAGACGTACTGCGACGAACTGCTCGGCATCGTGGCGGACGCCGGTGTCGAAATCACCGAACTCGCGACGCACCTGCAAGGGCAACTGGTGGCCGTGCATCCCGCCTACGACCAGCTGTTCGACGGCTTCGCCGCGCCGCACGTGCGCGGCAATCCGGCGGCGCGGACCGAATGGGCGATCCAGCAGCTGAAACTCGCGGCGCAGGCGTCGCGCCGTCTCGGGCTCGACACGCACGTGTCGTTCTCGGGCGCACTCGCGTGGCCGTACGTGTACCCGTGGCCGCAGCGGCCGGCCGGTCTCGTCGAGGCCGCGTTCGACGAACTCGCGCGCCGCTGGCAGCCGATTCTCGATGCGTTCGACGAGGTCGGTGTCGACCTCGCGTACGAGCTGCATCCGGGCGAAGACCTCCACGACGGCGTGACGTTCGAGCGCTTTCTGGAGCGCGTGAACGGGCATCGTCGCGCGAACATCCTGTTCGATCCGAGCCACTACGTGTTGCAGCAGCTCGATTACCTGTCGTTCATCGACATCTATCACGCGCGCATCAAGGCCTTTCACGTGAAGGATGCGGAGTTTCGTCCGACGGGCAGGGCAGGCGTGTATGGCAGCTATAGCGGCTGGACCGAGCGGCCTGGGCGCTTTCGCTCGCCCGGCGACGGACAGATCGACTTCGGCGCGATCTTCTCGAAGATGGCGCAGTACGACTATCCGGGCTGGGCAGTGCTCGAATGGGAATGCGCGCTGAAGCATCCGGAAGACGGCGCGCGCGAAGGCGCGGAGTTCATTCGCCGGCACATCATCCGCGTCGCCGAAAAGTCGTTCGACGATTTCGCGGACAGCGGCGTCGATCAGGCGCAGATCAAAAAAGTGCTGGGGCTGTGAGCGCGGCGCCCGTCACGCGTCAAGGAGCATCCGATGACACGTAAATTGCGGTTGGGCATGGTGGGCGGCGGGCAGGGCGCTTTTATCGGCGCGGTACACCGGATCGCCGCGCGCCTCGACGACCGGTTCGAACTCGTGGCGGGCGCGCTTTCGTCCGACGCGGCGCGCGCGCGGGCAAGCGCCGCGGAAGTGGGCATCGCGCGCAGCTATCCGGACTGGCGCGAGATGGCAAAGGCCGAAGCGGCCCGCGACGACGGTATCGACGCCGTCGCGATCGTCACGCCGAATCACTTGCATGCGCCGGTTGCAACGGCATTTCTCGAAGCTGGCATTCATGTGATCTGCGACAAGCCGCTCGCGATTTCGCTGGCGGAAGCCGAGGCGCTCGCGAAGCTCGCGCGCGAGAAGAAAAAGCTGTTCGCGCTGACGCACACGTATTCGGGTTATCCGATGGTGCGGCACGCGCGCGAGCTCGTCGACGCGGGCGAACTGGGCGACATCCGCGTCGTGCAGGTCGAGTATGCGCAGGACTGGCTCGCCGAGCCGATCGAAAACGCTGGCACGAACAAGCAGGCGGGATGGCGCACGGACCCGGCGCAATCGGGGCCCGCTGGATGCCTGGGCGATATCGGCACGCATGCATATCACCTCGCCGCGTTCGTGACGGGCATGGTGCCGAAGGAACTGTCGGCGGAAGTCCACACGTTCGTGCCGGGCAGAAAGCTCGACGACCACGTGCAGGTGATGCTGCGTTACGCTAGCGGCGCGCGCGGCATGCTGTGGGCGAGCCAGGTGGCGAGCGGCGCCGAGAACGCGTTGCGCCTGCGCGTGTACGGCACGAGGGCGGGGCTCGCGTTCGATCAGGAATATCCGAACGACCTGTGGTTCACGCCGCTGGGCGGCGCGGCTCGCCGGCTGACGCGCGGGCGCGTCCAGAGCGCGATTGCCGCGCACGCAACGCGCGTGCCGCCGGGGCACCCGGAAGGTTATCTGGAAGCGTTCGCGCAGTTGTATCTCGATGCGGCGCTGCAGATCGAGGCGCTCGACGCGGGCAAACCCGTGCCACCGGAGAGCCGTTTGCTGACGACAGTCGATGACGGCGTCGACGGCATGCGTTTTATCGAGGCCGTGCTCAAGAGCAGCGCGATGAACGCGCAGTTCCGGGAAGTCGGCAACGGTTGAAGCCTTCGCACCCATCCCATGCGCGCACGGTAAGATGCAGCACCTCATCTCTCCACGGGTTCGTGCATGCCGGCCAATATTGCCTCCGTCGATCCTGTCGCGGGTTCCGCCTCGCGCAAGCGCACCGTGCTGCTGGTCGGCGCAACGGGACTGGTCGGCAGCGCGTGCCTGAAGCTGCTCGCGCGCGATCCGCGCATCGGCGAAGTGCGCTCGCTCGTGCGGCGCTCGTCGGGGGCGGGTATCGCGGGCATCGCCGGGCACGCGAATCGTGTGATCGAGCAGGTCGTCGATTTCGACCGGCTCGACAGCCTGCCCGGCAGCGATGATCTCTTCGCCGTCGATGCCGTGATCTGCGCATTGGGCACGACGATACGGACCGCGGGCACGCAGGCCGCGTTTCGCAAGGTCGATTACGAGTATCCGTTGCGCGTCGGTGTACTTGCGCGCCGGCACGGTGCGTCGCGCTATGCGCTCGTCAGCGCCATCGGCGCGAGTCCGCAGGCACGCACGTTCTATAGCCGGGTGAAGGGCGAGGTCGAAGCCGGTGTGCTGGGTCTCGGCTTTCCGGCCGTCACGATCGTGCGGCCGTCGTTCCTGATGGGCGAGCGTCTGGAAAGCCGGCCGCTGGAAAGCATCGCGCGCCGCTTCGGCGTGATCCTGCCGCTCAAGTGGCGCTCGATTGCCGCCGACGATGTCGCGCGCGCTCTGGTCGCGGCTGCGTCAGGCGATACGCAAGGCGTGACGATCATCGAAAACGACGCGCTGCATCGCGGCGCCGGTGCGCTTTAACGTTTAACGCTTGCTGTTCTTGATCTGCGCTTCGAGCGCGAGATCGAACTTGCTTGCCTTGCGTGGCTTTTGTGGGCCGAATGCGTCGACGAACTTGACGAAGTCGTCGAGCGTCAGCGGATCGGAGACTTTCTTGTCGCTGCCCGACGATCTGTCGACGAGATAGAAGAGGCCGCCGGAAAGGCTGATCGCCGCGAATCGCGGATTGCCGGTGCGGGTTTTCAGCCGCTCGACGGCATGGATGGCTCGGGTGGTGCGCATGATTTCAGCTACGGTGTGAAGACGGACACTGTATCAGCAACCCGGTAAAGCGCGCACCGCCCGCCATCGGCCCTTACTGGCTCAGATACGTAAACCTGCCATTCCTGATGATGCCCATCACGCTCGCGCGCTGATCGAGGCCCACGTGGTCCTTCGCGCTCGTGTTGACCACGCCGTTTGGCACGACGAGTTCATGCGCGTGTTCGAGTTCGCTGCGCAACGCGGCGCGAAACGCCGGCGTGCCTGGCTGCGCCGTTTTCAGCGCGCGCGTCACCGCGTCGACGAGACGCGGATAGACGCCCGCCGCGTCGCCCGCGAACTGCGTGACGCTGTTCGGACCGTATTGCGCTTCATACGCGGTGACGAACGCCATCGCGGCCTTTTTCGCGGGATGATCCGCCGGCAGCGTGCGCGCGACGACGACCGGCTGCGTCGGGAACAGCGTGCCCTCGACGTCCTTGCCGCCGAGCTTGATGAATTCCGGCGTGGCGATGCCGTGCGTCTGGTAGATCGGCCCCTTGAAGCCGCGTTCGACGAGTGTGCGCTGCGGCAGCACGCTCGGTGTGCCCGCGCCCGCGACGAGAATCGCATCGGGCTTCGCCGCCATCAGCTTCAGCACCTGGCCCGTGACGCTCGCATCCGTCCGGTTGAAGCGCTCCGTCTCCACCACCTGAATGTGCCGCAGCGTCGCGAACTTCGTGAACTCGTTGAGCCAGCTGTCGCCATAACTGTCCGCGAAGCCGATGAAGCCCACCGTCCTCACGTTGTGATTCGACATGTAGCGCGTCATCACGTCGGCCATCGCGCTGTCGGTCTGCGCCATCTTGAACGCCCACACGCGCTTGCCTTCCTGCGGCTCGACCACGCTTGCCGAACCGATCAGCGTGATCATCGGCGTCTGGCTTTCCGCGACCGGGTCGAGCGCCGCCAGCGCCGCCGGCGTCACGTTCGGGCCGACGATCACGTCGACATGGTCTTCGCTGATGAGCTTGCGGATGTTGCGCACCGCGGCGCCCGGATCGGAGCCGTCGTCGAGGATGATGTATTCGGCTTTCTGGCCGGCGATCGTCTTCGGCCACATCAGCATCGCGTTCTTGCTGGTGATGCCGATGGCGGCGGCGGGGCCCGTGCTGGACAGATCGATGCCAACCTTGATGTCGGCGTGGGCGACCGTGCTGACCACGAGCGCCGCGACAGCGGCGGCGCGGCGCAGGTTCTTTTTGTACGACGTGAGGCTCATCGGTTGGGTCTCCATGGCGGAATCGAAACAGCGATTGTTATAAAACCGGACAGAGGATGCTTCAAAGCTCGTAGGATTCGTGCTCGCCCTTGAGCGCCTGCTCGATCAGCCGGCGGTTCAGGCTCGGCGAGAGCAGCTCGACCAGCGTATACACATAGCTGCGCAGATACGCGCCGTGCTTGAGCGCCACGCGCGTCACGTTGCTGCCGAACAGATGGCCGACCGGCATCGCACGCAGATGGCGGTCGCGCTCCGCGTTGAATGCGATATCCGCCATGATGCCGACGCCAAGGCCCAGCTCGACGTAGGTCTTGATCACGTCGGCGTCGATCGCCTCGAGCACGATGTCCGGATGCAGGCCGCGCAGACGGAACGCCTCGTTGATCTTCGTGCGTCCCGCGAACGCGTTGTCATAGGTAATCAGCGGAAACTGGGTCAGGTCGTCGAGGGAAAGCTGCTTGCGCTCCAGCAACGGATGATCCGGCTGCATGACGGCGATGTGATGCCACGAAAAGCACGGCAGCGAGACCAGTTCCTTATAGGTGGAGATCGCCTCGGTGGCGATCGCGAGGTCCGCCTGGTCGTGGATGACCATTTCGGCCACCTGCGTCGGGCTGCCTTGCAGAATCGAAAGGTGAACCTTGGGAAAGCGCTTCTTGAATTCGGCGATGGCGGCCGGCAGCGAGTAGCGCGCCTGCGTGTGCGTCGCGGCGATGACGAGATTGCCCTGATCCTGCGCCGCGTAATCTTTACCGACCCGCTTCAGGCTTTCCACTTCCTGCAGGATCTTCTCAACCGACTGAAGAATGATCCGGCCCGGCTCGGTCAGCGAACGCACGCGTTTGCCGTGCCGTGTGAAGATTTCGACGCCCAGCTCGTCTTCGAGCTCGATGATTGCCTTCGAGACGCCTGGCTGGCTTGTAAACAGCGCCTTGGCGGCTTCCGTGAGGTTGAAGTTCTGCCGGACCGCCTCGCGCACGAAGCGAAACTGGTGCAGGTTCATTTATAACCTCTTAGCATATGAAAACAATTTTTAAGTCGTTTGAAATATAAGGGGAGTTTATTACGATTTCTCCAACTTTTCCAATATGGATATCTGTATTTGTCATAAGCAAATGAAGGATGCGTCTAAAACCTTCTTCTGCTGGCGCTGACAGAGACGGGTAGACAGGGCGTGGCGCAACCGGATCGACGGTGTGCCGGCCACCGGAACGCCGTGCGGTTACGAAAAAATGGGGTCCCCGAATGTACCAATACGATCAGTACGACCAGACCATCGTTGACGAACGCGTCGCGCA
This sequence comes from Paraburkholderia sartisoli, assembly GCF_900107685.1. GTDB lineage: Bacteria > Pseudomonadota > Gammaproteobacteria > Burkholderiales > Burkholderiaceae > Paraburkholderia > Paraburkholderia sartisoli. The sequence goes on along the minus strand of NZ_FNRQ01000002.1, from coordinate 265,490 downwards.
ATACGCCGACCAGGTTCGTCGCCGGCTGTCGGGCGAATTGAGCGAAGAAGAGTTCCGTCCCCTGCGTCTGCAGAACGGTCTCTACATGCAGCGCCACGCCTACATGCACCGCATCGCGATTCCTTACGGCAATCTGCGCAGCGACCAGCTGCGCATGCTGGCGCGTATCGCGCGCGAGCACGACCGCGGCTACGGCCACTTTTCGACGCGCTCGAACATCCAGTACAACTGGATCAAGCTCGAGGACACGCCGGAAATTCTCGCGAAACTCGCGTCTGTCCAGATGCACGCCATCCAGACCTCGGGTAACTGTATCCGCAACATCACCGCGGACCAGTTCGCCGGTGTCGCACCGGACGAGATCATCGATCCGCGTCCGTGGGCTGAAATCCTGCGCCAGTGGTCGACGTTCCACCCGGAATTCGCGTGGCTGCCGCGCAAGTTCAAGATCGCCGTCTCGGGTTCGAAGGAAGATCGCGCCGCCGTGCAGGTGCATGACCTCGGTGTCTACCTGAAGAAAAACGAGCAGGGCGAAGTGGTCGCGAGCATCCTGGCCGGTGGTGGCCTGGGGCGCACGCCGATCGTCGGCGCGATTATCCGCGAAGACCTGCCGTGGCAGCACCTGCTGACTTACTGCGAAGCTGTTCTGCGCGTGTATAACCGCTACGGCCGTCGCGACAACATGTACAAGGCGCGCATCAAGATTCTCGTGAAGGCCCTGAGCCCGGAGAAGTTCTCGAAGCAGGTCGAGGAAGAATGGCAACACCTGAAGGACGGTCCTTCGACGCTCACGCAAGCCGAACTCGATCGCGTGTCGCAATACTTCGTGCCGCCGGTTTATGAAAAGCTGGCGGACACCGACACCGCGTTCGAAAACCATCTGCTCGAAAACCGCGCGTTCGCGCGCTGGGTCGAGCGCAACGTGCGTCCGCACAAGGTGGCGGGTTATGCGTCGGTCACGCTTTCGCTGAAGCCGGCCACGATCGCACCGGGCGACGCCACGGATGCGCAGATGGAAGCCGTCGCCGACTGGGCCGACCAGTACTCGTTCGGCGAGATTCGCGTGTCGCACGAGCAGAACCTGATTCTGGCGAACGTGAAGAAGCACGACCTGTTCGAATTGTGGGAACTGGCTAAGGCACAGGGGTTCGCCACGCCGAACATCGGCTTGCTGACCGACATCATCGCGTGCCCGGGCGGCGATTTCTGCTCGCTCGCGAACGCGAAGTCGATTCCGATCGCGATGGCGATCCAGGAGCGCTTCAACGACCTCGATTTTGTCTACGATCTCGGCGACGTGTCGCTGAACATCTCGGGTTGTATCAACGCGTGCGGTCACCATCACGTCGGCAACATCGGCGTGCTTGGCGTCGACAAGGACGGCGCGGAGTGGTACCAGGTGACGCTCGGCGGCGAGCAGAGCACGGGCGCCACCGGCGCGCATCTCGGCCGCGTGATCGGCCCGTCGTTCTCGGCGGAGGAAATGCCGGACGTGGTGTCGAAGGTGATCGACACGTTCGTGGAAAACCGCATCGACGGCGAACGTTTCATCGACACGTACGGCCGCATCGGCATCACGCCGTTCAAGGAACGCGTGTACGCATCGCGCCAGCCGGCTCACGCTTAACCCGCGGCACAGGCTTAAAGGCTTAAAGGATTCTGCAGATGGCTTCGATTATCAAGAACCGCGCGATCGTTGGCGATGACTGGACGGTCGTGCGTGCGGCGGAAGACGGCACCTTGCCCGCAGTGGAAGCACTGCCGGCCGGCAAGGTGATCGTGCCGTTCGCATTGTGGACCGCCGCGCGCGATGCACTGATCGCATCGCGTGACGCGGGTGAAATCGCCGTATGGCTCGAGCCGGACAGCGAACCGGCCGACGTGGCCGCCGACTTCGACCGGCTCGCGCTGATCGCGATCGACTTCCCGGTGTTCCGCGACGGCCGCGGCTACAGCATTGCCCGCCTTCTGCGCGAACGCCATGGCTACAAGGGTGAGATTCGCGCGATCGGCGACGTGCTGCGCGACCAGGTGCGCCTCATGTACCGCTGCGGATTCGATGCGTTCGCGGTGCGTGAAGACAAGGACATCCACGACGCGCTCAAGGCGTTCGATGATTTCACCGTGCAGTATCAGGGTGCGTTCGACGATCCGGTGCCGCTGTTCCGTCGCCGCGAAGCCGCGGCTGCTGCGGCGAAGGCATCGGCATGAGCGACGCCACGCCTTCAGTGACGCCCGGGCTCGCAGCGAAGATTGAGCGGCTGGACACGCTGCTCGATTCGATCGCCGCGCGTCATGCGAACGTCAAGCTCGCCAGCAGTCTCGCCGCGGAAGACATGCTGCTCACGCACGCGATCCTTTCGCGCAACGTGAAGATCGGTATCTTCTCGCTCAACACCGGACGCCTGCATGCCGAAACGCTGGGCATGCTCGATCGCGTGAAAGAGCGCTATGGCTACGACATCGAACAGTTTCATCCGCAGACGGATGCCGTCGATGAATACGTCGCGCAGCATGGCCTGAACGCGTTTTACGAAAGCATCGATCTGCGCAAGCGCTGCTGCGAAATCCGCAAGGTCGAGCCGCTCAATCGTGCGCTGTCGGACGTGAGCGCATGGGTGACGGGCCAGCGTCGCGAGCAGTCGGTGACGCGTGCGGAACTGCACGAGGAAGAACACGACGGCGCGCGCGACATCGCCAAGTTCAATCCGCTCGCGGACTGGACCGAAGCCGATGTGTGGGCGTACCTCAAGGCGTTCGACGTACCGGTCAACCCGCTGCATGCGCGCGGTTATCCGAGCATCGGCTGCGAACCCTGCACGCGCGCGATCCGTCCTGGTGAAGACAGTCGGGCAGGGCGCTGGTGGTGGGAGTCGCGCGATACGAAGGAATGCGGCCTGCACATCACGACGATTCCGGTTTCCGTGATCAGCGCGCCCAGCTCCGCAATCTGAGCGCACCCGGCAAGCCGAAAACAGAACGATTGAACGATTGAATACCGCGCGCAAGTCACCACTTGTGACGTGAACCAAGGAAGGACACACCATGAGCACGACGCTCGATCCCGCACTGAACGCTCCGCTCGCCAACACCGCGAACCGGATGGATCACCTCGACTGGCTCGAAGCCGAGTCGATTCACATCCTGCGCGAACTGGTTGCCGAATGCAGCAACCCCGCGCTGCTGTTTTCGGGCGGCAAGGATTCGGTCGTCGTGCTGCATCTGGCACTGAAGGCATTCGGCCTCGGCGCCAGCCGCCAGACGGTGCTGCCGTTCCCGCTCGTGCATATCGACACCGGCCACAACTACGACGAAGTGATCGACTTCCGCGACCGCCGCGCCAAAGAGATTGGCGCGCAACTCGTGGTGGGTCACGTCGAGGATTCGATCAGGCGCGGCACGGTGCGCCTGCGTCGCGAGCTCGATTCGCGCAACGCGGCGCAGGCGGTGACGCTGCTCGAAACGATCGAGCAATACGGCTACACCGCGATGATTGGTGGCGCGCGTCGCGACGAGGAAAAGGCCCGTGCGAAAGAGCGCATCTTCTCGTTCCGTGACGAATTCGGCCAGTGGGATCCGAAGGCGCAGCGTCCGGAACTGTGGAGCCTCTTCAACGCGCGTCTCCATAAGGGCGAACATCTGCGCGTGTTCCCGATCTCGAACTGGACCGAGCTCGACATATGGCAATACATCGCGCGCGAGAAGCTCGAACTGCCGTCGATCTATTACGCGCATCACCGCGAAATCGTGCGCCGTAACGGGCTGCTCGTGCCGGTGACGCCGCTTACGCCGATGCGCGAAGGCGAGACCAGCGAAACGGCGCTCGTGCGTTTCCGTACCGTGGGCGACATCAGCTGCACGTGCCCGGTGGAAAGCGACGCCGACGATCTGGAGAAGATCATCGCCGAGACGGCCGTGACCGAAATCACGGAGCGCGGTGCCACGCGGATGGACGATCAGGCATCCGAAGCCGCGATGGAAACACGCAAGAAGCAGGGTTATTTCTAAGGCACACGAGGGCAATGCAATCATGAGTATTCATCAACCAGAAGACCTCGGCGTGCTGCGTTTCATTACTGCAGGCAGTGTCGACGACGGCAAGAGCACGCTGATCGGACGCCTGCTGTACGACAGCAAGGCTGTGCTGTCGGACCAGCTTTCCGCGCTGTCGCGCGCGAAGAACAAGCGCACCGTGGGCGACGAAATCGACCTGTCGCTCCTGACCGACGGCCTTGAAGCCGAGCGCGAGCAGGGCATCACGATCGACGTCGCGTACCGTTACTTCGCGACCGCGAAGCGCAAGTTCATCATCGCCGATACGCCGGGTCACGAGCAGTACACGCGCAACATGGTGACGGGTGCATCGACCGCGCATGCCGCGATCATTCTCGTCGACGCGACGCGTGTCACGTTCGTGGATGGCGCGGCGCAACTGCTGCCGCAGACCAAGCGTCACAGCGCGATCGTGAAGCTGCTGGGCTTGCAGCACGTGATCGTCGCGATCAACAAGATGGATCTCGTCGACTATAGCGAAACGCGCTTCAACGAGATTCGCGATGCGTACGTCGAACTGGCACGCCAACTGGGTTTGAGCGACGTGCGCTTCGTGCCGGTCTCGGCGCTGAAAGGCGATAACATCGTGACCGCGAGCGAGCGCATGCCGTGGTATGCGGGCGAACCGCTGCTGGACGTGCTGGAGGCGTTGCCGGTCGAGATTCCGACAGGTCAGGCGCTGCGTTTTCCGGTGCAATGGGTGGCGCGCCAGGACGGCAGCCAGGCCGACGATTTCCGCGGCTATATGGGTCGCGTCGAAGCGGGCGAAGTGAAGCTGGGCGACACGATTGTCGTGCTGCCGGCGAACCGTGAGGCGACGGTCGCGGAGATCATCGCGCCGGTGCCGGGTGGCACCGCGCAGGTTGACCGCGCGTTCGCGGGTCAGACGGTAACGATCCGCCTCGCGGAAGACGTCGACGTATCGCGTGGCGACACGTTCGTGCTTCGCGAAGCCGCGCCTGCGCCGGCAAAGAAAGTGGAAGCCGACCTGTGCTGGTTTGACGAGACGCCGCTGTCGACGCAGCGCAAGTATCTGCTGAAGCAGACCACCAATACGGTGTTCGCGCGCATTGGCGCGATCAGGGAAGTGCTGGACGTGCATACGTTGTCGCAGGCTACCGACCGGCATGACCTGACCATGAACGATATTGGTCGCGTGTCGCTGACGCTGCAAAAGCCGATCGTTGCGGACGCATACGATTCGCACCCTGGAACGGGCGCGTTCGTGCTGATCGACGAGGCGACGCATCACACGGTCGCGGCCGGCATGATTCGTGCGTTTAGTGCCTGAGTGAACGCGCTTGAGCGCGGTCATACTGGCACGAACTGAACGATTGGGATTGAAGCGAATGGGCAAGGTGTATCTAATTGGTGCGGGGCCGGGCGCAGCGGACCTTATCACGGTGCGCGGTGCCCGTTTGCTGGGCATGGCGGATGTCGTGCTGCACGACGCGCTGGTTGAGCCGTCGATGCTCGATTACGCGCCTTCGCAGGCGCGCCGGATTGCCGTGGGCAAGCGTTGTGGGCAGCGTTCGACGGCGCAGCACTTCATCAACAAGCAGATTGTGGATGCGGCGCTGGAGCACGATGTGGTGGTGCGTCTGAAGGGTGGGGATCCGATGCTGTTTGGGCGTGCCGATGAGGAAATGCGGGCGCTCGAGGCGGCGGGTATTGAATACGAGGTGGTGCCGGGGATTACGGCGGCGCTTGCCGGGGCATCCACGTTGAAGCGTTCGTTGACGTTGCGTGGGGTGTCGCGCAGTGTCGCGCTGGCTACGTATAGCCGGGCTGCGGATACCGACGAGATCCGCGAGCAGGTGAAGGCGGATTCGCTGGTGTTCTACATGGGGCGGGATAGCGCGCCTGAAATTGCCCAACGGTTGATTGACGCTGGGCGCGTCGGATCTACGCCTGTTGCGATTGTTGAAGCTTGCAGCACGGCTCGGGAACGGTCGTTGACTTTGACGCTTGAAGGGCTGGCTGCCGGGGATGCACAGCTATGGCTTGATGAGGCGCAGCCTAGTCTTTTGATGATCGGTGAAGCTTTTGGGGATCGGCGCTTGTTGCCGCGCGATGAGGTTCTGGATTCTTCTTCTGTTTCTTCTTCTGCATTGCATGCGGCTTAGGTTTTTGTTTTTTTGTTTTGACCGTTCCTTGAATTCATGTCGGTCTATTAGCGTCGCCCCTGTGCGGGGCGGCACCTACTTTTCTTTGTCTTCCAAAGAAAAGTAGGCAAAAGAAAGGCGCTTCGAAAACTCACCTTTTCCAGGTGCGTCATCTTTGGGGAATGGCACCCCGTGAGATGTCGCCCCCGCGCTCCAGGCCACACGGGTCCGCGCACGATCTGATCTCCCGCACAGCACCGCCCGTGACAAAGCCGTCATCCACCCCACTCCGCACTGCGTGCGTCGCCGTCCGGCATAACCTCCGCAGCGCGGTTCTCGTCGTGCCGTTCCCGCACCCCCAGGCTTCGCCTTCTGGCATAACCTCACCAGGCGGTTTCATTGCGCTGTCCCACATCACCGGGCTTTCCCCTTTGGTATAACCGCCGCCAGGCGGTTTTCATTGCGTCAGCCTAAGCCTTGCCGCGGTAAATCGCGTAGCGCTTTAACCGAGTAGACCGGAGAGCATTGTTGCTAACAGGTTGAGCTACCGCCAGCGCGCGGCCGAGCCTGACCGATCCGCGACGCACGCAGTGCGGAGTGGGATGAATGAGCCCTGTGTCACGGGCGGTGCTGTGCGGGGGATCAGATCGTGCGCGGACCAGTGTGGCGTGAAGCGCGAGGGCGACACCTCACGGGTTGCCATTCCCCGCTGAAGATGCGCCTTGAAGAAATGAGTTTTCGAAGCGCCTTTCTTTTGCCTACTTTTCTTTGGAAGACAAAGAAAAGTAGGTGCCGCCCCGCACAGGGGCAACGCTAATAGACCGACATGAATTCAAGGAAAGGCCAAAGAAAAAAGCATCGACCAGGAAAAGGCCAAAAGAAAAACAGAAAAACAGAAAAACGAAGAAAACCTAAAAAACCTGCCGAAGGCAAAACCCAACAACAGCATCGAGGACAGCATCGTCCTCGCCAACGGCTGTGGAACAGCGAACAACAACATCAGGAAACTCACCGCGACAGCGGTCCACAAGAAGAGGCAAATCCCGCCTGACATGCCCACCTTGCCCAAAAAACACCGGCACGACAGTAATTACCGAACACCCTGCAGCAACCTGCGAAGCAATAGCAGAAGACAAATCCGGCGACATCAACTCAAGAAAAGCCAGCGAAACAGGCCCAGAATCTCCGCGCGCAGCGGACAACTTCGCCATGAGGCGTTCAAAAGGCTCAGCCCACCGCGCGTCGCGCGCACCATGCCCGAAGAGAACAATACCGTGCAGTGCCATCATGCGGATTCCAGCAAAAAACCACCGCGCTAGTGTCGATCAACCCATTTCAGTCCGACCAACCCAAGCACCAGATAAATCAACCCGGGTGTCGCCGCCGTCAACGGCGCCGGCCACGTATTCAACGTGCCAATGTGCGAAAAAAGCGTGTTGACGAGCTGGAAACTCATCCCAAGCATGATCCCGCCAAATACCTTCACCCCCACCACGCCCGCACGCGTATGCAGATACGCAAACGGCAACGACAGCACCAGCATCACGAACACCGCAAACGGATACAGCAGCTTGCGCCACAACGCGATCTGGTAACGCTGCGTGTCCTGGTGATTCTCCGTCAAATGCTGGATGTAGCGGAAAAGATTGAACATCGACATCCGCTCGGGCGAAACCAGCAGCACCGAAAGAATCTGCGGCGTCAGCTCGGAACGCAACGAATACTCAGGTAGCGTCACCTGCTTCGCGCGATACACAGGGTTCAACGCATCGGTGGGTTTCGCGCCCGACGGCACGACGTCGATCAGCTGCGTGTCGGTGACGTCGGTCAGCTCCCAGTGCCCCGGCGGCGTGTATCTGCCCGTCTTCGCAATCCGCACATTGGCCAGACGAAACTGCGAATCGAACTCGTAAATGCGCACGTTGCTGATCGTCGCGTCCGGCCGCAGTTCGCCAACGTTCACAAAACGCGTCACCTGCTCGCCATCCGCGCGCGCCGTCAACGTGTCCTTCACCCATACGCCCGATTCGAAATTGGTCGACACCGCGGAGCCCAACGCCTCCAGGCGCACGCGCTCCGACAGCTGATCCGTGTACGGGCCGACGACTTCGCCGATCAGGTAGGTCAAAAACACCAGCGGAATGCCGATCTTCATCAGCGAGCGCAACGCCTGATTCGTCGCGAGGCCGGATACCCGGAAAATCGTGTACTCGGAATTCGCCGCCATCTGCGCAAACACGTAGATCGCGCTGATCAACGCGGCAACCGGAATGATTTCGTAGAAGCGCGAGGGCGTCTGCAGCGCGACGCGCAGCACGGCATAGCTGAACTTGTAGTTGCCGTGGCCGACGGAATTCAGTTCGTTGATCAGGTCGAAAAAGAAGAACAGACCCGAAAACGCGAACAGAATGAAAATGAACGTGAGGTAGATCTGCCGTGCGAAATACCGCTCATAAATACGCATCGGTCAGGCCCCCTGCGACGGACGTTGGAACATCGCCCGCGTGAACAGCGGACGGTTGCGCACGCGCAGCCAGAACAGGAAGACGACAATCGCCGCCACGACGACGTGCAGCCCGATGATCCCGACACCAAACGAAAGCTTGCCCTGCTCGATCCAGGATTGCACCACGTTCAGCAGATTCGAATACGTCAGATAAATCAGCACCGCCATCACCAGATTGATCGTGCGGCTGCGTCGCGGATTCTGGTGCGCAAGCGGAATCGCCAGCAACATCAGGTTGATCGCGATCAGCGGCAGCCCGGCGCGCCACGCGAATTCCGCCAGGTTATCGTTCGTCGGATTGCGCAACAGGTCGAGCGTCGGCGTGCCGGTTGTCGTGGGTGTGCTCACCACGGGCTGGCTCTGGATCTTCACGCCGTAACGCTCGAATTCCATGATGCGGAAATCCGGATGACCCGGCTCGCCGTCGTAACGCCGGCCGTTTTCCAGCACGACAAAGCGGTCGCCGTTCTTCTGCGTTTCGGTATGGCCGTTCTTCGACACGATCACGCTGACCTTGCCGTTTTCGGTGCTCGTCACAAAGACGTTCTCGACGTGGCCCTGGTCGGGTGACATCTTCTCGATGAAGAACACGCGGTGGCTCGCCGGCGATTCGCGGAACTGGCCCGGCGCCAGCATCGACACTTCATCGCGCTGCTGGAAACGCGCGCGGATCAGCTTGCTCTGCTGGTTCGACCACGGCCAGCCGACGAACACGAAGAACATGATGAGAATGACGATCGGCGTCGAAAACACGGCGATCGGCTTGATGAGGCGCGTGAGGCTCACGCCCGACGCGTGCCACACCACCATTTCGGAATCTTTGTACCAGCGCGTGAGGACGAACAGGATCGACACGAAAAGCGTCGCGACGAGCATGATCGCCAGGTAGCCGATCACGGTGAGACCGATCAGGACCAGGACGTCGCGCGGATCGATCTCGCCCGACGCGGCAAAGCCGACGATGCGGATCATCATCGTCGTCAGCACTAGCGTCAGCAGAACCATGAACACGGCACCAGCCGTATACGCGAGTTCGCGCTGGAGGGAGCGTTCGAAGATCATTGTTGATGAAGAGAGGGCGTGCCCGGGAAGTCGCCCGGGTTGATTGCCGTAACGCCTTCCTTGCAGCCGCCGCAGGAAAAATAGCGGATAATTGCGGCTTTCATCCTAAGCCCAGATTTTATCCGAGGACAAGCGCGATGGACTTTAGCATAAAAGCCTGTGATTGGAGCAAAGGCTCGTCAAACGGGTTCCTGACCGGAAAATCCGATTGCATCGTGATCGGCGTGTTCGAGTCGCAGACGCTTTCAGGTGCCGCTCTCGAAATCGACGTGGCAACCAAAGGTCTCCTCACCCGCATCATCAAGGCGGGCGACATGGACGGCAAGAGCGGCGCCACGCTGTTCCTGCACGAAGTTTCAGGCATCGGCGCTTCCCGCGTGCTGCTCGTCGGTCTCGGCAAACAGGATGTGTTCACGCAGAAAGCCTACGGCGACGCCGTGCGCGCCGCATGGCGCGCGCTCCTCACCACGAAGGTCGTGCAGGTCACGTTCACGCTCGCGCAACTGCCGGTGCAGGAACGCACGAGCGACTGGAACGTGCGCGCCGCCATCCTCGCGCTGCGCGAACAGACCTACCGTTTCACGCAGATGAAGAGCAAACCCGATAACAGCGTGCGGGCGCTCAGGCGCATCGTCTTCAGCGTCGACACCGTCGACGAAAAAGCCGCGAAGCTCGCCGCGAAGCAGGGCGCCGCGCTCGCCAACGGCATGGACCTCACGCGCGACCTCGGCAATCTGCCGGGCAACGTCTGCACGCCGGGCTACCTCGCGAACACCGCGAAAAAGCTCGCGAAAGACTGGAAGCTGAAGGTCGAGGTGCTGGGCGAGAAACAGGCCGAGGCGCTCAAGATGGGCTCGTTCCTGTCGGTCACGCGCGGCTCGGTCGAGCCGGCCCAGTTCATCGTGCTGCAGTACCAGGGCGGTGCCGCGAAAGCCGCGCCGGTCGTGCTGGTCGGCAAGGGCGTGACGTTCGACACGGGCGGCATTTCGCTCAAGCCCGGCGAAAGCATGGACGAAATGAAGTACGACATGTGCGGCGCGGGTTCGGTGCTCGGCACGTTGCGCGCGGTCGCGGAAATGGGCCTGAAGATCAACGTCGTCGGCATCATTCCGGCCGTTGAAAACATGCCGTCGGCGACGGCGACGAAGCCGGGCGACATCGTCACCAGCATGTCGGGTCTCACGATCGAAGTGCTGAACACGGACGCCGAGGGCCGCCTCATCCTGTGCGACGCGCTCACGTACGCGAAGCGCTTCAAGCCGGCAGCCGTGATCGATATCGCCACGCTGACGGGCGCCTGCATCATCGCGCTCGGCCATCACAACAGCGGTCTCTTCTCGAAGGACGACGCGCTCGCGGGCGAGCTGCTGGACGCATCGAAGGAAGCATCCGACCCGGCGTGGCGTCTGCCGCTCGACGACGAGTACCAGGATCAGCTGAAATCGAATTTCGCGGACATCGCGAACATCGGCGGCCGTCCGGCGGGCAGCGTGACGGCAGCGTGCTTCCTGTCGCGCTTCACCGAGGGCTATCCGTGGGCCCACCTCGACATCGCCGGCACGGCATGGAAGAGCGGCGCGGCGAAGGGCGCGACAGGCCGTCCAGTGCCGCTCCTCGCGCAGTTCCTGATCGACCGCGCGGCGCAATGACGCTTCGCGGCACGAGCGTGGGTACACGTGTGGCAGTGCGGAGCGGGGCATGACGCGGATCGACTTCCACTCGAACGTCGGCGACGCGCTGCAGTACGCGTGCCGCCTGCTGCGCAAGGCGTATCAGGCGGGCCAGCCGACGGTCGTACTGGCCGACGCCGCGCGGCTGCGCGTCCTCGACGAACAGCTGTGGACGTTCTCGCCGCTCGATTTCGTGCCGCACTGCATGGCCGGCAGCGCGCTCGCCGCCACCACGCCGATCGTGCTCACGACGGATCTCGACGATGCGCCGCACCATCAGGTGCTGCTGAACCTGGGTGCCGGCGTGCCGGCACAGTTCGCGCGGTTCGAACGGCTGCTCGAAGTGGTCGGCAACGCGCCCGATGAACTGGCGGCCGGTCGGGAACGCTATCGCTTTTACCGCGATCGCGGCTATCCTCTGAACAACTACAAGCAGGGCGGCTGAGTTCTGCGTTCGACGCAGGTACGCGGCGCCCCGGCTTCGACCCATATCGGCTCGCCCGATCCATCGACGGAGTGTATTCGTGTCCCATTCCAGCGACAGCAAAGACAGCCCCGACGAGGCGATTCCGCTTCTGACCGACGTGCTCGTCACCGGCAGTCCCACGCGGAGCCATCACGTGCCGGCACCGGCCGCGCCGGTCGATACGGCCGAGGACGTGCCGGTGCTGGAAGACGTATTCGAGGCCCCCACGCCGAAGGCCCCGGCGCCCGCGCACGCACCTGAAGCAGTGACTGCCGCGCCGGCTGCACCGGTTGTTCCGGCCGCGGAGCCCGTTACGCCGCCCGAAGCCGTTGCCGCCCCGCCCACGATGGCCGCTGCCGCCTCGGCGGTGCCAGCGCAACCGGCTGCCTCGCTCCATACGCCCGAAGCGCCCGAAGCACCCCGCGCAGCCGCCCCCAACGCCGATGCGCTCGCGGAGCACCTGCGCGGGAAGTTCACGGCTTACCTTCGCGGACCGGGACAGGAAGTGATCGAGGAACGCTGTCGCGCGGCGATGCAGGTCCACGCGACGTGGCTCGTCGGCCAGATCGCGAAGGAGGTGGGCGCGGTGCTCGAAGCGCAGATGAGCAACTGGGTGCGCGAAGCGGTGGAAGAAGAGCGCAGACGTCAGTCCTGAACGTGACCTGCTGCGCGGCCATTGAAAACGCCGCTGGACGCGAGGCGCAACTGGCTTACTTCAGCGAAAGGATCCAGGTGGCGAGCGCCACGGCCTGATCGGGTGAAAGCTGCGTATTGGCGGGCATCGACACCGGCCCCCAGACGCCCGTGCTCCCGTCGATGATCTTGTGCGACAGATAGGTCACCGCATTGCTGCGCGTCGCGTAGCGGGTCGCCACGTCGTGCAGCGCCGGCCCCATGAGCGGCCGGTTCACCGAGTGGCAGCTCATGCAGTTCTGCGCCCTCGCGAGGGCGAGGCCGCCGCCAGGCGGTTCCTGTGCATGTGCCGTCGCGCCGACTGCCAGTGCGCCCGCAAACGCCATTGCTGCATACGACTTCCGATTCATTCTGGTCTCCGCCGGTGCGTGTGCCGGACTTTAGATTGACTTCTTGTCGACGCATTATAAAAGCAAAGGGGCACACGACTCGTCGTGTGCCCCTTTGTGCTGCGTGAAGCCTTTCCCGGCTGGGCCTCGCGGCATCAGCCTTCGCGTTCCCGCATCAGCCCGTAATCGCGCCCTTGTTGGCCGGCAGCGCGAGCGCGGCATACTTCGCCAGCACGCCGCGCGTGTAACGCGGCTTCGGTTGCCGCCATGCCGCGCGGCGGCGCTCCAGTTCGGCCGCCCCGACGTTCAGCTCGAGCAGCAGCCGGTGCGCATCGATCGTGATCGAATCGCCTTCCTGCACGAGACCGATCGTGCCGCCCGCGAACGCTTCCGGTGCGACGTGGCCGACCACCATGCCCCACGTGCCGCCCGAGAAGCGGCCGTCCGTGATCAGGCCGACGGATTCGCCGAGGCCCTTGCCGATCAGCGCGGAAGTGGGCGCGAGCATTTCCGGCATGCCAGGGCCGCCCTTCGGCCCGAGATAACGCAGCACCAGCACGTCGCCCGGCTTGATCCTGTCGGCGAGGATGGCTTCCATCGCGCTCTGCTCGTCGTCGAACACGCGCGCCGGGCCCGTGATCACCGGGTTCTTCAGCCCGGTGATCTTCGCGACCGCGCCTTCCGGTGCGAGGTTGCCCTTCAGGATCGCGAGATGGCCTTCCCTGTACAGCGCCTTGTCGATCGGAAAGATCACCTTCTGGTCGGCGCGCGGCTTCGACGGCACGTCCTTCAGTTCTTCCGCCATCGTCTTGCCCGTGATCGTCATGCAGTCGCCGTGCAGCAGACCCGCGTCCAGCAGGATCTTCATGACCTGCGGAATGCCGCCCGCCTTGTGCAGGTCCGTCGCCACGTACTGGCCCGACGGCTTCAGGTCGCAGATCACCGGCACTTTCTTGCGCATGCGCTCGAAGTCGTCGATGGTCCATTCCACTTCGGCGGCGTGCGCGATCGCGAGGAAGTGCAGCACGGCGTTCGTCGAACCGCCGGTCGCCATGATCACGGCCACGGCGTTTTCGATCGATTTCTTCGTGATGATGTCGCGCGGCTTCAGGTCCTTCTTTACCGCTTCGACCAGCACGCGTGCGGATTCGGCGGCCGAACCGACCTTTTCGTCGTCGGGGTTAGCCATCGTCGACGAATACAGCAGCGACATGCCGAGCGCCTCGAACGACGAGCTCATCGTGTTGGCGGTGTACATGCCGCCGCACGAACCCGACGACGGGCACGCGTTCTTTTCGATGCCCTCGAAATCGTCCTGCGACATGCGCCCGGCCGTGAATTCGCCGACGGCCTCGAACGACGACACGATCGTCAGATCCTTGCCCTTCCAGTTGCCCGGGCGGATCGTGCCGCCGTAGACGTAGATGCCCGGCACGTTGACGCGCGCCAGCGCGATCATGCCGCCCGGCATGTTCTTGTCGCAGCCGCCGATCACGACCACGCCGTCCATCCACTGGCCCTGCACGCAGGTTTCGATGCAGTCCGAGATCACTTCGCGCGACACGAGCGAGTACTTCATGCCCTCGGTGCCCATCGACATGCCGTCCGAAATGGTCGGCGTGCCGAAAATCTGAGGGTTCGCGTCGGACAGCCTGACGGCCTTCACCGCAGCGTCGGCGAGACGCTGCAGGCCGGAATTGCACGGCGTGATGGTCGAGTGGCCGTTTGCGATGCCGATCATCGGCTTGTCGAAATCGGCTTTCTCGTAGCCGAGCGCGTAATACATCGACCGGTTTGGCGCGCGTGCGACGCCCTCTGTGATGTTCTTCGAACGACGGTTGTACGCCATGGGGAGCTCCGTGTTGTCCTGTCCGTGAATCGCGCCCGGAGTGCTGTGTGTTGTTGGGGAACGCCGCTGTCCGGGAGGTGCAGGGCGGGGGTTTTCAGCACGTCGTGCAAGAATGCAGTGTATCGAGGCACGTGTCCAATATACTATTCGGGCTTGATCAGGTCGGAAAAAGTATCAGTCGATGCAAGCCGTCACCCCGGATCTGCGCCAGTTGCGCTACTTTATCGCCGTCGCCGAAGAGAAGCACTTTGGGCGCGCGGCCGCGCGCCTGTCGATGACGCAGCCGCCGCTCTCGCAGGCCATCCGCGCGCTGGAAGACACCCTCGGCGTCGAGCTGTTCGCGCGCACCAAACGGTCCGTCGAGCTCACGCAGGTGGGCGCCGACCTGCTGCCGGAGGTGCGCCGCCTGCTGGCGAGCGCCGAGGGGCTGCGCCCGCTCGCGCAGGGCCTCGCGCGCGGCGAGGCGGGCGTGCTGTCGCTCGCGTTTGTTTCGACGGCGGATTACGGCCTGTTGCCGCACCTGCTGCGCGATTTCGGCGCACGGCACCCGCGCGTGCGCCTGCAACTCGCCGAAGCGACGAGCGACGTGCAGATCGACGAACTCGTCGCGGGCCGCGTGGATGCGGGGCTCGTGATCGCGCCGCTGCCGCCGCGCCACCTCGCGCAGCTGTCGTGGCTGCCGATCGCGCGCGAGTCGCTGGTGATCGCGATGTCGTCGGAGGTCGCGGCGCGGGTCGACACACATTCCGGCGAAGACTGGCGCGACACGCCTGTCAGCCTGCGCGACGTCGCCGATGTGCCGCTCGTGATCTTCCCAAGGCGTTTCGCGCCAGGCTTTTATGACATCATTATGGATTGCTACGGCGTCGCGGGCCTCACGCCGCGCATCGGCCAGGAAGCCATCCAGATGCAGACGATCGTAAGCCTCGTGTCGGCTGGCATGGGCGTCGCACTGGTGCCGCAATCGCTGCGTAACCTGCGGCGCACCGGCGTCGTCTACCGTCCGTTGCGCGAATCGGTGCCCGCCATCGAGACCGGCCTCGTCTGGCGCACGGGCGAGGTGAGCCCGGTGCTCGCGGGCTTTATCGACATCGTGCGCGCCTATGTGGCGAACCTTGCGGCGTCCGGGGCGTCTGAGCGGACGGGACCGAAATCGAAACCACAATCGAAGCCGAAACCGAAACCACAGGCGCAGCCCGCGTCAACGTCATCGGCGAAGCCGGTGTCAACCCGTGCGCGCAGGCGCTGATCCAGAACCCGCAGTTGAACCACCCATAAAAACACATGCTCATTCACCCCAATCTCGATCCCGTTGCCATCCATCTGGGACCGCTCGCGGTGCGCTGGTACGGCCTGATGTACCTCGTGGCGTTCATTGCGGCCATCGTCGTCGGCCGCCTGCGGTTGCGGCTGCCGCACGTGGCGGCGCAGGGCTGGACCGCGAAGGACATCGACGACATGCTGTTCTACGGCGTGCTCGGTACGATTCTCGGCGGCCGGATCGGCTACGTGCTGTTCTACAAGGCAAGCTGGTATTTCGCGCATCCGCTCGACGTCTTCAAGGTCTGGGAAGGCGGCATGTCGTTTCACGGCGGCTTTCTCGGCGTGACGCTCGCGATGGCGCTCTTCGCGTGGCAGCGCAAGCGCACGTGGCTGCAGGTGACCGACTTCGTCGCGCCGATGGTGCCGACGGGGCTCGCCGCCGGGCGTCTTGGCAACTTCATCAACGGCGAACTGTGGGGGCGCGTGACGGACCCGACGTCGCCGTGGGCCATGTTGTTTCCCAGCGCGGCCAACGAAGATGCGGGCTGGATGGCGGCGCATCCGGATCTCACGTCGCGCTGGCATCTCGCCGATGTGTACGCGCACTATCACATGCTGCCGCGTCATCCGTCGCAGCTGTACGAGATCGCGCTGGAAGGCGTCGCGCTCTTCCTCGTGCTGTGGTTCTTCACGCGCAAGCCGCGGCCGGTGGGTGCGGCGTCCGCGGTGTTCCTGATCGGTTATGGCCTCGCGCGCTTCACCGTCGAGTTCGCGCGCGAGCCGGACGATTTCCTCGGATTGCTGGCGCTCGGGCTTTCGATGGGGCAGTGGCTGTCGCTGCCGATGGTGATCGCGGGCGTGCTCATGCTGCTGTGGGCGTACCGCCGCGGTCGCCGCCAGCCGGCGGTGGGCGCGAACTGACCGGCACGCTTCTGCCTGACCCTGAAGCTTGAAATGGAAACGCCCCGGCATGCCGGGGCGTTTCACATGGTGGGTGTGCGCGCCGCGTTACTTCATCTGCACGGAGCCCGACACGTTGACGGTCACGGTCGACGTCCCGCCTTCGAGCGGCATCGGCGCGGCGGCCTTCGCATCGGCGCGGGCGCTCATCATCATCATCGGACGCGGCATCACGCCGGTGCGCCCGACGTTGACTTCGCGAATCGTATAGCTGCTGTAGCCGAACGCTTCAGCCGACGATTTCGCCTGCTGCCGGAACGATGCGATCGCCTGGCCGGTCAGCTTCTGTTCGGCGGCGCGCTGCGCTTCCGGCGACAGCGAGAACGACACGTTGCCGACCTGCATCACCGAAGACAGTTGCCCCGCGAGCTTCGATGCAGCGGCGAAGTCGTGCGATTCGAGCTGCACCTCCGTGCGGCCACGCCACGCGGAAATGCGCCCGTCACGATCGGTGGAAGGATAGATCGAGAACGAACCGGTGCGCGCCGTCACGCCCGCGACGCCTTTCGCCTTTTGCAGCGCCGAATCGGCGCGCTGGTTCAGCGTGCTGGTGAGCGAGCCGGGATCGGCCGCTTCCTGCTCGTAGAAGAGCGTGATGTTGACGACATCCTGCGGCACGTCGGCGCTGGCCTGTGCGGACAGCGACAGCACGCCCGACGGCGGATTCTGCACGACCGTCTGGGCCAGGGCGGTGGCGGGCGCGAGCGAGAGTGCGAGCGGCGTGGCGGACGCCAGCGCGAAGGCGACAGCGAGTGCGGTTTTTCGGGTCATTTTGATGAGTTCCTTCTTGAGCGGGTTGCACGCGAAGGGTTCGGCGCCGGTGCGCCATCCAGTGCCTTCACGGCCGCGTCATGCCGCGAACGGGCACGACGCTTGCGGAACTGTTAGGCGTCTGTCAGGCGATACGGTTCCCGCGGGCAATATCCGATTACACAAATCGTGCGGGCACGCTCACGCCAGATGCTTCGTGATGAAGCGCCATTCGGCTTCGGTGACGGGTGTGATCGACAGCCGGTTGCCTTTCGCCAGCACGCGCATGTCCGCGAGTTCGGGATGCTCGCGCAGCGTCGCGAGCGGAATCAACGCGATCTTCTGCTTGAAGACGACATCGACGAGCGTCCAGCGCGGCGTTTCGTGATCCGATTTCGGATCGTAGTACGGGCTTTTCCTGTCGAACTGCGTGGGATCGGGGTAGGGCGTCGATGCGACCGCCGCGATGCCCGCAATGCCAGGCTCCGGGCAGCTCGAATGGTAGAAGAGCACCCCGTCGCCGACCTGCATCGTGTCGCGCATGAAGTTGCGCGCCTGATAGTTGCGCACGCCTGTCCACGGTAACGTGTGATGCGGCGCCTCTGCGAGGTGATCGATGCTTGCTTCGTCCGGTTCGGACTTCATCAGCCAGTAGCGCATGAGTCGATATGAACGTTGAAGTAGAGAGAGGAAAGCAGGGGCACAAATGAAAACGGCACCGGACGAGTGTCCGATGCCGTTGAATAGGTCCCCGCCATAGCCGCTAGGCCGGCATCCTGAACCGGGGGTTCAGAATTGGTCGCAGTTAGCCGCACTTCGGGTACATCAGACAGAGTGACGCGCACGCCCGTGCTGCAAATTTCCACAACCGTGCACATGGCATTGGTTCAAGGAATATATGACCTTGGCAAACCAGGCAGGGAAGGTAAAACGAGGTGAATCCAGACGCGCCACGACCTCATGAGTACATTGCGCCGAACTCGAAGAGCGGTCACATGACCGGACTTTAAAAACATTGACTACAAAATGTGTACCGCGCCGGCACTGCAATTTCAATGCACGCCGTACTGCTGGATGACTGCGCCCAGCTGCTCGTTCATTGAATGCATTGTACGCCGGATTTCCTCAGCGGGAAAAGATTCTCCGTGCCGCACGCTAGCCTGCAGCTTAAGCAGTTCCGATGCCAGCGACAGCGCGGCCATCACTGCAATACGGTCCTGGCCGCGCACGTTGCTGCCCGAACGGATCTTCGACATTTCGGCATCGACGCGTGCCACGGCTTCGAGCAGCGCGCCTTCGGTTTCCGGCGAACAGGCGAGACGATACGGCTGGCCGAGAATCGAGACTTCGATCTGCTTCGTGGTCATGCATTTTCTCCGTGGCGGGTGACTTCGCGGCCGGCTTCCCCGGCTTCCTCCTCGTGATCCTCGCGATCGTTCTGAGGGGGAGCGAGCAGGTCGAGCTGGTTGTCCGGCTCGGCATGCGATCGCGCGCGCGGGAGTTTTTCGAGGATGGCGTTCAGGCGGACCTGTGCGTCGTCGATCTTCGACGAGAGCGTGTCGCGTTCCGCCTGCAGCGCGTTGCGCGCTTCGCGGATCTGCTCGAGTTCAACGCGCGTGGCCTCGCATTCCGCGCGCGCCTGGGCGAGTTGCTCTTCGAGCGCGCGGCGCGCCTCGTGATGACGCTGGCTGATTTCGATCAGCCGGCCAATATTCTGTGAAAGTGTTTCGAGTTCGTTGAGCATGTGCTGCGTCCTCTAAAGACACGGCATTCTAGCGCGGAATGTCGCAGGTTCCGACAATTGTCTCGTTTCCAGACGTAACAACCTCGCTTTATGCGAGTTTTATGCCTGCAAAACGCGGGAATCGCACAAATCGGCGCGCACGCGAATTGCAGTGAGCGCCGCTTTCTTGACGCTAAAGCGGGCCGCTCCTACACTTGCGGCACTTTGGTGCCCGCGCGCATTTTCATGTCGCGCGGTTAAACGGGAAACAGGGCGCGCGGCATTGCGATCGCGCCAACCTGTGCTGCCCCCGCAACGGTAAGCGACCGCGTTATTTCCCGCAAGTCGATCCGATACGCGCCGTCAAAAGCGCGCTGTGCCACTGCGCATTCATGCGTGGGAAGGCGGATCGACGCGTCGCCAGCCCGGATACCGGCCAGAGGGAAGGGCGTCGTTCGCGCGCGGCAGCTGTCTGTCTCGCGACGCGCGGTCGTCCTGTCACGCAATGACCTGCGGGGAAGCAGGCCGCGTACCCCAGCTACAGGAATTCACCGGATGTCCACGCACATCGCCCGCGCGGCGCTGCTCGCCCTGACCGGCCTGCCGCTTGCCGCACTGGCCCAGTCCGCCCAGACGGACGACACACCCGCATCCACGCACCCGGTCGCGCAGACGTCGGCACAGGACGCCACGGCGTCCACGCCCGCAGCCCCATCCGCGCCGGAACCGGCGAAGGCGACGCTCGCGCCCATCGTGGTCACCGCCGCGCGCGGACCGCAATCGCTCGCGGACGCCATTCCGCAGACGACCCAATTTGACCAGCAGGACATCGCCGATACGACCGCACGCGATCTGCCAGGCCTGCTGCAGCTCGCGCCGGGCGCGCAGGTCGTGCGCAACGGCGGTCCGGGCTCGCCGGCGAGCCTCTTTTTGCGGGGCGCCTCGGCGCAGCAGTCGCTCGTGCTGATCGACGGCGTGCGCGTCGATTCCGTGAGCCTCGGCAACGCGCAGATCGAGCAGCTTCCGCTCGACCAGATCGATCACGTCGAGGTGGTGAACGGCAACGTGTCGGCGCTGTACGGATCGGGCGCGGTCGGCGGCGTCGTGCAGGTGTTTACGAAGAGTGGCGGCAACCATCCGCCGCGCTTCAATTTTTCCGTCGAATACGGCAGCTATCACACGCAACGGCAGCAGGCGGGCGTCGACGGCGCGCTCGACAGCGAGGGCAAGACGACCTTCAGCGTTTCGATCGCGCGCGCGAAGGACGACGGCTTTTCGTCGATCAACCCCGCGCTTGCGCCGGTCAATCCGAACGCGAACGGCTATCTGAACGAAAGTGTCTCGGCGTCCTTGCGCCATCGCTTCAACGATAAATGGGACGTGGGCGTGCGTTACCTCCAGTCGAACGGCAACGACAGCTTCGACAATCCGTACGGCGCGCCGACCGATCTCAACAACATGTACAGCAAGGTCCAGCTCGCTTCGGCGTTCGCCAACGGACGCGTGACCGACTGGTGGACGACGCACGTGATCGTCGCCGCCGGCAACGACCGCAGCAACACTGCGCTGAACGGCGTCTACACGGATCACTTCGACACCGACAACCGCCAGTACACGTGGCAGAACGATTTCACGTTCGCGCCGCGGCAAAAGCTCCAGCTGGGCTACGAACATCTCGACCAGCGCCTCGATTCGAACGACTACGGCGCGCCCGACCGTCATGTGAATTCGGGCTTTGCGGGTTATACGGGACGCTTTGGCGGCAGCCAGTTCCAGGTACACGTGCGGCGCGACCAGTACTCCGATTTCGGCGGCGCGAACAGTTACTATCTCGGCTACGGATACGATGTCACGGAGCACTGGAAGGTGACTGCAAGCTGGTCGGACGCGTTCCGTGCGCCGACTTTCAACGACCTGTACTACCCGTTTAGCGGCAATCCGTCGATCAAGCCGGAACACAGCCACTCGGTCGAGGCGGCGTTGCAGTACGCGTCGAGCGCGCTGGGCGTGCTGAAGCTCACGGCGTTCGAGACGCGCTACACGAACCTGATCGAATATCAGCAGATGAGCCCGGGTGTGTTCGTCGCGCAGAACGTGGGGCGCGCGAAAGTGCAGGGCGTCGAGGGATCATGGAGCGGTCATGTCGGCAGGACGGACGTGCGCGCGGCGCTCACGTTCCAGAATCCCGTCGACGAAGACACGAACACCGACCTGAACCGTCGCGCGCGACACTTCGCTTCGTTTTCCGCGAATCGCGACATCGGCGGCTGGCGCGTGGGCGGCGAGTGGCTCGTGAGCGGCGAGCGTGACGACAGCGGTGCGACGCTCGGCGGCTATGGCGTCGTGAACCTCTCGGCGCGCTACGCGATCACGAAGTCGTGGTACGTGGCCGCGCAGATCCAGAATCTCTTCGACAAGGACTATGAACTGGCCTACACGTACAACACGCCGCGACGCGGCGCGTATCTCACGCTCGGCTGGCAGCAGCAGTGAGACGTCTTGCACGAGCGGTTCGCGGGGTGAGCCGGCATGCCGTCTGAGCGCGTCGCGATGAACCGCGCGGCGATGCGTCCCGCCACCAGCATGAGCGCGCGACGCGCCCTCGCGATCTGGTGCGGGCTCGCCGTGCTCGCGTTGCTCGTGTTCGTGGCGTCGCTCGCGTTGGGCAGCGTCGCGCTTGGGCCGTTGCGCGTCGTTGGCGCGTTGATGCCCTGGCATCCGGGCACGGCTGCTTCGCTGGGTTCGTCGTCGCCGGACCTGGCCATCGAGATCGTGCGCACGCTGCGTCTGCCCCGCGCGCTGGCCGGCTTCGCGTGCGGCGCGCTGCTCGCGGTCGCGGGCGCGCTGCTTCAGGTGTTGCTGCGCAATCCGCTCGCCGAGCCGTATGTGCTCGGCGTCTCGGGTGGCGCCGCGAGCTTCGCGCTCGTCGCGATGATCATCGGATACGCGTGGTGGATCGTAGACGCCAGCGCGTTTGCCGGCGCGTTCGCGTCGATCCTGCTGGTGCTCGGTCTCGCGCGACGCGAGTTGTGGCGTGGCGAGCCGCAGGATGCGTCGCCGCGTCTCCTGCTGACGGGCGCGGTGATCGCGGCGGGCTGGGGCGCGGTCATCACGTTGCTGCTGAGCGTCGCGCCCGAGAGCCGTCTGCGCGGCATGCTGTTCTGGCTGACCGGTGACCTCAACGGCGGCGGCATGCCGTGGGTCGCGCTCTGCGCGCTCGTCGTCGCGCTGACGGCGATCGTGCCGGCCGCCGCGCAGCTGAACGTGCTGCTGCGCGGCGATGCAGCCGCCCAGGCACTCGGCGTGCCGGTCATGCGCCTGCGGCTGCGCGTGTATCTCGTCGCGTCGCTCGCGGCGGCTGCCGCAGTGACGACGGGCGGCACGATTGGCTTTGTCGGCCTCGTCGTGCCGCATATGCTGCGGCTCGCATTCGGCAACGACCAGCGCATGCTGCTGCCCGCCGCCGCGCTTGCGGGCGGTCTCGCCGTGATGGCCGCCGATCTCGTCGCGCGGACGGTCATCGCGCCCGCGCAGTTGCCGGTCGGCGTGATCACCGCGCTCGCGGGCGTGCCGGTGTTCCTCTGGATGCTGTTACACAGGCGGCGAGGATGAACGCACACGCTTTCGCCGCTTCGACACTGGCCGCGCAACGCGTCACGCTGCGCGCCGGTACACGCACGTTACTCGACGATTTCACGCACACGTTTCATCCGGGCGAGGTGTGGTGCATCGCGGGTCCGAACGGCGCCGGAAAGACCACGCTGATTTCCGCGCTCGCCGGTTTGCTCGAACCCGCGAGCGGTCACGTCGAACTCGATGGCCTGCATGTCACGACATGGTCGCCCGCGAAGCTCGCGCGGCGTCGTGCGCTGATGCCGCAAGGCGAGCGCGACGCGTTCAGCGCGAGTGTCCTCGAGATCGTGATGCTCAACCGTTTCCCGCATCTCGATGGCTGGGGCTGGGAGCGTGCTGAAGATCGCGCGGCGGCGCATGCCGCGCTCGACACGCTCGGCCTCGCGTCGCTCAAGGCGCGCGACGTGCTGTCGCTGTCGGGCGGCGAGCGCCAGCGCGTGGCGCTCGCGGCGGTGCTGTGTCAGGACGCGCCGCTGTTGCTGCTCGACGAACCGCTTTCACATCTCGACCTGCATCATCAGATCGACTGTCTCGAAGCGCTGACGAAGTGGGTGCAGCCATCGGCGCATTCGCCACGCAGCGTGATTTTCTCGTGTCACGACCTCAACCTGGCGCGCCGCTTTGCCACGCATGCGTTGCTGCTCGACGGAAACGGCACGGCCCACGCGGGCCCGGTCCGCGACGTGCTCACGCCGACGCTCGCGAGCCGCGCGTTTGGTTATCCGCTTGTCCTGATCCGCGACGGTGAACACGAAGCGCTGATCCCGTCGACGCAACGCGACCTCTCTCATTCTTCAAACAGACAACCATGATTTCATCCACACCCGCGCTTCCCGTTGTCGAACCGCTCGAACAGACGTTGCGCGCGGAACTGCAGCGCATCATCGATACGAAGACGAAGCCGCCCGGCAGCCTCGGTCGCCTCGAAAGCCTCGCGCGTCAGATGGGCATGATCCAGCGCACGACGCGTCCTGTGATCGAGCGCCCCGTGATGATTGTCTTCGCGGGCGATCACGGTATCGCGCACGAAGGCGTGAGCCCGTACCCGCAGGCGGTGACGGCGCAGATGGTGGCGAATTTCCTCGCGGGCGGCGCGGCGATCAATGCGCTGAGCCGCGTCGCGGGTCTCACGCTCGAAATCGTCAACGCGGGGGTGGCGACGCCGTTGCCGTCCTCTGACCTGCTCGTCGATATTCCGGTGGCGCGTGGCACACGCAACTTCGCGCATGAACCCGCGATGACCCATGACCAGGCGTTCGCCGCGCTGCACGCGGGCGCCGAACGCGTGTACGCGCATGCGGCGCTCGGCACCAACGTGATCGGCTTTGGCGAGATGGGGATCGCGAATACTTCCGCGGCGGCGTGCATCATGAGCCGTCTGGGCGGCGTGCCGGTCGCGGATTGCGTCGGGCGTGGCACGGGACTCGACGACGCCGGCCTCGCGAAAAAGCGCGACATCCTGACTGCCGCGCTCGCCGCGCATCCGGATACCGAAACCGCGATCGATGTGCTTGCAACCTTCGGCGGTTTCGAAATCGCGATGATGGCCGGTGCGTTCATGGCCGCGGCGCAGGTGCGCATGACGATCCTCGTCGACGGCTTCATCGCGACGTCGGCGTTGCTGGTGGCGCGGGCACTGGCGCCGGCTGTCGTCGATTACTGCGTGTTCGCGCATGCGTCGAACGAAATCGGTCATCGGCGCATGCTCGATCTGTTCGATGCGCAGCCACTGCTCGCGCTCGACCTGCGGCTCGGCGAAGGCACGGGCGCCGCGCTCGCGTTGCCGCTGTTGCGCGCCGCGGTCGCGTTCGTCAACGAGATGGCGAGCTTCGAATCAGCAGGCGTCGCGAACCGCGACGCCTGAACCCGACGCACAGAACCGCGCCAACATGAATCCGCTTGCCGAACTGCGTTACTTCTTCACCGCGCTTGGCTATTTCACGCGCGTGCCGGTGCCGCGCTGGGTCGGCTACGAGCCGCACTATCTGAACGCGGCGGCCCGCTATTTTCCGCTGGTGGGCGCGCTCGTCGGCGCGCTCGGCGCGGTGGTGTATCTGGCGGCGCTGCGCGTGTTTCCCGTGGGCGTGGCCGTGCTGCTTTCGATGGCGGCGACGCTCCTCGTCACCGGCGCGTTCCATGAAGACGGTCTCGCGGATTGCATCGACGCGTTCGGTGGCGGCTATACGCGCGACGACGTGCTGCGGATCATGCACGACTCGCGCATCGGTGCATTCGGCGCGATCGCGCTGGTGGTCGCGCTCGCGCTCAAATGGCAGACGCTCGCCGCGTTGCCGCCGCTGCGCGCCGCGTGGCTGATGATCGCGGCGCACGCGGCAAGCCGCGCGTGCGCGATCAGCTACCTCGCGACGCTCGATTACGTGCGCGCCGAAGGCAAGGCGAAGCCGGTCGCGCAGCGCATCGGCGCGTTCGCGCTGATGCTGGCGGGTGTGTTCGGCGTGCCCTGGCTCTTCTGGCCGGACTGGCGCGCCGGGTGTGTCGCGGTCGTCGTGCTGCTCGTGCTGCGCTTCGCGCTCGGCCGTTACTTCGTGCGACGCATCGGCGGATATACCGGCGATTGTCTCGGGTTCGCGCAGCAGGTCTTCGAAATCGCGATCTATCTGACGGGGCTTGCGTGGATCTCGTACTGATCCGTCATCCGGCGGTCGCGATCGATGCGGGCGTCTGTTATGGGCGCAGCGATGTGGCGCTTGCCGACGCGCCCCTCGCAAGCGTGGCCGCGCTTGAAGGGAAGCTGAAACTACCCGCGCCGGATGTCGTGTGGTCGAGCCCGCTGACGCGATGTCGCTCGATTGCAGAACCGTGGGCCGCGCAATGGGCCCGCCAGGTTTCCGTCGATCCCCGCTTGCAGGAGATGGACTTCGGCGCCTGGGAGCAGCAGCGGTGGGACGACATCGATCGCGCGTTACTCGACGACTGGGCCGCCGATCTGCATCACGCACGCGCACACGGCGGCGAAAGCGTCGCGCAGTTCGGCGCGCGCGTGGCGACATGGTTCGATGAGCGGCAGACCGAAGCCGGCGATGGGTGCGCGCACGTCGTCACGCACGCGGGCGTGATACGTGTGCTGGCTTCGCTCGCACTTCGCGTGCCGCTTGAACAGACGCTCTTGTGGTCGATCGATTTTGCCGGCGTGGTGTGGCTGCGGCGGCGCGAGCCAGGTGTCGCGTGGACGCTCGTGCGCTGGAACGCGTGAGCGCATCCACGCTGCTGGCAAAAAGCTGGCAGAAGGCGCGCATTAACGCCCCTTTCCCGCCCGATGCAAACGCGCCGTCTCCAGATCCTGGCAGAGCAGCGCCGCGCCTTGCGCGATGCGCGGCGCGGGACGGTTGATCAGGTCGCCATCGATGGCAAAGAGGTTGTCGTGCGCGACGGCATCGAGCGCCGGCCACGCGCGCCATGTGTCGAGCTGGGGCAACGGCCGGTCGGGCGCCGTCGCGCCGGGCGATGCGGTCACGATCGCTTCCGGATTGGCGGCGAGCACGGCTTCGGTCGACACGGTCGGCACGAGCGGTTCGAGTTTCGCGAACACATTGCGCCCGCCGCATAGCGCGATCATTTCGCTGATCAGATGCGTGCCGTTGAGCGTCATCAACGGCTGATCCCAGACCTGATAGAACACGCTCACGGGCGGCCTCGCCGCGTAACGCGCGCGCAGTCGCGCGATGCTGTCGCGATACGCGCTCGCGGCGGCATCCGCGACCGGCGACGTGCCGAGCAGCGCGCCGAGCTTCGTCAGCGTGACGGCGATGTCGTCGAGATGATGCGGCTCGCTGAAGTAGAGCGGAATGTGCAGGTCGCGCAGACGGTCCAGCTGACGCTGCGCATTGCCATGGCGCCACACGACGATCAGATCCGGCTTCAGCGCGACGATACGTTCGAGATCGAGCGCCTTGTTGTCGCCGACGCGCGGCAGCAGTTTCGCCTCGGGCGGATAGTCGCTGTACGTCACCGCGCCGACGACTTTCGCGCCGCCACCCGCCGCATACAGCAACTCGGTGACGTGAGGCGCGAGGCTGATCACGCGTTGCGCGGGCGCGGCGAGCGTGACGGGGGCGCCGGAATCGTCGGTGACGGTGATCGCGAACGCGCTTGCTGAAAACGCGCAGGCCGCCAGGGCGGCAAGGATAACCAGAACGAGGCGCTGCTTCATCGATCGTGGGAGGTGGAGAGGGGCGTGGTATCGATCGCGTGCATGCTGTCCTTCAAGCCCTGTTCGAGACGCGACCATTGCGCATCCGTTGCGGGCAGACCGAAGCGCACGCTCGCCGGTGCGGGAAAAAAGCGCGTCCAGATTCCGCGCTGCGCGAGCGCGCGATGCAGCGCCGCGGCGCGCGCGTCCGGTGTCCACGCGAAGAGCGGCGTGCGGCTAAGCGGCAGCTGGTACGCGTCGAGGAGCGCGGCGAGGCGCGCGCTATCCTCATCGAGTCGCGCGCGCATCGCGTGTTGCCATCCGGTGTCGTTGAATGCCGCCGTGACGGCGTGGCGCGCGGGGCCGCTCACGGTCCACGCGCCAAGCACTTCGCGCAGTGGCGCGAGCACTGCGGGCACGGCCAGCACGAAGCCCGCGCGCACGCCGGCCAGTCCAAAGAACTTGCCGGGCGAACGGAACACGACAAGACCCGCGCGATCCGTCGCCCCGGCAAGCGAGCCGGACGGCATCGTGTCGGCAAACGCCTCGTCGACGATCAACGTGCCGCCGCGCGCCGACAGTTGCGCGTGCCATCGATACAGCGTCGCGGCGCTCACGTGTTGCGCAGTCGGATTGTTCGGATTGACGACCACGGCATGCGTCATTGCGTCGGGCAGCGTGGCAGCGGCCACGTCGAGCGGCATCACGCGATGGCCGGCGCGTTCGAACGCCGGCGCGTATTCGCCATACGTCAGCGGCGCGATGCCGACCGCGCCCTGCGGCAACAGCGCCGGCAGCGCGCGGATCGCGGCCTGACTGCCCGCGACCGGCAGCACGTGCGCGGCATCCGGCGCGCCGTAGTAGCGCGCGGCGCACGCGGCGTAGCCGTCGCCTTCGTCGGGCAGACGTCGCCATGCATCGGCGGGTACCGGCGGCACCGGATAACCATGCGGATTGATGCCGGTCGACAGATCGAGCCAGTCTTCGTACGGGATACCGTGGCGGCGCGCCGCTTCGTGCAGGTTGCCGCCGTGAACGATGGCGTCAGACATCGAACGGCAGACCCAGAAGCGCCAGCACGATCAGCACGGCGAGCCACAGGAACACGCTGCGCTCGACGAGCGTCAGCGCCGCCATCACATGCTGCGCGGTCGCGGTGTGGCCCATGCCGAGCGTCGGACGTTGCTCGATCGCGCCGTGATACACCGCTGGTCCGCCAAGCTGCACGTTCAGGCTGCCCGCACCCGACGCCATGACCGGCCCGGCGTTCGGACTGTCCCAGCGCGGCGCCTGTTCGCGCCAGCAGCGCAGCGCGTTGCGCGTATCGCCGAGCAGCGCATAACTCGCGGCGGTGAGACGCGCGGGAATCCAGTTGAGCACGTCGTCGAAGCGGGCGGCGGCCCAGCCGAAACGCAGATAGCGCGGCGTGCGGTAACCCCACATCGCATCGAGCGTGTTGGCAAGACGAAACGTCAGTGCGCCCGGGCCGCCCAATAGCGCGAACCAGAAGAGCGCGCCGAAGATCGCATCGTTGCCGTTTTCGAGCGCCGATTCGACGGCGGCCCGCGAGAGCGCGGCTTCGTCGGCATGGGCAGTTTCGCGCGACACGATGCGCGAGGTCAGCACGCGCGCCTGCGCCAGGTCGCGCCTGACGAGCGCGCGCGCGATCGGTGCGATGTGATCGTGCAGGCTGCGCGCGCCGAGCGCGAACCACAGCAGCGCGACGTGCAGCGCACACGCATACAGGAACGGCAGTATGGCGACGAGCCACGCTGCAATCACAACCGGCGGCGCCACCACGAGGAGCCACGCGACGATGCCCATCAGCCGCGCGCGCACGCCCGTGTTCAGGCGCGTTTCGATCGCGGCGGCGAGCTTGCCGAACGCGACGAGCGGATGCGCGGTCCGCGGCTCGCCAATCCAGCGGTCGACGATCACCGAGGCCGTCGCGAGCGTGGCGATGAGCGGCATCGTGAGCGTCATGCGGTGGCCGGTGTCTTGAGCACGAGCGGCAGGCCCGCGACCATCATCGTGACCTGCGGACACAACGCGGCGACGCGCTGGTTCAGGCGGCCGAGTTCGTCGACGTAAAGGCGCGTCGCCGCGCCCAGCGGCACGACGCCCAGCCCGATTTCATTGCTGACGACGATGATCTTGCCGCGCGCCGAAACCAGCGCCGCCTCGAACGCGGGCAGCAGCGTGTGCAGTTCGCCGGCAGGCGGTGTGTCGTCGGGCGGGCAGAGGAGATTGGCGAGCCACAGCGTCAGGCAGTCGATCAGGATGCAGTGGCCGGGCGCATCGATTGCGGCGACTGCGCCCGCGAGATCGACCGGCGCCTCGTGCAGCTTCCAGTGCGACGGACGCTGTTCGCGATGATGCGCGACGCGTTCAGCGAATTCGTCGTCCGCGATGCGCGCGGTGGCGATATAGGTGACCGGAAAGCCGCTTTCGCTGGCGAGCCGTTCGGCATGGAGGCTCTTGCCCGAACGGGCGCCGCCGAGGACGAAGGTGAGGTCGCGTGGAATCATCGCGTGATTGTACCGGCGTGTTCCCTCGCGGGCGATAATGCGGGTTCCTCCTGCCGCCGCCCTGCGACTCTTTCGTGACGACTTCTTCATTGCCCCCGTCTTCCTCGAACCTTTCCGCATCTTTGCCCGATCGGCACGCGCATGAAAACGCGCATGAAAACGTCCGCGTGCCGCGCGGCACGCTGATGATCCAGGGCACGACATCCGACGCGGGCAAGAGTACGCTCGTCGCGGGGCTGTGCCGGCTGGCGCGTCGCGCGGGCGTGAAGGTCGCGCCGTTCAAGCCGCAGAACATGGCGCTCAACAGCGCGGTGACGGTCGATGGCGGCGAGATCGGACGCGCGCAGGCGCTGCAGGCGGTGGCCGCCGGCATCGACGCGCACACCGACCTGAACCCCGTGCTGCTCAAGCCGACGAGCGACCGCGGCGCGCAGGTGATCATCCACGGCAAGGCGCGCATGAATCTCGACGCGCGAGCGTATCACGACTACAAGCCGGTCGCGTTCGAAGCCGTGCTGGCATCGTATGCGCGCCTGCAGGCGGCGTACGACACGATCTTCGTCGAAGGCGCGGGCAGTCCGGCCGAAGTGAACCTGCGCGATCGCGACATCGCGAACATGGGCTTCGCCGAGGCCGTGGACTGCCCGGTCGTGCTGGTCGCGGATATCGATCGCGGCGGCGTGTTCGCGCATCTGACGGGCACGCTCGCTTGCCTCTCGCCAGGCGAGCAGGCGCGGGTGCGCGGTTTCATCATCAACCGGTTTCGCGGCGACATCGGCCTGCTGAAGCCCGGGCTCGACTGGCTCGAAGCCAGGACTGGCAAGCCGGTGCTCGGCGTCGTGCCGTATCTGCACGGCCTCACGCTCGACGCCGAGGACATGCTGCCGCGTGACCCGCACGCCGCCCATGCGGCCGATGGCGCGGCTGTGTTGCGGGTGGTCGTGCCGGCGTTGCCGCATATCAGCAACCACACCGATTTCGACGCGCTGCGCGCCCATCCGCAAGTGGAATTCAGCTACGTGCGCACCGGCACGGCGCCGCCACCGGCGGACCTCGTGATTCTGCCTGGCTCGAAGAACGTGCAGGCCGATCTCGCCTGGCTGCGCAGCCAGGGCTGGGAGGACGCGTTGCGTCGCCATCTGCGTTACGGGGGGCACGTGATTGGCATCTGCGGCGGCATGCAGATGCTCGGGCACGAAGTGGCGGACCCGCAGGGCGTCGAAGGCGCGCCGGGGAGCGTCGCCGGCCTCGGCTGGCTCGATTATTCGACGACACTCACACAGGCCAAGACGCTGAAGAACGTGACGGGCCGCCTCGCGCTGGGCGATCCGGTTCCGGTGAAGGGATACGAGATCCACATGGGCGAGACGGAAGGACCGGCGCTCGCGCGGCCGGCGTTGCAGCTAAACGTCGATAGAACTGAAACGACGGCGACGCGCCCCGACGGCGCGATTTCCGCCGATGGACAGATTTTCGCCACCTACCTGCACGGGCTCTTCGATACGCCGGAGGCGTGCAGCGCGATGCTCGCGTGGGCCGGTCTCGCCGACGCGCGGCATCTGGCCTATCCCGCGCTGCGCGAGGCGTCGCTCGACCGCCTTGCCGACACCCTGGCGGCGCATCTCGATCTGCCGAAGCTGTTCGGCGCGATCCGCTGAAAAAACGGATTAACACCTGAGAGGAAATAATCTAAGCCTTTCTGGTGGTTTTTCATCCTCATGGGTTCGAATACAGTCTGCTCCATCGATGGCGCGCCTCGCGCCGTCTGTTCAACCCTTGAGGAGCCGGACATGAATTCGACCCGTAACGCCGATGCAGCCGCCACGATCCTGCGGCTGGCCCTGGGCGTGCTGTATCTCGCCCATAGTTTGCAAAAGATTTTCGTCTTCACGTTGCCTGGCGCAGCCGGGTTTTTCGTGTCCGTCGGCCTGCCGGGATGGCTCGCGTACGTGACGGCGTTCGTCGAACTCGCCGGCGGCATCGCGCTGTTGCTGGGCTTCCAGGTCCGCTGGGTCGCGCTCGTGCTGCTGCCGTTCATGCTGGGCGCGATGTCAGTTCATCTGCACAACGGATGGAGCTTTACGTCGCCGAACGGCGGCTGGGAATATCCGGCGTTCTGGGCGGTCGTGCTGGTCGTGCAGGGCTTGCTGGGCGGCGGGCTCTACGCCGTTGGCGCGGCGCGTGTGGAGCGGCGGGCTGCCAGCGTGTGAGGTGTCTGGCCGCGATGTCCAGTGCGACAGGCCGTTGCCGCTGTTGCGCCGGATGATCGGCCCGGTCGTGCCGCCCCGTCTCGCGGGGCGGCGGTTTTTTCGGGCGTGACGACGGGCCGGCTGCGCGTCGGGCCCATGGTGTTCAACCCTTGCCGTTGGTCCATTCGATGATGGGTTGCCACTGCTCGAGGTCTTTCTCGACGCGGCTTTTGGCGACATCCCACAGCGTCAGCCCGTGCGCGGCCAGCTGGACGTAGTTCTGCGTATCGCGCAGATAGCCCAGCACCGGCAGCTTCAGGCCCTCGACGAAGCGATGCAGCTGGTCGGCCGAGCGCGTGCGCGCGTCGACCCGCATGCCGACGACGCCCACTTCGACGCTGCCTTTGCGGACGGCCTTCTCTTTGGCGAGCCGCTCCAGAAATTCCTGCGTCGCGAGAATATCGAAGATGGACGGCTGGAGCGGCACGATGATCTTGTCCGCCAGTTCCAGCGCGGCGGTCATGCGAGTGCCGTGCAGGCCGGCCGGGGTGTCGATGATCGCGTGTTCGAGGCCTTTCGGCGGTTTCACCGGGGCGTCGTGATCGATTTCCCACCGCTCGATGGCGGGCAGCGTGCCGGGCCGCAAGTCGAGCCACGCGTGCGAGGAATGCTGTTTGTCCAGGTCCGCGAGCGCGACCCACTCGCCGGATGCCGCAAAAAAACCTGCCAGATTGGTCGAGAGCGTGCTTTTGCCGACGCCGCCCTTCGGGTTCGCCACTACGATGACCGTCATGAATGCTCCCGGGAAGAAGGCTGGGCGCGCCAGCCGGTTTGCCGTACCTGAATGCCTGCCTTTCGTTTTGCAGCCGATCGGATTCAGGCGTTGATAATATCGGCAAATCCGGCCGCGTCGAAGTCTTTGACCGGCCGTTCCGTCTTTTTGTCTTTTCAGCTGAGGTTCGAACCTTATGAGTACACTGCGCCCGGAATACACGATTGAACGCCTGCGCGAACGCCAGAAAGGGACGCTGCCCGACCTGCTCGGGTTTCGCGTCATCTCGTTCGAGCAGGGGTCGCTCGTGGCCGAACTCCCGGTGCGCAGCGACCTGCTCGCGCCGAACGGCTTCCTGCACGCGGCTTCGGTGATCGCGCTGGCCGACACGGCGTGCGGTTATGCGTGTCTCGCCCATCTGCCCGACACGGCGGTGAATTTCACGACGATCGAGCTGAAGAGCAACTTTCTGGGCACCGCAGTGGAAGGGGTCGTTAGAGCCGAGGCAACCGGCGTGCATCTGGGCCGCAGCACGCAGATCTGGGACGCGAAGGTCTTCGCGCCCAGTGGAAAGGTGATGGCGCTGTTCCGCTGCACGCAGATGGTGTTGTACTGACGTACTGACGCGGCCTTGAGCCGGTTCTTTCTCCGGCCGGAAACAGAAAAGCGTAACGTGCCCGGTGTACGTTGCGCTTTTTTGCCTTCGGGGCCGGGCCGGATGAGCGGCGCGGCGGATTGCGCGCGGTTCAGGTCCAGTTCTGCGTCGGCACGTGATCGCGGCTGCCCTTGATCCGGTTGTTTTCGTCAACGAAGACCAGATCCGGCTTCCAGCCTGCCTTCAGCTCGGCTTCGTCGACTGTCGCGAACGCCGCGATGATGACGAGGTCGCCCAGCTGCGCGCGCCGCGCCGCCGACCCGTTCAGCGAGATCATGCCGCTGCCGCGCTCGCCCTTGATCGCGTAGGTCGAGAAACGCTCGCCATTGTTGACGTTCCAGATGTCGATCCGCTCGTTCTCGACGATGTTCGCCGCTTCGAGCAGGTTTTCGTCGATCGCGCACGAACCCTCGTAATGCAGTTCGCAGTGCGTGACCGCCGCGCGGTGGATCTTCGACTTCAGCATGTGGCGTTGCATGACCGTTTCTTCCTTAAGTGCCCTGGATGTGCGTGGAATGTGCGCTGAACGGGTGACGCGATGCGTCCGGTCACCGTCGTCGGCGTCAGATTTCGAGGTTGTCGATCAGGCGCGTCGTGCCGAGTTTCGCGGCCGCGAGCACGACGAGCGGTGCGTCGCCATCCTGCGCGGCCGGCGGCAGCAGGTTCACGCGCTTGCGCACCGCGACGTAGTCCGGTTGCCAGCCGCGCGCGGCGAGCGCGGCCATCGCATCGCGCTCGATGGCCGCGTAATCGCGGTTGCCCGCCAGCACGGCGTCACGCACGCGGTTCAGTTCGGCGGCAAGGCGCGGCGCCTCGGCGCGCTCGGCGGCCTGCAGGAAGCGGTTGCGCGAGCTGAGCGCGAGGCCGTCCGTGTCGCGCACGGTTTCCGCGGCGATGATGTCGGTCGGCAGCGCGAACTGGTTGCACATCTGCCGCACGATCATCAACTGCTGGTAGTCCTTCTTGCCGAACACCGCGACGCGCGGCTGCACGCACGACATCAGCTTCATCACGACGGTACACACGCCCTGGAAGAAGCCCGGCCGGAATTCGCCCTCGAGGATGTCGCCGAGATCGTGCGGCGGATGCACGCGATATTCCTGCGGCTGCGGATACAGGTCCCGTTCCGTCGGCGCGAACAGCACGTAGACGTTTTCCTTCTGCAATTTCTCGATGTCGGCTTCGAGCGTGCGCGGGTATTTGTCGAAATCCTCGTTCGGGCCGAACTGCAGGCGGTTCACGAAGATGCTCGCGACCACCGGATCGCCGTGCTGGCGCGCGAGGCGCATCAGCGAGAGATGGCCTTCGTGCAGATTGCCCATCGTCGGCACGAAGGCAGTGCGGTTCTGGCCGCGCAACTGGTCGCGCAATTCGTGGATCGAGCTGATGACTTTCATGATCGGTCGCGGGTTCCTTGCGGATTTTCAAGCGGAAGAGGGGGCGCCGCCGGCGAAGCGCCGGAGGTTCACGAGGCGAGCCTCATGCCGGCAGGTAGGCGAGGCGCACGTAGATCGGCGCGAACGGCTCGGCCTGCGTGATCTCGATCAGAGATTCGCGCGAGAGTTCGAGCATCGCGATGAAGTTCACCACGACGACCGGCACGCCGCGCGTGGTGTCGAACAGGTCGGAAAACTCCATGAACCGGGCGTTCTGCAGGCGCCGCAGGATCACGCTCATGTGCTCGCGCACCGAGAGTTCCTCGCGCGAAATGCGGTGATGCTGCACGAGCCGCGCGCGCTTGATCACGTCGGCCCACGCGGCGCGCAGGTCGTCGGAATTGACGTCGGGAAAGCGCGGCGTGATGCTCTGCTCGATGTACACCTCGGCGCGCAGAAAGTCGCGCCCGAGCTGCGGCAACTGGTCGAGACGCTGCGCGGCGAGCTTCATCTGCTCGTATTCCAGCAGACGCCGCACGAGTTCGGCGCGGGGATCCTCGACTTCGTCGCCGGTGTCGGCCTTCTTCACCGGCAGCAGCATGCGCGACTTGATCTCGATAAGCATCGCAGCCATCAGCAGGTACTCGGCGGCGAGTTCGAGATTCGTCTTGCGCAACTGGTCGACGTAGCCCAGATACTGGGTGGTGACGTCGGCCATCGGAATGTCGAGCACGTTGAAGTTCTGCTTGCGGATCAGGTAGAGCAGCAGATCCAGCGGGCCTTCGAACGTTTCGAGAAAGACTTCGAGCGCGTCCGGCGGAATGTACAGGTCCGTCGGCATCTTGAAGAGCGGCTCGCCGTACAGGCGCGCGAAAGCGATGCCGTCGACGGTATCAGGCGTCGAATCGGTCGCGGGCGCGGCGA
This sequence comes from Paraburkholderia sartisoli, assembly GCF_900107685.1. Classification (GTDB taxonomy): domain Bacteria; phylum Pseudomonadota; class Gammaproteobacteria; order Burkholderiales; family Burkholderiaceae; genus Paraburkholderia; species Paraburkholderia sartisoli. The sequence continues at coordinate 229,834 of NZ_FNRQ01000002.1, read as the reverse complement.
GCGCTGCGTCGGGACGTTTCGATGCGGCGCGGGCCTCGTCGGCAGTCGTCACGCTCAGAAGTTCTGGTAATAGACGTAAGGCGTCTGTTCAACGCGCGACGATTGCTGCTTCGCGCGCTCGTCCAGATCGATCGGCTGCTTGTCCCACAGCAGCGACCGGCCGCGGCGCTGTTCCGCTTCCAGCCCCGGCTTTTGCTGCTTCATCTGATTCAGGAATTGCGTGATATCCGATTGATACATGGTTCGACGTCCGTGAGAGAAGAATGCGGCCGTCGCGCAGGGCGCCAGCCGGTGTCGAGCGCAATTTTACCGCAAGCGCCCGGCCCGGTCGAAAAGTCGCGGAACATTCCAGCCGCCGCGGCGTCGAAGCGCGGGCGTCGCGGGCCGCACGATGGCCGGTTCGCCCGGCCAGGTGGGCGGGCAGGCCGGTTCGGGTGCTTCCGCCCAAAGGAATTATTTGAGATTGCCGGGCCGTGCCGATGTGGTCAAATAGCGAGCTTCGGTCCGCGTGCGCGGCGCCGGGCGGAAACAATCAACAATGGCCGGAGGTCCTGTTTGGCGGGATGTGTGATCGAACCGTCGCGCGTGTCGCGTGAAGCAGCCGGTGCGGGGCGCATGCACGCCGCGTGCCTGAAGGCGCGCACGCTCAGGGTGTGGCTTGTCTTCAGCGTTCTCGCGTTCGTCTGCGCGTTCGGCGCCGGCAGCGCGCAGGCGCGCACGGCGCCCGCCTACAAGGTCGACATCGAAACCTCGCCGCGCGCGCTGCGCAAGCTGCTGGAAGCGCATCTCGATATCGCGCGCTTCGCGAAACGCGAGGACATCAGCGACGACCAGTTCGAATTCCTCGTCACCGCGACGCCGCAGCAGGTGCGCGACCTCACCGCGACGCAGGGCTATTTCTCGCCGGTCGTGCGCACCGACGTCCGCACGGTCGAGGGCAGGCGCGAGGTCACGGTGAGCGTCGATCCCGGGCCGATGACCACGATTTCGTCGATTTCGCTGTCGTTTCGCGGCCCCGTGCTGACTGAAGACCCGGCCCAGGAGAACGCGGCGCGCTTCGCGTTTTCGTTGCACGAAGGCGATCCGTTTTCACAGGACGACTGGGACGGCGCGAAGAACGCCTCGCTGAAAGCGCTGCAGGCGCGCCGTTATCTGGGCGCGAAAATCTACCATTCCGAGGCGCGCATCGATCCGCGCACGCACGAGGCGAAACTGAGCGTCACGTTCGACAGCGGCCCGACGTTCACGATGGGCAAGCTCGACGTCTCCGGCACGCGCCGCTATCCCGGGCAGATCGTCGAGAACGTGAACCCGATCACGGCCGGCGACATCTACGACGAGCAGCGCATCGTCGAACTCCAGCGCCAGCTGCAGAACACGCCGTATTACGCGAGCGTCGCCATCGATACCGACAGCGACCCGGCGAAGCCACTCGAAACGCCCATCCACGTCAAGGTCAGCGAATATCCGTACAACAGCATTCGCGGCGGCGTCGGGTATTCGACCGACAACGGCCCGCGCATCCAGGGGTCGTATTCGTATCTCGACACGTTCGGCGCGGCGTATCCGTTTACCGTCGACGGCCGGATCGACCAGATCCAGCAGTACGGCCAGGTCCAGCTCGCGATGCCGCCGGGCAAGCGTGGCTGGGTGAACAGCGTGCTCGCGTCCTACACGACCACCGACGTCTCCGATACGCGCATCTATAGCATCCGTGCCGGCGTGCAGCGCACGCGCACCTCGCAGTTCATCGACTACGCCTACTCGATCCTCTATTACCAGGACCGGCTGGACCAGAATGCCGGGCCGCCCACGACGAGCCGCGCGCTCGTGCCCTCGTGGTCGTGGACGCGCCGCAACACCGACGATCCGCTGTTCCCGCGCTCGGGCAACCTGATTCACGTCGAGGCCGGCTTCGCGGTCAAGCACGTGCTGACCGACCAGAGCTTCGTGCGCGGCTACGCGCGCGGCCAGCAGTATCTGCCGATCGGCAAGCGCGACCTCGTGCTGTTTCGCGCGGAACTGGGTGGCGTGTTCACGAGCGGCTCGTCGAGCGGGATTCCGGCGTCGCTGCTGTTCCGCGCAGGCGGCTCGAATTCGGTGCGCGGCTACGGCTTTCAGAGCATTGGTAACAACGTCGACGGCTCGATCCTGCCGACCAAATACCTCGTCACCGCGACGACCGAATACCAGCACTGGTTCAATCGCGACTGGGGCGCCGCGGCGTTCTTCGATATCGGCACGGCCACCGACACCTGGGGCGAACGCGTGTTCTATCCGGGCGTCGGCGTGGGCGCGCGCTGGCGCAGCCCGGTCGGCCCGGTGAACGTCGACCTCGCGTACGGCATTCGTAACCACAGCGTGCGTCCGTATCTGACGCTCGGCATCGCTTTCTGATTTTATTCATGACGACGGACACGCCCGCCAACCCGCCACCCGACCAGCCCGGCGACGCCACGCCAGGCGGTCCCGACGGCCCCGGGGGAGCCGCGCCGCCGCCCGTGCGTCCGCGCCGGCGCCGCCGGTTGTGGATGGCGCTCGTGTGGGCGGCCACGGTGCCAGTGGTGCTGGTCGCGCTGGTCGCGGGCCTGCTGTACGGCACGCTCACGACCGAGCGCGGCACGGCGTACGCGTGGCGCGTGGCGGTCAGGATGCTGGACGGCCGGCTCACCGGCACGCTCGACGGCGGCACGATCGCAACCGGTGTGCGGCTGCATCAGCTGCAATGGCGCAGCCTCGACGGCAGCGGCACCGATATCAGGATCGACCGTATCGCCGGCCGCTGGGCGCTGACTGACAAGCCGTGGCGTTTTTCGGTCGACTATCTGCACATCGGCACGATCGACGCGCGGGTCGCGCCTTCTGAATCCAGTTCGGGTCCGCTGACGTTGCCGCAGGACCTGCGCCTGCCGCTGCAACTCGACGTGCGCGACCTGCGGGTGGACAGGCTGCTGTTGCGGCAGGGTGCATCGACGACCGAATTCTCGCGTTTCGTGTTTCATGGGCACAGCGACGGGCGTCATCACGAGGCCGCGATCGACCGGCTCGAGACGCCGTTCGGCGCGGTGACGGCGTCGGCGAAGCTGGATGGTGTCAAGCCGTTTCCGCTGACGGGCGACGCCGGCTATTCCGGCAAGGTCAACGACGAAGCGGTTCAGGTTGGCGGCCATCTGACGGGATCGCTGGAGACGCTCGTCGCCGAGCTCGATGCCAGTGGCATGAAGCTTTCGGGCCACGCGCGCGTCGAGGCGACGCCGTTTGCCGCCGTGCCGATCCGGCGCGCGACGCTGACGTTCGATCACGTGAATCCGCAGGCGTTTGCGCCGGGTGCGCCGTTCGCCGACCTGGCGGTGCGCGCCGAGTTGCAGCCGGTTGGGGCGGAGGATGGCGCGACGGTGGTGCTGGCGCCTGAGAGGGCTTCGGCTGCGGGTGCTTCGGCGGTTGCGCCAGTCGCACCCACAGCCGCTGCCGCGAGTGGCGCGAAGGGTGCGACAGGTTCCAGAAGCGCGAATGAATCAAATGGCATACCGGCCGCGAAAGCGGCTAGTGCTGCTGGTCGTGCGGCATCGGCGGCGCGCTCTGCAAGCAGCGCACGCGTGTCAGGCGTTGCCGTCGCGGGGCGTGTGGCGAGTGAGGCGCGCGCGGCCAGCGTGGCAAGTGGCTCCGCACCGGCTTCCGCTCCCGCGGCCGCGAGCGGCGCCGCACAGGCCGCGAAAACGCCTGGCTTCGCGGTCGCCGGGTCGATCTCGATTGTCAATGCGAAGCCGGGCGGCATCGACCAGACACTGCTGCCGCTCATCGACGCCCATGCCGACGTGCGACTCGACGCCCACACACAGCGCATCTCGAACCTGAACGTGCGGCTCGTGAAAAACGCGACGGTCACCGGTGGCGGCGCGCTCGCCGGCAAGCGCGGCCAGTTCGATCTGCACGTCGCGGGTCTCGACCTGAACGCGATCGAGGCGAGCGTCATGCCGACGCAGTTGTCCGGGCCGGTCGGCATCCGCCTGAACGACGACATCCAGAGCATCACGCTCGACCTCAACGATCCGAAGGCGGCGCTCCGCGCGCAGGGCAAGGTGACGTTCGATCCGGCGCGCATGAGCCTGAGCGACGTCAGGCTGACGGCCGGCAAGGGCCGCATCGATCTGTCCGGCGCCATCAAGCACGACGCGAATTCCACCTACAACCTGAAGGCGACGCTGACCGACTTCGATCCGCTGCTGCTCACCTCGCAGATGCCGGCCCGGGCTCCGGCTTCGGCTTCGGCAGCAAAGGGCGGCAAGGCAGCGAAGGTCCCCACTGCTTCAGTTCCGACCGCCACAGCGCCCCGCAAACCCGCCGCAAAACATCCGGCTCCGGCGAAACGCCGGATCGAGGCACGCGTCAACGGTGCGATCACGGCGGCTGGCGTGCTGGGCCCGACGTTCACCACGAAGGCCGAATTCCGGCTTGGCCCGAGCGTCTACGACGATCTGCCGCTGACAGGCAACGGCACGATCCAGCTTGCCGGCTCACGCATCCTGCCGAGCAAGGCGAGCCTCTCGATCGCGGGTAACGACGTCGATCTGCAGGGCAGTTTCGGCGCGCGTGGAGACCGTCTGCGGTTCCGGGTCGATGCGCCGCAACTGGAGCGGCTCGGATTCGGCATCGCGGGCTTTGTCGCGGCGGACGGCGATGTCACCGGCTCGTTCGCGCATCCGGACGTCGTGCTGAACTACAAGGCCGACAACGTGACGTTCGGCGAGAACCGGCTCGGCCACGCGGAAGGCCACGCCGAGCTGCGCGACGGCGCGAACGGCGCGCTCGTCTTCACGACGGACGCGCGCAACCTCTCGAGCGACGGCGTCGAACTGGCGACGCTCAACGCGCATCTGCGCGGCACGCGTGCGAACCACACGCTCGACGCCGAAGTGACCGGCAAGGTCCGCGAGCGCCCGGTGGACCTGACGCTCGCCGCCAGCGGCCATCTGACGGACGCGCGCGACGGCACGCACTGGGACGGCACGGTGACGCGCCTGCAGAACCGCGGCACGCCGTCGCTCAACCTCGAATCGCCGCTGACGGTGAGCGTCGCCCCGAGCCGCGTGACGCTGGGTTCGACGCGCCTGACGCTCGAAACCGCGGTGCTCGACCTGAAATCCTTTGTCCTGGATCATGGCCGGATCCGCTCGGCGGGCGCGATCACCAACATCTCGGTGCCGCGTCTGCAGGAACTGCGGCAGGAAATCACCGGCACGCCGCCGGTCGTCAAAACCGATCTGGTCTTCGACGGCGACTGGGATTTTTCGCTCGGCGAGACGGCCACGGGCCACATCCAGCTGAAGCGCCGCACGGGTGACATCACGGTCGAAGTCGGGCGCGGTCTCGCTTCGCTGGGTATCACGGACATCGCGGCGCGCGCCGATTTCAGCGGCGGCAACCGTCTGAACGCGACCGTGCATGCGCAGGCGAACCGGCTCGGCGTGATCGACGCCGACGCCCACACGACGCTCGTCATGCAGGACGGCCTGCTGACGGCGGGCGAAGAAGCGCCGCTGACGGGCAACGTGAACGCGAACATCCCGTCGCTGAAAACGACCGGCGGCCTGTTCGGCCCGAGCTATCTGCTCGACGGACACCTCGCGCTGAAGCTCGCGCTCGCCGGCACCGTCGCGAAGCCGAACCTGTCGGGCTCGCTGATCGGCGACGGGCTTTCGGCGACGCTCGTCGACCAGGGCGTGCAGCTGAAGGACGGCGCGATCCACATCGCGCTGTCCGACAATCTCGTCGACTTCCAGCAGGTCGAGTTTCACGGCGCGAGCGGCACGCTGCGCGCCACCGGTCAGGTCAGGCTCGGCGGCCCGGACCCGGACGTGAAGGCGAGCATCGTCGCCGACAAGCTCGAACTGTTCGCTTCGCCGGATCGCGAGCTGTCGCTGTCGGGCAGTGCGAGTGTCGCGAGCGCCGGGCCGCTCGGCGGGCTTGCGATCGATGGCAAGTTCAACGTCGACCACGCGCTCTTCGATATGCCGGAACAGTCGGCGCCGAAGCTCGGCGACGACGTGGTGATCGTGCGTCCGGACGGCACCGTGCGCGGCGAGAAGCAGCCGACCGTGGCGGGCAGCGACAAGCCCATCGGGCCGTTCGCGCCGCGCGCGAACATCGACATCAACCTCGGCAACAATTTCCGCTTCCGCGGGCAGGGCGCCGATCTTGGCCTGCGCGGCACGATTACCGCGATGAGCGCGCCGAACCTGCCGCTGCGCGCGGTGGGCAACGTGCGCGTCACCGAAGGATCGACCTACACCACGTTTGGCCGCAAGCTCGGCATCGAAAACGGCTTCTTCACGTTCAACGGGCCGGTGGCGAATCCGGGCATCAACATTCTCGCGATGCGCCGCAACCAGCAGGTCGAGGCGGGCGTGCAGGTGACCGGCACGATCCAGTCGCCGGTCGTGAAGCTCGTGTCCGAGCCGAACGTGGCGGACAACGAAAAGCTCTCGTGGCTGCTGTTCGGTCACGGCACCGATCAGGGCAACAACCTCGGGCAGCAGAACACGATGACGACCGCGCTCGCGCTGCTGGGCAGCGCGAGCGGCAAGCGGATCGCCAACACGCTCGGGCTCGACGAGTTCACGATCGGGCGCAGCGACGTCGGCCTGACGGACCCCGAAGTGGTGATGGTGTCGAAGGCGATCAACGAATGGCTCGTGCTCGGCTACGAGCAGGGCTTGCAGACCGCGAGCAACGCGATCAAGGCGACCGTGAATCTCACGCGCTACTGGTCGGTTGCCGCGTACGGCGGCACGTTCGAAGGCGTCGAACTTTTCTACACCCGACGCTTCGACCGGATCAACTGGTGAGCAGGCAATAAAAAAGCACGTCCGCGGACGTGCTTTTGATGAGCCGAAGGCGCGGGCCCGCGCGCCTTCACTGTGCGTTATTTCGCGCGATGCTTCACGGGTTATTTCACGCGCATGCCGGGCTTCGCACCGTTGCCCGGTTCGAGCACGTAGATACCCGGCTCGGCTTTCTCGTCAGCCGCCGATGCCGCGAGCACCATGCCTTCCGACAGACCGAACTTCATCTTGCGCGGCGCGAGATTGGCGACCATCACGGTCAGCTTGCCGACGAGCTGCTCCGGCTGATACGCCGACTTGATGCCCGAGAACACGTTGCGGGTTTTCTCTTCGCCGACGTCGAGCGTCAGTTGCAGCAGCTTGTCCGACCCTTCGACCGCGCGGCAGTCGACGATCTTCGCTATCCGCAGATCGATTTTCGCGAAATCGTCGATCGAGATGAGCGGCGATTCTTCCGCGTCGGCCTTGTTCTCCGACTTGCCGTTCGACGCCGCGGCTTTTGCCTTTGCTTTGGCTTTGGCCTTTTCGTCGGCGGTTGGCGCGCCGGATTCCGTGGCTTGCAGCGAGTCGCGATTCGCGTCGAGCAGCGCCTCGATCTGCTTCGGATCGACGCGCGTCATCAGGTGCTTGTATGTGTTGATTGCGCGCGTGGAGCTGAGCGGCGCCGTTGCGTCGGACCACTTGAGCGGCTCGATGCCGAGGAACGCTTCGACGCCTTCGACGAGCTTCGGCAGAACCGGCTTGAGCGCGAGCGAAAGCAGCCGGAACGCCTCGATGCTCACCGAGCAGGTTTCATGCAGCGCGACCGCGTTCGCCGGGTCTTTGGCCTGGTCCCACGGCTTGGCCGTGTCGACGTAGCCGTTCACGGCGTCGGCGAGTTCCATCGTCTGGCGCAGCGCGCGGTTGTACTCGCGCGCCTCGTAGTTCGCCGCGATTTGCGGAATGGCGGCGCGCAACGTGGCGAGCAGCGGATGATGCATCGCGCTGTCCTGGATGCGGCCTTCGAACCGCTTGATCAGGAAACCCGCCGCGCGACTCGCGATGTTCACGTACTTGCCGACGAGGTCGCTGTTGACGCGCGCCTGGAAGTCGTCGAGGCTCAGGTCGAGGTCTTCCATCGTGCTGTTCAGCTTGGCCGCGAAGTAGTAGCGCAGCCACTCCGGGTTCAGGCCGGTGTCGATCACGCTTTGCGCGGTGATGAACGTGCCGCGCGACTTCGACATCTTCGCGCCGTCCACCGTCAGGAAGCCGTGCGCGAACACGTTGGTCGGCGTGCGATGCCCCGAGAATTCGAGCATCGCCGGCCAGAACAGCGTGTGGAAATAGAGGATGTCCTTGCCGATGAAGTGATACTGCTCGGCCGTCGACCCCTTGCGCGTCCACGCGTCGAAATCGATACCGCGCTTCTCGGCAAGGTTCTTGAAGCTCGCGTAATAGCCGACCGGCGCATCGAGCCACACGTAGAAGTACTTGCCGGGCGCGCCCGGAATCTCGAAGCCGAAGTACGGTGCGTCGCGCGAAATGTCCCAGTCGGCAAGCTTCGCTTCGCCCGAATCGCCGAGCCACTCGCGCATCTTGTTGGTGGCTTCCGGCTGCGCCAGGCCACCCACCCAGCCGCGCAGGAAGTTTTCGCAGCGCGGGTCCGACAGGCGGAAGAAATAGTGCGTCGACGTCTTGCGGACCGGCGTGGCACCCGAGACGACCGAGTACGGGTTGACCAGCTCGGTCGGCAAATACGTGGAGCCGCACACTTCGCAGCTGTCGCCGTACTGGTCTTTCGCGCCGCACTTCGGGCACTCGCCCTTGATGAAGCGATCCGGCAGGAACATTTCCTTGACTGGGTCATACGCCTGCTCGATGTCGCGCGCCTCGATGAGGCCCGCGTCGCGTAGCGCGACGTAGACCGATTCGCTCAGCACGCGGTTCTCTTCCGAATCGGTCGAATAGTAGTTGTCGAAGGAAATGCCGAAGCTGTCGAAATCGCGCTTGTGTTCCTGCCAGACGCGGTCGATCAGCTGCTTCGGCGTGATGCCTTCCTTTTCGGCGCGCAGCATGACCGGCGTGCCGTGCGTGTCGTCGGCGCCCACGTAGTAGATCTCGTGTCCGTGCATGCGCATCGAGCGGACCCAGATGTCCGTCTGGATGTATTCGACCAGGTGGCCAATGTGAATCTGTCCGTTCGCGTATGGAAGCGCGGACGTGACGAGAATCTGGCGACGGCCTGGCGGCGTGCCTGCGGTGAGATCGGTAGCGGGTGCTGACATAGGGATTCTGGGGCTTGCGGAAGGACGAAACTTCGATTCTAGCAGGGCAGGCCAGCCCACGCGGCCCTGGCCGGATGGCCGGAGAACAGGTGCATGCGCGGCGGCAGACACGCGGATGAATCTGGGTGACGGGCAGCAATAACCTGCATGGGAACAGAGTAATGCGCTATGGGGCTGGAGTTAGCGCTAAAGCGCTAACTCCAGCCGACACGCGAACTCTGGTCGACCGCAACAATTTGCATGGGACCAGAATAGACACTGAAGCGCCAACTCTGGTCGACAGCTAAAGCGCTAACTCTGGTCGACAGCCGGGAGTGGGCGTGTTGCCGAAAACCGGGCGCCCAAAAAAAACCGGGGCTGAGCCCCGGAGCAACAACGACAAGAGGAGAATGGTGACGCGGTGGCATCGCCAGCCACGTACCGTAAAGAAAGACAGCGGATTTTCAGCAGAGTTCGAATTTTTTTCGATTCGCAGTTTTTATCCGCTGGCTGGCCGTTCAGCCCGCGCGGCCAGCCTTCCCGGCAGGCCGCGTGGCTCGCCATTCCCCTCATGAATACGCGCTTACTTCGGCGCCTGACCCGGCTGGGCCGTTGCGCGCAGATAGATTTCGACGCGGCGGTTCTGGGCGCGACCTGCTTCCGTATTGTTGTCCGCGACCGGCTGCGTCGCGCCCATGCCCTGTGCCGACAGGCGCTGCGCCGCGACGCCATGCGTTGCCAGATAGTTCACCACGCTCTGCGCGCGGTTCACCGACAGCGTCTGGTTGTACGCCGCCTGGCCCGTGCTGTCCGTATGGCCGACCACCTGCGCGATCACTTCCGGGCTCTGGTTGAGCGTCTGTGCGACCTGGTCCAGCACCGGCGCGAACGAAGGCTTGATCGCGTAGCTGTTGGTGTCGAACGTGACCGAGCTCGGGATGTTCAGCTTGAGCGAGCCGTCCGGCTGCTCGGTGATCTGCGTGCCGGTGCCCTTCGTGGCGCCCGACAGCTTGTTGTGAATCGCCTGCCAGTTGTAGCCGGTGATGCCGCCGACCGCCGCGCCGACGCCCGCGCCGATCGCAGCGCCCTTGCCGCCGCCGAAGATCGCGCCGAGGCCCGCGCCCGTTGCCGCGCCCACGCCCGTGCCGAGCGCCGTTTCATTACCCTGCTGGGTGGCGCAGCCCGCGAGCAGCGCGCCAGCAGCTGCAAACACCGTAAGACGGTTGATGATTTTCGTGTTCATTTTTCGTTCCTCTCTTCAAAAAACCAGTCGTCGATGACTCAGGCAGAAAGCCGGGCAGGATATCTGCACCGACAGCGGAAAAGGGACTTCAGGCAAGGCCACGCGCCAGCCACTACAATAATGGATCATTGCACGGCGATGTGACCCTGCAGACAATTGCCGCCGAAGCGTGCCCGGCAAGCCCGTTTTTCGCAATGCCGTGCAACAATTTCTTTCAATTTCCTGTGGCAGGCGATGTTTCGATCCGACTGTGCCACGGGTGTTCCTGGAGTTTCAATGAGTATCGATCGGGCTTTGGTCGACGCCGCACTCGCGGCAGTCTCTGACCCTAACACCGGCCACCCGTTTGCGGCAGCAAAGAACTTCAAGAACGTTTCCGTCGATGATGCAACGGTGAGCGTCGACGTGGTACTCGGCTATCCGGCCAGACGTCAGTTCGCGGCGATCGAGGCGCTGGTCGCCGGCGCGCTGCGCGAGGTGCCGGGCGTCGCGAACGTCCGCGTGCAGGTGTCCCAGCAAATCGCCGCGCATACCGTGCAGCGTGGCGTCAAGCTGTTGCCGAACGTGAAGAACATCGTCGCCGTGGCGTCGGGCAAGGGCGGCGTCGGCAAAAGCACGACGGCCGTGAATCTCGCGCTCGCGCTCGCGAGCGATGGTGCCTCGGTCGGCATTCTGGACGCCGACATCTACGGCCCGTCGCTGCCGATGATGCTGGGCATCGAGGGCCGGCCGGAATCGCCGGATGGCCAGTCGATGACTCCGATGACCGGTCACGGCGTGCAGGCCAACTCGATCGGCTTTCTGGTCGACCAGGATAATCCGATGGTGTGGCGCGGCCCGATGGCGACGTCGGCGCTCGAACAGCTGCTGCGGCAGACGAACTGGCAGGATCTCGACTATCTGATCGTCGACATGCCGCCGGGCACGGGCGACATCCAGCTCACGCTGTCGCAGCGCGTGCCGGTGACGGGCGCGGTGATCGTCACGACGCCGCAGGACATCGCGCTCCTCGACGCGAAGAAGGGCCTCAAGATGTTCGAAAAGGTGGGCATTCCGATTCTCGGCATCGTCGAGAACATGGGCATGCATATCTGCTCGAACTGCGGTCATGAAGAGCCTGTTTTTGGCGCCGGCGGCGGCGAGCGCATGGGCAAGGAGTACGGCGTCGACGTGCTCGGCAGCCTGCCGCTCGATATCGCGATCCGCGAGCAGGCCGACTCCGGCCACCCGACAGTGGTGGCCGATCCGGACGGCCGTATCGCCGACATCTACCGCTCGATCGCGCGCAAGGTCGCGATCCATATCGCCGAACGCGCGCGCGACATGACGTCGAAATTTCCCAATATCGTCGTGCAGAACACCTGAGGGTTTCGCGGCCGGAACGTGCGGGTCCATGCACCGGCCCGCGCTGGCCATCCGGCAGGCATGTCACATGCATCAATGCGCGAGGCCGGCGCGGTATCATGTCGGCTTCGAGGTCTGGCGGGGCGGGCGCAGGGGCGCTCGCCGGCCGGCAAGAGGATCGCATGAGACAACGAATCGACGGACAGGCGGTGCATGCGTTCATCGTTCTGGCTGCCAGCAGCCTGCTTCTGTGCGGCTGTACTTCATTCCTGAGACCGCAGGAAAAGCGCGCCGACGCGCAGTTGCTGCCCACTGCAGGCAATTTGGCCCGCGGCACCGTGACGTTCATCGAGCGCTCGGACGGCGTGCAGGTCACGTACAACCTGGCGGGCCTGCCCCCGAACAGCGATCACGCGCTGCAGATCCACGAGCGCGGCGACTGCAACGCGTCCGACGGGTCCAGCGCCGGCGCGATTTTCTCGCCGGGCGCGGAGCGGCTCAAGGCGGGCGCGCGCGTCGAGGGCGACCTCGGCAACATTCACGCGGATTCGAACGGCGTGGCGAGCGGCTTTATCGTGGCGCCCGAAGTCTCGCTCGACGGCGTGCGCTCAGTGGTGCAGCGTTCAGTGCTGCTGCATCACGACGCGAGCGACCCGTACGCGTATCCGCAGCATGGCGCGGGCGTTCCGCTCGCGTGCGGACTGATCCGGCAGTGAAATTTCCCGTTACCGGCAGCTTTTGTTCGATCGCGTAAAATAAGCGCCTTTCGTCGGGCGCGAGCCGGAGCGCGCGTGGCTTATCCCCTTGCCAGCCGCCCCGGATCTGGCCTGCGGTCCAGCCGCCTGTCTGGCTTTCACCTGCTTTCGCCCGGCAAATTAACAGGTTTTAACCCGGCTTCAACCCGGCATTGGCAGACATCAACCCGACCTCAACCCGGCATCAACCCGGTTTTTATTCGTCAGGCAGCGTTCAACTATGACCATCAAATCCGACAAGTGGATCCGGCGCATGGCCGGCTTGCACAACATGATCGAGCCGTTTGCGCCCGATCAGGTTCGCGTCTCCGAGGACGGCCGGAAGATCGTCAGCTATGGCACGTCGAGCTACGGTTACGACATTCGCTGCGCCGACGAATTCAAGATCTTCACGAACATCAATTCGACGATCGTCGATCCGAAGAACTTCGACGAAAAATCGTTCGTCGACTTCAAGGGCGACGTCTGTATCATCCCGCCGAATTCGTTCGCGCTCGCGCGCACCGTCGAGTATTTCCGCATTCCGCGTAGCGTGCTGACCGTCTGCCTCGGCAAGTCCACGTATGCGCGCTGCGGGATCATCGTCAACGTGACGCCGTTCGAGCCGGAGTGGGAAGGGCACGTCACGCTCGAATTCTCAAATACGACACCTTTGCCTGCCAAAATCTACGCGAACGAAGGCGTCGCGCAGGTGCTGTTTTTCGAAAGCGACGAGATTTGCGAGACGTCGTACGCGGATCGCGGCGGCAAGTATCAAGGCCAGCACGGCGTGACGTTGCCGAGGACCTGACGCGCGCAGCGCATCGACCCACCAGTTATACGGGTGACCGCTGCTCTTTATAAAAGACAGCGGTCGTTCTTTTTGGAGAATCGCCCATGAAGTTTCGTTTTCCCGTCGTCATCATCGACGAAGATTTCCGCTCCGAGAACATTTCGGGTTCCGGCATCCGGGCACTGGCCGAAGCCATCGAGAAAGAAGGCGCGGAAGTGCTCGGGCTCACGAGCTATGGCGACCTGACTTCGTTTGCGCAGCAGTCGAGTCGTGCGTCGTGCTTCATCCTGTCGATCGACGACGATGAACTCTTGCCGTACGTCGACAACGTCGTGGTCGAGGGCGAGACGCCCGAGCTCGCCGCCGCGATCGTCGCGCTGCGCGCGTTCGTGACCGAAGTGCGCCGCCGCAACGCGGATATTCCGATTTTCCTGTACGGCGAAACGCGCACGTCGCGCCACCTGCCGAACGACATCCTGCGCGAACTGCACGGCTTCATCCACATGTTCGAGGACACGCCGGAGTTCGTCGCGCGCCACATCATCCGCGAGGCCAAGGTGTATCTGGACTCGCTCGCGCCGCCGTTCTTCAAGGAACTGGTGCAGTACGCGGAAGAAGGTTCGTATTCGTGGCACTGCCCGGGCCACTCGGGCGGCGTCGCGTTCCTGAAGAGCCCGCTTGGCCAGATGTTCCACCAGTTCTTCGGCGAGAACATGCTGCGCGCGGACGTCTGCAACGCCGTGGACGAACTCGGCCAGCTGCTCGACCATACCGGGCCGGTGGCGGCGTCCGAGCGCAACGCGGCGCGCATTTTCAGCGCGGATCACGTGTTTTTCGTGACGAACGGCACGTCGACGTCGAACAAGATCGTCTGGCACGGCACGGTCGCGCCTGGCGACATCGTGCTGGTGGACCGCAACTGCCACAAGTCGATCCTGCACGCGATCACGATGACTGGCGCGATTCCGGTGTTCCTGACGCCGACGCGCAACAACTTCGGCATCATCGGTCCGATTCCGCGCAGCGAATTCGAGCCGGACAACATCCGCCGGAAGATCGAGGCGAATCCGTTCGCGCGTGAGGCGCTCGCGAGGAATCCCGACCTCAAGCCGCGCATCCTGACCATCACGCAGAGCACGTACGACGGCGTGATCTACAACGTCGAGATGATCAAGGAAATGCTGGGCGACTGGCTCGACACGCTGCACTTCGACGAAGCGTGGCTGCCGCATGCCGAGTTTCACTCGTTCTATCAGGACATGCACGCGATCGGCGCGGGTCGTCCGCGCATCGGCGCGATGGTATTCGCGACGCACTCCACGCACAAGCTGCTGGCCGGCATTTCGCAGGCTTCGCAGATCGTCGTGCAGGACTCGAAAAACAGCCGCTTCGACAGGCATCGTTTCAACGAGGCGTATCTGATGCATACGTCGACGAGCCCGCAATACGCGATCATCGCGTCGTGCGACGTGGCCGCGGCGATGATGGAAGCGCCGGGCGGCACGGCGCTCGTCGAGGAATCGATCGCCGAGGCGCTCGATTTCCGTCGTGCGATGAGCAAGGTCGACGCCGAGTACGGCGAGGACTGGTTCTTCAAGGTGTGGGGCCCCGACCAGTTCGCGGACGAGGGCATCGGCTCGCGCGAGGACTGGATGCTGCGCCCGAACGACCGCTGGCACGGTTTCGGCCCGCTCGCCGAGGGCTTCAACATGCTCGACCCGATCAAGGCGACGATTGTCACGCCGGGTCTGGACGTGGACGGCGATTTCGGCGAATCCGGCATTCCGGCCGGGATCGTGACGAAATACCTGGCCGAGCACGGCATCATCGTCGAGAAGACCGGGCTGTATTCGTTCTTCATCATGTTCACGATCGGCATCACGAAGGGCCGCTGGAACTCGATGGTCACCGAGCTCCAGCAGTTCAAGGACGACTACGACAACAACCAGCCGCTGTGGCGCGTGCTGCCCGAGTTCGTCTCGCATCATCCGATGTACGAGCGCATCGGCCTGCGCGACCTGTGCGAGCAGATCCACAGCGTCTACCGCGCGAACGACATCGCGCGGCTGACGACCGAAATGTACCTGTCGAGCATGGAACCGGCGATGAAGCCGTCCGACGCGTTTGCGAAGCTGGCGCATCGCGAGATCGACCGGGTGCCGATCGACGAACTCGAGGGCCGCGTGACATCGATTCTGCTGACGCCATATCCGCCGGGCATTCCGCTGCTGATTCCGGGCGAGCGTTTCAACAAGACGATCGTCAACTACCTGCGGTTCGCGCGCGAATTCAACGAGCGCTTCCCGGGTTTCCATACCGACATTCACGGGTTGGTGGGCGAGATGATCAACGGGCGCATCGAGTACTTCGTCGATTGCGTGCGGGCCGGCTGAAGATGAAGGGGCATCTGAAGGCGGCGGTGCGCGCGGGATGGTGCGCGGCCGTCGTGGCACTGGCCGTGCAGTCCGGCGTGGCGCGCGCCGAAGTCGCGGCGGCCGATCCGATCGACGCGTCGATGCGCACGTGCCTTGCGCGTAGCGACATGTCGTCGACGGCGGGGCAGGTGCAGTGCATGGAAACGGCGCGGGCGGCGTGGCAGTCCGCGTCTGATCTTGCGTACCAGCAGTTGCTGGCAAAGGTGAAGACATCGCAACGCAGGGGTTGGGAGCGTAGCCAGCGAAGCTGGAAGGCGTGGCGCGACGCCGAGGCACCGATGCTGAGGGCAGTTTTCGAGACGACGAGTGGCACGATGTACGTGCTGTTCGAGGCCGACATGCAACTGCAGCCTGTACGAGACCGCGCGCTGACGCTTCGCGCCGCCGCGAACGAGGCCAATGGGGGTGGCGGCAACAAGCCGTCGCCGCGTCCGAGGGCGTGTTCCCGTGATGCTGACTGCGCGCATGCGAACCGGGATCTGAACCGTTACTACCAGCGGCTGCACAGGGAGATGCCTTCACGCGAGCGGCCGAAGCTGGTTCGCGCGCAACGCGCGTGGCTGGGTTTTCGCAACGTGACGATGCCGCTGGTTGACGCACGCGGGCGGATCGACATCATAGGCGCGCGGGTCGCGACGCTAAAGCGGTTGTCGGAGACCGTGGGCAACGACTGAGGGGTTGGGCCTTCGGGCAAGCGCCGGTGGCGTGTGGTGGCGCGTCACGAGGTCAACTGAACGTGAACGGGTCGTGCGAAGGCGAGGTGGACATGTGCACTGGCTTGCCGAAGAGATTGAGAGTGCCGCCCCGCACAGGGGCGACACTAATAGACCGACGCGAATTCAAGGAAAGGCCAAAGAAAAAGACCACCCAAAGCCAGCCGCAACGTCACGCAGACTCAGGCTCATAGCGATGAATCGCATCCAGTTGACGCGCCAGTTCATCTTTCATATGAGCCGTGTCATAGTCCAACTGGAGACCGGTCCAGAATTCGTCACTCGTGCCAAAGTATCGGGACAGACGCAAACCGGTATCGACCGTTACCGAGCGATGGCCCGCGACGATCTCGCCAATACGTTGCTGGGTGACTCCGATGTCCTTGGCAAGCCGGTACGCGCTAATACCCATCGGAAGCAGGAACTCTTCCGACAGGATCTCCCCCGGATGGGGATAGGGAATTTCACGTGGCATAGACGGCACCTCCTAGTGGTAGTCGACGATCTCGACGTCAGATGCGTCCCCGGCATTAAACCGAAAACATACGCGGTACTGATCGTTGATCCTGATGCTGTGCTGCCCGGCCCGATCCCGCACGAGGGCCTCCAAACGATTGTTCGGCGGAATCCTCAAATCATCCAGATTCACCGCTCGATGTAGCATGGCGAGCTTCCGCATCGCGACTTTCTCAATATTTGCGAATCTCGCAACTCTCGTGCCCATGAACAGAGCCTCGGTGTCAACGCAGCGGAAGGTCTTGATCATGTTCTAATACTATTGCGTCGCAATACTATCGTCAAGCGAGAGTATGTAACAGTGCGTTGGGGAAACCACACAGCAGAAGTGCAGATCCCGCCGACTAACATCTGTTAATTGCGTGATATTCAAAAAGAGCGGACCCGAAACAAAAAGGGCCGCCCAGAATAAAAAAACAGAACCCCTAACCTAACGCCGCCCGAGCCTCTCGAACAGCATTCAAAACCTGCTCAGGCGAGGTCCCGCCTGGATGATTCCGGCTCGCGACGGAGCCTTCAAGCGTGAGGTATTCAAAAACATCCTCACCGATGAGGTGAGCGACCCCAGGCAATTCACTCCGCATCTCTTCAAGCGAAAGATCAGCAAGATCGCACTCACGATCGACGCAAACGCGCACCGCAAGCGCAACCGCCTCATGAGCATCCCGAAACGGCAACCCGCGCTTGACCAGATAATCCGCGAGATCGGTGGCGGTCGAAAACCCTTGAAGCGCCGCATCCCGCATGGCCGCGGGCTTGACCTTGATCCCGGCAACCATCTCGGCAAAAATCCGCAACGTATCGGCGACCGTATCGACGGTGTCGAACAACGGCTCCTTGTCTTCCTGATTGTCCTTGTTATAGGCGAGCGGCTGGCCCTTCATCAGCGTGAGCAAGGCCATCAGATGCCCGTTCACCCGTCCGGTCTTGCCGCGCGCGAGCTCGGGTACATCGGGATTCTTCTTCTGCGGCATGATCGACGAGCCAGTGCAGAAGCGGTCCGCGAGATCGATAAACCCAACCCGCGGGCTCATCCACAAAACGAGCTCTTCCGAGAACCGCGACACATGCGTCATCACCAGTGCCGACGCCGCCGTGAATTCAATCGCGAAATCGCGATCCGAAACCGCATCGAGTGAATTCGCGCAGATCCCGTCGAAGCCGAGCGTCTTCGCGACGGCATGCCGATCGATCGGATAGCTCGTGCCGGCGAGCGCCGCCGCGCCCAGCGGCAGACGGTTCACGCGCGTACGGCAATCGCGCATGCGCTCGGCGTCGCGCGAAAACATTTCGACGTAGGCGAGCAGGTGATGCCCAAACGTCACCGGCTGCGCGACCTGCAGATGCGTGAACCCTGGCATGATCGTCGCGGCGTTCTGTTCAGCCAGATCGATCAGCGCGCCGCGCAGGTCCTTCAGCAAGCCGCCGATGCGGTCGATCTCGCCACGCAGCCACAGACGGATATCGGTCGCGACCTGGTCGTTACGCGAGCGGCCGGTGTGCAGGCGCTTGCCCGCGTCGCCGATCAGCGCCGTCAGGCGCGCCTCGATGTTCAGGTGGACGTCTTCCAGGTCGAGTTGCCACTCGAACTCGCCGCGCTCGATTTCACCCTTGATCTGCGCCATGCCGCGCTGGATGGCGGCGAGGTCGTCGGCGGCGATGATCTTCTGCGCCGCCAGCATCGAGGCGTGCGCGAGCGAGCCTTCGATATCGACCAGCGCCAGACGCTTGTCGAAGAAAACCGACGACGTATAGCGTTTGACGAGTTCCGACATCGGCTCCGAGAAGCGTGCCGACCAGGCTTCGCCTTTTTTGTGCAGTTGGGACGTCATGATGTTTGGCAGTGGAGAGACGGTGAAAGGCGGGCGACCTGTAGCCACGTCGCCGGTAGAAAAGATTTCATCGGGACAGCGATTTTAGCATCCGGCGACGTTCCGGCTCCCCCCGGGCCCGCGCGCCGGCGCCAGCCGCGAGCCGTCCCGCAAGGCAGCCTACATCCGCACGAGGACGACGAGCTTCAGATCCTCGCGATGCGCGGGCTTGAACGTCATCTGGTCGTAGACGATGCGGCCGTGACGCGGGTGGTTGAACTCCCGCCTGCCACCTTCGCGTCCACCCACGTCCTGCGACGCCCAGAAGCGCGCGAACGCGTCGCTCGCCGCACTCAGCGAATCGATCAGCGTGCGCGTCGGCGCTTCGTTCAGGTGACGGATCGAATCCGCGCGAAACTCGGCGGCGAGCCGCCTCGCGCGCGGCTCCCAGTCGGCGATCAGCTCGCGCGCGCCGGGCCCGGTGAACGTGAAGCGCAGCAGGTTGCGGTCGTGGCCGTCGTCGAGCCAGCCGACAAAGAGGTCGGCCGCCCGCGCGTTCCAGGCGAGCGCGTTCCACTGCCGGTCGAGCACGTAAGCGGGCGCGTCGATCAGCTGGACGGTTTCGAGCAGGCGCGCGGGCGCGTCGGCGGCGGCCGGGTCGGGCTCGGCGGGGTCGCGCTGCGCGGCGAGTTCGAACAGATACGCCCGCTCGGCGCGCGACAACTGCAACGCGACGGCGATGCGCGCGAGCGCATCGGCGGAGGCCGACACGGGGCGGCCCTGTTCGATCCACGTGTACCAGGTCGGGCTGACGCCGCACAGTTGCGCGACTTCCTCGCGCCGCAGGCCGGGCGTTCGCCGCCGGGGCCCGGGCGGCAAACCGACGGCCTGGGGCGACAGCCGTTCGCGATGCGCGCGGATGAAGTCGCCGAGCGCGCGCGCGGGCGTGGCGTCGAGCGGTGGCGCAACAAGCTCGGGGGAAGGCGGCCGGGTCATCATGTGTGTGGAGGCGGGTGGTGTTGATACCAGAATAATTGCTTAACTTGTACTGGTACAGAGCGGGCTCTATTGTAGCGGCTGGAACGGCAGTTATTGCACCGGCGTACACGATGGGCGTGCCGTTCCACCCACGATCAACCGACGCGGCCCGCGCTTATCCGGGCAGAGGAGCATTTCATGAAGCATCACGACCAGGTCGCCGACGCATTCGGCTCGACCGCCGCCGCTTACCTGACGAGTCACGTTCACGCGACGGGCGCCGATCTGCAGACGCTGGCCGCCGCCATCCAGGCGACGCCCGGTGCGACGGTGCTCGACATGGGTTGCGGCGCCGGTCACGCGAGCTTCGCGGTGGCGCCGCACGCGAAGTCGGTCGTCGCGTACGACATCGCCCCGCAGATGCTGGAGACGGTCGCCGCAGCCGCGCGCGAACGCGGGCTCGACACGATCCGCACGCAGCAGGGCGCGGCCGAAACGCTGCCGTTCGCCAATGCCTCGTTCGACTGGGTCATCAGCCGCATGAGCGCGCACCACTGGCACGACGTGCCGCAGGCGCTGAAGGAAGTGCGTCGCGTGCTGAAACCGGGCGGCCGCGTGCTGTTCATCGATATCGCGGGCAGCGATCATCCGCTGCTCGACACGCACATCCAGTCGGTGGAACTGCTGCGCGACGGCTCGCATATCCGCGACTATCGTGCCGACGAATGGATCGCGCTTTTCGAAGCCGCGGGCTTCAACGCGTCGATCCGCGGGCGCTGGCGTTTGCCGATCGGATTCGACGCATGGGTCAAACGGATGCGCACGCCCGAGCCGCGCGTCGTCGCGATCCAGTCGGTGTGGAAGGGCGCGCCGGACGAGGTGCGAGCGTATTTCAACGTGCAGGCCGACGGCTCGTTCGAACTCGATGCACTGATGATCGAGGCGTATTGACGCGGCGCTTCGGCGCTTGACGGCGTGCGGGGAGAAGAGCGTTTCAAACCGCACGCCGGACAAAAAAAAGCACGCGATCCGATAAAAGGAAAGCGTGCCTCTTGAACCAGAACAGGTTTGCATCCAACCCGATGCAAACCCGCTCAGCCGGATCAGCCCGTATTGCGCAGGCCTGCCGCGATACCGTTGATCGTCAGGTGAATCCCGCGCCGCAGACGCGCGTTGCGGTCGCCCGCGCGGTGGCGCTTCAGCAGTTCCACCTGCAGATGGTTCAGCGGATCGAGGTACGGGAAGCGGTTCTTGATCGAGCGCGCGAGCAGCGGGTTATCCGCGAGCCGCTCGCTCTTGCCGGTGATCTCCGACAACACCTTCGACGTGCGCTCCCATTCCGCGACGATGCGCTCGAACACATGCTTGCGCAGCTTCTTGTCGGTCACGAGCTGCGCGTAGCGCGACGCAACCGCGAGGTCGGTCTTCGCCAGCACCATGTCCATGTTCGACAGCAGGTTCGAGAAGAACGGCCACGTCTTGTACATCTTTTTCAGCAGCGAAAGACGGCGTGCGCGTTCGGCATCGGTCGGCGCGTGGTCCAGGTACGCGGCCACCGCGCTGCCGAAGCCATACCATCCGGTCAAGAGCAGTCGGCACTGCCCCCACGAAAAACCCCACGGAATCGCGCGCAGGTCTTCGATCTTGCGTTGCTTCGCGTCCTGCAGCTTGCGCGAAGCCGGACGGCTGCCGATGTTCAGCTCGGCGATCTCCGAAATCGGCGTCGACTCGAAGAAATACTCCTTGAAACCCGGTGTTTCGTAGACGAGCGCGCGATACGACGCCATCGCCGCATCCGAAAGCTGCTGCATCGTTTCCTCGAAAGCGGGCAGCTGGTCGGGCGCATTGCCCTGCGGCAGCAGCGAAGCTTCGAGCGTCGCGGCGACGACCGTTTCCAGATTGCGCCGGCCGATCTCCGGGTTGCCGAACTTGCTCGCGATCACTTCGCCCTGTTCGGTGAGACGGATCTGCCCGTCGACCGTGCCCGGCGGCTGCGACAGGATGGCCTGATACGTCGGGCCACCCCCGCGGCCGACTGTACCCCCGCGGCCGTGGAAGAGCCGCAGCGTCACGCCGCGTTCGTTGAAGAGCGACACGAGCGCCAGCTCCGCGCGATACAGCTCCCAGTTCGACGTGAGGAAGCCGCCGTCCTTGTTGCTGTCCGAGTAGCCGAGCATGACTTCCTGCTCGCCGCCCTGGTGCTCGATCAGCGAATCGACGCCCGGCAGCGCGATCAGGTCGCGCATGATGTGCGGCGCGTTGCGCAGATCGGGAATCGTCTCGAAGAGCGGGATCACCATGATGCCGTCGTGCGCCGGCTGTTCGACGTTGCCGAGCAGCCCCTTCAGCAGGCCGGTTTCCTTTTGCAGCAGCATCACCTCGACGAGATCGCTCACGGTTTCCGTGTGCGAAATGATGTAGTTGCGCACCGCACGGGGGCCAAACTTCTCGCGCGTCACGCGGGCCATTTCGAGCACGCCGAGTTCGCTCTTCGCCAGATCGGAATACTCGACGTACGGCAGGCGCAGCGGACGCGGCTGGCCGAGTTCCTTCAGCAGCACCGTCAGCTTGTCGGCTTCGGACAACGCGGCGTAGTCGTCCTCGACACCCGCGCGCTTCAGCAGTTCGGCGACGACGGCTTCGTGGATGTCCGAACTTTGACGCAGGTCGATGCTGGCGAGATGGAAGCCGAAAACTTCGGCGGCCCGCGCGAGCGGCGACAGACGCGGTGCGGCAAGCGACGCGCCGTGCTGTTCCGCGAGCGAATCGATCAGCACGTGCAGGTCGGCGGCGAATTCGGCGGCGTCGGCGTAGGGCTTCGCGCTGTCGTGGCTGCGCGCCGCGACGACGCCCGCGCCCAGACGCGCCCGCGCGCTTTCCGCGAGGCGCGCGTACACGCCGATCAGTGCGCGGCGATACGGCTCGTCGGTGCGATGCGGCGACGCGTCGGGCGAGGCTGCCGCCAGCGCCTTTAGCGCGTCGCTCGAACCGGCCAGCAGGTTCGACACGGACAGTTCCGCGCCTAGCCTGTGTACCTGCTCCAGATAGTGTTCGAAGATCACCGCGGCCTGACGCGTGATCGCGTGTTCGAGCGTCGCGGCGCTCACGTTCGGATTGCCGTCGCGGTCACCGCCGATCCAGCTACCCATCTGGAAGAACGGCGGCAGGCGCGCGGGCAGGCCGTGTTCGGCCAGCGCGGCTTCGATGTCGGCGTAGAGCGCCGGGATTTCCTCGAGGAACGTCGCGCGGTAGTACGACAGCGCGTTCTCGATTTCGTCGGCGACCGTCAGGCGCGCGTCGCGCAGCATCCGCGTCTGCCACAGCGACGTCACGCGCGCGCGCAGCATCGTTTCGTTGTGCGCGCGTTCGCGCGCGGTCAACTGCTGGTCGCGCTCGGCGAGCAGGCGCGCGACGTCGTGTTCCGCGTCGAGAATGCTCTTGCGTTGCACTTCGGTCGGGTGCGCGGTCAGCACGGGGACGATCAGCGCGTCGTTGAAGAACTGCTGGAGGACGGGCGTCGGCGCCGCCTCGGCTTTCATCAGGCGCTCGAGCGCGTACGCCATCGTGCCCGGACGCGGCGCGGCGTTCGCCAGCGCGTGAATGCGGTGACGGCGGTTGCGGTGACGGTCTTCGGCGATATTCGCGAGGTGCGAGAAGTAGCTGAACGCACGCACGACGCTCACCGTCTGTTCCGGGCTCAGCGTGCGCAGCTTCTTGTCGAGCGTCTGCGCGGCGACGCTGTCGTCTTCGCGACGAAAGCGCACGGCCGTCCGGCGGATCGTTTCGACGACATCGAACACGGCGTCGCCTTCCTGTTCACGCACGACGTCGCCGAGCAGACGTCCCAGATAGCGGATGTCCTCGAAGAGCGGTTGATCCTTGTCTTCACGCGTGCGGCCGTTGGACTTCGCCGTTGCCGGCGCTGTTGCGACAGCCTTGGGCGCGATGTCGAGCGGCGATTTCATGCGGCCGTTCGCGGCGCCGTTCGCCGGCTTTGCAACGGGCTTTGTCACCGATTTCGAAGCGGGCGCTGTCTGGGCGCTACCGTCGAGTGCCGGGCGTGCCTTCGGCGTTTTCGGCGCCTTTGCAGGTTTCGCGGGCGCGACGGCTTTGACGGCTTTGCTGGCCTTCACGCTTTTGGCGGCGGCCTGGGCGGCTTTCGGTGTTCGGGTCGCTTTGGCGGGAGCAGCGGAGGTGCCCGCGGTTTGGGCAGGAGTGGGCGATGCAGTGTTGCGGCGGGCAGGGCGCGCCGATCCGGAAGACGTCACGATGGGTTTCCTCGGAGAAGCCTGGGTCTGTTGATGATGAACAGCGGTTTCAAAACACATGCGCACGAACTGCGCAGGCGCCGCCGCGCACCGGTGAAGCGCGGGTGAGCAACGACGCGGAACTGCAGGAACGGCATGCACGCAGAAGAGACATACGAGGAAAGGGGGCTGCCCATTGCCGCACGGTGCGCCGCAATGCATCATCCCGCATGCAGCCGCACGGCGCGCGAACGACCGTACGGGAAGCCGGGACAGATGCGGCGGCAGCACCCGGAACGGGCCTGTCTCCTGTGTCGATGCCGCGCCAGCACGGCCATCCGGCCGATAAGGAAGCACTGGCGTGCGTGCTAACATTGATTGTTATTGAACCCCGTCCTCCACTGACCTTGCAATGAATTCCGAGACCCATTCAGCGCTACCCCGCACGCTGGTGATCGCTTCGCGAGAAAGCCGCCTTGCCATGTGGCAGGCCGAACACGTGCGGTGTGCGCTGCACAAATTATATCCATCTTGTGACGTAAAAATCCTCGGAATGACAACACGTGGCGATCAGATTCTCGATCGCACGCTTTCGAAGGTCGGTGGCAAGGGTCTTTTCGTCAAGGAACTGGAAAGCGCGCTGGCCGACGGCCGCGCCGATCTGGCCGTGCATTCGCTGAAAGACGTGCCGATGGAACTGCCGGCAGGCTTCGCGCTGTCCACCATCATGGAGCGTGAAGACCCGCGCGACGCGTTCGTCTCGAACACGTATGACTCGCTCGCGGCGCTGCCCGCGGGCAGCGTGGTCGGCACCTCGAGCCTGCGGCGCGAGGCGATGTTGCGCGTGCGCTATCCGCAGCTCGTCGTGCAGCCGTTGCGCGGCAACCTCGATACGCGGCTCGCGAAGCTCGACCGTGGCGACTACGCGGCCATCATTCTCGCCGCGGCGGGTTTGAAGCGGCTGGGTCTGGCCGACCGCATCCGCGCGCTGCTCGATCCGGACGACAGCCTGCCCGCGGCCGGACAGGGTGCGCTTGGCATCGAGATCCGCGCAGACCGCGCCGAGCTCGCCGCGTGGCTTGCGCCGCTCCATCATGAACACACCGCCGCCGCGGTCGAAGCCGAACGCATGGTGTCGCGCATGCTGGGCGGCAGCTGCGAGGTGCCGCTCGCCGCGTATGCGACGTGGCGTGACGGCGCGCTGCATCTGCGCGGCATGGTTGCCACACCCGACGGTCAGCGCGTGCTGAGCGCGCAGGCGTCGTCGCCCGCGCCCACGGTCGGCGCCGCGATCGAGCTGGGTCGCGAAGTGGCGGCGTCGCTCGAAAGCCAGGGCGCGCTCGACATTGTCCGGTCGCTGAGTACCGCGAGCGGCGACGTGACCGGCGCGTGATGTCGACCGGCGCGTCCGTCGATCCGTCTTCTGCCGCCGGCGCGGCAGTGCCGCCCGGGTTCACCGTCGTGATCACGCGGCCCGCCGGGCAGTCGGCGGCGCTGATGGCGCAACTGTCCGCCGCGGGTGTCGCCGCGCTCGAATTCCCGCTGATCGACATCGGCGAAGTCGGGGACGCGGCGCCACTGCGTGCCGCGCTCGCCTCGCTCGAACACTATGCGCTGGTGGTGTTCGTCTCGCCGAATGCCGTCGACCGCGCGTTCGCGCACCACGATGCCATCTGGCCGCATGCGCTGCCGGTGGGCGTCGTCGGGCCGGGCAGCGTGGCGGCGCTCGCGCGTCACGGCGTCGAGGCACCCGCGTATCGGGTCATCAGCCCGAGCGTTCCGGCTGATGACGACACCGGCCGTTTCGATTCCGAGGCGCTCTTCGCCGCGCTCGAGGCCGCGCTCGGCACGGGCGACTTCGAAGGGCGCCGCGTGCTGATCGTGCGCGGCGACGGCGGGCGTGAATGGCTGGCCGACCGTCTGCGTGAAGCGGGCGCGCAGGTCGAGACCGTGGCGGCTTACCGGCGCATCGTGCCGGAGCCGTCCATCAGCGCCTGGTCGCGCGTGCATGCGCTGCTGGCGGGCGTGCCGCACGCGTGGCTGCTCACCAGTTCCGAAGGCGTGCGCAACCTCGACGAGCTGGCGCGCGAGCATCTGACCGCCGGCGAGATCGCGCAGTTGAAGCGCGCGATGCTCGTCACGCCCCATCCACGCATCGCGCAGACCGCGCGGGGAGTGGGTTTTGATAGGATTACGGTGTCTGGCGCGGGCGACGCGCGTATTGCCCGTGCGTTGCTTGCCTCCGCAGCTTCCGCAGCTTCCGCAGTTTCCGTTGCTTCCGTTGTTAAACCGGTACCGTCCAACCCGGCTCACTCACGCATGACAGATTCGAACGATTCCAGAAACGCATCCATCCCGCCGGCTGCCACGCCTCCGTTGCCGCCGAACCCGCCTTTCACGCCCTATGAAGCGCAGCAGAAGCCGCGCAACTCGAGCGCACCGCTGCTGTGGTTCGTGATCGTCGTGCTGATCTGCGCGGCAGGCGTCGGCTCGTTCGCGCTGAACCGCAAGGTCGACCGGATGGAGCAGCAACTGGCGCAGCGTCAGCAGGCCAACGACGCGCAGACTGCCGCGCTCAGCGTGAAGACCGAACAGGCGCTCGCCACGGTTCATCAATCCGACTCGCAGGTCTCGCAACTCGAAGGCAAGCTCGCCGATGCGCAGGCCGGCCAGCAGGCGCTGCAGCAGCAGTACGCGGACCTCGCGCGCACTCGCGACGACTGGACGCTCGCCGAAGTCGGCCAGATGCTGTCGGCGGCGAGCCAGCAGCTGCAGCTCACCGGCAACACGCAGCTCGCGCTCTTCGCGCTGCAAAGCGCCGACACGCGCCTCGCCGCGTCGGACAGCACGCAGGTCGTCGTCGTGCGCAAGGCGATCGCGCAGGACATCGACAAGCTGAAGTCGGCGCCGTCCACCGACCTCACGGGCCTCGCGATCAAGCTCGATAACGCGATCGAACAGGTCGACGCGCTGCCGCTTTCCGGCGAGGCGCCGATCGGCCATGCCACCGCGCATGCGGCCACGCCCGCCGACTCGGCGAAGGTGGCGGCCGCGACCGGCGAGCCACGCTGGAAGGTGCTGTGGCATGAGTTCACCGCGGGCTTCGGCCAGCAGCTCGCGAGCCTTGTTCAGGTGCGCCGCATCGACAATGCCGACGCGATGCTCGTCTCGCCCGATCAAGGCTATTTCGTGCGCGAGAACCTGAAGCTGCGCCTGCTGTCGGCGCGGCTCGCGCTCCTCTCGCGCAACCAGACGACGCTCAAGTCCGACCTGCACGCCGCCGATGCCGCACTCGGCCGCTATTTCGACAGCGCGTCGAAGCAGGTGCAGACGGTGCGCGGCCTCGTCAAGGACGTGGACACCGGTTCGGCGGCGGTTGAACTGCCGAACCTGAACACGAGCCTGCAGGCGGTCCATCAATACCGGAGCCAGGGTTAATCATGGCTATCCGCGGACTCCTCTGGCTGGCCTTCCTGTTCGTGATCGCGGTCGTGCTGGCGACGGCCGGCCGGTTCGACACCGGCCAGGTGCTGATCGTCTACCCGCCGTATCGCGTCGACATTTCACTGAACCTGTTCGTCGTCGGCCTGGTGGTCACGTTCATCGTGCTGTACACGCTGATGCGCGCGATCCGCAACCTCTGGCGCATGCCGCAACGCGTCGCGGCCTTCCGTGCGCGTTCGCGCGTCGCGAAGGCGCAGGCGGCGCTGCGTGACGCGATCGGCAACCTCTACGCGGGCCGTTTCTCGCGCGCGGAAAAAGCGGCCCGCGACGCGCTCGCGAACCCGGACAACAAGGGTGCCGCAGGGCTGATCGCGGCGAACGCGGCGCATCGCATGCACGAATACGCGCGTCGCGACGACTGGCTCGCGCAGATCGACGAAGCCGACTGGCAGGACGCACGCCTCATGGCAACCGCCGACATGCGCGCGGACGGCCGCGACGCGGACGGCGCGCTGGAAGCGTTGAAACAGATGCAGACGCAGGGCGGCCGGCGGATTCATGCGCAGCAGATCATGCTGCGCGCGCAGCAGCAACTGAAGAACTGGAGCGAGGTGCTGAAGCTCGTCAAGACGCTGGAAAAGCGCGAGGCCATCCATCCGGCCGTCGCGGTGCGCCTGCGTCAACTGGCGGCGGAAAACCTGCTGCGCGACCGTCGTCACAACGCGGATGCACTGCTCGAACTGTGGCATTCGCTCACGCCGACCGAGCGGCATTCGCCGCGTCTGGCCGACCTGGCCGCCGAGCTGCTGATCGGCCTGAACCGCCCGGGCGACGCCCGCAGGATCGTCGAAGAAGCGCTCGCGCAGAACTGGGACGCGCGTTTGCTGCGCCGTTATCCGGAAACCGCGGGCGGCGACGCGCTGCCGCTGATCCAGAAGGCGGAGGCCTGGCAGAACGATCGTCCCGACGACGCCGATCTGCTGTTCGCGCTCGGACGTCTGTGCCTGCATCAGAAGTTGTGGGGCAAGGCGCAGTCGTTCCTCGAACAGGCGTTGAAGCTCGCCGACAACGAACCGCTCAGGATCCGTTCGCATCGTTCGCTCGCGCGACTGCACGAGCAGCTTGGCGACACAGGCAAGGCAAGCGAACACTATCGGGAAAGCGCGCTGGCGATGAACGTGGTTTGACGGCGCGGGTCATCGATGCCGCAAGGTGAGGCCGATAGAAAAAGCCTCCGTGAGCAAAACGCCCACGGAGGCTTTTTTACGATCCGCCGAAAGCGCGTTACCGGTTCACCAGTCGCGCTGGCACGCTGATCGCGAGCAGGCCGCCGACAATCATGCAGCCGGCCAGCATGTACATGCCGGAATCGTTGGCGGCGGTGACCTGTTTGAGCCAGCCCACGGCGTACGGACTCAGAAAACCGGCAAGGTTGCCGAGCGAATTGATCATCGCGATGCCGGCCGCCGCGCCCGTGCCGGCGAGAAACGCGGTCGGCAGGCTCCAGAAGAGCGGCAGGGTCGTCATGATGCCCATCGTCGCGATCGTCAGGCCGGTCATCGCGAGCAGCGTGTTGTGTGCCCACACGACCGACAGCACCAGCCCTAGCGCTCCCACGAATGCTGGCACCGCGATGTGCCAGCGACGCTCGCGCGTGCGGTCGGCGCTTTTCGCGACCAGCAGCATCGCGACGACGGCGGCGGCGAACGGAATTGCCGAAAGCAGGCCGATCGTCAAGGCGTCGGTGACGCCGGTTGCCTTGATGATCGTCGGCAGCCAGAAGCTCACGCCGTACAGACCCATCACGAACGAAAAATAGATCAGGCTCATGAGCCAGACACGCGGGCTCGACAGCACCTGGCCGAGCGGCATGTCGTGCTTGAGCGCTTCCTCGGCGGCGACGTTGCGTTCGAGCAGTTGCTGTTCTTCCCGCGTCAGCCATTTTGCCTTGCTGATACGGTCGTCGAGTTTCAGGAACACCCAGACGCCGACGAGCACCGAGGGAATGCCTTCGAGCAGAAACAGCCACTGCCAGCCTTGCCAGCCGTTCATGCCGTTGAAGTTCTTCAGGATATAGCCTGACACGGGGCCGCCGATCACGCCGGAGAGCGCGATGGCCGTCATGAACCACGTCGTCATGCGGCCGCGCCGGTGCGCCGGATACCAGTACGTGAGATACAGGATGATGCCAGGGAAGAAGCCCGCTTCGGCGAGACCGAGCAGGAAACGCATCACGTAGAACATGGTGGGCGTGGTCACGAACATCGTCAGCATCGAGACGATGCCCCACGACGCCATGATCCGCGCGATCCACACGCGCGCGCCGACCTTGTGCAGGATGATGTTGCTCGGGACTTCGAAGAGAAAGTAGCCGACGAAGAAGATACCCGCGCCGAAGCCGTAGACCGCGTCGCTCAGGTTGAGATCGGCGGTCATCTGCAGCTTCGCGAAGCCCACGTTGACGCGATCGAGATAGGCCACCACGTAACACAGCATCAGAAGCGGCGTGAGCCGCCAGGCCACCTTCCGGTACGTCGCCTCCTCGAAGGTGGAAGGCGGCGCGCCGGCGCCGGGAGCCTGCAGCGGATTCGCGGGACTGGCCATGTTGTCTCCTCGTTCGTTATACGTAGAAAGAAGTGCCGCGTTTCGCGCATTCTATACGCGGTTCGGACGGAATCCGGACCGTCCAGGTCGGGGAAAACACCGAGAACCGGTGGCGCGAACCGTATTGCATATCGGCATCCCGGGTTGGGCGGCAAGTTGCCGCGAGATGCTTCGAGGCAACGTCAGGTCGCGTCAAGTCGTCACGAGACGCCCCAGGACAACGCAGGCCACGTCAAGTTGCCCCGGCCCGGTGTCGTCCCAGGCCACCGTAATGCGCCCCGGCGCGCTAGACGCAGCGTCCGCCGTCCACTTCGAGACACACGCCGGTGATGAACTCCGCTTCGTCCGAGGCAAGGTACAGGCATGCACTGGCGATGTCCTGCGGCGTCGAGAAGCGGCCGAGCGGGATGCCTGCCAGAAAGCGCTTGCGGTTCTCTGGTGTGTCTTCGACGCCCATGAATTCGGAGAGCAGGGCGGTTTCGCCGATCACCGGATTCACGCAGTTCACACGGATGCGGTCCGGCCCAAGTTCGGCTGCGAGTGACTTGCTCGCGATGATCACGGCGCCCTTGCTGCCGTTGTACCAGACGAGCCCGGGCCGCGGCCGCACGCCTGCTGTCGACGCGATGTTGACGAACACGCCGCCGCCCTGTTCGCGGAAGTACGGCACGAACGCCTGCACGCTCCAGTAGATGCTCTTGACGTTGACCGCGTACACGCGATCGAACTCGGCCTCGGTGACGTCGAGCACCGGTTTGTTGCGATGGGTCGTGCCGGCGTTGTTGACCACGATCTGCACGCTGCCGAAGTCTTCGAGCGCCGCTTCGCGCAACCTGCTCCAGTCTTCGCCGCGCGTGATGTCGCCCGCGACCGCGATCGCCTTGCCGCCCGTCAGCGCGATCTCGCTCGCGACGCGTTCGGCAGCCGCGCCGTTCAGGTCGTTGACGACGACGTTCGCGCCTTCGCGCGCATACGTTTTCGCGATGCCTTCACCAAAACCCGAGCCGCCACCTGTGACGATGGCTGTCTTGCCTGTCAAGCGCATGATGTCTCCTTGTTTTTTCGCGGACGCCGGAACGCAACATCTGCAAACCCGAAACTAGCCGTGCCGGATCGCCACCGTCTTCAGCACGGTGAAGCCGTAGAGCGCCTCGAAGCCTTTCTCGCGGCCGTGACCGGAATGCCCCATGCCGCCGAACGGCAGTTCGACGCCACCGCCCGCGCCGTAGTTGTTGATGAACACCTGCCCCGCGCGCACGCGCCGCGCAAGACGCAACTGTCGTGCGCCGTCGCGCGTCCAGATGCCCGCGACGAGCCCGTAAGGCGTGCCGTTGGCGAGCGCCACGGCTTCGTCCTCGTCGCTGAAAGGCATGGCCGCGAGCACCGGCCCGAACACCTCTTCGCGCGCGAGCCGGTGCGCGGGCGGCACGTCGCGCAGCAGCGTGGGTGCCTGATAGAAGCCGGTTTCGGGCGCCTCGGCGACGACTTCGCCGTGCGCTGCCATGGCGATGCCGTCGTGCTGCGCATCGGAGAGAAAGTCCCACACGCGTTGCTGCTGCTTCGCGCTGATGAGCGGGCCGCAATCGAGGTCGGCGGCGGAAGGCCCGACGCGCAGCGCGTGAAACGCCGCGCCGAGCCGGTCGAGCACCGGTTCGTAGATCTCGCGGGCGATCAGCACGCGGCTGCCGGCCGAACACGTCTGGCCCGCGTTCTGGACGATCGCCGACACCAGCACCGGCAGCGCGGCTTCGAGATCGGCATCGGCGAACACGATCTGCGGCGACTTGCCGCCGAGTTCCAGTGTGACGGGCACATGGTTGTCGGCGGCCATCTGCGCGACGAGCCTGCCGGTGTCCGGTGAACCCGTGAACGAGATGTGATTGATGCCAGGGTGACGCGCGAGCGCCGCGCCGGCTTCGTGCCCGTAGCCCGTGACGACGTTCAGCGCGCCCGCCGGCAGGCCCGCCTCGGCCGCGAGTTCGGCGACGCGCAATACCGTCAGGCATGCGTCCTCGGCGGGTTTCACGACGCATGCGTTGCCGGCGGCGAGCGCCGCACCCACGCTACGGCCGAAGATCTGCATCGGATAGTTCCACGGCACGATATGGCCCGTGACGCCGTGCGGCTCGCGGATCGTGAAGACGGTATAGCCGGATTGATAGGGCAGCGTTTCGCCGTGCAACTTGTCGGCGGCGCCGGCGTAGAACTCGAAGTAGCGCGCGAGCGCGGACGCGTCCGCACGGGCCTGCCGGAGCGGCTTGCCGGTGTCGCGCGCCTCGAGCTTCGCCAGTTCCTCGTGGCACGCGGTGACGAGCATCGACAGCCGGTACAGCACGCGGCCACGCTCGGCCGCGCTCGCCGCGCCCCATGCGCCTTCATACGCGCGCCGGGCGGCCGTGACCGCGCGGTCGATGTCGGCCGCCGTGCCGCGCGCGAGGCGCGCGAACGGCTGGCCGTCCGATGGATCGATGACGTCGATCGTGCCGCCACCCGTGGAACTGCTCCATTCGCTGCCGATGAAGTGTTTCGCTTCTTCCATGCATGCTCCTGGTTGAATACCTGAAACGCCCGCGTTCGCGGACCCGCACGGGATCGTGCCCGAGGCCGCGCGCGATGCCGCGATGATAAACCGCGGCAGTCACGCAATCCGCAGGGCGCGCAACGATTATCGCGCCGATCCCGCGCCGGCCGCCATTGGCCGATTGGCTATAATGGCGCATTCCGCCCTGTCCGGCCGCGTGGCCGCGAGCGCCTCCGAAGGGCGCCGCGCCGTGGCCGTGCTCCGATTTCATCCTGACCAGAGAACGCTCATGAGCTTCAATCACGTCCCCGCAGGCAAAGATCTTCCGCAAGATTTCAACGTCATCATCGAGATCCCGGCGCAAAGCGATCCGGTGAAGTACGAAGCCGACAAGGATCTGGGCCTGCTCGTCGTCGACCGTTTCATCGGCACGGGCATGCGCTATCCCGCCAACTACGGCTTCATTCCGCAGACGCTGTCGGGCGACGGCGACCCGGTCGACGTGCTCGTGATCACGCCGTTCCCGCTGCTCGCGGGCTCGGTGGTGCGCGCGCGCGCGCTCGGCATGCTGCAGATGACGGATGAATCCGGCGTCGACGCGAAGCTGGTCGCCGTGCCGCACGACAAGATCTGCCCGATGACGGCGGACCTGAAGTCGATCGACGACGTGCCCGCGTACCTGAAAGACCAGATCAAGCACTTCTTCGAGCAATACAAGGCGCTCGAGAAGGGCAAGTGGGTGAAGGTGGACGGCTGGGCGGGCATCGACGCCGCGCACAAGGAAATCACCGAAGGCATCGCGAACTACAAGAAGTAAGCAGTCGCCGCCGGAGACAAAAAACCGCGCGAGCCCTTCGGGGCCGCGCGGTTTTTTTACGCCGTGTCCTTTTCCGACGCCTCAGGTTCAGGCTCGACTTCGAGCGGAGGCAACACCGATTCGAGCGAGCGCACGCCGGCGGCCAGCGCGCGCTTTTCGACGGCGGTCAGCCGTTTGACCCAGTATTCGGCGCGCGACGCGCTCGAGCGGTCGGCCAGCTCGAACGAAGCGAGCAACTGGCGCGGCTTGCGCGAACGCGTGTAACGCGCGCCCGTGCCGTTCAGGTGTTTGTCGAAGCGCGCCTGCACGTCGACCGCGATGCCGGTGTAGACGCTGCCGTCTTCGCATTCGATGAGGTAGAGAAACCAGGGCATCACGTCTTGAACGGATTGTGTTCGCGCAGTTCGTCGACGTACGCGTGGATATTGTTCGTTTCGCCTTCGAGGAAGCGCCCGACGGCGTCCGAGAACGCCGGATGCGCGAGCCAGTGCGCGGAACGCGTGACGGTCGGCAGAAAGCCGCGCGCCATCTTGTGTTCGCCCTGCGCGCCGCCTTCGAACGCGCCCAGCTTTTCCTCGATGCAGAATTCGAGCGGCTGGTAGTACGCCGTTTCGAAATGCAGGCACGGCACGTGTTCGAGCGCGCCCCAGTAGCGTCCGTACAGCGTGCCGCCGGTTTTGTCGTCGCGCTGGTAGACGACGAGCGAACTCGCGACCGGCTTGCCCTCGCATTCCGCGATCACGAGCAGCAGGTTCTCCGGCATCGTCTCGCCGATCATCCTGAAGAACTCGAGGTTCAGATACGGCGTCGAAAAATGCTCGCGATACGTCTGCCGGTAGCATTTGTTGAAGAAGCGCCAGTCGGCGTCGGTGGCGTCCTCGCCGCGTACGCGCCGGAACGTGACGCCCGCGTCCTGCACCTTGCGCCGCTCGGCGCGGATGTTCTTCCGCTTCTTCTGTTCGAGCGTCGACAGGAAGTCGTCGAACGTCCGGTAGCCGTCGTTCAGCCAGTGAAACTGCACGCCTTCGCGTTGCATCATGCCGAGATCCGTCAGTACACGGGCTTCGGTTTCAGTCGGAAAGAGCACGTGCAGCGACGACACGTCGGCCTGTTCGGCAAACGCGACGACGGTCGCCGCCAGCTGGCGCAGCGCGGGCTCGCCGCTCGCGAGCAGCCGGTTGCCCTGCACGGGCGTGAACGGCACCGCGCACAGGAGCTTCGGGTAGTAGGGCACGCCGTTGCGCTTGTACGCGTCGGCCCATGCCCAGTCGAACACGTATTCGCCGTATGAGTGGCCTTTCAGGTACACCGGCGCGGCCGCTTCCAGACGCCCGGTGCGTGCGTCCGTCAGCGTGACGAACTGCGTCGCCCAGCCGGTGTCGGGCGCCGCGCAACGCGTCGCGTGCAGCGCGCTCAGGAATTCGTGGCGCAGAAACGGCGTCGGTTGCGACTGCCGTGCGAGGAGCGCGTTCCATTCGGCGGCGTCCACCTCGAGCGGCGACGCCAGAATGCCCGTGCGATAATCGAAGCGTTCCTGATTCAATCTGTGTAACCGTTCCACTCTGTTCGACGTCGGGAGGCACGAGGTGCGCCGCGTCGTCCGTGATTGCGCCGGGTTTCACGCCGGCCTTCGTTTTGTCCGTTGCTTCGTCTGTTGCTTCGTTCGTTACCTCGAACCCCTGATGCTGCCGTCGCCGCGAGGCTCAAGGCCCGCTTTTCACGTTCCGCCATGAAGACCCGAATCGCTCTAGCCCAACTCAATGTCACCGTCGGCGACTTCGCCGGTAACGTCGCGAAGATCGTCGACGCGGCGCGCGCCGCGCACAACGATGGTGCAAAGCTGCTGGTCGCGCCGGAACTCGCGCTCTCCGGTTATCCGCCGGAAGACCTGTTGCTGCGTCCCGCGTTCTATACCGCGAGCGCCGCGGCGCTCGCCGCGCTCGCCGTGCAGCTGAAGCCCTTCACGGGCCTCTACGTCGTGGTCGGCCATCCGTATCGCGACACGGCGAACGGCCATGGTAATGCAAACGCGCCGATCGAGCGTGGCGTGCCGCCGGTCGACACGTTCAACGCGGCATCGCTCATCGTCGACGGCGAGATCGTCGGCACGTATCGCAAGCAGGATCTGCCGAACACGGAAGTCTTCGACGAGAAGCGCTATTTCGCTACCGATCCGCAGCCGTTCGTGTTCGAGCTCGACGGCGTGAAATACGGCGTCGTGATCTGCGAGGACGTCTGGCATGCGTCGGCCGCGCAGATCGCGAAGGCCGCGGGCGCGCAGGTGCTGCTGATCCCGAACGGCTCGCCGTATCACCTCAACAAGGAAGCGGTGCGCGTCGATATCCTGCGTGCGCGCATCCGCGAAACCGGCCTGCCGATGGTCTATGTGAACATGGTCGGCGCGCAGGACGAACTCGTGTTCGACGGCGGCTCGTTCGTCCTCGATGGCAAGGGCGAGCTGGTCGCGAAGTTCGCGCAGTTCGAGGAGGCGTGCCCGATCGTCGAATTCGACGGCGCGGTGCCGGTGCCGTCGACGATCGCGCCGGAACGCTCCGTCGAGGCGCAGGTGTACGCGGCGCTCGTGATGGGCGTGCGCGACTACATCAACAAGAACGGCTTTCCTGGCGCGCTCATCGGCCTGTCGGGCGGCGTCGATTCGGCGCTGGTGCTGGCGGTGGCCTGCGACGCGCTCGGCGCCGATCGCGTGCGCACGGTGATGATGCCGTCGCGCTACACGGCCGATATCTCCACGACCGACGCGGCCGACATGGCGCGGCGCGTTGGCGTGCGTTACGACGAGATCGCGATCGCGCCGATGTTCGACGCGTTTCGCGCGTCGCTCGCCGATGAATTCGCCGGCCGCGCCGAAGACGCCACCGAGGAAAACATCCAGGCCCGCATTCGCGGCACGTTGCTGATGGCGCTGTCGAACAAGTTCGGCTCGATCGTGCTGACGACGGGCAACAAGAGCGAGATGGCGGTGGGCTATTGCACGCTTTACGGCGACATGGCCGGCGGCTTCGCGGTCATCAAGGACATCGCGAAGACGCTTGTCTATCGCCTGTGCCACTACCGCAATGCCGCGACGACGTTCGCGAAGCAGGACATCATCCCGGAGCGGATTCTCACGCGCGCACCGTCGGCCGAGCTGCGCGAGAACCAGACCGACCAGGACAGCCTGCCGGAATACGACGTGCTCGACGCGATCATGCGCATGTACATGGAAGAGGACCGCTCGCTCGCGGAAATCGTCGCGGCGGGCTACGCGACCGACGACGTCAGGCGCGTCACGCGCCTCATCAAGATCAACGAATACAAGCGGCGTCAGGCGCCGATCGGCATCCGCGTCACGCATCGCGCGTTTGGCCGCGACTGGCGCTATCCGGTCACGTCGCGCTATACGGAACCGGTGGAATGAGATCGCACGCGCGGCGCAGGACTACTCGCAACCGGTCTGGCGCGGCGTAGAATCAAAAGCATTTATTCCGTTTTCAGTTTTTTCAATCTTTCGATCTGGATGAGGCACGCCATGAAACGCATCACCGCAGTCATCAAACCGTTCAAGCTCGACGAAGTGCGCGAAGCGCTGGCCGAAGTGGGGCTGACCGGGCTGACCGTCACGGAAGTCAAGGGCTTCGGCCGTCAGAAGGGCCACACCGAGCTGTATCGCGGCGCCGAATACGTGGTTGATTTCCTGCCGAAGGTGAAGATCGAAGTGGTGGTGGCGAACGATCAGTGCGATCAGGTGATCGACGCGATCATCGGCGCGGCGCGCACGGGCAAGATCGGCGACGGCAAGATCTTCGTGGCGGAAGTCGAGCGCGTGATCCGGATTCGCACCGGCGAGGAAAACGAAGCAGCCGTTTGATGTAGATCGGGCGGGCCCTGGCTGGCGAGAGCAGGAAGAGGGCATCGGCGTTGCACCACGCCGGTGCTTTTTTTATGCGCGCGCCAGAAATAAAAAACGGTGCGATACCCTTTCAGGTACCGCACCGATACGCGCCTCTCGCAGCAGCGTGAAAACTTCTCTTTAACTGTTCTGATTACAACGTTCGATTAGAACGAGTGTTGAATACCTGCGTACACACCGGTCTGGCTGTGACCCGGCAGCGGGTTGTCGTTGCCTGCGTCCGCATTGCCCGCACCAGCAGCATTTGCTTCGAGACCGAAGTTCGCACCCTTGCTGTTACGCGCGGTAGCGATCTGGATATCGAGCAGCGTGCGCTTCGACAGGTTGTACGAACCGCCGATCGTGTAGATCGTCGCGTTGCCGCCACCCTTGTTCGCGTTCACGTGGTACACCGCTGCGATCAGGGCTGCAGCCGGCGTTGCCTGCCACGTCACACCACCCCATTCGTGATCGAGCGACGTCGGGTTCAGGCTGCCACCAGCTGCGCTCGACGTACGGATGGCCTGGTAAGCGCCCTGAATCTTGAACTGACCCAGGAACACGTTGACGAGAGCCGAGTATTCACGCGATGCGGTGAATGCGTCCGTGAACTGACCGTTTGCCGGGCTGCGGATTTCGTCATAGATACCGCGGATCTGGAAGATCGGTGCCGTGTAGGTGATCTGTGCGCCACCTTCGCGACCTTGCGGCGTCGAGCCGTTACCGTTCCAGTTCGTTGCGTTCGACAGCGCGTATTGACCGTAGAAGTCAAAGCCCGCGATCTTCGGCGACTGGTACGAAATGTTGTTGCTCGATTGCGGCCAGTTACGACCACGCACCAGCGACGCCGACGACCAGTTCGACTGACCGAACGGGTCGAAGTCCCACACGCCGTTCGAGATGAAGAGTTCGCGACCCAGCAGCAGCGTACCGAACTGGTTGTTCGACATACCGACCGTTGCCCAGCGATTGAAGAGGCCACCACCGCCAGGGCCCGTGCCGTTCATCGTGTTGAAGGAGCCTTCCAACTGGAACAGCACCTTGTTGCCGCCACCGATGTCTTCAACACCCTTCATGCCCCACAGGCTGGTACCCCAGTCGCCACTTTCAGCCTTGAAACGGCTCTTCGACTGGCCAGCGGCGTTTGTCAGGCCGCTGATGTACTCAAGACCGGCATCCAGACGTCCGTACAGCGTGACGCTGCTCTGTGCCTGTGCTGCCACGCCGAATGTCAGCAGCGATGCCGCGAGCAAAACTTTCTTCATCTTCTCCTCCATACCCTGTCAAAAAGTAAACCCAGTACTGCGAATGGTGTCCGGACGCCAGAAGCGCCGAACAGAAATCCGTACCAGAGAGTTGTGCGGCCGAGGATGTATGTTGCAGACGCGCGGCCTTGGCTTGGCCATCTTTACGTCATGCCCGATCCCTCGTCGACCGGTTTCTCCTGTGCGTCTTATGAAGTGAAACTACTTTTATCGAACTTTGTTTTGCTACTTTGGTTACTAATTTAGCAAAAATACCCCTACGTGGCGAAGAAAATCGACGTCTCCCAAAGAGATGTCGCCAAATTGCAATACGTCTGTGCCTGGCGCTTCGGCGGCAATGCGCCAAAATGCCCTTAAACCCTTGTGCGACAAGGGAATCACGGTTCATAACGCATGAAGTCAAGGATTGCCACTATTGACGTTCGAAATCGTCCGGAGTAGGGCGAAAGAGGGGTGTTTTTGCGCACATGCTGGGACAACCCGCGCATTCGATGTGCAGGTGCCCGAAGTAAAACAAGACGCTGAAAGCGCCTTGTAAAACTACATAAACTACAAATTCGTTGTTTCTACTTGAGACTGCCTGAGAGGAACTGCCTGAGGCGATCGCTTTTCGTGTTCTTGAAGACTTCGTCCGGGTGGCCTTCTTCTTCCACGCGCCCCTGATGCAGGAACATCACGTGGTTCGACACGTTGCGCGCGAACGCCATTTCGTGGGTGACGACGATCATCGTGCGGCCTTCTTCCGCGAGCGTCTGCATCACCTTCAGCACTTCGCCGACGAGTTCCGGGTCGAGCGCCGAGGTCGGTTCATCGAACAGCATCACGTCGGGATGCATCGCCAGCGCGCGGGCGATCGCCACACGCTGCTGCTGGCCGCCCGACAGATGCGACGGATACTGCTTCTCGACGCGCGGCGCGAGCCCGACCTTTTCGAGGTACTGGCGCGCGCGCTCCTCCGCTTCGCGGCGCGGCAGGCCGAGCACGTTCACGGGCGCCTCCGTGACGTTCTCGAGCACCGACATGTGCGACCACAGGTTGAAGTGCTGGAACACCATCGAAAGCCGGGTGCGCACGCGCTGCAACTGCTTTTGATCGACGACGCGCAACGCGCCGCTGCGGTTGTCCTTCGCGGTGCGCACTTCCTCGCCGTCGACGAAGATGCGGCCCGCGTTCGGCTGTTCGAGGAAGTTGATGCAGCGGAGCATCGTGCTCTTGCCCGAACCGGACGAGCCGATCACGCTGATCACGTCGCCTGCGTTCGCCTGCAGCGAGACGCCCTTCAGGACTTCGTTGTCGCCGTACTGCTTGTGGAGCTCATCGACGAAGAGCTTCTGTTTGCTGGTTTTCATCTGTGTCTCTTGTCGTCGGGCTTACTTGCCCTGTGGCCGCAGATAGGCGAGCCAGCGGTGCTCGGCGCGGCGAAACAGCCACACGAGCGTGAAGGAAATGGTGAGGTAGAGCAGCGCGGCAATGCCGAACGCACCGAACGACTGGTACGTGGCCGAGTTCACGTCCCGCGCGATCTTGAGGATGTCCGGCACGGTCGCGGTGAACGCGACAGTCGTGGCGTGCAGCATCAGGATCACCTCGTTGCTGTAGTACGGCAACGCGCGACGCAGCGCCGAAGGCAGGATCACGCGGCGATACAGCGTGAACTGCGACATGCCGTACGCACGGGCCGCCTCGATTTCGCCATACGGCGTGGCCTTGATCGCGCCCGCGAAGATCTCGGTGGTGTACGCGCAGGTGTTCAGCGTGAACGCGAGCAGCGTGCAGTTCATGCCGTTGCGGAAGAACGCGTCGGTGAGCGCGTGCGAATGGATGAATTCGAGGCTGTAGAGGCCCGTGTAGCAGAGCAGCAACTGCACGTAGAGCGGCGTGCCGCGAAACACATAGGTATACAGCCACACGAGGCGCGACAGCCATTTTCGCTTCGACACGCGCGCGACCGCGAGCGGGATCGACAGGCAGAAGCCGAGGCCGATCGACACGACCAGCAGCCACATCGTGATCGCGAGGCCGGTGAAGCGGTAGCCATCGGTGAAGAGATAGTTGCGCCAGTATTCCTGGATCAGCCCGATCATAGGTCCGCCTTTCGCACACCGGTCGAGTAACGTTTTTCGAGGTACATCAGCACAAAGTTCGAGACGGTGGTGATGATGAGATAGATGGCGCCCGCCAGCAGGGTGAAGAAAAAGAATCGCAGCGTGCCCTTGCCGGCATCCTGCGAAGCCTTGACGACGTCGGCGAGACCGATGATCGACACCAGCGCGGTGGCCTTGACCATCACCTGCCAGTTGTTGCCGATGCCGGGGAGCGCGAAGCGCATCATCTGCGGGAACATGATTCGCGAGAACACCTGCCAGGCGCTCATGCCGTAGGCGGAGCCCGCTTCCAGCTGGCCGCGCGGCACGGACAGGAACGCGCCGCGGAAGGTCTCGGTGAAGTACGCGCCGTAGATGAAGCCCAGCACGATCACGCCGGCCACGAACGGATCGATGTCGATCTGGTTCCAGCCGATCAGGTCGGTGAGGTTGTTCAGCCAGATCTGGATGCTGTAGAAGAGCAGCAGCATCAGCACGAGATCGGGCACGCCGCGTATCAGTGTTGTATACAGCGTGCCGATGCCGTACGACACACGGTTCTTCGACAGTTTCGCCCCCGCGCCGATCAGGCCGAGGAGAAAGGCGAACGCCAGCGACAACACCGCCAGTTTGACGGTCTGCCAGGTGCCGGCAAGGATGATGGGGCCGTAGCCTGAAAGAAACATATGAAGTCCTTGACGACGCGTCTCGACGCCGCGAAAGACGCGGTTCCACGCGCGCCGTGTGTCCCGTTGCCGGTGGATCCATCGATCCGGCGGGACGCCCGACGCACAGCGGGCCGCTGTGCGATTCGTGACTGCTTTGCCGTGCCCCGGATCCGGGGCCGCGAAACACGCCAGGCGTCCCCCCTTGTGCGGGTGACCTGCCATGTCTTCGCCGGCGAAGCAGCGCTTTTTCCGACTGTATAACCAGAACCCCGTCCGGCCCATTGGTAGCGGCCCGGTCTCCCGTGGCCGTTTTCCGCTGGTTCCCCGACCGCCGTCGTCGACCGCCGTCGACCGCCGCCCGGCCGGCGGTCGACGTGCCTGGCTCGCCGTCGCTATTCTAGGCGGACAAAATTGCCGTGCAGGCCCGTCGCAGGTTCCTTCGGGTTACCTGCCCGGGAGTCATGGGAGGCATGGCGGAAGGTGCGAGGGCGTGCGGCGCAAGTCCGTCCGACCGAAAAGCGCGGTATTTTACCCGAACAGCCGGCGCGCGCCACCCGGGCGTAGCCCCTGGTCGGGCATGCGCGCGCAGGGCGGCCTGCGGTGGGCGCCGCGGCGACCGGCATCGGATCGGCATCAGATTGGCATCGCTGGCGAAACGATGCAGTGCGCGGGTGCGGATTGTCCTTTCGGCCGCGCGCCCCTACATTCTGTGCATCGCTCAATATTGACGGGAGATCGACATGCTGCAGATTCGCCGCTCGGATGAACGCGGTCACGCCAACCACGGCTGGCTCGACTCGTATCACAGCTTTTCGTTTGCCGACTACCATGATCCGGACCATATGCAGTTCGGCCCGCTGCGCGTCATCAACGAAGACGTGATCGGCCCTGGCGAAGGTTTTGGCGCGCACGGCCATCGCGACATGGAAATCGTCACGTACGTGCTGCGGGGCGCGCTCGCGCACAAGGACAGCATGGGCAACGGTTCGACGATCCGCCCCGGCGACGTCCAGCGGATGAGCGCGGGCACCGGCGTGATGCACAGCGAGTTCAACGCATCGAAGGAAGACGCGCTGCATCTGCTGCAGATCTGGGTGCTGCCGGTCCGACGCGGCGACGCGCCTGGCTACGAAGAGAAACACTTCGACGATGCGGACAAGCGCGGCCGTCTGCGCGTCGTCGCTTCGCCCGATGGGCGCGACGGTTCGGTGACGATTCACTCGGATGCATCGATTCACGCCGGACTGTTCGACGGCGCCGAGCGTGCCGACTACACGGTGCCGGCAGGGCGGCGTGTCTATGTGCAGGTTGCGCGCGGCGGCGTGACGGTCAACGGCGAGGCACTCGTGGCCGGCGATGCGGCGATGCTCGCCGACGTCGACACGGTGACGCTCGAAAAGGGCAATCAGGCCGAAGTGCTGCTGTTCGATCTTGGCTGAAGCTGGAGTCCCAGGCCGTGCATGCGGGTGAATAGCGTCGCACGGTAACGCCGCAAAAGGAAACGCCACGGAATGCACCCCGTGGCGTTTTTTTGTGTCTCCCGCAGGCGGCGTGTGTCGTGTGTCGTGTGCCGTCTGCAGGAGCAAGCGTGGCGCGTTACGGCTTGACCGCCGAAGCCGCGTCCGGCGCCGCGCCGCGATGATGTTCCCAACGCTCGTGCATCTTCTCGTGGCGTTGTTCCATCTTCGCGAAACGCTGCTTGAGCGCCGTGCTGACGGTTGTCTTCTGCTGGTCGTTCAGGCCGTTGTAGAACGTGAGCCATGCGGTCGCGCTCTGCTCGCGCAGTTGCGCGTCCTGCTGTTCGACCTTCTGATGGGCGGCGTGCATCGCGTTCAGGTCGAGAATCGGTTGCTGCTGCATCGACTTGAACTGCTGCTTCATCTGCTCATGATTCGCACGTTCGGCTTCGCGCGTCTGCTTCATCGTGTCGAGCGCGGCCTGCCATTGTTTCTCCTGATCCGCGTTCAGGTTCAGCTGGCCATGCAACTGACTCAGCTCCTTCATGAAGTGGCCGTGCCAGCCGCCAGGGCCACCGTGGCCACCAGGGCCACCCATGGCACCACCCGGCTGGGCAGCATAGGCGACACCCAGACTCAGTGCGAGAGACGAAGCGGCAACGGCGAGAAAGCGTGAAGTTTTATTGGACATGGAGCGACTCCTTTGTGTTGATCCAGGCCGACGGTGCGGGCGCGTGATCGCGAGAGCGTGAAACGGCCCGTATTCGGTTAGACACAGCGTAGAGGCGCCTGGCCCGAGGCGTGTTACACGCGTCGCTGCTGCCATTACACGACATTACGAGTGCCTTTCGCGGTAACACCCAGTAACCCTTTGCGGGAGGTTTGTGTCGAAAACGGGAGGGCGCGCGCGTTAAACTTCGTCCCATGGCTACCCAAATTCTGGTCGTCGACGACGACGTCGAACTGCGCGATCTTCTGCGCGACTATCTGGCACGGCAGGGCATCGAAGTTTCGGTGCTGCACGATGCCGGTTCTCTCGAACGCCGGCTCGAACGCGAGCGGCCGGACCTGATCGTGCTCGACCTGATGATGCCAGGCGTCGACGGGCTGACGGCGCTGCGCAAGCTGCGCGCTTCCGGCGACGACATCCCCGTCATCATGCTGACCGCCCGTGCGGACGACGTGGATCGCATCGTCGGTCTCGAGCTCGGCGCGGACGACTACCTCGGCAAGCCGTTCAACCCGCGCGAGCTGCTGGCCCGCGTGCAGGCGGTGCTGCGTCGTCGTCGCACGCTGCCTTCGGCGGCCGCGCCGGAGCAGCGCGAGCCGTTCGTGTTCGGCCGCTTCACGCTCGACTTCCAGTCGCGCACGCTGAGCCAGGACAGCCGGCCGCTGACGCTTTCGGGCAGCGAATTCGCGTTGCTCA
Organism: Paraburkholderia sartisoli; assembly: GCF_900107685.1. Lineage (GTDB taxonomy): Bacteria > Pseudomonadota > Gammaproteobacteria > Burkholderiales > Burkholderiaceae > Paraburkholderia > Paraburkholderia sartisoli. The sequence goes on along the minus strand of NZ_FNRQ01000002.1, from coordinate 185,760 downwards.
AGATCTTCGTGAACCATCCGATGCGCACGCTCACGCGCGAACGCCTGCTCGAACTGCTGCACGGCCCGGAATACGACGGCACCGACCGCGGCATCGACGTGCAGGTATGGCGTCTGCGCCGCATTCTGGAAACCGACCCGGCCACGCCGCGTTTCATCCAGACCGTGCGTGGCCGCGGCTACGTGTTCGTGCCAGACGGCGAGCAGCATGCGCCGGCCAGTTGATTCGCTGTTCGGACGACTGGCGCTGCTGGTCGTCACCGTGCTGCTGATCTCGCATTTCGCGTGGTATGCGCTGATGCGCCTCGATCGCAACCAGTTGCAGGCGCGTTACGCGGTCGAAGAAGCGACGTTCCTCGTCGAAGCGGTGCGCCAGCACGTGGCGCGCTCGCCGGATCAGCCGTTGCCATCGCGCGTGCGCCTCGTCGACCCCACGAGCCCCGACGTGCCCGCCGAAAACGCAGGCGTGCCGCCCGGGTTGCGACGCTTTCTCGACGATGTGCAGGACCGCATGCCCGCCGGCACCCAGGTGCGTGTGGGTACGCCCGGCAAGCCGCCCACGTTGTGGGTGCGCTCGGCCACCGACCATAGCTGGATCGTCGTGCCCGTGCAGCCGCTCAGGCCGCCGCGCTCGCTCGACCGCACCGTCTGGTGGCTCATCACCATCTTTTCGGCGGGTGTGATGGCCGCGCTCTTTGCCGCGTGGCAGTTGCAGCAGCCGTTGCGCTCGCTCGCCCAGGCGGTCGCACGGTTCGGCCGCGGGCTGCCGGTGCCGCCCGTGCCGGAGCGCGGACCGCGCGAACTGCGGCAGCTCACGCGCGGCTTCAACCAGATGGTTCAGGAAGTCGCGAGCACGGAGAACGACCGCGCCGTGATGCTGGCGGGCGTCGCGCACGATCTGAAGACGCCGCTCGCGCGGCTGCGCCTGCGCGCCGAACTGATGGACGAAGCCAAGGTGCGCGACGGCGTGGTGCGCGACGTCGATTCGATGGCGCATATCGTCGACCAGTTTCTGGTCTTCGCGCATGACGGCGCCGATCGCAGCGAGCCGGTCGAAGTCGACACGCAATGCGAGCGCGTGGTGCGCACCTACCGCGCGGTCGCAGCCGGCGCGCCCGCCGTGCAGACGGCGCTGAACGCGGGCCCGGGCTTTCGCCTGCCTGCCGCGACGCTCGACCGGATCCTGTCCAATCTGCTCGACAACGCGCACGCGTACGGCGCGCCGCCGATCGTCGTCGAAACGGCGCGCACGTCGGCGGGCTTCACGCTGGCGGTGTACGACAATGGCAACGGCATCGCCGCGCACGATCTGATCAACGCAAGCCGGCCGTTCGTGCGGCTCGATCCGGCGCGCGGCGGCAATGGCCACAGCGGGCTTGGCCTCGCGATCGTCGAGCGGCTGGTGCGCAGGCTGGGCGGAGAGTGGGACATCGGCAACCACGAAGGGCGTGGCCTGCGTGTGCTGATGAGCTTCGCGTTCGACGTGCTGCCGCGCGGCACGTCGAAAATAACGGAATCGGCCTGGGGACGATAAACCCGCGAACGCCTTCGGCCCGGAGCGGATCGATATGGACCGGGGTGGCCTTGGGTCGACCAACGCAGAGCGATGCAACGCGCCAGCGATTCTTCGGGCCGCTCGCGCCTTCTGTTCCGGCGGTGCCTACTCGGCGAAAAGCGTGTTGAGTGCGGTGGCGGCGTCGCTGTCGACCGTATTCCAGGTGACCGTTTCCGCCTCGAAGATGTAATGCGTGGTGTACTTGCCGAGCCGCGCGAGAATTTCTTCCTGAATCACTTCTGGCGCGACCTCGAGCTTCAGATACCAGGCGGTCGATGACAGCCGGGTCTGGAACGAGCCATATTCGGCCAGCAACTGGTCGAATGCGACAGCATCCTGATCGCGACAGACAATCACCAGATTTCCCTTCATGCGACTCTCCCGATAGACGGTTGCAACAACCTTCGTATGAAAGTCGATGATACCTGCTTCCTTCGGGGGACTTCAGCGGGCGTTTCAGTTCATGTGATCGAGCGCATCAAGGCGCTCACCACACCGACGCCGCCGCGCGCGCGGGTGGCGCGGTGTCGTCGGGCGGAACGGCCTCGCTGCGGTCGCGTCCGCCTGACTTGGCCGCGTACAGCGCGAGGTCGGCGCGGCTCATGATGCGCTCGGGCAGGTCTTCCGGCGACAGCTCGGTAATGCCGATGCTCACGCTCAGCACCGCCGATGCAGGCAGCTTCGCGGAAGGCGCCGCCTTCAGCCGCTTGCGCAGCCGTTCGACCACTTCGAGCCCCGCCGCGAGCGAGGTCGCCGGCAGCAGGATGCCGAATTCCTCGCCGCCCAGCCGGCCGGTCGAATCGCTGTCGCGCAGCTCCATGCGGCAGGTGTCGACGAAATGTTCGAGCGCGCGGTCGCCCGCTGCATGGCCGAAGCGGTCGTTGATCTGCTTGAAGTGGTCGAGATCGGCGATCGCCACGCACAGCGGCGTGCGCGCGGCGCGCGCTCCGTCGATCTCGTGCCGTAGCAGATCGAGGAAATAGCGTCGCGAGAGGGCGCCCGTCAGCGCGTCGTGGCGCGCTTCGGCGGACAGCAGCGTGTTCGCCGATTGCAGCTGCTCGGCCAGATCGCGCGTCGCGCGATGGTGGCGCCGCTCGCGCATGTACGAAACCGCGATCACCCAGGCGAGCGCCACCGTGCCGGCCAGCGTCAGGAACACGAGCAGGCGGTAGCGCGTGTGGTTGCGCACGAGTTCCGGATACGCCGTGATCGGGTCGATCAGATGCGCGGACAGCCCGGAATTCAGGCCGATGCGCGACTGGTAGAGCGACGGCTCACGATATTCCGGCATCTCGACGAGCTTCGCAGCCTGCGCCTTCGGGAACCACGGCGCCTGCTGATACACGCCGTGACTGGCCTGGCGGATCTGGATTTCGGGGAAAGCGTCGCGGCGATAGATGCTCATGCGCGCGGCGACCGGCATCTGCGTGATCCGTGAATGGGGCAGCGCGCGGCCTTCGAGCGCGCTGTTGTGCGCCATGATGATGACACCGTTGTCGTCGGCGACGAAGGTGCCGGCGTGCGCGACCCAGTGGCGCAGCCGGGCGATGCCGACCTTGGCGGCGACCGCGCCGACCAGCACGCCGTCGTCGTAGACCGGCGCCGAAATGAAGATGCCCGGCTCGCCGCTCGCCCGCCCGACGCCGTACGCTTCGGCGAATGCGCCGAGCAGCGAGTTGGCCAGATAGCCGCGCGAGCGCATGTCGATGCCGACAAAGCCCTGATCGTTCTGCGCATTGCTCGACGCGACGCACAGGCCGTTCGCGTTGACGAGCCAGATGGAGTCGAGGCCGGAGAAACCTTGCGCGTCGTGCAGGAAGCTGCTGACGGCCGCCAGTTCGGGCATCCGCAGCAGTTCGTCCCGGTGAGCGGGTTCCGCGCTGGCGCTGTTCGCGGCATAATTCCCGGTTTGCGACAGCGCGTGCTGGATCACGCCCAGTTCGGCCATCGTGGCCGGAATGGCGCGCGACATGGCGAGATCGCTCGCGATCACTTCGGCCATGTTGTCGACGATCGAGAGGGACATTTGCTGCTGCGCCTGCATGGCCGCATTCAGTTCTTGCTGTACCATCCGGTCCGCGATCATGCCGGCGGCGAACCAGCACGCAACCACGATCAGCACGAAACTGAACGGCCCGGTTAGCTGGCGCAAGGTTGTCCTGTTCATCGGCGTGTTGATCTGCTTGATCCGTTCGATCCGTCTGACTGTTTAATGCAACAGGGTCATGCGCTACAGCCTGCCGGCGCCGGGGCGTGCCCTCGAAGGTGTCTGCCCGCCGTGCCGATGTTGTGTAACCGTGGACCTCGGCAGCAGGGTCGCGGGTCGCCGGGAAATCCAGGCCCCGCTTGCCGTTCTGCGATTTTAACCGCCGCGCGACAACCCGAGAGGCGCATATTGCGTTGCATGACCACGCGTCAACGTCTTTAACGGCTCGCCGTGGCATTTTCTGAATGGAAACACGGGTTTGCCAGATGTGGCACGGACGCGACGCCTGGGTGCGGAAGAGGCTGCCGGACGTCCCGAATGGCGGCCGTCTGGCGCAAAAGTGGTGCCCGAGGTTGTGCCTGAAACACAGGTTGTAGTAGTGTCGTGCCGTCCAAAACGAGGAAAGCTCGCCAGCCCTCGGGCGGCGCCAGCGGTGGCGGGTGCGCCGGGCGGCGCGGGAAGTCGGCGTGATTCGCCGCACGGCTCGCACCGTAACCGGCCAGCGCGTCTCCAATGCCAACGATTTACCGCGCATAAGCGTCTAGCCATGCCTGAATTCCGCTTTCCGGACCGATCCTTCGACCGTTGCAGCGCGCGCGCGACCGCTGCCGCACGCCTCGCCCGCATCAACGCGGCAGACGTTACCGTTGCCACGGCCGCGCCGGCTGCCCGCCTGACCGGGGAGCGTGCCTGATGGATTTCGGTTTCAACCTGAATCGCACCGCCAACGCGTCCGCATGGCGGGTGTTGCCCAATCGCTGGGACTTCGTCGCGTTCCCGCTGATCATCTGCATCATCGCGATGGCGGCGATCGGCTTTCACGAGACGATGGCGCCGATCTCCACGCTGCAGACCCAGGCCATCTCGCTCGATCCGGCGAATCTGCCTGAGTACGCGATGCGCACCACGCTGCGCATGCTCGCGGCGATGGTCGCGTCGCTGATCTTCACGCTCGTGTACGGCACGCTCGCCGCGAAAAGCCGCCGCGCCGGGCAGGTGCTGGTGCCGATCCTCGACATCCTGCAGTCGGTGCCGGTGCTTGGCTACATCTCGTTTACGGTCACGTTCTTTCTCGCGCTGTTCCCGGCGCGCGTGCTGGGCGCGGAGCTCGCGGCGATCTTCGCGATCTTCACGAGCCAGGCCTGGAACATGACGTTCAGCTTCTACCAGTCGCTGCGCACGGTGCCGCGCGATCTGGACGAAGTGTCGCGCGGCTTTCATCTGACCTCGTGGCAGCGCTTCTGGAAGCTCGAAGTGCCGTTTTCGATGCCGGGCCTCATCTGGAACATGATGATGTCGATGTCGGGCGGCTGGTTCTTCGTCGTGGCGTCGGAGGCGATTACGGTCGGTAACCACTCGATCACGCTGCCGGGCATCGGCGCCTATCTGGCCGCGGCGATCGCCGGCAAGGACCTGCACGCGATCGGCTGGGTGATCCTGACGATGACCGTTGTGATTCTCGCCTACGACCAGTTTCTGTTCCGTCCGCTCGTCGCGTGGGCGGACAAGTTCCGCATGGAAACCACGAGTTCGGGCAATGCGCCGGAATCGTGGCTGCTTGACCTGATCCGCCGCACGCGGCTGATTCACCGTCTGCTCGTGCCGCTCGGCTGGCTGTTCGCGAAGGCCGCCCGCGTGCCGCTGCGCGTGCCGTCGTTCGACCGCGTGCGCTTCCAGATTCCGCAAAGCGAGAAGTCGTCGAAGCTCGGCGACATCGTGTGGGCCGTGGGCGTGCTGATCGCGACCGTGTACGTGGTCTGTCGCGTTGCGCTCTACGTGCGCACTGGCGTCACGATGGACGAGGTCGGTCACGCGTTCGTGCTCGGGCTCATCACGCTGTTGCGCGTGGTCGTGCTGATCGCGATTGCCTCGGTGGTGTGGGTGCCGGTCGGCGTGCTGATCGGGCTGCGCCCGCGGCTCGCCGAGAAGATGCAGCCGCTCGCGCAGTTCCTCGCGGCGTTCCCGGCGAACCTGCTGTTCCCGGTGTTCGTGATCGTGATCGTGCGCTTCGGCCTGAACCCGGATATCTGGCTCTCGCCGCTGATCGTGCTCGGCACGCAGTGGTATATCCTCTTCAACGTGATTGCCGGCGCGACCTCGTATCCGAACGACTACCGCGAGGCGGCCGCCAATTTCCACATCCGCGGCTGGCAATGGTGGCGCCAGGCCATGCTGCCGGGCATCTTTCCTTACTACGTGACGGGCGCGATCACCGCGTCGGGCGGCGCGTGGAATGCGAGCATCGTCGCGGAGGCGGTGCAGTGGGGCAATACCAAGGTCGTCGCGCATGGCCTCGGCGCCTATATCGCGCAGAATACCGAAGCGGGTGACTATCCGAAGATCATCCTCGGGATCGCGGTCATGTCGCTTTTCGTGACCCTGTTCAACCGTCTGTTGTGGCGTCCGATGTACGCCTACGCCGAAGCGAAGCTTCGGCTCGATTGAGAGCGAAACACGATGCAAAACCCGAAAGCCGTAGCCGCCGCGCAGATGCAGGCGCAGCCGACGCCGCCCATGCCACCCGTGCCACCTCGCCCCGGCGCGGAGATCCTGCGCGTCAAGGACGTGTGCCGTGGCTTTAACAAGACGCAGGGCGAACTGCTCGTCCTCGACGACGCGAACCTGTCGCTGCGCGAAGGCGAGATCGTCGGCCTGCTGGGCCGCTCGGGCTCGGGCAAGTCGACGCTGCTGCGGATCATCGCGGGCCTGATCGAGCCGACCGACGGCGAGGTCACGTATATGGGCGAGCCGCTCGACGGCCCCGCCAAGGGCGTCGCGATGGTGTTCCAGACCTTCGCGCTGTTCCCGTGGCTGACCGTGCTGCAGAACGTGGAAGCCGGGCTCGAGGCGCAGGGCGTCGCCGCGCGCGAGCGCCGCGAGCGCGCGCTGGCCGCGATCGACCTGATCGGTCTCGACGGCTTCGAGAACGCGTATCCGCGCGAGCTGTCGGGCGGGATGCGCCAGCGCGTGGGCTTCGCGCGCGCGCTCGTCGTCGACCCGACGCTGCTGCTGATGGACGAGCCGTTCTCCGCGCTCGACGTGCTGACCGCCGAAACGCTGCGTACCGACCTGCTCGACCTGTGGACGCAGGGGCGCATGCCGATCAAGTCGGTGCTGATCGTCACGCACAACATCGAGGAAGCGGTGTTCATGTGCGACCGGATCCTCGTGCTGTCGTCGAATCCGGGCCGCGTGATCGCCGAGATCAAGGTGCCGTTCAAGCATCCGCGTAACCGCCTCGACCCGGCGTTCCGGCGTCTGGTCGACGAAATCTACGCGAAGATGACCGCCCGCCAGACAGGCGAGGCAACCCGCAAGGGGCTGGAGTGGAGCAGCTGGCTGCCGCATGTGTCGACCAACCTGATGGCCGGCCTGATCGAGACGCTGGCCGCCGCGCCGTATCACGGCCGCGCCGACATGCCGGAAATCGCGCGTTCGCTGCATCTGGAGGTCGACGATCTGTTTCCGGTCGCCGAAGTGCTGCAGCATCTCGGCTTCGCCGACGTGCGCGAAGGCGATATTTTCCTGACGCCGCCGGCGCGCGTGTTCTCGGAATTCGGCACGCAGGAACGCAAGATGATGTTCGCCGAGCATCTGCTGCGTCACGTGCCGCTGGCCGCGCGGATCAAGAAGGTGCTGAACGAGCGCCCGGGGCATCGCGCGCCGCGCGTGCGCTTCGAGCAGGAGCTGGAGGATTTCCTCTCCGACAAGGCCGCCGAGGAGACGCTCGACGCCGTCATCAACTGGGGCCGTTATGGCGAGATCTTCTCGTATAACGACCAGACCGAAATCTTCAGCCTGGAAGACGTCGAGTCCTGATTTGCCGCGGGTGTGATCCCGCAAAGCAGAAAGGCCGCGCAGGGTTCGTCATCGAACACTGCGCGGCCTTTTTTATCCGCCAGGCAAAAGCCAGGCGGCGAGCGTTATTGCAGATTGCCCCAGCGTTCGACGGCTGGTTCGGCCAGCGCCCACTTCCAGCCCTTGTCCTGCTGGCACGCGCTGCCGGTGTACCAGGCTTCGTGCGCGCCGGGATCGTCGCCGTCCTGCACGGAGAACACGAAGTCCTTGCAGCTCGCGAGCGCCGACCTGAACTCGCGTGTCACGCGAACCTGGCCATGGCCGTTCTCGATGGGCATCGAGTGCTTGATTCGCCACGGCCGTGTCTCGCCAATGGACAACGCGCCCGCGAGCGCCGCGATCAGGTTCTGCTGGTCTTCATGCATGTCGCGCATGTAGTTCCTGACGACCTCGTCGGTCGCGGCCTGCACCGCGATGCCGACGCCGATCCCGACTGTCGGGTTCGCCGTGACGAGACCGGTGGCGACGCCCGCCGCCGCGCCGCTCGTGGCGCCGACCGACGCCGACGAACACCCGCCCAGCAACACACCGGCGCTCACGCAGAAGGCAGCGGCCAGCGCGAGCCGTACGCTTGCGGCCGCACTCATTGCAGCGCGCCCCAGCGCCCGGTGGCCGGTTCCGCCGACGCCCATTTCCACGCGGCGCCGTCACGGCAGATCGACGCGACGTAGAACCCCGTGCTGGCCGGCACGCTCTTCGTGGCGGTTTTGTCGACGGAGAAGACGATTTCCTTGCAGTCGAGCGCGCCGGTGCTGATCGTGCGGCTGACCGTGACGCGACCGTGCTCGTCCTCTTCGATCGGAACCGAATGCGTGACGCTCCACGGCGCGACGGCGCCGACGTCGAGCGGGCCGGCCGCCTGCGCGATGCGGTCCTGGGTGTCGCGATGCACGACGCGCTGCGAGTACTGCACGCCGGCGCGCGCCGCGGCAACGGCGCCAAGGCCGATGCCGGTCGCGACGGCTGCATTATTGGTGACGCTGGAAGCGATGGCGGCGCCGGCGATACCGGCACCGGCGGTCGCGCCTTCTGAATAGACCGAGTTGCATCCGCTCAAGCTGACTGTCGCAACGATCGCAGCGATCGCGACGACGGCGAGCGTCGCGGGCGCGGAGAACACGGAGAGCGTGGATGAGCGCTTCCGCTGGGCGCCGTGGGCCCGGTGCATCCTGATCATCATTCCCTGTCTTGCTCCTGCTGGCGACGTCTGCCGGTATGCCACGCGCTTCGCGCGGCTACAGCCAGACGACGCGTTATTCACGTCCTTTCTTGCCGCAGCATTTTGCAGGATGCGTTTTGTAAATGGCAGGAGAAAAGTGCAAGCAATTGCAAATCCTGATGCACATCAACGAAGTTTCTGAAAAGACGCGGGGATCGAGCGTGTGGACAAGCAGGGCGACAGGCGAACCACGCGAAGCGTTTTCGCATTCAACTTCGCATGGTCGGGATAAAGATGCCGTGTTCAGGAGATGTCCGGCGCGCGCTGGCCGGACCACGGCGAATCAACGGGCTACTCGCTTTCCTCTTCGACGCCGTCTTCGCTGCCGTACGTACCGAGCCGGTTGTACAGCGTCTTCAGGCTCACGCCGAGCGCCTTCGCGGCGCGACGCTTGTCGCCGCCGCAGTACTTCAGCGTGCCGAGGATGATCTGCTTCTGCGCGTCCGCGAGCGGCGTGCCGATCCACACGCTCATCGCGTCGCCTTGCGTGACCGGCTTCCTGACGCGCGACGCAAGGTGCGGATGCGGCAGCTCGACCGTTTTTTCCGCGAGGATGAACGCCCGGTACACCGCGTTCTTCAGCTCACGCACGTTGCCGGGCCACGACCACGTCCGCAGCGTTTCGATGGCGCGCTTGCTGAACGTCTTGTTCGTGCCTTCCTGCTGGTTCATCGAAGCCAGAAAGTAATGCGCGAGCAGTTCGCGATCGTTCTCGCGTTCGCGCAGCGGCGGCGCGCGCAGCGGAAACACGGCGAGGCGATACATCAGGTCCTCGCGCAGACCGTTTTCCTTCATCGCGACAACCGGATCGCGGTTGGTCGCGGCGATCACGCGCACGTCGCCGCGAATCAGCTCGCTTCCGCCCACCCGGAAGAACGTGCCCGTCTCGAGCGCGCGCAACAGCTTCACCTGACGCACCGGCGCCATCTCGGTGATTTCGTCGAGGAACAGCGTGCCGCCGTTCGCATGCTCGAAGTAACCGATGCGTCCCTGCACCGCGCCCGTGAAGCTGCCTTTCTCGTGGCCGAAGAGTTCGGCTTCGATCAGCTCGTCGGGAATCGCGCCGCAGTTCACGGCGATGAACGGCGCGTCGCGGCGCGCGCTCTGGTCGTGAATCGTGCGCGCGATGAGTTCCTTGCCGGTGCCGGATTCGCCGATGATCAACGCGGTTGCGTCGGTTGCCGCGACGCGTTCAATCTGCTCGTACAGTTCGAGCATCACTGGCGATGAGCCGTACAGCAGGCCATAGGACCTGAGGCCGGCCACCGCGCCCGGGATGCGCTGCTTCGTCTGCGCCGCGCCGCCGCCCGCGGCGACAGCGGGCGGGTCCAGATCGATTGACGCCATAAACAGGATGTCCTGCAAAAATGTTCTTCGTTGTAGCGACGCCTGTCCGCACGATCCGCGAACCGCGCCGGCTCAATATCTCGTAAATATGATTTAACCACTCGCGCGCCTTGCACCGCAATGCGCGCGGCCGCGTGAGGACGATCGAACGGCTGTTCGCGCCCCGATGGACGGAGGCGCGATCGATAAAAGGTACTAACGACATATTTGTCATGAGCGATCGGCAATATCGACCGGAACATGCGGTTGTGCAGACGCGGGATGGATGGGGCGGAACTCGCCCGCTTGAAATCAATCGACTAGGAAAGCCGGTGCGCAAGCGGAACGGCAGGGCAGGCGCGCGCATGTCGATTCGCTGCAGCCTGGCGCTTGGCGACGGACGCAGCGCTATCGCGTGGCTGCCGACAACACCGATCGCTACGTCCGCGACACTCCGTGGCAGACGCTCGGCATTGGCACGGGAATGGGTTTTTTTGCTGGGCGTTCTGGTGACGCGGTGATTTGAGCGGCGTCGATGGGGTGGCGCGACGCATGATCCGCCTGCTTCGCGCGATGCGGCCCGGCGGGCAGTTCACGCCGGCGTTCGCGCAGACGATTGCTTCGGTCCGATTTACCCGATTTGCGATGAAGAGGAGTTCGACATGGCACGACCCAGAATAGGCATTTTCGGCGCGTTGATGGCAGTCGGCGGGATCCTCGCATGGCGCTGGTCTCAGCGGCAGCGCGTCGCGCGGACACTGTTGAGTCGTGATCTGAGCCGATGGGAAGGGGAAGGCGGTAGCGTGGTCATGCCCGGGCAACCCGCGGCCGCCACGATGAAAACCGCCAGCGACGGCGACGCCGCGAGCGGCGCTGCAAACGGTGCTGCAAACGGTGCAGCAAGCGGTGCGACGAACGGCGCCGGGCATCCGGCGGGCACAGGCGAACCCTGGCCTTTCCCGCGTAGCTGAGCGGTGATTTCCGGTTGAACGCCGCGAGACGATCGATGGGTCTTGCGGCGCGCCCGGTATGAGGCTGCGTGGTGCGCGGCTTGCCAGATGGGCGAGTCGGCTTCTCCGCGCTTTCTCGCCATAAGATAGAGGCGCATGGCCGGAGTAAAGCCGTACAATGAACAAATCCACAACAATGAGGCGTTCGGGCTGGCACGCATCCGCCGATTGTTGCGCAGGCGCACCTGGTCTTCGTCCCGAATCGATCACTGATCCGGATTGCTGTCCGGTCCGATCGAACCCGGGTCACGACGCCAGACCTCGAATCCCGGCCGGAAACCACCGCACCTGTCGTGCGGTTCGTGCAGCGCGCGACGCATCGGGCGCGCTGCCACCGGCGGGTTTCACGCGTTTGACGATGCGAACATCCAACGCTTCCCACGTTTGCGAGACGCAATGCCACACGTATTGATTGTCGATGACGATCCAGGTACCCGCGAGGCGCTCGCCACCATCATCGCAGAAGACGGCTTGACCACGGTCACCGCCGGCGATCTGCGTGAAGCGCGCATCCAGCTCGTCAGGCAAACGCCGGACGTGATTTTCACCGACCTCAAGCTGCCGGACGGCAGTGGCGTCGACCTCTTCGAGGACCTCGATCCGCAGTCGGGCGTCGAGGTCATCGTCATCACCGGGCACGCGACGGTCGAATCGGCCGTGAACGCACTGAAAATGGGTGCGACCGACTATCTGGTCAAACCGATCAACATGCAGCGCGTGAAGGCGATTCTGAGCCGCCTGCCACGTCCGGGCGACCTGAAAGCCGAAATCGGCACCCTGCGCGGCGAACTGCGACGCATGGGCCGCTTCGGTCTGATGCTTGGCAATTCGCCTGCGATGCAGGAGGTCTACGACCAGATCAGCCGGGTCGCGCCGACGGCGGCTTCGGTGATGCTGGTCGGCGAATCGGGCACCGGCAAGGAAGTCGCCGCGCAGACCGTTCACCAGTTGAGCCTGCGCCGCAAGCACGCGTTTCTCGCGGTGAACTGCGGCGCGATCTCGCCGAATTTGATCGAATCCGAAATGTTCGGGCATGAGCGCGGCTCGTTCACGGGCGCCGACCGTCAACACAAGGGCTATTTCGAGCGCGCGAACGGCGGCACGCTGTTCCTCGACGAAATCACCGAGATGCCGGTCGAGTTGCAGGTCAAGCTGCTGCGCGTGCTGGAAACCGGCATGTTCATGCGGGTCGGCACAACGAAGGAGATCGAAACCGACGTGCGCCTGATCGCCGCGACGAATCGCGATCCGGAGCAGGCCGTGCTCGAAGGCAAGTTGCGCCTCGACCTGTATCACCGGTTGAACGTGTTCCCGATCAGCCTGCCGCCGCTGCGCGAGCGTGGCAAGGACGTCGACCTGCTCGCGCAGGCCTTCCTTGATGAGCTGAACGAACGCCACAGCACGAAAAAGCACTTCCCGCAGGCGGTGAAGGACATGTTGATGTCGTATCCGTGGCCCGGCAACGTACGCGAACTGAAGAACTATGTGCAGCGCGCGCACATCATGTCCGGCCCGGAATCCGACAGCACGGCGACAGTGCCGCTGCAGATCTCGCTGTCGAAGCCGGCAGTGGGCACGGCGGTGACGATACCGTTCGGCACTTCGCTTGCCGAAGCCGACCGGCAGCTGATTCTCGCGACGCTCGAACAATGCGGCGGTGTGAAAACGCGCGCCGCGGAGATCCTCGGCATCAGCCTGAAGACGCTGTATAACCGCCTCGTCGAATACGGCAACGACGCAAGCCGTCTGGCCGAAGGCGAAGCGGACGACGAGTCCCGCGCGCTGGGCGACGCGAATGCCTGAACGCGCAGCGCTTATGTAACACAGGTGCTGGTTCGTTAAGCGGCGGGCAGAACGGCGGCCCGTGATCTTGCGTTGGGCGGGCGGCACATCGCTTGCTGATGAAAGGGTTCGACTCGAACGAGGAGACTTTCATGCCTGAACGTTACGCCGACGTGCCCACGCCGAATCCCACGGTCATCGCGCATCGCCCCGAGCCCATCGAGCCGCCTTCGACACCCGATCCCGATCAGCCCGACACCGACCCCGACCCGACACGCGAGCCGACGATTCCCGATACGCCGCCGATCGGCGACCCGCCTCCAGCGCCGGACGAGGCGCCGCATGTCGTCGTGCATTGAGGCTCGTGGCGTCGCGTGTCCGTACTGCCCGGCGCTTGATGTACTTGTTACACGTCGGGCTGCGTTTTTACCGGCAATTTGCCACGCCGGGCTCTAGACTATGGTGATGCCACCGTTCGTGTGGCGGCCTTCCAGTGGAGGCATCGAGATGAGACACCCCGCCTTGCGGCGCTCCGCGCGCCATTCGAAGCGCGACCCACGTCCTGCCAACCCCGCCGGCAGCGGCACGGACGGGCCGCCCGCAGGTCCCGATCCGGCTGCGCAGAATCGTCCCGCGCCCCATGCGCCGCTCGACGGCGACCACAATCAGGGCGGCGTGCGCCCGGAAGGGCTCGACTATCAGCGCGACCTCGGTTCCGAGCAGGACGCCTGAGTGGAGCCACGGCATGCGTGGCGCACCGGGTTGAGCCGCGCAACGCGAGTGGCAGCGCACAAACGGCAGGAAGACGGGAAAAATTTTCTTGCGATGTGAATGACATACATCGCAGGTTTATTCTCGCCCGTCGCGTTCACATACATTTTTCTTCCGGTTTTAGCGAGACGCGGCATGTGACTTGCATGCACGATAAAAGCTGAATGTCCCCCGCATGCAATGCATAACTGAATGAGGTGGAGCCGAATGAGCAGATTGATCGTGGTATCGAATCGTGTCGCGCCGACCCAGGAGGGCCGTCAGGCCGCTGGCGGTCTCGCGATCGGCGTGCTCGATGCGCTGAAGGAAACCGGTGGCGTGTGGTTCGGCTGGAGTGGCGAGACCGTCGGTGAACCGGCGGCGCCTGTCATCGAAAAGCAGGGCAACGTGACGTACGCCACCGTCGGTCTCACGAAGCGTGACTACGACCAGTATTACCGTGGTTTCTCGAACGCCACGCTGTGGCCGACCTTCCACTATCGCAACGACCTGTCGCGCTACGACCGGCAGGAATACTCGGGTTATCTGCGCGTCAACGTGACGCTCGCGAAGCAGCTGAAGCCGCTGCTCAAGCCCGACGACATCATCTGGGTACACGACTACCATCTGCTGCCGTTCGCGCGCTGTCTGCGTGATCTCGGCGTGAAGAATCCGGTGGGCTTCTTCCTGCACATTCCGTTTCCGGTGCCCGAAGTGCTGCGCACCGTGCCGCCGCACGAAGAGCTCGTGAAGTGCATGTGCAGTTACGACGTCGTCGGCTTTCAGACCGATGCGGATCGCCAGTCGTTCGTCGACTTTATCGAGCGCGGGCAGCATGGCACGTCGAGCGAGGACGGCATGATGCACGCGTACGGCCGCTTCCTGAAGGTCGGCGCCTATCCGATCGGCATCTATCCGGATGCGATTGCGAAGGCCGCGGAGCAGTTCACCGATCGCAAGCCGGTTCGCAGCCTGCGTGAAGGAATGCGCGGCCGCAAGCTGATCATGAGTGTCGACCGGCTCGATTACTCGAAGGGGCTGGTCGAGCGCTTCCAGGCGTTCGAGCGTCTGCTGCTGAACGCGCCGGGCTGGCACGGCCGCGTGTCGCTCGTGCAGATCGCGCCGCCGACGCGCTCCGATGTATCGACCTATCAGCGTATCCGGCAGACGCTGGAAGGCGAAGCGGGGCGCATCAATGGCCGCTTCGCGCAGCTCGACTGGACGCCGATCCAGTACCTGAACCGCAAGTACGACCGCAATCTGCTGATGGCGCTGTTCCGTCAGTCGCAGGTCGGTTACGTGACGCCGCTGCGCGACGGGATGAACCTCGTCGCGAAGGAATACGTCGCTTCGCAGGATCCGGCCGACCCGGGCGTGCTCGTGCTGTCGCAATTCGCCGGCGCCGCCGGGCAGTTGCCGGGCGCGCTGGTCGTGAATCCGTTCGATCTGTCGCAGATGGCCGAAGCGCTGGAGCGCGCACTGTCGATGCCGCTCGCGGAACGCCAGGCGCGTCACGCGGACATGATGGCGCCGCTGCGCGAGAACAATCTTTCCGTGTGGCGGGATAACTTCCTCGCCGATCTGCGCAACGTGGCAACGGCTGCATCGGCGACGGCAAAGGCGGTCAAGCTCGCGCACGCGCCGGCGAACTAGACGCCCGGCGTCCGACCCGAAACGCAAGAAAAGCGACGCTTGATTTGTGCGGCGGCCTGTTCTGGCCGCCGTTTTTCGTCTGCCGTGATGAAGCGTGAGGCCGGCTCGTGATGTTCACGCACGCATGCTGGCGAGGGCTGGACGCGGACATGTGCTGCGCGAGCGGCGCATGCGGTATTCGATGCCCGGTGCGATGCATACCGACAGCAATCAGGTCGAAGCGGTCGCCTCGCGCCGCACGATGCGCAACATGCTGACCGCCGCCGCGACGATCGCAAAGGACGCCGCGACGTAGAGCGCGATGGTCGGCCCGCGTTGCGGCGCCACGCCGAAGATCAACGCCACCAGCGCCGCGCCGAGCGTTTGTCCGGTCAGGCGCGCCGTGCCGAGCATGCCGCTTGCGCCGCCGCTGCGCGAGCGCGGCGCGGACGACAGCATCGTGCGGTTGTTCGGCGACTGGAAGAGGCCAAAGCCCGCGCCGCACACGGCCATGCGCCACGCGATGGCGAACGGTTCCGGATGTGCGCCGAGCGTGGCGAGCAGCAACAGTCCACATGTCATCGTGACGAGCCCGATGCCGCCCAGAATGCCCGCCGAGTAGCGATCCGAGAGCACGCCCGCCAGCGGCGCCGCGACGACGATGACGAGTGGCCACGGGGTCATCAGCAAACCGGTCTGCACCTGGGTGAGCCCGAACGTGTCCTGCATCAGAAACGGCAGCGAGACGAACGCCAGCATCTGCGCGGCGAACGAACAGATCGACGTGCCGATCGACAGCGCGAAGATCGGGATCTTCAGTAGATCCACGGGCAGGAGCGGCGCGGGCTGGCCGAGCTGCCGCCGCACGAAGAAGTAGCCGATCACCACGACCGCGACGAGCGCCGCGATCACATAGCCGCGATGCTCACCGTGACCGAAGCCATCGATGGCGAAGATCAGCAGGCCGAACACGAACGCATTCATCACCGCGCTCAGGAAATCGTAGGGCGTACTGTGCGGCGTGTTGCGCGGCAGCGCCTTCAGCCCGAAGGCGAACGCGGCGATGCCGATCGGCACGTTGATCGCGAAGAGCCACGGCCACGTCGCGACGGAGAGTACCGCGGAAGCGACCGTCGGCCCGACCGCCGACGACACCGCGACCACCATCGCGTTGATCGAGATGCCGCGCCCGAGCTGGTCGGGGGGATAGATCATGCGCACGAGCGCGGTGTTGACGCTCATGATGCCGGCCGCGCCGAAGCCCTGGATCACGCGGGCGAAGGCGAGCGCCGGCAGCGAGGTGGCGAGCGCGCAACCGAGCGACGAGACCGTGAAGAGCGCGAGGCCCGCCAGATACACGCGCCGGTAACCGATGCGATCGCCGAGTGAGGCAAGCGGCAGCAGCGAGATGGTGATCGCAAGCTGATATGCGTTGATGACCCAGATCGAGCTGGCGGCGCTTGCATGCAGATGCCGCGCGATAGTCGGAAGCGCGACGTTGGCGATGGCGCTGTCAAGCACGGCAAGGGTGATGCCGAGCGCCACGACGAAGATCGCGCCATAACGTTGCGGAAGAGGCAGGCCTTGTTCTGGATTCATCGGCACGGGCCGTTAGTAAGCAGACGCCGAATTGTACGAAACCCGCCTTACAGGAAGGTTGTGCGCGCATCGTTCCTGTCGCCGGCGCGAGGCGGTGCGGCGTGCGCGGACACGTGCCCGACGCCGGGGCAATCCGGCACGACCGGCACAACCCGCACAACCAGCGCGACCGGCAAACAGACGGCGGGCGCCATGCGGTGCGCCAACGGGGCGTCGTCCGCCTTACCCGCCGTGAGGGTGGTTCGGCAGGTTACTTCAGTTCGTACAGACCCGTCCAGGTCGTCGAATCGATTTCGTTCAGATGCGTCATGAAGCGCGCGACCGCGTTCGTCACCTCGGCGTTGATCGGCAGGTGCGCCACCTTCAGTGCGTGCAGACGGAAAATGTAGCGATGCGGCTTGTCGCCGCGCGGCGGCGCCGCGCCCCCGAAACCCACCGTGCCGTAGTCGTTGCGCACCTGCAGCGCGCCCTGCGGCAGCAGGCTGCCGTCGGCCTTGCCAGCGTTGCGCGGCAACGAGCGCGCTTCGGGCGGAATGTTGACGATCACCCAGTGCCAGAAGCCGCTTCCCGTCGGCGCATCCGGATCGTAGACGGTGAGGGCGAAGCTTTGCGTGTCGGCGGGCGGTGCGTCCCATTGCAGGGCGGGCGAGATGTTCTCGCCATCGACGCCGAATGATTTGTCGTTGAATTCCTGCGCCTTGTGCATGAAGCCGTTAGCAGGAAACTCATCGGACCAGAGTCGGAAATCAGCCATCGGATGCCTCCTTCAAGGAAAGTTCTTGAGATGGAACGGACGCTGTCCCGCGCTCGCACTTGCGGCGCGTGGGTACTCGTGATGCGCTGATCGAGTGTAGCACCGCGGGTCGTTGTGGCTGTGCCGCAAAGCGCTGCGCGGCGACCATCAGCGCCCATCGGGGTGCGCCCGGGCGCCGGTTCAAAGGCTCAGTTCAAGCGTGTCGTGATCGCCGCTGCCCGCGGTGGTCGCGGTGGATTGATCCGCGCCGCGCTCGTCCTTCAGCCAGTCGGCGAGTTGCTGGATCACGCCTTCGACGTCCCGGTTCGCTCCACGCAATGCGCATTCCCACACGATCGCCACGCGCCAGCCGGCCGCGCGTAGTGCCGCCACGGCGCGCTCGTCGTTGGCGCGGTTGCGGCCGATTTTCTCGCGCCAGAATTCGGGGCGCGTCTGGGGCCATTTGAAGAGATGACAGCCGTGGCCGTGCCAGAAGCAGCCATGCACGAACACCACCGCGCGATAACGCGGCAGGACGATGTCGGGGCGGCCCGGCAGATCGCGCACGTCGATCCGGAAGCGAAAGCCGCGTCGATGCAGCAGGCTGCGGATCAGGCGCTCGGGCTTCGTGTTGCGTCCGCGAATGCCGGACATCATCCGGCTTCGCGTCGCGGCGTCGACGACGTCGACCATCTCAGGCGACGAGCGCGATGTCCCGCGGCGGCGTGGCGGCGGGTTCGCCGTTGCTGGACAGCAGCGCTTCCACATGCGGCGTCATGATGCGCGCCGCTTCCCGCATGACCGGCATCACGACGCTGTTGCCGAACTGCCGGTAAGCCTGCGTGTCGCTGACGGGAATGCGAAACGTGTCGGGAAAGCCCATCAGGCGCGCGCATTCGCGCGGCGTGAGGCGTCGTGGCCGCTGGCCTTCGCCCTGATGGACGAGAATCTCGGAGCCGTCCTTGTGATAACGCGCCGACAGCGTGCGCGTGACGCTGTCCGGATACGCCATGCCGAAACCGAAGCCGTTGCCGGCTGCGCGATGCTTGTCGGCGTACTGCTGCAGATAGGCCCACAGCTTCGGCGTGAGCGTGTATTTCGGTTGCACGCATCGCGCCGCGTGATCGAAGAAGCGCCCGTCGTCCCACGGCAGGCGCGGCTCGCCGCCGTCCGTGCGATGCAGGATCGACGCGAGCCGCGGCCCCTGTTCCGGCAGACGCAGGTCGTCCCAGGAAAACGACGTCTTGCCGCGAAAGCCCACGATGATGATCCGCTCACGATGTTGCGGCGTGAAATGCTGGCCGTCGATCACGCGGTAATGCACCTCGTAGCCGAGCTCGTCGCGCAACGTCTGCAGGATCACGTCGAACGTGCGTCCCTTGTCGTGCGACAGCAGGTTTTTCACGTTTTCGAGCAGGAACGCAGTGGGGCGCTTCGCCGCGATGATCCGCGCGACGTCGAAAAAGAGCGTGCCCTGTGTCGCGCACTCGAAACCGTGCGGCCGGCCGAGCGCGTTTTTCTTGCTCACGCCCGCAATCGAAAACGGCTGGCAGGGAAAGCCGCCGAGCAGGATGTCGTGGGCGGGCACGTCCTCGGCGGGAAACGACACGATGTCGCCGACGAACGTGTGATCCGCGCCATGGTTCTCGAGGTACGTCTTCTTCGAAAAATCGTTCCACTCACTCGTGAAGACGCATTCGCCGCCTTCTGCCTCGAAGCCCATGCGGATGCCGCCGATACCGGCGAACAGGTCGATGAAGGAAAAGCGCGCGGGCGTGCCGGTGCGCCGGGCGCTACTGGCGTTTCCGGTGGCGAGCAGCAGGCGCAGCGCCGGGCCGAGCATGGCCGGACAGGGCGTTTCGCCTTTTTCCCAGCGCCGGACGGTCTTGATGTCCTTGCCGACGTGATCGGCGATCTCTCGTTGTGTGTAGCGGGCGCGAGCCTGCGCGAGCAGGGCTGGCAGCGTGGCCTGAGTCACTATCGGTCCTTGCTGGGGATTTTTGCGGACATTATGACCTGGACACGTCCCTTTTTGATATATCGCCCGGCGACGGCGAAAAAACTGGCGGTTGCAGCTTCGCGGGTGGATGTGTACCGCAGCGGCTTTCACGCCGTGGGGTGGCGCATACGGTCGTGTGGCCGAAGTGGTTGGGGCGTGACGCTCGCGACTTATCCCTGAACGAAGCCGGTCACGCCGGGCGTCGCGGTGTTCGCGTTGGCGGCGTCGGCGGTAGGCGTGACCGGCGGGTGGTCACGAAGCGGAAAGTGTTCGAGTTGAAGCAGCAGGCTGTCGATGGCGCGAAGCTGGCCGCTGGTCAGGAAATCGGCGTCGAGCAGTGTATGAAGACGTTGCCGCCAGTAAGAGGCGGGCAGGATCGGGCCGCCGAGATCGCCCTGAAGCGCCGGTCGCATGACACGCGCGATATGCGCGATGTCCTGATCGATCAGCGTGGCCTGAAAAGAGCCGGTGCGTGCGGAGGATGGGCGGTCCATAACCGGTTAACGGCACCGGCAATCGATGCCTTAGGGTTCGCGAGCGGCGACGCGGTTTTTTTCATCGCCGGCAGGCCAGGAAAAAGGCGCTTCGACACCTTTTTTCGATGCGGCGGGTTGAATCGCCGACTCAGTTCATCACCCGCGCGATCACGCCGGGATGAGAACAACGACGATCATCAGGACGGCGTCGACCGCGATGTTGTAAGGATGGGTCATGAGCCTGAAAAACGGGGAACGCGGCGCGAACACCGCGTGGACGATCCGGTTTTAGCCCGCGGTGCGGGTCGCCTCGGGCCCGCTGTCGCTGCGCGCGGCGCTTTCGAGGAAACGGCGTGTCGCTTCGAACGAAGCCAGCATCTGCTCCGGCCACGGTTTTTGCAGCATCAACGCCTGATGTTGTTCGAACGCCGTCGTGAGTTCACTGAGCAGTTCGGGCGATTTCAGGTGACGGATCAGAACGTGAAGGGCGATGGCGGTAGCCTGGCTCGCGCCGGCGGTCTGCATGCCGGAAACGGTCAGTGCGGCGATCTGTTTACTGGTGTCCACGGGATTCCTTGCTGATGGGGGAAATCGATGGCCCTCCGGCCGGTAGCCCCGTATTTTGACACCGAAGCCGCGTGCGTTTCAGGCACGAGGGCATTGCTGGTCGCGTTCGCGCGTTATGTCGCGCAGGCGTGGCGGCGCTGGTGCGCGCCCGTGCGGGAAGCCGGCGCCACGCGTGCCGGGCAGACGACCGGTTCGCTCGTGGCCGGACGTTCCTGGCCGCGGTCGTAGTGATCCAGTTCGAGCAGCAGGCTGTCGATGGTACGCAACTGCGCTTTCGTCACGTGCCACGCGTCGAGCAGATGGTGCAGACGGTTGCGCCAGTACGACGTCGGCAGGATCGGGCCGCCGGCGTTGCCATGCAGCGACGGCCGCATGATGCGTGCGATGTGTGCGATGTCGTGATCGATCAAGGTAACCATCGGAAGGCCCCGTCGTATTCGTCGCGTATTCTGCCTGCCTGGATCGGGCGGCGCCCGGATGTCGCGATGGATGAAGCGTAACGGGACGTGAACGCGCGCAATCCGGCGATCAGAGGGCGGTTAGTTCGCCAGTTCGGCGGGTACGGGGAGCGGCGCGGCGCGGCGCGGGGAGGGTGCGCGGTGATTCCGCCTGGCTCGCCATGGGACTGCTTAATGCCCGTGACCGCCATGGCCGCCACCATGTCCACCGCCGCGGCCGCCTTCCCAATGACCGTGCCCGTAGCCATGATCTCCGCCGCCATGGTGATAGTCGCCATGATGGTAGTCCCCGCCACCGCCGCCCCATATGTTGATGCTGCCATAGCCATACGCAGGGACATAGTCGGGGCCATAAGCGTAGCCTGGGGCGGCGTATCCGTAGTCCGCGGGGTAGGCGACGCACCCCGACAGCGCGGCGAATAGTCCGATCATTAATGTGAGTCTGATCATGATGTGCTCCTTCTCTTTATATAGGGAGAGAAGCGGGCGATCGAAGTTCGGAAGGAATTGTGACCGGAGGTTACGGGGGCTTTACGATGCTCCGGACATGTGCCGCAGAAGACTTTCCGCGCGGGTGTCATGGATGTCGCGCATGATCGATTACTGTGGGTGCGGTTGGCGCAGCCGTCATCTGTCGGTGGATCGTTTGGCGGGCGGCGTTTCGTCCCGCGGCGCGATCGCGATGCAGTTGTGTGCCTGGAACCGGGAGGATGAAGCGGGTGTGACACAGTAAGCGTGTCACAGGGTGAGATGAAACCCTTATCGGACTGGTCCCCCTGACAGGAATCGAACCTGTATCTAGCGCTTAGGAGGCACTTGTTCTATCCATTGAACTACAGGGAGACGGAACCCTACGCGGCGAGGCGAATGACCCGCGTGTTCCGCAATCGCTACGTTCCTAAGTGACCCACCGTAGCTGGAACCGCGTTGATTCGTGCAGCGTGAAGGAGAATCGTCGCGCTGGACGACCCGCTCCACGCGCGCAGGAATCGCGCCGCAGGGGCCAGAGTATAGCAAACGCGCCTCGCGACGAGAATGGCCCTGCGCGACGCATGGCGCCGTGCCGTTATCATCCAGCGATGACCGCCCCGAACCTCCATGGCGACCCGCGCCTCGTCGATCTGTACGACGCGCTCAATCCCGCCGCCGCCGACACGGCGTTCTACCTCCACCTCGCGCACTCCCTCGACGCCGCGCGGGTGCTCGATATCGGCTGCGGAACGGGCCTGTTGGCCTGCGCGCTTGCGGGCCAGGGGCACGACGTGACCGGCATCGATCCGTCAGCGGCGATGCTGGCGGTCGCGCGCAGCCGCGCGGGCGGCGAGCGCGTCAGGTGGATCCAGGGCGACGCGCACGCGGCGCGTTCAATCGATGCTGATCTTGCCGTGATGACAGGGCACGTCGCGCAGGTTTTCATCGACGACGCAAGCTGGCGGCAGACGCTTTCGGCTGCATACGACGCGTTGCGACCGGGTGGCTGCCTTGCTTTCGAGAGCCGCAATCCAGCGTGCGCACCCTGGCGCCCGTGGACGCCGGAGGCGTCACGCCGGCGCGTCGAATCGCAGAAGTACGGCCGGGTCGACGTGTGGCATCGGGTTGTCGACGTCACGGATGAATGTGTACGGTTTGCCACCCACTACCGGTTCGAGCGCGACGACGAGGAGATCGTCGCCGAAAGCGAATTGCGGTTTCGTAGCCAGGCCGCGCTGGCGTGTACGCTCCGCGACGCGGGCTTCGTTTCGGTGACCTGGTATGGTGGCTGGTCGCGCGAACCTGTGGATGCCGCCAGCCGGGAACTCGTGGTGGTGGCGATGCGCGACTGACGGGGGAAAGCGGCGGTGGACTCGCGACAACACGGAGCGCGGGCAAAACCCGCGGCCCGCGACGGCTTCAGAACTCGACGACGGTGAATTCCGCCTTGCCCACGTCGCACAGCGGGCAGCGCCAGTCTTCCGGGATCTCGGCGAAACGCGTTCCCGCCGCGATGCCTTCTTCCGGCAGACCTTCTTCCTCGTTGTAGATCCAGCCGCAAATCAGGCAGACCCAGCTTTTGTATTCAATGACTTCGCTCACGACGTACTCTTTCTTCAGTTCAATGCAATGGCCCGCGCGTTCCGCCCCTTTTCCGGTCAGGACGCGGCGAGCCGCAATCTTACCGGAATTCGTCCAGGCCCCGCTGCACAGGGGCGTCGCAGGGCACGATTTCGCGTGCCGGCACAGGCCCGCGCATGTACGCCCGGATGTTCACGCATCCGCTGTAAGCCGGCCGCTTTGCCTGGGTTAGTCGTGCCATTCTGTGCGCACCGGCCCGGCGAATTCAATCTGGCCAAACGGGCTATGCCATCCGGCCGGGATGCGTTCGATCGCGCGACCGGTACAATGGGCGGTTCCGATTCATTGCGGTCTTCTTCCTTCTCCCCATGTCGCTTTACACCATTACCGGAGCGCAACTGGCGTTCGGTCACGTCGCGTTGCTCGATCACGCCGATTTCTCTCTCGAAGCGGGGGAGCGCGTCGGGCTGATTGGCCGCAACGGCGCGGGCAAGTCGTCGCTGCTCAAGATCGTTGCCGATCTCACGAAACCCGATGACGGCCTCGTCACGCGTCAGCAAAGTCTCACCACGGTCTATGTGCCGCAGGAACCCGAGTTCGACAGCGACATGTCGGTGTTCGACGCCGTCGCGGCCGGCCTGGTCGATGCGCGCGCGTTGCTCGACGAATACGACGCCGTCGCCCATGCGCTCGCGGAAACGCCGGAAGGCGAGCAGCACGACGCGCTGCTCGCACGCATGAACACGCTGCAGTCCTCGCTCGATACGACCGATGCCTGGAGCTGGCGCACGCGCGTGTCCACGACGCTTGCGCAGATCGGGCTCGACGGCGAGGCGCGCGTGGGCGCGCTGTCGGGCGGCATGCAAAAACGCGTGGCGCTCGCGCGTGCGCTGGTTGTGCAGCCCGACATCCTGCTGCTCGACGAGCCGACCAATCACCTCGACTTCGACGGTATCCGCTGGCTCGAGGAACTCCTGGTTTCGCAGCGTGCCGGG
Organism: Paraburkholderia sartisoli; assembly: GCF_900107685.1. GTDB lineage: Bacteria > Pseudomonadota > Gammaproteobacteria > Burkholderiales > Burkholderiaceae > Paraburkholderia > Paraburkholderia sartisoli. The sequence goes on along the minus strand of NZ_FNRQ01000002.1, from coordinate 161,544 downwards.
TTGTTCTTCATCACCCACGATCGCGCGTTTCTCGATCGTGTCGCCACGCGCATCGTCGAACTCGATCGCGGGCGTCTGCTGTCGTATCCGGGTAACTTTTCGGCGTACCAGACGCGCAAGGCGCAGCAGCTGGAAGTCGAGCGCATCGAAAACGAAAAGGCCGACAAGCTGCTCGCCCAGGAAGAAGTGTGGATCCGCAAGGGTGTCGAGGCGCGGCGCACCCGCAGCGTCGGGCGCATCGCGCGGCTCGTGCAGATGCGCAACGAGCGCGCCGAGCGCCGGAATGCGCTCGGCAACGTCAAGCTCGACGTGGGGCAAGGTGAGAAGTCGGGCAAGATCGTCGCCGAACTGACCGACGTGACGAAGCGCTACGGCTCGCGCACGGTGGTCGACCGTTTTTCGGCCACTGTCATGCGTGGCGACAAGATTGGTTTCATCGGGCCGAACGGCGCGGGCAAGACCACGCTGCTGAAGCTGATTCTCGGCGAACTGACGCCGGACGAAGGCAAGGTGCGCATCGGCACGAATCTGCAGGTCGCGTATTTCGACCAGATGCGCGCGCAGCTCGACCTGGAGAAAAGCCTTGGCGACACGATCAGCCCGGGCAGCGAGTGGGTGGAAGTCAACGGCACGAAGAAGCACGTGATGAGCTATCTCGGCGACTTCCTGTTCGCGCCCGAGCGCGCCCGCTCGCCGGTAAAGTCGCTGTCGGGCGGCGAGCGCAACCGCCTGCTGCTGGCGCGTCTCTTCGCGCGGCCGGCAAACGTGCTGGTGCTCGACGAGCCAACCAACGACCTCGACATCCCCACGCTCGAACTGCTCGAAGAGCTGTTGACCGACTACGACGGCACGGTTCTGCTCGTCAGCCACGACCGGGCGTTCCTCGATAACGTCGCGACGTCGGTGATCGCATCGGAAGGCGAGGGCCGGTGGCGGGAATACGTCGGCGGCTTTACAGACTGGCAGGTGCAGCGCGGGCGCTCGCAGCAACTCGCGCAGAGCGACGCGCAGAAAGAACCGCTGAAAGACGCAGCGCCTAAGGACAGCGCCACGGGGCGCAACGCGCAGCGCACGGTCAAGCTGTCGTTCAAGGAGCAGCGCGAACTGGAGTCGTTGCCGCAGCAGATCGCCGCGCTCGAGGCGGAGCAGAAGACGATCGGCGAGCAACTCGAAGACGGTTCGATCTTCGCGAAGGACGCGCAGGAAGGCACGCGCCTGACCGGGCGCTATGCGGCAATCGACGATGAACTGCTGATGGCGCTCGAGCGTTGGGAAGCGCTGGAGGCGAAGCGCAAGTAAGTCGCCTGGTCTTGTGTGCTCAGTCGCGTCGGGCGTGCGATAGCCTGGTTTTAGCTCGCGGGCAGCGCAAAGGCGTGTTGTCGGGCGTGAGCGGCGCGCCGCGGGCCAGGCGCGATGTCTGCACCTGGCCAGACGGCTAACGTCTGCATCAGCAAATTGCCGCGCGTATTGAAATCAGTAAAATACCCCGCGAACGCATCTGCGGCGATACTGCCGGGCGGTCGATGCACGCAGCTCGCAACCCGATGTCGCGACACGAGCAGTTGATAGAGGCAATAAGAGGCACTGAGACGCACTGCCTCAACGGCAGGCACATTGATTCACCCCGTTGTTTCGTCTCGCTTTTTTTGAATACTCAACGGTTTGTCCACGCAGATGTCCACAGGACCTGTGGACAACGATGAACCGACGGACCACAGCAAGCCATGTCTACGAAAAAGCCAAACGCCGCGTATAGCGAAGCGTCGATCAAGGTGCTGAAGGGCCTGGAGCCGGTCAAGCAACGGCCCGGCATGTACACGCGCACCGAAAATCCGCTGCACATCATTCAGGAAGTCATCGACAACGCCGCCGACGAAGCGCTCGGCGGCTACGGTCGCCAGATCACCGTCACGCTGCACGCCGACCAGTCCGTATCCGTCGAAGACGACGCGCGCGGCATTCCGTTCGGCATGCACCCCGAAGAAGGCGTGCCGGTCGTCGAAATCGTGTTCACGCGCCTGCACGCGGGCGGCAAGTTCGACAAGGCGTCCGGCGGCGCCTACACGTTCTCGGGCGGCCTGCACGGCGTCGGCGTGTCGGTCACGAACGCGCTGTCCACGCGCCTCGACGTCACCGTCTGGCGCGACGGCAAGATCGCCGAACTCGGCTTTGCCGACGGCGACGTCGTCAAGCCGCTCGAAGTGCGTCCCGCCCAGCGCGGCGACAAGAAATCCGGCACGCGTGTGCGCGCCTGGGCCAATCCGAAATATTTCGACTCGGCGAACCTGCCGTTCGGCGACTTGCAGCGTCTGCTGCGATCGAAAGCCGTGTTGTTGCCGGGCGTCGAAGTCACGCTCGTCAACGAGAAAACCGGCGAGCAGCAAAGCTGGAAATATGAGGACGGTCTGCGCGGCTATCTGCTCGAAGGCATGGCGGGCAGCGATTTGCTGATTCCGCTCTTCGAAGGCGAGCGCTATGCGGAAAGCTCGCGCTCGAACGAAGAAACCTTCGCGGAAGGCGAGGGCGCCGCATGGGTTGTCGCGTGGAGCGAGGAAGGCCCGCTCACGCGTGAGTCCTACGTCAATCTGATTCCGACACCCGCGGGCGGCACGCACGAATCGGGCTTGCGCGAAGGGCTCTTCCAGGCGGTGAAGAGCTTCGTCGAACTGCACAACCTGCAACCGAAGGGCGTGAAGCTGCTCGCCGAAGACGTGTTCGCGCGCGTGTCGTTCGTGCTGTCGGCTAAGGTGCTGGACCCGCAGTTTCAAGGTCAGATCAAGGAACGGCTGAACAGCCGCGACGCCGTGAAGCTGGTGTCGTCGTTCGCCCGTCCGGCGCTCGAGCTGTGGCTGAACCAGCACGTCGAGCACGGCAAGAAGCTCGCCGACCTCGTCATCAAGCAGGCGCAGGCGCGCACCCGCGCCGGGCAGAAGGTCGAGAAGCGCAAGAGTTCGGGCGTGGCGGTGCTGCCTGGCAAGCTGACCGATTGCGAATCGACGGAAATCGGCCGCAACGAACTGTTCCTCGTCGAGGGCGATTCGGCCGGCGGTTCGGCCAAGATGGGCCGCGACAAGGAGTATCAGGCCATTCTGCCGCTGCGCGGCAAGGTGCTGAACACGTGGGAGACCGAACGCGACCGGCTCTTCGCCAATAACGAAGTACACGACATTTCGGTGGCGATCGGCGTCGATCCGCATGGCCCCGACGACAAGGTCGATCTGTCGAACCTGCGCTACGGCAAGATCTGCATCCTGTCGGACGCGGACGTCGACGGCGCGCACATCCAGGTGCTGCTGCTCACGCTCTTCTTCAAGCATTTTCCGCAGCTGATCGAGCGCGGCCATGTGTGCGTGGCGCGTCCGCCGCTCTTTCGTGTCGATGCGCCCGCGCGCGGCAAGAAGCCGGCGCAGAAGCTGTACGCGCTCGACGAAGGCGAACTCGAAGCGATTCTGGACAAGCTGCGCAAGGACGGCGTGCGTGAGTCGCAGTGGACGATCAGCCGCTTCAAGGGCCTCGGCGAAATGAGCGCCGAGCAGCTGTGGGACACCACGATGAACCCGGACACGCGGCGTCTTTCGCCGGTCGCGCTCGGCGCGCTCGATTTCGACGCGACCGTCGCACGCATGACGATGCTGATGGGCAAGGGCGAAGCGGCGTCGCGCCGCAGCTGGCTCGAAGAGAAGGGCAACGAAGTCGAAGCGGATATCTGAGCGAGCGCGCTGACGCATTCCGGCACCCCGGCATCCCGCGAGCGCATGCCCTCACGCAAAAAACGGACACGACATCCAGATGGACGATAACACTCCCGATCTTTTCACCGAAGCGGTACCGGCCGACGATTTCCTGACGCTCGGCAACTACGCGGAACGCGCGTATCTCGACTACGCGGTGAGCGTGGTGAAGGGCCGCGCGCTACCCGACGTCTGCGACGGCCAGAAGCCCGTGCAGCGCCGCATCCTGTACGCGATGAACGAGATGGGCCTCGCCGACAACGCGAAGCCGGTGAAGTCGGCGCGCGTCGTCGGCGACGTGCTGGGCAAGTATCACCCGCACGGCGACCAGTCGGCGTATGACGCGCTCGTGCGGCTCGCGCAGGATTTTTCGATGCGCTATCCGCTGATCGACGGCCAGGGCAACTTCGGTTCGCGCGACGGCGACGGCGCGGCGGCCATGCGCTACACCGAGGCGCGTCTCACGCCGATCGCAAAGCTGCTGCTCGATGAAATCAACCAGGGCACGGTCGATTTCATGCCGAACTACGACGGCTCGTTCGAAGAGCCGAAACTGTTGCCGGCGCGCCTGCCGTTCGTGCTGCTGAACGGCGCGTCCGGTATCGCGGTGGGCCTCGCGACGGAAATCCCGTCGCACAACCTGCGCGAAGTCGCGGCGGCGGCGGTGGCGATGATCCGCAACCCGAAGCTCTCGCACGCCGAGGTGATGCAGCTCGTGCCGGGCCCCGACTTTCCGGGCGGCGGCCAGATCATCTCCAGCGAGGCGGAAATTGCCGCCGCGTACGAAACTGGCCGCGGCAGCCTGAAGGTGCGCGCGCGCTGGAAGATCGAGGAGATGGCGCGCGGCCAGTGGCAGGTCGTGTTCACCGAATTGCCGCCGAACACGTCCGGCCAGAAGGTGCTCGAGGAAATCGAGGAGCAGACCAACCCGAAGATCAAGCTCGGCAAGAAAACGCTCACGCCCGAACAGTTGCAGACGAAGCAGACGATGCTTGCGCTGCTCGACGCCGTGCGCGACGAATCGGGCAAGGACGCGCCGGTGCGCCTCGTGTTCGAGCCGAAGTCGAGCCGCATCGACCAGACCGAATTCGTCAACACGCTGCTCGCGCACACGAGCCTGGAATCGAACGCGTCGCTGAATCTGGTGATGGTCGGGGCCGACGGCCGGCCGCGCCAGAAGGGCATCAGCGAAATCCTTGGCGAGTGGATCGGTTTCCGGTTCGCGACCGTCACGCGCCGCACGCAGCATCGCCTGATGAAGGTCGACGACCGGATTCATATTCTCGAAGGGCGGATGATCGTCTTCCTGAATATCGATGAAGTCATCCGGATCATTCGCGAGTCAGATGAACCGAAGTCCGCGTTGATCTCAGCGTTCGGTCTGTCGGATCGGCAGGCTGAAGACATTCTTGAGATTCGTCTGCGTCAACTGGCGCGGCTTGAGAAGATCAAGATCGAGAAGGAACTGTCCGAATTGCGCGACGAGAAGGCGAAGCTCGAAGAACTGCTCGGCAGCGAACCGGCGATGAAACGTCTGCTCATCAAGGAAATCGAAGGCGACGCGAAGCAGTACGGCGACGCGCGCCGCACGCTGATCCAGCAGGAAAAGCGCGCGACGTTCGAAGCGCGCGTCGTCGATGAACCGGTCACGGTGGTGGTGTCGCAGAAGGGCTGGGTGCGTGCGCTCAAGGGCCACGCACTCGATCCGGCCGGCTTCACGTTCAAGGCCGGCGACGGCCTGTATGCGGCGTTCCAGTGCCGCACGCCGGACATGCTGATCGCGTGGGGCAGCAAGGGGCGCGTCTATTCCGTCCCGGTCGCGACGTTGCCGGGTGGGCGTGGCGACGGCGTGCCGGTCACGTCGCTGATCGAGCTCGAATCGGGCACGTATCTGATGCATTACTACGCGGCTTCGACGGATCAGGCGTTGCTGCTTGCTTCGAGCAACGGCTTTGGCTTCGTCGCGAAGGTGGGCGACATGGTGAGCCGCGTGAAGGCCGGCAAGGCGTTCATGACGATCGACGAAGGCGCGACGCCGCTCGCGCCGATGCCGATGCTGCCGGATGCGGCACAGGTGGCGTGTCTGTCGGGTGCGGGGCGCTTGCTGGTGTTCAGCTTCGACGAGATGAAGACGCTTTCCGGCGGCGGACGCGGCGTCACGCTGATGGCGCTCGACGACAAGGAAGCGCTCGCGCAGGCGCTGGCGATCGGCAAGGCGGGCGTCGTTCTGCAGGGCACCGGGCGCGGCGGCAAGCAGCAAGAGGAAACGCTGGCGGGCGCGGCGCTCGCGCCGCACGTGGGCAAGCGGGCACGCAAGGGTCGCGCGCCGGATACGAAGCTGAAGGTGCAGGCGTTGAGGCCGGCGCTGGCGGGCTAGGGCGGCTTTCCCGGACGCTGGCAATCCGGTCACAAGGCAGAGCAGGGACGAAGGGCTCGCATCGGTGCCCTTCGTCGTTCGCATGCCGGAGCAGCTTCGGAACAGCGTCGGAGCCGCGCAGCGCGCGAGTGCCGTTACACTCGCCAGAGATGCAGTAAGGCGAATCGAAGCATCGTGCCTGACGATGAAACCGTTGCGGGCAAACGTCAAAATAAAACATAAAGATGAACTGCGCTGTTGAGCCGTGGTCGAATGCGCTCAATGGAGGCTTCAAGTGAAGCACGACAGTTCCACACCGCACAGGGAAAAGGGAAAACAACGATGACCAAAGCCATTGAACTCGCGCTCTTTCTGCATCTGCTCGGTGTGGCCGTGTGGGTCGGCGGCATGGTGTTCGCGCATTTCTGTCTGCGGCCGGCACTCGCCGATCTCTCGCCGCAGCTGCGTCTGCCGCTGTGGGAGTCGGTCTTCGCGCGCTTTTTCAACTGGGTCGGCGCCGCCGTGCTCGTCATCCTGATCACGGGCGGCTTCCTGCTGATGCAGTTCGGCGGCGGCCACGCATCGTGGACGCTGCATGCGATGGCCGGTCTCGGCATCGTGATGATGCTGCTCTTCGGGCACATCCGTTTTGCCGTGTTCCCGCGCATCCGTCGCGCGGTGCAGGCGCAGAACTGGCCGGATGGGGCGCGCGCGGTCGGCACGGTGCGGCGTCTGGTGGTGATCAACCTGGTGCTGGGTGTCGTGACGATCGGCGTCGCCGTGATGTCGCGCGGGTTTTAAGCGTCAGTCAGCGGAACCGCATCGCGCTCGCGCATCCACGCAACCTGCGTTCACACGCCATGAACGCATCTTGAACGTATAGAACTTCAAGTCACGCAGACAACCCGCTCGCGCTCGGTGCAACGCCCATGCTGTCGAGATCGGGTTCCTGCGTCGCGCGGCGGTCCGGCATGCCGCAGACGCCGAACCGGTCGAGCAGCGCCGGTATGCCATCCGACGGCACCGGTCGCGAGAACAGGAAACCCTGTGCCTCGATATGACCGAGCGCCGCAAGCCACGCGATCTGCTCTTCCGTCTCCGTACCTTCGACGACCACCGTCAGGCCCAGCGAGCGCGCCAGATTGACGATCGCCGTCACCATCACGCACACGCTGCGATCGCCGGGAATGGCCTGCACGAACGAGCGGTCCACCTTCAGCGTATCGACCGAAAAGCGGTTCAGGTACGACAGCGACGAATAGCCGGTGCCGAAGTCGTCGAGCGCGATCCGCACGCCCAGGCGTTTTAGCGCGAAGATTTTTTCGGAGACGAGATCGGGATATTCCATCATCGCCGTCTCGGTGATTTCGAGTTCCAGGCGGCGCGCGGAAATGCCGGTTTCCTCGATGGCGCGCGAGATCGTCTGGTACAGGTCGCCGCGCCAGAACTGCACGGCGGAGATGTTGACCGCGAGCGAAAGCGGGTCGTAGCCCTGCTGCTGCCACAGCGCCAGCTGCCGGCAGGCGGTCTCGATCACGAAGTCGCCGATCGGCACGATCAGGCCGGTCGACTCGGCGACCGGGATGAACTCGTTGGCCGGAATCAGGCCGTGCTGCGGATGATTCCAGCGCACCAGCGCCTCGAAGCCGGTGATGCAGCGGCGCATGAGGTCGACCTTCGGCTGGTACGCGAGGAACAGTTGCCCCTCGTTCAGCGCGACGCGCAGCTGCTGCTCCCACTTCATCAGATGGTCCGCGCGGTGCGAGAGCTGCGGCGAATAGAACTGGTAGCAGTTCTTGCCGGCATCCTTCGCGCTGTACATCGCGAGGTCGGCTTTTTTCAGCAGGTCGATTTCGCTTTCGTTGGCGACCGAGTACAGCGCGATGCCAATGCTCGCGTGCAGCACGAACGCGCTGCCGCGCACTTCGAACGGCCTCGCGAAGACGTCGGCCGTTAGCTCGGCGAGGTCGACGGCGCGCTTTTCGACGTTCTCGCCTTTGACGATCACGACAAATTCGTCGCCGCCGATGCGGCTCAGCGAGCCCAGATCGGAGACGGCATCCGCGAGCCGCGACGCGGTCATCTGCAGCACGATGTCGCCGGCGTTGTGGCCGAGTGTGTCGTTGACGGTCTTGAAGTTGTCGAGGTCGATGAACAGGATCGCGAGGCGGCCGACGTTCACCGGTAACGCAACGTCGTGCCGCAGGCTCTGCAGCGTGGCGTAGCGGTTGCGCAGGCCGGTCAGCAGATCGTATTCGACGAGGTGCGTCATCTCGCGTTCGCGTCCGAGCAGCTTGCCGATCAGCCCCGTGGCGACGGCGAAGAAGCTCAGCATCGCGAGCGAGATAAAACCGGCCATCAGCAGATAGACGTTGCGCGTATGGTTGTAGTCGGCGAATTCTTCCGCGTGCGAGAGGCCGACGATCACGCCGAGCGGATAGCCGTCGATATGACGGTACGACACGATGCGCGTCACCTGGTCGATCGGATCGACGTAGGTGCCCGACACGTGTTCCGACGTCGGGTACGTGCCGCTCGCCGAGAACGTGCCGTCCGCACGCTCGGCGCTGCCGGTGCTGCGCGCGAGCACCGTGCCCGAATCGGAGATGACGGCGATCACGCCGTCGCGGCCGATCGCTGCGTTGTTGTAGAAGTCGCTCGTGAAGTAGCTCGGGTCCTCGGACACCACCACGACACCCGCGAACGAGCCGTCGGGATGATTCAGGCGGCGCGTCATCTGCAACGTCCAGTGCCCGGACAGGCGCCCGAGTACCGGTTTGCTGATGTAGAGCGCGTCGTCGTTCTCGTGTTCGTGTACCTTGAAGTGCTCGCGGTCCGAGAGGTCGATGGGTTTCGGATTGGGATCGGCGGTGTTCGCGATCAGCTTGCCGTGCTCGTCGATCAGCGAAACCTGCACGAGCGTCTCGCTCTGCACGACGCCTTTCTCGACCGTGCCCGACAGGTCGAAGTGATCCGGCGCCTTCTCGAATTCGTATTTGACGAAGCGCGTGATCTGGTCGACCTGGTGGATGGCCTTGACCGTGTGTTGTTCAAGCGCCGCCGACAGGATCGCCGACGATGCCATCGCTTCCCGATACGTCGTCTCCTTCTCGACCGACAGGCGCGCGAAGATGACGACCCACAGCAGGATCAATACCAGTACGCCGAGTGCGGGAATGGCGAGCAGCGCACGGCGGCGCGATACCGCGGGATCGCGGAGTCTTCCGTCGCGTGTCGTGGAAACGCGGAAATGACTCATCGTGCTGACCAGGGGCGTGTGCCTTGCCGCAGCGGCTCCGGGTACGACGAATGCCCGAGGTTCGAAGTTGGTTGCATGATGAACGGTACCGGGTGCGCGGGGGTAGGAGGACGCGGCGTCGTGCCGGCGTCCTGTGGTCACCTGGACCTTTCGATATTACTGAATGCCAAAAGATTAAGGAAGGGTTAAGGAAGCGTCCGCGCATCGGGTATACGCTCGCCTGACCAGGCACGCGACGCGAGCAGCCCGACGCGGCTCGCCTGCGTTGCGGCCGGGTCAGTCGGGTCAGTCGATAGCCCACGCTGCACGGGTTTCGTCGTAACGAAGGCTTTAGATGATGTTCGCTGCGTAGGGGTTGCGTAGAACAACGTCGCTGGTTTATCCAGTACGCATTGCGCTGGCAGGGAAGCGCGTGTACCTGCGGCTCAGGGCAGCAGGAACGTCCCGTCGACCACCGTGACGGATGAGCCGCCGATCCACGTCTTGCCGGTGGCGTCGTCGTAGGTCACGACGATGCGGCCGTCGCGGCCGATCGCGGTGCCCTGGCGCGCGGTGTATCCGGTGCCCGGCCGGCGATTCTGCTGCGTCAGCAGGCCCGCCAGCGCGGCGTTCGCGCTGCCCGTCACCGGGTCTTCGCCGACGCCGAACGCGCCGCCTGCCATCAGGCAGCGGACTTCGAACGTGGCGGGGTCCCCGGCGGCATGCGGTGCGTAGACGGCGATGCCGTGTGTATCGGCGGCATGGACGATGTCGGCGAGTTGCTGTGCATCCGGTGTCAGCGCGAGGCAGGCGTGAGCGGACTGCAGGCGCACGACGAGCCACGCCGCACCGTTGTCGATCGCGCAGGGTGGCGCGCTGAAATCGATTGCATCGGTTTTCAGGGCCGCCCGCAGCGCGGCGTACTGCGTTTCGGGAAGGGGCGTGACGCGAGCCGGCGGCGCGGCGAACGCCCAGACGTGCGCGTCCTGCTGGGCCAGTTCGACAAGGCCAACGCCACATTCCTGCACAAGCCGGCCTGGCTCTTTCGGCGTATAGCCGCTTTCGAGCAACGCATGCGCGGTGCCGAGCGTGGGGTGACCCGCGAACGGAAGCTCGCCGCCCGTCGTGAAGATACGCACCCGGTAATCGGCGGCCGGGTCGGTCGGCTTCAGCACAAAGGTGGTTTCGGACAGATTCGTCCAGCGTGCGATGGTTTGCATCTGGTCGGCGGCCAGGCCGTCGCCTTCCAGGATTACCGCGAGCGGATTGCCCTTGAACGGGACACGGGTAAACACATCGACCTGCTTGAAGCGACTAAGCATAAGTTTCGCCCGTTCCCGATGCCGGAATTGAGTCAACGCGATTCTTCATATTTTAGAGCCGTGACTTGATCGCGCCATTCAAAAAGCGCTACTGCACTTCAGCGATCAGTTCGATCTCGACGCATGCGCCAAGCGGAATCTGCGCGACGCCAAACGCCGAGCGTGCGTGCTTGCCGCGCTCGCCAAATACGTCGGCGACGAGTTCCGATGCGCCGTTCGTCACCAGATGCTGTTCGGTGAACGTGAGCGTCGAATTGACGAGGCTCATCAGCTTGACGATGCGCGTCACGCGGTTCAGGTCGCCGACGTGCGCATGCAGGGTGGCGAGCAGGTCGATCGCGATCGAACGCGCGGCGACCTTGCCTTCTTCGGTCGTCAGCGTGTCGCCGAGCTTGCCGACCCACGGCTTGCCGTCCTTCTTCGCGATGTGACCGGACAGATACACCGTGTTCCCGGCCTGCGCGCTCATCACGTAAGCGGCGGCGGGTGCGCCCGCGGTCGGCAGTTCGATGCCGAGTTCCTTCAGCCGGTCATACACATTTGCTTGAGCCATGACGTGTCCTTTATCTCTGGATGAAATCGGTGAAATGGATGGGTAATCAGATTCGCGCGCGGATCAATGCGGCGAGCTTCGCGACGCCTTCGTCGATCTTCGTCGGCGACACGGTCACGAACGACAGGCGCAGCGTGTTGTGTTGCGCCTCGTTCGCGAAGAACGGGCCGCCCGGCACGAACGCGACGTTCTGCGCGACCGCTTCCTCGAGCAGCTTCATGCTGTTCATCTGCGCGGGCAGCGTGACCCACACGAACATGCCGCCTTCCGGACGGTTCCAGCTCACGCCTTCGGGCATGTAGCGTTCGAGCGAAGCCAGCATCGCGGCGCACTGGTCGCGATAGAGCGCGCGGATCGTCGGCACGTGCGTGTCGAGAAAGCCGTCTTTCACGACCTCGTGCACGATGCGCTGCGTGAAGCTCGGCGTGTGCAGATCGGTGGCCTGTTTGGCCTGCACCAGCTTGAAGTGCAGTTCCTCGGGCGCGATGATGTAGCCGATCCGTAGACCCGGCGCGAGCACCTTCGAGAACGAGCCCAGATGAACGATGTGATCGGGCGACATCGAGAGCATCGTTGGCAGCGGTTCGCCCGCGTAATCGAGCGCGCCGTATGGATCATCTTCGATGACCGGGAACGGCGCGGTCTTCGCGAACGCGGCGAGCGCGCGGCGGCGCTCGAGCGGCAGACGGCGACCCGTCGGATTCTGGAAATTCGGTTGCGCGTACAGCAGGCGCGCGCCCGCCGTCAGGTCTGGCGTGAGCGCTTCGGGGATCAGGCCGTTCTCATCGGTCGGCACCTGCACGTAGTGCGGCTCGTACATCGAGAACGACTGCAGCGCGCCGAGATACGTCGGCGTTTCGACGAGCACCGGGCTGTCCTTGCAGATCAGCACCTTGCCGAGCAGGTCGAGCGCCTGCTGCGAACCCGTCGTGATCAGCACCTGCGACGCGCGGATCGCGGCGCCGTTCGCCGCGCCTTTTGCCGCGCCGTTTGCCGAGTAGCGTGCGGCGATCCATTCGCGCAGCGGCAGATAGCCCTCGGTCGCGCTGTACTGGAGCGCGGCCGCCGGGTCGTGGCGCAGGATCCAGTCGGACGCTTCGCGCATCCGTTCGGCCGGGAAGGTCGCTGGCGAAGGCAGCCCGCCCGCGAACGAAATGACTTCGGGCCGTTCGGTGACCTTCAGGATCTCGCGAATCGCCGAGCTGGTGAGCTTGCGCGCGCGTTCGGACAGTTGCCACGTCGGGGCTTGAAGGTCGCTTTGGTCCATGGTCTCCTCGATTGCTGGTGTGGTGCTGAAGCTGAAAGGGGTCGGTCGAATGCGTGATTATCGCGCGTCTTTGTCAGGCCGCGCGCGCGGGTACGTGTACGGTGCGCACGGTCGCCTTGCGGCCGAGCATGACGGTGGCGATCACGGCGGCCGCGAAAAGCCAGGTGGAAGCCGCGACGTGCTCGCCGAAAAAGATCGCGGAAAACGCCATCGTGAAGAAGATCTGCAGCAGCTGCACCTGGCCCACGCGCGCCGTGCCGCCCATCGCGAGCCCTGCGTACCACGCGAAAAAGCCGATGAACTGCGAGAAGATCGTGACGTAGCCGAACGCGAGCCACGTCTTCAGCGCGACGGGGCCGGGATGCTGCACGTGATGTTCCCAGCCGAGCCAGCCGACCGGAATCACGAGGAACGGTGCCGAGAGCACCAGCGCCCAGCAGATCACCTGCCAGCCGCCGATCTGCCGCGCGAGCCGGGCGCCTTCCGCGTAACCGAGCGCGCCGATGCCGACCGCGACGAGCATCAGCAGGTCGCCCGCCTGCAGCGAGCCGCCGCCCGATTGCAGCGCGAACGCGACGACGATCGCGCTGCCGGCAAGCGCGCTCGCCCAGAACGCCTTCGAAGGCCGTTCGTGCGAGAGCCACGCGGCGTACAGCGCGACGCACAGCGGTTGCAGGCCGTTGACGACCGCGCCATGCGAAGCCGGCACGGTCTTCATCGCCCACGCGGAAAACACCGGAAACGCGATGATCACGCCAAGCGACACCACGGCGAGGCTCTTGACCTGCGGCCAGCTCGGCCGGCGCTCGCGGCGCCATGCGAGTAGCGCTGCGGCAGGCACCGCGGCGGCGAGCGCGCGGCCGAGGCCGTTGAGCAGCGGATGAAATTCCTGCACGACGATGCGTGTCATTGGCAGCGTCAGGCTGAAGATCATGACGCCGATGAGGCCAAGCATCATGCCTTGGGATTCGCGCGGTTTCATTGCGGGGGTCTCTCTTTACTCTCTTGATCCAGCTTCAGTTCGTGGGCGATGACGCACGCTACTTGAGCGTGCGAAGCCCGGCGGGCGTGTCGAATTCGGCGACGAGGCCCGCACTACCCGGCGTGGTGTCGAGCACGATCAGATGCGCCGCACCGAGCCACTCCAGTTGCGTGCGGATCACGTCGGCTTGTGGGTGGAAACCCTTTAGCGACTTCAGCGCGACTTCCGGCTCCGGCAACACCGCCGAAGGATGCAGCGCCGTATCCCACTGGATCAGCGAAGGCGCGATGCCGTCGCCCGCACCCTGCCACGCGGGAAACGCGCCGTCGTCCGGCACGGTGAGGCCCCACGTGAAGTCGCCGCGCGACATCGGCACGACCGGCGCGATCCGCTCCGGATACTGCTCGCGCCAGCGCGGCAGGTTTTTAGGGCGCTCGACGCGCGCGACCCAGTGCGACAGGTACGGTCCGCTTTCGAGCCTTGCGTGTGTCGCGGGCGCGTCGAGCGCGAAAAGACGCGGACGCGGCGCAATGCCAGGTTCAGCGGGAAGGGCATCGGCTTGCGGATCGATCGCGATCACTTCCAGATAGACGCCGCCCCACAGGTTCAGCAGCCGGTTGTGCGTGCGCATCAGCGGATGCGCACCACCGCCGGCCGGCGTGACGCCGAGTGTGTCGGCGACGTACTGCGTGCCTTCGTCGAGCGTGCGGGCGGTGACAACGAGGTGATCGAGATGCAGCTTCTGGACGGTCATGGGCACACGATAAAAGACGGTTTTCAGCGAAGGGCGGGCGCATCGCCACGCACCATCGGACGACGCGAAAGGTCATGCGACCCGGGTTGCCAGCATAACCGTTCACCTGACCGGCGGGCTATGCGATGCGCGGCATGGCCGCGATCAGCCGGATGCCGGGCAGATGGAAAATACGAACACACGTGCGCACGCCGCTGCGCGCAGCATAGAGCCCAATGTAGCGCCTGCGACCGGCACAGTAACGGTACAATCGGTTCGATACTGTTCGGTACAGTTGGAGCCCCACCATGTCCGTCCCGCTCGACCTGATTCCCGCGCCCCATGACGCGTCGTCGCTGACGCTCGTCGACCAGCTGGTGCAATGGGCGCGCCGCCGCATCGAGGAACGCGTGTTCCGGCCCGGCATGCGCATGCCGTCGATCCGCACGCTCGCGCTCGAAAAAGGCGTGTCGCGCTTCACGGTGGTCGAGGCGTACGAACGGCTCGTCGCACAGGGATACCTCGATTCGCGGCGCGGTTCGGGTTTCTACGTACGCGAGCGCGCCGTCGGCCCGTTGCCGGGCGAGCGCCGCGCGCTCACCGAGGCGGCGCCGGCGCCGGGCACGATCGACGTCGTCTGGCTGTTGCGCAACATGCTGCATTCGTCGACGCGTCCGGAGAAAGGCCCCGGTCTCGGTTATCTGCCGGGCCGCTGGCTCGACGGCGACCTGATCACGGGCGCGTTGCGCACGCTCGGGCGGCAAAGCGGCGCGCAGATGCTCGGCTTCGGCACGCCGCAGGGTTTTCTGCCGCTGCGCCAGCAGTTGCAGACGCGGCTGGAGGAGCTGGAAATCGGCGCCTCGCCGGAGCAGATCGTGATGGTGTCCGGCATCACGCAGGCCATCGATCTGATCTCACGCATTTACGTCCAGCCGGGCGACGCGGTGATCGTCGGCGATCCAGCGTGGTTCCAGATGTTCGGGCGCTTCGCGTCGCAGGGCGCGCGGCTCGTCGGCATGCCGTACACGCCCGACGGTCCCGATCTCGACGCTCTGGAACAGCTGATCCAGACGTGGCACCCGAAAATGCTCGTCATCAACTCCGTGCTGCAAAATCCGACCGGCACATCGCTCACCGCCGCGCAGGCGTTTCGCATCCTGCGGCTTGCCGAGGAACACGACTTCATCGTCGTCGAGGACGATATCTATGGCGATCTGTGCCCGTCCGGCTACGCGGCGACGCGCGTCGCGAGCCTCGACCAGCTCAAGCGCGTGATTTACCTCGGCAGCTTTTCGAAGACGCTGGCGGCGAACCTGCGCGTCGGTTTCATCGCGTGCGCGCCGGAGGTGGCGAACGCGATCACCGACCAGAAAATGCTGGTCGGCATGACGAGCCCCGAGTTGAACGAGCGCGTGCTCTACAAGATCCTGACCGAAGGCCACTACCGGCGGCACGTCGAGCGGCTGCGCGCGCGGCTCGACGGCGTGCGCGACAAGGCCGTGCGCATGCTCGAAAAAGCCGGCATGAAGATATTCTTCGCGCCGGGCGCGGGCATGTTCCTGTGGGCCGACACGGGCGTCGACGCCGACGTGTTCGCCGCCGCCGGCCACGAGGAAGGTTTCCTGCTGACGCCCGGCAGCCTGTTCTCGCCGAACCAGTCGCCCGCCACGTGGATGCGCTTTAACATCGCGAACTGTGGCGATCCGGCGCTGTCGGTGTTTCTGTGCCGCTATCTGGACAGCGTCGCGCGCCGCGCCTCTTGAAACGGGCGCGGGCGACCCCATTTACGCCGGCAATTCGCGTTTTGCGCTGATGCACCGCACGCGCGCGCCGCGCATGCGCCCGAAGCGCATCGCGACGTCGCGCGACCCGTGCGGAACGCGCGGAACACACCTGTTTTGAACCATCCAGCAACAGAGAGGACATCCGACCATGGCACAAGAAACCATGAGCTTTCAGGCAGAAGTGAAACAGCTTCTGCATCTGATGATTCATTCGCTGTACAGCAACAAGGAAATCTTTCTTCGCGAACTGATTTCGAACGCGTCGGATGCCGCCGACAAGCTGCGCTTCGAGGCCATCGAAAACAGCGCGCTGTACGAAAACGATCCGAACCTGCGCATCCGCGTGTCGTACGACAAGACCGCGCGCACCATCAGCATCGACGACAACGGCATCGGCATGAGTCGCGACGAAGCCGTCGCGAACCTCGGCACGATCGCGCGCTCCGGCACGAAGGAATTCTTCGGCAAGCTCTCGGGCGACCAGCAGAAAGACGCGGCGCTGATCGGCCAGTTCGGCGTGGGTTTCTACTCGGGCTTTATCGTCGCCGACCGCATCACGGTCGAGACGCGTCGCGCCGGCCTGCCCGCCAGCGAAGGTGTGCGCTGGGAAAGCGCGGGCGAGGGCGATTTCTCGGTGGATTCGATCGGGCGCGCGGCACGCGGCACGACGATCACGCTGCATCTGCGCGCCGACGAGGACGAACTGCTCTCCACCTACAAGCTCAAGTCGATCATCCAGAAGTATTCGGATCACGTCGCGCTGCCGATCCTGATGCAAAAGGAAGAGTGGGACGCGGAAAAGAGCGGGATGGTCACGAAGGATGAAGACGAGACCGTCAACCAGGCAAGCGCGCTGTGGACCCGTTCGAAGAGCGACATCACCGACGAACAGTACACGCAGTTCTACCAGCATCTCTCGCACGACCATCAGGATCCGCTGACGTGGACGCACAACCGCGTCGAAGGCCGCAGCGAATACACGCAGCTGCTGTACGTGCCGGCGCACGCGCCGTTCGACATGTGGAACCGCGATCATCGCGGCGGGTTGAAGCTGTACGTGAAGCGCGTATTCATCATGGATGACGCCGAACAGCTGCTGCCGTCGTATCTGCGCTTCGTGAAGGGCGTGGTCGATTCGGCGGATCTGCCGCTGAACGTGTCGCGCGAAATCCTGCAGGAAAGCCGCGACGTGAAGGCGATCCGCGAAGGCGTGACGAAGCGCGCGCTGTCGATGCTCGAGGAACTGGCGAATTCGGAAGACGAAGCAGTCAAGGCAAAGTACACGACGTTCTGGACGGAATTCGGTCAGGTGCTGAAG
Source organism: Paraburkholderia sartisoli (assembly GCF_900107685.1). Classification (GTDB taxonomy): domain Bacteria; phylum Pseudomonadota; class Gammaproteobacteria; order Burkholderiales; family Burkholderiaceae; genus Paraburkholderia; species Paraburkholderia sartisoli. Next base: position 144,260 of record NZ_FNRQ01000002.1, on the reverse strand, counting down.
GAAGGCGTCGGCGAGGACTTCGCGAACAAGGAACGCATCGCGAAGCTGATCCGCTTCGCGTCGACGCAAACGGATTCGCCGGAACAGACGGTTTCGCTGGCTGATTACGTTTCGCGCATGAAGCCGGAACAGTCGAAGATTTACTACGTCACCGCCGACACGTTCCAGGCCGCGACGCACAGCCCGCATCTCGAGGTGTTCCGCAAGAAGGGCGTCGAAGTGCTGCTGCTGACGGACCGCGTCGACGAATGGATGCTGTCGTTCCTGAACGAATTCGACGGCAAGCCGCTCGCAAGCGTCGCGCGGGGCGACCTCGATCTCGGCGCGCTGAACGACGCGGAAAAAGAGGCGCAGGAAAAGGTCGGTGAAGAACTGAAGCCGCTCGTCGAACGCATGAAAGAAGCGCTGAAGGACAAGGCGAAGGACGTGCGCCTGACGTTCCGGCTGACCGATTCGCCGTCGTGCCTCGTGGCCGACGAAGGCGACATGAGCGGCTACCTGCAGCGCATGTTGAAGGCGGCGGGGCAGCAGGCGCCGGCGTCGCATCCGATCCTGGAAGTGAACCCGGAGCACGCGCTCGTGAAGAACCTGCACACCGACAGCGCGAATTTCGACGACTGGTGCCATCTGCTGTTCGATCAGGCGCTGCTCGCGGAAGGCGGCGCGCTGGAAGATCCGGCGAGTTTCGTGAAGCGGACCAACGCGCTGCTGCTGGCTCGCAGCGCGTGAAAACGGGGCTGCGTGCCCCGGCTTTCGTGTGATGTGTCATGGTGAAAAAAACGCTGCCGTTTTTCGGGCAGCGTTTTTTTTTGCCTTGCGTGGCGGCACACCGGCCGCCTGATCTAAATCAGCCGGCGAACCTGCGCGAGGACGGACCCGGCCAGTTCCTTCGCGGCTTCGGTCGCGTGCCTGTCGTCGAGTACGTGTGCCGCGAGCCGTCCCATCGCGACGCTCGACTGCTTCGCCGTGTGATGCTGCGCGAGCGCCGAACCGGCCAGTTCTTTTTCCTGATGCGACGCGCCGTGCGTTGCCAGCACGACGGCGGCAAGATGGGCAATGCGGTCGGACGTGTGTTTTGTGTTGATGGTCAATCTCTTCTCCCTGTTTGCGGACCTGTTCCGGTTCAAATGACACGACCCGCAGGACGCGGGCCGCGCGAAACAGTATGGATAACGACGCATGCCGTTGAGCACCGGCGCTTTCAGAATCGTTTGTGAGATGGCGTGAAGCCGTGGCGTCGTAATCTGCCGTCTGCCCGCGCCGTCGGGCGTCCGCGGGCAGAGGCGGTCGGATTCGACCGTGTTCTGCGACACGTCAATCTGTTGCGCCGAGCAGTCTTCCCATGTCAGAGCCAGTGTTTGCGTCAGTGTCCGAATCTGTCTTCATCGTATGGTCGACCTTGCGGCAGCAGGGTTTCGACGCAGCGCTGCAATGCGCGCCCACGCTTGCGGTGGATGGCGTGCCAGCGGCTGGTCACGCCGAACTGTGCGCAAGCGCCGGCGATTTCGAAAGCGCGTGGCATCTCGCCACGATGAGTGCGCCGGATGGGAACCCGGGTGCGCGTTTCGCGCGGCTCGCGCTCTTCGCCGATGCGCTCGGCGATACCGACGCGGCGACGCGTTATAGCGAGCAGGCCGTCCTCGTGCAGCCCCGCGAAGCGAGCATCGAATGGATCGTGTGGTTGAGCAATCGCTGCGCGGCGCATCCGGCTGCCGCGCACATGCTGCGCGCGTACGGACATCGTTTCCCGGACGACGCCCGCGCGCCGTGGTGGCTCACGCAAACCCTTGCGGCAATCGCGAACCCGGAGTCTTCGGCCGAGCGTCACGCTGCGCTCGCCCGTGCCTGGTCGCTCGATCCCGCGATTCATCCCGACTTGCCGTTGCAGTTTGCCATCGCCTGCCGCGAGATGCGCGCATGGGACCTCATGGAGCGCGTGGCCCGCGAAGCGCTCGCGAAACATCCCGCCGATGCCGAAATGGCCTGGCAGCTCAGTCACGCGCAATGGCAGCGCAACGACGCAGCCGCGGCCGAAGCTACCATGCGCGCCGTCGACCGCGCCGCACCAGGCAGCGCGAGCGTGGTGGCGGCCATCGGCCTGTATCTGACCGAGCAGGCGCGGTATGCCGACAGCGAAGCCGCGCTACACGCGGCGCTTGCGCTGGACCCGGGCGCGGTCATGCCGGCGGTCGACCTGGCCGAACTGGAATTGCGTCGCGGCGCGTGGCGTGACGCATGGCCGCGCTACGAGGCACGCCTCGCGCGCGGCGACCGCACGGCGGAGAACATCGTCAACGTGATGGCGCGACGCGGTCCGCGCTGGCGCAACGAGCCGCTCGCGGGCAAGACGCTGCTCGTGTACAGCGAGCAGGGTAGCGGCGACGATATCCAGATGGTGCGTTTTCTGCCGATGCTGGCGGCGCGCGTGCGGGACGAGGGCGGTCGCGTCACGCTGGCCTGCCGACGCGCGCTCAAGCCGCTGTTCTCGCGCTATTTCGCGGACTGCGTGTCGATCGAAGACGATACGCCCGGCCGGTGTCACTTCACGTTGCCGATGATGAGCGTGCCGTTCGTGATTGGCCTTCAGCCGGAGCAGGTTCATGGCACGCCTTATCTGCGCGCGGATGCGGGGAAAGCCGCGTCGTGGCGTGAGCGTGTGAGCGCGAACGCGGGCGGTTCGTCGACGAAATTGCAGGTCGGTCTGGTGTGGCGCGGAAGTCCTTCGCATCGACGCGACGCAAAGCGTTCGATTCCGCTCGCGGCGCTTGCCCCTTTGCTTGAGTTGCCGGATGTCGTGTTCCATCCCCTGACGCCAGGCAGCGGCGCAGAACTGGCATCCGCGTTCAACGTTGCCTGCGCGGGTACCCGCATGACGGACCTGACCGCCCATTACATCGAAGGCTTCGACGATCTGGCCGCTCACGTCGCGGCGCTCGATGCGCTCGTGAGCATCGACAGTGCGCCCCTGCATCTGGGCGGCGCGCTTGGGCGTCCGGTGCTGGCGATGCTCGATTACGTGTCGCACTGGTGCTGGGGCGTCGCGGAAGCGCAGCCGTGGTACGACACGGTCGACCTTTTCCGTCAGCCGCGGGCGGGCGACTGGTCACCGGTTGTCGAGCGCGTGATCGCGCGGTTGCAGCAGCTCGCGGCAGCGTCGACGCGCCAGTCCACGTAAAACGTCGCCGTGCGGAAAGCAGGGCGGGGTGCATCTTATAATGTGGCGCATGTCTATCCGTTTCGATGCCGCCGACGCGCACTGGCGCGTGGCGCCCATGCCCGGTTTCTCGCCAGACCAGAAAGACTGGCTCACCCGCGGCGGTTCGCTGACCGCCCATCTCGCGACGCTCGGCGTGGTCACCATCCGCGTGACGCGTGAAATGGTCGCGCGTGCGTGGGACGATGAATGCGCTGCGTTGTGTGTCACGTCGCGTGCGCCGGTCTGGGTGCGCGAAGTCGTGCTGTCCATCGACGGCACGCCGTTCGTCGCCGCGCACAGCATCGCGCCGCTCGCCGCGAGCGTCGGTGTGTGGCAATCGATGCGGCGCCTGCGCAACCGGCCGCTCGCCGAACTTCTGTACAGCGACGGCAGCGTCGCACGATCCGCGCTGGTGAGCCGTCGGCTCAACGCGCGACATCCGCTGTACCGGCTCGCTTCGCGTGAGATCGAAGCGGCTGTGCCACACGGGCTCGTCGCGCGTCGCTCGGTGTTCGAGCGACACGGTGCACCGCTGATGGTCACCGAATGCATGCTGCCCGCGCTGTGGGCGCATCTTGCCTCGCGCACGCGAACGCATGATGCGCGCGAATCCGGCTACGACGCGCCGGGGCGTGTGTATCCGCGTGAACATGGACGTCCGCTCGATCACACGACGTCGCGCGCCCATTCGGCGTACGGCGCACATTCCACGCAGCCCCTCGAACGGGCACCGCGCAAGGCAAGCCGCTGATGCTGCGCGGCTTTTCTCCCGTGGTCGCGGCCGATACCCACACGATTGTGCTCGGCAGTTTCCCGGGCGAAGCGTCGCTCGCGGCGACGCAGTACTATGCGCATCCGCGCAACCAGTTCTGGCGGCTTTTGGGTGCCGTGACCGGTGAGGCTTCGCTTCACGAGTTGCCTTACGATGCGCGACTCGAACGCGTGCTTGCGCATGGCATCGGCATCTGGGACGTGCTAGATGCGTGTCAGCGTGAGGGCAGTCTCGATTCGGCGATTCGCAACGCGCAGCCAAATGACTTCGCTTCGTTACGCGAGCATGCACCGTTGTTGAGGAAGGTCTGCTTCAACGGGAAGACGGCGGGGCGGTTTGCTGAAGTGATCGGTGCGGCAGGGTACGAAACGCTCGTATTGCCTTCGTCGAGTCCGGCGAATGCTATGCTCTCGTTCGACCAAAAATTGCGTCTCTGGCGCGACATCCTGACATGACGAAACTGATCAAGCGTGCATCCGCCGAGGCGCGTGCTTTCCGCAACAAGCAAGCTGATTCCGGGGAATCGAAGCAGAAAATGTCGCGCGCGAAGCATCGCGCGTCCGGCCGGAACCGCGACGACGACCTTGACGACGCGCCGCTCATCGAGGCACCGAGAAAGCCGCGTTTCGCGCCGGTCACGTTCTCGGAAGAAGGTGGCGTGCGCTATCTGCATTTCGGCACCGAGTGGGTACAGGGTGCGATGCGCCTGAAAAAGCCGAATCACATCGAACTCGAATACGCACAGCAGATGATGGCCTGGCTGCTATTTCTCGAAACGCCGAAGCGTGTCGTCCAGCTGGGTCTGGGCGCCGCGGCGCTGACCAAGTTCGCGCACCGTTTCCTGAAGCGCGCGAAGGTCGAGGCCGTCGAGCTGAACCCGGCCGTGGTGGTGGCGGCCCGCACGATGTTCGAGCTGCCGCACGACGACGCCCGCCTGACCGTGCATGAGACCGATGCATGGGACTTCGTCAACGATCGCGCGAATCACCGCACGATCGGCGCGTTGCAGATCGACGTCTATGACGCGACGGCGCGCGGCCCGGTGCTCGACAGCGTCGCGTTCTACCGCGCGGTGCGCGCGTGCCTGACCGATGCGGGCGTGGTGACGATCAACCTGTTCGGCGACCATCCGAGCTTCGTGCGCAACATGAAGCGCCTGAACGAAGCGTTCGACGGCCGCGTTTTCGCGTTGCCGGAAGTACACGACGGCAATCGTGTCGCGATTGCGTTCTCGGGTCCGGCCATCGATGTGCCGTTTGCCACGCTGCAACAGCGCGCAAAGCTGATCGAAGACACGCTCGCGCTGCCGGCGCGCAAGTGGCTCAAGGGCTTGCAGGAGTCGACGGGACAGACGTCCGGTTCGTTCTCGATCTGACGTCCCCACGCGCTCACGGGCGCGCGCGGTAGCGCGTCGTGTCAAGGCGACAGCGAAGGCCGCGAACGGCACAGGCCGTCGCGGCCTTCGTCATTTCCGGCGAACCACGCCAGCGCACCACGCCGGCGGCAGCGTGCGGACGGGGCGTCGCCACAGCGCTGCCGCGGCATCGGACGCGACGCTGCGTCGCACATCACGCAGCCGAATCCGACCTTTTTCCACTTGACAGGGTGTTGCGCGCTCGGGAAGAACCCGCTTGACCGCATGTTCGCGGCTCCTATACTCTTTCGGAGCTTTCGGGGTGCCCGTCGGCTATCCGCCCACGGGGGCCGGTATCCGCCGACATCGGCGGACTAATCAATAAAAGTAAAGAAGAGGAGACGTCATGGCTCACGACGCCGGCGCCAACAAATCCAGCAAAGGCTGGTTGTGGCTGTTGCTACTTCCCTGGATCGCCATGATCTGGGTGCCGTCCTACAACAAGGTCGAACCGCAGCTGTTCGACTTCCCGTTCTTCTACTGGTACCAGTTGCTGTGGGTGCTGATCAGCGCCGTCATCACCGCACTCGTGTACGTCAAGACCAAAACGCGCCCGACGGCCAATGGCTCGCAAGGGGACGCGAAATGAACGCTATCGCAACCTTTGTCTTCGTCCTGTTCTTTGTCGGCGTCACGATTCTCGGTTTCGTCGCGGCCCACTGGCGCCGCGGCGATCTCGCGCATCTGGAGGAGTGGGGCCTCGGCGGCCGCCGCTTCGGCACGATCGTCACCTGGTTCCTGCTGGGCGGCGACCTGTACACGGCGTACACGTTCGTGGCCGTGCCCGCACTCGTGTTCGGCGCCGGCGCGACGGGCTTCTTCGCGCTGCCGTACACCATCCTGATCTATCCGTTCGCGTTCGTCGTGTTCCCGAAGCTGTGGAGCGTCGCGAAGCGTCATGGCTATGTGACCTCCGCCGACTTCGTCAGCGCGCGTTACGGCAGCCGCATGCTCGCGCTGGCGATCGCCGTGACCGGCATCGTGGCGACGATGCCGTACATCGCGCTGCAACTGGTCGGTATCGAAGTGGTGATCGGTGCGCTCGGTTTCGACACGACGGGCTTCATGGGCGACCTGCCGCTCATCATCGCGTTCGCGATCCTGGCGGCGTACACGTACACCTCGGGTCTGCGCGCGCCGGCGATGATCGCGGTCGTCAAGGACGTGCTGATCTACATCACGATCATCGCGGCGATCATCGTGATTCCGCCGCAACTCGGTGGCTTCGGGCATATCTTCTCGGCCGTGCCGCCCGCCAAGCTGCTCCTGAAGGCGCCGGACGTGAGCAACCTGAACGGCTATAGCGCGTACGCGACGCTCGCGGTCGGCTCGGCGCTCGCGCTCTTCCTGTATCCGCACTCGATCACGGCCGTGCTGTCGTCGAAGTCGGGTAACACGATCCGCCGCAACATGGCGATGCTGCCGGCCTATTCGCTGGTGCTCGGTCTCCTCGCGCTGCTCGGCTTCATGGCGCTCGCGGCCGGCGTGAAGGACATGCCGGAATTCGTGCCGTACTTCAAGGCGTTCGGTCCGAACTTCGCGGTGCCGGCGCTGTTCCTGCACTTCTTCCCGTCGTGGTTTGTCGGCGTCGCGTTTGCGGCGATCGGCATTGGCGCACTGGTGCCGGCGGCGATCATGTCGATCGCGGCTGCGAACCTGTACACACGCAACATTCACAAGGAGTTCGTGAACCGCAACATGACGCACGAGCAGGAAACGAACGTCGCCAAGCTCGTCTCGCTGATCGTCAAGGTCGGCGCGGTGGCGTTCATTCTCGGCCTGCCGCTGACCTACGCGATCCAGTTGCAGCTGCTCGGCGGGATCTGGATCATCCAGACGCTGCCCGCGATCGTGCTCGGCCTGTACACGCGCGTGCTCGACTACCGTGGCCTGCTGGTTGGCTGGGCGGTCGGCATCGCGACCGGCACGTGGATGGCGATTTCGCTGAAGCTGGCGGGCTCGATCTTCACGATTCACCTGTTCGGCCTCGCGATTCCGGGCTACGCGGCAGTGTGGTCGCTGATCGTGAACCTGGTGGTGTCGGTGATCGTGAGCCTGCTGGTGCGCACGTTCGGCATGACAAAGGCTGAAGACCGCACGCGTCCGGAAGACTATCTGGACGTGGTCGAAAGCTGATCGAAAGACATCCGGTGGCGCCCCGCGCGCATCCGGATCTTCGCTGTACCCGAAACGCCCGCGACGAAAGTTGCGGGCGTTTCTGCTTCTGGTGCGGGATACTGGGCATGCGTTGAACGTGTCTTTCAACGCCTTCATCTGAAATCCGCCTCGATACGCATGCCCACAGCCGATTCCGACCACCTTCAAACCCGTCGCGCGCACCCCGGTCGCGCCCGGCGCCTGCTGCGCACGATCGTCTCGCCGTACTACCGCTATCGTCACGCGAAGCTCTTTCACAGCCTGCGCGTCGGTCTCGCCATGCTGGTGTCGATTCTGGCTACGACCGGCGTCGACGTGCCGCACGGCATCTGGGCATCGGTGACGCTGCTGGTGGTGATCGGCGGCCTGCAACACCATGGCAACATCCGCAAGAAGGCCGCCGACCGGGCGGCCGGCACGCTGCTCGGCGCGTCGATCGGGCTTTTGCTGATCGTGCAGCGCGACCTGATCGGCTCGCTGCCGCTCACGTATGTGCTGATGTCGGTGGTGGCGGCGATCTGCGCGTGGTTCGCGATCGGCAAGGCGGGCTACGTCGCGCTGCTGACGGCGATCACGATGTGCATCGTCGCGGGTCACGGCGAGAATCCGATGGACGTCGGCCTCTGGCGCACGCTGAACGTGCTGGTCGGCATCGCGATCGCGCTGGCGTTTTCCTTCGCGCTGCCGCTGCACGCCACGTACTCGTGGCGCTACCTGCTGGCGGACAACCTGCGCGCCTGCGCGCGCCTCTATGCGCGCCTCGTGCGGGGCAGCCCCCCATCCGCCGACGACACCCTGAAGACGTTTCTCGCGCTCAACGCGCGGCTCGTGCAGCTGCGCTCGCTGATTCCATCGGTGGCGAAGGAAATCGACGTGCCGCAGGACCGGCTGGAGGAAATGCAGCGCCTGCACCGGGCGGTGCTAAGCGCGCTGGAGCTGATGTCGACGGGTACGATCGCGCATCTCGACGCCGCCGGCCGTGCGGCCTTCGCGCGTGAATGCGGGATCGAGGTGGATGCCGTACGCACCGCGCTGCTCGGCATGGCGCGCGCATTGCGCTTCGCGGGCGCGACGCGGTTTCATGTTCCCGGCGCATCGACGCTCGCCACGCAGCCGGACCCGGCGCTGCTGGCAAGCCTGCCCGTGGACCTGCATGGCCCGTACTGGCTCGGGCTGCGGCTCGCGGAGCAGGTCGACAGCCTGCGCGCGCTGTTACTGGAAACCGAGGCGAACTGGAATATCGAGCAGGGCACGCGCGTCACCGCCTGAGCAGGCGGGCGCGCGTACACGGCATGAGGGTGCCGCAAGCGAAGGGCTTAACCGCCCTGGTGGGGAACGGTTACCATCCACGGAATGCCGAATTTGTCGACGACCATGCCAAAGCCGTTCGACCAGAACGTCGCCTGCCACGGCATCATCACGCTGCCGCCTTCCGCCAGCGCGTTGAAGTATTTTTCGGCCGACGGGACGTCGTCGGCGGTGAGCGAAAGACTGAACCCGGCGGGTCGCGGCGATGCGCTGTTGCAGTCGCCATCGGAGGCCATCAGTTCGGTCGCGCCGATCCTGAACGTCGTGTGCATGATCTTTTCTTCGTTGCCGGGCGGCATGGTATGGCCGGCGGACGGCGGCGCGTCCTTGAAGCGCATCTGGAGCAGCACTTCGGCACCGAGTTTCTCGCCGTAAAACTTCATCGCCTCTTCACAGCGGCCGTTGAAGAACACATAAGGCTGAACTTGCATCGTCGTCTCCTTGAGAGTGTCGCGGGGTGTCCGCGCAAGCAGTGCCCCCGGCCGTCCCGTTGTGCGGGAACGCGCCGGAAAGCGACCGTGCAGAAGAGTGTAGACGCTGTTTCGCGGATGTTTGTGACAGTGTGTCAGGAGGCGAAAGCGGGGCAGCGCCCGAGGCGCCGGCAAGGCCGTGCGCGTGACCGCGAGCGGGTCACGCGCAGGTGAAGCGGTTCGTCTGGTGAGTACGCGCTGTCCGGTACCGGTATTACTGGCCCGGCCGGACGTTGGGACGTTGACCCTAGCGCAGACTTTCGATGAGCTTTTCGAGCTTGACCGCGTCGGCGGCGAACGTGCGGATGCCTTCCGAGAGCTTTTCCGTGGCCATCGCTTCTTCGTTCAGCAGGAAGCGGAACGATGGCTCGTCGACCGGCACGCGCGCGATGTTCTCGTTCCTGCCCGTTTCCGCCGACAGCTTGCGCTCGACCGTGTCGTTGCTGTCCTGCAGCTTTTGCAGCAGGTCCGGGCTGATGGTCAGCAGGTCGCAGCCGGCCAGTTCGGTGATCTGTGAGGTCGTGCGAAAGCTCGCGCCCATCACCTCGGTCTTGTAACCGAACTTCTTGTAGTACGCGTAGATGCGGCGCACCGACTGCACGCCCGGGTCGTTCGCGCCGCCGTCGCGTGCTTCGTCCCAGTTGCTGCCGGCGTTCTTCTTGTACCAGTCGTAGATCCGGCCGACGAACGGCGAGATCAGCTGCGCGCCCGCTTCAGCGCACGCGGCGGCCTGGGCGAGCGAGAACAGCAGCGTCATGTTGCACTTGATGCCGTCCTTTTGCAGCACTTCGGCGGCGCGGATGCCTTCCCACGTCGACGCGAGCTTGATCAGCACGCGTTCGCGCCCGATGCCGGCGGCCTTGTAGAAACCGATGAGTTCGTGGGCCTTGTCGATCGACGCCTTCGTATCGAACGACAGGCGCGCGTCGACTTCGGTCGAGACGCGGCCCGGAATGATCTTGAGAATCTCGGTGCCGAAGGCGATCAGCAACTGGTCGATGATGGCGCTGACCGGTTTCGACGCGTGATCGCGGACGGTTTTTTCGAGCAGCGGACGGTAGTCGTCCTTCTGCACGGCCTTCAGGATCAGCGACGGGTTGGTCGTCGCGTCCTGCGGCTTGTACTGCGCGAGTTGCTGGAAGTCGCCCGTATCTGCGACGACGGTGGTGTACTGCTTGAGTTGATCGAGTGCGGTTGTCATGTCGAGCCTTCTGGGCGCGCACGCGCCGTGGTCCAGGGGAAAGATGGGACTGCCGCCATGCCGCTGCGGCAGCGGTCATCATGCGGCGTTCATGCGATGGAACTGTGAAGCTTACCGCGAAGCGCCGCCCAATAACGCTATTCTATGGCGGATCGGGTGATAGGGTTTTGACAGTGTGCGTATTCCGCTGCCCGGCTCCGGCTCCGGCTCCGGCTCCGGTGCGCTGAAGTCATGCCCGGCGCGCGTTCAGCACGAACTGTGTCAGCACGCCCGCCACCAGACCCCAGAAAGCGGAGCCGATCGACAGCAGCGTCAGGCCCGAGGCCGTCACCATGAAGGTGACGAGCGCTGCCTCGCGCTGCTTCACGTCCTGCATCGCGTTGGCAAGACCGCTCATGATCGAGCCGAACAGCGCGAGCGCGGCCACCGAAACGATCAGCGCATCCGGCAGTGCAGCAAAAAGCGCCGCGATCGTCGCGCCGAAAATACCGGCAATCAGGTAGAACGTGCCGCACCAGACGGCCGCCGTGTAGCGCTTCGCGTGGTTTTCGTGCGCTTCGGGGCCTGTGCAGATCGCCGCCGTGATCGCCGCAAGATTGATGCCGTGCGACCCGAACGGCGCGAGGATCAGCGAGGCGATGCCCGTCGTCGCGATGAGCGGCGAGGAGGGCGTCGTATAGCCGTCCGCGCGCAGCACGGCGATGCCGGGCACGTTCTGCGACGCCATCGCGACCACGAAGAGCGGAATGCCGATACTGACGATCGCGGAAACCGAAAACGCCGGCATCGTGAGCACCGGGTGTGCCAGCGCGACATGAAACTGGCTGAAGTCGAGGAGGCCCAGCGCGCCGGAGAAGGCCGTGCCCACGATCAGCGTCGTCACGATCGCGTAGCGCGGCGCCGCGCGCTTGATGAAGAGGTACGTGAAGAACATCACGAGCACGAGCGCGGTTTGAACCTGCGCCGCGTGGAAGATCGCGATGCCGATCTCGAAGAGGATGCCCGCCAGCAGCGCGGACGCGATGCCTGCCGGAATCTTCTTCATCAGCGTGTCGAACCAGCCCGTCAGGCCGACCGCCGTCAGCAGCAACGCGCAGACAATGAACGCGCCGATCGCCTCCGGATACGCGACGTGCGGCAGCGACGTCACCAGCAGCGCGGCCCCGGGCGTCGACCACGCGATGACGACCGGCGCGCGGAATTTCAGCGACAGCCCGATCGAGGTGAGCGCCATGCCGATCGAGAGCGCCCAGATCCACGATGAAATCTGCGCGTCGGTGAGATGCGCGGCCTGGCCTGCCTGGAACATCAGGACGAGCGAACTCGTGTAGCCCGTCATCATCGCGACGAACCCTGCGACGATCGCCGATACCGACGTGTCGGCAAACGGCCGCAGCTTCGCGGGGCGTACTTCGGCGGGGGAGAGTTCGGGCGTGGAAGACTGCGTCATGCGGATTTTTTCGTGAGAGGGGTGGACGTGGCGTTATTTGCTGAGCACGCGCATCGCGGTTTCGAGTCCGGCGAGCGTCAGCGGATACATGCGCTGGCCGAGCACCTCGCGGATGATCGACACCGACTGGCGGTATTCCCACAGACCTTCCGGTTCGGGGTTGAGCCACGCGTGATGCGGGAACTGGTCGGCGAGGCGCCTGAGCCAGACGGCGCCCGGCTCGGTGTTGTTGTACTCGACCGAGCCGCCCGCCTGCACGACTTCGTACGGGCTCATCGTCGCGTCGCCGACGAAGATCAGCTTGTAGTCGGGCGTGAACCTGTGCAGTACGTCGTACGTCGGCGTGCGTTCGGCGTGACGCCGGCGGTTGTTCTTCCACAGGTAGTCGTACACGCAGTTGTGGAAGTAGTAGAACTCGAGGTGCTTGAATTCGGCCCGGGTCGCCGAGAACAGCTCTTCGGTGCGCTTGATGTGATCGTCCATCGAGCCGCCGACGTCGAGCAGCATCAGCACCTTCACGTTGTTGTGACGCTCGGGCACCATCTTCAGGTCGAGCCAGCCGGCGTTCGCCGCGGTGCTGCGGATCGTGTCGGGCAGGTCGAGTTCCTCGGCGGCGCCTTCGCGCGCGAAGCGGCGCAGGCGTCGCAACGCGATCTTGATGTTGCGCGTGCCGATTTCGACCTGATCATCGTAATCCCTGTACGCGCGCGCCTCCCACACTTTCACGGCGCTGCGGTTGCCCGATGCCTCGCCGCCGATGCGGATGCCCTCCGGGTTATAGCCGCCGTGCCCGAACGGCGACGTGCCGCCCGTGCCGATCCACCTGTTGCCGCCTTCATGACGCTCTTTCTGTTCCTCGAAGAGCGCTTTCAGGCGTTCCATCAGCTTGTCGAGACCGCCCATCGCCTCGATCTGCGCTTTCTCCTCGGGGGTGAAGTCGCGTTCGAATTTCTTCTTCAGCCAGTCGAGCGGAATGTCGAACGCGAGCTCCGTCTTGCCCGCGACACCGCGAAAATACGCGCCGAACGCCTGGTCGAAGCGGTCGAAATACTGCTCGTCTTTCACGAGCGTGAGCCGCGCGAGATAGTAGAAATCGTCGAGCGACGGCGCGATCACGTTCGCCTTGAGCGCTTCGAGGAGCGTCAGGTACTCCTTCACCGAAACCGGCAGTTTCGCGGTGCGCAACGAATAGAAGAAGTCGATCAGCATGCTGTTTCCTCTGCGTGTCCGGGCCCGTGCGCTCGTGATGGCTGGTCGTGGCGGGCGCGTCAGCGCGCGAGCTTGTATTTCAGGTTGGCGCGCACGGCGGGCCATTCCGGTTCGATCACCGAGAACACGACGGTGTCGCGCAGCACGCCGTCCTTGCCAATCTGATGGCTGCGCAGGATGCCGTCCTGCTTCGCGCCGAGCCGCGCGATCGCGGTGCGCGACTGATGGTTCATGAAATGCGTGCGGAACTCGACGGCGATCGCGTGCAGCGATTCGAACGCATGCGTGAGCAGCAGGAGTTTCGCCTCGGTGTTGAGCGGCGTGCGCTGCACGCGTTGCGCGTACCACGTATGACCGATTTCGAGCCGGCGATTGACGGAGTCGACGTTGAAAAAGCGCGTCGAGCCGACGATGTCGCCGGTCGCGTCGCGCACCACGAACGGATGCGCGCCGAGGTTGTCGCGCATGGCGAGCGCGGCGTCGATCCACGCGCGCTCGGTGCCGGGCGCCGGCACGGAGGTGTACCAGAGCTTCCACAGTTCGCCGTCGGCGGCCGCGGCGGCGATGGCCGCTTCGTGATCGGGCGTCAACGGCTCAAGCGTGACGTGCTGTCCTTTCAGCGTAACGGGCTCTATCCAGCGGCTCATGTAACGGCTCTCCGTACGGGTTCGATCGATTTGCATCCCGACAGGGCAGGCGGCCCGCGACATACTGTCGCACCCTGGCGCCTTCGCGTCCTCGCACCGGGTGCGGGCCTAGCGGTTGTTGCGGTTCATGAAAATGAGGCGCTCGAAGAGGCCCACGTCCTGCTCGTTCTTCAGCAGCGCGCCGTGCAGCGGCGGAATGATCTGCTTCTGGTCGGGCGAGCGCAGCGCTTCGGGCGGGATGTCTTCGGCGAGCAGCAGCTTCAGCCAGTCGAGCAGTTCGGACGTCGACGGCTTCTTCTTCAGGCCCGACACGTTGCGCAACTCGAAGAAGCTCTGCAACGCGGCGGCCAGCAGTTCCTTCTTGATGCCCGGATAGTGGACCTCGACGATCTGCTGCATCGTCTGCGCGTCGGGAAAGCGGATGTAGTGGAAGAAGCAGCGGCGCAGGAATGCGTCGGGCAGTTCCTTCTCGTTGTTCGACGTGATGATGACGAGCGGACGCTGTTTCGCCTTCACGAGTTCGCGCGTCTCGTACACATAGAACTCCATGCGGTCGAGTTCGCGCAGCAGGTCGTTCGGGAATTCGATGTCGGCCTTGTCGATCTCGTCGATCAGCAGCACGACCTGTTCGTCGGAGTCGAACGCTTGCCACAGCACGCCCTTGACGATGTAGTTGCGGATGTCCTTCACGCGCTCGTCGCCGAGCTGCGAGTCGCGCAGGCGCGACACCGCATCGTATTCGTAGAGGCCCTGCTGTGCCTTCGTGGTCGACTTGATGTGCCACTGGAGGAGCGGCATGCCGAGCGCCGCCGCGACTTCCTCGGCGAGCATGGTCTTGCCCGTGCCCGGCTCGCCCTTGATCAGGAGCGGACGCTTGAGCGTCATCGCGGCATTGACCGCGAGCTTGAGATCGTCGGTGGCGACGTACTGCGATGAGCCTTCGAAGCGCATGGCGAACTGCTCTCGTGGAAAAAGTCCAGTATAAGTCAGAAGCCCTGTTGCGCCGAAGCGTGTCCGGGTAGGGTGTGAACCCGGCGCGGCCCGCGTCTGCCCGTGCCGGTGAGGTGTCCGCGCAGTGCCCTCGACGGCCCCTCGACGTGCCCGCGATGAAGGCGGCGGCCTGCCGGGCTGGTGCGGTCATGGCGGCCTTGCGCCTGCCATGTGGACGCCCGGCGTGGCGTCGCGGTACAATTAGCCCGATTTTTTTGGCCTGCGTGGCACCTCTACAAGAATAACGGCGCAGGCCGTTGCCTTTTTCGGGCGCCCGTTTTCCCCTCATGCCAGGTTAGAACCTATGAACAGAATCGTCGGCAAACACCTCGTGATCGCAGCGCTGTCAGCGCTCGCAGGCTTTGCGGCCAGCGCGCAGGCGGCGGATGTCGTTGGCAACGCGAAGGCGGGCCAGGGCAAGGTCGCGATGTGTATCGGCTGCCACGGCATCCCCGAATACCGCACCGCGTACCCGGAGGTCTACCGGGTGCCGATGCTGGGCGGCCAGAACCAGGCCTACCTCGAAAGCGCGCTGCGCGCCTACCGGAAGGGCGATCGCCATTTCGAAACGATGCATGCCATCACGTCGTCGATGTCGGACCAGGACATCGCGGACGTCGCGGCGTACTACGCGGCGCAGACATCCTCTTCGAAGAACAATCCCGACAAATGACCGGTACAGGTCACTCACAGTTCACCACATTCGCGGGATAGGAGAATTCATGAAGAAGCCCCATCAGGCACTCCACACGGTGTTGAAGGCCGCGTGCGCGACGGTTGCGACAGTTGCATTCACCGGCCTCGTCGCGGCAAACGCGGCGCATGCCGCCGACGCCTCCAACGGCAAGGTGCTCGCCGACGCGCACAACTGCGCGGCCTGCCACGGTCCGAACCTGAACAAGCCGGTGAGCCCGGATTATCCGAAGCTCGCGGGTCAGCATGCCGACTACGTCTACTGGGCGCTGCGCCAGTATCAGATGGGCACCAGCAACCCGCACCTCGGTCGCAACAACCCGATCATGCAGGCGCAGGTGCAAAGTCTGTCGCAAGGCGACATGAAGGACCTCGCGGCCTACATCCAGTCGCTCGACGGCGATCTCGTGCAGAAGAAGTAAGCGCGGCGTCTTTCAGCAAGTCGAAACAAAACACCCTGCTTCTGGCAGGGTGTTTTGTTTTGGGGCTTCGGATCCGGCGGCCGCCGGTGGAGTGACGGTCTGGCGGTGGTCAGTCGCGTGAGGCGCGGCGCTCGATGCGGGCGAGGTACGCGTCGGTGTCCGGCGGCGTGCCGGTGCGCTGCGCTTCCCAGATCGTTTCGCCGAGGCAATCCATGATCGCGTGCTGGGCGTCGTGCGTCGAGCCGAGCCGCGAGGCGAGCCGCTCGTGCGCCGCGCGGATGCCCGGCGGCTGGTCGATCGACAGCTGTTCGGTGATCGCCAGATGCATCGACAGATGCAGGAACGGGTTCGTCTGGCCGCGCTCCGGCGAGTAATCCTGCGACGGCGCGGCTTCGGCGTTCGTGAGATCGGCGTGATACTCGGGGTGCTCGACGATCCAGTCGGCGGCAATCGCTTCGAGCGGCGTCAGGATTTCGCCCGCGCGCTGCTTGCGCCAGGTGTCGGTGAAAAAGAGGCGAACTTCGTCGCGGCTGGGATTGAACATCGTGGGCTGTATCGAAGGGGGGCGGCGTGCCTGTCGCAACCGCAAGCCGCTATTTTACGTGGTTGGGCCAACGCGCGCTGACGGCGCGGGTTCTGGCGACAGAGCGCGCCGGCAGGGTCACCCGATGCACGGCGCTGCCGCTCAAAGCTCCGGTGGCGGCGTCTTCGGCCGGTATTCGCACAGCGGCTCGATCGCGCAATGCCAGCACTCCGGCCGGCGTGCCTTGCACACATATCGCCCGTGCAGGATCAGCCAGTGATGCGCGTCGTGCTGGAACGCGGCGGGCGTGAACTTCTCCAGCGCGATTTCGACGGCGCGCACGTCCTTGCCCGGCGCGAGTCCGGTTCGATTGGCAACCCGAAAGATGTGCGTGTCGACGGCGATCACCGGATGGCCGAACGCGGTGTTCAGGATCACGTTCGCGGTCTTGCGGCCGACGCCCGGCAGACTCTCCAGCGCTTCGCGGTCGTCGGGCACTTCGCCGCCGAACCGGTCGAGCAGGATGCGGCAGGTCGCGATGACGTTCTTCGCCTTCGTGCGGTAAAGACCGATCGTCTTGATGTAGCCGGCGACACCTTCTTCGCCGAGCGCGAAGATCGATTGCGGCGTGTTCGCGACCGGGAACATCGTGCGCATCGCCTTGTTGACCGACACGTCGGTGGCCTGCGCCGACAGCATGACGGCGATCAGCAGCTCGAATGGCGTCGTGTATTCGAGTTCGGTGGCTGGATGCGGGTTGAGTTCCTGCAGCGTCTCGAAGATCGCGCGGCGTTTGTTCGCGTTCATGCTGGCGGTCAGGGTTCCTGTGAGGGGTTGCCGGGAGCGTCTTCCGCCGATGCCGGGTCAATGTCGTCGCCATCCTGCGCGATGCCAAGCCGGCGACGGCGCGCTTCGGCCGCGTCGATCTGCGCCTGCACGTCGGCGCTAACCTGCTGTGTGTTGTGTGGGCCTTTGCCCTGCGCCGCGAGTTCTTCCTTCTTCTTGCGGGCGCGTTCGAGCGCCGCCTGGATGATTGCGCGTTTCCTTGCTTCGTGATCGTCGGCAAGCCCTGGAGAAGGCGCGGAAGGTGTGGCAGCAGCCACAACCGCGCCGGACGCGGCCGCGACAGCCGCCGCTCCGCCTGACGCCCGGCGCGCGGCGGCGCGCGCTTCGGCGGCTTCGCGCTCGCGCGCGAGCCGCGCGTTGCGCGCGTCGTGGCGTTCGCGGGCGGCGTCGGCGAGCGGTTGCGACCACGCGTCCCACCCGGTGTGCACGCCGGTGACCGGCACCATCGCGATACAGTCGACGGGGCAGGGCGGAACGCAAAGGTCACACCCAGTGCAGAGCGCGGCGATGATCGTGTGCATCTGTTTAGGCGCCCCGACGATCGCGTCGACCGGGCACGCCTGCATGCACAGCGTGCAGCCGATGCAGAGGGTTTCGTCGATGACGGCCACCGGACGTGGACGCTCGACGCCGTTCTCCGGGTTCAGCGGCACGAGCGGTCGACCGAGCAGACCGGCAAGGCGTGCGATGCCCCCGGCGCCGCCAGGCGGGCACTGGTTATAGCTGGCCTCGCCGCTGGCGATGGCTTCGGCGTAAGGGCGGCAACCGGGGTAGCCGCACTTTGTGCATTGCGTCTGGGGCAGCAGATATTCGATGCGATCGGCTAGTGTTATGGAATCGGTCACGGTCACGACATCAGGGCTTGCCGGCGGCCGGTGCGGGGCGTGAAGCGGCCCACCCGGAGGCACGGCAACGGTGTACGGCAAGGCTGGAGCGCTTGCGCGACGGGGCTTGCGCCAAATAAGGGATTATCGCCGATTTCCCTGATTGTGCTTCGCAAACCATGTGCCATAATCGAAGCGCTTTCTCGAAAGACCGCAACAGGGTGTCCCCCAACCATGGCGCGCCCGCTCAGTGCCGCGGGTACCTGGCCGAGGAGAGGAGAGGCCGGCGGCACGATCCGGATAACGCGGCTCACGAAGCACGATGCCACCATGAATCAGCCGAAAATCAAAAGAGATCCTGAAGGCACCCGTCGCCGCATCCTGCTCGCGGCGGCAGAGGAATTTGCAAATGGTGGGCTATTCGGCGCGCGCGTCGACCAGATCGCCCGCCGCGCGGAAACCAATGAACGCATGCTGTATTACTACTTCGGTAGCAAGGAGCAGTTGTTCACCGCGGTCCTCGAGCACGCATTCGGCGCGCTCACCGAAGCCGAACGCACGCTCGATCTTGCCGGCTTCGCACCCGTCGAGGCCATCACGCGGCTCGCGCATTTCGTCTGGGACTACTACCGCGATCACCCCGAACTGCTTCGTCTCGTGAACAACGAGAACCTGCATGAGGCGCGCTACATGCAGAAGTCGACGCGCATCCGCGAGATGATCTCGCCGATCGTCACGACGCTCGGCAACATCCTGGAGCGCGGCCAGCGCGCGGGGCTCTTTCGCACGAACGTGGATCCGCTGCGCTTCTATGTGACGTTGTCGGGGATGGGGTATTACATCGTGTCGAACCGCTTCACACTCGAAGCGACGCTCGGCCGCGATTTCAGCTCGGCGAGCGAGCGCAGCGAAATCATGCAGATGAACACCGAGTTGCTGCTGGCTTACCTGATGCGGCGCTAGTCGCCTGGCCAGGACATCGCGAGGCGGCCGGCCGCGACTGTGACTTGACTGGATGCATCGTGCGCCGCGCCGTTCATCGGCGCGGCGCGTTGCCTGTTCGCGGCATCAAGCCTGCTGCGCTTCGACCTTTTCCTTCTTCTCTGCCTTGAGCGGCTTGTTGTGCTCGAGGATAAAGTCGCGCAGTTGCGGATAGATGATCGTGCGCCAGCGACGCCCCGAGAAAATCCCGTAGTGGCCGCACTTTTCGGCGGTGAAGTGCCGCTTGTTCTTCTCCGGGATGCCGCTGCACAGATCCTGGGCGGCGCGCGTCTGACCGCTGCCCGAGATGTCGTCGAGCTCGCCCTCGATCGTGAAAAGCGCCGTGCGCCGGATATCCTGCGGACGCACCAGCTCGCCGGCCACTTCCCATGTCCCTTCTGCCAGACGGAATTCCTGGAAGACGATCTGGATCGTCTCGAGGTAATACTCGGCGGCCATGTCGAGCACGGCGTTGTACTCGTCGTAGAAGCGGCGGTGCTGCTCGGCGTCTTCCTCGTCGCCGCGCATCAGGCTCTGGTAGTAGTCCCAGTGCGACGCGGCGTGCCGTTCCGGATTCATCGCGACGAAGCCGGTGTGCTGCAGGAAGCCCGGATAGACCTTGCGGCCGATACCCGGATAGTTCGGCGGCACCGTGTAGATCACGTTGTTCTCGAACCATTCGTACGAGTGCTGCGTGGCGAGCGAATTCACCGCGGTCGGGCTCTTGCGGGCGTCGATCGGGCCACCCATCATCGTCATCGTGCGCGGCGTGTCCTCGCCGCGGCTCGCCATCAGCGAGATCGCCGCGAGCACCGGCACGGTCGGCTGGCACACCGAGATCACGTGCAGATCCTTCGCGCCGATGTGACGGATGAACTCCTGGATGTAGTCGACGTAGTCGTCGAGATGGAACGCGCCGTCTTCGAGCGGCACCATGCGCGCATCGATCCAGTCGGTGATGTACACCTTGTGGTCCTGCAGCAGCGTGCGCACGGTGTCGCGCAGCAGCGTGGAGTGATGGCCCGACAGCGGCGCGCACACCAGCACGATCGGCTCGTCCTTCAGCTGCGTGACGGCGTCGCTGTCGTCGGCGTAACGCTTGAAGCGCAGCAGGCGGCAAAACGGCTTTTCGATGACGGTTTGCTCGACGATCGGAATCTTGTGGCCGTCTTTAACGATCTGGTGCAGGTTGAACTCGGGTTTTTCGTAATCCTTGCCGAGCCGGTATAGCAGCTCGTAGCCGGCGGACAGACGGGTTGCGCCCGGCACATAGGCGAGCGGGCTGGCTGGATTCGCGAAGGATTTCGACGCTGCCTGGGCCCAGGCGGTCAGCGGGCTCAAGACTGCCCGCTGGAATTCGTGCATTTGATAGAGCATGGGTGCTCCAGCGTTAGTGTTGTTCGCGTGGGGCGGCGCAATAACGCGTAATGCGTTGCGGCGGGGCCGTTATGAGTTCGTGGATCATCAATGAACCATTTGTTTATCGGCCGATACTGAAATTTCATGATATCGGACAAACACCACTTGTGCAACGCAGCAACCGTGCTGTGTCGCACGTATGGAATGTAAATAAATCAAGGGTTTGGTGCCGCGCCCGGCAACGCTTCCCGGGTCGTGGCCCGCGCACTGTCCGCCTGGCCGTTGGGGGCGGCGCCTTCGTGCGCGGGCTGGCCGGTCGCCTTCGCCATTTCCTGTTCGTGTTTCATCAGATTCAGGCCTGTATGAACCAGCGCAACATGGGAGAAGCCCTGGGGAAAATTACCAACAAGTCGCTTCGCCGCCGGGTCGTATTCCTCGGAAAGCAGTCCGACATCGTTCGCGAGCGACAGCAGGCGCTCGTACATCGCCGTTGCTTCCTTCACGCGGCCCTGCAGTGCCAGGTTGTCCACCAGCCAGAAACTGCATGCGAGAAACGTGCCTTCACCGGGTGGCAGCCCGTCGTCGAACCCGGTCGTGCGGTAGCGCATCACGAAACCGCCATGCAGCAGAAACTTTTCGACGGCCGCGACCGTACGCGCGATGCGCGGGTCCGACGGCGGCAGGAAGCCGAGCAGCGGCAGCAGCAGCACGCTTGCGTCGAGTTCGTCGCCGCCATAGACCTGGGTGAACGCGTTTAACGAAGCGTTATAGCCCTTTTCGCAGACATCTGCGTGAATCTGCGCGCGCACGGCATGCCAGTGATCGAGCGGCGCCGGCAGACCGAACGCTTCGGCCGATTTGATCGCGCGGTCGAACGCGACCCACGCCATGACCTTCGAGAACGTGAAATGCTGGCGGCCGCCGCGGGTTTCCCAGATGCCTTCGTCGGGCTGGCTCCAGATCTTTTCGAGGTGTTCGAGCATCGCGCACTGGATGTTCCACGCGGTTTCGTCCGCCTGCAGGCCACCGACACGCGCCAGATGCAGCGCATTCATCACTTCGCCGTAGACGTCGAGTTGCAGCTGGTCGACCGCGTTGTTGCCGACCCGCACCGGTTTGGCGCCCTGGTAGCCTGGCAGCCAGTCGAGTTCGAACTCCGGCAGCCGTCGCTCGCCGCCGATGCCGTACATGATCTGCAACTGCTGCGGCGAGCCCGCCATCACGCGGCCAAGCCACTGGCGCCACAGGCGCGCTTCGTCGTAGTAACCGCCGCGCATCATCGCGAGCAGCGTGATCGTCGCGTCGCGCAGCCAGCAGTAGCGGTAGTCCCAGTTGCGCGTGCCGCCGAGCTGTTCGGGCAGGGAGGTCGTCGGCGCGGCGACGATGCCGCCTGTCGGTTCGTAGGCGAGCGCTTTCAGCGTGATCAGCGAGCGGCGGATCGGCTCGGCCCAGCGGCCGGTGACGGTGCCGCGCGCCGACCATTCGAGCCAGTGATTCTCGGTGCGGGCGAGCGCCGTGTGCGGGTCGCGCGCGGGCGGCGTGCGCAGATGCGACGCCGTGTAGGTCAGCGTGAACGGCACGCGCTCGCCGGCCGTGACCGTGAATTCGGCGACGGTGCGCAGATTCTCGCCATGCACGTCGACGGGCGTGCGCAGCACGACGGTGTCGGGGCCGACGATGGCCTTGATGCCGCTGTCGCGGGCGAGGCGGCTGACCCACGGCACCGAGTAGCCGTAGTCGAAGCGCAGCACCAGTTCCATCTGCATGCGCACGGTGCCGCGTTTGCCGACGACGATCCGCACGAGTTCGGACGTGCCATTACCGGGCGGCATGAAATCGATGACGGTGACCGTGCCCTCGGGTGTTTCGAAGTCGGTTTCGAGAATCAGCGTTTCGCCGCGATAACGGCGCGACGTGACAGGCGCGGGCGCGCCTTCTTCGACGACGGGTGCGATCAGCCAGCGGCCGTTGTCCTCGGTGCCGAGCAGGGCCGCGAAGCACGCGCCTGAATCGAAGCGCGGCCAGCAGAGCCAGTCGACGGAACCGTTGCGGGCGATCAGTGCGGCCGTGTGGCCATCGCCGACGAGTGCGTAATCTTCAATGAGTGAGGGCATGGAGAGAGCTATCTGGAGCGCGTCGGGGGCGCATGGAGAGGGTCAGTCGGGTTCGGGCGCGGCGTTTGCACGGCGGCACATTAACCTGCGTTGACTCGTATGGAAGCGGCAGGGTCAGCATCGGCACGGAATATTGGTAACCCTGACTGGCGTTTTGAAATATGGGTGCTTACAATCCCGACATCTGCCCAGTAATTGGGAAACTGGATCCGGGCACTGCCCGCTGCATCCGCTGTCATAGTCGTGTGTGTACCGTTCTGCTGTTTCGTATCGCTTTCACCCTTTCCACGTAACGCTGTTTTTCGAGGATTGAAGCCATGCTGAACCTGTCGAAATCGGATTGCATCACCATACTCTCCGCCGCCAGCAGCCTCGCCGACGACGCGATGCTTCCGCTCGATCCCGACCGGCTCGGCCTTTCCCGCAACGGGATGGAAACGGCAGCGGCATTTCTCGTCGAACGCGCATGCTTTACGCGTTATCAGGAAAGCGACGGTCATTATGCCGTCGGTGGACTGTCGCTGCAGGGCAAGCTGCGCCTCGACCAGCTCTCGAACGGCTGAGCGCCCGCCGGGCGGCTTCACCCAGACGACCCGCAACGGGCGGCGATCGTGCCGTCCGTGTCCATGATGACCCTGCAACATGATTCAGCCGCACGCGCGCGAGACAAACGCGCGTGCGTCCGCGCACGCCTGCCGCGGCCTGCGCGAATCAGAAATGCGTGCCGCCCATGCCGAAGAGACCGATGATCCCGATGATGATCAGATACAGCGCGACGATGTAGTTGAGCAGGCGCGGCATGACGAGAATCAGGATGCCGGCGATCAGGGAGACGAGCGGACCGAGACTGAGTGTAACGTTCATGAAAACTCCACGGGTTGGAACTGTTTTTATTGAAAGTACGACTTGCCGGGCATACGCATGATGCATGAAGCAGTGACGCAACCACGTGCTGCTTCGTTGCGCATCTGGTGCCGGTGAGACTCGCCTGGAGCTACGGCTGGAGCACAGCCGTCAGCCTTTCCGGCTGTGTACTCCGGCGCAACGCTCCTATACTTGCCGGAACACAGAACAATCACACGGGGCGCGCGGCAGACCAGTGACACCAGTCAAACCGGAACGATGTCAAGGGAGCCCGTCATGCTTGTCCGTCATCGCGCAGCAGCATTCGCCGTGCCACCGTCTGCCCGCTCGATCATAAAAGGCTTCGTACTCATGGTCTCTATCGTTGCAACCCAGGCGCTTGCCCAGGGCGCCGCGGCCGTTCCCGCCGATGGCGTGTACGACCTGCTGGTCGGCACCTATACGGCCGGCAGGAGTGAAGGCATCTACGTCTACCGCTTCGACACGAAGACCGGCGACATGACGCCCGTTTCGTCGGCGAAGACGGTGAACCCGTCGTACCTCGTGGTGAGCGGCGACCGGCGTCACGTGTATGCGGTCAACGAGCTGCCTGGCGACAACGGACCGGCGAACCAGCGCGGCGGCGTCAGCGCGTTCGGCTTCGATCCGCAAAGCGGGCAACTGACGTTTCTGAACCAGGTTTCATCGGAAGGCAACGACCCGTGCTATCTGAGCATCTCGCCGGACGGCAGGTATCTGACGGCCGCCAACTATTCGGTCGCGGCCGACCCCGGCGGCAGCTTCTCGGTGTTTCCGCTTCAGCCGGACGGCCAGGTGGGCGCGGCGGTGCTCACCGTTCATCATGAGGGCGGCGGCCCGGTGAAGGGGCGGCAGGACAATACGCACGTGCATTCCACGGTGTTTTCGCCGGATGGCCGGTATCTCTTCGCGCAGGATCTCGGCGCGGACAAGGTCTATTCGTATCGCTACACGCCCGATGGCAGCCGCGGCCTGCTCGGCCCCACCGAAACGCGCTACACGGCGCTGAAGCCCGGCTCCGGCCCGCGTCATCTGGTGTTCGGCCCGGACGGCAGGTATGCGTACCTGACCAGCGAGATGGCGGCGACCGTCGACACGTTGCGCCATGACCACGGCAAGCTCACGCTGCTGCAGTCGCTCCCGCTCACGAAGCCCGGTTTCAAGGGCGCGGTGGGCGCCGCGGCGATCCATCTGTCGCCGGATGGACGCTTTGTCTACGTGAGCAATCGTGGTGACGCGAACGAGATCGTGATCTTCGCGGTCGATGCCGCCAACGGGCATCTGAAGCTCGTCGGGCATCAGTCGAGCCTCGGTGCTTCGCCACGCGAATTCGCGATCGATCCGACCGGCAAGTGGCTGATCGTCGGCAACCAGAACAGCGATACGGTCTATGTGTTCCGTCGCGACGCGCAGACCGGATTGCTCGACGCGAACCCGAAGCGCTTCGATATTCCGGCGCCGGTGGATTTCAAGCTGGTCGCGCCGAACTAGACCGGAAGAGCAGGGCGCGTCTTCATGCGCCCCGCGATGGGGTGACCTCATGACCTCGTGACTTCGTGACTTCGTGAGGTAGCGCGGTCGCTTCGTGGTTACTCGGCGGGTCCGGGCGCGAGCACTTCACGGCTGCCGTTGATGCCCATCGCCGAAACCAGCCCGGCGCTTTCCATCTGCTCGACGAGCCGCGCCGCGCGGTTGTAGCCGATGCGCAGTTGCCGCTGCACCGACGAGATCGACGCGCGCCGTGTCCGCACGACGAACGCCACGGCTTCGTCGTACAGCGGATCGGCTTCGGCATCCGGTGCTTCGCCGAACAGGTCCTGCGTCGCGCCTTCGGTTGCCGGGCCGTCGAGAATGCCTTCCTCGTACTGCGGCTCGCCGAACTGCTTCAGATGTTCGACGATGCGGTGGACTTCTTCATCTTCGACGTAGGCGCCATGCACGCGCTGCGGATAACCGGTGCCGGGCGGCAGGAACAGCATATCGCCCTGGCCGAGCAGCGACTCCGCGCCCATCTGGTCGAGAATCGTGCGCGAGTCGATCTTCGACGACACCTGAAACGCGACGCGCGTCGGAATGTTCGCCTTGATGAGACCCGTGATGACGTCCACCGAAGGACGCTGCGTCGCGAGAATCAGGTGGATGCCGGCGGCGCGCGCCTTCTGCGCGAGGCGCGCGATCAGCTCTTCGATCTTCTTGCCGGCGACCATCATCAGGTCGGCGAGCTCGTCGATGACGACCACGATCAGCGGCAGCGGCGCGAGCGGCTCCGGCGCTTCGGGTGTCAGCGAGAACGGGTTGCCGAGCTTCTTGCCGTGCGCTTCGGCGTCGCGGATCTTCTGGTTGAAGCCCGCCAGGTTGCGCACGCCGACGGCCGACATCAGCCGGTAGCGCTTCTCCATCTCGCCGACGCACCAGTTGAGCGCGTTCGCTGCGAGCTTCATGTCGGTGACGACGGGCGCGAGCAGATGCGGAATGCCTTCGTAGACCGACAGTTCCAGCATCTTCGGGTCGATCATGATGAGGCGCACTTCCTCGGGCGTCGCCTTGTAGAGCAGCGAAACGATCATCGCATTGATCGCCACCGACTTGCCCGAGCCGGTCGTGCCCGCGACCAGCATGTGCGGCGCCTTCGCCAGATCTGCGACCACCGGATGTCCGGTGATGTCCTTGCCCATCGCGAGCGTCAGGTTCGAGCGCGAGTTCTGGTAGACGTCCGCCTCGAGGATTTCCGACAGGCGGATCATCTGGCGCTTCGCGTTCGGCAGCTCGAGCCCCATGCAGGTCTTGCCGGGAATCGTTTCGACGACGCGGATCGACGTAAGACCCAGGCCGCGCGACAGATCCTTCATCAGCCCGACGATCTGGCTGCCGCGCACACCGAGCGCGGGTTCGACCTCGAAGCGCGTGATCACGGGACCGGCGGAGGCGCCGACCACCGTCACCGGTACCTTGAACTCCTGCAGTCGCTGCTCGATCAGCTGGCCGGTTTCGGCGAGCTGGTCTTCGGGGATCGGTTCGACGTCGGACGAGGTGCGTTCGAGCAGATCGAGCGACGGCAACTCGACCATCGATGCGGCCGGTGCGTGGAATTCGAAACCGGTCGGCGCGTGGCCGCGCGGCGGTGGCGGTGTGATGACGGGCGGCGCGGGCGGGGCTTCGGGGGTGTCGAGGGTGGCTTCTTCGCTCACGCGTTCGTCGTGAGGTTCGACGGCTGCGGCGGCGAGGCCTGGCGTCGTCGCGTCGACCGGTGCGAAAGGGAAGCGAACGACGTTCGACGGGGCAGGCTGCGCTGGAATGTCCTCTTTGCTCGCGCTCACGACGTGCAGCGCAGGCGCGGCGGGGCGCGACGTGGGATCGCCATGCGCGGGCGTCGACGCGTGATGCGAAGCCATCGACGAGCCGGTTCGCATTTCGGCGACGTCGTCGATGTTTTCCTCCACGGTGTCCCAGGGGGCGATGACCGGTGCGGCGGGTGTAACTGACATGAAGGGTGCGGTGGCCGACGCGACCGGTGTGGCTGGTGCGATTGGCGTAACAGTCGCGGTGAGGGGGACAGCGGACCCAGCTTCGTTTTGTGTTTGTGGCGCCGTGTGATGTTCGGCGGGCGCATCGGGCGACGTCCCCGGTGCGAGCGGGATTTCCTCGGCGGTCGAAGTCGCGTCTGCAAGACCTGTCGATGGTTTGTTTAACGGCGCCGGGTACGGCGGTTCGTCGCTCGTGGCCGGCGTGGCGGTTGTGTCCGGCGTCGTCACGACCGGTTGCGCGACTGTGGTCACGACAAGGGGCGGTTCCGTCGGCGCGCTGAACGAGCCGGTCACTGAGGGCTCGGAGCCCGCCGTGGTCGATTCGTGCGTAGTGGTCGTGGTCCCGGCGCGCGTCTCGGGTTCGATGGGCGACGGTTCCTGCGCTTCAACCGATTCAGTCGCGATGCGGGCGGCACTATCCGGGGCGACGGGTTGCTGAACGTCAACCGTATGATCGGGAGCGCTCGGTCCTGGCGCCGCATTCGCCCTGGCGTCGCGGGCTTCGCTCGCGTTGATGCGCGCGAGGCCGGCGCCTGCGAGCGTCGTCCAGCGGGCCGCGTTTTCCTCGATGCTGCGCAGCGTTTCCTGCACGCTCGCCGGTGGCCTCACGCGTGGCGCACTGATCGACGGACGTGACCAGGCCGGCGCGTGAGCGGTGCCCGGCGCAGGTTGTCCCGGGCGGGACGGTGCCGGAGCCGAGCCGGAAACAGGGTGCGTCAATCCTGGCGTCGATGTACCGCCGGACGACGCGTTCGGGCGAATCGCCGTATCGGAGCGAGCTTTCGCCAGAGCGCCCGGCACGGAACCGGACGAGGTGCCTGACGCACCGCGTGCAGCGCTCGATGACGTCGATGCATCGGGAACTGCACTGCCCGCAGTCGTAATACCCGCAGCAGCAACACCGTGCAAACCCGCCGCCGAACCTGCGCCCGCGGCATGCAACCCCGCGCGCAACGCATCGCGGCTCGCGCGAGCCACTGTCGAACCGGATCCACCCACGGAGGCATTCGAACCCGGCGTCGCTGCCGGAGCGCGAAGCCAGTCAGCAGGCGCGACCGGCTCCGACGGTGTCCACGACGTGGCGCGCGCGCTTTGCCGCGGCGGGGTCATCGAGGCTGTGCGAGCGGTGCCGTCGGCCGGCTGCGGCGCATCCGCGCGCGCGCCTGAAAACCGGCTGGCACCCGCTTGCGAACCCGCAGCCCGCGCATCGCCCGTCGATGCCGCGATGCCTGCGCCTGTCGCGCCCGCCGCGGCGCCACGCCCGACAGCGGGCGGCCGCCAGCCGACGGGCCGCGCGTAACGGCCTTCGGATTTCGGCGACATCGTGCGTGTGGGCGTGATGTGAGCGGATGACGTGTCGCCAGTGCCCGCACTCGCGCGGCGCGGACGCGGGCGCGCTTCATCGTCGCGCTTCGAAAACGCACGCGAGAAGCCGAGGCCGAACGCGCCGTCGGCCCATATCGCGGCCTGCGACCAGCGAAAGCCGACGAGCCACGGCACGCAGACGAGCAGCAGGGCCGCCATCACGAGCGGCGTCGCGACCGGTCCGAGCAGCTGCGCGAATCCGGACGCGAGCGCGTGCCCGAAACCGTCGATGCCCTGGATATGAACGAGGGACGCCTCCAGCGTGCAGCTCGTCACCATCACGCAGACGAAGCCGAGCCACAGACGGATCGTGCCCGGGCCGCGCAGCCCGACGCCGCCCGGCAGAACGGATTTCACGAGACGCCACAAAAGAGGAATAAACCAGACGGCCGATGCGCCGAACCAGTTGAAAACTACCGTGTGCATGCTGGACATCAACGAATGAAGGACGCCTGAAAACGCGATCCGCCGAGTTTAACCGGTGAAGCGCGACGCTTCGAAGGCAGGCGCCGGAACGCAGGAGCGAAAAGAGCGGCAGGTAGCGCGTCCGACGCGGCTTCGCACCTGCTTCGCGGCGTACCCGGAAACATCCGGAAAGCGTCCGTCGCGTGGCCGCTCATTGCCCGCGTCGCGCGAACGTGAGCGTGTCGCCGTTGTCGGGAATCAGCTGCAATTCTTGTGGTGCACGCATCTGCACGCCCGTGCGGTCGATATGCGCAAGCGCGTCGAGATAGGCGCCTTCGATCTGTCCGCCCAGCGTCGCGCACGCCATCCGCGTGCCGGCGAGCGGTCCGAACGACAGCTTGCCGTCCTTCAGCGCGTAGGTGCCCATATAGCGGTTGCAGCCGGAAAAGCCGCTCGCGCGCCGCTGGCCATTGGCGGTCGACAGCGTCAGCGTGACCGGTTCGCCGTTGTCGCCGTGCGGCACGTCGCGCAGCGTGCCGTCAGCCTGCTTCCAGCTGGTCAGCTCCCACGTCGTGTTGTCGAGCAGCTGGGTGGCGGCCGGGTTGAACGGGTCGGGCGCTTCGGCGGAGGCGTCGGTGTGGACGGGAAGCGAGCACGCGGTGACGAGGCCGGTGAGGCAGAGCGCGGCGACCGGCGCGCGCCACGGCGAACCGGACGCGGCGCGGGCAATGAAGCCGGATGCGCCGAAGCCCTGAAAGGAGGCGCGAACGCGCGCGAGCAGCGGGGCGACGGAAAGCGCGTGATGTCGCGCGAAAGACCGGAGGGCCATGACGTCGTTCCTCTTCAAAACTAACGAAGGCGTAAGGGTAACGCACTCGACAGGCTGCGCGCGAGCGCATGTTAACATCGCCTGTTCTCTTTTCAACCACCGATTTCTCTCTGGAGACCCCATGCAGATCGGTCAACGGATCGGCACGCCGCTGTCGACATCCGCAACGCGCGTCATGCTGCTCGGCGCAGGCGAACTGGGCAAGGAAGTGATCATCGCGCTGCAGCGTCTCGGCGTCGAAGTGATCGCCGTCGACCGTTACGCTGATGCGCCCGGCCATCAGGTCGCGCACCGCGCGCACGTGATCGACATGACGGACGGCGCCGCGCTGCGCGCGCTCGTCGAAGCGGAAAAGCCGCATCTGATCGTGCCGGAAATCGAGGCCATCGCCACCGATGCGCTCGCCACCATCGAAAGCGACGGCCTCGCCGTCGTGATTCCGACTGCGCGCGCAACACAGCTGACCATGAACCGTGAAGGTATCCGTCGTCTCGCGGCGGAAGAACTCGGTCTCGCCACGTCGCCCTATGCCTTCGCCGATTCGCTCGACGAACTGAAGGCCGGCATCGCGAAGGTCGGCTATCCGTGCGTCGTGAAGCCGGTGATGTCGTCATCGGGCAAGGGGCAGTCGGTGCTCAGAAGCGATGCCGACGTCGAACCGGCCTGGCAGTATGCGCAGGCGGGCGGCCGCGTGAAGGGCGGCCGCGTGATCGTCGAGGGCTTCGTCAACTTCGATTACGAAATCACGCTGTTGACCGTGCGCGCCACCGATCCGGCGACGGGCGAAACCCGCACGTATTTCTGCGACCCGATCGGCCATCTGCAGGTGGCGGGCGACTACGTCGAATCGTGGCAGCCGCAGCCGATGAGCCCGGCCGCGCTGCAGCGTTCGCGCGACATCGCGCACGAAGTGACGACGGCACTTGGCGGGCGCGGCCTCTTCGGCGTGGAACTTTTTGTCGCTGGCGACGACGTATGGTTTTCGGAAGTGAGTCCGCGTCCGCACGACACGGGGCTCGTCACGCTGTGCTCGCAGCGCTTTTCCGAGTTCGAACTGCACGCGCGCGCGATTCTCGGTTTGCCGGTGGATACGTCGCTGCGGGAACCGGGCGCGTCGGCGGTGATTTACGGCGGCCTCGAGGAAACCGGCATCGCGTTCGAGGGCGTCGTAGAGGCGCTGGCCGTGCCGAACGCGGATCTGCGTCTGTTCGGCAAGCCGGAGAGTTTCACGAAGCGCCGCATGGGCGTGGCGCTCGCGACCGGCGCCACGACCGACGAAGCGCGTGTGCGCGCCAAACGGGCTGCGGCGGCCGTGCGGCCGGTGTCGGCGAAATAGTTGCACACACAGTTGCACACGCGGCGCGGACGTCCGGATCGAACGTTCGCGCCAGCAGGTGAATCGGGAGGGCTCAGTATGAAGCTGAAGCTGAAGCACGCGACGCTTTTACATGCCGCGAAGGGCGATGGTCACGCGGCGCGTCTGACGGATGACGCCTCGGGCGCGGACACGCACGTCCACCTGCGACGAGGGCATGGCGTGCTGGTGCGCTCCTGCATGCTGATGGCGCTGTGCGCGGCGCTCACCGGCTGCGGCCTTGCCGCCGCGCCGTGCCGGATCGCATCGGCGGGCCTGAAGATCGTGCCGGTGGTCGGCCACGTCGCCGCCGCGCCCACCGACGCATGCGCCGACGTGATCGACCCATGATCCATGACGCGTGCATGCGTGCATGTGTCTCCGTGACCCGCAATCTGGCATCTGACCTGAGGCATTCGATGAAGACAGGATTCGTGGTTGCATCGGCGATATTCGGCGCGATCGTCATGGGCAATGTGGCGCCGGCCGCGGCGGCCGGTTCGTTTCATCTCTCGGACATCCAGGCGAAGAACGGTCGCACGAGCAAATACACGTGCTCGACCGGCCGGATCCTGCAGGTCACGTACTGGAACGCGGCAAACGGCCAGAGCTTCGCGCTCGTGCCCGTCAACGGGCAGCAGATGCTGTTCGTCGACACGCTTTCCGCCTCGGGCGTCAAGTACCAGGCGGGCAGCTACACATGGTGGACCAAGGGTCCGCGCGCCGATCTCTACGACGCGACGAAGGGCGAGAATGCGCCGCCCGTCCTGTCCAACTGCGTGACGATCGTCCGCTAGCCTTCACGGCGTTTTACGTCGCGGCGTTTCACCACGTCTCTTCCCCCCGGTCGTTCCAGTCCCGTCGCATCGTGCGGCGGGGCGCGACGCTGTCCGCCCGCGCGCAGCATCCGCCCTCCAGGAGTAAGCTGTCTCACTCGCGCCCGAACGTGCTGCTGGCCTTCGCGGCGCGCGACGTCGTTTCCGGCCTGGACCGTCCGTTCCGGATCACATCGCGCAGGCCTCATGCCCGCGCCCGTTCGTCAAGCGAGACTCTCAAATGAAAGCTTCGGATCTGTTCGTCAAGTCGCTGGAAGCTGAAGGTGTCGAGTACGTGTTCGGCATCCCCGGCGAGGAAAACCTCGATCTCCTCGAATCGCTGCGCCGCTCGAAAATCCGTCTGATCCTCACGCGCCACGAGCAGGCCGCCGGCTTCATGGCGGCGACCTATGGACGCCTGACCGGCCGCACGGGTGTCTGTCTCGCGACGCTCGGCCCGGGCGCGACCAACTTCGTGACGGCGGCGGCCTATGCGCAGCTGGGCGGCATGCCGATGCTGATGGTCACCGGACAGAAGCCGATCAAGTCGAGCAAGCAGGGCCATTTCCAGATCGTCGACGTGGTGCGCATGATGGAGCCGCTCACGAAGTACACGCGGCAGATCGTGTCGGTCGCGAATATTCCGGCGTCGGTGCGCGAGGCGTTCCGTCAGGCCGAGGAAGAGCGGCCGGGCGCCACGCACCTGGAGTTGCCCGAGGACGTCGCGCACGAAGAGGGCGACGGCAAGCCGATTCCGAAGAGCTACAGCCGCCGGCCGGTCGCGGAGGAAAAGGCGGTCGCGCGTGCGGTCGAGGCGATCACGAAGGCGAAGCATCCGCTGCTGATGATCGGCGCCGGCGGCAACCGCAAGACCACGACGAAGATGCTGCGCGAATTCGTCGACCAGATCGGCATTCCGTTCTTCACGACGCAGATGGGCAAGGGCGTGATCGACGAGTCGCATCCGATGTGGCTCGGCAACGCGACGCTCTCCGACGGCGACTTCGTCCACCGCGCGATCGATCACGCCGACTGCATCATCAACGTCGGCCACGACGTGATCGAGAAGCCGCCGTTCTTCATGCGCAGCGGCGAAGCCGGCGAGAAGACCGTGATTCACGTGAATTTTCTCGGCGCCGAGGTCGATACCGTGTATTTCCCGCAGATCGAGGTGGTGGGCGATATCGCGAACGCCGTGTGGCAACTGAAGGAAAGCCTGACGTCGCGCCAGGAACACTGGGACTTCACGCGCTTCAAGGAGATCAAGGAACATTTCGAGGCGCATCTCGCGAAGGGCCAGCACGACGACCGCTTTCCGATGTACCCGGTGCGCATCGTCCACGACGTGTACGAGACGACGCCCGTCGATGGCATCGTGTGCCTCGACAACGGCATGTACAAGATCTGGTTCGCGCGCTACTACCGGGCGCACGAACCGAATTCGCTGCTGCTCGACAACGCGCTCGCCTCGATGGGCGCGGGCTTGCCGTCCGCCATCGCGACGAAGATCGTGCATCCGGACCGCAAGGTGATGGCCGTGTGTGGCGACGGCGGCTTCATGATGAACTCGCAGGAACTCGAAACGGCCGTGCGGCTCAAGCTCGATCTCGTGATCCTGATCCTGCGCGACGACGCGTTCGGCATGATCCGCTGGAAGCAGGAAAACATGAACTTCCCCGATTACGGCATGACGCTGCGCAACCCCGATTTCGTCGACTACGCGAAGAGTTACGGCGCGCAGGGACACCGGATCGAGGCCGCGTCCGAATTCGCGCCGCTCCTGCGCGAATGCTTCGCGACGCCTGGTGTACACGTGATCGACCTGCCGATCGACTACTCGGATAACGAACGCGTGCTCAATCGCGAGATCAAGCGGCTGAGCGCGCAGATTTGAGCGCGCAGATTTGAGCCCGCGGGCGCATTGCACACTGCATCGTTGAAGGGAGAACGCGACATGTTGAAGAAGTCCTACCCGTACTACCTCGCGAACGAACCGGTCGCGGCGAACACCGACCTCGAAGTCACCGACAAGTTCAGCGGCGAAGTGGCGACACGCGTCGCGCTCGCCGACGCGAAAGCCATCGACAAGGCGATCGGCGCAGCTGTCGACGTGATGCCGGCGATGCGCGACTTCCCGCCGTTCAGACGTCAGGCCGTGCTCGAGCATTGCGTGGCCCGGTTTCGCGAACGCTACGACGAACTGGCGATGGCGCTGTGCATCGAAGCGGGAAAGCCGATCAACGATTCGCGCGGCGAGGTGACGCGGCTCATCGACACGTTCAAGGTGGCCGCGGAAGAGTCGGTGCGCATCGACGGCGAGATCATCAATCTCGAGATTTCGCCGCGCGCGAAGGGTTACCACGGCTACACGAAGCGCGTGCCGATCGGGCCTTGCTCGTTCATCTCGCCGTTCAATTTTCCGCTCAACCTGGCGGCGCACAAGGTCGCGCCCGGGCTCGCCGCGGGCGTGCCGTTCGTCCTGAAGCCGGCGAGCCGCACGCCGGTTGGCGCGCTCATCATCGGCGAGGTTCTCGCGGAAACCGACCTGCCGAAGGGCGCATTCTCGATCCTGCCCGCGCATCGCGACGGCGCCGATCTCTTCACCACCGACGAGCGCTTCAAGCTGCTGTCGTTCACCGGCTCGCCGGCGGTCGGCTGGGACCTGAAGAAGAAAGCCGGCAAGAAAAAGGTGATCCTGGAACTGGGCGGCAACGCGGCGGCAATCGTCGACGGCGACCAGCGCGACAAGCTCGACTACGTCGTCGACCGTCTCGCGTTCGGCGCGTTTTACCAGTCGGGGCAGAGCTGCATCGGCGTGCAGCGCATCCTGATCCATGCGGATATCTACGACGCGCTGCGCGAC
The DNA here is from genome assembly GCF_900107685.1 of Paraburkholderia sartisoli. Classification (GTDB taxonomy): domain Bacteria; phylum Pseudomonadota; class Gammaproteobacteria; order Burkholderiales; family Burkholderiaceae; genus Paraburkholderia; species Paraburkholderia sartisoli. Next base: position 109,647 of record NZ_FNRQ01000002.1, on the reverse strand, counting down.
AAACTGATCGCGAAGACGAAGTCGCTGAAAATGGGCGATCCGAAGGACGAAAAGACGTTCGTCGGCCCGATGATCTCGGAATCGGAGTCGAACCGGCTCGCCGGCTGGATGGAAGCGGCGGTGCTGGCGGGCGCGAAGATCGTCGCGGGCGGCAAGGTGGACGGCGCGATGTTCGAAGCCACGCTGCTCGAAAACGTGCATCGCGACCAGGATCTGTACCGCAAGGAAGCGTTCGGGCCGGTCGCGATTCTCGAGCGCTTCGAGCAGTTCGACGAAGCGCTCGCCACCGTCAACGACAGTGACTTCGGCCTGCAGGCGGGCGTCTTCACCGATTCGCTCGCGCATGCGCACCGCGCGTGGGACGCGCTCGACGTGGGCGGCGTCGTGATCAACGACGTGCCGTCGTTTCGCGTCGACAACATGCCGTACGGCGGCGTCAAGGATTCGGGTCTCGGGCGCGAGGGCATCCGCTACGCGATCGAGGACATGACCGAAATCCGCCTGATGGTGATGCGCGAGACGTGGTGAGCGGGCGGATTTTCTGACCCGCTCTGCCCCGTTCTGGCCCGACACGCCGGTTATGCCCGCGAGGGCTCGTCGCGTCACGCAACTGTCGCCTGAACGCGTTACGCTCGACGCGCCGGGATCTGGCCCCGGCGCCGGGCGCGGTCGATGCGGCGCGCAGCGGGGCCGGGCAATGCAGAAAGCCGCCGGGTGCGCCATGAGTGTTTTTGCTGAAGTGCTACAATACCGCCCTTTCCGGCGGATGTTTCCGTCGGCCGGAGCCGGCCGCATTCTTTCTCCTGATTTCCGGGTCCCGTGCGGCATGCCGTGGCTCCGCCTTCATCCTGATGTCCTCCGCGGCTTTGCCCGCTGCCACGCCTAGCCGCAGGCGCATTTTTAGCGAAAGCCACCATGTCCGACACAGACGTCACGCCCAGTACCGATACACCGACACCGACCTTCGACCAGTTCGGCCTTCACGCCGATATCCTGAAGGCCATCACGGACTCGGGCTACACGACGCCGACGCCGATCCAGGCGCAAGCCATTCCAGTTGTACTCGCAGGCCGCGACGTGATGGGCGCGGCTCAGACGGGAACCGGCAAGACCGCGAGCTTTTCGCTGCCGATCATCCAGCGTCTGTTGCCGCAGGCCAGCACGAGCGCCTCGCCCGCGCGCCATCCGGTGCGCGCGCTGATTCTCACGCCGACGCGCGAACTCGCCGACCAGGTCGCCGCGAACGTGCAGGCGTACGCGAAGCACACGTCGCTGCGCAGCGCGGTGGTGTTCGGCGGCGTCGACATGAACCCGCAGTCGGCCGAATTGCGGCGCGGCGTGGAAATCCTGATCGCGACGCCAGGGCGCCTGCTCGATCACGTCCAGCAAAAGACGGCCAACCTCGGCCAGGTCCAGATGCTCGTGCTCGACGAAGCCGACCGCATGCTCGACATGGGCTTCCTGCCCGACCTGCAGCGCATCCTGAACCTGCTGCCGAAGGAGCGCCAGACGCTACTGTTCTCGGCCACGTTCTCCGGCGACATCAAGAAGCTGGCCGCGACGTATCTGCGCAATCCGCAGACGATCGAAGTCGCGCGCAGCAATTCGACGGCGACGAACGTGACGCAGGTGGTTTATGAAGTGGCGGAAGGCGACAAGACCGGCGCGGTGGTGAAGCTGATCCGCGACCGCGGCCTGAAGCAGGTGATCGTGTTCTGTAACAGCAAGATCGGCGCGAGCCGTCTCGCCCGTTCGCTCGAACGCGACGGCGTGGTGGCAACCGCCATTCACGGCGACCGCACGCAGAACGAGCGGATGCAGGCACTCGACGCGTTCAAGCGCGGCGAGATCGAGGCGCTGGTGGCCACCGACGTGGCCGCGCGCGGTCTCGACATCGTGGAACTGCCGGCCGTGATCAACTTCGACCTGCCGTGGAACCCGGAAGATTACGTCCACCGGATCGGCCGTACCGGCCGCGCGGGCGCCTCGGGCGACGCGCTGTCGCTGTGCAGCCCGAACGAGCGCAAGCAGCTGGCCGATATCGAGAAACTGATCAAGCGTCCGCTCGACGTGCAGCATCTGCACGTCGATGTGCCCGTGCGTCATCATCACGAAGAGCGGGGCGGCCGGCGCGAGCGCGACGAACGTCCGGCGCGTCGCCGCACGACGGGCGCTTCGGGTACGTTCGACCGCCCGCATCATCGCCACGCGGCGCCGCCCGTCGACGACTTCTTCCTCAAGCCCTACGAGCCGTCGCCTTCCACGAAGACGCAGGACGAGCCCGCATCCTCGCCGCAGAAGCCCGCTTCGCGACAACCGCTGGCTGCGTTGCTCGGTGGTTTCGGCATGCCGCGCAAGACGACATCGACCTGAGTCGTTCGGCTCGATAGTCGATCATCGAGCCTGCGTTCGCGGTTTTCCTGTTTGTGTGAAAGCGCGTTGCGCTGATGCAGAGGTCGCGCGCTGCGATGTTCCAGATATTGTCGCGCGCTCAGGACTGTTCGCGCGTTTCGAGTTGCGCAACGCGCCCGGACCATGCCTTCGTGGTGTTTTTGTAGAACGTGTCGAGCGATCCGCCTCGCACGTTGTTTCCCATATCGAGACCGAGATGCGCCGCTGCTGCGTGTAGCGCGACGAGCGGATTGTCCGCGTCGAGCGCGATCGCGCCGGTCTGCTTGCTCAGCTTTTCGCCCAGTTCGTTCGTGACGACCGGAACATGCAGGTACGAGGGCGTCGATATGCCCATGCAACGCTGCAGATAGATCTGGCGAGCGGTCGAATCCAGCAGGTCCGCGCCGCGCACGACGTGCGTGATGCCCGCGTCCGCATCGTCCGCGACCACGGCCAGTTGATAGGCCCACTGGCCGTCCGCCCGTTTCAGCACGAAATCACCGATTTCCGTCGCCAGGTTCTGGGTTTGCAGGCCCTGCCAGACGTCATTGAACGTGATGATGGCCGCGTCGCCGTCCGGCACCCTCAGGCGCCACGCGCGGGCCGGCTTGCCGTGCAGGCCGCCGCGGCAGGTGCCGGGATACGCGAGCGTTGTGTGCCGCGCATGCGCGTGGAGCAACGAATCCGCGATTTCCCTGCGCGTGCAGCCACACGGGTAGACGAAGCCGTCATGGTCGAGCTGCGCGAACACCTGCTGGTAGCGTTCGAGCCGCCCGCTTTGCCACACCGGCGGCTCATCCGCGTGCATGCCGAAGCGGGCGAGGGTGGCGAGGATATCCTGCGCCGCGCCAGGGACGGTGCGTGGTGCGTCGACGTCCTCGATTCTGACGAGCCACGCACCGCCATGCGCGCGGGCGTCGAGCCAGCTGGCGAGCGCGCTCACGAGCGAGCCGAAATGCAGCGGGCCGGTGGGTGACGGGGCGAAGCGCCCTCGATACGCTGGGGGCGAGACCCCGGTGCCGGTTGCGAGGACCTCAGCAGGCGCCGTCATTTGCGCGACTACGCAGCCTGTGCGCGATTCCTTTCGGGATGGCATTCGGGACAGGTTTTCCCGGGTGTGTACAGCGGTGACTTCTGCGCCTCCGGGCTGACGACCGCGCGGCAACCGAAGCACTGCGCCGTTGCAGTCGGTTCAAGTTGCGGATTGAGGGCCGTGCGGTAGTCGAATACGAAGCACTCGCCGTGGTAGTGCGCGCCGCCGACTTCCTCGAAATACTTCAGGATGCCGCCTTCGAGCTGGTAGACGTTCTCGATCCCGACTTCTTTCATGTGGATCGCGGCCTTCTCGCAGCGAATCCCGCCTGTGCAGAACGACACGACCGTCTTGCCTTCGAGATCCGCGCGATTCTGTTCGATGACTTCCGGGAATTCGCTGAACTTCGTGATGCGGTAATCGAGCGCGTTATCGAACGTGCCGACGTCGACTTCGAACGCGTTGCGCGTGTCCAGCATCACAATCGGGCGGCCCGCGTCGTCATGGCCGCGGTCGAGCCACGCCTTGAGCGTGGGTGCATCGACGAACGGGGCGCGGCCGAGTTCCGGGCGGATGGCCGGTTTCTTCATCGTGATGATTTCGCGCTTGAGCTTGACCAGCATGCGGCGAAACGGCTGTTTTTCCGAAATGCTTTCCTTGAACTGCAGGCCCGCGAACCGGCCTTCGAAGAGCGGATCGTGGCGAAGGTAGGCGATGAAGTCGCGCGCGGCTTCCGGCGTGCCGGCCACGAACAGGTTGATGCCTTCCGGCGCGAGCAGGATCGTGCCGCGCAGGCCGAGCGCGTTGCAGCGGTCGGTGACGAGAGGGCGCCACGCGACGATGTCGTCCAGCGTCGCGAATTGATAGGCAGCGAGATTAACGATACTCATGATGGTCCAGCAGTAATGGGTGGCCGCCGGCGCTGAACGCGCATTCGTAGCGAAATTCGCGCGATGCGGCCGATGCAGGCCACGCGGCCACGGCAGGAAGTCTTGAACCCGTATTATCCCTCATCCCGTGATTACGCCTGCAAGCTGGCCGAATGGCTAATGATCGAACGCAAGTTGCCGGGCCCACGCCGGGCGAGGCGGATGCCGGTGACTCCGCCGCGAGGCGTCACGACCCGCGTGACGGGGCGCGCGCAGTCGTCACCCCTGGCCGGATGGCTAACGCACCGGTTTCGGCTCAAATGTTCGGGAGGGTGGAGTTACAATGTGACCCATGTCAGATCCCCGCTTCGTCCATCTTCGCGTCCACTCCGAATTCTCGATTGCCGACGGCATCGTGCGCCTTGACGACATCGTCAAGGCCGCTGCCGCGGACGGTCAGGGCGCGCTCGCACTCACCGACCTCGGCAACGCGTTCGGTCTCGTTCGTTTTTACAAGGAAGCGCGTGGCAAGGGCGTCAAACCCATTGCCGGTTGCGACGTCTGGATCACGAATCCCGACGATCGCGACAAGCCTTCGCGGCTGCTGCTGCTCGTCAGGAACCGGCAGGGTTACCTGAATCTCTGCGAGCTGCTTTCCAGGGCGTGGCTTACGAACCAGTATCGCGGCCGTGCCGAAGTTGAAGTCAGCTGGCTCGAATCGGATCTGGGCGAAGGGCTGCTCGCGATCTCCGGCGCGCAGCAGGGCGACATCGGTCTTGCGCTTGCCGCGGGCAACGAGGAAGCCGCGAAGCGCAATGCGCAACGCTGGGCGAAACTGTTTCCGGGCGGTTTCTATATCGAGTTGCAGCGCTGCGGCCAGCCGGGCGGCGAAGCGTACGTGCAGCAGGCCGTCGCCATTGCGGCGGCGCTGAAACTGCCGGTCGTCGCCACGCATCCGCTACAGTACATGACGCCGGACGACTTCACCGCGCATGAGGCGCGTGTCTGTATTTCCGAGGGCGACATACTCGCCAATCCGCGCCGCCAGAAGCGCTTCACGACCGACCAGTATTTCCGTACGCAGGAAGAGATGGCCGCGCTCTTCGCGGACATTCCATCGGCGCTTGCGAATACCGTCGAAATCGCGAAACGCTGCAATCTGACGCTCGAACTCGGCAAGCCGAAGCTGCCGCTGTTCCCGACGCCCGATGGCATGTCGCTCGACGACTATCTTGTCCAGCTTTCGAAAGAAGGCCTCGAAAAGCGGCTCGAGCAGCTGTACCCGGAGCCGGCCGAACGCGAGGCCCAGCGCGACACGTATTTCCAGCGCCTCGAATTCGAGTGCGGCACGATCATCAAGATGGGCTTCCCGGGCTACTTCCTGATCGTTGCCGACTTCATCAACTGGGCGAAAAACAATGGCGTGCCGGTTGGCCCGGGCCGGGGCTCGGGCGCGGGCTCGCTGGTCGCGTACGCGCTGGGCGTGACCGACCTCGATCCGCTGCGCTACAACCTGCTGTTCGAACGTTTCCTGAATCCGGAACGGGTATCGATGCCTGACTTCGATATCGACTTCTGTCAGGAAGGGCGTGACCGCGTCATCCAGTACGTGAAACAGAAGTACGGCGCGGATGCGGTTTCGCAGATCGCGACCTTCGGCACGATGGCTGCGAAGGCCGCGGTGCGGGATATCGGACGCGTGCTCGACCTTGGCTACATGTTCACGGACGGCATCGCCAAGCTGATTCCGTTCAAGCCCGGCAAACACGTCACGATCGCCGACGCGATGAAGGAAGAGCCGCTGCTGCAGGAGCGCTTCGACAACGAAGACGAAGTGCGCCAGCTGCTCGAACTCGCGCAGCGTGTGGAAGGCCTGACGCGTAACGTCGGCATGCACGCGGGCGGCGTGCTGATCGCGCCTGGCAAGCTGACCGATTTCTGTCCGTTGTATACGCAGGGCGACGAGAGTGGCGTCGTGAGCCAGTACGACAAGGACGACGTCGAAGCCGTCGGCCTCGTGAAGTTCGACTTTCTGGGCCTCACCACGCTGACGATCCTCGACTGGGCCGAGCGCTACATCCGGCGTCTGGACCCATCGAAGCAGGACTGGTCGCTCGCGCAGGTGCCGCTCGACGACCCGGCGTCGTTCTCGATCCTGAAGAAGGCCAATACGGTTGCGGTGTTCCAGCTGGAAAGCCGCGGCATGCAGGGCATGCTGAAGGACGCGCAGCCTGACCGCTTCGAGGACATCATCGCGCTCGTGGCGCTGTACCGTCCGGGTCCGATGGATCTGATCCCGAGCTTCTGCGCGCGCAAGCACGGGCGCGAAGTCGTCGAGTATCCGGACCCGCGCGTCGAACCTGTTCTGAAAGAGACCTACGGCATCATGGTCTACCAGGAGCAGGTGATGCAGATGGCGCAGATCATCGGCGGCTATTCGCTGGGTGGCGCCGACCTGTTGCGTCGCGCGATGGGCAAGAAGAAGGCCGAGGAAATGGCCGAGCACCGCGCGTTGTTCCGCGAAGGTGCGGCGAAGAACGGCCTGACGGGCGAAAAGGCCGACGAGATCTTCGACTTGATGGAGAAGTTTGCCGGCTACGGCTTCAACAAGTCGCACGCGGCCGCGTATGCGCTGCTCGCGTACTACACGGCGTGGCTGAAGGCGCATCACCCGGCGGAATTCATGGCGGCGAATATGTCGCTCGCCATGGACGACACCGACAAGGTCAAGATCCTGTTCGAAGACTGCATCTCGAACGGCATGAAGGTCTTGCCGCCGGATATCAACCAGTCGGCGTATCGCTTCGAGCCGGTCGCGGAAGCCGACGGCAAGCGCTCGAAAACGATCCGCTATGGTCTGGGCGCGATCAAGGGCAGCGGTCAGAACGCGATCGAAGAAATCCTTCGCGCGCGTGAGGACGGCCCGTTCATCGATATCTTCGATTTCTGCAACCGTATCGACCGTCGGATGGTGAACCGTCGCACGGTCGAGGCGCTGATACGCGCGGGTGCGTTCGATCTGCTGCATGACAACCGCGCGCAGCTGATCGCGTCGGTGTCGCTTGCCATGGAAGCCGCCGACCAGGCGAGCGCCAACGCGATGCAGGCGGGCCTCTTCGACATGGGCGACGAGCCTTCGCAAGGTCATGAGCTTGTCGATGAACCGGCATGGGCGGAAAAGAAAAAGCTGCAGGAAGAAAAGGCCGCGCTCGGGTTCTATTTGTCTGGCCACCTGTTCGATGCATACAAGGGCGAGGTGCGCCGGTTCGTGCGCCAGAAGATCGGCGAGCTGAAGGAAGGGCGCGACAAGCTGGTGGCTGGCGTGATCGCGTCGCTGCGCACGCAGATGACCCAGCGCGGCAAGATGCTGATCGCGCTGCTGGATGACGGTACCGGCCAGTGCGAAGTCACGGTGTTCAACGAAACGTTCGAGGCGCACAAGCAGCTTTTCAAGGAAGATGAACTACTGGTGGTGCAAGGGCAGGCGCGCAACGACGCGTTCACAGGCGGCATTCGTTTCACGGTCGATGCCGTGATGGATCTCGAACGCGCGCGGAGCCGTTATGCGCAGGCGGTGAAAGTCGAGATGAACGGGAACGCAGACGCGATCGCACTGCGTCGCGTGCTGGAAGCCCATTGCGCAGGCCCCGAGGAGGCCGCGAAGGCCGCGCCGGTCGCCGCGCGCGGCGGGCGTGGTGGTAGCGGAGGTGGCGGTGGCTATGGCGGCGACCGGCAGCGCACGCCTGTCCATATACCCAACGGCCTCGCCGTGCAGGTCGTCTATCGCAGCGAGCACGCGGAAGGCGAAGTGCGTCTGGGCGACGCCTGGCGCGTCAAGCCGACAGACGAACTCATCGCGGCGTTGCGCGGTGAGTTCGCGGGTAGTTCGATTGAGATTGTGTATTGATGGGATGGCCGGGTTGCCCGTGCGATTCGAATGGGCAAAACCGGTGGCGAGCCGTGGTCATGCGTGATGGGCGTTCCGCCCATGTTATTTGTTGCTTGCACGTGGCAAGCGGATGCAGGGTGCCGGCAACGAGCGATCGGCTCCCGTCAACGAACCCCGGCTGCTATCGCTGCGTCTTCTTTCCCAGCCGCGACAGCTTCAAAAACCGGTAGTACACAGTCTCCGCGTTGAAGAGCGCAATCATGAAGCCCGCGCGCCCGTCGAGAAATCCACGCCGCAGTACGTAAGTCCTCACGAACGCCCAGGCACTCCGCCCGAGTGCCATGCCGAAACTGCCGCGCTTGCCCGCTGTATGACGTTGCTGCGCACCCGCTGTCGAATACGCGTCGAGTTTGCGCAATACGCTTTCGAAGTCCTCGTAGGAATAGTGCATCAGCTTGCCGGTCAGTTGCTGTACCGGTGCGTCGAACACCAGGCGCTCATGCACGAGGTCGTCAGAGAAATGGGCAACGCCGCTCTTGAACAGACGCGGAATCCAGTCCGGATACCAGCCGCTGTGATGAATCCAGTGGCCGCAAAAGCTCGATAGCCTGTCCACCGCGTAGACATCGGCGGTGGGCGCTGCCAGCGCCGCGCGGATCGCCGCGGCCAGTTCCGGCGAGACGATTTCGTCGGCGTCGATCGAGAGAATCCAGTTGGTGGTGAGCGCGGCCACGGCACGGTTTTTTTGCGGGCCGAAGCCCTGCCAGTCGGTTTGATCGAGTACGCGGGCGCCGTATGCACGGGCGATGTTAACTGTACCGTCGGTGCTGCCACCGTCGATCACGACGATCTGATCGGCGAAGGCCACGGCCTGAAGGCATTCGGCCAGTCGCGCCGCCGCGTTTTTTGTGATGATGGCGACACCTAGGGTGGTTTCTTGCATACCGGATTTGCGTGGAGGGTGCGGGGTGACGGAATGGGTCGCACAAGTATACACAGCGCATTCGCAACGTTCGAAACGGCACAAATCGAGGGGGAAGGCACCAGGCGTTTGCGATTGGTCCTTCTTCAGCGTTTGCGCCCCTTCGTTCGTCAGCCAGCCGCTCGGCCAGATCCGTCCGTCCCATATCTTCCGGTCGTCATTCTCAACCGTTTACAATACTGTTTTTTGATATTTTGCGCGTCGGGCATTCCGTTCGCTGCGCGGATGCTGTCCCGCATTCTCAGAGGATTCCTTGAGCGCGAAGCCAACGTTAAGCAAACCCATCGGTTCAGGTGAGGCATCGTCGCCTGCCGTCGTCTTTCGACGCTTGTGGCCGTATATCAAGCCGCTGATGTGGGTAGTGGTCGGCGCGATCGTCGCAATGGCAGCGAGCGCCGCGACTGATGCGGCGATTCCCGCGTTGCTCAAACCGCTGCTGGACAAGGGCTTCGGTGCGCATGCCAGCGACAACGCCAGGTGGTTCGTGCCGGTCGCCGTCATCGGTCTCGCGCTGATTCGCGGTGTGTCGCAATACGCGTCTGGCTATCTGCTCGCGTACGTGTCAAACAAGATCCTGCTCGAACTGCGGCTGAAGATGTTCAATCGCATGATTCACACGAGTGTGGCTTTCTTCCAGCGCGAAACCGCGAGCACGGTGATCAACGCGATCGTCTTCGAGGTGAACCAGATTCTCAACGTGTTGTTGAGCGTGATGGTCACGCTGGTGCGCGATTCGCTGACAGTAGTTTTCCTGCTTGGCTATCTGTTCTATCTGAACTGGCGCCTGACGCTGATCGTCGCGGTGTTGCTGCCGGGGATCGGCTGGCTGGTCGGTAAGATCAACCGCCGTTTGCGACGGCTGAACCGCGAGCATCAACTGCTGACCAACGAACTGTCATATATCGTCGAAGAGACGGTGGGCGGCTACAAGGTCGTCAAGGTACACAACGGCGAGCAGTACGAGACGGACCGATTTACGGCAATGAGCAAGCGTCTGCGCGGTTACGCGATGCGTATGACGATCTCTGGCGGCCTCGCGCAACCGTTGACGCAGTTCCTTGCGTCGATCGCGCTCGCCGTGGTGATTACGATCGCGGTAGTGCAGTCGTCGTCGGATCAAACCACTGTCGGCGGTTTTGTCGCATTCGTCACGTCGATGCTGCTGATCATTTCGCCGCTGAAGCACCTGATGGACGTGAACCAGCCGCTGCAACGCGGCATGACGGCGTGCGAACTGATTTTCGGCCTGATCGACGAGCCGTCTGAACCGGAGGGCGGCGGCAAGTTGCTCGATCGCGCCCGAGGCGAAGTGGAATTCCGCGACGTGTCGTTCATGTACGGCAGCAATGCCACGCACAACCGTCACACGCTCGACCAGGTGTCGTTCAGGGTGGCGCCAGGCGAAATGGTGGCACTCGCAGGCCCGTCGGGCAGCGGCAAGACGACGCTGGTAAATCTGCTGCCGCGCTTTTTCGATCCGACCGGCGGCGAGATACTGGTCGACGGCGTCGCATTGCCGGAATACGATCTGCACGCGCTGCGCAGCCAGATCGCAATGGTGAGCCAGGACGTGGTGCTGTTCAACGACACGGTGGCGAACAATGTCGCTTATGGCCAGACGGCCGATCCGGACAAGGTCAAGGCGGCGTTGCGCGCGGCCAACCTGTGGGACACGGTCGAGGCGATGCCCCATGGCATCGATACTTTGGTCGGTGACAACGGCATGATGCTCTCGGGCGGTCAACGGCAACGTCTGGCGATCGCGCGTGCGATCTACAAGGACGCGCCGATCCTGATCCTCGACGAAGCCACCTCGGCGCTGGATTCGGAATCCGAACGTCACGTGCAGGCGGCGCTGGAAACCTTAATGAAGGGCCGTACCACACTTGTGATTGCGCACCGTTTGTCGACCATCGAGCGCGCCGACCGGATTCTGGTGATGGAAGCAGGACGTATCGTCGAGCGGGGCAGCCACCGCGAGTTGCTCGCGCACGGCGGCCTGTATGCGCATCTGCATCGCATCCAGTTCCAGCAGGATGTAGCGTGAGAGGGCGCGTGAGCAAGTCAGCACGCGGGTGCCAGCCATGAAGATCGGCATCTCCAGCAACGCCCTGAAACACAGCGGCGGCCTCGAGCGTTACGCGATGGATGTCGTTCGCGGCCTCGCCGCGGTGGGCATCGAACCGGTATTTTTCGCGCGCCGGTTCGACATGTCGATACCGGAAAGCAGACTGGTCAAGCCGCACCGTATTAATGTCTCATTTCTTCCGGGCAAGTTGCGCGACAGCTGGTTCGCCTGGCGACTTCGAAGAGCGCGCCGCGCGGAACCGGTCGATGTGCTTATCGGCTGCAATCGCGTCGATACGTCCGAGATTGCAATATGCGGGGGCACCCATCTGGGTTTCCTTCGCGCGACGGGCCGTCAGGCGCGCCGCTCGGATCGCTTGCAGATCGCGCTGGAGCGTCGCCAGTACGAGCAGGCGAGCGTGATCGTCGCTCATTCGAAGTTGATGGGCGACGAGTTGCACGAACTCTACGGCATCGATGAAGCCAGAATCAGCGTGCTATACCCGCCGGTCGACGGCGCGCGTTTTGCACCCGTGGATCCACAGCGGCGCGCCGAACTACGTCGCAGATTTGGCTTCGCCGACGATGAAATCGTGCTGCTTTTTCCATCCAGCAGCCATGAGCGCAAAGGCCTGCCGTTGATCGAAGCCGCGTTGCTTGATACCTCGCTGCCGGTGGTTGTCGCTGTCGCAGGGCGGCCACCCGAACGGACGTCCGGGCGGGTGCGCTACATCGGCTATGTCAAGAATCTGGAAGACGCGTACCGTGCCGCCGACTTTACGATTCTCGCGTCGAAGTACGAGCCTTTTGGTCTTGTGGGTGTGGAGTCGGTGATGTGCGGTACACCGGTGATCTTTCCGTCGAGCATCGGCTGCGTTGACGCGATTGCGGCTCACGCAAAGTTCATTTTCGAGCCGGACAGCAAGTCGGGCTTGTGCGCGGCAATCGAGCGTGCTGTTTTGCAACACCGTGCGGAAAGACCACAGGTGAGCTCACTGATGAGCGGCGCAACCAGCGGATCCGCCAGCCCCGTACTCTACGACGCGAGCGTGACCAGCCACGTCGAAGCGCTGCTGGCGCTGGCAAAAGACATCGACGCCAGAAAAGGTGCAACGGGGCTCGCTCGTTGCTGACCTTTAGTACGGCAAGGTGCCAAGGGTCACATGTTACAATTTGAGATTGCCCAGAAGGGCCGTGTTGACCCGCCTTGTTTACCGGTGGCAGCGCGGGCAATGGCGCCTTGATTCCCGGTTTACGCCCGCTATGACATTTGCCGGCACTGTGCCATCGGATGTGATCTACAAAAATCAATCCACTCGATATCCTGCCTGCGCATGCGGCCTTGTCCGGCAACATGAAGGCATCGGGAGCGAGCCCGGCACCAGCCCTTTCATGACACGATGAGTCGACTTCCCGGACGTATTCGCGTATTCGCGCGGGCCTTGCCGAGGCTTGCGCTTAAGCCGCTGCGTCGCAGACCGGCCAGGTTGCAACGCATTCTGATCGCGCATCATCTGCTGCTTGGCGACACGCTGCTGCTCACGCCGCTTATCGCAAAGCTGCGCGCCTTGTATCCACTCGCGCAGATCGTCCTGCTTTGCCCAAAGCCCATTGTCCCGATCTATGCGGGTCGGCCTTTCGACGTGGACGTCATGCCGTTCGATCCACGTGATTCGTCGACCGTCACGGCGGTACTGGGTTCGGGTCCTTACGATCTGGGGATCGTCGCGGGAGATAACCGGTTTTCCTGGATTGCGCTCGGCGCGGGATGTCGCTGGATCGTCGCGCATGATGGCGACGTGCCGGCCTGGAAGAATTGGCCCGTGGACGAGGCTGTGCCTTATCCCGTCACGCCTGCCGCGTGGGCCGACCTCACGACCGATCTGATCGAGGGGCCGCCGCCGCGTCCTTTCCAGCCTGCGGACTGGCCCGCGCCACCGTATACCGCACTGCCGAATGCAACGGCCTTTCCCGATCGCCGCTATGTTGTGCTGCATCCCGGCGCAAGCACGGGCGTGAAGCGCTGGCCGCAAGACCGGTGGCGTGAGCTCGCGCAGTTCGTTGTGTCGCTCGGCTATGTCCCAGTGTGGAGCGGTGGCCCGCGTGAGGTCGATCTAATTGGCAATATCGATCCCGACCCGTCACATCCGAACCTGGCAGGGCAGCTTGGACTCGGAGAATTATGGCATCTGTATGCCGGGGCGGCGGCGATCGTCTGTCCCGATACCGGGGTCGCGCATCTGGCGCGCATCGTCGGGGTGCCAGCGGTTGCGCTGTTTGGACCGGGCAATGCGTCCATCCATGGTGCCGGGCAATACTGGCGCGACGCGCCTTTCGTTTCCGTCACCATTGCCGATATGTCATGCCGCGACCAGCCATTCATCTTTCGTCGAAAGGTCGCGTGGGTCCGCCGCTGCGACCGCAGCGAGACAACCTGCGTCGCATTGGACGGTAATTACACGGACTGTATGAACCGCCTTTCGGTCGAATCGGTGTGTAATGCACTGCGAAGTGTTCTGGTGAAATCCTGATGAAAAATCCGTCCATGCGCGTCGGGCAGGCGCTCTGGATCGCCTGCCCGGTCATCCTGTTTGTAGTGATGTTTGGGCATATGACGGGCATCGTCAACGTGGCCCTGGTCGTGCTGGCGATCGGCACGCTTGGCGCTGCCTTTTCGGCTGATCGTCCGTCCGTGCTGCGCTGGCCGCTGATGGTTCCAGTGCTCGCGTGGGCGGCGTGGACCGCTGGTGCGGTCGCATGGTCGGCCTGGCCGGAGGTCAGTCTGCATGCATGGTTTGACGAAGTGCTGTATCCGCTCGTTGCGTTCTGGGCTTTCTGGCTGGTCGGGTCGCGGGCGGAGCAGCCGGCGCGTCTCGCGCTAGTCACCTGGGTCGCATGCCTGTTGCTCGCGATCATGAGTGCGCTCAACTGGGGGCACTTGCAGCCACCGACGCCGATGACGTTCCCGCTGCATTACTACAACCGTGTCGGCCACACGAGTACGCTCGCAATGTTCGCTATCCCCGTGTTTGCTGGCCTGATGCTGGGGTGGCGCTGGCGTCTGACTGGCGCGCTGGGCGTCGTCGCGTGTCTGTTCATCGGGCTGGCGACGCTCAATCGATTCTTCTGGCCAGCCGTCGCCGTGACGCTTCTGATCGCGCTGTTTCCCCTGTACCGCAAACGGGTGCTGCTCGCACTGGTTCTTATGCTGGCGGTTGCCGCCGCTGGTGTCGGTACGCTGGAGCTAAGCGCGCGGCTGCGTTTTGGCAATGCCGCACCGCCGCCGGAGCAGCACGTGCTCGTCTTGGATGGGCACACGTTCTATGTGCCGGCGTCGCTATCTGGAATCGACGACACGCTCTCTTCGGATACGCGTCCGAAGTTGTGGGCTTTCTACGGTGCGGTGGGCGAATCGCACACATGGACCGGCATCGGGTTTGGCAAGCCGTTGCCAGGTATGGTGTACCGCGCACAGATGCCGGCGAGCCTGCTAAACATCGAGCCGCTGGCGCCCACTCATGCGCACAATCTCTTTCTGAATACGTGGCTGCAGACTGGTGTGATCGGTGTGGTGTTGCAGAGCTTGCTGCTGCTGTGTCTCGTGCGGCGCTTCTGGCGGTTCCGGCTGACTGCGCCGTGGGTGTGCGCAGCCGGGATCGCGCTGGTGGCCGGGATGGTCGTCAAAAATTTCACCGATGACTTCATGTGGCAGACGACGATGCTTGCTTTCTGGTCGTTCGCCGGTCTGCTACTCGGTAGTGGCGAGCGGAAGGCGCATCTTCTTCCGTCTGCACGGTCCGCATCGCCCGTTTCCATGCGGACGGGGCGACCGACGATGCAGGAAAAAGGGCCGCTTCTCATCGCGACGCATCAAAACGGTTCACACGGGTCTGACGCATGAAATACAGTACCACCGGCCACGATTCGGCACCGCCTGAGCGACCATTGCGCGTCCTGTTTCACATCAACGACTTCGGCAACGGCGGTACAGAGACCGCGCTGCTATCGTGGCTCAATATGCTCGACCGGCGCTATTTTTCGCCCAGCCTGTCGGTCGGATATCCGACCGATGAACTTGCCTCTTGGCGTGCGCGTTCGATTCCTGAAGACGTACCGGTACACGTACTGGCGTCGCAGAGGTGGATGCATGCGTGGCATGACGAAGCGCGCGGGCGCAAACTCGGCCGCGGCAAAAAGCTGCTGCACAAGTTGCTCACCTATGCCGCGATTCGACCACTGGCCGGAAAGCGATTTCGCGAGATCGCGGGTGAACACGATATCGTGTGCGACTTCGATTTTTCGCTACGGCACCTGGCGGGCAGTGGCGATCTTCCGTGGTTCGGCGTCAGCCACTTCAGCCTCGCGACGCGGCTCGGTAGCAAGAGCGCGCGATATCGCGCGCGGCGCATCCGTCAATATTTGCGGTACTCAGCATTCGCCGTGTTGACGCCGGATATGTTTCGCGAGGCGACCGATCTGCTTGCCTCGACCGGCCTCGCGATCTTGGAACTGCCCAATGTGATCGATCTGGAAGCGATCCGTCGCAACGCGCGCGCGGCGGTTGATAAGGCAGCGGAGCGGTTCATCGTGTCCGTGGCGAGGCTGGACGAAGGACAGAAAGATCACCGGACATTGCTGCGTGCTTACGCACAGGCGCGTACGCGAATGCTGGAGCCCGTTGATCTGGTATTGATAGGCGAGGGGCGTGATCGGGGGGTGCTGGAGCAACTCGTCGATGAACTCGGGATTCGCGCGTCGGTACATTTTCTGGGTTTTTGCGGGAATCCGTTTCCGCATATCCGACAGGCTGAAATGCTGGTGCTGAGCAGTCGCTACGAAGGGCTTCCCATGGTGCTGAGTGAAGCGATGGCGCTCGGCACGCCGGTCATCTCGACGGATTGTCCGACAGGGCCGCGTGATCAGCTCGATGGGGGCAACGCCGGGCTCCTCGTGACGGTGGGTGACGTCGAGGGCATGGCTCAGTCAATCGAACGTCTGCTGACGGACAACGATCTGCGAACTTCGCTCACCCGGCATGCGCGTGCGAAAGTGGAAACGTTCAGCGCCCTGCCCGCGAATGAGCGGATGCTCGCGCTGGCGCGACAACTGCTGGCTTCGCACGGAACTACGAGACAGGTTTCGGTCAGCTAGGGTGGTTTCACACCCCACCCGTCACCAGCGGCAACACCGACAGATCCGGATGCGTGCCGTCGACGATACTGCGTCCGACGTGAATCGCCTCGGCTAGCGCCTCTTCAAGGGTTGCGAACGTTTCTTCCCCATCCGCGTGAAAGGGCACTGCATGCCCGGGAATCGCCGGATCGGCGCCCGGGTGACACACGTAGCCGACGTACACATACGGTCCAGGTGGTCGCTGCGGCTCGCTTTCGTGCTGCTCTTTCGCATACGGCGCCGCGTGAATCTCGAAGCCCTCGTACTCGACAACCTGCCAGGGTGCGTGTTCGTCGGACATGTTGGCCTCCATCCGGGCTGCCTTTCTCGACGTGATGTGATGCGACCCGCTTCGGGCCGTGCGATTCCGGTCGGGCTCGCGCACCGCGTCAATGCCGGTGGCGCATGCGATCCCACAGCCGGTGCCCGTCGAGCCGGGTGCGCGCGTGATGCACTTCGTGAAGCGCCCGGTGTTCGCGCCGGTAGCGTGACGCAACCAGCAATACGGCGACGACAATCGCCGCCAGCCCCACCACGATGCTGACCATCGATTCAGCCATGGCAGCCTCCGTCCAGATCGACCTCATGCAAGAATTCTAGGTGATCCACGGGGAAACGAACGCCGCCTGGGCCATGCGCTGAATCACGGCTTGACCATACCCAGCTGTTTCAACAGGGTCAGGTTGTCTTCGAGATGCCAGTTTTCGACGATCTGGCCACCCTTCACGCGATACAGATCGAACGCCTGAAAATCGACGGTCTGGCCATCGCCCCTGACGTTCTGGAACTGGCCGGTGAAATGTCCGCGAAAGTGCAGTTGGACCGATGCCCGATCGCCGGCCACCAGGGTCCTGCGGGCGACCGTCCGGCAGACGGCGAACGCATTTTCGGACAGTCAGTCTGGTTTGATAATCAGACGAGAGATTGAAGGATTATCTATGAAAATTTGAAGATATCAGTGCCTGCCGTTGTGACAAACGGCATGACAGCAACCCGCACGAAACTAGCTTTGACTGACGAGTTCGCCCGGAATCTCAACGTTCCCGGACAGACCCGTCGCTGCATCCGCGCGGTAGGGCGTGCCGGCGCGGACGAACTCTTCCAGTTGCAGCAGCAGGCTGTCGATCGAGCAGAGCTGGGCTTTGGAAAGATGTTCGGTGTCGAGCAGCCGGTAAAGGCGCTTTCGCCAGTAGGCGGGCGGCAGAATGGGCCCGCCGAGGTCTCCATGCAACGATGGCCGCATCACGCGCGTGATATGCGCGATGTCCTGGTCGATCAAGGTCATCATGTGAGCCCCCGTGACGCTTTCATTTATGTTGGTCGGTGACCTGTTTTGCTTTACGTCTGATGATTACTGTAGATCGGATTTCGCATTCTGCCAACTATCTCGATAAAAAGCAGTACGGGATCGCCCGAATGTCGGTGCGTGGGGCTCGCAGCATGATGGCAAACCTTGAAGGCATGGTCCGGATAGCCTTCGTGGTGTTTCGGCGAATTGTGAGAGAGTACTCGGGCCGACGGTTGTCCGTCTTTGCAATTCTGGACGCCAATCCAGGTTCGCTGTTATCTCAGTGACGGCGAAGAACAGGATCGGTTTCGGGAAGAGTCGAATAAATTTTTGTACTAACAAATATGTCTTGATCCGCCAAATAAACGTTAATACAATAAATCCCATGCAGATCGAATTCGACACCGTCAAGCGGGACAAGACCCTTGTCGAACGAGACCTTGATTTCGCGCGTGCCGCCGAGATCTTCGCGGGTCGGCAATTCACCGCCGAAGACTTGCGCGAAGACTACAGCGAAACGCGCTTCACCACGGTTGGCAAGCTGGGCTGGCGCATGGTTGTAATGGTCTGGACTCCGCGCGGCGAGGTGCGCCGCATCATCAGCATGAGGAAGGCAAATGAACGTGAAAAAGCACGCTACGCCGCCCGCCTGGACTGACCCTGACGACGCGCCGGACCTGACCGACGAATTTTTTCAGCAGGCAGACGAGTACTTCGGCGAGAAACTGGTGCGCCGGGGTCGGCCGAAGGGCAGTGACAAGACAGCGACAACTGTCCGTTTTGACAATGATGTTCTGGAGGCTTTCAAGGCGACCGGTCCGCGCTGGCAGACGCGGCTCAACGCCGCTGTGCGCGACTGGCTCAAAACGCACAGGCCGGAAGAGGTTGATGTCTGACGGTGAGTCGCAGCAGACGCAAGATGTCGATACACGGCATCACGACAACCGTGAGTGAGGCGGAGGACACGGCCGTTACATCAGCACAATATCGTACTGCTCCTGGCTGAGATTCGACTCCACCTGCAACGACACCGGCTTGCCGATAAAGTCGATCAGCATCGCCAGATGTTGCGACTCTTCTTCGAGAAAGAGGTCGATCACCTGCTGCGACGCGACGACGCGAAACTCGCGCGGATTGAACTGGCGCGATTCACGCAGGATCTCGCGCAGCACGTCATAACACACCGTGCGCGACGTCTTCACCTGACCTTTGCCGAGACACACCGGGCACGGCTCGCACAGCACGTGCGCGAGCGATTCGCGCGTGCGCTTGCGTGTCATTTCCACGAGACCGAGTTGCGAGAAGCCGTTCACGGTCACGCGCGTGCGATCGCGCGAGAGCGCCTTCTTCAGTTCGCCGAGCACCTGGTCGCGATGCTCGAGATTTTCCATGTCGATGAAGTCGATGATGATCACGCCGCCCAGGTTGCGCAAACGCAATTGCCGCGCGATCGTGTGCGCCGCTTCGAGGTTCGTCTTGAAGATCGTATCGTCGAAGTTGCGCGCGCCGACATAGCCGCCTGTGTTCACGTCGATGGTCGTCATCGCCTCGGTCTGGTCGATCACCAGATAGCCGCCCGATTTCAGATCGACGCGCCGCGACAGCGCGCGCTGGATTTCCGTCTCGATGTTGTAGAGATCGAAGAGCGGCCGCTCACCGGTGTAGTGATGCAGCTTCGACGACACCGCCGGCGTGAATTCCGCCGCGAATTCGGCAAGCATCTGGAACGTCTCACGCGAATCGACCTGGATGCGCGAGGTCTCGTCGTTGACGAAGTCGCGCAGCACCCGTTGCGCGAGATTCAGGTCCTGATACAGCAGGCTCGTGGGCGGCATGCGCTGGCCTTGCGAGACGATCGTCGTCCACGTCTTGCGCAGATACGCGACGTCGGCGGCGAGTTCCTCGCTGGTCGAATCCTCGGCGATGGTGCGCACGATGTAGCCGCCTTTCTCGTCGACCGGCAGCACGGCGGTGAGCCGCGCGCGGATCGCTTCGCGCTCGGCTTCGCTTTCGATTTTCTGCGAGATGCCGATGTGCGGTTCCTGCGGCAGATAGACGAGCGTGCGCCCCGCGATGCTGACCTGCGTCGAAAGCCGCGCGCCCTTCGTGCCGATCGGATCCTTCACGACCTGCACCATCAGCGACTGGCCTTCGAACACGATCTTCTCGATCGGCTGATGCGTCGCCTGATGCTGCGGTTCGCCCGCGAGGCGCGGATGCCAGATGTCGGCCACGTGAAGGAATGCCGCGCGTTCGAGCCCGATATCGATGAAGGCGGATTGCATACCGGGCAACACGCGGACGACCTTGCCGAGATACACGTTGCCGACGCGGCCACGCGAGAGCGTGCGCTCGACATGAAGCTCCTGCACAGCGCCTTGCTGGACGAGCGCGACGCGCGTTTCCTGGGGCGTGACGTTGATCAGGATTTCTTCATTCATGGTCTTGTTCTAGAAGTCGATGCGCGCTGCGCGCAGGAGGGCGGCGGTTTCAAAAAGCGGCAAACCCATGATACCTGAATAGGATCCTTCGATATGCTCGATAAACTCCGCGGCGCGGCCCTGCACGCCGTAAGCGCCGGCCTTGCCGAGCGGCTCGCCGGTGGCGGCGTAGCGCCGCAGCGCATCGGCCCCGACGGCCGCGAAGCGCACGCGTGAAGTCGACAGCACGGCGGGCAGCAGCGTGCCGTCCGCGGTCACCACGGCGACGGCCGTCAGCACTTCGTGATCGCGCCCGGCAAGACGCGTGAGCATCGCAACGGCATCGTCGGCGCCGGCGGGTTTGCCGAGGATCGCGTCGTCAATGGTGACGGTTGTGTCCGCAACCAGAATCGGCGCGCCCGCATGGCCGCCCGCGACAAGCCGCGCACGCGCCGCCTGCGCTTTCGCGACGCACACGCGCATCACGTAATGATGCGCGCGCTCGCCGGGCAGCTCGGCTTCGAGCGCCTCGGCGTCTTCATCGGGGCGGGGCAGCAGCAGTTCGAAACGCACGCCGAGCTGCTGGAGCAGCTCCTGGCGGCGCGGACTTTGCGAAGCGAGATAAACGAACGGATAAGACGCAGCGGACGACGATGTCATGAACGGATCTCGTGAAGGCCAATCGCTTGTGGGGCGCGCAGGCGACCGGAGCGAAGCGAGATCGTCACACTGTGGGATGGGGATCGTCGGCTGCCGGTCGCCTCGCGCTCACGCGCGGTGATAGGGGTGATTCTGCGTGATGGTCCACGCGCGGTAAAGCTGTTCGGCGAGCAGCACGCGAACCATCGCATGCGGCAGCGTGAGGCTCGAAACGCGCAGCATGATGTCGGCGCGCGCCTTCAGATCCGGATCGAGCCCGTCTGCGCCGCCGATCAGAAACGCGACGTCGCGCCCATCCTGCTGCCAGCCGGGCAGGGCGCCCGCCAGCTGCATCGTGGTCCAGTCGCGGCCGCGTTCGTCGAGCGCGACGATGCGCGCGTGCTTCGGCAACGCGGCTTCGATTCTCACGCGCTCGGCGGCCATCACGCTCCCGGCCGGACGGCCAGACGAGCGCTGCTCGGGCTTGATCTCGCGTAACTCGATGCGCAGCTCGGGCGGCATGCGCTTCGTGTACTCGTCAAAGCCGGTCGCGATCCAGTCGGGCATCTTGTGGCCGACAGCGAGGATATGCAGCTTCACCGCAGGCTCCTGCCGGCGCTCAGCGACGACGTGCCGGCGCCTTGCGTGCGGGCTTCGCTGCCGGCGCTTCGTCTTCTTCCTCGTCGTCGAGCGGCTCGCTTGCACGCGCGCCGCCGAACGGGTTCGGCGTCGACAGCTTGATGCGCACCGGCTTGTCACCCCAGATTTCCTCGAGGTTGTAGTACTGGCGCAGCGCCGGTTGCAGGATGTGTACGACCGCGTCGCCGCAATCGACCAGCACCCATTCGCCGATGTCCTCGCCTTCAGTGCTGATCACGTCGCCGCCGTTTTCCTTGACCTTCTCACGCACGCTGGAGGCGAGCGATTTGGTCTGCCGGTTCGACGTGCCGCTCGCGACGATCACGCGGTCGAACAGCGAGGTCAGATGGGTGGTGTTGAACACCTTGATGTCTTGCGCTTTCACGTCTTCGAGGGCGTCGACGATCACGCGTTGCAGTTTGCGAATATCCATGTTTACCGATGGTACAGATGATGTTGAAGAATATAGTCCCACACGGCTTCAGGGACATGGCTCACGGCGATGTCCTGGGTGTTGCCGCCCGCGTGGTGCTGGAGCCGCTCGCGCAGGTGCGAGCGGATGTCGGTGGCCGAAACGTCGAACGCAAGCGTCGTATCGATCAGCAGATGGCCGCAGGGGGTACCCTGCAAAACTTCCGCGCTGGCCTTGCGCGCGGCGATCTCGTCGGCCACCACTGGCGGGATCGTCGTCAATTCAAAACCGGGCCGCGTCGCCGCGCAGATGTGCGCGTAGTCGAAGAGCCGTTTCCAGTCGTGCCACGTGTCGAGATGGACGAGCTGGTCGGCGCCCACCAGCAGCGACAGCGACGCGTTCGCGCCTTCCCGCTCACGCCAGCGCTGCAGCGTGTCGACGGTGTAGGTCGGGCCCGCGTGCTCGATCTCGTCGGTCGCGACCCTCACCCGCACGCCGGGCAGCACGAGCGAGCGAGCGGCCGCGCGCGTCATCGCAAGCCGGTGTTTCGCCGCCGACACGCCCGCTTTCTGCCACGGCTGGCCGGCGGGCAGCAGCACGAGCTCCGTCAGGCCCAGCACGTCGGCGAAACGCCGTGCGAGCGCGAGGTGGCCGTCGTGGACCGGATCGAAGGTGCCGCCGAGCAGGCCGATCCGGCGGGGCAGCGCGACAGGATGAGCGTTCGGATTCAGGTGCGGGTCCTTTCGTGACGATGCGTGCAGGCTGGATGGCGGGCGCGGGCCCGCCTCAAACCCACTCGCGCGGCACGAGAAAATCGGAATACAGGCGCGCTTCCGGCGTGCCGGGTTCGGGTTGCCAGTTATAGCGCCAGTTCACCACGGGCGGCATCGACATCAGGATGGATTCGGTGCGTCCGCCGCTTTGCAGCCCAAACAGTGTGCCACGGTCGAAGACCAGGTTGAATTCGACGTAACGGCCACGTCGATACGCCTGGAATTCGCGCTCGGCCTGGCCATACGGCTGGGAACGGCGTTTTTCGATGATCGGCAGATACGCGCTCAGGAACGCATCGCCGACGCTTTTCACCATCTCGAACGAGCGCTCGAAGCCCGGTTCGGCGAAATCGTCGAAGAAAATTCCGCCGATGCCGCGCGGCTCGTTGCGATGCTTGAGGAAGAAATAGTCGTCGCACCATTGCTTGAAGCGCGGATACAGGTCCGCGCCGTAAGGCTGGAGCGAATCGCGGCAGACCGTGTGAAAGTGCCGGGCGTCTTCCTCGTAACCGTAGTAGGGCGTCAGATCCATGCCGCCGCCGAACCAGAACACGGGCGCCTCGCCCGCCTTCGTCGCGATCAGCATGCGCACGTTCATGTGGACTGTCGGGCAATACGGATTGTGCGGATGCAGCACGAGCGACACGCCCATCGCCTCGAAACCGCGTCCGGCAAGCTGCGGGCGCGCCGCGCTGGCCGAGCCCGGCAGCGCGTCGCCGGCGACGTCCGAAAAGCCGATGCCCGCGCGCTCGAAGAAGTTGCCGCCTTCGAGAATGCGCGTGACGCCGCCGCCGCGCAGCTTTTCGCCGGGCGCACGCTGCCATGCGTCGGTCGCGAAGGGCTTGCCGTCGAAGGCGCCGAGGGTGTCGGCGATGCGCGTCTGCAGGCTTTCGAGCCACACGCGGACGGCCTGTACGTCACAGGTTGAATCGGTCATGGATGCTGGTCGGCGGCCGGATCGTCAGGCCGCGGGTTCATGAGTGGGCGGCGACGGGACGGGCCGGGGCGCCCGCAACGTTATCCGCAAAACAGCCTGAAAAAGCGCCTGAAACCGGGCCCGGCAAAGAGCCCGTCAATGTGTGTGGCGAGTCGGGCGGGCCTCGCCCCGGGCGGGACACCCGCTATGAAACCAGACCTGACGCCGGCCCGAGCCGCTCATTCGGGTTGCAGCCCAGGTGGCCTTGCGACGGTTCGCCCGGCGCGCTTCCGGTCACGCCGCCACGCTGCGGGACATCCCGAAGTGTAGCGTTACCCGCGAAGCGCGCCATGTCGCGGTGCGGTTTCAGTGCTTGCGGTTGACTGCGCGATAACCGATGTCGCGACGATACTGCATGCCGTCGAACGAGATCTGGTTGATCGTTTCGTAGGCCACCGACTGCGCGCTGCGTACCGAATCCGCGAGCCCGACCACGCACAGCACGCGTCCGCCCGATGTCGTCAGCTTGCCGTCTTTCAGCGTCGTGCCGGCGTGGAACGTCACGGAATCGGCGGATTCAGCGGGAATGTCGCTGATGCGGTCGCCCTTGCGCGGCGTGTCCGGATAGTTGTGCGCGGCCAGCACGACGCCAAGCGCCGTGCGCCGGTCCCATTCCAGTTCGACCGTGTCGAGCGTGCCCGCGATCGCCTGCTCGACGACCTTCGAGAAATCGCCCTTCAGACGCGCCATGATCGGCTGTGTTTCCGGGTCGCCCATGCGGCAGTTGAATTCGAGCGTCTTCGGATTGCCCTGTGCGTCGATCATCAGGCCGGCGTAGAGGAAGCCGGTGAACCGGATGCCTTCTTTTTCCATGCCGCGCACGGTGGGCTGGATGATCTCGCGGATCACGCGCGCGTGCAGTTGCGGCGTGACGATCGGCGCGGGCGAATAGGCGCCCATGCCACCCGTGTTCGGGCCCTGATCGGCGTCCAGCAGGCGCTTGTGATCCTGGCTCGACGCGAGCGCCAGCACGTGCTTGCCGTCGACCATCACGATGAAGCTCGCTTCCTCGCCTTCCAGGAATTCCTCGATCACGACGCGCGCGCCGGCGTCGCCGAGCGTGTTGCCGGACAGCATCATGTCGACGGCGGCGTGCGCTTCCTCGAGCGTGGTCGCGACCACGACGCCCTTGCCGGCGGCGAGGCCGTCGGCCTTGATGACGATCGGCGCGCCCTTCGAATCCAGATACGCGTGCGCGGCGGCGACATCGGTGAAGGTTTCGTATTCGGCGGTCGGAATCGCGTGACGCTTCATGAAGGCTTTGGCGAAGTCCTTCGAGCTTTCGAGCTGCGCGGCTTCCTTCGACGGCCCGAAAATCTTCAGGCCACGCGAACGGAACAGATTGACGATACCGGCGGCGAGCGGCGTTTCCGGCCCGACCAGCGTGAAGGCGATCTGTTCTTTCTCGACGAACCCGGCCAGCTCGTCGAGATCCGTGATATCGACGTTGCGCAGACGCTCGTCCTGCGCGGTGCCGCCGTTGCCTGGCGCCACGTAGACAAGCTGAACGCGCGGCGATTGCGCGAGCTTCCATGCGAGCGCGTGTTCGCGACCGCCGGACCCGACGACAAGTAACTTCATGTGATTCCCCGAATACTAAAAAACAATGACGGCCGACGCGCATGCGTCAGCCGTGGTTTGCTGCAACAACCGCATCCAGCGCGACAACTTCGCGCATCGACCCGAATCGACCCCACGCGATAACCGTGCTACCGGCCGTCGCCGCACGACCTGTGCGATGCGCACCGGTTTATTCGTCGGCGATGGCTGCGTTTGTATAGACTTCCTGCACGTCGTCCAGGTTTTCCAGGGCGTCGAGCAGTTTCTGCATTTTTGCCGCGTCGTCGCCGGTGAACTCGACTTCCGTCTGCGGTTTCATCGTGACTTCCGCCACCTCTGCCTTGAAGCCGGCGGCTTCGAGCGCGGCCTTCACCTTCGGGAAATCGTTCGCCGGGCAGACGACTTCGATGCTGCCGTCCTCGTTCGTGACGACGTCGTCCGCGCCGGCTTCGAGCGCGGCTTCCATCAGCGTGTCTTCCGGCGTGCCGGGCGCGAACAGGAACTGGCCGACGTGATCGAACATGAACGACACCGAGCCGTCCGTGCCCATGTTGCCGCCGAACTTCGAGAACGCGTGACGCACTTCCGCGACCGTACGCGTGCGGTTGTCGGTCATCGTGTCGACGATGATCGCCGCGCCGCCGATGCCGTAGCCTTCGTAGCGGATTTCCTCGTAGGTCGCGCCGTCGACGCCGCCCACGCCGCGCTGGATCGCGCGGTTGATGTTGTCCTTCGGCATGTTGGCGTCGTACGCCTTGTCGACGGCGAGCCGCAGACGCGGGTTCGTGTCGGCGTCGCCGCCGCCCATGCGGGCCGCGACCTGAATTTCCTTGATCAGCCGCGTCCAGATCTTGCCGCGTTTGGCATCGGTCGCCGCTTTCTTATGCTTGATGTTGGCCCATTTCGAATGACCCGCCATTACTTTCTCCGTCGCATGCGCCCGTGAGGCGCACGCATTGTTCCGATTGTCGATGCATTTTCGTTGCCTGATCACGCGCGCGGACAGGCGCGTCGGGCGCGCCTCGCAGCGTGGAGGCCGGTTTGCGCCGCGTGATGAGCGGATTCGAATTTTATCATGCCGGCGTGGGGCGGCAGGGGGTCAGGGCAGGGAAATGCGGCGGGTTTGCCCCGGGCGGAACGGGGTATTGTAAATATAAACAAATTTGTTTATATTTGGCTGCGTGTTCCCGGACACAGGGGGGAGGGTGAAACAAAGCGAGTTTAAACGCTGGCTCGCTGACCAGGGCGCGACTTTCGAACAAGGCTCAAGGCATTTGAAGGTATACCTGAACGGTCGGCAGACCACGATGCCACGGCATCCTGCTCATGAGATTTCCGAGCCGCTTCGAAAGGCCATTTTGAAGCAGTTGAACTGTAAATAAGGGCAGGCCCCGCAAGGGGCTTGCTGATCACCCGGCTGACCGCCCGGGAACACGACATACGGAGAGTGACATGTTTCGTTATCCCGCCCGCATCGAAAGGGACGAGGCCGGCTTCACCGTTTCATTCCGCGACATCCCGGAAGCGCTGACTTCGGGCGCGACGCTCGACGAAGCGCGGGAAATGGCAGTCGACGCGCTGGCCACGGCGATGGATTTCTATTTCGAGGACAAGCGTCCGGTGCCTTCGCCATCAAAACCCCGGCGCGGCGAAGCGTTGATCGAACTGCCGGCGAGTCTGGCTGCGAAGGTCCTGTTGCTGAACGAAATGCTCACGCAAAAGGTTTCACCGGCCGAGCTGGCGAGACGCCTTCATACCCGGCCGCAGGACATCCAGCGTGTCATCGATATCGGTCACGTGACGAAGATCGACACGATCGCATCGGCATTCGCGGCGCTGGGCAAGCGCCTCGAGCTTTCCGTGGTGCCCGCCTGACGCCAGCGCCGGCGCCACAGCGTCAATTCTTGGTGCCGAACAGGCGGTCGCCCGCGTCGCCCAGACCCGGCACGATGTACGCGTGCTCGTTCAGGTGCGAATCGAGCGAGGCGACGTACAGCTTCACGTCCGGATGCGCGTCCTGAAACACCTGGACGCCTTCGGGCGCGGCGACCAGCGCGAGGAACATGATGTTCTCGCCCGGCACGTTGCGGCGCTTGAGCACGTCGACGGCATGCACCGCCGAATAGCCGGTCGCGACCATCGGATCGCACAGGATGAAGATCCGGTCTTCCAGGTCCGGCAGGCGCACCAGATATTCGACCGGCCGGTGATCGTCGGCGCGATACACGCCGATGTGGCCGACGCGCGCCGACGGAATCAGCTCCAGCAGGCCGTCCGACATGCCGATGCCCGCGCGCAGCACCGGCACGATCGCGAGCTTCTTGCCGGCGATCACCGGTGCGTCGATGTCGACGAGCGGCGTCGAGACCGGGCGGGTGGTCATCGGCAGGTTGCGGGTGATTTCGTAGCCCATCAGCAGCGTGATTTCGCGCAGCAGTTCGCGGAACGTGCGCGTCGACGTGTCCCGGTCGCGCATGTGCGACAGCTTGTGCTGGATCAGCGGGTGATCGAGGATGAAAAGATTGGGAAAACGGCTGTCCTGTGTCATGGCGTATGCGCGGGCTGCGGCAAGAGGGATCGGCTGGCACGTCGCCTTGCGCCGGAAACCGGCCAGCAGCGCGCACCACGGCTGCAAGTTTACCGAAAGTGCCGCAGGAAGATACCGGAGATTGCGAGGCGGCCGCCGGCAGCGCGCCGTCGATTCTTCTAGAATCGGGGCATCGGCGCGTTGCCATGGTTGCCCGATGGTTGCTTGACGGTTGCTTCGGGGTCGCCGCGTGGGCGCAACACAGGCCGGCCGGGCCGTCATCGGGCTTTCGATGCCGACCCCTCGACACTGACAGAAAGAAAGGACACGAAAAATGGATCTGGGCATCGCAGGACGGACCGCGCTGGTGTGCGCGGCGAGCAAGGGTCTTGGCCGGGGCTGCGCCGAAGCGCTCGCCGCCGAAGGCGTGAACGTCGTCATCGTCGCGCGCACGGTGGAGACGCTCGAGGTGACCGCCGCCGCGATCCGCGCCGCGACCGGCGTCGACGTGAAAGCCGTCGCCTGCGACATCACCACGCCCGAAGGGCGCGCGGCCGCGCTTGCCGCGTGTCCGCAGCCGGACATCCTCGTCAACAACGCGGGTGGCCCGCCGCCGGGCGACTTTCGCCAGTTCACGCACGACGACTGGATCCGCGCGCTCGAATCCAACATGCTGACGCCGATCGAACTGATGCGCGCGACGATCGACGGCATGATCAGCCGCGGGTTCGGCCGCATCGTCAACATCACGAGTTCGGCGGTCAAGGCGCCGATCGACGTGCTCGGTCTTTCGAACGGCGCGCGCTCGGGGCTGACGGGTTTCGTCGCGGGTCTCGCGCGCAAGGTCGCGCCGCAGGGCGTGACGATCAACAACCTGCTGCCGGGCATGTTCGACACCGACCGCATCGTCGCCACGATCACGGCGCAGGCGAAAGCGCAGAATATCTCCATCGATGAATCGCGCAGACGCCGCATGGCGTCGATTCCGGCGGGCCGTTTCGGCACGCCCGACGAGTTCGGCCGCGCCTGCGCGTTCCTGTGCAGCACGCACGCGGGTTACATTACCGGCCAGAACTGGCTGATCGACGGCGGCTCGTATCCGGGCACGTTCTGATATCTAGCGCAGCAGGTCACGCGTGATCGTCGCGTGACCGTATTACCCAACCATAACAATGCACTCAGGAAGGAGTAGGGCTTCATGACCACCCGCGTCGCGCTCATCGCGCACGATCACAAGAAGGACGACATCGTCCAGCTCTCCGGCGAATATGCCGCCACGCTCGCGCGCTGCGAACTTCTCGCGACGGGCACGACTGGTTCGCGGATCGCCGCGGCGCACGGGCTGACGGTCGAGCGGATGCTGTCCGGTCCGCACGGCGGCGACCTGCAGATCGGCGCGCAGCTCGCGGAAGGCAAGGTCGACATGGTGATCTTCCTGCGCGACCCGATGACGCCGCAGCCGCACGAACCGGACATCAACGCGCTGGTACGCGCGTGCGACGTACACAACATTCCGTGCGCGACGAACATCTCGACCGCGCGGATGATTCTCGACGTGCTGACGCTGCGTCTCGCGCAGAAGGCTTGACGCAGGCTCCGGCAAACTGATCAAACCGATCTTTCAGCCAGTCGCAACATCAGGAGACACCATGACGAAAGCGATCCGATTCGACAGGACGGGCGGCCCGGAAGTAATGAAATGGGTCGACGTGGACGTGGGCCAGCCGGGCGAGGGCGAGATCCGCATCCGTCAGCATGCGGTCGGCCTCAACTACATCGACGTGTATTTCCGCACGGGCCTGTATCCGCTGCCGCTGCCAGGCGGCCTCGGCATGGAAGCCGCCGGCGAAGTGACGGAAGTCGGCGCGGGCGTGACGGGCGTGAAGGTGGGCGAGCGCGTCGCCTACGTGGCGCGCCCGCCGGGCGCGTACGCGCAGGAGCGCGTGCTGCCGGCCGCGCAGGTCGTGAAGCTGCCCGACGCGATCGGCTACGAAGATGCCGCCTCGGTGATGCTGCAGGGCCTCACCGCGCAATACCTGCTGCGGCGCACGTATCGCGTGAAAGCCGGCGACACGATCCTGATCCAGGCGGCGGCGGGCGGCGTCGGCCTGATCGCGTGCCAGTGGGCGAAGGCGCTCGGCGCGACGGTGATCGGCACGGTCGGCTCGGATGAGAAAGCCGAAATCGCGAAGGCGCACGGCTGCGATCACCCGATCGTCTACACGCGCGAGAACTTCACGAAGCGCGTGCGCGAAATCACGAATGGCGCGGGCGTGCCGGTGGTCTACGACTCGATCGGCAAGGACACGTTTACCGCGTCGCTCGACTGTCTCGCGCCGCTCGGCATGTTCGTGAGCTTCGGCAACGCGTCGGGCCCGCTGCCGCCGATCGATTCGTCCGAGTTCGCCGGACGCGGCTCGCTCTTCTTCACGCGGCCGACGCTCTTCACGTATATGGGCAAACGCGCCGACTACGATGCGATGGCCGCCGAACTCTTCGACGTCATCGTGACGGGCAAGGTGAAGACGAGTGTGAACCAGCGTTACGCGTTGCAGGATGTGGGCAAGGCGCACGCGGATCTGGAAGGCCGTCGCACGACAGGTTCGACGGTGCTGCTGCCCTGATGACCGGCACGACGTAACGCAGTAACGCAGAGGTGTCAGGACAAAGGCCGTGCCCGGGAAACCGGGCACGGCCTTTGTCGTTTACGCGTTTTTTACACGACGGTCTGAAGCTTTGACCCGTCCTTTACGTGCATCGGCATATCCTGGCAGGCATCCAAAGTCCGTACAGGGAGAACTCTAAATGGATGTGCTGTACATCGGGGGCCTGGTGCTGTTTTCGGCGCTGACCTTTGCATTGATCGCCGGCTGCGAGAAGTTGATGCAGTTCCGCCGTGGCCAGGGAGCGCGCTCATGACCTGGATCCTGTGGCTCTCGGGCTCGGCGACCGCGTTGCTGTTCGCCTACCTCGTCTACGCGCTGCTGCGCGCGGAGGACATTGAATGAACCCGAACAATGTCCTTCAAACCGGGCTCTTTCTGGTCGTCCTGCTCGCGGCGGCGGTGCCCGTCGCGCGCCATGTCGCGAAGGTGATGGACGGCACCTCGCGCGTCGTGCGCGTCGGCGCGCCGCTCGAACGGCTGCTGTATCGCGTCGCGGGCGTCGATCCGTCGAAGGAAATGGGCTGGAAGCACTACGCGATCGCGACGATCGCGTTCAACACGTTCGGCGTCGGCTTCCTGTATCTGTTGCTGCGCGTGCAGGGCGGGTTGCCGGGCAATCCGCAACAGTTCGGCGCAATGACCGTCGATGGCGCGTTCAACACGGCGGTCAGCTTCGTCACGAACACGAACTGGCAGGACTATTCGCCGGAGCAGACGGTCGGCTACCTGGCGCAGATGCTCGGCTTCACGGTGCAGAACTTCCTGTCGGCGGCAACGGGCATCGTCGTCGTGATCGCGCTGATTCGCGGCTTCGCGCGCCATACGGCGCAGACCATCGGCAACTTCTGGGTCGACATCACGCGCGTGACACTGTATGTGCTCGTGCCGATGTCGGCCGTGATCGCCGCGCTGCTGATGAGTCAGGGCGTGATCCAGAACTTCAGCGCGTATCAGGACGTGCCGGTGCTGCAAGCCACGCACTACGCCGCGCCGAAACTCGACGCGCAAGGCAACCCGGTGAAGGACGCGAAGGGCAACGCGGTCACGGTCGACACGCCCGTGACGACGCAGACCATCGCAATGGGTCCGGTGGCTTCGCAGGAAGCGATCAAGATGCTCGGCACGAACGGTGGCGGCTTCTTTAACGGCAACTCGGCGCATCCGTATGAAAACCCGACGCCGTTCTCGAACTTCCTGCAGATCTTCTCGATCCTGATCATTCCGGCTGCGCTGTGTCTCGTGTTCGGACAGATGATCGCCGACCGCAGGCAGGGCGTCGCCGTGCTCGCCGTGATGACGATCGCGTTCGCCGTCTGCGTGGCGGGCGAAATCGGCGCGGAGCAGAGCGGCAACCCGGCGCTCACCGCGTTGCATGTCGACCAGTCGGCGAGCGCGCTGCAGCCGGGCGGCAACATGGAAGGCAAGGAAACGCGCTTCGGCATCGCGCAGTCGGGCATCTTCACGGTCGCGACCACCGCGGCGTCGTGCGGCGCCGTCGACACCATGCACGATTCGCTGACGCCGCTCGGCGGCCTGATTCCGCTGCTTCTGATCCAGCTCGGCGAAGTGATCTTCGGCGGCGTCGGCTCGGGTCTGTACGGGATGCTCGTGTTCGCGCTGCTCGCCGTGTTCGTCGCGGGGCTGATGATCGGCCGCACGCCGGAATACGTCGGCAAGAAGATCGAGGCGTACGAGATGAAGATGGTGTCGATCGTCGTGCTGCTGACGCCGCTGCTGGTGCTCGTCGGCACGTCGATTGCCGTGCTCACCGATGCGGGCAGGGCCGGCATCATGAACCCCGGCGCGCACGGCTTCTCCGAAATCCTCTACGCGTTCAGTTCCGCCGCGAACAACAACGGCAGCGCATTCGCCGGCCTCACCGTGAATACGCCGTTCTACAACTGGCTGACCGGTGTCGCGATGTGGTTCGGCCGCTTCGGCTCGATCGTGCCGGTGCTGGCGATCGCGGGCTCGCTCGCTTCGAAAAAGCGCATCGCCGCCACGGGCGGCACGCTGCCGACGCACGGCGCGCTCTTCGTCGTGCTGCTGCTGGGCACGGTGCTGCTGGTCGGCGCGCTGACGTATGTGCCGGCGCTTGCGCTCGGGCCCGGTGTCGAACATCTGATGATGATCGTCGGCCATTGATGTGGCATTTCACTGGAATTCGGACAAAAGAAAATGACTGACCATTCTGCAACCCGGTCCATGTTCGACCCGGCGCTGGTGCGCCCGGCGATCGCGGACTCCTTCAGAAAACTCACGCCGCGTACGCAGTTTCGCAACCCGGTGATGTTCTGCGTGTACGTCGGCAGCATCCTGACGACGATCCTCTGGGTCGCCGCGCTCGCCGGCCAGGCCGAGGCGCCCGCGGGTTTCATTCTCGCGGTCACGCTGTGGCTGTGGTTCACGGTGCTGTTCGCGAACTTCGCCGAGGCGCTCGCCGAAGGCCGTTCGAAGGCCCAGGCCGCATCGCTGCGCAGCGCGAAGAAAGACGTGATGGCGAAGAAGCTCAACGAGCCGCATCCGAAGTCGCCGATCCGCATCATGACGGCCACCGACCTGCGCCGTGGCGACGTCGTGCTCGTCGAAACCGGCGACGTGATTCCGGCTGACGGTGAG
Organism: Paraburkholderia sartisoli; assembly: GCF_900107685.1. Taxonomy (GTDB): domain Bacteria; phylum Pseudomonadota; class Gammaproteobacteria; order Burkholderiales; family Burkholderiaceae; genus Paraburkholderia; species Paraburkholderia sartisoli. The sequence goes on along the minus strand of NZ_FNRQ01000002.1, from coordinate 76,726 downwards.
GTGATCGAAGGCGTCGCGTCGGTCGATGAATCGGCGATCACTGGCGAATCGGCGCCGGTGATCCGCGAATCGGGCGGCGACTTTTCGTCGGTGACGGGCGGCACGCGCGTGCTGTCGGACTGGATCGTCGTGAGGGTGACGGCCAATCCGGGCGAGGCGTTTCTCGACCGCATGATCGCGATGGTCGAAGGCGCGAAGCGCCAGAAAACGCCAAACGAAATCGCACTGACGATCCTGCTCGTCGCGCTGACGATCGTGATGCTGCTCGCCACCGCGACACTGCTGCCGTTCTCGATGTTCTCCGTCGAGGCCGCCCATCTGGCCGCCGGGCACGTCGTGACGATCACGGCGCTCGTCGCGCTGCTCGTGTGCCTGATTCCGACGACGATCGGCGGCCTGTTGTCCGCGATCGGCGTGGCCGGCATGAGCCGCATGATGCAGGCGAACGTGATCGCGACCTCGGGCCGCGCGGTGGAAGCGGCGGGCGACGTTGACGTGCTGCTGCTCGACAAGACCGGCACGATCACGCTCGGCAACCGTCAGGCTTCGCTTTTCGTGCCGGCGCCCGGCGTCACCGAGGAAATGCTCGCCGACGCGGCGCAACTGTCGTCGCTCGCCGACGAAACGCCGGAAGGCCGCAGCATCGTCGTGCTCGCGAAGCAGCGCTTCAACATCCGTCAACGCGACATGGCGGCGCTGCATCCGGTGTTCCTCGCGTTTAGCGCCCAGACGCGGATGAGCGGCGTCGACCTGTCCCCCAAGGGGACTTCCTCCGGGGCGTCGTCCAGCGGGACTTCCTCCGGGGCGCCCCCCAAGGGGGCTTCCTCCGGGGCGGCACCGGGTCGCGAGATCCGCAAGGGCGCAGCCGACGCCGTGAAGCACTACGTCGAGGCGCACGGCGGCCGTTATCCGCAGGAAGTCAGCAACGCGGTCGCTGAAGTCGCGCGGCGCGGCAGCACGCCGCTCGTGGTGGCGGAACAGCTGGACGGCGTGGCGCGCGTGCTCGGCGTGATCGAACTGAAGGACGTGGTCAAGGGCGGCATCAAGGAGCGCTTCGCCGAGCTGCGCAAGATGGGCATCAAGACCGTGATGGTGACGGGCGACAACCGGCTGACCGCGGCGGCGATCGCAGCGGAAGCCGGCGTCGACGATTTTCTCGCCGAAGCCACGCCGGAAGCGAAGCTCGCGACGATCCGCGCGCACCAGGCCGAGGGTCGCCTTGTCGCGATGACCGGCGACGGCACGAACGACGCCCCGGCGCTCGCCCAGGCCGACGTCGCGGTGGCGATGAACACCGGCACGCAGGCGGCGAAGGAAGCCGGCAACATGGTCGACCTCGATTCGAATCCCACCAAGCTGATCGAGATCGTCGAAATCGGCAAGCAGATGCTGATGACGCGCGGCTCGCTCACGACGTTCTCGATTGCCAACGATGTTGCCAAGTACTTCGCGATCATCCCGGCCGCGTTCGCCACGACCTACCCGGCGCTGAATGCGCTGAACGTGATGCATCTCGCCACGCCGGCGTCCGCGATCATGTCGGCGGTGATTTTCAACGCGCTGATCATCGTGATGCTGATTCCGCTCGCGCTGAAGGGCGTGCGCTACCGGCCGCTCGGCGCCGCGGTGCTGCTGCGCCGCAACCTGCTGGTGTACGGCCTTGGCGGGATCATCGTGCCGTTCATCGGCATCAAGCTCATCGACATGGTGCTGGCCGCGTTCGGCTGGGTGTGACCCGGCCCGCTTCAGATCATTCAAAAGGAAACAGTCGTCATGAAATCGCTATTTCGTCCGCTCATCGTGATCTTCGCCGTGCTGAGCGCGGTGACGGGTCTCGCGTATCCCGCGATGATGACCGCGGTGGGGCAGGCCGCCTTCCACGATCAGGCCAACGGCAGCCTCGTCGAAGTGGACGGCAAGGTGGCCGGCTCGAAGCTGATCGGCCAGCAGTTCGACGCGCCGCGGTATTTCTGGGGCCGCCTGTCGGCAACCGCGCCGATGCCGTACAACGCGCAGGGCTCGTCGGGCTCGAACATCGGCCCGACCAACCCGGCGCTCGTCGATGAAGTCAAGGGCCGCATCGACGCGCTGAAGGCCGCCGGCACCGACATGTCGCAGCCGGTGCCGGTCGATCTCGTGACGTCCTCGGCCAGCGGGCTCGATCCCGAGATCAGCCCGGCCGCGGCGGCGTATCAGATCGCACGCGTCGCGAAGGCGCGCGGGATGAGCGCAAACGATGTAGCGGCGCTGGTGGACCGTTATACGAGCGGCCGCCAGTTCGGAATCCTGGGTGAACCGCGTGTGAACGTGCTGGAGTTGAATCTCGCGCTCGACGCAGCGTCTCGCGGATAGGACCTTGACGCGTGGCTTGATGTTGCCGGTGCAGTTCAGGGCGGCGCCGCGGCGCTGCCTTTCGCGTTCGCGCGTGTACGCGTCAAATTGCAGCGGATTCACCGGCGTGCGACCATGCACGGATGACCTGCCGCCCGCGCGCACGCCGCGGCGGCAACACCAGAACGACGACGCATGAACCGACCCGATCCCGATGCGCTCCTCGACCGGCTGCAGCGCGAGGAAGCAGAAAGCCAGCGTGGCAGGCTGAAGATTTTCTTCGGCGCTTCGGCGGGCGTGGGAAAAACGTATGCGATGCTGCAGGCCGCGCGCCGTCGCGCCGACGAAGGCATCGACGTGGTCGTGGGCATTGCGGAGACGCACGGGCGCACCGAAACCGCCGCGCTGCTCGACGGCCTCGACGTGCTGCCGCTGGCGCAGATCGACTATCGCGGCCGCAGGCTCGGCGAATTCGATCTCGACGCGGCGCTCGCGCGCAAGCCGCAACTGATCCTCGTCGACGAACTCGCGCATTCGAACGTCCACGGCGCGCGGCATCTGAAGCGCTGGCAGGACGTTCACGAACTGCTCGACGCCGGCATCGATGTCTATACGACGGTCAACGTCCAGCACCTCGAAAGCCTCAACGACGTGGTCGGACAGATCACCGGCATTCGCGTCTGGGAGACGGTGCCCGACCGCGTGTTCGACGGCGCGGATGACGTCACGCTCGTCGATCTGCCCGCCGCGGAACTGCTCGACCGGATGCGTGACGGCAAGGTCTATCTGCCGCAGCAGGCCGAGCGCGCGGTGCGCAATTTCTTTCGCAAGGGCAACCTGATCGCGTTGCGCGAACTCGCGTTGCGACGCACGGCCGACCGCGTCGACGCGCAGATGCGCGAATACCGCGCCGACCAGTCGATCCAGCGTATCTGGCAGGCGCGCGAGCGTCTGCTCGTCTGCGTCGGACCCGGGCCGGATGCGCCCGCGCTCGTGCGCGGCGCCGCGCGGCTTGCCGCGAGCCTTAGGGCCGACTGGATCGCCGTGTATGTCGAGACGCCGAAGCTGCAACGGCTGCCCGACGCGCGGCGCGAGCGCACGCTCAACGCGCTGAAGCTCGCCGCTGAACTCGGCGGAGAAACCGCGACGCTCGCCGGCAACGATGCCGTCGCGGCGCTGATCGGCTATGCGCGGGTGCGCAACGTGTCGAAGCTCGTGGCGGGTGCTTCGTCGCGCACGGGTTTCGCGCGCTGGCTTCGCCGTCCGCTGGGCGAGCGCATCGCGGAGCGCGCGGGCGACCTCGACCTGACGTTGATCGGCGCGCCGCGGGCAAGCGATGCCAGCGTGCGCCACGCGCCGCTCGACGCCGGCGCAAGCGCATGGCGCGACGCGCTGGGCGCGGTCCGCGAGCGGCGTTCGCCGCCCGCCGCGTATGGCGGGGCGCTGGCGATCTGCGCGGCCATCACGGTGGTGGCGAGCCAGCTCGCGAATCACATCGACCTGACCAATCTCGTCATGCTGTATCTGCTGGGCGTGATTTTCACGGCGGCAAAGCTTGGGCGCGGGCCGGGTGTCGTGCTGTCGTTTGTGAGCGTCGCGGCGTTCGATTTCTTTTTCGTGCCGCCGCGCATGTCGCTGTCGGTGACGGATACGCAATATCTGCTGACGTTCCTCGGCATGCTGCTGACGTCGCTCGTGATCAGCCATCTGACGTCGAGCCTGCGCCGCGAGGCGAGCGTCGCGCGGCGCCGCGAGCAGCGCACGGGTGCGATGTACGAGATGGCGCGCGAGCTGGCCGCGGCGCTGGCGACCGAACAGATCGTCGGCATCGGCAGCCGGCACGTGAGCGACGTGTTTCGCGCGCGCGTCGCGATCCTTTTGCCCGATAGCGCCGACAAGGTGAAGCAGAAGATCGAGGAAACCGATCCGGCCGTCACGCTCGATGGCGCCGCGCTCGACATCGACGTGGGGCAGTGGGTCTACGACCAGCAGAAGCCGGCGGGCCACGGCACCGACACGCTGCCGGCGGCCACGGCGCTCTATCTGCCGTTAAAGGCGCCGATGCGCACGCGCGGCGTGCTCGCGGTCGTCACGCACGACGATCGCGAACTCGACGTGCCGGAACAGCAGCGCATGCTCGATGCGTTCGCCGCGCAGATCGCGCTCGCGCTCGAACGCGTGCATTACGTCGACATCGCGCGCGACGCGCTCGTGAGCATGGAATCGGAGCGCCTGCGCAACGCGTTGCTGTCGGCGATTTCGCACGACCTGCGCACGCCGCTGACGGCGATCGTCGGCTTTTCGTCGATGCTGGCGCAAAAGCACGAGGCGAACGCGGAGCCGAAACCCGGCGACGATCTCGTCGAGGCGATTCACGAAGAAGCGCTGCGGATGACGGGGATCGTCACGAATCTGCTCGACATGGCGCGGCTTCAGGCGGGCGGCCTGCAGCTGAACCGCCAGTGGTCGCTGCTCGAGGAGACGGTGGGCGCCGCGTTGCGCGCGTGCCGCCGGGTGCTGGCGCGGCATCCGGTGCAGGTGAAGCTGCCGCTCGACCTGCCGTTGCTTCAGCTCGACGCGGTGCTGATGGAGCGGCTCTTTTCGAACCTGTTTGAAAACGCCGCGAAATACGCGCCGCTGGATACGCCGCTTGCAATCGGCGCCGAACGCATCGAAGACGACGGCAAGCCGTTCGTGCGCGTGACCGTCGACGATGCCGGCCCGGGTTTGCCCGCCGGCATGGAGGCGCGCGTGTTCGAGAAATTCACGCGCGGCGAGAAGGAATCGGCGAAGCCGGGCATCGGCCTTGGGCTCGCGATCTGCCGCGCGATCGTCGACGCGCATGGCGGTACAATCGGCGCGGCCAGTCGCGTCGCGCCTGACGGACGGATCGAAGGCGCGCGCTTCTGGTTCACGTTGCCGGTGGAGACGCCGCCGCCCGAACCCGAGGCGCCCGATTCACTGGATTCGTTCGACGTACCCGACGTAGCCGATGCCCCCGATGCCTCCGGAAATGAAGCCGCACTGAAGGAAGGATCGTCGCTGCCGGAAACCGGATCACCGGCGTCACCCGCTGCCATTCCGCCCGCCTCGCCAGCCGAACCCGCGCCGATTTCAAAGCCCGCCCATGAGTGACCCGAGCATTACCGTTGTCCTGATCGAAGACGAAAAGCAGATTCGCCGCTTCGTGCGGACGTCGCTGGAAGACGAGGGCATGGTGGTTCACGACGCTGAGACCGGCAAGCAGGGTCTCGTCGAAGCCGCCACGCGCAAACCCGATCTGGTAATCGTCGATCTGGGCCTGCCCGACACCGACGGCCTCGACGTGATCCGCGAACTGCGCGGCTGGAGCGAGCTGCCGGTCATCGTGCTGTCGGCGCGCACCCAGGAAAGCGAAAAGGTCGCGGCCCTCGACGCCGGCGCGGACGACTACCTGACCAAGCCGTTCGGCGTGTCCGAACTGCTCGCGCGGATTCGCGCGCATCTGCGCCGGCGCAATCACGGCGGGGCGAACGAAGTGCCGCAGGTTCATTTCGGCGCGATCACGGTCGATCTGGCGTTGCGTCAGGTGACCCGTGAAGGCGCGCCCGTCCATCTGACGCCGCTCGAATACCGTCTGCTCGCCACGCTCGTGCGCCACGCCGGCCGCGTGCTGACGCACCGTCAGCTGCTGCGCGACGTGTGGGGGCCGTCGCACGTCGAAAGTCACCACTACCTGCGCATCTACATGGCGCATCTGAGGCAGAAACTGGAGCGTGATCCGGCCCAGCCGGAGCATATCGTGACCGAAACGGGCGTCGGCTACCGGCTGGTCGGCGCCACGTGATCATAGGGTTTCCGATATCCCGACCCGGCGCGACCCGATTCATCTTGATATAATCGCGCCCGTGCAAGGACGACCTTGCACGTTCTGTATAGCGGGGACGACCCCATCTCATCCATGGAGGTCCCCCGTGTCCTGGATTCTTCTTTTTATCGCCGGTCTGCTCGAAGTCGCATGGGCGGCCGGTCTCAAATCCTCCGACGGTTTCACGCGTTTCTGGCCGTCGACGTTTACGGTCGTGACGGCGCTCGGCAGCTTCATCCTGCTCGCGATGGCCATGCGCCAGTTGCCGCTCGGCACCGCTTACGCCGTCTGGACGGGCATCGGCGCGGTCGGCGCGTTCATCTTCGGCATCGTGATGCTGGGCGAGGCGCTGACGATGGCGCGGGTGGCGAGCGCGGCGCTGATCGTCGTCGGGCTGATCGGGCTGAAGCTGTCTTCGGGCCACTGAGCGCGCCGGTTACCGGCGCGAGGCGTCCGGCCGTGGATGTCGCGCAACGCCAGGCGTCCTTCCCGGACGTCATTCAGCGGGCTGCGAATCAACGTGGCTATAATGAAACCAGATCCAGTCACAAATAGCCTCGCGCGGCTGGTCTGGCGTCGCTTCGGGTCTGATCATCGACCGCTCTGGCGCAGCGAGATCCGTCACCGTGCCGGCCAGCGCGTTCGCCCTGCACGTCGCCCCCGCGACACGCATGGACGTCCACCCGCCAGGTGCAGCGCGTCAGGAGGCAGCCATGCTTGAACCACTTTCGCTTGCAGCAGGCCTTTCCTGGGGTAGCGGCTTGCGCCTCTATCTGACCGTGCTGCTGGCGGGCGTCTTCTCACGGCTTGGCCTCATCCATCTTCCCGAGACGCTGTCCGTGCTGTCGTCGCCGTGGGTCATCGGCGCCGCCGCGGTGCTGACCGTCGCCGAATTTCTCGCCGACAAGATTCCCGCCGTCGATTCCCTCTGGGACGCGATTCACACCTTCATCCGCATTCCCGCCGGCGCGATGCTCGCAGCCGGCGCGCTCGGTCACGCCGATCCGGTGCTGCTGACCGTCGCGGCGCTCGCGGGCGGCACGCTCGCCGGCACCGCGCACCTGGCGAAGGCCGGCACGCGGGCCTTGATCAATCTCTCGCCGGAACCGGTGTCGAACGTGGTCGCGTCTTCCGCGGAAGACGGGCTCGTGTTTGGCGGCCTGCTGCTCGCGCTCTTCGTGCCGTTCCTGTTCCTGCTGCTCCTGATCGGCTTCCTGATGGCGGCCGCGTGGGCGTTGCCGCGTTTGTGGCGCGGCGTGCAGGGCGGCTTTCGCGGGATGGCGAACCATATGGTGTCGCGACTCGTCAGGAGCCGGCACGATTGAGCGACTCGCAGCGCATTTCGATCAACGTTCCGGCACGCGAAAGGGCGGCGCGCCGCTTCACGCTGTCTGATCTCGTCAGGCAGGCTGGCCGCATGACGCTGCGCGACTGGCGCGCGGGCGAACTCACGATGCTGCTGCTCGCGCTGGTGCTGGCCGTCGCGGCGCTGTCGAGCGTCGGCTTTCTCGCCGACCGCCTGCATCAGGGGCTCGAGCGCGACGCGCGACGCATGATCGCCGCCGATTTCATCGTGCGCGCCGATCATCCGGTCGATCCGCAGTTCAGCCAGGAAGCCACGGCGCTGAAGCTGAACACGGCGCGCACCGCGATTTTCCCTTCGATGATCAGCTCGACCGCGGTCCAGCCGCTGTCACGGCTCGCGGCGATCAAGGCCGTCTCCGACGCCTATCCGTTGCGCGGCGCGCTGCGCATCGCGCCCGCGCCCGATGCGCCCGACCACGCCGCCAGCGGGATTCCGCCGAAGGGCAGCGTGTGGGTCGATCCCGCACTCCTCGATGCGCTGAAGCTGCACGTGGGCGACCCGGTGAAGGTCGGCAGCCGCACGTTCGTGATCGGCGCGGTGATCACGCGTGAGCTGGACCGCGGTTTCTCGTTCGTCAACTTTTCACCGCGCCTGATGATGCGCGACGACGAACTCGCATCGACCGGATTGATCGCCTACGGCAGTCGCGTCACGTATCGCCTGCTCGTCGCGGGTCCGGACGACGCCGTCGCGCAGTTCGCGCAGTGGTCGCATGCGCGCGTCGACGACGGCAAGATGCGCGGCGTCGCGCTGGAGTCGTTGCAGGACGGCCAGCCGCAGGTGCGCCAGACGCTCGACCGCGCGAGCCATTTCCTCACGCTCGTCTCGCTGCTCACGGCGCTGCTGGCGGCCGTCGCGATCGCGATGGCCGCGCATCGCTACATGCGCCGGCACCTCGATGGCTGCGCGGCCATGCGCTGCCTCGGTGTCAGCCAGAAGACGCTGCGCGCGCTTTTCACGCTCGAATTCGTCGGGCTGGGCGTGATCGGCGGCGCGCTGGGTGTGCTGCTCGGGTTTGGCGGCCATCTCGCGCTGCTGTGGTGGCTGGCGAGCCTCATCGACGTCGCGTTGCCGTGGCCGTCCGCGTGGCCCGCGCTCGAAGGCGTCGCGGCCGGTCTCGTGCTGCTGCTCGGCTTCGCGTTGCCGCCGCTGTTGCCGCTCACGCGCGTGCCGCCGGTGCGCGTGCTGCGTCGCGAATGGGGCGAGGAAGGGCGCATCGCATGGGCCGCGTACGCGCTCGGCATCGGGCTGTTCGCGGCGCTGCTGATCGTCGCGGCGGGCGAACTGAAGCTGGGCGGCATCGTCGCGGGCGGATTCGCGGGCGGGCTGCTCGTGTTCGCGCTCGTCGCGCGGCTCGCGTTGTGGGGCGCCTCGAAGCTCGTGCGCAGCGAGCGGGTGAACGCGGGCATTGGCTGGCGATATGCGCTGGCTTCGCTGGAGCGGCGCAGCAGCGCGAGTGCGTTGCAGATCACCGCGCTCGGCATCGGCCTCATGTGCCTGCTGCTGATCGCGATGACACGCAACGATCTCGTCGCCGGCTGGCGCAAGTCGACGCCGCCCGATGCGCCGAACGAATTCATCATCGACATCCAGCCCGACCAGCGTGAAGCGGTGACGCAGTACCTGGCCGCGCACGGCCTGCCGGGCGCCGACCTGTCGCCGATGGTGCGCGGCCGCCTGATCGCGATCAACGGCAAGCCGGTCAATCCCGATTCGTACAGGTCCGCAGACGCGCGGCGCCTCGTGGATCGCGAATTCAATCTCTCGTACACGACGCAGCTGCCCGACGACAACCGCATCGAGGCCGGTACGTGGTACGGCGAAACGACGTCGCCGCAGATCTCGATCGAACAGGGGCTCGCGAAAACCATCAACGTGAAGCCCGGCGACACGCTGCGTTTCGACGTGACCGGGCTGCAGATCGACGCGCCCGTCACGAGCGTGCGCAAGCTCGACTGGGGTTCGTTCAAGGTCAATTTCTTCGTGTTGATGCCGCCGGCCGCGTTGAAGGACTTTCCCGCGACGTTCATCACGAGCTTCCATTTGCCGCCCGAAAAGCGCGCGACGATCGACGGCCTGATCGCCGCGCATCCGAACCTCACCGCGATCGACACCGGCCCGATTCTCGCGCAGGTGCAACGCGTGTTGCAGCAGGTGATCGGCGCGGTGCAGTTCCTGTTCGCGTTCACGCTCGCGGCGGGCGTGCTGGTGCTGTACGCGGCGCTCGCCGGCACGCGCGACGAGCGCATGCGGGAATCCGCGCTGCTGCGCGCGCTGGGCGCGTCGCATACGCAGGTGCGCGCCGTGCAGGTGGCCGAGTTCGTCGCGGTCGGCGCGCTCGCGGGCCTGATGGCGGCACTGGGCGCGCAGGCCATCGGCTGGGTGCTCGCGACGCGCGTCTTCGATTTTTATCTCGCGTTCAACCCGTGGCTGCCGCCGGTCGGGATCGCCGCTGGCATCGCGTGCGCGGGCATCGGCGGCTGGCTGAGTCTGCGACATGTGCTGGCGCGTCCGGCGCTGCAATCGCTGCGCGACGCATGACGTCGCTCCATTTTTCGACTTCCTTCTGTTTTCACGTATGACTGATCCGATCGACGAAGCGCCCGCGCAGACCACGGCCTTCGAACTCGTGGGCGGCGAGACGCGCGTGCGCGAACTCATCGACCGTTTTTATGACCTGATGGACCTCGAACCGGAATTCGCCGGCATCCGCGCGCTCCATCCGCCGACGCTCGAAGGTTCGCGCGACAAGCTCTTCTGGTTCCTGTGCGGCTGGCTGGGCGGGCCGGACCACTACGTCAGCCGCTTCGGCCACCCGCGCCTGCGCGCGCGGCATCTGCCGTTCGCGATCGCTTCGGACGAACGCGACCAGTGGCTGCGCTGCATGGCCTTTGCGATGGAAGACATCGGGTTGCCGGAAACGCTGCGCGAACGGCTGCTGCATTCGTTCTTCGAAACCGCCGACTGGATGCGCAACCGGCCGGGTTGAGCGGCTGCTCGCGCCGCTCCCATCGCATCGGCCCGCGACCGTCGCCCGAAGGCAGGCTGGACTGGCTGAACGGCCGGTACAGTCCGGTCGGCGCTGGCCGTGTGGCTGACTTCCGGCTCGCCGGGCTGCCAGGCATAATGACTTTTCGCCGAATAACGAAGGATTCCCCATGACGACGCGCGCGCTCTTTCGCGAAGATGCCTACCTCACGCAATGCGAAGCCACGATTACCGCCGTGGACGAGCAGGGCATCCACCTCGACCAGACGGTGTTCTATCCGCTGGGCGGCGGCCAGGCGGGCGACGCCGGCACGCTGACGCTGGCCGACGGCACGTGTCTTGTCATCGCGGATACGCGCAAGGCGAAGTTCGAAGGCGCCACGCCCGACGACGCCGTACACGTTCCCGCGCCCGATCAGGACGCGCTGTTCGCGCGCTTTCAGCCGGGCGAGCGCGTCACGGCGGCCATCGACTGGACGCGCCGCTACCGGCACATGCGGCTGCACACCGCGAGCCATCTGATCTGCGCGGTGCTGCCGTATCCGGTGGACGGCTGCAGCATCACGAGCGAATACGCGCGCCTCGATCTTGCAACGGTCGAGCCGATCGAGCGCGAGATGATCGAGGCGCGTCTCGCGGAACTGGTCGGCGGCGCGCACGGCGTATCGACGCAATGGATCACGGATGAAGAAATGGAGCAGCGCCCGGAACTCGTTCGCACGATGAGCGTGAAGCCGCCGATGGGGTTGGGGCGCGTGCGTCTCCTGCGCATCGAGAACGTGGATCTTCAGCCATGCGGCGGCACGCATGTGCGCAACACGCGGGAAATCGGCGCGCTGCGGGTGGCGAAACTGGAAAAGAAGAGTGCGCGCACGCGCCGGATCGTGCTGGAATTCGCTTGAGTTACGTCACCTGGGTCACGTCGCCGGGAATGGCGGACACGTCGCCAGCCCAGCCGCGGCAGAGGCCTATCGCCCGGCGCTGACGTCCAGCAACGCGCCATTCACGTACGAAGCCGCATCGCTTAACAGCCACACGATCGCTTCGGCCACTTCATCCGCGCTACCCGCCCGGCCGAGTGGCGTTTGCGCGCCGAGCACGGCGGCGCGGTCCGGACGTCCGCCGCTCGCGTGAATCTCCGTATCGATGAGGCCGGGGCGCACCGCGTTCACGCGCACGCCCTGCGGGCCGAGTTCTTTCGCGAGACCGATCGTCATCGTATCGACCGCGCCTTTCGAGCTCGCGTAGTCGACGTATTCGTTCGGCGAGCCAAGCCGCGACGCCGCCGACGACACGTTCACGATCACGCCGCCGTCTCCGCCGCGATCTTTCGCCATGCGACGGGCGGCTTCGCGCGCGACCAGAAACGCGCCGAACACGTTGACGTCGAACACCCGCCTGAGCCGTTCGGCGTCCATGTCCGCGAGCTGCATCGAAGGCGCGACGATACCCGCGTTGTTGACCACGGCGTCGATGCGGCCGAACGCATGCACGAGCGAATCGAACATCGCGACGACGGCGCTCTCATCGGCGACGTCGCCGGGAATCACGCGCGCGTGGCCCCCGGCGCGGCCGACTTCGGCGGCGGTTTCACGCGCGGCCGCTTCGTTGTGCGCGTAGTTCACGCCGACCGACCAGCCGCGCGCACCCAGAAGCCGCGCGGTGGCGCGTCCGATGCCGCGGCTTGCCCCTGTGATCAGAACGACTTTGGTCATGGCAGAAGCTCAAAGAAATGTCGGGCGGGCCCGTGAGCCAGGCGCTCAGACGGCTGCGCGGTTCTGCGCCCACTTGTCCGTGGCGGGTGCGCGGTAGCGTTGCAGCTTGCCGATCAGCACATCGGGGTTGGCGTCGATCTGCAGAATGTCGAAGTACTTCTGCTGCATGAAACCTTCGTCGACGGTATGGCGCAGCAACGCCACGAGCGGATCGTAGAAGCCGTCGGTGTTGAGCACGGCCACCGGCTTCTGGTGATAGCCGAGCTGCGCCCACGTGAACACCTCGAACAGCTCCTCGAGCGTGCCGGCGCCGCCAGGCATCGCGACGAACGCGTCGGACAGGTCGGCCATCATCTTCTTGCGCTGATGCATGTCGGGCACGACGTGCAGCTCCGTCAGCCCGGTGTGGCCGACTTCCTTGTTGACCAGCAACTCGGGAATCACGCCGATCGCGCGGCCGCCTGCGGCCATGACCTCATCGGCGATCACGCCCATCAGGCCGACCTTGCCGCCGCCGTACACGAGCGCGAGGTCCGCCTTGACGAGCGCGCGGCCGAATGCCCTCGCGGCTTCGGCGTAAAGGGGGCGGGCTCCGTCCGAGGAGCCGCAATAGACACATACCGCTTTCATGCTCAATCGTCCTTCAATTCTGTGCGCGGCACGGCGCCTTCCCTGGGGGGAAGATAATCGTAAAACTCGCGCCTCGGCAGCTTGCCTGAAACGAGATCGTCGAAGATCTGGCGCGAGCGGCCACGCAGATACGGGGCCATCAGCGAGATGATCTGCACGCTGACCTGGTGCAGTTCGCCGCGGATCGTTTCCTGCTCGTTGTATTTGCGCGGGTTCATCACGAACTGGTACGACAGCCAGTAGGTTGCGATCACACCGATATTGGTGGCGATCACATGCAGTTCGTCGGGCGTCGCGATCATTTCGCCGTCCGTCACCAGTTGCTCGCAGAACTGGCTCGCGAAACGCACCTTGTGGCTGATGATCTGCTTGAAATGCGTCTCGAGCGTGCGGTTACGCGCGAGCAGGTCGTTCAGGTCGCGATACAGAAAGCGATAGCGCCACGTGAAATCGATCATGTACTGCAGATACGACCACATTTCGTCGATGGTCGCGCGGTGATCGTCGGGGAAACGCAGACGCTTTTCGATCTCCTGCTCGAACTGGCTGAAGATGCTGTTGATGATGTCGTCTTTGTTGCGGAAGTGGTAGTACAGGTTGCCTGGACTGATCTCCATTTCCTCGGCGATCGTCGTCGTCGTGACGTTCGGCTCGCCGATTTCGTTGAAGAGCTTCAACGAAAGTTCGAGAATCCGTTCGCGGGTGCGGCGGGGAGGTTTGGCTTCCATGTCGTCCGGCCCTGGTTTGGCCGGGTTGGTGCGCGGCAACATCTGCCGCGCAGTCCACCCGGACGCGGTTGGTATTGTCACAATTGATCGTCTGATTATAAACCGGACGTAATGTGACCAGGACTGCCTGACAGGGACTGACGCGCCCGTGCGCCGGGCGATCTTCAGACGGGGCGGCCGTTCAGCGCCATGCGTCGATCCAGCGGACGACGAGCGGCGTCAGCACCAGCCCCCACGTCATCAGACACATCAGCAGCGCGACCATCACGGCGGCGCTGCCGAGATCCTTCGCGCGGCGTGACAGTTCGTGGCGCTCGAGCGAGATGCGGTCGATGGCGGCCTCGACGCTCGAATTCAGCAGCTCGACGATCAGGACCAGCAACACGGAACCGAGCAGCAGCACGCGCGCGACCGGCTCGACCGGCACGATCAGGCCGATCGGCAGCAGGATCGCCGCCAGCGTCAGTTCCTGGCGAAACGCGCTTTCCTCGCGGATCGCGACCTGGAAGCCGGCCAGCGAATTCTTCATCGCGTGCCATGCGCGCGTGAGCCCGCGATTGCCCTTGTACGGATTGAACGGCAAAGGCGCGAGCGGATCGTCGGGGCTCAGCGGTTCGCTGGATGTGCCGGCGTGGGCGTCGGCTTCGTTTGCCTCCGGATGCGGGTCGTCATCGAAAGGATCGGCGCCTGCGTTTCGTGCATCGGCGGCATCGGTGGCGTGGGGACGCGTCGCGTCACGCGGCGCGCGCAGCGCGTCCGTGGACGCACGGCGGACAGAAGACGTTCTCGCCTGCATGGTGGACGGTGCGCGCCGCGTCATGCGGCGGCGCTTTCCTCGCTGAACGATGCGTGCGGCAGCGGTTTCAGGTGCGCGGCGAACTGCTCCGACGCCGCGCCCCACGAGAAACGTTCCGCCCACGCGCGCGCATGGTTGCGATCGATCTTCAGCGCTTCCAGACACGCTTCGCGCAGGTCGTCGTTCATCGCGCCCGCGCCGCCGTCGCCGAGCACGTCGATCGGGCCGGTCACCGGGTACGCCGCGACCGGCGTGCCGCACGCGAGCGCTTCGAGCAGCACGAGACCGAACGTGTCGGTGCGGCTCGGGAAGACGAATACGTCGGCGGCGGCGTAGACCTTCGCGAGTTCGGCCTGCGTCAGCACGCCGAGATAGTTCGCCGTCGGATAGCGCGACTTCAGTTCAGCGAGCGCGGGGCCTTCACCCGCGACCCATTTCGAGCCCGGCAGATCGAGCTTCAGAAACGCCTCGACGTTTTTCTCGACCGCCACGCGCCCGACGTACAGAAAGATCGGCCGCGCGCTGTTGAGCACCTTCGAGTCCATCTGGTGAAAGATGTCGAGATCGACGCCACGCGTCCACAGCACGACGTTCGTGAAGCCGAATTTTTCGAGGTCGGTTTTCACCACGGGCGTCGGCGCCATCACGGCGAGCGACGGCTTGTGGAACCAGTGCAGGAACCGGTAGGTCGCGGCGAGCGGCATGCCGAAGCGCGCCTGCACGTACTCGGGAAAACGCGTGTGATACGCCGTCGTGAACGGCAGCTTGTGCTGGATCGCATACGCGCGCGCGGCGAGACCGAGCGGGCCTTCGGTGGCGATGTGCAGCGCGTCGGGCGCGAATTCGGCGATACGCTGGCGCAGACGCTTTTTCGGCAGCAGCGAGAGACGGATCTCGGGATACGTGGGGCACGGAATCGTGCGGAATTCGAGCGGCGTGAGCAGATCGACGCGATGACCGAGCGCGGTCAGTTCGCGTGTCGTGTTCTTCAGCGTGCGAACCACGCCGTTGACCTGCGGTTCCCATGCATCGGTGACGATCATGATCTTCATCGTTGTGACCCAGGTAAGGTGAAGGAGTGAGCAGGTTTCGACGTAAGTGACGGGGCTCAGGCAGCGGTCGCCCGGGCCTTTTGCGTGCTTGCTTCCGGCGAGCGCATGACGGTCCAGTAGATCACCTTGAGTTCGCCTTCGAACGTCTCGACGAGCGCCGACAGGCTCTCGACCCAGTCGCCGTCGTTGCAATACAGCACGCCGTCGATGTCGCGAATCTCGGCCTTGTGGATGTGTCCGCAGACCACGCCGTCGCAGCCGCGGCGGCGCGCCTCGTCGGTCATCACGCGTTCGAACGACGAGATGAAGTTCACCGCGTTTTTCACCTGATGCTTCAGGTATTGCGACAGCGACCAGTACTGGAAGCCGAGCCGGATGCGGATCCGGTTGAACCAGCGGTTCAGGAGCAGGATCAGCGTGTAGGCCGAATCGCCCAGGTAGGCGAGCCACTTCGCGTGCTGGATCACGCCGTCGAACAGATCGCCATGCGTGATCCACAGGCGCTTGCCGGCGAGCGTCGTGTGGAACGCTTCGCCGCGCACGTGGATGTCGCCGAACGCGAGGTCGCAGAACTGGCGCGCGCCTTCGTCGTGATTGCCGGGCACGTAGACGACCTGGGTGCCTTTTCTCGCCTTGCGCAGGATCTTCTGCACGACATCGTTGTGCGCCTGCGGCCAGTACCAGCCTTTCTTCAACTGCCAGCCGTCTATGATGTCGCCGACGAGATACAGGTATTCGGATTCGTTGTGCCGCAGAAAATCCAGCAGGTACGGCGCCTGACAGCCACCCGAACCCAGATGGATATCCGAGAGCCAGATCGTGCGGTAACGATGCGTCGCGTCGTGATCGTCTTCGTGATGGCCCGTGCCCGTCATCGGTATCGACGGTGGCGGGGAGAGGGGAATGGCGTTACCGGGAAGGGTGCCCGGTCCGAAAGCGACGGGGTCGACGCCGGGGCCGGTCTGGCGAAAGAGGGAAGTCGCGGACGTCTGGTTGTCCATGGCTCACGCGTCGGGTTGCGGTACGTGCATTCGGCCATCGGCGTGTGTCGGCGCCGTGACAGTCACGAGAAGTTCTTGTTACCGCGATGCGGGGTCATGCGTGTATTCGCGCGCGGATTCGTGCATGTTTCATGCACTTGCCGCTGGCGTTGCAGGCGCGCCACGCCGGTTGTGCGTTGCAGCGATAAACGGCCGCGTGGGGAAAGCCCCAGGTGAGCTTGCCTTGAACTCATGTAATCGATTGCATATCCTCTGAAACGTTTCAATTCCCGTTTTTCCACGCGCTCAACGAAAATCCAGGGGCCATGGCCGACAGGTTGCTTCCCACGCTGCGCGACGTTGCCAATGCGGCCGAAGTTTCGGTCGGCACGGCATCGAAGGTGCTGTCCGGCGCGTCCGGCGTTTCCGCCGCGCGGGCGCAACGCGTGTGGGACGCGGCACGCCAGCTCGGCTATCGCCGCAACGGCATCGCCGCCGACCTGCGTCGCGGCCGGCCGAGTTCGATTGGCTTCGTGCTGCCGGACCTCACGAACCAGTTCTTCGTCGACATCGCGCGCGAGCTCGAAAACCACGCGCTCGAACACGGCTACCAGCTGATCATGGCGCACGCCGACGAAGACCCGGCGCGCGAAATGGAGCGCATCCGCTTCGTGATGTCGCGCCAGGTGGCGGGCATGATCATCATTCCGTGCCGCGGCTATGAACACGCGATCAAGGAAGCCCGCGAGTGCAACGTGCCGCTCGTGATGGCCGATCGCGTCGACGAAACGTTTCCGGCGAATACCGTGACGACCGACAGCCACGGCGCGTCGCGCGACGGCACCGCGCATCTGATCGCGCTGGGCCACAGGCGCATCGCGTTTCTCGTCAACACGCTCGATCTGGTGAATTCGAAGGAACGCGCGGACGGTTATATCGACGCGATGCGCCGCGCGGGGCTCGACAGCTTCATTCAGGTCGTCGAGTGCGGCATGACGGCCGCTGAGATCCACGCGTCGACGCTCGACGTGCTGAGCGCGGCCGTGCGTCCCACGGCGCTCTTCGCCGCCGGCAACGTGACGACGCTCGGCGCGTTGCGCGCGCTTCGCGACGCGAATCTGCGCCTGCCGGAAGACATCTCGCTGCTCTCGTTCGACGACGCGCCGTGGATGGCGGTGTTGCGTCCGTATCTGAGCTCGATCCGCCAGCCGGTCGAGGCGATCGGACACGCGATCTGGCAACTGATGCTGAAGCTCCTGAGCGGCGAGCGCGGCGAGCCCGCGCATCTGACATTCAAGGCTGAACTGCTGGTGCGCGAGAGCACCGCGCGCGTGCCGGAGGACGTCCTCGCGCTGCAACGCGCGCAGGCCGCGGCGCGGCGCTGAGCGCGCACTGGAACGTTTCATTCTTCACGCAGCAAGGGCACAGGGGCAGGGAAGAAGGAGAAGGTCGGCAAGAGAGGCACACAACCGCGCATCACGTAATGCGCAAATTAAGGAGACAGTCGATGAACCGCAACCGTCGCTTGATTACTGGCGCACTTGTCACGGCACCGTTTGCCGGACTCGTGATGAAGGCTGGATACGTGCAGGCCCAGGGCAAGAAATATCGCTTCGGGTTCTCGCAGGTGACCACGGTCGAGCCGTGGCGCGTCCAGTTCAACAAGGACATGAAAGCCGAAGCCGCGAAGCATCCGAACGTCGAGCTCGTGATCGCCGACGCCAACGATCGCACCGACAAGCAGAACGCCGACATGGAGAACTTCATCGCGCAGAAGATGGACGTGATCTTCATCTCGCCGAAGGAGTCGGCCGGGCTCACGGGCGTGGTCGAAAAAGCCTACAAGGCGGGCATCCCGGTGTTCGTGCTCGACCGGACCGTGAACGGCGATGCGTACACGCAGTTCGTCGGTGGCGACAACACGCTGATCGGCAAGGGCATCGGCGAATTCATCGTCAAGACGACGGGCGGCCCGGGCGCGGCGAAAGGCAATATCGTCGAGGTGTGGGGCGGTTTTGGCGCGCAGGCTTCGCACGACCGGCACGACGGCGCGATGGCATTCGTCGGCAAGGAGAAGGGGCTGAAGATCGTCGGCCAGCGCGTGGACTGCGACTGGAAGCAGGACAAGGCGTACGACTACATGAAGACGGTGCTGCGCGTGAATCCGCAGGTCGACGTGGTGTTCGCGCATAACGATCCGATGGCGTACGGCGCGTATCTCGCCGCGAAAGACGCGGGCGTCGAGAAGAAGATCAAGTTCGTCGGCGCGGACGGCCTGCCGAACGAGGGCGCCGTATGGGTCGAGAAGGGCATTCTGACGGCGACGTTCGTGTACCCGACGCCGGGCGCCGAAGGCCTGCGTCAGGCGCTCAAGATGCTCGGCGGCGAGAAGATCCCGAAGAAGGTGATCCTGCCGACGCAGGGCATTTTCGCGGACAACGCGAAGCAGTTCGTGGCCGGCTGAGGTTGATGCAGGGTTGATGCAGCCGCAACAGGCACAAGCCGTGCGCGCCGCGCCCGTCGCATGACGGGACGGCCGCGGCGCGCACGCTTCGCAACGCCGATCCGACTGAACCGACTGAACCGACGAGGCGAACGGCTTTCATGATGCAACACGCAGCAGGCAGTCACACCCCGCGCGAAGCGCAACGCTCCACGCCGCCCCTTTCACACGAAGGCGCCGCAGCGCCGCTCGTCGCCGCATCGCGCATTTCGATCGCGTTTAGCGGCAGCGCGGCGCTCACCGACGTCGACTTCGATATCGCGGCGGGCGAAGTCCACGCGCTCGTCGGCGAAAACGGCGCGGGCAAGTCGAGCCTGATGAAGATTCTCGGCGGCCTGTACCTGCCGGACGCGGGCACGATCGCCGTCGCGGGCGCGCCCGTCGCGTTCAGAACCAGCGCCGACGCGATGGACGCCGGCATCGCGATCATTCATCAGGAACTGAACCTGGTCGACAGTCTTTCCGTGGTCGACAACCTTTTTCTCGGCAAGGAAATCACCACGCGCTTCGGCTTTCCCAACCATGCCGCGATGCGCGCGAAGGCGCGCGAGGTGCTGGCGCAACTCGGTTTCAGGCCGGCGCCTGATGCGCTCGTCGGGCCGCTGCGCATCGGCGAAAAACAGCTGATCGAAATCGCGAAGGCGCTGCTCGCCGACGCGCGCGTGCTGATCATGGACGAGCCGACGTCCGCGCTCTCCGACACCGAAACGCAGGCGCTGTCCGGCCTCGTGCGCGAGTTGCGCGAGCGCGGCATGGGCATCGTGCTGATCAGCCATCGCCTGCAGGAAGTCTTCGATCTGGCCGATCGCGTCACCGTGCTGCGCGACGGCCGCCATATCGCGACGCTGCCGATCGGCCGCGTCGAATCCGCCGAACAGCTCGTCTCGATGATGATCGGCAAGAACTTCGTCGCGCCGCATCGCGAGGCGGGCGAACTGCGCGGCGCCGCCGATACGATGATCACCGTGCGCGACCTGACGCTGCACGGCGAGCATCGCCCGGTTGTCGATCGTGTGTCGTTCGAGGTGCGGCATGGCGAGGTGTTCGGTCTGTCGGGGCTGCTCGGCGCGGGCAAGACCGAGATCCTGGAAACGCTCTTCGGCGTGTCGTCGTATCGCGTGGAAGGCGCCATCGAAATCGGCCCGGCGCGGCGTGCGTTCACGACGCCCGCGGCGGCGGTCGAAGCCGGCGTCGCGTTCGTCACCGAGGACCGCAAGACGGACGGCCTGCTGCTCGAGGATTCGGTGGAAGCGAATTTCGTGCTGCCGAGCCTCGCGCGCGTCGAAGGCTTTCCGTTCTACCGGCGCCGCGCGATCGCGCGGCGCGTGACGGCGCAGGCGAAGTCGTCGAACGTGAAATGCGGCGGCGTCGCGCAGACCGTCACGACGCTTTCGGGCGGCAACCAGCAGAAGCTCATCATCGGCAAATGGCTGATGACGCAGCCCGACATCCTGCTGCTCGACGAACCCACGCGCGGCGTCGACGTGGCCGCCAAATCCGAAATCTACAGCCAGATCCTGCAGGCGGCGCGCGCCGGCCTGACGGTCGTCGTCGCGAGCTCGGAGATCGACGAGCTGATGCTGATGTGCGACCGCATTCTCGTGCTGTGTGAAGGGCGCGCTGCCGGCGTGCTGGAGCGTGCGGCGTTTTCCGCCGGACAGCTCGTGAAGCTGGCTTCGCCCTGATCGACCCGGAGACAGAGAACATGCTGAAAGCGAATGAACCGGCCCAGACCCGGGCCCCCGATGTGCTCCCCGACTCGCGGCAGCGACGCCTGCGGGCGTGGCTGACGAACGTCAAATACTACCTGGGGCTGATCGTGCTGATCGCGCTCGGCGCGCTGACCTCGCCGCATGCCGCGGACGGCAGCAACATCTTTCTGTCGGCGGCGAATTTCTCGGACGTGTTCCGTCAGGTCGCGAACGTCGGCGTGATGTCGGTCGGCATGACGCTCGTGATCATCACCGCCGGGATCGACCTGTCGGTCGGCTCGGTGATGGGCTTCGGCAGCGTGCTGACCGCGATCCTGCTGACGACGCCGGGCTCGAACACCGCGTCGTGGACCGCGCTCGGGCTCGACGCGGCGAGCATCTTCATCATCGTCTGCGGCGTGGGCGGCTTGCTGGCCCGGCGTACGCGGGTGCATATGCGGGGCGCGGGTGTCCACGCACGGCGGCGCCACGGCCTGCGCATGGCGGTGGCGCTCGCCTGCGCGCTCTGCGCGTGTGCGTATGCGTGGCACCAGTTGCCGATCAAGGTTTCGCTGTGGACGGTCCTGTGGATGGTGCCGCTCGCGGGCCTCGCAATCGGCGCCCTGAACGGCTGGATCATCACGCGCGGCCGGATGCAGCCATTCATCGTCACGCTCGCCGCGATGGTCGGCGTGATGGGCGTGGCGCGCCTCGTGGCGGGGCAGGATACGGCCGTCTATTCGATCTACAGCGGCAGCAATGCGACCACGGACATCGAACTGCTGCGCGCGGTGCTGTTCGGCGTGGTGCCGGTGCCCGCGCTCTTTTTCGTCGTGATCGCGCTGATCGCGGATTTCGTGCTGAACCGGACCGTGTTCGGCAAGTACCTGTACGCGATCGGCGGCAACGAGAAATGCGCGCGCATTTCCGGCCTCAAGGTCGACCGCAACAAGATCGCCGCGTATGCGATCTCCGGGATGCTGTCGGCGCTCGTCGGCGTGCTGTACGCGGCGCAATACCGGCAGGGCAAGGCGGACGCGGGCGTCGGCTGGGAACTCGACGCGATCGCCGCGGTGGTGATCGGCGGCACGAGCCTGATGGGCGGCGTGGGACGGATTGCGGGAACGGTAGCCGGCGTGCTGATCTTCGGCTTTCTCGGCAACATCCTGCTGCTCAACAACATCGACAGCAACACGCAGCTCGTGATGAAAGGACTGATCATCGTGGTCGCCGTGTTCCTGCAGCAGACGCGCATGAATCCGCAGACGATGCTCGCGCGCCTGGGCGGCCGCAAGGGCGTGACGGCGAAGCCGCCGCAGCGGCCGGCGCAATCGTCAGGGAGCGGGGCGGAGAAGCGTTGAGAGGTGGCCTGAAGCGAACGCGCGAGGTGCGTGCTTAACGCGCGAGCTCGACGATTCGCGTGCCGGCGAGCCGGTCGTGCAGGAACTGGCGGCTCGCGCCGAAACGACCGGTGGCGGCCCAAAGCACGAACCAGATGGCCGCGACGATGAGCGTCTGCGGCACGGCGAGACCCACGAGCGGATGCAGCGCGAGCGGCGGCAGGAACCACAGCCACGCGAGCACGTAGCGCACGATCGCGCGCGGCGCCGACACGGGCGCACCGTCGGCGCCGACGAGGCGCAGGCGCCAGGTTTTCATCGGCAGCGTCTGGCCGCCATGCGTCCAGAACCAGACGAAATACGCACCGACCACGAAACCCACCCAGGCGGCGAGCAGGTTGTGATGCGTGAGGCCGTTGCGTTGCTGCGTCAGCGTGCTGAACAGGTAGCCTGCGATGAACACGATGCCGAACAGGATCACGCCTTCGTAGAGCATCGTCGCGAGGCGGCGGCGCACGGTCGGCGCGGGCGTCGGGCGATCGGGCGTCAGGTCGGCGGTGGTGGACGGGCTGGACACGGATCGTGGGACGCGAAAAGAGGGCTCAGGAGCCGTTGAAGATCGACGGCGCTTCGGCGGGCGAAACCGGTTGCGGCGTCGCGGGAACGAAGCTGCCGGCCGGCGTCGTGCCCGGCGGAAGGGCGGGGGACGCGGGCACCGGCACGCCCGCGGCCGACGCGGCCGATGCCGGCAATGCCGGCTTGACGGCGCTCGCGCCGCGCGCGTTCACCAGCCGGTCGATGTCCTTGACCTCGGATTTGCCGGTCGGCGGCGCGCTGACGACGGTCGGCCGGCGCCTGTGCTCGCTCGCGGCAAGCCGCTCCTTCTGTTCTTCCGGCAGTTGCTGGTAGGCCTTCCAGGCATTGCGGCGCGCCTCGCGCGGCAGCTCCTTCGACGCCTGATAGTTCTCCCGCGCGACACGCCGCTGCTCGGGCGTGATGCGGGTCCATTCGGTCATCTGGTCGTGGAGGCGCTTTTGCGCCTCGGGCGACATTTTCGCGTACCGCGACGCGATCTTGATCCATTTACGCTTGCGCGCATCGCTGAAGGTGTCCCACTGGCTGGCGAACGGCGCGAGCGCGACGTGCTCCGCTTCGGTGAGCCGGGACCACGAAAGCGGGTTCTTGCTGGCGATCCCCTGCAGGTCGACCCCCAGCGAAGGCGCGGACGACGAGGCCGGCGCACCGGCGACGGGCGCCGAAGGGGAAACAGGCTTTGGATTGAAACGTGGCCAGGTTGCGGCGAACGACACCAAAGCCGCGATCACGCATCCGGAGACAACGGCGAGGCCGCGCTTGTAACTCACCCGAGCGGCCCCCGTTCAGCGCGCGCGCGACAGATACGCGTTGAACCCGTGATCCAGGTACGCGTTGAGCGGCAGGTCGTCGCTCAGCATGGCGGCGTCGATATCGGCGAGTTCGGCGGTGCGCTGCTGGTCTTCCCAGTAGGCAATCGCCACGAGGCTCACGACCAGCGCGGCGAGCGGCCACGCGAGCGCGAAACGGCGCAGCGGCGAGCGGCGCGGCTTGCCGGCGGCGTTGCGATCCGGCGACGGGGCGTGAGCCACCATGCCGGCGAAAGCCGGTGCGAACACCGGCACCGGTTCGGCTTTCTTGCGGGCGAGCGCGGCCCGGCGCGCCGCGGCGAGCCGTTCGACGGTGGCAGACGGGAGAGCGGCAGTATTTTCGTCGAGTACACGACGCAGCTGCCGCGCAAACTCGAGTTCTTTCGTATCGGGAGCGGAGCTCATAGCGTGATTCCTTTGGCCCTGAGCGCGTGCGCCAGCGTGTGGGTGGCCCGCGAGCAGTGCGTTTTCACACTGCCTTCCGAGCAGCCCATGGCGGCGGCGGTCTCAGCAACATCCATATCTTCCCAGTAACGCATGAGAAAGGCCTCCCGTTGACGTGCAGGCAGTTTCTGGATTTCTTCGTCTATCAGTTGCAGGACCTGTTCGCGTGCGAGGCGCTGTTCGCTGCTTTCCGCTGCCGCCGATCCTTCCTGGGCTTCGAACGTTTCCAGCAGGTCGAAATCCTCGTCGTCGGCGCCGCCGAGCGACGAGAACAGGCTGACCCACGTATTCCGTACTTTCTGCCGGCGAAAGTGGTCGTGCATCGTATTCTGGAGAATACGCTGAAACAAAAGCGGGAGTTCGGCCGAAGGACGGTCGCCGTATTTTTCGGCGAGCTTGATCATCGCGTCCTGCACGATGTCGAGTGCGGCGTCATCATCCCGCACGGCGTAGACCGTCTGCTTGAATGCGCGCCTCTCGACGCCCGCCAGAAAATCGGCGAGTTCCTTGTCTGATGCCATCCGTTTGGGGGTCGGCGCAGCCGGCGTGCGCGTAATCGATCGAAAAATGTCGTAAAACCCGCGGATGCTAACAAACTTTTGCCCGCGCCAGGGAAAAGAGGGCGCCGGCGCCTCGCCACGGTAAAACGTGCCTGTCCGCCCCCCGGAACATGCCGCGCCGCGGAAATATCTGCTTGACCAATATCGCGACAGCAGATATCGTCAACGGTTCGCAACATAAGTGACCTGTCTCATTTGAGGTGTGGCCCAAGAAGCTCACCTGTCAAACTGGACGCGCCGCTTGAACCCGAGCCACAAGCCCGGCAGAGAGCACCCGATCAATTTTTTGCCGAAAATTCGAAAGGTGAACAATGAATATGCCCAGCGCGGAATTCTCCACGTCGGATACGACTCCCCCTCACGAAGCTGACTCTATCGGCGCCACCGTGCTCATGAAGGCACTGGCCGACGAAGACGTCGAATTCATCTGGGGCTATCCCGGCGGCTCGGTACTCTACATCTACGACGAGCTGTACAAGCAGGACAAGTTCCAGCACGTTCTCGTGCGCCACGAGCAGGCCGCGGTTCACGCCGCCGACGCCTACGCGCGCTCGACCGGCAAGGTCGGCGTCTGTCTCGTGACCTCTGGCCCCGGCGTCACCAATGCGGTGACGGGCATCGCCACCGCCTACATGGATTCGATTCCGATGGTCGTGATCAGCGGGCAGGTTCCGACCGCCGCGATCGGCCAGGATGCGTTCCAGGAGTGCGATACGGTCGGCATCACGCGTCCGTGCGTGAAGCACAACTTCCTCGTGAAGGACGTGCGCGACCTCGCCGCCACCGTCAAGAAAGCGTTCTTTATCGCCCGTACCGGCCGGCCCGGCCCGGTGCTGATCGACATTCCGAAAGACGTGTCGAAGATGCCCTGCCAGTACGAGCCGCTCAAGACCGTCTCGCTGCGCTCGTATAACCCGGTCACGAAAGGCCACTCCGGCCAGATCCGCAAGGCGGTCGCCCTGCTGCTGTCCGCGAAGCGCCCGTATATCTACACCGGCGGCGGCATCATTCTCGCGGATGCGTCGCGCGAGCTGAACCAGTTCGCCGATCTGCTCGGTTACCCGGTCACGAACACGCTGATGGGGCTGGGCGGCTATCGCGCGAGCGACAGGAAATTCGTCGGCATGCTCGGCATGCACGGCACGTACGAAGCCAATATGGCGATGCAGCACTGCGACGTGCTGATCGCGATCGGCGCGCGCTTCGACGACCGTGTGATCGGCGATCCGGCGCACTTCGCGTCGCGGCCGCGCAAGATCATCCATATCGACATTGATCCTTCTTCCATCTCCAAGCGCGTCAAGGTCGACATTCCGATCGTCGGCGACGTGAAGGAAGTGCTGAAGGAATTGATCGAGCAGCTGCAGACGGCCGAGCACGGCCCCGACACCGCGGCGCTCGCCGACTGGTGGAAGGACATCGAGGCCTGGCGCGCGAAGGATTGCCTGAAGTTCGACCGCAAGAGCGAGATCATCAAGCCGCAGTACGTGGTGGAAAAGGCGTGGGAGCTGACCGACGGCAATGCCTTCGTGTGTTCCGACGTCGGCCAGCACCAGATGTGGGCGGCGCAGTTCTATCGCTTCAACAAGCCGCGCCGCTGGATCAATTCCGGTGGCCTCGGCACGATGGGCTTCGGCCTGCCGGCGGCGATGGGCGTGAAGATGGCGCATCCGGACGACGACGTGCTCTGTATCACGGGCGAAGGCTCGATCCAGATGTGCATCCAGGAACTGTCCACCTGCAAGCAGTACAACACGCCGGTGAAGATCATTTCGCTGAACAACCGCTATCTGGGCATGGTGCGCCAGTGGCAGCAGATCGAATACAGCAAGCGCTATTCGCATTCGTACATGGATGCGCTGCCCGACTTCGTGAAGCTCGCCGAAGCGTACGGGCACGTCGGCATGCGCATCGAAAAGACCGCGGATGTCGAACCGGCGCTGAAGGAAGCGCTGCGCCTGAAAGATCGCACGGTGTTTCTCGATTTCCAGACCGATCCGACCGAAAACGTCTGGCCGATGGTTCAGGCCGGCAAGGGCATCACGGAGATGCTCATGGGTTCGGAAGATCTATAACGACCGTTTCTGACGCTGGCTTCGTCGCGCACGCCTTCACGAAAGGCGACAGCAGACGAAGCGGCACGAAGCGGCCCGCATACATCGATACATCGACATCTGGAAGAAGCGAAACATGAGACACATTATTTCAGTGCTGCTGGAAAACGAACCGGGCGCGTTGTCGCGCGTGGTCGGTCTTTTCTCGGCACGCGGCTACAACATTGAAACCTTGACGGTGGCCCCGACCGAAGACCATTCGCTGTCGCGCATGACCATCGTTTCCATTGGCTCGGACGACGTGATCGAACAGATCACGAAGCATCTGAACCGCCTGATCGAGGTGGTGAAAGTGGTCGACCTTACCGAGGGCGCCCATATCGAGCGAGAGCTGATGTTGATCAAGGTAAGGGCGGTCGGCAAGGAGCGTGAGGAGATGAAGCGGATGTCGGATATTTTCCGCGGCCGCATCATCGACGTCACGGAAAAGACCTACACGATCGAACTGACGGGCGCGAGCGGCAAGCTCGATGCCTTCATCGAAGGGCTCGACGCTACCGCGATTCTCGAAACGGTCCGCACGGGCAGCTCGGGGATCGGGCGCGGCGAACGCATTCTGAAGGTGTGACGCCGTTTGCATCGATCACGGCCGGATCCGCGCGCTGTCCATGACGCGAATCCGGCCCGCAGTACACAACACGCAGTACCTGAATCTCTCTGAATATCGCCAAGGAACGAACATGAAAGTTTTCTACGACAAGGACGCCGACCTCTCCCTCATCAAAGGCAAGCAGGTCACCATCATCGGTTACGGCTCGCAAGGCCATGCCCACGCGCTGAACCTGAGCGAAAGCGGCGTGAACGTGACGGTGGGTCTGCGCAAGGGTGGCGCATCGTGGAGCAAGGCTGAGAACGCCGGCCTGAAGGTCAAGGAAGTCGCCGAAGCCGTGAAGGGCGCGGACGTCGTCATGATGCTGCTGCCGGACGAGCAGATCGCCGAAGTCTACGCAAAGGAAGTCCACGCGAACGCGAAGCAGGGCGCAGCCCTCGCATTCGCGCACGGCTTCAACGTGCATTACGGCCAGGTGATCCCGCGCGCGGATCTGGACGTCATCATGATCGCGCCGAAGGCGCCGGGCCACACGGTTCGCGGCACGTACTCGCAGGGTGGCGGCGTGCCGCACCTGATCGCGGTCGCGCAGGACAAGTCGGGCGCGGCCCGTGACATCGCGCTGTCGTACGCGGCGGCCAACGGCGGCGGCCGTGCCGGCATCATCGAAACGAACTTCCGCGAAGAAACCGAAACCGACCTGTTCGGCGAACAGGCCGTGCTGTGCGGCGGTACGGTCGACCTGATCAAGGCCGGCTTCGAAACGCTGGTGGAAGCGGGCTACGCGCCGGAAATGGCGTACTTCGAGTGCCTGCACGAACTGAAGCTGATCGTCGACCTGATCTACGAAGGCGGCATCGCGAACATGAACTACTCGATCTCGAACAACGCCGAATACGGCGAGTACGTGACGGGTCCGAAGATCGTGACGGCCGAAACGAAGAAGGCGATGAAGCAGGTTCTCACCGACATTCAAACGGGCGAGTACGCGAAGAGCTTCATCATCGAAAACCGCGCTGGCGCGCCGACGCTGCAATCGCGTCGCCGTCTGACGGCCGAGCACCAGATCGAAACGGTCGGTGCGAAGCTGCGCTCGATGATGCCGTGGATCGCCGCGAACAAGCTCGTCGACCAGTCGAAGAACTAGGCCGGTGCTGCATTCGTCCGGTTTGTGCGTTCGCAGCAATCGCGAACGCACTGCCGGATGTTCCCAAAAGCCGCCCAGGTGTGATGAACCCTGGGCGGCTTTTGCTATCCTACGGTTTTACAAAAATACTGAAGCCACTCATGAATTACCCTCATCCGATCATCGCGCGCGAAGGCTGGCCGTTCATCGCCATCGCGGCCGTCGTTGCGTTGTTGATCCATGCCATCGCGGGGTTTGGCTTTGCATGGCCGTTCTGGCTGATCCTGATTTTCATCGTCCAGTTCTTCCGCGATCCGGCTCGCCCGATTCCCACCCAGGCCAACGCCGTGCTGTGTCCCGCCGACGGTCGCATCGTCGCCGTCGAAACGGCGCGTGATCCGTACGCCAACCGCGAAGCGCTGAAGATCAGCGTGTTCATGAATGTGTTCAATGTCCACTCGCAACGCTCGCCGGTGGATGGCGCGATTTCGAAGGTCGAATATTTTCCGGGTGCCTACCTGAACGCCGCAGTCGACAAAGCCTCGCTCGAGAACGAGCGCAACGCGCTGGTGATCGAAACGGCGAGTGGCCAGACGGTCACGTCGGTGCAGATCGCGGGCCTGATCGCACGCCGGATTCTTTGCTACGTGCGCGCGGGCGAACCGCTCACGCGCGGCCAGCGCTATGGCTTCATCCGTTTCGGTTCGCGTGTCGACGTGTATCTGCCGGTGGGCAGCCGTCCGCGCGTGTCGATTGGCGAGAAGGTGTCTGCCTCGTCGACGATCCTCGCTGAACTATAACGCGGCACAAGGAGGTTTCGATGGCCGCATTCAAACCGCGTCGACCGCGTAGCGCCGGCCCGCAGCCCCGGCCTTTCCGCCGCAAGAAGCCGATCCAGGAGCCGGGTGTCGTCGACAGCCGGCGTGCCGCGCGCCAGCAGTTCCTGCGCAAGCGCGGCATCTATCTGCTGCCGAACGCCTTTACCACCGCCGCGCTGTTCTGCGGCTTTTTCGCCGTCGTGCAGGCGATGAACGTGCGCTTCGAAATCGCGGCGATCGCGATTTTCGTGGCGATGGTGCTCGACGGCATGGACGGCCGCGTCGCGCGCATGACGCACACGCAGAGCGCGTTCGGCGAGCAGTTCGACAGCCTCTCGGACATGGTGTCGTTCGGCGTCGCGCCGGCGCTCGTGATGTACGAATGGATCCTGAAAGACCTCGGCCGCTGGGGCTGGCTCGCGGCGTTCGTGTACTGCTCGGGCGCGGCGCTACGGCTTGCGCGCTTCAACACGAACATCGGCGTGGTCGACAAGCGCTTCTTTCAGGGCATGCCGAGTCCGGCCGCCGCGGCGCTGATCGCGGGCTTCGTGTGGCTCGCCACCGATAACCGCGTGCCGCTGAAGCTCGTCTGGCTGCCTTGGGTCGCGTTCGTGCTGACGATCTATGCCGGCGTGACGATGGTGTCGAACGCGCCGTTCTACAGCGGCAAGGCGCTCGACGTGCGGCATCGCGTGCCGTTCGGCGTGATCCTGCTGGTGGTGATGGCGTTCGTGCTGGTGTCGTCCGATCCGCCGTTGATGCTGTTCGGCCTCTTCGTGCTGTACGGGCTGTCGGGTTATGTGTTCTGGGGCTACCAGACGCTCCGGGGCAGGGCGAACCCGGCCCGTTCGTCCCAGCGCGATCACTGAACGCTGCTTGCGCGGCAGGAAAGCAGGACAAAAGCGGCGGCCGCCCGGCTGCCGCTTGCCGTTTTCGGGCACCGGGTGCGCCGCTAATTGCGCGATTTCCGGATTGCCGCTATAGTCGCCGACATGGTTATTTTCACGTTCCCCTTCCTGTCTCTTCAAGCCGGTGCGCCCCTATGCGCATTAGCGCTAGCGCGCCTGCCGCGCTGACCGTTTTCGCCCTCCGTCTGCCTCGTCTGTTGTTTAGCGTCGCCAGCGGTGGCGCAAACACCCGAATTCGGTATCTTCATCCCCACATTTGATTGAGTCCCGGAGACCTGACATGGCAGACAAGCTGATCATATTCGACACGACATTGCGCGACGGCGAGCAGTCGCCCGGTGCGTCGATGACCAAGGAAGAAAAAATCCGTATCGCGAGGCAGCTCGAACGGATGAAAGTGGACGTCATCGAAGCCGGTTTCGCGGCCAGCTCGAACGGCGATTTCGATTCGATCCACACGATCGCCTCGATGATCAAGGACAGCACGATCTGCTCGCTCGCCCGCGCGAACGACAAGGACATCCAGCGTGCCGCCGACGCGTTGAAGCCCGCCAGCCACTTCCGCATTCATACGTTCATCGCGACGTCGGCGTTGCACATGGAAAAGAAACTGCGCATGACGCCGGAACAGGTGTTCGAGCAGGCAAAGCTCGCTGTGCGTTTCGCACGCAAGTTCACGGACGACGTCGAGTTCTCGCCGGAAGACGGCAGCCGCACGGATATGGATTTCCTGTGCCGCGTGCTCGAGGCGGTGATCGCCGAAGGCGCGACCACGATCAATATCGCCGACACGGTCGGCTACGGCGTGCCGGAACTGTACGGCAAGCTCGTGAAGGATCTGCGCGAGCGCATCCCGAACTCGCACAAGGCGGTGTTCTCCGTACACTGCCACAATGACCTCGGCATGGCCGTGGCAAACTCGCTGGCGGGGGTGCAGATCGGCGGCGCGCGCCAGGTCGAGTGTACGATCAACGGTCTCGGTGAGCGCGCGGGCAATACGTCGCTCGAAGAAATCGTCATGGCCGTGAAGACCCGCAAGGATTACTTCGGCCTCGATCTGGGCATCGATACGACGCAGATCGTGCCGGCATCGAAGCTCGTCTCGCAGATCACGGGTTTTGTCGTGCAGCCGAACAAGGCCGTGGTGGGTGCGAACGCGTTTGCCCACGCGTCCGGCATTCACCAGGACGGCGTGCTGAAGGCGCGCGACACGTACGAAATCATGCGGGCCGAAGACGTGGGCTGGAGCGCGAACAAGATCGTGCTCGGCAAGCTGTCGGGCCGTAACGCGTTCAAGCAGCGCCTGCAGGAACTCGGCATTTCGCTCGAAAGCGAAGGCGAGCTGAACACGGCGTTCGCGCGCTTCAAGGAGCTCGCCGACCGCAAGTCGGAAATCTTCGACGAAGACATCATCTCGATCGTGACGGAAGAATCCGCTGAAGCTCACGAAAAGGAACATTACAGGTTCGTTTCGCTGTCGCAGCATTCGGAAACGGGCGAGCAGCCGCACGCGAAGATCGTGTTCTCGATGGAAGGCAAGGAAGTGACCGGCGAAGCGCGCGGCAACGGCCCAGTCGACGCCACGCTGAACGCGATCGAAACCGAAGTGGGCAGCGGCTCGGAGCTGCTGCTTTACTCGGTGAACGCGATCACGACGGGTACGCAGGCGCAGGGCGAAGTGACGGTGCGCCTGTCGAAGAGCGGCCGCATCGTGAACGGCGTCGGCACCGATCCGGATATCGTCGCGGCTTCCGCGAAGGCGTATATCTCGGCGCTCAACAAGCTGTACTCGAACGTCGACAAGCTGAATCCGCAGCGTTCGTAACGTCATTGATCGCGGGGGGCGCCGATCCGCGCTCCGCGTGTGTACGTTTCAGACGAAACCCCGTGTTCCACAAGGGCACGGGGTTTTCTGTTTCTGTGGGGGACGTCGCGCGTGCGAAGTGGCTTATGCGCGCGACGGAGCGCCGCCCGGGTAGCCGGATGCGACGACCTTGATGCGTCCATCGTCGAGCGAGAAGATCCAGCCGTGTACGAGCGGCGCCGGCTGGCTGTCGCGCACGATGTCGGTGTCGCGCAGCCGCTGAACCTGCTCCAGCACGTTCAGTTCGGCGAGCCGGTTAAGGCGCGCCTCGTCGGACGGGCAGGCGCCCAGTTCGTCGCGATGCGCATCGGCCAGCGCGCACAGCGGCGCGATGCGCCGGTTGACGTGCGGCAGGTCCGGCGACGGCGGCAGCAGCGCCGCCCGCACGCCGCCGCAACCGTAGTGACCGCAGACGATCACGTGCCCGACCTTCAGCACGCGCACGGCGTATTCGAGCACGCTCGAACAGTTGTCGTCGCCGGGTGGAAAGAGATTCGCGATGTTGCGATGGACGAACAGGTCGCCCGGCTGGCAAAGCGTGATGGTCTCGGCGGGAACGCGGCTGTCCGAGCAGCCGATCCACAGAACCTTCGGGCTTTGGCCCTGCGCCAGGGCCTGGAAAAAATGCGGATCGTGCGCAACGGTCTCCTCTGCCCATTCGGCATTGGCGGCCAGCATCTCTCTGGGAAGGGTCATCGAAAGCGCCTCCGTATCTATTCGGCCGACGATATACAGGAAAACAGGAAGGCCGCCTCGGGGGCGAGGCGGCCTGTGTGCGCATGTTACCGGGACACAATCAGAAGAGGCTGCGGCGATCCGGATCGTGCAGCGGGTCCGGGCTTTTCTGCGTGGTCCGCAGGACGCCCTGGTTGTCGAAATAGAAGCTGAACATCATGTACCAGACGTTGTCCTCCAGGTACCGGTAAGTCCAGACTTCGCGCTTCATCAGCGGGAAATACGACGTTTCGACCGGGCGGCCGAAGTTGACGAGCACGTCGTCGCGCGTCCACTTGCCGACCTCGGCGCGGTAGAACTCGTTGGGTTGCAGCACCTGACGCACGGACAGGATCTTGCCGGCGGCGTCGACGTCCGCAGCGGTGGTGGTTTCGCCCATCGGCTGGGTGGGCCACATCAGGCGCCGGCTGCCGTTCGGCAGGTCGTAGGTTTCCCGCGGTGCGCCGAGGCGGGTGATCAGCGTCGACTGGTCTTCGCCCGGCTGGAACTGCTGCCACGGTTGTGCGCAACCCGTGAGCATCACGGCGCCGAAGCAGGCACACGCGAGCGCCGCGCGGCGCAGCCGGCCCGCGCGCGCTGGCTGTGGCGTCGTCCCGCCCGGGGTGGGCGCGGTGAAGAGGCGGTTAAACATGAATTCCTCCGGTGGCATTCTGGTGGCCTCGCGTTAGGTGTTCTTTATGTGTTCTATCAGGAAGCCACGGTATTTTGACACGCGGCGCGGCAAAAGATTTGCCGCGCCGCGTGACGGCGTGCGAACTCCGGGCGGCGGTCGCCCTTGCCCGACGGCATGCACGCCTCTATGATCCGCGCTTCGGATGAATCAATCGCAGCAGGAGTAACGATGGTGGCGAACTGGATACGAACGGCGCTGGGCGTGCTCGCGGCTGTGTCGGTGACGCTCGTGCACGCGGGCGGCGAGCCCGTGCGACTCGCGCTGATCGAGGGCATGTCCGGGCCGTTTGCCAACGCGGGCGCGGCGGTGGAACGGAACCTGCGGCTCGGCGTCGAGCGCGTGAACGCGGCGGGCGGCGTGAAACTGGCGGATGGCGCGCATCCGCTCGAACTCGTCGTGCTGGACAGCAAGGGCAGCGCCGAAGAGGCGCTCGTGCAACTGCGGGCCGCCGCCGACCAGCATATCGGCTACATCCTTCAGGGCAACAGCTCCGCGGTCGCCGCGGCGCTGCTGGGCGCGATCGAAAAGCAGAACGCCCGCGAACCGGACAACCGCGAACTGCTGCTCAACTATTCCGCCGACGATCCCGCGCTCACCAACGCGAACTGCAGCTTCTGGCACTTCCGTTTCGACGCGCACGCCGGCATGCGCATGGATGCGCTCGCCGACGTGATCCAGCGCGACCAGTCGGTGAAGAAAATCTACCTGCTGAACCAGGATTACAGCTTTGGCCACGATGTCAGCACGCTTGCGCGCGCGGCGCTGAAGGCGAAGCGGCCGGATATCGGCATCGTCGGCGACGAATTCCATCCGATCGGCCGGGTGAAGGATTTCGCGCCTTACATCGCGAAAATCCGCGCGAGCGGCGCGGATGCGGTCGTGACGGGCAACTGGGGCAACGACCTGACGCTGCTCGTCAAGGCGGCACGCGAGCAGGGACTCAACACGAAGTTCTACACGTTCTACGGCAACAGCCTGGGCGCGCCGGCGGCATTGGGCGACGCGGGCGTCGGCCGGGTCGTGGCGGTCGCCGACTGGCATCCGAACGCGGGCGGCGCGGCCTCGGACGCCTGGTACAAGGCGTTCCGCACCCGTTTCCCCGCTCCCGCCGACGACTATCCCGTGCTGCGCATGGAAATGATGATCGAGATGCTGGCTTCCGCGATGAACAGTGCGGCGAGCGCCCAGCCGGAGGCCGTCGCGAAGGCGCTCGAGGGCAGGAAGTTCGACAACGGCTTTCACGCGTCGTGGATGCGCGCGGAGGACCACCAGCTCATCCAGCCCCTTTATGTGATGGAAATGGAGCGGGCGGGCACGCCAGGTGTGCGTTTCGACAACGAAGGCTCCGGTTATGGCTTTCGCACCGTGCTGGCACTGCCGGCCGCGCGCACCGTGCCATCCACGGTGTGTCGCATGAAACGCCCCTGAACGTGGGCGAACGCCTGTCGGCATGCAGCGTACCCCGCTGGACAGGGCTGTAAGGAAGGGGTCGCGGGGCGTCTGGGCTGTGCTACAATACTCCCCTTGTTGTAACCCACGGCACGGCCTTTCTTCCGTGACCGCCTGTTCAGTAATCAAGGAAATCAATATGTCCGCAGTTGAAACAAGCAAGAAGTCCGACGTCGTCGCGCAATTCGCGCGCGCAGCAAACGACACCGGCTCCCCCGAAGTTCAGGTCGCGCTGCTCACGACCCGTATCAACGAACTGACCGTTCACTTCAAGGCTCACACGAAGGATCACCACAGCCGCCGCGGTCTGCTGCGCATGGTGAGCCGCCGTCGCAAGCTGCTTGACTACCTGAAGGGTAAGGACGCTGACCGTTACCGTGCGCTGATCGAGAAGCTGGGTCTGCGTAAGTAATCGGGTTGGCCTCTCAGCAAGATGCCTGTGTCAGTCAGCTGATACAGGCATTTTGTTTTTGAACGATGCGCTTCATGTGAGGTGCATCGAAGCGTCATCCGCGGTGCGCATGGAAGATCATGCGGCGGGTGACCGGAATACGGCCGGGCCTCAGGGCAGAGTTTTGTGTCATTCCAGCGGTTCGCGCGAAAAAGCGTGGTTCTCTGGAATGGCATAACACTTCTCTTCCCGTGTGGCACCGGTTCTGGCGTTGCCGCGCCGCTGCCCGTCCGCGCGGCATAACGAAGAAAAGGAGTGACTATGTTCAACAAGATCGTCAAGGAATTCAAATGGGGACAACATAACGTTCGCCTCGAGACGGGCGAAATCGCCCGCCAGGCAAGCGGTGCGGTGCTCGTCGACGTCGAAGACACCGTTGTGCTGGCCACCGTTGTCGGTGCCAGAACGGCAAAGCCGGGTCAGGATTTCTTCCCGCTGACCGTCGATTACCTCGAAAAGACCTACGCCGCCGGCAAGATCCCGGGTGGCTTCTTCCGTCGCGAAGGCCGTCCGTCGGAAGGCGAAACGCTGATTTCGCGCCTGATCGACCGCCCGCTGCGCCCGCTCTTCCCGGAAGGCTTCTACAACGAAGTTCAGGTCGTGATCCACGTCCTGTCGCTGAACCCGGACGTTCCCGCTGACATTCCCGCGCTGATCGGCGCGTCGGCGGCGCTCGCCGTGTCCGGTCTGCCGTTCAACGGCCCGGTCGGCGCAGCACGCGTGGCTTACATCAACAACGAATTCGTGCTGAACCCGACGCGTCCGCAAATGAAGGAATCGGCGCTCGACCTGATCGTCGCCGGTACGGAACGCGCGGTGCTGATGGTGGAATCGGAAGCGCAGCAACTGACCGAAGAAGTGATGCTCGGCGCAGTGGTGTTCGGTCACGAGCAGATGCAGGTCGCGATCGACGCGATCCATGAACTCGTCCGTGAAGGCGGCAAGCCGGAATGGGACTGGAAGCCGGCCGCGAAGAACGAGCCGCTGATCGCACGCGTGACGGAACTGGCGCAAGCCGACCTGCTCGCCGCTTACCAGCTGCGCGACAAGCAGGCCCGTTCGACGAAGCTGAAGGAAGTGTACGCAGCCACGTCGGCAAAGCTGGAAGAAGACGCGGCGGCTGCCGGTACGGTGGCGGCCGACAAGGCAACTGTCGGCAACGTGCTGTTCGACATCGAAGCGAAGATCGTCCGCACGCAGATCCTGAACGGCGAGCCGCGTATCGACGGCCGCGACACGCGCACGGTGCGCCCGATCGAAATCCGTACCGGCGTGCTGCCGCGTACGCACGGCTCGGCGCTCTTCACGCGTGGCGAAACGCAGGCGCTGGTTGTCGCGACGCTCGGCACGAAGGGCGACGAGCAGAACATCGACGCGCTCGAAGGCGAGTACCGCGAACGCTTCATGCTTCACTACAACATGCCTCCGTTCGCGACCGGCGAAACGGGCCGCGTCGGTTCGCCGAAGCGCCGTGAAATCGGTCACGGCCGTCTGGCCAAGCGCGCACTGGTCGCGTGCCTGCCGAGCGCCGAGGAATTCGGCTACTCGATCCGCGTCGTGTCGGAAATCACGGAATCGAACGGTTCGTCGTCGATGGCTTCGGTGTGCGGCGGCTGCCTCGCGCTGATGGACGCCGGCGTGCCGATGAAGGCGCACGTCGCCGGCATCGCGATGGGCCTGATCCTCGAAGGCAACAAGTTTGCCGTCCTGACCGACATCCTCGGCGACGAAGATCACCTCGGCGACATGGACTTCAAGGTGGCGGGTACGGAACAAGGCGTGACCGCGCTGCAGATGGACATCAAGATCCAGGGCATCACGAAGGAAATCATGCAGGTCGCCCTCGCGCAGGCGAAGGAAGGCCGTATGCATATCCTCGGCAAGATGACGTCGGCGGTTTCGGGTGCGAACACGGAACTGTCGGAATTCGCACCGCGCATGATCACCATCAAGATCAATCCGGAAAAAATCCGCGACGTGATCGGCAAGGGTGGTTCGGTGATCCGCGCGCTGACCGAAGAAACCGGCACGACGATTGACATTTCGGACGACGGCATCGTGACCATCGCAAGCACGAGCAGCGAAGGCATGGCCGAAGCGAAAAAGCGCATCGAAAACATCACGCTGGAAGTCGAAGTGGGTCAGGTGTATGAAGGCACCGTGCTCAAGCTGCTGGATTTCGGCGCGATCGTGAACATCCTGCCGGGCAAGGACGGTCTGCTGCATATTTCCGAGATCGCGAACGAGCGCATCAAGGACATCAACGACTATCTCAAAGACGGCCAGCAGGTGAAGGTCAAGGTCATCCAGACGGACGAGAAGGGTCGCGTGCGTCTGTCGGCCAAGGCGTTGCTGAACGAAGCGCCGGCTGGCGCGCCGCAAGGCGAGCCGACGCAGCAGTAATGCGTTAGCAGGATGACGGCCGGTGGCGTGAATGCGCGCCGGCCGTTTTTCATGGAGGATGGATTGCACTGCCAGCCGCGCGGCACCTGCCGGTGCTGCTGGTGCTGGCAGTGCAATCCACACCTTTGGAGGTGCTGCAGATGAAAGCTGTCGAGATTACCGAATTCGGCGCGCCGGATGTCCTGAAGCTGGCCGAACGGCCGATGCCGGAACCGAAAGCGGGCGAAGTGCTGATCAAGGTGGCGGCGTCGGGCATCAACCGTCCGGACGTGTTCCAGCGCAAGGGCGCGTATGCGCCACCGCAAGGCGCATCTGACCTGCCGGGGCTGGAGGTGGCGGGCGAGATCGTCGGCGGCGCGCTCGACGCGCAGCACAATCCGTTCGGCCTGAAGAAGGGCGATCGTGTTTGCGCCCTGCTCGCGGGCGGCGGTTACGCGGAATACGCCGCAGCGCCGCTTGCGCAGTGCCTGCCGGTGCCGAAGGGGCTGACGGACATCGAGGCGGCGTCGCTGCCGGAGACGTTCTTCACGGTGTGGAGCAACGTGTTCGATCGCGCGAAGCTGGGCACGGGCGAGGGCGGCGCGAACGAAACGTTCATGGTGCAGGGCGGTTCGAGCGGCATCGGCGTGACGGCGATCCAGATCGCGCACGCGCTGGGTTTTCGCGTCTTCGCGACGGCGGGCTCGGACGACAAATGCCGTGCGTGCGAAGAACTGGGTGCTGAACGGGCGATCAACTACAAGACTGAAGATTTCGTCGAAGTGGTGAAGTCGCTGACGAACGATCGTGGCGTCGACGTCATTCTCGACATGGTGGCCGGGAGCTACGTTCCGCGTGAGCTGACGGCGCTCGCCAGCGGTGGTCGCCTCGTGCTGATCGCGTTGCTCGGCGGCGCGAAGGCGGAGGTGAACCTGAACGACATCCTGCGCCGCCGTCTGACGATTACCGGCTC
The DNA here is from genome assembly GCF_900107685.1 of Paraburkholderia sartisoli. Lineage (GTDB taxonomy): Bacteria > Pseudomonadota > Gammaproteobacteria > Burkholderiales > Burkholderiaceae > Paraburkholderia > Paraburkholderia sartisoli. The sequence continues at coordinate 38,309 of NZ_FNRQ01000002.1, read as the reverse complement.
GACGCTGCGCCCGCAACCGGTCGAATTCAAGGCGAGGATCGCGGCGAACCTGAAAGAGCACGTGTGGCCGCATCTCGAAGCGGGTCGCATCAAGCCGGTCGTGCATCGCGTGTTTCCGGCCGCGCAGGCCGCCGACGCGCACGCGCTGATGGAAAGCAGCACCCACGTCGGCAAGATCGTGCTGAATTGGGGCGCGGATGTTTAATCCGGCCAGTTTGACCCGATCCGTCAACGCACAGTAAAATTGCGTGTTCTGCGCTCGACGCACGATTCATGAATGCTGAAAGACGGGCCGACGCGTAGTTCGAGCCTGTCTCACGACAAGACGAGACAATGTCGAAATCACGAGCGAAAGCAGTAGTCGGTAACTGGAAGATGTTTGGCCGCCTTGCCCAGAACGCGAGCTTGATGAAAGCCGTGGCACAAGGCGTCGATGCATTGCCTGAGGGTCTCCTTGTGGGGCTGTGCGTGCCGTGTCCGTATCTTTCGCAGGCGCAGTCGCTGCTCGGGGGGTCGCGTGTGGCGTGGGGCGTGCAGGACGTCTCCGCGTTCACCGAAGGCGCCTACACCGGCGAAGTCGCCGCGGACATGGCAGCCGATTTTGGCGCGCGGTTTGCGATTGTCGGTCACTCCGAGCGTCGTGCGTATCATCGCGAAAGCGCCGAACTGGTGGCGGCGAAGACGCAGCGCGCGCTCGAAGCGGGATTGATACCGATCGTCTGCGTCGGCGAAACGCTCGAGCAGCGTGACGCGGGCGAAACGGAGCGCGTCGTCGGCACGCAGATCGACGAGGTGCTCGCGAAGCTTTCGCTGGAAGCGGCGCTTCGCATCGTGGTGGCGTATGAGCCGGTCTGGGCGATCGGCACGGGCAAGAGTGCGACGGCCGCGCAGGCGCAACAGGTGCATGCGTTTTTGCGCGGGCGTCTTGCCGCAAAAGACGCGGCAGTGGCCGATGTACACGTGCTCTATGGCGGCAGTGTGAAACCCGGCAACGCGGAAGAGCTGTTCCGTCAACCGGATATCGATGGCGGCCTGATCGGCGGCGCATCGTTGAATGACAAGGATTTCCTGGCGATCTGCCACGCGGCGCAAGCCGTGATGGCCGACGCGGCGTAATTCGCTCAGGCCGGGCAGGGCGTCCGGGCGAGGCAGACCCATTGCGCGCATCACACATTGTGTTGCGCGGTTAAATAAAGACTCTCAGGTGAGTGTGATGCTGTATTTGAAAACGTTGATCATCGTCGTTCAGTTGCTGTCGGCGCTTGGGGTTATTGGCCTCGTGTTGCTGCAGCATGGCAAGGGCGCCGACATGGGCGCCGCGTTTGGCAGCGGCGCGTCGGGCAGTCTCTTCGGCGCGACCGGCTCGGCCAACTTTTTGTCGCGCACGACGGCCGTGCTGGCTGCCGTATTTTTCATCTCGACGCTGGCGCTCACGTACCTCGGTTCGGATCGTTCGAAGCCGTCGGCAGGCGTGCTTGGCGCGGCCGTGACGGCGCCGGTTGCGGCGTCGGCGGCATCCGCTCCGGTGGCTGTGTCGGCGGCAATCGCGGCGTCTGCGGCGTCCGCTCCGGGGCAGGACGTGCCGAAATAAAATTTTCGGGTTAAACGCTTTTTGTGCGTTGAACAAACTGTTTAAACCAGTTACAATTCAAGTCTTGAAGCGATTCGCGGGTTTTATAGCTTGTTTTCCCGGATTGCAGTAGTGCCGACGTGGTGAAATTGGTAGACACGCTATCTTGAGGGGGTAGTGGCGAAAGCTGTGCGAGTTCGAGTCTCGCCGTCGGCACCAATGTTATCTAATGCCAGCCGATTGCTTTTGCTTCGGCTGGCATTTTTACTTCTGGTGGGCTGCTTGCCATTTGCTTGCATTGCAAAGCAGCCCGAAGTGATTTGATGTCAGGAAGGTGCAGCACGTTGCGCTCCCTGGCTACATTCATAACCAACCGATTGAGGATAGTCTTGAACCTCGCAGCCTATTTCCCCGTCCTGTTGTTCCTTATTGTCGGAACCGGTTTAGGCGTAGCACTGGTCAGTATCGGCAAGATCCTCGGCCCCAACCGGCCTGACACCGAGAAGAACGCACCGTACGAGTGCGGCTTCGAGGCATTCGAAGATGCGCGCATGAAGTTCGACGTGCGCTACTACCTGGTTGCCATTCTCTTCATTATTTTCGACCTTGAGACCGCGTTCCTGTTTCCGTGGGGTGTTGCCCTGCGCGATATCGGCTGGCCCGGCTTCATGGCGATGATGATTTTCCTGCTCGAATTCCTGCTTGGCTTCGCCTATATCTGGAAGAAGGGCGGCCTCGATTGGGAATGACAGATTAATCGCCGGTTTGCGTGGGTGGCACGGCTTGCCGCCCCGTCTGGAGTGGAAAGCAAATGAGTATCGAAGGGGTCTTGAAGGAAGGGTTTGTCACCACCACGGCTGACAAGCTGATCAACTGGACGCGCACCGGCTCGTTGTGGCCGATGACGTTCGGTCTCGCGTGTTGCGCGGTCGAGATGATGCATGCGGGCGCTGCCCGTTATGACCTCGACCGTTTCGGTGTGGTGTTTCGTCCGAGTCCGCGCCAGTCGGACGTGATGATCGTCGCCGGCACGCTGTGCAACAAGATGGCGCCCGCCCTGCGCAAGGTCTACGACCAGATGGCCGAGCCGCGCTGGGTGATCTCGATGGGTTCGTGCGCGAACGGTGGCGGCTATTACCACTACTCGTATTCGGTGGTGCGCGGCTGTGATCGCATCGTGCCGGTCGACGTCTACGTGCCGGGTTGTCCGCCCACGGCTGAAGCGCTGGTGTACGGCGTGATCCAGCTCCAGGCGAAAATTCGCCGCACCAATACCATCGCCCGTCAATAAGGCCAAGGCCTCTTCCCCCACAATATGGCAAGCAAACTCGAGACTCTCAAAGCGAACCTCGAGGCGGCCTTTGGCGGCCGCCTGCTGAGCGTCACCGAAGCAATCGGTGAGCTGACGATCGTCGTCAAGGCGAGCGATTACCTCGAAGTGGCAACGCGCCTGCGCGACGACAAGTCGCTCGGCTTCGAGCAGTTGATGGACCTGTGCGGCGTCGACTATCAGACGTACGGCGACGGCGCCTACGAAGGCCCGCGCTTCGCCGCCGTGCTGCATCTGCTGTCGGTGACGAACAACTGGCGTCTGCGTGTGCGCGTGTTCGCGCCGGACGACGAGGTGCCGTTCGTCGCATCGGTTGTCGATGTCTGGAGTTCCGCCAACTGGTACGAGCGCGAAGCGTTCGACCTGTACGGCATCGTCTTCGAAGGTCACCCGGACCTGCGCCGGATCCTGACCGACTATGGTTTTATTGGCCACCCGTTCCGCAAGGATTTCCCTGTTTCCGGCTACGTCGAAATGCGTTACGACCCGGAAGAGAAGCGCGTCGTCTACCAGCCGGTGACGATCGAGCCGCGGGAAATCACGCCGCGCGTGATCCGTGAGGATCGCTATGGCGGTCTGAAACACTAAGAGAACGCCATGGCAGAGATCAAGAACTACACGCTCAACTTCGGCCCGCAACATCCGGCCGCGCACGGTGTGCTGCGCCTCGTGCTCGAACTCGACGGCGAAGTGATCCAGCGCGCCGATCCGCACATCGGCCTGCTGCATCGTGCGACTGAAAAGCTCGCTGAAACCAAGACCTTCATCCAGTCCGTGCCGTACATGGACCGTCTCGACTACGTGTCGATGATGGTGAACGAGCACGGCTACGTGATGGCGATCGAAAAGCTGCTCGGCATCGAGGTGCCGGTGCGCGCGCAGTACATCCGCGTGATGTTCGACGAAGTGACGCGCGTGCTGAACCACCTGATGTGGATCGGCGCGCACGCACTGGACGTCGGCGCGATGGCGGTGTTCCTGTACGCGTTCCGCGAGCGCGAAGACCTGATGGACGTGTACGAAGCCGTGTCCGGCGCCCGGATGCACGCGGCGTACTACCGTCCGGGCGGTGTCTATCGCGATCTGCCTGACGCAATGCCGCAATACAAGGCGTCGAAGATCCGCAATGCGAAGGCGCTGTCGAGGATGAACGAGAACCGTCAAGGTTCGCTGCTCGACTTCATCGACGATTTCTTCACGCGCTTTCCGAAGTGCGTCGACGAATATGAAACGCTCCTCACTGACAACCGGATCTGGAAGCAGCGTCTGGTCGGCATCGGCGTGGTGAGCCCGGAACGTGCGCTGCAACTCGGCATGACCGGCGCGATGCTGCGCGGTTCGGGCATCGAGTGGGATCTGCGCAAGAAGCAGCCGTATGAAGTCTATGACAAGATGGATTTCGACATTCCGGTTGGTGTGAACGGCGACTGCTACGACCGCTATCTGGTGCGCGTCGAGGAAATGCGTCAGTCCACGCGCATCGTGAAACAGTGTATTGAGTGGCTCCGGAAGAATCCGGGTCCGGTGATGGTCGACAATCACAAGGTTGCGCCGCCGTCGCGTGTAGGCATGAAGTCGAACATGGAAGAGCTGATTCACCACTTCAAGCTCTTCACGGAAGGCTTCCACGTGCCGGAAGGCGAGGCGTATGCGGCGGTCGAGCATCCGAAGGGCGAGTTCGGCATCTATCTGATCTCGGATGGCGCGAACAAGCCGTATCGCCTGAAGATTCGCGCGCCGGGTTATGCGCACCTGTCCGCGCTCGATGAAATGGCGCGCGGTCACATGATCGCCGATGCCGTGACGATCATCGGTACGCAGGACATCGTGTTCGGTGAAGTGGATCGCTAGGCGATATTCATAACGGCGCGCGCGGTCCCTCGCGCGTCAAGCAAAGGAACGCCGGGTCTGTCGCGGCAAACAGTGAGCGGCAGGTTTTCGTTCGGTAGGAATTGAAAGAGTCGTGTCTGAAAATGATCTCAGCTGAAGGCCTGAAAGAAATCGATCGTGCGATCGCGAAGTATCCCGCCGATCAGAAACAGTCCGCCGTGATGTCGGCGTTGGCCACTGCTCAGGAAGAGCACGGCTGGCTGTCGCCCGAAATCATGCAGTTCGTGGCTGACTACCTTGGCATGCCGGCGGTTGCCGTGCAGGAGGTTGCGACCTTCTACACGATGTACAACACGTCGCCGGTCGGCAAGCACAAGATCACGCTCTGCACGAACCTGCCGTGCCAGCTCGGTCCGGATGGCGGTTCGGAGAGCGCCGCCGAATACCTGAAACAGAAACTCGGCATCGACTTCGGCGAGACCACCGCGGACGGCAGATTCACCCTGAAAGAGGGCGAATGCATGGGTTCGTGTGGCGATGCGCCGGTGCTGCTCGTGAACAATCACCGTATGTGCAGCTTCATGAGCCGCGAGAAGATCGACCAGCTGCTCGAGGAACTTTCGAAATGACGTCTTTACACGATCGTCACATCAAACCGCTGATTCTCGCCGGCCTGAACGGCGACAACTGGCATCTCGAAGATTACGTCGCGCGCGGTGGTTACAGGCAGCTGCGCCGTATCCTGGAAGAAAAGATTCCGCCCGAGCAGGTGATCGCCGACGTGAAAGCGTCGGGTCTGCGCGGCCGTGGCGGTGCGGGCTTCCCGACCGGCCTGAAGTGGAGCTTCATGCCGCGCCAGTTCCCGGGGCAGAAGTATCTCGTCTGCAATTCGGATGAAGGCGAACCGGGCACGTTCAAGGACCGCGACATCCTGCGCTGGAACCCGCATTCGCTGATCGAAGGCATGGCCATCGGCGCGTACGCGATGGGCATCACGGTCGGCTACAACTATATCCACGGCGAAATCTGGGAAACCTACAAGGTCTTCGAAGAAGCCCTTGAAGAAGCGCGTCGCGCGGGTTTCCTCGGTGCGAACATCATGGGTTCGGGCTTCTCGTTCGAACTGCATGCGCACCACGGTTACGGCGCCTATATCTGCGGCGAGGAAACCGCGCTGCTCGAATCGCTCGAAGGCAAGAAAGGCCAGCCGCGTTTCAAGCCGCCGTTCCCGGCGAGCTTCGGCGTGTATGGCAAGCCGACGACGATCAACAACACCGAGACGTTCGCAGCCGTGCCGTTCCTGCTGGAAATCGGCCCGCAGGCGTACCTTGAACTGGGTAAGCCGAACAACGGCGGCACGAAGATCTTCTCGATCTCCGGTGACATCGAGCGTCCGGGCAACTACGAAGTGCCGCTCGGCACGCCGTTCGCGACGTTGCTGGAACTCGCCGGCGGCATGCGCGGCGGCAAGAAGATCAAGGCTGTGATTCCGGGTGGTTCGTCGGCGCCGGTGATTCCGGGCGAGATGATGATGAACACCGATCTCGACTACGATTCGATCGCGAAGGCCGGCTCGATGCTCGGTTCCGGCGCGGTGATCGTGATGGACGAGACGCGTTGCATGGTGCGCTCGCTGCTGCGCCTGTCGTATTTCTATTACGAAGAGTCGTGCGGTCAGTGTACGCCGTGCCGCGAAGGCACCGGCTGGCTGTACCGCGTCGTGCATCGCATCGAACACGGGCTCGGCCGCCAGGAAGATCTGGACCTGCTGAACTCGGTGGCTGAAAACATCATGGGGCGGACGATCTGCGCGCTCGGCGATGCAGCGGCGATGCCGGTGCGCGGCATGCTGAAGCACTACTGGGACGAATTCGCATACCACGTCGAGCACAAGCACTGCATGGTCGGTGGCCATGCGGGTGCGGCAGCAGTCACGGAAACAGTAGCCGCCTGAGCGAAACAGCCGAAGCGGAGCAGCGCTGAAGCACCAGCCGCGGGGATTCACCGTCGTGTCCGTCAAAATGGACCGGCGGCTGAATGAGCGATTGAGCGGACGAACGATTGAGCGGTAACAGGTTAAGGAAGATTGACCATCATGGTTGAACTTGAAATAGACGGCAAGACAGTCGAGGTACCTGAAGGCAGCATGGTGATCCAGGCTGCGCACAAGGTCGATACGTACATTCCTCACTTCTGCTATCACAAGAAGCTGTCGATTGCGGCCAACTGCCGGATGTGTCTCGTCGAAGTCGAGAAGATGCCGAAGGCCGTGCCGGCATGCGCGACGCCGGTGTCGGCGGGCATGATCGTGCGCACGAAGTCGGACAAGGCGGTGAAGGCGCAGCAATCCGTGATGGAATTCCTGCTGATCAACCATCCGCTCGACTGCCCGATCTGCGATCAGGGTGGCGAATGTCAGCTGCAGGATCTGGCGGTCGGTTACGGCAAGTCGTCGTCGCGTTACAGCGAAGAGAAGCGCGTCGTGTTCCACAAGAACGTCGGCCCGCTGATCTCGATGGAAGAAATGACGCGCTGCATTCACTGCACGCGCTGCGTGCGTTTCGGCCAGGAAGTCGCCGGCGTGATGGAACTCGGCATGCTGGGTCGTGGCGAGCACTCGGAAATCACGTCGTTCGTCGGCAAGACGGTCGATTCGGAACTGTCGGGCAACATGATCGACCTGTGCCCGGTCGGCGCGCTGACCAGCAAGCCGTTCCGCTACAGCGCCCGCACGTGGGAGCTGTCGCGCCGCAAGTCGGTGAGCCCGCACGATTCCGTCGGCGCGAACCTCGTGGTGCAGGTGAAGAACAATCGCGTGATGCGCGCGCTGCCGTTCGAAAACGAAGCGATCAACGAATGCTGGATCTCGGACAAGGATCGTTTCTCGTACGAAGGCCTGAACAGCGCGGAGCGTCTCACGCAGCCGATGCTGAAGCAGGACGGCAAGTGGATTGAAACCGACTGGCAGACGGCGCTCGAATACGTCGTCAAGGGTCTGAATGGCATCAAGCGCGACCACGGCGCGAACGCGCTGGCCGCGCTCGCCAGCCCGCACAGCACGGTCGAGGAACTGTTCCTGCTGAAGAAGCTCGCGCAGGCGGTCGGTACGCCGAACGTCGACTTTCGTCTGCGTCAGTCCGATTTCGCGGCGCCGGTGAATGGAACGCCGTGGCTCGGCACCGCTATCGCCGATCTGTCGAATCTCGATGCCGCACTGATCATCGGGTCGACGCTGCGTCGCGATCATCCGCTGCTGGCCGCGCGTCTGCGCCAGGCGGCGAAGAGCGGCGCGAAGCTCACGCTGCTGCAGGCAACGGCTGACGACGCACTCATCCCTCAGGCGAAGCGCGTTGTCGCTGCGCCTTCGGCGTGGTTGAACGAACTCGCGGGCATCGCCGCTTCGGTCGCTGAACTGCGCGGCGCTGAATTGCCGGAAACGCTCAAAGGCGTCGAAGCCTCGGATGCGGCGAAGCAGGCTGCCGCGTCGCTCGCAGGCGGCTCGACGCGTGTCGTGCTGCTTGGCAACGGCGCTGTCCAGCATCCGCAATTCGCACAGATTCACGCAGCGGCGCAATGGATTGCCGATACAACCGGCGCGAAGCTCGGCTTCCTCACGGAAGCGGCGAACACGGTGGGCGCGCACCTCGTCGGCGCACTGCCGGACGCGGGCGGTCTGAACGCTCGCGAAGTATTCGAACAGCCGCGCAAGGGTTACGTGCTGCTGAACCTCGAACCGGAATTCGACACGGCAAACCCGGCGCAGGCATTGGTCGCGCTGAAGCAGGCGGAAATGGTCGTCGTGATGTCGTCGTTCGTGACGGGCACCGACTACGCCGACGTGTTGCTGCCGATCGCACCGTTCACGGAAACGGCCGGCACGTTCGTCAACGCCGAAGGGACGGTGCAGACGTTCAACGGCGTCGTGCGTCCGCTGGGCGAAACGCGTCCGGCATGGAAGGTGTTGCGCGTGCTGGGCAGCATTCTCGGCGCGCCGGGCTTCGAGTTCGACACCGCTGAAGAAGTGCGCACGGCGGCGCTCGGCGACGGCGATCTGACGTCGCGCCTGTCGAATCGTACGGACGTGGCGATCGCCCGTAACGGCGCGGCGAAGGTTGCCGAAGGCGCGTTCGAGCGCATCGCCGATGTACCGATTTACCACGCTGATCCGCTGGTGCGCCGCGCTGAATCGCTGCACCTGACGGCAGCGGCACGCACAGCGAACTCGGTCGGTCTGCCGGCTGCGCTGTTCGACAAGCTGGGTCTGAAAGAGGGCGACGCGATCCGCGTGCGCCAGGGCGAACTGTCGGTGCAGCTGCCGGCGGTGCGTGATGCGAATCTTGCGGAAACGGTCGTCCGCGTATCGGCAGGCACGCCTGCTGGTGCAGCGCTGGGCAGCCTGTTCGGTGAACTGGTGGTGGAGAAGGCGTAAATGAGCTTGTTCGAAACGATCAACTCGGGCGGCACCCAGCTTCTCGGTGTGGCATGGCCCACGGTGTGGGCGCTCGTGCGCATCCTGGTGGTGGCGGTCGTGATCCTGCTGTGCGTGGCCTACCTGATCCTGTGGGAACGGAAGCTGATCGGCTGGATGCACGTGCGTCTCGGCCCGAACCGCGTCGGTCCCGCCGGCCTGTTGCAGCCGATCGCCGACGTGCTGAAGCTGCTGCTGAAGGAAGTCATTCAACCGACCCAGGCAAGCCGCTGGATCTACATGATCGCCCCGATCATGGTGGTGGTGCCGGCCTTCGCGGTCTGGGCGGTGATTCCGTTCCAGGCGGGCGCGGTGCTCGGTGACATCAACGCGGGTCTGCTGTACGCGATGGCGATTTCGTCGATCGGCGTGTACGGCGTGATTCTCGCCGGCTGGGCGTCGAACTCGAAGTACGCGTTCCTCGGCGCGATGCGCGCCGCGGCGCAGATGGTGTCGTACGAAATCTGCATGGGCTTCGCGCTCGTCGTCGTGCTGATGACGGCCGGTACGCTGAACCTGTCGGCCATCGTCACGTCGCAGGAACGCGGCATTTTCGCGAGCTACGGCCTGAACTTCCTGTCGTGGAACTGGCTGCCGCTCCTGCCGATGTTCGTCGTCTACTTCATCTCCGGCATCGCTGAAACGAACCGTCACCCGTTCGACGTGGTGGAAGGGGAGTCGGAAATCGTCGCCGGTCACATGATCGATTACTCGGGTATGGCGTTCGCGCTGTTCTTCCTCGCCGAGTACATCAACATGATCGTGATCTCGGCGCTGGCCGCGACGCTGTTCCTTGGCGGCTGGAGCGCGCCGTTCGGCTTCCTGTCGTTCGTGCCGGGCATCGTGTGGCTCGTCGCGAAAGTTTTCTTCCTGCTGTCGGTGTTCATCTGGGCGCGTGCCACGTTCCCGCGCTATCGCTATGACCAGATCATGCGTCTGGGCTGGAAGATTTTCATTCCGGTCTGCGTGGTGTGGCTGGTGGTGGTCGGCTTCTGGATCATGTCGCCGTTGAATATCTGGAAATAAAGGGCGGATGAACCCATGACCGCAATTCAAAATTTCTTCAAGACCTTCTTCCTGACGGAGCTGCTGAAGGGTCTCGCGCTGACCGGACGTTACACGTTCCAGCGCAAGATCACGGTGCAGTTCCCCGAGGAAAAGACGCCGATTTCGCCGCGTTTCCGTGGTCTGCACGCACTGCGCCGCTACGAGAACGGCGAGGAGCGCTGCATCGCCTGCAAGCTGTGCGAAGCGGTGTGCCCGGCGCTTGCCATCACGATCGAATCGGAAACCCGTGCGGACAACACGCGCCGCACGACGCGCTACGACATCGACCTGACCAAATGCATCTTCTGTGGCTTTTGCGAAGAAAGCTGCCCCGTCGATTCGATCGTCGAGACGCACATTCTCGAATATCACGGCGAAAAGCGCGGCGACCTGTACTTCACGAAGGACATGCTGCTAGCCGTGGGCGATCGCTACGAAACCGAGATCGCCGCGAACAAGGCGGCCGACGCGCCGTATCGTTAAACACGGTTGAACGGTTGAAACACTGCTCGTTCGACGCTGCAACGGCCCGCCGCATGGGCCTTGCGCTGAAGTCTGACTGCTTCGGCATTGCGCACCTGTGTGCTGTTTTCACGGATGCGCATGCCAAAGAACCATGCCTGATGATGGCCTAACGATGAACCGGTAATCATGGAATTCACGACCGTACTGTTCTACATCTTCGCGCTGTTCCTGGTGATATCAGGGCTGAAGGTGATCACCTCGCGCAACCCGGTGAGCTCCGCGCTCTTCCTGGTGCTCGCGTTCTTCAATGCCGCGGCCATCTGGATGCTGCTCGAGGCTGAATTCCTCGCGATCCTGCTCGTGCTGGTCTACGTCGGCGCGGTGATGGTGCTGTTCCTGTTCGTCGTGATGATGCTGGACATCAATCTCGACGTGCTGCGACGCGACTTCAGGCGCTTCGTGCCGATGGCGACGGTTGTCGGCGCGATCATCGTGATCGAAACCGCGCTGATCCTCTGGCACGGCTACGGCGCGACGGTCCAGCCGGTGCGCGACACCACGGTGGCCGGCGCGGCCGCCGCCACCGCCGGCTGGTCGAACACGCGCATCATCGGCAAGATCATCTACACCGACTACATCTTCGCGTTCGAAGTGGCCGGCCTCGTGCTGCTCGTCGCGATCATCGCCGCGATTGCGCTGACCGCGCGTCACGCGAAGGACAGCAAGCGCCAGAACGTCGGCGATCAGGTGAAGGTGCGCGCCCAGGACCGTGTGCGCGTCGTCAAGATGGCATCGGAAAAGACCGCCGCGACCGAAGCCGCCGAAGCCGCCGTCGCAAAGGCCGCCGCGGCAACGGCTGCCGCCGCGCCTGCAAAGAACGGCTGAGCGCCCAGGAGAAAAACATGTTGACCCTTGCTCATTACCTCGTCCTCGGCGCGATCCTGTTTGCGATCAGCATCGTCGGCATTTTCCTGAACCGTCGCAACGTCATCATCATCCTGATGGCGATCGAGCTGATGCTGCTGGCGGTGAACACCAATTTTGTCGCCTTCTCGCATTACCTCGGCGACGTGCATGGCCAGATCTTCGTGTTCTTCGTGCTGACGGTTGCGGCAGCGGAAGCAGCGATCGGTCTCGCCATTCTGGTGACCCTGTTCCGTAGCCTCGACACGATCAACGTCGAGGATCTCGATCAGCTCAAAGGTTAAATTCAGGCAAAGCTGTTATGTCAACGACACTCAATGAAAACCTGTTGCTGGCGGTCCCGCTTGCACCGCTGGCCGGCTCGCTGATCGCGGGGCTGTTCGGGAAAGCGGTGGGGCGCGCCGGGGCACACTCGGTCACGATCCTTGGCGTGGCGATCTCGTTCATCCTGTCGGCGATCGTCTTTTTCGACGTGCTGAACGGTGCGAGCTTCAACGCGACGATCTACGAATGGCTGACCGTCGGCAAGCTGAAGTTCGAAATCGGCTTCCTCGTCGATTCGCTCACGGCGATGATGATGTGCGTGGTGACCTTCGTGTCGCTGATGGTGCACATCTACACGATCGGCTACATGGCCGACGACGACGGCTACCAGCGCTTCTTCTCGTACATCTCGCTGTTCACGTTCTCGATGCTGATGCTCGTGATGAGCAACAACTTCCTGCAGCTGTTCTTCGGCTGGGAAGCGGTGGGTCTCGTGTCGTACCTGCTGATCGGCTTCTACTTCACGCGTGAAAGCGCCATCTACGCGAACATGAAGGCGTTCCTCGTGAACCGCGTGGGCGACTTCGGTTTCATTCTCGGTATCGGCCTGCTGCTGGCCTTCGCCGGCTCGCTGAACTACGGCGACGTGTTCGCGAAGAGCCACGAGCTGGCTTCGCTGAGCTTCCCGGGGACGAGCTGGGGCCTGCTGACGGTGGCGTGTATCTGCCTCTTCATCGGCGCGATGGGCAAGTCGGCGCAGTTCCCGCTGCACGTGTGGCTGCCGGATTCGATGGAAGGCCCGACGCCGATTTCCGCCCTGATTCACGCGGCAACGATGGTGACGGCCGGTATCTTCATGGTCACGCGCATGTCGCCGCTGTTCGAACTGTCGGATACGGCGCTGTCGTTCATCATGGTGATCGGTGCGATCACGACGCTGTTCATGGGCTTCCTCGGGGTCGTCCAGAACGACATCAAGCGCGTGGTGGCCTACTCGACGCTGTCGCAGCTTGGCTACATGACGGTCGCGCTCGGCGCGTCCGCCTACTCGGTTGCCGTGTTCCACCTGATGACACACGCGTTCTTCAAGGCGCTGCTGTTCCTCGGCGCGGGTTCGGTGATCATCGGCATGCACCACGACCAGGACATCCGCAACATGGGCGGCCTGCGCAAGTACATGCCGATCACGTGGATCACGTCGCTGGCCGGTACGCTGGCGCTGATCGGCACGCCGTTCTTCTCGGGCTTCTACTCGAAAGACTCGATCATCGATGCAGTGAAGCTGTCGCATCTGCCGGGTTCGGGTTTCGCGTACTTCGCGGTGCTGGCGAGCGTGTTCGTCACGGCGCTGTACTCGTTCCGTATGTACTTCCTGGTGTTCCACGGCAAGGAGCGCTTCCGCGATCCGAAGCATCCTGAATCGCCGATGGGTGCCGAAGCCGCGGCGCATGCCGCGCACGGTCATGACGATCACGGCCATGGTCATGACGACCACGGTCACGCACACGAGCCGCACGAAACGCCGTGGGTGGTCTGGGTGCCGCTGGTGCTGCTGGCGATTCCGTCGGTGATCATCGGTGCAATCGGCATCGGCCCGATGATTTACGGCGACTTCTTCCAGCACGGCGTGGCGTTCGACCAGGTGATCTTCGTCGGCGCAAACCATCCGGCGCTGCATGAGATGGCCGAGGAATTCCAGGGCTGGGCGTCGATGGGCCTGCACTCGGCTTCGGGTCTGCCGGTGTGGTTCGCGCTCGCCGGTATCGTGGTGGCGTGGTTCCTGTATCTGGTCCGTCCGGATCTGCCGGCTGTCGTCAAGCGCGCGTTCGGTCCGGTCTACACGCTGCTCGACAACAAGTACTACATGGACAAGATCAACGAAGTCATCTTCGCGAAGGGCGCCGTGGCCATTGGCCGCGGTCTCTGGAAGGAGGGTGATGTCGTGGTCATCGACGGTATCGTCAACGGCAGCGCGCGCTTCATTGGCTGGTTTGCCAGCGTGATCCGCTTCCTCCAATCCGGTTACATCTATCACTACGCGTTTGCCATGATTATCGGCATGTTGGGGCTCTTGACCCTGTTTGTAACGCTCGGCGGCAAATAAGGCGAGGGACACTAATGCACGCTTATCCGATTCTCAGTATCGCGATCTGGCTGCCGATCCTGTTCGGCCTCCTGGTCCTTGCCATCGGTTCCGACGAGAACCCCGGCCCGGCGCGCTGGCTTGCGCTGGTCGGCTCGGTGATCAGCTTCATCGTCACGATTCCGCTCATGACGGGCTTCGACTCCAGCACTGCGGAACTGCAGTTCGTGGAGAAGGCCAACTGGATCGAGCGCTTCAACATCACGTATCACCTGGGCGTCGACGGCATCTCGATGTGGTTCGTCGTACTCACCGCGCTGATCACGGTGATCGTCGTGATCGCCGGATGGCAGGTCATCACGAAGAACGTGGGGCAGTATTTCGCCTCCTTCCTGATCCTGTCCGGCATCATGGTCGGCGTGTTCAGCGCGGCCGACGGCATGCTGTTCTACGTGTTCTTCGAAGCGACGCTGATCCCGATGTACATCATCATCGGCGTGTGGGGCGGGGCGAACCGTGTGTACGCGGCGTTCAAGTTCTTCCTGTACACGTTGATGGGCTCGCTGCTGATGCTGGTCGCGCTGCTGTACCTGTACACGCAGACGGGTACGTTCGATCTCGCCACGTGGCAAAACGCGCAGATCGGCATGACGCCGCAGATATTGATATTTATCGCGTTCTTCCTCGCGTTCGCCGTGAAGGTGCCGATGTGGCCGGTCCACACGTGGTTGCCTGACGCCCACGTGGAAGCGCCGACGGGCGGCTCGGTCGTGCTGGCCGCGATCATGCTGAAGCTCGGTGCGTACGGTTTCCTGCGCTTCTCGCTGCCGATCACACCGGACGCAAGCCACTTCCTCGCACCCGTTGTGATCACGCTGTCGCTGATCGCGGTGATCTACATCGGTTTCGTCGCGATGGTGCAGGCGGACATGAAGAAGCTGGTCGCGTATTCGTCGATCGCGCACATGGGCTTTGTGACGCTCGGCTTTTTCATCTTCAACCAGCTCGGTGTGGAAGGCGCGATCGTCCAGATGATCTCGCACGGTTTCGTGTCGGGCGCGATGTTCCTGTGTATCGGCGTGCTGTATGACCGCATGCACTCGCGCCAGATCGCCGATTACGGCGGTGTCGTGAACACGATGCCGAAGTTCGCGGCACTCGTGATGCTGTTCTCGATGGCCAATTGCGGCCTGCCGGGTACCTCCGGTTTCGTCGGCGAATTCATGGTGATCCTGGCTGCGGTCCAGTTTAACTTCTGGATCGGCCTCGGCGCGGCGGTCACGCTGATTCTCGGCGCGGCCTATACGCTGTGGATGTACAAGCGCGTGTACTTCGGCGCGGTGGCGAACGACCATGTGAAGGGTCTTCTCGACATCAACCGTCGCGAGTTCTTCATGCTGGCCGTGCTCGCCGCCCTGACGCTGTTCATGGGCCTGTATCCGAAGCCTTTCACCGATGTGATGCACGTATCCGTGGACAACCTCCTCTCCCACGTCGCGCAGTCCAAGCTGCCGTTGTCACAGTAATACAGAGCGGAGGAATCTAAAGATCATGCAAAACGCCCCTATCAATGCTCTGTTGCCTGACGCGCTGCTGATGTTCGCAGTCGTCGTCGCGTGGCTCAACGACACGTTCGTCGGCCAGACTGGCCGTCGCACGACGTATTTCATCGCGGTCGTCTCTTCGGTGATCGCGGGTGTCTGGTTCGCGATCAACGCGTTCGACCCGACGCCGCATTACTTCTTCTCGCGCATGTACGTGGTGGATCCGTTCGCCAGCGCGATGAAGGCGGTGGTGTCGCTGGGTTACGCGGTGACGATCGTCTATTCGCGCAAGTATCTCGAAGACCGCGACCTGTTCCGCGGCGACTTCTTCCTGCTTGGCATGTTCTCGCTGCTCGGCCAGCTCGTGATGATCTCGGGCAACAACTTCCTGACGCTGTATCTCGGTCTGGAACTGATGTCGCTGTCGCTGTACGCGGTCATCGCGCTGCGTCGTGACGCCGCGCAGTCGAACGAAGCGGCGATGAAGTACTACGTGCTGGGCGCGCTCGCATCGGGTTTCCTGCTCTACGGCATCTCGATGCTGTACGGCGCGACCGGTTCGCTCGAACTCGGCGAAGTGCTGAAGGCGGTGGCTTCGGGTCACATCAACGATGTGGTGCTGCTGTTCGGCGTGATCTTCATCGTGGCGGGTATTGCGTTCAAGATGGGCGCGGTGCCGTTCCACATGTGGGTGCCGGACGTCTACCACGGCGCACCGACGGCGATGACGCTCCTGACCGGCGGCGGTCCGAAGGTCGCGGCGTTCGCGTGGGGGCTGCGCTTCCTGGTGATGGGCCTGCTGCCGCTCGCAGTCGACTGGCAGGAAATGCTCGTGATTCTCGCGGCGCTGTCGATGATCGTCGGCAACATCACGGGTATCGTCCAGCGCAACATCAAGCGGATGCTGGCGTACTCGGCGATCGCGAACATGGGTTTCGTGCTGCTCGGCCTGCTGTCGGGTGTGGTCGACGGCAAGGCGGGCGGGGCGGCTGGCGCGTACGGTTCGGCGATGTTCTACAGCATCATCTACCTCGTGACGACGCTCGGCACGTTCGGCATCGTGATGCTGCTCGCACGCCGTGATTTCGAAGCCGAAACGCTCGACGACTTCAAGGGCCTCAACCAGCGCAGCCCGGTCTTCGCGTTCGTGATGATGGTGATGATGTTCTCGCTCGCCGGCATCCCGCCGACGGTCGGCTTCTACGCGAAGCTCGCCGTGCTCGAGGCGACGATGAACGCCGGCCTGACGTGGCTCACGGTGCTTGCCGTGGTGACGTCGCTGTTTGGTGCGTTCTACTACCTGCGCGTCGTCAAGCTGATGTACTTCGATGCACCGCAGGACACGGCGCCGATTAACGCCGACGCCTGCTCGCGTACGCTGCTCGCGCTGAACGGCGTGGCCCTGCTGGTGCTCGGCATCGTGCCGGGTCCGCTGATGACGGTCTGCCTGCAGGCTATCCAGCACACCCTGCCGCTGTAATGTCAGCAGCCGGCTGGTTTATCGTGTTGCTGGCGCTCGTGGGCGCCAACCTGCCGTTCCTGAACCAGCGGCTCTTCGCCGTCGTCCCGATGAAGTTGAAGGCGGCGAAGAAGAGCGCCTGGTTACGGATCGCCGAAATGATCGTGCTGTATTTCGTGATCGGCGCGCTCGGCTTCATGCTCGAGGCGCGCGCGGGTAACCGCTTCGATCAGGGCTGGCAGTTCTATGCGATCACGTTCAGTCTTTTTGTCGTGTTCGCTTTCCCCGGTTTCACCTGGCAGTATCTGGTCAAACGCCGCTGACGGCGCAAGCCGTTAGCGCTCCATGCTTTTCTGAGGTCGCACATGGCCGAACTCCCTAACCACGACGCAACGCTCACCGAAAAGTGTCTGGAGAGCACGACCCTGCACGAGGGTCCGTTTCTGACGCTCAAGTGCGACACGGTCGAATTGCCCGACGGCAAGCACGCAACCCGCGAGTACGTGAAGCATCCGGGCGCGGTGATGGTGATCCCGCTCTTCGACGATGGCCGTGTGCTACTGGAAAGCCAGTATCGCTATCCGATCGGCAAGGTGATGTACGAGTATCCCGCGGGCAAGCTGGATCCGGACGAAGGCGCGCTCGCCTGCGCGAAGCGCGAACTGGCCGAAGAGACGGGCTATACGGCGCGCGAATACGTCTATATCACGCGCATCCATCCGATCATTTCGTACTCGACGGAATTCATCGACATCTACCTCGCGCGCGGCCTGACGGCGGGCGAACGCAAGCTCGACGACGGCGAATTCCTCGAACTCTTCACGGCAACCGTGCCGGAAGTGTCCGAGTGGGTGCGCACGGGCAGGATCACCGACGTGAAGACGATTATCGGCACGTTCTGGCTGGAAAAGATCCTGTCGGGCACGTGGCCGACAGCAGCACCGGAGCGCGACTGACGCAGCAGGGCCGTCATCGTGGCCCGGCTGCGCATGACGCATGGAACCATAACGGCGGCCCGCAAGGTCGCCGTTAGCGTTTCCGGCGGCAATTCACGGGCAATTCACAGGCAATTCCCTGGCTCGGATGTTTCGGGCTGCTCCGGCGGCGTTTGTCGCAAAGCGCTAGAATCGCCCCACGCTGTCGATCGAGGACGTTTATCCTGTCCTTAATGAAAAGCTAAAAATTTTACGAACGATCGTTCACAAAATTCCATTTTGCGATAAACTGGTTGCAAGCCCTGATTCCACATGAAGGTCCTCGATTTAACGTGTCCGCACGGCCATCGGTTCGAAGGCTGGTTCGCTTCCGCCGATGATTTTGAGTCGCAGCTGTCCCGCAAGCTGGTCGAATGTCCAGTCTGCGGTGTGACCGAAGTAAGCCGTTTGCCGTCTGCGCCGCGACTTAACCTGTCCGGTGCGACGGCGGCTTCCGCGCCGGCGAACGCGGTTGAATGGCAGGCGCACGCCATGCGTGCGCTGCGCGAGGTACTGGAAAAGACCGAGAACGTGGGCGACCGCTTTGCCGAGGAAGCACGGCGCATTCACTACAACGAAGCGCCGGCACGCAGTATTCGGGGCATCACGACACCCGAGGATGCGAAAGCCTTGGTCGAGGAAGGCATCGAAGTGATGCCGCTGCCGGTCCCGGCCGCACTGAAAGAACCGCTGCAATAAGCGCGGTGGCTTCCTGGCGGCGGCGGATCAGTCGCGGCCAGGAGACATAGCGCATGAATCTGGATTATTCCCAAGCTGACGACGCATTCCGCGCCGACATCCGTTCGTGGCTCGAGGCCAATCTGGCCCACGAGCTGCGCTACAAGGTACTCAACCACAAGCGTCTGAACCGCGAGGACCTCGCGGGCTGGCACAAGCTGCTCGGCAAGCGCGGCTGGTCGGTGATCGCGTGGCCGACCGAATTCGGCGGCCCGGGCTGGAACCCGACGCAACGCCACATCTGGGACGAAGAATGCGCGCGTATCGGCGCGCCCACGGTGCTGCCGTTCGGCGTGTCGATGGTGGCGCCCGTGCTGATGAAATACGGCAGCGAGGCGCAAAAACGCCACTACCTGCCGCGCATTCTCGACGGCACCGACTGGTGGTGTCAGGGTTATTCGGAACCGGGCTCCGGCTCCGATCTGGCGTCGCTGCGCACGCGCGCCGAACGCGTCGGCGATCACTACATCGTCAATGGCCAGAAAACGTGGACCACGCTCGGCCAGCACGCCGACATGATGTTCTGCCTCGTGCGCACCGATAGCGGCGCGAAGAAGCAGGAGGGCATCTCGTTCATCCTGATCGACATGAAGACGCCGGGCATCACCGTGCGTCCGATCATCACGCTCGACGAAGATCACGAAGTCAACGAAGTCTTCTTCGAAGACGTGAAGGTGCCGGTCGAGAATCTCGTCGGCGAAGAGAATCGCGGCTGGACCTATGCGAAATATCTGCTTGGTCATGAGCGCACCGGCATCGCACGCGTCGGCCAGTCGAAGCGCGAACTCGTGTTCCTGAAGCGCCTTGCACTGAACCAGAAGAAGAACGGCAAGCCGCTGCTGCACGATCCGGTTTTCTCGGCGAAGGTCGCGAATCTGGAAATCGAAATGATGGCGCTTGAAATCACGGTGCTGCGCGTCGTGAGCGCCGAGACGGGTGGACGCGGTCCGGGGCCGGAAGCGTCGATGCTGAAGATCAAGGGCACCGAAGTGCAGCAGGCGTTGACCGAGTTGATGTTCGAAGCGGTCGGCCCGATGGCGGCGCCGTTCGACGTGCCGTTCCTCGAAGGCGAGCACGCACATAGCGTGGCCGGTGACGACGATGCAGCGCCGCTCGCGGCGTATTACTTCAATTTCCGTAAGACGTCGATCTACGGCGGTTCGAACGAGATTCAAAAGAACATCATCGCGCAGATGATTCTGGGCCTTTGAGGAGCGGCGCAATGGACTTCACTTTTAACGACGAACAACAGCAATTCGCCGACGCGCTGCGCCGCTATCTCGACAAGAACTACGGTTTCGAGGCACGCCAGTCGATTGTGCGTACCGAAGCGGGCGTGTCGGATACGCACTGGTCCGCGTTCACCGAACTCGGTCTCACGGCGCTGCCGGTGCCTGAAGCGCACGGTGGCTTCAACGGCAGTCCGGTCGACATGCTCGTGGTGATGCAGGAACTCGGTCGCGCGCTCGTGATCGAGCCGTACTGGGCGACGGCGGTGGGTATCGAGGCGCTGCATCTGGCCGGCACGGGCGAGGGCGCCGATGCGCACCTGCTCGAACGCGCCGCAGCCGGCGAGATCAAGCTTGCCGTGGCATTCCACGAACCGGCCGCGCGCTACGACATTTTCGCGGTGGAAACGACCGCGACGAAACAGGGCGAAGGCTACGCGCTGACGGGCCGGAAATCCGTCGTGCAGCACGGTGCGCAGGCGGATTACTGGATCGTGCCCGCACGTCTGGACGGCGAGATCGCGCTGTTCGTGGTCGAGCGCGAGGCGCAGAACACACAGGTCACCGACTACCGCACGATCGACGGCCAGCGTGCCGCGACGCTGTCGTTCGAGGCGACCCCGGCGCGACGTCTTGCCGGCGCGCATGCGGGCGCCGCGACGCTCGAGCGCATCGCCGATTACGGCATCGTGCTGCTCTGCGCGGAGGCCGTCGGCGCGCTCGATGCGCTGAATCACGCCACCGCCGAATATACGAAACAGCGTCAGCAGTTCGGCGTGCCGATCGCGCGTTTTCAGTCGTTGCAGCATCGCATGGTCGAGATGCTGATTCACGCGGAACAGGCGCGCTCGATCTCTTATCTGGCCGCCGTCCGCTACGCGAGCGAAGATGCGGATGAGCGTCGCCGTGCCGTGTCGGCGGCGAAGGTTCGCGTCGGGCAGGCCGCGCGTTTTGTCGGCCAGCAGGCGGTTCAGCTGCACGGCGGCATGGGCGTGACCAACGAAGTCGCAGCGGCGCATCTGTTCAAGCGCCTCGCGATCATCGAAACCACGCTGGGCGACGTCGATCACCATCTCGGACGTTTTGCCGCGCTGCCCGGGTTTGCCGTCGCCGAAGTATGATCGGTCGGTCCAGGTGAAGGAGGCGTAAACATGGGTTTGAGCTTCGAAGACATGGAGGTCGGCAAGACCTTCGAGATCGGTGAACACACGTTCACGCGGGAAGAGATCATCCGCTTCGCCGAGCAGTTCGATCCGCAACCGTTTCATATCAGCGATGAAGGCGCGGCGGCTTCGCCGTACGGCACGCTGATCGCAAGCGGCTGGCATACGTGCTCGGTGATGATGGGCCTCCTCGTGCGCAACGCGTTCGCGGGTTCGACGTCGATGGGCTCGCCTGGCATCGACGACATCCGCTGGCTCAAGCCCGTGCGTGCCGGCGATACGATCCGCATGCTGAACACCGTGCTCGACCGGCGCGTGTCCGCGAGCAAACCCGATCGCGGCATCGTGTCGACGCAGTGGGAAGGCATCAACCAGCACGGCGAAACGGTGATCACGGTGCGCTCGAAAGGGCTCTTCGGCTTGCGCAATCCGGGTGACGCGGCATGACGCCGGACCGCGTTGAAGTGGCCGACGCGCACGCGCTGCGCGCGCTCATGAGTGCGGGCGCGCTGGTCAGCGTCTGGGTCGAAATCGATCAGGCGAGCGTGGACCGTTTCGCGGCGGCGACCGGCGATCATCAATGGATTCACGTCGATCCTGAACGGGCAAAACGTGAGTCGCCGTTTGGCGGGCCGATTGCGCACGGCTTCATGACGCTGTCGCTGATTCCGGCGCTGCTCGGGAAGACCGTTTCGTTGAAGCAGCGCATGGGTGTCAACTATGGGCTCAACCGGGTGCGCTTCACGTCGCCGGTGCCGGTCGGATCGAACGTGCGCGCGAAATTCGTGGTGGCCGATGTGACAGACATCGACGACAACGGTGTGCAGGTTGTCTGGAACGTGACGCTGGAAAAGCAGGGGGGTGAGCGGCCTGTCTGTGTCGCCGAGTTCATCACCCGGCATTACTTCCAGCATTGACGTTTGATTTGACGCGGTAGAAAGCAGAACGCGGTTGCCTTCACAGGCAACCGCGTTTTTTATTGCGCGACGCGTTCAGTTCAATGCTTCGCGTATTGCGTCGCGCCGAAGAGGATTTCGCGCGCCTTGTCGTCGGTCAGTTCCTTGCGCATGGAAGTCAGCACTTCCACGCCGCGCATCACGGCCGGACGCGCGGCGATCGCTTCGTGCCAGCGCTTCACGTTCGGGAAGTCGTCGAGCTCGATGCCCTGGTTTTTCCACGAGCGCGTCCACGGGAACGACGCGATATCCGCGATCGTATAGTCGTTGCCCGCGAGGTAGGCGGTCTTGCCGAGTTGCGTATCCATCACGCCGTACAGACGCCGCGTCTCGTTCGTGTAGCGGTTGATCGCGTATTCGATCGGCTGCGGCGCGTACACGCGAAAGTGATGCGTCTGGCCGAGCATCGGGCCGATGCCACCCATCTGGAACATCAGCCATTGCAGCGTCGCATACCGTCTGGCCGGATCGGCCGGCAGAAACTGGCCGGTCTTTTCCGCGAGATAAATCAGGATCGCGCCGGATTCGAACAGCGAAAATGGCTTGCCGTCAGCGGACTTCGGACCGTCGGGATCGACGATGGCCGGAATCTTGTTGTTCGGGCTGATCGCAAGAAATTCGGGTGTGAACTGGTCGCCGGCGCCGATGTTGATGGCGTGCGCCGTGTATTCGAGCCCGGTTTCCTCGAGCATGATGTGGACTTTGTGGCCGTTCGGGGTCGCCCAGCTATAGACGTCGATCATCGTGACTCCTGGTTTCGTGAGTGCGGCGCCGCGCGATGCGACGTCGATGCATTGAGGCAGACGAAAATTAGAGCACAGATCGAATCTCGATGCAGGGCGTGACTCAATGTGCGCCACGCCGCTGCATCGTGCAAATCGCGGCGCTATAGCGCCGTTATTGCGTGCGTTGCGTCGGCGATGCTTCCGCATAACGCGACAGTTCGAGTTTCGCGATTGCGTTGCGGTGTACCTCATCGGGACCATCAGCGAAGCGCAGCGTGCGCGCCGACGTGTACGCATACGCGAGCGGAAAATCGTCGCTCATGCCGGCCGCGCCATGCGCCTGCATGGCCCAGTCGATGACCTGGCACGCCATGTTCGGCGCGACGACCTTGATCATCGCGATTTCGCCGCGTGCGCCCTTGTTGCCGACGGTGTCCATCATGTACGCCGTCTTCAGCGTGAGCAGGCGCGCCTGTTCGATCATGCAGCGCGCCTCGGCGATGCGCTCCAGCGTCACGCCTTGCGCGGCGACCGGCTTGCCGAACGCGACGCGCTCCAGCGAGCGCTTCGACATCAGTTCGAGCGCACGCTCGGCGAGGCCGATCAGGCGCATGCAATGGTGAATACGCCCCGGCCCGAGACGGCCCTGCGCGATCTCGAAACCACGGCCTTCGCCCAGCAGCAGGTTCGACGCCGGCACGCGCACGTTTTCCAGCGTGATTTCCATGTGGCCATGCGGCGCATCGTCGTAACCGAACACCGTCAGCGGACGATGCACGGTGACGCCGGTTGCGTCGGCGGGCACGAGGATCATCGACTGCTGCTGATGGCGCGCCGCTTCGGGATCGGTCTTGCCCATCACGATGTACACCTTGCAGCGCGGATCGCCCGCGCCCGACGACCACCACTTGCGGCCGTTGATGACGTAGTCGTCGCCGTCGCGCACGATGCTCGTCTGGATATTCGTCGCATCCGACGACGCCACGGCCGGCTCCGTCATCAGGAACGCCGAACGGATATGTCCCTGCAGCAGCGGCTCGAGCCATTCGCGCCTGTTCTCGTCGCTGCCGTAGCGCTCGATCGTTTCCATGTTGCCGGTGTCGGGCGCGTTGCAGTTGAACACTTCGGGCGCCCAGGGCACCCTGCCCATGATCTCGCACAGCGGCGCGTATTCGAGATTCGTGAGCCCCGCGCCGCGCGCCGAGTCCGGCAGGAACAGGTTCCACAGCCCGGCGTCGCGCGCTTTCTGCTTGAGACTCTCGATCAGCTCAGTCGGAATCCATGCGTTGCCGTTCCGGCGATTGCGCGCAATCTCCTCGGCGAATGCGCGCTCGTTCGGATAGATATGTTCGTCGAAGAAAGCGAGCAGTTTCTCGCGCAGCGCCTGCACCTTCGGGGTGTAATCGAAATTCATGTAAGTCCTCGCGGGTAACGATGAGCAATGATCGGGCGGCGACTAGCGCACCTTCTGCGCGTAACGCCACGCGAGTTCCGCCATCGGCTTCGCGCGACGGCCGGCATCGATCGCCTGCGCGCTCGCAGCGGTGCCGTCGACAACGCGCTTCATGATCCCCTGCAGGATCGCGGCGATGCGGAACATGTTGTACGCCAGATAGAAATTCCAGTCTCCTTCAATGTGGAGTCCGGTGCGCGCGCAGTAACGTTCGACGTAATGCGTTTCGTCCGGAATGCCGAGTGCGGCCCAGTCGAGACCGGCAATGCCGCGAAACTGCGTGGGATCGACGTGCCACGCCATGCAGTGATACGCGAAGTCGGCGAGCGGATCGCCGAGCGTCGACAGTTCCCAGTCGAGTACGGCAAGCACGCGCGGCTCGTGCGGATGGAAAATCAGGTTGTCGAGACGGTAGTCGCCATGCACGACCGAAGCCCGCCCGCCGGTGTCGGCCGGCATGTGCTGCGGCAGCCATTCGATGAGGCGGTTCATCGCTTCGATCGGCTCCGTTTCGGACGCCACATACTGCCGGCTCCAGCGGCCGATCTGCCGCGCGAAGTAGTTGCCCGGTTTGCCATAGTCGGCAAGCCCGACCGCCGCGGGATCGACGCTATGCAGCGCCGCGATCACGCGATTCATTTCGTCGTAGATCGCGCTGCGTTCATCGACCGTCATGCCGGGGAGCGACTGATCCCACAGCACGCGGCCCTGAACGAACTCCATCACGTAGAACGCGCGTCCGATCACGCTTTCGTCCTCGCAAAGCGCGAGCATCCTCGCGACGGGCACGTCGGTCTCGGCAAGTGCGTGCATCACGCGATACTCGCGTTCCACCGCGTGCGCCGACGGCAGGAGTTTCGCTGCGGGGCCGGGCTTCGCGCGCATCACATACGAGTGCGACGGCGTGACGAGTTTGAACGTCGGATTGGACTGGCCGCCGGCGAACTGTTCGACGGTCAGCGGCCCGGCGAAGCCTTCGACGTGCTGCACCAGCCACGCGCCGAGCTGGTCCGCGTCAAAGCGCTGCCTGTCCGCGACGGGCCGCGTGCCTTCGAATGCCGAGTAGTCCGGCGTGTGCTCCGGTTCCCCTGCGGGACGGGCCTGCGTCATTGTCTCCTCCAGATCGGGTTTAGCTACGCCTGCATTGAATGAATTGTGCGTAGAGCAGTTCCATCGTCGTGTTGCGCACGTCGCGATGAAGCGGCGAGGGCGGTGAATAGTTGATCGCGCGCAGCACCCAGTCGCGCGGTGCGGTGCCGACGTCGAGCGTGTTGATGCAGCCCGTCGCCTGTGCGAGATGGCCGAAGAACGTGCGGCCGCCCGCCGTGATCGCATGCGAGAGAATCGCGCGGTTCACCCCGCCGTGCAGCACGAGCAGCACCGTGTCCCACGACGTGTCTTCGCGCAGCGTGGCAAGCGCGGGCAGCACGCGGTCGAACAGTGCACCGATCGTTTCACCGCCCAGAAAGTGTGTGTCTTCAGGGACGATGCCGTCGAACGCGCCCAGAAACGCGGCTTCGAGATCTTTCGCCGGAATGCTGCCGAGCCGTCCGCCGCGAATTTCCTGCAACGCGGGCTCGATTTCCAGTTCGATCTGCTGTCCGGTTTCGGCGAGCACGCGTTGCGCGGTTTCAACCGTGCGCGGCAGGCCGCTCACGATCACGCGATCGAAGCGGACCTGCTGCTCTGCAAATGCACGGCCCGCGGCGCTCGCCTGTTCGCGACCATTCTCGTTGAGCGGCACGGTTTCGGGATCGATCGCGCGACCGGTGGCGTCGAAATACGTGACGTCGCCGTGCCGCATCAGATAGATGCGGCGGCGCTTCGGCAACTGGAATGCGGCGTTTTGCGGTTCGCTCATTTGTAGACCGGCGCACGTTTTTCGAGGAATGCGGTGATGCCTTCGAGCGCATCGCCCTGATGCAGCGCGCGAACGAAGCTGTCGCGCTCGGCTGCGAGATGATCCGGCAGCGATTGCGTGCCGGCCGCGCCGATCAGCGACTTGATGCACGTGATCGAATACGGCGAGATCCGGCCGAGGTCGTCGGCCCATGCGAGCGCCATGTCGCGCACCGCGCCGGCCTTCGCCACCCTGTTGACGACACCGAGTTCATGGAGCCGCGTCGCGCTCACGGGTTTGCCCTCGAACAGCACTTCGGCCGCGATCTGGCGCGGCAGCGCCTGCGCGAGGAACCACGAGCCGCCGCCGTCCGGCGTTAGCCCGACGCGCGCGTACGACATCACGAATTTCGCATCTTCGGCGGCGACGATCAGGTCGCAGGCAAGCGCGAGCGAAAACCCCGCGCCGGCCGCCGCGCCTTCGACGGCGGCGATCACCGGCTTCGTCGACGAACGCAGCGCGGCGATCCACTCACCGAGCATGTCGATGCTTTGCGCCTGCACCGAAGGATCCTTCGCGCGATTTTCGAGCAGCCGGTTCAGGTTGCCGCCCGCGCAGAAGAACTGGTCCGCGCCGGTCAGCACGATCGCGCGGATCGACGGATCGCGTTCGGCCGTGTCGATCGCTTCGATGCCGGCGGCGTACATGTCCGGATGCAGCGCGTTGCGCGCACCCGGATTCGACAGCGTCAGCACCAGCGTCGATTCGCTTTCGGCCGGGCGGGACGTGAGGAGTTCGGCGCTCATCGCGGGTCCTTTGAGTGGGTGTTTGCGTCAGCGTTGGCGTTGTCCGCGACGTCGGTCTGCGTGAGCGAAAGGCCAAGCTGCGCGCGCCGCGCGAGCCACGGCGACGGACGGTAGCGCGGATCTTCCAGCACGCTCGAGATGTTGCGCAGGATCGTGAGAATCGTCTTCGCGCCGAGCGCGTCGCCGAGTGCGAGCGGTCCGCGCGGATAGCCGAGGCCGAGCGTGACGGCCAGATCGATGTCGAGCGGCGACGCGATCTGCTTTTGCGCGATATCGCAGCCAATGTTGACAATGGTCGCGACCACCCGTTGCGCGACGAAGCCGGTCGAATCGCGGATCACGGTGACAGGCACGCTGTCGGCGGCGAAGAGCGCGTGGCCGGCGTCGCGCGCGGCGCGTGTCGTCGCGGGCGTCGTCATCAGCGTGCGGCGTTGCGCGCCGGCGAGCGGGAACAGCGTATCGATGGCCACCACGCGGCTTGCGTCGAGATTTTCGTCGACGGCGGATGTGGTCGCGTCGTGCCCGAACGGCGTCACGACGATCAGCGAATCCGCCGCGGGCGTTGCGCCTTCGTCGAGCGCCACGCCGCTTTTCGCGATGATCTGCAGCACGGCTTCGCGCGCTTCGGGATAGCGGTTGCTGACCCACACGCGCTTCGGCAGTTCGGTTGGCGCCGCGGCTTCGGCTTCGACCTGCTGCTTGCCGTCGACGTACCGGTAAAAGCCTTCGCCTGTCTTGCGGCCGATCAGACCGCCCGCGAGGCGCGTACCCGTGATCGGCGACGGCGTGAAGCGTGGCTCTTCGTAGAACTGGTGATAGATCGACTCCATCACCGGATGCGACACGTCGAGCGCCGTCAGGTCGAGCAGCTCGAACGGCCCGAGCCGGAAGCCCGCCTGCTCGCGCATGATGCGATCGATGTCGACAAAACTCGCAACGCCTTCGCCCGCCACGCGCAGGCCCTCGGTGTTCATCCCGCGTCCGGCGTGATTGACGATGAAGCCGGGCATGTCCTTCGCGCGCACCGGCGTGTGGCCCATGCGGCGCGCGAGGCTCATCAGCGCGTCGCCGGCGGCCGGATCGCCGCGCAGGCCGTCGATCACCTCGACGACCTTCATCAGCGGCACCGGATTGAAGAAGTGATAGCCGACGACGCGCGACGGATCCTGACAACCCGCCGCAATCGACGTGATCGACAGCGACGACGTATTCGACGCCAGCACGCAGTTGCCGCCCACGACCGTTTCGAGCTCGCGAAAGAGGGTGCGCTTGACGTCGAGCTTCTCGACGATCGCTTCGATGACGAGATCGCAGCCCGCCAGGTCCGCGATTGCCGCCGCGCCGGTCACGCACGCGAGCGCGGCGGTAACGCGCGCCGGTTCGAGCTTGCCTTTGGCGGCGAGTTTTGCGAACGTGTCGGCAAGATAGTCGCGCGCCGCGCCGACGGCTTCGGGATTCGTGTCGTAGAGACGCACGTCCAGACCCGAGAGCGCCGCGATCTGCGCGATGCCGCGGCCCATTGCGCCCGTGCCGACGATGCCGATAGTTTCGATGCTGAACTGACGAGAGGTCATGGTAAGGCTCGACTCCATGGTTATTTTTAGAATAGCACGATCGTGCAAATTTTGGGATGATGGGTTAACACGGACTGCGTGATCGTCTTCGATCTGTCAGACGTGGTTCCATCGATAAACAGAACAGGCCGGAAGGAGACATCCGATGATCAAACTGTGCGGTTTCGCGTTGTCCAACTATTACAGCAAGGTGAAATTCGTTCTGCTCGAACACGACATCCCTTTTGAGGAGGTGCTCGTGATGCCGAGTCAGGACGAAGCGTTCCTCGCGCATTCGCCGCTCGGCAAGGTGCCGTATATTCAGACCGAACACGGGGACCTGTGCGAGTCGCAGGCGATCGTCGAATATCTGGCCGCGCGCTATCCGGAGAAGGCGATTTTTTCCGCCGATCCGTGGATCGCCGCGAAAGAGCGCGAGATGATCTTCTTCGCCGACGTGCATCTCGAACTGACCGTGCGTAACCTGTACAAGCAGGCGTTTTTCGGCGGCACGGTCACCGACGCGACCAAAGGGCGCGTCGAGAAGCTGCTCACGCATCATATCAGCGGTTTCAGGCGCCTCGCGAAGTTCGCGCCGTACCTGCACGGCGAGCGTTTCAGCGTGTCCGACACGGCCGGTTTCGTGGATTTGCCGCTCGTCGGCATGGCGACGCAGGCGGTCTACGGCCGCGATTTCCTCGCCGATGTGGGGATCGACTGGAAAGCGTATGTGAAGGCGGTGAACGAACGGCCCGCGGCGCAACGCGTGACCGCCGACCGCAAGGCGTATGTCGAGGCGCAACGCAAGAAGGCGTGAGCATGTGGTTGCACGCGAACCGCCGCGATGCGCCGCAGCAGGACACGCGCGCGACGATGCGGAATGTGGATTCATTCGCATCGTCGCGCGCGCCGGATCAAAGACGCGCCAGCCGTTCGAGCGCGGTGGCGAGCGTGCTCTCCTGCTTCGCGAAGCAGAAGCGCACGACGCCCGATTCGTGCGGCGCGTGATAGAACGCCGACACGGGAATCGCCGCCACGCCGATTTCGCCGGTCAGCCATTGCGCGAATTCCACTTCGGGCAGATCGCTGATCGCCGAGTAATCGACGCACTGGAAGTACGTGCCTTCACACGGCAGCAGACGGAAGCGCGAATTCGCGAGACCCGCGCGGAAGAAGTCGCGCTTCTTCTGATAGAACGCCGGCAGGTCGAGATACGGCGCCGGGTCCTGCATGTAGCGCGCGAGGCCGAGCTGCATCGGCGTATTCACGGTGAACACGTTGAACTGATGCACCTTGCGGAACTCCGCCGTCAACGCAGCGGGCGCCGCGACGTAGCCGACTTTCCAGCCCGTCACGTGATACGTCTTGCCGAAGCTCGACACAACGAAACTGCGTTGCGCGAGTTCCGGATAGCGCGCCACGCTTTCGTGCGGCGCGCCGTCGTAGACCATGTGTTCGTAGACTTCGTCCGAGAGAATCAGCACGTTGGTGCCGCGCACGATGTCTTCCAGCTTCTGCATGTCCTCCGCGCGCCAGACGGTGCCCGTCGGATTGTGCGGCGTATTGATCAGCAGCAGACGTGTCCGGGGCGTGATCGCGGCCGCGAGCCTGTCGAACGGGATCGTGTAGTCGGGCGCTTCGAGCGTGACGAACACCGGCTTGCCGCCCGCGAGTTCGATCGACGGCAGATAGCTGTCGTACGTCGGTTCGACGACGATCACTTCGTCGCCCGGATGGACCGTACTCAGGATCGCGGTGAGCAGCGCCTGCGTGGCGCCGGCCGTCACCGTGATTTCACTGTCGGCGTCGTAGCGGCGGCCGTACAGGTTCGCGATCTTGTCCGAGATCGCCTGGCGTAGCGGCGCGAGGCCGGCCATCGGCGGATACTGGTTGTGGCCCTCGCGCATCGCGTCGCTCACCGCATCCACGATGCGCGGATCGCAGTTGAAATCCGGAAAGCCCTGGCCGAGGTTCACGGCGCCTTTTTGCGTGGCGAGCGCGCTCATCACGGTGAAGATCGTCGTGCCGACGTTCGGCAGACGGGACGGAAAGGTCGGAGTCGCAGGCGTGGTGGGCGTGGTGTGCGGTGCATTCATGGCGCGGTCTGGAACGTGGACGATGGGCGGTGAGTATCGGAGAGAACCTGCGGAAATCTGTCGCGACGTGCCGGTCAGGCGGGCGAGGGCGCTTCGGCGGGTGTTTTGTCCGGCAGCAGGCAGGCCGCGACGAACGGCGCCGGCTGCGCGATCTGAAACCCGAAATCACGCGCGATACGCTTTGCCAGCTTCAGCACCGCGCGGTCTTTCGAGACCAGCCAGTCGGCCTCTACGGCATGCGCGAGTTCGAGAAACTTCTGGTCGTCGCGATCCTTGCACTTCGGCAGTGGCCGGGCGTCTTCGGCGGGCGCGGGCGGCGCGACCCGCTGGCAGAGGCGCGCGAGCGTGTCGAGCGCCGCGGCCTTGTCGATCTCGCGCCGCGCGAACTGGGGGTAATCGAGCACGTACGTCAGTTCAGCGAGACAGCGCGCGTCGATCAGCGCCTTCAACGCGCCGCTTTCGAGCGCCGCGCGGATCGGACGGGTATGAGGGTCGTCGAACACGAGGATGTCGATCCATACATTCGAATCGAGCACGACGAGAGGGACATCGCGGAGCGCCCCGCGTGAGGCATCGGAACCGTGCATTCGTTACAATCGTGGTTTCGTCTTTGACCGTCAGGCACGGCGTGCCTGTAAGCCTCTATGATAATCGTTCTGTCGCCGGCCAAATCGCTCGACTACGAAACACCCCCGCACGTCAAAAAGCACACGATTCCCGATTTTGTCGATGACGCCGCCGAACTGATCGACGGATTGCGGCGCCTGTCGCCGCAGCAGATCGCCACGTTGATGGACATTTCCGATCCGCTCGCGCGCCTGAACTTCCAGCGCTACGCCGACTGGTCGGAGAAATTCGACACGCGTAACGCGAAACAGGCCGTGCTCGCGTTCAACGGCGACGTATACGAAGGTTTCGACGCGAAGTCGCTCTCGGCCGCCGATCTCGACTATGCGCAAAAGCATGTGCGCGTGCTGTCAGGGTTGTATGGACTGCTGCGTCCGCTCGACCTGTTGCAGCCGTATCGCCTGGAAATGGGCACCCGTTTCGAGAACACGCGGGGCAAGGATCTGTACGCATTCTGGGGTGAGCGCATCACGCAGGCGCTCAACGCCCAGTTGAAGAAGAACGCGGGCGCGGCGCGGATTCTGGTGAACTGCGCGTCGAACGAGTACTTCAGGTCCGTCAAGCCGAAGCTGCTCGACGCACCGGTGATCACGCCCGTGTTCGAGGACTGGAAGGGCGGTCGCTACAAGATCATCAGCTTCCATGCGAAACGCGCGCGCGGCCTGATGGCGCGCTACGCGGTCGAGAACCGCTTCGACGCGCCAGAAGCGCTGAAGGGCTTCGACGCGGAAGGCTACGCGTTCGACGCCGACGCATCGAACGATTCCACCTACGTATTTCGCCGGCGCATCGCGCAGTAAGCGCGACGCCACGTATCCGACGCATATCACGCACGACAGGCAGGGCAAGACCATGACGATTTCGATTACCAGTAATTTCGACGCGGGCGCGATCGAGATCGTGTCCTGCGCGCAGCCGGACGACATCCGCCTGCGCGTGCGACGCGACAGTCACGCCGACTTCGCGCAGTGGTTCTACTTCCGGCTCGCGGGCGCGGCGGGCGAACGCTGCGTGATGACCTTCGAGAACGCCCACGAGTGCGCGTTCGCCGAAGGCTGGCGCGGCTACAACGCGATGGCGAGCTACGACCGCGTGAACTGGTTCCGCGTGCCGACGTCGTACGACGGCCGCGCGCTGACGATCGACCACACGCCCGACTTCGACAGCATTCACTACGCGTATTTCGAGCCGTACAGCGAGGAGCGTCATTCGGAATTTCTCGGCGCGGTGCAGCAGATGCCGCACGCGACGCTGACCGAACTCGGCCAGACGGTCGAAGGCCGGCCGATGCC
Source organism: Paraburkholderia sartisoli (assembly GCF_900107685.1). Taxonomy (GTDB): domain Bacteria; phylum Pseudomonadota; class Gammaproteobacteria; order Burkholderiales; family Burkholderiaceae; genus Paraburkholderia; species Paraburkholderia sartisoli. Next base: position 5,873 of record NZ_FNRQ01000002.1, on the reverse strand, counting down.
GCTGCTCACGCTCGGCACGCCGGATCTCGCCGAAGACGGCACGCTCAAGCCGAAGAAAAAAATCTGGATCATCGCGCGCCAGCATCCGGGCGAGACGATGGCGGAGTGGTTCGTCGAGGGCCTCGTCAAACGTCTGGCCGGCTGGGGCGACTGGGCCGGCGATCCGGTCGCGCGCCGGCTCTATGAACACGCGGTGTTTCACATCGTGCCCAACATGAATCCGGATGGCAGCGCGCACGGCAACCTGCGCACGAACGCCGCCGGCGCCAACCTGAATCGCGAATGGATGGAGCCTGATGCCGCGCGCAGCCCCGAAGTGCTGCTCGTGCGCGACGCGATTCACGCGACGGGTTGCGATCTCTTCTTCGACATCCACGGCGACGAGGCGCTGCCGTACGTGTTCGTGGCGGGCTCGGAAATGCTGCCGGGGTTCACCGAAAAGCAGGGCGAGGAGCAGAAGGCCTTTATCGAGGCGTTCAAACAGGCGAGCCCGGACTTTCAGGACAAGTACGGCTACGAGTCGAGCAAGTATCGGCAGGACGCGCTGAAGCTCGCATCGAAGTACGTCGGCAATGAGTTCGGTTGCCTGTCGCTGACGCTGGAGATGCCGTTCAAGGACAACGCGAACCTGCCCGACGAGCGGGTGGGCTGGAATGGCGAGCGCAGCGCGTCGCTGGGCGCGGCGATGCTGCACGCGATCTTGCGGCACGTCGAGACGTTCGCGTGAGCTTGAAGCTGATGTGAGGGTGGCGCGAGGTTGGCGTCAGGCGAAGCCATAAGGTCGGCTTGGCCTTGCCTGTCGATCAGGGCAAATTGGGTCGTATCCAGCAGGACGGAAAGCGGGGAACGCGTGCATGGCGTGTTCCCCGTTTTTTGTTTAGCCCGGCGTTGAACACCGGCGTACGACCGACCACGAGGTGTAGCCCTGGCGGGCGCGACAATCTGAAGATGCCCGCTCAGCTCACTGCGGCTTTTTCTTCGCTGACGATTTCGACGTGGACTTGCCGGTCGACTTTCCCGTTGCGGCCGAAACCTTGCCGGTCGATTTCTTGCCCGACGAATGCTTGCCTTTCGAGCCTTTCTTCTTGTGGCTACCCGACGGCGCGCCGCGTGCTCTCGCCGGCGGTACCGGATCATTCCAGCTGAACGCCAGCATCTGGGTGCCGAGGTAGCCGCAGCGGAACTTGAGGTCCATCGGCGACCCACTGCCGCTTTGCGGCACGCCCAGACCTTCGACGGTCACGATGCTGTCGACCTTGACGCGCTGCTTGCCTTCGTCGAACGAGTCGTTCCACGGCGTGATCGAAGAGTGCGCGCTGTCGAAGGAACTGGGTGGGAATTCGACGTGATCGAAGGCGGTCGAGGTACTGGCGACAAAATTGGCGTGCGCGGCACAGTCCGCGACGAGCGGGTCGGCGTGCAGGTCATGGACGAACCGGTTGACGAGTTCGTTGTGCTGTTCGAGCTGATCAGCGGAGGCTGGCGCTGTGCAAACGAGCACGGAGCCCGCTGCAATCGCCGCGAGCCGGCCGACCAACCGCAGCAATCGGCGCGGTGCGTTGGTGCGATCCATCTATCAAGGCTTATAAAACATCAGGCACGTAAGATGCCTCGCGGGGGAGAGGAGTTCAATCCTGACACAAAATATTTGACACATTCTGCTGGAAAAGCCGGAGTGATGCGATGTGTGCAGGGCTGTCGACTCCATGCCATCAGTTCGTTACCGGTTCAATCGTTGTCGCGAAGCAATACGTGGGATGACTTCGACGGATTATGCGCAGTGCTCCACTCATCTCGCGCGGGTAGCCGCGGGTAGCCGTGGGTCGCGTGGCTCAAGGCGGCCTGCGCGGACCTGCTCCCATGCGCTGCCATGCAACATCACGCGCTGCGTTGTGTCCTGGTCTTATGTGCGGCGATGTTCCGGCCGGGCATTCGCGGTCACGCTTTTCGCGGGATATCTGCATACCCCGGGTTTCACGGACCCACAGGTTCAGATGCGAGGTCCGCCGAGGCGATAGCGACGCACGTCGTACGTCGTGACCCACGCTGGACGATAAACCGCGATCAGTGCCGTGGACATGCCGGTGAACCACGCTTCGCCCGAAGCGAGCAGAAAGACGCTGAACATATAACCCGCGGGTACGACGGTCATCGAGCCGTCGGCCAGCGCGACATGCGAGGCCACTGCGGCGATCGCGGCGATGGTCACCGCGATAGCGGGCGAGATGAAGCCCTGACCCAGGATGAAGACGAACAGGTTGCGCGGCAGCCACTTGACGATCGCCCGTTGCAGAATCGTGGAGACCGCGACGGGCAACGCGCCGAATATCAGGAAGGTGAGGGCGATACCTTGCCAGGGCGCGTCGAAGATCACAGCGGCGATACCCGTGACCGCGGCCATCGCGATCAGCGCGAGCGCCCAGTCGAAGAGCGTGACGATGAGTGTGGCGCCAAGCAGGTGCATGACGGTGCCGTCGTCGAGCCATGCGTTGCTTGCCCAGAGTACCGACATCGCAACGATCAAGGCGAGCCAGACATGCTGCAAGGTGGCGTCCTGGAGACGCTTGAATGGGTTTTTCCAAAGCGCAAGCGCGAGCAGGCCGGCAGTGGCGATCCAGCCACCGACAGCGACCCAGAACGGCAGCGGTGTATAGAGGAAACCCATGAATCTCATATTACTCCTGGAAGTCGAAACGGGTGAGCGGAATCCGTGCCAGCCGTGCTGGTGGGGCTTGTCCGCGTCCGGTTCACGTTGCGCCGATGGCCGCGTTACGCGTCGCAATCGGGCTCGCCGAAGGCCGTTGGGTCGCTGCATGTGCGGATGCTGATGCCGGCGGGGCGGCTCGACGACATCGATCAGACTCGCGGGACCGAGGCGGCTTTCGTGGCCGATGTTGCGATTGAGCGACGCCGCCGGACGTTGCCCGACGAGTCCAGCCTGGCGAACTCCGCCTTACGCCTGCACATGCCGGGCGTGGACGGTGTGGGCAGGTCGGCCGTGGTCGTCACTTACCGGTTTCCGCAGCTGGATCGCCGAACGGGATCATGGGTTCGGCAGCAGCAGCGAGGGCGCCGCCGCCATCGTTCGCGGGCAACGGATATCTGAACCGTTGGCCTGGAGGTCGCCGCAGCGGCACGACGCCATGCTGGCCGGGCACGCCTCGCGGCGCGCTTTCGTGCTCCGGACGCAGCACCTGGAGCTGGGCAGCGAGCCAGCCGTTATAGATCGCGACGGCGGCGGCCCGATTGGGCGCGCCGAGTTGCTGGAAGATGCTGGCGAGATGAATCTTGACCGTACCTTCGCTGATGCCGAGCGTGCGCGCGATTATCTTGTTGGTACTGCCCATGTGTACGCAGCGCATGATCTGCTCCTGACGCGGCGACAGTCCGTTCGACAGACGCATTCGCCGGGGCCTCGGAAGCACCGCTTCCCGGCGGCGAACCGGCACTTCGGGCACGGCGGGCGGCGATTCGAGCGCGAGCGCGCCGGCCGGCACGTAGTGACCACCCAGCAACACGATTTCAAACGCCCGGACAATCAGACGATGGTCCATCCGTCGCGGGATCACGCCGAGCGCACCTTCGTCGATCAGCGCGCGGACGATGGACGGAGACGCGTCGTCGATCAGCACGGCGACCGGCACCGTGGGGTGCGCTGCGAAGAGCGCACGGGCGTCGGCAATGCGCATCCCGTTTTCCCAGTCGATGACCAGCAGATCCGGGTTCAGCCGACGCAACGTCCGGTCTGCGTGACGCCAGTCATGCGCCTCACTGAAACGCGCCTGCCGGTCAATCTGCCTCAGCAGGGCCTTGAGCCCCTCGCGCCGCTCGGCTTCCGGGTTGAATACGGTAAAACGCATGCGTTGCCTCCTCCAGATGACGGTCGAGGTGGCGCGATGCGCACGGGTCGGCAGGTGCCGGCGCGCTGTGATGCGCCACCGGTCCCATGATGACAAATTCCATCCCGCCGGACTGCCTGTCCGAAAGGCATAGGATGCGTGCTAAGAAAAAGCCCCGCGCTCGGCGGGGCTGTCAGAATCCGACGATGCCGTCAGTGAAAATGAGGTTGCGCGGGCTCGGCGTCTTCAGGCATTTCCGCATGTACGATCTCGCCAAGCGGATCCGCGTAGAGCGGTACCCCACAGTCGTCGCAGTATTCTGGCTCGAAACGTCCGGCGTGACGTCGGACTTCCGTAATACCGGTTTCTTTCAGCAGGGCGACGATTTCTTCTAGCGGACCGTCGCTCGAGGCGGCTTCCTGCGGTTCCTCGTCGATACCCGGCTCGCCGTTTTCGCGGCCATAGAGCGGCCACACGACGCCATAGATCACGTCGTTGCTGCCGCGCCGGGTAAAGCCGACGCGATATTCGTCGATGTGCCGCTCACCGAATCCGGCGACGACTGCCCGCAATTCCTGGGGCGCAGCGCCAATTGTGTCGAAGAGATAGCGGACGGCCGTACGGACGGTGTGCGGACGCACGCGCTCATCCGCGTCGCGGCACGCCGAGTAGTAAGCGTCCGGCAGCAGGCATTCGAACTCACAACCTGGCAGGATGACCGACAGGTTGGCGCCGCCTTGCGTTGCCCATTGTTCAAGACACTGGCCGCGCTCGATGCGATTGCCATGTTCTTCTTCCTGCCAGCGAAACACCGGGGCGCCCACGGGCGCAATGACGACGGCGAGCAGGAATCTCGGATCGGCGAGGATCGGCGATGTTTCGGGCAGTTCCCCAAGATTGAGTTTCGCGCCGTGACCGCTGGACGCCGTCTGCGCGAGTTGTTGCGCCACGCGCCAGGTTTCCACGTGGTGACGCGGCAACTGATCGATGCTGTACAGGAACGGCGCCAGCGCGACGCGCGTGTCGGCGGCCAGCACATGCGCCTGCAGATGCGCGCGCAGGGCATCGGCCGCATCGCCTTTGAGCGGGCCCGACGGAATCGCATACCGCGTCCAGGCGAGAACTGGCGCGGCGATCAGCAGCGCTTCGTGTGGTGTGCCATCGAAATCGATCTGGAACGACTCGCTATGCGTTTCCGCCATGTCGGCGAGCGCGCCATATGCATCCGGGTGATTTTGCTGCAGGTGATCGAGGGCGGCGTCCAGCGTCGTCTGGTTGCCATTGCGGACGATTCTGGCCAGTAGCGCGTCGAGCTTCGCTTCCCAGAAGCGGTCTTCGGTGCGACTGCCCGACGCGAACAGCGCGAGCGAGAGGCCGACAAGCTTGTCGGCATCAGGAGGGAGACGTTTGGCGATTCGCGAGCGCATAAATCCAGAAGGTTTGGGGTGCACAGAGCCCTACATTCTATTCTTTTCTGTGCATAGACATCATTTGCGTGGGGGTGACCGGAAGATATAGACCGGGGTGTCCGTAATAAAGGATGGGCAGGCCGATGGCGTCTGTGTCCCGGCAATACGCGAGATGAGGTGAACGGAAACATGGTCGCCTGGCGAGACAGGCAAGTGGCCCCCAGTGTTTGTCGGGCCCCTCCAATCCCCACAATCACCGTATTGAGGAGCGGTATTTCTGTTCTCAAACCGTTCTTAAAAATAACGCTTGCCAGGGCCGAGTGAGGTGGCTAGAATCTCGATCTTTCGCGCTTTCGCAAGGAGGCGCGGGGAAGCGGGAAGCCAGAGTGGGCAAGGCTTTGCGGGGCGCTGGGCGGGTGGGGTGGTTAAAAAAACCTGTTGACGACCAAGCAAACGTTCTTCATAATCTCGTTTCTCTGCTGCGGATGCAGCGACGTGCAACGAAGCGGTGCCGGGTGGTTGGAAGTGGGCGCGGTTTCGGGTGGTGGGCGCGGACTTGATCTTTAAAAATTAACAGTCGATAAGTGTGGGCGCTTGATGCGCGACGCGCGGTGGATCCTTCGGG
>NZ_FNRQ01000001.1 GCF_900107685.1 Paraburkholderia sartisoli | reverse complement strand
CCCGCCTCGCGCAGACGCACCGCTTCCTCCACCGCGATCTCGTCGAACGGATTCATCGACATCTTCACGTTCGCGATGTCCACACCCGTGCCGTCCGACTTCACACGGACCTTCACGTTGTAATCGACCACTCGTTTGACTGCGACCAATACTTTCATCATGTCCTGTCTGTTTTGACCAGCCGCCACGCCCGCTGCGTCTGTGCCCGAAAGAGTTCGCATGCGCCGCGCTGTTCGGCAACAACGCGCGCGTCAATCTCCCGAGGCGAAATCGTGTTGAAATCAAACAGCCCGTAGTGATGCGCGATCATCGCCGGAACACGCGCTTCCTTTGCCAGCGCAATGGCCTCATCCAGCGTGAAATTGCCAGGCACGCCATTGCCGCTGCGCGCTTCATCGCGACCATTCACCGGCAATAGTGCAACGTCAGGTTCGTGTAACGCGACACGTCTTGCGAGATCCGCGTACGGCACGCAATCGCCTGAGTGATAGAGACGCACACCGTGGACTTCGATCACATAGCCGAGCCACGGATGCCGCCCTGCGTCGTCCACGTCCAGCGTTTCATGCGCCGATGCGACGGGTGAGACGTGGCAGCGTTCGAGCACCTTCACGCAGGTATCCGCATTCACCGGAATCAGCCGGTCCGCGCCCGCGCCGCAGCGCTTCATCGCCTCGTCAATCGACGCCCCCGGCACCACGAAGCGCAGATCGGGAAAGCGCCGTGCCAAAGGCTGCAACGTGCCCGGGTCCATGTGATCCGTATGACGGTGCGTACACAACACCAGATCGAGCCGGTCCAGGTCAGCGGGAACGAGCGGCGCGGGCATCATCCGCCTATGCGGATAGCGCGTGCCGCGATATTTGTCCGCCAGGGAATCCGACAGGTACGGATCAATCAGCATCCGCAAGCCGTCACAGTCGATCACGAAGCCGGCCTGTCCGAGCCAGTACAGCACCACTTCGCCCGGCTGGGGTCGGCTGGCCGGATCCTTGAGTCGGGCGCTCAGCGTGGTATCGAACTCATCCACGCGGATGCGAACCGGCTCACCCTCATGGGCCGCTAACGTTAAGGGCGGCATGTTCACCAGCACACGTAGCCGCCATCCGCGAGCACGATCGAGCCAGTCATCAGGCTCGCCGCCTCGCCCGCGAGAAACAGCACCACCGACGCCACTTCGTCCACGCGACCCAGCCGGTTCATCGGCGTGCCGCCAACCCAGTGTCTGTACATCTCCTTGTCTTCATAGACGTACCTGTTCATTTCAGTGTCGATATAGGTGGGCGCCACCGCGTTCACCCGGACACCCCGCGCGCCCCACTCCGCTGCAAGCGACTTCGTCAGGTGATGCACTGCCGCCTTCGAAGCGTTGTAGTTCGCCTGTTCCTGCGGCCGGTTGACGATAAAACCCGACATGGAGCCCACGTTGACGATGCTGCCCGCGCCGCGCTCCAGCATCCCTTTGCCGAATGCACGGCAACTCCAGAACACGCCATTGAGGTTGACGTCGATCACCTTGTTCCAGACCTCATCGGCCATCGTCTCAGCCGGGTGATTTGAAATCGCAATACCCGCGTTGTTCACGAGCACGTCAACGCGGCCGTGCCGTGCGACGACGGCGTCATTGACGCGTTGCGCGGCCTTCGGATCGGTCACGTCGAGCAGTTCGCCTTCTACGCGCAAGCCTCGTGCGCGCAGCACATCCACTGCCTCGTTGAGCAGCGCCGCGTTCATGTCGGTCAGCACCACGAGCGCGCCCGCTTCGGCCAGTGCCTCAACGGTGGCGAGGCCAATGCCGCGCGCAGCGCCCGTGACGACCGCGACCTTGTCGTCCAGCTTGAATTTGTCCAGATACATCGGTCGATCCTTCGCGTGTCTCAAGTGTCAGTTACAGGAATAAGCCCCGGCGGGCAGTCGCTGCGCACAGCCATTTCTGGTCAGGCAACCGGCCGTGACGGCGCGGGTTTGCCCGCCCCGGCGGCGATCCGGCAAATCTCGTCGAAAGCCGGGCCGCGTGACGGGATCCCGACATCAAACACCTCGGCGATCACCCGTGTCCAGCCATAGATGAAATAGGTCCAGCCGTCTTCGATCTGCAATTGCGCCGATTGCTGCTGAGCGCGCGCCTGATCCAGAAAAATCAGGTCGCCGCGGTAGTTGAGGTCCCACACCACCGCGTGTTGCGGAAACCGCGCGGCATTGCCAAGCGGCGAGCCCGGCGCATCTTTGCCGAGACCCGTGGCATTGATCACCAGCGCACCAGGCGAGAGCCGCGCGAGCACGACGTCGTTATCTTCAGGGCGCGGCGCCTCGACGTACTCGCAGGGCACACCTGAATCCAGCTCGCGATGAATCCGCTCGATTTCCTCGAGCCGCGCCGCCGACCGGTTCGACACGATCACCCTGGAAGGCCGGTTCGCGCCGCGGCTTCGCTGCATCAGATGCCACGTTAGCGCGATCGTCGATCCGCCCGCGCCCATCGAGAAAACCTCAGCGCCGGTCCGGGCGAAATGCTGCTCCGGCAGGAACCCGTCCAGTGCAAAACCGGACGTGATAGGGTCCTTCGCGTGACAGATGAACTTGCCGTTACGTTTGGACAGGCAACTGGTCTCGCCCATCATCAGCGCGTGCGGGTCGATTTCGTCGAACAGATCGCGGCAGGCGGCGTACAGATCGATCTTGTGCGTGGTGACAAGCGCGCCAAGCGACAACGGGTCGTTGCGCAGAAACCCGACCGCCTCGCGATACGCCTGCGGCGACGAATGCGGCTCGAAGTCGATGCCCTTCATTTCCACGTCGCCCAGACCCAGATGCTTCGCCCACGCCGGAAACACCCGCATGATCGAGCTTTGAGCGGTCGTGACGCCAATGAAATAGAACGTTGGCCGCTGTGCCGGTTGATAGATCATGGCGTGACTCCTTCGCTTTTGCTCGCCCGCGCGATCAGTTCATCGACCTCCACATTCGAACGCTCCCGGTACGCCGGGTTTGGCTCGCTGCGCCAACCGCCTTTGCCGTCCCCGACAACCCGTAGCCGCATACCGTTCGACTTTTCGATGATGGCGTAGTCCTGCCCCGAGTCTGCCGGATAGCAGAACAGCATCACGAAGTCGTCCGCGCCCAGATTCACCGAGCGGTGGATCCAGCGCGGCGGCACATAGCACACCGTATTCGCGCGGATTTCGACGATACGCGTTTCACCATCGGGCGACTCCATCAGCATCAGCCCCCTGCCCTTGAGACCGAAATACAGCTCGGGCCGGTCGATGTTCGCGTGGATATGGCCGCGCGTCATGAAGTATTCATTGCCCACCTTGCCGGGACTCATGCGCGTCACGCCGGTGATCAGGTCGCCGGGCTGGTCGCTGGGGCGATGGTCGGTAACGTCGTAGACGATGTCGTTGCCACGTGACGATGCGAGTGCGCTAAACGCTGCTGCATCCGCATATAGACCGTCCAGGTCTGCGAGGCGCTTCTGGTAACGCGTACCCGTGCCTTCCATCAGGCCGGTCTCGAGGTTCACGTCGAATGAGCGCGGTTCAGGCCACTGCATGAATTCCATCTCCCTATGAGTGATTGTTGGCCCGAGTATAACGTTAACTTCAGTAACATTGAAGTTTGATTTTTCTGGTGTTATCGGGGTTTTCCCGGAATATATGGCAGTTTACTCAATTAACTTGATAGTGTTACTATCGTTTTCATTGAGGCAAACTAAAGATTGAAGCCGCGACAAAGCGTGCTTCCCAAAGGTCTTCAGCGACGCCTGCCGCACGACAATCGTCTTCGGAGACATGCAATGCAGGACACAGAAACGCGCGATGCGGCCGCTCCCATTTCCGGGCAAAGCGCCCGGGCGGTCCGCACATTGCACGACGCACTGGGCGCGGACGTGGTGAGCCTGCCGGGCGAATTCGCAGGACGGAAACACGCGGACTGGAGCCGCACGCCTAGCGCCGAGCCCGTCGCGCTGATCCGGCCGCGCACCACGGATCAGGTCGCCACCGTCATGAAGATCTGCCACGAGTACGGCCAGCCGGTCGTGACTCAAGGTGGATTGACGGGACTGGCCGGCGGTGCATGCATGCTCGGCGGCGAAGTCGCGCTCAGCATGGAGCGGATGAGCGGCATTGAGAGCATCGACAGCGTGGGTGCCGCCATGACGGTGTTCGCGGGCACGCCGCTGCAAACTGTCCAGGAAGCAGCCGACGCAGCGGGCTTCATGTTCCCGCTGGATCTCGGCGCGCGCGGCAGTTGCACGATTGGCGGCAACCTCGCCACCAATGCGGGCGGCAACCGCGTGATCAAGTACGGCATGATGCGCGAGCAGGTGCTGGATGTTGAAGCGGTACTCGCGGACGGCAGCATCGTCGGCGGTCTGCGCAAGATGATCAAGAACAACACCGGCTACGACCTGCGTAATCTGCTGATTGGCAGTGAAGGCACGCTCGCGGTCATCACGCGCGCCGTACTGCGGTTGCGCCCAAAACCTCGCGCGGTGTGTACCGCATGGTGCGGGGTGCCCGACTACGACGCGGTGACAACGCTGTTGCGCGCGGCACAGGAACGTCTGCCGGGGGGCGTGTCCGCGTTCGAGGTGATGTGGCCCGGCTACCATGACTTCGTCCTGCAACGGTTGCCTGAGTTGCGAGCGCCGCTGGAAGGCAGACATGCGTACTACGTGCTGCTCGAAAGCAACGGTGCCGATCCTGAGCGACAGGCGGCTGCATTCGAAGAATTCCTCGCCGACATGCTCGAAACCCATGTCATCGCCGACGCCGCGCTCGCCACGTCCGAATCGGATGCCGCGGCTTTCTGGGCGATTCGCGATGCCCCCGGCGAATATCCCCGCCTGATCCCCGGGCGTGTGTCGTTCGACGTGAGCTTTTCGATCGTGGACGTCGGCGAAGCCGCGCGCCGCTGCGAAGCGCGACTGCGGGAACGCTGGCCGAACGCCACGATTCTGATCTACGGCCACCTGGGTGACGGCAATCTGCACATCGTCGTGCAGGAGCCTGACTGGCCGCCCACTACCGCGCCTGAAGTGCAAGAGGTCGTCTATGGCGTGACCGGAGAAATGGGCGGTTCCGTCTCCGCGGAACACGGCATTGGCCTGAAAAAGCTCAAGGTGCTGGCACTGTCGCGCTCACCCGCCGAACTCGCTGCGATGCGCGCGGTGAAAGCCGCTCTTGACCCGCTGAACCTGTTAAATCCCGGCAAGCTGTTGCCGCCGTGACGCCGCCTCTGGCAAGCCGCATAAAAGGCTCTTGAACGAGCCGTGTTTCAAGCCATTTCCATTTCGATCACTCGCGTAACACCCATAACGAAGGAGGAGACATGACGCATTTCGTGAAGCAGGTACTCAGTGGCGTGGCACTGGCCGTTGCGGCCGCAGTCGCGGCCAGCCCCGCCCTGGCCGCCGACAGGATCAAGGTCGGCATTTCGATGAAGGTGCTCAACGCGCCGTACTTTGCCGCGGCGATGGAATCCGCAAAGGCGCGTGCAAAGGAACTCGGCGAAGAGGTCATCGTCGCGGACGCCCAGGGAAAGATGGGCAAGCAGATTTCCGACGTCGAGGATCTCGTGACCCGCGGCATCAAGGTACTGATCATCGACCCGGCTGATCCGAAGGGTCTCGTCAACGCAGTCAACGCGGCCACTGCCGCCGGCGTGAAGGTGGTCGTGATCGATAGCACGCTCGATCCGAAGGCGAATTACCTGACGCTGGTGCAATCGTCCAACCGCGAAAACGGCGCGCTGGTCGGCAAGTGGGTGGTGGACACGATGGGCGACAAACCCCTGAAAATCGCGCTGATTTCGGGCGAGAAAGGTAATCCGGTCGGCAAGGAACGTCGCGACGGTGTACTCGAAGGAATCATGGAGGCGCAGCTCGCAAGAACCGGCAAGGTCAACGTGCAGGTGGTCGGCCAGGGCTGGGGCAACTGGTCCGATGAAGGCGGCCTGAAGGCGATGGAAGATCTGCTCGTCGCCAACAAGGACATCAACATGGTGCTCGGCGAAAACGACAGCATGGTGCTGGGCGCTCGCCGCGCAATCGAAAGCGCGAATCGCCAGGGCATCACGCTCGTGGCCGCGGCCGATGGTCAGAAGGAAGCGCTTGCGTTGATCAAGCAGGGCAAGTACGGCGCCACCGCGCTGAATGACCCGGCACTGGTTGCGCGCACCGCGGTCGATATCGGCGTCAAGGCCGCGCTAGGTCAGGCGGTGAACGTGCCGAAGATTTCGTATACGCCGTCTGCTGTCATCAACAAGAGCAACGTCGACACCTATTACAACCCCAAGGCGATTTTCTGACGCGCCAGATCGTGGCGGCCACGCGCCGGATGTTCCGGCGCGTGCATGCATTGGAGACAGTCATATGAGTCCGTTCATCGCGCTTGCCGGCATCGACAAACGCTTCGGTGGCATTCATGCGATCGAAGGCATCGACTTCGATGTGTTCAGCGGCGAGGTACATGCGCTCGTCGGCGAAAACGGCGCGGGCAAATCGACGCTGATGCGGGTGATGGGCGGCGGTCACCAGCCAGACGCCGGCACCATGCACGTCGAAGGTCGCGAGATGAGCTTTCGCAACCCGCACGCGTCGCTGGCTGAAGGGATCGCGGTGATTCACCAGGAAACCGCACTCGCGCCGGCTCTCTCCGTTGCCGAAAACGTGTTTCTCGGCGCGATGCCGCCGGTGATCGACTGGCGCGCGCTGCGTAAAAAGGCGCGCGACCTGATCGCAAGTCTCGGCTTCGATATCGATCCCGCCGCACTGGTCGAGACGATGTCCGCCGCGCAATGCCAGGTGATCGAAATCGCCAAGGCGTTGAGCGGCACGCTCAAGCTGCTCGTGCTGGACGAACCCACTGCGGCACTCGCGCCGTCGGACACTTACCGTCTGCTCGATATCGTGCGTGATCTGCGCTCGCGCGGCGTAGGCATTGTCTATATTTCGCACAGGCTTGAAGAGGTGTTTGCCATTGCGGACCGCATCACCGTGCTAAAGGATGGCCGACGCGTGGACACGGTAAAGCCGGCCGACATCACGCGCGACGAACTGATCCGCAAAATGGTGGGACGCCCTCTCTCCGTCCTGTTTCCGCAACGTCATGCGACCATCGGCGATGAAGTGTTGAAGGTCACCCACCTCTCGCACGGCAAGATGGTACAGGACGTGTCCTTTGCGCTGAGAGCGGGTGAAGTCGTGGGTCTGGGTGGCCTGATCGGCTCGGGGCGTACCGAAGTCGCCCGGCTCATCTTCGGCGCGGATCAGCGCGAAAGCGGCACGATCGAGCTCAGGCAAAAAAAGCTCAACATCCGCTCGCCGGTCGCCGCCGTGCGCGCCGGTATCGGACTCGTGCCCGAAGACCGCAAGACCCAGGGCGCGGTGCTCTCCATGCCGATCCGGATCAACGCCACCCTCGCCGCGCTGAACACGGTGAGCGGTCCATTTGGCATACTCGCGTTTCGACGCGAACGTGACCATGTAAGGAAGCTGATGGAGGCGCTGCGCATCAAGGCGCGCTCAATGGACGCAGACGTCTCGACGCTTTCTGGCGGCAACCAGCAAAAAGTGGTGCTTGCCAAATGGTTCCACGCGGACGGCGACCTGATCATGCTCGACGAGCCGACGCGCGGCGTCGACGTCGGCGCCAAGGTCGAAATCTACACGCTCATCAACCAGCTCGCGGAGCGCGGCAAAGCCGTACTCGTAATCTCGTCCGATCACCAGGAGCTGATGGGCATCTGCGACCGGATTCTCGTGATGGGCGAAGGCCGCATTCGCGGACAACTCGACCCTGAAGATTACAGCGAGGAACGCATCCTGTCGCTGTCCCTGCAGCGCGGCAAACCGGACGGTCACGCCGGATCCGCTGCACTCTCACATTGAATACCCGGAGATACACATCATGAATCCCAGCGCCGTTACGCCGGAATCGCACGAGTCGAATTCTGGCCGCGCACACGCGAAGCAATGGTGGGCGGTCGCACGCCGCTTCAACACGGTCGCCATTCTCGTCGTGCTCATGATTGCCGCCTCGTTCGTATCCGAAGATTTTCTGTCGGTGCCGAATCTGGCCAACATCTCGCGCCAGGTGGCGGGCGTCGGCATCATGTCGGTCGGGATGCTGCTTGTCGTGCTGACCGGTGGCATCGATCTGTCGGTGGGTTCAATCGCGGCGCTCGGCAGTGTGCTGTCGGCGATGCTCATCCCACAGCACGGTCTGTTTTTTGCACTGTGCGCCTCGCTGTTCGTCGGTGCGTTGTGCGGTTTCGTCTCGGGCGTGCTGGTCGCGTGGTCGCGGCTCACGCCCTTCGTCGTCACGCTGGCCATGATGACCGTTGCGCGCGGCATTGCCATGATCGTGTCGAACGGTTCACCGATTCTTGTCGATGATCCGGGCCAGGCGCTGCTCGACTTTGGCCGTCATGCGTATTTCGGCATTCCGGGGCCGACGTTTGTGATGCTGATCGTATTCATCGCCGGCGGCTTCGCGCTGAACCGGCTGCGTGCCGGACGCATCGTGCGCGCCATTGGCTCCAATGAGGAAGCCGTGCGGCTATCGGGCGTGCCCGTCGCGCGGCATGTACTCGGCACCTATGTGGCTTCCGGCGTGCTGGCGGCACTCGCGGGCATCATCTCTACGTCACGTGCGGGTGTTGGCGCACCGACGGTCGGTGTCGGTGACGAGCTGACCGTGATCGCGGCGGTCGTCATTGGCGGTGCGAGTCTGGCCGGTGGCAAAGGCGGCGCGTTGAATACGCTGATGGGTGTACTGATTCTAGGCGTGATAGGCAACATCATGAACCTCGCCAGCGTGCCGGGATACCATCAGCAGGTTGTGATGGGTGTGATCATTGTCGCCGCCGTTCTGTCGCAGCGCGGCGCGCGTTTGTGGCGCCGCTAGGTCTTCCGATACACTTTGCCAATGAACCCTTCTCGCGGGGCGCCATTCGTGGCGCCCCGCGCTTATCCAGCGAAGGAACGTGCAGTGTCCGATTACAACATCCTCGAACTGATCGACCGCGCCCGGCCCAATCTGAGGCGCGGCAGCCGGCAGGTGGCCGAGTATATCCTCGCCAATCTCAATTCGATTGCCGACATCAGTCTCGCCGAACTCGCCCGCCTCGCCCAGGTCAGCGAGCCGACCGTGCTGCGCTTTTGCACCACCATCGGCTGCAGCGGCTTTCGCGAGTTCAAGATCCGGGTCGTGCAAAGTCTGGCACTGGGCGCGCCCGCGGCACATTCGGTGCTCGCCGGCGGAGACGACCCGGAAACGGTCGCGACCAAGATTTTTGACTATACGATTACAAGTCTCGACTGGGCGCGCAAGAAGCTGGATTTCTCCGCGATTGGCCGCGCCGTCGACATATTGTCGACGGCCAATCGCATCGAGTTTTTCGGCTTTGGAGCGTCAGGCATTGTCGCGCTCGACGCGCAGCAAAAATTCCCGCTGTTCGGCGTGCCGTGTGTTGCGCATCAGGATTCGCATCAACAGTTCATTGCGGCGTCCATGCTAAAGCCTGGCGACGCCGTAGTCGCCATTTCGAACACTGGCGCAACGCGCTCACTGGTTGAAGTGGTACGCACCGCACGGGAACGCGGTGCGAGCGTGGTCGTCATCACCGGTTCGGAGAGTCCCATCACGCGCTATGCGGACGTAGCCGTGATTGCCGAGACGCTGGAAAATACCGACGTCTACACACCTACGACTTCGCGTCTCGCAGCACTCGTCATTGTGGATATTCTTTCCACCAGTGTGGCGCTCCGCAAAGGCGACCAGCACACGCGCGACGTGCTCCACATGAAGAAACGGCTCGCTGAAATCCGTTCGTCTGGAGTGGTTTGAAAGCGGTAAAAAGGCTTCGTTTCATTGGGATTGGAAACCGGCGACAGGCTGAGTTCGGGCCGGTTTTCGCCTGTTAGTAAATTGACGCAGGCGAGGTCCGGCATGGGACGCTTCGGCAAGCGAGCAGGTGCCTTCGATGAATAGCGATCCCGATTACTAACGGATTGAAATCTTTCGATCTTGATGAGAATCCCGAACGCCTCGCAGTCCGGGTCGGGTCCTGCACAGTCATCGGCGCGGCGACCGAACACGTTGCCTCGTCAAGATCGATGTTGCTCGTCAGGATGCGCGCCTTAACATCAGATGGTGCGTGATTGAGGTCACAGGCCGGTGACACCACCGACCCATCGCGCCCCGCCCGCAGGAAGGCATGGTTACGCAGATGGTCATTCGGCGCAGGATGCGCGCATCGCCCGGGGCGGACCCGGGCGACCACCCTGCGCATAATCATCCACCCTTGTCCTTACTCCGCCAGCGCTTCCGGGCATGAGACCGCCCTCTGCCTGCCGCCGTGGAGCAGGAAGTGGGACAGCGCGGGAATCAATACAAGCGCACCGAGCATGTTCCAGAGGAACATGAACGTCAGCAGGACTCCCATGTCAGCCTGGAATTTGATGGGCGACCAGGCCCAGGTGACGACCGACATCGCCAGCGTCACGCCGATCAGCGCAATGACCTTGCCGGTGAACCCGAGTGCTTCGCCGTAGGCCTCTTCGAGCGAGGCGCCCTGGCGCTGCAGCGCTAACTGCACACTGACCAGGTACAGCGCGTAGTCCACGCCAATGCCCACGCCCAGCGCCGTGACGGGTAGCGTAGCGACCTTCACGCCAATGCCGAGCGCCACCATCAGCGCCTCAGAGAGAATGGATGTAAGCCCGAGCGGTACCACTGCAACGACCACCGCGCGCCAGTTCCTGAACGTCACGAAGCAGAGCGCGACGACGGCGGCATAGACGAGCAGCAGCATCGTCCGGTTCGCCTTCTCGACAGCGATGTTCGTCGCCGCCTCGATGCCAGCACTGCCGGCAGCTAGCAGGAACTGGCGATCCGGTGCATCATGCTGCGCCCCGAATGCTTCGACGACCTTGACGACGTGCTCCAGGGTCTTCGCCTTATGATCGGTCAGGAACGCAATGACAGGTGCCACGGAACGCGCGCCATTGACGAGCTCCGGGTTTGCGATATACGTGTCGTTCACTGCGGCCGCCGCAGTGGCGGGATCGCGGCTGATCGTCATCCACCTCGGATCGCCCTCGAAATCCGCCGCGGTAATCCGGCGGCTCACGCCGCTCACGGAAACCGTCGTTTCCACTCCCTCGACCTCGCGCAACGCCTGCTCGAGATTGTCCATTTCCACCAGCGTCTTATAGTCGGCAATGCCACCCGGGGGCGTCTTGACGATCACCGCGAACTGGTCGGTCGACAAGCGGTAGTGGCCTGTAATGTAAGCGTTGTCGCGGTTGTAGCGCGAATCCGCCCGCAGTTCTGGCGCGCCCGCATCGAGATCGCCGATCTTCAGATGTTGACCGACCACGAGGCCACCTGCACACAACGCGCCCGCAAGCAGGATTGCCGCGCATGCCGGACCGCGCCGCGTGAATGGTATGAGCAGCACGGCGAGCGCTTGCCGCTTCTCCGCCCGCAGACTGCGCGCCGCCGCTGTGGCGCTGACGCCGGTATACGAGAGCATGACAGGCAGAAAAACCAGATTCGTGAAGATCAGCACCGCTACCCCGACACTGGCCGCGACCGCCAGCCCGCGAATCACCGGAATGTCGATCAGCATCAGGACTGCGAAGCCCACCGCATCGGCCAGCAGCGCGGTCAGTCCGGCGAGGAAGAGACGCCTGAACGTGTAGCGTGCCGCGACGTATCGGTCGGTTCCGCGTCCGATGTCCTGTGTGATGCCATTCATTTTCTGGGCGCCGTGAGAGACCCCGATTGCGAAGATAAGGAACGGCACCAGGATCGAGTACGGATCGAGATCGATACCCAGCAGCCGAACGATGCCGAGCTGCCAGACGACAGCCACGAGCGAGCAACTGATCACGAGCGCCGTACTGCGCACGCAGCGGGTATAAGCGTAGATCACGGCCGTGGCGATCGCCGCAGCCACGGCAAAATACACGGCGACCTGCAGGAGACCCGCGATCAGGTCGCCGACCAGTTGCGCAAAGCCGATCACGTGGATATCGATCCCGTCATGCGCGTAATCGTGCCGGACCCGCTCGATCGCATCATGCAATGCACGGGCGTCCAGTGGCTTGCCGGTATCCGCGTAGTGATCGAGCAGCGGCACGAAGATCGTGCTGGAATGCAGGTCGTCGGCCACGAGCGAACCCAGGATGCCCGCACGCGCCACATTCTGGCGCAGCTTGCTGATGCTCGCCGCTGATCCGTCATAGTTGTCCGGCATCACCGGACCGCCCTGGAAGCCGTTCTCCGTCACCTCGGTCCAACGCACGACCGGCATCCACAACGATTTCACGAACGCCCGATCGACGCCCGGCAACAAATAGATCCGGTCGTTGATCTCGCGCAGCACCTTCAGATATTCCGGATCGTAGACCGTGCCGTTGCGGTTCTCGATGACGATCCGCACCGAGTTGCCGAGGGAGCGCAACGAATCGACGTTCGCCAGGTAGTTGCGAATGAACGGACTCGACTGCGGCATCATGCGCTCATAGCTCGCGCTGACGTTCGACTTCACTGCCTGAAAACCAAGCAGCATCGTCGCGATGACGCACACGGCCACGATCCACAGCCGATTGTTGAAGATCAGCCGTTCGAGCCGGGATCCCGAGTTCGACTCGAAATCTTCTCTTTTGCGCATGACCGGAGTGGCTTCGGCGCGCTGCGAATTGGGATTCATACCGATACTCTCTCTGTACCTGTTCAACGGTCTTTATCGGGTGGACACGGTAGCGGGGCCATTCAACGAAGCAATTGCAAGCCCGCCATCCTTCAAAGGGAGGACGCCAGTCAGCACCGATGGATGCCGAAGCGTCACCCGCCGGAAGCTTTCGACGCGTTCGTCGTAAACCGCCGCTTCGCCACCGGCGGTAACGAAGATGACTTCGTGACCGGATTCGAACGGCATTGCACTCGTCACGGCACCGTGCAAGGGGCTCGGTGTCGGCGCCCATGTCACGCCGCGATCGAGGCTTCGGTAGATCGTGCCGCGCAGCCCGAAGGCGTACAGCGCGCGTTCGTCACCGGTCATGCCAAAGAAGCTTCCCGCATAGCCGGTCTTGACCGCGAGAAACTTTCCGCTCACCGGATCGAGCCGGAAGATCGTGCCCTTCTCCGCAGCGAGATAGACATCGTTCCCCTGCCCGTACACCGCGTTCAGATGCAAGAAGTCCGGATTGTCGATGCGATCGAGAATGGGACGCCACGTTTTGCCGCCGTCATCGGTCGCGATCGCCATCCCGAACGGTCCCACCGCGATGCCATGCCGCGCGTCGCGGAACCCGACGCTCAACAGCGGCAGCGACGGACCCTGTTTGTAATTCAGTGTCAACTGGTCGAGAAACGGCTGCATCGCCGCATTGCCACCGGCGATCTGCTGCTTGTAGTACGCGACGAGGGTCGTGGCGGCCATGCGGCCATCGAGCTGACGTGTCCACGAATCGCCGCCATCGACGGTGTGCAGAACGACGCCATCGTGACCGACCGCCCAGCCTTCCTGTGGGGTCGGAAAACTGAGCGCGAGCAGGTCGCTGCGTACGGGCACGCCGACCTGCGACCACGTTTTTCCTTCGTCGCCGGAAACGGCGATCAACCCGCGCATCCCCACTGCGACGATGCGCGCGCCGGCGCGCGCCACGGCCATCAAGGGTCGGCCGGCCACTTGCGGATGCATGACCGCAGGCGCATCGAGCGGGTCGACGAAAGGATCTTTCGCCACGCGGCCCACGACGCCTGCGCTCTGCTGCGCCTGACTGCCCTGCTCGTGTGCGTGCGCCGCCGAACCCGCGGCGATGACCGCGATCAATGCGAGGCCGGCGCGCACGCGTCTCCGATAGTATTTGATATGAAGCATTTCTAACCCTCGATCCAGCAGTGCAAACGGGGCGCCCGGTCGTTCGCGGGCGAGGTGCCGCGACGACAGAGGCCCCGATGATGGTATGGAGGACGCGGCTTAACGCAGACCGGTTCCGGGCATGCCCGCGGGCGTGAACAGATTCGGCCTGGTCAGGTGGTCGGACACGCGCAGGAGCGGCGCGCCGTTTTCCCCAGTCGTATAAGTCAGGAAGTAATTGCCTTTCTCGAGGTCATAGAAGCCATACGTGAAGGAGAACACACCGCCTCCGTCGTAAAGGGGAAACAGGTAGTTGAGGCCGACGCGCCAGAGTTTGCCGTCGTGTCCGTAGCCGTCCGCTTCGACGATGTTCCAGCTATCCTCGTCGATGTATAACGTCCGCTTCGAGTAAGCGTGGCGCGCGTCGGCCTTCAGCGTAGCCTCGACGACCCAGACACGATGACGCTCAAAGCGTACGGCCTCCGGCTTGATGTGCTTCGGACCGAATACGTCATCAACCGGCAACTGGGAGAGACGATAGTTGTCGTATGGAACGATCATCTCCTTCTTGCCGATCAGCTTGAAGTCGAAGCGATCCATGCGCCCCTGGAACATGTTGCCTTCGTCCCAGAACAGCACGCCGCCATAACTCGCCGCCGGTGTGTCGTACTTGTAGTCAGGCGCCATACGGGTGCGCCGCTGCGAAGGGAAGTACGCCCAGCTCACCTGATCGGCAACGGAGTAGTTGATCGAGTAATCCAGCAGCGCCGTCTGGCCCGCCAGCGTCGGCGGCGTCAGAATCTGGAGCCAGGCACGATCGTAGGGGCCTGTCAGATTGTCCTTGTACTTCTGGTCGTAGTAGGGCCGATACTCGATGGCATTCAGAACCGGAAGCGCCGTGCGCCCTCCCGAGGAATCGACCAGATGGCCGCCCATGTTGGTGACGGAGAATTCCGTTCGCCGATAGTTGAGGAGCGCGTCCCACACGGCCTCGTAGCCATTCTTCGGAATCGGGAACGGAATGCCGCCGAACGCGCCGGTCACGCCATCGCCCTCGACCTTGCCGACGAGCTTTGCCGTAGTCGCGTTCTTCAACGTGTTTTCCGTCACCCATTGCGGATAGAACACCGACCGATGCGTCTGATAGACGTCGAGACGAAAGTCGGGGAAACGTTTGAGCAGTGCTTGCGTGCCCGGCGTCAACTGATCCGCGTATTGCCCCATGTTCTCAGCCGTCACGCTGAGGAGCGGCTTCTCGCCTTTGTACGGGTCGGGCCACTTGCCGCTATTCGCGACATAGTCCGCCGGCGGGGTCGACAGGCCACCCGTGTAAGCAGGGATGGCACCATCGGCGCTGGCTGCCTTTTCGGCGCCGAATTCGGTCAGGGTCGTGCCGAGCTGTTTCGCTTCGTCGGCCGAAACGGCCGCAAACGCACCGGCTCCACAGAGCGCCAATGTTCCGGCTACGGCGACGTGAATCAAGGTCTTCATGAGTGTCTCCAATATTGCTTCTAACGCACGTCAGAACGACGACTGCAAGGTCAGCGAGACCCACGGCCGGTCGTTGAGGTCGTACACGCCGGATCCGGCGTTGTAGTACTGCAAAGAACCAATCGAGGTGCTCCCATTGGGCTTGGCGTGATATCCGTTGTAGGCGAGCGTCACAGTCGCCTTCTGGCGAATCAGCGCCTGGACGCCGATCGAATAGTTGAAGACGCCCTGTGCACCGCCAGCGGAGCCCGGATTGATCGGATTGACGCCATACAGACCACCCGTGATCGAAGTCGGCATGGAAATGTCCACGCCCGGGAAGACCTGCAGCCACTGCGGCGCGAACAGGACGCCGAAGCCAACGTAGTCGCGCGTCGAACATCCGTTCCACTTGTCACCGTTTGGTCCGCACGCGTAGCCCGAACCGATGCCGTTGTAGATGGAGCCGTTCTGCGTGACGGACAGAAGGTGCGTATAGCTTATTTCGGCCGTGAGCGTCCCGGTGTCCCAAAGAGGCGTGCGCGAGAGCGGCACGATCGCGTTCGTCACGATGTTCATGACGTTACCCGTCGCCCCTTGCGGTGATACCGCGAGCACTGCGGTGTTAAGCGCGGTGTTGTGACGGTACGAGGCTTCGAAACCTGCGCTCACACTGCCAAGCGTCGTATCGAGGCTGTAGCCGATCAGGTCCGCGCCGCGGTTGTACCCAAGGAAGTACTGGCCTTGCCTGTTGGACAGAACCCACGGCTGGGTCTCGTCGAGACGGCGGAAATAAAAGCCCATGCTGCCGTCCATGAAGTGCGGCGTCCAGCCGATCTTCACCCCGAAGTTGTTGTCGACGTTCGGAGGTGTCGCGGCGTCTCCCATGCGAATCCCGCCCGGACCGATCGACGGACCTTGCGCGATGAAGTCCGCTGACTCGAGATACGTGCCGCCGGTCGGCAGGCGGTTATACGTCCAGCCAAGGTAGTAGATGCCGGACACCGACACCTCGGGCGTGACCTGTGCCGTCATGCTGACCTGCGGCCGGGGCAGCAAAAGCTCCTTCGTGGTCGTGCCGGGCGAATTGAGGGCCTTGATGACGTCGGTCGCACCCTGCGCGTACGAAATGCCCTGGCTTGGGGAAAGCAGTGAATTACCCCAATACTCGGTGAATTGCCCCACCTTGAAATAAATAGCGTGGCCCGCAACGTCCGTGTTATAGAACCCGAAGGCGTCGAGCAACTGAGCGCCCTCGACGTAATAGCGGTTCGTGAACGGACTGTAGACACCGTTCGGATACGAGGGTGCGTATGCCTTGGGCGCGATCGTGCTGCCGGCTGGATTCGTCACGTCACCGCTGCCGTAGGCGAAGTCTTTCCATGCGGAACCCGAGAAACGTACACCGACATAGCCTTGATAGGCCGCGGTGAACTCGGAAAGAACGGTAAGCCGGTTAGTGACGATGTCGCCGGCGTGAGCGAACTTGTAATCACCCTCATCGAAGACCGGACTATTGCCGATCATCGGATCGATGCTATGGGCACGCATGCCAACGTTGTAGCTGACTGTGTTGTCCCAGTTGACATCCCAGTCGGATCCTGTGGTGAACCTGAACGCATAGGCATGCAGCGGCATGACCGTGGCGATCACGCTCGCCAATAACGTGAGGCGCGGCAGGCGTGAAGTTGGCCGATCTTTCGAACTGCTGTCAAACATCTCCTGGTCTCCTGTTGTTTTCATCGCCAGCGCTTCGCTGAGCCAGAGCGTCAGACAGGTTGCCGGCGTGCGATCTTCGTCCTGCGACTAACCTGAGCGCGCTCGACGACGAATCGAAAGCGCGCACCGTCGCCTCCCCTGGATTCAGCCACGCGAACTTGCTGAATCGACTACGCGTACCAACCGGATGACGAGCCGTTTTTTTTGACGATCAAACCGACGAACCGTCCACCCCGAAGACACCGCGAAGCCAGGTCCAAGGTACGCGCCACGATTTGTTTCCTCCCCTGTACAAAGAGGGGGGGAGGGGGAGGGAGCGGCCTTCTGTCCGGCCATGGCGGTAGCCGGCATAGCGATCGTGCAGAGTGAATTGCGCTTCCTGTAACGCCATGCAACCGCCCGGTGCTCGCACCCGGTATGCCCCGCTTTGCGGCATGACGTGAGTCACCCCTGCGTATCGATGCGCAGCGATGCGGGATAGTCGGGCAATTGAGCGAAGCGACCGGCGGGGGAAGGCGCGACGGGCATGCCCGTCCTTGAGGAAGGCGTAGCGGGGATGAGAAGGTTCATCCGGGGCGAGACGTCGTGTCGGGGCTGAAGAGTGTGCCCGGAAATGAGAACGGTTGCCTGGCGCCCAGGCCGCCCGCGGCAGGCCTTACCCTTCCCTTATGTTCTCGTTGTTGCAGTGAGGCTGGGGCCGCAACCCGCACACATGAAGGTGCCTTGCAGCCAGGATCACGCCGAACCGGGCAGTCGCGGGCGCACTGCCGCCCTGCCCTGAAGCAGCATTCACGAGACGTGGCGATCCTTGCCTTCCCAGTACTTGGCACGCACCTGACGACGCAACACCTTGCCTACGACACTGATCGGCAACGCATCGACGAACGTGATCGATTTCGGTCCTTTGAATCGTCCAAGCTTTCCTTTGACGAACTCGATCAACGCTTCGGCGCTCACGGACTCGCCTTCCTTGAGTTTCACTTCGGCATGCACGGCCTCGCCCCACTCCTCGTCCGGGATGCCTACCGCCGCCGACATCGACACGGCCGGGTGCGCGCTGAGCGCCGCTTCGACTTCGACCGCGTAGACATTGAAGCCGCCCGTGATGATCATGTCCTTCTTGCGATCCACCAGATAGACGAAGCCACCATCGTCGATGTAACCCAGATCGCCCGACTTCCAGAAACCGTTTTCGAACTCGGCCGCCGTCGCCTCGGGATTCCGGTAGTAGCCGGAAATGACGCCGCGGCTACGCGCCCAGATTTCGCCGACTTCACCGGGCGCCACTTCGTTGCCTTCGCTATCGACGATCATGATCTCGACGCAAGGCTGAATGCGCCCGGCGGAGCCGAGCTGCTTTTCGGTCGCCGTCAGATGATCGGCTTTGCCGAGAATGCCGACGGACTGCAGGCTTTCGGTTGCGCCGTAGAACTGCACGAAGATATTGCCGAAACGCTCCTGCGCCAGTCTCAGCCTGGCGGGGCTCATCGGTGCGCCGCCGTAGGCGATCGTGCACAGTGTCGACAGATCGTAACGGGCGGCCTCCGGCATTTCGAGCAAACGGTAGATCAGCGTCGGCAGCAGCAAGGTCATCGTGATCCGCTCGGCCTCGATGTTTCTGCACATCAGTGCGAGATCCGGAAGATTTTGCGTGACAGTGCAACCGCCGCGAAACAACGTCGCCAGCACACCGAAGCCCGAACCGTGGCTGATCGGCGCCATGTGCAGCATGCGCGTGTCGGGAAGCTGGAACTGGTCCGGCTCCATGAACATGGTGTCGCGGCAGGCGAGCCAGTTATCCATCGTGTACTCGGCGCACTTGCCCGCGCCGGTGGTGCCGCCGGTGAATCGATAGACGAGGATGTCCTTTTGCGTCTCGCTTTCGACGCCGGGATCATGATCCGCAACGCCTTCGAGCAACGCCCAGAACTCGAGCAGGCCGTCGCGCTTCATCGGCGCGGCGTCCATGCAGACGACCGTGGCGCCCAGCGCGCGCAGCATGTCGTAGTAGCGATCGACGAGCGCGGCCTCGATGAAGACGACCTTCGGCCGGATGTACTCGGCCTGGCGGCAATGCTCGTCGAAAGAATCGCGGAAATTCGTGTACGCCGCCGCGGCCTCGCCCTTCAGCGCGGTCCAGAAATGCAGCAACGACATGTTGTCGTTTTCGAGCAGGCAGAGATAGATATCGCCGCGGCGAAGCTGCAGGCGTTCGCGCATCATGTTCACGATGCGATTGGTCAGCGCGTGGAACTCGCGGTATGAATACCGGCGATTGCGCTCGATATTGACCAGGGCCTCCTTGTCTCCGAACCTGCTGACGAGATTCGCGAACAGGCGGGCGAAGTTGGTCTTCATCTTTGTCTCCTGGAATCATGCCTGCCGGTAGGCCCGCTTGCGGGCATTACGGTACATCGCAGACCGGCAGCTCTTCTAGAATTTTGCGCCGGAGAACGGCGAGGCCGGGCCGGCCGTCGCCATCCACGCGTCAGAGCCAATCCTTCGACGCGTGCCTCCGGTGTACCCTGCTCAATGCCATGTCCCGGTCGCGTGTTCTGCTGCGACCGGAAGCCGCGCTTATGCGGGGGCGCCTTGCATGGTGGTCACGAAGGCATGAACCTGCTGGTTGGCGTCGTCGCGATGAACGGACGTGCTCCAGTCGGTGATGCGTTCGAATTGAGCCTGCACAGCGTCGGCCGACAGATCCTCACTCGAAATGTACACCGGCTCCGTTTCGACCAGGCGAATGGCCGAGAACACGCCGCCGCTCGCACCGAGGACCACCTTGTTCGGCGCGTTTTCGCTCACCAGGAAGAGCGCGCCCGGCGTCACCTGCCCGGGGCCCGTCGCCTTGAGGATGGCTTCCGGCAGGATGTCTTCCGTCATGCGGGTCGCCGCCATCGGCGCCAGCGTGTTGATGCGGATGTCGTTCTTCTTGCCTTCGATGGCCAGCATGTTCATCAGGCCGACCACGGCCATCTTGGCCGCGCCGTAGTTCGCCTGGCCGAAATTGCCGAAGAGGCCGGCCGCCGACGTCGTCATCAGGACACGGCCATAGTTCTGCTCGCGCATGGTTTCCCACACTGCCTTGGTGCAGTAGGCCGACCCCATCAGATGCACGTCCACTACCGCGCGGAAGTCCGCCATTTCCATCTTGGCGAAGGTCTTGTCGCGCAGGATGCCGGCATTGTTGATCAGGATGTCGATGCGGCCGAACCCGGCTTTGGCCTGCTCGACCATGGCCGTGACCTGCTCGAAATCGGCGACGTTGGCGCCATTGGCAATCGCCTGGCCGCCGGCCTTGCGGATCTCCTCGACCACGGCCAGCGCGGCGTCCGACGAATTGCCCTTGCCGTCGCGACTGCCGCCAAAATCGTTGACTATCACCTTCGCGCCGAGCTTCGCCAGCTCCAGCGCGTGCACGCGGCCGAGGCCGTTGCCCGCGCCCGTCACAATGGCCACGCGGCCGTCAAATCGAATCGTCATAGTAGTGTCCCCAAGTACTGGATGATGAAAAGCGTGCGTGGGTGGTGAGCCGCCACGCACGACGTGCTGAATTGCCTGAAGAGACCGGACCGGGCACAGTCGAGGATAGAAACGCGCCCGGCAGCCTGATCGCCACGGTACGGCACCCGCGTCCGCTCCTCACCTCCCCTTGTGGACGGGGGCGCCGGCGGGCGGTCCGACGGCTCCGCGCCACGGCTTCCCGGCGGCCCGGCCGATGAATTCGACGCGCCTGCACCGTCTAGAACAGACGTTGCGCCCCGCCATAAAGCGGCGGCTCTTTCGCGAAAAACCGCCGTATCGCCTCGGCGTTGTAGCTGCTGGCCGCGCAGATCCCCTGCACCGCGGTTTCGAGCTGCGCCATCGCATGCCGGTCGGTTTCGAAGGTGTGATTCAGGATGCCCTTCGCCATGCCGAGAACGTGCGTGGGCGCGTCGTCGAAGCGCCGCGCGTAGTCAACGGCAGTCTCGCGCAGGCGCTCGGCCGGCACCACGGCCTGCACCAGGCCGATCGAGAGCGCCTCGTCGGCCAGGATGTCGCGGGCGGAGAAGACGATCTCCCTGGCGCGCACCAGCCCGACGAGGCGCGGCAGGATGTACATCAACCCGAGGTCGGGCGCAAAGCCGATACGCGGAAAGTTGGACGCCAGCCGTGCCCGGTCGCTTGCGACGATGAAGTCCGCGCCCAGCGCGAGCGACAGCCCGGCGCCGACCGCGAATCCATCGATGGCGGAGATCACAGGCTTTTCCAGGTCCATCAGTTCGGCGTGCCAGCGATGGGCGTCGAGCAGCGCGTCGCGCACGAGAAGCGGTATCTCGCCTTCTTTCCCGTCGTCACCGAGGTCCGCGCCCGAGCAGAAGTGACCACCGGCGCCGGTCAGCACCACGGAGGCGATCGAAGCATCTTCCCGTGCCGTCTCGATCGCGGCGGCCAGCAACTGCCTGGACTCCTCATCGAGCGCGTTTCTGCGCTGCGGACGATTCAAGATAATGACGGCCGTCTTGCCGTCCTTCTCGAACAGAATTTTGCTATCACTCATGTCTTTTCTTGCGAACTGGCTACGGCGTTCAGCGCACGCTGCCTGACTTGCCGCCGGCAACGCTCGATCGAGTCTCGCACCAGCCGGCAAGCACGGATTCAGTGTCCTCGCCTCGCAGCGGGACCGCGCCAGGGTGCATGCCTTCGATCGGTGCCGGACCGATGCCGGCGACTTCCAGAATGCGCAGCCCTTGCAGCAGACCGCTTCCGTTTGAGCCCATGTATTGCCTTCCCCCGAATAGGACGCCAGCGGTGCAAGCCGGTGTCTAAAGCTGGAACATCAGCCTGGCAATGATGCCCCGCTGCACTTCACTGGTGCCGCCGTAGATCGTCGACGCGC
Source organism: Paraburkholderia sartisoli (assembly GCF_900107685.1). Lineage (GTDB taxonomy): Bacteria > Pseudomonadota > Gammaproteobacteria > Burkholderiales > Burkholderiaceae > Paraburkholderia > Paraburkholderia sartisoli. Next base: position 1,571,837 of record NZ_FNRQ01000001.1, on the reverse strand, counting down.
GGCGCAAGAACATATCGTTGGCAATCCCCCGCGCGAGATCCTGCTGCGGATAGGCCGGCACCGGCGCCGCGTCATGCGGATGCGGGTACGCAACGGCACCGTAGTCGCCCAACGCATCGACCTGGGCTTCCGTGATGCGCTGCTGCAACTCCGTGGCTCGCAGCTTCAGTATCGAACCCAGCACGTGCGAAGCGGGGTGGTGCTGCATTTCGAATTTCGCCACCCGCTGGACCAGCATGCCGATCGCCTCCTGCTCGGCGTCGAGCCGAGCCAGCTTGAGCGCGAACGCCGGGCAATCGATCAACCGTCCGCCGCCCGCCTGCAAGGTCGTCGCAAAGCGGCGCAGTTCGCGCATGTAACGCTTGATGTCGGGCAAATCCGCGGTCGTCGCATGCTCGTTGTTGAGCAGGAACTTGGTGATGCTCCAGCCGGCGCCTTCCGTGCCGATCAGATTCTTCACCGGCACGCGGACGTTGTCGAAGAAGGTTTCGTTCAGGTGATGGGCGTCGTCGATGCTACGGATCGGCCGCACCGTGATGCCTGGCGTCTTCATGTCCACCAGCAGAAAGCTGATGCCGGCCTGCTTCTTGACGCTCGTGTCCGTGCGAACCAGCAGAAAGATCCAGTCCGCGTCGTGCGCGTAGCTGGTCCAGATCTTCTGGCCATTCACGACGTAATGGTCGCCGTCGCGGACGGCGCGGGTCCTGAGCGACGCCAGGTCCGAGCCCGCGCCGGGCTCGGAAAATCCCTGGCACCAGAGCCGCTCGCCGTGAAGCGCGGCCGGCAGGTGCTCCGCCTTCTGTTCCGGCGTGGCAAACGCGTTCAGCACCGGTCCGAGCATTTTCTGGACAAAGCCGTCCTGGGTCGGCGTGCCGGCCGTCACGCATTCCTCGTCGAACACCAGCATCCGGGCCACCGACCAGCCGGTGCCGCCGTGTTCCTTCGGCCAGTAAGGCGCACCCCAGCCATGTTCGTTGAGGAGCTTTTGCCAGCGCAGGATCTGCGCGCGCGGCGAGCGCGTGCAGCGCGGCAGGCCCTTCAGTTCCGGTGACACCTTCTCGCGCAGGAATCGACGGACTTCCTCGCGAAACACGTCCAGCCCAGGATCAGCTTGAAAGTCCATGCCCGGCCCCCGTCAATCTTTGCGGTACATCGTGACGACCGCGGCGCCGCCGATGCCGACGTTGTGCTGCAGCGCGACGCGTGTGCCTTCCACCTGGCGCTGCTCCGCGCGGCCGCGCAGTTGCTGGACCAGTTCCGTGCACTGCGCGAGACCGGTCGCACCAATCGGGTGGCCCTTCGAAAGCAGGCCGCCTGAAGGATTGACCACGTAACGGCCGCCGTACGTGTTGTCGCCGTCGTCGACGAATTTCTCCGCGCCGCCTTCCGGACAGAGCCCGAGCGCCTCATAGGTCAGCAGCTCGTTCTGCGCGAAGCAGTCGTGCAGCTCAACCACGTCGACGTCTTCGGCGCCGATGCCGGCCATTTCATAGACCTTGCTGGCCGCCGCGCGCGACATGCCGAAGCCGGCGAGATGGCGCATATCGCCGGAGTGGAAGGTTTCCGCGCCGTCGGTGGTCAGTGCCTGACCTGCGATCCAGACGCTCGTATCGAGCCCGTGCTTCTTCGCATAGGCTTCACTGCACAGCACCGCCGCCGCCGCGCCGCAGGTGGGCGGGCACGCCATCATGCGCGTCATGACACCGGGCCACATCACCAGGTCGGCCAACACCTCTTCCACGGTGACGACCTTGCGGAATACGGCCAGCGGGTTGTTGGCGGCGTGGCGGCTCGCCTTCGCGCGGATCTTTGCAAACGTCTCGAGCGGCGTGCCGAAACGGTTCATGTGATCCTGGCCGGCCGCGCCGAACAGGCGCAGGGCCGGCGGCACTTCGTCGGGCACCACGTCGGCGCACTGTTGCTGGAACAGTTCCAGCGGGGCGGGCCGGTCGGTGAAGATAGCGCCCAGCGCACCCGGATTCATCTGTTCGAAACCGAAGGCCAGCGCGATGTCCGCCATCCCGCTGGTGACGGCCTGATTCGCGAGGAACAGTGCCGTCGAGCCGCTTGCGCAGTTGTTGTGGACGTTGATGATCGGAATGCCCGTCATGCCCACGTCGTACAGCACGCGCTGGCCAGCGGTCGAATCGCCGAACACGTAGCTGGCGTAGGCCTGCTGGATCGACTCGTAGCCGACACCGGCGTCCGCGAGGGCGAGCCGCACGGCTTGCCCTCCCATCACGGTGTAGGGGGCGCTCTGGCCGGGCTTCTTGAAGGGAATCATGCCCACACCGGCAACGACGACTTTCTGCGTCATGTCTTTCTCCTGGAATGTTTGATCGTGATGGTCAGGTACGGAAACGCGTGGTCCGTCAGAAGAGACGCTGCGTTCCCGGATAAAGCGGCGCTTCCCTGGCGAAGAAGCGCCGCATTGCCTCGGCGTTGTAGCGGCTGGCCGCGCACAGGCCCTGCACCGTGGCTTCGAGTTGCATCAGCGCATGCCGGTCGGTTTCGAAGGTCCGGTTCATGATGCGTTTGGCCATGCCGAGCACATGGGCCGGCGCATGCTCGAAACGCTGCGCGAATTCGATGGCGGCCTCCCGCAGATTTGCGGCCGGCACGACCGTGTCGGCCAGCCCAAGCGCGAGCGCCTCGCGGGCCTGTATCTCGCGTGCGGAGAACACGATCTCCTTGGCGCGCACAAGGCCGACGCGACGCGGCAGGACGTACATCAGCGAGAGGTCGGGAATAAAGCCCACGCGTGCGAAACTCGAGACGAAGCATGCGCGGTCGCTCGCGATAACGAAGTCCGCGGCGAGCGCCACCGACAAGCCGGCCCCCGTCGCGAAACCATCGACGGCGGAAATCACCGGCTTCTCGAGGTCGGCGAGCGCACCGAACCAGCGGTCATGGTCGAGCAACAGATCACGCACGAAGAGCCCGCGCTCGCCGGGAACTTCGTCGCCGAGGTCCGCGCCCGCGCAGAAATTGCCGCCCGCGCCGGTCAGCACGACCGCATGTACGGACGGGTCGTGCCGGATCTCCTCGATGACGGTCGTCATACCCGTCTTGATGGTGTTGTCGAGCGCATTTCTTCGCTGCGGCCGGTTCAGCGTGACAATGGCCGTCCCGCCCACTTTTTCCAGTAGCACCGTGTTATCGGACATGCAGATTTCCCCTCCGTCGTAGCGTCCTGATTCGTACTTGCTGAACCATGGTAGGTAAGCGAGCATCGCGCGCGCCCCCCCCCTTTTTTGCCGTCGGCGGCCCCTCGGGCATGGGATGCCCCTTGGCCTGGGGGGCAACTCCAGGTTCAGGCATGTTGTCCTTCACGCCTCGACGGGCAGACGCCGTACACGCGGCACCGGCACCCCTTCCATCGCGAGAGGGGTCGACCGGATTGCACGCGACAGCGCCGGCGCGTCACGTGCGCGATACCGGGTACGCGCGTCGCGCGCTCAAGCCCGCGCGAAAATGCCGACGTGCTCGGTCGATTCCTCGATGCGCCACAACCCGCCGCCATTGCCCTGTAGCGCGATGCGCGCGCCCTCCACCTGGCGCGGGCCGCAATTGCCGCGTAGCTGCTCGACCAGTTCGAAGATCTGGCCGATGCCGGTCGCGCCGATCGGATGGCCCTTCGATTCAAGGCCGCCCGACGGATTGACCGGCAGCTTGCCGCCCAATGAAGTCTCACCGCGCTCGGCCATCACACCGCTCGTGCCCGGCTCGCACAGACCCAGCGCTTCCATCGACAACAGTTCGCCGATCGCAGTCGCGTCGTGGATCTCGGCGACGTCGACTTCCTGCGGCGAGATGCCGGCCTGCTCGAACGCCGCCTTGCCGGCCAGATGCGTGCAGCCTTTGTTGAACTCGTCCGCGGCGCGCGCCGACGCCGAGCGCACTACGCTCGCCAGCACGCGCACCGCGCGGCTGCGATCAAAGCCATGCTTCTTCAGCGCCGCGCCGGTGCAGACGATAGCCGCAGCCGCGCCGTCGGAGATCGGCGAGCACATCGGCAAGGTGATCGGATAGGTAATCGGCGGTGCTGCCAAAACCTCTTCAATGGTCATCGCGTTGCGGTACTGGGCGCGCTCGTTGTGCACCGAGTGACCGTGGTTCTTCGACGCCACCGCCGCGAGCTGCCGCTGCGTGATGCCGAAGCGCTCCATCAGGCCGCCCCGGCCGAGCGCCGCATACACGTCCATGAACGGGCTGTACGGCTTCGCCGACTGTGAACCCGGCGGCACCTCGACGTTCTTGCCCATCTGCGAGAGGTAGTTCTTGTTATCCTCGAACGTCTCGATGTCCCAGGCCGACTCGAAGGCCGAGAACATCTTGGCCTTGTCGTTGTAGAACATCTTCTCGGCGCCCACGGCGAGGACCACGTCGGCCGCGCCCGCGCGCAGTTGCGTCACGGCGAGATTGAACGCGTGGCTCGACGAGGCGCACGCGCCTTCGAGATTGAAGATCGGAATGCTGTCGAAGCCGAGCGGCAGCAACGCCACCTGGCCGCGGATCATGTGCTGGCCGTCGAAGTGGCCCTGCGTGCAGTTGCCGAAGAAGGCGGCCTGCACCGACTTGCGGTCGCAACCGGCGTCGCTCAGCGCGTCTTCCACGGCCCAGGCGGTGAGCTGCTTGATCGATTTGTCCGTGTGGCGGCCGAACGGCGTCATGCCGACGCCAACGATGTAGATGTCTTCCATGTCGTCTTTCCAGATTCTATGCAATGGCGGGGAGCGCGGATTCGCGGCGCCCGATTTCCAGTCAGTAGCCCTTGAATTCGGGCGTGCGCTTTTCGACGAAGGCTCGCAGGCCTTCGGCGATGTCGTGCGAACGCTGGTGGTTGCGCAACTCCAGCAGCTCGTGGCGCAACGCGTCGGCAATCGATTTGTCCGGGGCTTCGTCGGCGACCTGCTTCATGCGACGCAGCACCAGCGGGCTCTTCTTCGAAAGCCTGTCGCCGATCGCCTGCACGCGGGCCGCCAGTTCGGCGTCGGCCACCACCTCGCTGACGAGGCCACAGGTCCTCATGTCTTCGGCCGGCAGCGAATCACCCGTGAAAAGCAGGTACTTGGCGATGTTGTGCGGCACCTTACGCGGCAGCACGGCCGCGCCGCCACCGCCGGGGAAGACGCCGAAATTCGAGTGGGCGTCACCGAAACGCGCGCTCTGCGCGGCAATCACGAAGTCGCAGGCCAGCACTGTTTCGAGGCCGCCGGCCACGGCCAGACCGTTGACCGCTGCGATCACCGGCTTCGGGAAGGCGCGCAGCAGATCGAAGAACACCACCAGCGTGTCGAGGAAATCCATTTCGCCGGGCTGCGCCGGATTGCTGGCCGTCTTGAGATCGGCGCCGGCGCAAAAAGCCGGACCCGTACCGGTCAGCGCGACCACGCGCACCTGGGCGTCCTCGCGCCAGGCGAGCAGTTGCGCCGTCATCGCGAGCACCATGTCGCGGCTCAGCGCATTTCTCGCCTCCGGGCGTGTCAGGGTGATCCAGCCGACCTGGCCGTTCACCGCGAAAGAAACTGGTTCGCTCATCTCCTCTCCTTGATCCAGAATCGAAACGCCCACAGCGTCTCCGTCCGTTGCAAGGTAAGTCAGGCGAGAGCGTTCACGCACCTCCCCTTGCGGACGTACATGATTTCCCGCGCCCGGCGGCGCAGGCTCGAACAAGTATCGCGCGGCTGTGGCGGTCGCACCGCCGTCAGGCCTTCGTCTTCCAAAGCGGAAGTCGAAAGGCCATAATATGTTGTCAGTCCCCGAACGATGTGGCATTGCGATTGCGCGACGAAATCGCGGGACAAACCAACCAGGCATGCCTAAGCAATGACTTCCGACAATCTCCTCGTGGCAACGAAGTTCTCGCCGCCGCGCCTCGGCCCCCGTCACATTTCCCGTCAGCACCTGCTGGGCCGCCTGGAGGAGACGAAGTACTGCTCCGCCACGCTGATCACGGGCGGCGCCGGCTTTGGCAAGACGATCCTGCTCGCGCAATGGCGCCTCGCGCTGATCAAGACCGGCATCGACGTCGCCTGGCTTTCGTTCAGCCACAGCGACCGGGACTTCTCGACCTTCTGCACCTACCTGCTGGCGGCGTTCCAGCGCCTCGGCATGCCGTCCGACAGCATCGTGCCGTACGCCACCGGCAGCGAACAATCGATCGACGCCGTGGCGGCGGTCGTCACCAGCGCGATGGAGGAGATCGATCGCGAGGTCTATTTGCTGATCGACGACTACCAGCACGTGGAAGCGCCCGCGGCGCACCGGCTGATGCAAAAGCTGCTTGATCACTGTCCTGCCAACCTGCACATCGTCATCGCTTCGCGCACCACGCCGCCGCTGAGCCTCGGGAGGCTGCGCATGCAGGGCCAGTTATCCGAAATCGACTTCGGCGAGTTGCCGTTCGATCTTGACGAGACGCGTGCCTTTTTCGAGCAGAACCTCGGCACGCTGAAGCTGACGGCGGACGAAGTGCGCCTGATCCACGATCTGACAAACGGTTGGCCGGCGAGCCTGCAGCCCATTGCCACCATGTTGCGCATCAGGCCGGCCAAGCGCGCGAATCTGCGCGCGCTGCTGTGGAAGTCGGCTGATCTGCAATCCTATCTCGCAGAGGACGTGGTGGCCTATCTGCCGCCCGAGCTGGTCAGCTTCATGGAAAAGGTATCGCTGTTCCGGCGCTTCAACGCGGAACTGGCCGGCTACGTTACCGAAGATCCCGCTGCGGCCGGGCTGATCAAACGCGCGGAGGATGAGAACCTGCTGATCTATCGCTTCGACTCGGACGACCGTTCGCCGTGGTATCGCTTCCACCCGCTGTTTGGCGAATTCCTTGCCCAGCGGCTTGCACAGCAGGGGCGGGACGTAATCGAAGCGCTGCACCGCCGCGCGAGCCGCTGGTTCGCGGAACAGGACCTGCTGGTCGAATCGGTGCGGCATGCGAGCATGGGTGGCGATCTCGACTTTGCCGCCGCCGCGATGGAGCAGGCCACGGCCAGGTCGACGTGGAACATGACCTACATCAGTCCCATGTTGCAACTGCTGGACCGCCTGCCGCAGGAGACACTGTTTGCTCATCCAGGCCTTTTCTATCTCGGCTGCCTGACCTACGCCCTCACCGGCCGCCCCGACAAGGCCGAACGCTGGCTCGAACAGATCCGTCGCACGGACGCCGCGAAGAACCCGGCGATTTCCTCGAAGTTCTTCATCACGGATTCTTCGATCGCCGTGCAGCGTGACGACATGCAGCGCGTCATCGAACTGCTGGCGCCTGCCTGCAGCTTGCCGATCGAAAACCCGTCGTTGCGCTACATCTGTCTGGCGGGTCTCGCCGCCGCGTATCTCGCGGTCGGACGTCAGGCCGATGTGCACCGGCTCCTCGACGCGAACCCCGTTGCGCCGGAGGACCGTGACAACGACATGGCGATGGTCTTCGAGAGCATTCGCGCGCAGGCGTACCTCATCGCCGGGGAAGCCACGGAAGCCGGGCGACTGGGCGCCGGCATCCTCGCGCGCGCCGAAGCGGCGTTCGGGCGCGGCTCGATAGCGGCCAACCTGTGCGCCGCGACGCTGGCCGACGCCTATTACGAACTGGACCGTGTCGACGACGCGCGCGAGGTGCTCGCCAACCGTACCGGCATCCTGCAATCATCCTGGCCTGACGTGATGACGCGCGCCTCGCTGTGCCGTGCACGTCTGGATTTCCTGCAGGACGCGCCGGAAACGGCGCTCGCCTTCCTCGAAGCACAAGCCTCTCACTTCCACCTTCAGGGGCTCGACCGTGCTGCCGCCCACATGCTGGGCGAACAGGTCAACATGCTGCTCGCCACCGGCGAGCGCCGCCGCGCATCGGAACTGGCCACCCGGCTCGATGGTCTGCACAAGCAATATGCGAACGCAACCGGCGTCTTTGTCGAAATTCCCGCCGTCGCCGCAGCCGCGCGCGCGCAGCTCGCCATGGCGGACAGCAATCCGGGCGAAGCGCTGAATGCGCTGGCCGAGGTGCGTCGCCTCGGAGAATCGCATGGGCAGTACCGGCTACTGGTGCGTGCGAATCTGCTGGCCGCCGTGGCGCACCACGCGCTGCAGCAGGAGGCCGAGACGGTCCGATGCCTCACGGAGGCGGTTAGCCTGGCCGCGAAGCTGGGGCTCATTCGCACGCTGCTCGATCTTAAAGCCCAGATTGGCGATCTGCTGGCGGCGATGCGTGACAACGCGAGCCTGCCGCCGCTGGTGGCTCACTATGTCGACGACCTGCTGACCCGAATGACGCCGGGTGCCGCCGCGGTGCAGGGTACTCAAACGGGCACTGCAGCCAGGCCGGGCGCGGGCATTCGCGCCTACACCGACCCTCAGCGGTTTTCGCTGACGCCGCGCGAACTGGAAATCCTGACGCTGATCTCGGAAGCAATGTCGAACAAACGGATCGCGCTGACGCTGAATATCACCTTCGGCACGGTGAAGTGGAACGTAAAAAACATTCTGGCCAAGATGGGTGTGTCGAGCCGCTATGACGCCATTTCGCTGGCGCGCCAGCGCGGCCTGCTGAAGTAGCTCCGAAAAAGGAAGGGGCCAGCTTACCCACTGGCCCCCTCATGAACCGGACGATCCTGATCAGCGCGCCCCGTCGTCGGCAACCTGCCGCCGCTCAGCGTGAGCCGAGGCTGCGCGCGATGATGACCTTCTGGATGTGGCTCGTACCTTCGTAGATCCTGGTCACGCGCGCATCGCGGTAGAAGCGCTCGACCGGGAAGTCGGTCAGATAGCCGTAGCCGCCATGAATCTGGATCGCGCCGGAACAGACCTTCTCCGCGATTTCGCTGGCAAAGAGCTTCGCCATCGACGCTTCCTTCGCGCAGGGCACACCTGCGGCCTGCAGTCGCGCTGCAAACAGCATGTACTGGAACGCCACGTCGACCTGGGTCGCCATGTCAGCGAGATCGAACGCAACGCCTTGCAGTTTGATGATCGGCGCGCCGTAGGCTTCACGCTCCCTCGCGTACTTCACCGCGGCTTCCAGCGCGGCGCGCGCGACGCCGCAAGCCACCGCGGCGATACCGATGCGCCCTTCGGAGAGCATGCCCATCACGCGCTTGTAGCCGCCCCCTTCCTCGCCCAGCAAGTTTTCCGTCGACACGCGGTGATCGTCGAGCTGGATCGCGGCGACATGAGCGGAGCGCCGGCCCAGTTTCTCCTCGATGCGGGTCACGTTGTATCCCGGCGTGCGCGGATCGACGATGAAGAGGCTCGGCCCCTTCGTGCCTTCGGGCGTCTCGGTGACGGCCGCGAGCGCGAGTCCAACGCCGGCCTCGTTGCCGTTCGAGATGAACTGCTTGCTGCCGTTCAACACGTAGTGGTCGCCTTCGCGGCGCGCCGTCGTGCGGAACGCGGCGGTATCGGAGCCGGCTTGCGGCTCGGTCAGCAGACCCGCGACAATCGTCTTGCCCGAAGCCATGTCCGGCAAGTACTTGCGCTTCTGCGCTTCGTTGCCGCCATGAACCACCGCGCCGGCGAGGCCGTTGTGCACGTGCAGGATCGTTGCGAAGCCGGCATCGGCGGCGGCGAATTCCTCGATGGCGAGGCAATACTCCGGGAAGGTCGCGCCCGAGCCGCCATATTCCTCGGGAACGTGCATGCCGAGAAAGCCCAGTTCGCCCACGGCCTTCAGCTCGCTGGTCGGCCAGGCGCTGGTGCGGTCGCGCGCGGCGGCCGTCGCGGCGACGACTTCCTGCGCTACCTTGCGGGCCGCATCGCGGATCATGACTTCCTGCTCGCTCAGGAGCACGGTGGATGCTTCGCTCATTCTCTTCCTCTCTTGTTTGTTTCAGTCAAATAGACGCACGATCGTCTCGGCCACACAGGCCGGCTTGTCGCCGCCTTCCAGTTCGACCGTCATTTCGTAGGTGAGCTGCGCCCCTCGAGGCGTGATCGGCTCGAAAGCCAGCAGCTTGAAGTGGCCGCGCACGCGGCTGTTCACAGGCACCGGCTTCAGGAAGCGCACGCGGTTCAGTCCGTAGTTCACGCCCATCTTGACGCTGCGGATGGCAAAGGCTTTCTCCAGGAAAACCGGCAGCAAGCTCAGTGTCAGAAAGCCGTGTGCGATGGGTGCACCGAACGGGCCTTTGGCCGCGCGCTCGGGATCGACGTGGATCCACTGGTGATCGCCGGTCGCGTCGGCGAACGTGTTGATGCGTTGCTGTTCGATGAGGGTCCAGTCGCTAATACCGACGACTTCTCCGACCAGCGACTGCATCTCGCTCAAGGTCTCGTAAATTTTCATGTTGTCTCGCTCATCGTAAGGTGGAGGTTGAGCAGGTCACGGGAAACCGCGTGGGCCCTGAGCATCAGTCCGCCCAGGCTTGCGCGGCGGTCTGCAGCGCCTGTGCGCAGGCGGCTTCGCAGCGGTCGCTGCTGCCCAGCAGGAGGTCCGCCACCACGGCGCGCTTGTAGTAATGGCCGACCGCGTACTCCTCGGTCATGCCGATGCCGCCGTGCAACTGGATGCCTTGGCCGCACACGAACTTCGCCGCACGGCCGATCAGCATCTTGGCCGCTGAGATCCGCCGTTTGCGCGTCGGTGCGTCGTCGTTGGCCATTGACGCCAGCGCCACATGCAGCATCGAACGGGCGACCTCCATCTCGGCGGCCATATCGGCCATGCGATGCTGCAAGGCCTGGAAGCTTCCAATCGGCACACCGAACTGCTGGCGGGTCTTCAGATATTCAGCAGTGGTCTCGATCGTCTTTTCCATCACGCCGATCAGTTCCGCACAAAGCGCGACGGTGCCGGCCGCGAGGCCGGATTGCAGTGCGGGCAGCCCTTGACCCGGCTCGCCCATTACCGCGTCTGTATCCACTCGCACGCCGTCGAAGGTCAATTCCTCGACCCAGGTGCCGTCGTGCAGCGGCAAGGGCTGGCGGGTCAAGCCAGGGGCGTTGGCGTCGACGAGCAGCAGCGTGACGCCCTCCGCATCGGGAATTTGCGCGGAAACAATGAAGACCTCTGCCCCGCTCGCGCCTAGCACCAGCGATTTGCGTCCGCTCAGGATGTAACCGGTGCCGCTGCACCCGGCGACGAGGGACACCGGCTCCGGCATGCCTCGTGATGCCGGTTCGCTGCAGGCGAGCGCGATACGCAGGTTCCCGTCGGCAAGCTGTGGAAGCAGGCGTTGCCGCTGTACCTGCGTGCCGCCGGCCACGATCGTCTGCGTCGCGAGGACCGCGCAGCCCAGATAAGGCTCGACCACGAGTCCACGACCCATCTCCTGCGCGATGATCGCGGTGTCCAGCAGTGTGCCGCCGATCCCGCCGTACTCCTCGGGAATGGCCGCCATCAACCAGCCGTTGTCCGCGAACGCCTCCCAGTTGGCTGCGCTGCCGTTTTTTCCATTTTTCAGCAACGTGGCGCGCGCCTCGAAGCTGTACGTCCTGTCGACGAAGCGGCGGACGCTGTCCTGCAACATGCGTTGTTCCGAGGTCAGATCGAAATCCATGCTTTCCTGCTCTCTGATGTGATGCAGCGCCCTCGTCTCGGCGGCGTGCTGTGCTATGCCCGGATTCCGGATTCCTGCTTGCCCGCCAATCTTAGGGAAGCGGGCGTCGTGTCATCCCCTCCCTTTCTTGCAGGGGCCGAGCATCCGGACGGAGCAAAGCTCGCTCGCCGCCTGCCGCGGCCGGTGCAGCCGGAGCCGGCAATGCTCGTTCGCCGGCATGCAGGGCGAGATGGCGTACAAGGTGTCGGCGCCGGCCGGCCAAACACAGCAGCGCGACGCAGGTGCGTCAGGGAGTGAAAAGTGGACCTGCCCTCTCTTCCCGGGAGGGGTCAAGCGAAAGTTCGTGGCACTACATTGCCTTGGCGGCCAACGCCGGCGCACCGCCCGCCTCGGCGGCCCGTCCAGAAAAATGCCATGGAGACACCATGAAGATGGATTTCGCGCGCGTCATGGGCCAGGTTGCGACGCAGTTCGCCAACGAGGAAGCACTGGTCAACATCGAGCGCAACCGGCGCTACACCTTTCGCGAGCTGCACCGTCTGACCAATCGCATCGCCAACATGATGCGAACCCGCTTGAACCTGCGCCGCGGCGACGTCGCCCTCTGTATTCTCGAAAACGATAATCTTTCGCTGCTGCACGCCTGGACGGCCTTCAAGGGCGAAGCTGCCCTGACTCACACCAATATCCGCGATGCATTCGACGAGCACCGCTGGCAAGTCGGGTTCATCCGGCCCAAAGCCGTCTTTATCGAAACAACGCTGCTCGAGCGCTATGGCGACATGCTGCGCGAGCACGGTGCGACGATCGTGTGCATGGATCCGCCACCGGTGCCGCACGAGGGCACCCAATACTTCTGGGATCTGCTGGACGCCGTGTCCGACGCCGATCCTGGCATCCAGAACGACACGCGCTCGGACATGCTGATCTACCGCTTCACCGGCGGCACCACGGGCAAGAGCAAGTGCGCGCAGTACACCATCGACAACTGGCTCGCCGCACGCGACACGATGTACGCCGACGAGCAGCAGAGCGTCGCGCTGAACAGCCGGACGCGTTATCTGCACATCGCGCCCGTCAGCCACGGCTCCGGTCTGTCGTTCCTGCCCACGCTCTTTCGCGGCGGCTGCACGCTGACGCAGAACGCCGCCGATCTCAAGGCCTGGTGCCGCAACGTCGAAGCGGAAAATGTCACGACGACGCTGATGGTGCCGACCCTCGTGAGCTGGCTGCTCGATCTGCCCGAAGCATCGCAGCACGATCTCTCCAGCCTGCGCACGCTCTACTACGGCGCCGCGCCGATGAGCCCCGCCAGGCTGGCGCAGGCGCAACAACGCTTCGGCAACATCTTCTTCCAGCTTTACGGCGCGACCGAATGCGCGCAGGCCGTCTGCACGCTGACGCCGTCCGATCATCTCACCGCCGCGGAAACCGGCCGCCTCGCTTCTGCCGGCCGTCCCACGGCCGGCATCGAAATGCGCATCGTCGATGAAGCTGGCAACGACGCTCCACCCTGCGCCACAGGGGAAATCTGGCTACGCGGCCGCGGCACGATCAGCGGCTACTACAACAACCCGGAAGGCACGGCAGCCGAATTCTCCGATGGCTTCTGGAAGTCCGGCGATCTCGGCTACATCGACGAGGCCGGCTATCTCTTCATCGTCGATCGCAAGAAGGACGTGATCATCACCGGCGGGTTCAATGTCTATGCCGTCGAAGTGGAAGCCTCGTTGAACGCGCATCCGGACGTCGCCCTGTCGGCGGTGGTCGGCGTGCCGCACGACAAATGGGGCGAGGCCGTTCATGCCGAGGTGGTGCTGAAGGCCGGCGCGTCGGTCGCGCCGGACGCGCTAATCGAGCACGTGAAGGAGACACTCGGCCGCTTCAAGGCGCCCAAGACGGTCTCGATCGTCGAGATGCTTCCCGTCAGCGCAGTCGGCAAGGTGCTGCGCAGGCGCGTGCGGGAAAAGTATTGGACAGACCAGCCGAGGCGCGTCTCCTGAGCGACGGGTGGTGCACTCGCATGTCTCTCCCTCGCCAGGAGGGAGACGCTGCCGCGCCCCAAAGTGTGGTCAAAAGCGATGCGTCAGACCCAGCGCCACGAGACGTTGCGAGGACCCCAGTTCGGTCACGGACGCGGCAGGCCAGCTCACTGTCGAACTGCCGTGGTTCTTGATGTAACCGCAACGCGCATAGATCTGCGTGCGCTTCGACATGGTGTGGTCGATGCCAACCTCAATGCCCTCGGCGCTGTCGTGCGCGCCGCGCGCGCTGCGCTCGATACCGGCGATCCCGATAGTGTCCGCCACAGTCGCCTGGATCGTCGCGCCGACCTCTGCGAAGCTATACGGGTGTGAGGCGCCCAGTTGAGCCGCGAGTGAGCCAGCAGCCGCATCTCTCGAGCGATTGTAGGTGTAATTCGCCTGCAGATTCACGATGCCGAGCCGATAGGCGATCGCCCCCGTAAACCGCTCCGTGCCAAGCAGATTCAGCGTGGCAGGCAAGCCTGGCAAAGCCTCCGAACCTGCGTGCTGGTTCTGATAAGCGAGCCCGACGAACAGCGCACCGCCGGTATAGGTCACCGCGACATCGAACAGGTTGCCAACGCTCTGCGCGACGGGCTGGGCGGTTGTCGATTCGAACGCGTACATCGTATAGAGCTTGAACCCGCCCACAACGGGCGACTGATACTCGATCGAGTTGCTGGTTCGGCCAGATGCAGCCTGGGTGGCAAGCGTGCTGCGATCCACGGCGACCGCCGCGGCGGCAACTGGCGACAGTGCTTCGTCCCCCCGAAACGGGTCGGTGTAATAGATGGCCCAGAAGGTCGGTTGATACTGGCGACCGAAGCTCAGCGAGCCGTAGTCTGCATGCGTCAGTCCCGCCCAGGCCTGACGATAGAACAGAGACGAACTATCGACGAAGGACGTCCCGTTGTTGATGTTATATCCGCTCTCGAGTGTGAACTTCGCCTTGAGACCGTTACCCAGATCTTCTTCGCCTTTCAGGCCGAAGCTCGACCCACTGTTGCCGCCGCTTCGCCCGGCAATCGAGTGCGTCGAGCCGTTGCCCTGATATTGCAGGAAAACGTCGGCCACACCGTACAACGTCAGCGTCGATTGAGACCACGCGCTCTGCGTGGCGAGCAACAGAGCTACTCCGCCAATACTATTTATCATGCAACGCATGCCACTCCTCCAGAAACCGCGCGTGACTGCCACGCGGTCTCGAATGCCGATTTGATCGTTTCGTCAAACGACGGAAAACGAAGACCTCATGCAGATACCGCCCGGTTCCGGATAGGTGATCGGCTTGCACTGCGACGCGGGCTCGAGCATCTCGTGATCCGAATGCGGGTGATGCGGCGTCCATGGGACATTGCCGCCCAACAGCGTCTGTTCGATGCGGACCATCAGGGTGCGGAGGTACAGCGCCTCATGATCGGCAAGCGATCTCTGGCGTTCCTCGCAAGAAAGCATACGTGTGAAGCGCGGCGCCCATTACAGGGGTCCGCGGGGCGGGAGGAAATACGCACCACGAACCATCGTCATGGCGAAAGAACACGATGGTTAGCGTGCCGCTCTCGCGAACCGCCTCCACGCATACATGGCGCCGCACCTTGCGGCCGATACGGCTATAACGTGTGACGCGAATATCCTCTGTCCGCTCCGAACCGAGCCACGACTCGACGAGGTTGCGCAGACTTCTCTCCCGGGTGTTCATAAACCTCTCCCACTAACCTGCATTTCCACGCCCAATCAGATTCGCCACGCTCAAACAGCGCCGGCCAACTCCGGCACGACTGAACAAAAACGCCTGTCAAGCCGTAACTGGCGACGTGGTGCCCGCATCGGGGCCGGCATCCATTTCCCGATCAATGCACTGCCTCCTTCCGCGCCGACTGGCTCGAATCCCGTTGTGCGTACCGTGATAACGGCATCCCGACGGCAAAACAGACTTGCGGTGCCCGCTCGTAGGGAAGGCGGCACACATCAAGACTAAGGCAGCGGGTCAAGGAAAGCCCCTCCCCAATTGGGAGGCCTCGAATCTGCATCCTTCCCGCCGCCGACGATGCACTGGCATGCCCCCCATGAATGGAAGAGGAAAACGAGCAGCGCTCACGCCGCCCCATGGACAGGGTGTCGCGAGTGCCGCGCTCGCGTCCCTCCCAAAGCGGCGGGGAGACCGCGTGGAGAAACTGCGATACAAAGTCGAGCATGCGCAATTTCAGCCATTCGAAGAGGAACAGCAGCCATGACTGACGCGAATCCCCAGAACGCTAACGGCAGGCTCACCTACCCTTTCGGCACGCCACCCGCGCGCGGCGAAGCACGAGAAATCGCGCCGGGCGTGCGCTGGATGAGTCTTGCCTTACCTGTTTCGCTCGGACACATCAACGTCTGGGCTGTGGAGGAGGCCGACGGTCACGCGTTGATCGACACCGGCCTTGGCAACGACGACAACGTCGAGGCATGGCGCGCGCTGCTGGAAGGACCACTGGCCAGGGGCGTGACTCGTGTGATCGTCACTCACCTGCATCCGGATCACGTCGGCATGGCGGGCTGGCTCACGCGCAATCAGCGCCGCCGCCTGTGGATGACGCGGACCGAATACCTGCAGTGCCGCATGCTGGCAGCGGACACGGGGCACCCGGCCCCGGACGATGCCATCGCGTTCTACCGTCGCGCCGGCTGGGACGACGCCACGCTCGAAACCTACCGGCGACGCTTCGGCACCTTTGGTCGTCTTATCTACCCACTGCCGGCCAGCTACCGGCGCATCCGCGACCGCGAAGTGATTGAGATCGGCGGGCGCAGCTGGGAAGTGGTCGTCGGCGCGGGACACACGCCCGAGCACGCGTGTCTGTACTGCCCGTCACTCAAACTTTTTGTCTCGGGCGACCAGGTGCTACCGCGCATATCGTCCAATGTTTCCGTGCTGCCCAGCGAGCCCGACGCCGATCCGCTCGCGGAGTGGCTCGCGTCGCTCGACGCGATCGGCAGGCGCGTGCCCGAGGACGTGCTCGTGCTGCCTGCCCACAACGAGCCGTTCGTCGGCCTGCACGTGCGGCTCACCCAACTTGCGGCAAAACAACAGCTCGCGCTCGAACGGTTGCACGTGGCGTTACGCGAACCGCAACGCGCAGTCGATACGTTCAGCACGCTCTTTGGCCGCGCGATCGAATCCAGCGACGCATCCACCTACGGCCTCGCCACGGGGGAAAGCATCGCGCATCTGAACTACCTCGTGAACCGCGGGCTTGCCGAGGTTCACGAGAGCCACGACGGGGTTGCCTGGTATCGGGCGGTATGAGCCTGCCGTGCCGCCTGTGGCCCGCATGGCGAAGCGCCATGCGGGAGTCGCCAGTGATCGCCATCCATCGCGCGTGCCCGGTGATCGGACCAGATAAGGCCCCTACCCACCCGAAAAGACAGGGGCGGCCTGCCAGGGGCACGCTCTAGACTCTTCACCAGACTGTCTTGTTCAACATCAGAGCAAATCTGGGAGAAGCGATGAAACCGTATTTGCGCGTGTTATGCACCGTGGTGTCCGCAGCCGCGGCAGCCGCCTTTCTCCCGTCCACGGTTCAGGCCGACGCACCCGCGCCGCATGGCATTCCGGTTGCGGTTACGGTCGACAATTTCGTGCGCGCCGAATCCGACATGTATTTCTCGGCGCAAGCAGCGCGAGGCGCGTTCGGCAAAATCGTTCACTATCGCGACCTCATGCCGGTCGAGCGGCAAGCCGTCGTGCGGGCGAACCGCGACACCCTGTATTCGGTAGGCATTTTCGATCTCGACGCTGGCCCCGTCACCGTCACCCTGCCCGACGCGGGTGGACGTTTCCGTTCGATTGCCGCCATTAGCGAGGACGAGTACCTGCCGATGGTTGCCTACGGCAACGGACCCTATACGTTCACACGCGAGCAGGTCGGCACGCGCTACGTGATGATTGGTGTGCGCACTCTCGCGAACGTGCAGGACCCGGCCGATATGAAGGCGGCCCACGCGTTGCAGGACGGCATTACATCGCGGCAGGCCTCGCCGGGTAATTTCAAAGTGACGGAATGGGACAAGGTCAGCCAGAAGCGCGTACGCGAGGCGCTCGTCACACTGGGCAAAACGCTTCCCGACCTGAACGGTGCGTTCGGCATGCCTGACACGGTCTCGCCAGTGCGCCACCTGATCGGCGCTGCCATCGCGATGGGCGGCAACCCGCCGCAGGATGCGACGTACCTGAACGTCACGCCACGCCAGAACGACGGCACCACGATCTATCGGCTGAGCGTGGCGAACGTCCCAGTGGACGGTTTCTGGTCGATCAGTGTGTACAACCGGGATGGCTTCTTCGAACCCAACCCGCAAGGCGCCTATACGCTCAACAACATCGTGGCGAAGAAGGACGCTGGCGGTGCTGTGACGGTTCAGTTCGGCGGCTGCGAGGCGAACGTGCCGAATTGCCTGCCGGTCATGCCGGGATGGAACTACATGGTTCGTCTATACCGGCCTCGAGCCCAGGTACTTGACGGCCAGTGGAAATTTCCCGAGGCGCAGCCGCTTCGACAGGCGGCGCAATAAACGACCGTCCGTCAAACAAGCCCGATGGATTTTCAACCCTGTCTGATCCAGATCCCCGAGTCATTCATGTTTCCGACTGTCAAAGCCCTGCATTTTGCCTGCGCGCTCATCGTTGCCAGCCTCACGTTCGAACCCGCTATCGCACAGACCGCCGCCGCGCATGAGTCTGCTGCCGCGCCGGCCGTGTCCGCCGTGGGCGACTTGCGCATGCAGGCGTTCGATGCCGCCGTCTGGGGCATGCCGATCGTCAGCGTCGACGCGATGCGCGAGGCGTACTTTCGCGACGCCGGGGCGCGCTATAACGATATCGTCTACTGGTCACGCCCCGCAGACTGGAAGAACCAGACTACGACGCCCAATTCGACATCGCTTTACGTCTACTTCAACTACAACCTGAAAGACGGCCCCGTGGTCGTGGACATTCCCGCCGAGGACGGCGTCGGCGCGTTCGGCAGCCTGCTGGACGCCTGGCAGGTGCCGTTGGCAGATGTAGGGCATGACGGCGAAGACCACGGCAAGGGCGGACGTTACCTGCTTCTGCCGCCTGGCTTCAACGGCCAGCTGCCCGAAGGCTACATTCCGGTGCGCTCGGCGACCAACAACGGTTACGCGCTGATCAGGGTGACCCCCAGAACGAGATCAGGCGCCGACCTCGACAAGGCCAATGCCTATATCAGGGCGTTGCGGGTGGCCGCCCAGTCCGACGCGACCGGCGCCGCCGGGCAGCGTTTCATCGACATGGAAGGCAAGCTGTTCGACGGCATTGTCCGCTTTGACGATACTTACTTCGCGCGGCTAGCGCGTATGGTGAGCGAGGAGCCGTCGCTGCCGCGCGATGCTGACATGTATGGCAGCCTACGCGCGCTCGGCATCGACGCAGCCAGGCCCTTTGCCCCGGATGCGGCGACGCGCGCATTGCTGCGCGGTGCCGCCGCACAGGCGCACGACAGCTTCCGCAGGACCTTGCTGGCCGGAACGCAATCGTGGTGGCCAGGATCGCAATGGGGCACCAGTGCGCCCGTCAGGCTGGGCGTCAAGACCCACTTTACTTTCGAGGACGGGCAGCACCTCGACACAGGCATGCGCGGCGCGGTCTACTTTCTGGGCTATGCACCGCCGCAAAAATTCGGCAAAGCGTCGTTTTATCTGACAAGCTGGCACGATGGACAAGGCGAACCGCTCGACGGGTCGGCGCACTACCGTCTGCATGTGCCGCCCAACGTCCCTGCGAGAGAGTTCTGGGCTGTCAACGTGTATGACAACGACACGTGCGCGTTCTTCCCGAAGGCTCCTCATGTCGGCATCGATTCCCTCGACAATGCGCTCCAACGCAACGCCGACGGCTCGGTCGATCTCTACTTTGGGCCCACGCCCCCTTCTGGCAAGGCGAGTAACTGGATCTACACCATGCCGGGCAAGCTGTGGTTCACCGGTTTCCGTTTCTATGGACCGGAACCGGCGGTTTTCGACAAGTCGTGGGCACTGCCCGACCTCAGCAAGATGCTTTGAAAAGGACGTTGCCATGTCGTTGATTCTCTCCCGCCGCGACCTGAATTTTCTGCTCTACGAGTGGCTGGACGTGGAGCAACTGACGTCGATTCCGCGCTATGTCGACCATTCACGCGAAACGTTCGACGCCGCGCTCGACACCTGCGAGAAGATCGCCACGGATCTCTTTGCCACGCGCAACAAGAAGAACGATCAAAACGAACCGCACTTCGACGGTGAGACTGTACATGTCATACCCGAAGTGAAGATGGCGCTTGCGGCCTTCAGCGAAGCCGGCCTGATGGCGGCCGGACAGGACTACGAACTTGGCGGCATGCAGTTGCCGATGGTGGTCGAGAAAGCGGGGTTTGCCTACTTCATCGGCGCGAACATCGGCACGGCGGCCTATCCATTCCTCACGATCGGGAATGCCAACCTGCTGCTGACCTACGGCACACCGAGGCAGATCGACACATTCGTGCGGCCCGAACTGGAAGGACGTTACTTCGGCACGATGTGCCTGTCGGAACCACAAGCGGGTTCGTCGCTGTCGGACATCACGACGCGCGCCGAGTACGAGGGCGACTCTCCATTCGGTGCACAGTACCGGTTACGCGGAAACAAGATGTGGATTTCGGGCGGCGAGCATCAGCTGTCCGATAACATCGTGCACCTCGTGCTCGCAAAGATTCCCGGACCGGACGGTAAGCTGACTCCGGGCGTAAAGGGAATTTCGCTTTTCATCGTGCCCAAATATCTGGTCGGCGATGACGGTTCGCAGGGCGAGCATAACGACGTCGTGCTCGCCGGATTGAATCACAAGATGGGCTATCGCGGCACCACGAATTGCCTGCTAAATTTCGGCGAAGGCGTCAAATATCGACCCGGCGACAAGGCAGGTGCAATTGGCTATCTGATCGGCGAGCCTGGCGCGGGGCTCGCCTGCATGTTCCACATGATGAACGAGGCGCGCATCGGTGTCGGGCTCGGCGCGGCGGTGCTCGGCTACACGGGTTATCTGCATGCGCTCGACTATGCACGCAACCGCCGGCAAGGACGAGCGCCGAGAGGCACCGGCAAGAACCCGGCGAACCCGCAGGTCAAGCTCGTCGAACATGCGGACATCCGGCGCATGCTGCTCGCGCAGAAGAGCTACGCGGAAGGCGGCCTCGCACTGAACCTGTACTGCGCGAAGCTGGTAGATGAAGCACGTGCCTCGCAGGCGGCGGACCATTCGCAGACGGCCCAACACCTCTCGCTGCTGCTCGACATCCTGACGCCGGTCGCAAAGAGCTGGCCCTCACAATGGTGCCTCGAAGCGAACAACCTCGCGATCCAGGTTCATGGTGGTTACGGCTACACCCGCGAATACAACGTTGAGCAGTTCTATCGCGACAACCGGCTGAATCCGATTCACGAAGGCACGCACGGCATCCAGGCGCTGGATCTGCTCGGCCGCAAGGTGACGATGGACGACGGCGCCGCGCTACAGGCACTTGTCGACCGAATGAAGGCATGCGCGGCACACGCCGCGGCGACTGGCGATACAGCACTCGTCAGTCATGCCCAGACACTCGATGAAACCGTTGCCCAACTCCTGCACGTGACGCATCTGTTAGGAATGGCACGCGATTCCGCCGCCGCGCTTGCCAACGCGTCGATCTATCTCGAGGCGTTCGGTCACATCGTGATGGCATGGATATGGCTCGAACAGGCGCTGACCGCACATGCCGCGCCTGGCGCCGCGGGCAGCAGCGAAGACGTCGCGTTCTATCGCGGCAAACTCGCCGCTGCCCAATACTTCTACCGCTGGGAGTTGCCGCGCGTCGCGCCGCAACTCAGCCTGCTCGCATCGCTTGACCGGACCACGCTTGACATGCAGGATGCCTGGTTCCAGGCGCACACACCAAACGTTAGCAATCACCACCCATTCCTATGCGAACCACTCAGCAACTCTTCAGCCTCGAAGGCAAGACGGCGCTTGTCACGGGAGGTTCCCGCGGCCTCGGCCTGCAAATCGCAGAGGCGTTGGGCGAACAGGGGGCGCGGTTAATACTGTCCGCGCGCAAATCCGATGAACTGCGGGCCGCGCAGGCCCATCTCCACGCGCGCGGAATCACAGCGGACTGGATCGCAGCAGATGGTGCACGCGAAGACGACATCGAGCGCCTTGCTGACGAGGCCGTCACAAAACTTGGACATGTCGACATTCTCGTGAACAACGCGGGAGCCACGTGGGGCGCGGCTGCCGAGGATTATCCCCTCGCCGCGTGGGACAAGGTCATGAACCTGAATGTTCGCGGACTCTTCCTGCTGACGCAACGCATCGGCAAACACTCGATGATCCCGCGTCGCTATGGTCGAATCCTTAACGTGGCGTCGATCGCAGGCTTGTTCGGCAACGCGCCGGGCACCATGGAGACGATCGCCTACAACACATCGAAGGGCGCGGTCGTCAATTTCACACGCACGCTGGCGGGCGAATGGGGGCGATATGGCATTACTGTCAACGCGCTCGCGCCCGGCTTTTTCCCGTCGAAAATGACCCAGGGGTCGCTCGATCGTATTGGCCTCGACCAGATGTGCTCGGGCGTGCCGCTCGGCAGGCTCGGAGACGATGACGACCTGAAGGGTGCAGCGGTGCTGTTTTCGAGCGATGCCGGCAAACACATCACCGGCCAGGTGCTGGCCGTGGATGGCGGGGTGACTGCTGTGTGAGCACGCAGTATTTCGTGCCCCGCAGGCATCAGCAGGGAGATGGCCGGCACCTGAATACGATTAAAGGAGAACGCGCTGGGCATGGGCTTCGCTTGACTTCGTGGCCCGGTTGCCGGTACGGTCGCTAGCAGCATCTCGAAGGTCGATAGATCGTGTATTTGAAACCCCGGTCAGGACGACCTGGCCTTGCAGCCTCGCTTCAGGCACGGCGACCGGAGTTCACGAGCGGAAACGATGCGTTGGCCCGGCACGGCGGATACCAGCTGTTCCGTTCGCAGTCGCCTGGCCTCGCCTGAAAACGAGGGCGTTGATGAAAAAGTCGATTCTTTTACCACTGCTGCTAACCTGCAATTTCATGGCGGCCAGGGGCGAAACACAATCCGTTCAGGATCGTGTCGCGATCGGGCGCGCCGTGCAAGCTGTCGTCTGGGGCATGCCCGCGGTCAATACCGACCTCATGTTGCAGGCCGCTCTTAAGGCGGGCGCAAAGGAAAACGAAATTGTCTACTGGTCGCGCCCGGTGGACTGGCACAACCAGACTCTTACTCCTAATCCAGACGCGATTTACTTCATGCCTTTCTTCAATACGAAGCAAGGCCCGGTCGTGCTCGAAGTCCCGCCGGCTGGCCAGGACGGCTCGATCACCGGCAACATCGACGATCTCTGGCAGATGCCTCTCGAGGATGCCGGCCCTTCCGGGGCGGACAAGGGTGCGGGCGGCAAGTACCTGATACTGCCTCCCGCCTGGCACGGCCGCATTCCAGCCGGATACATCGTGCTCCGCTCGCCGACCTACAGTGGCTATGCATTGATCCGCTCCACCCTGCGTAGCCACAGTGACACCGATGTTGCGAAAGCCGTCGCCTATGGCAAGCGGCTCAAACTGTATGCATTCGCGAGCACGTCCTCACCGACCCGGTTTGTGGACGCCGCGGATGTCCTGTTTGATTCGACCATTCCCTACGACGTCCGCTATTTCCAGTCCCTCGACCGTATTGTTCAGCGCGAACCATGGCTCGAGCGGGACAAGGTCATGATCGACCAGCTCAAGTCAATCGGCATCGAGAAGGGAAAACCGTTCGCGCCCGACGCCAACAGCGTCGAGAAACTCAACGAGGGTGCTCGCGAGGCCCACGAATGGATCGAACATCGATCGGAGCGAGCCTACCCGCCGTATTTCCCCAATACGCATTGGGTCGTTCCCGCAGCGTCGGAATTGGTGCAAGACGCTTCGAAAGGCTATACAGCGCAGAATATCTACCCCGTCGATGCGCGCGCGATCGTCTATTCGATGGGCTATGTCGGCATCAAACGCCTTGGGGCGGGCCAGTTCTATCTGATGTCATGGCAGGACAGGAACGGAGATGCTCTTGACGGTGGCCAGCGCTATCGACTGACCGTACCGCCCAACGCGCCCATGCGCCAGTACTGGTCAGCCACGGCCTACAGCCGTGCGACGCATGCGCTGATCAAGGACTTGCCGCGTGCCAGCCGTTCGTCGCAGGCGGCGGATATGGAAAAGAATCCTGACGGTTCTGTCGATGTCTACTTTGGACCGGAATCTCCGGCTGGACACGAAAAAAACTGGGTACCGACCAGGACAGGGGAACGGTTTGAATTGCTGTTCCGGCTGTACGGTCCAACGCAGCCTCTTTTCGACAAAACATGGGCTCTACCTGACCTTGTGAAGATTACCGCTCAGTGAGCGTGGACTGGACGAATACGATTTCAGCACGGTCGCTTATATCGGGAATCCTGCTGCCAGGAAGCCAGATGGACTTCTGACTCGGGCTGGCAAATCACGGGAGTTCACGACGCGCTTCTTCGGTTCACAAAAAAACGTATTCGCCATGAGTGAGACGCTGTCGGAACCGAGCCAGGCAGCTGCAGAGCGGACGAGTTACGTGCTGAAGTTAAAGGACGTTCCTGTCGATGGATTCCGGTCGATCAATGTTTGCATACCGAAGGATATTTCGAAAACGAATTCCGGCGATTTCAGCAAAACGTAGAAGCTGCCGGCTAGCGAGACGCTCAAATAACCCATTTCCGCAGATTGCTAACGATAAGGAGTGGACTCGATGCTGAAACGTGACCGCATCACCATGGCGATTGCCCTTGCAATCACGGGCTCTGATCATCCATGCGCAACAGGTTCCGGCACTGCGGACGGCGTCGGAGGTAACGGGTACACCACCCGGAACAGTCATGACGAAGGAATACGTGGCCGCCGTCGGGCGCGTCGCGTATATCTGAGGCTGGCCGCTCGTCAATAATTTCAACCGGTCGCTGGGGATGAAGGATTTGCCTGAACCCGGAAGAGTAGACGGTGTCGTGCCAGCCTCGCCACCTGATCACATCTCGATGCTGACCCCGCGAGTCTTCCAGGACGACACGCCCGAGGACGGGGCGGTAATTCAGCCCTTGCTCCGGCAAATCACGGTGTATCCGTTGAACCCGTTCACAGGAAAGATGCAGACCACGAACTGGAAGAACACACCTTCCTTCCCCGCGCCCGATGCGGGCGGCAAAAGCGAGGTCAAATGGGTGGTTCCCGAGAAATTCTTCGACGAGTTGCCGGGCGTGATGAAGATGACCCCGCCGTTGTCTGGTGAAGAATCCCTTTATGACATGATCGATTCAGTACTGACGGCGGCGTGCAAAGACCCTTAGTTGAAGGCAGCGCTCACACAAGCTGCCGTGGTGACAGAGGCAGACGTCATCGCGCCGCTTTTCGAATTTCACGACAACGGCCGACCAGTGGGCCAGGGCTGGACGCCACCTCCAAACATCCGCTTTACCGTCAATGTGCGGCGCACACTCGGCTCACCGCCTCCGGAATCGTGGAAAATTCGTTTCTATATCAATGACTTACAACGAGAAGGATGGCAAAGAAAGTTTTCGGCGTCAATCGTAAGTCATTGATTTTATTTGAATTTTTTTATCGCCCATTCCACTCGATTGTCAATCGAGTGGCTGGAGCCTTTTGGGGACGGCGTTTCCGCCTGGTCATGTGGCGTCGATACCATCAGCGGTATCGAAAATCCTGCCCGGCAGGTGACGGTTGTCGTCGGAACGCATCGGCGGATCAGAGCCCGCCTTGTTTGAAAAATCGCGAACACTGGCCGTCTCAGAACGATTTGTGAGCGCGATACCGTCATTGATGCCGTCAGGCTCGTTCGAAAGCGACCCTCGATACCGTCACAACTGCAATGCCGCACCAAGATCGTCGTGCTCGAAGGCGCTTGCCATGCGTGCGATCTCTGCGCGCCTGCAACCGACTTCCTGAGCAACCGCCTGCCATGTCCGGGTCACGCCAGCCACCTCCCGGATCGTGGCGCGAGCCTGTTTCATGGACAAACCGAAAAACTCCGCCGCATTCTCAAGGAGCTTGACCGAACACGTTCCCTCGTCGAGATCGATGTTAGTCGTCAGGATGCGCGCCTTGACGTCGGTTGGCGTCGGATTGAGGTCATAGGCCGGTGACAACACCCAGCCATCGCGACCGGTCCAGAGGAAACCGTGGTTGCGCAAATGGTCATCGACATTGGAAACCAGCACGTTGAATGTCACGCGGCGATACAACTGTGCAGCATCGGCCCGTGCCTTCGCACCATGTTGTGTCAGTGCATCAACCAGTTCGGGGTAGCTGCCGCGTTGGCCGTCTCGCGATCCCGTCATCGACATGGCCGAGAGAAAAGGAATGCGAATGCTCCCCGCGCGATCGAAGCGACGCGACAACAGCACAGGCTTACCCGCTACCTGAAGCAGTTCGTGACGCGGGGTGGAAATGCCGGTGCGTTCAGCCAGGCGCAGGGCGACTTCCTCCCAGGCCTCGATGCTGTATTCGTCGGTCTCCTTCGGGAATTTGGCAATCGACAAATGCCCGTGCTGGTCGATGACCGATGCCTTCGGACGCGCGCCACCAAGTGACGATCCAGGAGCGAAGATCAGTTGCAGATCCTCATCGGTTTCCTCGTCCCGCAGGATGCGCTCGGTGATTTGAAGCAGCCGCCCCAATTCGATCAGCGCGGGGACACCGGCGGGCACGGGCGCCTGGAATTCGTCTTCTCCGCTCCAGCGGAATCGCAGCGCGCCCAGGCGCGTTTCATCCGCTACGCCCAGCAAATAATCCAGCTCACCAAGCGTGCAGACGCGCCGTCCTTCCCGTTCGGCTTGCCGACGCTCCGCGCGCTGCATGAGGCGGCGTCCCCAGGTATCCGGCGCCGAGTCGCCGATCGAACCAAAGATGGATTGATCTGGCGGTGGTGGGAAGACGCCGCGTGTCAACGCCAGCGCCGGCTCGATCGAAAAGCGCTCGTCGTGGTCCAGCCAGGTCTCGTCATATTCGAACGTGACCGTTTCTTCCCGTCGCGATGCATGGCGTCTGAGTAGCCCAACTGGACGTGGCGTGCCGTCGAGATCGATATGTACTTCCACATCAGCCATGGTCGCCCTTCCCTTTACCGCGGAGCAACCGGACACGTTGAGGCAACGCCGCGGCTGCAAGCGACTGCCCCACCGGATCGTGGGCAGCGTCAGCAACGTCCTGCAGTCTGCTCAAAAGTCCGAGCGCCAGCAGCACGGCGGCATAAATGCCCATACTCACGCCGGGATCCCCCGCCTCGACGCGCTGCAAAGTCGCTCTCGA
Source organism: Paraburkholderia sartisoli (assembly GCF_900107685.1). Taxonomy (GTDB): domain Bacteria; phylum Pseudomonadota; class Gammaproteobacteria; order Burkholderiales; family Burkholderiaceae; genus Paraburkholderia; species Paraburkholderia sartisoli. Next base: position 1,544,910 of record NZ_FNRQ01000001.1, on the reverse strand, counting down.
CGTGAAGGCCCGCTCGGCGATGACCGCCATGGTCAGCCGGCGGCGACGACGTGCGTCGTGAATATCGGCACCCAATTTGCGCAGTGCCCTACGGACGCCGGCAGACGGCGCATGGGGAGTCGGCATTTTGCTACCTTCATGATACGTTATAGCCTTTAATGTACCACGAAGATGGCATTTTTCATGATTGTCCACAGAACCGCTGAGCGCGACGCGGACACTGACGGAAATGACCTTGAATGAAATCGTATGATCATGAGCCACTGCACTGGGCTTGTTTGAAAATATAGAACTGTTCAAGACTACCGAGAGCTTGATCCAAAAAATCTTCGATTGGCATCTTACAATCCAGCGTTGGTTTGCCCACGCCTGCGGCAATAACTGAAAACTCCGTATCGTCCACCGCTCAAGGCTTGCAGCAATTCAATTCACACTTGCGGTCGCATCACCAACGGATGGTATCGACGCGAAATCGAGAGGCCAGAATTTCGATACCGTCCGCCATCCCATGAAAGTTGTTGCTTGCAGGCGGGTTTTGATGAAAACCGGCAGGCTTATTTATGATTCGCGTAGTGAATCGAAAACATGAAAAAAGCCCGCATATTGCGGGCTTAGGTGTCGTTACTGCCTGTCGGTTCCTGTCATTGCCACACAACGCACCCAAACAGGGACTACTCCCACTCGATTCTAAATCGGGGCCTTGGGGCCAACGTCGGCGGGGGGTTGGGACGATCCGTACACAGATGATACCGTAAAGCGTACGGTCACACGCCCTGCTCTGGCGGCTTACAGTATGGAAGCCATATCGAGCCGAAATACTCTCTCAGCGCGGCCCATCTGTCCAAGACGGTCTGTCAGCGTCCACGCATCGACCGATAAACCCATGCGTCGAACCTAACTGCACCGACAAAACACTTCCCGCTATCGTAAATGACGGTATCGCGAAGGGCAAATTGCCCCTAGAGACCGATACCGTCACCTGATACCGTCGAAGTAGTGAATCGGCCTTAGGGTGCCACGATGTGGACTGCTTCATCGACATTGTCGAAGTACGTCGCGTGGCCCAGCGGTTTCCGTAAAGCGCTCCGACAGCACCGCAGCGTACGCCGGAAAAGTGGACCGCGGCGGCGCTTCAGCCCAAGCCCAAGATCACTGGTTTTTCAATCGAGCCTGCCACGCCAAGCATTCTTAAACCCAGTGGACATTGGCTTTTACGGGTTCGTATGCGGTAGTTCCACCGCATATATCATCACCGCGCAACAGCGTTTCGAACCCATAGGCAGATTTACTCCTGATTCCCGCGCGGCGAGAATTCGACCACTTGCGCTCGCCGAGCGTGGCGATGTTCGTCGTCCTCTGCCAGATGCAACGAGCGAGGCACGATTGCACCCAACAAATTTGTTGGGTAAAATCCCTGCATGTCTTCGCAAGCTCTTATCACCAACGACCGCCATGCCCGGGAAGTCACGGGGCTCATCGAGGAGATGTCGCGCGCGACCTCGTCCGAGCAAGTCCTCAAGTCGGTGGTCAGCGGCCTCCCCCCAGAGGTGATGGCGGGTGTCCAGCGCGCCTTGACCGCGGAGCGTGCAGAGCTCACGGCGATGCTGGATGCTTACCTGGAAGCTAAACGTGGCAATCTGGCGCTCCTTAAGGCGCGGGCTCAAAACGATTTGGGCGAGATGCTTATTGTGGCCCGGATTGCCAAGGGCTGGTCCCAAAAGGATCTCGCGCGGCAGATTGGCCTACGCGAACAGGCCATCCAGCGCTACGAAGCGGATCGCTACCGCTCCATCAGCCTGGCCGGCTTCGTCCGTGTGGCCAGGGCTCTCAAACTGAATCTTTCCGCCGATATCTGTCCCGATGCTACCGCACCCTGGATGTCACTGCCTTCGCTGGATGTTTCTGCCGAACAGGCTCAGAAGGTGTTGAAACATGCGCGGGAGAATGGCTGGCTGGAAAACACCGACTCCGATGAGAACGCCCTGAGTCAATTGGTGCGCTATGTCGCAGAGCACGTGGGAAGCCATGGAAAGCCCTCGCTGTTCCGAACCGGCCTAGTTGTCGAGCACCACGCCGATGACTGGTCGCTGCTTTGCTGGAAGGCACAGGTCACACGTCGGGCCAAAGCGACTATCGACTCCCGGAAGCTCAAATACCGCCCCCTCGACATGTCATGGTTAAAAGACCTTCCCGGCTTGAGCGCAATCGAGGACGGTCCGCTTCTTGCCCGAGACCTGCTGCTGGCTCACGGCATCGTGGTCGTCGTCGAGCGCCACGTTCCAGGCATGAAGGTCGACGGGGCGGCGTTTCTGGTCGATGACATTCCGGTGATCGGCCTGACGCTTCGCCGAGACGCACTGGACAACTTCTGGTTCACGCTGTTGCACGAGGTAGCGCACGTGATCCTCCACTATCGAACAGGCCTAGCTGCTGGCTTTTTTGACAACATCGAAACACAGGAAGTCGACGAGATGGAGGCGGAAGCCGACCAGTTCGCCGGTAGCCTGCTCATCCCGCAGGAGCTCTGGTTGCGCTCGCCCGCGCGTATTGCCAAGACGGCCGACACCATCGAGCGCTTCGCACAACGCCTCGGCATCTCTCCCGCTGTGGTCTTTGGGCGTATCCGGATGGAACGGCAGAATTACGCAATATTTTCAGACAAGATTGGTTCAGGTCAGGTTCGTAAGCTGTTTTTCCAACAGTAGTCGGAGGTTCTGAATGCATGAGGGTTCGAAGGTCCTGTATTGCCCCGCATTGCGCCTAAAAGCTGGCGAACTGGCTGGCGTAAGGGAGCTTGACGACGGAGTCGCGCGGCACGTCCTGCCCCGCTTTATCGTCCCGCCAGCGGCCGATCGTGGCGATACGCCCCAGCAGCGGCTCTTCGACTCCGAGTGTTGCGTGCCGGACGTGGGTGGTCTCCTGAGCGGTCACTGGCTAGGCCGGCGGGCATTCATCGACTTCTCTTATCTCATTCCCGAATGCGGGGCTGCACAGAGCGAAGCATGGTTGCCTCCGATCTTCGCCCGCACCAAGTCGCTCCACGTCCGGGCGATTCCCTTCGTGCCGGCAGACAAGCTGGGCCCCGAACTGATCGCCGCCGTAAAGAGTGTTTTGCCCGCCGACGAGACGCTCAAGCTCGGGATAAGCGTGCGATCCGGCGACCTGGAAGATCCTCAGCTCGGGGAAACGTTCCGCACGATCCTCAGTGAACTGTCTCTGGATTTCCGCGAGTGTGCTGTCTTCGCCGACTTCACAGACGCGGACTTTTCCGAGTTCCAATTGGTGAGTCCGATTATCGGTTTTGCACTGGAGGCGTTGCAGGATCTCGGCCCCTGGCAGCTTATCGTCTTTCAGGGCACTCACTATCCTGAAAAAAACCCCGCCACCCAGGCTGGCCAGACGGTGGCGTGGCCCCGCAACGAATGGCATGCCTGGCACAACGCCGTGAAGTTCGACGCCAATACAGCCGAGCACCTGATCTTCGGCGATTACGCCGCAGACAGCGCAAAGATGAATTTCAAGAAAGCGCGTGCTCAAGCGATTCGCCACTATCGCTACGCGACGCCGACGGACTGGCTAATCGTGCGCGGCGGCAATGGTGGCGGCGATTCGCGCATCATGACCGACGTCTGCCAAAGGATCGTCGACAGCGGCCACTTCGCAGGGGCCGACTTTTCGTTGGTGGATCGGTACATCCGCGATAACGCCACTGATGGTACCAACCCGGGCAATCCGCAGATCTGGCGTCAGGTCAACACGACCCATCACATCACGCAAGTCGTAACCGACGTTGCGAAGGTCCGGGGCATTCATATCGCGCCGTTGCCCGCAGAGCCCACAATACTCCAGGCACCCTTGTTTGCGTCAGGCGAGTAAGTCAATTGGCGTGCGCGTCGTTAGACTTCTGCGCGCCCACAAGCACAAAGCGCCGTTCAACACTCACGCGTTCCACTGAGATCGCGGCTGGACCACACCAAGGTGATTCGACATGCGAAGAGGCGTTTGATGTCCAATGCCCCGATCCCACCCTCACCCAATCGCGACCAGCTATTTCAGGAGGTATGGACTACCCCCATGGTGCACGTCGGCAGTAAATACGGCATTTCGGGAACAGATGTGCGACGTGTATGTGACGCATTCCGGATACCCGTCCCACAGCCCGGACATTGGACACGCGTCGATCTCGGACATACGATTCAACGGCCTGAACTGCCTGCGATGTCAGAACAAGAAATCCTGGCTGCCATATCGGCAGTCAAAGCAATAATCGACCGGCCCAAACGGCTCGTCGAGGTGCGTGCCGACAAGCGAATTCAAAAGGACAACGAAGTCGCCGCCGACGCTGCCCCCAAGCAAAAAGATTGGCATCGTGCCATCAAACAGTTACGCGAGCAAATGGACAAAGGGGTCACTCGCGCTGACCATCTAAAAAAACGATATGACTGGGAACAGAGCCATCCCGGAAAGCAATACCAGCACAAAGGCGAAGTCGTCTACGGAAGCTGGGAATCCTTTTGTGATACGGGGCAGTTACTGGTGACCTCGCATCGCAAGCTCGCCGCGCGTTTATCCATGGACACCTATCAGCGAGGACTGTTGATTCTCAACATCATCTGCCACGGAGCAGAGCTTGAGGGATACACGGTTCAGATGGCAAAGAACAATGAACGCCTGGAACTGTCAAAGGGGGGAGCTCGCGTCGAAGTTCGCATTACCGAAAAATTAACTCAAGGTACCCGGTATCGCATCAATAGCTGGGACAAGTCTCGTGAGCCAGTGCGTACGCTAACACCAACCGGAACGCTCACACTGTTTGTTGAACAGCAAGGCCTGGGCCAAACCGAGTTGTCGGACACCAAAGACCGGCCGCTCGAACAGCAGTGGAAACGAATTCTTGCAGCCATCGAGCATCGGCACCAAGGCTCCCTGGCAAACGTCGCGGAATGGGCAGAGCAGAAGCAAAAATGGAGAGAGGCCGAAATCCAGCGCGAGGAGGCTGCAAAGAGCATTGCGGAGGAAAAACGGAAACAGGAATCCTTATTTTCCGAAATCGAAAACTGGCAGCGCGCGGAACTGATCCGAGCTTACCTCGCCTCCCTTGATAGCAAACTGGAAAGTCAAGCCCAATTAGACACCGGATACATCACCTGGAGAGCATGGGCTGCAGAAGTTGCAGACAAGCTCGACCCGGTACTTCATCGCATCGGCAAGGCGTCCAAGACATGACGCTCAACTGAGCTGCTCCCCAGCTTAACCGTATCCCAGAAGAAATGCGCCGAGGCAGGCATCGTTGGGAGAGCCTCCGGCCCGCTTTCATACAGTGTGACCGTCGGGCGCCGCCAGTGGTAGCCGCTTTGGCTTATCATTCGATAGCCCGCAGTCCAAGTCTGCTCTTGCCACGACCAGAGGTTGCGCCATTGGACAATCGGGCGACCGCATATCCAACAGTATCGTCCGCCGAAGACCGGGCAAGTCGAGTAATTCTAGGCGATTAACCGAGCTGCTCGACTCCATGAAGCGAAGCATCCGGAAACAGTCTAGCCTCGACCACGGCGGCGCGTGCCGCTGCCACGTCAGTGGCGAACAGCACGACCGCCAGGTCCTTCACCGCACGTGAGCAGCAGACATAAAATAACCGCCTCGTGCGGTCAAGCACCGACTCCTTTCTCTCGGCGATATTCGCTTCGTCGGTGTCGGACAGGGGCGTATAGCCGAGATATTTGCCGTAGGAGTATTGGTTGTAAGAGGCCTCCTCGTCGTCAAGTACCACGAGCACGCGCTCGAACTGCGCGCCCTTGACGCCATGATGGGTTGCGAATGGCGACTCTTCTAGGATATATCTACGATGCGCCCAGAGTTCGCCGACATTGCATTCAAGAAACGCGGCAACGTTGCCAAATCCTGCCGACCCGTCGTCGACCGGGTCATCCATGAGGTGCGCGGAGAAGCGGTCGTCGAGCCCCACCAGTTCGGTGCCCCGGACGTGCCGAAGGACGTCGCGGACCGTCGCCACTGATCCGTCGGCTACCAGTATGGCAAGTTGCTCGATTGCGTGCCGAAGAGCAGCGAGGACGGGAGCCACTGCCTGCCCTCGCAACCGTTCTGCTTCCAGGCGGGGACTGTCTGCGCGGAGGATCGAGATGATCGTGAACTGGTCATTTGCACGTGATGCGACGATCAGCGGCAGCAGTTGCTGAACGAACGGCCGAAGTGGCCAGGCTGAACCGTCGGCAATGCCTTCACTCAAGCTCTGTGGCGCGCGATCGTTTAGCGCCGAATAAAGCGCAGCAAAACCGAGCCGCCTAGCGGCCATGCGATGCACAAGCACCAGTAACCGGACATCGCCGTCGCGCATATCACTGGTCCACAGATCGTCGCCGGTCTGCGCGGCCAGCCATGCCCGTACTGCACCGAGACGTGCAGTCCTATGATCATCGCTTGGCAGGATGAATACGTTGACCGTGCCGACCACGGGCTGCTCCTGCTCATCGGCGATCACGGTGCGCCCACGGGTCTGGACGAGACCGTCGCCCGCCGCACGCACCGCGTTAACCACGCTCAGGACCGAGGTCGGACAGCGAAAGTTTTCCGGCTTGGTTATCTCGGCCCAGCCGGGTAGCGGCTCGATCGCACCGGCTCCGTGCCCGTAGATCTTCTGCATCGGATCGCCGAAGAAACCGACGCAGAGGGGGTGCTCGCCGGCGATCTGCCGAAGCGCTTCGATAACAACAGGCTGTGTGTCCTGACTCTCGTCGACGAAAATATAGGGAAACCTCCGCGCCACGATCTCGCGTAGCAAAGGATGCCTCTCGACGCAGGCCGGGGTCAATTTGAGGATGTCATCGTGGCCGAGGATGCCCTCGGAGTACCGGCTGCCCGTTCCATAGATGAATTTCTCGACCCGACCGACCTCCTCGCGTTCGGCTTCGAGGCTGGCGATCTCGTGATCAAGCTTCGTCTTGGTCGCGGCCCGTGTACCAGGTCTGTCGTAATGAACGCGCTTCTCGACGATCTTCTCCTCAATACGGCTGACGACCCAGGCAGCGATGTCTGACTGGAACGCGCGAACGACCGACCACAGGAAGCTGTGGATGGTCGAGATATGAAATAGCGGGGTCATACCGACGTCTGCGGAGATCTCACCAACCGCGACTTCAGTGTATGTGATGCAGGCGATCTGCTGGCCCGCGCGCCGCAGCGCCTTTCCGCGCGTTTCGCCGAGATGCGCGAGCGTCTTGATCAGCGATGTGGTCTTTCCCGACCCCGCGCCTGCCACCATCACGAATGAGCGCGGCGGCACTTGAGCGAGACAGTCGCGGACATCGATGTCGGCCTGAGTGTCGGGACTACCGATGCGGCTCGTCATGCCACCACCACGGCGATGACTGGATCACCAACCGTTTGCTGCCCGTGACCGTCGTCATCGGGCTCAGCCGGCGGGGCGATCTCGCCCTCGAGCCAGCGCAGCCCTTCAGCGATATAGGCCGGTACCGACCATTGCATCGGGTCCTCGGCCAACAGAGCCAGGGCAAAATCGGTCTTGCTGAAGCTCTTCGCCTGGACCCGCCGATGAATGCGTCGGGTTAGCTCAGTCAAGTCCTTGTTGTCGGGCCTGGCGATGCGAAGCTGCAGCGGCTTACGCGCGATATCCTGGCACCAGGCGAGATTCTCGAGGGCGAATGCCTCTTCGAGCGTGCGACCGGCCAAAGCTTGTGTCTCACCTGCCCAGGTCACGTTGGTGCGGCACTGATAGGCGACGCGCACGATCGCCTCGCTGTGCTCGCTCCGTGCCTGAGTCTTCTGGTCGTCTGTCGCCTCCCAAAGCATGGCCACCGTGTCGCATTTCGGCAACCATTGCTGAAGGGTCTGGTTCGAGGTCATAGCGCCGGGATGACCCGCGATGCATACCTTGCCGGGCTTGCCTTCCGCGCCAGCTTCAGCGTCCTCGTCGTCATCCTCTTCCTCGGGCTCAGCCCCTTGATCCCCCGCCTCCACCGGGGCCATGGCGTTCGCGCCGTTCTCTTCGACGTCAGCAGCGGGCGCCGGTGGCCCGAAGACGCTGTCCAGGTCCGTGATGATGAGTGTCGTGAGTCCGAGGAACTCGATCAATGCCTGAAAGCGATAGCCGAAGGCGCCGCCGATCTCGAGAACAGTCAGATATGTCGACTGCAGACGCGGCGCCGAATTGGCGATCATCTGGGGCAGCAGCAGTCGTTCGACATTGCCTTCCACGAGCACCGCACCATCTGCGAAGAACAGGTCGCAGTGGGTAAGTTTGAGATAGCGCTCGAGGAACGTCCGGACATCCCGGTCGGTAGCGTCGTAGAACACCGACATGTTCAGCACGGTCGAGGTCGAAACATGCTCGGCGCGGCTGCGGCGGAAGTAGCGAATTGGCCGGAAGCCGCGCTCGTACAGAATGTGCGTCGAATGGGTCGTGACAACGACCTGGCTTGTGTAGTGTGTACGATCCTCCATGCCCAAGGCGAGGATGGACATCACCTTGCGGATGAAGGCCTGCTGAAGCTGGGCGTGCAGATGGGCTTCAGGCTCCTCAATGAAGATGAGGTGCACAGGCGGCCTGTTATCCTCGATCGCAAGCCATTGGGCATGAAGGTCAAGGAGTTCGACCACCATGAAGATCAGGTTCTTGAAGCCGAGACCGTTGTAGCTGTCGGGCAGCGTCGGCGGCTCCGGTGCACCGTCGTCCGGGCCAAGCGCATAGTGCACCCGCGCGCCGTGCGGGCTGCTCATGATGGACGCCGGATCGAGCGCCGAGCGGATCACGAGCCGCGGATTGCTGAGACCGGGATAACCGAGTTGCGCCAGACGCTGCAGGGTCGGCTCAAACACCCGCTCGAGATGCTGGTTCAGCGAGACCTCAGACTCGGCGAGCGCCCGCAGCGCCACAAGATCCTCGCCCTTCTGCTCGAGGTTGCGTTCATAGAAGCGGCTCAGCACGCGCGAGAGGGTCTCGGCCCGCGCGCTGCCCGGCGCGTCAGCAAGATGCCGCTGCGCATGGAGGAAGTCGATGCGCAGCAGGCCATTGAGAATGTCGCGCCCGCTGCGATCACGCCCGGTGAGAGGCACCGGGGCATAATCCTGCTGCGCGACCATGTTCGCGTCAAACCGGATGGGGTCGAGCACGTAGTGGCGAAGCGCATATTCGTCGTTCAACCGATCGCGCAGATAGTCCCGCAAATTGCGCGGCGAGGGATCAAATTCGAGACCCTCTCCTCCCGCAACAGCCTCGAGTGCACGTCGCCGCGCCTCGGCATACCGCGCGCGGGTCGCCTCGGAATCGATGGGTGCGAACACCACCCGCATCCCCACCAGCGAACCTTCCCATGCCAGGCTGGGCAGCAGATCAACCACCCGGTGGATGTCGTCAGCATTGATCTCAAACCAGATATCGGCCTCGATCGTTGGCAGGGCCGCATTGGCATCACCCTCGCCATACGCCACGATCTGCGACCACCGATCAGCGCTGAAATCATGGACGCTGAATTTCCCCCGCTCAGTGAAGAGCTGCAGCGCATGGCCGACAGACGTCTTTCCACTGTTATTCGCGCCGACAAAAATCGAGATGTCCGAAGCGAGATCAATTACGACGTTGCGCAGACGTCGAAAATTGCGCAAGGCTAGCTTCTTTAGGTGCATCCTACCCCCTAGTTAAACGCACGCCATGTTTTTGTCTTGCGTAAGACCTCATGTTATCGGTGAAAGCACGAATTTGCGACTAGGCGCGCATCTGCCATCTCTAGCAACGCGTCCCAACTCCACCGGGCGCAGATATCCTCGACATCATCACAGGCGTACTCGGTCAGGTTCTTCAGGCATCGACCGCAACCAGCTTCTCAAGGCGTTTCAGGTCCTTTGCCTGCCCAAACGCGGCCTTGATGATGTCGAACTCGTCCCTAGTTAAAGCAGCAGGCCTGAAGTCGGACAAGGCGGCCTGCCCAATCAAATTCTCGCAATACCGGCAGATATTGCCCTGAATCGCATTGCTGCTTGCCGCGCTGAAACTCCTCATGAGTCTGTGTGCCAATTTCGACCGAGCATCGGCGTCCTGCAGCGTCTTCGATATCACATCGACGTCGTCGAATATCATGCCCGCGGTCTTCTCCACGTTCGGAAGTGCAATCACCTTTGGCACGACATCGATAAAAAATCCGGCGTGTAACTGCAGGGCGCTTCGTGCCGCCTGTCGCCACAGCCGACTGCGTTGCTCATCTGGCAGATCCGCTGCCTCTAGTTGGGCCGACAACAACGCAGCCCCCGCATCGCCCTGCACTTCGAGCCAAATCCTTAACCCGACGTCCGCCTCGCTGGCTGAGTTCAGCGAGCCGCCAGACAACAGCAGCCGCAAGGTCTCGGTGCAAGCCGATGCCGACATACCCGTTGACACCGACGTCCAGACATGCGCCAGTGCATCGAGATGCTCTGAGTTGTTAGCATCCAACGTCACCGCCAGCGCATGTGCCTGGACGGGCGTCAGCTCCGGATACTCTCGGAAGAAGTGGGGACCCTGCAGGGGAGCCTGCTTCCACACCACGCACATCGTTTCAATAAAACGTGGTTTCTGGCCGTCCGGCACAACGCTCCGTCGAAACATATCGGACAGAGACTCCAGAATATCGACGTTGGTCGCAGCAGGGTAGCTCACCACAAACGCGCAAGCATCATTGAAAATCGACGCAGGATCGTACGGATTCGTTTCGTCTGCCCGCAATGTCCAATTCCCGGTCATCGCCTTGTGGAGCATGGCGTAGTGCGCGGGCTGCGTTTTTGCCTGATTGAAAAGTTGCTGCAGTTGGCCGCCGAAGGTGGCGGCCGACGCATACCTCAGGACCGGAGCGATGATCGGGAAAACGGCCACCAGATAACCGTTTGGATTAGCGAATCGCGCTGCCAGTTGAGGCAAGAGGCTGTTCAGATAGCCCTGCAACGGCCCAGCGCTCCAAGCATGCTCAGGGGTCGATTCAACGACGAGTGCGAGCCGATGACAGGCATTGTCATCAATACGATCAGAACTGACCGTCACATTCATAGCAGCAATCATCGCGCTTTGCACCGCGCCGGTCTGGGACTCAAACCGGGACGCAAGAAGACGCACGCAAGGCTCCGGCAACGTCGACAGCACGCGCGACGCCCACTTCGACATCACCCGCTCTTCCACCACATCAGCTCGAGGCAACACGATTCTTACGACCTCGCAGGCAGCTTCGGCAGAATCAGGGGTGGCACTCCAATGCTCGATCAATACCGCAACCGCGCTCAACGCACTCTCGTCGAGCGACTGCAGTTTCGCCCCAATCGCCGTACAAACGGGTTGCAGCACATCGGCCGATGCGATGGGCGGTACGTCATTGCCCGACGCAATCAGTCGGTTCGCCCATGCAGCAATGAAACTCGACGCCTGCGCATCACTCGCCCGATGAAGCTCAGTTACGCCGAGCATCCACGCCACCTGGACGATGGTGATCTCTGACATGCCAATATAACGAGTAAGAACGCCCCATAACGTTTGGCGCGACTCCTCTCCGGCCATCATCAGCGCACCTGCAATCGATTTCACGCGCTCCAGCGCCGCATTCAGATCGAATGATGCGCTACCCGCCCGCTCCAGTTCATCGGCCAATACGGTGAGATACCGGATACCCAAAAGTTTGGCGATCTGACCGCCATCGGCAGATAGCCATGCCTCCAGTTCGGCATAGGGCAGTTGGATCGACTTCTCACCACTCACCCGTATAACGCGCTCAAGCAACCAATCACACAACCGCCGCTCTGCGTCAGATTCAAGACCGTGTGCGGCCCGAACGGATAGTGCCAATGGCACAACTTGACGTGCCATCTCAACGGCCTCGTCAAGACTTGGCGTCTGCATGGACTCGAGTTGCAGCGAGACGGGCTGTTCCGACTTCAGCACATCCACGACCAAGCGCGATGCGATGGCCCGCTGATCCGAGCCGGTGGCATCCACAAGCAACTTCACAATCCGTTGAACGCCGACCCTTGAACGCAGATCGATACTGTCATCGAGATCACGACACAATTCACCCAGCAGTTGGCCTTTCGATGGCGCAGGGACACGCTCGATCAGGTCTGCGATTACTTTGGCGGCATTGTTGCGACGCGCCTCTGTCTCCAGTCGTGTCCCGTCTCGCATCTGATACAGGGTGCGTGCCTGATCTTGTGACAAGGCCGACGAATCGCCATTGCGCCTCATCGCCTCAAGGACACCGGCCGTATCACCCGACACAAATGCCCCGTAAATCGACGAGATCTTAGCTCCCAGCCGCCGGGTAATGGGGTCCTCGGACAGCAGGAGGAGGCTTTGCATCGGATCCGCCCATCGAATGCCGCCGAGACTCGCGATGAACTGCCGCAATGGGCGATGCTCTGATCTCAGTTCGATTTTTTCGCCCGCAGCATCCTGCCCGACGAGGTATTTTTCAATCAGCCGCGTTCTTGACGACGCTGGCAGATGATCGAGCGACCGCCCTCTCACGATGACATCCGTAAAGGCATCGAGAAATGTTGGATCTTCCTGAAGGTCACCATAAAACCCGGGGAAGCTGACCTTCATCGCACACAAGGCTCCCAAAGAAATCGGATGATTTGTGACGGCCCCATCGTGCAACCCGCCGGGACGATCGCTACCAACACCCTCGTGCTCGCGGCGCACAGCAATCCACCAGGCTTGCGCGAATGCATTCACGATTTGCAGCGCATTTCTTGGATCTTGCACGCCAACATGGATCATCCTATCAACCAAGGACTCCAAAGGCACGCCGCGGGCCTGGAGATCTCCAGTCACCTCAGTCAGGCTCTTCAGTTTCGATAGCGCGAATTCGCGCATGTCGTTGCGAGGCGGTGGCGGGATTTCCAACCGGAACTGGAAAATACGATCCAAGTAGCGTCGCGCGTCCGATTGATTAAACACAGTCGCCGGCAAATCGCCTGAGCGGCGCCCCCTCGCCAAGGCATCGGCTACACGTGATTCATCACAGGAAATCACAAATACCAGCCCGAGCCCCTTGGGTAATCTCCCCGCCGGGATTTCCATGAACGTGCGGATTGCATCGAGACCCAGCACCATCTCGTCGGCCGACAGCCGATCAAGGTCGTCCACAAAGATGATCAGTCGCTCGCAGGTTCGACCATTTGTGCCGTTAGGCATCCGGCTCTGGCCATCCTTATAGCGACCGAGTTGCTCGAGCAACATGTCTTCATACTGCTCCGACGTCGTGCTGGGTAACGCAATCCTAGTTTGTGCACGATTCGCTTTTACTTCGGCAGGTTTGACGTGGTGAATAACATATCCAGAAAGTGCGGTCGCGCACGCGACCAGGATTGTCTGCGCAGGGCCCTCCAGATGAAGCAGCCATTTCGCCAGAAACAATACGGCGAAAAGGAAGGCAAAAACAATGACGAGCGCGGGAAGCGGTATGAGCCATGCACGCAACGTTTCCCCGGTCACCGCGCGCCACGACTTCGGCTGCTCGGTGGTCTCGCTGATCTGCCGGAAGAGCCGATCCTGCAGGCTGTCCTCCTCCCCTCCGAGTTCCAAGAACACGTGCCGAAGCAATGCACGCTTGATGTCGTGGTCACGACCGCCGAAGCGCCATGCATTAAAAGTAATGCAATGGAAACGCTCAGAACGACGCCGACCATCCTGCTTCACCGCATCGCTCGCCAGATCCGCCCGATAAAGCTCCTTGATACTGCTCTTCCCTGTTCCCCAACCGCCAAGCAAACCGATGCTGAATGGCGTTTGATTCCGATCGGATTCGATCATGCTTCTCAGCGCCAAGGCAAAGTGCCGGTGCCCAAAAGCGTCCTGATCGTTCTGTGAAATTTCTCTATCGAGAATCGACGGCATAACGTCGTGAATGGGCAACCGGTCGTTCATGTCTTATTGAGGGGGCGGGTATTAGATGTATCGCTAGTTGTTCGGCAGGTCACACCGCCCGCCTCGATTCATCCGTGGCAGTCAACACTCCCGAGATTTCCTTCAATTGCCGTCGAGCGATCATGCTGTCGACGGCCTGCTCAAGGACGCTTCTAACCTGACCGCTTGTGTTGCGGATACCAAACCCACGTGACACCGCCTGAACGACCTGCTCCCGCGTGGCGCCAAAGCTCCTCTCAATCAGTTGAAGAGTGGCGACTTCGATTTCCGCCGGCGGTAGCATATCGGCTCGACGAAGGGCAATCGCATTGACCCCCGAACGATCACGAGGCACCGGGACATGGTTCGGCGTCGACAGGAACTCTCCGGAACGCGTAATACGGCCCATCGTTACCGCAACATCAATGGATCGCCCGACCACATCTTCAATCCGGACACCGGCCCGCTTCAAACCCCACGCTTCCCGCATCCGGGTAATGACGTGGTCGCGATGCACGGGCCCCTCCACCTGAACTGCCTGAACCACCAACTCCGTCAACGCGCCCTGTGGCGCTTCGTGCAACTCGCCGGTGAGATGGTGCGGCCGCAGCAAGGTCACTTCTTCGTAGGGTGCGAAACCGGCAGCGTCCTCCTTGTCCGTTACCGTCTCCCGCTCTACATAAGGTGCCTCGATATCCAGTTGCTCGGCGAGCGCAGCATCTTCCCGCAACTCATCGAACTCAGACTTGAGCGCTTCAATGCGACGAATCAGAACGTCCAATTGTTCGATCGGGCGCTGGAACCAGTCAGTGCTCCATATCCGGTGGATGGTCCAGCCGTGCTCCTCCAGGATGGCCTGCCGCAGCCGATCGCGATCCCGAGCCGAGCGGGCACTGTGGTATGCAGCACCATCGCATTCGATACCCAGTAGAAATCGCCCGGGGCGTTCGGCATCGACGACAGCCAGATCGATGAAGAAGCCAGCCAAACCTACTTGTGCCTGGACTTCGTAACCTCTCGCCCGCAATGCGTTGGCCACCTGCTCCTCAAACACGCTGTGATGATCGCGCCCCTTGACCTCCGCCATCGGCAGGCGCCCCGTGCGGGCATACTGGAGAAAAATCCGGAACGCATTAACCCCAGCCCGCTCCGACGCATAGGCCGGATCAATGTCTTCATCCGTCATGGACGCAAACACGTCGCATCGCTGCTTGGCGCGGCTAATCAAAACATTCAGGCGTCGCTCACCACCTGCCGTACCCAGTGGGCCAAACCGCATCGGCACTCGGCCGTTAGGCACGGATCGGCCATAGCCGACCGAGATAAAGATGACATCGCGCTCATCGCCCTGAACGTTTTCCAGATTCTTGACGAAGAACGGTTCTGAACGATGCGCCTTGAAGAACTCCTCAACGTCCGGTGACAGCTCGCGGCGCAGAAGTTCGAGTTCGTCAATGATGGCGCGGCGCTGGGCAGCGGAGAAAGCCGCTACTCCCAAGGAGAGCTTCGGATAGGTGTGCGCATGAGCAATGATCGCCCGTGCCACTGCTTTCGCCTCGATCAGGTTATTGCGCTTGTTGCCCGCATCGAACAAACCTTCGTGGACGTGATGGAATCGCAGGCCCCTACCACCCTGTGCCGTGTAAGGGCTAGGCACGATGTAAAGTTTGTTCTCATAGAACTGACGATTGCTGACCGCAATCAGTGACTGGTGACGGCTCCGATAGTGCCAGCGCAACATCCGGGCAGGCAGGCCACGAGCTGCAAACAGTCCAAGGATGCTCTCAATATCTGCGACTGCGGTCGCGCCTTCGTCATCCTCGTCTTCGTTGCTCGAGGTCATCTTGGCAAAGAAGGCGGTGGGCGGTAACTGCTTGGGGTCACCAACGACGACAACCTGCCTTGATCGCGCGATTGCACCCAAAGCATCAACGGGCTGAATCTGACTGGCTTCGTCCATCACCAGCAAGTCGAACTCCATACTTCCCGGCACGAGAAACTGCGCAACAGATAGCGGGCTCATCATGAAAACTGGCTTGAGCGCTCGTAAAGCTGGTCCAGCCCGCTCCACAAGCTTGCGCAACGAAATGTGCCCCTTCTTTTTCTGAATTTCGCCCCGAAGTACTCCAAGCGGCCCGAGCGCGCCACCATCGCGAGGTGGAACGCTCTGGTAATGCGCCTGTACCACTTCCGAGCTCGCGGCAATAATCCGCTGCCGATCCAGCGAGGCAAACTCCTGCACAAGACGTCCATGCGTAGCCCCATCGAACCGGGCGAGATCTGGTTGGAGACGAACCATGCGCGCATAAGTTGCCTCGAAATAGGCCATCTCAAATGCCGTGGCCAATGCTTCCGGCGCAAGTCGGCCGTCATCCAAACGAGCAACCAGATCACCGCAACCCTGAGTCCGGGCCCGTGCCGAGCGATCCCGATAGTTCACCCACCGGAAGAGCTGTTCGTGTTCCTCGCTCCAGCGCCGCAGGCGCCAAACAATAACTTCAAGCCGTGCATCCGGAATCGTGCCGCCAATGGACGCTTCCAGGTCCAATTGGAGTTCGTCAGCCAACGCCTTGAGGCTGCTTTGGATAAGCGCTTGGGATTCCGTCAGCACTCTGGCACGAGATACCAAATGCTCTCGCTCGCTGATCCGACCGGCTAGAGCCCGGATGTCTGGGTTCTGTGCGATCCAGTCCGCGGCGGATTTGAGCACGGTCCAGTTGGACTGTTCTGCCTGCCACGCACTGTCGAAGGCTGCCTGCCCCAAAGTTAAACCTTCGCGCACGGCCTGACGATCGCGTTGACCAGCGGCCAGAGTTTCCAGTAGAGAACGGGTTTTACCGGCATCAGAGACTGACACGGAGAATAGCGCGCCGGCGGCTAAATGCGCGCTCGTATATCGCACTGCGAGTTGGAGCAGGCAACTCAAATCGGCACGCTCCACCGCTGCCACGTCGCCGAATACCGGCCCTCGAACCGCCCCCAAGTCTTCCCAGACTTCTCTTAGTCCGTGTTCGATCTGCAGGCAAACGGACGACAGTTGCTTGGCGCGCGCCGCCACTTCCGTTTTTTCCGGGCTGCGCGCGGCGATCAGCCGGGGCTCGGCACCTAACCCTTTCAGAGACCGCATCCACTCGACCAACGCCAATAGCGGTGCTGACTGCGATCTGGCACCACGCCAATCGTCGCCAAACGCGCTGCGTCCAAAAGCATCTTCGGCGTCGATGATCTTCTTCGCGTCCTGTCCCTTGGCCAAGGTATCCAGCAATCCCAGCACCATGGGTAGGGGCTGATTTGGGGTTGCCAGAACCGATTCGACCAACCGACGGGCTGCACGCCATTCACCGCTTAAATGACGGAAGACGCTTGTGCCGCGTGATGCCAAGGTTGCACGCGCGGGAGCTAAGCTGAGGGACCACGCCATCTCGGTCAACTGCGCCCCAATGGCGATCTTGGCGGCATCGAGGTCGACCACGGCTTGCGCGAGTTCACCGGCCCGCTCAATCCCATCACTCCATAGGTCCGACGCGAAGGTTTCCGGGCTGGCGGGCGGCGCCGATCCCACACGCTCACCGATGCGCGCCAGCATCTGGAAGTCTTCAAACGAGGCCCCTGCCTCCCGCCCCAGTTGGCGAGCGAGCGCCGCCGCTTCGCCCAGCAAACGAGGAAGTTCTTCGGCTAGCCGGGCGAGGCGCTGGAACTGCTCCTCATTGAAGGTCTCGGGAAGCTCCGTGAAGGCACGGAGCGTGTCGCCCACGTCGATGTCCCATGCATTCCCGACAACTCGGCCAGCCAAAGCCTCTCGTCGTGCTGCATACCGTTGCCCAAGCTCGAGCAAATGCAGGATGGGATCGGGATTCTGCCAGGCATCCTGCCCCATGGCCGACGCGGAGAGAGTGGGTGCCACCGCGATGCGCTGGAGCAGTTCCACCATCGAAGGAATGTCAGACAGCCGAAGTGGCGGCGCGAGTTCCAGAAGCTCCGCTGCAACCGCGAACTGCTGCTGCTCCGCCACGACCCGATGCAGCAACTGCTGAACGCGTGCGACCAGACGCTCGGCATCCATCGGTGAAATCGCAGCCAGCCCCACACCCACCCAGGCGTGATCAGTTGGCCGACCAATTTCAATCACACGGCTAGCCAAATCAGCCAGCAAACTCTGGCGCGCCGCGAAACCATCTTTGCCCCACTCCTCCGGGGTCTCCAGTTGAATGTCGTTGGGACGTTCACCCTGTTCGCGAAGACGAACCAAATGCCCAATCACCTGGAACGGAGATAGCTCCGATTTCGAATCGACGGCGTGCAGATTCTTGGCATGGGCGTTGAGGCTGTCGCGCGCCTCGGTCAGACGTGCGAACAGGCTTCCCGGATCCGCAACCTTAGGAGCGCCCAATTCCCATGTTCGCCGAAGCTCGTCAAGCACCGCGCGCTTGTTGGCTTTGTTACTGTGCAGCTCCAGGCATGCGTCGCCGACGCCTTTATCATCGAGACGGCGTTTCACAACATCCAGTGCAGCCATTTTTTCGGCCACAAAGAGTACACTCTTCCCGTCCTTGACCGCAGCAGCAATGATGTTGGCGATCGTCTGACTTTTACCAGTACCCGGCGGCCCCTGGATGACCAGGTTCTTACCCCGTCGCACTTCATGGATTGCCAACGCCTGCGAACTGTCGCAATCAAGGATATGAAGCATTTCCGATGGCGGAATCAGCCCATCAATATTGGCGTCCTCATGCGCAAGGTCCTTGCCGTCGGCAAAACCATCTGCCAACAGTGAGCGAATCAGCGGACGGTCAGCGATCGTGGCACCCTTGGGCCAAACCGTTTGATCCAGGTCCCGGTACATCAAGAACTTGGCGAAGGAGAAAAAACCCACCGACATATGGTCGGGGAGCACTTCCCACGTGTCCTTGGTCTCAACGCTCTTTCGAACCAGCTCCATATAACTGAGTGGTTCAAACGTATCATTCGCCTCAAAAGCTGGCATGCGAAGCGCATGCACTCGATCGAGATAAGCTTCGAGCGACAGGTTCGACGCAAAGTCCTCCTGCCTGACCTTCAGATTGAAGCGTTCGCCCGCGTTGCCGCGATCCAGCTGAACGGGGATCAGTAGAAGCGGCGCATACCGGATGTTCTCCGCGTTATTCGGATCGACCCACTTCAGGGCACCGATCGCCAGGAAAAGCACGTTGACGCCTTGCTCTTCCTCCAACGTACGTGCATCCAGATAAAGTTCCAGCAGGCGCTTCTGGAGACCCTTGCTGGTCAAACGCGTTTGCAGACGCGTGTCGGCATGCCGGCGCAAAACACCCCGTTCGTCGGCGCTGTTATCTTCGGGCTGCGCCAATTCATCGATCTCGTCGAGCTCAGCGGGCGCCTTGTCCGAAGCGTCTTCTACTGAGGCTTCGTCAGCCCCCTCCCGCACCAGATCCCCGGTTTCCGCAGCGCGCCCTGCCAGGAACGTGAAAGTTTTCCCCTCTCGGACCAGCAGCCGAAAAATCTCACTCGCTTTCTCATCGATAATCTCGATGGAGCGACCTCCCCGAGCACCTCGGGGCATATTAAGTAGGCGATTGCGCGCTGATAAATCGAGTAACTCGATGCGGGCTCGCTCCAGTTTTTCAACAAGCGGCAAGTTACTCTGAAAAATGGACTGATCTTCACCGGCCGCAGACGCGGCTTGCCCCCGTACTGATTCCATGAATCCCCCGGTCCTTTTTGCCTTCTTGTTATTCGAAGGCCCCTTTTCGACGAAGACTATAACTCTTCTCTGAGAACGAAACGCCAGTGATCCCAGAAAAATTGCGACGGGGACATCTTGAACCATACGAATGAAGCGGGTACGGGTTCACACCGTCTCCGATTCATCCCCTCATGCTGATGCTCCGACTGGCATGATGAGTGTGAAGAAAAGCCGCAGCGTGCGGCTTTTCTTCACTTGGCCAACTTTCCGCTACTACTGAATTGTCCAAAATTTCCGTCGGTACACGCATCGTGGACAGCAGGAACTGTTGTACGAGCTTGCCCACGACCGAGAACCCGATTCTGGAAGCCCCGGCATGCAATTCCGACGCTGACGGGTAACGCTCAGAAAGGTCGGCCAGGGTTTAAGTCCTTGAGCGCGCGTATGGCGCCCCAAGGACTGAGCTCAACCCTGCTGATCAGCACGCGCCGGTAATTCGGCAATCTAACGGAGCATAGGAAGGACGCCCGGCGTCACAGCGCGCGGGCGATGACTGTCGGCATCGCCATATCAGAAGGCAGTAGATTCGGCCTATGTCCGCCTCCCTGCACCCACGCATCGACCATATCCGCCCACTCCTGGAGCATATGCCGACGCTGCACGGCGTACTCGGCCTTGTTGTACACAGCTCGCGAAGATCGCCCTTCTCCGCCATGCGCAAGAGACCGCTCAATCCAGTCGCCATTGAAACCTGCTTCATTAAGCAGCGTCGAGCCGGTTCGCCTCAAATCGTGAACGGTGAATGGCTCCAAAGGCAGTCCGGCTGTTTTTGCCCGTTCGGCAACGAGCTGCGTGACGCGATTTAACGTGGCCTTGGACATGCACCGATCCGCAGAATAGCGGGAAGGCAGCACATATCGGGAGCCTGCTGCGCAGGTATGCAACGCCACCATGATGTCGATCGACTGGCGGGACAAATATACGTTGTGGGCTCGGCGCGCTTTCATCCGGGACTTAGGTATAGTCCACACCGCGGCTTCGAAATCGACCTCATCCCACGTTGCCTCGATCAATTCGCTCTTGCGCACCATCGTCAGCAAAATGAGACGCAAGGCGAGCCGGATCGTCGGGTATGTCGCCACCTGCTCCAACTGTCGATGCATGAGCCGAATTTCCAACGGCGACAGGACCCGGTCCTTCGGCACAAACGTGGCGATCGACGCGATGCCAACGTCATCTGCCGGATTCTCGACTTTCTCGCCGTGCAGATTCGCGTAGGCATAAATCTGCTTGATGATATCGCGAAGCTGGACTGCGGTAGCCGGCGCTCCCCGCTCCTTGACCCGCATGCAAAGCGCCCGCAGATCATCCGCTGTGACCTCGCAAAGCAGCCTTCCCTTGAAGGCCGGCAGGACGTCGCGCACAACGATGCCCCTGCGCACGGACCGCGTCGTATCCGCCATTCGAGCTCCGTCAAGCCAGTTGTCGGCCCATTCACCCAAAGTCTTCGCCACCGCGCGCCGCTGCTTTTCCCGCTGTTTCTCCACTGCCGGCGACCTGCCCTCACGAACCGCACGACGGGCGTCCAGCAGCTTTTCCCGCGCCAACGCCAGCGAGATGCCCCCTCGACCATAGCGGCCGATGGTCAGCGTTTCCCGCCGCCCGTTAACGCGGTAGTCGTATCGAAAAGAAATGGTGCCCGCCGGAGAGACTGCGACATACATGCCGTCGCGGTCGGCAATCTTGTACAAGACTGTACAGGGCTTGAGGTTGCGAAGTGCAAATTCGGTGAGCATCGATTCTCGTTCTCGTGGTTGGTACAACTTTTACCGTCATCAACCACGAGCCCTAGATGTGCCCGCAAACCCGCACCACGCCTAGCTTTTTGGAAAAAAATCTACCGTCACGCCCGAATTGCGCTGTCGGTAGATTATCGAGTTCGGATAATGAATGAGATGGATACCGTCTGTTTTGCCGTCATCTTGTGACGCAGACATCCTTGGCTGCCTTTGGAATCGCCGAAAAATCCTTTTATATTCAACGACTTGAAATCCGCGCTCAAGCAAGTAAAGATTTCTCGCTAAATTTCAAGTCATTGATTTTATTTGGAATTTTTTACCGCCTACTCCCACTCGATCGTCGCCGGCGGCTTCCCTGAAATATCGTAAACAACCCGATTGATCCCGCGAACCTCATTGATGATCCGGTTCGAGACGTGCCCCAGCAGTTCATGCGGCAGATGCGCCCAGTGCGCGGTCATAAAATCCAGCGTCTGCACAGCGCGCAGCGCCACGACATACTCATAAGTCCGCCCGTCGCCCATCACGCCCACGCTCTTCACCGGCAGAAACACCGCGAACGCCTGGCTTGTCAGGTCGTACCACGACTTGCCCGTGTCCTTGTCGATGAACGTGCGCAGCGTTTCGATGAAAATCGCATCCGCGCGGCGCAGCAGGTCGGCGAAATCGCGGCGCACTTCACCGAGAATCCGCACGCCCAGACCCGGACCCGGGAACGGATGGCGATACACCATCGAAGCCGGCAGACCGAGTTTCACGCCCAGTTCCCGCACTTCGTCCTTGAAGAGTTCGCGCAGCGGCTCGAGCAGCTTCAAGTTGAGCGTTTCCGGCAGGCCGCCCACGTTGTGGTGGCTCTTGATCGTGTGCGCCGCCTTCTTGCCCTTGCCCGCTGATTCGATCACGTCCGGATAGATCGTGCCCTGCGCGAGCCATTTCGCGTCGGTGAGCTTGCCGGCTTCGGCCTGGAACACCTCGACGAACTCCGCGCCGATGATCTTGCGCTTCGCCTCCGGATCGGTCACGCCGGCCAGCTTCGACAGGAACGCTTCGCTCGCGTCGACGTGAATCACCTTCACGCCGAGGTGATCGGCAAACGTCGCCATCACCTGTTCGGCTTCGTTCAGACGCAGCAGACCGTGATCGACGAACACACAGGTCAGCTGGTCACCGATCGCACGATGCAGCAGCGCCGCGGCCACCGACGAGTCCACGCCACCCGACAACCCCAGGATCACATGCTCGCTGCCGACCTGCTCGCGGATTTTTTCGACGGCTTCGTCGACGTAGTGACCCATTTCCCAGTCCGGCTTCGCGTCGCAGATGCCAAGCACGAAACGCTCGAGCATCGCGCGCCCCTGCACTGTGTGCGTGACTTCCGGGTGCCATTGCAGGCCGTAGAAATGACGCGCCTCGTCGGCCATGGCGGCCACCGGACACGATTCCGTCGATGCCATCAGCTTGAATCCCGGCGGCATTTCAAGCACCTTGTCGCCGTGGCTCATCCAGACCTTGAGCATCCCGTGGCCTTCGGCCGTGCGGAAATCCTCGATGCCGTCCAGAAAGCTCGTATGGTTGCGCGCCCGCACTTCGGCGTAACCGAATTCGCGCAGATGGCCGTTGTCGACCTTGCCGCCGAGCTGTTCGGCCATCGTCTGCATGCCGTAACAGATGCCAAGCACCGGCACGCCCAGATCGAACACGGCTTGCGGCGCGCGGGGGGTGTCTTCATCGACGACCGAGTTCGGCCCGCCAGACAGGATCACGCCCTTCGGCGCGAATTCGCGGATGAATTCGTCGCTGACGTCGTAAGGATGGATTTCCGACAGCACGTGCGCCTCGCGGATACGTCGTGCGATCAGTTGAGTGACTTGCGAACCGAAGTCGAGGATCAGGATCTTGTCATGCATGGCAGCGGACTGAATCAAAAAGTGAACGGATACGGAACGCCGCACCGGAAAGTTTCCGGCGCGGCGGTGAATTCAATGCCAGCCGGTGAGCTGCGCGAAGCGAGCCGTCGCAGGTCATGGCGAAAAGACGTGGTGAAGCCGATGTGACGGTGAGCGGGACAGGCAGCCGCGATCCGTAAGCGTGAGCAGATGATGCGAGAGACGCAGGCGCTCGCACGTCAACCATGAAACGGTGGACGCGGCGCGCCTGGCGTATCGGCCGCGGCATCACGGGCTTCATCGCGGGCGGTCTCCGTGGTGCGGGTCTCAACCGTCGCTGAGCCGGGTTGATGTCCAGCCGTGAAAGACGGCTCAGTGGGCAAGCCGGTTGCGGGACTGACCGAACGCGACGTCGCCGTCGCCTGCTCCGTCCCGTACACGCGCGGCTCGCTATCCACGCCGCGATTCAGCTCGCGATCCGCCTGCCGCGTGTTCGCGGTTTCCTTGCCGATGCGTTTCTGCTCGCGCCCGGCAGCCGCGACTTCGGCCACTCGCGCCCGCTCACGCCGACGCACCACACCCGCAAGACGCACGCCGCCCAGACCGATGATCACCAGCACGAGCGCGACGACCGCCGACACCAGTTGACCAAACGCCGTCAGCGAAGGCTTGTGCAGGCCAACCAGCCAGACCAGCATCAGCACGCCAGTCAGCCAGTTGACGTGTCCGACGACACGCGCCACCGCACGCGTCATCGCACCATCGATCGCGGCGTGAAACGCGAGCCACGCGAGACCGAGAAGCGCCAGACCGAACGCCTGCCCGACGAGTGTGGGATCGACCTGCACCAGTTGCAGCGCGTTGTACAGCGAGGTCCACGGCGTGAGCAGAAACAGCAGCCCAAACGCCAGCAGCAACAACGCGTCGATGACGAGTACAGCGCGCAGCAATGGCTTCATCGGCGTCTGGTCCTTTAGTCCACGTGGTAGTTGGGTGCTTCCTTCGTGATCTGCACGTCGTGGACGTGCGATTCACGCATGCCCGCCGCCGTGATCTGGACGAACTCGGCCTTGTCGTGCAGCTCGCCGATCGTCTTGCAGCCGCAGTAACCCATGCTGGCGCGCACGCCGCCGATCAGCTGGAACAGGATCGCGTTGACCGAGCCCTTGTACGCGACGCGGCCTTCGATGCCTTCCGGCACGAGCTTGTCGATGTTCGCGGAGTTGTCCTGGAAGTAACGGTCTGCCGCACCGTCCTTCATCGCGCCGACCGAGCCCATGCCACGGTACGACTTGTACTGGCGACCCTGATACAGGAACACGTCGCCCGGCGATTCCTCGGTGCCGGCGAGCATGCTGCCCATCATGACCGCGTCCGCGCCTGCCGCGAGCGCCTTGCTGACGTCGCCCGAGAAGCGCACGCCGCCATCGGAGATGACCGGCACGCCCGTGCCGCGCAACGCTTCCGACACGTTCGAGACGGCCGAGATCTGCGGCACGCCCACGCCCGCGACGATCCGCGTCGTGCAGATCGAGCCCGGGCCGATGCCGACCTTGACGCCGTCCGCGCCGTATTCGACGAGCGCCTTCGCCGCTTCGGCGGTTGCGATGTTGCCGCCGATCACCTCGACGTGCGGGAAGTTCTTCTTGACCCAGCGAACGCGCTCCAGCACGCCCTTGCTGTGACCGTGCGCCGTATCGACGACGATCACGTCGACGCCCGCCGCCACCAGCAGCTGGACGCGCTCTTCGTTATCCGCGCCGACACCGACCGCCGCACCCGCGCGCAGCTTGCCGTGCTCGTCCTTGCAGGCGTCCGGGTGTTCGGTCTGCTTCGTGATGTCCTTGACGGTCATCAGGCCGCGCAGTTCGAACGAATCGTTGATCACCAGCACGCGTTCCAGGCGATGGCTGTGCATCAGCGCCTTCGCTTCGGCGAGCGGCGTGCCTTCCTTGACCGTGACGAGACGCTCGCGCGGCGTCATGATCGTGCGGACCGGCTCGTCGAGACGGGTTTCGAAACGCAGGTCGCGGTTCGTGACGATACCGATCAGCTGTGCGCCCTCGACCACCGGAAAGCCGGAAATACCATGCTGTTGCGACAGCGCGATCACGTCGCGCACCTGCATCTGCGGCGGCACGGTGATCGGATCGCGCACGACGCCGGATTCGAACCGCTTGACCTTCGCGACTTCGCGGGCCTGCTCGGCCGGCGTGAGATTCTTGTGAATGATGCCGACGCCACCCATCTGCGCCATCGCGATGGCAAGGCGGGCTTCGGTGACGGTGTCCATGGCGGCGGACACGAGCGGCATGTTCAGGGAGATGTTGCGGGTCAGCCGGGTTTTGAGGCTGGTGTCGCGCGGCAGAACGTCAGAGAAAGCCGGGACGAGGAGCACGTCATCGAACGTGAGTGCTTTTTGGATCAGACGCATGGCAAATCCTATGGGCGCAAAAGCGAATTATACGCGATACCTCCCTGGTTTTCACTGCGCGAACAGCAGCTTAGCGAATTTTCGGTGACTTTTTCCACCTTCGATGGCGCGCGGATTTCGGTTCGCCGTTCGGCTCGCGTTCGATCGGGTTTCGTTTGCTCGTTCGGCTACACCGGCTCCATTAAGTGCCCCAGTCCCGATTTCCCGGTTGACGGTTCCGGCCCCGTTCATACGGCCGGAATGCAGGATTGAACAAGACGACACCCCGCCTCGCCGTGTTAACCTGCGCGCCTTCCCAGTATTTCGTTTGAGGTAGCAATGCGGCGCGGTGTGGCATATGGCGTGATGGCCGGGGCGTTATGGGGCGTGGTTTTCCTCGCCCCAAGGCTGCTCGCGGATTTCTCCCCGCTCCTGCTGGGCGCGGGGCGCTACGTGATGTACGGCGTCGTTTCCGTGCTCGCGGCGCTGCCTTCCGCACGCTCGCTGCTGCGCCGCCTGACACGGCAGGACGTGCGGGCGCTCGTCACGCTCGCGCTGGTGGGCAACATCCTCTATTACGTGCTGCTGGCAAGCGCCGTGCATCTGGTCGGCATTTCACCCTCTTCGCTGATCGTCGGCGTGCTGCCGGTGACCGTCACGCTGCTGGGACGCGGCGATCACGGCGCCGTGCGGCTTTCGCGGCTCGTGCTGCCGCTCGCGATGGTCGTCGCGGGCATCGCGTGCATCAACGTCGACGTGTTTACCGTCGACGGCGACAGCACCCGCAGCGCGATGACGAAAGTCGCCGGCCTCGCCTGCGCGACCGGCGCGCTCGCGTGCTGGACCTGGTTTGCCGTCGAAAACACCCGTTATCTGCGCCGCAACCCGCATTTCAGCGGCAACGAATGGTCCGTGCTGTGGGGCGTGGTCACCGGCGCGCTCGCCGCGATCATGTGGGGCGTGATCGCCGCGCTGCCCGCGGGCGCCGCACCGACGCCGGTCGCCGACAGTCGCTGGCACCTCTTCTGGGGCATCAATCTGATGCTCGCAATCGGTGCGTCGTGGCTCGGTAACGGGCTGTGGAACGCCGCATCGAAGCGGTTGCCGCTCACGCTGTCGGGCCAGATGATCGTGTTCGAGACGCTCTTCGCGCTGCTCTACGGCTTTGTCTACGATCACCGCATGCCACGGCCGCTCGAGATGGCGGCCATTGCACTACTGGTGGCGGGCGTGAGCTGGTCGGTGCGCCAGCACGCCAGCGACGACCCGGATGACACGCCGATCGAGGAAAAGGCGCAGGTATCGGCGCATTGAAGGCGGCCGCCCGAGAGGAAAACAGACAGATCAGCCGTTATTCGCCGTTCTGCACGCGGAAAGTGGCTCGCGAAACACAGCAGCAGCAATACAGCTCAGGCCGTGCGTTACCGCGAATCCTTGTTGAGCCACCTGCGCCCTTCGATCGAACCTGCCTTGCGGGTTTTCTGCACGCGCCGCTGACGCGCTTCTTTCGGGTCGGCGATCAGCGGGCGGTAGATTTCCACGCGATCATGCTGTGCGAGCACGGTGTCGAGCGGCTTCAACCTGCCGAACACGCCCGTTTTCAGGGTACTGATATCGATTTCCGGATGGCGTTCGCGGATCCCGCTCGCGTCGATGGCCTCGCGCACCGTCGAGCCCTCGGGCAGATCCACCGCGATCAGCGTCTGCACACCGGGCAGCGCGTAGCAGACTTCGATCGACAGCATCGCGCTCATGCCTTACCGTAGCGCTGGTCGGCGCGCTTCACGAACGATTCGACGAACGTGTTCGCGATGTGACTGAACACCGGCCCGATGATTTTCTCGATGATGATGTTCGAGAATTCGTAGTGCAGCGCGAATTCGATCTTGCAGGCGTCCGCGCGCAATGGCGTGAAGCGCCAGAAACCGGTGAATTTCTTGAACGGGCCGTCCGCGAATTCCATATCGATGCGCGTGGGCCGCTGCTGGGTGTTGTGGGTGGCAAAATGCTGCTTGATGCCCTTGAAATTGATGTCGATTTTCGCCTCCATCCCGTTTTCGTCCTGGCGACGGATTTCGACACCACCGCACCACGGGAGGAAATTGGGGTAATCGGCCACGTCGGTGACGAGGTCGAACATCTGTTCCGCCGAATGGCGGATCAACACGGTTTTCTGGACATCTGCCATAAATTGCGCGACAAGTGGCAACGGTGGACAAGCGCCGCGGGCTTTCCTTGCCCCGCTTTGCTAAAATCGTGATTTTAAACGAGTTGGGCACTTTCCATTCATGAGCATTATCGACAACAGAAAAGCGTTCTTCGACTATTTCATCGAAGAACGCTACGAAGCGGGGCTCGTGCTCGAAGGATGGGAGGTCAAGTCGCTGCGCGCCGGGCGCGGCCAGATCAAGGAAGGCTACGTCGTGATCCGTAACGGCGAGCTCTTTTTGATCGGTGCGCACATCAGCCCGCTGCCGGAAGCTTCGACCCATATCAATCCCGATCCCGTCCGCACCCGCAAGCTGCTGCTGCACAGCGAGGAGATCAGCAAACTGATCGGCAAGGTCGAGCAGCGCGGCTTCACGCTCGTGCCGCTGAACTTCCATTACAAGGGCGGCCGCGTGAAGTGCGAGATTGGCCTCGCGAAGGGCAAGAAAATGCACGACAAACGCGACGTCGAGAAAAAGCGCGACTGGGAGCGCGAAAAAGCGCGACTGATGCGCACGCCGACCTGATTCGCTTCGGTCTCGCGTACAAAAAGAAAAGGCTCGCTGAAATCCCAGCGGGCCTTTTTTGATTCATCGCGGGTTTCAAGCCGCGATCGACGTCTGCAAGCTCGCTGCGACATCGCCGCCGGTGCGGCGAGGCCCAGCAAACAACCCATCGCGAGGTGTCAGCCAGCCTTGCCGCGATTCACGATCGTCAGCGCGGATGCGATCATCGTGCTCATATCCGACAGGTTGCCCGGCACGATCAGCGTGTTGCCCTGCTTCGCGAGGTTGCCGAACGCGCTCACGTACTGCTCGGCCACCTTCAGGTTCACCGCTTCCATGCCACCCGTCGACTGGATCGCCGCCGCGATCTTCTGGATCGCCTGCGCGTTCGCCTCGGCCACCGCCAGAATCGCGGCGGCCTGGCCCTGCGCCTGGTTGATCGCCGCCTGGCGCTCGCCTTCCGACTTCTGGATCGACGCCTCGCGCCCGCCGGATGCAATATTGATCTGCTCCTGCTTGCGCCCTTCGGACGCCGCGATCAGCGCGCGCTTTTCACGCTCGGCGGTGATCTGCGCCTGCATCGCGTGGAGAATTTCCTTGGGCGGCGTCAGGTCCTTGATTTCGTAGCGCAGCACTTTCACGCCCCAGTTGGCCGCGGCCTCGTCGAGCGAAGACACGATGCTGTGGTTGATGAAGTCGCGTTCCTCGAACGTCTTGTCCAGTTCGAGCTTGCCGATCACGGAGCGCAGCGTGGTCTGCGACAGCTGCGTGATCGCGAACACGAAGTTGCTCGACCCATACGACGCCTTCATCGGATCGGTCACCTGGAAGTACAGCACGCCGTCGACCTGCAACTGCGTGTTGTCACGCGTGATACAGACCTGGCTCGGCACTTCGAGCGGAATTTCCTTGAGGATGTGCTTGTACGCGATGCGGTCGACGAACGGCAGCACGATCGTCAAGCCGGGCGTGAGCGTCGCGTGATAGCGGCCGAGCCGCTCCAGCACCCACGCGTGCTGCTGCGGCACGATCTTGATGGTTTTCCCGGCGATCACAATCACGATCACCAGCAGGATTGCCCCGACGATAGTTACGTCCATCGTGTTACCCCTTCTTATGGTTCGATGCGTTATTCGTCCGTGCCCGTGTTCCTTGACGAACTCAGGCCTGCACGGACTGCTTTTTTGCCGCCACGATCAGGCAGCTTCCTCGCAGCGCGGTGATCTCGTAGAGCCGCGCGTCCTCGGGTTCGCCTGGCGCCAGCTCGACATCCCACTGCGCGCCGCGATAGTTCGTGCGCGCACGCCGGTCTTGCCAGCCGGACACGCTCAAGGTCTCGCCGATGTCCAGATTCACGTCGGGATTGTGCAGCGCGTCCTTGCGCACTTTCTTGCCAAAGCGCGAGCGGCGCAGGACAAACACGGCCGCCGCCGCGACAAGCGCCGCGATGGCAAGCTGCGAATCGAGTCCGAGCCCCGCCCAGTGCGCAAGACCGGCCGCGACGAAGCCCAGCGCGATCATCAGCATATAGAAGGTGCCACTGAACAACTCCAGCACGACGAGCACCCCCGCACCCACCCACCAGAACATTCCACCTGTTGTCACGTCGACCTCCAGAAAGCAAAACACCCCGGCTATACCGGGGTGTTTATAGCACGAACCTGGTGCGTTATTCCGTGCCTTGCAACATGTTTACTTTGCCGATGACTTCGCCAGCGCCTGCCACGTTTCGATGACCGTGTCCGGATTCAGCGATATCGACGCAATACCTTCGTCCGTCAGCCATTGCGCGAAGTCCGGGTGATCCGAAGGACCCTGGCCGCAAATGCCGACGTACTTGCCCAGACGCAGACAGGTTTCGATCGCGCGCTTCAGCATGAACTTGACCGCCGGGTCGCGTTCGTCGAAATCGACCGCCAGCAGTTCCATGCCGGAATCGCGGTCGAGGCCGAGCGTGAGCTGCGTCAGGTCGTTCGAGCCGATCGAGAAACCGTCGAAGAATTGCAGGAATTCCTCGGCGAGAATCGCGTTCGACGGCACTTCGCACATCATGATGAGACGCAGGTTCTTCTCACCCCGCTTCAGGCCGAACTTCGACAGCAGCCCGACCACGCGTTCCGCCTGCTTCAGCGTACGCACGAACGGCACCATGATCTCGACGTTGTCGAGGCCCATTTCCTCGCGCACCTTCTTGAGCGCGAAGCATTCCATCTGGAACGCTTCGGCGAAGTCTTCCGCGATGTAACGCGACGCGCCGCGGAAACCGAGCATCGGGTTTTCCTCGTCCGGCTCGTAGCGCGAACCGCCGATCAGCTTCTTGTACTCGTTCGACTTGAAGTCCGACAGACGCACGATGACGGGCTTCGGATAGAACGCCGCGGCGATCGTCGCAATGCCTTCGGTCAGCTTGTCGACGTAGAACGCGCGCGGCGACGCGTGACCGCGCGCGACGCTTTCCACGGCCTTCTTCAGATCCGTATCGATGTTCGGATATTCGAGGATCGCCTTCGGGTGCACGCCGATGTTGTTGTTGATGATGAATTCAAGCCGCGCCAGACCGACGCCGGCGTTCGGCAACTGCGAGAAATCGAACGCGAGCTGCGGGTTGCCGACGTTCATCATGATCTTGACCGGGATCTCAGGCAGCTCGCCGCGCTGGATTTCGGTCACTTCGGTTTCGAGCAGACCGTCGTAGATCTTGCCTTCGTCGCCTTCCGCGCACGACACCGTGACGAGCGCGCCGTCTTTCAGCAGGTCGGTTGCGTCGCCGCAGCCCACGACCGCCGGCACGCCGAGCTCACGCGCGATGATCGCCGCATGGCACGTACGTCCGCCGCGATTCGTCACGATCGCCGCCGCGCGCTTCATGACCGGCTCCCAGTTCGGGTCGGTCATGTCCGCGACGAGCACGTCGCCTGGCTGCACGCGTTCCATTTCCGACGGATCGTGAATCACGCGCACCGGACCCGCGCCGATCTTCTGGCCGATCGCGCGACCCGTCGCGATCACCTGCGACTGGCCCTTCAGCTTGAAGCGCTGCTCGACCTTGCCCGCGGCCTGGCTCTTCACCGTTTCCGGACGCGCCTGCAGGATGAATATCTTGCCGTCGCGGCCGTCCTTGCCCCACTCGATGTCCATCGGACGCTGGTAGTGCTTTTCGATGATGACGGCGTATTTCGCAAGCTCGATCACGTCTTCGTCGGTGATCGAGAAGCGGTTGCGCTGCTCGTGCGACACGTCGACGGTTTTCACGCGGCCCTGCTCGCCGGCCTTCGTGAATTCCATCTTGATCAGCTTCGAGCCGATCGAGCGGCGGATGATCGGATACTTGCCTTGCGCAAGCGTGGTCTTGAACACGTAGAACTCATCCGGGTTCACGGCGCCCTGCACGACCGTTTCGCCGAGACCGTAGCTCGACGTGATGAACACGGCGTCCTTGAAGCCCGATTCGGTGTCCAGCGTGAACATCACGCCCGCGGCGCCGACGTCCGAGCGCACCATGCGCTGCACACCCGCCGACAACGCGACTTCGGCGTGCGTGAAACCCTTGTGGACGCGATAGGAAATAGCGCGGTCGTTATACAGCGACGCGAACACGTGCTTCATGCGGTCGAGCACGTCGTCGATGCCGACCACGTTGAGGTAGCTTTCCTGCTGGCCGGCGAACGAAGCGTCCGGCAGGTCTTCCGCCGTCGCCGACGAGCGGACCGCGAACGAAAGCTCTTCGGGCGAGCTGTTCTGAAGGGTGTCGAAGCTCGCGCGGATTTCCGCCTCGAGACGCGGCTGCAGCGGCGCGTCGACGATCCATTGACGGATTTCCTTGCCTGCTTCAGCGAGGGCCTTCACGTCGTCGATGTCGAGCGTCTCCAGACGCTTTGCGATGCGTTCGGTGAGGCTGTTGTGATGCAGGAACTCGCGGAATGCGAGCGCCGTCGTGGCGAAACCGGTCGGCACACGCACACCGGCTTCGGCGAGCTGACTGATCATCTCGCCGAGCGAGGCGTTCTTGCCGCCCACGATCTCCACGTCGGTCATCCGCAACTGCTCGAACGGAACTACATACGCCTGATCCTTTGTGACATTAACTGCGTTAGTCATACAAGCCCCTAAGTGTGAAAGAAATTCACGGCTGTGCAAGTGGGCCCGGACGCGGCCGCCTGTAAGAAGCGGTGACGCGTCTTGCACAACCTGTTGGAGAAGCAATCGCACGAAGGATCACACGAAGGATCGTTGATGCGCGAGGAAGCAGAAATTTCCGCGAATTTGACGCCATTCAACGTGTAATGCAGACGAAATGCCCGGCATCGACACGGATTGGCTGCAATTGCTTATCCAACAGGTTGCCGCTATTCTACCGTGCCGACTCCTGAAATGTGACGGTCGGCGCAGAATAGCGCCTCGAACCGCGTCCCGGACTGCCCGGCGGGCCTTTACGAGGTCCGCACCCGCAGCCGGAATGCGTTTGGTGGCCATACGGCGCGCTGCTGCGACGCCGCCGCGCGAAGCCGAACCACGCGCGGTGAATCAGGCAGCGCTGTTTCTTTCGAGCGTGCTTCTCCGCTCACGTTCCCTCTTCCTGCGATGCCGCCCACCGTATTCATCGTCTCCGACGGTACCGGGATCACTGCCGAAACCTTCGCGCATTCGATCCTTTCCCAGTTCGACCAGAAATTCCGTCTGGTCCGCGTGCCTTTTGTCGATTCGGCGGAAAAAGCCTACGCCACGCTCGAAAAGATCAACGAGGCCGGCCAGCACGAAGGCCGCCGGCCGATCGTGTTCACGACGCTCGTCGACAGCGCGTCGAACGACATCGTCAAGGATTGCAATGCGCTCGTGCTCGACATGTTCCAGACCTTCGTCGAACCGCTCGAACAGGAACTGGAACTGAAGTCGAGCCACGCGATGGGCCGCGGGCACCAGAACGCCGACACCGAGGAATACAAGAACCGGATCGAGGCCATCAACTTCTCGCTCGCGCACGACGACGGCCAGTCGAACCGCAATCTCGTCGATGCCGACGTGATCCTGGTCGGCGTGTCGCGCAGCGGCAAGACGCCAACGAGCCTCTATCTCGCGATGCAATACGGCGTGAAAGCGGCGAACTATCCGCTGATCCCGGAAGACTTCGAGCGCGGCAAACTGCCTACGCCGCTACTCGAGCATCGTCAGAAGATGTTTGGGCTGTCGATCGATCCGCAGCGGCTGTCGGAGATCCGCAACGAGCGGCGTCCGGGCAGCAAGTACGCGGCGCTCGCGAACTGCCGCTACGAAATCAACGAAGCAGAATCGATGATGCGGCGTGAGGGGATCAAGTGGCTGTCGTCGACACACAAGTCGATCGAGGAAATCGCGACGACGATCCTGCAGGAAATCAGGCTCGACCGTTCGTCGTATTGACTGCGGATTGTGGATGCCAGCGCGCGACGCGCGCTGGCCGCGAGCAGGATCACGCGCCGCGCTGCTGGCGGCACTGCTCGAAGAGACACACGGCGGCGGCCGCCGCCACGTTCAGCGACTCCATGCCGCCCGGCTGCGGAATCGTCACCCGATGCGTGACCACGTCGCGCCACGCCTGCGACACGCCGGCGCCTTCGTTGCCGAACACCCACGCATGCGGGCCAGACAGATCGCAATCGTAGATGGCCCGGGCGCCGTGCGAATCGGTGATCGTGACCGGCACGTCGAGCCGTTCGATCAGCGTACCGGCTTCGACGTCCTCGTGAATCTCCAGCAGAAAATGCGCGCCCATGCCTGAGCGCAATACCTTCGACGACCACGCGTACGCTGTTCCCGGCGCGCAGAACACGTGCGTCACGCCCGCGGCCGCGGCGCTGCGCAGGATCGAGCCGACGTTGCCCGCGTCCTGAACGCCGTCGAGCACGACGCAGGTCCGCGTGACCCTGTCCGGCAGCGGCACGTCGATCTTCTCGACGAGCAGCAGGATGCCCACGCCGTGCACCACGTTCGAAAGCTGGCCGAAGAGCGCATCCGGCAGCGTGACGACGCGCTGCGCGTCGATGCGCGAGACGATCGCCTGCGCTTCTTCATGACGCAACGCGCCTTCGGTGACGACGCACATCTCCGGCTGGCCCGCGACATCGAGATACGCGCTCGCGAGGTGAAAGCCCTCGAGCAACGCGTGCGCGCTGCGCCGCTGCTGGTGCGTCGAGCCGGCCAGCGCTTTCAGGCGTTTGTAGAGCGGGTTGTCCCGCGAGGTGATGGCTTTCACAGGGGGTTGCGAAGGTTCGGGTAGTCAGGGCGCCGCTTCGGCCGAAGCGTCTTTTCAGAACGCGGGAGCGCCGTCGCCGAAAGCGTTGCTGGAGGCGTCATCGAGCGGCGACGGCAACACGACGGGCACGTTGCCCGGCGGCTTGACCCGCAGGCCCAGCCGGGCATGCGCCTCGCGTACGGGCGCGAACGAGCGACGATGGTGTTCGCACGGACCGTGTTCGAAGAGCGCGGCCAGATGCTGTGGCGTGCCATAGCCGGAATGCGCGTCGAAGCCGTACACAGGATAGGCCTGATGCAAGTCGAGCAACAGGCGGTCACGGGTGACTTTCGCCAGAATCGACGCAGCCGAGATGCACTTCACGAGCGCGTCGCCACCGATGATCGCCTCGCTGCGGATGCTCAGCACCGGACAGCGGTTGCCGTCGATCTTGACGAGCGTCGGCGTCACGGCGAGCCCTTCGACGGCACGCTTCATCGCGAGCATGGTGGCGTGCAGGATGTTGATCGAATCGATTTCCTCGACCGAAGCCGATGCGACGCAGAACGCCAGCGCGCGATCGACGATCTTGTCGTACAGCTCCTCGCGCTTTTTTGCCGTGAGCGCCTTCGAATCGTCGAGGCCGCGGATCATCGGCTTTGCCGGATCGAAAATCACCGCCGCGGCCACCACGGGGCCCGCCAGCGGACCCCGGCCGGCTTCATCCACGCCGCAGATGATCTCGACGTCCGAATCGAAGTTCAACCCGCGCTGGCGCGCCGCCACGGACCCGCCCGCGGTCGGCTTCCGGCGCGGCGAGCGCGCGCCGGTCACCGCCGCTCCTTGCGGGTTTCGATGATGCCCGTCACCACTTCCGCGGCGCGCCGGGCCGTGTTCTGCTTCAGCACGTGATGCATTTCCGTGAAAATTTCCGTGAGCGTACGGCGGTTGGCTTCGTCGTTCAGCTGCGTCAGCGTGGCGTCGGCCAGCGCTTCAGGCGTCGCGAAATGCTGGAGAATCTCCGGCACCACGAAACGCCCTGCCAGAATGTTCGGCAGGCCGACGTACGGCAGATAACCCTGCCGCCGCATGATCTGTCCCGTCAGCCACGGCACCTTGTACGAGATCACCATCGGCTTCTTGAGCAGCGCGGCTTCCAGTGTCACCGTGCCGCTTTTGACGAGAATCGCATCGGCGGCGGTCATGACAGTCTGCGACTGGCCGTCGGTGATCGTCAAGGCGAGGTCCGGATGGGCGTCTACAAGCGGCTTCAGCAGTTCGCGCAGCGCCGGCGTCGCCGCCGGCATCACGAAACGCGCGCCGGGCTCGCGCTGCTGCATCAATTCCATTGCGTCGAAGAACGTCGGCCCGATCAGGTCGATCTCCGAGCGCCGGCTGCCCGGCAGCACGGCGATCACCGGCCCGCTTTCCGCGAGCCCCAGCGTGCGGCGCGCGCCCAGCGTGTCGGGCACGAGCGGAATCTCGTCCGCGAGCGGATGGCCCACGTACGACGCGGCGACGCCCGCCTTTTCAAGCAGCGCCGTCTCGAACGGAAACACGCACAGCATGTGGTCGACCGCTTTCGCGATCTTCTTGATCCGGCCGCCGCGCCACGCCCAGATCGACGGGCACACGAAATGGATGGTCGGAATGCCCGCGTCACGCAGCGGATGTTCGAGTCCGAAGTTGAAATCAGGGGCGTCGACACCGATGAACGCGTCGGGCGGATCGGCCAGCAACTGGCGCTTCAGCTCGTTGCGAATGCCGAGAATCTCGGGAATATGCCGGAGCGCCTCGACATAGCCGCGCACCGTGAGTTTTTCCATCGGCCAGTGCGCGTCGAAGCCCGTCGCGATCATGCGCGGGCCGCCAATCCCGTAATACTGCGTCGATTCGGGCAGACGCGCCGACAGGCCGTCTAGCAGCGACGCCGCGAGCAGATCGCCCGACGGCTCGCCGGTCACCATTGCAAGCCGCAGCGGGCGGGGTTGAAGCGCCATCGGCTAGCGGATGATGCCGCGTTGCGACGCTTCGACGAAGGCCACCAGCGCCTCGACCGGAGCGTCGCCGTCGCCGCCGGCGGTGGCGAGTTCACGCAACTGGATCTTCGCCTCTTCAAGCGAAAGACCGTTCTTGTACAGCACGCGATAGGCCGTGCGCAGCGCGGAGATCGCGTCGGCGGAAAAGCCGCGGCGACGCAGCCCCTCGACGTTGATGCCATGCGGCTCCGCCTTGTTGCCGGCCGCGATCACGAATGGCGGAATGTCCTGCACGAGCGCCGACGCGCCGCCGAGCATCGAATGCGCGCCGATGCGCACGAACTGATGCACGCCCGACATGCCGCCGATGATCGCGTGGTCGCCGATCGTCACGTGGCCGGCCATCTGCGCGTTGCTCGACAGGATGACGTTGCTGCCCACGCGGCAATCGTGGCCGATGTGGACGTACGCCATGATCCAGTTGTCGTCGCCAAGCGACGTGGTGCCGGTGTCCTGCACCGTGCCCGTATGGATCGTCGTGAACTCGCGGATCATGTTGCGGTTGCCGATCTCGAGCTTCGTCGGTTCGTCCTTGTACTTCATGTCCTGCGGACGGCCACCCACCGATGCGTAATGACCGATGCGGTTGTCTTCGCCGATGGTGGTGTGACCTTCGATCACACTGTGCGAACCGACCGTGGTCCGCGCGCCGATCGTCACGTGCGCGCCGACGACGGCATAGGGACCGATTTCAACTGACTCGTCGAGCTGCGCGCCCGGCTCGATGATCGCAGTAGGATGAATCCTGCTCATGCGCCCTCGCTTGTGATTCGTTGCGTTGTCGGGATGCTGCGCGGCCGCTTACTGGCCATCGTCCGTCGTGCGGACCGCACACATCAGGTCGGCTTCCGCCGCCACCTGACCCTCCACCTCGGCGCGCGCCTTGAACTTCCAGATGCCGCGCATGTGCCGCTCG
Source organism: Paraburkholderia sartisoli (assembly GCF_900107685.1). Taxonomy (GTDB): domain Bacteria; phylum Pseudomonadota; class Gammaproteobacteria; order Burkholderiales; family Burkholderiaceae; genus Paraburkholderia; species Paraburkholderia sartisoli. Next base: position 1,507,358 of record NZ_FNRQ01000001.1, on the reverse strand, counting down.
AACGTGACGTTCAGGATCAGCTGGTCGCCCGGTTCGACCACGCGCTTGAAACGCGCGTTGTCGATGCCGACGAACAGATACAGCGTGTTGGCCGGATCATGCGGCTCTTCAGAGAAGGTCAGCAGCGCAGCCGTCTGCGCAAGCGCTTCCAGAATCAGCACACCCGGCATCACCGGACGACTCGGGAAGTGACCCATGAAGTACGGCTCGTTGATCGACACGTTCTTCAGCCCCTTGATGCTCTTGTGCGGCTCGAGTTCGAGCACCCGGTCGACCAGCAGGATCGGATAGCGATGCGGCAGCAGCGTGAGAATCTTGTGGATGTCGAGATTGATTTTTTCGGTGTTCATGGTGTTTCTGCTCACGCGTGGATGGCGCGATGATGACTGCGGATGCTTGCGCAGGCAGGTTGATAACGCGTGCGGCCGTCGTTTGATGTAACCGGCCGGACAGGGTCTCTCGCCGGCCGGTCACGACAACGGCGCTTACGCCGTGCTCGTACACTGTGTTGCCTGTGTGCTTCGTGCTGCACGGGCGTTTCCGCCCGTGCCCCGCGTAACGCGGTCCTCGTAACGAATCGGGGTGCTGCTATGCCTTCTCGCCTGCCGCTGCGCCCGCTCCGGCTTCCAGCGCCTTGATGCGGTCGCGCAGCTTGTCGATGTTGCGCAGCAGTGCGGCGCTTTTGTTCCATGACGCATGATCGACGGCCGGAAACGCGCTCGTGTACATGCCGGGCTTCAGCAGCGACTTCGACACGCCCGACTTCGCCGTAACGATCACGTAGTCGACCAGCGTCACGTGGCCGGCAATACCGACCGCGCCACCGATCATGCAGTGGCGCCCGATCGTCGTGCTGCCCGCGATGCCCGCGCAGCCCGCGATGACCGTATACGCGCCCACCTTGCAGTTATGGCCGATCTGGACGAGATTGTCGATCTTCACGCATTCTTCGATGATCGTATCGGCCATCGCGCCGCGATCGATCGTCGTATTCGCGCCGATTTCGACGTCCGGCCCGATCGACACGCCACCAACCTGCGGAATCTTCACCCAGTTGCCCGTGCGGGCATCGCCGTCGCCGGTGAAATCGGGGGCAAAGCCAAAACCGTCCGAGCCGATCACGGCTCCGGCATGAATGATGACGCGCGGGCCGATCCGGCAGCCATGGTAGACCGACACGTTCGGGTACAGATGCGAGCCGTCGCCGACCTGCGTACCGCGGCCAATCACCACATTGGCGTCGAGCCGCACGTTTTCGCCGATGACGGCACCCGCTTCCACCGTCACGTTCGGGCCGATCACGGCGCTTGCCGCGACTTTCGCCGAGGGATCGATCGTGGCGCTGGCGTGAACGCCCGGCGTGCGCTTCGGCGCGGCGAGGTCGATGAACGCCTGGGCGATGCGCGCGAAGTAAGCGTACGGGTTGGGCGTGACGATGAAGTTACGGTTCGAGCCGGGCGCGAGTTTCGCGAGGTCTTCGGCGTTGATCAGCACGGCGCCCGCGCGGGTCGTCTCGACCTGCGACAGATACTTCGGGTTCGCGAGGAACGCCAGCTGCTCCGGACCCGCCTGATCGAGCGGCGCGAGGCTGCCGACGCGATGCGCCGGGTCGCCGACTACCTTGCCGCCGAACTGCCGGGCGATATCCTCGAGCGTAAATGCCATGCGTGTACTGCTCCTGCTGTTCAGTTTGCGCTGGACGCCGCGAGCGCCTTCAGCACCTGATCCGTGATATCGATACGCGGGCTGACATACACCGCTTCCTGCACGATCAGGTCGTAGTGCTGCGCCTCGGCGATCTGCTTGATCACCTTGTTCGCGCGATCCAGCACCGCCGCCAGTTCCTCGTTACGACGCTGGTTCAGGTCTTCGCGGAATTCACGCTGCTTGCGCTGGAAATCCGTGTCGAGCTGCGACAGATCGCGCTGCTTCTGCGCGCGATCCGCCGGCGACAGCGACGAGCCGTTCTTGTCGAGCGAATCGGACATCGACTTCAGACGCGCCGCCATATCCTGCAGGTCCTTGTCGCGCTTCGCGAACTCGGCCTCGAGCTTGACCTGCGCCGCCTTTGCAGCCGTGGATTCGCGCAGGATACGATCGGAATTGACCGCCGCGATCCTTGCTTCCTGCGCGTGCGCCACGGCGCTCACGCCCAGCGACATGACCAGCGCCAGCGCGCACATCACACGTTTCGAAAACATACCGGTTAGCAAAGTCATCCTCTCGATACTGTAGGTAATCCAGGGTGGCGCCAGGACCGCGCGATCAGAACGCCGTCCCGATCTGGAACTGGAATTTCTGGTACTGGTCGCCTTCATGCTTCTGCAACGGGAAACCCAGACTCAGCTTGAGCGGCCCGATCGGCGAGATCCACGCGAGACCCACACCGTAGCCGTAACGCAGGCCGTTCGCGCCATTCGAGTTGGCGGCGTTGCTTGCGTCCGCCCAGACGTTGCCGGCGTCGAGGAACGTGAACACGCGCAGCGTGCGATCGTAGCCGGTACCCGGCAGCGGGAACGTCAATTCGATGTTGCCGACCACCATCTTCGAACCGCCGATCGGGTCGCCCGTCGTCTTGTCACGCGGACCCAGCGAACTCGGTTCATAACCCCGCACCGAGCCGATACCGCCCGCGTAGTAGTTCTTGAAGATCGGGTACGGCTTGCCGCCGAGGCCATTACCGTAGCCGCCCTGCAGGTTGAACCCAAGCACGAAACCGCGCGAGAACGAGTAATAGTACTGCGCCTGGAGGTCGGCCTTGTAATACTGCGTGCCGCCGATCGGCGTGCCGTACTCGGCGTTCGCCTGCGTGAAGTAGCCGCGGCTCGGGACAAGCGCGCTGTCGCGCGCGTCTCGCGACCAGCCGACCGTGAGCGGTACGTTGTTCGAAACGCGGCCGAAGTCGTTCACGTACTGCTGATACGACGCCGGCGTGTTCGCATCGACGTCGAGCGTGTTCTGTTCGAGGCCCGCGCCGAAGTAGACCGTATCCACTTCCGAGAACGGGATACCGAACTTCAGGTCACCGCCCATCGTGACGATCTTGAAGCTCGAATCCGTCGAGTAATACAGCGGCTCGTACGTACGGTAGTAGACGTCGGTGATGCGCTTGATGCCGTCGACCGTGAAGTACGGGTCAACCTGCGTGACTGTCAGCGTGCGGTACGTTTTTGCCGTGTTCACGTTGACCGAAAGACTCGTACCCGAACCGAACACGTTGTCCTGCGACACGCCGGCCGACAGCACGACCTTGTCGGTCGACGAGAAGCCCGCGCCCAGTGTGATCGCGCCGGTCGGCTTTTCGGCCACCTTGACGTCGACGTCCACCTGGTCGGGCGTGCCTTCCACCGGCGTCGTCGTGACGTCCACATCGGTGAAGTAGCCAAGACGGTTGATACGGTCTTTCGACAGCGCGAGGCGGTTCGAATCGAACCACGAGCTTTCGAGCTGACGCATTTCGCGACGCACGACTTCGTCGCGCGTACGCGTGTTGCCCACGACGTTGATCCGGCGCACATACACGCGGCGGCTCGGGTCGACCTGCAGCGTGAGGTCGACCTTGTGGTGTTCCTGGTCGATCTGCGGCAGCGCGTTCACCGTGGCGAACGCGTAGCCGTACTCGCCGAGCTTGTCGACGATCGCCTTCGTCGTGGCCTGCAGTTTTTCAGCCGAGAAACGGTCACCGGCCTTGATCTTGATCAGCTTGTTGAGCTCGGCTTCGCGGTCCAGCAGATTGCCCGCGAGCTTGATGCTCGAGATCGTGTACGGCTCGCCTTCGTGCAGCGCGACCGTCAGGTACATGTCCTTCTTGTCCGGCGAGATCGACACCTGGGTCGACTCGATGCTGAACTCGAGGTAGCCGCGATTCAGGTAATACGAGCGGACGTTTTCGAGGTCGCCGGTGAGCTTTTCCTTCGCGTACAGGTCGTTCTTCGTGTACCACGAGAACCAGTTCGGCGTGGACAGCTGCATTTCATCGCGCAGCGTACCGGTGCTGAACGCCTTGTTGCCGATGAAGTTGATCTGGCGGATCTTGGCGCTCGGACCTTCGACGACCGAGAACAGCACCGCGACGCGGTTGCGGTCGATCGGCGTGATCGTCGTGGTGACCTCGGCGGCGTAGAAACCGCGCGTCAGGTACTGGCGCTTCAGTTCCTGCTCGGCCTTGTCGACGAGCGCCTTGTCGTAATAGCGGCCCTGCGACAGCCCGACGGCGCGCAGCGCCTTCGCCAGGTTGTCCTTTTCGAATTCGTGAATACCGGAGAAATCGATCGTGCCGATGGCCGGACGCTCCACCACCTGCACGATGACGACGTTGCCCTCGGTGGCGATCTTCACGTCGTTGAAGAAGCCCGTTGCGTAGAGCGCGCGGATGGCTTCGGATGCCTTGTCGTCGTTGAACGTATCGCCCTGCTTGATCGGCAGATACGAAAACACGGTACCGGGTTCGACGCGCTGCAACCCCTCGATCCGAATGTCCTGCACCACGAAAGGTGTCGTCGCGTGAGCCACCAGCCCATGCGCGGCAAATGCCGCGGCTACAACTGTCTTTGGAACAAAGCGATGAGGTTTAAACAACGTGCTTCCCCAGTGTGTATAGCTGCATCAGGTCGGGCGGTCGCCATCGTGAACGCCACCAGACACTTTAAAAATGGATTAAACGAGCAAGATCGTTGAAGAGCGCGATCGCCGACAGTGCGACGATGCAAACCAGCCCCGCTCTCTGCAGAACAAGCTGCCAGCGATCGGATACCGCTTTGCCGGTTACAGCTTCAACCAAATAATATAACAGATGACCCCCGTCCAATACCGGAATTGGCAAGAGGTTTAACACGCCGAGACTGATGCTGACGAGCGCGAGGAACGACAAAAACGCAGTTGGACCAAGGCGCGCGCTCTTTCCCGCGTAGTCGGCGATCGTCACGGGACCGGACAGGTTCTTCAGCGACGCCTCGCCGGTGATCATCCTTCCGAACATGCGAAGCGAGTACACCGAGATGTCCCAGGTGCGGTGCGCGCCCAGTTTGACGCTCTCGAGCGGCCCATAGCGCACGTCGACGGACGGCACCTGCGTGGCGAGCGCCGCGCCGATGCGGCCAATGTTCTGGCCGGTGGCGTCGTCGCGCGTCAGCACCGGCACGACGCTCAGGTCGCGCCGCGCGCCCGTCGGGTTGCCCTGCGTGCCGTGCCCGATCTGCAGCGTGATCGACTTGCCCGCATGGGCCTTGACGTAAGCGATGAAAGCGGTCGCGCTGGCAACCCGCTTGCCGTCGGCTGCGAGAACCGTGTCGCCTGCCACCAGACCGGCTTTCTGCGCCGCGCTGCCCGGTTCGACACTCGCCACCGTCAGCGTGCCACCGCCCGGCTCGAAGCCGAGACGGGTCATGAAATCGTCGTCGACGTCGCTATCGGCAAAGTCCCGTAGATCCAGCGCGAAATCGAACGTGCCGCGCCCATCCTTCGCGCCCAGCACGACACGTCGGTGGTCGAACGCGGCGCCCAGCAGCTTCCAGCGCAAATCCGACCACGAGCGAACCGGATCGGTCTCGCTGCCGTTTTCGTCGCGAATCGATACGACTGTTTCGCCGCCATCGAAACCCGCGCGCGCGGCCAGCGTATTCGCCGCCGGCGCCGCGACGACCGCGGCGGGCTCGGTCACGCCGCTCGCGAACACCACCGCGAAGAGCACGATCGCCAGCAGGAAATTCGCGACGGGACCGGCCACGACAATCGCAAACCGCTTCGCGACGGATTGCCGGTTGAACGCTTGCGGCAGGTCTTCAGCCGGGATCGTGGCGCCTTCTTCACGCTCGTCGAGCATCTTCACGTAGCCGCCCAGCGGCAGCGCGGCGATCGTCCACTCGGTGCCCGTCTTTTTGCTGACCCACTGAACGAGCGGTTTGCCAAAGCCGATCGAGAATCGCAGCACCTTCACGCCGCACAGACGCGCGACGCTGTAGTGGCCGTATTCATGCACGACAACGAGCACGCCGATCGCAACGGCGAAAGCGACCAGTTCGATCAGCAGATTCATGAACGCCTCACTGGACGACGCGTTCCGGGTGGACGCCCGCGGGCAGCCGGTCGATAAAGGCCGTGGCGGCACGGCGCGCGGCGGCGTCGGCTTCGATCACGTCTTCGAGGGCGGCGGCGCTGCGGTTCGACAAGCCGTTCAGCACGGCGTCGACCACCTGCGCGATGGCCATGAAGCCGATCCGGCGCGACAGGAACGCGTCGACCGCGATCTCGTTCGCCGCGTTCAGCGCCGCACTCGCGATACCGCCTTCGGCCAGCGCCTTCATGGCAAGCGCGAGGCACGGGAAGCGCGCGTAATCCGGCCGCTCGAACGACAGCGACGCGACCTGCACGAGATCGAGTTGCGCGACGCCGGAATCGACCCGATCCGGGAACGCCAGCGCATGCGCGATCGGCGTGCGCATGTCGGGATTGCCGAGCTGGGCGAGCACCGAGCCGTCCGCGTACGACACCATCGAATGGATCACGCTTTGCGGGTGAATCAGCACCTCGATATGTTCGCCTGGCAGATTGAAGAGCCAGTGCGCCTCGATGACTTCGAGGCCCTTGTTCATCATCGTCGCCGAGTCGACCGAAATCTTCCGGCCCATGACCCAGTTCGGATGCGCGCAGGCTTCGTCCGGCGTGACGCCGACGAGCGTCGACGGTTCGCGCGTGCGGAACGGGCCGCCCGACGCGGTCAGGATGATCTTCGACACGCCGCCGTGCAGCGCCGCCTCACGCGGCAGGCACTGGAAAACCGCGTTGTGTTCGCTGTCGACCGGCAGCAGGATCGCGCCGTTGTCGCGCACCGCGTCCATGAAGATCGCGCCCGACATCACCAGCGCTTCCTTGTTGGCAAGCAGGATTCGCTTGCCGGCGCGCGCCGCCGCCAGACTCGGCGCGAGACCCGCCGCGCCGACGATCGCCGCGATCACCGTATCGCAGCCATCGCTCTTCGATACGTCGACGAGCGCCTGCGGGCCGTACGTGACTTCGGTCTTGCAGCCGGCCTCGCGCAGCTTCGTCGCGACGTGTGCGGCCGTGGCCGCATCGCCGACGACGGCCACTTCGGGCGAAAAACGCAGGCACTGCTCGACGAGCTTGTCGCCGTTGCGGTGCGCGCTCAGCGCGTAGACCGAGAAACGCCCGGGATGACGCGCAACGACGTCAAGCGTGCTGTCTCCAATCGAGCCCGTGGAACCGAGCAGAGTTAATCGTTTTTGCATGTCTCTTTCTCTAGCCGAGCAGCAGCATCGCAAGCGGCAGCACCGGCAATAATGCGTCGATGCGGTCGAGGACGCCGCCGTGTCCCGGCAGCAGGCCACTGGAATCCTTCACGCCAGCCTGGCGCTTCAGCATCGACTCGAACAGGTCGCCGACGACGCTGAATATCACCAGCACGGTCAGCGTAATGAGCGCCCGCAGGGCGCCGTGGCGCTCCAGCAGCGCCGAATACAGGGTCGGCTCGAACGCATGGACGGCGACGGCCGCGATGGCCACGACCAGCACGGCAACCCAGCCGCCCAGCGCGCCTTCCCAGGTCTTTCCCGGGCTGATGGCAGGTGCGAGTTTATGCCTGCCGAATGCCTTACCGGAGAAGTATGCGCCGATATCGGCCAGCCACACCACTAGCAGCAGGGAAAGCACGAACGGCACGCCGGCCATGCGGGCCGCGACCAGCGCATGCCAGCAGGCGACGAATACCAGCAGGCCCGCGACCAGCAGGAAACCGCGCCAGGCGCCCTGCGCGAGCGCCGGCTTGCGCAGCAGGACGAACGGCCCGACGAGCACCCAGAAAACCGAAGCCGCCTGAAACAGCGGCCGGGGCTGCTCGACACCCGTGCCGAGCTTCGTGCTCGCGACGAGCGCCACGGCGGCCACCAGCGCATAAACGACCGGACTGGCGCCGCCCAGCTTCAGGAGGCGCGCCCATTCCCAGGCGGCGAAGACGACGACGAACGCGATCAGCGCGCCAAACGCGCCCACCGGAGCAAGGAAGGTGACCGGCAGAAAGACAGCCAGCAGGACGATCGCCGTGATGACACGGGTTTTTAGCATGGAAGCGAATCGACGTTCTGCGATTGCGGTTCGAGCTGCGCGCTCGTGCGGCCGAAGCGGCGTTCGCGCTCCGTATAGGATTCGATGGCGTGACCGAGCGCGTCGGCATCGAAATCCGGCCAGAAAGTATCGGTGAAATAGAACTCGGTGTACGCGAGCTGCCACAGCAGGAAGTTGCTGATGCGCTGCTCGCCGCCGGTACGGATGAAGAGATCCGGTTCCGGCGCGTAGGCCATCGCCAGATGTTCGGCGAACGCTTCTTCGGTCACGTCAACAGCGCGACCCGCCGCGACCGACTGTTCGACGAGCTTGCGGGTGGCCTGCATGATGTCCCAACGCCCGCCGTAATTGGCGGCGATGGTCAGCGTCAGGCGGGTATTGCGGGCGGTTTTCGTCTCCGCGCGACGGATCAGGTCCTGAATGCGCGTATCGAACATCGTGAGGTCGCCGACCACGCGCAGACGGATGCCATTCGCGTGCAGTTTGCCGATTTCACGCTCCAGCGCGGTCACGAAGAGGCGCATCAGGAACGACACTTCGTCGTTCGGACGACGCCAGTTTTCGGAGCTGAACGCGAACAGCGTCAGATATTCGACGCCGCGGCGGGCACACGCCTCGACGGTGGCCCGCACCGCGTCGACGCCGCGGGTGTGGCCCGCCACGCGCGGCAGCCGGCGCTGCGTCGCCCAACGGCCATTGCCGTCCATGATGATCGCGATATGTCGCGGCACCGTCGCGACATCAGGCACGCGAACGGTAGAGCTGGTATAGGTCATGGCCGTCGGGACAAAGACTGCAAAAAATGAAGTAAGACCGTGAGGAGACTGGAGCCGGACGGCTTCAGACCGTCATGATCTCGGCTTCCTTGGTCGTCACGAGCTTGTCGATTTCCGCGACGAACCGGTCCGTCAGCTTCTGGACGTCGTCACCGGCACGACGCTCGTCGTCTTCGGAGATTTCCTTGTCTTTCACGAGCTTCTTCAACTGCTCGTTCGCGTCACGGCGCAGGTTGCGCACCGCGATCTTGGCTGTTTCCGCCTCGCTCTTGACGACCTTCGTCAGCTCGCGACGGCGTTCCTCGGTCAGCGCGGGCATCGGGACGCGGATCACGTCGCCCTGCGTGGCCGGGTTCAGGCCCAGGTCCGATTCGCGGATCGCCTTCTCGACGACCTGCACCATCTTCTTTTCCCACGGCTGCACGCCGATCGTACGCGCGTCGATCAGCGTCAGGTTCGCGACCTGCGAGATCGGCACCGGCGAGCCGTAATAATCGACCTGGATGTGGTCCAGCAGCCCCGTATGGGCGCGGCCCGTACGGACTTTCGACAGATCGTTCCTGAACGCTTCGATCGTACGCTGCATTTTCTGGTCAGCGCCCTTCTTGATGTCAGCCACAGACATGATTAAACCTCCGAACCTTTAAATCAGTGCAGGCCGGCCGGCACGCATGAGCGGCGACCAGGGCCCGCGTTCAAGCCCACTTTACGTGGAAGGGAGTTTACACGTGGACAAGTGTGCCTTCGTCCTCGCCTTGTACGATGCGCTTGAGCGCGCCCGGCTTGACGATCGAAAACACACGGATCGGCAGCTTCTGGTCGCGGCACAGCGCGAACGCAGTCGCGTCCATGACCTGCAGATTGCGGCCGATCGCCTCGTCGAAACTGATCGTGGTATAGCGGGTCGCGCTCGCATCCTTTTTCGGATCGGCCGAATAGACGCCGTCGACTTTCGTCGCCTTCAGCACGACTTCCGCGCCGATTTCCGAGCCGCGCAGCGCAGCGGCTGTGTCCGTCGTGAAGAACGGGTTGCCTGTGCCGGCCGCGAAAATCACGACCTTGCCCTCTTCCAGCTGCCGAATGGCGCGCGGGCGGATGTACGGTTCGACGACCTGGTCCATGCGCAGCGCGGACTGCACGCGCGCCTCGATACCGGCGTGACGCATTGCGTCCTGCAGCGCCAGCGCGTTCATCATCGTGGCGAGCATCCCCATGTAATCGGCCGTCGCACGGTCCATACCGGCCGCGCCGCCCGCGACGCCCCGGAAAATATTGCCGCCACCAATCACAACCGCCAGCTGCGTACCGAGTTGCACGACCTCGGCCACGTCCGCCACCATTCTTTCGATCGTCAGGCGGTTGATGCCGAACGCATCGTCGCCCATGAGAGCTTCGCCGGAGAGTTTGAGGAGGACGCGTTTATAGGCAGTGGGCATAGAGATATCCGGATCGCGCTGAAGAGGACGACAACAACATGGAACTGTAGGGGTGAAATGCTGATTCGGGCAAGCGCCGCCAGAATATCGGGCCCGAAGGCCCGGCCCGGGCGGCTGCCGTGCGGGGATCAACCCGCGAAACAGCCCGCGTCTGACCGCGTGGCGCTGCCGGCCGCGGCAGGGTCTTGCCCCGCCGCGGGTCAAACGTTACTGCGATACGGCTTATTGCTGCTTTGCAGCAGCGACCTGCGCGGCCACTTCGGCAGCGAAGTCGTCCTGCTTCTTCTCGATGCCTTCGCCGACGACGAACAGCGCGAACTTCTGCACGCTCGTGTTCGCGGCCTTCAGCATCTGTTCGATCGTCTGCTTGTCGTTCTTGACGAACGGCTGGTTCAGAAGCGAGACCTCCTTCAGATACTTCTGGACGCTGCCATCGACCATCTTCGCGACGATTTCAGCCGGCTTGCCCGATTCGGCGGCCTTCTGTTCGGCGATGCTGCGTTCCTTGGCGATCAGGTCGGCCGGCACTTCGTCCGACGACAGCGAGACCGGCTTCATCGCGGCGATGTGCATCGCGACGTCCTTGCCGACCTGCTCCTCGGCGCCCGTGTACTCGACCAGCACGCCGATGCGCGTGCCGTGCAGGTATGCGGCCAGCTTGTTAGCCGTTTCGAAGCGCACGAAACGGCGGATCGACAGGTTTTCACCGATCTTGCCGACCAGCGCGAGGCGCACCGCGTCGACCGTCGAGCCTTCCAGCGGCAGCGCCGACAGGGCGGCGACGTCAGCCGGGTTTTGCGTCGCGACCAGCTGGGCAACGGTGTTCGAGAAAGCGAGGAAGTCGTCGTTCTTCGAAACGAAGTCGGTTTCGCAGTTCAGTTCGACGATCGCGCCTGCGCCGCCGCCGATGAACGAAGCGATCACGCCTTCAGCCGTCACGCGCGATGCTGCCTTGCTGGCCTTGTTGCCGAGCTTCACGCGCAGCAGTTCTTCAGCACGGGCCATGTCGCCATCGGCTTCCGTCAGCGCCTTCTTGCATTCCATCATCGGCGCATCGGTCTTCGCGCGCAGTTCTGCAACCATGCTTGCGGTAATTGCCGCCATCATTCGCTCCTTGAGTCTGTCTTTCACACGCCGCCCGCATTTCGATGCCGGCGGCAAGAATTCGTTTCCGCTGCGGCGCGAAAAATTTGCCGCGCCGCGTGCCGGGCCCTCTGCCCGACCTGCATTCCCTGTCGCGGCTTAAAAAAAGGGGGCCTGTAGAAAGCCCCCTTTTTTGCCGGACACGGGGCAGTTTTACGCTTCCCCGTTGACCTCGACGAACTCGTCGCCTTCGCCACCGCGAGCGGCCTGCACCACTTCGTTGACCGCGTTCGCACGGCCTTCGAGGATCGCGTCAGCCACGCCTGCCGTGTACAGGACGACAGCCTTGCTGGCGTCGTCGTTACCCGGAATCACGTAGTCGATGCCTTCCGGCGAGTGGTTCGTGTCGACCACGGCGATGACCGGCACGCCAAGCTTGTTCGCTTCGGTGACAGCAATCTTGTGGTAGCCGACGTCGACGACGAAAATCGCGTCCGGAATGCCGCCCATGTCCTTCACGCCGCCAATCGACTTTTGCAGCTTCTGGATTTCGCGTTCGAACAGGAGCGCTTCTTTCTTGCTCATGCGCTCGGTTTCGCCCGCTTCAACGGCTGCTTCCATGTCCTTCAGGCGCTTGATCGACACCTTCAGCGTCTTGAAGTTGGTCAGCATGCCGCCGAGCCAGCGGGCGTTGACGTAAGGCATGCCAGCGCGCTTTGCCTCTTCCGCGATCGTGTCGCGCGATTGACGCTTCGTGCCGACAAACAGGATCGTGCCGCGATTCGCCGCCAGCTGACGCACGTACTTCAGTGCGTCGTTGTACATCGGCAGCGTCTTTTCGAGGTTGATGATGTGAATCTTGTTGCGATGGCCGAAAATGAAGGGGGCCATCTTCGGGTTCCAGAAGCGCGTCTGGTGACCAAAGTGGACACCGGCTTCCAGCATTTGACGCATGGTAACTGCCATGAAAATCTCCGCGAGGGTTAGGGTCTTAAGCCGGCCGCCGTATCCGCCGCGCCGCGCCCGCCTCTGCGGGAACCTGACGCCGCGAACACCCTGGGTGCGCCGGCTTGCGAGTCTGCTGCCTTTACTTCTCTCCTGCTTCTCTTCCACATCCATCGTCCGGGCCCAGTAGCAACACGGAAAACCCTGAACGACTTAGCCAAAGATTATAGCACGTGACTATCGGTCGACTCAACCCGCGCGGTTGCCCCTGAAACGCGCGAGCGGTTGCACCTTCCAGCGCCGGAGACCCCGCTGCCACACCAGCCGACACCCCCCGCCAGAACCTGGCCGGACGGCCGGAGCGCCGTCGCAAAAGGCTGCGGCAGGCCCCATATGGTGCGATAATCCCGCAATAAATTGCATTTCAGGCCCGACTCATGGCTATTACGCTCAAAAACGAAGACGATATCGCGCAGATGCGCATCGCCGGCAAGCTCGCAAGCGAGGTGCTCGACTACATCACGCCGTACGTCAAGGCAGGCGTGACAACGGGTGAGCTCGACCGCCTGTGCCACGAATACATGCTGAACACACAGGGCACGATTCCGGCGCCGCTCAACTATCAGCCGCCCGGCTATCCGCCCTACCCGAAAGCCACCTGCATTTCCGTCAACGACGTGATCTGTCACGGCATCCCGGGCGAAAAAACGCTCAAGAACGGCGACGCGCTCAATATCGACATCACCGTCATCAAGAACGGCTATTTCGGCGACACCAGCCGGATGTTCATCGTCGGCGAGGGGTCGATTCTCGCGAAGCGCCTCGTGCAGACCACGTTCGAATGCATGTGGCTCGGCATCGAGCAGGTTCGGCCCGGCGCGCATCTCGGCGATATCGGCCATGCGATCCAGCGGCACGCCGAGGCGCAGGGCTATAGCGTCGTGCGGGAATATTGCGGCCACGGCATCGGCCAGGTTTTCCACGACGACCCGCAGATCCTGCATTACGGACGCCCCGGCACCGGCATCGAACTGCAAAAAGGCATGATTTTCACGATCGAGCCGATGATCAACGCCGGTCGGCGCGACATCCGCACGATGCCTGACCAGTGGACCGTGAAAACGAAAGACCGCAGCCTGTCGGCACAATGGGAGCACACGATCCTCGTCACGGAAACCGGCTATGAGGTGCTGACGGTCTCCGCCGGCACGCCTGCCCGCCCCGCTCTCGCCGCCGCCACCGCCTGAGCGGTCCTTCGATCTCCTGCTCCGGTCGCCCATGAGTGTTCCCGCTGTCGTGCTAACCCATGCTTCGTCGCTACGGGCGGACTACAAGGTGGCCAAAGCTTTGTTACTGGAGCGTTTCCGGTCAGCGGCCAACGTCGATTCGCTGATGCGCGCGCTCGCGCGCCTCACCGACAGCGCGCTGGTCGGCGCCTGGAATGCCTGCGAGCTGCCCGGGTCGCTGGCGCTTGTCGCCGTGGGTGGCTTCGGTCGCGGCGAGCTGGCGCCTCATTCGGATATCGACATTCTCGTCCTCCTGCCGGACGAACCCATTGCGCATCTGGAAGCCCGCATCGAGCGCTTCATCGGACTCGCGTGGGACCTGGGCCTCGAACTCGGCAGCAGCGTGCGTACGGTTTCGCAATGCCTCGACGAAGCGGCCAACGACATCACGGTCCGCACCGCGCTGCTCGAAGCACGCCGGATTACGGGCAGCGCGGCGCTCTTCGAAGACTTCTCGCAGCGCTACCGCGCCGCCCTCGATCCGCTCGCGTTTTTCCAGGCGAAGGTGCTGGAGATGCGTCAGCGTCACGCCCGGTACCAGGACACGCCGTACGCACTCGAGCCGAACATCAAGGAAAGCCCCGGTGGCCTGCGCGACCTGCAACTGATCCTGTGGGTCACGCAGGCGGCGCAATTTGGCAGCAGCTGGCGCGAGCTGGATGCGCGCGGCCTGATCACCGGGCGCGAAGCACGCGAGCTGCGTCGTAACGAAGGTTTCCTGAAAACACTGCGGGCCCGTTTGCACATCATTGCCGGGCGTCGCCAGGACATCCTGGTGTTCGACCTGCAGAATCCGGTCGCGGAGAGCTTCGGTTACAAGGCGACAGCGACGAAGCGCGCCAGCGAGCAGTTGATGCGCCGCTACTACTGGGCGGCCAAGGCCGTCACGCAGCTTGCGACGATTCTGATCCAGAACATCGAGGCGCAGCTTTTTCCGAAAACAAGCAACGTCACCCGGGTTTTGTCCGATCGTTTCGTCGAGAAACAGGGCATGCTGGAAATTGCGACTGACGACGTCTTCGAGCGTGAGCCGAACGCGATCCTCGAGGCTTTTCTGTTGTACGAGAAAACGCCTGGCGTGAAGGGCCTGTCCGCCCGCACGCTGCGCGCGCTCTACAACGCGCGCGAGATGATGGACCAGCACTGGCGGCGGGATCCCGAAAACCGGCGGCTCTTCCTCGATATCCTGAAGCAGCCGGAAGGCGTGACGCATGCATTGCGCCTGATGAACCAGACCAGTGTGCTGGGGCGCTATCTGCTGAACTTCCGGCGCATCGTCGGACAGATGCAGCACGACCTGTATCACGTCTACACGGTCGACCAGCATATCCTGATGGTGCTGCGCAACCTGCGCCGTTTCTCCGTCGCCGAACACGCGCACGAGTATCCGTTCTGCAGCCAGCTGATCGCTAACTTCGAGCGGCCCTACGTGCTTTACGTGGCCGCGCTGTTCCACGATATCGCGAAGGGGCGCGGCGGCGACCATTCGACGCTCGGCATGGCCGACGCACGCCGCTTCTGCCGCGAGCACGGCATCGAGGGTGACGACGGCAAGCTGGTCGTGTGGCTGGTCCAGCAGCATCTGACCATGAGCCAGGTCGCGCAGAAACAGGACACGAGCGACCCGGAAGTAATCAAGGCGTTCGCCGGGCTCGTCGGTTCCGAACGGTGGCTGACCGCGCTTTACCTGCTGACCGTTTCCGACATTCGTGGCACGAGCCCCAAAGTATGGAACGCCTGGAAAGGCAAGTTGCTCGAGGACCTGTACCGGGCCACGCTGGCCGTGCTCGGTGGAGCGCGTCCCGATGCGAATTCCGAGCTGAAATCGCGGCAGGAGCAGGCGCTTGCGCTGCTGCGTCTCGAAACCGTTCCGGAAAACGCCCAGCGGGCGCTGTGGGACAAGCTCGATGTGGGCTATTTCCTGCGTCACGACGCGGCTGATATCGCGTGGCAGACGCGCGTGCTGTACCGGCACGTCGAAACGCCCACGCCCATCGTCCGGGCCCGGCCTTCGCCGATCGGTGAAGCGCTTCAGGTGCTCGTGTACGTGAAGGATCGCCCGGACCTGTTCGCAGCGATCTGTGCGTATTTCGACCGCAATGCGCTGTCGGTGCTGGATTCGCGGGTCAGCACGACGCGCCACGGATACGCACTCGACAACTTCCTCGTCGCGCACACCGAGGAAGACGTGCATTATCGGGACATAGCCAATCTGGTGGAGCAGCAACTGTGCGCCCGTCTGTCGGGCGAGGGTCCGTTGCTGCCAGAACCGTCGAAGGGACGCCTTTCGCGTCTGTCGCGGACTTTCCCTGTTACGCCGCGTGTCGATCTTCGGGCCGACGAGCGCGGCCAGTACTACATCCTGTCCGTGTCGGCGAACGACCGGCCAGGCCTTCTTTATTCGATCGCGCGCGTGCTGGCGGAACATCGGGTTGGCGTCCATGCGGCGCGGATCAATACCCTTGGCGAACGTGTCGAGGACGTGTTCCTGCTGGACGGCCACGGCCTCTCGGACAACCGCCTGCAAATTCAGGTCGAGACCGAACTGCTGCGCGCGATCGCAGTGTGAGATTTCATGCGAGTCAAACTGACAGCCAGGCACCCGCGGCCGGCAAGTGCCGACCGGGCTCCCGTTCGTTCGGGAAGCACCGCGGCGCGTAGTAAACCCAGGCCGGCCGGACCCAGGCCGACGTCGATGCCGGGCAACAAACGCAATAGCGACGACGCGGGGGCAGGCGCGCGCCGCGACGGCGCGTCTTCCGGGGGCGCGGCAAAGCGCTCTTTTGCCGGCGCGGGCCCTGCCGGCGGCAAACGCGGGCCGGGCACCGGCGGGCGTCCGTCGACGGGACCGCGGCCAGCACGGCCGGAAGGCGCGTCGACGCGCGAACGGTCGGGCGGCGGTGAGCGGAATGAGCGCCGCGTTAGTGGCGACCGGCCGCCGCGTCGCGATGGTCCGGGTAGCGTGGCGCCGCGTCGGGCTGAAGGTGACCGTCCGGCTCGTTCGTTCGAAGGCAACCGCGATCGTAGCGACCGTCCGCCGCGTCGCGCGGAAGGTGAGCGTGCGCCGAGGCGTTTCGAAGGCGAACGCGATCGCAGCGATCGTCCGCCACGTCGTGCGGAAGGTGAACGTACTGGCGGCGAGCGCGCACCGCGACGTCTCGACAGTGAACGCGAACCGCGTCGCGCCGAAGGTGAACGCGACAGAACCGATCGACCACCACGCCGTGCGAAAGGCGAACGCACCGGCGGCGAACGCGCACCGCGTCGTTTCGACGGCGAGCGCGCACCTCGTGCGCCGCGCGAAGAAGGCGCACGCCGGCCGTACGGTGCAGCGGCACGCCCCGCGGACACAGGCGCCCGTGGCGACCGCCCACCGCGACGGGAGCGTGACGATACACGCGAACGCACCAACACCGCCCGTCCCCGCTTCGGGGCCGACCGGAGTGCGCCCGGCGCGCGACGTGACGCCGAACGTCCTGCCCGTACCGGCAGCACCGGGCGTCCTGCATTCACGAAGGATCGCAGCGCGGGCGAACGCGGCGAGCGGACGTTTGCGAAACCTGTGAAGAGCACCCATGCGGACCAAACCGGGCGCCCCGCGCGTAAGGAACAACCCGCGCGGCGCCCGGCAACCGGCGAGGCCAAACCTGCACGTACAGCCGAAGCTCGCGAGCCCACGTCCGACCATCACCACAACGATCAACCTGGCTCGCTGCGGCTGTCGAAACGGATGTCGGAACTCGGCCTGTGTTCGCGGCGCGAAGCGGACGAATGGATCGAAAAGGGCTGGGTGATCGTGGATGGCGTGCGGATCGACACGCTCGGCACGAAGGTGCGTCCGGAGCAACAGATCGAAATCGACCCGGCGGCCCGGGCCGAGCAGGCCAAACAGGTCACGATCCTGCTGCACAAGCCAGTTGGCTTTGTGTCCGGCCAGGCCGAGGACGGCTATCTGCCGGCCGTCACGCTCATCACGCCCGAGAATCACTGGGAAGGCGACCGCTCGGGAATCCGCTTCTCGGGTATGCAACTGCGTGCGCTGGCACCGGCGGGGCGTCTCGACATCGATTCCACCGGCCTGCTGGTCCTGACGCAGGATGGTCGCGTCGCGCGGCAACTGATCGGCGAAAACTCGGATATCGACAAGGAATACCTGGTCCGCGTGACTTACGGCGACGAGACAACCGACATCGACCAGCGTTTCCCGCCGGAGAGCCTCGCGAAATTGCGACACGGCCTGTCACTTGACGACGTGCCGCTCAAACCCGCCATGGTGAGCTGGCAGAACGGCGAGCAACTGCGCTTTGTGTTGCGCGAAGGCAAGAAACGCCAGATCCGTCGCATGTGCGAACTGGTCGGACTGAACGTCGTCGGACTGAAGCGCGTTCGAATGGGCCGCGTTCAGCTCGGCGCGTTGCCCCAGGGACAATGGCGTTATCTGGACGTCGAAGAATCGTTCTGAGGTACGAGCGCCACAAAAAGACGTAACGGTGTCAGCCTGGACCGGAACGCAAAAACGCCCGCATCCGCGGGCGTTTCCATTGCGGCGCACGAACGGTCGCGCATGACACGGCGAACGGCTAACGCTTAACGGCTCAATCGTCGCTGCCCGGATCGAGCCCAGGAAACAGCACTTCGGTGAAGCCGAACTTCGAGAAGTCGTTGATCCGCATCGGATAGAGCTTGCCGATCAGGTGATCACACTCATGTTGAACCACGCGGGCATGAAACCCTTCCGCCACACGATCAATCGGTTTGCCAAACTGGTCGAAACCCTGATACCGGATCATCGAAAACCGGCTCACGGCACCGCGCAATCCCGGCACTGACAGACAACCTTCCCAGCCCTCCTCCATATCCTGCGACACCGGCGCGATGGTCGGGTTGATGAGCACCGTCTCCGGCACGGAGGGTGCATCCGGATAACGTTCGTTATGCCCGAATCCGAAGATCACGACCTGCAGGTCGACGCCGATCTGCG
The DNA here is from genome assembly GCF_900107685.1 of Paraburkholderia sartisoli. Lineage (GTDB taxonomy): Bacteria > Pseudomonadota > Gammaproteobacteria > Burkholderiales > Burkholderiaceae > Paraburkholderia > Paraburkholderia sartisoli. Next base: position 1,488,775 of record NZ_FNRQ01000001.1, on the reverse strand, counting down.
GCGCGGCCAGCCCCGCGCCGTTCGCGTCGTGCATCGTGTCGAACATATCCTTCACGAGATCATGCAGATCGGGCGTATCGAAACGATCGACCGATGCGGCGATGCGTAGAAGACGCGGATCGCCCATCTTCAGGATTTCACGAATCATGTCGGGTGCCCCTCCAGAAGCTTGCGCATACCTTCTTCGTCGAGTACGGGAATGCCGAGTTCCTCGGCCTTCGCGAGCTTGCTGCCCGCTTCCGCGCCAGCGACCACGTAGTCAGTTTTTTTCGACACTGAACCGGCCACTTTAGCGCCGGCCGCTTCCAGCATTTCCTTCGCGTCGTCACGCGCCAGCGTCGGCAGCGTGCCTGTGAGTACGACGGTCTTGCCCGCCAGCACACCCTGCGGCGCTTTCGGCGCGGGTGGCCCTTCCGGCCACGTCACGCGGCCCGGGGCCCGTAACTGCTCGATCACCGTGCGATTGTGCTCTTCAGCGAAGAACTGATGAAGCGCTTCGGCGACAACCGGCCCGACGTCGTTGACTTCAAGCAGTTCGTCGACCGACGCGTTCATGATCGGATCAAGCGAGCCAAAATGCTTTGCCAGATCCTTTGCAGTCGATTCGCCGACGTGCCGGATACCCAGCGCATAGATGAAGCGGGCGAGCGTGGTGTGCCTGGCTTTTTCCAGCGAATCCAGCAGGTTTTGTGCGGACTTGTCCGCGAAACGGTCTAGCGCGGCAAGCGTCGAGAATCCGAGGTTGAACAGATCGGCAGGCGTGCGAACCAGATTCTGTTCGACCAGCTGATCGATGATCTTTTCCCCCAGGCCGTCGATATCGAGCGCACGGCGTTGCGCGAAGTGCCACAGCGCCTGCTTGCGCTGCGCGGGACAAAAAAGCCCACCGCTACACCGTGCGATCACTTCGTCCGGCAGACGCTCGATCGCGGAGCCGCAGACCGGACACTGCGTCGGCATCACGAACTCGCGCGCGTCGGCGGGACGCCGGTCGAGCAACGCGCTCACCACTTCGGGAATGACGTCGCCCGCGCGGCGCACGATGACCGTATCGCCGATCCGGATGTCCTTGCGACGCACTTCGTCTTCGTTATGCAGCGTCGCATTCGTCACGGTCGCGCCGCCGACGAACACGGGCTCCAGCCGGGCGACCGGCGTGATCGCGCCCGTGCGCCCGACCTGAACATCGATCGCGAGAAGCTTCGTAAGCGCTTCCTGCGCCGGGAACTTGTGCGCAAGCGCGAAGCGCGGCGCGCGCGACACGAAACCGAGCCGGTCCTGCTCGTCGCGATTGTTGACCTTGTACACGACGCCATCGATGTCGTACGGCAGGGCATCCCGCTTTTCGCCGACAGTATGGAAGAATGCCAGCAGCCCGTCCACGCCCTTCACCACGGCCCGCTCCGGGTTCACCGGCAGACCCAGTTCGCCATACCAGTCGAGCAGCGCGCTGTGCGTTACCGGCATCTCCGCACCCTCGAGCACGCCGATGCCATATGCGAAGAACGACAGCGGACGTTGCGCGGTGATTTTCGGATCGAGCTGGCGCAGGCTGCCGGCCGCGGCGTTGCGCGGATTCGCGAACTCGCGCTGTTCCGCTTCGCGCTGCCGTGAGTTCAGGCGTTCGAAGTCGCGGCGAAACATCAGCACTTCGCCGCGAACGTCCAGCACCCCGGGTACGCGCTTGCCCTTTAGCGTGAGTGGAATCGAGCGGACCGTCCGGATGTTTTCGGTCACGTCCTCGCCCGTTTCGCCGTCGCCGCGCGTGGACGCCTGCACGAAGCGGCCGTCGACATAGCGCAGCGAAATGGCGAGCCCATCGAACTTGAGTTCGCACGCGTAGTCGACCGGTGCCACGCCCAGCGTATCGGACACACGTTTGTCGAACGCGGCAATGTCTTCGTCAGCGAAACCGTTGTTCAGCGAGAGCATCGGCATCGAATGCACGACCGGCTCAAAGCCACGTGCGACCTCGCCACCGACACGCTGTGTCGGCGAATCGGGCGTGACCAGGTCCGGATGTTCGGACTCGACCTGCTGCAACGCCTTGAAAAGCCGGTCGTATTCGGCGTCCGGCAGGTCCGGCTGGTCGAGCACGTAGTACGCATGGTTCGCGCGTTCAAGTTCGGCGCGCAGCCATGCGGCCCGCTCGGCCGGCGACGTGACTGCAGGATCAGGGACGGAAGTTCGGGCCATGCTATGGACGGGTTCTCAGAAGAATCTCAGACGCCAGATTATCGCAGGAAGAGCCGGTCGTGGCATCGTCCGAACGGCCAGCTTTGTGCATCTGCAGCAGTCACCCCCTCTTCTTCCTGGCCGGCTGGCTAACGTGCATCGCAGCACGTTGACAGGGGCACGACCGGATGCGAACCTGGCGGCTGCAGCAATATCTCGCGCCACACGTCTGGCGCATCGGTTGCAGGAGAATTCATGCCATTTTTTCACTTGCGCGCCAGCCACGTGCCGTACATGGCGAGGCTGTTGCGGATGCTCTGTGCGATGCTCGTGGCGGTACATACGTTACCGGCCCTTGCTCGCGAGCAGGTCGTGAGCGTACCCCTTCCGGGCGGACAATCGATCGTCTATCTGCTCACCCAGAAAGAGGACAGCAAACCCGCGTGGGTACTCGTCATGATACCTGGCGGCGACGGCAGGCTGAACCTCAGACAGAAGGCAGACGGCGAGATCACAATGCGCGAGAAGAACAACTTTCTGGTTCGCGCACGTGGCTTGATCGTCGATGACCGCTTCGCGACGGCAATCGTGGACTCGCCCTCCGATCTGCCCGACGGCTATACCGACCGTTTCCGCGCATCGTCACGTCACACGCAGGACATCGCGCAGATCGCCGCCGACCTGAAGCGTCGCTTTCCCGCTGCGAACCTCGTCCTCGTCGGCACGAGCCGGGGTACGATTTCGACGGCATTCGCCGGGCGAGACCTTGCCAGCACATGGCAAGCGGTCGTCCATACATCGACGCTCAGCAGCCCTTCGCGCGGTCAGGCGCTGCCGCTCGCCGGTTTCGACTACAACGCGATCCATGCACGCCAGCTATTCGTGCATCACGTCGACGACGCGTGCTTTCTCTGCTCGTTCGACGCGGCAAAACGCATTGCCAGCGGCCACGACTTCATCGCCGTGAGCGGCGGCAACGCGAGCGGCAACCCCTGCAAGGCGATGGCGCATCACGGCTTTAATGACCAGGACGCATCCGTCGTCGCAGCAATCAAGGCGTGGATCGAAGGCGCGAAATGGCCGAAGGAGGTGAACTGAAACGGATCGACTGTCGGGCCGCTGCCGCGCAACCCGTCGAGGGTGTTGCGCGGCAGGGTGATGAAACGCGGGCGAGGCGGAAGTGACAGGCTTACTGGCTGAAGAGACGGCGCGTCGCCGGCGAACCCGCCGGGATGCCGGCCTGTTCGAGGCGCGCATACAGCGTCATCAACTGCTTCTCGATGGCGAGGAGCGCGCTTTCCGGCAACGGCCGGCGTTGATCGTCGACGACCCGCGCACCAATGCGCTCGGACAACGACTTCGCGTAATCGCACATCAGACGGAACGGCAGGATGTCCTCGTCGGCCACCGGCACGTCGAGCACCAGCGTGATCATCTGGCCGCCCTTGTACGTGAGGTCGTCGCGCAGGAAATTCGTGTCACCGAACTGGAGCATGAACACCGGACTCTGCTTCGAATCGAGCTTGACGAAACGCGTGCCGTCGCGCGAGAGCAGCAGACCGTCCTGCGAAGCCACGGCCTGCACGTAGTTCGCGGACCACGGTGCGCCGTCGGACATCACGTTGATCGACAGCTGGGCGTCGCATTGCGCGGCGAAACCGTCGAGTTCACGCGCCATCGCGACCGTTTCGAGCATGTCGGGGAATTCGGGAGAGGCGTCGATCGCGTCCGCGAACTGCTGCACGCCCGTCACGAACTCGGAAAACTCCAGTTCGTTCAACGGGCCGCTGCGATTCGCGAGTTGCGCCGCCGCGCGCAGTTCTTCGTAACGTGTACCGTTCTGCAGCAACTCCCACGCGCCGCCGCCTTCAGGCTTACCTTCGATGTGAACCGGCTTGCTGCCCGCGCGCCGCAGGCGCTGGGCCAGCGGAATGACCTTGTCGCCGGCAACGGGGCCGGCCGGCCGGATCGGCACGATGCAGTCGATGCGACGATCCACGATAGCCGGCGGCGCCGAGGAAATCGTCGTGGCCGCAGGCAGAATCGGCTCGACCGGTTCCTGGTCAACCGCGCCGCCCCGGGTCGCGGAAGCACGGGTTTCATCCTGCTCGGGAAAACCGTTCGGTGTCGTCGTTTCGGCCTGGATGTCGACAGGCGTGTCGAGTGGCGCGACGCCCGCTCCGCCGAAACTCGGCTCGACGCGCGATGCCGAAGCGGCATCCGCCGGATCACCGAGCGAGGGCTCGCGGCGTGTGGCCGGCCGCGCGGGTTCGATGAACGGGCTCTGTTCTTCTTCGTGGTCGCGTACGGACGTCTCGGCGGTTTCAGTGGGCATGGGGCGCGGCATACGGCGGCGCACCTTCGCGCCCTGCCACGCGTTGTAGACCACCACTCCCCCGACCACCACGGCGCCGGCGCCGATCAAACCGAGTGTCAACTCGTCCATGCATGCTCCATCAGCAATTCTTTTGTCTGCGATGCAGCCAGCCGCGCCTGCCTCGCGCGGCCAGGCGCCGCTGCGTGGCATGCAGGCGCGCGCCGTCTGCTCGATTCATTCTTCGGGTCAAGCGATATTCTGTGCGAAGCCCGCGGCCGTTTCCATATCGACCGCGACGATCCGCGACACGCCCTGCTCCTGCATGGTCACGCCAATCAGTTGCTGCGCCATTTCCATCGCAATCTTGTTGTGCGAGATAAAGAGGAACTGCGTCTTGGTGGACATCGCGCGCACGAGGTTCGCGAAACGTTCGGTGTTCGCATCGTCGAGCGGCGCATCCACTTCGTCCAGCAGACAGAACGGAGCCGGGTTCAGCTGGAACATCGCGAACACGAGCGCCGTCGCCGTCAGTGCCTTTTCACCGCCCGAGAGCAGATGGATGGTCGAATTCTTCTTGCCCGGCGGTTGCGCCATCACCTGCACGCCGGCGTCGAGAATTTCGTCGCCGGTCATGATGAGCTTTGCCTGACCGCCGCCGAAAAGACGCGGGAACAGTTCGCCGAAATGCCGGTTGACCTCGTCGAACGTGCCCTGCAGCAACGTGCGGGTTTCCTGGTCGATCTTGCGGATCGCGTCTTCGAGCGTTTCGATGGCGTTGTTCAGGTCCGCCGACTGCGCGTCGAGGAACGTCTTGCGCTCGCTGGCGGCCTTCAGTTCGTCGAGCGCCGCCATGTTCACCGGCCCAAGCGCCGCGATGGCGTTGTTCAGGCGCGTGACTTCGCCCTGCAGATACGACGGCTTCATGTCCGGCGTGAGCTTTGCCTGCAACTCGGCCTCGTCCACGCCCGCGGCGGCGAGCTGTTCGACGAACTGTTCGCCGTTCAGGCGCGCCGCCTGTTCCTTCAACTGCAGTTCGGTGATGCGGTCGCGCAGCGGTTGCAGCGCGCGTTCGGCGGTGAGACGGGTTTCGTCGGCCGCACGCAGCTTCGCGGTCAGGTCGTCGAGTTCGAGACGGGCGGCGTGCAGCAGCTCTTCTTTCGCCGCGCGCAATTCAAGCGCGTCCTGCAGGCCGGTGTGCGCGGTCTGCTCGTTGATCGTTTCGAGTTCGGCACGCGCGTCTTCCAGCGAAGCGGCGACGCGTTCGCTCTGTTCGTGCGCCACCTGGATGCTGCGCTTGAGTTCGTCGATCCGGTTCGCCATGTTGCGCGCGGCGAAGCGCGCGTCGGTGGCGGCGCGGTCGAGATCGCGCGACTGCGCACGTGCCGCGGTCAGTTCTTCATCGAGCGCCTCGAACGCGAGCTGGTTATCTTCGAATCGTGCCTGCAGTTCGGCGAGCTGCGCGTCGTGACGTTCGAAATTCGCTTCCGATTCGCCACGCAACGCGCGCTGTTCCTCGATCTGCGCGGTGATCTCTTCCAGTTCCTCGCGGATCTGCGTGCTGCGCTGCGTGTAGCGCTCGTGCGCCTGCGTGAGCTTGAGCACGTCCATCTGCAGCGCATGCACGCGCTGTGTCGCGCGCTCGGCCTGCGAGCGCACGTCCGAGAGCGTCTGCGATGCCTGCGTGTGCGCGGCTTCGGCGCGGATCGCGGCAGCCTTCGCCTCGTCGGCGAGAAGCGCCTGGGCGCGCACCTGGCGCGTCAGGTTCTCGATTTCCTGCTGACGGGCCAGCATGCCGGCCTGTTCGGAATCGGCCGCGTACAGCTGCACGCCGACACGCGTCACGACGTGCCCGGCCTTCACGACAAACGCACCGCCAGCCGGCAGTTGCGAACGCATGGCGAGCGCCTGCGCGAGATCGTCGGCGACGAACGCCTGGCCGAGCCAGTCGGTGAGGACCGCGCGCAACCCGGCGTCGTCGATGCGCACGAGCGAGAGCAGCGGGCGCAGCGTCGACGGCGGCGTGTCGCCCGGCTGTCCGGCGGCCGGCGGTGCGTAGAACGCGAGCTTCGCGGGCGGCGCGTCCGTGGCGAATGCCTTGACCCAGTCGAGATTCGAGACTTCGAGTGCGGCAAGGCGTTCGCGCAGCACCGATTCGAGCGCGGTTTCCCAGCCTGCCTCGACGTGCAGCTTCTTCCACAGACGCGGCAGCGCGCCCAGTTCGTGCCTGTCGAGCCACGGCTGGATCTTGCCTTCGGTCTGTACGTTTTCCTGCAACTGCTTGAGCGCGGCAAGCCGTGCTTCGAGCTGGTGGATCTGCGCGCTCTCCGCCTGCACGCGTTCCTGCGCGACGCGACGTTCGCCATCCAGACGCGGCAGCGTTTCCTGCGCATCGGCGTGACGCGCCTGGGCTTCGCTCAGGATTTCCTCGTGCTCGGCGAGCTGCATGCGCTGCTCTTCGAGCTGCGCTTCGTCCGGCGCGTCGAGACCGCCCGATTCCTGCTTCAGCCGCTCGTGACGCTGCTGCAACTGCTGCAACTGCTGGTCGGCGTTGCGTTGATGCGCCGCTTCGAGCTTGAGCGCCTGTTCGGTCTGCGCGATGCCGCCGCGCTCTTCGTTCAGCTGCGTCTGCGCATCGCGCCAGCGGGCTTCGAGCGCCGGCATGGCGTCGTGTTTCGCAGCCGCTTCGTCTTCGACCATGGCGGCCTTTTCTTCCGCGACGGCCAGTTGTTCTTCCGCGTCCTCGAGGTCGCCCTGCGCCTTTTGCGCCTGCGACTGCCACTGCTCACGCTGCGCGGTCAGCGCGGCGATCTGCGCCTGCACGCGGTTGCGCGACTCGACGATGAAGCGGATTTCCGCTTCGAGGCGGCTCACCTCGGCGTTCGCTTCGTAGAGCGCGCCCTGGGCGCCCTGCATCGCGTCGCTCGCCGAATAGTGCGCGACCCGCAGCGTTTCCAGCTGTGCCTCGACTTCACGCAGCTTCGCGGTGTGCGCTTCCAGATCGATCTGGGCCTGTTCGATCGCGCGCTGCTGGCGTTCCTGCTCGCCGCCAGCCTCGTTCTTGCGCAACAGCCACAGCAGACGCTGCTTCTCTTCGCCGTCGGCCTGCAGTTCCTTGAACTTCGTCGCGACCACCGCCTGCGCCTCGAGCTTTTCGAGGTTCGCGCCGAGTTCGCGCACGATGTCCTCGACGCGCGTCAGGTTCTCGCGCGTGTCGTGCAGACGGCTCTCCGTCTCGCGGCGGCGCTCCTTGTACTTCGACACGCCCGCGGCTTCCTCGAGGAACACGCGCAGCTCTTCCGGCTTCGCCTCGATGATCCGCGCGATCATGCCCTGCCCGATGATCGCATACGCGCGCGGACCGAGGCCGGTACCGAGGAAGATGTCCTGGATATCGCGCCGGCGGGCCGGCAGGTTGTTGATGTAGTAGCTCGACGTGCCGTCGCGCGTCAGCACGCGCTTGACGGCGATCTCGGCATACTGGCCCCACTGGCCGGCCGCACGGCCGTCGGCATTGTCGAAGATCAGTTCGACGCTCGCGCGGCTGCCCGGCTTGCGCGCCGTCGAGCCGTTGAAGATGACGTCCTGCATCGATTCGCCGCGCAGCTCGGAAGCGCGCGATTCGCCGAGCACCCAGCGCACGGCATCGATGATGTTGGATTTGCCGCAACCATTCGGACCCACCACGCCGACGAGCTGGCCTGGAACCTGGAAATGCGTGGGGTCGACGAAAGACTTGAAGCCAGCGAGTTTGATCGAGGTCAGACGCACGGCGATATCGCTGATTGAAAAGGGAAAATTGAATCGGACCGCGCTGCTCCCGGGCACCATCGGCAAACTTCGCCGGAAGGCGCGCGGCACCACCGCGGTACTCGGGCCGGCGGCACGCGGTCAAGCGCGCCCCGACAGGCAGGGGCAATCATACCATCGCGCGTTCCCGATCCTTACGGTCAGGATCGGTGTGCGTGCCGACGGGCGGTCTGGCCTTCGTGCGATGCACCCAGCTCGACAACGCGGACGCCAGCACGATGCACGCGCCGCCCGCCCATTCGCGCGGCCCGGGCGTCTCGCCGGCGAAGAGCCATGCGGACAGCGCCGTGATCACGATCTCGAACAGCATGATGATCGACGCACGGTTGGCCGGCACGCGCGAGAGCCCGTATTGCACGAGCATGTTGTTGGTGCCGAGCACGAACCCGAGGCCCGCCACGAGCAACGCAGCGGTCGCAAGATGCGAGCCTGCCGGCGGCGCCGGCATTGCCTCGAAAAACGACGCGAACGAACTGAAGATCGCCGCGCCGCCGAAGATCGTCGCCGTGCGCATTTCGGGCTTCATGTCGGGCAGCACGCGGCTTGCCTTCAGAATCAGCACGTTGCTCATCGCGAAGCCCATGCCGCCCGCCAGCCCCGCCCATTCGGCCAGGTTGCCCGGCACCGGAATGCCGAGCTGCGGCGACCACAGCATCATCATCGCGCCCGCGAGCGACAGCGCGGCAAGCGCCGCGCCCGACCACGTCAGCCGCTCGTGCAGGATGAAGTGCGCGAAGAGCGCGGTCCACGCAGGCGTGAGGTAGAAGAGCAGCAGCACGCGCATCACTTCGCCGTGAATGGAACCCCACACGAAGCCGAGGTTTGTCACGCCGGCGGCCAGTGCCAGCGCCGGCAGCAGCCAGTGCCACTGGACAGTCGCGATCGCGCGACGACGCAGCAGCAACACGAAGAGACACCCGGCGCCGCTCGTCAGCGCGCTCGCCGCCGTGCCGGTCACGCCCAGCGCGGCGAGCATGCGCAGCGGATACCAGATCAGGCCCCAGACCGACGCGCCCAGCATGATCGCGAGCGTCGGCCAGCCGGTCGACCAGCTATTGCGCAGCCCGTTATTCATCGCGCGGCACCTTCCATTGCGCCACCCGCGGCCCTGAAACGGCCGGCTGCGTTGCGTCGCACCGCCGTTCGCCCTGCCGCCACGGGTTTCGCCCTTCGTCTTTGTCTGTGTCTGTGTCTGTTACTGCCTGCATCCCGCCTCCTGTCTGGCGTGTCCAACGGGGCGCGCGCCTTCCGCTGGTCGCCGCGCGTGCCGGGCCCCAAGGCCCTTCTGCACGCTATAATCCAATGCTCGCCGCCGGTCGTCCGATCCCGTATTCAGGGTGTCGCCGCGCGCCGCCTTCATCTGTGTTTGTCCGTCTTCGACCAGGCTCGATCCGCCCAGTGAACCCGCTACTCGACTCCCTCCAGCCCTATCCATTCGAAAAGCTGCGCGCGCTTTTCCAGGACATCACGCCGCCCGCCGGTCTCGCGCACATCAGCTTTGGCATCGGCGAGCCGAAACATCCGACGCCCGCGCTGATCCGCGACGCCGTCGTCGCATCGCTCGGCGGCCTCGCTTCGTATCCGGCGACGCTCGGCGCGCCGGCGCTGCGCGAGTCGATCGCCCGCTGGGTCACCCGGCGCTACAACCTGCCCGCGCTCGACCCGCTGACGCAGGTGCTGCCCGTCGCGGGCTCGCGCGAGGCACTTTTCGCGCTCGCGCAGACGGTGATCGATCCGTCGAAAAAGACCGGTGGCGAGCCTGCGATCGTACTCTGTCCCAACCCGTTCTATCAAATCTACGAAGGCGCGGCGTTGCTGGCCGGCGCCCAGCCGTACTTCGCCAACAGCGACCCGGCGCGCAACTTTGCCTGCGACTACGCGGCCATTCCCGAAGCGGTCTGGGCGCGCACGCAACTGTTGTACGTGTGCTCGCCGGGCAATCCGACGGGCGCCGTGCTCACGCTCGACGACTGGCGCGAACTGTTCGCGCTGTCGGACCAGTATGGTTTCGTGATCGCGTCCGACGAATGCTATTCCGAGATCTATTTCGACGAAGCGAAGCCGCCGCTCGGCGGCCTCGAAGCGGCGCACCGGCTCGGTCGCGGCTTCGAGCGGCTCGTCATGCTCTCGAGCCTGTCCAAGCGTTCGAACGTGCCCGGCATGCGCTCGGGTTTCGTCGCGGGCGACGCGGCCATCCTGAAGCAGTTCCTGCTGTACCGCACGTACCACGGCGCCGCGCTCTCGACCGTCTACCAGAGCGCCAGCATCGCCGCGTGGAACGACGAGGCGCACGTGCGCGAGAACCGCGCGAAGTACGTGCAGAAGTTCTCCACCGTGACGCCGATGCTCGCCGACGTGCTCGATGTACGCCTGCCGGACGCCGCGTTCTACCTGTGGGCCGACGTGTCGCGCACTGGCCTTTCGGATACCGGTTTCGCCCAGCGCCTGTACGCCGACTATAATGTGACGGTTCTGCCCGGATCGTTCCTCGCCCGCACCGCGCAAGGCACGAACCCCGGCCGCGATTTCGTGCGCCTCGCGCTCGTCGCCGGTGTCGACGAATGCACAGAAGGCACGCAGCGGATCGTCGACTTTTGCCGTGTACTGGCGCGCTGACGCGCCGTGAACCGCTTCCAGCCGGCTACCGCCCTCTTCACCCGCTTTCCACTCTTCAGAAACCACGAACATGTCGCAACAACTTCAGCAGATCATCGATAACGCCTGGGAAAACCGCGCCGGGCTGTCGCCGAAGGCCGCGCCCGCCGAAGTGCGTGACGCCGTCACGCATGCCATCGAGCAGCTCGACAAGGGCGTGCTGCGCGTCGCCGAAAAGAAGGATGGCGACTGGACCGTCAACCAGTGGCTGAAGAAAGCCGTGCTGCTGTCGTTCCGTCTGGAAGACAACGTGCCGCAACCGGCCGGCGGATACTCGCAGTTCTACGACAAGGTGCCGTCGAAGTTCGCGAACTACACCGCCGAGGATTTCGCGGCGGGCGGCTTTCGTGTCGTGCCGCCCGCCATCGCGCGCCGCGGCTCGTTCATCGCGAAGAACGTGGTGCTGATGCCGTCGTACGTGAACATCGGCGCATACGTCGATGAAGGCACGATGGTCGACACGTGGGCAACCGTCGGCTCGTGCGCGCAGATCGGCAAGAACGTCCACCTTTCGGGTGGCGTCGGCATCGGCGGCGTGCTGGAGCCGCTGCAGGCCAACCCGGTCGTCATCGAGGACAACTGCTTCATCGGCGCGCGCTCGGAAGTCGTCGAAGGCGTGATCGTCGAGGAAAACTCGGTGATCTCGATGGGCGTGTATCTCGGCCAGAGCACGAAGATTTACGACCGCGAAACCGGTGAAGTCACATATGGCCGCATTCCGGCGGGCTCGGTGGTCGTCGCGGGCAACCTGCCCTCGAAGGACGGTTCGCACAGCCTGTATTGCGCGGTCATCGTCAAGAAGGTCGACGCGAAAACGCGCGCGAAGGTCGGCCTCAACGAGCTGCTGCGAGGCGATTGATGGCTCGCGCCAACAAGACCGTCGTCTACGGCATCCCGAACTGCGACACCGTGAAGAAGGCCCGCGTGTGGCTCGAGGAACACGGCGTCGAGTTCGAGTTTCACGACTTCAAGAAGGCGGGCGTCACCGCGCCGCTCGTGCAGGACTGGCTGAAGGACGTGTCGCTCGACGCACTCCTGAACCGTCGCGGCACGACGTGGCGCGCGCTGTCCGACAGCATGAAGGCCGCCGCGGATACCGAAGCGGGTGCGATTGCGTTGATGATTCACAAGCCGTCGGTGATCAAGCGGCCCGTGGTGGTCGTGAACGGCCGGGTCAAGACGCTCGGTTTTTCCGCGGAGCAGTACGAATCGCTCTTTGCCTGAACGTTCGCGCGGTGGCGCACTTGGCGTCGTCGCATTGAAAACAGGCTGTTGCCGGCGTGTACGCCGGCATTTTTTCATCCCAGGTGGTTAGTTCCAACATGTCCGGCACGCTTGCCCTTACTGAACAACTGATCGCGCGCGCATCCGTCACGCCCGATGACCAGCATTGCCAGAACCTGCTCATCGAGCGTCTCTCGGCCATCGGCTTTGAATGCGAGACGATCGAATCGCACGGCGTCACGAACCTGTGGGCCGTGAAACGCGGTGTCGACGGCACCGCGGGCAAGCTGCTCGCGTTCGCCGGCCACACGGACGTCGTGCCGACCGGCCCGCTGGAACACTGGACGTCGCTGCCATTCGAGCCGACGCATCGCGACGGCAAGCTGTACGGCCGCGGCGCCGCCGACATGAAAACGTCGATCGCCGGCTTCGTGGTGGCGAGCGAGGAATTCGTCGCGGCGCATCCCGAACATCGCGGCTCGATCGCCTTCCTCATCACGAGCGACGAGGAAGGCCCGGCCACCGACGGCACGATCAAGGTCGTCGAAGCGTTGCAGGCGCGCGGCGAGCGGCTCGACTACTGCATCGTCGGCGAGCCGACGTCGAGCGAAACGCTCGGCGACATGGTCAAGAACGGCCGGCGCGGCTCGATGTCCGGCAATCTCGTCGTGAAGGGCGTGCAGGGTCACATCGCATATCCGCATCTCGCGAAAAACCCGGTTCATCTGCTGGCGCCCGCGCTCGCGGAACTGGTCGCCGAACGCTGGGACGACGGCAACGAGTACTTCCCGCCCACCACGTGGCAGGTGTCGAACATTCATGGCGGCACGGGCGCGAGCAACGTGATTCCGGGCCACGCCGACGTGCTGTTCAACTTCCGTTTCTCGACGGCGAGCACGGTGGAAGGATTGCAGGCCCGCGTGCATGCCATTCTCGACAGGCACGGGCTCGAATACGACCTGAAGTGGAGCGTGAGCGGGCTGCCGTTTCTCACGCCGCGCGGCGATCTGTCGAACGCGCTCGGCCGCGCCATCAAGGACGAAACCGGCGTCACCGCCGAGCTCTCGACGACCGGGGGCACGTCGGATGGCCGGTTCATCGCGCGCATCTGCAATCAGGTGGTCGAATTCGGGCCGCCGAACGGCAGCATCCACAAGATCGACGAACACATCGAAGTCGCCTTCGTCGAGCCGCTCAAGAACGTGTATCGCCGCGTGCTCGAACAACTGATCGCCTGACCCGAGACCCCCATGACCCTCCCGTTCTCCACCGTGCGCGACCTGCTGCGTTTCGCGGTCAGCCGTTTCAACCAGGCCGGGCTGTCGTTCGGACACGGCTCGGCAAACGCCTACGACGAAGCCGCGTATCTGATCCTGCACTCGCTGCATCTGCCGCTCGATCTGCTCGACCCGTTCCTCGACGCGAAGCTGACCTCGCCGGAGATCGAAACGATCCTGCGCGTGATCGAACGGCGTGCCGTCGAGCGCGTGCCCGCCGCGTACATCACGCAGGAAGCGTGGATGCACGGCTTTCGCTTTCACGTCGACGAACGGGTCATCGTGCCGCGCTCGTTTATCGGCGAGCTGCTGCAGGATGGCCTGCAACCGTACGTCAACGACCCCGAGCAGGTCGGCGCGGTTCTCGAACTGTGTACCGGGTCGGCGAGCCTCGCGATTCTGGCCGCTTACGCGTTCCCGAACGCGGACATCGACGCAGTCGACCTGTCTGCTCCGGCGCTCGAAGTCGCGACGAAGAACGTGCAGGAATACGAACTCGACGACCGCATCGCACTGTTCGAGGGTGACCTCTTCGCACCGCTGCCCGAGCGCCGCTACGACGTGATCATCACGAATCCGCCGTACGTGAACGCGGAATCGATGGCGTCGCTGCCGGCCGAGTACAAACATGAACCGGAAATGGCGCTTGCGGGCGGCGCCGACGGCATGGACATCGTGCGTCGCATCATCACCGGGGCGCGCAACTGGCTCACCGAGGAAGGCGTGCTCGTCGTCGAAATCGGCAACGAGCGGGCGAACGTCGAAGCGGCGTTTGGCGGCCTCGACCTCGTCTGGCTGTCGACGAGCGCCGGCGACGACAACGTGTTCCTGATCCAGGCTTCCGACCTTCCGTCCTGAGGTTTTTCAGCAGATCCGCAGCAACGTCACGCGCCACGTATCGCGCGCGGCAGACCTGAATCAATGCGGATGCAACGAACCCGACCGGCCGCCAGCCGGGTTCGGTAAGATGGCGGAATTGCCCTCGACGCCCCACCCGGGGCGCCCCTGGGAATATTCCGGACGCTTATGCAATTCGACGTGCTTCAAGTCGGCAGTCTGATCGCGCTCGCCCACCTGCTGGGCGTGATCGCCGCCTGCCACGCCATCCTCTATACCCGTACCTCGCAAGGCGCGATCGCCTGGGCCGTGTCGCTCGTGGCGATGCCGTATTTCACGCTCGTGCCGTACCTGTTTCTCGGGCGCAGCAAGTTTCGCGGCTACGCGGATGCGCGCCGGCTGGAAAACGAATCGCTGCGCACGCTCGCGCATCCGCAGCAATGGGACGCACTGGATTCATCCGGTGGACGCCCAACCGACGAACTCGGCCAGCGCGTCATCCGTTCGCTCACGCGTCTTGGCAGCATGCCGTTCCTGCCAGGCAACCAGGTGCGCACGCTCGTGAACGGCGAAGCGACGTTCGCGGCGATTTTCGAAGCCATCGAGGCGGCGCAAAAATACGTGATCGTCCAGTTCTTCATCGTGCGCGCGGACGCGCTGGGTGAAATGCTGAAAGACGCCCTGCTCGCGAAAGCGGCGCAAGGCGTGCGCATCTACTTTCTCTATGACAGCATCGGCAGTTTCGACCTGCCGCACCGGTATACGTCGGCGCTGCGCGCCGGTGGCGTCGAGGTGCATCCTTTCGCCACGAACCGCAAGTTCGTCAACCGCTTCCAGGTCAATTTCCGCAATCACCGGAAGATCGTCGTGGTCGACGGCGAGTGCGCGTTTGTCGGCGGCCACAACGTGGGCGTGGAGTATCTCGGCAGCCATCCGCCGCTGTCGCCCTGGCGCGACACGCATATCGAAGTGCGCGGGCCCGCTGTTGCAAGCATCCAGTTCGTGTTTGTCGAAGACTGGTACTGGGCGACGCAGCAGGTCCCCGAATTCGACACACCCGCCGTCGATACCGCCGCCCCCGCCAGTGAAGGCATGCATTGCATTGTCATCCCAAGCGGGCCGGCCGACAGACAGGAAACCTGTTCGCTCTTTTTCGTGGAAGCGATCAACGCCGCGCACGAGCGCATCTGGATCACCACGCCATATCTGATCCCTGACGAAGCCGTGTTCGCCGCGCTGCGGCTCGCGGTCATGCGCGGCGTGGATGTGCGGATCCTGATTCCGTGCCGGCGCGACCATATCGTGGTCTTCGAAGCTTCGAAGCTGTACGCCTACGACGCCGTGCGGGCCGGCGTGCGCATCTTCCGCTACCGTCCGGGCTTTCTGCACCAGAAGGTCGTGCTGATCGACAGCGTCGCGGCGGCAGTGGGCAGCGCGAACCTGGATAACCGCTCGTTCAGGTTGAACTTCGAGATCATGGTGCTGACCGTCGACCGCGGCTTCGCCGCTGAAGTCGAAGCGATGCTGAAGCGCGACTTCGAGGAGGCGTTCGAGATCAATCGGGACGAATTCTGGAAGGCTCCTGCATGGCGGCGAGTCGCGATGCACGTGGCGAGACTGTTCTCGCCGGTTCTGTAGCGTTGCGCGGTTTCCCGCCGGTGTGTCGTCGGAATTCAACGCTCAACACCTCGTGCGGCAGCGAAACCGCCGGTGAAACTAAAGCGCCTTCTCGATATCGTCGGTGATCGATTCGGGTTTCGTCAGCGGCGCGTAGCGTTTCAGCACTGTACCGTCGCGCCCGATCAGGAATTTGGTGAAATTCCACTTGATGGCCTCGAGCCCGAGGACGCCCGGTGCTTCACCGGTCAGATGTTTGTAAAGCGGATGCGCATCCGCGCCGTTCACGTCGATCTTGTCGAACATCTGGAACGACACGCCGTAGTTCTTTTCACAAAAGCTGCCGATCTGCGCGGCGTCGCCCGGCTCCTGTTTGCCGAACTGGTTGCACGGAAAGCCGAGCACCTCGAACCCACGCGACGCGTAGTCGTCCTGCAGTTTCTGCAGCCCCGCGTATTGCGGCGTGAACCCGCACTGGCTGGCCGTATTGACGATCAGCAGCACCTTGCCCTGATAGCGATCCAGCCCGATTGTGTCGCCACCCAGCGTGCGCGCGGAAAACGTGTAGATCGAAGTCATGTACTTTCCCCGGAAAACATTCAGTCTAAGCTAAATGGCCTCGCGCGACATCTGGCCGGATGGCCGATGCCTTCATTTTCTCGCGCAGTCTAGAATAGCGGTTTTTCCCCGCCGGCCATCCTGTGATTCGCTTCAACCAGTTCACCCTCGCGCGCGGCACCAAGCCGCTTTTCGAACAGACCTCGTTCACGCTCAATCCCGGCGAGAAAGCCGGGCTCGTGGGTGCGAACGGCGCGGGCAAATCCACGCTCTTTGCCGTGCTGCGCGGCGAACTGCATGCGGACGGCGGCGATTTCGCGATGCCGCCCTCGTGGCAGATCGCGCACGTCGCCCAGGAAACGCCCGCCGCGGACAAAACCGCCCTCGCCTGGACGCTCGATGGCGACGCGGCGCTGCGGGCAATCGAAGCACGCATCGCGGCGGCTTCGGCTGCCCATGACGGCGCCGCCGAAGGCGAAGCGCACGCGGCGTTCGCCGACGCCGACGGTTACACCGCGCCCGCCCGTGCGGAAGCGCTGCTGCTGGGTCTCGGCTTCACGCTCGAACAGACGCGCGAGCAGGTCGGCAGCTTCTCGGGCGGCTGGCGCATGCGGCTGAACCTCGCGCAGGCGTTGATGTGCCGCTCCGACCTGCTGCTCCTCGACGAACCCACGAACCACCTGGACCTCGACGCGATCGTCTGGCTCGAAGACTGGCTGCACCGTTACCCGGGCACGCTGATCGTGATTTCGCACGATCGCGAGTTTCTGGATTCCGTGTGCAACGTCACGCTGCATCTGGAGCAGCAGCAGATCAAGCGTTACGGCGGCAATTACTCGCAGTTCGAAGTCCTGCGGGCACAGCAGCTCGCGCTGCAGCAAAGCGCGTATGAAAAGCAGCAGAAAACGGTCGAGCATCTGCAAAGCTACATCGACCGTTTCAAGGCGCAGGCCACCAAGGCCCGCCAGGCGCAAAGCCGGGTGAAGGCGCTCGAACGCATGGAGCTGATCGCGCCCGCGCATGCGTCGTCGCCGTTCACGTTCGAGTTTCGCACGCCCGATTCGGCGCCGAATCCGATGATGGTGATGGAGGATGTTCGTTGCGGTTACCGCACCGAAGAGCACATCGAGATTCCGATCGTCCAGCACGTGACGCTGTCGATCCAGAACGGGCAGCGCATTGGCCTGCTGGGCGCGAACGGCCAGGGCAAGTCGACGCTGATCAAGACGCTCGCCGGCACGCTCGAGGCGCTCGGCGGACATGTGCGCGAGGGCAAGGGGCTGCGTATCGGCTACTTCGCGCAGCACCAGCTGGAAACGCTGCGGCCCGACGATTCGCCGCTGCAACATCTGGCCCGGCTCGCGCCCGATACGCGCGAACAGGAACTGCGCGATTTT
This sequence comes from Paraburkholderia sartisoli, assembly GCF_900107685.1. Lineage (GTDB taxonomy): Bacteria > Pseudomonadota > Gammaproteobacteria > Burkholderiales > Burkholderiaceae > Paraburkholderia > Paraburkholderia sartisoli. The sequence goes on along the minus strand of NZ_FNRQ01000001.1, from coordinate 1,470,911 downwards.
CTGGGTGGTTTCAACTTTTCCGGCGACATGGCCACCGCCGCCATCACGCCGTTTTCGGGCGGCGAGAAAGCGCGGCTCGCGCTCGCGCTGATCATCTGGCAAAAACCCAACCTGCTGCTGCTCGACGAACCGACCAACCACCTGGATCTCGAAACGCGTCACGCGCTCACCATGGCGCTCGCGCAGTTCGAGGGCACGCTGATCCTCGTGTCGCACGACCGGCACCTGTTACGCGCGACGACCGACCAGTTCATGCTCGTCGCGAAACACCGCCTGCAGCCGTTCGACGGCGATCTGGACGACTATCGCGACTGGCTCCTGCAACACGCCGCCGACCAGCGCGCCGCCGCCAAAGCCAGCAACGGCGCTGGCGGCGTTGAATCCGGCGCGGATGCGGCCGTGAACCGCAAGGAGCAGCGGCGTCTCGAAGCGGAAACGCGGCAGAAGCTTTCGCACCTGAAAAAGCCGCTGCAGTCGCGCATTACGAAGATCGAAAAGGAAATGGATATGCTGAATACGGAGAAAGCGACGCTCGACGCGTTCGTCGCCGATCCGTCCAGCTATGAGCCTGAGCGTAAAACGCAGCTGACGGATGCCATCCGTCGTCAGGCGGAAGTCACCACACGCCTCGAAACGCTCGAAGCCGAATGGCTCGAAAAGCACGAGGAACTTGAACAAATCGGCTAGCGGCGCCCGAACCGGGCCGCGCCGGCATCGATGAGAGGTTGGCCTTGTCGTCTCCCCCTGCATTGAAAGGCTTGCGCGTACTCGATCTGACGCGCCTCTTGCCCGGCCCCGTGGCAACGCTGCGGCTTGCCGAACTGGGCGCCGACGTCCTCAAGATCGAAGCGCCCGGCGCGGGCGACTACACGCGCACGATGATGCAAAGCACCGCCGACCGGCTCGCGGGCCGGCCCGGTGCGTTCTATCGCATCGTCAATCGCGGCAAGCGCGAGACGCGTCTCGACCTGAAATCGGAAGCGGGCCGCAACGTGCTGCGCGCGCTCGCGCGTGAAGCGGACGTGCTCGTCGAAAGTTTCCGGCCGGGCGTGATGGACAGGCTCGGCGTCGGCTACGACCTGTTGCGCGTGGAAAATCCGAAGCTCGTTTACTGTGCGATCACGGGCTACGGCTCCGACGGCCCGTTCTCGACCTTCGCCGGACACGACCTGAATTACATCGCGTACGCGGGCGTGCTCGACCAGCTTGCCGCCCGCGACGGCACGCCGATCGTGCCGAACTTCCAGATCGCCGACCTGCTGGGCGGTGCGCTGTCCGCCGTCACGCAGATGCTCGCGGCGCTCTGGCACGTCGCACGCGGCGGCAACGGCCGGTGTATCGACGTGTCGATGACCCACGCGTCGCACGCCAATAACATCATCGCGCAGGTCGCGCTCGCCAACGAAGGCGAAGGCTCGCGCGCGGGCGGCGGTCTGCTGAACGGCGGCGTGCCCTGCTACAACCTGTACCGCACGCGCGACGACCGCTGGCTCGCCATCGGCGCGCTCGAACTGAAATTCTGGGAAATCCTGTGTACGGCGCTCGGCCGCGAGGAGTGGGCGGAGCGGCACTGGAGTCTCGGTCAGGCGATCGGCGGCCCCGATGCGCTCGCATTGACGCAGGAACTGGCCGCGATCATCGCCGGCCAGACGCTGGAAGACTGGATTGCGCTACTGGAGCCGCTCGACTGCTGCGCCTCGCCCGTGCTGACGCCCGCGGAAGCGGCGCGCCATCCGCTCTTCAATCCGGCCTTCGCGATGCAGCAGGACAGCGCCGACGATCTTTGACGCCCCGCAGACCGGGAAACGTAGCTAACGCCCGCGCGCCCGCGCCTAGCGACGTGGCAAGGTCTGCCGTGGCTCGCGCTCGTCGTCGATCAGGACGTGCTTGCGACCTTCAACGTGATGCTCGATGGTGGCGCGCACTTCGTCAGCGGTCACGTCTTCCGCCACGACGCGCCGCGAAATCTGTCCGGTCGTATCGACCCATTCGACGATGCGGCAACCGCGACCGCCCCAGGGTTGCCGGATCGGCTCCGACACGCGGCAGCCGCGCAGGTGTACGAGACGCTCCGCCGACGATTCATGAGTCTGTTTCAAGACGCGTTCCTTTTCCGCCCATGACGGACTGCTAATCGGGGCAGAATAAGGAAAACCCGTGTCCTTCGGGTTACAGCCGGTGTAGAGACCTTTACCGCTGATTACCCGGAAAAAGTGCCCGATCCGCCGGCGCGCCGATCGCAAGAAATGGCTCAGTCCAGCTCACGAACCTGGTCGATCGCCTGCTCGATCCGTTCGACGGCGATCACGCGCAAGCCTTCGACCGGCTGTTTCGGCGCGTTCGCCTTCGGAATCACGGCGATCGAAAACCCCAGTTTGGCGGCTTCCTTCAGCCGGTCCTGGCCACGCGGCGACGGCCGGATTTCGCCTGCCAGGCCGACTTCGCCGAATACGAACAGGCCCTTTGGCAGCGGCTTGTTGCGCAGCGACGACTGGATCGCGAGCAGCACCGCGAGATCGGCGGCCGGCTCGGTGATCTTCACGCCGCCCACGGCGTTCAGAAACACGTCCTGGTCGAAGCACGCGATGCCCGCGTGCTTGTGCAGCACGGCCAGCAGCAGCGCCAGGCGGTTTTGCTCGAGCCCGACCGCCAGCCGGCGCGGATTCGGCACATGCGCGGTATCCACCAGCGCCTGGATTTCGACCAGCAGCGGCCGCGAGCCCTCCTGCGTGACGAGCACACACGAACCCGGCACCGTCTGCTCATGCTGCGAGAGGAACAGCGCGGAAGGGTTCGACACACCGCGCAAGCCGCGCTCGGTCATCGCGAACACGCCCAGCTCGTTGACCGCGCCGAAGCGGTTCTTGAACGCCCGCACGAGACGAAACGACGAATGCGTGTCGCCCTCGAAATACAGCACGGTATCGACGATATGTTCGAGCACGCGCGGGCCGGCCAGATTGCCTTCCTTCGTCACGTGCCCGACCATGATGATCGCCGTGCCCGACTGCTTGGCGACACGCGTGAGTTGCGCCGCGCACTCGCGGACCTGGGCGACGGAGCCCGGCGCCGAAGTCAGCGCATCGGAATAGATCGTCTGGATCGAATCGATGACGGCCACGTCGGGCCGTTCGGCCTCGATCGTCGCCTGGATTCGCTCCAGCTGGATTTCGGCGAGAAGCTTGAGCTCGCTCGCCTTCGATTGCGGATCGAGCAGCGAAAGGCGTTGCGCGCGCAGTGCGATCTGCGCCGCGGATTCTTCGCCGCTCACGTAGAGCGCGCGTCGTTCGCTGGCGATTTCGCCGAGCGACTGCAGCAGCAGCGTCGATTTGCCGATGCCCGGATCGCCACCGATCAGCACCACGCCACCCGCGACGAGGCCGCCGCCCAGCACACGGTCGAATTCGCTGACGCCGGTCGAAAACCGCGGCACATCGGCGGCTTCGATATCGGCGAGACGCTGAACCGGCGCGTTTTTCGCGAGCGACTGGAAGCGGTTCGTCGAGGCCTGTTCCGCGACGGTTTCCACCAGTGTGTTCCACGCGCCACACGCCGGACACTGCCCCTGCCATTTAGGCGCCTGCCCGCCACACTCGGTGCAGGTGTACAACGTCTTCTGTTTAGCCACGCGCCTTCCTGTTACTGCGTCTTTCTGTCTGATATGTCGGAAAAGTCATTCGGCGCGTACCGGCACGCGCTGCGCGACGGCGCACATCAGTTCATAACCGATCGTGCCGCAGGCGCGCGCGACGTCGTCGATCGGCAGCGCCGTCCCCCACAGTTCGACGCGCGAGCCGACACCCGCTGTCGGGCATGGCGTGAGGTCGACGGTGATCATGTCCATCGACACGCGCCCGACAAGCCGTGTCAGCACGCCGTCGACGATCACCGGCGTGCCCTCGGGCGCCGTGCGCGAATAGCCGTCCGCGTAACCGCAGGCCACCACGCCGATGCGCATCGGCCCGCGCGCGGCGAACGTCGAACCATAGCCGACCGTCTCGCCTTCAGAGACCATCTGCGTCGCGATCAGCTCGGAAGCGAGCGTCATGGCGGGCTGCAGCCCCGTGCCTTCGATTGCGGCCGTGACGCCCGACGGCGACGCGCCGTACAGGATGATGCCGGGCCGCACCCAGTCGAAGTGCGCCTCCGGGTGCCACAGCGTGGCCGCGGAGTTCGCGAGGCTGCGCGCGCCGGCAATGCCTTCCGCGCCGCGCTCGAACGCTTCCATCTGATACGCGATGCCACGATCGCCGTCCGCATCCGAAAAGTGGGTCATCAGCGTGATCTGGCCGACACCCTGACAGGCCCGCGCGCGTTCCCACGCGGCCCGGTAGCGCTCCGGCGTATAGCCGAGCCGGTTCATGCCGCTATTCATCTTGAGCTGGATATTCACCGGCTTCGACAGCCGCGCCATTTCCAGCATCCGCATCTGTTCATCGGAATGCACCGCCGTGGTGAGGCTGTAGCGGTCGATAAGGTCGATATCCGTCGGACGGAAAAAGCCTTCGAGCAGAAGAATCGGGCCGGCCCAACCCAGTTCGCGCAACTTCACGGCCTCTTCGAGGTCGAGCAATCCAAAGCCGTCCGTGGCGCGCAGGCCCGGAAACACGCGCGCGAGCCCGTGTCCGTATGCGTTGGCCTTGACGACGGCCCAGATACGGGACTTCGGCGCATAGCGGCGGACAACGGCAAGATTGTTGGCGAGAGCGGAGGTATGGATGGTGGCTGAGAGCGGACGCGGCATGGGATATTTTCGTAAAGACGCTTGCGAATCAGGAGCTTACACGGCGTTTTCAGCGCGCCGGGGGCCGCCAGACGGTGCGATCGAGGATTCTGCTAGTCTGAATGCGCCTATTTTCATGATATAAAGCCGTGCGCACAACCCATTTCGAACGGCATAAGCCCGGACACATTGCACACGGCCGGGGCGGACGGACCGCAGCGAGGACAGCATCGCATCAGATGAAAAAAGGTTTTTACACCATCATGGCCGCGCAGTTTTTTTCGTCGCTGGCTGACAATGCGCTCCTGATTGCTGCTATTGCGCTGCTGAAAGACCTTCACGCTCCAAACTGGATGACGCCGCTGCTCAAGCTGTTCTTTGTGCTGTCGTACGTCGTCCTTGCTGCCTTCGTCGGCGCCTTCGCCGATTCGCGACCCAAGGGTCGCGTGATGTTCGTCACGAACACCATCAAGGTGCTCGGCTGCCTCACGATGCTGATCGGCGCGCATCCACTGATTGCCTACGGCATCGTGGGCTTCGGCGCCGCGGCTTACTCGCCGGCCAAGTACGGCATCCTCACCGAACTGCTGCCGCCCGAGCGGCTCGTCGCCGCGAACGGCTGGATCGAAGGCACGACCGTCGGGTCGATCATCCTCGGCACGGTGCTGGGCGGCGCGCTGATCAATCCGCACATCGCCGCGCCGATCCTCAGGCACCACATTCCCACGATCAACACACCCGCCGAAGCCGCGATGCTCGTGATCATGGTGTTCTACGTGGTCGCCGCGCTCTTCAATCTGCGCATTCCCGACACCGGCGCGCGCTATCCGAAACAGGAACGCGGCCCGGTCAAGCTCGTCACCGATTTCGCCGACTGCTTTCTCGTGCTGTGGCGCGACAAGCTCGGCCAGATTTCGCTCGCGGTCACGACGCTCTTCTGGGGCGCGGGCGCGACGCTGCAGTTCATCGTGCTGAAGTGGGCGGAAGTGTCGCTCGGCATGTCGCTCTCGGAAGCCGCGATCCTGCAGGCCGTCGTGGCTGTCGGCGTGGCGGCGGGCGCGATGATCGCGGCCGGCAAGGTACCGCTCAAGAAGTCGCTTTCGGTGCTGCCGGTCGGCATCATGATGGGCGTCGCCGTGATGCTGATGGCGTTCTATACGAAGTCGATATTTCCGGCGCACTGGGGCATCTATTTCGGCCGGATGCACGTGCCGGGCTATCTGCTGATTGCGTATCTCTTCCTGATGATCGTCGGCGCGCTCTCGGGCTTTTTCGTCGTGCCGATGAACGCGCTCCTGCAGCATCGTGGGCACGTGCTGCTGTCGGCCGGCCACTCGATCGCCGTGCAGAACTTCAACGAGAACCTGTCAGTGCTCGTGATGCTGTGCCTGTACGCCGTGCTGGTGTGGCTCGACGTACCGGTGTCGGCGGTGATCGTGCTGTTCGGCACCTTCGTCTGCGTGATGATGTGGTTCGTGATGCGGCGTCACCAGGCGAACCAGCGCACGTTCGACTCGGTTGCGCTGATCGGCGAAGTCAAACACTGACGGCAGGCACGCCTGCCGGACGCACGATCCGGCCACCCATGTCCTTCTTCTTTTCCGCACGCTGCTTCCCATGACTCAAGCCATTCCCCACGTCCTGACGATCGCCGGCTCCGATTCGGGCGGCGGCGCGGGCATCCAGGCCGACCTCAAGGCGTTTTCCGCGCTCGGTGCGTATGGCGCAAGCGTCATCACCGCGCTGACCGCGCAGAACACGCGCGGCGTGACGGCGATCCATACACCCGATCCGGCGTTTATCACCGCGCAACTCGACGCCGTGTTCGACGACATCCGTATCGATGCCGTCAAGATCGGCATGCTGGCCAACGCCGGGATCGCGCGTGCGGTCGCCGGGGCGTTGCGCCGTTACCGTCCAGCGCACGTCGTGCTCGACACCGTGATGATCTCGAAGAGCAATCACGCGCTGCTGGCGCCCGATGCCGTCGCGGCGGTGCGCGACGAACTGCTGCCGCTCGCCACCCTGCTCACGCCGAACCTGCCGGAAGCAGCCGCGCTGCTGGGCGAAGCCGCCGCCACCGACGAAGCGGCGATGATCCGTCAGGGCGAAGCGCTGCGCGCGCTTGGCGCGCGCGCGGTGCTGATGAAAGGCGGCCACCTCGTCTCCGCGGACAGCCCCGACTGGCTGATTCAGGAAAGCGGCACGCTGCGTCTCGGCGGCCCGCGCGTGCCGGTGAAAAATACCCACGGAACGGGCTGCACACTGTCGTCGGCGATCGCGGCGCTGATTCCGCAACGAAGCGATCTGGCGAGCGCGGTCGCGGACGCGAAGCTGTATCTGACCGGCGCGCTCGAACAGAGCGACCGGCTGGACGTCGGTAGCGGCGTCGGGCCGGTGCATCATTTTTATCGCTGGTGGTAAGGACGATTGCTGATCGTGCCTGCGTTATTCGCGGTCACTCGGGTGCAATGCGGATAGCCATCGCCGGTTCCGGCAAGCACGGTCACTGACGCGCAAACGCCTGCCCGCGTCGCGGCCAGTCATCGGGCACGATGAAGCCGCGCGACTGTTCGATCCACCGGCCTGCTTCATCGCATACGAACGACGCCACCATCGTCGGCCCCGTCTGTCGTTCGAGCTGATTGAGCAGCGTGGCGGCATCCACGAACACGGTTTCCGGAGATGGCTCGCTTGCGTCGCTTGCCTCATAACGCCGGGGCGCCAGCCATTCGAGACGCGGCAGCACCTTCCACGTCGCGGCCTGAGTCGCCGAAAATGCCGGCCAGTCCGGGCGGGTCGTCCACCAGCCGCGCGCGTGCGCCGGATCGATCTGCGGCGCGTCCTGCAGCGCACCCGTTTCGCTCCCGGTCGCGCCATAGAACAGCCAGCCCTTGAGGAACATCGCCGGCTCCCATGGGCCGCGATGCCCGAGCGTCGCGAATTCTTCGCGCGCGCTGAGCGGCAGTTGATGATCGAGGAGATGCGACAGCTTCAGATCGAAGCGGTCCTGCAGATTCGGGCCGACATAGTCGGCCAGTTGCGCGCGACCGGCACCGGCGTGCAGATAGCACTTCACGGCCAGTTCCCAATGCAGGCGCCGGCCGCTTGCCGTCTCCACCAGGAAATCACACTCGCCAAGCGTCACGCCCGCGCGCCGTAACGCGACGTTCGCGGCGACGAGCCGCGCGGCCGGGCCATGCTGAAGAAACCACCCGAGCAGACACTCGGCGTAACGGCCTAACCGCGTGATCCGCGACGCGGCGATATGCCGATGCAAACCGTCCGGACTGGCATCGAGCGCATGCAGCCAGGCAATGGTCGCCGCTTCTTCGGCTGGCGTTTCAAAGAGACGCGCGAGCACGCCCGCAGGCGGTTGCGCGCGCAGCAGATCCGGGCTGAACAGCAGCCACGCAAGATCACGGACGACGGCGTCGCGCAGCAGGTCGAATGGCGCGAGAGGCGCTGCGGCATCCGCCACCGGCCCGGGCGCGGCGTTCATCAACGGGGCGGCGCGCCGGCCGTCTTCTGCCACGTATCGCGCGCGAGACACAGGTCGGCCCAGGCTTTCGCCTTGTCCGGCAGACTGCGCAACAGATACGCCGGGTGATACGTGACGATGACGGGCACGCCTTCGTATTCATGCACGCGACCGCGCAGCGACGAGATGCTGGCCTGGGTTTTCAGCAGGCTCTGCGCGGCAAAGCGGCCGAGCGCGACGATCACCTTCGGCTTCACGAGCGACACCTGGCGCTGGAGATACGGCTCGCAGCGCGCGACTTCGTCGGGTTCGGGATTGCGGTTGCCGGGCGGGCGGCACTTGATCACGTTCGCGATGTACACGTTCGTGTCGCGCGCGAGCGTCAGCGAACGCAGCATGTTGTCGAGCAGCTTGCCCGCCTGGCCGACGAACGGTTCGCCGAGACGGTCTTCGTTCTCACCGGGCGCTTCGCCGATCAGCATCCAGTCGGCATTGCGGTCGCCGACGCCAAAGACCGTGTTCGTCCGCTTCTCACACAGACGGCAACGCTCGCATGCGGTGACGCGCGCGCTGAGCGCATCCCAGTCGAGCGTGGCGACGTCGGTGCCGGTGTCTGCCCGCGCATCGGCGACGATGCGGTTTGTCCGGGTGTGCGCCGGAGGTTCGACGGATACCTCGTCGAGCCATGCCGGTTCGTCCGCGCCCGCGGGCGGTTGCTGAATGCGGGCGTTCATGCCGGCTTCGCGCGGCGACGCAGCCTGTAGCGAAGACGTGGCTCCCGCCGCATCGGCGGCTTCGATCGCACTTGTCTTGCCGGCGTTGCTGGCCGCGCCAGCGGCATCGGCCGATGCGGTCGTTTCGACGGACGGCCGCATGCCGCGGCGCACCCACATCGGCGCGAGGCCGAGTTCTTCCAGCGCGGATTCAGAGAACGCCATCTGCGCCCTCCCCTGCAAACGAATAACGCATCACGATGGCGTCCTCCCGGCTGCGATGTCGCGCCGGATAATAGTTCTTGCGCCGTCCAATCGACGAAAACCCGAAATGTTCATATAGACGGATCGCGCGGTGATTCGAAGGCCGGACTTCCAGCAGCAGGCCATCGAGTTTCTCGGCGCGCGTGATGCGCACCGCTTCGCGCAGCAACGTGAGACCCGCGCCCGCGCCTTGCGAAGCAGGCGTCACGCACAGGTTCAGCAGATGCATTTCGTCGACCACTGGCATCAGCACGCAATAGCCGATCAGCGCGCCCGTGACGTGGCGCAGGCAGATCCCAAAATAGCCGTTGCGCAGCGAGTCCGCGAAATTGCCGCGACTCCACGGAAACTCATATCCGAGTTTCTCGATGGCCGCGACCTCGTCCAGATCGCCCTCTGTCATCGGCGATACGTAGCGGTCGGCGAGCAGCACGCCGCTCATCGCTGGCCCTCACGCAAAACGGTCTGCGCGACCGGTGCATGTCCCGCCGCCTGCGCGGCCTTTGCGGCCATGCGTTCGGCAGTGGTCTGCGCAACCTTGTCGCGAATGTACTCGGGCGCGGCCTGATCCGCCGGCACCGTGCGGCCCGCGCGGAACGCCCGCAGCGCGACCATCGCGACCGGCATCGCGTGCGGCACGGCTTCGCGATCGATCGCGCGCGCGCGCGACGCCGCCACGAGCCGCTCGCCGAACGCCGCGGCCGCGTTGCCTGCCAGCGTGAACGGCGCCTCGGGAACCGGCGTGTTGCCGGGCGCATCGAGCGACGCCGGATGGACCGCGCGCCACTCGTGCTGCGCGTCGTCCCATGCGTAATCCGCCCAGTAGACTTCGTCCATGCGCGCGTCGAGCGCGGCCAGCACGCGGTTCGCCGACGGATCGCGCAGCCGCGCGCTTTCGGCGCACGCGAGCAGCGTGCTGACCGGCACGACCGGAATATCGAGGCCGAACGCGAGCCCCTGGGCGACGCCCGTCGCGGTCCGCAGACCCGTGAACGAGCCGGGGCCCGCGCCGAATGCGATGGCGTCGCAGTCGGCGAGCGCGAGACCGGCTTCGTCGAAGAGTTCGCGGATTGCAGGCAAGAGGCGCGTGCTGGAGACGGCGCCCGTCGCTTCATGTCGCACCCAGACGCGCGAGGAAGCAGCGGCAGGGTCGACGGGCGACGCACCGGTATCCGCATCGGAACCGGCGGACAAAAGCGCGACCGAGCAGAATTCGGTCGATGTATCGAGGGCAAGCAGGACGATTCGGGTCATGACCGCTATTGTAATGCGGCGCCCCGCGTTGCCGGAGGCGAACCGCACCGACACCCCCGGGCGTTGCCAGCGGTATTGGCATCGCCGCCCGCGCCGGCGTCGCGCGGTCTGGAAGAATCGCTCCAGCCCGATGCACCGCCATGCTTGTTATGATCGCCAGCCAACCTCGACACGCATGGAGAACAAGGATGAGCGACACAAACAACGTTAATACGCTGTTCGCGCAGGCCCAGGAAGATGTGAAGCAACTGCCGGAGCGTCCGGGCAACCTGACGCTGCTGCGTCTGTACGCCCTCTTCAAGCAGGCCACCGAAGGCGACGTCCGCGGCGACAAGCCGGGCTTCACCGATATCGTCGGCAAATACAAGTACGACGCATGGACCGCCCTCAAGGGCACACCGCAGGACACCGCAAAGCAGCAATATGTCGAACTGGTCGAATCGCTGAAGAGCGGCGCTTCGGCCTGACCTGACGCAACCTGTCCGCCCGTCAAGACCACGAACGCAGCCCGCTTCACCGGTCATCGGCCATTTACGGGATAGTGGCGCAGTGCAGCAAAACCCGATATAATGCGCCTGCGCTTCACTGCTTTGCCCGGTTTTCTTTCCGGCGCGCGGCTGCGCAGCGCCTCGTAGCGTTTTGCTCCAATCCAGTTTAGAACCTGTCCCCTCCTGCCAGCAGGCCCTCATTTCGGGCCGTCAAGTACCAGGCTGGCGACAATGCCAATATCGGCTTGTCGCATCCGATACAGCTTCTAACGAAAAGCTCGCCTTCATTGTTGCGAGCTGCCCCCGTTTTTCGATTTGCTCGCTGCTTCTTTGCTCGCTGAATCCGACGACTTGGGTATGCCGATTGGCGCCGACGTTTCACTTCCCGTGTTTCAAGGATTCTCATGACTTCGAGCAATACTCCCAGCCCGTTGAACGCCATCGCCGATCAAGCCCTCGGTCTCGACACCCCTGCTGCCGCCTCGCAAGATGTCGCGACCGCAGCCGTGGTGGCCGACGCCGCCGCGCCGAGCGGCCCGACGTTCGCGTCGCTCGGCCTTTCGGCGGATGTCGTCTCCGCTCTGACGGCCGCGGGCTATTCGGCACCGACGCCGGTTCAGCAGCGCGCGATTCCCGCCGCCATCGCCGGCCGCGACCTGATGGTGTCGAGCCCGACCGGTTCCGGCAAGACCGCGGCGTTCATGCTGCCCGCAATCGAGCGTTTCTCGCAGCTGCAAAAGGCCCAGGCCGCCCAGCCGCGGGAACCGCGCCCGGCCGACGGCGATCGCCGCACGCGCCGCCCGCAGCCCGTCGCCCGCCCGACGATGCTGGTCCTGACGCCGACGCGCGAACTCGCGATGCAGGTCACGACCGCTGCATCCACGTACGGCAAGCATCTGAAGCGCCTGCGCACCGTCAGCATTCTCGGCGGCGTCGCATATGGTCAACAGCTGATGCTGCTGGCCAAAAACCCTGAAATTCTCGTCGCCACGCCGGGTCGTCTGATTGATCACCTGGAACGCGGCCGTATCGACCTGTCGCAACTGCAGATCCTCGTCCTCGACGAAGCGGACCGCATGCTCGACATGGGCTTCATCGAAGACATCGAAACGATCGTCGCCTCCACGCCGGCCACGCGTCAGACGATGCTGTTCTCGGCCACGCTCGACGGCAAGATCGGCGCGCTGACGGGCCGTCTGCTGAAGGATCCGGAGCGCATCGAAATCGTCCAGCGCATGGAACAGCGCACCAACATCGCGCAGACCGTGCATTACGTCGACGACCGCGATCACAAGGATCGTCTGCTCGACCATCTGCTGCGTGACGCCGGCCTTGACCAGGCCATCGTGTTCACGGCGACGAAAAACGAAGCCGACCAGCTCGCTGGCCGTCTCGCCGACGCCGGTTTCGAATCGGCCGCCCTGCACGGCGATCTGCCGCAAGGCGCGCGCAACCGCACGATCAAGGCACTGCGCGAGCGCCGTGTGCGCGTGCTCGTGGCCACCGACGTCGCGGCACGCGGCATCGACATCCCGGGCATCACGCACGTGTTCAACTACGATCTGCCGAAGTTCGCGGAAGACTACGTACACCGTATCGGCCGTACCGGCCGTGCCGGCCGCTCGGGTATCGCCGTGAGCCTCGTGCATCACGCCGAACAGGGCGCGTTGAAGCGCATCGAACGTTTCGTGCGTACGCCGCTCGCGGTCAACGTTGTCGAAGGTTTCGAGCCGCGCAAATCGGCACCGTCGGGCACCGGTCGTCCGGGCTTTGGCGGCCGTGGCCGTCCGGGTGGCGGCAACGGTGGTGGCGGTCGTCGCTTCGGTAGCGGCGGCGGCAAGCCGGCCGGCAATGGCGGCGGCGCTCGCACGGGCGGCGGCTGGGCAGGCAAGTCGGCCGACGGCGGCTCGCGTGACGGTGGCTACGGCGCCCGTCGCAGCGACGGTCCGCGTACCGCGCGTCGCGGCAGCTAAGCCCTCGGGCATGCGATCGGGTCAGCGTTTAAAGCGGGCCCGACAGCGACGCTACATCACCTCGAACGGCTCCATGCCGCGTGAGGTTTCAGAAAAACCGGTGCTCAGGCACCGGTTTTTTTTCGCCCATCCATCGCCGCCCACGACATTTCACAATGTGGAAAAATTTTTTGCGTCGTAAAAAATCGTGCTGCGTGGCACAACCACTGCTGTTGCAACATGGGAAATTGTATTTCTTATTGTGAAATTAAAATCGTAAATATTTGATTTATATAAACTAAAAATATCAAACAAAGCTTCAACGGCGCCTGTTGCGACTACCTCGATTTGCCTAGACTCTTATATAAGACTTCACGACGCGGAGCAGCCGAAAAGGTCTGAAATCCGCTTCGCTGGAAACGCAGATCAACCGATCCACCTGTTTGGGCAATTAGAGGAGCACACCATGTCACGTCAACAACAGAGTCAGCAACTCCAACAACAATGGGAAACCGATCCGCGCTGGAAGGGCATCAAGCGATCGTATTCCGCTGAAGACGTGGTGCGTCTGCGCGGCTCGGTGCCGGTCGAGCACACGCTCGCGAAGCGCGGCGCCGAAAAGCTGTGGGAATCGATCCATAACGAGCCGTTCGTCAACGCACTCGGCGCGCTGACCGGCAATCAGGCCATGCAGCAGGTCAAGGCCGGCCTGAAGGCCATCTATCTGTCGGGCTGGCAGGTGGCCGGCGACGCGAATGTCGCAGGCGAAATGTATCCCGACCAGTCGCTGTATCCGGCGAATTCGGTGCCGCTCGTCGTGAAGCGCATCAACAATACGCTCACGCGTGCCGACCAGATCCAGTGGTCCGAAGGCAAGAACCCGGGCGACGAAGGCTATATCGACTACTTCGCGCCGATCGTGGCGGACGCTGAAGCCGGTTTCGGCGGCGTGCTGAACGCGTTCGAACTGATGAAGTCGATGATCGAGGCCGGCGCCGCGGGCGTCCACTTCGAAGACCAGCTGGCTTCGGTGAAGAAATGCGGCCACATGGGCGGCAAGGTGCTCGTGCCGACGCGCGAAAACATCGCGAAGCTGACGGCAGCGCGTCTCGCGGCCGATGTGTCGGGCACGCCGACGATCCTGCTGGCCCGCACGGACGCGGAAGCGGCTGACCTCGTGACGTCGGACATCGACGACAACGACAAGCCGTTCCTGACCGGCGAGCGCACCGTCGAAGGCTTCTACCGCACGAAGCCGGGTATCGGGCAGGCTATCTCGCGCGGCCTCGCCTACGCGCCGTACGCCGACATGATCTGGTGCGAAACCGGCAAGCCGGATCTCGAATTCGCGAAGAAATTCGCCGAGGCGATCCACAAGCAGTTCCCGGGCAAGCTGCTGTCGTACAACTGTTCGCCGTCGTTCAACTGGAAGAAGAACCTCGACGACGCGACGATCGCCAAGTTCCAGAAGGAACTCGGTGCGATGGGCTATAAGTTCCAGTTCATCACGCTCGCCGGCTTCCACGCGCTGAACTATTCGATGTTCAACCTCGCGCACGGCTATGCCCGCACGCAGATGAGCGCGTTCGTCGAAATGCAGCAGGCCGAATTCGCGGCAGCCGAAAAGGGCTTCACCGCCGTGAAGCACCAGCGCGAAGTCGGCACCGGCTACTTCGACGCCGTGACGCAGACGGTCGAGCGCGACGCGTCGACGACCGCCCTGCACGGCTCGACGGAAGACGAGCAGTTCTTCGACAAGAAGGTCGCCTGAACGCCGTTTGACGACGGCGTGAGCGGCACGACAGGCAACACAGGGAGGAGCGGCCCCGCAGAGGGCCGGCACCAGAGGCGTCACGGCCGCCGGTCAGAAGCCGGCGGCTGGCATGACACCTGAGATGCGTTCCGGTGCGGCATCACCGTGCGAAGAACGGACAAGACGCGCGCTGGCTATCCGCCGGCGCGTTTTTCCTCAGGCGTATTCGTGGTACGCCACGTCCTGGCGCCAGCGGCGCTTATCGGTAGACGATCACCGGGATTCGGGTATGCGTCAGGACCCGCTGGGTCTCGCTGCCGATCAGCAGGCTGCCGAGCCCGCGCCGCCCGTGCGACGCCATGAAAATCACGTCGCAACCACCCCGCTCCGCCGCCTCGATGATCCCGAGATACGGCGACGGATGAACGCTCGTTTCGCTCGAGCAGGCAACGCCCGCGTCGAGCGCTGCCTGCTCGACTTCCTGCAGGTGCAGGCGCGCTTCGCGTTCGCTGCGCTCCTGAAAATCGACCGGCGGCTCGATCACCACCTCGGAGAACGGCGAGTAGGGATATTGCGGCAGACATGCGTAGGCCGTCACACGCGCACCGACGGATTTCGCGAGGTCGATTGCACCGTCGATGGCCATTCTGGATAGCTCTGAACCATCAGTCGGAACCAGGATGTGCTTGAACATCGTGTCCTCCGTCGTCAGCTGCGGCGTTTCTTCAGGTCCGCTGGATGCGGGCGCGTATGTGGACAGCGGGCAATACGCGGCGTCCCGAATCGATTGTAGTGCGCAAGAATCCGCTGCACGGCCCGCGTGCGGGTCTGTCCGCATATCGGAAACCCGAGCGGGCCGGGGCTGTGCGCTAACCCCAGTAGCCTGGATGACTATACGTATGTTTCAGGAAATCGAGAAAAAGCCGGACCCGCAACGGCAAATGTCGACGCTGTGGAAACACCGCGTGGATGCCGATGGGCGGCGCCGCGAATGCGTCGAGCACCGTGACGAGGCGTCCGGCCGCGATATCCGTGCCGACTTCCCACCACGAGCGCCACGCGAGACCGTAGCCCTCGAGACACCATTCGTGCAGCACCGCGCCGTCCGAGCACTCCATCGTGCCGGAGACCCTGATCGTCACGATTTTTTCGTCCTGCTGGAACGTCCAGCCGCGCTGCTGGTTCGCGCTCGCGCCGAGCGCGAGGCAGTTGTGGCCGGCGAGCGCGGCGAGCGTTTCCGGCGCGCCGCGCCGCGCGAGATAGGCGGGCGAAGCCACCACCACGCGCCGGTTGTCGCCGAGGCGCAGCGACACCAGCGACGAATCGGGCAGCTCGCCAAGCCGCACCGCGCAGTCGAACCCCTCGTTGACCAGGTCGACCATCCGGTCCGACAGATCGAGCGTGATCGACACGTCGGGATGCGCGACCGTGAACGCCGGCACGAGCGGTGCGACGTGACGCCGCCCGAAACCGGCCGGCGCCGACACGCGCAGATGCCCGCTCGCCTTGACGCCGCCCGCCGACACGCTCGACTCGGCGTTCTGCATGTCGTGGATGATGCGCTGACAGTCTTCGAGAAACGCGGAACCTTCGAACGTCAGCGTGATTTTCCGCGTCGTGCGCACGAGCAGTTTCACGCCGAGCCGTTCTTCGAGCGCATCGATCCGGCGTCCGATGATGGCAGGCGCGACGCCCTCGGCCTGGGCAGCCGCGGACAGGCTGCCGCGTGCCGCGACGGCGACGAACGTTTCGATCTGCTTGAAGCGGTCCATGGCGGATGGGACGCGTCGGTGGACGCGGGTAATGGTGTCGAACGCCAGATTAGGTATATGAAAGTAAAAGATCAAGTGATGTTTACCGTCTTTCTATCTACGGGACATCACTAATAGAATTCGTCTTGACCTCTGACTGGAGCGCACGGCAATGTCGGCCACAACGACACTCTTCCCCAAGGCAGTTATTTTCGACGCGTACGGCACGCTTTTCGACGTGCATTCGGTCGTCGCTGCCGCGGAGCAGATGTTCCCCGGCCACGGCGATGCGCTCTCGCTCCTGTGGCGTCAGAAGCAGATCGAATACACGCAGTTGCGCACGCTGTCGGACGTCGGCGGTACACGCTACGAACCGTTCTGGACCATCACACTCGACGCGCTGCGTTTTTCCGCCCGCAAACTCGGCCTTACGCTCAACACGGCGGCGGAAAAGCGCTTGATGGACGAGTACGCGTGCCTTTCCGCGTTCCCTGACGCGGTCCCTGTGCTGCGTCAGTTGCGCGCGCCTCAGGCTGGCGCCGATGTCGCGGCCGGCGCGCGCATCGGGCTCGCGATCCTGTCCAACGGCAACCCGCAGATGCTCGATATCGCCGTCAAGAGCGCCGGGATGGCCGGCCTTTTCGATCACGTGCTGTCAGTCGACGCCGTGCGCGCCTACAAACCCGCGCCGGCCGCCTACGCGCTCGGCACGGCCGCTTTCGGCGCAACGCCGCGCGAGATCGTATTCGTGTCGTCGAACGGCTGGGACGTGGCCGGTGCGACGTGGTTCGGCTACACCACGTTCTGGATCAACCGCGCTCGCAATCCCGCCGAGGAACTCGGCGTGAGCCCGCATGGCACCGGCACAAGCCTTGCCGATCTGCCCGCGTTTCTGGCCACCCTGCTGCCGCCCGATAAAAGCCCAGGCCGCGCGCGCCCCAGTAAAGGCGCCACGTGAACTGGACAGTTTGAACGAGCATGAAGCACCTCATCGCATTTCCGTAATCTGACCGACCAAGGGAGAAACCATGACGAATCAATCGTCGTTGTCGTTGCAACTGCCACAGGGCATGCGTATCACCGCTGAAATCAAGCCGGGCTTCGAATCGATTCTCACGCCCGCCGCACTGGAGCTCGTCGCGAACCTGCATCGCGTATTCGAGCCGCGTCGCCAGCAACTGCTGAAGGCGCGCGCCGAGCGCACGAAACGTCTCGACGCCGGCGAGCGCCCCGACTTCCTCGCTGAAACGAAGTCCATCCGCGACAGCGACTGGAAGGTCGCGCCGCTGCCGAAGGATCTCCAATGCCGTCGCGTCGAGATCACGGGGCCGGTGGAACGCAAGATGATCATCAACGCGCTGAATTCGGGCGCGGATTCGTACATGACGGACTTCGAGGATTCGAACGCGCCGAGCTGGGACAACCTGATCACCGGGCATCTGAACCTGAAAGACGCCGTGCGCCGTGAGATTTCGCTCGAACAGAACGGCAAGTCGTACCGCCTCAACGACAAGGTCGCGACGCTGATCGTGCGTCCGCGTGGCTGGCATCTCGACGAAAAGCACGTGACGGTCGACGGGCAGCGCGTGTCTGGCGGCATCTTCGATTTCGCGCTCTTTCTGTTCCACAACGCGAAGGAACTGGTGAAGCGCGGCTCGGGCCCGTACTTTTACCTCCCGAAGCTCGAGAGCCATCTCGAAGCGCGCCTGTGGAACGACATCTTCGTCGCGGCGCAGGAAGCGGTGGGCATCGCGCGCGGCACGATTCGCGCGACCGTGCTGATCGAGACGATTCTCGCGGCCTTCGAAATGGACGAAATCCTGTACGAGCTTCGCGAACACAGCTCGGGCCTCAACGCAGGCCGTTGGGACTACATCTTCTCGGCGATCAAGAAATTCAAGAACGACAAGGACTTCTGCCTTGCCGACCGCTCGCAGATCACGATGACCGTGCCGTTCATGCGCGCCTATGCGTTGCAGCTGCTCAAGACGTGCCATCGCCGCAACGCACCTGCGATCGGCGGCATGAGCGCGCTGATCCCGATCAAGAACGACCCGGCGGCCAACGACAAGGCAATGGGCGGTGTGCGCTCCGACAAGGCGCGTGATGCCGGCGATGGTTACGACGGCGGCTGGGTTGCGCACCCGGGTCTCGTACCGGTCGCGATGGAAGAGTTCGTCAGGGTGCTGGGCGACAGGCCCAACCAGATCGACAGGCAGCGCGAAGACGTGCAGGTCACCGCGAAAGACCTGACCGACTTCCGTCCGGAAGCCCCCATCACGGAAGCGGGCCTGCGCAACAACATCAACGTCGGCATCCACTATCTCGGTTCGTGGCTTGCGGGCAATGGCTGCGTGCCGATCCACAACCTGATGGAAGATGCGGCAACCGCCGAGATCTCCCGCTCGCAGGTGTGGCAATGGATCCGTTCGCCGAAGGGCAAGCTCGACGACGATCGCAAGGTCACCGCCGCGATGGTGCGCGATCTGACGAAGCAGGAACTCGACAAGGTGAAGGCCGCCGTCGGCGGCGATACGAAGCCCTATGAGCGCGCCGCGGAAATCTTCGAAGAGATGTCGACATCGGAAAACTTCACCGAGTTTCTGACCTTGCCGTTGTACGAAGAGATCTGATACCGCGTTTGTGTCAATCCGGGCCGGTTTGAACGGCTTGCTGAAGCGCTGGCGCGGCTCGGGTCTGGCACGTGGGCATCATCGTGATGTGACGGCTCAATGGGTCTCGGCCCATTGAGCCGTTTCGTTCTGGGTGGTGGGTGCGACGGTGCATTGGCCACGCTGATCGCAGTGACCGGGTTCACACCGGAGAGCGCATCAACACCCGTCGCGGTTCTAGTGAAAAAACGCGCCCGCATGGCACGGCATGCCGTGCAGCCCCTGCATCCCGTCATCTCCCGCGGCGATGCGCAACCCAGTCGCCCGAGGCGATCTCCTTCAACCCGAGCACGGCCTCTTTCGCGACGGGATAAAAGCGGCACGCAACCGCAGTCCCATCGACGTCGAGCGTGACGTCGCGTCCCTGGAATAAACCCTCGACGCCGGGATACACCTCCTCGATTTCGTCGAGCACCGCGACAAGTGCATCTTCGATTGCATAGACATCGCCTTTGACCGGCACGCCGTGCCCGTCCACGACGAGTCCAGGATAGTTACCGAAGTCGTATAGCCGGCCCTTCACGACCGCGGTGCCAAGCAGCGTTGGCGCCGCGATATCGTGGCGCGCAGCAGCGGAGCTGATGTCGTTGACTTCCCCCGCCCTGAGCGTGCCGTAGACAAACACGTTCTGCATGACCTTCCCCTCCCGGTCAGTTCAACGGCGCGGCCGCAACCAGCACGCCATCGATGTCGACATAGACCCATTCACCCGCACGCACGACCGATCCGGGCATGCGCACCGGAATGTCGCGCTCGCCGCCTCCGCGTTTCTGGCTGCGCTGGGGATGGGTCGCCAGCGCGGCGATGCCGATATTGCATTCGTTCAACTCGAGCGTATCGCGCACGCAGCCGTTCACCACGATGCCGGCCCAGCCATTCTTCTCCGCGATCTGGCCAAGATTGCCCCCGACGAGCGCGCAACGCCGGCTGCCGCCACCATCGACGACCAGCACGCGGCCGTTCCCGTTTTCCTCGAGCGTGGTGCGCACCAGCGTGTTGTCCTCGAAGAGCTTCAGCGTCACGGCCTCGCCGGCAAACGAACCCGCGCGCCCCCACAACCGGAACACGGGATCGAGCACGCGAAGCGTGCCCGCGGCCAGCTTGTCCTCATTGGCATCGCACAGGTCTGCGGTCGCAAAGATCATCGCTTGCTCCAGGGGAAATAAATGGGATGACATGCATTATGCCTCGCACGAATTTCCGGCGGCCCTCTGCCGGATGGCTAACGTCGCGCGACTCGTCGTCCGGCTGCGCGCAACGCCCCTACAATGGCGTCATCCTTCGTATGAAGTTGCGGCCCTGCCCTGTCATGAACCAGCCCATTGCCATGCCGGAATCGACGCGCGTCGATTTCGCCGACATTCCGCCGGAATTCGCGCCCACACCAACGCACCCCATCCGCGTCCGGTCGCGGCCGATGCCAGCCGGCGTGCGCATCGCGCGTCACACGCACGCATGGGCGCAGGTCGCGTACGCGTCGCGAGGCGTATTGCGGATGACGACGTCGGGCACGACATGGATGGTTCCGCCATCGCGTGCAATCTGGGTGCCGCCGCATGTCACACACGAAGTCATCATTGTCGAGGATGCGTTTTTGAGGACGCTGTATGTGAACGAATCGGTCGTGCCCGCGGGGCTCGACACATGTCGCGTCGTCGAAGTCTCCGGATTGCTGCGCGAAGTGATTGCCGCGCTCGATACGCCAGGTCTTTCGGTGGCACGCGAACAGTTGCTTGGCTCACTGGCACTCGACGAACTGACGCGCTCGCAGCCGTTACCACTCTCCGTGCCCATGCCCACCGAGAAGCGCCTGCGCGCACTGTGCGAAGCTGTCATCGCCGATCCGGCCAACGCGGATTCACTCGAGGGCTGGGCGTCGGGCGTGGGCGCCAGCACGCGGACCATCGCGCGTCTGTTTCGCCAGGAACTGGGAGTCAGTTTTTCGCAGTGGCGTCAGCAGGCTATTCTCGCGCGGGCGATTCCGCTGCTGAGCCAGGGCCGGCCGCTTTCGCTCGTCGCGCAGGAGCTGGGCTATCAAAGCCAGAGTGCGTTTTCGGCGATGTTCCGGCGCGCGTTCGGCGAAAGCCCGCGCGCCTTCATCGAACGCGGCATCGAACATCGCGACGGCCGGCATGAAGAAAATGAAGACGAAAGCAGCCTGTTCGTCGATGAACTGGATGCCCATCGTGGCCAGCTGAAATAGCCGCAATGCGTGAAAGCCAGAGAGGTGTCAGACGCGCCGCGCCATGTGGCGGATCGCCCCGAGTTGCGCGAGGCGCGGCCCCGCGGGACGGTACCCCATGCGGTGGTAGAGACGGGCCGCGGGGTTATCGACGAAAACACGCAGTTGCAATTCCCGCAGCCCGCGCGCGCGCGCCCACCGGTGCGACATGTTCAGCATGTAGGTCCCGGCGCCTTGCCGGCGATGTCCTTCGGCGATCTGCACGTCGCGGATATGCAGCGAATCGCCTTCTTCGGTGACTCGCAGCACGCCGATTCCATGTCCATCCAGTTCGAGAATGAAGTTTTCCGACTCCCGCCAGCTGGCAAGAAACAGATCGCCGCGCCACACCAGATGGTGGCGCCTGTAATAACCGCCCATGTTGTTGCGCGTAAGCGCCTCGGCGAACTCGAAGTCATCCATGCTGGCTTCGCGCAACAGGAAAGCGGGCGACAAGGCTTCGGTCGGGTCGAGCATGGCGCAGCGGACGGGATGATGACCGCACAAAGGTAAGACAGGCGGCGGGCGCTGGCAAGGGGCGGTTTGCCCGAGACAGCGGGCAAGACCGCGTACGGGCGGCGCGGACGTGAAGGTCGTGAAGGTTGTGAATGAAGATGGCAAGCGGAAACGACTCAGGCCACCCTTCAATAACGACGGCCGGAGCGCCTCGAGATTCGACGGCGAGAAAGAAAAAAGCCCGCTGAAACTCAGCGGGCTTTTTTCTTGATCTGGCGGAGCGGACGGGACTCGAACCCGCGACCCCCGGCGTGACAGGCCGGTATTCTAACCAACTGAACTACCGCTCCAGCTTGTTTGCACCGTGGCTTGCGAGCGTTGGTTATCTCTCTCAAGCTGCATCGCCGGCTTGCTGTGGCGCTGCTGATGTCTGGCGTCCCCTAGGGGATTCGAACCCCTGTACTCACCGTGAAAGGGTGATGTCCTAGGCCTCTAGACGAAGGGGACAATGTACGCTTACACCTTTAATGAAAAAGCCCGCTCAAGTACACCTGAACGGGCTTTATCTGGCGGAGTGGACGGGACTCGAACCCGCGACCCCCGGCGTGACAGGCCGGTATTCTAACCAACTGAACTACCACTCCATTTACTGCATGCCCGCGAGCGATAGTTAACTCTCTGCAAGCGACATCGCTTTCGACAACCAAGCGACGCTGATATCTGGCGTCCCCTAGGGGATTCGAACCCCTGTACTCACCGTGAAAGGGTGATGTCCTAGGCCTCTAGACGAAGGGGACATAATCTTTTCAGATTCTGTCTTGTTCTCGCTGCTAATTACCGCCAACAGCAAAGAACGATATTCTAACTGCCACACTGCTGTTTGTGAAGTCTTTTTTGCTACAACCACCGCACTCGCGGAAGACTTCATTCTGCTCTGATGGTGGAGGTAAGCGGGATCGAACCGCTGACCTCTTGCATGCCATGCAAGCGCTCTCCCAGCTGAGCTATACCCCCTTGCAGAACAGAAGCGAGATTGTAGATAGCGAATCTCGTTTTGTAAATACCCTTTGAGTCACCGCATGCGACTTTTTTCAAGGCCGCATGCCTACGCATTCGCGCGCGCGGGATCACAACCGATCGCTCAGGCAAGCGCCTTTTCAATGCGGCTCACGACGACCTCACGACCGAACAGCATCAACACGCTGTCGATCGATGGCGTGTGCGTCGTGCCCGCCACGAGCAGCCGCACCGGCATCGCGAGTTGCGGCATCTTCAGTTTGTGTGCGCCGAGCGTCGCCTTCAACGTGGCAGCGATGCTTTCCTTCGTCCACTCCGCGCTCTTCAATGCGGCAGCGAGATCGGCCAGCGCAGGACGCACGGCATCGGTGACGTGCTGCGCCACCGCTTCGGGTTCCGGAGCCGGTACGCGGTAGAACATCGCGGCGTTCTCCGCGATCTCCTTCACGGTCGAGGCACGGTCTTTCAGCAAGCCCACGACAGCCGTCAGATCGGCACCCGCGGCAAGCGTTGCGTCGTCGATACCGAGTTCGCCGAAGAACGGCTTCGCGAGGCCCGCGAGACGCGCGTTGCCGGCTTCCTTGATGTAGTGCGCGTTCAGCCAGTTGAGCTTGTCGTGGTCGTATTGCGCCGGCGACTTGCCGAGATGCTCGAGGTCGAACCATTCGACGAACTGGTCGCGCGAAAAAATTTCCGCGTCGCCGTGCGACCAGCCAAGACGCGCGAGATAGTTGAGCACGGCCTCGGGCAGATAACCGGCGTCGCGATAGCCCATCACGCTCATCGCGCCGTGGCGCTTGCTCATCTTTTCGCCCTCTTCGTTGAGCACGGTCGGCAGGTGCGCGTAGACCGGCGGCTCGGCGCCGAGCGCGCGCAGGATGTTGATCTGACGCGGCGTGTTGTTCACGTGATCGTCGCCGCGAATCACGTGCGTGATGCGCATGTCGATATCGTCGACGACCACGCAGAAGTTGTACGTCGGCGTGCCGTCCGGACGCGCGATCACGAGGTCGTCCAGTTCTTCGTTCGAGATTTCGATGCGCCCCTTCACGGCGTCTTCCCAGGCGACGGTGCCCGTCAACGGATTGCGGAAGCGCAGCACCGGCTCGACGCCGGCCGGCGGCACCGGCAGGACCTTGCCAGGCTCAGGGCGCCACGTGCCGTCGTAACGCGGCTTCTCGCCCGCGACACGCTGACGCTCGCGCAGCGCGTCGAGTTCTTCCGTCGACATGTAGCACGGGTACACGAGATCCTTCTCGACCATCTGCTTCAGGACCTCGCGATAACGGTCCATGCGCTGCATCTGGTAGAACGGGCCTTCGTCGTAATCGAGACCGAGCCAGTTCATTCCATCGAGGATCGCGTCGACGGATGCCGACGTCGAACGTTCGAGATCGGTGTCCTCGATCCGCAGCACGAACGCGCCCTTCATCTTGCGGGCGAACGCCCACGGATACAGCGCTGAGCGGATGTTCCCCAGATGGATGAAGCCAGTGGGACTCGGTGCGAAACGGGTACGGACGGGTGTGGTCATGTGCGGTTACTCGAAGGCAGGCGCCGGCGCGCGGACATCATCGCGATGGCGCGCGAAAGCGGAACGCGTCCATGCGGCGCATGCGGCGTGCTACGCGGCGCGTGGACTCGAATGGCAGATGCAAGACCGCGATTATACCTGCCGGTTGCCGTCGCCCGTGCCGCGCCGGGCGCGGGCGCGAGGGGCTTCTGGAAGGCGTCTGCAGTAACCCTCTTGCATGGAGCCTGAGTAGCACGCTAAAGCGCGAACTCTGGTCGAATGGAAAGAGGCGCGGGACCTTTCAACGGACCCATTTCAGGAGGCGTTCCATGGTGACGCTCGCGACGCGCTCCAGGACACGTCCGGCGACGCGCATCGCGACGCATTCGTAAAACGGCTCGCGCCGCGTCTCGCGACCTGTTCCGCGCGGGCGGTTTTCCCATGCCGTTACCGCGCGGTGACGGTGCTTTGCTTTATGATGTGCGCGCGCTGCGGTTCCGATTGCGGCGCGGTGCGATCGCCCGAGGCGATCGCGTAGGAACGAATGCCGCGTCCTGTCGCTGGAGAAATCGTTGAAGCCGTCATCCCCCCGTCTGAGCCGCCGCAGTTTTTCACTCGCTGCCGCGTCCGCCGTCCTTTCCGCGTGTACGACCCCGTCGGGCACGTCCAATACCGCCGGCAGCAAGTCGGGCGCCACTGCATCGACGGACAACCCGCCGCCGTCCATCGACAAACCGCCCCGGCCGCTTCGTGTCGCCATTGCCCTTGGCGGCGGCGCGGCGCGCGGCTTCGCCCATATCGGCGTGATCAAGGCGCTCGAGGCACGCAACGTCCAGATCGACCTCGTGTGCGGCACGAGCGCGGGCTCGGTGGTCGGCGCGCTGTACGCTTCGGGCATGACCGGCATTGACATGAACCGGCTCGCGCTGAAGATGGACGAAGCGTCGATCAGCGACTGGGCGATGCCCTTTCGCACACGCGGTTTCCTGCAGGGCGTGGCGCTCCAGAACTACCTGAACACGACGCTCAACAATCGCCCGATCGAAAAGATGGCGAAGCCGCTTGGCATCGTCGCGACCGATCTGAAAACCGGTCAGCCGATCCTGTTTCGACGCGGCAACACCGGTATCGCGGTGCGCGCGTCGTGCAGCGTGCCGTCGGTGTTCGAGCCGGTGAAGATCGGTGGGCACGAATACGTGGACGGCGGTCTCGTCAGCCCGGTGCCGGCCTCGTTTGCACGCCGGATGGGGGCGGATTTCGTGATCTCAGTCGATATCTCCGCGCGCCCCGAAACGGCGCTCACGGCAAGCTCGTTCGACGTGCTGATGCAGACGTTCACGATCATGAGCCAGACGATCAAGACCTACGAACTCGACAAATATGCCGATTTCGTGATCCGCCCGAATCTCGCCGCGATGAACAGCAGCGACTTCAGCCAGCGCAACGCCGCGATCCTTGCCGGCGAGGAAGCCGTCGCGAAGATCATGCCGGAACTCCAGCGCAAACTCGCAGCCGAACGGCCCGTTGTCTGACGGTTACCCGGCTGGGCTGCGCGCTGCGCCTCCGGTACGCCGTCGCCCCAATCGCCACAGACAGCGCCAGACGCAAAAAAGCCCGCATTCTTTCGAAGCGGGCTTTTTCATGCGTGCAACGCGCGGAACCGGTTATGCCGGTCAGTTACCGCCGATGGTCGCCTTCACACGCGTACGCAAATCCTGCTGTTCCGGGAACGATGTCTCG
This sequence comes from Paraburkholderia sartisoli, assembly GCF_900107685.1. Classification (GTDB taxonomy): domain Bacteria; phylum Pseudomonadota; class Gammaproteobacteria; order Burkholderiales; family Burkholderiaceae; genus Paraburkholderia; species Paraburkholderia sartisoli. The sequence goes on along the minus strand of NZ_FNRQ01000001.1, from coordinate 1,444,913 downwards.
ATACGACGGGCGCCGGTGAAACGTTTTTCCCAGTAGCCGTCATCCAGGTCGTCGACGCGGATCGTGCTGCCCGTGGACGGCGAATGCACGAACTTGTTGTCACCGATATAGATGCCGACATGGGAAGCCGCGCGGCGCATCGTGTTGAAGAATACGAGATCGCCCGGCTTCAATTCGCTCATGCGAACCTTTTCGCCGACATGGCTCATTTCCTCGGCGCGACGCGGAAGCGCCATGCCCAGCGTGTCCTGGAACACGTAGCGCACGAACCCACTGCAATCGAGACCGGAATCCGGTGTGTTGCCGCCCCAGCGGTAGCGCACGCCAATCATGTTGAGCGCGCCCACCACGACATCGCCAGCCTTCCCGGCCATGCCGGAAAGAAACGACCGCGCGCCTCTATCGCTGGACGATGAGGCGCTCTGGTTTTGCGAACCCGGAGTGGAGAGTGCATTCGATCCATCCTGGATCGAAAATGTGGCGTTCTGGTTAATACTGCTTACTTCGTCGGCGAACGCGCCGGGAGCTGCAGCCATCATGACGCCGATAAACATCCCGGCGACGACGCGCGTGCAAGCCTGGGTTAAAGATCGGTGCTGCATCGGTCGGTATTTTTTGCCTAAAAATCAGTGGGATACGGAAAGTTTTGTCGATACTAGCCAGTAAGTATTTATCTGTCAAAACAAATAGAAAAATACAATCGCGAGACGCCCCCAATTGGTGAATGTTAGGTAGCGAACGAAGCTTTCAGCAGCTTTCGTGTGTAAGGATGACTTGGGGCAGCAAAAATTTTCTCCACATCCCCAGACTCGACGATAGAACCGTTCTGCATCACCGCGACCCGATGTGCCATCGCGCCGATCACGGCGAGGTCGTGACTGATGAATACGAAACCGAGGTTGTATTTCTGCTGCAAACCGGCGAGAAGCTTGAGTACCTGCTGCTGGATCGAGACGTCGAGCGCGCTGGTCGGCTCGTCGAGCACGAGGAGGCGCGGCTCCAGCACCAGCGCCCGTGCGATGGCGATCCGCTGCCGCTGCCCGCCGGAGAATTCATGGGGATAGCGCTGCAATACCGTCCGGTCGAGGCCGACTTCGCGCAGCACGGAGATCACCTTCTCGCGACGCCCCTGCGCCCCCAGTTGCGGCCGGTGCAGCGCCAGACCCTCGCCAACGATCCGCTCGATCGTCTGGCGCGGCGAAAGTGAACTGAACGGATCCTGAAAGACCACCTGCATGTTCGAGCGCAGCGCGGTCTGTTCGCGCCCCCGCCAGGCCGCGAGCGCCCTGCCCTGGAAATCGATTTCGCCCGAGACCGTGCGTTGCAGGCCGAGTAGCGCCATCGCGAGGGTAGATTTTCCCGATCCCGATTCGCCAACGATGCCGAGTGTCTCCCCTTGCCTCACCGACACATCCGCGTCCGCCACCGCGCGAAAGCGTCCTGAGCGGAACCAGCCGCTCATGCCCGGCAGCTTCGTGCGGAAATCGACCGAGACATGGCGTGCCTCGAGGATGACCGGCGCAATCGGCATCACCGGCATCACGGTCCGCTCCGGGCGACTCTGCAGCAGACGTTGTGTGTACGGATGCTGCGGCGATGCGAAGAGCTGCTCGACCGGTCCGCTTTCGACGAGCACGCCCTTCTCCATCACCGCCACGCGTTGTGCGAAATGCCGGACGAGATTCAGGTCGTGCGTGATCAGCAGCACGGCCATGCCGCGCTTCTGCGCTTCGTCGCGCTGGAGTTCGAGCAGCAATTCGACGATCTGCGCGCGAATCGTGACATCGAGCGCCGTGGTCGGCTCGTCGGCGAGCAGCAGACGCGGCCGGCATGACAGCGCCATCGCGATCATCGCGCGCTGGCGCTGGCCGCCCGACAGCTGATGCGGATAGCTGTTGACGCGCTTCTCCGGCTCGGCGATGCCCGTACGCGCGAGCAGCGCGACTGTCCGCTTGCGCGCTTCGAGCGGCGACACGCCGTCGTGGATCACGATCGTCTCGGCAATCTGGTCGCCGATCGTGTAAAGCGGATTGAGCGCCGTCATCGGCTCCTGAAAGATCATCGCGATGTCGGAGCCGCGCAGACCGCGCATTTCACGCTCGCTCTTCGTCAGAAGTTCTTCGCCATTGAAACGGATCGAGCCGCTCACCTGCGCGTCGCTCAGGAGCCGCAGGATCGACAGCGCGGTCACGCTCTTGCCCGAACCCGATTCGCCGACGAGCGCCACCCGTTCGCCGCGCTCGATGGCCAGCGTCACGTCGTTGACCGCGACCGTGTCGCCGAACGTCACATGCAGACGGTCGAGCGCAAGCAGCGGCCCCGCGAACGGCGGTTTTGTGGATGCGTTCGCGCCGCTCACTGGTTGCCTCCCGCGCGCATTGCATCGGAGATGCGGGTGTCGAGCGCGTTGCGCAACGCATCTCCCATGAACGTAAGCAGCAGCAGCGTGGCGACGAGCACGCTGAACGTCGACAGCGAGATCCACCACGCGTCGAGATTGGCCTTGCCCTGCGCGAGCAGCTCACCCAGACTCGGCGTCGGCGACGGCACGCCGAGGCCGAGAAAATCGAGGCTTGTGAGCGCGAGAATCGAGCCGCTCATCCGGAACGGCAGGAACGTGATAACCGGCGTGAGACTGTTCGGCAGCACATGACGCCAGATGATCTGCCAGTTCGAAAGACCCATCGCCCGCGCCGCGCGCACGTAATCCTGCTGGCGATTGCGCAGAAACTCCGCGCGCACGTAGTCCGACAGGCCGATCCAGCCGAACAGCGACAGCAGCACGATCAACAGGATGAAGCCCGGCTCGAAAATCGACGCGAAGATGATCAGCAGATAGAGCTCGGGCATCGCGCTCCAGATCTCGATGAGACGCTGGCCGATGATATCCGTCCTGCCGCCGAAATACCCCTGTATCGCGCCCGTGAAGATGCCGATCACGGTGCCGATAAACGTCAGCACCAGCGCGAATTCCACCGACACGCGAAACCCGTACAGCAATCGCGCGAACAGATCGCGGCCGCGGTCATCGGTGCCAAGCCAGTTGTCGCGTGAAGGCGGTGCGGGATTGGGCACCTTCGAGAAATAGTTGAGCGTGTCGTAGTAATACGGATTCGGCGGATAGATCGCAAAATTACCGGGCGCGTCGAAGCGATGCCTGATGTACGGATCGAGATAGTCAGCAGGCGTCGGGAAGTCGCCACCGAACGTGGTTTCCGGATACGTTTCGAAGAGCGGAAAGTACAGGTGGCCCTCGTAACGTGCGACGAGCGGCTTGTCGTTCGACCACAGCGGCCCGGCGAGACTCGCCGCGAACGCTGCGATGAAGATGATCAGACTCCAGTAACCGAGACGCTGCTGCCTGAAACGCGTCCAGACGCGTCGCGCCGGCGATGGCGACACCAGCGCGCGAACCGTCTCGTTACGGGTATGTGGAACGGCCTGGCTCAAGTCAGCGCTCCAGTTGTTCGAATTGAATGCGGGGATCGACCCAGACGTAGCACAGGTCGGAAATCAGCTTGGTCGCAAGACCGATCAGCGTGAACAGATAGAGCGTGCCGAGCACGACCGGATAGTCGCGGCGCACCACCGATTCGTACGACAGCAGACCGAGACCGTCGAGTGAAAACAGCGTCTCGATCAGCAGGCTACCCGTGAAGAACGCGCCGATGAACGCGCCAGGAAAGCCAACGATCAACGGCAGCAGTGCATTGCGAAACACGTGCTTCCACAACACGCGCCGCTCCGACAGACCCTTCGCGCGCGCGGTCAGCACGTATTGCTTGCGGATTTCGTCGAGAAAGGCGTTCTTCGTCAGCATCGTGACGACAGCGAAGCTGCCGATCACCGAGGCGAAAATCGGCAACGTGATGTGCCACAGGTAATCGAGGATCTTGCCGCCGATACTCAGTTGCGCCCAGTTATCCGAGGTGAGGTTGCGCAGCGGAAAGAGCTGCAGGAACGAGCCGCCGCCAAACAGCACGAGGAGCAGCACACCGAGCACGAATCCGGGAATCGCGTAGCCGACCAGCACCAGCAGGCTCGTCGCGACGTCGAAGCGCGAGCCGTTTCGCACCGCCTTCGCGATACCGAGCGGCACGGAGATGAGATAGGTCAGGAAGAACGTCCAGAGACCAATGCTGATCGACACCGGCAGCTTCGACACGATCAGCGACCACACGCTTTGATGGTGAAAATAGCTTTGCCCGAGATCAAAGCGCGCAAAGCGTTTGAGCATCAGCACGTAGCGCTCGAGCGGGGGTTTGTCGAAACCGTAGAGCGCCTTGAGTTGCGCGATCTGCTGGGCGTCGACGCCCGAGTGCGCACGCAGGCCAAACGACGGGCCCTGCTCCGCGCCCTTGCGCAGATCGTGGACCGCCTGCTCGACCGGGCCGCCCGGCACGAACTGGATCACGGCGAACGTCAGCGTCAACACGCCGAGCAGCGTCGGGATCATCAACAGCAGACGTTTGAGGATGTAGCTCCACATGGGCGAGCGTCCAGGGTGTGGGTCCAGAGCAATTGAAGGCGTGCGGCGACACCAGAAGATAACTGCGAACGCGCGATGCGTGGCGTCAGGGCTTCGGCTCGAACCACCACGTCGACGTAATCCAGTCGTTTGCCGAATAGTACAGCGGCAACGTCTTCGGCCATGCCATGCCGCGACGGAACGCAACGCGGTGTGTCGCGCTGTACCAGTGCGGCACCACATAGTAACCATGCATCAGCACGCGGTCGAGCGCGTGGGTTGCGTCGACGAGCTGCTCGCGCGTCTGCGCCTGGATCAGCGCGCTCAGGATCGAATCGACGACCGGCGACTTCAGGCCGATATAGTTGCCCGAGCCCGGATCATCCGCGGCCTTGCTGCCGAAGCGGTCGATCTCCTCGGAGCCCGGCACCTGCACGTCGGGATAACGGATCGTGGTGGCGTCGAAATCGAATGCGTCCAGCCGCTTCTGGTACAGCGCGAAATCAACGACACGAAAACGCGCGACGATGCCAAGCTTGCCGAGATTGCGCACGAACGTCGCCGTGATCGGCTCCATCGCCGCGGCCGAGCCTGAATCGTCGAGAATCTCGAACTCGAATGGCTCGCCCTTTGCGTTACGCAACGCGCCATCGCGATAGGTCCAGCCCGCCTCGGTCAGCAGCGCGCGCGCCTGCAACAGGTTGGCACGCAGCGAGCCGGGCGGATCGGTATCGGGTTGCTTCGGCGGCGGTCCGAAAACCGCCGGGTCGAGTTTCGCGCGCCACGGGTTCAGCAACGCGAGTTCGCCGGCAGAAGGAAGCCCGGTCGCCTGCAGATCGGTGTTCGCGAAAAAGCTGTCGATCCGCTTGTACTGGTTATAAAAAAGCTGCCGGTTAAGCCATTGAAAGTCGAGCGCGAGATCGAGCGCCTTGCGCACGCGGACATCCTGAAAGAGCGGCCGGCGCTGGTTCAGGATAAAGCCCTGCATACCCGTGCCGTTGTGCTGCACGAATTCACGCTTGATCAGCTCGCCACTGTCGAACTTCTTGCCGACGTCGCGACGCACCCAGCTGCGCGCGACGTATTCGACGAACGCGTCGTACTCGCCGGCCTTGAACGCTTCGCGGCGCGCGATTTCATCGGAGTACAGCTTGTACGTGATGCGCTCGAAGTTGAACATGCCGACGCGCACCGGTAACGTCGCGCCCCAGTAGTTCGGATCGCGGCGATAGGTGATATTGCGGCCGTTGTCGTAGCGCTCGATCACATACGGACCGCTGCCGATGGGCTCCTCGAACGCAATCTGGTCGAACGCGACGTGGCTGCCGTCCGGCTTCGCCCCCCACTTGCGCGAGAAGACCGGCACGCCGCCCGCGATCAGCGGCAACTCGCGATTGCGTTGACGGAACTCGAAGCGGATCGTCTTCGGATCGACCACCACCGCGCGCGTGATCTCCGCGAAATACGCGGCGAACTGCGGCGCGGCCTTCGGGCTTTTCAACGTGTCGAACGAGTATTTGACGTCGTCGGCCGTGACCGGGTCGCCGTTCGAAAAGTGCGCGCGCGGGTTGATGTGAAAGGTCGTCGACAGGCCGTCGGGCGCAATGCTGATGTCGTCGGCGAGCAGGCCATATGCGGACGCGACTTCGTCGGAGCTGCCCGTCGTCAGGCTTTCGAACATCACGCCGAGACCCGGCGCCGCGTTGCCCCGCAACGTGAACGGATTGAATTTGTCGAAACTCGTTAGGCGGTCCGGATTCGCGAGCACCAGCGTGCCGCCGCGCGGCGCCGACGGATTCACGTAATCGAAGTGCCTGAAATTCGCGGGATATTTCGGCTCGCCGTACTGCGCGATCGCATAGACCGCCTGTGCCGGCTGCGCGGCCAGCAACGCAACAATACCGACTGCCACGGCCACCGCACATGCGAGCGCCGAACGTGAAATCGCCATGACGCCAGCGCGCGAGAACGCGTACAACACGGCATGCCATCCAGCACGAAACGGATGCGGCCATTGCGAGCCAGTTGGCAAGCCAGTCGTCATAGGGGCCTTATTGGTCAGGGGGCAGTTGCAATGTGAGAGAATTCTACCCAATAAACCCGCGCGATCCGAACGTCTGGCCACATCATGGCCATCTGGCCAGGGCGGGGCCCGGTTCGATCCAGCTTCAACGCACATCGAATCCGGCCCAACCCGGCGAGGCAAGGCCGAACGTCACGGCGCGCAGACTTCATCTGGAGATTTCATGGGCTTTCTCGCTGGTAAACGAATCCTGCTGACCGGCCTGCTGTCGAACCGTTCCATTGCATACGGTATCGCGCAGGCCTGCAAACGCGAAGGCGCCGAACTCGCCTTCACGTATGTCGGCGAGCGCTTCAAGGATCGCATCACCGAATTCGCCGCCGAATTCGGCAGCAACCTGATCTTCCCGTGCGACGTCGCGGACGACGCACAGATCGACGCCCTCTTCGTCTCGCTGAAGGAACACTGGGACAGCCTCGACGGCCTCGTCCACTCGATCGGTTTCGCGCCGCGCGAAGCGATCGCCGGCGACTTCCTCGACGGCATGACGCGCGAGAACTTCCGCATCGCGCACGACATCTCCGCGTACAGCTTCCCCGCGCTCGCGAAGGCCGCGCTGCCGATGCTGTCGAACGATGCGGCGCTGCTCACGCTCAGCTACCTCGGCGCTGAAAAGGCGATTCCGAACTACAACACGATGGGTCTGGCAAAGGCGTCACTCGAAGCGAGCGTGCGCTATCTGGCGGTCTCGCTCGGCGGCAAGGGCATTCGCGTGAACGGCATTTCGGCCGGCCCGATCAAGACACTGGCGGCAAGCGGCATCAAGGGCTTCGGCAAGATTCTCGAATTCGTCGAGAACAACGCGCCGCTCAAGCGCAATGTGACGATCGAACAGGTGGGCAACACCGCGGCGTTCCTGCTCTCCGATCTCGCCGGCGGCGTGACCGCTGAAATCGTCCACGTCGATAGCGGCTTTAGCGAAGTCGTCGGCGGCATGGCGGGTGTCGCTGAATAACGCCGCGCACGCTAGTCAACTGCATCTGAAGGCGAAGCGCATCCGGTGTCATCGCGCTGATCGAAGAAGCAAAGAAAAAGCCGCCCGTTGGGGCGGCTTTCCGTTCCACGTCGGTATCACGACGCGCTTAGCGCCAGCCGTTGTGGCGACCGTTGTCGTGATGACCGTGGTTATAGTCACGGCCCTGGGGGTGATGACGATACCAGTCATCGCGCGCCCAATAGCGGCGGCCGTCGTAGTAACGGTCACCGTGCCAGCCGATCACGATCGCCGGAGCGCCGTACACGGGAGCGCCATATACCGGCGCAGGCTGATAGACGACAGGCGGCGGAGGCGGCGGCGCATAGACCGGCGCCGGCGCAATGTAGACAGGAGCCGGAATGCCGATATTGACACCCACGCTCACGCCTGCCATCGCAACGCCTGACGCCCCGACCGCCAGTGCACCGATCAACAACGAAACAACACGAGCCGACTTCATGTATTCACCTTTGGCGAGTTGATTTTGTTGGCCGGAATATAACTGAAGGTGGCGATCCGCGTATTTCAACTTTGTAATAACTGATGCACAACCTCGCATCCAGGGCGGCTCCGTAACGAGTGGTTACACGCCGGGCAGATTTGAAAAGGTTTCGCGCGCCCGAAGAATGGGGTGGTGATTCATGCGGCCACGCCACTTGGCGGACGCGCCGCGATCGCCTTTGGGTCCGGGTTACTCGGCAGAAAAACAAAAACCCCGTAAGTTCGAGAACTTACGGGGTTTTGCCGCCATGGCTGGCGGAGACGGAGGGATTCGAACCCTCGATCCAGGTTTTGGCCCAGATGCTCCCTTAGCAGGGGAGTGCCTTCGACCTCTCGGCCACGTCTCCCAAACTTTCGCTCGCGCAGGGAGTCAGCGCGACGAAGCCAAGATAATAGCGGGTTCACGCAACATGGTCAATTTCCAGGACACATTTTTTGTGCCAGTTCGTCATTGACGCGTGAATTCATCTCGAACTCACTCACGCGCATGCGCCCGCCATGCAATCGAAGGCAATGCGGCGTGCCCTGAACGAGCCGCCGCACATCGTTACATCGTTACGCCTGATCGAGTTCAAATGCCTTGTGCAGCGCGCGCACGGCGAGCTCCATGTACTTCTCGTCGATGAGCACCGAGATCTTGATTTCCGACGTCGAGATCATCTGGATGTTGATGCCCTCTTCCGACAGCGTGCGGAACATCGTGCTCGCGATACCGACGTGCGAACGCATGCCGACACCGACCACCGAGATCTTCGATACCTTCGGATCGCCCAGCACCTGCTCGGCGTTCACGTGGCTCTTCACCTGGCCCGTGAGAATGTCCATTGCGTGCTGATAATCGCCACGGCCGACCGTGAACGTGAACGCCGTCTTGCCATCGACGCTCTGGTTCTGGATGATCATGTCGACGTCGATATTCGCGTCCGCCACCGGGCCGAGGATCTGATACGCGATGCCCGGCTTGTCGGGTACACCCATCACGGCGATACGGGCCTCGTCGCGCTGGAACGCGATTCCCGAGATGACTGCTTTTTCCATGGTTTCGTCTTCTTCAAAGGTAATCAGGGTGCCCGAGCTCATTTCCGTTTCGAGAGGGATCATCGGATCCGTCAGGCTCGACAGCACACGCGTCTTCACCTGATATTTGCCGGCGAATTCCACCGAGCGGATCTGCAGCACCTTCGAGCCGAGGCTGGCCATTTCCAGCATCTCCTCGAACGTCACGCGATCGAGGCGGCGCGCCTCTTCGACCACGCGCGGGTCGGTCGTGTAGACGCCGTCGACGTCGGTATAGATCAGGCACTCGTCGGCTTTCAGCGCCGCGGCCACCGCGACCGCCGACGTATCCGAGCCGCCGCGGCCGAGCGTCGTGATGTGGCCGTCCGGATCGATGCCCTGGAAGCCCGTGATCACGACGACCTTGCCGGCGTCGAGATCGCGCAGCACGCGTTCGCCGTCGATATCGCTGATGCGCGCCTTCGTGAACGCGCTATCGGTTTTCACCGGCACTTGCCAGCCGGTGTAGCTGACCGCGTCGACGCCTGCTTCGTGCAGCGCGATCGACAGCAGACCGACACTGACCTGCTCGCCAGTAGCCGCGATCATGTCGAGTTCGCGCGGGCTCGGCTGGGCGGAAATTTCTTTCGCGAGACCGATCAGACGGTTCGTTTCGCCGGACATCGCCGACGGCACGACGACCATCTTGTGGCCGGCCTTTTGCCATTTGGCGACGCGCTTCGCGACGTTCTTGATGCGCTCGACCGAGCCCATCGAAGTACCGCCGTATTTATGTACGATGAGTGCCATTGTCGTTCTGAACTGAAGTGGTGACCGCGCTGGGCGCGCTGGAGACGACCGCACAACAGACAACGACAGGAATGACGATGGAGTGTGGCGGCGTAAATGCAGCGCGCGTGCAGCATGCGCGGGGTTTGCCCTTTATGTGCGCATTATTTGCGCTTATTTGCCCGTAACGGGAAGGTTGCGAGCGGGGGTGTGGCTGGCAACCGGTCCGGACATGACCGGGATTACGATAAAAACACGGCAAAATCACGCCGGGCAAACAGGTTAACGTACCTGATCGGGCGAAAAAAGACAAGCCAGAATCCGGTAAAAACGGCCTTCAAACGCTTGTACACAAGGGCTTTCGCACTTTTTCGGGACATTTTTCCGCGGCTCTGCAAGCGCTCAGGTGATCAGCACATCCGGACGCCAGTCGAGGCGGAAATAGCGTGACGCGTTGGCCTCGGCTTCATCGGCGGCGATGATGGCCGTCTCCCGGTTGACGCCGATGAGCGGCACGAAGAGCAGCGCGTCGCCGCTGAAAACGAGCGGCACATCGCGCTTCCATGACGGCACGCCGCGCTCCTGGAACAGGTTTTTCAGCGTCCGGCTCGATCCGTTCGCGTCCACACGCATGCGCTCGCCGCCCGCTCGCGCACGCGCCGACAGCAGCGCACGCGTGAGCAGCGGCTCGGCGATCGCGTCGGGGTCGTCCGCTTCGACTTCGGCGAACACGAACGTGCCGCGCCACTGCGGCAAACGCCAGATCGATTCGCCGCGCCACGTCAGTTCGCTCACGGGCCGTGTGCCGATCGCGGTTTCATCGGCGGGTTCGGCGCTGTCGCCCGCTTCCCAGAAAATGTCGTCCCGATAGTTGCGCAGGCTCTGACCCGCGTGGTCGACCCGCATGCCGTGATCGCGCGTGACGTCGCGAAGCTGGCGCAGCGCGTCGGCGAGGCGCGCGGTCGACGCCGCCGGCAGGCCAAGCGTGCGCATCCAGTAACGCAGGAGATTGACGGCGCGTTCGTCGTCGAGCGCGAGCAACGCGTCACGCGACAATGCGCGCGCATCATCACGGGCGGCCACCTGCATATCGATGCGCGCAAGCTCGTCGAGCAGACGCTGGGCGGCGGCGGCATGCGTCGCGGTACGCGAGAGCGCGTCGCGAAAACCCGGAAAATGGACGGCCAGTTGCGGCAACACTTCGTGACGCAGCGCGTTGCGTGCGTAACGCGTGTCCGCGTTCGATTCGTCGTCGATCCAGCTCAGGTCGCGCGCATGCGCATACTGTTCCAGTTGCGCGCGCAGCACGTGCAGCAAAGGCCTCATCCGCACGATCCGCGCGCCCGGCGCGAGCCGCCCGGGCGCCATCGCGGCGAGGCCGGCAAGCCCTGCCCCGCGCAGCAATTGCAGCAGCACCGTTTCGGCCTGATCGTCCGCATGCTGCGCGAGCCACATCGCCGATACACCGTGCCCCGCGCACATCGCGTCGAGCGCGCGGTAGCGCGCGTCGCGCGCCGCGGCCTCGATGCTCACGCCGGTTTCGCGCGGCACGTCGACATGCCGCGCCTCGAACGTCACGCCCCGTTCGCGCGCGAACGCGTCGCAATGCGCGAGCCATTCGTCGGCGTGCGGGCTCAGGCCATGATGGATATGCAACGCCACGCAACGCGCCGCGCCGCCGGTGCGCACCGCCGCGTCGAGCAGCGACGTCGAGTCGAGCCCGCCGCTAAACGCGATGGCGACGCGCGCGCCGGCAGGCAGCGCGGCAAACGCCGCGCCGACCGCATCGAGAACGAGGCGGTCGGCGGGATTTTCAGTGGGAGGAGTCACGGCGAAAAGGCGCGATGCGCCCTCGAGAACGGACGCCGGCTTATGCGCCCGGCGTCGTTTCCTTGAACTTGCCGTATGCCATCAGGCGTTCGAAACGGCGTTGCTTCAGGTCCTGAATGCTCATGCCCTGGAACTGGCGCAGCGAATCGGCCAGCGCACGGCGCAGCATGGCTGCCATGCCCTTCGGATCGCGATGCGCGCCGCCGAGCGGCTCGTTGACGATCTTGTCGATGAGGCCCAGCGCCTTCAGACGATGCGCGGTCAGGCCGAGTGCCTCGGCGGCTTCCGGTGCCTTCGCGGCGCTCTTCCACAGAATCGACGCACAACCTTCGGGCGAGATCACCGAATAGGTCGAGAACTGCAGCATCAGCACGCTGTCACCGACGGCGATCGCGAGCGCGCCGCCCGAACCGCCCTCGCCGATGATCGTCGCGATGATCGGCGTCTTCAGCTCGGCCATCACGTACAGGTTGCGGCCGATCGCTTCCGACTGGCCGCGCTCTTCCGCGCCGATGCCCGGGTAGGCGCCCGGTGTGTCGATGAACGTGAAAATGGGCAGGCCGAATTTCTCGGCGAGGCGCATGAAACGCTCGGCCTTGCGATAGCCTTCCGGGCGCGGCATGCCGAAGTTGCGCAGCGCGCGCTCCTTCGTGTCGCGGCCCTTCTGGTGGCCGATCACCATGCACGGCTGGCCGTTGAAACGCGCGAGGCCGCCGACGATCGACAGGTCGTCCGCATAGTTGCGGTCGCCATGAAGCTCGTGGAAATCGGTGAACAGTTCGCTCACGTAGTCGAACGTATACGGACGCTGCGGATGACGCGCGATCTGCGAAACCTGCCACGGACTCAGGTTCGCGTAGAGGTCTTTGGTGAGTTGCTGGCTCTTCTTCGACAGCCGCTCGATCTCTTCCGAAATATCGACGGCCGAATCGTCCTGCACGAAGCGCAATTCTTCGATCTTCGCTTCGAGTTCAGCGATCGGCTGTTCGAAATCCAGAAACGTGGTCTTCATTGGTTGTAATCCTTGGACTTACCGGCAGCGCGTATTCTAACCGCGCCCAGCCATGTCAAAACCGCGTCTAAACTATCATTTCGAGATATTGATAGTCACACGTTGAATCGCTTAATAGTCAACCGGCAACGGGTCGAGACTACGCCACATATACCAGGTGGCCACGGTGCGCCACGGCTCCCAGTTCGCCGCGACCTCGCGCGCCTCGCTGCGCGTGACGGGCTCGCCGCTGAAGTAGTTCACGCTGATCGCGCGGATCAGGCCGAGGTCGTCGAGCGGCAGGACGTCCGGACGCGACAGGTTGAAGATGAGGAACATCTCCGCCGTCCACCGGCCGATGCCGCGAATCTGCGTGAGCTCGGCGATCACCGCCTCGTCTTCCATCGACTCCCACTTGCCGACGTGCAGCGCGCCCGACACAAAGTGTTGCGCGAGATCAAGCACGTATTCCGACTTGCGCTTCGAGAGTCCGCATGCCATCAGCTTCGCCTGCCCCAGCTTGATGAACTGCTGCGGCACGAGCTTTGGACACGCCGTTTCGACGCGTTGCCACACGGCCTGTGCGGCCGCGACGGAAATCTGCTGGCCGACGACCGAGCGCGCGAGCGTCACGAACGGATCGCCGCGGCTCAGCAGATGCACGGGGCCGAACTTCGGGATCAGCTTCTTGAGAATGCGGTCGCGCTTGACGAGATCGGCGCAGGCCTTGTCCCAGTATGGCGGACGCGTCACCTCGGGCGTGAGCCCGCCGGTCTGCACCGGCACGGCGACTTCGCTCGACGTCGATGCTCGGGTTTTGCGCACGACTTCGCCATCATGCAGCGTGTCGCGTGCGAGTTCCTGTACGCCGTCAACGCGTTCCGCCGGCAACGCGCCGTTGCCTTTCGCCTGCGGCTTGCGCACGGGTTTCGCCAGCTTGCGCGGCGCATGCGACGCGCCGTTGAGCGCGCGCTTGCCCGCCACTTTCGTGGCGAGTCCGGCAGACGCTTTCGCGACTGCCGTTGCGCCGTTGCCCGCTGTCGAAGCGGCCTTCAGCGAGGGGCTTGCGTTACTGCGTGCGCGCGTCGTTTTCACCGCGGCTGTCGCGCCTGTCTGAGACGCGGCCCGTTTAGCCGGCGTCTTCGTGGCCGTTGCCATCCTGCCTCCTGCCTGGCGAGTCGATCAGAGGGATGTTCGGGGTGCGCTCACACGCGGCGCCACTCGGTCAACCCGCCCGGTTTGTCTTCAAGTGCAATACCGGCCTCGAGCAACTCCGCCCGGATCCGGTCTGCTTCGGCATAATCTTTCGCCTGCTTGGCGGCGACACGTGCCGCGATCCTTGCTTCGATCGCGGCGGCATCGAGTGTGCCCCCGTTCGCGCTGCCCGCGGCCTGCTGCAAAAAGACGCGTGGCTCGCGGCCGAGGAGACCCAGCAGACGTCCGAGCGCACGCAATTGTCGTGCGAGCGCTGCATCGCGCGTACGGTTCACTTCGCTCGCCAGTTCGAACAGCACCGACACCGCAACAGGCGTATTGAAGTCGTCGTTCATCGCGGCCTGGAAACGTTGCGCGTGCGCTTCGTTCCAGTCGAGTGCCGCATCATCCGCCGTGACGTCCTTCAGCGCAGTGTAAAGACGCGTGAGCGCACTGCGCGCGTCGTCGATGTGCGTATCGCTGTAGTTCAGCGGCGAGCGGTAATGCGCGCGCGCGATGAAAAAGCGTACGACTTCAGCATCGTATCGCGCAAGCACTTCGCGAATCGTGAAGAAGTTGCCGAGCGACTTCGACATCTTCTCATTGTCGATCTGCACGTAGCCGTTGTGCATCCAGTAATTGACAAACGTTTGCCCCGACGCACCCTCGCTCTGCGCCAGTTCGTTTTCATGGTGCGGAAACTGCAGGTCCTGGCCGCCGCCGTGAATGTCGAAGTGCTCGCCGAGCAGGCTGCAACTCATCGCCGAGCATTCAATATGCCAGCCGGGACGCCCACGCCCGTATTTCGAATCCCAGCCGGTGTCGGCGGGTTCTTCCGGCTTCGACTGCTTCCACAATACGAAGTCGAGCGGGTCCTGTTTCGCATCGTTCGCCGCGACGCGTTCGCCCGCGCGCAGGTCCTCGATCGACTTGCCCGAAAGCTTTCCGTAGTTCGCGAACCTGCGCACGGCATAGTTCACGTCGCCGTCGCTCGCCTGATATGCATAGCCATTTGCTTCGAGCGTCTCGATCATGCCGAGCATCTGCGGAATGAAGTCGGTGGCACGCGGCTCGATATCGGGCCGCGCGATGCCGAGCGCGTCCGCGTCTTCATGCAGCGCGGCGATAAAGCGGTCGGTCAGCGACTTGATTGTCTCGCCATTTTCGACGGCGCGTCGAATGATCTTGTCATCGATATCCGTGATGTTGCGCACATACGTGACCTGATAGCCCAGTGTACGCAGCCAGCGCTGAACGATATCGAACACCACCATCACGCGCGCATGACCGACGTGGCAGTAGTCGTACACGGTCATCCCGCAGACATACATCCGCACGACGCCCGCTTCACGTGGCACGAAAGATTGCTTGTCACGCGCGAGCGTGTTGTAGATGCGCAGAGATTCCATAGAGACGATGCGTGGGCCGAAAGAAATCCGCATTGTGTTACGTGCATGCTGCACCCGGCGCTTCAAAACCCGATTTTAAAACCCGATTTCAAAACCTGGCTTCACAACCTGGACGGGTACGACAGGGACAGCAGGCAAACGAAGCTGACAGCAAACCGGGGCATTTCGTGCTGCGGTCAGGCTGCATTCAAGGCGGAGACGACCACGAGTGGCGAAAAGACAGTCTGTGGTTCAACGGAACGCGCAGACCTTTTGTTAGAATGGGTCGGAGTATAACACCCAGACCTGAGCCTATGAAACCTTCCAGCGGCCGCGCGCGACGCGCTGCGACCCTCGCCGCGACTGCCTTTTGCGGCGTCGCCTTCATGGTATTGACGGGTCCCGCGGCACACGCGCAGGCGAAAGCCGTCGTGGACGGCACACCGCAAATCGACGCGGCGATCGCGCAAAAAGACTGGCGCGATGCGCTCAAGCAGCTCGACGCGCGCATCGCGTCGAATCCGCGTGATGCGCAGGCGCAGTTCAAGCGCGCCACAGTGCTCGCGCGCCTGAATCGCGACGACGACGCCATCACCGCCTTCACCGCGCTTACGCAGATGTATCCGGAGCTGCCCGAGCCCTACAACAACCTCGCCGCGCTGTACGCGAAGGAAGGCCGCTATCCGGAAGCCCGCGCCGCGCTCGAAACCGCGACCCGCGTCAATCCGGATTATGGTCTCGCGTACGAAAACCTCGGCGACCTGTATCTGCGGCTTGCCGCCGAATCGTACAAGCGCGCGGAGAGCATCGGCCACGCGAGCGGCACGACGCAGCAGCGCCTCGCCGATATCCAGAAGATCGTCTCGCCGCCGCCAGGTGGCAAGAAGCCCGCGCGCAAAAGCGCGGCATCAGTCGACGACTACACCGCGCGCGCCGTCAACAACGTGACTGAAAGCCCGTCCTTCCAGTTCGGCGGCCCGAGCGGCTCGCTCGCGGTGCCGCCTTACATGGCGCCGTCGCAGTAGGTCCGCTTTTCGTCATCCCGATTTTTTCACTCCGAGGATTTACATGAAATGGTTGATGCTGGCGCTCGGTAGCGCCGCCCTGATCGCGAACGCACCCGCCTTTGCACAAACGGGTTCACCGGCGCAGGCCGCGCATCCGTCCGTCCTCCTCAAGACATCGGAAGGCGACATTCGCGTCGAACTGTTCCCCGAGAAGGCGCCGAAGACCGTCGCGAATTTCCTCGATTACGTGAAGTCCGGCCAGTACAACGGCACGATTTTCCATCGTGTGATTCCGGGCTTCATGATCCAGGGCGGCGGCTACACGACGAGCTTCGTCGAAAAGCCCACGCGCGCACCGATTCCGCTCGAAAGCCGCAACGGCCTGAAAAATGCAGCCGGCACGCTGGCGATGGCGCGCACGAGCGATCCGAATTCGGCGACGGCGCAGTTCTTCATCAACACGGTGGATAACGCCGGCCTCGACTATCCGAATCCGGACGGCAACGGCTACGCCGTGTTCGGCAAGGTCACGTCGGGCATGGACGTCGTGAAGAAGATCGAAGCCGAACCGACCACCACGCGCGGCCCGATGTCCGACGTGCCGCAAAAGCAGATCGTGATCCAGTCGGCGACCGTCGTCAGCAAGTAAGCGGATAGCAATGCGTCCGGAACGCCGGAACGCACCCGCGGGAACACCTCCGCGCGGACCGGCGACAGGCGCCGTCCGCGCCCTTCAACCCCTGTCAGTCAAAGGATCCCATCATGGTCGAACTGCACACGAACCACGGCATCATCAAACTCGAACTGGACGCCGAAAAAGCGCCGAAGTCGGTTGAAAACTTTCTCAACTACGTGAAGGCTGGTCATTACGACAACACGGTGTTCCACCGCGTGATCGACGGCTTCATGATCCAGGGCGGCGGTTTCGAGCCGGGCATGAAGCAGAAGCCGACCGAAGCGCCGGTCACGAACGAAGCGAACAATGGCCTGAAGAACGTCAAGGGCTCGGTGGCGATGGCGCGCACGAACGATCCGCATTCGGCAACGGCCCAGTTCTTCATCAACGTGAACGACAACGACTTCCTGAACCACTCGTCGCCGACGCCGCAGGGCTGGGGTTACGCCGTGTTCGGCAAGGTAGTCGAGGGTCTGGACGTGCTCGACGCCATCCGCAAGGTGAAAACGGGCTCGAAGGGCTTTCACCAGGACGTGCCGGTCGACGACGTGATCATCGAAAAGGCCGTGATCGCCGACTGATCGCGGCATCGCGCGAGATAAGAGAGGCGGTGTTGCATGCCGCCTCTTCCGGTTTAACGCAGGACATCACGAGCACCTTCAATGCTGCAAGAAACGCCGCTGCGAAGCGTCGCTGCGGGCGTGCCTGGCGAGGGCACGCGCCCGCACGCCGCACGCCCGTTTTTTTTCATCTCCGATCTTCACTTGAGCGAGGCGATTCCGCGCACGGTCGCCGCGTTCGAGCATTTCATCCGCGTGACGGCCGCTCAGGCGGATTCAGTTTTCATTCTCGGCGACCTGTTCGAGTACTGGATCGGCGACGACATGCTCGTCGCGCCCGATGGCGATCCGTTCGTCGCCCGCATGGCGGCGCTGATGCACACGCTGACCGAGCGCGGCATCGCGCTCTACATCATGCATGGCAACCGCGACTTCCTGCTCGGCAAGCGCTTCATGAAAGCGGCCGGCGCGATCTGGCTGCCCGATCCGTTTGTCATCACCGCGTTCGGCACGCGCATCGCGCTCGCGCATGGCGACCGTCTCTGTACGGCCGATCGCGGCTATCAGGTGTTTCGCCGCTTCGCGCGCAACCGGGCGGTGCAGGCGCTGTTTCTCGCGTGGCCGTTCAGGTGGCGCAGGAAGCTCGCGGAACGGATGCGCTCGGCGAGCGAGGAAGGCCGCTCGCGACCCGTCTCGCCGAAATACGACGTGACGCCGAAAGCGGTCGCGGCGCTGTTTCGCAAATCCGGGACGAAGACGATCATTCACGGCCACACGCACCGGCCCGCGACGCACGTCGAACCCGGCGGCACGCGCTGGGTTCTGCCCGACTGGGAACTCGATCACGGCACGCGACGCGGCGGCTATCTGCGCATCGATGCCGGCGGCTTCAAGGTGCTGCCGCTGGATTGACAGGCCCGGACACCATGGTCGGGCCGGGGGCGCCACGCGCGCGTAATCGCGCACGCAGCGTGAGCTGCGATCAACTCTGCTCGACTTTTCCTTCGATCGCCGCCGACAGCCGGCGCAGATCCAGCAACGCCGCATCCGCGCCGTTCAGCGCCTCGAGCGTCGTGCCGAGCCGCTCCAGCGCGGCGACGATTTCGTCGATGCGCTGCGTCTGCGTTGCCGCGTGATCGATCAGCCCGTGAATCGCGAGCGACACGGGATCGTCCGCATTCGGCGTGATGCCATACGCGCAAAAGCCGCTTCGGGAGACTGCCGGTTTCGCTTCGCTCGCCTTCGCCGCCGTACTGGCCGCGGGCACGATCACGCGCGCCGGATTGCCGACCGCGGTGCCGCCCGCCGGCACCGGCTTCACGACGACCGCGTTCGAGCCGATCTTCGCTTCCGCGCCAACCGTGAAACCGCCGAGCACCTTCGCACCCGCGCCGACAATCACGCCGCGTCCGAGCGTCGGATGCCGCTTCGCGCCGCGCTCGAGCGACGTGCCGCCAAGCGTCACGCCCTGATAGATCGTGCAGTCGTCGCCGATTTCGGCGGTCTCGCCAATCACCACGCCCATGCCGTGATCGATGAACACGCGCCGGCCAACCGTCGCGCCCGGATGGATTTCGATACCGGTCAGAAAGCGTGCGAGCTGCGAGACAAAGCGCGCGAGCCAGCGGCGCTTCGCGCGCCAGCACGCATGCGCGACGCGGTGCAGCACGAGCGCATGGAAGCCCGGATAACACGTGAGCACTTCCCAGGCGCTGCGAGCGGCGGGATCGCGCTCGCGGATCGTGGCGATGTCTTCGCGAAGTCTTTTGAACATGGCAATCAGGCTGACGTGGGGTGAGGCTTCGTTGCCGCTGGCGGCTTTGCCAGACACGGATAACGGCGTTGCGGCAACGGGCACCGGACGGACGGCCGTGAATCCAGCCGCGCCGCTTTGCTTATGACGTTTTCAGCGATTGTAGGGGGATTGCGCGAACGCTGCTGGAAGCCCGCGCTGGCGACAAGGTCGTCGCCGCGGGCGGCCCCGTGTTCCGCGGCCGCTCACCTGGCACGCCGCAAGGCCGGCCGCGCCCGGATTACTTTCCGGACGGCTTGACCTTCAGCAGAATGTGCTTGGCGATGCCGCGCACGATGTTGACCTCTTCGCGCTCGAGGCCTGAACGGGCGAAGAGCCGTCGCAGGCGCGACATCAGCTTCTTCGGATTGACGGGATCGAGAAAGTCCAGCGCGATCAACGCGTTTTCCAGATGCACGTACATGCGCTCGATTTCGTCGCTGGCCGCGCGCGGCGACGCGTCCGGATCGACGCTGCCCGTGGCGCCGCTATCGGCGGTTTCCAGATAGGCGATGCGCAACTCGTACGACAGCACCTGGATCGCCTGCGCGAGATTGAGCGAGCTGTACGCGGGGTTGGCCGGAATATGCGCGAGCACGCTGCAACGCTCGACGTCCTCGTTCGAGAGGCCCGTGCGCTCGTTGCCGAACACCAGCGCGATCTCGCCCTGCGCCGCGTGGCCGCGCGCCTGCGCCGCGGCGGCGCGCGGCGAGAGCTGGGGCGGGCCGTATTCGCGGGCGCGCGCCGTCAGCGCGATCGACCACTGGACGCCGTTCAGCGCGTCGCCCAGCGACGGTACGACGTGGGCGCACGCCAGCACGTCGTCGGCGCCGCTCGCCATCGCGACCGCCTCCGGGTCGCTCTGCACGTTCGCGACGCGCGGCGCGACGAGCACCAGCCGCGAAAAACCCATCGTCTTGACCGCGCGCGCCGCCGCGCCGACGTTGCCGGGATGGCTCGGCTCGACGAGCACGAAGCGCGTCGACGTAAAGCCACCGCGCACGGGGCCGGCGCTGTCGCCGGGCGCGGCCGGCGCAGCGGATGAATCATGGGAAGAAGACGGGTGCTGAAATTCGGTCACGGATGGCATTCGACTGACTGGGGAACCCCTATGGTAGCGCCATCCACCCCCGTGCGAGCCGGCTTTCGGGCGGTCCTGGCGCGCGCCGCTGCCGGAAGCGGCCGGACTCGGGTAAAATCACGCAATTCGCGTCGTCGCTGAACGTTTTGAACGTTTCAGGGGCGTGCGCCCCGCTCTTCTTCAATTCGTCTCCGTCGACGGAACGCGTGTTCGATCACTTCAACGCGAACGTTCCGGTTGTTTACCGCTATTACCGGACTGCCGCCGCGGCTGTCCGGCACAAGGATCCCGGCTCATGCATCCCATGCTGAACATCGCTGTCAAGGCCGCTCGTCGCGGCGGGCAGATCATCAACCGCGCGTCGCTCGATCTGGATCTCATCCAGGTCAGCAAGAAGCAGCACAACGATTTCGTCACGGAGGTCGACAAGGCGTCGGAAGCCGCGATCATCGATACGCTGAAGACCGCCTACCCCGATCACGCGATCCTCGCCGAGGAATCCGGCAAGTCCGACAACGAGTCGGAATTCCAGTGGATCATCGACCCGCTCGACGGCACCACGAACTTCATCCACGGTTTCCAGTATTACTGCGTGTCGATCGCGCTCGCGCACAAGGGCATCGTGACGCAGGCCGTCGTCTATGATCCGACCCGCAACGACCTCTTCACCGCGTCGCGCGGCCGTGGCGCGTACCTGAACGACCGCCGCATCCGCGTCGGCCGTCGCGACCGTCTGGCAGACGGCCTGATCGGCACGGGCTTTCCGTTCCGCGAAAAGGACGGTCTCGATGCGTACAGCCGCCTGTTCTCCGAGATGACGAGTGCATGCGCAGGCCTGCGCCGCCCGGGCGCGGCCGCGCTCGATCTGGCGAACGTCGCGGCGGGCCGCCTCGACGGCTTCTTCGAGCAGGGCATCAACGCATGGGACGTGGCGGCGGGCAGCCTGCTGATCACGGAATCGGGCGGCCTCGTGGGCAACTACACGGGCGATTCGGAATTCCTGCACCTTGGCGAAATCGTCGCGGGCAATCCGAAGATGTACGCGCAGATGGTGCCGATCCTCAGCAAGTACAGCCGCACGAAGCAGCAAGCGGCTTGATGCACGAACAAAAAAGCGGCCTCGGCCGCTTTTTTGTTATGGCGTCGGCGCGGGTTTGATGGCAGCTTCGAATCCCGCTCGACGCGCCCTGTCGCGCACTCCGGTCCGCTTCATGAAAAAAGGCTTCTACACGATCATTGCGGCACAGTTTGTGTCGTCGCTGGCGGACAACGCGTTGCTGATCGCGGCGATCGCGCTCCTGACCGTCATCCAGTCGCCGGCGTGGGTCACGCCGCTGCTGCAGATCTTCTTCACGATCTCCTACGTGCTGCTCGCGCCCTTCGTCGGCGCGTTCGCCGACGCGCTGCAAAAGCGCCACGTGATGTTCGTCTCGAACGCGCTGAAGGCAACGGGTTGCCTGATGATGATCGCGGGCGTGCATCCGATGATCGCGTATGGCGTGGTCGGCTTTGGCGCCGCGGCGTATTCACCGGCCAAATACGGCATCCTGACCGAACTGCTCCCCGCCGAAAAACTCGTCGCCGCGAACGCGTGGCTGGAATCGGCGACCGTGCTCTCGACAATCGTCGGCACGATGGTGGGCGGCGCACTCATCAGCACGCTCGCGACGAAGTTCGTCGCGCGGGCGCATCTGCCGATGATCCACACCGCCGCCGGTCTCGCGATGCTCGTCGTGATGCTCACCTACGCGGCGGCCGCGGCGATCAACGTCGCCATCCCCGACACCGGCGCCCGCTATCCGAACCGCCTCGCCGAGCCGGGAAAACTGGTCGGCGACTTCGCGAACAGCTTCAACGTGCTATGGGGCGACAAGGTCGCGCAGATCGCGCTCTGGGTCACGACGCTGATGTGGGGCGGCGCCGTCACGCTGCAACTGCTCGTGCTCAGGTGGGCTGACGTGAACCTCGGCCTGTCGCTGTCGAAAGCGGCGGTCATGCAGGGCGTCACCGGCCTCGGGATCGCGGTGGGCGCCGCGGCCGCGGCCGCGTGGATACCGCTGCGCGGATCGCTGCGCGTGCTGCCGGTCGGCATCGTGACGGGCGCGGTGGCGATCGCGATGGCGTTCTACAGCAAAGGGCTCTTCCCGGCGGGCACGGGCATCAGGATCGGCCCGCTGGTCGCGCCGGTGTATATCGTGCTCGCCTATCCGCTGATGATTCTGCTGGGCGGGCTGTCCGGGTTTTTCATCGTGCCGATGAACGCTATCCTGCAGCATCGCGGCGCGACGCTGCTGAGCGCGGGACACTCGATCGCCGTGCAGAACTTCAACCAGAACCTGGCCGTTCTGCTGATGCTCGGCGCGTACGCCTTGATGCTGACGGCGAGGGTGCCGGTGCAGTGGATCATCGTCGTGTTCGGCACGTTCATTACGTTCATGATGTGGCTCGCCAGACGGCGCAGCCTGATGAACGCACGCAAGGTCGACATGCGGGCGCTGATCGAAGAGTAAGAAGCTTAACGAAGCGTAATGCCTCGAGCAAACCCCGCCTGGGCGCGCTGGCCATCCGGCCAGGTTCACAGGCGACGCAGGCGGGTTAAACTCACGCCCTGAACACCAATGCACGACATCAGGATGGGCACTCCAATCGCAACACCCAACGAAACCGTCGCACAGCACACGCCGATGATGCAGCAGTATCTGCGCATCAAAAGCGAACATCCGGGCACGCTCGTGTTCTACCGGATGGGCGACTTCTACGAGCTCTTTTTCGAAGACGCGGAGAAAGCCGCGCGCCTGCTCGATCTGACGCTCACGCAGCGCGGCGCATCCGCGGGTAACCCGATCAGGATGGCCGGCGTGCCGCATCATGCCGTCGAGCAGTACCTGGCGAAGCTCGTGAAGCTCGGCGAATCGGTGGCGATCTGCGAACAGATCGGCGATCCGGCCACGTCGAAAGGGCCTGTCGAGCGCAAGGTGATGCGCGTCGTCACGCCCGGCACGCTGACCGACGCAGCGCTGCTGTCGGACAAGAGCGACGTGTACCTGCTCGCGATGAGCGTCGGCCACAACCGGCGCGGTGTGGCGACCACGGTCGGGCTCGCGTGGCTGAATCTGGCGAGCGGTGCGTTGCGGCTCGCCGAGGTGGTGCCCGGTCAGGTCGCCGCCGCGCTGGAGCGGATCCGCCCTGCCGAGATTCTCGTCTCCGACACGGCCTCCGACACGAACCACGATTCGCTCACAACGGGCACCGGTGCTGTCACGCGCGTGCCGGCATGGCACTTCGATGTGGTTTCCGGCACGCAGCGTCTGTGCGACCAGTTGAACGTGGCGAGTCTCGACGGCTTCGGCGCGCAGGCGCTCGCGAGCGCCTGCGGCGCGGCCGGCGCGCTGCTGCTTTACGCGGCGGCAACGCAAGGGCAGCAACTGCGCCACGTCCGCAGCCTGAAAGTCGAATCGGAGTCGGAATATATCGGTCTCGATCCGGCAACCCGGCGCAATCTGGAACTGACCGAGACACTGCGCGGCACCGAGTCGCCCACGCTGTGTTCGCTGCTCGACACGTGCTGCACGACGATGGGCAGCCGGCTGCTGCGCCACTGGCTGCATCATCCGCCGCGCGACGCCGCGATTGCTGAGGCCCGTCAGCAGGCCATCGGTGCGCTGCTCGACGCGCCCGCAACCGCGAGTCTCGACGCGCTGCGTACGGCACTGCGGCAGATTTCCGATATCGAACGCATTACGGGCCGCCTTGCGCTGCTGTCGGCGCGTCCGCGCGATCTGTCGAGCCTGCGCGACACGTTCATCGCCCTGCCCGCGCTGCGCACGCAGATCGCGCCGCTCGCGGGCGCATCGGATTCGCTCGCGCGTATCGACCTGTCGCTCGCGCCGCCCATGGATTGCGTCGAACTGCTGACGCGCGCGATCGCGCCCGAACCGGCTGCGATGGTGCGCGACGGCGGCGTGATTGCACGCGGCTACGATGCCGATCTGGACGAACTGCGCGACATCTCGGAGAACTGCGGCCAGTTCCTGATCGATCTCGAAACGCGCGAACGCGCGCGCACCGGCATCCCGAATCTGCGTGTGGAGTACAACAAGGTTCACGGCTTCTATATCGAGGTCACGCGCGGCCAGACGGACAAGGTGCCCGACGACTACCGCCGCCGCCAGACGCTGAAAAACGCCGAGCGCTACATCACCCCGGAACTGAAAACGTTCGAAGACAAGGCGCTGTCCGCGCAGGAACGCGCGCTCGCGCGCGAGAAGTCGCTCTATGACGCGCTGCTGCAAGCGCTGCTGCCATTCATCGCGGATTGCCAGCGCGTGGCCTCCGCGCTCGCGGAGCTCGACCTGCTCGCCGCATTCGCGGAACGCGCGCGCGCGCTCGACTGGGTCGCGCCGGCGTTCTCCGGCAGCGCCGGCATCGAGATCGAGCAAGGGCGCCATCCGGTGGTGGAAGCGCAGGTCGAGCAGTTCATCGCGAACGACTGCACGCTGTCGCACGAACGCAAGCTGCTGCTGATCACCGGCCCGAACATGGGCGGTAAATCGACGTTCATGCGCCAGACAGCGCTGATCGCGCTCCTGGCGTACGTCGGCAGTTATGTGCCGGCGCGCCGCGCGCGGTTCGGCCCGATCGACCGCATCTTCACGCGCATCGGCGCGGCCGACGACCTTGCAGGCGGCCGCTCGACGTTCATGGTCGAGATGACCGAAGCCGCAGCCATCCTGAACGACGCGACGCCGCAGAGCCTCGTGCTGATGGACGAGATCGGCCGCGGCACGTCGACCTTCGACGGCCTCGCGCTCGCCTGGGCAATCGCCCGGCATCTGCTCGCGCACAATGGCTGCCATACGCTGTTCGCAACGCACTACTTCGAACTCACACAGTTGCCTGCCGAATTCCCGCAGGCGGCGAACGTCCATCTTTCTGCGGTCGAGCATGGGCACGGCATCGTGTTCCTGCACGCCGTCGAGGAAGGTCCCGCGAACCAGAGTTACGGCTTGCAGGTCGCGCAACTGGCGGGCGTGCCATCGGCCGTGATCCGCGCGGCTCGCCGGCATCTTGCGCATCTCGAGCAGCAATCAGTCGCACAGGACACACCGCAACTCGATCTCTTCGCGGCACCGCTGCAACTGGAAGACACGAATGATGAACCGGAGGCCGGGCAAGTGCCGCAACACCACGCGGCCATCGAAAAACTGCGTGCGGTCGACGTGGACGGACTGAGTGCGCGCGACGCCCTGCAGTTGCTCTACGAACTGCAAGACCTGGCCAGCGCGCCAGATGCGGGCCATTGACCCTACGTGGTCCCTGTCATGCACGCGCGACATCCGCGCGGCACTCGCCGTTGCGCTGGCATGCGGCGTGATCTGTGCGCAGCCAGCGGCTGCGCACACGGCCGGTTCGCGCTACACGTTCGCGGTCGTCAGCAGCACGCTCGAAAGCCCTCGTGATGAGGCGCCGACGCAGCGCCTGCTCGATACCATTGGCCGCGACAGCAACGTCTCGTTCATCGTCTACGACGGCAATCTGAAAGGCGCGAAAGAAGCCTGCGACGACGCGCTGTACGAGCGACGCCAGATGCTGCTCGAAGCGGCGCGTCCGGCGCTCATCTTCGTGGCCGGCGAGCATGACTGGGCCGACTGCGGTACCGCGCGGGCGGGCGGCTACGATCCGGTCGAACGGCTGGACCGGCTGCGGCAGACCGTATTCGCCGACGCGTCGTCGATGGGCCAGAACCCGATTCCGCTCACGCGTGAAAGCGAAGTGTCGCGATTTCATCCCTATCGGGAAAACGTGCGCTGGCAGGTGAAAGATACGGTGTTTCTCGCGTTGAACGTGCCGTCGCCGAACAACCACTATCTGAATGCGGGCGGCCGGAACGGCGAATTCGAAGATCGTGTGGTGGCGAACGCGTTCTGGCTCGAACACGCGGCCGAATTCGCGAAGCGCCGCGACGCGCGCGCGATCGTCGTGTTCATTCAGGGCGATCCGGATCCGGAACGTTATGAGCGCCCTGAACGCTTCGCGTGGCTGCACTTCGCGCGCAACCGTCGTCGCGACGGCTATCTGGAACTCAAGCGCAGCCTCGTCAAACTGGCGCAGACTTTTCGCGGCCCGGTTCTCGTCGTTCATCACGATGACCAGAACCTGCCCGCCGGATTCCAGTTCGATCAACCGTTGCGCAACGACAAAGGCGTGGAGGTGACGAATCTCACCGGCGTCGCCTTTGCGCCGCGAGACCGGTTGAATCAGTGGATCGAGATCGATGCGGATACGGCGCGAAGGCCGCCGTTCCGGGTAAGCGTGCGGGACGTGCCGAAGAATGTGCCGATGATGCCCACGGTGCCGTCGAACAATACGCACGAGGATCTCGCGCCGTCGATGCCGGAAATACCGTCGCTGCCGCCCGCGTCCGACCTGTCGCCCGACATGCTCATACCGGCTCCCGGCAGCGGTGGTAACACGGGCAGTGGAAACACGGGCAGCGGCGCGGGCAACTCCACGGGCAACCCGGACATGCCGCCCGTCTTCCCCGACACGCCGGCCAGTTCAGTGCAGCGTGGGCCCTGATTTGCTGTCGTCGTCTTCTTCGTCATCGTCCTCGTCGAGGACTTCGAGACCGTCGGCGCCGTGCGCGTGCTCGTGCTGGATTTCGTCTTCGGTCGCTTCGCGCACTTCCTTGACCGTCAGTGCAAAACGCAGCGCCATGCCGGCCAGCGGATGGTTGCCGTCGAGCACGACCTTGTCTCCCGCGACGTCCGTCACGGTGTAGATCAGCGAATCGAGATCTTCGTCGCCTTCATCCGGCGTGCCTTCGAACTGCATGCCGACTTCGAGCGGCTCGGGGAAACGCTCGCGCGGCTCGATCTTCACGAGATCGGGATCGTACTCGCCGAACGCGTCTGCCGGCTCCAGCTGAACCTGGGTTTCATAGCCCGTTTCCTGGCTATCGAGCGCTTCCTCGATCTTGGGGAACGTGCCATCATAGCCGCCGTGCAGATAGACCATCGGCTCGTCGCTTTCTTCAATCAGATTGCCCTGCGCATCCGACAGCTTGTAAGCGACCGACACGACGGTGTTCTTTGCGATTTTCATTCGATTCTCCAGAATACAACTCACATTATACGATGCCCAAGCGGCCCCTTGACCACCCGCCAGGCACGGCTGCGGCCCGGAATCGTTTGCCCTTCCAGCCGCCTCTGCCCGATACGCCGACAGCGCTTCTCGGCAACCTCACGCCAGCGCAATTCATGCGCCGTTACTGGCAGAAAAAGCCGCTGCTGATCCGCAACGCCATTCCAGATATCGCGCCGCCACTCGCGCGCGATGCGCTCTTCGAGCTCGCCGGTCAGGACGATGTCGAATCCCGCCTGATCACGCACTTTCGCAACAGGTGGCAACTCGAACACGGCCCGTTCGCGCCCGATGAACTGCCGCCCGTCAAACAGCGCGCGTGGACGCTGCTGGTTCAGGGCGTCGATCTGCACGACGACTACGCCCGGGCCCTGCTCGACCGGTTCCGCTTCGTGCCGGACGCGCGTCTGGACGACCTGATGATCTCGTACGCAACCGATGGCGGTGGCGTCGGCGCGCATTTCGATTCCTACGACGTCTTTCTGCTGCAGGTGCATGGCAAGCGTCGCTGGCGATTCGGCGCGCAGCGCGATCTGTCGCTTCGCGAGGACTTGCCGTTGAAGGTGTTACGGCACTTCGAGCCTGAAGAGGAATGGGTGCTGGAGCCCGGCGACATGCTGTATCTGCCGCCGCACATCGCGCACGACGGCATCGCGGAAGGCGAATGCATGACCTGCTCGATCGGCTTTCGGGCGCCGTCCACACAGGAACTGACGGGCCAGTTTCTCTACCATCTGGCCGAGCGCGGCGACACCGGCGACGGCGCCCGCGAGCTTTATCGCGACCCGGACCAACCCGCCGTGAATCATCCGGCGCAACTCCCCGCGGCGCTCGTCGAACGGGTTGGCTCGATACTTGCGAAGGTGTCCTGGAACACGCGTGACATCTCGACGTTCCTCGGCACCTATTTGAGCGAACCGAAACCGAGTGTCGTATTCGATCCACCCGCACGGCCATTGACAGAGACGCGTTTTATCGAGCGCGCATCAAAAAATGGCATCCGCCTGGATCGCAAATCGATCCTGTTGTATGACGCCCGCTTTTATTTCCTGAATGGGGAAGAAAACAGGCTTGCAGGTGTAAAAAAGTGGCTGGTTGAACTCGCCGACAGCCGTTTCATGAGTGCGAAACGCTTTGTAACACTCTCTGACGATTCGTCGGTGACAGCACTGCTACACGAGTGGTATTGTGCGGGCTGGATACAGGTAGGCGAGCTTGCCTAGGTCCGCCTATGTGTAATACCGTACCGATAAAATTTGTATGAGAAAGACAACGTATTGACCCCGGATTTATCGACGGTCGATACGAAAGTGCATATAATTTCCGCCCAAGCCGTAGGGAAGATTCACGCTCATGAAGTGCGTCTCCACCAGCGGCCCAGGTTGGTGTTGGAGCACATTACCGGTAATATTTTGCGCTGTTGCTTACCTTTAACCATAAAAGGACGTGATCATGAAGAAATCCCTCCTCGTAGCATCCCTGCTGGCAGCTATGGCACTGGCTGCGTGCAACAAGAGCAGCGATCAGGCAGCTGCCCCGGCTAGCGACGCTGCTGCTGCATCGGCTCCGGCTGCTGCTGCATCGGACGCAGGCGCCGCTGCTTCGGACGCTGCTGCTGCTGCGAGCGACGCTGCTGCTTCGGCTTCGACGGCTGCGTCGGATGCAGGCGCTGCTGCTTCGGACGCTGCTGCTGCCGCTCCGGCTTCGGGCGCAAGCCAGTAAGCTGTAGCAAAGGGCTCGTCCCTGGGCACATACCGCGTCGGGAGGTCTACCCGACAACCCGCGCGGTAAAACAAAACGCCACGGATTCACATCCGTGGCGTTTTGTTTTGGGGACCGGCTTTTGCAGTCCGATGTTGTGTACACGTCGAACTGCAAAAGCACGCGGCCCGAACGCGCGCTTTATCTCATGCGTTGCGCATCAGCTGGAAGATGAAACCGCTTCCGGGAAAAACTCACGCACGACTTCGATTTCCCGCGTGCGCCTGAACGGCGGCAGGCTTTGCCAGATACGCCGGCCGTACGGTTTGTCGACGAGACGCGTATCGCAGATCATCAGCACGCCGCGATCCGTTTCCGCGCGGATCAGGCGCCCCGCACCCTGCTTCAGCGTGATGACCGCCTGCGGCAACTGGTGAACCACAAACGGGCTCAGGCCTTTCTTTGTCAGCGCGTCGAGTCGCGCCGACAGCACCGGATCGTCCGGCGGCGCGAACGGCAGCTTGTCGATCACCACGAGCGACAGCGCGTCGCCCCGCACGTCCACGCCTTCCCAGAAGCTCTGGCTGCCCACGAGAATCGCATTGCCATACGCGCGAAAGCGCTCCAGCAATTCAGTGCGGCTCGCGTCGCCCTGTACCAGCAACGGATAATTCCAGCCACGTGATTCGATCGTGTCACGCAGCTTCGTCGCGATGCGATCAACCGCGCGCAACGTCGTGCAGAGCATGAACACGCCGCCGCCCGACGCCTCGATGGCCGGCAGCGCCGCGTCGAAAACCGCATCGGTGAAAGCCGGCGACGATGGCTGCGGCAGATTGCGCGGCACGTACAGCAGGCCTTGCGTGGCGTAGTCGAACGGGCTTGGCAGCGTCATCGAACGGCGCGCGTTCAGCCCCATCTGCGCGGCGTAGTGCGTGAAGTCGCCGCGAACCGACAACGTCGCCGACGTGAAGATCCACGCGCGCGGCACGCCGGCGCGCTGTTTCGCGAAAATCGGCGCGACCGACAACGGCGTTTCGTGCAGTTGAACCGTGTGTGAGAACACCTCGACCCAGCGTACTTTCTCGTTCGAATCGGTTGCGTCTTTCGACTTGTCGTCGCTGGCCGCGTCGCGCCCGGCGTCGGTTGGCGGAGTCGTCCAGCCAGCGAGAATGCCCTGCAGTTCGCGCGCGCGACGCAGACAGGCGCCGATCGATTCGGCCCGTTCCGCATGACCCGCGAGCGCGCTCGCGAGCACGTCGAGTTCGGTCTCCAGCGTTTCGAGCGCGGCAAAAAGCGGATGATCGCCGGGCAACTGGCCGATCGACATGCGCACCGAGTCTTCCCTGAACGCGAGGCGCACGTCGCGCGCCGCGCGTTCGAGCACGCCGCCGAGCTTCACCCATTCGACGGCGTCGCGCGCATGTCCGAGGCCTTCCGCCACCGAGTCGCGGGCCAGTTCGAGGAACTGCGCGGTCGACAACGTCTCGCCGAAGAATAGCGTCGCGGTTTCGGGCAACTGGTGCGCTTCGTCGAAGATGACCGTGTTGGCTGTCGGCAGCAGTTCGGCCATGCCGGTATCGCGCAACATGATGTCGGCGAAAAACAGATGGTGGTTCACGACGACGATATCGGCCTGCTGCGCCTCGCGGCGCGCCTGCATCACGAAACAGTCCTTGTAGTGCGGACACTCCTGCCCGAGGCAGTTTTCGCGCGTCGAGGTCACCATCGACCACACCTGCGCCGTTTCCGGCACGCTCGCGAGCTCGGCCTTGTCGCCGGTGCGCGTGATCTTCGCGAACCGGATGATGTCCTGCAGATACGACGTTTCCTGACGCGACGGCAGGCGCCCGCTGTCGGCGGTTCGCTGCAGGTAGTAGTGGCAGAGATAGTTCACGCGGCCCTTCAGCATCGCGACCGACACCGGCACCGCGAGCGCGTCGCGCACGGTGGGAATGTCGCGCTGGAACAGCTGGTCCTGCAGATGCTTCGTGCCGGTCGAGACGATGACCTTGCCACCCCACAGCATCGCCGGCACGAGGTACGCGTAGGTCTTGCCGGTGCCCGTGCCCGCCTCGACGATCAGCGTGTTCTCGCCGCCGTCGGACGCGTTCGCGGCATCCTGTGGTTGCGCCGCTTCCGCGGACGCCGCCGTGCCGGTCGTACCGCCCGTCGGCGCCGCGCCCTGCAGACGCCGTGCGGGACGCTGCTGCGCCTCGAACATCGCCGGCTCGGGGAGCGCCTTGCCGGACGCTTCCATCGCGGCCGCGACAGCGCGCGCCATTTCGATCTGCGAGGCGCGCGAACGATAGCCGTCGATCTGCCGCGCGAGCAGCCCGTCGGCGGCGAAGATGTCGTCGAGCTGGGTGACCCGCTTCGGGTTCAGCGTGGCCGCGAGCGCACCCGCTGCGTCGCGTTTGTCGCGCGGCGCGACGTCGTCGTCGCCTGACGGCTGACGGGGAGGCGAAACAGACGGTGAATTCAAGGCAAGCGATTCCTGCAAAGTCCGGTGCGCGCGGGGCGACCCGGCGCCTGCCAGGTCGCGCACTCAGGCGCGCGCGTCCGGTTCGAGCTGCAACTGCAGCAAGATGATGGTGTCCTTGACCTTGAGCTTGCGCTTTTTCAGGCGTTTTATCTCGAGGTCGTCGATGCCGGGGTCGTCTGACACCTTGTCGATCAGGCGATCAAGACCACTGTGCTCCGATTCCAGTTGCAGAATGCGGTCGCGAAGGGTATTCGCGTTGATGACGTGCTGATGATCGCGCATGCTCGCCTTCTCCTCCGAAGTGGCGAGGGCTGCCTCGTGCAGCCGTTCCCGCCTGAGGTTGCTGTCCGGCCAAAAACGCGTTACTGATTCTGTTGCTGCTGCTGTTGTTGCAACTGCTTCTGCTTCAACTCTTCCTGCTGTTGCTGCTGGGCCCTTTGCTGGGCTTTTTCGGCGGCCTGCTTCTGGCGCGCCTCGACGTCGGCCTTGTGCTGCGCGGCGTCGATCTGCTTCTGATTGTAGTGCTGCGCGTTCTCGACCCGCTGCTGCGCCTTCTGGGCGCCCTGCTGACGTGCCTCGTCGAGCTTGCGCTGATAGTCGGACTGCTTCGTATCGTAAGCCTTCTGGTTCGCCGCCGCATCCGAAGCGCTGATACCGCGCTGCGCCTGATCGACTGCGTGCTGTTGCTGCTTCGCCTGGAACGCCTTCTCGTTCGCCGCACGTTGCGGCGCTTCGGCGTCACGCTGTGCCTGATCCACCGCGTGCTGGCGCTGCTTGTCCTCGAACGCCTGGGCGTTACGGGCATCGTCGGCGGCGCGCTGCGGCGCTTCCGCTTCGTCGCGGGCGCGCTTGATCGCGGCCTCCTCGTCGCGCTTGCGCGCGCGCTCGACACGCTGTTCGTCGTCCAGTGCAAGCTGCTGCTTGCGGATGTCCGCCGCGACTTCGCGCATTGCGTCGCGTGCCTTGCCGATACAGTGATTCACGAAGAACGTGCTATAGCAGTTGTGCTGCGCGACTGCATACCTGTAGTTGTTCTCGTCGGTGCGCGTGTTGAGCGCTTTCTGGCGTGCGTCGAAATCGTTGCTGGTGGCGTCCGGCGATCCGGCCTGCGTGCCCGGGACAGCAGACGCGGCGGATGCGGCAGCCGGCAATAGAGGCGCATTCTGTGCCTGCGCCGGCACGGCGAAGATCAGCGATACCGCTGCGACGCATGCACCGAACGCCCCCGACAGGGCGGTTATCCGCGCGGCCAGCATCGAAGGCCGGCTTGAACCCGGACGCGCCTCCGCGGACAAACCGGAAAACGGGTCGACCGATGCGCGGACACGCGGGTCACGAGGCACAGCGAACGGGAAACGAGAGGTCGGCAACGTCGTAGATGGGCAACGGAACATGCCCGAAATTCTAACATCCCGCGCCTGAGCGCTCCGGCATTTATGGCAAAATGCCCCGCGTCAGCAACCGGTCGCCGTGGGTTCGCCCGACGCGGCATCTCAGGCGGCCCTGATCGAAACCCGCAGGAACACGCATACCTTATGACGGAAACCGTAGCACTCAAGATCGTACAGCGCATCGCCACCGAACTCGCCGTCCAGCCCCGCCAGGTCGCGGCCGCGGTGCAACTTCTCGATGAAGGATCGACTGTTCCGTTTATCGCTCGTTACCGGAAGGAAGTGACTGGCAATCTCGACGATACGCAGCTGCGTAACCTCGAAGAACGGCTCCTGTACCTGCGCGAGCTCGAAGAGCGGCGCGCGACGATCATCGCCAGCATCGACGAACAGGACAAGCTCACCGACGAGCTGCGCACCGCGCTCGAAGCCGCCGACAGCAAGCAGGTTCTCGAAGACCTGTACCTCCCCTACAAGCCGAAGCGCCGCACGCGTGCGCAGATCGCCCGCGAAGCCGGCCTCCAGCCGCTCGCCGACGCGCTGCTCGCCGACCCGGCGCTCGATCCGCAAACCGAAGCGGCCGCCTTTGTCGACGCCGAAAAGGGCGTCGCGGACGTGAAGGCCGCGCTCGACGGCGCGCGTGACATTCTCTCCGAGCAGTTCGGCGAAACCGCGGAAGTGCTCGGCAAGCTGCGCGACTATCTGTTCAACCAGGGCGTGGTATCGTCGAAGGTCGTCGAGGGCAAGGAGAACGCGGAAGAAGAAAAATTCCGCGACTACTACGACTATTCTGAAACGATCCGCACGGTGCCGTCGCATCGCGCGCTCGCCCTCTTCCGCGGCCGCAACGCGGGCGTGCTGATGATCAAGCTCGGTCTGGGCGCGGAACTCGACGCACAGGTACCGCATCCGGGCGAAGCGATGATCGCGCGCCATTTCGGCATCGCGAACCAGAACCGCGCCGCCGACAAATGGCTCTCCGACGTGTGCCGCTGGTGCTGGCGCGTGAAGGTGCAGCCGCACATCGAAAACGAGCTGCTGACAAACCTGCGCGACGAAGCCGAGCATGAGGCGATCCGCGTGTTCGCACGCAACCTGAAAGATCTGCTGCTGGCCGCACCGGCTGGACCGAAGGCTGTGATCGGCCTCGATCCGGGTCTGCGCACCGGCGTGAAGGTCGCCGTGGTCGACCGTACCGGCAAGGTGCTCGCCACCGACACGATCTACCCGCACGAGCCGCGCCGCGACTGGGACGGCTCGCTCGCGAAACTCGCCCGCATCTGCAAGGAGACGCAGGCCGAGCTGATCAGCATTGGCAACGGCACGGCGTCGCGTGAAACGGACAAGCTCGCGAGCGAACTGATCTCGCGCCATCCGGAGTTCAAGCTGCAGAAGATTGTTGTGTCCGAAGCCGGCGCATCCGTGTATTCGGCGTCCGAACTCGCGGCGAAGGAATTCCCCGCCATGGACGTGTCGCTGCGCGGCGCGGTATCGATCGCGCGACGTCTGCAGGATCCGCTCGCCGAACTCGTGAAGATCGAGCCGAAGGCGATCGGCGTCGGCCAGTATCAGCACGACGTGAACCAGCGCGAACTCGCGCGTTCGCTCGATGCCGTGGTCGAGGATTGCGTGAACGCGGTGGGTGTCGATGCGAACACGGCATCGGTTGCGCTGCTCGCACGCGTGTCGGGCCTGAACGCGACGCTTGCGCGCAACATCGTCGACTATCGCGATGCGAACGGTCCGTTCCCGTCGCGCGAACATCTTCGCAAGGTGCCGCGTCTTGGCGACAAGACGTTCGAGCAAGCCGCGGGCTTCCTGCGCATCAACGGTGGTGAGAATCCGCTCGACCGCTCGTCCGTTCACCCGGAAGCGTATCCGCTCGTCGAACGCATGCTCGCGAAGATCAGCAAGCACGTCGGCGAGGTGCTTGGTAACCGCGAGGCGCTCTCGGGCCTGTCACCGACGGAATTCGTCGACGACCGCTTTGGTC
This sequence comes from Paraburkholderia sartisoli, assembly GCF_900107685.1. Lineage (GTDB taxonomy): Bacteria > Pseudomonadota > Gammaproteobacteria > Burkholderiales > Burkholderiaceae > Paraburkholderia > Paraburkholderia sartisoli. The sequence goes on along the minus strand of NZ_FNRQ01000001.1, from coordinate 1,409,868 downwards.
TGCCAACCGTGCGCGACATTCTCTCCGAGCTCGAAAAGCCGGGCCGCGATCCGCGCCCGGAGTTCAAGACGGCGACGTTCCGCGACGGCGTCGAGAAGGTTTCCGATCTCGTGCCGGGCATGGTGCTCGAAGGCGTCGTGACGAACGTCGCGGCGTTCGGCGCGTTCATCGATATTGGCGTGCATCAGGACGGGCTCGTCCACGTATCGGCGATGTCGACGAAGTTCATCAAGGACCCGCACGAAGTCGTCAAGGCCGGCCAGGTCGTGAAGGTGAAGGTGCAGGAAGTCGACGTGAAGCGCCAGCGCATCTCGCTCACGATGCGCCTCGACGACGACTTCGCGGCCAGCTCCGCACCGCGAAGCGGCGGCCAGCAGGATCGCGGCACGGGCCGGCCGGGCGGCGGTGGAGCAGGCGGCGGGCGCGGACAGCAACAACGCTCGCGCGACGCGGAGCCCGCTGGCGCGATGGCGGCGGCGTTCGCCAAGCTGAAGCGTTAAAGCCTGACGGGCAAGCGTGCGGCGCTGACACGGGCCGCACGCCTGCCCGCGTCATCTCAGCTGCATCCGCATCAGACACAAAAAAGCCCACATACGTGGGCTTTTTTTGTTCATCGCGCGACGTTCAGATCTCGATCTTCGTCCCCAGTTCGACGACGCGATTCGCCGGAATGCTGAAGAAATCGGTCGGCTTGGCGGCGTTCTGATGCATCCACGCGAACACGCGTTCGCGCCACACCGACATACCGGGCAACTGCGTTGGCACAACCGTTTCACGGGCGAGGAAGAACGACGTGTCCATCATTTCAAACGTCATGTCGTGCGTGCGGCCGACGTCGAGGAGCACGGCCTTCACGTCCGGTGTTTCGTTGAAGCCGTACGCTGCCTTCACGAGATACAGGCCACCTTCAAGATCCTTCACGGTCACGCGCTCTTCGTCGTTGACATACGGAATGTCACGCGTGACGAACGTCAGGAAAATCGTGCGTTCGTGCAGCACCTTGTTGTGCTTCAGGTTGTGCAGCAGGCTCACGGGCACGAGCGTGTCGCTGCCGGTCAGATAGATCGCGGTGCCCGACACGCGATGCGGCGGATGCGCGAGCAGCCCCTGCAGGAACGGCATCAGCGGAATACCGTCGGCGGCCGTGCGTTCCTTGACGATCATGCGGCCCTTGAACCACGTCATCAGCAGGAAGAACAGCAGCGCGCCGATGCCGAGCGGCAGCCAGCCGCCCTCCTCGACCTTCAGCAGATTCGCGCCGAAGAAGCCGAGATCGATCGTCATGAACGCCGCGATGATGAGCGCCACCAGCAGCTTGTTCCAGTTCCACACCTTCACCATCACGACGCACGCGAGCACGGTCGTGATGACCATCGTCGCGGTCACGGCAATACCGTATGCCGCCGCGAGGTTATCCGAGCTCTTGAAACTGATCACGATGCACAGGATGATGAAGAGCAGCATCCAGTTCACGACCGGCACGTAGATCTGCCCGATCGCCAGTTCCGACGTGTGCAGGATCTTCATGCGCGGCACGTAACCCAGCTGGATCGCCTGGCTCGTCAGCGAATAGGCGCCCGAAATCACCGCCTGCGAGGCGATCACCGTCGCAACCGTCGACAGGACCACGAGCGGCAGGAGCGCCCAGTCGGGTGCGAGCAGGAAGAACGGATTCTCGATCGCTTTCGGATCGTGCATCAGCAGCGCGCCCTGCCCGAAGTAGTTCAGCACGAGCGAAGGCATCACGAGCGCATACCAGGCCACCCGGATCGGCTTCGCGCCGAAGTGACCCATGTCGGCATAGAGCGCTTCGGCACCCGTCAGCACGAGCACGACCGAGCCGAGCACGACATACGCCTGCAGCACGTGCGCCGACATGAACGAAAACGCGTAATACGGATTGAGCGCGGCAATGATGCCCGGCGACTGCACGATGTGCGTCAGGCCGAGCGCCGCGATCGTCAGGAACCACAACACCATGATCGGGCCGAACAGGCGTCCGACGAGCGCGGTGCCATGCCGCTGGATCCAGAACAGCAGAATGAGAATGACGATGGTGAACGGCATCACGAGATGCGACAGCTTCGGCGCCGCGATCTGCAACCCTTCGACCGCCGACATCACCGAGATGGCCGGCGTGATCACCGCGTCGCCGTAGAACATGCACGCGCCGAAGATGCCGAGCATCATCAGCATGCCGGCCGCCTTGCCCGATTGATCGAACGACCTTAACGAGAGCGCCATCAGGGCCAGCACGCCGCCCTCGCCGTTATTGTCGGCGCGCATCACGAACAGCACGTACTTGACGCCGACGACGATCACGATCGCCCAGAACAGCAGTGAGATGACGCCGAGAATGGATGCGTCGGTGAGCGGAATCCCGTGCGACGGAGAGAACGCTTCCTTCAGCGAATACAACGGGCTCGTGCCGATGTCGCCGAAGACCACACCGATCGCAGCGATAGCGAGAGAAGGCAGCGGCTGCCTGCGCCCGTGGTTGGTATTTGTCATAAACGCGGAAAATCCGTTCCTGATCGGAAAAGCGAGCGCTATTCTAAACTGGCCGTCGTGACCGACCGGCCGGCATGTTGCGGATACACCACGAGGACCGTCCGCGCAGTGTAGCATCGCCCTAAAGGCGCGTCTGTCCTCGCTGAAACACTATCCGGCACGTGCGCTGAACGACTGGCCAGGCGTTGCGGCCGCCCTGATTGCGCAGCCAGTCGTGCAGCGGACACGTCAAAAAAAACGGAGCCCTCCCAGGCTCCGTTTCGATGCGACACACCATGTAGTGATCGCCTGTACTGTCATCACACTTTCGACGCTGTGTCCTGCGCGGTGCCGCGCTTGATCCACGCGCCGAGATTATGCGGACGAACCGTGTCCCATTCCTCGAACGGCTGATGGATCCACGGATTCGTGGGCAGGTACTGCACGTGATAATCGGGCGTCACTTTCGAGCAGCCCTTGTACCACAGCACGGCCGAGCGCACCGCCGTGATGGCCGGATAACGCTCCTTCAGATGCTGCTGCACGCGTGCGAGCGTCACGCCGGAATCGACCAGATCGTCGACGAGCAGCACGTTGCCCGACAGTTCGCCGCGCGTCATCGTGATGTACTGCGCGATGTCGAGTTCGCCCTGCTCGGTGCCGGCTGCCTCGCGATACGAACTCGTGGCGAGAATCGCCAGCGGCAGATCGTAAATACGCGACAGCTGATCGCCGACGCGCAGACCGCCGCGCGCAAGGCACAGGATCTTGTCGAACTTCCAGCCGGACTCATGCACCGCGAGCGCCAGCAATTCGATCAGACGGTGGTACTCGTCCCAGCCGACCCAAAGATTCTTTTCGTCATTGCGCGGATCTTTCATCGCAATCATGGGCACACCCTGCGTCATGACTTAAACCTTGAACGGATGACGAAGGAGAATGGTTTCGTCACGGTCCGGACCCGTGGAGACCATGTCAATCGGCACGCCGGCCACTTCCTGCACGCGCGTGAGGTACGCGCGCGCCTTTGCGGGCAGCCTGTTCCAGTCGGTGATGCCGATGGTGCTTTCCTTCCAGCCGTCAAACGTCTCGTACACCGGTTCGCAACGCGCGACTTCCGACGCACCGCGCGGCAGGATATCGGCGTCCTTGCCGTCGAGCTTGTAGCCGACGCACAGCTTGACTTCGTCGACACCGTCGAGCACGTCGAGCTTCGTGATGCACAGGCCCGACACGCCGTTGATCTGGATCGAGCGACGCAGCGCGGCAGCATCGAGCCAGCCCGTGCGGCGCGGACGTCCCGTGACCGAGCCGAATTCCTTGCCAACCGTGGCGAGCGTGAGGCCGATCTGCTCCTGACGGCTCGCGTTATCCGCGTCGTACAGTTCGCTCGGGAACGGGCCCGAACCGACGCGCGTGCAATACGCCTTCGTGATGCCGAGGATGTAGTTCAGCTTTTGCGGACCAACGCCCGCGCCTGCCGTGGCCGCACCGGCCACGCAGTTGCTCGACGTGACGAACGGATAGGTGCCGTGATCGATGTCGAGCAGCGTGCCTTGCGCGCCTTCGAACAGCAGATTGTGGCCGGCGTGATTTTCGTCGTACAGACGCCGCGACACGTCGGTGACCATCGGCTTCAGACGGTCTGCGTAGCCCAGCATCATGTCGAGCGTCTGCTGGAAGTCGACGGCCGGTGCGCGGAGGTACTGCGTCAGCACGAAGTTGTGGAAGTCGAGGTTTTCGCGCAGGCGTTCAGCGAACGCTTCCGGCTCGAACAGGTCCTGCACGCGCAGGCCACGGCGTGCGACCTTGTCTTCGTAGGCCGGGCCGATACCGCGCCCCGTCGTGCCGATCTTGCCCGCGCCGCGATGCGCTTCGCGCGCCTGGTCGATGGCGATGTGATACGGGAGGATCAGGGTGGTGGCTTCGGAAATGAACAGACGCTTTTGAACATCCACGCCCGCGGCTTCGAGTTCGCCGATTTCCTTGAACAGCGCTTCCGGCGACAACACGACGCCATTGCCGATGTAGCACGCGACGCCGGGATGCATGATGCCCGACGGAATCAGACGCAAGATGGTTTTCTTGCCGCCGATGATGAGCGTGTGGCCGGCATTGTGACCGCCCTGGAAGCGGACGACGCCCTGGGCGTGGTCCGTCAGCCAGTCGACGATCTTGCCCTTGCCCTCATCACCCCACTGGGTTCCCACGACGACGACGTTACGCCCGGGGTTCACATTCACTGCGCTGGCAGACATGTTGTTTCGTAAGCTGGTTAAAAACGTATTCTACCGATATTCGCGGAAGGTTCCGGATTTTTTCCGTTTCCGCTCAACGGCATGGACGTTATTCTGGGTATCTTGAACAAGGCGCGGCGGCACGCCACGCCCGGCTTTTCCGGCGCTCAGGAACGGGGTTCGACGACCCACGCACCGTTGCGTTCGACCAGTACGCGGTCGCACGCGAATTCATCGAGATCATGATCGTGGCCCGGCAGCGCCTGGATCACGACTTCGCCGGCGTCGCGTAACGCGACGACGCTCGCACGCAGCGCCTCGTCGTGCTGCCACGGCGCGAGGATCGCGCTGCTGCGCGCCTCGACGGGCGAAATTCGCGCGACTTCACGCAGATCGAGCGAGAAGCCGGTTGCGGGCCGCGCACGACCGTACGCTTCACCGACCTTGTCGTAACGTCCGCCGCGCGCCACCGCGTTCGGCACGCCGTCGACGTACGCCGAGAACATCACGCTGCTGTGGTACGCATAGCCGCGCAGGTCGGCCAGATCGATCATCACTTCGGCACCGTCGACCTGCGCCGCGAGGAACGCGAGGTCATCGAGCGCACGCGCGATTTCCGGTGTGGCCGGCAGGCGCGCGCGGGCTTCGGCGAGCACCGAGGCGTCGCCGTAGAGCGTCGGCAGGACGCGCAGCGCGTCGCGTGTCGCGGGGGTCAGGTCCGCGGTCAGTTCGTCCAGACGCGGCACGTCCTTGCCGGCGAGCGCGTCGTAGAGCGCCTCGCCCAGCGCAACGGCTTTCGGTTCGTTCGCGATCAGCGCGGAGAGCACGCCCGCATGGCACAGATCGAGCCGCACTTTGGCGAGACCCGCAAGACGCAGCGCGTCGAGCATCAGTTGCTGGATCTCGAGATCGGCTTCGAGGCCAGCATGACCGTAGATTTCGGCGCCGATCTGGATCTGCTCACGCGTTGCGTAGAGTCCGCGCGGACGCGTGTGCAGCACGTTGCCCGCGTAGCACAGGCGCGTCACGCCCTGACGGTTCAACAGATGGGCGTCGATACGCGCGACCTGCGGCGTGATGTCGGCGCGCAGGCCGAGCGTGCGGCCCGACATCTGGTCGACGAGCTTGAACGTGCGCAGGTTCAGGTCGCTGCCGCCGCTCGTCAGCAGCGACTCGAGATATTCGAGCATCGGCGGCATGACCATTTCGTAGCCATAGGCGCGAAAACGATCCAGCAACCGGCGACGCAACTCTTCGATCTTGCGGGCCTCCGACGGCAACACGTCGGCAATATTCTCGGGAAGTAACCAGGTCGACATCGATACAGTCCTACGACGTTGAACACGGACGCGCGGGCGCGCCGGTATGTGACGGGTGAATGGCGAAAAGCGTGTCCGGTGCAGCCTCAGCGCTGCTGCTCACGGGCCATGGCGTGCGGTTTTGCACCTTGCCCGCGTTCGCGGCGCGCCCGGCTGGCGAACCAGCCGCGCACCGGTTTCGTTCACGATGCGCTCACGAGGCGTTCATGTTGCGATCAGCAGCAGAACCAGCCCGAGCACCATCACGATCAGGCCACCGATGCGCACCTGATGCACAGGCCGCTCCGCGATTCTACGAAACGTGTCGCGCCAGGCGGTCGGAAACACAAAGGGAAACATCCCCTCGATGATCAGCATCAGGGCGATCGCGAGCAATAACGAGCCGGCTATATCCATTCGAATGACGGCGCCGCGCGGCACAAGGCGCGCGACGCTCCGGTAATCAGCGTTTGCGGGCGGGCGCGGCAGCGGCGGCGTCCGGCGACGTGCCGCCTGTCGGGCTGCGCATGAAGCGGAAGAAGTCGCTGCCTGAATCGACCACGATCACGTCGTTCGGCTTGAAGCTGTTCCGGTACGCCTGCATGCTCTGGTAAAACTCATAGAACTGCGGGTCGCGGCCAAAGGCTTCAGCAGCAATCGACGCCGCGTTGCCATCGCCCTCGCCCTTGATCTTCTGCGCGTCCCGGTAAGCGTCCGCGACGATGCTCTGTTGCTGCAAGCCCGCATCCGCCCGGATCTTGTCGGCTTCGGTCGCACCCTGCGCGCGCACGTCGCTCGCAACCTGCTCACGCGCCGCGGACATGCGCTTGTAGACGGCGTCGGTCATGGCCGCCGGAAAATCGATGCGCGTCAGCTGCAGGTCGATCACGTCGATGCCAAGCGGCGCCGTGGCCTTCTGCATCGCCGTACGCGCCTCGCTCGCGATGTCCTGCTGCTTTGCCAGCGCATCGGCAAGCGTGACCTTTGCGAAGACGCCGCCAAGCGCGTCGCGCGACATCGTCGCGAGACGTTCAGGCAACGCCTGCGCGTCACCCTTCGTATCGGCGAAGAGCTTCAGCGGATCGGTCACGCGATAGCGAATCACGGGGTTCACGAGAATGTCGATCTTGTCGGACGTGACATAGCGATCGGCGTCCGGTGCGTCGACGGACTGGATGCGCGTATCGACGAGCGTCGCGGTCTGCAGCGGCGGCGGCAATTTCACATGCATGCCCGGGCCGACGAGCGTGGGTGCCGCGTCGCCACGCGCCGACACGACAGCCACATGACGCTGGTCGACCACATAGACCATCGACGACGCGGCAAACAGCACGATCACAACAGCAATGACGAGCGCAATGATTCGGTTCATGTTCGCGCTCCTTATTGCAGTTCTTCGTCGCGATCGCGACTACGGAACGAATCACGCGAACGGAACGCGTCACTGGCCGCGGCCGCCTGGCTTGCGCCGCTGGCCGGCACGGCCGCCGCGCCCGAGGCGGGCTGCGACGCAGCGGTAGTTGCGGCGGTGCCGTTCGCGCCCTGCGGCGTTGCCGCGGACGCGCCCGAACCGGCCTGCGCATCGTTCGCGGCGGCGGCGGTCCGTTGACGGGTCTGTTCGACGAGCTTGTCGAGCGGCAGATACAGCACGTTGTTCGCCGACTTGCTGTCGACGAACACCTTCGTCGTATTCGAGTAGATGTGCTGCATGGTATCCAGGTACATGCGCTCGCGGATCACGGCGGGCGCTTTCGAGTATTGCGCGTAGACCTGGTTGAAGCGCTCGACATCGCCTTGCGCCTGAGCCACGACACGGTCACTGTATGCATGCGCATCGTCGAGCATGCGGGCGGCGTCGGCCTGCGCACGCGGCAACAGGTCGTTCGCATAGGCCTGCGCGGCAGCCTTCGCATGCTCGCGATCCTGCTGAGCCTTCGCGGCATCGTCGAAGGCGGGCTGGACCTGCTCGGGCGGCGTCACGCCCTGAATCGTCACGCCGGTGACGGCAAGACCCGTGTGGAATTCGTCGAGCGAACGCTGGATGGAATCGGTGAGCTGCAGACGGACTGCTTCGCGATCCTGACCGAGGATGCTGTCCGTACTGCGAGCCCCGACGATTTCGCGTACCGCGGCCTGCGCGCTCTGCGTCACGGTCTGATCGGGATCGACGCTGCGGAACAGATAGTCGGTCGGCTTGCGGATCTGGTATTGCACCGAGAAGCGCACGTCGACGATATCGCCGTCGTGCGTCAGCATCGATGCGTCTTTCACATTGGGCGCGCGCACGACGTTGTTGCGACCGATCTCGACCGAGCGCACCTGGGCGACGTTGACCATTTCGTGCGAATCGAACGGATACGGCAGACGCCAGTGGACGCCCTGGCCGGCCGTCAGACGATACTGGCCGAACTGCGACACGACGGCGACCTGGCCATCCTGCACGACGAACACGCCGCTGCCCAGCCAGATCGCGATGAACACGCCGATGACGATGCCCACGCCAATGCGCGTGCCGCGGCCGTTGTCGGGCCGGCGCTCGCCGCTGCCTGAACCGTTGCCCGAGCCGTTGCCCTTGCGGCCGAACACGCGCGACAGGCGCCGGTTGAAATCACGCCACATCTCGTCGAGATCAGGCGGGCTTTCGCCATTCTTGCCGTTTTGCGGTCGCTTCGGATCGTTCGGACGTTGCTTGTCGCCATTGCCATCGCCCCGGCCCCAGCGCGGATCGTTCATCGAGAAAATGGCGCGCACGCGCAGCCATGTACTCCGCTCGTTGTAATCGTTCACCTGTGTTCGTTCACCAGAGTAGACAGCCGGTCAATGCAATTGGAACGGGTCAGTGCCCGAGTTCTGGGACCTTGCGGTCGTCGGTTGGTGCCGCTGGCCGGTCTTCTTCCGGCAATGGACGTTCCCGGTCGGAAAGATATTCGGCGGTCGCGATTTCGGCGATGGCAGCGCGCAGTGTGTCCAGCCCCTGCCCGGTGCGCGCGCTCAAAAAGACGCGCGAAATATTACCATACTCATCCCTTTCGACCGTGTCGCCGCGGGCCGCCAGCTCAGGCACGGCGTCGATCTTGTTGAAGACCAGCACCTGCCGGATCGCGTCCGCGCCGATTTCATGAAGCACGACATTCACCTGGTCGATCTGGTCGAGCCGCACGGCGCTCGACGCATCGACGACATGCAGCAGCAGATCGGCGTGAACGGTTTCCTCGAGCGTCGCGCGGAAAGCGGCCACCAGCTGGTGAGGCAGTTCGCGGATGAAGCCGACCGTATCGGACACCACCACCTGACCGACTTCGTCGCCGAGATACACCCGGCGCGACGTGGTATCGAGCGTGGCGAACAGCTGGTCGGCTGCGTAGGCCTGCGCCTTCGTCAGCGCGTTGAAGAGCGTGGACTTGCCCGCGTTCGTATAGCCCACGAGCGACACCGACATCGTGCGGTTGCGCTCGCGCTGCCGGCGCTGCGTGCCATGCTGGCGGCGCAGCTTCTCGAGCCGCGACTTGAGCGCCTTGATGCGCTCGCCAATCAGGCGACGGTCGGTTTCGAGCTGCGTTTCACCCGGACCGCGCAGGCCAATACCGCCCTTCTGACGCTCGAGGTGGGTCCATGCGCGGATCAGCCGCGTGGCGAGATACTGCAGTTGCGCGAGCTCGACCTGCAGCTTGCCTTCGTGGCTGCGGGCGCGTTGCGCGAAGATGTCGAGGATCAGGCTCGTCCGGTCGATCACGCGCCTGTTAAGCGCCTGCTCCAGATTACGCTGCTGCGCGGGGGCCAGTGCGTGATTGAAGATGACGATTTCGATGTCGTTCGCCTCACACGCAAGACGCAGTTCCTCGGCCTTGCCGCTGCCGACGAACATCTTCGCGTCAGGGGCGGACCGGCGTCCGGTGAGGGTGACTACAGGATTCGCGCCCGCGCTTTGCGCGAGCAGGCTGAGTTCTTCGAGACTGGCTTCGAAATCGATCTTTCCGAAGTCGATACCGACAAGCGCTGCGTGGGTCAAATTGGAGGGTATCAAAATGAAGCGGCCGGGAGAGATCGCCGACTGGCGATGTCATGCCGGCCGCGACGAAGGGTTAGGACTGTTCAGAATCCGGGTGGAAATTCACCGGACGGGCCGGCACGACTGTCGAGATTGCGTGCTTGTAGACCATCTGGGTAACCGTATTCCGGAGCAACACGACGTACTGGTCGAACGATTCGATGTTCCCTTGAAGCTTGATGCCGTTGACCAGATAGATCGAGACCGGCACGTGCTCTTTGCGCAGTGCGTTCAAAAACGGGTCTTGTAACAATTGCCCTTTGTTGCTCATAGCAAACTCCGTATTTTTTTGCAGGTTGACTAAATTGACGGCGAAGAAAAAGAAATTCGCCGTCAACCGCTACACTATAGCCGATTTTTGTTTTTGCGCGAGCGGCCTGGCCATCCGGCCAAACCCAACACACACGCGGGTTTCAGCGTTTCAGCCTTTGTCCGCGTAAGGGTTCGTCGACGAACGGAACTCTATGCGCAATGGAGTCCCGGTCAGCCCAAAAGTTTCCCGGAAGCGGTTTTCAAGGTAGCGCTTATAGGTTTCGGTAATCGCGTCGAGCGCGTTGCCATGAATCACGATGATCGGCGGGTTCTGTCCACCCTGATGCGCGTAGCGCAACTTCGGACGCACCGGCCCACGACGTCGCGGCTGCTGGAACTCGACCGCGTCGATCAGCGCGCGGGTCAGCTTCGGCGTCGGCAGCTTCGCCATGGCGGCGGCGTAGGCATCGTCGACCGATCGCATCAGCTGGCCGATACCCGTTTTTTCCGCTGCCGAAATGAAGTGGAATTTGGCGAAGTCGAGAAATTTTAGCTTGCGCTCCAGATCCGCTTTCGTGCGCTCGCGCACGTGCGAATCGAGACCGTCCCATTTGTTCACGCCGACCACCAGCGCCCGCCCCTGTTCGACGACGAAACCGGCGATGTGCGCGTCCTGCTCCGAAATATCCTGGCGCGCGTCGAGCAGCAGGATCACGACGTTCGCGTCCGAGATCGACTGCAGCGTCTTCACCACCGAGAATTTCTCGATCGCCTCGAACACCTTGCCGCGCCGGCGCAGGCCCGCCGTGTCGATCAGCGTGTAGTTCTTGCCCTGGCGCTCGAAGTCGACGTAGATCGAATCGCGCGTGGTGCCGGGCATGTCGAACGCGATCACGCGGTCTTCGCCGACCAGCGTGTTGATGAGCGTCGACTTGCCAACGTTCGGGCGTCCGACGATCGCGATCTTGATGCCGCGCGCGTCCTTGTCTTCGTCCTCCTCTTCCGGATGACCCGCGTACGCGACGCCGAGCGCCTCGTTGATCATTTCCGTCACGCCGTCGCCGTGCGCCGCGGAAATCGCGCGCGGGTCGCCGAGGCCGAGTTCGTAGAAGTCAGCGGCCACCGCGCTGTACTTCATGCCTTCGGCCTTGTTGACGACGAGGAAAACCGGCCGGCCGGTCTTGCGCAGATAGTCGGAAATCGACTTGTCCTGCGGCGCGAGGCCATTGCGGCCGTCGACGATAAACACGACGACGTCCGACTCCTCCACCGCCTGGCGCGTCTGGCGCGCCATTTCGTGCAGGATGCCGTCCTTCGCGACCGGCTCGAAGCCGCCCGTGTCGACGACCAGATAGGGCCGCTCGCCCGTGCGCCCCTCGCCGTAGTGACGGTCGCGCGTGAGCCCTGGCAGATCGGCGACGAGCGCGTCACGCGAGCGCGTGAGACGGTTGAACAGCGTGGATTTCCCCACATTGGGGCGCCCGACGAGGGCAATAACGGGTTTCATCAGATGTTGTTCACGGTGAAACGCAAGGTCGAGAAACTCGACGGGCCGTGCGGCGATGCCACATGACTGCCCGCAGGCTGCGTTTGACAAAAATTATCACGAAATCGGTCACACCCGGGATGCGAACCATCGGTGCATCTCCCGGCCGACGAAGAACTGGCTGGCTGGCGCGGCCTTCATACGACGTGCGCAGGCACTGCGTGCGGCATGCGTGAGGCCTCGGGCGTCTGCGGATCCAGCGTTGCGGACTGCGCCTGAACCGGGCGTCGCGTTTCGCGACAGGCGTACACCCACCGCGCCACCCGGATACTGCTTTTTACTGGGCCGCCGGACCAGCCGGGCCGGCAGCCTGTATCTCCATTTCCCACATGGGCGCGGCGCATGAGGCTACGCCAGAAATACGTGCGGCCGGCAAAGCCGGCCAGCACGTCGATCAGATCGAACGAAGCTGCGTGTGTGATCAGTGCGATCAGCGCGGACGGAAACCGTACAGGTCGCCGTCATGCGTCTGCACGACGAGTGTGTCGCCAGCGAGGACCGGGGCGGCGGTAATCGCGCTGCCATCGGTCTTCATGCGGGCAACGAACGAACCGTCGTCACGCGACAGGAAGTGAACGTAGCCCTGGAAATCGCCCACAACGGCTGCGTGCCCCAGCAGGAACGGCACGCCGACGTCGCGGCTCTTCAGCTTGTCGTTGGTCCACAGCGGACGGCCGGTTACGGCGTCGAACGCATGCATGACCGCCCAGTCGTCACCCGCGACCACGACGGTGTCATCTTCCGCGACACCGCTCGTGCTCGAGAATTTATGCTCCCACACGGCGCGGCCCGAATTCGCGTCGAAACAGCCAATCTGGCCCTGGAACGTCACCGCGCAGGTTTGCGCGCCAACGAGCGCCGGCGCACCGGTCACGTCGTTGATACGCTCGACTTCCGTCACGCCCTTCGGATACGACACCGGCGTCTGCCAGAACGCGTCGCCCGTCTGCAGGTTGATCGCGGCGAACCCGCCACCCGGGAAGCCGGCCAGCACGGCCTGATCGCCCGCGAACGTCATACCCGACGACACCCGCAGGTTGAGCGGCACCGCGCGATTGCGGTAATTCCATTTCTGCTCGCCCGTCTGCGCGTTGAAGGCCGTGATCTGGCCGTCCACGGTGCGAACGATAACGAGGCCATTGCCAACGAGCGGCGGCGAAATGATTTCGCCCGGCGCGATGCCCTTCCACAATAGCTTGCCGTCCGGGCCGAGCACGAAGACACCGCCCTTCAGCGCGCCGACGGCGGTCAGATTGCCATCACTGCCGACACCCGCGGAAAGATCGTCGTCGACCTTCGTACGCCAGATGTCCTTGCCGGTTTGCGCGTCGATCTTCGCGACCGAGCCGTTCGCACCTGCCGCATACACCGCGTTCCCGACGGCGACCGGCGCGAACAGGTAGCGGCCGGCCTTGCCGACGCTCGACTTCCACGTCTGCTGCACGTCGAGCACGGGCTTGAACTCGGTGAGCGGCGTCGGCACGCGGCGCTCGTCTTTCGTGGATGAGCAAGCCGCCATCGTAAGGACGGTCATCGCACAGGCAACGGGCACAGCGTAACGTTTCAGCAGATTCATCGGTGGACGAAGCATTAATTGAGGATTTATCAAATGGAGCCAGTTGATCACGCGACGCGCCGGTCAGCCGCCGAGCGCGTCCAGCTTGAACTGGATCAACTGACGCGTCGACGTGTCGTTCTTCGACAGCGTGTCGAGCGCAAGCTTGTAGGCTGCGCGTGCATCGTCGCGCTTGCCCTCGGCCGCGAGCAGGTCGCCACGGCCGTCCGCCACGACGCCCTTGAACGCGTCGGACTGCGGCTCGGCCAGCAACGCGAGCCCTGCATCATAGGCCTTCTCGTCGAGCAGCAGCGAAGCGAGGCGCAATTTCGCGATCTGCTTGAACTCGTCGTCCTTCGCGTGATCGACGGCCCATTGCAACTGGGCCTTCGCTGCCGGTTCGTCGCCCGCGGTGTAGAACGCCTTCGCCGCGCCGAGTGCGGTCATCTGCGCGTAGGCGGTGCCGCTGAACTTGTCTTCCATGTCGGCCGCGACGCGGGTGATCCTCGCCTTGTCGCCCGAAGCGAGCGACTGCTGGACCTGGTCGTACAGCACAGCCGCTTCGGCCGCCTGACGACGTTGCCAGAAATGCCAGCCGTTCCAGGCCGCTGCGGCGGCGAGCACGACCAGCACGATCCACGTGGTTGCATTACCCCACTGCGACCACCATGCCTTTACGCTTTCAATCGATTCTTGTTCGTCGTGGTAACTCATCGCGAGGCGATTCCTTCTTCCTTGATACTTTGTCTTTGTCGTACTTCACGCTGCGTTCAGCACACCGCGCGATCAGTCGTCGCCGTCATCGCCTTCGTCGGCGGATGCAACCATCGCATTGATTAGAAATTCGGTCAAGTCTTCGGCCGGCACGTTCTGCTGTTCGCTTTTTGCGCCTTCGGAACCGGTTTTGCGCAGCGGTTTCACGCCGACCGTGCCGTTCGCGATCTCATCTTCACCCAGGATCACCGCGAAGGCCGCACCGCTTGCATCAGCACGTTTCATCTGCGACTTGAAGCTGGCCGACTGGCCATCCGGGCTGCAATGCAGGATCACGTCGAGACCCGTATCGCGCAACCGCTCGCCGATGATAAACGCCTGTTCGCGTGCCGCGTCGCCCTGATGCACGAGGTACACGTCGCAGCCTTCGTCCTCGGGTACGAGCTTCTCTTCCTTCAGCAATTCGAGAATGCGCTCGATGCCCATGGCCCAGCCGCACGCAGCCGTCGGCTTGCCGCCCAGCTGCTCGATCAGCGGGTCGTAGCGACCGCCGGCCGCCACGGTGCCCTGTGCGCCGAGTTTATCGGTCACCCACTCGAACACCGTCAGATTGTAGTAATCGAGACCCCGTACAAGACGCGGATTGATCTTGAACGGGATATTGTTCGCTTTCAGAATGCGCTGAAGCCCTTCGAAATGCGTACGCGATTCGTCGCCAAGAAAATCGATCAGCTTCGGCGCGTTCTGCGCGACGTCCTGCAGCGCCGGATTTTTCGTGTCGAGCACGCGCAGCGGGTTCGTGTAGAGACGGCGCTTCGCCTCTTCGTCGAGCACGTCCATGTGCTTCTCGAGATACGCGATGAGTTCGACGCGATGCGCGGCGCGCTCGTCAGCGAGACCCAGCGAGTTGATTTCGAGCTTGATGCCCATCAACCCGAGATCGTCCCAGAGACGCTGGCACATCATGATGATTTCCGCGTCCGTATCCGGACCCGCGAAACCGAGTGCCTCGACGCCGACCTGATGGAACTGGCGATAACGCCCGCGCTGCGGACGCTCGTGACGGAACATCGGGCCGATATACCACAGGCGCTTCGGGCCGTCGTACAACATGTTGTGCTCGATCGACGCGCGCACGACCGCCGCCGTGTTTTCCGGGCGCATCGTCAGGTTTTCGCCGTTCAGCGCGTCGGTGAAGCTGTACATCTCTTTTTCGACGATGTCGGTGACTTCACCGATACCGCGCGTGAACAGCTGTGTGTGCTCGATGATCGGCGTGCGGATATTCTGGTATCCATACGAACGCAACATCGACTTCACGGTCGATTCAAAAAATTCCCACAACCCGGCATCCTGCGGAAGGATGTCGTTCATGCCCTTCACGCCGGAGAGCTTCTCGAGTTTCTTCTTCTGTTCAGTCATCTGTGTTCTATCTGACGATCCTGGTTGAGCGATCTAGTTGGCGACTTCGGCACGGCCGTAAGTGCGCTCGACGTAGTCGCTCACGATTTGCTGGAATTCTTCCGCGATGCGCTCGCCGCGCAGCGTCTTGACCTTTTCGCCGTCGATGAACACCGGTGCCGCAGGGTTCTCGCCAGAGCCCGGCAGGCTGATGCCGATGTTCGCCTGCTTCGACTCGCCCGGACCGTTCACGATGCAGCCCATCACGGCGACGTGCATCTTCTCGACGCCAGGATACGTATCGCGCCACATCGGCATCTGCGTGCGCAGATACGTCTGGATCTGCGACGCGAGTTCCTGGAACAGCGTGCTGGTGGTACGGCCGCAACCCGGGCACGCGATCACCATCGGCGTGAACGAACGCAGGCCCATCGTCTGCAGGATTTCCTGACCGACGATCACCTCACCGGTACGCGACGCGCCCGGTTCCGGCGTCAGCGAAATGCGGATCGTGTCGCCGATGCCCTGCTGCAGCAGCACGGACAACGCGGCCGTCGAAGCAACGATACCCTTCGAACCCATGCCGGCTTCCGTCAAGCCGAGGTGCAGCGCGAATTCACAACGGCGCGCGAGCTCACGATACACGGCGATCAGATCCTGCACGCCGCTGACCTTGCACGACAGAATGATCTTGTTGCGGCTCAGGCCGAGCTCGACCGCGCGCTCCGCCGAACCGATCGCGGACTGGATCAGCGCTTCGTACATGACGCTCTGTGCTTCCCACGGCGTGGAACGCGTCGCGTTTTCGTCCATCATCTTCGCGAGCAGGTCCTGATCGAGGCTGCCCCAGTTGACGCCGATACGCACCGGCTTGTCGTACTGGATCGCGGCTTCGATCATCTGCGCGAACTGCGTGTCGCGCTTCGCGCCGTGGCCGACATTACCCGGATTGATCCGGTACTTCGACAGCGACTCGGCGCATGCCGGATAGTCGCGCAACAGCAGGTGACCGTTGTAGTGAAAATCGCCGACGAGCGGCACCGTCACGCCCATCCGGTCGAGTTGCTCACGCACTGCCGGGACGGCTGCGGCCGCTTCCGGCGTGTTCACCGTGATACGCACGAGCTCGGAACCGGCCTGCGCGAGTTCCTTGATCTGGATCGCCGTGCCGATCGCATCCGCGGTGTCGGTGTTGGTCATCGACTGCACACGCACGGGCGAATCGCCACCGATCGTGACGATCTGGCCGCCCCAGCGCACGTCTACCGCATGCGACGAACGGCGCGGCGCCTGGCCGCCAAAAACCGGATCGGTTGAAACAATCTTGCTGCTGGAAGGGGATTGAGCTTCGGAGTGCATCGAAAGACCCATTTACACCGCAGGCGCCGCGCGCAAAACGCGCCGCCAGAATTGAAAAAGCGTCGCGGCTAACCTGCCGCGACGCGTACCCTGTTTCAAGGCAACGCGAAACGAGCCACGTTGCCCTTTGCTGACGCGTACTTGCCCGGATCGACCGCCTGGCCATCGAGCGACATCGAATCCAGTCCCGCCTTGTTGCCCACCGTAACCTTGAACGGCGGCTCGCCAGCAATTTCCTTCGATTCACCCGCGTGGACGAGGCCAGAGAATACTTCCTTGCCGTCCTTCTGCCGCACGCTGAACCAGCTGTCCTGTGTCACCTTGATACCCACCGTCGCCTGGCCTTCCGCTGGCGCTGCCGCTTCCGCCGCGGACGCCTGCCGCGGCGCGCTCGCCACCGGCGCAACGGCGGCTGGCTGTGCCGCCTGGGCGCCCGGGGGCGCCGGCGAAACACTGGTCGCGAGCGGCGCCGGCATCGGCGTCGCCTGAGATGCGCTACTGTCCGTCGCAACCTGGGCGCCCGATGCAGGTGCCGCCTCCTCACCCGCCACTGTTGCTGAAGCAGCGTCCTGATCCTGCGCGACGGCGCCAGATGCGCCGGTCGCACTACCCGCTGCGCCATTCGCGTCGGCCTTCAGCCGCGCGAGCCACGCCGACGAGTCGCCGCCATTCGTGTGCCACATCGCGAGCGCAATGACTGCAACGATCACCGCGGCCACGCCCCACAGCCACGAACGCGATTTCGCCGCGCTGTTGCCGAGGGAAAGCGATACGCGGCCTCGCGGCAAATCGCGGCCCGACGAAGCCGGCATCGACAGATCCGGTTCCGGCACGCCCCTGACGCGACGCAGCGCCTGACTGAACGGCGCGGGATCGGTGCCGAGCATTTTCGCGTAGCTGCGCACCACGCCGAGCGCGAACGTCGTGTCCGGCAACTGGCTGACATCGCCGCTTTCGAGTGCGCGCAGTTTGGCCGGCGAGACCTTCAGGCGCGAGGACACGTCCTCGATCGACCAGCCCTTCAACTCGCGCAACTGGGTCAGCCGCGCCCCGACTGCCGCAAGCGATTCCAGCGCGGGCTGCGCCACCGCCGGTGCGACGGCCGGTGCTGGACGGCCGGCGTTCGTCTCATTGTCATGCGGCTGCGGGTGCTGCGGCTCACTCATCCCAAATCCTTTCGCGTCGATTCTTTTTTCACTCTTACGATCCGTCCCCACCTTTCAGGCATCGGTTCGGATTCGCAGACCGTTTATAACAAAATGTGCGGCGTTCTGCGCCGCTTCCGATCGATTTTGCAAACTTTCTTTTCAATTCACCCGACGTCTCGAAGTCACAAGGACTCCGCCATGCTCAAATCGCGCGAACTTCGATGATTTTCGCCGCCTTCCCGGTGCGTTCGGCAAGACGCGTGCGGTCCTTGACCGCACCCGCCAGCTGACCGCAGGCAGCATCGATATCGTCGCCACGAGTCTTGCGCACCGTGGTGACGACACCTGCATCCATCAGCACCTGCGCAAACCGTTTGATCTGCTCCTGCTTCGAGCGCAGAAGCCCCGATTCCGGAAACGGGTTGAACGGAATCAGATTGAACTTGCACGGCACGTCACGCGTGACGGCCAGCAGTTCGCGTGCATGCTGTTCAGTGTCGTTCACACCGTCGAGCATGCAGTATTCAAATGTAATGAAATCGCGCGGCGCGACCTTCAGATAACGCTGGCAGGCAGCCATCAACTCACGCAACGGATACTTCCTGTTCAGCGGCACCAGTTCGTCGCGCAACGCGTCGTTCGGCGCGTGCAGCGAGACCGCGAGTGCAACGGGCAGATCCGCGCCCAGGCGGTCCATCATCGGCACCACACCCGACGTGGACAGCGTGACGCGGCGGCGCGACAGGCCATACGCATTGTCGTCGAGCATCAGGCGCATGGCCGGCACGACGGCATCGTAATTGAGCAGCGGCTCGCCCATGCCCATCATCACGACGTTCGTGACGACCCGCTCGCCCTTGCCTTCACCGCCCACCGCCCGTCCGCCGGCCGAGCCGAGCGACGCGCGCAGCGCAAATTCGGCCATGCGCAACTGGCCGATGATTTCGCCGGTGGTGAGATTGCGGGAAAAACCCTGTTTGCCAGTGGAGCAGAAACGGCAGTTGACCGCACATCCCGCCTGCGACGACACGCAGAGCGTTCCGCGCGTCTCTTCCGGAATGAAGACTGTTTCGACTGCGTTGCCGTTACCGACGTCGATCAGCCACTTGCGTGTGCCGTCGGTGGAAATATGATCGCTTGTGATCTCGGGCATCGAAATCTCAGCGCGCCCCTTCAGCTTTTCGCGGAGGGACTTTGCGAGATCGGTCATGCCATCGAAATCGGCGGCGTTGTACTGGTGAATCCAGCGCTGCAACTGCTTGGCGCGAAACGGCTTTTCGCCGAGGCTGTCGCAATATGCAACGAGCCCCTGTGCGTCGAGATCGAGAAGGTTGACGGTTGAACTGCTCGCCATGTCGAATCCTGCCATATCAGTGCAAACCTGCGTTCATGCAACAAGCCACATGAACGCCCGTACCGTTCGCGCCCGTTCCTGCTGCTTCTACCTTACTACCTGGACAGCCGCTTACGCGGATTAACGCGAGTAAACGTTGACTGCCGGGAAGAAGAATGCGATTTCGACGGCGGCTGTTTCGGCTGCGTCCGAACCGTGGACTGCGTTCGCGTCGATGCTGTCCGCGAAATCAGCGCGGATCGTGCCCTTTTCGGCCTTCTTCGGGTCCGTCGCGCCCATCAGGTCGCGATGCTTAAGAATGGCGTTTTCGCCTTCCAGAACCTGAACCACCACCGGACCCGAGATCATGAAGTCGACGAGGTCCTTGAAGAACGGACGTGCGGCATGTACAGCGTAGAACTTCTCGGCATCAGCGCGCGACAGGTGGACCATGCGCGAAGCGGCGATCTTGAGGCCAGCGTTTTCGAAACGGCTGTAGATCTGACCGATCACGTTCTTTGCCACTGCGTCGGGCTTGATAATCGACAGGGTGCGTTCGAGCGCCATAAAAACTCCAGAAAATTAAGAGGTTACAGATTCAAATGAATCGTCTATTGTAGCATGTTCCGTTATATGATTGCGATTGAACCCTTACAACACCGTAAGACTCTAACAAAGTGTCCGGCACCTCACCATCCGCCGTCTGGCCAGCTATTGAAACTCGCCGGTCTCGGGGTAATCTTAAGGGTGTACGGACCAGCGGCGGGTGCCGCCACGGCCAGCCGGGCTGTACAACCACTGCGCAACACTGCGTCTGACGCAAGGAGAAACCATGAATTCGCCCTACAATTTCGGCCGCACCGGTACGATCAGCACGGTCGAAACCCGCAACCGCGTACTCCGGAACACCTACTGGCTGCTCGCGCTGTCGATGATTCCGACGGTCCTCGGCGCGTGGGTGGGTGTCGCGACCGGTTTTTCGCTGTTTGCCGCCACCAGTCCGGCCATGAGCCTGCTGGCATTCTTCGCCATCGCGTTTGGCTTCATGTTCGCGATCGAAAAAACCAAGAACAGCAGCACCGGCGTCTTCGTGCTGCTCGGCTTCACGTTCTTCATGGGCCTGATGCTGTCGCGGCTCCTGAGCTTCATCCTCGGGTTCTCGAACGGTCCGTCGCTGATCATGCTCGCGTTTGGTGGCACCGGTGTGATCTTCGCCACGATGGCGACGGTGGCTACCGTCAGCAAGCGCGATTTTTCGGGTCTCGGCAAATGGCTCTTCATGGGCGTGATCGTGCTGCTGCTCGCGATGGTCGCGAACATGTTCCTGCACCTGCCTGCGCTGATGCTCACGGTCTCCGTGCTCGCGATCGCGATTTTCTCGGCTTACATGCTGTTTGACGTCCAGCGCGTCGTGAACGGTGGTGAAACGAACTACATCTCGGCCACGCTCGCGATCTATCTGGACCTCTACAACGTCTTCGTCAACCTGCTCGCGCTGCTTGGCATCTTCGGCGGCAACCGGAACTAATCCGACCAAAAGTACGGCCGGTGGTGGCGGGTTGATTACCCATCCCGGTCACGGCAACCAGCATCGATTGCAGTAAAAACCGTAGCTGGCAGCCAGACAGAAACAAAAACGCCCATGACATCCGTCATGGGCGTTTTTGTTTCTGCGTGCCTTATCGACCTCCAGCTGCACCCCGTATGAAACTCACAGAGCCAGCCAGTCGAATCCGTCATCCTGCGAGGCGATGATCACGTCTGTCGTCGCGGCGCCGAGCACCGCCGCCATCGCAGCCTGGGCCAGTTCCGGAGAATTGTTCTGCTGGCTCAGATGGGCGGCAACAAGATGCCGCAATTTCGTCCGGTCGAGGGAAGCCAGGATTTCAGCCGCCGCATCGTTGTTCAGGTGCCCATGATTGCCACCGATGCGCGCTTTCAGCGACTGCGGGTAGCGACTCGCCGCCAGCATCTGTGCGTCATGGTTGCATTCCAGCACGAGCGCATCACAGCCGCTCAGCACGGCGCTGATGTGTGGCGTCGAAGTGCCGACGTCGGTCAGCACGCCAAGCCGGCTCGCGCCATCTGAGAAAACGAACTGCAGCGGTTCGCGGGCGTCGTGGGGCACCGTGTACGGCAACGCACCGAGATCGCCGATTGCAACGCCTTCGTCACCCCACAACACGTGCAGGTCGACGTCGGCTTCGTCGGCGCCGACCGCGCGGGCCGTGCCCCAGCTCATGTACAGCGGAATCGACCCCTTGCGGGCCAGCGTCAGCGCGCTGCCAATGTGATCGCCATGTTCGTGCGTGATCAGGATCGCATCGAGACTGTCGATGCCGAAGCCAAGGCGCGCGAGGCGCCGTTCGACTTCTTTCGCTGAAAAGCCGCAGTCGAGCAGGACACGCGTGGTCGTCGTTCCGCATTGAGCTTCGACGAGCAGCGCGTTGCCCTCGCTGCCGCTTCCCAGACTGGCGAACCGCACGGTTCGCCTAGTTCAGCTGTGCATGCAGCAGCGACACAATGTGCTGCGCGTCCGACGACGTATCCACCTGGCCGTTCGCGTCGAGCACTGCGACCTGCGTCATCGCATCGCCCTTCGAGCGCACGTTCACGAGGAATTCCTGGGCGGGCTTCTTCGTGCTGCTGCCGCTATAGAACAGTTTGCCGAAGAGACCTTCCTTCTTCAGTTCCTGCATCGAATCGGCGTAGCGGACGTAATAAATGCCCTTCTCGCGGTCGCGGTTGTCGACGGTGAAATTCGTGCGATCGAGTGCGAGACCCACCCGCAGCCATGCGCGGTCGAACGATTCCGGCAGATCGAGCGTTGCGCTGCCCGCGCTCGTCTCGACCTTCACCGGCGCCGTCGACGGGCGTGCGTCCGTCAGCAGCTGTTTGGCCTGCGCATCGGTCAGACCGAACTTCTCCATCAGCTTCGCGAGGAACAGCGCTTCGAGCGTCGGGTTGCGCGGACGCTCTTCCCAGCGCGACGACGTCTTGTCCTGACCCGTCAGCATTTCTTCCATCTGGCTGTGCGTGATCGAGATATCCGTCGTGTCGGCACCGCCACGCGAAACCAGCGTGCGGAAACGGTCACGTGTGCCCGACGAGTACGCGAAATCGACCACCTTGCCGATCGTGCGGCGGAACCAGTCGTCCGGAATGTTCGCGCGGTTCTCGGCCCAGTCGGTCGACATGATGCCGGTGGAGGGTGCGTCGGTTGTCAGCGAGAAACCGTTGTCCTGCCAGAACGCCTGCAGCTGCGGCCAGAGCTGCTCGGGCGAGCGGCCGTCGACCACGAGCCAGCGGCGGTCGCCGTCACGCTCGATGTGCATGCCGAGCGGATCCTGCGCGTTCGGCACGCCTTCCGTCCGGTTGCCGGCCGGCGTCACCGCGCGTTCCGGCGCGCCGCCCAGCGCGGCATCGACCGGCGGCGCCACATAGCGCTGGTCGACCTGGGCGGTCGACAGGTCGCTCGGCACGGCGAGCGGCGGCGCGCTGCCCGCGACCTTGTAGTTCACCTTGTCGGACGAAAACCAGTCGTTCAGCGTGTCGCAGCCGGCGAGCGTAACAAGGGCAAGCGCCAGCGCCGCCATGCGGGTTGCGTGGAGGGAAAGTGCAGAACGTTTCATGAAGTCCTTCGTGATGCTGGAACGCGTTGCCTGGTTCGATGCCGGGAACGTGGGCGATTTGACGTCGGTTAATGGAATGGCCGGTGACGCTGGACGGATTTCAGCCCAGCAGACCCGACTCGCGCAGCGCGGCACGCACGATATCGTGGTAGCGCGCGTCGAGCGGTGTCAACGGCAGACGGATGCCGCCCTGAACGCGGCCGAGTTGCTGCAGCGCCCACTTCGCTGGAATCGGATTCGATTCGATGAAGAGGTTCTTGTGCAACGAAAGCAGTTTCAGATGGATTTCACGCGCGGTTTTCGCATCGGCGGCAAGCGCGGCGCGGCACAGTTCAGCCATCAGACGCGGTGCGACGTTGGCCGTCACGGAAATGTTGCCGTGCCCGCCAAGCAGCATCAACGCGATCGCGGTCGGATCGTCGCCGCTGTAAATGCCGAAATGCGCCGGCGCTGCCTTGATCAGATGCGCGGCGCGATCAATGCTGCCGGTCGCTTCCTTCACGCCCACGATGCCCGGCACCTGCGCAAGGCGCAGGATCGTCTCGTTCGACATGTCCGCCACCGTGCGCCCCGGCACGTTGTACAGGATCACCGGCAGGTCGACGGTTTCCGCGATCTTCGCGAAGTGGCGATAGATCCCTTCCTGCGTCGGCTTGTTGTAATACGGCACGACCTGCAGCGAGGCATCCGCGCCGACTTTCTTCGCCCGCTCGGTCAGTTCGATCGCTTCGGTGGTCGAGTTGCCGCCCGAGCCCGCAATCACGGGGATGCGTCCGGCGACGTGCTCGACCGCGGTCTTGACCATCAGCACGTGCTCTTCGACCGACAGCGTGGCCGACTCGCCGCTCGTGCCGACGACGACGAGGCCGTTCGTGCCCTCTTCGATATGCCAGTCGATCAGTTTGCGGAACGCGGGCAGGTCGAGGCTGCCGTCTTCGAGCATCGGGGTGATGATTGCGGGAATGCTGCCGCGAATCTGAATGCCGTCTTGATTGCCGTTAGTCATGAAATGCCATGAATTAGATCAGTAAACCGCGATTGTAGCGGATTAGCCAGCCAGATCGTAACGCGGCGGGGGCGGAGCCGCTCCCCCGTCGACGGGCCGATCCGCCTCCAGAATCGCGCAGATCCGCTGGACCCAGGCAGGACGCGGCTGCGCGAGAAAACCATCCTGATAGGCGACCACGCGCAGGCGGCCGCGCACGGCCTCGAGCAACTCGCCCGGTTCCAGCAGAAACGCCGGCCGCGAAGGCTTGCCGACCGTCTCGTTTCCCCGCGCGAACGTCTCGTAAATCAGCACGCCTGCCGGCGCGAGCGCGTCCAGAAGTCGTGGAAAGAGCGGCCGGTACAGATAGTTCGTGACGACGACCGCGGCAAACGTCGACTCAGCCGGAAGCGGCCACGGGCCGTCTTCGATGTCGGCGACGAGCGTGCTGACCCGCGGCACGTCGTGCAGCGTCGCGAGCGCGTCCGCGTCGCGGTCGAGCGCGGTGACCGGATGGCCCCGCGCGGCAAGCCAGCGCGCGTGCCGCCCGGCGCCCGACGCGACGTCGAGCACCGCGCCGCCGGGCGTCACGAGATGCGCCCAGCGACGCACCCAGCGTGACGGTTCGGCCAGCGTGGCATGCGGTGAAAGCGCCGGGGCACCGTGATCATCCATATGCAAGCTCGCTACCGGCTATCAGTTGTACGACAGACCCATTGCCTCGCGCACATCGCGCATGGTCTCGGTCGCGAAACGGCGCGCCTTGTCGCAGCCATCGGCGACGATTGCACGCAGCAGCGACGGATCGTCCATGTACTTCTGCGCGCGCTCGAGCATCGGTTGCTGTTCACGCAGGATGCCTTCGATCACCGGCTGCTTGCATTCGAGACAGCCGATGCCCGCCGAGCGGCAGCCCTTCTGCACCCATGCATGCGTCGTTTCGTCGGTGTAGACCTGATGCAGTCGCCATACCGGGCACTTGTCCGGGTCGCCCGGATCGGTGCGCCGCACGCGCGCGGGGTCGGTCGGCATCGTACGGACTTTCTTCGTGATCGTCGCGGCGTCCTCACGCAGGCCGATCGTGTTGCCGTACGACTTCGACATTTTCTGTCCATCGAGACCCGGCATGCGCGACGCCTCGGTCAGCATGGCCTGCGGTTCGACGAGAATGATCTTGCGCGAGCCTTCGAGGTAGCCGAAAAGACGCTCGCGATCGTTCATCGACAGGCTCTGCGACTCCTGCAACATCGCACGCGCCTGTTCGAGCGCTTCGTCGTCGCCTTCCTGCTGATACGCGACGCGCAGTTCGTGATACAGCTTCGCGCGCTTGCCGCCGAGTTTCTTCGCGGCTTCGTTGGCCTTTTCCTCGAAGCCCGGCTCGCGGCCGTACAGATAGTTGAAGCGGCGCGCGATTTCGCGCGTCATTTCGACGTGCGGCACCTGATCTTCGCCGACGGGCACGAGCGAGCCGCGATACAGCAGGATGTCGGCTGCCATCAGAACCGGATACCCGAGAAAGCCGTAAGTGGACAGATCCTTGTCCTTCAGCTTCTCCATCTGCTCCTTGTAGGTCGGCACGCGTTCGAGCCAGCCCAGCGGCGTGCTCATGCCGAGCAGCAGCGCCAGTTCCGCGTGTTCCGGCACCTTGCTCTGGATGAAGAGCGTGGCCTGCGCCGGATCGATCCCCGAGGCGAGCCAGTCGGTCAGCACTTCCCAGACGTTCTTTTCGATGACCTCGGGCGTTTCGTAGTGCGTGGTCAGCGCGTGCCAGTCGACGACACAGAAGAAGCACGGGTATTCGGACTGCAGCCGCACCCAGTTTTTCAGCACGCCGTGATAGTGGCCGAGGTGCAGCGACCCGGTGGGCCGCATGCCGGAGAAGATACGGTCTGGGAACATGGTTATATTAGAGAAGCGAAACGAGTGGAGTCAGGATAGCCGTCACAGCGTCGTAACCGAGATTGACGAGCGGTCGCAGCCAGAATGTCGTCAGGGTACCCGTCATCACGAGTGCCATCACAATGAAAAAACCATACGGCTCGATACGCGAGAGCGCGATCGACTGGCGCGGCGGCAGCAACGCGGTCAGCACGCGACCACCGTCGAGCGGCGGCAGCGGGAACAGGTTCAGCACGCCGAGCACCAGATTGATGCCGACACCCGCGCCCGCCATGCGCGTGAAAAACGGTTCCTCGACATGCATGGCGGCGAGCGACACGCCGATCACGCCCCAGACGAGCGCCTGCACGAAGTTGCACATCGGCCCGGCAAGCGCCACCCACAGGCTGCCCCAGCGCGGATTGCGCAGGTTGCCGAACGCGACCGGCACGGGCTTCGCATAGCCGAACACGAACGCACCGCTCGTCACGAAATACAGCAGCAGCGGAATCGCGATGGTGCCGAGCGGATCGATGTGGCGCATCGGATTGAAGGAAACGCGGCCGAGCACGTACGCCGTGTTGTCGCCGAGCAGGCGCGCAACGTAGCCATGCGCGGCCTCGTGCAACGTGATGGCGAAAACCACCGGCAACGCGTACACGACAATGGTCTGTATCAGGGAAGAATCCATAGCTCGCTATTGTATCAATGCGGGGAGCCGCGACCGGCGGCTTTCGTTACGGGTCAGGCGGGCTGTTCCAGGCCAAACGGCTGAAGGCTGCCGCGGCCCGGACGAACGAGCACGGGCTCGGCACCGGTCAGATCGATCACCGTCGACGGCTCGCACGCACACGCGCCGCCGTCGATCACGAGGTCGATCTGTTTTTCGAGGCGCGCGCGGATCTCCTCGGGATCGTTCAGCGGCTCGGTTTCGCCCGGCATGATCAGCGTCGAACCGAGGAGCGGCTGGCCAAGCTCCTCGAGAATCGCGAGCGTGATGGCGTGATCGGGCACACGCAGACCGATCGTCTTGCGCGACGGATGCGACAGACGGCGCGGCACCTCCTTGGTCGCCTGCAGCACGAACACATACGGACCCGGCGTCACCGACTTGATCAACCGGTACTGCCGGTTATCGACCATCGCGAAGTTGGCGAGCTCCGACAGGTCGCGCACCAGCAGCGACAGAAGCTGCTTCTCGTCGAGACCGCGAATGCGGCGGATGCGCTCGACGGCGTCCTTGTCGTCGAGACGGCACGCGAGTGCGTAGCTCGAATCGGTCGGCAACGCGACGACGCCGCCGTCGTTGATGATCTGCACGGCCTGCTTGACGAGACGCAGCTGCGGATTGTCGGGATGAAGCCGAAAGAATTGGGACATGGTGAATGATCAGGATGACTGGATGTCGCGCTTTCAGCGCGCAACAGACTGCGCGCGCCGCGCGACGCCACAACAGCGCGTCACAGCCAGCGTTCCCAGACGGGCGTGAGATCGGCAGGAAGCGGCGGCAGACTGCCGAGATCGACGCGGCCCTCGCCGGCCGCATGAAAATCCGAACCGCGCGACGCCTCGAAACCAAAACGGCGCGCGACGTCGGCGTATTCGCGATACTGGTCCGGCGTATGACTGCCGGTGACGACTTCGATCGCCTTGCCGCCGAGATCGATGAATTCGCCAAAGAACGCGTCGAATTCGACCGGCGTGTACGCGTAGCGCCCCGGATGGGCGACCACCGCCTCGCCACCGGCGGTCTTGATCCACTGCACGGCATCGGACAGCTTCGACCAGCGATGCGACACGTAACCCGGCTTGCCGTCGCCCAGATAACGCGTGAACACGTCCTGGGTGGATTCCGCGTAGCCGCTTTCCACCATGTAGCGCGCGAAATGGGTGCGCGAGATCATGTCAGGATTCGAGACATAGCGAAGCGCGCCCGCGTACGCGTCCGGGATACCGAGCGTGGCGAGCTGTTCGCCGATGGCCACGGCCCGCGCCGCGCGGCCGTTGCGCGTGCGCGCGAGGCCTTCGACGAGCGTCGTGTTTTCCGGATCGACGTTCAGGCCGACGATATGGACTGTCCGCGACGCCCAGGTGACCGAAATTTCGACGCCGCCCAGGTAACGCATGCCAAGCGCCGTCGCCGCCGCACGCGCTTCCGCCTGACCGCCCACTTCGTCGTGGTCGGTCAGCGCCCACAGCGTCACGCCGCCCGCATGCGCGCGGCGCGCGACCTCGGCCGGCGCGAACTGGCCGTCGGAAACCGTGGAATGGCAGTGCAGATCGGCGTTCATCATTGTCTTATAAAGATTCAGCAACCATTTTACTGCAATGCGGTAGTCCGTCGCACCAATCCTCCGGCCGCCGACGTTATGCGCAAAAATTTATGCGCAAAATGCCTCGATCAGTGCGGCGACCTGCTCCGGCTGGTCGTGATGCACCATGTGACCGGCATCGTCGATGATCTTCTCGCGCCAGTCCGGAAACGCCTGGAAGCGCGCCTTGAACTCGCTGAGCGGGGTTTCGCCGGCAATGGACGCGAGCGTCGGCGAGCCTGCCGCCTCGACGTGCAGCACCTTCGCCCGCACGTTGCGCCAGACGGCCATCACTTCGTCGAGGCGATACAGCAGCGGACCGCGCATCTTGTGCGCCGGGTCGGCGAGCAGCGTGAAACGGCCGTCCTCACCCTGTTTCGACCAGTGCCGCGCCAGAAAACGCGCCCGCTGCGGATCGAGACGCGCATTCGTGCGGATCAGCCGCGCCGCGACTTCGTCGAGCGACGCGTAGCTTTTCAGCGTCGGCGGCTCTTTCAGCTCGTCGAGCCAGGTTTTCAGCCGGCGCGGCCATTGCTCCGCGCGCGATGCGCCGAGCCCGAAGCCTTCGAGATCCACCACGCGGCGCACGCGCTCCGGCCGCGCGCCGGCATAGAGACAAACGACGTTCGCACCCATGCTGTGCCCGACCAGATTGACCTCGCCGGACGGCGCGTAATGGTCGAGCAGCGCGTCGAGGTCCGACACGTATTCCTGAAACCAGTAGTTGCCGCCGCCATGCGCCGCCACCGGCCAGTCAGAAAGACCGAAGCCGCGCGCATCGGGTGCGATCACCTGCCACTCGCCGCCCAGCGCGTCGACGACGAACTGGAACGACGCGGCGACGTCCATCCAGCCATGCAACATGAAAAGCGTGGGCGCATCCGGGTTGCCCCAACGTCGCACGTGCAGGCGCACACCACGCACCGGGACGAATTCGGATCGGGAGGTATTCATGGACGATTTCCAAAAAAGAATGATCGTTCGATTATAACGAGATAGTGGGTACACACGGCAGTCTTGCAGTACATCGAAGCGGCGACAAAGACGGGCTTGCATCGCGATGGCAGCGAGTCGATGCGACGCTTTTCACTACCGCGTACGGATACAGCCGATGCCTCGCTGTGCAGTCAATTGCACTACAGCCGTGCCAGGACATGGGAGCAGGCGTTTATGTCATCGAGGCTGGTGGAGTCGGTTTGACATCCGGCGCGTCGGTGCTTTCCTGATGCGCCTCGCCCGCAGCAGGCGCCTGCCCCGCTTCCAGTCCAGCCAGCGCCGCGAGTTCGGCTTCGTCGAAACCGGCGTCACGCCGCGCTTCGAAGTTGAACGGCCCGCGCAGCCGGGGCGCGTGATATTGCGCGGCGAGACGTGTGTAAGTTGGGTGCGGATCAAGCGCCGCCTGATCGCACAGATACCGGAACCAGTGGTTGCCGGTCAGGACGTGGTCGATTTCGTCGCGCAGGATCACGTCGAGAATGGCGGCCGACTCATGGTCGCCCGCCTGCTGCAGGCGCGCGCGAATCGGCGGCGACGCATCCAGCCCGCGCGCCTCCAGCGTGCGCGGCACGAGCGCCATGCGGGCAAGCACGTCGCCCCGGGTTCGCTCGCACATGTCCCACAGGCCATCGTGCGCGGGAAAATCGCCGTAGACGTGGCCAAAATCCGCCAGCCGCGCGCTCAGTAGCGAGAAATGGTGCGCTTCTTCCGACGCCACTTTCAACCAGTCGAGATAAAACACGGCCGGCATTCCGGCAAAGCGCCAGACCGCGTCGAGCGCCAGGTTGATCGCGTTGAACTCGATATGCGCGAGCGCGTGCAGCAACACCGCACGCCCTTGCGGCGACTGCATGCTGCGCCGTCCGAGCCCGCGCGGGCCCACCAGTTCGGGCCGCTCCGGCCGGCCCGGCAAACCAGCCGGTTCATCGAGCGACCGCTCGGGGCTGCAATGCAGAAGGCCTTCGCAGGCACGCGCGTAGAGATCACGGGTCGCCGCGGCTTTCGTTACCGGATCGCGCTCGCGCAGCACGCCGAGGGCCTCGCCGCGCATGCACGCGTCCAGTGGCAACGGCGAAGCGGGCGACGAAGAAGAAACAGCTGGATTCATGAGCAACGCAAGATAAAACGCGTGAAAACATACGGGCCGCACGGCGGCGCACGTGACGAAACGTCGGCAAACCGTCTGACGGGAACGAGACGCGGCGAGGCGCGTCTGGTGCGCAACCGTTTACAATACGCGATTCGACCATGAAGCGCGCCTGTCGCGCTGTCGTCGCGCCCCACGTCCGGGCGCGGCGCCCGATGCAGAGGAGACCCTGTGGCAATCTACAAACTGGGCGATGCGGCCCCGACCATCCACGAGAGCGTGTTCATCGCCGATACGGCGACCATCATCGGCAAGGTCGCCATCGACGAAAACGCGAGCGTCTGGTTCGGCGCCACGATCCGCGGTGACAACGACCCGATTTCGATCGGCGCGGGCAGCAACATTCAGGAAAACGCGGTGCTCCACACCGATCCGGGTTTCCCGATGACGATCGAAAACAACGTCACGGTCGGCCACCAGGTGATGCTGCACGGCTGCACGATCAAGGAAGGTGCGCTGATCGGAATTCAGGCGGTGGTCTTGAATGGAGCGGTCATCGGCCGCAACTGTCTGGTTGGCGCCGGCGCCGTCGTGACCGAGGGCAAGGTCTTTCCCGATAATTCGCTGATTCTGGGCGCACCGGCGAAGGTCGTGCGCGAACTGACGGAAGCGGACATCGCGAACCTGCGACGCGCCGCGCAAAGCTACGTGGAACGCAGGGATTATTTCAAGGCGCAGCTCGTGCGCGTCGGCTGACGGCCGGAGTACACGGCGCGCAGGCGCATTGACAGAACGAGCGCCATTCGACCGAGGAAAAGTTGTGAACGACCAGTTGCAAAAATTCATGTTCAGCGCGGCGCCGGTACGCGGCGAGATCGTTTCGCTGCGAAACACGTGGCGGGAAGTGTTGACGCGTCGCGATTACCCGGCGCCCGTGCGCAACGTGCTCGGCGAAATGATGGCGGCGTGCGCGCTGCTGTCGGCGAACCTGAAATTCGACGGCACGCTCGTCATGCAGATTTTTGGCGACGGCCCGGTCAAGATGCTGGTCGTGCAATGCAGCTCGGATCTGTCGATGCGCGCCACGGCCAAGTTTTCGGGCGAAGTCGCCAGCACGATCAGCGACGACACCTCGCTCACCGAACTGCTGAACGCCAACGGCAACGGCCGCTGCGTGATCACGCTCGACCCGCGCGAAAAGCAGCCTGGCCAGCAGCCGTACCAGAGTATCGTGCCACTCAACGGCGTGGACGGCCCGTTGAACTCGATGGCCGAAGTGCTCGAACATTACATGCACCACTCTGAACAGCTTGATACGCGTCTGTGGCTCGCGGCGGATTCCGAGCGTGCCGTCGGCATGCTGTTGCAGAAACTGCCGGGCGACGGCGGCATCGTGCCGCATCCAGGCGAACTCGATGCGGATACGTGGGAGCGCGTCTGCACGCTCGGCGGCACGCTGTCGAACGACGAACTGCTGAAGGAAGAGCCGGAAACGGTGTTCCGTCGCCTCTTCTGGCAGGAAAACGTTCAGCACTTCGCACCGACGCCGGCGCGCTTCGAATGCAGCTGCTCGCGTGGCAAGGTCGGCGCGATGCTGAAAATGCTCGGTCGCGAGGAAGTGGACAGCGTGCTCGAAGAACGCGGACACGTCGAAATTCACTGCGAATTCTGCAACCAGCGGTACGAATTCGACCCGGTCGACGTGGCGCAACTTTTCCTTGTGAGCGGGCTCTCAGAAGGAGTGACGCCTGCGACAGGTCAACGCCATTAAACGCTACGTCGCGGGTTGTTTGAGCTGGAGCGCGTTGCCCGTTGTTGCTGTTGCGCTCAACACGGGCGGCGTGTGGTGAATGTCGGCATTGCGCCGAACAGGTATCGAACATTGGCGACGCCCCTCCCACGCAACCGGGTCAGGGCGTCTCGCCGATGGAGACTGACATGAAAACCTCGCTGCGTCGTTCCCGTTCCATACCCATTCTTCTGACGCTGTCCGTCGCGACGGGCAGTGCTGCGTTGACGGGCTGCGTCATGGACCCGCCCGGCCCTTCGCCAATTTACAGCCGCCTGCCGGCCGACCAGTCCGGCATTCCGGCGACGGCGCAGCCGTTGACACCTGAAGAACGCGCACGTTACGACGCAATCGACCGGCAGGTGCTCGCGGAGCAAAACCA
The DNA here is from genome assembly GCF_900107685.1 of Paraburkholderia sartisoli. GTDB lineage: Bacteria > Pseudomonadota > Gammaproteobacteria > Burkholderiales > Burkholderiaceae > Paraburkholderia > Paraburkholderia sartisoli. The sequence goes on along the minus strand of NZ_FNRQ01000001.1, from coordinate 1,377,426 downwards.
GTCGATGGCCGCGGAAGCCGCAGCTCAGGCGTGGGCGCGGTATTACACGCCACCGGTCAGCGTCTATGGCAGCTATTACGGCGGTGGCTGGGGACCAGGTTGGGGCACAGGTGTCGGTTTCGGCTGGGGCTGGTGACGTTTGCCCGGCTGATGCGCTTTATGCGCGCGGATCACCACCCATAACCCGGAAAAAAGCCGAAAAAAAAGCCGCCCATCGGGCGGCTTTCTGCATGTGCGAAGCGCTGGCAACGCCTGTTGCCGAACCCTCTTCAAGGCGCTTTCCGCGGCAACGATGCCCGGCGCCGCCTAACCCGCATGCTTCCGCTTTTGATCCGCCTTTGAATCCTTCTTCGCGCCGTGCTTTTTCTCCGGCTTCGCGCGTGGCTCCGGATTCGGCACCACGTGCAACGGCGCCGCCGACACCTCGCCGCGCGTCGACGTCGTGACCGACGACGGATTCGACGTCGGCAGCGGTGCGTTCGGCGAAACGAACTGCACGAACACTTCGCCGTCCTTCACCATGCCCATTTCGTAACGCGCGCGCTCCTCGATGGCGGCCGTGCCGCCCTGCAAATCGTGTACCTCGCCATCGATACGCTCATTGCGCAACTTCGCGTCGGCGTTCTTCTTTTGCTGGAGCGCAAGCTGCTCCTGCAATTCGTGCACGCGCAACCAGCCACCATGTCCCCACCAGAGCGGGTACTGGATCAGCGCCAGCAGGACGATCAAAACGACAGTGACAAGCCGCATGAAGTGAGCACAAATAATACGCGCCGCCCTGCGCTATACGCAGGGCGGCGGGTCGATCCAGAAACGAAGTATGACCAGTTCAAAGGTCGAATTCGCGCTCAGTACACAATCGGCGCGCGGTTAGCGCAGATTGTAAAACGCCGACTTGCCCGGATAGCTGGCGATATCGCCGAGATCTTCCTCGATACGCAGCAGCTGGTTGTACTTCGAGATGCGGTCCGAGCGCGACAGCGAACCCGTCTTGATCTGACCGGCGTTCAGGCCCACCGCGATATCGGCGATCGTCGAGTCTTCGGTTTCGCCCGAACGGTGCGAGATCACCGCCGTGTAGCCAGCGCGCTTCGCCATTTCGATGGCGGCGAACGTTTCTGTCAGCGTGCCGATCTGGTTGATCTTGATCAGGATCGAGTTCGCGATGCCCTTCTCGATGCCTTCCTTCAGGATGCGCGTGTTCGTCACGAACAGATCGTCGCCGACCAGCTGGATCTTCTTGCCCAGCTTTTCGGTCAGGATCTTCCAGCCTTCCCAGTCGCTTTCATGCATGCCGTCTTCGATCGAGACGATCGGGAACTTGTCGGCGAGCGTCGCGAGGTAGTCGGCGAATTCCGTCGACGACAGTTGCAGGCCTTCACCGGCCAGCTGGTACTTGCCGTCGTGGTAGAACTCGCTCGCCGCGCAGTCGAGCGCGAGCAGCACGTCTTCGCCCGCGCGGTAGCCGGCCTTTTCGATGGCCTGCAGGATCGTCGACAGGCATTCGTCGTTGCTGCCGAAGTTCGGCGCGAAGCCGCCTTCGTCGCCGACGGCCGTGCTCATGCCGCGGTCGCTCAGGATCTTCTTGAGTGCGTGGAACACTTCGGCGCCGCAGCGCAGCGCTTCGCGGAACGTCGGCTGGCTCACCGGCACGATCATGAATTCCTGGATGTCCAGGCTGTTGTTGGCGTGCGCGCCGCCGTTGACGATGTTCATCATCGGCACCGGCAGTTGCATCGCGCCCGAGCCGCCGAAGTAGCGGTAGAGCGGCAGGCCGGCTTCTTCAGCGGCCGCCTTCGCGACGGCCATCGAAACAGCCAGCATCGCGTTCGCGCCAAGGCGCGACTTGTTGTCGGTGCCGTCGAGCTCGAGCAGCGTCTTGTCGAGGAACGCCTGTTCCGATGCGTCGAGGCCCATGATCGCTTCGGAGATTTCGGTGTTGATGTGCTCGACTGCCTTCAGCACGCCCTTGCCGCCGTAACGGCCGGTTTCGCCGTCGCGCAGCTCGATGGCCTCGCGCGAACCCGTCGATGCACCCGACGGCACAGCCGCGCGGCCCATCGTGCCCGATTCGAGCAACACGTCGCATTCGACGGTGGGGTTGCCTCGCGAATCGAGAATCTCGCGACCGATGATATCTACGATAGCACTCATGGTTTCCTCAAGAAATGACGTTGGATTCTTACGGTGAAACTGCATCCAGCGCGCAGAAAATCCGCTCGCGCCCGGATGCTTTCGACAACCATTCGACCTGTCCGCAACGCGCCGGCTGACACGCTGCGACCACCTGCATCAGTTGAAATCGCTTTCGAGGAACGGCGCACGCTTGACCGCCTGATCGAGCGTGAGCAGCGTCTCGAGCAGATCGGCCATGCGATGCAGCGGCACGGCGTTCGGGCCGTCCGACTTCGCCTGTGCCGGATTCGGGTGCGTTTCCATGAAGAGACCGGCGACGCCCGTCGCCACGGCGGCGCGCGCGAGCACCGGCACGAATTCGCGTTGGCCGCCCGAGCTCGTGCCCTGCCCGCCTGGCAACTGCACCGAGTGCGTGGCATCGAACACGACCGGCGCGTTGGTTTCGCGCATGATCGCGAGCGAGCGCATGTCGGACACGAGGTTGTTATAACCAAACGACACGCCGCGCTCGCAGGCCATGAAGCGGTCTTCCGACAGACCGGCTTCGCGTGCGGCGTCGCGTGCCTTGTCGATCACGTTCTTCATGTCGTGCGGCGCGAGAAACTGGCCTTTCTTGATGTTGACCGGCTTGCCCGAACGCGCGCACGCGTGGATGAAATCGGTCTGACGGCACAGGAACGCCGGCGTCTGCAGCACGTCGACCACCGAGGCGACCTGCTCGATTTCGTGTTCGCTGTGGACGTCGGTCAGCACCGGCAGGCCGAGCTGCTTCTTCACTTCGGACAGGATGCGCAGGCCTTCGTCCATGCCCAGACCGCGGAACGACTTGCCGCTGCTGCGATTGGCCTTGTCGTACGACGATTTGTAGATGAACGGAATCTTCAGCTTCGCGCAGATTTCCTTGAGGCGGCCGGCGGTGTCGATCGTCATCTGTTCGGATTCGACGACACAGGTGCCCGCGATCAGGAAAAACGGCTTGTCGAGGCCGATTTCGAAGTCGCCCAGTTTCATGCTTTCTCCTCGACGCCCGCCAGATGATGCACGAGCGCGGCTTCGACGAATGACTTGAAGAGCGGATGGCCGTCACGCGGCGTGGACGTGAATTCCGGGTGGAACTGAACGCCGACGAACCACGGGTGCATGTCGCGCGGCAGTTCCATCATTTCCGGCAGATCCTCGCTCGGAGTACGGGCGCTGATGATAAGGCCGCCGGCTTCGAGCTGGGGTACGAAGCGGTTATTGACTTCATAACGGTGACGGTGACGTTCGTTCACGTCCTTGCCGTAGATTTCCGAGGCCATCGTGCCCGGCGTGATCGGGCAACGTTGCGAACCGAGGCGCATCGTGCCGCCGAGATCCGACTCTTCGTCGCGCTTCTCGACCTTGCCATCGCGGTCGTACCACTCGGTGATCAGCGCGACCACGCGGTTCTCCGTCGCCTGGTCGAATTCGGTGCTGTTCGCCCCCTTCAGGCCGACCACGTCACGCGCGAATTCGATCACGGCCAGCTGCATGCCGAGGCAGATGCCGAGGTACGGCACCTTCGCTTCGCGCGCGTAGCGGATCGCCTTGATCTTGCCTTCGGTGCCACGACGGCCGAAGCCGCCCGGCACGAGCACCGCGTCGAGATGCTTGAGGCTGTCGACACCGTCGGCTTCGACTTCTTCCGAATCGATGTACTCGATGTTGACTTTGGTCGACGTGTGGATCGACGCATGGCGCAGCGCTTCGATCAGCGACTTGTACGATTCCGTCAGATCGACGTACTTGCCGACCATGCCGATCGTGACTTCGTGCTTCGGATGTTCGAGCTTTTCGACGAGATCCGACCACATCGACAGATCGGCCGGCTTCGGCGTGAGCTTCAGCTCGTCGCAGACGATCTCGTCCATGCCCTGGTCGTGCAGCATCTGCGGAATCTTGTAGATGCTGTCGGCGTCCCACACGGAGATCACCGCGTCTTCGGGCACGTTGGAGAACATCGAGATCTTCGCGCGCTCGTCGTCCGGGATCGGGCGGTCGGCGCGGCACAGCAGCACGTGCGGCGAAATACCGATTTCGCGCAGCTTCTGCACGCTGTGCTGCGTCGGCTTGGTTTTCAGCTCACCGGCCGTGGCGACCCAGGGCACCAGCGTCAGATGCACGAAGCATGCGCTGTTGCGACCGAGGCGCAGGCTCATCTGACGCGCGGCTTCGAGGAACGGCAGCGATTCGATGTCGCCCACGGTGCCGCCCACTTCGACGATCGCGACGTCCGGCTCGCCGCACGTCGCGGACGCCGCGCCGCGTTCGACGAACGCCTGGATTTCATTCGTGATGTGCGGGATGACCTGCACGGTCTTGCCGAGATAGTCGCCGCGGCGTTCCTTGCGGATCACCGATTCGTAGATCTGGCCCGTCGTGAAGTTGTTGGCCTTGCGCATCTTCGTGCTGATGAAGCGCTCGTAGTGGCCGAGGTCGAGGTCCGTCTCCGCTCCGTCTTCCGTCACGAACACTTCGCCGTGCTGAAACGGGCTCATCGTGCCGGGGTCGACATTGATGTAGGGATCGAGCTTGAGGAGGGTGACTTTGAGACCGCGCGATTCGAGGATCGCGGCGAGGGAAGCGGCGGCAATACCCTTGCCGAGGGAAGAAACTACGCCGCCGGTGACGAAAACATATTTGGTCATCGCTGGATGCTCGCGGGAAAAACGGATTATACCGTAAAGCAGGGCCCCAACCCAGCAATATGCGCCGACGCGGCATCAATCCCGCATCGTTTTCCGTTGCGCCCCGTCGCCGCCCACCCCGCTCGCACAGGTTGGGATACGGGGCGCCCGAACGTTGCCGTCAGCGTGATGCGACGCTCATGCGCCGCGCGCCAGTTCGTGCAGCATCCGCTGCAGCGCGCGGGCGGTTTCGAGCGGCCTTTCCATCGGGTAGAGATGGCTGCCCTCGATCCATTCGAGATGCTCGCCAGTCGCCCGGCGGGTTGCATCGAGACCGACCTGGCGAATCTCCCGCGAATGCGTACCCGCGATGAAACCGGCCGGCACCGGCGCGCCGTGCGCGAGCCGCGCGCCGAGCGTATGCGGCAGGGTCCGGTAGATCAGATATTCGGTGCGACGATCGAACGCGAGCGTGCGGCCGCCATCGACGGCGGTTTGCGGAATGCCGAAGTCGACGTAATCGGAGAGCATGCGCTCGTCCCAGCGCGCGAACGCGGGCTTCGAATGAAAGTGCCGCCACGCCTCGTCGCGGCTTGCCCAGTGCGTGCGGCGCGCGCGCGTCGCGGCGGCGGGGGAGAGTTTCTCGTCGAGCCCCGTCCATTGCGACACGCGTAGCATGCTGCTGCGCCACCCGGCGATCACCGGCGAATCGAGCATCACGACGCCCTTCACCCATTGCGGCTTTTTCAGCGCGGCCATCATCGACAGATAGCCGCCGAGCGAATGGCCGACGAGCCACACCGGCCGCTCATCGCGCCGGCCGATATCGGCGAGCAGTTCCTCGACGAGATGCGGCCAGTCCTGCGTCACCGGAAAGCGCGCGTCGTGGCCGATGCGCTCGATAAAGCGCAGTTCGTAGTCGTCCGCGAGTTCGGCGAAGATCGTGCGGTACGTCGATGCCGGAAACCCGTTTGCGTGCGAGAAGTGGATGATGTCTTTCAAGCGGCGTCATCTCCTGTTTTTGCTTTTGCCGGGAAGCGCCGCGGTTTGCCGCGGCCACTGTCCGTGTTGATTGTGCTGCCCGTGCGACGCGTTTGCGACGTTCCGGGGAAAGAGCCGCCGGTCATCGATCCATCCAGTAGCGCCGGTGCGTCTCGCGATACCGTTCGAGCGACAGCGCCGGCCCCGTGGTTGCGATACGCACCGCGCCGTCGGTATCGCTGCGCGTCAGTTCGATGTGGCGCGCCAGATACCGCGAAAAGACGCCCGGATGCGGATGGTGAAAACGGTTGCGATAGCCTACCTGAAATACCGCCACAAGCGGATCGACCGAGTCGAGGAACGGCTCGGTCGACGATGTCTTGCTGCCATGATGCGGCACGACCAGTACCTCGGCGCGTAGCGCTTCGGGATCGCGTTGAAGCAGCACGCGCTCGACGGACGCCTCGATATCGGCAGCCAGCAACGCAGTAAACGACGGATGCGGCTCACGCGCCTGTCCCGAGAAACCGGTCTCTCCGGAATCCGCGCCAGCGCCCGTCGCGCTCACGCGCAGCACGCAGCAATGCGCGTTCGGCTTGCCCTGCAACGGGCCCGCATCCGGCCAGAGGACGGCGAAGTCGACGCCGTCCCAGCGCCAGTGCTGGCCCGCCGCGCAGGGCACGGCGTCGGCGCGGACCTCGCGGGCGGCGGCCCAGAGCGGATTGGACGGCGCCAGCGCGGCCAGCAGCTGACGCACCTCGATGCCGGCCAGCACCGCAGGCGCTCCGCCCGAGTGGTCCGAATCCGCGTGACTGATCATCAGCGTATCGAGCGCGTTCACACCGTTCGCATACAGATATGGCACGACCACCCGCTCGCCTGCGTGCGTCGATTCCGGCCCGGGTCCGGCGTCGAAGAGCAACGTGTGATGCGCGGTTTCGATCAGGATCGACGAACCCTGCCCGATATCGAGCGCGGTGAGCCGGAACGCGCCGGACGGCGGACCCGATGGCGGCGGCAACAGCAACGGAAGCCACGTCAACGGCGCGGCCCAGCGCAACGGCCAGCCGCGTGGCGCGAGACACCATGCGACGCCGACAGCCGCCGCGGCCAGCGGCCACGCGCCCGGCTGCGGGAGCCTCAGGAGCGCCCACGGCAAACCGGCCATCGTCTGCATTCCACCGATGAGCACATCGAGCAACGCATGCGCGCCGCGAAACGCCCACACATCGAGCGGCCCGGGCAACGCGACGCCCGCGAGCACGGCCGGCGTCACGAACACGCTGACCCATGGAATGGCGAATGCATTGGCCACGGGCCCAACCAGCGGAATCTGCGCGAACCAGTAAACCGTGAGCGGCGCGAGCGCGATCGTGACGGCGAACTGCACATGAGCGCTGCCGACAAGTCGCTCCTTCAGGTTCGACAACCGTCGCAGACAGGCGTTACGCAACCGCACGAAACGCGTCGCATCCGGTTCGGGATCGCGCCGTTCGTGGTCGTGCATGCGAAGCCGTCCGGACATCGCGAACAGGATCGCCGCGACCGCGCAGAACGAGAGCCAGAAACCAGCGGACACAATCGCCCACGGATCGAGTAGCAGCACGAGTCCAAGCGCCCAGGCCAGCACGAGCGAAGGCGCGAGGCTGCGCCCGCTGATCGTTGCCAGCGCAACCACGGCCAGCATCCAGAGCGCACGTTGCGCCGGCACGTTGAATCCCGCCAGCGCCGCGTGACCCGCCGCGAACAGCGCGCCCGCGACAAGCGAGATTTTCTGCGCCGGTATCCACAACGGCCAGTCGCGTCCGATGAAGCACGAGCGCCGCCACAAGCCTCCCGCGAACCATGCCGCCAGCCCTGCAACGAAGCCGATATGCAATCCCGATATCGCCACCAGGTGGCTCGTGCCGGTGTTGCGCATCAGAAGCCAGTCGGCGGCACTGACGGCGTCCTGCGCACCAATCGCGAGCGCGATAACAATGCCACGGTGTGGCGCGTCCGCCAGCGCCGCGTCGATCCGCGCGCGCACCGCGGCGCGCCAGCGGTCGATCGCCACGCCTACGCCGCCGGCCGAACCGGTCAGTCGCCCAGCGGTCATTGATGCGGTGACATAACCCGTCGCGCGGATGTCCCGCGCCAGCCGCGATGCCTCGGCATCCCGAACGCCGAAGTTCGCGTTGCCGTGCGCGCGCTTCAGACGCACCGTCAGCCGCCAGCGCGCGCCTGCTTCGAGCGCGGGCGGCTGTGTGCCTTCCGCGATCCATGACAGTTCTATCGTGCGTGGGAAGCGCGTGATATTCGCGTCGTTCGATTCGACGGCGAGGAGAAAGCGTGCGCCATGCGCATCCGCGACGGGCAGCCCCTTGATGTAGCCCTGCACGACGATATTGCGGCCTTCCCACTCGACGGGAAGCGAACGGGCAAGCCGCATCTCGGCACGCCACGCTGCATAGCCGAACCCGGCGCACGCAGCCAGCAGCCATACCGCGCACCACACAATCGCCGGTCGAAAACGGAGCGTCCCGCCACGCAAACGCATGCCGGCGATACACGTAGCCGCACTGCCCGCCAGCAGCAGAAGCAGCAACCACGCGCGCCAGTCCGGCAACACGGCCTGTTGCTGCAGCCACACCACGCCTGACGCGAATCCACACCACACTGCCCGCATGCGCCCTCCCCGACTGACGCCGGACGCATGCGGCAGACGCACTCCCGCCGGGCGCATGATCCGCCCGGCGGGAACCATCGGGGTTAATTATGCAGAGGAAAGCGCGAGCCGCGGCAGCGCGACATGAGCGTTAGCCGTTGTGCCAAGGGCAAGCTCGGTTTCGCTGATGCCGCGCTGTTCGGCGAGGCTTCGTCCGATGCGCGGAATCTGGTCCGGCGTGTTGCGTTCCTTGTACAGCCAGGAGGGAGAAATATCGGGCGCATCGGTCTCGACGACGATCGCATCGAGCGGCAATTGCTGCGCGAGCCGACGGATCTGCAACGCGCGCTCGAACGTCACGTTGCCGCCAAAACCAAGATGCATGCCGTGATCGATGAATGCCTGCGCCTGCTGGAAGCTGCCATTGAACGCGTGCGCGATGCCGCGATGCACCGCATGCCGCCGCAGACCCTTCAGCACCTGGTCCTGCGACTTGCGCACATGGCAGATCACCGGCAGATCGAATTCATGCGCGAGCTTTAGCTGACCGGTGTAGAAGAACTGCTGGCGTTCCTCGTCGAGGCCCGGCACGAAAAAGTCGAGACCGATTTCACCGAGGCCAACGAACAGCGGATCGTCGAGACTTGCTTCGATTTCCATCCGCAGCACGTCGAGATCGGATTCCCGCGCGCCCGGCGTGAAGAGCGGATGAATGCCGAGCGCATAGGCGCCGCCTTCGACACGATGTGCGAGTTCACGCACCCTTGCGAAATTCTCGCGCGCGACGCCCGGAATCACGATGCGCGACACGCCCGCCCGACGCGCCGCCGAAGCGACCGCGTCGCGGTCCGCGTCGAATTCCGACGCGTCGAGATGGCAGTGCGTGTCGATCCACATGCGCGTGCCCCGGTGTGTGGCTCAGTGATCCAGCGGTTCAGTGTTTCAGCGGAAATTGCCGCGGTGCTGTGGCGTCAGACGGGAACCGACGGCTCCTCGTACAGCACGCCGTCGCGCAGACGCATCGTCCGGTCGCAGCGGGCCGCGAGATCGGGATCGTGCGTGACGATCACGAAGCTCGTTTCCATTGTCTGCGAGAGTTCGAGCATCAGGTTGAACACGGTGTCCGCGGTGCCGCCGTCGAGGTTGCCGGTGGGCTCGTCGGCGAGCACGCACGCCGGTTTCGTGACAAGCGCGCGCGCGATCGCGACGCGCTGACGCTCGCCACCCGACAGCTCGCCCGGACGATGCTTCGCCCGATGCGCCATGCCGACGCGCTCCAGCACGGCAAGCGCCTCGTGCCGCGCGGCTTCGGTCGTCATGCGACGGATGCGCAGCGGCATCGCGACGTTATCGAGCGCGGAAAACTCCGGCAGCAGATGGTGAAACTGATAGACGAAACCGAGCGCGCGATTGCGCACGTCGTTGCGTTCGCGCTCGGAGAGCTTCGTGAACGGCTTGCCCATCACGGAAACTTGACCGGCCGTCGGATCGTCGAGGCCGCCGAGCACGTGCAGCAGCGTGCTCTTGCCTGAACCGGACGCGCCGACGATCGCGAGCTTCTCGCCGCGACGCACCGAAAGCTGCGTGTTGTTCAGCACCTGAACGTTGAGGCCACCCTGCACGAAGGCCTTCGAGATGCCGGACGCTTCCAGCACGTAGGGATACGGCGCGCTTTCGCCGGACATATCGGACATCACCTGGGAGACGGGACGATCATTCATAACGCAGCGCCTCCGCCGGACGGACCTTCGCGCCGCGCCAGCTCGGATAGAGCGTCGCCAGCGCCGACAGCCCGAACGCGATCAGGCCGATGCGGACCACGTCGCCTGGCACCAGTTCGGACGGCAGTTCGCTGATGAAATACACCGACGGCGGCAGGAACTGCACGCCGAACGCATGCTCGATCATCGGCACGAGCCACGGAATGCTCCACGCGATCAGGCAGCCGAGCGCGACGCCCGTCGCCGTGCCGATGAAGCCGATCGTCACGCCCTGCACGACGAAGATCTTCATGATCGAGCCGGGCTGCGCGCCGAGCGTGCGCAGGATCGCGATGTCGGCCTGCTTGTTGGTCACCGTCATCACGAGCGACGACACCAGATTGAACGCCGCCACCGCGATGATCAACGTGAGGATGATGAACATCATGCGTTTTTCGATCTGCACGGCGGAGAACCAGGTCTTGTTCTGCTGCGTCCAGTCGCGGATATACAGGTCGCCGGAGAGCGTGCGCGCGAGTTCATGCGCCACCTGCGGCGCGCGCTGCATGTCTTTCAGACGCAGGCGCACGCCCGTCGGCGCGGGCAGCCGGAACAGCACCTGCGCATCGCGGATGTTGATGAGCGCGAGCGTGCTGTCGTATTCGTAGTGCCCCGACTCGAACACGCCGACCACCGTGAACTGCTTCAGCCGCGGCAGCATGCCGGCCGGCGTGATGGTGCCCTCGGGCGCGACGAGCGTGATCTTGTCACCGGTCCGCACGCCGAGGTTGGTCGCGAGATCAGCGCCCAGCACGATGCCGAAGTCGCCCGGCACCAGATCCGTCAGCTTGCCGGAGCGCATGTCCTTGCCGATGTCCGACACTTCCGGTTCGAGCGTCGGCTCCACGCCGCGCAGCGCGACGCCGCTCACGGCGTCCTGGCGCGTCAGCAGCGCCTGCGCCTCGACGTAGGGCGCGGCGCCGATTACTTCCTTGTTGCGCCGCGCTTCCTTGGCGGTCAGCTGCCAGTCGGGCATCGAGCCGGTCGGCGAAAAGATTTCGACGTGCGCGAGCACCGACAGCATGCGGTCGCGCACTTCCTTCTGGAAGCCGTTCATCACCGACAGCACGACGATCAGCGCCGCGACGCCAAGCGCGATGCCCGACATCGATACGAGCGCGATGAACGAGATGAAGCCGTTGCCGGTCGTGCGTTTGCCGGCGCGCGTGTAGCGCCAGCCAATCTGCCACTCGTAGGGAAATTTCAAGCGAATCCTTTTCTGTGTTGCTTCGACTTCTTTTCAGCGTGTGCTGGCAATGCAGACGCTTCAGTCACTTCGGTGCGGCCCGATGCCGTGAACGTTGGGTCCCGGCCACCGCCGTTTGGTTCCGCCAGGGGGTCCGCCGGCTGCTTTTTGCCGTGCCGGCCGGCCCGGTCAGTCATCGACCAGTTAACCGCGAAGTTTGCCATACATTCCGCAGCAACTCCGCGAGGGCGAGTCCCGAACGGACCGGGAGAAAGAAGTTTGTAACGTCACTGAACATCCACAATAAAAGAAGGCCTGCCGGACAGGCAGGCCTTCGATATTTCCAGATATTGCAGTTCCCTCAGGGCCGATCAGCCATGTGCCAGCATCTCCAGGGCAGCACGCGCCAGAAAACCACTCCGGGTTTCGTGCCGCGCCTCGACGTAAGCATCGATCTTGTGCAAAACAAAGCGCGGAAGACTAACGTTGATTCGTTCGGGCTTTGAATCAAGCCGGGACAGGTCAACATCGACCAGCGCCCAGATTGCGCCAGCATACTCAGGCTTTCCAGCCAGATATTCCACGGTAGAACACGTGAAACCGACATCCTCACCTAGTTCAACCAGGGTCGAAACATGGCCGACGATCGCCTCTTTCGCGTTTCTGATTGCGTCATCGATGGTATCGCCCCAGGAGTGGACGCCCGGAATATCCGGAATGGTCACGCCGTAGACGCTCCCATCATCCTTATGGACAGCGATGGGAAAATCCATTTCTGATCCTCCACAAATTGCAAATGCATCCAGGCCGGTGACAAATCGCGGGTCATCACAGACCGGCGGCCTTCAGGATGCTCTTCGCGGTGCCAGCCGGGGAAGATCCTTCTTCGGGTGCGGGACCGTCACAAGGCCCTTCTTTTCGGCATGTTTAAAGTGATGATGGCTACCCGTGACGCGTACTTCATACCATCCATCTTTTTCGAGCATCCGGATCAGCTTCGATGAATTCATCCGGCCCCCGCATGCCTGTGTGTAAATATACACACCATATCAGAATACATCAATAAATTTGTGTATTTGTGTGTATTTCTGCACGCTACTGTATGTTTGCACAGCCCCCGCTACAGAGCATGGGATTTTCGCCATACAATGCCCGGCATCATGCACGTCACCCGTCTCCAGCTCCTCCTGCCCTTCGCGCTGCCCTCGGCCGCCGACGCCTCCACCGCGCTGTACAACCTGGCCATTCCCGCGCTGGAGAGGCTCGTCGCCCGCGCGACGCTCGTCGAGCGTGTGATCGGCGAGGATTTCCAACGCACCCTGCCGCACGAACGCTGGGTCGCGCGGCAGTTCGGCGCCGTGTCGCCCACGCAGCCGGCCGCCGAAGAGGCGCCGCTCGCGCCTTACATGCTGCGCGCCGACGGCGGCGAGCCCGGCGAGGCGACGTGGGCCTGCGTCCAGCCCGTCCACGTGCGGATCGCGCACGACCACCTCGTGCTGATCGATCCCCATGCGCTCGACCTCCAGGACGACGAGGCCGCCACGCTGCTCGCCGTCGCGCGGCCGCTGATCGAGGAACTGGGCGTGCGCATCGAGGCGCCGAAGCCGTCGCGCTGGTATCTGTCGAGCGACGGCTTCGGCTCGCTCGCGGGCGCTTCGCCGCTGCGCGCGAGCGGCCGCAACATCGAAATCTGGCTGCCGCACGAGGCGCATACGGGCGAGCGTTCGCGGGCGTGGATGAAGCTCCAGAACGAAGTGCAGATGGCGTGGTTCGAGCATCCGGTCAACGAGGCGCGCGAGGCGCGCGGCCTGCCGACGGTGAACTCGATCTGGTTCCACGCGCAGGGCGTGGCGCAGCCGGTGACGAGCCCGTTCACGCGTGTCATGTCGAACGCCGCCGCGACGCGTGGTCTCGCGCTGTCCGCGGGCGTGAAAACCGGGGCACCGCCAGCGTCGTACGCGGCGCTTGCCGCGACCTCGCCCGAAGGCGAAGGCGACACGCTGGTGGAAATCGATCCGTTCTCCGCGCCGTACGTCGAGCAGGACTGGGCACGCTGGAACCAGGCGTTCGCCGCGCTCGAAGCCGACTGGCTCGCACCCGCGCTCGGCGCGCTGCAATCGGGCGCACTCGGCGAACTCGGTTTGACGCTGTGCGGCGACACCGGCTCGGTGACGCTCACGGTGACCCGCGGCGACCTGCGCAAATTCTGGCGACGGCGCGTGTTCGCCTCGCTCTTCATCGAATGATCCACCGTCCTTCTTCCGGCCTGACCGCATGACCCGAATCGTTACGCGCGCCTGTTCCCCCGCCGATGCCGAAGCGCTGATCCGCCACGGCCTGCATCCCGTTCTCGCGCGCCTCTATGCGGCGCGCGGCGTGTGCATGCCCGACGAGATCGAAACCGGCCTCGCGCGACTCGTGCCCCCCGCCGCGCTGAAAGGCTGCGAAGACGCGGCCGCCCTGCTCGCGGATTCGATCGAAGGCAAGCGCCGCATGCTCGTCGTCGCCGACTACGACTGCGATGGCGCGACAGCCTGCGCCGTCGCCGTGCGCGGCCTGCGGATGTTCGGCGCGCAGATCGACTATCTGGTGCCGAACCGCTTCGAATATGGCTACGGCCTGACGCCCGAAATCGTCGCGCTCGCCGCGACGCGCAAGCCCGATCTGCTGATCACGGTCGACAACGGCATCGCGAGCGTCGACGGCGTGGAAGCCGCGAATGCGCTCGGCATCGAGGTGCTCGTCACCGACCACCATCTGCCCGGCGACGCGCTGCCCGCCGCGCGCGCCATCGTCAATCCGAACCAGCCGGGCTGCACGTTCCCGAGCAAGTGCATCGCGGGCGTCGGCGTGATGTTTTACGTGCTGCTCGCGCTGCGCGCGGAACTGCGGCGCCGCGGCGCGTTCGGCGACGCGCGTGCGGAGCCGCGTCTCGATGGCCTGCTCGATCTCGTCGCGCTCGGCACGGTCGCCGATGTCGTGAAGCTCGACGGCAACAATCGCGTGCTCGTCGCGCAGGGTTTGCAGCGCATCCGCAAGGGCCGGATGCAGCCGGGGATCGCGGCGCTCTTTCGCGCCGCCGCGCGCGACGCGCGTGCCGCGTCGGGCTTCGATCTCGGCTTCGCGCTCGGCCCGCGCCTGAACGCGGCGGGCCGGCTTTCGGACATGTCGCTCGGCATCGAGTGCCTGACCACCGACGACGTCGGCCGCGCGTGGGAACTCGCGCAGCAGCTCGACACGATGAACCGCGAACGACGCGAAATCGAAGCGGGCATGCAGCAGCAGGCGCTCGCCGACCTGTCCGCGATCGATCCGGCCGGTTCGACCACGATCACGCTCTTCAACGAGACGTGGCATCAGGGCGTGATCGGCATCGTCGCGGGCCGGCTGAAGGAAAAATTCCACCGGCCGTCGTGTACGTTCGCGCTCGCCGACGGCAGCGGCACGCTCGTCAAGGGCTCGGGGCGCTCGATTCCGGGCTTTCATCTGCGCGACGCCCTCGATCTGGTCTCGAAGCGCGAGCCCGGGCTCATCAGCAAGTTCGGCGGTCACGCGATGGCCGCGGGCCTCACGCTCGCCACCGCCGACCTGCCGCGCTTCACCGCGGCGTTCGAAGCCGTCGGCCGGGAGTGGCTGAGCGAGAACGCGCTCGCCCGCGTGGTCGAAACCGACGGCGACCTGGAAGACGCGTACTTCACGCCGCAATTCGTCGAGATGATCGACGCCGCGGTCTGGGGGCAAGGCTTTCCGGCGCCCGTTTTCTCGGGCGAATTCGACGTGGCTTCGCAGGCGCTCGTGAAGGACAAGCATCTGAAGCTGCAGCTTCTGCGCGGCCGGCAGCGCTTCAACGCGATCTGGTTCAACCATACCGACACGCTGCCTGCCCGCACGACGCTCGCCTATCGCCTCGCGAGCGACACGTGGAACGGCGTGTCGCGCGTCCAGCTGATTGTCGAACACGCGGCCGGCGACGCGCGGTAGCGACGCGCGACGTTTTGCTGCCGCAAGCCGCAAAAGCGGCCCAGGCTGCGTGAAAAGCGCCCGAAAACCCGTGCCGGATCGCGTATCGGCGTCCGGCGGGGGGCGCCAATCGGCTATAATTTCCCCTTTTTACGAAGCCACACAAGATCGACATGGAAGCGGAACGTCTCAACGCGATCGAAGCCTCTCTGGCAGACCTGCGCCATCGCGCGGGCGAGCTACGGGGGTATCTTTGACTACGACGACAAGTCACGTCGCCTGATCGAAGTCAACCGGGAACTCGAAGATCCCGACGTCTGGAACGACTCGAAGCACGCCCAGGCGCTCGGCCGGGAAAAGAAACTGCTCGATGACGTCGTCGGCAAACTGACGACGCTCGACGCCGACCTGCGCGATACGCAGGATCTCTTCGACATGGCGCGCGAGGAAGACGACGAAGAAACGCTCGTCTCCTGCGAAACCGACGCGAGCGCGATCGAACAGCGCGTGGCCGACATGGAATTTCGCCGGATGTTCTCGAACCCGGCCGATCCGAACAACGCGTTCCTCGACATCCAGGCAGGCGCCGGCGGCACGGAAGCGTGCGACTGGGCCGCGATGCTGCTGCGCCAGTACCTGCGCTACTGCGAGCGCAAGGGCTTCAAGACCGAAGTGCTCGAAGAATCCGAAGGCGACGTCGCCGGCATCAAGAACGCGACGATCAAGATCGAGGGCGAATACGCGTACGGCTTCCTGCGCACCGAAACCGGCGTACACCGCCTCGTGCGCAAGTCGCCGTTCGATTCGTCGGGCGGACGTCACACGTCGTTCACGTCGGTGTTCGTGTATCCGGAAGTCGACGATTCGATCGAAGTGGACATCAATCCGGCCGATCTGCGCATCGACACGTACCGCGCGTCCGGCGCGGGCGGCCAGCACATCAACAAGACCGACTCCGCGGTGCGGATCACGCACATGCCGTCGGGTATCGTCGTGCAGTGCCAGAACGACCGCTCGCAGCACCGCAACCGCGCCGAAGCAATGGCGATGCTGAAATCGCGTCTGTACGAAGCGGAAATCCGCAAGCGCCAGGCCGAGCAGGACAAGCTCGAAGCGGGCAAGACCGATGTGGGCTGGGGGCACCAGATCCGTTCGTACGTGCTCGACAACAGCCGTATCAAGGACCTGCGCACCAACGTCGAAATCAGCAATACCAAGAGCGTGCTCGACGGCGACCTCGACCCGTTCATCAGCGCGAGCCTGAAACAGGGCGTGTAAGCACCCGCGGCGCGGCGACACCTGCCGCGCCGCGTCGTTTCCGGCCGTTTCCGGTGGTGACGGGTTTTGCCACCGGATCCGTCGCCAGGTTTATCGCCGTACCTGTTTTCCGTGCCTGCTGCCCGCGCTTCCGACGTCCTTGCAGTCACACCGTCAGCCTCATCCGACCACCCCGAATACGAACCATCATGACCGAACCGACCCAGACGACGACCGCCGTTCCTGAGATCGACGACAACCAGATCATCGCCGAGCGCCGCGAAAAGCTGCGCGCGCTGCGCGAACAGGGTGTCGCCTATCCGAACGACTTCCGTCCGACGCATCACGCCGCCGCCCTGCAATCGCAATACACCGGCACCGACAAGGAAACGCTCGAAGCCAATCCGCTTCAGGTCGCCCTCGCCGGCCGCATGATGCTCAAACGCGTGATGGGCAAGGCGAGCTTCGCGACGGTGCAGGACGGCTCGGGACAGATCCAGTTCTTCATCACGCCCGCCGACGTCGGCGAGCAAACCTACGACGCGTTCAAGAAGTGGGACCTCGGCGACATCGTCGCCGCACGCGGCGTGCTGTTCCGCACGAACAAGGGCGAGCTGTCGGTGCGCTGCACGGAACTGCGTCTGCTGTCGAAGGCGCTGCGCCCGCTGCCGGACAAGTTCCACGGTCTCGCCGACCAGGAAATGCGTTACCGCCAGCGCTACGTCGACCTGATCGTCACGCCGGAAGCGCGCCAGACGTTCGTCGCGCGCACGAAAGCGGTGTCGTCGATCCGCCGTTTCATGTCGGACGCGAACTTCATGGAAGTCGAAACGCCGATGCTGCATCCGATTCCGGGTGGCGCGGCGGCCAAGCCGTTCGTCACGCATCACAACGCGCTGGATATGCAGATGTTCATGCGCATCGCGCCTGAGCTGTATCTGAAGCGGCTGATCGTCGGCGGCTTCGAGCGCGTGTTCGAGATCAACCGCAATTTCCGGAACGAAGGCGTTTCGCCGCGTCACAACCCGGAATTCACGATGATGGAGTTCTACGCCGCGTACACCGATTACACGTGGCTGATGGACTTCACCGAACAGCTGATCCGTCAGACCGCCATCGATTCGCTCGGCACGGCAACGATCACGTATCAGGGCCGCGAACTCGATCTCGCGAAGCCGTTCCATCGCCTGACGATCACGCAGGCCATCCAGAAGTTCGCGCCGCAATACACCGGTGAGCAACTCGCGGACAGCGCGTTCCTGCGCACGGAGCTGAAGAAATTCGGCGTCGATGCTTCGCAGCCGCAGTTCCTGAATGCGGGCGTCGGCGCGCTGCAACTCGCGCTCTTCGAGGAAACGGCCGAGTCGCAGCTGTGGGAGCCGACGTTCATCATCGACTACCCGATCGAAGTGTCGCCGCTTGCGCGCGCGTCGGACAAGGTCGAAGGCATTACCGAGCGCTTCGAACTGTTCATCACGGGCCGCGAAATCGCCAACGGCTTCTCGGAGCTGAACGATCCTGAAGATCAGGCCGCGCGCTTCAAGAAGCAGGTCGAACAGAAAGACGCCGGCGACGAAGAAGCCATGTTCTACGACGCGGACTACATCCGCGCGCTGGAATACGGCATGCCCCCGACGGGCGGCTGCGGCATCGGCATCGACCGCCTCGTGATGCTGCTCACCGACAGTCCGAGCATCCGCGACGTCATTCTCTTCCCGCATCTGCGTCGCGAAGACTGACCGTTTTTTTAGAATCGCCGCGCCCGGTGCAACGCCGGGCGCATCCGATGGTTTGTAACTATCGGTAAAAGCTGCGTGCCGTGCGCGGCGCCATCCGCGGTCCATCCCGGTCGCTTCCTTGCAGACGCCCGACACCACTTCCCTTCCAATACGGGTACGCGCCGCGGCTCGCGCTGGGCTTCGCGCAGATGGTTACAAGTTGAAACACCCGCGCGTTTGAATTGTCGGACACTCAGGTTCAACAAAACTGTCGACTCTGCCCAGACGGAGGTCATACATGGACAATCCCAACACGCAACCCACGCAAAAAAACCGCCTTCACCCGCTGGTCGCGACCGCGGCAGGCGCTGTCATCGTCGCCGCCCTCGCCGCTACCGCCGCTGTGACGGGCGTGTTCCCGAAAGCCGGTGGCAACACCGTCGAGAGCGATCAGACGCAGGCCGCGCAGGTGGGCAACCAGCCGCCCGTGGTCGATTCCGCGCAACCCGCCAATCCGGCCAACTACGCGCAGCAACAACAGCCCGCCCAGCAACAACAGGCTCAGGCACAGCCGCAAACTGCCCCGCAGGCGCCCCGGGCTCCCGCTCCGGTGCAGCAGCCCCAGTACGCGCAGCAACCCGCCCAGCAGGCGCCTGCGCAACCGGCGTACTGCCAAAGCTGCGGCACGGTCGAAGCGATTTCGGCGGTCAAGACCGAAGGACACGGCACGGGTATCGGCGCAGTCGGTGGCGCGGTGGCCGGTGGCGTCGTGGGCAACCAGTTCGGCAGCGGCAACGGCCGCACGGCGATGACGCTGCTGGGTGCGCTCGGCGGCGGTGTGGCCGGCAATTCGGTCGAAAAACATATCCGCAGCACCACCAGCTACTCGGTGCGCGTGCGGATGGAAACCGGCAAGACCCGCTACTTCACCTATCACGATGCACCGCCCTTCCAGCAAGGCCAGCCCGTGCGGATCGAAAACGGCACGCTCGTCGCGGGTTAAACCCGCTCTTTTCTGACGCGGCCGGCGGCCGGCATCCGGCGGCACCAGAAGCAAAAAAGGCGATCCACCCCGTGGAATCGCCTTTTTTTGCGCAGAAACAGCCCGGCTAGATGCGTTCAATAATCCGCATCTTCGATCCACGCCGCCTGGATCGCTTCGAGGATTTTTTCGTTCGAGCGGTTGGGATCGTCATCGAATCCGTCCAGCTCCATCACCCAGCGGTGCAGATCGGTGAAACGCACCGTTTGTGGATCGACGGCCTGATGCTTGTCCGTCAGGGCCATCGCGATTTCCTGCGTGTCGGTCCATTTCATGGCTGCTCGCCTCCTCTCAGTGATTTTCCTTCGCGTGGTTGATCGAATACCGCGGGATTTCGACGACGAGGTCCTGGTCGGCCGGCGCCAGCGCCTGGCACGACAGCCGTGATTCCGGCTCGAGACCCCATGCCTTGTCCAGCAGATCGTCTTCGTCTTCTTCCGACGGCACGAGCGCGTTGAAGCCTTCGCGCACGAGCACGTGACACGTGGTGCAGGCACACGACTTCTCGCACGCATGCTCGATTTCGATGCCGTTATCCAGCAGATTGTCACAGATGCTCTTGCCCGGCACAGCTTCGATCACCGCGCCCTCAGGACACAGTTCGACGTGAGGCAGCACAACGATTTGAGGCATACAGTTTCCGTTCGTTCTCTGGGCACGCCGCCGTCAGTCAGGCTACGCACCATTTTACCGGTGACGCGCGCTTTTTTGATATCGACGCGCGTCACGTGATCCGGGGTTGAAGCGGCTTAGATCTCGTCGAGCTTGCGCCCCGCCAGTGCGCGCCGGATACCCTTGTTCATGCGGCGCGCGGCGAATTCGTCCGTGCCTTCGGCAAGAGCCTGGGTTGCCGCTTCGACGGCGTCGCCGTTCTCGCTCTGCGCAACCGCGCGCAACGCGGCGAGCAGCGTGTCGAGCTGCGCGCGTTCGTCGTCGTCGAGCAGTTCGCCGTCGGCGGCAAGCGCCGCATCGGTGGCCTCGATGAGACGTTGCGCCTCGACCTGCGCCTCGCGCAGCGCGCGGGCGCGCATGTCGACTTCCGCGGTCTTGAAGCTGTCCTCGAGCATGCGCGCGACGTCGTCGTCGGCGAGACCGTAGGACGGCTTCACCACCACCGAAGCCTCGACGCCCGAATGCTGTTCGCGCGCGAACACCGAGAGGAGACCGTCCGCGTCGACCTGGTACGTCACGCGAATCCGCGCCGCGCCGGCCACCATCGGCGGAATGCCGCGCAGCTCGAAGCGCGCGAGCGAGCGGCAATCGCTCACGAGTTCGCGTTCGCCCTGCACCACGTGGATCGCCATCGCGGTCTGGCCGTCCTTGAACGTCGTGAAATCCTGCGCGCGGGCGACCGGAATCGTCGAATTGCGCGGGATGATCTTTTCGGTCAGGCCACCCATCGTCTCGACGCCGAGCGATAGCGGGATCACGTCGAGCAGCAGCCAGTCGTCGCCATCGGCGCCGCGGTTGCCCGCCAGCAGATCGGCCTGGATCGCCGCGCCCAGCGCGACCACCTGATCCGGATCGAGATTGATGAGCGGCGGCTGGCCGAAGAACGCCTCGACCGCGCGGCGGATGACCGGCATGCGCGTCGCGCCGCCCACCAGCACCACACCCTTGATGTCGGCGGGCGCGACCTTCGCGTCGCGCAGCGCCTTCTTCGTGGGGCCGAGCGTGCGCTGCACGAGCGCCTGCGTGATGGTTTCGAAGGTGGCTTCGTCGATCGTCAGGTCGAGCTTCGTGCCGTTCGACAGCGTGGCTTCGAGCTTCGCGACGGGCGCGCTCGAGAGCGCTTCCTTCGTCACGCGAACGTGATCGAGCAGCAGACGGACGTCTTCCGGCGTCAGCGCCTGCGGCGCGATGCGCGTCTGTGCGAGTACATGGCGATACAGCGCGTGGTCGAAATCGTCACCGCCGAGCGCGGAATCGCCGCCCGCGGCGAGCACTTCGAACACGCCTTTCGTGAGCTTCAGGATCGACAGATCGAACGTGCCGCCGCCGAGGTCGTACACGGCGTACAACCCTTCCGAACCGTTATCGAGCCCATACGCGATCGCCGCGGCGGTCGGCTCGTTCAGCAGACGCAGCACGTTCAGGCCGGCGAGACGCGCGGCGTCTTTCGTCGCCTGGCGCTGCGCTTCGTCGAAATAGGCCGGCACGGTGATCACCGCGCCGACGAGTTCGTCACCCAGTGTATCTTCGGCGCGCTGGCGCAGCGTCGCGAGTATCTCCGCCGACACTTCGACCGGACTCTTCACGCCATCGATCGTACGAATCTGCACCATGCCCGGCGCATCGACGAAATCGTACGGCGCGTTCTCGGCGCCTTCCACTTCGCTTTTGCCACGGCCCATGAAGCGCTTGGCCGACACGATCGTGTTGCGCGGATCGCTCGCCGCCTCGGCCTTCGCCGCGCGGCCGATCCGGCGGCCGCCCTTTTCCAGATAACGCACGACGGACGGCAGCAGCACATGGCCGTCCTCGTCGGGCAGTACGTCGGGCACGCCGCTGCGCACCGCCGCGACGAGCGAGTTCGTGGTGCCGAGATCGATGCCGACGGCGAGACGCCGCTGATGCGGCGCGGGCGCCATGCCGGGTTCGGAGATTTGCAGTAAAGCCATCTGTGATCTTCTTCGGGTGTCGTTCGACCCGTTAATGATTGAATCGTCTGGTTTGCGGCCAGCGCGCTGGATCAGTTGTCGAGTTTCTCGATCTGCACGCCGATTTCCGACGCGACGCGCTCGATGAACATCAACTGGCGCACCGCCTCGCCGGCTGCCTGGTTCGCGCCGCTGTCGAGCAGCGCGCCCAGTTTCGTGAAGCGCACGCGCTCTTCGTCGCGCAGCCCGGCGAGGAGTGCATCGAGCGCGTCGATGTTCTTCGCGGCGGCCGCGTCTTCGATACCTTCGCGCCACTCCATCTGCTGCATCAGGAACGCCGGTTCCATCGCCGTGTTGTTTTCCGCGCCGACGTCGATCCCGCGAAGCGACAGCAGATACGTCGCGCGCTTAAGCGGATCGCGCAGCGTCTGGTACGCCTCATTGGTGCGCGTCGCCCACTGCATCGCGATGCGCTTCTGCGCGTCGCCGGCGGCCGCGAAACGGTCGGGGTGAACCTGCGCCTGAACCGTGCGATACGCGTGATCGAGCGTGCTGCTATCGATCGCGTATTGCACCGGCAGGTTGAACAGGTCGAAGTGGCTGTCGGTCAGCGAGGCCATCGGATTACGTCGTCCGTCGATGAGAGCGTGGGAGGCGCGTGAAGCGTGTGGTGTGCGGCGAAACATGGAGCGATGCACGGGGCGAAAAACACGGGACGGAAATTAAAAAGGCGGCCCGCGCCGCCTTTTTCCCGCTTCTCGCGGAGCTACACGCGAAACGATTCGCCGCAGCCGCACTCGTCCTTCACGTTCGGGTTGTTGAACTTGAAGCCTTCATTCAACCCTTCGCGTGCGAAGTCGAGCTCCGTGCCGTCGATATAGGCAAGGCTCTTCGGGTCGACGATGATCTTCACGCCGTTGCATTCGAACACTTCGTCTTCCGGCGCGAGTTCGTCCACATATTCCAGCTTGTAGGCAAGACCCGAGCATCCCGTCGTGCGCACACCGACGCGCAGGCCGACGCCTTTACCGCGCCGTGTCAGGTATCTCTGGACGTGCTGTACTGCCTTTTCGGTCAACGTAATTGCCATAGCGTTTCTCATTACGCGGTGACGCGTGTGATCGCGCCCCCGCTACCCTGCCTGCATCCCGTATCGTTCACGCCGGGCGCTTCGTTCCACGTTGCCGTGTCGTCAAACCGCCCGCTGCCTGCTGCTTCGCCGAGAATCCGCGCGCGCCTGGCGCGTGCGGATCATCGTGCTTCCAGCCCGCCACTCAGTCCATTCAGGCAGCGTGCTGCTTTTCGCCCGCTTCCGCTGTTTCGCCGTGACGCTGCTTGTAGTCGGCCACCGCTGCCTTGATCGCGTCTTCCGCGAGGATCGAGCAGTGGATCTTGACCGGCGGCAGCGCCAGTTCTTCGGCGATCTGCGTGTTCCTGATCGTCATCGCCTGATCGAGCGTCTTGCCCTTCACCCATTCGGTGACGAGCGAGCTCGACGCGATTGCCGAACCGCAGCCGTACGTCTTGAACTTCGCGTCTTCGATGATGCCGTCCGCACCCACGCGGATCTGCAGCTTCATCACGTCGCCGCACGCCGGCGCGCCGACCATGCCGGTGCCGACCGCGTCGTCGTCTTTCGCGAACGAGCCGACGTTGCGCGGGTTTTCGTAATGGTCCAGAACCTTGTCGCTGTAAGCCATGATGTCACTCCTTGATTCGTTTCAAACTGCGTTCGATTTTCAGATCGACGCCGATGTCAATGCTGGCGCGTCAGTGCGCGGCCCACTGGATGGTCGAGATATCGATACCGTCCTGATGCATTTCCCACAGCGGCGACAGATCGCGCAGCTTGGCAATCTTGTTCTTCAACAGGTTGATCACATAGTCGACGTCCTGCTCCGTCGTGAAACGGCCGACCGTGAAGCGGATCGAACTGTGCGCCAGTTCGTCGTTGCGACCAAGCGCGCGCAGCACATACGACGGCTCCAGCGAAGCCGACGTACACGCCGAACCCGACGACACCGCGACGTCCTTCACCGCCATGATCAGCGACTCGCCCTCGACGAAATTGAAGCTGATGTTCAGGTTGTGCGGGACACGCTTTTCCATGTCGCCGTTCACATACGTTTCCTCGATTTCCGACAGGCCGCGCAGCAGACGGTCGCGCAGCATGCGGATGCGCTCGTTTTCCGTCGCCATTTCCTCGCGCGCGATGCGGAACGCCTCGCCCATGCCGACGATCTGGTGCGTGGCCAGCGTGCCCGAACGCATGCCGCGCTCGTGACCGCCGCCGTGCATCTGCGCCTCGATCCGGATACGCGGCTTGCGACGCACGTACAGCGCGCCGATGCCCTTCGGACCGTACGTCTTGTGCGCCGAGAACGACATCAGGTCGACCTTCAGCTTTTGCAGGTCGATTACGATCTTGCCGGTGGCCTGCGCCGCGTCGACGTGAAAAATGATGCCCTTTTCGCGGCAGATTTCGCCGAGCGTCTCGATGTCCTGCACGACGCCGATTTCGTTGTTCACCGACATCACCGACACCAGGATCGTGTCCGGGCGCAGCGCGGCCTTGAACACGTCGAGATCGATCAGGCCGTCGTCTTTCACGTTCAGATACGTGACTTCAAAGCCTTCGCGCTCGAGCTCGCGGCAGGTGTCGAGCACGGCCTTGTGCTCGGTCTTCACCGTGATGATGTGCTTGCCCTTGCTCTTGTAGAAGTGCGCGGCGCCCTTGATCGCGAGGTTGTCGGATTCGGTGGCGCCCGACGTCCAGATGATCTCGCGCGGGTCGGCGTTCACGAGCGCGGCGACGTTCTCGCGCGCTTCCTCGACCGCACGTTCCGCATCCCAGCCATACGAGTGGCTGCGCGATGCCGGGTTGCCGAACTGCTCGCGCAGATACGGAATCATCTTGTCCACCACACGCGGATCGACCGGCGTCGTCGCGCTGTAGTCCATGTAAATGGGCAGGTGGGGAATGTCGTTATTCATCAATCGCTCCGGGAAATCTATGTACTGGCTCTGGCGCTCGACCCGATGGCATTCTGTCGTGCCCTTCGCGTCTGCCCTGCTGGCATCAGCCGGCCAGGTTGAAAACGGAATTCGGACCTTTCGGCGTTACACGGGCAGGTTCCACGGCCGGGGCCTCGCTGCGCCGGTCGCGCAGCACCGCGGGCGAACCTTCGCGCGCGCGTTGCTGGTCGACGAGGTCTTTCAGCGAGACGGAATCGAGATACTCGACCATTTTCTGGTTCAGCGTCGACCACAGCTCGTGGGTCATGCAGTGACCATCGTGCTGTTTCGTGCCTTCGCACGTGCCCTTCCCGCCGCACTGGGTGGCGTCGAGCGGCTCGTCAACCGCGATGATGATGTCGGCGACCGTGACCACCTCGGCGCGACGCGCGAGGTTGTACCCGCCGCCCGGCCCGCGAACGGACTCGACGATCTCATGGCGACGCAGCTTGCCAAACAGCTGCTCGAGATAAGACAGGGAGATGTGCTGGCGCTGGCTGATACCCGCAAGCGTCACCGGGCCCTGCTCCTGGCGCAGTGCCAGGTCAATCATCGCCGTGACGGCGAAACGGCCTTTCGTGGTGAGTCTCATGATGTATTGGGAACCGCAATTCTCGACAATTTTCGTCAAGTATAAATACATGACGAATTTAGTCAAGTATCCCTATCCCTGTTCCGGTTATCTAAAAGATAGAAGACTGCGCGGTCCGCGGCGCCGTCACGTGGTCAATTGGGGCCGCAGCGCCGCGATCAGGCCACGGCAGGCTGCTTCACACTGGTCCAGCACACGCTCGAAGCCCGCATCGCCGCCAAAATACGGGTCGGCCACCTCGCGGGTATCGGTTGCGGGCGCAAATTCCATCAGCAGACGGATCCTGTCGCGCTGCGCCGGCGGACAGATGGCCTTCAATGCGGCGACGTTCGCGTCGTCCATCGCGATCAGCAGATCGAACCGCTCGAAATCTTCCAGTGCGACCTGGCGCCCGCGTAGCGCCGACAGGTCGTAGCCCCGCTCGCCAGCGGCCTGCTGCGCGCGCCGGTCGGGCGATGCGCCGACATGCCAGTCGCCGGTGCCCGCGGAGTCGATCAGGATGCGATCGGACAATCTTGCTGCTTCGACCTGATGCCGCATGACGCCTTCGGCCGTCGGCGAGCGACAGATATTTCCGAGGCAGACAAAGCAGACGGAGATCGTTTTCATCGGAGCGTTGCTACGTACGCAGACGGTCATGGAGCCGCGTTGCGCAGCGAAGTGGCGATTATACAAAGGCCCGCGAAATCACGCTGGGGACGACCCCGCCCCAGCACCCGTTTTACAGCGCTGTGCGCACCGGCAGCAGCGTGGCTTCACGCAGGCTTTTCGCCGGCAGGCTGGTGTCGTCGCCGACAAGGCCGTACGATACGGCCCGCGCCAGTTCGGCGGTGACCTGGCCGGCGGCGAGCGGCGTTTGCGTTGCGCGCGAAGCGGCTTCGCCGCAGATGTGGAAAAAGGCGGCGATGGCAAGCGGCAGGACGATGGCGAGTGGCCAGTACATCGATATTGTCTTTTTCATGATGCGTTCCTTGTGTAGGGGCGGTGAGCTCGTGACCCACTTTGCCCAGTGAGCATCTTAAATTGAGACGCAATCGGGAAAAACCCATCCCCGCAAGAAACAGCGTTGTCCTGCAGGAAACAGTGAACGGTTCCGTGTCCGCGATCCGGGCAGCTCTCACACGCGCCATGCCTACAAACGGGTGAAAGAAATCCTTACAAAATCGCACAACGCAAACGCGACAAGCCCTGTAAAACGCTGTCTTACCGATATGAAAGGCTTGCGAGTCACCTTCCTATGAAACGCTTTGCATTGATGGCTGGTCTTGCAGCCGCAACCGTCCTCTCGGGTTGCGCCGTTTATCCGGATGGCACGCCCGCCTACGGCGGAGGCTATGACGGCTACGAACAGACCTATCCCACTTATGGCTACGGTGGCGCGCCCGCGCCGCAGACAAACGTGTATCTCGGCTTCGGCAATTACTCCGGCCCGGGGTATTACGACCGGGGTCACTACAACAACCGCGACAACTACGGACAGGGACGACCACCTCCCCCGCAGGCCGGACGACCGGGTGGCGGCGCCCGGCCGGGTGGTGGCGGTGGTCCGCCGCCTCAGGCAGGCGGACAAGGTGGCGATCACGGCGGAGGACATCCGCCTCCGCAAGCCGGCCGCGATAACAACGCGCGCGGCGGCGGAAACGGCGATGGCAACGGGCGTGGCTCCGGACGCGGCGACAACCGGGGCAACGGCACCATGAGCTGGCAAGACCGTCGTTAAGCGCTCCGCGGACGTCCGCCAGATCGCTCTAATGAAAACGGCGCGTCCTTTACGGGGCGCGCCGTTTTCACCTGTGCCGGCAGTTGCGCCGGATCAGCCGATATGGGTACGTTGCGCCGCGTACAGCTCGCGGAACGTGCGTCCGACGGGCGCGGGCATATCGCGCGTATTGGTCCAGCCGGACCCGAGCGGCAGACGGGCAATCATCCGTTTCTTCCCGCCCATCCTTTCCATTACGCGTACCGCGAGTTTCGTGAACAGCGCATAGGCCCCGGGATGAAGCGCGAAATAGCCCCACACGGCAAGTCCGACACGCTCCTGCCACGGTCGCAGGTGGCGCTCTGTCTGTTTTTCACGAAGCTTGCGCAACAGGTCGGACAGCGGGATGCCGACCGGGCAGACGCTGTTGCATTCGCCGCACAGCGTGGCGGCTTGCGGCAGGTCGAGCGCCTTGTCGATGCCGACGTAGGCCGGCGTGAGCACTGAGCCCATCGGCCCCGGATACACCCATCCATACGCGTGGCCGCCGACTTTCTGATAGACCGGGCAGTGATTCATGCAGGCGCCGCAACGGATACACCGCAGCATCTCCTGAAAGTCACCACCGATGAGCCCGGTGCGGCCGCCGTCGACCAGCACCACGTACATATGCTCCGGACCGTCCTGATCACCCGCGCCACGCGGGCCGGTCAGCACGGAAAAATAATTCGACGTCGACTGCCCCGTCGCCGAGCGCGGCAACAGACGCATCGCCGTAGCGAGGTCTTCCAGCGTCGGCAGAATCTTTTCGATGCCGGTCACCGCGACATGCACGCGCGGCATGACCGTACACATGCCTTCGTTACCCTCGTTCGTCACCAGCGCGACCGAGCCCGTTTCGGCCACGAGGAAGTTGCCGCCGGTCACGCCCATGTCAGCGGTCATGAAATGCGGACGCAGCACCTCGCGGGCCTCGCGGGTCATGTCGGGAATTTCGGTCAGGCGCGGCCGCTGGTGCGTACGGGCAAAGAGGTCCGCGATCTCTTCCTTGTCCTTGTGGACAACCGGCGCGATGATGTGGCTCGGCGCCTCGTGATCGTTGATCTGCAGGATGTATTCGCCAAGATCGGTTTCGATCGACTGCACGCCCATTTCGCCAAGCACGGCGTTCAGGCGCATTTCCTCCGTCACCATCGACTTCGTCTTGATCACCTTCTTCACGCCGTGTTCGAGCGCGATATCGGCAATCAGGCGCGCGGCGGCCTGCGTCGTTTCGGCATACAGGACCGTGACGCCGCGACGGGTTGCCTCGCGCTCGAACGTCTCGAGCCACACGTCGAGCGTGTCGAGCGCGCGATCGCGGCGCGCCTTCAGTGCCTCGCGTGTGGCCGGAAAATCGATCTCAGTGATTGCAGCGGCCCGCGCCGACACGAATTTCGTCGAGAGTTTGGTGAGATTCTGCTGCAGACGCTGGTCGGCGAGCTTCTGGCCGGCACGCGCCTTGAACTGCATCGATTGAACCTGCATGGCGCCCCTGAATCCGGTAAATGAACGGCTTGTGTAACTGATCGTGACGCCGGCCCCGCGGACTGCGGACCGGTACACGCGACAATCAGGCGTCGCCGGCCAGCACCTGCGCGATATGCAGCACGCGCGTGGTCGTGTCGCCCGTGCGACGCAAACGCCCTTCTATATTGAGCATGCAGCCAAGGTCGCCGAGCACGACAGCCTGCGTGCCGCTTGCCTGGATGTTCGCGCATTTCTCGTCGACGATCGCCGTGGAGATGTTGCCGTACTTGATGGCGAACGTGCCACCGAAGCCGCAGCAGTGCTCACAGTCCTTCATTTCGTTGACCGGCACGCCGACCTGGGCAAGGAGTGCCCGCGGCTGCGCCTTGACGCCGAGTTCACGCAGGCCGGAACAGGAATCGTGGTAAGTCACGGGCCCTTCGAATTCGCCGGGCGTCAGCTTGATGTTCGCGACGCCGGCAAGAAACTCCGTCAGCTCGAACACCTTCGGCTGGAGCCGCGCGTAGCGGCCCATCAGCTCGGGATCGTCGCGAAACAGGTCGCCGTAATGCGCGCGGATCATGCCGCCGCACGACCCGGACGGCACGACGATGTAATCGAACTGCTCGAATTCACGCAGCGTCTTTTCGGCGAGATCGCGTGCGATGCGACGCTCGCCCGAGTTGTACGCGGGCTGCCCGCAGCAGGTCTGCGCCGGCGGCACCACGACCTCGAAACCCGCCTGTCCGAGCAGCTTGATAACCGAAAAACCGATCTCCGGACGCATCAGGTCGATCAGGCACGTGACGAACAAACCGACTCGCATAGGGGCTCCTTCGGGAAAACGTCCCCGATTATCCGCTGTCTGACGTGCAAATCCAACGCTGCCAGCCATCTGGACAAGCATCACCCGAAATTCGAACCCGGCCTCCAGTCTGTCTCAAATGGCGTTCGCTTCTTTCACAATACGAGATACAATCGTTTTTCCGCTGTTTGACGCGTCAACCGATTTCACCTCATGAGCGACAAGAACCCGGATCCCAAGACTTCGATCCAGGTGATCGAGCGCATGATGCGCCTGCTGGACGCCCTTGCTGCGCATAGCGACCCGGTCAGCCTGAAAGAGCTCGCACAACGCACCGAGCTCCACCCTTCCACTGCCCACCGTATCCTGAACGACATGGTGACGTGCCGTCTCGTCGACCGTTCCGACCCGGGCACGTACCGGCTCGGCATGCGTCTGCTGGAACTCGGCAATCTGGTGAAGGCACGCCTGTCGGTGCGCGACGCCGCGCTGACGCCGATGCGCGAACTACACCGCTCGACCGGGCAGACCGTGAATCTGTCGGTGCGCCAGGGTGATGAAATCGTCTATATCGAACGGGCCTATTCCGAACGCTCGGGCATGCAGGTGGTGCGGGCGATCGGCGGCCGGGCGCCGTTGCATCTGACTTCGGTCGGCAAGCTTTTCCTCGCCGCCGACGAATCCACCCGCGTGCGCGCCTATGCGACGCGCACCGGCCTGTCCGGCCATACGCAGAACAGCATCACCGATCTGGCCAAGCTCGAGCGCGAACTGCTCAACGTACGCCAGCAGGCCTGTGCCCGCGACAACGAAGAGCTCGAACTCGGCGTGCGCTGTATCGCAGCGGGGATTTACGACGACACGGGGCATCTCGTCGCCGGGCTTTCGCTCTCGGCTCCGGCCGACCGTCTGCAGGACTCCTGGCTCGGACAACTGAGCCAGACGGCGCTGTCGATCTCGGCGTCGCTCGGCTACCGGCCGCAGCCGCAACCGGGTGGCGCACCGGCCCAGAAGACCGCCTGACCCCGCGTCCGCGGAAGCTGCTCCAGCGTATACAAAGGAAGCACTAATGCAAAAGCCCCGCAGATGCGGGGCTTTTGCATAACTGGCCAATACAGGCCACCAACAACGCGATCAGGTACCCGAGCCGCCGTTGTCCGCGCTGGTGATATGCGTGTCGCCGCCACCGTTATCCAGCCACTTGCGCAGACGCGCCGCGTCCGCGAAACGCGAGTACTTGCCCGCCGAATCGAGCAGCACCATGATCACCGGACGACCGTTGATCGTGGCCTGCATCACAAGGCACTCGCCCGCTTCGTTGATGAAGCCCGTTTTCTGCAGGCCGATATCCCACGTTGGGTTGCGCACCAGCGCGTTCGTGCTGTTGTACGCGATCGACCGCTTGCCGGTGAACACCTCGTAGCTGCGATCGGTCGAGAAGCGGCGGATCATCGGGTACTGGTACGCCGCGTTCACCATCTTCACGAGATCACGCGCGCTCGACACGTTCTGGCTCGTGAGGCCGGTCGAATTCTCGAAGTGCGTGTCGTTCATGCCGAGCGCCTTCGCCTTGGCGTTCATCGCCGCGAGAAAGCCAGGACGGCCGCCCGGGTAGTAGCGCGAGAGCGCCGCTGCCGCGCGGTTTTCCGACGCCATCAGCGCGATATGCAGCATGTCTTCACGCGAAAGCACCGAGCCGACGCTCAGGCGCGAGCCCGTGTTCTTCTCGTAATCGCGATCTTCGTCGGTGACTTCGATCGGCTCGGTCATCGGCGCTTTCGAGTCGAGCACGACCATCGCGGTCATCAGCTTCGAAATCGAGGCGATCGGCACGATGGCGCGCGAGTTCTTGTCGAACAGCGGCTCGGACGAATTCTGGTCGACTACGTACGCGACGCTCGAACGCAGCATCAGCGCATCCGGCGTTTCGTGCAGGCCAAACGCCTCGCCGGCGCTCGGCTGGCGCGGTTCGAAAGCAACCCGGCGCACGCCCGGATGGCGGCGACCGTTCATCGAGTACGAAACGCGATGCTTCTTCGACGTGACGCGCGATGTGTCGCGATCCTCGCCTTTCGCCGCGACCGTCTTCACAGCCTTCGACGACTTCGCGACCTTCGACGGTTTTGCAGCCGTCGAAGCAGATTTTCTGGACTTGCCCGATTTCGCCGGACTGGCGTGAGCGGTGGCGGTGGCGGACGCAGCGAACGCGTCGACCGGTACAGCAAGCGCCGCAGTGAAGACCAGGGAGGCGGCCATCGACAGAGCGGTGCTGACAGCCGCGCCGTGGATCACTTTGAGCGACGAAAACAGGTCGGTTTTCATTGGTGTTCTGTATGGAGCGGCAAGAGTTGTCCGCAAGTGTAGTAAAACCACGAAAAATTAGCAATATTAAGCACTTAAAGGCCCTCCTTAAACCTGCTTGTCAGGTTCGATTGTAGAAAGCCAATAAATATGGCGCGCCGGATCGATAAAAACGATCGACGTGCCAGACAGTCTGTTGATGAGCGGCGCATGGGACCGATGCCCTTTACCCGCTTAACGGCAGTTGCACGGCAAGCTTGATGAGGAGAAACACGATCCGCGCGGTGCCGTGGCGCAAGCGTCCCGGCTGGATTCCGCCATGTGTCCTGCTTCGAGCCGCAATGGCCCCAATGGTCCTTCACGCATCGCCGCATGGCTGTTAAGCACATGCTGCGGAAAAACCGCTGCCGCATTCGACCACATTAGTCGTCTAACGTTCTGTGACAGTTTCCGGTTTACCGCGAGGTCAGGGATTTTGACATCGTTTGCCAGATCCTGCTGACAGTAGATGAGCCACAACGGGCCTGAATGCGATCATTCCAGGACGCACTGCAATAGTGCAACCGTTTTTTCCGGCACTTCATCCGAATGTCATAGGCACTTCATAACCTTTTGTTTTATCGAGATTTTATCGACATTGTGCGGCGCACAAAAACCTCTTGACTTTCGAGATAGCTTCCCTAAAATGGGAACCATTGCTGCGACGCACAAAAGATTGTTTCTAGTGCGAACCGACAGTTTTTGCCGCTTATCTTGCCCTTATTAACCCAACGCGGTCCGCATCCAGACGAGCCGCATTCCAGGAGCGTAAACATGACACTGCTGACCCCTGAGCAATTCGCCGCAGCCCAAAAGGCCAACCTCGAAACGCTGTTCGGCCTGACGGCCAAGGCTTTTGAAGGCGTGGAAAAGCTCGTCGAACTGAACCTGCAAGTCGTGAAGTCGACGCTCGCGGAAAGCCAGGAAAATGCACAACGCGCGCTGTCGGTGAAGGATGCGCAGGAACTCCTCGCGCTGCAAGCCAGCCTCGCCCAGCCGGTCGCCGAAAAGGCGCTGTCGTATGGCCGTCACGTGTATGAAATCGCCTCGGCTACGCAAGCTGAATTCGCCCGCGTCGCGGAAGCCCAATATGAAGAGCAGAACCGCAAGGTGCAATCGCTCGTCGAAAACGTCGCGAAGAACGCACCGGCTGGTTCGGAAACCGCCGTCGCCGTGATCAAGTCGGCCATCACCGCCGCCAACACGACGTACGAAACGGTTCACAAGGCTGCAAAGCAGGCCGTCGAACTCGCCGAAAGCAACTTCAACGCAGCCACGACGGCCGCTTCGAAGGCTGCCTCGCAAGCTGCGGCACAGGCATCGCGCACGACCCGCAAGGCGACCGTCTAAGGTTTTATTGGACGTCGGCAGCCTGTAGTACCGCACGCGAACACATCAAGCGGGTACAGCACGCAACAGCGCCGGGCAGCCCCCGCCGTGTCTCACGGCAGCTGCCGGGCCCGACGCTCCGATACGTTCGAACAGTACGTATCGTTTCCCCGGCCACCGCCGGGATTTTTTTGGGCGTCGATTTTGTAGCAACCCATGCTGAGACGAAAAACGGCGCGCCCCGCAAAGGGCGCGCCGTTTTTCCTTGATCCGACCGAAGCGCGGAACGTTACTTCTTTTTCTGCGGCGGCAGGTCGGTACAGACGCCTTCGTACAATTCAGCCGCCATGCCGATCGACTCGCCGAGCGTCGGGTGCGGATGGATTGTCTTGCCGATATCCGTCGCGTCCGCGCCCATTTCAACGGCGAGGCACACTTCGCTGATCAGGTCGCCGGCGTTCAGCCCGACGATGCCGCCGCCGATCACGCGATGCGTCTCTTCGTCGAAGAGCAGCTTCGTGAAGCCTTCGTCGCGGCCGTTGGCGATCGCGCGACCCGACGCGGCCCACGGGAACACCGCCTTGCCGTACTTGATGCCTTCGGCCTTGAGCTGGTCTTCCGTCTTGCCGGCCCACGCCACTTCCGGATCGGTGTAGGCCACCGACGGAATCTGCAGCGCGTCGAAGTACGCCTTCTCGCCATGCGCCACTTCGGCGGCGACGTGCGCCTCGTGTACGGCCTTGTGCGCGAGCATCGGCTGGCCGACGATATCGCCGATCGCGAAAATGTGCGGCACGTTCGTGCGCATCTGCTTGTCGACGTTGATGAAGCCGCGATCGGTCACCGCGACGCCCGCCTTGTCCGCGCCGATCTTCTTGCCGTTCGGGCTGCGGCCCACGGCGACCAGCACGAGGTCGTAGCGTTGTGCTTCGGCCGGAGCCTTCTCGCCTTCGAATGAAACGTAGATGCCGTCGGCCTTCGCTTCGGCGTTCGTCGTTCGGGTCTTCAGCATGACGTTCGCGAAACGCTTGCTGTTGTACTTCTCCCAGACCTTGACGAGATCGCGGTCGGCGCCCGCCATCAGGCCGTCGAGCATTTCGACGACGTCGATCTGCGCGCCGAGCGTGGCGTACACCGTCGCCATTTCCAGACCGATGATGCCGCCGCCGATCACGAGCATGCGCTGCGGAATCTGGCGCAACTCCAGCGCACCGGTCGAATCGACCACACGCGGATCTTCGGGAATGAACGGCAGCTTCACCGCTTCCGAGCCCGCGGCGATGATCGCCTGCTTGAACTTGACGACCTTCCTGCCGCCCTCGGTCTGCACTTCCATGTGATTCGGCCCGACGAACGCGCCGGTGCCGGTCACGACCTCGACCTTGCGCATCTTCGCCATGCCGGCAAGGCCGCCTGTCAGCTTCTTGACAACGCCCGACTTGAAGTCGCGCAGCTTGTCGAGATCGATCTGCGGCTTGCCGAACGTGATGCCGTGCGAGCCGAGCGCCTCGGCTTCGTCGATGACGAGCGCGGTGTGCAGCAGCGCCTTCGACGGAATACAGCCGACGTTCAGACACACGCCGCCGAGCGTCGCATAGCGCTCGACGAGCACAGTGTTCATGCCGAGATCGGCCGAACGGAACGCGGCCGAATAACCGCCAGGACCTGAACCGAGCACGAGCATGTCGCATTCGATGTCGGCGCTGCCGGAGAAGCTTGCGGCTTGCGGCGCGGCGGCCGGCTGTTTTGCCGCCTCCGCGGGCGCGGCCGCAGCAGCAGCCGGCGCGGGCGCTTTCTCAGGTTCTTTCGCGGCCGCTTTGGGCGCGCCGGCACCGGCGCCTGCCGATTCGACGATCGCGATGACCGTGCCCTGCGAGACCTTGTCACCGGCCTTGACCTTGACTTCCTTGACCGTGCCGGCGGTGTCGCTCGGCACCTCGATGGACGCCTTGTCCGATTCGAGCGTCATGAGCGCCTGCTCGACCTCGATGGTGTCGCCCGGCTTGATATTGACTTCGATGACATCGACGTCCTTGAAATCGCCGATGTCCGGCACCTTCACTTCGACGAGACTCATTAGTGTCCCCTTCTCTTATTGACCGTGTGATGCGGGAAAGCGAAATCCGTCGAACGAGCTGTGTGGAAGGCGTGAAAGCAGAAGTGACACACCCTTTGCCGCCCGCCGGAAAGCGACGCGGACAGACCGACGCGAAAGCAGGTTCGACGGAAGACGTGAATCACCTGTATCAGATGACCCACGCCCCGCGGATATCAAAGAATCACACGCCGGAAATCGGCAAGCACCGCAGCGAGATAAGCGTTGAACCGGGCCGCTTCCGCGCCATCGATCACGCGATGGTCATACGACAGCGACAGCGGCAACGTCAGGCGGGGAACGAACTGCTTCCCGTCCCATACCGGCTTCATCGCACCGCGCGACAAGCCGAGAATCGCGACTTCGGGCGCGTTGATGATCGGCGTGAAATGCGTGCCGCCAATGCCGCCAAGCGACGAGATCGAGAAGCAGCCACCCTGCATCTGGTCCGGCTTCAGCTTGCCTTCGCGCGCGGCCTTCGACATCTCGGCCATTTCCTTCGCGATCTCGACGAGGCCTTTCTTGTCGGCATCGCGGATCACCGGCACGACCAGGCCATTCGGCGTATCGGCGGCGAAACCCACGTTGTAATACTGCTTGAAGACGAGGTTATCGCCATCGAAGCTCGCATTGAACGTCGGGAATTTCTTCAGCGCGTAGACGACCGCCTTGATCACGAACGCGAGCATCGTGAACTTCACGCCCGCCTTCTCGTGTTCCTTGTTCAACTGCACGCGCAGCGCTTCGAGCTCGGTGATATCCGCTTCGTCGTTGTTCGTGACGTGCGGAATCATGACCCAGTTGCGATGCAGGTTCGCACCCGAAATCTTCTTGATGCGCGACAGCGGCTTCGGATCGACCGGACCGAATTTCGCGAAGTCGACCTTCGGCCACGGCAGCAGGTTCAACTCGCCACCACCCGCGGCGGCCGGCGCGCCCGCCGGCGCAGCACGCTGACCGGACATGACGCCCTTCACGAACGCGGTGACATCGTCTTGCGTGATACGGCCTTTCGGTCCCGTACCCGGCACGCGTGACACGTCGACGCCGAGTTCGCGTGCGAACTTGCGTACGGACGGCGACGCGTGGCTGGGGCGGACACCGCCGACACCCGCCGGGATCAGCGGAGCCTGGGCAAGCGCGGACGGCGAAGCCGGCGCCGGTGCGGGCGCCTGCGGCGCGTCGGCCGGCTTTTCGACTTCGCGCTTCGGCGCCGCTGCAGCCGGCGCCGCGGCGGGAGCCGCGCCTTCCGTCTCGAGCAGCACGATCACCGAGCCTTCCGACACGTTGTCGCCGACCTTGACCTTCACTTCCTTCACGACGCCGGCAGCCGAACTCGGCACATCCATCGTCGCCTTGTCGGATTCAAGCGTGACGAGCGACTGTTCCTTCTCGACGCGATCGCCCACCTTGACCGCGACTTCGATCACAGGGATGTCCTTGTAATCGCCAATATCCGGAACCTTCACTTCCTGCACGCCGCCGCCTGCGGCAGGCGCGGCAGCGGGGGCCGCTGCCGGTGCCGCTTCCTTCGCCGGCGCGGGGGCAGCGGCTGCTTGCGCACCGCCGGCCTCGCCTTCCAGCACGACGATCAGCGAGCCTTCCGACACGTTGTCGCCGACCTTGACCTTCACTTCCTTCACGACGCCGGCGGCCGAACTCGGCACGTCCATGGTCGCCTTGTCGGATTCCAGCGTGACGAGCGACTGCTCTTTTTCGACGGTGTCACCCGCCTTCACCAGCACCTCGATCACAGGAATGTCCTTGTAATCGCCGATGTCCGGCACCTTGACTTCGATCGCTTGACTCATTGTTAGTGTCTCCTGGGCCGCACGCGCCTTCCCGCCCCTTCGGGCGGCAAGGCACGCGCATGGCACACGGGGGCGATGCCTTAGACGGTCATCGGGTTGGGTTTAGCGGGATCAAGGTTGTATTTCTTGAGGGCATCGGCCACAACCTTGCGCTCAATCGTACCTTCATCTGCGAGCGCATTCAGCGCGGCGACGGTGACCCAGTAACGGTCGACTTCGAAGAAGTGACGCAGCTTCTCACGCGTATCCGAACGGCCGAACCCGTCGGTGCCGAGCACGACGAAACGTTGCGGCACGAACGCGCGGATCTGCTCGGTCAGCGCGCGGATGTAGTCGGTCGAAGCGATGACCGGGCCCGGCGCATCCTTCAGCAGCTTCTCGACGTGCGAGATCTTCTTTTCTTCCGTCGGGTGCAGCAGGTTCCAGCGCTGCACTTCGTGACCTTCGCGGGCCAGTTCGGTCAGGCTCGGAACGCTCCACAGGTCGGCTGCGACGCCCCAGTCGTTCTTCAGCAGATCGGCTGCGGCAATCACTTCGTTGAAGATCGTGCCCGCGCCCATCAGCTGGACGCGCGGCGCCTTCCTGTCGGCTTCAGCCTTGCGGAAGGCGTACATGCCCTTGATGATGTCGGCCGCCACGCTCTCCTGGCCCGCGCCCTGCGGCATCGCAGGATGCTCGTAGTTTTCGTTCATCACCGTGACGTAGTAGTACACGTCTTCCTGCTCCTGCACCATGCGGCGCAGACCGTCCTGCATGATGACGGCGAGTTCGTAGCCGAACGTCGGGTCATAGCTCACGCAGTTCGGCACCGAAGCCGCCCACATGAGCGAGTGACCGTCTTCGTGCTGCAGACCTTCGCCGTTCAGCGTCGTGCGGCCAGCCGTGCCGCCCAGCAGGAAGCCGCGCGCGCGCATGTCGCCCGCCGCCCAGGCCAGGTCGCCGATACGCTGGAAGCCGAACATCGAATAGAAGATGTAGAACGGGATCATGATCTCGCCGTGCGTCGAATACGACGTCGCGGCTGCGATCCAGTCACACATCCCGCCGGCTTCGTTGATCCCTTCCTGCAGGATCTGGCCGGTTTCCGATTCGCGGTAGAACATCAGCTGGTCGGAATCTTCCGGCACGTACTTCTGGCCGTCCTGATTCCAGATGCCGATCTGACGGAAGAGGCCTTCCATGCCGAACGTGCGCGATTCATCCGGCACGATCGGCACGACGCGTTTGCCGAGCGCCTTGTCCTTCAGCAGGATGTTCAGGATCCGCACGAACGCCATCGTCGTGGAGATCTCGCGGCCTTCGCCCGTGCCCTTCAGGAGCGGCTCGAACGCGCTCAGGTCCGGCACCGGCAGCGATTCGGCCTTCTGGCGACGCGCCGGCAGGTAACCGCCCAGTTCCTGGCGGCGGCTGCGCATGTATTCGAGTTCCTTCGAGCCTTCCTCGAACTGCAGGTAAGGCACATCGACGATCTGGTCGTCAGGAATCGGCAGACGGAACTGGTCGCGGAATTTCTTCAGCTGGTCCACCTGCATCTTCTTCTGCTGGTGGGTGATGTTCATCGCCTGGCCGGCTTCGCCCATCCCGTAACCCTTGATCGTCTTCGCGAGGATCACGGTCGGATGGCCCTTCGAATTCGACGCTTCGTGGAATGCCGCGTAGATCTTGTGCGGATCGTGGCCGCCACGATTCAGGTTCCAGATGTCCTCATCGGACCAGTCGGCGACCAGCGCCTTCAGTTCCGGCGTATTGAAGAAGTGCTCGCGAACGAACGCGCCCGACTCCGACTTGTACGTCTGGTACTCGCCGTCGACGGCTTCCATCATGCGGCGCATCAGCGCGCCCGACTTGTCGCGCTGGAACAGCGCATCCCAGCGGCTGCCCCAGATGACCTTGATGACGTTCCAGCCCGCGCCGCGGAATTCGCTTTCGAGTTCCTGGATGATCTTGCCGTTGCCGCGCACCGGGCCGTCGAGACGCTGCAGGTTGCAGTTGATCACGAAGACGAGGTTGTCGAGGCGTTCGCGGCCGGCCATGCCGATCGCGCCGAGCGATTCCGGTTCGTCGGTCTCGCCGTCGCCGAGGAACGCCCACACCTTGCGGCCGTCGGTCTTCGCCACACCGCGCGCCTGCAGGTACTTCATGAAGCGCGCCTGATAGATCGCCATGATCGGGCCGAGGCCCATCGAGACGGTCGGGAACTGCCAGAAGTCCGGCATCAGCCACGGGTGCGGATAGGACGAGATGCCCTCGCCGCCCACTTCCTGACGGAAGTTGTCGAGCTGGTTTTCGGTCAGGCGGCCGAGCAGGAACGCGCGCGAGTACACACCCGGCGAAGAATGGCCCTGCACGAACACGAGGTCGCCGCCGTGCTGGTCCGACGGCGCGTGCCAGAAATGGTTGTAGCCGACGTCATACAGCGTGGCCGCCGAGGCGAATGACGCGATATGGCCGCCGACGTTGGTGTCCTTGCCCGCGCGCAGCACCATGGCAATGGCGTTCCAGCGCGTGTACGAACGGATGCGGTGCTCGATATCCTGGTCGCCCGGGATCTGCACCTGATTCACGACGGGAATCGTGTTGATGTACGGGGTGTTCGCGGAGAACGGCAGATGTTCGCCGTGTACACGGGCGAATTCGATCTGCTTTTCGATCAGATAGTGAGCACGGTCCGGACCGACCGCAGAAATCACGCCATCCAGCGCTTCCAGCCATTCGCCGGTTTCCTGGGGATCGTCGTCTTTTTCGGCGGCGACATATTTCATCACTTCGTCGGGTACAGCGGACATACTCGTCTCCTGGATATGAGGAACGCTCTTTGAACAGACGACGCGGACGAGGTCCGACCGCGGCAGCTTTCCGGAGATTGTAATGAAGCGCGAGACGTCTCCGCAACCAAAATTTCAAATCGCGAGATTAATTCTCATAATGCGGAAAATTGTTGCGGCGCACACAGAATTCACTGAAGAGTCGCGAATACGTCGGCTAGTTTGCGCCGATCAGCGCCACTTTCGAGCGTTTTTTGCGTTAATTTGCCAGGACACGCTGCGCTACAATGCCACGCATGTTGACCGAACGCCTTTTTGCACGCTCGGCGCGACCGTCCGGCTCGCCGGCGGATACGGCGCCGTCCCGCTGGCACCATGGACCATGGTGGTCGAACTCCTATTTGCTCACGCCGCTCCTGTCGATCCTCGTGTTCCTGATCGTCATGAGCCTGATTCTCTGGAGCCTGAACCGGCGCGAGCAGCAGACCCAGGAAGACACGCTCTACCGTAACGTCGCGTGGGCGCAGCAGCAGATCCGCCTGTCGATGACCGGCGCGCAGGAACAGGTGCAGGCGCTGTCGCGCGATCTCGTCGCCGGCCACGGCGATCCGCATTCGTTCCAGGTGTCCACCACGGACATCATGCAGGGGCATCCCGAAATCCTCTACATGAACTGGTACACGAGCCAGCAACAGCCGCGCTGGCCCAATACCGCTCTGCCGGTGTTCGGCCAGCGTCTCGCCAAACCGAGTGACAACCAGATGGACGAGGCCGTGAAGGCCGCGTTCGCCG
Organism: Paraburkholderia sartisoli; assembly: GCF_900107685.1. Lineage (GTDB taxonomy): Bacteria > Pseudomonadota > Gammaproteobacteria > Burkholderiales > Burkholderiaceae > Paraburkholderia > Paraburkholderia sartisoli. Next base: position 1,336,739 of record NZ_FNRQ01000001.1, on the reverse strand, counting down.
AAGCGCGCGACACGCGCCGCCAGGTGTATTCGCCGCTGATCTACGACGACGTCGGCAACGGCTACATCACGCTGCAGACGCCCGTGTATCGCGACCGCGAGTTTCTCGGCACGATCGCCGCGGTGTTTTCGGTCGAGGGGATACTCAAGCACGACATCCCGCCCGAGCTTTCGGCGAAGTACAAGATCTCGATCATCGACGTCAACAACCACGAGCTGGCCACGACGTCGACGCGTCCGCGCCTGCCGCGCGACGCGTTCTACGACCTGCCGCTCGATCCGCCCGGCCAGGGCGTGTCGGTGCGCGTGTACGCGTATCCGCAGATGACCAACTTCACGAACAACACGCTCGTCTGGCTCGTCGCCGGGCTGTCGTGTTTCGTGCTGTGGAGCCTGTGGAGCCTGTGGAAGCACACGCGCCAGCGCTTCGAGGCGCAGCAGGCGCTGTACGCCGAGGCGTTCTTTCGCCGCGCGATGGAAAACTCGGTGCTGATCGGCATGCGCGTGCTCGACATGCACGGCCGCATCACGCACGTGAACCCGGCGTTCTGCCGCATGACCGGCTGGGACGAAAGCGACCTGAACGGCAAGACCGCGCCCTTCCCCTACTGGCCGCGCGACGCCTACCCGGAAATGCAGCGCCAGCTCGACATGACGCTGCGCGGCAAGGCGCCTTCGTCTGGGTTCGAGCTGCGCGTGCGCCGCAAGGACGGCTCGCTGTTCCACGCACGCCTGTATGTGTCGCCGCTGATCGACAGCTCGGGGCGCCAGACCGGCTGGATGTCGTCGATGACGGACATCACCGAGCCGAAGCGCGCCCGCGAGGAGCTCGCCGCCGCGCACGAGCGTTTCACGACCGTGCTGGAAAGCCTCGATGCCGCCGTGTCCGTGCTCGCCGCCGACGAAGCCGAACTGCTGTTCGCGAACCGTTACTACCGGCACCTGTTCGGCATCCGCCCGGACGGCCATCTGGAACTGGCGGGCGCGGGCTTCGACAACGCGCAGGCTTCGTCCGACTCGATCGACATGGTCGACGCGTACGCCGGGCTGCCAGCCGCCGCGCTGACGGAAAGCACCGCCGACGCGCAGGAAGTCTATGTGCAGGGTATCCAGAAATGGTTCGAGGTCCGGCGCCAGTACATCCAGTGGGTGGACGGCCATCTGGCGCAGATGCAGATCGCGACCGACATCACGACGCGCAAGCAGGCACAGGAACTCGCGCGCCAGCAGGACGAAAAACTGCAGTTCACGAGCCGCCTGATGACGATGGGCGAAATGGCCTCTTCGCTGGCTCACGAACTGAACCAGCCGCTCGCCGCGATCAATAACTATTGCTCAGGAACCGTTGCGCTGGTTAAATCTGGCCGGACGACTCCGGACAACCTGTTACCCGTTCTCGAAAAGACCGCGCAACAGGCTGTGCGGGCCGGCATGATCATCAAGCGGATTCGCGAGTTCGTGAAGCGCAGCGAGCCGAAGCGCCAGGCCACCCGCGTGTCGGATATCGTCGCGGATGCCGTGGGTCTGGCCGAAATCGAGGCTCGCAAGCGCCGCATCCGCATCGTGACCGACATGCGTTCGCGTCTGCCCGTGATCTACGTCGATCCGGTGCTGATCGAGCAGGTGCTCGTGAACCTGCTGAAGAACGCCGCCGAAGCGATGCACGACGCGCGGCCGAACGCGGTCGATCCGGTGATCCGCGTGGTTGTGCGCACGGAGAACGGCTTTGTCAGCATCAACGTCGTCGACCAGGGGCCGGGCGTCGACGAAGGCACGGCCGAACGCCTTTTTGAACCGTTTTACAGTACGAAGTCCGATGGCATGGGAATGGGGCTCAACATTTGCCGTTCCATTATCGAATCCCATCGCGGCCGCCTGTGGGTGGTGAACAACGTCGAATCCGACGGCCACATCACAGGCGCCACGTTCCATTGCAGTCTGCCTATTGGAGAGCCCGACGGCCCGAGCAACGGCGGGTCAGAGGCGCCGACACCACAAACCGTTACGGGAGAGACATGAACACGCCAGTCACCACACAGGAAACCGTCTTTGTCGTCGACGATGACGAGGCCGTGCGAGATTCACTGCGCTGGCTACTGGAGGCGAACGGTTATCGCGTGCAGTGCTTCTCCAGCGCGGAGCAGTTCATCGAGGCCTACCAGCCCGCCCAGCACGCCGGCCAGATCGCGTGCCTGATTCTCGACGTGCGGATGCAGGGCATGAGCGGTCTCGAGTTGCAGGAACGCCTGATCGCCGACAACGCGTCGCTGCCGATCATCTTCGTGACGGGTCACGGCGACGTGCCGATGGCCGTGTCGACGATGAAAAAAGGCGCGATGGATTTCATCGAAAAGCCGTTCGACGAAGCCGAACTGCGCAAGCTGGTCGAGCGCATGCTCGACAAGGCGCGCAGCGAAAGCAGCAGCGTGCAGCAGCAACGCGCGGCGGCCGAGCGTCTCGGCAAGCTGACGGCGCGCGAGCATCAGGTGCTCGAGCGGATCATCGCGGGGCGCCTGAACAAGCAGATCGCCGACGACCTCGGCATCAGCATCAAGACCGTCGAGGCGCACCGCGCCAACATCATGGAAAAGCTCAACGTCAACACCGTCGCCGATCTGCTGCGACTGGCGCTGTCGAACAAGCCGCAACCGCAGTAAGTCGGCCATTGACGCATGCCGGAGAGCCCTTCGACGGGCTGTCCGGCATGCGTGCCCCTCCCCTTTGTTGTCCATTGCCTCCCGCCATGGGCTGCGCACGCGTCGAAAGTCGACGGTCTTCGCTTTGTTAGTTATCCGATTGATCGACCATTCGGCGATGAGCGTTTCATTTCGCGAAACGTCACATTTCATCATGATGATTGACAGTGTCATGCTGCCCCCTTAATTTAGGCAGACTTGACGCGCGCCGACGACGCGGCATTCGCCGCTGAAAACCTATGCACGTGTCATAAAAGCCGGGAGGACTTCATCGTGAAACTGTCCGGAGCACATCATCGACGTGTGCTGGTTCTGTGTGCCACGCTGGCTGGCGCGCCCATGCTGGCTGGGCTCGCGCCCACCGCAGCACACGCGCAGACGCAGGCGCCCCCGGCGGCGAAGCTGTCGAACCAGCAGCTCGACTCGCTGACCGCGCCGATTGCCCTTTACCCGGATGCGCTGCTCGCGCAGGTGCTGATGGCGTCCACGTATCCACAGGACGTGAATGCGGCTGCCGCGTGGTCAAAGGCCAATTCGAAGCTCTCGGGCGATGCGGCCGTGACGGCCGTCGCCTCGCAGCCATGGGACCCGAGCGTGCAGTCACTGGTCGCGTTTCCGCAGGTGCTGGCCACGATGGCGTCGAAGCCAGACTGGGTCACGCAGCTTGGCAACGCCTTTCTCGCGCAATCCAGTGACGTGATGGATTCGGTGCAACGGCTTCGCAAGCAGGCGCAGCAGGCCGGCAACCTGAAATCGAGCGAGCAGCAGAAGGTCGTGGTCGAACAGAACACGATCCAGATCCAGCCCGCCAGTCCGCAGGTCGTCTATGTGCCGACCTACAACCCGACGGTCGTCTATGGCGCATGGCCGTATCCGGCGTATCCGCCCGTCTATGTGCCGCCGCCTCCCGGCTACGCGGTGGCGACAGGGCTCGCAGCGGGGCTCGCGTTTGGCGCGGGCGTGGCGATCACGAATTCGCTGTGGGGCGGTTTCAACTGGAACAACCACGACGTCAATATCAACGTTAATCGCTACAACAACATTAACGTCAACAACCGCATCAACGCGAATTCCAGCACGGCGAACTGGAACCACAACGTCAATCGCAACACGAACAACCTGAACCGGACGCAGAACAACCTCGGCGGCGTCAACCAGGCGCAGCGCGACCAGTTCCGCGGCCGGGACAATTCGCGCGATCAGGCACGGCAGACCTTGCAGGCGCGCACGGGCCAGAACGTCAACGGTCCGGCGAGCCAGCGGGTTCAGGACATCCATCAGGGTGGCAACGCGGGCGCCCGCAACGGCGCCAATGCGGGCACCCGTCCCGGAGCGAACGGCGGCGGCGTGAGCAACAACGACCTGCGCAACCGTGCGCAGAACACGAACCGCGACAACGCGCTACGCGGCGCGGGCGACGGCAACGGCGCACGTCAGGACGCCCAGCGCGGCCAGGCAAGCCGCGATGCGCTGGCGAGCCGCTCCGGCGGCGGCGGTGGCGGTCTCGGCGCCAATGGCGGTGGTCAGCAACGCGCGGGCGGCGGTCTCGGTGCCAACGGTGGCGGCCAGCGCAGTGGCGGCGGTGGTGGATTGCGAGGCGGCGGCGGTGGTGGCGGCCATATCGGCCGGCATCGTTGAACGGTCAAAAGGAGTTTCTGATGATTCGCTTACCTGCACGCGACACATGGCGCGCCTATGCAACCGCGGCCGCCCTCGCGCTCGGCACGACGTCCACGATGCTGGTGGCGCCGGTGCTGCTGCTCGGCACGACATCGGCTCATGCACAGGCCGTCTACGCGACGCCCGACGCGGCGGCCAATGCCTTCGTCGACGCCATCGCCCGCAACGACCACACGGAGCTGCAACACGTTCTCGGCAACGACTATCCCCGCTTCATCCCGACTGAGTCCATCGATCAGGATGACATCCTCGCGTTCCTGGGGGCATGGGCGAAGGAGCACCAGATCGTCACCGAGGCCGCGCCGCAGAACGGCCACACAACGGCCCATCTGGCAGTCGGCACCGACGGCTGGACGCTGCCGATCCCGCTTGAGCAGACGGCGAAGGGCTGGCGTTTCGATCCCCCTGCCGCGCGGGACGAGATCCTCACGCGACGCATCGGCCGCAATGAGCGCGCGGCCATGCTCACGTCGCTCGCCTACATCGACGCGCAGAACGACTACCACAACGTCACGCAGCACTACGCGCAGAAGTTCGTCAGCGCGTCGGGCAAACGCGACGGCCTGTACTGGGACAGCGCGCCGGGTGAACCGGAAAGCCCGCTCGGGCCGCTCGCCGCCACGATGCCGGGCGGCATCCATCCCGACGAGGCGTATCACGGGTATCACTACCGGATCCTCACCGCGCAGGGTTCGCACGCGAAAGGCGGCGCGCAGAGCTATGTGGAAGGCGGCGAGATGGAGAAGGGCTTCGGCCTCGTCGCGTGGCCGGCGGAGTACGGCAAGACGGGCGTGATGAGCTTCATCGTCAATCAGGACGGCCAGCTCTACCAGAAGAATCTCGGGCCACGGACGCCGCGCGCCGCAGCGTCCATCAAGTCCTTCGATCCTGATTCTTCCTGGCAGGCGACCCAGCCCTGAGCGGCCGGTCCCGCAGGGCGCGACGGTATAATGTGAGACTTCGCAGCGGCGCGGATTCCGCGCCGCGCGCTTTTCGTCACGCCGCATCACGTGCCGGCAGGCGTCACGACGCACTCATGTGCTCGAACACCTGTCACGCGTCCAGCGCGCGCTCGCATTCCGAACCGCCCATTCTCGACCGACCATGACAGCCACCCTCATCGACGGCAACGCCCTCTCCCGAACCTTGCGCGCCGACGTCGCCACACGCGCCGCCGTCCTCGCCGCCCGCGGTCATCAGCCGGGCCTTGCCGTCGTACTCGTCGGCGACAATCCGGCGAGCGAGGTCTATGTGCGCAACAAGGTGAAGGCGTGCCAGGACAATGGCCTTTTCTCTTCGTATGACCGGTATCCGGCCTCGCTGTCGGAAGACGATCTGCTGGCCCGCATCGACGAACTGAACGGCGATCCACAGATTCACGGCATTCTGGTCCAGCTACCGCTGCCGCCGCATATCGACAGCCACAAGGTCATCGAGGCAATCGCGCCGGAAAAGGACGTCGACGGCTTTCACGTGGCCAACGCCGGCGCGCTGATGACCGGCAAGCCGCTGTTTCGTCCATGCACGCCGTATGGCGTGATGAAGATGTTCGAGGCGTTCGATATCGACCTGAAAGGCGCTGAAGCCGTGGTGATCGGCCGTTCGAATATCGTCGGCAAGCCGATGGCGCTGCTGCTGCTCGCAGCCGGCGCGACCGTCACGATCTGCCACAGCAAGACCCGCGATCTCGCCGCGCATACGCGTAACGCCGACGTGGTCGTCGCGGCCACGGGCCTGCGCAACATCCTGACGGCCGGCATGGTGAAACCAGGCGCGACGGTCATCGACGTCGGCATGAATCGCGACGATGCCGGCAAGCTGTGTGGCGATGTCGACTTCGCGGGCGTGAAGGAAGTGGCCGGCCACATCACGCCGGTGCCGGGCGGCGTCGGGCCGATGACGATCACGATGCTGCTCGTCAACACGATCGAAGCGGCCGAACGCGCGGCGGACGCGGCCGCTGCCTGAAGTTGCCCGGTGGTCACCCGCCGGTCGCCCGGCGCGATCTCGCACCGGAACGCGCTGCATCGTGCGGACACGGATAACGCGCTGAACCGCGCCGGGTCGCTCAACTTCTGATAATTTGTTTCCTGACGGCTGGAAACGGCGGGTTGGAAACTGCGTCTCTGCCCCAATAACATTGATGACGGGCGCGGGACGCCTTGCCACGCCCGCCGCCCGCGCGTAGCCCTTTTTTGATCCGCGACAGACAGGAAGCCTTATGTCATCTTCGTCAGCCAACACCCGCCCGGACGCGGACAATCCGCTCCTCGACTTCACCGATCTGCCGCGATTTGGCGAGATCCGTCCTGAACACGTCACCCCCGCGCTCGATGTGCTGCTCGCCAGTGCGACCGCTGCCGTCGAGCGCGCGAGCGCGCCGGTCACGCCGGCTTCGTGGGCCGACGTCGTCGAGCCCGTCGAACGCGCGACCGAACCGCTGTCGCGCGCCTGGGGCGTGATCGGCCATTTGAACGCGGTTGCCGATACGCCGGAACTGCGCGCGGCCCATGGTGAAAATCTGCCGCGCATGACCGAGTTCTGGTCGAGCGTCGGGCAGAATCTCGCGCTTTACGAGAAATACAAGGCGCTCAATGCCAGCGCCGATTTCGCGTCGCTCACCGGCGAGCGCAAGAAGATTCTCGGCAACGCGTTGCGCGACTTCCGTCTGTCGGGCGCCGAGTTGCCCGAAGACCAGAAGCCGCGCTTCGCCGAACTGCAGGAACGCCAGGCCGGGCTCTCGAAATCGTTCTCCGATCACGTGCTCGACGCAACCAACGCATACACGTACATCGCCACGACCGATGCGGAACTGACCGGACTGCCGGAAGACGTCGTCGAAGGCGCACGTGAAGCGGCCCAGCGCGACGGCAAGGAAGGCTGGAAATTCACGCTGCATTTCCCGTCGTATTTTCCGGTGATGCAGTATTCGGAAAACCGCGCGATGCGCGAGACGATGTACCGCGCCTATTCGACGCGCGCATCGGAACTGGGCGCCGCGTACGGCAACGGAAAGGCCGAGTGGGACAACACGGCCGTCCTCGCCGAAGAACTGAAGGTGCGCGCCGAAGAAGCGAAGATGCTGGGTTTCAGGAATTTCGCGGAAGTGTCGCTCGCGCCCAAGATGGCCGAATCGCCCGAACAGGTGATGGCGTTCCTCGAGGACCTCGCGACCCGCGCGCGCCCGCACGCGGAAGAGGACTGGAAGTCGCTGCGCGAATTCGCGGCCAGCGAGCTTGGCCTGACCGACATGCAACCGTGGGACATGACGTTCGCCGCTGAGCGGCTGCGTCAGAAGCGCTATTCGTTCTCCGAGAACGAGGTCAAACAATACTTCCCGGAAGACGCGGTGCTGAAGGGTCTCTTCAAGGTGACGGAGACGCTGTTCGGCGTGCGCATCCGCCGCGACGAGGCCACGACGTGGCACCCGGACGTGCGCTTTTTCCGCGTCGAGAATCAGGACGGCGGGCTTGTCGCGCAATTCTATCTCGACCTGTACGCACGCGAAGGCAAGCGCGGCGGCGCCTGGATGGACGACGCGCGCACGCGTCGCAGGCGCGCCGAAGGCGACGTGCAGACCCCTGTCGCGTATCTCACGTGCAACTTCTCGGCGCCGGTCGGCGGCAAGCCGGCGTGCTTCACGCACGACGAAGTGATCACGCTCTTCCACGAGTTCGGCCACGGCCTGCATCACATGCTGACGCGCGTCGATGAACTGGGCGTGTCGGGCATCAACGGCGTCGAGTGGGATGCCGTTGAACTGCCGTCGCAGTTCATGGAGAACTTCTGCTGGGAGTGGGACGTGCTGAGCGACATGACCTCGCACGTCGAAACCGCCGCCCCGCTGCCGCGTCCGCTGTACGACAAGATGCTCGCCGCGAAGAATTTCCAGAGCGGCCTTGGCACGCTGCGGCAGATCGTCTTCTCGATGTTCGACATGTCGTTGCACGTCGACTTCGATCCGTCGGGCGAAAAGAGCGCGAACGACCTTGCACGTGAAATCAACGAGCGCTTCCACGTGATTCCACAAGCTTCGTTCTCGCGCTGGCCAAACACGTTCAGCCATATCTTCGCCGGTGGTTACGCGGCTGGTTACTACAGCTACAAGTGGGCAGAAGTGCTGTCCGCCGACGCGTACGCCGCGTTTGAAGAAGCCGCCCAGGCGAAGAACGGCAGCGTGCTCGACGTGGCAACCGGCACGCGCTATCGCAAGGAGATTCTCGAGGTTGGCGGCAGCCGGCCGGCAATGGAATCGTTCAAGGCGTTCCGCGGCCGCGAGCCGAATATCGACGCGTTGCTGCGTCATAACGGCATGACGCCGGGCGCCGGGCATTAGCACGCTGTCGCCGGCACGGGGCGTGCGGGTTGGTTGCCCGCCTGATGCCTGATGCCTGATGCCTGATGCCTGATGCCTGATGCCTGGCGGCAGTGGCACTGTGCGCTTATGTGCGCCAACAGGCGTTGACGCGTGCTGCATTGTTTCCCATACGCACGTCATGCGTTTTCTGGAAAGCCTGTGATTGCTCACGCCATCACAGGCTTTTTCTTTATCCGCGAGCGCCCGCTCAAAACGCTCGCTCAACGATGCAGCTTGAAGTCGACCGACGACGGCCGGTTTTCGAGCGTGAGCGCCGCTGTTGCGGCCGGCATGCGGCTGACCACCTTGCCGCGCCGGATCACCGCGAGGCGCGCTGCCCGCAGACGGATTGCCTCGGCGGGATCGCGCGCATCGAGGACGACCAGATTCGCCTCGCAGCCAGGTTCGATGCCATAGCCTTCCAGCCCGAGAATACGTGCTGCGTTGACCGTCACCGCATCGAAGCACGCGCGTATGCCGTCCTGACTGGTCATCTGCGCGACGTGCAGGCCCATGTGCGCGACTTCGAGCATGTCGCCGGAACCGAGGCCGTACCAGGGGTCCATCACGCAATCGTGACCAAACGCGACGTTGATGCCGGCCGCGAGCATCTCCGGCACGCGCGTCATGCCGCGCCGCTTCGGATACGTGTCGCTGCGGCCCTGCAACGTGATGTTGATCAACGGATTGGCGATCGCGGCAACGCCCGCTTCGCGCATCAACGGCAGCAACTTGCTCACGTAGTAGTTGTCCATCGAATGCATCGACGTCAGATGCGAGCCGGTAACGCGTCCGTGCAAACCGAGACGATGCGACTGCGCGGCGAGCGTCTCGATGTGGCGCGACATGGGATCGTCGGATTCGTCACAATGCATGTCGACGCGCAACCCCTGTTCAGCCGCGTATTCGCACAGAATGCGTACCGACTCCGCGCCATCGGCCATGGTCCGCTCGAAGTGCGGAATGCCACCGACCACATCCACGCCCATCGATATCGCGCGCTTGAGGTTGTCAAATGCGCCTACGCTACGCAGCACGCCGTCCTGCGGGAACGCGACCAGTTGCATGTCCAGATACGGCGCGACGCGGCGCTTCACTTCGAGCAGCGCTTCCACGGCAAGAAGACGTGGATCGCAGATATCCACGTGCGTGCGAATGGCCAGCAGCCCGCGCGCGACCGCCCAGTCGCAATACTGTAGCGCGCGCTCGATCAGCGCCTCCTGGGTGAGCTGCGGCTTGAGCTCGCCCCAGAGCGCGATGCCCTCCAGCAACGTACCCGACGCGTTCACGCGCGGCAGGCCATACGACAGCGTCGCGTCCATATGGAAATGCGGATCGACGAAAGGCGGCGTGACGAGCGCACCCGCGGCATCGATTTCTTCCGGCGCGGTGGCGGCAAGGCGCGGTTCGACGGTACGAATGCGACCCGCCTCGATGCCGATATCGACAGGTTCATTGCGCCCCGGGAAGTGATCCGGCAGGACAGCACGACGAATGATCAGGTCCATCAGCGGCTCCTTTGATTGCCTTCGATTCTATCGACGTCAGAAGGTGGATGGAACCCGTTTAGCCATCTGGACAAGGCCGCTGCGCGCATCGAAATGTGGACTGGCGAAACACGCACGGACGCAGCGGCAAAACGAGGACGCGGAATACATACTCGCTCATGCCGCGCGTCGGCCACGCGGCCAACCTGCGGAAGCCAGCATTCAGGCTTTACCGCATCAAACGAGTGCCGATGAACTGAACGTATGGAAGGAATCGCGGCAACGTATCCGCAGAAAAACAAAAACCCGCCGAAGCGGGTTTTTGCAGCCGACAGAATCGCCGGATCGATGCATTGTCTTGACGATGAAACCGGCAAGATGATGTTTGGTTGCGGGGACAGGATTTGAACCTGTGACCTTCGGGTTATGAGCCCGACGAGCTGCCAGACTGCTCCACCCCGCGTCAGAGGAAGCGAATTGTACTGGCGCACCCATGGAACGTCAAACACTCATGCAAATTATTTTGCATGCTCACAGATCGGCTACGGTCGCACCGTCGATTTTTCCATCGATGATGTCCTCGCCATACTGGCTTGCGCTGCGTTTGGCCACGCCGAAATCGGAAAACGTCAGCGATCGCGAGAGCCGGAACACGCGACTTGCCTTCGAGCCGCTGATGGCACCCGGACGGCAGACGCGCACTGCGACGTCATACCCTTCCGCGTTTTTCTTGTGGCCGTCGAACTTGTTGAATTCCCGCGAAAAAACGAGCGGATGCACTTCGAAATCCTTGTAGATGGCAGGATAGAGCTCAGCCATGATGCGCCTCTGAAACGTGTGTGTCGCCCCACTATACGCCGCACGCTGCCAGGCCCCGACAATTATTTACCCTGATGAAGGCGCGTTCTTGCCGGATCTGCGGGCCACCCGCTCCGACGCGCAGCGGGAGAAGTCCAGCCGCGCCCTACCTTCATGTAAACTCCCCCTCATCGCGCCCGAACTCTCCGACATCGAATGAAAATCGCCACCTGGAATGTGAACTCGCTGAAGGTTCGCCAGCAGCACGTGACCGACTGGCTCGAAACGAGTCAGACCGACGTGCTGTGCCTTCAGGAACTCAAGCTGCCCGACGAAAAATTTCCGCGCGCGGAACTCGAGGCCAAAGGTTATCGAAGCTGGTTCGCCGGCCAGAAAACCTACAACGGTGTCGCCATCCTCGTGCGCGAGGGCCTCGCTGTCGATGAAACCTCGATCGTGCGCAACATCCCTGGTTTCGAGGACCCGCAGCAACGCGTGATCGCCGCGACCATCGAAGGCGTGCGCATTATCTCCGCGTATTTTCCGAACGGCCAGGCGCCGGGCACCGACAAGTTCGCCTACAAACTGCGCTGGCTGGACGCGCTTCACGACTGGGTCTCGGCTGAGCTCACCCGGCATCCGAAGCTCGCCCTGCTTGGCGACTACAACATCGCCCCCGAAGACCGCGACGTGCATGATCCGAAGGCATGGGAAGGACAGAATCTTGTCTCGCCAGAAGAGCGCGCGCAATTCGTGCGGCTCGTCGAACTCGGTCTGGTGGATGCCTTCCGGAAATTCGAACACCCGGAGAAGACCTTCACGTGGTGGGACTACCGGATGCTCGCATTCCGTCGTAACGCGGGCCTTCGCATCGACCATATCCTGCTCTCGCACGTGCTCGCCGATTCGTGCACGTCATGCGACGTCGATCGCGTTCCCCGCAAATGGGACCAGCCGTCAGATCACGCGCCGGTTGTCGCGCAAATCGGCTGAACGAACACGCGCGCGCTGTGGCCCACGTTTCGCGGCACGCGTCGGCTGAAAACCGGCGCTGAGCGTTACGACGCCAGCCGCGACGACAAAAATCCGAACACCATTGCATCGTAAGCGGCACGCTCCAGCGCGTCGGAGCCTGAGCCGTGTCCGCCGTCGGTGTCCTCCCAATACCAGACGTCCGCGTGACCCGCCGCCTGCATGCGCGCCACCATCTTGCGTGCGTGCCCAGGATGCACACGATCGTCGCTCGTCGATGTCGAGAACAGCACGGGCGGATACTTCACGTCCGCCGACACACGGTGATACGGCGAGTACGCCGCCAGCGCACGTGCTTCGTGAGGATCGTCGGGGTCGCCGTATTCGTCCATCCACGACGCGCCCGCGTGCAACAGGTGATATCGCTGCATGTCGAGCAGCGGCACTTCGCAGACGACAGCGCCGAAGAGTTCTGGACGCTGCGTCATGCACGCGGCGACAAGCAGGCCGCCGTTACTGCCACCCTGAATGCCGAGCTGCGCCGCCGTTGTCACGCCACTCGCGATCAGCGCTTCGGCGACCGCGATAAAGTCGTCGAACGCGCGTTGCCGATGTTCGCGCTGCGCGGCCAGGTGCCATTGCGTCCCGTACTCGCCGCCGCCACGGATATGCGCCACCACATAGACGCCGCCCTGCTCCAGCCAGCCGATACCCGGACTCACGAGATAGTCCGGCGTGAGCGGGACCGCAAAGCCGCCATAGCCCGTCAGCAGACACGGACTCGCAACCGCCGCCGGCGCATCCAGAATGCGCCGCGCGCCGACCACGGTATACGGCACCCGCGTGCCGTCTTTCGACTGCGCGTATTCGCGTTTCACCGTGAGCGGTGCGGCGTCGAACTGCGTGGGCCAGCGATCCAGCACGGTCCACGCAGTCAGGTCTTCCTCCGCGAGATCGGCAAGACAGTATTCGGGCGGTTGCAGATAATCGTCGACGTCGACATAGACTTCGTCGTTGAGCGTGGCCTCGATCGGCGAGACATCCACCTGCGAGGTTTCGCGCGACGGAAACGTGCGCGCTTCCCAACGCCACTCGCCATCGCCCGATTGCAGCGGTTGCCAGAGCAGCGTACGGCTCTCGACATCGTCGAGGTACGACACGATCAGCATGTTGAGCGAATGCGTCCACTCGCAGGCGGACGTGAGCGGTGTCGGCGTGAAGAGCGGTACGAACTGCCGGTTGCCGGCAAGAAATGCGCTCTCGCGAATCGCGAGCAACGCGCCACCCGCATGGATCACGCCGCCGCACTTCCAGTCGAGACGCGGTTCGAGCAGCAGCCAGCCGTGCCATCCGCCCACCGAAACGTGCGACGGCACGTCGTAGCGTTGCCACGCACCCTTCGCGTCGGGCCAGTACGTGTGCGAATCGAAGAAATCGACGTCACGCACCGCGGAATGACGCTGCTCCACGGGGTCGTAATGCGCCTCCACGCCGATGTCGTCGAATTCACCGGCAAAGACAACCGGCGCATTGTCGAGCGCCGTGCCTCGCACCCAGCGGCGAACCTCACGCGGATAACCCGAGCGCGTGAGCGTTACTTCGCCATTGTCCCAGCCGACATACAGCGTGTCCCGATCGATCCACGATGCCGTGTGCTTGCCTGCCGCCGCAATCATGAAACCGTCTGACACGAAACGCTGGTTGTCGATGTCGAACTCGCGCACGATCGTCGCATCGGATCCGCCCGGCGACAGGGCGATCAGCGCGCGGTCACCGTCCGGATACAGGATGTCGATGTCAGCGCAGACCCACGGCGTGGCTTCGGCCTCGCCCAGCGCGTCGAAGTCGAGCAGGTTCTGCCATTGTGGTGAACCGTTGCGCCAGCTTGCCCAGGGCGTGCGTCGCCAGAGACCCTTCGGGTTGCGATCGTCCTGCCAGAAGTCATAGGCCCAGTCTTTCCAGCGGCTCGGAATAACTGGCCGCTCGCGCGGCAGATACGCGCTTGCCAGGCGCTGCGTCAACGCATCGAAACGCTCGCCGTTGCGCCATTCGGCACGGGTGCGCGCATTCTGTTCGCCGACCCACGCCATGGACGCGGAATCGTGAAGTGCTTCGAGATGGATAAACGGATCGGTACTGCGAGGCCAGGAACGCGCTGCGGGCATGGTGAGCTGTCAAAAGAGGAACAGCACCGATTATGCCCTGCCGCCAGATCGCGCCGCGACCTGTCCGTTCGGCCGGTCAAACCAGCAACGCCCCCGGAGAACGTCACCATCAGAAACAGAACGGCCGTTCCACGCGCGGCAACACGCGTGGAACGGCCTTCGATGCGGTTGGCCCCGTCGAACGGCTATTCCAGGTTCAGCTCCTGGATCTTGCGCGTAATCGTATTGCGTCCGATACCAAGACGCTCCGCCGCTTCGACCTTACGCCCACGCGTGAAGTCGAGCGCTTCGCGAATCACCGCGGCTTCGAAGCGGCGCGACAGTTCGTCCATCACATCGGCCGAATTCTCGCGCAGCATGCGGGCCACTTCCGTTCGCAATCCGCCCTCCCACAGGCTCACCGGCGTGCTTGCCGGCACACCCGGCACGGCGGAGAGCGGCGACGGCGCGCCGTTCGTTCCAGCCGCGGCCATTGTATTGCCCGCTGCGTCGGCGGAGAATCCCGCGCCCGCCACAATATCTCCGTGACCCGATACCGGGGGCACGAGATCCGGCGGCAGATCCTTGATCTCGATCGTCTGCGCCGGCGCCATGACCGTCAGCCAGTTAGCCAGATTCTCAAGCTGCCGCACGTTGCCGGCAAACGTGAGCGACGCCAGATACGCGAGCGCTTCGTCGGACACGCGCTTCGGTTCGACGCCCAGGTCGCGCGCGCTCTTCTGCAGAAAATGACGCGTGAGCAGCGGAATGTCCTCGCTGCGTTCGCGCAACGCCGGCAGTCGCAGACGGATGACGTTGAGACGGTGATACAGATCCTCGCGGAACAAACCCTGGCGCACGCGCGCCTCGAGATTCTGGTGTGTCGCCGCGATGACCCGCACGTTGGCACGCAACGGATTGTGGCCGCCGACACGATAAAACTGACCGTCCGACAGCACGCGCAACAGACGCGTCTGCAGATCGAACGGCATGTCGCCGATCTCGTCGAGGAAAAGCGTGCCGTTCTCGGCCTGCTCGAAGCGGCCCTGCCGCATCGCCTGCGCGCCGGTGAACGCGCCGCGCTCGTGGCCGAACAGTTCGGATTCCAGCAGGTCTTTCGGAATCGCCGCCGTGTTGAGCGCGATGAACGGACCGTTCGCGCGCGGGCTATGACGGTGCAGCGCGCGTGCAACAAGCTCCTTGCCGGTGCCTGATTCGCCGGTGATGAGCACGGTTGCCGCGGAATGGGACAGCCGCCCGATCGCGCGGAACATGTCCTGCATTGCCGGTGCCTGGCCGAGCATTTCCGGTGCATCGGCGAGGCGGTCGTCCCACGTCTGTTCGCCGCGCATGCTTTCGTCGACCGCGCGGCGAATCAGTTCGACCGCCTTGTCGACGTCGAACGGCTTGGCGAGATACTCGAACGCGCCGCCCTGGAACGCCGCCACCGCGCTATCCAGATCGGAGAAGGCCGTCATGATGATGACGGGCAGACCCGGCACGCGGTCGCGCACGGTCTGCAACAGCTCGAGACCGGAGCCGCCCGGCATCCGGATGTCGGACACCAGCACCTGTGGGCTGTCGTGATCCAGCGCGCCCGCCGCCTCGCGCACGTTCGCGAAACTGCGCGTCGCGAAATTTTCCCGTGCGAGGGCTTTTTCGAGCACCCAGCGAATCGATTGATCGTCGTCTACTATCCAGATCGGCTTCATATGCTCGTTCGAAAGTCTTGAGGTGCGTCAGCGTGTGTGCTGTCTGTGCTGCCTTTCCAGTGCCTGCCCGTCATGAACGGGCGATTACTCGAGCGGCAGCAGGATCTGAAACTCAGTGTGACCCGGCCGGCTTTCCACTTCGATCAGACCGTCGTGCTGTTGTACGAATGTCTGCGCGAGCGTCAGGCCAAGACCGCTTCCATCCTCGCGCCCCGAAACGAGCGGATAGAAGATGCGGTCCCGGATGTCCTCGGGAATGCCGGGGCCGTTATCGATGATATGCAAGTCCAATGCCAGCTTACAAAGACGTTTCGCAATCGTGACCTTGCGCGCGACGCGCGTGCGCAATTCAATGCGCGCATCGCCCTGCGCGATACGTTCACGTAACGCTTCGGCCGCGTTGCGCACGATGTTCAGGAGCGCCTGGATCAGTTGCTCCTTGTCGCCGCGCAAGTCGGGCACGCTCACGTCGTAGTCGCGCTCGATGGTGAGGCCGCGCGGAAACTCCGCGAGGATCACCGCGCGCACGCGCTCGCACACTTCGTGAATGTTCACGTCGCCGACGATATGCGGGTGACGGTGCGGTTCGAGCAGCCGGTCGACGAGTGTCTGCAGCCGGTCGGATTCCTTGATGACGACCTGCGTGTACTCACGCAACTCGTCGCGCTCACGCGCACTCAACTCGAATTCGAGCAGTTGCGCGGCGCCCCGGATGCCGCCCAGCGGGTTCTTGATTTCATGCGCGAGATTGCGGATCAACTGCTTGTTCACCGCGGTCAGATCCTGGATACGCTCTTCGCGATCGGTGCGCAGATGTCGTTCGTTCTCGAAGAGTTCGAGCAGCACGTAGTCAGGCGCACTCTCGAGAAAGCCGACGATCGCATGCACATGCAGCGGTTCGTGGCCGGGCCGCTCGAGAACCGCGTCGAGATGGGTCGCATGAAAACGGTGTTCGGCGATCGAGGCGATCGTGAGCAGCAACTCGTCCGCGCTCGAAAAAATATCCGGCCACCTCATTTGCGTGAGTTGCCGGCGCGACAGATCGAACATCGATTCAGCGGAAGGATTCGCGAACGCGACGCGCAACGTGCGCTTCTCCAGCACGAGCACGACCGTCGGCAACGCTTCGAACCCTGGCAGCAGACCGGATTCGAGGAGCTGGGCCTCGCTCGACAGCGGTTCGGCCTGCCCTTTCCTGGCCTTGATCAGATTCTTCAGATCCATCTTGTATCAATCTGGTCGGTATGAAACGGTGATGACGCGAACACGGCTAACCCGGAGTACGGCAACAGCATCGACAGCATTGAAAACGGTCCCGCAACGCTGCGCGAACGCTCAACAAAAAAGGGACGGCGCCGCCGTCCCTTCGTGACCGATCGCGAACGTTCGGACGCGCGCTTCGCCTTCCTCCGGCGAAGCGCCATCGCCACTTACAGCGAGTAGTACAGTTCGAACTCGACCGGGTGCGTGGTCATGCGCACACGTTGAAGTTCCGCTTCCTTCAGTTCCAGGTAAGCGTCGATCATCGAGTCCGTGAACACGCCACCGCGCGTCAGGAACTCGCGGTCGTTGTGCAATGCGTCCAGCGCCTGGTCGAGGCCGGCACACACGGTCGGGATCTTTGCATCTTCTTCCGGCGGCAGGTCGTACAGGTTCTTGTCCGCTGCTTCGCCCGGATGGATCTTGTTCTGCACGCCATCGAGACCCGCCATCATCAGCGCCGAGAAGCACAGGTACGGATTGGCCATTGGATCCGGGAAGCGCGTTTCGATACGGCGGCCCTTCGGGTTCGACACGTGCGGAATGCGGATCGATGCCGAGCGGTTGCGTGCCGAGTAGGCCAGCTTCACCGGTGCTTCGAAGTGCGGCACGAGACGCTTGTACGAGTTCGTCGTCGGGTTCGTGATGGCGTTCAGCGCACGGGCGTGCTTGATGATGCCGCCGATGTAGAACAGCGCGAATTCCGACAGGCCCGCGTAGCCGTTACCCGCGAACAGGTTCTGGCCGTCCTTCCAGATCGACTGGTGAACGTGCATGCCCGAACCGTTGTCGCCGACGACCGGCTTCGGCATGAACGTCGCCGTCTTGCCGTACGTGTGCGCGACGTTGTGGACGATGTACTTCAGTTGCTGCGTCCAGTCCGCGCGCTGCACGAGCGTCGAGAACTTCGTGCCGATTTCGTTCTGGCCTTGACCTGCCACTTCGTGGTGATGCACTTCGACCGGGATGCCGATCTGTTCGAGCAGCAGACACATTTCCGAACGGATGTCCTGGAACTGGTCGACCGGCGCGACCGGGAAGTAGCCGCCCTTCGTGCCCGGACGGTGACCCGTGTTGCCGCCTTCGAATTCCTTGCCCGACGACCACGGTGCTTCTTCCGAGCCGATCTTCACGAAGCAGCCCGACATGTCCGTGTTCCAACGGACCGAGTCGAAAATGAAGAATTCGGGTTCCGGACCGAAGAACGCCGTGTCGCCGAGACCCGTGCTCTTCAGATACGCTTCAGCGCGCTTGGCCAGCGAACGCGGGTCGCGTTCGTAGCCCTTGCCGTCCGCCGGTTCGACGACGTCACAGGTCATGACGAGGGTCGACTCTTCATAGAACGGGTCGATGAATGCCGTGTCGGGGTCCGGAACGAGCAGCATGTCCGAAGCTTCGATGCCCTTCCAGCCGGCAATCGATGAACCGTCAAACGCATGGCCGCTTTCAAACTTGTCATCGTCGAAGTGCGACACCGGCACCGAAACGTGTTGCTCCTTGCCGCGCGTGTCGGTGAAACGGAAATCGACAAACTTGACGTCCTCGTCCTTGACGAGTTGCATGACGTCGGCCACGGATTTACTCATAACCTATTCTCCTGATTAACAAATTCGGCGGATTCTGCCGCCGCCCAAATCTAGCTGACCCGCTACCGTCCGTCTATCCGATCACGCAGATCGGACTAAAAAAAGTCGGTCGAATCGATCGGCCACTATAAAGCAGCTTCCGTGCCAATATGTTCCAGACTGGCGCAAAAGCCTTCCGCTACGCGCACTTACGGGGAATCTCAATACGCAGTGCCGCATGTCACTCGCGATACCTCACACCAATTCGCACCAACATGGTGCTGATAGCTGAAGAAGCCGATTCGGTCATTCCGTTTTGGTGCATCGGGCCGTATTTGCACCTCAATGGAGCATAGCAGGCGTCCGCTGGATTGGGCATCGGCAGGATGGCCAGGTACGCGTGACGTGGCCTGCGCGCTAGAATGGGCTTTTGGTTTCCAGCCGGAAGGAGATTTGCTGTCATGAGTACGCTCGAACAGTTGTACGTGCAAGCCGGAAAACGGCGTATCGAGAACCAGTTGCCGTATGCGGGCGCACTGTCGCCCGCGGAGGCATTCGAGCTTCTTCAACTTGATCCGCGCACACGTCTCGTCGACGTTCGCACCCGTGCCGAACTCGACTGGGTAGGCAGGCCGGTCATCGGTGACGGGCAATACGCCCATGTCGAGTGGACACGTTATCCGGGCGGCGTACCGAACCCGGAATTTCTCGACCAGCTGGGCAAGGTTGCCGCGCCGGACACGCCCGTGCTGTTTCTGTGCCGCAGCGCGGCCCGCTCCAAGCTCGCCGCCATCGCTGCAACCCAGGTCGGCTTTACACAGGCGTTTGACCTGCTGGAAGGCTTCGAAGGCGACAAGGACGGCCAGGGTCATCGGAAAACGGTCTCGGGCTGGTGTTTCCGCGGTCTGCCGTGGATCGGCGCGTGACGGGTGTTCGCGTTATGCGGTCCTGACTGACTGAGCGGCGAGCAATCGACTGAGCGGCGGAAAGCGCCGGGCCGGGGCCACCGGCAGTGAATTGACGCGACGCTGGCCGGATCACCCGGCCCTTCGGGCCGCAGCGGCAGGTCCAACACCGCCCGAAGCCGTTCCAGATCGCTGGGCTAACCGAAGCCACGCCGCTCACGGCAGCCATCCTGAGCGCGGGATGTGACACAACAATGATCGCGCGAGGCCGGCCGCCTTGCGATCAGACGGGCGGCCGGCTGTGAGAAAAACCACCGGGTTTGTTCAACCTCGAGGTTTCGCCTGCGCCGCGTCGAGCTCGACGATATCGCCACCGAGCTGATGCACGCCCGCGCGCAGTTTCACAAACGCCGCGGCGACCGCCTCGGGCTCGCCTTTCACGCCCAGGTCGATGTGGCGACGGGCGTAGATGCCGCCCCGCTCCGCATCGCCGACGCTCGGCAAGCTGAATACGCGCACACCTGGAAAGTCGTGCTCGATCTTTTCCATGAGCGGCGTGAGCGTCGATTCGGGCAACTCGAATACAAGAAGCGACTTTTCCGCGTGCGGCATCGCGTGGTGCAAATGCGCGTACTTGGTATCCAGCACCCATTCGATCATCGGCCACGCCATCACGGGAAAGCCCGGCACAAAGTGATGGTCGCCGACCGAGAAGCCGGGAATCTTGTTGTAACCGTTCGGAATGATCGACGCGCCGCGCGGGAACGTGCCCATGTTCAGACGATGGCGGTTCTCCGGGGAATCGAGGTCCGGCGGCGCACCGGGAACGTCCGCGTGCATGTCCCTGATCCGCTCCCGGATCAGCCGTGCGGCCTCGGCGTGCAGTTCGAGCGGGACGCCGAGCGCAGCCGCGGCGCATTGACGGGTGTGATCGTCCGGTGTCGCGCCGATACCGCCCGTCGAAAACACGATGTCGCCCGACGCGAACGAGCGGCGCAACGTCGTCGTGATGCGTTCCGGGTCGTCGCCGATGTATTCCGCCCAGCCCAGTGCGAGGCCGCGCTCCGTCAAAAGCTGGATGACTTTCGGCAGATGTTTGTCGGTTCGCCTGCCCGACAGGATTTCGTCGCCGATGATGATGACGCCAAATGCCATTGCCGCCTCTTCCTGAAAAAGGGATTCAGTATGGAACCGTCACTGCGGTGTGCGTCCCGTGTTCTTCCGCACGCATGCGCTGCAACGCGCGCAGGCAGTAATACCCGAACCACAGCGCCGAAAAGACCAGGATAAACGCATAGATCCAGATGGTCGCGGCCGTGACGACCGGAAACAGCACGATCAGCCAGACCGACGACGCCCAGAGCAGCGTCGGCAGCGACCCCAGCAGACCGCTCGCGACGCCGATCAGCAACAACGGCAAGCGGTGCCGGCGCACCAGCGCGCGACGCTCCTCGGTGGTGGCATGTAACGCGAGCGCGTCGTACGTCATGACGCGATACGTCAGCCAGCCCCACAACAGCGGAGGAATTAGCGCGAAGAACGGCGGCACGAGCCACAGCGGCAGCGTCACCACGAGCAGCACGAGACAGATGAGCGTCGTCCACAGCGCGTGGATCAGGCTACCGTACCACGTTCCGCCGCGGCGCATCTCCAGGCTGGCGAACTGCCTGACAGCGAGGTAACGGATGACGGCCGGCATTGAGAGCGTCGCGATCAGCAGCAGCACGGTCAGGACGATCAGCGGGATCGCGAGCGCAATCACGATGAACGGCGCGATCACCGCATGCAGCGACGAAAACCCGAGCCAGTCGAACATGCCATAGAGCGACGTGGTGAACGCCCAGCTCTCGAGCCACGCGCGCGTGGCATCGGTCCACGCCTGCCAGGAAAACCACAGGATGACGCCCCATACAATCGCCGCCGCCGCGAACGGCATGAACGTCAGCCAAAGCATGCGCGGATGGAGCGCGCTGGAAAGTGCGCGCCCGAACGAGCGCAACAGATCATTCATGCGAGCCAGATACCGGTCAATGAAGCAGTGAATGGATGAGAAACAGGGCGACGATCGGAACGGCCGGCGAACGGGAGGTCAATGCGAACACGTCAGACACACACGCCTTCAACCGCGATCATCGTCAGTCGAACTGTGGACAGGATAAACCAGGGACCGCGCCGCCGGGAAAACCCACTGCGGCGGCGTATGAACAGAAGCGTGAGTGACGGTACACCCGCTGATTGCAGGCAAAACCAGACGGAGCGGAAGAAACGCGCGCGGGCGGCTCAGACAGGCGCGGCGTCGCTACCCTGCCCACGGCGTCCTGGGGCGAGCCGCCGGGCAATGCGCACGAGTGCGAGCCAGTGCTGCGCCCAGAAGCCGTCGCCGTACTGGCGGCCTTCGAGCTGGTCCCGAATGCCGGTCGGCTCCATGTCGCGCACCCACGAAGCCGTCCGGAACAGCTGATCCCACCACGGAAACAGCACGCCGAAATTGCATCCGTAGGTCGTGCCCTCATGGCCGTAACCCATTGCGTGATGCCGGCGATGGAACGTCGGGCTGACGAGCAGCCGCTCGCCCAGCCAGCCGAAATACATCCGGATATTGGCGTGCTGGACGCTCTGCGCGAGATTCGTAATAGCGATGAGCACGACGAACTGCGACGGCGGCACGCCAATCACCAGCGCGATCACAGCGAAAAAGCACGCCTGCAGCACGTCGTCGAGCAGATGGTTACGGTCGTCGGACCACAGCGACATCTGGCGCTGGCTGTGATGCACCGCGTGCAGTTCCCACCAGAGCCCGAAGCGATGTTCGCCGCGGTGATACCAGTACCCCGCGAAATCGAGCACGACCAGGTACATCAGGAACGTGACGAGCGGTTGTGTGGTGACGCCCGGCCACAGGTTGTCGAACTCGATGTTCGCAATGTTGTGCAGCCGCAGCCAGCCCTGTATGCCGTCGAAAAACGGCTGCAGCGCGAAGAAGAAAAACAGGTTCAGGATGCCGAGCTTCGCGATCCACGTGTAGAGCACGTCGACCCGCACCGCCTTGCGGTTCTCCCACCGCTCGACGGGACGCAACGCCTCCAGCGGCCGCAGCACGGCATACATGGCCAGCACCTCGAACACACCGACGATCACCCAGTAGAGGCTGTCGTAGGTGTCCTCGTCGTAGTCCATCAGGTCGAGGCGATACAGCAGCGGCTGCACGATGTCGACGTACAGCAGCGTCTGCACTGCGGAGACGAAACTATCGAGAATCGAAAAAATCGTATGGAACATGGTGCCTGCTGTGCTTCAACGCGGTACTTCAACGCAATATGTCAACCCGGTGCTTCTGCATCATGCATCGCCCGTGCGGGTCGCGACCTATGCGCCGTTCGGCGCCGTAACCGGCGCACGGTCGAAGAAATAGATGCCATGCGGCGAGCGGCCCACTGCGATCGTCTGGATCAGCTTGCGCGTCGACAGATCGATGATACCGATGTGCTTCGCGAACCGGAACGTCACCCACAGATAGCGCTTGTCGGCCGAAAGTTCCATATCGTCCGGCCCCGCCATCAGGCCCGTGATGTCGCCGACGTTCGTGAGCGTGTCCTCGTCGATGATGCTGATGGTGCTCGCGACACGATTCGACACCGCAACGTGCTTGCCGTCAGCCAGCGAGCGGAAGTTGTGCGCGCCCTTACCCGTCGGAATCGTTTTCACGATCTTCTGGTTTTTCCAGTCGACCACCGCGACATAATCCGAGCCCGTCATGCCGACCAGCAGATATTTCTCGCCCGGCGTCATCCAGAGGCCAGCCGGCACCTTGCCGACCTTCATCTTCCACTTGACCTGCTGCGTCGCGAGATCGATCGCGGCGAGTTCACCCGACACCTGCAACGTGACGAACACCGTTTTGCTGTCGGTCGTGAACGCCATGTGACTCGGCATCACGCCGAGCGGCAGACGGCTCGCAAGCGCCATGTTGTGGCCGTCATAGTGATAGATATCGAGCCGGTCGAGCCGCAGGCCCGTGGTGACCATCCACTTGTGATCCGGCGAAAAACCGATCTGATAGGGATCTTCGATGCCTTCGACCCAGCGCTGCACCTTGCCCGTTTTCGGATCGACGAACATCAGGTTGTTCGAGACCGAGTTAGCGACGATCAGCGACGAATTGTCCGGCGTCACCATCAGATGATGTGGTTCCTTGCCGGTTGGGACGGTGCCGACGACCTGACGGGTCGCCTCGTCGACGAGGCTAAGCGTTGCCTCGCCGGAATTGAGAACGATCACATTGTTCGCTTGCGCCAACGGAGAAAAAAAGCCCGCTGCGACAACCAGGGCAGCGCCCGCCGCCAGCGTACTGGTCAGGCGGGAGAGAAAAAAATTGCGCATGAAAACTCACGTCCGGGAACAGTCATCATTGTAGAACGTTTGCCTGTGCGCACGGTTGACGCAGGTCGGCCTCGCACGGGAAAAAGCGTGCGGTGGACGCCGATAACAGCCGATGGTCGCAGGCGAACTTGCCTGCGATTCTTCGCGGGCGGTTTCTGGTTCCGATGCGCCTCGTTTTCATCCGCATAAAATACGAATTCGATTAATCAATCGGTCACGGATTTAATTTCCACACGGAAATATCAGTCACAGATTAATGTTTCGCAAAAACTCTTATATTCCTCTTAGGCCGAATGGCCACCACGAATTTAAGAGTTAACTCATACCTGCCAAATTTGCCACACGGGAAAATCAGATCAAATCATTTTCCCCGCAACAAATCCGTGATCGTTTCAGTGAGAAAGCGCTGCGCAACCCGCTTCGCACGGCGCTTTTCGCATCCACCCCATTCTGCACTGGAATAGCCAGCAGCGGTTTGGGCCGCATTCTTATCGTTTGAAGAAAGCCAGAACAGGCTAATCGATCTGAAAGCGGGTTCACTGAATTAGCTCACGGTCTTAACATGACAGAGTATTTTAGGAATGCATCGACTTTACGACCCATTTATCAACGTCAAACCTGATTTCCGTGACGCGCGTCCTGTCTCGACCCGACGCGCAATACGCAAGCGATTGTTAATCCGGTTCGTGACAGCGACCCTGCTGGCCACGGCCGGGGCCACATCGGCATATGCCTCTGCCACCCGCGTTCCGCAGCCAGGACCGCCAGCGGCGGCGGCGACCTCCGCCGTAACCGTTTCCGCCGTCAGCGGCACCGATCCGTATTTCAAGGCAGATGGCGCCAGCGACGATTCCGACAATGCCGTGGCCGCTGCCGGCTCCAGAAGCATCGCGACGGGCGCCAATGCGCGTGCTACCGGCACGGCTGCCGTCGCAACCGGCAACGGCGCGAGCGCGACCAGCGCGGATGCGGTTGCCATCGGCGATGGCGCGGCCGCGACCAGTACCGGCACCATCGCGATCGGCGGCAACGCGCGCGCCAGCGGGCTCGGCGCGATGGCGACCGGCAAGGATGCGAGCGCCAACGGTAACGGCGCGTTCGCGGCCGGTTATCAGTCGAAAGCCGTCGATCTCGCCACGGCAACCGGCATCTTTTCCACGGCAACAGGTTCGCGCAGCACGGCTGTCGGCGCGGCGGCGAATGCGAGCGGCGTGTCGTCCGTCGCGATCGGCAACGGCGCCCAGGCCACGCGGGCGAACAGCGTTGCGCTGGGCGCCGACTCCACGACGTACGCGAATCTCGCCGCACTCGCGTTCACGCCGGTCGGCGCGACGCTCATGATCGCGGGCGCCACGGCCGCCGGCGAAGTCTCCGTGGGGGCGGCGAATGCGGAGCGGCGCGTGACGAACGTCGCCGCGGGCGCAGCCGATACCGATGCGGTCAATCTGAGCCAGTTGAAAGCGCTCGACAGCAAGGTGGAAGGCGCCGCGTTCTACGACCGCTACGCGGACGGCTCCTTCAACCGCAACAGCTTCACTCTCGGTGGCGATCCGGCAAGCGGCGGCACGGTGATTCACAACGTCGCGGATGGCGTCGATGCGCACGACGCGGTCAACGTCGCGCAGCTGAACGCGGTGAGCGCAAAGGCCGACCAGGCGGCAACCCGCGCCGAAAGCGCCGTCACCTACGACACGAACCCCGACACCACCGTCAACCACGACAGCATCACGCTTGCCGGCAGCGCGGCGAACGGCGGAACGATCATCCACAACGTTGCGAACGGGATCGACGCGCTCGACGCGGTGAACGTCGGCCAGCTGAACGCAGCGGTAGGCGACGCGATCGGGCATATCGCGGTCAATGGCGCCAATCCGCTCTTTGGCGCCGATGGCGATCGCGATGCCGAAGCCGCACAGTCGAGCGGCACGCACTCCGTCGCGGCTGGCGCGAACGCCCGGGCAACCGGAGCCAACGCCGCCGCACTCGGTGCGAACGCGGTCGCAAGCGGTGCGAGCGCAACCGCACTTGGCGCGGGAGCCAGCGCCAGCGCGGACAACGCCGTGGCGCTCGGCGACGGGTCGATCGCGGATCGCGCGAATACGGTTTCGGTTGGCGCGGCAGGCGCGGAGCGGCAGATTGGAAACGTCGCGGCCGGCGTTCAGGGCACCGACGCGGTGAACGTAAACCAGTTGAACCAGGGGATGAGCGGCGCGGTCAGCCAGGCGAACAGCTACACCGACAACCAGGTGCGATCCGCTCGCCGCGACGCTTACGGCGGCACGGCCTCCGCGCTGGCGGTCGCCGGCCTGCCCCAGTCGGTGTTGCCCGGTCACGGCATGGTGGCGGCCGCGGCCGGCACTTACGGCGGCCAGTCCGCCGTGGCGCTCGGCGTGTCGCAACTCTCCGGCACGGGGAAATGGGCCTACAAGGTTCAGGGCACGGCCAGCTCGCGTGGTGAATTCGGCGCATCGGTCGGAGCAGGCATGCACTGGTAGCACGTCACGCGCATCACGCGTGTGCCGCGCAACCGGCCGCCGCACACGCGCGTTCTCCTTGCCTGACCCGGCTCACCGCTGCATCGATTCCCAAACCTTGTGAAGACGCTTCACGGAGACGGGCATCGGCGTTCGCAGTTCCTGCGCGAAGAGCGAAATCCGCAGTTCCTCGAGCAACCAGCGGAACTCTGTCAGCCGCGAATCCATCACGCCGCCGCGTTGCGCGATCGCGCGCTGATAGTGTTGCAGCAGCGGCTGGAATTCGGCGAACTGACGCGCGTCGCGGGCCGGGTCGGCTTTCAGCTTGTCGATACGCAACGCGATCCCCTTCAGGTATCGCGGAAAATGCGCCAGTTGCACATAAGGCGTATCGACGACAAAGCGTTTGCCGATCAGCGCGTCCAGCTGGTTCTGCATGTCCGCATGCGCTGACGTGAATGATTTCGCCTGCACGAGCTTTTTGGTCACCGCGGCATATTCGGCCAGTATCTGCCCGGCAAGCCGCGCGATTTCCTGGGCGAGCAGCGTCAGACGGCCGCGGCCTTCGTCGCGTCGCGTGTGGAACGTGAGGTCGTCATCGGGGAGCGGGTCCTGCAGGCAGGCGCGATCGAGCGCCATGTCGACCAGCTGGTCGCGCAGTTCTTCCTGTGTGCCGCGCGGCATGAACTGCATCGACATTTCGCGAATGCCGGGCAGGTTCTTTTCCAGATATTTGATCGGTTCGCGCAGTTGCAACGCAAAGAGACGTCGCAGGCCCGCACGATGAATCCGTGCCGCTTCTTCGGGCGAATCGAACACTTCGACGTCGCAGTGCGTCGTGCGGTCCACGAGCGCCGGGTAACCGAACAAGGTCTGCCCGCCCCGGCGGATTTCGAGCAACTCGGGAAGCTTGCCGAAATTCCACGTCGTGAGGTTTTCGTACAACGCGGTCACCGTATTGCTGCCCGGTGTCGTCATCTCCGGCGTGTTTCCGCCGCGCGCGCCGGCTTTCGCGGAAGACGGCACCGCTGCCGTATCGCGCGGTGCTGCGTTGCCGGAAACGTGTCCCGGCAGGCCCGGTGCGCCGCCGAGCGCGGCACCCGCTGCGATCTTCTGGAAATGCTGCTGCGCCTGACCGCCGAGTTCAGCACGCAGTTGCGCAAGGTTGCGACCCATCGCAAGTTGCCGGCCGTGCTCGTCGATGACCTTGAAGTTCATGAACAGATGCGCCGGCAGCGTCTCGAGCTTGAAGTCCGACTGCTTCATCGCGACCTGGGTCTGCTCGCGCACATCGGCGATCAGCGCCTCCAGCAGGCCGCCCGCGCCGAAACGCGGGCCACCCGTGCGCTGGACAAACCCCGCCGCGAACTCCGGCAGCGGCACGCAGTGGCGACGCAGTTTTTGCAGCAGCGACTTCAGGAGCAGTTGCACCTTTTCCTTCAGCATGCCGGGCACGAGCCATTCGCAGCGACGCGCGTCGACCTGGTTCAACGCATAGAGCGGAACGGCCGCTGTCACGCCGTCGCGCGGCGAACCCGGCTCGAAGTGATACGTGAGCGCCATCTCGACGCCCGACATCGTCATGCGCTTCGGGAACAGATCGGTCGTGACGCCTGCCGCTTCGTGCCGCATCAGATCGTCGCGCGACAGATACAGCAGACGCAGCTTGTCCTCGGGCCGGTCGCTCTTTTTGACTTCGTCCTTGTACCAGCGCTCGAACGACGCACCCGTATAAATGCCTTCCGGAATCGCCTTGTCGTAAAAGCCGAAGATCAGCTCATCGTCGACGAGCACATCCTGGCGGCGCGACTTGTGTTCCAGCTGCTCGATGTCGGCGAGCAACTTGCGGTTATGCGAAAAAAACGCGAGCTTTGTGTCGAACTCTCCCTCGACCAGCGCGCCGCGAATAAACAGCTCGCGCGCACGCGTCGGGTCCTGCCTGCCGAAACTCACGCGCCGCCGGTGGTAGACCGGCAGACCGTACAGCACCGCGCGCTCGAACGCCGACACCTGCGCCGCGCGCTTTTCCCAATGCGGCTCGGACAGCGACTTTTTCAGCAGATGCGCGCCGATCTGCTCGATCCACTCCGGCTCGACTTTCGCGATACAGCGGGCGTACAGGCGGCTCGTCTCGACCAGCTCCGCTGCGATGACCCAGCGGCCCGCCTTCTTCACGAGCGCCGAGCCTGGCCACAGGTAAAACTTGATGCCGCGTGCGCCGAGGTAGTACGGCTCGTCGTCGGCCTTGAGGCCGATGTTGCCGAGAAGACCCGTGAGCAACGCCAGATGGATCTGCTCGAACGTCGCTTCGCTTTCGTTGAGCCGCCAGCCGTGTTCGCGCACCACCGTCAGCAACTGCGAATGCACGTCGCGCCATTCCCGCAGCCGCAGGTGCGACAGGAAATTCGCGCGGCACGCGTCGACCAGCTGTTTGTTCGACTTCTTGTGCGCGACCGCGTCCTCGAACCACGTCCAGATCTTCAGCCACTGAAGGAACTCGGAACGATCGTCGGCGAAGCGGCGATGCGCCTGATCAGCCTGTTCCTGCGCCTCGACCGGCCGGTCGCGCGGATCCTGCACGGACAGCGCGCTCGCGATGATCAGCACCTCGCGCAGCGCCTGCTGGTCGCGCGCGGCGAGAATCATCCGGCCGACGCGCGGATCGAGCGGCAGGCGCGCGAGCTCGCGGCCGAGCGGCGTCAGCGCGTTGTCGTCGTCGACGGCGCCAAGCTCGTTCAGCAGCTGGTAGCCGTCGGCGATCGCGCGCCCCGGCGGGGGCTCGATAAACGGAAACGTTTCGATCTCGGTCAGATGCAGCGACTTCATCCGCAAGATCACCGACGCGAGCGACGAGCGCAGGATCTCCGGATCGGTGAACCGCACGCGGCCCTGGTAGTCGCTTTCTTCGTAGAGACGGATGCAGACGCCGTCGGCGACGCGGCCGCAACGTCCGGCGCGCTGGTTCGCCGCGGCCTGCGAAATCGACTCGATCTGCAACTGTTCGACCTTGTTGCGATACGAGTAGCGCTTCACGCGCGCGAGCCCCGAGTCGACCACGTAGCGGATGCCGGGCACAGTCAGCGACGTTTCGGCGACGTTCGTCGCGAGCACGATCCGGCGTGCGTTCGACGCCTTGAACACGCGCTCCTGCTCAGCCGCCGAAAGACGCGCGAAGAGCGGCAGGATTTCGGTGTGCGGCGGATGGTGCTTGCGCAGCGCCTCGGCGGCGTCGCGGATTTCGCGCTCGCCGGGCAGGAACACGAGCACGTCGCCAGGGCCTTCGCGGCAGAGTTCGTCGACGGCGTCGACGATCGCTTCCATCAGGTCGCGGTCGGCATCGCGCTGCGATTTCTGGCGCTCCGGACGGTCCGCGCGCTCGCGCCCGGACGACGTGCCCTCCGCCGATTTCACGGCCGGGCTGTCCTCGACGACAGGCCGGTAGCGCACTTCGACCGGATATAGACGCCCGCTGACCTCGATCACCGGCGCGGGTTTTTCGTCGCTGCCGAAATGGCGCGCGAAGCGGTCGGCATCGATCGTCGCCGACGTCACGATCACTTTCAGATCGGGACGCTTCGGCAGGATTTCTCGCAGGTAGCCGAGCAGGAAGTCGATGTTCAGGCTGCGCTCGTGCGCCTCGTCGATGATGATCGTGTCGTAGGCCTTGAGGAGCGGATCGGTCTGCGTTTCGGCGAGCAGGATGCCGTCCGTCATCAGTTTCACCGACGCACCGGGCGCGAGATTGTCCGTGAAGCGCACCTTGTAGCCGACCACTTCGCCGAACGGCGTACCGAGTTCCTCGGCGATGCGCCGACCCGTCGCCGATGCCGCGATCCGGCGCGGCTGCGTGTGGCCGATCAGACCCGCGCCGCCCGCGCCGATCCCGCGCCCGAGCGACAGACAGATTTTCGGCAATTGCGTGGTCTTGCCGGAGCCGGTTTCGCCGCTCACGATCACGACCTGATTCTCCGAGATCGCGCGGGCAATCTCGGCGCGCCGGCCCGAGACAGGCAACGCTTCGGGGAACGTGACGGGCGGAACCGGATTCGGCGTCACGACACGCGCGGCACGCGGCGGTTTCTTTTCGCGCGGGGCGGCGGTGTCGTCTTGCGGCGGCTGTGCGTGCCGCGGCTGTTCTTCATGGCGCCGCTGGCCGGACCTGGGCGGCTCGCCGTCGTTACGCCGCTGCGCCGGGTTTCGCGGCTGGACCTCGTTGCGCGGATGCTGCGCGTCCTTGCGCGGCGGCATCGCACTGCCCGGCTGTCCGGCTTCGCGCGGCTTTCCGTCACGGCGCTGTGGCCGCGGGTTTCGCTGCAAGTCCGGCGATGGTGGCGATGGCGGCGATGGCGTCGAAGTTCGCGCGGCATCCGGCGCCTGCGAGCGTTGCGCGCGCGCATCACCCGGCTCGCCGGACGAAGGTTTTTTCGGGGACTGGGCCGCGCCCGGCTGCTCCGCTCCAGACGAGCGTGACGGCGCGGTAACCAGCGGCTTCGGCGGCTTCGGCGGCTTCTTTTGTGGCGGCCCGGGCGGCGGCTTGTGCCGCAAAAGCTCGTCGCGCAGCAACGCCAGCGCGTCCGTCCCGCGGGTCTGATCTCTTTGCGCTGCCGGTTTCTGGCTGCCGGCGCGCGCGTCTCGCGTCGCCGGGGCGGCGCCGGTTTGTGACACCTTCTGCGTATCGTCCGCGGGGTTGCGCGGCGCCTGCTGTGCGCCCGCGCGATCCTCGCGTGTCTGTGCCGGCTCGTCTCGCCCGCCCTCGGGCGTGTGATTCGCATTCGCCGCAGTGGGACTTTTGGGTACGTTCGACATGGGGGCGCATTATAATCCCGGCATGAATTCCCAAACCGACCTCGTCCCCACGCCCGCGAGCGTTCCGGCCTCGTCCGGCACGGCGGAAGACTCCACCCACCATGCGCAGTTCGTCGACTGGATGCGCTCGGTCGCGCCGTACATTCACGCGTTCCGCAACAAGACGTTCGTCGTTGGGTTCGGCGGCGAGGTGGTGCATCAGGGTCTGCTGAACGCGCTCGTGTCCGACATCGCGCTGCTGCAGGCGATGGGCATCCAGATCGTGCTCGTCCACGGCTCGCGACCGCAGGTCGAAGAGCAGATGAGCCTGCACGGCGTGGAGTCGGAGTTTTCGCACGGCATGCGCATCACCGACGCCCGCGCGCTCGAATCCGCGAAGGAAGCCGCCGGCGAAGTGCGTCTCGACATCGAGGCGGCGATCAGCCAGGGCCTGCCGAACACGCCGATGGCACATGCGCACATCAGCGTCGTGTCGGGCAACTTCGTGACGGCGCGGCCGGTCGGCATTCTGGACGGCGTCGATTTCGCGCACACGGGCGTGGTGCGCAAGATCGACGCGGATTCGATCCGTCATTCGCTCGCGAGCCGCAAGCTCGTGCTGCTCTCGCCGCTCGGCTTCTCGCCCACCGGCGAGGCGTTCAACCTGAACATGGAAGACGTGGCGTCGGCCGCGGCGATCGCGCTGCGCGCCGACAAGATCGTGTTCCTGACCGAAACCGCCGGCCTGATGGACGAAGAAGGCGCGCTCATCCGCGAACTCTCGCTCGACGACGCCTACAAGCTGCACGAAAGCGGCGAGCTGCAGGGCGACGAGGCGTTCTACCTGAAGCATTCGATCCGCGCGTGCCGCGGCGGCGTCGCGCGGGCGCACATCGTGCCCTACGCGCTCGACGGCAGCCTGCTGCTCGAACTGTTCCTGCACGATGGCGTCGGCACGATGATCTCGTACGAGAACCTCGAAAGCCTGCGCGAAGCGACGCCGGACGACGTCGGCGGCATCCTGACGCTGATCGAGCCGCTCGAGTCGGACGGCACGCTGGTGCGGCGCGGCCGCCACCAGATCGAACGCGACATCGACCATTTCTCGGTGATCGAGCACGATGGCGTGCTCTTCGGCTGCGCGGCGCTGTACCCGTATCCGCAGGAGCGCATCGGCGAAATGGCGTGCCTGACCGTGTCGCCGGAAGCGCAAGGTTCGGGCGACGGCGAACGTCTGCTGAAACGCATCGAACAGCGCGCCCGCGCACGCGGCCTGACGCGCATTTTCGTGCTGACGACCCGCACCGAACACTGGTTCCTGAAGCGCGGCTTCGTGAAGGTCACGGTCGACGACCTGCCTGAAGACCGTCGCCGTCTCTATAACTGGCAGCGCAAGTCGCTCGTGCTGATGAAACAGCTCTGAGCGGCCTTATATATAGCGCGACTGCCGCCCCACACTGATACAGGAGAAGCACAGCATGGCTCGTATGGTTCAATGCGCGAAGCTCGGCAAGGAAGCCGAAGGCCTCGATTTTCCGCCGCTGCCGGGCGAACTCGGCAAGCGCATCTATGAAGGCATCTCGAAGGAAGCGTGGCAGGCGTGGCTCAAGCAGCAGACCATGCTGATCAACGAAAACCGCCTGAACATGGCCGATCCGCGTGCCCGTCAGTACCTGATGAAGCAGACGGAGAAGTTTTTCTTCGGCGAAGGCGCCGATCAGGCCGCGGGCTACGTGCCGCCGCCGCAAGGTTGATTGCCGCCGACTTCGAGAAAAATCCGCGCGTCTGCGCGGATTTTTTTTGCCCGGAGCGCGACACTTTCGCGCCGGGTTTTCACCCTCGCCACGCGCAAAAACGCCCCCGCTCGCACGGCTCACCGCCCCGCTTTCAAGCCGTTTTTTCAGACCCGCCCGATTCGCCCGATCGCCCGCCAGGCATGGGATCGAGCAAGATCGGAGCGCCCCCGGCCGGTCGGCGCGTTTGCACGATCCGCCGTCATCGTGCTACTATGTGCCTCGTTTCAACAGCAATCCACCTTCATTCGCGTTCAATTTGCAACCGGTCAACCTGTGTTGAACAGGGGCCAGCCGGTCGGGGTTGAATAGTTTTTATACAAGAAGGCTTGTCGGTCGCATCGCGCTTTCCCTGTGGAATCGCGGTAAATCACCGGCCTTTTTCGTTTCAAGCCTTTCAGTGGCGCGGGCGGGCAACCTGTCCTCAGCGTCCTCATGCATCTGCCCCCCTTCCACGGCCACGCAGGTGCAACAGTCAGCAGCAACTCGAACGAGTGCAATTTCGCGACCCTCCTCGCGAGGCACGGACGTTTCTTTTTTTCGTCCGCGTGCGGCCCCTGGCCTCACGGCGAGAAAACGTTTTCGCGAAACTGCACTTTCCCGGCACCCGTGGCGGATCGCTCATGCGTTTCAGCCGCAGTCATTGGAGTATCAACCTTGACCGCTTCCAGCAACGGCTTCTGGCGACATCACAACAAAGACAACGTCCTGACCCTCGACGACATCACGATCGTCGACAAATCCCTTCTCAAGCGTGCCGTCGGCGCGATGGCGCTCGGCAACGCGATGGAATGGTTCGACTTTGGCGTGTACAGCTACATCGCCGTCACGCTCGGCAAGGTGTTCTTCCCATCGAGCAGCCCGTCCGCGCAGTTGATCGCCACGTTCGGCACGTTCGCGGCCGCGTTCCTCGTGCGCCCGATCGGCGGCATGGTGTTTGGCCCGCTGGGTGACCGCATCGGCCGTCAGCGCGTGCTCGCGATGACGATGATCATGATGGCGCTCGGCACGTTCGCCATCGGCCTGATTCCGAGCTACACATCAATCGGCATCTTCGCGCCGGTGCTGCTGCTCGTCGCGCGTCTCGTGCAGGGCTTCTCGACCGGCGGCGAATACGGCGGCGCGGCGACCTTCATCGCGGAGTTCTCGACCGACCGCAAGCGCGGCTTCATGGGCAGCTTCCTCGAATTCGGCACGCTGATCGGCTATGTGCTCGGCGCGGGCACGGTGGCCGTGCTGACCGCCGCGCTCTCGCACGACGCGCTGCTTTCGTGGGGCTGGCGTGTGCCGTTCCTGATCGCGGGTCCGCTGGGTCTCGTGGGCCTGTACATCCGGCTGAAGCTCGAAGAAACGCCCGCGTTCAAAAAACAGGCCGAACAGCGCGAAGCCGAGGACAAGGCCGCGCCGAAGCAGTCGCTGCGCGATCTGCTCGCGCAGCACTGGAAGCCGCTGCTGCTGTGCGTCGGCCTCGTGCTGATTTTCAACGTGACCGACTACATGGCGCTGTCGTATCTGCCGAGCTATCTGTCCGCGACGCTCAACTTCAACGAAACGCACGGTCTCTTTCTCGTGCTGGTCGTGATGGTGCTGATGATGCCGATGACGCTCTATGCCGGCCGTCTGTCGGACCGTGTCGGCCGCAAGCCGGTGATGCTCGCGGGCTGCATCGGCCTGTTGCTGCTGTCGATTCCGTCGCTGCTCCTGATCCGTACCGGTGCGATGCTGCCGGTGTTCCTCGGCCTGCTGATTCTGGGCACGCTGCTGTCGTGCTTCACGGGCGTGATGCCGTCGGCGCTGCCGGCGCTCTTTCCGACGAAGATCCGCTATGGCGCGCTCGCCATCGGCTTCAACATCTCGGTGTCGCTCTTCGGCGGCACGACACCGCTCGTCACGGCGTGGCTCGTCAACTCGACCGGTAACCTGATGATGCCCGCGTACTACCTGATGGGCGCCTCGCTGATCGGGATCGTGTCGGTACTCGCGCTGAGCGAATCGGCACGCAAGCCGCTCCTCGGCTCGGGTCCGTGCGTGGCGACACGCGCCGAAGCGCACGCGGTGCTGCGCGGCGAACGCGAAGCCGCCGAAATGGACGAAGCCTACGCAGCGGCCGCAACGGCGCGCGCGTGACGGCGTTGGGCGCGCGGATGCGGCGTCCGGCATGACGTTGGCGCCCATGCGTGCTTCATCGTTTCAAGGGAAAAGCCAGCTTCGCGCTGGCTTTTTCATTCGATCAGCCGATGCAGCGACGCCTCCGCATGCGCACCGTCGATCAGCAGGATCGCCGCCGTGACGGGCAACCTGAACCTGCGCGGACCCGCGCTACCGGGGTTGAGATACAGCACGCCATCGCGGGTATCGATCAGCGGCTTGTGCGAGTGACCCGTGATCACAACGCCGATCCCGTCTTCGCGCGGGTCGCTCTTTATATCCGCGATATCGTGGACAACGAGGATCTTCGTTTGCTGCACGGTCACGATCTCGTGCGTGCGCAGCGACGCCGCCCAGTCGCCAGTATCGTTGTTGCCGCGCACCGCGTTGACTGGCGCGATCCGCGCGAGCGCGTCGAGCACCGGTTGTCCGCAGATGTCGCCCGCGTGGATGATCGCCTCGCAGCCGGCCAGATGCGCGAGCGCTTCAGGGCGCACCAGATTGTGCGTGTCGGAAATCACGCCAATGCGCGACGGCGTTTTCATTTTCATCGGGAGCTATCGGGCGGAAGTGTTGGGCCACGTCAGCGTGAAACGCACGCCGCCGCGTGAGGGCACGTAGAGCTCGCGGGCGCGCGTCACGCCATCGACCGTGGCCAGCACCCGGTATCGCCCTGATGGCAGCCGCGCGAAAAGGTACGGGCCTTCGGTGCGCGTCGACAGCATGACCGTGCCATCGGCACGCGACACCTGCACCGCGACGCCGGACAGATACTCGCCGTTTCCAAGCGTGAAGGTCGCGCGCATGTTGTAGCCCGACGCGAGCTGACGCAACGCGGCGGCCTCGTCCTGGCCCACGCCGCCTGTCACGAAGTCGATTCCGTGGTCGCGCCCGGCGGGTAATCCGCCGTGCGCCTCGTCCGGGACCGCGGCAACGGCGGCGGCAGACGGTGCGTTCGCCGTCGTGTGTGCAGGCGCTTCGGGCCGCGCTCGCGGCCGGGCAGGTTCATCGCGAACCGGGGCGGGTGCCGCGGACGTTCCCCGCGCCGTACTCCCGGCGGCAACCTTACGCGATGGAACCGCCGCCGGCGCCTGGGCCGCCGCGGGTGCGGAATGCAGCGCCGCGCGAGGCGCGCATCCGAGGCCAGGAATGCTGTCTTTCGAACGCCCCGCCGCGCGCGGATCACGCCCGTCCAGCAGCCACGAAGGTAGCGCGACCGCCTGTACGCTGGCACGCGGCGTCAGCGTGTCGCGCAGGCGCGCGAGGACGGCCAGCCGCGCGGCCGGCGTCGTCGCGCGCTGCATCTGCGCGCAAAAGTCGACGCGTTCGTCGTCGCTCAGAAGCTGGGAGGGAATCGCATCGGACGGCGGCTGTGCGCGCGCCACGGATGCCGCCGTCGTCGCGGCGCACAGCGCGACAAGCACGACAGGCGCGACGGCCCTCGACAGACGCAAACGCAATGTGCTGGACATGGGGAACCTCCGGGTCGATCCCGGCAACGCAACGGCGACCGGTTCCGGCCGCGCCCGTCCATGCGGAACCCGGAACTGGACGGGCGACGGCGTTGGCGTTGTTCGTGCGCGGGAACGGGCGGGACGGGATACCCATTCAGTGTAGCAAGCCGGGATCGAACGCCAGACGCAGCCAAAAATAACGCCAGCCACGCACCTGAACGAGGCCAGCGCGGCCGGCATCGCTCATTAACGACGTCATGCGCGTGAGCCGCACCGGCAAGGCACCGACGCCGCCCCGCTACTGCGCCGTCTGCTGGCGCCGGTACTCGTTGCGCTTCATCTGAAGATAGTCGTCGCGGTCCACTTCGTGAAGCTGTCGCGGATACTGTTCGGTGGCGTCGAACCACGTCGTGAGACGCTGCTGCAAGCGCGCGCCCGCCGGTGCCTGCAACGCGCCGAGATACGCGTCGATCGCGAGGTAGTAGCGCATCGTGTTGCGCTCGAGCAGGCCACGCACGCCGCCGATATATTCCGGTTGCCCCGGCGACGCATCGTCCACCGTCGTGAAGCCGACCTTGTCGCTGCCGATGGTCGACAGATAGGTTTTCATCGCGAGGCGTCCCGCGACGCCGTAGCCATATGCGTAGGTCAGATGCAGGAATGTCCGGTTGCCGCCAGCCGGGATCGCCTCCAGCACGATCCGGTAATTCTTCGTGCTGAGCGGGCCCGTATCCGCCTTCAGTTCGACGCGAAAATAGTCGGCGCTCGCCACCGCCGAACGGTAGCTGAACTGCACGCGATATGTTGACGACAGCTTCTCTTCCACCTTCTTGCCGAGATTCACGTCGAGCTGCGCGGCGCCGTTGTTTGTCGCGGCATGGCAGTACTTCACGTTCAGATGCAGGATCAGCACGTCGCACCAGTTGGCCGGGCCATTCGCCGGGTCGTTCAGCGCGCCACTCACGGTCGCGAATGGATAGTCGACGACTGCATAGATGTCGCCCTTGAGGTTCGTCGGCGATTCCGACGAGTCCATATAAAGCTGCCGGTGAAACGGATTGTGTTCGAGTTGCTGCGTCAGGCCCTGAAACCTGTTGCGAAGCGTCGCGGCATCGTCAGCGCCCTGGGCAAACAGCGCGCGGCCCGGCATCCCCGCCAGCAGACAAACCACCACGGTAGCCAGCGACAGCCACACTGCACGCCCGCGGCGGGTGGCACGACGTTCAGTCAGCACAGGCATGTTCCGTCTCCAGTCGTTTGATTTTCCTCGGCAGGCGCAAGTGCCGCGCCCGACCGGTCTGGTCGCCAGCCATGTGGATCACGCATATGCGCGTTTCAGCGCCGGCCAGGCTAGCCATTTTGCCTGATGGCACCTCGCAGATGAGCGTAATGGCGGTTTGTTGACTTGCACAAGCCTGCGGGGTATGCCGCGACGTCGATCAGGACTGCGCGGAGGCCGGCGAGCGCCGGAACGCCGCCAACGTTCGATTCGACCAGGGCTTACGTGGGCCGGGTCGCGACGGACTGGCGTCGTCAGTAGGGTTACGAGACTGGATCGATGGAGGGATACGGCACGCGGCGCACGCTATCGAAGCCGCGCCGGATACGGCATTCAGTGGCGATACGTGCTGCTGCGCACCTTCGCGCAGAGCGGCTGGTGTTGCACCAGCTCGAACGGCCTGCCCCTCATGCGCAGATGCAGGATCACCAGCATGCGCAGCGGACAGTTCAAAGCCACCGAGACCAGGCCGCCCTGCGCGGCCACCGTGCGATACGTCGCGTGACGGCTGTGCAGCGCGCGACTGAACGACATCGAGGCAACCTGCCGCGTGAGCAGCACACTCGTGACGACACACCCCAGCGCGAACAGCCTGAACGGCGCGGATTCGAGCGACGCCTCGGAGACGTTGAAGAAGAGCGACACGAGCGCGGCGACCTGAAAGCACATCGCAGCGAGCGATGCGGTCAGTAAATGGGCGCGCAGCATGTCGACGACGGCTGGCTTCATGACGGGACCGGATGATTCATGCAAAACGACGGCAACAAGAAAATCCACCCCTCGATGCGGGCGAATTTCACCTGCGGCCGATAGTACCGATCCAACCTGAAGGAAATCTGAAGCAGCGATTGCAAGGAAAACGCGTGAAAGGCAGCGTAATATGCCTTCGGCAAAGCTGTCGTCCTGATTCCGCGCGATATGACGATTCACATGCGGCAACTGTGAATTCGCAATCCGCTGAACGACCGGCATGCGCCGCACCATTGCGATACCTGAAACGGATATTTTTCTCATGCGTGTGCTTCTTGTTGAAGACGACGACCTGATTGGCTGTGGCGTCGAAGCGGGGCTTCGTCAGGCGGGTTTCACCGTCGACTGGGCGCGGGACGGAAACAAGGCCGATCTCGCCCTTTCCACCACCGATTACGCGCTCGTCATTCTCGACCTCGGCCTGCCGCTGATTTCCGGCACGGAAGTGCTGCGCCGGCTGCGAGCCGCCGGCAAGGACGTGCCCGTGCTCGTGCTGACCGCGAAAGGCACGGTCGCGGACCGCGTGGACGGTCTCGACGCCGGTGCCGACGACTATCTCGGCAAGCCCTTCGATCTCGTCGAACTCATCGCGCGCTGCCGTGCGCTGCTGCGGCGCGCGCAGGGCCGCAGCGTCGAGCTGATCCGTCACGGCGGCCTCACCGTCGATCCCACCTCGCGCACCGCCGCGCTCGACGGAACCCGCGTGCCGCTGACGTCGCGCGAATGGGCGATCCTGCACCAGCTGGTCACGAATCCGGGCGTGCCGCAGTCGCGCTCGCGGCTTGAAGAGAGCCTTTATGGATGGCAGGAAGAAGTCGAGAGCAACGCGATCGAGGTCCACATCTCGAACCTGCGCAAGAAGCTGGGCGCGACGCTGATCACGACCGTGCGCGGGATCGGCTACGTCGTGGAAAAACCATGATCCTGGGGTCGATCCGGCGTCGCCTGATGCTGCTCGTGCTGGCCAGCATCGCGCTCGTCTGGAGCATCGCGCTCGTGTCGAGCTATCGACAGGCCACCGACGAGGTCAGCGACTGGGAAAACGCCCGCCTCGCCGAACTGGCGCAGATTCTCGCGTTGCTCGACCAGCCGAACCTGGTCACGCTCGCCAATGCGCGCATCGACGTGCGCGAAGAAGAAAAAGGTGGCGACCCCGGCGCGAGCGACGAAGACGACGACGACACGCTGCCGCGCGACGCGCTCTTCCAGGTGCGCGACGCCGACAACCGCGTGCTGGCCGCGAGTCCGCAACTCGTCGCGCTGCACGCCGCCGACCTGCCCGTGCCGCCCGTCAGCGGCGCGCGCACGCTGGTTCTCGGCGGCCGGTCGTGGCACACGTTCACCCTGCGCAACACCACGCTCGGCCACAGCGTGCGCGTCTTCGAACCGGCCAATACACGCAGCGATCTCGTGAGCGGTGTCGCGCGGCGCATCGCGCGGCCGATCGTCATCGCGCTGCCGGTGCTCGCGCTCTTCGTCTGGTTCAGCATCGGCTTCAGCATGGCGCCGCTCAGGACATTGTCGAAGGCGATCCGCGCGCGCGACATCCACAAGCTCGAGCCGATCGACATGGGCCGTGCGCCGACCGAGGTCCGCCCGCTCGTCGACGCGATCAATCATGTGCTCTCGCGCCTGCGGCATTCGATCGAACGCGAGCGCGCGTTCACCGCCGACGCCGCGCACGAACTCAAGACCCCGCTCGCCGCCATCAAGGTCCAGGCGCAGGTCGCGATGGGCGAATCCGACCCGGTGCTGCAACGGCTGGCGATGCAGCGCGTCGTGCGGGGCGTCGATCGCAGCGCGCGGCTCGCGGAGCAGTTGCTGCTCCTCGCGCGGCTCGACGAGCACGAAAAGTTGAACACATTGCCGCTTCAGGCGGGCGTCGTCGCGCGCGACGCGGTGCTTGCGAACGAACAGAACGCGCTGCAAAAGAACATGACCGTCGCGCTCACCGGCGACCTCCAGGCGGAGATCACCGCGGAGCCCGTGCTGATCGGCATCCTGCTCGACAACCTGATCGACAACTCGATCAAGTATGGCCGCGCGGGCGGCGCAATCGAAGTGGCCGTGCGCCGCGAAGCGCAACGCGTGTTGCTGACCGTGCGCGACGACGGACCCGGCGTCGCGCACGGCGACCTCGCGAATCTGACGAACCGTTTTTTCAGGGCCAAGGGAAACGAGGCGAACGGCAGCGGGCTCGGGTTATCGATCGTCGCGCGAATCGTCGAGCACTTCGATGCGCGATTGACATTCGGCACCGGCATCGACAATCGCGGGCTCGCGACCGAGATTTCGTTTCCCGCTTACGAGCCGGTGACCTGACGGTCCGGGTCGTTGCGCCGCGCCGGGCGCCACGCCGCCGTGCGTCCCTCACGGGTCGATTCGGCGAACTGCCACGCAACGAGCCCGGGAATGAAAATCAGCAGATCGCGAATGCGGCGCGCGCCCGCGAGCGCGAGACACGTCGCCGGATCGAGGCCGAGCGCGCCGCCGATCAGGATAAATCCGCCCTCCTGCACGCCGAGGCCGCCCGGCACGAAGAACGCCGCGCTGCTCACGGCCTGGATCAACGATTCGATCACGACAGCCTCGGTGAAACTCACCGGCGCGTGCAGAAAATACAGCGCGATCCAGATCTCCAGCGAAGTCGCGATGCACTGCAGCGGCTGCCAGACGAAGAGATAACGCAGCACGACCGGCCGCCTGCGCCAGATGTGCTTGATCGTGCGGTCGATCTGCGCGGACTCGCCCGTCATCGCGGCGAGCTTGCCGCTCGTCACGCGGTTGAGCACGCGCGTGATGCGCTCGAACGGGCTCGCGTGCTGCACCATCGCGAAGAGCACCAGCAACGGCGCGAGCACGACGACACCCCATGCCAGGTCGCTGGCGAGCCGCAACGTGCCCGACTGCGCATGGGCAAACAGAAAGCCGATGCCGACCATCGTGAACATCAGCTGGCTGATGACGGTGAGCTGCATGTCGACGACAAGGCTCGCCACCGCGACCGGCGACCTCACGCCCCAGCGTCGCAGCATCCGGAACGACACGATTTCGCCGCCCACGCGCGCGACCGGCAACATGCTGTTCACCGACTCGCGTACCCAGACGAGGCGCAACATTTGCGTGAAGCGCGGACGCCGCGTGCCGCGAATCAGCGTCTGCCAGTCGCGCGCATTGGCGAGCATCGGCAGCACGTGCGCGAGCCCGGCGAGCACGAGACCGGCGCCCGCCTCGCGCATCAACCCGAGAACCGCGGCAGGATGCTCGCGATACACGAGCGCAAGCGAGATCACGAGACCGGCGAGCGCCGTGATCCGGCCCAGATGTTTCATCAGCGATGCACGTTTTACAGTCGACAGAGTGTTGTCATTCATCCTGAACCGGCGACAGCAGTCCATCGTCGTCCACATTGAAGCTGAAACCACGCCAGATCACGCGTGAGGAAAAGAAGCTCGCCACGAAGATCGCAAACGCCACCACGTCCCACGCCGGCAGCAGCCAGAGGTCACGCGGCCGCTGCCTGAGCGCGTGATCGAGCACTAGCTGAAGCACCATGCGTGCCACCACGGATGCCGCCAGGCAGGACCACGCCCACGGCGCGCCATCCGAAAGCGCCACGCCCAGCAGCGCGAACGCGAGCGGATGCATGAGCACCGAGCCGAGATGGCCGGGCGGATCGACGTGACGTATCGTACGACTCCAGCGCAGTTCGTGCGCGACGAGCTTCGCCGCGCTGGTCTCGACGCACGCATGCGAGACGGCGAACGGCGGAATCGCCACCCGCTCGCCGAGCCTGCGCACCGCTTCGCCGATCGCGTGATCTTCCGCGAGATGATGGACGAACGGCGCGAGACCACCGATTTTATCGAGCGTGTCGCGGCGCATCGCGATGGTCTGTCCGAAGCACGGCTGTGCGAGACCAAGCGCGAGACCGGTAACGACGCCAGGCAGAAACTGGTAGTTGGTGGCCCTCGCGGACAGACGCGGCCAGAAGCCGGGATCGGGCGCGCCGCGATAGACGCACGTGACGAGACCCACGCCCGGCTTCTGCAACTCGCCGATCACCTGGCGCAGATACGTCGGCTCGACGCCGACATCGCTGTCGGCGAATACGAGCACGTCATGCCGCGCATGCGGCAGCATGTTGAGGATGTTGCTCATCTTGCGGTTCGGGCCGTGCAGACGCGCATCCGCGACCACCCGGATATCCGCTTCGGGATGCGCGCGGCGCAACGCGTCGAGCACGCCCAGCGCGGGGTCGGCGGGATCGTGTACGCCAAACAGGAACTGCACATCGCCCGGATAATCCTGCGCGCAAAAGCTCGCGAGGTTGGCGGACAGCGCCCATTCATTGCCATGCAGCGGCTTGACGATCGTGACCGGAGGGAAGCTTGCCGGCTCCGCGCCCGGGCGCCTGAAGAAACGGCGTGCCAGCGTCGCCGCCAGCAGCGTGTAGCCGATACCGAAGAGCGTACACGCACCGCACACGAGGGCCAGCGCAGCGAGCAGCAGATGCAGCGCGTGCGCCGGACCGTCGGGCGCGAGCAGCGCGCTCACGCTTCGTGCGCGCGCAGGAAACGGAAGAATTCGACGCCTTCGCGCAGCCGGCGCTTCATCATCTCCCAGCTCATCAGCATTTCGC
This sequence comes from Paraburkholderia sartisoli, assembly GCF_900107685.1. Lineage (GTDB taxonomy): Bacteria > Pseudomonadota > Gammaproteobacteria > Burkholderiales > Burkholderiaceae > Paraburkholderia > Paraburkholderia sartisoli. The sequence continues at coordinate 1,293,459 of NZ_FNRQ01000001.1, read as the reverse complement.
GGACGATTTCCCAGATCTTCGAGGGACGGAAATAGAAGCGCTTGTAGAAGCGTTCCAGGTGGTGATAGATCTCGTCGCGCGACAGGTGCGGATAGCCGATCGCGGCCAGCTGCACGCCTTCCTTGCTGACGAGGTTGATCACCTTGTTCTCTTCGAGCCAGCCGTTTTCGATCGCCTGGTTGTAAAGCGTCGTGCCCGGATAGGGCGCGGCGAGCGACACCTGGATCGTGTGCGGATTGATTTCCTTCGCGTACTCGATCGTTTTTTCGATCGTCTCTTTGGTCTCGCCGGGCAGACCGAGAATGAACGTACCGTGAATCTTGATGCCGAGCTTGCGGCAATCGTCGCTGAAGCGCCGCGCGATGTCCGTGCGCAGGCCTTTCTTGATGTTGAGCAGGATCTGGTCGTCGCCGGATTCATAGCCCACGAGCAGCAGGCGCAGCCCGTTTTCCTTCATGATCTTCAGCGTCGCGTACGGCACGTTGGCCTTCGCGTTGCACGACCACGTCACGCCCAGCTTGCCGAGCCCACGCGCGATTTCCTCGACGCGCGGCTTGAAGTCCGTGAACGTGTCGTCGTCGAACATGATCTCCTTCACTTCGGGCATGTTGTCGCGAATCCACTTCACTTCTTCCAGCACGTTCTCGACGGAGCGCGTGCGGTAACGGTGGCCGCCCACCGTCTGCGGCCACAGGCAGAACGTACACTTCGAACGGCAGCCGCGGCCCGTGTAGATCGACACGTACGGATGCTTCAGATAACCGATGAAATAGTTTTCGATCTTGAGGTCGCGCTTGTATACCGGCGCGACAAACGGCAACTCGTCCATGTTTTCCAGAATCGGACGCGCTGCGTTGTGCTCGATCGATCCGTCGCGGGCACGGTAGCTGAGCCCGGAAATCTCCGCAAACGGCTTGCCTTCGGCGACTTCCTGACACGTGAAGTCGAATTCCTCGCGGCAGACGAAGTCGATCGCTTCCGTCGCGGTCAGCGAATTGTGCGGATCGACCGCGACCTTCGCGCCCACCATGCCGATCAATACGGATGGCTTGCGCTTCTTCAGGTCTTCGGCGAAAAGCGCGTCCGTCGGGAACGACGGCGTGCTGGTGTGAATGATGACGAGATCGTATTGCTGCGCGATATCGAGCGTTGCATCGACCGAAAGCTCATCGGCGGGCGCGTCGAGCACGCGGCTGTCGGCGATCAGCGCGGCAGGCTGTGCAAGCCACGTCGGATACCAGAACGAGCGGATCTCCCGTTTGGCCTGATAGCGCGAACCCGCGCCTCCGTCGAAACCGTCATAGGACGGCGCCTGCAAGAACAGCGTTTTCATGGATACTCCGGCAAGCGCGCGTGACAATCCACGCGCCGCCAGTCCGTTGGCCGCGCGCGTGCAGTCCGTGCGTTCATTGATCTCAGGACGACCACGGCAGGTGGGCCGGACGCATTTAGCGGGCCCGTCGGGTCGGGTGTACACGGGGGGAAATAGTACCGGCGATACCTGAAGGAAATCTTAAGAACCGGCCTGCGCGCACCCGCGATCGCCATCAATCGGGCGAATCACCCGGCGGATTACAAAAGCCTTTAGCGCGGCTGCAAGCCGGTTACCGACACCGACAGGCCCGGTGCGTCGACATTGTTGCGCACGGTGAGCGTCGCGCGATGCCGCCCCGCAATACGCGACGCGATCGCAAGGCCAAGGCCGCTGCCCTGTCCCTCGGCGTCCGCGACGCGATAAAACCGGTCGAGCACGCGCACCAGCTCGCTGTCCGGAATGCCGGGCCCGTTGTCGACGACGACAAAACCGACGGCATCCGCATCGCGCTTCAGGATCACGTCGATCTTGCCGCCCGCCGGCGTGTAGCGGATCGCGTTGTCGACGAGATTGTCCAGCAGCACGCCAAGCCCATGCTGCTCCGCGAGCACCATATAGGCGTCGTCGGGCGTGCGCGGCGCGAGCAGTTCCAGGCCGAGGTCGATATCCTTTGCTTCGGCGAGCAGCGAAAAGTCGCCGACCGACTGCTCGCCCACCCTTCTCAGGCTCATGGGCGTCATCGAGGTGGCCGGCTCCGCGTCCTCGCGCGCGAGCGTCAGCAACTGCTGGACCAGATGAATCAGGCGATTGAGCCGGCCTTCGATGCGCTCGAGCGTCTGGTCGCGCGCCACCAGCGAGCCGTCGCGCACGGCGCCCTGCAACTGCAGCTTCAGCGCGGCCAGCGGCGAACGCAGTTCGTGCGCCGCGTCCGCGACGAACATGCGCTGCGCCTGCGACGCCACGTTCAGACGCTGCAGCAGGTCGTTCAGCGCCTCGACAAGCGGGCGGATTTCGTCCGGCATGCGCCCTTCCAGACGCACCGGCTCGAGCGAATCGATCGAGCGCGAGGCCAGCGCCCGCGAAAGACCGCCGATTGGCGCGAGCCCGCGCGCGACCACGAACAGGACCAGCCCGATCGTCACCGGGATCAGCAGCCAGAGCGGCCACAGCGTGTGTAGCGCGAGCTGCAGCGCAAGATCGTCGCGCACCGACACCGGCTGCGCGACCTGGATGAAACGCCCGGCCTGCTGCAGCCCGAACACGCGCCAGTGACGCTCGCCGCGTTCGATCGTGCGGATGCCAGCGGGAAAGCGCGTCAGTTCAGGCGCGCTCAGCGATTGATAAGCCCGTACGCCGTCGTTGTCCCAGATCGCGATCACGATGCGGTCGTCGGAGATGCCTTCAAAATCGGGCCGCGTGTGCTGCACGCTTTCAGTGCCTTCAAGGTTGGAAGGCAGCGACAGCGCCACGGCGCGCAACTCGTAGTCGAACAGTTCGCTCGCTTCCTCGCGCGCGGTGTAGAAGATGCCGTAACCGGCCACGAGCGAAGCGGCCGCAAGACCGAAGATGAGCCAGCCCAGCAGCCAGCGCCGGATCGACGTCATTCAGCCCTCTTCAACCGGTAGCCGACGCCCCGGACCGTCACGATCTGCTCGGCGCCGATCTTGCGGCGCAGGCTGTGTACGTGAACTTCAATCGTGTTGCTGCCCACCTCTTCTCCCCATCCGTACAGTTTTTCTTCGAGTTCCGCTTTCGTGAACACGCGCGAGGGCTCTTCGATCAACGCCTGCAGCAACGCAAACTCACGCGGCAGGAGCGGCACGATTTCGCCGCTCTTCGTCGTTTCGTGCGCGGCGGGATCGAGCGTCAGCTCGCCGTGCGCATAGACAGGCTGCTTCTGTCCGGTGCGGCGGCGCAGCAGCGCGCGGACGCGCGCGGCGAGTTCGTCGAGATCGAACGGCTTGATCAGGTAGTCGTCCGCGCCCGCGTCGAGGCCACGAATGCGCTCGTCCACCGCATCGCGCGCGGTCAGGATGATGACAGGTGCGGCGCCGCCCGCCTTGCGCCAGGTGTTCAGCACGGCGATGCCGTCTTTCTTCGGCAGACCGAGATCGAGCAGCACGAGATCGTAGACCCCGTTGCCGAGCGACAGGTCAGCGGCGCGCCCATCCTTCGCCCAGTCGATTGCATAGCCCACGCGGCGCATTGATTCAAGCACGGTTTCGGCAATCATTTCGTCGTCTTCGATCAGTAGCAAACGCATCGGGCCACTCCACTATCCTTTGTACAGGTCCGCATTGTCACTGTCCGAAGCTTAACGCGCGCTTAAGCGTTACTTAAGCTGCAAATCGTGAAAATCGCCCCTTATCTGGACGCGCCGCCGTTTAAACACGCGCGTCCGCCCCATTTCCGCGAGGAGCAGGACGTGTCTATCCCCCAGTCTCACCCACGACTCCGTGGGCCCGTGCCCCGGGCGTCGCGGCTTTCCCTGTGGGCGCTCGCGCCCGTTTGCACCGCGCTGCTCGCGGGTTGCACGTGGTATCACCGCGAGCCCCTTGCGGCGCGCGACACGTCGACCTCCGCCACCACGCTCGAGCGCATCCAGATCGATCCGGCCACCATGCCGCTACCCGAACTGGCGGCCCACCGCTTCGATCCGTCCGACGGGCTCGACATCGAGGAAGTCGCGATGCTGGCCGTCGCGAACAATCCCGACCTGAAGCTGACCCGCGACGATCTCGGCATTGCCCACGCGCAGGCGTTTTCGGCCGGCCTGCTGCCGGATCCGCAATTGAGCATCTCCAGCGACTATCCGGGTGCGCAGGGCCTCACACGCGCGTTCAATTATGGCTTGAGCATGGACGTCATGGCGATCGTGACGCGCGGCGCCAACAAGGCCTCGGCGGATGCGACCTATGTGAAGACCGACCTCGGCCTGCTGTGGCAGGAATGGCAAGTCGTCGCGCAGGCGAAGCAGCTGTTCCTGAAGGCGCGCTTCCAGGACGAGACGCTGCCGCTGCTTCAGGAGCAACGCGAGCTGTCCCGCACGCGATACGAGCGCATGGCCCAGGCGCAACGCGAAGGCAACCTCACCGGGGACACCCTCACCGCCGCGCTCACGTCGTACAGCGACGCGCGCAAGCTGTATACGGACGCCGAACGCGCCGCCGAACAGACCCATCACGACCTGAACGCGCTCCTCGGCCTCGCGCCCGACGTGCGGCTCACGCTGACCAGCGACAACGACAGCGCCCCCGTCGACGATGCCACCATCGACGCCGCGCTCAGCCAGCTCCCGAAGCGCCGCCCCGACCTGCTCGCGCTACGGGCGGGTTATGAAGCGCAGGAGCAGAAATACCGCGCCGCCGTGCTCTCGCAGTTTCCGAGCCTGTCGGTGGGCTTCGTGCGTGCGCGCGACACGTCGAACATCTACACGAGCGGCTTCCAGATCAACCTGAGCCTGCCGATCTTCAACCGCAACCAGGGCAACGTCGCGATCGAGAAGGCCACGCGCCAGCGCCTGCGCGACGAGTATCAGGACCGCCTCAACCAGGCTTATGCCGACGTCGCGCACATGCGCGCGGACACCGCGATCCTCTCGCGTCAGCTCCAGCAGACCGAAGCCGCGTTGCCCGACGTCGATCTCGCCGCCCGCCACGCACGGCAGGCGTACGCGGAGCACAACCTCACGCTCGGCGCCTATGTCGATGCGCAAAGCGCGGCGCTTACCAAACGCGTCGACGTCGCCACGCTGCGCGAATCGCTCGCCGAACAGCGGATCGCGCTGCAGGCGCTGCTGGGCGCGGCGATTCCCGATGCCTTTTCTTCCGATCAGACTTTCACCGAAAACCATGCGAACTAGTCGCCTCACGACGCGGGCGCGGCGCGCCGCGGTCTGCGTCGCCCTCGTGTCCCTCTTCGGGACCCTCCCCGCTCACGCCGACAGCGGCCCTGTCGTCAGCGTGCAGACCATTCAGGTGCATCGCGACACGATCGCGCAGCCGGTGCGCGCGTACGGCATCGTGGCCGCGTCGGCCTCCAGCGTGACGACCCTCAATCTGCCCTACGTCGCGCGCATCACGCAGATGCGCGTGCAGGCCGGCCAGCGCGTCACGCGCGGCATGCCGCTTGTCGTCGTGGAGGCCGATCCGGCAGCCGTGCTCGCCGCGACGCAGGCGAAGAGCGCGCTCACGCTCGCGCAGGGCGAGGTCACGCGCACGCAGTCGCTCTTCGACAAGGGGCTCGCCACGCAGTCGCAACTGGCAAGCGCGAAGAAAGCCGCGCAGGACGCGCAGCAGGCGCTCGCCGGGCAGAACCAGATGGGCGTCGGTCCCGGCGCGCACACGGTGACGGCGCCGCTGGACGGCGTCGTGCTGCAGGTGTCGGTTGCGCAAGGCGATCAGGTGCAGCCGGGCGCGGCGATCATGCAGCTCGCCGCAGGCGACAGCGGCAAGGATGCGCGCGCCAACGTCACGCTCGGCGTCGAGCCCTCGGACGCGGCCTCGATCCACGCGGGCGATGCGGTGATGCTGCACGGGCTGTCCGTTGCGCTCGCGAAATCCGCGTTGCCCGGCCGCGTCGTGATGGTTGGCGCATCGGTCGATCCGCAAAGCCAGCTCGTGAATATCGGCGCGAACGTGCCGCTCGGGCAGACCGCCTTCATTCCCGGCACGCGCGTGAGCGCGGACATCGCGACGAACACGGGCACGCACTGGATCGTGCCGCGCAACGCCGTGCTGAAGGACGGCCATGGCGACTACGTGTTCCAGGTCACGTCCGCGAAAACGGCGCATCGGATCAACGTCGTGAAGCGTGTGGAAGACGGCGGCCGCTACGGCGTCGACGGCGCGATCGACGGCGCGCTTCCGCTCGTCGTCTCCGGCAACTATGAGCTCACCGACGGCATGGCCGTGCAGACGGGCGGCAAGACAAGCGGCAAGGCAGACGGGAGCGCCGCGCGATGAATTTCGGTCAATGGATGCAACGGCATCGACGCTCGCTGCTGTTCGTGATCGCGCTGCTCGCGATCGCGGGCGCGTTGACCGCGTTTCGCCTGCCGATCTCGCTGTTTCCGAACGTCGCGTTTCCGCGCGCGGTCGTTTCGCTCGACGCCGGCGACCGCCCCGCCGAACAGATGACGACGCTCGTCACGATGCCCGTTGAAGAGGCGCTGCGCCGCGTGCCGAACGTGCGCGACGTCGAATCGAAGACAAGCCGCGGCACCGCCGAAATCTCGATCAATTTCGACTGGGGCACGGACATGGCGCAGGCCACGTTACAGGCGCAGTCGGCGATCAGCGAGATTCTGGCGACGCTGCCGCCGGGCACCTCGATGCAGGTGCGCCGGATGGACCCGACGGTTTTCCCGGTGCTCGCCTACAGCCTCACCTCGAACCAGCAGTCGCTGTCGGCGCTGCACGATCTCGCGCAGTTCCAGATGCGCCCGCTGCTGTCGGCGGTCGAAGGCGTGGCGCGCGTCGAGATCACCGGCGGCGCACAGGACGAATTCGAAGTCGCGATCGACCCGGCGCGCCTCGCGACATACAAGCTCTCGCTCGCCGACGTGTCGAAGGCGATCGGCGCGAGCAACGTGCTGATGGCGACCGGCCGTATCGAAGACCACGACAAGCTGTATCTCGTGATCGCCAACACAACGGTCACGCAGATCGCCGAACTGAAGAACGTGGTCGTCTCGGCGAACGGCGCGTCACAGGTGCGTCTCGGCGACGTCGCCAGCGTGCACCAGGGCGTCGTGCCGCAATGGATGCGCGTCACCGCCGACGGCCAGGACGCCGTCCTCATCAACATCTTCCAGCAACCCGGCGCGAACAGCGTGGCGATGGCGAAAGCGATCCGCGCGAAACTCGCCGAATTCCAGCATCAGATGCCGCCGGGCGTCCATCTTGCGAACTGGTACGACCAGAGCGAGCTCGTCATCGCGTCCGCAACCAGCGTGCGCGACGCGATCATGATCGGCGTCGTGCTCGCGGCGTTCACGCTGTTCGCGTTCCTGCGCAACTGGAAAATCACGGCGATCGCGGTCGCGCTCGTGCCGGTCGTGATGGCCGCGACGATCCTGCTGCTCGACGTGTCCGGCATGGGTTTCAACATCATGACGCTCGGCGGGATGGCGGCGGCGGTCGGCCTCGTGATCGACGATGCGATCGTGATGATCGAGCACATCATGCGGCGCATGCGCGAGGCCGGGGCACACGCCTTCCATGGCCGCGTGATGACGGCGGCGCTCGAATTCACGCGGCCGCTTGCCGGATCGTCCGCGGCCACGCTGATCATTTTCGTGCCGCTTGCGTTTCTGTCCGGCGTCACGGGCGCGTTTTTCAAGGCGCTGTCGGTCACGATGGCGAGCGCGCTCTTCATCTCGTTCCTCGTCACGTGGCTCGCCGTGCCGATCCTGTGCGACCACTGGCTCACGCCGGAAGACGCCGAGGAGCACCACGAATCACGCTTCGCGCTGTGGATGAACCGTACTTATGCGTGGCTGATCGAGCATGTCACCGCGCGCCCGCGGCTGGTGCTCGTCGGGCTGGTTCCGCTCGTCGTGGTCGCGGCGTTTGCGTTCACCCGCGTCGGCAGCGGCTTCATGCCGACGATGGACGAAGGCGGCTTCGTGCTCGACTACCACACGCAACCGGGCACCTCGATCACCGAGACCGACCGCCTGATGCGTCAGGTCGAGACGATCATCCGCGCGAATCCGAACGTCGCGACGTATTCGCGTCGCACCGGTGCGGGTCTGGGCGGCGACCTTCAGGAACCGAATCGCGGCGATTTCTTCGTGCGGCTCAAATCAGGCAGCCGCGAGCCGATCGAAACGGTGATGGAAGAGATCCGCTCGAAGATCGAGACGAACGTACCCGGCGTGAGCATCGAGCTCGCGCAACTGATGGAAGACCTGATCGGCGACCTGACCGCGGTGCCGCAGCCCGTGCAGATCAAGATCTATTCCGACGACCAGGCGACGCTCGACGCCACCGCGAAGAAAGTGGCGGCGGACATCGGCAAGATCCGGGGTGTGGTCGACGTGAACGACGGCATCAATCCGGCCGGTGACGCACTCGAGCTGCACATCCGGCCCGACGCGGCCGCGGCGGAAGGCATGGACCCGCAGTCCATCGCGCAGGCTGTTTCGGACATGGTGGAAGGCAGCGTCGCGACGCAGTTCCAGAGCGGCCCCAAGACCGTCGGCGTGCGCGTGCGGGTGGCCGGCGCGCTCGCGCTGACCGATACGCAACTCGGCCAGTTACAGATCCGCGCGCCGGACGGTCACCTCTTCGCGCTCAAGCGCGTGGCCGAACGCGTGACCGTGACGGGACAACCCGAGATCAGCCGCGACAATCTCAAGCGCATGGTTGCGGTCACGGCGCGGATCGACGGCCGCGACCTGGGCTCGACGATCGTCGACGTGCAGAAGGCGCTGGCCGCGCCAGATCTCTTGCCGAACGGCGTGTATTACGAACTGGGCGGCCTGTATCAGCAACAGCAGATCGCGTTCAAGGGACTGCTCACGGTGTTCGGCGCGGCGGTCGCGCTGGTGTTCGGCTTGCTGCTGTTCCTTTACGAGCGCTTTCGCGTCGCGATCGCCGTCATGGCGATGCCGCTGCTGGCGACGGGCGCCGTCTTCGTCGGCCTGTGGGCGACGGGCATCGAGCTCAACATCTCCGCGATGATGGGCATGACGATGATCATCGGCATTGTCACCGAGGTGGCGATCTTCTACGTGTCGGAACTGCAGGGGCTCGTGCGCGACGAAGGCATGCCGTTCGAAACCGCGCTGGTCCAGGCGGGACGCAACCGCCTGCGACCAATCGCGATGACGACGATCGCCGCGATTCTCGCGCTGCTGCCGCTTGCGTTCGCACTCGGCCAGGGCTCGGCGATGCAGCAACCGCTCGCCATCGCGATCATCTCCGGGTTGATCGTGCAGTTGCCGCTGGTGCTTTTGCTGCTACCGGTGCTGCTGCAACTGCTGATGAAGCAACGCAAGGCCGATGGGGGCAAGCCTGCGGAACCTGTCTGATCTGGGGTGGTGTAGGCGGACCCTTTAGCGGGTCCGCATGCGCGCCTTCGGTTGTCGCGATATCTGCGAGCAAAAAGACTTCTTCGCGAGTTTTTGGGGAAAGGCGCTGGCCGACCCGGAGCGGCCCGTCACGCAGACGCGATAACAATGGCGGCTTTTGGGGTTCTTCCGACGTCCACCGCGCAACTGGCGGCGATTATTCATTCAACGGGCGCGGGGAACCGGCCCGATGCACGCAATGTTTCTTGCCGAATTACGGAGCAGGCCTGATCGTTACGGCTGTACGCACCGAGATCACTGTGGCTGAGCTTGCCGCGCAGCGCGGCAACGAGGTCGGTCGCAATCGCGCGAACGGTGATGGGCAAAAAGCGTTCGGCGCCGTTGCCCGGTGAAGGCGCTGAACGCCACGTAAGCGACGAAGTTGGCAGCCAGTACCCACATGATCGCGAAGTGCCAGAGCAGTGCGCCGCCCAGCCGGCCGCCGAGCGTGATTGCCGCCGGAAAGCGTATCCCGCAAAGATGGGAGACGCTTCATACATCCGCCAGCCGATCATGCATATGAGGATCACCGCAGCTGCGTTGATCCGGTGGATAGCGCGAACACATACGGGATGAATCGTGGCGTGATTCAAGAAAACCTCGTTGTCTACGGCATGGAAATCACGTTGCGCAGTAATCCCCGAGAGCGCCGATAGAGCGCGCGTCGTCCGTGCGCCATAGTGCGACGCTCCGAAGCTGGCACTACATGTGTGCAGCGGCTCCGGGTTGACTTGAATGTAAGGATCGCAGGTGAACGGCTGGGAGGGTACCGGTCAAATGACCGATGAGCGCAGGCAATGAGCGACGCCCGATCTGCCTTTAAGCGAGTACGATATCGCGTTCCCCTCCGGACTGGATGTTGATGTACACCACATCATCAGACGTCTCATTCCTGACGTGATGGATGACGCAGGGCTCGACCGTGTAGTGGTCATCGACGCGCCTTGTGACAACCGACGCGCCTGTTTTCGTTTCAACAGTGAGCACGCCTTGAACGACCACAAATCGGTCTCTCACGTTCGTATGGTGATGCCATTCCGTTTCGCCGCCGGGAAGGACGGTGGTCTGGGAGACGGCGTAGTCTTCCTCGATCAGCAGCGTCTTATAGCGTACCTTGCTGTTCGCGAGGGGAATGTCCTTGTCATTCAATTCAACCTCCTGTGAGATGAGGTCTCACTGTAACGCCCAGGTTGATAGCCAGGGTAGCGACGAATTTGTGTACGATGTTGTGAATTAAATCGACGTCTTCACTTCATGCGCCGACTTCCCCCGCTCAACGCGCTTCGCGCCTTTGACGCAGCCGCCCGACAACTGAGCATCTCGGCGGCCGCGCAGGAACTGCATGTGACCCACAGTGCGGTGAGCCATCAGGTGCGCCAGTTGGAGCAATGGCTGGGGAAATCGCTATTTGTACGCCATGCGGCGGGCGTGCAGTTGACAGCTGAAGGAGAAAGTCTGAAGCAGGCCGTCGAACATACGTTCTCCATGCTGGTGGCCCGATGCGCGGAGATCGCGGAGCAAGAGCCGATCTCCGAAATCGTGCTGGGTGCGCCCGGCAGTTTTTTGTCGAACTGGCTTATTCCGCGGCTCGAACGGTTCGAGGCGAACTATCCGGGTATTCGTGTTCGCTTGCAGACGAGTGTGGCGATGGACGATCTGCGACGACACGTCGTTGACTGTCTGATCGTCAGCGATCGAAACTGGCCATCGGATGTCGAGGTAGTAAGCCTTTTCAACGAAACCGCCGGCCCTGTCTGTGCGCCGTCGTGGCCTCATCGCATCGCAATGCCGAAGGATCTGCCTAGTCAGCCGTTGCTGCATACCAGTTCACGCCCGCACGCGTGGATGGAATGGGCGTCACGGAACAATGTTGAACCAGCCATGTTCACAGAAGGCCGTCGATTCGACCACTTATCGTTGCTTCTCGAAGCGGCTGCGGCCGGGCTTGGCGTTGCTATCGCTCCGGCGGTGCTCGTCGAACGCGAACTGTCTCAAGGGAAACTGATCGCGCCGCTAGGCTTCGAACCGAACAATGCAGTCTTCGCCTTGTGCGCGATGCGCGGCCGGTCCGACACAGCGTTCTGTGATCTGCGTGACTGGCTTGTGAAGGAGAGCGTGAGGTGAACGGGCAACAGCACTCTCCCCGTCCGCCATGGTTGCAATCGGGCTCGGCCAAGGCGCGCGTCGGCAACCTGGGGCGGTGCGACTGCTGCAGGTCGCTTTGCTGGCGTTCGTGAAACGCCGCTGGCGAATGGCAGTTACCGCTACGGGTGGTGAATGAGTCTTCTCGACCCACTGGGGCCGTTCGAGGTACCACCGCGCCAACGGCAGCTTTCAAAGGTGCCTCGGCCGTTGAGGCGGTGGTATCGGCCGCAGAATACTCGGCCTTATGAGCACCTCCCCTCCATTTGCTTCGGCCGGCGCCACGCCGAACCTCTGCCCGAGCTGTCGTGCGTAGTCCGTCCACAGAGGATGCTTAGGTTCAGAGGCGTGGTTTGCTCAGCCTCCGCAGGAATCCGATCTGCGGCGACCGCTCGGGCGCATCGGCGGCGCAAAACCTCCTTGCTCCTGGAGGGGAAAGGCGAAGGGCTTCTTCGGATGCACAGGCGCGTCATCGTCCATCAGAGAGGGAAGTGCATGCATCCCCTCAGCGATACCTTTTGCGTCCAAGTATCGAAGAATTTTTTCGACAAAACCGTCCGGACAGCGGAACTGGCGGCCCGTGGACAACGGGGAACCGGTCAGTGCAGCCCACCCACCGTCCGGCACGAAGCAGTTGCGTCCAAAGTAGTAGAAGCGTCCTGTGACCAGCGCATTCACGCCGGACGTGTCGCGGCGGACATCCTCTCGCGTGTGGTAACGGTTCTCCAGCTGCTCGTATTGCCCGAGGTGGTTGCGATAGTAAATGTTGTCTCCGCACAAGGCGATGGCGTCTGACGACTCACGCGGCGGCTGTTTGACCGCGAAGCGGCTGTCATCGAAGTACGCGTGCAGCGGCAGAACTTCCTGGATCTGCATGAGGTGCACGAGTCCGTCGCGCGGGATAGTCACGCCTCGGCGAGCTGAGCTCGTGACCAGCTCCTGAGAAGCAAACCCAGCCACCCAGTCGCCGACGTTCCGGCATGCGCGGATTTTCGGCTTGCACGTGGCAAGCGTCAGCACGCCGTGAAACGGGTTGGGGGCGAATCCGGTGTCGTGGGTCATCTTGTAACCCATGGTGACGCTCATACCAACGCTCCTGTCGAGGTGCCATGATGGGACACCAGGCCCCCCAGCCACTGAGAGGCCTCCGTGCAGTTGCCCACGTCGATCACGAACTCTTGGCCCTTACCGACCGATTGCAAGATGGCCCAGTCGTTTTCGAGACGCCACCGGCCCGGATCCCGGTGGTAGCTAAGTGTCGGCTGCTCGGGGTTTTTGAGCAGCCAGCGTGGCACACGCCATACCGAGCGCGAACACCTAGGGGCAGTCAGCTGTAAATCAGGCCCCCAGTTCCGGAATACACCGGCCGCTGGTAATCGTTGGCGCGAACCAGCTAAGCTCTCGCCGGCAACATAGATCGTGTTGTTCACGCCGATGCGCGCGGCATGCTGTACGTGTGGATGGTCTTCGAGCCACTCCGGGCACTCAGATTCATCCACCTTGTGCACTTGTCCCACCTGCAGCCAGCCGAACAAGGCGTGGAGGTTCGGCGCGCCCGGTACATACCGCCACCGATCTCCAACGCGTTCGGCCTGACGGAACCATCCGAAGAACAGGAACACATCTCCCGGCCCCACGCCCTGTTTGGCAAGGTGTTTCTGTGCTGAGCCGACCTGCCCGAGCGAAGCCATCCATCCCGGCCGGCGCGCCACGCTGCCGTCACTCAGGTCAGGATCGAGATGGACGGAAGTGCGCGCTGTAATCGCGCCTTGCGTAAGGTCGTTAACCAGCTCGTGCATAGGACCGAGTGGACCTTGGATGTCTCCGAGCGGTCGGCCGTAACGTGATGGGATGGGGAAGGTCAGAAGCGACCCATCGCAGAGAATTGGGCTCGGCACCCGGCCATACTGTGAATCAAATCCTTTGCGGCTAAAGATGATTTTCAAACGTAGCTCCTGACAACTACCTCGGTAGCCGGATTGAACTTCGAGAGACGCCTGCATTAACGGGAGGAAACTTGTAAAACTTTAACCTTTCGAGGGAGCGAAATGAGAAGCACGCTCAAGTGCGGGCTGCTGTTGCAAGCTTTAACGAAGTTTGAAGGCTCAGGTTGCAACGTGACGCTTCGCATGACCCTCGATTCACCCGAAAGTTAGTCTCCATGCTCGGATCGACGCAAAATCTGCATCCCCCTCCTCCTGCCCTTGCAACCCATCTTTCAAGCAGCGCTGGTTCTCGTCGATGATTGGCCGCTAGCGGATGCGGAGCCGCCTCCTGTACGACCGGATAACTTTCCGGACCAACGTCCCATCCTGGCCGATAACTGACGGCGATGGGCTCGTCAACGGGAGTTCGCTATCTGTGCGAGTTCTGTCGAGATATCACCAAGAATGCGCAAAGCAATGAATGGCTCTTTGGCGATGCGTTCCGGCTCTACTGCAAGGAGATGTGCATAGCTGTCGGCCACTTTGCCACGGGTTCCTTCAATGACTAGATCAAGCTCCGCACGACTCGCGTTTCCGACAAGAACCGAAAGTATAGCGGCGTGGAATTCCTCGTTGAACGAGGAAATATGTTGAAGCTGCTTTGTTTCCCAATTCGAAACAAGCCACGAGAGGTTCTCCCGTAACCTGTCGGTCATCTGTATCGGCATTTCGTGTCTTCTCAGAAGTGGGCATCTGCCAGCAAACCCCAGCGGTGGGTGCACCGCTCGGATTGTCGACAATGTAACCGTCTGTGTCGAATGTCTCAAACTGGCCGAACCCTGAAATCCGGCTAGCACCCGTCGATCATCCATCCAGCCTCGGCGCGAATTTCCCATGTCGACCCGAACGACACATCCGCATTTCCTGATAGCTGCCGTTCACGTCGGATACTGATATTCACAGAAGCCTTCAACGTCGGGAAAGTCACACCCTCACTTCCTGTCAACGGAATACTTGCCCGGTCCGGTCACACACAGAAGCAGCAGGCCACCCATGATGCTGACGTTCTTGTAGAAGTTGATCATGTTTGCTGCGCGCTCGCCGTCAGCCATCGTCCAGAAATGATGACCTATCAGACCTGTACCCAGCGTGTAAAGCGCGAAGAGAAATGCGAGCGGTCGCGTGTAGAACCCGAGCACGATCGCAATTCCAACGAAGAACTCCATGACGATTGCAATGATGGCAGCAAGCGTCGGCAGCGGTGCTCCTTCCGCGGCCATATAGCCGACCGTGCCCGAGAAACCTGTCAATTTGCTCCAGCCAAAGATCACGAACAGAATCATTAGCAATACGCGCGCGACAAGAATCAGTTCGTCTTTCCGCTGCTCGAAGAGGGTGTATCGCATCATCGTTTCTCCTTGAACGTACGCCACGAATCGGCAGAAAACCGGGCTGCGAGAGGCGAGCACCGGAGAGCGGCAGGCGAGCGCTCCCCGGAGAGACTCAACGGATTCGAACCGGTTACGCTAACCCGCGATCTTTAACGCGAGCGAAGCGACGTGCTTGCCCTGGAAGCGGGCGATATCCAGTTCATTCTGTGAGGGTTGCCGGCTGCCGTCGGCGCCGGCCAGCGTGGTCGCGCCGTAGGGCGTGCCGCCCGTGATTTCATTCATATTGGTCAGTCCGGCGCAGGCGTAAGGCACACCGACGATCACCATGCCCTGATGCAGCAGTGTGCTGTGGAACGACGTGATGGTGGTTTCCTGACCGCCGTGCTGGGTACCGGTCGAAGCAAAAACGCTGCCGATCTTGCCGACGAGGGCCCCTTTCATCCACAGTCCGCCGGTTTGGTCCAGGAACGTGCGCATCTGTCCGGCCATGTTGCCGAAGCGCGTCGGCGTGCCAAAGATAATGGCGTCGTAATTAGCCAACTCGTCAGGGGTCGCCACCGGCGCCTTCTGGTCGAGCTTGACCCCGTAGGCCGCAGCCTGGTCGGCCGGAATGGTTTCAGCGACTCGCCTGATCGTCACTTCGGTGCCCGGCACAGATCGCGCGCCTTCGGCCACCGCGCCGGCCATCGTTTCAATGTGACCGTACATCGAGTAATACAGAACGAGTACTTTTGCCATGATTGCTCCCGGATCGAAGGCCATCCGGGGGATCCGGACGACCGATAAAGCACACCGCGACCAGCGAATACGGCGCAAGGCAACGCGGCCGGGCGCCACATGCAGACACGGCGTACATCAAACGCCTGAACGAAACGCTACTGTTTATGTTCACGGCCCGCAAACGCACAGGGCGTGCGCAGCCGCATCGACGCGCTAACCGCGAGCATCAAAACGGCACGCCCTCCAGCCTGCCCATGCGGCCGGCGGCAAAATCCCGCTTCGCCTGCTCCAGCCGTTCGGGCGTGTCCATGACGAAAGGACCGAGGGCGGTCTGCTGTTTCTGCGGCAATGCGCGTATCAGGCGCATATCGCCGTCGTCGATGATTGTCTGTGCCGGCAGGATACGTGTAGCCGCCGCAAGCAGTTCTACGGTGGTGGAAACCTGACGTTGTCCGGAACTCATATCGGGCGTCCTGTCGATTTATTCTGCGTGAGTGATCAGAATAGGATAGAGCCTCCACAGCCAGAATAACGATAAACCCCATCACCTGCATCTCAGGCAATGAGCACGACGGATCTGTTGATGGGGAAACGAAAGGTTTCGGATAACGTGCGGCGAGAACACATGCAGATCGCGCTCACTGACCGCAGCGGGCAAACTGCCGGCGGCACGTTTCCAGTGTCCGGGGCGCAGTGGATTCTTACCCCCGACCTCGGCGCCAGATATACGATGTTGCGCGCCGATCCCGACTGGGGCTTCATGTCGCGCAACGTCGCGGACGAAGATACTGGTTCTGCGTGGCTCATCGAGTCTGGCCTGGTGAAGCGTCAGACTTCGTTAGTTACGCTGGATTGACGATTCTGGTTACGAAGCCCAGAGGCCGTGTCAAAACAGCAAATATCAAGGTTTTGAGGGGCTGCTTTACTCTTACCAATACGCGCCGAAGCCGATGCAGGCCATGCTCGCGAGTCGGTCTCGAAAGCCCTCGATCGAGGCGTGTGTTTTGACACGGCTTCGGCCAAACCCGGAAATTCCGCTAGCGCCCGTCGATCATCTATCCAGCCTCGGCGCGAATTTCCCTTGCCGACCCGTTTCTGCCCGTCGAGCCGTCAGAAACGCAGTGGCTGGTATCTGGTATCAAGTCGCCACTCCGTATGGTCATTCGTCTCGGCGTGAAACGCTGACGTCAATTGCCTCTATTCAACGTCCGAGCGATTACACGACCTAAGCCCCTCCAGTGTCGGTGAACATTAGGTCTGTAAAGATTTTCCCAGCAGAGTCTTCTTCTAACGCCTTGACGCACGTCTCGTGAAGCTCGGATAACTCGTGATCTGCATTCAAAGTGATCTCCTTGCCGCTTTCGATAAGCTTGAATCCTGTCTCATCCTTCCTCATCATGTCGAGCACCGCGATGGTCGGATCGATCTTCCCGTCCACAGCGTGCCAGAACATAAACGGTGTAAGGGATAGCGCCTGCCCTGCTTCGAGATCCACAACAAAGGCTTCCGCTGAGGAGAAGTCTTCCAGCCCTGCATAATCCAGCGCGTGGAGAAAGTGGCTTTCTGTACCGTGCGCAACCTTGAACAGGCCTGTATATTTCCTGCCAAATCCAGTTCGCGTGACTTTCTCGAAGTACCCGAATCGTCTACCTGATAGGCACGAGAGAACCTTGTTACCTAATAAATTCAGCGCGCGGTGGAGATCGGCCTCACCGGGGTCCCGACCATGCTTTATATGGTTTGCGGCTGAAATTGCTTCCTCAATCCAGTGACGATGGGTATCAGTTACCAAATCACGAAGTGCGGTGGAAAACGTACCTCTGTTTCCCACAGATGCCAAAGATTGCTGAAGTAAAGCCCAAATGGGTCCAGCCGACGCTTTCTGGAACGTTTTAAGTAGTTTTCCCTTTGCACGCCCGAGCATGACACAGTGTTCGGCATAGGCAATAGCCGCTGCGAATTCAAGCATCGCCTCTAGAGCAGCCACATATTCAATGTTGCGAGGGCCTACGTTAGTCGATGAGATGTACTTCGCAAGCGGTCGAGCGATACTGAGCGGAAGCTCGTGCACCATCTCGTTTAGCTCCATCCAGCCTTTTTCACCGGCACGTTGCGAATAAACCTTTACCGCGCTTTGCTCAACGTATGAGATGGACGAATTGCTACTACCGAAGTCAAGTCCGAAATACGCTTCGCCCAATGTAGTGCGCCCTCCAACTGTCATGTCGATATAGAAGGGATCCCCATCAACCGCGATCTCGGGAATGTCTTCATGTCTCTGCCTATATATGAATCGGGGCGACGCGGTTCCGTCTTCTGCGACAGTTAGTTCGAGGTGAATCGACGCATCAAATCTTGTGCCAGCCGGGGTTGTAACCCGGTGATCAACATTGTGAAGGCTGCTAATGTCATCAACGTCGAGGGACGAACGGAGGAAATAGTAGTTGAGCTGCCGACGTGGCGGGGACTGAAGTCGAACCTTCCATCTCAAGGGCGTGTCGATCTTTTCCTTCAACGCACTTGCCGATCGCAGAAGTACGCCGTCGTCCAACAGGTCCGACATTCCACCGTTGAACTGCGGCTTAAAGCGATAAATACTCGGATGCCCATCGTCGGCCGCCAGCAGCAGGCAAAGGCGATTGTACGTAACAGACTGGAAATCGCCTGTGCCCTCGGTAAACGTCTTTCGAGCACACTCGATCGCAAGACCCTTAGACACAATTTCTTGGAAGTTAGCCTCGAGCGACAGGAATGTCGCTTGGGGCAATCGGTCACCTAACTGGCTTTCGAGTAGTTTCTCGAGCCATCGAATGTTCGCCGAACCTCCTGACAGAAGCACAACGGTTATAGGCTTGCCTTCGAGTTCAGACTGTCCGCGCAAAAGACAGGACATGACCTCTGGCTTGAGTTTTTCTTTCCATACCCGATCGATGAACGTTTCC
Organism: Paraburkholderia sartisoli; assembly: GCF_900107685.1. Taxonomy (GTDB): domain Bacteria; phylum Pseudomonadota; class Gammaproteobacteria; order Burkholderiales; family Burkholderiaceae; genus Paraburkholderia; species Paraburkholderia sartisoli. Next base: position 1,274,947 of record NZ_FNRQ01000001.1, on the reverse strand, counting down.
CGCAACCAGAGAGCGTCAAGCCTGACGCTCTTCAGTTCTGGCGCCGCGGAGAACGGATTGGTAGGCACCTGCATTTGATGCGATGGTGGTGTCGTGAACTCGGCATCCAGCCGCCAATCCCGGATCATTCCACACAACGATATTTTAGCTTTCTCGATCTCGTTCGTAAGTCTCCGGACATTACGAATAAAATTCTTTAAATCGTCACGCAGAGATTGAAAACTCCTACCGTCTTCTTCTGTAACGTTGTCGTATGAGTTCCATGCTTTCGAAAGAGTACCTCTGTCTACACCTCGTGCGAGATTGTCGGAGATGAGCTTCTTTGCGATGGATCGGTTGATAAAGTGCCCACCTACCGGAATGGAGGCACCAGCCAAGGGACGGGCGTGTCGTCCACTCTGACTTACGTCGCCTGTTGCCGTGGTTTCCACCACGGATACGTCGAAAGTTCCGCCCCCAAAGTCGATCACCAGTGCGACGTGCTTTCTGTTTGCCGCGACGACGGGATGCTTGACCCCATATCGATAGAATTGGAAAACGGCAAAAGGCTCGGGCAAAAAGTCGACTTCCTTGAACCGCTTCATCAGAATTGCTCGCATACGATTCCGATAGTTTGCGAGCCAGGTCCCCTCACGCTCCAGGCTGAGAGGTTCCGCGACAATTATTCGATCGGCTGCTTTATGTTCGCGCGCCGAAATCCATTCTGACGCACGCTTCATAAGTGCCTCGACGAAGTCTTGCGTAATCTCGTTGGCCGAGCGTGGTTTGCCGTCCGCACAATCAAACAGAGGGGGATTTACGCGCGCCGGAGTGACCCGACCAAGGTCAAGTTTAAAATTCTCGTTGATTAGCGTCGGATCTACATTGCTTTCCAATGCCTCGTAGCCAACGAGGGTCTTCCCGTTACTGTAGGCCACAACCGATGGAACATTGGTTCGGGAGTCGACATCGACGAGTTGAAGTGCATTAACAAAAAGCTCTTTTCGAATGGCCATTTCGATTACTTTGATTGTGTTCTAATTTATGCGGCACAAGTAGCGTGCCACCCCGCGCCAAGCTGAATCGCTAGATCTTGTCCGCTTCTATCACATTCAACAATATTTGGCCATCAGTGTACGCATAAGCAAACGTGCGCAGGTAATTGGTGACTCTGAAGACCTGCTCTCGCTGGCCGATCTGGAACGACACGAAAGGTCGTCCGAGTGACCGGTGACATCGCTAAATTGTAAGACCTCGGTAAACCTAAAGGGTCATGATGTGACTCCGAGTCGACCCAAGGACTTCGACTAAGGTCTGTAGTGTGCCGTTCGCTGGCCAGTATGGATTGGGTAGGTCGCGACTTCGGAATCGTTCGCACTCTCTAGCCCACCGAGTGACGGGCGTAGCTGCGGACAGGTTTCAGCGGCTTTCCGATTCGCGCTTATACATCGACGTTATTGTGCGTCGCCACTCTGACATGGAGCCGCGTTTAACGTCGATAAGCGCCAACAACGCAGATACCGCAAACGAAATTGCGATGCACGTGACGCGACAAGCTTGATTGGCGAACTAACGTCGGCTACCTTCTGTGGAACGGCCGTTGGAGCTTCTACCGGTTCACGCGAACGAATGGCCGCTTCTGGCCGGTCACTGCCTGACAGCGATCTTCAGCACGCGACCCTGATCAGGCGAACCACTTCCCTAATAGCGGTCATTCCACATTGCTCAATCGTAAACGACGACAGCCGATTCGCTTGCTTCGGGCGCCTTTCGCCAGGAGCTGGAGCGTGGTGCTCAAGTGCTGGGAAAGTTCATGCAGCTGCACGTGCTGCCGGAGAAGTCGGTTACCTGGGCGGCGACAGCGAAGGATCGAGCTTCGCCGATTCCCTGACGAGCTGATCCGTCATCGCGGCTGCGACCGGATTCGAGCCTGTACCTGGCTTGGAGCTACGTTGATCCATGGCGGCACGAGTCGCCGACATATCCGGCGGAGGCAACGATGGATCAAGCTTCGCCGATTCCCTGACCAGTTCGTCCGTTTCCGGTGTCGCGCCGCGAGCCGGAGTCGCGCGGCGGTCCAGGCCGTCTCGTCCACGCAAGGCGCGCTGCGCCGGAACCACCTTCAGCGCACCCGACTTCTGCACGTTCACCGACGCGACTGCCGTCGACAGCGCCTGCTTCGGTTGTGCTTCCGGTTTCGGTAACTCGGTGACTTGTGCGGCGGCCAGACTGGATGCGGGCGCGGCCGTCATGGGTGCAGGTGCTACTGCTAGAGCAGCAGCCGGAGCGGGAACCACCGGCTCCGGCGCGATCGCAGTGCTTTTCGTGATTGCGCCGGACGGCTTCGATTGGCCGATGCTGCCTTCCGTCACGTGATCACCGACGTGCGAATCGACGACGGGTCGGCGTGCGGACTCATCCATGGCCGCCGTGATTTCTGCCATCGAGCGGCGGTCTGCCTGAAGGAGCATCAAGTACGTGATCCCTACTGCTCCGAGCAGAAGCCCTCCAATAATCATCAAAATCTTTCGGGTGTTCATCATACTTACTGACGGCTCCTGAGAACGACGTGAGCCACCCATGATAAACGACCGATCTCGGCTTTCATCGGACAAATGACGGCAATGGCGGACCTGACCAGCAGGAATGAGCGAGCGATATCTAGAGAATTGCCGAGCCGGCCATCCGCGCTGCAGACGCGAGCATTCGCGCAGGCCGGCTGTTCTGGCTGTTCTAATTCATCTAACGACTGCGAACACTATCCGACGCAGAAGAGCTACGCGAGCGACCGGTGTTCGAGCAGTAAGCGACGGTCAAATGTCTTCGAGTACACACGGACGTACGACCGAAACTGGCCGAACCCATGCGGATGGTGACTGGCTCAGTCCGACCCACAAGCATCATTCGTCCTGGCGCCGCGGCTATGGCCGTTCCCGGCGTCTGCCGGTCATCGGACCCGTTGCGCCGGTCGGCACATCGTCGCCCGGAGCGGCTCTCTGGCGATTCTTCCCGATTATCCGGCGCCGCCTCGAATCCGGGCATGGCCCCTTGACCGGAAATCACCGTCTCTCGATCTCGAAGTCCTGGTAAGGCAGAACGACACCTGCCTGAACAAACTTACCTTGTACTGCCATGATGATCCTTCGCATGTGCGATGGCGCGCAGAAAAATTCTGACGCAGGTTCATAGTCGTTCTGATCGTCTTGATATGAAGTGTGTGACCTGCGCCGTCCCGGCATCAAATTCGCCATATTGAAAGATTCCTCAGGATTGCTGCTTGCTGGCTGTGCCACGACGCATGAGGCATCGCTCGCGTAGAGGGTTTGAAGCGAACCATGGTCATCATTCGGGACAATTCCGGGTTTAGGCGCTTCCTGTACACCGGGCTTGTGGCATTGGTGTACTACACAGGCGCAAAAGCAGGACTTGCTTATGCGGTAGTGGGCGGCGCAGTGTCTCTGGTGTGGCCTTCCAGCGGCATCGCCCTTGTTGCGCTGCTCGCTCTGGGCTTCGAAGTTGCCCCCGGAATCGTCATGGGCTCCTTCCTCGCCAACGTGTCGGTGGGCGTGCCGTTGCCAGTGGCTGCGGCGATCAGCGCCGGCGCTACAGTTGCAGCCTCGACGGCAGCCATATTGTTGATCCGTGTAGCCCGATTCCAGATCACCCTCGACCGCATCAAGGACGTGTTAGCCCTCATCGTCCTGGCTGCGACGCTCAGCACGGCAGTGAGTGCGCTAATTGGCACGACCGCTTTATTCGGAGGAGGCCTGGTGCCGGTCACCGGGTACGGCGCAGCCTTTCTGAAATGGTGGCTTGGTGACATGATGGGGGTCCTGGTCGTGGCCCCGCCCCTGTTCAGCTTCCTCACGTATTCGAACCCTGTCCGCTCCACGGAGCAGGCCGTAGAGGCGTGCGGACTGGCCATTGCGACATTCTGGGTGAGCTACCTCATCTTCGGCGCCCCGCAACTTGCCGGTCACGGCTACTATCCTGCAGCGCTGGCGATCTTTCCGTTCATTATCTGGGCGGCTCTGCGCTTCGATCACCTGGGCACCAGCACCGCGACCTTGATGGTCTCGGTCGTGGCCATCTGGGGTACCACCCACGGCACGGGCCCCTTCGCCGCCCGATCTCCGGTGGACAGCCTCGTGAGGTGGTGTACCTTCGCGAACGTCGTGGCGGTAACCGGACTGCTGCTGGTGGCGGTACGTGCTCAGGAACGACGCGTCCATAGCCTGCTGCAGGCATCCCACATCGAACTGGAACGGCGCGTCCAGGAGCGAACCGAAGACCTGGAGAAAACAAACAACGAACTAAAGGAGGAGATGGCGCGACGCCGTGTGCTGGAAGGAGAACTGATCCAGATTGGAGATCAGCAGCAGAGATTCTTCGGACGGGAACTGCATGACGGACTGGGGCAACACCTGACCAGCCTGGGTCTGTATAGCGCCGCCTTGAATCAGAAACTGCAGATGCAGGGCCACCCGGCTGCCGCCGATGCCGCTACCATTGTCGGACTGGTGAAGCAGGCGTCCTTGATGACCCGCAGGATTGCCCATGGCCTGGATCCGGTCGCCATGGAATATGGTGGTCTTGCGACTGCACTGCATGCGCTGACGGAGACGGCTCGCACGCTGAATGGCATAGACTGCGTGCTCCGGATCGGGCCAGATGTGGACTTGATGGATCCGCCGACGCAGATCAATCTGTACCGTGCCGCACAGGAAGCCGTCAACAACGCGCTGAAATATAGCGAAGGCCGTCACATCTGGATCGACCTGGAGCGCACAGGCGGTTTGCAGACGCTTTCAATCAGTGACGACGGGCTGGGCGTCGGCCCGGAACAAATGACGCGAGCGTCAGGACTGGGACTTCACAACCTGCGTCACCGGGCAAGCCTTCTGGGCGGCTCTTGCACGGTGGCCCGCAATGCCTTGGGCGGCACCACGGTCGCCATCAGCTATCCGCTACCGGAGGGTCCGGGCCATGCACGGGAAATCGCCTAGCTCTCGCCGTGCAACTCAAATTCTGATCGTGGATGACCACCCCATCATCCGGGAAGGGATGACGCACTTGCTGAATCTGCAAGGGGATCTGCACGTCTGTTGTGTAGCCGGCAGCGCCGAAAAAGCCCTGGCGGCGATGGCCTGCCAGCCCGACATGGCCATTGTGGACATAAGTCTGCAATCGGACTCCGGCGTGGATCTTGTCAAGACCCTCCGCCACCGCTATCCAGATCTGGCCATCCTCGTCCTCAGCATGCATGACGAAAGCCTGTTTGCCGAACGCGCACTACGGGCCGGGGCAAACGGCTATCTGATGAAACTCGAGGCCACGGAGCATGTCGTGAGCGCCATCCGCGAAGTGCTGGCAGGCAATATTTATTTGAGCGCCGCCATGCATGAAACGCTGGCGCGGTCCCTTGCCGGCCCCAGAAAAATGCCGGCAGGCCCAATTGCGAGCCTTTCGGAACGGGAATTCGAGGTCCTGCATCTGATCGGACTCGGCTTCAGTACCCGCGAAATCGCCGGGAAGCTGAATCGGAGCATCAAGACCATCGAGGCACACCGCGCCAACATCAAAGAAAAGCTGAATATCCGTAACGGCAAGGAGCTGATGCGCTTCGCAATTCAATGGATCGAGAGCCAATAGGCGGAGCCCGGTTACCGAATAAGGCAATCCCCTAGCCTCGTTTAGGAAGGTTGCCTTATTAATGTGCGTGTGGTCAGCGCATACAGTGCAGAGGTACCTGTCGGCTACCGCAATCCTTGAGCGGGGTGGGCAGACGTAGCCCAAAATCCCGGTGAGGGTCGCCTCCATGAACGCCAGATTCCAGCGAACTGTTGGCGCTCCCATCTCCGCACTCATTGCTGGAGCGACCCGCGACCTGCGGCCGGTGTTTCGTCGTGTCGCGGTTGCATGCCTCGTCGCGAGTCATGCGCTGGCAGCGCAGGCCGCGGGAAGTATCACGGGCGCTGGCTCGAGCTTCTTCGATCCCCTGGTGCAGAAGTGGGCCGCCTCCTATTACGACAAAACCGGCCAGCAGGTGAATTTTCATCCCACGGGCTCCGGAAACGGCATTGATCAGCTGAAAGCGGCCACGGTGAGTTTTAGTGCCTCGGACATGCCGCTGAAACCAGACGAATTGCGCACATTCGGACTCATCCAGTTTCCAGTGGCGGCGGGCGGCCTCGTGCCGGTGGTTCACCTCGATGGCGTTGCGCCGGGGCAGCTTCGCTTGACGGGTGCGCTGCTGGCGAACATCTACCTGGGCAAGATCACCGAATGGAACGACCCGGCCATCAAGGCAGTCAATCCCGGGCTCGCGCTCCCTGATCTGAAAATCGTCGTGGTGCATCGCGGTGATCGGTCCGGGTCGACCTTCAACTGGACGAGCTACCTGTGCGCCGTGAGTGCGCAATGGCGCGAGCAGGTAGGCAGCGGCCTGACGGTCAAATGGCCCGTGGGGCTCAACGCCTCAGGCAGCCAGATCGTCGCCACCTATGTCAAGCGGATCCCGGGCGCGATCGGCTATGTTGAACTGGCCTACGCGGGCCCCGCGCCCCTCGCCTATGCGACAGTTCAGAATAAAACAGGCGCGTTTGTCGAGCCATCGGCCGCGAGTTTCAAGGCTGCGGTGGAAACAGTGGCCTGGGGCCGTGCGAATGATTTCTACCAGCTCGTCACCAATCCGCCGGGAGACCGGGCCTGGCCGATTCCTGGCGTCGTATTCATCCTGGTGAAAGCCGACGCCAGGGACAAGGCTGACGCGAACGCTGCGCTAGCGTTCTTCCAGTGGGCTCTCATCGAGGGCCGGGGAGAGGCAGTCGCTGAAAATTACGGCACCCCGCCGCCGGACCTGGTCGGGAAGATAGAAGCGTATTGGGCCCAGAACCTGACCAACGGGCAAGTCATCGGAGTCGCCGCCGCCGGCTCGCCGAAGAGCCGGACAGGCATGATGGACCGTGGGAGATTTGACTTGCCCATCGGGACGGAGCCTTGAGTTGGCTTGCGTCAGTTACACCAGCGTTCTGCTTTCCGGATCAGACAAACAATTCCACACTCGTTCCGGCGAGAACGACCAGCAGAACATCCATAAACACCAGGGCAGCAAGTTGCAGGAGATGAAAAAAGAGACAACTCGAGAATAAAGGACATTCTGCTCTGGTATTGCAAGAGCGTGCCGCGTCCTCGCAAGAACCTTTGATGCCTTTCGAGGTGGCACGAAATCCCGGCGCAATGCGTGATTCGATTGTCGTCGGGCATGTCATGCACCATGCAGGAGAATACGATGAACACGCTGACTTTGATCCCTATTGCCGCATTGACGTTATGCACCACGCTCGCCTATGCCGGCGACACCACTGACACATCCAGCTCGGCCTCCGACAGCAACGCAGCCATGACGTCGGACGCCGTCGGCGGTACGTCCGTGGGCGACAGCGGGAGCGGTGCCCTCCGTGGCAAGACTCGCGCGGAGGTCATTCAGGAATTGCAGCGCGCCCAGAAGGACGGCACGCTGGATCGCTTGAACGCGCTCTACGGCGGGCAGTGAGCAGATGCACGGGATGCCCGTCCCTGATTGCTCACCGCGATGATGACTATTGCCAACGGGTGAACGGGTTCTGACACGACGGCTTTCACCCACTTTGTCGTGCTTCGCTGGTGGCTCAACCCGTGCGCGTCCGGATCGGAGGTTATCCGATGATCAAGACGTTCACTGTGCTTCTCGCCTGCCAGTGCCTTGGCGAATTAATAGCATGCGCCGGGAATCTGCCGATTCCCGGCGCGATTACAGGGATGATTCTTTTACCAGCCTCCCTGAGTCTCCGCGCCGCTTCTGTGGATGAGCCCCGCGTTCCTCACCTACGCAATCGCGTCCAGTCAACCCAGACTTTGACTTCCCTTTCCCCTGCCATACACTAGATTCGAAGCACGCTATTCGTCGCGGAGCGCAAGGAGAACGACCATGACTCCCTGGGAAATCCAAGGCACCGAACTGATCAACTGCAATTGCTCATACGGTTGCCCGTGCCAGTTCAACGCACTGCCGAACAACGGCTTCTGCGAAGCGATGGGCGCCATCTCGATCAGCAACGGTTACTACGGCGACGTGCGACTCGACGACCTCAACATCGCGGTCGTGTTTCAGTGGCCGGGACCGATCCACGAAGGCAAGGGCAAATGCCAGCCGATCGTCGACGAACGGGCCAGCCCGGAGCAGCGCGAAGCGATTCTGAAAATCATGACGGGGCAAGACACCGAGCCGTTCGCCACGATGTTCGCCGTATTCGCATCGACACTCGAGCAGGCATTCGATCCGATCTTTACGAAGATCGACTTCGATGTCGATGTCGATGCCAGACGCGGCCGGATTCATGTCGAGGGCGTATTCGACGCCGTCGGCGAACCGATCCGCAATCCGGTGACGGGCAACGAACATCGCGCCCGAATCGACTTGCCGTATGGCTTCGAATACGAGCTTGCCGAAATCGGCTCCGGTACCAGCCGTTCGCAAGGAAACATCGCACTGGATCTTAAGGGGACTTACGCGCAGTTCGCGCGACTGCACCTGAATAACAAAGGACCGATCCGGCATCGCGCCGCCGCATGAGCAGCGTCGAAAATATCCTCGGACGTGAGCGCGTCATCACCGCGCTCGGCATCGTCGCCGTCGTCGCGTTGTCGTGGGCCTACGTGTGGACGGGCGCCGGAACCGGCATGTCCGCACTCGAGATGACGGCCGTCGCGCTGTTCCCGCATCGACTGGCAGACGCCGGCGGGGGAATGGATCCGTCGCTGCCGACCGTGATCCTCATGTGGTGGGTGATGATGATCGCGATGATGACGCCCAGCGCGGCGCCGCTGGTCCTGCTGTATCGACGCGTATTGCGGCACCACGACGCGATCGAGGCCAGATTGGCCCGCCCGTCGTTGTTTCTTCTGGCCGGTTACCTGACCACATGGCTGGCATTCTCGATCTGCGCGGCATCGCTGCAGAAGGTGCTGCAACCGACCGGCCTCATTTCGGAAATGATGTTGTGGTCGAAGAGCGCGCCCCTTTCCGCGATCGTTCTGGCCGCGGCGGGCGTCTATCAGTTCTCGCCGCTCAAGCACGCCTGCCTGACGCAGTGCCGTTCACCCGTGAATTTCCTTACCGCGCACTGGCGTCCAGGTGTCGCGGGCAGCTTCCTGCTCGGGATGCGTCATGGCATGTACTGCGCGGGCTGCTGCTGGCTGTTGATGGCGTTGCTGTTTGTCGGCGGCATCATGAATCTCGTCTGGATCGCCGCGTTGTCGCTAGTCGTTTTCGTCGAAAAAATCCTGCATGGCGGTGAGCGTGCCGGCCGCCTGCTGGGCGTCGTGCTGATCGCGTGGGCAGGCGTCACCCTGCTGGTGTGATCGGCTTTTCTCTTCTCACACGGTCATTCAAATGACCGAACTGCCCGACTGTTAATAGAGGCGCGTCCTGTAACACAGGGCCTCATTAAAGGGCGCCGTCCGGCGCCCTCGCTTTCACATCAGGCGAAGCGCTCAATGAGCCGAATACAACGGACGCCCGGCGATGGAATGCGACGCGCCGGCTGGCTGACCCGACTGTGTTGAACCATGCGTTGCGGGACCGTAATCGACATTCCCCGCCGGTGCCGCGTTAGACGCGACTGCATATGCGGACCGGTTGTACTGCGGGTAGTGGGCTTTCGATTGATGTAACTTGCCCGACTGCTCTGCCTGCGCGATCTGTGCGCGAACGGTGTCCCGCGTCACCGGATAGTTGTAACTGTCCTGAGCGAACGAAACGGCGGGAACAACCAGCGCGCCGGCAACGACAAACGATGAAATAAGGGCTTTCATGCGGGTTCTCCTTGAACACGACCGCCCGGAGAATCCGGACGATACATGTGACAGGATAGGGAGCACATCCTTAAATAACCCTTAGCTGTCCTGGTAACACGGCGCCTTTCAGAACACGAGGGTTGACTGGAAGTTGTGACCCTGAAAAAGCGCTTACAGCCTGACCCCAAACCCCGGTGAAAACATTAACTGGACATCGTGACGGCGCCACCGGCAAAGACTTCACGCGGCTCTTCCTCGCGAAGGATGTAGCCGAGACCACGCAAGGTCATGATTCTCGCGCTCGAATGCGCAAGGTGCTTGCGCAGGCGGTGAATATAGATATCGATCGCATCGGCGCTCGGCTCGTCGTCGAGGTTGAAGACGCTGTCCATGAGCAGCGCCTTCGCAACCGTCTTGCCCTGCTTGAGAATCAGCGTTTCGAGAATCGCGTGCTCGCGGCGGCGTAACGGCAACGGCTCACCGTGCAGCATGAACTCGCGCGTGTCGAACAGGTAGTGCAGATCGCCACAGTCGAGAAACTGCCCCTTGTCACCGGCCGCCTGCCGTCGTATCAGCGCCTTGATGCGCGCGACCAGCTCGCGTGCGTCGAACGGCTTGACGACGTAGTCGTCCGCGCCCGCCGAAAAACACGCGACCTTGTCGTCGGTCGAGCCGTTGGCCGTCAGCATCAGCACGGGCACGCTGTCGCGCTTGCGACGCAGACGCGCAAGCACGTCCTTGCCACCGATGCCGGGCAATCGCAGATCGAGCAGCACCGCGTCGTAGTGCTGCAAACCGAGCAGCGTTTCGGCGCGTTCGCCGTCCTCTGCCCAGTCCAGCGCGAAGTTCTCGACCTGCATCAGGTTGATCACCCAGCGCGCGAGATCGGCGTCGTCTTCGACAAGCAGCAGTTTCATGTTTTTTCCTTCGTTGTATCCGCGCATGGCGCGGCCTGCCATGGACGCATCTCGACGGTCGCCACAAGACCGATGCCCTTCTCGCCGGGTTCAAGCGTGACGGTACCGCCCTGCCGCTGCGCGATCTCGCGCACGATCGGCAGGCCGAGACCTGTGCCGTCGGCGTGGCTCGACGCGCGATAGAAGCGCTCGAAGACGCGCGCCTTCGCATCCGCCCTGATACCCGGACCGTTGTCGATCACGCGCAGCGTCACGCAGTCGTGCGAGCCGCGCGCCTGCACGGTCACGCGCCCGCCCGTCTGCGTATAACGCAGCGCGTTGTCCACCAGATTGGTGACGAGCGCCGTGGTCAACGCTTCGTCACCGGTGACGTACAGGCTGTCGTCGAGTTCCGCGCCCAGGTCGATCTCGCGCGCCTGCGCGAACGCGATCAGTGATTCGAGCACGCTCGCGATCAGCGCGACCAGGTCGACGCACTCCTCCGTGTGGGACGGCGCCGCCGATTCCGCCTGCGCGAGCAGCAGCAGCTTGTCGGTCAGCGTCGTCATCCTGCGGCTACTCTTGTGCATGCCGGCAAGCGCTTCGCCTAGCCGCGCGTCGCGGCTTTCCCGTTGCCGCGCGAACTGGATCTGCGCGTCGAGCAGCGTGAGCGGCGTGCGCAGCTGATGCGCGGCGTCGGAGATGAACTGCCGCTGCATCGCGGCCTGCTGGCTCATGCGCGCAATACACTGGTTGATCGCGTCGACGATCGGACGCAGTTCGACGTGAAGCCTCGCCACGCGCAGCGGTTGCAGTTGCGACGGATTGCGGTCGGCGACATCGTCCTTCACCTTCATCAACGGCCGCAGTTCGAACGTGAGCCCGAGATAGACGAAGACCATCGCCAGCAGCAACGTCAGCACCTCGCCGAAAAGCTGCGGACGCAACAATTGCCAGACCATCGCGTCGCGCGAGGCCTCCGTCTTCGCGACGGCAACGACGACACCTTCCGTGCGCCCCGAGTCGTACATCTGGCGCACGTAGGCCGCGGCGCGCACGACGCGGCCGTCGTCGAGACGCGTGGAATACAGCACGGGCACGGGACCCACGCCACGCGGCAACGGCAGTTTGGTGCCGCCCGCAAGCAGCTGGTGCTCGCGGGCCTCGACGCGGTAATACACGCTGTCGCGCTCCGGCGATTCGAAGAGCTCCAGCGCGGCGGGGGGAATCTGCACCGAGACCGAGCCGTCGTTCCAGTCGATGTCCTCGCCGATGATCCGCATCGACGACGCAAGCGCGTTGTCCTGCACGAGATCGGCTGTGGCCATCGCGTTGCGAAACGAGATCACGCCCGATATCGACACGAACGCCGCCAGCGGCAGCAGCAGCCACCACAACAGGCGGCCGCGCAGGCTGCCCGGAAACACGGCGCGGCGTGGCGCCCTGTCTGTCATGCGCGCGCCGGGGCGCAGCCGCGCGGCGGACGCAGCCATGGCTGCGCCGAAAATCCGCCCGGCGTGGCCGAAGGCGTGGTTCATTGCGTTGTCTCCGATCTGTCCCGTGGGCGGATTTGCGTCTTTCAGACGCTTTTCCCGGGAAGTCTAGCCACGCAAACCCTTCTCAATGCTTTCACACTTTCATATTTCACCCGGAGTCCGGGTTTGTCCTGAGGGCGAAGCCGCCCCTGCGGCGGCAATTTGCCCGCCTCGCCCCATCCTTACTGCCTGATCTGCGAAACCGCGCGCAACGCCTCGGCCGTGGCGGTGCCAAATCCAAAGAACTCGAGATAGGCCGGGATCATTTCGAACAGCATGTCGGTGCCGACCTGCACGGGGCACCCCTTGTCCTTCGCCGCGCGCAGCAGCGGCGTGTATTCGGACTTCATCACCACCTCGCCAACGAACGTGGTGGGTGCGATGCGGTCGATGTCGAACGGCATCGGATCGCCGTCTTTCATGCCAAGCGGCGTCGCGTTGACGATCAGGTCGAAGCCCGCCGGATCCTTGGAACCCGTGGTCACGACGAGTTGCGGATAGTGTTTGCGCAGGCGGTCCGCAAGCGCCTCGACCGATGCCTCGGCCGTGTCGAACAGCGCCATCTCCGCGACGCCCGCGCCGGCGAGCGAAGCAGCGATCGCCGAGCCCACGCCGCCGCTGCCGAGCACCAGCACGCGCGCGCCCTTGAGCACGCGCCCCTTGCGCTCGACGCCGCGCACGAAGCCCGCGCCGTCGAACTGGTCGCCGAGCAGCGTGCCGTCCTCGCGCTTCAGGATTGCGTTGCAGGCGCCCGCGATGGCGGCGGTCGGCGTTACCTCGTCGACGATGCCCACCGTCGTGACCTTGTGCGGCATCGTGACGAGCGCGCCGCGGATATTGGACATGCGAAACAGCAACGGAAGAAACGCGACGTAGTCTTCGGGCTTCACGCCCATCGGCACCACGACGGCATCGATGCCGTTTTTCTCGAACCACGGGTTATAGATCAATGGCGCCTTGAACGCCTCCGTCGGGTAGCCGAGGTGTGCAACAAGCGTCGTTTTTCCGCTGATCATCGCTGTGCTCCTTGAAGATTTTCTTGCTGGACCTCAATGCTAACAGGCCGCACATCGCCGGGCGATCAGACGGTTCAGGTGTGTTCGTAATGCACCGCGAGCCAGAACGTCGGTTCGTCCGCATGCGTCCACGCCACGCGATGCCGGCAATGCGCGGGAATCCGCACGTAATCGCCAGGTTGCATCATGTGTGGCCGCGCGATGTCTCCGGATTCAGCGGGTGTTTCGAATTCGAGCGCGGCGGCGCCCGCGATGAGAAGCACCCACTCTTCGTTGGGGCTGTCGTACCAGAAGCCCGCCGGGCTTGCCTGCCCTGTCGAGACGATCCGCTCGATACGCAACCCCGTGCGATCGACCAGCGTGTCGAACCGCTCGTCGGGACCCGTGGGCGCCGTGAGGCCCGACACGTCGAACAGATTTCCGGTCTCGGGTTTCATCGCGTGTGCCTGTTGATGGGCCACCACTCAAGCCATCGGTTCGAGACCTTCGAACAGTGTTGGAACGAGTTCGCTGATGGTGGGGTGAATGTGCATCGCGCGCATCAGCGTGGTGTACGGTGCGCCGGCTGCAATGGTGTCGATGAACGTATGAATCGCCTCGTCGCCATCCACACCGAGAATCGTCGCGCCCAGAATCTGCTTCGTGTCGGCATCGACGAGCACCTTCATGAAACCCGCGGTCTCGCCTTTTTCGCGCGCACGCCCGACGCGCGACATCGGCATCGTCGCGATCAGCGCCTTGCGGCCCGACCTGCGCACGTCGGCTTCCGACATCCCCACGCGCGCAAGCGGCGGATCGACAAACACCGCATACGCCATCGTGCGGCCGTCGACGCTGCGTCGTTCGCCCGTTCGCGCGGCATCGATCACATTCGCCGCGACGACCTGGAAGTCGTTATACGACGTGTGCGTGAATGCGCCGCGTCCGTTGACGTCGCCGATGGCCCACACGCCAGGCACCGAGGTCCGCAGTTCGCCATCGACGGGAATCATGCCGTGTCTGTCGACCACGATGCCCGCGGCCTCGAGACCGAGATCGTCGGTATTCGGGCGACGTCCGGTTGCAAAGAGCAGATGCGAAGCGTCGAGCACGGGCGTGTCGCCGGAAAAGTGAATGCGCGCCGCGCTGCCTTCGCTGTTCTGGCGGCCGGGTGCTTCGAGTCGCGTGGGTTCCGCGTGAAAGCGGAATTCGATGCCTTCGCGCACGAACACGTCCTGCACGGCTCTCGCGAAATCCGCGTCCTCGCGGCTCAGCACGCGATCGCCGCGCACGATCACCGTCACACGGCTGCCGAAGCGCCGGAACACCTGCGCGAATTCCAGCGCGATATAACTCGCGCCGACGATCACCAGATGCTCGGGCAACGTCGTCAGTTCAAGCAGCGTCGAGTTCGTGAAATAGCGGATGTCGTCGATGCCGGGCAGCGCCGGCACGACCGGGCGCGTGCCGGTGTTGATGAAGATCTGGTCGGCTTCGAGGTGCTGGCCGGGCTGGCCGTCGCGTCCTTCGACGTGCATCGTGTGCGGACCCGTGAAGCGCGCGTGGCCATTAAAGACGCTCACGTTGGTCGCGCCGTGCAGCCACTTTTCGACGCCGCCTCTGGACTGCCCGATGATCTCGTCCTTGCGCGCCTTCACGCGCGCGAGATCGACCGTGATGTCACCCGTGATCTGGACGCCGTACGCGACCGCGTGGCGCGCCACGTGCGCGGCGCGCGCGCAGGCCACGTACGCCTTGGTCGGCGTGCAGCCCACGTTCACGCATGTGCCGCCAAACGCCGCGCGTTCGATGACAGCGGTTTTGCGGCCGCTTTCGCCAAGCCGGACCGCCAGCGGCGAGCCGCCCTGTCCAGTGCCGATCACGATGGCGTCGAAATGCTGGGGCATGGCAGACCTCCGGAAGCCGGTAAGGGTCGTGCCATCTTACACGCGACTTTTCCGCCGTGCGGTTTCGCGGGCCTTTAGCGTGGGGGGCAGCGTCCGGGCGAGGTTCAGCGGACGTTCAGCCTTCGCAGTGAACGTGGCAGATGAACTCGCGCGAGCGGTCGAGCGCGGCCTTCGCGCCGCGCGTCGCGACGACAAACCCCACCTGGCTCAGGCTGAAATCGTGCGACACCATGAGCTGCATGAGCGACACCATCGCCAGCACCACGGCCGGGTGATAAAGCTGGCGTTCGATCAGGTCTCGCATGTCTACTCCTTCGCCCGTGTGTACCGTGGGGCACTGCATCCAATGTGTCGATGGAAGCAATTGTAGGAGGGACATGTCCACGGATAAATGCGTGGAACGCGAAGTCACTTGTCGGTGGATCCGAACAATCGGCCCGCTCCGCGGCGCGGGCCCCGGCGGGTATCGGTTCAGCCCGCGCGGCGTGCCCGAACGGCGGCTGCGAGCCTGTCGAGCACGGGCGCGGTCTGCGCCCACGAAAGGCATGCGTCCGTGATCGACACGCCGTAACGCAGCGGCACGCCGGGTTTCAGGTCCTGGCGCCCTTCCTCGAGGTGGCTTTCGATCATCACGCCGACGATGCGGCGATCGCCTGCCGAAAGCTGTCCGGCCAGATCTTCCGCGACGTCCATCTGCCGCAGGTGCGACTTGCCGGAATTGGCGTGCGAGCAGTCGACCATCACCTGCTCGCGCAGCCCCAGTTCGCGCAGCGCCGAGCAGCTCGCCTCGACGCCCGCGCTATCGTAGTTCGGGCCCTTCTTGCCGCCGCGCAGGATCACGTGCGCGTCGTCGTTGCCGCGCGTTTCGAAGATCGCCGCCATGCCCATCTTCGTCATGCCCATGAACGCGTGGCTCGCGCGGGCCGCGACGATCGCGTCCGCGGCGACCTGAACGCCGCCGTCGGTGCCGTTCTTGAAGCCGATCGGGCAGCTCAGGCCCGACGCCAGCTGGCGATGGCTCTGGCTTTCCGTCGTGCGCGCGCCGATCGCGCCCCACGCGATCAGGTCGGCGATGTATTGCGGGCTCAGCAGGTCGAGGAACTCCGTCGCGGTGGGCAGGCCGAGGCTGCTGATGTCGAGCAGCAGTTCACGCGCGCGGCGCAGCCCCTCGTTGATGCGGAAGCTGCCGTCGAGTTGCGGATCGTTGATGTAGCCCTTCCAGCCGACCGTCGTGCGCGGCTTTTCGAAGTAGACGCGCATGACGACCAGCAGATCGTCTTTTAACGCGCCGGCGGCTTCCTTCAGACGATGCGCGTAATCCATCGCCTGCTGATGATCGTGGATCGAACACGGGCCGACGACGACCACGAGGCGGTCGTCGCGGCCGTGCAGGATGTCCGCGATCGCCGAGCGGCTCTCTTCGACGAGCCGCTGGACGTCCGGCGGAACCGGCAGTTCGTCCTGCAGCAGCGCCGGAGAAATAAGGGGGCGAACGGCGCCGATGCGGGTGTCGTCGATGCGGGTGGTGTCCTGCGTCGAGTCGGCACGGCCGGCTTCCTGATCGTGCAAAGGGTTGTCCAGGCGGCTCAAGATAATCTCCGTAAGGCGGGTTGCGACAGGGCAAACGGCAAACCGCGATTATCGCATCCGCCGCGTGCGCTCGCGACCGGCGTGTACCGGCGTCTATCGGCGTCTATCGGCGTGTACCGGAGAACACCGCCTACGCGTTCGTCCAGGACGCGCACCAGCCGTGCGCCGCGACCTGTTTCGCGCCAAAGAGCGCGCAACCGCCGTACGGGTCGCTCGCGCCGCCCTGATAAAGCGAGCAGTTGCTGCACGTCTGGTTGGCGGCCCAGTTCGGGAATTTCGCGCGGTCGACCTTCGAGGCATCGAGCCGGTAGCCGAGTTTCTGCGCGGCGGGGTCGTCTTCGCTGAGTTTCGGCCCGTCGGCGAGGGCCGCGCGGGACAACGCCAGCGACGACACCATGCCGGCGCTGAGAATAAGAAAGCTGCGACGCGATGTTTGCATGACCGGATCCGGATGGTGGGGAGTCTTGTTGAAAGCCGCTGTGTTTCGCGACCTGGATTACCGTGCGCCGACAGCGTTATTTCAGTTGCCTCGCAACGCGCTGGTCTCACGCGAATTCGATTGACACCCTTCGCGTTTACGCGGAACGATCCACTTGTGTGTCTGTCGACTTCAATAACGTGCTCTGGTCGACCGCGATAACTTGCATGGGACCAGAGTAAGAGCTTTGCGCGAACTCTGGTCGACAGACTCACATCGTACGCGGGAATATCCATGAACTCGCATCAAGGCCGCTCGATCGAAGTGGATTTTTTCCGCGGGATCGTGCTGATCGTCATCGTGCTGGACCATATTCCCGGCAGCGTGCTGTCGCATCTGATGCTGCACGCATACGCGCTGTGCGATTCGGCGGAAGTGTTC
Source organism: Paraburkholderia sartisoli (assembly GCF_900107685.1). Taxonomy (GTDB): domain Bacteria; phylum Pseudomonadota; class Gammaproteobacteria; order Burkholderiales; family Burkholderiaceae; genus Paraburkholderia; species Paraburkholderia sartisoli. Next base: position 1,257,349 of record NZ_FNRQ01000001.1, on the reverse strand, counting down.
GTGTTTCTCGGCGGCTATGCATCGGCGGCGGCTTATATGGCCGTACACGACCGTCGTGGTCCGGGCGCCGCCCAGAAGCGCTTTTTCAGGCGCAGCTGGGAAATCTATCGTGCGTATCTGCTCACCGCGCTGCTGACGCTCGTCTCGGGCGCCGCGCTCGCGCTCTTTCATCTGAACCAGCCGATGGTCGAGCTGTCCGGCTGGCTGCCGTTTTCCAGCGCACCGCTGCGCGCGGCGTTCGATATCGCGGTGCTCAGGCATCAGCCGTATCTGTCGAGCGTGTTGCCGATGTATGTGATCTTCGCGCTGTGGGTGCCGTTCGCGGTGCCGCTCGCGCGCCGCTCGGGGCTGCTCGCGATGACGGTGAGCCTCGCTATCTGGGCGCTCGCGCGCCCGCTAGCCTCGCTTTTCAGCATTGACGACGTCGGCAATTGGGCTTTCAATCCGTTTGCATGGCAACTGATGTTCGTACTCGGTATCCTGTGTCGCCTGCGGCCAGTCGGCGAGCGCTTTCATACGTCGGATACCGCGCGCTGGCTGACGCGGATTGCCGTCGCCGCCGTGCTCGCGTTCGCCGTGGTCAGGCTTTTCATCCTGACGCAGGCGTTGCCGGGTCATCTTAAACAGAACCTCTCGATGGATCGTGTGATCAATTTTCTGGTCATCGCGTGGCTTGCCGCGCGTTTCGTGCATACCGGCAGCATCGCGCGCCTTGCACGGCGGCTGCCCGCCGTGGTGACCGTCGGGCGCACCGGGCTCGTGTGTTTCGTCACGGGCACGCTGGTCTCGCTCATCGTCGACACCGCGACGCCGCGCGGCCTGCCCGGCTTCGCGCACACCGTGGCGGCGCTCACCGGCGATCTCGTCGCGATCACGGCGGTGCTCGCGATCGCGCGCGGCTGGAGCGAGTGGAAAGGCCTGCAGGCGCGCACGGCCGTCAATAGCGCCGGCTGCGGATGAGCGCGCGGGCCGGTTCGTCCGGCGCCCCGCGCGCCTTTGTCTCTTTGTGCGTGTCCGTGCTCGTGGCGTTGCGGGTGCCGTTGCATGTGCGCGTTTGGCCCGTGTTGCTGCTGGCCGCGGACGTTGTCAGTGCGGGCGCGGCGGTGGCGGCAACCGGGCCGACGCTCGCGACGCAATGCACGCAGTTCGCCGGATTCACGCTGCCGCCAGGGATCATCGGCCTGCCCACTGGCGGCGCGCGGATCGACACCGCGGAGATGATCGCCGCGACCGCCCGCAACAACCAGAACGGCGACTACTGCCGGATCACGGGCAGCATCAAGCCACTGAAGCCCGGCACGCCCGGCATCCGCTTCGACGTGAACCTGCCGCGCCGCTGGAACGGCCGTGCGTTGCAGGTGGGCGGCGGAGGCTATAACGGCGTCGTGGTGAGCGGCACGGGTGTGATGCCGTTCTGGCCGAACCGCGCGCCGCTCGCGCAGGGCTACGCGACGTTCGGCGACGATTCCGGTCACGTCGGCAATTCGGCCCTCGCGGTGTTCGGCCTCGACGATGAAGCCGTGGTGAACTTCGGCTACGCGCATCTGAAGAAGACACACGACGTCGCGCTCGCGCTGATCGAGCACGCCTACGGCCGGCCGCCCGAGCACACGTACTTCGCCGGCGGCTCGACGGGTGGACGCGAAGGCTACACCGTCATGCAGCGCTTCCCCGACGACTACGACGGCGTGATCGCCAACTCGCCCGCGCTGAATTTTTCCGGCGTGCGTCTGCTCGGCGTGAAAGTCGGCCAGACCGAGTACGCGACGCCAGGCGGTTTCGTGCCGCCGCCGCTGCTCGAACGCGTCTACCAGCGCACGCTTGAAGTGTGCGACCGGCTCGACGGCGCGGCGGACGGCATCGTGAGCGACGTCGGCGCATGTCGGAAGCACGAGGCGGACGTGATCGATTCGTTGCGGTGTCCGCCAGGCAAAGCCGGCATCGCGAACGACAGTTGCCTGTCGGGCGCCCAGCTCGCGACACTCGACGTGCTGCGCGACGGGCTGTCGCTGCCCTGGCCGCTCGCATGGAACGTACACCGCTATCGCGGCTACAACGTGTTTCAGGGCACGCTCTTCACCGGCATGCTCGGTCTTGCGCACGACGACGCCCACGGCACGCCCCCCACGATCGTCGCAAACGGGTATCTGTTTTCACAGGGCGACGGCTACGCCCGGTACTTCATCGCGCGCGACCCGGCCTTCGATTCGCTGAAGTTCGACGTGCTGCATCCAGGCCGATATCAGCGGCAGGTCGTGGCGCTCTCGCGGACGATCGGTGCGATGAACCCCGACCTGAGCCGCTATATCGCACGCGGCGGCAAGCTGATCACATTGCAGGGGCTCGCTGACGAAGTCATCAGCCCGAACCAGACGATCGCGTATCACGACGCGCTCGTGGACCGCTTTGGCTCCGGCACGGTCGATTCGTTCATGCGGCTTTACATGGTGCCGGGCTTCCAGCACGGCAGCGGCGCGTTCATTCCATCGACGGATCTGCTCGGCGCGCTCGACAACTGGGTGACGCACGACGTCGCCCCGGAGACGCTGACCGCGACCGACATCGCCGCGGCGACTAACGGACGTTCGCGGCCGCTGTGCCGGTATCCGATGTTTCCGCGCTATGGCGGCAAGGGGAATGTGAATCTGGCGAGCAGCTTTGTCTGCGTGGGGTCTTGAATGATGTGAGGCGTGCCCGGCATGGATTGCCGCTGGATCGGGGCTGGCCACGGCGGGACTCGAAACGCCTGGCCGCCTGAGCAGGTGTGGCCGAAGAAGCCCCTCCACATCCAGCAGTTCCGCTTGCTTTTCCGTCGCATACCCCTAATAATTATAGGTATGCCGCCCGAACCCATTCCGTTTCGTCTAAACGATTCCAACCTGCGCCGCCTGATCAGCGACACTGCAAAGGATTCGGGCCGCGTGTTCATCACGCCGCACGCGAAGAAACGGATGCGTGAGCGAAGAATCACGCTGGCGCAGGTATTGGACTGCCTGCGCAACGGACGGGTGTCGGAACCGTCGCACACGAATTTGCAAGGCAACTGGCAATGCACGCTCACGCGTCGCAACGCTGGCGACGAGGTGCGCGTAGCCGCGTCCATCGAGCGCACGGAGGACGGCGATTGGGCCGTCGTCATCACTGTTTTTTGAGGCACATCCATGTACCACTACACGGAAAGCGGGCTGCGTAACGTGTGGCTCGAAAACGGCGTTACCAAACGCAAGACAGCGCACGGCACGGCGACGGCGATTCAGGACGTCGACGGCCTGCACAAGGTGATCGGCCGCTCGCTCGCACAGAAAGGTCGTCTCACCGGCACCGAATTCAGGTTCCTGCGCAAGGAGCTCGACCTGTCACAGCACCGTCTGGCCGACCTGATTGGCACCACGGAGCAGACAGTCGCGCTTTGGGAAAAGCGCGGCAAGATCCCGAAAACCGCGGACCGCATGCTTCGCGCGATCTACCTCGAAACCATCGACGGCAATGTGAAACTCAAGGAGATGATTGAACACACTGCCGATCTTGACCGGCGAGAAGGCGAAAAGATGGTTTTCCATGACACCGAACGCGGCTGGGTCCCGGCGCAACTGGTGGCAGCCTGATCGGCCTGTTCACCGTCGGTGCTGTCCTGGCGCACAAGTCGGTCATATCGACGAAGCGCTACTCCTGTTCCAGAACGGGCAGAAAAATCCACACTCCCGCTTGCAAGCCAGTCGAGCCGGGCATGTGCAAATCAGCCTGTGTCACCACCGGCCACAGGCAGCACGGTGCCCGTGATATAGCCTGCCTCGTCTGAAGCGAGGAACAGAATCGGCGCGACCTGTTCGTCAATGCTTCCGTAGCGCTTGAAAAAGGTCGAATCGGTCACCTGCTTCACCGCATCGCTCATCCAGACTTTTTCCTGCTCGCTGTCGCCGGCGGTGTTGCGAGGGATGCGTCGCGGAGGCGCGTCGGTTCCGCCCGGCGCGGTGGCGACCACACGGATGTTGTGCTCCGCGTATTCCATCGCCAGTGATTGCGTGATCGCGTTGACCCCGCCCTTGGCCGCCGAGTAGGGCACGCGACGGATACCCCGTGTGGCATTCGAGGATACGTTGACAATCGTGCCGCCGCCGCGCTCAAGCAGGTGCGGCAGAACTGCATGGCAGGCGTACAACGTCGGCATGAGCGAACGACGGATTTCCGCGTCGATCTGCGCGGGTTCGAACTCGGCGAACGGACGCATGCGAATCGCGCCACCCACGCCGTTGACCAGGATGTCGATGCCGCCAAACCTGCGCACGGCAAATGCCAGCGCCGCTGCCGCGCCTTCGTACGTCTCGAGGTCCGCCACAAACGCTGCCGTGTCCGCGTCGCCGGCTTCCGCGGCAACTTCCGCGACGAAGTCGGCGCGATCAACGAACAGCACCTTGCCTCCTTCGGCGGCGGCACGCAGCGCCACGGCCCGGCCAATGCCCTGTGCAGCGCCCGTGACGACCATGACCTTGCCGGCAAATCGTTGCGTGTTCATGCCGTCCTCACTGCTGCGTTGGGCGTGAATTTCTCGTAGTGGAAGCCGTTCGGCTTCACGCCGTTGTCGTCGAAGTACTTGCGCACCGCATCAACCATCGGCGGCGGACCGCAGAGATAAACGTCGACGTCACCGTCATTCAACGCTTCGGCCGGCATGTGCTGCGTCACCCAGCCTTTGCGGGGGTGCGTCGAATCCGTGTCCGCCACAACCGTGCTGCACGTGAAATTGGGCAGCTTCGCCGCGTATGCCTCGATTGCGTCGACCTGAACCAGGTCGAGCTCTCGCGTTACGCCATAAATGAGGTGGGCCCTTTGCTGCGAATTGGCGCGCGCCAGCACTTCCAGCATCGACAGGAACGGTGCGAGACCCGTGCCGCCCGCGAGGAACAGCAACGGGCGCTCCACGGCGCGCAGATAGAAGCTCCCGAGCGGCCCGGTCAACTCCACCTTGTTGCCAGGCTGCGCGGACTCAAGCCATGTGCTCATCACGCCACCGGGAATCCGCTTGATCAGAAAACTGATTGTTGATTGCCCCGGTGCCGATGAGAACGAATACGAACGATACTGGCCGCTACCCGGAACATCGATGTTCACGTACTGACCGGGCAAAAACACCGGTGCCGTTGCGTCCACATCGAGTTCGAGCACGACGGCCGCATCGTTGCGCGGTTCGACCTTCGATACGGTCGCGGTGAACCGGCTCTGTTCGGTCTTGCATGCCGTTGAAGAGGCCGGCACCGCAATCACGCAATCGCTTTCCGGCACCATCTGGCAGGTGAGCACGAGACCGCTTTCCTTCTCGTCCTCAGTCAGCGCATCGTCGATGTAATCGTCGCCCAGGTCGTAGCTTCCGCTCTCGGCGCGGCACTTGCAGGTGCCGCACACGCCATCGGAGCAATCCATCGGCAGGTTGATCCTTGCGCGAAAGGCGGCATCGAGCACCTTCTCGCCCGTCTTGCACGTGACAAAGCGGGTCACGCCGTCTTCGAAATTCAGTGCAACGTTGTAGCTGGACATCTTGCCTCCTGTACTTCCCGTTTCCACCCAGACCCGACATCAAACGTGATAGACGTCGAGCACCTGGTGGATGTAGTCGTCCTTCAGCACGATTCGCTTGTAGCAAATCAACAGTTCATCGTCGACCTTTCGCAGGGTCACGAACGTCGTGCCGAAAAATTGATGGGTGGTTTTGTACCGGTGGCTGAGCGTGTTGAAGTTGTAGCGCACGTCCACTTCGTTCTCGCCCTCGGCCAGTACTTCCACGTTGGTCACGTTGTGACTGGTTCGCGGTTCAGGCATCGAGGCACCACTTCGTTCGGTCTTGATGCGGAATACCCGGTCTTCCAGGCCGCCACGGTCCGGGTAATACATCAGCGAAATCTGACTCTCGTGGTCGTCGACGAGCTGGTCGTCGTCATCCCACGCTGGCATCCAGTAGGTGACGTCCCCGGTATAACAGGCGAGCCATTCGTCCCACTGACGATCGTCGAGCAGGCGCGCTTCGCGAAACAGCACCGCGCAGATTTTCTGGTAATCGAAGCTCATGCCACGGCCTCCCCTTGTTCCTTTTTGAGTGCGTCGCGCATCTGGTGGACCCAGTATTCGTGCTGACACACAAAGAGGCCTTCGTCTTCGCTACGCTCGCCTGAGATGAGCGGCTTCAGGCCCATGTTCTTCGCGTTCGCGTCGGGACCTTCGACCCACAACGGTGCGCCGCGCGAGAGATCGTTCCACAACGCAGTGGTGCCGGCGTAGCCCACCTGGCAGGCGCGAAACTCTTCGAGGTCGTCCGCGGTGCCCATGCCCGAGACGTTGAAGAAGTCTTCGTACTGGCGGATGCGGGTAGCGCGGTCGGCGGCGCTCTCGCCCTTCGGTGCGAAACAGAAGATGCTGACTTCGGTCTTGTCCACGCTGACCGGACGTACGACGCGAATCTGCGTGCTGAACTGGTCCATCAGGAACACGTTCGGATACAGGCAAAGATTGCGCGTCTGGTTGACGATGAAGTCCGCCTTCACGTCGCCCACGCGTGCCTTGATTTCGTCGCGGTTTTTATAGACCGGCCGCACTTCCGGATTCATCGTCCGGGTCCACAGCAGGATGTGGCCGTGATCGAACCCGTACACACCGGCTACCGACTTGCTCCAGCTGTTCGCATCCACGGCCCTGGTGCCGTCGACGTTGCGCCGGTCCATCGTCGCGGCGTAGTTCCAGTGCACGGTGCTGACGTGGTAGCCGTCGCAGCCGTTCTCCATCTGCATCTTCCAGTTGCCCTCGTAGATGTACGAGGAATTGCCGCGCAACACTTCCAGCCCGTCCGCGGCCTGGTCGACGATCTGGTCGATGATGGTTCTGGTCTCGCCAAGGTAGTCTTCCAGCGGCATCACCTCTGCATTGAGGCTTCCAAACAGGAAGCCGCGATAGCTCTGGAAGCGGGCGACTTTTTTCAGGTCGTGCGAGCCGTTGGTGTTGAATTGCACCGGGTATTCCGTGGTCTTCACGTCCTTCACTTTCAGGAGCTTGCCGGTGTTGGCGAAGCTCCAGCCGTGGAACGGACACGTGAAGGTGCCCTTGTTGCCGTGCTTTTTGCGGCAAAGCATTGCACCCTTGTGCGCGCAGGCGTTGATGACCGCGTGCAGTTCGCCGCCTTTGTCGCGCGTGACCACGATGGGCTGACGGCCAATCCAGGTGGTGTAGTAGTCGTTGTTGTTGGGGATCTGGCTTTCATGCGCGAGATAGACCCAGTTGCTCTCGAAGATGTGCTTCATCTCGAGCTCGAACAGATCAGTGTTCGTGAAGATGTCGCGGCGGCAACGGAATACACCGTTTTGCCTGTCGTCCTGAACGGCTGTGTGCAGCAGTTCATCCAGTTGCGAGGCTTTGTCGATAATGGCAGACATGAGTGCTCTCCTTACGCGCGCTCGTGGTGAAGGAGCACGCGCATCGGTGTCGAAAGATTCTTGCGACGGATTGAGCGGCAGCAGGGGTACGACGTAGCGGCCGCGTTTAGCGTTTAGCGTTCAGGCGGCAGCAGATGCACGCAGGCGATGAACGAGCTGGTTATCCTTGCCCTGAACCAGCGGAGTCAACTCGACGTTGAACTCGATTTCCTTATACGTGTCGGCCTTCATTCCCAGCGCGGTGCCGCCGGTCTTCTCGACCACGGGGGGAATCAGATCCTCGCGGGTGGCGTAGGCGAAGTCGTCCCAGATCAACGGGTCGCCCTCGATGTTGATTTGCGTCGTCAGCTTGCGGTACCTGCCGGACGTGACGAAGAAATGCACGTGCGCCGGACGGTTGCCATGGCGGGCGAGCACGTTCAGCAGTTGCTGGGTCGCGCCCTGTGGCGGGCAGCCGTAACCGACCGGCATGAGCGTATGGAACGCGTACTTGCCGTCGGGACCGGTGCTGACCGCTCCGCGCAGGTTGAACGCGCTCTGCGCGCCGGTCGGGTCGAAGTGCGAATAGAAGCCTTTCGAGTTCGCGTGCCAGCATTCGATCACCGCCCCTGCAACGGGCTTGCCGTCAGGACCGGTTACCGTGCCGCGGATCACCAGCGGACCGGCGTCCTCGTCCGGATTGATATCAATCTTCGATACGCCCTCGCGCACGGACGCGCCGGCAACATACAGCGGACCTTCGATGGTGCGCGGCGTGCCGCCGATGTCGGCTTCCCTGTCCGCCGCATCCATACGAATGTCGAGATACTTCTCGAGACCGAGGCCCGCGGCAAGCAGCGCAGCTTCGCCGTCCTGGCCGAGCTTGTTGAAATAGTGAACGCCCGCCCAGATTTCGTCAGGCGTCATGTCAAGGTCGTCGATGGCCTTGAACAGGTCGCCCAGCAGGCGATGGACAATCTGCCTGGCGCGAGCATTGCCGTCCTGGCTACCCACGTTAGCAGCCGCCTTCAGCAGGTCCTGGACTTCCTTCGTATCGAACACTTTGACGCTCATGTCTGCTCCTGAATCCTGATTTTCTGGTGGGGGTTAACCCCTGGTTTAGCGCCCGTCGAAATATGCCCCGGAGGTATAATGGGTGCTGAAACAGAGTGTGAAAACAGAATAATTGACGCTCGAAGACCCCGTCCAACACTGATTTAGTATCGGTCTATATCCCAGAGGTATTGACATGGAACTGCGGCATCTTCGCTATTTCGTCGCTGTCGCCGAGGAACACAATTTCACGCGCGCGGCCCAGCGGCTGAACATGGCCCAACCGCCCTTGAGCCGCCAGATACAGCAGCTCGAAGAGATTCTCGAGGTGCAGCTATTCCAGCGCGACTCGCGCCCGTTGAAGCTCACCGAGACCGGCAAGTTCTTCTATGCCCATGCCGTCCAGCTGCTGGCCCAGACGTCCGAACTCGAATCAATGACGCGGCGCGTGGGCAACATCGAGCGCAGCCTCTCGGTCGGTTTCGTGGGTTCGACGTTGTACGGAATGCTGCCCAAAATCATCCGGCGCTTCCGCGACGAGAACACCACCGTTGAACTCAGCCTCCACGAGATGTCGACGATGGACCAGATCAGGGCGCTGAAAGATGGTCAGATCGATGTCGGGTTCGGCCGTATCCGGCATGAGGACGCAAACATCCGTCGGGTGATTCTTCGCGAGGAGAAGATGATCGTCGCGCTCCCGGAGGGCCATCCTCTCTCACGGGTCAAGCCCGTTCTCGGCCTTAGCGACCTCGTCAACGAGACGCTCATTATTTTCCCCAAGGCGCCGCGACCCAGCTATGCGGACCAGGTGCTGTCGGCATTCGGGGACCGTAGCCTCAAGCCTCGCCGGATATATGAAGTACGCGAGTTGCAGATTGCGCTTGGCCTCGTGGCAGCAGGGGAAGGAATTTCTCTCGTTCCGGGTAGCGTGTACGGCCTGAAGCGAGACGATGTGAGTTACAAGGAACTGGACGACCCCACGCTGGTTTCCCCAATCATCATGAGCACGCGTGCGCTCGACGAGTCCCGGGACATCCGTGAAATGCTCGACCTCATCTATCGGCTGTACGAGGAGGAAAAGACCCCCTATGCGCCCCGTAACGATTCGGGGCGATGACACCTGCCATACCTCGGGGGTATGACACCAGACGTCGACGGTGTTGGACAGGGGGTTAATGGGCGCGTAATACTTCAGCAACCCCTCAACTCCAACATTTCAGGTATGAACGCTCAAATCACCTCTGTCGAAGCGATTCTGGTTGATCTCCCAACCATTCGCGCGCATCAGCTCGCCATGGCGACGATGCAGCAACAAACCCTGGTGATCGTCCGTCTGCGCTCGAGCGATGGCATCGAGGGTATTGGCGAAGCCACTACGATTGGCGGCCTGTCGTACGGCGACGAGAGTCCCGAAGGCATCAAGCTGACCATCGACACTTACCTGGCACCTGCAATCGCCGGGCTGGATGCGACCAGCATCAACGGCGCAATGCTCAAGCTGAACAAGGTCGCCCGCGGAAACCGGTTTGCCAAGTGCGCCATTGAAACGGCTCTGCTGGACGCTCAGGGCAAGCGCCTGGGTGTGCCGGTTTCAACGCTGCTTGGCGGCGCCGTCCGCAAGACGCTGCCGGTCCTGTGGACGCTCGCAAGCGGCGATACCCAGCGCGACATCGATGAAGCCGAAACGCTGCTTGCCGAACGTCGCCACAATACGTTCAAGCTGAAGATTGGCCGTCGCAGCGTTCGTGATGACGTGGCGCATGTTTCGAAAATCAAAGCCGCGCTCGGCGATCGCGCCAAAGTCACTGTCGACGTGAATCAGGCCTGGACCGAGGCTGACGCGGCGCCCGGAATCGCGGCACTCGAAGCGGCTGGCATCGACCTCATCGAGCAACCCACTCCGCGAGAGCAGCGCGGAGCACTCGCCAGACTCGCGTCGCGTTTCATCGTGCCCATCATGGCCGACGAAGCCGTGACAGGCCCGGAGGACGCCCTTGAACTCGTGCGCGGTGCGTGCGCGGACGTGTTCGCACTGAAGATTGCGAAGTCTGGTGGAATCTACGGAATGATGCGCACGGCCGCCATTGCGGATGCAGCCGGCGTGTCGCTGTATGGCGGCACGATGCTAGAGGGCAGCATCGGGTCGATTGCATCGGCGCACGGCTTTAGCGCGCTTCCACAACTTGCCTGGGGTACGGAGCTGTTCGGACCGCTTCTGCTGAAAGACGACATCGTCACCGCACGCCCCCAATATCGGGACTTCGACCTTCATATGCCAGAAGGACCGGGCCTGGGTCTTCATATCGATGAGGAAAAACTCGCCTTTTACCGTCGCGACAAAAACGTCTGAGCACATGTGCTCAACGCAGAACTGGTCGCTTCGACTTTTTCCTGCCAGTGAACTGGCAGGAGCTTCGTATTTTCCGGGAGAGAACCATGCTTTATCTGGTAAGAATGGACGTACACCTGCCACACGACATGCCGGCTTCCGAGGCCGATGAAATCAAGGCTCGCGAGAAGGCATATTCGCAGGAGTTGCAACGGCAAGGCAAGTGGCAGCAACTGCATCGCGTGGTCGGTGAGTATGCGAACTACAGTGTCTTCGACGTCGAGTCGAACGACGAACTGCACACCCTCCTCTCAGGCTTGCCGCTGTTTCCGTATATGACGATGGAGGTGACTGCGCTCGCGCGTCATCCGTCGTCCATTCGCTGAAGCGGCAACGGATGGCATGAACCGGTTGTGTCGGCAAAGCGCTGCGCGCATCTTGTGACGGACAGGCTTGATATAGCTGTCGACAGGATTGGCAGGGAGAATAGTCGGCAGAAATCCGGGAATAGCAGAAAAAGGCACACACCCGTTTCTTGCACGACACGGCGAAGTGCCGAAGAGCCTTATGGATACTGTGGTGCCGGGGACCGGACTTGAACCGGCAAGCTGTTAAGCGGCGGATTTTAAGTCCGCTATGTTTACCAATTTCATCACCCCGGCCAGGTTGTGAAGCGGACGATATTCTATCACGCGCCGCCTTGTCAGCCCGGCGCCAGCCCGCCTTTGTTCCATAGTGAAGTCTGCGAGAACACCGTTTTCGCAGACTTCACCACGTACCCAAAAACATGACGTGAAACGCCGCTCTGTCGAGATCCTGTAGCACACTTAACGAACGCTCTTTCACCTTCTCACAAAGGCCAGTTTCCCGCGTATATTCCGGCTTTTCGCCATGCTCGAACATCGCGGCCGTTTGATGGCACAGGCATGCCCGTGTTACGATCGCTTACACGCTCTAGTGAAAAACAGGTGTCTGGTAAAGGTGATTTTGTTCGTGCCGGAGAATTGGACGACGTATAGCGACAGATGAGCAGTGCCGCTAACAACTGGATTCGCCGACCTGCGTTGTGCCCTCGCCCTGGCCTGTCCTAACCAATCGCGAGGATCAAGTGAGCCGTCTTGTCGTTGTTTCAAATCGTACCGCCGATCCCCGAAAAGCCGCAGCCGGCGGGCTTGCAGTCGCAGTCAAGGAAAGCCTGCAACAGACAGGTGGCCTGTGGTTCGGCTGGAGCGGAAAACTTCGCGATGACGTACCCGGAACGGGCAGCGACCGCGACATCAAGCTGCAAACAGTCGGCAACGTGCAACTGGCAACGATCGACCTGACCCAGGAAGATCACGATACCTACTACCTCGGGTACTCGAACAAGGTTCTATGGCCGGTATTCCACTACCGGCTTGACCTCGCGAAGTTCAACGTTCGATTCGCCGCCGGATACCGGCGTGTCAACCAGCTGTTTGCCCGCAAGCTGATGTCCCTGCTAAGACCCGACGACATCATCTGGGTCCACGACTACCACCTCATTCCCCTCGCTACAGAACTGCGCGCCCTCGGCTGTCGCAACCGGATCGGTTTCTTCCTGCACATCCCCATGCCGCCGCCGCTCATCATGGCTGCGATTCCCGAACACGAATGGCTCATGCGTTCGCTGTTCGCCTACGATCTGGTCGGCTTTCAGAGCGAGGCGGACGTCACCCATTTCGCCGGATACGTCGAGTCCGAAGCACAGGCAGACAGGCTGCCTGGCAACCGGCTGCGCGCGTTCGAGCGCACGCTGCGCGTCGGCGCGTACCCCATCGGAATCGATGTCGATGAATTCGCGAGCCAGGCGCGGGGACGGGATGGCGTCGAGATGTTCGAGCAGATCCGCCACGAGTATTCGCGCCGCCGCCTGCTTCTGGGCGTCGACAGGCTCGACTACTCGAAAGGTCTGCCACAACGGGTCCATGCCTTTCGTGAACTTCTCGCGAGCTATCCTGAGAACCGCAACAGCGCGACGCTCATCCAGATCGCCTCGCCAAGCCGGGAGGACGTGGGAGCCTATGACGATCTTCGCGTTGAAATGGACAGCCTGTGCGGCGCGATCAACGGCGACTATGGCGAACTGGACTGGATGCCTGTTCGATACATCCATCGCAATGTCGCGCGCAAGCGGCTGCCTGGTCTTTATCGCGCGAGTCGTGTCGCGCTTGTCACGCCGTTGCGTGACGGCATGAATCTGGTCGCCAAGGAGTTTATCGCGGCACAGGATCCCTCGGATCCGGGCGTGCTGGTTTTGTCGCGATTCGCCGGCGCGGCGGAGCAGCTAAAAGAAGCGCTCCTCGTGAACCCGTACGATACACAAGGAACCGCGCTCGCGATCCAGCGCGCGCTCACGATGTCGATTGAAGAGCGGACTGCCCGCCACGCGGCATTGATGCGACGCATCAGGCAGTTCGACGTGCATTGGTGGAGTTCGAGTTTCCTGACGGATCTCTCGTCCATGGAAAGCAGCGGCAATGTCGAGGCAACCCTGAGCAGTTCGGCTAATCTTCCGGATTAGCCCGCAGGCGCCTGGCGCACCTTCGACGTAAAAAAAGCGCGCCTGGCAATACGCCGATAAAGACGCCGATTGCAGGATTGCCGGTCGCCACGACGACCGCCGGCGGTCGCGGCTCGGCTTCTACCCCATTCCCCACGTGACGCCCCTGCCGTCATCGCACAGTCACAAACCTTCCAGATAATCCGCTCGACGAAAACGTTTACAACACGGGGCGAGCGGATGATTCCCACGATCAAGGATGTCGCGGCACATGCGGGCTTCTCGATTGCAACGGTCTCGCGGGCGATCAACGCGCCGCACACCGTCAATCCGGTCACGCTCGACAAGGTGCGTCAATCGATCGACGCCCTTCACTTCCGTCCAAGTCCGCTAGGCCGGCAACTGCGTGGCGAGCGCTCGCGCCTTGTCGGCGTCGTGCTGCCGACGCTCGCGAATCCCGTTTTCGCGGAATGTCTGCAGGGCATCGACGAACTGGCTTCGGCACAAGGCTATCGCCTCATGCTGATGACGACGCAATACGACGCCGACCGTGAACGCCACGCCATCGAGACGTTGCGCACACAACGTGTCGAAGGAATGATCCTGACCGTCGCCGACGCCGATACACACCCCGTGCTCGACGAGCTCGACCGCGACGGTTTGCTCTACGTGCTGATGCACAACGACACGGTGCGCCGTCCCTCGGTCTCGGTCGACAACCGGCTGGCCGCATACGACGGCGTGCGCATGCTGATCGCCCACGGTCATCGCCGCATCCTGATGCTCGCGGGCACGCTCGCCGCGTCGGACCGCGCACGGTTGCGCCATGCCGGCTATGCGCAGGCGATGCAGCAGGCCGGCCTTCAGCCCGCACCGGCGCTCGAGATCGACTTCAACGCCGACGAACTCGCGCCTTCGGTGCTCACGCATCTGACCAGTGGCCCGACGCGTCCCACCGCCCTTTTTTGCAGCAACGATCTACTGGCGATGGTCGTGATGCGCGGCCTGCGCCGCGCGCAGTTCGAGGTGCCGCGCGACATGTCGATTCTCGGCTTCGACGGGCTCGCGATCGGCGATCTGCTGTCGCCGCCGCTTGCGAGCATCGGCGCGCCAAACCGCGAGATCGGCTGCGCCGCGTGGCGCCGGCTCACCGGCCGCATCGAAGGCGCGTACGAAAGCGATGCGTCGCTCTCGCTGACCCTGCCGCACACGCTGCGCGCGGGCGCGACGATCGCCGCCATCGCAAGCGACAGCAGTGTCGCCCGCGCGCGCGAGTTGCCGCAGGCGAGCCGGTGACCTCCATGCCCGCGTCCTTTCGCACGCTCACGCTTCATCCACACGCATTGACACTTCCCCTGAAAGGAGACCTGCTGTGAACCGTCGTCCCTTCGTTGTCGATTCCCTGCTGCGCCGGCTCGTGCGCGCCGCAGGCATGACGCTCGTCGCGTCGGCCGCGCTGCTGGCGGCGCCCCTCCACGCCGAGGAAACCGCGATCTGCTACAACTGCCCGCCCGAATGGGCCGACTGGGCAAGCCAGATTGCGGCGATCCAGCAGAAGACCGGCATCCGCGTGCCATACGACAACAAGAACTCGGGCCAGGCGATCGCGCAGTTGATGGCCGAGCAGAAAAGCCCGGTCGCCGATGTCGTGTATCTCGGCGTATCGTCGGCGTTCCAGGCGAAGGAGAAAGGCGTGATCCAGCCGTACAGGCCGGCACACTGGGACGACATTCCCGCGAACCTGAAGGACCCGCAGGGTTACTGGTTCGCGATCCATTCCGGCACGCTCGGTTTCTTCGTCAACAAGGATGCGCTCGAAGGCAGGCCAGTGCCGCGTTCGTGGGCCGACCTGCTGAAACCCGAATATAAGGGCATGGTGGGTTATCTCGATCCGTCGAGCGCGTTCGTCGGTTACGCAGGCGCGGTCGCGGTGAATCAGGCGCTGGGCGGCACGCTCGACAACTTCGAGCCGGGCCTCGACTGGTTCCGCAAGCTGAAGGCAAACGCGCCGATCGTGCCGAAACAGACGGCCTATGCGCGCGTGCTCTCTGGCGAAATTCCGATCCTGCTCGACTACGACTTCGACGCCTATCGCGCGAAGTACAAGGATCACGCGAACGTCGAATTCGTGATTCCCAAGGAAGGCACGATTTCCGTGCCGTACGTGATGAGTCTCGTGAAGGGCGCGCCGCACGATGCGAACGGCAGGAAGGTGCTCGACTTCGTGCTGTCCGACGAAGGCCAGAAACTGTGGGCGAACGCGTATCTGCGCCCGGTGCGCGCAGGCGCGATGAGCCGCGAGGCGGCTTCGAAGTTCCTGCCCGCCAGCGACTACGCTCGCGTCCAGCCGGTCGACTTCGGCAAGATGGCCGCGAAGCAGACCGCCTTCGGCGAACGCTATCTGCAGGTCATGCATTGAACGAAAGCGCGACCTGTGCGCGGCCTTGACGCGCGCAGGTCGCAGCAACGCCGGCACGTCCACGTTTATCACGCCTCCCACACCCGTCATGCACGACATCACGTTCCCGTTACGCTGGCGCATCGCGCTGCTCGCGCCGGCGCTCGCTGTCTTTATCGCGTTCTGGCTGCTCCCCGTCGTCGCGCTGCTTCAGGTCAGCGCCGATGGTCACGCGTTCGACACGTACCGCATGCTGCTCGGCAACGGCCGCTATATGCGCAGCCTTGGCGCAACGGTCGCGCTGTCCGCGGCCGTCACGCTGACGACGCTCGTGCTGTCGGTGATCGCGGGCCTGCTGCTCGCGCGCCGCGAATTCCCGGGCAAGTCCACGCTGCTCGCGCTGCTGACGTTTCCGCTCGCGTTTCCCGGTGTGGTCGTCGGCTTCATGGTGATCATGCTCGCCGGGCGGCAAGGCCTGATCGGCGCGCTCTCGCTGAAACTCACCGGCGACCGCTGGGTCTTCGCCTATTCGATGAGCGGGCTCTTTCTCGGCTACCTGTATTTCTCGATTCCCCGCGTGATCGTCACGGTGATGGCATCGGCCACGAAACTCGATGCGTCGCTCGAAGAAGCCGCGCGCTCGCTCGGCGCATCGCCGTGGCAGATCATGCGCGACGTCGTGCTGCCGGCACTCTCGCCAGGCCTGATCGCCGCGGGCGCGGTGTGCTTCGCGACCGCGATGGGCGCGTTCGGCACCGCGTTCACGCTCGCCACCGACATCGACGTACTGCCGATGACCATCTACACCGAGTTCACGCTGAACGCGAACATGGTGACGGCCGCGGGTCTCTCGATCGTCCTTGGCGCGGTGACGTGGCTCGTGCTGACGCTGGCGCGCAGCGCAACCGGCCCGGCTGTTGCCGCAACCGCGTAATGCAGGAGGATCGGCACACCATGAGTTCTCTCACGCACAACGGCGCATCGACGGTGGCGGCACGACGCGCGTCGAGATTTCCCGCCTTACGCACGTGGCTCGCGCTCGGGCAATGGTGCATCACGCTCCTGCTCTGCGCGTTCCTGATCCTGCCCGTCGCGATGTCGATCGTCGCCGGGTTGACGGTCAACTATTTTCGGGGCGTCGCGAGCGGGCTGACGTTGCGCTGGCTCGTCGAGGTGTGGACGCAGTATCACGCGTCGGTGTTTCTTTCGCTCGAGGTCGCGGCGGCCACGCTCGCCATCACGCTGCTGACCGGCGTTCCGGCGGGTTATGCCCTTGCGCGCAGCAGGACGCGCCTGTCGCGTGTCATCGAGGAACTGCTCGTGCTGCCCGTCGCGTTGCCGGGGCTCGCGTCCGCGCTTGCGCTACTCGTCGTGTACGGCGGATGGACGATGTTTCGCATGAGCGTTGCGTTTATCGTCGTCGGTCATGTGGTGTTCACGCTGCCGTTCATGGTGCGTGCCGTCTCGGCCGTCTGCGCGGGTTCCGGTCTGCGCACGCTCGAAGAAGGGGCGGCAAGTCTCGGCGCGACGTTCTTTCAGCGCTTCTTCACGATCGTGTTGCCGAATGCGAAACCCGGCATCGTCGCGGGCGCGCTTGCCGTGCTCACGCTGTCGATCGGCGAATTCAACCTCACGTGGATGCTGCACACGCCCGATACGAAGACACTTCCGGTCGGGCTCGCCGATACCTACGCGTCGTTGCGCATCGAAATCGGCAGCGCGTACACGATCCTCTTCTTCCTGATGACGATGCCACTGCTGGTCGCGATGCAATGGCTCGGCGTCGATGCCACCGGGCAGCGACGCGGCGCCTCGAAACGCCGCTTGCGTGCCTCGCTCGCTTCGCCTGACACTCCAAACCCTCCGGACGTTACGCCATGAAACTCGCCTCCGTTCCGATCACGCTGAACCGCTGTTCGAAGACGTTTCGCGATACCCGCGTGCTCGAACCGCTCGACCTGTCGATCGAAGCCGGCGAAACGCTGGTGCTGCTCGGGCCGTCCGGCTGCGGCAAGACCACGACGCTGCGCATGATAGCTGGCCTCGAAACGCCCGACGCCGGCGGCTGTGTGCTGTTCGGCGACGAAGACGTCACGGCGCTGCCCATCGAGCGGCGCCAGGTCGGCATGGTGTTCCAGAGCTACGCGCTGTTTCCGAATCTGAACGTGCGCGGCAATATCGGCTACGGCCTGAAAATCCGGCGCGTCGCGGCCGCGACGCTGCGCGGGCGCGTCGACGAGCTGCTCGCGATGATGCGTCTCACCGACCACGCCGACAAGCCGGTCGACCAGCTCTCCGGCGGCCAGCGCCAGCGCGTCGCGCTGGCCCGCGCGCTCGCGCTGCAACCGCGCGTGCTGTTGCTCGACGAGCCGCTGACCGCGCTCGATGCGCGGCTGCGCGACGCGTTGCGCGCTGAAATGAACACGCTGCTGCGCGACCTCGGCGTGACGACGGTCTACGTCACGCACGACCAGGCCGAAGCGATGGAACTGGGCGATCGCATCGTCGTGATGAGCGCGGGGCGCATCGAACAGATCGGCACGCCGCGCAGCATCTACTACCAGCCGGCGAACCGCGCGGTCGCCGGGTTCATCGGCACGATCAACCGGCTTGCGGGAGAATGGCGTGACGGCGCGCTGGTCACGACCGGTGGCGCGGTGCCGGCGGCACGTCCGGCGCACGCGTCCGGCACCGGCGCGCGCGAACTGTTTTTCCGCCCCGAGGACGCGCAACTGGTCGACCCGGCGCACGCGCAGCTGCGCGGGACGATCGAGGGCGCGGCGTTCCTCGGCGAGCGCACCCGCCTCACGATTCGTGGGGCGGCACCCGACGCGCTCGTCGTCGATGTCGCCGGGCGCGTCGAACTGGCGCGCGGAACGCCCGTCGGACTGTCGATCGCCGGGGACGCGCTGATCGCACTCGCGTGACAATGCGATACTGTTCAACTGCCTGACAATGTACGCAAGGACCTTTCCCATGCTTATCGCCCAGATCAGCGACCTGCACATCAAGAGCCCGGGCGCGCTCGCCTACCGGCGCGTCGACACCGCCGCCGCGCTACAGCGCTGCATCGCACGCCTCAACGCGCTGGTCCCGCGACCCGACGTGGTGCTGATGACGGGCGATCTCGTCGATCAGGGCTCGGTCGGGCAATATCGCCACCTGAAGTCGCTGCTCGCCGCGCTCGAGATTCCGTATTACCTGCTGCTCGGCAATCATGATGGGCGCGCTGAAATTCGCGAGGTGTTTCCCGAGCGCGCGGAACTGTTCGAAGGCGGCGAGTTCGTGCAGTACGCCGCCGATATCGGCCCGCTTCGCTTCATCGCGCTCGATTCGCTGCAGCCGGGCGAGAGCGCGGGCCAGTTGTGCGACGCGCGCCTCTCGTGGCTCGCCGCGCAACTCGACGCCGCGCGCGAGCGGCCCGTGATCGTCGCGCTGCATCATCCGCCGTTCGAATGCGGCATCGGTCACATGGATCGCGCGCGCCTCGATCCGCCCGCCGCCACGCGCCTTGCCACGCTCATCGCGCAACATCCGAACGTCGAGCGCGTGATCTGCGGTCACGTCCACCGGCCGATGTTCGTGCGCTTCGGCGGCACGATCGCCTCGGCCGTGCCCGCGCCCGCGCATCAGGTCGCGCTCGATCTGCGCGACGATGCGCCGTCCGCCTTCATGCTGGAGCCGCCCGCGTTCGCGTTGCATCGCTACGAGCCCGCCACGGGCCTCGTCACGCATCATGCCTATGTCGACGCCTTCGACGGCCCGTATCCGTTCTATGAACCCGCTGGCGCGTTAATCGACTGAACGCGTCCACGGCGCAAGCGGCGCGGCGGGAACGCACAAAGGCGAAACGACGCGAGGGTACACGGGCACAAAGCCATGCCCAGCAGGGTTGCGCGCGCTCCGGTATGATCGGCACGCTCAAGGTGCCGCCGATGCGCGGCACCACCTCTCCGGCTGACTGACTGGCCGGTTGAGCCCATCCCGTTCGCCGTTGCGTATTTCCATGTCCACATCCGGTTCAAGTGCCACCGCCCCGTCCGCCGCTTCGCTGCGCGGCCTGCTGTTGCTGCTCGCGACGATCGCCGGGGTCGCGGTCGCCAACATCTATTACAACCAGCCGCTGCTCGACGATTTCCGTCAGTCGTTTCCGCATGGCGCGGCGTGGATCGGCGCCGTGCCGGCGGTCACGCAGCTTGGCTACGCGCTCGGCATGCTGCTGCTCGCGCCGCTTGGGGACCGCTTCGACCGGCGCTTCCTGATCCTGCTGCAGACGGCCGGCATGTGCGTCTCGCTGCTCGTCGCGGGCACCGCATCCAGCCTCACGGTCCTGATCGTCGCGAGCCTCGCGATCGGCGTGCTCGCGACGATCGCGCAGCAGGCCGTGCCGTTCGCGGCCGAACTGGCGCCGCCCTCGGCTCGCGGACACGCCGTCGGCACGGTGATGAGCGGTCTCCTGCTCGGCATCCTGCTCGCCCGGACCGCGGCGGGGTTCATCGCGGAGTATTTCGGCTGGCGCGCGGTGTTCTTTGCCTCGATCGTCGCGTTGCTGGGCCTGTCGGTGGTCATCGTGACGCGCCTGCCGCACAGCAAGCCGACGTCGACGCTCGGCTACGGCAAGCTGCTCGCGTCGATGTGGCATCTGAGCGTGGAGCATCGCGGGCTGCGCGAGGCCTCGCTCACGGGCGCCGCGCTCTTCGCGGCGTTCAGTATCTTCTGGTCGGTGCTGTCGCTGCTGCTTGCCGGGCCGCCATTCCATCTGGGGCCGCAGGCGGCCGGTCTGTTCGGCATCGTGGGCGCCGCGGGCGCGCTGGCCGCGCCGCTTGCCGGCAAGTTCTCCGACCGGCGCGGGCCGCGCTCGATCATCACGTTCGCGATCGGGCTCGTCGCCGTGTCGTTTGTGATTTTCGGCGTATCGGGCGCGAGCATTGCCGGGCTGGTCGTCGGCGTGATCGTGCTGGATATCGGCGTGCAGGCCGCGCAGATTTCCAACCAGTCGCGCATCTATGCACTCAAGCCCGAGGCGCGCAGCCGCGTGAATACGGTCTACATGGTGTGCTATTTCATCGGCGGCGCGGCCGGCTCGGCAATCGGCGCGCTCGCGTGGCACGCGTTCGGCTGGATCGGGGTGTCGGTTGCGGGTCTTCTGTGTGCCGCGCTCGCCGCGTGGAATCATCTGCACGGCCGTCCGGCAGAGACCGACGCGCTCTGAATGCGTCGCGTGCGCCTCATCGTCAATCAGACGGGCGGGCTGCGGCGCGAGCGCGCGTAGTCGTGCAACGCGTCGATCACGCGGTCGAACTCGAACGATTTGTCGTAGAAGTGCCGCACGCCGTACTGCTCGCAGCGCGCCCGGTACGCCGGCAACGCGTGATTCGTGAGCACTGCGGCGAAGGTCGTGTCGATCAGCCCATCGCGCTGAAGATGCGCCAGCACCGGCACGCCTGAACCGTGCTTGAGCTGCAGATCGACGATCACGGCGTCGAACTCCCCGTCGTTGAGCAGCGCGATGGCGTCGTCGGCGGTGTCGGCCCAGGCGGCCACCTGGAGCGTGCCGGAGGCGTCGATCGCTTCCACCAGACTGCGCCGGATCAGCGGCGAATCCTCGATCAGCAGCACGCGTAACGGTGCGTCGCGGGTCTCGTCGGAAAGCGTGTCGGGTTCGCGGCTCATGGGATCGTTTGCCATTGCGTGCATCAGTCGATCAGGCCGCTCTTGATCGCGTAGTACGTCAGGTCCGCGTTATTCGTGAGATTCATTTTCTCCAGCACGCGGGCGCGATAGGTGCTCACCGTCTTCACGGAGAGATGCAGTTCTTCGGCGATGTCGGTGGGAATCTGTCCGGCGGCGAGCTTGCGGAAGATCTGGAATTCGCGCTCCGACAACTGCTCGTGCGGCTGGCCCGCGGCCGGTTTGTCGAGCTTGTTCGCGAGCGTATCGGCCACCGTCTCCGACAGATAACGGTGCCCGCGCGCCACCGCGCGGATTGCCCGCACGATCTCGTCGGGCTCGCAGTCCTTGTTCAGATAGCCGTTGGCGCCCGCGCGCAGCAGGTTGATCGCGTACTGGCTCTCGGGGTAACCGGACAGAATCAGCACACCCTGCTCCGGGCGCACCTGCTTGATGACGCGCAGCGTGTCGATACCGTTCTTGTCGGGCATCGCGATGTCGAGCAGCACGACGTCGAACGCCTGCTCGCGCACGTGACTGATCGCTTCGTCACCGGTCGAGGCTTCCGCCGCGACGCACATGTCCGGCTCATCGGCGACGAACTGTCTGAACCCGCCTCGTACGATGGCGTGATCGTCCGCTATCAAGACTCGAATCATCGGTTCCCATCCGTGGTGCCGTGGCGATCTGTCCCAGGTACCTATTGTAGTGGTGTCCCGGTGTATGCATGCCGGGACCGTTTCCGTGCGACGCAACCGCACCGCGTTTTCCGCTTCACCAGCCGCGTCACCCGCCGCTTCGCCTACTTGCGGCCTTCGAGCAGATCCGCCATGTCGTCGGCGTGCTCTTCCTCGACGGCCAGGATTTCCTCGAAGATACGGCGCGTCGTGACGTCCTTGTCGCCGATGTAGTTGATGATCTCGCGATACGAATCGATGGCGATGCGCTCGGCGATCAGGTTCTCGCGAATCATGTCGGTCAGGTCCTTGCCTTCCTTGTATTCCGAGTGCGCGCGCGCAGCGAGGCCGTCGGGCGCGAAGTCCGGTTCGCCGCCCAGCTGCACGATGCGCGCGGCGAGCAGGTCGGCGTGACCTTGCTCTTCGTTGGCGTGTTCGAGAAACTCCGTCGCGACGCCTTCCGAATTGATCCCTTTGGCCATGAAGTAATGGCGCTTGTAACGCAGCACGCAGATGATTTCCGTCGCGAGCGAATCGTTCAGCAGCTTGAGCACCGTCTCACGATCCGCGGCATAGCTTTGTGTGACCGATCCTTCGGACATGTGCTGGCGCGCCTGCTCGCGGATCTTCTTCACGTCCATCACAAAAGCGCCTTTCGCCGCGCTTTGCCCGCTAGAGGTTTTCGACATTTGACAACTCCTTGTACTGATCTGTGGGGAACCGCGCGCGTGCCGCGAAGGCGGCAGCGCGCCTGACAGCGGTGAATGTCCAGGCTACGCCCGAAACACGCCGAGCAGCAACGTGACGACAAAAACAACGAGAAAAATATAGAACAGGATTTTGGCGATTTCCGCCGCGCCCGCCGCGATGCCGGTAAAACCGAACACGGCGGCGATGATCGCTATGACGAAAAACACGACTGCATAGTGGAGCATGGCGTTTCTCCCTGTGACTTCTGGTTCTGGCTGAAGCGTTGAAGCATTGAGCGGAACAGGCTCCAGAACGCGCTTCGCTAGTCGACGATTTTTTTCGCGACGACGAAGCCAATCACAAGGAACACCACGCACAGGATCAGGAACAGCACGAACAGGAACTTGGCGATGCCCGCTGCACCTGCTGCAATGCCAGTGAATCCACAGAGGCCGGCGACGACCGCGATGACGGCGAAAATCAGCGCCCACTTGAGCATGATCGTTTCCTCCTGTATGCGTAAGAGACTGGGACTGGTTCCCATCGTAAAGATGCGCGCCGACGTTGACACTCCGGCTCACGCCGTTTTTCGTGTGAGAATCCGCTTACACGTCATGATGAAAGCTTTACATGTCCGCATGTGCCGTGCGCGCCTGCGTTGAACAGCGCTCGTGGCAAAAGACACTACAAAACGCATACCGCGCGACAGACGCTACACTGGTGCTTCAATCCGGGAGCGACCTTGAACACAGTGGCACGACTCAACGACTGGATGCGCGAGCGCAGCTGGGCAATTGCGATGACGGTGGCGATCGTCATCACGGTCGGGGGCCTCGTGATTCTCGAAACGGGACGCCAGCGCATCGCGGGTGAATACGAAACCGCGCTCGAAGCGAAGGGCGCAACGGTGCAACTGGGCACGCTCGCCGCGCAACTCGCGCAGCTCACCGCCGACGAAAGCACCTTCCTTCTGACGAAACAGCAACTGGGGGCGAGCGGCTTTTGCGCGACCGCGGGAAAGATTCGTCAGACCTCGCAGCAACTCGACGCCTACTTCCGGCATCGCGCCGACAGCGCGGAGCAGGCGAGCTTCAGCCAGATCGCGTGGCTGATCGAGGCGCGCACGGGCGCGGGTCGCGACGCGCTGCAGCATGCCGCGCCCGACGTCGATCTGGCGAACTGTCCGGTCACGACAGCGGCGCGTCCCGTCGATATCGCGCTCGTCGAAAGCACGCTCACGCTGCTGCGCGACAACGAAGAGCGCCGTGCGCAGCACGCGCTCGACGCGAGTCGCACCGACCAGCGCATCTCGACGTTCGTCGCGGGCGGGCTGTCGGCGCTGAACATCGTGCTGTTCATCCTGCTGTTCCGTAACCTCGGCATCCAGTTCGAGCGGCAGGCGCGCGTGCAGCGCCAGCTCGTCACGCAGCAGGAAGAACTCGACCAGCTTGTCACCGAGCGCACGCGCCAGCTCGAGGCGCTCGGCTGGCACCTGCAGGCCGTCAGCGAAAACGAGAAGACGCAGCTTGCGCGCGAGCTGCACGACGAGCTCGGCGCGATTCTCACGGCGAGCAAGATGGACGTCGCCTGGGCGAACCGCAAGCTGAAGGACAACGAGCCCGTGATCTCCGAAAAGCTCATGCGCGCGCTCGCCAACCTGGATCAGGGCATCGCGCTGAAGCGGCGCATCATCGAGGACATGCGGCCCACCGTGCTCGCCAATTTCGGGCTCGTCACCGCGCTTCGCACGCTCGGCGACGAAGCGGCCCAACGCAACGGCTGGATGCTCGACCAGCACCTTCCCGACGACGACATCAAGCTCGACGAGCAGACGGAGATCGCCCTCTTTCGCGTCGCCCAGGAAGCGCTGACGAACGCAGCGAAGTATGCGAACGCGTCGCGCGTGTCGATCGGCCTGACGATGCATGCAGACCAGGTCGCGCTGTATATCGCGGACAACGGCATCGGCATCACGCCCGCCGATCTCAGGCGCACGCACACTCACGGGCTGCTCGGCATGCGCCAGCGGGTCGCCGCGCGCGGCGGCCGTTTCGATATCCGGCGCGGCGTTGCCGGCGGCACGGACATTCGCGTCACGATGCCGACGGTCAGCACGATCAAGCCATCCGGTGAAGCGGCGTCGGCGTCATCGGCGCGCTCCACCGATTCGCCGCCGGTCACGGCACCCGAGGCGCGCACGTAGGACTGCGCCGACGCAAACACCGGAGCGCGCCTACAGGAAAATCGCAGCCGCACCGACAGCGTGTGCCCGTCCCTTTTTTTAACATGCAATCAGACCGGATCGGTCTGCTTCATCGCCCGGCCGGACAATGGATAACACGCGTCGAGCCACATGGCGCGTGTGTCGATGCCACTTCATAAGGGGAACACTCATGACTCGACTGATCGCTTTGCTTCTGCTCGCGGGGTCCGCGATGCTGGCCACCGGCTGCAATACCGTTGCGGGCGCGGGTCAGGATATCTCGAAGGGCGGCGACGCCATTTCGAACTCGGCGGAAAAAGCGAAATAATTCCGCTGTCCGTGCGCGCCTTCGGGTGCGCACATTCACGGTTGTGATGTCGGCACCTGGTGCCACGAGATACAGGTCGACGTTCCGTGCGTTCACCGATGCATTGAAGCCGTGCATGCGGGTCGAAAAACCAGTCAGGCGACACCGCGCCGGCGCGAGTCGAACCAGAACGACAGGCCGACGCTCACCAGAATCACCGCGGTCGCGACCACGGTCGAGTGCGTCACGGGCTCGCCGAGCAGCAGCGCGCCGAGCGCGACCGCGACGACCGGATTCACGTACATGCAGCTGCTCGCGATGATCGGGCTCGTGTGGCGGATCAGGTAGCCATACGCGACGTACGCGGCCATCGTGCCGACCAGCATCAGATACAGGAACGCAACCGCCGGCAGAAAATGCACCGCCTGCATCCGTTCGCCGGCCAGCCACGCGACGAGCGTCGCCATTGCGCCGCCGAGGCCAATCTGTAGCGACGTCGACAGAAACAGGTCGGACGGCAGTTTCAGCCGTCCGGCCAGATGCGCGCCGCCCGCCCAGAAGAGCGCGCCGCACAGGATCGCGAGGCTGCCGCCCGCCGATCCCGGCGACGTATCGCCGTGACTCAGGATCGCGATACCGGCGAGGCCGAGACCGATCGCGAACCATTCGCCCCTGCCGATCTTGCGGCCCGCGAGCGCCGCGATCACGGTCGCGAAGAGCGGCACGGTGGCGACCATGACGGCGGCCGTGCCGGTGCCGACCGTCCGCATCCCGTAGGCCAGCATGCCGCTCGACAGGCCCACCAGCATCGTGCCGACGAGCCCGGCGTTGCGGACTTCCGCCGCGGTCGGCCTGGCCGGCCGGCGACGCACCGCGAAGACAAAGAGGCCGATGCCCGCGAACAGGTTACGCAGCCCCGAGAGCAGCAGCGGCGGGAACGACCCGAGCGCCACGTGTACGGCGAGGTACGTCGAGCCCCACACGATATAGACGACCGTCAGCGCGAGCGCGATGCGGCCTTGAGGTGTCTTCGGTGCGCGAAACGGGAAAGCTTCAGGAAACTGGAACGACATGCGCTCAACCCGCCCACGCCGATGAACGGGCCAGCCTGGCGGCGGCATGGGGACGTGGGGGTGTGCGCCGCCCGGAAGAGGCGGATGGGCGGTTGAAGCAGGACGGCATGGCGGAGGTGCGGCAGGAAACGTTTGCTGGCGGAAAATGGGCCGGCCTGATACGCAATGGCGCGGATCAGGCGCGGATCGAGCCCACGTTCGGCGGGCGTCGGCAGCATTATGCAATACCGTCGATCGGTCTCACTGAAAGCAAATGTAAATAATCGCTGCAGCCCATGAAAAACCGGGCCCGCGTGAGCGGGCCCGGTTCTTTTTGCGCCAATACCGGCGGCACCGGCGCAGTGCGCCGGACGCCGCGTGTACCGGTCAGTTCGCCATTGCGCCCGATGCCTCGTGCTTCATGCCCATCGAGCCACCCTTTTTCATCTTGCCGTGGCTCATCTTGTCCTTCGACATTGAATCCTTCGACATCGTGTCCTTGGACATCGAATCGTGCGACATCGCGCCGTTAGCCATCGCGCCGCTCGCCTGCTGCGCGAACGCCGACGTGCCAGCGGCGAGGGATACGATTGCCAGTGCTGCGATTACGAGCTTTTTCATGAGATCACTCCATTTTGTTATCAAAGGTTGAACCGGCGTGTGCCGGGTATTTCTGAAGCTTCTGCCGTCCGGGGTCGTGTCGCGCCGTCCATCTGCAAATCCACCTGCCAATCTCCGCAGGCCCGCACGCCCGACCCGCGCGCGTCAGGAGCCTCCGAACCAGTTGTAGCCCTGGTTGACCCAGTAGCCACCGGGATACGTATTCGTCACGAACATCTCGACGATGTGCTTCGGGTTCTTGTAGCCAAGCTTGGTGGGCATCCGCAGCTTCATCGGGAAGCCGTATTTCGGCGGCAAACGCTGTCCGTCATAGTCGAACGTGAGCAGCGTCTGCGGATGAAGCGCCGTCGGCATGTCGATGCTTTCGAAGTAGTTGTCCGCGCATTTGAAGCCGACGTATTTCGCCGTGGTGTCCGCGCCCACGCGTCGCAGGAAATCGCCGAACGGCGTGCCGCCCCAGCGGCCGATCGCGCTCCATCCTTCCACGCAGATGTGGCGCGTGATCTGCTCGGCGTGCGGCAATGCGTAGAGTTCGGGTAGCGTCCACGTCTTCTTGCCGGTGATGAGGCCGCTCAGCTGGAGCTTGTAGCCCGACGCGTCGACTTCCGGCACCTCGTCGATGTCGTAGAACGCGTTGAACGGAAACGGCCGCGTGATCTGCGCTTCGGTGTAGGTCGGCGCCATCTGCTTCGGATCGAAAATGAACGCCTGCGCGCGGTCGTTCAGGCGCGACACGGCGGTGAGAAACGTGTTGACCGAATCGTTGTCGGTGATCGAGCAGCCGGTCAACATCGTGAGGCCGCCCAGCGTCAGGAGCTGCTTGCCGAAGAGGCGCCGTGACGGTATCGCCAGTTCGCGGCGGGCGTCGATCAGGATCGATTCGCGGTCGAGTTCGAACGCGGGTTTGTGTTCCGGTTTCATGATCGGGATCCTCCCAGGCGGCCGCGCAGCATCGTCAGCAGCGAGCGCGGCACGAGCGCGACCATCACGACGTGTACGACGATGAACGCGGCCATCAGCGACATCGCGGTGAAATGAACGATGCGCGCGGTGTCGTAGCCGCCCATCAGTTCGCGCAGCAGCGGGAACTGCACCGACTTCCAGATCGCGAGGCCCGACAGCACGAGCAGGATCAGGTCGCCCATCACAAACAGGTAGGCGAATTTCTGCACGGCGTTGTACTGCCGCAGATCGGCGTGCGAGAGCTTGCCCGTGAGCGCGGCCACGAGATCGCGGGCAATCGCGCGTGGCGAGAGCGGCAGGAATTTGTGCCAGAAGCGACCGCCCGCGAGATTGAGTGCGAGATACACGAGGCCGTTGAAGACCAGCAGCCACATCGCGGCGAAATGCCATTGCAGCGCGCCGCCGAGCCAGCCGCCGAGCGTCAGCGACGGCGGAAACATGAACGCCGGAAAAATCGGCGACGCATCGTAGATGCGCCAGCCCGACAGCATCATGACGATGGCGGCGAGCGCGTTGAGCCAGTGCGTGACGCGCACCCAGGCGGGATGTATCGCGCCGCTCGCGGGTGCGGCCGGCGGCGCGGCGTTGGCGTGAAGACGGGACGTGTGCATCGAACGCTCCTCGGTTTTCGTGGTTCAGTGGGTTCAGTGGTCCAGTGGTGCGAGGGTTCAGTGGCAGGCGGCGAGATCGGCCACCTGAAGCACATCACCCGTCGCGGCATCCTCAACGAACGCAACCACACCGAATTTATTCCCTGACGCGGACGTATTTGTGCCGGCGCCGGCATCGCGATCGAACGCGCCCAACGCGACATCCTGATGAATCCGCGCATTACCGGCGACGAGCGGCACCGGCCCGATCCACTGCCGCACAACCCGCTCGTGATGCAGCGTCACGCCGCTGTTTTCGCCCGCGCGCACCTGCGAACTGAGACCGTTTTCATAGACCGCCACATAAGCATTCAGCCTGTCGCTGCTGGTTGCGCGCGCGGTGAAGGTGGCGTCGACATCGAGCGCGGCTGCCGCACCCGTGGCTAATGGCGCGCGCGGCGCGAGGGCGATCGCGACATTGGCCTGTGCGGGGCTTGCCGTCACGTCCTGCACGCGTGACTCGAAGCTGGAACGCTGCGACCAGCTGCGCAGTTCGCGGCCGGCGACGAACACTTCCGGCGTGTAGATCGTGTGACCGCCCGCCCGATCGGTCAGGCTTTGCTGACGCTCGGTGAATCGATGCTGCGAAAAGCGGTCCGTCCAGCCAAGGCTGTTCCAGTAATCGACGTGCAGCGCGAGCGGCACGACGCTTTCCGGCACGCCACCGCCCTTCCATTGGCCCAGCCAGCGGTCCGCGGGCGGACAGCTGTTGCACCCCTCGCTGCTGTACAGCTCGACGAGCGCAACGCGGTGCGCCGGGCTGTGCGCGGTACACATCGCGGTGGCGGCCTGCGCGGCACCGCTCGTCGCCAGCGCGAGCGCGAGTGCGAAACCGCGCACGGCGCGTGCGTGACGCGCAGTTTCGCGCGACATCGACGACCGGGTTGAAAGCGGGGTTGAAAGTGTTTGCATGGCAAGTTCCGTCTGGAAATCTGCACGTTTGTCGTTGCGCATCCGCGGTTATGACAGCAGGGATGAATTTTTTTTGCGGATGTAGCGGTAGCCTAAAAGGATGGGCGTTGCCAGAAACCACTCTTGCGTTTATGGGTGTGCGATACGCTCCCGCATCGATGCCGGCGTGCCCGCGTTGACTGCGTGAGATGAACATCGTGCGACGCCCGTCGGCCACGCTCTTCATGCTAATGCAACGCCCGGAAACGCAACGGCGGCGAGCTTCGGAGATTACGAAATGGTTACCACCCGGCGCGTATCCGGTAACAAGAAAAGTCGAAAGAAAACCGCAACGTCAGACGAAATGCTGGCGTGAATCACGCGCCACGCGCTGCGACGATTTTTTTGCGACGGGTTGCCATGCGCCCAAAACCCAGGGTATTGTGTGCGCTGCTAACGCGGGGGTCCTGCGTGGCGCATCGAACGATGGTCGGTGTGCTTCGTGGGTGAGAAATACCCTTTGAACCTGATCTGGATAATGCCAGCGCAGGGAAGCGTACGGATTTCGCCGCTTACCCATAGCTTCACCTTTCAAGCGAATCCGCCACTTCCGTCTCGATCTCCTGCCTAGCTGATACATCGGCACCCCACATTGCTTTGCATGGGACCGGAGTAAGACGCTAAAGCGTCAACTCCGGTCGACCGCAATAAATTGCATGGGACCGGAGTAAGACGCTAAAGCGTCAACTCCGGTCGACACAGGAGATACACATGAACGCCAATCCGAAGTTTCTTTCCGCCGACGCTCACGTCGATGCTGCTGCCGTCGCCCCCCTGCCGAATTCGCGCAAGGTCTACGTCACCGGTTCGCAGCCGGATATCCGCGTGCCGATGCGCGAAATCACGCAGTCCGACACGCCGGACAGCTTCGGCGGTGAAAAGAATCCGCCGGTCTATGTCTACGACACGTCGGGCCCGTACACCGATCCGGACGCGCACATCGACATCCGCGCAGGTCTGCCCGCGCTGCGCCAGCGCTGGATCGAAGCGCGCGGCGACACCGAGGCGCTGCCGGGCCTGACGAGCGACTACGGCCGCGAACGTGCCGCCGATGCCGCCACCGCCGATCTGCGCTTTCAGGGCCTGCATCGCACGCCGCGTCGCGCGATGGCCGGCAAGAACGTGTCGCAGATGCACTACGCGCGGCAAGGCATCGTCACGCCGGAAATGGAATACATCGCGATTCGCGAGAACCAGCGTCGCGCGGAATATCTGGAAAGCCTGCGCACGAGCGGCCCGAACGGCGAAAAGCTCGCCGCGATGATGGGCCGCCAGCACCCGGGCCAGGCGTTCGGTGCCAGCGCGTTCGGCCCCGATGCGCTGAAGGAAATCACGCCGGAATTCGTGCGCGAGGAAGTGGCGCGCGGCCGCGCGATCATTCCGAACAACATCAACCACCCGGAAAGCGAACCGATGATCATCGGCCGCAACTTCCTCGTGAAGGTGAACGCGAACATCGGCAACTCGGCGGTCACGTCGTCGATCGGCGAGGAAGTCGACAAGATGACGTGGGCGATCCGCTGGGGCGGCGACACGGTGATGGATCTCTCCACCGGCAAGCACATTCATGAAACGCGTGAATGGATCATCCGCAATTCGCCGGTGCCGATCGGCACGGTGCCGATCTATCAGGCGCTCGAAAAAGTCAACGGCAAGGCCGAAGACCTGACGTGGGAAATCTTCCGCGACACGCTGATCGAACAGGCCGAGCAAGGCGTCGACTACTTCACGATTCACGCGGGCGTGCGCCTGCAATACGTGCCGCTCACCGCGAAGCGCATGACCGGCATCGTGTCGCGCGGCGGCTCGATCATGGCGAAGTGGTGCCTCGCGCACCACAAGGAAAGCTTCCTGTACGAGCACTTCGAAGACATCTGCGAAATCATGAAGGCGTACGACGTGGCGTTCTCGCTCGGCGACGGCCTGCGCCCCGGCTCGATCTACGACGCGAACGACGAAGCGCAACTGGGCGAGCTGAAGACGCTCGGCGAGCTCACGCAGATCGCGTGGAAGCACGACGTGCAGACGATGATCGAAGGCCCCGGCCACGTGCCGATGCAGCTGATCAAGGAAAACATGGACCTGCAGCTGGAATGGTGCGACGAAGCGCCCTTCTACACGCTCGGGCCGCTCACGACCGACATCGCGCCGGGCTACGACCACATCACGTCGGGCATCGGCGCGGCGATGATCGGCTGGTTCGGCACGGCGATGCTGTGCTACGTGACGCCGAAGGAACACCTGGGCCTGCCGAACAAGGACGACGTGAAGACCGGCATCATCACGTACAAACTCGCCGCGCATGCCGCCGATCTCGCGAAGGGTCATCCGGGCGCGCAGGTGCGCGACAACGCGCTGTCGAAGGCACGCTTCGAATTCCGCTGGGAAGACCAGTTCAACCTCGGCCTCGACCCGGACAAGGCGCGCGAATTCCACGACGAAACCCTGCCGAAGGATTCGGCGAAGGTCGCCCATTTCTGCTCGATGTGCGGGCCGCACTTCTGCTCGATGAAGATCACGCAGGACGTGCGCGAATACGCAGCGCAACAAGGCATCAGCGACGACGAAGCCTTGAAAAAGGGAATGGAAGTGAAGTCGATCGAGTTCATGAAGAAAGGTGCCGAGATCTATCAGCGGCAGTAATTCACGGCAATAAGTGCCGCACACGCGCGACACCGCGCGTGGATGACAGGTAAGGAAGCCCGCTTCGGCGGGCTTTCCTTTTTTGTGCGCGTCGTATCGCGGGTGTCGTCCGCATGGGCAGGAACGCGGGTTGCTTCTCCTTTCATCATCCAGACAGAAGGAGTTGTCATCATGAAAGCGGTTCAGCGAGTGAGCGCGATTGCGGCCCTGGTCACGGTGGTCGCGAGTCTGTCGGCCTGCGACGGCATGAGCCCGCGTACGCGGGACACGGCAATCGGCGCAGGCGTGGGTGGCGCAGCGGGCGCCGTGATCGGCGGCAGCGCTTTGTCGACGCTCGGCGGTGCCGCCGTCGGCGGGGTAGTCGGAAATCAGGTCGGGAAGTAAGCGATCGAATGACGCCTTGACTGGCTGACCTTGTACGCGCTGCCATCGCGGGTTGTGGGTTGAACCGTCGGACGATGGGTCGCGCATGAACAGCGTGCCGGCCTCCGTCTGCGCGGGTTCTGGCACAGGCAGGTGACCGTGAAATATGCGGTAACCGCTTCCTGCCCCCTTATGGCCGACGTCGGCGTAAGCTCAAGAAATCGCATCGCCCGGCGAGGCGGCGCGATGGACGCGACCCCACGTCGGAATAACGTGCTGGCCGCGGTATGGTCACGCAGCGTGGCCAATCAGGGAGTGCGTCATGAAGCCCGTCTCCATCATCGTCCGTTCAGCCGGCGTCACCCTGTTGCTGGCGCTGTCCGGCTGCTACTACCCGTACGGTTATTACCCGTACGGCTACTACGGCTATAACGCCGTCCCTGCTGCCGCGACCCAGCAGGACATGCCCGTCGGCCAGCAACCCGACCAGAACGGCGTCTACACGCAGGCGGTGCCGCCAGCACAGTCAAACACGGCGTCCACCGGCTACGTGCCCCCCGTCTATACAGCCGTGCCGGCCTACTACCCCGCCTACCCGGCTTACCCCGCGTATTACGGCTATCCCGCGTGGTATGGGCCATCCGTCGCGATCGGCTTCGGGTTCTGGGGCGGTGGATGCTGTTATCACGGTGGCGGGTACTACCACGGCGGCGGTTATCACCACGGCGGCGGTGGCTACTACCACGGCGGAGGACACGGTCATTAAGGGTGTGTCGTCGCGCCTCGGAACGGGGGCATCCTGCATCGTGGGGGCGCGCGTCTGACGCCATGCCGACACATCGAATCAAACCGTTTGCTTTCGTTTTGCCTTCAGCATTGCGTCGCCGGTAGTTTCCCTGCTTGACGGCGCGGCGCAGGTCTCTATGCTGCGACTGGTTCACGAACTATCTGTTTAATTAGCGAAGCAGCGTCGTCTGGCCCGACGATGTCGCTTCGGTCCGTCCTGTCTCAAGCGGCGCGGCGATCAGATCGGTTATTGCGCGTCGATTCCTACAACAACGAAGGAGACGTGATGTTCCACCAGCTATTGACTCCCATCGGCAACGCCCTGTTGCCATCGTTCATTGTTGCCGCGCTGCCGATCATCGTCGTGCTCGTCCTGCTCGGGTGGGCGCGAAGGCCCGCGTGGCAGGCGTCGCTTGCCGGGCTGATCGTCGGCCTGCTGGTTGCGATCTTCGGCTGGCAGTTCCCGGTTGGACTCGCGATCAATTCGGTGGTGGCGGGCGCCGTGTTCGCGTGCTGGCCCGTGATGTGGATCGTGTTCGCCGCGATCCTGCTCTACAACATCGCGCTGAAGTCCGGACGCTTCGCCGCCTTCCGGATGTGGATGATCGACAACCTGCCGAACGACCGGCGCATCGTGCTGGTCGTGATCGGCTTTTCGTTCGGCGCGCTGCTCGAGGGCATCGCCGGTTTCGGCACGCCCATCGCGATCACGAGTTCGCTTCTGATTCTGCTCGGCTTCCCGACGCTCGAGGCGCTCACGTTCACGTTGATCTTCAACACCGCGCCGGTCGCGTTCGGCGCGCTCGGCGTGCCGATCACGGTGCTCGGCGCGGTCACGCACCTGCCCACCGATGCGCTCGCGAAAATGGTCGGCCGCCAGTTGCCGTTTTTCGCGCTGCTGCTGCCGTTCTACGTGATCGGCGTGTACGCCGGTTTTCGCAACATGATGCGTGTCTGGCCGGTGCTGCTCGTCTCGGGGGCAAGCTTCGCGCTGACGCAGTTCGTCACGTCGAACTACATCAGCTACAGCCTGACGGACGTGCTGTCGTCGCTCGTCTCGCTGATTTTGACGATCAGCTTCCTGCGTATCTGGAAGCCCGCCGTCGATCCGAAGTTCGCCATCAACGTCGATCGCGTGAACGAGGTGCGCGGCAAGGTGAGCGGCGCGCAGGGCTGGGCGCCGTGGCTGATCGTGGCGGCGGTCGTGATCGTCTGGACGATCGCGAAGGTGTTCCTGATCGGCGACGTCAAGATTCCGTGGCCGGGCCTCGACAAGGCCGTCTTCATCACGCTGTACAACACGCCGTATAGCGCCGTGTGGGACTTCCAGCCGCTCGCGACCGGAACCGCGATTCTCGTGGCCGCGATCCTCACGTCGCTCGTGGTCCGCCTGCCGGTCAACGAGTTCGGCCGCGCGATCGTCGACACCTGGGTGCAGACGCGCATCGCCATCCTGACCGTGGCGACGATCGTCGGCCTCGCGTATCTGATGAACTACTCGGGGCTGAACTACACGCTCGGCCTGGGTGCGGCTTCGGTGGGCGCGTTCTTTCCGCTGGTGTCCGCGTTTCTTGGCTGGGTGGCCGTGTTCCTCTCGGGCAGCGACACGTCCGGCAACGCGCTCTTCGGCAACCTGCAGGTCGTGGCCGCGAACCAGCTGAACCTGAACCCGGTGCTGATGGCCGCGACCAATTCATCCGGCGGCGTGATGGGCAAGATGA
Source organism: Paraburkholderia sartisoli (assembly GCF_900107685.1). Lineage (GTDB taxonomy): Bacteria > Pseudomonadota > Gammaproteobacteria > Burkholderiales > Burkholderiaceae > Paraburkholderia > Paraburkholderia sartisoli. The sequence continues at coordinate 1,222,354 of NZ_FNRQ01000001.1, read as the reverse complement.
TCTCGCCGCAGAACATCGCGACCGGTGTCGCGACGACCGAACTGAAGGGCAAGGAAGGCGTGGTGTTCGCGAAGACGTTTAAACACTCGATTCTTCTCACTATCCTGCTCGGGGTGCTCGTCTGGCTGCAGCAGAACGTGCTGACGGGGATGATTCCGCATTAAATCCGCGCTCGCCTGGCGTGTCCCGCCCCGCACGGCGGGGGGCGGATCCGGATTGTCGTGGCGCCGCCCGCGGGCGGGGCGGTGCCACGATATTGCGGCGTAGTGTAGTGCGATAACGGGGGGTGTCCGCGCACGCTTGCTGTTTCACTCCAGCCTGAACCATTCCGCAGGATGCCGGTGCTACCATGCCTGCGAGTCGCGACCCAACTGCGCGCGACGCTCCTCCGATGACCCTCAAGAATCTCATCCAGCTACTCATTCTGGCGGCCCTGTGGGGCGCGTCGTTCCTGTTTATTCGCGTCGGGGTCAGCGACTTTGGCGTCGCGCCGCTGATGGCGCTGCGTGTCGGCATCGGCGCGCTGTTTCTCCTCGTCGTGCTGCTCGCGCGACGTCCCGCGCGCGAAGCGTTCGGCACGCTGCGCAGCCGCGCGTGGCCGCTCGTCGTCGTGGGCCTTCTGAACTCGGCGGCGCCGTTCTGCCTCTTCGCTTATGCGGAGCTGACGCTCTCCGCCGGGGTGACCTCGGTCATCAACGCGACGACGCCGCTATGGGGTGCGCTCGTCGCGTTCCTGTGGCTCAGGGACCGGCTCAGCGCGCTGCGCAGCCTCGGCATGGTGATCGGCTTTCTCGGTGTGCTGATGCTCGTGTGGGAACAGATCGCCGCACCGCAAGGCGCGGGCGTCACGCCCGCGACCACGGCGCTCGCCGCTGCCGCCGCGCTCGGTGCGACGCTGCTGTATGGCATCGCGGCGAATTACACGAAGCGGCATCTGATGGGCGTCGACTCGCTCACCGTTGCCGCCGGCACGATGATGGGCGCGACGATTCTCCTGCTGCCGGTCGCCATCGCCACATGGCCCGTCACGCCGGTCTCCGCGCACGCGTGGGGCGCCGTGATCGCGCTGGGCGTCGCGTGTACCGGCGTCGCGTACATGCTGTTCTTCCACCTGATCGCGGTGGCCGGGCCCGCTCGCGCGATCACCGTCACGTTCGTGATCCCGATCTTCGGCATCCTGTGGGGCGCGCTCTTTCTCGGCGAGACGGTTTCACCCGCCATGATCGAAGGATGCGCGGTGATTCTCGTCGGGACGGCGCTGGCGACTGGCGTGATCAAACGCATCCCAGGTTTCGGCACACGCAGCCACGAGGCCGGGTAGATCGTCATTCGGTCGGCCCGCAGCCACAAGGGGTCAAAATTGCCTGCTGCCGGGGAGGCGTGTGGGCGAAATCTTCGTTTGGTGCCGGGAGATGCGCGGGCGAAACCCCTGCCTGCTGCCGGGAAGCCACGTAGGCGAAACCGTCGTCTGCTTCGTCTGCTGCCGGGGAGGCACGTGGGCAAAATCCTCGCCTGAGGCCGTGCGGCACGCGGGCGAAACCCTCGCCTGCTACACGGGGAGACACGCAGGCGAAACCATCAGCCAGCGTGCGAAGACAGCCGACGGAGCCCGCGCGGATCCGGCGCGCGGGCCCACAGATTCTCTACACGGTGATGTCACGTCACGCGGCGGCGCTGCGATGGCCGCTGGCGCTCATTAAAACCGGACGGATTTCATCGGCTGCGGATGCAAAAAACCCGCCTGCGGGCCAGCCAAGCGGGTTTGACACGCATACCGCGTGAGAAGCGCGGATCAGCGCAGCTGGTCGACCACCAGCGCCATGATCTGCTTCGCCGGCGCGGACGAATCGATTTCACCCTTTTCGTCGACGACTGCCACGCGCGTCTGGTTCGGCGTCACCGCACGGACGTTGACGCGATACTGCTTTGCGACCTTCTCTTTCTTGCCGTGGAACACCTGGCTCCAGAAGCCCTGTTCGGCCGAGGACATGTCTTTCGGATCCACATAACGCACGAAGTACAGACCCTTCGTACGGTCGCGGTCGTCCACCGTGAAGTTGCTGCGATCGAGCGCCAGGCCCACGCGCAGCCACGCGCGATCGTACGGCTCGCCGAGCGTGAGTTCCGTGGACGTGTACTGGCTGCCGCCCGCATCGCGCTCGTCCGGCGTCGGCGTCTGCGCGGCAAGCGCGACGTTTTGCGCCGCCGTGGCGGCCGCGGCGGATTTCGCGGCCGAAGAAGCCCCAGTTGCCGGGGCAGGCGCGGTTTGCACGGTGCCCAGCGACGCCTCGGCAGACTGCGAACCGCCGGCCTGGCCACGCGAGTCGGCCAGCGCCAGCGCCGCCATCAGGCGTTTCAGGTATTCGGTTTCGAGGCCCGGATCATTGGGCTTCGGCTGCCATTGGCTCGAGTCGTTGTTCGGGCCGGTCAGCGCTTCACGCATGCCCTTCTGGCTCACGAACACGTAGGTGCCGCCATTCGGCGCCGGTTCGAGACGCGTGCGATATTTATTGCGCTCCGACGTCACATACGAGTTACCCATCGCCTTCGACAGGGTGTTGCGGATGAACCCTTCGTTGATCTGCGCGTGCGTTTCGTTCCAGTCCGTTTCCATCACGCCCTTGTCGCGCTGGTCGACGACCAGCAGGAAACCCTGTTCCTGCCAGAAACGGCGAATTTGCGGCCATGCCTGATCCGGCGACTTGTTGTCGATCACGAGCCAGCTTTCCGTGCCATCGCGCTGGATGTGCATGTTCGCGACCGCCGGCACCACTGTGTTCGTGACGGGCGCCGTTTCCTGGACCTGTTTCAGCGTGGACAGTGACGTTTCGCCGCCCTGCGGCGGCAGGGACCGCTGATCGGCCGTTTCTTCGGTCATGTTCGGCGGCACGGCCAGCGACACTTCCTTCGATCTCGAGTCGCTCTTGTAGTCGATTTGAGTGGGTGACGGCGCGCTGCAGCCGGCGACGAGCCCGCCTGCTACCAGCAATGCTGCGAACCGCGAGGTAAGACGACGATCAGTCATGTTCAGGGAATCCTTCCGCTACGCCACGGCAAGTTTCCGTGGATCAACCCGTGATTTTACCGGTCCCGCGCCCGGAAGTGCAAAAACCCGCATTCGGCCGTAAATAAGGGCGACGGATGACATCAAATCCGGTGCCCGACAGGCCTGGCGCAAACGTCGTCTGGCACGCCCCAAATTTAACAGTTGGCAACCATTCCGGGCACAACCGGGGCCGTGGTCAAAATCATCCTAGACCCCTGTTTTGTAAGACCTTTTCCGACATCCTCCATCGACAATTCTGAGATTGATTCAGATCTTGCTCAAAGGGCTTCAGATTATTCAGGAAAACCAGGTGTTATCTTGAAATGAACGTTTCAACACCACCTGAAAAGACTCTCCCGGATACGTCAATGAGCAAGGTCATTCTGTTTTATGTCGTGTGGCCCGCCGTGCTGGCCAGTGCCATGAGTGCGCCCGGTACGTGCCGCGCGGAACTGGGCGGTATGGCCTCACCCGCCCCTGCCTCGGACGCAGCCGTCGTACATTCGCTGACAAGCGGCCTGTTTCAGGTACGAACGACAACTGACGACGGCGGCACAACAATCAACGAATACTCGACACCCGCCGGTGAAATCTTCGCCTATACCTGGCAGGGCCCGACGATGCCCGACCTGAAGACACTCCTCGGCAGCTTCTACGATTCGTGGCGCGACGGCGCCGCGTCCGCCCAGGCCAGCGAGAGCGCCCTTCACGCGACACGCATTGCACGACCCGATGTCATCGTCGAATCAGGCGGCCAGATGCGCAGCTACGTGGGACGCGCCTGGCTGCCTCGCGCGCTCCCCACTGGCGTCTCCGCCGACGACCTGCGCTGACGGAGTCCACGCGATGGCGACAAAATTGTCCCTGCCCTGCGTGTTGCTGCTTTGTGCTGCCATCGCCGGCTGCGGCGGCGGAGGTACAGACGGGACCACCAATCAGAGCGCAAGCGCGCCCGCTTCCGCGACGCCACCCGCCGGGACGCCGGTTGCAGCGAGCACACCCGTCAATCCTCCTGTGCAGCAATCGACGGTCCCCAACCAGCAGCCGGTCACCGTAAGCGCGACGCCTGGACTCGCGCGCAACATGCTGATGACGAGCGTCACGGTATGCGAACCGGGCACGGATCACTGCGCGACGATCGACAACGTTCAGGTCGACACGGGGTCGCAGGGGTTACGCCTGCTCGCCTCCGCGTTACCCGCGGACCTGACCTTGCCCGCCCTGCCCTCGGCGACCGGCACGGTTGGCCAGTGTGCCGTGTTCGGGACCGGCTACACATGGGGCGCGGTGCGCAGCGCCGACGTGCGCATGGCCGGCGAAATCGCCACGGCGTTGCCCGTCCACATCATTGCCGACGCGTCTGTGCCAACCGTGCCGGCCGATTGCGGACGCGCCGGGCTCGCAATGATGACGACGGGCACGCTTCACGGCAACGGCATCCTGGGCATCGGACTCTTTGCTGCGGATTGCGGCGCAGGCTGCGCCCGCACTGCGCTACCTCGCTGGTACTACACCTGTGCGTCCGATGGCACCTGCACGTCCACCGCGCAACCCGTCGCATCGCAGGTGACCAATCCCGTCAGCCGTTTTGCATTCGACAACAACGGTGTTGTCATCGACCTGCCGGCGGTTCCCGAGACAGGCTCTCCGTCCGTGGCCGGCTCCCTGACTTTCGGCATCGGGACGCAGGCAAACAACAGCCTGGATGGCGCGACGGTTCTCAAGGCAAATTCGGGTACCGGTTACGTCACCACTACCGTCGACGGGAAGCCGTACACGCAGAGCTTCTTCGATAGCGGTTCTAACGGACTCTTCTTCACCAGTTCGACATTACCGGTCTGCGGACTCTGGTACTGCCCGACATCGACGCAAACGTCCGTCGCCACGATCAAGGGAACCGACAGCGCGATGAACACCCTGTCGTTCCCGGTCGGCAACGCCCAGACGTTGTTCGCGACGTCAAACTTTGCGTTCAGCAACCTCGCCGGTACCGCCGGGAACGTGTTCGACTGGGGCCTTCCGTTTTTCTTCGGACGCAAGGTCTTCACCGCCATCGATTCCCGCGCGACACCCGCCGGCACCGGTCCGTACTACGCGTTTTAGCCCAACCACGCCGGTGATTGATCCGCGCGGCGCGCGCGGGTCAATCACCGCATATGGGCTCATGCAACCGGACTACTGCGAGGGCGTTACGGTCTTTTGCCCAACGAACCGGATGTCCACGCGCCGGTCGGGCGCCAGACACTCGATCAAGGCTTTCCGGTCGCGCGTTGTACAGGCCGTGCCGGGGTCTGCTTTGCCGAAACCCTGTGCGTCAATCGGAATCGTCACGCCCTTGCTGATCAGGTATTGCTTCACCGAGTTCGCACGCTGTCGCGACAGCCTGAGGTTGTAAAGGGAAGTGCCGAGCCTGTCCGTGTAGCCCGACACGGTCATGCGGTCAGTAAACCCGCTATCCCGCAGCCGGTTCGCGATATCGTCGAGTTGAGCGCGCCCTTGCGGCGTGATCGCCGATACATCGCCCCGGTCGAAGGCAAAGAGCGCGTCCGAAGAGAGCGACATGACCTTCGGCAGCGGCAACGGCGGCGGTGCAGGCACCGCGCAACTCGACAGCGCCTGCTCGCTGGCCCGGACCTGATCCTGAAGCGCGTCAGTACGCTGCTTCGCCTTGTCGAACGCACGCGTCCAGGCTTCATGGCCTGCGTACATGAGTTCAACTTCAGAGCACGCGACGAGCTTGCGTGCCTGCGGACACCAGGCAAATCGTGGGTCGACCCGAACCTTCGTCAGCTGGTCCCACAAGTCCGGGCGCACTTTTGCCACTGTCCGAAGCGCGGGGTTCGCCTGCGCTTCGGACTGCGCCGTCGCTTGAGCCGCGGATGGCGTAGCGCCGTCCGCGACGTCCAGACTGATGGTGAGTCGCGCGGCCTCGCCGATGGCCTCCTCGACGAAGCCCCAGTCGTCGTGCGCGGCAAACGCTTCCTTGCCTGCGTTGATCCAGCATTGCGCTTTCGCGCCTGCATAGCTGTCCTTGCGCGGGCCAGCGGCATCGAGCCGGCCCTGCAGGGTGTCCAGCACATCGCCACGGTGTTTGATCTGCGTGTAGACGTCGGTCCATTGTTTCGTGGCCGCGCCCGACGAGACGTCTTGAGGCGCACCGAAGCCTCGCTGCAACACAGTTGGGTTCTGAATGTTCAGTTGATCGCGCGAAGCCGTGCCCGCGCAACCGGTAAGCGCGGCAGCCATGGCTGCCGCGAGAATCGAGTGTTTCATAACTTTCCTTCGGAACGGGCGACGGTCAATCGACGTATCGCGCCGCCCGCTCCCTCACACAGTGCCGGACGTCCGGATTTGATCAATCGCCAAGAACGATGCCGATGCCCGCGCGCACGATCGTGCTGTTGCTGCCCGAAGACGCGACACCTGCGTTGAAATTGATCGTGCCTTTCTCGTTCCAGCGCGACACGCCAAGACCCAGCGCGGCCTGTCCGCGATAGCCCGCCACGCCCGCGTTCAGCGTCGTGCGGCCCGGCAGGTACGGTGTGACGATCTGCAACGCAGACGCTGCGGCAATCCCCTTGCGCGTGCTGCGGTCGATATCCTGAATCGACTGGCTGGTCTGGCCGAGCGCGGCGTTCAACTGGTTGACGTTCACCGCGTCCGTGCCCTGCGTGCCCGGCGCCACGTTCGTGATCTGCCGCTCGGCACCGACGCTGCCCACCGAAACCGTGTTGGCCCGATCGGCCACCGAACCGGCACCCAGCGCGACCGCGCCATCGGCGCTCGCCGAACTGCCCCAGCCGAGTGCCGTCGCGTTCGTGGCGCGTACACTCGCGCCCGACCCGACCACGGTGGCGCCGCTTCCTGTGGCATTGGCATTCGCGCCAAACGCGACTGCATCGGTGCCATTCGCTACCGCGTTCGCGCCCAGCGCAGCCGCGTGTGTGCCGCTTGCCAGTGCCGGTTCGTTGTCGCGATCGCCGTTCACACTCAGGAACGGACTGCCGCCGCTCGAGATGTCGTTCGAGATTTTCCCCAGCGCATCGTTCAACTGACCGAGGTTCACTGCGTCGGAATCGAGCGTGCCGGTGCCGACGTTATGCAGAACTGTGCCGCTCCCCGCCGCGCCGTTCCCAAGCGTGACGCTGGCATAGTCGGTCGTGCCGTCGTGGGTGTCGTAGGTGACCGCTGTCTTTGTATTGCCATCGCCGTCAATCACGCCTGCCTGCTTCAACTGCGCGACGTTGACCGCGTCCGTATCCGCCGTACCGGCAGCGACGTTGGTGATCTGCCGTTCGTGCCCGACCGAGCCGACCGACACGGAATTGGCCCGATCCGTCGTCGAGTTCGCCCCGAGCGCCACCGAGTTATCGAAAGTCGCCCGTGCATTGCCGCCGATTGCCACGGCATCGGCGCCCGACGCGACCGAATCGTCGCCCGACGAATTGACGTGTACATACTTCACGCTCACGCCGGTGTTCGTGATGTTGTTCAGGATCTCCGTGAGATTTGAGATCGAATTCGTGTTGGTCGTCACGCGCCCGTCAATATTCTTCACCACGTCGCCGATGCTGTGGTACGTGTCGCCTTCGACGATGTACGTGGGCTGCGTAATCGAGCCGTCCGGATTGACAGCGGTGCCACCGCCGAGCGCATCGGCGACCGTGCTGGCCAGGTTGTACATCTGGCCACCGTTCGTGGCATCGGTGCTGTTCGCCACCACCTGGCCGGATGCGACGTTACCCAGCCGCACGGGTGTCGTGGAGCCCGAGCCACCCAGCGTGATGCTCGCATGATCCGGATCGTCGTACATCACCGCGTCGGCTACGCTGCCCGCGACAACCGATTTCAGCTGGCTCACATTGACGGCGTCGGTATCAGCCGCACCCGCTGCAACGTTCGTCACACGACGCTCATTGCCTTCCGACCCGACCGACACCTCACCGACGGGCGCGGCACCCGCCACCTGGCCGGAGCCAGGCCGATACGCTTCCCGGGTGAGATCGGCGGTCGTCGTGGCGTTGGCGCCCAGCGCGACGGAATTGTCCGCGCTCGCCTGCGCGTTGCCGCCAATCGCGATCGACTCGTCACCGCTCGCCACGGCATCCGCCAGTGTGGAGTGGGTCTGGAAGTACTTGATGCCGACGCCGTTCTGGATGTTGTTGACCACGTTCATCACGTTGGTCACGTCGCCGTCGATGTGCGTGATCGCGTCGCCCACGCTCTGATAGGTGTCGCCGCCTACCGTATACGTTGGCGGCGAGATGGCACCATCGGGCGTGACCGCCGAGCCGCCGCCCATCGCGCTCGCGACGCTGTTAGCGAGGTTGTACAGTTGCCCGCCATTAACCGCGTCCCCACTGTTTTCCGCGACTGCGCCCGCCTTGAGATTCGAGATACCGACCGGTGCGGCAGCATCCACGCCGCCAAGCGTGATGTGCCCTTTCGACGTGTCGTCATACGTGACGAATGCGTTCGTCACGTTGCCGTCGCCGTCGGTGTTGATCCCGGCCTGACGCAGCTGCCACATATTGACGGCATCCGTGTCGGCCGTACCAGCCGCGACGTTGGCCAGCTGGCGCTCGTTGCCCGCCGCGCCAATGGAAACCGTGTTCGCTCGGTCCGCAACGGCGTTGGCGCCCACAGCGACTGAGTTGTCGGCCGTGGCGCGCGCGTTGCCGCCAATCGCAGCCGATTCCGCCCCCTCGGCGCTCGAATCGTCCAGTGTCGAGTTCACGTGCATGTACTTGATGCCCGCGCCATTCTCGATGTTGTTGACCACGTTGGTGACGTTCGTCACCGCGCCGTCGACATGCGTGATCGCGTCGCCAATGTTCGTGTAGGTGTCGCCCCCGATGTTGTACGTCGGGCCTGTCATCGAGCCATCCGGGTTGACACTCGCGCCACCCCCGATCGCGTCGGCGACACTGCTCGCCAAGCCGTAGAACTGGCCGCCGTTGATCGCATCGTGACTACTTTCCGTGACCGCGCCCGCCTTGAGGTTCGAGATACCGACTGGTGCGGCGGCATCCGCGCCGCCCAGCGTGACGTGTCCTTTCGACGTGTCGTCATACGTGACAAACGCGTTCGTCACGTTGCCGTCGCCGTCGGTATTGATGCCGGCCTGACGCAGTTGCCACAGGTTGACGGCATCCGTATCCGCTGTGCCCGCCGCGACGTTGACCAGTTGCCGCTCGTTGCCCGCTGCGCCAATGGAAACCGTATTCATGCGGTCTGCAACGGCGTTGGCGCCCACCGCTACTGAGTTGTCGGCCGTGGCGCGCGCGTTGCCGCCAATCGCAGCGGATTCCACACCCTCGGCGCTCGAATCGTCCAGCGTCGAGTTCACGTGCATGTATTTGATGCCCGCGCCGTTCTCGATGTTGTTGACGATGTTCGACACGTTCGTCACCGCGCCGTCCACGTGCGTGATCGCGTCGCCGACGTTTGTGTACGTCTCGCCGCCCACGGTGTAGGCGGGCGGCGTCATCGAGCCGTCCGGATTCAGTGCGGCACCCCCGCCGATCGCGCTGATCACCCCCTTCAACTGCGTGACGTTCACCGCGTCGTTGTCCTGCGTGCCGCCCGCCACGTTGACGATCTGCCGCTGTGTCGTGCTGTTACCCACCGAGATGGTGAACTCACGGTCAGCAACCGATGCGCTACCCAGCGCCACCGAATCGTTCACGTTTGCCGCGGCATTCATTCCAAGCGCCATCGAGCGGTCTGCGCCAACGGCCGTGAATGCATTCGTGCCGATAGACGCGGAATCCTCGCCGTGCGCGATGGTGAGCCCACCCAGGGCCAGGGTATTCGCGCCGTACGTCTTGGCCAGGCGGCCGATCGATACGGAGTTTTCCGCGTCCGTACCGGTCGTGGCACCGCTTCCGATCGCGGTCGCGTTCAGCCCGATCGCGGCCGCCAATGCACCGACAGCCGTCGTGCCGTCGGTCGCCGCGAACGACCCGGCACCGATCGCCGATGCATTTTCACCGGCCGCCGCCGATACCGGGCCGATGGCCATGGCGTTCGTTGCATCCGAGGCAAACGTCGCGTTGCCCTGCGTCACGTTCGGGCTCACCGCGATATAGATTGTCGGGTCAACCGCGACCGTCAGCGCAGGGGCCGGTGCAGCAGCGGTGGGCGCAGCGAGCAGGCCGGCGAGCATGGTCTGCATACGCCGGGCGTCTTCCGTTTCGGCAGCGCCGGCCGCGGGCACGAGCGCCATCGCGCCAAGACCGGCCATGACCACGGCCATGCCGGCCCGCCGTGAGGCCTTGCTCCGCCTTGCCGTAGCGAGTTCCGACACAGCAACCCACGTGTTCGTGACGTCGTTCCAGACGACGCGGTGCGATTTGTTCATTTAATACCTTAAGACGAGTAGTGACTGCCCGGACGACAGCCGGTGTCAACGCGGCTTTTCGCGCTGAAAGTCACATAGAATCAATACGTCATTCGCAATCCGAATTACCAGAAACAGAACACGAACCAGGCCGTGCGCACGATCGCCATGCACCCGCCGCCAGCCCGCCCGCGATCCGAAAAAGCATGACGTGCCCGAAAGTTCCACACCGACGCGCAGGACAGAATTTCCCTACACGTACGACAATCGAATCCTACGAATCGGGTCATCTACCAGATACAAGAAAACTCCCAAATTCCTGGAATCGACGCACACGTGGTCCGGTTTCTGCGAGAATGAAGTGGATGCCGGCGTATGTCCGTTCACACCATTTAGTTAGTCATACCAATTTTCATGCCAATGAACATGCCTCAGAACCTGTGCCTTGACCTGCTCGAGCAACGCGTGCATACCGGCGAGACCGGTCATGCGCTCGACCAGCTCGTCGTGATCCTCGCCCATCTGCGCGCGAAACACGGCGAACTGGGCGACGGTCTCAGCGCATCGTCAATGGAGGGGCTCACTGCAGACGGGCAGCACGCGCGCTTTCTCACCCGTCTTGCAGGCGCTGTGAGCGTGCTGCTGGCGAATCCCGGCTGCGTCCCCACGCCGTCGCAATACAGCGCGCTACTGGGCCTGCATCCGTGGATCGGTGCGATTTTCGCGGCAACGGCGCTGGGTAACGCGGACCACGTCGCGTGCTATCTGGGCGGGCGCGGCGCTGAAAACGACACCGCCCCGCGCCAGGATCTGGCGCGTGCAAAGCGCTGGCTGCTCTATTCGAACGAGTCCGGTCTGGCGCTCGATCTCGATGCGCTCTGGGTCGAGAACCGCACGCTCGCCGCAGGACTCGCGCTCGCCCTCCTCTCACCCGAATTCCAGGGCTCGCCGGCCGCGCACGCCAAACGCGAGGCGCTGCTCGCCTGGCTGCCCGGCAAGCTCGCGCAGGTCGACGATCTCGACTCGCTGCCAACGGACATCCTGCACAACGTCTATATGTATTGCAGCTATGCGGATTCGCCCGCACGGCACGCAATCAAAAAGGACATCAACGTGCTGGTCCGGCGCAAGCTCGCGTGGCTGGGCCTCGCGGATCTCGACCCTGTGCCAGGGCGTTCACCCGGGCGCGGCCGCAAAAAGCCGCTGATGATCGTTGTCGCGGAGTGGTTTTGGGGCGGCCACTCGATCTATCGCACCCATTCGCGCGCGATCGAAGCGGCGCGTCAGCACTTCGAGGTTGTCGGTTTCGGCTTCGGGTATGCCGTCGATGCCGCGGGGCGCGCGATATTCGACCGGTTCATCGAACTGGAGGAGCCCGACTATATCGGCGAGTGCCTGGGCACGATCCGCGCATTCGCGAAGGCCCACGGGGCGCAGGTGCTATACATGCCGAGCGTCGGCATGTTCGTGCTGACAGTGTTCCTGTCGAATCTGCGTGTCGCGCCGTTGCAGGTGGCGGGGCTCGGTCATCCGGCCACCACGCACTCCGCGCAGATCGATTACGTGAGCGTCGAGGAAGACTACGTCGGCGACCCGGCATGCTTTAGCGAAACACTGCTGACGCTGCCTGCCGACGGGCAGCCCTATCGTCCGTCAGCCGCGCTTCCGGGAATTGTCGCGTGCGTGCCGGCAAGGCGCAGCGTCGTGAAAATTGTCGTCACGGCGAGCGCGATGAAGATCAATCCGCGCTTTCTCGAAGCCTGCGCGCAGATTCAAAAGCGCGCCGGCGTTCCCGTGCAGTTTCATTTCATGACAGGCACACGCAACGGGATGCAGCACGCGCACATGCGCACGGTCATCGCCCGCGTTCTTCCGGGCGCACACGTTCATGGCTTTCACGACTACGCGGCCTATCTCGCGCGCGTACACGACGCCGATATGTTCATCAGCCCGTTCCCGTTCGGCAATACGAACGGCATCGTCGATGCGTTCACGGTCGGCTTGCCGGGCGTCTGCAAGACCGGGCCCGAGGTGTTCGAGCATATCGACGGCGCGATGTTCGCGCGCGCGGGCATGCCTTCGTGGACTATCGCCGGAACGGTGGATGCGTATATCGAAGCCGCCGTCCGGCTGGCGACGGAACATGGCGAGCGCGAGACGCTGCGCCAGCGGCTGATCGAAGGGAAAGTGGCCGGGCGCTTCTTCGCGGGAAATGCGGCGCGACTGGGCGAACGGCTGGCCCGATGCGTACGGCCGGCGCGGCGCGGGAAGCCGGCGAACGCGCAGCCGGCGAATGCACAACCAGCGATGCACGAGGCGCTATGAACCCCGCGCCAGCACCTTTTCGAGCGCCATCGAGCGGGCCGCTTCCTCGGCCTCGTCCGCCGTCTCGAACACGCTTCCGGAGACGTGGACCTGGTGCCACTCGGGCCGGTCGGCCGCGTCGCGAAAAATGCGGAACCTCGCGCAGAAGCCGCGCGGATTGGCGGGCACGACGTCGATGTCCACCGACGCGCCTTCTATCTGATGTCTGACAAAGCCGTCCATCATGATCCTCCTGGTCGGCGACGGTTCAATCGTAGCACCGTGAGGCACGTCCCGTTGTGCCGCATCGCCCGGCTACGCTAACTCTGGTCGACGGGGAGACGTTACTCCGACGCTTCGTCGTCGGGATTGGCGAGATCAGCCGGAGCGAGCCAGCGGAACGCCGTCAGATCGGAGCCGGAGAATGTGCATTCCGCGGCCGTGGCGGTGTAGACCTTCTTTTTCTTGCCGGTTGCGACCACCGCAGGCGTGGCCGAAGCCGCGGCGACGCCCGAAGCCGCCACGCCAGACGCCGCCTTGGGCGGCGTCTCGAACTGGCCTTCCACGACCACGCGTTCGCCGCGAATGGCCGCGCCGGTGTGCGAAATCGTCAGCTTCTGCGGATACTTGTCGGCGAGCTTCTCACGCGTCATCTGCTCGCATGCGTCCGAATTCCTGTAGACGACCGTACATCCCGCCGAGAGCATCACGGCAGTCATTGCACATGCAAGAGATAGAGTCCGAATCTTCATTGATTTTCCGTTGTTCAGGCCGCCGGCAATTGTATCGCACGGGCGCCCCGCCCATGCCCGACATCGGCCGCCAAGCGCCGGAATCCACCAGTCGAGCGAAACGGAAAACGAATGAACGGATCAACGATGAATCATCGACGGATCAATCCTTCGCCGGCTGCGGGGGCACGAGTTCGCCGACGAGTTCGAGCAGGCGGCGCATCGCAACGGGCTTGCGGCAGAAGGCGGTCCACGGCGCGGCGCTGATGCCCGGCGGCAAGGAGGCTGAGACCAGCATCACTGGAATCAACGCCAGCGCCGGCTGGCGCTTCATCCGGAAGCACAGTTCGACGCCGTCCATGAACGGCATGTTCCAGTCCGTGATCACGACGTCCGGGCGCTCGCGCTGCACGGCAAGGAGCGCCCCGCAGCCGTTATCGGCGGTCATCACCCGATACCCCTCGTGTTCCAGAACGAGCTGGAGCGCTTCGAGGTCGCGGGCGTTGTCGTCCGCCAGTAAAACAGTACACATGGAACTCCCGGCGTGTTGGCGCGTGTTCTTGCATCACGCTGTCGTCAGCAACGATTGTTCCCGCAGTGGTCATTGAATCATCCGGCAGCAGCTGCGCGATGGCCGCGCCGCCACGGGCAACGGTTCGCCACGGTCAGTGCGTTTGCCGGACCCGTTTCGCCTCTAGCCTGAAAGCATCCGAAGCGGCGTCGATCTGACTGATCCGTGCCACAAAATACACATCCAGGGACGACACCGATCACGCGCGTTTCGCGACAAAACGACAAAACGCCGGATCGATGAACAGAACGGGATAACAGTGAAATGCTGAAGCCGGCGCGGAAAGCGCCGGCTGGGGTCGCTCAGGGCGGGATGGGCGGGATCAGTCGTCCCAGCTGTCCGGCAGCTTTTGCGTGAGGGTGGACACGAAGCTGGCGGTTTCCGGCCGGCCAGGACGCGTGAAGATGTCGCGCGCCGGGCCCGATTCGACCACCTCGCCGTCGGTCAGGAACACGACGTCACGCGCGATCGACGCGGCAAGCCGCAGGTCGTGCGTGGCCATCAGCATCGTCATGCCTTCCTTTGCAAGCTGGCGCAGCACGTCGACGACTTCCGCGGCCAGCCCCGGATCGAGCGCCGAGGTCGGCTCGTCGCACAGCAGCACGTCCGGTGAAGGCGCCAGCGCCCGCGCGATCGCGACGCGCTGCTGCTGGCCACCGGAGAGCGTCGAGGGCCACGCGTCCGATTTGTGGGCGATGCCGACTTTCGTCAGCAGTTCGTGCGCCCGCGTGCGTGCGCGCGCCACGTCCCACTTCTGCACGGTGATGAGCCCTTCCATCACGTTTTCGATGACCGTGCGATGCGGAAACAGCTGGAAATTCTGGAACACCATGCCGGTGCGCCGGCGGATCGCGAGCACCGCGTCGCGCGAGGGTTTCTCCGTGCGGCTGAATTCGAGCCGCTGGTCGCCGAGTTCGAGCGTGCCGGCTTCGGGAATCTCCAGCAGGTTCACGCAGCGCAGCAGCGTGCTCTTGCCGCTGCCGGACGGGCCGATCAGCGCCGTGACGTTGCCCGGCGCGAGCGCGAGATCGACCGCGTTCAGCACCCGGTGATCGCCAAAATACTTTTCGATTTTCTGAAGCTTGATCATCCGTTGCCACCCGTGAAAAGCGCGTGGCGCCCGAAGCGCCGTTCGAGCCTGACCTGCGCCGACGACAGCACCGAACTGAACACCAGATAGATCAACGCCGCTTCCGTATACAGAATGAGCGGCTCATATGTGACCGACGCGATGCGCTGCGCGGCCTGGAAAATCTCCGGCACGGTCAGCACGGCGGCGAGCGACGTGTCTTTCACGAGCGCGATGAACGAGTTCGACAGCGGCGGCAGCGCCACGCGCGCCGCCTGCGGCAGGATCGCGCGACGCAGCGCCTGGCCGCGCGTCATCCCCATCGAATACGCGGCTTCCCACTGTCCTTTCGGGATCGATTCGATGACGCCGCGAATCACCTCGGAATTGTAGGCGCCGACGTTCAGCGAAAAACCGATGATGGCCGCCGTCAACGGATCGAGCACGATCCCGACGTTCGGCAGCCCGTAGAAGATCACGAACAGCTGCACGAGCAGCGGCGAGCCGCGAATCAGCCAGACGTAGAACCGCACGACGGCGACGGACCAGGCCGGCCCGAACAGCCGGATCAGCGCGACGGCAAACGCCAGCGCGAGACCCAGCACGAAGGAAATCAGCGTGAGCGGCACGGTAAACACCAGCCCCGCGTACAGCAGGGGCCAGAGCGACGTGCCCATCAAATGCAGCCATGCCGGCATGATTCAGACCCGCTTCCCAAGGTTCCCGGACATTACTTCGAGACGTCCTTGCCGAAGTACTTGATCGAGATCTTGTCGTAGGTTCCGTCGGCCTTCATGTCGGCGAGCGCCTTGTTGATCGCGGCCTGCAGTTCCGGATTGCCCTTGCGGATCAACACGCCCGACTGGTCGCTGTCGGCGTTATCCAGCGCGGCGATCTTCACCTTCGCATCCGGCTTGTGCTTCTTGAAGTCGAGGTACGACAGCGAGTCGTTCACCGTCGCATCGACGCGGCCCGACGTCAGCAGATCGACCGATTCGTTGAAACCCTGCACGGCGACCACGTCCGCGCCATGCGCGAGCGCGATCTTGCCGAAGTTGCTGGTCAGCGTGTTCGCCGACTTTTTGCCCTTCAGGTCGTCGAACGTCTTGATGGTCGTGTTGTCCGAGCGCACGATCAGCGCCGCGTGCGACGTGATGTACGGGCTCGAGAAATCGTACTTCGCCTTGCGCGCGTCGGTGATCGACACTTCGTTGATGACGGCATCGTAACGGTTCGCGTCGAGGCCGGCGATCAGGCCGTCCCACTTGCCCTCGACGAACTCCGCCTTCACGCCGAGACGCTGCGCGATCGCGCGGCCGATCTCGACGTCGAAGCCCGTCAGCTGGTTCGACGCGTCATGGAACGTGAACGGTGCGTACGTGCCTTCCGTGCCGATCTTGAAAACGCCGGCCGACTTGATCTGCGCGAGATCGTCGGCAGCGAACGCCGACGTCGCGGCGGCGACCTGCAACAGGCCGATCAACAGAATGGAGCGAATCGATTTCATCACATAGTCCTCTTGGTGTTGTTTGTCCGGCATGCGTGTGCGTTGCGTGTTCGCCATGCTACCGGTCCGAAGCGCGCAGCGGACTGTAGCAAACGGGTTTTATTTCCACAAAGCATTTCGAAGACAAACAATATTTCTTCTGGTTATAAAGAGATCATGGCGCCTTGAAGCCGCAGATTGTGCCAGTGTCTTGTCTTTTTGGCAGTGGAACGTATGACGAAACACGAATAGTGAAAACCCGAAGTGTCCTGATAATTCACTCCGGAATACCGGTCGAAGCACTGCTCGCCCGCCCCGAAGCACACGGCCGGCAGAATACTACTGCAGCTTTGGATCGTTCGCGGAAGCGGCTGAATCTCGAACGGCTCACGGCGGAACCGCTGTCTCTGCCCGTCACGTCGAGCCGTCAGGCCGGCAAGGGTTTGCATATTGCACACCGGCGGCCGGAAGCGGATGCACGGCTCGCGCACACGCGAGTGGCGCATGAGCACCACGCTGGCGGGCAACGCCCACGCGGCCGTTCGCGATCTGCTGCCGGACGGCTAGCGCACGGGCACGCTGCGCGATGCGTCTTCAGCGGACGCGGCGGGCGCCTCGGGCGCAACCGATGCACCAGCGGCACCCGCCGCACCATCGTAAAACGCCGCCGCGTAATCGACGAACGCGCGCACCTTGGCCGGCATGAACTTCCGGTTGCTGTACGCGAGCCGCAACTCGATGTCGCTGTCGACCAGTTCGTAGTTCTCCAGCAGCAGCACGAGCCGGCCATCGCGCAGTTCGTTTTCGATCAGCGAGCGCGGCAACGCGCCGAGCCCAAAGCCGTTCAGCACCATCTCCTTGCGCAGCGTCGCATTGTTCGTCGATATCTCGACGTTCAGGTCGACCGACGTCTCCTCACCGCCGCGCCGAAAGCGCAGCGGCAAACCCTGAATCGACGGCGACAGCGCGACGAACCCGTGTCGCGCGAGATCGCCCGGGGTATCGGGACGCGGGTGCGTCGTCAGATATTCGGGTGAGGTCACCACGACGATCGCGATGCGTGTCAGCGGGCGCGTGATCATCTGGTCGCTCGTCAGCATGAACGGCAGCAGGATGCCGAGATCGTAGCCTTCCTCGATCAGATCGACGGGCCGCTCGCTTAGCGTGAGATCGAGATGCACCGTCGGATATTCCTTCTTGAATCCGGCTATCAGCGGCACCAGCAGATTCACCGTGACCGTCGTGTGTGCCACGACTCTCAGCACGCCCGTCGGCTCGCTGACGCCGTGGCGTGCCTCTGCCTCCAGCACGTCGAGTTCCGCGAGGAGCCGCGAACAGCCCTTGAAAAACTGTTCGGCGACTTCGGTTGTGGAGATATGACGCGTCGAGCGATGAAAGAGGCGAACGCCGAGGCGCGTTTCGAGTTCGCTCACCGAGCGGGAAACCGCCGGCGTCGACAGGCCGTGAACCTGCGCCGCACGCGTAAAACTGCGGACTTCGACCACGGTGCAAAAGACACGCAGCGATTCGAGGTGATCCATGAACGTCCTTTTGAGCGTCGCACGTGCGGTTGATCGCGCTGCAGCCGGAACGCGCGAAACGTCACGACGCCCCAATGCGTGAAGGCGTGCCGGAACATTGTATGCGTTGATGGACAAACGCGTGGCGGGCCGCCCGGAATGCTTACAGGCGCGAAAACCGTGCGACGCGCAGCCCTGTCGCCGTGCGCGGCAGGATCGCGCCAAAGGTGGGAAAATCACGGACCCGGTCGCGCCAATGCGGCCTCGCGCCCGCCACCGGCGCCTTTCATGCACCCACCACGCAGGACACACGATCATGTTTCAGGGAACCGTCTCCGCCGCGTTGCCCAGGCGCGAGTTCTACGTCGAACTGGCCGCGCAGGCGCGCGGGCTCCTTGCCGGCGAAACGAATCTCGTCGCCAATGCCGCGAATCTTTCCGCGCTGCTCTTCAACGCGATGCCGGACGTGAACTGGGCGGGCTTCTATTTTCTCGTCGAGGGCGAACTGGTTGTCGGGCCGTTTCAGGGCAAGCCCGCCTGCGTGCGCATCGCGATGGGTCACGGCGTGTGCGGCACCGCCGCGCAAACCCGCGAGACCCAGCTCGTACCGGACGTTCAGGCGTTTCCAGGCCACATTGCGTGCGATTCGGCATCGCGCTCGGAACTGGTCGTGCCGCTCGTCATGCCCGATGGCGCGGTGCTTGGCGTGCTCGATATCGACAGCCCGCTACCCGGCCGTTTCACCGTAGAAGACCGCGACGGCATCGAGGCGATCGCCGCCCTGCTGATCAGGACGCTCGCGCCAGAAGGCGCGGTGCTGTAACAGGTCTTCCACGCACATGAAAAAAACCGGATGCCTTGAATGGACATCCGGTTTTCACGGCCGCGCATCGTGCACGCTCAACGCGCGACCGGCTCCACGGCCTTCAGGCGGTTGGCGACCCGGATCGCCTCGAAATACGCCGGGTTCGGCGGCCGCTTCAGATAGCGCCCCGCGCCGCGCTGCGCCCGCAGGTCGCCGTTGGCCCACGCCACGTGGCCGCGCGAGAGCGTATGCGTCGCCACGCCCTGCACGTTCATCCCCTCGAACACGTTGAAGTCGACGTTCTGGTGATGGGTCTTGACGGAGATCGTGCGCGTCGCCTGCGGGTCCCAGACGACGAGGTCCGCGTCGGCACCCACTTCGACCGCGCCCTTGCGGGGATAGAGGTTGAAAATCTGCGCGGCGTTGGTCGACGTCACGCGCACGAACTCGTTCGGCGTCAGGCGTCCTGTGTTGACGCCGTGATGCCAGAGAATCGACATGCGGTCCTCGACGCCGCCACATCCGTTCGGAATCTTCGTGAAGTCCTCGCGTCCCATCGCTTTCTGCGACGCGCAGAACACGCAGTGATCCGTCGCGGTGGTGTGCAGATGGCCGCCCTGCAGGCCGCGCCACAACGCGTCGCGATGCTCCTTCGAGCGAAACGGCGGGCTCATCACGTGCGCGGCCGCGCGTCCCCAGTCGGTGTCGCGATAGACCGATTCGTCGATCACGAGATGGCCGGCAAGCACTTCGGCGAACACGCGCTGGCCCTCGCTGTGCGCGCGGATCACGGCGTCGAGCGCGTCTTTCGCCGACACGTGAACGATGTACACCGGCACGCCCAGCACCTGGGCAATACGGATCGCGCGATTGGCCGCCTCGCCCTCCACTTCCGGCGGCCGCGACAACGGATGCGCCTCCGGTCCCGTGAAGCCGCGCGCCAGAAGCTGCCGTTGTAACTGGAACACCAGTTCGCCGTTTTCCGCGTGGACGGTCGGCAACGCGCCGAGTTCGAGCGCGCGTGCGAAGCTGTTCACGAGGATTTCGTCGTCGGCCATGATCGCGTTCTTGTAGGCCATGAAGTGCTTGAAGCTCGACACACCGTGCTCATGTACAAGCGTGCCCATGTCGCGATGCACCGACTCATCCCACCACGTCACCGCGACGTGAAAGGCGTAGTCGGACGCGGCCTTCTCCGCCCAGCCGCGCCATTCGTTGAACGCCGCCATCAACGGCTGACGCGGCGACGGAATCACGAAGTCGATGATGCTCGTCGTGCCGCCCGCGAGACCGGCGGCCGTGCCGCTATAGAAGTCGTCGCTGGCGGTCGTGCCCATGAACGGCAGCTCCATGTGCGTGTGCGGATCGATGCCGCCTGGCATCACGTACTGCCCGCCGGCATCGATGACCGTCGCGCCGGCGGGAGCCGTGAGATCGACGCCGATCTGCGCGATCGTGCCACCTTCCGCGCTGTCATGACACAGCACGTCGGCGCGATAAGTCTGGTTGGCGTCGACTACCGTCCCGCCACGAATCAGGGTTGCCATGCTGCCGTCTCCTTCAGTTAACCCTCAATCTCCATTCACGTCACTGCCCGCTCACGCGCGTGCGATACGCGGGCTTGCGCGCTTGCCGAGTTTCATCCACACGCCGTAGACGATGGCCGCGAGCGCGAGACCCACGAACCACGCATACGTATAGAGCGTGTTGAACATCTCCGGCACGTTCGGAAAAGCCGCGGGAAACGCCGTGTGCAGAAAGCCCGGCAGATTCGGCAGCACGCCGATCACCAGCGCGACCACCGCCTTGATGTTCCAGCCACCGGTGTACGCGTATTCGCCGTTTTCGTCGAACAGTTCATGATGGTCGAGACGCGTGCCGCGAATCAGGAAATAGTCGACCATCATGATGCCGGCCACCGGCCCGAGCAGCGCCGAATAGCCGACGAGCCACGTGAAGATGTAGCCCTGCGTGGTGGCGAGAATCTTCCATGGCATCATCACGATGGCGATCGTCGCGGTAATCATGCCGCCCGCCTTGTACGAAATGCCCTTCGGCCAGAGGCTCGAAAAATCGTAGGCCGGGCCGACGAGATTCGCCGCGAGGTTGCAGCACATCGTGTCGAGCGTCAGGATGATGAGCGCGATGCCGACGCCGACGCCCGTCATGCGGCTCGTCAGGTCGATCGGGTCCCAGATCGCCTTGCCATAGATCACGACGGTGGCCGAGGTGACCACCACCGAGATCACCGACAGCAGCGCCATCGGCACCGGCAGGCCGATCGCCTGGCCGACCATCTGGTCGCGCTGCGTCCTTGCAAAGCGCGTGAAGTCGGGGATATTCAGCGCGAGCGTGGCCCAGAAACCGACCATCGCCGTGAGGCCCGGCCAGAACGTGACCCAGAAGAGGCCTTCCTTCTTGCCGCCGGCGACGAACTGCGAAGGCGTCGAGAGCATCGACCCCACTCCGCCCGCTTTCGACGTCGCCCACCACACCAGCGCAATGCACATCACCACCTTGATCGGCGCCGACCAGCTTTCCAGCCAGCGGATCGAATCGGTGCCGTTGACGATGAAGTAGATCTGCAACGCCCAGAACGCGAGAAAGCACGCCGCCTGGCCGATCGAAATGTCGAGGAACGGAAGCGGCGTGCCGTGCAGCGCATTGCCGGTGAGAATGTTGAGCAGCACGTAGATCGCGCTGCCGCCGAGCCACGTCTGGATGCCATACCAGCCGCACGCGACGATCGCGCGCAGGAGCGCCGGGAGTTTCGCGCCCTGCGTGCCGAACGACGAGCGCACCAGCACCGCATACGGAATGCCGTGCTTCGCGCCGGCGTGACCGATCAGCAGCATCGGCACCAGCACGATCAGGTTGCCGAGCAGCACCGTCGAGACGGCCTGCCAGGGCGACATGCCCTGCTCCGTCAAGCCGGCCGCGAGCATGTACGACGCGATGTTCATCACCATGCCGACCCACAGCGCCGCGAAGTGATACCACTTCCACGTGCGCTGCGATTTGCCGGTCGGCGCGAGATCGTCGTTATAGAGCGCGCTGTTGCGCGCCGACGGTTGCAGTAGCGAATCGCTGGTTCCCACGGACTGGTTCATCAAGCACGCTCCCATTGTCGAAAAGCTGGCGCATCGTCATGCGGTGCGATGCGTCCAGCGCTCATGTCAATCATCAGACCGCATGTGCGGATGCTGGTGCTTCGGATTCCTGCGTCGCGGCGCTGGCGTTCACCGCGGCAGGATTGTTCGGATGCGTCGTCCAGTTCGAATACGCACCCGCGTCGACGCGCTCCATCGTGATGCACTGGTCGACCGGGCACACATGCATGCAAAGATTGCACCCGACGCATTGCGAATCGACCACTTCGAAATGACGCACGCCGTCTTTCTCGCGCAGGATGGCCTGGTGCGCGGTGTCTTCGCACGCGATGTGGCACAGGCCGCACTGGATGCACTTGTCCTGGTCGATGCGCGCCTTGATGTCGTAGCTCAGGTTCAGGAATTTCCAGTCGGTGACGTTCGGCACGGCGCGTCCGCGAATCTCGTCGAGCGTCGCGTAGCCTTTTTCGTCCATCCAGTTCGAGAGCCCGTCCGCCATGTCGGAGACGATCCGGAAACCGTAGTGCATCGCGGCGGTGCATACCTGCACGCTGCCCGCGCCCAGCACCATGAACTCGGCCGCGTCGCGCCATGTCGTGATGCCGCCGATGCCCGAAATCGGCAGGCCCGGCGTTTCCGCGTCGCGCGCGATTTCAGCGACCATGTTCAGCGCGATCGGCTTGACCGCCGGACCGCAGTAGCCGCCGTGCGTACCTTTGCCGTCGACGGTCGGCATGGGCGCCATCGCGTCGAGATCGACGGCGACGATCGAGTTGATCGTGTTGATGAGCGACACGCCATCGGCGCCGCCCTTGTATGCGGCGCGCGAACCGAGGCGGATGTCGGTGATGTTCGGCGTGAGCTTCACGAGGCACGGCAGGCGCGAGCCTTCCTTCACCCAGCGCGTGACCATCTCGATGTATTCGGGCACCTGCCCGACCGCCGCGCCCATGCCGCGCTCGCTCATGCCGTGCGGGCAGCCGAAGTTCAGTTCGACCGCATCGGCGCCGGTATCCTCGACGAGCGGCAGGATCCATTTCCAGTCGCGCTCGTTGCACGGCACCATCAGCGAGACGATCATCGCGCGGTCGGGCCAGTCGCGCTTGACCTGCGCGATCTCGCGCAGATTCTCGTCGAGCGGACGGTCGGTGATCAGTTCGATGTTGTTCAGGCCCGCGATGCGCTGGCCGTTCCACTGCACCGCGCCATAGCGCGAGCTCACGTTGACGACGTGCGGGTCGAGGCCAAGCGTCTTCCATACGACGCCGCCCCAGCCCGCCTCGAATGCGCGATTGACGTTATAAGCCTTGTCGGTGGGCGGCGCGGAGGCCAGCCAGAAAGGATTCGGCGACGTGATGCCGGCGATGGTGCAACGAAGATCGGCCATGTCTGGCTCCGTGGGGTGATTCGTTTTTTATCGCTGCGCGTGGCGTCGAGGCCCGCGCTTTCCGTACAACGTGCTGCTACGTCCGTTATGTCCGTTACGCCGCGCGCTTCGCGGTGCGGGCGAACACGCGGCTGATCGAGGCCGCCGCGAGCTTGCCGTCCTGCACGGCCTGCACGGTCAGATCGAGACCGGTGGCCGCACAGTCACCGCCGGCCCAGACGTTGTCGAGCGACGTACGCCGTTCGTCATCGACGGCGATGCGCGTGCCGTCCGTCGTCAGGATGTCGGCGTCGAGCCCTGTCGCGACGAGCGTCTGGCCGATGGCCTTCAGTACGACGTCGGCGGCAATCGTGAAGCGCTCGCCGGTGCCCGCGAGACGTCCACCCTCTTCATGCGTGCGTTCGAATTCGACGCCCGTCACCGTTTTGCCGTCACCCAGCAACCGGACCGGTTGCGCGTACAGCACGATCGAGACGCCCTGCGTCTGCGCGAATTCCTGTTCGGCCCACGTCGCGCCCATCGCCTCGACGCCGCGCCGGTACACCATCGAAACGCTTTCGGCGCCGAGCTTGCGGCTTTGCACCGCGGCGTCGATCGCCGTGTTGCCACCGCCGATCACGACCACGCGACGCCCTACCGGCAGCGTCGACAGATCGTCCGCCTGACGCAGGCGCGCGATGAAATCGACCGCGTTTTCCACGCCGCCGAGCGCCTCGCCTTCGATTCGCAACGCCTTCACGCCCGCGAGACCCACCGCGAGAAACACGGCGTCGTGCTGCTGGCGAAGCGCATCGAGCGTCACGTCGCGGCCCAGCGCGACACCCGTCTTCAGTTCGATGCCGCCCACCGACAGCAGCGAGTCGACCTCACGTTGCGCGAATTCATCGACGGTTTTGTACGCGGCAATCCCGTATTCGTTCAGACCGCCCGCCCTGGGATGCGTGTCGAACAGTGTCACGCGATGACCGTCGAGCGCGAGCCGGTGCGCACACGCGAGACCCGCCGGGCCCGCGCCGACGACCGCCACATGCCGGCCGGTTTCCGCCGCGCGGGTGAACAGCTTGAGATCGCGCGCCATCGCCCAGTCGGTTGCATGGCGTTGCAACGCGCCGATCGCGACGGGCTGTTCATCCTGATGGTTGCGCACGCATGCGCCTTCACACAGGATTTCCGTCGGGCACACGCGCGCGCACATGCCGCCTAGAGGATTCGCGGAAAGAATGTCGACCGCGGCACCTTTAAGGTTGCCGTTGCCGATCTTGCGGATAAAGCCGGGAATATCGATTTGCGTCGGACACGCGTTCACGCACGGCGCGTCGTAGCAGTAGTGGCAGCGGCTCGCGGCGATCGCCGCGGCGGCGGGTTCAAGCAACGGAGCGACGTCGGTGAACTGACACGCGAGCTGGTCGGCCTGTAGTCGGCCTGCGGCGATATCGCCGGTTTCCTTCGTAGCCATGCGCGTTCCTTCAGCAAGAGAAACAACACGAACCCGCTGGCTTCGCCTTTGGCGAAGCCAGCGTCGAAATCAGGAAACAACCTTCAAGGAGCGTCTGTCAATGAAGACCAGAAGAAGCTACGATGCAGGCTCGCACGCGCGCTCGAGCATCGCGTGCAGCAGCACGTTCGCACCCGCTTCGATCCATTCGATCGTCGCGTCCTCGATCTCGTTGTGGCTGATGCCGTCGACACACGGCACGAACACCATCGAAGTCGGCGCGACCTGCGACAGGTAGCACGCGTCATGGCCCGCGCCCGACACGATGTCGCGGTGCGGATAGCCGAAGCGTTCGGCCGCCGCGCGCACCGACTTCACGCAGGCTGCGTCGAAGGCGACCGGCTTGTAGTAGAAAATCTGTTCGAGCTGCGTTTCAAGGCCGATTTCGCCCGCGATGCGCGCGACGCCCTCACGCAGTTCCGCATCCATCCGTGCAAGCACGGCATCGTCCGGATGACGAAAATCGACGGTGAAAAACACGCGGCCGGGAATCACGTTGCGCGAGTTCGGATAGACCTGCATCATGCCGACCGTCGCGCAGCCGAAGGGTGCATGGTTCAGCCCGACCCGGTTCACGAGGTCCACCACGCGCGAGGCGCCCAGCAACGCGTCGCGCCGGCGCGGCATCGGCGTCGGACCCGCATGCGCCTCCTGCCCGGTCAGCACGATCTCGTACCAGCGCTGGCCCTGCGCGTCGGTCACGACGCCAATCGTCTTGTGTTCCGCCTCGAGTATCGGGCCCTGCTCGATGTGCAGTTCGAACGCGGCGTGAATCGGCCGGCCGCCGCACGGCACGTCACCCGCATAGCCGATGCGCCTGAGTTCCTCGCCGATCGTCTTGCCGTCGACGTCCTTGCGCGACAGCCCATAGTCGAGCGTGAAGACGCCCGCGAACACACCCGATGCCACCATCGCCGGCGCGAAGCGCGAGCCTTCCTCGTTGGTCCAGATCACGACTTCGACCGGATGCTCGGTCTCGATGCCATGGTCGTTCAGGCTGCGGATCACTTCGAGGCCGCCGAGCACACCGTAGATGCCGTCGAAGCGGCCGCCCGTCGGCTGCGAATCCGCGTGCGAGCCCGTCATCACCGGCAGCGCCGACGGGTTGCGTCCCGCGCGCCGCATGAACACGTTGCCCATCTGGTCGACGCTCACCGTGCAACCCGCCTCCTTTGCCCAGCTCACGATCAGGTCGCGCCCTTCCCGGTCGAGGTCCGTCAGCGCAAGACGGCAGACGCCGCCTTTAGGCGTCGCGCCGATCTTCGCCATCGACATGAGGCTGTCCCAAAGACGCTGACCGTTCACCTTGATCGACACGTCGAGCCCTGTTTCCGTCACTGCGTTCATCAGTCTGTCTCCTCTGCGAATCTGGTCATTCAAAAGCACGGTTTCGTACGCAAACGCGGTGCATCGCCGGCACATCACGGGACATCACGGGGCATCGCGCCCGTGTGCGGTGCATCTTCCGCGCGCCGCTGTTTACGTGTTTTCCCTGCTCGTCCAATCCTGTCCAGTTGGACAGGTTGTAGACGATTACCAGCTATATTTCAATGACTTCTCTCTGAGCGAAAAGCGTGCCATTGCGCTGCACCATGACGTGATGCACGTCGCTCGCAGGGGTACGGCACGACACATTCCGACTACAATGAGGCGCGCAATGAGGCGTGACGCGGCAAGCGCGCCAGACGAGGCCATGATGAAAAGCGACGATGCGCCGGCGATGACCGTCGAAAACGCAGAAACAGCGAAGCCAATGCGGCGGCGCAAGGCACACATCCGCAACACGAACGAGGCGCATCTGCTGGCCTGCGCCGAAGCCGTTTTTGCCGAGCGCGGTCTTGAAGGCACGAGCACGGCGATGATCGCGGAACGCGCCGGCCTGCCCAAGGCGAACCTGCACTACTACTTCCCGACCAAGCTCGCGCTCTACCGGCGCGTGCTCGACGACATCTTCGAGGAGTGGTACCGCGCCGCCGACACGTTCGACAGCAGCGACGATCCGGTGGAAGCCATCAGCGGTTACGTGCGCGCGAAGATGGAACTGTCGCGACGCCGTCCGCTCGCGTCGAAGGTATGGGCGAACGAAATCATTCGCGGCGCGACGCACATGCAGGACATCCTGTCGGGCCGCGTGAAGCCGTGGATGGAAACGCGCGTCGTCGTGATCAACGACTGGATCGCGCGCGGGCTGCTTGCCCCCATCGATGCGCGCGCGTTCCTCTTCATGATCTGGGCGATGACCCAGCATTACGCGGATTTCGATGCGCAGATCGAAGCGCTGGCGGGCAAACGCGCGCTGTCCAGAAAGGCATTCGATGAAGCGACCGAGCAGGTCGTCGCGCTGGTGATTCGCGCCTGCGGCGCGAGGAGCGTACACACGGAATAGAAAACGGGCGCTGGCGAAAGACGTCGCCCCTCGACGACCGTCGCCGCGCGGGACGGGTGACGCGTGCATGCCCGCATTGAAGCGGACGCTTCATTCGCCCGCGGGGCGCACCGCGCTGCGCCCCGCCGCAGGTCGGCCCATGGCGAAAACCCGGCAGGCATGCTTCTGGAGCGCTATTGTTCCTCGTGCGCCCTCACGTTCCTGAAAGGAGGAAAGCATGACCACGACTTCCTGGGTTGTCGTCGCGGACGGCAATCGCGCCCGTATTTTCGAAGCCAGCGGGCTCAAGCTCGACCTGCGTGAAATCGAAGGCTTTACCGACCCGCAGGCCCGCACGCGCGACCCGTCGTTGCGCAACGGCGAACCCGGCCAGAACGCGAAACCCGCCCAGAACAGCGCCGACGACACCGCGCGCGACCAGTTCGCCCGCATGCTCGTCGATTATCTGGACCAGGGACGTCTGCAGCAGCGCTTCCAGCGGCTGCGCCTTGCGATCGAGCCCCGGTTTCTCGGCCTCGTGCGCCGGCACATGACCGACGAGACGCGCAAACTCGTCTTCGACGAAATATCCGGCGACCTCTCCAAGCTGGCCCCAAAGGACATCCAGCGGCACCTCGAACAGCACGGATAGGCGACTGAGGGCGCCCGCAGGGCGGGCACCCCCGCTGCTTTTCCCGCATTTAATGCATATTTGCACCAGATTGACCCGGACCACGTCAACTTTCTGACTGCCTGACCGTTATAGTACGCATGGCTTTCAACGGGGCGGGCAAGTGAGCAGTATCGGTTCAAATAAAGTGTCGGCACGCACCGATACGGTGCATCAAGCGAAACCGGGCTTCTTCGACCGCTTCTTCAACCGCGTTTTCAGTCGCTTCCCGCGCGCGCCCGGCCCGGTCTGGATCGGGCGCCTGACCTCCCTTCCGCTACGTCACGTCGCCGTTCCCGCCCTTGCGCTGGTGGTCTGCGCGATCGTCCTGCTGGTTTTCCAGCATCTGTCGAAAACCATCGACTATCACTCCGTCGTCCGCAGCCTGCGTCATTTGCCGCCGCAGGCGCTCGTCACGTCGCTCGCCGCGACCGCCGCCAGCTACGTCGTGCTCGTCGCCCGCGACGCGGTCGGGCTGCGCTCGATCGGCGCACGCGTGTCGCGCCCGGTGCTGTGGATCGGCGCGACGGTGGCGTCCGCGCTCGGCAACGCCACCGGTTTTGGCGCGCTGACGGGCGGCGCCGTGCGCATCCGCATCTACGGCGCCGAAGGCATCAAGCCCGCGCAGGTCGGCCGCATCACCCTGTTCACGAGCGTCACGCTCGGCCTCGCGCTCGTGCTGCTTTCGGGTCTCGGCATGCTGTACGCCGCCGGATCGATGAGCCGCATGACGCATCTTTCGCCGACGCTGCTGGTCTGCACCGGCCTCGTCATCGTCGCGCTCTTCGCGGCGCTGATCGCGCTGTGCCCGCCGGTTGCGCGTCAGGTCCAGCTCGGCCCGCTCACGCTCGACGTGCCCGCGCGCCGCGATCTCGTCGCGCAGCTCGCACTCGCGGCCGCCGATGTCGCCGCCGCCAGCATCGCGCTGTGGGCCCTGCTGCCGCAGACGCACATCGGCTTTGCGCACTTCATCGCGATTTTCTCGGTGGCGATGCTGCTCGGCATGATCGGCCACACGCCGGGCGGTCTCGGCGTGTTCGAGGCATCGATGGTGTTCGCGCTCGGCGGCACCATGCCGACGCCCGCGATGGTCGCGGCGCTGCTCGCCTATCGCGTGATCTACTTCGGCGTGCCGCTGCTGCTGTCGTCGGCGCTGCTCGCCGGTTTCGAAGGCCAGGCGCTCAAGGCGCGCTTTGCCTCGCGCAACTCGCAGCACATCACGCAGCTTGCGCCGCTCTTTCTGAGCGTCCTCACGTTCGCGGTCGGCGGGATGCTGGTGATTTCCGGCGCGACGCCCGCGTTCGCGCGCCGCCTCGCGCTGCTGCAAACCGTGCTGCCGCTGTGGGTGCTCGAAGGCTCGCAACTGCTCGCGAGCCTGCTCGGCGTGCTGCTGCTGTTCGTCGCGCGCGGGCTGCTGCGCCGGCTCGACGCCGCATGGTGGCTCACGATGCTGCTCGCGCTCGCAAGCCTCGCGCTTTCGCTGACCAAGGGTCTCGCGTTCGTCGAAGCCGGCGTGCTGAGCGTGCTGATCGTGCTGCTCGCCACGACGCGCGGCCGCTTCAACCGTTCGTCGTCGCTCTTCGGCGAGCGCTTCACGGCGACCTGGCTCGTGTCGGTCGGCATCGTGATGATCGTCGCTTCGTGGGTGCTGTTCTTCGCGTTTCGCGACGTGCAGTACAGCCGCGACCTCTGGTGGGATTTCGCGTTCGACGAACGCGCCCCGCGCGCGCTGCGCGCGACGCTCGGCGCGTGTCTCTTCGCGATGTTCATCGCGTTCTGGCAGCTGCTGCGTCCGGCTGCGGGACGCTTCGTGAAACCGCCCGCGGCCGACCTCGTCGACGCCGCGAAGATCGTTCGCGCGCAGGAGCGCAGCGACGCCGGTCTCGCGCTGATGGGCGACAAGAGTTTCCTGTTCTCGAAGTCGCGCGAGGCGTTCCTGATGTACGCGAAGCGCGGCCGCACGTGGGCCGCGCTGTACGATCCGGTCGGACCGCGCGAGGAATGGGTCGAGCTGATCGGCGAATTCATGGCGCTCGCGCATGCGCACGGCGGACGCGCCGCGTTCTACCAGGTGCGCGCCGACGCCCTGCCGCTCTATCTCGACGCCGGCCTTTCGCTGATGAAGCTCGGCGAAGAGGCGCGCATCGTGCTGAGCGACTTCGAGCTCGCTGGCTCGCATCGCACGCACCTGCGCTATGCGCTCAAGCGCGGCGAGCGCGACGGCCTGACCGTCGAGATGTATGAACCGCCGCACGTCCCCGGCCTGCTGCCGACGCTGCGCGGCATCTCCGACGCGTGGCTCGACAGCCGTTCCGCGAAGGAAAAGAGCTTTTCGGTGGCCGCCTTCACCGACGACTACCTCGCTGCGCAATCCGTGATGCTGGTTCGCCAGCAGGGTACGCCGGTCGCGTTCGTCACGTTCATGACGACCGACCTGAACCTGGATGCGACCGTCGGCGTGATGCGCCACGCGCCGGATGCGTCGCCGTATGCGATGGAGTATCTGTTCACCAAGCTCGCGCTGCACCTGAAGCAGGAAAACTTCCGCAGCCTGAGCCTCGGCATGGCGCCGCTGTCGGGCATGAACGCGACGCCGCTCGCTTCACCGTGGCACCGTCTCGCCAGTCTGATGTGGCGTTTCGGGTGCCGCTTCTATAACTTCCGCGGTCTGCGGGGCTTCAAGAGCAAATTCCAGCCGACCTGGGAGCCGCGCTATCTCGCGGCATCCGGTTCGGTCGGCGTCGTGCTGACCCTCGCCGATCTCTCACTTCTCGCCGAAGGCTGGCGTTCATGAAACTATTGAGCATCACCCTGGCCCTGGGATTGTCCTCGGGCCTTTTTGCCGCCGTATCGTCCGATGCGGCCGCCGCCAATGCTCCTGCGGCCCCTGCCGCCCGCACCGTCGCCGCGCCGGTCACCACCGTCTCCGGCGGCCGTTTTGGCAACGTCACGGTCACGCGTCCCGCCGGCGCGATGCGCGGCTTCGTCGTGCTGTTTTCGCGGGCTGGCGGCTGGCGCGCCAGCGACCAGCAGGCCGCCGACGCGCTCGCGAAAGACGGCGCGATGGTCGTCGGCGTCGACACGTCGCGCTACGTCGCGAGCGCCGCGCCGCAGCCGGAGACCTGCCACAACCTGGTGGGCGACGTCGAGAACATCAGCCACCAGTTGCAGCGCGAAGCGCAGCTGAGCCACTACTTCCTGCCGGTCGTCGCGGGCACCGGCGAAGGCGGCACGCTGGCCACGCGGATGATCTCCACGGCGCCTTCGAACACGCTCTCCGGTGCGGCATCGGTCGATCCGGATGCGAAGCTCGACGCGCGCTTCAACCCGTGCCCAGCCGATCCGACGATCAGCCGCGGCAACGGCCTGCCCGGCTTCGTCGAAGTCGCGGCGACCACGACGGCCGCCGTCGACGCGCCCGCGCCCATCGGCGGCAAGCCAGTGCCGGTGCGGCGACTCGCGGCGAACACGTCGACGGCTGACGCGATGGTCGCGCTCGTCACGCCGCATCTGCATGTGCATGAAGCGGGCGAGCAGGACGTGTCCGACCTGCCGCTGATCGAATTGCCCGCCGCCCATCCGACCGACATGCTCGCGATCGTGATTTCCGGCGATGGCGGCTGGCGCGATCTCGACAAGACCATCGCCGAGGCGCTGCAAAAGAAAAACATTTCGGTGGTGGGCGTGGACTCGCTGCGCTACTTCTGGAGCACGAAGTCGCCGGAGCAGACGAGCCACGATCTCGCGCGCATCATGGAGACGTACGGCGCGCGCTGGCATACCCGACACGTCGCGTTGATCGGCTATTCGTTCGGCGCGGACGTGATGCCGTTCGCGTACAACCGCCTGCCCGAACCGCTGCGCGCGAAGGTCTCGCAGATGGCGCTGCTCGGCTTCGCGCACGACGCCGACTTCCAGATCCGCGTGACCGGCTGGCTCGGCATGCCGGCCAGCAGCGAGGCGCTGCCCGCGATGCCGGAAGTCGTGAAGGTGCCGCCCGCGATCGTGCAGTGCATCTACGGCGAGGACGAAACGGACACGCTGTGCCCGGCGCTCGTCAAAACTGGCGCGAGCGTCATACGCACGCCCGGCGGGCATCACTTCGGCCACGACTACAACCATCTCGCGGATACCATCCTCGACAGCTGGCGCAAGCAGATCGCGGCGACGAAAGAAAGTGCGCTGTAAAACATATCGGCGCCTGGCCAGGATTCGGTAAAAATCCGCAGCATCTCCCTGCTGGCCTTCGCGCCTTTGCCGGTGAGGTGAAGCCAGTG
This sequence comes from Paraburkholderia sartisoli, assembly GCF_900107685.1. Lineage (GTDB taxonomy): Bacteria > Pseudomonadota > Gammaproteobacteria > Burkholderiales > Burkholderiaceae > Paraburkholderia > Paraburkholderia sartisoli. The sequence goes on along the minus strand of NZ_FNRQ01000001.1, from coordinate 1,190,176 downwards.
CGCGCCGCGTGTGCCGGTTACGATGCCGCCAGGTGTGACGCCGACCAGATCGCCTGCGCGCAGGCCGGTCGCGTAGCCGAAATCCGGCAGAAAACGCAGACACTGCGCTGCGAGAAGCGCCCAGCCATTCGAAACCATTGGCAATCGTGCCGACCGGTGTCCAGCGCCTGCAGCGCGGCATCGCGGTGGCGGGTCCGTTCGTCCATCGCACACTGGAACAACCGGATCAGTTCGGCGCGATGCCTGCTGAGAGCGAAACGAGCGAGCTGCCGAAAAATCCAGCCGCTCACGCCGCGTGCTGACCGACTGCCTTCGAGTGCGGGCAATCTGTTAGTGATCGAGTCACGTTGCAGATGCACATCACACGATCTCCGTTCTCCTTACTCATTGATCTGGCGCAGACCGCGACGACGATAGATATGCACACTCTCGTCATACGCATCTGGCGCAAATCCCCAGGCGTCTGATTTATCGATCTGCCACGAGGCCCGATGACATGCGGGTGATTGGGTAAGGTGCGCGCGGCATTCCCACTGGCTTGCGGAGCAAGGAGGTTTAACGGCCATGAGACGATACAACCTGAGAGAGAACGACAAGTCGACCAGTGGCGGCATCGTGATCGAGGGGATCCCGGACGATACCCTTGACGGCGTTCCGCTGACATTCCTGGGCGCGAAGGTCGTTTGTCCAGCATGCAAACGGACAGGCGTGATTGTCGGCCAGGGGCCGCGCTATCCCGATATCTCCATGGGCAAACAGATGGCGCTGGATAACGACATTTGCGTGTGCGGGTGCGAGCCGCCTCCTCGCATGAGGGCATCACAGAAGAGGATGTTTGAGGACCATCTGGAAAGCAATATCGCGAATCGATGGCGGACTGACAATGATGAACCTGCAAGGCGCAGTGCAGCGCCTGCATCATCGCCCCAATATGTTCGCTGGTTCTATGTTCGGAATAGCACGACCGGACAACGACTGGCCCATCGTGATTTTGTAGCCGATGTCGGAGGTGCCAGGCAGTCGGGAAAAACAGATGCCGAAGGCTATGCAAAGATCACAACCAGCAGCGAGCAGCCAGTCAGTATTCACGTCGTCTTTTCCTCTCCCAGGCGCACCCTCAAACCCCGTCAAGGAGCTTGACCCGTGGCAGATTACGACATCGTGCATTGGACGTCCGCGCATACGTCACTGGACAGTAGCAGGAACGATGCGGTATCGATTTTTGTTGATGATCGCGCAGCAACCAGGCAGGCCATCATTACGCGACTGAAGGCAAGAGGCTATAGGGTGCTGGAGAGATCGTCATGGGAGGCAAAACCACCCACGCAAGGTATGACGGCATCAAACTGGAACTATCGCGATATCGTAATTCACCATGCCGGACACAGCTATTCGTGTGCCGTTAATGCACAGGGCTCGATTGAGCAGATGAAAAAGGTGCAGGATTACGACATGGCGACGCAGAAATTTTACGACGTCGGCTATCACTACGCCGTCTCGTGTCCAGGCGAAATTATCGAGGCACGCGACATCCGCTTTATAGGATCTCACGTACTCGGTGACAATACGGGCAAACTCGGTATCGTCCTGCTTGAAAATCTGGCCGAGGCAGGCGAAGCCTGGCAGCAGGAATACAGCCGCAAATCCCTGTGGCAGAAACTCAAGGGTTCGTTAAACATCGCGCGCGATGCCGTGGCTTTCGACCATGCGATGCCCACACAGGCACAAATTGATGCCCTGTCAGCGTTAATAGCGACGTTGAAGGAATTCTTTGACATCACAGCGGTGGGTGGGCATCGTGAATATCAGCGCCTTGCCCCAAATCACGAGGGACGTGCATGTCCCGGTAAATATGGCATGCAGATTGTCAAGGACATGAGAGCCAGATTCAGCCTTGGTGCGCCGTCAAAATGAAATAGACCAGCCCAGCGGCCTGTTGATGATGTACGTATGGCGCCTGAACTGATCCTGAATCAACTGGCAGCGCTGCTGCGGCGGAAGGAGATTTTCTACGGGTAGCCCGGCTTTTGCCTCCACCACGCCGAGCCATTCACCGCTGCCCAGATCGGGGCCATGTCCTTCGCCATCCGAAATCTCAAAGTAATTCTTGTCCACATATGAAAACCACTCCTGTGTACACGGCATGGCTTTCGGTGTGCCCGGTAGACTTGTTGTTGCGATGCCCCACGCGAGTACGATTAGGAAACAGATGCTGACGAGAATCTTGATAACCATTGCTTGTCTATGGTTGCTTGCGAGTGCAGTACTTGCTTCTGCTGGCTTGCTCACGCGAGCACGGTTAGCAGATGTCGCGGTGGTGTTGGGAAACACGGTGCATCGCGATGGTAGTCTGTCACCGCGGCTGACCGCAAGACTGGATCGAGCGTACACGTGTTACGAACAGCGGCAATGTCGTGTCGTCCTCGTGAGTGGTGGCGTCGACGCGTCCGGTACTGACGAGGCTGCTGCGATGCGCGCTTATCTCGTGAGGCGTGGCATCCCCACCGATCACATCCTGGTCGACAGTGCGGGAAACGACACCTGGTCTACAGCGCGCGACGCAAGCGATGCCATGCGGAAGCAGCGGCTATCGAGCGCAATCGTCGTGACGCAGTATTTTCACCTTCCGAGAGCGATGCTCGCGCTCAAACGCTATGGAGTGAGCGAAGTCAGCGGCGCGTATCCCCGGTTCTGGGAAGTGAGGGATATCTATTCGGTTGTGCGTGAGGTGCCAGCGTTTATCTGGTACGCCATTCGCCCTCTTATCCCGCCAACGAACCCTCTCCGTGCCCGCCCTCGTGATCAGGCTGCGTAGAAGCTGAGGTAAGCTTCGTCGCTTCATACAGGCTTTACGAGCCTGAATTGCTTTTCAATTCAATTTTGCAGGCCGAGATGTAGCGAATTTTTCACGAGCCCCGGCCGACCCTCACATCGGGGCCGCATGCTTCACGCATGCGGCCCCGATGCGGCACGACACAGCCGCGTTAAAACCACACGGCCGCCCCCCCTGCGCGGCCTCGCACGCTCCCCCAGTTATCCGGTCTTCGCCACGCCCTGCTCAAGAGGCGCAACCGCGTCGTCATTGCGCTCGCGCGCGAGCACCGGCGCGAGCGCACGACCCGTGTGGCTCGCCTTCACCTGCACGAGCCCTTCCGGAGACGTCGCCGCGACAATCGTGCCGCCGCCCACGCCGCCTTCCGGCCCAAGGTCGATGATCCAGTCGGCTTCGGCGATCACGTCGAGATCGTGTTCGATCACCACCACGCTATGGCCCGCGTCGACGAGCCGGTGCAGCACGCGGATCAGCTTCGCGACGTCGGCCATATGCAGGCCGACGGTCGGTTCATCGAGCACGTACAGCGTATGCGGCGCTTTCTGCCCGCGACGCGTGATGTCGTCGCGCACCTTGCTCAGCTCGGTGACGAGCTTGATGCGCTGCGCCTCGCCGCCAGAGAGCGTCGGCGATGGCTGGCCGAGCGTGAGATAGCCGAGCCCCACGTCCTTCATCAGTTGCAACGGATGCGCGATGTTCGACAGCGGCGCGAAGAACTCGACGGCTTCGTCGATCTCCATCGTCAGCACGTCGCCAATGTTCCTGCCGCGCCACGTCACCGCGAGCGTCTCGGGATTGAAGCGCTGGCCGTGACAGACGTCGCACAGCACCTTCACGTCCGGCAAAAAGCTCATGCCGATCGTGCGCACGCCCTGGCCCTCGCACGCCGGGCAACGGCCGTCGCCCGTGTTGAACGAGAAGCGTGAAGCGCTATAACCGCGCGCCCGCGCCTCGAGCGTGTCGGCGAAGAGGCGGCGGATCGCGTCCCACACGCCGATGTACGTCGCGGGACACGAACGCGGCGTCTTGCCGATCGGCGTCTGGTCGACTTCGAGCACGCGGTCGATCGTTTCCCAGCCGGTCATCGATTCGCAGCCTTGCCACGCATGCGTCACGTTCAACACGGGGCGTGGCGCGCTGCGGGCAAGCACGCTGGAACGCGACTGCTTCGCCGCGGGCGCGTCGGCCTGTGCGACCTTGCGCGCGCGCTTCGTGGCCGGCGAAGACAGCACCGAGCGGCCCACCGCATCGAGCATGTTCGCCATCAGCACGTCGCGCGCGAGCGTCGATTTGCCGGAGCCGCTCACGCCCGTCACGGCGACGAGCCGCGCGAGCGGAATGCCGACCGTCACGTCACGCAGGTTGTGCAGCTTGCCGCCGTGGACCGTCAGCCAGTTCTCCGGCACGGCCGCGGCGTTCCTGCGCGCCGACGCAACCGGTGACACCGGCCGGCGCGGCTGCAACGGATGCGTGATCGGGTTCGCGAGAAACTGCCCGGTCAGCGACCCGGCCTGCGCCGCGAGGTCCTTCACGCTGCCCTGCGCGACGAGATTGCCGCCGCGCTTGCCCGCGCCCGGACCGATATCGATGATGTGATCGGCGCGCCGGATCGTATCTTCGTCGTGTTCGACGACGACCAGCGTGTTGCCCTTCTCCCCGAGCTTGCGCAGCGCGTTCAGCAGGATCTGGTTGTCGCGCGGATGCAGCCCGATGGTCGGTTCATCCAGCACGTAGCAGACGCCCTGCAGGTTGCTGCCGAGTTGCGCCGCGAGCCGGATGCGTTGTGCCTCGCCGCCCGACAGGCTCGGCGCCGCACGATCGAGGCTCAGATAGCCGAGCCCGACTTCCTCCAGAAACTGCAACCGGCTGCCGATCTCGCTCACGACATCGCGCGCGATACCGGCATCGCGTCCGGTGAGTTCGAGCGAATCGACCCACTGGCGTGTCTGCGACACCGTCCACCGCGCGACGTCGACAATCGGTTGTCCGTCGAACGTCACCGCGCGCGCGACCGGGTTCAGCCGCGTGCCGCTGCAATCCGGGCACGGCTCGTCGCCCACGCCTTCCGGTTCCTGCTCTTCCGAAGGCAGGCTCTGCTCGCGACCGCGATTGTCGTCGACGATCACAGTGTCGTCGTACGCGGCGCGCTGTTCGCGCGTGAGCGCGAGGCCCGTGCCGACGCAGGTCGTACACCAGCCGTGCTTGCTGTTGTACGAGAACATCCGCGGATCGAGTTCCGGATAGCTCGTGCCGCACACCGGGCACGCGCGCTTCACCGACAGCACCTTCACTGTGCCGGCATACCCGGTCGCGCCCTTGCCGTTGCCGTTCATCGCGGCGTGCAGGCCGTCGAGCGGCGCGAGCAGATGGATCACGCCCTTGCCGGCTTCGAGCGTGTCGTCGAGCGCGCGGCGCAGTTGCGCCTCGTGATCCGCCGAGACGATGAGATCTGCCACCGGCAGTTCGATCGTGTGTTCGCGGAAGCGGTCGAGCTTCGGCCACGGGTCGACCGGCACGAATTCGCCGTCGACGCGCAGATGCGTATTGCCGCGCGCCTTCGCCCATTTCGCGAGATCGGTGTAGACGCCCTTGCGGTTCACGACGAGCGGCGCGAGCAGCCCGACGTGCTGGCCCTTGTGATCGCGCAGCAACTGCGCGGCGATCGACTCGACGCTTTGCGCGGTGACCGGCGTGCCGTCATGGATGCAATGCTGCAAGCCGAGCTTCACATAGAGCAGCCTCAGGAAGTGCCACACCTCGGAGGTCGTCGCGACCGTGCTCTTGCGCCCGCCGCGCGACAGGCGCTGCTCGATCGCGACCGTCGGCGGAATGCCGTAGACCGCATCGACTTCCGGCCGCCCGGCCGGCTGCACGATCGAACGCGCATACGCGTTCAGCGATTCCAGATAACGGCGCTGGCCTTCGTGAAACAGGATATCGAACGCGAGCGTCGACTTGCCCGAACCGGACACGCCCGTCACGACGTTGAACTTGCCATGCGGAATATCGACGTCGAGCGACTTCAGATTGTGCTCGCGCGCGTTCACGATCCGCACGACGTCCTCGCCTTCCACCGCACGACGCGCGCGCGCCGCCGTCAGCGCCGTTTGCAGCGGCACGCCCTGCGAAGCCGGCGCGACTTCCACGCCCATCGATTCGTCGTATTGCAGCAGCGCCCGGCCGGTATGCGATTCCTCGCACGCTTTCACTTCGTCCGGCGTGCCGGCGCACAGCACGCGGCCACCGCCGTCGCCGCCTTCCGGACCGAGATCGACGATCCAGTCGGCCGCGCGGATCACGTCCAGGTTATGCTCGATCACGATCAGCGAATGGCCGCCCGCGAGCAGCTTGCCGAACGCCTGCATCAGTTTGGCGATGTCGTCGAAATGGAGCCCGGTGGTCGGCTCGTCGAACATGAAGAGCTTGCCGGCGGCAGCCTCTTTCGCGCCGCGCGGCGTGCGTGCCTGCGCCGTTTCCGCGAGAAAACCCGCGAGCTTCAGGCGCTGCGCCTCGCCGCCCGAGAGCGTCGGCACCGGCTGGCCGAGCTTCACGTATTCGAGCCCGACGTCGACGATCGGCTGCAACACGCGCAGCACTTCGGGATCGGTGGCGAAGTATTCAGTGGCCTCGTGTACCGTCAGTTCCAGCACATCGGCGACGGAAAGCGCGCGCGCCGGGTTGCCGCGCGCGATCTTCACTTCGAGCACTTCGGCGCGATAGCGGCGTCCGTCGCAGTCCGGGCAACGCAGGTAGACGTCGCTCAGGAACTGCATCTCGATGTGTTCGAAGCCGGAGCCGCCGCAGGTCGGGCACCGCCCGTCGCCAGAGTTGAAGCTGAACGTGCCCGCCGTGTAGCCGCGTTGCGCCGCGAGCGGCGCCTTCGCGAACAGCTTGCGGATTTCGTCGAACGCGCCGACGTAGCTCGCCGGGTTCGAGCGCGCCGTCTTGCCGATCGGCGACTGGTCGACGAACGCGACGTCGCTCACGCGCTCCGCGCCGTCAAGACTGCGGAACGCGCCAGGCGACTCCGTCGCCTTGCCGAAATGGCGCGCCATCGCGGGATACAGCACGTCCTGCAGCAGCGTCGACTTGCCCGAGCCGGACACGCCCGTCACGCAGACGAGACGTTGCAACGGAATCCCGACCGTCACGTCGCGCAGGTTGTGTTCGCGCGCGCCGGCCAGCACGATGCGCGGCGTGCCGGCCTCGACCGGACGGCGCGACCAGCGCGACGCATCCGCCACGTGCCGGCGCCCGCTGAGGTATTCGCCCGTGAGCGTGCCCGCCGCGCGGATGTTGTCGGGCGTGCCGTCGTAGATGATCGTGCCGCCGCGCTCGCCGGGGCCGGGGCCCATGTCGATCAGGCGGTCCGCCGCGAGCATCACCGAAGGATCGTGCTCGACCACGACGAGCGTATTGCCCGCGTCGCGCAGCCGGTGCATCGCCTCGACGATGCGGTTCAGGTCGCGCGGATGCAGCCCGATGCTGGGTTCGTCGAGCACGAAGAGCGTCTTGGTCAGCGACGTGCCGAGCGCGGTGGTCAGGTTGATCCGCTGCACTTCGCCGCCCGAGAGCGTGCGGCTCTGGCGATCGAGCGTCAGATAGCCGAGACCCACGTCGCACAGGTACTTGAGGCGCGTCCGCACTTCGGCAAGCAGGAGTTTCAGCGCGTCGTCGAGCAGGACACCCGGCAGCGTGATTTCGTCGAAAAAGCGCCGGATGCGCTCGATCGGCAGCAGCATCAGGTCGTGTACGGTCAGGCCCGGCAGCGCTTCGAGTTGCGCGCGCGACCAGTCGACGCCGCGCGGCAGGAAGCGGTTCGCGGCGTCGAGTACGGCGTCGGCGTTGGGCTTCGTGCCGAGACGCCACAGCAGCGACTCCGTCTTGAGGCGCGCGCCGCCGCAGGTTTCGCACGGCGTGTAGCTGCGGTATTTCGACAGCAGCACGCGGATGTGCATCTTGTACGCTTTCGATTCGAGGTACGCGAAGAAGCGCTTCACGCCGTACCACTGGCTCTGCCATTTGCCGTCCCAGTCGGGCGAGCCGTTGATCACCCAGTCGCGCTCCGCCTGCGACAGCGACGACCACGCCGTGTCGCGCGGAATGTCCGCCTTCGCGGCGTAGCGCATCAGGTCGTCCTGGCATTCCTTCCACGCCGGCGTCTGCATCGGCTTGATCGCGCCGCCGCGCAGCGTCTTGCGCCCGTCGGGAATGACGAGGCCCAGGTCGACGCCGATCACCCGGCCAAAGCCGCGACACGTTTCGCACGCGCCATACGCCGAGTTGAACGAGAACAGCGCCGGTTGCGGATCGGCGTAACGCAGATCGCTTTCCGGGTTGTGCAGCCCGGTCGAGAAGCGCCAGATTCGCGGTTCGGTGTTCTCTTCCGGCACCTGCGGCAGCACGTACACGTTCACGCGCCCGGCGCCGCGTTTGAGCGAGGCCTCGATCGCTTCGAGCGCGCGCGCCTTCTCCGTCTGGTGCAGGCGGAAACGGTCGGCGACGACGTCCAGCACCTTGCGCGTGCCCGTGGGCGACACCACCTCGCGCTGCGCCTGCACGCGCGTGTAGCCGCTCGCCGAGAGCCACTGTTCGACTTCGGCCTGCGTCGCGGTGTCGGGCAGTTCCACCGGAAATGTGACCGCCAGCCGCGGATCGGTGCCCGCGGTGCGCGCCATCAGGTCGGCGTAGACGGTTTCCGGCGTGTCGTGCCGCACCGGCTCCGCCGTCATGCGATCGAAGAGTTCGGCGCCGCGCGCGTACAGCAGCTTCAGATGGTCGTTGAGTTCGGTCATCGTGCCGACCGTGGAGCGCGAGCTGCGCACCGGATTGGTCTGGTCGATCGCGATGGCGGGCGGCACGCCGTCCACCCGTTCCACCTGCGGGCGGTCCATGCGGTCGAGGAACTGCCGTGCGTAGGCGCTGAACGTCTCGACGTAGCGCCGCTGGCCTTCCGCGTACAACGTGTCGAACACGAGGCTCGACTTGCCCGAACCGGACGGCCCGGTCACGACGGTCATTTCGCCGGTGTGCAGGTCGAGGTCGAGGTTCTTGAGATTGTGCTGACGTGCGCCGCGGATGCGGATCGTTCCGCGGTTCGTACCATTAGATGACAATTTATCTGTCCGTCTGAATGAGTTTGGCCAGTGCCGCGGCCTGCCTGCGCCGCCGCGAATGGAAGTGCGTCCAGCCACGCGACGCGTTTCGCGAGGCGGGCTTCGATTGCACACTATACTGTATATTTATACAGGTTCCAACGTGCTGGCCACGGCTGCCCGCGTTTTTTCGCGAGCCGGGAAAGCGTGTCCCTCAAGCCGGCTGGCGCCGGTTCGAGCCGCCTGTCAAACGTTCAGAACGGGCACCGGCCACACGTCGACTTCGCAGGATAGCGCGCGACGGCGGCCTTTGCCTGGCACCACGCGCGGCTCAGACTTCCTTCGAGTCCATCACCAGCAGTTCCGCGCCGGCCTGCGCGAAGTTGCCGAGATCGCCGGCCGCGGCCTTGCCTTCGGGCGTGCCGAGCCCCTGCATCAGCGCCTCGCTCGACGCGAAGTGCAGCACGGCGACCAGGTAATACGGCGACTCGCCACCCAGCAGCTTGACCGGCCCGGTGCTGATTTCGTACTTTTGCAGCCCGGGAATCTTCTTCGCGAGCGGCACGTGAGTCGATTCGTAATGCGCGTCGAATGCCGCCTTGTCGGCCGGGTTTTTGTACAGCACGACGAGTTTTGCCATGATCCTGTCTCCGTTGGGATACGTTGAAAGTGCGCGCTTCAAGGGTTCTTTAAAACCGTTTGCCGCTGTTGAAACCGCTGTTGGAACGTTACGCCGATTTTGCGTCCGGTTTTGCGTCCGTTTTTTCGTCAATACCGCGCGGCGTCACTGCTTTTCCAGCTGCAGATAAAGCCGCTGCACGTTCGCCGGCTGCGCAGTCGCGTAGAGCCGGTATTGCCTGAAATCCGGCGTCTGGACGGTGCGCATCGCTTCGCTCAGTCCGACGCCCGCCGCGTACGCGCGGCGCACGCCGGCATCCAGTTCGCGCAGATAGGCGCCCGTCGGCGCGATGCCGTCAGGCGGCACGGGTGGCCCGAAACCCGGCACCACCACATGTACGTCGAGCGCCTCGATTCGCTGCAGCGCGGCGAGCCAGCCCGGAATGCTCTCGTTGCGCAGCTCGGGAATGCGCCCGATGCTCACCAGCCCGCCCGCGAACAGCACGCCCGTCTCCGTGTCGAGCACGGCGAGATCGCCCGGCGTGCTGGCCGGGCCGAAATACAGCAGCTGGAGTGCGCGGCCGCCGGAATCGAGCGTCGTCGTGCTGTCGACGGTGTGGTCGGGCACGGTCACGCGCGAGCCCGCCATTTCATCTTCGCCGAGCGTGCGCCGCAGGTTCTTCAGACAGATCCAGCACCGCTCGCGAATCAGTTCGGCCGCGCGCCGGTGCGCGAGGATCGGGATGTCGCGGTCGCGAAACGCCGCGGCGCCAAACACGAATTCCGGCGCCTGATGCGTGATGATCACGCGCACAATCGGCAACGGCGTGATCGCGCGGATCGCCTCGATCATCGCGCGCCCATAGCGGTACGACGAACCGGTGTCGATCACCGTCACGCCGCGCTCGCCGACGATAAAGCCGTTGTTCGCGACGACACCGCGATTCGCGGGCGCGACCGCTTCACCGTTGCCGCGCATCACGTAGACGCCCGGCGCGAGCTGAACCGGCGCCGGCACGGTCAACGGATACGGTGGCTGCTGTGGCTGTACAGGCGCCGCACCGGCTGCGCCGGCGGGCGCAACCGGTGCGGCGAGGCAAGCGACGAAAGCGGCCATCCACACACGATGCCAAAACAGGCCCGCCCTTTTCAAGGTGCGGCCGACGAGGTTTGCTGCACCGCCGGATGCGGGCCGATCACGACCTGACTGTCGAACTGCCTGTTCTTCGTGTCCTCGATGTGGGCTTTCAGCGTGCCGCCATCATGCGGCACGAAGTAGAAGCGGAAGTTCGGATTCTCGCTGATCGAGAAATTCACGTTCGCGGTCATCACGGGTTTGTCCGCGTACGTCACCACCACCTTGCGCACGAAATACGCCGACGAATACAGGCGCGTCACCTGGTTCATCGCCATGCCGGTCCGGTTCGGATGGCGCACCATCAGCTGCACGAGTTGCGGCTTGCCGGGCGTCGACGGTCCTTGCCGCTGCAGGCGCACCTGGCCCGCGCCCGCTTCGGCGGCGGCGTCGTCCTTGCCGGCCGGCGCCGAGCATCCGCCCGAGGCCTTGATGAAGCGCACCGCGCTGTACAGGTGGCCGTCGTTCGTCTCGGCGATCACGCGCATATACGTGTAATCCTCGACACGGACCCGCGTTTCCAGACTCGCGAGCCCCGACTCCGGCGTGAATTCGAACCAGCCGACATAGGGCTCCGGATTTTCGTCGATGAACATGTACAGCTTCTTGATGTAGCGCGAAGGCGTCTGCGGAAACTGCGCGGTGATCGAGACCGGCACGACTGCCGCATCGGCCGCGCGCGCGGGGGCATCGAAGCGGATCACGCTGTCGCCGTGCGCATCGATCGGGCGATCCTTGAACGTGCCTTCCCTGAAATCGAGCCAGCGCGCGCTCTTGTCGGGATCGTCGCCGGGTTGCGCGGCGAACGACGGATGACCGGCAAGCGCCACCAGCGTCGTCAATCCGGCCAGCGCCATCAGCAAACCGTGTAGCGCGGTTCGCGTCGTCGTACTCATGATGTTCCCCTTCCTTGCTTACTGCTCCCACTCCAGTTCGGCGTATGCGGCGCTCACGTTGCGCTGGTGATAGATGTCGAAAAGCCGCCACCTGTCACGCTGGTCGAGCCCGATGGTCTCGATCGCCTGCTGCATCGTCACGCCTTGCCTGATCGCCGCACGCACATCCCGGACCAGCCCGGCGAGATAGGCCTCTTGCGCGTCGAGCGCGGGGCGCCAGGGCGTGTCGACCGGGCCGTGGCCCGGCACCACGCGACGCGGATTCATCCGACGGATCGTCGCGATATCGTCAAGCCAGCCCAGCACGCTGCCGTCGATCACCGGAATGCACTGCACAAACAGCAGGTCGGCGAGCCACAGCGTGCCGCTCCTTTCATCGTAGACCGTCACGTCGTTGTTCGTATGGGCTGTTTTCCATGTGCGCAGCTTCAGCACGCGATTGCCGAGATCGAGCGTCAGCTCGCCGCTGAACGGCAACGCCGGCGGCACGATCGTGCTGCCTTCGGCGAGCGCGCCCAGCTCGCGGTGCAGCACGCGCAGATAGCTTTCCGCGTGTGACATTTCCGCCTCGCCGAGCGTCGCGCTGCCGACAAACTGCGGATGATCATGCTCGAACGCGGCATTGCCGAAAATATGATCCGGGTGCATGTGCGTGTTGATCACGTAGCAGACCGGCAGCGGCGTGACCGCACGGATCGCGGCGCGCAACGCGCGGCCTTCCTGCGCGGTTCCGCCGGTATCGATGACCGCCACGCAACGCGTTCCGATAATAAAGCCGATATTCGCGATGTCGCCCCTGTTCGCCCGCGTGGCGACGTCGTCCTGCCCACGATGCACGTAAAGACCCGGCGCGATTTCCTGCACTTTCAGCGCGCTCACCGACTGCGCCGCGGACATCATCAACATCAACGCGAAGCCTGTCAGCACCACGAGCACCACACGCCGCAGCGCGGTGTTCATTTTGTCCGGCCCGGATCGGCGGGCGCCGCGCCTTCGAGGATCCGCGCGGCAACCCGCTTCGGCGGCCGGAACGCGAACTGCGCGTATTCGTTCTCGAGAAACGGCTCGGCGTGCTCGAGCAGGAACCGGCGGAACGTGACGCACGTCGGCGACAACTGCTTCGAGCGCGAATGCACGAGCTGCCACGTCCGCTCGATCGGCGTGCCGTTCACGTCGAGCAGCGCGATCTCGCCCGTGCGCAGCTCGAGGCCAAGCGTGTGCAGCGAAATCAGGCTCACGCCCATTCCCGCCATCACGGCCTGCTTGATCGTCTCGTTGCTGCCGAGCGTGACGGTACGCGCGGGCTGGAACAGATGCTGACGAAACGTGTGCTCCACGACGGCGCGCGTGCCCGAACCCGGCTCGCGCAGCAGGAACGTGTCACCCGCCAGTTCCTGCAGATCGAAACTCCGCGCGTCGCGCAGCGGATGCGAGAGCGGCGCGGCGATCACGTGCGGGTGATACGCCATCGGCTCGGCGGTCGTGCCGAGTTCAGGCGGCGGGCGGCCCATGATCGCGAGATCGGTTGCGTTGTCCTGCAACAGGCGCAGCAGCGTTTCCCGGTTTCCCACCGAAAATCGCACGTCCACTTTCGGATACTGCTGCGAATAGAGCGCGAGCAGCTTGGGCGCGAAATAGGTCGCCGAGCTCACGATGCTCACCGCGATCGAGCCGCTGTCGGCCTGCGTGAGCGAGGTCATCGCGTCTTCCGCGTCCTTGATCTCGCCAATGATGCGGCTCGCGTGATGCGAGAAACGCTCACCCGCCTCCGTCAACGCGAGCTTGCGCGCGACGCGCTCGAAGAGCGGCAGGCCCACCGCGTCTTCGAGCTGGCGGATCTGCATCGACACCGCGGGTTGCGTCAGGTGCAGTTCCTCGGCCGCGCGCGCGAAGCTCGGGTAGCGGCTCGCCACCACGAAAATCTGCAACTGCCGCAGCGTCAGTGAGCGGATGAAGTTCACGTTCAGCGACTCGCACTTGGCGCCTGTGGTGTCTTGACCGGCGCCGGCGCCGGCTGGCCGGGTCTGGCCGGCGGCGGCGCGAGGCTGCGCAGCGCGCCCGAGAAATTCAGCGTGTCGGCCTGGAACGGATGCGCGAAATCGTTGTTCGCGCCCGGCACCTCCGTATGGATCGACATCACGCGCCCTGGCACGGTGTCGTCGGCGATGATGAACGTATAGCGCTTGGCGGTGTATTGCGCGAAGCGCGAAGCGTTGGGATCGTCGAGAAACGGCTGGATCACGATCTTGCGCGCCTTCACGGGCTTGCCGCCCACGTCCACCACCACGGGCGTGACGGGCGGTCCGGCCGCGAGCGCGAGACGCACGCGGCGCTGGAAATAACGGCGCTGGCCACCGGTGAGCCGCTCCATCTCGGCAATATCGTGCTCGAGAAAATAGAGGATCACGGGATTGCACGGCAGCCCCTCGGAGGACACGTCGACGGCGCCGCTGCGATCCGTGATGTGCGCATCGCTCTTCGCGTTGGCGGCGCTCGTCACCAGCACGCGGACGGTGTCGCTGATTTTCTCCGGCGGACCGGAAAGACTGAACGCGTAGTCGAGTTCCGTCTGCGCTTCGACGCCGCTCATATGCGTCGTCATGAAGAGCAGTTTCTCCGCGGGGGTGATGTCGCCGCCGGCTGTCGTACCCGCGGCGAACGCCGCGCCGCCTGGCAGCATCAACGCGAAAACAGCGGCGACGGCTGTCGCGAACCCGAACCCGAACGCGCGGCGACCCGCACCGCGTGTCGCATACCCGGTCCGGCACCTCATTGCGAAGCGGTCGGCGCGCTCGCGACCGGCAGTATCGGCACCTGGTAGCTCGTGAGAATCCGGTCGATCTTGTTCTGGTTCGCACCGATCCACTGATCGACCTTGGTATTCCACGTTTTCTCGCCGTGACGCGTGCCCATCGAGATCTCGTAGTCGAAACGGATGCCAGGCGTCGGCGGAAACGGCACGAGCTTCACCTTGTCGCCCTCGCGCTTCGCGAAGTAGCCCGCGATCGGCCCCCACAGGAACACCACGTCGACGTTGCCCGCAACCAGGTCGTGTTCGATCATCTCGCCCGGAAACGCGGCGGGATCAGCACTTTGTGCCTGATACGACACAGCCTGTTCAAGCAGGTTGTGGCCAAGCAGCCAGTCGACGGCCGGCGTCTGCGAGAAAATGCCGAGGCGCAGCTTGCGCAGGGTCTCGGGCGGCAGCTTCAGCAGATCGGCGGGCGTGTTGATACCCGACAGTTCCGGGCGATTCGAGAACACCATCGCGTACGTGGAATGCAGATACGGACGCGTCGTCGCCGTCATGTCGTACCCTTTCGGCACGCCGATGACGAGGTCGCACTTGAAGCTCTCCGTGTTGGGCACCTTTTCGCGCAGCGTGTGCCGCACAAAGCCCATGCGCTGCGGAAAATACGTGTATTCGAGCTTGTAGCCGAAATCGCTCGCCATCTGCGCGGCGATCTGGTTTTCGTAGCCTTCACCCTTGCTGTTCGACAGCGGCATGTTGTTGGGGTCCGCGCAGACGCGCAGCACGCCGTCGTTGCCGTCGTTGTTCGGCAACGGCGGATCGGCGTACGCGGCGTGCGCCGCCAGCCCTGCACAGCACAACGTGGCGACGCGCACAAGCGCGAGCGGGCCCAGCTTGCGATCAGACATCGATACCTCCGGGAGAACGGGACGAGCGGCTCACGAGGCACGACACAACATCCACATCCGTTGTATCGCCTGTTATATCGCGTGACACTTCACGTGCTGCTTCATTTGGCATCGATGGCCTGCAGATCGCCAGGGTTGATCTTGCCGTCGGAGCGGCCTTTCAGATACGCATACAGGTTTTCCCAGTTCTTCTGCATCATCGTGCTGGTGCTGAAATCCGGCATGCCTTTGTCCACGCGCCCGCCAAATACGGTGCGATGGAATTCGGTCTTGTCGAGCGTCTTGAATGCGTCGATCAGCGAGGGGCCGACGAGGCCTTCCTGCTTCGCGCCGTGACACCGTTCGCACGCGAGCGCGCGCCACGTCCTCCATCCCTGCAAGGTATTGGCGTCGACCTTGCTGCCGTCGACGACCTTGTAGGTTACCGGTTTCATCTCCCCGCCGCTGGTCTGGGCAAAGGATGCGGGCGTCACGACGAGGATCATCGCGAGCGGCAGGAAAAATCGGCCTTTCATGCGTTCGTCTCCATCAGTTCATGGGTTTCGCGCGCATGCCTCTATCTGGCACGCGTCGCGAAACGAAATTACCTTGCCGGCAGCCACTGTCGTGCCGCCACTGCCGACACCCTGCCGCGCAACCCTGAACCGTTGCGCGGCGGGCGCCGTTTTCCGCTTCATCCAGGCAGACGGTCAGCCACCCGTGCTGCCAGGAATGGCGAACACGAAGAGCGTGCCGCCGAGTGCCGTGTACTTCGCCAGTTCACGATAGCCACCGACCGCGCCGAGACCTTCCGTCGACTTCTGGAGGCCCGCGGCCATGCCGATACCTGCCCAGCCGCCGATGCCCGAATAGACGCCGACGAACTGCTTGCCCTGGTATTCGTACGTAAACACGTTGCCGATGATCCCGGACGGCGTCTTGAACTTCCACAGTTCCTTGCCATCCTTGATGCGCACGGCCTTGATATAGCCTTCAAGCGTGCCGTAGAACGCGATGCCGCCAGCCGTCGCGAGCGCGCCCGACCACACCGAGAACCGTTCCGGCTTCGACCAGACGATCTTGCCCTTCGCCGCGTCCCACGCGATGAAATTGCCCATCGCGCCGTTTTCCTTCGGACCCGGATACATCGACAGCGTCGCGCCCACGAACGGCTGGCCCGAAACATAGTCGACGTCGAACGGCTCGTAATCCATGCAGACGTGGTTGGTCGGCACGAGGAACAGCTTCGACCCGGGGTCGAAGGCCGCCGGCTGCTGGTCTTTCGAACCGAGCGCGGCCGGGCAGATGCCCTTGACGTTGTGATCCGGACCGGCTTTTTGCGTCGAGTAAGCGGCGTTGCGCACCGGCAGGCCCGACTTCAGGTCGACGCTATCGGCCCAGTTCACCGCCGGGTCGAACTTGTTGGCAACCAGCAGCTGCCCGGTCACGCGATTCAATGTGTAACCAAAGCCGTTACGGTCGAAGTGGACGATCGCCGGTGTCGTCTTGCCGCCGATCGGCAGGTCGACGAGGATCATTTCGTTGACGCCGTCATAGTCCCATTCGTCGTGCGGGGTCATCTGGTAGACCCACTTCGCCATGCCGGTGTTCAGGTCGCGCGCGAAGATCGACATCGACCACTTGTTGTCACCGGGACGTTGCGTCGGGTTCCATGTACCCGGATTGCCGGTGCCGTAGTAGACAAGGTTAAGCTTGGGATCCCATGCGTACCAGCCCCACGTGGTGCCGCCGCCCAGCTTCCACTGGTCGCCCTTCCAGCTCTTCAGCGACGAATCCGCGCCGACCGGCACCATCTTGCCGTCCGACCACGTCATCGTCTTGTCGGGGTCCATCAGCATGTCGGCGTCGGGGCCGGTGCTGTAGGCTTTCCAGGCTTCCTTGCCGGTCTTGATGTCGTACGCGATCAGACGGCCGCGCACGCCGAACTCGCCACCCGAGATGCCGGTGATCACCTTGTCGCCGAATACGTGCGGCGCGTTGGTGTTCGTTTCACCCGCTTTCGGATCGCCGTTCTGCGCGGTCCAGACCACGTCGCCCGTCTTCGCGTTCAGCGCGACGAGTTTCGTGTCGGCCTGCTGGAGAAAGATCTTGCCGTCGCCATACGCGAGACCGCGATTGACCGTGTCGCAGCACATCACCGAAATCACCTGCGTGTCCTGCTTCGGCTCGTATTGCCAGATGAACGTCTGGTCCTTCAGGTTGATCGCGATAACGTTGTTCGGAAACGGAGAGTGGATATACATCGTGTCGCCGATGACGAGCGGTGAGCCTTCATGGCCGCGCAGGACGCCGGTGGACATCGTCCAGGCAACCTGCAGCTTGCTCACATTGCTTTCGTTGATCTGCTTGAGTGGGCTGTAGCGGTGATTCGAGTAATCGCCCGCCTGTGCCGCCCAGTTCGAGGGGTTCTTGATCAGCGTGTCGAGCTGCGAATCAGCCTGTGCAACGAATGAATTCAGGGCCGTCGCCGCTACCACCGCCAGTCCGAGAACCAGGGTGCGTACGTTCATGTCTCCTCCAGATTGTTGAAACCGTCCGATTCGTCAATGACCGCGCTACCGTGTCGCACCGAGTGCGCCTCGCTCGGATACGGGTAACGACCGTGCTTCGCCTGATTCATCGCCAGGTTCTTGCTTCCGCAGACCGTTTGCACATTCCGTGCCGGAACCTGGTTTACGCGCCTCACACCTGCGTTTCGCCGCGCAGTGACACAGCCGCCCGCCGCTTGCGACACACGATCATTCGGATTGCGACACATACTGTGTCAAATACGCGATTTGTCACGCGTGCCGCTCGCCCGCAAGCACACGCTGTCATGCGGCGGCGCAACATGACAGGACGCCTTCACACGCCTCGCCCCTTGTGCAGCCTCACGCGAGGCCCGCGCAGCGGCGCGTTTCACGCGTCGGCCGGAGTCGGGGAAAACGTGGCTGCCGGCGACGCCCGCGGCCACATGACTGGCGCGCTGCTTGCAGCGCTTTGAGATTCAACGTGCAGACACGACGGAGACCCACATCATGACCCAGGCTGAACACGTGTATTCCGACGAGGAGATCCAGCAACGCCTGCAGGGTCCGTTGCAGCACTGGTACCTCGATGAGGGCTGGCTGCGCCGCAAGTTCAAGACGGAAAGCTGGAAAGGCACGCTGATGGTGGTGAACACCGTGGGCCACCTGGCCGAAGCGGCGTGGCATCACCCGGACCTGACCGTTTCGTATGCGTTTGTCATCGTGAAGCTGAAGACGCATTCGGCGAAAGGCATCACCGACAAGGACTTCGCGCTGGCCACGAAAATCGAGGAAGTGATCCAGTGGCAACCCGGCCGCGAAGGCGGTCCGCTCGAAGGCACGCCCGCGGACGACCAGCGCTTTCGCTACATCAAGTACGACGCGCCGAAGGCCTGAGCGCGATACGGCGATACGGCGACACCCTCGCCCGCCCGCGAACGCACTGTCCACGGCTCTGGTACGGCTCTTGCCTTGGAGTGTCCAGCGTGCTGTCCGCGTGACACGCGAGATGCGAGACGACCCGCGCGTGGCGCGGGTTTTCGCCGGCCCGGACGCCGCCCGCACCCCTTGCCAACGAGGAACGCTCACGATGCAGAGTCAATCTGGAGGCCTTGCCCCGCTATCGGCCGTGACGGTCGACGCGCCCGCGCGCCTGCATCTCGGCTTTCTCGATCCGAACGGCTCGCTCGGCCGCGCGTTCGGCAGCGTCGGCCTCACCATCGACGAACGCGGCACACGCGTGACGATGCGGCTCGCCGACACGATGCGCGTCGAATCCAGCCGCGGCGACGCGGCGCGCGCACGCGCCGAACGCTACATCGAGACGCTGCGCGCCGCGTGGGGCGGACCGGCTGTCTCCATCGACGTGCAGCGCGCGCCGCGCGCGCACACCGGCCTCGGTTCCGGCACGCAGCTCGCCCTCGCGATCGGCACGGCCTACGCGCGCCTCACCGGCCGGTCGCCGGGCAGCGCGGAAATCGCACACCTGCTGGGGCGCGGCGCGCGCTCGGGCATCGGCACGCTCGGCTTCGATCATGGCGGCTTTCTGGTCGACGGCGGACCCGCGCACGCGCACGATCCGGCGGGCCACGTTCATGCCGAAGCGCCGCCGCTGCTGTTCCGCCAGCCGTTTCCCGACGCATGGCGCATCCTGCTCGTCGACGACACCACGCGCGAGGGCCTGCATGGCGACGCCGAAAAACACGGCCTCGCCTCGCTCGCGCCGTTCCCGCAGGCGCTTGCCGCCCATCTGTGCCATCTCGTGCTGCTGCGCATCCTGCCCGGCATCGCGGAAAGCGACTTCGACGCGTTTGCCGACGGCATCACCGAAATGCAGCAGACGATCGGCGAATATTTCGCGCCGGTGCAAGGTGGCGTGTTTTCGAGCCCTGTCGTCGCCGCCGCGCTCGAAGCGGTCGCGGCGCGCCAGACAGCCGGCATCGGTCAGACCTCGTGGGGGCCGACCGGTTTTGCATTCGTGCGCGGCGCGGAAGAGGCCGCGCGTGCGCTCGCCGTCGCCCAGGAAGCGACGCGCGGC
The DNA here is from genome assembly GCF_900107685.1 of Paraburkholderia sartisoli. Taxonomy (GTDB): domain Bacteria; phylum Pseudomonadota; class Gammaproteobacteria; order Burkholderiales; family Burkholderiaceae; genus Paraburkholderia; species Paraburkholderia sartisoli. The sequence goes on along the minus strand of NZ_FNRQ01000001.1, from coordinate 1,170,394 downwards.
AAGCCCGGCATCGCCTGTTCGATTGTCGCCGGCCGCAATCGCGGCGCGACGCTGCGCGCCGTCGACCTGCAGCAGTGCGGGATCGGCGCGTCATGACACGTCCCGCGTCCCGCGTCCTGGTTTCATGGCCGCCCCTCGCGGCCCGCGCACGTTGCGCCCGCCCTGTTCCGTCGTCCCGCCACGCGCGTGACGCCCACCTGAAACGAGCCTACGCCCATGCCCGAACCCACTGAAAGGCCTTATATCCTGCACATGTTCACGGCCACGCCGCAGATGAGCCCGTTCGACGTCAACATGGCCGCCGACGCCGGCTACCAGATCGTCGTGCCGTACTGCAACGTCGGCGAGGAGAGCGTCGTGCAGCTCACGCAGGACGCCATCTTCTCGCGCGGCCCGAAGGGGGTGTCGCGCACCGGCATCTTTATCGGCGGGCGCGACGTGATGCTGGCCGCCGACATGCTCGATCTCGCGCGGCAGGCAATGGTGCCGCCGTTCGAGGTGTCGGTATTCGCGGACCCGAGCGGCGCGTACACGACGGCGGCCGCGCTGGTCGCGCTGGTCGAGCGTCATCTGAAGAAGGAGCACAAGACCGAACCCGGCGGCAAGCGCGTGCTGATCCTGGGCGGCACGGGCGCGGTGGGACGCGTGTCGGCGGCGATGGCGGCCTCGCTCGGCGCGGACGTCGTGATCGCGAGCCACACGAGCCGCGCGCGCGCCACGCAGGTCAGCGACGAAATCAACCGCCGCTTCGACATCGCGACCACGGGCGTAGCGTGCAGTTCGCCTGCCGAGCTGCACGCCGCGCTCGCCCGCGCGGAAATCGTGTTCGCGACGGCCACCGCGGGCGTGCAGCTGATGACCGCCGCCGATCTCGCGCACGCCAGACATCTGCTGATCGCCGCCGACGTCAACGCGGTACCGCCCGAGGGCATCGCGGGCGTCCACGTCATGGACGACGGCAAGCCGCTCGCCGGCGCCGCGCGTCACGAAGCCATCGGCATCGGCGCGCTCGCGATCGGCAACGTCAAGTATCAGGTCGAGCACCGGTTGTTCGTGCGAATGCGCACGGGCGGCAAGCCGGTCTATCTCGGCTTTCCCGAAGCGTTCGACGAAGCCCGCGCGATCGCGTCCGGCAGCACCTGAGCGGACCGCGTTCATGTCATCGACGGAGTCGTCGCCGCGCGCCATGAAGCCAGCGCCCGCGCGCGCGCCGTGCGTCGCGGTCGTGGGGCTGTCGGCGCGGATGCTGGCGCAATCGGCGGCACGCGCCGGACTGAACGTCATCGCGCTCGATATCTTCGGTGACCGCGACACGCAGCAGCACGCCGGTGCCTGGTTCAATATCGGCGACGGCAGCGGCGCGTTGCGGATCGATCGCGAACGGCTTCTCGACGCGCTCGCGCGCGTGGCGCGCATCCCGCACCTGCTGGGGTACGTCGCGGGTAGCGGCATCGAGCCGCTTGTCGACAGCCTGCATCGCGCGCCGCACATGCCGCATTGTCTCGGCAACAGCCACGATGCGCACGCCGCCGTGCGCGACCCGCAGCGCTTTTTCGCGCTGCTGGATGCGCTCGATATCGCGCACCCGGCGGTGTCGTTCGCGCGGCCCGCCCACGATGAGACCGGCTGGCTCGTCAAGCAGGCGCATGGTTGCGGCGGCACGCATATCGAACCGCTCGACACGTGTACGCCAGATGAAGCCGCGCCCGGGTCCTATTTCCAGCGGCTCGTTCCCGGGCAGCCGATGTCGGCGCTTTTCGTCGCGGCGCGTCGCGAAGCGGTTGTCATCGGCTACGCACGGCAACTCGTCGTGAAGGCGGGCACCCTGCCCTTCGTGCATGCGGGCTCGACCGGACCTGTCGAGCTGCCTCGCAACGTCGCCAGAACGCTCGACGCGACGATCCGCGCGATCGTCGCGCGCGCCGGGCTGACGGGCCTGAACAGCATCGACTTCATGCTCGACGGCGAATCGCTTCAGGTGCTCGAAATCAACGCGCGGCCTTCGTCGACGATGGCGCTCTACGAAGCCGTCTGGCCCGGGCAATGGCCGCGCGGCCTCCTCGCCTGTCACATCGACGCGTGCCTGCATGGCAGGCTCCCCGACGCCGCGCCGTCTGATCGTGCCGGACCACGCACTGGATCATGCACCAGCGGGCGCGCCGGCCAGCGCGTGCTGTTCGCGCCGCACGGCTTCACCGTCACACAGGCGTTCAGCGACGCCTGCCTCGACGATCCGGTCTGTCATGACGTCCCGCAGCCGGGCACGCGCATCGAGGCGGGCCAGCCGGTCTGCACGCTGTTCGTCACCGCGCCCTGCGCCGACGACGTCCCGCACGCGCTGGAACGCGAACGCGCGCGCCTCCTGCAACGCATCGCAACCTGTCACGAGCCCGCCCATGACGTCATCCCCGGCTGATCATCCTTCCGGCACGCCGCCCGTCGCCGCGCTGAGCGTGAACGCACTCAGCGCGCCGCTCGTCGCGCAACTCATCGACGAAGCCGCGCAACTGCGCGTCGCCACGTCGCGCACCGACGCGGGCACCGTCATCGTCGATGCCGGCATCGAGGCGCCAGGCAGCATCGACGCGGGCCTGCTGATCGCGCGCATCTGCATGGGCGGCCTCGGGCACGTCACGACGCACATGAACACGGAAGCCGAGCCGTTCTGGCCCGTCACGATCGACGTGCGGACGTCGTCACCGGTGCTGGCCTGTCTCGCCAGCCAGTACGCCGGCTGGAGCCTCTCGGCGACGAAGGAACAGACCGGCGGCAAGAAGTTTTTCTCGCTCGGCTCGGGGCCGGCGCGCGCGCTGGCGGGCAAGGAAGAGCTGTTCGCCGGGCTCGGCTATCGCGACCGGCACGACCGTGGCGCGCTGGTGCTCGAAGTGGATCGGCCGCCGCCGCCCGTCATCATCGACAAGGTCGTGCGCGACTGCGGCCTCGCGCCGGACCGGCTGACACTGATCGTCACGCCGACACACGCTGTGGCGGGGACGGTACAGGTCGTCGCGCGGGTCGTCGAAGTTGCGCTGCACAAGACGCACGTGCTCGGCGTCGATCTGCACGAGATCGTCGAGGCGAGCGGCGCGGCGCCGCTGCCGCCGCCCGCGCCCGACGGCATTCAGGCGATGGGCCGCACCAACGACGCGATCCTGTATGGCGGACGTGTGCATCTCACCGTCAGACAGGACGCGGTCGCAAGGCGGCTGGCGATGGAGTTGCCGTCCTCGAACGCGCGTGACTACGGGCGCCCGTTCGCGGAAATCTTCGCGTCGTTCAACTACGACTTCTACCAGATCGACGCGGCGCTCTTCGCGCCCGCCGAAGTGTGGATCAGCAGCCTCGAAAGCGGCGCGACGTATCACGGCGGAAGCGTCAACGCGGCCTTGCTGCAGGCGCAATGGGGCGCGAGGCCCGCGCCATGAGCGGGACGCCTGCCACGCCCGGGACGTCCGATACACCCGGTACGCCCGACGTCGTCGTGTCAACCGGCCTGCGCGTCGCGATCATGACCGACGAGACCGGCTGGCACACCACGCGCCTGAAGCGCGCGTTTCGCGCGCGCGGCGTCGAAGCCCGCTGCATCGACCTCGCCGGTTGCCGCATCGATACGACGTGGGCGCCGTACGGGCTCGCGCTACCCGGCTTCGGCCATGCGCTGCCCGACGCGGTGTTCGTGCGCGGCATCGCGGGCGGCACGTTCGAACAGGTGACGCTGCGTCTTGGCATCCTGCACGCGCTGCGCGAATGCGGCGTGCCCGTCTACAACGATGCGCGCGCGATCGAACGCAGCGTCGACAAATCGATGACGAGTTTCCTGCTCAACCGTCACGGCGTGCCGACGCCACCGACATGGGCCGCCGAATCGACCGTGCATGCCCAGCGCGTGCTGATGCGCGAGGCCGCCGCGGGCCGTCAGGTCGTGCTCAAGCCGCTGTTCGGCTCGCAGGGCAAAGGCCTGCGGCGGCTCGGCGCCAGCGTCCAGGGTGGGGCGCACACCCGGGCCAGCCGAACGCTCACACCGCTGCCGTCGCTCGGCGCGTACCGGCACGTGGCGTATCTGCAGCGCTATGTCGATGGCGGACCGGATGGCTTCGACTGGCGCGTGCTCGTGGTCGGCGGTCGCGCCGTCGCGGCGATGCGGCGAACGGGCGGCAAGGGCTGGATTCACAACTTCGCGCAGGGCGCCACGTGCGAGCCCGCCGCGCTCGACGACGCGCTCGCCGATATCGCCGTGCGCGCCACCGTGGCGCTCGGGCTCGACTATGCCGGCGTGGACCTGATCCCGGATCCCGGCAACGCATCGCGCCCGCTCGTGCTGGAGGTCAACGGCGTCGCGGCATGGCGCGGCCTGCAATCGGTGACGTCGCGCGATATCGCCGCCCTGCTCGTCGACGATCTGCTGGATCGCAAGCTCGCCGCTTCGCGCGACGCACCGGCCAACGTCCTGCCGCTCGCAGGCGGCGCCCATGCGGGCCGCTGACGGCATCACACCGGCACACGCGCGCGCGGCGTTCCTGCGCGCCTGCCGGCTCGACGTGGAGACGGCGAAGCCCGGCAACGTCAGCGTCGAAAGCGCGGGACACGGCATGACGTCGGCCCAGTTCATCGAAAGCGCGACCGTTGCGGCGGACGCGCTGTTTAGCCGCGGCGCAGCAATCGGCCCGCGCATTCTCGACGCGGTCACGCTCACGCGCGCGCGCGTCGCGTGCAACACGAATCTCGGCATCGTGCTGCTGGTCGCGCCGCTCGCCGCCGCGCTCGAATCGACCCCCGCGCCGCGCGACGCCGCCGCGTGGCAGCGCGCCACGGAAGCGGCCCTCGCCGCGCTGGATATCGACGACGCCCGCGCCGCCTATCGCGCGATCGCGCTTGCGAACCCGGGCGGCCTCGGCGACGCGCCCGAGCAGACCGTCCACGCCGAGCCGACGGTGTCGCTGCGCGAGGCCATGGCGCTCGCCGCCGCGCGCGACAGCATCGCGCGGCAATACGCGGAAGGCTTTCGCGACGTATTCGAAATCCACGACGCCGCCGCGCACGAATGGCCGCGCGAAACGCGACCAGGCGTCGTCACGCTCGACGTGTATCTCACGTACCTGAGCCGCTGGCCCGATTCGCACATTGTGCGCAAACACGGTGAGACGGTGGCGCAAAGTGTCACGCGCGAAGCACAGCGCCAGCACGCGCAATGGCGCATCGCACGCGACAAAACGCGCGGCGCGGAAGACGGAATCGCCGCGAACGCACTCGCGCGCTGGGACGCCGAACTGAAGGCGCGCGGCATCAATCCGGGCACGAGCGCCGATCTGACGGTCGCCACGCTCTTTGTCGCCGGCGTTCTCGACGACGTCGGGCCCGTCGCTGGCGCATGAAAGATGCGTCGCCGGTACGACCTCATGATGCAGTGCGCCACGCGTGCGGGTCGGGATTGGCACGGAACATGTTAGGAACACCTGGCTTAGCGTGGCGCTCATCCACGTCTTGCGCGGCCGTTGTTGCGGCGTCGCGAGTTGAACGCAGTCCGACACATCCTGTACACAATCACTGGAGGAACAGCATGGCCAAAATCAACCGCGTCATGGTAGGAGAGTCACTGGTCGGTGACGGCAACGAGGTCGCGCACATCGACCTGCTGATCGGACCGCGAGGTTCTGCTGCCGAAACGGCGTTCTGCCACGCGCTAACGAACAACAAGGACGGCTTTACGTCGTTGCTGGCAGTGATCGCGCCGAATCTGCTCACCAAGCCGAACACCGTGATGTTCAACAAGGTGACGATCAAGGGTGCGAAACAGGCCGTGCAGATGTTCGGCCCGGCGCAGCACGCGGTGGCGCTCGCGGTGGCCGACAGCGTCGAGGACGGCACGATCCCGAAGGACGAGGCCGATGACCTGTTCGTGTGCGTCGGCGTCTTCATCCACTGGCAGGCCGACGACGACAAGAAGATCCAGGAGTACAACTACAAGGCGACGCGCGAAGCGATCCAGCGCGCGGTAGCGGGCGAGCCCAGCGCGGCGGAGGTGGTCGCGAAGAAGGCAACCGCCGCGCATCCGTTCGCGCCCAACTGAACGGCCCATCAGGTTGACCCGCGCAGCTGGCCGGCTCACTGGCCCGCTGCGCGGCCAGCCTGGCAGCGGCACGCCAGAGTCGCGGCGAGACCCGCATCGAGCCTCGCCGCGGCGAACGCAGATCGATGCATTGACAACGAGGTTCCGGCATGACTTCACCCTGTCGCGTGCTGCTGATGCTTGCATGCTGCGCATTGACTGTGGCGCCGGCGGTTTCGTCCGCGCAGGATGCGGCGACGAGTGGCGCGAACGCGGCACAAGGTTACAACTATCCCACCCAGGGACGGGTCGAATACGTGCTCGGCTGCATGGACGACAACGGCCACGATTTCGCCAACGTCTACAAATGCTCGTGCGCCATCGACCATATCGCGGCCGCGCTGCCCTATGACGATTACGTCGAACAGTCGACGTTCGCGAAGTACGCGACGCTTGGCGGCGAGGGCGGCGGAGAATTCCGCGTCGACCTGGCCCGCGCGCAGTCGAAGAAATTCCTCACCCTGCAGGCCGAGGCCTATCGCGCCTGTGGCGTCCACAAGACCGCGGCAGTCGCGACGCCAGCCGCATCGGCGAACAAATAGCGCAAAACGTGTGTGCGCGCGTATGTGGTTTGACGGCGTGACACATGCCACGCCGTTTCACGTCATGGCGCGCCGTTTCATGACGCGATATGACGTATCCGCGTTCAGTCGGGAATCAGGCCTTCGCCGAGCGAAGCCCACGTCGCACGCGCCGTGCCGCGTGCGTCGCGCCGGCGCTCGATCAGCACGCCGACCGATTCGACGTCGTCGAATTTGGCCGGCTTCGCGAGTGAAACCCGCACCCAGTGCGCGCCGAAATCCGCGATCAGCAGTTGCGCGACCTGTTCCGCGAGCGCTTCGAGCAGTTGCACGCCGTGCGTTTCGAGCAGGGCGTGCAGCGCCTCGCGCACTGCGGCATAGTTGATCGTGTCGTCGATGCGGTCCGTCACGCACGCGCGGATCGACGGCACGCCGATCGCGAGGCTCATGCGCACCGGCTGGGGCGCGTGCAGCTCCGACGTGTCGATGCCGATCACCGTCTGGCCCGTGAATCCTTCGATATAGACGATGTCCATTGGCGCCGCGACCTCATCCGTCATGGAAAATCCGGTGGGCGCATGCTGCACCACGCCGGACATCCGGGAAACAGCGGAAAAACCGCTATGGCGAATCGCGTCGAAACGGTCCATGGTGTGTGTGTCCTCTGGGTGTGAAAATCCGCGCTTTCCGGCGGATCAGGTGGCCTTCGCGCGCACGCCGGACACAATGCGCCGTTTATGACGCACAAACGGATGCACGATGCCGGATCGTTCGACTTCCGGAAGGCTTTTGCACAGCAAAGCAAATTTCGGGCGCACACACGCATATTGCTGCGACTAATGATTGAACCCTGTCGCTATCGGTTGTAGAGTTTGAATGAGTGAAGCCTGCGCTTAAAGGCTAGCGCTGCCATACTCACGTGTACCGCGGTTGCGGAACAGGATTGGGCTGGTTGACGCGCATGCGTGCCTCGAGACACAGCAGCGCGAGGGGAAACCTACATAGATACGCGCCGGGGAGGCGTCACGCAGCGTGCGTGGCGTCTGCGCCGGACGCCACGGAGACAAGGCCCCATGTCGTCGCTTGCAGACATCAACACGCATGTCCGGGAAGTACTCAGTACCGTCCACAACCAGGTGGCGACACGGCCCACCAGTGCCTCGGTGGCGCAGTCATGGACGCGCTGCCTGAACGAATTCAGGCTCGATCCCGCGCATTTCGTGATGCCGCCCATTCTCACGCAGCAGGAGCTGGCCGCGCGGCGCGAAGCCGCGAGCGACCTGATCGCCTGTTCGAAGCTCGAGATGACCACGCTGTACCAGCAGCTCGCCGATCCCGAACTGGCCGTCGTGCTGGTGGACGCGGAAGGCGTGATCGTGCATCAGGTGTCGTCGGTGCCGTTCGGCGAAGCCGTGGCCGCCGACGGCCTGCGTGTCGGCGCGCTTTGGAGCGAGCGCGAAGCGGGCACAAACGGCATGGGCACCTGTCTTGCCGAACGCGAATGTATCGCGGTGTACCAGCACGAGCACTTCTATCCGCGTTACACGTCGCTGACCTGCTCGGCCGCGCCGATCTTCGACGATCGCGGCGCGGTTGCCGGCGTGCTCGACGTGACGAGCCGCTCGAAGCTGTTGCAGCAGCATTCGCTGGTGCTCGTCGGCATGTCGCGGCAGATGATCGAAAACCGCCTGATCGACGCGCGTTACCGCCGCGCGCACATGATCCACTTTCATAGCCGCCCCGAGTTCGTCGGTACGCTGCATGCGGGCAAGCTCGCCGTCAGCGACGAAGGCGTCGTGCTGGCCGCGAGCCGCAGCGCCCTCTTCCAGCTCGATTACCGCTCGCACGCGGAACTGGTCGGCAAGCGCATCGAGGAGGCGTTCAACTCGTCGCTCGAAGACATGCTCGCGCGCAGCATCCGGGGCTCGTTCCATCCGGTGACCGTGTACAGCGCGAACGCCAACAACCGCTTTTTCCTGATCGCGCAGACGCCGCGCGACGCCACCGACACCGCGACGCGCATCCTGATGACCGATCCGGCCGCGCGCGAATACCCGTCCGCCGCACGCAGCCGGAGCGTCAGGCCGCGCGATAGCCGGGAAGCGCGCGGGCAGGCCAACCGGCTCGACAAGCTCTCGCATCTGGAATTCGGCGACCCCGGCATGGCTTCGCAGATCCAGCTCGCGGCGCGCGTGATCCAGCGCAAGATTCCGATCATCCTGCGCGGGCAGACCGGCACCGGCAAGGAAGTGTTTGCGAACGCGCTGCACAGCATCAGCCCGAACAGCGCGGGCGCGTTTGTCGCGGTGAACTGCGCCTCGCTGCCGGAGAACCTGATCGAAAGCGAACTGTTCGGCTATCGTGCGGGCGCGTTCACGGGCGCGCAGCGCGAAGGACGGCGCGGCAAGATCGTGCAGGCGAACAGCGGGACGCTCTTTCTCGACGAAATCGGCGACATGCCGATGGCGCTCCAGGCGCGCCTGCTGCGCGTGCTCGAAGAGCAGGAAGTCACGCCGCTCGGCGCGGAAGTCACCGTCAAGGTGGATTTCCAGCTGATCAGCGCGAGCCACCGCAACCTGATGGAGCTCGTGCAGAACGGCCAGTTCCGCGAAGACCTGTATTACCGGCTGAACGGCATCGAAATCAATCTCCCCGCGCTACGCGACCGTGCCGATGCGCTCGCGTTGATCCATCACATCCTCGAAAGCGAAACGGACGATCCGCCCACGCTCAGCACGGAAGCCCAGCGCGCGCTGCTCGGTTATGCGTGGCCCGGCAACATCCGCCAGTTGCGTCACGTGCTGCAGATGGCGATGGCGCTCTGCGACGGCGACGAAATCCGCTGCTCGCATCTCCCCGCGGATATCTGCCGCGGCGCTTCCGGCGCTGCCGCCGCCGGTGCGGCAAGCGCCGCGAGCGCGTACGACGCGCCGGGCCTTGCGCGGTCCACGGGCCTGCCCGGCGCCGCCACGCCCCCACGCGCGGCCGACGACGCCGACACTTCGACGCTCAACGCAATCCAGCTGAAAGAGCGTGAGACGGTGCTGGCGCTGCTCGACGAACATCGCTGGAACGTCAGCAACGTCGCGAAGGGGCTCGGCATCAGCCGCAACACGCTGTACCGGAAGATGCACCGGCTGCAGATCCGGCTCTCCCACGACGGGTCTTCGCCTTCCGACGCATGAACGCACCCACGCCCGCTCGCCGGCTCGACGAGTTCAAGCCCGACGCGCGGTTCGCGTGGTGCGTGACCGGCTCGGGTCACATGCTCGAGGAATCGATCGACCTCGCGCGCCAGCTGCCGGGCGTCGACCTGTTCCTGTCGGCCGCGGGCGAAGAGGTCTTGCCGCTCTACGGCTGGACGATCGCGAAACTGCGCGAGCATTTTCGCGTGGTGCGCGACAACAGCGCGAGCAGCGTGCCCGTCGGCATGATCTACAACGGCGAATATCACACCGTCATCATCGCGCCCGCGACCAGCAACACCGTCGCCAAGTGCGCGTTCGGCATCTCGGACACGTTGCCGACCAATCTCTTCGCGCAGGCCGGCAAGCAATGTGTACCTGGCATTGTTTTCGCATGCGATACGGCACCGAGTGTCATCACGCAGACCCCGCACGAATGGGTCGAAGTGCGGCCGCGGGCGATCGAACTGGAGAACGTCGAGCGGCTCGCGCGCATCGAGTACACGACGGTGGCGCGCTCGCTCGATGAACTCAGGGCGGCGCTCGAACAACGACTGACCCACCTCAAGCTTGCATGGACCACATCGTCTTCCTGACTGGCAGACTGGCCGAGAAAAGCCTGAAGCAGGTGCTGGAAGGCATGGCGCCCACACCGTTCACATGGGAAATCCGCGAAATCGGGCTGCAGGTTGCCGGCCTGATGACCGCCGACATGATCCTGCGGCGCGTGCCGAAGCCGCTCGGCGCGAACCGGATGATCGTGCCGGGCCGCTGTCGCGGCGACCTCGACGCGTTGTCCGCGCACTATGACGTCCCCGTCGAACGCGGCCCTGAAGAGGTCAAGGACCTGCCGCAGTTCTTCGGCCGCGAAGGCCGGCACTTCGACCTGAGCCGCCACGACACCGCGATTTTCGCGGAGATCGTCGATGCGCCGAGGCTCGATCTCGACGGCATCGCGGCGCGCGCGAAACATTACGCTGCACAAGGCGCGGACGTGATCGACATCGGCTGCCTGCCCGAGACGCCGTTCCCGCATCTCGAAGACGCCGTGCGCATGCTGAAGGAACAGGGCTATCGCGTGAGCGTCGATTCGATGCAGACCGACGAACTCGTGCGCGGCGGCCGCGCGGGCGCCGATTATCTGCTGAGCCTGAACCTGGACACGTTGTGGGTCGCCGACGAAGTCCCCGCGACGCCCATTCTGGTCGCCCGCGAGCCGCGCGACCCGGCCTCGCTCGATACGGCCATCGAGGTGTTGAGCCGGCGCGGCCGCGCGTTTCTCGCCGATCCGGTTCTCGATCCGGTTCCGTTTGGTCTCGCCGCTTCGATTGCACGCTATGTCGGGCTGCGCGAGCGCTATCCGCATATCGGCATCATGATGGGTATCGGCAACGTCACGGAATTGACCGAGGCCGACACGAGCGGGATCAACGCGGTGCTGTTCGGCATCGCGGCGGAACTCCACGTGGGCGCGGTCCTGACGACCTCCGTCAGCCTGCACGCGCGCAGGGCGATACGCGAGGCGGATGTGGCACGACGCGTGATGTACGCGGCCCGTGAGGCGCAGGTGCTGCCCAAGGGCATTTCCAGCGAGCTTTCCGCGCTGCACGCAAGGCGCCCGTTCCCCTACGACGCAAAGGAAATCGCCGAAGTGGCGAGCGCCATCCGCGATCCGAATTTTCGCGTGCAGGTCGCAGCCGACGGCATTCATGTCTACAACCGCGACGGCCATCAAACCGCCGGCGATCCGTTTGCGCTGTATCCGGGCCTCAAGCTCGAAGCCGACGGTGGCCACGCGTTCTATATGGGCGTGCAGCTGGCGCGCGCCGAAATCGCGTGGCAGCTCGGCAAACGCTTCAATCAGGACAAGGCGCTCGACTGGGGCTGCGAAGTCGATCGCCCCGAGGAAGACCTGAGCGCATGGCACGCGCCCGGCACGACCCGCAGGAAGCACTGACGCTTACCGGCCCGCGTTGCCTTTCCATTTGATCGAGCAGCCCAGTGCGGGATACTGCGGCCCTTGCGCGACACCCTCGCTGGCGATTTCACGCATCGCCTCGAAGAGATCGCGCCTCGCACCGGGAAGCGGCGCATGGCGCGATGCGTCGACCCGTCCGCGATAGCGCAGCTTCAATGCTGCGTCGTAGCCGAAGCACTCCGGCGTACACACCGCGCCGTAAGCGCGCGCGACCTGCTGCGATTCGTCGTGCAGGTAGGGAAACGGCAGCGTCCACTGCGCGGCGAACGCCACCATCCGTTCAAACGCGTCGTCCGGGTACGCCGCCGCATCGTTCGAACTGATGCCGACGACGTTGACACCGGACGCCGCCAGTTCCAGCGCGTCGCGGATCAGATGCGGCAGCGCGCCTCGCACATACGGGCAATGGTTGCACATGAACACGACGACCAGGCCGCGCTCGCCGCGCACACCGGCGAGTGTCAGCGTGCGCCCGTCCGTGGCGGGCAGTGAAAAAGCGGGCGCGGGCGCGCCCGGTTCACCTGCGGGAGATTCGGTTGCCATCGTGTACTCCTGCCAAGCCGGCGATATCCTGAACCGCCAGAATACGCACATTCATCGGTTCCTTCAGGCTGGCGCATGCCCACCTGCCGTCGCGCACGATGGCCGCTTTCGCCCCGGCAGGTTCGACCCGCTCAGTGATAGCGCCGCGCCATCGCATCGAGCGCAAGCGGCTTGATGCGATCGGCCTGCCCCGCGCAGCCGAACGCCTGAAAGCGTTCCATGCACAGATCGCGCGCCGCGGCCGTCGCGGCCTTCAGCGCGTGCCGCGGATCGAATTCCGCGCGCGCCGACGCCATCGCCTGACGCATCGCGCCCGTCATCGCGAGGCGGATATCGGTGTCGATGTTCACCTTGCGCACGCCGTTCGCGATACCACGCTGGATTTCCTCGACCGGCACGCCCCACGTCGCGGGAATCTCGCCGCCGAATTCGCGGATCGTCGCGAGCCATTCCTGCGGCACTGAGGACGACCCGTGCATCACGAGATGCGTATCCGGCAAGCGCTTGTGAATCTCCACGATGCGATCGATCGCCAGAATGTCGCCGGTCGGCTGGCGGCTGAACTTGTATGCGCCGTGCGACGTGCCGATCGCGATGGCGAGCGCATCGACGCCCGTGGCCTCCACGAACGCGCTCGCCTGTTCCGGATCGGTCAGCAGGTCGTCGCGCGTGAGCTTGCCCTGTGCGCCGACACCGTCTTCCTCCCCTGCCTCGCCGGTTTCGAGCGAGCCCAGACAGCCGAGTTCGCCTTCGACGGACACGCCCACCGCATGCGCCGCCTCGACCACGCGCCGGCTCACGTCGACATTGTAGTCATAGGTTGCCGGCGTTTTCTGGTCGGCCAGCAGCGAGCCGTCCATCATCACCGACGTGAAACCGGAACGGATCGCCTGCTGGCACACCGACGGGCTCGCGGCGTGATCCTGGTGCAGCACCACCGGCAGATCGGGATGCGCCTCGATCGCGGCCAGCACGAGGTGACGCAGATACGCCTCGCCCGCGTATTTGCGCGCGCCCGCCGAGGCCTGCAGGATCACCGGGCTGCGGGTGGCATCGGCGGCCTGCATGATCGCCTGAATCTGCTCCATGTTGTTGACGTTGAACGCCGGCACACCATAGCTGTGTTCCGCCGCGTGATCCAGCAACTGACGCAATGCGATGAAAGCCATGCCACTCTCCTTGAAGTTAACCGGAAATCTGTTCCTCAGGCACGCGCGCGACGGTCGACCAGTTGCAGGATCATCGGCGTGAAAATCAGCTGCATCGCGAGCCCCATCTTGCCGCCGGGCACCACGATCACATTCGGGCGCGACATGAACGAGTCGTGCAACATCGTCAGCAGATACGGAAAGTCGATGCCTTTGGGCCGCGCGAAGCGGATCACGACGAAGCTTTCATCGGCGTTGGGAATCTCGCGCGCGGTAAACGGGTTCGACGTGTCCACGGTCGGCACGCGCTGGAAATTCACGTGCGTGCGCGAGAACTGCGGGCAGATGTAGTTCGCGTAGTCGGGCATGCGGCGCAGGATCGTGTCGACCACCGCTTCATGCGAATAGCCGCGCATCGTCTGGTCGCGGTGCAGCTTCTGGATCCACTCGAGATTGATGATCGGCACGACGCCGACCAGCAGATCCGCATGCCGCGCGACGTCCACTTTGTCCGTGACCGCCGCGCCGTGCAGGCCCTCGTAAAACATCAGGTCGGTTTTCCCGGGCACGTCCACCCACGGCGTGAACGTGCCGGCGTCCTGGTTGCAGGCCGCGGCTTCCGCATCGTCGTGTACGTAGCGGCGAAGCTTGCCGCCGCCCGTCTCGCCGTAAGTCGCGAACAGCTGTTCCAGTTCCTCGAGCAGGTTCGCCTCAGGCCCGAAGTGACTGAAATTCAGCGCGCCGTCGCGCTCGCTCTGTTTGAGCGCCTCACGCATGCCCTTGCGGTCGTAACGATGAAACGCGTCACCCTCGACGATCTGCGCGTTGATGCGCTCGCGCCGGAAAATATGCGTGAAGCTCTTCATGACGGTGGTCGTACCGGCGCCGCTCGAACCGGTCACCGAGATGATCGGATGTCTGACTGACATGCGCGTCTCCCTGAGTCTGTAATCTGCCCATACGATTTGAAGGTGCGTTCCCGCCGGATCCCTACATGGGTGTTTCCGGCAGAAACAGCGAGCGTTCGTTGAAGAGCGGCGAGGTAAACGGCTTGTCCTCGCCGCGATCGTATTCGTCGTGATAGCGGCCGATGCGCGCCACTTCGTTGCGCGAGCCGAGAATGACCGGAACACGCTGATGCAGTTTCTCCGGCACGACATCGAGAATCCGCTCACGCCCGGTGATCGACTGTCCGCCCGCCTGCTCGACCAGAAAGCTCATCGGGCTCGCCTCGTACAGCAGACGCAGGCGCCCTTCCATCGCGGGCGTCTTGAAGTCGCGCGGATACATGAAGACGCCACCGCGCATCAGGATGCGATGCACCTCGGCCACCATCGAAGCAATCCATCGCGTGTTGAAGTCGCGCGCGCGGCAGCCGCTGCGGCCCGCCTTGCATTCCTGCACGTAGCGGCGCACCGGCGGCTCCCAGAAGCGCTCGTTCGAGGCGTTGATCGCGAATTCGCTGGTGTCCTCCGGAATGCGGATGTCGGAATGCGTCAACACGAAATTGCCCACGTCGCGCTCCAGCGTGAAGCCGTGCGTGCCGGTGCCGACGGACAGCACGAGCATCGTCGAGGGCCCGTAGATCGCGTAGCCGGCCGCGACCTGTTCGTTGCCGGGCCGCAGGAATGCGCCTTCCGTGAGCGGCGTGTCGCGCGCTTCGTCCCGCACGCGCATCACGGAGAAAATCGAACCCACCACGCCGTTGATGTCGATGTTCGACGAGCCGTCGAGCGGGTCGAACGCGAGCAGGTAGTCGCCGCGCGGATACGCCTGCGGGATCGCGTAGACCTCGTCCATTTCCTCCGACACCATGCCCGCCAGCAGGCCATCCCACTCGCAGTGCTGCAGGAAGATGTCGTTGGTCATGAGATCGAGTTTCTGCTGCTCCTCGCCGTGCGTGTTGACCGACTGCGCCGTGCCGTGATTGCCGCCCAGCGCGCCTTTCGTCAGCGCGGCGGAAATTGTCTTGATCGATGCCGCCACGTCGATCAGGAGCGCGGACAGTCCCGGCGCCGGTCCGGATGCGGGATTGCGGTCGAGCGTGTCGATGAGAAACTTCGAAAGCGTGGTGCGTCCGTCCTGCATGGCAATCTCCTCATGAAACGATTCAAACCGGTGTGGGCGGTGGCGCGGCTGTGTCGGCAAACACGCGGCTCGCGCGGATATCCGCTGCGCCGAGCAGCGTCAGCGCGGCCGCATCCGCGGGCGCGCCGCCTTTCAGCGCGTCGGCAAAGAGACGGTTTGCCTGGCGCAGGCGCGAGCGGTCCAGCGCGTTGCGCACCGAGCGCGCGTTCGCGAAGTTCGGCTGACGGATGCGGCGATCCAGGTATTCACCAAACGCGGCGCGCGATTCGCCATCGAGCCGGTAGTGCATCTTCGCCAGCATGCGTTCGGCGATGTCGAGCAGTTCCGCGGCGGCGTAGTCGGGAAACGTGATGTGATGCGCGATCCTCGAACGGAAACCGGGATTGCTCTGAAAGAACGTCTCCATTCGTTCTTCATAGCCGGCGAGTATCACCACCAGGTCGCCGCGCTGGTTTTCCATCGTCTGCAGCAGGATCTCGATTGCTTCCTGCCCGTAGTCGCGTTCGTTCTCGGGGCGGTACAGGTAATACGCTTCGTCGATGAACAGCACGCCGCCCATCGCGCGCTTGAGCACGTCGCGCGTTTTCGGCGCGGTGTGGCCGATGTACTGCCCCACAAGGTCGTCGCGGGTCACCGACACCAGATGGTTGCGGCGGATATAGCCGAGACGGTGCAGCACTTCGGCCATGCGCAGCGCCACCGTCGTCTTGCCTGTACCCGGATTGCCGGAAAAACACATGTGCAGCGTCGGCGCCCCGCTGGCGATGTCGAGCGTTTCGCGTGCGCGCTCGACGATCAGATGCGCGGCGATCTCGCGCAGGCGGGTTTTCACGGGCGCGAGGCCAACCAGGTCGCGGTCGAGTTCGGCCAGCACCTCGCCGATGCCCGAGTCGCGAAAGAGACCGACGAGGTCGACCGTCGCATGCGCGGCCGGCGTGCGCGCGCACGCCACTGACATGGGCAGATCGAGTTCAGCTTCGACGGTCATGTGGGATTCTCCGGTGACGGTGACGGTGACGTTAGGGGCCGCGGCCGTGATGACGCTCACTGCGATGCGGGGTAGCGCTCGCCCGCCGGACGATCCGACGCGTAGCTCTTCATGCTGTAACGCTGCACGCGTCCCTGCGCTTCCGTGCGCTCAAGGCGGAACCCCGGCTCGACCGCCGGCCGGTTGACGATGAACGACATGCGCATCGTCTCGAAGCCGCGCACGGAATCGAACGCGTTGATCTTGATGTAATGCTGCGGATACACCTTGCGGCATGCGTTCACCTCCTGCAGCACGCCCGCCGCGTCGCGCAGGTCGAACATCGGCAGCCCCCACATTTCCCAGTACGTATTGCGCGGATGGGGGTCGTCGGTGAACTCCACCGAACACGACCAGCCTTCGCGCAACGCGTAGTCGATCTGCAAGCTGATTTCCGCGTCGGTGAGTTCCGGCAGAAACGAAAAGGTACCTTGAGTGATTCGCATGGCGTGGTCTCTTCAGGTCAGGTGACGTTCAGGCCGCAGTCGGTGTCGCGGCGAAATCGGGCGTGTCGGTCGACGCGTAGTTAAACGTGACGTCGCGCCATGTGTCGAGCGCCTGCTTGAGCGGCGTACACCAGCGCGCGGCCGCCTCCAGCAGTTCCGGGCCTTCGTTGACGATGTCGCGCCCTTCGTTGCGTGCCTTCACGATCGCTTCGAGCGCCACGCGGTTCGCCACCGCCCCCGCCTGGATGCCGCCCGGGTGTCCAATCGTGCCGCCACCAAACTGAAGGATCGAGTCGTCGCCGAACAGGTCGATGAGCTGATGCATCTGTCCCGCGTGAATGCCGCCGGACGCCACCGGCATCACCTTGCGCAAACCGGCCCAGGGCTGGTCGAAGAAGATGCCGCGCGACAGGTCGACCTCGTTATGCGACGCACGGCACACGTTGTAATAGCCCTGTACCGAAAGCGGATCGCCTTCGAGTTTCCCGACCGCGGTACCCGCATGAGCATGATCCACGCCCGCCATGCGCAGCCACTTCGCGATCACGCGAAACGAAATGCCGTGATTGCGTTGCCGCGTGTACGTGCCGTGCCCCGCGCGATGCAGATGCAGGATCATGTCGTTGCGGCGCGCCCATTTCGACATCGACTGGATCGCGGTCCAGCCGATCACCAGATCGATCATCACGATGCACGAGCCCAGCTGCTTCGCGAATTCGGCGCGTTCGTACATCTCTTCCATCGTGCCGGCCGTCACGTTCAGGTAATGGCCCTTCACCTCGCCGGTCTCGGCCTGCGCGCGGTTCACCGCTTCCATCGAGAACAGGAAGCGGTCGCGCCAGTGCATGAACGCCTGCGAGTTGATGTTCTCGTCGTCCTTCAGAAAATCGAGGCCACCCTTCAACCCTTCGTACACCACGCGCCCATAGTTCTTGCCCGAGAGTCCCAGCTTCGGCTTGACGGTCGCGCCCAGCAGCGGGCGTCCGTATTTGTCGAGCCGTTCGCGTTCGACGATGATGCCCGTCGGCGGCCCCTGAAACGTCTTCAGATAGGCAACCGGAATGCGCATGTCCTCGAGCCTGAGCGCCTTGAGCGGCTTGAAGCCGAACACGTTGCCGATGATCGACGCGGTGAGGTTCGCCACCGACCCTTCCTCGAAGAGATCGAGCTCGTAGGCGATGTACGCGAAGAATTGCGGTTCCGTCGCGCTCGATGCGGGCACGGGTTCCACGCGATATGCCTTCGCGCGGTACATGTCGCACGCGGTGAGCCGGTCGGTCCACACGACCGTCCACGTGGCGGTCGACGATTCGCCGGCCACGGCGGCCGCGGCCTCTTCCGGTTCGACGCCCTGCTGCGGCGTGATGCGGAAAAGCGCGATGACGTCCGTGTCTTTCGGCGTGTAATCCGGTTGCCAGTACCCCATCTCGCGGTACTTCATGACACCGGCGGCATAGCGGGAACGCGGATCCGCTGCATTGCGTTCGTGCGATGCGGGCTCGACTGCGGCCTGGCTGAAGTCGTTCATGAACTGTCCTCGATGGTTGGAGACGCACCCGGCGATGCAGGTTGAAGAACAACGCGGTCAATCTCGTCACCCCGCGTCCATGTCTGCAATGTAGGCGTGCGCCTCATCGAAGGGAATTCACGAATTTCTTCTCCATCCCTAAGCAATTCTTTGGCTCATGGTGCGAATCGATCCCTCCGCCGCAGCCAGAAACTCGTATGATGGTGAAACACTTTGCTGCGTTTTCGCGACAGTAAGCCGCGTAAGCCAGCACGGTGCCCAGTGTCCGCTTCACTGTGCTGCTTCTGGCACGGCGCTTGCGTGATTTCTGGTGCTGATCCGTTCCGGCGCTGCTTCATGTGTCGGCGGCGAAAGCCCCAACCAACCCTGGAGGATGACTATGCAGTGGACGACACCGAGTTACACCGATATGCGTTTTGGTTTTGAAATCACGATGTATATCGCAATCCGTTAATCCCGCACGAGCCGCCTTTGCGCGGCTGCCGTGCGGCATCGCACTCACTCGACCAGCTGTCAGTTTGCAAACCGCCGGCGCGTAGTTCGCCGCAACGTCCAGCGTTCTCCGCCATGATTTTCGAAACGATCATTACGACTGCGGCGCGCGACGGCCGGCCCCACATTGCACCGATGGGCGTGCGCTTCGAAAACGGACGCACGATCCTCGCGCCGTTCAGACCCTCTGTCACGCTCGACAACATCCTCGCCACCCGCGCCGCCGTGATCAACTTCACGAACGACGTGCGCGTTTTCGCGGGCTGCGTGACCGGCTACGCGTTCGACTGGCCGACCTCGCCCGCCACGCGCGTGGCAAGCGTGCGGCTCGACGGCGCGCTTGCGCACACCGAGCTGGAACTCGACGAAGTCCACGACGACACCCAGCGCCCGACGCTCTACATGCGCAGCGTGCATCAGGAAACGCACGCGCCGTTTCCCGGTTTCAACCGCGCGCAGGCGGCCGTCGTCGAAGGCGCGATTCTGGTCAGCCGGCTGTTCATGCTGCCCGCCGAGAAGGTCGACAATGAAGTGGCGTATCTGAAGATCGCCATCGACAAAACCGCGGGCGACACGGAACGTGTCGCGTGGGGATGGATCATGGATGCGATCGCACGGTATCGCGCGCAGGGGGACAAAACGCCGGACACATCACCGGATACCTCGCACGTCGCGTGATGCGTTGCAGCAAAGCCGCTTTCTGGAGACTTCCATGACCGCACTGCTCGCGAGCGTCCGCTCGTATGACGAAGCCTGCGACGCCGCAGAGGCAGGCGCCGAGCTCATCGACCTGAAAGAGCCCCGCGAGGGCGCGCTGGGCGGCGTACCTGTCGACGAAATCGCGCGCATCGTGCAGGCCTTGCGCGCGCGCTTCCCGGTCAAGCCGATCAGCGCGACGATCGGCGACGTGCCGAACGAAGCGCACGACGAGATCGCCGCGCGCGTGATCGGCGTGGGCGAGGCGGGCGTCGACTACGTGAAGGTGGGCGTGACGCCGGGACCATCGGCGCGGGCGTGCCTCGCGCATCTCGCGAGCCTGCCCGCCGCCGTGGTGCCGGTGCTGCTGTGCGACGCGGGCATCGACGCGGCGCTGTCCGACTACGCCGCCGGGCTCGGCTTTGCCGGCATCGTGTTCGACACGGCCACCAAGAACGGCCGCACGCTGTTCGATTGCGTCGACATGGACACGCTGGCGCGCTGTCTCGCCACGATCCGCGCGCGCGGCGCGATGACGGCGGTGGCGGGATCGCTCGGCTGGGCACAGCTCGCGCAGATCCACGCGCTCAAGCCGGATATCGCCGGGTTTCGCACGGCGCTCTGCACCCAGGGGCGTTCGACGCGGCTCGATCCGGGGCATGTCGCGCGGTGGGCCGAAGCGCTGCATCACGCGCCGCAGGATGCGCACGCGATTTGACGCTGCTGTTGTGCCGCATGCCGTGCCGGCGTGCGTCGGCATGCGTCGGCATGCGTCGGCGTGCATCGGATCAAGCGGCCGGCACGTGCAGCAGACGGTCGCGCATCAATGCCACGTCGCGCCGGTTCAGCAGTTCGACCACGTAATTCGCGTCGCTCACGTGATCGGCGAAGCGCGCATCCAGCACGCCATCCAGCGTCAACGCCGCGAGCGGCGCACCCACGTCCACCTCGCATGATTTCACGACGATCAGGCGCTCCGCGTTGAGCGTCTTCGAAAGCCATGCGGCGAGGCTGTCCGAGGTGGTGTCCCAGTTGGTCATGTCGTCGGGGCTGTCGCGCATGAGGCCGGTGGGCACCCACACGGCGACGTGTCCGTCACGCAGCGCGCGGCGGATGCGCTCCTCGTTCGCGGCCAGCACGAGTTCGGGCCGCACGCCCTGCATCAGGATCGCGTACTGCGTCATCGCGAGCAGGCACATGTTGTGGGCGGCGAGGTCGTCGAAACGCCATTCGGTCTGGTACTGGCGGACCTTGTCGGCGAAGTCGCCGCCACCCGGCACGATCACCACGCGACCGCCGCCGAGTTCCCAGAGCTGCGTCAGCCACTCGCGCAGCAGCGGGTCATGGCTGAGGCTTCCGCCGATTTTTACCACCCACATGACCGATGCCCTCGCTCCAGGTTGACGCCATCGACGGCCCGTTTTCCACATCCGGCCGACCCGCTTCGTATCGTCTGCTGCATGCCGCCTCATGCAGTCTGGGCAACCTCGAGATGGATGCCTGTGCCGGCGAGCAGCGCCACCGCCACGCCCGGCGCGCACGTCGCGACCCATTCCGCGAGGTCCGCCTGTTGCGCGCCGGCAGGCGTCACACCCGCCAGCACGGCGAAATCGATGTAATCGCGCCCGTCGTGCCCGGCGAGCGCCGCCGCCAGAAAACGCCCACATCCGGCGCCGACGATCGGCGCACCGGCGAGCGCGGGATGCGCGACCCGCACGCGCGACAGGTTCGTCGCGAGTATCGCGAGCTGCTCGTGACGCCAGCGCTGCGCGAATCGCCGCCATTCGGTTTCGGTGGCGTCGGCCGCGTCGAAGCCGATCATCCGCGCGAGACGCACGCGGCTCGCGGCTTCGGTCTTCGGGCCGTTGTCCGCGGCCGGATGCTGGTCGTGCGCAGGCCACAGTTCGCCCGTCAGCCGGTAGACGTCGGCGCTCGTCGCGAACCATTCGTTCATGACGTTCGTCGTCTGGTCGCGAAACACGATCTGATGCGCGACGCCGCACAACGGTGTGCGCACCACGCCCTGATAGACGAGCTCGCCGCTCACGAGGCGCGCGGCGTCGTTGGTGCCCTGCGCGACCACCCTGCCGCCGACGACCGGAATGATATCCGTCGTCGTGCTGCCGATGTCGACCAGCAGCGCATCAGGCACGCGCGTCGCGAGCCATTGCGCCGTCGCGAGCCAGTTCGCCGACGCAACCGCGCGCCATTTTTCGGCGCACGCGGCGGCGTCGAGCCAGCCGTCCGCGCCTGCGAAAAACCGCGTCCGCGGGCCGAGGCGCGCCGCGAGGACACCTGAGAGCCCACGCACGCCTGCCGCGCGGTCCGGGAACAGGTCGACCATTTCGCCCGTCATCGTGATGACGTGTTGCGCCGCAGCAGCACGCGCTTCGGGCCAGCGTTCGAAAACATGGTCGATGGCCCGCTCCAGATGGTCGAGCCCCTGCCACAACGGACACGCCCATTGCGCGACGTCGCACGGCACGCCGGATGCATCCGCCACGGACACCTTCACGTGCGCGCCGCCGACGTCCCAGCCGAACACGGGCGCACCGACCATGGAGGCGGCGTGCGCGGCCGTCATGACGCGGCCCCGCATGCTTGCGCTCCGGCATGGCATTGCGCGGCTGGCGTTGCCGAAGCGTTCACCGTCACGCCATGCGATTCCAGCAGCACGCGGGCGAGATTGCGCCCGAGCCGCGCGGACAGACCGGCATAGGCCGCCGTGAGACGGGGGTTCACCTCGATCACGACCGGGCCGCGTTGCGGATGCCACACGAGGTCGATGCCGGCAAACCCGCGCAGGCCCGGCAACGCGGCGACCACACGTTGCGCGAGCGCTTCGAGCACGCGCCCCTCCTCGCTCTGCAGGGCGATCTGGTCGACCTGCACGCCGCTGAACTCGACGACCCGTTCCGCGTGGCCCGGCGCGGCATGATCCGGCACGCCGATCTGCTGCCGGTTGATGCTGATGAGTTCCGCACGCGCTGCGCCGCAGACCAGCGAGAGGCTCAGCGGTTCGCCGTCAACCCACGCCTGGAGCACCGGATTGCGCCCGGCCGCGAGCCGCGCGCGATATTCCGCGCTGGCGTCGTCGAAGCGGTCGAAGAGAAACGTGTCGAGCCCACCCGCGCCGTCGTCCGGCTTGACGACCCAGCGGCGTGACGCCATCGCTGCTTCGGCGTGGCCGGGTTCGTTTCCCTGTTCGGGCGACAGCGCGGGTGTCACGGCGATGCCGTGCGCCGCGAGACGTTCGGCCGTCGCGCGCTTGCCCGACGCAATATCGATGGCCTGCGGCGTGCAACCGAGCCAGCGCGCGGCGCCGACGGCGTCGTGCAGCTGGCGTAGCAGGCCGTCGCATTCCGGCGCGATCACCCACGCGTAGTCGTGCTCGCGCGCCGCACGCGCAACGAAGTCGCTCATGGGTTCGCCCGGCATCGCGCGGCAATGCGCCAGCGAAGCGTCGACGTGCTCGAATCGCGAGCTGGCGAACGTCACCTGCACGCCGTCGAGGGCACGCAGGTCGGCGACGAGCGCATCGCGCATCGCGCGGCCTTCGACGATCAGCGCACTCAGATCGGCGAGACTGCCTTCGCCCGCGAGATCGGGATCGATGCCGCCGCCAGTCAGATATTCGTATACAAACAGCTTGGTCACGGGAGGTCATCCTTGCAGGTGAGAAAGAGGCCTGTGTCGCGAGGGACCGCGCGCCACGCCGCTCCTGGGCCAGCGCCCTTGCACAACACAATATCCGTGCCACGCGCGCCGCGGGCGAGCGGGCTGTAATGCATTGGCAAGGCGGGGTGTTGCAGCGCGGAGCGATCACGTGACACAGTGTTTCAGAACGAAGCACATACTGTGCTGCGCGGGCGCGGGGCTTCCATCGGGTTTCATGGGCTTCACGCGCGCCCATTTCCTGAGACGGGCGACGCGGTCTGAAAATGAACGCTGTGTGGTCCGCTGTGTGGTCCGTATGGCGTGCGGGTTCGTCACGCACGCGCTCAGACACTCACGCGCCAGCGAAACCACGCGCCGATAACCCGCTCCCGGCATGGTCCTTGCTGAAAACGCGACCATGCACCGTTCGTCCAACCATCCGTCGAGTGCCGGCCCGACGGGCGTGTCCGCGTCCATCACGTCCGACTGGACCTGTCCTTTCTGTCCGCTGCTCTGCGACGACATCGCGGCAGGCGTACACAGCGACGACAGCCTGAGCGCGCCCGCCACCGATTGCCCCCGGCTTGGCCGGGCGCTTGCGCTATACGGCGCCGCCGATGCGCATTGCAAGGCATCGGTCGACAGCCAGCAAGCCGACCTCGACACCGCCCTCGCGCGTGCCGCCGACATCCTGGCGCAGGCACGCAGGCCGCTGTTCGGCGGCATGGCGACCGATATCGCCGGTGCCCGCTCGCTGTATGCGCTGGCCGCGCATTGCGGCGCGATCGTCGATCATCTGCATGGCGACGCGCTGACGGCATCGACGCTCGCGCTGCAGGATCGCGGCGCGTTCTTCACGACGCTCTCCGAAGTCCGCGCGCGCGCCGATCTCGTCGTGGTGTTCGCGTGCCAGCCGTCAGCGCGCCATCCGCGTTTCTACGCGCGCGCGACCGGCACGGCTCCATTCACGCGCACATTCAGGTTCGTCGGCTGCGAAGCCGATCCGGCCGTCGACGCGCTCAGGCACGCAGGCGCCGCCTCGCTCCTCGCGGGAGGCGACCTGTTCGACCTCCTCGCGGTGTGGTCCGCGCTGCTGGAGGGCCGCGGCGTCGAAGCGCTGGACGATGCGAGCGGCACGGCACGCGCGCTGGCGGGCCTGATCGACGAGATACACGCCGCGCGCTACACGGTGTTCGTCTACGAGCCCGAAGCGTTGCCCGGGCCGCACGCGGCGTTGCTGATCGAAGCGCTGAACCGGCTCATCAAGGCCGTGAACCGGACCACGCGCGCCGGCGGCCTGCCGCTCGGCGGCGCCGACGGCGCGCTCAGCGCCAGCCAGACGTTCACGTGGCTATCGGGTTTTCCGCTGCGCACGCGCATCGCCATGCCGGGACGTCTCGCCGAAGCCCCGCTCGACCATGATCCCACGCGTTATCGCACCGACACGCTGCTCGCCCGCCATGAGGTCGACGCGCTGCTGTGGGTGTCGAGCTTCGGACCGCAGCCGCTGCCGGATACGCTCGATCCCGATGTGCCGGCGATCGTGCTCGGCCATGCCGCGATGGCGGCGGCGACAGCGAGCGCGGCCGCCGCGCGTCGCGGGCCGACGGTCTTCATTCCTGTCGCGACGCCGGGCATCGACATCGGCGGCCACCTGTTCCGCATCGACGGCACGGTCGTCGCGCCGCTTTCCGCGGCCCGCCATGCCGGTCTGCCTGGCGTCGACGCGATCGCCGCGCGCCTCGCCGACAGCGTCGAAAAAAGCCGCCACGCAGACACGCCCGCAAGCGGCGTCGCGGGTACCACACGGAGCGCGCCATGAGCCTCGCGCGGCTAACCGGCGGCCTCGTCTACGATCCGGCGAACAACGTCGACGGCGAACGCCGCGACCTGTATATCCGCGACGGCCGCATCGTCGCGGCGCCGCCGGCCGGCACACATATCGATCACGATTACGACGCCACTGGCATGATCGTGATGGCGGGCGGCATCGACCTGCATTCGCACATCGGCGGCGGCAAGACGAACCTGTCGCGCCTGCTGCTGCCGGAAGACCATCGCAACGACGCGCCGCGCGACTCCAGTTACGAATCGGTATCGGATGCCGAGGGCCGCTATCTGCGCATGCCGTCGTGCGGCGTCTGCGCGCCGGGCACGCTCGCCACCGGCTATCGCTACGCGGAAATGGGCTACACGGCCGCGTTCGAGCCGGCGATGATGCCGTCCAACGCGCGCCACACGCACCTGGAAATGGGCGACACGCCGATCATCGATCACGGCGCCTACGTGATGCTCGGCAACGACGAACTGCTGCTGCAGATGCTCGCCGCCCGCGACGGCTTCGAGCGGCTGCGCGACTACGTCGGCTGGACGCTGCATGCGAGCAAGGCGCTCGGCGTGAAGGTGGTGAACCCGGGCGGCATCTCGGCGTTCAAGTTCAACCAGCGCTCGCTCGACGTCGACGAGGCGCACGTGCATTACGGCGTCACGCCGCGCGACGTGCTGCGCACGCTCTCGCGCGCGTTGACGGAGCTGCGCGTGCCGCATCCGCTGCACGTCCACGCGAGCAATCTCGGCGTGCCGGGCAACGTCGCCTCGACGATCGCGACGATGGACGCCGCCGACGGCCTGCCGATCCACCTGACGCACATCCAGTTCCACAGCTACGGCACGGAAGGCCCGCGCAAATTTTCCTCGGGCGCGCGCGCGATCGCCGAAGCCGTCAACGCGCGGCCGAACGTCTCGATCGACGTCGGCCAGATCATTTTCGGCCAGACCGTCACCGCGTCCGGCGACACGATGATGCAGTTCAAGAATGCGCCGCTCGCCTCGCCGCGCAAGTGGATCGTGGGCGACATCGAATGCGACGCGGGCTGCGGCATCGTGCCGTTCCGCTACCGCGAGCAAAGCTATGTGAACGCGCTGCAATGGATCATCGGCCTCGAGATCTTCCTGCTGATCGACGACCCGTGGCGCGTGTCGATGACCACCGACCATCCGAACGGCGGCCCGTTCACGAGCTATCCGCACCTGATCCGCCTCCTGATGGACAAAAGCTTTCGCGACGAACAGATCGCGAAGCTGCATCCCGAGGCGCAGGTCGCGAGCGCGCTGCCCGAACTCACCCGCGAACTGTCGCTCTACGAGATCGCGATCGTCACGCGCGCCGGGCCGGCACGCCTGCTCGGCCTCAAGGATCGCGGCCAGCTCGGCGAGGGCGCGGCGGCGGATATCGCCGTCTATCGCGACGACGCGGATCGCGAGCGCATGTTCTCGTCGCCCGCGTATGTGTTCAAGGACGGCCAGCTCGTCGCGCGCGACGGCACGCTCGTCGCCACGCCGACAGGCGGCATCCACTTCGTGTCGCCCGACTTCGACCGCGGCATCGAGAAAACGCTGCGCGCGTACAGCGACGCGAACCTCGTCGGCAACTTCGCGCACGCGGCGATCAGCGACGACGAAATCTGCGCGTGCTGCCGCGGCGGCCGGCTGCTGCCCGTCGCCTGTTTCACGGCGGTACGCCCATGACCCACGCCGCCACGCCGATGGAAATCAACGGCACACTCATCGACGACACCTTCGCGGAAGCGTTCCCGATGAAGGCCACGCGGCTCGTCATCACCGCGCACACTTCCGTCTGGGCGAGGCACGCCGCGCAGTCGCTGACCGGATTCGCCACCTCGGTGATCGGCTGCGGCTGCGAAGCGGGCATCGAGCGCGATCTCGGCGGCGACGAAACGCCGGACGGACGGCCTGGCGTCGCGGTGCTGCTCTTCGCGGTGTCGTCGAAGGAACTGGCGAAGCAGATCGAGCGACGCGTCGGCCAGTGCGTGCTGACATGTCCGACGACCGCGATCTACAGCGGCATCGACCCCGCGACGAGCCAGGCGCCGCGCTCGGACGACGCCGCGCTCGGCAAGAACCTGCGTTTCTTCGGCGACGGCTGGCAGATTTCGAAGATGATCGGCAACACGCGCTACTGGCGCGTGCCGGTGATGGACGGCGAATTCGTCTGCGAGGAAACCGCGGTCACGGTCAAGGGCGTCGGCGGCGGCAACCTGCTATTGCTCGGCACCGACATCGACGCCGCGCTCGCCGCCGCCGAAGCGGCCGCCGACGCGATGCGCGCGCTGCCGAACGTGATCATGCCGTTCCCGGGCGGCGTCGTGCGCTCCGGCTCGAAAATCGGCTCGAAATATGCGGGCGCGACGGCGTCGACGAACGACGCGTTCTGCCCCACGCTCACCGGCCTCGCGAAAAAAAGCGAACTGACCGCCGAAGTGGGCTGCGTGATGGAAATCGTGATCGACGGCCTGACCGATGCCGACGTCGGCGCGGCGATGACGGCCGGCATCGCCGCGGCTACCGCGCGCGGACGCGCCGCCGGCGTGCTGCGGATTTCAGCGGGCAATTACGGCGGCAAGCTCGGCCCGTATCACTTCCATTTGCATGAAATGGCGGCCGCTGCCGGGCGGAGGCCCGCATGAGCACGACCACGCTGCGCGTCAGGCACGCGCCGGGCTTTCGCGTGGACGCCGCGCGCCTGCTCCCCGCCGCGCTCGCTGCGTTGCCGGTCGCGGACGTGGCGCGCATCGCGTTGCCCGCCGGCAACGAAACCTGCGTGGCGGCCGACCTGTTCGACATCGCGCGCGCGGATAGCGAACACACCGCGCTCGTGATCGAAGGCGACGTGAGCTGGCTCGACCACGTCGGCGCGCAGCTCGACGCGGGCAGCCTCACCGTGCGGGGTTCGTGCGGCGATTACGCCGGGTTGCGGATGAACGGCGGCACGCTCGTGATCGAAGGCGACGCGGGCCGCTTCACCGGCTGTGAAATGCGCGGCGGACGCCTGACGGTGACGGGCAACAGCGGCGCGTTCGCGGCCGGCGCGCTGCCAGGCGACATGGAAGGCATGACGGGTGGCACGCTCACCATCCACGGCCACGCCGGCGCGCGCCTCGCGGACCGGATGCGCCGCGGCCTCGTGCTGGTGGGCGGCGACGCGGGCGAATGCGCGGCCTCGCGGATGGTGGCGGGCACGGTCGGCATTGCGGGACGCGTCGGCGCGCACTACGGTTATGGCATGCGGCGCGGCACGTTGCTGCTGTTGCAGGCGCCCGCGCGGATTCCGCCCACCTTCACCACGGGCGGACGCGGCTTCGACGTGTTCTGGTCGCTGCTGGTGCGTTCGTTCGCGCAGGAAATCGCGCCGTTTTCGGCGTTACGCGGCGCGGCGTTGCCGCGGCGATACGCGGGCGATCTGGCGGTGGACGGCCGTGGCGAACTGCTGATCGTCCGTTAGCGGCAACGGATTGCCGGGTGGACCCTGGGTAAAACCGGATGGCCCGCGGCACGCGAGAGGAACAAACAGAAAGCGGGCGACGTGCAACATCAAGGCGGCGCCCGCGCAAGAACATGGAGGCAGGCATGAACACCGCGCAATCGCCCGATGCGACCCGGAACCCCGGGGCACACGGACCGCGCTATGCGCCGTCGCTGATCGTGCTGCACTGGCTGATCGGGCTCATCATCATCGCGATGCTGGGCATCGGCCTGTACATGGTCGGCCTGCCGAAAGGCCTGCCGTTCAAGGCGACCCTGATCAACTTCCACAAGTCGCTGGGAATGACCGTTTTCCTGCTGGTGCTGATCCGCATTGTGGTGCGCATGGCTGTCGGACGACCGGCCATGCCGCCTATGCAAGCGTGGCAACGCGCCGCCGCGCGCATTACGCAGGTTCTTTTATACGTGGTGATGATCGTGATGCCGCTCGCCGGCTATCTCGGCTCGTCGTTCAATTCATATGGCACACGTTTCTGGGGCATTCTGCTGCCCAAATGGGGCTGGGACGACAAAGAATTGCGGAGCGTCTTCTTCGGCGTTCATACGATCTGTGCATGGATCATGATCGCGCTGATCGCACTGCACATCGCCGGTGCGCTCAAGCATCAGCTGGTCGACCGCGACGGCCTGCTCGCGAGGATGCTGCCATGAACACACCGGCCAGGTATCTTCTTCGACCATTCGCGCCGGCCCTTCGCGGAGGCGCCCGATGAAAATCCGCGTACTCGGTTCCTCGGCAGGCGGCGGGTTTCCGCAGTGGAACTGCAACTGCCGCAACTGCGACGGCGTGCGGCGCGGCACGTTGAAGGCGACGCCACGCACGCAGTCGTCGATCGTCGTCGGCGCGAACGGCGAGGACTGGCTGCTCGTGAACGCGTCGCCGGACATCCTCGCGCAGATCGCCGCGCATCCTGAACTGCAGCCGGCGCGCCGCGCGCGCGACAGCGGCATCGCCGCCGTGCTGACCATGGACGCGCAGATCGATCACGTCACCGGCCTCCTGATGCTGCGCGAGCGCGACACGCCGCTGCCGCTCTACACGACCGATGTCGTGTGGCAGGACCTGAGCAGCGGCTTTCCCGTCACGTCGATCCTGTCGCATTACTGCGGCGTGGAGCGGCATCGCGTGCCGTTCGACGGCGAGGCGTTGACGATCCCGGCGCTCGCCGGTGTGCGCATCGAAGCGCTTGCGCTGTCGAGCAAGGCGCCGCCGTATTCGCCGCATCGCGAGGCGCCGCAGCCGGGCGACAACATCGGCCTGTCGTTCGTCGACACGCACTCGGGCAAGCGGGCGTTCTACGCGCCCGGCCTCGGCGCGATCGAGCCGCATGTGATGGCGGCGATGCGCCAGGCGGATCTGCTGCTTGTCGACGGCACCTGCTGGACCAACGACGAAATGATCCAGCTCGGCCTGTCGGGAAAAACTGCCGCCGACATGGGGCATCTCGCGCAAACCGGCGCGGGCGGCATGATCGAGGTGCTCGATTCGATCGACCGTCCGGGCGTGCGCAAGGTGCTGATCCACATCAACAACACGAACCCGATTCTTGTCGAGGACGGCCCCGAGCGCCGCGTGCTCGCCGAACACGGTATCGAGGTCGCCCGCGACGGCATGGCCTTCGAACTCTGACGCACGTTGACATGAACCCGACCGATGGAGACCCGCAGGTGAACACATTGCCCTTCCCGCCCCGCAGCAACGTCGAACCCGCGCGCGCCGGCGACTCGAAGCCCGCCTGGTCGCGCGAGGAATTCGAGGCACAGTTGCGCGCCAAAGGCGCGGGTTATCACATTCATCATCCGTTCAACGTCAAGATGAACGGCGGCGGCTGTTCGCACGAACAGATTCGCGGCTGGGTCGCGAACCGCTTTTACTACCAGATCAACATTCCGCTGAAAGACGCCGCGGTGCTGTCGAACTGCCCGGATCGCGAGACGCGGCGCCGCTGGGTGCTGCGCGTGCTCGATCACGACGGCTACGGCGACGACGAAGGCGGCATCGAAACGTGGGCGCGTCTGGGTGATGCGGTCGGCCTCACGCGCGACGAACTCTGGTCGCTCGAACATGTCGCTCCCGGCGTGCGCTTCGCGGTGGACGCATACGTGAACTTCGCGCGCCGCGCGCCGTGGCAGGAAGCGGTGTGCTCCTCGCTCACGGAAATCTTCGCGCCGCAGATTCATCGCGACCGGCTCGCGACGTGGCCCGCACACTATCCGTGGATCGAGCCTGCCGGGCTCACGTATTTCCGCTCGCGCATCTCGCTCGCGCAGCGCGACGTGGAGCACGGCCTCGCCGTCACGCTCGGCTACTTCAGGACGCGCGAGCAGCAGGAACGTGCGCTGGACATTCTGCAGTTCAAGCTCGACATCCTGTGGACCATGCTGGATGCCATCGAAAAGGCCTTCCCGACATGAACGACACCCCTTCCCCGGAAAACGGCACGCAGGCTGCCGGTGGCGCGTGGCGCCCACGGCTGAAGAAACTGTTTCGCCTGCAGTGGGAGCCGGCGCAGGACGCACACGTGCTGCTCTACCCCGAGGGCATGGTGAAACTGAACCCGAGCGCCGCGCAGATCCTGCTGCGCTGCGACGGCACGCGCGATCTGCCCGCGCTCGTCGCCGACCTCGAACAGGCGTTCAGCACAACGGGCCTCGCGCCCGAGGTGCAGACTTTCGTCGACCACGCCCAGACGCGCGGCTGGCTGGAATAAACAGCATGACCGACCTTTCCCGTCCCGACACGATTCCGCGGACCGCCGCGCTGTCCGAAGCGAAACCGGAAGCCATCGCGCCGCCGCTCTGGCTGCTCGCGGAATTGACGTATCGCTGCCCGCTGCACTGCGTGTTCTGCTACAACCCGACGAACTACACCGACCATTCGCGCGAGCTCTCCACCGCGCAGTGGATCGACGTGCTGCGCGAGGCGCGCGCGCTGGGCGCGGCGCAACTCGGCTTTTCCGGCGGCGAGCCGCTGCTGCGCGACGATCTCGAAGTGCTGGTCGGCGAGGCGCGGCAGCTCGGGTTCTATACGAACCTGATCACGTCGGGCATCGGCCTGACCGATGCGCGCCTCGACGCGCTGAAAGCGGCGGGCCTCGATCATATCCAGCTGTCGTTTCAGGATTCGACGCAGGAGCTCAACGACTTCCTGAGCAGCACGCGCACGTTCGATCTCAAGAAGCGCGTGGCCGCGTCGATCAAGGCACATGATTTTCCGATGGTGCTCAACTGCGTGCTGCATCGCTTCAACCTGCCGCACGTCGACAAGATCATCGACATGGCGCTCGCGATGGGCGCCGAATACCTGGAACTCGCGAACACGCAGTACTACGGCTGGGCGCACACGAATCGCGCGCAGCTGATGCCGACCGCCGAACAGCTGCAGGAAGCGGAAGCCGTCGTCAACCGCTACCGCAAGGAAACCGGCGAGCGCTGCAAGATCTTCTTCGTCGTGCCCGATTACTTCGAAACGCGCCCGAAGCGCTGCATGAACGGCTGGGGCGCGGTGTTCCTCGGCATCGCGCCGGACGGCGCGGCGTTGCCGTGTCACACCGCGCGCTCGCTGCCAGGTCTCATGTTTCCGAACGTCACCGAAACGCCGCTGCGCGAGATCTGGTACGAGAGCGACGCGTTCAACCGCTTCCGCGGTTTCGGCTGGATGAAGGAGCCGTGCCGCAGTTGCGATGAAAAGGAGCGCGACCTGGGCGGCTGCCGGTGCCAGGCGTATCTGTTGACGGGCGACCCGGCGAACGCCGACCCGGTCTGCGACAAGTCGCCGGAACATGAGCGCGTCGTGCAGGTCGTGCGCGCGGCCGCCAACCGCGCGCCGGAGCAGCCGCTCGTGAAAGAGCAACCGGTGCTGTTTCGCAACGACGCCAATTCACGACGGCTCGCTTCGGCACCCGATGGCCACCCACCGGATCACCCGGTCAGTCGAGGAGATCGCACATGACAACCGCCCCCGTCTCCGTCCTGCTGGTGGACGATCACGCGGTGGTCCGCGAGGGCTACCGGCGGCTCCTCGAACTGAGCCCCGACGTGCGGGTCGCGGGCGAAGCGGGCGACGCCGCGCAAGCCTATCAGCGCTTTTGCGCGTTGCAGCCTGACGTCGTCGTGATGGACCTCGCGTTGCCGGGGGCGAGCGGCATCGAGGCGATGCGGCGCATGCTCGCGCGCGAACCCGACGCCCACGTGCTGATCTTCAGCGTGCATGAGGAAACGCTGTTCGTGCGGCGCGCGCTCGATGCCGGCGCGCGCGGCTACGTGACGAAGGCGAGCGCGCCGGATGTGCTCGTGGAAGCGGTGCGCTCGGTCGCCCGGCGCGTGTGCTATCTGAGCGCGGATGTCTCGCAGGCGCTCGCGCTGCGCGCGTCGTTTCAGGAAGGGCCGCCAGGGCGGCAGCTATCGGCGCGTGAATTCGAGGTGCTGCGCCTGCTCGTGCAGGGTTACACGCTGCCGAGCATCGCCGAGCGTCTCGGCCTGAGCCAGAAGACGGTGGCCAATCATCAATCCGTGATCCGGCAGAAGTTCGGCGCGGACAACGGCGTGCAACTCGCGCAGATGGCAAACCGCCTCGGCCTTCATTTTTCGGAATTCGCCGCGGCGCCCGCCGGTTCACCGGCTGCGTTCGGCGCCACCGGGCTTGCCTGAGTTGGCACCGGCACGGGCACGCGCGCGCAAAAGAGAAACCCGCTGCCCGGCTCGCTCGCGACGTGAAACTCGCCGCCGAGCGCCTCGACACGCTCGCGCATGCCGATGAGCCCAAGCCCCTTGCGCGGTATCGACAGATCGACGCCGGGCCCGTCGTCGGCCATCGTGACGACGATCTCGCCGCCCTCGCCCGCCGTGCGCACCAGATAAATCTCCACGCGGGCGTTGCGCGCGAACTTCGATATGTTCGTGAGCCCTTCCTGCACAAGCCGGTAGAGCGTGATGTTCCGCGCGTCGCCAAGCGTGGAGAAATCGCCTTCCACCGTCAGCGTGAAAGAAACGCCCGGCAGCCGCTCGCGCCAGCCGTCGACGCAATGTTCCAGCGCGCCCGGCAGGCCGAATTCGTCGAGCCCGGTCGGGCGCAACCGACGGATCATGCCGCCAATCTCGCGGTACACGTGATGCGCGCTTTGCATCAGCGCGAGGGCAATCCGGTGGATCTCGGGCTCGCGCGGAGCCGCCAGATCGCGGATACGCGCGGCGTCGAGTGAAATCGCGTTCAGATACTGGCCGAGTTCATCGTGCAGTTCACGGGCGAGGTGACGCCGCTCGTTTTCCTGCGCATCGATGCCCTGGCTCGCGAGCCGGCGATTGTCGGCGAGCAGCCGTTCGGCTTCTGCCTCCAGTTCGCGGCGCCGGGTCAGTTCGCGCTGCGCCTCGCGATAGCGGCGCCACGCGAACCACGCAAGGCCGCTGGCCAGCACGAACAGCGTGGGCGGCAATTCGTCGACCTGGAAGCGCTCGGCACCGCGCGTCCAGCGATAGAACCGTTCGCCGAAATCGAGCGTCGCGCACAGCACCGCCGCGATCACGCCGATCGCCGCCACGCACGCCAGGTCGCGCCGCACCGTCGAGTGCGGTGAGGCGCGCTTGCCTGCAGCGGAAGAAGGTGAGGAATCGGGTGGCATCACGAACCTATTCTACGCAGCGAATCCGCTGCAATTGCATGCGCGCGCAACGAAAACGGCCATCAGGAACGCTTCCCCGCACGATCGGGAGAACTTCCCGGGCCATGCGGGACCGCCTTGTGCGACGCTATCTGTAAGGTACCGAACCGGTCCTGCGCGTACGCCTCGACATCCATGCGAACGGCGGCACGCGAAGCATCACTCCGACAACGACAACCAGCGTACCAACAGGGACAACGATGAAGAGCATGCCGCACAACGTGCCCCGAGCGCATCCGTTCAAACCCCGTGCCGCGCTGCGCCTGTGCTTCGGTGGCGCGCTGGCGGGCGTGAGCGTCGTCGCCGCGGCGCAGGACGCCTCGTCCGTGCCGGCCGCGCCCGCGACCGCGATCGCGGCTTCCGCGACGCAGGCCGCCGTGCAGGAGCTGCCGCCGATCATCGTGATCGGCACCACGCCGCTCGTCGGTGTCGGCACGCCGCTCGAACGGGTACCGGCGAACGTGCAGACCATACGTGGACGCGATATCGACAGGCAGCACCCGGTCACGCTCTCCGACTACTTCTCCGCGAACCTGCCCGGCGTCGATATCTCCGACGCGCAGGGCAACCCGTCGCAGGCCGACATCAACTATCGCGGGTTTACCGCGTCGCCGCTACTCGGGACGCCGCAGGGGCTGTCGGTGTTTCTCGACGGCGTGCGCATCAACGAACCGTTCGGCGACGTGGTGAACTGGGACCTGATCCCGCAGGCCGCGATCAGCACGATCCAGCTGATTCCCGGCTCGAACCCGAGCTTCGGGCTGAACACGCTCGGCGGCGCCATCGCCGTCACGACGAAGAACGGCAACACGAACCCTGGCGGCAACGCCGAAGTCAGCTTCGGCTCGTTTGGCCGCAAGATCGCGCAGATCGAACAGGGCGGCGCGATCGGCTCGAACCTCGACTACTACTTCACGGCCAACGTCACGAACGACAACGGCTGGGCCGATCACAATTCGAGCCAGTTGCGCCAGGCGTTCGGCAAGCTGCGTTACCACGATGCCGACAACACGATTTCGCTCTCGATGGGCGGCGCCGACAACACGCTCAACGGCTCGCAGACCATTCCGAAGTCGTTCCTCGACAACCGCAGCCAGGCGTACACGTATCCGGACACCAACGAGAACAGCGTCGGCTACCTGACGCTTTCCGGCGAGCACTATTTCACGCCGAACGTCGAGCTGAGCGGCAACGTCTACTACCGGCACTATCGCAACAGGAACACCAGCAGCAACGTCAACGACGACTTCGGCAGCATCGGGGACGACGGCGACGTCGACACGATCCAGGCGACCAACGACCAGTCGGTGATCGTCACCGACAGCTACGGCGCGAGCCTGCAACTCACGTTGCTGAACCGGCTGGCGGGCATGGACAACCAGCTCGTGCTGGGCGCCGCCGCCGATTTCGCGAACTCGCATTTCACGCAGCAGTCGCAGAACGCGTTTTTCACCGACACGCGCGCGACCATCGGCATCGGCGGTTTCGAGCCGCAGACCGACGCGAAGACGCGCAACCAGACGTTCGGCGTCTACTTCGAGAACACGCTGGCGTTCAACGAGCAGTGGTCGATGACGCTCGCCGGACGCTACAACTGGTCGAAAGCCGTGATCAGCGACGACAGCGGCATCCAGCCGCTGCTCGACGGCAACCATACGTTCTCGCGCTTCAACCCGGCGGTGGGCATCAACTGGAACCCCACGTCGTATTTCACGGCGTACGCAACATATAACGAAGGCATGCGCTCGCCGACCGCGATCGAGCTGGCCTGCGCCGATCCGGCTTCGCCCTGCTCGCTGCCCAACGACTTCATCGCGGACCCGGACCTCAAGCCGGTCGTCTCGAAGACATTCGAGATCGGCGCGCGCGGACGCATCGGCAGCGCGACGTCGTGGAGCGCGGCGATCTACAGCACGACGCTCGACAACGACATCCAGTTCGTCAGCAGCAACGGCGCGGCGAGCTCGCTGGGCTTTTTTCAGAACGTCGGCAAGACGCGCAGGCAGGGGCTCGAACTCGCGGGCCGCACGCAATACGGTCCCGTTGGCTTTAGCGCGAGCTACAGCTACGTCGACGCAACCTATCGCTCGTCGTGGACGGAGAACAGCGCGAGCAACTCCAGCGCGGACGCCGAAGGCAACATCACCGTCAAATCCGGCGACAGGATTCCCGGCATTCCCGCGAACACCGTCAAGCTGCGCGTCGACTATTCGCCGTTTGCGAAGTGGAACATCGGCACGAACCTGTCGTATCGCGGCAGCATCTTCGCGCGCGGCGACGAGGACAACCAGGATGTGAACGGCAAGATCCCCGGCTATTTCCTGATCGACCTCGACACGACGTACAACGTCACGAAGCAACTGCAGATTTTCGGCAGCATCAAGAACCTGCTCAACAAGAAGTATTCGACGTTTGGTATCGTCGGCGAGAATTTCTTCAACGGGCCGAATCACACGTTCGACGGCGCGAACCCGGTCAACGAGCAGTTTCTGGGTCTCGGCGCGCCACGCGGATTCTGGGTCGGCATGCGGTACGCGTGGAATTGACGCGGGCGGTGATGGTGAAGATGGGGGTTTGAGGCACAGTAGAACGGAAAACCGGGTCGAGTATTTCCATGAGTCACTGTCTACCGGATCACGTAAGGGCCGGGGCTCACTCTCGTCAAGGGTCATGGGCGTCGCCGTGAAAAGAATCGGCCCCGCTCGCCTTTCGATCCGGCCTGAACCGGTCGAGGCGAGCAGGACCTGGCCCACTGCAGCCCAGTGACGCTCAGTCGGCGAGCGGCCCGCGCGATGTCTCCCGACTCGCGAGCATGGCTATCAAGGCTACCCCTGCCGCCCCTACCATGTACCACGCCGGGGCCAGCTTGTTGCCGGTCGCATGAATCAACCAGGTCGCAACGAACGGCGCCGTACCGCCGAACAAAGCGTTTGCTGCGTTGAAACAGAAGGCGAAACCGCTGTAGCGCACGCGCGTCGGAAAGATCTCTGACAGAAAGCACGGCAGCGTGCCGTCGTTCATCGTCAGGAGCGCACCGAACGCGATCTGGATCAACACGATCGTCATGAAGCTGGCACCGACGAGCCCCTTGAACAGCGGTACCGTGAGTATGGCAAACAGGATCGAAGCACCGATCAGCATCGTTTTGCGACCGACGCGGTCCGACAGTGCCCCCATGATGAAGATAAAGCCGATATAGGCGGCAAGAGAGATCGTGGCCGCAATAAAGGACTGCGTTTCGCCCATCCCCATCTCGGTCGACAGATAGGTTGGCATATAGCTCAGCACCAGATAGAACGCCACCGCGTTAAGACACGTGACGCCAAACGCGATCAGCATCTTGCCGCGATGGACGCTCAGCAGTTCCCTGACCGGTGCGCGTGCGACATGATGGGACATCTCCAGCGCCTTGAACCTGGGGGTATCTTCGAGGCGAACCCGAATGTAGCGGCCAATCAGCCCGAACGGTGCGGCGAGCAAAAACGGCAGGCGCCAGCCGAAAGACTGGATCTGTTCGGTGCTCAGCACCGCGTGCAGGACCGCGACGAATATCGAACCGAACAGCAGGCCAGCCGCCGTGCTGGCCGGAACGATACTCGTATACACGCCCCGCTTGCCCTCCGGCGCATATTCGGCGAGGAAAGCGGACGCGCCCGCGTACTCACCGGACGCCGAGAATCCTTGAATAAGTCGAACTAGCAGAAGAAGGATCGGTGCCATGACGCCGACCTGCGCATAGGTCGGCAGAAACGCAATCGCGAAGGTCGAAGCCGACATGATCAGGATCGACAGTGAGAGCGCCGTCCTGCGCCCGATCTTGTCGCCGAAGTGCCCCCAGATGATGCCGCCGATCGGGCGGACGATGAACGAGATCGCAAATACGGCGTAGGCGGCGAGGAGTCCCGTCGCAGCGTCGGTCTTCGGGAAAAAGACGACCGCGATGATGGTCGCAAGATAGCCGTACGATGCGTAATCGAACCACTCGACAAAATTGCCGATGAAACTGGCCATCGCAGCGCGCTTGAGCAGGCGCCCGTCTGCCACCGGAGTGGCCTGACCATCGCCCGACGCGAATGGGGATGGTATGCCGGGCCTTGAGATGATGCCGGCTGACGCCGATCGACCTGAAACCGCTTTCCTGTCACTCATTTGTCGTCTCCAGACATGAATCGTGAGATTGCTGTGTTCCGGTGGCGGCTCTTGCGGGCGCCTGTCCGATGCGTCCGTTCCCTGGCGATATGCCGGGCCCGTTTGAGCGAATAGTAGACGCTCGACCAATCGAAAAATTTCCAGCTACGACGGAACACTTTCTCGTTTCGACATCGCGGGTATACACCGGCGAACGAACAACCGGCGCGCGGCGCTAGCGGAAGGTCTTTCGGATATCGGGTGAGGAATCATCGTCGGGTGGTGGGCTCAGAACGCTGCCGAGGGGCGCCATATCCGATGCGTGATCGAGAAGCCCAGGCAGCGCTGCCTGAAGTGCGTTCTGGTATCGCTTGCGGCCTTTGCTGGGCAAGATTTCAGACATCTACCCTGTAGCGTGCCGCGAAGTGCATCGTCGATGTGAAGCCCAGGCGAGAACGGGCGTCATCCAGCAGCTGGGTGGGGCGATGCAGCAGCTGGCGCACACAGGAGGTGACGCGAGCCTGCGGCTACCCGTGTTGCCACGTCCTCACTGCGTTGAAGCAGCCATGGTTGCTTTCGTTCATTCCGATGCCGCAAGGGGCGATCACGCCTGCGCGCGCAATGGCCTCTGAAATGCCGCCAGCAGCGCGCCTGCCCCCAGTAGCATCGCGGAGTAGACCAGACCGCGCGAAAGTCCCGCCCCATCGGATACCCAGCCGATCACGAGCGGCCCGACGATCTGTCCGAACGCGAAGACAATCGTGAATGCGCTAATCCCCCTGGCCCAGTGACTGGCAGGCAGGTTGTGCCGGACAAAGGCCGTGGTCGACGCCACGGCGGACAGGAAGGTGGCGCCGAACAGCACCCCTGAAGCAAACGCAATCAGCGGATGCGTGAGCAACGCGGGCAGCAACGTCGCAAGCCCGAGCAGGCCGTTGAGCACCGCGAGCGCCAGGCCGCCGCGCATGCGGTCGAGCAACCCGGACCAGAGCCGCGCCGACACGACCGTCGCCGCACCGAGCAGGATGTAGAAGGCGGTCACGACGGCTGCGCTCATTCCGGCATTGCGCAGCAGCGCAACGATAAACGTCATGTAGCCGATATAGCCGACGCCAAAAAGTCCGTAGCCGGCCAGCGCCAGACTGAAGCGCGGCCAGTTCGGCGCGTGCCCCTCCGCGACGCGCGAACCCACTGCCGGCGAAGCCACTGCGTGGCCCGCTGCGATCCTGCGTGCCGCGCCGATCGCGATCAGCGAGAACGCCACGCACGCCGCCGCCAGCGCGAACCACGCGAACTGCCAGCCGTGCGGGGATTTGAGAATCGTCAGCGGCACGAGCAGCGCGGAGACCACGATACCCCAGCCCGTGCCGCCGTAGTACAGGCCGAGCACGAGGCCCGCGTCGCGCGGCCGGGTCGACGCGAGATGCGCCGCCAGCACGCCGCCGCTGACGAAAATGAACGCGCTGCTCGCGCCGGTTATGACGCGCTGGGCAAACAGCGTATGCATATCGGACAGCACACCGCTCACCGCCATCAGCAACGCCGTCGCCACACAGCCCGCGACGAACAGCGCACCGGGTGGCCAGCGCCGCGACAGGCG
This sequence comes from Paraburkholderia sartisoli, assembly GCF_900107685.1. Classification (GTDB taxonomy): domain Bacteria; phylum Pseudomonadota; class Gammaproteobacteria; order Burkholderiales; family Burkholderiaceae; genus Paraburkholderia; species Paraburkholderia sartisoli. The sequence continues at coordinate 1,130,251 of NZ_FNRQ01000001.1, read as the reverse complement.
CGGAAAAGCCAGCGCGCCGAGAAGATAACCCAATGCATTGGCCGTGTTCATTGCGCCGGCTTGCGCGAAACTCCAGCCCAGATCGCTCTTCATCGCGGGAAGCAACAACGCATACGAGAATCGCGCGAGCCCCAACGCAATCGCGCTCCCCAGCGAAAGCCCCACCGCCAGCAGCAGCGTGTGCATCCGGTCCGGCGGTTCAGCGTCCGCTGACGGCGACGCCGGTTCACGCTGCGGATCGCACCTGCATCCCTCGACGAAACGACTCAGGTACGCACCCGTCCAGGCGCCCGCACGTCGTGTAAAGCTCGTGCCCATTTCACCCTTTATTGGTTCTCCGTCCGGCAGCGGTCGCAAACCATCGATCAGCAATTGCACCCTGCCACGTTCTGGCCAGCTCGCTGGGATCACGAACATTGCAAGCTCGCGCCCCAGTCGCTTTTCTGTTCGTTGACTGGAAAAACCCGCGCGGGCCATCCTGGTGCCCAGACAGACCGGGCAGATTCTACATGCGCCACATTGCTTCGCGTTTTCAACATCCGCGACATGCCCAGGACACTATGAAGCAGCCCGCCCTACTGAAGCACGACGGTCCGGTTACCGTTGATGAAAATTCGATGCTCGATAAAAAGCTTGACCGCGCGCGCAAGGGCGAGGCACTCAACATCACGTCCGGTCGCGAGCAGCCGGTCGGGGCCGTATGCGTGCGTCACCCGTTCGACGACCTGCTCGATGATCGGTCCTTCGTCGAGATCGTCGGTGACGAAATGCGCGGTTGCGCCGATCAGCTTCACGCCACGGGCATGCGCCTGGTGATACGGTTTCGCGCCCTTGAAGCCAGGCAGGAACGAGTGGTGAATATTGATTGCGCGACCCGCGAGGGATGCACTGAGCCCGGCGGACAGCACTTGCATGTAGCGCGCCAGGACGACCAGTTCGGCTCCGCTTCGCCTGATCAGATCAAGCACCTGCGCTTCCTGCTGGGGCCTGGTGTCGGCAGTCAACGGCAAATGATGGAACGCGATGCCATTCGCGGCACCCAGTGGCGCTAGATCCGGATGATTCGACGCAATCCCGACGATGTCCATCTTCAGTTCGTCCATGCGCCAGCGGAACAGCAGGTCGGCCAGGCAATGATCGAACTTCGACACCATGATCAGTACCCTGGGTTTCACCGACATGTCGTGGATCGACCAGACCATGTCGAAGCGTGTCGCGACGGCCGCGAACTCGTCGCGCAACGACGCAACGTCCAGGTTGTGCGCGGATGCAGCGTGGAAAATGCAGCGCACAAAAAAACGTGTGGTGAATTCGTCGTCGAATACATCGAATTCGTCGATATAGCATCCCCGCTCGTCGAGAAATCGAACCAGCGCTGCCACCTGTCCGGGAGCGCTGGGACAGATGACAGTCAGCGCGAACTGTGGTGCCCGATCCGTGCGCTTCGTAATGGTTTCGGTCATGACGACTCCGTATGTGGGATGTGTCAGGCGTGCCTGGCTTCGGCGACGCGTGCCGCCGCCGTGCCGGCACGCCAGCGCAGATAGTCTTGACGACTCCAGCGCAGGCGCACACCGACCTGCGCCGCCGACCGCACGGCGTGCGGTTTGTAGAGCGTGAGCACAGCGCTTTCGAGTATCGTGAAGCGGTCGAACGCCAACGCCAGCAGATCCGCCGCGAGCCGCTCGACCAGGTCCGTGTGTACCTGTTCGTCGAGGTAAGCGCACAGCATCTGGCAGAACGCGTCGTAGTCGAGGCAATCGTCGATATGCTCCGGCAATGCCTGACTTCGGCAATGCAATACCGCATCGATCACCACCGGCTGTGATGCGCGTTCATGACCATGGATTCCGACTCTCGTCTGCGCCCGCAACTGGTCGATCACGACATCCCATTCGACTGTCGGTCCTGCTTCCGGATGTTTCATCGAATGATCTCCTCTGTATGACGCACAGCAGCCGGCGCGCGTGCTATGCAAGATACGGCTGCGCCGCATCGAGCAACATCAGGCAGAAGTATTCGGCGAAGCTTCGCCGCACGATGACCTGAAACCGGTCGCCACCGTCGCGGCACACCATGACACCGGCCTTGAAGAAGTGCGTCTGCGCACATTGCCCGTCCGCGAACACGCGGGGATGCAGATCGAGCGGGCAGCCGCTCGCCAGCACCTCGCGCACATGTGTGCCGGCAATATCGATCATCGTGTAACCGCTGCTCACGTCGACGACCGCATGGTGCTGACCCGTGAGTGCTTCGCGCAGCGCGCGCTCGAGGTCGACCGCCATATCCTGGGTGGACTGGATCAGCCACTCGTCCGGCCCCATCCACCACACTGCCCGTTCACCCGCGGCCGCGCGACCGCCGGCTTGTTTCGGCAATGCGATGCCCAGCACGCGCTGCACGGCGGCATCAAACGCCGCGCCATTGCCGCGCAACGTGAGGAGCGTCATGAACGGCCGCCCGGTGAACTGAAAGCGCCGCGACACGCCGCCCGATGCAGCGGCAATCCGTGCCTCGATACCGATGAGCGGCGACTCCTGAACCAGATCATTCAACATGCTGACGTACCCCTTCCGGATCATGGAAAACAGGACTGCACACCTCGGCCTCGACACAGCGCGTAGCGGACATCGACACAAAGACCCGCTGACCGATCCTGTCGAGACCACCTTTGACTACCGCGAGTGCGATCGACCGCTTCAGGATCGGACTCATGTAGCTCGACGTCACATGACCGAGCATCGGCGTCAGGTCTTGCGTGACCTGCGTCGCCACGATCTGTGCGCCTTCGTTCAGACTGACGCGCGGATCGACAGTTTTCAGGCCGACAAGCTGCTTGCGCCCTTCACGTTGCGTATCCGAACGCGACAGCGAGCGCTTGCCGAGGAAGTCCTTCTTCGCGACCATCCCGCCCATGCCGAGATCGAACGGCGTGACCGATCCGTCGGTGTCCTGGCCGACGATGATGTAGCCCTTCTCCGCGCGCAGCACGTGCATCGTTTCGGTGCCGTAGGGTGTGATGTCGAACTCACGACCGGCGCTCATCAGTTCCTCCCAGACGCCACGCCCACAGTTCGCCGGCACGTTGACTTCGTACGCCAGTTCACCGGAGAAGCTGATGCGCATGACACGTGATGCCACGCCGGATACCGTCCCGTTGCGATACGTCATGAACGGGAATGCCGCGTTCGCGAAGTCGATGTCCTTACACACCTTCTGCAACACCTTACGACTGTTCGGCCCGACCACCGCGAAAGTCGCCCAGTGATCGGTCACGGATGTCAGATGGACGTTCAGGTCCGGCCATTCCGTCTGCAGCCAGCGCTCCATCCAGTTCAGCACGCGCGCCGCACCGCCCGTCGTCGTGGTCATCATGTAGTGCTGTTCGCCCAGGCGTACCGTCACCCCGTCGTCGAAGATCATGCCGTTTTCGTCCAGCATCAGGCCGTAGCGGCATTTGCCGACTTCCAGCTTGCTCCACGGGTTCGTGTATATCCAGTTCAGCAGCGTCGCAGCGTCCGGCCCCTGAATGTCGATCTTGCCGAGCGTCGATGCGTCCAGGATGCCGACGCTGTTTCGCACCGCGAGGCATTCACGCGCCACGGCCGCGTGCATGTCCTCGCCGCTCTTCGGGTAGAACCATGGACGCTTCCAGTTGCCGACGTCCTCGAATTCCGCGCCGTGCGCCTCGTGCCACGGGTGAATGCAGGTCTTGCGGATCGGATCGAAAAAGTCGCCAAGTTCACGCCCAGCGATCGCACCGAACGTCACCGGCGTGTAGTTCGGCCGGAACGTCGTGGTGCCGGTCTCCGGGATCGTCTTGCCGAGCGCACCGGCGAGAATTGCCATGCCGTTGATGTTGCCGAGCTTGCCCTGATCGGTGCCGAAACCCATCGCCGTATAACGCTTGACGTGCTCGACCGAATGGTAGCCCTCGCGCGCGGCAAGCAGGATGTCGGCCGCCGACACGTCATTCTGGAAGTCGACGAACCGCTTGGGGCCGCGCGACGCTTCATCGAAGTTCGCAACCAGCCACAGCGGCAGCAGCGGTTGCTCATTCGAAACTCCGGCCTTCCACTGCGGTTCAGCAGCACTCTTCAGACCCGCGAACCCGGCAGCGCGTCGGCCAGCGTTGATGCCATCATCGAGCGCCTCCGGCAGTTGAAACGCACCGCGCGCGGCACCGATGCTGCATTCTTCCTGGACACCCGCGCCCGGAATGAAGCACGCCTTGTCGTCGTTCCAGAGTGCCTTGCCGCCCGACTGCGCAAAGAGGTGCAGCACGGGATTCCAGCCGCCCGACATGCCCACCAGGTCACAGCCGAGCGTCGCGACGCGTTGACCCACGCGTCCCTGTGAATAGCGGGCAACGGCGACGTTACGCACGCGCTCCTTGCCGCCTGCGTCGATCACAACGGCGTTGTTGACGATGGCGATCCCGCTGCGCGCTGCCTGTTGCGGCAGCATGCCCGCGCTAGCGTCGCGAGGATCGACAACCGTCACGTCTGCTCCGTGTGTCTTGAGAGCGAGCGCGGCGCGATAGCCTTCGTCGTTGTTGGTGAAAATCACCGCACGCCGTCCCGGCAAGACACCATAGCGATTGATGTACGTCGAGATCGCCGATGCCAGCATGATGCCAGGCAGGTCGTTGTTGCCGAACACGACCGGACGCTCGTGCGCGCCGGTCGCGAGAATCACCTTCTTCGCGCGGATCTTCCACAAGCGTTCGCGCGTGCCGCCGCGGGTCGATACGGGCAGGTGGTCGGTCAGCCGTTGCGTGACCGTGACGAGGTTGTGATCCTGGTAACCGAATGCCGTGCTGCGCGTCAGGACGGTGACCTCCGGCAGGTGCGCAAGCTCGATCTCGATACCGCGCACCCAGTCGGCGGCCGGCTTGCCGTCGATCATTTCCGCGCCCGACAGCAGGCTTCCACCCAGTTCGGGCTGATCGTCAACAAGAATGACCCGTGCGCCACTCGCGCCGGCCGTTCGCGCGGCAGCCAGTCCGGCGGGGCCCGCACCAACGATCAGCACGTCACAATGGGCAAAACGCTTGTCATAGCGGCTCGGATCGTTCACCTCCGGCGACTTGCCCAGACCCGCGGCATGGCGAATGCGTTCCTCGTACTTCGGCCAGAAGCTGCGCGGCCACATGAAGGTCTTGTAATAGAAGCCCGCCGGCATGAACCGGGCGAACTTCTGGTTGATCGCCATGCGATCGTGTTCGAGACTCGGTTCAGCGTTCACGCTGGTTGCGTCGAGCCCCTGATAGAGCTCAACCTCGGTAGCGCGCGCATTCGGAATGGTGTGGGCGCCGCGCTCCAGCTGGACCAGCGCATTGGGTTCCTCGACGCCTGCGGTCACGATGCCGCGCGGCCGGTGATACTTGAAACTGCGCGCGACGAAATGTACGTCGTTGGCCAGCAGCGCGGACGCCAGGGTGTCGCCCTGAAAGCCCTGCCAGGTCCGGCCGTTGAAGGTAAACGTCAGCGGGATCGCGCGATTGATGCGGCCGCCCGAAGGCAAACGGTTCTGCTGGGTCATGCTGCGTCTCCTTCTTTCGGACCGCCGATCTTGCTGACTGATTTGAATGCGTAAGTCACCGTGTCGCGCTCGGCATTGAACCAGCGGCGGCAGCCCTGCGCGTGATTCCATTGTTCACGGTGCAGGCCACGCGTGTTCTTGCGCATGAAGAGATACTCTCCCCATTCCTTGTCGGTGAGTTTTTCGGTGTCGAGCGGCCGCACGATCCCGGCTTCGCCGCCGTACGAAAATTCGGATTCGGCGCGCGGTCCGCACCAGGGGCATTGAATGAGCAGCATGGATATCTCCCTGGTTAGTGCGCGACCGCTGCCGCGCCGTGTTCATCGATCAGATGGCCGGTATAAAAACGATCCAGCGAAAACGGGGCATTCAGCCGATGTGGGGCATCGTTGGCGATCGTGTGTGCAAAAGCCCAGCCCGAACCGGGCGTCGCCTTGAAGCCGCCCGTGCCCCAGCCGCAGTTGAAATACAGGCCCTTCACGTCGGTCTTGCTGACAATCGGGCATGCATCCGGCGACACGTCGACGATGCCACCCCACTGCCGGTTCATCCGCACGCGGCTGAACACCGGGAACATCTCGACGATGGCCTGCAACGTGCCTTCGATGGTATGGAAGCTGCCGCGCTGGCCGTAACCCGTGTATTGATCGACACCCGCGCCGATCACCAGATCGCCCTTGTCGGACTGGCTGATGTAGGCATGCACTGCGTTCGACATGATCACCGTGTTGACGACCGGCTTGATCGGTTCGGACACCAGCGCCTGCAGCGGATGGCTTTCGAGCGGCAGGCGGATACCGGCCATCTCCGCGAGCACACTGCTGTTACCTGCTGCGACCACCGCGACTTTCTTCGCCTTGATGAATCCTTTGACGGTATCGACGCCCACCACTGCGCCATTGGCGCGGCGGATGCCGGTCACGCCACAGTTCTGCAGAATGTCGACACCGTGCTGGTCGGCACCGCGCGCATACCCCCAGGCCACTGCATCGTGCCGGGCAACACCCGCGCGGCGCTGGAACGACGCGCCCAGCACCGGATAACGGCTGTGCAGGTTGATAACCGGCACGATCTCCTTGATCTGCGCGGGCGTCAGGAATTCCGCATCGACACCGTTGAGCCGGTTCGCGTTCACGCGACGTTCGGTGTCGCGCACATCCTGCAGCGTGTGTGCGAGATTCATCACGCCGCGCTGGCTGAACATCACGTTGTAGTTGATGTCCTGCGACAGGCCTTCCCACAGCTTCAGGGCTTTCTCATACAGCGCGGCCGACTCGTCCCACAGATAGTTCGAGCGGACGATGGTGGTATTGCGCGCGGTATTGCCGCCGCCAATCCAGCCTTTTTCCAGCACTGCGATGTTACGCACGCCGAGCTCTTTCGCGAGGTAGTACGCGGTCGCAAGACCATGCCCGCCGCCACCGACGATCACCACGTCGTATTCCTTCTTCGGCTCGGGGCTCTTCCATGCGCGCTCCCAGTTCTCGTGATACGACAACCCGTTGCGCAACAAACTGAATATCGAATACCGGCTCATGGTCCTTCTCCTCAACACTCGATCACGTTGACCGCAAGGCCACCGCGTGATGTTTCCTTGTACTTGGTCTTCATATCGGCACCCGTCTCGCGCATCGTCTTGATGACCTTGTCGAGCGACACGTAGTGCTTGCCGTTGCCGCGCAGCGCCATGCGGGCGGCATTGACGGCCTTCACTGCGCCCATCGCGTTGCGCTCGATGCAGGGAATCTGCACGAGGCCGCCCACGGGATCGCAGGTCATGCCCAGGTTGTGCTCCATGCCGATCTCGGCGGCGTTCTCGACCTGCTCCGGAGAGCCGCCCATCACGGCCGCCAAAGCCGCCGCAGCCATTGAACAGGCGACGCCCACTTCCCCCTGGCACCCGACCTCGGCACCCGAGATGGAGGCGTTTTCCTTGTACAGCAGGCCGATCGCAGCGGCGGTAAGCAGGAACGTGACCACGCCGTCGTCGCTCGAACCAGACACGAACTTCACGTAGTACTGCAGCACTGCCGGGATGATCCCGGCCGCGCCGTTGGTGGGCGCCGTAACGATGCGGCCACCCGCGGCGTTTTCCTCGTTCACCGCCATCGCATACAGATTGATCCAGTCGATCATCGACAGCGGGTCGCGCAGGCTTTCTTCCGACTGGGCTTTCAACTGCTGAAAGAGTTCGGCCGCACGACGCCTGACCTTCATCGGCCCGGGCAAATGGCCTTCCCTCGCGCAGCCGCGTGCGATCGCTGCCGACATCACGTCCCTGATCTTCAACAACCCTTGCCGCACCGCCTCAGGCGTACGCCAGGTTGTCTCGTTGCCCAGCATGAGTTCCGCGATGGACAGGCCGCTCTCGCCGCACATGCGCAACAGGTCCACGCCCGTCTTGAACGGATAGGGAACTTGCCTGGCACCTTCCTGACCGTTGAGGCGTTCCCCTGCATCGTCAACGACAAAGCCACCTCCAACGGAGTAATACGCCTGCTCGTCGAGCACCTTGCCGTCTTCATCAAACGCGGTGAACCGCATGCCATTGGAGTGAAGCGGCAGCACCTCGCGGCGCAGAAACACAATCTGCGACTTTTCCTCGAAGGCAATCCGGTGGACCCTGGCGACTTCGATTGTTTTCGTTGCGCGAATATGAGCCAGCCGGGTTTCCACGTAGTCGGGATCGATCGCGTCCGGCAGGTTTCCCTCTAGGCCGAGCAACACGGCCTTGTCGGTACCGTGTCCCTTGCCCGTGGCTCCGAGTGAACCATACAGGTCCGCCCGGATCGCGCTAACCCCGCCAAGCGTCCCGGCGTCGCGCATGCGGGTCGCGAACCGGCAAGCCGCGATCATCGGCCCGACAGTGTGCGAGCTCGATGGCCCAATGCCGATCTTGAAGAGGTCGAAAGTGCTGACGTTCATGGCGTTCTCTTTAGAGTCCGGCGTATACCGGCAAGCGCGCGCACAACCCCGCGACCTGTTTGCGGACCCGTTCCTCGACTTGTGCGTCGCCCAGGCTGTCCAGCACATCGCAAATGAGCGCGGCAGTCAGCGCCGCATCGGACTCGCTGAAACCGCGCGTCGTGATGGCAGGGGTACCAATACGGATACCGCTCGTCACGAACGGCGATTGCGGATCGTTTGGCACCGCGTTCTTGTTGACCGTGATGCGCGCACGGCCCAACGCCGCATCCGCGTCCTTGCCAGTCATGCCCTTCGCGACCAGGTCGACGAGAAACAGGTGATCGTCCGTGCCACCGGACACAACGTCGTAGCCGCGTTCGACGAACACCGTGACCATTGCCCGCGCGTTCGCGAGTGTCTGCTTCTGGTACTCAACAAAGTCGGGACCGAGCGCTTCCTTGAATGCGACCGCCTTCGCCGCAATGACGTGCATCAGCGGGCCGCCCTGAGTACCCGGAAAGACCATCGAATTGAGTTTTTTTTCGATCCCGGCGTTGGTCCTGGCCAGAATCAGACCACCACGTGGGCCACGCAGGGTCTTATGGGTGGTTGTCGTGACAATGTCCGCAAACGGCACCGGGTTCGGATAAACCCCCGCTGCGACGAGTCCGGCGACGTGCGCCATATCGACGAACAGGTATGCGCCGACGCGGTCCGCGATCTGGCGGAAGCGGGAGAAATCGAGCACCCGCGAGTAAGCCGAGAAACCCGCCACGATCATTTTGGGTTTGTGTTCGACGGCAAGGCGCTCGACTTCCTCGTAATCGATCAAGCCGGTCCGCGTATCGACACCATATTGAACCGCGTTGTACAGCTTGCCGGAAAACGACACCTTCGCACCGTGCGTGAGGTGGCCACCGTGCGCGAGACTCATACCGAGAATCGTGTCGCCGGGGGTAAGCAGCGCCAGATAGACCGCGGCGTTCGCCTGTGAGCCGCTGTGCGGCTGCACGTTCGCATAGTCGGCACCGAAGAGCTGCTTCGCACGCGCAATGGCCAGTGACTCGACCACGTCGACATGTTCGCAGCCACCGTAGTAGCGCTTGCCTGGATAGCCTTCCGCGTATTTGTTGGTGAGCACCGAACCCTGTGCTTCGAGCACCCGCGGACTGGTGTAGTTTTCCGATGCGATCAGTTCGATGTGATCTTCCTGGCGCTGGCGTTCAAGGCGCATCGCGTCGGACAGCTCCGGATCGAACCCGGCAATGGTCTGTTCTCTGGAAAACATTGAAACGTCTCCTGCAACATCTCGGGGTCCCCGCGGCCATCGTGGCCGCAGGGTCGTTCTAGTGAGACCGGTCAGGCCTTGATGATGTTGTGTTCCGGACCATACGCGAAGCCGGTGATGTTGGTCGCATCCTTCTCGCCAATCACCAGGATGTCATGCTCGCGGTAGCCGCCCGCGCCAGGCATGCCTTCCGGCAACATGATCATCGGTTCCATCGAAATCACCATGTTCGGCTCGAGCACGGTGTCGATGTCTTCGCGCAGTTCCAGCCCCGCTTCGCGGCCGTAGTAGTGCGACAGCACGCCGAACGAATGGCCGTAACCGAACGTGCGGTACTGCAGCAGGTCATACTCCGCATAGATCTTGTTGAGCTCATGGGCAATGTCGCTGCAGCGTGCGCCCGGCTTGATCAGCTTCAGACCCGCCTCATGCACTTCGACGTTGACCTTCCAGAGACGCAGGTGTTCGTCGGAGCAGTGATCGAAGAACATCGTGCGCTCGAGCGCCGTGTAGTAGCCCGCGATCATCGAGAAGCAGTTCAGACTCAGGATGTCGCCCTTCTGCACCTTGCGCGTCGTCACCGGATTGTGGGCGCCGTCTGTGTTGATGCCTGACTGGAACCACGTCCACGTGTCCATCAGCTCAGAATCCGGAAAGCGCCGCGCGATCTCGCGCACCATCGCCTGGGTCGACGCGAGCGCGACCTCGTGTTCGGGCACCCCCTCATGAACGGCTGCAGCGAGCGCCGCACCGCCGACGTCGCAGACATTCGCGCCGTGCGTGATGACAGCGATTTCCTCGGCCGACTTGATCATGCGCATGCGCATTGTCTGCGCGCTGATGTCGACGAATTCCACCGACGGCAGCGCTGCCTTGAGCTTCTCCAGCACATCCACGGGGACATGATCGAACTCGATGCCGACACGCCCCTTGTTGTCGATTTCCTGCTGCACGCCACGGAAGAAGTTGTCGCGCTGCCAGTCGGTATAGACCACGTTGTAGTCGCCGACCGTGCGGCGCCACGGCTGGCCACCGTCGATGTTCGCCGAGATCGACACGGCCTTTTTCTGCGTGACCACGAACCCGTACTTGCGGCCAAACGAGCAGTACAGGAAGTCCGCGTAGTAGTTGATGTTGTGATACGACGTGAACAGCACGGCGTCGATGTTCTCGCGCGCCATCAGTTCACGCAGCTTGCCCTGGCGGTTGGCGTACTCGGCGTCCGAGAAGGTGTGCTTCACCTTTTCGCCGTTTTCGATCCGGATCAGGTTCTCCAGTTTCATGCGCTCGCTCCTTGATGAAAAAGTTCGGGTGGGTGTGAGCGAATGGTAGGAGTTTGGCGATTTCTAAAATTTCCCGATCCGACGTAACACTTTCTGATTTAGACATCGAGGGTATACACCGGCGAGCGCATTCACCGGCGCGCGGCGTCGGTGAATGCGCTCTCGAATAGCGGGTGGCGAGGTGTTCGCGGCCCGTGGACAAAGCGCTTCCAGCGAACCGGGCCTGTCTGGCGGGTTCTAAAGCGCGTTCTGGTAACGCCGACGATCGGCGAGCGGCGAGATCTGGAACTGTGCCTTGTAGCGCGTGGCAAAGTGCGTCATCGACGTGAAGCCGGTTCGCGCGCACACCTCTTCCAGTGGCAGGGACGTGCGGTACAGCAACTGACGCGCGCGCAACAGGCGGATCTCCAGATACGCCTGCGCGGGCGTCTTGCTTAGCCGCTCATGAAACCAGCGTTCGAGTTGTCGCTGCGATACGTGAAGATACGATGCGATCTCCGCGATCGCGAGCGTTTCCTCGACGTTGCTTTCCATGATCTGTAGCGCTTCGTCGAGTTTCGCGTGTTCCGCGCCCATGTACTGGCGTAGCGACGTGCGCTGACGCTGCTCGTGACTGCGTCGTTCCGCGACGAGCAATTCGAGCACGCGCGCCGCAAGCGACCGGCTGCCCGGCGGCATGCCGAGCAGATGAACCATCAGGTCCAGCGGTGCAACGCCACCACTACAGGTGTAGCGGTCACGATCCACCTCATACAGGCGATTCGACACTGTCAACTGGGGAAACTGCTCCATCAGCACGTCCCGATCTTCCCAGTGAATCGTGCATCGGTAACCGTTCAGCAGACCGGCGCGCGCGAGAAAGTAGCTGCCGGTGTCGAGCCCTGCGAGTGCCGTTCCGTTGCGGGCATGCAGTCGCAGCCAGTCGAGTACCGCCCCGATGCCCTTGCGCGGAATCGGATTGGGTCCCACGACGAACACCACATCGAACGAACCGCTATCGGCCATCGTCGCATCGGGCAGCACACGGATGCCATCGCTCGACTGGGCGTAATCAGCACCGGTCGAAACCAGTTGATAGTCATAGACGCGCCGCCCGACGATCATGTTCGCGATCCGCAGCGGATCGACAGCAGCCGCCAGCGCAATCAGCGAGAAGTTATCGAGCAGCAGAAACCCGTATCTGGTAACACGCAGATCGTGCAGTCCGTCCGGTCTCCGGTCTTCGGGCTTGATAGGGTTCGTTGGCATAAGTGGGCATCTGGCGGGCCATGATCCAGTGAGTTTGCTGGAAACCCCGCCATCATATCTGCCCTTGGCGTTGCGTCATTTTTTGACCGGCGGACGGGCGCTTTCCGCCAGCGGCGGGAACGCCCAGTCTGCAGGGACGCCTGGCCTGGCTCGCCGCGCGAACCCTGTCCAGGCTACCGGAATTCCCGCCTCACACGGCAAGCATTCACGCTTAACCCGGTTTTCCGTTCCACTGCACCTTAATTCCCAATACGAAAGGCCGCGAGGATATCGCGGCCTTTCATATTGCAGGGTTCATCGGACGTACCGATTTCGCCGGACGCTCAACGCGATTCGATCGAACCCGGACTCGCCGGATACGTGACGATGCCCCACGCGAGCGGCAGGTCGGGAATCTGCTTGACCGTCTGATAGGTCGAAGCGTCCAGCACGTACACCGCGTTCGAACGCCCACACGCGAGCAGCACCTTCGAGCCATCGGGCGTGAAGCTGAAGTGCCAGCAACGTTGGCCCACGGGCGCGTCGCTGACGTGCTCGTACGTCTTCGCATCGAACACCTGCAGCGTCTTGTCGCGCGAAGCCGCCACCAGCAGATGTTTTCCCGACGGATCGAAGCCGACGCCGTAAGGGCCGAGTTTCGTATCGACGGTCTTCACGGTCTTCATGCTGGCGCCGTCGAGCACGACGAACTTGTTGGTGTTCTCGAGCGTGACGACATACTGCTTCCCATCCGGCGAAGCGCGGATGCCGCGCGGCCGCGAGCCTTTGGGCATCTTCACGGTCCGCACCGGCGTACCGCTGCCGACGCGATACACCGAAACGGTGTCGTCACCTTCGTTTGTGACGAGCAGCAGCTTGCCGTCCCGCGAAAACTCGACGCCTTCCGTTTCATGACCGCTCTTCACCGAGTGCACCACTTTCATCGTCTTCAGGTCGACGATCGCGATTTCGGCGGGCGGCGAGTTCGCATCGTCGTCGTCCTTGCCGCCCTGTGCGTGCTGCTCGCCTCCGCCCGATGCACCCGCTGCACCCGATGCTCCCGCGGCACCCGGCACGCCTGGCGGCGGTCCGCTTTCGCCCGGCTCATACGTCACATACGCGAAGCCGCGATGCACGCGCACGAACTCCGGGTTCTTGCCGATCTTCGCGCGCCGCTCGACCTTGCCGGTCGCGGTGTCGATCTCCACGAGATCGTCCGTCTTCTTGTTCGCGACCAGCAGATGTTTGCCGTCCGCGGTCAGGCTGAGCCCGCGTGGACCGTCGTCGCCGAGCGAGATGGTGTTCGAGAGCGTCATCTGGTCGAGATCGATGACACCGACGCCAGCGGTCTCGCTCGTCACGTACGCGAGAGGGGTCGCCGCCCGCGCGATGCCCGCGCCCGATGCGATCACCCCAAACGCGGATAAAAACGCGAGATGTGCCGCTGTTTTTTTGAAATGCATGATTGTCTCCGGCATTCTGTTGACATGCGGTCCTCGGGACGTGCGGTCCCCGGGGTTTGTCTGATTTGAAGCCCGATCCTCAAGTTAGCCCATCCGCCCTTTGTCTGGCAATGCGACGGGGCGGGAGAATTTCCCGAATTCCGCGCGGCCGCGACGCTGGCGAAGCCAGATGACACGCTCCCGGGCATGGGCCGTTATTTCTGTTTCTGTTCCTGCGCCACCAGATCGACCAGCGCGTCCACGCCGCGCCGCCACGACAGGTCGGTATTGCCGCGAATGTCGACGGAGCGCTGGAAGACCGTCGCGCCGGTCGCCACGTCTTCGATACGCAGGTTGATGTTGAGGATCAGGTTGCTGATCTTCTGCACCCAGCACAGGCCGACGCGCCCGGCGTTCAGCCGGCGCCCCACTTCGCGCTCGCAGCCGTTGCACGCGTTGAGGTCCTGCATGGACTGCAACGACGCGATCATCGCGGCGGCGGGCGCGTTGTCCGCGACGCGGTAGAGGCCGCGTTCGCGCAACGCGTTGCGCAACTGGTCGCTGATCATCGTGACGCGCAACTGCTGGACGCGGGTCACGTCGGCGTCGTTGTAGGCGGCGTTGTCGTCGATCAGCGTGCAGTCCGGGACCGCGATCGTCGAGGGCGTGCCGGCGGGCTGCGCGAGCGTTTCGGCAGGCAGCGCGGCCGCGCAGGCGCACATCAACGCGACGACGACGTGTGCTTTCCAGACGAGGCGCGGTGTTCCAGGCAGGCGGGTCAAGATGGCGCATCTCCTCGATGACGGCATATACGGCGATATACCCACCACGCAAAAAGCGTGCAATGAAGCAGGAATGGAACAGTCCCCCGAATGCCTGCCCCCGTTCGCTGCGCCGCACGATGCGTCCGGTACGCGTGATGCAGGCGTGCGGCGCCCGGTGGCCACCGACGTGACATGGCACGCCCCGCGCGCTATTGCCACAGGCGTACCGCCCGCATATTCCCCAACAAAATCAGCCACCTGTCGCCACGCGCCGAAACAATTTCGACGATTTTTCACGCCCCGGCGATGAAATCCGCCCGCGCGCGTCGCATACTGGGTCACGGGCATCCTGAACGCCCTGTCCGGCTCCCTCGAAACACGACGCGGCAAGTCGTATCCCGGCAGGACGCGTGACACCTTGTCCGCCCGTTGTCGCCCGGTGCGACACGCTGCCCTCGGGCTGCAAACCTGATCAAGCGGGACGAACATGAAAATCGCAGAACCACACCCGACCTTCGTCGCGCCGCCCGAGCGGCAGCCGTCGCATCGCTTCGCACTTTTCAATCTGGGCTTCCGGCCGCTCTACCTTGGCGGCGCCGCATGCGCCACGGTGGCGCTCACGCTATGGCTGCTGGTGCTAAGCGGCGTGCCGCTGTCCGGTGGCTATCTGATGAAGCTCAATCCGGTCGCGTGGCACGCGCACGAGATGGTGTTCGGCTTCGCCGCCGCGGTCATCGCGGGTTTTCTGCTGACGGCCGTGCGCGCGTGGACCGGCATGATGACCGCCCGCGGGCTCACGCTCGCGCTGGTCGTCGCCACGTGGCTCGTGGCGCGCGTGCTGGTATGGAGCGGGCCGGCCGTGCCCGCGGCCGTGATCGACAGCCTGTTCCTGCCGGCCGTCGCGCTGTTGCTGCTGCGCACGCTGCATCGCGCGGGCAACCGGCGCAACTATTTTCTCGTGCCCGTGCTGCTGCTTTTCGGGCTGCTGAACGCGCTCTTTCACTACTTCATGCTCTCCGGCGAAGCGGATTTCGCGCTGCGCTGCGTGATGGCGTCCGTGGGCATTATCGTGCTGCTCGTGAGCGTGATCACCGGACGCGTCGTGCCGATGTTCACCACCAACGCCATTCCAGGTTTCGTGTCGCGCCGCTGGCGGCCGGTCGAACTCGCGGTGCCGCCCGTCACGCTGCTGGCGCTGCTCGCGGACGCGGCGCAAGCGGGCCCGTTCGTCGTCGCCCCGCTCGCGGCGCTTGCGTGCGCGATACATGTCGCGCGGCTGGTTGCGTGGCGCTCGTACGCGGTGCGCCGCCCGCCGATCCTTCTGATCCTGCATCTCGCGTATGCGTGGATTCCGGTCGGCTTCGCGCTGCTCGTGCTGAGCGCATTCGGCGACGTGCCGCATACACTCGCCATGCACGCGTTCACGGCGGGTGTCATCGGCGGCGCGATCATCTCGATGATCACGCGCACTGCACGCGGACACACCGGCAAGCCGCTCACCGCCGACCGCCGCGATATCGCGAGCTATACGCTCGTCATGGCGGGCTCCGCGCTGCGGGTATTCGGACCGCTCGTCGCACCGCGGTTCTTCCTGTTCTGGATCACGGCGGCCGGGCTTTGCTGGATCGTGGGCTTTGGCCTCTATGTCATTGCGTATGCGCTGCCGCTGTGTCGGCCGCGTCAGGACGGCAAGCCCGGTTGAGCGCGGCCTGTTTCGCCTCAGCATTACACGTTGCCTTCAGCGCGCCGCACGAACGAACGTCAGGCGATGAACGGTTACGCCGGGTGGGAATGGCGTCGCCCCGCACTCATGTATCCACGCGCGATCACAGAAACCCGGAGACCGAACCGCCCCCCGAAAGTTGGACAACCGCTCATTCTCTTTGAGGGGTTTTTAATGACGAAATGCACAGTGGAGTTTCGCCAGCAATTGGCCGGGGAATATCTGGCGAGGAGAACAGGAATGGAAGCATTAGCGGCGCGCCATAGGGTACGGTCGCGCCGGCGCCTGTGACCTGGTCGTCGAGAATGATGGACAAGTCGGAAGACGGCGGAGGGACGGAGTGAACCGCTTGTTGTGAGAGCGGTTTCGGCCATGAACGGTCCTTCGACATTCCCGCTCAGATCGTCGACAATCCCCTTCACGGAACTCGCGGATGAGAGGTAAGAGTGAATCGATTGGGACGTGACGAGCCGCTGCCATCACAGATGCAGGGTCGCTGGATAGGTGCGGACGATCCGCTTTCTGAGCTAGTTGTGAATGGGGGCGAGATTATTTGTTTCGGAACGGTTGTGAACTATGACCACAAGATCATAGTGGCGGAGGACGGGGCCTTGGCCGTCAGCCTCGGCGTTGATGAGGATTTCCGTCTAGACGACTTTCAGCGGGAAAATATCACTGGCCTCGTCATGACGCCCGAAGGCCGGTTCCTTGTATATAACGTGAAGTTCGGGCTGGAATTTGTGAGTCCGATCCCTTGATTCGCAAACGTCCCCGGCGCGTCACTTCAAGGCGGGGACGGCTCTCTAATCGGGCACCGGTCGGCCAAAGTCGGCCAGTGGCGTGACAGTCCACGCGGACGTTTGAGTGTCTCCAAGCCTTGGCCAAGTCGCCACTCATGATCGGGCCGCAAACGTTAAGCATTGACCATCGTCGCTAACAGTCCAATGCCATTTCGCTGAATGCCGTTGAAAATTTAACTAACAATAGTATTCAACACGGCAGACCTGCAAACGGGCAGGCAATCAGCCGATCTTGCCTGAAGCTGGACAGAGTGCAATCGAATCTATAGCATGCAGTTCGAGAATTGTAGTATTTGCATGTCACCTCGTAGTAGATAATTTTTCATATTATAGGCTGATGTTCTAGCGTAATTTCAATTCTATCCTGCTTGACCTGGATGTATCTAAGAAAAAGGAAAAGACGATGGTGACCAAGAAGACTGCTGGAAGAAAGGTTGCGAAGAAAAAAATCCGTTCCATTGCCATTACAGAGAAGATCGTCTCCCAGCCTGCTAAATATCCTCGGAATGCCGTCGATAGATCGTTGCGGATACCAAAGGCAATTCTAGAGCAGAACGCAGGAAAACCTTGTTCGGTCAAGGAGTCAGCAGCATTTTTAGGTGTCGGAGCTGCAGGCACTTATCAAGTCGAGGTAAGTTCAGGCATAAAATATGGCTTCCTTGAACGACCGAGTCCGGGTTTAATTGCCGTAGCGGAACGCGCAAAGCGAGTATTACGCCCGCAGGATCCCCAGGATAAGCTGGAAGGCTTAAGGGAGGCAGTACTAAATGCTCCCGTGATATCTGATGTTTACGGGCATTATCGCGGGGAGAATCTTCCGGATAGTCAATTTTTTCACAATGCCCTCACCGACACGTTTGGTGTTCCCGTGGATAAGGTTGTCGAATTTCAGGATATTTTTATTGAATCTCTAAGAGCGGCTGAGCTCTTGATCGAAACGGATGGTAAGCTGAGGATAATTGACGTCTCCCAAGGCTCTAACATTTCGGGTGCGCAATCACCTACTCTTAAGAAATTAGAGAAGGCGGTAAAGGTTGATGCTAGCGACTCGTGTTTCGTTATGATGCCCTTCGCACCCCCGCTCGGAGATTATTATGCAAAAATATATAAGCCGGCCATTGAAAAGGCTGGCTTACGCCCAGTCAGAGCAGACGCAGAAATATTTGGAACCGGAAAGATAATTGACCAAATATGGGCGGGCATAAACTCCGCAAAGGTACTCGTCGCTGAACTAACCGCTAGAAATCCTAACGTATTCTACGAATTAGGGTTGGCGCATGCGCTGGAAAAGCCGGTCGTCCTTGTATCGTCAAACGAGGCTGATATACCATTTGATCTAAAGCATATTCGAGTTATCTACTATGATATGGCCGATCCGTTTTGGGGTGGAAAGCTTCTCGATAAGGTCGCTGAAAATATTCTTTCCGCAATCGAACATCCTGAAGAGGCAGTATTAAAAAGGACATTGTAAAATCTGGATTTTTACTGCAAAGGGCAGTTGCATTCATCCCTTGGCCCTGATGGCGGTCGTCCAAAGTTCTGTACCTTTTTCTGCGGACAGCAACGTCCCCTAATGGGACGCTAGCTGTCTCTAGTTATTTGTAATATCGAACGTCTGAGATGGGTCTGAGCCGATTGTCGCCAGGCTCTGTCCGGCCCGCTACGGTCAATCGACAGGGAGGCCTGGATCGTCGACAATCGGACCGACCGTGCGCTGTCGATGCCATTGGCCTTCGACCTGCATGAATACCCCGATTCGATCGGGTTTCCCCGTCATTGATCGCTGAAAATCACCCGATTGCAACTGAAGGAAAATAACGCATGGCGAATGATGATCGCACCACGATAATTTCGAGGAGAACGCCGGAATCGGCGGCCATGTCGGCCAACGTCAAACGGGCGATGGCGATCACCGCGGATCTCAACCGGTTGACCTTCAACGATGCGGATGAAGTCCGGGCCTTGTTCAGTGATCTCATCGGCAAGAAGGTGGACGACAGCTTTGTATTGATACCACCGTTCTATACAACCGGCGGAGTCGACATCCGTGTCGGGCGCAATGTCTTCGTCAATCAGAATTGCACTTTCTATGACCTTGGCGGGCTCGACATTGCCGACGATGTGATGATCGGGCCGAACGTGAACATCATCACGTCCAGCCATCCGGTTGAACCTTCCCAGCGGCGCAACGGCGTAATCGCAAAGCCCATCGTGATTGAGAGAAACGTCTGGATCGCAGCCGGCGCGACCATTATTGGCGGCGTGACAATAGGCGAGAACTCGGTAGTCGCGGCAGGATCGGTCGTCACCAGGGACGTTCCCCCGAATACGCTTGTCGGTGGAAATCCAGCGAGGGTCATTCGTTCGATAGCTGATTAGGCGGGTCGAGTCGGAGCTCACGCATCCGGTGAAGTGCGGCCATCAAGGGACACCCATCCGGACGATCCAGGCAATGTCCAAACCACCGCTGTATCCGGCGAACCGGCCATTCCGATGATGCGATCAACCAGGCTCATCCACCCGCATTCCCAGGTTTGCCGAACCATCGCGCTAAAGCTTCGCAAACATCCTCATCGCGAGGGGCGGTTTCAGTTGCCCACGCGACGAACCCGTCAGGACGCAGTAGTACTGCGCGCAATCCCAGCCGTTCCTCGACGTCGCCTGCCAGATAGGTGACCTGCTCTCGCCAGCGGCTCGCAAGCGCCTGAAGCGATGCGGTCGCGTCAAACTCCAGGAGCAGGCCTTTTCCTTCGCGCAGAAGGTTGCCGACCGTTGTTCCGCCGACCAGCTTGAAATCAGGCGCGCTGCGGCCTGCCAGAGGATGACTGCCGCCAAGGTCGTAGCGGAGCGAAATCCCCCACACGCGCCCGGCAAAGTATGTCGCGCCATCGCGGGTCTCGATGAGATCGCGGATGATGGCTGCAACCGCGCGCGTGCTTCGGGTGGGTCGCATGAGTGCCACCTGCGCGCGCGACCAGTCGAGAATGTCCTCCCCCACCGGATGCCGTTCCCGCTGATAACTGTCGAGGAGATCGGTCGGTGCGTCGCCGCGAATCGTGGCTGCCAGCTTCCAGCCCAGGTTCATCGCGTCTCCCAGGCCGAGATTAAGCCCCTGACCGCCCAGGGGAGAGTGGATGTGTGCAGCATCGCCCGCAAGCAGCACGGGTCCTTTGCGATACGTTGTTGCCTGAAAAGCTCGATCCGTCCAGGTGGTGGCGAGTTCGAGTTTTCTCAGGGTGATGTCTTTGCCAGACACGCGGCGCAAGACCGCCTGCACATGCTCCAGCGTGACTGGCTGGATCCGGTGAAAGGCGCCGCCGTCGAAATCGACCATCGCGATCGTGCCGGGCGGCGCATAGGTGTACATGCCAGTCGGTGTGTAATGCCGGCCGGGCGGGAGCACCTCCGGGTCGGCCATCTCGACTTCGACCGAATAGCCCGTGAATTCGGGATCGGTGCCGACGAAATTAAAGGCGCCTGCCTTCCGGATTGCACTGCGGCCCCCATCGCAGCCGACGAGCCAGCGTCCACGAAAAGTTTCCGCGCCAGCGTGAACGGTCACGCCTCCATCTGATGTCTGAAATTCGCCGGCACTGAAGCCACGCAGAATCTTCGCTCCCGTCGCGCAGGCCCGGCGCGCCAGCACGGTTTCGAGTGTCTCAAGTGCGACTGCCATGCTGGTGCCGGCTGGGCCAGGCACGCGAAACGGCCACTTCGCGCTGTCGATGTCGTCGTGATAGAACTGAATGCCTGCGAAGTGGCCGGCAGGCCGGCGCGGCTGCTGCATCCAGTGCGTGGTCGTAGCAGTCTTGCCTGCGGCATCGCTCGCATGCTGCGCCGCGACTACTTCGTCTAGCAACCCACGACGGTAAAAGGCTTCAAGTGTGGGCGCCGAAAGGCCGCGCATTCCAGACGGCAGGCGCTTCAGCGAAGAGTGTGGGTGGTCGGCTTGCTCAAGCACCAGGACCGAGAGGTCAAACAGGCGTAGCTCGCAGGCGAGAAACAGGCCGACGGGGCCGGCTCCAGCAATGATGACGTCGAAAATATCCTGATGATGCTCATGCATGAGGTGCTCCTTGTCGATGTCCGACCGGAGCGTTCCTCATTCGGGAGCCACACGGACGAACGTTTAGACGCTTGAATAGCGTCAAATATTCGTCGTGGGGATCTCGTGCGCGAGGCCAAAGACCAGAGCTTTCGTTACCGAAAGGACTTGGGCTTACCAAACCAAGTCTGCCTTTTCCGACGCGGCTTTATAACATGGCAGCGATGTGCCGGCAACAATCGGCGGCGCTCGAAGCCTGGGCGATAAAGCTTCTGACCCGCTCGCCGCAGTTGTCCTTCGATTGTTCGGAAAATCCATCCTGTCAATTCGTTCTGAGCCGCTTTATCGCAGGCGTTCAGACGTCTAGATTTACACGGTCGCTGACAGATGGTTCGAACAACCGTCGATCAGTTTCCACAGTACAACATCTCTCCAAGGCAACAATCATGAGCAAGCTCACAGGTAAAGTCGCCATCGTCACGGGCGCATCAAAGGGTATCGGATCCGCAATCGCGGTGGCCCTAGCGGCAGAAGGTGCATCGGTGGTAGTCAACTATGCCAGCAGCAAGGCAGGCGCCGATGCCGTCGTTGCAACGATTACCGCAGCCAACGGCAAGGCCGTCGCCGTAGGCGGTGATGTCTCAAAGGCGGCGGAAGCACAAGGCATCGTCGATGCGGCCATCGAAACGTATGGTCGCCTCGACATTCTCGTCAACAATTCGGGAATCTATGAATTCTCACCGATCGAAGAGATCACGGAAGAGCATTTCCACAAACAGTTCAATACCAATGTACTCGGTGTGCTGCTCACCACGAAGGCCGCTGCGCGCCACCTGGGCGAGGGGGCGAGTATTGTCAATGTGAGTTCGGTAGTCACCACCATTTCGCCTCCGGCAAGCGCCGTTTATAGCGGCACAAAAGGCGCGGTCGATGCGATCACCGGCGTGCTTGCGCGTGAACTCGGTCCGAGGAAAATCCGGGTGAATTCAATCAACCCCGGCGTCGTGGTAACCGAGGGCACCCACAGCGCGGGGATTATTGGTTCTGACCTTGATGCATGGGCGCTCAGCCAGACTCCTCTCGGCCGACTGGGCCAGCCGGATGACATCGCGTCGATTGCAGTGTTTCTCGCATCTGACGACGCGCGCTGGATGACAGGCGAACACGTCGTCGCGAGTGGCGGGATGCGGTGATCCGACGACGATCCGGACCTGCCGTGGCTCCCTCGAGCCTTGCATACTGAATAAGTGTGCGGGCCCTGGGGGAAGCCGGACTTGAGAATCGCTATTCCTGACGCGACATTAAAGATCTGTGCGAAAGGCCGTTGCGGCGAAATATCCATGCGAAAACAGCGTGATGATATGGACGCAAACCCGCCTGGAAAACGGAGGCGTGGATCACGTTGATCGCCGTATGGCTGGGTATGATCGCGCCAGGAACCTGACGGTTTCGCGTCGCACCCTGGAGGCCCCGAAAACCTTGACCATTGAAGACGGGAGTTGGCATTCGTGCCAGTGGTACGGTTTCGGATGTCGACTTCCGGATTCGGCCACCTAGCGAAGTCCAAGACGCTGAATCGAACGTCCGAATCGCAGCCCAAATTGGTCATCCAGATTCGGTGCTGAGGTGGACCGGCAGAGCATCGGCGGTTGGACCCATCGTCCTTACGCTCTTGATCGCGGTTCGTGAAAGGCCGCGCAAGCCCGTTTCCTCCTCGAGGCTGCTGGCGAGGAGGACCGGGAGAGAGACGGGACGCAACGCCGAGCCGCATAGTATGTGACGCAATTCGGGCTACGCGGAGTACGTCGCGCGCTCCTTTGAGGCCCTTGCGACGTCGGGGTCCTCAACCGTTTCAACCATCGCGATGTGTTCATCGAGGTAGTCCTGCGGGAGGCCATGTTCCTGGGCGCCAGCCAAGACATGATCCTTGTACCAACTGTAAGGCCGGAGGCTTTCGTCGATGGCGTCGTTCGAGGCGATATATGTCAGGACCTTCCGCCTGCGGCCCTTGTCATTGACGACCGTCACTATGGCGGCGTCATATCCCTTACCGGTACCCTCAGCAGCGTCGAGCTTTCTACGTTCTGATGGATCAAAACAGAAAAGAACACCGACCACAGCGCTCTCATTGTCATCCGTCGCGAACGCGTTGCACTTCCCCGAACCGTCCTTGCTACGCTTGTGAAACCGCAGTTCATGCCCAGGGAGGGTGGCGACCCCCAGCGGCTTGGCGCTCGGAATTCGTTGCCGCAGCCGCGCGGTCGCCATGTTCGACCCATAAGCGAAATATTCGGTGGGCTCCGGTGGCCCGGTCTCTGCGTCTTGTAATGCTTCGACCGCCGGATCGCCTGGCTTCCGGATGGCACGCAACGGCACGGTCATGATGCTGTGGTCATGGGTCTCCTTGCCTTCGCGGGTTATGAGTGGCCGCCCGTTCTCGGCATCAAGGATTGGAACAGGTCTGCCGGCCCATCCGCAGTCGGCGCATCGCGGTCGTTCCCAGACCACGCCCGGCGCCGCAGTGTTTTCGCCCTTTTCGGGCACAAGATCGGGCGATCCGCAATTCGGACAAGCCTCCGGCACGCCGCGTAGCTCACGAAGGATCAGGGAGGTGGCCATACCGATGGCATGCTGAATCAACGTGTGCGCCAAGTCGGCATCGAGCCAGGTGGCTGATTTTGCATGTGTCAGCCAATTGGAGAACGTCCAAGCGCTATCGAGCGCACCTTTCAATGCACCGCGCCGCTCCCGATTGCTGTTGCCGGGCACGAGAGCGTTGCAGATGATTTCCGACCACTCGCGGAAATTGGCGCGCTGAGGTGGCGTTTCCGTCCAGACCGCGGCGTCCTGGGCGACGCCGATCAACTCAAGCAAAGTCTCTCGGCAACGAACACCAACCGCCTGGTAGTCCGCGAGATTGTGGGCGTGGCTGACTGCATCGCCGGCCTCTTCCATCTTTTCGAAGACTGGCCCGAACGGAAGGAGGCGCATATCGTCGCGTTGGTCCTGCTCGGTGCGGGGGATACGCAGAATCAGACCGATGTGGAAGGTCAGCGCCAGGTCCATATTAGGGAACTGTTGCTGGGAATAGAGGTTGGTGCCGCCAGTGATGACCCACCATCGGTCTTTGTTGGTGTGTATGTCCCACACGTCGTGGCACGTGTTCAGCACCGATTCGGAGTAGACCTTTTGCATGAAGGTTACTTCTAGGTCGGGGGCTTGCCATTCGAAGTATTCCCGAATGGACTCGATTTCCTCTTCGCTGGCCTTCAGCATCCTGGCTCCCATTTGAGGCGGGCGGCCTCAAGCAACAATTTCGTTCGTGGCCACTATAACTCTGCGCAAACAACAGCAGGAGATGCAAACGGGCGAACCAGGCGTCGCTCTCGGCGTCCTTCGGAGTCATGTATCCCTTTTGTTCATGCCCCATGCTATTGTCCACCGCTATGGTTGAAGGTAGGTTCGCAAGATGATCCGCGATGACATGAACGCTTTCTATGCTCCGGTCGAGCAACGGGATAACCCAACACTGCAGGGTAAGCCGGTGGCTGTCGGCCATGGGGCGAGCCTCGCGCTGATCAGTTCGGTCTACCCGCCGCCGAAAGGCATTCGGCTGGTCGGCGTCACGCTGTCGAACTTCGCGGCCATGACCGAGCCCCCCGCGTTGAACAACGCGGAGGGCTCACTCCTATGATCCCGGGCGACAATCCTCCAAGGGTGTTCCAAGCCAACACCGACCGTCTCTTTCAGCGGTTGATCTGGCCTGGCTTAAACGCGCTGCCGATCCACACCGAGCTTCGATTCGACGAAGCAGCATCGATGAACGAGTTCCTCGACCGTGCGGCGGCGCAGGTCGATAACCATACCGCGAACGAAGCTGCTAAGGCATTTACCCTCACTCTAGCCGGCCTCTTTGAACGTCAGCTGCGCATATGGGGTCGCAGCCTCGGCGTGACCGGCAAGAAGCCCGGTCGGGAGCTGTTTCGCGAGCACCTTCCCGAATGTGCCGCAAAAGGCGGCGTCGATCTCAGCGGCATCTGCGACAGTCTTGTAGAGATGTTCCTCGTCGCGAATGTCTATCGCCATGGCGATGGCACCTCGGTGAACGATCTACGCGCCCATGCACCAGAACGTTGGACCCACGATCCCTCGCGATACATCGACATTCTTCCGCCGAACCCCGAGGAGAGTGAGCAGATCCTTATCCGACCCGAGGACGTCGTCCGCTATGCCGGCGCCTGCGCAAGATTTTGGGGTCGGGCCGACAAGCTGCCCGGCGTGGTACCCGACCCTGGCTACGGCTGATGCGATCATGCCTTTGACAATGACGATCGATGAGACTGGAACGCATCGCCGACCGCCTACGATAGACCGACACTTATGAATCCGTTCGACGAACTGCCGCGCCGTGATCAGAACCACGAAATAGAGGACCAGGCTCTTGCCGCCTTCCAAAAGCGGCTGGCCGACAGCGGTTGTTTTATCCTCCAGGCGTCGGACCGCAAGGATTACGGCACAGACTGCCAGATTGAGGTCGTCGCGGGCGGTCAGGCGACAAACGTCCGGGTGCATGTTCAGGTGAAAGGTACAGCCCGGAACCTGAATGCCGACGAGTCGCTCAGCGTCTCAGTCGAGCGCGCGAACCTGAACTACCTGCTGATGCAGCCCTACAGCTTCTACGCCTGCTACCACGTCCCGACGGGTTCGTTGCGCATCTGCCTGGCCGACGCTGTCCTGCAGCAATATGAGCACGACGGGCGCTCATGGACGGACCAAAGCTCGGTCACCGTCACCTTCACGCGTGAGATGACAACCGATCGATTGTGTAAGGTGGCCGCGCTCGCGCGGTCCGGCGCCAGGTCTTCGCGGGACCGTCGGGTCGCTCAAGCCTCCGCCGGTCCTAAAGACCTACCCAACGCCATCCTGGACGCCGCACCGGAGGTCCACGTCCCGGAGGATCAGCGCCAAGCGGCGACGCTGCTGCAGCAGCTTTATGACCAGAATGCAGACGACGTGATCAGCGCAAGCTTCGAGCGGTTTGCCGCAGCGCTCGGCGCTGATCACGACTTCATGGGCATCCCCTATATGTCGGAGATCAATCTCGGCATGGCGCGCCGAACTCGGCATCCAGAGCGGATCGTCGAAGGCATCGCGTTTTTCCAGCGGCAACTGGCAAGTGGCCGCTTTCAGGCCGCCAGCTTGCATTACACCATTGGAAACGCATATTCGGCGGTTCCTGACGATGAGCAGGCCAAGTTGGCCTACCAAGCCGCCCTTGCAGATCCAGCACTTATAGGCGCCTCCGAGTTGGCGGCCCAGATCCACAAGAATCTAGGCACGAGCTTCGAGCGACTCGGCGATCAAGATTCGGCCGTTGAGCACTATTGTGAAGCGCTGCGGCTGGATTCGAACCTGGCCGAAGCCCACAATGCCATGGGCAACCATCTCGTTCGGATCGGCCGTTACAAGGACGCTCTGAATCACTTCGACCAAGTCGCCTTCGTAGATCGCAACCAGGGAAAGATGACGGCGGTGTCCGGGTGGCGCGTCAACGTCTTGTTCAACCTCGACCAGGGCGCAGCTGCATTCCACGAGATCAATGCTCTAACCGTTCAGGCCGACCGCTACGAATGGATTTGGCCGTGGTGCCTCCGGCTGGTGGCGAGTTTCGGCCGCACTACGATCGACAACGCAGTGCACGCTCGCGCCTTCTGGCGGCGCTACGTCCAAGCCCATCCTGACAGTTCGCAAGGACGATGGGAGCTGTTAATGAGTAATTTCTATCTGAGAGGGCGGGGTTATGACCTCAAGAAAACCTATGCCGAATTCAGGGATGAATTTGACCGCCATATCGCCCACGTCAGCGCGGATGACGCCGCATTGCCGTGGGATCGCCTGGGCCATTGGGCGCAGGAGAACGGGGACTGGGCGGAGGCTGAACGCTGTTTCCGCAAGGCCTACGATCTCGAAGGCGGCCACTATGGCTATTGTCTGGGAACAGCACTGAACTTTTTAGACCGCTTTGACGAAAGCCTACCGATCCTCTTGGAGCAGGCCACAGCACTCCAGCCGGACGCAATGAGTTGGTTTCAGGTCGGCGTGGCATACGCGCATCTTGGGCAGGCGGAACAGGCAATCGACGCCCTCCATCGGGCGGTCACCCTAGATCCCGAATATGCTGCGGCAATGTTCGAGCTCGGCGGAGTGCACTGGAACAGCGGCGACCATGCAAAGGCGAAGCAGGCTTGGTCAGTGGCCTGTGAACGCTTTCCTGACCACGAGCTCGCCTCCCAAGTGAAAGCACTTTTGCAGTGAGCGAACTCTATCGCTTGCGAACAGCTGGCAAAAAGCGACGTTTTTGGAAACGGGATTCGCAGCAGGATCTGGCGTTATGTCACGGAGCACCATGCCCCGGCGTGCGGACCAGTGTCAAAGCATCTGCATAGCGGTCGCTGCATCGGATCGGCGTCGGGAACGCTCCTCCCGGCAAGCGCGGGAGCAATACTAGCCTCAGCGCACAGGCTCATCCAGCGCTGACGCCGACACACCATCATTTGTCAGGTTCACAGGCTCGCTGCCAACGGCCGTTTGGCTCCAGAAAGCGGTCATCTCTACATCCGTGGCGAGGGACCGCTTCGGGTCGAACACCGAAGTTCAGTGATGGAGCCGATGCGATAGGCAAGCACTCCCAGTGAACTTCCAATTTCGACCACAAACGGCCGGTCGGCGGCGAGGTCTAACTTCCGGTTCCGGCCAACCTTCGAACCGCGCAGTTCGTCAGGTTCCCTTGCCCGCGCCGTATCTTCGACTGAAACGGCTAGAGGGTTACTGGCCGCTGAAGCGCTAAAAGACCTTGGGTCAATCCGGCAACAGTTTATAAATACACCCCTATTCCTGCGGATCGACCTGTTTCCCTTTATCGTTGAAAGGGTGTGCTTCCCCCTTCTGTCGTGCCTAGTGTTTCGGCGGGCTCGCCGCGCTACACGCCTCTAACGCGGCTATCGCCTTTTTCGCGACCAGAAGCGTTTCTTCGCATGCGGCAATGTCCTCGAATATGCGACACCCGCCGCCCGATTTCACTTGCGAAAGCGCAGTGCGTGCCTTGTCAAGCGCAGCTTCCGGTGACCCAGTGTCCGCGATTAGAGCCGCCACATTGAATGTACTGCCCGAGGGTGACACCACCACATCCGGGCAGTTCGAACCGGCATGGGCGCCGACGGTGAGTAGAGTCGCAACAAGGCCGACTGCTCGCGAGCGAGGGCGGAGCGACTCGTCGAAGACGGTTGGCATTGCTGCTCCCCCACAAATGAACTGACGCTCACTGAAGACGGTTCGCGTCCGAAGGCATCATTTCATCAATATAACAATCAGCTTTCACGTCGAAGGTTGGCTAGCGCACATACACAGCTAAAAACGGCAGTAGCAACCTGGCGTCGCTACCAGCCCAGCGCGCGATGTGAGTCAGGCAGAGAATTCAACGACTCAACCGGCAAGTACCCGATGGACTTCGATTTGTGTTTAGCCCTCACCTGCAGAATGCATCCTCTCTCAAGATATCTCGCTGGATGCCGTAAAGGCTGATCAGGCTCGCTTGCATTTTTGAGCGAGATTACGCGTGATTCTGATCCGCACATACCCCTGATCAATAACCATGAAATTTAGCCGAACACTCATCCTGGGCGCATGCTCGCTCGCCATCACGGGTTGCGCGACAACTTATCAGGAACCGTCCCAGGCGGACGCCGCCACTGTTGTTTTTCGCAAAGCCGGCGATTTCACAGCACAAGCATTTATCTATGGCGGCGCGGCTGAATGCACCGAGCGGCATCGTCTTCCCGTAATGGATACTGCAAAGGAGATTACGCGCAAAGTAACACCAGACGCGCCGCTGTCATTCTCCATGTTCTACACAAAAAACATGCTGGTGACCGAGAAATTCTGCGTCGACACCCTGACGTTCACACCGGCAGCTACCCACCGCTATGTTGCTCTTCTCTCGGTGACCGACGGTCGCTGTCATATCGATCTGAACGACATGGGCACGCCTGCAGCACCACTCGCTTCCCCTGCCCCGGTTTCCAGTACGGAACACACCTGGAAGCGCGCGATGAGTGAGCAAGGCCCTTTCTGTGGGTCATAGCCGTACGTCGTGTTGTCAGCGGAGCGGCGCTTTCCGTTGAACGGGCGCGTCCAGGTCGGGCCGCCTTCCACTGGATTCGACCGGCGGTGGATTCATCACAAGACAACGAAACATTGCGAACGTTTTGAGTATGTGCGGTAGCAGACGAGGCTGCACCGAAGTCCGGGCGGAGTATTGCATTGCCTGTCCTTTATGGGGCAACGCCGTTTTTGGGCGTTCGCGCGTTATCGCAGCCTGGAGGTTTCCTCATGAAGACTCCCGTCGCGTCGCTATACCTTTCGATGTTTCCCAGGCGATTTTGCAATGCCGCAATCTTGCTCGGCTGTCTAACGACAGCCGCGATGGCCCAGGAGACAACAGGTACGCCTGTGGCTGATGCGCCGGTCTACCGGGTCGGCGACAGGTGGACAGTCATGTATGGAAAAACTGCAATAGCTGAAACCGTGGTCTCGGTAACCGCAGAACAGACCACGATAACTGAATCGAAGAATGGTGGAGCGCCGTACGAAGCCGTTTTCGACAGTCAGGGATGTCTGACTCGAAGTGGTAACACGACCTATGAGCCCAGTCTGGGTTCACTAAGCTTTCCAATGATGGTCGGCAAAAGCTGGGATTCTCATTGGGTCGTGCGAAACTCATCCGGATCCCACGAAAACGATGCGCACGTGCGGGTCGAGGCATTTGAACGCATAGAGGTATCCGCAGGCTCGTTCGATGCCTTCAAGATTGCCATGCGCGGCATCTCCGTGTGGACCCAGACGGGTCTGAGCCAGGCACCATGGGCGGCGACCTACTGGTATGCACCAGACGTTAAAAGGGTCGTGAGGTCTGAGTTTTCCCAGATCCATTGGGGCGGCTCAGCGGACTTCGAAGTGTCTGCATTTTCGCTTGCGCCTTAATGCAGCGAAACGCTGTGATCCAGTTCTGTTATTGACATCCAAAAGCATTGCGAGCCTGCCCGGGACGCGACCGGATGCCTGGCCGCGGGCATTTTACGAATGACCATCATCTGATACCGTCACGGTCCACTCGCCGCCATGCCGCTGTCCTGGTCAATGCCGAGGCGCGCAATCGGAGCAGGCTGTCAGCGTGAGTCCCTTGAATAGAGAAGCCGGCAGGTGCAACCGAAAGCCCCCAGCAGAAAAGAATGATGAAAGTGAAAAAGTCTGAGCCAGAAGCAGGAGGTCGCGACGCCTATGGTGTCATGTTGGTTGTTGTCCCGGCTGCCATTGCCCTCGCGTGGGGCGCATCGTTCGATGGACCTGCAGTGCGCATCAGCCATGAATACTGGCGCTGGATGGTGCCAGTCGCCGTTGCAGCAGCCATTTTGATTGCCTGGCAGATCGAGAAACGACTGGTCGGCTCGTGGTACACGCCGCGCTACGCTAGACACCAGCGGCAGATGGGCGTCGGTGAGGCGTGGGTGACGGGCGCCATCGCGGCAGCTGTTCTGGCGGGATTTGGCACGGGCGCGGTGGCCAACGTGATGAATCAGGTCGCCGGTGTTCCATACGTTACGACGTATGTCGTTGCCGGAAAGTTTATCGAGCGGCGAAAACACACCTGCTATGGTTTGATGCTGTCGAAAGTCGGCAACCCGGTTGATCAGTTCCAGATGTGCGTATCTCAGCCGGAGCAGGAAAGCACCGTCCCAGGCGAGATAGTGCGGGTGAGCGGCAGGCGCTCGAAGTATGTCGATCAGATAGTCAGCTACAGTCGGGCCAAATAAGGGACGCTGAGACACGCTTGTTGGCTCTGCACTGAAAGGTATTAAGAAGTTCACCGAGGTGCCACAGACATGGAGCTAAAGCGCTGGACATCTCCGTGGTGAATGGCAGTTCTGCGCCAGGGCGAGCGGCCGCGTCGGACAACTCCCGGCCAACAACGGTCACTCATCGATCCGCGACGATTGTCCGGTAGGGGTGTAACTACGGTCGGATAGTCGCACCGCGGAGTGTCTGCGGCATTCATCCACCTAGCTGCAGCGTGGTTGCAAGACGCGCTGCATCTGCGACCACGTCCAGTGTCGGCTCGGCAATCTCACCGTGGGCGATCTGGTCTCTGACCTTTTTGACTTTCGCGAATATTTGAACATCAACGTCAGTGACATGGCTCCAAACATTGGCCGTGCACCAGTCGAAGCGATCTCGCAGATTCTTTGATCCGTCGGTGTGCTCCGCCGAAGCGAACGATAGGTGCGTTTGGCGCTCAATTGTCAAAAAGAAATACAAAAAACGCTTCAGGGAATCGTTTTCAAATAAGGCCAAGTTAAAGAATCGAGATACCTTCGGGCTCATCGTTGCCGCCAACTTCGTTGCTTGGTGAAAGTTGGCGCTCGCCTCCTCTGATGTCAAAGACCTCGACACCAACAAAGTCCCCTCCATTCGAAGCTTGATGTCGATGACGCGGGCACCGGTCGATGTGGTCCCAAACGTCTCTCGCGCCAATTCTTTCATTGACACCGGATGGTCGGGTGCGCTGAAGGCGCATGCCACTGACGACAAAACAGCAGGCAATGCTGCCTCCTGCAGCACACGCAATTCGGCCTTCGCGTCTGGAAAACCGTCATAGGTTTCGTAGCCGTCGGCTTCTTCCTTAATGTACTCGCCAGTCATTGCGTACGCGTTCGTCGGTCCGACAAGCACAACGAGATAGGGCGGAGAGCATTTGCGCTCCGTTTGCCAGGCTTGCTCATCTTCGCAATATTGCTCATCGACTAACGCAGACGTGGCAGCATTCACGCTATTGGCTAAGCACGCCGAATACTTGGCACCATCGACAACTCCGTTCGACAGCACGACCGAATCCGCAGGGAGGACAAAGCCTTGCAAGCCAAAGAAGCTCACTCTCGAGAAGCTCACCGTGAGCGATTCCCGTGTGTCACGACGTCGATACCCCAACTGCTGAAGCGCGTAGTAGGATAGATTCAACTCCAGCCTCCGATTAAAAGTACGATCTGACACATACTACGACGGGGCTGTCGACTGTTCACAACTGAAGAGCCACTCGCATTTTTATCTCGAACGTCCGCTTCTGTGTACACACCAGCCGTGCCGGCGTTCGACGTGTTGAACGACAGCGAGCCAAGTAGTCCGCCCTGAATAACCCGGGAAGCCTTATAGGGCGGAGTCTTTGATCCGGAATGGTGTTGTTGGAATTGCAGGAACCTGGCATATTTCCGTGTGAAGCCTGCAATTTCTGACGAGGTTCCGATGGGTCCCAAGACACCTGTGTCCGCGTGGTATCAAAGACTTCATCGAGCGCTGCACGGGCCGTGCCGATCTGTCGGCAGACCGTCGGGCGACTCACGCGTTACGCTTAGCCAGCACACTGATGGGTTCGGTGCGCGCGAGGGCCAGAAGTGCGATCGCTTTGCGTTTGTCGTCGCTCAGTTTGCCAACGGCAGATCGGGTGTTTTGAGTCATGGATGCCGCATATGAAAATGCGGGCACCATTATCGCCTGGCGCCCCATGTGTAACACGGCTTCGAACCTCACCGGAAAGTCATACTGCCTTAATCGGATGGACTTTCCCGTCTGGATTTACAGGCTGCGCGGCCAGACCTTTCTTCCCACACCGGCTAACGGAATGACCGCGGGGTTGAATACCCGGATATGAGCGTTTCCGATCTTGCGAGATTGGTTTGCGCTTATATCGGTTTGGACGATCGCCAGACCCACTTTCAACTGCACATGCGGGGTCACGCCATCCACATTAAAAACAATGCCGTTGGGAACACATGCAATAGCACCGGCGCTGATGCTCATGCCTGCCGATGGAATCAGCTGTATATGTACGATGCCAGCTTCCTTACTATTCTTCAGTCTCTGAAGGTGATGGTCGCGGCAAACCTCCAGACCAAAGCGAATACCATCCATGGTGAAGATGCAGCCTCCGACCAATTCCGATAGGCGGGCTCCTGCTAGTGCACTGCCGATGGGGTCTCGTCGCGCACCCTCCGGCATGAAATGTTTCTCACTCACCCCTGCAATGTTTGCTTTTGATTTGGCTGGATCAAACCACTGATGGTCCGTGACGCCCGGGTGTTTAAAGTCAATATGAGAAGGAAACTCCTTGGCGACCACAATGTTATTCGCTTCAGAGGAATTTCCACCGCCACGTTGCACAAGAGCATAGTTCTCAAGTAAATTACCTAGCTTCAAGCCAGAGAGTTCTTTGTCAGATGAGCAAATGGCTGTTCCAAACACAAACAACCAGTCGCGATAGACATTTTGACTAGTTTCTAGCGCCATAGTGTCGAAAATCTTGTTGATGCAACCGATGTCAGCATAGGCACCATATGGCCCCCTGAAAAAGAATTCGGGGGCCATGAAGATTTTCAGGCTTTTCCTTTTCTCGGCGTCAGATTCCTTGGCAGCGCTCATCTCATAACATTGTGCAGACACGCGAATTGCTTTGATCAGTTCCTTGCAACGCTGTACAAGATCATGCTCCTCGTCATTAATTCGCGTCGTATGGTTAGCGGGCACGAGACGTGGGTCGTAGGCGCCTGTCTTCACAGCATAGCCAATACATACGGCATTGCTGTACCTGTGGCCGCCGCGATTGTCCAGTGCATTCAGTTTTGCGATGACGACGTTTTCCAACGCCACCATGGCGGGCAACCTCCGGCTGCCTTCCTTGCGGTCGTATTTGTCAGTTGCCCAGTCTTTTATAGCGGTCATCAACTCCATCAAGATATTGATCTTGGCTGTTATCAGAACTTGATGGTACTTTTCGATCAATACATCAATGCGCTTCAGGTTGGTTGAGCGCGAGCTGGTCCATGACCAGCTGTCACGTTTCCATGCCTCCAACTTAGGGATGTCGGTATAGTTCATGATGCCGTTCCTTTCGATTGAGACAGGCGTGATTCTTTAGCCATCTATGATCTCCTGGTTTGCGCGTAAGGCAGTATGACTTTCCGTGGGGCATTGGGCTGGCCTGGCGTGGGGAATCAAACGCGGGTTAACATTGCTGCCAGAGCTGCGCGGTGCCGGCAACGCCACACCCGGCGATTTCCACCACGGAGACCAGCATGAAGAACGATAGCACGCTGTACGTTGGTTTGGATGTGCACATGGAATCGATCACGGTGTGAGCGGCCCCAGTAAACAGTGCCATGATGTAAGCGAGCTTTCGGCTGGCTTGAAAAAACCACGTTCACGATAAAGGGTGCCGAAGTTATCGCCCGGGGCAGTGTGGGTTGGCGCGACGCGGTGGGGGATGTGAAGCCGACGGTATCGGAGTCGTTCGCCGGTGGCTCGCCGTTCGATATCTCTGGTGTGCCTATTGCCCGGAACGAGGCGGTGGTCGATCTCGGCCTGGGTGTTCGCGTCACGCGCAATGCCACTGTCAGCGTGTCGTATAGCGGGCAATATGCTTCGGGCGTCACGAGCCAGGGCGTAGTGGGATCGCTGAACATCGCGTTCTACAGTACGACGGAGATAGCGGCGCCGGGGGCATCCGGCACCGCGGTTCTCTGGGCGTTGACTAAATCGCGAGTACGGCTCGGATCGCGCCTCTGTCTCATCTTCGCCGTAAATCGGACATACCCGTCAGCCCGATCAATGACCGCGTTGGGTCGAACACGGAAGTTCAGTGACGGAGTCGATGCGATGGGCAAGCACTCCTGGTGTACTCCAACTCCCGCCACTCGCCATCCATCTCGTTGGGCCATCGGCCACTTTCGCTTGTGTTCGCCACCTCCCTGGCTAGAGTGAAAAGTACCGTAGGTGCCTGCTTGAGGGCCGGCCGCCGCGAATCGCGCGGACGGCCGACGGGCGCGCAAGTCGTGCCAACCAGGAGATGACATGAAACGCTTCATCGCGAGGCTCGAAATGAGCATTACCCCGAGGCTGACACGGGGCACCGCGGCGGGCGCGGTCCTGCTGGCGTCCTCCGTCTTTTTCCCGTCAGCGTATGCCCAGCCCGTTACCACGGGTCCACTCAGTATCACCGGGTCGGCTGTCGTCCGCGGGCCGTTGACCGTCGATGGCTCGCTGACAGTGGCCGGTGACATCTACGCCCGCGGGCCGATCACGGCGGCCTGGATTGAACGGATTCCGCTCAACGATCCTGCTGTACGCAGGCGCCGGGGAGAAAACATGTTCGATGGCCCGCTCACTGTGCATGGCCCGCTGATCGTGCATGGCGATCTGGAAGTGGATGGCCCGATCACCGTCGGTGGCCCCGCCGGTGCGGTCGGGCGCGTGGATGCCGAGGGGCCGGTTACCGAGCGCCGTTGAATGTGCATCGGGCGAGATGTCTGGACGTCTGTAGCGATGCGAATCGCGCAGAATACAATCTCGGGCACATTCGAGCCCGTGAAAGGACGTTGCGCCTGATTCCGGTCGTTAGGCCCCTGGCGTTAGCGACAACTTTGCTGCAGAGAGACAAAATGAAAAAAGGAAGGACAAAACTTACCCGGCATGATGCTGAGCGCCTTTTCGAGGGATTGCCCGCGGGGAAAGCGAGCGTATCGAGCCGGCCCGTGAACCCATTTGAGGCAGGGGTGTTCGACGTGGTCAAGCGCGTCGACGACGAAACCCGACTTTGGAAAGACAACCTCATTACGCTTCCGATGGCGCTCGAATTGCCTGCTTGTTACGAGTCGGTGGCTCGCATGCGCGAGGCGATAGAGCGGGCATGGCGCGTGAAATGGATAAGGGAAGGTAAAAACGAGGTTGTCACCGAGTTCCCTGAAGGATGGACGGCCGTTCGCCCGAAAAGCGGACCCATCGAGTTGCGGGATCCCTCCGGCGTTGTCCGCGCCTTATACGGGTGGGCCGAGGATGCTGAGCTCAGGATTCTGCCAAGGTATCTGGTTGAGTCGCAGGCGAACAGTTCAAGCGGACTAGGCAGCCTGCTGGTCCGCGATCGCGGGAACGGTCAGATCCTCGAGAGATCGTCGATCTGGTCCGCTCAAACAGGTGTCAGCCATCCAGACTGGATGAGGCTGTCACAGTGGCTCAACCTGCGCTATCCAGAACACCGCGACCCGCTTCGGTACTGGGAAGATTGCGAGGACAACATCCAGCAATGAACTGGCTTTGTGGCTGCTCTGCTTTCGCGTCTACTTAACCCCGCTTGACTGGACTTCCGGGTTCGACCACTGCCGAAGCGAGCGCGCTGATGCTCTCAATCGCGCCAGTGCTTTCGCTCGCCCGATTCCATTCGACAAACGTCGCTCGGGGGCGGTAGTGAGAAAGTATTTGAGCGGCTCCGTATCTCCATCACGCCATTCAATGAGCAGCCATTCTTCGTCGCGAACGGTACTTCGCCAATAGTCGCGATGGGCGGGCGAACCCGTACGGCAGCAAAGCGAGAGGAAAGTGCCGCGTTGCGTGCAATCACCAGATTCGCCAGAGCGAACAGACTGAATTCGATCAGCAGGCGCCGGAACTTCAACAGCGTGGTCGCATCCGGCACGTCCTCGACCGCCAGATCAATGCCGGCGAAGGCGCGCAGCGCGATGCTGTCATACAGCGCGTCTTCCAGCCCTTCGTCGGACAGCCCGTAGCACTGCTGCAGGAAATAGATTCGCAACATTCGCTCCAGGCCAATCGGCGGATGCCCTCGCGTGCCCTTTGGGTAATGCGGCTCGATTGCCAACAGCAAGCGCTGCCACGGAACGATCTTCTCCATCTCGGCCAGGAAGCGTTGGCGCCTCGTCACGCGCTTCTTGCCTGCAATTTCTGCTTCCGCGACGCCGATCTGCCTCTTCATCGTCGTGGGTCCGTTCCGTGAGCTGTCTTCTATAACGTCCTCGGCTACGTCAGCGATGGCCGCCGAGCTTCATTAATCAGCGTTTCCCTGGCGCATGGCGTTCGACAAAAGGCGCCGCCTGGCGAATTGTCTCGTCAGCCTGGTGGACACGTCTCTCGCTACGGCGCTTCAGCCAGGCGCAACTCATGGACCAGGCTAACAAGGGTGCGCAACCGCGCGGGCACGAAGCGATGACCTGAATAGTAAAGCCTCAGTCCGCCAAACGACGGGCACCACGGAACCAGCACGGGCACCAGAGCGCCGGTCTTCAGCTCTTCCTTGATGAACCATTCGGAGATAAAGCCGATGCCCAGCCCGAGCAGCACCGCCTGTTTGATAGCCAGCAATTCATTGAGCGCGATGCGCACAGGCAGATCCATCTGCAGCTTCTGGCCCTTGTGCTCCAGCTCCCAGTGATAGATGCCACCGTGGGACATACGCATGCCGACGCTCTGGTGCCGGAGCAGATCGCGAGGGTGCCCTGGCGTGCCATGGCGCGCCAGGTATTCAGGCGTTGCCACCACAAGCATGCGGACGTCGCGCGAAAGCGGCACGGCGATCATGTCTTGCGGGACGGATTCGGCCAGGCGGATACCTGCATCGAATCCTTCGGCCACGACGTCGATCATGCGCGACTCGCTCACGATGTCGATCCGTACCTCGGGATAGCGCTGCGCGTACAGGTTGAAAAGCGGCTCCAGCAGCAGGTTTGCCGCGCCTTGCGGTGCATTGATGCGCAGGGTGCCACTCGGCACATCTGGGCCGGTACCGGCTTCTTCACCTGCGCTCCTGATTTCCGCCAATGCGGGGGCAATGCGCTCCACATAGCGTAGCCCCGCGTCAGTGAGGGCTACGCTGCGTGTCGAGCGATTGAACAGACGCACCCTCAACCGTGCCTCCAGGCCGGCCACGGCGCTGCTCACGGCTGTAGTGGACATGCCCAACTCCTGCGCCGCGCCACGAAAGCTATTGCGGCGCGCGACGGCCAGAACCACTTCCAGCCCGGTCATTCCTGTTCTGCGCATGGATTGTCCTGAAATTACGGATATATCATCAGCCACAAGACGGCTTATCAGAACAATAAACTAATCTTAGACTTCGTTGCATCCCACTCAGAGGAAGCCGACATGCAACGCATTGAGCACATCTACATCAACGGCGAATTCGTCACGCCACACGGCGAGGAATGGTTCGACCTCCACAACCCGAGCACCGGGGAAGTCATCGGTCAGGTGCGGCTGGGCGACGCGCAGGACGCGCGGCGCGCCATCGCGGCGGCCCAGGCGGCGTTCCCCGCCTGGTCACGCACCACGCGCGAGGAGCGCATCTCTGCCCTGCAGCGCATGCACCGGGCCGTGGCGGCGCGTGAAGATGAGTTGATGGAAGCCATCCTGACGGAATACGGCGCGCCGTTAGTACGCGGGCGCTGGATGGCAACGTATCCGGCCGATGTCATTGCCCAGGCCATCGATACCCTGGAGTCCTTCGCGTTCGAAGAGCAAGCCGGCTCGGCTAAGGTAATCCAGACACCTGTGGGGGTTGCCGGTCTGATCACGCCATGGAACAGCAATGCGGGCTTCATCTGCAACAAGCTGGCCACCGCCCTGGCGGCGGGTTGCACCGCCGTCGTCAAGCCCAGTGAGATGAGCGCGATGCAGACGCAGATCGTGGCCAGGGCGTTGCACGAAGCCGGCCTCCCTCCAGGGGTATTCAACATCGTTAATGGCCGGGGCGAGGTCGTCGGCGAAGAGATCGCGCGCAACCCCTGCGTCGCCAAGATTTCGTTCACGGGGTCGTCTGCAGTGGGCCAGCATCTGGTGGCTGCCGGCGCGGCGACAATGAAGCGCGTGACCCTGGAACTGGGTGGCAAATCGCCCACGATAGTACTGGCAGACGCGGACTTTGTAGCCATCATGCCGCTGGTGCTGCAGGCGGGTTTCGCCAACAGCGGCCAGGCTTGCATTGCCGGGACGCGTGTCCTCGTGCCTCGCAGTCGTCTGACCGAGTTCGAGCAGATCGCGAAGGAGGCAGTCTCACATATTCGATCCGGGGATCCGCGCAATGCCGACACCGACATCGGTCCGATGGTGAGCAAGAAGCAATGGGAACGGGTGCAGGACTACATCCGTATCGGACAGCAGGAAGGCGCGACGCTGCTGGCAGGTGGTGAAGGCCTGCCCGACGGAATACGTGCCGGATGGTTCGTGAAGCCCACCATCTTTACGCATGCCAACAACCAGATGCGCATCGCGCGCGAGGAAATCTTCGGGCCCGTGCTCACGATCATCCCCTACGAGGATGAAGCTGACGCGATCGCCATTGCCAACGACACACGCTATGGCCTGAGTGCCCTGGTGCTGGGCAAGAACGCGGAGAGCTGCGAACGTGTGGCACGCCAGATTGATTCAGGCCGGGTGCTCGTCAACACCCTGGCCCATGAGCCGCGCGCACCATTCGGAGGCTTCAAGCACTCAGGGCTCGGGAGAGAAATGGGCAGATGGGGTATGAGCGCCTACCTGGAACCGAAGACCTTGCTTACATGTACAAACTGAGCTGCATAAAAACCTGGCTACACCGATGGGCTAACCGGCGAAGCCACTCCCCCATCTGCTGCGCCTCGCGCGACCAGACAGCAACGCATGGCGCGTCCAGGTTTACCGGCTGGCGCAAGGTCGCCCGATCGCCCAGGCTCGGCGCCGCGGGCGATCGGCGCCCGCGGCGCTGCGGAGGGTACTCTGCAACGAGTGGGACATGCTCGATGCCTGATCGGATCGCCGCCCTTCAACGTCGCGCCAAGACCCATTCCGGGGGTTTCAATCTCAAGATATATCACGCCGTGAGATATGCCCGACGCGCGTAGCCAACGCCCCCCACCTCAACGATCCAGCATTTACAGGGGTTTCAGACGAAAATTCAAGTCACGTTCCGTTTCGGCGAACCTCGATTTATATCACGCCGGCATACATTCATGAGAATAAGTTCTTTCCCTTATTCGAAGGTTTCGCTTATGGTGACGGCACTTTTCACCCGACCCACCAGGCCGTGCTCCGTCCGAACCTCGCCAATACGCTGTCCGTATCCTCCACGCTCTCGTGGCTTGCCCGCTTCGCCCCCGCCGCCCTCACCGTCCGCTGGCCGGAACGGGTCCGCGCGTGCCTCGGCGCGCTGATCGGCATCGGCTTCACCGGGGTGATCACGCATTTCCTGGTCGGGCCCGTCGCCATCATTCCACTGCTGGTGGCGCCGATGGGCGCTTCCGCCGTGCTGCTGTTCGCCGTGCCGTCGAGCCCGCTCGCGCAGCCATGGTCGCTCATCGGTGGCAACCTGGTCTCGGCGACGGTCGGCGTGTTCTGCGCGCAATGGATCGCCGATCCGGTCATCGCTTCGTCGCTCGCGATCGCGCTCGCGATCTGCGCGATGTTCGCGCTGCGCTGCGTACACCCGCCTTCGGGCGCGGTCGCGCTGACGGCGGTGCTGGGCGGCCCCGCCGTCCATGCGCTCGGATTTGGCTTCGTGTTCGCGCCGATCGCGATGCAGTCGGCCACGCTGCTGTGCGCCGCGCTCGTCTGGCACGCGGTCACCGGGCACCGCTATCCCCATGCGGCGCACGCGTCGCCGGGCGCGGCGGCAGGCCGTAGCGAGCCGCGCGGCGGCGTCACGCGCGCGGATCTCGAGGCGGTCATCAACCGGCGCGGCGAGCTGCTCGCCATCGATCCGGACGACCTGGAATCGCTGCTGCACGAGGCCGAGATGCGCACCTACGCGCGCACCTTCAGCGGGACCAGCTGCGCGGACGTGATGTCGAAAGACGTGGTCAGCGTCGCGCCCTCCACCACGGTCAAGGCCGCGCTGAACCTGCTCACGCGCCACGGCGTGAAGGCGCTCCCGGTCACCGACGCCACCCGGCGCGTCGTTGGCATCGTCACCCGCGCCGACCTGTCGGGCAACCCGACGGGCGCGCGGA
Organism: Paraburkholderia sartisoli; assembly: GCF_900107685.1. Classification (GTDB taxonomy): domain Bacteria; phylum Pseudomonadota; class Gammaproteobacteria; order Burkholderiales; family Burkholderiaceae; genus Paraburkholderia; species Paraburkholderia sartisoli. Next base: position 1,089,357 of record NZ_FNRQ01000001.1, on the reverse strand, counting down.
AAAACCCGACCGAAAGCCTGTCGGCGCGCTGGTTCACCCGCGCGCCCAACCCCGAGTCGACCGTCGACACCATCATGAGCACGAACGTGTGTACGGTCCACGCCGCCACGCCGATCGGCGAACTGGTGCCGCTTTTCGCGGATCACGGTCACCACCACATTCCCGTGCTGGACGCGGCACGCCAGCTCGCCGGCATCATCACGCAGGCCGACCTGATCGCCGGCCTGTACCGGCAGACTCAGGTTCAGCTGCGCCAGGTCGCGTGAATTTTCAAACGGCTGGATTTGCGTCATATTGCGATATACCCGCCGTTTAACCGGCTTCACGAACAGGTCATTCCCCGATGAAAGTAACCACGCGCGCGCTGACGAAGCCCGACTTCGAGCAGCTGTCGGAGTTTCGTTACCAGATGCGGCGCTTCGAGCGCTTTTCGGAGCACGCCGCGCAGGGCGAAGGCATCACGCCGCTGCAGTATCTGCTGCTGCTTCATATCAAGGGCTACCCGGAGCGCGACTGGGCGACCATCGGCGAGCTGGCCGAGCGGCTGCAGGCGCAGCACCACAGCGTGGTCGCACTGGTCTCGCGGTGCGAGGCGCTGGATCTGGTGACGCGCAAGGTCAGCGAAACCGACCGGCGCCAGGTGGAGGTTCATCTGCTGAAGGCCGGTGAAAAAGTGCTGGCGCGCCTCGCCGAACTGCATCGTGCCGAACTCCGCTCGCTCAAGGGTGCCCTCACGATTCCTCAAATCGATCTTTAAACCACCATGCAACACGATACACACAAGCGCGATTTTTCGACCAATGCGCGACTGCCCGGCATTTCCGCGCTGGCAGCGGGCATCGGCGCGCTCAGCACGTTCGCGGCGTTCGTGCTGCTGAACCTGATCCACCTGTTCACCAACCTGTTCTTCTTCGGCAGCTTTTCGTTTGCAGACCGCTCGCCGGCCCTCAACACGCTCGGTGCATGGGTCATCGTGATTCCGGCGGTGGGCGGCCTGATCGTCGGCTTGATGGCGCGCTACGGCTCCGACAAAATCCGCGGCCACGGCATTCCCGAAGCCATCGAGGCGATCCTCTTCGGCAAGAGCCGCATGTCGCCGAAAGTCGCGATCCTCAAACCCCTGTCGTCCGGCATCGTGATCGGCAGCGGCGGGCCGTTCGGCGCGGAAGGCCCGATCATCATGACAGGCGGCGCGTTGGGCTCGCTGATCGCGCAGTGCGTGAAGGTCACGTCCGCTGAACGCAAGACGCTGCTCGTCGCCGGCGCGGCGGCCGGCATGACCGCGGTGTTCGGTACGCCCGTCGCGGCCGTGCTGCTGGCGGTGGAACTGCTGCTGTTCGAATGGCGCCCGCGCAGCTTTCTGCCGGTCGCGCTCGCGTGCGCCGTGGCGGGTTTCGCGCGTGCCGCGTTCTTCGGCACGGGCCCGCTCTTTCCGCTCGTCACCGCGGCGCCGGATGCATGGTCGCTCGTCTCGTGCGTGATCGCGGGCCTGCTGTCGGGCGCGCTGGCGACCGGTCTTTCCACGGCGCTGTACAAGACCGAAGACCTGTTCGGCAAACTGCCCGTTCACTGGATGTGGTGGCCCGCGCTCGGCGGTATTGTCGTCGGTATCGGCGGATTCATCGAACCTCGCGCGCTGGGTGTCGGCTACGATGTGATCGGCGACCTGCTGCACCAGCACATTGCCATCCAGGTCGCGCTGGCGATCCTGATCGTGAAGGCGGTCATCTGGGTCGTCGCGCTGGGCTCGGGCACCTCGGGCGGCGTGCTGGCTCCGCTGCTCATGCTGGGCGCGGGACTCGGCGTCGTGTTCGGCCACGTGCTGCCGGGTAGCGAACCGGCACTGTGGCCGCTCGTCTGCATGGCGGCGACGCTCGGCGCCACGCTGGGCGCACCGCTGACGGCGATCGTCTTCGCGTTCGGCCTCACGCACGACAGCAACGCGTTGCTGCCGCTGCTCGCGGCCACGCTGGTGGCGCACGGGTTTGCCACGGTCGTCATGAAGCGCTCGATCATGACCGAGAAAATCGCGCGTCGCGGGTATCACATCTATCGCGAGTACGGCGTCGATCCGCTCGAACGTCACTATGTCGAAGAAGTCATGACGCGCACGGTCGACGCCCTCGACGCACAACTCACGGTGCGCGACGCACTCGCCGGATGGTTCGGCACGACCCAGACACGCCGTGCGTATCCAGTAGTCGAAGACGGTGCGGTGCTGGGCGTGGTGGACCGCGCGATGCTCGAACGCGTGCGCGCCGCCGAAACCGGTGCCGAAGACAAAGCCGAAGCCGGCAACGCATCCAGCCAGACACTCGCGGACGTGCTGCACACGCATTCAGCGGTGTTCGCCCTCGCCGACGAAACGTGCCGTCTCGTCGCGACGCGGCTCGCCGTACACGGTCTGGAGCGGCTCGCGGTGGTGACGGACATGGACAGCCGGCACCTCGTCGGCATCGTGTCGCGCAGCGACCTCGTCAAGCCGTCGATCGCGCATTTCGAAGAGGAACACAAGAAAGAGCGCTTTCGCCGTCTGCGCCCGCGGTTCGGCAAGCGCCACTCCTGACGGGCGCCCCCGCCTGCTCTATCGCCCGTCGCACAGGACAGCGGTGATCAGAAGCGGGACCACCTGCTTGACGATGGCCCGGCTGCCCGCTTCGCGCACGCGCGACTCCACGGTTTCAGCGGGCCCGTTCACCACGACGCCGTAAGCGGAATCGCTGATCGGCTCGCCGTTCCCCTTCCTGAAGATCGCGTCGTCGTGTTCGTAGCCGAGCACGGCGTAGACGCGAAATCCGAACGCGGTGAGATTGCTGCCGCGTATCGGCCGGAACGCGTTGATCGAGTTGGCCTCGACGCGCATCGGGTTCGGCTCGATGTACCGGCTGTTGAGCAGCTGGGAGATGTAGTCGTGCGCGTTCGATTTGCAGTCGAGTTGCGGATCGAGTTCGTAGGCGCGGCACAGGGCCGGCGTGGACATGACGCCGCCGGTGGCAAGCGCGATCAGTGCATGGACAGCGACCTTTCTCATGGTAGCAATGCCGTTTCCTCTATCGCGTCACGCTCTCACGCAACGGCGCGAGGCGTATGTACGCCAGCCGCCAGTGTCACACACCCGCGTCGCGTCTGCAGGCGCGCGGGCGGCCGGCGGCTTCCTGACATTGACAGTATGCCGGAGCCGGCGTTCATGCCGCGAACCGGCGGCCGTCCATCGCGGGCCGGGCGTCGGCGGGCGGGAACACGTTCCATGAGCCGTCGTCGTGGCGAAAAAAAATGATCGACAGCAGGCCGCCCGGACGCAGCGCCTCGACGCGGACGTAGCGCCGACGCGCCACGCCGTGGCAAAAGCGCGTGACGCGCGCGGGCATCGCGGGCGTCGGCGCGAGCCATTTGTCGACGGCCTCGTGCAGCGACTTTTCCGGGGCGTTCATGACGGTCTCCTTTCGGTCTGTTCGGGTATGCATGGGAAGTGTCAGGCGGCCTGCGCCGTGACATACGCATCGTTCCTGCCGCCTTCGACGAATGCCTTGACGAGGCACACGAGCGCGCGCACACCGGCACGCGGATGCATGAGGCAGGTCTGCACCTGCTCGCTATGGCTCTTGCCCAGCAGGCACCACGCGCAGAAGTGTTCGCAGTTGTTGGTGAGCAGGCGATAACGGTTTTCGCCCAGACGGGAGCGTGCGCGGCGCACCGCTTCTTCGCTGCCGTAGCGGGCGTGCGGGTAAGGACGAACCACCACCGCGTGGCCGGCGGCGAACTGCGCGAGCGTGACTTCCTCGACCGGACCGCGATGCGTCGACGTCGCAAAACCGGCATAGTGAACAACCCGGCCGTCACCGACATAGATGCCGTGGTGCTCGTAGCCGCGACGTTCGGTGACGAGATGCGCGCCGGGTGGAAGTTCGCTGTACGTGCGAAGCGGAAGGTCCGGCGACATCGAAACGACGATGGGGTTTTCTCCCCATCCTTCGCTGCATGTCAGTTGCTGGTTGCTGTTCATGGCTGCCCCGATTCCGTCTGGTTCGTCTGGTTGCTGCAAGTGGCGCTTGCGTCCGATGGCCAACACTTCTGACCGGTGTTTCGCATCAACCGGGCCATATCTCTCAAATCATTGATTTGTATCGATATTTCAGTTTTCGCATTGCAAGTGGTGACACCCGATGTGCGCATCGGGCCGACACACTATCGGGCGAACTGTTGGTGAGCAGCCGTCACCTGAAGGCGGGCAACGCCTGTATGAGCGGACGTTCAGGGTGTTGGGTCGACCACCGCTATCCGGCGGCCGATGTTGGCGCGGGGCCAACGAACAGGCGTGAAATTGCGAGGACCGTGTGCGCGAGCCCACAGTTAACCTTCAAACAATCAACGGGTTGCGCGATACGTCGGGCACCGGCCGGCGCCCGGCATGGCCCTTGCATATCAGGGCTCAGACTTCTTTTGACCAGGCCGGGGCAGACGGCCAACCGGAGACCCAACATGGCTTCCATTACTGTGAACGACCTCTCGTTGAATCTCGCGCTGGATCGCAAGGCCATGGCCGCGATCCGGGGCGGCGGCGGTGCGCCGTGGGTGTACGGCTGGATCCAGCCCTACGTCCGCGAGACGCCGAGCTTCGGTCCGACCGTCAACCTGTACGAGATCTCGAACAGCTTCTATGCTAACCAGATGATCAACACGTTCCAGTCGGTCGACGTCAACAACACCGGCTCGAATTCGAACGTCACCGTTTCTCCCGACGTGCGCAGCAAAAACAATGCGGTGTAAATGTCGTGACCTGTGCAAGCCAGTTTCGATGGACGTCATCGGCGCGTTCCGACGTGGGACGCGTCCGTGAGATCAACGAAGACGCCTGCCTCGATCAGTCCGCGCTCGGACGCTGGGCCGTCGCCGATGGCATGGGCGGCCATGCGGTGGGCGATCTGGCGAGCCGTCTCGTCATCGAAACGTTAAGCCAGCTGGCGCCGCCCGCGAGCATGAAGCGCTTTATCGCGGATGCGCGCACACGCCTGCAGGTCGCGAACCGGCAGCTGCGTGAAGAAGCCGCGCGACGGCAGGTGCAACGCATCGGCAGCACCGTCGTCGTCCTGCTTGCGTGCGACCGGTTCTGCGGCTATCTGTGGGCCGGCGACAGCCGCATCTATCTGCTGCGGCAGGGCCAGTTGCGGCAATTGACGCGCGACCACAGCCAGGTCGAGGAACTGCGCCTGATGGGCCACATCACCGACGAGGAAGCGCGCCATCACCCCGCGCAGCACATGATCACGCGCGCGGTGGGCGCAACGGACCGGCTCGATCTCGACGAAGCCGCCATCGAAGTCGCCGACGGCGACATCTTCCTGCTTTGCAGCGACGGACTCTGCAACGAGGTGAGCGACGAGGAAATTCTCACTGCGCTGGCATCGGTCGACTGCCTGCGCGCTTCGGATGAACTGGTGGACATCGCGCTCGCACGCGGCGGGCGCGACAACATCACCGCCGTGGTCGTGCGGGCGGAAGACCCGGCTGCCTCCGACAAGACGTTGCTCAACCCCGCGCCCTGAGCGTGCGTGATGGGTGCATTGCTTAAGCCTTCGCGAGCGCGTGTGGCACGTCAGGCGTCAGCCCGCCTCTTTCTCTTCGCCGTCGTCGCGGCTTTCCTTGCCGGCCTGATTGCGAAAATCCTTCGAATGCAGGCCGTGTTTCTTGAGCAGCATCTGCAGATGCGAGCGGTTCATGTCGACGCGCCGCGCGAGTTCCGCCACCGTGCCACCCACTTCGTGAAGACCGCGTTCGAGAAACGCCTTTTCGGCTTCATCGCTGGCGGCCCGCTTCGCGTCGCTCAGCGACATCAGGTTCGTGACGCTCGCGCCGTTCGCGCCAGCCTGGCGAGCGCCTCCCGATGTCGCCGACACAGTTGCCGCGGGCCGCATGTCGAGCGGCAGATGTTCGATGTCGGCCGTATCCCCCGCCAGACACGAAACGCGATACATCACGTTGCGCAGCTCGCGGATGTTGCCCGGATACGCGTAGCTCAGCAGGAAATCGCGCAGCCGCGGCGTGAGGCGAACCGGCCGCCGCTTGAGCGCACCGGCGGCTTCGTCGCCGAACCATGAAAAGAGCAGTGGGATTTCGTCACGCCGCTCGCGCAGCGGCGGCAGCGTCACGTGAATCACGCTCAGCCGGTAAAACAGGTCCTCGCGAAACCTGCCCTCCTCGCTCAGTTGCCGCAGATTGCGGTTGGTCGCCGCGACGATGCGCGTGTCGACGGCGATCGGTTCATCGGAACCCACGCGCTGGATTTCGTGCGCTTCGAGCACGCGCAACAGTTTCACCTGGCCCGCCAGCGGCAACTCGCCGATTTCGTCGAGAAAGATCGTGCCCGTATGCGCGCTTTCGAACTTGCCCTTGCGGTCGCTCGATGCGCCAGTAAACGCGCCGCGCCGATGCCCGAACAGTTCCGACTCCAGCAGGTTGTCGGGAATCGCGCCGCAGTTCACCGAGATATACGGTTTGTCCGCGCGGCTGCCGTTCGCGTGAATGACCTTCGCCATCAGTTCCTTGCCGGTGCCGCTTTCGCCGTCGATCAGCACGGGCAGGTCGGTCGGCGCGGCTTTCTCCGCGATTTCGAGTGCTTCGAGCAAACGCGGGTTGTCGCCGAACGTGCCCTCGAAGATGAAGCTGCGTTCGAGCAGGCCCTGGCGCCGTGCCTGGCGCGACTGCTCGATGCGCACCGGTTCGGCCACCGCCGCCTGCACGAAGCGCTCCTTGTGCGACATCTGCATGACTTCGTCGCGCAACGTGTTCGCCTGGCGCAGCAGCTTCTCGATATCCGCGCGTTCGAGCCGCGACGACCAGCGCAGCGTCGAGCGCAGGATTTCGATCTTCTCGATCAGGGCGGCGTACGAGATCGCGGGGCTGCTGTCTTCGGGCTGGTCGAGTATCTGCATCACGCGCTCAACTGTTTTTGAACGAGCTGGTAATACATGCCTTTGCGTTGCACGAGTTCTTCGTGACGCCCCTGTTCCACGATCGCACCTTCGTACAGCACGAGAATCTTGTCCGCGCGCATGATCGTGCTAAGCCGGTGCGCGATGATGACCGCCGTGCGTCCCTTCAGGATGTCGTGCATGTTGCCGAGAATATTGCTCTCCGACTGCGAATCGAGTGCCGACGTCGCTTCGTCGAACACCAGCAGACGCGGGTCGTGATACAGCGCGCGGGCGATGCACATCCGCTGGATCTGGCCGCCCGACAGGCCGATACCGCGCTCGCCGACAATCTGTTCGTAGCCGAGCGGCATCTTGCTGATGAACGCATGCGCGTCGGCCATTTTCGCGACTTCCTCGATGCGGCGGCGGTCGGGCGTGTCGTCTCCGCTCGCGATGTTCTCCGCGATCGTGCCCGAAAACAGCAGATTGCTCTGCATCACGTAGCCGATCTGCGCGCGGTAATACGCCTTGTCGATCACGTTGAGGTCGTAGCCGTCCACCGACATCCTGCCTTCCGAAGGCGCGTAAAACCCCACGAGCAGTTTCGCAAGCGTGGTCTTGCCCGACCCGCTGCGCCCGACAATGGCAACGAGTTCGCCCGGCTTGATATCGAAGCTGATGTTTTCGAGCACGTACGCGCTGTCGCTGTCGCCATAACGGAAGTACACGCCGTTCAGGCTGATTTCGCCTTGCAGGTCGGGCAGCATCACGCGGGACGCCAGGTCCTGCGGCTTCTGTTCCGGTTCGATATCGAGCACGTCGCCGAGCCGCTCCATCGCGACGCCCGCATCGTTCAGCATGCTCCACAATCCGACGAGACCCATCAGCGGGCTCAGCACGCTGCCCATGAACGCGTTGAACGCAATCAGCTGGCCGATCGTCATCTCGCGCGCCAGCACGAGATTCGCGCCGACCCACAGGATCGCGATCGTCGTCGCGGCGTTCAGCAACTGGCTGCCGAGCCCGACCAGAATGCTGAACGCGTGCGCGCGATACTGCACCTCGAGCGCCTTCGCATACTTCTTTTCCCAGCGCAGACGCACCGGCCGCTCGATGCCCATGCCCTTCACCGTCTCGACGCCCGCGAGCGCCTCCATGAGAAACGACTTCGAATCGGTCGATGCGGTGAACGAGTCGCGCGCATAGCGCTTGATCCTCGGCGTGGCGATCGCCGTGAGCGCCATGATCGGAATCACGAACGCGATCAGCACCAGCGTCATCTTGACGTTATAGAAGAACATGATCGAGAAGTAGATGAACACCATCAGCAGGTTGAGCGCGGTGGTCACCGTCGATTCGGTCAGGAACGCGCGGATCGTCAGGTTCTCCTGGAAGCGCGCGAAGATGTCGCCGGTCTTGCGTTTTGCAAAGAACGAGAACGGCAGCGACAGCGTGTGCCTGAAGAACTGCGACATCATCGCGAAGTCCATGTTGCGCACCATGAAGTTCGCGAGGTACGCGCGGATCGACGACATCAGCTGCGAAAACACGTTCGAGATGATCAGCCCGACGATCAGCAGATGCAGCAGGCTCACGTTCTGATGCACGATCACGCCGTCGAGTATGTTCTGGATGATGAGCGGCGGAATCACGCCCAGCACCTGGATCACGAAGGTCGCAAGAAACAGGTACGCGAGAATTTTCTTGTACGGCGTGAGGTATCCGACAAAGCGGATCCACGGCGAGCGCGACGCCGAGATCTGCACGAGATCCGGGCCCGCCGTGAACACGAGACAGGTCCCGCTCCAGCCACGCTCGAAGTCTTCGACCGTGAGCTTGCGAAAGCCGAGCGCGGGATCGGCCACCCACACGTAATCTTTCGACAGGCCGTACACGACGACATAGTGATAGCCCTCCCAATGCACGATGAACGGCAGGTCGAAGCCGCGCAGCGAATCGAACGTGCATTGCACGCCGCGCGCGGTAAAGCCCAGCGATTCACCGGCGCGCGCGAGGCTGTCCAGCGTCGCGCCCTGCGTCGTCACGTTCGCGAGTTCGCGCAGCTTGCCTAACGTCATTGGAATGCCGTAATGGCGGCACACCATCGCGAGGCACGCCGCGCCGCAGTCCATTTCCTCTGCCTGTTCGACGAGCGCGAAACGCCTGATGATCTTTTCGCCGAACTCCGGCTTCGTATGAAGGTCGAGCATCAACGGCAGCTTGCGACGCTGCTCGATGCGTTTCTGACGTTGCAGTTCGCGATCGCCATAACGGATGCGCTCGTCGAGCACCTCGCGCAGTTTCGGATTGCGCTCCAGAATGAAGTGGACGGTGCGCTCGGGAATCACCAGCAGGCGCGTATCGGTTGTCGCCACCACGGAAGCCATCTGCTCCTGGCGCATCAGGCACGCTTTCTCGCCGAAGATTTCGCCTTCCTTGAGCGTCGCAAGCGTGTATTCGTTGCCATCCTCGGTGCGGACGATCCGCACCTCCCCCTGACGCACGACGTAAAGACGGCGGTCGTCGCGTGCGTCCTGCTTGAGGATTTCCTTGCCGGCCGTCACGCGCTTCACGCCGACGCTGCGCACGTATTCCTCGAGCTCGGCCTTGTTCAGCTTGCCGCGCAAATCGAACAGCTGCGCGACAAAGCCGCCCGCCGAACTGATCGCGACATAGCTCGCGATGAACGCCATCGCCGCCTGGTTGCCCGCGATCACCGGCTCGATCGCGCCGCGCGGAATGAACAGCAACTCAGTCTTCGCCGACGCACGCACCGACGATTCATGCATATACGCGCGCAGCATCGCGATATCGGCGAAAATTTCGCCCGCCTTGCGCACGCCCATGCTGATTTCCTTGCCGTGCTCCTCGGTAAAGATGCGCACCGATCCTGAACGGATCACAAAGAGACCCTCTGCCGGCTCGCCCGCGTTGCACACGGTTTCGCCAAACGAATAGAAGCGCGACTGCGCGTGTTCCGCGAGGCGTTCGAGTTCGTCGTGCGAGAACGGCGAGAGAATCTCGACCGTGGAGAGAAACCCGGCCGCCGAGGGCGTGGTCTGGGGCGCGTCCATGGGCCTAGCGCGCCTCGATCACGTGTTCCTGCGAACGCGCGATCAGCCAGCCTTCGCGCAGCAGACGCCTCACTTCGGCGGCGACGTCCGCATCGAGCGTCGCGGGATATTTCGCGGTCACCGCGAAAATCTCATAGCAGGAACGGTCTGGTGAAGGAAACGGCCCGAGCAGGTCGCCCACCTGTGCGTTGAAAATCTTCGCCTCGATATCGGGTTTCAGCGATCCGCGCAGCACCTTGCCGATCACGCCGCCCGCTTCGCGCGTATCCGCGATGGAATGTTCACGCGCCATTCCGGCGAAGCTTTCGGGATCGTCGTTCAGGTACGAGATCATTTCCTTCGCCTTGCCCTCGCTGTCCAGCACGATATGGCTCACTTCGATCGCGTCAAACTTCGGTGAATTCAGCGAGAAGTATTCCTCGATCGCCGCTTCGTTGCCGACCTGGTCGAGCATCTTTTCCTGATACAGCCCGTCGGTGATGAACGCCTCGAACTCGTCGAGGCTCACGTTGAGCGCGTCGAGGTACTGGTTCATGTCGGTCGCGCGATGCAGGCCGCGCACGCGGCGAAACTGGTCGGCGCGCTGCTGGATTTCGTCGGCGGTGACGGTGATGCCCTGCTTCTTCGCCGCATGCACGGTGAGCTTGTCGCGCACGAGCTGCTCGATCAGGCTTTCGAACTGGCCGGTCAGTTTAAGCAACCGGATAAATTCGGCGACGTCCACGACTTCTTCATCGATTCGCACTATCGCGGTCATCTCGTCCGCTCCTCAGGTTGGGCCGCGCACCCGCGCGCGGCCTTCGGTTCTTTTCGGTGCTGCAACCTCGCGCGTCGATCAGCCCGCAATCTGCCGGAACGGATCGAGGCCCAGATCGATCAGGCGCCTTTCGCGCACGACGATCTCGGCGGTCGCCGTCATGCCGTAGCGCAACGGATAACGGGTGTCCGCGATCTGGTAGTAGTTCTTGTCGAGCGTGACGCGGCCTTCGTAGACAGGCTGCTTGTCAACCGCCGAAGGCTTCGTCGCGGGCGATATGAACGCAAGCGTGCCGCTGATCAGCCCGTAACGCTGATAAGGAAACGCGTTGAATTTCATCTTGACCGGCAGGCCTTCGTGCAGGAACGCGCGGTCGTGCTCGGGAATCTCGATCTTCAGCACCTGGCGGGCGTCCTTGGGCGCAATGCCGCCAAGCGGCGCGTTCGCCTGGATCTTGTCGCCGGGCTGCGTCGACGTGACATCCGTGATCACGCCCGAAGCCGGCGCGAGAATCAGCAGGAAGTTGTCCTTGTCGATGTTCTCGAAGCGAATGCGCGCCGCGGCGTCCGCGACGAGCCGCGCGGTTTGCACCTGCAACCGCAGCTTGTCCTCGGTGGTGGCGATTTCGCGCACGGCGGCGTCGTACTGGATCTGCAGATTGGTGGTCTCCTGCCCGCTCGTTTCGAGTTGCGCGTTCGCCTGCGTGTATTCGTGGCTCAAACGGAAGTCCAGTTCCGCGAGCTTCGACTGCGCGACGCGATACGCGTTTTCCGCCGCCAGATACGCGGTGCGCTTCGCCTCCACCTGAAGCTCCGCGATACCGCCGCCGCCTGGCTGCGCGAAGAGCCGCGAATAGCTGTCGAGTTCCTGGCGCGCCGCGTCGCGCGAGCGTCGCGCGTTGTCGAGGATGCTGCGCGCCTCATCCAGTTCGGCTTTCTGCCCTTCGGCGAGCTTCGTCGTGCCTTCGGCGACACGCGTTTCGTGCTGGCGCGCTTCCACGTCGATCTGGTCCTTGAGCGCCGCGACCTTGCGTTGCATCAGCGCCTTCTTTGCCGGAAACTGCTGCCATTCGCGCTCGGCGTCCTCGAGTTTCAGCTGCGCCTGGAGTGCGTTGCTCGCCGCCTCGATCGCGCCGCGCGCGTTGAGCCGCGCAAGCACGTCGCCTTTCGACACGGGCTGGCCCTCGGCGATGTAGACGTCGGCCAGTTCGCCGTCGATCGGCGCATAGAAGCGCCGCACGTCCGATTCCGGCGAGAGCGTGCCGGGCGCGCTCACGATCACATCCGCGCGGCCGACGAACGACCACAGCAGCCCGACGACCACCAGCCCCGCCATCGCCAGGATCAGCGCACGGGCGAGCTTGACGGGTTCGGCCATCAGGATCGCGATGCCCTCGGCGCTGTGGTCCGCCAGCGCCTCCGACAGCAATTCAGGGTGACTGTCGCGTTTCACTGCCGTCGCCTCCGATGAGTGCCAGCTTCGACTTCAACAGTCCGGGTTCGAGCACCATGCGCAACTCCTGCAACGAGCGGCGCTGCATGTCGGCTTCGGCGTCGATGTCGGCAAGCAGCGTTTCCCAGCCGGACGGATGGTCGGCCTTTAGCTGCGTATAGATGCGCATGCCCTGCCGCGCGAGCGACTGTGCATCGGAAAGCAGGTGCGCCTGGCTGCGAAAGCCGCCGGAGATGCCGGATTCGAGCCGCTGCGTGCCGCCGATCGCGCCGTTCGCGCGGTACTGGCGCCATTCGGTCTGCGCGCGCGTCAGCAGATCCTGCGCGCGGGCCAGCGCCTTGTCGTGCGTCGCGGTGACATCCGCTTCGATCGCGTGCATGAACCAGGTATCGTCCGCCGGGTCGAGCGCGGCGTAGAACGACAGCAGGCGCTCGTCATAGTCCTTCGTGCCGCGCGATTTCCGCAGGTCGGCGTACTGATCGAACACCGCCTTCTTATGGGCCTGTTCGGCCGCCAGCACGTCGGACCACGGGTTCGCGGGAATGGCCTGCAACGCGGCCAGCGCCTGCAACCCGTCGCCGCGCTGCCACGCGGCCGTTACCGCGTCGTGCCGCTGGATGACGTCGGTTGAAGGCAGACGGCTCGCCACCAGCCGCGCGTATTGCGCCTCGAACGGCGGCGTCTGGAAACGCGCGTGTTTCATTAGCGCAAGCAGCGGCGTGAGCTTTCGCGCGACGGCGTCGCCCAGCAGTTCGGTGTAGGCCTTCAGGTCGTCGCGCACGCGCTCGAGGCCAGCGAGCCGCGGATAACGCTGCGCGTAGTCGTCGAGCACGGGGAGCAACGCATCGGGTTTGTCGCGCGCGAGCTCGGTGCCGATCGTCGCGTTCAGGCGGCTGATCGCGGCGAGATACACGGCGTCGTCGCTTTGCAGCTTGCGCAGATGGCTCAACGCCTGCGCGTAAGGGTCCGCGAACGCGGGCACGTACGACGCGATCCGGTCGAGCGCGCGCTGGTGAGCCCGCGCATCGTCTTCCCAGCGTCCTAGCAGATTGCCGATCCGGCCTTCGTCGGCGTAGATGCGGATCGGCGCATCCGGGCCGCCGCGCCCGACCACGAAGCGTTCGAGATCGCCCACCCATTGCAGCTCGCCGACAAGCGATGTCGCATCCGGATTCACCGCGCCCGGCGTCCTGATGTTGCCAAGCAGCGTATCGGCGCGGTCGAATTCACGCTTTTGCAGCGCGGCGAGCCAGTCGGGCACCTTCGCCTTCAACAGCGCTTCGCTTGCCAGCGCCTTCAGATGCGCGTCCGTCGGGTGCTGCCGCACGTCGTCGTTCGCGACGGCGAGCGCCTGTTCGTAGTCGCCCGCCGCGAGCAGGTTCTTCAGTTCGCGCTCGGATGCGCCCCTCATATACAGCGCCACGCCGATACCCGCCACCACGATCACGCCCGCGAGCGCCGACCACGCGGCACGCCGTGTCGCGAGACGCTCGCCGCCCGAGAACGCGTTCGAAAGCTCCGTCGCCAGCACGCGCCAGCGCCGCTGCGCGCGGTGCGCACGCGTGTCGCGCTTCGTGTCATCGGGATCGGGTTTCGTCGCTTCGTTGACTTCGTCTTCGCGCTGCCGCGCCTGGTCGACGCAGAAAATATCGAGGAACGAATGCGCGGCGCCGACGAAGGTGGTCTTGTCGGCGTCGAATTCCTCGATCGGCGGGGAGGCAATCATCTGGGTCACGGTCGGCTCGAATTCGGGTGTCTGCTGCAGCTTCACCCTGTAGACGAAGTGATCGCCGCCGAATGCAAGGAGGTCGCCTTCCTGCAGCACATGCGCCGACTCGTCGAGCCGCCTGCCGTTGACGAACGTGCCGTTCGTGCTGCCCAGATCCTCGACATGGAGATCGCCCGCGCGCACGAAAATATGCGCGTGGCGCCGCGAAATGTAATTGACCTGATGCGGATAACGCGCCTTGTAGCGCGCGAAAACGTCGTCGGCCTTGCTGACCAGAAACGGAAACGCACGGACGTCGACGGGCAACAGACCCAGGTCGTCGCGCTCGGGCACGAGCGTGAGGCCAGCCGGCTGCGCGGCCTGGGCAGCGACGATGCGCGCGCGCGGTTCGATGCCGATGCGGTACGACAGCTCGCCGCCAAAACACAGCTCGTCGCCCGCGCGCACGCGGCCAGGCGTCTGCCGTATGGGCTTGCCGTTGAGCGTCGTGCCGTTCTTGCTGTCGAGATCCGCGACGTAGACCGCGCCGTGTTCGGTGAAGATGCGTGCGTGCCGGCGCGACAGGCGGGTGAGCAGTTCGCGCGGGTAATCGACGAACGGCGGTTCGCTGCGGCCAATCGCAAAGAGCGTGTCGATGATCCGGATCGCACCGAGCGCCGGGTGCGACACCGGCGAGAGCACGACGTCGAACGCCGGGTCCAGGGTGGTGCGCGCCTCGGCAGTCTGGACTTCGCCTGGAGTCATGATCTGGATCACTAAGCGTTTACCTGCCGACGCGAATGCGTCAGGGGCGCGCCGCTCTGATCCGCGGCGAGTACCGCGTGACGGGCCCGAGCGTGAGGGCCGCGGTCACATAAAGATTGTAAGTCACGCATCGCGGTAGTCAATTGTCCGGCACCGAAGATGAACCGCGTGGGCGACCGCTCACCCTGCGCTTGTGCGCCACCTCGCCGGCTCATGGCTGTTTCACCTGCAACTGCACGTCGACAGTGGGCCAGCCGCCGCCGAGCGCCTTGTAGAGCAGCACCGTGTCCGACAGAATCTGCTGATGATTGGCGAGCAGGTCCTGCTGGGCCAGCAGCAACGTGCGCTCGGTCTCGAACACTTCAAGCTGCGACACCACCCCTTCTTTCAGCTGCGCCTCGATCTGGTTCGCGACGATCTGCAGCCGCGCCACCTCTTCCTGCAACTCGACGCGTTGCTGACGATGCGCATTCAGATTGACGAGCGCGCTCTCTGTTTCTTCAAACGCGGCCATGACCGTGCTGCGATATTGCTGTTCCGCGACCGTCTGCTGCGCCTGCGTGGTTTTCACGTGCGCGCGCACGCCTGGATCGAGCAGCGGAATATTGATGCTCGGCATGAAGCCATACGTGAACGATTTCAGCAGATCGGTCAGTGCGAAGCTGGCGGTCCCGCCGTGGCCGGTCAGGTTGATCGTCGGCAACTGAGCGAGCTTTGCTTCGCCGACGAGGTCGTACGATTCCAGCACGCGAAATTCGGATGCGACCACGTCGGGCCGGCGCGACAGCAACTGCGCGGGCAAACCGGCGGGCACCGGCGGCAACTGCACGCGCTGCTGCAGATGGCCGGTGGGCAGCCTGAATTCGCCGGCGGGCACGCCGATCAGCGTCGACAGCGCGTTGTTCGCCACGTCGCGCGAGCGGCGCAGTTCCAGCAGTTCGTTGGTCAGACGATTGATCTCCGCCTGCTGGCGCAGCACCTGTGTCTTCGGCACGAGGCCGTTGCGGCTCATGCCGTCGTAGATCGCGAGGATCTGGCGATTCGTCGCGAGCGTCTTCTGTTGCTGCTCGATCTGGTCGTCGAACTGCAGGATCTGGAAATAGGTCGTCGAGACGTTCGCCACCAGTTCCAGGTAGCCCGCGCGCCAGTCGGCCTCGCTCGCGTGAAATTCGGCCTTCTGCGCCTGCACGCCCTTTTCGACCTTGCCCCAGATGTCGATGTCCCAGCTCACCTGGGTCGCGAGGTTGTACTGATGCGAAAACGGCTGCCCGGTGATCTTCTGGTAATTCGCGCCCGCGCCGAGATCCATCACCGGCAGCGCGCCGGCCTTCGCCTCGCCGATCTGCGTGCCGGCCACGTCGATCCGCGCGGCCAGCACCTTGATGTCGAAGTTGCCGGCAATCGCCTTCGCGATGAGCGTGTTCAGGTACGGGTCATGGAAGCCCTTCCACCAGTCGGGTTCGATTGTGTCGGCAGGCGAAACGATCGAGCCGGTCTTGGCGGACCACGATGCTTTCGCCGGCGTATCGGGACGTTTGTAGTCGGGCATGCTGACGTCGACACACGCCGAAAGCAGCACGGCGCACAGCGCGACGGCTGCGCATGCCCGGAACGTGCCGATGGTGGATGCGACATGAGCCACGTGTGTGGCGGCAGGGAGAGGTTCGGCGCCCGCTCCGTCGTCCGCGACGCGGCGGCTGGCTGACGCGATGCGCCAGGTACGACGGACTGGGGAATGAAGCAACGCTGACACGATAGTCTCCGGTCAATCCGGCGGCACTGCATCCGGGCGCGTGCGATCAGGCAAGGCGCGTCCTGCACGTCTTCCGGCTGGGGAGCGTGGCGGGCGGCTGGCGCGGGGGTAGGTGCAGTACGGTGCGGTCTATGAAAAGAACGATTGGTTGCGGTGTCTTTTTCATGAAAGCCGGCTTGCGCGATGACGCAGCCGGCTTGTGTCCGCGGAGACGTCGAGGTCTCCGCGGTGGTCTCCCCGTCACGCTTTACATGTTGACGGTGTTCTTGCTGTCGATATACGGATTCGAGATCGTCTTGACGTTGTCGAGGAACGCCGAGCCGTCACCGGTGGCGATCTGCGAGCCAAGCTGGTTCTCGTTGAGCTGCTTGACGTAAGCCGTCTTGCTGGAATCGAACGTGATCGGCATGATGTTGACGAAGTTGTTCGACGGGAACGGCACGAAGCCGCCGCGCACCGCGCTCATCTTCTTGCTGTCGAGGTCCTGGGCGTTCGAGAGGTCTTTGATCATCAGCGTTGTCATGATAGGTCTCCAAAGAGGAAAAGGTCAGTCTTGCGATCGGTTTCGAGCATCTTGTCTGCTCGGGTGTCACTAACGCATGGCCTGTGCCAGGCACGTGATCTTTAACGATGAAAACCCGCGAAGCCTTGAAAACGCTGGGGTGTGTGCGATACGCGTCGATGCGCGAAGCGCGCAGGACGCAAGATGGGATCAACCTGGGTGATGGGCGTTGACCGACAACACGCCCGATAGTGTTGGGTCAGGAAAGACATTGAAGACTGCTGCAACGTCGGCGATGGTTGCGAAAGTGCTCGCACGGCCCGACTCTCACACCATGACTTTGATCGGCAACGGAGCGCAGAGCGAATTCCAGGCGATCGCGACCGCCTGCCGATAAACACGTGCGGCTGCCGCATAACCCTGTTCGACCGACCCTGTTCGCACGACTTCGCCGAGGTCGATCCTCCCAAGTGACGATCGACCTGTTATTAACGAAGCTTCACCACTGGTGATGGACAAAGGGCGCTATCTTTTCCCGGTACACGGCGCGAAGGGCGGCCATCGCCGGGTCTGTCAGTGCGGGCAGTTCGCTCGCCTCACTGTTTGCTTTAGCTTGCGCTGCGTTCCTCGCGCCCGGGATAACAGTTGTCACTCCCTGATTCATAAGAATCCAGCGCAGCGCAAACTGCGCCATCGTTGCGTTCTCTGGGACCAAAGGACGAATTTCCTCCACGGCTCCGAGCGCGACGTCATAGGGAACGCCCGCAAAAGTCTCGCCTTTGTCAAAAGCCTCTCCATTGCGATTGAAAAGGCGGTGGTCATTGGCCGCAAACGTCGTCTCGCGTGTCATTTTTCCGGTAAGCAGGCCCGATGCAAGGGGCACCCGGACGATGACGGCTATTCCCCTGTCGCGAGCTTCCTGAATGAACCGGGCTGGCCTTTGCCTGAAAATGTTGTAGATGATCTGTACCGACTTCACGCCCGGGTATTCGATGGCCTTCAGACCTTCCTCGACTTTCTCGACCGACACACCGTAGCTGCTGATTTTCCCCGATGCAACCATGCGGTCCATAACATCAAAAACCTCCGGTCGGTAGTAGACCTCGGTCGGTGGACAATGAAGCTGCACCAGATCGAGACACTCCATGTCCAGATTCTTGAGAGACCGGTCGACAAAAGCATTCAGATTCGCCGCGGTGTAGCCTTGCGCCAGGTGGGGATCCAGTCGACGGCCAGCCTTTGTCGCAACGAACGGTCGCGGCCCCGATCGTTCTTTGAGCACGTCCGCGATGATCCGCTCCGAACGTCCATCGCCGTAGACATCGGCGGTGTCAATAAAGGTTGTGCCGTTATCGAGCGCTGCATGCAGGGCTGACTTTGCATCACTCTCGGCGACGTCGCCCCATGAGCCTCCGATTGCCCATGCACCAAACCCAATTTCGGAGACGCTTCTTTCTGTTTGTCCGAATTTCCGCTGATTCATCTTGATTCCCCGTTCATGGCATGAGTTGTCCACCGTTGACTTCGATGACCTGCCCCGTGACATATCCCGACATAGCGGGAGACGCGAGGAACAGGAACGCGCCAGCGCATTCCTCTGGCAAGCCCTCTCTCCCCATCGGCACCGTGGCTGTTTGCGATGCCCGGATTTCCGGAGGGGTATATTTGTCGTGGAACGGTGTCTGGATAAGTCCTGGTGCTACCGCGTTGACCCGAATTCCGTCATGGACGAATTCCTTTGCCTGACCACGAGTCAAACTGCTGACAAAGCTTTTCGAAGCCGCGTAAAGCACCGCTCCCGCGCCGCCGCCCGTACGTGCGGCAACCGACGACGTATTGATGATGTAACCCCCGGCTGCCTTAAGAAACGGATAGGCAGCCGAGGTTGCCTCCCAAACTGATCTTGCGTTCAGATTGACAACCTGTTCGAAGTGGCTCGCCGAGGCGTTTGTAGATGCCACCCGTCCCAACATGCCGCCGGCGTTATTGATAAGCCCGTCCAGTCCACCTAGTATTTCCGCCGCTGCCTTCACGACCCGTGCTGCTCCGCCCGGCTCGCTGACGTCGCCCTGGACAAGCCGAATGCGCTCCGGTGATTCTGCACGCAGCGCTTGCGCAGCCGCTTCGCTCTCGTTGAAATGGGCGACCACTTGCGCACCCTGTGCAGCAAATGCGCGAACGATAGCCGCTCCTATTCCCGTTGACCCTCCTGTGACGAGGACCCTCGTATCCTTCAGATCGCCAATCTGCATCTGCTCAACCCCGTGCATGGAATCTCCCCGGAAAAAATCGAAATGCAAGCGCGGCGTACTTCGCAGCGCCCTCTGCATAGCCACAGGAAAATGATTACATACCGTAGAATGAAGCGGATTCACTGAAACAATGAACCGTATTCATCATGGCAAAGAACGACCGGATTGACTTCGCGGACTTGAAGTTGTTTCTCGCAATCGTCAGGTGCCGAAGCTTCAGGCTAACTGCCATTGAACTCGGACAGACGCCGTCAGCCGTCAGCCACGCAATACGGCGGCTGGAAGATCGCCTCGGCGCAAAGCTGCTAAACAGGACAAGCAGGTCGGTTTCGCCCACGGATGTGGGGTTCGATCTGGCTGCCCGGCTGGAGGACGGCTTTAACCAGATCGGGTCTGCGCTGGAGAGTTTTGAAGCGCCGGGTACCGGGCGACTCGGATCTATCCGTCTGAATATTTTCGCCGATGCCGCCCACTTGCTGGTCGCACCCGCATTGCCAGAATTCGTACGCGTGTGTCCCGAAGTGCAACTTGCAGTTGTTGTCGACAACCGGCCAATTGACATCGTCGCGGAAGGATACGACGCCGGGATTCGCTACGGTCACCATGTTCCGGAAGACATGATCGCGGTGCCGCTCACCGGCCCACAGCGATGGGTCATGGTTGCATCGCCCGCGTATTTGAACAAACACGGCACCCCTCGTCATCTCAGGGAACTGGCCAACCACAATTGCCTGCAGCTTCTGCTTGGCGACAATTCGAGCTACCGGTGGGAAGTGAACGTTCCAGGAGAGACACCCCCCCTTCGAGTGCCTGGCTCGATCACCATCAACGATACCGCGACCACGATAAGCGCATGCAAAGCCGGGATGGGGATAGCGTACCTGCTTGAGGCGCGAATCGCGGATGAACTGGGACGGCACGACCTCCGGGTTGTGCTGGAAGAGCATGCTTGTGCAGAGGATCCGCTCCATATCTATTACGGTAGTCGTCGGTACAACCACCCAGCGTTACTTAGCTTGATAAATATCATTCGAAAACAGCAGTCACTCCCGGAAATTTCACGTGTACACGCGTAATCCTGGTCGGTCCTCTCCTGGGCGTTGTCAACTTGCCATGCCACGCCGCGCGCATCTCATCTCACTTCGCGATGACGGTGATCTTCTTCGAATACACGGGCGGGTTGTGCGGGATGTGCATGTCGTCGCCCATCAGCAGTTGCAGCGTGTGCTTGCCGGGCGGCAGTTCGATCATCGTCTCCGTTTCACCCGCGCCGAAATGCAGGTGGTTACGATCCGATGGTATCTCCTGGTCCATCGGCGGCAGGTCGGTGTCGATCAGCAAATGATGATGGCCGGTGTTCGGATATTTGACGCCCTTGGGCGCGACGCCCATATAGCGCAGCCCGAACCAGACGCGAAACGGCTTGTTGGCCGGCACGACCTGGCCGTCGTTCGGATAGCCGATATAGGCGTGCGCGCCGGCGGGCGATGGCGTCGTGCCGGCGAAGGCCACTCCGGGTGCAACCGGCCCGAGCACCAGAAACGCAGCGATAGAAGCAGCGACTGCAATGATCTTGTACATGGATGGTGCTCTCCGTCCTGACAGGCCGAAGCGGTCGCGCCCGCTTACTTCACGATGATGGTGATCTTCTTCGAATACACCGGCGGATTGTGCGGCACGTGGTTATGGTCGCCGAGCAGCAGTTGCAGCGTATGTTTGCCCGGGGGCAGTTCGATGCGCGCATCCGTTTCACCCGCGCCGAAATGCAGGTGATTGCGATCCGATGGAATTTCCTGATCCAGCGGCGGCAGGTCGGTGTCGATCAGCAGATGGTGGTGCCCGGTGTTCGGGATGTTGACGCCCTTCGGACACACGCCCATGTTGCGCAGCCCCATGCGCACCCACAGCTTGCCGCCGTGAATCACGGTGCCATCCGCGGGCCAGATGATGTACTCCTCGGCACCCGGCGGCGAAGGCGTCGGGGCCGCGAACGCGGGTGCGTTCGCAAGGAACAGCGAAGCAAAAACATACAGCGCACCCAACATTGTTCTTTTTGACATTGCGCATTCTCCCGAAGAGTTGTCCGGGTCGCCCCCTGCCCTGCAAAAAGAGCCTGTCCGCGCGCGCTCGCGCGGGGTGTGCAAACGTGCGTGTCGAAACGACCGGGAGAAAACCCGATCTGTGTTGTCTGCTTTATGGATTAGCTTAGGACGGAACTTGCCAAAAAGATACGCCACTCTCGTTAACGTTTTGACGCGCGAACTGCGTGCTATCGTTGTTTATAACGACTCGCATGCATCGATACGCCAGCAGGATCGTGCGCGGACACTGCCGCGTCACGCGTGGCAGCGGTCGGCACCGGAGCGCTGGTGGCCGGAAACCTGAGTTCGGTCCAGAACAGACAGGAATTAAAAATGTGGCGAAAACTCCTGCTCATCGGTGTCGTTGGCGCGCTTCACGCACAATGGATCGACGCTTTCGCCGCATCCTCGCCGGCCGGCACGCGCGCAACCGCACAGGTCGTCTTTCCCGATAGCGGCATGATTCCACGCGGCGTTGCACTGGTGATCGGCAACGGCGATTACCCCGGCCATGCGCTGGAAAACGCACCACGCGACGCGCTGCGTATGCGCGACGCGCTCGCCGCGCGCGGCTTCGATGTCATCACGCGCACGGACGCTTCGTCACAAGCGATGAAAGCAGCGCTTGCTGAATTCGCACGACGTCTGCGGCACGGCGGTACCGGCGTGTTCTATTTCGCCGGACACGGTTTCCAGCTGGCGAACGCCACGATGCTGTTGCCATCGGGTGTCGATGCACGCGCACCCGCTTCGCTTGTCACGGATGGGCTGAATCTCGATGCGACGTTTCACGCGATGTCCGAACCG
The DNA here is from genome assembly GCF_900107685.1 of Paraburkholderia sartisoli. Taxonomy (GTDB): domain Bacteria; phylum Pseudomonadota; class Gammaproteobacteria; order Burkholderiales; family Burkholderiaceae; genus Paraburkholderia; species Paraburkholderia sartisoli. Next base: position 1,067,295 of record NZ_FNRQ01000001.1, on the reverse strand, counting down.
CGTCCGCACAAGCTCAATCTCGTGATTCTCGACACCTGCCTGAACAACCCGTTCGACGCGGCGAATACCGGCAACGTCACGCCGCCTTCGCAAACGATGATCGCGTACGCGACCGCGCCTGGCGGATTCGCGGCGGACGGGCCGCGCGGCGGCGTCTTCACGGATGCGTTGCTGCATGAGTTGTCCGGCGCCGCAACGCACGATGTCGCGACGCTTCTCGCGCGCGTGGCTGCGAACGTTCGTGTGGCAACGGGCGGTGCGCAGCGGCCCCAACTGGTGTCGTCGTTCGATCGGGGACCTGCAACGGGCGCTTTCGGGCATGACGCGACCCAGCCCGCGCGCGTGTCCGTCGCGAGCGTGGATGCCGAAGCCCCGATCACGCTGCATAGCCGCGGCATCCTGCCGAAAGACAGCAGCGAACAATACGAACTGACGTTCTGGGATTCCATCAAGGACAGCACGTACCCGAGCGACTACGAAGCGTATCTGAAGGCCTATCCGAACGGGCGCTTCGCGACGCTCGCGCACGCGCGCATCGACCGGTTGCGCGCCGCCGCGAAGACGCAGCCCGCGCCCGAAGCAACACGCACCGCGCCTGCATCCACCCCGCCGCCGCTGCCGCCGGAAAAACCACGCACGACGGCCGCCGCGCCAGCGCCAACACCCGCACCCGCCGCGGCAACACCGGCAAAAGCGCCCGCGGTCGCCGCCGCTCGCAGCGTGAACAATGGCGAGAGCAAGGACTGCGCGACCTGTCCGGTCATGGTCTCGCTGTCGCCGGGATCGTTCCCGATGGGCAGCGCTACCGACGATCCTTCTGAGAGACCCGTTCATCACGTAACCATCGAAGCGCCGTTCGCGATCGGCAAATACGCAGTCACGATCGAGCAATGGAACGCGTGCGTGGACGCGAAAGCGTGCCCGCCGCTTTCGAGCGACAACAACCCGTCGAAAACAGCGCCCGCGCGCGATCTCAGCTGGGACGATGCCCAGGCCTACGTGAAATGGCTGGCGAAAACCACGGGCAAGCCATACCGTCTGCCGACCGAAGCGGAATGGGAATACGCGGACCGTGGCGGCACGACGACGCAATACTGGTGGGGCGACAGGATGACCAAAGGCACCGCGAACTGCAAGGACTGCGGCGACCCGTGGCACAAGGAAGGACCGGAGAACGTCGGCACGTTCGCCGCGAACCCGTACGGTTTGCACGACATGAACGGCGGCGTCTGGGAATGGGTCAGCGACTGCTGGCACAACTCGTATCAGGGCGCGCCCGCCGATGGCCGCACGTGGGATGCGCCTGGCTGCAACATGCGCGTGATCCGGGGCGGCTCATGGCGCGAAGGGGCGAGCTACATGCTCACGTCGACACGCTTCAGGTACAGCGCGAGCGTGCGTCAGTCACAGGATGGATTTCGCGTCGCGAAGGACCTGAGATGAGCGTGGCGTGATCGCCCGTTCGAACCGCTCACGCCTGCAGCATGCACGCAACGTGCGCTCAATGCGAGCGGGCCTTCGTCGTGATCTGCGCGATGTCGACGCCGATGCGCTCGCGTCCGTATTTGTCCGCGATCTGCGCGAGCCGCGCATCAAGGGCATGCAGATAATCGGCGCGCGATTCGCTCTCCGGACGCATCCTGTCGAAGAGCGGCACGGGCGTCACCAGCAGCACCACCATTTCCGATCCGAACGGCTTTGCGATCACCCAGTCGCCACCACCGCCGATGGTCGCGGCATAGTGCGGCGGCGCCTGGTTGTCCTTCGCGCGCGGCCCCGGCACCATGTGGACGACGCTGCCATCCAGCTGGTAATAGTCGAGATTCACGTACGAGTCGTAGCCCGGCGTCGTCACGTCGACGACCAGCGGATCACCCTCGGTCAACTGCCCGCCGGCCGGGCGCACATGGAGTGCCGTGTCCCGCCCGCCCTGCCAGTTTCCGACCCAGTAAGGCGCGAACGATTTCATCTCGTCGCACTTGTCGTCGGCGAGTGTCTGCACGTCGAGCTTCAGCGTGTCGACGCCCGGCACCGCGCCTAACGTGCTTTTCAGCTGCGTCACGCCATAGCGCTGCGGCACGAAACCCTGTACGTGCAACGTGTGCCCGTCCACGGTGGAAGCAAGCGCGGAACACGGCACGAGGGCAAGCACGGGCGTCACCGCCGCCATCGATAGCGCGGGTTTCGGCGCGGGCACAGGCGCCGCCTGAACCACCGACGCAACCGGCTTTGCAGGCGCAACGGAAGCCACCGACCCCAAAGGCACACCGGACGCCGAAGAAGAAGCCACCGCAGCAGACGACGCAACGCCACCCGATGGCGCCGCTTCCTCATGCCAGCCCGACGACGCCCGGTACACCCCGACGCCAACGCCGACGCCCGCCACGACCAGCACCGCCACGCCGGCCGCGACGCCGGCCTTCACGCGCGTGGCGGATTGCGCCGTGACTTTTTCCTCGGCGCCGAACTCTTCGACGAAACGCGCGACGGTCGGCATGCGCGTGGCGCGGTCGAACGAAAGCGCCGAGCGCAGCGCGCGCCACTGCCGCGTGCCGAGGTTTTCCGGCCGCTCGGGCTTCCGGCCGGCACTGCGCGCCTGGGTCGCGGACTGCCGGTCGAACGGATGACGCCCCGTCAGCAGCTCGTACGTGATGCAACCGAGCGCATAGATATCGTCGCGCGGATCGGGCTCGCGGTGCTCCAGCATTTCCGGGCTCGCATACGCGGGCGTCAGCGCGCCGAGCGTGCCGGGATCGAACACGGTCGCGTCGCTCTCCTCCTCGGGCCGCTGGAACACGCGCGCGATGCCGAAGTCGATCACCTTCACTTCGCCGGTATCCGTCAGGAACACGTTCGCCGGCTTGAAGTCGCAATGCACGAAACCGCGTTCGTGCGCGTACGCGAGCGCGCCGCACATGCCGCGCACGATCGGCAGCGCCGCGCGCACCGGCATGCCGTGAAAATCCTCGGTGCGCAGAATCTGGCTCAACGCCCTGCCCGACAGATACTCCATTGTCAGATAGACGATCGCGCCGTCGCGGTCGAAATCGTAGACGGTCACGATGTTGCGGTGCGCGAGCACCTGCGCCTTGCGCGCTTCGCGCTGCAACGCGATCAGCGATTTCGGATTGCCGCGGAACTGAACGTTGAGCACCTTGATCGCGAGATACGGCTTGCGATCGGAGGCTTCGAGCTTGCGCAGGTCGAGCGCCTTGTAGACGGTGCCCATGCCGCCCACACCCAGACACTCTTCGAGCACGAAGCGGTTGTTGAGCGTGTCGCCGGTGCCCTTGATCTGGTCGTGACCGGGTAGCGGCCCCGACGTGTTCATGCCGGAAGAAGAAGCGGACGACGCCGCATCCACGTGCGCCTGCGGCCGTGTTTGCACGCGCGTTTCCTCGCCGCCCGCCGCCAGGTTCGAAACAGGTAACCGCTCGATCCGGCGCCGCACTTCCGCGTGAAGATCGGCGGGCAGCGGAGCGCGCGCGTGCGCTTCGTCGAGGACGTCCATCATCCGCGCGGGACTCAGGCTGTCCGTCGTCAGCGTGTCGTCGAGCCGTGCGATGAACTCATCGCGCGTCAGGCCGCCGCTCTGATAATCGCGGATCACATGCGCGAGGCTAGCCATATGTGCGAAGCGACGTGCTCCCGTAGAACCGGCAGGAGCGGCAGCAAACCGCGAAGAGGCCGGCGAACAACCTGTCGTAACCAGTTACATGCGCTGTTTCGATACTAGCCCGCAGGTGCGTCTTTCGCAAACCAGGATTGCCCCGCGACGTGCGCGCGGACACCCGCGCAACGCAGGTGTCGCAATGGGACCAACGCCATGACGCGGGCAGTTGGCTGCGCGCCACCATCGCCGGTACACGCGTGCGATTCATGTCGACGCTATACGTGCCGCGCGATTCGCGTTGTGCCTTGCGCAGCAGGCGTCGCGCGCGTTTTTGACGGCATGCGTCGCGAACTGGCACGACCTGTGCGTGAGTGACGCCCGAGCAAACAAGTTGCTCGCAACCCGCTGCAAGATTTCTTTTTCCGCCAGGAGACCCGAAATGAAAACGCTGATGATCAAAGACCTGTCGCACACCGAACAACTCGACGGCAGCGCGATGCGCGCCGTTCGCGGAGGCTACGTGTTCCCGACGAACAACTACTTCAACTTCTCGCCGATCACGGTCGACACGAGCAAGCACGTGTACGCCGACCAGTCGATCGCTTCGTTGATGAGCGTCCAGGTGTCCACCGGCGACGGCTCGGCGTTCCTCAACAACGTCACGTCGAACGTCAATCCTTCGATCGACGCGAAGAACACGATCAACGTGAAGTAATGCGTGTGGAAGCAGCGCGCGAAGACCCGCCGGTCTGATGCGGGCGGCCCGCTTCCCTTTCTCGTCCCGACACTTTTGGAGCATCGCCATGTCAACCATCATGATTCAGGATCTGTCCCAGGCACGTGAGCTCGACCGTCGCGCCATGTCGGCCGTGCGCGGCGGCACGGGCATCAGCAGCAACCCCTGGCTGCAAGGCAAGGGCCCGATTGGAAGCCCCACCGTGAACGTCAACGTGAACCAGAACATCGAGCAGTGGCAGTACACCAACGTCGAAGTGCTGAAAAACATCGGCGTGCTCGGTACGACCCTGGGCCCGCTCGCTTTCGACGTCAGCCCGATACAATCGGCCGCCAACACGGCCAGCGTTTGACTCCGCGCCGTGGCAGGGAACCCGGGGGCTCCCACCACGGCCGGTTAAATAAAGAGCCGCGGCATACGACGCGGGATACGGGGTAGAGGCGAATTTCCTATACTGGTTGTGCGAAGCAGTATCCACATCGGCAACCATCGAACGGCGGCCGGCCATGCCGGCTGCCGCGCCTTGCATTCCATGATTATCTGGATCACCTGGGACCGTCATGACTCTCCTCGTCATCACCGATCTGACCGAAAGCGTCGAGCTCGACAGACAGGCCATGGCCGCCATCGTCGGCGGCATGCGCATCGGCGCGCATCACGTCGCCCAGCCGGCGCCCGGCGCGCCGCGTGTCGTCGACTATCCGCCAGGATTTCCCGCTGCCCGGCAGGCGCCGCTCGCGCAATCCGGTGCCGCCGGCATCGCGGCATCACCGTCGTCACTTCACCCGTAGCGCGGCTACCTTACGTGGCGCGTGGATTCCAGCAGCCACGGGCCGCCTGTTCGCCGCACGCCGACACGTTGCGTGCAGCACACGGCGCGCGCACACCAATCCACGAGCGAAGCCGCGCCCGAACACCCCGTCACAGCGCGTTCTGAACGCGCGCCCGGCCCGCGGCGCGAATGCGCCCGCGCGCGCCGCTCCATTGGCATAGCCCTTGCACGACTGGAAGCGGGCACACCACCGTGCTCGTTCAGCCGCCCACAGGAGAACTGCCATGAAAACCACTGTCGTTATCAAAGACCTCACACCCTCTATCGAAGACGCCCGCGAAGCCACCCTCACCGCCGACCAGATGAAACGCCTGACCGGTGGGCGCGCGGTGCGCGTCGGTGTCGACGGCACGTCCACGGGTACCGTGGACGACTGGGACATCGACATCGGCATCTTTGAAGGACGCATCGGCGGAACCTATCTGTAGGACGTTCGTCATGTCCGAAATTAAAAGAAGCGCCCCTCCGGCCGGACACGGCGGGAGGGGCGCGGTTTTATCCTTCGCGGCATGCATTCAACGCGGATCTGGCGCGAGGCGCGCCCGCGGCTACAGCAGGCTATAGCGGCTGCGCAGCGTGTTGATGATGCCGGCGGCGACCGGCATCACGACGTCCTTCACATCGGCGGCGTCGCTGTTGCCGCGCAGATACGGAATGTCCCAGTTGCAACCTTCGCTGTCTTCCACCTGCTCCTGGATGCCAGTCGGGCTCCATCCGCATGTGTCGGGATTCGAGTCGAGCGCCGCGCTCACGAGCGCAAGCAGTTCCTGTTCCGTTCGGGCTTCACGCGGCATGTCGGCCTCCATCGTCCTCGCGCGCGGAACCGCCGCGCCCGGCTCAGTCCCAGTTTTCGTCACACCATTCGATAGCCCACGCCTTCGCGCAGGAAATGGCGTCCGATTCGTTCACGAACGAATCGATGTCGCCGGAATCGTGCGCGGTGACGCGCCCGGCGCCCACGGCCGGCACCGTGATCCTTGCGCGCGCGACGTAGTGACCATCTTCGTCGTGCCGGGCCCGGCAATCGATATGAAATGTCTTGTAGTCGAACTGCATGGCAGCGTCCTGTTGTCCTGATGTTTTTCTGATGTACACGCGAGTGCGGGGTCGCGTGGGCGGGTCTCAGTCGCCGAGCGGATCGGGTTCGCCGAGTGCTTCGTCGATCGCGCGTCGCGCGCGGTCCATCGCTTCGCCGACGGCCGCCGGCCCGGCGCGCACCGAACGGTAATGCTCGGGCTCGGAACGCGGCGCCCCACCGCGCGTATCGCCGCCCGGCGCCAACGCGCGCTCGATCAGCAACGTCACGAATGCGCCGCCCGCGCGGTCGTCGCGCGTGCTGACCGTGATCGTGAAACCGCGATGTTCCTGCTGCTCGTCCATGGTGCGTCTCCGGATCGGTGCAGAAACCCTAGCATGCGGTCAAAACCGCAAAAGGGAAAGACCCTGCAACGCCACGCGTCAGCAATGCCACATCCACAACCCGCATCCACGACGGTCGTCGTCGCGCCGCCGCCGCGCACGATTTCGTCTGCCGACACGCAAAACTTGCTTCACGCGCCGCGCAGCGCCTAATCTTCGGCTTGGCGGCGCATTCGTCGGAAGAAGCCAGATGCCGCCCTGGACCTCGAACGATCGTTCGTTCGCGAGGCGTGCCCGTTGCGCCGGCATCGCGACGCACGACACTCACCGGAGCGCCCCATGTTCCAGATTTCGGTCGTCAATCGCACGAGCAGCATCGCGGAGCTGGACATGCATCGCGTGGTCCGCGCGATCAACCGTCAGATCACGGAGGACTTCGAACCGTACTGGGCGTTCGGCGGCCGGTTGCGGGTCGAGGGACCAACGGGCGCGACAGGCGCGACGGCCGACCTTCAGCAGCTGAACGAACTGCGTGGCGACGCGATCCTGTACGTGCTCGATTCAGCGAACTCGAACGACGCGCTCGGCTATCACGATCGCAACCTGTCGGGCATCCCGTACGGATTTGTGTTTCTCGACCTGTGCAAGTCGCTGGGCGACGACTGGTCGACGACGCTCTCGCACGAGGCGCTCGAACTGGTCGGCGATCCGCAATGCAACCTGCTGGTACAGGGCCCGCATCCTGAAGTGGCCGATCGCACGGTGTATCACTTCTTCGAAATGTGCGACGCCGTGCAGTCGCAGCATTACGAGATCGATGGCGTGCCGGTGTCGAACTTCGTGCTGCCGCACTACTTCACCGTCGGCGAGCAGCCGGGTGCGCGCAACGATTTTTGCGGGACCGGCCTCGGTTCGTTCGGCGTCAACCCCGGCGGCTATATCGGCTTCTTCGATCCGGCTTCCGGCACGAACCAGCAGTTTTTCGGGCACGATCCAAAGGCGGCCCGGCGTCTGCGGATCAAAACGGGATTTCGCAGCGGAAGAATGGTGCTGCGCGACACGATGCTCGCCGCAACCTCCACCGCGACGCCGCAGGGCGCTGCCGGCGCGAACGGCGCGGCGTGGGGAAGCGGCGATCGCGCGGCCGGCGTCGAGACGCTGCAGGCTCCGACGGTCACGGCATCGAACGATCCGATCCGGCACGTCGTTGTCCTGATGCTCGAAAACCGCTCGTTCGATCACGTGCTCGGCGCGTTGCGCGCGTCGTTCAATCACGCCATCGATGGCGTGGACCCCGACAGCCCGGGCACCAACTTCGACGCGAAAAACAACCTCACGTTTACGCAGAAGCCGATCGCCGCGCAGTTCGTCCGCAAGGACTTCAAGGTGCCGCATGAATTCGACAACGTAGAGGCGCAGATCAAGGACGGCATGGCGCATTTCGTCGATGAGTATCGGCGGATGAGCCCGGACGCGCCGGTTCCCGACGGCGACCAGGTGATGGCGTACTTCAGGGATGGCGAACTGTCCGCACTCCATACGCTCGCGAAAAATTTCATGGTGTGCGACCGCTGGTTTTCGTCGATGCCGGGTCCGACGTGGCCGAACCGTCTGTTCGTGCATAGCGGCACCACACTCGGCGACGTGCTGATGCCCGACGGCGCGTTCGACACCGTGCGGATGTTTTTCGGCCGCTACAGCCAGCCGACGCTGTACGACAACCTCGATACCCAGGGCGTCTCGTGGCGGATCTATCACGGCGGCATTCCGCAATCGATCGTCCTGACGCGCCTGAAGAAGCGTCTGCTGACGAATCACTATCAGGGCATGGACAGTTTCTTCACCGACTGCAAAGGTCTGGCTGACGACTTCCCTTCGTATGCGTTCATCGAACCGCGTTATTTCGCGGGCGTGGGCGGTGTCGAGAACGACCAGCATTCGCCCGCGGGCATCGCCGCGGGCGAGCAACTGATCGCGGATGTCTATAACGCGATTCGCGCGAACCAGGCACTGTGGGAATCCACACTGCTCGTCGTCACCTACGACGAGCACGGCGGCTTCTACGATCACGTCCAGCCGCCCGTCGCGACGCCGCCCGACGATCACGTCGACAACTACGGATTCGATCACCTCGGTGTGCGCGTGCCGGCGATTCTCGTGTCCCCGTGGGTGCCGGTGGGCGTCGATCACACCGTCTACGATCACACCAGCGTGCTTCGCTATGCGTGCGACAAATGGCAGCTGCCGCACCTGTGCCGCCGGACGATGTCGGGGCCGGGGCTGACCCCGATCGGCAGCTTCGCTTCGGCGATATCGCTCGACAAGCCGCGCACGGATACGCCCGCGACGATCGCGGCGACGGGTGTCGTGCAGATGGCGGCCGCCGTCGCCGATGTGCCGTCGAGTTTCCATGACGCGCAAACAGCGCTGGTCACCTACGCCGAACTCGTGCAACAGGAGCAGCAGCGAAATACGGCGGGTCCGCAACCGGCGGCGGCGCTGTTCGCCGCGCGGGCGCCGGCCGGCGACGTGCAGCCGGCTATCGACAAACGCGCGTTGAACGTCGAGCGCTGGATGTTCGCGGCTCAGGCGGCGAGCAAACCGCCCGCTTCGCAAACGGAGATCACCGTGCCGCCTGATACGGCGGTGGCGCCGGCTGCTGCGGCGTCGCTGGATGGCAAGGCCGTTGATCACGAAGCGCCTGATGGGGCCGTGGCACCGGCGACTGCTGCGTCACTGAATGGCAAGGCCGTTGACCACGAAGCGCCCGATGGGGCCGTGGCACCGGCGACTGCTGCGTCGCTGAATGGCAACGCCGCTGACCACGAAGCGCCCGATGGGGCCGCGGCCCCGGTCACGCCTGCGCCGGCTGCCGCGAAGCGGCGACGCGCACCGGGCACGCGACGTCCCCGGCAATAACGACATCGACCGCGAATCAACGGCGCATGCGCTGACGTCGCGGCTCAATTCGAAGACCCTGCGTAAGCGGCGTGACTACCAACACGCTTCCGTCGCGGAAAATCGCCTCATCACGCCTGACGTGAAAAGCACAAAGGCATCCGGCGATTCCCGCATGGCGGGTCGCCGGATGCCTTGTGCTTGCGCGCCGCGATCGCTCAGAAGCGGTGCGTCATGCCGAGCACAGCCAGCACCTGCTTCGTGCCGGCTGTGCTCACGGTGGCGCCCGGCCAGCTGACCGTCGCGGAGCCGTTGTTCTTCATGTAACCCGCGCGCATATAGAAGCTCGTGCGCTTTGAAATCGCGTGCTCCGCGCCGATCTCGATGCCCGGCGTGTTGTCGTGCGTGCCGCGCACGTTGCGCTCGGTAGCCGCGATCTGGATGATGTCCGCGGAGGTCGCCTGAATGGTCGCACCCAGTTCGGCGATGCTGAGCGAGTGCGCAGTGCCGAGCCGCGCGGCGAGCGAGCCTGGCGCCGGATCCTTCGAACGGTTATAGGAATAGTTGAACTGGAGGTTCACGATGCCAATCTGGTAGCCCAGTGCGCCGATGAAGTGCTCGGTGCCGAGCAGGCTGAGCGGTGCCGGCAGCGCGGCAAGCGTCTCCTGCCCCGCATGCTGGTTCACATAGGCGAGGCCCGCGTAAAAGCCGTAGCCCGAGTAACGCATCGCGACGTTCAGCATGTTGCCGGTCGTCGCCGGCACCGGCTGGCTGACGGTCGACGAAAACGCGTACATGCCATACAGCTGGAACCCGCGCATGTTCGGCGACTGGTAAAGAATCGAGTTGCTCGAGCGGCCAGAGTCGTACTGCGTCGACAGTGTATTGCGGTCGACGGCGAGCACATCCGCCGAGAACGGTGACGTGACTTCGTTCACGCGAAACGGATCGCTCGGATAGACGATGCGAAAGCTCGGCTCGTACTGACGCCCGAACGACAGCGAGCCGTACGTGGCGTGACTCAGCCCGACCCACGCCTGACGATAGAAGAGCGCCGTCGTGTCGGCGAACAGGCCGCCCGTGTTCATGTTGAAACCCGTTTCGACGTCGAACTGCGCCTTGAGGCCGCCACCCAGGTCTTCATCGCCCTTCAGCCCGAACAGCGAACCGGTCGCGCCGCCGCTTCGTTCGGAATACGAATGCTGCCCGCCGTTGTCGAGGTACTGGACGAACGTGTCGGCCACACCGTACAACGTCACGCCAGACCCGGCCGCCGCCGCACTGCCGGCGACGAGCGCCAGCGTGGCCCCGCAGATACCCTGACTGATCAAACGCATGCATGTCTCCTCTTTTATGTCCGCCTGCTGCGGATCTGATTGCACAGCTTTCTGGTGTCCGGCGATCCCTGCCGGTCGTGCCGCTGGCGTGGCATGTCCGGATCCAGCGCGACCGGCCGCGTGAAAATAGAATGAACGTGCTAATTTCACGTCAACGGTATCGATTACACCAATGCATTATTTTTATTAAAAGATTGCGGAGGATGCATGCCATCCGGGACACGGAATACGGGCTTTGGGCCGTCAGAAAAGGCGCGCCCGGCGTGGGCGAAAAAACCAGGGTTTGCGATGAGTTGTGCGATGCGCACAGTTTGATGGTGAAACCAGGTGAAACCCGCGATGCGATGGGATGAGGCCGGAGCCGGTCTCATGAATGCCGAAGGCGGTAAGGCGCACTCGTAACGTCTCGTCCGCACCCGGCTTCGTGGATGCAGTCGATCAGCACGCCCTCATGGTTTGATTGACGGCATTCCACTTCCACGCATGGCAGCGCGCGCGACGCGCCTTCCAGTTGAACAGGGCGAGCGCTGCCGGCCACTCCGGCTCCGCGCCCGCCTTCACTACGCGCCTGACTGCCCGGCCGTCACCGGCTGCCCGGCCGCGCGCCGGTGCCAGCCGAGCCACACCGCCAGCAACGCGATGAACACGAATACCGTGGCGAGATCGACGAAAAGATTCGCCACCGGCAGATGCATCGCCAGCAGCACGCCACCGAGCATCGAGCCCGCGACCGATCCGAACTTGCCGATGCCGATGGCCGAGCCGACGCCGGTCGAGCGCAGCGCGGTCGGATAGACCATGCCGGACACCGCGTATAGCGCGAACTGGCTGCCGATCACGCACACGCCGCTCACGAACACCGCTGCGAAGAGCAAGGCGGTCGGCATCGGCATCCCGAGCGACGCGACGACGGGACAGCCGACCACGGCCAGCAGCAGGATCACCACGATTCCGTAACGGTCGACGCAGCGGCTCAACATCAGCGCGCCGACCGTGCCGCCCACCGGAAACATCATCGCCGCCTGCGCCGCTCGCGCCGGCGCGAGCGTACCCATGCCGAACAGGATCGGCAGCCAGTTCTGCAGGAAGTGCAGCGCGAGTGAATTCAGGACGAAGAGCGCCCACAGCAGTGGCGTCACGTATGAGAGACCGTTCTGGAACAGCGCGGCCGGACGCACGCGCAGCCGCACCTCGTCGTCGACGACGTAGCGCACCGCGCCATCTTCGACGCCGGCGCCGAGCCGCCTTGCGATGCGGGCGATCCTGCGCGGATCGCGTCCGTTCACGATCAGGAAGCGGACCGATTCGGGCAACAACGCGAACGAGGCGAGCGCCACCACGATGGCCGCGCTCCCACACAGCGCGAACAGCACGGGCCAGCCGAAACGCGGCAGCAGCCACGAGGCGACCGCGCCGCCACCGCCCGCGCCGATCGAAAAGCCGGAGAACATCAGCGTGATCCACGTCGCCCGGCGCGCTTTCGGCGCATATTCGGACACGAGCGCGACCGTGTTCGGCACGACGCCGCCCATCCCGATGCCGGCAAGAAAGCGCAGCACGGTCAACTGGTCGAGCGACGTCGCATAGCTGCATGCGAGCGTCAGGATGCCGAACCAGAGCGAACCGTAGATGATCGTCGGCCGCCGGCCAAAACGGTCGCCGCTGAAGCCGAGCAGCAACGACCCCACGAGCACGCCGAACAGGCCGACGCCAAAAACACGGCCAAAGCCGGCCGCGTTCGTGTGCCATGCGTGGATCAGCGCAGGCGCCGCGAAGGCCGCCGCCACCTGGTCGAAGCCATCGATCAGCACGATCAGGAAACACCAGGCGATCAGGCCGAGTGCGAAACCGCCGAGCTTCTGGCGCTCGATGAGCGCGGAGACGTCTACGGGCGCCGCGGATAACGCGGACGATGCGGCAGTCGTCATCGTGCGTGCCCTCCAGCGATGCCGGACAAATGCGGTGAATGCGGTGAATGCGGTGAATGCGGTGAATGTGGTGAATGCGGCGGCCGCGCGTATGGGTTCATGTCTGTCTCCGTGGTTTCCGGGGTCGCCGGCGGTCTCGATGCCGGTCGCCCGTTTCTTCAGATGGGCGGTGCCGCCCGTGCGTCACTGCGTGTCAGATCCGGAACATCGCGACTTGCCGGTCCAGTTCCCGCGATTGCTGGTCGAGCGCCTGCGCGGCGGCGCTGGCCTCCTCGACGAGCGCCGCGTTCTGCTGCGTGATCGAATCCATCAGGCTGATCGCGGCATCCACCTGCTCGATGCCAGTGCGCTGCTCGTCGGCGGCGGCCGCGATACTGGCCATCATGTCCGCGAAGCGCTGTGCGGCGCCGAGGATGTGATCGATCGCCTGTTCCGCTTCCGCGACCATCATCGTGCCGTCGGACGCCGCGCTCACCGCGTCGGCCACCAGCTCGCCGATCTCCTTCGCGGCCGACGAAGCATGCTGCGCGAGCGAGCGCACCTCGGCGGCCACCACGGCGAAGCCCCGCCCGTGCACGCCGGCGCGCGCCGCCTCGACCGCGGCGTTCAGCGCGAGAATGTTGGTCTGGAACGCGATGCCCTCGATGATGCCAGTGATGTCCGCGATCTTGCGCGCGCTCGTCTCGATGCGATGCATCGTGCTGCTGACGCGCCCGATCGCGCCGCTGCCGTCGCTCGCCGCCGTGGACGCGTCATTCGCGATCGCATGCGCCTCCTGCGCGCGGGTCGCGTTCTGCCGGACCGTTTCGGTCAGCTCGCTCATGCTCGCGGCCGTCTGCTCGAGCGATGCGGCCTGCTCCTCGGTCCGGGACGACAGGTCGAGCGTGCCGGCCGCGATCTCACCCGTCGCGGCGCCGATCGACCGGCAACTGTCCCGCACCGCCGTCACGGTCCGCGCGAGCTGCGCCTGCATGTTGTGCAGACCATCGAGCAGTTGCCCCATCTCGTCGGCGCGATATCGGCCGATCGTGCGCTGCAGGTCGCCGGCCGCGATCGCGTCGAAATGCGCGAGCGCCTCGCTCAGCGGCGCCATGATCGCGCGGCGCAACGTCACCCAGCTGAACACCGCGGCGGCAATGCCGAACGCGATCATCGCCGCCGATACCGCAAGGAACAGATGGAAATATCGCTCCGCGTTTTCGTAGCTGCGTTTCGCGTTCGCGTACAGCGTGCTTTTCAGCCGGTCGTTCGCGCTGCTCATGTCGTTGAAGAGCGGGCTTAGAATCGACGTGCCGATCTTTTGCGCACCGGCGCGGTCGCCGGCTTTCAGCGCGTCGATGAACGCCTGCATGCCGTCGCGCATCGCGTCGCGCCGCTTGCCCGCCACCTCGATCAGCGGCGCCTCGTCGCTCTCGTGCGGTTCCTCGACGAAGTGGCGCCACGCGTCGTCCGACTGCCTGAAGAACTCGCTCGCGCGGCTGATCTGTTCCTGCGCGCGCGCGCCGTCCTGCTGCGCCATCGCACCGCCAAGCACGAGACGCGTGCGCCCGATCAGCAGTTCCGCGTTGCCGATGTACACCGCCGCGGTCAGCTTGTTCTGGTACGTGTCCTGGTTCGCCCGGTTCGCACGCCACGCGCCAGTGAGCCCCAGCGCGCCGATCGCCGTCATCAGCAGCGCCAGCAGCGCCATCGTCAGCGCGATGCGGGCCTGCAACGACATCGTCCCGCGGCGTGGTGAGCCCGGCGCGAGACGCGCTCCGGCTGCGGCGGGCGAGGCAGGTGTGTCCGTCGAAACGACGGCGTCGGCAGTCAAGGTTGGCGTCATGGCAGAACTCAGCTTCGTAATCGGAAAGAAATCGCGTTCAGGAAAACGCGCCGCAACGGCGGCGCGCAATCGTGGCCGCGGCTAAAGCCAGGGCGAACGTTCGAGATGCGCGGCCTCGAACGCGCGGATCGCGTCAGCGAACGCGAGCGTCGCGCCGGTCTCGTCGAGCCCTTCGAGCAGCAGCGTCCTGAGCGCGGGCGCAATGTCGAAGGTCCAGCATTCGCCGTCCGGCGCCGTCACGGTCTGCGCAGCCAGATCGACGCGCAGACGGTAGCCGGGCGAAGCCGCCACCGTCCCGATCAGCCGGTCGATCCGCGCCGCGTCGAGCCGCACCGGCAGCAGCCCGTTCTTGCAGCAGTTGTTAAAGAAGATGTCCGCGAAACTCTCGGCCACCAGTACCCGGAAACCGTATTGATGCAGCGCCCACGGCGCGTGTTCGCGCGAGCTGCCGCAGCCGAAATTGCGCCGCGCGAGCAGCACGGAGGCGCCCGCGTAGCGCGGCTGGTTCAGCACGAAGCCCGGCTCGGGCGTACGTTCGGCGGCCGGCTTGCCGTAGTAGCCGGGGTCGCGGTAGCGCCATTCGTCGAACAGATAGGGACCGAAGCCGGTTCGCGCGATGGACTTCATGAACTGCTTTGGCATGATCGCGTCGGTATCGACGTTGTCCCGGTCGAGCGGAACGACAATGCCTTCATGGCATACGAGCGGCTCCATCAGCAGCCTCCCGCGGCGCGAACGAACTGCCGGACGTCGGTGAAGCGGCCCGCGAGCGCGGCCGCCGCGGCCATCGCCGGGCTGACGAGATGCGAACGGCCGCCCGCGCCCTGCCGGCCCTCGAAATTGCGGTTCGACGTCGACGCCACGCGCTCGCCCGGTTCGAGCCGGTCGGGATTCATCGCGAGACACATCGAGCAGCCCGGCTCGCGCCATTCGAAGCCGGCGGCGATGAATACCTCGTGCAGCCCCAGCGCCTGCGCGTCGCGCCTGACCTGCTGCGAACCCGGTACCGCGAGCGCAAGCCGCACGTTCGGCGCGAGCCGGCCACCCGCCGCGCGCAGCACGTCGGCGGCCGCGCGCAGGTCTTCGAGACGGCCGTTCGTGCACGAGCCGATGAACACCTTGTCGATCGCGATCGTATCGATGCGCGTGCCCGCATCGAGCCCCATGTAGTCGAGCGCACGTGTCCACGACGCACGCCGCCCGGCGTCGTCGATATCCGCCGGATCGGGCACCCGGCCGTCGATGCCGGTCACCATCTCCGGCGACGTGCCCCAGGTCACCTGCGGCGACAGCGCCGATACGTCGAGCGCGTATTCGGCATCGAAGCGCGCGTCGTCGTCCGAGCGCAATGCGCGCCACGCACGCGCCGAACGTTCCCACGCGTCGCCCCGCGGCGCATGCGGGCGCGTGCGGCAGTAATCGAGCGTCGTGTCGTCCACCGCGATCAGGCCGGCGCGCGCGCCCGCTTCGATCGACATGTTGCACAGGGTCATCCGCCCTTCCATCGACAGCGCGCGCACCACCGGCCCCGCGAACTCGATTGCGTAACCGGTGCCGCCAGCCATGCCGAGCGCACCGATCACCGCAAGCGCGACGTCCTTTGCCGTGCAGCCGGACGGCAGCACACCGTCCACCGTCACGCGCATCGTCCGGCTGCGCCGCGTAACCAGCGTCTGCGTGCCGAGCACGTGCTCGATCTCCGACGTGCCGATACCGAACGCGAGCGCACCCAGCGCGCCGTGCGTGCTGGTATGCGAATCGCCGCAGACGATCGTCATGCCCGGCAGCGTGCTGCCGAGCTCCGGCCCGACGACGTGAACGATGCCCTGGCGCGCGTCGTCCATCCCGTAGTGAACGATGCCGCTCTGCTCGCAGTTCTCGCGCAGTGCGTCCACCTGGATCCGGGACACCGGATCGGCAATCCCGTGACGCCGGTCCGTCGTCGGCACGTTATGGTCCGCGACCGCCAGATTGGCGCTCGGGCGCCAGACCGGCCGGCCTTCGCGCCGCAATGATGCGAATGCTTGTGGGCTGGTCACCTCGTTGAGCAGATGCCGGTCGATGTAGAGCAGCGTCGTGCCGTCCGCATCGGTGCGAACGACATGCGCGTCGAAGATCCTGTCGTACAGGGTAAGAGGCTGGGTCATCGGAATGGATTCTCACACCGGGTCGCGAGGCGGCCGTCATCGCGGACAGGGCAAAAGCACGGCATCACGCGGATGCCGGTCGCGTCGCCTCGTTGCGCCGTCGCGAATGCCACGCGCGGCGGTCGTTCTGTTCCGTTCCGGTTCGCCATCTGAAGGAATCCATATGATTTCATGCATTGGCAGATCCCGATGGCAAACGCGCGGTCCGTGCCGCCATACGACCTCATGGCGGCACGGACCGGCGGCGCACCCGGTTACGCGTCACGCACCAGCGAACGCCGCGCCGGCTCGACGCCCGCCTGTGCGGCGTGCTGTGCGCCGAAGCGCGCGCGATACAGCAGCGCGAGCACCGTCGAGAACACCGCGACGACGACGAACAGTAGCGACGCCGAATAGAAGAGTTGCGTGACCGGCAGGTGCATCGACAGCAGCACGCCGCCGATCATCGGCCCGGACACGGAGCCGATCTTGCCGACCGAAATCGCGCTGCCGACGCCGGCCGAGCGGAACGACGTCGGATAGATCATTCCCGCCACGGCATACAGCCCGTATTGCGCGCCGACAACGCAAAAGCCGGCGGCGAACACCGCCACCATCAGCCATGTCTGCGACGAGCCGTGGCCGAGCAGCGCGACGACCGGGCAGCCGATCGCCGGCAGCGAGATGATCGCGAGCACGCCGTGACGGTCGACGAAGCGGCACAGGATCAGGCCGCCGAGCACGCCGCCGACCGAGAACATCATCGTAATCAGCCCGGCACCGCGCGGGTCCACGCCCATTCCCTCCATCAGGATCGGCAGCCAGTTCTGCAGGAAATACAGCGCCATCGAGTTCGCGATGAAGACGATCCACAGCAGCGGCGTGATCGCGGCAAGGCCATCCGAGAAGATCAGTTTCAGCACGAAACGCTGCTTCTCGCGCACCTCGCCGGGCACGAACTGCGCATCGGCGGGGATATCGAGGTCGGGACGCAGCCGCGCCACCAGACGGCGCACCGTTTCCACGCTGCGCTGCCGCACGACGAGCAGTTTCGCGGATTCGGGCAGCGTGAAGATCAGCAGCACCGCGACGAGCAGCGATCCGACGCCGCCCACCGCGAACATGACCGGCCAGCCGAACCGGTGGATCAGCGCCGACGAAACCAGTCCGCCGGAACCCGCGCCGATCGAGAAGCCGGAAAACATCAGCGTGACCCACGTCGCGCGCAGCCGCTTCGGCGCGTACTCGGCGACGAGCGCCACCGAATTCGGCACGACACCGCCCATGCCGATGCCGGCGAGAAACCGCAGCAGCATCAACTGCTGCAGCGACGTCGCCCACACCGACGCCCAGGTGAGCAGCCCGAAGAACAGGCTGCCAATGATGATCGCCTTCTTGCGGCCGAGCCGGTCGCCAAGATAGCCGAAGATGAACGAACCGATCAGCGTGCCGAACAGGCCCGCGCCGAACACCGGCCCAAAGCCGCCGCGCGCCACGTGCCAGTCCTTGATGATGGCCGGCGCCGCGAACGACACGGCCGTCTGGTCATAGCCGTCCATCAGCATGACCAGGAAACACCAGAACAGCAGGCCGACGGCGAAGCGTCCCGTCTTCTGCTCTTCTATCAGTACCGCGATGTCGAAAGTCCGGTCTGCTTGCATGTGTACCCCATTTACCTCGCCCTCGGCGCGCGCGCCGGGTCGGCTCGCGTGCGCTTCGCGCTGTTGCTCCTGACATCTCTCATGGCGACGCCACGTCGGAGAGCCACAAACTATAAGGTGGCGACCCGGCGCGCCTCAATCACAAAATAGCGATGAAGAGATCGAAAAGTGTGAATAGACCCGTTTGCATCCCGTTTCACCGTACGATGGCGCCTCCGCTTCAGAACATGTGATTAATGCCGATGCGCGCGACCGTCTGGCTGCCGCTCGTCGACGGCTGATAGCCGAACTGCGCGGCGCGCGCACCTGGCCCCGAAGCGCGCTGCAGGCCGACACCGGCATAGACCTGTGTGCTCTTCGACAGGTAATCGGTCAGGAACAGGTTGTACTGGTTGATCGCGAGGCCCTGAAACGTCGAGTGATCCATCGAGAGGCCCAGGATGTAGAAGTTCTTGCCGCCGCTCAGGTCGATGTTGACACCCGCCTGATAGTTGTTCAGCGTCACGGAGCCCTCGGCGTTTTCCAGCTTCACACCGGAATACGTCAGATGCGGCGTGAAATAGCCGATCTTCACCGAGCCGCCGACCGCAAGCGTGCTGTAGCGGCTCGCATTGAACATCGTGCCCTGTTTCAGCGGCTGGCCGAGCAGCGAAGACAGGCTGAACGTGCCGAATATGTCCGCGGTCCGGTTGTGGGACATCGTGTACGCAATGCCGAGCCTCACCGCGTTGTTCGCGTACTGCGCGCCGAGGCTGTATTGACGGCCGTCGCTGAAATTGCCCGCCTGGTTGCCGAACGCGTTCATCGCGCCCGCCTGAAAGCCGTGAAAATTGATCGACTCGAACTTCACCGCGTTGTTCATCGCGTGGTTGTTCGCGAGGCCGTCCAGATTGCCCGGCGTATAGAACGACGAGATGCCCGGTACCGAGTTGTTCAGGCGGCCCACGTACTGATAGACATAGTCGTTGATGTTGCCGAAACTGAGCGAGCCCCAGCGATCGTTCGTGAGGCCGACATACGCCTCGCGGTTGAAGAAGCTGGTCGGATTGATCTGGGCGCCCGTGGTGCTCACGAAACCCGATTCGAGCCGCGCGAACACGGTGTTGCCGCCGCCGAGCCCCTCCCTGATCAACAGCCCCCAACGGTCTGGCTGACGCTTGCCGGACGATTCCTGATACAGATGCTTGCCATGCGAATTCGACACGAAGTCGACCCCGACGTCCACGCTGCCGTAAAGCGTAACGGACGACTGTGCCCATACCGGGCCGGCAAGGATCGCGGCGCAACCGCCGACGAGCAGACGAGTTCTCAACGCATGTCTCCAGTGTTTTTATCGTTCGCCGGTCCCTCATCCGGACCGGCGTCGTGCATCGGATATCCCGCCGGGGCCAATCGATGCCCCGTTGCCTGATGCGGGACAGAGTTTAACGGCTCCGATTTACGATTTGAATCGCGAATTTTTTATCAATCAATAGAACATTCCGAATACTCGGCCAGGGTATTTACCGATTAATTACAAAATACGGCATATCGCTTCGGACATAATGAATCGTTGTGCTAACATCCGCGACGTCCTGATTCAATTACCGTTTCATCGGAGAGCACAGATGCATTTCAGCGCAGTATCGCCCCGGCGCCTCGTCGTGGGTATCAGCGGCGCGTCGGGTGTCGTGTACGGCGTCCGGCTGCTGCAGTTGCTCAGGCAGCTCGACATCGAGTCGCATCTGGTGATGAGCCGCTCCGCGCAGGTCACGCTCGCGCACGAGTCGCCCTACAGCGTCGCCGACGTGCGCGCACTCGCGACGGTGACCTATCCGAACACCGACATCGGCGCGGCCATTTCGAGCGGTTCGTTTCCTGTCATGGGGATGATCGTCGCGCCGTGCTCGATCCGCTCCCTGTCCGAGATCGCCACCGGCGTGACGAGCGGCCTGCTGTCGCGGGCGGCCGACGTCACGCTCAAGGAGCGGCGCCGGCTCGTGCTGATGGTGCGCGAAACGCCGCTGCATCTCGGCCATCTGCGCAGCATGGCGAGCGTGACAGAGGCCGGCGCGATCGTCTATCCGCCGGTGCCGGCGTTCTATGCGAACCCGGAGACGCTCGACGACATGGTCGACCATACGCTCGGCCGCGTGCTCGACCTGTTCGGGATCGAAACGTCGGTCGTGCATCGCTGGGGCATGTAACGGGCCGCGCGACAGGCCACCCGGCGAACCCGCCAGCACACGACAAAAACCCTTTCCGGCCGGCCGCCGGCATTATCAAAATTCATTAATAAGACGTTCGAATTCTTTTGCTTCTTTAGCGACGGGTGTTGATTTAGAGTGGTTTCGTTTTCAAACGGGATCGCATTAAAAAGATTTATCGATTGATTGATAAATTAACCCGATAAGAGAAGTGTCATTACAAAAAAGGTCGAAACGTCGAATGAAGATCGTCATTGCAGGAGCAGGTATCGGCGGCCTGACGGCTGGAGCCGCGTTGTTGGGAAAGGGCTTCGACGTCACCATCCTTGAACAGGCCAAAGCGCTGGGAGAAATCGGCGCGGGCGTGCAGTTAAGCCCGAACGCGACGCGTGTGCTGTACCGGCTCGGCGTCGGCGAGCGCCTCGAGGGGCTTGCCTGCGAGCCGCCCGGCAAGCGCGTGCGGCTCTGGAACACCGGCCAGACGTGGCCGTTGTTCGACCTTGGCGCGGCGTCGCGCGAGGTGTACGGGTATCCGTATCTGACCGTGCATCGCGCGGACCTGCATCAGGCGCTCGTCGATGCAGTGCGCGCATTCAGCGCGGATGCGATCCGGCTCAACGAAAAGGTCGAGGGCATCGTGCAGAAAGGCGGGAAGGTCGAGGTACAGACCACCTCCGGCGGCGTCTACGAAGCCGACCTGCTGATCGGCGCGGACGGCGTGCATTCGCGCGTGCGGCGTGCCCTCTTCGGTCCCGACGAGCCGGTGTATTCCGGCGTGATGGCGTGGCGCGGCGTGATCGACATCGAGAAGCTGCCGGAGCACATGCGCACGCTGTACGGCACGAACTGGGTCGGCCCCGGCGCACACGTGATTCATTACCCGCTGCGCGGCCACAATCTGGTCAACTTCGTCGGCGCGGTCGAGCGCGACGGCTGGCAGGTCGAATCGTGGTCCGAACGCGGCACGATCGACGAATGTCTCGCCGACTTCAAGGGCTGGCACGAAGACGTGCGCGCGATGATCTCCGCGATCGACGTTCCGTACAAGTGGGCGCTGATGATCCGCGAGCCGATGACGCGCTGGACCTCCGGCCGCGCCACGCTGCTCGGCGACGCGTGTCACCCGACGCTGCCTTTCCTCGCGCAGGGTGCGGGCATGGCGCTCGAAGACGGCTACCTGATCGCGCGCTGTCTCGCCCGGTACGACAACGACCTGCCACGCGCGCTCGGACGGTACGAGGCGCTGCGTCTCGACCGGACCTCACGCATCGTGCGCGGCGCCGCGGCGAACACCACGCGCTTTCACAACCCGGCGCTCGCGCATGCGGAAGGCGCGGCGGAATACGTCGATCGCGAATGGAGCGAAGAGCGCGTCAAGGAACGCTACAACTGGCTGTTCGAATACAACGTGGATACGGTCGAAGTCTGATCGCTTCCACCGCACAAGGAGACACCCCATGTCCGCCCTCCCCCCGATTCTCGGCCTGCATCATTTCGCCTGGCGTTGCCGCAATGCCGAAGAGACGCGTCATTTCTACGAAGACATCCTCGGCCTGCCGCTCGTCCATCTGATCCGCCTCGATCGCGTACCGAGTACCGGCGAATACTGTCCGTACGTTCACCTGTTCTTCGAAATGGCGGATGGCTCGAACATTGCGTTCTTCGATCTCGGCGACAACACCGCCGCCGAACCTTCGCCGAACACACCGCCGTGGGTCAACCACATCGCGCTGCGGCTCGCGACGCCCGACCAGCTCGAAGCGATGAAACAGCGGCTCGTCGAGCACGGTATCGACGTGCTCGGCGTGACCGACCATCACTTCGTGCGCTCGATCTACTTCTTCGATCCGAACGGCTTCCGGCTCGAACTCACCGTGCCCGTCGCCCCGGCCGAAACGCTGGAACGCTATAGAATGCAGGCTCGTCCCGCGCTCGACGCGTGGGCCGAGGAACAAAAAAGAGCCGTACCGGAGACACCCGCCGCATGACCCCCGTCAACGCCACCCACGATCCAGCCCGACATAGCTGGGTCGAATCGGCCAACCGTCCCGATACGGACTTCCCGATCCAGAACCTGCCGTTCGGCGCCTTCGAGCGCAACGGCGAACCGCGCGCCGGCGTGGCGATCGGCGCGCACGTCGTCGACCTGCGCGCGCTGCGCGACAGCGGCCTGCTCGCAGCGGGCAGCGATGCGGCCATCGCGTGCGAGGCCGCTGGCGACGGCACGCTGAACCGCCTGATGGCGATGCCGCCCCGGTATCCCGGCGCGCTGCGCGCCGCGCTGTCCGATCTGCTGAAGAGCGATTCGCCGCAACGCGCGAGCGTGCAGCAACACGTACAGGCGCTGCTGCCGCGCATCGATGAAGTCGCGCTGAGGCTGCCGTGCGAAGTGGGCGACTACACGGACTTCCTCACGTCGCTGCATCACACTGAACGGCACGGCCGCTACAAGGGTCTTGCCGATCCGTTGCCGGCGGCGTTCAAGTCGCTGCCGATCGCCTATCACGGGCGCGCGTCATCGCTGCGCGTGAGCGGCGGCGAAGTGCGGCGTCCGCACGGCCAGTACCGCGACGCGAACGGACAGGTCGTGTTCGGCCCCGCGCCCGCGCTCGACTTCGAACTCGAAGTCGCCGCGTGGATCGGCGAGGGCAATGCGCTTACGCAGCCGATCGCGATCGACGCCGCGCACGCACACATCTTCGGCTACTCGCTGCTGAACGACTGGTCCGCGAAGAGCATTCAGTGGTTCGAGCAGGTGCTCGGGCCATTCCTCGGCAAGAGCTTTCATTCGAGCGTGTCGCCGTGGATCGTCACCGCCGAGGCGCTCGCGCCGTTCCGCAAGGCGCCGGTGCCGCGCGCGAAGGACGATCCGCCGCCGATGCCGCATCTGCACGGCGCGCTCGACCAGCAACAGGGCAGCCTGCATCTCGACCTGTACGCGCATCTGTCGACGAACGGACTGCGCGAAGCCGGCGCGCAGCCGGTGCGGATCACGCACACGCATCTGGACAACCTGTACTGGACCTTCGCGCAGATGGTCGCGCATCACACGAGCAACGGCTGCAACCTGCGCACCGGCGACCTGCTCGGCAGCGGCACGATTTCCGGCGCGGCCGACGAGGCGCGCGCATGCATCACCGAGTTGACGGACGCCGGCAGGCATCCGCTGCGGCTGCCGAACGGCGAGACGCGCACCGCGCTCGAAGACGGCGATGAAATCGTATTGAGTGCGCGCGCAACGAAGCCGGGCGCGGTATCGATCGGCTTCGGCGAATGCCGCGGCCGCATCGCACCGGCGCTCGTGGACCGGCAGGCGGAGATCGCGGCATGACCCAGGCGCTCAACGGCTACGTGAAGGTCGGTAACGGTCCGCGCAAGGTGCTCGCGATGAGCGGCTGGTTCGGCAGTGCCGAAGACTGGCAACCGCTCGTGCCGGCGCTCGACACCGATGCGTTCACCTACGTGTTCTTCGACTACCGCGGCTACGGCCGCTCGCGTGAACGCGACGGCGCGTTCACGTTCGAGGAAGCCGCGCAGGACGTGCTCGCGCTCGTGGACCATCTCGGCTGGGACCGCTTCAGCCTGATCGGCCATTCGATGGGCGGCGTGGCGATCCAGCGCGTACTGCTTGCCGCGCCCGGACGCATCGAGCGGATGGCCGGCGTGTCCGCCGTGCCCGCGTGCGGCTCGCGCATGGACGAAGCCCGCCTTGCCGCGTTTCGCGCGGTGGTGGACGACGCCGCGCGGCGCGCCGCGGTCATCGCGTTCTCGACGGGCAACCGCCTGTCGCCGCGCTGGAGCGCGCATCTCGCGGACGAATCGCAGCGCCTTTCGCGCACGGACGCGTTCGCGGCCTACCTGCCCCACTGGGCGGCGAGCGACTTCTCGAGCGAAGTGCAAGGCAACGCGGTGCCGGTCAAGCTCTTCATCGGCGAACACGATCCGACGCTGACGGCCGACCTGATGACACGCACGTGGCTCGCATGGTATCCGCATGCGGCGCTCGAAACGCTGCGCAACGCGGGCCATTATCCGATGTATGAAGTGCCGGTCGCACTCGCGACCGCACTCGAGGACTGGCTGAAACCGGCCTGACGACTGGCGCAGCCGCAATCGGCCGCACGCACCGGGGTCCGGTGCGCGGCGGCAGGAGACATCATGTACGAAACCACCTATATACGAGCCGCATCGCTCGACGAAGCCGTCGCCTGGCTGCGCGAGCATGAGGAAGCGCGACCGCTGTCCGGCGGCATGACGCTGATCCCGACACTCAAGCAACGGCTCGCCGCCCCTTCGCATCTGGTCGACCTGACCCACATCGAGGCGCTGCGCGGCGTGAGCGTCGCAGGCAACGTGCTGCGCGTCGGCGCGCTGACGAAGCATGCGCAAGTGGCCGCGTCGCCGGTGGTCGCGTCGGCGATCCCGGCACTCGCGCAGCTCGCGGGCCTGATCGCCGACCCGCAGGTCCGCAATCGCGGCACGATGGGCGGCTCGGTCGCGAACAACGATCCGGCGGCCGACTATCCGGCCGCGGTGCTCGCGCTCGACGCGCAGGTCGTCACGTCGCAGCGCCGGATCTGCGCCGACGACTTCTTCGTCGACACGTTCGAAACCGCTCTCGAACCGGGCGAGCTCGTCACGGGATTCGAGTACCCCATTCCGCTGCGCGGCGCGTACGCGAAGTTCCGCCAGGCGGCTTCCGGCTACGCAGTCGTCGGCGTGTTCATCGCGCAGTTCACCGGTGCGGTGCGTGTCGCGGTGACGGGTGCGGGTGCGTCGGTGTTCCGCTGGCTCGACGCGGAAAACGCGCTCGGCGCCGACCTGTCCGAAGCCGCGCTCGCGAATCTGAGGATCGACGCGTCGACGCTGCCGGACGACAGCAACGGATCGGCCGCATACCGCGCCCATCTGATCGAAACCTACACGCGACGCGCATTGCAGGCACTGCTCGCGCAGCCGCTGCGCCAGCCCGCTTAAATTCAGACTCAGGAGATACGAATGGAATTCACCGGATCGCAGACCATCGCCGCCACACGCGAACAGGTATGGAAGGGATTGAACGACGCCGCGGTGCTGCAGGCATGCGTGCCCGGCTGCGAGGAGTTCGTCGCCGGCGGCGACGACGAGTACAAGGCGGTGGTCGTCGCGTCGGTCGGCCCGGTCAAGGCGCGCTTCAAGGGTACGTTGCTGCTGTCGGAGCGCGACGGCCCGAACGGCTACAGGATCGCCGGCCAGGGCGAAGGCGGCATTGCCGGGTTCGGCAAGATGACCGCGACCGTCACGCTCGCGGACGCAGAGGAAGGCGGCACGCTGCTCACGTACGTCGCCGAGGCGCAGGTGGGCGGCAAGCTTGCGCAGATCGGCTCGCGTCTCGTCACGTCGGTTGCGAACAAGCTCGCCGCGGAGTTCTTCAAGCGCTTCAACACGACGATGAGCGCCGCGACCGCCGATGCGGACACCGCTCACTGAGCGTCGCGGCCCAACCGAACGACCCAGCACACGAAGGGAAATCATGACTGAAGTCCAATTGCGAGTGAACGGCGTCGACGTTCGGCACGAAGTGCCCGACGAGACGCTGCTCGTCGAATTCCTGCGCGAAACGCTACGGCTCACGGGCACGCACGTCGGTTGCGACACGAGTCAGTGCGGCGCCTGCACCATCAATCTGGACGGTGTCTCGGTGAAGTCGTGCACGGTCCTCGCCGCGCAGGCGAGCGGCGGCACCGTCACCACCGTCGAGGGCCTGCGCGCCGGCGAAGACGCGCCGCTGCATCCAGTCCAGCATGCGTTCATCCAGTGTCACGGGCTGCAATGCGGGTTCTGCACGCCCGGCATGATCATGTCGGTCGACTTCTATCTGCGCCGGCCGCCGAAGCTCGACGAAGAGAGCATCTGTCACGCGCTCGAGGGCAACATCTGCCGCTGCACGGGCTACGTGAACATCATCGAGGCCGTGCGCCACGCGGCGCACGACATGTATCCGGCGCCAGCTGGCGCCACGATGGAGCGCTCACAGTCATGATCGGCCAACCCATTCCGCGCGTCGAGGACCGGCGCTTCGTGACCGGCAACGGGCAATACACCGACGACCTGCGCGTCGAAGGCCAGGCGCACGCGGCGTTCCTGCGTTCGCAGCACGCGCATGCCGTGCTGCGCTCAGTCGACGTCTCCGCGGCGCGCGAGGCGCCCGGCGTGATCGCGGTGCTCGTCGGCCAGGATTATCTGGACGACGGCTATCAGGGCGTCGATCACGTGCCGAACCCGGTCGATGCTGTCGATGCGACGAAGAAGGCGTTCCTTGCGTCGCTGACCGGCCAGATCTTCAACCAGCCGCACATTCCGCTGCCCGTCGACCGGGTCCGCTACGTCGGCGAGCCGATCGCGATGGTGATCGCGGAAACGCCGCTCGCCGCGCGCAACGCGACGGAAATGATCGACGTCGACTACGACGTGCTCGACGCGGTCGTCAACGCAGCCGACGCGATGCGGGACGGCGCGCCGCAACTGTGGGACGGCGCCGGTGGCAACCTGTGCTTCCAGACGCAGATCGGCGATCGCGACGAAGCGCGCCGGATCATCGCCGCTGCGCCGCTCGTCGTGCAGCGCGAGTTCCACCACAGCCGCGTCGTCAATTGCCAGATGGAGCCGCGCAGCGCGATCGGCGCGTACGACGGCGAAACCGGCGTCTACACGCTGATCTCCGGCAGCCAGGGCGCGGTGCGGCAGAAGCTGTGCCTCGCCGGCGCGCTGAAGGTGCCGCCGTCGCGGGTCCGCGTGGTGTGCCCCGACACCGGCGGCGGCTTCGGCCCGCGCTCGTTCATCTACGTCGAGCAGCTGGCCGTCGTGTGGGCCGCGCGCCGCGTGGGATGCCCCGTCAAATGGACGAGCGACCGCAGCGAGGCGTTCCTGTCCGACTACCAGGGCCGCGACGCGATCGTCCGCGCCACCTTCGGGTTCTCGAAGGACGGCCGTATTCTCGCGATCGACAACGAATGGATCGGCAACGTCGGCGCGCATACGGTGTCGTACGTGCCGATGTCGAACGGCACGCGGATCATGACGACCGTGTACGACGTGCCCGTGGCGGCGGTACACATCAGCGCGGTGCTGACGAACACCGTGCCGACCGCGCCGTATCGCGGCGCGGGCCGCCCCGAGGCGACGCACGTGATCGAGCGGATGCTCGACCTCGCGGCGGCCGGACTCGGTCTCGACCGCGCGGAGATTCGCCGCCGCAACCTCGTCGCGCACGAGAAACTGCCGTACCGCAGCCCGATGGGCCTCACGTACGACAGCGGCGAATTCGCGCGCAACATGGAGCGCGCACTGGAACTTGCCGGCTGGAATCGCTTCGAGGAGCGCCGCACGGCAGCGCGCGCGAGCGGCAAGCTGCGCGGCATCGGTCTCGCGAACTACATCGAGTCGCCGGTCGGCGCGCCGCGCGAGCGCATCGAGCTGACGGTGCTGCCGGAAGGCCGCATCGATATCGTCTCCGGCACCCAGTCGACGGGCCAGGGCCATGAAACGACCTTCGCCCAGGTCATCGCGCAGCATCTGGGCGTGTCGATGCCGGCGATCACGCTGCGCACCGGCGACACTGCGTTCGTGAGCGTCGGCGGCGGCAGCCATTCGGACCGCTCGATGCGGCTCGGCGGCATGCTGCTCGTCGACGCTGCCGCGCAGATCGTCACGACCGGCAAGCGCGTCGCCGCCGGACTGTTCAGCGTGTCTGCCGGGAGCGTGAAGTTCGAGGACGGCGTTTTCATCGATCCGTCGTCCGCGCGCCGCGTCGGGCTGTTCGACGTCGCCGCGCGCATCGCGAGCGACGGCATGCCCGGCGATCCGTCGAAACGCAAGCTGTACGCGGAGGCCGAGGTCAACACGCGGGTGCCGGCGCACCCCACCGGTTCGGCGATCTGCGAACTGGAAGTGGACCCGGATACCGGCGTCGTGAAGCTGGTCAACTACACGTCGGTCGACGACGTCGGCCAGCCGATCAACCCGCTGATCGTCGAAGGCCAGGTGCATGGCGGCCTCGCGCAGGGCATCGGCCAGGCACTATCCGAGACCTGCTACCTCGACCGCGACACCGGCCAGGTGCTAACCGGCTCGTACATGGACTACGGAATGCCGCGCGCGGGCGCGATTCCGCCACTGCGCGTCGAGCTCACCGAAGACCCGACGCACGGCAATCCGCTGCGCGTGAAGGGCGGCGGCGAGAGCGGCATCACCCCCGCCACCGCGACGATCTTCAATGCGCTCGCCGACGCGCTGAAAGAATTCGGCACCGAAGAACTGGCGATGCCGGCCACACCGAAGGTCGTGTGGGAATACATCCACTGCCGCGCCGCCTGAACGCCCCTGTCACAATGCCTGCATGACGAAGGAGACACGCATGCCTACCCCATTCGTTGCAATCAACCGTAACGGCCCCCTCGTGGAGATCGTGCTCGACCGTCCGGAGAACGGCAACCTGATCAACGCGGAAATGAGCGACGCGATCATCGCGGCAGTCTCGTCGCTCGACGACGAGGTGAAACTCGTGCGTATCGGCAGCAGCGGCCCCGACTTCTGCAAGGGCCGCCAGTCGCCGATGCCGCCGGCGGACGCGAAGCCCTCCGCGGAAACGCTGCGCCGCGTGGTCGCCGCGCCGCCGCTCGCGCTCTACGACGCGCTCAAGGCGGTGCGCGTGCCGGTGGTGTCGGTGGTGCGCGGCGCGGCGCTCGGCGTCGGCTGCGCGTTGGCCGGCGTGTGCGACGTCGCGCTTGCGGCCGACGATGCGGTGTTCCAGATTCCAGAAATGGAACGCGACATCCCGCCGACGCTCGTCATGTCCGCGCTGATCGGTCGCGTGCCGGTGAAGACGGTCGCGCACATGGTCCTGAGCCGCCAGCGGCTGTCCGCCGCCGAGGCGCTGCAGGCCGGGCTCGTGAGCCGCATCGTGCCGGCGGCGAGCCTTGACGCCGAGGCGAACGCGCTCACGCAGACGCTGCTCGGCTGCAGCGCGGTGACGCTGCGCGCGGTCAAGCAGTTCCTGCATCTCGCACCGGAGATGTCCGCCACCGGCGCGAGTGGCTTCGCCGCGCATCTGGCGGCCACCGCGCTGTCGGCCCGCTTCTGATTGCCCGCTTCTGATCACGCGAGGCAGCGATGCGCATCGCGCAGGCTGCCGCCGCCCCCGAAACGACGATCCATCGACTACAACATTGCGCACACATCCTGCGCGAGGAGCCCAGATTGAGACCCAGGACAGCGATCCCCTCCACCGCGGAAGGCACA
This sequence comes from Paraburkholderia sartisoli, assembly GCF_900107685.1. GTDB lineage: Bacteria > Pseudomonadota > Gammaproteobacteria > Burkholderiales > Burkholderiaceae > Paraburkholderia > Paraburkholderia sartisoli. The sequence continues at coordinate 1,037,515 of NZ_FNRQ01000001.1, read as the reverse complement.
CCCGCCCCCGACCTCGAACAGTTCCGCCTGCGGCGTTTTCTCGAATCGCTCGACGACACCGAACTCGAACGCCATGAAGCGCCGGTCGATCTCGCTGACATTGCCGCGATCATGGAAGGCAACCCGCGCGCGGTCTGGTTCGAACGGCCGTCCGGCGGCACGACGTCGCTCGCCGGCAGCGTCACCGCGAGCCGCACGCGGCTGGCCAAGGCCTTCGACACGACGCCGCAGCGCCTGCTCGAAACGGTACGCGAGCGGCTGCGCGTGAAGGGCAAGCTCGTCGAGGTGAGCCGCGACGAAGCGCCGGTCCAGCAGGTCGTGCTGACCGGCGACGACTGCGACTTCACCGCACTGCCCGTGCATCTGCAACACGAGCTGGACGGCGCGCCGTACGTCTCCGCGTCGATCGACTTCGCGGTCGATCCGGAGACCGGCTGGACCAACGTCGGCATCCGCCGGCTGATGCTGCGCGGTCGCCGCACGGCCAGCATCGACCTCGTCGCCCCGTCCGACCTGCGCGCGATCGCCATCGCGCACGCGAAACGCGGCGAGCGCACGCCGATCGCGTTCGCGGTGGGCACACACCCGATCGACCACGTCGGCGCGACGATGCGCATTCCGGCCGACGAGCTGGAACTCGTCGCCGCGCTGCGCGGCACGCCGATGGGCGTCGTCAAATGCGTGACGAACGACCTGCTCGTCCCCGCCGACGCCGAATTCATTCTCGAAGGCTATCTGGACGAGCGCGGCCACGCCGAACCGGAAGGCCCGTATGGCGAATTCCTCGGCTACTACGGCGGCGTGAAGACGAATCCGGTGTTTCATCTGACCGCGATCACACACCGGCGTGACGCGGTGTTCCAGACCTGCACGATCGGCGGCCGCTCGATGGCGTGCACCGATACCGCGCAACTCGCCGCGCTGCGCACCGAGGTCACCGTATGGCGCGCGCTCGAAACGGCGGTGCGCGAAGTCAAGGCCGTCTACGCGAACCCGGCGACGGGCGGCATGTTCAACGTGCGCATCGCGATGCAGCAGCGAGTGCCAGGCGAGGCGCGCAACGCGATCGCGGCGGTGTTCGCGTCGCTCGCGAACGTGAAGCACGTGTTCGTCGTCGATCCCGACATCGACGTGTTCTCCGACGAGCAGATGGACTGGGCGCTCGCGACGCGCTTCCAGGCCGACCGCGATCTCGTGCTCCAGGACAGCATGCGCGCGATGCCGCTCGACCCGTCGCTGCTCGGCGCGACGAAAACCGCGAAAGCCGGCTTCGACCTCACGCTGCCGCTGCTCGCGCCAGGCGCGCAACGCGATCTCGAACACCGCGTGCCGACCCCGCCTGCCTGGCAAGGCGCGCGCTTCGATTCACTCGAAGCAGCGCTCGAACACGGTCCGAAGCGCTTCGCCGAGCTGATGGTCGCGACCGGCACACGCGATGGCCGCGAGGTGGTGCGCTGGCTCGAGGACACCGCGCAAAAACGCGCGCTCGCGCGCGACGCCGAGGGGCGCTACGCGTTTGCCTGACGTGCCGGCCGTTGCCGCACGGGCGTCCCGACGTGCGGCAGCCGCTGCGGCGGACGGGATAGAATCGGGCTTGCCCAAGCCCGATACACGAAGGATCTGTTGTCGATGAATCTGTCCCTTAAACAACTCAAGGTATTCCTTGGGGTCGCGAACACGTCGAGCTTCACGAAGACCGCGCAGAGCATGCATCTGAGCCAGGCGGCGCTCAGTGCGATCATCCGCGAGCTGGAGACGCAGTTGCGGTGCCGGCTGCTCGAACGCACGACACGCACCGTGTCGCTGACCGAGGCGGGCCGCGTGTTCTATCCGACCGCGATGAAGATCGTCGAGACGCTCGAAAAATCGGTGACCGAACTGAATGAGCTGGGGCGCCAGAAACAGTCGTCGTTGCTGCTGGGCTGCACACCGATGATCGCGGCGAGCCTGATGCCGCCGGTGCTCGCACGCTTCTCGCAGATCTATCCGAACTCACAGATCGAGCTGGTCGACCGGCCGCCGGGCGAACTCGTACACATGGTCGAGGAAGGGCATCTCGACGCGGCATTCGGCGTGTTCTTCTCGCAGATCTCCGGCATCGACCGCGTGCCGATCTTTCCGACGCGGTTCGTTGCGGTATCGGCAGACAACAACGCGTTGCTCGGGGCGTCCGCGGCGCGCGGCGGGGCCATCCGCTGGACCGCGCTCGAAGGCCTGCCGATGATCGCACTGCCGAAGGACAATCCGTTGCAGCGGCTCATCGAAGCGACGCTCTCGAAAGAGGAAGTGAACGTGAGCCGGCGCATCGTCGTCGGTCATCTTCAGACCGCGATCGCGATGGCGCAGGAAGGGCTTGGCATCGCGATCATGCCGTCGTTCTGCAAGCACATCTGCCGGCATTACCGTGTGAGGATCGACGCGATCCGGCCCGAGGTCGCGCTATCGTTCTACCGGATCACGCGAGTCGGCCGCGACGCACTCGCGGTACTCGACCAGTTCACCGACATGTTCACGGAGGCCGCGCAGGAACCCGTGGCCGCCATCGCCGACGACGAACTGGACTGAGTCTGGGTCACTAGCGACGCATGCGCGAAGGCCAGCGTCATGCGGCGCACAACGCGTTGACCGACGCATCGATTTCACGCACCGCCTTCGCCCCTTCGACCCGGAACGCCGCCGGCAACACCACGCCGTTCTTCGTCGCGGTCACTTCGGAGAGGATCGAGATGGCGATTTCGGGCGGTGTACGACTGCCGATGTAGATGCCAGCCGGCCCGTGCAACCGCGCGAGTTCGGCTTCGGTCAAATCAAACTCCTTCAGCCGTTCGCGCCGCGCCGCGTTGTTGCGTCGCGAGCCGAGCGCACCGACGTAGAACGCAGGGGTCTTCAACGCTTCCATCAGCGCGAGATCGTCGAGCTTCGGGTCGTGCGTGAGCGCGATCACCGCGCTGCGCTCGTCGAGCTTCATGCCGAGCACCGTGTCGTCGGGCATCGTGCGAACGAGCGTCGTACCGGGTACGTCCCACGTATCGGCGTATTCCTCGCGCGGGTCGCACACCGTCACCTGATAGTCGAGCCCCACCGCAATCGACGCCAGAAAGCGCGACAGTTGCCCCGAGCCGATCACGAGCATCCGGTAACGCGGGCCGTGTATCGTGACGAACCGTTCGCCGTCGAACGCGACGCCATCGGTTGCCTGCGCGGCGGATAGCGTCGTCTTGCCGGTCGCCATGTCGAGTGTGCGCGCAACCAGTTCACCGGCTTCGACGCGACGGCATAGCGCGGCGACGCCGCGCGCATCGGACAGCGGTTCGAGCACCAGTTCGATCGTGCCGCCGCACGGCAGGCCGAAGCGATGCGCGTCGTCCGCGCTGATGCCGTATTTGAGTGCCTGCGGCCGGTCCGGTCTCACCGCGTGGCGGCGCACGCGGTCGATCAGATCGTCCTCGATACAACCGCCCGATACCGAGCCCGTCACGAGGCCGTCGTCGCGAACGACGAGCATCGATCCCTCGGGGCGCGGCGACGAGCCCCACGTCTTCACGACCGTCACGAGCCACGCGCGATGGCCCGCGCCGAGCCAGCGTACGCTGGCCTTGAGGACTTCGAGATTCACGCTGTCCATGATCGTCTCCGACCCCATGCAAATTGTTGCGGTCCGCGCGGGCAACGCAAGTACACATCGCATCGGCCGACATCGCCGGGAAACGACACAAGGCAAACGACAGCAACAGGCGCGAGCGCGCGGAATGAATACCGGACGGCACGCGTCCGGGTTTGTCGTCGAGTGTAGAGAAACCGCGTTGCGCGGGGAATCAGCGATTTTCGATCAATTCATCGGAGTGGCCGATCAATGCGGCAGGCGCCCCTCGACGCGGCGCACCGTTCGACAGCGCGCCGGCCCGTCGCGAACGCACATCATGCGTTGTCGAGTCCGGCAAGCACGGCCTGCGTGTGTTCGCCCAGTCGCGGCACATGAAGATCCGGCTCGCCAGGTTCGCGCGCGAAACGGATCGGCGTGTTCAGGTGACGAAGCCCGGCCGCATCGGTCATCACCATAAATAAGGCTAAATTTTTCCTGTTTTCTTCCGTTATGCCTACAGGATGACCTCGAATGGGGTCATCGTATATTTTTCGCACTTCCGTCAGGATGGCGCTGCGGTTGCCGGCAGCCCGTACTGCATCGCTACGTATTGCGTGTCGTCGTCAACTGCGTCGCGCCCGCTTGCGTTTCGACTTCTAGACAAAAGCTCGCGCCGTTCGGCGCGGACAGCATTGAGACCATCCAGTGAACTACACACGAAGCATCGAAATTTCTCTGATTGCGGCATTGATTGCTACGAGCCTGGCGGCAACCACGGTGCATGCCACTGAGCCGACGGCGGACGCCGCGTCGGAGGCGGAACTCAACATGACCAACACCGCCTCGCCCCCACCTGTTGATCTGCCTCGAGGCCTCGGTGACTTCTGCTTTTTCGCAAACCTCCCGCCCGCTGGCCAGAAGTACAGGGTCATCAAGCGTGTGAGTATCGGCAAGAATTCGTACGGCAGTGTCACCGCCATCCTGCCCAGGATGGCCGAATACGCGCAGATGCGCGGGGCGGATGCGATTATCGAGTACACAGGATCGCAGCGCTTCGGCTTCTGGCCGTGGCGCGTGGTCAGGCCGGTGGTGCGCGGCACCGCTGTGCAGTGGACTGAACCGAAGGCGGTGGATTGCGAATCCATCGGAGGCACGAAGTTGAGCACGATCCTGTCCTCGGGTCAGCCTCCCGCAAAGTAGCGCAGAAGGTTGCGTCCGCAGGAGAGGACTGCGACCCGTCGCTCACTTGTGATGCTCTGGGATAAAAAATCCATGCGAGAAAAAGGAACTGACGGTACGACACCTTGAGTCCTTCATATTGCCGGGTCAGGACAAGAGGATTCGAACCTCCTGTCACCTGCCCTCACATGCATTTATTTTTTTGGATGCTCCCGGAGAGCACGGATCAATCGTCATTTAGCGAAGCGCAACGTCGACAGTCAGGCGTTGCGTTGCAAGCAACGCCCTGCCCGGATTCGCGCGAACATCCTCATTGCTGCAAAGGCCGGTCCCAATACGGCGGATCGCCAATATGCGCGCGAATGTGCTCCAGGAACAGACGCGCCCTCGTCACGTGCGAGCGGCCAGGCAGGCGAACCGCGTAGATCGCGGGGGCGTTCTTGACGGCGTTGCCGTCGTCGGACGAAAACAGCGGCACGAGCTGACCTTCGTGCAACCGGTCGCCGACCAGCCAGCTCGCCAGATGCACCACGCCAAAACCCGCGACAGCAGCGTCGAGCAGGGTCTCCGTGTCGTCGCACTGAAGACGTCCGCCGACCGGCAATGGCGCGCCGCGATTCAGACCGGGGAACGTCCACCATCCGGGCGGCGTCGGTTTTGACGACACCGTCAGACATTCGTGATCGACCAGTTCCTTGAGCGTGCCCGGTCGCCCGGCTTTCTCCAGATAGGCCGGCGCGGCGCAGACCAGCCGGCGTAGCGGCGCGAGCCGGGTCGCCACGAGATCGCCATCCACCAGACGTCCGATCCGTATCGCCAGATCGACACGCTCGACAGAAAGATCAATCACCTTGTCGCTCAGCTGAAGATCAACCTTCATGTGCGGATATGTCATCAGGAACGAGCGCACGGCGGGTGCGACGTGCCGCCGTCCGAAAGCCGACGGCGCGGCGATGGTCAGCACGCCGCGCGGCTCGGTATCGCTGCTCGACAGGAAATCGCGCGCTTCCGTCAACTCCAGCAACACGTTGCGCGCGGTGCCGAGGAAGTGCTGCCCCGCGTCGGTCAACACCAGCCTTCTCGTTCCGCGCCGGAAAAGCGGACGGCCCAGTTCGGCTTCGAGACCGTCGATCCTGCGCGTCACCGACGACACCGCGACGTCAAGCTCGCGCGCAGCCGTAGAAAAGTTGCCCGCTTCGACAACGGCGACAAACACCTCCAGGTCTTTCAGCATCCCGCCCCTCCACTTTTGCTTTTATTGCAATCCGACTTTGCATGTTAGCCGATTGTTTAGCGATTCACGCAAAAGCACAATCACACCATCGAATCGACGGCATGGTGCCGGGGAAAAGGAAACGATGATGAAAACTCGCAACAGGCATTTCAACGCACGGAAGCTGTGGACCGGCGCGGCGCTGGCGGCAACCTTGCTGGCGTCGAACCTGGCCATCGCCGCCGACATCACGTTCACCGCCAACCAGGCCTATCCGGAAAGCGTCACGTGGTCCGCCCGGCAACACGTCTTCATGGTGGGCTCGGTGCGGCACGGCACGGTTGGCAAGGTCACGCCGGACGGCCGCTACACGGTCTTCATCAAGGACAGCCGTCTCGTGTCCACGCTCGGTCTGCTGGTCGACGACCGGCGCAACGTGCTGTGGGTCACCAACGCCGACCCGGGCGCCGGCGAACGCACCAGCGAGGCCACGCGCGGCAAGCTGGCGGCCGTGGCGACCTACGACGCCACCACCGGCGCGCCGCGTGCGTATTACGACCTGTCGAGTCTCGATCCGGGTGCGCATCTGGCCAACGACCTGGTCCTCGACGCCCGCGGCAACGCGTACGTGACCGACAGTTTCGCGCCGGTCATCTATCGCATCGACACAAAGGGACACGCGTCGGTCTTCGCGCGCGACGCGCGCTTCAAGACCGGCGAAGGCTTCAACCTGAACGGCATCGCAATACACCGCGACGGTTACCTGCTGACGGGCAATTACAACTCAGGCGAGTTGTTCCGTGTCGACATCAACGACCCGTCGAAAATCGAACAGGTGAAGTTGCCGGAGCCGCTGAAAGGCGCGGACGGATTCAACCTGATCGACGGCAACCATCTGGTGGTCGTGCAAAACGCAGGGGTGGACCGCACCGTCGAACTGGTTTCCACCGATGGCTGGCAAACCGCCACGATCGTCCGCACGCAAAAGAGCGAACAGTCGATGCCCACCGCCGCCGTGAAAAAGAATGGCCAGGTGTACGTGCTGAACTCGCGGATAGACACGCTGTTCAAGCCGGATGCACCCAAGGTCAGCGAATACATCCTGCAGCAGTTCTAGACACGCACTTTCTCAGGCGTCTGGCAAAGTCCGCTGCTCCGCGGCCTTTGCCAATGCATGCCCTTGATCTGCTCAATTCAAACTGAAGGAATCCACATGTTGACTCTCTACTTCCACCCGACGCCGAACGGCACGAAAGTCGCACTGATGCTGGAAGAACTGCAGTTGCCGTACACCGTGCAGCCCATCGACATCTTCAAGGGAGAGCAGCACACGCCTGAATTCCTGAAGATCAATCCGAATGGAAAGGTCCCGGCGCTCGATGACGATGGCATCACGCTCTTCGATTCTCACGCGATCCTTCTGCATCTGGCGGAGAAACATGGCCGGCTGATGCCGTCCGCACCCGTCGAGCGCGCGGCTGCACTGTCATGGCTTCAACTCGTTGCGACCGGCCTGTCGCCGTTCTCCGGTCAAGCGGTGCATTTCCTGCACTATGCGCCGGAGCCGGTTCCGTATGCCCGCAACCGGTATCTCAAGGAAGTGGAACGGCATTACCGCGTGCTCGATCAACGGCTCGCTCACACGCCTTATCTTGCCGGCAGCGATTATTCGATTGCCGATATCGCGCTATGGGGCTGGGCAAATTCAGCGGCCTATATCTTCGGCGAACAGGGGCTTTCTGGTTATCGACATGTGAAACGTCTCGTCGATGAAATTTCGGCGCGCCCCGCCGCCGCACGCGTCAATGCGTTGAAGAGCAGCTTGACGCTCAAGACCGAAATGGACGATGACGCCCGGCGCGCGATGTTTCCGCAAAATCAATAGCGTCTGATGTTCGTGACGGGACAGAAGATGAACAGGTCATCGCGAACTATCGCGAGGTGCGCGAAGAAATAGAAATCGTTGGGATCCTGCATCGGGATGCATCCAGCGTTCCATTAATGAGACTCAGTGGACACCCCACGACGTCTACCGGACAGAGCGCCACGCGTCTATCGTGTTGACACGCGAACGAGGTCAATACGACCTGAACCGGGCAGGTGGTGTCAGTGCAACCGCGCCCGGCCGGCGTTTTCATATCGCGCCCGCCTGCTGCGCGGCGCTGTCACGCTGGGCCAGGTGGCTGCGTCGACCGGGTTCGCCTGAGTCCAGGATGTTCCGGGAACACCTGGCTGACTAACTGAACAGGAGTCGTCTCATGAGTGCACCCGCCAACTTCAATGGCCAACGTCCTGTCATCGATCCCAACGATGCAGCCATGCTGCTGATCGATCACCAGAGCGGCCTGTTCCAGACCGTGAGGGATATGAACGTCCCGGAACTGCGCGCCAACGTCACGACGCTCGCCAAAGTGGCGACGCTCGCGAAGATGCCGGTCATCACGACCGCGTCGGTGCCGCAAGGGCCGAACGGGCCGCTGATTGACGAAATTCATCGATACGCGGCGCACGCGAAATACGTGGCGCGCAAGGGCCAGATCAACGCGTGGGACAACCCCGATTTCGTGGCAGCCGTCGAGGCAACGGGCCGCAAGACGCTGATCATCGCCGGTACGATCACCAGTGTGTGTCTTGCATTCCCGAGCATCAGCGCGGTCCATGCGGGCTACAAGGTGTTCGCGGTGATCGACGCATCGGGTACGTACTCGAAAATGGCCCAGGAGATCACCCTGGCACGTATCGTCCAGGCCGGGGTCGTGCCGATGGACACCGCCGCGGTCTGTTCCGAGATCCAGCAAACGTGGCATCGCGAAGACGCGCTTCAGTTCGCCGAAGCGTACAGCGCGGTCTTCCCGGCCTACCAGCTACTGATCGAGAGCTATCAGAAAGCGCAGGACGTGCTGAAGAACAACGAACAACTGGATTCGGAACGCGCGTAAGGCGCCCCTATGGCGAGGCAGCGGTCAGCGTACACCGGCTCCTGAACAGGGGAGGAACCCGGCTACGCTGCGCGCCGCAGCGCGCGCATTTTCACGATCCACGCGTTGCGTCCGTACAGAGTCATTGCGTTCCGCAATGCGGACACGATGTTCGTCAAAACGCACTCACGTTCTGTGCGACAGTTCACCTATGCTACGAAAGCTGATCGAGTACTTCTGTCCCGAAACAGGCATCGACGGGGCCCGCCGTCTGGCACAACCCGACTGCGCCTGTTGAAAGACCACACTCACCTCTTAACCGGAGAAATAGCCATGGCTAGCGAACCCATTCGCGATCCCGCAAGCGATCATCTGTTGACCCCGCAAAACGCCGCCTTCATCGTCATCGACTACCAGCCTGTCCAGGTCAATTCGATCGCATCGATGGACCGCCAGCTGCTGGTCAACAACATCGTCGGCACGTCGAAAGCGGCGGTTGCCTACAAGCTGCCGATCATCCACTCGACGGTGAACGTGAAGACCGGCCTGAACAAGCCGCCCATCCCGCAATTGCGCGCGGTGCTGGGCGACTATCCGACATACGACCGGACCTCGATCAACTCCTGGGAGGACGTCGAGTTCCGCGCGGCGGTAAAAGCAACCGGCCGCAAGAAGCTGATCATGACCGCGCTGTGGACGGAAGCGTGCCTCACGTTTCCCGCGCTGGATGCACTCAAGGAAGGCTACGAGGTGTATGTGGTGGCTGACGCCGTCGGCGGGACGTCCGTCGCCGCGCACGATGCGGCGCTGCGCCGTATCGAGCAGGCAGGCGGCAAGATGATCAGCGTTACCCAGCTGTTCTGCGAATTGCAGCGCGACTGGTCGCGCAGTGAAACTGTTCCGGCATTCATTGACCTGTTCGTTGAAACAGGCGGCACTGCGGGGATCCAGTTCTCGTACGACCGTAGCTAAGCGGGACCCGGCGCGAGCGCCCATGGCGCCCGCGCCACGCCCGACGGACGTAGCGGGTGCGTCGAGCGCATCCTGTGAGCCGGCTCGACCCTCGATCGCCGGTTGCGACGTTGCCAGCCACGCCGCAACGATGACAATCAGGCAACCGGTACTTCGTATCCGGCTCGCAAGGAAGTCATCGAGCAGGCAAAGCAACGTTGGGAGGTCAGCGAATGTCCTCCCGTCCCCGGCGAAACCGGCCGGATTCCATTGCCGCCGCATCCCGCTTCGGCAGCGGATCACCCATGAGGACGACACCATGCCACTCGCCACCGCCACCGCCGAACTCGACATCGACACGCCTGACTATCTCGTGAGGATCGAGGCAGGTAACCACGCGCTCCTTGGCGACGAGGGACTACGCGAAGGCGGACAGGATCGCGCCCCCGCGCCGTTTGCATTCGTATTGTCCGGGCTTGTCGCGTGTACCGCGGCCACGCTCAGGATGTACATGCAGAAGAAAGCGTGGCCAGCTGGCCGTATTGCCGTCAATGCCAGTCTGCACGTGGATCGCGACGGCTCACAGTACATCCGCCGCACGGTCTCCGTTGATGCGCAACTGGAACCGGCCCAGCGCAAGCGTCTTGCCGAGGTCTGCGAGCGGACGCCGGTTACGCTATTTATCAAGCGCGGCACACGTATCGAGACGACCATGCTCGGGGAGTAAAGCAACCGCAACCACGTCCGACACCTCCCGAAAGGCACCGCGAATGGCTGCGAGCCGGCGAAAGTGAATGACCTCGCAGTACGAACGGCCTCAGGCTGGCCTGCACCGGCTCAACCCGTCCGCTGTCACTGCAAAGCCATCGCCAGCACACGCGCCACATGGATTGCGTCGATGCCCGCGCCGTCATGAATCTGATGCCGGCAACTCGTGCCATCCGCGACCACCACTGTGTTGTCGTCAACCTTGCGCACTGCCGGCAGCAATGACAGTTCCGCCATTGCCTGCGATGTAGCGTAATGCTCGGCTTCGTAGCCAAAGCTGCCCGCCATGCCACAACACGACGATTCCACCGTCGACACCTTCAGTTCAGGGATCCAGTTCAGCACGGTTTGCACCGGCGTGAACGCGTCGAAAGCCTTTTGATGGCAGTGGCCGTGAACAAGCGCCTGCTTCTTTGCCAGCGGCTTCAACGCAAGCTGCAAACGCCCTGCCTTTTCCTCATGCACCAGAAACTCTTCGAACAGAAACGCGTGCTTCGATAGCCGCTGCGCTTCCTCGCCGAAACCGTAGTGCAGAAACTCGTCGCGCAACGATAGCAAACACGACGGCTCCAATCCGACGACCGGCACACCACGCTCCACGAACGGCTTGAACAGATCGAGCATGCGCCGCGCTTCCTGCTTCGCTTCATCGACCAGTCCGACCGCGAGAAAGGTGCGGCCACAACATACCGGGCGCTCGCCCTGACGCGTATTGAAGTACACCGTGTAACCAGCCGCCTCCAGCACCCGTTGCGCGGCGCGCGCGTTGTCAGGTTCCATGTTGTTGTTGAACGTATCGACGAACAACAGCACTTCTTTCAGCACGCCACCTTGAGTCGGCCTGGCCGTCACTGCATTAGACAGAAACGGTTTCCTGAAGCGCGGCAACGCGCGTTCAGGCGCGAAACCCATCGAACGCTTGATCCATGCCGACAACAGCGGCACGTTGTCCGCCAGCGCCATCAGGCCCGGCACACGGCTCGCCGTTGCCGCATAGCGCGGCATGAAAGCCACCAGCCTGTCACGCAGACGCAGCCCGTGCCGTTTGACACGTGCCGCCCGCGCCTCGATCTTGAACTTCGCCATGTCGACGCCCGTCGGGCAATCGCGCTTGCAGCCCTTGCACGACACGCACAGGTCGAGCGTGTCCTTGACGTCGTCGCTGGCGAGTCCTGCTTCTCCGAGCTGCCCGGAGATGGCCAGGCGCAACGTGTTCGCGCGTCCCCGCGTCACATGCTGCTCATCCTTCGTCACGCGATAACTCGGGCACATGGTGCCCGCGTCGAACTTGCGGCAATGGCCGTTGTTGTTGCACATCTCGACGGCCTTCGCGAGACCGCCCGACAGATCGTTGCCGCTGCCCGGCTGTGTCTCCCGCCCCGTCAGCGGATCGCGTTCGACGTTCCACGCGGACCAGTCGAGCGCGGTCTCGATCCGGCGCGCTTCGTAGCCCGGTGCAAAGCGGAAATTGCGCGCGTCGTCCATCTTCGGCGGACGCACGATCTTGTCGGGATTGAAGCGGTTGTCCGGATCGAACAGCGCCTTGATCCCGGCGAACGCCTGATTCAGACGCGGCCCGTATTGCCACGCGACCCATTCGCCCCGGCACAAACCGTCGCCGTGTTCGCCGGAATATGCGCCCTTGTATTCGCGCACCAGCGCCGCCGCTTCTTCGGCGATGGCGCGCATTTTCACCGCGCCGTCGCGCCGCATATCGAGAATCGGCCGCACGTGCAGCGTGCCGACACTCGCGTGTGCATACCAGGTGCCTTCGGTGCCATAGCGGTGGAACACTTCGGTCAAACGGCGCGTGTATTCCGCCAGATGTTCGAGCGGCACCGCGCAATCTTCGATGAAGGAAACCGGCTTGCCGTCGCCCTTCATGCTCATCATGATGTTCAGTCCGGCTTTGCGGACCTCCCACAGCGCCTTCTGTTCATTCGCGGCGGGCATCTCGACGACCGAATCGGGCAAGCCCAGATCGGCCATCAACTCAGTGAGCTGTTTGAGCGAAGCAAGTTGCCCGTCACGGTCATCGCCCGCGAACTCCACCAGCAGGATCGCTTGCGGCTCGCCGACGAGCGCCTTCTCGATCACCGGCCGGAAGGCGGGATTGCTCATCGCCAGATCGATCATGGTGCGGTCGACCAGTTCCACGGCCACCGGCTTCAGCTTGACGATGTGCTGCGTGAGATCCATCGACTGCCAGAAGGTCGGAAAGTTGACCACGCCAAGCGTTTTATGCGTGGGTAGCGGTGCGAGCTTCAGCGTCAGTTGCCTGCTGAACGCCAGCGTGCCTTCCGAACCGACCAGCAGATGCGCGAGATTCGCGATGCCGTCGTCGGTATAGGCGCGCGGGTTCTGGCAATCGAACATGTCGATGTTGTAGCCCGCAACACGACGCAAGACTTTCGGCACGCGCGCCACGATTTCATCGCGCTCACGCTGGGCAATCTGCTTCACGCCTTCGACTATCTGCTGCAAGCGCAAGCCTCGCGGCGCCTCGCGCAATGAAGCGAAACGTGCTTCGCTGCCATCGGCGAGAATAGCGTCGATCGCGTCGACGTTGTGTACCATGTTGCCGTATTCGATCGAGCGCGAGCCGCACGAGTTGTTGCCCGCCATTCCGCCGATCGTGCATTGCGCCGCCGTCGAGACATCGACCGGAAACCACAGGCCATGCGGCTTCAACCATGCATTCAGATGATCCAGCACGACGCCTGGCTCGACCGTCACCGTTTGCGCGTCGGCATCGAACGCGACGATGTTGTTCAGCCACTTGCTGGTGTCGATCACCAGCGCTTCGCCGACGGTCTGGCCGCATTGACTCGTGCCCGCGCCGCGCGCGAGCAACGGTACCTTCTCGCTTCGTGCGATTTCCAGTGCGACGCGCAGATCGTCCTGGTCGCGCGGCACCACCACGCCAATCGGCGTGATCTGATAGATCGACGCATCGGTCGCATAACGGCCGCGGCTCGCTGCATCGAACAGCACGTCGCCACGCAACGACTTGCGCAGATGCTGCGCGAGCGGTGTCGTAAGACGCGCAGCGGAAGGCACCAGATGGATCGGCTTGACGAGCAAAGCGGAAGTGGAGTTCGACATATCGTCGGCCTGTAAGAAAACGGGCTAGTACAGCGTCAGGCTGAGCGGTGCGAGACCTTCGATGCGCCCACTCGCCATGCCCGCGCTCTGCGGGAAAAACATGCCGGTGTACGAACCGGTAGTGACAACCATCTCCGGCGTGACTGCGATGCCGCGCGACGTGGCGTGATTGACGAGCCATGTCAGCAGGCGTCGCGGATCACCGGCCGGATTGGCAGGCGTTGCCTTGACCACGTCCTGCCCGTCGAAACTGAATCGCAAGGATGGCGCCACGAACGGAAAGTCGTCGCGATACGCCGTAAACTCGCCGACGATCAGCGCACCGTGATTCTGCAAATCCGCGAGTTGAGCAAGCTTGTCGACCTTGGGCCACGCTGCATAACGGCTCGCCACGATTTCAATGGTCGTGCCGATCGAGCCGATCGCCGCGTGCACGTCGGCTTCGCTATAGGGTGTTGTCGACGGCTCGAAGCGGCGGTCGAAACGGAATGCGATCTCCAGTTCGAGCCCAAGTGGCGTGAAGGCTTCGCGTGGCAATCGTGCGCCATCGGCGTGCAAATCGTTTGCCGGCAACGGTGCGCCCTGGATCGGGCCGCTATCGGACTTCGCACCGATCTTCCAGCCACCGATCGGCGCGTCCAGAATGCGCAGGATGTCATGCTGGATCGCGCAGGCGGCGGTGCTGTCGGCGGGCGTTTGCTCAGGCGACAACGCATCGAGCGTCAGATGATTGCGGCGCGCATCGGCGAGACGCTGACTCAGTGATGTTGTCATTGTTTCAAAGGCGAAGAGAGGGAATGATGCATCTGGCTTACACGCTCACGGTCGTAACGTGTGCTTTGTCGGCCGCGTCGAGCGCGAATTTGCTTTCCGGCTGCATGCGGAACGCAAGCACCACGCCGATCGCCATCAACAGCATGCTGCCGACGAACGGCAACTCCCAGCTGCCGAAGTAGTCGATCAAAAATCCGCCGACCACCGGCGAGATGATCGCGGCCAATGCCGAGCCGGTATTCATCATGCCGCTCGCGGTGCCCGAGTATTCCGGCGCGATATCCATCGGGATCGCCCACATTGGGCCAATCGTCATTTCGGCGAAGAAGAAGCCTGACGCGAGACACGCCATCGACAGATACAGGTTGTGCGTGAACATGAGCGGAATGAGCGAAAGCAGACAGAACAGCATGCACACCGACACCATCCAGCTTCGCGCACGCTTCAGGCTGCGGGTGCGCGTGAAGATCCAGTCGGTGACGATGCCGCCGAGCGTGTCTCCGATCACACCGGCAAAGAACACGACCGATGCGAAGATCGCCGACTTTTGCAGTTGCAGGTGATAGCTGTGCAGGAAGTACTGCGGAATCCAGCTGAGGAACAGCCACAACGTCCAGCCGTAGCAGAAGTACACGATCGTGACCGGCCACATGCGGCGAAACAGTTTTCCCCACGGCACACCGGTTACTTTCGGCTTCGGCGCGGGCAGGACTTCGAGTTCTTCGGTCGTGATACGCGGATGATCTTTCGGATGTTCGGTGAACGTGAATGCCCACACCGCCACCCACAGCAAGCTGAACACGCCGCAGATATAGAACGATTCGCGCCAGCCCCAGGTCGCCATCACCAGCACGATCAAACCAGGCGCCACCGCATTGCCGATACGCGATGCCGCGTGTGTGATGCCCTGCGCGAAGCCGCGTTTCTCTTTCGCGACCCAGCGCGCCATCGCGGATGTCGCGGCGGGAAACGTGGCGCCTTCGCCGAAACCGAGCAGCACGCGCGCCGCCAGCAACGAAACCAGCCCACCGGCTAAACCGGTCAGCAACGTCGCCACGCCCCAGATCGCGCCGCAGAAAATCAGCGTGCGTTTCGCACCGAAGCGATCACTGACCCAGCCACCGATGATCTGAAAAATCAGATACGGATAGGCGAAGGCGGAAAACACCAGCCCCACTTCCGTATGCGAGAGTCCGAATTCCTTGCCGAATCCGGCGGCCGCGGTACTGACGTTGACGCGGTCGAGGTAAGTGATGAAGTACATGATGCATAGCATCACTAGAACGATACTGGTCGCACTGCTCACACGAAACCGCTTCATCGTCTCTCTCCATTGCAGTCTGTCGACGGCGCGCCTGGAATGGCGCACTGCGTCGTTGCCCGTCAGCGGCACGCGCTGTGGGTCCATCGCATGTTGTTCATGCGCCGCGTTCTATGCACGGCCTCTTGAGGGAAGTGCTCCCCGCCTTCCCTTGCTGCGAGATGCGTTGTTGCGTTGTTGCGTTGTTGCACGGATGCGCTGACGTACCGATGCGCGTGGTATCGATGTACGTCATGGCGCCGGCGGTTGCAGTTGCCGTTGCGCTGACGCGCCACACACTCAAGCCGCCGCTTTCATCCCCGAGGCTTTCGTCGGCTGGCTCAACCACGCCATGGCGGCAGGCAGGCCACTTTCCTCGAGCGGCACGCCCGCGAGCCGCAGCCCCATTTCGCAACCGGCCAGCGTCGCCAGCAGCGTCAGGTCGTTGCAGTCGCCGAGGTGGCCGATGCGGAACATGCGGCCTTTCATCTTGCCGAGGCCGGTGCCAAGCGACATGTCGAAGCGTTCGTAGATGATCTTGCGCACCGCGTCGGCGTCGATGCCCTCGGGCATCATCACGCCGGTGAGCACCGGGCTATACACAGCGGGATCCACGCACTGGATTTCCAGACCCCACGCGCGAACCGCACGGCGAGCGGCTTCAGCAAGACGCTCGTGACGGGCGAACACGTTGTCGAGCCCTTCACCGAGAATCATCTCCAGCGCCTCGTTGAGCCCATACAGCAGGTTCGTGTTCGGCGTGTACGGCCAGTAGCCGGTCTTGTTCATCTCGACGATGTCGGTCCAGTCCCAGAAGCTGCGTGGAAGCCTGGCTTCTTTGCTGGCGGCGAACGCCTTCGGCGAGATTGCGTTGAAGCTGATACCCGGCGGCAGCATCAAACCCTTTTGCGAACCCGACACGGTGACGTCGACGCCCCATTCGTCGTGACGATAGTCAGCGCAGGCGAGGCCCGAGATCGTGTCGACCAGCAGCAGCGCCGGGTGGCCGGCGGCGTCGATCGCGCGGCGCACAGCGGCGATATCCGACGTGACGCCCGTGGAGGTTTCGTTGTGCACGACACATACCGCCCTGATCGCGTGCTGGGTGTCGGCGCGCAGGCGCTCCTCGATCATTTGCGGCTGAACCCCACGCCGCCAGCCCTCGATGCCAGGCAGGCCAAGGAATTCAGGCTTCAGCCCGAGACTTTCCGCCATCTTTTTCCACAGCGTCGCGAAGTGACCGGTTTCGAACATCAGCACGTTGTCGCCTGGGCTCAGCGTGTTCGACAGCGCCGCTTCCCATGCGCCGGTGCCAGAGGCCGGATAGATCACCACCGGTTGTTGCGTCTTGAAGATTTTCTTGATGCCTTCGAGCACCTTCAGGCCGAGTTCGCCGAACTCCGGGCCGCGGTGGTCGATGGTTGGGTAGCTCATCGCACGGAGAATGCGATCGGGCACCGGGCTCGGACCCGGGATCTGCAGGAAGTGACGGCCAGCGGGGTGAAAGTCTAGCTTGAGCATTAGGCTCCTCCGATTGAATTTTGCATTCAAAAAACTATATCAGAGGAACTGTGACGCTCCCAAGACGAAAATCGCGTATCTGGACCGGTGTTTACCCGTGCTCTTAACTAATCTGTTAGCTTCCGATAAAATCCTGCCTAATACGATGTCGAGGGCTTTTGTATGCAAAATTCGGATTTCGACGCGGGTGTGGCCGCTTCCCCGCTGATGCCGAAAGTCGAGCGTCAGCGCTTGCACGACACGGTGGTGGAGCACATTCGCCGCTTTATCGTCGAAGGGGTGCTCGAGCCGGGCAAGAAACTGAATGAGCGCGAGTTATGCGAGACGCTCGGGATTTCGCGCACGCCGTTGCGTGAGGCGCTGAAGGTGCTGGCCGCCGAAGGGCTGATCGAGATTTCGCCGAACCGCGGCGCGTCGGTATCGAAGATGTCGGAAGCGGAGTTGCGCGAGACCTTCGAACTGATGAGCGGTCTTGAAGCTTTCTCCGGCGAACTGGCGGCGGAGCGGATGACGGCTGTCGAGCTTGCGGAGATCAAGGCGTTGCACTACGCGATGCTTGCGTGTCGCACGCAAAATGATCTGGCCGGGTACTACAGCCGCAACCAGGCGATTCACGACAAGATCAATGAGGCCGCGAGGAATTCAGCGCTGCGGCAGACTTATGTGGCTGTGAACCGGCGCTTGCAGGCGTTGCGGTTTCGGTCGAATTTTCAGATCCCCAAGTGGGATCGCGCGATTCATGATCACGATGAGATGTTGAAGGCGCTCGAGGCGCGCGATGGGAAGAAGTTGAGCGCGATTCTTCGGCAGCATTTGCTCGATAAGCGGGATGCGGTTTTGCAGGTGCAATCGAGGGAGGAAGTCGCGGGTTCGGTGTTGAAGGCTTAAGCGGTTTTTGCCTTGGGCCGAGGCATCCCATGACGGATGAATCAGCGGTGCGCCCGACAGCCACCCGGGGCTGCGCTCGCGTGGAGCATCTGCGTGGATTCGCACAGCGGATTGACACACTCCACAGACGCAGCTGTAAACGAGAAAGCCCGGGAACCTGAGTCAACATTGGCTTTCCCAATGCTGACTCAGGTTCCCGGGCTATATACTTGGTCGGGGCGAGAGGATTTGAACCTCCGACCACCTGCACCCCATGCAGGTACGCTACCAGGCTGCGCTACGCCCCGAACAGCATCAAAGTATAACAGAGCCTCTGCCCGATTAGAACCGCAGGCGCGCAACAAACAGCACTCACAGCGCGCGCGAATTTGAACCTCCGACCACCTGCACCCCATGCAGGTACGCTACTGGCTGCGCTGCGTTCCGGATTGAACCGCCGACCACGATCAATGGCTCAGCACATCGAGCACATGCAGCAGCTCCTTGCGCAACTGGTCGACATCGACGTTCGACGACGTCACCACAGGCTGCTCTGCCACCGGCTCTTCAAGCTCTTCGATCCCGGCAGGGCGACCATGACCGCCATGCGAATCGAGACGATTACGCGCGCCGTTGATCGTGAACCCCTGCTCGTACAGCAACTCGCGAATCCTGCGAATCAGCAGCACTTCATGATGCTGATAGTAGCGACGGTTACCGCGTCGCTTCACCGGCCTCAGCTGCGTGAACTCCTGCTCCCAATATCGCAGCACATGTGGTTTCACGCCGCATAGCTCGCTGACTTCACCAATCGTGAAGTAGCGCTTTGCCGGAATCGGAGGCAAGACGACTTTTTCGATCGTCGCTGTCATCGTCAGTTAGCCGTGGTGGTTGCGCAGGGAACGCGCGAAAACTACGAGCGCGAGAAGCTCGCCTCAGCGCCGCTTTCAACCAGCGCCTTCAACTTTTGACTTGCATGAAACGTCACGACGCGGCGCGCGGCGATCGGAATCGCCTCACCCGTTTTCGGATTTCTTCCGGGACGCTGCGGTTTGTCGCGCAACTGAAAGTTGCCAAACCCGGACAGCTTCACGCTGTCGCCACTCTCCAGCGCATCGCGAATCACCTCGAAGAACGCTTCGACCATGTCCTTCGCCTCTCGCTTGTTGAGTCCGACATTGTCGAACAGCAACTCGGCAAGTTCAGCCTTGGTGAGCGTCGGCGTTTCGGCCGGAGCAGTGACGGGTGATGTCGGAATATCGCGAATCATGGCGCTACGCTGCGCCGTAAGAAGGGCTTCGAAATCACTCGAGTTCATTTCGTTCATAATCTATAAAATGGCGCGATAACCAGAAACGTAAATGCGGAAACAGCCGTTTTAAGGTTATCCGCGCAACCGTGCGCCATATACTCGAGCCAGACGATCCACCAGGGTTTTAATGGCCAGATCGACCGTTTCATCCTGAAGTGTCCCGCCAGTATCTTGCAAGGTCACACGGAACGCAAGGCTTTTCTCGGTAGCCGCCAGGCCGCCGGAAGTGTTTGATTTTGGACGGAATTCGTCGAAAAGCGCAACCCGCTGAACGGTCTTGCAGGCGTCATCCGAAAGGGCCTTTTGCAGCTCGTCGAGCAGCGCCTGAGCCTCGATATTCTGATCGACGACAACCGCGATATCACGCCGGACTGGCGGAAATTTCGATACTTCCGACGGAGTCGGCAACGCGCGCTGAATTAATGCGTCCGCTTCGATTTCAAACAGAATCGGTGCATGCGGCAAATCATATTTCTGCATCCAGCGTGGATGAAGTTCGCCAATCCAGCCCACTGCCCGACTGTCGATTTCCACGCGCGCGCTACGCCCCGGATGCAGCGCCGGATGCTCCGCCTTCACGAATTTCGGCACCACCGGCGCGAACAGCGCCTCGAGGTCGCCCTTCACGTCGAAGAAATCGACAGCGCGCGACGGCGCCGCCCACTGCTCTTCGAGCGCGGGACCGTAAGCCAGCGCACCCAGCATCTTCGGCTGCGCGAAACCCTCGATCGCCAGTTCGCCCGCCTTGATCGCCGGATCGTGCAGAAACACGCGGCCGGCTTCGAACACGCGAACGCGATCCGCGCGACGGTTCAGGTTCGAACGCAGCACGTTGATCAGGCTGCCGAAGAGCGTCGTGCGCATCACCGAAAGCTGGCTCGCGATCGGATTGAGCAGGCGCACCGGCTTGTCGTTGCCGGCGAAATCCTGCTCCCACTCGGCGTCGACGAAGCTGAAATTCACCGTCTCCGCGTAGTCGCGCGCGGCGAGCGCGTGACGGATCGCGTGGATCGAGCGCTGCGTTTCGTTCGTCCGACGCATCTCGCTCGTCGCGACCGGCGGCCGGGCCGGAATCTTTTCGAAGCCGTAAATGCGCGCGACTTCTTCGATCAGGTCTTCTTCGATTTCGATGTCGAAGCGATACGACGGTGGCATCACCGCGAACGTATCGCCTTCGCGTTCGAACGTCAGGCCAAGGCGCGTGAAAATCCGTGCGATTTCCTCGGTGCCGATCTGCACGCCGATGATGCGGTTCGCGCGCGCGACGCGCATCTTCACCGGTACACGTTGCGGCACGTTGACGATCTGGTCGTCGACCGGGCCGGCTTCGCCGCCGCAGATGTCGAGGATCAGTTGCGAGATGCGCTCAATGTGCTCGACCGTCGTCGCGTAATCGACGCCGCGCTCGAAACGATGAGCGGCGTCCGTCGAGAAGTTGTACTTGCGCGAGCGGCCGCGAATGCTGTCCGGCCACCAGAACGCGGCTTCGAGATAGATGTGGGTGGTGTCGAGCGTGACGGACGTGCTGTCGCCGCCCATGATGCCCGCGAGGCTTTCGACGTGCTGCTCATCGGCGATCACGCCGACGGTTTCGTCGAGTTCGACCGTGTTGCCGTTCAGCAGCTTGAGCGATTCGCCACGACGTCCCCAGCGCACATCGATGCCGCCATGAATCTTGTCGAGATCGAACACGTGCGAAGGACGGCCCAGTTCGAGCATCACATAGTTCGAGATGTCGACGAGCGCGGAAATGCTGCGCTGGCCCGAACGTTCGAGGCGCTCGACCATCCAGGCCGGCGTCTTCGCGCGCGCGTTGACGCCGCGAATCACGCGGCCCGAGAAACGGCCGCACAGATCCGGCGCGGAAATTTTCACGGGCAGCGTTTCGTTCAGCGTGACGGCAACGGGCTTGATCTCGAGCGCATGCAGCCGCGCGCCGGTAATCGCCGACGTCTCGCGCGCGACGCCAAACACGGAAAGGCAATCGGCCTTGTTCGGCGTCAGCTTGATTTCGAAGATCGTATCGTCGAGATTCAGCGTCTCGCGGATGTCCTGGCCGATCGGCGTATCTTCCGGCAGGATCATGAGACCGCTATGATCTTCCGACAGCTTCAGTTCGCGTGCCGAGCACAGCATGCCCTGGCTTTCGACGCCGCGCAGTTTCGACAGCCTGATCGCGAACGGTGCGCCGCCCTCTTCGGCCGGCGGCAACTGCGCGCCAACCAGCGCCACGGGCACCTTGATGCCGGGCGCCACGTTCGGCGCGCCGCACACGATATTGAGCGTCGCGCCGGTGCCGGCGTCGACCTGGCAGACGTTGAGCTTGTCCGCGTCCGGGTGCTTGACCACTTCGAGCACGCGGCCCACGACGATCTTCGACGTCGGCGGCGCCGCAGGCGAAAGCCCTTCGACTTCGAGACCCGCCATCGTCAATGCGTGCGACAGCTCGCCGGTCGTCATCTGCGGGTCGACAAAGCTTCTCAGCCAGGATTCAGGGAATAGCATGGTTCTTTACGTTCTAAACAGGTTAGGTCCACGTCCGGCAGCGTGTTCGCGCCGAATCCACCGAAGGTGCAGCTTGCGGTGACGGCGCGCAGCCGTCAGCGTCACGGGTCACGTCGCGCGCGTCAGGCGAACTGCCGCAGGAAACGCAGGTCGTTTTCGAAGAACAGACGCAGGTCCTGCACGCCGTAACGCAACATCGTCAGCCGCTCGAGGCCGCTACCGAATGCAAAGCCGATGTACCGCTCCGGGTCGAGACCCATGTTGCGGATGACCGTTGGGTGAACCTGGCCGGAGCCGGAAATCTCCAGCCATTTGCCCGCGTTCTTGCCGTGTTCGAACATCATGTCGATTTCGGCCGACGGTTCCGTAAACGGAAAATAAGACGGACGGAAGCGCACGAGAATGTCGTCGCGCTCGAAGAATTTCTTGAGGAAGTCGGTGTAGACGCCCTTCAGGTCCGCAAAGCTGATGTTCTCGTCGATCCACAGGCCTTCGACCTGATTGAACATCGGCGAGTGCGTGGCGTCGCTGTCCACACGATACGTGCGGCCCGGCACGATGACCTTGATCGGCGGCGTGTTGGTGCGCGCGTAGCGAACCTGCATCGGGCTCGTATGCGTGCGCAGCAGCAACTGGCGGCCGTCGACATCCTTGCCGTCGATATAGAAGGTGTCCTGCATCGAACGCGCCGGATGATTTTCCGGGCTGTTCAGCGCAGTGAAGTTGTACCAGTCGGTTTCGATCTCGGGGCCGTCGGCCACGTCAAAACCAATGGAGTGAAAAATCTGTTCGACACGTTCCCACGTACGCATCACCGGATGCAGACTGCCTGATCCCATGCCCCGGCCGGGCAGCGTGACGTCGATGGCTTCGGCGGCGAGGCGCTGGTTCAGCAACACGTCGGCCAGCGCCTGGCGGCGTGCCGTCAGCGCGGCTTCCACCTGCTGCTTGACGGCGTTGATGCGTGCGCCTTCGGTCTTGCGAGTCTCGGGATCGAGCTTGCCAAGGCCCTTCAACAGCTCGGTCAGCGCACCCGACTTGCCGAGAAAACGGGCTTTCTCGTTTTCGAGCGTGGTGGTGTCGGTGGCCTGTTCGAAGGCCTTTTGCGCATCGGCGACAATCTGGTCCAGATCCATTGATCCCATCTTTTCAACGTCAGTGTTCAATGTTCAGTACGAGCGAAAACCGCCCGACCAACAAAAAAGGGGCTCGGTGAGGAGCCCCGTTTCTGTTGCAGCGTCACCGAGACTACCGGATCTTCGCTGCAACGAACCACGCAGTACGATGTGCTAACTAGCGCAATCAGGCTGCAACGGCGGCTTTCACCTGCTGAACGATCGCAGCAAAAGCGGCCTTGTCGAACACAGCCATGTCGGCCAGCACCTTGCGGTCGAGTTCGATCGAAGCCTTCTTCAGGCCGTTGATGAACACGCTGTACGTCATGTCGTGCTGACGCACCGCCGCGTTGATACGCGTGATCCACAATGCACGGAACACACGCTTCTTGTTGCGGCGATCGCGGTAGGCGTACTGGCCTGCACGCATGACCGCCTGCTTGGCGATGCGATAGACGTTATTGCGACGGCCGCGGTAACCCTTGGCCAGCTTGATGATCTTCTTGTGACGGGCCCGTGCGGTAACCCCACGTTTGACTCTAGGCATATCTAGCTCCTGTGAGTTTCAGTTAAGGGTTAAGCGAACGGCAGCATCGCGCGCACGGAGTTCAGATTGGAATCATGAACGGCCGTGGAACCACGCAGTTGACGCTTGTTCTTGGTGGACTTCTTGGTAAGAATGTGGCGCTTGAAGGCTTGACCGCGCTTGACGGTACCACCCGGACGCACCACGAAGCGCTTTGCAGCACTCTTCTTGGTTTTCATCTTAGGCATGACGAACAACTCCATTATTAGATGGATATGGGTGTGCGGTCGGCCCTGATGGCCCTGACCCGCCCTTCGAAACCCACTCCACTTGGTATGCAGCAGGCCGATGTTGCTGGCCGCCGCTTTTCAGGAAAGCGCCCGCTACGCGGACACACTTCCGAAACCTGCCTTCCGTCGATCACCGACGGGTACTGCCTGTTCTGCACGACAGCATCGACGTTGCGCACCGAACGATGCGCAGCGCGCTGCTTACTTCTTCTTTTTCGGGCCCAGCACCATGATCATCTGGCGCCCTTCCATCTTCGGCATCTGCTCGACCGCGCCGACTTCGTCGAGGTCAGTGCGCAGGCGCTCGAGCATGCGCATGCCGATTTCCTGGTGCGCCATTTCGCGACCGCGGAAACGCAACGTGATTTTCGTCTTGTCGCCGTCTTCGAGGAAGCGTACGAGGTTACGCAGCTTGACGTTGTAGTCGCCGTCATCGGTACCCGGACGGAATTTGACTTCCTTGACCTGGATGACCTTCTGCTTGAGTTTGGCCTCGTGTTGCTTTTTCGCTTCCTGGTACTTGAACTTGCCGTAATCCATCAAACGGCAGACCGGGGGAACCGCCTGCGGGGCGATTTCAACCAGATCCACGTCCTGCTGTTCCGACAGACGGAACGCATCAGCGAGTTTCACGATGCCGAGCGGTTCGTTCTCGACTCCGACCAGACGCACCTCGGGTGCAGTAATTTCACCGTTGATGCGATGCGCAGACTTATCAGTAGCGATGTTACGTTTCCTCTAAAAATTAAAAAAACGAGCCGCGCTGCCAGGTGGCTTACTTGAACGACTGGACGTCCTGTCGCAGACGCTCAATGAAGGCATCGACCGGCATCACACCCAGATCGACGCCACCACGGGCACGCACGGCTACCGTTTGTGCATCACGCTCTTTGTCGCCGACAACCAGCAGATACGGGACCTTTTCCAGCGTGTGCTCGCGTATTTTATAGCTAATCTTCTCGTTGCGCAAATCGGCCTCTACTCTAACCCCTTGTTTTTGCAACGTTTGGGCAAGAGATTGCGCATATTCGGCCTGACTTTCGGCGATATTCATCACCACAACCTGCATCGGAGCCAGCCACGACGGCATTGCACCAGCATGGTGCTCGATCAGGATGCCGAGGAACCGCTCCATCGATCCGACGATCGCCCGGTGCAGCATGATCGGCCGGCGGCGGCTGTTGTCTTCAGCCACGTACTCGGCGCCGAGACGCTCCGGCAACACCATGTCGAGCTGAAGCGTGCCGCACTGCCACGAGCGGCCAAGCGCATCCTTGATGTGGTACTCGACCTTCGGACCATAGAACGCGCCCTCGCCCGGCAGCTCTTCCCAGGTCACGCCGCAAGCGGTCAGCGCTTCACGCAGGCCCTGCTCCGCACGGTCCCAGGTTTCGTCCGTGCCGGCGCGCGCGTCGGGGCGCAACGACAGCTTGATGTCGACGCTGTCGAAGCCGAAGTCCCGGTACACGCTCATCGCGAGCGTATTGAACGCGATCGATTCGCTGATGAACTGGTCTTCGGTACAGAAGATGTGCGCGTCGTCCTGCACGAAGCCGCGCACACGCATCAGGCCGTGCAGCGCGCCCGACGATTCGTTGCGATGGCACGAGCCGAACTCCGCGTAACGCAGCGGCAGGTCGCGGTACGAACGCAGGCCGTGATTGAACACCTGCACGTGACCCGGGCAGTTCATCGGCTTGATCGCGTAATCGCGCTTTTCCGATTCCGTCGTGAACATGTTTTCACGATAGTTCTGCCAGTGACCGGACGCTTCCCACAGCGAACGGTCCATGATCATCGGCGTCTTGATTTCGAGGTAGCCGGCGTCGTTCACGCGGCGACGCATGTACTGCTCGACCTGCTGCCACAGCGTCCAGCCACGCGGGTGCCAGAACACCATGCCCGGCGACTCGTCCTGCATGTGGAAAAGATCGAGCTGCTTGCCGAGCTTGCGGTGATCGCGCTTCTCGGCCTCTTCGAGCATGTGCAGGTACGCTTCCTGATCTTCCTTCTTCGTCCAGGCCGTGCCGTAGATGCGCTGCAGCTGTTCGTTCTTCGAATCGCCGCGCCAGTAGGCGCCCGCGACCTTCATCAGCTTGAAGACTTTCAGCTTGCCGGTGGACGGCACGTGCGGACCGCGGCACAGATCGGTGAAACCGCCGTGCGAGTAGAGCTTGATTTCGTCGGTCGCGGGAATCGACTCGATGATCTCAGCCTTGTACTTCTCGCCGATGCTCTTGAAGTAATCGACCGCTTCATCACGCGACACGACGCGACGCGTAACGGGCTCGTCTTTCTTCGCGAGTTCCTGCATGCGCTTTTCGATCTTCTCGAGATCTTCCGGCGTGAAGGGACGGTTGTACGCGAAGTCGTAGTAGAAGCCGTTGTCGATGACCGGCCCGATCGTCACCTGCGCTTCCGGATACAGGTCTTTAACCGCGTACGCGAGCAGGTGAGCGGTGGAGTGACGAATGATGTCGAGGCCGTCCGCGTCCTTTTCGGTGACGATCGCGAGCGACGCGTCGTGATCGATCAGCGAAGACGTATCGACCAGCTCGCCATCGACCTTGCCGCCGAGCGCGGCTTTCGCGAGACCCGCGCCGATCGACGCCGCGACCTCAGCCACCGTTACCGGATGCTCGTACTGTCGAACAGAACCGTCAGGCAGACGTATCGAAACCATTGTGTTCTCCGTGAGGCCGATCCGCGGCACATGCCGCGATCAGGCGAGAAAACCAAAAAAAGCGAAAAAAAATGCGGCCCCGCTTTCGAGGGGCCGCATTCACATTTCCAGCTAACTGCAACGGCAAACCTGGTCCTCGACTAGCGCCGATCCGAAGTGATCCCGGTCAACGTTCGCGGTGTCATAACCGTATTCGCCTTATGCGCCGAAGCGCTTGTTGCCGCTTGCTACAAAACCCCGGCGAACCAGAGTTTCTTTTCGTTGGTAGGCTCGATTGGACTCGAACCAACGACCCCCACCATGTCAAGGTGGTGCTCTAACCAGCTGAGCTACGAGCCTGAAGAAACGAGATTATATGGAGCCCCTCGAAGCTTGGCAAGCACTTTTATGCGGTGACATTAAAAATCCTGACAGCGCATATCGACGTGTCCAAACGACCCATTTCTCAACCCTTGCGCGACGCACGAACGACGCCCGTCACCTCGCCGAGCAACGCACACGCGCGCTGAATCTGCGCGGCGCTCGACACCTCGACGGTGAACTGCATGAACGCCGCGTTACGCCGCGTCTGCGTCTTCACGCCAATCACGTTCATCTTCTCGCGCGCGAAAATTTCGGAGATGTCGCGCAGCAGGCCTTGCCGGTCCGACGCCTCGATCGTGAGGTCGACCGGATACACCGAGCGGCCATGGCCGCTCATCACGTCGGCGGACCATGCTGTCTCGAGCACGCGTTCCGGCGCACGTTCCGCCATGCGCAGAAACGTCGGGCAATTGCTGCGATGAATCGACATGCCCTTGCCGCGCGTGACGAATCCGCTAATGACATCAGGCGGCGCCGGACGGCAACAGCGTGCGAGCTGCGTGAGCAGCGCGTCGACGCCGACAACCAGCACGCCCGTCGATGCGCCATGCGCGACACTCGCACCGCTGCTGCGCTTCTCGAACTGCTCGGGCGCCTCGACGACCGGTTCGGGTGGCGGCGCATCGTGCAGCGCCTGCTCGACGAGACGCAGGCTGAACTCTTCCTTGCCCACCACCCAGAAGAGGTCGTCGGTTGTCTTGAAGCCGAGCTTCGCAGCAAGCTGATCGAGATTGACCGAGGTCTTGCCTTCGCGCTGCAACGTCTTTTCGATCATCGCCCGGCCGGTCGACATGTTCTCCTGCAGGTCGACCGCGTTGAACCACGCGCGCACTTTCTGACGCGCGCGCGAACTGCGCAGATAGCCGAGCTGCGGATTGAGCCAGTCGCGCGACGGTCCACCCTCCTTCACCGATACGATTTCGACGGTCTGCCCGTTCTGCAGCGGCGTGTTGAGCGGCACCATCGCGCCATCGACGCGCGCGCCGCGGCACCGATGGCCCAGCTCGCTGTGCAGGTGATACGCGAAGTCGACGGGCGTCGCGCCTTGCGGCAACGGAATCACGCGCGCCTGCGGCGTGAGCACGTAGATCTGGTCATCGTCGAGCGTCGCCTGGCGCAACTGCTCCCAGGGCTGGGCCGCGGGCCTGCCGCCGTGCTCGCCCTCGGAGACGTCGTCTTTCCACGCGAGCAGCTGGCGCAGCCACGCGATCTTCTCGTCGTACTTCTCGCTTGCGCTGAACTGGCCGCCGTAGCCGCGCGTGCCCGCTTCCTTGTAACGCCAGTGCGCCGCGACGCCGTACTCGGCGAACTGGTGCATCTCCTGCGTACGGATCTGCACTTCGAACGCCCGGCCGTCGTCGCCGATCACGACGGTGTGAAGCGACTTGTAGCCGTTCGGCTTCGGGCGCGAGATGTAATCGTCGAACTCTTTGGGAACCGGTTGCCACAGGTTGTGCACGATACCCAGAACCGTGTAGCAATCCTTGATGTCCGGCACGATGACGCGAAACGCGCGCACGTCATACAGCTCCGAGAAATCGAGCTCCTTGCCGTGCATCTTGCGCCAGATGCTATAGATGTGTTTCGGCCGGCCACTCACTTCAGCGCGGATATGCGCGGCCGCCAGTTCGTGTTGCAGACGCGCGATCGCCTCCTCAACGTAAGCCTCGCGCTCGATGCGCTTCTCGTCGAGCAGCTTCGCGATGCGCTTGTAGGTCTCGGGCTCCTCGAAGCGGAACGCGAGATCCTCGAGTTCCCATTTCAGCTGCCAGATGCCGAGCCGGTTGGCGAGCGGCGCGTAGATGTCGAGCGTCTCGCGCGCGACGTCCGGCGAAAGCGTGATCTTCGCTGCCGCGTAATACCGCAACGACTGCACGCGCGACGCGAGCCTGATCAGCACGACGCGGATGTCCTGCGCGAACGCGAGCAGCATCTTGCGCAGCGCCTCGACCTGCGCGCGCCGCGCGGCCTGCGCGTCGCGCCCCGTATCGGGCAGCGCGTTCTGCGCGGCACGCAGGCTCACCGTGCCCAGCCGCAACAGCTTGCGGACGTCGCTTACCAGTTGCGCGACCTCGTCGCCGAAGCGCCCGGCGATGATCTGCTCCGGATCCTTCAGATGCGGGGTTAGCGCGAACAGCGCCGCCGCCAGCACCGCCGGCGGATCCACGTTGAGCGTGCGCATGAGCGCCGCCGTGCCCGCGGCGTGATCCGCCAGCAGTTCGCCCGACGAAAGCCGCACCTCGCCCGCGTGCTCGCGCACGAACGCCATCGCTTCGTCAAAAGACGGCAAGGGGTTCGAAACGGTCGTGACGGTATCGGTATTCATGATGCGGTGCTTCGCCGGAAAAACCAGGCGTGACGAAAAACAGTTGCTGGATTCGATCAGCTACGCTGCGCGGCCACGACGACGACCTCGATGAGGCATGCCGGGTTCGCCAGCTTCGCTTCGACCGTTGCGCGCGGCGGCGTGGCGTCGGCGGCAACCCACGTATCCCACACGGCGTTCATGCCGGCGAAGTGAGCCATGTCGGAGATGTAAATCTGCACGGACAGCAGATGCGACTTGTCGCTGTTCACCTCGGCGAGCAGGCGGTCGATGTGGCCCAGCACTTCGCGTGTCTGGCCGGCGATGTCCTGGTTCGTGTCTTCGGCGATCTGGCCGGCGAGGTAGACGGTACCGTTATGCACAGCGGTTTCCGAAAGACGCGGGCCAACGTGGTGACGAATGACTGCCATGAAAAATCCTGTGATTGAGGTTGAAGATAACCGGTTGGGCAAACCGCGGCGCGCAACCCAATATTATGACGCGCCTGATGTTTCGCCGATGAAGAAGCGCCGCGCGATGTCAATCTGCTCGTCTGCGAGGAAAGCGGGTGCATGTCCGACGCCCGGGATTTCGACGCTCGATACAGCGCGCCCCTGCCCGATCATTTTTTCGACTGTTTCACGCGAAAGCAGATCGGACAACTCCCCGCGAACCACGAGCACCGGACCTTCGGTCGCCGCCAGCGAACGCCACAGCGCGGCTTCGCCCAGCGCTGTCATTTCTGGCGTTGCAGCGGCAAACGGCTGCGCGATGCGCGGATCGTAGCGAAGCTGCCACGCGCCATCGCGCTCGTGCAGCAACGGGGTATTGATCTCGCGCCACTCATCGGGCGTGAGCGGTCCGAACGACGCCGCGAGCAGCGCAGCGTAATCGATACCCTGCTGCAAGGCCTCGAAACGCGCCGGCTTGCCGAGATAGTCACCGATGCGCGAGAGCGCCACCGGCTCGACATGCGGCCCCACGTCGTTGACCAGCATCCTGCGGACCGGCGAATCCGGCACGCCCGCCAGCGCCATGCCAATCAGGCCGCCCATCGACGTGCCGAACCAGTCGACCGATTGCACATCGAGCCGCGCGATCAGCGTGATCATGTCGCTGACGTACTGCGGCACGGCATAGTAGTTGGGGTCGGAAAGCCATGAGGACAACCCCCGGCCCACCACGTCCGGGCACACCACGCGATACGTATCGGCGAACGCAGCCGCGAGCCGGTCGAAATCGCGCCCCGTTCGCGTGAGGCCATGCACGCACAGCAGCACGCGCGGATTGGCCGGATCGCCCCACTCGGTGTACGCGACACGATGCAGGCCACCCGGGCTTATGCACTGCACTTCATGCTGGCGAGGTGACGCGAAAGGTGTGGCGGTCGTCATCGGTGAGTCTCCTGGCCGGGGCGCGGCCGTTGTTCCGGAAGAGAATGCAGCGTGCCTGATATGCAGCCTCAGACAACCGCTCGACATGCAACCGATTGTAAACCGCTTTGCCGCGCGTCCGCCCCCTGGCCGAACGGTCTACGAGAGCCACACCCCGCGTCACTCCGGGCTGGCTCACACTGAACCCAAAAAGAAACGGGCGGAACTCACGTTCCGCCCGTCTTTATCAACATGGAGACGCATCGAGCCGATGCCGCCCCGATGTCTGTGCCCGAAACCGCGCCCGTCAGCCCACCGCGCTCACATCGAGCGGCGCGCCCGTCTTCGCCCTGATTTCATCCACGCTCACGCCCGGCGCCAGTTCGACCACCTTCAGGCCGTCGTCCGTGACGTCGATCACGCCCAGGTCCGTGATGATCCGGTCGACGACGCCCACGCCCGTCAGCGGCAGCGAACATTCTTCGAGGATCTTGTGCTGGTCGCCCTTCGCGACGTGTTCCATCAGCACGACCACGCGCTTGACGCCCGCGACCAGATCCATCGCGCCGCCCATGCCCTTGATCATCTTGCCCGGGATCATCCAGTTGGCCAGATCGCCCTTCTTGCTGATCTGCATCGCGCCGAGAATCGCCAGGTTGATGTGGCCGCCGCGAATCATCGCGAACGAATCCGCCGACGAGAAAATCGACGAGCCCGGCAGCGTCGTAACCGTCTGCTTGCCGGCGTTGATCAGGTCGGCGTCCACTTCTTCTTCGGTCGGCGACGGGCCGATGCCGAGCAGGCCGTTTTCCGATTGCAGCCACACTTCGACGCCCTTCGGCACGTGGTTCGCCACCAGCGTCGGCAGGCCGATGCCGAGGTTCACGTAAAAGCCGTCCTGCAGTTCCTTCGCCGCGCGCGCGGCCATTTCGTCACGATTCCATGCCATGATCAGTCTCCTTTCGCGCGGACGATGCGTTGTTCGATACGTTTTTCCGGATGCGCGTTCAGCACGATGCGCTGCACGAAAATGCCCGGCGTATGAATCGCGTCCGGATCGAGTTCGCCGGTTTCCACGATTTCCTCGACTTCCACGACGGTGATCTTGCCGGCCATCGCGCACATCGGGTTGAAGTTGCGCGCCGTGCGGCGATAGATCAGGTTGCCGGACTTGTCGGCCTTCCACGCCTTCACGAGCGCGACGTCGGCGGTCAGCGAATGTTCGAGCACGTAGTGGTTTTCGCCGAACTGGCGCGTTTCCTTGCCTTCGGCGATCAGCGTGCCGTAGCCGGTATTCGTGAAGAACGCAGGAATGCCCGAGCCGCCCGCGCGCAGCTTCTCGGCAAGCGTGCCTTGCGGCGTGAATTCGAGTTCGAGTTCGCCGGCGAGAAATTGCCGCTCGAACTCCTTGTTCTCGCCGACGTACGACGAGATCATCTTTTTGATCTGGCGCGTTTCCAGCAGCAGGCCAAGGCCGAAACCGTCGACGCCCGCATTGTTGCTGATACACGTGAGGCCCTTAGCGCCGGTGTCGCGCAGCGCGGCGATCAGCGCTTCGGGAATGCCGCACAGGCCAAAGCCACCGACGGCGAATGTCTGCCCGTCCTTGACGATGTCTTTAAGCGCGTCGGCCGCGCCTGGATAGACCTTGTTCATCAGTTTGTCCCTTCCTCGATTGGAATTCCGAAATCCGGATCGGTGCGATACCCGTGAATCATACGACGCCGCCGTGCCATCGTCCGGTTCAGCGGTGACTTCGCCACCTGTTGATCTGTTCGAAAGGGTACGATGGCGCGCCCATGCGGCACAATACGCAAAAGTACATAAGTATTTGTCACCGTATCCCGCCGCTTCAGGCTTCACCCGCGCACCTTATGCCCGCACTGGATTATCAAACCGCCTTTCATCTCGCGCCGATCGGGCTCGTGCTTTCGCGCGAGCGGATCATCGAGGACTGCAACGAGCAGCTGGCGTCGATTTTCCGCTGTCCGCGCGAATCGCTGATTGGACAGTCTTTTCAGGTGCTGTACCCGTCGCCGGATGAATTCGAGCGCATCGGCGAGCGCATTCAGTCGATCATGACCGCGCAGGGCAGCTACGCCGACGATCGCATCATGAAGCGCGCGGGCGGCGAACTGTTCTGGTGCCACGTGACTGGACGCTCGCTCGAGCGCACCGAGCCGCATGCAGTGGGCGTGTGGACGTTCGAGGATCTCAGCGCGACGCGGCGGGTCGCGGTCGAACTGACGCCGCGCGAACGGGAAATCGCCGCGCAACTGGTGACAGGCAAGACGAGCAAGCAGATTGGGCGGGCGCTGGATATCAGCTCGCGGACGGTCGACGTCTACCGGTCGCGCCTGATGCGCAAGTACGACACCGGCAACGCCACCGAACTGCTGCAACGGCTGCTCGGACATTGAGGCCTGCGTGCGGGTGCCGTGCGTGTCGGGGCGGCGATGTCAGAGGCCGGCTCCCGGTCGGGGGCGCCGTGCCCACAGCACAACAAACCGTTCAGGCCGCCTTCACGAGCGTGGCGTGCTCGATCGTCGAGCGCAACAGATCAGGAATCGGCACGGATTTGCCCGCCGCGTAGTCGATCCACACGCAGCGCGCGGCGCCGCGTGCATAGACGGTGTCGGGGTCGTCGGCACGGGTCAGCTTGAAAGCGGTGTCGAAGCTGCTGCGCCCGGGCGTGCCGACCGACATGCGACCGATCACATCGCCGGGATAGTGAAGCTGCTTCAGAAACTCCATCGATGCGTTGACGATAACAGGCCCCTGCCCTTCGCCGTTGCCGCCGGCGATGCCGAGCACCTCGAACCAGGAAATACGCACCTGCTCCATGTAACGGAAATAGACCGTGTTGTTCACATGGCCAAACGCGTCCATGTCGCCCCAACGGATCGGCATGGACATCTCAAAAACGGCGTGGTGTTCGCTCATCGTACTTCTTCTGCAGGTTGAAACAGAATCCGCGCGAGGGCCGGGAGCGGTTCGTGGACCACCCGGCCGCCGCGCCTATAAAGAACGCTCAGGCAAGGCCGAAGCCGTCGTCGGCGGTAATGATCGAGCCGTTGATGAACTGCGATTCGTCGGCCGCGAGCAGCAGAAGCAGGCCGTCCAGGTCTTCCGGCTTGCCGACGCGATGCCGCGGCAGCATGGAGACCAGCTTCTGCCCCTGCTCCGTCGACCAGTGATGGTGATTGATTTCCGTGTCGATATAGCCCGGGCAGATCGCGTTCACGTTGATGCCATGACGGCCCCACTCCAGCGCCATCGATTTGGTCATGTGGACGACCGCGGCCTTGCTCATCGAGTACAGGCCGATCTGCGGCAGCACCCGCAACCCGGCCACCGAAGCGATATTAATGATGCGGTACGCCGGTTTCTGCGCGCCGCCGCTGCCGCGCATCATCATCCGCTTGGCCACTTCCTGCGCGACGAAGAATGCGCCGCGGGTATTCGTGTCGAACACGTATTCGAAGTCGGCTGGCGTGACTTCGGAGAGCTTCTGGGTGGTCGAGACGCCCGAGTTGTTGATGAGAATGTCGATGGTGCCGGCTTCCGTCTCGGCGTGCGCCACCGCCGACTTGATGCTCTGGTAATCGGTCACGTCCAGCGAAACGACGTGCGCCGCGCCACCGGAAGCCTCGATTTCGGCGCGCAGCTCCTTCAGGCGCTCGGTGCGGCGGCTTGCCAGCACGACCTTCGCGCCCGCCTGCGACAGCACCTGCGCGAAGCGCTTGCCCAGCCCGCTCGACGCGCCGGTAATCAGCGCGACCTTGCCTTCCAGATTGATCGAACGGCCCATTGTCGTTCCTTTATTGAGTTCGGTTGATGCGGCGGCTGCCTGAACCAGGCATCCGCGAAGAAGGGTTAAACCGTATCACAAAAATAGAACGGTCGTGCTAATGTAGACGACTCGGGTTGCGGCGTCCAGGTCCTTCCCGGACAATACGATCCCGAAAAAAGCATTCTAACGGTAAGAGGAGCATCAATGACCCCCGCAAGTCTCATTGAACAGTACGGCCCGCGCGAGTCGATGGAATATGACGTGGTGATCGTCGGCGGCGGGCCCGCGGGGCTGTCCGCGGCGATCCGTCTGAAGCAGCGCGCGCAGGAGGCAGGCGTCGAAATCGGCGTGTGCGTGCTGGAGAAAGGCTCGGAGGTCGGTGCCCACATTCTTTCGGGCGCGGTGATGGACCCCCGCGCGCTCACCGAACTGATCCCCGACTGGAAGGAAAAAGGCGCGCCGCTCGACGTCGAGGTAACCGAAGACCGCTTCCTGTTCCTGTCCGAAACCAGCGCGAAATCAGTGCCGAACTGGGCGCTGCCGGATAACTTCAAGAATCACGGCAACTATGTGATCAGCCTCGCGAACGTCACGCGCTGGCTGGGCCAGCAGGCCGAGGCGCTGGGCGTCGAGATCTTCCCGGGCTTTCCGGCCGCCGAAATCCTCTACAACGACGACGGCTCGGTCAAGGGCGTCGCCACCGGTAATCTGGGCATTGGCAAGGACGGCGAGCCGACCGAAAACTTCCAGCTCGGCATGGAGCTGCACGCGAAGTACACCCTCTTCTGCGAAGGCGCGCGTGGGCACCTGGGGCGCCAGCTCAACGACAAATTCAGGCTGCGCGACGGCGTCGACCCGCAGGTCTACGGCATCGGCATCAAGGAACTGTGGGAAATCGATCCGGCGAAGCACAAGCCGGGGCTCGTGATCCACACCGCCGGCTGGCCTCTGCAAAACGACACGTACGGCGGCTCGTTCCTCTATCACATCGACAACAATCAGGTGATGGTGGGTTTTGTCGTCGGGCTCGGTTATTCGAATCCGTATCTGTCGCCGTTCGAGGAGTTCCAGCGCTACAAGACTCACCCGGCGATCCGCGCATTTCTCGAAGGCGGCAAGCGTGTTTCATATGGCGCGCGGGCGATCACCGCCGGCGGCCTGCTGTCGCTGCCGAAGCTGGTATTCCCGGGCGGCGCGCTGGTCGGCGACGATGCGGGCTTCCTGAACGCCTCGCGCATCAAGGGCTCGCATGCCGCGATCAAGACCGGGATGCTGGCCGCCGACGCCGCGTTCGACGCGGTCCAGGCCGGCCGTCAGGCCGATGAACTCGCGGCATACCCGGAAGCGTTCAGGACGTCGTGGCTGCACACCGAGCTGTACCGTGCGCGCAACTTCAAGCAGTGGATGAGCAAGGGCCTGTATCTGGGCACGCTGATGGTGGGGCTCGAGCAGAAGGTGCTGGGCGGCAACGTGCCGTGGACGCTGCATCATCAGCATTCCGATCACGAGATGCTCAAGCCCGCGTCACAGTGCAAGCCGATCGTGTATCCGAAGCCGGACGGCAAGCTGACGTTCGACCGTCTGTCGTCGGTGTTCATCTCGAACACGAATCACGAGGAGAACCAGCCGGCACATCTGACGCTGAAAGATCCGTCGGTGCCGGTGAACGTGAATCTGGCGACGTACGCGGGCCCGGAAGCGCGTTACTGCCCGGCGGCGGTGTATGAGTTCGTGAAGAACGACGACAACAGCGAGCGGCTCGTGATCAACGCGCAGAACTGCGTGCATTGCAAGACGTGCGACATCAAGGACCCGACGCAGAACATCGTCTGGGTCACGCCCGAAGGCGGTGGCGGGCCTAATTATCCGAATATGTGATCCAGCTGCGCCGTGATGCAGTAAAAAGCCCCGCTCGGTCGCGGGGCTTTGTGTTTTACGGCGCCTGCATCATTCGCCGTACGAAAGCGCTGTGCAGCGCGAGCCGACGTCAGCGCCTCAAGGCGCGCTTGCCGCGATCTTCGGCGTGGTGACGACGACGTCGCCACATTGCGCGCGATGCCGCAGCGCGTGATCGATCATCACCAGCGCGAGCATCGCCTCGGCGATCGGCGTCGCGCGGATGCCGACGCACGGATCATGACGCCCGAACGTTTCGACGACAGCCGGTTGCCCGGCCTTGTCGATCGAGCGACGCGGCGTACGAATACTCGACGTCGGCTTGATCGCGATCGAAACCGTCACGTCCTGCCCGGTCGAAATACCGCCGAGCACGCCGCCCGCATGATTGCCGACGAAGCCTTCCGGTGTCAGTTCGTCCCCATGCACCGAGCCGCGCTGCGCGACGCTCGCGAAGCCCGCGCCGATCTCCACGCCCTTCACCGCGTTGATGCCCATCATCGCGTGTGCGATGTCGGCGTCGAAACGGTCGAAGAGCGGTTCGCCGAGGCCCACCGGCACGCCTGATGCCACCACGTTGATACGCGCGCCGATCGAGTCGCCATCCTTGCGCAGCGCGTCCATATATGCTTCGAGCCGCGGCACGATGTCGGCGTTCGGCGCGAAGAACGGATTCTCGCGCACATGCGACCAGTCGACGAACGGCACGTCGATCTCACCCAGCGCGCTCATGTAGCCGCGAATCTCGGTGCCGAAGCGCTCGCGCAGCCATTTCTTCGCGACCGCACCCGCCGCGACCGCCGGCGCCGTCAGACGCGCCGACGAACGGCCACCGCCGCGATAGTCGCGGATGCCGTATTTCTGCCAGTAGGTGTAATCGGCGTGCCCCGGCCGGAACGTATCGGCGATGTTGCCGTAATCCTTGCTGCGCTGGTCCGTGTTGCGGATCAGGAGCGCGATCGGCGCGCCGGTGGTCGTGCCTTCGAAGACGCCCGAGAGAATCTCGACCTTGTCCTCTTCCTGGCGCTGCGTCACGTGGCGCGACGTGCCCGGCTTGCGGCGATCGAGTTCGAACTGGATGTCGGCTTCCGTCAGGGCCATTCCCGGCGGACAGCCATCGATGACACAGCCGATTGCCGGACCATGCGATTCGCCAAAGGTCGTGACGGTGAAAAGCGTACCAAGGGTGTTGCCGGACATGAGCGTCGTCCAAAGAAAGGCGGGGAAGCCGCTATTATGCCAGCCCGTCCGCCCGTACGCGCCCTCCGGCGAGCGGCGCGGGCCGTGGGCGAACGCCCGCGACCATCAGGAAACGCGTACCCGGACCGGGCCGTAAGGCCACGCTAACCCGACGACCGTGGCGCCGCGGCTATTTACGCGCGCCGCGCAACTCAGTCACGATCTGCTGCAAGCCTTCCGGCGTCACGGTGGCCGGATCGAGCGGTTCGCCGACCGCGAGCGTCAGACGGCTCATCATGCCCTTGCGAACTGGCCGCGGCAGGTGCGCGGACTCGTGCCGCGAAAACACGCTGCCCCACAGCCCGCGCAACGCCATCGGGATGACCGGAACCGGCGTGCGCTGGATGATTTCGCTCACGCCGTGCCGGAATGGATTCAGATCGCCCGTACGGGTCAGCTTGCCTTCGGGGAAGATGCACACCAGATCGCCTTCGGCGAGCGCTTTCGCACAGGCCTCGTAGGCACGCGTGAGCATCTCCGGGTTCTCGTGCGCGGGTGCGATCGGGATTGCCTTCGCCTGACGAAACAGCCAGCCGGCGAACGGCGAGCGGAAAATCCGGTAATCCATCACGAAACGGATCGGCCGCGGGCTCTCGGCCATGATGACGACCGCATCGACATAGCTCACGTGATTGCACACGAGCACCGCGCCGCCCTCTTCGGGGATACGTTCGGCATGCACGAGGCGGATGCGATAAAACGTGTGGACCAGCAGCCACGCGACAAAGCGCAGCAGAAACTCCGGCACCAGCGAATAGATATACGTGGCGACGACGATATTGAGTATCGCCGTCACGAGAAAGAGGCCAGGAATGCCGACGCCCGCCGCGCCCAGCGCAACCGCCATCAGCGACGACACGATCATGAACAGCGAATTCAGGATATTGTTCGCCGCGATGATGCGCGCGCGATGGCCGGGCTGGCAGCGGCTCTGGATCAGTGCGTAGAGCGGCACGCTGTAGAAGCCGCCGAACATCGCGAGCAGGAAAAGGTCCGCGAGGATACGCCAGTGCGGCGGCAGCGAAAGAAACTCGCCGACCGTGAGCAGATGCGTGGCCGGTGGAAGCGCGTGGCTCGCGAAGTACAGGTCGATGGCGAACACGCTCATGCCGATCGAGCCGGGTGGCACGAGGCCGATTTCGATGCGGCGTCTCGACAGCCGTTCGCACAGCAGCGAGCCGGTGCCGATGCCGATCGAAAACGTGCCGAGCAACACCGTGACGACATCCGGGTTCGCCGAGAGCACGTCCTTCGCGAAGGTGAAAAACGACGACAGGAACGTGGCGCCGACGAACCACAACCACGAAATGCCGAGCAGGCTCAGGAACACCGTGCGGTTTTCGCGGGCGAGTTTCAGATTGCGCCACGTTTCGCTGACCGGATTCCAGTTGATGCGCAGCTCCGGATGCGGCGCGGCCGACTCCGGCACGGCACCCGACACGAGCCGCCCGATCAGTGCAATCGCCACGCACCCGCACGCGAGCACCATGGCGCCGTATTCGACAAAGCCGGCTGCCGCTCCACCGACGATCGTTCCGATCAGGATCGCGACGAACGTGCCCATCTCGACCATCCCGTTGCCGCCGACGAGCTCCTGCTTCGACAGATGCTGCGGCAGATACGCGTATTTCACCGGCCCGAACAGCGTGGAATGGACGCCCATCAGGAACGTGCAGACATACAGCAGCGCCGCGCTGTGAAGCACGAATCCCGCCCCGCCGATCAGCATCACGCCGATCTCGAACGTCTTCACGAAACGCGTGAGCATCGCCTTGTCGTACTTGTCGGCGATCTGGCCCGAGGTGGCCGAGAACAGGACAAACGGCAGGATAAACACGGCGGCAATCAGAAAGGCGGCCGTCTTCGCGTCGACACCCGAAAACCGCGCGGTCTGAAACGTGACCAGCGACGAGAAGCCGATCTTGAAGACGTTGTCGTTCATCGCACCGAGAAACTGCGTCCAGAAAAACGGCGCGAAGCGGCGCTCCCGCAACAGGCGGAACTGCGATTCGTGTTCCCCGCCAGGACGGCTGGCGCGACGGACTCCGGGCAATGGGCGATCGTTCATGAAAACGGTGATCAGGACGTGAAGCAAGGGCGACGGGCGCCCCGCGCGGACACAAAAAAAGCGCACGCTTTCGCGCGCGCTTTCTGCTCAGGTTCCATCTTTACCGCAGCGACGCATTGAACGCGGACGGCGCTCTGCCCTGTCCGCTCCGGCGAGCGCTCAACGCGTCTGTTCCGGCTCCTGCTCGGGCCAGTCGCGGATATACGCCTTCAGCATGCGATTTTCGAAACCCTGTTCCTCGACGACCGCCCTCGCGACGTCGTAGAACGAGATCACGCCCATCAGCGTGCGACTTTCCATCACGGGCAGGTAGCGAACGTGATGCTCGAGCATCATGCGGCGAACTTCGTTCACATCCGTTTCCGGCGTGCAGGTGAGCGGATGGTCGTCCATGATCTTGCGGATCGTCGACGTGCCGACGCTGCCACCATTCTGGCGCAGCGTCAGGATGATTTCGCGGAAGGTCAGCATGCCGACCAGATCGCCGTATTCCATGACGACCAGCGAGCCAATGTCGTGCTCGGCCATGGTGTTGACTGCTTCGCTCAGCGCGGTATCGGGCGTGACGGTGAAAAGCGTGTTGCCCTTGACCTTGAGGATGTCGCTGACTCGCATGATTGTCTCCTGTGATGCCTTAAAGCCTGACTGACTTTCGATCCTAGCGGAAAGGGGTGCAAAAGGAAAGCGGGCAAACCGCATGCGGACGCGCCCGGGCCCCGGTGATACGATGGCCCCCACTTTCATCCTTCGCCGGGCCCGCCGTGGCTCCGCCGCTCACGATGTCCGCCAACCGTTTCGACACGCTTGCGCTGCACGCCGGCGCTGCTCCCGACCCGACGACCGGCGCCCGCGCCACGCCGATCTACCAGACCACCTCGTTTTCGTTCCGCGACGCCGACCACGCCGCATCGCTCTTCAACATGGAGCGCGCCGGCCACGTGTATTCGCGGATGTCGAACCCGACCGTCGCCGTCTTCGAGGAGCGCGTCGCCGCGCTGGAGAACGGTGCCGGCGCGATCGGCACCGCCAGCGGCCAGGCCGCCCTGCACCTTGCGATCGTCACGCTGATGGGCGCCGGCTCCCACATCGTGGCATCCAGCGCGCTTTACGGCGGCTCGCACAACCTGCTGCACTACACGCTGCGGCGTTTCGGCATCGAGACGACGTTCGTCAAACCGGGCGACCTCGACGCCTGGCGCAGCGCGCTACGCCCCAATACGCGGCTGCTGTTCGGCGAAACGCTCGGCAACCCGGGCCTCGACGTGCTGGATATCGCCGCGGTCGCGGGCATTGCCCATGCGCACCGCGTGCCGTTGCTCGTCGATTCGACGTTCACGACGCCGTACCTCATCAAGCCGTTCGACCTCGGCGCCGACTACGTCTACCACTCGGCGACCAAGTTTCTCGGCGGACACGGCACGACGATCGGCGGCGTGCTGGTCGATGGCGGCACATTCGACTTCGAGGCGTCCGGACGCTTTCCCGAAATGACCGAACCGTACGAGGGCTTTCACGGCATGGTGTTCGCCGAGGAAAGCACCGTCGCGCCGTTCCTGCTGCGGGCCCGCCGCGAGGGCCTGCGCGACTTCGGCGCGTGCCTGCATCCGCAGGCCGCCTGGCAGCTGTTGCAGGGCATCGAGACGCTGCCGCTGCGCATGGAGCGCCACGTCGCGAACACGCGCAAGGTGGTCGCGTTTCTGGCCAGCCACGCCGCCGTGCAATCCGTCGCGTATCCGGAACTGGAATCGCATCCGGATCACGCGCTCGCGAAGCGTCTTTTGCCGCGTGGCGCGGGCGCGGTATTCAGCTTCAACCTGCAGGGCGACCGCGCCGCCGGGCGCCGGTTCATCGAAGCGCTATCCCTTTTCTCGCACCTCGCGAACGTCGGCGACGCGCGCTCGCTCGTCATCCATCCCGCGTCGACGACGCATTTCCGCATGGACGCCGCCGCGCTGGCCGCCGCCGGAATCGCCGAAGGCACGATCCGGCTGTCGATCGGCCTGGAAGATCCCGACGACCTGATCGACGACCTCAAGCGCGCGCTGAAGGCATCGCAGAAATCCGCCGGCACGGGCGCCGCGAAGGGCACCGCACCCAGGGAAGGCGGCGCGCGCAAGGAGTCCGCATGATTCTCGACGTTCACGGCCAGTCCGCGTACGCCTACACCGGCGGCAAGCCGTTCGATCCGGCGCTCCCGACAGCCGTGTTCATTCACGGCGCCGAACACGACCACAGCGTATGGGCGCTGCAGACCCGCTACTTCGCGCACCACGGCTTCGGCGTGCTCGCGGTCGACCTGCCGGGGCATCACCGCAGCCGCGGGCCCGCGTTGCGCGACATCGGCGCGATGGCCGACTGGCTGGCCGCGCTGCTCGACGCGGCGGGTGTCGCGCGCGCGTTCTGCGCGGGCCACAGCATGGGCTCGCTCATCGCGCTCGATTTCGCCGCGCGTTACCCCGAGCGCGCGACCCATCTCGCGCTGCTCGCCACCGCCGCGCCCATGGCCGTTTCTGACGCGCTGCTCGA
The DNA here is from genome assembly GCF_900107685.1 of Paraburkholderia sartisoli. Lineage (GTDB taxonomy): Bacteria > Pseudomonadota > Gammaproteobacteria > Burkholderiales > Burkholderiaceae > Paraburkholderia > Paraburkholderia sartisoli. The sequence continues at coordinate 995,342 of NZ_FNRQ01000001.1, read as the reverse complement.
CGCGGCCGCGAACCGCGAGCCCGACGCCATCGCGATGGTCAACCAGTGGTCGCACTCGACCATCGCCGCCAAGCCGTCGTGCCCAGGCCCGGGCTTCTGGCTGCACGGCATGAACCAGCGGCTGATGGAGCGCGTTGCCGCCACCGGCGAACCCCGCCTCTTTCATGCGGACTTCAGCGCCTGCAACGCTTATACCGAAGGCATCGCGCGCGCCGCGCAGGTGCGATGCCCCGTGCGGTTGATCGTCGGCCAGCGCGACGCCATGACGCCGCCACGCGCCGCGCGGACGCTCGCCGACGCGTTTGCGGCCGCCGGAACCGCCGTCGACACCGTCACGCTGGACGCGGGGCATGCGCTGATGACGGAGCAACCTGACGCAACGCTCGACGCCCTCTTCACGTTTGCATCCCGCCCCGCCACGACTACCTGAACCTGCCCGACAGCCACCACGATAGCGAATCCCACCGGCGCGCACCATCGGCCGGAAGGCCAGGTTGCGCCCTTGATCCGATAGCAGCACAATGAATTCAGTCACCCGGCAGCACGTGCATGGCGCACGCGGCGTGTACCGGCCGGGCATGGAAGAAACGGAGGCGATGATGGCGCATACCACTCATACCGGTCACTTCGCGAGTTTCGCGGAGTTCTATCCGTTCTACCTGGAAGAGCATCGTCACCCGGTGTCGCGCCGGCTGCATTTCGTGGGCTCGCTGGGCGTGATCGGCTTTCTTGCGATGGCGCTCGCCACCGGCGGCTGGGTATGGCTGCCGGCCGCCCTCGTCTGCGGTTATGGCTGCGCGTGGATCGGGCATTTCTTCTTCGAGAAGAACCGTCCCGCCACCTTCCGCCATCCGATATACAGCCTGATGGGCGACTGGGTGATGTTCAAGGACATCTGCACCGGGAAAATCCCGCTTTAGCGGGATGGCGAGCGGCAAACCTGTGTTCGGGCCGTAGTCGCGACGGCCGCCGAACTACGCTGCCTGATGCGGCATCGCTCGCCGTTGCGCGTCGTCCTCGGCGCCGTCGGCCGTGCGTGCCGCGGCCCGCGTCACCAGCAGCGAGGCGAGCGAAATGTCGAGCCTGTCGTTGTCGAGCGCGGCGAGCAGCGATGCGCCATCCACGCGCGTCGAATCGAGATTCAACTGGTACTCCAGTTCCGGGCGGTCGATGACGAACATCGCGAACAGGTGCGCAACGGTAATCTGGTTCGGGTTCGCGACCAGCAGAAAGCGCGGCTGCGCGCCGTTTTCCTCGAGGTGCGCAACCCACTCGCGGTTTTCGAGTTCGCGCGTGATACGGATGGTCGTATCCATGTTGCGACGAAGCATGCGTGCGAGTTGCTGGATCGTATAGCCCGGCTTGCCGGCTTCACGCGCTTCCGAGAGCCGTGCCAGCAGTTCGAGACCGTCGAACAGGTCGCTGCCGGGAAACTGCGGCCGGTGGAACTGGCCGGTGCGGATAGCCGGCAACGCCGAGGCGATCATCGCGCCCGCCAGCGTGACGAACCAGCTGAGATACATCCAGAGCAGGAACATCGGCAGCGCGGCGAACGCGCCGTAGACCGCCGTGTACGTGGGGATGCGCCGGATGTAATAGCCAAAGCCGCGCTTCGCGAGTTCGAAGGCGAGCGCGGCGCACAGGCCGCCGACCACCGCGTCGCGCCATTCGACCCGGCAGTTCGGCAGATAGACGTACAGCATCGTGAACGCGAGCGCGGTGAGCGGCAACGCGGCGCCCGCCAGCGCCCATTCGATCACGGTCGGCATGTGCTGCACGCCCGTGAACGCCATCGACTGCGTGAAGAGATAGGAGGAAATCGACAGGCTGAAACCGATCAAGAGCGGGCTTAGCGTGAGAATCGCCCAGTAGACCAGCACGCGCTGCGCGAAGGGTCGCGGCTTGCGCACGCGCCAGATCACGTTGAAGGCGGATTCGACCGTCATCATCGTCATCACCGACGTGAGGAACAGGAAGATCATGCCCATCGTCGTCAGGCCCTTGGCCTTCGACGCAAATTCGTTCAGCCAGTTGAAGATCTGGTTGTTGATCTGTGCGGGCATCAGATGGTCGGCCAGGAAATCCTGCAGCGACATCTGGAACGACGCAAAAATCGGGAACGCGGTGAACAACGCGAACGCGACCGTCGCGAGCGGGACAATCGCGAGCATCGTCGTGAACGTGAGACTGCCGGCCACCTGCGGAATACGGTCTTCGCTGCTGCGTTGCGCGGCGAATTGCGCAAGACGCCGGATCACGTCGAGATCGACACGCATTCTGGACAACAAAAGCACCTCCTTCGGCGCGGTAAACCGCCCGCCGCGCAACGTGCGCGCGGACCCAACCCCTATAATACCCGTTCACCGACGAGGCCTATGAAAGACATTCTTGTGCTCTATTACAGCCGTCATGGCGCCACGCGCGAGCTTGCGCTGGCGATCGCGCACGGCATCGACAGCGTGCCGGGCATGCAGGCGCGCGTGCGTACCGTGCCGCCGGTTTCGACCGTCTGCGAGGCGACACAGGCGGACATTCCCACCGAAGGGCCGCCGTATGTCGAACTGCGCGATCTCGAGGAATGCGCCGGGCTCGCGCTCGGTTCGCCCACCCGCTTCGGCAACATGGCCGCTTCGCTCAAATATTTCCTCGATGGCACGACGCCGCAGTGGCTTTCCGGCGCGCTCGCGGGCAAGCCGGCCTGCGTGTTCACGTCGACGGGCAGCCTGCACGGCGGACAGGAAACCACCCTGCTTTCCATGATGCTGCCGCTCCTTCACCACGGCATGATGATCCTCGGCATTCCGTACACCGAGAGCACGCTCACCACCACGCAGACGGGCGGCACGCCCTACGGCGCGTCCCATTTCGCGCGCGCGGGCTCGGCCGAACAGGGTATTTCCGCCGACGAAAAAACGCTCGCGATCGCGCTGGGGACACGCGTTGCCCGCGCGGCTTCGATGCTGAGTGGCCAGCCATGAACACGCCGCAGGTACCGCCCGCCAGTGCCACGGCCACGCCATTAACCACGCCCGTTGCGGCGCGACGCGGCTTCGCACACGGCGCGTCGGCGACGTTGATCGCGCTGATCGCGTTGTCGATCGCGTGGGAATGGTGGCTTGCGCCGCTGCGTCCCGGTGGCTCGGCGCTCGTGCTGAAGGCCGTGCCGCTATGTTTCGCGCTTGGCGGCGTGCTGCGCCATCGCGTGTATACGTTGCAATGGGCTTCGATGCTGGTGCTGCTCTATCTCGCGGAAGGCATCGTGCGCGGCATGACCGATGCGGGCCTGAGCGCACGGCTCGGCTGGCTCGAAACGGCGCTCGCGGGCGTTTTCTTTGTCTGCGCGCTCGGCTATGTCGCGCCCTACAAACGCGCGGCGAAGCGCGCGAAGAAAGCCGCCGTCTGAGTTGCGACCAGGCACACGCGGAAACGCCAACTGAAATGCGCGTGCCGGTCGCATGCGCCTCGCACGCAAGACAGGAACCCCACGCACCTCGCACGCAAGACAGGCACCCTACGCACCGAAGCCCGCAACACACGCTGACCGACCATCATGAGCCAACCCGCCGAAGCCTCCCGCCATCACCCGTTCGTCGCCGCATGCCGCGCGGCCATTGGCGCCGCGCACGTCCTGACGGACCCGCACGACACCGCGCCGTACGTCACCGACTGGCGTCGCCGCTACACCGGCGCGACGCTCGCGGTGCTCTGCCCGTCGTCGGCTGAGGAAGTGGCGACGCTCGTCAGGCTTGCCGTCGAACACCGCATCGTGATCGTCCCGCAAGGCGGCAACACCGGACTCGCGGGCGGCGCGACACCCGACGCCAGCGGCGAGCAGGCCGTGCTGAGCCTGAAGCGCCTGAACCGCATTCGCGACATCGATCCGCACAACAACACGATCACCGTCGAAGCAGGCGTCGTGCTCGCCGAGGTCCAGGCGCGCGCGCAGGAAGCCGGCCGGCTGTTTCCGCTCAGCCTCGCGGCCGAGGGCAGCTGCACGATCGGCGGCAATCTCGCGACGAACGCGGGTGGCACCGGCGTGCTGCGTTACGGCAACACGCGCGAACTGTGTCTCGGCCTCGAAATCGTCACCGCGCAGGGCGAACTCTGGGACGGCCTGCGTGGCCTGCGCAAGGACAACACCGGCTACGACCTGCGCGACCTCTTCATCGGCGCCGAAGGCACGCTCGGCATCATCACCGCCGCCGTCATGAAGCTGCATCCGCAACCAGCGGCGCGCGTCACGGCGCTCGCGGCGCTTGCGTCGCCGCATGCGGCGCTCGATTTTCTCGCGCTCGCGCAGCGCTTTGCCGGGCCCCTGCTGACCGGCTTCGAACTGATGTCGGATTTCTGCCTGAGGCTCGTCGGCACGCATTTCCCGCAGATGCGCTATCCGTTCGCCGAACCGCACGCGCAGGCCGTGCTCCTCGAACTGTCCGACAGCGAGAGCGAGGAACACGCGCGCGCCCTCTTCGAACGGCTGATGGAACATGCGCTCGAGGAAGGCCTCGTCGAGGATGCGGTCGTCGCGGAAAACATCGCCCAGTCGCGGGCGTTCTGGAACCTGCGCGAACATATTCCGCTCGCCCAGGCCGAGGAAGGATTGAACCTCAAGCACGACATCGCCGTGCCGATCTCGCGCATCGGCCACTTCATCGACGAAACCGATGCGGCGATCGCGCAGCACGTGCCGGGCGCGCGCATGGTGACGTTCGGCCACCTCGGCGACGGCAATCTGCATTACAACGTCCAGGCACCCGCAGGTGTCGACGCCAGGGCGTTTCTGAAGCAGTATCAGACATCGATCAGCCAGATCGTCTACGACAGCGTGCATCGGCATCGCGGCAGCATCAGCGCGGAACACGGCCTCGGGCAGCTGAAAATCGACGAGGCGATGCACTACAAGCAACCCGTCGAGGTTCAACTGATGCGCACGCTCAAGGCCGCGCTCGATCCGCTCAATCTGATGAACGCCGGCAAGGTGATACGCTGAGATCCGGCGCATCGATCTTGAAGAAGGAGCCGTGTCCGTGAAAATTCGCGTTCTGTCCGACCTGCATCTCGAAAGCGACGAGCCCGAAGTGATCCCGCACGCGAACGCGGATCTGGTGATCCTCGCGGGCGACATCCACAACCATGCGCTCGGCCTGCGCTGGGCGGCGGAAACGTTCGACGGCGCCGCGCCCGTCGTGTACGTGCCGGGCAACCACGAGTACTACGACGGGGAATTCGGCGCGCTGGAGTCGGCCATGCACGACGCGGCGCACGCGGTCGATAACGTCCACTTCCTGAACAATGCTTCGCTGGTCGACCCCGACGGCCGCTGGCGCGTGCTCGGCACCACGTTGTGGACCGACTTCGAGCTCTACGGCGCGAGCGACGCAGCGCGCGCGGAATCGATTGCCGCGGCTGAACGCGTGATGCTCGATTTTCGCGGACTCATCCAGCTCACGTGGCCGCACGCGCCGGACGCCGGTAACGAGGACAGCGCCACCGCTGGCCCACGCGACTTCACGCCCGCCGATTCGCTCGCGCTACACCGGCGCGCGCGCGCCTGGCTCGAAGCGGAACTGGCGAAGCCGTTTGCCGGCAAGACGATCGTCGTGACCCACCACGCGCCGCACCGGCAGAGTCTCGCCGCCCGTTACGCCGACGACCGCGTGTCGGCGGGCTTCGTCAACGACCTGCCGGAACTCGTCCGGGCGCCCGTCGCACTGTGGATTCACGGCCACACGCATACCCCGTTCGACTACACGGTGAACGGCACGCGTGTGGTGTGCAACCCGCGCGGCTATATCGACCGTCGTAGCCGACAACCCGAAAACCCCGATTTCGCGTGGGACAAGGTGGTGGAAATCTAGCGCCGCAGGTTCTTCGGCGGCCTCACGTGGGCGTCGATCCGGCGCTGCGATTGCGGGAGCGTGAAGGGCTGGCGCGCAAGGACTGCGTGCCCGCAGGCAAATTCGTGTGGTGTCGCGTGGGCGGCAGACGCCTGCCCACCGACAAACCGGGTCCGATCAAAGCGCCATCGTGACGAGGTGTCACGAGCGCAGGCGATCCGGTCAGCGAATGTCGGAGCGGTCCGAACGGACGGGACGGGACACCTTGACCGGCACGAGTTGGGGTTGCGGGCGCAGGGTGCGCAGCAGATTACGCCAGGCGGCGATTCCGATCAGTCCGAGCATGACGGCGATGCCGACGAGCAGATGCGTATCCATGGAATTCCTCTTCATCCGGTTCAGGTGATGCGATTGATTCGTGTGCCGCGCATGCATATCAGATCGACTGGTCGATCAGTACACCCGTCACACGTTAGCAAATCGATTCGCGGGAAGAAGTAAGGAAATGTTGCGATGCCCCACGGGTGTAACAGCACGCAACCGGACGCGCCCATTCGGTTAGATAGCCACACGCGCAGTCACGCGCGCGCTCACCAGCACGGTCACGTCCGCGCGAAGCGGCGCAACTCGGCCTGATCGGTGGCAAGCGTCACCGGCAGTTCATCGCGCATGAACTCGACCCACGTGCGGATTTTCGCGTCGAGATACTGGCGCGACGCGTAGAGCGCGTACACGTTCATTTCCTGCGACGTGTATTCCGGCAGGATCCAGACCAGACCGCCGCTACGCAGGCCGCTGATCGCCGAGTAGATCGGAATCAGGCCGACGCCCATGCCTTCGCGCACCGCCACCGCCATCGCTTCGGCGACGTTCACCTGAAACGTCGCCGGCCCGAGGAATATCGATTCCTGGCCGTTCGGGCCATCGAAAATCCATTCGTCGGACGGAAAAACCGGCGTCACCATCTGCAGGCAGGTGTGTTTCGCGAGATCGGCGGGCGTTTGCGGAATGCCGTTGCGCTCCAGATAAGCCGGCGACGCGCAGGCGATGCTGAACGCGCTGCCGAGTCGCTGCGAAACGAGGCCGGAATCCGGCAGGCCGGTCGCGAGCGTGAGCGACACGTCGTAGCCTTCGTCGAGCAGATCAGGCATGCGCTGCGCGAGCGTCAGCTCGACGTGTACATCCGGATAGCGCTGCTGATAACGGCCGACGGCGGGCACGACGTAGTGCTGGCCGAAGCTCGTCATCCCGTGTATTTTCAGCTTGCCGGACGGGCGGGCGTGAGCGTCGCTCGCCTCCGCCTCCGCCTGGTCGACGTACGCGAGAATCTCCTCGCAGCGCTGCAGATAACGCTCGCCCGCCTCGGTCAGCGCGATGCGTCGCGTCGTGCGGTTGAGCAGCCGCGTGCGCAGATGCGCCTCCAGATCGGACACCGCGCGGGAACAATAGGCGGTCGTGGTATTCAGATGCTGCGCGGCGCCCGTGAAGCTGCCTGCCTCCACGACCCGGACAAAGACGCGCATGTTTTGGAGCGTATCCATATATCCTTCCTTTGACCGGTCGATTGTTACATGAATCGCAAGAGCGATTATCTCAATTCCCGTAAAAATGCCTTTCATTTTTACGGGTTATTCAGCAATCGCTGAAAAAATATAATGATGCACAGTGTTCTATCGTCATTTGAGGAGCAAATCGTGCAGTCTCCGGTATCCAGATGGATCGTTCCGCTCAGCTTTCTTACGATCTCATTAATAATCACTGGCTGTGCCAGTACCGGAGGCATCGCGCCGCAGGCGCACGGGCTCGACTCCTCCACGCTCGACGCCGGCGCGGCGATCCGCGCGGCCAACGCGGACGCGAAATGGCCCGCCGCCGAGTGGTGGCGCGCCTATAACGATCCGCAACTGAACGCATGGATTGCAGCCGCGCAGGAAGGCAATCCGACGCTCGCGGTCGCACAGGCGCGCGTGCGCGAGGCACGCTCGCTCGCGGGCGTGGCCGCCGCGGCGCTTTCGCCGCAGGTAAAGGGCGATCTGTCGCTCCAGCGCCAGCACTGGCCGGACAACGTCTATTACGGTCCGGGTCCGCTCTCCGACGCGAACACCTGGAACAACACCGGCACGATCAGCCTCTCGTACCATCTCGACCTGTGGGGCCGCGACCACAACAACGCCGAACGCGCGCTGGACATGGCGCACGCGTCGGCCGCCGACGCCCGCGCCGCCCAGCTCGAACTCGAAGCGAACATCGTGCGCGCATACGTCCAGATGTCGATGAATTACGCGCTGCTCGACATCGCGAAATCGACGGTCGACCAGCAGCACCGCATTCTGGATCTCGCGACGAGGCGCCTGAAAGGCGGCCTCGGCACACAACTCGAGGTGAGCCAGGCCGAAACACCGCTGCCTGAATACGAACGTCAGATCGACGTCTACGAAGAAGCGATCGCCCTCGGGCGCAACCAGCTCGCCGCGCTCGCGGGCAAGGGCCCGGGCGCCGGCGAATCGATCACGCGCCCAACCATCGGGCTCGCGGCGCCGGTCGGCCTGCCTTCGACGTTGCCGGCCGAGCTCATCGGTCACCGGCCGGACGTCGTCGCCGCCCGCTGGACGGTCGCCGCGCAGGCGCGCGGCATCGACGTCGCGAAGGCCGGCTTCTATCCGGACATCAACCTGCTCGCGTCGGTCGGCGGCTTTGCGGCGGCTGGCCCGATGTTCCAGTTCCTGCATGCGGCGAACGGCGGATGGACGGCGGGCCCCGCGCTGTCGCTGCCGATCTTCGAGGGTGGCCGGCTGCGTGCGCAGCTCGGTGCGGCGTCCGCCGGCTATGACGTCGCCGTCGACCAGTACAACCAGACGATCGTGAGCGCGCTCAAGGATATCGCCGACCAGATCGTGCGGATGAAATCGCTCGAGACACAGGCGAAGGACGAACAGCGCTCCGTCGATGCGGCGCGCCGGAACTACCAGCTGTCGGCGGAGGGTTACCGGCGCGGCCTGACCGACTACCTGAACGTACTCATCGCGCAGACGCAACTGCTGCGCGCGCAGGAAGGCGTCGCGCGCGTGCAGGCCGAACGGATCGGCGTGCAGGCTTCGCTCGTGACGGCGCTTGGCGGCGGCGTCATTGAACCGGAAGACGGCCCCGATACCGCCGCAACGCTGCCCGCGCACGGACGCGGCAAGAAGACGCCGGCACCGGCCGCGCCAGACGCGCCGGCCACGCCGGTTGCATCGACGACGCCCGCCGCCGAGCCCGCTGCCACCGCCGCCACCGCCGCCACGCGGCCGGCCGGCACGGCGTCACCGAAGTAAGCGCGGCGCTCCCATGTCCACGCCTCTTTCCTCCGCCCCGTCGCCGCTCACCGCGTTCTATACGGCCGCTGCCGACTGGGCCCGCACCGACGGTCGCACCTGGATCTACATGTTCAAGGCGATCGTCGCGGCGCTGCTCACGCTCGCCATTGCGATGAGGCTCGACCTGCCCCAGCCGCGCACCGCGATGACGACCGTGTTCGTCGTGATGCAGCCGCAAAGCGGGATGGTGCTCGCGAAGAGCTTCTACCGGATTTGCGGCACGCTCGTCGGGCTTGTCGTGATGCTCGCGCTGCTCGGGCTTTTTTCGCAGCAGCCAGAGCTTTTCATGATCTCGACCGCGCTCTGGGTCGGCATCTGCACGGCCGGCGCGGCGCGTAACCGCAACTTCCGCTCGTATGGCTTCGTGCTCGCGGGCTACACGGCCGCGCTGATCGGCATTCCGGCCTCGCAGCATCCGGACGGCGCGTTCCTGTCGGCGCTCACGCGGGTGGCCGAGGTCACGCTTGGCATCCTGTGTTCGGGCGCCGTCAGTGCGCTCGTGTTTCCGCAGCATGCGGGCGAACAGATGCGCTCCACCGTGCGCGCGCGCTTCAGCGCGTTCGTCGAATACGTGTCGGGCGCGCTGTCCGGGCGCGTGCCGCGCGAGCAGATCGAGGCGACGAACGCGCGCTTCGTCGCCGATATCGTCGGCTTCGAGGCGACCCGCAGCGTGGCCGTGTTCGAGAGCCCGGAATCGCGGATGAAAAGCGGGCGTCTGTCGCGGCTGAACAGCGAGTTCATGACCGCGTCGACACGTTTTCATGCGCTGCATCAGTTGATGAACCGTCTGCACCAGACGGCCGCCGCCGATACCATCGCCGCGCTCGAACCGTACTTCAAGGAAATCGCGCCGCTGCTCGCGAAATCGGGCGCGGGCGAGCCGGTGCTGACCGCGGCCGACGCCGCTTCCGCGGCCGCGCAACTCGATGCGTACAAGGCCGCGCTGCCGAAGCGCATCCGTGCGACGCGCGCCGAGCTCGAGACGAAACCCGAGTGTCCACTGCTCGACTTCGACACGGCGAGCGAGCTGCTGTATCGCTTCGTCGACGACCTGCATGCCTACGCGGCCACGTATGCGTCGCTTGCCGTCGATACGCATGAGCGCGAACGCTGGATCGAGCGCTACGAGCCGAAGACCAATGCGATCGCGGCGGGCGTCGCGGGCCTGCGCGCGGTCGTCGTGATGCTGGTGCTCGGCGCGTTCTGGATCGCGACCGCGTGGCCGAGCGGCACGACGCTCGTGCTGAACGCGGCGGCGATCTGCGCGCTGGCGTCGTCGTCGCCGTATCCGACGCGCACCGCGTTCCAGATGGCGGCGGGCACCGTGCTTTCGACGATCATGGGGATGATCGTCACGTTCGGCATCTATCCGCACATCGACGGCTTTCCGCTGCTCGCCCTTGCGCTCACGCCGTTCCTGCTGCTGGGCGTGTTCATGACGACGCGGCCGAAGCTGGCCGGCTACGGCGTCGGCTATTGCATCTTCTTCTGTTTCCTCGCGGGTCCGGACAACCTCATCCACTACGACCCGACGAGCTTCATGAACGACGCGCTCGCGCTCGTGATGTCGATGCTGGTGTCGGCGATTGCGTTCGCGGTGCTGCTGCCGCCGTCGACGCCCTGGCTGCGCAACCGGCTCTTCCACGATCTGCACCGCCAGGTGGTGCTGAGTTGCCACGGGCGGTTCGCGCGCCTGCGTTCACGCTTCGAGAGCGGCGCGCGCGACCTGATGTTCCAGATCAACGCGCTCGCCGAGGGCGAACCCGAGCTGAAGCTGAACACGCTGCGCTGGCTATTCGCGGTGCTGGAAGTGGGCAACGCGGTCATCGACGTGCGCCGCGAGCTCGCGACGCTGCCCGCCGAACCGCGCTACGCCGAATCAACGCCGTGGCGGGTGGCGATCCGCACGATGCGCGACGCGCTCGCGGCGCTCTTCGACCATCCGCGCGCCGGGCGCATGGACGCAGCGCTGCTCGCCACCGCCGACGCCATCGCGTCGACGCAACTGGTGCTCGCGACGTTTACGCCTTCGCGCGAAGAGCGACACCAGTTGCAACGCATTCTGAGTCATCTGCATTTCATACGTACCGCGCTGCTCGATCCGCAGTCGCCGCTGGAGGCACTGGTGGGCGGCCGCGGCGAGGAGCTTGAGGGAGAACGCCATGCCACGTGAAATTTCCGTTCTGGATGCCTATATTCCGGCCATCGTGCTGCTGTTCATTGCCGGTGCCGCGCTCACGTGGGTACTGGACCGCGTGATTGCCTGGACGGGCCTGTACAGCGTCGTCTGGCATCCATCCTTATTCAGGGCGAGCCTGCTCGTCTGTGTGTGCGGGGTGCTTGGCCTCGCCGTTTATCGTTGATCAGAGTCGAAACATGACCATCCGGAAAATCATTGGCTTTCTCGCGACGCTTGCGATCTTTGCAGTTGCGATCTTTATTGGCCGCGCGCTGTGGGTGCATTACATGGACGAACCGTGGACGCGCGACGGCCGCGTGCGTGCCGAGGTGATCAACATCGCGCCGGACGTTTCGGGTGCGGTGGTGGAACTGCCGGTGCATGACAACCAGCTCGTCAGGAAGGGCGACCTGCTGATGCAGATCGATCCGTCGCATTACCAGATCGCGGTCGAACAGGCGCAGGCGGCGGTTGCGGCGCGCAAGGCGGAACTGCAGGCACGTCGCGACGATGCAAAGCGGCGCGCGGATATGGACAGCCTGGTGGTATCGAAGGAAAGCCGCGAAAACGCGTCGCATTCGGCGACGGCGGCCGAGGCGCAGTATCAGCAGGCGATTGCCGCGCTGGATGCGGCGAAGCTGAATCTCGCGCGCACGCGGGTGGTGGCGCCGGTGGATGGGTATGTCACGAACCTGTCGGTGTATCGCGGCGATTATGCGACGGCGGGCGTCGCGAAGTTCGCGATCGTCGACAGTCATTCGTTCTGGGTTTATGGCTATTTCGAAGAGACGAAGTTGCCGCGGGTGAGGATCGGCGACAAGGCCGAAATCCGGCTGATGAGCGGCGGGGTGTTGCAGGGGCATGTCGAAAGCATTTCTCGCGGGATTTATGATCGCGATAATCCGCAGAGCCGCGAGTTGCTGGCTGATGTGAATCCGACGTTTAACTGGGTGAGGCTGGCGCAGCGGGTGCCCGTCCGGGTGCGGATTGATCACGTGCCGGAGGGGGTTGTTCTTTCTGCTGGGACTACTTGTACGGTTGTTGTTTCGCCGCGTTGAAGCTGGGGTTTTTTTGTTGTTCTGGCTTTTTTGTTGTTCTGGCTTTTTGGCCTTTCCTTGAATTCATGTCGGTCTATTAGCGTCGCCCCTTTGGCGGGGCGGCATTCCGGTTTTTTCGTGCCGAAGCTGGGTTTTCCTTTGGCCTTTCCTTGAATTCATGTCGGCCTATTGGCGTCGCCCCTGTGCGGGGCGGCACCTACTTTTCTTTGTCTTCCAAAGAAAAGTAGGCAAAAGAAAGGCGCTCCGAAAACTCACCTTTTCCAGGTGCATCATCGTTGGGGAATGGCACCCCGTGAGATGTCGCCCCCGCGCTCCAGGCCACACGGGTCCGCGCACGATCTGATCTCCCGCACAGCACCACCCGTGACACAGGGCTCATTCATCCCACTCCGCACTACGTGCGTCGCGGAGCGCCCGCTCAACGGTGCCGACATCAGGGGCCAAAAAATCGCCGGTTGCAATCGAGAGCGCGATTGTGGCGGCGATTGCAATCACAATTCGGATGCGAGTGCGGACGCGACTTCGATTGCGGATGCGGATGCGGATGTGGGTGTGGGTGTGGGTGTGGGTGTGGGTGTGGGTGCCGGTGCCGGTGCCGGTGCCGGTGCCGGTGCCGGTGCCGGTGCGGGTGGGGGTGCGCGGGAGGGGTTATGCCGGTCGGCGACGCGCGTAGCGCGGAGTCGGGTGGATGACGGCTTTGTCACGGGCACTGAACGCGCGCGGGATGGAATCGCGTGGGGACCCATGTCGGGTGAAGTGCGGGGGGAGACACTTCATGGGTTGCCATTCCCCGCTGAAGATGCGCCTTGAAGAAATGAGTTTTCGAAGCGCCTTTCTTTTGCCTACTTTTCTTTGGAAGACAAAGAAAAGTAGGTGCCGCCCCGCACAGGGGCGACGCTAATAGACCGACATGAATGCAAGGAAAGGCCAAAAAGCCAGAACAACAAAAAACCCCCAGCTTCGGCACGAAAACCCTTACCTTATAGCCTGAACTTCCCAACCATCCCCTTAAGCGCCCTCGCTTGATCATCAAGCGATCTCGCCGCGGCAGTAGCCTGCTCCACCAGCGCGGCATTCTGCTGTGTCCCGGAATCCATCTGCGTCACCGCGTTATTGATCTCTTCGATCCCCGAACTCTGCTCGGCGGACGCAGCCGAAATCTCCCCCATGATGTCCGTCACCCGCTTCACCGCCTTCACCACCTCATCCATCGTCAGACCCGCATCCTGCGCCAGCGTCGAGCCGTTCCCCACGCGCTCAACCGACGCACTGATCAACGTCTTGATCTCCTTCGCAGCCGCCGCGGATCGCCCGGCAAGATTTCTCACCTCGCCCGCCACCACCGAAAACCCGCGCCCGTCCTCGCCCGCCCGCGCCGCTTCCACCGCGGCGTTCAACGCGAGAATGTTCGTCTGGAACGCAATCCCCTCGATCACGCCAATGATGTCGCCAATGCTGCGCGCGCTGTCGTTGATCGCGCTCATCGTCGCAACGACCCGCCCCACCACCTCGCCACCCTTCTCCGCAATCTCCGATGCATTGTTCGCCAGCGTGCTCGCCTGCTTCGCGTTGTCCGCGTTCTGACGCACCGTCGACGTCAGCTGCTCCATGCTGCTCGCCGTGCGCTCCAGCGCAACCGCCTGCTGCTCGGTACGACGCGACAGATCAAGATTGCCCATCGAAATCTCACCCGACGCCGCCGCGATCGCCTCGGCGCTCGCGGCGATGTCGGCAACCGTCGTCGACAGGCCGGCCTGCATGTCGCGCAGCGCGGACAGCATGCTCGACGTGTCCTTGCGCCCGAGCACGATGTGGTTCGACAGATCACCCGCCGCGATGCGGCTCGCGATTTCCTTCGCGTACACCGGCTCGCCACCCAGCTGGCGCGCAAGACGACGCACCACCCATTCGCTCACGAAGAACGCAAGCACCATCAGCGCAATCGTCATCACGGCCATCATCACGAACGACGAGCGATAGATGAACGCGGACGCCTCGATGGTCGCTTTCGCCGCCTTGCCGCGCTGGGCAACGAGTTCGTCGACGAGCTTCTCGAGCTTGCCGGTCTCGACCAGCAGCGACACGTCCTGCGTGCCAACCTGCCAGTTCATCTGCGAAAGATCGAGCGGCTGCGCCTTCACGAGCGTCACGAACGCGCGCAGGTTGCCGCTCCATGCCGTGACGGCGGCGGCGAACTTCTTCTGCTGCGCAACGGCCACGCTGTCCGACGGGTCGACATACTGCTGCAACGTGTTCAGCTCGGTGTTGATCGACGAAAGACCCGTCTCGATGTCGCTGCCGAGTTCGTCGCGCTCCTTGCCCGTGGTCGCGGTCAGCAGCATTTTCTGCGCGCGGCTGGCGCGCAGCACGTAACCGCGCGCCTCCTCGGCGGCACGGCTCGCGACGTGCCCCTGATCGTAGATCGAACGCGTCGAGCCATTCAGACGGCTGATCTGCGTCAGCGAAAACACGCCGATCGCCAGCGTGCCAGCCAGCAGCAGCGCAAACGCCAGCCGGAGCGTGGCCTTCACCGAAAGACCCGAAAGACGGCCGGCACGCTGGCGCGTGTGCGCGGCGCCTTCCGTGCGACCGCTGTCCCCCCAAACTCCCGCACCCAACTTCGGATCCGTCTGCGCGCCTGGTTGCCTGCCCAGCGAAACTGCTTTCATTCTTTCATTCCCCCGCTTCCGAATGCTGGCCGCCGGAAAGGTCAGTTCCGGCATTTCCGCTTGTCTATCCGGGTCTACGGCAACATCCGCTGCGATCTTTAATGCCGCTCAGATCCGCCGCCCCTTGCCCACCCGGCCTTGTGAGCCGCGTGTACGCGCTGGGGTTATACACGTCCAAAAAGTCCGCCGGAAGAATCTGCCGAAATAAAGGCCCACTATTCGGAACACTTTTGCACCGTTTTGGTGTGATTAACCGACAAGTCGCTGTCCGATTCGCGACAAATCTTGGCCGGACAATTCTTCCAAGCCAAACTACACTAGTCGGACTAGCAGAAAAATCTGACAAAAAGATCCTGATGACTGCGTCCTGATGTCGCGGCGCCGGAGACCGCCCCGCCCCGAGACCATTTTTCCCCAGCCCTTTTCGATACTTATGGAAACGAGCCTCGACAAAAGTACCCTGAGTGCCGCGCCTGCTGTTGCTGCCGCCGCCAGGCCGCAGCGCACGATCTACTCCGTGCTCGGCGCCATCAGCTTCACGCATATGCTCAACGACATGATCCAGTCGTTGATCCTCGCCATCTATCCGATGCTGAAGGACAACTTCTCGCTGTCGTTCGGGCAGATCGGTCTCATCACGCTCGTCTACCAGATCACTGCCTCGCTGCTGCAACCGATCGTCGGCAGCTATACGGACAAGCATCCGAAACCGTATTCGCTGCCGGTCGGCATGGGCTTCACGCTGTCGGGCCTGCTGCTGATGTCGGTCGCGCCGAACTTCGGCGTGCTGCTGGTGGCGGCGGCGCTGGTCGGCTGCGGCTCATCGGTGTTTCACCCGGAATCGTCGCGGGTGGCGCGCATGGCCTCCGGCGGCAAGCACGGCCTCGCGCAGTCGCTGTTTCAGGTCGGCGGGAATGTCGGCTCGTCGCTCGGGCCGCTGCTCGCCGCGCTGATCGTGATTCCGCACGGACAGGGCAGCATCGCGTGGTTCTCGGTGGCCGCGCTCGTCGCGATCGTCGTGCTGACGCAGATCGGCCGCTGGTACAAACAGCACCCCGCCACGAAGCGGACGCGCGGCGCGCAGGCCGGCCATCCGACGCTTTCGCGCAACAAGGTGCTGATGGCCGTGGGCGTGCTCGTGCTGCTGGTGTTCTCGAAGTACTTCTACCTCGCGAGCATCAACAGCTACTTCACGTTCTACCTGATCGACCGCTTTCATCTGCCGATCCAGGCGGCGCAGATCCATCTGTTCGTGTTCCTCGCGGCCGTCGCGGCCGGAACGATGATCGGCGGCCCGATCGGCGACCGTATCGGCCGCAAGTACGTGATCTGGGTGTCGATTCTCGGCGTCACGCCGTTCACGCTGCTGCTGCCGTACGCGAACCTGTTCTGGACCGGCGTGCTGACGGTCGTGATCGGCGTCGTGCTCGCGTCGGCGTTCTCCGCGATCCTCGTGTATGCGCAGGAGCTGATTCCGGGCAAGGTCGGCATGGTCGCCGGGCTGTTCTTCGGTCTCGCGTTCGGGCTCGGCGGCGTCGGCGCGGCCGTGCTCGGCCAGCTGGCCGACGCGACGAGCATCGCGTACGTCTACAAGGTCTGCTCGTTCCTGCCGCTGATCGGCGTGTTGACGGTGTTCCTGCCGAACCTCGAACGCGGGAAGGTCAAGGCCTGAGCACATCGCGCCTGATTCGCCCGCTGTCTTTCGAGGCGCCGCATCGCGGCGCCTTTTCTTTTGGCGGGCCGGATCGCTGGGGGCGCTTGTCGGGTTGCTCGTCGGGTTGCTTGTCTGGCCGCTTGTCGGGCCGCATACCAGCCCGCATGTCAGGCTCAGGCGCGGCGCACTGAGCGCGAGTCATGGTGAACCCGCGTTGTTCGACGGTACACCGCTGCTCTATGCTGTGCGCACGCACTGTCCGCGAGCCGTCTGCCTGGCCGGAAGTCGCAGGCGCATGGAAGCCGGTCGCTGTCCCGCTCAACGCTTCACAGAAGGATCGCCGCAGATGAGCCGTTATCGCGATTTCCACCGCCGCTCGATCGATGACCCTGAAGCGTTCTGGGGCACCGAAGCACAACGCATTCACTGGGAAACGCCGTTCGACACCGTGCTGGACCGCTCGAACCCGCCGTTTTCGCGGTGGTTTACAGGCGGCCGGACGAACCTGTGTCATAACGCCGTGGACCGGCATCTCGTCGCGCGGGCGCAGCAGAACGCGCTCGTCTACGTCTCGACCGAAACCGGCATCGAACGCCGCTACACATACGCCGAGCTGTACGCCGAGACCAACCGGATGGCGGCGGTGATGCGCTCGCTCGGCGTGAAACGCGGCGACCGCGTGCTGCTCTATCTGCCGATGATCCCCGAAGCCGTGTTCGCGATGCTCGCGTGCGCGCGGCTCGGGGCGATTCACTCGGTCGTGTTCGGCGGCTTCGCGGCGGGCAATCTCGCGGCCCGCATCGACGACGCCAAACCCGCGCTGATCGTCACCGCCGACGCCGGCGCGCGCGGCGGCCGGGTGATCGACTACACGCCGCTCGTCGACGAGGCGCTCGCGCGCGCGCAGCACCAGCCGCCGCACGTGCTGCTGATCGACCGGCAACTCGCGCCGGAGCGGCTCAACGCGAGCTATCTCGTCGCGTACGAGCCGCTGCGCGAGCAGTTTTTCAACGCGCACGTGCCGTGCGAATGGCTCGAATCGAGCGAGCCCTCGTACGTGCTCTACACGTCGGGCACGACTGGAAAGCCGAAAGGCGTGCAGCGCGACGTCGGCGGCTATGCCGTGGCGCTCGCGGCATCGATGGAATATATCTTCGAAGGCCGCGCCGGCGACACGATGTTCACCGCGTCGGACATCGGCTGGGTGGTCGGGCACAGCTACATCATCTATGCGCCGCTGATCGCGGGACTCACGACGATCATGTACGAAGGCACGCCGGTTCGCCCTGACGGCGGCATCTGGTGGCGTCTCGTCGAGCAGCACGGGATCAACCTGATGTTCACCGCGCCGACCGCGCTGCGCGTGCTGAAGAAGCAGGATCCGAAGCTCATGAAAGCCGCCGACCTGTCGAGCCTGCGCACGCTGTTCCTCGCCGGTGAGCCGCTCGACGAACCGACCTCTTCGTGGATCGCGGACGCGCTCGGCAAACCGGTCGTCGACAACTACTGGCAGACCGAAACCGGCTGGCCGATTCTCGCGATCCAGCGCGGCGTCGAGGCGCTGCCGCCGAAGCTGGGCTCGCCCGGCGTGCCGGTTTATGGCTACAACCTGTCGGTGCGCAACGAAAACACCGGCGAGCCATGCACGCCGGGCGAAAAAGGCGTGATCACGCTCGGCTATCCGCTGCCGCCGGGCTGCATGACGACCGTCTGGGGCGACGACAAACGCTTCGTGGACACCTACTGGTCGAGCGTGCCGGGGCAGCAGCTCTATTCGACCTTCGACTGGGGTGTCCAGGACGACGACGGCTACGTGACGATCCTCGGCCGCACCGACGACGTGATCAACGTCGCGGGCCACCGGCTGGGCACGCGCGAAATCGAGGAAGCGTTGTCGGGCCACGCGGCGGTCGCGGAAGTGGCGGTCGTCGGCGTCGCGGACAAGCTGAAGGGACAGGTGGCGCTGGCGTTCGCCGTGCTGCGCGAGCCGGACCGTTACGCAGACCCCGCCGCGCGCAACGCGCTGGAAGCGGATCTGGCGGCGACCGTGGGCCGGCAACTCGGCGCGATCGCACGGCCCGCGCGCGTGCATGTGGTGACGATGCTGCCCAAGACGCGCTCCGGCAAGCTGCTGCGGCGCGCGATCGCGGCGCTGGCCGAAGGCCGCGACCCGGGCGACCTGCCGACGATCGAAGATCCGGCCGCGCTCGGACAGATTCGCGCGGCGCTGGAGGAGGTGGCGGGCCAGGGTGGGGCGGGTTGAAGCGCCGGGTTAAGGTGTGGCTGGGTTAAGGCAGTTAAGGCAGTTAAGGCAGTTAAGGCAGTTAAGGCAGTTAAGGCAGTTAAGGCAGTGAAGCCAGGCTGGGGCAAACCGGGTTAAAGCGCCGGTGTGAAGTAGCGCTGGCGTCCCCGCCGCCTACCCCCGCGCCTGAAAGAACCGCGACAGAATGCCGGTCGAATACGCACCGGCAATTTCCACGAGGAACGTGGCGAACGAAGCCGGCGCGTGCGCATCGGCCGTATCTGAAATGGTGCGCACGATCGCACATGGCACGCCATACTCGAAGCACACCTGCGCGAGCGCCGCGCCTTCCATCTCGACCGCGAGCGCGTCGGGCAATGCGTCACGCAACGCCTGAACCGCCGCGGCGCTCGCAACAAACTGGTCGCCACTGACAATCAGCCCGCGATGGACGCGCGGATTTTGCGTGCCGAAGCGCGTTGAAAGCGCGCTGCCCTCCTCCGCGACAAACCGTTCGCAGGCCGCGTTGAGTTGCGCCGACAGCGTGCTGTCCGCGGCGAAGCGCGCAACGCCTAGCAGCGGCACTTCGAAGCGCGGAAAGAGCGGTGACGCGTCGAGATCGTGTTGCAGCAGCGTGTCGGCGACGACGATGTCGCCGATCCGCACGTCTTTCCCGACCCCGCCCGCGACACCCGCGAACACGATTTCCTGAACGTCGAAGACGTGAATCAGCGCGCTGACCGTCGCCGCGGCCGCCACCTTGCCAACCCGCGCAAGCGTCACGACGCACGGCGTGCCATGCACGGTGCCCACGTGATAGTCGCGCTGGCCGTGCGTGACGGTGCGCACGCCGGATTCAGCGCGCATCGCGCCCAGCAGGTCGCCGAGTTCCTGCGGCAGCGCCGCCAGCACGCCAAGCGGGCGACGCGTGGCCTCCCCGGCCGACAACGGTGTCGTGCTCATTCCACCGCCTGCAGTTTGGCGACGGCAAGCGCGAGCCATTTCTCGCCGTGCCGCTTGAACTTGACCTGCGCCTTCGCATCGGCGCCGCCGCCTTCGAGCGCCGTGATCGTGCCTTCACCGAACTTCGTATGGAACACCTGCTGGCCGACACGAAAGCCGGTTTCCGCGGCCCGCTGGGCGTTCGCGAACGCCGGCAGCGGCGCGGAAGTCGACGCCGTGCCGCCCGTATAGCCCTGCTGGCGATCCGGTCGCGCGAACCAGTCGCGCCCATAACCGGCGTTATCCGACCGGCCACCCCAGCGCGCGCCGGCCTCGACTTTCGGCGTGAGCCACTTCAGCGTCTCCTGCGGCAGTTCGTCGAAGAAACGCGAGCGGATGTTGTAGCGCGTCTGGCCGTGCAACATCCGGCTCTGCGCGAACGACAGATACAGCCGTTCCTTCGCGCGCGTGATCGCGACATACGCGAGACGCCGCTCTTCCTCGAGACCGTCCGATTCCATCGCGCTGTTTTCGTGCGGGAAGAGGCCCTCTTCGAGACCGGTGATGAACACCGCCGTGAATTCGAGCCCCTTCGCCGCGTGTACGGTCATCAACTGCACGGCTTCCTGGCCGGCCTGCGCCTGGTTGTCGCCCGCCTCGAGCGATGCGTGCGACAGGAAGCCGGCGAGCGGCGTCATCGTGTCGGGATTTTGCGCCGGGTCGGTGGGCGCGGCGGCGTCGAGCACGACCGTGTCCGGGTCGCCGGTGGCGACGAGTTCGGGTGCGCTGGTCGCGCCCGCACGCAGCGGAATCGAGCGCGCTGGCGTGTCGAGGCCGTAGCCTTCCTCGCTGACAAAAGCGGCCGCCGCGTTAACCAGTTCCTGCAAATTCTCCAGCCGGTCCTGGCCTTCGCGCTCGTTCTGATAGAAGTCGGAAAGACCGCTCGCGCGCACGACGTACTCGACGGTCTCCGGCAAGCTCATCTGCTGCGTTTCCGCGCGCATCCTCGCGATCAGCGTCGCGAACGTGCCGAGGCTCGAACCGGCCTTGCCGGTCACGTACGGAATCGCCGCCGCCATCGAAACGTTGTAGAGACGCGCCGCGTCAGCCAGCTGTTCGATCGAGCGCGCGCCGATGCCGCGCGTCGGGAAATTGACCACACGCGAGAACGCGGTATCGTCGTTCGGATTGTCGATCAGGCGCAGATACGCGAGCGCATGCTTCACCTCCTGGCGCTCGAAAAAACGCAAGCCGCCGTACACGCGATAGGGAATGCCGACGTTCACGAGCGTGTGTTCGATCGTGCGCGACTGCGCGTTGCTGCGATAAAGCACGGCGATCTCGCTGCGCGACGTGCCGGTGTTGATCAGCGCCCTGATTTCCTCGACGATCCAGCCCGCTTCCTGCGTGTCGGTCGCGGCTTCGTACACGCGCACCGGCTCGCCATGGCCCGCGTCCGTGCGCAGGTTCTTGCCGAGACGGCGCGAGTTGTTCGCGATCAACTGGTTCGCGGCGTCGAGAATATGGCCGTGCGAGCGGTAGTTCTGCTCCAGCTTGATCAGGTGGCGCACATTGAACTCATGCTCGAAATCGCGCATGTTGCCGACGTTCGCGCCGCGAAACGCGTAGATCGACTGGTCGTCGTCGCCGACGGCGAAAATCGCATTGGTCTGGCCCGCGAGCAGCTTGAGCCACGCGTATTGAAGCTTGTTGGTGTCCTGAAACTCGTCGACGAGAATGTGCCGGAAGCGCGCCTGGTAATGCGCGCGCAGCGGCGGATTGTGCGCAAGCAGCTCAAAACAGCGCAGCAGCAGCTCCGGAAAATCGACGACGCCTTCGCGCTGGCACTGCTGGTCGTAGGCTTCGTAAAGCTCGACGAACTTGCGGTTGAAGTTGTCGGTTGCGTCGACGTCTTTCGGGCGCAGCCCCTGCTCTTTCGCGTTGTTGATGAAGTACTGCAGGTTCTTCGCCGGATATTTCTCGTCGTCGATGTTAAGGCCCTTCATCAGACGCTTGATGGCCGACAGCTGGTCGGCCGTGTCGAGAATCTGGAACGTGGCCGGCAGCGCGGCATCGCGGTGATGCGCGCGCAGCATCCGGTTGCACAGGCCGTGGAACGTGCCGATCCACATGCCGCGCGTGTCGATGGGCAGGAGCGCCTGCAGGCGCGACATCATTTCGCGCGCGGCCTTGTTCGTGAACGTGACGGCGAGCACCGTGGCGGGCGAGGCAAAGCCGTTCTGGATCAGCCACGCGATCCGCGTGATCAGCACGCGCGTCTTGCCGCTACCGGCGCCGGCCAGAATGAGTGCCGGTTCGTTCGGCAGCGTGACGGCGGCGTGTTGTTCGGGATTCAGATTGGCGAGCAGATCGGGCATGTGAGATGGGCAGACGGCGGGATGGAACAACATTGGGGCAGGTCGTCGGACATTATAAGTCCGGGCGCTGTTCGTGCCGCCTCATGCATGCGGAACTGGCCAGGCGGCCAGGACTTCGGCGGGTTCTTTCCTGCTCCCGCCTTGTCCGGATGGCCAACCGGAGCGTGTGGGCGCCGTGCCGGGCGCGTCAGCCTTTATAATTGGGCATTCCCCGCTTCTTTCACGCATTTTTCGGCAGACTTCCAATAATGAGCGACAGCACGCTTGCCAAGAGTTTCGAACCCCAGACAATCGAGGCCCAGTGGAGCCCCGAATGGGAAAAACGCGGTTACAGCGCCGCAACGATGGATGCGAACCGCAAGGATTTCTCGATTCAACTGCCGCCGCCGAACGTCACCGGCACGCTGCACATGGGTCACGCGTTCAACCAGACCATCATGGACGGCCTCACGCGCTATCACCGCATGCTGGGCGAGAACACGCTGTGGGTGCCCGGCACCGACCACGCCGGCATCGCCACGCAGATCGTCGTCGAGCGCCAGCTGGACGCGCAAAAGGTGTCGCGTCACGAGCTGGGCCGCGAGAAGTTCGTCGAGCGCGTGTGGGAATGGAAACAGGAATCCGGCTCGACCATCACGAACCAGGTGCGGCGCCTCGGCGCGTCGATCGACTGGTCGCGCGAATACTTCACGATGGACGACAAAATGTCCGCCGCCGTGCGCGACGTATTCGTCCGTCTGTATGAACAGGGTCTGATCTATCGCGGCAAGCGCCTCGTGAACTGGGATCCGGTGCTGCTCACCGCCGTCTCCGATCTCGAAGTGGTCAGCGAGGAAGAAAACGGCCACCTGTGGCACATCCAGTACCCGCTTTCGGATGGCTCCGGTCATCTGACGGTCGCGACCACGCGCCCGGAAACGATGCTCGGCGACGTCGCCGCGATGGTGCATCCGGAAGACGAACGCTATGCGCACCTGATCGGCAAGACGGTGACGCTACCGCTCACCGGCCGCGAAATCCCGATCATCGCCGACGACTACGTCGATCGCGAATTCGGCACGGGCGTCGTGAAGGTCACGCCCGCGCACGATTTCAACGACTACCAGGTGGGCCTGCGCCACAAGCTCCCGCAAATCGAGATTTTCACGCTCGACGCGAAGATCAATGACAACGCGCCGGAAAAATATCGCGGCCTCGATCGCCTCGACGCACGCAAGGTCGTCGTGGCCGATCTCGAAGCGATTGGCCTGCTCGAATCGGTCAAGCCGCACAAGCTGATGGTGCCGCGCGGCGACCGCACGGGCGTCGCGATCGAGCCGATGCTCACGGACCAGTGGTTCGTCGCGATGAGCAAGCCGGCGCCGGAAGGCACGTTCAACCCGGGCAAGTCGATCGCGGAAACGGCGCTCGACGTCGTGCGCGGCGGGGAAATCAAGTTCGTACCGGAGAACTGGACGACCACGTATTACCAGTGGCTCGAAAACATCCAGGACTGGTGTATTTCGCGTCAACTGTGGTGGGGCCACCAGATTCCCGCGTGGTACGGCGAGAACGGCGAGATTTTCGTCGCGAAGACCGAAGAAGAAGCGAAGGCGCAGGCCGTCGCGAAAGGCTACACCGGCGCGCTGCGCCGTGACGAGGACGTGCTCGACACATGGTTCTCGTCGGCGCTCGTGCCCTTCTCGTCGCTTGGCTGGCCGAACGAAACGCAGGAACTGAAGCACTTCCTGCCTTCGTCGGTGCTCGTCACGGGTTTCGACATCATTTTCTTCTGGGTTGCGCGCATGGTCATGATGACCACGCACTTCACCGGCAACGTGCCGTTCGACACTGTTTATGTACACGGTCTCGTGCGCGACGCGGAAGGCCAGAAGATGTCGAAGAGCAAGGGCAACACGCTCGACCCGATCGATATCGTCGACGGCATCGAACTCGACGCGCTGGTCGCGAAACGCACGACCGGCCTGATGAATCCGAAGCAGGCTACGTCGATCGAAAAGAAGACGCGCAAGGAATTCCCCGAGGGCATTCCGGCGTTCGGCACGGATGCGTTGCGCTTCACGATGGCGTCGATGGCCACGCTCGGCCGCAACGTCAACTTCGATCTCGCGCGCTGCGAGGGCTACCGCAACTTCTG
This sequence comes from Paraburkholderia sartisoli, assembly GCF_900107685.1. Lineage (GTDB taxonomy): Bacteria > Pseudomonadota > Gammaproteobacteria > Burkholderiales > Burkholderiaceae > Paraburkholderia > Paraburkholderia sartisoli. Next base: position 970,890 of record NZ_FNRQ01000001.1, on the reverse strand, counting down.
CAACAAGCTGTGGAACGCCACGCGCTTCGTGCTGATGAACTGCGAAGGTCACGACTGCGGCTTCAGCAAGCCGGGCGCCTGCCAGCCGGGTGATTGCGGCCCGGGCGGCTACACGGATTTCTCGCAGGCGGACCGCTGGATCGTGTCGCTGCTTCAACGCGTCGAGACGGAAGTCGCGAAGGGTTTCGCCGACTATCGTTTCGACAATGTGGCGAACGCCATATACAAGTTCGTGTGGGACGAATACTGTGACTGGTATCTCGAACTGGCAAAGGTGCAGATCCAGACCGGCACGCCGGAGCAGCAGCGCGCCACGCGCCGCACACTGCTACGCGTGCTCGAAACCGTGTTGCGTCTCGCGCATCCGGTGATCCCGTTCATCACCGAAGCGCTCTGGCAAAAAGTGGCGCCGCTCGCGGCCAGCTACCCGGAAGGCATGGCGGAAGGCGAAGCCTCGATCATGGTGCAGCGCTATCCCGTGGCCGAGCCGAAGAAGATCGACGAAGCGGCCGAGCAGTGGGTGGCGGACCTGAAAGCGGTCATCGACGCGGCGCGTAACCTGCGCGGCGAGATGAGCCTGTCGCCGGCCGTGAAGGTGCCGCTTCTTGCCACCGGCAATGCGGAGCGTCTGAAAACGTTCGCGCCGTATGCGCAGGCGCTGGCCCGTCTGTCGGAGGTCCAGATCATCGCCGACGAGGCGACGCTCGACGCGCAGGCAGCGGGCGCGCCGATTGCTATCGTCGGTCATGACAAGCTCGTGCTGAAGGTCGAGATCGATGTCGCGGCGGAACGCGAACGTTTGTCAAAGGAAGTGGCAAGACTGACCGCGGAAGTTTCGAAATGTAACGCCAAGCTTCAAAATGAGAGCTTTGTTGCAAAAGCGCCGCCTGTGGTCGTTGAGCAGGAGCAGAAAAGGCTGGCAGAATATCAGGCCACGATTGGCAAGCTCACGGCGCAACTTGCGCGTCTGCCTGCCTGAACGTCGAACCTGTTGCGCGAGATGGGCCGAAAAGCGGGGCCGAATGCAGAACCGAAGCACAGGACCAGAGCGCGCGTTTTAACAGGCGATAGATATTTTGCACGCACTGTAACCAGAGGATCCAGGGTAATCACATGCTAAAAGTTACAAAAGCAGTTTTTCCGGTAGCAGGTCTTGGCACCCGGTTCCTCCCTGCCACCAAGGCGAGCCCCAAGGAAATGCTGCCCATCGTCGACAAGCCGCTGATTCAATATGCGGTCGAAGAGGCGATGGCGGCGGGCATTACGGAAATGATCTTCGTGACCGGGCGCAGCAAGCGTGCGATCGAGGATCACTTCGACAAGTCGTATGAGATCGAGGCCGAACTCGAAGCACGCGGCAAGCAGAAGCTGCTCGAACTCGTGCGCAGCATCAAGCCGAGTCACGTCGACTGCTTCTATGTGCGTCAGCCGGAAGCGCTGGGGCTTGGCCACGCGGTGCTGTGCGCCGAAAAGCTGGTGGGTGACAATCCGTTTGCCGTTATCCTCGCGGACGACCTGCTGTACGGCAAGCCGCCTGTCATGCAGCAGATGATCGAGGTCTTCGACCACTATCACAGCTCCGTGCTCGGCGTGGAAGAAATCCCGGCGGAAGAAACGAAGTCCTACGGCATCGTCGACGGCAAGGAATGGGAAGATTCGATCATCAAGCTGTCGGGAATCGTCGAAAAGCCGGCGCCGGAAGTCGCGCCGTCGAACCTCGGCGTGGTTGGCCGCTATGTACTGAAGCCGCGCATTTTCCATCACATCCGCGCGATCAAGCCGGGTGCCGGCGGTGAGATCCAGCTGACGGACGCCATTGAATCGCTGCTTGCCGATGAACAGGTGCTCGCGTACAAGTATCACGGCACACGTTTCGACTGCGGCAGCAAGCTGGGCTATCTGAAGGCGACGGTGGAATTCGCGCTGCGCCACCCGGAAGTGGCCGCGGATTTCGAGGAATATCTGCGCACGCGTTCGCCGGTGCTGGAGGGGTAAGCCGTCTGAATCGCACCGCTTCGCGGCGGTGATCGTTTCAAAAAGGCGCTGTGCCTGCGTTTATCGCGGGCACAGCGCCTTTTTCATGCGCGTGTGTGGCGCACATCGGCGCTGCACATGACACAACCGGACACGCCCCGGCACGCCCCACCCACGACGACGCCCGGCCCGGCTTAGCGCCGCCGCATCAGAAACGTGAAAACCTTGTCCTGCGATGAAACTTCGACGAGTTCATTGCCGGTTTGTCTGGCGAACGCGGCGAAATCGCGTTGTGAGCCGGGATCGGTGGCGAGCACCTTGAGAATCTGGCCGCTTTCCATATCGGCGAGCGCCTTTTTGGCGCGCAGGATGGGCAGCGGGCAGTTCAGCCCGCGCGCATCGACTTCCTTGTGAACCTGGATCTGCATCGGGGATCGACCTTCGGGAGGAGGCGTCCGAAGGACGCCATCAGAGCGTCAAATTCTACCGCACCCTCCCGGTCCGCGCTCCGCCGCCCTCGATCCGACGCGGCGTGGCGCCAGGCAAAGGCGCCCAGCCAACACGATCAGACGCGATCACAGCACGACCGGCTGCCCGCTCGCGAGCGACTCGCGCATCGCGCAGCCGATGCGCGTCGCCTCGAGTGCATCGGCGAGACTCGCGCCGACCGGCGCCCCGCCCTTCACCGCCGACACGAACGCCTGTGCCTCACACAGGAAGGCGTCCTCGAAACGCTCGAAGAACGTCGGCGTGCATTCGCTGCGCACACCGTGTACGTCGGCGATCTCGACGCGATTCGCGCGCGGGATCCGCCCGATCGTCATCGCGCCCGCCGTGCCGATCACCTCGCTGCCGGTATCGTTGCCGTGCGCCATCGTGCGCGACGCGTAGAACATCGCGAGGCGGCCACCTTCGAATTCGCAGATCGCCACGCCGTTGTCGACGTCGCCAAATTCGCGCAGCCCCTCGTGCAACGCGATCGTGCCGCTCGCGAACACGCGCGTCGCGCGTGGGTTGCCGAGCAGCCAGCGCGCGACGTCGATGTCATGCACGCTGCAGTCGAGAAAAATGCCGCCCGACGTCGGCGCGAACCGGACGAAAAAGCCGTCGGGATCGTTCTGGTCGCAGGTCTGCGAGCGCACCATGAACGGCCGGCCGATCGAGCCCGCCTCGATACGGTCGAACGCATCGCGATAGCTCGGATCGAAACGCCGCATGAAGCCGATCGTCACGCGAAGCTGCGGATACTGCGCGGCCTCCGTGATCACGCGCTCGCATTCGGCGACGTCGAGCGAGAGCGGTTTTTCGCAGAACACATGCTTGCCCGCGCGCAACGCATCGAGAATCTGCTGCGCGTGCAGCGATGAAGGCGTCACGAGCCAGACCGCGTCGATGTCGCGATCGTCGAGCAGCGACGCGTAATCGCGGTAGAGACGCGTCGACGGCAACGTGTCGCGCGCCCAGTCAAGCTCTTCTTCCACCGGGCTGCACGCGGCGACGAGCGACGCGCCGGGCACGCGAAACGCCAGGTTCTGCGCGTGCCGTCTGCCCAGACGACCGAGCCCCACCACACCGACCCGCACATTAGATACCGCTGCGCTCATCAAACTATCTCCCATGTCTTTTCACAGCACGCTTCAGCAAGTGCCACCGGCAAAAGCGCGCGAACGCGCCATCCGCCCGCTCACTCGCCGATCCGCACCGCCTTGCCCTCGCGCCATGAGCGCGTCGCGGCTTCGGCCAGTTCGAGCGCCTTCATGCCGTCGGCCACCGTCGTGCGCACCGGCTTGCCGTGCGTCACCGCATCGAAGAAATGAGCGATTTCCAGCGCGTAAGCCGCGCGATAGCGTTCGAGGAAAAACGCCTCGGGCACGTCGCTCGATACCGCGGTCTTCGAGTACGCCGTCACTTCCGTGGGGCGCACATTGCCCGCCTGCAGCATGCCTTCGCTGCCCAGCACTTCGAAACGCTGGTCATATCCATAGGCAGCCCGGCGAGCGGTGTTGATCTGGCACAGGCGTCCGCGTTTCGTGCGGATCGTGACGGCAGTCGAATCGATGTCGCCCGCATCGGCGATGGCCGGATCGGAGAGACAGCTGCCGGTTGCATGAAGCGTCTCGGCTTCGTCGTCGAGAATCCAGCGGAAGATGTCGAAGTCGTGAATCAGCATGTCCTTGAAGATGCCGCCCGAATGCCTGATGTACTCGACCGGCGGTGCGCCCGGATCGCGGCTCGTCACGACGAGCATTTCCGGCGTGCCGATCTCGCCGGCATCGATGCGCGCCTTCAGTGCCGAAAACGTCGGATCGAAGCGCCGCTGAAAGCCGATCATGCACACCACACCGGCTTTTTCGACCGCCGAGGCACACGCCCGCGCGCGCTCCAGCGTCAGGTCGACGGGCTTCTCGCAAAACACATGTTTCTTCTGCGCGGCCGACTGCAGGATGAGATCGGCGTGCGTATCCGTGCTGGAACAGATCACCGTCGCGCCCACCGACGCATCGCCCATCGCGCCATCGATATCCGCAACCTGCGCGCCGTGCTGTTCAGCCAGCGCCGCCGCGGCCTCGCGGTTCACGTCGACGACATATTTCAGCCGCACGCCCGGTTGCCGCGCCAGGTTCGCCGCGTGAATCCGGCCGATGCGACCCGCGCCGAACACCGCCACATCGATCGTCTTTACCGCCTCAGTCATCGTAGCCTCCCATGTCTTTCGATTCTTCCACGTTCAGTTCGAGCCGGTACGCAAGCGCGATAAAGAGCGCCTGGCACAGACAGATGGTGCTCGTGAGCGAACGGAACGCGAACGCGCTCCCTTCCTTCACATAGAGTTGCGCGCTCGCATAGCGCAACAGCGGTGAAAGCTGGCTGTCGGTGATCACCAGCGTCCTCGCCTGATGGTGATGCGCCACGCGCAGGCAATACTGCGTTTCCTTGCCGTACGGCGCGAAACTGATCGCGATCACCACGTCGCCCTTCTTCACGCTGCGAATCTGCTCGCGATACATGCCGCCGAACCCGGACACGAGGTGTACGCGCTTCGGCGTGTGCTGCAACGCGTAGACGATGTAGCTCGCCACCGGAAACGAACGGCGCACGCCGATCACGTAAATGTTCTCCGCCTGCTGGAGCATCTTGACGGCGGCTTCGAACTGCACGTCGTCGAGCCCCTCTTCGAGTTCGTCGAGACCGCCACGACACGCCGCCACGAACTCGCGCGCCACCGCGCCGCCGGACAGCGCGCCCGGCTTCTCGTCGATCAGCTTGCGGATGCGCTGCTGGTAACTCGGCGACGACGTCCCCTGCCCCGTATAAGCCTGGCGGAACACCGCCTGCAGGTCCGAAAATCCCGAGAACCCGAAGCGCTGCGCGAACCGCACCACCGCCGACGGGTGTACGCCGCAACTCGCCGCGATATCGCTCGTGCGATCCACCATCACGCTCGACTTGTGCTGCTCGATGTAGGTCGCGACGCTCTTCAGCTGACGTGGCAGCGATTCGTAGTTTTCCGCGATGCGCTGCATCAATTCCTCGACGCTTCGCAACTCTTCCGTGCTCTCTTCCGCCATGGGCCTTCCCCGGTGCATTTTCCGCGCTGCATCAACGACTTGACGATCATCAACACTGCGCTCTGACGGTCCGGATTATAGGCACGCAACGTCATAAATGGAACACATTTTCCAAATTAGTTTGTGATGAAATTTTCATTGCAGAACAAAAGAAGTTGGCCTAATCTTGGTCGTGAGTGCTGGTGTGCCGGTGACGGTTCGCGGTCCGGTTCACGGTCCATCAGGCGCTCCTTTTAATAACGACAGACCGAGAAAGGTGGAGACAATGAGACTTTGCAAGGGCAAGGCTTCGCTCAGGATTCTGGCAGCCGCACTGACACTGGCTGCGGGGTTCGGGGCTGCGTCGTCCGCGCAGGCTGCGGACGCGCACTTCGTGCTGATCAGCCACGCGCCGGATTCGGATTCGTGGTGGAACACCATCAAGAACGCGATCAAGCAGGCCGACGAGGACTTCAACGTCGAGACCGACTATCGCAATCCGCCGAACGGCGACATCGCCGACATGGCGCGCCTCGTCGAACAGGCTGCCGCGCGCAACTACGACGGCGTGATCGTCTCGATTGCCGACTTCGACGTGCTGAAGAACTCAATCGGCAAGGTCACGGAAAAGCACATCCCGCTCGTCACGATCAACTCCGGCACCGAGAAGCAAAGCGCCGAGCTTGGCGCGATCATGCACGTCGGCCAGCCTGAATACGAGGCGGGCAAGGCGGCGGGCGAAAAGGCCAAGGCCGCGGGCATCAAGTCGTTCCTGTGCGTGAATCATTACGCGACCAATCCGGCTTCGTTCGAACGCTGCCGCGGCTTCGCCGAGGCGATCGGCGTCAACTTCAAGACGTCCACGCTGGATGCCGGCCAGGATCCGACCGGCGTGCAGTCGAAGGTGAGCGCCTTCCTGCGCAATCACCCGAAGACCCAGGCGGTGCTCGCGCTCGGGCCGCTGTCGGCTGACCCGACGATCAAGGCGCTGCAGCAGATGGGGCTGGCCGGCAAGATCTGGTTCGCGACGTTCGACTTCGACAACGACATCGCGAAGGCCATCCAGGACGGCACGATCCAGTTCGCGATCGACCAGCAGCCCTACCTGCAGGGCTATATCCCGGTGGCGGTGCTCGCCATCGCGAAAAAGGACCACACCACCGATCCGGTGAAGATCACCGAGGTCCTGAAGGCGAATCCGAAGTTCCAGCAACGGCTCGCCACCTACGGGCTCGCGCCCGCCTATGGTCCGCGCAATATCGGCTCGGGCCCGGGTTTCATCACCAAAGCCAATGTCGACAAGGTGATCAAGTACGCAGGGCAGTACCGCTAGCGCACCGTGCAGGACGGCCGGACGTGAAAGCATCGTCGCGGCCCGCATGAAGGAAACCGGGGCGGCAGGCCGCAGCCGCCGCCCCCTTGTTCGCCATGTTTCACATGCATCGCGCGCCGGACGGGTCCCAGCGACCCGCCATGCACCGGCGCATCAAGGAGAGCTTCAATGGGCGTAGCCAACCCCTTCCACATCCATTCGCGCAAACATCCCGCCGCCGACGCGCAAGCTTCGGAAACGTCGGCGCCCGATGAGCGCGTCCGTCGGGAATCGTGGTTCCGGCATCTGCTGACCCGGCCGGAGTTCGCGGCCCTGGCCGGCACCGTCATGGTGTTCATCGTGTTCGGGCTCGCGGCCGGCCACTCGGGGATGTTCAACCTCGACGGCGTGATGAACTGGTCGCAGGTCGCGGCCTACCTGGGCATCATCTCGGTCGGCGCGTGCCTCCTGATGATCGCGGGCGAGTTCGACCTGTCGATCGGCTCGATGATCGGCTTCGCCGGCATGATGGTCGCGCTGCCGACCATGTATTTCCACTGGCCGATCGCGCTGTCGATCGCGTTCGCGTTCATCGGCTCGATGCTGCTCGGCGCGCTCAACGGCTATCTGGTGATGCGCACGCGGCTGCCGTCGTTCATCGTGACGCTCGCGTTCCTGTTCATTCTGCGCGGGCTCACGCTCGCGCTGTCGGTGATGTTCGCCGACCGCACGATCATCTCCGGCGTCGGCGACGTCGCGCGCCAGGACTGGTTCGCCCACACGTTCTTCCAGGGCGTCGCCTTCAGGGAGCTGTTCGTCTGGCTGGGTCACGTCGGCGTCATCAAGCTGCTCGACAACGGCCTGCCGCTCGTGCCGGGCATTCCGAAAGTGCTGCTCTGGTGGTTCGTGCTGGCCGCGATCTGCGCGTTCACGCTGGCGAGGACGCGCTTTGGCAACTGGATCTTCGCCGCCGGCGGCGACGCCAATGCCGCCAAGAACGTCGGCGTGCCGGTGCGGCGCGTGAAAATCCTGCTGTTCGTGCTGACCGCGTTCTGCGCGTGCCTCTATGCCGTGCTGCAGGTGTGCGACATCGGTTCGGCCGCGGCCGACCGCGGGCTGCAGGCGGAATTCGAGGCGATCATCGCCGCGGTGATCGGCGGCACGCTGCTCACCGGGGGCTACGGGTCGGTGGTCGGCGCGAGCTTCGGCGCATTGATCTTCGGCGTCGTGCAGATCGGCATCACCTACACGAATATCGATTCCGACTGGTTCCGCGTGTTCCTTGGCGTGATGCTGCTGTTCGCCGTGCTCTTCAACCATTACGTGCGCAGCCGCGTCGCGGCGTCCCGCTAGGCAAGGAGTTCATGATGACCGCCACACAACCGGCCGGTGACGACTACATCCTCGAACTGGATAGCGTCAGCCGTTATTTCGGCAACGTGATCGCACTGAAGGACGTCACGATCAAACTGAGACGCGGCGAAGTCCATTGCCTGCTCGGCGACAACGGCGCCGGCAAGTCGACCCTGATCAAGACGCTGGCGGGCGTACACGCGCCGAGCGCCGGCGTCTACCGGGTGGACGGCCAGCCGGTCCACTTCACGTCGCCAAAGGATGCGCTCGATCTGGGCATCGCCACCGTCTATCAGGATCTGGCGCTGGTGCCGCTGCTGTCGGTGGCGCGCAATTTCTTCATGGGACGCGAGCCGCAGAAGAAACTGTTCGGCTTTCTGAACGTGATGGACCTCGACCGGTGCGCGACGGCCTCGCGCGACAAACTCGCGGAAATGGGCATCAACGTGCGCGACCCGCATCAGCCGATCGGCACGATGTCGGGCGGCGAAAAGCAGTGTCTTGCGATTGCGCGCGCGATTCACTTCGGCGCGCGCGTGCTGATTCTCGACGAGCCCACCGCCGCACTCGGCGTCAAGCAGAGTTTCAACGTGCTGAAGCTGATCCACACGGCGCGCGCGAAAGGCATCTCGGTGATTTTCATCACGCACAACGTGCATCACGCGTATCCGATCGGCGATTCGTTCACGCTGCTCAATCGCGGCAAGTCGCTCGGCACCTTTACGAAGGAAACCATCAGCAAGGACGAGGTGCTCGACATGATGGCCGGCGGCGCCGAAATGCAGAAGATGATCGGCGAACTCGAAGGCGCGACGATCTGAACCGCGGCGCCCCCGCCTTTCATGCATCGCGTGCTCTCGCGCGCCAGATCGCATGCACGCCCGGGCGCCGGGTTGCGTACCCAGACATTCAGGAATATTCATGGCTCTCTCCAGCAAACCCGCGACGGCCGCCAGCCCGGCCAGTCGTTTTGCACCCGGCCGCAGCCGCGACGTGATCTGCCTCGGCCGCCTCGCGGTCGACCTGTACGCGCAGCAGGTCGGCGCGCGGCTCGAAGACGTGTCGACGTTCGCGAAGTACCTTGGCGGCTCGTCGGCGAACATCGCGTTCGGCTGCGCGCGACTCGGCCTCGCATCCGCGATGCTCACGCGCGTCGGTAACGACCACATGGGCCGCTTTCTCACCGGAACGCTCGCGAACGAAGGCTGCGACGTGAGCCACGTGCGCATCGACGAGGCGCGGCTGACGGGCCTCGTGCTGCTCGGCCTGAAGGACCGCGACACGTTTCCGCTCGTCTTCTATCGCGAGAACTGCGCGGATATGGCCGTCGACGAAAACGACTTCGACGAGGCGTTTATCGCGTCGTCGAAGGCGCTGCTGATTACCGGCACGCATCTCTCGACCGAGCAGGTGAACCGCACGAGCCGCCGCGCGCTCGACTGCGCGCGCCGCAACCAGGTGCGCACCGTGCTCGACATCGACTACCGGCCGGTGCTGTGGGGCCTGACGGGCAAGGCCGATGGCGAGACGCGCTTTATCGCCAGCGAAGGCGTGACGGCCCATTTGCAGCGCTTCCTGCCGCTTTTCGACCTCATCATCGGCACCGAGGAGGAATTCAGCATCGCGGGCGGCGACACCGATCTCGTCAAGGCGCTCGCCGCCATCCGCGCGCTCACGCCGGCGACGCTCGTCGTGAAGCGCGGCCCGATGGGCTGCCAGATCATCGACGGCGCAGTCCCCGCCTCGCTCGACGGCGTGCCGGTTCAGGGCGGCGTGCAGGTCGAGGTGCTGAACGTGCTGGGCGCGGGCGACGCGTTCGCGTCGGGCTTCCTGTCCGGCTGGCTGCGCGACGAACCGCTCGAAGCCTGCGCGCGCGCCGCGAACGCGAGCGGCGCGCTCGTCGTGTCGCGCCACGGCTGCGCGCCGGCCATGCCGACGCCGGCCGAGCTCGAATATTTCCTGCGCGAGGCGAAAGCCGACCCGCAACGGATGCGCCACCCGGATCGCGACGCGACGCTCGCCCGGCTGCATCGCGTCACGCCCGCGCGCGCGGTCCACGCCGAAGTGCTCGGGTTCGCGTTCGATCATCGCAACCAGTTCTTCGACCTCGCGCAGCAGACTGGCGCGGACGAGTCGCGCATTCACACGCTGAAGGGCCTGTTCGTCGAAGCCGTCGCGCAGACGGAAGCCGCGCTCGGGCTGCAGGGCCGCATCGGCGTGCTGATCGACGACCGCTACGGTCAGGACGCGCTGAACGCCGCAACCGGACGCGGCTGGTGGATCGGCCGGCCGGTGGAACTGCCGGGTTCGGTGCCGCTCGTCTTCGACCACGGCCGCTCGATCGGCACGACGCTCATGAACTGGCCGCGCGATCACGTCGCGAAATGCCTCGTGCAGTTTCATCCGGATGAGCCGATCGAACAGCGGCTCGAACAGGAAGCGCAATTGCGCGCGCTCTACGACGCGACGCAGGCAAGCGGCCACGAATTGCTGCTCGAAGTGATTCCGCCGAAAAACGCGAATCTGCCGATGGCGTCCGACACCGTGTATCGCGCGCTGAAGCGGCTTTACAACATCGGCATCTATCCGGAATGGTGGAAGCTCGAACCGATGGAAGCGAGCCAGTGGCAGGCCATCGACGCGCTGATCGCCGAACGCGACCCGTATTGCCGTGGCGTCGTGCTGCTGGGTCTGTCGGCGGGCGTCGAGCAGCTGAAAGAGGGATTCCGCGCCGCCGCCACGTCGGCGACGTGTCGCGGTTTCACGGTCGGGCGTACGATCTTTCATGAGCCGAGCCACGCGTGGCTCGCGGGACAGATCGACGACGCCGGACTCATCGCGCGCGTGCGCGACACCTTCGAGACGCTGATCGCCTCGTGGCGTGCGGCCCGCGGCGAAAGCGCGGCGCCCGCGGGCGGCGCGCGCAACGTCAATCAGGAGCAGGCGGCATGAACCAGCGTGTGTTGCATCACGATACGGCGCCCGCCAACGAAGCGACGCAGGTACAGGCGGGCGGCACGATCCGCCTGACCGGCGCGCAGGCGCTCGTGCGCTATCTGGCCGCGCAGCGCGTCGTCACCGAGGACGGCAGCGGCACCGAGCCGCTCTTCGGCGGCGTGTTCGCGATCTTTGGACACGGCAACGTCGCGGGGCTCGGCGAAGCGCTGTATCAGCATCGCCACGAATTGCCGACGCTGCGCGCGCACAACGAGCAGGCGATGGCGCACAGCGCGATCGCCTACGCGAAAGCGCATTTTCGCCGGCGCATGATGGCCGTCACCACGTCGATCGGCCCGGGCGCGACGAACCTGCTGACAGCGGCGGCGCTCGCGCACGTCAACCGCCTGCCAGTTCTGCTGCTGCCCGGCGACATCTTTGTTTCACGCGCGCCCGATCCGGTGTTGCAGCAGGTCGAGGATTTTCACGACGGCGGCATTTCGGCAAACGACGCGTTCAAGCCCGTCTCGCGCTATTTCGACCGCATCGTGCATCCGGCGCAGTTGCTGACCGCGTTGCCGCGCGCGATCCGCGTGCTGACCGACGCGGCGTTGTGCGGCCCGGTCACGCTGGCGCTGCCGCAGGACGTGCAGGCCGCCGCGTTCGACTTCCCGACGGATTTCTTTGCGCCGCGGGTCGTGCCGTTTCACTCGCCCGCGCCGGTCGCGCATGAACTCGACGCGGCGCTGGAGCGTCTGCGCGGCGCGAAACAGCCGCTCATCGTCGCGGGCGGTGGCGTGCTGTACAGCCGCGCGACCGGGGCGCTCAAGGCGTTCGCCGCGCGGCATGGCATTCCCGTCGCCGAGACGCAGGCCGGCAAGGGCTCGCTCGCGTGGGACGACCCGCTCAACACCGGCGCGCTCGGCGTGACCGGCTCGCCCGCCGCGAACGAACTCGCGCATCGCGCCGATTGCGTGCTGGCCGTCGGCACGCGCCTGCAGGACTTCACGACCGGCTCGAACACGCTCTTCACGCAGGCCGGCGTCATCGGTATCAACGCGAATGCGTTCGACGGCATGAAGCATCGCGGCGTGGTCGTCGAAGCGGATGCGCGTCTCGCGCTGGAGGCGCTCACCGCGCGACTCGGCGCATGGCGCGCCGACGCCGGCTGGACGCAGCGCGCAGAGCAGCTCGCCGAAGCATGGCGCGAGACGCTCGTCACGCTCACGCACGCGCCGCAGCGCGAAGGCGTGCTGCCCTACGACGCCGACGTGATCGGCGCCGTGCAGCGCTCCAGCGCGCGCTCGACGACCGACGACATCGTCGTCTGCGCGGCGGGCACGCTGCCGGCGGAGCTGCACAAGCTGTGGCGCACCGGGCGGCCGGGCGGCTATCACGTCGAATACGGCTACTCGTGCATGGGCTACGAGATCGCGGGCGGCCTTGGCGCGAAGCTCGCGCGGCCCGGGCGCGACGTCATCGTGATGGTCGGCGACGGTAGCTATCTGATGCTCAACAGCGAGATCGCGACGTCGGTGATGCTGGGGGCGAAGCTGATCGTCGTCGTGCTCGACAATCGCGGCTACGGTTGCATCAACCGCCTGCAGCAGGCGTGCGGCGGCGCGCCGTTCAACAACATGTTCGACGACTGCGTGCAAGGCCCGCCCGGCGCGCCGGCGGTGGATTTCGCCGCGCACGCGCGCGCGCTCGGCGCGCTTGCCGAGCACGCAGCCAATATCGGTGAACTCGAAGCCGCGCTGCAACGCGCGCGCGCGGCGGACCGCACCTACGTGATCAGCATCGACACCGACGCGGCCCGCACCACCGACGACGGCGGCTGGTGGTGGGAGGTGGCCGTGCCCGAGGTATCGAGCCGCCCTGCCGTGCGCGAAGCCCGCGCGAAATATGAAGAGCAGGTGGCCGCGCGCGAACGCGGCGACCTGCAGGATAGCGGCGACGCCAACGATTGAGGACATCCGTATGACTGGCTTTGAAGTACGTATCGGCATCAACCCGCTTTCGTGGATGAACGACGACCTGCCCTCGCTCGGCGGCGAAACGCCGCTCGCGCTCGCGCTGACCGAGGGCCGCGAGATCGGCTATGACGGGTTCGAACTCGGCAACAAGTTTCCCCGCGAACCGCAGGCGCTAAAGACGCTGCTTGCGCAGTACGATCTCGCGCTCGTCTCCGGCTGGTATTCGGGACGTCTCGCGAAACGCAGCGTCGCGGAGGAAATCGAAGCCGTGGGCCCGCATCTCGACCTGCTCGCGAAAAACGGCGCGACGGTCATGGTGTATGGCGAAGTCGCGGATTCGATCCAGGGCGCGCCGCAACCGCTCTATCAACGGCCGCGCTTTTTCTCCGACGCGCAGTGGGAACAGTACGCCGCGCGTCTCGATGAATTCGCGCGTTACACGCTCAGCCGGGGCGTGCGGGTTGCGTATCACCATCACATGGGCGCGTACGTCGAAACGCCACCGGACGTCGACCGCCTGATGTCGCTCACGAGCGACGCCGTCGGTCTGCTGTTTGACGCCGGACACATCACGTTCGCGGGCGGCGACCCGGTCACGGTGCTCGACAAACACATCGCGCGCGTGTGCCACGTCCATTGCAAGGACGTGCGCCCCGCCGTCATCAAGCTCGCGCGCAACCGCAACTGGAGCTTCCTCGACGCGGTGATCAACGGCGCGTTCACCGTACCGGGCGACGGCGCCGTCGATTTCGCGTCGATCATCGGCCGTCTGAAGCAGCACGGCTATCGTGGATGGCTCGTGGTCGAAGCCGAACAGGATCCGGTGATCGCGGCTTCATACACGTATGCGCAGAAGGGTTACCAGACGTTGCGATCGCTCGTCGATGCGCCGCTGGCCCCAACCAGGGAGGCAGCATGAGCCTGCTCGTCAAGGCACAGCGCGATGGCCAGACAATCGCGCGCGTGACACCGCAGTCCGCCACGTGGCGATACGTCGGGTTCGTCGCGTACCGGATGGAAGCGGAAGAAATCATCTACGTGCATGAAACGGCACGCGAGTCGTGCATCGTCGTGCTGACGGGCACGGTCGACGTCGAAACCGCCGACACGAAATGGACGAGCCTCGGCTCGCGCGACAGCGTCTTCGAAGATGCCGCGCCGTATGCCGTCTACGTGCCGCCCGGCGTGCATGCGACCATTCGCGCGACGCGACGCGCGGAGATCGGCGTCGCCACCGCACCGGCCACCGGCACGCTGCCGGCGCGCCTGATCGAGCCTTCGCAGATGAAGCGCTCGACGCGCGGCAAAGGTCAGAACACGCGTTACGTCTGCGACATTCTTCCGCAGACCGAACCGGCGGAATCGCTGCTGGTGGTCGAGGTCCGCACGCCTGGCGGCCATGCGTCGAGCTATCCGCCGCACAAGCACGACACGGATAACGTGCCGCAGGAAAGCTCGCTCGAGGAGACGTACTACCACCGCCTGAATCCGCCGCAAGGCTTCGCGTTCCAGCGCGTGTACACCGATTCGCGCGATATCGACGAATCGCTCGCGGTCGAGGATCACGACTTGGTGATGGTGCCGCGCGGCTATCACCCGGTCGTGGTGCCGTATGGGTACGACTCGTACTATCTGAACGTGATGGCCGGCAAGCAGCGTGTGTGGCACTTCAAGAACGATCCGGCGCATGAGTGGATCGTGGAGCGTGATGCGAAGGGCTGAGTGGGTGCTGTGGGTGCTTTCACGTGTGACGCCGCCGGTTCATGTGAAGAGCGAGGCGGCGTCTGGATCGCTGGCTGGTTAGCTGGTTGCACGCGAAGGTGCATGCTTTAAGGATGTGACGCGGGTCTGCGCGTTGTGGTCAAACCGGACATGCCCAAAGGCAAAGGAATTGCCGGGTGAAGAATCGCGACGCGTACACCGGCTTTTCGTGACAACGGCGTTCAAATGCGCTTGCTTTTTAGCCAACGCCGAGCCATTCGTGCATCACGTGATCCTGCTCGCGAAACGCTTCGAACGTGCCGTCAAAGACAATCTCGCCGTGACCCATCACGGCGATGCGGCTCGCGATGTCATGGGCGATGACGAGCCGCTGCTCGATCAGCAGCACCGCCACGCCGCGATCGCGAAGCTGCGCGAGACAGCCGCTGACCTGCGCGACGAGCGGGGCGGCAAGCCCTTCGGCCGGCTCGTCGATGACGAGCAGATCGGGGCCGCCGAGAAGTGCCCGCGCCAGCGTCAGCATTTGCTGCTCGCCGCCGGAGAGCGCGCCGGCTCGCGTCGTCCGTCGTTCGTGAAGAATCGGAAAGAGCGCGTACGCGTCATCGAACGTGAAGCGCGGTCGCGCGCCTTTCTCCCGACGCGGCGCCACGCCGAGTTCGAGGTTTTCATACACCGTCAAAGCCGGAAACACGTCGCGATGTTCGGGGACGTACCCGATGCCAAGCCGCGCAATTTCGAAGGTGCGCCGCCCCGCGAGCGGCTGGCCCGCGAACCGCATGCTGCCCTCCGCGCGCACGAGGCCCATGATCGCTTTCGCGAGCGTCGAGCGACCGGAGCCGTTGCGCCCCATGAGCGCGACGACCTCGCCCGCCTCGATGCGCAGATCGACGCCAAAGAGCGCCTGGCTCGCGCCGTACCACGCGCACAGGCCGTCGATGTCGAGCAAGGCGGTCATCGGGCGGGATCCTCGCCGAGGTAGGCCGCCCGAACGTTCTTGTCGGCGCGGATCGCTTCCGGCGTGCCCGTCGCGATCACGCGCCCCTGCACGAGCACGGAGACGCGGTCGGCGAGGCTGAAGACCGCGTCCATGTCGTGTTCGATCATCAACAGCGTGCGGCCCCGGGTTGCTTCGCGGATCAGTTCGATGGCGCGCGCGGCTTCGGCGCGGTTCATGCCGGCTGTCGGCTCGTCGAGCAGCAGCGCGGACGCGCCGCCCGCGAGCGCGATGCCAAGGTCGAGCGCGCGTTGTTCGGCGTAGCTGAGCGTACCCGCGAGCACGTGCCGGCGCGGCGAGAGACCCACGGCATCGAGCACGCGTTCGACCCGCACGTCGAGTACACGCGCATGCAGCCATCGATGCCACCAGCGCACGCCTTCGCCGTTCGCCGCGAGCACGGCGCAGCGCAGATTGTCGAGCACCGTCAGGCGACCGAAGACGCTCGTCGTCTGGAAGCTGCGCGCGACGCCGCTCCGGCTGATCGCGGTGGGCGTCGATCGCGTCGTATCGATGCCGTTGATTTCGATGCGCCCCGCACTCACCCGGCCCACGCCGGCGACCAGGTTGAAGAGCGTCGATTTGCCCGCGCCGTTCGGGCCGATCAGCGCGTGCCGCTCGCCGGCCGCGATGCTCAGGTCGACGCCACGAAGGATCGCGGTCCCGTCGATATTTTTCTCGACGCCCCGGAGAACGAGCGCAGGTGCGCCGGGTTTGATCGCGGATGGGATGCTGGGGGCCGCCGTCGCATGGAGCGTGATGGCGTTTGTGTCCGCCGCGGCTTGCACACCGGTTGCCGGTTCCCCGCGAAGCCGTTCGAGACGCACCCATTCACGTTGCGCACGACGGTGTATCAACCAGCCAGCGAGCGCCAGCACGACAACCACCGCGCAGATCGCGGCGATCCGCGCTGTCGTGTCGATTGCGAACGAATCAAACAGCACGACGTGTCCGCCCATTTCATCCGCCGACTGCATCGCATACGCGTACTGCACCGCCAGCACGACGGCCAGTACCCATGTCAGACCCGCGCACGCATCGCACAACGCGGCGCCCGCACACGCGCGCCATCCGTGCCGGCGCAATCGCATGGCGGCACGCGCCAGCAGCCCGGTGACACCATCCGGCGAGTGGACGACGATCACAATGAACAACAGCCCCAGGTAAAACAGCCACGCACGCGTGACGCTCGCCACTGCGACGCTGAAAAACACCAGCACGACCGCGCCCGCGACCGGCCCAAAAAACGCGCCCGTTCCACCCATCACGGCGGCAATCAGCACCGAGCCCGAACGCAGCATACCTACGCTTTCCGTCGACACCAGCTCGACGTTAATGAGCCCCAGCGTCCCCGCGACGCCCGCGAAGAACGACGACAGCACGAACATTCGATACCGCACGCGCCGTGGATCGCAACCCGTCGACGCCGCGCGCACCGGGTTGTCGCGCACCGCATTCGCGAGCCGCACGAACGGCGTGTGCGACAGCGCCCACATCGCGAGCGTGGCGAGCAGGCACCAGCACACGATCAGCGCATATGCCTCGCGCGCCGGGCCAAACGTAAACGTCCCCCACGCGGGGCCGCCCGCGCGGTCGATCGACACGCCCGCTTCACCGCCGAACCAGTCGGGCAGCGACCACGCCGCAGCCGCCACGAGTTCGCCGATGCCAAGCGTGATCATCGCAAACGCAGTACCCGCGCGACGCGTCGCGACGAGGCCTGCGATCGCACCGGCGAGCGCGCCACCCACGCCGCCTGCAAGCGGCAGCCACGGCAACGAGAAGCCATACCGGTTAAAGAGATGCGCCGCGACGAGTGCGCCGATCCCGGCGAAGGCGGCGTGGCCGAACGACAGCAACCCCGTCTCGCCGAGCAGCAGGTTCCAGGAGAGCGCGAAGACGATCATCGACGCGGTTTGCGCCAGATAGGCGAGCATCCAGCTCTGCGACGACAGGCAAGGCGGCACGATCAGCAGCGCGATCAACGCGAGCCACGACAGGCCGGTTCGCCACGCCGACGCCTGCGCGCGCGATTCACCACCGGCGCTAACGTTGCCGGACACTGGAGGCGCGCGGCGCAAATCAGGCCTCGTCATCGCGCCGCCCGAAAAGACCGCGCGGCCGCACCGCCAGCATCGCGACGAGCAGCAGATACGGCACGAGCGGCGCGACCTGCGCGACGCCAAGCGATGCCCATTGCGCCGGCAGCGACTGCCCCGTCAGAGCAGCAAGCGAACCGAGCGACACGTCGCTTGCGACAGCGAACGTCTGCGTACATCCGACAATCAGCGACGCCACGAGCGCGCCGCCAAGCGACCCGAGACCCCCGGTCACGACCACCACGAACACGATCGAGCCGACCGAATCGGCCATCGCCGGCTCGATCACGAAGAGTGGTGCGCCGATCACGCCGGCAAGCGCGGCGAGCGCCGTGCCCGCCGCGAACACCAGCGTACACACGCGCGGCACGTTGTGGCCGAGCGCCTCGACGGCGCTTGCATGTGTCAGCGCCGCGCGCACGATCAGGCCGGTTTTCGACGTGTGCAGCAGCACATACAACGCGGCGAGCATCGCGACCGAAACCGCCATCATGAACGCGCGATAACGCGAAAAACCCGCACCGAACATCGTGAAGAGCGTGCCGTCCAGCACGTGCGGCACGGGCGCCGACAGCGCCGGCAAACCCCACACGAGCTTGACCGCCTCGCCGATCAGATACGCCGCGCCGAACGTGAGCAGCAACTCGGCAAGGTGACCGTGCGGGCGCACGCGCCGCAGCAACCAGCGCTCCATCGCCGCGCCGACGAGGCCGACCACCACCGGCGCAATCACGAGCGCACTCCAGAACCCCGCGTGTGCGGCGACCGAAAGCCCGACGTACGCGCCGAGCATGTAAAAGCTGGCGTGCGCGAAGTTGAGCACGCCGAGCATGCTGAAGATCAGCGTCAGCCCCGCCGACAGCATGAACAGCAGCAATCCGTAGCTGGCGCCGTTCAGCAGGTTGATGACTAGCGACTGCACTCGCTAGTCCGCCGCCACGACAAGCGGCGCGAGCGCCGCGTGCAGCACATCCGGCAGCGCGACCGGACGACGCGTCCCGCGATCGACGTACACATGCACGAAGTGCCCCTGGGCCGCCGCATGCGTGCCGCCTTCCCTGAAGAGACCGACTTCGTAGCGCACGCTCGTCGAGCCCAGACGCGCCACGCGCAGACCCGCCTCGACCCGCTCCGGAAACACGAACGGTTCGAAGTAGTTGCAGTGCGTTTCCACGACGAGCCCGATCGTCGCGCCGCGCTCGAAATCGAGCGCTCCGGCGCGGATCAGATACTCGTTCACCACCGTGTCGAAGTAGCTGTAATAGACCGTGTTGTTGACGTGGCCGTAGACGTCGTTGTCCATCCAGCGCGTCGAGATCGGCAGAAAGTGGCGGTAGGCTTCGCGTGGCGTCGGAGTCGGTTTGCTCATCGTTTATATGGCGTCGTTAGGGGGCGCAATGGCGGCGCGATCAGAGCGATTCGGTCAGCATGCGACGATAGTCTTCCGCCGAGGCTTCGCGCGGATTCGTCTTGTGGCAATGATCGACCAGCGCGCCCTTGATGACCTTGTCGAACACACTTTCGTCGACGCCCATCTGTTTCAGCCCCGTCGGCAGCCCGAGACGCGCCGTCATGTCGAACAGCGCCCCGGCAAGATCGGCGTTCTCCGGCAGGTTCATCACCCGACGCATGCGCGCGTAGCGGTTGTTCGCCACCACGGTTTCAGCGGACGCGTTAAAGCGCAGCGCGGCCGGCAGCACGACGGCGTTCAGCGTGCCGTGATGCAGCGACGTGCGCCCGTTCACCGCGATGCCGCCGAGCGGATGCGACAGCGAGTGTACGCAGCCGAGCCCCTTCTGGAACGCCATCGCGCCCTGCATCGAAGCGCTCATCATGTTCAGGCGCGCGTCCCGGTCGCCGCCGTCGTGCGTCGCGCGTTCGATATTGGCCCACGCACGCTCGAGCCCGTCGAGCGCGATGCCGTCCGCAGGCGGATTGAACGCAGGCGCGAGGAACGTTTCGATGCAGTGGGCGACCGCGTCCATGCCGGTGGCGGCCGTCAGGCCGGCGGGCAGGCTCAGCGTCAGGCCCGGATCGCAGATCGCCGACTTCGGCAGCAGATGCCACGAGTGGAAGCCGAGCTTGCGGCCGTCGTTCAGGATCACGATCGCGCCGCGCGCGACTTCGCTGCCGGTGCCCGACGTGGTCGGAATCGCGACAAGCGGCGCCGCGGCATCCGTGATCTTGCCGCTACCGCCTTCGATCGTCGCGTACTGGGTCAGCGCGCCCGGATGCGTCGCGGCAATCGCCACGCCTTTTGCCAGATCGATCGACGAACCGCCGCCGACCGCAACCAGTCCGTCGCACCCTTCTTCGCGATACCGCGCGGCGGCGGCGAGAACCATGGCCTCGGTCGGATTCGACGGCGTGTCGTCGAATACCGGCACGTCGGTGAGCTTCAGCGCATCGATCGCGCGCTGGGCGACGCCCGCTGCGACAACACCCTTGTCGGTAATGACGAGCGGCCGTTTGATACCGGCCCGCGCGCATTCGGCGGGCAGCTGCGCGAGCGCGTCGTAACCAAGATGAATGTGCGTCAGGTAGTAGATGTAGGCCATGTCGATGCTGTCTCCTGGTGGTGCGGAAAAAGTATGGCGCGGGCTGCCGTGTACCCGTGCTCGTATGTTTCGCTGCCGTGTGCCGGGGTCATGCAGCCACTCTAGCAACCTGGCGGCGTGCTGACTATCCGCCGAACGGCCAGGTGTCCGGCGTGTTGAAAACGTGGTCGAATAACTGCAGGCAAACGCTCGCCAGCACGCGGCTCACTGACCCGGCCGCTCGACGAACTCAAAGGGCAGGCCGCGCCGGCGCATCCATTCGCCGAGCGCCTGCCCGGTGCCCGCCCGCCACGGCCGCAGGTTCGCCGGTTCGACCAGCCGGTATTCGAGCAGCTCGGGCGAAAGCGTGACCGTGCCGTGCGCCTTCACGTGATAGGCAATGATCAGCTCGTTCTTGCGGATGAATTCGTACACGCCGATGAGTTCAACCGATTCCGCGTGCAGCGCGGTTTCCTCGAGCACCTCGCGCGCGATGCCTTCCTCGGGTGTCTCGCCGTTTTCGAGAAACCCGGTGATCAGCGCGAACATGCCTTCGGGCCACGCCGCGTTGCGCGCGAGCAGGATCTTGCCTTCGTATTCGACGATGGCCGCGACGACCGGCAGCGGGTTGTTCCAGTGGACGTAGCCGCAGGTTTCGTCGGGGCAGGCCTGGCGCACGCGGCCGCCTTCGTGGGCGGCGTCGCTGCGCTCGGTGAGCGGTGTCGCGCAGCGTGGGCAGTATTGGTAGTCGGACATGCTCGTTGGAATTGAGGTGAATGAATGTCGGAAAAGGCTTCGGATCGTTTCACGTCGTGCGCGGCGCAGCGCGGTATTCGCGGTATGCGCTGGCGGCGCTCGCCCTCACGCGGCGCACAGGTCGCGCACTTCGGCGGCAAACCGCTCGACGGTTTCGGGCTGCGTGTCCCACGCGCACATCAGGCGGCAACCGCCCGCGCCGATGAACTCGTAGAACTTCCAGCCTTTCGCCCGCATCGCTTTCGCCGCGTGCGCCGGCAACTGCGCGAACACGGCATTCGATTCGACCGGAAACATGATGCTCACACCGGGAATCGCCTCGAGGCGCATCTTCATGAGTTGCGCCATCGCGTTCGCGTGACGCGCGTTGCGCAGCCACACGTCGCCGTCGAGCAGGCCCAGCCACGGCGCCGAGATAAAGCGCATCTTCGACGCAAGCTGGCCCGCCTGCTTAAGGCGATACGCGAAATCGTCGGCCAGCGCGCGATCGAAGAACACGACCACTTCGCCCACCGGCAAGCCGTTCTTCGTGCCGCCAAAACACAGCACGTCGACGCCCGCGCGCCACGTGATCTCCGAAGGATGCACGCCGAGCGTCGCGACCGCGTTGGCGAAGCGGGCGCCGTCCATGTGAACCTTCAGATGACGGCGTTTGGCAATCGCGGCGATCGCGCGCACTTCCTCGACGGTGTAGACGCTGCCGACTTCCGTCGACTGCGTGAGCGTCACCACCTTCGGCTTCGGATAGTGGATATCGGCGCGACGGGTCACGACGGCCTCGATGGCATCGGGCGTCAGCTTGCCGTGGGTGCCAGGCGCGGTCAGCAGCTTCGAGCCGCCGGAGAAGAATTCGGGGCCACCGCATTCGTCGGTCTCGATGTGCGCAAGGTCGTGGCAGATCACCGAGTGATACGACTGACACAGCGATGCCAGTGCCAGCGAATTCGCCGCCGTGCCGTTAAAGACGAAGAACGCTTCGCAGTCGGTCTGAAACAGGTCGCGCAGGCGGTCGCACACGCGCTCGGTCCAGGAATCGTCGCCGTAAGCCGGCTCGTGGCCGCTGTTGTTCGCTTCGACGAGCGCCGCGAGCGCCTCGGGGCAGATGCCAGCGTAATTGTCCGACGCAAAGTGTTGCATGGCGGGCGGCGCAGCCGGGAAGGCCACGCGAAAGTAACGGGAAGCGGACATTTTAGTGCGCCGTCCCATTATTGTCCGGTCGTTCGAATTTGCTGGAGGGTAATCGTAGGGTTGGGAATGTGGGATCGGCGTGTGAGGCCGGAGCGGGCTAGCGGTGCGAGCGGTTCTTCGAGACACGGGTGACGATAAGGAGGCCGATGGCGCCGAGCATCAGTGCGAACGCGGCCAGCCACAGCGCGGGCGAAAACGAGCCGGTATGAGCGGCGACCGGCGCGGCCACCAGCGGCCCCGCGATCTGGCCGATGCCATAGGCGGCCGTGGCGTAGCCCATCAGTCCGGCGGCATGCTCCCCGTGCAGCCGGCGGGCTTCGCGCATTGCAAAGAGCGTGATTGCCGTGAACGGCAGCCCGATCAGCACGCTGCCGATCGAGAAGCCCGCTGCGGTCGGCCAGATGATGCCCGACGCGATACCTGCCGCCTGCAGCACGTAAGCGCCCGCGAGAAGCGTGCGATTGTCCCAGTGGAGCGGCAGGCGCGCGCCAAGCAGCGCCCCGACCATAAGCGCCACGCCGAACATCGGCCAGAACAGATCGGGCCAGGCCGAACCCGGTAACGCGGCGCGCGCGATCACCGGCAGGAACGTCGCGGTGATGATGTAGCCAAATCCCGGCACGCCGTACAGCACGACGAGCCAGATCGCATCGGCGCGGTGCGTGGTTTCAGCGGGCCGGGCGTGATGTGTCGAAGCAGAACTGTGTACCGATGGCGCGGTGTGACCGGACGGCCGGGCGTGACCGCCGGATTGATCGTGCGCGGTGGCGCCAGGCTTCACGCGCGCGGCTGCCGCTGCTGGCGAAACCGGAGGAGCAACGCGTCCGCGCCCCGCTTCGAACACGTGCCACACGAGCGCCGCCAGCACCGCCGAGATGAGCCCGAAGCCGATCCAGCCCACTTTCGCCCCGAGCCCGCCCGCAGCGCTCACGAGTAGCCCGGTGCCGACGATCCCGACTCCGGGCCCCGTGTAGATGACGCCGCTCCAGCGGTGCGCATCGAGTTCGGCGAGCCGGCGCAGGCCCCACTGCGACGCGAACACGAAGGTCCATGCGCTGATCGCACCGCCTGCGAGGCGCACCAGCGCCCAGATCCAGAACGTGTCGGTGACGCCCATGACGACGGTCAGCACGACCGTGATGGCGAGCCCGGCGCGCACCATCCGGGCGTGGTCGACCCGCAGCGCCGCGCAGGTGATCGCGCCGATGAAATACCCCGCGTAGTTGAACGATGCGAGCCAGCCGCCGTGGCGAATATCGATCGAGCCGTTTTGCAGCATCAACGGCAACAGCGGCGTGAACGCGAAGCGCCCCACGCCCAGTGCAACCGCGAGCGCCACCATGCATCCGAGCGCGACGCGCCTTGCGTCGTGTGAGTGGGCGGAAGAAGCAACGGTGGAAGTGGCAAGGGGCGTCATGGGTGTCTTCAAGGATTCTCGGGGCCGGCGACACATGCGCCGGCCATCGCACCGTCAGATAGTAATCCGCGCATTGCATCACAAAAAATGAATTATCATGATTTAAAGCATCTCGGAGTGAGAACGATGGATCTGGCCGCCTTGAATATCTTTCGCGCGGTGGTGCGCGAGAACGGCGTGACGCGCGCTGCGGCGAAGCTGAACCGGGTGCAGTCGAACGTGACGACGCGCATCAAGCAGCTTGAGGAGCAGCTGGGCACCGAGCTCTTTATCCGCGACGGACGCCGGCTCGTGCTGACGCCGGCTGGCGAGACGCTGCTGCCCTACGCCGAGCGTCTGCTCGCGCTCGCCGACGAGGCGCGCCACGCAGTGCGCGAAAACCGGCCAAACGGACGACTGCGGCTGGGCACCATGGAAAGCGTCGCGGCGAGCCGGCTACCGGCCCTGCTTGCCCGCTATCACCAGCGCTGGCCCGACGTCGCGCTGGAACTCGAAACCGGCACGACCGGACGGCTGATCGAACGGGTACGCAACTTCGAAGTCGACGCGGCACTCGTTGCGACGCCACTCGACCCGGGTGCCTTGCATGACGTTTTTGAGTATGTGCCGGTCTTTCGCGAAGAACTCGTGATGCTGACGCCGCGCGGCCACCGGCCGATCCGCGATGCGCGCGACGTGGCGCTGTCCACGCTCATCGCGTTCGAGCGTGGTTGCGCATATCGGAGCTATATCGAGAAGTGGTATCTGGAGTGCGACCTGCGGCCCGCGCGCGTGCTGGAACTCGGTTCGTATCACGCGATGGTCGCGTGTGTCGCGGCTGGCGTCGGCGTCTCGATCGCGCCGCGCTCGGTGCTGGGTCTGCAGCAGAACGTGGACGATATCGCCGTTCATCCGCTCGGCGAGTTCGATGCAATCGATACGCTTCTGGTCTGGCGGCGCGGTCACTTTTCGGCCGCGTTGAACGCGTTGCGCGAGCAGTTGCTGGCGGACAGCAATCTGGCGGCAAATTCGGCGCAGCCGGACAGGATCGCGCAACCGGTGGTGTGATTCTCCTGGCCACCCCAAAACGCAAAAAGCCGCGAGGTCGAAGCTCGCGGCTTTCTGTTTTCATGCTTGCTGCTGGATCTGTCGTGAAGCGGCCGGCTTAACCCGTTCGACACTCGAAACCGGCTCCGCTTATCGCGTATCGCGCGCCCGTGATTACAGCTGCGCCTCGACCCAACCCTTCACGCCTGCCAGTGCCGCCTGCAGGTTCGCCGGCTCCGTGCCGCCGGCCTGCGCCATGTCGGGACGACCGCCCCCCTTGCCGCCCACCTGCTGCGCGACGAAGTTCACGAGATCGCCCGCCTTGACCTTCCGGCTGGCTTCCGCGGTCACGCCCGCGATCAGGCTCACCTTGCCGCCCTCGACGGAGGCCAGCACGATGGCCGCGCTCTTCAGCTTGTCCTTCAGCTTGTCGACGGTTTCGCGCAGCGTCTTGACGTCCGCGCCTTCGAGCGTTGCGGCCAGCACATGCACGCCCGCGACTTCGATTGCCTGACCCGCGAGTTCGTCGCCCTGGCTCGAAGCGAGCTTCGACTTCAGCGCGCCGAGTTCCTTTTCCAGCGATTTGACCTGATCCTGCACCTGCGCGATACGCTGCGTGAGTTCCGCCGGTTGCGCCTTCAAGGCCGCCGCGGCCGCATTGATGCGCGCGTCGAGTTCCTGCACGAAACGCACCGCGTTATCGCCGGTAATGGCTTCCACACGACGGATGCCCGCCGCCACGCCGCCTTCCATCACGATCTTGAAGAAACCGATATCACCAGTGCGACGCACGTGCGTACCGCCGCACAGCTCGCGCGAGAAGCCGAGATCGAGCACACGCACTTCGTCGCCATACTTTTCACCGAAGAGCGCCATTGCCCCGCCCTTCACCGCCTCGTCGAACGGCATCACGCGCACGATGCCCGGCGCGTTCGCCAGCACTTCGGCGTTCACGATTGCCTCGACCTGGCGAATCTGTTCGTCCGTGACCGGCGCGTTATGCGCGAAGTCGAAACGCGTCTTGTCGGCGTCGACGAGCGAACCCTTCTGCTGCACGTGCGAGCCCAGCACTTCACGCAACGCCTTGTGCATCAGGTGGGTGGCCGAGTGATTGCGTTCCGTGCGCGCGCGACGCACCGCATCGATCTCCGCCTTCACCACGTCGCCGACCTTCAGCGTGCCCTGCTCCAGCGTGCCGTGATGGCCCACCACGTCGGCCTGCACCTTCAGCGTATCCGCGACGGCGAAGCGCACGCTCGCGTTGGCGAGCAGCCCCTGATCGCCCACCTGGCCGCCCGACTCCGCGTAGAACGGCGTGTGGTCGAGCACGACGACAGCCTGCTGGCCCTTCGCCACTTCCTTCACGGACGCGCCATCGACGTACAGCGCGATGACCTTCGCGTCGTCGAAGACGACTTCTTCGTAACCGTGGAACGTGGTCTTCGCGCCCGAATATTCGAGGCCCTGCGCCATCTTGAACTTGCCGGCCGCACGCGCCTGTTCGCGTTGACGGGCCATGGCTTCGTCGAATGCGGACTCGTCGACCGTGACTTCGCGTTCGCGGCAGACGTCCGCCGTCAGATCCAGCGGGAAGCCGTACGTGTCGTGCAGCTTGAACGCGAGCTCGCCGTCGAGCGTCTTGCCGCCCTTCGCGTCGAGATCGGCCAGCGCGCTTTCGAGGATCGACATGCCGTGCTCGATCGTTTCGAAGAAGCGCTCTTCTTCCTGGCGCAGCACGTCGGTCACGCGTTGTTGTGCTTCCGTCAGTTCCGGATACGCGCCGCCCATCTGCACGACGAGGTCCGCCACCAGACGGTGGAAGAACGAACCCTTGCGGCCCAGCTTGTAGCCGTGACGGATCGCGCGGCGCACGATCCGGCGCAGCACGTAGCCGCGGCCTTCATTGCCCGGGATCACGCCATCGACGATCAGGAACGAGCACGCGCGGATGTGATCGGCGATCACCTTCAGCGAATTGTTCGTGAGATCGGTGACGCCCGTTTCGCGGCCCGCTGCCGTGATCAGCGCCTGGAACAGGTCGATCTCATAGTTGCTGTGTACGTGCTGCAGCACGGCGGCGATCCGCTCGAGGCCCATGCCGGTATCGACGCATTGCTTGGGCAACGGCGTCATGTTGCCCTGCGCGTCGCGGTTGAACTGCATGAACACGAGATTCCAGATCTCGATGTAACGGTCGCCGTCTTCGTCAGGCGATCCCGGCGGGCCGCCCCAGACGTCCGGGCCATGGTCGTAGAAAATTTCCGAACACGGGCCGCACGGACCGGTATCGGCCATCTGCCAGAAGTTGTCCGACGCGTAGCGCGCGCCCTTGTTGTCGCCAATGCGGATGATGCGCTCGACCGGCACGCCGACTTCCTTCGACCAGATGTCGTGCGCCTCGTCGTCTTCGTGATAGACCGTGACCCACAGCTTGTCTTTCGGCAGCCCGTAGACACCCGTCAGCAGTTCCCACGCGTAGTGGATCGCGTCGCGCTTGAAATAGTCGCCGAACGAGAAGTTGCCGAGCATCTCGAAGAACGTGTGGTGCCGCGCGGTATAACCGACGTTTTCCAGATCGTTGTGCTTGCCGCCCGCGCGCACGCTGCGCTGGGCAGTCGTGGCGCGTGAATATGGACGCGATTCGGCGCCGAGGAACACGTCCTTGAACTGCACCATGCCCGAGTTGGTGAAGAGCAGTGTCGGGTCGTTGCCGGGCACGAGGCTCGACGAACGGACAATCGTGTGGCCCTTCGATTCGAAGAACTTGAGGAACTTCTCGCGGATTTCGGAGGCTTTCATGGCGTGCGGGGGACGGTCCTGACTGTTTCGGCTGCATCCGGAGATGCGCCAACTGATTGTTTCCTGAGCCGCTGATTATACGGGATCGGCGAGCGTGCGCAGCGGCGTGAGGCGGCCGGAACGCAACGTTAGCCATTCGGCCATGTTTTTCCCGCCAGGGCGCGTGGGACGGGGTTTCGCGGCCTCAGATCCGTCTTATGCCATCCGGCCGGTGGGTCGTCTGACGGGAATCGCTTAAGATTCTGGACATCGTTACGGCATCGCGCATCTCGCCTGGCATCTCGCCGCTCGCATGCCGCGCAATCACGCTTCACGGAGACACGAACAGAATATGGGCGCCCTCAGTCATATCCGCGTGCTGGATCTCACACGCGTGCTCGCCGGTCCCTGGTGCGCA
The DNA here is from genome assembly GCF_900107685.1 of Paraburkholderia sartisoli. Taxonomy (GTDB): domain Bacteria; phylum Pseudomonadota; class Gammaproteobacteria; order Burkholderiales; family Burkholderiaceae; genus Paraburkholderia; species Paraburkholderia sartisoli. The sequence goes on along the minus strand of NZ_FNRQ01000001.1, from coordinate 942,855 downwards.
CAGACCCTTGCCGATTTCGGCGCTGACGTCATCAAGATCGAACGTCCCGAGGTGGGCGACGATACCCGTCACTGGGGCCCTCCGTACCTGAAAACGCCGGACGGCGAGGACACGCGCGAGGCCGCGTATTACCTCGCGGCGAACCGCAACAAGCGTTCGGTCACCGTCGACATCGCCACGCCCGAGGGGCAGCAGATCATCCGCGATCTCGCCGCGCAGAGCGACGTCGTGCTCGAGAACTACAAGGTCGGCCAGCTGAAAAAATATGGGCTCGACTATGCGTCGCTGAAGGAAGTGAAGCCGGACATCGTCTACTGCTCGGTCACGGGTTTCGGCCAGACAGGTCCCTATGCGCAGCGGGCGGGCTACGACTTCATCATCCAGGGCATCGGCGGATTCATGAGCATCACCGGCGAGCGCGACGCGCTGCCCGGCGGCGGTCCGCAAAAAGCCGGCGTCGCCATCGCCGACCTGATGACCGGCATGTATTCGACCATCGCGGTGCTGACGGCGCTCGCCCATCGCGACCGTACGGGCGAAGGCCAGTACATCGACATGGCGTTGCTGGACGTGCAGGTGGCGATGCTCGCCAACATGAACTCGAACTTCCTCGCAAGCGGCAACCCGCCGGTTCGCTGGGGCAATGCGCACGCGAACATCGTGCCCTACCAGACGTTCCAGACGAGCGACAGCTGGATCATCGTCGCGGTGGGCAACGACGGGCAGTTCCGCAAGTTCGTCGAGGCAGGCAACCGGCCTGAACTCGCCGACGACGAGCGCTTCTCGACCAACCCGGCGCGGGTGCGCAACCGCGAGACGCTCGTGCCGCTGCTGGCCGACATGGTCCGGCTACGTGGCAAGCAGGAATGGATCACCGCGCTGGAGGCGTCGGGTGTGCCGTGCGGGCCGATCAACGACCTGGGCGAGGTATTCGCGAACGAGCAGGTCGTCGCGCGCGGGATGCAGATCGACCTGCCGCATCCGAGCGGCGCGACGGTGAAGCTGGTGCGCAATCCCGTGCGCATGAGCGCGACCCCTCCGGAAGCGGCCGCGCATCCGCCGACACTCGGCGAGCACACCGAAGAAATATTGCGCACCGTGCTCGGGCTCGACGAAACCCGCATCGCGGAGCTGAAGGCGCGCTCGGTGATCTGACGGGCGGTGACGGTTCGGCAACCGCTCTCAACGGCGGCCTGCGCGCTTCTTCGTTCCTGGGTGATGCCGGGCAGCCGCGCCCAAACCCGATCGCGTGGCGCCGGCCCCTGCCCCCTTCGACCTCACGCCCGAGCCGCGATCAACCCGCCCTGAAGCCGCCCCTAAACCGCCCGAAGCCGCCCTAAGCCGCCTCGACGAGCGACTCCAGCCAGCACATTCCCTCGTGCCAGTCGCCGAGACCGCTTTCGGCGTTGATATGGCCGCGCGGGCCGATGTCGAACCAGGCGCCCTGCCACGCTCTCGCGCAGGTCCGTGAAAACCCGACGCCGCCGTACGGGTCGTCCGTGCTGGCCACCACGATCGACGGAAACGGCAAGGGCGCCACCGGCACGGGTGCAAACCCGGACGCATCCGCCGGGAATTGCGCTTCCGTCGGATCGGGCACCGCAACCAGCAACGCCCCCGCCACCTTCGCGATCTGCGCGGCGCGCGCGTACTGCGTGGCCCAGAACGCGACGGTCAGGCAACCGAGGCTGTGCGCGGCGAGCACCACCGGCGCATCGGCGGCGGCCACGGCTTCGTCCAGCGTCCGGCACCACGCGTCGCGCGCCGGATAATCCCAATCCGGCATCTGGACGCGTGCGACGTGAGGATGCGCTGCTTCCCAGCGCGTCTGCCAGTGACCTTCGCCGGAATTCTGATAGCCCGGCAGAACCAGAACGTTATACGTCGTCATCGCGACTCCCCGATTTGCAGTTCGTTGTCGTTTTCAGTGAAACACCCGTCCGACGCCAGCGCCGCGCGGATCGGCGGCGGGCTCCGGCGTCGTGCCTTCCACGCGGATCATCTGGACGTCGCCGTTGAACTTCTGCCCTTCCAGCGTGTAGCCGAGACCCTTCAACTGGTCGGCCAGTTCACCCGTTATCGGGTGATACGGTTCCCAGTAGATCGTCTTCGGCGGAAGCAGTTGATGATGAAAGCGCATCGCCCCCAGCGCGTCGGCAGGCGGCATGCCGAAATCGTAGAGATTCGTCATCACCTGAAAGATCGACGTGAAAATGCGCGAGCCGCCCGGCGTGCCGATCACGAGCGAAACCTTGCCGTCTTTCAGCAGGATGGTCGGCGTCATCGAAGAAAGTGGCCGGCGACCCGGCGCGATCGTGTTGACGTCGCCGCTCGTGACACCGAACTGGTTCGGCGTGCCGGCCTTCGCGACGAAGTCGTCCATTTCGTCGTTCAGCGCGAAGCCCGCGTTGTCCACCACGACGCCCGATCCGAACGGCCCGTTGAGCGTGTAGGTGTTCGACACCGCGTTGCCCCATTTGTCGACGACCGAAAAGTGCGTCGTCTCGGCGCGTTCCGGCATCGAATCGCCAAGGCCCGGCTTGACCGGCGCGGCGCCGGGCACTTCGTCGGGCGTGACCTCGTCGGCGCGCTCTGCGAGGTAGGCGTCGTCGATCAGCTTGTCGACGGGTACGCGATACGAATCCGGGTCGCCCATGTACTGCTGCCGGTCGGCAAACACGCGATCTTCGATCTGCGCGACCAGATGAATGTACGCCGACGAATTCAGGTCGAGCCCGGCGAACGCGGGCTTCAGGTCGGCCTTCATCTTCAGCAGCTGGATGAGCCCCACGCCGCCCGAGCTCGGCGGCGGCGCGGTGACGATCTGATAGCCGTTCCAGTCGGCCGTCACCGGCTGGCGCCACACGGCCTTGTATTGCACGAGATCCGTCTTCGACAGGATGCCGTGGCCGTACATCTGGGAACTGATCAGGTCCGCGGTCTTGCCTTCGTAGAACTCGCGTCCGCCGTCGCTTGCGATACGCGAGAGCGTCTGCGCCAGTTCAGGCTGGCGGAACGTCGCGCCCGCCTTCAGCCCCGCGAAGTACACGCTGAAATTGGTCTTGCCCGCGAAACTTTTCGCCGCATATTCGGCGCGCTTCTGCAGCCACGGCTCGACGACGAAACCATCGGTCGCGTATTTGATCGCCGGAGCGAGCACCTGCTTCCACTTCAGCTTGCCGAAGCGGCGCTGTGCTTCCCACATGCCGTCGACGGTGCCGGGCACCGCCACGGCCCGGAACCCGACGAGGCTCATGCCCGGCACCGGGTTGCCCTTGTCGTCCAGATACATGTCGCGGGTCGCCTGCTGCGGCGCGCGTTCGCGATAGTCGAGAAAGTACGGCTTGCCGTCGACGTAGAGCGTCATGAACCCGCCGCCACCGATATTGCCCGCGTCCGGATAGGTGACCGCAAGCGTGAACGCGATGGCGACAGCCGCATCGACCGCGTTGCCGCCCGCGGCGAAAATCTGCTGGGCCGTATCCGCGCTGTAGCGGTCGGGCACGGCCACGGCCGACGCGTCGAGCACCGCTTTCGGCGGCGGTGGCGTTTTGGCGAGCGCCGGCGCGGCGGGCACGAAACTGCCGGCGAGGGCGACAACGAGCGTCGCCGCGCCCAGGCGTCGGATCAGGGCAACGGGCAGCGGGACGAAAGGCGCGCGACGCGCGTCGTGCGTGGGATCGGACATCCGTGAAACTCCAGGAACTGAAGGCGCCATGTTGCCGAACGGCGGGCCTTCGAGCAAGACGGCAGGTCAGACGAAGCTGGACGCGACGCCTGCATGAAGAACCGCGGCAGCGGCTAAAGCCGGTTTAACGTGTGCATCAAAGGGGATCGACGAACCGCCTTCAGCCGTCAAGGCGTCAAACAATCCGCGACGACAAAACCACACAGCCAGGAAAAGCGCGACCGGTCGTTTCGGGGCGCTCGAAACCGCCCCATCCGTTCAATGTCCGGCGCCGATCAACCCACCCGCCGCGGCGCCGACGATCGTCCCGACCGGCCCGCCCGTCAGCACGTAACCGATCGCACCGCCCGCGCCCGCGCCGATCGCCGCGTGTTCCTGCGCGCGAGACATCGAACCGCACGCGCCGAGGCTCACCGCGAGCCCGACGATGACAGCAATTTTCAGTACATTTCTCGTGAAATCTGTCGTTATTGTCTTCATATAGATAATGTCCCGCGAGGCGGGCTGTGCCGCGACGGTCGCATTCTGGCCGGGCGGCGCCCACGCGGACAACGCGTTTTACCTCCTGTTGCACGCTGTAACAGCGTCCGGGCGAAGTCCTCACTCCGGCCGCATACCGCGCCAACCCTGCCGCTCGCTGACTGGTCAGGTAGAATTGACGGACAAGCGGGCGCATCGCGCGTCTCCGAACGACTTTCACCATCACGCATGAATACCGAACGCAACGAAGCGCCCGCGGCATCCAATTTCATCCGCAACATCATCGATGACGACAACCGCTCCGGAAAGTGGGGCCAGCGCGTGGAAACACGCTTCCCGCCCGAGCCGAACGGCTATCTGCATATCGGCCACGCGAAGAGCATCTGCCTGAATTTCGGCATCGCAAGCAGCTATGGCGGCGTCTGCCACCTGCGCTTCGACGACACGAATCCGGAAAAGGAAAGCGTCGAGTACGTCGATTCGATCATCGACGCCGTCTCGTGGCTCGGCTTCGAGTGGACGAAAGACAACAAGGAACAGCTGTACTACGCGAGCGATTACTACGACAGGCTGTACGCGTTCGCGGAGCTCCTGATCGAGCGCGGCCGCGCGTATGTCGACAGCCAGTCGGCGGAAGAAATGCGCGCGAACCGCGGCTCGGCCACCGAGCCGGGCACGCCGTCGCCGTTCCGCGAGCGCACGGTGCAGGAAAACCTCGACCTCTTTCGCCGCATGAAAGCGGGCGAGTTCAAGGAAGGCGAGCACGTGCTGCGCGCGAAGATCGACATGGCGTCGCCGAACTTCAACATGCGCGATCCGGTCATCTACCGCATCCGCTTCGCGCATCACTATCGCACCGGCGACACATGGTGCGTGTATCCGATGTACGACTACACGCACTGCATTTCGGACGCGCTGGAAAACATCACGCATTCGCTGTGTACGCTCGAATTCGAAGATCACCGTCCGCTGTACGACTGGATCCTGAACCAACTGGCGGATGCCGGCGTGTTCACGCGTCCGCTGCCGCAACAGATCGAGTTCTCGCGCCTGAACCTCACGTACGCGATCACCAGCAAGCGCAAGCTGCTGCAACTCGTGACCGAAGGCCACGTCGAGGGCTGGGACGACCCGCGCATGCCGACCATCGTCGGCGTGCGCCGGCGCGGTTTCACGCCGGGGAGCATCAAGCTCTTCTGCGAGCGCATCGGCATCACCAAGGTCGATTCGTGGATCGACATGAGCGTGCTCGAAGGCGCGCTGCGCGACGACCTCGACGACAAGGCGCCGCGTACGGCCGCCGTGCTCGATCCGCTCAAGCTGATCATCGACAACTTCCCGGGAGGCACGACCGAAGCATGCAGCGCGCCGGTTCATCCGCATCATCCGGAAATGGGCACGCGCACGTTCCCGATTTCGCGCGAACTGTGGATCGAGCGTGACGACTTCGTCGAAACGCCGCCGAAGGGCTATTTCCGGCTGTTTCCGGGCAACAAGGTGCGGCTGCGCTACGGCTATGTCGTCGAATGCACGGGCGCCGAAAAAGACGCCGACGGCAACGTGACCGCCGTGCACTGCAATTACTTCCCGGACAGCAAGTCGGGCACGGAAGGCGCGAATACGTACAAGGTGAAGGGCAACATCCACTGGGTCAGCGCCGCGCACGCGCTACCGGCTGAAGTCCGCATCTACGACCGGCTGTTCCGTGAACCGCAGCCCGACGCGGGCGGCCGCGATTTCCTCGAGGCGCTGAATCCGGATTCGAAGCGCGTCGTCAACGCATACCTCGAACCGAGCTTGAACGACGTGCCGCCGGAACAGCGCTTCCAGTTCGAACGACACGGTTATTTTGTTGCCGACCGCTACGATTCGAAACCGGAAAAACCGGTCTTCAACCGTATCGTGACTTTGCGGGACAGCTGGGGCAAGCCGGCGTAAGCTGGACGGCTCCACTGAGCGGCTGGCGTGTGAACCCGGGACCGGTGCATGGATGTTCACCGGCAAACATACCCCGGCACGCCTCATGACATCGGCGGGACGTCGCGTCGCGGTTCTCAACGGCGCGCGCCCTTCCCGGAGGAGCAATGAAGTTCGCAGCCCGTTTCCGGCTGATCGCATGCGTCGCGGCGGCGACGTTCGCTTGCGGCGCCCATGCCGATGAACTGACCGGCACGCTGAAAAAGATTCATGACGACGGCGCCATCACGCTCGGCGTGCGCGAGGCGTCGATTCCGTTTGCCTACTCCGATGACGGCCACACGATCGGCTATTCGTACACGATCGCGCTGCGCATCGTCGATGAAATCAAAAAGGTGCTGGGCATGAGCGATCTGAAGGTGCGCGAGATCGTCGTCACGTCGGCCAACCGCGTTCCGATGCTGCTCAACAACCAGATCGACCTCGAATGCGGCTCGACGACGCACACCGTGGAGCGCGAATCACAGGTGGCGTTTTCGGACAGCTTCTTCCAGTACGCCGTGCGCATGATCGCGCGCAAGAAATCGGGCATTTCCGACTTCGCGGATCTCGCCGGCAAACCCGTGGTGACGACGGCGGGTACGTCGGACGAACGGCTGCTGCGCAAGCTGAACAGCGAGAAGCAGCTCAACATGCGCATCACGGCGACGCGGGATCATCCCGAGGCGTTCGCCGCCGTGCGCTCGGACCGCGCGGTCGCGTTCGTGATGGACGAGCCGCTGCTGCACGGCCTGAAAGCCGCGGAGGCGCATCCCGAAGACTATGTGATTACCGGCACGCCAATCGGCTACGAGGCGTACGCGTGCATGTTCCGCAAGGGCGACGCGCCGATGCGCGACGTCGTCAACGGCGTGATTTCGCGGATGCAGACTTCGGGCGAAGCTGAACGCCTCTACAACGTCTGGTTCACACAGCCGATTCCACCGCACGGGACGAACCTGAATTTCCCGCTCTCGGCGGAAATGCGCGAGCTCTTCGCCCATCCGAACGACAAGGCGCTCGACTAGGCTATCGCCCCATGAACGCGCGCGCTTTCAGAGCGTGCGGTGCAGTTCGGCGAGCGAGAGCGTGGTCTGGAAAAGGCGCGTGAGACTGCGGCTCGCATAGCGGTCGACCTCGTCGGGTTCGGTCCAGCGATATGCGTCCATTTCGGGAATCATCGTCCCGTCGGAACGACGCGGGAACATCGATATGCACGTACACCGTTCGATGTCGACTTCGCCGTCGCGCACGCGTGCGGCGAACAGATGCAGATCCTTGTCGCGACGGTACACGAAGAGCCCGAGGTCTTTCAGCCGCTCAGGCGCGAGCACGATGCCCGTCTCCTCGACCATTTCCCGCAACGCGGTGACATGCGGCGTTTCGCCCGCTTCGCCGTGTCCTTTCGGGATGTCCCAGTGCGAGGTTTCCGTGGCGTGCGCGAGCAGTACGCGCCCCGCGGCGTCGAGCAGCACGACGCCGCATGAAACGACGCGCGCGGTCATTGCAACAACGCGCGGTGCGATGGCGCCGTCACTTGTGAAGCGGGAGTGGCCGGGCCAGCAACGGCCCCGCCTGTACCGGCGCTGTGTTCAGTCGACGTGCTCAACGCTTCTGCAGTTGCCACGCACCGCTGCCTTGCCGGCAAAAGAGCGGATGCAGATTCATCGATTGCCCTTTGGCCGACAGCACGACCGTCGTCGCGCGGCACGTGCGGTCGGCTTCCTTCGTGGTTCGATCGGGCGTCAGCGTGGCGTCGATCTTGACGCTGTTGCCGGTGCCCTCGTTGACCCAGTTCACCGTCTCGCCGTCCTGCTTGTCGTTGAGCATGCTGGCGATGGCCTTCTTGATCGAATCGTTATCGCGCGGCTTCATGTAGCTGATCGGCGTGTCGTTCAGGAAGCCAAGATTCGCCGCCTGTGCGCCGCCTGCACCCGCGAGCAGCAACCCACCTGCAGCCCAGCACATCAGGGCTCGGTTTCGCATCGACATTGATTGTTCTCCTTGAAGGCTGACTGGATTGCGCTCGCGCGCATATCGCGTGAGCTGACCCTCAAAAGCATAGCACGACGCGATGTGCCGCCGCAGTGCGACGGACGGCGCGCGTGAAGACCCGTGCCAGCCTTTTCGGACCGCTCCGATTGGCCCTGCCAGGACGGCTCATTAGCATCGAAGGATCTTATTCCGCGCATGCGTTTCACGCGTTTTATCGCTCCGCACGCGCATCGACGATCCTCCCGGCCGCCATGGACTACTCAATCGCCCTTCGCTTCTTCGTCATCCTTCTCACACTGATCAGCATCGCGCTCGTGCCGATCGTCATGCGTCGCGAGCCGGCGCCGGTCGCCGGCATGCTCAACATCCAGGTACTGCCGCGTCCGCAATGGCCGGGCATCCTCACGCGCGCGGGCTTCATCTGCATGCTGGCATCGTTCGTGATGCTGCTGATGTTCTGCGCGTTCCTGCTTCAACCGTAACCGCGCGCGCTCAGTGCGCGGCGGGCTGGTAGCCGTCCGTCAGCGTATTCAGGAACGCAACCACGTCCTTGATCTCCGCTTCGTCGAGCGCGGGCGCGTCGCCCGGTTTGCGGTCGAACGGCGGCTCCGTATTCAGGTTCGCCCAGTAACGCTTCGGCAGATCGTCGAACTTCTGCACCTTTCCTTTCACGACCGGATAAAACTTTTCCGGATTCGTATCGCGTTGCGCATAAAAGCGCACCACCTCTTCCAGCGACTGGTAGATACCGTTGTGGAAGAAGCGCTTTTTCAACGCGACGTTGCGCAACGTCGGCGTGCGGAAAATCCCGCAATACTCGTCGCGGCCCTTCAGATCGGTTCGCTCCGGGCCGCACGCGCCCAGATCGTAGAAACGCGGATCGCGATTCACCTTCAACGCCCGGTTGCGCGGCACGCCAATCGCGATCAGGCCGAAATCGCTGAACTGCGGCGGCGAACCATCCCTCGCGCGCTGGCTCAGATGGCAACTCGCGCAGTTGCCCTTTTTCTCGTCGTTGAAGAGTTCGAGGCCGTGGAGTTCGGCGGCGCTCAGCTTGACCTTGCCCGCGAGCGCCGCGTCATACCTGCTCGTGTACGGATAGAACGTCTCCGGTTTCTGCTCGAAGGTTTCGAGCGACTGGAGCACCGCGTTGAACGTGGCGTCGGTATCGTCGAAGATGTGCTCGCCAAACGCCGCGCGAAATTCGTTCGCATAAGGCGCGGCCTTCACCGCCGCGGCGACCTTTCCGGGCGTGCTGCCCATCTCGAACGTCGACAGGATTGGAATGCGCGCCTGTTCCGAACCGCGATCGACACGGCCATCCCACGTGAGACCGCCAGTCGGGCCGGCGTCGATACTTTCGTCGCCTTCGTCTTCGGAATCGTGGAAGTGCTCGGTGAAGGCCGGCACCGACTGCAGATACTTGAGCGTCGGCACGGCACGCATGCCCTGCTGCCGCATGTCGCCGCCGCCCAGTTGCACCGCGAGCGCATTGCCCGGCGTGAACCCGTGATCCGGGCTATGGCACGACGCACACGCAAGCTTCCCCGAACCCGATAGCGAAGCATCGAAGAACAGCTGCTTGCCAAGCGCCGTCATCTTGCCGACCTGCTCGTAGACCTCGGCGCGCGTCTGCGCGCGACCAGGCGCCGCCGCGTGTACGGCAGGCACAACGGGCACCACAGACACACGCGGCGTCGACGCGGCCAGCGAAGCCACTGTCACCGTCGTCGCCGACGCGCCCGCCCGCGTCTCACCCTCGGGGCCATGCGCATCACACGCGGCCAGCGCGACCGGCAGCCACGCGGCCGCCAGCCAACAAGCGCGCAAGCTTCCTGCCCGAACCCGATTCTTCAGCTTCCCATTCAGACCACGCAGCATTTGAGCATCTTCGATGTTGTTGAACTGCGCGAGCGTATGTCACGTACGTGTCGCTCAGATGACATCTCGCCTACATCGTCGACGCGTCATCAAGCAATTCGTAACCATTACATCTTCCTGTCAAATTGCGTTGCGAGAATCCTCGCACCGGCCCCTCGCCCTCGACGCTGCATCGCGAAGACGGACAGAAAACGAGGCCGGCCCCCAACGCGAGAGAGAAAAACTCAATGAACAAGAAACTGGTCTACGCGACGCCCATTGCGATCGCAACCGCGATCGGCCTGTACGCCTGCGGCGGCAGCGTCGCGACGCTGCCGGACATCAAGTCGGTGCAGAACGTCGTGGTGATCTACGCCGAAAACCGTAGCTTCGATAATCTGTACGGCCAGTTTCCAGGTGCGAACGGCCTGCAGAACGTGACCGCCGCGAGCGCGCAGCAGCTCGACCGCGATGGCTCCGTGTTCGCCACGTTGCCGCAGATCTGGAACGGTCTCACGCAGACGGGCGTCACGCCGGTCGTCACGCAGGCGATGACGGCCAACCTGCCGAACGCCGCGTTCGCGATCGACGACCCGAACGGTTTCAACACGCCCATCAGCGCGACGACGCGCGATCTGTACCATCGTTTCTACGAGAACCAGATGCAGATCAACGGCGGCAAGAACGACAAGTTCGCCGCTTTCGCCGACTCGGGCGGCCTCGTGATGGGCCACTACACGCTGAACGCCGACAAGCTGCCGCTGTGGAAAATTGCCCAGCAATACACGCTGGCCGACAACTTCTTCATGGGGGCGTTCGGCGGCTCGTTCCTGAACCATCAGTGGCTGGTCTGCGCATGCACGCCGGTCTACCCGAACGCCAGCACGAGCCCGGCAGCCACCTCGGTTTCGACGGTCGATCCGGATGGTGTCTCCCTGACGCTCGCGTCGAACAGTCCCGCTTCGGCACTGACCGGCCCGCCGAAATTCGTGAATTCGGGCAACCTCACGCCTGATTTCTACGCAGTGAACACGATGCAGCCGCCGTATCAGCCGAGCGGCAACAAGGCGGCGAGCGGCGGCGACGCGAATCTCGCCGATCCGGGCCTGGCCACCACGCTGCCGCCGCAGACCCAGCAGCACATCGGCGACCTGCTGAGCAACGCGGGCGTGTCGTGGGCGTGGTACGGCGGCGCATGGGGCGCGGCGCTGTCCGCGACGCAAACGGGCACGGCGGGCGTGGTGTATGGCGCGAATCTGTCGGCGCCGAACTTCCAGCCGCATCACCAGCCGTTCAACTACTTCGCCGATCTCGCGCCAGGCACCACGAACCGCGCGACGCATCTGCTGGACGGCGGCATGAACGGCGCGTCGTTCATCGCGGATATCGACGCGGGCAAGCTGCCGCAGGTCGCGTTCTACAAGCCGCAGGGCAACCTGAACGAGCACGCGGGTTACACGGACGTCGCGTCGGGCGACCAGCACATCGCGGACGTCATCTCGCATCTGCAGAAAAGCCCGCAGTGGAAGAACATGGTCGTGATCGTCACGTACGACGAAAACGGCGGCTTCTGGGATCACGTCGCGCCGCCGAAGGGCGACCGCTGGGGCCCGGGCACGCGCATTCCGGCCATCATCGTGTCGCCGCTTGCGAAGCAGGGTTTCGTCGATCACACGCAATACGACACGACGTCGATCCTGCGCTTCATCACGCATCGTTTCTCGCTGCCGGCATTGCCGGGCATCACCGCCCGCGACAACGCACTCGCGGCGAACAGCGGCAAGCCGATGGGCGACCTGACGAACGCGCTCAACATCGCGCACTGATGCGGTGATCCGTCTCACAAGGTAAGCACGGTCCGTCTGCAACCGGACCTTCACAGGGCAGCTTCGGCTGCCCTTTTTTATGCTTCACGCAGCCGTGCGCGTGCTCACCCGTGATCCGGCAAGGGCGCACGAAATAAACCATCGCCGACGAGGTGAAGTAGAACGGAAGTTGAAGTACAGCAGATGGGAGTCGGGCGAAACACAAACGAAACCCGCGCGAGAATCAGCATGGGCGGAACGAACGCTCGTCGCATGAAATGCGGCAAGGATGCCGGGGCCGGCAAACCGGTTGGCCCCCCCACGAGGAATCGAACCTCGATTTCAGGTTTAGAAGACCCGTGTTCTATCCGTTGAACTATGGGGAGGCAAAGACCACGGAGCGTGGTCGGCTGGTCGAATGCATCGACCAAGCCTTAAATTATACCGTATCGCCGCAGGCCGCCCGGCACGTGACCGCGCGACGTGCCGGCGACGCCCTTACACCGGCTGCGCGTGCAGCATGAACCAGCCGAGGCACAGCGCGCCCGCGATCACGCAATACACGCCGAACGATGCCAGCCGGCCGCGGCCTTCGAAGTAGCGCATCAGGAAGCGCACGCTGAGATACGCGGCGATCGCCGTGAGCACGCCGCCAAGCAGCGCGTCGGCGAGCTGGTCGGGTGCGTGGAAGAGCTTCGGCACTTCGAGCAGGCCCGCTGCGAAAATGATCGGCGTGCCGAGCAGGAACGAGAACTCCGCGGCTTTTTCCGCCGTCAGCCCGGCCGCGTTGCCCGCGATCATCGTGAGGCCGCTGCGCGAGAAACCCGGAATCAGCGCACCCACCTGGGCAAGCCCGACAAAGAACGCCTGGCGGAACGTGAGCTTCTCCGGCGCGCGATGCACACGCGAGCGCTGCAGACGGTCACCGAGCCACAGCAGCACGCCGTTCACGATCAGCGCGATCGCGACGATACGCAGGTCATGAAACACGCGCTCGAGCCGCTTTTCGAGAATGAGGCCCACGAGACCCGCGGGAATCGTCCCGATGATGAGCGCCCACATCATGTGGCCGTCATCGTTACGCCGGCCGCGCAGCGAACCCACGAAGCCGCTGATGAGCGCGATCCACTTCTTGCGGAAGTACCAGAGCAGCGCGAGGGCCGTGCCGAGGTGAAGTGCGACGAGAAAGGGAAGCAGCTGCGGTGCATGCTTGTCGATATGCATGCCGAACAGCGCCGGCACGAGAAGCGTATGACCGAGACTGCTGACCGGAAAAAGCTCGGTGACGCCCTGCAACACGCTCAGAAAAATCAGAAACCACAAGTTCACGCGGCGGCCCTCTCAATGTGAGTAAACATCGCGCGGGACTGCGTCTCCCGCGCATGGAAGACGCCCGATTATGCCTGGCGACCCCGGCACCGCCAAGGGTTTACCGCATATATCCGCATGTTTTCGCCGCACCGCGTCACAACCTGAAACACCTGTAAATCGAATGAAAGAAAAAGGCCCGCAAAAGCGGGCCTGGTGTGGATTCACGCAACATCCGGAAAGGAAGCGGCGTGCGTCGCTTCGAGCGGCAAAGACGCGTTCTAGCGCTCGACCTTGTAGAGAAAGTAGACAGTGCTGCCGGCGAACATGCCGAACAGTGCTACGCCCATTGCCATTGCAAGATCCATGCGTCCTCCGTCCGGAACTGTCGACCCGCCGGTCTGTCGACCGGCCCGTTTAACCGATTATCGGCAAACCTGTCGGTGCGGTCACGCCCGCAATTTCCCGAGAAAGGGTTTCCCCGTAGCGCAAAGCAGCGCAAAATCGGCCACCGGCTGCGTGCGCGCCGCCGTCCTTTTCACTCAACCTATCGCGTCTTTACGTTGACCATGGCCCTATTCCAGAACCAGGACATCCTCGAAATCGCGCAGGGCGCGGCCCTTCTTCGCATCGCACCGCAGGCAGGCGGCCGGCTGCTGTCGTGGGAGATCGATGGCGAACAGGTGATCTTCTGGCCGGACGACGCCGACTGGAGCGACCCGGCCCGCGTCCGTGGCGGCAATCCGCTGCTGTTTCCGTTTCTCGCGCGGCATTTCGTCGACGGCAAGATCGGGCGCTGGCGCGACGCGAGCGGCGTCGTGCGCGATCTGCCGATGCACGGCTTCGCGCGCGACCTGCCCTTCGCCGCGCAACTGGACGCGACCGGCAGCGGCGTCACGATGACGCTCACCGACAGCGACGCCACGCGCGCCGCGTATCCGTTCGGCTTTCGCTTCGAGGCAGCGTACCGTCTCGCCGATGCGAACACGCTCGACGTGACGCTCGCCACCACCAACACCGGCGACGCCGCGCTGCCCTACTACGCGGGCCACCACTTCTACTTCGCGCTGCCGCACACGCAGCGCGGCGCAACCACGCTCGAACTGCCGCCGACGCAGCGTCGCCACCAGCAGGCCGACGCGTCGATCAGCGCGGCCGAGCCGGGCGCTGCGCAGTACACGCTCGACGACGCGCGCATCATCGACCGCTTCCATCTGCTCGACGGCACGCCGGAGAAGCCGGTGCGCATCGTTGCGCCGGGACTGAACCGCACGATCACGATCGACCTGCGGCGGCCGGGTTCGATTCCCTGGTACGCGGTGACGACGTGGACGCTCGCGCCGGAATCCGACTTCTACTGCGTCGAGCCGTGGCTCGGACTGCCCGACGCCATCCATAACGGCTTCGGCCTGCGCTGGCTCGCGCCGGGCGCGACGGAAAGCGCTTCGCTGCGGATCAGCGTCGCCGCGAACCGCTAGCGCGCGATCGGACGGTTTGCGGCGTTTCGGGGTGCTGCAATGCAAAACCGTTAGAATCGGTTGTTTTGCCACTGACGCGCGTGATCGGGGATCGACGCGCGGCAGCGTTTTGTGAGGTCCAGGTTTGCATACAAAAATCAGACGGCTCGCCTGCGTATCGATGATCGCGGTGCTCGCCGCGTGCGGGGCGGCTCCGGTGGGGCCAGGGTTCTATCGCGTCGAGCGGGGTGACACGCTCTCCAGCATCGCGCGCAGCAACCGGACGTCCGTGCAGAACATCGCGCGGTGGAACGGGTTGACCAATCCCGACGCCATCGAAAGCGGCCAGGTGCTGCGCGTGGCGCCGCCCGCCAACAGCGCGACGGCGGCGAGAGGTGCTGACAGAAGCTCGGGCAGCGCGCAGGCTTCGTCCGGATCGACGGCGTCACGCGGCACGACCGCGCTCGCGCCCGCGCCGACGGCGGCGCCTTCCTCGACGATCGCGCTCGTGTGGCCCGCGCAGGGCACGGTCACGCGTCGCTTCGACGGCGCGAACTCGAAGGGCATCGACATCGTCAACGTGGCTGGCACGCCGGTCGTCGCGGCGGCGGCGGGCTCGGTGGTGTATGCGGGCGACGGTCTGCGCGGTTACGGCAACCTCATCATCATCAAGCACAACAGCGACTATCTGAGCGCCTACGCCCACAACCGCGCGATGCTCGTCAAGGAAGGCCAGACGGTGGCACAAGGCCAGAAAATCGCCGAGATGGGCGACACGGACAGCGATCACGTGATGCTGCATTTCGAATTGCGCTACCAGAGCCGTTCGATCGACCCGGCCCGTTCGCTGCCGCCACGTTGAACGCGATGCAGGCATCGGGTTTGCTGCCGTGGGCGTCGTCAGGTGTCTGGCGCGCCCGGCGCAAAGCGGGCGAAAAGCCCGCCTGAACACGGCCTTGCGGACGGCCGCTCAGGCGCCTGGGGAACCCCACGGGCGTCGGAACGATCCATTCTCAAGGGACGCGGCAACCGGCTGCGTCCGATAACAGGAAAATCTGCGATGAAAAGCGCACTCGCCATGGCGGCCGGACTGGCCGTCCTGACACTCGCAGGCCTCGCGGGCTGCTCCACCACGTCGACGCTCACTTATCTGCCGAACGGCGACACCGGCTTCGCGATCAACTGCAGCGGCAGCGATGCCAGCGAAAGCTGGGGCGAATGCTATAAAAAGGCCGGCGAAGCATGCGGCGCGTATGGATACGACGTGATCTCGAAGGACGTCGACAACGGCGCCACATCCGGCGGCTCGCTCGGGGGAATTTTCGGCGCCAACGTGAAGAACCGGTCGATGGTCATTCACTGCAAGCAATGATGTCCGCGCGGCATCGTTGCCGGATCGCGCAATAAAAAGAGCCCGGCACGAGGCCGGGCTAACGGGGGTTCGGCGCATATCGGCAAAGGACCGGTTCACCATGCGCCGAAACGAAATCTAGCAACGCGCGTATACCGACGCAATCGATTAATTGTGCAAATAGTGTTACTCGGCGCACTGAGTGACGCGAGGGCAAACCTGGCCCGCTCAATTTAGCAAGCCGAACTAACCCGAATGCTGCGTCGCAACGGGGTCTTCATCCCCCTTCCGGCGATTACCGACATGCCTCGAATGCCGCATGCTTCCTGCTTCTACGCGGTTCGACCCGGCGCGTTCAGGAGGCCTGAAAAAGCACTGCAAAAAGCGGCGCACGCCATTTATTTTGCGATAACCTGCCGGATTGAACCTTGGTGCGCAAGCGCACTCTTCCATTGATTTAATGGCTCAATGCAATCGTATGAACTACGATTTTCAGCGTATTGTGCTTTGATCAGATTAAATGCCGGCGGCATCCGGATTGTTTAAATCACGGATAAAAACCCGTGTTAATTCCGGACCCGCGATACGGTGCGCGGCGAAAGCAGCACCATGACGATGGTTTATAGTGTCGGCCGCCTGTCCTGTTTCCCGATATCCGATGACTTCCCCTGACGCAACCCATAGCCCGCTTTATCTGAAACTCCTCGCCGAAACCGCGAAGATCGGCTGGCCCGAACTCGAACGGTTCTTTGCGCGCGGCATGCTGCTGCGCGTGGTTCGCGACCTCGACCTTGTGAGCGTCGCCGAAGCCATCGCCAGCGACGACACCGCGCAGGTCACGCAATGGCTCTCAGCGGGCCTCGTGGAGCGCGTGCAGGCCGAAACGGCCGCTGATTTCGCCACCCGCGACCCGGACCTGTGGGCGGTCGTCGTCTCGCCGTGGGTGTGCGTGCAGGAGCGCGGTTGAACGGCACGGAGCGCACGCGCGGCACGCATCGCGCTGGCGATGCGACGCCGGACGGCGCATCGCCAGCGCCGGCGCAGCCCGATGCCACCACCGCTAACGCCGAAGCTACTGCGGCCGACGGAGCAGCCGAAGCCGTTCCTGTGCACTGGCACCGCCGCGTTCTCACGCTTGCTTTTCCGATCGTCATTGCGAATCTGACGCAGCCGATCCTCGGCGCGGTCGACACGGCGGTCGCCGGTCATCTGGAGAGCGCGTCGTATCTCGGTGGTGTCGCGCTCGGCGGGCTCTTCTTCAGCTTCGTGTTCTGGGGTTTCGGCTTCCTGCGGATGGGCACGACCGGGCTCGTCGCGCAGTCGTTCGGCGCGAACGACGCGGCGGGCCTGAGGATGAACGTCATTCGCGCGCTGATGCTCGCGTTCGTGATCGGCGCCGCGGTGCTTGCGCTGCAGGTGCCGCTGATCGGCTATACGTTGCGTGCGATCGGTGGCAGCGAAGCGGTCCAGCTGCATGCGCGCGTGTATTGCCATGCGCGCATCTGGGCGGCGCCGCTCGCGCTCGCGAACTACGTGGTGCTCGGCTGGCTGCTCGGCACACAGCGCGTGCGCCTCGCGCTCCTCACGCAGGTGTTCATCAACGCGGTGAACATCGTCGCCGTCCTGCTCTTTGTCTATGGGTTCGGCTGGGGCATCGCCGGGATCGGCGCCGCGACGGCCACCGCCGATGCGCTCGGCTTCGTACTCGGCGCCGCGCTCCTGTGGCATCTGCGCCCGCGCGGACTGCCCGCGCCCGATCGCGCGTCGCTCGTCGATGCGACGGCCCTCAGGCGGCTCGTCGCGATCAATCGCGACATCTTCGTGCGCACGCTGTGCCTGCTTGGCGCGTTCGGCTGGTTCGCGCATCTCGGCGCGCGCCAGGGCGACACGACGCTCGCCGCCAACGCGCTGCTGCTCAACTTCCAGACGTTCATGGCGTACGGGCTCGACGGCTTCGCACACGCGGCCGAAGCGCTCGTCGGCGCGGCGATCGGCGCGCGCGAGCGCGGCGCGTTCCGCCAGGCCGTCAAGGTGACGATGCTGTGGTCGACACTCGGCGCGCTCGGCTTTTCGCTCGCGTACTGGATGGGCGGTGCGTGGATGATCGAGTGCCTGACCGACCAGCCGGCCGTGCGCAGCGCGGCGGAAACGTATCTGCCGTGGGCCGCGTTATCGCCGGTGATCTCGGTGTGGGGTTTTCTGCTCGACGGCGTGTTCATCGGCGCGACGCGCACGCATGAACTGATGAAAGCGATGGCGGCATCGCTGACCGTGTTCGTGGCCGCATCGTGGGCGCTGATGGGTCCGTACGGCAATCACGGCCTGTGGATTGCGTTGCTCATTTTCATGCTCGCGCGCGGCGCGACGTTGCTGCGCTACCTGCCGCGCGTGGCCGCGGGCATCGCGCCCGCGCGCGCTGTTTAACGCGGCGCGGCTGCGTTAAACAGCGCGGGCTGCGCTTACTTCGGCGCAGCGGGAACGCTGGATGGAGCGGGTGCGTCGAGCATCGCCGGCGGCCGGTCGTCGGTCGGCACGCCGTGGTAGTCCTGTGGATCTTTGGGCGGCGTCTTGTGATGGTCGCCGGGGTCGCTCATGCAACCGGTCAGGGCGGACAACAGCAGGGCGATCAGGATGGTGCGATTCATGGACTCTCGAAAACTGGGGAAACGTGAGACGCGTCCATACGGTGCGTCGTTGAAGTGCGTCCGACAGTCTACCTGCAACGCGTTTTCGCTGACGGCGAAGCGTGCAGCGCACAATGACTCCCCGCTTCGCGATGACTGACCTACCATGTACATATGGCTGCAATCGTCAAAGGAGGCTGCCATGGACGCTGAATCAATCGCGGGGCTGATCGGCCTCGCCATCGGGCTGCTCGTGCTGGTCGCGCTATCGGTCTTCGAATCGAGAAACTACCGGCGCGAACACGGCGGCGAAGGGATGCTGCATCACTGGCTCGCCGGACATCACGTGTTCGACCGGCTGCATCACAGGCGTTGAGTTTCGGCTAGTCGCGCGGAAGGGTTTCTTCCGCGCGCGTCGATTCTTCTCACTGGCAGTGCGCGCGCCTGCGTGTCTGGCGCGTGTGCGTTGCTGCGCGGTCCAACTGGCGCATGTCAGTTCAAACCGGCTATGCGTTCGTCCTTTTTCGCCGGATTTTCGCGAGTCAGTATCTTCTCGCTCCACGTCCCTGCACTTATGCGCTCTTCCGGATAGATCAGGGTTAACGCTTGTTTTTTGTTACCGGCTCGTGCAGGAAATGCGGCCGTCTGACGATCCACGGACCCACGTCATCCAGCGTCGATGGGCAGAATCTGGGCGGCGGTGCGCAGGCCCAGCGAGGCAGTCAGCAGACCATCACGTCAAAGCGCTCGCGCCACAAAAGCAAAAAACCCGCGAAGCCTGACGGCGACGCGGGTTTTTGCTTGATGCTTGCCTGCTGCTATTCGTGGTCGGAGCGAAAGGATTCGAACCTTCGACCCTCTGATCCCAAATCAGATGCGCTACCAGGCTGCGCTACGCTCCGACGAATCCGAGATTCTATCTGGGCGCCGATACCCCGTCAATCTTTAATCCAGCCGGACTCCGTGAACGTTCGTCTTGCCGCGTGCCTCGCGAACGTGCGACAGTCGCGACAAGTCCCACGCCGACGCGCATGTACCTGTCCATGCGCATCACCTCAAGACAGCAATGCTTGCATGAAACCAGAGTAACGCGCGAACCCTGGTCCACAAGGAGACGACGATGAACCTCATCCTCTGGCGACACGCCGAAGCCGAAGACACCGCATCGAGCGATCTCGCGCGGCAACTCACCGTCCGCGGCCGCAAGCAGGCGCAAGGCATGGCGAAATGGCTGCGCGCGCGCCTCGACGACGACGCCGTGATTCTCGTCAGCCCCGCCGTGCGCACGATACAAACCGTCGAGCCGTTGACGGACCAGTATCGCGTCGTGCGCGAACTCGCGCCGGGCGCACGCGCCAGCGACGTGCTCGCTGCCGCCGGCTGGCCCGGGGGCGTCGCGCCGACCGTCGTGATCGTCGGTCATCAACCGACGCTCGGCCAGGTGGCGGCGCTGCTGCTCTCCGGTAACGCATCGAGCTGGCCGGTGAAGAAAGCCGGCCTCTGGTGGCTCACGAACCGCGGGCGCGACGGCGACGAACAGGTCGTCCTGCGCGCCGTGATGAGCCCGGATCTGCTCTGATCCCTACAATCTCCACGCGACGTGCTTACGGCACGTCATCGAATCGTCATCGCATTGCCATGCGAGCGTCACCCGGCGTTACTACATTGGCGGAAAAACGGACTCATCCTTTTTCACCAGGAACGCCCCATGCGAGAACTGCCGACGCCGACCCTGCCTTTCGCTTCGATCCTGTCCGAACCGCGCCGCCGTCTGCCGCGCGCCGAAGAAACCGTCACCGCGCAGCATCGCCTGCGTGTCACCTGGGCCAGGACCGACGAAGAACTCCGTGAGGCACAGCGTCTGCGCTACCGCGTGTTCGCCGACGAAATGGGTGCGCGTCTCTCCGGCCCCGCCGGCCTCGACGTCGACTCGTTCGATTCGTATTGCGATCATCTGCTGGTACGCGATCTCGACACGCTGAAAGTGGTGGGCACCTATCGCGTGCTGCCGCCGCACCAGGCCGCGCGCATCGGCCGCCTCTACGCGGAAAGCGAATTCGATGTGTCGCGCCTCACGCATCTGCGCTCGAAGATGGTCGAAGTGGGTCGCTCGTGCGTACACCCCGATTACCGCAGCGGCTCGGTCATCATGTCGCTGTGGGGTGGACTCGCCGCGTACATGATGCAGAACGGCTACGAGACGATGCTCGGCTGCGCGAGCGTGTCGATGGCGGACGGCGGACATTACGCGTCGAACCTGTATGTTTCGCTGCGCGACAGTGCGCTGACCGCGCCCGAGTATCGCGCGTTCCCGCACACGCCGCTGCCGGTGGACGAACTGCAGACGGGTGTCGACGTTGCACCGCCGCCGCTCGTCAAGGGCTATCTGCGTCTTGGCGCGAAAATCTGCGGCGCGCCGGCGTGGGATCCTGACTTCAACACGGCTGACTTCCTCACGCTCTTCCGTCTGTCGAACATCAACGCGCGTTACGCGAAGCATTTTCTCGGCGACATGCTGTCGCGCTGAGCGCCGGTTTCCTGCGTTGAAGCGACGCGCCCCGCCGTGACGGGGCGCGCGTCGCGCGGTTCAATCGCCCGTATAAACGACGCGATACGGAATTCCGACCTTCTCCCACTCCGCGGCTTCCTGAATCAGGCTGTAGTCGGTCAGCGGATTGTTCGCGACCCACTCGCCCGGCAGGCGCACCTCGTATCCACCGTTCGCCTGCGTGACGAAAATGGCGGGCAGCCCGACGTCGGCGCGTCGGCGGCACAGCAGCGACGCGAGCCGCAGGCAGAACAGCAGCGGCCACTCCACTTCACGCGTCTGCGACAGCTTGCCGAGCTTGCCCGCGTGACCAAGCACGAGCGCGGCGAGCCGCGCCTGGTCGGTGCGCGAAAAACCGGGCATGTCCGCGTTGCTCGCGATATACGCGGAATGCTTGTGATACGCGCTGTGTGAGATCGACAGTCCGATTTCATGCAGCGCGGCGGCCCAGCCGAGAAACATGCGGTTCTCCGCACGGCGCTCGGCATCGTCTTCCTGAAGCTGGTCGTAAAAACGCACGGCGAGTTCGCCAATACGCCCCGCCTGCGCACGATCGACGCCATAGCGCCGCATGAAGCCCTCGGCCGTGACCGTGCGCATGTCTTCGTGCTGCGAGCGCCCCAGCAGGTCGTACAGCACGCCGAGACGCAATGCGCCGTCGGTCGTGTCGACGTAATCGATGCCCAGTTCGTCGAACACCGCGATCATGATCGACAGACCGCCCGCCAGCACCGGAACACGGTCGGCCTTCAGCGCGACGAGCTTCAGCCGGTTGACGTTTTCCGCCTTGATCAGCGCGCGCTTGAGCTTTTCGAGGCCGCCGCGCGAAATGCCATGCGTGACGCCTGGGTCGTTGAAATTGTTTGCCTCGACAAGTTCGGCCAGCGCGCGCGCCGTGCCCGACGAGCCGATCGCCTGGTCCCAGCCGGTCTGCTTGTAGTTGCTCGAGATGATCTGGATTTCACGTCTCGCGGCGAGTTCGGCCTGACGCATCGTGTAATCGTCGACATTGCCCGCGGGAAAAAACGTGCGGCTATGGCTCACGCATCCGATGTACAGGCTCTCCATGCGGATCGGCGTGTAGTGCAAGCCGATGATGAATTCCGTCGAGCCGCCGCCGATGTCCACCACCAGCCGCTGCCCCGCGTTCGCGGGCACGGAGTGTGCTGCGCCGGCATAGATGAGCCGCGCCTCCTCGCGCCCGGCGATCACTTCGATGGGAAACCCGAGCGCGGCTTCGGCCTCGACCAGGAATTCGTCCGCGTTCTTCGCGATGCGCAGCGTGTTGGTGGCGACCGCCCGAACGTGGTCGGGATGAAAATCGCGCAGGCGTTCGCCGAAACGCTTCAGTGCGTCCCAGCCGCGTACCTGCGACGCGCGGTCGAGCATCTTGTCGCGGGACAGGCCGGCGGCGAGCCGCACGGATTCGCGCAATGCGTCGACCTGGTAGATCTGGCTGCCTGCTTCGGTTTCCTCGACACGACCCACGATCAGACGGAAGCTGTTCGAGCCCATGTCCACGGCGGCGAGGAGTTGCGGCGTATTGACCATCGATTGGGCGGACTCCATGCGCGCGAGTGCGGCGTCCATGCTGGCTGCCGCACTGTTCAAAGACATCATTTTAAGCGTACTGGTCCTCACGATGTCACCCCTCGCGGTTGTGGGTGCGCCATGGTCCCATATACACTGGGTCGAATTCACGACAGGCAGCCGATACGGCGTAATATTCATGACATTCGTGAATGTCATGAGAACGTCATCATACTGTGAGAATTTCCGAGCGTCCTTTCGAGTTACTAACTGACAATCATCCATTCTCGCTGCCGATGTCCATCCGCTACCCTCTTCTGAATCGCGAACTGGGCATTCTAGGTTTCAACGAGCGAGTTCTGGCGCAAGCCGCGGACCCCGCCGTGCCGCTGCTGGAACGCCTGCGCTTTATCTGTATCACCAGCAGCAACCTCGATGAATTCTTCGAGGTCCGGATGGCGGGTCTCCATGAGCAGATGCGCGACAACCCGGGCGCGCTCTCGCCCGACGGCATGTCGCTGCAGCACGTATACGACCTCGTGGTCGAGCGCGCGCAGAAACTCGTGCATCGCCAGTACACGATGCTGCACGACACCGTGCTCACCGCCCTCGAGGAAGAAGGCATCTATTTCCACGGCACCGAAGCGTGGAACGAAGCGCAGACCGAATGGGCGCGCAATTACTTCTTCGACGAACTGCTGCCGGTTTTGACGCCGATCGGCCTCGATCCCGCGCATCCGTTTCCGCGCGTGCTGAACAAGAGCCTGAATTTCGTCGTCGAGCTGGAAGGCAAGGATGCGTTCGGCCGCCAGGCGATGATGGGCATCGTGCAGGCGCCACGCGCGCTGCCGCGGCTCGTGCGCATGCCGCGGGAACTGTCGGGCTATCCGCATGGCTTCGTGCTGCTGAGTTCGCTCCTGCAACGTTTCGTGAACGAACTGTTCCCGAGTCTCATCGTGCGCAGCTGCAACCAGTTCCGGATCACGCGCAACAGCGAGCTCTTCGTCGACGAAGACGAAATCACCAATCTGCGAGTCGCGCTGCAGGGCGAACTGCCCGCGCGACATCTCGGCAACGCGGTGCGCCTCGAAGTGTCGGCGGAAACGCCGGCGCATCTCGCGCAGCGCCTGCTCGACGAAAGCGGACTCTCCGCGAAAGACTGCTATTTCGTCGACGGCCCGGTCAATCTCGTGCGGCTCATGCAGTTGCCCGAGATGGTGGACCGGCCCGATCTCAAGTTCGTGCCGCACATTCCCGCCATTCCGAAGCAGGTTGCCAACAGCGCGAGCCTCTTCGACGTGATCGATCAGGGCGACGTGCTGCTGCATCATCCGTACGAGAGCTTCCAGCCGGTGCTCGAACTGCTGCTGCAGGCGGCGAAAGATCCCAACGTCGTCGCGATCAAGCAGACGATCTACCGCACCGGCACCGATTCGCCGCTGATGGACGCGCTCATGCAGGCCGCGCGCAACGGCAAGGAAGTGACGGTGGTCGTCGAGCTGCTCGCGCGCTTCGACGAAGAGACGAACATCAACTGGGCGTCGCAGCTCGAAGCGGTGGGCGCGCACGTCGTGTATGGCGTGGTCGGCCACAAGTGCCACGCGAAGATGATGCTGATCGTGCGGCGCGTCTCGGTGAACGGCAAGTCGACGCTCAAGCGCTACGCCCACCTCGGCACCGGCAACTATCATCCGCGCACGGCCCGGCTGTATACCGACTTCGGCCTGATGACCGCCGACCAGAAAATCTGCGAGGACGTGCATCACGTGTTCCAGCAACTGACGGGCATCGGCGGCGAACTGAAGCTGCACGAGTTGTGGCAATCGCCGTTCACGCTGCATCCGAAGCTCGTGGAGGCGATCCGCGCCGAAGCCGATCATGCGCGCGCGGGCCGCAAGGCGCGCATCGTCGCGAAGATGAATGCGCTGCTGGAACCGACGGTCATCACGGAGCTGTACGAGGCGTCGCGCGCGGGCGTGAAAATCGACCTGATCGTGCGCGGCGTCTGCTCGTTGCAGCCGGGCGTGCCGGGGCTGTCGGAGAACATCACGGTGCGCTCGATCGTCGGACGTTTTCTCGAACATCACCGCATCTACTACTTCTATGCGGACGGCGAGGAGCAGGTCTATCTGTCGAGCGCGGACTGGATGGATCGCAACTTCTTCCGTCGCGTCGAAGTGGCGTTTCCGGTCAACAACCGGCGCCTGAAACGGCGCGTGATCGCAGAAGGCCTGTCGGCGCTTCTCGGCGACAACCAGGCCGCGTGGCTGATGCAAAGCGACGGCCACTACCGTCGCCGTCGTCCCGGGAAATCGTCGCGAAACGCGCAGATGGGCCTGCTCGCGCGCTTCTGTTCATAAGGTAACTGGCACGCGGCGCCGCTCCGGTGCCGCCGGGCTCGCGCCCGCGGCTCAGGCCGGCGCGGGCTGCCGCCGAGCCGTGCGCGACGCCGGGAAGCGCACCGTGAAGGTGCTGCCGCGCCCCACTTCGCTTTTCACTTCCAGCTGCGCGTCGTGCCGTTGCAGCACGTGCTTGACGATGGCAAGCCCGAGTCCCGTGCCGCCTGTGTCGCGCGAGCGGCTGCGATCGACGCGATAGAACCGCTCCGTCAGGCGCGGAATATCCGTCGCCGGAATACCCGGGCCGCTGTCGGTGACGGAAAACACCGCGCTGCCGCCGTTCGCCCGCCAGTCGACGTGGATCCTGCCGCCATCCGGCGTGTAGTGAATCGCGTTCGTGACGAGATTGCCGAGCGCGCTCAGGATTTCGGTTTCGACGCCCGTCACCGTCAGCCCTTCGTCGATATCAAACGTGATGACGTGCCGCTTGCCCGACAGGTTTTCCGCGTCGTCCTGCACGTGACGGATCACCGCGCGCATGTCGACCATCTGCTCGCTGGGCGGCTTGCTGTCCCCTTCGAGCGTGGCCAGCACCAGCAGGTCGCTCACGATGTGCCGCATGCGCAACGCCTGCTGCTCCATCAGTTCCAGATACCGCATGCGCTCCGACTCCGGGAGCGGCAACTCGCGCACCGTCTCGAGAAAACCCGACAGCACGGTAAGCGGCGTTTTCAGTTCGTGCGAAACGTTCGCGACGAAGTCGCGCCGCATCGCGTCGGTGCGTT
This sequence comes from Paraburkholderia sartisoli, assembly GCF_900107685.1. Lineage (GTDB taxonomy): Bacteria > Pseudomonadota > Gammaproteobacteria > Burkholderiales > Burkholderiaceae > Paraburkholderia > Paraburkholderia sartisoli. Next base: position 917,129 of record NZ_FNRQ01000001.1, on the reverse strand, counting down.
CGAGTTCGGTGATGTCCTGCGACAGCACGAGCTTGCGATTCTCGCCGTACGGAAACACCTGCACGGAAAGCACGTTCTGACGCTTCTCGCCCATGCCGCGCATGATCAGCATCTCTTCGTAGAGATGCGAATTCAGGTATTTGACGAAGTCCGGCTGACGCACGAGATGCGTGATGTGCTGACGCAGGTCGCGTTTCGCGTCGAGACCGAAATGCACTTCCGAGATCGCGTTGCACCACTCGATCTGATCGTGATCGTCGAGCATCGCGACGCCGTTCGGCGACGCCTGGATGGCCTGGATAAAACGCGAATGCTGCTGCTCGACCTGGCGCACCTGCGCATGCCAGCGCTTCGCGAGCTTGTGCAGCCGGTAGTAGATTTCGCCCCAGACGCCTGGCGCACTCGGCACCTCGCCATACACCGGCGCGTCGAGCAGACGCCACAGACGCTGCTTGTGGAACGTGCTGAAGCACGTTTGCGCGGCGAGCATGACGATCGCGAGGATCAACGCCGCCTTGACGTTCACGAGCATGCCAACGCCCGCACATGCGATCGCGAGCAACACGAGCGACACGATGGAGCGCGCCCAGATGACGTTCATGGTCTACCGATCGAAGAGAAATTCAGACGCCGCGACGCAACCCTCGCAGCGCCGCACGTGATTGCCGGTGTTCCCGATGTTGCAGCGATGTTGCGGGTTACGCGCGACCGTCAGGCGCTTTTCGCCAGCCGGTAGCCGCTGCCGCGTACCGTTTCAATCATAGCATCGCACCCGGCCGGCTTCAGTGCCGCACGCAGGCGCTTGATGTGTACGTCGACCGTGCGTTCCTCGACGAACACGTGATCGCCCCACACCTGATCGAGCAGCTGTGTGCGGCTATGCACGCGCTCCGGATGCGTCATGAAAAAATGCAGCAGACGGAATTCGGTCGGGCCGAGGTCGAGCTTGATCTCGCTGCCCTCGGCGTGCGCGGCCACGCGATGTGTTGCCGGATCGAGCTTCAGGCCGTTGATCGCGACGAGATCCTCGGTCAGCTGCGGCGCGCGGCGGCGCAGCACGGCCTTGATCCGCGCCATCAATTCCTTCGGCGAAAACGGCTTGGTCACGTAGTCGTCGGCGCCGATTTCGAGGCCGTGTACCTTGTCCTGCTCGTCGCCGCGCGCGGTCAGCATGATGATCGGAATGTGCTTCGTGCGCTCGTTGTTGCGCAGGTCGCGGGCAAACGCGATGCCCGACTTGCCCGGCAACATCCAGTCGAGCAGGACGAGATCGGGCAGCACGTCGCTGATCAGGTTCTGCGCCTGCTCGGCGTTGTACGCGCGGATCGGACAATGTCCCGCGTGCTGGAGATTCACCGAAATCAGTTCGGAAATAGCGGGCTCGTCCTCGATGACGAGAATGCTGCTGGGCATCGGCACCTCAGTATCCTTGTGACGGGGTTAGCTAAGCGCTTCGCGTTCGAGCGCGTCGCGCGACTGGTGTCGCACGTCCGTGCCCTTCACGATGTAAATGATGAACTCGGCGATGTTCTTCGCGTGGTCGCCGATCCGCTCGATCGCCTTCGCGATGAACAGGAAATCGAGGCCGACCGAAATCGAGCGCGGATCTTCCGTCATGTACGAAATCAGCTTGCGCACGAACGCGCGGAATTCCTCGTCGATCGCCTTGTCGTCGCGCACGATCTGCGCGGCGGCGACCGTGTCGAGACGCGCGAACGCATCGAGCGCGCGGCGCAGGATCGTCACGGCCATTTCGCCCGACAGCTTGATTTCGGCGATGTTGATCGTGCGCGACGCGCCGTCTTCCATCAGACGCTTGGTGCGCTTCGCGATCTTCTCGGCTTCGTCGCCGGCGCGTTCGAGATTCGTGATGGTCTTCGAGATCGCGATCAGGAGACGCAGGTCACGCGCGGCCGGCTGGCGGCGCGCGATGATGTTGCTGCATTCCTCGTCGATATCGACTTCCATCTTGTTCAGACGCTCTTCGGCGGTAATCACCTGCTCGGCGATATCGAGGTCGAAGTTGTTCAGCGCTTCCATCGCCTTCACGATCTGCGATTCAACAAGGCCGCCCATTTCGAGCACCTTCGATGAAACGAGATTCAGATCGGCGTCGAACTGGCTGGAAAGGTGTTTGTCGGACATGTCGTGCTCCTGGTGCGCGTGCATCGCGCTCTTGCGCTCTTGTGCTTCGCTTGTGTTCGCCGTGCGGCGGCGTGTGCCGCGCGATCAGCCGAAGCGGCCGGTAATGTAGTCTTCCGTTTCCTTGCGGACCGGCTTGATGAAAATCCGTTCGGTGTCGCCGAATTCGATCAGCTCACCAAGGTACATATAAGCAGTGTAGTCCGAACAACGCGCGGCCTGCTGCATGTTGTGGGTGACGATCACTACCGTGTAGTCGCTCTTCAGTTCCGCGATCAGCTCTTCGATACGGCCCGTCGAAATCGGATCGAGCGCCGAGCACGGTTCGTCGAGCAGCAGCACTTCCGGACGGATCGCGATCCCGCGCGCAATGCACAGGCGCTGCTGCTGGCCGCCGGACAGACCGTAGCCGCTCTGGCCGAGCTTGTCCTTCACTTCGTTCCACAGCGCGGCTTTCGTCAGCGCCCATTCCACGCGGTCGTCCATTTCCGGGCGCGACAGCGTCTCGAACATTTTCACGCCGAACGCGATGTTGTCGTAAATCGACATCGGAAACGGCGTCGGCTTCTGGAACACCATGCCGATGCGCGCGCGCAACAGCGAAATGTCGCGTTTGGACGTGAGCAGGTTTTCGCCGTCCATCAGGATTTCGCCTTCCGCGTGCTGCTCCGGATAGAGCGCGAACATCTTGTTGAACGTGCGCAGCAGCGTGGACTTGCCGCAGCCCGACGGGCCGATGAACGCGGTCACCTTGCCTTCGGGAATGCGCAGGTTGATGTTCTTCAGCGCGTGATACTTGCCGTAGAAGAAGTTCAGGTCGTTGACCTCGATCTTCGGCGCGGCGGGCGCGAGCGCGCCGTCGCCCTCCACGGGACCGGAGCCGGCGGGCGCCGCGGGACGCGCGGCCGTGTTGAGGTGACTTTCTGCCATGTTCATCGGATGACTCCGCCGTAACTCATTACTTGTTCGAGAAGATCGTGCGCGCGAGGATGTTCAGACCGAGCACCCCGAGCGTGATCAGGAACACACCCGCCCATGCGAGCGATTGCCATTGCGCAAACGGGCTCATCGCGAACTTGAAGATCGTGACGGGCAGGTTGGCGACCGGCTGGTTCATGTTCCACGTAAAGAACTGGTTCGAAAGCGCCGTGAAGAGGAGCGGCGCCGTTTCGCCGGCAATCCGCGCGACGCCCAGCAGCACGCCCGTCACGATGCCCGCGATCGACGCCTTCAGCGTGATCGACATCACCATCTTCCACTTCGGCGTGCCGAGTGCGAAAGCGGCTTCGCGCAGCGCGTTCGGCACCAGCTTCAGCATGTTTTCGGTCGTGCGGATCACGATCGGAATCTGCAGCAGCGCAAGCGCAACCACGCCCGCCCAGCCGCTGAAGTGCCCGAGTTTCGCGACCATCAGCGCGTACACGAAGAGGCCGACGACAATCGAAGGCGCCGACAGCAGGATGTCGTTGATGAAGCGCGTGACGCTCGCCAGCCAGCGCTTCTGGCCGTATTCCGCGAGATAGACGCCCGCCAGGATGCCGATCGGCGTGCCGATGAACGTGGCGAGCAGCACCAGCATCAGGCTGCCGACGATCGCGTTCGCGAGACCGCCGCCATCGGTATTCGGCGGCGGGGTCGACTGCGTGAACAGCTCCACCGACAGGCCGCCGACGCCCAGATGCAGTGTCGTATACAGAATCCAGATCAGCCACAGCAGGCCGAACGCCATCGCGGCGAGCGACAGCGTCAGCGCGACCGCATTGGTCGCGCGGCGACGCCGCTGCAGGCGGTTGCGCATCGCTTCGAGCGTGGCGCTATCGGTCGAGCCGGGCATGTTCATGGGCTGGCTCATTTCGCGCCCTCCGCTTTTTCGAGGCGAAGCAGCATGAGCTTCGAGATCGCCAGCACGATGAACGTGATCACGAACAGGATCAGGCCAAGTTCCATCAGCGCCGACGTATGCAGACCCGGGCTCGCTTCGGCGAACTCGTTGGCGAGCGCGGAGGTGATGCTGTTGCCCGGCGAAAAGAGCGACACGTTATCGAGCAGATTGGTGTTGCCGATCACGAACGTGACGGCCATCGTTTCGCCCAGCGCGCGACCGAGGCCGAGCATCACGCCGCCGATCACCCCGCTCTTCGTGAACGGCAGCACGATCTTCCACATCACTTCCCACGTGGTGCAGCCGATGCCGTACGCCGATTCCTTCAGCAGCACGGGCGTGACCTCGAACACGTCGCGCATCACCGAGGCGATGTACGGAATGATCATGATCGCGAGAATCACGCCGGCACACAGGATGCCGATGCCAATCGGCGGGCCGCTGAAGAGCGCGCCAATAAACGGGATGCCGCCCAGCAGATGGCCGAGCGGCTTTTCAAAATACTCGGCGAAGATCGGCGAGAAAATCAGCAGACCCCACATGCCATACACAATCGACGGAATCGCGGCGAGCAGTTCGATCGCGATGCCGAGCGGCCGGCGCAGCCATGCGGGCGAGAGCTCAGTCAGGAACAGCGCGATGCCGAAGCTCACCGGCACCGCGATAATCAGCGCGATGATCGACGTGGCGATCGTGCCGTAGATCGGCACGAGCGCGCCGAACTTGTCGCTTGGGGGATCCCACTCGGAGGTCCAGAGAAAGCTCAGGCCGAATTTCTGGATCGTGGGCATCGAGGCCACGATCAGCGACACGATAATGCCACCGAGCAGCAATAAGGTAACGATAGCGGCCGCACGCGTGAGACCGCCAAAAATGATGTCGCCGGCGCGACTGGGCGCTTTCTGCTGCGCCTCGCTGCCAGGCGGATTCGAACGGGGCGCGCTGGCCCGGGGCGTGCCGGACGCCGGGTTGGACGCGATGGGAAGGTCGGACATGTCAGCCTTGGGAGCCTGTGATTCCTGAAGCCGCGTGGCACGATGCCGCCACAGCCGGTACCGCAAAACCGCCTGGCCTCACACGAGGCCAGGCGGGAACATCGTCAGACGATACAGTTTAATCCGCGAGCGTCTTGCCCGAAGCGTCCTTGATTTTCGCCTTCCATTGCGAGCGGATTTCCGACACGACCGATTCCGGCAGCGAGATGTAGTCCAGATCGCTCGCAGCCTGATTGCCGTTCTTGAACGCCCAGTCGAAGAACTTCAGCGTTTCCGTGCCTTGCGGCGCCTTGTCCTGCGTGGTGTGCAGAAGCACGAACGTTGCGCCGACGATCGGCCATGCGTTCTTGCCCGGCTCGTCCGTCAGGATCTGGTAGAACGACTTCGACCAGTCCGCGCCGGCTGCCGCTGCCTTGAACGTCTCCGTCTTCGGCTCGACCACCGTACCCGACGAGTTCTTCAGGCCGACGTACGTCATGTGGTTCTGCTTCGCGTACGCCCATTCCACGTAGCCGATTGCGCCCGGCAGACGTTGCACGAAAGCCGCGACGCCGTCGTTGCCCTTGCCGCCCGTGCCCGTCGGCCAGTTGACCGTCGAACCTTCGCCGACCTTCGCCTTCCAGTCCGCGTTGACCTTCGACAGGTAGTTCGTCCAGATGAAGCTGGTGCCCGAACCATCGGCGCGGCGAACCACGGCGATGTCGGTATCCGGCAGCTTCGCCTTCGGGTTCAGCGCGGCGATCGCCGGGTCGTTCCACTTCTTGATCTTGCCGAGATAGATGTCGCCGAGCACTTCGCCCGACAGCGTCAGTTCAGCCGGCTTCACGCCCGGAATGTTCACGACCGGCACCACGCCGCCGACTACCGTCGGGAACTGGAACAGACCGTCCTTCGCGAGTTCGTCGTCCTTCAGCGGGGCGTCCGAGCCGGCGAAATCGACCGTCTTCGCAACGATCTGCTTGATGCCGCCCGACGAACCGATACCCTGATAATTGACCTTGCCGCCGCCCGTTTTGGCGTAGGCGTCGGCCCACTTCGTGTAGATCGGTGCTGCAAACGTGCTGCCCGCGCCGGTGATGTCGGTGGCGTGCGCTGCAATCGCGAAGAGCGCGCCAGCCATGCCAGCAAACGCGGTGTGCATCAATTTCATGAGACCTCCAGAGTGTGAGCGGATTACACAACACCGCGAAGGATAGGGTCTCTTTGTGACAGTAACGTGACGCTACGTGAAACGTATGTGACAGTGCGATTACTCGAATGAAAGGCACGCTGGGTGGGGCTGTGGCGGGGTCTGGGCCACTTCGGCAGCGGCAAATGTGACGCGCGGCATGCAGCGGCGCGATTTGGGGCCGGGTTGAGCCGCGCAATGATGGCCCCGGCAAGGGGCGCCCCTTGCCGGAACCGGTCTGACGAAACCGCTTTACGCTGTCGCCTGCTTCACGACGTTCGCGATCGCTTCGGCATGCTGCGCCGCATCACGCTCGTGGCGTGCCTCGACCATCACGCGCAGCACCGGCTCCGTGCCGGAAGCACGGATCAGCACGCGGCCGCTACCGTCCAGCGCGCCTTCGGCGGCCCGGATGGCTTGCTGGATCGCTTCATTGCCCTTCCAGTCGGCATCGGGCTTCATCCGGACGTTGATCAGCTTCTGCGGGAACAGCGTCACGCCGTCGAGCAGTTCGGCGAGTGTCTTGCCGCTGCGTTGCATCGCGGCCAGCACGAGCAGCGCCGAGACGATGCCGTCGCCGGTCGAATGGCGGTCCAGCGAAAGGATGTGTCCCGATCCTTCCGCGCCGAGCTGCCAGCCGTGCTCGCGCAACTGCTCCAGCACGTAGCGGTCGCCGACCGCCGCGCGCACGAATTTGACGCCCGTTCGCTTCAGCGCGACCTCGATGGCAAGATTGGTCATCAGCGTGCCGACCGCGCCTTCGACCTTGCCATCGGTCGCGATCCGGTCCTGAACCAGCACGTACAGCAGTTCGTCGCCGTTATAGAGACGGCCCGACGAATCGACGATCTGCAGGCGGTCCGCGTCGCCGTCGAGCGCGATCCCGAGATCCGCGCGATTGGCCCGCACGGCGCGCACGAGCGCGTCCGGCGCGGTGGCGCCGACGCCGTCGTTGATGTTGAAGCCGTTCGGCGCGACGCCGATCGGGATCACGTCGGCGCCGAGTTCGTGGAACACGTGCGGCGCGACGTCATAGGCCGCGCCGTGTGCGCAGTCGATGACGAGCTTCATGCCGCGCAGGTCGTACGCCGCCGGGAACGTGCTCTTGCAGAACTCGATGTAGCGGCCGGCCGCGTCATCCAGCCGGCGCGCCTTGCCGAGCTGCTCCGAAGCCGCGCAGTCGAGCGGCTGGTTCAGCTGCTCTTCGATCTGCGATTCGACTTCGTCCGGCAACTTGTTGCCGTCGGCGGAGAAAAACTTGATGCCGTTGTCGTAGTACGGATTGTGCGACGCGCTGATCACCACGCCCGCCGCCAGACGCAGCGCCCGCGTCAGATACGCGATGCCGGGCGTCGGCATCGGGCCGGCCAGCATCACGTCGACACCCGCCGCCGAAAAACCCGCCTCCAGCGCCGCCTCGAGCATGTAGCCCGAAACGCGCGTGTCCTTGCCGATCAGCACGGTGGGCCGCGTGCCCGTTTTCGCCCAGCGGTCCGCGCCGGCCAGCACCTTGCCGGCCGCGTAGCCGAGGCGCAATACAAAGTCCGGCGTGATCGGCGCGTCGCCGACCTTGCCCCGAATACCGTCAGTCCCAAAATAGCGACGTGCCATTGCCAGATGCCCTCTCTTCGTACCGATGTGTTGCGTTGTTAGTTGCGACGTACGGCGTCGCGCAGCGCCGACCATACTTTCAGCGCGTCGACGGTCTGGGCGACGTCGTGTACGCGGATGATCGCCGCGCCCCGCTCCGCGGCGCAGACAGCCGCCGCGATGCTTGCCGCGCCACGCTCAGGCGCGGGACGCCCGATGACGGCGCCCAGCATCGACTTGCGCGACATGCCGGCGAGAACCGGATACGGCGCCTCACGCTCACTGCGTGGCGCCGTATCGCGCAGGCGCGCCAGCAGCGCGTAATTGTGTTCAACGACCGATTTCCCGAAACCGAAACCCGGATCGACGCTGATCCGCGCCTTCGCGACGCCCGCTGCCGTCAGCGCGCCAACCCGCTCTTCGAGAAACTCGCGTACCTCGCGAACGACGTCGTCATAGACCGGCTCGCCGGTCTGCATGGTCTGTGGCTCGCCGAGCATATGCATCACGCACAGGCCGCACGCGCTGTCGCGCACGGCGTCGATCGCGCCAGGCATACGGAAGCCCCAGATGTCGTTGATCAGGTCCGCGCCGGCCGCCAATGCGTGGCGCATGACCTCCGGCTTGTATGTATCGATCGACAGCGGCACATTCGCGCCGCGGAGGCGCTCGATCAGCGGAATCACGCGTTCGAGTTCTTCATCGAGCGGCACGGGCGGCGCGCCCGGGCGCGTGGATTCGCCGCCGATGTCGATGATGTCCGCCCCGTCGAGCAGCATCCGCTCGGCCTGGCGCAGCGCGTCGGCCTGGGCGGCGAAGAGCCCACCGTCGGAAAACGAATCGGGCGTGACATTCAGAATGCCCATGACCAGCGGGCGTTCGAAGGACAACGTGAACCGGCCACATTGCATCGGTTCAGGTAAGGCATGCATCAGAAGATCGGCGTTCGACACTGCGGGAAACGGTTCAGGAAGGGAAAGAGAATGCAAAACGGGCCGATGTGAAATCACATCGGCCCGTAGCCCGTTGCGGCTCCGATCACGCCGGCGCCGTGGCGCCCGGCTTGACTTCGGTGCCCGTGCTGCCGCCCGAAGCGTCGCTTGCCGGCGGCGGCGAGTTCTTCGGCGAGCGCGGCGGACGGCCCGCCATGATGTCGTTGATCTGATCGGCGTCGATCGTTTCCCACTCCATCAGCGCGGCGGTCATCGCTTCGACCTTGTCACGGTTTTCGTCGAGCAGGCGCTTCGCGAGGTTGTACTGCTCGTCCAGCACGCGGCGGATTTCAGCATCGACCTTCTGCTGCGTCGCTTCCGAAATGGTGCGCGTGAAGCCGCGACCAAACGGCGACGCGTCGTTTTCGTCATCGACGTAGACCATCGGCCCGAGCGCGTCCGTCATCCCGAAACGCGCGACCATGGCGCGCGCGGTGGCGGTTGCCTTGTTGAAGTCGTCCGATGCGCCGGTGCTGATCAGGTTCAGGAACAGCTCTTCGGCGACACGGCCGCCGAACAGGATGGCCAGACGGTCGAGCAGGTAATCCTTCGAGTACGTTTCGTTGTCGTGCTCGGGCAATTGCCACGTGACGCCCAGCGCACGGCCGCGCGGGATGATCGTGACCTTGTGTACCGGATCGGCCTTCGGCAGCAGCTTGGCGATCACCGCGTGACCCGACTCGTGATACGCCGTGGCGCGCTTCGCGTCTTCGCGAATCACCGCCGACTTGCGCTCCGGACCCATGAAGATCTTGTCTTTCGCGTCCTCGAAGTCGTTCATCTCGACGATGCGCTTGCCGCGACGCGCGGCAAAGAGCGCCGCTTCGTTCACGAGGTTCGCGAGATCGGCGCCCGAGAAGCCCGGCGTGCCGCGCGCGATGACCGCTGCGTCGACATCGTTCGAAATCGGCACCTTGCGCAGGTGAACCTTCATGATGTGTTCGCGACCGCGAATGTCCGGCAAGCCGACATACACCTGACGGTCGAAACGGCCCGGACGCAGCAGCGCCTTGTCGAGCACGTCCGAACGGTTCGTTGCTGCGATCACGATCACGCCGGAATTCGCTTCGAAGCCGTCCATCTCGACGAGCATCTGGTTCAGCGTCTGTTCGCGTTCGTCGTTACCGCCGCCCATGCCGGCGCCGCGATGGCGACCGACCGCGTCGATTTCGTCGATGAACACGATGCACGGTGCGTGCTTCTTCGCCTGTTCGAACATGTCGCGCACGCGGGCCGCGCCCACGCCGACGAACATTTCGACGAAGTCGGAACCCGAAATGCTGAAGAACGGCACCTTCGCCTCGCCAGCAATGGCGCGCGCGAGCAGCGTCTTACCCGTGCCCGGCGGGCCGACGAGCAGCACGCCGCGAGGAATGCGGCCGCCCAGCTTCTGGAATTTCTGCGGATCGCGCAGGAAATCGACGAGTTCGGAGACTTCTTCCTTGGCTTCGTCGCAACCGGCGACGTCGGTGAAATTGATGGCGTTGTTGTTCTCGTCGATCAGACGCGCGCGGGATTTGCCGAACGAGAAGGCACCGCCTTTCCCGCCGCCCTGCATCTGTCGCATCATGTAGAACCAGAACCCGATGATGAGAATCGTGGGCCCGAGGTAATACAGCGCCGAGACAAGCGCGTTCGGTTCTTCATCAGCCTTGCCGCTGACCTGAACACCATACTTCATCAGATCGCCGACCATCCAGATGTCGCCTGGCGACACGATCTGGTACTTCTGGCCGTCTGCTGGAGTGACCGTGAGGTTCCGCCCCTGGACAATGACGTTCTTGACCTTGCCGCTCTTCGCGTCGTCCATGAACTGCGAATAGGAAACGCCTTCCTGGACACGGGGCTTGTCGAACTGCTTGAACACCGTAAACAGCACCAGTGCGATAACCAGCCACACTGCTGCCTTCGAAAACATATTGTTGTTCAAAGCACCACTCCTTCACTCATAGACGGGCGCCTACATTTGCCTTGCGGCACCACTAAAGGCATTCTAATCCAGTCCGCAGACCCCTGCCATAACCATTCACTACCGCGAAAATAGCGCGTCGCGCTACGCCAGCGGCGGCTTCCAGCCATCGGAACATGCCGCGCTTTCGCGCTTCACTCCCATTCCGGCGATCAGTTCGGTCGCTTCAGATGCCTGCCCAAAATAAACGTTTCGGACGATTTATCGCGGGACGCCTTCGGTTTGCGGGCAGCCACGGTTTTAAACTGCTGCTTGAACTTTTCAACAATCTGGCTGTAACCACTGCCGTGAAAGCATTTGACTAAAAGGGCGCCATCTGCCTTCAGGTGGTTCTGGGAGAATTCCAGCGCGAGGTCGCACACATGCTCGATCCGCGCGGCGTCCGCCAGCGCCACACCTGACAGGTTGGGCGCCATATCCGAAATTACAAGGTCGACCTGGCGCGCGCCCACCATTTCCTCGAGTTGCGCGAGCACGCTGTCCTCGCGAAAGTCGCCCTGAATGAAGTGGACATCGGCCACGGGCTCCATCGGCAGCAGATCGAGCGCGATGATCGTGCCGTCGATGCCGCCCTGGCGCTCGTCGTCGCGCCTGGCGCCCTTCGCGAGCTTGTTGCGCGCGTACTGGCTCCAGCTGCCCGGCGCCGAGCCGAGATCGACGATGACCTGGCCGGGGCGGATCAGCTTGTCCTGCTCGTCGATTTCCTTGAGCTTGTAGGCCGCGCGGGCGCGATAACCCTCCCGCTGCGCCATTTTCACGTACGGGTCGTTGATATGATCGTGCAGCCACGACGTGTTGAACTTGTTTTTTGCCATTAAACGATGATCTCTTGCTGCGTGATGTCGCGCTTTTAGCGGATAATACGCGTTTAATTCGCGCGACCGCCGCTCGTTGAGCCGTGTTCGCGCTTCCATGTTGTTCTGACGACGGGTAGTCCTACGCGAAAGCCGAGACAATCGGGGCTGCGGGCGCCGTCATTTTAGTCGAGTCTCCCACTTCACATGCCCGCCCTCAAAGTCTCCTCCGACCAACGCGCCGAATTGCGCTCCCAGGCTCACGCGCTCAAACCGGTCGTGCTCGTCGGCGCCGAAGGGCTGACCGATGCCGTCCTGACCGAGATCAAGGTTCACCTGAAGGCGCACCAGTTGATCAAGATCCGGGTATTCGGCGACGAACGCGAAGAACGGCTCGCGATCTACGAACAGATCTGCGACCGGCTGAACGCCGCGCCGATCCAGCACATCGGCAAGCTACTGGTGATCTGGAAGCCGGAATCGGCCCAGCCGGCCGTGAAGGCGAAACGTGGTGCGCTGCCAAGCGCCCGCGAAGCCGCCGCCGAAGAAGCCAAGCCGGGCAAGGGCCGCGCGCCGCGCGTGGTGAAGGTGGTCAAGCCTTCCGAAATCCCGATGCGCAAGCCGAAGACGAAGGCGGTTCTGGTGCGCGGGAACGAACGCGTCACGCAGGGCGGCAATATCAAGCGCGCCAAGAAGCGCCAGACCAGCGCAAAGCGTCAACACCAGACGTCGAAGTAATCAGGCGGATCCGCGCGCGGCACGCCGCGCGCGCGATTGCCGAAATGGACGGCGACCTGGAACGGGCGTGAATTTGAGCCCGCTTCAGCCCGCGAATTTCAGCCCGTGACCTTGCCCGCATCCGCGTCACGGCGCGCGGCCAGCGCTGCCGGGGCGCACACGCCGACCGGCAACATCCACACAAGCGCAAGACCAAGCAGGCTCTCGACCACGTAAAACAGGGTCGACACGCCGTGCAATATGCCGAAGCGCGCGGCATACGCGGAATGCCCGACATCCGTGCCGGCTTCCAGTGCCGCCATGCGCCATGCATCCATGAACGGCTGCAGCGCGAAATAACCCACCAGCACGCAAAGCAGCATCCCGGCCGTCAACCAGCGAAGCCGCCGGTACGCGTTCTCTCCGCGACGCACGAGCACATTGCCGAGCGCGAGCAGCAACACGCCGCACACCGCGCCCAACACCGCCTCGATGCGAAACAGCTGCGCCGCGACCGATCCCGCCGACATCCGCGAAAGCGACGTGAACAGCACGGGCGCGACGGCGTAACCCGTCGTGAACAGGCTGCCGACCCACACGACGGTCAGCAGCCGGAACACACGATGAGGTATCAGGGACACGGTGTTCCCTTCGTCAAACGTAGCGGATCACGATGATCTCGTACTCGCGCACGCCGCTCGGGGCCTGCACCGACGCGACGTCGCCCTCCGACTTGCCGATCAACGCCCGCGCGATCGGCGAGCTGATCGAGATGAGGCCATGGTCGATATCAGCCTCGTCGTCACCGACGATCTGATAAGTGACCGCGGCGCCCGAATCCAGGTCTTCGAGTTCGACGGTCGCGCCAAATACCACGCGGCCATCCGCCTCGACCACAGCCGGATCGATCACCTGTGCGCCGGCGAGTTTCGACTCGATCTCCGCGATGCGGCCTTCAATAAAGCCCTGCTTTTCTTTTGCAGCGTCGTACTCCGCGTTTTCCGACAGATCGCCCTGGGCACGCGCTTCAGCGATCGAATTAATGACCGCCGGACGTTCAACCGATTTCAGGCGCTGCAGTTCATCGCGCAACATTTCCGCGCCGCGCTTCGTCAATGGAATTGTGCTCATAAACAACTCATGTGCAAAAAACAGCCGTAAAAAAATCGCCGCGGTTAAGTGCATCCCGGAGGAACCTGGCCGGAACTGGGGCCAGTGCCTTATGGGACGCCGCTTAACCGCGGCACGTACAACTTGGACTCGGAATCGAAGCCTTAGTTTAGGCGAGCATGGAGTCCTTGTAAATCATAGACTTCCAGGTCCCGGAGATAACGCAAACCTTCCACGGCGGCACGGGCACCCGACATCGTCGTGTAGTACGTGACCTTGTTGGCCTGCGCGCTCATCCGGATCGAGCGCGAATCGGCAATCGCGGCACGCGTTTCGTCGACGGTCGTGAAGACGAGCGCGATCTCGCCGTTCTTGATCATGTCGACGATGTGCGGCCGGCCGTCCTTCACCTTGTTGACGACCTTCACCGGCACACCCGCCGCTTCGATTGCAGCCGCGGTGCCCTTCGTCGCGACGATCGGGTAGCCGAGTTCGTGCAGCATGCGCGCGACCTCGACGGCCTTCGGCTTGTCGGCGTCCATCACGGTCAGGAGCACCGTGCCGCTTTCCGGCAGACGCGAACCCGCCGCCAGCTGCGACTTGAAGAGCGCCTCGCCGAACGTCTGGCCCACGCCCATCACTTCGCCGGTCGAACGCATTTCGGGTCCGAGGACCGGATCGACGGTCGGAAACTTCACGAACGGGAACACCGCTTCCTTCACGCTGAAGTACGGCGGATCGATTTCCTTCGTGACGCCCTGCTCCGCCAGCTTCTGGCCGACCATCGCGCGCGCGGCGATCTTCGCGAGCGGCAGGCTCGTTGCCTTCGACACATACGGCACCGTGCGCGACGCGCGCGGATTCACTTCGAGCACGTAGATCACGTCCTCTTTCGAACCGTCCGCGCGCGGCACCTGCTGGATCGCGAACTGCACGTTCATCAGGCCGATCACGTTCAGCGCCCGGGCCATCGCGCCGGTCTGGCGCTTCAGTTCGGCGATGGTTTCCTTCGACAGCGAATACGGCGGCAGCGAACAGGCCGAATCGCCCGAGTGGACGCCCGCCTGCTCGATGTGCTCCATCACGCCGCCGATGAACACGGCTTCGCCATCCGAGATACAGTCCACGTCGCATTCGATCGCGTCGTTCAGGAAGCGGTCGAGCAGCACCGGCGAATCGTGCGACACCTTCACGGCCTCGCGCATGTAGCGCTCGAGGTCGCGCGGCTCGTGGACGATTTCCATCGCCCGGCCGCCCAGCACGTACGACGGGCGCACGACGAGCGGATAGCCGATTTCCCCGGCGAGCCTGAGCGCTTCGTCTTCGGCACGTGCGGTACGATTCGGTGGCTGGCGCAGGTTCAGGTCCTGCAGCAGCTTCTGGAAGCGCTCGCGGTCTTCGGCCGCGTCGATCATGTCCGGCGACGTGCCGACGATCGGCACGCCGTTCGCCTCGAGGTCGAGCGCGAGCTTCAGCGGCGTCTGACCGCCGTATTGCACGATCACGCCGACCGGCTTTTCCTTGTCGACGATTTCGAGCACGTCTTCGAGCGTCAGCGATTCGAAGTAGAGACGATCGGACGTGTCGTAGTCGGTCGACACGGTTTCGGGGTTGCAGTTGACCATGATCGTTTCATAGCCGTCCTCGCGCATCGCGAGCGCGGCATGCACGCAGCAGTAGTCGAACTCGATGCCCTGGCCGATCCGGTTCGGGCCGCCGCCCAGCACCATGATCTTTTTATTGTTCGTCGGGCTGGCTTCGCATTCTTCTTCGTACGTCGAGTACATGTACGCGGTTTTCGTCGCGAACTCGGCCGCGCACGTGTCGACGCGCTTGTACACCGGGCGCACGTTCAGTTCGATGCGGCGACGGCGCACGTCCGTTTGCGTCGCGTCCAGCAGTTTTGCCAGGCGACGATCCGAGAAGCCGCTCTGCTTCAGGTACTTCAGTTCTTCCTTCGAAAGACTTGCGAGCGTGCGGCCCGCCAGCGCCTTTTCCTTCAGGATGATCTGTTCGATCTGCGCGAGGAACCACGGGTCGATCGACGTTTCGTCGAAAATTTCCTGCTGCGTCATGCCGACACGGAACGCGTCGCCGACGTACCAGATGCGATCCGGACCGGCTTCGCCGATCTCGCGGATGATTTCATCGCGGCTGGTGGTCTTTTCATCGAGACCGTCGACGCCCACTTCGAGACCGCGCAGCGCCTTCTGGAACGATTCCTGGAACGTACGGCCGATCGCCATCACTTCGCCGACCGACTTCATCTGCGTCGTCAGGCGCGGATCGGCTTCGCGGAATTTCTCGAACGCGAAACGCGGGATCTTCGTGACGACGTAGTCGATCGTCGGTTCGAACGATGCCGGCGTCTGGCCGCCGGTGATTTCGTTCTTCAGTTCGTCCAGCGTGTAGCCGACTGCCAGCTTCGCCGCGACCTTCGCGATCGGAAAGCCCGTTGCCTTCGAAGCCAGCGCCGACGAACGCGACACACGCGGGTTCATTTCGATCACGATCATCCGGCCGTCTTTCGGATTGATCGAGAACTGGACATTCGAGCCTCCCGTATCGACGCCGATCTCGCGCAGCACCGCGAGCGATGCGTTACGCAGGATCTGGTATTCCTTGTCGGTGAGTGTCTGCGCCGGCGCGACCGTGATCGAGTCGCCGGTGTGGATGCCCATCGGGTCGAGGTTTTCGATCGAGCACACGATGATGCAGTTGTCCTTCGTGTCGCGGACCACTTCCATCTCGTACTCTTTCCAGCCGAGCAGCGATTCTTCGATCAGCAGTTCGCGCGTGGGCGACAGATCGAGACCGCGCTTGCAGATTTCCTCGAATTCGTCGCGGTTGTACGCAATGCCGCCGCCCGAGCCGCCGAGCGTGAACGACGGACGGATCACGACCGGATAGCCGCCGCTGCCCGTTTGCGTAGCGATGTCGGCCTGCACCTGCAGTGCTTCTTCCATCGAATGCGCGACGCCCGACTTGGCCGAACCAAGGCCGATCTTCGTCATCGCGTCCTTGAACTTCTGACGGTCTTCGGCCTTGTCGATCGCTTCCGGCGACGCGCCGATCAGTTCGACCTCGTACTTCGCCAACACGCCGTGGTGATGCAGGTCGAGCGCGCAGTTGAGCGCGGTCTGGCCGCCCATCGTCGGCAGGATCGCGTCCGGGCGCTCCTTCTCGATGATGCGCTCCACCACTTCCCATGTGATCGGCTCGATGTAGGTGACGTCGGCCGTGTTCGGGTCGGTCATGATCGTCGCGGGATTGCTGTTGACGAGAATGACCTTGTAGCCTTCCTCACGCAGCGCCTTGCACGCCTGCGCGCCCGAGTAATCGAACTCGCACGCCTGGCCGATGATGATCGGACCCGCGCCGATGATGAGGATGCTCTTGATGTCTGTCCGCTTGGGCATAACGCTCTCGCTAATGTATTCCTGTGTGCTTGCCTTGGCGCGCTGCGTGCCGGCGCTTGCGTCCGCATTCCGCGTTTGCGTTCCGTTACTCCGCGCGGGCTGTGTCTGCCCCGCGCTTTTCACTCGCTGCTTCGCCCCGCGCGCGCTCTACTCTTTTGCCTTCGGTGCGCGTCGCTTACGCGGCCGCGGCCGTGCTGCCCGCTTTACGCTTGTCCATCAACGCGGTGAAGCGGTCGAACAGGTAAGCAATGTCGTGCGGGCCGGGCGACGCTTCCGGGTGACCCTGGAAGCAGAACGCGGGCTTGTCGGTGAGCGCGAAACCTTGCAGCGTGCCGTCGAAGAGCGACACGTGCGTGACCTTCGCGTTGGCCGGCAGCGTGGCCGCATCGACCGCGAAACCGTGATTCTGCGACGTGATGATCACGCGGCCGTCGTCCAGATCCTTCACCGGATGATTCGCGCCGTGATGGCCGGTTTTCATCTTGATCGTCTTTGCGCCGAGGGCAAGACCCATGATCTGGTGACCGAGGCAGATGCCGAACGTGGGAATGCCGCGCTCGATGAACGCCTTCGTGGCCGCGATCGCGTAGTCGCACGGTTCCGGGTCGCCCGGGCCGTTCGACAGGAAGATGCCGTCCGGATTGAGCGCCAGCGCCTGCTCCGCGCTCGCCTGCGCCGGCAGCACGGTGACGTGGCAGCCGCGCTCGGCGAGCATGCGCAGGATGTTGTACTTCACGCCGTAATCGAACGCGACGACGCGGTACTTCGGCGCATCCTGCGTGCCGTAGCCGGTGCCGAGACGCCATTCGCGCTGCGTCCACTCGAACGGCGCCTTCGTCGACACGACCTTCGCGAGGTCCATGCCGGCCAGGCCCGGAAACGCGCGCGCGAGTTCGATAGCCTTCGCTTCGTCGTCGGAACCGGCGACGATCGCGCCGTTCTGCGCGCCCTTGTCACGCAGCACGCGCGTCAGCTTGCGGGTGTCGATACCGGCGATGGCGACCACGCCTTCGTCCTGCAGATAGTGCGGGAGCGTGCGTTCCATGCGGAAATTCGACGCGAGAACCGGCAAATCGCGGATGATCAGCCCGGCGGCATGGACTTTCGTGGCTTCGACGTCTTCGGCGTTGACGCCGACGTTGCCGATGTGCGGATACGTCAGGGTGACGATCTGGCGGGCGTAGCTCGGGTCAGTCAGGATTTCCTGATAGCCCGTGATAGCCGTATTGAAGACAACTTCACCAGTCGTATGACCGGGGGCGCCGATCGAGTAACCACGAAAGACCGTGCCGTCGGCGAGTGCGAGCAAAGCAGGAGAAAAAGACGGCAACACGGGAGACTCCTTGGGGAACACCCTGTTGCCGACCTGTCTATCCGACCGTGCGGGCCGCGGCGAGGCGCATCGACAGGATGCGCGCGCAGGCCCGCTCGCGTATCGCGGCTGACGTCACGCCGCTTCGGGCACGCTCGGCCCATTGTGTGGGCGGATCGGCTGGAGGCGGGACGCTCGCGGCGCGCGGCGGATGAACGGTATGGGAGAGGTAGGCGCTAGGGTGCGGGTTGATAAGCTCAAACCTTGCAATTATAGCGCGAAAGTACCCCTTCCTTCAAATCCAGGATAGCCCGGAACCCTGACCAGCGCGCCACGGGTCACGCCGCGAGCCTTATGAGACAAGGCTTTGCGGCGTTTCGCCGGGCGTCGCACGGGGCAGATCGGGACGGCCCGGGCTACGACTGGTGTTCAGCGTGCAGATGGGCGGGTTTCGCCAGCACGCGCCCGGGCAGCACGTACCAGATCGCACTCGCGATCTCCAGCGCGACGAGGATGCCCCATGCGGTGAGATGCGCGGCCGGCGGATAGCGACCGTCCGTTGCCGGCCAGTGCGACAGCACCGCGCCCACACCGATCTGGAAGCCGAAAATCAGCAGAAAGAGGATCAGCGTGAGCGTGGTGTTGCAACGGCCTGCCATGTGCGGCGGAAAATGCCGCGCGAGCACGGCGTAACTGAGGATGCCCGTCCCGCCGAACACGCCGTATGCGCTCCACAGGAGGCCGGCCGGCAACGGCACGCGCATCATGATCAGGATCTGCGTGACGACGAAGAGCGCCATGCCCGCGCCGCAAAACGCGTAAAGCGATACGCCGCGCTTTTCCAGCGAACGCGCCGCCGCGCCGAAGCCCACGCTACCCGCCATCATCGCGACGCCGAGCAGCGACACCAGCGCGGCCGCCGGCCCCGGCTGCAGACCGGCGACATCGCGCAGCCACGCGCCCACCCATAGCGACTGCATCGCGTAAAAGACGCCCTGCGTCATTACCGAGAACGATGCGATTTTCCAGAACGCCGCGCTCTTCAGGATGTGCCACGTCCCCTTGAACTGACTGACAAGACCGGCCTGATGGTGGGTATCGCGCGCGTCGGGTGCCATCGTCCACAGCGCGGCCGCGACGGCGATCGTCAGCAGTCCGAGCGCGACGCACACGACGCGCCAGCCCACGAAGCCCAGCACCCACGTGAGCGGCGAACCGACGGCGACGCCGCCCAGCCCGCCGACCGCCATCACCAGCCCGTTGAAGAGCGGCAAACGCGTCACCACGAAATGCTGCGCGAGCGCCTTGAATGCCGCGCCGAGGCACGCCGAGACCCCGACGCCGATCAAAAGCCGTCCGAGCATCATCATGCCCACGCTGTGCGCCACGCCGAACACCCAGACGCCCGCCGCCGCGAACAGCAGCAGCCCGGCTGTCACGCGGCGCGGACCGAAATGATCGAGAAGCACGCCGGCGGGAATCTGTGCGCCCGCGAAGCCGAGGAAATAGAGGCTCGTCAGCAATCCGAGATCGGTGGCCGAGAGCCCGAGTTCGTGCGTGATCAGCGGCGCAAAGCCGAGATTGACCCCGCGGAACACGTAGGAAATGAAGTAGCCGAGCGAGAACAACAGGAACACGCGAAACTGGGTCGAAGACATGGCGTGCAGGACAGGGATCAGACCGCGAAAGCAGGGAACCAGAACAATACGGTAAACCGGCAACGTGCGCTGAAAGGTCTGCGGAAATGAAAACGCCGTCGCGACAGGCGACGGCGTTTTAAAAGCGAGAGGTGATCGGAGCGCAATTCATGCGCTGCCCCCGCAACGCATGTGGTCACCTCTGCGGGTGCCGCTATTATTTACTTGACCTTCCGCGCGTTGGCTGTGGTCTTCGGGCGGCTACCCGCAGCCTTCGACGCCTTGCTGGGTGTACCCGATGAAACCGCTACCTTCGACGTTTTGTGCTTGCTGGCTCCTGTCGATGCGCTGGCCTTGCTCACCGGTACCGCAGCCTTGACGACCTTGCCCTGGCTACGACCCTTCTTCTTATCGTAGCGCGAATCGGGCTTCGTGTCTGTGACCCGGGTGCCGATCTTCTCGACACCACCGCCCTCGCCCGACGATGCACTGGCGCGCAGCACAGGACCCGGCTCAGCCGGCAACGCCTTGCCGACCGGCACGTGCAGCACGATCACCTGACCCGGCGAAACCTGATTGCGATGCGTACGGTTCCAGGCCCTCAGTTGTCCGACAGAAACGCCGTAACGATCGGCAAGCGATGCCATCGACTGCGTGCGGCGCACGCGGATCAGCATCTTGCGCGTATCGGGGACGTCCGGCTCCATCGCGAGTACCGCACTTTCCGCGACGTCGGCGCTGATGTCTTCGTCGTCATCGTCGCCGCGCGGCACGACGATCGTCGAGCCCGGCTTCAGTCGCATGCCCGCCGGGATCTTGTTGACGGCCATCAGCGTGTCCGCGTCGACGCCGATCTTTTGCGCAATCGCCGCCGGACGCGCGCGTTCGGTAACCGTGTAGGTGGTCCACGACGACAGCGAGCCGCTATACGACTTCAGGTTCGCCTCGAAGGCGCTGGCGTTGTCGAACGGCAGCAGGATCTGCGGCTGCGTGGCGCCGAGAATCACCGGCTTCTTGAACGACGGATTCAGCGAGCGGAATTCGTCGGTCGACATGTTCGCGAGTTTCGCCGCCGTGTCGACGTCGATATCGTGCGCCGTCGTGACGGTCACGAAGTACGGGTGGTTCGGAATGCTCGGCAGCGTCAGGCCGTACATCTGCGGATTCGCGACGATGTTCTTCACCGCCTGCAGCTTCGGCACGTAGTTACGCGTCTCGTTCGGCATGCGCAGGCTCAGATAGTCGGTCGGCAGACCGGCCGCCTCGTTGCGCGCGATCGCGCGCTGCACGTTGCCCTCGCCCCAGTTGTACGCGGCGAGCGCGAGATACCAGTCGCCGAACATGTCATGCAGACGCGACAGATAGTCGAGCGCGGCGCTCGTCGACGCGAGCACGTCGCGACGCTCGTCCTGCCACATGTTCTGCTTCAGGTTATAGGTGCGACCCGTGCCCGGCATGAACTGCCACATGCCCGCGGCCTTCGCGACCGACAGCGCCTGCGGGCTGTACGCGGATTCGATGAACGGCAGCAGCGCGAGCTCGGTCGGCATGTGACGCGCCTCGAGCTCCTCGACGATGTGGTACAGGTATTTTTGCGACCGGACCGTCATGCGCTCGACGTAGTCGGGACGCTGCGCGTACCAGTTGACCTGCATGTCGACGAGGTCGGTCTGCAGGTCGGGGATCTGGTAACCACGGCGAATACGGCTCCACAGATCGGCGTCGGGAGTCGTCAGCTGGTTGACAGATCCTTGATCGACGTTGATGGTTTCCCTGGCGGAGGCGGTCTTGCGGAGGGCGTCGGCTACTGCCTGTTGCGTGGCGGGGTTCGTTGCTGCGGTGGTCGGGCTATTCGCTGGCGGCCCCGAGCTCGCGCACGCGGCGAGCGTCAGGACCAACAGCGCACTTAGGATAAATCGCATGTAGATCTCGGCTTCCATAGGGCTGGAATTTGCAGCCGATAGTACGAAACGATAAGGTTTTCGTCAATCACAAATAAAAGAAAACCTTGGCAAATCCTAGACTTGGCGAATTTTTTCTATTTTTGGCTTGAGCAAAACCATTCTCGGGAACAGGTTAGCGAAAGCGGTTTTTCCATTCGCGCATCAATGTGAACGCGGCAAGCCGGTCGGGCACCGATTCATGCAACTGTTCGGCGAGGGTCGTCTGGATGGCCTGATCGGCGGCCCGCAGGAACGGGTTCACCGCCCTTTCGTGGGCAATCGTGGTAGGCAGCGTGGGCACCTTGCGGGCGCGCAGCGCCGTCGCCTCGTCGCGCCAGTCCTGCAGCGCACGGTTGTCCGGGTCGCAGGCGAGCGCGAAGCGGATGTTGGAGAGCGTATATTCGTGCGCGCAGTGGACTTCGGTCGAACCGGGCAGCGCGGCCAGCGAATCGAGCGAGTCGAGCATCTGCGCCGGCGTGCCTTCGAAGAGCCGGCCGCAGCCGCACGCAAACAGCGTGTCGCCGCAGAAGACGTGCGGCGTGCCGCGCGGGTCGGCCGCCTGGAAGTACGCGATGTGGCCGCTCGTGTGGCCGGGGACGTCGAGTACGGTGAATTCGAGCGCGGGTTCGGCGAGCGTCACGCGATCGCCGTGTTTCAGGCGATATGTGAGATGCTCGATCGCTTCGCCGGCCGGGCCGTAGACGGGCACCGCCTGGCCGTTCAGCAGATCGGCCACTCCGCCGACGTGGTCGCGGTGATGGTGCGTGAGTAAAATAGCGCTCAGTTGCCAGCCCCGTTTTGCCAGATACGCGCGAACGGGTTCGGCCTCGCCCGGATCGACGGCCACTGCGTGGCGGCCGTCCGACACGAGCCAGATGTAATTGTCTTCAAACGCCGGGACCGGGACGTATTCAAGTTCAAGCGAATTCATGGGCGACGCATTCTCTGACATGTCTGACCGAACGATTATAGACTGGGCCGCCTGGACCGATTCGCCGCCCGGTCGTTACGTGCTCGAGTGGGAACAGGCGCAGCTCGACCATGTGGTGTCGGACGTGTTCGGCTATCACGCGCTTCAGCTCGGCCTGCCGCAACTCGACGCACTGCGCGAGAACCGCATGCCCTGTCGCGGCCTCGTGCTGGACGCCGCCAGCGGCGGCAGCGCGCCCTACTCGTTTCCGCGCGGCCCGATGCCGGGCCCCGTCCACAGTCTCGCCGAGCGCCACGCGCCGGCGGGCCGCAGCACCGTCTGGTGCGACCTGCTCGACCTGCCGTTCGAGGCGCAGAGCGTCGATCTGATCGTGATGCCGCATACGCTCGAATTCACGAGCGACCCGCACCGTCTGCTGCGCGAAGCCGAGCGCGTGCTGATGCCGGAAGGCCAGTTGATCATTCTGGGCTTCAATTCGCTGTCGCTGTGGGGCGCGCGGCAATCGCTCGGCAAGGTCACGGGCCGGCCGTTCGTGCCCGCCCAGCATGACCTGATCGCGTTCACGCGCCTGAAGGACTGGATCAAGCTGTTAGGCTTCGACCTTGAACGCGGACGCTTCGGCTGTTATCGTCCGCCGCTCGCGAGCGATCAATGGCTCGCGCGCTATGCCTTCATGGAAGCCGCCGGCGACCGCTGGTGGCCCATCTTCGGCGCGTCCTATATGGTGACCGCGATCAAGCGCGTGCGCGGCATGCGGCTCGTCGGCCCGTTGAAGGTGAAAAAGCCTGTTCTTGCCGCCGGGCTCGCGCCCGCCGCCACTCCGAATACCCGAAACCACCGCAAATGACTAAAGACATCATCGAAATTTTCACCGACGGCGCCTGCAAGGGTAATCCTGGCCCTGGCGGCTGGGGCGCGCTCATGCGTTTCGGCGCGCAGGAAAAAGAGCTGTTTGGCGGCGAAGCGCTCACCACCAACAACCGTATGGAACTGATGGGCGTGATCGCGGCGCTCGAAGCGCTGAAGCGTCCATGCAAGGCCGTCGTGCATACCGACTCGCAATATGTGCAGAAAGGCATCAGCGAATGGATTCACGGCTGGAAAAAGAAAGGCTGGGTGACGGCGGCGAAAACGCCGGTGAAAAACGCCGACCTCTGGAAGCGGCTCGACGCGCTCGTCCAGCAGCATGAGATCGAATGGCGCTGGGTGAAAGGCCACGCCGGACACCCGGAAAACGAGCGCGCCGATGCGCTTGCGAATCGCGGCGTCGCGTCGCTCGCTGGCGCCTGAATTCCGGTCTCTCCTTTTTATCGCTAATTTCAACGCGGGCTGATCCAACATGCGTCAAATTGTTCTCGACACCGAAACCACAGGCCTCAATGCGCGCACGGGCGATCGCATCATCGAAATCGGCTGTGTCGAGCTGGTCAACCGTCGGCTGACGGGCAACAACCTGCACTTCTACGTCAACCCGGAACGCGACAGCGATCCGGGCGCGCTCGCCGTTCACGGGCTGACGACCGAGTTCCTGAGCGACAAACCGAAGTTCGCCGAAATCGCCGATGCGTTGCGCGATTTCGTGCAGGACGCGGAACTGATCATTCACAACGCGCCGTTCGACATCGGCTTTCTCGATGCGGAGTTTGCCTTGCTCGGACTGCCGCCGTTCAGCCAGCACTGTGGCGAGGTGATCGACACGCTGGTGCGCGCGAAGTCGATTTTCCCTGGCAAGCGCAATTCGCTCGACGCGCTGTGCGACCGCTTTGGCATCAGCAACGCGCACCGCACGCTTCACGGCGCATTGCTCGACTCGGAACTGCTCGCGGAAGTTTTCCTCGCCATGACGCGCGGCCAGGAAAGCCTCGTGATCGACATGATGGACGAAGCGTCCGGCGGCGGCGATATGCACACGCCGCGCGTGAAGCTCGACGCGCTGGAACTGGTCGTGCTGACGGCGGGCAGCGACGAACTCGCCGAGCATCAGGCGGTGCTGGATGGTCTCGACAAGGCGGTCAAGGGCACGAGCGTCTGGCGTCTGGCGGCTGTACCGGAGGCCAGTGAAGGCGCCGATACGCAGTCTGCTTAAAAAATACTTTACGACTCCTCGGCCGTCTGACATAATCCGGCTCTCTTCGGGTGGTTAGCTCAGCGGTAGAGCACTGCCTTCACACGGCAGGGGTCACTGGTTCGATCCCAGTACTACCCACCAGGATTTCTGGTGCTGGTAACGCCACGACACCGAAGAATAAAGGCCCTCCGGCGAAAGCCGAGGGCCTTTTTCTTTTCTGGCGACCAGGCCTGACTGGCGCACCACGCCATGTGGCGCAAAAGTGGCGTAATCGACAATAGCCCCAGACACAAAACAACCTATAGCGTCTGGAGCCGCCATCTGCCGGTCCGGTGGACATGAAGATCGAAACGCAAGCCCCTAGGCGGCGGCTCGTGCATAGCGCGCAAGAAACATGTCAGCGGCCGATTCTGCGACCTTCCTTTGCTCCTGTTCGCCGAGCGGCGCCTGGCCCATCGCCACCTGCGGCCAGAATGCAAAAGCCTTTACCAGTCCCTGCAACTGCAGCGCCGCGAAGAGCGGATCGTCGGTTTTGAGCCGGCCGTCGGCGGCCGCCGCCCGGACCCACACGGTCAGGTCTTCCTCGCGTTCGCCGAGACGGGCGACCATGTCCCGCGCGCGCTCCGGCGAATGGATGCCGGCCGCGATCGCCACACGCGCAAGTGACAGAAAGGACTCGTCGTTCAGCAACCGGAGCTTGCGACCCAGAAGGTCGAGCAACTGTGCGCGCAACGGTTTGTCGGCGCGGTAGGTGGGCGCATCGCCCCGCTGGCTCGCGTCCCACAGTTGATGGAGAATCGCCGCGAAAAGCACTTCCTTGCCGGGGAAATGGTTATAGACCGTACGTTTCGAAACGTGCGCGCGGGCGGCGATACGGTCCATGCTGGTCGCGTCGTAGCCCGCCGCGAGGAATTCCTCGATCGCGGCGTCGACGATGGCGACACGCTTGCGGTCAGTCAGACGTTGATGGGTAGCACATGGATCCATGGCTGAATTTTACACCGGGCAGTTTACTTTTCTCAAAAATAAACTACACTGCCAAGTGTACATTTCCCTCTGGATGGCCCACCTCATGACGTCGCTTCCCGCATTTGTCAGCCGCGCGCTCGGCTTTAGCGCCGCGCAACGCGGCCGCGCGTTGTCCAGCACGTCGCCGCAGCATGACGGCGAACGCTTTCACAACGTCAAGCCGCGTCCCGCCGAAAGCCTGCGCAAGACGCTTGGCATCGTGTGGAACATATTGCTCAACAAGCCGCGCGGCACGGCGCCGACAGACGCGTTGCCCGTCGATGCGCTGACGCGTGCGCAGCTCGATGCGGCGCCCGATCGCAGCCTCTACCGGCTGGGTCATTCGACGATGCTGCTGAAGCTGCGCGGCCAGTTCTGGCTGACCGATCCGGTGTTCGCCGAGCGTGCCTCACCGTTTCGCCATTTCGGGCCGAAGCGCTTCCATGCGCCGCCGGTCGCGCTGGCCGATTTGCCACCGCTGCGAGGCGTGATCCTGTCGCACGATCACTATGACCATCTGGACCGCGAAACCGTGCTCACGCTTGCGCGGAGCACGGGTGTGTTTCTGACGCCGCTCGGCGTCGGCGACCGGCTGATCGAATGGGGCATCGATGCTTCGAAGGTGCGGCAGTTCGACTGGTGGCAAGGCACCGAGGTAGACGGCGTGCAGTTCACCGCTACGCCCGCGCAGCATTTTTCCGGCCGTAGCCTGTTCGACGGCAACAGTACGTTATGGGCGTCGTGGGTGATCGTCGACGATGATCTGCGCGTGTTTTTCAGCGGCGACACCGGCTACTTCGATGGTTTCAGGACGATCGGCGAGCGTCTTGGGCCGTTCGACGTCACGCTGGTCGAGACAGGTGCGTACGACGCGCAGTGGCCGTACGTTCATATGCAGCCCGAAGAAACCGTGCAGGCGCACATCGATCTGCGCGGCCGCTGGCTCGTGCCGATTCACAATGGCACCTTCGACCTCGCGATGCACCGCTGGCAGGAACCGTTCGAAAGGGTGACGGGGCTGGCCCTCGCGCGAGGGGTCGCGCTGTCGACGCCCCGCATGGGCGAGCGGCTGGATCTGGGCGCGCCGCATCGCGGCGAACTCTGGTGGCGCCACACCGTCGAGACCATCGCCGCGCCGAAGGCCGCATGGCGTTTGTGCGCCTCGCGTCATGCCGGAGACGCCAGGTCTTCGTGATTCCTTGTGGGCGATGCGTGCCTGACGCAACGTCAGTCCAGGGTTGCTGGAGTGCGTTGCGGGCATCGCGATGCTTATCTGCCTGATAGGCATCGACGCGACCCGCCCCGTCGCTCACAACGCCCCGGTGTACTCCGGCTCGGGCAACCCGCGCACGCCAGCCCGGATCGCGAACACCGCGCCGTCATCGTCGGTGGCGCCTGCGCCCGGACGGATCGACGTCACGAACAGCGTATCGAGATCGCGCCCACCGAACGCACACATCGAAGGCTTCACGGCCGGCACTTCGATCTTCCGGTCGAGCACGCCTTGCGGCGTGAAACGCAGCAGCAAGCCGGCATCGTTGGCACACGTCCAGTAGCAGCCGTCCGCGTCCACCGCCGCGCCGTCCGGACGGCCCGCGTGATCGTGAAGATCCGCGAAGACGCGCCGGTTTCGCGGCGTACCGCTTTCGACGTCGAAATCGAACGCCCAGATAACACGCTTCAACGGATGCGAATCCGACAGGTACATCGTCGCGCCGTCCGGCGACCACGCAAGACCGTTCTGCGTGATCAGCCCGTCGATCACCGGCGCCGACAGAACGCCCTGCGCGTCGAAGCGGAACAACGCGCCGAGCGGGCTCGCGAGCGACATGTCCTGAACCATCGTCCCGGCCCAGAAGCGCCCCTGACGATCGCAGCGTCCATCGTTAAAGCGCATGTCCTGAGCGGGAAACACCGGCGCAGCCAGCTTCCTGATCTGCGACGGCGGCACAGTCGCGCTCGCGCCGGCCGAACCCGAACCGCCGGCCTCAGGCAACGTCACCGAGAACAACCCGGTTTCCATGCCCGCGAGCACGCGGCCCGCCTGATCGAATGCAATGCACGCGACCTTCTCCGGCAACACCCATTCCGAGCGCACGCCGGTGGCCACGTGAAACCGCACGATCTTCCGCGCGGGGATGTCGACCCAGTAAAACGCCTCTTCCGCCGCGCGCCATACGGGGCTTTCGCCCACCGACGCCGGCCCTGCCGCGTCGATTCTTTCGACCGATACGCCCATGGCCATTACTTGCGCTCCATCGGCTCGCCGAGTACGAAGGCACCGCCCTGATACAACTGCGCGCCGTCGTCGCGATTGTCGGTCGGCGCGGTCAGCGGGAAACGGGACTCGAACTGCGCCGAGCTGTCCTGCGGATTGAAACCGAGGAACGCCGCCTTCGTGTTGTCCCACCACTTCACCGGGTTGTTCGACGCGCCGTAGACGATCGCATGCCCGACCCGGTTCGTGAACAGCGAGCAGCGCACCAGCTCGATGAAATCGCGGTAGCTCAGATACGTGACGAGCATGCGCGGATTGCGCGGTTCCTCGAACGACGAACCAATCCGCACGCACACGGTTTCCAGCCCGAAACGGTCGTAGTAATAGCGCGACAGCGATTCGCCGAAGCATTTCGTCACGCCGTAGAGGCTGTCGGGGCGCGTCGGCGAATCGGCGTCGAGTACCGTCGTGGTCGGGTGGAACCCGATCGCATGGTTCGAGCTGGCGAAGACGATGCGCTTCACGCCATGCTTGTGCGCGGCCGCATACAGGTTGTAGAGCCCGCGGATATTGGCTTCGATCAGGTCGTCGAACGGGGCGTCGATCGAGATGCCACCCAGATGCACGATCGCATCGACACCTTCGACCAGCGCGTCGACGCCCGCGCGGTCAGCCAGATCCAGCACGACGACTTCCTCGTGCGACGCCGCCTCGCCCATCGGCGCAATGTCGGTCACGCGCACGATGTCGGCCCAGTCCGCAAGCGGCCCGCGCATCTGGACGCCGAGGTTGCCGGCAGCCCCTGTCAGGAGAATGCGATGGAATGGTTTGCGCGCGGCGCCCGATTGATTGCTCATGTTGTGGTGCCCTCTGATTGCGTATGATCGGTGGTCAGCCAGCAAAAAAAGCTGGCAAGAGAAAACGTTTTCCTACTATAGTTTTTCAGGCGTCATTGCGTCAAGAAATTTGCCTGGAATTCGGACTGGATTATATAAAAAACGTTTACCTAAAAATGAAAAGAACCACACCCACGATTCGCGATGTCGCCGCTGCAGCGGGTGTCTCGGTGGCGACTGTGTCGAAATACATGAACGGCGCGCAGCGCTTCTCCGCGCCCGTCGAAGCCCGCCTGAAAGAGGCGATCGAGCAGCTCGGCTACCGCTCCAACCCGCTCGCCCGCTCGATGATCACGGGCGAGACACGCACGATCGGCCTCGCGATCCTCGATATCAGCAACCCGTACTTCACCAATATCGTGAAGGGCGCGAACCGCATCGCGCTGCGCCACGACTACACGCTGCTGCTGGTGGATACCGAGGAAAACCAGGAGCGCGAGCAGCCGCTGATCGAGGCGCTCGCGCAACGGGTGGACGGCGTCATCATCAGTTCGCGAATGCAGGAAGACGCCATGGACTGGATGACGAAGCTGAACAAGCCCGTCGTCCTGCTTGGCCGGAACGCGCAATGTCCGATTCCGAGCGTGAGCCACGACAGCTATCTCGCCGGATACATGCTGGCGCGGCACCTGCTGAATCTGGGACACCGGCGCATCGCGTATCTCGGGTTCGCGAACTCCCGCTGGGACGCGGAGCGCATCCGAGGCGCGCGCACCTGTCTTTCGGAAGCCGGCATGAAGCTCGACGTGCATGACGCGCACGCGCCATCGACGCTCGCCGGCAAGGCCGCCTGCTCATCCGTCATGCTGGGGCCGGAGCGGCCCGAGGCGCTCATCTGCTACAACGACCTGATCGCGCTCGGCTTCATGAAAGAAGCGCTGGCGCTCGGCTTCAGGCTGCCGCAGGACCTCTCGGTGACGGGCTTCGATAACGTGCCGTACGGTGAATACGCCGTTCCCGCGCTGACGACCGTCGACATGCAGAGCGAAAAAATGGGCGAAACCGCGATGCTCAAACTGATCGACGTACTTTCCGGCAAGCGCGACCTCGGGCACGTCACGCTCGAACCGCGACTGATCGTGCGCGACTCGACGGCACGACGCGAAGAGACGCCCTGACCTCACGGCACGGCGCATCGGAGGGCGACACGCGGGGCGTGTCCCCGGCAGCTCAACCCGCGCCGGCGGCCAGCGCGATCCCGCGCGCCATGCCCGACGCGGCGACCACCATGACGACAAGCAGCACGGTCTGCAGCGTGCCGACGCGCGCGAAACGGCCCGCGCGGCTCAGGTCGGGCGTCTTGCCAGTCTTGAGCGCGACGCGCCAGCGGATGAGCGCCATCATCGGTGCGATTTCGAGCAGCAGGATCAGCAGGAGCGCGCCCATTTTCAGATGAAAGAGAGGCGCGTGGATGTAGTAGTCCCCGCCCTTCTCGAAGCCGCCGAACGCGCGCATGCCGCCTGTGATGACAAGCACCAGCGCCGAAAGCCCCCAACCGGCATCGGCGCGAAAAACAGCGGGCAGGTCAGCGGTTGTCGCGCAGCGACGCAGCAGGCGCGAGCGACCCAGAATGGACGCGAGCGCGAAACCGAACGCAAGCAGGTGAACGGCGGCAAGCAACCAGCGAAACAGCATGGCAACTCCTTGCGGGCGCACGGCCCGTCCGGGTCAATCGACGTGTTTCCCGTGAAATCAGACTTGCCGCAATATCGAATCGAGCGCACGGGCGGCCACGCGATCGCCTTCGGTCAGAAGCGGCGCGCGGAACACGGTCTGCCGGTTATGTCCGGCTGCGGCGGGCGAATCCCATAGCAGTTCGACCTTCGGGCGATGCCACCACGTTGCAAGACGCACGCGCGGCGCCGGAGCGGCCATCGCGGCACGCGTGACCCCGGCGACGGGCGGTTCGGTCGCGAGCGCGGCGACACCCGTCGGCGGCAGGCCGGCATCCGCGGCTGCGATGTCAGGCCAGCGCACCGACAGTTCGCGCGAATCGTACTGGCCCAGCTTGCGGCTCTCGGCCCAGACGATCGCGGTACGCGTCACGAGATCGAGCGCGACGGCATAGCGGCCGATGGCATAGCGCCGCGCGGCCGTATTCGTGCGCCACAGCGCACGCGGGCGGCAGATCCACATCACGGCGGCGTACAGCGCCGGTGCGGCCACGAGCCAGCCGTTGGTCGCGGCGATCGTGCTGACGGCACGCCGCCAGCCGGCCATCCACACAAACGCGCCGACGGACCAGACGGCGAACACGAACCCAAGCAGCGCGAAGAGCCGCAACGCCTGACGCAACCACTGTGGCAGCGGGTGAAACGGGCGCTCGGCGCGGGCCTGCGCGCCCGGCAGGAAAATGATCAGGAACAGAAACACGAGGTTGATGCAGACCCACGGCGAGGACGCCATCGCGCGCAGCGTGGCGAGCCCGAAACCCATGCTGGACATCGAAAACAGCCAGCGGGCCAGAATCACGAGACCGATGGCCCGCAGCGCGAAAACCGTCCCGGCGCCTGGCGCCGCGTTCGCACGCGTTTCTTTCGTTCTCGCCAAGGCATCCTCCTGTCATCGGCAGCGCCGCGGCGGAATTTTGCGGCACGGCCATTATAGGGATATTGCTGCGCCGCCTCACGCTCCGCAACACCGAAACCACGCCCGTTCGCACCGGACGCGGCGCACATGCAACAACGCCCCGCATGCAAGTTGCATGCGGGGCGTTGTATGGCTGCAGCGAGCCTGACCGTAGCGTGCCGGCGGGCGCGATTCCGGACGGAGTCGCTCCGCGTTCAGCCGTTTCAGCCTGCGTTGACTTCGCGCAGCACGGTGCGGCGCTTGCGGCGCAGCAATTCTTCGTACGAGGTGAGGTAATTCTGGGCCATCACCTTAGACGAGAAGCGCGCTTCAAACGCCTTGCGGACGTTTTCACGCGGCAGCGTGTGCAGACGCTTCACAGCGGCGACGGCGCTGATTTCGTCTTCGACGACGAAACCCGACACGCCGTTTTCGATCACTTCCGGCACCGAACCGCGCTTGAACGCGATGACCGGCGTACCGCATGCCATCGCCTCGATCATCACGAGACCAAACGGCTCCGGCCAGTCGATCGGGAACAGCAGCGCGTGCGCGTTGCCGAGGAATTCGGTCTTTTCGGCTTCGCTGATTTCGCCGATGTATTCGACGTGCGGCAGCGACATCAGCGGCTTGATGACTTCTTCGTAGTACGCGCGGTCGGCCTTGTCGAGCTTCGCGGCCACCTTGATCGGCATGCCGGCCTGTTCGGCGATGCGGATAGCCGTGTCGAGGCGCTTTTCCGGCGAAATACGGCCGAGGAACGCGAGGTAGCCCGGCTTCACGTTCGGGATCGGCTTCAGCAGGTTTTCCGGCAGGCCGTGATAGACCGTCGACAGCCAGTTGGCCTGTTGCAGCGGCGAGCGCTGGTTGTCCGAGATCGAGACAACCGGCACGTCGTTGAACGTGTTGAAGACCGGCTGCAGTTCCGGCAGGTCGAGACGGCCGTGCAGCGTGGTCAGATGCGGCGTCGGCTGGCGCGAGAACAGCGAGAACGGGTAGTAGTCGATGTGGAAATGCAGCACGTCGAATTCATCGGCGCGACGGCGCACTTCTTCGAGCAGCAGCATGTGCGGCGCCATCGTGTCGCGGATGGTCGGGTCGAGGCGCAGTGCCTGCGGCCAGAAGGCTTCGAGTTTCGCCGAAGTCTGCGAATCGCCGCTCGCGAAAAGCGTAACGTCATGTCCCAGCTCGACCAGTGCTTCGGTCAGGTACGAAACCACGCGTTCCGTGCCGCCATACAGCTTGGGAGGAACCGCCTCGTGTAACGGAGCGATTTGAGCGATTCGCATAATGGTGAACTCCTGGTAAAAATCAACACTACAAGTTTGTTAAAAGCGACTCGCCCGCCCACCCCGTGCGGCTCGCACCGGAGGCGCTGGCCTGTTTCATTCGGGAAATTCTGCGATTGAACGCTGGTTGGATTGCCCGGACTGGTCACACTCACCAGGGCGGTGCATCCGGCTTAAAACGCATGGGCCGCACACTCGTTGACAAACTGTCAGATTTTAGTGGGCCAAACCGAAGCGTGCATTATCAGTGCCGGGAGGCTCATGCAGCGCACTACCTTTCAAAGTCTTTATGTTGTTACAAAGGCGAAACACTTTGCAAACCCTTGTTTTACAAGACAGTTTTACATTGAAAGGCATGCGGTGACCACGCGGTGACCACGGCTTCGGACGCCCGGTCAACCCATCTGGTGACGCGTATTTTCCAGCGCCACCTGATCAGCGGGTGAACCGCTTGCAGTGCGACGCACTGTATGCAATCCGTAAGTATATCTCGAATTTTTTCCGCACCGGGATGAACCACTGCTATCAGGGCATGTCTCGCAACACATAGAGTTTGCGAACATTTATTGCGCGAAGTCGAGCGACCGTGCCGCTTCGTTGCCCGTCATTGCCCGCCGTTTTCCTTTTTTGCCGTCTCAGAAAGTTCTCTGCATGTTTACAATGCGAGAAGGTGCGCCTTTTGTCCCGATATGGCGACATGCATGAACGGCCTGCTGCGACACCGTCACCTCATCGACTACCGACACTCGAACACATTGGAACATCTCACCATCGCCCAGCGTAACGCCCACGACGCAAAGCTCGCGAGCTATGCGAACCGGCCGCTTGCGTTCCTTTTCCGCTTTATCCGCCGCCATCCGGTCTCACATACGATCGTCCTGTGCAGCGTGTTCGCGGCCGTGGGATGCGCGCTCGCGTCGCAATACGCGATCAAGCATCTCATCGACGTGCTTGGCGAAGGCCGTCATCACCCTGGCCCGCTGTGGGGCGCGTTCGCGATCCTGGTCGGCCTGATTGCGGCCGACAACATGCTGTGGCGCATCGGCGGCTGGGTCGCCGCGCATACGTTCGTCGCCGTCACGGGCGACCTGCGGCGTGATCTGTTCCAGTATCTGAGCGGCCATTCGCCCACCTACTACTCGGAAAAGCAGCCGGGCATGCTGGCGAGCCGGATCACGGCGACGTCGAACGCGGTTTATACCGCCGAAAACACCACCGCGTGGAACGTGCTGCCGCCGTGCATCGCCGTGCTCGGCGCCATTGTCATGATCATCGCCGTCAATCCGCTGATGGCGGCCGGCCTGATGTTCTGCTCGGCGATCCTGTCGGTCGTGCTCTACAAGCTCGCCGGCCGCGGCTCGGCGCGTCACCATCACTTCGCGTCGAAAGCGGCGTCGGTCGACGGCGAGCTCGTCGACGTGATCAGCAACATGGGCCTCGTGCGCGCCTTCGGCATGACGCTGCGCGAACAGAAGCGCTTCGGCGATACGGTGAAGGCCGAGATGGACGCGCGCCAGCAAAGCCTGCTTTACCTCGAGAAGCTGCGCCTGCTGCACGCAGTCATCACCGCGCTGCTGTCGGCGGGTCTGCTCGGCTGGGCGCTGTGGCTGTGGGACCAGGGCCGCGCGACGTCCGGCGACATCGTGCTCGTCAGCTCGCTCGGTTTCACGATCCTGCACGGCACGCGCGATCTTGCCGTCGCGCTCGTCGACGTCACGCAGCACGTGGCGCGGCTTGCCGAAGCCGTGAAGACGCTGCTCGAACCGCACGGCATGCCAGACCGCAAGGACGCCGTGGAACTCGTGCCGCAGGGCGGGCGGGTCGACTTCGAACGCGTGACGTTCGCGTATCCGCGCCGCCGGGCGATTCTCGATCACTTCGATCTGCATATCGAAGCCGGCCAGCGTGTCGGCCTGATCGGCAAGTCGGGCGCGGGCAAGTCGACCGTGCTCGCGCTGCTGCAGCGTTTCTACGACACCCAGGGCGGACAGATCAAGATCGACGGCCAGGACATCGGCGGCATTACGCAGGACAGCCTGCGTCACTCGATCGCGCTCGTGCCGCAGGATATTTCGCTGTTCCATCGCTCGGTGTATGAAAACATCGCGTACGGCCGCCCCGAAGCAACCCGCGACGAGGTGCTGGCCGCCGCGCGCGAGGCGCGCTGCACCGATTTCATCGAGGCGATGCCGGAAGGCTACGACACGATCGTCGGCGATCGCGGCGTGAAGCTGTCGGGCGGCCAGCGCCAGCGCATCGCCATCGCCCGGGCGATCCTGAAGAACGCGCCGATCCTGCTGCTCGACGAAGCGACGTCCGCGCTCGACAGCGCGTCGGAAGAAGCGATCCAGATTGCGCTCGACCGGCTGATGGTGGGCCGCACGGTGATCGCGATCGCGCACCGTCTGTCGACGCTGCACAACTTCGACCGCATCATCGTGATGAGCACGGGCAAGGTCATCGACGACGGCACGCCGGAAGAACTGCGCAACCGCCCGGGGCTCTATCGCGATCTGCTGTCGAAGCAGTACGACAAGGGAACGACGCTGCACATCGGTGGCAAGAAGGTCAACGAACAGCACGTGGCCTGAGAAACGCGAGGCCGCGGCGTCGCTGCGGGTGATGTAAAGCACAAAAGCCGCTTCGGCTGGTTTCGAAGCGGCTTTTTTTCGTCCGGCGCGCGATCTGCAGCGCCGGGGGCAAACCGTGCGGCGCCACACGCGTCAATCCGTGAGCGAAACCCCTGCCCGCTTTCGCACGCGGCCCACCGAACCGGCTGCCTGCAGGTCGCGCATGAAATTGTCGCGCCACACGGAGACGTTGTTCTCCCGCAGTTGCGCCATCATCTCCCGATAGCGCGACTGACGCTCGGCCAGCGGCATCGCGAGCGCGGTGGCCAGCGCCTCGGCCATGCCGTCGATATCGACCGGATTCACGATCAGCGCGCCGTTCAGCTCCTGCGCCGCGCCCGCGAAACGCGAGAGCACCAGCACGCCTGGATCGTCCGGGTCCTGCGCCGACACATACTCTTTCGCGACGAGGTTCATGCCGTCGCGCAGCGGCGTCACGTAGCCCACGTGCGACGCGCGAAAGAGCGCCGCCAGCACCTGGCGCTCGTATTGCCGGTGGATATAGCGGATCGGCGTCCAGTCCAGTTCGGCGAAACGTCCGTTGATGCGGCCCGATTCGCCTTCCAGCTGCAGACGGATGTCCTGGTACGCGTGCATGTCGGCGCGCGTCGGCGGCGCGATCTGCACGAACGACACCTTGTTGCGCTGCGCCGGCGACTGTTCCAGCAGACGCTCGAACGCGCGGAAACGCTCGACGAGTCCCTTCGAATAATCGAGCCGGTCGACGCTCATGATCAGCTTGCGCGCGTGCAACGTCGCGCGCATCGTGCGCACCGGCTTGCCGCTCTCGCCGGCTTTGGCCAGTTCCGCGATCTCATCCGGATACACGCCGATCGGATAGGCCGCCGCCTGCAGCGTGCGGCCGAATGCGTGAACCGTCGTCGGACGGCCGTTTGCGGGTGCGTCGGTCGTGCCGTTCGCCTCATGCACGATGTAATCGCAAAACGAACGCAGGTCGGGTTCCGTCTGGAAGCCGAGCAGATCGAACGAGCACAGCGACTCGACGAGTTCGCGATGCGGCGGCACCGCGAGCAGCACCTGCGAAGCGGGAAACGGAATGTGCAGGAAAAAGCCGATGCGGTTCTTCACGCCGGCGGCACGCAGCGCCTTCGCGAACGGGATCAGGTGATAGTCGTGGACCCAGATGACGTCGTCCGGGCGCAGCAGCGGCACGAGTTGCCGCGCGAGCCACGTGTTGACGCGGCAATAGCCTTCGAAATCGTGCCGGTCGTACTGCACGAGATCCGCGCGATAGTGGAACGCCGGCCACAGCGTCGCATTCGAAAAGCCGCGGTAATACTGGTCGTAATCGCGCCGCACGAGGCCGATGGTCGCGAACGTCACGGGTCCCCGTTCCTCAACGCTGATCTGCGGCTGGCCGGACGACAGCACGTCGCCGCTCCAGCCGAACCACATGCCGCCGGTTTCCTTCAACGCGTCATAGACGCCGACTGCCAGCCCGCCTGCCGCGGGGCCGCCTTCCGAGATCGGCGCGACCCGGTTCGATACGATGATCAGTCGACTCATGAAGCGCAATTCTCACGCTGAAAAAAACAGTCACTGCGACGAACGTGCCGCATGAACGTCACGCCTTGCCGGCGGCCGCGACAACCGCGGCGAGCCAGTCGATCAGCGCGTCAACCGAGTCGAGCCGCGTTCTGGCGACCGAATCGCCGCCGCCGACCTTGATCGACACGCCGCCAAGCTCGTTGACGACGACGAAGCCTTTCTCGTCGGTCAGGTCGTCGCCAGCAAACACGGGCTTGCGGCCGGTGAACGGCGGCTCGCCGAGAAAGGCACGCAGCGCGCGGCCCTTGTCGACGTCCTTCGGCTTGATTTCGTAGACCATCTTGCCGGGCTGGAGCACGTACGCATCGGGATATTCCGCGACGAGCCGCCTCGTGGCCTCGCGAGCGGCGGCTTCACGCTCGGGCGCATTGCGATAGTGCAGCGCGACCGCGGCGCCCTTGATCTCCAGCAGCATGCCGGGATTCGTGCGGACGACCCCGGCGAGTTCCTGCTCCATGCGCAGCAGCCGGTCGTCGTTAAAACCCGTGCGTTGCGTGTCGCCGTTCGCGTCGCGCCGCTCGGCGCCGTGCAGCCCGGCGATTGGCATGTCAGGCAGGCCGAGAAACGAATCGATGCTGTCGATGCTGCGCCCCGAAACGATCGCGACCGCGCCGTTCGTGAGACGCTGCAGCGCGCCCAGCAATTCGATGACCCGGGGTTGCACCAGTACGCCGTCGGGCGTCGGCGCCAGCTCGACGAGCGTGCCGTCGAAGTCGAAGAAAAAAGCCGTCTCGCTCGGAGACAGAACAGCCGGAAGTGCTCGCATCGTGTTGTCTTGCCTTTCAGCCGTTTGCAGCCGGAAAAGTGTGCGCATCTTACCGCGCATCCACCCATTTTTCGAGAAAGTAAGGCTCGCGGGTTGACGGGCCGCACGTCAGCGCCCGCCTGTCAAACCGATTTCGTTCAAAAACAGAACAATCGAGTTTCATGCAGCTTTCAGGCGCATGTGGCATTTTGCCCCGATCGCCTTGTGCGGACAGGCACACGGGAGCATTGTCCGACGAATTGCGATACAGTCGCAGGCACCGCGCGCTGCCCAGGACGCGGCGGTTATATCGGAAACTGCAACAGTACACCTTCCCTCTGTATTGCCTGATCGAGCCATCGAGATCCCATTTGTTCCCATCCGTCCCATCCAGCCGCCAGACACAGCGTCCGCATGACCCGTCGCGCGTGGCCGCAAGCCAACCGCGCGCGAAGCGTATCGCGTCGCGTGGCTGGCTTCTGCTGCTTGCCGCCGCGTTCGCCACGCTAGCCGCCGGTACGCTCACGGGCTGCTCGCACGACAGCACGCCGTGGCAATTGACGAACGTGACCGGTCACCTGCCCGATCTGCAATTCTCCCTGACCGGGGACGACGGCAAGCCCGTCACCGGCGACACCTTCAAGGGCCGCGTGGCGCTCGTCTATTTTGGTTATACGCACTGTCCGGATGTCTGTCCCGAAACGATGGGCCGGCTGATGCAGGTGATCGACCGGCTCGGCCCGGACGCGCAGCAGGTGCGCATCCTGTTCGTGACCGTCGACCCCGCCCGCGACTCGGCACAGGCGCTGCACGATTACGTCGGCGCGTTCGACGCGAAGCACGCCTACGGACTGACTGGCAGCGACGCCGAAATCGAGGGGCTTGCAAAGCGCTATCGCGTCGCGTACCAGATGGAAAAGCGCGACCCGAAGGGCAATTACGAAGTCACGCACAGTTCCGCTGTCTACGTGTTCGACAAGGCGGGCCACGCGCGCCTGCTTGCCACCGATCACGATTCGCCCGACGCCATTGCGCACGATCTGCGCCGTATCATTGACACTCGTTCCTGACCCAGGCCAACCATGACGACCAAGACCTCCATTTCGACCACGCTGGCTGCGATCTTCGCGGCCACCACGCTTCTCGCCGCCACTGCCCACGCGGCCGGCGCACAAGCCATTACCACGCAGAACGCGTGGGTTCGCTGGCTGCCGAACAACCTGCCCGCCGGCGGTTACGTGACGCTCGTGAATGCAAGCGACAAGCCCATCGATCTCGTCGATGTTTCGAGCGACGACTATGGCAGCGCGATGCTGCACCAGACCGTCTCGAACGGCTCGACGCAAAAGATGGTGATGGTGGACAAGCTCACCGTACCGGCGCACGGCGAGGCGAAGATCGCACCCGGCGGCTATCACGTGATGCTCGAAGAGCCGAAGCACAAGATCGCGCCGGGCGACACGGTGCATCTGAAGCTGACGTTCTCCGACGGCGAGACGCTGAACACGCCGTTCGCCGTCAAGTCGCCCTCGCAGACGAAGTAACGCCGCGCGATGAACCTGCTTGTCTGGCTCGAACCCTGGGAGTTTTCGCCGACGGTCGTCGTCGCGGTTGTCGTGACGGCCGTGCTGTTTGCCCGCGGCGTGAGCAAGGCGAAGGTGTCGATCGCGCGACAGCTGTCGTTCTGGTTCGGGCTGATCGCGCTGTACGTCGCGCTGCATACGCGGCTCGACTATTTCTTCGAGCATGAATTTTTCATGCATCGCGCGCAGCATCTCGTGCTGCATCATCTCGGGCCGTTCTTCATCGCGCTGTCGTATCCGGGCGCGGCGATCCGCGCGGGCATTCCGTTTTCGTGGCGCCAACGGTTCGTGCGGCCCGTCCTGCAGACGCGTGCCATGCGCGCGACGCTCGCCGTGGTCATGCATCCGGTCGTCGCGGTCGTGCTGTTCGTCGGGCTGATCTATTTCTGGCTGCTCTCGTCCGTGCATTTCGTCGCGATGCTCGACTGGCGGCTTTATCGCGTGATGAACTGGAGCATGGTGATCGACGGCCTGCTGTTCTGGTGGCTCGTTCTCGATTCGCGCCCGGCGCCGCCGGCGCGGCTTGCACCCGGCCGGCGCGTGCTTGTCGTGATCGCGGCGATTCCGCCGCAAATCCTGCTGGGCGCGTTCATCTTCTTCTCGTCACACGAACTGTATCCGGTGTATTCGATCTGCGGACGCGCGTTCACGTGGCTCAGCCCGATGCGCGACCAGCAGATCGGCGGCCTGCTTATCTGGATTCCCGGTTCGATGATGAGCGTGATCGGCGCGCTCATCGCCCTGCGTCACTGGATGCGGCTCTCAGGCCGCGCGCGGCTGCGCGACGGGCGTGCGGCGCCGGCAAAGGTAGCGGGCGCGGCGAATTCGCGCCCATCGGCCGCCGGCCAGCCCTGAGACGGCGCGATTCGCGACGCGCCTGGCTCAGGTTGAGCGCGTCCTGCCCAGACGAATCGCATTTTGCTCAGGCGGAGCGCATCCAGATGTGCGGGATGCCGTCCTCTTCGTGGACGTCTGAAATCGCCTCGAAGCCGAACGCGCCGTAAAACGGCTGCAGATGCGCCTGCGCATGCAGACGGATCGGCGTGGTCGGCCATTGCGTGGCGATATGTTCGAGCGCGCGTTCGAGCATTTTCGTGCCCAGCCCCTGGCCGCGAAAATCCGCGGTGGTCAGCACGCGGCCGATACGGATATCGGTTTCGCTTTCGTCCGGCAGGAGCACGCGGAGGTAACCGGCGAGCTTCGCGCGCGGCGCGCCCGGACCGTACGCAAGGAGATGCCAGGCCCCGGTGTCGAGGCCGTCGATGTCCCCATACAGGCAATTCTGCTCGACGACGAAGACCGCGCTACGCGCGGCCAGCATGTCGTAGACCTCGGCGGGGGTCAGGTCATCGAAGGCTTTCCAGCGCCATTCGATCATCGGTTGCGGCAAAGGCTGATCCATATCAATCTGCTTCGAGGAGGCGCTTGCGCGCACATCAAAGCCGAATTATGCCGCGCCGCGCGCCTGAAGGCTAATGTGGCGTCGCCTTTGCGGGTGTCCCGTTGTCCGCCGATCGCTGGCCTGTTGCGAGGCGCGTCAGCGCGTCAACTTGCAGGCAAACTGCAGTAAATAAAAAAACACGGCAGAATCGTCGAAGACCTGAACGGTCCCTGATCGCCCGATTCCCTCAACAAGGAACAACATGAAATCGAAACTCATCGCCGCATTGATCGTGTCGTCGCTCGGATTCGCAGTCACGCAAGCGCAGGCGCAGGTGGCCGGCACGCAGCCGCTCGGCATCAGCGTGGAGGTCTCGCAGGCCATTCTGCAGGGCTGGAGCGTGCGCAAGTCGATCTTGAACAAACCGGTCTATAACGAAGAAGGACAGCGCGTCGGCGTGATTCACGACATCATCGTCGCACCGGATGCGTCGGTTTCGTTCGCGATCATCGCCGCCCAGCAGTTCCTTGGCGTGTCGCATCACGATGTGGCGATTCCGATCGAACAACTCGATTTCGTCGACGGCAAGCTGACGCTGCACGGCGCGACGAAAGCCGCGATCAAGGCGTTGCCGGCGTTCCAGTATGCGAAGGTGCGCGCCACGCCTGAACCGCGGACTGAATACAAGGAACATCACTGATGTTTCGAATGCGCGTGCGAAGCCAGCATGACACTTCGCGTCGTACTGCTTTGGATTGATCCGCGTCGAAGGAAGGAAGAGCGCGCGGAAAAAAGAAAAGCCCCGATTTTTCGGGGCTTTTCTTTTTCACTGCTGGAGGCGCGAGCCGGAGTCGAACCGGCCTAAACGGCTTTGCAGGCCGCTGCATAACCGCTTTGCTATCGCGCCGTAAGCGGACTGCCGAACCGTGAAAACGCGCTGCATTTTGACGATTCGCAGATTTGTGCGATGGCCAACCGGCCTTCCAAACAAAAAGGGAAGCACTGCTTCCCCTTGTGTATGGAGCGGGAGACGAGGCTCGAACTCGCGACCTCAACCTTGGCAAGGTTGCGCTCTACCAACTGAGCTACTCCCGCGTTGTACTTCACTGCCAGCAACGCGTTGCCACTTTCATTACTGCAAAACGCTGCTTCAAAATCTGGAGCGGGAGACGAGGCTCGAACTCGCGACCTCAACCTTGGCAAGGTTGCGCTCTACCAACTGAGCTACTCCCGCATTTTGCTGCCTTCCGCTGCAGAACCGCTTGCACCGGAGAGACGAGATTATGTACAAGGCGCTGAAACGTGTCAACCCCTTTCCAACGGGAGATTGCACGCGAATTAAACGATCCCGCCTCGCTCACGAATCTGCGGCCATGCAAGCTTCATGTAGTACAGCATCGACCAGATGGTCAGCACGGCGGCGAGATAGATCAGCCAGCAGCCCCATATACGCGTATCGATAGAAAACCCCGCGACAAGCGGCACCGGCTCCCACAACAGCAGCATCGGGATGG
This sequence comes from Paraburkholderia sartisoli, assembly GCF_900107685.1. Taxonomy (GTDB): domain Bacteria; phylum Pseudomonadota; class Gammaproteobacteria; order Burkholderiales; family Burkholderiaceae; genus Paraburkholderia; species Paraburkholderia sartisoli. The sequence goes on along the minus strand of NZ_FNRQ01000001.1, from coordinate 875,059 downwards.
CGACCATCTGGCACGCGGTCTTGAACTTGCCGAGCGAATTCACCGCGACGCTTTTCGACGCACCGATCTGCGCCATCCACTCGCGCAGCGCGGAAATCGCGATCTCGCGGCCGACAATCACGAGCGCGATCGCCGCGTCGAGCCGTGCAAGCTGAACGAGCACGAGGAGCGCGGCGGTCACCATCAGCTTGTCGGCCACCGGATCGAGAAACGCGCCGAACGCCGACGTCTGGTTCCATTTACGTGCGAGATAGCCGTCGAACCAGTCGGTCAGCGCCGCCAGGATGAAGATCACCGCGGCCGCGAGATTGCGGTGCGCGAGGCTCATCATCGAGTCGTTCAGATAGAAGACGCCCACGACGAGCGGGATCAGGACGATCCGCAGCCACGTCAGGAAAATCGGAAAATTAAACGGCATGGGCGGGGGCCACGTCAGACAAGGGAGATGCAATTGTGCCGTGTCGCCGGACATGCCACAAGCAAAGGGGCGCGCGGCGCGCCCGCTTCGGTCCGTCGCCACGCGGTTTCGCGGCGCGGGTATCCGCCGCGGGATCAGTGCAACTGGCGGTAAATCTGCTCGGCAAGCGCCTGCGAAATGCCCTCGACGCTCGCCAGATCGTCGACGCTCGCCGCCACCACGCCACGCAGCCCGCCAAACCGCGCGAGCAGCCGCTGACGACGTTTCGCGCCCACGCCCTCGAGTTCCTCGAGCCGCGACGTCTGCCGCGTCTTGCCGCGTTTCGCGCGCATGCCGGTGATCGCGAACCGGTGCGCTTCGTCGCGGATCTGCGCGACGAGCATCAGCGCGGCGCTTTCCTTGCCGAGTTCGAGCGGCGGGCGGCCGCCCACGAAGATCAGCGTCTCGAGGCCCACCTTGCGCCCTTCGCCTTTCGCGACGCCAACCAGCATGTCGGTGTCGAGCCCGAGTTCCGTAAACACCTGGCGCGCGATTTCGACCTGGCCCTTGCCGCCGTCGATCAGCACGATCGTCGGCAGCGTGCCACCCGCGGCGACGGGTTCGGCGGCATCGGGCGTGACGGCTGGACCGGTGGCGTTTTCAGATTGCAGCGTGGCTGCTTCATCGGCGGCGTTCTGCGCGGCCTGTGCGACCATCTTCTCGTAGCGGCGCGTCAGGACTTGACGCATCGCGGCGTAATCGTCACCGGGCGTGATGCCGGTGATGTTGTAGCGCCGGTACTCGCCCGACTGCATCTTGTGATGGTGATACACGACGCACGACGCCTGCGTGGCCTCGCCCATCGTGTGACTGATGTCGAAGCATTCGATGCGCAGATGCGCGAGGTCTTCGCATTCGAGACCCAGCGTGTCGGCGAGCGCACGCGTGCGCGCCTGTTGCGAGCCCTGCTCCGAAAGCAGCCGCGCAAGCGCGAGCCGCGCATTCTGCACGGCCATCGCGAGCCAGACACGCTTCTGGCCCTGCGGTTGTCGCAGCAGCGTGACCTTGTGGCCCGCCTGTTCGTTCAGGAGACCGATCAGCTCGCGATTGGCAGGCGCGTGGCTCACGACGAGCACCGGCGGAATCCGGTTGCCGAGATAGTGCTGCGCGATAAACGCGTCGAGCACCTCGCCTTCGATGCCCTGGCCGCGTGGCGTGTCGCCTGCGTCCGTATCTGTATCGGCTTCGGTATCCGTTTCGGCGGGAAGTGCCTGCGCCATGACGAGTGCATCCGATACATCCAGCGCATCGGCTTCGATCGCAACAGCCGGCGCGGTCAACGCCGCGTCGGCGCTTTCCGCGACGAGGCCGCCTTCGGCAGCCGTCAGCGCGGCTTCGACATGCGTCGGGAAATACGCCTTGTCGCCGAGATGGCGCCCGCCGCGCACCATCGCGAGATTCACGCACACGCGCCCGCCCAGCGCGACGACCGCCAGAATATCGACGTCGCTCTCGCTGCCGGTTTCGATCGCCTGCTGATGCAGCACGGTCGAGAGCGAGCTCATCTGGTTACGCACCGCCGCCGCCTGTTCGAACTTCAGATCGACGGCGAACGCATGCATCTTCTGTTCGAGTTCCTGCATCACTTCTTTCTGCTGGCCGAGCAGGAAGCGCGACGCGTTCGCGACGTCGCGCGTGTAGTCGTCCTCGCTGATCGCGTTGACGCACGGCGCGGTGCAGCGCTGGATCTGATGCAGCAGACAGGGCCGCGTCCGGTTGTTGAACACGGAGTCCTCGCAGGTGCGCAACTGGAACACACGCTGCAGGATCTGGATGCTCTCGCGCACCGCCCACGCACTCGGGAACGGTCCGAAGTACTGGTTTTTCTTGTCGACCGCGCCGCGGTAATACGCCATGCGCGGAAACTTGTGGCCCGTCAGCTTCAGGAACGGATAGGACTTGTCGTCGCGAAACAGGATGTTGTAGCGCGGGGCAAGCGCCTTGATCAGATTGTTTTCGAGCAGCAGCGCTTCCGCTTCCGAACGCGTGACCGTCGTCTCGATGCGCGCGATGCGCGTCACCATCATCGCGATGCGCGGCGACAGCAGCGTCTTCGTGAAGTAACTCGACACGCGCTTCTTGAGGTCGCGCGCCTTGCCGACATACAGCACCGCGCCATGCGCGTCGTAATAGCGGTAGACGCCCGGCAGGTGCGGCAGTTGGGCCAGTATTTTTTTGGGCTCGAATGCGTCGGAATCGGTCATGCAGGATCAGGCTGGGCGCCGCGCGCAGGCACGCGGAATCGGGGGCAAGTGCTTTAGAATCGCCAGTTTAGAACATTCCGCGTGCGTCCGAACAACGTCCGCCGGCCGCCATGTCCGCTCCACTCGTCTCCAGTCCCCCTCCGCCCGCCGGTATCGCGTGCGATATCTTCTGCACGGTCATCGATAATTTCGGCGACATCGGCGTCTGCTGGCGCCTTGCGCGGCAACTCGCAGGGGAACACGGCTGGCAGGTGCGCGTGTTCGTCGACGACCTCCATGCGTTCCAGAAGCTTTGCCCTTCGCTCGTCGCGGGGCGCGCGCGCCAGTCCATCGAAGGCATCGCGATCGTGTACTGGCACGCGCCGTCGCACGCTGGCGACACGCTCGAAATCGCGGATGTCGTCATCGAGGCGTTCGGCTGCGAACTGCCGCCCGAGTATGTCGCGGCGATGGCCGGGCGTGAGCGCGCGCCGGTCTGGCTGAACCTCGAATATCTGAGCGCGGAAGACTGGGTCGCCGACTTCCATCTGCGCCCATCGCCGCATCCGCGCCATGCGCTCACGAAGACGTTCTTTTTCCCGGGGTTAGGCCCGGGAACGGGCGGCGTCCTGAAAGAACGCGGGCTCGACGCGGCCCGCATCGCGTTCCAATCTTCAGACTCCGCGCGCGCCGCATGGTGGCAGCAGGCGACGGGCGCACCGCCTCCGGCGCCGGAAGCGACGGTCGTCTCGCTCTTCACCTACGAAAACCCGGCCGCCGACAGCCTCCTCGAACAATGGCGCGACAACCCGGGCGAAATCGTCCTGCTCGTGCCCGAGGGCCGCATTTCGGGCGCGGTCGCGCGTTTTTTCGGGCTGCCGTCGTTCATGGCGGGCACGCACGCGCGGCGTGGGCGCCTCATCGCCCACGCGCTCGCCTTCACCGACCAGCGCGGCTACGACGCGTTGCTGTGGGCGAGTGACGTCAACTTCGTGCGCGGCGAAGATTCGTTCGTGCGCGCGCAATGGGCGGAAAAACCGTTCATCTGGCACATTTATCCGCAAGCCGACGACGCCCATCTGTCGAAGCTCGACGCCGCCCTCGCCCACTATGCCGGCCCGCTGCCGGACGCGCCCCGCGAAGCGCTCACCCGCTTCTGGCACGCATGGAACGGCGCGGGCACGCCGGACTGGGCGGAATTCCAGCGTCACCGGGCAGCCTTCGCAGCCCGCGCCGCCGGATGGGCACACGAACTTGCGGGCGTCGGCGATCTCGCGGGAAATCTGGCCGGATTTGCAAAAAGTCAGTTAAAATAAGCGGTTATCCAACGGCCAACGACTCAAGCGCGGCCCGATTACGGCGACGCGCCAGGCCTGAAACCGGCGCTTTTCCAGATCGGCGCCATTCGCATGCGCCTGAATGGGTAACCCCGGAACATGCACCGGGGTAAGCGCGCCGGGCACCGAACGCGTTTGCGTCGTATGCCGTTGAGCACAAAGTTGAAGCTACTTATTTCGTACAGGACAGTTTTATGAAGATCGCACAGGAACTCCGCACCGGTAACGTCGTGATGATCGGCGCAGACGCGATGGTCGTGCAGAAGGCCGAATACAACAAATCGGGCCGCAACTCCGCCGTCGTGAAGATGAAGTTCAAGAACCTGCTGACGGGCGCAGGCATGGAATCGGTCTACAAGGCCGACGACAAGTTCGACGTCGTGCTGCTCGAGCGCAAGGAAGTGACGTACTCGTACTTCGCCGACCCGATGTACGTGTTCATGGACGCCGACTACAACCAGTTCGAAGTCGAAGCCGAAATGATGGGCGACGCGCTGCACTACCTCGAAGACGGCATGGCTTGCGAAGTCGTGTTCTACAACGAAAAGGCGATCTCGGTCGAACTGCCGACCACGCTGGTCCGCGAAATTCTGTACACGGAACCGGCCGTCAAGGGCGACACGTCGTCGGGCAAGGTTCTGAAGACGGCAAAGCTGAACACCGGCTTCGAACTGCAAGTGCCGCTTTTCTGCAGCATCGGCGACAAGATCGAAATCGATACCCGTACGCACGAGTACCGCAGCCGCGCCTGATTGAGTGCCGGATCTGCCCCGCCGCTTTTTTTCGAAGCGGCGAATCGCGAAAAGCGCCCCTCGGGGCGCTTTTTCTTTTTGGCACGACCGTGTATGGTTTAAGCAAACTTTACCGGCTCGACGCGAAAATTTTCCGGCGTCTACACAACCGGCACCTGCCCGAAGCAGGCAAATCGTTGATAAATCTGAATATTTCTCTTTGGCACGCTCTCTGCTTACGGAAGAAATAAGGCCTCAAGGCTTTCTTTTTTCCAAATGGAGGGGCGAGATGAACAACGACATCGCTGAAGGCAAATGGAAACAGATGATTGGCAAGGCGAAAACCGCCTGGGGCGAACTCACCGACGACGAGTTGACGAAAGCCGAAGGGCGTGTCGAAAAACTCACCGGCCTGATCCAGGAACGCTACGGCAAGACGCGCGACGAAGCGGCGCGCGAAGTGCGTCGCTTTTTCGATGCCCACCGCGGTGACGTCTGACGCCACCGACTGCACGGCACGCGCAGAGCCAGTAAAGTTTGCCCGATCCAGGGCCGTTGCCATCGCACCTGCCGACACGCGCGAGATGTCTGAACCAGACGCGTGCCGCCAGGGATTTCCGATCCATTGAAAAGTGCGTCCGCCATGCCACACGCCCTGATTGTCGAAGACGATCCCAATAGCCTGTCCGGCCTGTCCGCCATCCTGGCCGCCGACGGTTTCTCCGTCGACACCGCCACGACGCTCGCCGAAGCCCGAGCCGCGCTTGCGCGTTTTATCCCCGACGTCGTTCTCGTCGACCTGAACCTGCCGGACGGCAGCGGGCTCGACCTGCTCCAGCATCTGCCCGCGCAACCGCCCGGCGGCGCCCTGCCCGTCATCGTCATGACCGGCAACGCGACCGTCGAGAGCGCGATCGAGGGCTTGCGGCACGGCATCTGGGATTACCTGCTGAAGCCGGTCAACATTCCGCGTCTGCGCAGCCTGCTCGCGCGCATTCCCCGTCCTTACGAGCTGACCGAAGAGGTTCAGACGCTGCGCGCGGCGCTGCGTGAGATGGGCCGGTTCGGCTCGATGGTCGGCCGCAGCAGCGCGATCCAGCATGTCTACGACACGATCGAGCACACCGCGCCGACAGAAGCAGCCGTGCTGATCTCGGGCGAATCCGGCACGGGCAAGGAAGTGGCCGCGCGCACGCTGCACGAGATGAGCCGGCGTCGCAAAGGCCCGTTCGTCGTATTCGACTGCCGGACGGCCGCCGCGATAGAGGGCGACCGTCCACTCGACAGCCAGCTCTTCGGACACGAACGCGGCGCGTTCAGCGGCGCGGATCAACGCGAACCGGGCCTCTTCGAGCAGGCCAGCGGAGGCACGCTGTTCATCGATGAAATCTCCGAGTTGCCGCGGCCACAGCAGGAAGCGCTGCTGCGTGCACTCGATTCGCAGACGTTCGTGCGCGTGGGCGGCACGCACCAGCTCGTGACCGATTTCCGCCTGATCGCGTCGACCCGCAAGGTGCCGCGCGCGGCCGTTGCAGACGGCTCGCTGAACGAAGACCTGTGGCTACGCCTGGATGCCGCCGCGCTCAGTCTGCCGCCGCTGCGCGAACGCGGCGACGATGCGGCACTCTTCGCCGGGACGCTCGTCGACCAGCTCAATCACGAGACCCATGCCCGCGGCCTCACCGGGACGACAAAGCTGATTGCGCCGAACTTCATCCGCGAATGTCTCGCGTATGACTGGCCGGGCAACGTCCGCGAATTGCAGGATCGCGTGAAGCGCGCGTACGTCGCATCGGGCGACGTGCTCGAGTCATTGCACGTCGACGAAACCGGCGCATCCGGCACACGCGAACTCAACGGCAGTCGCGTGCAGGTGACCGTCGGCACGCCGCTCGCGGATGTCGAGGAAATGCTGATCCGCGCGACGCTCGATGCCGTGGGCGGTACACGACATCGAGCGGCGTCGCTGCTCGGCATCAGTCCGAAGACGCTTTACAACAAGCTGCAGCGGATGCGTCTGAACTAGCCCGTGGCCGCGCCGCGGTGAACGACAAAAAGCCCGCGCCAGTTCACCGTGAATGAACTGGCGCGGGCTTTTTGTCGCGCTTGTCGCGCGCGAACGTCGTCTCAGGGGAAGGTGTTGCGCAACAGTGTCTTCGCCTGCTGGTATTCGGGCTCGGCCATCAGCTTGCTCCACTTGAGCGCCTTGCCGCGCGGATGCATAGCCTTCAGCCGCCGGCGCGATTCCTTCGACGGCGTGAAGCGCAGCGCGTCCAGCACCTTTTCGGCTTCTTCGGGCTGGTTGCAGATCAAAACCATGTCGCAGCCCGCCTGCAGCGCAGACGTGGCGGCCTCGGTCAACGTGCCGCCCTGACGCGCGGCTTCCATCGAGAGATCGTCGCTGAAAATCGCGCCCTGAAAGCGCAGACGCCCGCGCAGGATGTCCTGCAGCCACACGCGCGAAAAGCCGGCCGGCTTTGCGTCGACCTGCGTGTAGATCACGTGTGCCGGCAACACCGACGCCAGCGACATCCCGAGCCAGTCGTAAGGCGCGACATCGTCCGCGAGGATCGCTTCGAGTGGACGATCGTCGGTCGGCATCGCGACGTGCGAGTCAGCCTCGGCATAACCGTGTCCCGGGAAGTGCTTGCCGCAGTTCGCCATGCCGGCCAGCGCGAGCCCGTGATTCAGGCTTTTCGCGAGCATCGTGACGACGCGTGGATCGCCATGAAACGCGCGATCGCCGATCACCTGCGACTGGCCGTAGTTCAGGTCGAGCACCGGCGTGAAGCTCATGTCGATGCCGCACGCGCGCAACTCCGACGCGAGCACGTACCCGACTGCCGTCGTGACCTTCGTCGCGTGGAGCACGTCCTTGTCCCACAGCACGCCGAGCTTGCCCATCGCGGGCAGCACCGTGAAGCCGTCGGTGCGAAAGCGCTGCACGCGGCCGCCTTCGTGATCGACGGCGATCAGCAGGTCGTCGCGCACTGCGCGGATCGAATCGGTGAGCGCATGCAGTTGCGCGCGGCTCTTGAAGTGCCGCGCGAACAGGATCACACCGCCGGTCATCGGGTGTGCGAGACGGCGCACATCATCGGCGGTCAGCTGTTGGCCGACCACATCGAGCATCACAGGTCCAGGAGCGTATTTCATCTGATTGGTGGCAACAGGTAGGAAGCGCGGCCTGACGCCGCGCTGGAAGATTTCAGGTTTCGGATGAGGTTCAGGAAGCAGCAGGACCGGCGACTTCGGCGATCACGAACGACACGGCATAGTCACGCTCGTCGCTGATCGTCACGCGCGCCGTGATGCCACGCGCGTCGAGCCACTCGGCCAGTTCGCCCGAGGCGACGATGATCGGCTTGCCGCTCGGCTCGTTGAGCGTCTGCAGCGCACGCCAGGTCATCGGCCAGCGCATGCCGAGACCGATCGCTTTCGAAAACGCTTCTTTCGCGGAGAAACGCGTCGCGAGGAACGCGAGACCGCGCGCCGCCGATCGCGCCTGGCGGGCGTGATAGATGCGCAACTCGTCCGCGCCGAGCACTTTTTCGGCGAAACGGCCGTTGGTGCGCTCCATGACCGCCGCCACGCGGCTTACCTGAACGATGTCGGTGCCAATGCCGTAGATCGTCATGCCGTGGTCGCCGTGCCGGTTATCGAAGGCATCACGCGCTGGCGCCGAGACGCGCGGCGACCATGATCGCCTTCATCTCACGCACTGCGTTGTCCCAGCCTGCGAAGATCGCATGCGCGACGATCGCGTGACCGATATTCAGTTCGACGATGCCCTCGATCGCCGCGATCTGCTGGACGTTCGTGTAATGCAGGCCGTGTCCCGCGTTGACCTTGATGCCGAGCGAGCGGCCGAACGCCACGCTGCGCACGACGCGCTCGTATTCGCGCTGCTGCTCGCCCGCGTCGTGCGCATCGGCGTAACGGCCCGTGTGAAGCTCGACGACCGGCGCGCCAGCTTCGTGCGCCGCACGGATCTGCGTTTCGTCCGGATCGATGAAAAGCGACACGCGCGAGCCCGCGTCCGCCAGTTGACGGCACGCTGCACGCACGGCCTCGAACTGGCCGGCGACATCGAGACCGCCTTCGGTCGTCAGTTCCGCGCGCTTTTCGGGCACGAGGCAGACGTCATGTGGTTTCACTTCGCACGCGATGTCGAGCATTTCCTGCGTGACGGCGCATTCCAGATTCATCCGCGTTTTCAGGAGCGGGCGCAGCGTGCGCACGTCGACGTCGACGATATGCCGGCGGTCCTCGCGCAGATGCAGCGTGATCGCATCGGCGCCCGCTTCCTCGGCGGCAAGCGCCGCGCGGATCGGGTCGGGATAGGACGTGCCGCGCGCGTTACGCAGCGTGGCGACGTGATCGATGTTCACACCGAGGTCGATCACGCCAGGAGACGTCAGAAAGAAGCTCATAGGTTCTGCAGGTCGATCAGGATCTGGCGCGTCGCGAGCGGCGTGCCGGCAAGGTAGGTATTGAGCAGGAAACGCATCAGCGTCCTGCTCTGCGAGATTGTCTGGGGACGATGGTAATCGTCCTGCTCCATGTCGAGCAACGTCTGGCCGGCAATCACCGGCCATTGCGCGGGAAGATCGTCGGACGCCTCACGCACGCCGCGCTCCGGATCGAACACATAGCGCCCGTCCGCCACGACCGCGCGGCGCGTGACGGTACGATCGAGCGCCATCGCGTAGCCGGTTTCCCGCAGCAGCACGCGCTCGAACGAACGCAGCACCTGCACGGGCGGCTCGTCATGCGCGAGACGCGTCATCGTGACGACGTAGTGATGGAACAACTGCGGATGCGGATCCTCGCGCGCGCAGAACTTGACGAGCAGCTCGTTCACGTAGAAGCCGCACAGGAGCGCATCGCCCGCGAGCGGCAGCATGCCGCCGACCCACTCCGCGCCCGTCAGCGTGCGCACTTCCGACTTGCCGGACCACGATAGCGCGAGCGGCTGAAACGTCTGCAGGACGCCGCGCAACGCCGAATGCGGGCGCTTCGCGCCCTTCGCGACGAGCGCAAGACGGCCGTGATCGCGCGATAGCACGTCGATGATCAGGCTGGTTTCGCGATACGGATAGCTATGGAGGACAAACGCGGGCTGTTCGGCGACCCGGTAATCGGACGCCGACGCACGCGAAGCAGGACGGCGCGCGGGCGCCTTGCGCGCCTCGCCTTCGCCGCCGCTTTTCGCGGAAGAGGATTTGCGGGCCCGGGAAGGCGCCGGCGCCGGCACGGCCGGTTCGCCGTCGTCGTCCGGGTCGGCGCCGGGTTGCAACGTTACCCAGGCGTCATTCGTACCCATAGGCGCGAAGTCCGGCTTCGTTGTCGGCCCAGCCGCTTTTCACCTTGATGAAGGTTTCGAGGTACACGGGGCCGTCGAACAGCTTTTCCATGTCGAGACGCGCTTCGGTGCTGATCTGCTTCAGCTTCGCGCCCTTCTGGCCGATGATCATCGCCTTGTGCGTGTCGCGCTCGACCATGATCGTCGCGAAAATACGGCGCAGGCGCCCTTCCGTCTCGAACTTGTCGATCAGCACGGTGCTCGTGTACGGCAGCTCGTCGCCCGTCCAGCGGAACACTTTTTCGCGCAGGATTTCCGCGGCGAGAAAACGCTCGCTGCGATCGGTCAGGTCGTCTTCGCCGTAGATCGGCGAGCCTTCCGGCAGGAACGGCTTCACCGTCGCCATCAGGCGCTTGATGTCGTCGGGGTTCTTCGCCGACAGCGGCACGATCTCGTTGAACTGGCGCAGCGCGCTCACCTGCTGCATGAAGGGATACAGACTGTCCTTGTCGGACACGCGGTCGAGCTTGTTCGCGATCAGGAGCGTGGGCACCGACGGCGGAATCAGGTCGAGCACCTTCTGGTCGTCCGGGCCGAAACGGCCGGCTTCGATCACGAACAGGATCGCGTCGACCGCGGTAAGCGTCGAGGTGACCGCGCGATTGAGCGAGCGGTTCAGCGCGCCACTGTGCTTCGTCTGAAAACCCGGCGTATCGACGAAGATGTACTGCGCGTCTTCGAGCGTGTGAATGCCGGTGATGCGGTGGCGCGTGGTCTGCGCCTTGCGCGACGTGATGCTGACTTTCTGGCCGACAAGCGCGTTCATCAGCGTCGATTTGCCGACGTTCGGGCGGCCGACGATCGCGACCATGCCGCAGCGAAAACCAGGGGGAGTGGGAGCGTTCATATTCGGGCTACTGCAGGTTCGGGTGGACGCGCGGCAGGGTACGACCCGTGCGGCGCGCTGGATGCATCAATGGCCGGCGTCGGCGGCGCGCGTTTGCACCGCGCCTGCTACACCGGGTTCGAGTTCGGCCTCGTCCGGTGCGCCGGCAGCGCCCGACGCCGGTTCGCGGCTGCGAAGCGTGAGCTTGTCGGTGACGGTGCGGCTGGCGTCGGCTTTGTCGGCTTTTTCGGCGGCTTTTTCGCTGCGATCGGCTTTTTCCTGCGACTGCGACTGCGCGTGCTCGCTGTATTCGACGTGAGCGGCGCGAATCACGGCAAGCGGCAGCGATGCTGGCACGCTCGCGGGTTCGTTCGCGGCGGGGGCGCCGTCTGCGACGGCCTGCGCCGCGCGTGCTTCGCCACGCCCCGACGACTTCCGATGGTCCGGCGCGCGCAAGTCCAGCGCGGTCTGCACGCCCGCGACGCCCGGCACGATCTCCGGCTCCGCGCGCTTCGCGCCCCGGGCGCCCTTCGAGCGCTTCGGTTTCGTGACCAGCGCGGGCGCGGCGGCCATGACCTCGTCGAGCGCCTTCTTGGCCGCTGCCTGCTCAGCCGCGCGACGGCTGGCGCCCGAGCCCGACACCTTCACGTCCAGCTTCGGCACCGTGCATTCGACTTCGAACTGTTGATTGTGCGCCGCACCATGCGTCGCGACGACCGTATAGGTCGGCAAGGCAATCTTGTGACCCTGCAGGTATTCCTGAAGCAACGTCTTGGCGTCTTTGCCGAGCGTGCGCGGATCGATGTGGTCGAGAATCGGCACGTACAGACGCTTGACGACGGTCTGCGCGGCGTCGAAACCGCCGTCGAGGAAAATCGCGCCCAGCACGGCTTCCAGCGTATCCGCGAGGATCGACGGACGGCGGAAACCCCCGCTACGCAGTTCGCCCTCGCCAAGACGCAACCCTTCGGAAATATTCAGGGCCTGAGCAATTTCATACAGCGACTGCTGCTTGACCAGATTGGCACGGACACGCGACAGATCGCCTTCGTCCAGCTTGCTGAAACGTTGGAACAATAGCGCGGCCACCGCGCAATTCAGAACGGAGTCGCCAAGAAACTCGAGCCGTTCATTATGCGTAGCACTGTGACTGCGGTGAGTTAAAGCCTGGCGCAACAATTCCGCATTGCGAAATTCGTAGCGCAAACGGCTTTCCAACGGAGATAGGGGCATGTGCAGAGTATAACGCGGGCGCCTGCCCCGGCGAAAACGCGGGACGGCCGACGAAAAAGCGTGGTGAAGCGACGTTACCGCACGTTCTTAAAGTAACGTGCCAACACGCCGCGCGTTGTGCGCGGCGTGCGATGCGGCTCGGTTGCCGCGCGATCAGTTGAAGGAACCGATGCGCTTGAGACTGCTGAAGTTCATCCAGACGAAGAACGCGCGACCGACGATGTTCTTGTCCGGCGCGAAACCCCAGTAGCGGCTGTCCGCACTGTTGTCGCGGTTGTCGCCCATCATGAAATAGTTGCCTGGCGGCACCGTGCAGATCACGCCCTGCGCGTTATACGTGCAGTTGTCGCGGTACGGATAATCTTCCGCGCCGACGATGAACGGCGGAACCGCCGGGTTGTTCAGGATCGCGTTCTTGCGTCCGCCGAGATCTTCCTCGAACTGCTTCGCGTAGCCAATGCGCTCTTCGTCGAAGTAATCCGGCAGCGCCGTTTCCGGCACCGGCTTGCCGTTGATCGTAAGCTTCTTGTCCTGATACGCGACGACGTCGCCCGGCAGGCCGATCACCCGTTTGATGTAGTCGACCGATTCGTCTTTCGGATAGCGGAACACGACGACGTCACCCCGTTCGAGCGGACGGCCCTGCGTGATCTTCGTGTTGATAATCGGCAGACGGATACCGTAGTCGTACTTGTTGACGAGGATGAAGTCGCCGACGAGCAGCGTAGGCACCATCGAACCCGACGGAATCTTGAACGGCTCGACGACGAACGAGCGTACGACGAACACGACGAGAATCACCGGGAAAAAGCTCGCCGAATATTCGAGCCACCAGGGCTGGCGCAGCTTTTCGTCACGCAGACGCGCACGCGTCTGCGGCGCGTTTTCATCCGCGAAACGCTCGCCGACGCGCGCCTGCTGCTGGTCGAACTCAGCGACCGCAGCCTCGGCGGCGCGGCGCCGTTGCGGGATGAAAACCAGTTTGTCTGCGACCCAGGCGATGCCCGTTACGATGACGAGCACAAAAAGAATCAGCGCAAAATTCATGGGGTTCCGTTTCTTCTCTTATTTGTCTTCGACACGCAGGATGGCGAGGAAAGCCTCTTGCGGGATTTCCACCGACCCGACCTGCTTCATCCGCTTCTTGCCTGCCTTCTGCTTTTCCAACAGCTTCTTCTTGCGCGAGATGTCGCCACCGTAGCACTTCGCCAGCACGTTCTTGCGCAGCGCCTTGATGTTCTCACGCGCGATGATGTTCGCACCGATCGTTGCCTGAATGGCCACGTCATACATCTGGCGCGGGATCAGCTCGCGCATCTTGGACGCGACTTCACGACCACGATACTGGCTCTGCGAACGGTGAACGATCACGGACAGCGCGTCAACCTTGTCGCCGTTGATCAGCATGTCGACCTTGACCACGTCCGCCGCGCGATATTCCTTGAACTCGTAGTCCATCGAAGCATAACCGCGCGACGTCGACTTCAACCGGTCGAAGAAGTCGAGCACGATCTCGCCCATCGGAATTTCGTACGTCAGCTGAACCTGGCGGCCGTGATACTGCATGTTGATCTGGTTGCCACGCTTGGTGGTGCAGAGCGTGATGACCGAACCGACGTATTCCTGCGGCATGTACAGGTTCACCGTGACGATCGGCTCGCGCACTTCCTCGATCCTCGACGGGTCCGGCATTTTCGCCGGATTCTCGACCATGATGACCGTGCCGTCGCGCTGCAGGACTTCGTACACCACCGTTGGCGCCGTGGTGATGAGGTCCATGTCGAACTCGCGCTCGAGCCGTTCCTGGACGATCTCCATGTGCAGCAGGCCAAGAAAGCCGCAGCGGAAACCAAAGCCCAGCGCCTGCGACACCTCCGGCTCGTACTGCAGCGAAGCGTCGTTCAGCTTCAGCTTTTCGAGCGATTCGCGCAACGCGTCGTACTGGTTCGCCTCGACCGGATAGAGGCCGGCAAACACCTGCGGCTTCACTTCCTTGAAGCCCGGCAGCGGTTCGGGCGCTGGACGGTTCACGAGCGTGACGGTGTCGCCCACCTTCGCGGCCGGCAATTCCTTGATGCCCGCGATGATGAAGCCCACCTGCCCCGCCGACAGCGACTCGAGGTTCTTCGACTTCGGCGTGAACACGCCGATGTGCTCGACCGGATACTGCGCGCCGGTCGCCATCATGCGAATGCGGTCCTTCGGGCGCAACGTGCCGTTCACGATGCGCACCAGCATCACCACGCCGACGTAGTTGTCGAACCAAGAATCGATGATCAGCGCCTGCAGCGGCGCTTCCGTGTCGCCCTTCGGCGGCGGCACTTTCGCGATCAGCGCTTCGAGCACGTCCTCGACGCCCAGACCGGTCTTCGCGCTGCAATGCGTGGCATCGGTGGCGTCAATGCCGATTACGTCTTCGATTTCCTCGATCGCGCCTTCCGGATTCGCCGCGGGCAGGTCGATCTTGTTCAGCACCGGCACGACCTCGACGCCGAGTTCGATTGCCGTGTAACAGTTCGCGACCGTTTGCGCCTCGACGCCCTGACTGGCGTCAACGACGAGCAGCGCGCCTTCACAGGCCGACAGCGAGCGGCTGACTTCATACGAGAAGTCGACGTGCCCCGGCGTGTCGATCATGTTGAGGTTGTACACCTTGCCATCGCGCGCGCGATAGGAGAGCGCAGCAGTCTGCGCCTTGATGGTGATGCCGCGCTCACGCTCGAGATCCATCGAGTCGAGCACCTGTGATTCCATTTCGCGGTCGGACAGACCGCCACACAGCTGGATGATGCGATCGGCGAGCGTCGACTTGCCATGGTCGATGTGCGCAATGATCGAGAAGTTACGAATATGATCCATTCAGTACCGATCAAGCAAAAAAGGCGCGCTCGGACGATTGCGGAGCACGCCTTGTAAGTAGGTGAAAAACCGGACTATTTTAGCCGAAAAGGCCTTCGCCCGGCGCTTTTTGCGGGACGGCCAGCCAATTGGCCAGGGCATGTGCATGCGCGTGCGGGGCTTCCAGGTCCCTTTCACTGCGCGGAACGGTCAGGGATGACACGCGCCATGAGCGCGGCTCGAACGCGCGCTTCGTCGAAGTGATAGTGACACAGTTCGACGCCATCGCAGACCAGAACCGGAACGCGCTCGCTGTAACAGGCTTCGAGCGTCGGGTCGGCATCGATGTCGATCACGTCGACATGCGCGCCGAACTCGGCCAGCAAAGGCTCGAGCGCTGCGTGCATGTCGTCGCACAGATGGCACCACGTGCGCCCGTAGAGCGTCAGTGGTGCCGCCATCGTCACTTCTGCGCGGGCGCCGAACGCGGACGGATCGGCACGAACTGCGTGTTGTCACCGCGGCGCACGAGCAGCGCCGTCATCTTTTGCGGATCGAGGTGCGACGTGATCTCCTCGAACTCCTTCGCGCTCGAGACGTCGGTATCGCCGACACGCAGGATGATGTCGCCCTTCTGCAACCCGACTCGGGCCGCCGGGCCTTCGACCGCATCGATCTGCACGCCTCCGCGCAGTTTCAATGTTTTCAGCTGATCGGCAGGAATATCACTGACCGCGAGACCCAGCGCGTTCGTGGCGCGCTGCTTCGGCGGCTGTGTTTTCTTCGTATCGGCTTTCGCGGCCTTGTCCGGCTGCATCTCCGCGATCGTGACCGGCAGGTCGCGCGTCTGGCCCTTGCGCCAGATCGTGATGGTTGCCTTCGTACCCGGCTTCATGTCACCGACCATCCGTGGCAGGTCCGTCGCGGTATCGACCGGATGGCCATTGAACTTCAGGATGATGTCGCCCGGCTGCACACCCGCCTTGTCCGCGGGGCCGCCCGGCTCGACGCTGCTCACCAGCGCGCCCTGCGCCCTCGGCAAGCCGAGCGAGTCGGCCACGTCTTTCGTCACCTCGCCGATCGCGACGGCGATGCGGCCGCGCGTCACCTTGCCGGTCGTCTTCAGCTGGTCAGCCACGCGCATCGCTTCGTCGATTGGAATCGCGAAAGAAATGCCCATGAAGCCGCCCGTACGGCTGTAAATCTGCGAGTTGATGCCGATCACCTCGCCCTGCATGTTGATGAGCGGACCACCCGAGTTGCCCGGATTCACCGCGACATCGGTCTGGATAAACGGCAAATAGTCGCCCGTATCACGGCCCTTCGCGCTCACGATGCCGGCGGTGACCGTGTTTTCGAGCCCGAACGGCGAACCGATCGCGACGACCCATTCGCCCACGCGCACCTTGTTCGAATCGCCAACCGTGACCGCCGGCAGGTTCGCGGCATTGATCTTCACAACGGCGACGTCCGTGCGATCGTCGACGCCGATGAGCTTCGCCTTGAACTCGCGCTTGTCGGTCAGCGTGACGTAGATCGTGTCCGCATCGTCGACGACGTGCGCGTTTGTCATCACGTAACCGTCAGCCGACAGAATGAAGCCCGAGCCGACCCCACTGTTCTGTTCAGTATCGCCACCGCTATTGTCGGGCGTGTCCTGCTGGCCCTGGCTACCGCTACCGCCGCCTCCGCGGGGTGACGAACCCGGCGAACCCGGCGATTGCGGCATCGGAATGCCGAAGAAGCGCCGGAAGAACTCCGACATGTCGCCATCGTCCATGCCCGGTGGCAGGCCTCGCGTCGAACCTGGTACACGCGCGGTCGTGCGGATGTTCACGACGGCGGGCCCGACCTTGTCGACGAGGTCGGTAAAGTCGGGAAGGCTGGCGGCAGGCGCCGCCAGCGCCGTGTGCGGCGCGAGCGGCAGACACACCGCCACCACCGCGGCTGCAAGGAAATTGCGCACCGAGAAGTTCGTCATAAGGTCTTGAGCCGGAGGATTACTTTGTAGCCTTGTATTCTATGGCAGACGCGAATTGCTGCAACGTGGCCTGGGGCACTTCCCCGAGCAGGGTAATCCAGAAATCGCCGTGGCGCTTCACGAGCACATGCGTGGCACCGCTACTGCCCGTCCCCTCCTTGCGCGTGTTCTTCTCGACAGGTTCGACGAAAATCGAAATGGCCGCGAGACCGTCCGAAAACACCGCCTGATCCACCGGAATGGTCGGGTCGCCAGCGTCGCGCGCGGCCATCGGGCGGCGCAACTCACGAATCTTGCGGAAACCCGGAACGGTCGGCGGCATCTGCCAGCCTTGCGCTTCCATGTTGACCGGTTCGATCGGCGGATGCACCACCGTCCACCCAGCCGTGTTGCGAATGCCGTTGACGATGGCCGTCTTGTCGACCGGCACGCCGATACGGATCTGCGAAAACGACAGCTGTTCGAGTACCTGACCGGCCGGATCAAGCGTCTGCGCACGCAGCAGCAGCCCCGTTTTCGTGTCGGCCCACAGTTTGTAGGCGTAGCGGTACGCGTCCTTCGGATCGAGCTCGATCACCTGGCTGTCGATTCCCGCCACGCGATCGGTGCCAAGCAGCTTTGGTTCGTAGACCGACAGCACCTGATCGCCCGGCGCGGACAGCAGCGCGGGGAACGAATCCTTGTTCTGGCGTTTCTCGACGACACACAGATGACGTTCGGGCACGAACGTATAGAGGTCGTCGTTATGGCGCAGCATCTTGCGCGGCTTGCCGTCGAGGCTTTCCAGCTGCTCGTATTCGCCGTCGTTACGCGTCGCGTAATGTGAAATGCGCGACGACTGCACGAATGAACCGCGCTGATAGACGAACGCACCCTCGTAATTCTGCTGCTGCGCAGCCTGATGGATCCGGTTGAGCCAGTCGGCCGCCGTGCGCTGGTCGGTCGCCGGATCCCGGGATTGCGCGAAAACGCGGGATGTCGTGGAAAGCAGTACGGCTGCACAGAACAGAAATGCCGGCAGCCGCCCCCAGTTTGTCGTTTTATTGAACCACGGAGTCTGCATCAACTATTGGTCCTGCGAGGTCACGGCAGCGGCAGCACGAATCAGCGGCATCGAGCCCGGAACGACCGGCTGCTGGGCGAACTGCTGATGGGCTTCCAGATACTGGTCGAGATTGGCGTCGCGGATGATGTTCACCTCCTGCACGGCCGGCCGCACGCTCGCGACCGGCACCGAGGCCATCGCCACACGCTGCATGGAATCGGGCGATACCGAAGCCATCTGCGCGCCACCGGACGTGGTTCCGGCACCTTGCAGTTGCGGAACGACGATCCACGTGAGTGTTGCCGCGGCGGCGGCCACTGCAAACGCTGGCAAAACCCGCCGGCGCAGCGCCAGCAAACGTTGCGCGACTGGCATCCCCGCCGGCGCGAGCACGTGCGCCTCCGATTCGAAGCGTGCCGCAAAGCCCGCCATGAACGCCCGACTGGCAGCCGGACTCGCGGCCAGATCGTCGGAACGCAATGCGTCGCCGATCAGGTGGTAATCCGCCCACACCGCGCGGTCTTCACGATTCAGATCCGCGATAAATTTGTTCAGATGCTCTTCGCCGGACAGCTCTCCGTCGACAAAAGCGGACAGACGCTCGCCTCGCGAGCTTGCTTGCGATTGCATCGAGACCGACCCCATGATGCTCCCCATCTTGCTGACACTCATAGTGACACCACCTAACCCAGATACTGCGTCCCTGCCCGTCCGGCTGGCCATTACCAGCGCTTGCCCTCGGGTGTGTCAAGCAACGGACGCAATTTTGCCGCAATGGCTTCGCGAGCGCGAAAAATCCGCGATCTGACGGTACCGATAGGGCACCCCATCATCTCAGCGATTTCTTCGTAACTCAAACCTTCAATTTCACGAAGAGTAATGGCGGTGCGCAACTCTTCCGGTAAAACCGCCATTGCAGCATTGACCGTCTCAGCGATCTGCTTGCTCATCAACATCGACTCAGGCGTGTTGATATCCCTTAGTTGGTCGGCATCCGAGAAAGTTTCAGCTTCTTCAGCATCCGCTTCGGTCGAAGTTGGCGCTCGCCGGCTCTGGGTCGCAAGGTAGTTCTTTGCCGTATTCACCGCAATACGGTACAACCACGTATAAAACGCGGATTCGCCGCGAAACTGGGGAAGTGCCCGATACGCCTTGATAAAGGCGTCCTGGGCCACGTCCTCGACCTCGGCGGGGTCCCGCACGAGGCGCGAGATCAGCCGGATGATCTTGCGGTGGTATTTGGTGACCAGAAGCTCGAACGCGGCCTTGTCGCCCTTCTGGACGCGTTCGACCAGCACCTGATCAATTTCTTTTTCGCTCACCTGATAAATCCGTTAACTATAGGGTGCATGGCGGGGCACCATTGTAGCGTCCCCATCATCGCGTCACGTTACGCTGGTAACAGTGGTTACAGTCTTTACAGTGAAGCTGGAGAGCCGCGCCGGCCAAGGACCGACAGTTCGAGGAAGACGCTGGCCGGAACTGCGTCGGCCGCAATAAACAACGGTTTGAGGTGCCCGCGCTCCCCCTCGATCGCAAGAACGAGGAGCCGGTTGCTCCATTGCGAACAGCCGGTTATCCGGGCCTGAACGGGTGCTGCATCGCGCGCGTTCCACAGCCACAGACCGTTTGCCCCGATTCTCAACCATCGCGGCTGGGCGCGCTCCCAACCGCATGCGCTGGCCGTGAGCAGAATGAAAACGGCGAAAGCTGGAGGTAGCGCCGGCCCGGCGCCGGGACGCAGCGCGAGGCAGCTAAAAGTGGCCGAGGTCGCGATCGCGACGAAAATCGCGATCGCCCAACGCACCGCCCAGGAGCGCCGCAGCGTGATACGCCGGAGCGATCCGTCGGGCGGCACTGATCCGGCAAGATACGCCGGATCAGCTGTCTCGACGTGAACCGTCAAGCCGTCAGGCGCGCTTGAAGACCAGCGTGCCGTTCGTGCCGCCGAACCCGAAAGAGTTCTTCAGCGCGACGTCGATCTTCATTTCCCGCGCGGTGTTCGCGCAGTAATCGAGATCGCAGGCCGGGTCCTGGTTGAAGATGTTGATGGTCGGCGGCGAGATCTGATGATGCACGGCCAGCACGGTGAACACCGATTCGAGTCCGCCCGCGCCGCCGAGCAGATGCCCGGTCATCGACTTGGTCGAATTCACGACGATGTTCTTCGCGTGATCGCCAAATGCGCGCTTGATACCGGTCGTCTCAGCCAGATCGCCGAGCGGCGTCGAGGTACCGTGCGCGTTCAGGTAGCTCACCTGATCCGCGTTGATACCCGCGTTCTTCATCGCAGCCAGCATGCAGCGGCGTGCGCCATCGCCATCTTCGAGCGGTGCGGTCATGTGGTACGCGTCACCGCTCATGCCGTAACCGGACACTTCCGCGTAGATCTTCGCGCCACGCGCCTTTGCATGCTCGTACTCTTCGAGCACCATCACGCCCGCGCCCTCGCCCAGCACGAAACCGTCGCGGTCCTTGTCCCACGGACGGCTGGCCGTCGCCGGATCGTCGTTGCGTTGCGACAGCGCACGCGCCGCCGCAAAGCCGCCGATACCGAGCGGCGACACCGTCGCTTCCGCGCCGCCTGCGATCATCACGTCGCAGTCGCCGTATTCGATCAGGCGCGAGGCTTCACCGATGCAGTGCAGACCGGTCGTACAGGCCGTGACGATCGCGAGGTTCGGGCCCTTGAGGCCGAACTTGATCGACAGATGGCCGGAGATCATGTTGATGATCGACGCCGGCACGAAGAACGGCGAGATCCGGCGCGGACCGCGATTCAGCAGTTCGGTCTGCGTGATTTCGATCATCGGCAGGCCGCCGATACCCGAACCCACGATCACGCCGACGCGTTCCGCATTTTCCCCGGTGATTTCGAGGCCGCTGTCGTGCATCGCCTGCATGCCGGCGGCGATGCCGTAATGGATGAACGTATCCATGTGGCGCGCTTCCTTACCGGGGATGTAGTCCTCGATATTGAAGCCCTTGACCTCGCCGGCGAAGCGGGTCGAGAAGTTCGACGCATCGAACTTCGTGATGTCGGCAATGCCGGATTTGCCGGCGACCAGATTGGCCCAGCCGTCGGCAACATTATTGCCAACAGGCGAAATCAGCCCCAGGCCTGTAACAACAACTCGACGACGGCTCACGGTAACCTCGTTTTCATAGATGACAAAAGCAAAAGCCACAGCGGCCACAGGAACATGCCCTGTGAACCCTGTGGCTGTTAACCTGGCAAATCGTCCGGATGACTTTAGGCCTTGACGTTTGCGCGGGCGTAGTCGATCGCTTGCTGGACGGTCGTGATCTTCTCGGCTTCTTCATCCGGAATTTCCATGCCGAATTCGTCTTCGAGGGCCATCACGAGTTCGACAGTGTCGAGCGAGTCAGCGCCGAGGTCGTTCACGAACGATGCTTCGGTCTTGATTTCTGCTTCGGCAACGCCCAGTTGTTCTGCGACGATCTTCTTGACGCGCTGTTCGATATTGTCCATTACCCCTCCAAGGGAAAGAAGTTCAAAAATGCAGGTGCGCGCATTTTATCAGGTTTGACACGCTAAAAAAGCGGCGCGCACGGTTGCTGACTCACCACCCACGGCACGTTTACCCGAAAGGTATAAGCCGTTGATGAAAAACGAAAACTTTTACGACATGTACATGCCGCCATTCACGTGCAGCGTCGTGCCCGTGATATAGCCAGCATGCGGTGAAGCCAGAAACACGACTGCGTGCGCAATATCTTCCGGGCTGCCCAGACGGCCAAGCGGAATCTGCGTTTTAAGCGCGACCTGCTGCTCTTCGGGCAAAGACTTCGTCATGTCAGTATCGATGAAACCTGGCGCCACGCAATTGACCGTGATGTTGCGGCTGCCGATTTCGCGCGCGAGCGCCCGCGTCATGCCCGCGACGCCGGCCTTGGCCGCCGCGTAGTTCACCTGTCCCGGATTGCCCGCCGAGCCGACCACCGACGTAATGTTGATGATCCGGCCGCCGCGCGCCTTCATCATCGGACGCAGCACGGCGCGCGACAGACGGAAAACCGACTTGAGGTTGGTGTCGACCACCGAATCCCATTCGTCGTCTTTCATGCGCATGGCCAGCTGGTCCTGCGTGATGCCGGCATTGTTCACGAGCACGTTGAGCGCGCCGAATTCCTTCACCGTGCCGTCGATCAACGCTTCCACGGCCGATGCGTCGTTCACGTCCAGCACCGCGCCGCGACCGTTCACACCTTCGGCCCGGAATACTTCGGTGATCGCAGTCGCACCCGCTTCGCTCGTGGCCGTGCCGATCACGGTCGCACCCTGGCGCGCCAGTTCAAGCGCAATCGCCCGGCCGATGCCGCGCGAGGCGCCCGTCACAATGGCGATCTGCCTGTCGAGAGTCTTTTCCATCTTGATGTCCGGATTGCCCGCGAAGTGCGGGCTGAAATCGTTGATTCTGCTGCCGGGGCGGCTGACTTGCGCCGGCTACCCGCGGCAAAGGTGAATTACGCCGTCGCGAGCTTGAGCGCTTCGTCGAGCGATGCCGGATCGACGATCGATGCACCGACGAGATTGCCGTCGATGCGCTTTGTCAGGCCTGCCAGCACCTTGCCCGGACCGCATTCGATGACGTGCGTGACGCCCTGGCCCGCCATCGCCTGCACGCATTCCACCCAGCGCACCGCGCCAGCGGCCTGGCGCACGAGCGCGTCCTTGATGCCAGCCGGTTCGGAAACCACGGCAACGTCGACGTTGTTGATGACCGGAATCGCCGGCACCTGCACGTCCACGCTCGCCAGATACGCACGCAACTGGTCCGACGCCGGCTTCAGCAGCGACGAGTGGAATGGCGCGGAAACCGGCAACGGCAGCGCGCGCTTCGCGCCCTTCGCCTTGGCGACTTCGCACGCCTTTTCGACGGCTGCCTTGTGACCCGCGATGACGACCTGCGACGGCGCGTTGAAATTCACCGCCTCGACGACACCCACCGACGACACTTCGGCGCAAACCGCGCGCACCGTATCGTCATCGAGACCGAGAATCGCGGCCATGCCGCCCTGGCCGACCGGCACTGCCGTCTGCATGGCCTGCGCGCGAAAGCGCACGAGCGGGACCGCATCGCGGAACGCGAGCGCGCCGGCCGCGACCAGCGCCGTGTATTCGCCGAGGCTGTGTCCCGCGACGATCGCCGGCGCCGGGCCGCCCGCCGCCTGCCACGCGCGATAGATCGCATAGGCAGCGGTCAGCATGACGGGTTGGGTATTGGTGGTGAGGTTCAGATCGTCGGCCGGGCCTTCGGCGATCAGCTTGCCGAGATCCTGACCGAGCGCGTCGGAGGCTTCCTGAACCGTCTCGCGCACGATGGCGTGATCGGCGAATGCATTGAGCATGCCGACCGACTGCGAGCCCTGACCAGGAAAAACGAACGCAAATTTCATATCGCCCTCAAATTCGGTGAAAAGTGGAGCCGCGCGCGCGACATCGCCATGAGACGGCGCAACCAGCAGCGAAATACAGAAACGCCGCGCTGGCCGCAAGCCTGTCGATCAATAGCGGATGACCGATGCGCCCCACGTAAAGCCGCCGCCCACGCCTTCGATCAGCACGTTCTGACCGCGCTTGATGCGCCCGTCGCGAACCGCGACGTCGAACGCGAGCGGAATCGAAGCCGCCGACGTGTTGCCGTGCTCGCCGACAGTAACCACCATCCGGTCCTGCGAAAGACCGAGCTTGCGACACGTGCTTTGCATGATGCGGATGTTGGCCTGATGCGGGATCAGCCAGTCGATCTGCTCAGGCGCGAGGTTGGCCTTGGCGAGCGCTTCGACCGCGACCTTTTCCAGCACGTTGACGGCGAGCTTGAACACCGCCGGGCCGTCCATGTACAGGAACGCGCTGCCCGCCACCACGCCGCCGTTGACGTTGCCCGGCGTACACAGGATCTTCGAATGGCTGCCGTCGGCATGCAGCGCGCTCGCCAGCACGCCCGGCTCTTCGGACGCCTGCAGGATGACCGCGCCGGCGCCGTCGCCGAACAGCACGCACGTGGTCCGGTCGCTGAAATCGAGAATGCGCGAAAACGTCTCGGCGCCGATCACCAGCGCCGTACGATGCTGCCCGCCGCGAATGAAGCTGTCGGCCATGGCGACTGCGTACGCGAAGCCGGAACACACGGCCTGCACGTCGAGCGCCGCGCCGTTGTTCCTGATACCGAGCTTGTTCTGCAACAGACACGCCGTGCTCGGAAAAACGAAATCCGGCGTGGACGTAGCGACGATGATGAGATCGATGGACTGCGGGTCGATGTCAGCCGCTTCGATCGCGCGTTGCGAAGCGATCAGCGCGAGATCGCTCGTGGTGACATCAGGTTCCGCGAAATGACGGGCATGAATGCCCGTGCGCGCGACGATCCACTCGTCGCTTGTCTCGACACCCTGCTTCGCGAGACGGACAGCCAGGTCCTGATTCGTGACACGTCCGGGCGGCAGATAGCTGCCGGTGCCCAGCACGCGGGAATAAATAGTTGATTGAGCCATTATGCCTTCGAGGATTGCGCAGCGTAGGGATCGGCTGGCTGGCCCGCGACCGGGCTGGCCTGACCCGCGCCGCCTGTCTCCGGGTTCACCCCGGGGGCTGCCCCACGTGCCGCCTGTTCGAGAGGACCCGCATTCTCTTCCATCGCGGATGCAAGGCGTTCGAGCACGCCATTTTTGACGGCATCATACCCGCGTTTGATCGCCCACTCAAACGCATAGGAATCGGCCGAACCGTGGCTTTTGATCACGAGACTGCGCAACCCGAGCAGCACCGCACCATTGTATTGCCGGTGGTCGACGCGCTTCTTGAAACGCATCAATACCGGCAATGCGAGAACGGCCATCAGTTTCGTGAGCCACGAACGGCCGAACTCTTCCTTGATGATATCGGAAAGCATCTGCGCGAGCCCTTCCGACGTCTTCAGCGCGACATTGCCGACGAAGCCATCGCAAACGATGACGTCGACGGTACCTTTATAGATATCGTCGCCCTCTACATTGCCGCGGAAGTTGAGCGTGCTTGCACGCAGCAGTTCGCCGGCGCGCTTGATCGTCTCGTTGCCCTTGATGACTTCTTCACCGATGTTGAGCAGGCCGATGGTGGGCCGCTCCCTGCCTTCGAGCGCGGACACGAGCGCGTGCCCCATCTCGGCGAACTGCAGCAGATGCTGCGGCTCGCAGTCGACGTTGGCGCCAAGGTCCAGCATCATCGTGTAGCCGATGCGGTTCGGCAGGGCGAACGCGATCGCCGGGCGCTCGATGCCCGGGAGCGTTTTCAGCACATAACGGGAAACCGCCATCAGCGCGCCGGTATTGCCGGCGGAGATGAAGGCCTGCGCCTCGCCTTCCTTGACGCGGTTCAGCGCGACGCGCATCGACGAGTCTTTCTTTTTGCGCAGGGCGACTTCGACCGGATCGTCCATGGCGACGATCTCGGTGGCCGCGACGACCGTCAGCGCCGGCTCGTCCAGTGCCTTCAACTTCTTCAGCTGGGCCCGGATCGCGGTTTCGATGCCGACGAGCATCAGGTGCGCGCCGGGATGCGAACGAACGAAGCTGACAGCCGCGGGAACGGTCACGGACGGGCCGTGGTCGCCTCCCATGCAATCGATCGTGAGCTTTACAGTCATGGAATGCGACGAATTTCAGGCACAAAAAAGCGGCAGTTGAATGCCGCCTTTTTGTCGAGCCGGGAAAATGTCAAGCGAACTGATCGCCACGCGACACGCCATTGAACGCAGTTGCGGAAGACGCGACGAGTCGGGAACGATTAGTCGTTCTTCGTCTTGACGACTTTCTTGCCGCGATAGTAGCCGTTCGGGCTAACGTGGTGACGCAGATGCACTTCACCCGTGCTCGGCTCGACAGCCAGCGGTGCTGCGCCGAGGAAATCGTGCGAGCGGTGCATGCCGCGCTTCGACGGCGACTTCTTGTTTTGTTGAACTGCCATGATAACTCCTAAAAATTTTCCGAATTCTAACACAGCCCGATAAGGCAATCGGCACTGGCCGACTGGCCAATACGCCGATATACCTTCGCGCTCCCATGCAACCGTTCAGTGCTTTTCGCCGCCCGGGCCGCCCCGCTTGAGCCCTTCGAGCGCCGCAAATGGATTCGGCCGTCCGGGTTCGCCACCCTCGCCGGCTTCGTCCCGCGCCGCCTCTTCGCCCTCGCCCTCCGCACCGCTCGCACCCGAGACAAGACTTTCATGAACCTCGGGGCAAACATCGTGCTTCGGCACCAGTGGCAGCGAAAGCAGCAATTCCTCTTCGATCAACTCGACGAGATCGAACTGGCGTGAGCCCACGATCACCTCGACTTCATCCTCATCCAGCGGGAATTCTTCCGCCTCTTCCTCGGTGTTGACCACCCGGTATATCGCGTCGACGTTGAACGCCTGCTCGTACGGGGCCAGACAACGCTGGCACATCAGCCACGCCGAACCGTGAAGCGCGAGCCGCAGATATGGCTGCGGACCCTCGGTGCCGTCGTCCTGCAATTCAGGCTGGGTCGACCCTTCCGCCTGCCAGGTACACGCGGTATCGCGATCTGGCGCCTCGGCCGGGACTTCGTTTAACATGCGCGGCAGTTGCGAGACACGCACCACGCCCGCAGCCTGCCGGCCACTTCGTGCGAATTCGAACAGGTCGAGTTCGCGCGGATCGAGAACGGCAGCGGGACCCGCAGGTTTGCCAGGATGTTCAGTCATGTGCGCTCCTGCGTAGGCGATCGCGGGTTGGCCGCGTCCGCCCCGTGATTGGTCTTTCGGCCGGGAAGATCCGGTATGTTCCGGGCATTGCCATGAGTGATGTTCACAACAGGCGCGCGCAATAACATACCGATGAAAAGCCCAAAATCATATCCGCTTTGCCTTTTCGAGTCAAACACTTAAGTCCGTCTCCGGAAACCGGTTCGCGGCCTGCCTTTCCACCCTTTGGTCCACTATGCCAGCTTCTCCGAATCGCACACCCCGTCTGATTCTCGCATCGAGTTCGCGCTATCGCCGCGAACTGCTCGAACGCCTGCGGATTCCGTTCGACGTCGTCGTGCCGGACATCGACGAAACGCCGCTCGCGGGCGAAAGCCCCGAAACCACCGCGCTGCGGCTCGCCGAAGCGAAGGCGCGCGCCGTCGCCGGATCCAGTTCGGCCGCCGCGTCGCGTACGCTTGTGATCGGCTCCGATCAGGTCGCGACTTACGACGGCCTGCAGATCGGCAAACCCGGCACGCACGCAAAGGCGCTGGCGCAACTGCAGGCCATGCGCGGCCGCGAGGTGCTGTTTCATAGTGCGCTTTGCCTCTTCGACAGCGGATCGGGCAAAGCGCAAACCGCCGATGTCGTCACGCACGTGTCCTTTCGCAACCTGCCGGACGCCGATCTCGAGGCCTACCTGCTGGCGGAAACGCCCTACGACGTCGCGGGCAGCGCAAAATCGGAAGGGCTTGGCATTGCACTTCTCGAAGCAATCGATTCAAACGACCCCACGGCGCTGATCGGCCTCCCGCTGATCGCGCTCACCGGCATGCTGCTGGCGGCTGGTTACCCACTTTTTGGCACACGATGAGCGGCATTCTCTACCTGATTCCCAACACGCTCGGCGAAGGCGACGCGGACGCGCTCGCCGCCGTCCTGCCCGCCCCGGTTCGCGCACGGGCCGCCGCGCTGCACTATTACATCGGCGAAAACGCGAAGACGACGCGGGCGTTCCTGAAGAAGGTAGGCACCGACCGGCCGATCCAGGAAATCGAGATTCGCGAGCTGAACGTGAACACGCCGCCCGGCGAAGTCGAAAAGCTGCTGGCGCCGATCCTTGCCGGGACGGATGCCGGGCTTGTTTCCGAAGCTGGCTGCCCGGCCGTCGCCGATCCAGGCGCGCTGCTCGTGCGGCGTGCGCATGAGCGCGGCGTCAAGGTCGTGCCGTTCGTCGGACCCAGCTCGATCCTGCTGGCATTGATGGCATCGGGCCTGAACGGCCAGAGCTTTGCGTTTCACGGCTATCTGCCGGTCGACGCGGCGGAGCGCGCAAAACGTCTGCGCGAACTCGAACAGCAGTCGCGCAAGGCGAAGCAGACGCAGATTTTTATCGAGACGCCTTATCGCAACCGCGCGCTGCTGGATACGCTGATCGCGACCTGCGCGCCGTCGACGCTCGTCTGCGTCGCGGTCGATTTGACGCTGCCGGAAGAAACCATCGCGAGCCGCTCCGTCGCGGACTGGAAAAAGGCGCCGGCCATCGATCTGCACAAGCGGCCGGCGATTTTCCTGCTACTGGCCGTCTAGGCGAGACATCAAAGGGGTAACGGCCACCCGGTCCAGCCCGGCGCGGTATCCGGCGGGCTCCCCCGCTGCGCCCCATGAACAGCCTGCGTGATGCACGCAAACCATCAACGGCCATTCAAGGTCAATGCAGGCTGAGCTTTCCGCCCGCGATCATCGCATGCACGCCGGCCGCGCCCACTGCGGCGCCGAATTTTCTCGCCACGCGGTCGGTGATGCTTTCCTTCACCGTGTAGTCGACGATGTCCGGTGCCTTGATGATCTCGCGCGCGACGTAATCGGTGTCGCCGAGCGCGTCCGCAAGGCCCAGTTCGATGCTCTGCTGGCCGGTCCAGAAGAGACCCGAGAAGATGTCCGGCGTCTCATGCAGCCGCTTGCCGCGCCCCTGACGCACGGCGTCGATGAACTGCGCGTGGATCTGGTCGAGCATCTGCTGCGCGTGGGCGTCCATCTTCGGCGTATCCGGCGAGAACGGATCGAAAAAGCCCTTGTTCTCACCCGACGTGTGCAGCCGGCGCTGCACGCCGAGCTTGTCCATCAGGCCCGTGAAGCCGAACCCGTCCATCAGCACGCCGATCGAACCGACGATGCTGGCCTTGTCGACGTAGATCCTGTCGGCGGCAGCGGCGACGTAATAACCACCCGACGCGCACATGTCGTCAACCACGACATACAGCGGAATCGACGGATATTTGCCCCGCAAACGCCGGATCTCGCGATTGATGATGCCCGCCTGCACCGGGCTGCCGCCCGGGCTGTTGATGCGCAGGATCACGCCGACGGTGCCGTCGTCGTCGAAGGCGCTGTCGAGCGCGGTATTGATGTCGTCCGCGTTGGCGTTGGTGTCGGACGCAATCTCGCCGTCCAGCGACACGAGCGCGGTGTGACGACCGGTCGTCGATACGTGTTCGCCGCTAAAGTCGAACACGCCCCATACCACCAGCGCGAGGATGGCCAGAAACACGAAGCGGAAAAAGATCTTCCAGCGCCGGGACGCGCGCTGCTCGGTGATCGCGGCGAGCGCGATGCGCTCGAGCGCCGCGCGCTCCCAGCCGGGCTCCGCTTCAGGCAGGCGGCGGTCCGAACCGGCGGGATCGATGGGATCAGGAGTTTGATTGTCGGCCATGCGTCGCAAAATAAGGGATCAAGGGGTGACCGGACGCAATTCGTCGTCCGGAAGCCAGAACACGGCGCGGCCTTCAGGCGTGTCGCGTTCGTCGACCTCGACGGGACGCAGCCTGCCGCCACGGCACGGACCGCCGACACATCGACCGGTGTCCGGCGCATAAATCGCCCCGTGCGTGGCGCACATCAAGTATAAACCCGACGATTCGAAGAACTGGCCCTCAGACCAGTCGAGTTCCATCGGCACATGCGCGCAGCGGTTCAGGTATCCGTAGGCGCGGCCATCGTAACGTACGAAGAATACGACCGCCTCGCCGCCGCCATACGTCGCGGCGTGGCGCACGCCTGCACCGCCATCCACCAGCTCACTGGAGGCGCAGATCCGGACGGGTTCGGGCGTTGCGCCGCTCATGCGTTCTCGCGCAACCAGGACGACAGCGACCCCACGCTGTCCGCGACGAATTTCGGCGTCAGCGCCGTCAGCGAAGTGGCCGGATGCGCGCCGTAGCCGACGCCCACGCCCGCCACGCCCGCATTGATCGCCATCTGCAGATCGTGCGTCGTATCGCCGATCATCACGGTGCGCACGGGATCCTGCCCCAGTTCGCGCGTGAGTTCATGCAGCATCGCGGGATGGGGCTTGGAGAACGTTTCGTCGGCGCAGCGCGTGCCGTCGAAGAGGCTCGTCAGGCTGCTCTGGTCGAGCGCGCGGTTCAGCCCCACGCGGCTCTTGCCCGTCGCGACGGCCAGCAGATAACCCGTGTCCCGCAGTTCCTGGAGCATCTCGCGCACACCCGCGAAGAGCTCGGTGGTCTGATCCTTGACCAGATAGTGAAAGCGATAGCGCTCGGCAAGACGCGGATAGTCGGCCGGATCGAGCGTCGGCGCGGCGATCTGAAGCGCGTCGCGCAGGCCGAGACCGATCACATAGCTCGCGGCCTCGTCGGCGGGCACGGGCAGACCGAGGTCGCGACACGCTGCCTGGATGCTGCGCGCGATATGCACGGTCGAATCCATCAACGTGCCGTCCCAGTCGAATACGATCAGGTCAAATTGCTCTCGGGCCATGCGGGTTCGTCTCGTTTTGGGGTTGATCACGTAATGCGGTGAGCTGGTCGACGAAGCGCCGGCATTCGGCCGGCAGCGGCGCGTCGAACTGCAGGACGTCGCCGGTGGCCGGATGCTTGAGCTTCAGCCGGTACGCATGCAGGAACATGCGCTTTAACCCCGGATTCGCGTTCGCGCGCGCCAGCGCCTTGTTCAGCGCGAAGTCGCCGTATTTGGTATCGCCGACGATCGGCAGCGCCAGATGCTGCAGGTGTACGCGGATCTGGTGCGTGCGGCCCGTCTTCAACTCTGCTTCGACGAGCGCGTACGACGGCCAGCGATCGATCAGGTTGAACACCGTATGCGACGGCAGACCGTCCGGCTGCACCCGCACGCGCCGCTCGCCTTCCGGGGTCAGATACTTGTGCAACGGCTCCCTGACCGCACGCCGACGCCCCCAGTCGCTCGCCCACTGGCCGTGGACGCACGCATAGTATCGCTTGTCCATCTGGTTCTCGCGGATCTGTTCGTGCAGGCCGACCAATGCTGCCCTTTTTTTGGCCAGCATCAGCACGCCCGATGTCTCGCGATCGAGACGATGCACCAGTTCGAGGAATTTCGCCTGTGGCCGGGCCTGGCGCATCTGCTCGATCACGCCGAACGCAACGCCGCTTCCGCCATGCACCGCGACGCCGGCTGGCTTGTCGATCACGAGCATGTGATCGTCTTCGAAGAGGATCCTGAAATCCGCCGACGGTGGCGGCGGGTGCGCGGCGGCTTCGGTGCCCTGCGCGATCCGGATCGGCGGAACGCGGACCAGATCGCCCAGTTGCAGACGATACTGCGCATCGACCCGACCCTTGTTCACGCGCACTTCGCCGCTGCGCAGGATCCGGTAGACATGGCTTTTGGGCACACCCTTACAGACACGCAACAGGAAATTGTCGATGCGCTGACCGGCCGCGCCGTCGTCGATCTCGATCATCGAGACCTGGTCGCCTGCGACCGCGCCATTTAGCGATTTCTGGGATATTTTGCCTAACTCTTTCATTATGAATATAATTTGCCCAGCAGTCTGCGAGACCGGCACATTGGACCGGTGCATTCAACCGGTGTATTACACTGGAATGCGGGCGGATTGCGCAGGTGCAAGCGATAAACCGCTATTTTACTTGCGCCGGGGTCTGGCTGCTCACCCTGAAAATGAGATGCAGCGAGTTGCACGCACGGAACCAGCACCCGGCAGGGACGGCGCCCACAGGCGCGTTCGGTCACGGTCGGCTCCGACGGTAACGGAATGTTGGCAAAAAAGAATTTATCCGGTGAGCGTAGGTCGCGGGCGGTCTGATGGCCCCGCGTGATGCTCCTGGTTGCGAATATACGGCGTGCGCCCGAGCGCGTCCTGCAGAGAGTGCGGGGCATGGCGACGTCAAAATGAGGTGAGACACCCCGAGTGGGAAGTCGGGCGTTTTGAGCAAGCTTCCCGCTGCGGCATGGCCGCAGCCTTCGTCCGGACGGTCCTGCGCATAGCTGGCGCGCCGGAAGGACACATGAAGGCGATGCAGGTCGGACTGCCAGAACCCCCGGCGTGTCGTGCCGTTATTTGAAGCCGTATTCGCGTGTGCCCAGCGGCACCGTGTCCGTTCGCCGGACCGGCCCCGCATCTGGCAATTCTCCCACCATCGTTCCCGCTCCAGCGTGCTTGTGAAAACACAATAAGGCGCGGCATGCCGCTGTCCTCGACGTTCCGGCTGACAACCGGCACGCGGGCAGGCAAAGCCGCTCTGGAGCCGTTCAATGAAACGCATGCTGTTTAATGCGACGCAGCAAGAAGAACTGCGCGTCGCCATCGTCGATGGGCAAAAACTCATCGACATCGACATCGAGACCGCCGGCCGCGAACAACGCAAAGGCAATATCTACAAAGGTGTCATTACCCGCATCGAGCCGTCGCTCGAAGCCTGTTTCGTCAACTACGGTGAAGACCGGCACGGTTTTCTCCCGTTCAAGGAAGTCGCCCGCCAGTATTTCCGTGACGGCGTCGACATGCGCACCGCGCGCATCCAGGACGCGCTGAAGGAAGGCCAGGAACTGATCGTTCAGGTCGAAAAGGAAGAGCGCGGCAACAAGGGCGCAGCCCTCACCACGTTCATTTCGCTCGCCGGCCGTTACCTCGTGCTGATGCCGAACAACCCGCGCGGCGGCGGCGTGTCGCGCCGGATCGAAGGCGACGACCGTCAGGAACTGCGCGAAACCATGGCGCAGCTGCAATTGCCAGAAGGCATGAGCATCATCGCGCGCACGGCCGGTATCGGCCGTTCGGCCGAAGAACTGCAATGGGACCTGAACTACCTGATGCAGTTGTGGCGCGCGATCGAAGCCGCGTCGCAAAGCGGCTCGTCGGGTCAGCCAATGCTGATTTACCTCGAATCGAGCCTCGTGATCCGCGCGATTCGCGACTATTTCCAGCCGGATATCGGCGAAATCCTGATCGACACCACGGAAATCCATGACCAGGCACGCGCCTTCATGGACATCGTGATGCCGGACAACGTCAGCAAGGTGAAGCGGTATCACGACGACGTGCCGCTTTTCTCGCGCTTCCAGATCGAACACCAGATCGAAACGGCGTACTCGCGCACGGTGCCGCTGCCGTCGGGCGGCGCGATCGTGATCGACCATACCGAAGCGCTCGTCGCTATCGACGTGAACTCGGCGCGCGCCACCAAGGGCGCCGACATCGAGGAAACGGCCGCGCGCACGAACCTCGAAGCCGCCGACGAAGTGGCCCGCCAGTTGCGCCTGCGCGACCTGGGCGGCCTGATCGTGATCGACTTCATCGACATGGAATCGACCAAGAGCCAGCGCGAAGTCGAGCAACGCCTGAAAGATGCGCTGAAGCACGACCGCGCGCGCGTCCAGATGGGCAAGATCTCGCGCTTCGGCCTGATGGAACTGTCGCGCCAGCGCCTGCGCCCGGCCCTGTCGGAAGGCAGCCACGTGACGTGCCCGCGCTGTAACGGCACGGGTCACATCCGCGATACCGAATCGTCCGCGCTGCAGGTGCTGCGGATCATTCAGGAAGAAGCGATGAAGGAAAACACCGCGGCGATCCATTGCCAGGTGCCGGTCGAAGTGACCGCCTTCCTGCTGAACGAGAAGCGCGCGGAAATCAACAAGATCGAATCGCGCTTCAAGGTCAACGTCGTGCTGATCCCGAACAAGCACCTCGACACGCCGCATTACAAGCTCGAGCGCCTGCGTCACGACGATGCGCGCCTCGACGATCCGCGCGCTTCGTGGAAGATGGCCGAAGAAGCGGCCCGCGAACTGGAATCGGAAACCGGCTACAGCAAGCGCACCGAAGAAGTGAAGCCGAAGCAGGAAGCGGCGGTCAAGGGCATCACGCCCGAGAAGCCGGCGCCGAGCGCTCCGGTGAAGCCGGCTGCGGCGACGCCCGCGTCTGTCGCGGTGACGCCGGCTGGCGGCGGTTTCATCGGCTGGCTGAAGAACCTGTTCGGCGTGGCGCCCGCAGCGCCTGCGCCGGCCGCTGCCCCGGCTGAAAAGCCGGCACGTCCGGCACGCGGCGAGCGCGCTGAACGCGGTGAGCGGACCGGCGAACGCGGTGGCGATCGCAACCGTAACCGCCGTGGCGGTGCGGGCGGTCGCGATGCGGCTGGCCGCACCGAAGGTGCGAACGCCGGCCGTCAGGGTCAACCGTCGCAACGTCAGGAACGCGAAGGTCGGGAGCCGCGTGAGGCACGCGAAGGCCGTGAGACACGCGAGCCGCGTGAGCAACGTGAACCCCGCGAACAACGTGAACCGCGCAACGCCCGCGAGCCGCGCGAAGCACGCGAAGGTCGCGACGCGCGTGGCGAGCGTGGCCAGGAACGTGGCGAGCGCGTGGAAGCCAGTGACGGCACGCCCCGCGGCGAGCGCCGTGAACGCGGAGAACGTGGCGAGCGCCGTAACCGTCAACCGCAGGAAGGCGAAGTGCTGAATCAGGAAGCAACGCTCGAAGCCGCGCTGCCGGTTCAGGCAGGCACGGCTGAAGGCGGTGCGCTGGCCGATCAGGAAGCGGTGGCACGTGAAGGCGAGGAGCGTCGTCGTCGCCGCCGCGGCCGTCGTGGCGGTCGTCGCGAGCGCGAGGAAGACGGTTCGAACGTCAACCTGGCCTCGGACGTCGCTGAAGCAGAAGGCGATACCGTGAATGTCGCAGCGGATGCACCGGCGCCGCGCGCGGAACGTAGCGAAGCGAAGGACGTGACCCCGGTGGAAGTCGTGGTTGCCGCCGTTGCAACGCAAACCGCCGTGGTCAGTGAACTGCACGCATCGGCCGAAACGCCGGCTCTCGCCGTCGAAAAGGCAGCGAAGTCCGAAGCGGTTGTCCCGGTCGACGAAGCACCGGTTGCCCCGACTGCACCCGCAGTCGAAGCGCCGGCAGCGTCGTACTTCGAACCGGTGGCAGTGGAACCGGCACCGGCAGTCGTCGCGACGCCGGCTGAGCCTGTTGCACCCGTTGCGCCTGCCGCACCTGTAGCACCGATAGCACCGGCCGTCAGCGAGACGCTCACGCAGGTCGAACCGGTTGCCCACACGGCGGCCCCTGCCGCCGTTGAAGCGCCCGCCGATCCGGCGCCCGCGCCGATCTACGAGGCAGCGGCTGTCGAAGCCACTGTCGCGCCGTCGGTACAGGCTGAAGTTCACGCCGAACCGCAACCTGCCGCCGTCGAGGCGCCGGTTGTCGCAGCGCCGGAGCCGGTCGCAACTGCCCCGGCCGCGGCACCCAAAGCATCGCGCCAGAACGGTCTGTCGGCCGACGCCCTCCAGCCGGTGCTCGAAAAGGCCGGCCTCGTGTGGGTGAATACCGACACGGACAAGCTGCGCGCCGCTCAGGAAGCTGCGGCTCAAACCGTCAAGCCGGCACGCGTCGTGCGCGAGCGCAAGCCGCTTCCGACGGCTGACAGTGCGCCGATGCAGCAGGTCGAAACGGCCAGGCACCCGCAATAAGCCAGTCTGGTTGTCGCAGGCAAAAAACCCGCCCTCACCCGGCGGGTTTTTTGTTTCTGGAGGCGGCCTGCTTTCCAGGCGCGACCCAATGACACGGCACCCATACCAGGTATGTCCCCAAGTCGGGCGGGGCGACAGCGGCGGGCACCTGTCTTTCCGCTAGAATGGACATCCAGACGACACAAAAGCAATCATGTCCCGACGCATCATCCCTGTTGCCGATGTCAGCGCGATTCCGGATTACTCCGGTCCCGCGCACGCGCCCCGCGGCGAACTGACGGACACGCTCGCGCGTCCATTGCGCGACCTGCGGATTTCGGTGACCGATCGCTGCAACTTCCGCTGCGTCTATTGCATGCCGCGCGCGGTGTTCGACAAGGACTATCCGTTCCTGCCCCACGGCGCCCTGCTCACGTTCGAGGAAATCGAGCGCCTTGCGCGCGTGTTCGTCGACCATGGCGTCGAGAAAATCCGTCTGACGGGCGGCGAACCGCTGCTGCGCAAGAACCTCGAATTCCTGATCGAACGCCTCGCCGCGCTGAAAACCGCCGATGGCCGGCCGCTCGACATCACGCTCACCACCAACGGCTCGCTCCTCGCCCGCAAGGCGCGCAGCCTGAAAGATGCGGGCCTGACGCGCGTTACCGTCAGTCTCGACGCGCTCGACGACTCACTGTTCCGTCACATGAACGACGCCGATTTCGCGGTCGCCGACGTTCTGAAGGGCATCGAGGCCGCACACGACGCCGGACTCGCGCCGATCAAGGTGAACATGGTCGTGAAGCGCGGCACAAACGACACTGAGATCGTCCCGATGGCGCGGCACTTCAAAGGCACGGATGCGGTGCTGCGCTTTATCGAATACATGGATGTCGGCACGTCGAACGGCTGGAACATGACCGAAGTCCTGCCTTCGGCGGACGTCGTCGCGCGCATCGCCGCGCATTTCCCGCTCGTGCCGCTCGAAGCGCACAGCGCCGCCGAAACCGCGCAGCGCTGGGGCTACGCCGACGGCGGCGGCGAAATCGGCGTGATTTCCAGCGTCACGCGCGCATTCTGCGGCAGTTGCACCCGCGCGCGGCTGTCGACCGAAGGCAAGCTGTATCTGTGCCTCTTCGCCTCGTCCGGGCACGATCTGCGCGCGGTCGTGCGCAACGGCGCAAGCGACGCCGAGATCGCCACCGCCATCGCCCGCATCTGGCACACGCGCACCGACCGCTACTCGCAGCTGCGCGGCAGCGCGAGCGCGACGCCGGACGCGTCGGAACCGCGGCGCGTCGAAATGTCGTACATCGGCGGCTAGGGCCGTCGCGTTCATGTCGATCCCCACCGGACAGATCACCGGACTCGTTCTCGCAGGCGGACGCGGCACGCGCATGGGCGGCCTCGACAAAGGCCTGCAACTGCTGCGTGGCGAGCCGCTGGCGCTGCACGTGCTGAAGCGTCTCGCACCGCAGACCGGACCGGTTCTGATCAGCGCCAACCGTCACGTCGAGCGGTACGCCGAACTGGGCGCGGCGTTCGGCGCGACGGTCGTCGGCGATTCGCTGCCCGGTTTTCCGGGCCCGCTCGCCGGGCTGCTGGCCGGGCTGCGCGCGGCGCAAACCGGTTTCGTGCTGAGCGCGCCGTGCGACACGCCGAATCTGCCCGCCGATCTCGCGCGGCAACTGGTCGACGCGCTCGACGCGAACGCCGCCGATATCGCCACCGTCACGACCCGCGACGCGAACGGTGAAAGCGTCCTGCACCCCGTTGTCGCGCTGTTGCGCACGTCGCTGGCCGACGATCTGGCGGCTTTCCTCGCCGCCGGCGAGCGCAAGGTCCGCGCGTGGTACGCGCGCCACACGACCGTCGAAGTCGGCTTTACCGACGGGCGCGCGTTTTACAATGCCAACTCCTTGCGGGAACTCGCCGATCTCGAACGGGCATAAGACCTTGTGCAGCGGCTACAGCCGCCTCCGGTCGCACGCGTCACGAGACGATCGCCGGATCCGCATCCGGGCCGCGACGCATCTCCACCCAATGACCACGCTTAACGACTTTTCCCGTTGTATCGTCCAGTACGACCCTCACGCGCTGCCTGTGTCCTCGGCTCAGGCGATCGTGCGCGAATGGGCGAGCCCGGTGGCGGCGGTCGAGCGCGTACCGCTGCATGACGCGCTCGACCGCGTGCTGGCTGAGGACATCGTTTCGCCGATCAACGTGCCCGCACACGATAATTCGGCGATGGACGGCTACGCGTTCGACGGCGCGTCACTCGAAGCGCAAGCCGGTACCGTTTCGCTTCAGGTCGCTGGAAAAGCGCTCGCGGGCCATGCGTTCGGGCGGCCGGTCGCGGCCGGAGAATGTGTGCGCGTGATGACCGGCGCGCTGATTCCGCCCGGCTGCGACACGGTCGTGCCGCAGGAAGCCGTAACCCGCGAAGCGGACACCGTTCATTTCGCCGCAAACGCATTGACGCGCGGCGCGAATCGCCGCTTCGCCGGAGAAGATCTGGCTCAGGGCCAGCCCGCGCTGCGCGCGGGCCGCATCGTGCGCGCAGCCGATCTCGGTCTGCTGGCCTCGCTGGGCATCGGCGAAGTGCCGGTGCGCCGGCGACTGCGCGTCGCGTTCTTTTCCACCGGCGACGAACTGCGCTCGCTCGGCGAGCCGCTCGACCCCGGCTGCGTGTACGACAGCAACCGTCACACGCTGTTCGCGATGCTGCGCCGGATGAACATCGCCGCGCTGGATCTCGGCGTCGTGCGCGACGAACCGGCCGCGCTCGAAGCGGCCCTGCGCAACGCCGCCGAAAGCGCGGACGTCGTGCTGACGTCCGGCGGCGTCTCGGTTGGCGAAGCGGATTTCACGAAGCAGCTGGTGCGCACGTTCGGCGACGTCGCGTTCTGGAGTCTCGCGATGCGCCCTGGCCGCCCGCTGGCGTTTGGCCGCGTGTGGTCCGGCGGCCGGCCTGGCGCCGGTCAGCCCGCGCTCTTCTTCGGCCTGCCGGGCAACCCCGTCGCGGTGATGGTGACCTTCTACCAGATCGTGCGCGAAGCGCTCATCGTGATGTCCGGCGCGACGGTTACGCCACAGCCGGTTATTTCGGCGACCAGCACGCAGGCGATCCGCAAGCGCGCTGGCCGCACGGAATTCCAGCGCGGCGTTGCGACCCGCGATGCGCACGGCCAGTGGCACGTCACGCCAACCGGTTCGCAAGGCTCCGGCGTGCTCAGTTCGATGAGCGAAGCGAACTGTTTCCTCATGCTCGCGCATGAGCAATCTGACATCGATGAAGGCGACACTGTCGACATCATGCTGTTCGACGGCCTCGTCTGAACACCCCATTTCAACGAAACCATCACGACTAGCGGGTTTGATTCAAATGAAAAAGCAGATCTCCTTCATCGCGCCGGGACAGACCGCCAAGGCGCTGATTCTGGTTTATCTGACGTTCAGCGTGCCGATCGTGCTGCTGGGCGTGCTCGTCGCATTCTTCCGCTATGGCTCCGTCGAACTGAGCACCGTGTTCAGCGCGCTGCTGCTGAACGCGATTCTCGGTTTCATCCTGCTGTGGATCGCGTGCCACGCGTATAACTGGGTTGCGTCGCGCTTTGGCGGCATCGAGATTCACCTGTCCGACGCGCCGGAAGAAGCGTGATGGCCGCCACCATCCGCCCGGCGACGCCCGCCGACATCGGCGCGATTTTCGCGCTGATCTACGAGCTGGCCGAATTTGAAAAGCTCACGCATCTGTTCGTCGCCACCGAAGAGGGCCTGCACGATGCGCTGTTCGGCGAAAAGCCTTCGTCGGAAGCGCTGGTTGCCGAAGCGGACGGACGTGTCGTGGGCTTCGCACTCTTCTTCCACAATTTTTCGACGTTCCTCGGTCGCCGCGGGCTGTATCTCGAAGATCTCTACGTGCAGCCGTCACAACGCGGCACGGGTCTCGGCACGGCGATACTGCAGCGTCTCGCCGCGCTGGCCGTCGAACGTCAGTGCGGGCGCTTCGAATGGTCCGTGCTGGACTGGAACCAGCCGGCCATCGATTTCTACGAGAAGATGGGCGCAAGCGTGATGCCCGACTGGCGCATCGTGCGCGTCACGGGCGACGCGCTCGAAAAGCTGGCCGCGCCTGGGCGTATCAAGGCGGGTTGATTGCGTTGCCGTGCCGCCATTGGGGTGCGGTGAGCGACGTTTTCCTTCGATGGGCCCGCCGCAGGCAGCAGTTACCTGCGTTCGTCATGTTGCACACGCTGCGCATCTTCAACCGGCGCAGCGTGCGTGAAACCCACCTCACGGTTCATCCGCATCCGCGCCTGAGGCCGTATCGCCGAGCAGCCCGCTCGCCGCTTCGCCCGGCAACGCCTCGACATCGCGCAACTTGCGGTTCATCACCCGCGTGCGCGTTTCCGCCTGTTCGATCGAACGCGTGACGGTTTCGAGCTGCGCCTTTGTTTTCGACAGCACGTCGCCGAACTTGCCGAACTCCGTTTTCACCGCGCCCAGAACCTGCCAGACCTCACTCGAACGCTTTTCGATCGCCAGCGTGCGAAAACCCATCTGCAGGCTGTTTAGCAATGCGGTCAGCGTGGTCGGGCCGGCAATCGTCACGCGGTAGTCGCGCTGCAACAGATCGGTCAGACCCGGGCGACGCAGGATCTCCGCATACAGCCCTTCGGTCGGCAGGAACAGCAGCGCGAAATCCGTGGTATGCGGCGGCGACACGTACTTTTCCGCGATCGTCCTGGCCTCCGCGCGGATACGCGCTTCTAGCGCGCGCGACGCGTCTTCGACCGCCACCGGATCAGCCCGCTCCTGCGCCTCGATCAGCCGCTCGTAGTCCTCGCGCGGAAACTTGGCATCGATCGGCAGCCACACCGGAATCGCGACGCCATCGGCGGAATCGTGCCGCCCCGGCAGCTTGATCGCGAACTCCACGCGATCGCCGCTCTTTGGAATCGTGGCGACGTTCTTCGCGTACTGGTCGGAGGTCAGCAACTGTTCGAGCAGCGCCTCCAGCTGCACTTCGCCCCACGTGCCGCGCGTCTTCACGTTCGTCAGCACCTTCTTGAGATCGCCCACGCCCGCGGCGAGCGTCTGCATCTCGCCCAGCCCTCGATGCACCTGTTCGAGCCGGTCGGAGACCTGCTTGAACGATTCGCCGAGGCGCTGCTCGAGTGTCGCGTGCAGTTTCTCGTCGACCGTGCGACGCATTTCTTCAAGCTTCGTCGAGTTGTTCGCCTCGATGTCCTTCAGGCGCTGCTCGATCGTCGCGCGTACCTCGGCGAAACGCCGGTCATTCGCCTCGGTCAGTTGCGACAGCTGCATCGTGAGCGTGTCGCCGAAGCGCTTGAGCGTCACGCCCTGCTCTTCGCGCGCCTGCAGCGACTGCTGCTGCAGACTCTGGCGCACGGCTTCGAGCTGTTGCGCGTTCGATTCGGTGAGCTTCACGAGCTGCTGCGCAAAGCCGTCGATCTGGTTGTTCTGGACCGTCGCGATACTCGTGAGCTGCGACGCGAGCGTCGTCTGGAACTGCGAAAAACCGCCGGCCAGTTCCAGCCGCGACGTGCGCGCCGTTTCCGTGATCTCGCTGCGCAGTTCCCGTTCGAGCCGTTCGTAAGCACGCGCCTGCGCGCCGGCGGTGTCGGTCATCCGCTCGCCGAGTTCCGCGAAAGCGTCGTGCGTGTCGGCGCCGTTGCGGCCGCGCATCAACACGAGCAAGGCAACGACAAGCGCGACCGCCAGAATGACGACGGCCGCGAGCAAAAGAGTGGTCATGTACGCGCTTTCCCCAGCACTTCAGGATTGATCGGATTGGGCGGCTGCCCGGCGCACGGCCCCTCGCCGAGCGCCGCGATCAGGTTGTCCGCCGCGAGATTCGCCATGGCGCGACGCGTGGCTTCCGTCGCGCTCGCGATGTGCGGCGTGAGCACCACGTTCGGGACGGTGAGCAGATCGGGATTGAGCCTCGGCTCGCCTTCGTACACGTCGAGACCCGCCGCCGCGATGCGCTTCGCGCGCAATGCGTCGACGAGCGCGGCGTCGTCGACAATGCCGCCGCGCGCGATATTCGTGAGCGTCGCCGTCGGTTTCATCAAGGCAAGCTCGGCCGCGCCGATCGTGTGATGACTGTCCTTCGTATAGGGCAGCACGAGCACGACGTGATCGGCACGGCGCAGCAGTTCTTCTTTCGAAACGTACTGCGCGTTCAGTTCAGCCTCGATCTGCTCCGCGACGCGCGAGCGGTTGTGATAGATCACCTGCATGTTGAAGCCGCGCGCGCGGCGCGCCAGCGCCTGCCCGATGCGCCCCATGCCGATCACGCCGAGTGTCGAGCCGTACACGTCGCCGCCGAGGAAACCGTCGTAGCTCCACTTCTGCCAGTGACCCGCGCGCAGCCAGTGTTCGGATTCCGCGATGCGGCGTGCGGCCGCCATCATCAGCGCCCAGCCGAAATCGGCCGTCGACTCGTTCAGGACATCGGGCGTGTTCGTGCCGAGCACGTTCGCGCGATTGAACGCGGCCATATCGAAGTTGTTGTAGCCGACGGCCATGTTCGCCACCACACGCAGCCGCGGTGCGGCGGCAAGTGTCGATGCGCCGACCGGGTCGCCAGCTGTCAGCGCGCCATCTTTATCGGCAAGCCGGCGAGTGAGTTCGTCGGCGCCCAGCACGTCGCCGTTGTTCCAGTCCACGTCGAAATACTGCTTGAGCCGGTCGATCACGTCCGGAAAGATCGGACGTGCCACAAGAATCTTCTGCATTGTCATTCTCCGGAGTTGCCGCCCGCGCCGTCCGCACGCGGCACTGGCCTCGTTACGTTTCTATTCGGTCAGAAAAACAGCCATGTGCTCACGAGGAACACCGGCATCAACACGACCAGCGCCCAGCCAAGGTACGCGAAAAAGCTCGGCATGCGCACGCCGCGCGATTCCGCGATCGCCTTGACCATGAAATTCGGCGCGTTGCCGATATAGCTGTTCGCGCCCATGAACACCGCGCCCGCCGAAATGGCCGCGAGCGTCGTGGCGCCCGTGGTCATGAGCGTATGCGCATCTCCGCCAGCCAGGTTGAAAAACACCAGATAGGTTGGTGCGTTGTCGAGGAACGACGACAGGATGCCGGTCGCCCAGAAATACATCGCGGCGTGCGGCTGGCCCGACGCGTCGTTGACGAGATGCACGATGCCCGCGAACGCGCCGTCCTGGCCCGCGCGCAGGATCACGATCACCGGCGCGATCGTCACGAAGATGCCGGCGAACAGTTTCGCCACCTCCTCGATGGGCGCCCAGTTGAAATCGTTGCCTTCGCGCGCGGCGCGCGGCGTGATGGCGAGCGACACGAGCGTCACGACGATCAGCGCCACGTCGCGAACCGCGTTTTGCAGCGCGACGTGCGTGCCGGACAGATCGAATTCGACACCCGGCTTCCACAGG
Organism: Paraburkholderia sartisoli; assembly: GCF_900107685.1. GTDB lineage: Bacteria > Pseudomonadota > Gammaproteobacteria > Burkholderiales > Burkholderiaceae > Paraburkholderia > Paraburkholderia sartisoli. The sequence continues at coordinate 832,166 of NZ_FNRQ01000001.1, read as the reverse complement.
CCGCTCATCAGCACGAGCCCGATCACCGCGCCGAGCAGCACGAAGTTGATCTTGCCTTCGAGACCGAACGGCGCGGAATCGGGCGTCGGATCCAGAAACGGCGTGCGCGACTCTTCGCGATGGCGGAAGTAATACGAATCGAGCGCGTAAAAGATGGCGAGCAGCACCACGCAGATGAACAGCATCGGCAATGCGAGATGCGTCGTCGTCCAGAAAAAGCTCACGCCGTTGAGAAAACCGAGGAAGAGCGGCGGGTCGCCCAGCGGCGACAGCGAGCCACCCGCATTCGCGACCAGAAAGATGAAGAACACCACGACGTGAACCACATGCCTGCGATTGTCGTTCGCGCGTAAAAGCGGGCGAATCAGCAGCATCGCCGCGCCCGTCGTGCCCATGATGCTGGCGAGCACGGTGCCGAGCGCGAGAATGCCCGTATTGAGACGGGGCGAGCCATGCAGGTTCCCGCGTACGCAAATGCCGCCCGCCACCGTATAGAGCGCGGTCAGCAGCACGATGAACGGAATGTATTCCTCGAAGAGCGCATGTACGAACGTGCCGAACGCCACATCCGCGCCGAAAGCGATGCCGAACGGAACCAGAAACAGCGCCGCCCACGCCGCCGAGATCTTGCCGAAGTGGTGATGCCAGAACGCCGACGCGACTAGCGGGAAGACCGCGATCGAAAGCAGCATGCCCGCAAACGGCACGCCCCATAACGCGGAAAGCGTTGCGCCGTCGAGTGTGGCCGCAGCGGCGAGTTGCGGGCACATGGCCACCAGCAACGCAACAAGCGCCATGCGCGCGCGCGACGCGGTATGTCGTTTCATCGAGGCATCCGGAATTGAAGCGCGCGACCGGTCGCGCTGCGCTTCACGCGCCACGGACGACGATCGCATGAACCCGGTACGGGCCGTGTGCGCCAAGCACGATGGTCTGTTCGATATCGCCGGTACGCGAAGGACCGGAAACAAAATTGACCGCACGCGGCAACTCGCCGCGTTCGGCACGGATCAGGCTGAACGCATCTTCCTGACCCGCGACAATGCGCGATGCAGGCACGATCGCGATATGTGTTTCTGGCAACAGACCCGCGGATGAGTACGTCTGCGGTCCCGACAGCAGTACCAGCGTACCGGTCTCGGCCGTCGCGCAGAAGCAGCCCGTGATGCCGACGGGGTCGAGGTTCCCCGGCTTGCGAAATTCGACTGCGATACCGGCATCAGCCCACGCGAGTTCGCGCAGCGTCTCCCACGCGACGGCCTGCACTGGAAGCTCGCGCTCCAGCAGATAGCGATGCGCAGCCGCGGGCACGTCGCTCAACGTCGCGACTTCTTCGACGGTGGTCGACATTTTGCGTGCTTCATCGACAAAGCGCGCGACGAGGTCATCCGGCATGGGCGGCCGCGGACCTTCAGGATGGCGTGCGAGATAGTCTGCGACGGCCTCGCGTTCGGACGCGGCAGACTCGGCTGAACGGCCCTGCGCTGCGCGGATGCGAGCCAGAATGTTGCGACGGGCAACCGATGTGTCCATGTGCAATCCTCGTGACGATGACCATGACCTTGCGGTATCGGGAGAATTATACCGGCCGCCCCTCGCGCGAACACCTGGCCGGATGGCCATGTTCACGCACGTCGACGTTGCGTTACTTCCCGGCGTCTTCCACGGGCGATTCGATACCGAACACCTGCCGCAGATAGGCGAGATAGGCCTTGTCGTCGCACATGTTCTTGCCCGGCGAATCGGAGAGTTTCGCGACGGGCTGACCATTGCAGCGGACCATCTTGATCACGATCTGCAGCGGGTTATAACCGAGATCGTTGGTGAGGTTCGTGCCGACGCCGAACGCGAGCTTGCAGCGCCCGCGGAACTGTTCGTACAGCTGGAGCACCTTCGGGATATCGAGCGCATCGGAGAACACGAGGACCTTCGTGCGCGGGTCGCAGCGGTTCGCCTCGTAGTGCTTCAGCAGGCGTTCGCCCCAGTCGAACGGATCGCCCGAATCGTGGCGCGCGCCGTCGAACAGCTTGCAGAAGTACATATCGAAGTCGCGCAGGAACGCCTGCATGCCGTACACGTCAGAGAGCGCGATACCCAGATCGCCGCGATATTCCTTCGCCCACATCTCGAAGCCGAAGATCTGCGAATCGCGCAGCCGCGGCCCGAGCGCCTGACAGGCCTGCAGGTATTCATGCGCCATCGTGCCGAGCGGCGTCAGGCCATGCTTGAACGCGTAGAACACGTTACTCGTGCCCGCGAACTGCTCGCCGAGACCGTCCTTCAGCGTGAGGATCACCTCTTCATGCCACTGCTTCGAAAAGCGGCGCCGCGTGCCGTAATCCGCGATCTTGCATTCGGAGAATTCCGGGCGCGCGCCCAGCAGCTGGATCTTCTCGCGCAGACGCTCGCGCCCTTCCGAGTAATCCGGCTTTTGCTGCGTATTGCGGAAATACACCTCGTTGACGATCGCGAGCATCGGAATCTCAAAGAGGATCGTATGCAGCCACGGCCCCTTGATTTCGATGTCGATCTCGCCGTTTCCCTTCTCCGATGGCTTGATCGAAATGTATTTTTCGCCCAGATGGAAAAGCGCGAGAAACTCGATGAAGTCGCCCTTGATGAAGCGCATGCGCCGCAGGTAATCGAGCTCGTCGTCCGAGAAACGCAGATGGCACAGCTGGCGAACCTCATCGCGGATTTCATCGATATACGGCACCAGGTCGACGTCCGGCGTCCGGCAGCGGAACCGGTATTCCACATTCGCAGCGGGGAAATGATGCAGAACGACCTGCATCATCGTGAACTTGTACAGATCAGTATCGAGCAGCGAATTAATAATCATGTTGTGCAAACCGGACTGCCAATAATCGGAGAAGGTCGCAAGAGGCGCCTCGTAAGCCGGTATGCCCCGAACGGACCGACCTGTCGCATGTTACCCGAATGCGCGCCGCCACACGGGCCGAAGGGCCTCTGCCGGACGGCCAGCGTCTGGTCACTGGCGCGGCTTCGCGCCAGTGACAGCCGCTGCGCTCCATAAACTAATCACGAAACGATATAAACCCCTATTGCCCGCCAGCCTATACGGCTCTTGACGTTACGCTACAATAGCGCTTTTGGCGTTTCGCCTCGTTTCGCCTCCCCAGATACCGCATGCAGGAGCTGCCTGAATGACTCACGTTGTGACCGAAAGCTGCATCAAGTGCCGCTATACCGACTGCGTCGATGTGTGCCCGGTGGACTGCTTTCGCGAAGGTCCCAACTTCCTCGCGATCGACCCCGATGAGTGCATCGACTGTGCTGTTTGCGTCGCCGAATGCCCGGTGAACGCGATCTATGCCGAAGAAGACGTGCCGGGCGACCAGCAGGATTTCATCCCGTTGAACGCCGACCTCGCGAAGGGCTGGCCGAGCATCACGAAGACCAGGGCGCCGCTGCCGGAAGCCGACGAATTCAAGGACGTGAAAGAAAAACTGGCGTTGCTCGAGCGTTGAGCGGCGCGGGTCTGCGCCCCGGTGCGCCGCGCCCCACGCATGGTGGAAGCGCGACCGGGATAAGCAAAAGCTATTGACAGGCCCTGAAGCACCCCATACAATTTCGCTTCTCTGCTTTTTGTTCCCCGATAGCTCAGTTGGTAGAGCGCCGGACTGTTAATCCGTAGGTCCCTGGTTCGAGCCCAGGTCGGGGAGCCAAGAATTGCAAAGGCCCGTTAACCATAACGGGCTTTTTTACGTAAAGTAGCATCGCAGCAACAAGGTTGTACTGCTGTTCCCCGATAGCTCAGTTGGTAGAGCGCCGGACTGTTAATCCGTAGGTCCCTGGTTCGAGCCCAGGTCGGGGAGCCAAGAATTTCGAAGGCCCGCATTTTTTGCGGGCCTTTTTGTTTTTTGTTTCTGCATTCCTCTTGTGCCTTCCGTGCGTTTCACGGCCGCCGCTTCCGCGCGGCAGCCAGACCGGTCAGCCCGCCGCACGCTCCCCAAGCCACACCACCGTCAGCGACCGCACGCCCTGCGCGCCGCGAATCAGCACGCCTTCGATATCCGCCGTCGCCGACGGACCGGTCACGAGCACCGCATAGCGCGCATCGCGAAAATCCGGCCGACGGTAGACGTCCTGCAATCCGTCGACGATCCGCGTCGGGTCGAGCAGCACGACGAGATGCTGCGCCAGATAGCCCAGCGCGTTCACCCCATACTCTTTTTCGCTGAACCAGACCGAGCCGGTTTCCGCGACCCCGAAGCGCGCCCGCACGACGCCCACCTCAACGTCCTCGAGCGAAGCCGGTGGCGTGTCCGCGTCCATCGCGCGCGTGCCCTGCACTTCGGGCGTCGCGCTGCAGATCACGGCATCAGCGCCGAAACGCGCGTCGAGCAGCGCGCGCACGTCCGCGGCCGTTGCCGCCTCGACGCAGGTTCCACCCATCAAGCCAAGCGCCGCGGTGAAACGCTCACGCAGGTCGCCGCCGGGCGAAGCGAACAGCGGCACGTCGGGTAGCGGCCGTCCCGGAGGCTGCGCCGCGCGCACCCGCGCGAGGAAATCGTCACGCGTTGCCATCACGGCCTCCGCGATTCTTTTTGTACCACTCGTGGAAAGTCACGGTCGGCGCGTCCGGCAATTCACGTTGCCGGCCCCAGATGTTGAGCGGGTTATACAGCACGAAATTCGGCAGGTGCCGCAGCGCGCCGCCCAGCGACGCGATCGTCGCGCGATACAGCGTTGGGCTCGCGAGCAGCCGCCCCGCCATCTTCAGCACTTCCTTCTTCACGAACGGCACTTCATGGCGCACCGCGATCACTTCGCGCCATTTATAGATCTGCTCGTGGATATTGATCTTCACCGGGCACACGTTCGTGCAACTGCCATTCAGTGTCGACGCGAACGGCAGCGCGCTATAGCGCTTCAGGTCGAACGTCGGGTTGATGATCGCGCCGATCGGCCCCGAGTACGTGCCGCCATACGAGAGCCCGCCGCTGCGCCGGTACACCGGACACGTATTCATACAGGCGCCGCAGCGGATGCACTTCAGCGAATACCAGAAGTCCTCCATCGCGAGCCGCTCGATACGGCCATGGTCGACGAGGATGAAATGCATCTCCGTGCCCGGCCGCGGCGCGCGAAAGTGCGACGTGTACTGCGTGATTGGCGAGCCAAGCGCGCTGCGCGAGAGCATCCGCACGAACACGCCAAGATCGGAAATCCGCGGAATGATTTTCTCGATGCCGATCGAAGCGATATGCAGCGGCGGCACATTGGCCGACAGGTCCGCGTTGCCCTCGTTCGTGCAGACGACCACCGTGCCCGTCTCCGCGATCGCGAAGTTGCAGCCGGTCATGCCGGCGGTCTTCTCGCGCACGAAGTACGGACGCGTGTCCATGCGCTGGCTTTCGGCGAGATAGTGGATGTCGCTGTTCTCCGGATCGGTGCCGATCGTGCGGCCAAACAGGTCCGCCACGTCGCCGCGCAGCTTGTGGACCGCGGGCACGACCATGTGGCTCGGGTCCTGATGATCGAGTTGCTGGATGCGCTCGCCGAGATCGGTTTCCATCACCGTGATGCCGCGCGGCTCCAGATAGTCGCGCATCGCGCATTCGTCCGTGAGCATCGACTTGCTCTTGACGAGCGCCGTCATGCCGCGCTCCGACATCAGCCGGTAGACGATCTCGTTGTGCTCTTCCGCGTTCGCCGCCCAGTGAACGACGACGCCGTTGGCCGCGGCCGCATCCGCGAACTGTTCGAGATACGACGACAGATGCGACAGTGCGTGTTCCTTGATGCCCGAAGCGAGTTCGCGCATCGTCTCCCATTCGGCGATGCCGTGTGCCTGCGCATCGCGCTTCTCGCGCAGATCCCACAGCCGTTTGTCGTGAAACGCGACGTGATCCGACTTCGCGATGAAGTCGCCAGCCGCCTTCGCGTGATCGATGCGCTTCATTCGCGGGCTCCGTTCAGCACCTGCGCGATATGGATGAAACGGGCATCCGCCTTCATCCGCTCGGCGCATCCCTGTTGATGCATCAGGCACGACATATCGCCCGACACGATGTACTGCGCGCCCGCGCCCAGATGATCGCGCACCTTGTCCTGCCCCATGCGAACGGAGACGGCCTCTTCGGTCACCGAGAACGTGCCGCCGAACCCGCAGCATTCGTCGGGCCGCGCGGGGCTCACGAACTCGATGCCCTTCACGCCCTGCAGCAGCGCGCGCGCTTTCGAAAACGGCATGCCGGCGATCTCCGAAACCGACCCCTGATGCAGATGCCGCAACGCGCTGCAACTGTTGTGCAACCCGACGCGGTGCGGAAACTCGGCCCACGGAAATTCCCGCACGCCGACCACGTCGTGCAGGAACTCGACGAGCTCACAGGCACCGGCCCGCACCTTCGAGACTTCGCCGGTCTGCTCGATGGCGATGAAGTGTTCGCGCACATGATGAACGCAGCTCGCCGATGGCCCGACGATGTAGTCGTAGCCCGCGAAGTTGCGGGCGAACACGCGCTCGGTGCCGGCCGCGTCGACCTGCGCGCCGCTGTTGCCCATCGGCTGGCCGCAGCAGGTCTGGTCCTGCGGATAGTCGACGTCGATGCCGAAACGCTCGAGCAGTTCGAGCGTCGCAATGCCGACTTCCGGGTAGAACGCATCGATGAAACAGGGAATGAACAGCGCGACTTTCATGGGTAAACCAGACGGGTGATGGGGAACGTCGCGCGACGGCGATGTGGAATATCCACACCTGTCGCAATGGGTAAAGTTGGTCTGACCATGAAATATAAGAGGGACGCAAGACACTGTCAAACCTCGTCCGCACGTCGGCCCGCCGGTATACGATGACGGTTTTTTGATGGAATTGCGATGACACATACTTGGTTGCGGATGTCGTTCATGGCCGTCGTATCGGCGGCATGGCTGGCCGGAGTCGCGCCGCTCGCGCACGGCGAGGAAGTCGGCAGCGTCAACACGAACTTTCATCTGACGGGCTCCGATCGCGTGGTGGTCGAGGCGTATGACGATCCGGACGTGACCGGCATCACCTGCTACGTATCGCGGGCGCGCACGGGCGGCATCAAGGGGACGCTTGGCATCGCGGAAGATCCGACCGAGGCGTCGATCGCCTGCCGCCAGGTCGGCGCGATCCATTTCAACGGGCCGCTCAGGCGGCAGTCGGATGTGTTTTCCGAACGCATGTCGCTCGTCTTCAAGACGCTGCATGTGGTGCGGGTCGTCGATCCGAAGCGCAATACGCTCGTGTATCTGACGTACAGCGACCGCGTCGCCACGGGCAGCGCGAAAAACAGCGTCACGGCCGTGCCGATGCCGGCGGGCACGACCATTCCGGTCAGGTAACAAGCCGACCCATCGAATGAGCGCTCGCGCTAGACTGATGGGTCCAGCTGGACTTTGCTCATGACTTCGACCGGTTCTTCCACCCGCTTTCGCGATTGCCCCCGCTACTGGCGCACGCCGCTCATCCCCGGCGCGGAGATGCTGACGGCCGAGTATTACGACCAGGAATTCACGCCGCACTGGCACGACGCGTACGCGATTCCGGTGATCGAGGCGGGCGCGGAAACCTACCGTTATCGCGGTTCGACTCATGTCGCCGAGGCGGGCAGCGTGCCGGTCATCAATCCCGGCGAGCTGCACACCGGCTCCCGGGCCGTCGACGCGGGCTGGCGCTATCGCGTGATGTATGCACCCGTCGACTTCCTCCAGAGAATCGCCGACGACCTCGCCGGAAGGCCACAACCGTTGCCGTGGTTCGATCCGGGCGTGATTCGCGACCGCGATCTCGCGTACCGCCTGCGGCACGCGCACCGGCTGATGGAAGCCGGCGACGACCTGCTCGCGGCCGAAACCGCGATGATCGACGCGTTGTCGACGCTGCTCGCCCGCTACGGCAGCACGCGGCCCGAAACGCAACGGATCGCGGCGAACGATCCGCGTGTCGCCAGAATGCAGGCGCGGCTGGGCGCCGACCTCGCGGCGCCGGTGCAACTGTCGGATCTGGCGAGCGCCGTCGGGCTGTCGCCCTTTCACGCCGCGCGGCTCTTCGCGCAGGCGACCGGCATGCCGCCCCACGCGTGGCGCAACCAGATCCGGCTGCAACGCGCGCTGGGCCCGCTGCGGGCGGGCGCGTCGGTCGCGGACGTCGCGGCCGCCAGCGGCTTCACCGACCAGAGCCATTTCACACGCCATTTCCGGCGCATGTTCGGCGTGCCGCCGGGGCGCTGGCAGTCGGCGTGAACGGCCCGGGTGGCGTCTGGCGCGTCCATCCCCCGCCCTTTGAAACGCGGCACGCACCGCCCGTAGCAAGAACGTACAAGCCCATTCCGCCCACGACGACTACGCTCCGTGTTCAAAGGAGAAGTCAGATTGAGCCAGCCCAGCCGTTTCAGTGAATTCGTCGCGGGTACACGCGACACGATCCCCATGATGGTCGGCGCCGCGCCGTTCGGCGTCATTTTCGGCACGCTCGTCACGTCGGGGCCGCTGCACCTGTGGCATGGGCAGCTGATGTCGCTCGCCGTGTTCGCCGGGTCGGCGCAGTTCATCGCGGTCGGTCTCATGGCGGGCAACGCGAGCTTCATCGTGCTGTGGGCGACGACGTTCGTCGTGAACCTGCGCCACGTCCTCTACAGCGCGACGCTTGCGCCGTACGTCGCGCATCTGCCGCTGCGCTGGCGCGTCGTGCTCGGCAGCCTGCTCACCGACGAAGTGTTCGCCGTCGCGTGGACGCACTACCGGCGTCACGCGCCAGGCGAAGTCGGCCCGTGGCATTTTCTGGGCTCCGGCGTCTCGATGTACGTCAACTGGCAGATCTGGACGCTCGTGGGCCTGCTGTTCGGCGCGGCGTTTCCCGGCCTGCAGTCGCTCGGACTCGATTTCGCGATGGTCGCGACGTTCATCGCGATCGTCGTGCCGCAGCTCATCGCGTTCCGCTACATCGCCGCGGCCGCGACCGCGGGCGCGCTCGCCTTTTTCTGGCAGGCCTGGCCGTACAAGCTCGGCCTGCTCGGCGCCGTGATCGCGGGCGTCGCGATCGGCGCGGCGCTGTCGCGGCCGGAAATACAGCGTCAGCGCCAGCGCACCGCGGAGGCCTCGCAATGAGCTACGTCCTGATCATTCTCGGCATGGCGCTGATCACCTGGCTCATCCGCACGACGGTTTTCCTCGTCGGCGACCGGCTGGTGTTTCCGCCGCTCGTACGCGCCGCGCTCGGGTTCGTGCCGGTCACCGTCCTGACCGCCATCATCGTGCCGATGGCCGTGTCGCCCCACGGCGGCGGCGCGGAGCTGACATGGCGCAATCCGCAGCTGGTCGGCGCGCTGGCCGCCGTCCTCGTGAGCGCACTCACGCGCCGGCCGCTTCTGACGATCGCCGTCGGGCTGGCTGTTTTCTTTTTGTGGCAAGGCGTCGTGCTGGGATAGTTGCGGTGCGCGTTGCTCTGGCGGCGCGGGCAGGGGCGCGGGCAAGGGCAGGGGCACCGACAGTCTCCACTCCCCGACCGCGCCCTGGCGCTTTTCGCCAATCCACACCGCCTGCCTTTACGCCACCGTCCCGGCAGCACCCCGTGGAGTCCGCCGCTACATCGGGGCCAGACCGCCCCGCCTTGTCTCGTGGCCCTCCTCCATCGATCCGGCTCAAGTTTTGGCGACTTCCGCCGATAAACAGTCGACGTCCCCTTGCCGAACCGGCGCGATCGCCGGTTTCGCCAGAAAACAGGGACCAGCCGTGCAATGTGTCTGGCGGATCGCTCATCGGCGAGCCGCCGGCGACGCCAGACAGACGCAGCGCGGGACGACCACTCGGGACAGGAAGATATGGGTCACATCACCCTTTCGCTGAAAGACGAAACCATTGCGTCGTTGCGCAAGGATTTCGAGGCGTTTCTGCGCGTGTCGCTGAAGCTCGATCCGCAGTTCGCGACGCCTTCGTTCGAGGATTTCCTGCGCGCCAAGCTGCTGGACAACATGGTCCCGCTGACGGAGCACGCGGTGCAGCGCATGTTGCAGGGCGGCCAGTACGCATGGGCCAAGCGCACGCTCGACAAGGAATTCCCCGACGTCGTCGCGATCCTGATGCGTCAGGCGACCGAATTCGGCTTCGGTTTCGCGGCGCGCTCCGAATGGACGCCCGAAGAGCTTGCAAAGCAGTGTCGCGACTGGGCGACGGCGATCGTCAGCGAGGCACAGGGCGACCCGACGCTGGTCGATCCGCTCGCCGCGCAGATCAAGTCGGCGGCGCAGGACATCCAGACACTCGAAGAAACGATGCAGACGCCCGCGTGGCGGCTTGCGGAATCGCTGCGCCAGCGCGTGTACGAAGCGAAGATCGGCTGCGAAACGAGCGTTGGCAGCATGGCGCGCGAAAAGCTGGGCGAACTGCGCGGACTGCTGCGGCTCGGCATTTCACACGGCTCGTTCCAGAAGCAGGAAGCGCAGCAGATCATGGAATACCTGCGCCTTCTGAAGCCGGATATTTTCGTCGAAGAGCCGTACGACATGTTCACGCGGCTCGCCGCATGGCTGCGCAGTATCTTCACCCCGCCGCCGCGCACCCAGCAACGGCAGTCGCGCTAAGAGTGACCGCGCGCCGGGTTTTTTACTGCTGAGCCACCAAAGGCTCGCGCCGGTCACGCGCTCGCGCCGCTCAATCCCACATCTTTCTCAGCTTCGCCGCGATCTCGATCTTCGCGTGGGCCGCCGCCGCAAGCCCGGCGGCCGTCGGCGCGGCGGGCACCGGCACATGCGGCCATGCGTGCGCGTCGAAGAGCGGCAGCAGATGCGCCGGAATGAACCGCGTACGCTGCGCCCACACGTGACGATCGCCGAGCTGCGTCTGGTTGTGTACGTAGAAGCGCTGCGGCACGACGATATGCAGGTCTTCCTTTGCGCGCGTCATCGCGACATAGAGCAGGCGCCGCTCTTCATCGAGTTCGGCGTCGCTGCCCGTCGCGAGATCCGACGGAATGCAGCCGTCGACGCCATTCAGCACGAACACGTTGCGCCACTCCTGCCCTTTCGCCGAATGGATCGTCGAGAGGATTAAATAGTCTTCGTCGATCAGCGGCACGCCGGATTCGTCGCTGGTGGCGTCGGGCGGATCGAGCGTCAGTTCGGTCAGAAAGCGCTCGCGCGACGCGTACGTCCCCGCGATGCTTTCCATCTGCAGCAGATCGCCCTGACGGATCGAGGCGTCCTCGTGATTGCGCTCCAGATGCGGCTCGTACCAGCGGCGGATCAGTTCGAACTCCGCCGGCCAGGCCGACTGGCGCCCACACACCTGCGACATCAGTTCGACGAACGGTTGCCAGTCCTGCGCCGCGCGGGCCGGTGGCGTGAACGACGCGAGCGCGCCCGCTGTGGGTTGCGTGTGACGACACAGCCCGGCGGCTGTGTCCGCCTCTTCCGGCGTCGCCGCGCTGGCGCGTTCGGCGACCTGATCGAGCACACGCGCGGCCGTTGCCGGCCCGATGCCAGGCATCAGCTGGACGACGCGAAAACCCGCCACCCGGTCGCGCGGATTTTCCGCCCAGCGCAATACGGCGAGGACGTCCTTCACATGGACCGAATCGAGGAATTTGAGCCCGCCGAACTTGACGAACGGAATGTTGCGCCGGGTCAGTTCGATTTCGAGCGTCGCGCTGTGATGGGCGGCCCGGAACAGGACGGCCTGCGATTTCAGCTTCATGCCGTCCTCGCGCGCCTCCAGCACTTTCTCGACCACGTAGCGCGCCTGATCGACTTCATCGGCGACGGTGACAAGACGCGGGCGCTGCGCCGACGCGCGATCGGTCCACAGGTTCTTCGTGAAGCGCTCGGCGGCAAGATCGATGACGGCGTTCGACGCGACAAGAATCGGCTGCGTCGAACGATAGTTGCGCTCGAGCGTGACCTGTTTCGCCGGCGGATCGAAGTGCGCCGGAAAATCGAGGATGTTGCGCACCGTCGCGCCGCGAAACGAATAGATGGACTGCGCGTCGTCGCCGACAACCGTCAGGCCGCGCCCGTCCGGCTTGATGCCGAGCAGGATCGACGCCTGCAGGCGATTGGTGTCCTGGTATTCGTCGACGAGCACATGATCGAAACGCCCCGACAGGTCGGCCGCGATCGACGGCTCCGCCGCCATGTGCGACCAGTAGAGCAGCAAGTCGTCGTAATCGAGCACGCCCTGCGCCTGCTTGGCCGCGACGTACGCGGCAAAGAGCGCGCGCAGGTCGGCTTCCCATTCGCGACACCACGGAAACGCGGTATCGAGCACCCCGGCAAGCGAAGCGCCGGTGTTCACGACGCGCGAATAGATCGAAAAGCAGGTGTTCTTCGACGGAAACCGCTTCTCCTTTGCCGACAATCCGAGTTCGTGACGCACGAGGTTCATCAGATCGGCGGAGTCTTCGCGATCGTTGATCGTGAAGGTGGGCGACAGGCCGATGAGGTCGGCGTATTCGCGCAGCAGACGCGCGCCGACGCTGTGGAACGTGCCCGACCACGTGAGGCCCTGCACGAGCGCCGCCCGCGCGCCGGGCGCGGCGCCGGCGATGCGCGTGACGCGCCGGGTCATTTCCTGCGCGGCGCGGCGCGAGAACGTGAGCAGCAGGATGCGGCGCGGGTCGGCGCCCTTTACCACCAGGTACGCGACGCGATGCGCAAGGGTATTCGTCTTGCCGGAACCCGCGCCGGCAATCACCAGCAGCGCGCCGGGCGGCTGCCCGGGATCGTCCGCGCCAAATTCGACGGCCTCGCGCTGGGCTTCGTTGAGCTTCGCGAGCCAGGCGGCGGCATCGGATGACGGAGAATCGGCGACGGAGAGCACAGTGGTCGGGAACGCAAGGTGACGGGGCGACGCATACTGTATATCCATACAACCCACGGCGACAAGCACCCTTTCCGGCTTTATTGCCGTGGAGCGCCGGCGCTGGCAGCGGTAGCGTGACGTGCTGAATTTCAGGCCGCGCTCAAACGAAAACGGCCCGGACACACGGAGTGCGCTCATGGCACTTCTGGCTTATGATTCGAGCCCTTTCCTTTTGTCGCATTCCAACCGGCGCACGCCATGCCCAACCTCGATTTCACGCTGACCGGCGACTACGTCGAACTGCACAACCTGCTCAAGATCACGGGTCTGGCCGACAGTGGCGGCTCGGCGAAAGTGATCGTCGCGTCCGGCGCGGTGACCGTCGACGGCCAGGTCGAAACGCGCAAGACCTGCAAGATCCGCGCGGGCCAGGTGGTGCTGCTGGGCGACACGCGCATCGCCGTCCACGAAGGTTAGCGAAAGAAATCGCACCAGCAAGGTGCTTCTTGATCGACAGCGGCACGGCTTCCCAATAAGCTGTCTCTTTTAGAAGAAAACGGCGCGGACCGCGTTCCGCGCGCCGCTCCCCGTTCATGACCCAACCCGGTTTTTCCCACGTCAGCGCAGCGCAACCGTCGCTGTCGCGGCATGCCGCCGATACCGCCCGCCTCGCCGCCCCGCTTGCCATCGCCCAGCTTTCGCAGATGGCGATGGGCGTCACCGATACCGTCCTGCTCGGCTCGCTCGGCCCCGACGCGCTCGCGGCCGGCGGCCTCGGCGCGAACCTGTTCTTCGTCGTCGTGACGCTGCTGCAGGGCGTGCTGACGTCCGTCAGCGTGAGCGTCGCGCACGCGCGCGGCGCGCAGGCGGAAGACCGCGTGCCGCATATCTACTGGACCGGCTTCCTGCTCTCGATCCTGCTGGCGGTGCCGGCGTTCGCGCTGCTGTCGTTCGCGCGGCCGATCCTGCTCGCATTCGGCGAGCCCACGCTGCTCGCCCATAACGTCGGCGAATACTGCGCGATGCTGCGCTGGGGCACGCCTGCAAGCCTGATCGGGATCGGCCTGATGCGCTCGTTCCTGCCCGCGATCGGCGCCGCGAAACGCCTGCTCTGGGTGTCGATTGGCGGTGTGGGCGTCAACGCGTTCCTCAACTACGGACTGATCCACGGCGCGTATGGCCTGCCGAGGCTCGGCTTTCTCGGCTCGGCCGCGGCGACGACCATCACGGTATGGCTGACGGCGCTCATCCTGATGGCGCTTCTGCACCTGCGCCCGCGATATCGCCATTTCGTGACGGCGACGCGCCCGCAGATGCCGCTCATGGGCGAGCTGTTCGGCATCGGCTGGCCCGTTGCGATCACTTACGGCGTCGAGTCGACGCTTTTTCTCGCGACCGGCCTGATGGTCGGCCTGCTCGGCGAATCCCAGCTCGCCGCGCACCAGATCGCGCTCAACGTGGCGTCGGTGGCGTTCATGGTGCCCCTCGCGATCGGCCAGGCAGCGAACGTGCGGGTCGGCTACTGGTCGGGCGCAGGGCAGCCGCTTGCCGCCCGGCACGCCGGGTTCGTGGCGATCGCGCTCGGCGTCGGCTTCATGATGCTGTCGGGCCTCGTGCTGATCCTCGCGCCGCACGCGATCGTCGGGCTGTATCTGCATCTTGACGACCCTGCGAACGCCTCGACGGTGTCGCTCGCCGCTTCCCTGCTTGGCGTCGCGGCGATTTTCCAGATCGTCGACGGCATGCAGACGGTCGGCTCCGGCTGCCTGCGCGGCCTGAAAGATACCCGCGTGCCGATGATCGCCGCCGCGTTCGGCTACTGGGGCATCGGCTTTCCGACCGGTTACACGCTGGCGTTCCACTTCGGCCTCGGCGCGCGCGGCCTGTGGTGGGGGCTCGCCGCGGGTCTCGCCAGCGTGGCGCTGCTGATGACGCTGCGCTTTCACTACCTGAGCCTGCGACGCGTACCGGCCAGCCCCGGCACCCCGGCCGGCCCGCCGGGTGCCGACGGCACGACCGACCCAGGACTTACCCGGTAAACGCTGAAAACACGGCTGGAAACGCCTGGCTGACTGGAAGCTGACCGGTAAAATAAGCGCCCGCTACATAGCGGCGCCGTATTTACCGTCAATCCAGGCAAACAGGATCCTTCATGCTCGCCCGCGTTACCCGTCTTTTCCCCCTGTGGGCCGTGCTCGTCTCGTTCGCGGCCTATTTTTCGCCGACGTCAGTCACGCCCATCGCCCCGCACGTCACCACGCTCCTCACGATCATCATGCTGGCCATGGGCGTCACGCTCTCGGTGGCCGATTTTCAGCGTGTATTCACACGGCCGGCGCCGGTCGTCGCCGGCATCGTGCTGCATTACCTCGTGATGCCGCTTGCCGCGTGGGCCATCGCGAAGGCGTTGCGCATGCCGCCAGACCTCACGGCGGGCATGGTGCTCGTCGGCAGCGTGGCGAGCGGCACGGCGTCGAACGTCATGATCTATCTGGCGCGCGGCGATGTCGCGCTGTCCGTCACCATCAGCGCGCTGTCGACGCTCGTCGGCGTGTTCGCGACCCCGCTGCTCACCCGCCTGTACGTCGACGCCTCGATCGTTGTCGACGTCCACGGCATGCTGATGAGCATCCTGCAGATCGTCGCACTGCCGATCGTCGTCGGCCTGATCGTGAACCATCTGTCCGGCCGTTTCGTGCGCAGAATCGAGCCCGTGCTGCCGCTCGTTTCGATGGTTGCCATTCTGTTGATCATCGCGGCAGTCGTGGGCGGCACGCAAAAGAGCATCGCGTCCGTCGGACTCGTGGTGATGCTCGGCGTCGTGCTGCACAACGGGATCGGCCTGCTCGGCGGTTACTGGGGCGGCCGTCTGCTCGGCTTCGACGAGGCCGTGTGCCGCACGCTCGCCATCGAAGTCGGCATGCAGAACTCCGGCCTTGCCGCCACGCTCGGCAAGCTGTACTTCACGCCGATCGCCGCGCTCCCGGGCGCGCTGTTCTCGGTGTGGCACAACCTGTCGGGATCCCTGCTCGCGGGCTACTGGGCAGGCCGCCCGGCGAAGGGGTCGACGCATCCCGACGGCGCCGCCCCGCTCACGCCCGGGCGCAGCCAGCGCGCGTCGTAACCCGACATTCGCGGTCATCGTCCCGATGACCGCGCGCACACGGCGGCGGCCTCTCAAGCCCGTTGCCGTGTGTTTGTCGCCGTCTCCACGTCCTCCGTTACCCCTTCCGCTTTACCCTTCGATTTCGTCCCTCCCCAGCGTTCCCGTGACGTATCCGTCACAACTCCGACCACCCCGTCCGCCCGACGCGTTCACGCATTCTGAAGCCATGCGTCGACGCGAACAATATGCCGAATGGCCGAGTCGGCCTGCCCGCCCGATTCCCTTAGAATGCTTTTCAGGCTGCGGTGGTGACGCCCGGTACGCCAGTTGCCGGGCGGTGGCAGCCGTTTCACAGGGAGAAAGCGAAGGTGCCGGGATACAACAGCAGAAAGAACAGCGTTCGGCTTCACGATATTTACGTCGCGTGGGCTGCCTGCCTGCGCCTCGCATTCGCGTGTACGGTCCTTGCGCTCGTCAGCGGTTGCGCGACGCGCCCCCCGGCGACCGATCTTCATCGCGACATCACGCACGCGCTGCCGGCGTCGGAACCCACCGTGCTCGGCGCGGCGCTCGCCCCGCTCGAACGCACGCATCCCGGTGAATCCGGCTTCCGCGTGCTGGCGAGCGGCACCGATGCGTTGCAGATGCGCATCGCGCTCGCGCGCGCCGCGACGAAGACGCTCGACATGCAGTACTACATCGCGAACGAGGACACCACGGGCAAGCTGCTGCTCGGCGCCGCGCTCTACGCGGCCGACAACGGCGTGCGCGTGCGCATGCTGGTCGACGACCTGAATTTCAAGGACATCGATCGCGTGATGGCCGCGCTCAATTCTCACGACAACATCGCAATCCGCGTCTTCAATCCGTTCGGTTCCGCGCAGGAAAGCTTCTACGAGCGCACGAGCAACGTGTTGACCCAGATCGGCCATTTCACGCGGCGCATGCACAACAAGGCCATGATCGCGGACAACCAGCTCGCGATCGTCGGCGGCCGCAATCTCGGCGACGAATACTTCAGCGCGAGCGAAACGCTGCAGTTCCGCGACATCGACGTGCTCGCGGCGGGCCCGGTCACGAATGATATTTCGGCCAGCTTCGACGCGTACTGGAACAGTAGCGCCTCGTACCCGTTACGCGCGCTCAACAAGCAGAAATTCGACGCCGCCGATCTCGACAGGATGCGCAACGAACTGCGCGCGCACTGGCGCGCCAATGCCGACCCGTACAACGCGAAACCGCTCAACGCCACCCCGCTCGCGTTGCAGATCCAGAAGGACGAACTCGGGCTCACATGGGCACAAGCCGAATTCAAGGCCGACACGCCTGAGAAGATCACGCATCCTTCGCCCGACTACAAAAGCCCGCCGCTGGAGCGCGTCATAGCGCTGGCGAACGCGGCGCAAAAAGAACTGCTGATCACCTCGCCCTACTTCGTGCCGCACGATGCCGGCGTCAAGGCGCTCGGCGCGCTCACCGCGCGCGGCGTGCGGGTCGCCGTGCTGACGAACTCGCTTGCCGCCACCGATGCAGTCGCCGTGCAAGCCGGGTACAGTCCATATCGTGAGCCGTTGCTCGCGCACGGCGTCGAGCTTTACGAATACATGCCGCAGCAGGAGCAGGGCCGCTCGCGGACCACGTTCATCGGTTCGACCTCGCGCGCGAGCCTGCACGCCAAAACCTTCGTGATCGACCGGCGGATTCTCGTGATCGGCTCGATGAATCTCGATCCGCGCTCCGCGAATCTCAACACGGAACTGGTGCTCGTGATCCATAGCCCGCCGCTCGCGAATCAGCTGGCGAGTATCTTCGACCATGCAACGGCGCCTTCGGTCAGCTATCGCGTGGAGCTCGCCACGCCCGGGCAGCTTGCGCGGCTCAAGGCAACAGGCGCGCCGCCTAGCGACCTTGTCTGGACCGGCGAAGTCGACGGCCGGTTGCGCACCTGGAACCTGGATCCAGGCGCGGGTTTTTACAGGAATCTGATGACGGGAATTTTCATGCTGCTGCCAGTGGGCAGCCAGCTTTGACGTGCGGTGCCGCGACACGCGACACGCGGCACCGCACCACCCTTTCTCAAGTGGAGTTGACCATGACTGCAGATGTACGGATGGAGCGCGACACGTTTGGCGAAATTGCCGTGCCGGATGCGAAACTCTGGGGAGCCCAGACGCAGCGCTCGTTGCAGAACTTCAGGATCTCGACTGAAAAGCAGTCGCCCGAACTGATCACCGCGCTCGCCATCATCAAGCGTGCGGCAGCGGAAGTGAATCAGGGCCTCGGCGTGCTCGACGAAAAGAAAGCCCGCGCCATTATCGAAGCCGCCGATGAAATCATCGCCGGCAAACACCCCGACGAATTTCCGCTTGCCGTGTGGCAGACGGGCTCGGGCACGCAAAGCAACATGAACCTCAACGAAGTGATCGCGAACCGGGCAAGCGAGCTGCTCGGCGGCGAGCGCGGCGAAGCGCGCAAGGTGCATCCGAACGACGATGTGAACCGCGGGCAGTCCTCGAACGACGTGTTCCCGACGGCGATGCACATCGCGGCGGCTGTCGGCATCGTCAAACATCTGTTGCCGGCGTTGAAGACGTTGCGCAACACCCTCGACGTGAAGTCGAAAGCGTTCGCCGGCATCGTGAAGATCGGCCGCACGCACTTGCAGGACGCGACGCCGCTCACGCTCGGCCAGGAGTTTTCCGGCTACGTCGCGCAACTCGACCAGTGCGCGAAGCATCTCAAATCGGCGCTGCCGCATCTGTATGAACTCGCGCAGGGCGGCACGGCGGTCGGCACCGGCCTCAACGCGCATCCGCAGTTCGCCGGCAAGGTCGCGGCTGCGATCGGCAAGCTGACCGGCGTGCCGTTCGTGTCGGCGCCGAACAAGTTCGAAGTGATGGCCGCGGCGGACGCGCTCGTCTTCGCGCACGGCGCGCTGAAAACGGTGGCCGCAAGCCTGATGAAGATCGCGAACGACGTCCGCTGGCTTGCAAGCGGGCCGCGCTGCGGCCTCGGCGAACTGTCGATCCCGGAGAACGAACCGGGCAGCTCGATCATGCCGGGCAAGGTCAACCCGACGCAGTCCGAAGCGCTCACGATGCTGTGCTGCCAGGTGTTCGGCAACGACGTCGCCGTGAACTTCGGCGGCGCGAGCGGCAATTTCGAACTCAACGTATTCCGTCCGATGATCGCGCACAACGTGTTGCAATCGATCCGGCTCCTCGCCGACGGCGCGCTGAGTTTCAACGACAACTGCGCGGTCGGCATCGAGCCGAACCACGACCGGATCGAGACGCTCCTGAACGAATCGCTGATGCTCGTCACCGCGCTCAATCCGCACATCGGCTACGACAAGGCCGCGCAGATCGCGAAGAAAGCGCACAAGGAAGGCACGACGCTCAAGGCCGCGGCGCTCGCACTCGGCCACGTGACGGAGCAGCAGTTCGACGAATGGGTGAAGCCAGCCGACATGGTCGGTACGGCTAGAACCTGACGTCGGGTCGAGGGCGGGCTTTTGCGGATGCCGACGCCGGTTCGACACCGGATATCCGGATCTGACATCAACCCGGATTCCGATGAGAAAAACGCTGCGGCGCCGTGAACCGGCTGCGCAGCGCTTTCGCTCTCGTAGTTATGCGGCGGGCTCAGATCGCGTGCATCTACCCGGCGCACGCTCAAGACCCACTTCGACGCCCGATCAAACCGCGCCTTTCACCACCTCTTCCGGCTTCAGTTCGACGATGGCATCGAGCGCTTCCTTGACGTCCATCGCGTACTTGGCGAGGCGTTTGTGTTCCTCGGTTTCCGGCTCGAACGACGGCACGCCGACCGGGTGCCCGTTCTCGTTGACGGCGACCATCACGACGAGGCAATCGGTCGTCTGCAGCAGCTCGCCGCCCTTTGGGTCGCCGGCCTGCACCGACACGTGAATGTGCATGCTGGTGCGGCCCGTCGCGACGACGCGGGCGCGCAGTTCAACGAGGTTGCCGACCAGGATCGGACGACGAAAACGGATGTTGCCGACGCTCACCGTCACGCAGTAGCGGCTCGACCAGACCGCCGCGCACGCGTAGGCGGTTTCGTCGATCCACTTCATCAGCGCGCCACCGTGAACCTTGCCGCCGAAGTTCACCGAGGTCGGCTCGGCGAGAAAGCGGAAGGTGGTTTCGGAACGGTCCATCGGGGCCGCAGGGGCGTGGGTCTTGACTCTACTCATCCTGCACTCCGTTCGGGGATTGAGACTATCGAAAGGAGCCGATTATACGAGCGCCAGAAACAGCGCGTACCCGATCCGGGCATGCGAGGTTGCGCGCGAAGGCAAATGCACTGGCCGCGCGGCTTGAACCGTCTACGCGCTGCTCGCACCGTCAGACGCATCAAACCCTTCAGGCAGCGGACGCAAACCGCTCGCGATAATCCAGCGGCAACACCCCGAACCTTCGCGTGAACGCGCGCCTTAAATTCTGTTCGCTGCCAAAGCCGCAGTCGAGCGCGATCCGCTTGAGCGGCGCGCGCGAAGCGGCCAGCGACCGTGCAGCCGCTTCGAGCCGCATCGATGAAACGGTTTTCGCGGGCGTGCGCCCCACTTCCTCGACGTAGCGTCGCGCGAAGGTACGCGGGCTCATGCGCGCCTGACCGGCGAGCCGCTCGACCGACAGATCGTCGCGCAGATTGACCGCCATCCAGCTGTGCAGCGCATCGAACGGGCCACCCGCCGACGCCTGCGCGGCCAGCGCCGCGCTGAACTGCGACTGCCCGCCGGGACGCTTCATGAAAACCACCAGCCGCCGCGCGGCCTGCATCGCGACCGCGTGACCGACGTCTTCCTCGATCAGCGCCAGCGCGAGGTCGATGCCCGCCGTCACGCCTGCCGAAGTCCAGACCGCGTGCGTCTGCCGCACGTCGCGGATGAAAATCGGATCCGCATCCACATGCACCTTCGGAAAATGCCGTGCGAGCAGGTCGGCATCGCGCCAGTGCGTCGTCGCGCGGCGTCCGTCGAGGAGGCCCGCCGCCGCCAGATAAAACGCGCCGGTACACACCGAGCACACGCGGCGCACGCGAGGCGCACGACGCGCGATCCACGCGACGAGCTCGGGCTGCAGCGCGATCCGTTCGTCGATCGGCACGCCGGACACGATCAGGGTGTCGATGGGTTCGTCATCCAGCGCATCGAGCCGTTGCGTGACGACCGGCAGACCCGGGAACGTCTGCAGGACACCACCTTCGATCGACGCCACCGTCAGTCGATAGGCAACCGGCTCGTGCGCCGGCATCCCGGTTGCACTGGGAACGGCCGCTTGTCGCGCAACCTCGGCAAGCGTCAGTTCGGCTCGCCAGAACGCCTCCAGCGGCCCGCAGGCGTCGAGCAGCACGAGATCGGGCGCCACGGCGATCACAACGTGGCGAACCGCTGAAGCAGATGTGACAGAAGCATTCATATAAACAGGCGTCATCGAGTCGAAACAGGAATCAGAAAACGGCAATCAGGAAGCCGCCGCCGCGACGACACGCGAGCGCGACCACGCAAAGGCGAGCGTCGCGAGCGCGGCGACACCGAGCAACGGCAGGATCGCCGCATTGATCACGGCCCAGCCGAAGTGCGCGAGCAGTTGTCCCGCGAAAAGCGATCCGAGCGCGGAACACGCGAAGGTCGTGAATTCGCTCGTGGCCTGCGTCTTCGCGCGCTCGGACGGCCGGTACGACTGCGACAGCAGCGTCGAGCCGCCGACGAACATGAAATTCCAGCCGACGCCAAGGCAAGCCAGCGCCGCATAAAAGTGCGGCAGGTCGGTCGAACGAAGCGCGATCACGGCGCACAGCGCCGACAGCACGATGCCCGCGCCGATCACGCGCAGCACGCCGAAGCGCCGGATCAGTCGCGCGGTAAAGAACGACGGCGCGAACATGCCGACCAGATGCCATTGAATGATCTGTGCGCCGTCGCCGATCGTGTGTCCGCAGGCGACCGCCGCGATGGGCGTCGCTGTCATCACGAACATCATCACGGCATAACCGAGTGCGTTGTTCGCGAGCGCGGCGAGGAAAACCGGCTGCCGGACGATGTACCCGAGGGGCCGCGCCGGCCCGGCTGCCACGGCCGCGCTCACGTGGGACGGCATGTGGTCCCGGTAGAACAGCGCGAGCAGCACGATCGACAGCAGTCCGAACGCGCTCACCAGCGCATACGATCCGGCGAACGCCACTGGTGCAAGCCAGTCGCGGCTCCACGCGGCAAGCGCCGGACCGGCCACCGCGGCGACGACGCCGCCCGTCAGCACCGTCGAGATCGCGCGGCCTTTCGCCTCGAGGCCGACGGCGTCGGCGGCGGCAAGCCGGTAATACTGCGCGAATGCCTGGAACACGCCGACCGTCGCCGTGCCGGCGCAGAACGCCCAGAAACTGTGATGAAAGATCGCGTACACGGAGATCGCGCCGCCCGCCGCCCCGACGCCCGCGCCCAGCACGAAACCCGCGCGCCGTCCGACGCGGGCCATCAGGAACGACGCGAAAATCGTGGTGAGCGCGGCGGCGACGGTGATCAGCGAAAAGGGCAGCGTCGCGAGCGCCTTGTCGTCGGCGAGCGTGTAGCCCACCAGCCCCGTCAACGTCAGATCGATGGAAACCGACGACGTATAGAGCGCCTGACACACAGCCAGCACGCGCGCGCCGCGTCGGCCGCTGGCGTCGGACGGGTGCGGATCCGGAACCGTGGATGAAGAAGCAGCGACGTTGGGCGGCATTGGCGAACCTCATGCGGTAAAAGCGACGAAGACCCGATCGTCACATGTCCGCTGATGGCAGGAATGCCAATGATGCATCAATTTCGGCCAGGCCCGTCGTTTCCACCGGCCATGGCGTCACGACTGCGGTTATTTATGGAAGGTGACGCCTTCGTCGATGGTGCCGTACATCGTGATGCCGCTCGAACCCGATTGGGAAGAACCCGCGCCGCCCTGTGCGCAAGCGGCAACGAGCACCGCAAGCGCGGCTGCGGCAATGGCGAAAAAGCATTTCATGACTGCCTTGCTGTCCAGCGGGAAGAGAATCCGATTCTAGCCTGGCGGGCGTCCGTACCCGGCAACGGCATTGCATTCGACGTTTCACCTCATCGTGAGACATGGAATGCGAGTGCCGCGCTAAAGTCATGTCATCGCGCGCCGCACCGGCCGCTAACCACGTTGTGGAGACGCCATGTCCAATCCGCTTCTCGACGAGCGCGACCAGAGCCATTTCCCGGGTCTGAGCCGGCTCGGCGCGCTGCTTGCCGATCCGGGGCGCGCCGCGATGCTGTGGGCGCTGATGGACGGTAGCGCCCGGCCCGCCGGCGAGCTGACGTTGATCGCGGGTCTCTCGCCGTCGGCGGCCAGCGCCCACCTGGCGCGGCTCACCGATGGCGGCCTCCTCGCGCTCGAAGTGCGTGGCAGGCATCGTTATTTCAGGATCGCCTCGCGGGAAATCGCCGCCACGATCGAAGCGCTCGCCAACGTCGCGCAGGCCACGGCGCCACAGCGTCCGGTGCTGCGCCCCGCGCGCACGGTGCCGCTCGACATGCGTTACGCGCGCACGTGCTACGACCACATGGCCGGTGAGCTGGCGGTGCGCGTCTTCGAGCGGATGGTCGGCGATGGTCTCCTCACGCAGAACGGCGACACGCTTGACGCGACGCCCGCCGGCACGGCCCGCCTCGCGGGCTGGGGCATCGACGTCGGCGGACAGCAGGCGCGGCGGCGACGCTTCGCCTGCACCTGTCTCGATTGGAGCGAGCGCCGGCCGCATCTGGGCGGCGCGCTCGGCGCGGCGCTCCTCGAAGCGTGGAAGACGCACGGCTGGGTCGAGCGCACGGAGCGTCCGCGCATCCTGCGGATCACGCCTGCCGGGCGGCGTCATTTCGACCAGTTCCTCGCGCAATGACACGGCGGGCCGGATTTTCCGCCACGCGCCGTCACCGATAATTTTTGTTACAGGCATCCAGGATGGACTTACAAATGAGCAAGCCTTGATACAGGCACGGCAGGTAGAGTGAATTCACAGGATGCGGCCACACGGCCGCATCCGATGGAGAGAACACATGAACACACTCACGCCACGCCTGCTTGCGCTCCGCCGTCTCACGGGCTATGCCCTCCTCGCCGCGGCGCCATTTTCCCTTGCTGCCCAGGCTGCGTTCGCGCAGGCCGCGCCACCGGACGTCCCGCCCGATGCACAGGCGCCGCAGGCGACGGCCCGCAACGTCGATCCGCCGGGACGCGTCGCGCGCCTGAACTACACGGCGGGCACCGTCACCACCCAGCCCGCCGGAGCGACCGACTGGTCGTACGCGCAGATCAACCGTCCGCTCACCACCGGCGACCAGCTCTGGAACGACAAGGGCGCGCGCTCGGAGCTGCATCTCGGCTCGACGGCGGTGCGCCTCGGCGAATCGACGAGCCTCGACGTCCTGAATCTCGACGACAGCAACGCCCAGTTGAAGGTCGCGCAAGGCACGCTGTCGACGCGTGTGCGTTCGTTGCCGGCCGGCTCGACGTATGAGATCGACACGCCGAACCTCGCGCTCGGCGTGAGCGGGGCTGGCGACTATCGCGTCGACGTCGCGCCGGACGGCAGCAGTACGACCGTCACCGTGCGCAGCGGCGCGGCAACCGTGTATGGCGACGGCGCACAGGTGCCCGTGCAGGCCGGCCAGCAGGTGACGTTCACCGGTACGAACCTGCAGCAGGTTGCCGACAACGGCGCGCCACGGCCCGACGCATTCGATCGGTGGGCATCGAACCGCGACGCCGCCGAAGACCGCTCGGTATCGGCGCGCTACGTATCGCGCGACATTCCCGGCTATCAGGATCTCGATGCGAACGGCACATGGCGCGACGATCCGCAGTACGGCGAAGTGTGGGTACCGAACGCGGTGCCGACGGGCTGGGCGCCGTATCGCGACGGTCACTGGGTCTGGCAGGCGCCGTGGGGCTGGACGTGGATCGACGATGCGCCGTGGGGCTTCGCGCCTTATCACTACGGCCGCTGGGCTTACGTCGACGATGCATGGGCATGGGCGCCGGGGCCGGTCATCGAAACCGAACCGCCGGTGTACGCGCCGGCGCTCGTCGCGTTCGTGGACGGCGGCGACAGCCACTTCAACTGGGGCGTGAATCTGGCGATCGGCGGCGCGGTGGCAGCCGCGGGCGTCGCGTGGTTCCCGCTCGGTCCGGGCGAGCCGTGGCACCCGCGCGGGGGCGACTGGAGCCCGCGCTATTACGACCGCGTGAACCAGACGGTGGTGGTGAACAATTACAACCGCCAGACGAACGTGACGAACATCAACGTCCACAACACCTATATCAACTATCGCGCACCCGGCGGCGTGACCGCCGTCCCGGCGACCGCGTTCGTCCATGGCCAGCCGGTGGGACGTTTTGCGCAGAAGGTCGATCCCCGTCAGTGGCAAAACGCGCGGATCAATCCGGGCACCCCGGGCATCGCACCGGTTCGCCAGAGCTTCAACCCGGGCGTGCGCAACGCGAGCTACAGGCCGCCTGCGAACGTGACGCAACGTCCGGTCATCGCGACCCGCAGTCCGGTCATGCCGGCGGCGTATCACGATAACCTCGCGCAACGTTTTGCGCAGAGCGGCGGACGGGTGCCGAACGCGGGAAATCCAGTCGTGCGCACTTCCGTGCCGGCGCATCTGGGCAGCCGGCCGGGGCAGGCTGAATCGGGCCCGTTGGCGCAGAACGTGCGCGTGGTACAGGCTCATGGTCCGGGCGTGGCGCCGGGGCGCAGTGAAGGTCAGCTCGCGCAGCGTCCGGGTGCGCCTCTTCAGCGTCCTGGTGAAGGTGGGCAGCCGGGGGCGATCCCGCAACGCCTGGGTCAGCCGCCGCAGATGGCCAACGCACATCCGCAGCCGGCTAACGGTGTGCCGCGTCCGCCGCAAGCCTCGGGCAATGTTCCGAACGGCGGACAACCGCATCCGGAACAGGGCGCAGCGGCCGGTCAGCCACGCCAGCAACCGGCATGGACGCAGCCTCATACGCCGATGGCGCAGCAGGCCCGGCAGACCCAGCAAGCCCCGCGTCCGCAGCAGCCGGGCAGCCCGATAGAGGGCCATCCGGTGCAGGCAAATCGCGGCGTGCCGCAACCGCCGAATCATGCGGAGAATCCGGCCGTCGCCCAGCAGCCTCGTCAGGAATTCCGTCCGCAGGCGCAGGCGCAACAACCGCCGCAGCCGCAGCAAATGCGTCAACCGCAACAGGCGCAACCCGTGCCGCGTCCGCAGCCCGCACCTCAACAGGCCGCGCAGGTGCCACGCGCGCCGGAAATACACGCGCCGCAACAGCCCCGGCCCCAGGAATTCCACCCGCAGCCGGCGCCGCAACCCGTGCAGCAGCCCCCGCGCGAGGCGTTCCATCCTCAACCGCAGCCGCAACCTCAGATGCGGCAACAGGTCCAGCAGCCGCGGCCAGAACCGCGTCCGCAGCCGCAACCCCAGCCGCGCCCGGAATTTCATCCGCAACAGGCACAGCAGCCGCAACCGCCGCGTCCGCAACCCGCGCCCCAGCCGCATCCACAACCGCCGCCGCAGGTTCAGCAGCCGCATCCGCAACCCCACCCGGATCAGCACGCCACGGGCGGTGGCGGACATGACGAACATCACCGGGGGTGAAACGTATTTCGTGAACGTCGGCTCCATGAAAAAACCCGCATCGCTGTTCATTCAGCGATGCGGGTTTTTTTCGCCACGCCCAGCTGGCGCGACGTGAAACGGAACCCAAAAACTACACGGCCATCGGCGCTGTCAACGGCTCGTGATGGCGGTAGCCGACCAGCGAGAAATCCGACGGCTCGATCTTCTCGAGCCATTCGGGCTCGTAGACGCCCGTCGCGGCATACGCCGGCACGCGCCCGGCGATCGCGAACGAAGGGCTTTCGAACGGCTCGCGCGTGAGCTGCTGTTGCAGCATGTCGAGCTGGTTTTCGTAGATGTGCGCGTCGCCGATGAAATACGTGAACCAGCGCGGCGTGTAGCCCGTCAGCCGTCCGACGAGATGCAGCAGCGCGGCGCCTTCAGTCAGGTTGAACGGCGTGCCGAGCCCGACGTCGTTGCTGCGGATATACAGGCACAGCGAGATTTCGCGTTTCGTCGCGTTCGGCAGAAACTGGTACAGCAGATGGCACGCGGGCAGCGCGATCTCGTCGAGCACCGCCGGGTTCCATGCGTGAAACAGGATTCGACGGTCCGCCGGGTTGCGCATGATCGTGTCGAGACACTGGCGCAACTGGTCGACCGCCTTGTAGAGCAGCACTTTCTGGCTGCCGCCTTCGTCGAATGACGTGACGATGCTAAAGCCACGCGAGGTCGCGTCCGCGATCCGCGCGGTGGCGTTTGCGTCCAGCACCTTGTAGGCGGGCCACTTGCGCCACTGCACGCCATACACGTCGCCGAGGTCGTCCGGGCCTTCGCGATACGGATTCGCGAGCCATTGCGGATTGTCGTTGGCGTTCGCGTCCCAGACCTTGCAGCCGAGCGCGCGGAACTCCGCCGCGCTGCGCGACGCGCGCAGGAAGCCCACCAGTTCGCCCACGGCCGACCTGAACGCCAGTTTCTTCGTGGTGACAGCCGGGAAACCCTGCTGCAGATCGAAGCGCATCATCGCGCCGGGCATGCTGATCGTACGGATGCCCGTGCGGTTTTCCTGCCACGTGCCGGTATCGAGAATCTGGCGGACGAGGTCAAGGTATTGTTTCATTCGGGTTCCTTCGGCCGGGCGCGGACGCGCCCGTTTTTGGCAGCAGAGAATCCCTGATTCTAGCAAGCGCGGCGGGCGCCCGCCCGGCCGCGCTGTTTTGCCGTCGATCGGGGGCTGCGCGGCGCATGCCGGCGAGCTTCCCGATCAGGATGAGGATGAAGTTGAACGACGCGCCTGATGCGCCTCAGAGATGCGGGATGCCGGCGGGCAGATCCGGATGCGCGGCGATCGGATCGCCATCGATCTGCCGCATGCCATGCGAGCACAGCAGTCGGTACAGCGTCACGCGAGAGATGCCGAGTTCCTGCGCCGCGTCGCCGAGGCGCCCGCGATGGCGCAGGAGCGCCAGTTCGATGGCCTGGCGCTCGGCCGCTTCACGCGCCTGCGCAAGCGAAACCGGCACGATCTCCACGTAATCCGCGAGTTCGAGGTCGCGTGCGGTAATCGCACGCCCTTCGGACATCACGATTGCCCGGCGCACGCGGTTGATCAGCTCGCGCACGTTGCCAGGCCAGCTGTAGTTATGCAGCGCCGCGATCGCATCCGGCGAAAACCCGCGCAGACGGCGGCTCGCATCCTTCCTGAAGCGCTCGAGCATGTGACGCGCGAGCAGTTCGATGTCCTTGCCGCGCGCGCGCAGCGGCGGCTCGTCGATCTGCAGCACGCACAGACGGTGATACAGGTCGGCACGAAACCGCCCTTCGATCATCGCCGTGTGCATGTCGACGTGCGTGGCCGAAATGATCCGGACGTCGACCGACGTCGACGCGTGGCCGCCCAGCCGTTCGACCTTCCCTTCCTGCAGGAAACGCAGCAGGCTCGCCTGGCTTTCCATCGGCAGATCGCCGATTTCATCGAGGAACAGCGTGCCGCCGTTCGCCGCCTCGACGCGGCCGATCTTGCGCTGGTTCGCACCGGTAAAGGCGCCGCGCTCGTAGCCGAACAGTTCGGATTGCAGCAGATGCGGCGGGATCGCGCCGCAGTTGATCGGCACGAACGGCGCCGCGCTACGGCCCGAGCGCTCGTGAATCGCCACGGCCGTCAGTTCCTTGCCCGTGCCGGATTCACCGGAGATGAACACCGGCGCATCGGTCATCGCGACCTTGCGGATCGAGCGGAAGAGCGCGAGCATCGCGTCGCACGAACCGACCATTTCACCTTCGGTACCGGCGGTGGTCGAATCGTTCGACGCGGGTTCGCCGAGCGA
This sequence comes from Paraburkholderia sartisoli, assembly GCF_900107685.1. Taxonomy (GTDB): domain Bacteria; phylum Pseudomonadota; class Gammaproteobacteria; order Burkholderiales; family Burkholderiaceae; genus Paraburkholderia; species Paraburkholderia sartisoli. Next base: position 803,323 of record NZ_FNRQ01000001.1, on the reverse strand, counting down.
GATCATCCCGTAAGCGTGACCGACGGAATCGACAATGCGATCGCCCGCATACGGGACCGTTACGTAGTCGAAACAGTAGTCGCGCACCAGGCGGCGCAGCGCCGCATCCTGCAACTGGCCAGGCGTGGTGGCGGCGACCCAGCCGACATTGGGCATCGTCAGGCACGACTCGAATCCAACGATTTCATGCGGCTGAAAACGGCTCGACAGATCGAGCAGACCGCCGGCTGCCGTACCGGCGCGCACGGCGCGACGAACGTCCCGCGCCGAATTGACCACTTCCACATGCCAGCCGCGTTCGTGAAAGCGCGCATTCAGGTCCGCGCTTGGATCACGAGTCACGTAAATCAACTGCCGTGGTGCGGATTCCATTATTCAGATCCTCTCGTCAACGAACGTTAAGGATGACGGCACGTACCTGAACAGTTGTTTTCAGACACGCCGGCTCACGTCTGGATTTCGCATTGGCAAAAACCGAACGGCCATTCCATTCCGTGCGGACAGCGGATCCCCGAAAAGCGGCGTGTGTGTATTGAGACGTCCCTGGTCCGGACTTTTTTTAAAATGTGCTGCTGTTTTCGAGAGCTTACTATACGCACGCCGCCCGGAAAACATTTATGCAAATTAAATCTCTTTTCCGCCACAGGCAAGGCTGAGCGGGCAATTCTCGTTGTCTGCATCCTGCTAATAAACCGTTTCGTCCGCTCGATTAAACGTTTTCACTCCGTTTCACTTCCCGTCTCCACTTTCCAGAATCTCCGGTATTTTCTGCCGCCCGTTTCAGACCTGAAACATTTTTCGTCGTTTTCTTAATCCATCCGTCACGTCATTTAGAAACTGTCCAGTCTTATCAATGGATTGCGGCAGATGGCACACGTTTCGCTAAATGTCCTGCATCAAGGAGACACGCCATGCGACCCGTTTTCCGCATCGACATGAAGTTGACCACGCTGGGCGCCGCAATCTGCGTCTTGCTGGCCTCGATGACGCTGCCTGTCGACGCCATCGCCCAGGTGGTTGCTCCCGCACCGGACAGCAGCACGCCTTCCATTGCCTCCGTCACGGCCACCAGTCTGGACGACAACGCGGCGGACGCATCGTCTGCCGCCGCACAGACGTTTGCCGATTCCACCGGGACCGCGGACGTCGCCACATCGAACGACATGGTGCTCGACGACCAGATGCTGTCGCGGCAGCGCGGTGGCGCGGCCGGCATGGTGATGGTGGCGGCGACGCCGCAGATGCGGGGCGGGTCGGTGACGCTGTGGGACGAGATTGCACCGCCCACGCCGATGCCGGTTCCGGTGGATGCGGCCCGGGCGGCGCAAAGCAACGTGACGAGCTACACAAGACAGTGACGCGGATGAACAACGGAGACGATCGCCGCTATCCGGCGCCGGCGCTTCGGTTCGCTATCGGGGACCCTGACATGACCGCTTCAACCCAGACCACGCGTACACGCCGCCTGCATGCGCCGCGCCTCGCGGCCCTGCTGCTCGGCGCGCTCGCGGCCGGTGCCGCGACGCTCGCGAGCGCCGAGCAGGTGGTCAATCCCGGCGACATCATCGTCGAGCGCCAGATCACCCCGCGCATCGCCTACGACAACGTGCCGAAGAGCCAGGACCCGGTGCTGGTGCGCGCCACGACGTTCCCGGCCAACAGCTTCAATCCGATGATGGCGACGATGGCGTCCGACGCGGACCTGACGAGCGCGCACGGCTCGACCGGACTCGTCGCCGGCGGCGTCGGCGCAGCCGGCCTGCAGGCCGTCACGCGCATTCTCAGCGGCAACGCCACGGGTAACAACATCGCGCTGGGCAACGGCAACATCGGCTCGCCGGCGGCGGGTATCGGCGGCACGATTTCCTCGTCGGTATCGGGCGCGCTGGCGCCGCTGTCGACCGCCCTCGGCGGTGCGCTGGGAGGCCTGAAATGAGCCACCTTCAGATCAGCAACCCAGGCGTGCGCCGTTCGATCGTCGCGTGCGTGCTGTGCGGCGGCGCGCTGCTCGGCGCACTGCTCGCCCCGGCCGCCCATGCGCAGGCGGTGCCGCGCGTCACCGCCGACGCGACGATCGCGAACGGCGCGGCGACCAGCGTGCATGGTGCGCTCGCGATGAACGAAACCGCCGGCCTCGACAACGCCCAGGCCAACCAGCTGACGATCGCGACGGGCGGCGCGGTGGCGAATGGCAATTTCAGCGCCCAGAGCTCGACGGTCGCCGCGAAGGTCAAGGCCGCGCGCGCTTCGATCGAAGGCAATGCGTTTTCCAGTACGTCCGGAGCGGTGATGTTGAACCAGTCTGCGGGCGCGGGAAATCTCCAGCAAAACAGTGTGCAGCTTGGCACCGCGGCGCTCGGAGTCGAGACCGTCCCGGATGGGGTGCTATCCGCGACGGCCGCGAAAAACGGTGGTTCGGGTCAATCCATCGGGGTTCAGGGCGTCAGGGAGGCCAGCATCTCCAATGAAGCCTTCAAGAACGTCAGCGGGATCGTCCAGATCAACCAGACTGCCGGAGCCGGTAATGCAACGGCGAACAGTTTTGTGCTCCGTCCCCCGGCGGGCACTCTTTTTTAAATAGCCACACTCGTATCGGAGCGAAAAAATGAAACGCACAATTATTGCAGCGGCAGTGTTTGCGGCAGCTACGGGTTCCGCCTTCGCATCGCCGCAGAACCCCTACCTGTTCAACGCCACCATGGTCGGCGAGCAGGTGGGCATCCAGGGCTGGGTCACGCTGTTCGGCTGCGTGGACGTGTCCAGCACTGCCGGCGCCGTCGTGAACAACAACCAGAGCACCAACGTCTACGCTTCGCTCGACCCGCAGGCGCAGAGCTATATCAAGGGCGCCGTCACGACGACCTATAACAACCGTTCGACCAGCGTTGTCGGCACCGGCACGAACAGCACGTACAACAACAGGTCGTTCACCGCGAACGAAGCCGCGTCGCACGGCTACACGACGACGACAACGAACGCCTCGAACTCGACGACCACGAAGAGCTCGTCCAGCAACTACGCGTATGGCAACACGGCGAGCGCCGCGGAAGCCAGCCAGGCACATAGCGCGAACGACAGCGGCTGGGCCAGCAACAGCGCCTCGGCCAGCGACAGATCGACGACGCACACCGACGCCTCGGCGTCGAACCATGCGAACTCCAGCTATTCGAATGGCAGCCATGGCCAGGCGGCGGCAGGCACCGCGACGGCCGGCATCTCGACCTCGAGCGGCGGCAACATCTTCAACGGCCACGCCAGCGTGACGGTTTCGGGTTCGGAAAGCACCGCGTCGAACTACAACAAGAATCACAACGATGGCAGCGCGTCGACGGCCTCGCACGGCTCGAACTCGCATGACACGTCGAACTCGACGGGGAGCGCCGATGCGAACCACGCTTCGTACGCCGATGCATCCCAAAGCTGGGCGGCAACAGCGTCGAACAGCGGCTCGGGCAACAGGTCGCATGGCTCCACGTCGACTTACGCTCATAACGACTCGTCCACGCATACGTCGGGAAGCGCAAGCGCTTCTTCGTACAGCAACTCGTCGCAGGCGTCGCACCAATGGGGCTATAGCGTGAACGACACGCTCGCCACCACGGACGTGACGACGACCGGCCATGTCACGCAGGTCTATGACACGCGCGTCGCCGGCACGCTGAACGCCACGACGGGTGCGGGTGCGGGCTCGGGTGTGTCGGGCAACCTCGGCATCAACATCGCGGAAGGCATCGACAACGCCCAGAGCAACGACACGTCGCTCGCTTCGGTCGACATCGGCAACGTGTTCGGCAATGCGCAGATCTTCAGCAAGCAGTCGTCTTCCGGCCGCGCAAAGATCAACAACTTCAACCTGAACGCTTCGATCGGCGATAACTCGCTGCAAAACGTCTCGGGCAACGTTGGTGTGAACGTCGCGTCCGGCATCGGCAATGCGCAGAACAACAGCCTTGCTGGCGCGGTCACGACAGCGCCGGGTTATGCGGCGACGACGGCCATGGTCGCCACGGACGACAACGCACAAAACGCGACGATGTCGGTGAGAGGCCAGTTCCAGGGTACCGCAATGCTCGGCGCAGGCGCGCTTGCGGGCTCAACCGGCAACATCGGCGTGAACATCGCCGGTGGCGCGGGCAACCTGCAGCACAACGGTCTGGCGATCGCCGCGCTCAACAGCGGTCACTGATCGAATCACAGTGGGGAACGCGCCGGCCGCCACCGAAGCGGCCGGCGTGAATCAGCAGGAGACCAGCATGTCCGGGCTTGTCCCACCTCTCGTGTTGCGGCGTGCCGCCAGGCTCGCCGCCGCTCTGCTGGCAAGTTGCACGATGTGTGCGGCAGGCCACGCACAGGCGGTCATCGATACGTCTACCCTGATGGGCGTCCCGCTTCACAAAACGGTGCGCTCGATGAAGGACATTCGTTACGGCCACATCGTCAGCCAGCAGTTCGATTACAGCTGCGGTGCAGCCGCGCTCGCCACGCTTCTCAAGTACGGCTACGGCATCGACATCCCCGAGACGGAACTCATCCGCCGCATGATGGTGTTCTCAACGCCCGACGTCGTCGTGAAGAACGGTTTTTCGATGCTCGACATGAAGAAGTTCGTCGAGACGATAGGGCTGCGCGGCAGAGGCTATCGGGTCAACATCGACGCGCTGTATCACCTGCAGATCCCCGTCATGGTGCTGATGAACATCGGAGGGTATGAGCATTTCGTGATCGTCAAGCACGCGCAGGACGGCCGCGTTTTCATCGCGGACCCTGCCCTCGGCAATCGCATCGTGCTCGAAGAGGACTTCGCGAAGACCTGGAACGGTCTCGTGTTCGCCGTCCTCGGAAAACCATTTCTGGAGGATTCACCGCTGTTGCAGGACAACGAGTCGCTGGCCCTGAAGCTGCGCACCAACGCGCTGAACAACGGGACGGCGGCGACTCCTTTTGTCGAATTTGGCTTGTCCAAGGCAGACCTGTTCTGACCCGACCATGAAGCTTACATTGACCCGGTTCGGCTTCGCGTTGTGCGCATCGACATGCGTCTTCGCAAGCGGGGCCTTCGCCGCCGACGGACCCGGCACTTCGCCGGTTCCCGGTTTTCTGTCGGCGCATGATGTTGCCCCCCAGCAGCTCAAGTGGCAAATGGTGGACGACGACGTGCTCGAGCATCAGACCGGCAAATTCGCCGGCGCCCCGATGATCTCCGGGTTCGTGCTGAGCGTCCTCTCGCAGTGGCAGTTGCCCAACGGGGCGGCGGCGATCGCCCAGGGCGCCCTCGCCGTCACGAAGGATCTGACTAACCAGATCAACGCGCAGGTGAGCACGATGACGAAAGTCATCGAGCAGAACGCGACCAACGCCGCCAACAGCGGCGCCAGTCCGAACGCAACGACCAGCGGCGGACAGGGCGTCTCGGTCAACGGCGTATCACAGGTCACGCAGGTGGCGGGCGACCGCAACATCGGCGTGAACGCGGCAACCATCGATTTCAGCAACAACGCGGCACAACTCGCGAACGTGCCAGGCGGCACGAATTCGACGACTTCGAACGCATCGAACGCGTCCGGCTCGATCCGGGCTGGCATCGCGTTCGGCACGGGCGGCGTCACCGTCGCGCTGCAGACACCCGCCGGCATCGCGACGCAAACCATCGTGCCGGGCACCGCGCAGCAGGTCAGTTCGATCGCGCAGATGCTGCAGATCGCGGGGAACAACCAGCAGGTCGAGAACCAGTTGATGTTGCATCTGCAGACGCAACAGATGACACCGGCAATGCAGCAACAGATCGGTGTCCTGCAGGCACTGCAGAACTCGAGGAGATAAGGCGGGCCACCACCCGTGACTTGAGACCGCAGTAAAAAGAAACGCACGCAGTACCAGCAGCAACGCGTTGTGACAAGGAGACCCGCGGCGCGCGGCTGTTTTTCCGGGGGAACAAGAATGAAGAACGATTCAGGGACCAGGGCGCCGCGCAGCGCACTGGCGGCCATACCAGTCGCGGTGATGCTGTTCGCGCTTTCACAGGGGGCGGGTGCGCAGGCGCTCGCTGGCCAGTCGGTGGAAGAACGGCTCAACACACTGATGCGCGTCGTCGACGAACAACAACGGCAGATTCACTCGCTGGAGCGGCAGGTCACGAACCTCGAGATGGCGCAGCGCGGCCGCGGCGCTCCGGGTTACGGCGGCCCCGCCGGCTCGGAGGCGGTCGCCGAACAGCCCGGCGCGGACGGCCTGCCCGTGCCGCTTCCGCCGCTCGCCCAGGTGAGCCCGGGGGCGCCGGCGCCGGGCGGCTCGACAGGTACGGCGACCGGCGTGCCGGTCAACCCGCCCTCGCCCGATAACGGCGCGCCCGGCGTTCCAGCGGGGGCGACGCCCGCCACGGCCGGCACGTCGAGACCGGCCGGCTCCGCCGGCACGGACGGCACGGTCGGCCAGACCCAGAAAGCGGCCGAACCCGTCCGCACCCAGGCCGAGGAAGCCGTCGTACAGCGCGAACACGCACCGCTCTTCGACCACAAGCTGACGCTCGACTGGGGTATCAGCGACACCTATTACGACCGCCGCCAGCTGCAGCTGTCCGGGTTCCTCGCGCTCGACGCGATTTTCCTCGGCAACATCAACCTCGGCCAGACGAAGTCGCACCAGGTGATGGCCGACCTCGACACGCGCTACGGTCTCACGGACCGCATGAGCATCGACGTCGACGTGCCGTACATCTATCGCCACAGCGACTTCATCGTGGGCGGCGCGGGCGGCGCGGCCAATTCGCTGTCGGACGCGTCGGTCAATTCCAATGCGATCGGCGACGTCAACTTCGGAATCTATTACCAGTTCCTGAAGGAAACCAACAACCTTCCCGACGTGGTCGGCAGCCTGCGCGTCAAGGCGCCGACCGGCACGTCGCCGTTCGGCATCAAGGTCGTCCAGCTCGCGCCCGACAACACGAATCTCGTCGCGCCGAGCAAGCTGCCCACGGGCACAGGCTTCTGGAACATCACGGCGGGCATGTCGGTATTGAAGACCTATGACCCGGTCGTGCTGTTCGGCAGCGTGTCCTACACGTACAACATCGCCCGTTCGTTTGCGGATATCTCGTCGGTGTCGGGCCAGACACAGCCCGCCACCGTGAAGCTCGGCGACATCGTGCAGTTCGGCGGCGGCGTCGCGCTGGCGTTCTCGGACAAGGATTCCGCAAGCATCTCCTACACGATGGCCATCGAGCCCTCATCGAAGACGAAGTCGCCGGGCGGCAGCTACGTCAACGTGCCGGGCAGCGAAACCACCGCGTCGGTGTTGAATTTTGGCTTGAATCACGTGGTGAACAAGCATCTGACGATCAACGGCGCGGTGTCGGTGGGTTTGACACCCGACGCGCCGAACTTTGTCGTCGGCGTGCGGTTTCCCTACACTTTCTGACGTGCCACCGATACGAGGTCGATCGTGCGCGAATCACCCCATCTGACTACCGTCACTCCGCTCGCGGGCGCGGGCTCGCGGCTTTCGCTCGCCCGCAGCAAGGAAGCCGCCGCGCGACGCGAGCAGGAGACGGGGCAACGCCTGTCGCTCGCCCGCGAGTCGGGTTCAGGGATCGGCGCGCGCGAAGGCGCCGCAGGGCACGTCGACAGCTCCGCCCACCTCGACGCCCACGCCGCGCGCATGCTGCTGTACGTCGCGCGGGTGCCCGACGAAACGCTCACCGCCCACCTGCGAAGCCGCGGCTGGACCGTCGCGGTCGCGCGTTCGGCGCACGAACTCAGCCGGCTCCTGAAGCCGGAGCTGGCGTGTGCCGGCATCGTCGACCTGACGAGCTTCGCGCAGCGCGACCTGGCTGGCTTCGAAGCGAGCCTGCGCCAGCAGCAGGTCGGCTGGATCGCGCTCGCCACGGACGGGCACCTCGCCGATCCGGAAACGCGACGCCTGATCCGCCATTACTGCTTCGACTACGTGAAGACGCCCGTCGCGAGCGCGACGATCGATTACCTCGTGGGCCACGCGTTCGGCATGGTCACGCTGTGCGATCCCGACCTCGCCGCGGGCGCCGCCGTGTCCGGCGACGACGAAATGGTCGGCACGTGCGAAGCGATGCAGCAGCTCTTTCGCACGATCCGCAAGGTCGCCAACACGGACGCGAGCGTGTTCATCTCCGGCGAATCGGGCACCGGCAAGGAACTGACCGCGCTCGCGATTCACGAACGTTCGCCGCGCCGCAAGGCGCCGTTTGTCGCGATCAACTGCGGCTCGATTCCGCACCACCTGCTGCAATCCGAGCTGTTCGGCTATGAGCGCGGCGCCTTCACCGGCGCGAACCAGCGCAAGATCGGCCGCGTCGAGGCGGCGGACGGCGGCACGCTGCTGCTCGACGAAATCGGCGATCTGCCGATGGAAAGCCAGGCGAGCCTGCTGCGTTTCCTGCAGGAAGGCAAGATCGAGCGGCTCGGCGGCCGTGAATCGATCGCGGTCGACGTGCGCATCATTTCCGCGACCCACATCGACCTCGAACTCGCGATGCGCGACGGGCGCTTTCGCTCCGACCTGTTTCACCGCCTGTGCGTGCTGCGCGTCGACGAACCGCCGCTGCGTGCACGCGGCAAGGACATTGAAATCATCGCGCATCACGTGCTGCACAAGTTCAAGACCGACAGCGCGCGCAAGATTCGTGGCTTCACGCCGTCGGCGATCGAGGCGATGTACAACTACAACTGGCCCGGCAACGTGCGCGAGCTGATCAACCGGATCCGGCGCGCGATCGTGATGGCCGAGAACAAGCTGATTTCCGCTGACGACCTCGATCTCGCGCACTTCACCGAGCAGCAGACGATGAGCCTTTCGCAGGCCCGCGAGGCTGCGGAAAAGCGGGCGATCGAATCGGCGCTGCTGCGCCATCGTCATCGTTTGAACGAAGCGGCGGCCGACCTCGGCATTTCGCGCGTCACGCTGTACCGGTTGATGGGCGCGCACGGCCTGCGCGAATGCATCGCGCCGGAGGACAAGGCGGGCCTGCACGGCGACGGCGAGCATCAGGAGTGATGCGCGGCGCGCTCCCGACGCCGCGGACATTGCGCGCAGGCGGCCGGTTCCGCGAAAAGAGGCGATACGCCCGTCAGGTAGAATCAGGACGATTACGTTCACTGACTACTTGATGACGACGCTGACCCTGATCGTCGCTCGCGCCCGCAACGGCGTGATCGGCCGCAACAACCAGCTGCCCTGGCGGCTGCCCGAAGACCTCGCTTTCTTCAAGCGCACGACGATGGGCGCGCCCATCATCATGGGCCGCAAGACCCACGAATCGATCGGTCGCGCGCTGCCGGGACGACGCAATATCGTCGTCACGCGCGATGCCACGCGACGCTTCAACGGCTGCGACACGGTCACGAGTCTCGACGAAGCCCTCGCGCTCGCCCAGCAGGATCAGGCGCCCGAAGCATTCCTGATCGGTGGCGCGCAGCTTTATCACGAAGGGTTTCATCACGCCGACAAGCTCGTGATGACCGAGATTTCCGCCGACTTCGAAGGCGACGCGACGTTTCCCGCGCCGGACCCCGCGCACTGGGACGAAATCGCGCGCGAGACGCATCGTGCGCATGCGCCGAACGAGTTCGACTACGCGTTCGTGACGTACCAGCGCAAGCGCGACTGAGCCTTTGTGACTGGACGTCGCGCCTTTTGACGGGCGCATGAAAAAAACGCCACGGACTCGAGACCTGCCCGTACCACAAAGGTGCTGGTTTTTGAGCTAATTAACGCCGAGACCCGCGTCCCAAATGGGATTGCGGGTCTTTTTCTTGCCGGAGATATTTCCGGGAGATGGCGGGCGCAAGACTTCTCGACGTTGAGTCCGGGCATGGCGGGTAGAAGCCCGGGAGAAAGAGCTTCGAGATCAGCTTCAGAGACCCGCTTCCGAAATACACCGGGACTGAAAGAATTTCGGCGGAAATACAGCGCTACGACCAGGTGCTACATACGCAATGCGTCAATGTTCGGGCGTTCTCTTATCGGACCGGGCGACCGACGTTCGAAGCAAACTGCCTCGCAATCGCTGGCTTGCAGTGCAGCAAATTAGAGGCACTCGCTTCTGCAAAATGCAGCAGTTATGTGAAATCTGATTCCCTATGATGAAGCATCACGGTACTTGGTGCTTTCTTATAATGAAGCGAATGATTCTATTTGCGTCACTATGCTGACGCAAAATAAATTTATTTGCTTCTCGTTAATGAAGCAAAAACTTGATAGTCACTTCCCTACAGGCTATCATTTGTCGTGTTTTTGATAGCCTATAGGCCAGCAAAATGGATTCCAGAATGAGGCAACTCCGGCTTGAGCAGGTCCAGGCGTCGGTCGCAGCGTACTCGGATTTGACCAACCGTCGGCCCCCGACGCGTGGATGGCTGAAGGCCATCCGGGAGTCGTTAGGGCTCACCGAGCGACAGCAAGCCGACAGGTTAGGCATTACCGGTTCGTCCCTGCACAAGTCGGAGTTGGCGGAAGCTGAGGAGCGAATCACGCTCGGACAACTGCGCAAGCTGGCTGAGGCGCTGGACTGCGAGCTGGTCTATGCTCTGGTGCCCCGAAAGCCACTGACTCAAGTGGTCGAAGACCGGGCGCGCTCAATCGCCCTGCAGGAAGTGAGTGACGTTGCGCACACCATGAGTCTGGAAGACCAACGTCCGGCAACTGACCGACTTCGCAAACAGGTTGAACAGAGAGCGGCAGAGCTACTCCGGGGCCGCTGGTCCGACCTGTGGCGATAGATTCAGACGAACAGGACGGCCAGACACCGCTCGACCCTGACGAGCTCGCAGGGCTGATACCGACGCACCTGGCCACCAGGAGCGACCTGAATGACTGGGAGCAGGAGAACATCCTGCAAGCCGTGCAATGGGCTCGCCGTCAACGCAAGGTCGATGTCCTCAGTGAAGCGTTCTGTCGCAACCTTCACAAGAAAATGTTCGACCAGACCTGGTCGTGGGCAGGCACGTTCCGCAAGTCCGACAAGAACATCGGATGCGACTGGGCGCAGGTCAGCGTCAAACTGAGAAACCTGTTCGATAACACGCGGTGGTGGGTCGGCAACGGCACATTCCCGCCCGATGAGATTGCCGCACGATTTCACCGCGAGCTGGTGTGGATTCATCCTTTTCCGAACGGCAATGGTCGACACTCACGAATGATGGCTGATGCGCTCTTGCGCAGCATGAAACAAGCGCCGTTTTCGTGGGGCGGCGGGACATTGGTTAAAGCGGATAACGCCCGGTCGGATTACTTAACCGCCTTGCGTGCGGCGGATAAAGGTGACTACAGTTTGCTCCTGATCTTCATGCGAAGTACTGCCTAGCCGTCGCACGGACAAGAAGGACGTCAAGCCATTTGTGACAGGCCAACGAGCGTTGCGCTGTTGCGCGTGCAGCCCTGCACGACCGGCCTTTCGTCGACACCGCGCAGCTCCGCAATCGCGAGTGCAGCAGCGCTCGACACCGCCTGGTCAAGGCTCGTATGGGCTTTCAATGCCCATAAAAAAGCGAGCCTCCGAAGAGGCTCGCAGTAATCATCAGGCCTGCCCGTCTACCAACACCTTTGTGGTACTGGCAGGCTCGATACCCGTGGCGTTTTTTTGCGCAGGCGGCATGCGCCTCTTTGTGCTGACGAACGCTTACTGCCCGGCGATCGTCATCCGTTCGATCAGCACCGAGCCGGTCTGCTTGGTGCCGCGCACGATCGTATCCGCGCCGATCGCGACGATGTGACGGAACATTTCCTGCAGCGTGCCCGCGACGGTGATTTCCTCGATCGGGTACTGGATCTTGCCGTTTTCCACCCAGAAGCCCGACGCGCCGCGCGAATAGTCGCCCGTCACGTAGTTGACGCCCTGCCCCATCAGCTCCGTCAGCAGGAGACCCGTGCCGAGCTTCTTCAACATCGCCTCGAAGTCGTCCCCTGGCCGCGTGTTCGAGCTGACCAGCGACAGGTTGTGCGAGCCGCCCGCGTTGCCGGTCGTCTTCATGCCGAGCTTGCGCGCCGAATACGTCGACAGGAAGTAGCCTTCGACCACGCCGTCCTTCACCACCGAACGGCGCTGCGTGCGCACGCCTTCCTCGTCGAACGGTGCGCTGCCCATCGCGCGCGGCGTGTGCGGGTCCTCGACCACCTGGACGTGCGGTGCGAACACCGGCTTGCCGAGACTGTCGACGAGAAACGTTGTCTTGCGATACAGCGCGCCGCCGCTCGTGGCCTGCACGAACGCGCCGAGCAGCCCCGCGGCAAGCGGCGCCTCGAACAGCACCGGCACCTTGCGCGTGTCGAGACCGCGGGCGCCCATGCGCGCGAGCGCGCGCTCCGCGGCGTAACGGCCGACGGCTTCCGGATCGGCCAGATCACCGGCACTGCGCTTCGACGTGTACCAGTCGTCGCGCTGCATGTTGCGGCCGCTGCCCGCGATCGGCGCGCACGCCACGTAGTGCCGCGAATACGGGTAGCCGCCGAGAAAACCGCGCGAGGTGGCGAGCACGAACTGCGAATGCTGCGCGGAGACGCTCGCGCCTTCCGAATTGCGGATCTGCGGGCTGACGGCAAACGCGGCGTCTTCCGCGCGACGGGCGATTTCGACCGCTTCGTCGGCCGACAGATTCCACGGGTGATACAGATCGAGATCCTGCGGGCTGGTTTCCAGCAGTTCCTTTTCGGCGAGGCCGGCGCAGTCGTCTTCCGCCGTGAAGCGCGCGATGTTGTACGCGGCCGCGACGGTGTCCTTCAGTGCCTGGGACGAAAAATCCGACGTGCTCGCGTTGCCGCGCTTGTTGCCGATGAAAACCGTCACGCCGACCATCTTGTCGCGGTTGTGCTCGATCGTTTCGACCTCGCCACGCCGCACCGAGACCGACAGGCCGTCGCCCTCGGAGATTTCAGTGGCCGCGTCGCTGCCGCCGATCGCCTTCGCGTGGCGCAGGATGTCTTCGGCGATCTGCTTCAGTTCGTCCTGCGTGTGCGGGAAAAAGCGCTGTTTGACGTCCATGTCGGTGTCTGCTGCCATCGTCGTTACCGTCCGGTTCGGGGCCGGAAACCGGCCCGCGTGTTGTTCGCATCGGTGAAATTCCGCATCCCGCGATCATAGCAAGGTCCGCGCCGCCATACCTGACCTTCAACTGTCTTCAAGCTGGCGCGTTAGCCGTCCGGCCCAGGGGTTGGCGGGGCACGGCACGTTACAATATGGGCATGACACGCAAAACCCGCACTCAACCCATGCAACCCGCTCCGGAAGTCGACGAGAACGGGTACGACCGGCCCAGCAAATCGCAGCTCAAGCGTGACATGCACGCGCTGCAGGAACTGGGCGAGGCGCTGATCGCGCTGCCGAAAGACGCGCTCAAGCGCATGCCCATGCCGGAGGCGCTCAACGACGCGGTCCGCGAGGCACGCCGCATTACCGATCACGAAGGCAAGCGCCGCCAGGTGCAGTACGTCGGCCGCGTGATGCGCGGGCTGCTGGATACGGAAACGGCCGCGCTGCGCACCGCGCTGGACAGCTACAAGGGCATCAACAAGGCCGAAACGGCCCGTCTGCACTGGATCGAGCGCATACGCGAAAAACTGCTCGCCGACGACGCGGCGCTGACCGAATTCATCCGCCAGCACCCCGCCGCCGATCCGCAGGAAGGCCGCACGCTGATCCGCAACGCACGCAAGGAGCAGCAGCAGGCAAAGCCGCCGCGCTACTTCCGCGAACTGTTCCGGTGGATCAAGGACGCGAGCAAAACCGGCGACGATGACGACGAATCCGAAGAAGCCCGCGAAGATGGCGATGACGATGACGAAACCGGCACGTAACCACCCTGACGAGATCCTGATCGGCCTCGTGTCGATCAGCGACCGGGCGAGCAGCGGCGTCTATGAGGACAAGGGCATTCCCGCGCTCGAGGCGTGGCTGGGCACGGCGCTCGCGTCGCCGTGGCGCGTCGAAACCCGGCTGATACAGGACGACGCGGCCACCATTTCAGCCACGCTCGTCGAGCTGGTCGACAACGTGGGCTGCGATCTGGTGCTGACAACCGGCGGCACGGGCCCGTCGCGGCGCGACGTCACGCCGGAAGCGACGCTCGCGGTGGGAACAAAAGAAATGCCGGGCTTCGGCGAACAGATGCGGCAGATCAGCCTGAATTTCGTCCCGACCGCGATTCTCTCGCGGCAGGTGGCGGTCATCCGCGAAACGGCGGAACACGCGGCGCTGATCGTCAATCTGCCGGGTCAGCCGAAGTCGATCAAGGAAACGCTGGAAGGGTTGCGCGACGAAACCGGAGCGGTCGCCGTCGCGGGTATTTTTGCCGCGGTGCCGTATTGCATCGACCTGATCGGCGGCCCGTACGTGGAAACGAACGCGAGCGTGGTCGCGGCGTTTCGCCCGAAGAACGCGCAGCGCGCTCCCCGGTAGCGTTTCAGGCCGCTAACGGGGGCCTGCGATGCCTGCGATGACGGCCCGGAGCACAGCGGCTCAGATGGCGACGGCGGCAGCGCCGGGGGCGCTCGCCTGCGGAATCAGGAAGTGTTCGCGGTAGTACTTGAGCTCGTCGATGGATTCATGGATGTCGGCGAGCGCCGTATGCATCGCGCGCTTCTGGAAGCCCTTGTAGATCGTCGGCTGCCAGCGGCGGCACAGTTCCTTCAGCGTGCTGACATCGAGGTTGCGATAGTGGAAAAAGCGCTCGAGGTCCGGCATCCAGCGCGCCATGAAACGGCGGTCCTGGCAGATCGAGTTGCCGCACATCGGCGACTTGCCCGGCGGTACGTATTCGCCAAGGAACGCGCGGATCTGTTCGGTGGCGTCGGCCTCGCTGACCGTCGATGCGCGCACCCGGTCGATCAGCCCCGAGCGGCCGTGCGTGTTCTGGTTCCACTGATCCATTCTGGCGAGTGTTTCGTCGCTTTGATGAATGGCGAGCACCGGACCTTCGACCAGCCTGTCGAGCGTCGAATTCGTCACGACGACAGCAATCTCGATGATGCGGTCCGTGTCCGGTTCGAGGCCCGTCATTTCCATGTCGAGCCAGATGAGATTCATGTCGCTGCGAACAAGCGGGGTCTGGCCAGCAGCGTCGGGGGTGTCAGTCATGAAGGCAACCTTGGTTGTTATCAGGCAGGGGGCGTTGCATGCGCACGGCGCCGGAACGCCGCTGAAACAGTTCGTATGAGCACAACCCGCCAGCCGGCGGGAAGAAACATATAATTCTCGCATAGATACCACGGACCTCCCGGATGCCTACCCTGTACTTCACCGTTCTGTTCGTGATCGCCGTCGTGGCGATGGTCGGAACCAAACTCTGGCTCGCGTCGCGGCAAACCCGCTTCGTGGCGGCGCACCGCGACCAGGTGCCGCCGCAGTTCTCCACGACCATCCCGTTGCCGGCGCACCAGCGCGCCGCCGATTACACCGTCGAGCGCACGCGCCTCACGATGGTGGAAATCGTCGTCAGCGCCGCGGTGCTGATCGGGCTCACGCTGCTGGGCGGCGTCCAGTCGCTCGATTTCGGCATCACCGGCTGGCTCGGCCGCGGCTACGTCGGCCAGATCGCGCTGGTCGCGGCGGTCATCGCGATCATGAGCGTGATCGATCTGCCGTTCGACTATTACCGCCAGTTCGTGGTCGAAGACCGTTTCGGCTTCAACAGGATGAGCCGGCGTATTTTCTTCGTCGACCGTATCAAGGGTGCGTTGCTCGGCGCCGCGTTCGGTCTGCCGCTGCTCTTCGTCGTGCTGTGGCTGATGAACCAGGCGGGCAGTCTGTGGTGGCTGTGGACGTGGATCGTGTGGGTCGTGTTCCAGATGCTCGTGCTGGTGCTGTATCCGACGTTCATCGCTCCGCTCTTCAACAAGTTCGAACCGCTGAAGGACGAAGCGCTGAAAAGCCGCATCGAGGCGCTGATGAAGCGCTGTGGCTTCGCCGCCAAGGGTCTCTTCGTGATGGACGGCAGCCGTCGCTCGGCGCACGGCAACGCGTATTTCACGGGCTTCGGCGCGGCCAAGCGCATCGTGTTCTTCGACACGCTGCTCGCGCGCCTGTCGGGCAACGAGATCGAAGCGGTGCTGGCGCATGAACTGGGTCACTTCAAGCGCCGTCACGTGATCAAGCGGATGGTGGTCACGTTCGCGATCAGCCTCGCGATGCTGGCGCTGCTCGGCTGGCTGTCGCAGCGCGTGTGGTTCTACGAAGGGCTGGGCGTGCGTGCGTCGCTCACGGGCGGCAACAGCGGGCTTGCGCTCGTGCTGTTCTTCCTCGCCGTGCCCGTGTTCCTGTTCTTCGTGACGCCGCTCGGCAGTCTCAGCTCGCGCAAGCACGAGTTCGAGGCCGACGCCTTCGCCGCCACGCAGACGGATGCCCAGGACCTCGTCAACGCGCTCGTCAAGCTGTACGAGGACAACGCTTCGACGCTCACGCCCGACCCGCTCTACACCGCGTTCTATTACTCGCATCCGCCGGCGTCGCAGCGGATCGACCGCCTGCTGCGGCACGCATGAGCGGCCGCTTGCCCAAGGCGGCCCGCGCCGCGGCCAGCGCGCAAAAGCAGGTACACGGTCTCGTCGTCGCGGCGCATGGCCGCCATTATCTCGTCGTGCCCGACGACGGCGGCGCGCCGCTGCAATGCTTTCCGCGCGGCAAGAAGAGTGAGGTGGCCGTCGGCGATAGCGTGACGTACGAAGCGGCGTCTGCCGACCAGGGCGTGATCGTCGCCATCGACGCGCGGCGCAACCTGCTCTATCGGTCCGACCAGTACAAGTCGAAGCTCTTTGCGGCAAACCTCGACCAGTTGCTGATCGTGCTCGCCACCGAGCCGCATTTCAGCGAGGACCTGCTCGGCCGCGCGCTGGTCGCGGCCGAAGCCAACGAGCTGAAGCCGCTCATCATGCTGAACAAGACCGACGTCGAGGCCGCGCTTCCGGGCGCGCGCACCCGGCTCGCACGCTATCGCGAACTCGGGTATCCGGTCGTGGAAGTGTCGATCAGGACACGTCCCGACGAGGCTCGCGCGGCACTCGGTGAACATCTGACCGGCCATTCGACGCTTCTGCTCGGTCAGTCCGGCATGGGCAAATCGACGCTCGTGAACCTTCTGGTTCCGAACGCCGAAGTCGCGACGCGGGAGATTTCGACCGCGTTGAACAGCGGCCGCCATACGACCACGTACACGCGTCTTTATCCATTGCCAGAAGGCGGCTCGCTCACCGACTCACCCGGTTTCCAGGAATTCGGCCTGCACCATCTCACCGAAGGGCGTCTCGAACGCGCGTTTCCGGAGTTTCGTCCGCTGCTGGCGGATTGCCGCTTCTACAACTGCCATCACCTGCACGAGCCGGGCTGCGCGATCCTCGACGCCGTCGGCAATGGCCGCATCGCGCGCGAACGTCATGCGCTCTATGCGCAACTTGTCCACGAAGCCAGCCAGATCGTGCGCTAGGCGCCGACTGCCGCCCGCCATGATGAAACTGATGCGCGCCCCGAACGTGGTGACCGGACAGCACTGGATCAACGTGCTGTCGGCGGCGGGCGTCGCGTGCGAGTTGCACAACCGTTATCTGAACGGCGCACTGGGCGAGATTCCCGCGGAACAGTGCGCGCCGGAACTGTGGCTCGTCGATGAACGCGACGAAGCGCTTGCGCGCCGGTTGATCGACGCGGCCTCCCGCGGTCCTGCCGAGGGGGCGCCAGCGTGGCGTTGCGCCCAGTGTGGAGAGACGCTGGAAGCGCAGTTCACGGTGTGCTGGCAATGCGGGACCGCGCGGGATCCGCTTGACGGCTGACTGCTGCTGATTCGATTCGCAGGCAAAAAAAGAGGCCGGGGTTCATTCCGGCCTCTTCTGCTTTGCGACTGATGGTTCCGGGCCGCGAGACTCAGGCGAAACTCAGGCAAGCCACACGGCGATCGTCAGCATGAGCAGGATGATCATCCACAGGATAACCGCGCGCCACACCAGCCCGACCGCGGATTGCAGCGTGCGCGGCGTGCAGTCGTCGCCGACCTGCATCGGGCCGCCGTCGCCGGTCGAAAGCGCATCGAGACTCGACGGCTCGGCAAGCGGCCCGCTCAGGCGCGCGCCGAGCGCACCACTGCCCGCGGCGAGCAGGACGCCATCGTTCGCATCGGGCCACTGCCGCGCGTGATTGCGCCACGCATAGATCGCATCCTCGAAATTGCCGACGATCGCGAAACCCAGCGACGTCAAACGCGCCGGAATCCAGTCGATCACGAAAAATGCCCGCTGCGCGAACGTTGAGAACGCCGGCGTGCGATCATCGGCCGGCTTGGACCACGTCCGCGCGAGATATTCGGCGATGCGATACAGCACCGCGCCGGCCGGCCCGACCGGCACGAGAAACCAGAAAAACACGCCGAACACGTGACGATGCGACGCGATCACCGCATAAATCAACGTGTGACGCACGATCTCGCTGACCGGCATATCGACGGTTTCGAGGCCAGTCCACTCGTTGAGAATTTCACGCGCGCGCGGCACGTCGTCGTTGTTGAGCGCGAGATGGATGTCGGTGAAATAGTGACTGAATTGCCGGAAGCCGAGCGTGAAGTACACGATCACGACGTTCCAGAGGAACGCGAGCACGAAGTTGATCTCGTACAACACGTAGTAAACGGCGCCGACGAAGAGCGTCCACGGCAGCACCACAACCAGCCAGGCGAGGATTCCGTGCTTCGGCTTGCCGGCGTCAAAGCCGTGCGCGGCAGACTCCGCATGGTACTGAAGCAGCGCTGACACCGGATTGCTGGGCGACAGCGCGCGCAACTGTTCGATGATGAGAGCCAGTAATACCGAGAAAAATGTCATGCGGTGCGCCGTGCTATTCGGGTTTATGCGATCGTTTTATAACGATAGCACAGGGTCGGATGAGCCTGAGCGTACATGGGGCGCAAACGCTTGAGGCACAAGACGGTCTTTCGGGTCAGGCCGCGAGGAAGCGATAGAAATTGCGCAACATGCCCGCCGTTGCACCCCAAATGAAGTGATGACCGTCCGATTCGCTACGCGGATAAGGCATCGCAAAAAAACGACGCTCCCCGCCTTCCCAGCGAAACACGCGGACTTCGTGACGCGCCGGGTCCATCAGAAAGGCGAGCGGCACTTCGAAGATTTCGGCGACTTCGAGCGTATCGGCTTCGACCGTGAACGGCGGATGCACGAGACCGATCACCGGCGTGATGCGAAAGCCGGTGCCCGTGAGGTAATCGGGCAACGAACCCAGTACTTCGACGCGCGTCGGATCCAGCGCGACCTCTTCTTGCGCTTCGCGCAGCGCGGTCGCGATGGCGCTCGCGTCCCAGGATTCCCGGCGGCCGCCCGGGAAACTGATCTGGCCAGCATGGTCGTTGAGATGGTCGGCGCGCTGCGTCAACAGCACGGTGAGCCCTTCGTCGCGCACGACCAGCGGTACCAGCACAGCGGCGAGCCGCGGATCGCCGTCACGCAGACGCGTTTCCACGAGCGGCTCCGGCGCCCACGCGAGCGTTTTCTCAAACCGCGCGCGCAGGCCGTCGGGCGTCAGGCGTTCGGGCGCAACGACGGGCAGATCGATACCCGTCGATTCGACAGGCAGGGCTTCGGGTTCAAAAACGGGACGGGTCAACGGGTTTCCCGGAATGGGGCGAATGAACTGGACAGGACGCTATTCTGACGTATCAAAGAAAAAAGCACCCGCGAGGGGTGCTTTTCCTTACAGCGCTTACAGGTTTTATGCCTGGGAAGCAGCGCGGTCTTTCGAGACCAGCTTTTCCTTGATCCGGGCCGACTTGCCCGAACGATCGCGCAGGTAGTACAGCTTTGCGCGACGCACGTCACCACGACGCTTCACGACGATGCTTGCCAGCAGCGGCGAGTACGTCTGGAACGTACGCTCGACGCCTTCGCCCGACGAAATCTTGCGGACGATAAACGACGAGTTGAGGCCACGATTGCGCTTTGCAATCACGACGCCTTCATAAGCCTGCACACGCTTGCGCGTGCCTTCAACCACGTTCACGCTGACGATCACCGTATCGCCGGGAGCGAATTCGGGGATGGTCTTCTCGCCGAGGGCGCGCGCGATTTCTTCCTGCTCGAGTTTTGCAATCAGATTCATCACTGACTCCTATGTCCATCTTGTCGGCGTTCGTACCTGCCTTGCGCTGGCGTTGCCTGTTGCGCGCGGCTACGGCCCCGATAGAGGATGGGTTCACATCTGGCGCCGCACACGCATGTGCGACACCGCCTGGTGCTCACTCGGAATCGTGAAGGCCTACGCCTTCGACGCTTCTTTCGCGAGACTTGCAAGCCATGCCTCATCGGCACGGCTCAGCATCTTGTTCTTTCTGGCGCGCTCGATCAGATCGGGGCGCTTGACTACCGTGTTGCGCAGTGCTTCGCGCCGACGCCACAACTCGATTTCCGCATGATGGCCGCCGAGCAGCACATCGGGCACGCGCACGCCGTCATATTCTTCGGGCCGCGTGTAATGCGGACAATCCAGCAACACGTCGACGAAACTGTCCTGCACCGCCGACTGCGAATCGTTCAGCACGCCTGGCAACTGACGTACGACGGCATCCATTAACGCCATCGCCGGCAACTCTCCGCCGGACAGCACGAAATCACCCAGACTGACTTCTTCGTCGACGACCCGGTCGATCAGGCGCTGGTCGATCGCTTCATAGCGACCGCACAGCAGGATCAAACCCGGTTGCTGCGCGAACTGCATCACGCGATCGTGATTGAGCGTTGCGCCCTGCGGCGACATCATGACGACGCGCGCACCGGTCACACCCTGCTCTGCCTGCGCGGCTTTCGCAGCGCCGATCGCATCTTCAAGCGGCTTTGCAAGCATGACCATGCCGGGACCGCCGCCATAAGGGCGATCGTCGATGGTACGGTAGTTGTCGGTCGTAAAATCGCGCGGATTCCACGTACGCAAACCGTATCGCTGCTGCTTCGCTGCCCGGCT
The DNA here is from genome assembly GCF_900107685.1 of Paraburkholderia sartisoli. Lineage (GTDB taxonomy): Bacteria > Pseudomonadota > Gammaproteobacteria > Burkholderiales > Burkholderiaceae > Paraburkholderia > Paraburkholderia sartisoli. The sequence goes on along the minus strand of NZ_FNRQ01000001.1, from coordinate 782,355 downwards.
GGTGATACCCCAATCGGTCAATGCGCGAAACATGTCAGGAAAGAGCGTGACGACATCGAACTGCATCGCTCTCCCCATTCAGCGAATCGTGCCCGGTACCGTGCTGCCGGCACCGCGATTAATAATCAGCTTCCCAGTCGACGACGATCTGCTTCGCCGCCTGATCCACCGTTTTGACATAGACGCCGACAAACGGAATCAGACGCTCGCCGGTAACCGGCTTGCCGTCTTTCCCCGTGGCCGGGTACTCGATGCGCAGCACCGAATGCGCACCGTTGTCGATCATGTCGGCAACCGTGCCCAGCGCAACGCCAGATTCGTTGACGACATTCAGGCCGAGCAGGTCGACCCAGTAAAATTCGTCGGCCTCGAGTGCCGGGAAGTCACTGCGACACACGTACACGCTGTGACCACGCAGCGACAATGCCACGTCGCGGTCAGCCGTGCCGCCCAGTTGGGCAACGATGCTGTCGCTGTGTATCTTCGACTGCAGAACGGGGGCAGAGCGGCGCTCGCGGCCTTTCAGCAGCCACCAGCGTTTTGCGCTCAGCAAGGCGTCGCCGCCTCGCCCGGCGTCCGCATGCGCGGCCACCTTCACCCAGCCCTTCAGGCCGTACGCGTCGACAATTGCGCCGACTTCGACGGCATCGTCCGGCCAGCTTTCCGCCGATTCAGCGCGCATTTCTGCTGCGACTGGAGCGGCGGCTGCCGGTACAACCCGCGCTGCCGGCTTGCGGACAAAGGCGCCAAATGAAGCTTCGCCACGATTCGCGGTTTTGCTACGGCCTGAGCCGTCGGAATCACGCGTGGACATGGGCCAACCTCACAGCCAGCTTCGGGCCAACTTCAGACAATACCTGCGCATCCGGCACGCCGCACAGTTCGCGCGACACGCCCGCGATGCGCATGCTGACTACCATCAGGCAGCCGGCTGCGCCTTTTGCGCTTCCTTCACGAGACGCTGGACGGTCGGCGACAGCTGTGCGCCAACGCCTTGCCAGTACGTCAGGCGATCTTGAGCGATACGCAGCGACTCACCCTTCGTAGCAACCGGGTTGTAGAAGCCAACGCGTTCGATAAAGCGGCCGTCACGACGGTTACGCGAATCGGTTGCGACGATGTTGTAGAACGGGCGCTTCTTGGAGCCGCCACGAGCCAAGCGGATGATGACCATACTGGAATCCTTGAAATCCGGGGTTCGGAACCACTGAAACGCGAGATTATAGCCCGAAAGCAACGCCATAACAAACACTTACGGGGATAAACTGCAAGGCCAGGTCGCCGCGGCGAGACATCGCGTTCCGCACAGCGGCAGCGGGCTCGCCCGGTTATCCATGCGGGAGGCACATGAAAGCCGCTTTTCTGACGATGTTCAGGCCCCGGCCCGCGCGTCCACGCAGCCGGCATGGCCGACTGCTCGCCATCGCATTTTTCCTGCTGAATCTGACTGCAACCGCTACTACCGCAGCGTCGCTGCCAATCGGACGAATCAAGCTGCCGCCCGGATTTCACATCGAGGTGCTCGCGGACAACGTGCCTTCGGCACGCGAAATGGCCCTGTCGCCGAAGGGCATTCTGTATGTGGGCAGCATCGACGGCCACGTTTATGCCCTGGAACTGCGCGACGGGCAGGTCACCGCCCGCCATGTAATCGCGTCAGGACTCGACATGCCGGCCGGCGTCGCGTGGCACGACGGGGCGTTGTATGTGTCGGCGGTATCGAAGATTCTGCGTTTCGATGCGATCGACGACCATCTGACCGATCCCCCAAAGCCGGCGGTCGTCACGGACAGATTGCCCACCGCGTATCACCACGGCCTGAAATTCATCGCATTCGGGCCAGACGGCAAGCTGTACGTGCCGCAAGGCGCGCCCTGCAACATCTGCCTGCCCGATCGTGACCATTACGCGATGCTCGGCCGCATGGACGCCGATGGCAGCCACTACGAAACGATCGCGCGCGGCATCCGCAACACGGTCGGCTTCGCGTGGCATCCGGTGACGCACGAACTGTGGTTCACCGACAACGGCCGCGACATGCTCGGCGACGATCGCCCCGACGACGAGCTCAATCGCGCTCCGCGCAGCGGCATGGATTTCGGCTATCCGTTCTGCCATGCGGGCGACATCGCCGACCCGGAATTCGGCAAGGACCACCCGTGCAACGAATTCACGCCGCCGGTCGCGAAACTCGGCGCGCATGTCGCGTCGCTCGGGATGCGTTTTTACACCGGCCCGATGTTCCCGGCCGATTACCGGAACAACATCTTCATCGCCGAACACGGCTCGTGGAATCGCAGCCGGAAAGTCGGATACCGCGTCATGCGCGTGATCGTGGACGCCGACGGCAGCCATCCACGTCAGGAAGTCTTCGCCCAGGGCTGGCTGATGCCGGACGAAAGCGAGTGGGGCCGCCCTGCCGACGTGCTTCCCTTACCCGACGGCTCGCTTCTGATCAGCGACGACTATGCGGGCGCGATCTATCGCATCACCTGGACGGCGCCTTGATCGGCTCACCCAGCCATGCGCACGTGCCAGAAACGACACCCGCACCGGGACCACCGATGTGACCCGCGGCGCGCGCGAAGCGTAGAATGCGCGTCGGCCCGCGCAACTTCTGCGGCATGCGCGCCTGACGCGTCCATCCCGTTGTTTGTGAAATTCAGCCTTAGCCCATGTCCACCGCTGCCTCGCTTTCCCCACGCTTCAAATCCAAGACGATAACCGCCGCGCTCGCGTTCTTCTTCGGCACGCTGGGCGCGCATCGCTTCTATCTGTACGGACTGCGCGATGTATACGGCTGGGCGCATCTGCTCGGCGCGGTGATCGGCGTTCCCGGCTATTTGCTGCTCGTCGCGACCGAACGCGCGTCGACGCTCGGCTGGGTGCTGGTTTTTCCGGGTGCGATCTCGCTGCTCGCGGCGTTCCTGGCGGCGATCGTCTACGGGCTGCGCCCCGACGAAAAATGGGACGCGCAGTTCAACGCGCAGACCGGTAAAGAGAGTCACTCGGGCTGGACCGTGGTCTTCATCGTTATCTTCTCGCTGCTGATCGGCGCGTTCCTGCTGATGACGGGGCTCGCGTTCTCGTTTCAGACGTACTTCGAATCGCAGGTTCAGGCGGCGAAAGCGCTTTCCCAATAAGACGCCAGCGTATCCCGCAACCACGCTAGAAAAGGTTGAGTTGCGGGTTATCCGGTAATGGCGGTTTCGCCATGTCGACCCGGCGAAACTGCGACATATCCAGAATGCCGCGTTGACGCTCGTTCAGGCCAAGCCGTCGGGCTGCATTGTGAAAGCGCTGTTTGAGCAGATCCGCCCAAAGCCCTTCGCCTTTCATCCGCGTCGCGAACGACGCGTCGTAGTCCTTTCCGCCCCGCATGTCTCGCACGCGACTCATCACGCGATCGGCGCGATCCGGAAAATGCGCGGTAAGCCAGTCTTTGAACAACGGCGCGACTTCCCAGGGCAAGCGCAGCACGATAAAACTGGCCGACGACGCCCCCGCCTCCGCGCACGCTTCCAGCACGCGCTCCATGTCCGGTTCCGTGACGAACGGAATCACCGGCGCAATGCTGACGCCCACCGGCACGCCCGCCTCGCTCAACGTTTTGATCGTGCGCAATCGCCGCGCCGGTGTCGCGGCGCGCGGTTCCAGCGTACGGGCGATGTCGGCGTCGAGCGTGGTAATCGTGATTGCCGCCATGACCTGCCCGCGCGCCGCCATGGGCGCGAGCAGGTCGAGATCGCGCTCGATCAGTGACGACTTCGTAATGGCCGCGAACGGATGCCCGCGGTCGTGCAGCACCTGGATGACGCCGCGGGTCAGGCCGAGATTGCGTTCCACCGGCTGCCAGGCGTCCGTATTCACGCCCAGCGCAATGGGCTCGGGAACATAGGATTTCCTCGACAATTCGCGCTCGAGCAAGGCTGCCGCGTTGATCTTGGCGTAGATACGGCTCTCGAAATCCAGCCCCGGAGAAAGCCCCAGATAGCTGTGTGTCGGGCGCGCGAAGCAATAGATGCAGCCGTGCTCACACCCCAGATACGGATTGAGCGACACGTTAAACGGAATGTCCGGCGAGGCGTTGCGCGTCAGGATCGATTTCGCGTGCTCTTCGAAAACCTGGGTGCGCAGTGCAGGCGTTCCGGTTTCTTCATCCGCGGGCGACAGCACCCAGCCGTCGTCGAACGCTTCGCGCTGATTGATCTCGTAGCGCCCCTGCAGGTTCGTGACCGCGCCGCGCCCCTTGAGGGGCGCCGGCGGGGCAATCGGATATTCGTTGGCTGAATCGGTCACGGCATGGAAAGTAAAACGTCGAAGATACTGTATAAATATACAGTATCTTCGACGTTTGTCGAGACCTGCCAGATGGCCAGGCGAATCTCACTCGCCGACGGCGATCGTCAGCGTTTCCTTGATCTCTTCCATGACGACATAGCTCTTCGACTGCACCGCGCCGGGCAGCTGCAGCAGGATGTCGCCGAGCAGTTTCCGGTAGTCGGCCATTTCGCCGATGCGCGCCTTGATCAGATAGTCGAAGTCACCTGATACGAGATGGCATTCCAGCACCTCGGGAATCTTCTGCACTTCGCGCCGGAACTGATCGAACATGTTGCCGCTCTTGTGATCGAGCGTGATCTCGACGAACACCAGCAGCGCCGCCCCCAGCTCAGCCGGGTTCACCCGGGCGTGATAGCCCATGATCACGCCGTCGCGTTCCATGCGTTTGACGCGCTCGATGCAGGGCGTGACCGAGAGCCCCACCTGTTCGGCGAGATCCTTCATGGCCATGCGCCCGTCCTGCTGGAGCAGTTTCAGGATGCGGCGATCCAGCTTGTCCAGGGCGCGGATCGGTTGACGTTGGATTCGCATGGTTTTTCCACTGAAAACGCAAAAAATACGATAACAAAAACTGGTTGATCGTCAATATGATAGCCGTTAACACTGGGTTGACAGCGTAATCCATCATTAATCGAACATTTCGATACCGTCAGCCTTCCGACCTTTCTGGAGAAGTCATGCGAGTCGTCGTTCTGGGCAGCGGTGTCGTTGGCGTTACGAGCGCGTATTACCTGGCGCGCGCGGGTCACGAAGTGACCGTGATCGACCGCGAGGCCGGTCCGGCGCTCGAAACCAGCTTCGCGAACGCAGGGCAGATTTCGCCCGGGTATGCCGCGCCGTGGGCGGCGCCTGGCGTGCCGCTGAAGGCCGTCAAATGGATGTTCCAGAAGCACGCGCCGCTTGCCATCCGGCTCGACGGCACGCAGTTCCAGCTGAAGTGGATGTGGCAGATGCTGCAGAACTGCACGACGGAGCGCTACGCCGTCAACAAGGGGCGCATGGTTCGCCTCGCCGAATACAGCCGCGACTGCCTGCAGGCGCTTCGCGCCGATACCGGCATCCAGTACGAAGGGCGCACGGGCGGCACGCTGCAACTGTTCCGCACGCAACAGCAGCTCGACGGCGCCGCGAAAGACATCGCCGTGCTGAAGGACGCGAACGTCGCGTATGAACTGCTGACGCCTGGTGAACTGGCGCGCGTCGAACCGGCGCTTGCCGCGACGTCGCACAAATTGACGGGCGGCCTGCGCCTGCCCGGCGACGAAACCGGCGACTGCCAGCTCTTCACCACGCGCCTCGCCGCGATGGCCGAAGCGCTCGGCGTCAAGTTCCGCTACAACACGCCGATCGACGCGCTCGCGATGGCCAACGGCCGCATCGCCGGTGTGAAATGTGGCGACGAGATCGTGGTGGCCGACAGCTACGTCGTCGCACTCGGCTCATATTCCACACGCTTTCTCGCGGATGTCGTCAAGATTCCGGTCTATCCGCTGAAGGGTTACTCGATCACCGCGCCGATCGTCGACGCCGCCGCGGCACCCGTTTCAACGGTGCTCGACGAAACGTACAAGATCGCGATTACACGTTTTGACGACCGGATCCGCGTCGGTGGCATGGCCGAGATCGCGGGCTTCGACAAGTCGCTGCGCCAGGCGCGCCGCGAGACGCTCGAAACGTGCGTCAACGACCTGTTCCCAGGCGGCGGCGACACGTCGAAGGCGACCTTCTGGACGGGTCTGCGTCCGATGACGCCGGACGGCACGCCGATCGTCGGGCGCACGCCGGTGCCGAACCTGTTCCTGAACACGGGACACGGCACGCTCGGCTGGACGATGTCGTGCGGCTCCGGCCAGTTGCTCGCCGACCTGATCTCCGGCAAGCAGCCGGCGATCCAGTCGGGCGACCTGTCCGTGCATCGCTATCTCGGCGACACGGGCGCCGCGCACCGGCCGGCGTACGCCTGACGGATTCACCCGATCGCGGTATCGCCGTATCGCTCTACCGCGCAATGAGACATGCTCAAAACAGAACGGCGCCTCTTGTGAGGCGCCGTTCTGTTTTTGTTGGACGCGCGGTCGCAATGCACGCCCGCGCATCAGCCTGGTCCATTCGCGATCAGAACTGGTCTGCATCAAGCGCCAGCACACCCTCATCGCCCTTTGCCGTAACGATCGAAGCTTCCAGCGCCGACGCCTGCGACAGCACGTGTTCCGCGAAGAACCGGGCGGTCGCGATCTTCGCGCCGTAGAACGACGGATCGTCCTCGCGCTTTTCCATCGCGACGAGCAGCGCGCGCGCCATCTGCCAGCCGCCCAGCACGATACCCGCGAGCTTCAGATACGGCACGCTGCCCGCGAATACCGCTTTCGGATCGCGCTTCACATTGGCCACCACGAAGTCGATCGCCGCCGCGAGCGAGCCGTGTCCCAGTTCCAGATAGCGCTTCATCGAGCGGCATGCCGGCGTGTCGTGCCGGCCGAGCGCCCCGATCGTCTGCGCGACGTCCGCGAGCAGCGATTTCGCCACCGCGCCGCCGTCGCGCACCGTCTTGCGGCCAATCAGGTCGTTCGCCTGGATCGCGGTCGTGCCTTCGTAGATCGGCAGGATGCGCGCGTCGCGGTAGTACTGCGCGGCGCCCGTCTCCTCGATGAAGCCCATCCCGCCGTGTACCTGCACGCCGAGACTCGTGACCTCCAGCGAAAGCTCCGTGCTCCAGCCCTTCACGACCGGCACGAGAAATTCATAGATCGCCTGATGTTCGGCCCGCGTCGCCGCGTCCGGATGACGGTGCGCGACGTCGCAGTGCGCGGCCGCGACGTAAGCAAGCGCGCGCGACGCTTCAGTCAGACTGCGCATCGTCGAAAGCATGCGGCGCACGTCCGGATGCTGGATGATCGCCACCGGCTGCTTCGCGCTACCGTCCACCGGACGGCTCTGCACGCGTTCCTTCGCATAGCCGACGGCCTTCTGGTACGCGCGCTCCGACACGCCGACGCCCTGCATGCCGACCGCGAAGCGCGCCGCGTTCATCATGATGAACATGTACTCGAGGCCGCGGTTCTCCTCGCCGATCAGGTACCCGATCGCGCCGCCGTGGTCGCCGAACTGCAGCACCGCCGTCGGGCTCGCCTTGATGCCGAGCTTGTGCTCGATCGACACGCAATGCACGTCGTTGCGCTCACCCAGCGAGCCATCGGCGTTCACGAGGAACTTCGGCACGATGAAGAGCGAAATGCCCTTGACGCCCTCGGGCGCGTTGGGCGTGCGCGCGAGCACGAGATGCGCGATGTTCTTCGCCATATCGTGTTCGCCCCACGTGATGAAGATCTTCGTGCCGAACACCTTGAACGAGCCGTCGCCCTGCGGCTCGGCGCGCGTGCGCACGAGCGCGAGGTCCGAACCGGCCTGCGGCTCGGTCAGGTTCATCGTGCCGGTCCAAACGCCAGCAATCAGCTTCGGCACGTAGGTCTGCTTCTGCGCTTCGGTGCCGGCGGTAAGGAGCGCCTCGATGGCGCCGTCGGTCAGCAGCGGACACAGCGCGAACGACAGGTTCGATGCGTTGAGCATCTCCATGCACGGCGTCGCGATCAACTTCGGCAGACCCTGGCCTTCGTATTCGACCGGATGCTGCACGCCCTGCCATCCGCCTTCGGCAAACTGGCGGAACGCCTCCCTGAAACCGGGCGTCGCGGTGACCACACCGTCTTTCCATGCGCTCGGGTTGCGGTCGCCCTCGACGTTCAGCGGCGCAAGCACCTCGCCGCACAGCTTCGCGGATTCGTCGAGGACGGCCTGCGCGGTTTCCAGACCGGCGTCCTCGAAGCCCGGCAACGTGGCGATGTCTTCGAGACCGGCCAGCTCTTTCATCACGAAGAGCATGTCCTTGAGGGGGGCGTTATACATGTCTGTCTCCTCCTGCCTGCAGTTTAAAAAAGGGGCGCCGGACTACAGGTCCTCGCCCCTTTTGAGTGCTACCAGACGTCCTGTCAAAAGACGCCGTTCATTCGTGCATCATTCAGCACCGCTCAGCCCAGTTCGCTCACCAGTTCCGGCACGACAGTGAACAGGTCGCCCACCAGACCATAGTCGGCGACGCTGAAGATCGGCGCTTCCGGATCCTTGTTGATCGCGACGATCACCTTCGAGTCCTTCATGCCCGCCAGATGCTGGATCGCACCCGAGATGCCCACCGCCACGTACAGTTGCGGCGCCACGATCTTGCCCGTCTGGCCCACCTGGTAGTCGTTCGGCACGAACCCCGCGTCGACCGCCGCGCGCGATGCGCCTAGTGCCGCGTTCAGCTTGTCCGCGAGCGGCTCGAGAACCTTGGTGTAGTTCTCGCCGCTGCCAAGCCCCCGCCCACCCGACACGATGATCTTCGCCGAGGTCAATTCCGGGCGGTCCAGCTTCGTCACCTCGCGGCTCACGAACTGCGACAGGCCCGTGTCGGCGGCGGCTTCGATCTTCTCCACCGTTGCGCTGCCGCCAACGGCTGCAACCGGGTCGAAGCCGGTCGTGCGCACCGTGATCACCTTGATCGCGTCCTGCGACTGGACCGTGGCAATCGCGTTGCCCGCGTAGATCGGGCGCTCGAACGTGTCGGCGCTGTCCACCGCGGTGATGTCGCTGATCTGCGCGACATCCAGCTTCGCCGCGATGCGCGGCGCGATGTTCTTGCCGTACGCGGTGGCCGGCGCGAGGATGTGTGAATAGTGCTTCGCGATGTTGAGCACCGTCGCCTCGACGTTTTCCGCCAGACCCGCCTCGAGTTGCGGCGCGTCGGCCAGCAGCACCTTGCTCACGCCTGCGATCTTCGCTGCCGCGTCCGCCGCGCCCTGCGCGTTGTGGCCCGCCACCAGCACGTGAATGTCGCCACCGATCTTCTGTGCCGCCGCGATCGTGTTCAGCGTCGCCGCCTTGATCGACGCGTTATCGTGTTCTGCTATTACAAGATTCACCAGATTCGTCATTTCGTCCGTCTCCTTACAGCACCCTGGCTTCGGTCTTCAGCTTCTCGACCAGCGTCTTCACATCCGCCACCTTCACGCCGGCGCTGCGCTTCGGCGGCTCGACCACCTTCAGCGTCTTCAGGCGCGGTGTGACGTCCACCCCGAGATCCTCGGGCTTGAGCGTCTCCAGCGGCTTCTTCTTCGCCTTCATGATGTTGGGCAGTGTCACGTAGCGCGGCTCGTTCAGGCGCAGATCGGTGGTGACCACCGCCGGCAGCTTCAGCGACAGCGTTTCGGCACCGCCGTCGACTTCGCGCGACACCGTCGCCTTGCCGTCCGCCACCACCACCTTCGACGCGAACGTCGCCTGCGGCAGGCTGGCCAGCGCAGCCAGCATCTGGCCGGTCTGGTTCGAATCGTCGTCGATCGCCTGTTTGCCCAGAATAACCAGCTGTGGCTGTTCCCTGTCGACCAGTGCCTTCAACAGCTTCGCGACCGCCAGCGGCTGCAGATCCTCGTTCGACTCGATCAGGATCGCGCGGTCCGCGCCGATCGCGAGCGCCGTGCGCAGCGTTTCCTGCGACTGCGTCACGCCACACGACACCGCGATCACTTCAGTCGCCACGCCCGCCTCGCGCAGCCGCACCGCTTCCTCCACCGCGATCTCGTCGAACGGATTCATCGACATCTTCACGTTCGCGATGTCCACACCCGTGCCGTCCGACTTCACCCGGACCTTCACGTTGTAATCGACCACTCTCTTGACTGGCACCAGGATTTTCATGCACACGCTCCAAAGTTACGAATACGTCAACCTGACGGTCATTATAACGACTGCCCTCGCGGCAGCCGCCCGCCGGCTGTCTGCATCGGAAATATCGCTCCTTCACAACGCGACAGGGTTAGCGAACGATCGTTCTATTTTAATATCGAAAAAACCCGGGCGACAAGCCCGGGTTATGACCTATGCCTCTAATTTCGAGATTGCATGCGGTCGGCACTTGCCGTAACTGCCGGACGAGGCGGATAGTCCGGTCTCGCGCCCGTCACGCTCACCGGGCCGGTCAGGCCCGGTGAGCCCTTACCAGGCCGTGATGACAGCGCCGCCGAACTTGCCGTCGATGAACTGCTTCACCTCCGGCGAGTGGTAGGCAGCCACCAGCTTCGCGACCCACGGCTTGTTCCTGTCGGCTTCGCGGATCGCGATGATGTTCACGTACGGACCGTTCGCATCTTCGATCGCGATCGCGTCCTGCTTCGGCTTCAGGCCCGCTTCCATTGCGAAATTCGTGTTGATCGCGGCGGCGTCGACGTCGTTCAGCGAACGCGGGATCTGCGCGGCGTCGAGTTCGACGATCTTCAGCTTCTTCGGGTTCTCGACGATGTCGAGCGGCGTCGCCTTCAGGCCGGCGTCGGCGCGCAGCTTCAGCAGCCCCTGCTTCTGCAGCAACAGCAACGCGCGGCCTCCGTTGGTCGGGTCGTTCGGCACCGCGATCTTCGCGCCGGGCTTCAGCTCGGCGAGCGTCCTGATCTTCTTCGAATAGATGCCCATCGGGTACGTGACGGTATCGGCCACGCGGATCAGCTTGTAGCCACGGTCCTTCACCTGCGCCTGCAGATACGGGTCGTGCTGGTAGCTGTTGGCATCGAGATCGCCGCCGGCCAGCGCCGCGTTCGGCTGCACGTAGTCCGAGAACTCGACGATGTTGATGTTCAGCCCTTTCTTCGCGGCGACCGTTTTGACGACTTCCATGATCTGCGCGTGCGGGCCACCCGTGACGCCGACCTTGATGGTTTCGTCCGCCAGGGCGAGCGTCGCGGCCGATGCGAACAGCGATGCGGCGCCGAACACGGCGGCGAGCTTGAGAACAAAACGACGTTGCATGACTGACCTTTCCAATCTGGATGAGCGGCTTGCCGCGATGGGCGACGCCTTTGTTATTTATGGCTCAAACGACGCACGAGCCAGTCCCCGAACGACTGCACCAGTTGCACGAACACGATCAGGATGACGACGACCGTCAGCATGACCTGCGGCAGGAACCGTTGATATCCATAGCGGATGCCGAGGTCGCCGAGACCGCCACCGCCGATCGCACCGGCCATCGCCGAATAGCCAACCAGTGAAACGAACGTGATCGTGAGGCCGGCGATCACGCCGGGCAGCGATTCCGGCAACAGCACCTTGAAGACGATCTGGCTGGTCGTCGCGCCCATTGCCTGGGCAGCTTCGATGAGACCGCGGTCGACTTCGCGCAGCGCCGTCTCGACCAGACGCGCGATGAACGGCGCGGCGGCGATCGTCAGCGGCACGACCGCGGCGGCCGTGCCGATCGAGGAGCCGACAACCAGGCGCGTGAAGGGAATCACCGCGACCAGCAGAATGATGAACGGCGTTGAACGCACGGCATTGACGACCACACCCATCACGCGGTTCACGCCGACGTTCTGCAGCACGCCGTCGCGGTCCGTCAGATACAGCAGCACGCCGAGCGGCAAACCCGCCAGCGCGCCGACGAGTCCGGAAATGCCCACCATCACGAGCGTTTCCCAGAACGACTGCACGAACATATCGAACATTTCACTCAACATACGACAGCTCCTCGACCACCACACCCTGTTCGCGCAGATACACGATCGCTTCGGCCACCCTGGCTGGCTGGCCACCCGCGAGCACCGCGAGCGAGCCGAACGCCTGACCCTGGATCTCGTCGATCTGGCCGTGCAGGATGTTGAAATCCAGTTCGTAGCGGCGAATCGTCTCCGACAGGATCGGCTGGTCGACACCCGAACCCGTGAACGCGAGACGCAACAGATGACCGCTGCCCGTCTTCAGACGTTCGGCGACGCGCGCCTTCATCGCCGGCGGCAGTTCCTGGGCGATCACATCGCCGATCAGCGCGCGCGTGACTTCGTGATGCGGCTGCAGGAACACATCGATGACCTTGCCCTCTTCGACGACACGCCCGGCGTCCAGCACCGCGACGCGGTCGCAGACCTGCTTGATCACATCCATCTGGTGCGTGATCAGGACCACCGTCAAGCCGAGTTCACGGTTGATGCGCCTCAGCAGATCGAGAATGGAGCGCGTGGTTTCGGGATCGAGCGCGGACGTGGCTTCGTCGGAGAGCAGCACTTTCGGCTTGCTCGCGAGCGCGCGCGCAATGCCGACGCGCTGCTTCTGGCCGCCGCTGATCTGCGCCGGATAACGATCCTTCTGCGCCGACAGCCCGACGAGTTCGAGCAGCGGCAACACCGTCAGCTCGATCTCGGCGCGCTTCATGCCGGCGAGCTCGAGCGGCAGCGCGACGTTCTCGTAGACCGTCCGCGAGGACAGCAGGTTGAAATGCTGGAAGATCATGCCGATCTCGCGGCGCGCCTCGCGCAGTTGCGCGGCGGGCAGCGTCGTCAGATCCCGGCCGTTGACGACGATGTTGCCTTCGGTCGGACGGGTCAGCAGATTGATCGTGCGCACCAGCGTGCTCTTGCCCGCGCCGCTGCGGCCGATGATGCCGAACACCTCGCCAGGCGGAATGGCCAGGTTGACGTTATGCAGTGCTTCGATCCAGCCTTTGGGCCCCGCGAAGCGCTGCGAGATATTGCGAAGTTCGATCATGTAGAAAAACGAAACGGCGGTGCTGTCCGACGAGCGTTTTGCGCTCCGACACCCAGCCGCCGCTACTTTTATTGGGATTTGAGCCGCGATTTTACCGCATCGGCGACATTCCCTTTAATAATCAATTACGATCTTTTCATTACGTTCAGGCATTAGAGAACCGCACCAGGGGGATCCTGGCGCGCGCCGCGCGCCAATGCACCGGCACGCCGCCGACGACGCCCCGCCCGCCGGTGCGCCTCAGATGCCAGCGAGCGCGCGTACGTGCGCGACGACGCTGCGACCGAGCGCCGAGAGGTTGTAGCCGCCTTCCAGCGTGCTGACGATGCGTCCTTTCGCGTAACGGTCCGCGATATCGCGGATCTGCATGGTCAACCACGCGTAGTCGTCTTCGACGAGGCCCATGTTGCCGAGGTCGTCTTCGCGATGCGCGTCGAATCCCGCCGACACGAAAATCATTTCCGGCTTGAACTCATGAAGCCGTGGCAGCCACATCAGGTCGACGGCTTCGCGCATGACCATGCCCTTCGTGCGCGCGGGGAGCGGCACGTTGACCATGTTCGACGCCTGGTTGTCGGCGCCCGTGAACGGATAGAACGGATGCTGGAAGAAGCTGCACATCAGCACACGTGAGTCGCCGGCAAACGCGGCTTCGGTGCCGTTGCCGTGATGCACGTCGAAATCGACGATCGCGACACGCTCGAGGCCATGCACCTCGAGCGCGTGACGCGCGGCAATCGCGACGTTGTTGAAGAAGCAGAACCCCATGGCGCGCGCCGGCTCCGCGTGGTGACCGGGCGGGCGCACGCTGCAGAACGCGTTGTCGTAGCGGCCTTCGATGACGGCATCGGTGGCCGCGACCGCGGCGCCCGCCGCGCGCAACGCGGCCTGCAACGTGTGCGGGTTCATCGACGTGTCCGGGTCGATCGCGGCGTAACCTTCGTCCGGCGAGCACCCTCGAATGTAGTCGACATGCGCCTGCGTATGCACGCGCAGCAGCGCCTCATCGTCGGCGAGCGGCGGCGATTCGCGTTCGATCAGCGAATCGATGCGGCTTGCGATCAGTTGATCTTCGATTGCCTGCAGGCGCGCCGGACACTCGGGATGCCATTGCCCCATTTCATGCAGCAGACAGTCGTTGTGGGAATAGAAGCCGGTTGCCATGAGCGTGTTCTTCTGCCGCCTGGCGATCAACGCCAGCCCGACATGTCTCCGTTCGTTTTCGCGCGCCGCACATGGCACGCGTATCAGGCATCAAGTTACCACAACGGGTCGCCGCGACGCGCTCTGGCCGTGGTTTTGCGAATGCCGTCGGGTATACTGCGCCGAACCCTTCGCACCGAACCGACCCCTGCCCTATGATCGTCAAGCTTGCCCTGTCCGCACGCAACCGGCTTCGCGTAACGCACGTCGTCGCCGCGCTGTCCGTCGCCGCATGTACGTTCATTGCATCGCCCGCGGCGCTGGCGCAGACCACGCGGGCAAAAGCACCCGTGCTCGTCGCGCAGGGCTCACCAGAGCAGCCCGTGCCACAGGGGCAAACGTTCGAAGAAGAGATCGTTCCGCAACGCTACGCGAACAACCCGAACGTCGACGCATTCATCAACGACATGGTTGCGCGCTACGATTTCGATTCCACCACGCTGCACACGCTGTTCGCGCATGCGAGCTATTCGGCAACCGCGGTGAAACTCGTGACGCCTTCGCCGTCGCCTTCGGTGAAGAACTGGCGGGTGTACCAGTCGCGCTTCCTGGATACGGTGCGCATCAACGCGGGGGTGCGCTTCTGGCGCACGAACCAGGCGACGTTGCAGCGCGCGTATGAACAGTTCGGCGTGCCGCCGGAAGTGATCGTGGGCATCATCGGCGTCGAGACCATTTATGGGCGCTACATGGGCAACTTCCGTGTGCTCGACGCGCTCACCACGCTGACCTTCGACTACCCCAACACGCGCAATCGCGCCGACCGTCAGGCGACGTTCCGCAAGAATCTCGAAGACTATCTGGTCTGGACGCGCGACGCGCAGATCGACCCGAACTCGGTGCTCGGCTCGTACACGGGCGCCATCGGCATTCCGCAGTTCCTGCCAAGCAGCATCGTGCAATACGCGGTCGACTTCGACGGCAACAAGCAGATCGACCTGCGCACGAGCCAGGCGGATGCGATTGGCAGCGTCGCGAATTATCTGAAGCAGAACGGCTGGGAAACGGGTCGTCCGGTGGTGTGGAAAATCGCGTCGGACTCGGGTAGCCTGGGCATCGCGCAGGCCGCCGCCGATGGTCAGCCTGAACCGCACTGGCCGCTTCAACAACTGCTGCGCGCGGGGATGCTGATGAACGAGCCGGGGCTCGATGTCGCATCGGAAGCCGGCACGCCGGTCGCGATGATCGACCTGCCGACGCCGGGCCGGGCAACCGAATACATGCTGGGCCTGAAAAACTTCTACGTGCTCACGCGCTACAACCGCAGCTTCTTCTACGCGCTGGCCGTGTATCAACTGGGGCAGCGCATCAAGGCGCAGGTCGCGAGCGAAGCGGCCGCCGGAGCGAATTCGACCGGCGTGCCAGGCGCAGCCGCATCGGGCACGAACTCGCAGTAGCCCGACCGGGCATGAAGAAGGTCACGTCGTAGAATGGAAAAAGCGCCGACCCCGGCGCTTTTTTATTGGCGATACCAGACAGGAACGCTGGCAGCGATCAGGCGGGAAACACCCCGGTCGACAGATAGCGGTCACCGCGATCGCACACGACGAACACGATCGTCGCGTTTTCGACCTGACGCGCGATGCGCAAGGCGACTTCGCACGCGCCTGCCGCGGAGATGCCGCAGAAGATGCCTTCGACGGCGGCCATGCGCCGCGCCATCGCCTCGGCCGCTGCCTGGCTCACGTTCTCGACGCGATCCACGCGGCTGCGATCGAAAATCTTCGGCAGATACGCTTCCTGCCATTTGCGGATGCCAGGAATACGCGAGCCTTCTTCCGGCTGCGCACCGACAATCTCGATCGAATGGTTCTTTTCCTTCAGGTACTGCGATACGCCCATGATCGTGCCCGTGGTGCCCATCGCCGAGACGAAATGCGTGACGCGGCCTTCCGTGTCCTTCCAGATTTCCGGGCCGGTCGTCTCGTAGTGAGCGAGCGGATTATCGGGATTGGCGAACTGGTCGAGGATCGTGCCCTTGCCTTCGCGCTGCATCTGCTCGGCGAGGTCACGTGCGTATTCCATGCCGCCCGTGACGGGCGTGAGAACGATCTCCGCGCCGTACGCCGCCATGCTCTGGCGCCGCTCGACCGACAGGTCTTCGGGCATGACCAGCATCATCTTGTACCCGCGGATCGCCGCAGCCATGGCGAGCGCGATGCCCGTGTTTCCGCTTGTCGATTCGATCAGCGTGTCGCCTGGCTTGATACGACCGCGCTCTTCCGCTTTCCTGATCATCGAAAGCGCCGGACGGTCCTTCACGGAACCCGCCGGATTGTTGCCTTCGAGCTTGCCGAGAATCACGTTGTTGCGGCTACGGATTTCGTCGTCCGGAAGGCGGACGAGTTGAACGAGCGGCGTATTGCCAATCGTGTCTTCAATTGTTTTGTAAGCCATATCGAATATCTGGAAAGCGATGCGCGGAATCTGTCGATTCTAAACCACCATGACCACACCTGCCGGGCGGCCCTCCTGACCGTGTGGACGCACGCGCGTGTCGACGACGCACGGGCCCGCGCACCTGCGCATGAACGCGCGCCTGAAAAACTTGCGGGCGCCAGTCATCGGGTTGACGGCTGAAGGCGCGTTACGCCGTGCTTCACACCAGAAGTGGATGCTCCGCTTTCAGGCAGGCGGCCGCGCGCCTTTCACACGCACGCGGCCACCTGTCTCAGGTTACTTCTTCACCGCGACGGTGGTCGTGCCGTCCTTCTTCGTGTTCGCGGCGGTCGCTGTACCCGCTGCGGCTGGCGCCGGCTTGCCCGACGCGGAAGCCGTGTTCTGCGCACCAGCGGGGCCGACCGCGAGGCCTTCAGACTGGAGCCGCTCGACCGTGTGACCGCCCATGCCCTTTACGCGCTTGCCGAGATCGGCGGCGTCCTTGAACGGGCCGTGCGCGGTGCGCTCGTCGAGAATCGCCTTCGCGCGTGCGGGGCCGATGCCCTTGATGCCGCGCAACGCGTCCTCATTGGCGGTGTTGACGTCCACCGATGCGAATGCGTGACCGAACGAAGCGAGCAGTGCCGCCAGAACCAGAAATTTTTTGAACATGTGGAATCTCCCTTGAACAACCGGCCGGCGACTGCCGCCGACCAGGAGACTCCAGTGTATTAACGCGCAGGAGGGCTTTAAAGCTGGCCGAACAGCCAACGCACGTAGCGATCGACACCTTCCTGCACGCTCAGGAACGGCGCGTCGTAGCCGGCCGCGCGCAGCTTCGTGAGATCGGCCTGCGTGAAGCACTGATACTTGCCGCGCAGCGCATCGGGGAACGGAATGTACTCGATCAGCCCGCGTTGCACCTGCTCCGCGAGCGAGAGCGCCGGCTCGCTGTTCAGCGCGCGCAGCGTGTTGACCACCGTCGAGGCGATGTCGTTGAACGGCTGCGCACGGCCGCTACCGAGATTGAAGATGCCCGACTTCTCCGGATGATCGAGGAAGAACAGGTTGACCTTCACGACGTCTTCGACCGAAACGAAATCGCGCGTCTGCTCGCCCGGGTTATAGCCGTTGTACTCGCCGAACAGCTTGACCTTGCCTTCCGAGCGGAACTGGTTGAAGTTGTGAAACGCCACCGAAGCCATGCGCGCCTTATGCGTCTCGCGCTGGCCGTACACGTTGAAGTAGCGAAAGCCGGCGATCTGGCTCTTCGCCGTCGGCAACACGCGGCGGATCACCTGGTCGAACAGGAATTTCGAGTAGCCGTATACGTTCAGCGGCTTCTCCACTTCTCGCTCTTCGACGAAGCGGCTCGAGCCGCCATAGGTCGCCGCCGACGATGCGTACAGGAACTGCGCGCCCTGCGCCTGGCAGGCGTCGAGCACCGCGCGGCTGTAGCGGAAGTTGTTGTCCATCATGTAGCGGCCGTCGGTTTCCATCGTGTCCGAACAGGCGCCCTCGTGAAACACCGCGCGCACCTTGCCGAAGTCGCCGCGCGTAAAGCGCTCGGTGAATTCGGTCTTGTCGAGGTAGTCGTCGATTTCGCAATCGACGAGGTTCTTGAACTTGTCCGCGCGCGTGAGGTTATCCACGGCGATGATCCGTTGCTCGCCGCGTTCGTTGAGCGCCTTGACGAGATTGCTGCCGATAAAACCGGCCGCGCCGGTGACGATGAGGGTCATGGTCGTCCTGCGGAAATGAGGTTCAGCCTTCGCAACCCGCCGCCGGCCTCGCGACGGGACGCGAGGGGCGGGCGATGCGCGACATCATTGAAAGAGTTCGTCGTAGTCGACGGTAGCAGTGCCGAGTTTGCCGACCACGATGCCGGCCGCGCGATTCGCGAGCCCGACGGCTTCGACGAGCGACAGGCCCGCGCCGAGCATGACGGCGAGCGTGGCGATCACGGTGTCGCCCGCACCCGAGACATCATACACTTCGCGTGCATCGGCCAAAGCGTGCAGCACGCCTTCGTCGGTGAAGAGCGTCATGCCCTCCTCCGAGCGCGTCAGCAGCAGCGCCTTGAAGTCGAGCGACGCGCGCAGCGCCGCCACGCGCGCATGCAGGTCATCCTCCGACTTCCACTGCCCGACCACCTCGCGCAGCTCCGCGCGGTTCGGCGTGATCAGCGTGGCGCCGCGATAGCGTTCCCAGTCGTCGCCCTTCGGGTCGACCAGCACCGGTTTGCCGGCCGTGCGGGCGTGCGCGATCATCTGCGTCACGTGCGTGAGACCGCCCTTCGCGTAATCCGACATCAGGATCACGTCGTGAGCGGGCAGCAGTTCGTCGAAGCGCGCGAGACCCGCAAGCAGGATTTCATGCGCCGGCGTGTTCTCGAAATCGACGCGCAGCAGTTGCTGCTGACGCGAAAGCACGCGCAGCTTGATCGTGGTCAGGAGCGCCGGATCGCGCTCGAGGTGAGCCGCGACGCCGCTATCCTGAAGCAACTGCACGACGCGCTCGCCCGGCTCGTCGTGACCGACGACGCACAAGAGGCCCGTCTGCGCACCGAGCGCGACCGCATTGCGCGCGACGTTCGCCGCGCCGCCCAGCCGGTCTTCCTGCTTCTGCACATGAACGACGGGCACCGGCGCTTCAGGCGAAATGCGGTTGACGTCGCCAAACCAGTAGCGATCCAGCATCACGTCGCCGACCACCAGAACACGGGCACCCGCGAGCCGGGCGCGCGGGACGACACCCACATCGGGAATGGGCATGGCGTGCTCAGGCATTGGATGAGGCGTTGACCGTAGATTCGGAAAGTTCGACATGCGGACGTCCAATCGAGTGATAGTCGATGCCGAGTTCGGTCATCGCTTCGGGTTCGTACAGGTTGCGGCCATCGAAAATCAGCGGCGACTTGAGCACCGCCTTCAGATGGACGAAATCCGGGCTCTTGAACTCCTTCCATTCCGTGACGATCACGAGGGCATCCGCGCCGGAGAGCGTCTCGTCCTGCGTCGCGGTGAAATGCAGCCGCGCGAGTTGCGCGGGCTCATGACCGAGATCGAGGTTGAAGACGCGCCGCGCTTCGTCCACCGCGACCGGATCGTACGCGCGCACCGACGCGCCGCGCGCGAGCAGATCGGCGATCACGCGACGGCTCGGTGCTTCGCGCATGTCGTCGGTATTCGGCTTGAACGCGAGACCCCAGACGGCGAACGTACGGCCCGTCAGGTCGCTGCCGAGCATCTTGGTGATCTTGCGCACGAGCACTTCCTTCTGCTCGTGGTTCACTTCCTCGACCGCTTCGAGAATGCGCAGGCCCGGGCCCGTCTCGGCCGCCGTGCGGATCAGCGCCTGCACGTCCTTCGGAAAACACGAGCCGCCGTAGCCACAACCGGCGTACAGAAAGTGATAGCCGATACGCGGGTCCGAACCGATACCTCGACGCACCGCTTCGATATCCGCGCCGACGCGATCCGCCAGGTTCGCCATTTCGTTCATGAACGAAATGCGCGTGGCCAGCATCGCATTTGCCGCGTACTTCGTGAATTCGGCCGAACG
Organism: Paraburkholderia sartisoli; assembly: GCF_900107685.1. GTDB lineage: Bacteria > Pseudomonadota > Gammaproteobacteria > Burkholderiales > Burkholderiaceae > Paraburkholderia > Paraburkholderia sartisoli. Next base: position 762,300 of record NZ_FNRQ01000001.1, on the reverse strand, counting down.
GACATCCATGTAAAGCGTGCGTTCGTGGTTACGGTTGAACGGCGCGTACAGGCGCTTCATCTTTTCGCGCGCGCGCATTCCGGCTTCGTCGTCGTCGCTGCCGAGCACGATGCGATCGGGGCGCATGAAGTCGTCGACGGCGGCACCTTCCTTCAGAAACTCAGGATTCGACACCACCGAGAATTGATGCTGCGCGCTGCCCGCAAGGCCCCGTTTCGCGAGTTCCTCGTTGATCACGCCCTGCACGCGCTGGGCCGTGCCGACCGGCACCGTCGATTTATCGACGATCACCTTGTAGGCCGTCATGTGGCGGCCGATATTGCGGGCCGCTTCGAGCACGTATTGCAGATCGGCCGAGCCGTCTTCATCGGGCGGCGTGCCGACCGCGATGAACTGCACTTCGCCGTGCGCGACGCTCGCTTCGACGTCCGTCGAAAACTGGATGCGCCCGGCCGCGCGCGTACGCGCGATGATTTCCTGGAGGCCCGGCTCGTGGATCGGCACGCCGCCGCTATTGAGAATGTCGATCTTGCGCTGGTCGACGTCGAGGCAGAACACGTCGTTGCCGATTTCGGCGAGGCACGCGCCCGTGACGAGGCCAACATAGCCCGTGCCGATAATAGTGATTTTCATACGCGCTCCGGTCATGGTTTCCGGTGATGGATTCGCCTCGCGAACCCGGTTGTTACGGTGGGCAGCGGTCGCCGTTCAAGCCATCGCGCCACGGCGAAGCGGCTGCGCGTCATGCGCGCGCGACGCCTCTAACGGCGGACGCCGCGCCGCTGGCGGTCGCCCAGGTCGAAGACCCGCGCCCGATATTCAGTTCGGCGCGGTGATCGGCTCGACCCGGCGCGGCGCATAGGTTTCCCAACCGCTACAGCCCGGGCATTGCCAGTAGAAAAGGCGCGCCCGGAATCCGCAATTCTGGCACGTGTAGCGCGGCAGGTTCTTCGTGCGCTGCCGGATCAACGTGCGCATCAGTTCCAGCTCGCTGCGGCGCGGCTCTTCGGCCGTGGACTGCTGCGCTTCGAGCAGACGCGTCATGCCCGCCAGATTCGGCGACTTCTGCATCTGCGCCCGCGCCAGCGCGTGCGCCGCCTCCGGGCCACGCAACGCGGCGACATGCTGGTACGCGGCGTCGAGCAGATCGTTCGACGGATAGCGGTCGATCCACGTGGCCATCAGATCCGCGCCCTCTTCACCCCGGCCGAGCGCCTGATAGGCCTTCAGCAGTTTTTCCGCGACGAGCGGCAGATACGCGGGATTCTGCGCCTCGACATGCAGCCACTGCGCGATCGCCGCTTCCTGTGCGCCGCCCGCGGCATCGACGTCGCCAGACAGGATCGTCGCGCGCACGCTCTGCGGATTCGCCTTCAGCGCGAGACCGAGTTGCCGGCGCGCCTCTTCCGCATCCTGCTGCTGCAGCGCTTCCTGCGCGAGCTCGCAATGAAACTGCGCGACTTCCTTTTCAAGCGGCTCCGAGCCCATCGTTTCAAGCTGGCGCGCGGTATCGATGGATTTGTTCCAGTCCTTCTCGATTCCATAGATCGTGAGAAGCGCGCGCTGTGCGCCCATCGCGTAATCACCCGACTTGAGCGAACGGAACGTCTCCTCCGCGCGATCGAGCAGGCCCGCCTTCAGGAAATCCTGTCCCAGCTCGAACAGCGCGTGGTCGCGCTCCGTGACAGGCAGATCCGCCCGGCTCAACAGGTTCTGATGCACGCGGATCGCGCGTTCGGTCTCGCCGCGACGCCGGAACAGGTTGCCCAGCGCGAAATGCAGCTCGATGGTTTCAGGATCGAGCTTCACGACTTCGATGAACGCATCGATGGCCTGGTCCGGCTGTTCGTTCAGCAGGAAGTTCAGGCCGCGAAAATACGAACGCGGAAGGTTGGCGCTTTCGGACAGCAGCGTTTTGAGGTCATACCGCGCCGCCATCCAGCCCAACGCGAACGCGACGGGTATGGCGAGTAGCCACCAGAAATCCAGATCCATGCGAATTGTTCGGAAGTGGGAATTGAACGCCAGCGTGCGCAAACCGCGCACGCGGCAGGAAGAAAACTAGATCAGCGGCGGCAGCGGCGGTTCTTCGACAACCACGGGCGTCTCGCGCACGGCGCGCAATTCGCGTTTCAGACGGCCGTTTTCAAGCCGCAGGCGAACCATGGCCGGCATCGACGACAACAGACCCGCCAGCAACCCGACGACGAAGAACGCGAGACCGACCAGGATCAGCGGCGCCTGCCACGCATAACCGGCGAGGAAATTCAGCGTGGCGGGTTGCGTATTGGCGAACGCGAGCACCAGCAGCAACACGAACACCAGAACGCGGATCAACCAGACGATAAATTTCATGAATATGTCTCTTGACGGCAGTTGCGGGATGACGCCGGCCTGATGACGCGTCGCGCCACGGAATTGCCCGCGCCGAAGTGACCCGTATTGTAAATGAAGCATTCCCCGTGAGGCGCGAACCACAGGGGAATGACGAACGGGACAGACGAAAAAAAAGCGCCCGAAGGCGCTTTTTCTGGTCTTTGCCGTCTGCACTGGACACCGACGACGCTGCTCAATCTCACAGATCGTCGTCCGGCGACTCGGCTTTCAACGGCTCGCCCGCGCGACCATCGACGCGTTCGCGCAATTCCTTGCCAGGCTTGAAGTGCGGTACGTACTTCTCAGGTACCAGCACCTTTTCGCCCGATTTCGGATTGCGTCCGACGCGGGAAGGACGACGGTTCAAGCCGAAGCTGCCGAAGCCACGAATTTCAATGCGATGACCGTTGGCAAGCGCCTCCGACATCGCATCAAGCATCGTCTTCACCGCGAAATCCGCATCTTTGAGTACAAGCTGCGGAAATCGCGTAGCCAGCTGGGCGACCAATTCCGATTTGGTCATACTGCAGCAGACCTCTTAAGGCTTACTGGTTCTGGCCGTCGAGCTTGGCCTTCAGCAGCGCGCCGAGGTTCGTCGTGCCGGTTGCAGCCGAGCTCGAATCCGACGAAGCCAGGCCGCGGATCGCTTCCTGTTGCTCTGCCGAATCCTTGGCCTTGATCGACAGGTTGATGCCACGCGACTTGCGGTCGATGTTGATGATCATCGCATTGACCTTGTCGCCGTCCTTCAGGACGTTGCGTGCATCTTCCACGCGGTCTTGCGACAGTTCCGAAGCGCGCAGATAGCCTTCGACTTCCGCCGACAACTGAACCACTGCGCCCTTCGCATCCACCGTCTTGACCACGCCGTCGACGATCGAACCCTTGTCGTTCATCGCAACGAAGTTGCTGAACGGGTCGCCTTCGAGTTGCTTGATACCCAGCGAAATGCGTTCCTTCTCGACGTCGATGCCGAGAACGATGGCTTCGACTTCGTCGCCCTTCTTGTACTTGCGAACGGCTTCTTCGCCGGTTTCGCTCCACGACAGGTCCGACAGGTGAACCAGACCGTCGATGCCGCCCGGCAGACCGATGAAGACGCCGAAGTCGGTGATCGACTTGATTGCGCCTTGCAGCTTGTCGCCCTTCTTGAAGTTGCGGCTGAAGTCGTCCCACGGGTTCGGCTTGCATTGCTTCATGCCGAGGCTGATACGGCGACGGTCTTCGTCGATTTCGAGAACCATGACTTCGACTTCGTCGCCCAGTTGCACAACCTTCGACGGTGCAACGTTCTTGTTCGTCCAGTCCATTTCCGACACGTGAACCAGGCCTTCGATGCCCGATTCGACTTCGACGAATGCGCCGTAGTCGGTGATGTTCGTGACCTTGCCGAACAGGCGCGTGCCCGACGGGTAACGGCGGGAAATGCCTTCCCACGGATCGTCGCCGAGTTGCTTGATGCCCAGCGAAACGCGGTTCTTTTCCTGATCGAACTTGAGGATCTTCGCGGTGACTTCCTGGCCAACCGACAGCACTTCGCTCGGGTGACGCACACGACGCCATGCGATGTCGGTGATGTGCAGCAGGCCGTCGATACCGCCGAGGTCCACGAACGCGCCGTAATCGGTGATGTTCTTCACCACGCCTTCCACGATCGCGCCTTCCTTCAGCGTCTCGAGCAGCTTTGCGCGCTCTTCGCCTTGCGTGGCTTCGATCACGGCACGGCGCGACAGCACGACGTTGTTACGCTTGCGGTCGAGCTTGATGACGCGGAATTCGAGGGTCTTGCCTTCGTACGGGGTCGTGTCCTTGACCGGACGCGTGTCAACCAGCGAACCCGGCAGGAACGCGCGGATGCCATTGACCATGACGGTCATGCCGCCCTTGACCTTGCCCGTGATCGTGCCGGTCACGAGTTCGTTGTTGTCGAGAGCCTTTTCCAGCGACAGCCACGAAGCCAGACGCTTCGCCTTGTCGCGCGACAGGATCGTGTCGCCATAGCCGTTTTCCAGCGCGTCGATCGCGACGGAAACGAAGTCGCCCGCCTGCACTTCTACCTCGCCCGCGTCGTTCAGGAACTCTTCGAGCGGGATGTAGGCTTCGGACTTGAGACCAGCATTCACGACCACGAAGTTGTGGTCGACACGCACGACTTCGGCGGAGATCACTTCGCCAGCGCGCATGTCCTGCTTGGTCAGCGACTCTTCGAACAGAGCCGCAAAAGATTCGGTATTCGGGGTAGAGGTTTGCAGGTCGGACATAAAAATCAGAAGTTGCGGGTTTTCGCGCTGCCTGCCGGCCGGAATGGCCAGCGAATTCGCTGGGCGAACAGGGCAAAAATACGAATGCCACGCGGGGTTAAGGGGTTAAAACACGCTTCGCGCCTATCGCGAAGCACCTACTGCACTACACAATCAACGGCAAACTGCTTTGACTAACTTTTCACCACTACGCTCTGGTACCACTGCACCACCTGTTCGACCGTCTGGTCGACCGAAAGCGACGAGGTATCCAGAAGCCTTGCGTCCGCCGCGGGCTTGAGCGGCGCAGCCGCGCGCTGACTATCGCGTTCGTCGCGCTCGCGCAAATCCCGGAGCAAGTCATCTATATTAGCAGAAATTCCTTTTTGGATCAATTGCTTATACCGTCGCGCGGCGCGGGCCTCCGCGCTGGCGGTCAGGAACACCTTCAGCGTTGCGTCCTGGAAGATTACCGTGCCCATGTCGCGGCCGTCGGCGACCAGCCCCGGTTCCTTGCGAAACGCCCGCTGGCGTGCCACCAGCGCGGCCCGCACGGGCGCGTGAACCGCGATCGCCGAAGCCCGGTTGCCGATCTCTTCCTTGCGGATTTCGGCGGAAACGTCCACGCCGTCGAGCTGCGCAAGCCCTTCGCGGAACGTGATGTGCAGGTCGTTGATCAACGCGGCCAGCGCATCGGCGTCGTCGGTCTGGATGGCGTAGCGCAGGCTCGCCAGCGCGGCCAGCCGGTACAGCGCGCCGCTGTCCAGCAGGTGAAAGCCAAGGTGCGCGGCAACCAGCGCGGCGACGGTGCCCTTGCCGGAGGCGGTCGGGCCGTCGATCGTGATGACAGGCGTCTGGTGAAAGGGACGGATCGGTTTCATCTAGGGTCGCGCGTCAGGTCGAAGGGGATCAATTCGGTATTCGTCGTCAGGGTTGGGCGAGCGCCATGAAGCGCGCGAAATAGTCGGGGAACGTCTTGCCGACGCACTTCGGATCGTTGATGCGCACCGGCACGCCGCCGAGGCTCACCAGCGAGAAGCACATGGCCATCCGGTGGTCGTCGTACGTATCGATGGCGGCGTTCGGCGTCAGCTTCGCGGGCGGCGTGACGACGAGGTAGTCTTCGCCCTCCTCCACCTTCGCGCCGACCTTGCGCAGTTCGGTCGCCATCGCGGCGATCCGGTCGGTTTCCTTCACGCGCCAGCTGGCGATGTTGCGCAGCGTGCTCGTGCCGTCGGCGAAAAGCGCGGCCACGGCAATCGTCATGGCCGCGTCCGGGATCAGGTTGAAGTCCATGTCGATCGGGTCGAGCTTGCCGTGATCGTTGCCGATGCCGCGCACCTCGATCCAGTCGTCGCCCATCGACACGTTCGCGCCCATGCGCATCAGCGCGTTCGCAAAGCCGACGTCGCCCTGGATGCTCGCCCGTCCGACGCCTTCCACCCGCAGCGGGCCGCCGCCGAGCGCACCGGCCGCGAGAAAATACGACGCCGACGACGCGTCGCCTTCCACCATGATCCGCCCCGGCGACTGGTAGCGCCTGCCGGACGGCACCGTGAAGCGCTGCCATCCGAGCCGCTCGACCTCGATGCCAAAGCGCGCCATCAGCTTGATCGTGATGTCGATGTAGGGCTTCGAAATCAGCTCACCCTCGACGTCGACGATCGTCACGCCGCTCTCCGTTTTCAGAAGCGGCAGCGTCATCAGCAAGGCGGTCAGGAACTGGCTCGAGACATCGCCGCGCACGCGGATCGGCGTTTCCGCGGCGATGTCGCCGGCACGGATGCGCAGCGGCGGATAGCCTTCGTTTTCCTCGTAGTCGATCCTCGCGCCGATCTGTCGCAGGCCGTCGACCAGATCGCCGATCGGCCTCTCGTGCATGCGCGGCACGCCATGCACGCGGTAATCGCCGCCCTGCACGGCCAGCGCCGCCGTCAGCGGACGCACCGCCGTGCCGGCGTTGCCAAGGAACAGGTCGGCCGTCTTCGCCGTGAACGCGCCGCGCGTGCCGGTGACCACGCAGGTGTCGCCGTCGCGCTTGAGCTTCACGCCGAGTTGCTCGAGCGCGGCCAGCATCACGCGCGTGTCGTCGGAGTCGAGCAGGTTCGTGATCGTCGTTTCGCCTTCGGCGAGCGAAGCCAGCAGCAGCACGCGGTTCGAAATGCTCTTCGAGCCCGGCAGGCGGATCGTGCCGGACGCATGGGAAAAAGGTCCGAGATCGAGATGTTCCATGAAGTGTGTCCTGTTATTTCGAGGCGTCGCCGGCGGAGATTTTCGCGCCGCCGCGTTCCTGCCATTCGGTTCGCGCCACGCGCGAGCGGGCGAAGACGGCTTCGAGCGCGGCGCCATCACCGGCTTCGATTGCGGCGCGCAGGCGCGTCAGCACGGCCATGTAGTCGTCGAGTTCTTCCAGCAGCGCGGCGCGGTTCGCCACGCAGATGTCGCGCCACATTTCCGGACTCGACGCCGCGATCCGCGTGAAATCGCGAAAGCCGCCGGCGGCGAGCGAAAACTTCAGCGCGGCGTCCGGCGAATTCAGAATCTGCTCGACGAGCGCGAACGACAGCACATGCGGCAGATGGCTCACCGAAGCGAGCACGCGGTCGTGCTGCTCCGGCGACATGTTCGACACGCTCGTGCCGGTTGCACGCCACATCGCCGCGACGCGCTCCACCGCCTGCGGATCGTTTTCCGGCAACGGGCACAGCACGACATTGCGGCCGACGTACAGATCCGGCAGGGCGGCGTCCACGCCGCTCGATTCGCGGCCGGCAACCGGATGCCCCGGCACGAACTGGCCGATGCGCGCACCGAGTGCCGCACGCGCGGCCGCCACCACGTCGGACTTCGTGCTGCCGGCGTCCGTGATGACAGTGGCGTCGTCGAGGAACGGCGCGATGCGCTCCAGCAGCGACTGGGTCTGAGCAACCGGTGCTGCCAGCAGCACGAAGTCGGCGCCGGCAAGCGCCGCGCGCAACGCCGCATCGTCGGCGAGCGCGGCGGTTGCATCGATCACGCCGAGCTCCAGCGCGCGCGCCGTCGATGCCGCCGAACGGCCCACGCCGGTCACGCTTCGCGCGCCCGACACGCCGCCGCGTTCGCGCAACGCGCGCGCAAGCGATCCGCCGATCAGGCCGACCCCAAAAATCACCAGTTTGTTAAAGGAAAACGCGGCCACGGCGGTCACAGAAAAAGCGCGCCTGGAACGGCGCGCGGTAACGGGTCGAACCGCTCAGCTAGCGGCGGCGAGAGTTTTTTCGAGCGCCGCGATGAACGCCTCGTTTTCAGCCTGCAGGCCGATCGTGACGCGCAGCCACTGCGGCAAACCGTAGTTGCCGACCGGACGCACGATCACGCCCTGCTTCAGCAAGCCAAGGTTCACGCGGTTGCCGGCGTTGTCGTCGCTGCCGACACGCACCAGCACGAAGTTGCCGTCCGACGGCACATACTCGAGACCGAGCCGCCCGAACGCTTCGGTCAGCACGCGATAGCCCTTTGCATTCAGCGCGGCGCTTTCTTCGAGAAACGCCTTGTCGTTCAGCGCGGCGATCGCGGCCGCCTGGGCGAGCGTGTTCACGTTGAACGGCTGGCGCAGACGGTTCAGCAGATCGGTCAGTTCCGGCTGCGCAATGGCAAAACCGACGCGCAGACCAGCGAGGCCATACGCCTTCGAGAACGTGCGCGACACGAGCAGGTTCGGATAGCGGCGCACCCACGCGATCGAGTCGTAGCGTTTTTGCGGCGCGAGGTACTCCGTGTACGCCTCGTCGAGCACCACGACGACGTCGCGCGGCACCTTGTCGAGAAACGCTTCGAGCGCCGGGCCTTCGATATACGTGCCCGTCGGATTGTTCGGGTTCGCGACGAAAATCAGCCGCGTATCGGCGGTGATCGCGGCGAGCATCGCGTCGAGATCGTGACCGTACTTCACGGCCGGCACGACGATCGCGCGCGCGCCGAGGCCTTGCGTAGCCAGCGCGTAGACGGCGAACGAATACTGCGCGTAGACGACCGACTGGCCCTTCTCGACGATCGCATGCGCCGCGATTTCGAGGATGTCGTTGCTGCCGTTACCCAGCGTGATCCAGTCGGCGGGTACGTCATGGCGCGCGGCCAGTGCGGCCTTCAGTTCAAACGCGTTCGAATCCGGGTAGCGGCCCAGCTCGTTCGCGGCTTTCACCATCGCCTGCTTCGCCGATTCGGGCATGCCGAGCGGGTTTTCGTTCGACGCGAGCTTCACGATGCGCGCTTCATCGAGGCCGAACTCGCGGGCGACTTCCGAAATCGGTTTGCCAGCGACGTAAGGCGCGATGTCGCGCACATAGGAAGGACCGAATTGCGATGTCATGAGTGACTCCAGATCGACTTTGCCAGCTGGCTGAACGGGTAAAAGGGTGGCGCCGCGATATCAGCGCGAGCGCGGATACGAGCCGAGAATCTTCACGAAAGCGGCCTTCTTTTCGAGGTCCACCAGCGCCTCCGCGACAGTTGCGTCGTCGCGATGGCCTTCGAAGTCGATGTAGAAGTAGTACTCCCACGTGCCGACGCGGGCCGGTCGCGATTCGAAGCGCGTCATCGAAACACCGTGCCGCGCGAGCGGCTCCAGCAGCTTCACGAGCGCGCCCGGCTCGTTCTTGACCGACAGGATCAGCGAGGTCTGGTCGTTGCCGCTGACGCCCGCCGGTTCCTTGCCGATCATCACGAAGCGCGTGCGGTTGTGCGGATCGTCCTGAATCAGCGCGTACGCGACCTGCAGGCCGTAATGTGTCGCCGCGCGATCGCCGGCGATCGCCGCGACCGTGGGGTCTTCCGCGGCCATGCGCGCGGCCTCGGCGTTGCTCGCCACCGCCTGACGTTCGAGATGCGGCGCGTTGGCCGTGAGCCAGCGCTGGCATTGGGCGAGCGCCTGTGCATGCGCGCAGACGCGCGTCACGCCGGTCAGGCCGCCATTGAGCGACAGCAGGTTGTGATGGATCGGCAACGCAAGCTCGCCGCCGATCACAAGCTGCGTCTGCAGCAGCAGGTCGAGCGTGCGCGACACGGCGCCTTCCGTCGAATTCTCGACCGGCACGACGCCGAACTCGGCCGCGCCGGCTTCGACCGAACGGAACACTTCATCGATCGACGGGCACGGCAGCCCTTCGATCGACTGACCGAAGTACTCGTGCATCGCCTGTTCGCTATACGTGCCGACCGGCCCGAGATACGCGGCACGGATGGTTTTTTCGAGCGCGCGGCTCGCGGCCATGATTTCGCGCCAGATCGCGCTGATGTGATCGTCGGCGAGCGGGCCGTCGCTCATGCCCTGCAGGCGCGCGATGACCTGCTGCTCGCGCTCCGGCCGAAACACGGGCGCGTTGAAATGCTTCTTCACCTCGCCCACTTCGAGGGCGACCGCGGCCCGTTGATTGAGGAGCGAAATCAGTTGCGCGTCGATCGAGTCGATGCGGTCGCGCAACGGTTTGAGTCTTGAATTAAGTTCGTCGTCCATGCGTGAAAACGGCCCTGCCGGAGAATACGGAAAAGGATGCGCGCCGGTGATCAGGCGCCGCGTTGTTCGAATTCCTTCATGTACTCGACGAGCGCCTTGACGCCTTCGAGCGGCACCGCGTTGTAAATCGACGCCCGCATGCCGCCGACGGACTTGTGGCCCTTCAGCTGCACCAGCCCGCGCGCTTTCGCGCCGGCCAGGAAATCTTCGTTACGCGACTCGTCGGCGAGGAAAAACGGTACGTTCATCCGCGACCGCGCGTTGCGCTCGACCTTGTTCAGATAGAAACGGCTCGCATCGATCGTGTCGTAAAGCAGCTTCGACTTTTCGAGATTGCGCGCTTCCATGGCTGCAAGGCCGCCCTGCTTCTTCAACCACTTGAACACGAGTCCGGCGATGTAGATCGCGTACGTGGGCGGCGTGTTGTACATCGAATTGTTTTCGGCGACCGTCTTCCATTCGAACGCCGACGGGCAGATCGCGAGCGCGCGGTCGAGCATGTCCTCGCGCACGATCACCACCGTGACGCCCGCCATGCCGATGTTCTTCTGCGCGCCGCCGAACAGCACGCTGTACTTGGCGATGTCCATCGGGCGCGACAGGATGTGCGACGACGCGTCCGCGACGAGCGGAATATCGCCGAGATCGGGAATCTCGAAGGTCTCGACGCCGTGGATCGTCTCGTTCGTGCACAGATGCACGTAAGCCGGATCGTCCGACAGCTTCCATTCGGCAAACGACGGCGCGCGCGTGAAACCGTCCGCCGTCTGACCTGACGCGGCAATGTGCGCGGCGCCGTACTTCTGCGCTTCCTTCAGCGATTTCTGCGACCACGAACCCGTGATGACGAAATCGATATTCCTGCGTGTACCGAGCATGTTCATCGGCACGATCGCGTTTTCGCCGAGACCGCCGCCCTGCAGGAACAGGATGCGATGGCTTGCCGGCACCGCGAGCAGCTCGCGCAGATCCGTGAGCGCCTCTTCATGGATCGACATGAATTCTTTCCCGCGATGGCTCATTTCCATCACGCTCATGCCGCTGCCATTCCAGTCGAGCATTTCAGCCGCCGCCTGGCGCAGCACTTCTTCGGGCATGGCCGCCGGTCCGGCGGAGAAATTAAAGACGCGCATCTTGAAAACCCCGGAAGCAGGCGCGCCGCGGAAACTGCGGGATTGCGCGCCTGAAAAGAAAATGGTCGTCTGCGCGTGCGCGCAAACGACCATTATCGCACTGACACTGGCAACCCGCCAAACCCGGACGGCCGTAAGGCGCCCTTGTATGGCCGGTCGCGGCAGCGCCGGCTGAGCCTGTCGACCCGCTTACTTCGCGGCGGCGGCCGGCTTGACCGAAGCGACTTCCTTGTCAGCCTGGTCGCGCGTTGCCTTGATCGATTGCGGCATGTACTTCTGCATCAGACCGTTCACCACGTCGCGGCCCACCTGGTCTTGCACCTGGATGAACTTGCGGCCCGTCGGGCTCTTGTAGAACGTCGTCAGGTCCTTGATTTCCTGCGTGCTGTAGTACTTCGCGTACGCGTCGTACTGAGCCTGCATCGCGTCCTGGCGGAACGAGTCCGTTGCGAACACCTGACCTGCCGAGTCAACCAGCTTCGGCACCGTGTTCTTTTGCAGCGTCGGGACGGAAGCCTGCTTCTGCTTGTCCGTCAACGACTTGTTTTCCGACAGGGCGTCCGACAGGATGGCCGGAACCAGTTGCTTGGCCTGCATTTGCGCGCTGTTACCGATTGCGCCGACGAGCTTCTGCGCGTCGATCGCGTCCAGCAGATCCTTGATCGCAGCCTGCTTGGCCGGATCAACAGGTGCTGCTGCAGTTGCTGCCGCAGCCGGCGCTGCCTGCTGGGTTTGAAGTGCTTGCGCCATCGCGAGGGTCGGGACGAAAGCGGCCAGCAACATCAACTGTTTGAATCGTTTTTGCATCATTACTCCCTAAGAGAAATAGATCGAACTACCCGCCGCCCGAACCGCGCCGCAACCTCACAGGTGGGCGCAGATTCATGCGGCTTGTTCATCCGTTATATACACATCCCACGAGGTCAGCGCGGATCAGGCTGCGCCGCCCTCTTCACCGTTCGTATCGACGTCGGCGGGACCATCGGCCTCGCCTTCGATTTCGACATCTGCTTCCGCTTCGGCGACCTGCTGGAGACCTGAAAGCTTCGTGCCCTCATCAAGGCTGATGAGTGTAACACCTTGCGTTGCGCGTCCCATCTCACGGATTTCCGACACGCGCGTACGAATCAGCACGCCCGTGTTGGTGATCAGCATGATCTGCGCCTCAGGATCGACCAGCGTCGCGGCGACCACCTTGCCGTTCCGCTCCGAGGTCTGGATCGCGATCATGCCCTTTGTGCCGCGGCCATGACGCGTGTACTCGGTAATCGGCGTGCGCTTGCCGAAGCCGTTCTCCGTTGCGGTCAGCACCGACTGCTGCTCGTCGCCGGCAACGAGGAGCGCGATGACCTGCTGCCCGTCGTCCAGCTGCATGCCGCGCACGCCGCGCGCCTCGCGGCCCATCGGACGCACGTCGTTCTCGTCGAAGCGCACCGCCTTGCCCGAATCCGAGAACAGCATCACGTCGTGCTGGCCGTCGGTGATCGCGGCGCCGATCAGGTAATCACCGTCGTCGAGACCGACCGCGATAATACCCTTGCGCAGCGGGCGGCTGAACGCTTCCAGCGGCGTTTTCTTGACCGTGCCGAGCGCCGTCGCCATGAAGATGAAGCGGTCGGCCGAGAATTCCTTGACCGGCAGCACCACCGTGATCTTCTCGCCGTCCTGCAGCGGGAACATATTGACGATCGGACGGCCGCGCGAGTTCCGCGAGCCCTGCGGCACCTCATACACCTTCACCCAGTACACGCGGCCGCGGTTCGAGAAGCACAGGATGTGATCGTGCGTGTTCGCGATGAAGAGCGTGTCGATCCAGTCGTCTTCCTTCATCGAGGTCGCCTGTTTGCCGCGACCTCCGCGCTTCTGGGCGCGATATTCGGACAACGGCTGCGATTTCACATACCCCGCGTGCGACATGGTGACGACCATGTCCTGCGGCGTGATCAGGTCCTCGGTGTTCAGCTCGGTCGCGTTCAGCTCGATGCGCGAGCGGCGCGCGTCGCCGAATTCGGCGTGGATCGACGTCAGTTCGTCGACGATGATCGCAGTAATGCGCTCCGGACGCGCGAGGATGTCCAGCAGATCGGCGATCTGGGCCATCACTTCGCGGTATTCGCCGATGATCTTGTCCTGCTCGAGACCCGTCAGGCGTTGCAGACGCATTTGCAGGATTTCCTGCGCCTGCACGTCCGACAGACGATAGAGGCCATCGGTCTGCATGCCGAACAGCGGATTCAGGCCGTCCGGACGATAGGCCTCACGGCCACCCGCCCCTGCGTTCTCCGTTTCGGCGCGCGCCAGCATCTCGCGCACGAGCGACGAATCCCACGGACGCGCCATCAACTCCTGCTTCGCGATCGGCGGCGTCGGCGCGGCCTTGATGATCGCGATGAAGTCGTCGATGTTCGCGAGCGCGACCGCCAGGCCTTCGAGCACGTGGCCGCGTTCGCGGGCCTTGCGCAGTTCGTATACCGTGCGCCGCGTCAGCACTTCCCGTCGATGCGACAGGAAGCAGGTCAGCATTTCCTTCAGGTTCAGGAGCTTCGGCTGGCCGTCGACGAGCGCGACCATGTTCATGCCGAACGTGTCCTGCAGCTGCGTCGCCTTGTACAGATTGTTGAGGATCACCTCGGGCACTTCGCCACGCTTCAGCTCGATCACGACGCGCATGCCGCTCTTGTCGGATTCGTCGCGGATATCGGAAATGCCTTCCAGCTTTTTCTCGTTGACGAGTTCGGCGATGCGCTCCAGCAGCGAGCGCTTGTTCACCTGATACGGCAACTCGTCGACGATGATCGCCATGCGCTGGCCGCGATCGATTTCCTCGAAATGGGTCGTGGCGCGCATCACGACGCGGCCGCGGCCGGTGCGATAGCCGTCGCGCACGCCCGCGACGCCGTAGATGATGCCGGCGGTCGGGAAATCCGGTGCCGGCACGATCTCGATCAGCTCGTCGATCGTGGCTTCCGGGTTTTTCAGCAGGTGATGGCAGGCGTCGACAACTTCGTTCAGGTTGTGCGGCGGGATGTTCGTCGCCATCCCGACCGCGATGCCGGACGAGCCATTGATCAGAAGATTGGGAATGCGCGCCGGCAGGATAGCCGGTTCGTTTTCGCTGCCGTCGTAGTTCGGCTGGAAGTCGACGGTTTCCTTGTCGATGTCGGCGAGCAGTTCATGGCCGATCTTCGCCATGCGGATTTCGGTGTACCGCATCGCCGCGGCGTTGTCGCCGTCGACGGAGCCGAAGTTACCCTGGCCGTCCACGAGCATGTATCGTAGCGAAAAGTCCTGCGCCATCCGGACGATGGTGTCGTAGACAGCCGTGTCGCCGTGCGGGTGATACTTACCGATCACGTCGCCGACGATACGCGCGGACTTCTTGTAGGCGCGGTTCCAGTCGTTGTTGAGTTCGTGCATCGCGTACAGCACGCGCCGGTGGACCGGTTTCAGGCCGTCGCGAACGTCAGGGAGCGCACGCCCCACGATCACGCTCATCGCGTAATCGAGATACGAACGGCGCATTTCCTCCTCTAGGGAGATTGGCAGAGTCTCTTTAGCGAATTGATCCATTATCCGTGTCTTTTACATGCAAGGACGGCCACCTGAAACGCACGATGAGCCGGCTTCGCGTAGACGCTGCAGGCGCAACGCATCACGCGATTCTAACATGCCCGGCACCCGCGCCCGACGGGGTACGTATACCTATTAGGGAGATGACCGGGAACGGCTCCTGCGTGCTGGATCAGCGGCCTGCCCGGCGGTAGATTTTTCCGGATGCGGGCTCGCACCGGAACAAAGCGGATGGGCGCAAAAATCCGGCGGTTTCTTTGTTGCGCTTGCACCACAATTGGTTGGGGGCAAGAAACAGGGGAGGATTTTTTTATCGTCAGAAGGGAACGATATGGCAAAATGCCAACGCACAAAGAGTTAGACACTGCTCGAAGTCTACACAGCACGTCTTTTGTTCCGCACCGATGTTATACTTCGAGCAATGTATGACTTGTCTTCGTCAACAAGCTCGCAGTAAACCTGCGGTAATCTCAATTTCGAGAGGAGAAATATGAATAAACTTTCAAAGCTCGCGTTCATTGCAGCTACCGCAGTAATGGCTGCATCCGCTTCGGCACAGTCGGTGCCGGCGTCGCGACAAGCCACGAACGACAACTGGGTGAACGGCACCGGCGAATACGTGTGGATGAACGGCACGAACGAGCTTTGCTGGCGCGATGCGTTCTGGACGCCGGCAACGGCTAACGCGAAGTGCGATGGCGCCCTGGTAGCCCAGGCTCCGACCCCGCCGGCTCCGCCTGCGCCTGTTGCGCCGGCAGTCACCAGCCAGAAGATCACGTACCAGGCTGATGCCCTGTTCGACTTCGACAAGGCTGTCCTGAAGCCGGCTGGCAAGCAACAGCTCGACGACCTCGCATCGAAGATCCAGGGCGTGAACCTGGAAGTCGTGGTCGCGACGGGTTACACGGACCGTATCGGTTCGGACAAGTACAACGACCGTCTGTCGCTGCGTCGTGCACAAGCTGTCAAGGCATACCTGGTCAGCAAGGGCATCGAATCCAACCGTGTCTACACGGAAGGCAAGGGCAAGCGCAACCCGGTTACGACTGGCTGCAACCAGAAGAACCACAAGCAACTCATCGCCTGCCTCGCACCGGATCGCCGCGTGGAAGTCGAAGTTGTCGGTACTTCGAAGCAGTAAGGTTACAGAGTTACCGCAGTATCAAAGCCCCGCTTCGGCGGGGCTTTTTTTATTCCAGACACCGGCTATCAGTGCCCCGCTCACGGGCGCGACCCGTTTGCCGTGGGGCTTCTGACCCGGGCGTGCTGCAATTGCGCAGCATTTTGCCGCCGGGTTCGACGGCCTATATACTCAGGGTTTATCCTCGCCCGCCCGCTCACCCGCTTTCATCAAGGCCCGAATCCGACATGACCAATGCCGATCCCCACGAACTACAGAAATTCAGCGATCTCGCCCATCGCTGGTGGGACCCGAACGCCGAATTCAAACCGCTGCACGAACTGAATCCGGTCCGGCTCAAATGGATCGATGCGCACGCGTCGCTCGCCGGCAAACGCGTGCTGGATATCGGTTGCGGCGGCGGCATTCTGTCGGAATCGATGGCGGGAATGGGGGCGCACGTCAAGGGTATCGACCTTTCGCGCGAAGCGTTGGGCGTCGCGGATCTTCACAGTCTTGAAAGCGGTGTAACCGTAGATTACGAAGAAATCGCCGCCGAGGCGCTCGCTGCCCGTGAACCCGCCACCTACGACGTCGTGACCTGCATGGAAATGCTCGAACACGTTCCTGAGCCGGCCGCCGTGGTGGCCGCGTGCGCGACGCTCGTCAAGCCAGGCGGCTGGGTGTTTTTCTCCACGCTCAACCGCAACGTGAAGTCGTATCTCTTTGCCGTGATCGGCGCGGAATATATTGCGCGCATGCTCCCGAAGGGCACGCACGACTACGCGCGCTTCATCCGCCCGTCCGAACTCGCGGGCTTTGTGCGCGGCGCGAGCCTCGTCACCGACGACATCAAGGGCATCGTGTACAACCCGCTCAGCAAGCACTTCGCGCTAGCCAGCGACACGAGCGTGAACTACATGCTCGCCAGCCGCCGCCCCGCCTGATCGACCTGAACCTGCGAACACACCTTCATGAGCGACCCCACGCCCCTGCCCCAACGCGAAGACGACGAAGCTGCAACCGGCCTGTGTCAGGCCGTCCTGTTCGACCTCGACGGCACGCTGGCCGACACCGCACCCGACCTCGCCGCCGCGGTCAACAAGATGCGTCATGAGCGCGGGCTCGACATGGTGCCACTCGACGACCTGCGCCCGCTCGCGTCGGCGGGTGCGCGCGGCCTGATTGGGGGCGCCTTCGGCATTGGTCCGGAGGACCATGAGTTCGCTTCGATGCGCGAGGAGTTTCTCGCCAACTACGAAGCCGATCTGTGTATCGAGACAACCCTGTTCCAGGGCATCGACGCCGTGCTCGACGACCTGGACGCACGCGGCATCCGTTGGGGCATCGTGACCAACAAGGCAGCGCGCCTGACCGATCCGCTCGTCGCGCAACTGGGTCTCGAAGAGCGCGCGGTCTGCGTGGTCAGCGGCGACACGACGCCTCACTCGAAGCCCCACCCCGCGCCGCTCCTGCACGCGGCGCAGGAAATGGCGATCCCGCCCGAGCGCATCGTCTACGTCGGCGACGATCTGCGCGACGTGCAGGCGGGGTTTGCCGCCGGCATGGTCACGGTGGCCGCGGCGTACGGCTATTGCGGCAACGACCTGCCGCCCGCGAAGTGGCACGCGAAGCACATCGTCCAGTCGACTGCCGAGTTGCAACGCCTGTTGCGCGACATCACCTGATATCGAACAGGTCGCCGCAGCCGGAAACAGGACCGCGTTTGGGTTTGCGGTGATCAATCCCCCTGTGGCACGGAGGCATCAAGCGGGATTCCGGCCTGCATTGCAGAGAAGCCGTGACGCAGGAGTCACTGTATTGTAAGATGGCGATTGACCTGCATATGCAGGTCATCCGACCGCGGGGGCGACCTGGTTTCGACAGGGGTTGCGAAGCGGCCAGGGCATACCGAGGCCCCGTAACCTCGTAAATCAGCGGGAAAAACGTAACTGCAAACGACGAAACGTTCGCACTGGCAGCCTAAGGGCCGCCGTCCTCTGCCTGGCTCACTGACGGGTTAGAGTCGCAAGACCGGTAGCAATACCGACAGAGGTCATATACGTCAGTTAAGCCTTGTCGGCGTCACGACGCCAAGGTCGAAAATTCAGTGAATCGCTGTACCGAAGCGTGTTCGTCCGCGTCGGCACGGTTAAATCAAAAGATAGAACTAAGTATGTAGAACTGGTCGTAGAGTGCTTCTGGACGCGGGTTCGATTCCCGCCGCCTCCACCAGAAAACACCCGGTAACAAGCAGCAGTCAGTATCAGCAGATCAACACAAGCCCCACCCGGTTCGCGCTGCGTGGGGCTTTCTGTTACGCGCTCTCAAACGCGATGCATCAGTGAGAAGACGCTGGGACCCCGGCTCGTGCCGGTGCGACCTGAGGCGCGCGCAGTGGCTGCGGCGGCGCCCCGCTCGCCGCCGGGACCAGCAATGCGTTGACGCTCGCCACTTCGTCAAACGTGAGGGCGGCCGTCGCGGCTTTCAGTTGCAGGAGCGCCATGATCGTCTCGTATCGCGCGCGGATCAGGTCGCGCCGGTTCGCGTAGAACGTGTCGGCCGCGCGCAGCACGTCGGTGCTGTCGCGGCTGCCCACCCTGTAGCCGACCTGCGTCGCGGCAAACGCGGCGCTCGATGCCTGCGCAAGACGCGCCAGCGCATCGACGCGCGCCGCGCCGGAACGAAGGCGCGTCCAGCTTTCACGCGCGCTCGCGCCGGCCTGGCGGACCGCCGAGGTCAGGTCGTCCTGCGCCTTGTCCTCCAGCGCGACCGTCTCGTCGACGCGCGCCTCCGTTTCGCCGCCCTCGAAGAACGGAATGCTCACCGACAGCATCGCCGTCGTGGTGGTCGTCGGGCGCGCATAACCGGAACCGGCGCCCGCCGGCGTGTGGCTCGCCGTGATGTTAACCGTCGGCAGATGCGCGGAGCGGGCCTTTTCGACCTCGAGTTTCGCGATGCGCCAGTCGATCTGTTTCAACTGCACCTGATAGTCGTGGGCCTGCGCCTGGTTTGCCCACGCGTCGATGTCGTCCGGTTCGACGCGCGGCATCGTGACCGGGTCGGCCAGCCGCGACAGCGCGGCAAAGGGCTGCCCGGTCGCCTGCTCCAGTGCGAGCCGGCTCAACTGCAACGCGTTGTCCGCGTCCTGCTGTTGCAGATGCGCCTGCAGCACACCCGACTCGGCGTCGCGCAGATCGATCACCGTCGCCTCGCCGGCCAGTTGCCTGCGACGCAGCTGGGTCAGATGCGTGTCGAGCGCGGCGGCATAGTCGTTTGCCCGGGCAAGTTCATCCTCGGCGGCGAGTTCGTCGAAGTAGGCACGCGCGGCCTTCAGGATCGACGCCTGCTGCGCCTGCGCGACTTCGGTGGCGCCGCGTGCCTCGATGAAGTCCGCCTGCCGGTAAGTCGTCCAGCGGCTCCAGTCGAACACCGGCTGCGTCAGGCTCACCGTCCAACCGTTCTGCCAGTACGTCGTGGTCGGGAAGTCTTCGGTGGCGATGCGGTTATACGCACGCCCCCAGCCGCCCTCCACGCGCGGCAGCAACTGTGCGCGCGCCTTCGGTACCGCCTGGTGTGCAGCGCGCGCGCCCGCGCGGGCTGCCGCGAGCGCCGCATCGTGATCGGTGGTCTGCTCGACGACGGTCAGCAGATCGGCCGCCCGCACGCATTGCGCGCACTGGGCACCCGCAACGATCGCCAGCGCGACCAGCACCATGCGCTTATTCATGGGCGGCCACCTCGCTCCGTGCGTCATGACAGTCGGGATCGCGCACGAGCACACCGTCGACCAGCCGGTAACGCACATCGAACGCCGATGCGAGCGACATGTCGTGCGTGATCACCACGACCGTGCGGTCGAGGCGCTGCAACAACGCGACGATATGCTGGACCGACACGGGATCGAGATTCGACGTCGGTTCATCGAGCAGCAGCAGTTCGCGTGGCGGGTAAAGCGCGCGCGCCAGCAGCAGTCGCTGCCGCTGACCAGCGGAAATATTCGCGATCGTGTCGCTGATCACCGTGCGCGTGCGCATCGGCAGACGCATCACGTCGGCAAGCAATCCGACGTCGTCGAGCAGCGCGTGAATGCGCGCTTCGTCCGCGTTGCCTGCGAAGAGCGAGATGTTTTCGGCGATCGAGCCATGCAGGATCAGGTCGCCCTGACGCATATGCACGGCATGCCGCCGGATTTCGTCGACGGTCAGATTCGGACACGCGATGCCGTTCAGCGTGATCTGCCCGTCCTGCAGCGGTTCGGCGGCGGCGAGCAGCTTGAAGAGCGTCGACTTGCCGCTGCCGGACGAACCGATGATCACGATCTTGTCACCCTTGCTAATCGTGAGATTCGCGCCCTTCAGCACCGGCTGGTCCGAGACGCCGTAGCGAAACGTCACGTCGCGCACGTCGATCTGCTCGAACGTGCGGACCTCGACGGATCGATGGACGTCGCTCGCGGGCGTGTACCGCTCGCCTTCGCAATCGACGATGTCGCCCACGCGCGCGACCGGCACGCTCAGCATGAAATACTCGAAGAGCGCGTTGATCGACGCAGCAAGCCGCTCCGACAGCAACGACTTGTAGATCAAAAACGAGTAGAACACGCCGACCGAGATCGCGCCGCCCAGCATCAGCCGCGCCGCGAACCAGGTGATCGCGATCATGTCGGCGTAGTTCACCAGTTTGAGAATGGCGTCGCGCGCGCTCGCGAGACGGCCGCCCTGAACGAGCGCGGCGATGTACGCGCGGTATTTCGCCATGAACATCGCGGTGCGCCGCGTTTCGCCCTGCGACAGCTTGATCAGCGACGCGGCGCGGATCGTCTCGATCAACGTGTCGTCGCAACGCGCGGATTCTTCGAGCACGAGCGCGTGCGTGTCGCGCATGCCCGCGAAGAGCGCGTACGAAACCATCACATAGAACGCAAAAACCAGCAACGCGATCGCCGTCAGTCGCGGGCTTTGCACGAGCATCAACGCGAGCGCCAGCACGCCGACCACCAGATTGATGCCAAGCGAAATCAGGGTGCGCGTGGCGAAGACACTGATTTCGTCCTGCGCCTTGACGCGCGCGAACAGATCGCCCACGTGACGCTTTTCGAAGTACGACACCGGATTGCGCAGCAGATGCGCGAGTATCCCCTCGGTCATGTTCATCTGCACGAAACCGTGCAGCAGTTCAACGAGGTACGTCTGCACGAAATGACTCAGCGCGCCCGTGACGAAAATCGCGCTGAACGTCAGGATCAGGACGTTGAGCAGGTTCAGGTTATCGGCGGCGACAACGTCATCGAGCACGAGATTGCCGAGATACGGCATCGCGAGAATCGCGAACTGGCTGCCGAGCGCGACGAACATCACCTTCGCGATCTGCGCCTTGAGCTGCGGATTGAGCGCGCGCACGCGGGCGAGCGCCGCGGGCACGCGCGAGCGGCTGCGCACGCGGGGCATCGATGGCGTCGGCGCGCATTCGAGCAGATAGCCGGACACGCTCGCGATGAACGTTTCCATCGATATGCGCCGCCGGCCGCTTGCCGGATCGATCACCTGCACATAGCCGCGCCCGCACTTCTCGAAGACGACGAAATGCGCTCCGCCAAAGTGAAGGATCGAGCCGCGCTTGACGGTGGGCAGATCGGCCGTGTCGAACCGGTACGCCTGCACGGCGAGTCCGAATTCGACCGCGACGTCGTACAGGTCCATCAGCGACAGGCCATTGGACGAGATCGGGCTGAACGCCTGAAGCTCGCGCACTTCCGTCGCGCGGCCAAAGTGCGACAGCACCATCGCGAGACAGGCGTAGCCGCATTCGGCCACTTCGTTTTGATAGATCGCGCGCACGGTTATCCCCTCAGCATGCGGAAGAACGGCGCCAGCACCCATTCGGCAATCGTCCGGCGTTCGATCACGATGCTCGCGGTCGCCGACATGCCGGGCAGGATCTCGAAGTGCTGCCGCTCGAAGTCGAAGGTGTGGCCACGCAGCGTGGCCCACGCCATGTAATCGCCTTCCGGCGCGCGCGGCTCGGACGCGCCCGAAGGCGGCGACATCGGCGAGCGCACCGTCGTGCGCGAAATCGAATCGATGCGCGCTTCGTAGCTGCCGAATTTCGCGTACGGGAACGCGTCGAACTTGAGCCGCACGGTCTGCCCTTCGCGCACGAAGCCGCGACGGCGCGAAGGAATCCGCAGCGCCGCGCGCAGTGCGCCGCCGTCGCCGGTCACGATGACGAGCGCCACATCGGATGCGGCAAGCGTTCGACCCGCCACCAGCCCCGAAAACGACACCACGCCTGCGCGCGGCGCGGAGACCGTCATGTTTTGCCGGTTCTGCTCGAACCGCACGCGGATGTCCTGAAGATCGCCCGCATGCCGCGCGTCGAGTTCTTTCAGCTGGGCGTCGATCCCGGTCTGCGCGCTGCGTGCCGTGCCCAGCTCCGCCACGAGTTGCTGCCGCCGCGCGGTGCTCTGCGCGACCACGACTTTCGCCTGGTGCGTGTCGGCCTTCGCCTGTTCGATGCGGTCGGCGGTGACGTACTCGGACACCGACTCGAGCCGCGACAGCTTGTGCGCCGATTCGTCGACGAGTTGCCGGTTCTGGGCCAGCTGCTCGTCGAGCGCCGACATCTCCGCGCGACGGCTGGCTTCGGTCAGCTGCGACGTCTCGCGTTGCGCGGTCAGTTCCGCCTTGCGCTGGCGATACTGCGCTTCGGTCGAAGCGATCTGCTCGTCGCGCATGTGTTCGTCGAACACGGGGCGCTGGCGGCCATCGCTTGCCAGCGACAGATCCCGTTCGAGCCGGAAGAGCGGCGCACCCAGCGCGACGCGTTCGGCCTGATGCACGTAGATATCCGCGACGAGGCCTTCGAGGCCCTGAATCTTGACTTCCGACGGCGACACGATCTCCGCGCGCACGTCCTGTTTCAGTTCGACTTCGTGGAAAAACGCGAACGCCGTCGCGACGGTCACGAGCGCCGACGTCGCATAGGCGATCCAGCGCCACGAGACGTCCTTGAATTGCGGGAGATCGATGGGTTCCATAACCTGTTGTGCGGAATGCCGGCTTCGGGCCGGCGTGGACGCTTTGCCTGGATTCATGCGCGCGGACACTGCGCGTGACGGCGCAGCGCCCTAGCGTGTTGGCGCGAAGGCGTACATCGACGGATTGACCGCGACGAGCGAGTGAGGAAAGTTATCGATGAGCGCGGTCTCGATGTACCCGGCAACCTGCTGCGGCGCGCCCTGCCCGGCCAGCGCCAGCGGCTCGAACAGTTCGGCGCTGAAGCGTCCGCCGTCGAAGCGCAGATAGAACGGCAGCAGGGTCGCGTCGAACTGCGTGCCGAGGCGAAACACGCCGTTATGAATCCGCGCGGGACGCCCGAACATCGAAACACCCACGGTCTCCATCGGATAGCGGTGCAACGCGAACGGCGGCACGTCGGCGAACAGCACGGCGACACCCGTGCGCCTGAGCGCGCGCGCAACGCGCAGGCCGAGCCCGTTGCGATCGCCGTCGCCGTAGGTGTAGAGCACGTCCACGCCAGGAATCAGCGCGCTGTCGTCGCCATACATGTCGCGCGGCACAGCCGAGACAACGGCGATCGACTCGAGCCCCAGCGCGACGCGCAACGCGTCGACCACGTAGATGTTTGCGTACTGGGACACATAGTGAAACGGCGACACGATGACCGGACGTTTCGGATCGATGGCCTTCAGACGCCGGATCTCACTTGCAAGACGGGCCGCGATCGCGTGAAGATCGGGCCAGACTTCAACGCCACGCGAGAGCCTGCCGTAATACATGCGCTGGTCGATCAGACGCTCGCGCGCGCTGCTCGCGGCGACACGCCGCCGGTCGAACGGCACGGACCCGAGTACATCGCGGCCGATCTCACAACGCATCTCACCATGGCAACGCGCGCGCGCGTCGGCGAGACCGCGGATACGTGAGCCAGTCAGCGCGAGCGGTTCGATTGCCGCAGCCGGAAGCCGGGCCACCAGCGCGCCACGCAGATAAAGCGGCCAGCGCCCGATGCTGTTGCGCAACGCAACCCGCAATCTGATGAGCGCATCAAGCGATCCGATATTCATTGATCTGGCGAAGCGTCGACATGAAGACGGCCCCTCGCGGGGCCGTCCTGTCAGCTACGCGGCGCTCAGGCTACCGGCTTCGACGGCGTGGCTTTCTTCGCCGGTGCCGGAGCGGAGCAGCACTTGCAGCAACCGCCTGCGACAGCTGCCTTAGCCAGTTCGGTGCGTTCGATCTTTTGCATTTCAGTTACCTCATTGATGATGGGTTATTTCCTTTCACTCGAAACGGATATTCCTTTTCGAGCGATGCGAATCATAGCCCGGGATTTTTTTAATATAAAACGGCATGACCTTTATTTACATTGCCTCGCTTAAATTGAAAAAATTTGACCTAGAGACCGATTGCGCCTCACAAACCCGGATTCCGGTTTTCAACGAAGCCACGCGCAACTTCCCCATCATCGACAGAGGATTCAGGCACTTACACCATATGAATTCACACGATTAATCGCCAGCGAAGTAAAGCAGAAACAAACTGCGCCGATGCAGGAAAAATCCCACATGGATAATGAAACATTCCGACACCGGATCTAAAAATCGCGGCAGATGGAATAATCCCTGACCGTCGCCCGTTTATCGGGAACACGTGGCGTTTTCGTCATGTGTCTTTCTCCGTGAACGCCTAAACTCCTTAACAGAACGTCCGCAACAGGAGATCACATCATGCGCAAGACGATGTTTTTGCTCGCCCTTTTCGCGATCCAGCAGACCGCTTTCGCCGAGATGCCCAAAACCGCCGACGGCCATTTCGTCGACGAAGACGGCATGACGCTCTACACGTTCGACAAGGACACGACGCCTGGCAAAAGCGCCTGCACGGGCGGCTGCGCGACGGCCTGGCCGGGCGCGATGGCGGACTCGTACGACAAGCCTTCGGGCGACTGGACGGTGATTCCGTCAGCCGATGGCAAGAAGCAGTGGGCGTATAAAGGCAAGCCGGTGTATCGCTTCGCGAAGGACACCAAGGCGGGGGACATGAAGGGCGATGGCTTCAAGGACATGTGGCACACGGCGAAGCCGTGATGCGGCCTGAAGCAGGCTGAATGAGTCCAGGCTGGGCGCACGCCGCGAACTGGCACGTTCGCGGCGTCGCGACACATTACTGGTCGTCAGGGCACTGCAGGTTGCAGCCGTTCGGATCGCCGTTGTCGCCCTTGCGGCGACGCGCCGACGGGGTGTCCTTCTGATACTTCTTCGAAGGCGCCGATGCGGCGAACGGCATCTGCGGATGCGCCTTCAGACGGAACTCGTCCTGCAGGATGCCGCCGGGCACACCCGGCGAGTTCTGCGCGAACGCAATCGAAACGGTACCGAAAAGCGCGCCGACAGAGATCGCGGCAGCGCACACATTGATCAGGAATTTCATAGGGATTCGGCGCGTCGTGGCACGCGTGTGAAGCGGGATGCGAAGCGTAGAGAGTATCGCAAACCGCGCCGCGATGCAGCGGACACGGGCGCGGCGCATGTTACGCGCGCTTACGCGGCCACGTCGCCCAGACCCTCGTCGAGATCGAAGACCTCGCCGCAATGCAGCGGATCGTAGCCTTCCAGCCGCGCGACGCTCGCGCGAAACGTGGCGCTGCGCAGCAGCGCGATCACCGCGGCGAGCGGCGTGCGCCCGAGCGCCTGCCGCTCGCACGCGAAGTAATAGTCCTCGTCGACCACGGGCACGAAGTCGAGCCCGAAATGATGCGCGGCGGGCTCGACGCCGAAGCCCACGTCGGCCATTCCGCTCGCCACGAACGCCGCGATCGCCGAGTGCGTCAGTTCCGCCGATGCATAGCCGTTCACGCGGTCCGGATCGATGTCGATGCGCCGCAACGCGAGGTCGAGCAGCATGCGCGTGCCCGATCCCGGCTGACGGTTGACGAAGCGGATGTCGTCACGCCTCAGATCGGCGAGGCCAGCGATTCCCTTCGGATTACCCTTCGCGAGAAAGAGGCCCTGCTGGCGCATCGTCAGATGCACGAGCACGTGCCGCTGCGGATCGAGCCAGCGTCGATAGACATCGGCACACGCCTCGCGAAACTCGCCGCGCGGCAGGTGAAAGCCCGCCAGGTCGCACTCGCCGCGCGCAAGCGCCGTCACCGATTCGCCGCTGTCGCGGTATTTGATTTCGACGCCGATGTCGCGCGTCACCATCTCGGTCACGAGCGCCGCGACCGCATAACCGTGCGACGCGTGAATCCGGACGTCGTCGGTGGGCGGCGCGAGCCAGCGGTTCAGGTCGCTCGCGACCTCGCTCGCGAGCGCCTGCATGTTGCCGTCGAGCCGCTCGCCACACAGGCGCTGCGCACGCAGCACGGCCTGGCCCAGTTCGGACAGCACGGAACCCCGGCCGCGCTCCTTGGCGATCAGCGCACCGCCCAGCCGCTCCTCGATCGCGCGCAGTAAACCCCACGCATGACGGTAGGACAAACCCTTAAGCGTCGCGGCCTGCGAAATGCTGCCGGATTCGTCGACGAGCGTCAGAAGCGGCACAACGTCCGTCAGACTGGCCTCCCGGCCGTCCGGATCGCGCATCACGAGTTGCGCCTGACATTCAATTTTGATCATAAGCTCATATATGTAGAGACATTTCCTATTGCGGCAGACCGGTTGTCCACCTATCGTTCTACACAGATATACCAGATACACGAAAGCATAGATGCACACATTATGAATAACAAGTGCATATTTGACTCTGGAGGAGCCCCCACTTGAACAATACAAATACCGTCGCGCAGGAACAGCTCGTCCAGCGTCATGCGCGCCCGGGGATGTCGTTGCTGGCCATCCTGCACGCCATCCAGGACGAAGCCGGATTCGTGCCGCCCGAAGTCGTCGGGCCGCTGGCGAAGACGCTGAACCTGTCGCGTGCCGAAGTGCATGGCGTCATCACCTACTATCACCACTTCCGCACGCAGCCCGCTGCCCGCGTCACGGTGCAGCTGTGCCGCGCGGAAGCGTGTCGCAGCATGGGCACCGAAGCGCTCGCGAAACATATCGAATCGCGCACCGGCTGCCACTTCGATGCGGACCACCGTCACGGCGACGCGGTCGCGCTCGAATCGGTGTACTGCCTCGGCCAGTGCGCGCTGTCGCCGGCGATGCTGGTCAACGACACGCTGCACGCGAAAGTCACGCCCGAAAAATTCGATGCGATCCTAGCCGCCGCCAGCCAACGTGTGGAGGAAACGGTATGACGCGCATCTTTATTCCCCGCGATTCCTCGGCGCTCGCGCTCGGCGCGGACGCCATCGCTGAAGCCATCGCAGCGGAAGCCGCGCGGCGCGGCGTCGCGATCGACGTGGTGCGCAACGGCTCACGCGGCCTGCTGTATCTCGAACCGCTCATCGAAGTGGAAACGTCCGCGGGCCGCGTCGGTTACGCGAACGTCGAGGCAGCCGACGTCACGTCGCTGTTCGATGCGGGCTTTACCGAAGGCAACCCACACGCGCGTCACGTCGGCGTGGTCGACGAAATTCCGTATCTGAAGAAGCAGCAGCGTCTGACGTTCGCGCGCATCGGCATCACCGATCCGCTGTCGACGGAAGATTACGTCGCGCATGGCGGCATCGAAGGCCTGAAGCAGGCGCTCGCGATGGACGGCGCCGCGGCCTGCGACGCGCTGATCGAATCGGGCCTGCGCGGACGCGGCGGCGCGGCGTTCCCGGCCGGCATCAAATGGCGCACGGTGCGGGCGGCGCTCGCGGACCAGAAGTACATCGTCTGCAACGCCGACGAAGGCGACTCCGGCACGTTCTCCGATCGTCTCGCGATGGAAAGCGACCCGTACATGCTGATCGAAGGGATGATCATCGCGGGCGTCGTGACGGGCGCAACGGTCGGTCACATTTATGTGCGCAGCGAGTATCCGCATTCGATCGCCACGCTCGAAGCGGCGATCGTCAAGGCGCGCGCCGCCGGCTGGCTCGGCGACAGCGTGCTCGGCTCGGCGCACCGCTTCGAGCTGTTTGTCGCGAAGGGCGCGGGCTCTTACGTGTGCGGCGAGGAAACCGCGATGCTCGAGTCGCTCGAAGGCAAACGCGGCATCGTGCGCGCGAAGCCGCCGCTGCCCGCGCTCGCGGGCCTCTTCGGCAAGCCGACCGTGATCAACAACGTGATCACGCTCGCGACGGTGCCGATCATCTTCGCGAAGGGCGCCGCCTTCTACAAGGACTTCGGCATGGGCCGCTCGCGCGGCACGCTGCCGTTCCAGATCGCCGGCAACGTGAAACAGGGCGGCCTTGTCGAACTGGCGTTCGGCGTGACACTGCGCGAACTGCTCTACGACTATGGCGGCGGCACGGCGAGCGGCCGTCCGGCGCGCGCGGTGCAGGTCGGCGGCCCGCTCGGCACGTATCTGCCCGAAAGCCAGTGGGACATCCCGATGGATTACGAGGCCTACGCGGCGGTCGGCGCGGTGGTCGGTCACGGCGGCCTCGTCGTGCATGACGACACCTCGAATCTCGCCGACCTCGCGCAGTACGCGATGCACTTCTGCGCGCTGGAATCGTGCGGCAAATGCACGCCGTGCCGGATCGGCTCGACGCGCGGCGTCGAGGTAATCGACCGCATCCGCAACGGCGACACCTCGACGAAACAGGTGCAACTGCTGCGCGACCTGTGCGACACGATGGTGGCTGGCTCGCTTTGCGCAATGGGCGGCATGACGCCCTTCCCGGTGCTGTCCGCACTCGACCATTTCCCCGAAGACTTCGGTCTCGACACCGCGCCGAAAGCGGCCGCGGCCTGACGATGGAGCCCAATACCATGTCCGATGTGCTCAACCCGAAAGCTGGCGGCTGCGGCTCCGGCAACTGCGCCTGCAAATCACAGTCACGCGATCCGTTCGACGACACCGACTACGGCACGCCGCTGCGTCACGCCGACGTCAGCGTGACGCTCGAAATCGACGGCGAATCCGTCACGGTGCCGGCCGGCACCTCGGTGATGCGCGCCGCCGCCGAAGCCGGCGTCAACGTGCCGAAGCTCTGCGCCACCGATTCGCTCGAACCGTTCGGCTCGTGCCGTCTGTGTCTCGTGGAAATCGAAGGCCGCCGCGGCTATCCCGCGTCCTGCACGACGCCGGTCGAAGCCGGCATGAAAGTGCGCACGCAAACCGACCGCCTGCAATCGCTGCGCCGCAACGTGATGGAGCTGTACATCTCCGATCACCCGCTCGACTGCCTGACCTGCCCCGCGAACGGTGACTGCGAACTGCAGGACATGGCGGGTGTCACGGGCCTGCGCGAGGTGCGCTACGGCTTTGACGGCGCGAACCATCTGAAGGACGTGAAAGACGAGTCGAATCCGTACTTCACGTACGACCCGTCGAAGTGCATCGTCTGCAACCGCTGCGTGCGCGCGTGCGAGGAAACCCAGGGCACGTTCGCGCTGACGATCACCGGGCGCGGCTTCGAGTCGCGCGTCGCCGCGAGCGAAAACGTGCCGTTCATGGAATCGGAATGCGTGTCGTGCGGCGCGTGCGTCGCCGCATGTCCGACCGCGACGCTGCAGGAAAAAAGCATCGTGATGCTCGGCCAGCCCGAACACTCGGTGATCACGACGTGCGCGTATTGCGGCGTCGGCTGCTCGTTCAAGGCGGAGATGAAGGGCAGCCAGGTCGTGCGCATGGTGCCGTACAAGAACGGCGGCGCGAACGAAGGCCACGCGTGCGTGAAGGGCCGCTTCGCGTGGGGCTACGCGACGCACAAGGACCGCATCACGAAGCCGATGATCCGCGCGAAGATCACCGACCCGTGGCGCGAAGTCAGCTGGGAAGAAGCGATCAGCTACGCCGCGTCGGAATTCCGCCGCATCCAGGCGAAGCACGGCCGCGATTCGATCGGCGGCATCACGTCGTCGCGCTGCACGAACGAGGAAACCTATCTCGTGCAGAAACTCGTGCGCGCCGCGTTCGGCAACAACAACGTCGACACCTGCGCGCGCGTGTGTCACTCGCCGACGGGCTACGGCCTGAAGACGACGATCGGCGAATCGGCCGGCACGCAGACCTTCGCATCGGTCGACAAGGCCGACGTGATCGTCGTGATCGGCGCGAACCCGACCGACGGGCACCCGGTGTTCGGCTCGCGCCTGAAGCGGCGCGTGCGTGAAGGCGCGAAGCTGATCGTCGTCGATCCGCGCGTGATCGACATCGTCGACACGCCGCACGTGAAGGCCGTGCATCACCTGCAGCTGCGTCCGGGCACGAACGTCGCGATCATCAACGCGCTCTCGCACGTGATCGTCACCGAAGGCCTGCTCGCGGACCAGTTCATCGCCGAGCGTTGCGAAGACCGCGCGTTCCAGCAATGGCGCGACTTCGTCGCCCTGCCGGAAAACGCGCCGGAAGCAACCGCCGAGGTCACCGGCGTGCCGGCGGAAACGGTGCGCGCCGCAGCCCGCATCTACGCGACGGGTGGCAACGCCGCGATCTATTACGGTCTCGGCGTCACGGAACACGCACAGGGTTCCACGGCCGTGATGGGCATCGCGAACCTCGCGATGGCGACGGGCAACATCGGCCGCGAAGGCGTCGGCGTGAATCCGCTGCGCGGCCAGAACAACGTGCAGGGCTCGTGCGACATGGGCTCGTTCCCGCACGAACTGCCGGGCTATCGCCACATCAGCGACACGACGACGCGCACGCTCTTCGAAGAGGCATGGAACTGCACGCTTCAACCCGAGCCGGGCCTGCGCATTCCGAACATGTTCGATGCGGCCACGCACGGCACGTTCCTCGGGCTCTACTGCCAGGGCGAGGACATCGTCCAGTCGGACCCGAACACGCACCATGTGGCGGCCGCGCTGTCGGCGATGGAATGCATCGTCGTGCAGGACATCTTCCTGAACGAAACCGCGAAGTACGCACACGTGCTGCTGCCGGGCTCGACGTTCCTCGAGAAGGACGGCACGTTCACGAACGCGGAGCGTCGCATCTCGCGCGTTCGCAAGGTGATGCCGCCGCTCGCGGGCTACGCCGACTGGGAAGTGACGCTGCTGCTTTCGCGTGCGCTCGGCTACGAAATGGACTACACGCATCCGTCGGAAATCATGGACGAGATCGCGATGCTCACCCCGACGTTCCATGGCGTGTCATACAAGAAGATCGACCAGATGGGCAGCATCCAGTGGCCGTGTAACGAGGAAGCCCCCGACGGCACGCCGACCATGCACGTCGACACGTTCGTACGGGGCAAGGGCAAGTTCGTGATCACGAAGTTCATCGCCTCGCCGGAAAAGGTCACGCGCAAATTTCCGCTGCTGCTGACGACGGGCCGCATCCTGTCGCAGTACAACGTCGGCGCGCAGACGCGTCGCACGGAGAATTCGCGCTGGCACGACGAGGACCGGCTCGAACTGCATCCGCACGACGCCGAGGAGCGCGGCATCAAGACGGGCGACTGGGTGGGCATCGAGTCGCGTGCGGGACACACCGTGCTGCGCGCGAAGGTGACGGAGCGCATGCAGCCGGGCGTCGTGTACACGACGTTCCACTTCCCCGAATCGGGCGCGAACGTGATCACCACCGACAGTGCCGACTGGGCGACGAGCTGCCCTGAATACAAGGTCACGGCAGTACAGGTGATGCCGGTCGGGCAGCCGTCCGAATGGCAGCAGGAGTATTCGCGCTTTAACGCCGAGCAGCTCGATCTGCTTGCACGGCGCGAGCTGACCGATGTCACGTCGGGTAAATGAGGGCACACCATGGATGACAACAACCTGATCGACATGGCGAACCGGATCGGCGATTTCTTCGATTCGCTGCCGGATCACGAGGAGGCCGTGAACAGCATCGCCGATCACATCCGGCGTTTCTGGGAGCCGCGGATGCGTCGCGCGATTCTGGCGACGCTCGACACACCCGGTGCCACCGAAATCGAGATGTCGGATATTGTCAGGGAATCGCTCGTGAAGCATCGCGTCGACCTGACGCCGGTCGCCGCCTGAATCTCGCAGTAGCAGCACAGGGCGCCGGACGCGTGATGCGGTCCGGCGTTTTTTTATCCGCCGGTTTTCGGGCGCCGCGGTTCAGCCGCCGAGGTTCACCCGATATCGCGCTCAGCCTGCGTGCTTTTCGTGAACCACGCTTCGCAGTGACGCAGCAGGCCGTTCAGATCCGACGCAGGCCGGCCGCGCGCCGCGATGTAGCCGTCCGGGCGCACCAGATAGAACGCGGGCCGCGTGCGCCCGTAGGATTCGGTGAGCGTCGGGGCGCCCTCGCCCTCCACGTCGGTCAGACGCCAGATGCGCATCGCGCCCGGCATCAGCAGCGCCATTTCTTCGAGAAAGCGCTTCAGGTCCGCGTCGCGCGCCGCCTCGCGGGTGGTGGCCGGATCGTGCGGGGTGTCCTCCTGCGTGTCCGGCGCGACCAGCAGCAGCAACGAGAAATACGCCGGATCGTGCAGGTCGAACAGGCAGCCCACCCCCGGCAGGCGTCCCAACGGACCGTCCAGCACGTGGACGTACGCATCGGGCGCGCGTTCGCCCGCGCGCGGACCGCCGTCGAGCACGCGCTCCAGCGTGAGCGGACTGCGCCGGTACTGGATCGACAGCTCGCTGACGGTGCGGCGCGCGGCGTCGCGCAGCGGCCCGAGCGCGGACAGCACCGGCATCACGCGTTCGCGCAGCATCTTGAGCGGGCCATGATCGGCTTCGGCGAGCTGCGTGACGAAACTCGTCTGCCGCAGCACGTCGCGCTCGATCGGATGACGTTCGAGGTGATACGTGTCGAGCAGCCGGTCGGGTGCCTCGCCGGACAGCACGCGCGCGAGCTTCCAGCCGAGATTGAACGCCTCCTGGATGCCGGTGTTCATGCCCTGTGCGCCGGCCGGGCTGTGTACGTGCGCGGCGTCGCCGGCCAGAAACACGCGTTCCGCGCGCAACTGGCCGACCATGCGGCTGTTCAGATGGAAATACGACGACCAGTTCAGCGACTTCAGCGTCACCGGATGCCGCACGCGCCGCCCGATGATCGCCGTGCATTCGTCGAGCGAAGGCGGGGTGGACGGAATCTCCGACGGCGGCGGCGCCTCGCCGTTCATGCTCATGGCTTCGTGCGGCTGGAACGGTTGAAGCGGATGATCGGCGATCAGCCGGTAGCGCTCCTCGCCCATCGGAAACATCCCGGCGAGCCCCTCGCCGGACGCGAAGATGTGGAACTCATCGTCGGGCCAGTCGACGTCGGCCTCGACGTCCGCGAGCAGGAATGTCTGCTGGAACGTCTTGCCCGAAAAGCTCACGCCGAGCCGGTGACGCACGCCGCTATGCGCACCGTCGGCGGCAATCAGATACGAAGGATGCAGCGTCTCGACGTGACCGTCCGCGCGTCGCAGCGTGGCGCTCAGCCCGGCCGAACCCTGCGCGAACCCGGTCATCTCGACGCCGCGCTCGATCTTGACGCCCAGCGTTTCCAGATGCCCGGCAAGCAGCCGCTCGGTGATGGACTGGTCGATGAAGAGCAGATACGGATAACGCGTTTGCAGCGGATCGAAATCGAGCCGCGCGCGGCGCTGGCCGTTCGAATAGAGATTGGCGGCGCGCGCCCGGTGCCCGAGTTCGAGAAACGGTTCGACGATGCGATGCTGTTCGAGCAGTTCGAGCGTGCGGGCCTGGATGCCGATCGCGCGCGAGTGAGGCGCGGGCTGCGACGCACGGTCGATGAGACGCACCGGAATGCGCGCCCGGGCGAGGCTCATCGCGGCAGCAAGCCCGGTCGGACCCGCGCCGACGATGAGGACCGGCGGCGCGTCTAGAGGAACAGCGGCCATGCAGGGCTCCAGACACTGACACGGTGTCTAGTGTACGCCGCCGTATTTCCGTCCGACGACGCACCGCGTCAATTGCGCGTCAGTGGCTGGCTGCGGGGCGATCGAGCGCGCAGCGATGATCGGTCGTGCCGAGATCGACCTGGAGCGTTGCGTGATGCATCTCGAAGCGCTCGCGCAGCGTCGTGACGATGCCGTCGATAACCTCGTCGCCCGGATGGCCGTCGGGCATGACGACGTGTGCGCTCAGCGCATTGCCGGTTGTCGACAACGCCCACACGTGCAGGTCATGCACGCCGGTGACGCCCGGCTGTGCGCCGAGGTAGTCGCGGATGCGCTGCAGGTCGACGCCCGGCGGCACGGCGTCGAGCGCGAGGCACATCGAATCGCGCGCGAGCCCCCACGTGCCGTACACGATCACCGCGACCACGGCGATGCTCATCAGCGGATCGAGCCACGTCCAGTTCGTGAAGAGAATCACGAGACCGCTCACGGCGACCGCCGCGGAAATCAACGCATCGGCGGCCATGTGCAGAAACGCGCCGCGAATGTTGAGATCCTTCTCCTGACCGCGCATGAAGAGCCACGCCGAAAAGCCGTTGCCGACCATGCCGAACGTCGCGACGACGAACACGTCGAGACCTGCGACCGGCGCCGGATGGAACAGGCGTCCGATCGCCTCGGCGACGATCACGCCGCACGCAAACAGCAGCAGCCCGGCGTTCGCAAGCGAGGCGAGGATCGACGAACTGCCAAGACCAAACGTGTAACGCGCGGACGGACGGCGAGCCGTCAGCCAGATGGCGCCCCATGCGAGCAGCAGGCCGAGCACGTCGGAGAGATTGTGGCCGGCGTCGGCGAGCAGCGCGGTCGAATTGGCGATCACGCCATAGATGCCCTGAATCACGACAATCGCAACGTTCAGCCCGACGGCGAGTGCGAACGAGCGGCCCTGGCCCGGGACGGGCGCGTGCGGATGATGATGGCCGCCGTGGCTGTGACCGTGGCCGTGGTGATGCCCCGCGTGATCGTGGGCGGTGTGATCGTCATGCTGGGCGTCGTCTTCGGCATGTACATGATCCGCGTGATCGTGCGTGGCATGTGAATGACCCGCGTGGTCGCAATCCGCGCCATGCCGATGCGCAGGCGCGGCCGCCGACGCCGGACGGTACTTCATATGCGAAGTGGACGCGCGCACGGTTTCGTCGCCATGGGCGCCGGAATCTTCGACCGATGGCGGCGCGTGTTCATCGTCCCGCTCTTCGGCCGGCTGGTTCCGGTTCGTCGTATTCATGATTCTTGATCCATGGAAAATTCCGCAACCGGTTCGGCCACGTGTTCGAGCATGCCCGCGAGCATCGCGCTGATGTGCAGGTCGGCCGCCAGATAGAACACCTGCTTGCCCTGCCGCTCCGCCCGCACGATGCGCGCCGCGCGCAGCAGGCGCAGGTGGTGGCTCACCAGCGAAGGCGACAGCCCCAGCAGTTCGGCAATCGCACCCACCGCGCGCCGGCCTTCCGCGCAGGCCAGCACGATGCGCAGACGCGTCGGATCGCCAAGCAGCCGGAACAGATCGGCGAGCTGAACGACGCGGTCATCCTGAGTCGAAGGAGTCATTGTCGATGTACATATGAACATTTGTTCACATGTTATACATAGCGACCCGCCGCGTCAATCCGGGAGTGCGGCGCCGAGTGTGGGAAAATGCGGCGTCTGTCTCACCGAACTGCCTTCCCCACCGTCATGCAACCTGTATTTGACCGCGCCTGGGCGGCGCATCGTGACGGTCGACTCGACGACGCCGAACGCGATTACCTCGCGACCCTCGCCACCGACCCCGTCCACGTCGACGCCCTGCATCTGCTCGGCGTGCTGCGTCACCAGCAGGGCCAGCACGCCGCCGCCGCCGATCTCGTGAAGCGCGCGGCCGACCTGCGCCCCGACGACGCCGCGCTGCAACTGAACCTCGGCAACGCGCTGAGGGCGCTCGGCCATCTCGACGACGCGATCGAGCGGTTTCGCAACGCGCTCTCGCTCGTGCCGACGTTCCCGATGGCGCACTACAACCTCGGCAACGCGTACGCGGCGAGCGGGCGTCACGAAGACGCCGCCGACGCCTTTCGCCGGTCGCTGCAACTGCAACCGGCGGATGCGTCGTCGCATAACAATCTCGGCAACGCGCTGCACGCGCTCGGCCAGCATCGCGAGGCCGTGACCGCGTTCGAGCAGGCGCTCGCGCTGCGTCCGGGCCACGCCGGCGCGCACAACAATCTCGGCATGGCGCTCAACGCGCTCGACCAGCCGGACGACGCGATCGCGCAGTTCCAGGCCGCGCTCGCCGCGGAGCCGCGTTTTGTCGCGGCACGATTCAATCTGGCGAACACGCTCGACGCACTCGGCCGGCACGCGGAAGCCGTCGTCGCGTTCGAAGCGACGCTCGCGATGCAGCCGCATCTCGCGCCCGCGCTGTTCGGCCTCGGCAACGCGCTCGCCGCGCTCGGGCAGCACGCGCGGGCCGCGCAGCATTTCGAGCGCGCGGTGGGTCTCGATCCGGCGTTCAGCCTCGCGTGGCTCGGACTCGGCACGGCGCGTCACGCGCTCGGCGCGCTCGACGCGGCGGTGCGCGCGTTCAACCAGGCGCTGCGTCTGCGCGACGATCTGGCGTCGGCCCATATGAACCGCGCGCTCGTCTGGCTGACGCAGGGCGACTTCGCGCGCGGCCTGCCGGAATACGAGTGGCGCCTCGAAACCACCGCGCTGCCGGCCAGTGTGCCGATGCCGCGCTGGCGCGGCGAGCCGGTCGAAGGCAAGACGCTTTTCATCCATGCGGAACAGGGTTTTGGCGACACGCTGCAGTTCGTGCGCTTCGTGCCGCTCGTCGCGCAGCGCGGCGCACGTGTCGTGCTCGAAGTGCAGCCGCAGCTGCTGCCGGTTCTCGCTCCCGCCGCGCAGGAATGGCGCATCACGCTGATCGCACAGGGCGCGCCGCGCCCGCGCGCCGATCTGCAATGCCCGCTCCTGAGCCTGCCGCTCGCGCTCGGCACGACGTTCGATACGATCCCCGCGCGCACGCCGTATCTCAGCGTGCCGCCCGCGTACCGGCGCAAGTGGCGCGGCTCACTCGGCGGTCACGCGAAACGCAAGATCGGTCTGGCGTGGTCGGGACGCATCCAGCAACACGAAAACCGCACGATGCCGCTCGCCGCGCTCGAACCGCTCTTCGCGCTCGATGGCATCGACTGGATCGTGCTGCAGCCCGACCTGCGCGCGGACGAGCGCGCCGCGCTCGATGCGCATCCGCGCGCCGCCTCGATCCATCATTTGGGGCCGCGCATCGCCGACTTCGCGGACACCGCCGCGATCATCGAACGGCTCGATGCGGTCGTGTCGATCGATACGTCGATTGCCCACCTTGCCGGCGCGCTGCGCAAGCCGCTCTGGCTGATGCTGCCGTTCGCCGCCGACTGGCGCTGGTTCACCGGCGACACGCGCAGCCCGTGGTATCCAGGCGTCGAACTCGTGCGCCAGCCGGAACCGGGTGCGTGGGACGACGTCGTGCGGACCGTCGCGCTCGCCTTACGCGACGCATAAGACAAAACCCCCACGTTCACGACGAACATGGGGGTTTGCGGATCAACCACAGGCACGCCGCACGCATCGAACGATGCGTGTAGCGTTACGCTGCGCGGTACTGGTTGCGCGCCTCAGGCGTGCGATACAGCACGAGCGTCGAGATCAGGCCGACGATCGCGGCCACGCCCATCCACAGGCCCGGCGCGGCCTTGTTGCCCGTCGTGTGAATCAGCAGCGTCGAGATGGCCGGCGTGAAGCCGCCGATCGTCGTCGCGAGGCTGTAGGCGAGCGAGAAACCCGCGGTCCGCACTTCGACCGGCATCACTTCGGTCAGGCCGACGACCATCGCGCCGTTGTAGCAACCGTACAGGAACGAGAGCCACAGCTCGACCATCAGCAGACGCACGAACGACGGATCGCTGACGAGCCACTGCACGGCCGGATACGACGTGAGAATCGTGAGGATCGTGAACGCGAGCAGCACCGGACGACGGCCGACACGATCCGACAGCGCGCCCGACAGCGGCAGCCAGATCAGGTTCGACACGCCGACGCACACCGTCACCACCAGCACGTCGATCGACGACAGCTTCAGCACTTCCTTGCCGAAGGTCGGCGTGTACGCGGTGATCATGTAGAACGACACGGTCGTCATGATCACCATGCCCATGCCGGCCAGCACGACGCGCCAGTTCTGCACCATCGACTTCATGATCTCGCCCATCGAAGGACGATGCTTGCGCGCCTTGAACTCTTCCGTTTCCTGCAGCGAACGACGGATGAAGAACAGGAACGGCACTATCAGGCAGCCGACGAGGAACGGCACGCGCCAGCCCCACGCGGTCATCTGGTCGGCCGGCAGGATCCGGTTCAGCACCACGCCGATCAGCGCGGCGAACACCACCGCCACCTGCTGGCTGCCCGACTGCCACGAGCAATAGAAGCCCTTGTTGCCCTTCGTCGCGATTTCCGACAGATACACCGAGACGCCGCCCAGTTCGACGCCCGCAGAGAAGCCCTGCAGCAGCCGCCCGAGCAGCACGAGTATCGGCGCCAGCACACCGATCGTCGCGTATCCGGGAATCGCCGCCACCGTGAGCGTGCCAAGCGCCATCAAGCCGAGCGTGAGGATCAGCCCCTTGCGGCGGCCGTGATGGTCGATGTATGCGCCGAGCACGATCGCGCCGAGCGGACGCATCAGGAAACCCGCGCCGAACACCGACAGCGACAGCATCAACGAGGCGAATTCGTTGCCGCCCGGAAAGTAGGTCTTGGCAATCGCCGAAGCGTAATAGCCATAGACCATGAAGTCATACATCTCAAGAAAGTTGCCGCTGACCACGCGGAATACGGTCTTGACCTTTGACTCGTTTGAAGGAGATGCGTGGGACGCAGTAGACATGACATTCTCTGATTGACCTCTCACCGTGCCGGCGACGATGAAAGGCAGTTGAAACGACCACGGCGTCAGCGAGAGACGCGCGCGGCAACATCGGGATGACGCATCAGGATGGAAAGCGCCGCGGGCGATTCACGCCGGTTCGCGGTGCACCGGCACGTTATCCGTGCAACACCTGAGGCGGGTGCGAGCGCCTTCCTGGGCCGGATATTACCGCTCCCGACGTTGCATTGCATTTCATACAGAATGCTTACTAAAATCGCCCCGCGGCGGGCGGTACACTACGCGGCCAACTCCCTGTTTTCGCGCTTTCCGCCATGTCCGAACTCATCCTGCGTCCCGCCACCGTCGAAGACGCCGCGCTCATTGCATCGATCCACGCGGCCAGCTGGCAGGCCACCTATCGCGGCCTGCTGCCCGACGCGTTTCTCGACAACGACGTCATGCAGGATCGCGCCGCGCACTGGCGGGCCCGACTCGCGGCGCCGGGTGCTGAAAGGCGGCTCGTCGTGATCGCCGAACGCGCGGGCGAAGCGGCGGGCTTCGTGTGCGTTGAACGGCAGGCCGATTCGCAATGGGGCGTGCTGCTCGACAACCTGCATGCGTTGCCCGCGCACCAGGGTATCGGCGCCGGCAAGCTGTTGATGCGCGCCGCGTGCGACTGGACGCGCGCGCAGGGCGAACGCCAGCTCTATCTCTATGTGCTCGAAGGCAACGCGCCGGCGATCGCATTCTATGAACGTCAGGGCTGGCTGCCGGCCGGCGCGGAGCCGGACTTCATGGGCGGCGTCGACATCACGGCGCTGCGCTACGTCTATCGTCTCGACACAGACGCCGCGTAGACGGCACGCATCCACTCGATGCAATGCAACGCGGAAACGCAGACATAACGCCAGGTACTTTCAGATGTTTCTGATCGTTGGTGCCTGGGTGCCGAGGCATCATCGGCCGCTTCCAGCTATGGCTTTTACCGAGACGGCCCGCGTCGGGGTCGGCCACTGCATGTCGCGGTGCATCGGCGTCGCGTCATACGTCGAGCGGCCAACCTCAGCTACGCGGCATCGCGAGAAGAACGATGTCGACAATTCCCCTCACCTTGATCGAAGGCGCAATGGCGCTGCCCAGAACGCATCCGCTCGAACGCCTGCCTCGTTCGTTCGGTCGCGAATGGGCGCTGTTGCCGCCCAACGTCAGCTTTCGTGCCGAACTCAAGGCGCTGTATGCAGCGATGCTGCACACGTTCTGTCTGAGCGCCGACGCGATCCGCTCGGCATGCCGCTGGGAACCGCTCAAGGCGAAGCGCGCCGGTCCGCCGACCGCTTCGCCTGTTTCCGCGGCGCCGGA
Organism: Paraburkholderia sartisoli; assembly: GCF_900107685.1. Classification (GTDB taxonomy): domain Bacteria; phylum Pseudomonadota; class Gammaproteobacteria; order Burkholderiales; family Burkholderiaceae; genus Paraburkholderia; species Paraburkholderia sartisoli. Next base: position 722,210 of record NZ_FNRQ01000001.1, on the reverse strand, counting down.
TTCGCCCGCGCCACCAGCGCACGCCGCGCATGTCGATCTGCGGATACCGCCGGTTGCGCCGCGCGCGTCCACTCGCAAACGGATGGTTCTGGGCGGCGCGTGCGCAGTGAGTGGCGCGGCCGTGCTCGCGTGGATCGCGCTGTCGTCTTCGCATTCGTCACCGGATGTGGCTGACGACGTCGCCAGCGTCGATGTTCCTGCTTCACCCCATATTCCGTCGGCGCAAGACGCATTGCGCAATGAAGAGGCCAGGCTGCCTGTTGCGTCCCGAGCGCGAGGCCGCGGGCAAACGACGGAAACGGCCACGAAAAGCGCATCGGCTGCGACCACCACGACGGCCTCTACCGCATCCGGTCCCGGCGCGATAAAACGCTCCGCACGCAGGCACGCCACCGAAGTCGCCCGCGCGAACGTGAAGTCATCGCACAAGTCCGCGCGCGGGGCAACCGGCGCGACGTACGCGAAATCGCTGAAGGCGAATCAGCGTCGGACAGCGCAGGTCACCAGCGCGAGCCGTCGTTCTGCCACCCCGAATGTAGTAGCCACGGGTCAACGCATCGCGACCGCGCATCGTCCCGATGTCGCGCTCTCCACCACGGGCCGCTTCTCGCCCAATGCGGGGTCCACGGTTTCCACGGACGACTACGCATCCATCAGGACCTGGGCCGCCACGCTCACAAGCAGCCCTGCGACACCGCGCGCACCTGCCCGCACGAACAACACCTCCGGCGACTGGATGAACGGCATGACGCAACGTCGCGTGACCGAGGTACCTGACAGCTTCTCGCGATAACCGTCCGCACAAGAAAAAACAGCCCGACGCAAAATCGGGCTGCTGTTTCGTTTCGAACGGGCACTGACGTCGCGCTATCGTGCGCCTGGCAAGCCTGCTTCCGTCTGACGTTGCAACTGCTGCACCTGCCGCTGCAGTTCACGCAACTGCGCCTGCGCGCGATCCTTTTCGGCGCGCAGCGCGACCGCCTCGCCCTGCACCTCGCGCTGATGCTCGTTGACCTGCGCCTGCTGCGTGCGCGCGACATCGAGGTCGGCCTGCAGGCGCTTCGCCCGGTCTTCCGACAAGGCGATCACGCGATCGAGAAACGCCTTTTGCGCCTGCAATTCGGTGCGATGGATTTCGATGTTGGCCAGCTCCGCTGTCTGCTTCACAAAACCGGCGTAAATCGCTTCGGCGCGCACGTCATCCTGTGACTTGATCACGCGCCAGAAATGCCGGTCCTGAAACAGCGCGACGTAATACGTCATTTCCTGCGGATAAAAGAAGAGGCTCGCGCCGTAGCTGCCGTTGTACGTGGTGCGCAATTCCACGAGCTTCGAATCGTGAATCATCTGCATCAGTTCAGCGACGTCGCCCTGCGCATCGTCCGCGGCACTCGCGCCCGACGCCACCTGCTGCGGCGACGGGCTCAACTGCGGCGTCAGTGTATTCATCGCGGGCCGCGTGCCGACGACAGGCGCCGAGGCGTCGCTCTCCTGCGCCTCCTCCTGCGCCTGCGCCGCCGCGCCGTACAACGACGCGCCCATCACCGCGAGCAGCATCGCGCGCCGCAAACATAAGGAGTACTTCATCGTGCATGCTCCGTGCAAATGCTGAATAGCCCGCAATTATCGCGCGGTTTGGCAGCGAAGCGAAGCGTTCTGAGCAGCCCCGTGCAGAGTTTAAATCGAGATAAACGGACGTCCCGCGCGATCGCATGCATTCACGGTATCGAAGATCACGCGCGGCTCAACGAAGGAGACCCGCGCGAAAAGCGATGGAAATACCAGAGGTACAAAAAATCACAAAAAAACCGGCGTGCAGCCGGCTTTCCTGTCGAGGTCGAAAACGGCGGGGCTAGAACCGTGGCTAGAAGCGGGTCTCGCGCGCGACGCGCAAAAACGTGTCGAGCAACGGCGTACAGTCGAGCAGTTCCGGACCGCCCGCACGGTGAAATTCCGGGTGCCACTGCACGCCCATCACGAATGGCGCGCGACGATACCGCACGGCTTCGATAATGCCGTCGGACGCCGAGACCGCCTCGATGTTCAGGTCGCGGCCGAGCGTCTTCACGGCCTGGTGGTGAATCGAGTTGACGATCGCTTCGCGCCGTCCCGGAAACATGTTCGCGAGCGTCGAGCCATCCGGGAAATGCACGGCGTGACGATGCTGGTCGTACTGCTCGCTGACGTGTACGCCGGCCGTCGGCACATCGGTGGCGATATCCTGGTAGAGCGAGCCGCCGAACGCCACGTTGATCAGCTGGCAGCCACGGCACACGCCGAGCACGGGCTTGCCCGACTCGACGAACTCATGCAGCAACTCCAGTTCGTACATGTCGCGAACGCGGTCGCCGGGCCACTCGGGCCGCGTCGCGGCTTCCTGATAAGACTGCGGCGAGACGTCCGCGCCGCCTTGCAGCAGCAGGCCGTCGAGGTGCTTCGCGTAGTCGCGCAGACGGATGTTGCTCGGATGCAGCATGCCCTGATGGCCGACCGTCGGAATCATGAACACGATGACGTCGCGCGACATCACCCAGTGGGCGATCGACTCTTCGAGGTATTGCAGGGTCTTGCCGCGCAACCCCTTCGCGCCCGGTTCCGGGTGAAAGATCCGCGCCGACACGCCGATGCGCAGCGTGCGCTGCGTGATGCGCTGGCCGGCGCGATCGAACAGCTGCCGGGCGCGCGCGGCGATGATCCGTCCGAATACCGACCACGCCGAATCGCTCTGCTTCAGATAACGCGGCGCCGAAGGCGGCAGCGAACTGGCCGGCGGCGGATTGAACGTGGAGAAGTCAGGCTGTGACGTGAAGCCCGGTGGCGGCGAACCCGGTGCGGGTGGTTCGTCCGCGGTGGCTCCTGCGGCTCCGGCGGCTCCGGTCGCTCCGGCGGCTTCAGTGGAGGAAGGCGCGGCACCGGCCGTGGCGGCAGCAGAAGACGCCGGCGCACCCGTTCGCGACGTGCGATCGCGATCGTGGACCGCGGCTTCCTGCTTCGCGGTTGCCTGGGCGGCGGCGGCGCGTGCTTCGGCGGCGTCGAGTTGCTGCTGGGTCTTCGGTGTCGCGGCGGGTGTCGCGGCGGGCGTCACGGTCGACGCGCTCTGCGGATCGTCCGTCGATGCGCGGGCCGCGGCCTCGGGCGCATCCGGCGGCGCCGTTGGCAATCCCGCCGGCGCGGCCTGCGCGTCGGGCGACGATGTACCGGGCAAATCAGTGGAGGAAGGTGTAGCGCCGGGTGTACCCACGGAAGCGGCTGCGGGTGTTCCAGGATTGGTTGGCTTGTTTTCGCTCATGACTGTGGGACAGGCGCGCCGTATACGCGAACGAATGGACACCATCCGATTATCCGCCAGCGCGCCATCAGCGGCAAACCAGCAAACATTTGCTCACATTGTTGCGGCTTTTTTGCGAAAACCCGGCGCTCAGGGATCGCTCAAGGATCGGGTTGCTCGTCGAAGGATTCGCGCAGCGCGATCTGCATCGCCGCGTGGATCTTCACGCACCATCGCCACAACAGCGTCACGAGCAGCGCCGCGCAGACCAGCACGGCGACGAGCAGGCCCGTCGGCGGCAGGATCGCGCCCGAGAGCGCCGCGACCAGCAGGAACACGCCGATCATCGAGACAACCGGCACGAGGTCCGAGATCGCATAGCGGATGGCGTACGTGAAGCGCCCCGCCTTCGCGGGCTGCACGCTGATCTCGGCGAGCAGCAGCGCGAGCGATTTCGTCTTCCGGTACACGGCGACGAGAAACGGCATCGAGACCAGCAGCGCCGCGCTCCACAGCACGACGCGCTGGGCCGGCTCCGAGGCGATCCAGCGCGCGATCCAGCGGCTGCCATACGACGAACCATAAGACGCCGCCAGAAAGATCGCCGCGACGAGCGCGAGGTTCACGGCGATCTGCACGACGATGCGTCGCGTGATGCTGAACACGGTCGGCTCGCCCGTTGCCGGCCCCAGGCTGCCGAGCCATTGCGCGTACATGCCGAACAGGCTGGCGAGCGTCGGCGGCATCGCGTGGGCAAGACGGCGGGTCAACGGATCGGCCGCGCGGATCAGGTACGGCGTGAACAGCGTGGTGAGCGCCGACACGGCCACCGCGACCGGATAGAGAAACGCGCTCGTCACCTTCAGCGTGAGCCCGAGCGACGCGATGATGAACGAGAACTCGCCGATCTGCGAAACGGTCATGCCGACGCGCATCGCCGTGCGGCCGTCCTTACCGGCAAGAAAGGTTCCGAGCCCGCACGACACGATCTTGCCGAGAATCACGGCCACCGTGATCACCGCGATCGGCCACGCGTAATCCACCAGCACGGCGGGGTTGAGCATCAGCCCGATCGTCACGAAGAAGATCGCGGAGAACGCATCGCGCAGCGGCGCGATCAGGTGCTCGATCCGATGCAGATGACGCGACTCGGCCATGATCGCGCCGATCAGAAACGCGCCGAGCGCGATGCTGTAGTCGAGCTTCACGACGAGCAGGCAGAAGCCGAAGCAGAAGCCCAGCACCGACACGAGCAGCATCTCGTCGCTCTGGGCGCGCGCGACGTAGTTGAGCGCGCGCGGCACGAGCACGATCCCGGCCACGAGTGAAACCGTCATGAAGAGCAGCAGCTTGCCGAGCGTCATGAACGCGACGCCCGTGTTGAGTTCGCCCGTCTGGGCGATGCCCGAGAGCAGCACGAGCATGGCGATCGCCAGAATATCCTCGACGATCAGAATGCCGAACACGAGTTGCGCGAAGCTTTCGCGCTTCAGGTTCAGTTCGGAGAGCGCCTTGACGATGATTGTCGTCGACGAAACGGCGAGGATCGCGCCGAGAAAAAGCGAATCCATCTGGCTCCAGCCGAACGCGCTGCCGATCTCGTAGCCGAGCCACAGCATCAGCACGATCTCGGATAACGCCGCGACGATCGCCGTCGCGCCGACGCGAAAGAGCTTGCGCAGGCTGAACTCGAGACCGAGCGAAAACATCAGGAAGACGACGCCGAGCTCGCCGAGCGTCTGAATGGTCTGCTCGTCGTGAATCAGCTGGAACGGCGGCGTGTACGGCCCGATGATCACGCCCGCCGCGATATAACCCAGCACCACCGGCTGTTTCAGGCGATGAAACAACACCGTGACGATGCCCGCGATCGCCATCACCACCGCCAGATCCTGAATAAAGCCGATGCCTTGATGCATGCGCCTGAATCCTTACAAATAGTAAAAAACGCATGGTAACCCAGCTGGATGAAATGCCGCTTGCGCGCCGATCTACAATGCGAACGATATCGCCTGATTGTTTCACGGACGTGCGCCACGCGGTGTTCCAGCGCCGGCCGGCGCACCGGGCCCCGCGAAACCGCGCAGCGCATCATCCGCATCATCGAATGGACACGGACAGCCATGGCTACCGAATTCACGCCCTTCCCGCCGCTCGCCCGGCTTGCCGCCGATCTGGCCGCCGGCCGCACGACGAGCCGCCAGCTGGTTGAAACCGCACTCGAGCGGATTGCCGATCCTTTGGGCCAGGGCGCGGTCACCTTCATGCACGTCGACGCGGACAGCGCGCGCGCCGCCGCCGACGCCCACGACCGCCTGCGCGCCGCCGGCACGGTGCTCTCGCCGCTCGCGGGCATTCCGGTTTCGGTGAAGGACCTGTTCGACATCGAAGGCCAGGTGACGCGCGCCGGCTCCCGCGTGCTGGCCGGCGCCGCGCCCGCCAGCGCCGACGCGCTCGCCGTCGCGCGGCTCAAGCGCGCGGGCGCGGTGATCGTCGGGCGCACCAACATGAGCGAGTTCGCGTTCTCCGGGCTCGGGCTCAATCCGCACTACGGCCATCCGCTCTCGCCCTGGCGGCGCGACGTGAAGGGCGACGAGCGGATCTCGGGCGGCTCGTCGTCGGGCGCGGGCGTATCGGTGGCGGACGGCATGGCGGCCGTCGCGCTCGGCACCGACACCGGCGGCTCGATCCGCATTCCAGCCGCGCTGTGCGGCCTGACCGGCTTCAAGCCGACGGCCGGACGTATCCCGAGGCAGGGCGGCGTGCCCCTTTCGACGACGCTCGATTCGTTCGGCCCGATCGGCGTGACGGTGGCATGCTGCGCGCTCGTCGACCGGATGCTGGCGGGGCTCGAGCCGCGCATTCCGGCCGCGCGACCGCTCGAAGGCGTGCGCCTCGGCGTGCTCAACCACTACGTGACCGACGACGTGGAGCCGGCCGTCGCCGAAGCCATCGATACGGCCCTCAAGCACCTCGAAGCCGCCGGTGCGATCGTGAGCGAAGTGCGGTTTGCGCCGCTCGACCGGCTGCCGGCGATCAACCGCTTCGGCTTTTCGTCGATTGAAGCGTATGCATGGCACCGTCCGCTGCTGGAAAAACACCGCGACGAATACGACCCGCGGGTACTGTTGCGCATCCTGAAGGGGCAGCCCGCCAGCGCCTCCGATTACCTCGACCTCGTAGCCGAACGCCACGCGATGCTCGAAGCCGCGCGGGCGCTCTGGCAGCGCTTCGACGCGATCGTCGCGCCGACCGTGCCGGTCGTGCCGCCGCGCCTCGCCGAGCTCGTGCATGACGACGACGCCTTCGGTCGCACGAACGCCTTGATCCTGCGCAATCCGAGCGCGTTCAACTTTCTCGACACCTGCGCGCTGTCGCTACCCTGCCACGCGCGGGGAAGCGCGCCGGTGGGCCTGATGCTGGCCGGCGAGCCTTATGGCGACGACGCGCTGCTCGCTGTCGGCCGGGCCGTCGAAGCCGTCCTTAACACTATCCGATAGGCCGAACCCGATATGGATGGCGTTCGCGCTAGAATCGCGGTCACACTCACGCTACTTCGGCCCCTATTTATATCAAAATGGCTCTAAACCACCTCATGCATCATCGGGACCCCGTGCTGCGCAGCGAGCGCACATGGCTCGTCCTGCTCGGTCTCATCTGCGTCGCGCTGGTTGCGGGCGCGCTCTATCTCCAGTTCGTGAAGCACGAAGATCCGTGTCCGCTGTGCATCATCCAGCGCTACTTCTTCCTGCTGGTCGCGATTTTCGCGTTCCTCGGCGCGCGTTTCAACCGCTGGCGCGGCGTGCGGCTGCTGGAAGTGCTGGCCGCGCTGTCGGCGCTGGGCGGCATCGTCACGGCGGCACGGCATATCTACGTGCTGGCGCACCCGGGCTTCAGCTGCGGTTTCGACGCACTGCAACCGGTTGTCGACAGCCTGCCGCCCGCACACTGGCTGCCGTCCGTCTTCAAGGTCGCGGGTCTCTGCGAAACACCGTATCCGCCGATCCTCGGGCTTTCGCTGCCCACATGGTCGCTGATCGCGTTCGTGGTCGCGTTCGTGCCGCTCACGCTGAGTATCGTGCGCAACCGTCGCCGCAGCTGACGTCCCGCGGCACGCATCCTCAAGAAACGCGCAGGCCGCGTCCATCGCGGGCTACCTGCGCGTAAACACCTGGCTGGACCGGGCGCCCCTGTTTCCGCCTCGTTGCCGCCTTCCCGACGCGCCCGGACCGGGCGAGCCCGCCGCTCTCCCCCGCCCCGCCTTGTTCCGCGATTTTTCCCGCGCGACGCAACCTGTCCGCGCCATCCGGATCGTACTGATGGCATGACCGCGGGCTGATAGCCCGCATCATCGGGGCGAAATACTTTCCGGTGCCCGACGGTGCTATCTTCGGTCATGGATGGCGATCTACGTGCGCGAGGCCGGCTACGGCACGACCCCATGCGTAACGCGCGCCCGGTCCGCAATGTCTTCTGGATTCGCCATGACAACGCAAACCATCCGTTTCTTCTACCGTGGGTCCGTCCGTGAAGTGCGCGACGTGCCCGCGTCGCGCACCGTGCTTCAGCATCTGCGCGAGGATCTCCATTGCACGGGCACCAAGGAAGGCTGCGCGGAAGGCGACTGCGGCGCGTGTACGGTCGTCGTCGGCGAATGCGACGCGCACGGCGCGCTCAGGCTGACAGCGGTCAACGCGTGCATCCAGTTCCTGCCGACGCTCGATGGCCGCGCGCTCTTCACGGTCGAGGATCTGCGCGACGCCGCAGGCGCGCTGCATCCGGTACAACAGGCGATGGTCGACTGTCACGGCTCCCAATGCGGTTTCTGCACGCCGGGCTTCGTGATGTCGATGTGGGCGCTCTACGAGAACCAGCCCGCGAACGCCGGCCTGCCTTCCCGCGATGAAATCAACACCGCGCTGTCGGGCAACCTGTGCCGCTGCACCGGCTATCGGCCCATCGTCGAAGCCGCGCAGAAGATGTTCGACTATCAGCAGTATCCGCGTGTGCCGCTCGATCGCGCGCCCGTCATCGAGGCGCTGCGCACCCTTCAACGCAGCGACACCTTCGAATACACCGCGCCCGATGCGCGCGGCGCGTCATTCGGTACGCCGACCTTCTTTGCGCCCGTCACGCTCGAAGCGTTCGCCGCGTTGCGCGCGCGGCATCCGCACGCCCGCATTCTTGCGGGCAGCACGGACGTCGGCCTGTGGGTGACCAAGCAGTTTCGCGATCTCGGCGACGTGCTCTTCATCGGCAACGTGGCCGAACTGAAAACCATCGAGCGCGACGCGCAGACGCTCACCATCGGCGCGGCCGCATCGCTGGAAGACGCGTACGCGGCGCTCGCCGTCGACTATCCCGAACTCGCCGAACTCTGGACGCGTTTTGCGTCGCTGCCGATCCGCAACGCCGGCACGCTCGGCGGCAACGTCGCGAACGGCTCGCCGATCGGCGATTCGATGCCAGCACTGATCGCGCTCGGCGCCGAAGTCGTGCTGCGGCACGGCGGCGCCACGCGCACGCTGCCGCTCGATGCGTTCTACCTCGGCTATCAGAAAAGCGCGCTGCAACCCGGCGAGTTCGTCGCGGCGATCCGCGTGCCGCGTCCCGCGCGCGACCTGCGCTTTCGCACCTATAAAGTCTCGAAGCGGTACGATCAGGACATCTCGGCCGTGTGCGCGGCGTTTGCGTTGCGGATCGACGAAAGCAGCGCGATCACGGAAGCCCGCGTCGCGTTCGGCGGCATGGCGGCGACGCCGCAGCGCGCGGCGCACGCTGAAGCCGCGCTGACCGGCGCGACGTGGGACGAGACGTGCGCCCGCCACGCGATGGACGCGATCAGCGCCGACTACCAGCCGTTGACCGACATGCGCGCATCGAGCGCTTACCGGCTAAAGGTCGCGCGCAATCTGCTGTGGCGCTTTCATCTGGAGACGCGCGACGCCGCGCCGCTCGCGCTTTCCAGGGTACACGCGTTTGCATTCGAAGCGGGTGAAGCAGGCGAACCCGGCGAACCTGGCGAAGCAGCCGCCGATGCTGCAAGGGAGCCGTTGTGATGAACAGGCAAACCGATGCGTTCGTGACGCAATCCACCGCCGCCGGCGCCGCGTTGCCGCACGAATCGGCCGCGCTGCACGTAAGCGGCGAGGCGACCTACACCGACGACATCGTCGAACTCCAGGGCACGCTGCACGCGGCGCTCGGCCTGTCGCGCCATGCGCACGCGCGCATCGTGTCGATGGATCTCGACGCGGTGCGCAACGCGCCGGGCGTCGTCGCGGTGCTGACGGCCGCCGACATTCCCGGCGAAAACAATTGCGGCCCAGTGCTGCACGACGACCCGATCCTCGCCGATGGCGAAGTGCTGTACCTCGGCCAGCCCGTTTTCGCCGTCATCGCCGAAAGTCACGAACTCGCGCGGCGTGCGGCGTCGCTTGCGAAGAGCGACGACGTCGTCCGTTATGAGCCGCTCGAAGCGGTGCTCACGGCCGCCGAAGCGAAAGCGGCGAGGCAGTTCGTGCTGCCGCCCATGCATCTGAAGCGCGGCAGTCCCGAAGCGAAGATCGCCGCGGCGCCGCATCGCATCTCGGGCACGTTCGAAGTGGGCGGACAGGAGCAGTTCTATCTCGAAGGGCAGGTCGCGTATGCGTTGCCGAAGGAGATGGACGGCATGCTCGTCTACAGCTCGACGCAGCACCCGAGCGAGATGCAGCACGTCGTCGCGCATATGCTCGACTGGCCGACGCACAGCGTCGTGTGCGAGTGCCGGCGCATGGGCGGCGGTTTCGGCGGCAAGGAATCGCAGTCGGCGCTGTTCGCGTGCGTTGCCGCGCTCGCGGCGCACAGGCTGCAGCGCGCGGTCAAACTGCGCGCCGATCGCGACGACGACTTCATGATCACCGGCAAGCGTCACGACGCAATCTACGAATACGAAGCCGGCTTCGACGACAGCGGCCGGATTCTCGGCGCCCGCGTCGAGATCGCGTTGCGCGCGGGCTACTCGGCGGACCTGTCGGGCGCGGTGGCGACGCGCGCCGTCTGTCACTTCGACAACGCCTACTATCTGTCCGACGTCGAGATCGTCGCGCTGTGCTGCAAGACGAACACGCAGTCGAACACCGCGTTTCGCGGCTTCGGCGGACCGCAGGGCGCGCTCGTCATGGAAGTGATGCTCGACAGCATCGCGCGCCAGCTGAAGCGCGATCCGGTCGACGTGCGCATCGCCAACTACTATGGCGTCGGCGAACGCGACGTGACGCCGTATGGGCAGCGTGTCGAAGACAACGTCATCGCGCCGCTGACCGAAGCACTGCTCGCGACCAGCGACTACCGCGCGCGTCGCGACGCGCTCGCCGCGTACAACGCGACGAGCCCCGTGCTCAAGCGCGGCATCGCGATGACGCCGCTGAAGTTCGGCATCTCGTTCAACGTGCCGTTCCTGAATCAGGCCGGCGCGCTCGTGCATGTCTACAAGGACGGCTCGATTCTCGTCAATCATGGCGGCACCGAAATGGGCCAGGGGCTCAACACGAAGGTCGCGCAGGTCGTGGCAAGCGAACTCGGCGTCGCACTGTCGCGCGTGCGCGCCACGGCGACCGACACGTCGAAGGTGGCGAACACGTCGGCGACGGCCGCCTCGACCGGCAGCGACCTGAACGGCAAGGCCGCCGAAGCCGCCGCGCGCACGATACGCAACCGGCTCGCCGCGCTCGCCGCGCAGCAGCTGAACGGCGCCGCCGAAGACGTGACGTTCGCCGACGGCATGGTGAGCGTCAACGGCACGTCGATTCCGTTTGCGCAACTGGTGAACGCCGCGTATCTGGCGCGCGTCCAGCTGTGGTCCGACGGGTTCTATACGACGCCGAAAGTCCACTGGGACGCGAAGACGCTCACCGGCCATCCGTTCTACTATTTCGCGTATGGCGCGGCGGTGTCGGAAGTCGTCGTCGATACGCTCACCGGCGAATGGAAGCTCGTGCGCACCGATGTCCTGCACGACGTCGGCCAGTCGATCAATCCGGCGATCGATATCGGCCAGGTCGAAGGCGGATTCATCCAGGGCATGGGCTGGCTCACCACCGAGGAACTCTGGTGGAACCGCGACGGCCGCCTGATGACACATGCGCCTTCGACGTACAAGATTCCCGCGGTCAGCGACACGCCCGCGGCATTCAACGTCAAGCTGTATCGCAACGAAAACGCCGAGCCGACGGTGTTCCGCTCGAAGGCCGTCGGCGAGCCGCCGCTGCTGCTGCCGTTTTCGGTGCTGCTCGCGCTGCGCGACGCGATTGCCGCGGTGGCGCCGGATGCGGATGTCGCGCCGCCGCTGCGTGCGCCCGCGACACCCGAGGCGATTCTCGATGCGATCGACGCGATGCAGTTGCATGCGCAACCGGTGCCTGCGACAGCTACCGCCGATGCGACTGCCTGAAGCCTTGAATACGCGAGTCGCCACGCACATCACGCACGGCGATAGCGACGCAACAACGCGGCAACACATAACCGGCCTCGCGGCGATCCCGTGAAGCCCTGTCTGGAGAAAGATGGATGCAAACCTGGCTGCCCGATCTGCAACAGCTGCTGGCTCACGGCGATGCCGTCGTGCTCGTGACGGTTGCGCGCGCCGAGGGTTCCGCGCCGCGCGACGCCGGCACCAAGATGATCGTCACGCGCGACTCCGCGAAGCACACGATCGGCGGCGGACATCTCGAGTGGAAGGCCATCGAGACCGCGCGTCAGGTGCTCAAGGACGGCATGCGCACGCCGCATCTGCGCAGGCTCGAGCGCTTCGCGCTGGGCCCGAGTCTCGGACAATGCTGCGGCGGCGCCGTCGTGCTCGCGTTCGAACGGCTCGACGTCGGCGACCTTGGCTGGGTGACGTCGCTCGCACGACGCAACGCCGCCGGCCAGTCGACCGTGCGTAGCGTATCATTCGGCCCCGCTCCGGATGCCGTGATGCTGTCCGATCCGGAACCCGGCGTCGAAGGCGCCGACTGCCTGCTGTGGGACGGCGCCGGTTTCGACGAAAGCGGCGCGCTGCTCACCGAGACCATCGCGCCGCGCGACTTCGCCGTCGTGCTGTTTGGCGCGGGGCATGTGGGCGCCGCGCTCGTGCGCGTGCTCGCCACGCTGCCGTGCCACGTGCTGTGGGTCGACGAACGCGACGCGCAGTTCCCGCCGCGCGAAACGCTGAACGCGCCGAACCTCACGATCGACGCGAACGATGCGCCCGACGAAGCCGTCGACCGTGCCGCGCCGAACACGTATTTCATCGTGATGACGCACGATCATCGCGTCGACCTGGCGCTTGCCGAGCGCATCCTGCAACGCGGCGACTTTGCGTTCTTTGGCATGATCGGCTCGCATTCGAAGCGCAAGCAGTTCGAGCACCGGCTTGCCGCGCGCGGCATCGATCCTTCGCGGATCGCGCGGATGAAATGCCCGCTCGGCGTGGACGGCATCATCGACAAGTCGCCGGAAATCATCGCGATCTCCGCCGCGGCGCAACTGCTCCAGGCCGTCGAAGCGCATGCCCATGCAGCGCAAACGGCTTGAGGGCAACACCCGGATCAGACCCGCAACATCAGGAGCGCGGGACGCTCCACAGAGATAAACCGTACAGAACAGAACATGACCACAATCAACGCCCTCACGACCAAAGCGGCAGCCGCGCCTAAAGCCGAGCTGCACATTCATATCGAAGGCTCGCTCGAACCCGAACTGATTTTCGCGCTAGCCGGGCGCAACGGCGTGAAGCTCGCGTACGACTCGATCGACGCATTGCGCGCCGCGTACGCGTTCACCGATCTGCAGTCGTTCCTCGACATCTATTACGCCGGCGCGAGCGTGCTGCTCAAGGAGCAGGATTTCTACGACATGACGATGGCTTACGCCGAACGCGCGCTTGCCGACAACGTCATCCACACCGAAATTTTCTTCGATCCGCAGACGCATACCGAACGTGGCGTTCCGATTGCGACGGCGGTGGCGGGCATTGAACGCGCCCTTGCCGACGCCGAAAAGCGCGGGCTCACCAGCAAGCTGATCCTGTGTTTCCTGCGACACCTTTCCGAGGAAGACGCACTCGCCACCTTCGACGAAGCGTTGCCGCTTTTCGACCAGTACCGTCACCGTCTGATCGGTGTCGGACTGGACTCGTCCGAGCGCGGGCATCCGCCATCGAAGTTCGAGCGCGTGTTCGCGAAGGCACGCGACAAGGGGTTGAAGCTCGTCGCGCATGCGGGCGAGGAAGGTCCGCCGGCGTACATCTACGAGGCGCTCGACCTGCTGAAGGTGGACCGTGTCGATCACGGCGTGCGCAGCATTGAAGATCCCGCGCTCGTGACGCGCCTTGCCGATACGCGCGTGGCCTTGACCGTATGCCCGCTATCGAACCTCAAGCTGTGCGTGTTCGACGACATGACGAAGCACACGCTGAAGGACCTGCTTGAGCGCGGCGTCGCGGTCACGGTGAACTCCGACGACCCCGCGTATTTCGGCGGCTATGTGAACGCGAACTATGTGGCGACCATCGAGGCGTTGAAGCTGAACGATGCCGAGGTCTACACGATTTTGCGCAACAGTTTTGAGGCTTCATTCGTGACGCCGGCAGAACGCGACGCGATGCTCGCAAAGCTCGACGCACACTGGAACGCCTGACACGCACGGCTGCGTCGCGCGTTACGTGTTGCGTTTTGCGTTGCGCGTGCATTCCCCTGCCTTGATTCCTGAACCCTGACAACAAGAGCTGGCACGAAAGCCAGCCTTGAGACTTTAGATTCCTTATGACGGAGACGGTTTTTCCATGACTCAAACGGCTTACCGCGCACAACTGCTGACCTTTAATGGCGATCCTGCGCAATCGTCCAATGCGGCTGTCTTCAACGAAGACGGTCTTCTGATCGTCGAGGACGGTCGCGTGGTGGCGAGCGGCGCGTATGCGGCGCTGTCGAAACAGCTGGCGCCTGGCACGCAGGTTAGCGAGATGCGTGACAAGCTGATCGTGCCCGGGTTTATCGACACGCACATCCACTATCCGCAGACCGACATGATTGCGTCGCCGGCGCCCGGACTGTTGCCGTGGCTGGACACGTACACGTTCCCGACGGAGCGTCGCTTCGAGGACCCGGCGTACGCGCGTGACACCGCACGCTTTTTCGTCGACGAACTGCTTGCCTGCGGGACGACGACGGCGCTGGTGTACTGCACCGTACACAAGGGATCAGCGGATGCGCTCTTTGCCGAAAGCGAGGCGCGGAATGTGCGGATGGTGGCGGGCAAGGTGCTGATGGATCGCAACTGTCCTGAGTTTTTGCGGGACACGGCGCAATCGGGTTACGACGACAGCGCCGAGCTGATTGGCCGCTGGCACAATCGTGGACGCCAGATGTACGCGTTGACGCCGCGCTTTGCGCCGACTTCGACCGAAGCGCAACTGGAGGCGTGTGGCGTGCTTGCGCGCGAGCATCCGGATGTGTTTATCCAGAGCCACGTTGCCGAGAACCGGGACGAAGTGAAGTGGGTGGCTGACCTGTTCCCGGGGCATCGCAGCTATCTGGACATTTACGACCATTATGGGTTGCTGCGTCGTCGCGCGGTGTATGGGCACTGCATCTATCTCGATGGCGAGGATCGTCGACGGATGGCGGAGACGGGCGCGGTGGCATCGCACTGCCCGACGTCCAATCTGTTCCTTGGCAGCGGGCTGTTCGATTTCGACGCGGCGGGTGAAGCGGGCATGCCGGTGGGTCTGGCGACGGACGTGGGTGGGGGCACATCGTTCTCGATGTTGCAGACGATGAACGAGGCGCACAAGGTTGCGCGGTTGAACGGACATCATCTGAGCGCCACGCGGATGTTCTGGCTGGCGACGGCAGGTGCCGCGGAGGCGCTGGATCTTGGCGACAAGGTTGGGACGCTTGCTGTGGGCAGTGAAGCGGATTTTGTGGTGCTGGATCCGGCGGGGACGCCGTTGCTGGCGCGGCGGAATGCACGGTGTGAATCGCTTGAAGAGTTGTTATTCGCGTTTGCTCTTTTAGGCGACGATCGCGCTGTGTTTGAGACTTATTCGGGTGGGAGGCTGGCCCATCGGAGGGGCGCTCCTCGCGTCGCGGTTTGATTTTTTTTGGGCCTTTTTTTGTCGTATCGGTTTGTTTTTGCTGCCCCTTTGGCGGGGCGGCATTCCGGTTTTTCGTTTTCTGGGCTGGTGTTTCTTTGGCCTTTCCTTGAATTCATGTCGGTCTATTTGTGTTGCCCCTGTGCGGGGCAGCATTCTAGGTTTTTCGTTTTCTGGGTTGGTGTTTCTTTGGCCTTTCCTTGCATTCATGTCGGTCTATTAGCGTCGCCCCTGTGCGGGGCAGCACCTACTTTTCTTTGTCTTCCAAAGAAAAGTAGGCAAAAGAAAGGCGCTTCGAAAACTCATTTGCTCGAAGTGCATCATCCCCGGGGAATGGCAACCCATGAAGGGTCGCCCCCACGCCTCACCCGCCATCGGTCCCCGCGCGATTCCGTCCCGCGCGCATTCAATGCCCGTGACAAAGCCGTCATCCACCCGACTCCGCGCTACGCGCATCGCCGACCGGCATAACCCCGCCCGTGCATTCGCTCGGACACCCACGCTCACACCCATACCCGCATCCGCATCCGCACCTGCACCTGCACCTGCACCTGCACCTGCACCTGCGTCTGCGTCTGCGTCTGCGTCTGCGTCTGCGTCTGCGTCTGCGTCTGCGTCTGCGTCTGCGTCTGCAATCGAATTCGCGTCCGCGCACGCACGCACGCATCCGAATTGTGATCGCGATCGCACCGTCAATCGCAATCGGCGATCTTCGGCTCTTTGAGCGGGCAGCGTCAAACGACCGAGTCGAGTGGCCGCTCCGCGACGCACGTAGTGCGGAGCGGGATGAATGAGCCCTGTGTCACGGGCGGTGCTGTGCGGGAAATCAGATCGTGCGCGGACCAGTGTGGCCTGGAGCGCGGGGGCGACATCTCATGGGTTGCCATTCCCCAAAGATGACGCACCTGGAAAAGGTAAGTTTTCGGAGCGCCTTTCTTTTGCCTACTTTTCTTTGGAAGACAAAGAAAAGTAGGTGCCGCCCCGCACAGGGGCGACGCTAATAGACCGACATGAATGCAAGGAAAGGCCAAAGAAACATCTAACCAGAACAACAAAAAAACTCTAGGTTTGGGAACAAACCTCAAAAAGCGTATTGAGCCGCCGCTCAGGATCCGCCACATAAGGATTGCTCTCATCCCATGCATATCCAGCGAGCACAGCGCTGATCATCCTCCGGATGGAATCCGTCTGATGAGGATAAAAAATAATCTCCTGAAGTTCACCGGTGTACCACCGTTCAACAAACGCCCGAAACGTATCGATCCCCTTGCGCAACGGCACGTCATACTCCCGCTGCCAGTCGACAGCCTCGCCATCAAGCACCCTCGACAAAACCTGCACCGCAAGGTGCGCCGAACGCACGGCAATCGTCACGCCCGATGAAAACACGGGATCAAGAAACTCTCCCGAATTACCCAGCAACGCATACCCCGACCCATGCAACCGCTCGACGTTCGCCGAGTACCCGCCAATATGCCGCACAGGCATCAGAAACGGCGCATCGCCAATCAACCGCGCAAACGTAGGCTCCTGCCGGATCAACTCGCGTAACCTCGCCTCACGTGCCTCGTCGGATGCATCGAGAAACGCCGCTTCAGCCACACACCCCACCGATGACCGCCCGCCCGCAAGCGGAATCATCCAGTACCACACGTCACGATGCGCCGGATGAACCGCCACCGTGATCTTGTTGCGATCCATCGCGCCAAACGGAATTCCGTCCTGGACGTGCGTGAAAATCGCCGCGCGCGTCGGCATCCGTGACGGTGTTTCAAGATTCAGAAGCCGCGGCAACACGCGCCCAAACCCACTGGCGTCGAGCACAAATCGTGCATGCGCCTTGTACGTGTTACCCGCTTCGTCCTCGACGTCCAGCACCGGCGCATCGCCCGTCTGCATCGCGCGCACGGTGTGACCAAAGCGCACCTCGGCGCCCGCCTTCGCGGCGCAGCCAATCAGCAGGTTGTCGAACGTTCCCCGCTCGACCTGATACGTCGTGCCCCATCCTGGCGTGTGCTTGTCACGGAAATCGAACGAAGATACGCGCTCGCCCGAGATGAAATGCGCGCCGTTCTTGTGCTGGAACCCAGCCTCGACGACGGCCTGCAACATGCCCGCCTCTTCAAGGTA
The DNA here is from genome assembly GCF_900107685.1 of Paraburkholderia sartisoli. Lineage (GTDB taxonomy): Bacteria > Pseudomonadota > Gammaproteobacteria > Burkholderiales > Burkholderiaceae > Paraburkholderia > Paraburkholderia sartisoli. The sequence goes on along the minus strand of NZ_FNRQ01000001.1, from coordinate 704,694 downwards.
AGCCATGCTCTGCGGCAACAGGCTCTCGCCAATCGAAAACCGCGGGAAATGCTGGCGCTCCAGCACGAGCACGGAACGCCCGGCCTTGCGGAGCAAGGCGGCCGCCACCGAACCCGCCGGCCCCGCGCCAATGATCGCGACATCCACCCCATCGCCCGTCTTCGTATGAGTCTCAGTGTTCATATTCAACGTAACCCTCTTCTGGTAATCCGCGGCTGTCCCAGACAGACCGCGCCCTGTACCCATCATCGCCTCACGCACGCCATCAACTTCCCATTACAATGACGCGAAAATCAGTCAATAAACCACTACATCGCGACGAGGAGGCCACATGTCGCCAAGCGAAACTTCCCACGTGCCATACGTGCCGGAAACGGCCTTCGGCATCTGGTTCCTGCGAACCCATACGTGGGAACACCACGTCCTGCGCGTCGCGATCAACGACCTCAAGCGCCTGATCGATACGCCACTACCGGCTGCCCCCGTCATCGTCGATGCGGGTTGCGGCCAGGGCATCTCGTTTCGCCTGCTCGCCGAAGCGTTCAGGCCGGCACGCATTGTCGGCATCGACTTTCATGAGCCGTCGCTGGCGCTCGCCAGAGATGCCGCACGCGCCTGCCCGCCGCACGTGGCCATCGACGTCATGCACGGCGACTGCGCGAGCCTGCCGTTGCCCGACGCCAGCGCCGATATCGTGTTCTGCCATCAGACGTTCCATCACCTCGTCGAACAGGAGCACGCGCTGGCGGAATTCCGTCGCATGCTGAAACCGGGTGGCGTGCTGCTCTTCGCCGAATCGACCGATGCGTACATCAAGTCATGGGTCATCCGTCTGCTGTTCCGCCATCCGATGCACGTGCAGAAAAGCGCCGACGGATACCTCGACATGATCCGCGACGCCGGCTTCACGTTCCGCGACCGCAACGTCTCATTGCCCTATCTCTGGTGGAGCCGCGCGAAAGACTTCGGTCTCCTAGAGCGGTTCGGCCTGCATCGTCCGCAACCCGGCAAGCGTCGCGAAACGCTCGTCAACGTGGCGGCGATCCGGACGCCCTGACGCCAGTCCGACCCGGCGTGGCAGCGCGGCGAATGCCACGCTGCCACGCCAGCTACTGCACACGCCATTTACTTCTTCAACGTCACCACGTCGCCCTTCAGCGCGACACCCGCCACCACGGCACCCGCGCCGCACGTGTATTCGGTCGCGCTTTCGCGCTCTTCATTCTTGTAGTTGCTCTTGATGTTGATGACGGCGTTGCCGCCTTCCTTGCGCGCACGCTCCTGCAACTCGATCACGGCTGACAGGAACACATGCTGGCACGCGGCGTCATCGCTCTTGCCAAATGCGTTGGTCTTCTTGTTGGTCGCGAACTCGCCGAACGACTTCACGACGCCCGGGTGCGGCTGGCCCGCGAAATACAGCCGGATGTCGTCGCCGACCTTGCCCGGCTCGCTCTTCAGCGCTACGTCGACCGGGAAATTGTGGACGGTGTCGCGCGCGAAGGCCTGGCCCGTCATCAGCGACGCGAAGACTGCAGCAAACATCAAATGGCGTTTCATCATCATGCTCCCCGTTTTATCAGTTGGTTTCGAGTACAACAGCATCGCCGCGCAGACGCAGCGCGGCAGCGGAACCACTCACGCCGCACGTGAAATCCGTCGCCGACGCGGTTTCGGTGCTATGAAAACTCGTGCGGATATTGATGATCGCGTTGGCGTTGTGGTCATGCGCATACGTGCGCAACCTGTCGACCGCTTCGCTTAGCGCGCGATTGCATGCGGTCGTCTGATCGTCGGTCCTGCGCGCGATACGCGCGGATTCCGATGCGTCGCCGAGCTGGCTCCTGACCGCCGGGTGCGCCTCATCGCCAAAGAACAACGCGATATCGGCGCCCGACTGCGGCTGCGCGACGGCCTGCTTGTGCCCTCCCGGCGCGGCCTGCCCGAGCACGGCCTGCAACGGCAACGACTTCACTTCGGTGCCAGCCTGCGCGGTCTGCGACAGGGCCGCAAACGCGATCACAATCGCCAGGGCGCCGTGCGTGTAACGCATCTTCATTGTTATTCCCCTCGTTATGGTTTGATCTTCTTCTTTTACTTCACGCGCCTTTCCAGGCACTCAACACCAGGCTCGCACAACTCCCGCCGAACCCGAATGAAACCGACATCGCCGTGTCGATCGCCGCTTCACGCGACTCCCGCACGAGCGGCAGGCGGTCGAGGTCCAGCGCCGGATCGGGCGTCCCGATACCCGTCGTTCCGGCGATGAAACCGTCACGCATCATCAGCAGCGCGTAGATCGCCTCGTGCGCGCCGCATGCGCCAAGCGGATGCCCGGTCAATCCCTTCGTCGATGAAAACGCGGGAATCGCCGCACCGAATGTCGCCTGCAACGCGAGCAGTTCTTCGGCGTCGCCACGCGGCGTCGAGGGCGCGTGCGTGTTGATGTAATCGGGCCGCGCGCCGGATTCGTCGAGCGCCTCGCGCATCGCGCGCGCAATGCCGCCCGCGTGCGGCGTGACCATCCCGGCACCGTCGGTGCAATGACCGAAACCGGTCAGCTCGGCGTAAATGCGCGCGCCGCGTGCGAGCGCATGCTCCAGCGACTCGAGCACCAGCACGCCGCCGCCCGATGCCATCACGAAGCCGTCGCGCGCCACGTCGTACGGACGCGATGCGCGCCCGGGCGTGTCGTTGAAGCGCCGCGACAACGCGCCCATCGCGTCAAACATCAACGTCATGTTGTCGTGCAGCGATTCGCTGCCGCCCGCAAGCACGATGTCCTGGCGGCCCGTCTGGATCAGCTGCATCGCCTGTCCGATCGCAAGCGACGAAGTCGTACACGCGGATGAAGGCGAATACGTGACGCCCTCGATGCCGAACACCTGCGCGACATTCGCCGAAGCGGTGCTGCTCATCGCCTGCGGCACGGTATAGGGCGGCGTTTTCTCGACGCCGCGCGCATTCGCGACGGCCAGCGCCGCATCGTACGTCGACATCGAGCCGACGCCCGAGCCGATCACGGCGCCCGCGCGCGGCGAGCACAACGCAGCGGAATCGAGCGCGGCGTCACAGATCGCCTTGCGCGCGGCATGGGCCGCGAAACGCGCGGTGTCGCCCATGAAACGTTCGAGCTTGCGATCGAACGGCACCTCGTCCGCCACGGATGCGACACCGGCAACCTGGCTGCCAAAACCGCGCTCGCGCCATGCGTCGACACGCGTGATGCCGCCACGCCCCGCGCGCAATGCGGAAGACACTTCGTCGAGCGCGTTGCCAAGGCACGACACGATGCCCATGCCGGTCACGACGACGCGCTGCATGCCGCGCTTTGTCATCACGCTCACCGCACGCGCCTGAAAATCAGCGACGTATTGATACCGCCGAACGCGAAGTTGTTGCTCATCACGTGTTCGGCGTCGATCGTGCGGCCCTCGCCGACGATGTAGTCGAGCGGCGCGCAGGCCGGATCGACATCCGTCAGATTCAGCGTGGGCGCATACCAGTTGCGCTTCATCATCTCGATCGTCCACCATGCTTCGAGCGCACCGCACGCGCCAAGCGTGTGACCGACGTAGCTCTTCAGCGAACTGATCGGCATGTGCGCGCCGAACGTCTGCGCGGTCGCGTGGCTTTCCGCGACGTCGCCGCGATCGGTCGATGTGCCATGCGCGTTCACGTACGCAATCGCTTCGGGCGGAAGCCCGGCGTCCTGAAGCGCGAGCTGCATCGAGGTCGCCATCGTCGCCGCCGTGGGCTGCGTCATGTGCGCGCCGTCCGAGTTGCAGCCGAAGCCGACGATCTCAGCATGAATGCGCGCGCCGCGCGCGAGCGCATGCTCGTACTCTTCGAGCACGAGCGTCGCCGCGCCTTCGCCGACGACGAGGCCGTCGCGCGCGACGTCGAACGGACGCGGCGTGAGATGCGGTTCGTCGTTGCGCGTGCTCGTCGCGTAGAGCGTGTCGAACACGGCGACGGCGGGGCCGGACAGTTCCTCGGCGCCGCCCGCGAGCATCAGGGTCTGCTTGCCGGTCGCGATCGTCTCGTACGCGTAGCCGATTGCCTGGCTACCCGACGCGCACGCGCACGACGTCGGCACGATGCGCCCCTTCAGGTCCCAGAACAGGCCGACGTTGACGGCCGTGGTGTGCGGCATCATCTGCACGTAGCTGTTCGACGTGACGTCGCCCATCGAGCCGGTTTCGAGCATCGTGCCGAACGCGCGGATCGGCTGCACCGATCCGGATGACGAACCGTAGGCGACACCCATGCGGCCGTCGCTGATCATCGGGTCGTCGACGAGGCCCGCGTCGGTGAGCGCCAGTTCGCTCGCGCGCACCGAATACATCGAGACGGGACCCATCGAACGCGTTTTCTTGCGCGGATAGTGCGAAGGCAGCGTGAATTCGGGCAGCGGACACGCGAGCCGCGTATGCAGCGACTCGAAGTAATCCCATTCGGGCATGCGCCGAACGGCGTTGCGGCCGCTGCGCAGCGCGGCCTCGATGCCGTCCCACGCGCTGCCGAACGCCGTGACGCCGCCCATGCCGGTGATGACGACGCGCTTCATCAGATCATCCCGCCGTTCACGCCGATGACCTGCCGCGTCACGTACGACGCCGCATCGGACATCAGGAAGCTCACCACGGAAGCCACTTCGGCCGGCTGACCGACGCGGTTCATCGGCACTGTTTTCAGCGCATGTTCGAGCGGCATGTCGTCGAGCATGCCGGTTTCGATCAACCCGGGCGCCACGCAGTTCACGGTGATGTTGCGCGACGCAAGTTCGACGGCGAGCGCCTTGCTCGCGCCGATCAGGCCGGCTTTCGCGGCGCTGTAGTTCACCTGGCCGCGATTGCCGATGACGCCGGACACCGACGCGATCGTGACGATGCGGCCGCCCTTCTTCGCGCGCACCATCGGCATCGTCAGCGGATGCACGACGTTGTAGAACGCGTCGAGACCGGTTTCGATGACGATGTCCCAGTCTTCTTCGGTGAGCGCGGGAAACGCCGCGTCGCGCGTCACGCCGGCGCTGCACACGATGCCGTAGTACGGTCCGTATGTGCCGACATCGGCTTCGAGCACTTCGCGACATACGGCGCGCTCGCGCACGTCGAACTGCAGCACGCGCGCCGTGCCGCCCTGCGCCGCGATGCCGGCCGTCACGGCCTCGGCTTCGCTGCGCCCGGTGCGGCAATGCACGGATACCGTGAAGCCGTCGGCGGCCAGCTGGTAGGCAATCGCGCGGCCAATTCCGCGGCTTGCACCGGTTACGAGAACACGCCGGCTCATGTGCTTAAGCTCCCTTCGATGAATGACTGAAAGTCGGTTGGCTGATACACCTTGATCACGGCCTGTGCGCAGCACACGCCATCGTGATCGATCGTGCATTCGTACGCGCCGTGACCTTCCTCGCTACGCAACAGTTCTTTCGCCTCGATCGTGAGGCGCGCACCCGCCGGAAATGCGGGTACGCGCGTGCTGTAACTGCGCGAGCCGAGCAGCACACCAGGACGCCCCCGGCCACCCGCACGCATCGCGAGCAGCGCGATGTGCGCGGCAATGGCCTGCGCCATCAGTTCGATGCCGATCCACGCGGGCATCGCGCCGTCGACGTCGGCGTACCACGCGCCGCTTTCGACGTGTGCGCTCGCGCTCAGCGCCTGGTCCGTGTACGCCAGCACGGCGTCGACCAGCAGCATCGTGCCGCGATGCGGCAGGATCGTTTCGATCGGCCCGAACGAACCCGGCGTCGCGCCCGCTTCCGGTTCGACGGGCATCGCGTGAAGGCTGGCGGTTGAGATATCCATCGCGTCCATTACCGTCCGAGAATCAGGCTGACGTTGCTGCCGCCGAAGGCAAACGAATTGCTCATCACGTGCCGCGGGCCGGCGGTGCGCGACAGATAACGCTCGCTCTCCACGAGATCGAGCGCGGGCAACGCGGCATCGGCCTCGCCGTCCCATACGTGCGCTGGCAGCGCGACATCATCGCGTGCGAGCGTGAGCCACGCGAAGCCGAGTTCGGTCGCGCCCGCCGCGCCGAGTTGATGGCCCGTGAGCGGCTTCGTGCCGCTCGTCGCCACGCCGTCTGCGAAAACACGCGACATCAGGTGCGCTTCCATGTCGTCGTTCTTGCGCGTGGCGGTGGCGTGCAGATTCACGTAGCCGATCGCCGACGGCGCCAGTCCCGCGTCATCCAGCGCGGCGCGCAACGCCATTTCGCCGCCGATGCCCTGTGGGTCCGGCGCGGAAATATGATGCGCGTCGCTCGATTCGCCCGCGCCCGCGAGCCGCACCGCCCCCTCGTCGCGGCTCATCAGGAACAGGGCCGCACCTTCGCCGACGTTGATGCCGTTCCGGTTGCGGCTCATCGGATTGCTGCGCGCGTTGCTCGTCGATTCGAGCGAGGCGAAACCCTGCACGGTCAGCTCGCACAGCGAATCCACGCCGCCGACGATCACCGCATCGCAAAGCTGCAGTTGCAGCAGCCGTCGCGCCGAAACGAACGCCTTGGCGCTCGACGTACACGCGGTGGAAATCGTGAACGCCGGGCCGTGAATGTCCAGCACGGCCGCCGCGAACGGCGCGACGGTGCCGATTTCCATCTGCCGGTAGTTGAAGCTCGCGGGCAGCTCGCCCGCCTGTGCCTGATGGACGAACGCGGTTTCGGCGGCATCGATGCCGGATGTGCTCGTGCCCAGCACGACGCCGATACGGTCCGCGCCATACCGTTCGCGCGCCGCCTGAACCGCGGGTTCGATCTGCCTCAATGCGGCGAGCAGCAGCCGGTTGTTGCGGCAGTCGTAGCGCGCGAGCGACGCGGGTGGCGCAATGTCGAGCGGCGCGCACGCGCGGCCGACGAACGCGTCGCCGATGCCCATGTGCGCGACGCCCATTCCGGGCGCGTGGCGCGCGGCCAGCGCCGGCACGATTGCGTCGAGATCCTCGCCCAGTGCGTTGATCATGCCGAGGGCATGTAAGTAAACCTGTGGCGCGCTCATGCAGCCCTCCTTTCATCCAGTGGCGGCATGCCGGCCGGCGCAAGCAGCACCGAAACGGCAATCCCGAGCGCCAACGTGGCGCCAAAACTTTTCAGCGCGGGCATCGCGCTCAACGCGAGCAGACCGAACGACAGCAACGTCGTCGATGCCGAGAGCAGCACGCCGGACCACACCGCGCCGAGTTCGTGCGGCGCGCGCATGCATCCTTCGCGCAGAAACACAGCATAGTTCGCGCCGACGCCAAGTACGAGCATCAGTGCAAGCCAGTTGAAGAGATTGAGCGGCACGCGCGCGTAGCCAAACACCGCAAGCGTCACGCCAACGGCGAGCAGAACGGGTAACGTCACCATGATGCCGCCACGCGGCCGGTAGCGCACCATCAGCAACGTCATCACGAGTACCAATGCGCCCGCGAGCCAGATGCCGCTATCCACGCGGTACTCGCCGAACAGCGACGACACGCTCGCCGCCTTGTCGACGAACACGACGCCCGGCAGCGCGTGCGCGGTCGCGATCAACGCCGCCTGGTTGTCGGGTGTGACGCCTTGCGGGATCACGACGGCGGCGTAACCGTGCGGCGCGCCATCCGCACCAGCATTGACACCGGCATCGACCTGACCGAGCCAGAGATACCGGTACGGCTGCGACCACGGCGCGGCGAGCCATTGATCGACCGTCAGCACGGACTGCCCGGACTGCGTCCACGCCTTCAGCCACGCATCGGCGACCTCGTCGCGAAAGCCGGCGTCGATCAGCATCGCGCGCAACGCGACGGGATCGTTGAATACGTGTTGCGCGAGCAGCGCGTGGTCTTCCCGCTGACGCTTCGCGGAAGGCACGAACGAAGTCACCGATTGCCAGCCGTTCGTTTTCAGCTTGCCCGTCAGCGCATCGAGACGCGTGCCGAGCGCTTCCGCGCGCTGCAACACCGTTTCGGGTGTCTCACCCCGCACGACGAAGAACTGCGCGCTGTTGTCGACACCAATCGCGTCGCGCACTTTCTGCTCCTGCGCGACGAGCACCGGATCGCGCTGGATCAGCAGATGAATATCGTCGTCGCTCGTGAGACGCAGCCAGCCCGGAATCGCGACGATCACGAGCAGCAACGCCACGCCCCACGCGCGACGTCCGCCGATTACGGCCTGCCATCGCCGAAGCAATGTGGCCGCGCCGCTGAAGAGCCGCTGCGGCGTGCGCTTCGGCGCATGCATCAGCAACGCGGGCAGGAGCCACAGCACCGATGCGAACGCCGTGCAGATCCCGGCGATCGCGAAGCAGGCAATCTGCCTCAACGCGGGAAACGGCACCCAGGCGAGGATCGCGTAGCCGAGCAGGCTCGTCGCGAGCGCAACGGTTAGCGCCGGGCGCACTTCGCGCGCGCCGCGCCGCGGCTCCCAGTCGCGAGCGCCGCCCAGGTACACGACGAAATACTGGATCGAATAGTCGACCGCCTCGCCGATCAGGCTCGCGCCGAACACGAGCGTGAGCAGGTGCAGCTTGCCGAACACCAGCATCGTCACCGCGAGCGCGCAGACGACGCCCAGCGCCGTCGATACGAAACCCAGCAGCAACAGGCGCGGCGAGCGGAACACCCACAGCATCAGCAACGCGATGCCGCACATCGACGCCACGCCGATCAGATGCACTTCGCGCTCCGATGCGGCGCGCGCGGATTGCGCGTAGAACACGGCGCCGGTGCGGGCCAGCGAGACGTCGGGCCATGCCGGTTTCAGCGCGGCTTCGCCATGTGCGACGGCGTCCATCACCGCACGCTGGGTCTCCGATTCGTATGCCGAACCCGGTAGCGTGGCGACGATCAGCACGCTCGTCGCCGCGCCCCGATGCGCGACCAGCAGGCCGTCCTCGATTTCCAGATTCGACGTTGCAAGCGGCAGGCCGGCCATCCAGTGTTGAAGCCAGCCGAATGGATCGTCGGCGACGGGTGTGGACAGGCCGCCCTGTACCGGGCTGTATAAACGTTGCGCAAGCGCGTCGTGCAGCGCGGTGGGACCGCTCGCGAGCGCGACGCGGTCGTCGGGTGCGAGCAGATTGAAGCGATACGGCAGATAAAGACGCGCGATCTGCGAAATATCGAACGGCGGCAGTTCCGCGATCACGGATGCAAACGCGCCGCTCTTCGCGAGCGTCGCGCCCAGCGCTTTCGCGGCGGCCTTCGCGTGCGTCGCATCGTTCGACGTGACGAGCAGCACCGTGCGGTCGCCCAGCGCGGCCGCGAGTGTATCGACGGCTTTTTCGGCGACGGGGTCCGCCTCGGTGGCGGGAAGCAGCGCGAGCAGGTTGGTCTGCAACGGCGAGCCGACCGTGAAGCGCCACACGCAATACAGCGACGCGACCACGGCAAGCAGCAGCCACGCGGCACGAATGCCCCATGTGTGCCGCGCGGCGCGCTGCTGCAGCACCTGCATTACTTCGCTCCCAGGAGCGTGAGGTCGGCCGGATCGAGTGCGTCGATGGCCTTGCTGTTCGCAAACCCGATCTGCGTGACGTCGCCGTTGGCGAGCGTGATGCGCAGCGTCTTCAGATAATCGCCGCCTTCCATCTGCAGCCCCTTGATGGACTGCGCAAGCTGCGGCTGGTTAGGGTTCAGCTGCATGCGCCATTGCGCGGGCGTGCCCTCCGCCTTCACGTCGAACTGCGAATAGAGCGCCGAGAGGTCGCCGCCCAGCATCGCACGCATCATCTTCGAAACCTGTGCGACGCCGCGCGCGCCCTGCGGCTGGCGGTTCGCGGTGACCGGCTTGCCGTTCGCGTCGACCTGCGTGACGCCCGCGTCGGTGATGACGTACGTCGCCTTGTAGGGTGTGTCGATCTGCCAGATCACGCCGCGCTCGCGGAAAAACACGAGCGAGCCCGTCGACACGAGCGGCCGGTTCATCGCGGACAGCGTCTGTGTCTGCGTGAACTGCGCGCGGATGCCCTTCGCCTGCGCGAGATGGCCGGCGATCTGCTGGACCAGTTGCGTGTCGCTTGCCGATGCCGCCTGCTGCGCACCCGCCGCGCGAGCGGGCAGCGACGGCATCGATAAAGTCAGCGCGCTCGCCGCTGCGAACACGTACGCGTGAAGTTTCAACGTGACCATGCGCGCTCCAGCCGTTCGAACACGACGGGCGGCGAGACGAACTGCAGTTCCTGCGTCGCCGCATCGACGGCCACCTGGATCGTGTGGCCCTTTGTCAGTCGCGTGCCCGTCACGCTGTCGACGATCTCGTAACCGATCTTCAGCCGGTTTTCATATTCGAGCAGCTCGGTGCGCACGTCGATGCGCTGGCCGTACGTGGCAGGTCGCACGTATTTCAGATGCGCCTCGACAATCGGCCACAGGTAACCCGAAGCGCGCATCTCGGGATAGTCGTAGTCGAACGTGCGCAGCAGCGCCGCGCGGCCGATCTCGAAGTACTTCAGATAATGGCCGTGCCAGCAGACGTCCATTGCGTCGACGTCATGGAACGGCACTTCGACCGTCGCGCTCGCCTTGAGCACCTTGCTGGATCCAGTCATGCGATGGACTCTCCGCGATAGCCGTCGATCAACGCGCAATCCATGATGCGCGCGGTCAACGCGCGCAGATCGGGTTCGAGTGCGCGATCTTCGCCGACGAACGGCGACTGCGCGCTCACCCGCCCGGCGAACGCGTGGAGCGGCGCGGGCACGGGCGTCGTTTCGTTCATGCGCAGGCGCAACTGCAGCGCCTGAACCGTCGCGAGCGTGTGCGCCGCCGCGACCTGCGCGGTCAGTTCGAGTACGCGCAGGCAGTCGCGCGCGGCGATCGTGCCCATGCTGACCTTGTCCTGATTGTGCGCCTCGGTCGAACGCGAGAAGACACTCGCGGGCATCGTCAGCTTGAGCGCCTCGGCCGTCCACGCGGACGACGAAATCTGCACGGCCTTGAAGCCGTGATTGATCGGCGCACGCGCGGGCGATGCGCCCGACAGGTTGCGCGGCAGGCCGTTGTTGAACTTGTCGTCGACGATGAGCGCGAGCTGACGGTCCATCAGGTCGGCGAGATTCGCCACGGCCACCTTCAGCGAATCCATGGCGAACGCGATGTGTCCGCCGTAGAAGTTGCCGCCGTGCAGCACACGCTCGCCGTCGGGATCGATCAGCGGGTTGTCGTTGGCGCTGTTCAGCTCGTTCTCGACGTCACGCCGCACCCACGACAACGCATCGCGCGCGACGCCGATCACGTGCGGTGCGCAGCGAATCGAATAGCGATCCTGCAAGCGATGCCCCGGCGTGTCGGCGCGGCCCGCCAGGTCCTCGCGAATCCACGCAGCGGCTTCCGCCTGGCCGGCGTGCGGCTTCGCCTCGAACAGCAGCGCGTCGAAATGCGCGGCGCGTCCGTCGAGCGCGACAGTCGAGAGCGCGGTGAGACGCGCGACAAGCCGCGTCAGATGATCGGCTTGCGCGAACGCGAGGCACGCGAGGCCGGTCATCACGGCGGTGCCGTTCATCAACGCGAGGCCTTCCTTCGGCGCGAGCCTGAGCGGCGCGTGGCCGAGCTGCGCCCAGACGTCCGACGCATCGCGCAACTGGCCTTCAAACAGCACGTCGCGCTCGCCGACCAGCGCGGCCGCGACATACGAAAGCGGCGTCAGGTCGCCGCTTGCGCCCACCGAGCCTTCCGACGGAATGCGCGGCAGCACGCGATGGTTGATGAGATCCGCGAGGCGTTCGAGCAGGACCGGCCGCACGCCCGAGAAACCATACGCGAGCGAATTGAGGCGCGCGGCGATCACAGCGAGCGTCTGCGCGTCGTCGAGATGCACGCCCATGCCGCAGCCGTGGTAACGCGTGAGCTGCAATGGCAACGCTTCGACGAGGTCCATTGGCACGTCGACCACGCATGCGTCGCCGTAGCCCGTGTTGACGCCGTACACCGTCGCGCCCGAGGCGAGATGCCTGCGCAGAAAATCCGCGCCGCGCTCGATGCGCGAGCGCCATGCCGGATCGTCGCTCAGCGCGACGGGCGCGCGACGCTCCGCGATCGCGACCACGTCTTCGATCGTGAGCCGGCGTCCGCCGATGACGATTGCGGTACCCGCGGCTTTTTTGACCGCGGGTTGCGCGTCGAGCGCGGCATCGTCGATCAGATCATGTTCGGCCATTCGCGCCTCCACCTGGGCGCGCCCAGAAATCGAAAAAATTGAACCATTGAAATGGCGCCTTGAGACAGTAGTGTTCGAGGCGCGTGGCGTAGCGCTGCGCCCAGGCAGCGAGATGCTGCGCACGTTCGCGGCGCGGCAGGTCGATGCGCTCCGCGAACGGTTCGAAATAAAGCCGGTAGCCGGACTGCTCCCGGATACAGAAGAACAGGTACACCGGGCAGCCGAGCGCATGCGCGAGCACATACGGCCCCTGCGCGAACGGCGCGGTCGCGCCGAGAAACTGCGCGTCCGTCGTGCGCCCTGTTTCGTGCGCCGGCACGCGATCGCCGACGATCACGAGCAGCTCGCCCGCATCGACGCGCTCCTGCATCATCATCGCGGTTTCCGGCCCGAAGTCGCTGACTTCGACGAGCCGTCGCGAGAAGTCGCTGTTCGACGAAGCGAGCACGCTGTTAAAGCGTCGCGCGTGTTCCGTATAGACAATCGCGGTCACCTTCGTGTGCCCGCCGCGCACGGCGAGCGCTCGCGTCATTTCCAGGTTGCCGAGATGCGCGCCGATCACGAGCGCGCCACGACCACTCGCGCTCAGCGCCTCGAATGCCGCGGGATCGTCGAAGCGCACGTCCTTCGCGCTGACGCGCCCCGACCACGCGGCGAGCTTGTCGAGGCCGGACTGCGCGAACGCCAGCATCTGCCGGTACGCGGAAAGCCAGCCTGGGCGCGGTGTTTTCGCGTCGGGCGACGACACCCGCGCGAGATGCGCGAAATAGTTGCGCGACGCCGCGCGCGCGGCACGACCCGTCAGCAGAAAATACGCGACCACGGGATGCAGCCACAACGAGGTGAAGCGCATGCCGAAGAGTCGGCAACTCAATGCGAGCAACAACATGCCAGGCTGGCTGCCGCGTTCAGCGATGCGCCACCAGTGCTGGTCACGCTTTGTATCGCCTGCGGCGTCGGTTTCGGCATCGGCGTCGGCGTCGGCATCTGCGTCGAACGAGGGCCGCGCGCGTCGCGGCATCACCTTGTGCGCGAGCAGCAACGGCAAGCGCAGCAGCATGCCCGCGACGAGCCGTACATGGCTCCAGCTGATACGCACGTTGTCCCATAGCACGTCGAAGTGCGAGACGCCGTCGGTCGCGTACGTCACGCGCGTCGGGATCGCGCGAAACGCGATGCGACGCCAGTGCAGACGCACGAGAATCTCGATGTCGAAATCCATGCGCGTGGGCAGTTCGACGCTGTCGATCAGCGCGCAGGCGACGTCGAGCGGATACATCCGGAATCCGCACATCGAGTCGCGAATCTCGAACGAGAGCGTTTCGATCCACACCCACACATGCGTCAGATAGCGGCCATACAGACGCGACTTCGGCACGCTTTCGTCGTACACCGGCCGTCCGAGTATCACCGCGCCGGGTTCGGCGCGGGCCGCGTCGATGAAACGCGGCACGTCGGCGGCGTCGTGCTGGCCGTCGGCGTCGATCTGCAACGCATGCGTATAGCCGGTCGCGCGCGCGGCGCGCAGGCCGGCCATCACGGCCGCGCCCTTGCCGCCGTTCACCGGCAGACGCAGCAGCGTCACCTGCTCCGCGTATTGCGCTGCGAGCGCGGCGAGCACACGCTGCGTGGCTTCGTCGCTGCCATCGTCGACGACGAAAAGCGGCAGGCCATGCACCACCAGATGCGCGACGGTCGAACCGATCGCGTCCTTGTGGTTGTAGATCGGAATCACGATGCAGGGCGCGAAGCTCATGCGCGCTCCCGGTACACGATCACGCCCGACGCGCATTCGCGCTCGCCAAGCCGGTAGGCGAACTGCACGCGCCGGCGCGCCGCGTCGTGCGAGAGCTTCAGGCTCAGCGTCGCGCCGGGCGGCACGGGCGCCATGAACTTCAACCGGTCCACCGAAGCGATGGCGCGCGCATCGGCGACATGTTCCGCTGCAAGACGAATCGCCCAGTCGACCTGCACGACGCCCGGCAGAATCGGCAAGCCCGGAAAATGGCCGGCAAAATGCGCCAGTTCCGGCGGCACGCGCAGGTCGTAATGCACTTCGTCGCCGGTGCGCGCTTCGGCGAGCACCTCGACGCCCTCGCTGCGCGCCTCGAACGCAGCGGCCACGGCGGCGGCCGGCAGCTTGCCGCGCGCATCGAACGGCAACGCGCTGCGAAACCGCCAGTGCCGCGGCAACACGACGACGTCGAACCACGCCGCGAGATGGCGCCGCAAGGTTTTCGCCAGCGCGAGCCGGCCTTCGCCGCGCAGCGCGGCGCTGCCCGCATCGGTGAGCGCGACGAGCGCGCCGACACGTTCGCGCGAAACGCCCGCGAGCGGCACGACCGCCGCCTGCGCGACGTACGGATGCAACGCGAGCCGCGCTTCGAGCTCGGGCAGCGAAAGCCGCTTGCCCTCGAGCTTGATCACGCGATCGAGCCGGCCTCGCAGACGGAACCGGCCGTCGTCGTCGAACGTGATGGCGTCGTCGGTGCGGTGCCAGCCGTCGTGATCGAGATGCGGCGAACGCACGTTGAGCGCACCGTCCTCATCGCGACGCACTTCGATCCCGGCCACCGGCTGCCACGCCTCCGATTCGCTTTGCTGCCGCCAGGCGATGCCACCCGTCTCGGTGCTGCCGTAGATTTCGATGGGTGCCGCCCCGAACGCAGCGGCGTATTCGCGCGCGGTATCCAGCGCCAGCGGGCCACCCGACGAAAAGATCACGCGCGGCACAGGCGCGAGCGTGGCAAAACCCTCAAGCGCGGGCCAGCGCGACAGTTGCGCCGGCGTCGACACCAGCACGGCGTTTCCGCCGCATCGACCGATGCGCTCCTGCAACTGCATCGGATCGATGCAGACCAGACGGTCGAACGCGCGGCCGGCGGCAAGCGGCCACAGCACGCGAAACAGCAGCCCGTAGATGTGATGATGCGGAACGCTCGCCAGCACCGTCGCATCGCGCACGGTTGCGCCCCACTGCGTTTCGAGCGTGTGTACTTCGGCGTTGAACTGCGCGAGCGTCTTGTGGATCGGCTTCGGCGTGCCGCTGCTGCCCGACGTGTAGAGCGTGAGCGGCGCAGCGGGATCGATGGTTGCGATCTGCGTGCCGGGCTTTCGTGGCTTTTGCGGGTTTCGTGGCGCTTCGGCAAAGAGCGCGTGCAGGCTGGCATCGGTCAGCACGGCATCGAACGCGTCCGAAAGATCGGCGAGGTAGCCAGGCGTCGCGTTCGCGGGAATCACGGGCTCCTTGCCCGCGGCGAGAAGCGCGAACAACGCACACGCAAAATCGTAAGCGTCGTCGACGCACAGCGCGTAGCGCGTCGACGGTTGCGCGCGCAACATATCCGCGAGGCTCAGGGCGCGCGCGCGAAACGTGGCGAAACCGGTCACCGTGTCGCCTTCGCGGCACACAGGGGTCGCGTCGGCGCGCACCGGTTGCAGCAGATCGTGCAGTGCGATCAGCGTGCTCATGCCGCCTCCGAGCGCGCCGCGCGCGGCAGCACCACAAGATAGCGCCAGACGATTTCGCCAAGCAGCAGCACGCCGACCAGGACGTACGCAATCGCGCCGTTATAGAGCGACCACGCCTCGCGCGTCCAGAAGAATGCCGTCCAGGCGGAGAACGTGCCGTTCAGCGCGAAGAACGCACACCAGATCTGCGTGACGCGGCGCGTGTGCAGCATGGCCGGCGCGCTGAGATCGGGCGTTCTGATGCGTGCGAATTTTTCGATCATCGTCGGCCCGCGCACGAGCGTCGCGCCAAACGCGATCAGCAAACCAAGGTTGACGAGCGACGGATAGATACGCAGCAGCATCTCGCTGTTGGTCGCGACGATGGCGGCCGACGCGCAGCTCAACAGGCCCGCGACGCACCAGTCGACGGCCGTCAGCCTGCGCAGCGACGACGCCACGCTGCCCGTTCCCGCCCAGCGCTGCAACCACAGGATCGCGAACAGCATGAGCCCGACGTAGCGTGGCGTGTCCCACTTCCACGCACACAGGATCAACGCGGGATACGCCAGCTTCAACAGCACCTGCACGGTCGCGCCCAGCACCTGACGCGCCCTGCCCGCCGTCACGTCTGGCGCGCCTGACGGAGCAGACTGCATCAGCCCTGCGCCGCCAGCAGCGATTCGACCGCGCCGATCACGTCGCCGACCGTGCGCACCGACTTGAACTCCTCGGGCTTGATGCGCCGGCCCGTCATCTCCTGCAGCTTGATCGCGAGATCGACTGCATCGATGCTGTCCAGGTCGAGATCTTCGAACAGATTCGCCTCGGGCGTCACGCGCTCAGGCTCGATCGCGAAGTTCTCCTTGAAGATGGCGCGGATGCGCTCGAGAATGTCTGCCTCGGTCACGATTTACTCCCCTTTTCCTGCGGTTTCGTTCGCTGCGTGTACCGGCGTGCGCTGGCTGGCGACAAATGCCGCCAGCGTGTTGATCGAGCGGAAATGCTCGCGCGTGCGTTCGTCGTTCGCAGCGATGGTCAGTTGGTATTGTTTGCGCAGCACGATGCCGATCTCGAGCGCGTCGATCGAATCGAGACCGATGCCATCGGTGTCGAAGAGCGGCGCATCGTCGTCGATGTCGGCAGGTGTCAGGTCCTCCAGATCCAGTGCGGCGATCAGGAGCTGCTTAATTTCCAGTTTTAAAGAATCCATGGTCGAACAGATGCTGGGTAATGTGGGCCTCGATGGCGCTGGTCACGGAACGCGCGGCAAGTGCCGGCGAGCTCTCGTGGGCTGAAATCTGTTCGACGCCAACTGGCTCAAGCACGCTCACGCGCATGCAAAATGCGCGCGACGGCACGTTATACCAGCGCATCTGCTTCGTGAAAACGGGCGGATCGCAATCCATCAGCACGGGCAGGATCGGCGCACCCGCCTTGATCGCCATGTGCGCGAACCCGCGCGAAAACGCGTGCAGACGGTTCGGCGCGGGGCTGCGCGTGCCCTCCGGAAAGATGATCATCGTATAGCCGGCTTCGAGCTGTCGGGAGCCGGCTTCGACGAATTCGACCGGATCCACGTTGCTCACGTATTCGGCCGCACGCACGATCCCGTAGAAACATGGGTTGCGCCAGTGCGCGCTCTTCACGACGCAGCACGCGTGCGGCGTGAGCGAGAGCAGCACCATCACGTCGAGCCACGTCGGATGATTCGCCACGACGATCGCCGGATGGCGCGTACGCAGCACGTCGCCGCCTTCGACCTCGAGCTTCATCACGCCGACAAACTGCAGCACGGCCACGAGCGCACGGAAAAAGCCGTGGATGACCGCGGTCACCGCACGTTGCCGCGACGCCCGGTGCGGCCACAGCCACGCGAGCGGAAACACGATCACGGAAAACAGGAAACCGCATATCCCGAACACCGCCATCGCGAGACCGGTTGCGATCAGCCGCCACACGAACTCAAGCCGCGCCATGATGCCAGCTCCATTGCCAGGTTGAGCCGGCGCCCTGCCACGCCGCGCCCGCGTGCGTGTCGAGGCAGTGATGCACGGCCTGGCTCTGCGTCGGGAATACGGCGAACGACGCATCGCCTGCGCCCGGCGCGCGGGCAATCGTACACGTCAACTGCCCTCCGGCTGCGGTCGCGTCGAACAGGATGGCGAGCGCGCCGCCCTGCACCTCGTCTTCGATCGTGCCGTACGCGGGGTCGGCGGGTTCATCGGCGTAGACGAGCAGTACGGGCGTTGCGGGATCGCTCGCGTATTGCGCGTGCGCCTCCAGCAATGCGTAGCCCAGGGTCTCGGCGCCCGCCGAAATCGCGCTCGCCGGCGAACGGTCGCCGCGGGCGATGCCGAACACGCCCGTCATCGCGTTGAGCACCGAAAGACTGAACGCGGTCGGCGACACGGGTTGACCCGCGCTGATGGCCCGCAGGATATCGGTGGTGCGGCGCAGCTCGCCATGTCGCGACGCGAACACCGTGCGCACCGCGGCGACGTCGTCGCCCACGCAGTCGTGCGCCACCTTCAGCGCGGCGCGCGACAGCGTGCTCAGCCGTCGCCGTACGATCGGCTCGATGAAGCCGATATCGGGGGCGGCGGCTGCGGCGGCAGGCCAGGAAGACCAGCGAGCAACCGGAATAGTCCAGTGCAGATCGGGCATATCGGTGTTCGCGCGATTGAAAGCGGCTAAGGCTGCTGGCGGCCCATCGGGCACGCCGGCCGGAGGCGACGCACGGGCGCCGCCCAGCCCGAGGCAGACGCCACCGAGGTCAATCCAGTCTTGTTATGTCGTCAGATGAATTAACGGCCAATGCCCCGGATTATTTAGGGGTCGACTCGCCGGACGATGATGTTAATTAGACTCGGATCACCGGCGGTCGCCGGCATCATACTGAATATTGTGGATGAAATCAGCCACAAAAGACGTATCTATCTGTATCCGTCTTAACGCCGCCACGGAAACGTAAATGTAGTCCTGGAAGGCCTCAAACCCTTTTGCACACTGACGAAGTGTGGCGAGCCACCCCCGCACTTTCATGTCGCCCTTTTTTACCTTCTGAAAGAAACGTTTGCGTCATGCGCCGGCATCCGGGCGAGGCAAAACAGCCAGAACGGGCGCAGTGGCTCAAAACCTGCGTGTTATAATCCGCCCCTCATTGGGGAGTAGCCGCCCCGCTGCACGTCCGCGCAGTCTTTCAACCATGAAGACCGCGCCGCGCACGTGTCACGCGGGGGCGCCTGTCAACAGACCTGGCCTGTACGGCCATGGCAGACGCAGCCTCCGGGCCTGGCGAGACCGATGATCCACAGCTGCCGCTACAGGGCCCGGCTGGTTGTGGGTCGTCGCTCGCTCATCACGGCCCGGGGAAACCCTCACAACGTGGATCATGCCTTTCTCATCTCTGCCGGCGCCGTCGCGCTGGCCGAAATCGGCGACAAGACGCAACTGCTTTCGCTCGTCCTCGCTGCCCGCTATCGCAAGCCGTTGCCGATCATTCTCGGCGTCCTCGCCGCGACACTCGTCAATCACGCCGGCGCCGGCGCGCTCGGCGCGTGGCTGGGCACGCTCATCACGCCGACGATCATGCGCTGGGCGCTGGCGGCGTCGTTCATCGGCATGGGGCTGTGGATTCTCGTGCCCGACAAGCTCGACGAAGACGAAGCCAACGCGAACCGCACGCGCCTCGGCGTGTTCGGCGCGACCGTCGTCGCGTTCTTTCTCGCGGAAATGGGCGACAAGACGCAGATCGCCACCGTCGCGCTCGCCGCGCGTTTCCACGACTTCTTCGGCGTGGTGGCCGGCACGACGCTCGGGATGATGATCGCCAACGTGCCGGCCATCATCCTCGGCGACCGCTTCGCCCACCGGCTGCCCACGAAAGTGGTCCACGGTATCGCCGCGGTCATGTTCGTCGTGCTGGGTGCGATGGCGCTCTTCGGCGTGGGACTCTGACGCGCGTTCCGCGCGCGATGCATGCATCAGTAAAAAGCCGGCCCCGCGTGTGACGCGGGAGCCGGCTTTTCTTCGCCCCGATGCAACCGGTGCGGAATGCGTGAAGCCTGCGAGGCCTCGGCTACTGGACAGCTTTGACCGCGGAGGCCGGCGCCGGGGCCGCTCCCGCAGCCGCTTCGTTCGACGGCGCGCCGCCGCTGCCATCGAGCGGAATGCGCACCGTGCGCACGACGCCGTTACCCAGCGGAAAATCCGCGAGCGCGCTGCGTACGAGATACGGCATCGCGCGCACCAGCGACGACTCGGCGCCCGAGTTGCGGGCCGTCACGTTGTACACCTCCTTGCCGGACGCGCGATCGGTGATGCGGATGCTGAGCAGATGGGTATAGACCGGATAGCTCTGGTCGACGTAGCCGGCCGGGAACGGCCCGAACGGTCCCCACGGGTCCATCGGACGACCCCAGTAGTAAGGGCCCGGCCACGGGTTGTAGTAATAGACCGGCTGCGAAACCGTCACCATGTCGCTGCGGATGCCGTAGCCGAGTCCAACCAGGTAGTGCGCGTCCCGTGCGTTCACGCGACGGAACGCCTGGTTCGCGAGTTCGTTGCCGACGAGCGTCTCGTAGGTGGACAGTTCGAGGTTGTTCTGCTGGTCGCTCGCGCGGGTGAACGCATAGGTTCGCGTCGCGTCGCTTCCGCTCCAGTCGGAGAAGGCGGTGACCTGCGTCGTCACGTAGGTGGTACAGCCGGACAGGGTGACAGCCATGGCGGACAGCAGCATGGCAACACGGCGGGTCCAACGGTCGAACTTCATGGTCTTCCTCGTTTTCAGCGTCTTCGATGTCTTGCGGTGTCTGGCAGGCGCGCCGCGCCATTGCACCGCGGCCCGATATTACGCTGACCCGCGCCATCGGTACAAAGTTCGAGACACACGATATCAAATGGCTTTGTACAATGGCCCAACTGGTTGGTCGCAGCGCACCCCGCGCGGCCGTCGACCGCCCTGCACTCTTTAACGAATCCGCCATGTCCGACATCGCTACGCCTGCTGTGATCCGCCGCGCCGATTACGCGCCGCCCGCCTTCCTGATCGATACCGTCGCGCTGGAGTTCGATCTCGTCCCAGAACACACGGTCGTGCGCAACACGATGCGCGTGCGCCGCAATCCCGACGCCGCGCGCGCACCGCGTTTCGAACTGATGGGCGAGCAGCTGGAATTCGTCAGCGCGACGATCGACGGCAAGCCGCACGCCGCCGTGCATTCCCACGAGCGCGGACTGACGCTCGACCACGTGCCCGACGATTTCGAACTGACGCTCGTGAGCGCCTGCAACCCGGCGGAGAACACCACGCTGTCGGGTCTCTACGTATCGGGCGGCAACTTCTTCACCCAGTGCGAAGCCGAGGGCTTTCGCCGCATCACGTACTTCCTCGACCGGCCGGATGTGATGGCCACCTACACGGTCACGCTGCGCGCAGACAAGGCCACCTATCCGGTGCTGCTGTCGAACGGCAACCTGATCGAGGAAGGCGACCTGCCCGACGGCCGCCATTTCGCGCGCTGGGAAGACCCGTTTCGCAAGCCGAGCTATCTGTTCGCGCTGGTGGCGGGCAAGCTCGTCGCGCTCGAGGAGCGCGTGAAGAGCGGCTCCGGCAAGGAAAAACTGCTGCAGGTGTGGGTCGAACCGCACGACCTCGACAAGACGCAGCACGCGATGGATTCGCTGAAGCATTCGATCCGCTGGGACGAGCAGCGCTTCGGGCTCGAACTCGATCTCGACCGCTTCATGATCGTCGCGGTGAGCGACTTCAACATGGGCGCGATGGAGAACAAGGGGCTCAACATCTTCAACACGAAGTACGTGCTCGCGAATCCCGAAACCGCGACGGATACCGACTTCGCGAACATCGAAGCCGTGGTGGGCCACGAGTATTTCCACAACTGGACCGGCAATCGCGTGACGTGCCGCGACTGGTTCCAGCTGAGCCTGAAGGAAGGCCTGACCGTGTTCCGCGACCAGGAGTTTTCCGCCGACATGGCCGGCGGCGCCACGGACGAAGCCGCGCGCGCCACGAAGCGCATCGAGGACGTACGCGTGCTGCGCCAGATGCAGTTCGCCGAGGACGCCGGCCCGATGGCGCATCCGGTGCGCCCGGAGAGCTATGTCGAGATCAACAATTTCTACACGATGACGGTCTACGAAAAAGGCTCGGAAGTCGTGCGGATGTATCAGACGCTGTTCGGCCGCGACGGCTTTCGCCGTGGCATGGACCTGTACTTCGAGCGCCACGATGGCCACGCCGTGACGTGCGACGATTTCCGTCACGCGCTCGCCGACGCCAATGGCCGCGACCTCGCGCAGTTCGAGCGCTGGTACAGCCAGGCCGGCACGCCGCGCGTGTCCGTCAAGACCGCGTATGACGCGGCGCAGCGCCGCTACAACGTGACACTGACGCAAGGCTACGGCGACAGCACCCCGGCCGCGCGCGACACGCAAAAAGGGCCGCTGCTGATTCCATTCGCAATCGGCCTGATCGGCAAGGACGGCGCCGATCTGCCGCTGCGCCTCGAAGGCGAAACGGCCGCCGCGGCTGCGGGCACGGGCACGACGCGCGTGCTCGAATTCACGGCCACGGAGCAGACCTTCACGTTCGTCGACGTTGCCGACAGGCCGCTGCCTTCGTTGCTGCGCAATTTCTCGGCGCCGGTGATCGTCGAATACGACTACACGAACGAGGAACTCGCCTTCCTGCTCGCGCACGACAGCGATCCGTTCAACCGCTGGGAAGCCGGCCAGCGGCTTGCGACGCGAGAACTGCTCGCGCTCGCGGCGCGCGCCGCGACGGGCGAGCCGCTGCAGCTCGACGACTCCGTCGTCGCTGCGTTCGCGCGCGTGCTGCGCGACGAAACGCTCTCGCCGGCGTTTCGCGAACTCGCGCTGATGTTGCCTTCGGAAGCGTACCTGGCCGAGCAGATGGCCGAGTCGAATCCGGCCGCCGTGCATCAGGCGCGGCAGTTCGTGCGCAACCGTCTGGCGAACGCGCTGCGCGCCGACTGGCTCGCAATCCACGCCCGCCATCAGACGCCGGGCGCATACGAGGCGACACCCGCGGCATCGGGCCATCGCGCGCTGAAGAACCTCGCGCTGTCGTATCTCGCGGAACTGGACGATCCCGCGGAAGCCGTGCGTCTTGCCCACGCGCAGTACGACGCGGCAAATAACATGACGGACCGGTCGGCGGCGCTGTCGGCGCTGCTGAATGCGTCGTCGGCGGCGGGCGGCACGCTCGCTGACGCCGCGCTCGACGACTTCTATCGACGCTTCGAAAAGGAACCGCTCGTCATCGACAAGTGGTTCGCCCTGCAGGCGACGCAACGCGGAAGCGCGCAGCGGCCGGTGATCGACGTCGTCCGCAAGCTGATGGCGCATCCGGCGTTCACGCTAAAGAACCCGAACCGGGCGCGCTCGCTGATCTTCAGCTTCTGCGCGGCCAACCCGTCGCAGTTCCACGCGGAGGATGGCTCGGGCTACCGCTTCTGGGCCGAACAGGTGATCGCGCTCGACGCGATGAATCCGCAGGTCGCGGCGCGTCTCGCACGTTCGCTGGAACTGTGGCGCCGGTTCACGCCGACGCTGCGCGACGGCATGCGCGCCGCGCTGGAAACCGTCGCGGCGAAAGTGAAATCGCGCGACGTGCGCGAAATCGTGGAAAAAGCGCTGGGCTGATTTTTCGGCGGTTCTGTTTGAAGAAGGAGCCGGCGCGATTTGCCGGCTCTTTTTTGTGCGTGAAACGGGCGTCCTCGTCCTGATGCAAATTAAGCCGCTGTGATGCGAAAAGCACGCGCGCCGTCTCAAAAGGCGGGGCACGCGGATGCAAGCAGGTAAAATCAGTGCATTCCTATGCCTTTCCGGAGTAAGCAATGGCTTTGCAACGTCGTACCACTCTTACGAAGTACCTGATCGAGCAGCAACGCGAGACCAATAACCTGCCCGCCGATCTGCGTCTGTTGATCGAAGTCGTTGCGCGGGCGTGCAAGTCGATCAGCTACCACGTCAGCAAGGGCGCGCTGGGTGACGCGCTCGGCACGGCCGGCAGCGAGAACGTGCAGGGCGAGGTGCAGAAAAACCTCGACATCCTGTCGAACGAAATCCTGCTCGACGCGAACGAATGGGGCGGCAACCTGGCCGCGATGGCATCGGAGGAAATGGAAACGTTCTTCCCGATCCCCAGCAACTATCCGAAGGGCGAATACCTGCTGGTGTTCGATCCGCTCGACGGCTCGTCGAACATCGACGTGAACGTGTCGATCGGCACGATCTTCTCGGTGCTGCGCTGCCCCGATGGCCAGCAGCCGACCGAGCAGTCGTTCCTGCAGCCCGGCTCGCAGCAGGTCGCCGCGGGCTATGCCGTCTATGGCCCGCAAACCGTGCTCGTGCTGACGACCGGCAACGGCGTGAACTGCTTCACGCTCGATCGCGAACTCGGCTCGTGGGTGCTCACGCAAAGCGACATGCGCATTCCGGTCGAAACGCGCGAATACGCGATCAACGCATCGAACGCGCGCCACTGGCATCCGCCGGTCCAGCAATACATTGGCGAGCTGACCGCGGGTTCCGAAGGTCCGCGTCAGCAGGACTTCAATATGCGCTGGATCGCGTCGATGGTCGCGGACGTACACCGTATCCTGAACCGCGGCGGCGTCTTCATGTACCCCGCCGACAAGCGCACGCCGGACAAGCCGGGCAAGCTGCGCCTGATGTACGAAGCGAACCCGATGGCGTTCATCGTCGAACAGGCGGGCGGCGCCGCGACGAACGGCGAGAAACGCATTCTCGACGTGATGCCGAAGAGCCTGCACGAGCGTGTCGCGGTGTTCCTCGGCTCGAAAAACGAAGTCGACCGCGTGACCCGCTACCATCTCGACGCAAAAAGCTGAAAAAGTTGAACGAGGGGGCTTGTCAAACTATTGGAGAAGTCCCTATAATCTCGTTTCTCTGATGCCGGAATAGCTCAGACGGTAGAGCAGCGCATTCGTAATGCGAAGGTCGGGGGTTCGATTCCTCTTTCCGGCACCATCAAGATTCAGGCAAAAAGCCCAGTCATCGCGACTGGGCTTTTTGCTTTGTGCAGCTTGTGGATTCTCCTGGTGCGCGACTCGTTCGTTACGGAAAAAACGCATCGTCTGCCTGTTTCGCCTCGCGACCATGCTTAAGAATCCTGATTGAACGCATGCACATTCACATCGGCACGCCGTCCATGGCAGCCTGGATTCCTGGATGGCCTCGTCAAGCATGGCGAAGCAACGACTCCATCCCACGCACCGCCCTCTTCGCCCGAAGAAAGTCGATCAGTGCAACAGACCGACGCGTCGTTCGATCGCCTTCACCATCATGTGCAAATCGTTGCTGACGAAGCTGTCGTGCGTTTCGACTTCGAACACGCGACGCGAATCGCCCGGTTGCGCGAATCCCCATCGATAAATCCCGCCACCCGTCGAGAAGCGGTAGCGCGGGCAGTCGTGCGCGGCGAGATCATCGGGTGTATCCGGCTTCGCGTGGCGCTCGAAATATGCGGGCGGATCCCGCCACCGCGATGCGCACGTCGCCGCTCAGCGGCACGGCGCCCCTATCGCGCGCGCCCCGCAGAACGACGAATGCGTTTGCCGGGTCACGAACGCATATTTCCATGCCCGATAAATATTAGCGATATTGCCGGAAGGCGATTTTCGAACGAATGATCGTTTAAAAACCGAATAGACCCTCATTCACGCTGACGGCCCCGAAAAGTATTTCGGCCCGTCAACGGCGCGCCTTAATCATCCGTTAATGAAGGATCGGCAAGATCACATTTCATACGAATCCGAAACCACGCATCTTTTCGCTGCGACGCACAATAACAGCGGCACCGCTTTCGATCGTCCGCATGTATGCCGGCGCACGGACCCAGAGCAGAAAGGGGCAGGAGACTGGTTATAAGGAAGCGCCTGCAGCGAGGGATTAGCAGGCAATCGATAAATTTTATTCACTCGACTTCAATTCGGGACAGGCTGTGCCGTTAAAGCAACAGTGAAGCAGCGAAAGCGGAGTTGCCGCTTCGCAGCACTGGTGCAAAACGAAGACCGGAGCAGATAATCGGTTTGTAAAGGAGAAAGATCATGGATACCAGACCGCCAAGAATTCCGACCCCGGACAAGGTGTTGAGTCCGGATCCGGAACCGGCAGGCGTTGAGTTCCTCGGGGACGAACTTCCAGAACACGTTCGCGCGTTCTTCGACGAACAACGCAAGTCGTGCGACCAGAAGTAAGCGTGGTCAGACACGGCAATACGGGTTACGCGCCGGGTTACGCCCGATTCGCGCGGGGATGGCTGTCGCGCTCAGGCGCCGTTGCGCGCCGCGTACCGCGCGCGCTCGTGCGAGCGACTGCCGTCTGATTGTTGCATGCGCGCCGGGTTGCGACACCCGGCGCGCAGGGTTGCGCGCGTCGATTTGACCGCGCCGGTGCGCTGATGGTCTACTCTTCTGCTGTTTCCATTCTGGCCTCCCGGCCCGCTATCCACTCATGGCACTTCTGAAACGCGCTGGCGCGCTCTGCGCGACGCTGCTCGCGACCACGCTCGCCGTCGCACCGCTTCCCGCCTCCGCCGATGGCGATGACACTGCGCTCACCAATCTCATCGCGCTTGCATCGCAACGTCTTGCGCTGGCGGAACCGGTTGCGCGTTACAAGTGGGCAACGCATCAGCCGATCACCGACACGCCGCGCGAAAACGCGCTACTCGCCGATGTTGCGAAGCGCGCGGTAGCCGCGAACGTCGATCCGGCGTTCGCGCAAGCGTTCTTCCGGGATCAGATCGATGCCAGCAAGGACGTGCAGAATGCGCTGTTCGACGCATGGCGCAACGGCCAGCCGCCGGCTGGCGCCGCACCAGACCTCGCCACCAGCACGCGTCCCCAGTTGGACCGGCTGACGCAGTCAATGATGGCTGGCCTCGCGCGCGTGCAGCCGCTACGCGGTGCAGCGGACTGTCCGTCGCGGGTCGCGCAGGGCATTGCAAACTGGAAGTCGTTGACGCGCTACGACGCCGCGCATTCGAGCGCGCTGACGCATGCGCTCTCGCACGTGTGTGAATCGGGCGGCGTCGGCGCGACGGGCTAGACGGTGGCGGCGTCGCTCGAAACGGGCGGCGCCGGCGCGCCCAGCAGCGACACCGCGAGGCCGCGCTCGAGATGCGTCTGGAGGATGCGGTACGTCGACAGTTCGAACGCCCCGGCAATGCCTGGCACGACCAGCGAAGCGGCCTCCTTCTGCGTCGCCGCCCCGCCGAGATAGCGCCAGCGGTCGATCACATGAAACGCCGTGGCCTGCGATTGCGCATCGCGCTCCTCGAAGAAGACTGGACCGCTGAACGGCCAGGGCGCGTCGACGGGATCGGCCCGGCCCACGCGCGGCGCCCGGTTATGCCGCGGGCGCAACGTCGCGATCCACTGCGCCTCGGCGAGCAACGCGCCAAGCTCACCACCCGTCGCACACCATTCGACGCGCCGCACCAGCTGCGCGAGACGCATGTCCTTCGCTGAACGCCGCTCTGCCGTGAGATGCGCCCGCACCCGCTGACGGACGCGCACGCTCCGTCCGACAAAGAGTGGCAGGTCGTCTTCGCCATAGAACGCATAGACGCCGCAGCCAGCCGGCGCGGTGTCGAGCAGGTCTTCGGTGATGTCGCCAGCAAGCTGGAATTTGCGTGTGGTGCGCTCGATCTGCGTGCGCAGCGCGTCCACCGGCACGAGGCTATGCAGACGCTGCCAGAATTGCCAGAGCAGATCGGCGTCCGCCAGCGCACGATGGCGATCGGAGGGCACGAGCGCATGCCGCTGAACCAGCGCGTCCAGACCATGCCGCTTCTCGGCCGGAAACAGCGCGCGCGACAGTCGCACCGTGCAAAGCACGTCCGGATTGAACGTCAGCCCCACGCGCGCGAATTCGCCGCGCAGGAAACCACGGTCGAAACTGGCGTTATGCGCGACGAAGAGTCTGCCCTTCAGGCGCTCGAACAGCGCGGGCGCAATCGACTCGAACGTCGGCGCGCCACGCACCATCGCGTCGGTGATGCCGGTGAGTTGCTGGATAAAAGGCGGAATGGGTTGTTGCGGATCGACCAGCGTGCTCCAGCGCGAAACGCCTTGCGGCCCCACTTCGACTACGCCGACTTCGGTAATCCGGTGCTCGCCCACCGACCCGCCAGTGGTTTCGAGGTCGACAAAGACAATGGGCACATCGATGGCGGGAACCGCCAGATACTGTTCAGACATTGGAATGCGTTCCAGGCGTAGCTTCGCGCAAGTATGCACCAGTTGGCGGATCAGCAGGATTGCGGCGGGAAATTTTGCCTGATTGCCCGGCGAATAAAAACTCCGCACGCCCATGGCTTTTAAACATCCGTCGCCCGCATCCAGAGTTTATAAACCAGCCCGGCAAAAAGCATTCTTTAATTCCAGTTAAAACCCCACAGCCGACGCCAATAAAAAAAGCCCTCTGCGTGGGAGGGCTTTTGAGATCGCCACAGCGCTTGCGCGCGGCGCACCGCGGCTTACAGCGGTTGAATGTTTGCAGCCTGCTTGCCCTTCGGCCCGGCCTTCACCTCAAAGGACACGCGCTGATTTTCTTTCAGCGACTTGAATCCTTCCGAGCGGATTTCCGAGAAATGCGCGAACAGGTCTTCGCCGCCCGAATCAGCCGTGATGAATCCAAATCCCTTAGCATCGTTAAACCATTTGACGATACCGGTTTCCATATTCCAGTTCCCTCTAGATTTAAAGTAAAACGGGTAATACCCTTTATGCCAATTCCATGGGCCTGCCAACTACACATCCAGCTCCGGAATTCAGCTTTGCCGTTATACGGGGAACGATGAGAAGCCGTCAAGAGAAATCCAGGCAATTGCCTGACAGCTCGATATCAAAACAGGAGTGAAGCAGTCACATAATTCAAAACGCATTTTAAAGAGCCCGGTCAATATTACTTTTTCAAAAAATTGCATACGAAAATCCGGGAAAAATTTCCGTTATGTAACAAATAGTGTTTTTGGTAAGTGTTTATCCGGGTTGTTCATGTAATACATTCACATCACGATCGGAGTCATGCATCACGCAATGGGAGATCGCCATGTTTTTCAAGCAATCCGGACGGCTGGCCAACTGGCTGTTTCATTCTCAACCGTCGTCCGTACCTCCGGAAAAGACCACGGCAGCGGCGGATTCTTCTGCATTCGCGTTCGACCCCGATCCCGCGTGGCACGGCGATCACTGGCAGAACCTGCTGTCTTCCCCTATGGACGCACGTCGTTACGTCATGGAAGATTGGAGCGTGCATGCCAGCTTCGGGTTCGACGAAGCGGATCCGGTGCCAACCGGGGCTGGCTAGGAAGGAAAGTGCAGAACGGCGGGACAAAAAAAGAGCGCGGCTGGAAGGCCGCGCCGACAAAGGTTTGGAGATCTTTTTCATCAACGAAAAAGTCTGCTTCGAAAAGCAGAAATTTGAGTATAGCGCCGCGTTGGAATGCGATTAGTCGCAATAACAGCAACCGTCTATTTCAAAAACTGCAACAATTACGGTTTTAGATGATCGTTGTAGTTTTTTGGCGACTTTTGCTGTAGCAATTGCACAACGCCATCAGGTTGACATCACACCCCTCTATCGCGAAGAAACCCCTCGAGCCTTTACCAGCAAGGCTTTAGCCGGGGCCCAATATCATTTCCGATCCCGGAATACTTTATTGTGGATTTCGGAACGAGCGCATCACAACTCCCGTACTTACACTTTGGCTGTCCCGGAAACAAACGTGCTTGTCCTATGGCGCGTTTTCACGTGCATTCCGCCTCTCGCAGCGTTGCGTGATCGTTTCCTTGAAGCCTGGGTTTCCAAAGCCCATCCTGTTCTCGGAGTTACAAAGATGAAAAAGACACTCATGGTCGCGGCCCTGTCGGGCGTTTTCGCCACTGCCGCTCATGCACAAAGCAGCGTCACGCTGTACGGCTTGATCGACGCAGGCATCACCTACACGAACAACCAGGGCGGTCACAGCAACTGGCAGGAAACGAGCGGCGCGGTGAACGGCAGCCGCTGGGGCCTGCGCGGTGCGGAAGATCTGGGCGGCGGTCTGAAGGCCATCTTCACGTTGGAAAATGGCTTCGGCATCAACGACGGCACGCTGAAGCAAGGCCAGCGTGAATTCGGCCGTCAGGCTTTCGTTGGCCTGTCGAGCAACCAGTTCGGTTCCGTGACGCTCGGCCGTCAATACGACAGCATGGTTGACTACGTCGGCCCGCTGTCGCTGACCGGCACGCAATACGGCGGCACGCAGTTCGCCCACCCGTTCGACAACGACAACCTGAACAACTCGTTCCGCGTGAACAACTCGGTCAAGTACCAGAGCGCGGCTTACGGCGGCTTCAAGTTCGGCGCGTTGTATGGCTTCTCGAACCAGGCAGACGGCTTTGCGAACAACCGCGCATACAGCGCCGGTGCATCGTATAACTACGGCGGCCTGAACGTCGGCGCGGCTTACCTGCAACTGAACAGCAACGGCGCAACGAGCGCAGCTGCAGCGTTCAACTCGGGTGGCGCGGTGTCGAGCGACAACACGTTCTTCGCTGCCCGTCAGCAAACGTGGGGTGCAGGTGCAAGCTACACGTTCGGCCCGGCAACGGCTGGCCTCGTGTACTCGCAAACGAACCTGCACGGTCTCGCTGGCATCGGCGCAGGTGCGTCGGGCGTGTCGGGCGGCATCGCCACGAACGGCGACAGCGCACGCTTCCAGAACTTCGAAGCCAACGCACGTTACGCTCTGACGCCGGCGCTCAGCATCGCCGGTTCGTACACGTACACGCGTGGCAACCTGGAAGGCACGAGCCCGCACTGGAACCAGTTCAACCTGCAAACCGCCTACTCGCTGTCGAAGCGCACGGACGTGTATCTGCAAGGCGAATACCAGCAAGTCAACGAAGGCTCTGGCGTCAATGCAGACATCAACGGCCTGAACGCTTCTGGCAACAACAAGCAAATCGCTGTGACGGCGGGTCTGCGTCACCGCTTCTAAGCTGTCAGGTAGTATCCGCAGTATTGAAAGGCGCCGGTTTCGGCGCCTTTTTTATTGGCGCTGGCATCCTGTCATCATCGACACCGGCGTCGCAACAGCTTACCCGCCCGTGTCCGGCGGCGGATAGCGGACGTCGAGCACATCGATGGGCTCGGGCCCCGCGGGCGTGTGCAGCGTGACCTCGTCGCCGATTCGCGCCTTCAGCAGCGCGCGCGCAATGGGCGAAACCCAGCTCACGTGCCCGATGTCCAGATTGACCTCATCCACGCCGACGATCGTCACCGTGTGCATTTCGCCGTCTTCGGTCCCGTAGTCGACGCTCGCCCCGAAAAACACCTGGTCAATGCTCTCCTGCCGGCTGCTGTCGACGACTTCCGCCAGATCGAGGCGCTTCGTCAGAAAGCGGATGCGCCGGTCGATCTCGCGCAGACGCCGCTTGCCGTAGATGTAATCGCCGTTTTCGGAGCGGTCGCCGTTCGACGCCGCCCACGACACCAGCTTCACGACCTCCGGACGCGCCTCGTCGATCAGATGCAGCAGCTCGTCACGCAGACGCCGGTAGCCGGCGGGCGTGATGTAGTTCTTCGCACCTGCGGGAATCTCAGGCTGGGCGGCATCGGCGTCGTCGTCCAGATCGTCGGTCGACTCTTTGACAAAGGCTTTGTTCATGGTGCTTCGAAGCGGGCTGAGCCCCGTCCATCAAGGATACATAACAAGGATAATGAGACAAATTGGCGTTTGTGGCTTCCCTTTTTTCGAGGCTTTGCTATAATCCCGTTTCTGCGTGCGGCTGTAGCTCAGTTGGATAGAGTACTTGGCTACGAACCAAGGGGTCGTGGGTTCGAATCCTGCCAGCCGCACCACTTATTCGAGGGCCTTCCTCCGGGAAGGCCCTTTTGTTTCACCGGCTTTTGCACGGCGAAACGTCAGTATTCAAGCGTTACCTGTTTCGCGTGCGGCTGTAGCTCAGTTGGATAGAGTACTTGGCTACGAACCAAGGGGTCGTGGGTTCGAATCCTGCCAGCCGCACCACCTATAAAGGGCCTTCCTTCTGGAAGGCCCTTTGTTTTTGTGCGCCGCCTCGATGGGCGGCCAGGTTGCGCATCACCGTTCCCGCCCGATCAACGCGGCGCCGACTGGATATCGCCGATGCGGCCGTCCGGCGTCGGCACGTCTTCGGCAGAGGGCGGCGCCAACGCCTCGCCGATCACCTCCACATGCACGCCCGTCAGCGCCTGCGACTGACGCAGCATGTCGTCGGCGACCGTGTCGCCGAAGCGGCTCGCGACGAAGGCCCGCAGCAAGGCGGTCCGCGTCGATTCCCCGCGCCCTTCCGCCGTACGCAATCCACCCTCGAAATCAGCGACACAATGCGCCTCGGTCCCGTGTGCGCCCGCCGAGAGTTCCAGCTGTTTCGCGCGGTCGAGCACGAGCGCCGCCGCTTCCCATGAGGTCGACGGTGTAAACCGCCCATTCCAGGGACGGCCGGGATCGGTGCCGCGGATCGCAACCGTGCGGCCGCTGTCGGTGAAGTGGATTTCGCGGACAAAATCGTGGAGGCTTCGCGCCACCCAGTAATCGAGCGCGACATCGGTCAGATCAGCAACGTTCATCGGATTTCCCTCTCGAAGCGCCGTAAGCCGCAGATGCACGCGCATCCGATTCAGACGCGCTCAAGGTCAGTAGTCGGCGCGTTCGCGGTCGATGCGCATGCCGCCGTCGTGGCGATGATGGCCTTCCTCGCTCGGACGCTCGCGCGCGATGCGCATCACATCCGGGTTCGTACGCACGCGGCGCATGACGTTGGCGAGGTGTACGCGGTCGCTGACCTGGATCACGAAGCGCAGGACGGTGGACTCCTGCGACAGGTCTTCGTCCATTGCGATGTGGACGATATTCGCGTCGGCTGACGTGATGTCGGCGGCGACCCGGGCGAACACGCCCTTCGTGTTCTTCACCAGCACCTTGATCGCGACGTCGAAGAGACGCCCCGGTTGCGGCGCCCACGCGACGTCGATCCAGCGGCCCGGATCGCGGCGGTGAATGCGCTGCGCGACGCGGCAATCCGTGGTGTGGATCGCCATGCCGAGGCCAATGCCGATGTAGCCCATGATGTCGTCGCCCGGAATCGGGCGGCAGCAGGCCGAGAGCTGCACCGACATGCCTTCGGTGCCTGTGATCACGACCGGCGGCGGCGCCTGTGAGCCAGTGGACTCCTGGCGCGGGCTATCGTCGTCGGCGTCGCGCCCGCTCATCAGCACCTCGATGCGCTTGGCCATCACGGCCGCGACGCGCCGGCCAAGGCCGATGTCCGCGAAAATTTCCTGGCGGTTCTTGTTGCCGGTCCACAGCACCAGCTTTTCCCAGACTTCCGGCGTCACGTCCGACAGTGCAAAGCCGTAGCCCTTCAGCGCCTGATCGACCAGACGCTCGCCGAGCTGCACCGACTCGTTCAGCCGCATCGTCTTCAGATAGTGGCGGATCGCCGAACGCGCCTTGCCCGTGCGCACGAAACCGAGCCACGCCGGATTCGGCTTCGAATACGGCGCGGTAATGACTTCGACGATGTCGCCGCTTTTCAGCTCCGTGCGCAGCGGCAGCAGCTCATTGTTGATCTTCACCGCGACGCACTGGTTGCCCAGGTCGCTGTGGATCGAATACGCGAAGTCGAGTGCCGTGGCGCCGCGCGGCAACGCCATGATCTTCGACTTCGGCGTGAACACGTAGACCGCATCCGGGAACAGGTCGATCTTCACGTGTTCGAGGAATTCGCTCGAATCGCCCGCTTCGCTCTGGATATCCAGCAGCGACTTCAGCCACTGATGCGCGCGCTTCTGCACGTCGTTGAGATCGGCGCTGCCGTTCTTGTACAGCCAGTGCGCGGCGACGCCCGCTTCCGCGATCTCGTGCATCTTGCGCGTGCGCACCTGGAACTCGATCGGCGCGCCGAACGGGCCGACGAGCGTGGTGTGCAGCGACTGATAGCCGTTGACCTTCGGAATCGCGATGTAATCCTTGAACTTGCCCGGCACCGGCTTGTAGAGCGCATGCAGCGCGCCGATGCAGGTGTAGCACTCGAGCGCGCTTTCGACGACCACGCGGAACCCGTACACGTCGAGCACCTGCGAGAACGACAGCTGCTTGTCGCGCATCTTCTTGTAGATGCTGAAGATGGTCTTTTCGCGGCCGGTGACCTCGGCATCGAGCTTCGCATCGGCGATCGCGCGCTGCACCGATTCCATGATCTTGCCGACCACTTCGCGACGGTTGCCGCGCGCCGCCTTGACGGCCTTTTCGAGCGTCGCGTACCGGTGCGGGTTGAAGTTCGCGAAGCTCAGGTCCTGCAGCTCGCGATACGTATTGTTCAGGCCCAGCCGGTGCGCAATCGGCGCGTAAATATCGAGCGTTTCACGCGCCACGCGACGGCGCTTTTCATGCGGCACCGCACCGAGCGTGCGCATGTTGTGCAGGCGGTCGGCCAGCTTGACGAGAATCACGCGCACGTCGCGCGCCATCGCGAGCAGCATCTTGCGGAAGTTTTCCGCCTGCGCTTCCTCGCGATTGCGAAACTCCATCTTGTCGAGTTTCGACAATCCGTCGACCAGTTCCGCGACCTTCGCGCCGAAGCGCTCGGCGAGTTCCGCCTTGGTCACGCCCTGGTCTTCCATCACGTCATGCAGCAGCGCCGCCATGATCGACTGGGCGTCGAGCTTCCAGCCCGCGCAGATTTCCGCGACGGCAACAGGATGCGTGATGTAGGGTTCGCCGCTTTGACGATACTGGCCGAGGTGGGCCTCGTCGCTGAAATGGAAGGCCGCCTTGACGTCCCTGATCTCTTCCGGCGTGATGTATTCGGCGAGTGCCGACGTCAGCTTCGAGATCGAAACGACGTCGTGCCGGCGCGGCTGCTCCGGCGTGGCGGTCGGCCCGAACAGATGGCGAAACGACTGTTCGAGGACCGCGTCGATGTAGCTGCGTGCAGTCGAAGGCGAATCGCCTTCGGGGGCGTTGTCGTGGGAATCGTGCTCCGCTTCCGAAGCGGCAGGCGATGGGGTCATGCTCATGTTCGCCTCCGTGCCGGAATACGTGCTGGCGACAAGCCGGTCTGCACGCGTCGATTCAATAACTCAGCAATCGAATGCGGAGGAAGCGCGCCTTAAACCGGCACCTTCTTCAGCATTTCGACGCCGACCTGGCCAGCCGCGATTTCGCGCAGTGCGACGACGGTGGGCTTGTCGCGGCTTTCGATTTTCGGCGTATGACCTTGTGCGAGCTGACGCGCGCGATAGGTTGCGGCAAGCGCCAGTTCGAAACGGTTCGGAATCTGTTTCAGACAGTCTTCGACGGTAATGCGGGCCATGTTGGAAATTCCTTCTCAGTATGTTGCTTATTCTACCTTATGTGCCGGAAACCCCGCCGCTAGCCGCCGTGCGGCAGATGGATGCCGAGTTGCACAAAAAGCTGG
Organism: Paraburkholderia sartisoli; assembly: GCF_900107685.1. Classification (GTDB taxonomy): domain Bacteria; phylum Pseudomonadota; class Gammaproteobacteria; order Burkholderiales; family Burkholderiaceae; genus Paraburkholderia; species Paraburkholderia sartisoli. The sequence continues at coordinate 669,586 of NZ_FNRQ01000001.1, read as the reverse complement.
GTGTGGCGTGCGTACTGCGAAGCGAAGCGTGAGCGCGTCGCCGCGACGAGACATTGCAGCTCGGCGAGCGCGCGATCGAAGTTCTCGTTGATCACCACGTATTCGGCTTCGGCGGCGTGCGCCATTTCGCTACCCGCAGCGAGCAGGCGGCGCGTGATCACGTTCGGCTCGTCCTGGCCACGCTTCTTCAGACGCTCTTCGAGCGCATCGAGCGAAGGCGGCAGGATGAAGATCTCGACGGCATTGTGGAACTGCTTTTTCACCTGCTGCGCGCCCTGCCAGTCGATTTCGAGCAGCACGTCATGGCCGCTTTTCATCTGTTCCTCGATCCACACGCGCGAGGTCGCATAGTAGTTGCCGTGTACTTCCGCGCTTTCGAGGAACTCGCCCTGCGCGTGACGCGACAGAAAATCCTCGACCGTCGTGAAGTGATAGTGCTGACCGCCCTGTTCCTTCGGACGCGGCGGGCGCGTCGTGTACGAAATCGACAGACAGATCTGCGGATCTTTCGCGAGCAGCGCGTTCACGAGCGTCGACTTGCCCGCGCCGGACGGCGCGACGACCATGAACAGGTTGCCCGGATAGGCGCCGGCGTACGGGTTGTGTTGCGCGCTGCCTTCGCGTGTCTGGCCAGTCATGGGCGTGTCACTCCAGGTTTTGTACTTGTTCGCGCATCTGCTCGATGAGGAGCTTCAGCGTCATCGACGAATCGGCCAGTTCCTTCGCGGCCGCCTTCGATCCCAATGTGTTCGCTTCGCGATTCAGTTCCTGCATCATGAAGTCGAGACGCTTGCCGACCTTGCCGCCCTTCTCGATCACATGACGCGTTTCGTTCAGATGCGCGGTGAGACGCGTGAGCTCTTCCGCGATGTCGATGCGGATGCCGTAGATCGTCACTTCCTGACGGATACGTTCGGCGATTTCCTCGCGCGAGACGATCGTGGTCGCCCCGTCCGGCGCGGCGATGCCGAGCGCTTCCTGCAGGCGTTCGACGATCTTCTGCTGATGCTTCGTGATCAGCTCCGGCACGAGCGGCGTGATCTTCGTGACGATCGCTTCCATTTCGGTGACGTTCGCGATGAGCATCGTCGCGAGTTGCGCGCCTTCGCGGGCACGCACGTCGATCAGGTCGGCGATGGCCTGCTTGCCGCATGCGAGCACCGCGTCGCGCAGCGTTTCCGGCGCCACGCCGCTTTCGGCGAGCACGCCCGGCCAGCGCAGGATTTCGCCGGTGCGCAGGCGTCCGGCTTCCGGGAACACGCCGAGCACCGCGCGTTCGAGCAGCGCGAGCTGGCCGAGCGCCTCGCGGTTCACCGTGCCCGCATTCGCCGACTGTTCGCTGCGCTGCAGGTTGATACGGATGTCGACCTTGCCGCGCGAGAGCTTGTTCATCAGCATTTCGCGCAACGTCGGTTCGCAGACGCGCACGTCTTCCGGCATGCGGAAGTTGAGATCGAGAAAACGCGAGTTCACGGTGCGCAGCTCGACCGAGACGCTTACGCCGCCTGTACCTGAAGCCGCTGCGAGTTCGCGCGTGGCGCTCGCATAGCCAGTCATGCTGTAGATCATCATTTGTCTCGCGATGGGCGGCCAGCGTGCCAGCGCGCACGCCAGGGCACACTGGCCTGGGGATTTGAGCCGCCCGGCGTGTACGGGACGCGGGGCGAGGAACGCGCATTATCCCATCTTTGGCGCCGACGCCTCGCCCATGCACCACCGGCGCGCGCGGGCCCGCCGCACCGATCGGCGGTAAAATCGCGGTTTCCCTTCCTCGATTCCTTTCCCCGGCTCCCGACCATGACAAACTCCACGAAACGTCCCAGCGGCCGCCCCGCCGGCCAGCTGCGCGACGTGCGCATCACGCGTCATTACACGAAGCATGCGGAAGGCTCCGTGCTGGTCGAATTCGGCGACACCAAGGTGATCTGCACTGCGAGCATCGCCGAAAGCGTGCCGGGCTTCCTGCGCGACCGCGGCCAGGGCTGGCTCACCGCCGAATACGGCATGCTGCCGCGCGCGACGCACACGCGCAGCGACCGCGAAGCCGCCCGCGGCAAGCAGACGGGCCGCACACAGGAAATCCAGCGCCTGATCGGCCGCGCGCTACGCTCGGTGTTCGATCTGGAGAAGCTCGGCGCGCGCACGCTGCACATCGATTGCGACGTGATCCAGGCCGACGGCGGCACGCGCACGGCGAGTATCACCGGCGCGTTCGTCGCCGCGCATGACGCCGTCGCGAAACTGCTCGCCACGGGCCGCATCGAAACGTCGCCGATCACGGATTACGTCGCGGCGATTTCCGTCGGCGTATTCGACGGCCTGCCGGTGCTCGACCTCGACTACGACGAAGATTCGCAATGCGACACCGACATGAACGTCGTGATGACGGGCGACGGCGGCTTCGTCGAGATCCAGGGCACCGCCGAGGGCGTGCCGTTTTCGCGCGATGAAATGAACGCGCTGCTCGATCTCGCGCAAAGCGGCATCGAAACGCTGATCGCGAAGCAGAAAGAAGCGCTGGGGTTGAAGGGTGAATGATCGGGAAACAGGCGCCGGCACGATCGCTTCGTCGCTGAAGCAGGTCGTGCTCGCGTCGAACAATGCGGGCAAGCTGCGCGAATTCGCCGCGCTGTTCGAAACCGCCGGCATCGAGCTGATTCCGCAAGGCCGCCTGAACGTGCCGGAAGCCGAAGAACCGCATCCGACGTTCGTCGAAAACGCGCTCACGAAAGCCCGGCACGCAGCAAAACTCACCGGCCTGCCCGCGCTCGCCGACGATTCCGGTCTGTGCGTCGTCGCGCTGCGCGGCGCGCCGGGCGTGTATTCGGCGCGCTACGCGCAGCGCGCGGGCGGCGAGAAAAGCGATGCGGCGAACAACGCGTACCTCGTCGAACAGCTGGCGGCTGAAAGCGACCGGCGCGCCTACTACTACTGTGTGCTCGCGCTCGTGCGTCACGCCGACGATCCGGAGCCGCTCATCGCCGAAGGCCGCTGGCATGGCGAAGTGCTCGACGCGCCGCGTGGTGCGAACGGCTTCGGTTACGACCCATACTTCTTTTTACCGACGCTGGGTTCGACCGCGGCGGAACTCGAGCCGGCGGTCAAAAACGCGACGAGCCATCGCGCGATTGCGTTGCAACATCTGCTGGCGCGTCTGTCGGAGGCGGCATGAGCGCGGCGTCCAGTTCAGGCGGTGGCGGCGGCGGCATTAGCGAAATCGGTGTCAGCGTCATCAAGGCGTTCACGGCGCCGGGCGGCATCCGTCTGACGTCGTTGCCGCCGCTCTCGCTGTACGTGCATTTCCCGTGGTGCGTGCGCAAGTGTCCATATTGCGATTTCAACTCGCACGAATGGAAAGGCGACACGTTCCCGGAGAACGAATATCTCGACGCGTTGCGCACCGACCTCGAACTGGCGTTGCCGCTTGTCTGGGGGCGCCAGGTGCATACGGTGTTCATCGGCGGCGGCACGCCGAGCCTGCTGTCGGCGGCCGGGCTCGACCGGCTGCTGTCGGACGTGCGCGCGCTGCTGCCGCTCGACGCGGACGCCGAGATCACGCTCGAGGCGAACCCCGGCACGTTCGAAGCCGCGAAGTTCGCGCAGTTCCACGCGAGCGGCGTGAACCGTCTGTCGGTCGGCATCCAGAGTTTCAACGAAGCGCATCTGAAGGCGCTCGGCCGGATTCACGATGCGACGCAGGCGCGCCGCGCGGTGGAAGTCGCCGCAGCCACGTTCGACAACTTCAACCTCGACCTGATGTTCGGGCTGCCGCGGCAGACGCTCGCCGAATGCCAGGCGGACATCGAAACGGCGCTGTCGTTCGCGCCGCCGCATCTGTCGCTGTACCACCTGACGCTCGAGCCAAACACGCTGTTCGCGAAGTTTCCGCCGCCGCTGCCCGACGACGACCAGTCGGCCGACATGCAGGACTGGATTCACGAGTACACGGCGGCCGCGGGTTACGAGCGCTACGAAGTGTCGGCCTACGCGAAGCCGCATCGGCAGAGCAAACACAACCTGAACTACTGGCGTTTCGGCGACTATCTCGGCATCGGCGCGGGCGCGCACACGAAGCTGTCGTTTCCGAACCGGGTTCTGCGTCAGGCGCGCTACAAGCATCCCGCTACGTTCATCGAACAGGCGAAAGCCGGCGCGCCGGTGCAGGAAGAAAACGAAGTCGGTCCGCGCGACCTGCCGTTCGAATTCATGCTGAACGCGCTGCGCCTGGTGGAGGGTTTTCCGGTGTACCGCTTCGTCGAGCGCACCGGACTTTCGATGACATCGATCGAACCGGCACTGCAGGAAGCCGAGAAACGCGGCCTCATCGTGCGCGATCACGAGAAGATCGCGCCGACCGTGCGCGGACAGAACTTCCTCAATGATCTGCAGGCGCTGTTTCTGAAGGACGGGCGCTGATCGCCAGCGCGGGGTGGTCGTCGCGAGCCGGTTTCGGGTTACAATTCGCGGCCTGGAGGTGTGGCCGAGCGGTTTAAGGCACCGGTCTTGAAAACCGGCGAAGGAGTGATCCTTCCGTGAGTTCGAATCTCACCGCCTCCGCCAGATCGTCAATGAAATGCGGGCCCTTCGGGGCCCGTATTTCGTTTGTGGTCCATGAAGGAATCAGACGCCACTACCGCCTCGCCAACCGTGTTGCCAACCGTTGGCAGACGCGGATATTCGTGCCATACTGAAAGCGTTTCCGGCGAAAGCCGGCTTGAGTCTGGCGCGTTAAACGTCGCACCAGCGGCCCGGATAAGCGATTCCAAGCTAGCCCGGGCGTCGATTCTTGAAGCCCCCATATGGGGGCTTTTTCTTGCCCCTATGACACTGCCTTACTTCCCCAGCCGAGGGGAAATTCTGGTCTGCGACTTCAACACCGGTTTTCGAGAACCGGAAATGATCAAGAAGCGGCCTGTGATCGTAGTGTCTCAAAAAAGCAGCCACAGTCGTCGGCTCTGCACAGTGGTCCCTCTCTCAACGACATCGCCGGCGCCCGTCAAGGCGTGGCATCACGCTCTACCGCATGTAGTGGTGCCTGGCTGGAAGACCGAAGCGACCATGTGGGCGAAGTGCGACATGCTCTCCACCGTGGGTTTCGAAAGACTCAATAAGCCCTACATCAAGTCACGCAATAGTGGTCGCCGGTACGTTGAAGTCATTCTGGGCAATGGCGATCTAACCGCAATCGATGCATGTATGCGTGCGTATTTAAGCCTGTGATCTGGCAGTTCCCGCACGTTCCCACGTCGCGCCCTTTCCGTTCGCCCCCGCACACCCCGTTCTTCCACCGATTGAAAACCCCTGCATATACGCTAGGATAAAAATACATCCTGCTCTCAAGCGTTCGCGCTTCATCCTGCGATGCCCATCCGCACGCGCCACTGGATGCACCGTCGTTCCCGGCTCATGCCATTCGTCCGCATCGCCGCATGGAACGTTCTTGCCATCACCGCCGCCTGCACGTTCACGCCGCCGCAACGGCCGACGGTACATGTGCCGCCTGCCGCCATCAACAGCGTCGCGCTCGACCAGTATCGCGCGAGCGTCGCGAGACGCATCATCGAGCGCAATCCGTCGTATGTGCTGCGCGGCACGCCGCAGGCGATGCTGCGTTCGCTCGTCGTCGTTTCGTTTACCGTCGATCGGGATGGCCAGCTCGTCGGTGAATCGGTCTATCGCACGAACGGCGATGACGAAGCGGAAAGCACCGCGCTCGCGACGCTGCGCCGCGCATCGCCGCTGCCACAGCCGCCGGCAAAACTGCTCGACACGCGCGGCCATCTCGAGCTGATGGAAGACTGGCTCTTCAACGACGACGGCAAATTCCAGTTGCGCACCTTCGCATCGCCGCAGGCACAAACGATCGACTGAAACGACCGGTTGATTCCGCGCCGTTCAGCCGGCTTGCCGCATCCGGTTGCCGCGCGACGCCCCTGCTCGTTATAATTTTTCGATACTCCCTGCCGGAGCGCTCCGGCGCCGCTTTCGCCGCGCGCTCATCCGCGTGCGCCGGAAAGCCTCACCGTGGCGTCGCCGCGCAACTCGCGCGCGCCCGGACCGCATCGCCGGATGTCCAGCCATCGCATGTGCTGGCGCGCACCGGCGAGGCAAGCTGCTGTATCGTTGCATGCGCAACATTGCGGACATTGCGCAACGGGCCGTGCGAGAACCGCGTGCCCCGCGCCCGCAGCCCGCACTGATTTCACACAAAGACCCAGCCCGGCTCCGCGCTGTCGATGCGCGGAATGTGTTCCGCACACGGGACCGGGTCGCGACAACTCAACTGGAGACCCTGCATGTCCACCTCACCGCTTTCCGCGACTCCGCCTGATGTGGCCGGAAAGAACAGCACCTCGCGGGTGATCTTCGCGAGCTTCATCGGCACCGCGATCGAGTTCTACGATTTCTACGTCTATGCGACGGCCGCCGCGCTCGTCATCGGCCCGGTGTTCTTCCCGCACAGTTCGGCAACGGCGCAGGCGCTGTCGGCGTTCGTCACGTTCGGCATCGCGTTCGTCGCGCGGCCGATCGGCTCGTTCCTGTTCGGCCACTTCGGTGACCGCATCGGGCGCAAGTCGACGCTCGTTGCATCGCTGCTCGTGATGGGTCTGTCGACGACGCTCATCGGCTTCGTGCCCGGCTACGATTCGATCGGCAGCCTCGCGCCGATCCTGCTGTGTGTCCTGCGCTTCGGGCAAGGGATCGGCCTTGGCGGCGAATGGGGCGGCGCGGCGCTGCTCGCCACCGAAAACGCGCCGCCCGGCAAACGCGGCTGGTTCGGCATGTTCCCGCAACTCGGCCCGTCGATCGGCTTTCTCGCTTCGAACGGGCTGTTCTTCGGCCTTGCGCTGTCGCTGTCCGACGAGCAGTTCCGCAGCTGGGGCTGGCGCGTGCCGTTCCTCGTGAGCGCGGTGCTGGTCGCGATCGGCCTCTACGTGCGGCTGAAGATCGCGGAAACGCCGGCCTTCCAGGCGGCAATCGATCGCGAGGAACGCGTGCGCGTGCCGGTCGCGACGCTCATCTCGCAACACTGGCGCCCGACGATCCTCGGCGCGCTCGCGATGGTGGTGTGCTACACGCTCTTCTACAACGCGACGACGTTCTCGCTGTCGTACGGCGTCTCGACGCTGCACATTCCCCGCCAGACGTTCCTCGGCATGCTGTGCATCGCGGTCGTGTTCATGGCGCTCGCCACGCCGCTTTCCGCGTGGGCCGCCGACCGCTTCGGACGCAAGCCGGTGCTGATCGCCGGCATCCTCGCGGCGATCGTGTCCGGCTTCGCGATGGCGCCGCTGCTCGGCAGCGGCTCGACGCCGCTCGTGCTGCTGTTCCTGATCATCGAACTGTTCCTGATGGGCGTCACGTTCGCGCCGATGGGCGCGCTGCTGCCGGAACTGTTTCCGACCAACGTGCGTTACACCGGCGCGGGCGTCTCGTACAACCTGGGCGGCATTCTTGGGGCCTCGGTGGCGCCGTACATCGCCCAGGTGCTCGCCGCACATGGCGGGCTGACGTGGGTCGGCGCGTACGTGTCGTGCGCGGCCGTGGTCAGTCTCGTCGGCGTGCTGTGCATGCGCGAGACGCGTCACACGCAGTTGATGTAAGCAGGGCGCAGGGTTCATCGTTCACGTTTGAAAGGAACGTCGGGCCCTGCGATCGTGCATGGGCAAACCCACCGGATCAGGTCGCGCTTTCCCTGACTTGCACGGGTTTCTGGCCTGCTTATACTGAACCGGAAGCGCTGTTCGAAAGCGTACGGATCAAGACGCCATGTCCCGCCGGTTCATCTGCGCGCACCGGCCATGACGTCCAGGCGATGATGCCCACAGGAGTCGACGATGAACATTCACCTGCACAACGCAGACGTCGTGATGATCATTGCCCTTGCGCTGCTCGGCGCGCTACTGCTCGCGGTCCGCTTCAAGCCGGCGACCTGGAAAGGTCTGGTCCTCGAAGCCATCGCGGCGAACCTGGCAGCCATCACAGCGGTCATCGCATTCGAAATGCTGCTGGCCTGAAAAAAAGCCGCGCAATCTGCCGGGGCAGATGCGCGACTTCCTCCCACTCGCATCGACGGCGCACAACTGCGTACGTCGACGCGTCCCGTCACCGGTAGTAACCGCCGTGGTGATAGCCGCCGCCGTAGTAGCCAGGCGCCGGCACGACAATGCATCCGCCCAGTGCAGCGGCGAGGAATGCACTCGCGATCAAGGTCAGCGTCAAGCGTTTCACAGTGTTCTCCCAATGAGTCAGCAGGTATTCGAGCGATCCCGAATGACTCGATTGAACACGACGGCGCCCCGCGAGACCGTTGCAATTTGTAAGGGGAGGTTAGTGCGGTGTTACACGCGCTGGCGCAGTGAAAGGCACGAACCTGGCGCCAGCGGGGCTGCGCGGGCGCAGCCCCCACGTCGTGCCCGCGAAAGCGCGACAGTTTTAACAGGCGTGTAATGATCGTGGCGATTTCCGGCAGGATTGCCGCTGGATTTTAGTGCCGCGCCGGCGCGTCTCAGGCCGCCGCCACGGTGGTGTCGCCGGCCGCGGCTGCGCCCGGTTCGGTATGCACGTATTCGAGGGCGCGCAACACTTCATCGACGGGCGGCACGCCCCGTCCATCGCCGATGGAGATCGAACGGAACGCCGCTTCGATGCCGAAGTGCTCCCGCGAGGTCGCCACAAAAATCATGACGGCGCGCTTTTGCAGCGCATGTGCGAGATGCACGAAACCGGTATCGACACCGACGACGAGCGCAGCCCGGTCGATCATCCGCGCGATTTCGGTGACGTCCATCGGCGGCAGCAGCGATGCCTCGGGCACGAGCGCGGCAATCGCGCCCGCTTCGACGCGCTCGGCCGGAGACCCCCACGGCAACTCGATCGCGTATCCGCGTTCGATCAGGTTGCGTGCAATCGCAGCCCAGTGCGTCGCGGGCAGCTTTTTGTCGTCCTTGGATGTGGCATGAAACAGCATGGCGACCGGTGCGCTCCCGATCGTCGACACGGGCGAACTGGATGCACCCGGCACCTGCAGATTGAAAACCGGCGGCCCCTCGACCTGAAAACCGAGCGCATCGCCCACGCTGATGCGCATGCCATGCCACGCGTTGACTTCGGCGCGCGGCGCGAGGCGGCCCGTATAGGCGAACGCGGCACCCCGCTCGCCGAGGTCCTGCGACCGGTAGCCGAGACGGCGTGACGAGCGCGTCAGAAACGCGATGATGGCGCTCTTGTAGACGCCGTGGATGTCGATCACGACGTCGTAACGCTCGGCGCGCAGCTCGGCGATCGAAGCGGCGATCGAGCGGAAATCCGCGAGGCTGCGGGCCTTCTTGAAGCGTCGCAACGGCGCGCACAGCACGCGGTCGATACCGGTATTCCAGCGAGCCACGTCGGCGAACATCTCGTCGGCGGCCCAGTCGACCTTGACGCCCGGAAAAGCCCGTTTGATGTCCGCTACCACGGGTTGTGCCTCGATGATGTCGCCGAGCGAGGTGACCTTGACGATCAGGATGCGCTTCATGGTCAATTTGCCACTTTTATCGGGGATCGATCCATTTCAGCTCTGTTTCCCTGTGTGAAACGTGCATTCTACGGAAGTTGCGCCCGCAATGCCGAATGTTGCGACAGGCTCGCTGTAACGAGCCATTACCAGTCGCAGCCGCGGGGATGCTCCAGATGCGCGCAGATGGCGCGACGATACGCGGTCTGCTCATTCCGCGCCAACGATGCGCCGCTATAATCCAGACTTTGCGTCGACAAACCGCCATGCTCCAGGCACTCCCTCCCCTGGCTTCAACCGTCGTGCGGCGCACGAGGCGCCTGTGGCGCCAGTTCGGCATCTTCTGGCTCGGCGCGATCGCGGTGGGTCTCGTCGCGGTGCTTTACGCGCGGCTCATCGACTGGGGTTACGCCGCATTCAACACGATGCAGCACCGGCACGTGTGGCTGCCGCTCCTCGTCACGCCGGCTGTGGCCGCGCTGTCCGTGTGGCTCACACGCCAGTTCTTTCGTGGCGCCGAGGGCAGCGGCATCCCGCAGGTCATCGCCACCCTGCACACGAATACTGGCGAAACCGGCTCGCGGCTGCTCACCGTCCCGATTCTGCTTGGCAAGATCGCCGTGTCATTCCTGGCGATTCTCGGCGGCTTCACGATCGGCCGCGAAGGGCCGACCGTCCAGGTTGGCGCGGCGCTCATGTTCAACCTGCGGCGCTTCTACCCGCGCTCGAACCGGCACATCGAACGGCAACTCGTGCTGGCCGGCGCGGCGGCGGGTCTGTCGGCAGCGTTCAATACGCCGCTCGCCGGAATCGTCTTCGCGATCGAGGAGCTCACCCGCAGCTTCGAGGCGCGCGCGAGCGGCGTGCTGATCACGGCGATCATCATCGCCGGTGTGATTGCGCTCGGCCTGAACGGCAACTACACGTATTTCGGCACGATCCAGATTGGCGCGCATTTCCCGAATCTGCTCGCGGTCGCCGTGGCGCTGACCGCCGTCGTGACCGGCATCGCGGGCGGCGTTTTCTGCTGGCTGCTGCTCAATACCGGGCGCTGGATTCCCGCGCCGCTGCGCACGCTGCACGGCGAATGGCCGGTCGCGTTTGCCGCGGTATGCGGGCTCCTGATCGCGGTGATCGGGCTGATTTCGGGTGGCACGACGTTCGGCAGCGGTTACGCCGAGGCACGCGGCCTGCTGGACGGCACCGTCAACCTGTCGGTGTTCTATCCGCTGCTGAAGATGGTCTCGATGGTCGGCTCGTATCTGCCGGGCATTCCCGGCGGCATCTTCGCGCCTTCGCTGTCGATCGGCGCGGGCTTCGGCAACGTGCTGCACATGGTGTTCGGCAGCATGGAACTGCAGATGCTGATCGCGCTTGCGATGGTCGGCTATCTGGCCGCGGTCACGCAATCGCCGATCACGGCTTTCGTCATCGTGATGGAAATGATCAACGGCCACGCACTGGTGATCTCACTGATGGCGACGGCGCTGATCTCGAGCCGCGTATCGCGCGTCTTCGCGCCGCCGCTCTACGAGACGCTCGCGCAACGCTATATGGCGCCACTGCGGCAAGCGGCGCCCGCGCCCGTCCCTGAAGTACCCGAAGCGGTCATCGAGGACGAACCAGGCGAGCAGTCAGCCGACACCCCGCGTCCATGACCGGCGCCACGCGCCGCCCGGTGAAACGGAACGCGCGCAGCGCCACAGAACCAGCATGCCAGCGAGGCCGGAAAACAGGCCCGCCTTTTATCCTGCGATCAAGCCTGGGGAATTTCGATCTTCACTTCGAGCACTTCGAGGTCGTCCTGACGCTCGAGGCTCACGCGGATATCGTCGTCGGAAATCTTGACGTACTTCGAGATGACCGCGACGAGCTCGCGCTGCAACGCCGGCAGATAATCCGCGGGCGCATGGCCCCCGGCGCGCTCGTGCGCGATGATCAGCTGCAGGCGCTCTTTCGCGACCGAAGCGGATCGCTTTTTCTCGCCCAGCAAAAACGTGAGAATCGACATGACGTGCGCTCCCCTTACTTGGTGCCGAAGAGGCGCTGCAGCAGGCCCGGCTTCTGGTAATCGGTAAAGCGAAGCGACTTCTGTTCGCCGAGGAAACGCGACACCACGTCTTTATAGGCTTCCGCCACGTCGGTACCGTCGAGGTGTACCGCCGGCAGCCCCTGGTTCGACGCATGCAGCACGGCTTCCGATTCCGGAATCACGCCGATCAGGTCGATGCGCAGGATTTCCTGGATGTCGGTGAGCGACAGCATTTCGCCTTCGCTCACGCGCTTCGGGTTGTAGCGGGTGATGAGCAGATGTTCCTTGATCGGCTCCTTGCCTTCGATGGCGCGCTTCGTCTTCGACGACAGCATGCCGAGAATGCGGTCCGAGTCGCGCACCGACGACACTTCCGGGTTCGTCACGATCAGCGCCTCGTCGGCGAAGTGCATCGCGAGCAGCGCGCCCGATTCGATACCCGCCGGCGAATCGCAGATGATGTATTCGAAGTCCATCGCGATCAGATCGTTGATGATCTTCTCGACGCCTTCCATCGTGAGCGCGTCCTTGTCGCGGGTCTGCGAGGCGGGCAGGATGAACAGGCTCTCGCACTTCTTGTCCTTGATGAGCGCCTGGTTCAGGTTCGCCTCACCCTGGATCACGTTGATGAGGTCGTACACCACGCGGCGCTCGCACCCCATGATCAGGTCGAGGTTACGCAGGCCGACGTCGAAGTCGATCACGACCGTCTTGCTGCCGCGCAGCGCGAGGGCAGATGCAAAACTCGCGCTCGTGGTCGTCTTGCCCACACCACCCTTGCCCGAAGTCACCACAATGATTTTTGCCATAACCCTTACCTTGTGTCCGTCAAATTCGTTCAGATTCTTGTGCAAGTCCGGCAGCAGCCCGGCCGGCAGCGCGCGATGAAAACACGGCGCGCGCGCCTGCCCGTCAGGTGAGCCGCAGCGGTTCGATCATCAGCTTTTCTTCGTCGAGCCGGATCTGCACCGGCTTGCCCAGCACATCCGCGGGGAGCGGGTTCTCGGTCGTCCGGTAGATGCCCGCGATCGAGATGAGTTCCGGCTCGAGACACGTGCAGAAAATGCGCGCGTCGTGATTGCCCTGCACGCCGGCGAGTGCCCGGCCGCGCAGCGGCGCATAGATATGGATGTTGCCTTCCGCGATCACCTCCGCGCCGTAGCTCACGAGGCCCAGCACGACGAGATCGCCCTTCGCGTAAATCCGCTGGCCCGAACGCAACGGCTTTTCGATCACGAGCGTTTGCGCCGAGGTCGCCACGCGCACCGGCTCGGCGGGTTGCGTGGCGGACGTCGCCGTCGCCTCGGCCGACGTTTCTACTGCGCCAGGCGCCGCCTGCGCATCGCTTCCGGCTTCGCCCGATGCTTCGCTGTCGCCCTTCGGAGCGGCACCGCGACGGTCGCGTGCTTCGAGGAACGGCAAGCCAGACTCGCTCGCCCACGTCTGCTGCGCCGCATCGGCGACGATGCCGACGGGGCGCATGCGCACGCTGTCGAGCAGCTGCGCGATGTCGGCGAGCGGCACGCTTTCCCCGGCGGCAAGCCGGCGCACGTCGATCGCGACGGTGTCGTTGGCGAAGAATTCCGGGGTCGCCTCGAAGCGCCGGGTCAGCTCGGCACGGATTGCGTCGAGGTCGGTTGTCTTGACCACGAACAGCAGCGTGTCGACAGAACCACTGCGCAATTCAAAAAAAGGCGATTTCCTGGGCGGCATGGCGTTCGGTAAAAAATTTTGCGTATTTTACAGGCGTCCACGCACACAGCCAGGTTTTTTGGCGATAAAGGACGCGAGACGGGAGAAAAAAAGATGCAGCGAACGCCGCAGCGACGGGGATGAAGCCTGAACGGCGGCGCCCGGCAGCACCACCGGACACATCATGGCGCCGGGGGCTCCGTTGCCGGCGCCACGTGACGCACCAGCAGGGTTTCCCACGCGTCGCCGGTGCGGATATGCTCGCCGGTCGGACCGAAGCCGAGGCGCTCGTAAAAGCGCATCGCGGTGCGGTTCGCGTCGGCCACCCACGCGTAGATTTCCCGCGCGCCCTGGCTCGAGAGCCATTCGCTCGCGGTGTTCACGAGCAGCTCGCCGCCGCGCAGATGCCGTACGGCGGGCGCCACCCACAGCTCGCTCACGAACGCGCGATGCAGCGCCGATTCCTCGAAACACGCGCCGATCAGACCGGCCGGATGGCCTTCCGTATAGAGGATAAACGAAGTGGCCTCCTCCGAGCCTGCGTGGCGAGCCGCGGTGGCATCGAACGAGGTGGCGTCGGCGAGGAGCGCATCTTCGAGCGTTTCGCCAAATGCGTAAGGCGCCTCGCGCAGCGACGCGGTGCGAAGCTCGCGGAAAACGGCGCCCTGGTCGACAGCAATACGGCGAACGGTCAGTGACGGACTCATGCAGACGAAAACCCCTTGAAGCGCTAACGCGTAGCTTTAACCGAACCGGCGCGCGAGTCAAATCCTTATTTTCACGACGTGTGCGGCGAGTCGCGCAAATCCAGGCACGCGGGGCGGTTCAGGGCGCCTCGTAAGCGCCCGTGCCGTCCGGCCAGGGCGTCAGCAGTTCGAACCCATCGTCGGTGACGGCGATCATGTGCTCCCATTGCGCCGACAGCGAGCGGTCCTTCGTGACCACGGTCCAGCCGTCGCGCATGACGGTGGTGCCGGCGCGGCCCGCGTTGACCATCGGCTCGATCGTGAACACCATGCCGGGCTTCAGGCGCGTGCCCTGCCCCGGCTGACCGTAGTGCAGCACCTGTGGATCTTCGTGATAGACCTTGCCGATGCCATGGCCGCAGTAGTCGCGCACGATCGAGAAGCCCTTGCGCTGCGCGGTCTGCTGGATCGCATGGCCGACGTCGCCGAGCGTCGCGCCCGGCTTCACCTGACGAATACCCGCGATCATCGCTTCATAGGTGGTGTCGATCAGCTCGCGCGCGACCGGGCTCGGCTCGCCCACGCAGTACATGCGGCTCGTGTCGCCGAAATAGCCGTCCTTGATGATGGCGACGTCGATGTTGACGATGTCGCCGTCTTTCAGCACTTCGCCGCGGTCTGGAATGCCGTGGCACACGACCGAATTGACCGACGTGCAGACCGTCTTCGGAAAACCCATGTAGCCGATATTGGCGGGGATGACCTTCAGCGTGTTGACGATGAAGTCGTTGCACAGCGCGTCGAGGTGATCCGTCGACACGCCGGCTTTCACGTGTTCGCCAATCATCGCGAGCACATCCGCCGCGAGACGGCCTGAAATGCGCAGCCGGGCGATGTCGTCGGGAGTCTTGTAAGTGATGGCCATATCGTGTGCGCGTGTTCCGTTCAATGCAGGACAGCGTGTACGTCATGAACCTGCGCGTCGCGCCGCGCTCGCGGCGCCGTCGCAACCGGCAGACCTGACCTGAAAACGCCGCTGCCCAGGTTGTCGATCGGACAATTGTACAGATGATGCGCATTTCGCATCCGGTGCGGCTGCGTTGCGAAGCATCGTGTAGCACGCGTTACACCTGACAAACGCGCATTCAATCAGGTATCCAGAGTATTTATTTACTGTGCGCGCGCAACGGAATCAACCGGACTTTCACGCATCTACCCTGACACGCGTGACATAAAGGCGCCTGAGGTTCCCTTTTTTCAAACGCGATTCGCACCAACCGCGGCGCCTGAACGGCGCTCGTACGGCACTCACCGCGCGCCTACATCTGCGCGAGCTTCTCCAGCGCGCGCCGCCATACCTGCTGCGTGCGCAGTCCGGTGAGTTCGCGCCAGTCCGCGTCGGCGGGATAAAAATGTTCGAGCATCGCCGCCTTGATCCGGCGGCCGGTTGCGTCGAGCGGATCGCCGTGCAGATGCAGCCAGTGGTCGTCGCGCAGGATCGTATGACCGACGTGCCCATCGTAGGTCCCGCACTCGATGACGAACTGCATCAGGTTCACGTCGTGCAGCTGGTCGAGCAGCGCCTGCGACGTGTAGCCCGTCGCGGTCGCCGCGACGCCGGTGTCGGACGTGGCGTCGGCGGCCGTGATGATCGTGTGCAGCCACGGGCCGTAGACCGATTGCGCGGTCGCGTGCGCGGGGTAGCTGCGCTCCGCGATCGTCATCAGCAGCGGATAGCCGAACGGACCCGCGCCCGTGTGCAGGTCGAAGCTCATCGCCGTGCGGGCGCCCGCGACGTGGTCGGCCATGATCGCGCGCACGGTGCGGTTGGTCCACGTGGCCGACTTGCCGCCGAAGAACAACCCGTTGCCATGCACATACTGCCCGGCTTCGACGATGTTCATCATCGGCGTGTGGCCGAGATTGCGCGCGTGCGTGGCGAACAGCTCGTCCGCGGCGCGGCGGCCCGGGCCGTCGAGGTCTCTCGCCAGATAGATTTCATGCAGCGTTTCGTACGCGGCGTTGGCCGGCAGCGGGCCGTCGAAGCTGACGTAGTTGCGGTTCACGTCGACGTTGTCCTCGTTCACGCGGCGCATCCACGCCGTGCCCCACGGATTGACGAGATGCACGAGCACCACCGACACGTCCTTCGGCAGGTCGCGTCCGCGCAGATCGTGCAGCAGACGGATCTGGCATTCCGAGCCGTAATAGCCCTCGATGCCGTGCGTGCCCGAAATCGCGACGAGACGATTCGGCGCGTTGCGATCGCCGAGCACCGCGACGTCGGTGGCGAGCGCTTCGCCGCGCGGCCCCTTTAGCGGATGCGGATAGTCGAAGTGTTCGCCGCCCGCGTCGGCGACCGCCTGCACAAACCGCTGGCGCTGGTCTTCGTAACACGGGGATTCGATGAAAGCGGAGGTCATGGCACGTCCCGAAACGTAGGCGAAAACGAAATGATGCCGCGCGCGGCGTATGAAAGCGAGCCTTTGTGGAGGGCGCTGTGCGTTGCCAGCGCGTTGTGAGGTGCCGGACTTCGCGCTCGCCGGATGATGGCTGGCTTTAGTGGCTGATATCCGTCGACCGCCGGGGGTCCAGCGTCACTACCGCCGCTAGTCCACCGCCGGCCAGGGCAGCCGTTCGAGCGACCAGTCCAGTTCGACGCCCACGACGCAGCGCCCCTGCTCCGTCGGCACCGCGATGGTCACGGCGATGCACGGCCGGCCGCTCGCGAGCGAGAGATACGGGCTGCTCGTCACCGGCACGCCCGGGCGCAGCACCGCGTTCCTGAAGTACGGCCGATGATCCCACCGCGCATCGCGCGGATTCGCGACCGGTTGCAGCGAATCGCCCGCTTTCGCCGACGCCATGCCGTTCACCTCGAGCCCGACCTGACGGCCGCTTTCGTCGAGAATGAAACAGCTGATGCACAGTTCGAGCGTCGCGAGCGGCGCGAATGCTTCTTCGAGCGGCACGCCGCCCGAGTACGCCTGCGCCGCAAGATCGAGCGCAAGGCGATATGGATGAAGCTCCGATTCGAACCGCGCGTGCTGATGCGCACGGCCTTCGGCGATCACGTCGAACGCGTGATCGATGCGGCGGTTCACCGGCTCCGGTGGCGTGATCGTCGTGGCGGGCCGGCCGAGCAGATAGCCCTGCGCGAAGTCCACGTTCGATTCGACGGCGAGAATCAGTTCGTCCGTCGTCTCCACGCCTTCGACGACGACCAGCATGCCCGCCTGATGCAGCAGCGAAACCAGTTTCGGCAGGATGGGCTGCCGCGCGCCGGGGCTCGTCGCGCGGATCAGTTCGCCATCGAGCTTCACGAGGTCCGGGCGGATCTGAAAGAGGCGGTCCAGATTCGAGTGCCCGGCGCCGAAATCGTCGACCGCGATCAGGAAACCGTGTTCGCGGTACTGCGCCGCCGCGCGTGACAGATCGTCGACGCTGCCGCCGTGCGACTCCAGCAACTCCAGCACGACGCGCTCCGGACCAAGTCCGGCCGAGCGCGCGATGTCCGCGAGTTGATCCGCGTAGCCTTCCGCGACAAACGAAACAGGCAGGATGTTGAGGAACACCCACGCGTCGTCGGGAATCACGCGTGCGGCGTTGGCAAGATGCAGCGCGTGACTCACCCGGTCCAGGTCGCTCTCGCTGGTGAACGGTCTGGGTGCGAACAGGATGGCCGGCGCGATGACCGAGCCGTCGTCGCGCTCGCCGCGCAGCAGCGCCTCGAAGCCAACCTGCTTCTGATGCGAAAGACTGTAGAGCGGCTGGAAATGCGACGTCAGATAGTGGTCGTCCCACGGCTGACGGAGCGGTTCACGCGACGAAGCCCCACGTGCGAGCGCGTCGCTGCCCGGCGACTGAATCGCCTTGAGCCGCGCGGCGTCATCCGCCGCGGCCCGTTCGGCGCACACGCGATTGCGGCCCGAATACTTGGCACGCAGCAGCGCCTCGTCGGCGCGATCGAGCAGCGACATGATGCCTTCGCCCGCGCGATATTCCGCGACGCCAAAACTTGCCGTCAACGCGCCGTCGGGGCGCGCGATGCCCGAGATCGCGACGCGCAGCGTCTCGGCGAACCCGAGCGCGCCGCGCAATCCGCCGGGCCGCAGCAACGCGAACTCTTCGCCACCGATGCGGCTGACGTTGTCGTCCGCGCTGGTCTGCGCTTTCAGGATCTGCGCGACTTCATGGAGCATCTGGTCGCCGACCGAGTGACCGAAGCGGTCGTTCAACGACTTGAAGTAGTCGATATCGACGAAGATCGCGCTAAATGTTGCGCTTTCGTCGGGCGTCGACAGCAGCTTCTCCGCGCCTTGCCTGAACGCGCGACGGTTTTGCAGACCGGTCAGCGGATCGGTGGCAGCGAGCTGCACGAGCTGGTCTTCGAGCAGGAAGTGATTGCGTCGGAGCCAGTAGAAGCAGCCGTGCAAGACCGCCGCCGACAGGAAGCTGATCGCGACCCACGACCAGCAAACGAAATACACCCCGTCGTGCGCTCCATGCACGTTCAGCAGAACCGGCAGCCCGCTCGCATAAAACGCGACGGTGCCGAAAAGAAATTGCGTGGGCGTCAGCCACAGCGGCGCGGCACCCATCACGACCATCACCATCGCGGGGAGCGCCCACAGCAGTGGCGACGCGAGACCGACGATGTTGAGCCCGATGCCGGCATGCAACATCAGCGTGTACGCAACGCTGACGGCGCCAAAAACCCACGTGGTCTTCGCGCGCGACATCGCCATGGCGAGCAGCGCGAGACACAGTCCGCAGGCGAGCCGGTACTGCAACCCGACCGCCGGAGCGTCGACGGCACTACGCATCGCGACAAACGACAGATACGCCACGACGGCAAACGCCATCGTGATCGCGGATAGCGGACGCTGATGTTCCAGCGAACGCAGATGAAACCGGCGACGAAAGCCGGCATCAGTAATCTGTCGCGTGGTGGAGGAAAGCATATCGATGAGATATCAGGCCGGCTTCGGTCACTCTGCCAATGGTTAACGGCAAAAAATCGCCAGGGTTGAGCGGGTAAGCCCGTGAGGCGTGACGGCGCTGGATGGCACGGCGCAGTGGGTGGTGCTGTCTGCTCGCGGCTCGCCTCCGTTCGCACCCAATAGGGCATCCAGAAGAGCGCCGACGTTTTCGCGCAAGGCCACTTGAGGACGTCCCGATCCAGAACCAGTCCCACGACGGGACGCACCACAACGCTGGCTATGCGATGCAACGAGGATGCCCGGAGAAATGCGTCGAGCACTTACTCCCCGGGGTACATGCAAGTGCATACGGATGCCTGCACCCAGATGTGGACATTGGTGAAACACTAGAAATACAAGATCGCTTCAACGCGATCTTGTATGAGACGGAAGGTTACTGCGGCTTCGATAATTCCCAAATGGCGCTAAAGTACTCAGCGAGTTCCTCTGTATTCACTTTTCCATCAGCGACATCGACCATTAGATCTTCAAGTGCAGCCAGTCGGGGAATGAAAACTCCCTGCTCTTCCAGGTAGGTGAGAGCGCATGTGAGATCCGTGCGTTTATTCGCATCGTTGAATACGTGTCCGCGAGCTATAGCCTCTGCATACGTCGCGGCGATCCCGAAAACATCATCCAGACCGGCGTAGTGCGCATGATTGGCAACACGATGGAGCGCTGCTTCGACTCCGCCACGACCTCCATGAGCAAACCCGGTAAGGCCACCGAAGTCCCGCAGGATTTCATCATGGATGGTAATGACGTAGTCAAGATCCAGCAAATCAACGATCCTTCAACGCAGTCAGCACGTCTCGATGCTCGGAGATGACCTTCCGGGCAGCGCGCAAGATGTCACTCTTTTGAGCTTGTGTCGCGGCCTTCACTTCAGTCTTAGGACGGATGATCGTTCGGGGCTTGAGTTCTACCCCGTACAGTTCCTTCCTCTTGGCAGTGGTCATGATTGCTCCCGGTTTTCGCGAAATATGCATGCAAATCAACGGCTTAAAGTATGCATCAGCTCGCGGTCTGGCGTCAGCAGCAATCATAGCATTTGTCAAATAAGCCAGGAAAAACTGCCGCCACCCACCACACTCGACAGCGCAGCCATTGAGTCTTTAGTGTCGGGTGGATTCTTTGGCGGGTAGAAACGAAAACAGGCCCCGAAGGGCCTGTTTTCATGATGTTCTGGCGGAAAGGGTGGGATTCGAACCCACGGTACAGCAAAACTGTACACCGGATTTCGAGTCCGGCGCATTCGACCACTCTGCCACCTTTCCGGCATTGTTGACGCTCCGCTTGTTCGCTTCTGCGTCAATCCTCAAGCGGGTCGCTGCTTGGGGAAGCGAAGATTATAGAACAGTTGAAAACGCTTTCCAAGCCCCTTTCTGTAAAAACACGTAGAGGCCCGAAGCGATCCGCCCTCCGCTCAGGCGGCCGCAGGGACTTCCAGGCGTTCAATTCCGCCCAGATACGGACGCAGCGCCACCGGCACCGTCACCGAGCCATCCGCGTTCTGGAAGTTTTCGAGTACCGCAACCAGCGTGCGGCCAACCGCGAGGCCGGAGCCATTCAGCGTATGCACGAGTTCCGGCTTGCCCTGCGCGTTGCGATAACGCGCCTGCATGCGACGCGCCTGGAACGCTTCGGTGTTCGAGCAGCTCGAAATCTCCCGATACGTGTTCTGCGCCGGCACCCACACTTCGAGGTCGTAGGTCTTCGTCGCGGAAAAACCCATGTCGCCCGTACACAGCGTGATCACGCGATACGGCAACTCGAGCTTCTGCAGGATTGTTTCAGCGTGCACGACCATCTGCTCCAGCGCGTCATACGACGTTTCCGGCGCGACGATCTGCACCATCTCGACCTTGTCGAACTGATGCTGGCGAATCAGGCCACGCGTGTCGCGGCCGTACGATCCGGCTTCCGAGCGGAAACAGGGCGAATGCGCGGTGAGCTTAACGGGTAGCGCCGCCTCATCGAGAATGCTGTCGCGCACCGTGTTCGTCAGCGAAATCTCCGACGTCGAAATCAGGTACTGCGTGACCGTGTTCTCACCACCGCCCTTCTCGACGCGGAACATGTCGTCGGCGAATTTCGGCAGCTGGCCGGTGCCGTACAGGATTTCCGGATTGACGATGTACGGCGTGTACACCTCGGTGTAGCCGTGATGCTGCGTGTGCGTGTCGATCATGAACTGCGCGAGCGCGCGATGCAGACGCGCGATCTGTCCGCGCAGCAGCGTGAACCGCGCACCCGACAGTTTCGCGCCCGTTTCGAAATCGAGACCGAGCGGCGTGCCGACATCGACGTGATCCTTCACCTCGAAATCGAACTGGCGCGGCGTGCCCCAGCGGCGCACCTCGACGTTGTCCGTCTCGTCCCGTCCGGCCGGCACGCTTTCGTGCGGCAGGTTCGGCACGCCCAGCAGCAGATCCGACAGACGCTTCTGGATATCTTCCAGCTGCGCCGCCGACGCCTTCATCCCGTCGCCCAGACCGCCCACTTCGGCCATCACGGCCGACGTATCCTCGCCACGCCCCTTCATGCCGCCGATCTGCTTCGACAGGCTGTTACGACGGGCCTGCAGGTCTTCGGTACGGGTCTGGATGGCGCGGCGTTCTGCTTCGAGTGCGGAGAACGCCGCCACGTCGAGGATATAGCCGCGGTCGGCGAGGCGTTTCGCGACGCCGTCGAGGTCTTTGCGCAGCAGCTGGATGTCGAGCATGGGATTGGGGCGGGTATTCGTTGTGTGAAGGTGCGATTTTAGCGCAACCGGCCGGCGGATCAGCCGCGCGGCGCGGCGTTGTGCGCGGCGTCAGTCTTTCTTCTGCCGGTTCTCGCTGCGCCATTGCGCATCGAGTTCACGCAGGCGGTTCATCTTGTCGGCGATCTTGCCTTCGAGACCACGCGGCGTCGGTTCATACCAGTGTGGCTCGCGCATGCCATCAGGAAGATAGGTTTCGCCCGCCGCGTACGCGTCGGGCTCATCGTGCGCGTAGCGATAGTCGTGACCATAGCCAAGCTCTTTCATCAGCTTCGTCGGCGCGTTGCGCAGGTGAACCGGCACGCCCCGCGACTGGTCCTTGCCGACGAACCGGCGCGCCTCGTTGTACGCCATATAGCCCGCGTTCGACTTCGGTGCGACCGCAAGATAGATGATCGCCTGCGCGAGCGCGAGTTCACCCTCCGGCGTGCCGAGACGCTCATAGGTCTCGGCGGCGTCGAGCGCGATGCGCGCGGCGCGCGGATCGGCAAGACCGATGTCCTCCCACGCCATGCGCACGATGCGCCGCGCGAGATAACGCGCGTCCGCGCCGCCGTCGAGCATGCGGCAGAACCAGTACAGCGCGCCGTCCGGATTGCTGCCGCGCACGGATTTATGCAGCGCGCTGATCTGGTCGTAAAACGCATCGCCGCCCTTGTCGAAGCGGCGCAGGTTCTCGGTGAGCGCGCTGCCGAGCAACGCGCCGTCGATCTCCGACGTCTTCTGCTGCGCGGCGGCCCGCGCGATGATTTCCATGTTGTTCAGCAGCTTGCGACCGTCGCCGTCGGCGGAGCCGATCAGCGCATCGCGCGCTTCGTCCGTGAACGTGAGGCCGCCGAGTTCTTTCTGCGCGCGATCGAGCAGTTCGCGCTGCTCGTCGTCGTCCAGACTTTTCAGCACGTACACAGCGGCCCGGGACAGCAATGCACTGTTCACCTCGAACGAGGGGTTCTCGGTGGTTGCGCCGACGAACACGAACAGCCCCGACTCGACGTGCGGAAGAAACGCATCCTGCTGGCTCTTGTTGAAACGATGAACCTCGTCGACGAACACGAGCGTCTGATGGCCGCGCGCACGATGGACCTGCGCGGTTTCGACGGCCTCGCGGATATCCTTCACGCCCGACAGCACCGCCGACAACGCGATGAATTCCGCATGAAACGCGTCGGCCATGAGGCGCGCGAGCGTGGTTTTGCCGACGCCGGGCGGGCCCCAGAGGATCATCGAATGCGCCTCGCCCGATTCGAATGCGACACGCAGCGGCTTGTTCGGACCCAGCAGGTGCTTCTGTCCGATCACTTCGTCGACAGTGCGGGGGCGCAGCCGCTCGGCGAGTGGCACGTTGGCACGGGTTTCTTCAAACATGGCGTTTTGTGGATAATCTCGCATTCGGTACAGCAAGGCGCATGCACGGGCGGTATGCCCTGCACGGTCCTGCATTATGACAGCCGGCAGACCGCGGCGAGATGCGCGCACGCGACGTTAGCCATCCGGCCAGGGTCACGGCGCGGCCCGTGCGCGGCACAATGTGGTCATGCGGTCGTGCGCTTGTGAACCGGGGCGCGCACGTTGCCCAGTCGCATCAAGATAAATTAGCAACACACAGGGACACCTTTAGATGGCAAACGATCCAGTCTCCGGCGAAGCCGGCTCTACTTACGCTCCGCTTACACCGGTGCCCGATTCGCGGCGCGCGTTCCGCACCGGCGACGCGTTCGCCCTGTGGTTCTCGCTCGGCATCGGCCTGCTGGTCGCGCAGGCGGGCGCGCTGCTCGTGCCTGGCCTGTCGCTGCCGCACGCGCTGGCCGCGATCGTCATCGGCAGCGTGATTGGCGTCGTGCTGCTGGCGCTGGCTGGCGTGATCGGCACGGATACGGGGCTCGCGGCCATGTCGTCGCTGCGGCCCACGCTGGGCGTGCGCGGCGCCTCGGTGCCGGCCGTGCTCAACGCGGTGCAGCTCGTCGGCTGGGGCTCGTTCGAAATCATCGTGATGCGCGATTCCGCCGATGCGCTTGCCAGACAGTCGTTCGGCCTTTCGATGCCGCTCGCCTGGACGGTGATCTTCGGCGTGCTGGCCACGCTGCTCGCGATCAGCGGGCCGCTATCGTTCGTGCGGCGTTTCCTGCGCACCTGGGGCATCTGGCTCCTGCTGGCGGGCGCGCTGTGGCTCACGTGGAATCTGCTCGCGAAACACGATCTCGCCGCGCTGATGCAGCGTCCCGGCACGGGTGAGATGCCGTTCGGCGGCGCGATCGATCTGGTGGTTGCGATGCCCCTTTCATGGTTGCCGCTGATCGCGGATTACACGCGCTTTGGCCGTCGCGCGGGCGAGACGTTTCGCGGCACGCTGCTCGGCTACGGCATCGCGAATATCTGGTTCTACGCACTCGGCGCGATCTATGGCCTTGCTGCCGGCGGTGGCGATGCGCTCCTGACCACGGCGCTCGCGCAGGCCGGTGGCGGCCTCGCGCTGCTGCTGATCCTCATCGATGAAATCGACAACGCGTTTGCCGATATTCACTCGGCGGCCGTGTCGACCGGCACGTTCTGGACGCGCATGAGCGTGCCACTGCTTTCGGCTTCGTTCGGCGCGGTCTGCACGCTGATCGCGCTGGCTGTGCCGATGGCGAAGTACCAGAACTTCCTGCTGCTGATCGGCTCGGTGTTCGCGCCGCTCTTCGGCGTGGTGCTGGTGGATCACTTCATCGTCCGCAAGCGTCGTATCGATGCGGCGGCGATCGGCGACGTGCGCGGGCGTTATGGTTTCTCGGGCGGCTGGCATGTCAGCGCGTTCATCGCGTGGGCAATCGGCATCGCGGCCTATCAGGCGATCAATCAATGGCTGCCGAATCTCGGCGCAACACTGCCGGCGCTGGCAATCGGCGCGCTGTGTTATCTCGCGTTCGTGTCCGCGCGACGCGAAGCGTACGCGTAAGTGCAAATGGCCCGCTCACATTCGCGGGCCATTCACATCGCAGGTCATCCAGTTTTTACGCGTGGCGCGTCGCGGGCCGATACTCGACGCCCGGCAGCACGCACAGCAATTCATATGCAAGATTTGCCCCGAGCAGCGCGGTCGTGCCGAACGGATCGTACGGCGGTGCCACTTCCACCAGATCGCAGCCGACGATGTTCAGCCCATGCGAGCCGCGGATGATCTCGAGCGCCTGCGGCACCGTCAGCCCCGCGATTTCCGGCGTGCCCGTGCCCGGCGCGAACGCCGGATCGATACCGTCGATATCGAACGTGATGTACACCGGGCCGTCGCCCATCCGCTCGCGCACGCGCGACATCAGCGGCGCCAGCGACTGGTTCCAGCATGCTTCGGCCTGCACGACTTCGAAGCCCTGATCGCGGCACCAGTCGAAGTCTTCCGCCGCGTAGCCGGTACCGCGCAGGCCGATCTGCACGACGCGCGAGGTATCCAGCAGCCCCTCTTCCACCGCGCGACGGAACGGCGTGCCGTGGGCGATCTTCTCGCCCATCATCGTGTCGTTGACGTCCGCGTGGGCGTCGACGTGAATCAGACCGACCTTGCCGTACTTGCGGTGGATCGCGCGCAGGATCGGCAGCGCGATCGTGTGATCGCCGCCCAGCGTGACCGGTTTCGCACCGTGCTGAAGGATCTCGTCGTAGGCAGTCTCGATGCGCGCAATCGAGTCGAGCAGGTTGTACGGGTTGATCGCCACGTCGCCGATATCCGCGACGCGCAGCGAATCGAACGGCGCCGCGCGCGTCGCCATGTTGTACGGGCGAAGCAGCACCGATTCCGAGCGGATCTGGCGCGGGCCGAAACGCGCGCCCGTCCGGTTCGACGTCCCGAGATCGAACGGCACGCCGACGAAGCACGCGTCCAGTCCCTCTGCCGATTCGACATACGGCAGCCGCATCATCGTCGTGATGCCGCCGCAGCGGGCCATCTGGTTGCCCGAAAGCGGTTGCGGATGCTCCGCGTTGGCGTCGGGGAAAACGAAGGCTGAAGGTTTCATCGTGGCTCGCCCATGAAAGAGATGCAAATCGTGCGGAGATGATCGGGTTTACATAGGGTAATCCCGATCAACCCGGAACCCATTTGAATTCTCATTCTTGTACATTTTTAACGAAGATGAAATGCGAATGGAATAACCTTCACATTCATTGGTATCGATGTTTCCATCCCGGCCCATCGCACCACACCGCACAACGCCATGTTCTCCCAACTTACCGACCTCGATCTGCGGCTGATCCGCGTGTTTCTGGCAATCGTCGACGCCGGCGGCGTGACGGCCGCGCAGGCGACCCTCAACATCGGCCAGTCGACGATCAGCACCCAGCTCGCCACGCTCGAAACACGTCTGGGTTACCGGCTGTGCGAGCGCGGACGCGGCGGTTTCGCGCTGACCGCGCGCGGCGAGCAGTTCGTCGACGCCGCGCGCACCTTGCTCTCGGCAATGGATACGTTCGGGATGCAGGCGCGCAACGTCGGAAGAAAGCTGGTGGGCACGCTGGGAATCGGCATGATCGGGCACACGCCGGTGTCGGCGAGCGCGCGGATCAGCGAGGCGATCCGCCGCTTTCGCGCGCGCGACGAATCCGTGCGGTTCTCGATCTTCGTGCGCTCGCCGGGCGAGCTGGAAGAACTGCTGCTGAGCGAGCGTATTCAGGTGGGAATCGGCTACTTCTGGCACCGGGTGCCGTCGCTGGAATACACGGAAATCTTCGCCGAAGACCAGCTCGCGTACTGCGCGAAGGATCACCCGCTGTTCGCGAGGGCCGGCGGCATCGACCCGGCCGAAGCCGCGCAGCACGCGTGGGCGTGGCGCAGCTATCCGCTACCCGAAGCCGGAAGCTCGACGGCGGCGCAGAACGTGACGGCGGTGGCCGACAACATGGAGGCGGTCGCGATGCTCGTGCTCTCCGGCTGCCATCTCGGCTATCTGCCGGAGCACTATGCCGCGCCGTATCTGAAGGCGGGTTTGCTCGCCGCGCTGAATCCGCAGGCGATGCGCTACCGCGTCGCGTTCCAGATGGTCACGCGCGCGCGGCAGCACCGTACGGATATCGTCGAGGCGTTCATCGACGACATGAAGGCCGCCCATCCGCCGGCCACGGAAAACGGTGAGAGCGGCGAAAGCGGTAAGGATGAAACGGACGGAAACGCTTAACCGTTGATCACATCCGCGCCCTTCGGCACGGTGAACTTGAACTGGTTCGGCGTGAGCGGCGGATTCTTCTGGATATTCGAGAACGTCAGCAGCGTGACGTTACCGAACACGTCGTGCAGTTCCATCGCTTCCAGATTGCCGTCGCGAAAACCGATGCCGACGCGCTGAAACTGCGTGTCCTTCGATTTCGGCGTGAGTTCGAGCCAGTCGATGCCATCCTTCACGCCCGCGTCGCGCAGCGTGAAGTTCTTGTCGAGATCGTTGCTGCCGAACAGGATCGCCGCCGGACTCGCGCCGAGCGCGCCGCCCAGCGTGCGCACCGTGACCTGGTTCAGGTCCTTGTCGTAGACGTAAAGCTTGTCGCCGTCGGCCTGCAGCACCTGCTCATACGGTTTCTCGTACGACCAGATAAATTTGCCGGGTCGCGCGAACAGGAACGTGCCGCTCGACGTGCCACCCGACTTCGACATCGTCGGGAGCGCGCCGCTCGCACCCTGCGCCGCACTCGGCGCCTTTATTTCGCGCTGCACGAACGTGCCGCGCGCCGCATGCACCTGCGACACAAACGCCTTCAACTGCTCCGTTCCGCTCGCAAACGCCTGCGACGCGAACAGCATCGATGCGCCCACCGCGACACCGCCCACGACGCGAGCCAGCGAACGCGTCGCCTGAAGCAAAGCGGAACGGGAAACACGGGCATTCGGCCCGACTTGTTGCTGCATGTCTTTCTCCATGGAAGGAATTCATCGCCGCGACGGCGACCAGTTTCCGGACTGGCATCGGTGGCACGACGCACGTCATGCGAGCGCCGCTTATTGGTCGTTGCCAGCCGGATCCCGGCCATCGAACCGGCTCAATCGGCCTCGCGCACCGGCACGAGAATCTCGCGATTGCCGTTCGACGACATCGCCGAGACGATGCCCGACTGCTCCATCTGTTCGAGGAGCCGCGCGGCGCGGTTGTAGCCGATGCGCAGATGCCGCTGCACCAGCGAAATCGACGCGCGACGGTTTTTGGTGACGATCTCGACGGCCTGATCGTAAAGCGGGTCCGACTCGCCACCGCCCGCGCCGGTTCCCGCCGCACCGGCGGAACCTTCGTCGCCCTCGCCCAGCACGCCGCCCTCAAGGATGCCTTCGATATAGTTCGGCTCGCCCTGCTCCTTGAGCTTGTCGACGACGCGATGCACTTCTTCGTCCGATACGAACGCGCCATGCACGCGCACCGGCAAACCGCTTCCCGGCGGCAGATACAGCATGTCACCCATGCCGAGCAGCGACTCCGCGCCCTGCTGGTCGAGAATCGTGCGCGAGTCGATCTTCGACGACACCTGGAACGCCATCCGCGTCGGCACGTTGGCCTTGATGAGGCCAGTGATGACGTCGACGGAAGGACGCTGCGTCGCGAGAATCAGGTGAATACCGGCCGCGCGCGCCTTCTGCGCGATCCGCGCGATCAGTTCCTCGACCTTCTTGCCGACCACCATCATCAGGTCGGCGAGTTCGTCGATCACGACGACGATGTTCGGCAGGCGCGTCAGCGGTTCCGCGTCGTCCGGCGTGAGGCTGAACGGATTCGGGATCTTTTCCTCGCGCTTCGTCGCTTCGTCGATCTTGTTGTTGTAGCCGGCGAGGTTACGCACGCCGAGCTTGCTCATCAGCTTGTAGCGGCGCTCCATTTCGGCGACCGCCCAGTTCAGCGCGTGGCCGGCCTGGCGCATATCCGTGACCACCGGACACAGCAGATGCGGAATGCCTTCGTAGACGCTCATTTCGAGCATCTTCGGATCGATCAGGATCATGCGGACCTGGTCGGCGTTCGCCTTGTACAGCAGCGACAGGATCATCGCGTTGATCCCGACCGACTTGCCGGAACCCGTCGTGCCGGCCACCAGCAGGTGAGGCATCTTCGCGAGATCGGCGCACACCGGCTTGCCGCCGATGTCCTTGCCGAGGCCCATCGTGAGCGGCGAGGCCGCGTCCGCATAGACGGCGGAGCCGAGAATCTCGGAGAGCGTCACCGTCTGGCGGCGCTGGTTCGGCAACTCCAGCGCCATGAAATTCTTGCCCGGAATCGTCTCGACCACCCGGATCGACACGAGCGACAGCGAACGCGCCAGATCCTTCGCGAGACCGACGATCTGGCTGCCCTTCACGCCCGTGGCCGGTTCGATTTCGTAACGCGTGACGACCGGGCCCGGATACGCCGCGACCACGCTCACATCGACGCCGAAATCCTTCAGCTTCTTTTCGATGAGCCGCGACGTGAATTCGAGCGTATCGGCGGAAATGGTTTCCTGCATGGCGGGCGCCGGGTCGAGCAGCGAAATCGGCGGCAACGTGGAATCGCCCGGCAGGTCGGTGAAAAGCGGCACCTGGCGCTCTTTCTCGACGCGCTCCGATTTCTCCGGCTTCACCACCGGCGGCACGATCATCACCGGCTCGTGTTCCTCGATGCGCACGCGGCCCTGCTCCACCTTGCCTTCGCGTTTGACGGCCGCCGCTTCGCCGAGCTTGCGGTCGCGGCCCGCTTCGCGGCGCAGCTTCGCGAACGTCACCGCCGAAATGATCGACTCGCCGACGCGCTCGCACACCGACAGCCACGAAAAACGGAAATACAGCGACAGCCCGATCGCGAGCACGATCAGGAGCGCGAGCGTGCCGCCCGTGAAGCCGAGCGCGTGCGAGACGCCATGCGCGACCGCTTCGCCGATCACGCCGCCCGGCATGTGCTGGCGTGGCAACTGCACCTTGAGCGACCACATGCGCAGCGCTGCGATGCCTTCGCTGGCGAGCAGCACCAGCACGAAGGCAAACGCTTCGGCGAGCCAGCTGTTGTCGCGCGGCGCGTCTTCGTCGATGGCATCGTGCCGGGTGATGCGGCGATAGTTGGCGGAAATGCGCCGCGCGAGCAGGACAACCCACCAGTACGCGGACAAACCGAAGAGGAGCAGCAGGATATCGGACGTCCAGGCGCCGACGCGGCCGGCCCAGTTCGCGATGTGGTCGACCTGCGCGGCGTGGGTCCAGCTGGGATCGCGCCGGGTATAGCTGACGAGCGCCATGAGCAGGAAAACGCCGAGCGCGACCTGCAAGATCCAGCGGATTTCGGTGAAGAGGCGCGACATGCGATGCGGCAATGCCTGCGCGTTCGCGGAATAGGTAGCTTTTGCCATTGATCCTGTAGCGTGTGCGGCCCGGAACGGGTTGCCGGAGACGCCCGGCCACCGTTCATTCGATGCGGCCTATTGTAAACGCACTGTTACGCCCACGGCTGTAAATGACGGTAACCGCCGCCCGCGGCTGTTCACCGGCCGCAACGGCCGGAAAATCGCCGTAGATCGCCCAAATCCGGCAAAAACATCCGGAACACTATCGAACCAATCGCAAAGCTTCATGAAGCGGCGAGAGGCCCCGCCCTTTATAATGCCGGACGAACACCCATCTACTGTTTCGACACAAGTCATCCGGCATCGCACAGGCGAGCCAGACGCTTTTTACGGATTTCGATCATGCCCGCACCCACGAAACACGCCAAGGTTCTGATTCTCGGTTCCGGCCCCGCCGGTTACACCGCCGCTGTCTACGCTGCGCGCGCCAATCTTTCGCCGGTGCTCGTCACGGGTCTGGCCCAGGGCGGCCAGCTGATGACCACGACCGACGTCGAAAACTGGCCCGCCGACGCGAACGGCGTGCAGGGTCCGGAGCTGATGCAGCGCTTTCTGGAGCACGCAGAGCGCTTCAACACCGAAATCATCTTCGATCACATTCACACGGCAAAGCTCGACGAAAAGCCGATTCGCCTGATCGGCGATTCGGGCGAATACACGTGCGACTCGCTGATCATCGCGACCGGCGCGTCGGCGCAGTATCTCGGGCTGCCTTCCGAAGAGCTGTTCATGGGCCGCGGCGTGTCCGCCTGCGCCACGTGCGACGGCTTTTTCTACAAGCAGCAGCACGTTGCCGTCGTCGGCGGCGGCAATACGGCCGTTGAAGAAGCGCTGTATCTGGCCGGCATCGCGCAGAAGGTCACCGTCATCCACCGTCGCGACAAGTTCCGCGCCGAGCCGATCCTGATCGACCGTCTGCTGGAAAAGCAGAAGGAAGGCATCGTCGACATCAAGTGGAACCACATGCTCGACGAAGTGAAAGGCAACGAAGGCGGCGTGAACGGCCTGCGCATCAAGAACACGAAGACCGGCGAAACGACCGACCTCGACCTGCAGGGTCTCTTCGTCGCGATCGGTCACAAGCCGAACACGGACATCTTCGCGGGCCAGCTGGAGATGAAGAACGGCTACATCATCACGAACGGCGGCCTCTCAGGCAATGCGACGGGCACGAGCGTGCCGGGCGTGTTCGCCGCCGGCGACGTGCAGGATCACGTGTACCGTCAGGCCATCACCAGCGCCGGCACGGGCTGCATGGCGGCACTCGATGCGCAGCGTTATCTGGAAACGCTTCATGACGAAGCGATCGGCGAACATGTAATGAGCGCCGAAGCAGACCGGTAAAATAGCGTCAGGGCGCCACCCGACGCAGATCAAGGGCCGCGGCCGCGAGGCACGCGGCCCTTTTTGCATCTGGCGCGTGCCTGCTGGCGTCAATTGCATGTCTGTTGCGAACGCCTCGCGATGCGCCCCGTAGTGGAGGCATCGTACGATGATGACTTAACCGCACCTGCCGCGCGCCATACCGTCATGCCGAAAAATCTGCCCCATCCCAGCGAACCGAAACGCCCCCGTTCCGCCCCTGCCGCCGCGCCGCGTGCGGAGCAGGCGCCGGACGCGTCCAGAAAGCCGCTGCTCGACCCTGCTGCCGGGCTGGCCGGCCTCGGCGCATTGCGCGACGCGTTGAAGGTCGACACGCAAAAGCGCGAGCGGGCGCGTGCCGAAGCCGCGCAGGCGAAGCGCGAGGCCTCCGCCGATGCCGACCTGTTCCGCCGCGAGATCGGATCGGTGGCGCCGCTTGCCGTGCCGCCGCGCGCCACGCTGCCGCGCAACCCGCCGCTTCCGCTGCCCGTGCAGACGAAGCTCGACGAGGAAGCCGTCCTGCACGAAGCGATCTCCGACGAATACGATCCCGAGGTGCTGCTCGAGACCGACGAGACGCTGTCCTACTGCCGGCCGGGCGTGAGCCGGGAAGTCGTGCGCAAGTTAAGGCGCGGTGCGTGGATCGTGCAGGCGCAACTCGATCTGCATGGAATGCGCCGTGAGGAGGCGCGCGAGGCGCTCGCCGAATTCATCCGCGAATCGGTGAAGCGCGGGTTGCGCTGTCTGCGCGTGATTCATGGCAAGGGTCTCGGCTCGGTCGGCAAGGAGCCGGTGCTGAAGGGAAAGGTGCGTGCGTGGCTCGTCCAGAAATCGGAAGTGATCGCGTTCTGTCAGGCACGTCCGCACGACGGCGGCGCGGGCGCGGTGCTCGTGCTGCTGCAGCCGGGCGCCGTGGCCGCCCATCACTATCATCCCGACCAGCTCAAACCATGATGGAGCGTCATTGATGCATCCGAGGCTCACGCTCGCACTCGCCATCATGGAGGCGATCGCGATCATGGCGTATTCAATTTCCGGGTTTATCGAAGCGAGGACGCGCCGTCTCGACGCGGTAGGGACGTTTCTGGTGGCGCTGGCGACTGCGTTCGGCGGCGGGACGATACGAGACGTGCTGCTGGAAAGACGCCCGTTTTACTGGGTCGAGCACCAGAACTACGTGCTGGTGATTTTCGTGATGTCGCTGTTTGCGCCGGTGACGTTTCGGGCAATCTCGCGGGTGATTTCCGAGCGCGTGCTGCTGGTGGCGGACGCGATCGGACTGGGACTCTTCAGCGTCTCGGGAACGTCGCTCGCGCTGGACGCGCAGATGCCGTGGTTCACGTCGGTGATGATGGGTGTGTTGACCGGCGTTTTCGGCGGCGTGATTCGCGACGTGCTGTGTAACGAGGTTCCGTTGATCCTGCGCGATTCGAGGCCTTACGCCACGTGTGCGTTCGTAGGATGCTGGATCTATGTGCTGCTCGACTACATGAACTTCGATACGGTTTATAGCGTGCTGATCGGCACCGCGTTCATTCTCGTCGCACGGCTTGTGACGTTCAAGCTGGATGTGCGGTTGCCGCATTGAGGCAGGCAGGCCCACACCGCGCCCGCATGAGCTGAACCATCCGCCCTTTTGACCAGAAACCAGAAACAAAAAACCCCAATGCGCCCTGGAACGCATCGGGGTTGCACTCACTTCTCGCGAAAAACGTCGAATAGCGACCGTCAGCCGATCAGGCAATCCGCTCTTCATTCGAAGGATCAAACAGAACAGCCTTCGAAACATCGAACAGCAGCGTCGCATTCGTCAGCGGCTGCGGGTTCGAAGCCGGATGCACGCGGCTCACGATCCGCTTGCCGTTAACCTGCGCAAACACCAGCGTATCCGGCCCGGTAGGCTCGATCACATCGACCTTGACTTCGATGGGCTGCAGCTTCCCGCCTTCGACGTTATGCGCGCTGCGCGCGTCGGTAATACGCTCGGGACGCAGGCCCAGAATCACCTCGCGTCCGACGTGCGATTTAACCTTGCCCGAATCGAACGGCAGATTCAGCACGCCACGCGCAACACCCGTATCCAGCTCGATGCCGACACCCGAACCCGCTTCAACCACCTTGCCCTGAATGAAGTTCATCGGCGGCGCGCCGATAAAGCCGGCAACGAACAGGTTCGACGGCGAATCATAGATATCCTGCGGCGCGCCAAACTGCTGCACCACGCCATCCTTCATCACCGCGATCCGGTCGCCCAGCGTCATCGCCTCGATCTGATCGTGCGTCACGTAGACGATCGTCGTGCCCAGACGTTGATGCAGCAGCTTGATTTCCGAGCGCATCTCGATCCGCAGCTTCGCATCCAGGTTCGACAGCGGTTCGTCGAACAGGAACATCACCGGATCGCGCGCCAGCGCACGCCCCATTGCCACGCGCTGACGCTGGCCGCCAGACAGCTGGCCCGGCTTGCGATCCAGCAGGTGCGTGATCTGCAGCGTATTCGCCACGCGCTCGACGATCTGCTTCTGCTCGGTCTTCGGCACCTTGCGGATGTTCAGGCCGAACGAAATGTTCTCGCGCACCGTCATCGACGGATACAGCGCGTACGACTGGAACACCATCGCGATGTCGCGATCTTTCGGCGACAGGTTGTTCACCGTCTTGCCGTCGATCTGGATCTCGCCCTTCGTCACGGTCTCGAGGCCGGCGATCATGTTGAGCAGCGTCGATTTCCCGCAGCCGGAGCCGCCCACCAGAATCAGGAACTGGCCGTCTTCGATGTCGATGTCGACACCCTTCAGAACCGGCACCCCGTTCGGGTAGGTCTTGTACACGTCACGGATGGAAAGGCTTGCCATGCTGTGAATCCTCTTGTCTCTGTACTGCGTCCTGTACACCCGCCGGCCGGTCACTATGCCCTGCGCCGGCAGGATGCCCTGTTCGGGCCGCCCGCGCCGCGAAACCACGCGCCGGCGGCATGTATTGAGTCGGGGCGGTCAGCCCTTCACCGCACCTGCCGTCAGACCGCGCACAAAATAGCGGCCGGCGATGATGTAGATGAGCAACGTGGGCAGCGCGGCGATAATCGCGCCGGCCATGTCGACGTTGTATTCCTTCACGCCCGTCGACGTGTTCACGAGGTTGTTCAGCGCCACCGTGATCGGCATCGAATCGACACCGGAGAACACGATACCGAACAGGAAGTCATTCCAGATCTGCGTGAATTGCCAGATCAGGCAGACCATGAAGATCGGCAGCGAAACCGGCAGCAGGATCTTCGTGAAGATCGTGAAGAATCCCGCACCGTCGATGCGCGCCGCCTTCACGAGTTCAGCCGGAATGCTGACGTAGAAGTTGCGGAAGAACATCGTCGTGAACGCGATACCGTAGATCACGTGAACGACCACCAGACCGGTCGTCGTATTCGACAGGCCGAGCATGCCCTCGAAACGCGCCATCGGCAGCAGGATCGCCTGGAACGGAATGAAACAGCCGACCAGCAGCATCGTGAAGATCGGATCCGCGCCACGGAAGCGCCAGTGCGTCAGCACATAACCATTGAACGCGCCGATGATCGACGAGATCAGCACGGCCGGAATCACCATGCGCACGGAGTTCATGAAGAACGGTTGCATGCCGTCGCATCGCACGCCGGTACACGCGCCGCTCCATGCCTTGATCCAGGGCGCGACCGTCCAGTGCGTGGGCGGCGTGAGCAGGTTGCCGCTGCGCAGCTGGTCGATGTCCTTGAACGACGTCGACAGCATCACGTACAGCGGAAACAGGAAATACAGGGCAAACAGAATCAGGGCCGCGTAAATGACGGCACGGCTGATCGTCATCTTAGGCTGCATTACGCGTGCTCCTCGATTCCAGATACATCAGCGGCACGAGCACGGCGACGACGGCCGCGAGCATCATGATCGACGATGCGGCGCCGACGCCCAGTTGCCCGCGGTTGAACGAAAACGTGTACATGAAAATAGCCGGCAACGACGAAGACGTCCCCGGACCACCGGCCGTCAACGCAACGACGAGGTCGAACGTCTTGATCGTGATGTGGCAGAGAATCAGCAGCACGGAGAAAAACACCGGACGCATGCTCGGAATCACGATCTTGCGGTAGATGGTGGGCAGGCCCGCGCCGTCCATCTGCGCGGCCTTGAAGATTTCGCTATCCACGCCGCGCAAACCGGCGAGGAAGAGCGCCATCACGAAACCGGTGGATTGCCACACGGCCGCCACCACGATGCAGAAAATCGCCTTGTCGGGATCGCCCAGCCAGCCAAACGAGAAGCTCGTCCAGCCCCAGTCGTGGAACACCTTTTCGAGGCCGATGCTCGGCGTCATGATCCATTGCCACGCGGTGCCGGTCACGATGAACGACAGCGCCATCGGGTACAGGAACACGGCGCGCAGCGCGCCTTCGTTGCGGATCTGCTGGTCGAGCAGGATGGCGAGGAAAAGACCGAGACCAATACAGATACCGATGAACGGAATGCCAAACCAGCCGAGGTTGGCGGCCGACGTCCAGAACACGTCGTTCTGGAACAGTTCACGATAGCGGTCGAGACCGACGAAAGCGTAGCTTGGCATCAGTCGCGAATTGGACAGCGACAGATAGCCGGTAACCAGAATAAAACCGTAGACGAACACAAGGCTGATCAGGACGCTGGGTGCGAGCACCAGCTTCGGGATATAGCGATCGGCCAGCGCCGCCATCGGCGACGTGCGGCGGGTGACGGAAGCCGTCTTTTTCCCGTTTCCGCTGATAGAAGCAGTCACTACTCGACTCCTGCTGAAACGATGCCGCCGGTTACGTCACGCACGAAACGCGCGATGCCGGGCAGGCAAAGGTGTGACTCTCGGTGAAGCATTCAAGGCACTCGAACAACGTGCTGCGATGCTGCTGAAAGAACCCGCGGAGGTGTCCGGCACCTGCGTGGACAGGCGCCGGACACGTCACTACGCTTACTTCGCTTACTTCGTCTTTGCTGCCTTCGCGAGCGCTGCCACCGCGGTCTTCGAATCTTCCTGCGAGTTCATGAACTTCGTCACGACGTCCGAGATCGCGCCTGCTGCTGCGTCCGGTTGAGCCATGCCGTGTGCCAGCGAAGGCACATAGCCGCCCGACTTGATCGCAACCTGTTCATCCGCGTACGACTTCTTCGCGCAGTCGTCGAACTTGTCCATCGACACGCCGAGGCGAACCGGGATGGAACCCTTGTACAGGCTGAACTGCTCCTGGAAGCCCGGCGACATGATCGTCTTCGCGAGCGCGAGCTGACCCGGCGTGGCCGACTTCTGGCCCTTCTGCTGGAAGAACACGAACGAGTCGACGTTGAACGTGTACGCCTTTTCCGTACCCGGCACGGCGGCGCAAACGTAGTCGACACCCGACTTCTTGCCGGCGTTGGCGAATTCGCCCTTCGCCCAGTCGCCCATGAACTGCATGCCGGCCTTGCCGTTGATGACCATCGCCGTTGCCAGGTTCCAGTCACGGCCCGTGCGGCCCGCGTCGAAGTAGCCCTGGATCTTGCGAACCGTGTCGAACACGCTAAGCATCTTGTCCGAGGTGAGCGTCTTCTCGTCGAGATCGACCAGCGCCTTCTTGTAGAAGTCCGCGCCCTGCGACAGCACGACGTCTTCCCACAGCGTCAGGTCCTGCCACGGCTGGCCACCCATTGCGATCGGCTGGATGCCGGCGGCCTTCATCTTGTCGGCCAGCGCGAAGAACTCGGGCCACGTGGTCGGCGCCTTGCCGCCGGCCTTGTCCAGTGCGGCCTTGTTGATGTACAGCCAGTTCACGCGATGCACCGAGAACGGCGCGGCCACGTAATGACCGTCAGCGTGCATGATCTTGTCGATTTCCGGCGGCAGGTTCTTCTTCCAGTCGCCAGCCGACGCGTCGATCGGCACCAGCACGCCCTGGGCTGCCCATTCCTGGATCAGCGGGCCCTTGATCTGGGCGGCGCTCGGCGCGTTACCCGAAATCACCTGCGTCTTGAGTGCCGTCATGGCAGCCGCACCCGCGCCGCCAGCAACCGCGAAGTCCTTCCACGTGTAACCTTCCTTCGTCATGTCGTCCTTCAGGACGCCCACGGCTTTCGATTCGCCGCCCGACGTCCACCAGTGCAGGACTTCGATCGACTCGGCCGCCTGAACTGCCGACACGCCACACAACAGACCTGCGGCGCACAGAGCGCCCATGATCGCGCGAAATTTCATTGCTTATCTCCTCCAGACACCTGAACAAAAAACGAATGCCCCTGCAAGAACAGGGTGCGGTGGTTTGGTCAAACAGGCAAAACCGGGCGGTCGAACGTCGGGCGGCCGATGTATCCATACATCGCCGGCGCGCCGGTATCCGGCCGCTGGACGCTCACAAGATGAGTGGTTCGGGATGCAACTGACTGTCTCCTCTTTTGATTTTTGCCTGCCCGCTGTGGCGCGCTGCAGACTCGAGGGCGGACCGCGCAAGATTTCGGACATCCGCTGCTGCAAGCCACCCGGTCAACCCGGCCGGCCGATGCAGAAGCGCGATGTCCGTTAGCATGCAAGGACGCTTCGCTCATTCGGGAAAACGCGCATCTCTCTAGCAGCGCACGCTTTTTTTATCGAATTAGCGTTACCTCTTGATTTGGATTGTAGTTAAACTACAATTCAGTGTCAAAAAAAATTTTATCGGACTACGGTCGCCCCGTTTGGCCTCACCGGCGACCTCCTGGACATCGACGGAGACTCATGCAAACCGACTCAAGCTTCACCTTCGTTCTCTTCGGCGGAACCGGCGATCTGTCGATGCGCAAAATCCTGCCTGCACTGTATGAAGCACACCGTGCAGGCGGCATGCTGGCCGAAAGCGGCAGGATCGTGGCGGTCGCGCGTCACGCGGAAGACCGTGACGGTTACCTGCAGTGGGTCAACGAAAACGTCAAGTCGCACGTCTCGAAGAACGGCCTCGACGAAGCCGCATGGGCGAGCTTCCTCAAGCGCATCGACTACGTGAAGCTCGATCTCGGCAAGCCCGAAGACTTCGCGCTGCTGCGCGATGCCGTGAGCGGCCTGCCCGGCATCCGCGTGTTCTATCTCGCGACGGGCCCGTCGCTCTTCGTGCCGATCTGTCGTGCGCTCGCTTCGGTCGGCCTGAACGAAAACGCCCGCATCGTGCTCGAGAAGCCGCTTGGCTATGATCTGCGTTCGTCGAACGCGATCAACGATGCCGTCGGCGAGATCTTCGCGGAAGAACAGATCTACCGCATCGACCATTACCTCGGCAAGGAGCCGGTGCAGAACCTGCTGGCGCTGCGGTTCGGCAATGCGCTCTTCGAGCCGCTGTGGCGCCGCGAATGGGTCGAGAGCATCCAGATCACGATCGCGGAAGAGCTGGGCGTCGAGGCGCGCGGCGACTTCTACGACAACACCGGCGCGTTGCGCGACATGGTGCAGAACCATTTGCTGCAGCTG
Organism: Paraburkholderia sartisoli; assembly: GCF_900107685.1. Classification (GTDB taxonomy): domain Bacteria; phylum Pseudomonadota; class Gammaproteobacteria; order Burkholderiales; family Burkholderiaceae; genus Paraburkholderia; species Paraburkholderia sartisoli. Next base: position 630,792 of record NZ_FNRQ01000001.1, on the reverse strand, counting down.
CTTTCCATCGTCGCGATGGAGCCGCCGCATTCGATGGATTCGGACTCGGTCCGCGACGAAAAGCTGCGCGTGCTGCGCGCGCTCAAACCGGTCGATGAACGCGATATCGGCAAGGTTGCCGTGCGCGGCCAGTATCATGCGGGCGGGATCCGCGGAACGCCGGTGCCGGGATACGCGACCGAACCCGGCGTGAAAGCGGACAGCACGACGGAAACGTTCGTTGCGCTCAAGGTGGAAATCGAGAACTGGCGCTGGGCCGGCGTGCCGTTTTTCCTGCGCACCGGCAAGCGGCTGGCGGACCGCGTCGCGGAAATCGTCGTGAACTTCAGGCCGGTGCCGCACTCGGCGCTGGGTTCGCCGGCGTTGCGTCCGGGCGCGAACCGTCTCGTGATCCGGCTGCAGCCGAACGAAACGATCCGTCTGTATTGCCTTGCGAAGCAGCCGGGCGAAGGCATGAACCTCGCCAGCGTCCACCTGGATCTCGCGTTCGACCAGTTCTTCCGCGAAGGCCAGATGGAGGCGTATCAACGTCTGCTGCTCGACGTGATCAACGGTCGCCTCGCGCTGTTCGTGCGTCGCGATGAACAGGAAGCCGCATGGCGCTGGGTTGAGCCTATCCTGAACGAGTGGAGCAGCTCGAACAGGCCGCCCAAGCCGTACGCGGCTGGCACGTGGGGACCGGCGGCGTCGAGCGCGATGCTCGCGCAGCATGGCACGTGCTGGCTGGAAGAAGAGAACTGACGTCGCATTAGCGCTCAGGGGTACGCGCAGGTACGCGTACCCCTGAGCGTTGCAACGCCGCATTTTGGGCAGTATCGGGCCGGCCGTCGTATCTGGTCTCCGCTTTGCGGCGCGGCACATCGCGTGTCGCGCACCGGCGGAAAAACGGCTGGCTTGCACCCCGCAAACCTACAAGAAAGCAGCATGGAGGAGAAGTGATCGAGCTTCACGCTTTCGACGACCAGCAAGCCCAATCCGGCGCGCTGGCGAAAGCGGTGGGCGACGCGTTACATGCGTCCCTCACCGCGCAGTCAAACGCGTCCCGACCTGGCGCGCGCAGGGCAACGCTTGCAGTATCCGGCGGCGCCAGTCCGCGTCCGTTTCTGCAGACATTGTCGACCTGCCCTTTCGACTGGGCGCACGTCGACGTGACGCTGGTCGACGACCGCTGGGTACCCGAAACCGACGCCGCCAGTAATTCGCGGCTCGCGCATGAGACCCTGCTGCGCAACGCCGCGGCGGCCGCCGCGTTCTGGCCGCTCGTCGACACCACGCAGACGCTCGACGCCCACGTCGCCGCGCTGAACGCCGACGCGCTGCGCCGCGTGCCGGACGTCGTGATCCTCGGCATGGGCGAAGACGGCCATACGGCCTCGATCTTCGCCGACGCGCCCGAGTGGGACCACGCGATCACGACGCACGAACGTTTCGTCGCCGTGCATCCGGGCAGCGCGCCGCATGCGCGCGTGAGCTGGTCGCTTTCCGCGCTGAAACAGGTCGGGCATCTGTATCTGCTGATCGCTGGACCGCGCAAGCTGGAGGTGCTGCAACAGGCCGCCGCTGCGCCACAAAAAAATGCCATCTCGAAGCTGGCAAACGACAAGGGAGTGAGACTCGATGTCTACTGGTGTGCAAACTAAGGCTGTCCCGGGCGCGGGCCAGCACGCCGACGGACCGAGGCTGCTCGCGGACATCGGCGGCACCAACGCGCGTTTCGCGCTTGAAACCGGTCCCGGTGAAATCACCCAGGTGCTCGTGTATCCGTGCGCGGAATACCCGGGCGTCGCCGAAGTCATCAAGAAGTATCTGAAGGACACGAAAATCGGCCGCGTGAATCATGCGGCGATTGCGATTGCGAACCCGGTCGACGGCGACCAGGTCAGCATGACCAACCACGACTGGACGTTTTCGATCGAAGCGACGCGCCGCACGCTCGGCTTCGATACGCTGCTGGTCGTCAACGACTTCACCGCGCTCGCGATGGCCCTGCCGGGCCTGACCGACGCGCAACGCGTGCAGGTCGGCGGCGGCGCGCGCCGTCCGAACAGCGTGATCGGGCTGCTCGGCCCGGGCACGGGCATGGGCGTGTCGGGCCTGATTCCCGCCGACGACCGCTGGATCGCGCTTGGCAGCGAAGGCGGCCACGCGACGTTCGCGCCCGCGGACGAACGCGAAGACATCGTGCTGCAATACGCGCGCAAGAAGTGGTCGCATGTGTCGTTCGAGCGCGTGGCCGCGGGCCCGGGCCTCGAAGTGATCTACCGCGCACTCGCGGGTCGCGACAAGAAACGCGTGGCGGCCAGTGTGGACGTGCCGGAAATCGTCCGGCGCGCGCTCGAGGAAAATGAGCCACTCGCGCTCGAATCCGTCGACTGCTTCTGCGGCATTCTCGGCACCTTCGCCGGCAATATCGCGGTGACGCTCGGCGCGCTCGGCGGCATCTATATCGGCGGCGGCGTCGTGCCGCGGCTTGGCGAATTCTTCGCGAAGTCGTCGTTCCGCAAGCGCTTCGAGGCGAAAGGCCGCTTCGAGGCGTACCTCGCGAACGTGCCGACGTATGTGATCACGGCGCAGTATCCGGCGTTCCTCGGCGTGTCGGCGATTCTCGCGGAACAGTTGTCGAACCGCGCGGGCGGCAGTTCGTCGGCGGTGTTCGAGCGGATCCGCCAGATGCGCGATGCGTTGACGCCGGCTGAGCGCCGCGTCGCGGATCTCGCGCTGAATCATCCTCGTTCGATCATCAACGATCCGATCGTCGACATCGCGCGCAAGGCCGACGTGAGCCAGCCGACGGTGATCCGCTTCTGCCGTTCGCTCGGCTGTCAGGGGCTGTCCGATTTCAAGCTGAAGCTCGCGACGGGCCTGACCGGCACGATTCCCGTGAGCCACAGCCAGGTGCATCTCGGCGACACCGCGACCGACTTCGGCGCGAAGGTGCTCGACAACACGGTGTCGGCGATCCTGCAGTTGCGCGAGCATCTGAACTTCGAACACGTCGAGCGGGCGATCGATCTGCTGAACGGCGCGCGGCGCATCGAGTTCTACGGCCTCGGCAATTCGAACATCGTCGCGCAGGACGCGCACTACAAGTTCTTCCGCTTCGGCATTCCGACCATCGCGTACGGCGACCTGTACATGCAGGCTGCTTCGGCCGCGCTGCTCGGCAAGGGCGACGTGATCGTGGCCGTGTCGAAGTCGGGACGTGCGCCCGAACTGCTGCGCGTGCTCGACGTTGCGATGCAGGCCGGCGCGCAGGTGATCGCGATCACGTCGAGCAACACGCCGCTGGCGAAGCGCGCGACCGTCGCGCTGGAAACCGATCACATCGAAATCCGCGAATCGCAGCTTTCGATGATCTCGCGCATCCTGCACCTCGTGATGATCGACATCCTGGCGGTGGGCGTGGCGATCCGTCGCGCGATGCCGAGCCCTGAGGTGAGCGAAGCCGTCACCCGCGTGCGCGAGCGCGCCGACGACGATTCGACTGCCGTGCTCGACTGGTTGAGCCACGGCGCGGCGTCTTCGGCAAGAGACTGAGTTTTATCCGTCGCGCTCTGATGTAAAGAAGCGCCGGTCTCGTCGGGCTAGCCGTTCCGCAAAGGTGTGGGAGAGCCGGGGCCGATTACCTGAATCCCTCGAAACTGAATGGTTTCGGGGGATTTTTTTTTGCGGGAGATATCGGTGGGGCACGGGGAGCCGCCTCATTTCCGGCCATGCGGGGTCGGCAACTCGTCTGTGTTTCCAGGTTTGAATGCTCGTTAAATCGAGCATTAAGTTGATAATGATCGATTTAACGAGCATGATCCCATGAGCGAAAATTTGACACGAGATGCTTGATGATCCAATATGCTCGATATATCGAGCATTAGGCTCGTAATGAGCGTTTTAACGAACATGAAGGTCACCCAGGCTTCCAGTCTCTCGCCGCCCCTCCTCGAACAGAGCAGGCACCTCGGGAAACTGCTCGCGCGCCTGCGCATCGCGCGCGGCGTCAAACAGATCGACGCGGCGTTGCGCGCCGGCCTGTCGCGCAACACCGCGTACCGCCTCGAACACGGGGATCCCGGTCTTGCCATCGGTCAGGTGCTGCGGTATCTGGACGCCATCGCACCCGGCACGTCACTCGAGATCCTGTATTCGGAAAAAGACCCAGCGCTGGCGGCACTGGCGGCGCGCGAGCGCAAATCCCGGGTTCGCGAGATGAGCGCCGCCGAGCGCGACGAACTCAATTTCTAGCTATTCGCGCCAACTTGCCCTGTTGAAAAGTAACGCGATGCCGACTCGTCACGCTGGCTACCCACATCAAACCGCGCTCACACCGGGCAACGGCCGGTCGTGCCAGCGCAGCACGAGCCAGCGGCCAAGCAGGCACAGCAGCCCGGCCACGCCGATCGTCGCACCCATGCCCGTGGGCGTTCCGTCCTGCCAGAGCCCGACCGCGAGACTCGCGAGCGCGCCGAGCGCGAGCTGCACGGCGCCGAACACAGCGGCGGCGGCGCCCGCGTTACGCGGATAGCGGTGCATCAGTTCGGTCGTGCAGTTGGCCGACAGCAGCCCGACCACGCCGACCACGAAAAACAGCCCGGCGACGATCGACCACAAGCCGCCCCACCCCGTCAGGCACACCAGCGCGACGAAAAACGACGCGCCGCAACTGATGGCCGCGGCCACCGAGATCATCGGCATCGGGCCGTGCCGGCCGACCATCCGCGTGTTCATGAAATTGCCGAACATGATGCCGATGATGTTCAGGCCGAACAGAAAGCCGTAGTGTTGCGCCGAGACGTGGAAGTATTCGATGTACACGAACGGCGTCGCGGTGATGTACGCGAACATCGAGGCGAACGCCATGCCGCCGCACAGCATGTGTCCCCACGCGACCGGATCGCGCAGCAGCTTGCCGTACGCCGCGAACGACTGCAGCACCGCCGAACCCGCGCGCTTCTCACGCGGCCATGTTTCCGGCACGCGCAGGAACGCCGTCACCGCGCAGACCGCGCCGAACATCGTCAGCGCGACGAACACGACGCGCCAGCCGCCCAGCAGCAGTAACTGTCCGCCGATCAGCGGCGCGAGCAGCGGCCCGATCGACGTGACGATGGCGAGCATCGACAGCACGCGGGCGGCTTCGGTGGGTTCGTGCGCATCCCGGGCGATCGCGCGCGCCAGCACGGATGCCGCACCCGCGCCGAGCGCCTGGACGAAACGGAACATCATCAGCGAGCCGATCGAGAACGACAGCGCGCAGACGGCGCTCGCGAGCGCGTACATCACGATGCCGCCGAGCAGCACCGGCCGGCGTCCGAACGAATCCGACAGCGGGCCGTACAGCAGCATGCCGATCGAAAAGCCGAACATGAAGCTCGTCAGGGTCGACTGCGCGGCGCCCGCGCTGACGGCAAACGCCTGCGCGATCGACGGCAGGCTCGGCAGGTACATGTCGATGGAAATGGGCCCGCATGCGGCAAGCGCACCGAGCAACAGAATCAGCCGGCGATCGGGCCGGCTTCTGGCCGCGAGAGACATGGAAATCCAGATGAGGCGCCCGCCATCGCAATCAGCGAGCGGCCGGAACGACGGGGTTGGGGTCTGCGCATTGTACGCGACGCTTAAAAGCACCGTTCGCGCTCCGTCCCTTCCGGCGGCCCGCCGGATCACGGTTTTCAGCCGGCGCCGGGGAACGGTTACCGTGCTTTTCCTGCCGGCCAGGGCGTCGGCGTTTGCGTCAACGTATCCCGCGCGTTCGTCGAAGCGCAAGGCTCACGCTGCCTGACGCTGACGGGAGCGCGTGCCACGCCCGGCCTGAACGACGCGACTCCGGTACAATTTCGTCACCATCCAGCCGCCGCGACGCCAGCATCGACGGGCATACCGCCGCTCTTCCGTGCGCGAATCGCGCGTACACACGCTCAGGCAGATCACTTTCAGCAGGTCCAACGTTCATGTCCAGCACCTCCAGCACTTCCAGCACACCTCGCAGCCAGGCACTCTTCGAACGCGCCCAGCGCACCATCCCGGGTGGCGTCAATTCACCCGTGCGCGCGTTCCGTTCAGTCGGCGGCACGCCGCGTTTCATCGAGCGCGCACAAGGCGCGTATTTCTGGGACGCCGACGGCCAGCGCTACATCGACTACATCGGCTCGTGGGGGCCGATGATCCTGGGTCACGTGCATCCGGAAGTGCTCGAAGCCGTGCAACGCGTGCTGGCAAAGGGTTTCTCGTTTGGCGCGCCGACCGAATCCGAAGTCGAAATCGCCGAGGAAATCTGCAAGCTGGTGCCCTCGATCGAACAGGTCCGCATGGTGTCGAGCGGCACCGAAGCGACGATGAGCGCGTTGCGTCTCGCGCGCGGCTTCACGAACCGCAGCCGCATCGTCAAGTTCGAAGGCTGCTATCACGGCCACGCGGACAGCCTGCTCGTGAAGGCGGGTTCCGGTCTGCTGACGTTCGGCAACCCGACTTCGGCGGGCGTGCCGGCCGATATCGCGAAGCACACCACCGTGCTCGAATACAACAACGTCGCGGAACTCGAGGAGGCGTTCAAGGCGTTCGGCAGCGAAATCGCCTCGGTGATCGTCGAGCCGGTTGCGGGCAACATGAACCTCGTGCGCGCGACACCTGAATTCCTCGCCGCGTTGCGCCGCCTGTGTACCGAATACGGCACCGTGCTGATTTTCGACGAAGTGATGTGCGGGTTCCGCGTCGCACTCGGCGGCGCGCAGGAGGTGTATGGCATCACGCCGGACCTCACGTGTCTTGGCAAAGTGATCGGCGGCGGCATGCCGGCGGCCGCGTTCGGCGGACGCCGCGACATCATGGCTCACCTCGCACCGCTCGGTGGCGTGTACCAGGCGGGCACGCTCTCGGGTAACCCGATCGCCGTCGCCGCCGGGTTGAAGACGCTGCAGCTCATCCAGGCGCCCGGTTTCTACGAGACGCTTTCCGCGCAGACGTCGCGCCTCGCGAAGGGTCTCGCCGAAGCAGCCCGCGAAGCCGGCGTGCCGTTCGCGGCCGATTCGCTCGGCGGCATGTTTGGTCTTTACTTCACTGATTCGATTCCCGCGAGCTTCGCGCAGGTCACGAAGAGCGACGTGCCGCGCTTTAACGCGTTCTTCCACAAGATGCTCGACGCGGGCGTGTACTTCGCGCCGTCGGCGTATGAAGCGGGCTTCGTGTCGATTGCGCACGACAACGCCATCATCGACGAAACGATTGCCGCCGCGCGCCGCGCGTTTGCCGCGCTCGCGGCCTGAACCCCTCTACCCGGGCCGTCGCCGATGTTCTCGCAAACCGATTTTGTCCATATGGAACGCGCACTCGCGCTTGCTAGGCGTGGGATGTACACAACCGACCCGAATCCGCGTGTCGGCTGCGTGCTGGTCAAGAACGACGAGGTGATCGGCGAAGGCTACACGCAGCCCGCCGGTCAGGACCACGCCGAGATCCGCGCGTTAAAGGATGCGCGCTCACGCGGCCATGACCTGCGCGGCGCCACCGCCTATGTGACGCTGGAGCCGTGCAGTCACTTCGGCCGCACGCCGCCGTGTGCGAATGCGCTGATCGATGCGCAGGTCGAGCGCGTGATCGCCGCGATGGAAGACCCGAATCCGCAGGTGTCGGGCCGCGGTCTTTCCATGCTGCGCGACGCCGGTATCGAAGTGCGTTGCGGACTGCTCGAACACGAAGCGCGCGAGCTGAACATCGGTTTCGTGTCGCGCATGACGCGCGGCCGGCCGTGGGTTCGCATGAAAGTCGCGGCTTCGCTCGATGGACGCACGGGCCTGCCATCCGGCGAAAGCCAGTGGATCACCGGCGAGGCCGCGCGCGCCGACGGTCACGCGTGGCGCGCGCGTGCTTCGGCGATTCTCACGGGCATCGGCACGGTGAAGGAAGACAATCCGCGCATGACCGTGCGCGCCGTCGACACGCCGCGCCAGCCGCGGCGCGTGCTGATCGACAGCCAGCTCGACGTGCCGCCGGAAGCGCAGATTCTGGCCGGTGCACCGACGTTGATCTTCTGCGGCAATCTCGACGAGCGTCACGCGGAGCGCGCCGAGGCGCTGCGCGCGCGCGGCGCCGAGATCGTGCAGATGGCCAACGCGAGCGGCAAGGTCGACCTGCCCGCGATGCTGAAGGCGCTGGGCGAACGCGGCGTGAACGAACTGCACGTCGAGGCGGGCTACAAGCTGAACGGCTCGCTGCTGCGCGAAGGCTGCGTCGACGAGCTGCTGGTCTATCTCGCGCCAAGCCTGCTCGGCATGGATTCGATGAGCATGTTCAACCTCGTCGCGCCCAGCTCGCTCGCCGGACGCACGCAGCTTCGATTTCATGGCGTCGATCGCATCGGCGACGACCTGCGGATTCTCGCGCGCTTCGCGCCGCCCGAGGCGTCCGCCACCCCCGAAGCCACCGACGCTTCGCATTGAACACACGCAAAGGAACCAGCACGATGTTTACCGGAATCGTCGCGGCCGTGGGCCGCATTGAATCAGTGAAGCCGCTCGGCAACGATGGCGATGCGGGCGTGCGTCTCCAGATCGAAGCCGGCGCGCTCGATCTCGACGACGTCCAGCTCGGTGACAGCATCACCGTTCAGGGCGCATGCATGACGGTGGTCGTGAAGACCGCGCATTCGTTCGAAGTCGACGTGTCGCGCGAAAGCCTGAATTGCACCGCGGGTCTGGGTGAACCGGGCGAAGTGAATCTCGAGAAAGCGTTGCGCGCGCATGACCGCCTCGGTGGTCATATCGTTTCGGGACACGTCGATGGCCTCGGTACGGTGACGCATTTCGCGCCGGTTGGCGAGTCGCATGAACTGCGCGTACGCGCGCCTCGCGACATCGGCCGCTATCTGGCATTCAAGGGATCGGTAACCGTGAACGGCGTGAGCCTGACGGTGAACTCGGTCAAGGATAGCGACGACGGCTGCGAATTTTCGATCAACCTGATCCCGCACACCGTCGAAGTGACGACGCTCAAGAACCTGCGCACGGGTTCGAAGGTCAATCTGGAAATCGATCTGATCGCGCGGTATGTGGAGCGGATGCTCAGCGCGCCTCAGGCGACCATAAGCCGTTGAAATAACTACGTTTTTTCGAAAATCAGCGTCTAGGGTCGTCCTGCCAGATCCAGCTAAATCTACGGTATTGTGACGGTATACCGTCGTTTTCCGCGTCAAGTATACCGTCACGCCTCCGGAAAAACGCCCCCCGTGGCCCCCAAACCGGTTGTCTGCCGCGCCGGCATTGGGATCGGTGGCGACGCCCAGAGATCGGGCAGCGCGGAGCATTCGCAGATTTTAGTGGTTTCCTACGTATACCGCTCGCCATTGAAAAGCTGCAAGTCGAACGCCACATCAGCCATCCGTCACACCGCAGGCCGCAGCATAACCATATGGATTACCGCGTCAGTTACGAGCACAGTCTGAAAAACGATCCTGACGCATTCATCGTTCAGGTTCCTTCGTAATTCGTAGACGGCATTCCCACCAACATCCTACGCGCGCTCTTGCCAGAGTACATTACTGAACTGATCCTGAGCCGGTCGCCAACCATCGGCAAGATCCGGAACCTTCGGATTCTCTGAACGCCACGTACCTCCAGCGGGCAAGTAGAACGCTCGCAACTACCAAATACGCATCGGACCTAAGCCGGCAAGAAGCGGACACTAGCCCAGGCGGCAATGCCAGCAACTATCTAATTGAGCTGTCGATAGCGCAGGGCAGTCAATTCTTCTTACTTTCGCCAGCGCTTGATGACCTCCGCGAAGACAATATCGCGCCATTGTTCTTTCCACTCCTTATGAACCTCAACGCTTTGCGAATGTGGTTCAGGGACCGGTAGCGGCATCTTTATCACGGCCGGCAGCAGCACGGCGTCACCGACCACCACGCACTCGCCCGGAGCCAGGTTCGGCAGGATATCCGTGATCGCGTTGGTGTTGTCGGGAAAGAGGCGCCGCACGTAAGTCTGATCCGCGTCGTTCGTCAGGCGCAGCGAGATGAAGTTGTTGCACTGGGCGAATATCGTCTCCGACACTTCCGAGGGCCGCTGGCTCACGACCATCAGGCTCAGGCCATATTTCCGCCCCTCCTTTGCGATCCGCTCGATGGACTTTCGAGACGCACGATAGGCTACGTGGTCGTCCCGTGGAACGTAGTTGTGCGCCTCCTCGCAAACGAGCATGACCGGGATGTCGTTGAGCTTGCCTTGGGCGTGCTGAAGCTTGGAATAGTGGAAGCAGAAGTCGAAGATGAGGCGAGAGATCAGGCTGACGGTGATGCTGAGAACCTCGAAAGGAACGCCACTCAAATCAACAATGGTAACGTTCGCCTTGTCGAGGTAACCGATGAACTGCTTCATCAGCGTCTCAAAGTCCGCAGTAACATGAGCCTGCCCGTCAGCCTTCTTCGCGTTCAAAAGGAACCGGAGGCGTTTGTCGGCCAGTTTCGCCTCCAACCGTGAAACGAACCTGTTGAACTCTCCGTTGAATGGCCCACTGGTCGCTTTGGTCGCAGCCGCGGTGGAGTTGGCAACGAAATCGTGGATCTTGTCGAAATAGATCTTCCGGTCGGACACTAAACTTCCGTCGACCAGCTTAGGCTTGTCTTCCCCGGCCAGCCGCCCGATAACCTCGCGATTAAGGTTTTCAATGAAGTAGTAGACCTCCTTAATCGAGAAATAAACCGGAGTATCGTACGTAACCTCCTGAACGCCCGGATTGTGCTTTTCCTTGTTCAAAACAACAGCGTGCTTGAACTGGCTAACCTGATTATGAGAGTTTGCCTCGTTGCTCTCGATGAACATGCTCTCCAGCTCTTCCGAATTCATCAACCAGTATGGAAGTTGCAGAGAGTCAATGTCGAGTCGACTCAGAGTGAAAGACTCTTCTTCTTTAAGGGTGAACGCAGCGGTGTATTCGTCGTGAATGTCGAATATCACCACATGCGAGTTATTTTGCTTACCCTTGTTTCTATTTTTGTGCTGGGCGATACCAACGACACCCTGCAGCACGCTCGCGACCGTGCATGACTTACCGGACCCGGTCGAGCCGACAATCGCAATATGCTTGCTGAAGAACCTGTTGCCATTGATCATCAGATCGATGGTTTTGTTCATTGAAAGTTTGCCAAGCGGAAAATCGTGATCGCTATCGGCTGAGAACATCTTGTCCAGAGTCTCTCTTTCTGCAATGAATGCATGCTCAGTTGGCACCGGCAAAAGGAGACTACCACGATCGAACGTCTTGTCTTCAACCAAGGTGCCAATCGCTTGGCACTCAATCTGAAAGCTCCAAATGGGCTTTCCATCGGAGCCAATGGTGTTTGTGCCCTTAATGTTCAGAATGGTGGCAATTGTGAAATCAAGATTGCCTTGCGCAATCCTCAAGAAGCGGCCAACTTGCAACGCCTCTTTGTTTCTCTCGAACACTTCAAGGTTATCCACTGCAACGATGATGGCTCCCGGCGCGCACGAGAGTACAGCTCCAATCTTAATAGGCATTGCTCATCCCCATCATGTACTTGATTTCGTCAAACCTTTCAGCGCCAAGGATCTCAAGGTTTACGTCCTTGACATCTACACCCGTGATGTCTCCATCACCAATAACAAAAAAATCATCCGCCTTCGTTTTGAATACGAGATTCTTGTAATCACCCCAGCGAATTAACCTCAGAGCAAATTCCTTTTTGTCCTTCTGGACCATCGGTTCGCGGAAGAAATAAACTTCAGAGAATGTCTTTACCGGCCGCCCGTGATTTGGCACCACATCCTTCCCAATTAATCGCTCCGCAATTCCATCAAAAACATCTTGCGCAACATCCAGTGCAAAAAGCGGCGTTTGCGTATGCGTTATCTTGAAATGGTATTTATCTATGAACGATTTAATGAAGAGGACGATCTGATCATCAAACTGCCCCAAAAACGCAGGAAATATGACCAGGTGACGCAAACGAACGTTCATACTCAAGTTCTCTTTAAGCTGCTTGCGTCGCGTTTCCAAGACCTTCTGTCGCGTCTTCAGTGCAAGTGTCCATTGCGATACTGCTGTGGATCTGATCCGTCGCAACCACTCCAAAAAATCCTTCTTGGTAATCTTTCTGAGTTTTACATCATGCTTGATACTCAAATCGGCAATGATTTGAATGGCATTCGGATAAAATAGCGCTTCCACCTCCCCCTTGTTGAAGCCATGAGCCTCAAGCTGCCTAGCATTTTGCTCCATTAGTTCATCGTATTTCGGCGTAACAGAAATGGAAAATACCTTCAGGAAACCATCAACATCAACACCAGCAACTTCGGCGATCAAGTCTTTCAAATCCTTGTTTTTCGATTTGAGCGCACCATTGAGTTCCGTCGCCGATATGCCAATCGCCGGAATATTGGGGAAGTGTGCAAATAAATGATAATGTATCTTCGCGCCAGGATTGGACTTGAAGTGCTTCATCATCTGAAGCAACGGGTGATATAGAATGCTTGGCGTGTAGTTTTCTTGCGTCTCGTGGTATTTGCACTGAATCGCTTTGGTCCCGGCAAAGCTTGCCACCTCGATGTCTTCGACAATGCCCTCGATAGTAATCACGGCGTCATCCGTCGCCTTCAGCAGCTCAGAGAGTGTCTGATTAAACTGGTACAGGAAACCCTGGATTGTGTAGTCTGCCGAGCGGCCCATCTCGTTACTTTTTTCAGGTTGTAGGCGGAGACGCTACCAGCAATTACGGTTGATGTCACCCCCGTGCTGAACAGCGTGTTGGCTATAAGTCCTGTTGGAGCAAAGAAAGCGAGCATGGTGATCGGCCGGGCGTCTATGCCGCCGCCCGCAGGGTGACTAACGTTCCGCCGCAATCGAGAAACCCGGGTGACCGGATCGACCTCGGTCCCTCGCCGCGTCCCGAAGCGCGCCGATTACGTCACGGGCCCCATCCGTCGACTGAACTTCTCGCTGATCAGGAGAACGTCGCCAAGGATTAGGCATCACGATCGAAGGTTCCGCCTCAACTCCCCAACAATCCTCCAGTCGAGCGCCCAACCGTCCTCGGGTTCCTCGGATAGAACACGCCCCGCCCATTTCGGATACAACAATTCAATCAAACGCGCCCAAAATCTCACGTTGAACCGCCCCGGGGATCTTGCCAGGACGCCCCCAGCCAGCTGCGCGGCAGCGGCGCTGAACAATTCGTCCATCCGCGCAACGCGCAGACACGCTATCTGCCGCGATGTACTCCCACACGTCATCCCGATCCTGTTCGGCTTCCGGGGTCCAGACAACCCTCATGCTTTGCTTGCGACGCTTGCGCGCCGTTTCGCAAACCTGGCCTCGACCTCTTCACTCGAGCGACCCCGCCCGGCCCGCAGCGAAGCGCGGGCGGCGTCTACCTTACTGTTCAGGAACTCGTCGTATTTGCGAACTGCGCGTTGACGTTGCACAAACTCACGCATCAATTCGCGCAACACCTGCGAGGCCGGCCGGTGCATTGCTTCAGCTTCCGCCATGAACTCCTCCCGCAACTCAGCTTCGAGCTTCATCGTAAAAACGGCTTCTTTCGACATGGGCTGTCCTCCCCCGGTTACGTCGCATACTTACCAAGTATGTACATTTTCATTACCTGGGCACGACTTCAACCCGGCGCAGAGTCTCTTCTATTGGCTTTGTGTGACTTTAAAAATCCGGGGGCGCATGACCGGCCGCCTTTTAGATCTGCCGTCCGATGCACGATATCGCGCGATGTGGAGGCAGATTCTGTCGACGTCGCAGGATATCAATTGATCAGCAATACAGATTAGCTGGAAATCAACGTGCAATCAGCTTCGCGGCAAATGCACAAAATCCAGTGATCTGAACGGATTGTCGCGATCCGCACATCCGGAGTCACGCCCCCGGCAGCGGGTCAGTCATGCATTGGCGGCCATTGCCGGGAGGTATGGACACGTGGCAGGCATCCACGCAGCGCCCCTCATGTGTTCATACTGCTTTCCAGCCAGCCCTGATGAGCAGAAACAGTTCATCGAACTGGGTGACCAGCTCAAAAGACAAAAGGAACGCCAGCATATAGGCGAACCCTGGATAACCGTTCATCCATCGCAGGATCGGTCCTGCAAAACGTGTTCTGACAAAATCCCGCGTCGCGATACACGTGATGGCGATGCCGATGGCCGCTCCCGCGAGAACGTCAGTCGGATAATGCAAGCCTAGATACACCCGCGGCAGGCAGATGAAGAGCGCGGTGTACAACAACGCGAGCACGCCGACGCGTCGGGAGACGAGAAAGATGCCCGTCGCAACCGACATCCATAGCATCGCATGGTCGCTCGGAAAGGAACTCCATGTGCGCACAACGGCATCATGCAGGCCGACGGAGGGGAAATTCAGGTGCAATTCCGGGTTGTAGAGCGGCCGCTGCCGGTACGGCAGGCACCAGGCGAGAAGCCTGCCGCTCGCAAGTGATAGAAGACCACTTGCGATCGTCGCGATGATCATTTCACGCGTCCATTCACCGCGCGGATCCGGTTTGAACCACATCCACCACAGCACCGGTATAAGGACGAGGCCCTTGAATATGATCTGCCCTGCTATCACCCTTATCGCGTGATTCACTGCCGCCGAGTGGAACGCGTTGTGCGTCAGGAAGACCTGGACTGCTGTATCGAAACTGTTCATTGTGGTGCCGATCTTTTGGTTCTCAACAGCAGCGACCCCCGGTCAGTGCAATTGATCGGAACCGTCTTAAAGACTGCCGCGCTGTATCCGGCTCGAGCGACACGGTCGTCAACGAAGCCGGTGCGGCAATGAGGCTATCGTCGCCAGCCGTGCCCGTAACCGCCGAAACCGATACCGACATCGACGGACGGCGCTGCGTAGTACGCAGGCCCATAACCATACCCATACCCATAGGCCGGCGCAGGCGCGTAGCCGTACGGCGGAGCGACAATGCAGCCTGACAGGCCAGCCGCAAGCGCAACGACACAACAAAGTCTGATCATGATTTTTCTCCGTGCGTGAATTGTAGATGGCGGCCGTATTCTGATTCGCAACGAAGTGTGTCCGAACGTAACCGGTCCGGCACGGGGATTGCGTAGGGCCGGGGAGCAGTTGAACCGCACGCAGATTCTTCGCTGATCGATGTCCCGGCGACACCTTCGTCCGGCGCATCGTATGTGCCGGAGAAAGCCAGGGCCACCAGCCATGGATTACCTCATCGCAACCTTCCCCTCGTCACCCAATCCTTAACGAAACCTTAAGGATTGCGCACTATCACACGGATTTTTCTGGTTTATAGCGTGAAACGTCGGTGCGTTATGGAACCGAAAGCATCGGTTCATCCGGGCGACTCAATTCCACCGCACATTCTCTCCCTGATTACCGGATATTTCACGGCAACCTGAAAAAGGATGGGACATGAAGACGATCAGAAAATGGAAGCGTACACAAAGTGCCATCGGCGCAGGCGTAGTCCTGCTTGCCGGACTGTATTCGGTGGGCGCAGCGGCGGCCGATGAACACGATCACGATCATGAGCATGAGTCGGTAAAACATGTGCTGCTGATCAGCTTCGATGGCTTGCACGAGCAGGACGTCGCGCGCTGCATCGGTTCGAATGCATGTCCGAATCTCGCGTTACTGGCCAGGTCGGGTACGACCTATACCAACGCACATACGCCTGGTCTTTCGGATTCGTTCCCGGGCCTCGCGGCGCTCGTCACCGGTGGCTCGCCGAAATCCGCGGGCCTGTTCTACGACGTATCGTATGACCGCACGCTCTACGCCCCGTCCGACAGCCATTGCACCGGCAAGCAAGGCTGGAACGTCGTATTCGACGAAACCACTGGCATCGACGGCGAGAACGGCGGCGCACTGACGCATCTCGACGGCGGCGGTGCGTTCAATCCGCAGGCCATCCCGCATGCGCTGGTCAATGGCGTCTGTACGCCCGTCTATCCGCACAACTATGTGAAGACCAACACGATCTTCGAAGTGATCAAACACAACGTGAAAGGCGCCCGCACCGCCTGGGCAGACAAACACGCGTGGGGCTACGACTGGCTCAATGGACCGTCCGGCACGGGAGTCGACGATCTTTCACGCACTGAAATCAATTCGATTGATCCGGCTACCGGCACAAACTACACCGACCTCTACACGCACACGGAACAGTTCGACAATTTCCATGTGCAGTCGCTGATCAATGAGATCGACGGCAAGGATTCGACAGGCCGGACCAGCGCCGACGTGCCCACGGTGTTCGGGGCCAACTTCCAGACATTGAGCGTCGCGCAGAAAGCAACGGTCGCGACTGGCGGCGGCTATCTGGATGCGAGCTTCACGCCGGGTCCGCAGGTCACGAACGCGATTACGTATCTGGACAACGCCCTCGGTCGCGTCGTGTCCGAACTCAAGCAACGCAACCTTTATTCGTCGACGGCGATCATCGTCACGGCGAAACATGGGCAGTCCCCGAGCGATCATTCGAAGCTGGTGAAGAACGGCGACACGCTCTCGAAACTGCTTGAAGCAAGCAACTATCTGGATCCGAACGGCAACTTCGGGCAGAACAATACGAAGAGCGGCAACCTCAATGACGGAACGGGGCTCGTCGATACAGGTTTCGTGCAGACCGACGACGTCGGCCTGATCTGGTTGCGCGATCAAAGCCAGTTGTCCGCGGTCGTGAAGACCCTGAGAGACAACCTGAGCTGCAACGCACCCGGCATTTGCGCGGACGGCCCGCAGGCATACATCCTGTACGGCCCGCAGTTGACGGGCCGGTTCGGCGATCCGGCACGCGGCCGCACGCCTGACATCGTCGTCCAGCCGAACCCGGGGGTCATCTATACCTCGAGCAAGGCCAAGGACGAAGAGCACGGCGGCAATGCGCCCGACGACAGCCATCTCGGTCTCGTGGTCTACGTCCCCCACGCCCACCACGCTGGACGGACCAACGACGAGCGTGTGCTGACCACGCAGGTTGCGCCGACGATCCTGCATCTGCTCGATCTGAATCCTGAACTGCTGCACTCGGTCGCTCTTGAAGAAACGCGTGTACTGCCGGAGTTCGATCACGGGCGCTTTTAGGCGAATGGCCGCGCCCTGCCGCTAGTGGAGCACGGCACCTGAGCGACGCGATTTCCTGGGACATGCAACGGTCCCAGGGAATCGCGTCGCCGCTCTTGTGTACCCGTGAGTCCGCGCCGGCTCTCCGTGCGGGGCAGGCCGATATCGCGACGCCCGGCATTGCGCTCAAGAGCGCGCACAAACGTCCTTCGCTCATCGCCAGCCTGCCGGGAGCAGGCCACGCTTTGCAATGGCATGGCTGATGGAAAGATCAATAGCTCCGGGCCACCCTGAACTGAGGGCGCAGCAGCAGATAGAAAGCGGAAACATGCGTGATCATCAGCACAGGCACGTAGATGACCGGGATCGCGTACGTAGCGCCCAGCAGCTCTCCCACACGCGCAGGAACATCGGACTGGATGGCGTGGTAGTAGTCGAGGATGAGGTCGGTCACCCCCACCAGATTGAAGGCTACGACGAACAACCAGAAGAGTGGGCGTAACCGTGCCGTGAGGAGCGCGAGCATCGCCAGAACGCCCGTTGCGAAGTCACCGTATGCGGCGAACACCGCGAAGCTGGCAGGCAGATCGGGACCGACGACACCCGGCAGGATAAAGACCAGCCCGAAGAAACGGAAGCTGTGCAACGTGGCGATGGCGCGTTGCGCTTCGAATGGGTCCATCGACTTGAGCCTGGGCCAGACGTATACGCGAAAGCAAAGCAGCCAGGCGACATAGCCCAGAACGAGATGCAGCTGGAAGATAAATTCCGGTGACATGTTGCCTCCTGTCAGGTGTTGTCTGGCGTATTCAGGGACTGGAAGAAGATCAGCCGGCGCTGCGCCGGATCAGCTGGCGCAGCGACAGCGCGTGCAGCAGGATCGAGGCCGGCACCACGAAAGCAGGCGTCAGCACATCCGGATAGGCGCCAGCGCCGATCGCCGGCACGCCGGGAACGATCAACTGGAAACGGCCGGGCGAAGTGATCATCCCCAGGGTAATCGCGACGGCGAAATCGGCAAGGCCGAAGATGTTCCACGCGATCGCCGCCCTGCGCCCTTGAGCCGTACCGCTCGCCACGGCAATTGCCGCCGGCACGGCGAAGAGGCCGGTCAACACGTCGCCCATTCCCGCCGGCAACGCGAACACGCCCGGCAGCATCCCGTGCAGCCAGGCGGCGAGAGCCCAGCCGCCGAATACCCGGTAAAGCTGAAGAGCGACAAGCCAGGTCGCCGGCATCGCATCGAGCACCTGCCCCACCCGCTTCGATAACAGCAACAGCGGCGCGCCGGTCATGACCGGCAGGAAGATCGCCAGCGGCAACAACGGCAACGGCGAGGCGCCCGTGCGGAAGACGCCATTGATCGCCGCGCTCCAGGCGACGGCGAACCAGAGCGTGTCTGGAATCATGACCGCGAGCCAGGTCGTGCGGCGTTGGCCCGGCGTCAGGTCCGTGCGTTCGAGGCCGAGCCACAAACCGGTCGCGACAAGCCCATGGGCCATCAGCTGATGGGCTGTGGTCGGAACGCCGCTCGTCGGGATAACCGGCTTCCAGTAGATCAACACAATCCACAGCACCGTCAACGGAATCGGCCAGAGCAGGCTGCGCCAGGCAGGACGCGGCGGGACGATATCAGCGGGAACAGCGGCGGCGGTCATCAGCAGTTCTCCATATGAATCCGGGTCTTCGTGAATGCGGCCCCGAACACCACGCGGTGAGCGTGTCGAGCGGGCATCGACGTGACGCCTCATCGACAGGCACAGGTGTACCATGGCCTCTCGCGAGCGACTATTCATCACAATGTTGACGGGCTATGAAGCAGAACTTCACAGTCAGGCAGGGCGCGCTCGACGGCGTCGAGGTGTTCCTGAGCGTTGCCCAGCATCGCAGCTTCCGCCGGGCAGCCGCGGAACTCGGAGTGACGCCGTCGGCCGTCAGCCAGGTGGTGCGTGTACTTGAAGCGCGCATTGGTGCGGCGCTCTTCATACGCACCACGCGCAGCGTCGGCCTGACCGAAGCTGGCGAACGGTTTCTTTCGCGCGCAAAGCCCGCCTTCGAGGAGCTTGTCGCCGCCAGTGAGGTTGCGCGCGGACTCGGCCAGCGGCCCGCCGGATTGTTGCGTCTTTCAGTGCCGCGCGCGGTGGTGCCGATCCTGCTGGAACCCCTGATTGCATCCTTCTGCCAGGCGTATCCCGAGGTCGAAGTGGAGATCGCCGCAAGCAAGGAGCTGATCGATCTTGCAGCGGAAGGGTTCGATGCCGGTATCCGGCTGGGTCAGTTCGTCGACGCCGACATGGTCGCGGTCCCGTTGACGCCACCGTTCCGTCTCGTCGTTGTCGGCAGCCCTGGCTACTTCGCGGGGCGCGACCGGCCGGAGCACACGGACGATCTGCGCCAGCACGCATGCCTGCGGTGGCGGCGATCCAGCGGCGCGCTCGCGCCATGGTCATTCAACGACAACGGCCACGCGATCGAGATTTCCGTATCCGGCCCCCTCATCGCCAACGATTATTCCACCATGCTTGGCGCGGCAGTCGAAGGCGTGGGCCTTGCCCAGCTACCTGAGCCGATGGTCGCCGATGGGTTGAGCGCCGGAAAACTGGTGCATGTGCTGGAGCCGTTCGCACCGATGATATCGGGCGTGTTTCTCTACTACCCAGGCCGCCGGCAGATCATGCCGAAGCTGCGTGCCTTCATCGACCATGTGAAGAGCGGTTCGGCAGGCCAGGGCAAAATCCCGGGCACAAGATGACCCTTGGCGTGGCGTGCCGGGTTGCGGAAGAGCGGGCGATGTTTTTCTTTATATCGCCGTCATTCCGGCGAGGGCCCCTTCGGCTTCGATCATCCGCTGGTGGAATCGGCCGGAACGCCAGCGTCGCTCCCCTCCGCGGGAGCGCGCCGGGGACGACGAACGGCTCTCACCTTTCCGCTGTTCGCTCCTCCGCAGAAGAACTGGTCGCCGCCATCGGACTCGAGCCCCGACACGAACACGCCAGCGGGCATATCGAGCGTTTCCAGAACCTCTCCGGTTCGAGGATCGATTCGCCTCAGGTCGCTCGTGTCGTCTTCCCAGGTGCCGTGCCACAGCTCTCCGTCAACCCACGTGACGCCGGTAACAAAGCGCCCGGATTCGATCGTGCGAAGAATCGCCCCTGTCTCTGGATCGATCTGATGGATCTTGCGGTCCCGGTATTGCCCGACCCAGAGCGACCCTTCCGCCCAGGTGAGCCCGGAATCATTGCCGCCGCCAGGCGCTGGAATCGTGGACAGCACGCGGCCGGTCAGCGGATCGATCTTCTGGATGCGGCCTGCGGCAATCTGGAACAGATGCTGGCCGTCGTACGCCGTTCCGGCTTCCGCGGCGACGTCGATCGAGCGCAGCGTCTTTCCGTTCGCGGGGTCGAGCGCGATCAGCGCGCGGCCGGCGGCAAACCAGACCTGCTGGCCGTCGTACGTCACGCCAGCCACGCTGTCGACGCCCGGAAATGGTCCATATTCATTGATGATGCTAGCGGTAGATCGGTTCATGCGGCCATCCTAGTCGTTCGGTAGCGGAACGGGGAGTAACAACGTCGTCGCGAATCCTGGCACGGGCGGCGTCATCCAGCGACGCGCCCGGCCGCGTCCAGACGACTGCACCTTGCCGGCCGCCGAAAGCGCATCGAGCGCCCGCTGCACCGTGCGCTGGCTCGCGCCCAGCACCAGCGCGAGCGCCGAGCTCGACCACGATTCGCCGTCGGCGAGAAAAGCGAGAACCGTCGCGTGCGCCTCCTCGACGGGCCGCGCCAGCACGACGACCTCCGGCGCGCGGCGCGGCGTCAGCGCAAACCCGCGCTTCGTCGCGCTCACGTCGGCCACTTCCCGCAGCGCGGTGCGAAGCCGCCCGACTTCGACCCGCAACCGCGCGCGATGCGATTCGTCAGCGGACTTCGCGCGGAAGGCCCGCGCGACGAGCGTATCCCTCGGCACGTCTTCCGGCCACGCCTCGGCCAGCACGCGGGCAAGCGTGAACAGCACCGGACGCGTCGCGAGCGAGACCTTCGTGCCCGCGTCACACACGACGTAACGGCACGCATCCACGACGAGCGTCCGCGATTCAAGCAACGCTTCGACCTCCTCGAGCATGAGGGGTCTCTCCTCGCCGCGCGCGATGAGGCGCGCGGCGGGCGTGTCCAGCACGCGCGAGGCGCTTTCGACTTCCGCCATCAGCGCGGGAATACCCGCGAGGCGCGCGGCGCGATCCGCCCGCGTGAGCGCGGCGCGCGCCGGTTTCGTACGCAGGCGCCGCAGCGCGATGCCCGCGACGACCAGTTCGTGCGCGGCTCTCGATGCAGGCGGAAAGGGTTCAGGGTCCAGCGCGGCGAGCGTGCGCTCGGCGTCGTCGAGGCGCCCTATCAGAAGAAGACGCCGGACTTCGAGGTACCGGGCGTGCGCGGCATTCACGCGATCGCCGTGCGCTTCGAGCGTCGCCCGCGCAGCATCGAGCGTCTTCGCGGGCCAGCCGAGATCGCGCGAGGCCAGCGCGATTTCCGCCTCGGCGACGATACATCTCGCGCGCGCCACGGCCTCTCTCGGACCGAACGCGCGCGCGGCAAGCCGCACGAGCGCTTTCGCGCGCACGAGGTCGCCGAGCTGCGCCATCGCGATGCCGCGAAGCGCGAGCGCGTGCGCGTCGTCGCGCAGCGCGACACGGTTGAGCGCGCCGAGCGGGTCCCCCGCTGCCAGTGCGCGCGCCGCGGCTGCGATCAACGAATCCATGGTCTGGACGAATCCCGCCACACTTGTCACTCCCACCGTTCGAGGTCCGGAAACTAATCTATCACGACCCACAACCCGTACGTCGTATCGAAACCGGACGACACCGGAAACCTGACGGAGGAAAGCATGACAACGGAACACACCACTGCAACACGGGAAGCATGGCTGGCAGCACGGCTCGACCTGCTCAAGGCAGAGAAGGAATACACCCGGCGCGGCGACGCGCTGGCGCAGCAGCGGCAGGAGCTGCCGTGGGTGCGGGTCGACAAAACCTACCGGTTCGAAACCGATGAAGGCAGCGCGACGCTCGTGGATCTCTTCAAGGGGCGCTCGCAGCTTCTCGTCTACCACTTCATGTTCGGGCCCGACTACAAGGCGGGATGCCCGTCCTGCTCGTCGATCGCGGACAGCTTCGAAGGCGTCGTCGTCCACCTGGCGAATCACGACGTCACGCTGATGGCGGTGTCGCGCGCGCCGCTCGCGAAGCTGCGCGCGTACAAGGATCGCATGGGGTGGACGTTTCCGTGGGCGTCCGCACCCGGCGGCGACTTCAACTTCGACTTCAATGTCTCGTTCACCGAGGAGCAGCAGCGCGAAGGAACCGTCGAATACAACTACCAGCGCGGCGGCCACGCGATGGACGCGACGCCGGTGCCGCAACCCGTCGCCGAATTCGCGGCGACATGCGGCACCGACGCGCCAACGTACGCGCGCGAACGGCCTGGCATCAGCGCGTTCGTGCTCGAGGATGGTGTCGTGTATCACACCTATTCCACCTATGCGCGCGGCGTGGATGGCGTCTGGGGCATGTACCAGTGGCTCGACCGCGCGCCCAAAGGGCGCAACGAGACGGGCGTGTGGTGGCGTCGTCACGACGAGTACGCGAAAAGCGCCGCTCAAAGCCGTGGCTGATCGTGGCTGAAACTGGCACAACGTGCGCACGGGGGCGCGCACCCCGCGCTTCCCGGCACGCGTTCTTCGGCGTCGTTGCGCTGCTCTTCGCCGCGAGCGCGGCGGTGACGGTCGTCCGGTGCGCGGCGATGTCGGCGATGGGCGAAATGCCGATGCCCGGCGGCTGGACGATGTCGATGACGTGGATGCGGATGTGCGGACAGACATGGCCCGGCGTTGCGACGTCGTTCCTCGGCATGTGGGCCGTGATGACGGTCGCGATGATGCTGCCGTCTCTCGCGCCCATGTTGTGGCGCTATCGCGAGGCCGTCGTCAGGACCGGCGAGGCGCGCCTCGCCCGGCTGACCACGCTGGTGGGCGCGGGTTACTTCTCCGTGTGGATGGCATCCGGAATCGCCGCCTTTCCGGTGGGCGTCGCGCTGGCGCAGCTGGAGATGCAACTGCCCGCGCTCTCGCGTGCGGTTCCGGTCGTGGCCGGTGCGATCGTCGTCGCGGCCGGTGCGTTCCAGTTCACTGCATGGAAGGCGCGTCACCTTGCCTGCTGTCGCGAGACGCCGCGGCGCGGACGTACGCTGCCGGCGGACGCCGCCACCGCGTGGCGACACGGCGTGCGGCTCGGCCTGCACTGCAGTTACTGCTGCGCGGGACTGACGGCGGCCCTCTTCGTCATCGGGGTGATGGATCTGCGCGCGATGGCAGTCGTGACGGTGGCGACCATCGTCGAACGTCTCGGCCGGTCCGGCGAGCGGGCAATGCGAGCCGTCGGGGTCATTTTTGTCGCGGCGGGGTTGCTGCTCGTCATCCGGGCAGTCGTGGCGGGATGACGGATCCCGCATGCGCGCGGCGCGTCCGTTTCCGGGGTGACGAATTCACGCTTTCACCCAGGGGTCGCGATACGGGCCGCGGACACCCAGGCCGCACGCGTCTTACTTCGACAGATGCAGCTTTTTCGAAAGCACGATATCGCGCTGCGGGCTGACCAGCCAGATGGCGTGAACCGTCGCGTGCAACGTCGAGGTTCGCGTGGTGATATCGGTGGGTTCGTCGATGCTCGGATCGCTGTGTTCGCGCTCCTCGGTCAGATACGGCGGCGTGATGCTGCACTTCAGCACGATCGCGAAGTCTCCCGTCGTTTCGGCGAAGAGCGCCTGCGAGAGTACAACGTGTCCTTTGACGCTGGTCTCGTGTTTCTCACCGATCTTCAGTTCGATGAGGTCGATGTGCTGGACGTACCCTTTGGCCTTCGCCTCGGGCGCCACCACGAGGTGTCGGCCACGGGGTCCGGTGACGGTCTTCTGCAGCTGGATCAGGCCAGGAACGTCGTCGCCGGCGAGGTCCACGTCGACCGTTAGCCGGTGCGCATTCGACCGGTACAGTATTCCGTAGGACACGGGGATAACGAAGGTCAGTTCGCGATCGAGCCCGGCCTTCGCCAGATCCATGTCATGCGGCGCTCCGCTGACGGGGACGTGAGCCAGGCTCCGTACGCGGTCGCTCAACGAGGGTGATTCGGCCATGAGGCGCAGTTTTACGAGGGCGTCTCTTACGGCAACCGGATCGTCGCCGACGAAGTGCTGCGTCGATGGCGCGCCGGCAGAGGCGGACAATTCAGCGGGCGGCGAATGGCCGGTAGCGGCTGGCTCCGTCGCATTTTCAGCGTGCGCGAGCGACGACACGCAGACGAGCACGCACGTCGCGATTGAACGAACCAGCATGGATTTCAGATCAGCCACACGACACCTCTCCAGGACCCGGCCAGTCTAGCGCAACGCCGTGAACGATGATCCGCCCGCCGCCTCGCGAAGACATACACCGCCATCGATATGGCGCCCGCACGGCCATACGCGGCTGCCGTAACGCATGGCATAATCCGCACGGAATTGTCACCAGATCGCCGGGCGCACCTTGAGTCGCTTCTATCAGAAGATTGGCAGCCTGCTGGGATTGCTTGCAATCCTGATGACTACGCTTGCCCCGACGATCTCGCACACGCTCGCGGCAAACCGCGACAGTGCCGTGATACCGCAGGCGTATTGCGGCGTGCCTTCGACGCAATACGTGGCGCCGGACGACAACGCCGGCCAGCATCATCATCCATTGATATCGGATGGGCAGGATTGCGGCTATTGCGGCCTGCTTGCACACATGCCCGTGATACCCAGTGTGACGGCGCTGTTCGCCGTCACGGTCCGTGCCGTCCAGCATCGCGTCGCCACGCGTTTCGAGAGTGTTCGCCGCGTTGAGTCGCTCACCTCCGCCCAGCCTCGCGCCCCGCCCGTTTTGTCCTGATTCGAATATCGCCCGCGCGATGCACTGGTTGTATCGCGCCGCCGGCATGCGTCTGCCTGAAAAATGACACGCGCCGGAATTGCCACGATCCGATCACAGGACAAGTCATGCACATCCTCTCAACGCGCCGCGGAAAACCGCTGCTCGCCACAACACTCGTTTCGGCGCTCTACGGCGCCGTTCTGTTCACGCCGTGCGCCGCCCGCGCCCACGCGATCGCGGGCGACCGCGTCTTTCCTTCGACGATGGCCGTCGACGACCCCGGCGTCGGGGATGAGGCAAATCTTCAGTTCGGGCACATGCGCGTTCCCGGCGACAACGGCGACCAGAGCGTCAATACCTTCGCCTTCGAATACGACAAGCTGGTCACGTCACGCCTTGCCGTGTCGGTCGGCGGCACGTACGCGATGCAGAGCAACCCGACGGCCCACGGCTTCGACAACTTCGACGTGGGCCTGAAGTACCTGCTGTACGTCAACGAGGCGCATGAATTCATGACGTCGGTCGGCGTCAGGGCCGAACTCGGTGGAACCGGCAGCCACGCGATTGCACGCAGTTTCTCGACGGTTTCGCCGACGATCTTCGCCGGCAAGGGCTTCGGCGACCTGCCCGATTCGCTCGCGTACCTGCGTCCGGTCGCGATCACCGGCGAGGCCGGTCCTTCGCTGACGACGGGCGCCGGACAGCCCAACGCGTTCAACTATGGCTTCACCGTGCAGTACAGCCTCCCGTATCTGCAGCAGCATGTGCATGACATCGGGTTGCCGCAACCGTTCGCGAGCATCATCCCGCTTGTCGAGATTCCGCTTTCGAGAAGCCAGGGGCAGACGACGGGGACCGTCAATCCAGGCTTCATCTGGATCAACCGCTACGGGCAGTTCGGCGTCGAGGCGCAGATTCCGGTCAACCGGGCGAGCGGCTCGCACGTGGGCATTCTGGTCCAGGCTCACATCTTTTTCGACGACGTCGCACCGACGACGATCGGCAAACCGCTGTTCCAGTAAAGGAGTCGACGATGCATCAGCACTCAGCAATCCGGCGTCAGGCCAGGGCAGGCGCAGCGCTTCTGATCGCGGGATTCGTTTTCGCCAGCGCCGCTTTCGCACACGTGTTTCCACAACATCAGGAGCCCGGTGCGGGCGCGACGGTCGCCTCGCCCGCAACCGTCAAGATCACGTTCGACGGGCCGCTCGAACCGGCGTTCAGTTCGCTGACGATCACCGATGCCGCCGGCAAGCAGATGAACACGGCGAAGGCAACGGTCGACGCGCATCAGCCCGCGATCATTACCGTTGCGTTGCCCGCCCTGGCGGCTGGGCACTACACCGTGCATTGGGTCGCCGTGGCGTCCGATGGGCACCGGACGCACGGCGACTACACGTTCGACGTGAAATAGCATGCAACAGGCGTTCGATCCGCTTGTCGTCGCCCAGATCGTGCTGGCCGCCGGCGCCGACATCGCGTTTGCTTTTGCGATGGGCGCGGTGCTCATTGGTGCCGGCTCCGGCGGTTCGGAGCGGCTTCGTATCGTGCGGATGGCGCTTGCGGCGTGGATCGTCGTAGAGACGCTTTATCTGCCGTTGCAGGCAAGCGCGATGTCCGGCAGCACACTCGCCGACGCGTTACCCGCGATTCCGCTTGTCATCGCGCACTCCCATTTCGGGCTGATGTGGCTGATCGGCATGGCTGCCGGCATCACCGCATTGCTCGCGACGATTGCGCCACGGCCGGCTCACCGGCACGCGGTCTGGACCGACGTGCTCCAGGCCGCGCTGGTCGTCGTCGCGTTTGCCCATGCCGCGTCGACGCACGCAGCCGATGCGGGGGATTTTTCAGCTGCCGAGCTGGTGCATATGGTCCATCTGCTGGCGACCGCGGGATGGGCGGGCGTCGTCATCACGGCGGCCTGGCCGCTGCGCCGGATACTGACGGCCGAGCCGGACGCCGCTGCGAACATGACGCGACTGTCCAACGTGGCGACGTGTACCTTCCTGATCGCGATCGCGACGGGTCTCATGAACGCGTACCGTGGGCTGGGCGGAACACTCGCGCCGCTGACCAGCAGTCTCTGGGGCCAATTGCTGGAAGCCAAGGTGATTATCGTGACTGTTGCGATAGCCATCGGGGCCATCAATCGCTTCGTCCATCTCAGACACATGCGCGCCGGCAATCCGGCTGCCCTGCCTGCGTTCATGCGACTGCTCACGATGGAGGCCGTCCTGCTGGTGCTCGCGCTGGCCGTCGCCGCGACACTCGGTCACAGCATCCCCGCGGCGACCGGTTAACCGCCATTTGCGGATGCCCCGAAAGCGTAGGACCGCATCCGGCGTTGCCATTGCCATTGCCATTGCCACTGCCACTACCATCGCCTGGCGACTGGCCGCTTCAATCCCTCGGAGGCTGGAATCGATGGACGTGCGATGTTAGACTGCTGCGCGTCTTTTACGCTCACCATCATGACACTACGCCCGCGCAACCGGATGACCGCATGGCTTGGCCTGATCGCCATGTGGCTCATCGTGTTCGCGCCGGTTGTCAGCCAGGTGCTGGCAGCGGAACGCGCGAACGAGCCGGTCGCGGCGCTGTGCTCGGCGCTTCAGCCGCAAGGCTTGACGCAACTGCATCAAGCGAGCCCCGCGCCTGTTCACCTGAGCCATGACGATGCGTTCGGCGCCTGCGGTTATTGCCATCTGCTCGAGCATCACGTGGCGGTACCTGGCGTCGCGTCGCTCGCGCCGGTCGCGTCGTTCGAGATCGCACGCGCCGCGCCGCCCGTACTCTCCACACGCTTCACGCCGCTCGGTGCGTTTCCGTCCGGGCGTCCAAGAGATCCCCCCGTCATTTCCTGATCGCCGCTGATTTCGATCGCGAGACCCAACGCGCGGATTAACCGCGTTCGCGATCGTTCGTCCAACGCATCAAGGAAATGCTCATGTTCAACTTCGCATGGCGAAGACTGTCCGTGGTCGCTTGCGCCAACGCGCATCGCCGCGCGCGTCACGTCACACTCGGCCTGTTGCCGCTCTCTTTCATTCCATCGATCGCGCATGCGGGCGACGCCGTCGCCGACACGACGCTGCCCACGGTCACCGTCAGCGCCGCAGCAAGCGGTGGCGGCGCGGCACAGCCCGCAGTCGATCCCAATCTGCCAGGTTCGGTCGAGACCGTCACGCGCGCGCAGTTCGAGAACTGGAACGTCACCAATACGGAAGACGTGCTGAAGTACATGCCGAATCTTGCGGTGCGCAAGCGCTTCATCGGCGACCTGAACTCGATCATCGCCGTGCGCGGCACCAGCAATACGCAAAGCGCGCGCGGGCTCGTCTATGCCGACGGCCTGCTGCTGAGCAACCTGCTTGGCAATAACTACTCGTTTCCACCGCGCTGGTCGATGGTGTTCCCGGAAGACATCCAGCAGGTCGACGTGATCTACGGCCCGTTTTCGGCGCTGTACCCGGGCAATTCGCTCGGCGCCACGGTGCTGATCAGCACCCGCATGCCGAAGAAGTTCGAAGCCGACGCGGACGTCAAGGCGTTCACGCAGCATTTCAGTCTGTTCGGCGTCAACCAGAATTTCAACGGCAGTGAAGCGAGCGCGTCGATCGGTGACCGGATCGGCAAATTTTCGTATCTGCTTGGCGTGAATCACCTGGAAAACACGAGCCAGCCGCTTCAATTCGCGACGCTCGCGAAGTCCGGCACGCCCGCGAAGGCCGGCGACACGCCCGTCACCGGCGCCTATTTCTACAACAACCAGACGAACGCGCCGACCGCCGTGCTCGGCGTCAATGGCGAGGGCATCGAGCATACGGTCCAGGACCAGTTCAAGCTGAAGATGCAGTACGACTTCACGCCGACGCTGCAAGCCGGTTTCACGCTCGGCTACTGGCACCAGACGTACAACAGCGCGACCTCGACGTTCCTGCGCGACGCGAACGGCAACCCCGTCTACAGCGGCAAGGTCGACATCGGCGGCTACGAGTACACGATCCCGGCCGCCGCGCTTGCACCGAGCCTCGGACAGAGCGAGAACTGGCTGTATGGCGTCTCGCTGAAAACGCGCAATGAGACCGGCTGGAACGGCGAGGCAATCGCGTCGTACTACGACATCAGCAACAGCGTCGCGCGCACCGCGAATTCGGGAATCCCTGGCAACGGCGCGGGCACCGTGATTTTCGGCGACGGCACCGGCTGGAAGACGCTCGACCTCAGAACCACCTACACACCGGCCTCGCCGCAGGCGGGGCTCGCGAATCACTGGCTGAGCTTCGGCTATCACTACGACAACTACTTCCTCGACAGCGAGAGCTACAACACGTTGAACTGGCGCGACGGAGCGGCCACGACTTTTGCGAACGCGTTCAGGGGCAAGACGCAAACGCAGGCTGTGTACGCGCAGGACGCGTGGCGTTTCCTGCCGCGCTGGAAGTTCGTCTACGGCGTGCGCTATGAGGACTGGCAGGCGTATGACGGTTCGCAGGCATCGTCCGCCACGACGATCCCTTTAGCCGACGTACACCAGCATCACTTCTCGCCGAAGGCCTCGCTATCGTTCGACGTCACCGACGACCTGACCTTGCGCGCATCGATCGGCCGCGCGTATCGCTTTCCGACCGTCGGCGAACTGTTTCAGGGGCAAATCAACGGCTCCGCGATCGTCAACAACAATCCCAACCTGAAGCCCGAAGACGATCTGTCAAAGGAACTGACGGCCGAATGGGCGCACTGGAACGGACTGTTCCGCTTCTCGCTGTTCCAGGACGATGTCAGGAACACGATTTTCAGCCAGACCGATACGACCGTGATCCCGAACGTGACGAACTTCCAGAACATCGGCAAGGTGCGCTCGCGTGGCGTCGAAACCAGCTATCAGGGGCAGGACGTGTTCGTGCATGGGCTCGATCTGCTGGCGAGCGTGGCCTGGACCCAATCGAAGATCATCGAGAATGCGCAGAATCCGGCCAGCGTCGGCAAGTATTTTTATCGCATCCCGCTGTGGCGCGCGACCGTCGCCACGACGTATCACATCGACGAACGCTCGGCAGTGACGCTTGCGGCGCGTTATTCAGGCCGTCAATACAACACGCTGACCAATACGGACACGAATCCGGACGTGTTCGGCGGCACGAGCTCGTACATCGTCGCGGACGCCAAATTCACCTTCAGGCCAACGAAGCTGAGTGAAATCGGCATCGGCGTCGACAACCTGTTCGATGAACGTTACTTCGTCTACCACCCGTATCCGGGCCGCACGTTCTACGTCGAAGCGAAGCTGCGCATGTGAACGCCTGCGCGGCTTCAGGTAGCCCCTTGCGCCGCGCTGCTCGAAATGAACGATCAATGACTTGTACCCAGGAGGATTGAATGTCCACCACGACGGCTCAACACACAGCTTCATCCGTCAGCACGGCAAGCGCCGGCTACCGGACGCTATGGCGCTGGCACTTTTACGCGGGACTTTTCGTGATGCCGTTTCTGGTGATCCTAGCGATCACCGGCACGCTGTATTGCTTCCAGCCGCAAATCGAGCCGCTGCTTTACCCGCACCGGCTGGTTGTCGAACCACAGGCCACGCCACGACTCAACCAGGACGCGCTGCTCGCGAAGGCGCGCACGGCGATGCCGGCCGATGCCGTGGCCGTGACCGCTGCGATCACGACGACGCCCGATCGCAGCGCCGAATTCGTCTTCCGTCTTCGCGATGGCGACAGACAAAGCGTCTATGTGAATCCCTACAGCGGCGAAATTCTGGGCACGCTGAGCGTCGAGCGCCGCTTCATGCAGGTGGACCGCATGCTGCATCGCAAGCTGCTGCTCGGCAAGCCCGGCGAGTTGCTGATGGAACTGGCCGCATGCTGGACGCTGGTGATGATCGGCACTGGCGTCGCGCTCTGGTGGCCGCGCGAGAAGACGACCCTGCGCGCCGCACTGCGCCCGCGTTTCACACTGAAGGGCCGACCGCTATGGAAGAACCTGCACGCAGTGATGGGCGCCTGGCTCGCGCTCGGCGCGGTGGCGTTCGTGCTGACCGGTCTGCCGTGGTCCGGGTCGTGGGGCAAGCAGTTCAAGGCGCTTGCAACCCGTGCGAACCTGGGTGCGCCGGCCGGCTCATGGGGCGGCCTGCCGTTGCGCTCCGCGCTGCCCGGCGATCATGCGGAACACGCCGGGCACACACATGCAGCGCCCGACGCATCGGGGTCGAAGATGGAATCGATGCCCGGCATGGTGATGGACGACCTGCCGCTGCCTTCCACGCCATGGGCGGTCGGCAACGTGAAGGTGCCGGCGTCCACCGAACGTAACGGGACGCAGGCGCTGTCGCTCGATCGCGTGGTGATGCGGGTGGCGTCGCTCGGCGTGACGGGTGGCTACGACATCGCGCTGCCGACGTCGCCCACCGGCGTCTATACGGTCTCGTACTTCCCCGCCGACCCGAAAGCCGAGCGCACGATCTATGTCGACCAGTACAGCGGAGCGGTGCTGAAAGACATCCGCTACGGCGACTACGGCGCGGTTTCGCAGGCGGTGTCATACGGCACGTCGCTGCACATGGGGCGCTATTTCGGTGTCGCCAATCAGATCCTGTGCGCGGCGATCTCACTGGGACTTGCCGGCATGGCGATAACCGGTTGCGTGATGTGGTGGATGCGCCGCCCGCAGCGCCTGCCTGGCGCGCCGTCGCGCGAGCGCGCGGCGCCGCCGATGCGCGGCTGGAAAACCGGCCTCGTGCTGCTCGGCATGGTGTTTCCGTTGATGGGCGCGACGCTGCTGGCGGTCTGGTTCGCCGACAGGATGCTTTTCCGCGGCGCACAGGAATTCGCATCCTGAGTCAGCAGGCTGCCGCCGTTCGCGCGCAATCGCGGCAAGCGACGCGTGACGGAACGGTGAATGGGTTGCGAGCGTCGGGTAGAACGGACACCTGCGGCAAGCGATGCCGTGCATTCACGTCGTGCGGCAACAGTTCACGCTGGAATGAGATTGCCACGCCCGCTCTTTTCCGTGCGAATCCGCCCCTGATTTTCCTGTCTGGCGCTTCCCGGCCGAAAGCTGGGGCTGAGCGCGCCACCGCGTTTGCCCATGAAGAACGCTTTGAGACCTACCCTTTCTTCTGTACGCTATCTCGACAGGCTGGCCGCTGATCAGCCCACTGCGGAAGAATCCACGTGACCGGCCCGGCCGCCCGGCGCTTGCGCGCCGGCGCGGCGTTCGCTGGTGGAACCGTCTGACCGGGAAGGAGGCATTCATGGAATCGTCTTCAGGTCCGCAAGCCGGCGCCAGGGCCGGCCACGTCGAGGAAATCCCCCACAGGTCGATGGCCAGGCTGGCGCTGGCCGCCATCGGCATCGTGTTCGGCGACATCGGCACCAGTCCGCTCTACACCATGAGCACGGTGTTCGACGCGAGCCACGGGCTGACGCTCACCCGCGCCAATGTGCTGGGGGTGGTGTCGCTCATCATCTGGTCGCTCGTGATCGTGGTGTCGCTGAAATACGTGACCCTGATCATGCGCGCCCACAACCACGGCGAGGGCGGCATCATGGCGCTGCTGGCGCTGGCCTCCAGTTCGGTGATGGACCGGCCCCGCCTGCGCAGCGGGCTGCTGCTCGCCGGTGTGTTCGGCGCTGCGCTGTTCTACGGCGACGGCGTCATCACGCCGGCCATCTCGGTGCTCAGCGCGGTGGAAGGGCTGCAGGTGGCGGAGCCGCAGCTCAAGCCGTTCGTGGTATCGATCGCGCTGGTCGTGCTGATCGCCCTGTTCCTGATGCAGCGGCACGGCACGGCCGGCATCGGCGCGGTGTTCGGGCCGGTGATGGTGCTGTGGTTCGGCGTGATCGCGGTGTCGGGACTGCTCAACATCGGCCGCGCGCCGGCCATCCTGGCCGCTTTCAACCCGTTCGTGGGCCTCGAATTCCTGATACGCAACCGCTGGGTGGCCTTTGTCTCGCTCGGCGCGGTGGTGCTGGCGCTGACCGGCGCCGAGGCGCTCTATGCCGACATGGGCCACTTCGGCGCGCCGCCGATCCGGCTGTCATGGTTCGCCCTGGTGCTACCCGCGCTGGCGCTCAACTACCTGGGCCAGGGCGCGCTGCTGCTGTCGGACGCGAGCGCCGTGGACAGCCCCTTCTTTCACCTCTTCCCTTCGGTGACGCTGTTCCCGATGGTGCTGCTGGCCACGGTGGCGACCGTGATCGCGTCGCAGGCGGTGATCAGCGGCGCGTTTTCCATGACCCGGCAGGCCATGCAACTCGGCTTCATGCCGCGCATGGGCATCGTCT
Source organism: Paraburkholderia sartisoli (assembly GCF_900107685.1). Classification (GTDB taxonomy): domain Bacteria; phylum Pseudomonadota; class Gammaproteobacteria; order Burkholderiales; family Burkholderiaceae; genus Paraburkholderia; species Paraburkholderia sartisoli. Next base: position 597,511 of record NZ_FNRQ01000001.1, on the reverse strand, counting down.
ACACCTCGGAAAGCGAGGTCGGCCAGATCTACGTGCCCGCCATCAACTGGCTGCTGCTGATCGCCGTGGTGGGCGCCGTGCTGGGTTTCGGTTCCTCCACGGCGCTGGGTTCGGCCTACGGCATCGCGGTCACCGGCACCATGATGATCACCACCTTCCTCACGTTTTACGTGGTGCGCTACGCGTGGCACTACAACTGGTTGTTGTGCGTGCTCGCCACCGGCTTTTTCTTCGTCATCGACTTCGCGTTCTTCTCGGCGAACCTGCTCAAGTTCGTGGATGGCGGCTGGTTCCCGCTGCTGCTGGGCGCCATCATGTTCACCGTCATGTCCACCTGGCACCGCGGCCGTGCATTGATGATCGAGGAGGCCAGCATCCATGCCGGCGCGCTGCCGCTGCCCAGGTACCTGGGCAGCCTGTTCGCGAAGGAACCGATACGCGTACCCGGCACCGCCGTGTTCCTGACCATCGACCCCAACACCGTGCCGCACGCGCTGATCAACAATCTGGCGCACAACCACGTGCTGCACGAGCGTGTGCTGTTCATGCACGTGGCGAATCTGGATGTGCCCTATGTGCCGCGCGAAGAGCGCGTGACGATCACGTCGCTGGGGCACGACTGCTACACCATCATCGTGGCGTACGGTTTCAAGGACGAGGCCAGCCTGCCGCAGGCGCTGCGCGACTGCGAGCCGAAGGGCCTCGCGGTCGATCCGGCGCAGGTGTCCTATTTCCTCAGTCATGCCACCGTGGTGGCGACCGGAGGCAAGGGCATGCCGGTGTGGCGCGAGCGATTGTTCAGCGTGATGGCGCACAACATCGGCAACCCTGCGGCTTATTTCAAGCTAACCGCGAACCGGGTGATCGAACTGGGTTCGCGCGTCGAAATATGAGGTGAATTCTTCACCGTGATTCGCGCACTTCGAGCCGATGACACCGACGCATGACCTCGGACAGTTGAACCCCGAGGTCATCAAGGCTCGGCCTGCTGGCGAACCCCACGTATTTCGGAGCGTGGGGGTTTGTCCTTTCGGGCGTGAGCGGGAAGCATGCGCGTGCCCTTTGCATGAAGCAGTACACGGCGAGGAGATATCGAAGCGCAGGAATCCCGACAACCATGGTTTCTCAGCGCAGCGAAGCGACCCTGCATTTTTGTCCCGGCGACAGGACAGCGCGCTTCTCACGAAAGAAAGCCGAGGCCCGCGCCAAGGACGCCGGCTACGCAGACCACTGCCGCGATGCCGCAGACAAGCCACAAGTAAGCTCCGCGAAGCCGATGCTGGCGAGGCAGCGCGGCGACGCCAAGCGCGATGAGCAAGCCAATCACAAGTGGCAGCATCAACGCGTTGACCACCTGCGCGGCGACGTTCAGCGAAACGAGGTTCGGCGCCAGCCAGACGACATAAGCGCTACCGGCAACGGTCGCCACATACACCCCGTAGAACCACGGCGCGCTTGCGGGCCGGTCTTCGAGCGAGCGCCGGTATCCGGCCACTTCACCCAGCCCCCACGCCAGGGACAGCGAGCAGACAATGGCCGCCACCATCGACGCGCCAAGAACACCTGCACTGAAAAGGATGCGTCCAGCGTGGGGGCCCACCACGGTTGCAAGGGCGACACTGATCTCGCCCACGCTTTGCAGGGCGTGTTGTCCACCATGTCCCGATAGCGTTGCCGCCGCCGCGACAAGAACCGCCCCCGTCAGTAGCTGCGTGAGGACCGCACCAACGGCCGTTTCGACCCGGGCCGCCGTGTAGTCTCGCGCAGTGAGTTTTTTGTCCGCTACCGCCGCCTGCTGATAGAAGACCATCCATGGATTGAACGTCGCGCCGATCAGCGCAGCCGCAAGGTATCCAGACTGACGCATGCCGGGCTGGAGGCGAGTCATGTGCCGGAACAGGTCGTGGATGTCCGGATGCGCCTTCCACGCCACGACGAAAAACGTCAACTCGAAGGCCCCAAAGGCGATTGCGGCCTTGTCCACGCGTTTATGCGAACCGGTGAGCACGACAGCTATCAGGGCAACGACGGCAAGCGGCAAACTGACGGACCGTGAGACACCATACATCTCGCCTACGCCGGCGACGCCCGTGAACTCCGTCACAAGCGAGCCGAGCACGGCAATGACCAGCCCGGCGGCCGATACCCATGCCCACAGCGGGCCGAAGTTCGAGCGGATGAGTTCGCCGTGGCCTTGTCCGGTGAAAATGCCAAGCCGGACGGTGAGCTCCTGGACCATGTAAAGCAGGGGAATGAGCGCGAGAAGCACCACCAGAAGATGAAGCCCCCATTGCGCGCCGGCCTGCGCCGCCGTTACGACGTTCCCGGCATCGCAGTCAGCGAGCATGACAAGCAGTCCAGGTCCCCATAAAGCGACCCAGCGCAGATGGGGCGAGACCTTTGGTTTGGGCAGCGAGGAACCAGCCATGCGTTCTGAAAGAAAGTGAAAGGGGTATCCGGTGACGGACAGGCGCGTGCAAGGTGCCGTCGACACGCATGCGGCATCGAAGCCGTCACCGCTGCCGCGCTTGCCGGCGCGGACGGCGCACGAACTGTATCGCCTCGATGATTCCGGGGTATGACCGCACTCGCATCGCGTACGAAATTGTACGGCGCGAATGATCCGCGCTATTGTTGCCGCTCACCCTTCTCACGAGGCAAATCATGGTCCCTGGTTCCGACGTTCACCTGGTTCCGGCGAAACTCGCCGCGTTGCGTCCCACACAGATGACGGTGGGTTACCGCGAGGTCACCGAAAAGCGCGACCACTGGAAAACACTCGGCAAGAAGGCGCGCGGCGAGGCCATTGCCGCGCACTGGTTTCCCGCTGTGCTGGGTCCGGAACAGCGCTATTACATCGTCGACCATCATCACCTTGGGCTCGCGCTATTCGAGGAAGGGGTCAAGGAAGTGAAGGTGATGTTGCTGAAGGATCTGTCGTGGCTGGACAACACGATCTTCTGGCGCATGATGGAGCACAACCAGTGGGTCCATCCGTTCGGTGCAGACGGCTCGAGATACGACTACGAACACCTGCCGAAGATGGTGACCGGGCTCACGGACGATCCCTACAGGAGTCTCGCCGGCGAACTGCGCCGGGTGGGCGGCTTCGCAAAGGACGCGACGCCCTTCAGCGAATTCCTGTGGGCCGATTTTCTGCGCCCGCGGATACCGGATAGCCGGATCAGCAAAAGCTTTGCGAAGGCACTCGATCAGGCGAAGACCCTGGCGCACACGCCCGAGGCCCGGTATCTGCCCGGCTGGTCCGGAATGACGGACAGCCGTTGACGCGTCAACCCTTCGACTGATGCATCGGCAAGACCAGCCGGCAGCCGCCGGCTGGAGTTGACTAGCTTTGCCAGGCCGGCCCCTCGGGAAAGCGATACTGATCGAGCGAAGCCGCATGCATCTCGATGCTATAGCCGGGACGTTGCGGCGGCATGTAACGCCCGTTGCGGATCAGCACTGGATCGACGAAATGCTCATGCAGATGATCCACATATTCGAGCACCCGGTTTTCCAGCGAAGCCGACACGCAGATATAGTCGAAAAGCGAAATGTGCTGCACATACTCGCACAGGCCGACGCCGCCCGCGTGCGGACACACCGGCACGCCGTATTTCGCCGCCATCAGCAGGACGACGATCACCTCGTTCAGGCCGCCGAGGCGGCAGCTATCCACCTGACAAAAGTCGATTGCGTGCGCCTGTAGCAGTTGCTTGAACATCACGCGGTTATGGCAATGCTCGCCCGTCGCGACGCCAATCGGCCAAAGCCGCTGCCGGATGGCCGCATGGCCAAGAATGTCGTCGGGACTCGTGGGCTCCTCGATCCACCACGGATCGAATTCCGCCAGGCGCCGCATGCTCGCGACCGCTTCATCGACGTCCCACACCTGGTTCGCATCCATCATCAGCTTCAGGTCGACGCCCAGTTCTTCGCGCAGGATGCGGGCCCGGCGCACATCCTCTTCGAGATTGCCCCCTACCTTCTGTTTGAAATGCGTCCAGCCCTCGGCGACGCCTTCACGCGCGAGCCGGCGAATCTTGTCGTCATCGTAGCCGAGCCAGCCGGCCGAGGTCGTATAGGCCGGATAGCCGTGCGCGAGCATTTCCGCTTCGCGCTCGCGCCGGGTCGGCGCATGGCGGCGCAACATCGCGATGGCTTCATGGGGTGTGATTGCATCGGTCACATAGCGGAAGTCGAGACACCCCACGAGTTTTTCCGGACTCATGTCGACGAGCAGCTTCCACACCGGCTTGCCTTCCGCTTTGGCCCACAGGTCCCACGCGGCATTCACGACGGCGGCCGTCGCCAGATGAATGGCGCCTTTGTCCGGGCCGATCCAGCGCAACTGGCTATCTGAAGTCAACGCGTGCCAGAAAGCGCCCATGTTCGCGGCGATATCCTCGAGCGTTCTGCCGACGACCAGCGGCGCGAGCGCCTCTACCGCGCTCACGCAGATTTCGTTGCCCCGCCCGATCGTGAAGGTGAGGCCGTGGCCCGTGAGCGCCTTCGACGAACCGGTTTCGAGCGTCACGTAGGTGGCGGAGTAATCCGGCGCGGCGTTCATCGCATCGGAGCCGTCGAGTGAACGCGAGGTGGGAAACCGGATGTCCCGAACGGACAGCCTGGTGATCGTGGTCATCTTTGCACCCTCCAGGGGCAATGATTGTCGACTTCCGCCCGCCAGCGAAGACGGACCGGCCTCGTGCAAACGATCGCGACATGCGCTCACGAACCGGTAGCGCTCCTGGCGTTCGCCCGCGTTGACAACGCTGAATCCGGCTCCTAGCATGCTAGCATCTTCAATGCAAATCAAGCGCGCCGTGAGCTCTTCATCCGTGGAAGCGAGTGCCGCCGGCAACCCGTATGGTGCGTTGCAAAAGATCAGGAGCGGCGAACGAGGCAGTCTGACCGACGCGGTCGAGGAGACGCTGAGAGAAGCGATCGTGAAGCTGGTGCTGGAACCCGGAATGATGATCGACAAGCTGGCGATCTGCGAACGGATGGGCGTGTCACGCTTTCCGGTTTCCGCCGCGCTGGCGAGGCTTGCGCATGCGGGCCTCGTCGAAGTGTTGCCGCAGCGCGGCACGCGCGTCAAACCCATCTCTCTCGAGGACATCCGTCAGCATCTGTTCATCCGTAGCGCGCTCGAAGTCGAAACGGTGCGCACCGTCGCGCTCATGCATGATCCCGCGACGCTGGAGGCGCTGGCGCTCAATCTCGACCAGCAGCGCGAAGCGGTCACGAGCGGCCAGCGCCTGAGATTTTATGGACTGGATCTGGCCTTTCACGAAATCCTCTTTGACTCGATCAACCAGCCGCGGGTGAAGGAAATCGTCGCGGTGTCGCGCAACGCGCTGGATCGTGCGAGGCGGTTGGTGGCGAGTCCAGAGCGGCTCGTGCATACGCTCGAGGAGCACGAGTGTATTTTCAGGGCCATTCGCAACGGCCACGCCGACATGGCGGCGAACGCGATGCATGAGCATCTCGATCAGGTCGTCGACGAGTTGCACCGGTCCGCGAGCGAAAGGTCGGATCTTTTTGAACCATAGTGACCCGCGCCGGCCGCGACCGGTGGCGGGTAACACCCGAGCGTGCGTGACGTGGACGCCTTTGCGGCGACGCCACACACAATGAGACATGCGTACACGGAACCACTGTTGTGCAGCATCGCAGGATCGCTGCAGACTGGATAAAGGGGCTTCGGCAATGGGTCTGGCTTCTCGTTGCGTCTTCCGTTCTGAATGGCGGCGTACGCCCTGCGCGTTCGCGGCCCGCTTCGTCGATGAGGCCTGTGTGCATCGCGCAATCGTCGTCGTATCCGCACCATGATCCCGCTCGTTTCCGTCAACAGGCTCAGCAAGAGCTTTCCCGGCGTGAGGGCGCTTCATGAGGTCCAGTTCGAGCTCATGGCCGGCGAAGTCCACGCGCTGATGGGCGAGAACGGCGCTGGCAAGTCGACGCTGATGAAAATCCTCGCCGGCGTCTACACCCGGGATTCGGGCGATATTCTCCATGACGGCCAGCCAGTCGAGTTCATGAGCCCCCGCGAGGCGCAGGCCATGGGTGTCGGCATCATTCATCAGGAACTGCAGCTGATGAATCATCTGACCGTCGCGCAGAACATGTTCATCGGCCGCGAGCCGCGAGGACGCCTCGGCCTGTTCCTCGACGAGGACAAGCTCAACGCGCAGGCGCGCGAGATTCTCACCAGCATGCACCTGCGTCTCGACCCGCGCGCGATGGTCGGCTCGCTCACCGTCGCCAGCCAGCAGATGGTCGAGATCGCCAAGGCCCTGTCGTTCGATTCGCGCGTCCTGATCATGGATGAGCCCACCTCCGCGCTGAACGACGCCGAAATCGCCGAGCTCTTTCGCATCATCCGCCAGCAGAGGGATCGGGGCGTCGGCATCATCTACATTTCACACAAGATGGATGAGCTCAAGCAGATTGCCGACCGGGTCACCGTGCTGCGTGACGGCGAATATGTGGCCACCGTCTCCGCCAGGGACACGAGCGTCGAGGCGATCATCGGCATGATGGTCGGCAGAACGCTGACCGACGTCGCGCCTACCCCGCGCACCGCGGACAAGGACACGGGCGAGGTCGCGCTCGAGGTAAAACATCTCACCGCCGGCGCGCTCGTCAAGGACGTGAGCTTCACGCTGCGCAAAGGCGAGATACTGGGCTTTGCCGGCTTGATGGGCGCGGGCCGCACCGAGGTCGCCCGCGCGGTGTTCGGCGCCGATCCGGTCGAATCCGGCGAGATCCTGGTACACGGCGTGAAAGCAGCGATCAGGAAACCGAGCGACGCCGTGGCGCACGGCATCGGCTATCTCTCCGAAGACCGCAAGCGATTTGGCCTCGCGACGGGAATGGACGTCGAGTCGAATATCGTGATGTCCAACCTGCGCAAATTCCTGTCGCTGAACTTTTTCCTGCGCCGCGCGCGCATACGCAGGACAGCGTCTCATTTCATCGATCTGCTCTCCATTCGCACGCCTTCCGCGACGCAGCAGGTCGGGCTTCTCTCCGGCGGGAACCAGCAGAAAGTCGTCATCGCGAAATGGCTCGAGCGCGACTGCGACGTGCTCTTCTTCGACGAGCCGACGCGCGGCATCGACGTCGGCGCCAAGAGCGAAATCTACAAGCTCCTGCGCTCGCTCGCCGGACAGGGCAAGGCGATCGTGATGATCTCGTCGGAACTGCCGGAAATCCTGCGCATGAGCGACCGCATCGTCGTGATGTGCGAGGGCCGCATCACCGGCGAGCTCCCAGCTGTCGACGCGACGCAGGAGCGCATCATGCAACTGGCAACCCAGCGCGAGACCTTAAAAGCAGCGTGAACCTCGAGAGGTAAATTTTATGACACAGCCATCGGACACTTCGACGCTGGCTAATCAGGGACGGTCGTCCGGCTTCAGGGCCCGCATCTTCACGCCGACCGCGCTGCAAAAGCTCCTCGCTTTCGGGAGCCTGATCCTGCTGCTGGCATTTTTCAGCTTCGCGTCGCCTGCTTTCATGCAGATGGACAACATGCTCGGGATTCTGCAGGCGACGGCGGTCAACGGCGTGCTGGCGATCGCCAGTACGTTCGTCATCATCACCGGCGGCATCGATTTGTCCGTCGGCACGCTGATGACCTTCACGGCGGTCATTTGCGGCGTGTTTCTGACCTTCTGGCATTTGCCGATGTGGATCGGCGTCATTGCCGCGCTTGCGACCGGCGCGATCTGCGGAAGCATTTCGGGCACCCTCACGGCGAAAATGAAAATACCGCCGTTCATTGCCACGCTGGGCATGATGCTGCTGCTCAAAGGACTGTCGCTCGTCGTCTCGTCCGACAAGCCGATCTATTTCACCGACACCGAAAACTTCTACATGATCTCGCAGGATTCGCTGATCGGCCATTTTCTGCCGAGCCTGCCCGTTCCGAACGCGGTCCTGATCCTGTTTTTCCTTGCGATCGTGAGTTCGATCGTGCTCAACCGCACGGCGCTCGGCCGCTACACGTTCGCGCTCGGCAGCAACGAAGAAGCGGTGCGCCTTTCCGGCGTGAATGTCGACCGGTGGAAGATCGCCATTTACGGCGTGAGCGGGGCCATTTGCGGCGTCGCCGGACTGCTCATCGCGTCGCGCCTGAATTCGGCCCAGCCGGCGCTAGGCCAGGGCTATGAACTCGAAGCGATCGCCGCCGTCGTCATCGGCGGCACCTCGCTGAGCGGCGGTTCGGGCACGATTCTCGGCACGATCATCGGCGCGTTCATCATGAGCGTGCTGACCAACGGCCTGCGCATCATGTCGGTCGCCCAGGAATGGCAGATCGTGGTGACGGGCCTCATCATCATTCTCGCCGTCTATGCCGATATTTTGCGACGCAGGAAAAGCTGACGCCACACGGGACGAGATCAAGGAAGGGAGCGCCCAGGGCTCCCCCAATGGCTGAAGGTTGATAGCCCACTTTAGGAGGAGATACACCATGTTGAAAAGAAAACTAATCAGTGTCGTGGTCGGTGTCGGCGCGCTCATTGGCGGGACGAGCATCACGCACGCGGCCGATGTCTATATCCCGCTGATCTCGAAAGGGTTCCAGCACCAGTTCTGGCAGGCCGTCAAAGCCGGCGCGGAACAGTCGGCGAAGGAGCACAACGTCAGGATCACCTTCGAGGGTCCGGAAACGGAGGCCATGGTCGACAAGCAGATCGACATGCTCTCGGCCGCGCTCGCCAAGAAACCCCAGGCACTCGGCATCGCCGCGCTCGACAGCAAGGCGGCCATTCCGCTGCTGAGGCGGGCACAGGCCGAAAAAATACCGGTCATCGCCTTCGACTCGGGGGTCGACAGCAACATTCCGCTGACGACGTGTGCAACGGACAACGTTGCCGCGGCCGCGCTCGCCGCCGACAAGATGGCCGAGGCGATCGGCAATTCCGGTGAGGTCGGCCTGATCGTGCATGACCAGACGAGCCGCACCGGCATCGATCGCCGCGACGGCTTCCTGAACGAGATGAAGGCGAAGCATCCGGGCATCAAGATCGTGTCGGTCCAGTATGGCGGCGGCGACCATCTGAAGTCGGCGGAAATCGCCAAAACGATGATCCAGGCGAACCCCAATCTCAAGGGCATTTTCGGCTCGAATGAAGGATCGGCCGAAGGCGCCGCGATCGGCGTCAAGGAATCGGGCAAAAAGCTCGTCCTGATTGGCTACGACTCCGGCAAGGAGCAAAAGGACGACATCACTTCAGGCCTGATGTATGGCGCCATCACGCAGAACCCGATCGGTATCGGCAAATGCGTCGTCGACTCCGCGGTGAAGGCGCTGAAGGGCGAGAAACTGCCGAAGAAAGTCGACACGGGCTTCTACTGGTACGACAAGAGCAACATGAACGATCCCAAGATCACAGCCGTGCTCTATGACTGATGGACGCCGCTCAAGGCGCGATGAAAGAGGAAGAGTCACGACTCTTCCTCTTTTTTTTCTTCCCTGACCCGCCCTGCTGGTTGAACGGACGAATTCGCCGTCTCCAGGCAAACGTTAGCGCACACAAAACGCGCGAATTCGTGTCTTTTTCATGCCGAAGTCTGAAAAGATCCAAGTATTACAAGAAATTACATGTGATATCGTCCTGAACTTTTGGACATTCACTCGCGCATCTTTCGCGACCCAGGCCCGTTTGGCCACAGTTGAAATAACGTCCGGTCATCCCGCGACGACTCCATCCTATGCAAGTCCAAAATTCCCGTCGGTGGGCGCCTCGGGGGGCGCGACGATGGTTTGTCGCACTCGCCGCGCTGTGTCTCGCGAGTGGCGTGCGTCTTCTGTTGCACCCGCTGCTCGGCCCCATCATGCCGGGCACCGCTTTCAGCCTTGCCGCCGTGCTCGTCGAATACTACTTCGGCCTCGCACCCGCGCTGACCGTGATGCTGGCAGGTCTGTGCATCGCCGATTACCTGTTCGTGCCGCCCTACGCAACGTTCGACGTCATTGACCGGCACGACGTACTGTTCGCCGTGTCGTATCCCCTCGTCGCGCTCGTCTTCATTACGCTCATCGAACGGTTAAGACGCGCGCAGTTCCGCGCGCTGCTGATCACGTCTGTCGCGCAGTCGCGTTACGAGATGCTATTGCGCCATGACAACGAGCGCGTGCTGGCGCGCCGCGCCATCGACGAAACGCACAGGTTGCTGCGTCATCTGTCGCAGTATCACAAGACTTTCGTGCTGATCCAGGCGCTCGAGCGTTCGCCCGCGCAGATGAGCGATGGCAACGCCCGCGAAACTGCCGGCGCGGCAACCGGCGCCAGAGCCGTTTCGCTTCCCCCGGCCGAAATCGCACCCGGCCCTCGCTTCGACGATGTTGAGCCGGACGATATTCGCCGTCTCTCGAATGCCCTGTGGCCAGGCCCGCATCGGGTGCGGCTGCGCCGGGGCAGCGCGCGCGCCGCGCATGCGTCGGGCGGCTCGACGGTGGCTGCGGGCGACGGCGCAACAGCGCTTGTCGACTGTATCTGCGAACGATTCACGACGCACGCAGGCGATTTCCTCGTGCTGCGTATCGACGACTGACGGCGGATATCGAACATGAAAACTTCCGTCAAAACGATTTTCAGCGAAGGCGACGAACACGCCGTGCTCCTGCTGCACGGACTATCCAGTTCACCGCTGGAATTGCGCTACCTCGCGCGCATCCTGAATGACGAAGGCTTCACGACGTGCGCGCCCGTGCTCGACGGCTATAGCGCCGGCTCGCCCGAGCAGGCGATGGAGCAATGGCTCGACGCGGCAACGCGTGAATACGATGCGCTCGCCAGACGCTACGAACGGGTGTCGATCTGCGGCCTGTCGATCGGCGCGGCGCTCGCGCTTGCGCTCGTGCATCGCCGCCCGCAGGCGCAAGCCGTGGCGTTGCTGTCGCTCACCCTCGCCTACAACGGCTGGGCGATTCCGTGGTACCGCTTTCTGCTGAACTGGGCGTACTACTCGCCGCTGCGCTCGCGCTACCGCTATCGCGAGTCGAAGCCTTTTGGACTGCGCAACGAAGCGTTGAGAGCAAAGATCGCCCGCGCGATGGAGCGCGACGACTTCAGCGAAGTCGGTCCGTCGACCATCTCGCTCCCTGCATTGCATCAGGCGAGCCGCCTTGCGGCGCGCGTGCAGTCGCAGGTCAGCGCCATCCGTAACGACTGCCTGATCATCCATGCCATCGACGATGAAACGTCAAGCCCGCGCAATGCGCACTTCGTTGCTTCATCGATAGGGTCGACGTTCCTGCGCACGGTCTGGCTCGACGACTCGTATCACATGATCACTTCCGATAACGAGCGCGAGATCGTTGCGCGCGAAACGGCGCTGTTTCTGCGCGAGAGCGAAATGGCAAGCCGCACCGGCGACGCGGGTGGAAAGCCAGTGGTATCGAAGGCGCTCGCGCGCCGCCTGCGCCAGCTCGCGGCGCTGGGCAAAGGGCGTACGTGATGACGAAGTTTTCTCCTGTCGTCGCGGCACGATGCGCCGCGACGGTGGCATTGGCGCTTGCGCTGGCGACTTATGCAATCGGTGCGCAGGCTGGTGCTCAGGCTGACGATACTGCATCCGTTGTGCCCAATAACAGCATTAGCACCCCGCCGGCCAGCAAATGGAAGGTCGCGTTCGGGCCGGGCATGGTCGTCACGCCGGCGTATCCGGGCGCGCGCGATCTGCGTGTCTTTCCGTATCCGGCGCTCGACATCTCCTACGACGACCGGGTCTTCTCGCAAGGCCCCGACGTTCTGGGCCTGAACGTGATACGCAGCGAGGACTACCACGTCGGCGCCGCCTTGAGTTTCGATTTCCAGTCGCGCCAGGAAAAGGACGACCCGCATCTGCGCGGACTCGGCAATGTGGACGGCGGCCCGAAACTGAAGCTTTTCGCCGACTACACGATCTGGATATTCACGGGCTCGGTCGCGATGTATCAGGACATCGCCGGACACGGCCAGGGCAAGACCGCCGTCACCGATCTTTACGCGTCGGTGCCAGTGGGCGGCTGGATGTTCTCGGCAGGACCCGGCTTCACGTGGGCCGACGCGCTCTATACACGCACTTTCTTCGGCGTATCGAGCCAGCAAAGCGCCGCCTCCGGACTGCCCGCCTACAACACCGGCGCGGGTATCCGGGACGTGCATCTGAACGGCTACGTCAGCTACGACTTCTCGAAGCACTGGGTTGGCTCGGTCGCCATGACGGTTGGGCGTTTGCAGCACTATGCCGCGGCGAGTCCGATCACCGTGCGCAGGACTGAAATCAACACGCTCGCGTCCGTCAATTATCGTTTTTGATCACACCTGCAAGGTGGGCGCCCGGTATAGCGGCCGCGTGGCCGTATGACCTTGCCCGCCCGAAGCTGCTCGATACAATGCGCGAGCAGACTCACGCTTCGGGCCGTCGCGAATTCTTCAGCGGCACCCTCGCCGCAAGCTCACCCCATCCGCGAGAAATCCCTTCTGTGATGCCGTGACTGCGCGCGCCGCCTGGGTCCACGCAAACTGGCGGGACGCAGGCCCGCGGTGTGCCGCAACGCCCGTTCGTCATCGTCCGCGGCGTGCGTCGCAACTTCGTTGTCCACTGCTGTGCGAGACGGCTCACCGGCATCACATGACCGGAAAAAATCAGATAACAGTTTGTGCATGCTCAATCCCACGATGGTGAGCCGGATCAGCCGGCCATGGCGACCGGCTCCTGGCGAGGCGCGCCCCGCCGGCCCGATGCGTCACGCGCGCCGGACGTATCGACGACGCTATGAATCAGCTGGTCCATCTCCTTGATGATGTCGGCGAGCACGGTGGTGATCACCGCGAACTCCCTGCCGAACTGCCCTGCCCGGGCCGCCGCGATGCGCGCGTTCAACGCGACGATATTCGCCTGCATCGAGATGTTGCCGAGCTGTTCGGCGATCTCGTTCTGGCGTCGTAGCGAAGCCATCTCGATCCCGCGCATCTCGTGCTGGTAGGCGAGCGTGATCGCCTGCAGCAGTTCGAGCAGCGGCGTGGCCTGCGCGACGAGCGCCCCGGTTTCCTCGCGCGCGCCGGTCGAATCCTGCTCGAGGCTCGCAACGGCGTGATTCACATGCGCGATGAACTGCTGGATGCGTTCGTCAGCCCGATGTGTGCCGAAGTAGAGTTGACGCAGCGCCTCGGAAAACACACCCGGCAGATGATCGTTGCCGCTCACGAGGTCCGCATGCGCCGCCGCGAACGTGGCGAGGCAATCCTTGACGACGGCAAGCGCGTCGCTGTCGCCGTGCGAAGCGAGCAGCACGTGCAGCACGATGCGTTGCGAGAGCATCCGCTGCCGGCCGGACAGGTTGATGAGCTCACCGATCACCTGCCCGGAAACGTCTTCGTGGCGTGTTTGTGTCTGCTGTTTCATTTAGGAAGCGTGAGAGGACCCAGATCCGGAAACCCGTCAACGGACCGCGCGCACCGGCTTTTCGCCGGCGCAAAAAAAAGCGCCCCGAAACGTGCGCGCGACCGGTTGCCCGGTCAGCGCGAATCACGCTTCGGGACGCCGTTGTCCCTGACGACTGCCCGACGACAGGCAGCCAGCAAAAATTCGATGCATCGGAGTCGCCAATGACCCCGGGAGGGGACATGCAATTTCCACGCCACGCACGGCACAACGCACGAGCGAGCCCGGGAGGGCGAGCGGAATCCGGACGTCGCGGATTTGCGCCATGTCTCTCGCAGCGAGGCTGCAAGCGCCTCTGCCGGGTTCGCACGCCGCGCAATCGTCGAGTGGTCGGGTGAAGAAGACGCACGCTGTCCGCTCAGGCGCGAACGCGCGATGCACTTCGTTGAAGACTCAGTAGCTCACCAAATGATCCATATTGGTGCAATCATGCCACGCGTTGCACCATATTTGTGCATTAAGCGCACACCCGAAGCGCCGCCGTCCACGGCATCAAAGCTCGCAAACGATCTTCTTCGCGCGCAGCACCGATGAGGGGCTCATGCTCAATTCGCTGACACCGAGACCGATCAAAAGCGGAATCATCTCCGGCCTCGCGGCCGCCTCACCGCACACGGCAACCGGGATACCCGCGTTTCTAGCCGCTTCGCACACCATGCCGATCGCGCGCAGCACGGCCGGATGATCCGTGCGATAGAGCGACGCCAGATCCGGGTTCATCCGGTCGACAGCCATCACATACTGCGTCAGGTCGTTCGTGCCGATCGAGAAGAAATCGACTTCCTGCGCGAGCAGATCGGCGGTAAGCGCGGCAGCCGGCGTCTCGACCATGATGCCGAGCTTCGGCTGGCCCCACGCGATGCCCTCGCGCGTAAGCGCCTCGGCGCACGTGGCGATCAGCGTCTTCACGCGACGCACCTCGTCGACGTCGTCGATCATCGGGATCATCACCTGCACGTTGCCGAGCGTCGCGGCACGCAGCACCGCGCGCAACTGCGGCATGAACACGTCGGGCCGGTCGAGGCACATCCGCACGCCGCGCCAGCCGAGAAACGGATTGTCTTCCTCGGGGAAGACGATGCCCGGCACCGGCTTGTCGCCGCCCACGTCGAGGGTGCGGATCACGACCGGCCGCGGATGAAACGCCTGCGCGAGCTGCGTGTAGATCGCGGCCTGCTCGTCCTCGTCCGGCATCGTGCGACGGTCCATGAACAGCAGTTCGGTGCGAAAGAGGCCGACGCCCATCGCGCCCGCTTCGCGCGCCGCGTCGATCTCGCCGAGCGAGCCGAGGTTCGCCGCGATCTCGACATGGCGACCGTCGCGCGTGACGGGCTCGACGTCTCGATACACGCTCAACGCCGCGTGGCGGCTCTTTTCCTGCGCGATGCGGGTCGCGAACCCGGCCTCCACGTCCGGCGACGGATCGAGCCACACCTGCCCCTGCGCACCGTCGAGCGCGACGCGTGTCGCGCCCCGCAGCACCGCTTCGTCAACCGGCAGGCCGAGCACCGCCGGAATGCCGTGCGAGCGCGCCATGATCGCGAGATGCGACGTCGCACTGCCCTTCGTGCAGACGAGCCCGACGATATTCGCCACCTGGGCGCGCGCGAAATCGAGCGCGCTCAGGTCGGCCGCGAGCACGACGCACGGCCTCGACAGACAGGCGAGGCTCACGTCTTCCATGCCGAGCAGGCGCAACGCCACCTGACGCGTGATGCCGTGGATATCGTCGGCGCGGCTGCGCAGGTATTCGTCGTCCATCGCGAGAAACGACGCCGCGAGTTCCTCGCCCACCTGCAACGTGGCCGCCGCTGCATCCCAGCCCGACGCGATACGCTGCTTCACCGCGCCGGAAAACTCGTCGCTCTGCGCGACGTCGGCGAGCGCTTCGACGATATCCTCGTGACAGCCCATCGTCTTGAACTGCTGGTCGAGCGCGGCAATCGATCCGGCGAACGCGACGCCAAAGCGGTCGAGTTCAGTGGCAACTTCGTGCGGCTCGATGAACTGCCGCGTCGCCCGAAGCGCTTCGGGCAGATACACGAAGGCCTCGCCGCATGCGAGGCCTTCGCTGGCCGGCACGCCGCGCACGGGCTGCACGGCGCCGGGCGCGACGGGTTCAGCCGACCCGGTGGGTGAACCGTCGAGCGGTGCCGAAGCCTCCTGCGCCTGCGCCGGCTTTGCAGGCTGAACGCCCGCCGACGGCTCGGACAGAAACGCCAGCAACCGGTTCAGCGCCACGCTTTCATCCGAACCGTCGGCGCGCAGCAGGATCTGGTCGTCCTGCTTGATGCCGAGCAGCATCAGCTTCACGGCGCTCTTCGCGTCGGCGCTCGTCGTGCCGCGAAAAATCTGCAGCGAACAGGAAAACTCCTTCGCGAGTTTGGCGAACTGCGTCGCCGGCCGCGCGTGCAGACCTTCGCTCACCTTCACAACGATTTCGGTTTCCAGCATGGCAAGACCTTCCTGACTAATCGTATCTCACAGCCCATGTTTCATACCACGCACGCATCGCGGCGAACTCACCGCATTCGCCGCGACGCGTCACAGATCCGCGATTTCAATCACCGCGCCGCTGCGAATGCTGGCGAGGAGCGCGGCCACATCGACCGGCTGCGCGCAGATTTCGCCGGGGCGCTCAGCCGCGGGCGAGCCATTGAAGTTGATCACGACGTGGCCCAGTTCATTCACCTTGTGCCACGCCGTCGGCCCGACCGCCGTCACGAACGCGCTGACTTCGCCGATACGCAGTTGCGAGCCGACCTGCGGCGCGTTTTCGTGCGCCGCTTCGACCCGATGCAGCACCGACACCTCCGCGAGTTCCGGCGGCGCGCCGTGTGCGTACAGAATCAGCACGCCGCCTTCGAGCAGATCGCCCACTTCCGGACCCACCTCTGAAATCACAGTCTTGTAGTAATGCATGGTCATTCTCGTTCGTTCCCGGACAGCAGTTAGAGTGCAAAGCTCGCGGCCCACGCGATCAGAACCGAGATGGGCCCCATGATCTGCCGGCTGATCAGCACAGCCGGCACGCCGATACGGATCGTCTCCGGTTTCGCCTCGCCGAGCGCCATCCCGACCGGCACGAAGTCGCAACCGACCTGCGTGTCGTACGCGAAGAGCGCGGGCAGCGCCATCTGCGGCGGAATCGTGCCGTTGCCGATCGCGGGCCCGATGATCGCCGCGCCGATCACCTGCGCGATGACCGCGCCCGGGCCCAGCACCGGCGACAGGAACGGCAACCCGCAGATCGCCGACAGCACGATCAGGCCGATGATGTTGCCGGCGAGCGGCGACAGCAGATGCGCGAGGCCCGTGCCGATCCCCGTCGAATTGATGACGCCGATCAGCATCGTCACGAACGCCATGAACGGCAGCACGTTGCGGATCACGGTGTCGATCGCCTTGCGGCCGCTGTTGAACAGCACGTTGACGACGCCGCCCATGCCGCGCCCGATCGACGTGATCAGCCCGACGACGCCGCCCGAATGCTGCGCGGCTTCCTCGAGGACCACGGCCGCGCCAGCCGGCGCCCCGAACGGTGACGTCGCACGCGAGGGGCTGCTCGACGAAGCAGCGGCCTCGCCGTCGTCGACGCTCGTCAGATGCTCGGGCGTCACGCCTGACACGTAGGTGTCTTCGGTGATGAACTGCGCGAGCGGGCCGGATTGCCCGACCGAAGTCAGATTGATCGTCGGAATTTTCTTGCGCGGGTAGACGCCGCAGCGCGCGGTGCCGCCGCAGTCGATCACGACCGCGGCCATTTCCGATTCGAGCGGCGGCGTGCGAAAGCCGTCGACGAGCACGCCGCCCGTCATCTCGGCCAGCACCCTCGCCAGTTCGGGAATGTTGCCGCCGGTGACGGCGACAATCTTGTTGCGCTCCGGCGTCGGCCGGATCAGGAGCGGACCGCCCCAACCGTTCGGCCCGCGTTCGACCCGCACGGTTTTATATACGCGTGTGTCCATTTCAGATGCCCCTCTGTCTCGATGTTGTGATGTCCGGTTGCCCGTAACGGCAATGCCTCACAGCTTGATGTTTTCCCGATGCGCCAGCATGCGGGTCAGCGCCTCGGTGAGAATCCCCTTCAGCAGATTCACGAACAGACCGACGACCAGATAGAACAACGCGAGCTTGGGAATCGAAAACGGCGCGGCATGGTTTTCCGCGAGTTTCGTGATGCCGGCCGCCACGCCGAGCCAGACAAAGAGCTCACCCGGATTGCAGTGCGGAAAAAGCCCCGTGATCGGATGACACAGCGAAACAGCCGAGTCGTAGAACGCGGGCTTGTGCTTTTCTTCCAGAAACACGCCGAAGGTGTACGCCATCGGATTGGTGAGGAAGAACATCGCGAGCAGCGGCAGCAGCGTGTAGCGCGTGATGACGTTCTTCGAGAAGAAGCGCGCGAGACCCTGAATCCGGTGTTCGCCGACGAGCGCGATGATCGTGTACACCGCGGTCAGCAGCACGATCAGCGTGGGCAGGATGCCCGTGACGAAACCCACAAACGTTTTGCCGCCGGCGTTAAAGATGCCGATAAATCCTTCAGCGAGATGCGTGAGCCAATCAAGCATGAACATGGCCAGTCTCCGAGATAAACCGAAACGATCGCGAAAAGCTCCACACGGCGGTCGCCACGCGGAACCGGACAGAACGCAACAGCGATAGAGCGGAAAAACAGGAAGCGGTGAAGTCCGCCGGCCTGGGGATCAGGCCGGCGCTTCGGTGGTCTGCGACGCCTGCCCCGGAGGCGCATCGGCGGCGCGGTGCGCGCGCTCGAGCGCATCGATGGCGGCCTTCACGATGCTGCCGCGCAGCTTCGCGCGATGCAGGCGCTCGACGAACGCGTCCATCGAAAGCTCTTCGAAGCCGGGGTGGGATTGAAAGCGCGTGAAGACCGTGAAGCCGGACATGCTGAGGAACTGGCAGACCCGCATGTCGGCCGAGAGCACGACGATGGCGACCGCGCCACGTCCGAGCCTGACCTTGCAGGAGCCTACGCCAAGAAAGCCGCTATGCCAGCGACGCGCCGCATCCTGCACGGCCTCGCGATAGCGGCGCATCTGATACAGCGAACCCACCAGCTGCAACGCCCAGAATACCGCCAGGGCGAGCAGTGCATCGCGCACATAGTTCATCGTCGTCTCCTGATTCCTGACTGGAGCCTTCGCTCGCCCGACTGCTGCGGCGCCGTTTCACGGCGGGCTCTCTACATCCACTTTGAGTGAACATCTTGTACTTTAGATACTACAATTGTTCACTTCCGTTTGCATTGGGGAAAACGCGGGTGATACGTCCTCTTCCCTTTGCCATTCATCCATCCCGAAAGCGGCGTGCGGGGCACGGGCTGCGGGTATGACGAATTAAAGCAGCGTCATCCTACCGCGCAACGGCGCCTGACGCTCTCCCCCGATGCACTCGCGACGTTTTCGGCCACGATTCTCGCGACGTCGTCCTGTGCCTCGACCTGCGGCAGGTGGCCGGTGCCGGCAAAGCGATGCACGGCGATCCGGCCAGGCAGGCCTTCGGCATGCCGCGCCGGCAGGATGCGGTCCTGCAATCCCCATACGACACGCACCGGCACGTCTTGACTCACCTGCGCCAGCGCGCCGCGCATGTCGAGGCTTTGCGTGCCGTCGGGGAAAAACACGTCGGCGAGACGCGCGAGGCGTTCGCGCACTGCCGCGCTTTCGAGTTGCTGCTGCGCGGTGGCGACGAACGCGTCGTCCATCAGCGATGGGTTCGCGAAAAGCTGCTTGAGCCATGCGGCGAGACTCGCGCGCTGCGTCGACTGCGTCACGCCGCGAATGAATGCGCCGTTGCACTCCGGCCCGAGCCCGGCGGGCGCGATGAGCGTCAGCGATCGCACGCGCCCGCGGGCCCGCGACAAAGCGACGGCCAGCGCGATCGCGCCGCCAAACGAATGGCCGACGAGGTGACAGTCGCCGACGCCTTCGGCAAGCAACGTCTCCTCGACCGCCGACACGATCGCGTCGATCGAACCGGCCGCTTCGCCGGACGATTTGCCGTGCGCGGGCAGATCGACGGCCAGCATCCCGAGGCCCGGATCGACGATGGCGCCGAGACGCCGGCTGAACGGACGCCAGCTGTTCAACTCCGCGGCGAAACCGTGCAGCAGCACGAGCGGCGCGCCGCCCGTGTCCTTGCGCAGCCACAGCGTGTGAAGCGCACGCGCGGCTTGCGTTGCCGGCGCGCTGGTGGGGGCGGCTTTGTCCGCCGGTGCGCGCAGCACATCCTGTGCGCCGATTCTTCCGCTCGGGCCCGTGCCCGCGATGGCGGCCAGTTGCACCCCGCGTTCGCGCGCAACCCGTCGGGCCGCTGGCGTCGCGCGCAAGGGGCCATTGGGGCTCGCGTCCGCGACCTCGTCCGAGGGAGCCGATGCGGTTGCGGGCGTGGATTGCGGGAATGCTTCCACTTCACTTTGCGCGGACGATGAGCCTTCCGCCCCGCCGTGCTCCTGAAGCGCTTCGCCGCTCGCGTAGATCCACGCGACCGCCGTGCCGACCGGCACCGTCTTGCCGACCGGCGCGCTGATCTGGCGGATCACGCCGCTCGCGGGCGCGTCGATTTCCATCGTCGCCTTGCTGGTCTCGATCTCGAAGATCAGCGTGCCTTCGCGCACCTCGTCGCCCTCGCTCACGTGCCACGCCGCGATCATTCCTTCGGTCATGTCCATGTCGACGCGCGGCAGGATCACCTCTGTCGGCATGTCAGGCCCTCCCTCGAACCGCGCGCCGCGCCGCCGCGACGATGTCGTCGACCTGCGGCACCGCCGCCTTTTCCAGTTCAGGGTTGTAGGGCAGCGGACAGTCCGCGCCGCCGAGCCGGATCACCGGCGCATCGAGATAGTCGAACGCCTCGCTCTCGCACGCAATCGAGGCCACCTCGGCGCCGATGCCCAGTTGCTGCACGCCTTCGTACACGCAGATGAGCCGCGACGTCTTGCGGATGCTCGTGATGATCGCGTCGCGATCGATCGGCCGCACGCTGCGCAGGTCGATCACTTCGGCGTCGATGCCCTCCTGTTCGAGCGTCGCGGCGGCTTCGAGCGAGCGGATCGCCATCATCGATGTCGCGACGATCGTCACGTCGCGGCCCGCGCGCCGGATCGCGGCCTTGCCGATCGGCTCGGTGTACCAGCCTTCGGGAACCGGCCCCTTGCTCTTGTAGAGCAACTTGTGCTCGAAGATCATCACCGGGTCCGGGTCTTCCAGCGCGGCGAGCAGCAGGCCCTTGGCATCGTGCGGCGTGCTCGGCTGGATCACCTTCAAACCCGGCACGTGGGCGAACCACGCTTCGAGACTCTGGCTGTGCTGCGCGGCCGCGCCCGTTCCCGAGCCCGCCGGAAAGCGCATGACGAGCGGCACCGACACTTCCCCGCCGAGCATGAAGCGCATCTTCGCGGCCTGATTGACGATCTGCTCCATCGCGAGCGTCGCGAAATCGGAGAACTGGAACTCGTAGATCGGGCGCGATCCTGTCATCGCCGCCCCGACAGCGATGCCCGCGCCGCCCAGTTCCGCGATCGGCGTATCCATCACGCGGTCAGCGCCGAAGCGCTGATACAGGTCACCCGTGACCTGAAACGCGCCCCCATACACGCCAATGTCCTCGCCCATCAGGAACACGCGCTCGTCGCGCTCCATCGCGATCGCCATGCCTTCCTGGATCGCCTGCGCATACGTGAGCTCACGCACCTCGTTGCTCATGACTGGCTCCCGGCTGCGGCCGTGCTGGTTTGCGGGCCCGCTTCGGAATAGACGTAGCGGGTCAGTTCGGAAAGCTTCGGCGAAGGGCTCGCCTGCGCGAACTCGAGACCTTCCTGGATTTGCGCTTCGACTTCGTCGTAGAGCGCGGCGAGCGTCGCTTCGTCCGACATGCCGTATTGCAGCAGCGTCTGCTGGAACCGCGCGATCGGATCGCGCTCGCTCCACGCGTCGATTTCCTCGCGCGTGCGGTAGCGGTTGCGATCGCTCTTCGAATGACCGCGCAGCCGGTACGTTTCGCATTCGAGCAGCGTCGGGCCTTCGCCCCGGCGCGCGCGCGCCACTGCCTGCTCGCTCGCTTCGAGGACGTCGACGAAACTGTTGCCGTCGACCGTGACGCCCGGAATGTCATAGGCGAGCGCGCGCTGCGCGATGTGCGGCACGGCCGTCGAGCGTTCGACCGACATCGACATCCCGTACCTGTTGTTCTCGCAGACGAAGATCACCGGCAGCTTCCAGATCGCCGCGAAGTTCAGCGACTCGTGGAACGCGCCTTCGTTGTTCGCGCCGTCGCCGAAAAAGCACATCACGACGGAATCCTTGCGCTGCTTCTTGACCGACAGCGCCGCGCCGACCGCGATCGGCATGCCGCCGCCGACGATACCGTTCGCGCCCAGGTTGCCGCGCGTCACGTCGGCGATGTGCATCGAGCCACCGCGGCCGCGGCAATAGCCGGTTTCCTTGCCGAAGAACTCGGCGAACATCCGCTTCGGATCGGCGCCCTTGCCGATGCAGTGTCCGTGGCCGCGATGCGTCGAGGTGATGTAGTCCGCATCGGTGAGCGGCAGCGTGGCGCCGATCGCGCTGGCTTCCTGGCCGATCGACAGATGCATCGTGCCGTGGATCAACCCGCGCATGTACGCCTGCTCGGCGCTTTCCTCGAAGCGGCGCACGAGGATCATCTTGCGCAACGCCTCGCGCAGCACTTCGGGTGCGTGGCGGCGCAACACAGACGGCATCGCGGCGGACGGACGCGCCTGCGATTCTGCGACCTCATTCATGTTTTTCTCTCCTGTCGACTGGAGTTCGCGCTTCAGCGCGTTACTCTGATCCCATGCAAAGCTCTTACTCCGGTCCCATGCAAGATGGTTGCCGCGCGAACAAAACTCACGCCGCGGCGGCGGCTTTACCAAACACCATCTCGTCCTGACGACGGCGCAGCGCGACGATCGGCGACGCGGCATCAACCGCGCAATTGCGATACGTGAGCAACTCGCCGCGACGGATCGGCTGCGTCACGCGCCCGTTCTCGATCAGCCCGCATGGCACCGCGTCCTGCGCGCGCGCGTCGCCCACCGACATCGCCCACGCGCGATACGTGTATTCGCCGATCGCATCGAGCCGCTCGCCCGGCTGCAGGTCCTTCTTCGCCACCGCGCAGACCTCGACGACCGGCACCGGCAGCGGCTCCATGTCGGCGCGGCCGTAGAGCACGACGCGCGCGCACGTCAGCGGCACTTCGAGGCTCGTCAGGTGATACGGGCGATAGAACGTGTAGTACGGACCCTCGCCAAGACGCAGGTCCTCCATGCGCTCGCGCAGCCGCGGATGTGCCATCTCGACGACGACGAACACCCCCGGCGCCACGCCCTTGCCGATCGTGTAATCGACCACGCCCTTGCGCGAGAGGATGCCGCCGTCCTCCACCGGACACAGCACCTTGTGTAACTGGTCGAGCGTCGCGGACGGCCCGTGCATGCCCGGCACGTCCGGCGTGAGCCCGGTTGCGTTGCCGATCGCGGCCATCTCGACGGCCGTCTTCGAGCCGTCGACGAACTCCACCAGCATGCGCGGGTTCATGTTGCGGCGACGCGCCTCTTCCATGTAGGCGTCCGGCGTCGCTTCGATGTTGAGCGGATTGTTCTTGCCCTTGCCGGCCGCGACGATCGGATAGCCGAGCGCGCTCACGAACTGGATCAGCTCGATGGTCGAACTGGGTTCGTCGCCCGCGCCGAGCGAATACACGACGCCAAGCCGCTCCGCCTCGCGACGCAGGTACGCGCCGATCGTCACGTCCGCCTCCACGTTCATCATCACCAGATGCTTGCCGTGCTCCATCGCGACGAGGCCAATCTGCGCGCCGACCGCGGGCTTGCCGGTCGCGTCGATGACGACGTCGATCTGCCCGCTCGTACACACCGCATTCACGTCCTGGGTAATCGCGATGTGGCCGGCCTCGATCGCCTGCGTCAACGCGCTTTGCGTGTCGACCACGCGATAGCCCTCGTCGGCGCCGTTCGCGACCTTCACCGCCGCGCACGCCGCCTCGGTGCGCAACTCGGCGATCGCGCCGATTTCGAGACCGTGCATCTGCCGGACCTGGGTGACGATATCCGTGCCCATCTCGCCGCTACCGATCAGGCCGATACGGATTGGACGGCCGGACGCGGCGCGCTTTTCGAGGTCGGCGGCAAGGCCGCTGGGGGTGATGTTGTGCATGAGCATGTCTCCACAAATGCTGCGCGCGAAACGCGCGGGAAGTGTTCGAGGACTTTCGTCTGTGACGGCCACGACAGAACTTATGTATTTCAGAATAGCAGTATGTTCACAAAAAGACCAAGGCCGGATTAGGCGGAAACGCTGGTTTTGGGGGTAGGACTTACCCCTGGACTGGTGGGGTCGGGATGGGGCGGAAGGACCGCGGGCGGATGCCGGTGGATACGGGAGGCGATTGCCTCGCCGGCGGTTCATCTGCGCGGACTGGCGCGTCAGGCGGGCGTGTGCGCAGGTGTGCCGCGTGGGAAATCGGGAACAGAGGGGGATGCGGCGCGCGGGCTTCTGCTTATCGCCGCGCTATGGAATGCAGGGAATGATGAGACAGGTTGAGTCGGGAAGCACAGCGCCGTTTATTGCGATCACTGTTCCGCATCCATGTTCACGAACGCGGTCCAGCGACGCTCCCGGGCGCCCTGGTCGCCGATCCAGCCGCCGGATGCGAGCGAATCAGCCGATCCCGCCCGGGCCTGCGAGCTTGAGCACGTCTTTTGCGGTGTACTCGTCGGTGATGAGCACCGTGGGCTTCAGGAGCTTCAGGGCGCCGGCCAGCGCCTGCACCTTGCTCGCCCCGCCCGCTGCCAGCACGCGCACTGGCACTTTCTTGATGATGTCGAGCGGCACCGACATCACGCGTTCGTTGATCGGATGATCGACGAGTTCACCGTTCGCGTCGAAAAAGTTGAACAGCACGTCGCCGACCGCGCCCGCCTTGATGACCGACGCGCGATCCGCATTGCTGATGAACTTCGACTGATGCGACGTCGCGTCCGGGCCCGTTCCCGCCGCGCTGAGCACGACCGCATCCAGCGATTTCGCGAGTTCGAAGATATCGCCGAGCCCGCACCGCTCGATCAGGGCTTCGCGCGTGGCCGCGCTGTCGACGACGAGCGGCGCGGTCATCAGGTAGCAATCCGCCTGATAGAGCGATGCAAAGCGCCACGCGAATTCGGCTGGATTGAACTTGCGCGCCTTCATGATGCCGCCGAGCAGCGACACCACCGAGACGTCATCGACCGTGCGCTCGTTCATGAACGCGAGCGAACTGACGAGCGTGCGCCCCCAGCCCACGCCGATACGCATGCCGGGCCGCACGAGCGCCGACACATAGGCGCCGGTCGCCGCGCTCACCGGTCCCGTGGCATCCGCGCCGCGCGACGACAGCGGCACGACGATAACCTCGTCGACGCCGAAGCGCTTTTCAAGCAGACGCTCGGATTCGACGCATTCGGCGAGACGGTCGCCGATCGAAATCTTCACCTCGTTGCGCTCGCGCGCGGCGGCGAGCAACCGCACCACCGTCACCCGTCCGACACCGAGTTTCAGGGCGATTTCGTTCTGCGTCATCTCCTCGACGAAGTACATCCACGCCGCGCGCAGACGCAGCCGGCGCGCGGGATTCTGCTCGTCGTTTTCGATCGGCTCAGGGGCAACACTCGCTTTCGCCAAGCTCGGCTCCTATGATGAATAAAGTCAGTCTTGCGACTGAACACTTGTGCTATCTTAACTTCAAATGTTGCAACCCAGAGACGCCCATGGAGTCGAAATCGCCCTTGCCGCAGCACCTCGGCCGCGACATCAGCCAACTGGGGCTCGCACTGAGAGACTGTGCGCGTCAGCTTCGTTATGCGGCACGCAACGTGCCCGGGCCGATCAAGAGCGACCGGCCGGTCACCACGCGCTCGCCTGCCACGCAATCCGCGAGAGCGCCCTCGCATCTTTCGCTGGAATCCGTCGCGCAACTCGCGGATGGCCTGATCGAAACCGCCGAGTCGTTTGCCGGCCACGCCGTGCCGCCGCTTCAGGATCACTGGAAGTCGCCCGTTCCGCTCGATGCACTGACCGGCTATCTCAGCCAGTCGGGCAATCAGGCGAAAACGTTGCGCAGGTTTTCGACCACGTATTACGCGGCCGCCAAACGCATGATCATGCAGTGCGGCGCCACCGACGTGCTCATCTTCGAACATCGCATCAGCAGCGCGTTCGAGTCCATGGACGTGTCGCGCCACGCACCCGGCACGCAGCTGGCCCAGGTTCCCGCCGATACCGCGACTTCGCGTAGCGCGCTGTGCCGCGTGGGCGCGCAACTCGTCCTTTCGCTGATCGACCAGCAGCCGATCCGCAGCACGCGCTTCGACGTCCTTCCCGATGCCAGCGCGCCCTGGTGGCTCGTGACCGAGCCGAACGCGTACGTGTTCCTGATGCTCACGATCGCCTCGCTCGCAAAAGACATCTGCCCCGCCGGGCTCGTGACCGAACCGGACGCCGTGATGCGATTTTTCGCCGACGTGACCGGCGCCCGCGAAGCCGCATTCCGCCGCGCGCTGAAGGAACGCGAACCGCTCGAGGCCTTGAGCGGTGAAATCGAACATGTCGTCACGCACCTTTGCTGAAACCTGCGCGCGCAGTCCTTGCGCGGATGTACGGGAGCCTTGATGGGCCAGCCGCTCAGTAGCATTCACATACGGGAATCCGGCACGTGGGACCGCGTGCGGAAACTCACCCTTTGCCGCCAGCTGTTGCAGCAATGCTGCGACGAATATCGCGAGCGGCACGGCGTGCGCATCGAAATCGACGACCGTCAGTTCACCAGCGCGTTTTTCGCGTGGCTCGATGTGATCTCGCACCACGCCGGCTACCGCAGGCAGAACGCCCCCGACTACTTCCAGTTCGCGTTCGGCGTGCTGCTGCGTGACCTGCTGCGCGACAAGGCCGTTCACGTGTCTACGGAGCCCGCCCCGCACCTGCAACCCGCGGCGGACGACATCGCCAGCTGGTGGCCGGTGGGCTACCTGCTCACCTGGTTTTGCATCGGCACGCTCAAACACGTCATGCGCGAAGAGTGCGCGCTGGAGGCCCAGCCGGCCGATGCGCTCGCGCACCGCGACGTGTGGCAGTCGTTTCGCGAAAACATCGTCGAGGAGCCGAGCCTCGCGATCGCGTACTTCGACCGGTTCATGGGCAGCGAGCCCAACTGGCGCGAACCCGGCCAGATACACAACCGGCCCGGCGCTGCAAATCCCGACACGCATCAGTAATCCCCTTCCCGACTTTCCTGGTTCGAGAATAAGGCCGTGCGGGTAGCGGCGACAGTCGGCCGGATGGCCATGTAGCGAGTGTCAACCCGGTGTCAGCCCGATGCCCGATCCGTGTAAACCCGGCCAGATGGCCTGGCCCGTCCGGCCGGGGCGACGCGGGGGCTCGCGTGGCGTAAAATACGCGCTTTCCTGACAATCTCGCCAACATGACGCTCGCCTCCACTCTTGAGATCATCGCCGAACTGAAGGCCGGCCGGATGGTGATTCTCGTCGACGAAGAAGACCGCGAAAACGAGGGCGATCTCGTGATCGCCGCCGAATTCGTCACGCCGGAAGCGATCAATTTCATGGCCCGTTACGGCCGTGGGCTGATCTGTCTGACGCTCACGCAGGAGCGCTGCAAGCAGCTCAACCTGCCGCTCATGACGTATCGCAACGGCACGCAGTACGGCACGGCGTTCACGGTCAGCATCGAAGCGGCCGAAGGCGTGACAACCGGCATTTCCGCAGCCGACCGCGCGCGCACGATCGCGACGGCCGTCGCGCATGATGCCCGCGCCGAGCACATCGTGCAGCCAGGCCACGTGTTCCCGATCATGGCGCAGCCCGGCGGCGTGCTGGTGCGCGCCGGTCACACCGAAGCCGGCTGCGATTTCACGGCGCTCGCGGGCCTCACGCCTGCCGCGGTGATCTGCGAGATCATCAAGGACGACGGCACGATGGCGCGCCTGCCCGACCTCATCGGGTTCGCGCAGGAGCACAACCTGAAGATCGGCACGATCGCCGACCTGATCCATTACCGCAGCCGCACCGAATCGATCGTCGAGCGCATCTGCGAGCGCACGATGCAAACCGCGCACGGCCCGTTCCGCGCGGTGATGTATCTCGACCAGCCGAGCGGTTCGCCGCATATCGCGCTGGTGCGCGGCACACCTTCGCCGGATCGCGAAACCCCGGTGCGCGTTCACGAACCGCTGTCGGTACTCGATCTGCTGGAAGTGGGCGCGTCCACCCACTCATGGACACTTGACGCCGCCATGAAGGAAATCGCCGAACGCGATCTCGGCGTGGTGGTGCTGCTCAACTGTGGCGACTCGAAGGATCACCTGATCGACGTCTTCAGGGCGTTCGACGAAAAGGAACGTGCCGAGGCGCTCAAGCGCCGTCCGGTCGATTTCAAGACGTACGGCATCGGCGCGCAGATCCTGCGCGAGCTGGGTGTCGGCAAGATGCAGGTGCTGTCGAACCCGCGCAAGCTGGGCTCGATGTCGGGTTATGGTCTCGAAGTCACGTGCTTCGTGCCGATGCCCGGCGCGATCGCGGCGTGCCCGCCCGGCGGCGCTCCGGCCTCACAGGACACCGCAGCCTGATATCCAGATACTCACCGCCCACCCGCGTTCATCCCAAACACTACGGATCTCAAATGGAAATCGGACAATATCAACCGAATCTCGACGGTGACGGCCTGCGCGTCGGCATCGTGCAGTCGCGCTTTAACGAACCCGTTTGCAACGGCCTCGCCGACGCCTGTATCGAAGAACTCGAACGCCTCGGCGTCACGGGCGAAGACGTGCTGCTCGTCACCGTGCCGGGCGCGCTGGAAATCCCGCTCGCGCTGCAAAAGCTGGCGGAGAGCGGCCAGTTCGACGCGCTGATCGCGCTTGGCGCCGTCGTGCGCGGCGAGACGTATCACTTCGAACTCGTGTCGAACGAAAGCGGCGCCGGCATCACGCGCATCGGCCTCGACTTCGGCGTTCCCGTCGCCAACGCGGTCCTCACCACTGAAACCGACGAACAGGCCGTCGCGCGCATGACCGAAAAGGGTCGCGACGCAGCGCGTGTCGCCGTCGAAATGGCGAACCTCTCGGTTGCGCTCGAACAGCTGGGCGGCGATGACGACGAAGATGAAGACGAGGAAGACGAAGAGGAACGGGCATGAAGAGCGCTCGCCGACGTTCCCGCGAACTGGCCACGCAAGGTCTCTATCAGTGGCTGCTGTCGGGCTCGCCTGTCAGTGAAATCGACGCGCAGCTGCGCGGCGCACAAGGCTACGACAAGGCTGACCACGCGCATCTGGACGCGCTGCTAAACGGCGTGATCCGCGACTCGGAAGCACTGTCGATCGACCTGATGCCGTGCCTCGACCGTCCGATCGACCAGCTCTCGCCGGTCGAACGCGCGGTGCTGCTGGTCGCCGCGTTCGAACTGAAGCATCACGTCGATATTCCATATCGCGTGGTGATCAACGAAGCCGTCGAACTGGCCAAGACGTTCGGCGGCGCGGACGGCTACAAGTACGTCAACGGCGTGCTGGACAAGCTGTCGGTACAACTGCGCGCCGCCGAAACACAGGCCGCCCGCAAGCACTGAGCGAGCGAGGCCGGATCGCGTAGAGCCCGATTCAACCCGGGCCGCGCCAGCCGGTCGCGATACTGGGAAACTGGACGTATCTGCATGAACACGCTGTCTGAACCACTGGTGCGGCTTGCCGCCCGCGTCGACGCCATCCAGCCGTTTTACGTGATGGAGCTGGTCAAAGAGGCCGCGTTGCTGGAGCGCCAGGGGCGCGACATCATTCACATGGGAATCGGCGAACCCGATTTCACCGCGCCGGAACCGGTCATCGAGGCCGCCACCCGCGCGCTGCGTAGCGGCGTAACCCAATACACGAACGCGCTCGGTCTGCCTGCGTTGCGCGAAGCCATCGCCGCGCATTACCAGCAGGTGTATGGCATCACCGTCGACCCTGAGCGCATCGTGGTCACCGCGGGCGCGTCGGCGGCATTGCTGCTCGCATGCGCGGCCCTCGTCGATCGCGATGACGAAGTGCTGATGCCCGATCCGTCTTATCCCTGCAACCGGCATTTCGTCGCCGCGGCCGAAGGTAAGCCTGTGCTCGTGCCGAGCGGCCCCGCGGAGCGCTTCCAGCTGACCGCGGCCGACGTCGAACGCCTGTGGAACGATCGCACGCGCGGCGTGCTGCTCGCGTCGCCGTCGAACCCGACCGGCACATCGATCGAGCCGGCCGAACTTGAACGCATCGTGAAGGCGGTCCGCGCGCGCGGCGGCTTTACGATCGTCGATGAAATCTATCAGGGCTTGAGTTACGACGCGCCGCCGGTGTCGGCGCTATCTTTCGGCGACGACGTCATTACCGTCAACAGCTTCTCGAAGTACTTCAACATGACCGGCTGGCGGCTGGGCTGGCTCGTCGTGCCGCCGGCGATGGTCGGTGCGCTCGAGAAGCTCGCGCAGAACCTGTTTATCTGCGCATCGGCGCTCGCGCAGCATGCCGCGCTCGCCTGCTTCGAACCGGATACGATCAAAATCTACGAAGATCGTCGCCTCGAATTCAGGCGGCGCCGCGATTTCATCGCACCCGCGCTCGCGTCGCTCGGCTTCTCGGTGCCGGTGATGCCCGACGGCGCGTTCTATGTGTACGCAGACTGCACGCACGTCGCCCACCCCGCCGCGGGCGACAGCGCCGCGCTCACCCGGGCGATGCTGCACGACGCAGGCGTCGTGCTGGTCCCGGGGATGGATTTCGGATCGCACGCGCCGCACAGCTATATCCGGCTCTCCTATGCGACGGCGTATGCGAAGCTCGAGGAGGCTGTCGAACGGCTCGGCGGATTGTTCGGCCGATGATCCCGACGCCTGGCTGACCGCACGGGCTCCTTCGGAAAGCGCGCAGCAACGAAAAAGGGCACCTGGAGGTGCCCTTTTTCTTGCTCGTTACCCAGCCCGCGCTCGCGGAGCTAATACATATCAAGCGCCGTATCAGGCACCCAGTTCCGACGCAGCAACATGCTTCGTCGTGCTGGAGCTCGCGTCATCCTGTGCCGGCGCCTTGTCATGCGACGCGGGTGTCGCGGCTCTCGCCGTCGTCAGCGGATGCGCGCTGTCGAGCGTTACCTGCACGCGCTTCGTCGAAGCCGTCGTCGCGGACGGAGCCAGCGTCGTCGATGCGGTGGTCGTGGTCGGTGCCTGCGGTGCGTTGACCGGCACCTTGCGGCCACGCGCCACGTCACGCAGGCGGGCACGCTCGGCCATTACCTTCGCGCCATAGCCGCCGTCGTCCTGCGACGTCGAGCCGACATACAGACGCAGTCCGCCCGGCAGCGACCCGCCGCGCGCCACGCAATCCTTCAGCACGAGTGCGCCGACCTTGATGTTGGTCAACGGCTCAAGCGCGGCGCTCTGGCCACCGAAGTACTCGAACTTGTCGGAGTGGACCTTCGACATGACCTGCATCAAACCTTGCGCGCCGACGCCGCTTTCCGCATACGGATTGAACCCGGACTCGATGGCCATGACGGCCAGCAGCAACAGCGGATCGAGACCGACTTCGCGGCCGGTGTCGAACGCGGCCTTCACGAGCTCGCTGACGGGCTCCTGAGCGACGCGGTAACGGCGCGACAGATACGACGCGACGAGATCCTGCTCGCGGGTCGAGACCAGCACGCGATCGTCGCGTGCGTCGGCGGAGACACGCTGCGCCGGAATCATGCGGGCGAGCGAGCCGACTGTCGGCAACGTGCGCGGATCGAGGCCGTTCAGCGCCACCGCGCTGAGGCCAGCCGTGCCGCTGCCATCGAAGGCGCCGTCATAGCTGGTGTTGGCGGTCGTACCATTGCTGCCGGTGTCGACGCTCACGGCCTGATTTGAAGACAAGGAGTCGTCAGACTGGCCGGTTGCAGGCCCAAACGACGGCAACGGGTTGCCTTGCAGCAGACGGGCCGGGCCCGCCTTCACTGCGGCGGAGATGACCGGCATCAGCTTTGCGGCGAGAGTGCCGCGCCAGGTGGGCATCAGCCACAGGGCAAGTGCCAGCACGACGGCAAAACCACCGACAATGCTGAACAGGTGATGACTCATACGCGTCCCACGTCGCAATGCACCGCGCATAACCTGCGCGAGACGCTCGTCGGGACGCCACGATAACCAGGCGTTCATTCAGATCTCCCAATTTGCATGAAGCGGCGAACGCGTCGGCAAGCCGACGTACAGCCATTCGCAGAATCAAGACGTCGCGCGCTCTGGTCGGGGCGGCAGCGGCGTCGGGAAAACGGCATACACCGTTCGGGGAGCCCATCTAAAGTTCCGGCGGCATGCTGTTTGCAGCATGCGGGCGGAGGCTCCCACACGAAAAAACCAGCGCGATAAAGGCGCCGGCGAGGAAAACAGACAAGACCGTGAAGTACCGAGCAGGGATCGGCAAACGGCGACGCGTTGCGTCAGAAGACCGGGGGTAGTGGTTAAAACGTACAAACCCTGCAACCAATGTGGACGGATTCTAGCAGGGTTTTATAGATCGTCAACACTATGAATAGTCAAATATATAACTAATTGTAATAATGAACAGTGTTCAGCGGCCTCTAAACCGCACGGTGCGCGCGTTTCCGGCCGGTCACAAATTTGCCCCTCAACGTGCGCCAGCCAACGCAGGTAAAATCGACAATCGATTTCGCGCGGCGATTGCCTGCCGCGCCCTCACCTTGCGGCGCGCCGCCTCCTGATCAGGACCCGATGAAATACAAAGACCTGCGCGACTTCGTCGGTCGCCTCGAAACGCTGGGCGAGCTTCGCCGCGTTCCGCAACACGTCTCGCCCGTTCTCGAAATGACGGAAATCTGCGATCGTGTGCTGCGCGCCGGCGGTCCCGCGTTGCTGTTTGAAAGCACCCGGCAGCACGCGTTCCCGGTTCTCGGCAACCTGTTCGGCACACCGCGGCGCGTGGCGCTTGGCATGGGCATCGACACCGGCGCGGAAAACGGCGATAGCGCCGCGCTGGAGTCATTGCGCGACGTCGGGCGCCTTCTGTCCGCCCTCAAGGAACCGGAGCCGCCCAGGGGGCTGAAAGACGCCGGCAAACTGCTCTCGCTGGCCAAGGCCGTCTGGGACATGGCGCCGAAGACCGTCAGTTCGCCGCCCTGTCAGGAAATCGTATGGGAAGGCGACGACGTCGATCTCGCGAAGCTGCCGATCCAGACCTGCTGGCCCGGCGACGCGGGCCCGCTCATCACCTGGGGGCTGACCGTCACGCGCGGTCCGAACAAGACGCGGCAGAACCTTGGCATTTACCGCCAGCAGCTCATCGGCCGCAACAGGCTGATCATGCGCTGGCTCGCGCATCGGGGCGGCGCGCTCGATTTCCGCGAGTTCGCGCTGCGGAACCCGGGCAAGCCGTATCCGGTCGCGGTCGTGCTCGGCGCCGATCCGGCCACGATTCTCGGCGCGGTGACGCCGGTGCCGGACACGCTCTCTGAATACCAGTTCGCCGGATTGCTGCGTGGCGGGCGCACGGAACTCGCGAAGTGCATCACGCCGGGCGTCGATACGTTGCAGGTGCCGGCGCGCGCCGAGATCGTGCTCGAAGGCTTTATCTACCCGCAAGCCGGCACGCCCGAAGCGGCGCCGGCCGGCGCGCCGCCGCGTCCGTCGAAGGGCGCTTCGGCCGCTTACGAGCACGCGCTCGAAGGTCCGTACGGCGACCACACCGGTTACTACAACGAACAGGAGTGGTTCCCGGTGTTCACCGTCGAGCGCATCACGATGCGTCGCGACGCCATCTACCATTCGACCTATACCGGCAAGCCACCCGACGAACCGGCCGTGCTCGGCGTCGCGCTCAACGAAGTGTTCGTGCCGCTCCTGCAGAAGCAGTTCACCGAGATCACCGACTTCTATCTGCCGCCCGAGGGATGCAGCTACCGGATGGCAATCGTCCAGATGAAGAAGAGCTACCCGGGACACGCCAAACGGGTGATGTTCGGCGTGTGGAGCTTCCTGCGACAATTCATGTATACGAAGTTCATCGTCGTGGTCGATGAAGACGTGAACATTCGCGACTGGAAAGAGGTGATCTGGGCGATCACGACGCGCATCGACCCTTCGCGCGACACGGTACTCGTCGATCGCACGCCGATCGACTATCTGGATTTCGCGTCGCCGGTGGCGGGGCTCGGTTCGAAGATGGGGCTCGACGCGACCAGCAAGTGGCCAGGCGAAACCAACCGTGAATGGGGCCGGCCCATCGAAATGGACGACGCGGTCAAAAAGCGCATCGATGCGATGTGGCAGGAACTCGGCCTCTAAAACCGATGCGGCACGACAGACTGGAAGCGATCCCGAACGGTGGACACGATACGTCGCGACGATAGCGGAAACACGCAGAACAATACGGGGAACAGGCAGGGATGCACGCGTTATCAATGTTGTCGGATGGTTTTTTTCTGTCTCTTTCGCTGTGCCTCGATATCGGTCTCGTCAACGTAGCGATTATTTCGCTGACGTTGTCGCACGGATTCAAACCCGGCTTCTGGCTCGGGCTCGGCTCGTGTTTCGGCGATCTGATCTATGCGGCGCTCGCACTCGCCGGCATGGCGGCGCTGCTTCAGTTCGAACCGGTGCGATGGATCGTGTGGATCGGCGGCGCGGCCATCCTGCTGTTTCTCACGTGGAAGATGGCGCGCGAAGCGCTCTTCCCTGCTTCAGCGCCGCCTGTCGAAGGCGAGGCCAATGCGAACGCACCGCATCAGAGCGCATGGCGCGGGTTCATGCGCGGCATGTTGCTCGCCGTCTCGTCGCCATCGGCGATCCTGTGGTTCGCGGCGGTGGGCGGTGCGCTGATCGCCAGGGCTGGCGCGACGACCGTGACCACGGCGCCGGTTTTTCTCGGCGGCTTTTTGCTCGGCGGGCTGTGCTGGAACGTGTTTATCTGCGGGCTCGCGAGCCACGGACGCAAACGCGCGGGCACCGGTTTGCTGCGCGCGTGTCATGTGCTGTCGGCGCTGCTCTTCGCGTACTTCTCATATAGCGTGATCGCGAACGGATATCGCGATCTGATCGTACACACCAGCAGCATGGTGGCCGGTTAGCGACGAAAAAGGCGAGGTGTGGACTCGCCTTTCCGGAACGGGTTAACCGAGAAACTGGCCGAGCCGTTCGAGATCGACGTTACCGCCGCTGATCACGACGCCAATGCGCCTGCCCTTCACGGGCACGAGGCCATTGAGTACCGCCGCCGCTGCAAGACACCCGGTCGGTTCGACCACGATCTTCATCCGCTGCGCGAAAAAGCGCATCGCGTCGACGAGCTGCGCGTCGCTGACCGTCACGATCTGTTGCACGAGGCGCTGGATCACGTCGAACGTATAGACGCCGAGTTGCTGCGTGGCGGCGCCATCGGCAATCGTCTTCGGCACATCGATGCGCACGCGTTCGCCCCGTGCGAGCGATTGCTGGCCATCGTTGCCCGCCTCCGGCTCGACGCCGATGATCTGGCATTGCGGGCTCAATGCCGCAGCGGAAAGCGCGCTGCCCGACAGCAGACCACCGCCGCCCAGACACACGAACAGCATGTCGAGCGGGCCGGTTTCCTCGATCAGTTCCTTGACGGCCGTGCCCTGCCCGGCCATCACGTGCGGATGATCGTACGGCGGAATCAACGTCATGCCGCGCTCTTCGGCGAGCCGGCGGCCGATCGCTTCACGGTCTTCCTTGTACCGGTCGTAGACGATCACTTCGCCGCCATACCCTTTGGTTGCCGCAACCTTCGCGGCGGGCGCGTCGTGCGGCATGATGATCGTCGCGTGAATGCCAGCCAGACGCGCGGACAACGCGATCGCCTGTGCGTGATTGCCCGACGAAAACGTCAGGACACCCGCCTTGCGCTGTTCGGCATCGAAGTGCGAGATCGCGTTGTACGCACCGCGAAACTTGAACGCGCCCATGCGCTGCAGGTTTTCGCATTTGAAGAAGATCGACGCGCCTGTGCGCTCGTTCGCGGTGGTCGACGTGAGAACAGGCGTGCGGTGCGCGATGCCTTCGATACGCGCGGCGGCGTCGACAACATCATCATAGGTTGGAACAGGAAGCGCTTGCATCGGCGGAAGGACGCGGGGCGTGGTTGGTTGCACGGACGCTCATTGTCCCAGCTTCGATCGTGTTTTGGAACGCGAAGCGCGCGTCGCCATGCCGATCGGCCGAGGCCCATATGAAAACGGCGCAACGCGGCGTTCAAGCCGGCGTTGCGCCGTTCACGAAACCTCTTATGCGAAAGCCGCGCTCACCTCGTCGCGTGGCGCGACGCTTTTGCGAAATCAGTAACGCGGGCCGTAGTAGCCATGGCGGTAATAGCCGTGACGATAGTAAGGCCGACCGTATCCATAGTATCCACCGACGACAACCGGCGGCGGTGCGTAGACCACGGGCGGCGGCGCATAGTACACGGGCGGCGGCGGCGCGTAGTACACGGGCGGCGCGGCGTAGACCGGATAGGCAGGAATGCCGATACCGACACCGATCGACACGTGTGCTTCAGCAGCAGTGGCAAACCCCGCGCCAAGCGCGGCGGCAACGATAAACGGGACGATCTTTTTCACTTCGATTTCTCCTGGCGGCCCCGCCCCTATGACGTGGTCGCATGACGGGCTCAGCCCTTATGATCCAATGTATCGAAAAAGGCTTCGCAGCGTCGGGGGCATTTGTTGCAAATTGCAATGACGAATGCAAACGCGCAGGGCGCCTGCGTGCCTCACGTCATTCATGTAGCTGCTTCCCTTTCGAAAATCAAGGGTTTGCGGCGCGTCGATCACACGCGGTGACATTTTTACCGGTCGCGTTACAGGCTTACCGGTCACATCGGTAATGTTTAATTACAAATTCGCTGCAGCCGTCATGCGATTCCGTTGTCTTCGCGCATCGAATTGTGTTCTCGCGTGGTCGCGTGGTGACCGCGCGGTCACCGTAAACGCAAAGTGCCCGGCAGAAACGCCGGGCACCGGGTCGAGGTCAGCGTGCCGTCAGGCGACCTTCACATACGTAAATTCCCGTGAGACGCTGGGTGGCACATAAGCGCCGCTGATCTGTACGCGTGGAGACAGCCGCTTCTTTTGATCCCACCAGCGGCGCCGCTGCGAGTGGGTGAGAAACCGCAAGTGCTTTCGGTAAGAAAAAATGCTCATCGTGTACCTCCCGAAAATCTGGCTGCGCTACAGAAGAAACAACAACGGGAACTGCCGGAAAATCTGATGTGCGGATTCATTGTGAGCAGTTTTCGGACCCGGCGGCAATCCCCTGTCAGATACATACGACGGTCTGTCATATTCGCCACATACTGGTCTGAAGAATGCCCGGTGTGCATGAAACCGGTTCACGTCCCTTGCTGGCAAGGTGCCGACGCCAACCGGCGTCGTGATGGGTGCGATACTCGCCGTTCCGTCATTGTTCTGTCCGGAGCTGGAAACCATGTCCCTTTCTCCCTTGCCGCGTCTGGGCTTCGTCGGCGCGGGCCGACTCGCGCACTGTCTCGCGCACGGCTTCTCGCGTGCCGGCTATCCGGTCACCGCGATCGCAAGCCGCTCGCGGGATTCCGCGCAGGCGCTTGCAGGTCAGATCGGGCATTGCGCCGCGTACGACCACCCGCAGCAGGTTGTCGACGCAGCCGATATCGTCTTTTTAGCCGTCCCGGATGACAGTATCGGTACGACAGCCCACACAGTGCGCTTCGACTCCGCCGCGCCGGATCGCGCCGGTGCATGGGCGCTCGTGCATTGCAGCGGCGCTTCGCCCGTCGACCTGCTGGCGCCGGCACGTGACCAGGGCGCGTCGATCGGCGGCTTTCATCCACTGTACCTGTTCGGTGGAAATCTCGCCGATATCGAGCGCATCGCTGGATGCTCCATCTCGATCGAAGCCGACGGCGCACTGAAGGACGCGCTCGTCGCGCTGGCGGGCGCGCTGCGTTGCCATCCGCTTTCGATTCCTGCTGGCGGCCGCATGCTGTATCACGCGGCCGCGCACTACGCGGCGAGCTTCGCGCTGTGCGGCCTCGCGGAATGCGTCGAACTGTGGCGCACGCTCGGTTTCGACGAAGACGACGCGTTGCGTGCCGTGCTGCCGATGCTCGCCGGCACGATCCAGACCGCCGGCGACAAGGGCTTGCCGGGTGCGCTGGCCGGACCGGTTTCACGTGGTGATACTGGTGTCGTCGAAAAGCAGCTTGCGCTGCTCGAAGGGCTCGGTGGCGACCACGCTGCGCTCTACGCGCTGATGACGCGCCGCGCGGTCGCGCTGGCGCGCCGCCGGCCGGTGCCACCGACTGCGATCGATGCCATCGACAGCGTCGTGGAAGACTCGCTTGCCCGTTCGCTCGACCGGCTGACCGGCCAGGGATCGCAGGCGACCCGTAAGCCGTGATAATGTGACGACCGGCGCGAACGCAGCGGGATCGGGGTGCGCGTCCGGGCGCCCCCTCTGCACGCACCGGTTGAATGCAATTGCCTGACGAAGCCGGCGCGCCACGCGCGGCCGCTACGAATAACTAAAGAAGGAAAGGACACGAGATGGTCGGCGATATCGCCCGTTTTCTGCTCAATACCGTTTTCACCCTGTTCGGCGCGGCGCTGCTGTTGCGTGCCTGGCTGCAGGTTGTCCGCATGCCGCCGTACAACCCGGTGTCGAACGCCGTGTTGCAGGTCACGAACTGGATCGTGCTGCCGTTGCGGCGGATCATTCCCAGTACGCGCAGCATCGACTGGGCCAGCATCGTCGCGGCGCTCATCGCGGCGCTGATCTATGTTGTCGCGATGGTGTGGCTCGCGGGTGTCGACCCGGTCGGCCTGATGCCGACGCTCCTGATCGTCGCGCTGCTGACGATGATCAAGTGGGCGCTCAACCTGATCATCTGGCTGACGATCCTGATGGCGTTGCTGTCGTGGCTCAATCCGCGTTCGCCGGCCATGCCGATCCTGTATCAGCTGACCGCGCCGTTTCTGAATCCGCTGCGCCGCTTCGTGCCGCAAATGGGCGGCATCGACCTCTCGCCGATCCTGCTGTTCGTGATCGTGCAGGTGTTGCTGATGGTGGTAACGCGTGCGGCTGTTTCGCTGACGCTGTTTGGGATCTGATTGTGAAGACGGCGCGCTTGCGGCGCGCCGTTTGCGCAAACCACGCGAATCCGCGTAAAATGGCGCGCTCTGCGGGCGTCGTATAATGGCTATTACTTCAGCTTCCCAAGCTGAAGACGTGGGTTCGATTCCCATCGCCCGCTCCACATTCAGCTGATCTCCAGCGGAAATCCAGCACGAGAGCCGCCTCATCGAAGGCGGCTTTTTCGTCAGGGCGGCGGCAAACGCGCCGCCGTCAACATTCCCGCTGACGTATCACGGCGTGGCCATCGCGGGCATCGCGCCCGGCCGGCGCCCTCACCCTTGCAGTCATCGACGATGATCCACGACCCGAACGAAACCCGTCCGTCCGCCTCAGAAGCCACCGACGATCTCTCCAGCGAAACCGGCAACGCACCGTCGCCCGACGCGCTGCATCTGCGCCGCATCCGCAGCTTCGTCACCCGTGCGGGGCGCGTTTCGACGGGCCAGCGTCGCGCGATGGATGAGTTCGGTCCGCGCTTCGTCGTGCCGTTTTCCGGCGAACAGCCCGACTGGAACATCGTGTTCGGTCGCGCGGCGCCGCGCGTGCTGGAAATCGGATTCGGCATGGGCGCGACGACCGCGGAGATCGCCGCGCATCGCGCCGGCGACGACTTCCTCGGCGTCGAAGTACATGAGCCGGGCGTCGGTGCATTGCTGAAGCTGATCGGTGAACAGTCGCTGACGAATATCCGCATCATCCAGCACGATGCCGTGGAAGTGCTCGAACAGATGATCGCGCCGGAAAGCCTCGACGGCGTGCATATCTTCTTCCCCGATCCGTGGCACAAGGCGCGCCATCACAAGCGCCGCCTGATCCAGCCGAAGTTCGTCGCGCTGCTTGTGTCGCGGCTCAAGCCGGGCGCCTATCTGCACTGCGCCACCGACTGGCAGAACTACGCCGAGCAGATGCTGGAAGTGCTCGGCGCCGAACCCGCGCTCGAGAACACCGCCGACGGCTACGCGCCGCGTCCGGAATATCGTCCGGTGACGAAATTCGAGCGCCGCGGTTTGCGGCTCGGGCACGGTGTGTGGGATCTCGTCTTTCGCCGGCGCTCGGGCAACTGAGCGCAGCCGGATATCGCCGGCAATGAAAACGAAAAAGGACCGCGGTTCACACCAGGCGGTCCTTTGTCATTCCAACGTGCGCAACCCACGTGCGCAATTTCAATCGGCCCAGCTCAACCCACCGCTATAACCGATCAGCAAGATCAGCAGACCGAAGCCGATCCGGTACCACGCGAACACCGTGAAATCGTGGGCAGCGATGTAACGCAACAACCAGCGCACGCACGCGAACGCGCTGATGAACGCGGCGATCAGGCCGATTGCAAAGAGGCCGAGCGCATCGGTGGTCAGCGTGTGCCAGCTTTTGAGCATCTCGTAGAGCGTCGCGCCGAAGATGATCGGAATCGCGAGGAAAAACGAGAACTCGGTGGCGACGCGCCGGTCGAGACCGAACAGCATCCCGCCGATGATCGTCGAGCCCGAGCGCGACATGCCCGGCACCAGCGCGAAGCACTGGGCGACGCCGACCTTGAGCGCGTCGAGCGGCGTGAGATCGTCGACCGAATGCACGCGCGGCGCGGCGCCCCGGTCACGCTGACGCGCCTCCGCCCACAGGATCACGAGGCCGCCGGTCACCAGCGCCAGCGCAACCGGCACCGGCGAGAACAGCGCAGCCTTGATCGTCTTTTCGAACAGCAGACCGAGCACGACCGCGGGAATCGTCGCGATGATCACGTTCAACGTGAAGCGTCGCGCGGCAGGCTGCGATGGCAGGCCGCTCACGACGCTGCCGATCTTGCGGCGATATTCCCAGCACACCGCGAAAATCGCGCCGAGCTGGATCACGACGTCGAACGTCTTCGCCTGTGGGGGATTGAAGTTGAGCAGGCTGCCAGCAACGATCAGATGCCCGGTGCTCGACACAGGCAAAAACTCCGTCAAACCTTCGACGACGCCAAGAACCAGCGCCTTGCAGATCAATATCCAGTCCATCCGGGGCCCTTTTTCTGAAGATGTTCTGAGCGGGCCAGCCAGAGTCGCGCGGCCCAGCCGGCCGCGCATCCGTCATTTTTCGACGATCTGCACACGTATGCCGTTTGTAAGGATAGTGATTGTACCGGGTTCGTAGTTCACACCGGCAAATTGCAACTCTTCGGGCTTGAACGTGTAGATCGGATAGTTGGTGAGCAGCTGCGTCGCAAGCACCGCGGCGGCGGCGTTGATCTGCTGCGTGTAGGCTTGCGCGTCGCCGCTGACCGCGACGTTGTCGACCGTCGGCTGCTTCAGCACGACCGCGTGCATCGCCGCGTCGTAGGCAAGCTGGCTCGACAGCGTGAACACGCCATTCACCGGCTGCGGCATGAACGGGCTCGCCAGTCGCGCGTCGAGCTTCACGGACACACGGTTCGCGTCCGGCAGAAAGCCGACGACCGGATTCGTCAGGGCGACATCGAACACCTGCGAGACCGTCCGCTGATACGGAAACTTGCGTTGCACGGCTTCCTGCACCTGCTGCGGCGAGAACGTGTAGTGATCCGGAATGAACGGAAACGTCGACGCGGCACACGCGGCCAGCGAAACGCTGATGCCAGCCACGGCGCACGCGGCGAGCAGGAACCGGCGCCTCGCTGGCGCGGCGGCTTGAGTCATGCGAAACCTCCTGTTGAAACCATGTCGAACGTGTAGC
Organism: Paraburkholderia sartisoli; assembly: GCF_900107685.1. Taxonomy (GTDB): domain Bacteria; phylum Pseudomonadota; class Gammaproteobacteria; order Burkholderiales; family Burkholderiaceae; genus Paraburkholderia; species Paraburkholderia sartisoli. The sequence continues at coordinate 556,116 of NZ_FNRQ01000001.1, read as the reverse complement.
GGATCGGGATGAATGCCGTCTTTGCTGCGCTCACGATAACGGTAGCGACTGCGCTGGCCGCGAAGGCCGCGAAGGCTGTGTATCGGCTTCGAGCTTCGAGAGCCACGCGAACGCTTCGGTGCGCGTCGTGCCGCACATGTCCGTTTGCGGTTGCAGCCCGGAACAGCACGCGGGACGCTCCGGCGCACCGAAAATCGCGCAGCGCAGATCGTCGCCGAGCTGCACGCACCGCACGCCGGCGGGCTTGCCGTCCGGCATGCCGGGAATCGGGCTCGAAATCGAAGGCGCGATGCAGCACGCGCCGCAATCGGGGCGGCACGCATGGTCCGGCACGGCAAACGGAGAAACCTTCAACGAAGCAACCATCACGACGCAATTCCTGAAACACAACCTTCTGACAGAGGCGGGCGTACGCCCGACCCGCATTGTGCCATCGCCGCGCGTGCGACCTTTTTACACAAGGTTCATCGAAAGCGCTCACGTACACTCGTCGGGTTCGAAACGCCACGCCCACAAGGCGCCCGCGCTGCCCGACGCGCCCCGATCTCCGGATGCCGATGGCGCGCGCTTCGTTCAGCGCCGCGCCGGCACACCACGCCCATGACCGCCGCCGATACCCACACGCTCTTTCGCCCCGACCTCCTCGCGAAGTACAACGCAAACGGCCCACGGTATACGTCCTATCCAACGGCACTTCAGTTCCGCGACGATTTCAGTCTGACCGACTACACGCGCGCCGCCGCCGATCCTGGCGCGGCAGGCACCGACCTCTCGCTGTATTTTCACATTCCGTTTTGCGACACCGTCTGCTTCTATTGCGGCTGCAACAAGGTCGTGACGAAAAACCGTGCGCATGCGCGTCCCTATCTCGACCGGTTGAAACGCGAGGTTGCGTTGCAGGCGGCGTTGTTCGATACGACGCGTGTCGTGTCGCAACTGCACTGGGGCGGCGGCACGCCGACGTTTCTCTCGCACGACGAAATGGCCGAACTGATGGCGGTCACGCGCGAACATTTCCAGCTCGCGCCCGACGCGCACGGTGAATATTCGATCGAGGTCGACCCGCGCGAGGCTTCGCCGGAAACGGTTGCGCACCTGCGCTCGATGGGCTTCAACCGCCTGAGTCTCGGCGTGCAGGATTTCGATCCGCGCGTGCAGCAGGCCATCAACCGCATCCAGCCCGTCGAAATGACACGTAGCGTGATGCATGCGGCGCGCGCACACGGTTTCCATTCGATCGGCGTCGATCTGATTTACGGCCTGCCGCATCAAACCGTCGACAGCTTCAGCGACACGCTCGACACGATGCTCGCACTCTCGCCGGACCGGCTATCGGTGTTCGGTTATGCGCACATGCCGCAACGCTTCAAGATGCAACGCCAGATGGACCCGGCAACGCTGCCCTCGCCGGAAGTGCGCCTCGCGATCCTGCGTCGCGTGGTCGAGCGCCTGACCGATGCGGGATACGTGTACATCGGCATGGATCACTTCGCGCTGCCCTCCGATGAACTCGCCCGCGCGCAGGCGCAGCGCACGCTGCACCGTAATTTCCAGGGCTACAGCACGCGGGCGGAATGCGATCTGATCGGCTTTGGCGCGTCGTCGATCGGCAAGGTCGGCGATGTGTACGCGCAGAACGAGAAAGAACTGCCCGCATGGACCGAAGCGATCGATGCGGGTCGCCTCGCGATCACGCGCGGCGTGCGCCTGACACACGACGACCGGCTGCGTCGCGACGTCATCACGCAACTGATGTGCAATCTCGAACTGCGTTTCGACGAATTCGACGCGACGTACGGCATCTGTTTCACCGAAGCGTTCGCGCCGGAACTCGTCCGCCTGCAATCGTTCGCGGACGACGGGCTCGTGTCGATCGGCGCGCGGCGTCTCGATGTGCTGCCCGCTGGCCGGATGCTGGTGCGCAATATCGCCATGGTGTTCGATCGCTATCTCGGCCAGCAGACGCTGGAGCGGTTTTCGCGCACGCTTTGAGGGCCGTCGCGGCTGCGGCAGGCCCGCCGGCAACTTGCCCGCGGACGCGTTTTCAGCCATAATCCGCGTTTCCCGCAGCGCCGGATTTCTCTTGCGCGAGGAAATATCAAGGCATGGCCCACAAGCCCAGGTGGTGAAACAGGTAGACGCAGGGGACTCAAAATCCCCCGCCGCAAGGCGTGCCGGTTCGAGTCCGGCCCTGGGCACCAGAACATCGCTTCATGCAGTAAAAACCACGCAGTCAAAAAGCAGCAACGAAAAAACCGCGCCCATCATGACGATGCCGCGGGTTTTGTTTTTTCACACCTGAACATTCAGCCCCCCGTCGCCGTTCAACCCACGCGCGCGGCGCCGCCCGCCGCACCCGCGTCCCACTGGCCGAAAAGCCCCGCCAGCCAGTCCACGAACACCCGCACACGCGGCGACAACTGCCGGTGATGCGGATACATCGCCGAAACCGGCATCGTCGGCAGTGGACAGTTTTTCAGCACTTCGCGCACCGTGCCGTTCGCGATGGCTCGCACCGCGTGATATCGCGGCACCTGCACGAGCCCCATTCCCGCGACACAGCACGAGAAGTACGCATCCGCGTTCGATACCGAAATGCGCCCCTTCATCTCAATCTCGCGCCGCGCGCCGTCGATCACGAATTCGAACGGCCACGCACGCCCCGTCGCGGCCAGCGTGTAATTCACCGCCCAGTGGTCTTTCAGATCCTCGAGTGTTCGCGGCTCGCCGTGACGGTCGAGATACACGCTGCTCGCGCACGTCACCTGCGCCATGTCGGCGAGCCGGCGCGCCACCATCGTCGAATCCTTCGGCGTGCCGGCGCGCAGCACGCAGTCGAAACCCTCGCGCACCATGTCGACGGTGCGATCGCCGAAGCCGATATCCAGGTCCAGCTCCGGATACCGCTCGCAGAACGCGGCCAGTTCGGGCAGCACGATCTCGTGCGCGAGCGTGGCCTGCATGTCGACCCGCAGCTTGCCCTTCGGCTTCAGCGAAGCCTCCGTGAAAACCGATTCCGTCTCCTCCAGGTCGGCCAGCAGCCGCACGCAGCGCCGGTAGTACGCGTCGCCATCGAGCGTCGCGCTGACGCTGCGCGTCGTGCGCTGAAGCAGACGCACGCCAAGCCGCGCTTCGAGCTGCTTGATCGCGTGCGTGACGGTGGCGCGCGGCAGGTTCAGTGCGTCGGCCGCGCCCGTGAAGCTGCCCAGCTCGACGATCCGCGTGAACACCTGCATCGAATGAAAGCGGTCCATACGATTGTTGATCCAGATTGCACAGTTATGGCAATCCTATCGTATTTATCCAATCCGATAGCGCGCGCAGAATGCGTTCACAGCATCACCGAACCCTTTCGAATCCACCCAGGGAGCAGCATCATGAGCAAGATCGCACTCGTTACCGGCGCATCCCGCGGCATCGGCGCCAGCATCGCGAAGCGTCTGGCGCGCGACGGCATGACCGTCGTCGTGAATTATTCGAATCGCGTCGAGGAAGCCGACGCCGTCGTCGCGGACATCGCCGCGGCGGGCGGCAAGGCGCTCGCCATGAAGGCGGATGTGTCGAGCGCGAAGTCGGTGCGCGAGATGTTCGACGCAATCGAAGCGCAGCTCGGCAAGATCGACGTTCTCGTGAACAACGCCGGCATCATGCCCGCGGTGAAACCGCTCGCCGAACACGACGACGACACGTTCGACCGCGTTTTCGCGATCAACCTCAAGGGCAGCTTCAACACGATGCGCGAAGCCGCAACGCGCCTGAACGACGGCGGCCGGATCGTCAACTTCTCGACGAGCGTGATCGGTCTCGGCTACCCGGGCTACGCGGTCTACGGCGCCACGAAGTCCGCAATCGAAACGATGACGAACATCCTCGCGAGAGAAATGCGCGGTCGCGACATCACGGTCAACGCGGTCGCGCCGGGACCGACGGCCACCGACCTGTTCCTCACGGGCAAGTCGCCGGAAACGATCGACAGGCTCGCCAAAGCTGCGCCGCTCGAGCGCCTCGGCACGCCGGACGACATCGCTGCCGCCGTCGCCTTTCTCGTCGGCCCGGATGGCGCATGGATCAACGGCCAGACGCTGCGCGCCAACGGCGGAATTGTCTGAAGCCTGCGCGCGCGGACGGCGGGCGCGCGCTTACGCGTTGCCGGTGCGCACGAGCTTCGCCGCGGAGCGGCGCTTCGCGACATAACCCGCCCACATCAGGATCAGCCACACGGGCACGAGCAAAACCGAAACGGCGAGCCCGGGCGTCATCACGAGAATCACGAGGATCATCGCCATGAACGCGAGACAGATCCAGTTGCTGAGCGGATACCAGAGCGACTTGAAGACGAGCGTCTCGCCGGCCTGCACCATCGCCCTGCGCGACTTCAAATGCGTCAGGCTGATCAGCGACCAGTTGATCACGAGCGCCGCGACGACGAGCGCCATCAGCACGCCAAGCGCTTCCGCCGGAATCAGATAGTTGATGATCACGCACGCGAACGTCGCGAGCGCGGAGAGTCCGATCGCCCTGTACAGCACGCCGCGGCGGTCGACCTTCAGCAGCGCGCGCGGCGCGTTGCCCTGCTCCGCGAGGCCGTACAGCATGCGGCTATTCGCATACACGCCGCTGTTGTAGACCGACAGCGCGGCCGTCAGCACGACGATGTTGAGGACATCCGCCGTCAGGCCCGCGCCGATCTGCGAGAAGATCATCACGAACGGGCTGCCGCCGGACGCCACCTGGTTCCACGGATACAGCGCAAGCAGCACCGCGAGCGAGCAGATGTAGAAAATCAGGATCCGGTAGATCACCTGATTCACGGCTTTGGGAATGCTCTTTTGCGGGTTGTCGGCTTCGGCGGCGGTGATGCCGATCAGCTCCAGCCCACCGAACGAAAACATGATGACCGCGAGCATCATGAAGAGCCCATGAAAGCCATGCGGGAAGAAGCCGCCGTGACGCCACAGGTTCGTGACCGACGCCTGCGGTCCGCCATGACCGCTCACGAGCAGATAACCGCCAAACAGGATCATGCCGATCACCGCCACGACCTTGACGATCGCGAACCAGAACTCGGTCTCGCCGTACGCCTTCACGTTCGCCAGATTGATCGCGTTGACGGCGACAAAACACACGAGCGCCGAGACCCACGTCGGCACGCCGGGCCACCAGTAATGCACATACGTGCCGACTGCCGTGAGTTCGGCCATGCTGACGAGCACATACAGCACCCAGTAATTCCAGCCTGACAGGAAGCCCGGAAAGTCGCCCCAGTATTTGTAGGCGAAGTGGCTGAACGATCCGGCGACCGGTTCCTGCGCGACCATTTCGCCCAGCTGGCGCATGATGAAAAACGCGATGATGCCGCCGATCGCGTAACCGAGAATCATCGACGGACCCGCCGCCTGCAATACGCTCGCCGAGCCGAGAAAGAGGCCGGTGCCGATCGCGCCGCCCAGCGCGATCAACTGGATATGACGATTCTTCAGGCCGCGTTTCAGGCCGTCGTGATGCTGTGGACTATTCAAAGTGTTGCGCCTTGCTGTCAGAAAACCAGATGCCGGGTGCTGTTGCCACCGCTGTTGTCCCACTTCGCGACGCAGGCCCGGCCAGGCCCTCGATTCTAACTCGCGCGCGTCTTGCGTTTACGGGTAGCGGCAGCCAGCTTGCGGCACAGGCTTCCTGCGATTCGAACCTGAACGGCCCACCGGGTAAAATGCACGCGATGCGACGGGCCATGGCACCGTCATCCGGTGCGCGCGGAGTCGTCCATTCACCGCGTGCGACACCGCCGCCACTCCGTCCTTCTGCTCTTCGATGAATCTTGAACGCGTGCTGTTTTCCCAGGGTTTCGGCTCACGACGCCAGTGCCGCGCACTCGTCACCGGCGGCCATGTATCGATCGACGGCGTGGTCTGCGCCGACGCCGATGCCGACTTCCCCACCGACACGCTGACCTTCGTCGTCGACGATACTGCGTGGCGTTATCACGAGCACGCCTACATCCTGTTGAACAAGCCCGCGGGCTACGAATGCTCGCGCGATCCGCAGCATCATCTGAGCGTGTTCAACCTGCTGCCGCCGCAGTTCGCGACGCGGGGCGTGCAATGCGTCGGGCGCCTCGATCAGGACACGACGGGCCTGCTGCTGCTCTCCGACGACGGCCAGTTCGTTCACGCATTCACGTCGCCGAAACGCAAGGTGCCGAAGGTCTATCTGGCCACCACCCGTCACCCGCTCGACGACGCGCAACTCGACGCATTGCGCGCCGGCGTGCTTCTGCACGGCGAGTCCGCGCCGGTCGCCGCAGTCGCGGCCAGCGCGCGCGACGAACACGCGCTCGAGCTCACCGTGCTGGAGGGCAAATATCATCAGGTGAAGCGGATGGTCGCGGCGGCGGGCAACCGCGTGGAGGCGCTGCATCGGGAGCGCATCGGCGGCCTCGCGCTTCCCGCGACGCTCGCCGAAGGCGAATGGCAATGGCTCGACGAAGCCAGTCTCGCCGCGCTTCGAGCGGGGTAAACACCGAAGGCCGCGGCTTGAGGGCCGTCGTTGCCGGGCGCCTGCGTTACCCATCTCACACTGCCGCGCAAAAAGGAGCCCGTTGCGCTGCGCCGCAGCATGCCCTTCCTTACGTCCCGCTCTATACTCAATTAAACAACGATTAAAAAGTATTCAAGGAGGGACGCCATGATCATCCACGATGGTTATGAAATTTCAACAATGACGATCGCGTTCGTGTGTCTCGGGATCGTTCTCGTCGTCGGTGCGCTGGCGATGATGCGTCTGCGACACCGCTATCCTCCAAGCCTCATCGGTGCGCTGATCGGTGGGCTACTGTGCTTCGTGCTGCTGGAAGCGCTACCCGCGATTACATGAGTCTGGCTCGCATCACGCGTGTGATGCGCGACGCCGCATGCCGCATCGCTTCGCGCCGAAGCGATGCGCGGCGATGTGTGCGGCGTGCGTGATGGCTCGCTGGGGCTTCCTGTTCGAAATGCGAGGGCCCTCAGCGTTGACTGCGACCACGTCGTGGCGCGTCATGCATCCACGTTCGTCCGCAGAAAATCCTGCACCGTCGGATAGCGCAAACGCATCCGCAGTTCGCGCTTCATCCTCGTGTTCAAAAGACGTCGCGATTCGCGCATGAACGACAGCAGCATCGGCTCAAGCTGAGCCTCGGCCTCTTCGCGCGTGACACGCGGGGGACGCGGCAAACCATGGGCATCGGCAACCGCGTCGAAGTAAGCCGCCATCTTCAGCGTCGAATCGTCCGAGGCGTGGACGACGCGCCCCGGTCTGCCATGCGTCGACATCCGCACGAGGATCGCCGCGAGATCGTCGGCGTGAATGTGGCTCGTGTACACATCGTCGGCTTCGGTCAGCGCGGGTGTGCCCTTCTCCAGCCGCGCGAGCGGCAGCCTGTTGCCCGCGTAGATGCCCGGAATCCGCGCGACCGTGGCGGCCACCGTCCCGCGCGCCGTCGCCTCGCGCAACTGCTGCTCCGCCGACACCCGGCGCTTCGCGCGGTCGTTGGCCGGCTGCGCGCTGCGCGTTTCGTCGATCAGCGCGCCCCCGCAATCGCCATAGACGCCCGTCGTGCTCGCGTAGACGACGCGCAGCGGCGCGGCTGGGCGGGCGAGCCGGACACCCCGGTCGGGTACAATATTGGCTGTTTCGCGATCCATCCATGCGAGGCGCGAACGGCGCATCCGCGCGACTGGCGTACACGCGGCGCGCGCCGGCTGCATGCGGCGCGAAGCGAGCGCGGCGAGCAGCGCACGGGTACGGCGATCGTCGTCGCCGGTTTTCTGCGGCGGGGCGAGATGCAGCACCACGGGCGCGAGGCCCGCAAGACGTTTCAGGCTGCGACGCACGTCCAGGTCGCCGACGAGCGGCGAGGTGCCAGCCGCGCGCAATTCCGCGCGGCGCGCTTCGTGGCTCGTCAGGGCAAAGATATGGGCGCGCGGACGCAGCAGTTCGACGCAGCGCATGCCGACATCGCCGCAACCGACGATCAGCGCGCGCGGCCGGCGCAGAGTTCGTGTCGCTTTCATGGTGGACGCATTGTAGCCGTCAAGCACGGCTGGCACCGATTCCCGACTTTTCGTTTTCGATCGATATATGGCATTTAACGTAACGCTCCGGCAAAGCGGCCGGCAGTTTCAGGTGGAACCCGACGAACCCGTGCTGATCGCGGCCCTGCGCCAGGGCGTGGGTCTGCCGTACGGCTGCAAGAACGGCGCATGTGGCTCGTGCAAGGGCACGGTCCTCGTCGGCGAAATCGAGCAGCGCCAGCATTCGTCGTCGGCACTGTCGAACGATGAAAAGACCCGCGGCATGGCGCTGCTGTGCTGCGCGACGGCGTGCTCCGATCTCGAAGTCGATATCCGCGAGGTGGCGGGCGTCGGCGACGTGCAGGTCAAGAAGCTCCCGTGCCGCGTCAATGCCGTCGAGCGCAAGGCCGACGACGTCGTCGTGCTGAAGCTTCAGTTGCCGGCCAATGAACGCCTGCAGTATCTCGCCGGCCAGTACCTCGAGTTCATCCTGAAGGACGGCAAGCGCCGCAGCTATTCGATGGCGAGCGCGCCGCACACCGAAGGTCCGATCGAGCTGCACATCCGTCACATGCCCGGTGGCGTGTTCACCGATCACGTGTTCAACACATTGAAGGAGCGCGACATCCTGCGCTTCGAGGCGCCGCTCGGCACGTTCTTTCTGCGCGAGGATTCGGACAAGCCGATCGTGCTGCTCGCGTCGGGGACGGGCTTCGCGCCGCTCAAGGCGATCGTCGAACACGCGATTTTCAAGAACATCGAGCGGCCGATGACCCTTTACTGGGGCGCGCGCCGCAAGAAGGATCTGTATCTGCTGGAAGACGCGGAGCAATGGGCGAAGGACGTGCCGAACTTCCGCTTCGTGCCGGTGCTCTCCGAGCCCGACGCGGACGACGCATGGACGGGCCGCACAGGCTTCGTTCACCGTGCCGTGATCGAGGATCTGCCGGATCTGTCGGGCTATCAGGTGTACGCGTGCGGCGCGCCGGTGATGGTCGAGTCGGCGCAGCGCGATTTCACCGCGCACCACAAGCTGCCGGAAGACGAGTTCTATGCGGATTCGTTCACCAGCGCCGCGGATCTGGCCAATCCGGTTTGAGCCGCTGACAGGCCGCCGATACGGTCATGGCGCCAGTCGCGTGGGCAAGAAATCACTCGTTCGCGCGATTGACGGTTTACACCGCCCGCCTCGTTGTCGTATTCTTTCGCGCATGAACCGCATCCAGTCCGAACTTCGACGTCGCCGCTCGCCGCTCCCTTAGGGGTGCCGCTGGCTCGTCACGGATTCGCGCCTACACAGGGTGCATGCTGTTCGAATCATGAAAGCCACGGACCTCCGTGGCTTTTTGTATTTCCGGTCCCTTCTTCAACCCCCTGCTTCGGATGGAGCCCGCCGTCATGAAATTCACTGAGTATCCGATCGAGTCGCTGATGTACATCACCAACCGGCCCGAAATCGTTTTCACGCACGGCAAGGGTTCGTGGATCTACGACAACGAAGGCAAGCGTTACCTCGACTTCATCCAGGGCTGGGCGGTCAACAGCCTCGGCCACTGCAACGAGGGCATGATCGAGGCGCTCGAAAAGCAGGCGCGCACGCTGATCAACCCGTCGCCGGCGTTCTACAACGAGCCGATGGCGAAGCTCGCGAATCTGCTCACGCAGCACAGCTGCTTCGACAAGGTTTTCTTCGCGAACAGCGGCGCCGAAGCGAACGAAGGCGCGATCAAGCTCGCGCGCAAGTGGGGCCGCAAACACAAGGACGGCGCGTACGAAATCATCACGTTCGACCACAGCTTCCACGGCCGCACGCTCGCGACGATGTCCGCGAGCGGCAAGCCGGGCTGGGACACGATCTACGCGCCACAGGTACCGGGCTTCCCGAAGGCCGATCTGAACGACATCGCCTCGGTGGAAAAGCTGATCACGAAGAAGACCGTCGCCGTGATGCTCGAGCCGGTCCAGGGCGAAGGCGGCGTGATTCCCGCCACGCGTGAATTCATGCAGCAACTGCGCGCGCTCACGAAGCAGCACAACCTGCTCCTGATCGTCGACGAAGTACAGAGCGGCTGCGGCCGCGCCGGGACGCTCTTCGCGTACGAGCTGTCGGGCATCGAGCCGGACGTGATGACGCTCGGCAAGGGCATCGGCGGCGGCGTGCCGCTCGCGGCGCTCCTCGCGAAAGCCGACGTGCAGGTGTTCGAGGCGGGCGACCAGGGCGGCACATACAACGGCAACCCGCTGATGACGGCCGTCGGCTATTCGGTGATCTCGCAGCTGACGGCGCCGGGCTTCCTCGAAGGCGTGCGGGCACGGGGCGAGTATCTGCGCGCGCAGCTGCTGGCGCTGTCCGAAGAGCGCGGCTTTCTTGGCGAACGCGGCGAGGGCCTGCTGCGCGCGCTGCTGCTCGGCAAGGACATCGGCAACCAGATCGTCGAGAAGGCGCGTCAGATGCAGCCCGACGGCCTGCTGCTGAACGCGGCGCGCCCGAACCTGCTACGTTTCATGCCGGCGCTCAACGTCACGAACGACGAGATCGACCAGATGATGTCGATGCTGCGTTCGATTCTCGACTCGCTGTAAGCGTCGACACGCGCCGTCACATGACATCGCACGCCATGCCGTCGATCCGCTGCTTCGAAGCCGCCGATACCGATGCCGTCGTCGCGCTGTGGCAGGACGCGTTCCCCGAGTATCGGGACGTGACCCGGCCGCAGCGCAATCCCCGCCTGTCGATCGCGAACAAGCTCGCGACGCAGCCGGAGCTGTTCTTCGTCGCGGAAACGGACGGGCGGATCGTCGGCACGATCATGGCCGGCTACGACGGACATCGCGGATGGCTCTACTCGCTCGCCGTCGATACGTCGCTGCGACGGCGCGGCATCGGCAAGCGACTCGTCGTGCATGCGGAGCACGCGCTGACCGCGCTCGGTTGTCCGAAGGTGAACCTGCAGGTGCTGTCGGCAAAAGCCGACGTGCGCGGCTTCTACGAAGCGCTGGGTTATCGCATGGACGAAGTGGTCAGTCTCGGCAAGCGCCTGGGCGAAACCGCGGAAACAACGGCGAGCCACACCGCCGCGCAATAAAAAAGCCGCATGCGTTTTTTCAACGCATGCGGCTTTTTCCTCTTTACGCCAGATGACGCAGCCGGCTTACTCGCCGAGATACGCTGCGCGCACCTTCGGATCGTCGAGCATCTGCTTCGCGTCGCCCGACATCGTGACGAGACCCGAGTCCATCACGTAGCCGCGATTCGCCGCCTGCAACGCCAGACGCGCGTTCTGCTCGACCAGCATCACCGTGATGCCTTCCTTCGAGATTTCGCGCACCACTTCGAAGATCTTCTCGACCATGATCGGCGACAGGCCCATCGACGGCTCGTCCAGCAACAGCAGCTTCGGCTTGCTGATGATCGCGCGCGCCATCGCCAGCATCTGCTGCTCGCCGCCCGAGAGCGTGCCCGCGTACTGCGTCGCACGCTCCTTCAGGCGCGGGAAGAAGCCGAACATGCGCTCGACGTCCTTCTTGATGCCCTCGGTGTCGTCGCGCAGGTACGCGCCCATCTGCATGTTCTCGAGAATCGACATGCGCGCGAAGATGCCGCGGCCTTCCGGCACCATCGCCAGACCGCGCTTGAGCAGTTCGTGCGCGGGCAGCCCCTTGATCGACTGGCCCATGTACTCGATGTCGCCCGCCGAATACGCCTTCAGGCCCGTGATCGCCTTCATCGTCGTCGTCTTGCCGGCGCCGTTCGCGCCGATCAGCGTGACGAGTTCGCCCTGCCCGATTTCGAGATCGATGCCCTTGACCGCCTGGATGCCGCCGTAATTGACCTGCAGGCCCTTGATTTTCAACATTGCCGTAGCCATCAGTGGACCCCCGCGCCCAGGTAAGCCTCGATCACCTTCGGATTCTTCTGCACGTCGTGCGGCAGACCCTCAGCAATCACCTTGCCGTAATCGAGCACTGTCATGCGGTTGCACAGGCCCATCACCAGCTTCACATCGTGTTCGATCAGAAGGATCGTCTTGCCGTCCGCGCGGATCTTGTCGAGCAGTCTCGTCAGCTCGACCTTTTCCGTCGCGTTCATGCCGGCCGCCGGCTCGTCGAGCGCGAGCAGCTTCGGATCGGTCGCGAGCGCGCGTGCGATTTCCAGACGCCGCTGGTGACCGTACGACAGGTTGCGCGACGTGTAGTCCGCGTACTGCAGCACGCCGACGTACTCCAGCAGCTCCAGCGCGCGTTCCTTGATTTCGCGCTCTTCCTTGCGCTCGGCGGGCGTTTGCAGCACCGCGCCGATCAGGCCGTGCTTCGTGCGCACGTGCCGGCCGACCATCACGTTTTCCAGCGCGGTCATGCCGCCGAACAGACGAATGTTCTGGAACGTACGCGCAATGCCCGCCTTCGCGACCTGGTACACCGCGGTCGGCGTGTAGTTCGCGCCGTCGAGCTTGAAGTCGCCCGAATCCGGCGTGTACAGACCCGTGATCACGTTGAAGAACGTCGTCTTGCCGGCCCCGTTCGGGCCGATCAGGCCATAGATCGTGCCTTCCTCGATCTGCAGCCCGACGTCGGAGAGGGCCTGCAGGCCGCCAAAGCGCTTGTTCACGCCCTGGACGGACAAACGGATTTTTTTGTCGCTCATATGATTTCTCCGACAGGGTCTCAGGCGCGCACTGGCTTCTTGCCGTTACGCTTCGCCAGTTTCGCGATCTTGTCCTCATGCTTCGGCGACGGCCACAGGCCTTCCGAGCGGTACAGCATGATGAGCACCATCGCGAGACCGTACAGCAGCTGACGGATCACTTCCGTGTCGACGATTTCGTGGCCGAAGATCCAGTTCTGCAGCGGACCCATCGTCGAGCGCAGGAACTCCGGGAACACGGCGAGCAGCACCGCGCCGAGAATCACGCCCGGGATGTGACCCATGCCGCCCAGCACCACGCACGCCAGCACCACCACCGATTCCCAGAACGTGAACGATTCCGGCGACACGAAGCCCTGGAACGAGCCGAACATCGCGCCCGACAGGCCGCCGAACGACGCGCCCATTGCGAAGGCCAGCAGCTTCACGTTACGGGTGTTGATGCCCATCGCCTTGGCGGCGATTTCGTCTTCGCGGATCGCGGCCCACGCGCGGCCGATACGCGAGTGCTGCAAACGCGTACACACCCAGATCACCAGCAGCGAGCACAGCACGAACAGGTAGTAATACATGTACACGCTTGGGAACGAGAACCCCAGGAACGTGTGGGTGTGCGCGAGGTTGAAGCCGGCGACGTTGACCGGATCGATACCGGTAATCCCCTTCGGACCGTTGGTGATGTTCACCGGGCGGTCGAGGTTGTTCATGAAAATCCGCACGATTTCCCCGAAGCCCAACGTCACGATCGCGAGATAGTCGCCTCGCAGACGCAGCGTCGGCGCACCGAGCAGAATCCCGAAGATCGCCGCGAACGCCATGGCCACCGGCGCGATAATCCAGATCGGAGTGTGCAGGCCGTTCGGGAACAGATGGGCGATCCATGCGAACTGGGAGGTCAGGTGCGGCGAGCTCAGCAGCGCCGCCGTGTACGCGCCGATCGCGTAGAACGCGATGTAGCCCAGGTCGAGCAGGCCGGCAAAGCCGACCACCACGTTAAGGCCGAGCGCCAGCATCACGTACAGCATCGCGAAGTCGAGCACGCGGACCCAGTAGTTGCCGCCTGCCGCGCCGATGACCATCGGCGCCGCGATCACGAAGATCGCGGTGATGATGCCGACGGTCAGCGTCTTCGTCAGGTTCTTCTCGGGGATGAGCGTCGTGGACGGCTCGATCGGTTGAATTGAAGTCATGTTCTTCTACTCCTTATGCTCGATCCGCGACACGTTCGCCGAGCAGCCCCGACGGACGGAACACCAGCACGATGATCAGCACGATGAATGCGAACACGTCCTGGTAGTTACTGCCGAATACGCCGCCGGTCAGGTTGCCGATGTAGCCCGCGCCGAGCTGTTCGATCAGCCCGAGCAGCACGCCGCCGACCATCGCGCCGCCGAGATTCCCGATACCGCCCAGCACCGCCGCGGTAAAGGCCTTGAGACCCGGGATGAAGCCCATGTAGAAGTGCGCGTTGCCGTATTCCGACGCGATCATCACGCCGGCGAGAGCAGCCAGCGCCGAGCCGATCATGAACGTCGCCGAGATCACGAAGTTCGGATTCACGCCCATCAGCGAGGCATTGCCGGGATTCTCGGCAATCGCCCGCATCGCACGGCCGAGCTTCGTCTTGTGAACGAGCAGCAGCAGCCCCGCCATCACGACGAACGCCACGACGATGATCACGATTTCCGTCACCGATATCACGGCGCCCGGTGTCGTGTCGGTGGCCCTGATCACGTTGATCGGGTCGGTCGGCAGCAGTTGCGGGAACGGCAGCGGGTTACGCGACCAGATCATCATGGCAAGCGTCTCCAGCAGGATCGATACGCCGATCGCGGTGATGAGCGGTGCAAGACGGGGCGCGCGACGCAACGGCCGGTAGGCGACCCGCTCGATCGTATAGCCGACGACCGCGCAGACAACCGCGGCAATGACCAGCGCGATGCAGAGCGTGGCCACGTTGCCGAGCCCGGGGAAGTGGTTCTGCAGCACGCCGATGGCCGAGAGCGCAACCATCGCGCCCACCATCAACACATCGCCGTGCGCGAAGTTGATGATGCCCAGAATGCCGTAAACCATCGTATAGCCCAGTGCGATGATGGCGTAGACGCTGCCAAGCACCAGTCCGTTGAGGATCTGCTGGATGAAGATATCCATTTAATGCTCCTTAGCCCGTGCGACTGGATTCGCGCTCGTCATCCGGCGGGTAGACCGGGATGAATCACGGAATCGCAACGGCACTGCGGGTACTGATAAAAGACCGGTAAGGGTTATCCGCTCCGGATTCGCACGGCTGCTGTGTTGCAGCAGCCCGCATGCCCGGTGCGGATGCAAAAACGGCACCGTCAGGTGGTTCGGTGCCGTCAGGCCAGACTGTTCCGTCATCACATCTTTACGACGTCGAGAACCGCTTTCTTGCCGTCCTTGAAGTCGTACAGCGTAATGGCGCCCTCTTTCAAATCACCCTTGTCGTCGAATGCGATGTGGCCGGTTACACCGTTGTAGTCGGTGGAGGGCATCGCAGCCAGCACCTTGGGCGCGTCGATCGAGTTGGCGCGCTTCATTGCATCGACGATCACGTACACAGCGTCATACGTGAACGGCGCGTAAATCTGCACCGGCGTGTGGAAACGGTCTTCGTACTTCTTCTCGAAGTCCGCTCCCTTGTCCATTTTCGAAAGCGCCAGTCCCGCTTCCGAACAGACCAGGTTCTGCACGGCGGTTCCCGCCAGCTCCCCTACCTTGTCGGTACACACACCGTCGCCGCCAAGGATTTTTGCCCTGATTCCGAGCGCCGCCGCCTGCTTCGTGAACGGCCCGCCCGTTGCGTCCATGCCGCCGTACATGATGACGTCCGGCTGAACACTCTTGATCCTCGTGAGAATGGCCCGGAAATCCGTGGCCTTGTCGGTCGTCGCCTCACGCGCCACGACCTTCGCACCGCTCGCCTCGACCGTCTTCGCGAACTCGTCGGCGAGACCCTTGCCGTAGGCCGTCGCGTCATCCACCACGGCGACGCGCTTCGCATGCAGCGCGCCGGTCGCGTAGTTGGCGAGCGCCGGGCCCTGCTGGGCGTCGGTCGCGACGACCCGATACGTCGTCTTGAAACCCTGCTGCGTATACGACGGATTCGTCGAGGACGGCGAAATCTGCACGATCCCCGCATCGCTATAGATCTTCGACGCCGGAATCGATACGCCCGAATTCAGGTGACCCACCACGCCGACCACATGGTCGTCGACCAGCTTCTGCGCGACCTGCGTACCCGTTTTGGGGTCGGCTGCGTCGTCCTGCGCGTCGAGTTCGAGCTGGATACGATGCCCGTCGATGGTCAGACCCTGTGCGTTGATCTCTTCGACTGCGAGGCGCGCACCGTTCTCATTGTCCTTGCCGAGGTGCGCAATGCCCCCCGTCAACGGCGCGGCATGGCCGATCCGGACGACAGTCGCGTTGCTGGCCGGCGCAGCCGCTGCCGGAACAGCCGATGCGCCATTGCCCGCCTCGCCATCGTTTTTCTTGCTGCACGCGGCCAGCAGCGCAACCGCGGCCGCGATGGTCACGGCGTGAGCAAACTTGACTCGCATTAAACAGGTCTCCTGCGCCTTGCAAAATCTGATGTCCCGAGGCTCTCTAGCCCTGAGAACGGGCGCATTGTAACTCCAATTATGCGATAGGCAATATTGTTGAACCGACAGGGTTTTCCTGCATTGCAACCGCATTTTTGGAGCAATTCTGATGAATGGGTGCAACCTGGTTGCGATCTTAATGCGTGCATCAGTTGCACCAGCATCGCCGGCCCGGGGCATCAAGTGTTGCAGCAATCCTGGTTGGCGCCTGATGGCAGCGCGGTTCTGCTGATTTTGCGATTTATCTGTATGGCAATTTGTAATGCACTTTTTTGGTGCAAATAATCTGACGTTTATTACGCGCTATATGAGTAAACGGGGCCCGATCAATAAGAATGACTGGAAAAATTATCGAAAATTATGCGGAAATTTGCATGCGACTCCGCCGGGAGGGTCCATTTCTCATGATGTGGCACTTATTTCCGGAAAAGGCAAGTTGGCGGCAGGCGAAAAAAAACGCGCCCTCGTGGGCGCGTTTCGTGTGCGTGCTGCCTTGTGAAACTCAGGTCAGGCGGGCAACCCCAACCCGCGAGGCAGTGGGAACGCGATATTTTCCTCGATGCCTTCCAGCGCGCGCACGTTGCGCACGCCCAGTTCGTGCAAACGCGCGATGACGGCCTGCGCCAGTGCCTCAGGCGCCGAAGCCCCGGCGGTCACGCCAATACGCCGTTTGCCCTCGATCCACGCCGGATCGATCTGCGTCGGCGAGTCGACCATATAGGAAGGGATGCCGCGCTTTTCGGCTACTTCGCGCAGCCGGTTCGAGTTCGAGCTGTTCGGGCTGCCGACCACGATCACCACGTCGCATTGCGGCGCCATGAACTTGACCGCGTCCTGACGGTTCTGCGTCGCATAGCAGATGTCCTGCTTCTTCGGCTCGCGGATAGCGGGATACTTCGCCTTCAGCGCCGCGATGATTTCGGCCGCGTCGTCGACCGACAGCGTGGTCTGCGTGACGAACGCGATGCGCTCAGGGTCCGGCAACGCGAGCGCCTGCACATCTTCGATGTCTTCGACCAGATGCATGCCCTCGCCCGTCTGCCCCATCGTGCCCTCGACTTCCGGATGGCCCTTGTGGCCGATCATCACGATGTCGAACCCGTCGGCGCGCATCTTCGCGACCTCGATATGCACCTTGGTGACAAGCGGGCAGGTTGCGTCGTACACGCGCAGCCCGCGCGATTCGGCTTCCGCGCGCACCGCCTTCGACACGCCGTGCGCGCTGAAGATCACCGTGTTGCCGGCTGGCACTTCCTCGAGCTGCTCGATGAATATCGCGCCCTTCTTGCGAAGATCCTCAACGACGTAGGCGTTGTGGACGATTTCGTGACGCACGTAGATCGGCGAGCCATGCAGCTTGATGGCGCGCTCGACGATCTCGATCGCACGATCGACGCCTGCGCAAAACCCGCGCGGCTGCGCCAGCAGGATTTCGGCTTCGGCCAGAGTCGTATCCGTGATGCTCATGTTTACAGGATTCCGATAATTTTCACTTCGAACGCCAGCGGCTGGCCGGCGAGCGGGTGATTGAAATCGAACAGGGCGGACGTTTCGCCTACTTCCTTCAGCACGCCCGCGTAGCGTCCGCCGCCAGGTGCATTGAATTCGACGAGATCGCCGGGAGAAAAATCCTCGCCGATCATGCTGTTTTCGCGCAGGGTGGCGAGCGACACGCGCTGGATCATCTCCGGATTGCGCGGCCCGAAGGCCTGACCAGCCGCTAGCTGAAAGGTCGAATGGTGACCGACCTTCAATCCCAGCAGAATGTCTTCCAGTGGCGGCGCCAGCTGGCCGGCGCCCAGCAGCAGCGTGGCGGGCCTCCCGGTAAAGGTATTGATGATTTCGGCGCCATCGGCGAGCGAAAGCCGGTAGTGAAGCGTGACGTGCGAACCCGGCTTCACTTCGGAAATGTCGATGATGCTCATGCGGTACTCGTTCGGTCGATGCGCTGCGCGTGCGCCCCGGGCGCAATGCGCGCGGTGGCAACGGAAGTGCCATGCGCAAAGGCAGTATTGTAAGCCACATATCCCGTCGCGGTGGCGCGCTTCCCCGCACGCAGCTGCCATGGCCGTACTGGCGGACTCTCATGAAGGACGACATCATGCATGACACCGATTTGCTCACGCTGCCCGACGACATCGCGATCCACGCGCTGCGTGGCGCGCCGCCCGCGCCCATGCACTGCCGCGACTGGCCGTCACACGACATGCCGCGGGAACGCCTCCTGGAAGCAGGTCCCGGTGCGCTATCCGATACTGAACTGATTGTGCTCATGCTCGGCTCGGGGCTCCCGGGCCACAACGTCTTCGACGTGGCGCGGGCATTGCTCGCCCGCTTCGGTTCGTTACGCGCCATGCTCGACGCCACACCCGCCGATTTCGACGGACTGCGCGGCATCGGCCCGGCGCGGACCGCGCAACTGCTTGCCATCGTCGAAATGGCGCGCCGCGGGCTGGCGGAAAAGATGCGCGAACGCCCGCTGATCGATTCGCCCGGAGCGGTCGAGGACTACCTGCGCCTGCTGGTCGGCGCGCGCCCGTACGAGGTGTTCGTCTGTCTGTTCATGGATGCACGACACCGGCTGATCCGCTCCGAGGAAAGTTCGCGCGGCACGCTCACGCGCATGGCGGTCTATCCGCGGGAAATTGTGCGGCGGGCGCTCACTTTGAATGCAGCGAGCCTGATCGTGGCGCATAATCACCCGTCTGGCGCAGTCAAACCAAGCGCCAGCGACCGGCGCCTCACACGGGTGCTACGCGACACGCTGGCGCTCGTCGACGTGCAACTGATCGACCATCTCGTGATCGGCGCGCACGAAACGTTCTCGTTCGCTCGCACCGGGTGGGCCTGAAGGCCGGTTTGCGACGTGCCCAGGGTGCCGCGAACCGGCGTCGCGCCCTGTCGTCAGGCGCAAATAACGTTTGATTTATCGGGTTTTTTCCTGCTAGAATCACGGTTTGCCTGTTTCCAACCCTGTTCCGAAGCCACCAAGGCCTTCAGGGAAATATCGAACGATCTCAAGCATCGCTCTTTCTTTCCTGGATACTTTCACGGCGTTCGAACTCAGAATTAGCGTATTAGGAGTGCTCTCATGGCACGCGTATGCCAAGTAACTGGGAAAGCGCCGATGAGCGGCAACAACGTTTCCCACGCGAACAACAAGACCAAGCGTCGTTTTCTCCCGAATCTGCAAAACCGCCGTTTCTGGGTCGAAAGCGAAAACCGTTGGGTGCGTCTGCGCGTCTCGAACGCCGGTCTGCGCCTGATTGACAAGAACGGTATCGACACCGTGCTCGCAGATCTGCGCGCACGCGGCGAAGCCTAAGGAGTAGATCATGGCAAAAGGCGCACGCGACAAGATCAAGCTGGAATCGACCGCTGGCACGGGTCACTTCTACACGACCACGAAGAACAAGCGCAACATGCCGGAAAAGATGGCGATCAAGAAGTTCGATCCCGTCGTCCGCAAGCACGTTGAGTACAAGGAAACCAAGATCAAGTAATCTTGCTTTCCGTTGTTCGGCGAAAGTTTGACGACAAAAAGCCCCGCATTCTTGCGGGGCTTTTTGTTTTTCCACGCCGATTCCGCCTCGCCTGATTCCTCATTAGCCATCCGGCCAGGTTTCCCTCCCGTCACCGGCGCGGTATCCTCTACCGCCTGATCGACGTACGTAGTGCGTCCAGTTGATAGAAGCGAGAGACAGGAAACACGGAGAGGCAGGGACATGAATTTCGATGTAGTGATTGTCGGCAGCGGGCTGGCCGGTTTGAGCGTCGCGTTGAATCTGGCGGAAACGCGGCGCGTTGCGGTAATCGCCAAACGCTCGATGACCGAAGGCGCCAGCGACTGGGCGCAGGGCGGCATCGCCGCAGTGCTCGATTCCGCGGACAGCATCGAGAATCACGTGCGCGACACGCTGATCGCCGGCGGCGGCCTGTGCGACGAAGCGGCGACCCGTCATATCGTCGAACATGGGCGGGCTGCCATCGAGTGGCTGATTGCCCAGGGCGTGCCTTTCACCAGAGACGATGCAGCAGAACTGGGCTTTCACCTGACACGCGAAGGTGGCCACAGCCACCGCCGCATCATTCACGCTGCCGACGCCACCGGTCACGCCGTGGTCACCACGCTGAGCGAACGCGTACGTCATCATCCGAATATCACGCTGCTCGAAGACCACTGCGCGATCGACCTGATCACGTCGGACCGGCTCGGCCTGCCCGGGCGGCGCTGTCATGGTCTCTATGCACTGGATATCACCACCGGCCGCACCGTGACCATCGAGGCGCCCCACACGGTCCTCGCGACGGGTGGCGCAGGCAAGGTCTACCTGTACACGACGAATCCCGACACGGCGACTGGAGACGGCACGGCGATGGCCTGGCGCGCGGGATGTCGCGTGTCGAACATGGAGTTCATCCAGTTCCATCCCACGTGCCTGTTCCATCCGTACGCGAAATCGTTTCTGATATCCGAAGCCGTGCGCGGCGAAGGCGGCGTCCTGAGGCTGCCCGACGGCACGCGCTTCATGCCGAATCACGACTCGCGCGCCGAGCTCGCGCCACGCGACATCGTCGCGCGCGCAATCGACTTCGAAATCAAGAAGCGCGGCATCGATTGCGTCTATCTCGACATCAGCCATCAACCCGCCGCGTTTCTGCACGAACACTTCCCGACCATCCTCGCGCGATGCCTCGAATTCGGCATCGACATCACGAAAGAGCCCATTCCGGTTGTACCGGCTGCGCACTACACGTGCGGCGGCGTCGTCACGGACCTCGCGGGGCGCACCGATCTGGCCGGCCTGTACGCGGTCGGCGAGACGTCCTGCACCGGTCTGCACGGCGCGAACCGGCTCGCCAGCAACTCGCTGCTGGAATGTCTCGTCGTGGGAAGGTCCGCGGCCGCGGCGATCGAGGAAGAAGGATTCGGCGCAGCCGTTCATGCGCCGCTGCCCGACTGGGACGAGAGCCGCGTCTCCGATCCAGACGAGGAAGTTGTCGTCGCGCACAACTGGGACGAGCTGCGCCGGCTCATGTGGAACTACGTCGGCATTGTGCGCACCGACAAACGGCTCGCGCGCGCGAAGCATCGGCTCGCCCTGTTGCGTGACGAAATCCACGAGTACTACGCGAACTTCAAGGTCAGTCGCGACCTGCTCGAGCTGCGCAATCTGGTCGACGTGGCTTCGTTGATCGTCGAAAGCGCCCGCTCGCGTCGCGAAAGCCGTGGGCTGCATTTCAGCCGCGACTGGCCAGCGGCACTGCCGAAGGCGCTTCCCACGGTGCTTTCGTCGGAGCGCGTGTCCAATCGCACGATCTGAGGCGCAAAAAACCCGCAGCGATGCGGGTTATCTTGCTGCCAGGGTGAACCACGCCGCAATCAGAGCAATCGCATCGAGTAGTCCGTCGCGCGTACGTCCTTTGTGAGCGAGCCGATCGAAATACGATCGACGCCGGTTTCCGCGATCGTCCGTACCGTGTCGAAATTCACGCCGCCCGACACCTCGAGTACCGCCCTTCCAGCGGTGATGCGAACGGCGTCGCGCATCGCGTCGAACGTGAAGTTGTCGAGCAGGATCGACTGCGCGCGATGCGCGAGCGCGGTTTCGAGCTGCGCAAGTGTCTCGACCTCGATCTGGATCGACACCGCCGCATTGAGCGCGAGCGCTGCCTCCATCGCCGCGCCAACGCCGCCAGCGGCCGCGATATGGTTTTCCTTGATGAGAATGCCGTCGTACAACGCGATCCGCTGATTGACCCCACCGCCGACGCGCACCGCGTATTTCTGCGCAAGCCGCAGACCGGGCAGCGTCTTGCGTGTGTCCAGGATACGCGCCTGCGTATGCGCGATCGCGTCGACGTAGCGCCGCGTCACGGTGGCCACACCCGACAGCAGTTGCAGGAAGTTCATCGCGTTACGCTCGCCGGTCAGCAGCGCGCGCGCGGGGCCGTGTATCTCGCACACCGTCGTGTCGGCGGTCATACGCTCGCCTTCGCGGTAACGCCACTTCACGTCGATACGCGGATCGACGCGACGCATCACCTCGTCGAACCATGACACGCCGCACAGCACGGCGTCTTCCCGCACGATGATGCGCGCATCGCGCAGATCGTCCCCCGGCACGAGTCGGCCGGTGAGATCGCCGCTGCCGATATCTTCAGCAAGCGCGTCCGCGACATTGCGAGCAATCGCGGCGTCGAAAGCGTCGCCGTATTGCGCGCGAATTTCCGCGTAGAGCGGAGAAAGCGCTTCCGCGCGGATAAATTCAGACGCCCCCATCATGCCGCTCCCACGTTCTTGAACAACGTCGTATCCCGTGCGAGATCACCGCTCGCCTGCACGCGCTTCTTCTGTTGGGCGGCAAACGCCAGCATCCGGTCGATCGGCAGACGCGCGCGCTCGCCGATTGCACGATCGACGGCAATTTCGTTATGCCCGCGCTCCAGCACGTCAGCGAGATTGGCGAGACCGTTCATCGCCATCCACGGACAGTGCGCGCAACTCTTGCACGTAGCGCTGTTGCCGGCCGTCGGCGCTTCGATGAACGTCTTGCCGGGCGCCGCCAGACGCATCTTGTGAAGGATACCGAGATCGGTTGCCACGATGAAATGCGTTGCGTCGAGACGCTGGGCGGCGTCGATCAACTGCGTCGTCGAGCCGACGACGTCAGCCTGTGCGACCACACCTTCCGGCGATTCCGGATGCACCAGCACCTTGGCGCCGGGATATTCCGCGCGCAGCAGATCGAGTTCGATACCTTTGAATTCGTCGTGAACGAGACACGAGCCCTGCCACAGCAGCATGTCGGCGCCAGTTTTCTTCTGAATATAGCCGCCGAGGTGACGGTCCGGCGCCCAGATGATCTTTTCGCCGCGCGCGTGCAGATCGGCGACGATCTCGAGCCCGATCGACGATGTCACCATCCAGTCCGCGCGCGCCTTCACGGCCGCGCTGGTGTTGGCGTAGACGACCACGGTGCGATCCGGATGCGCATCGCAGAACGCGGAAAACTCATCGACCGGGCAGCCGAGGTCGAGCGAACAGGTCGCGTCGAGATCCGGCATCAGAATGCGCTTGTCCGGACTCAGAATCTTTGCCGTCTCACCCATGAAACGCACGCCGGCCACAACCAGCGTCCGGGCGTCATGATCGCGGCCGAAACGCGCCATCTCCAGCGAATCAGCAACGCAGCCGCCGGTCTCGTCGGCCAGTTCCTGCAACTCGGCATCCACATAATAATGCGCGACGAGCACCGCCTTTTCGCGCGCAAGCAGCGCGCGTATACGCGCTTTCAACGCAACCTTCTCCTGCGCCGACGGCACGTCGGGCACCTTCGCCCACGCCTGACCCACGCCGCACGTCAAACCCTGCACTTGCGGCCGGTCGTATTCGACGCTCCTGATCTCCTGATTCATGATCTCCTCTGCCCTGCCGATCTGCCATCGCGCACTTCGCGCACGTTTTCGCCAGCCCAAAAAGCAAAACCCCGCCAACGCGGGGTTTTGTGACGTTCCGAAATTTTAAAGTATTTCGGGATCAGCCGGGATCAGGCATAACGACGAAGTCGCAGCGCGAATTCCTGCAGCGCCTTGATGCCGCTTTGTTCGGCACGATGACACCAGTCCTGCAGTTGCACGAGCAATTGTTCGCGCGATGCATTGGAGCGCTCCCACATCGCCGCGAGGTCGCTACGCAGTTCGATGTATGTGCGCAGCTTCTGGCTGTTTGCGAAAAGCTGCGGAAGCTGACGCTTCTGCGGTTCGTCGAGACCGTCTTCTTCCTTGTGGACCCACTTGCGTGCGCCGCGCATCAGTTGATACTTCTCACGCGCACCGCCTTCTTTCAGGTGTGCCAGTTCCTGGCGATACGCGCGCTTGAGCGCCTTGCCGTAACGCGCCATCACTTCGTAGCGGTTCGCAAGCACCGCTTGCAGCGTGTCCTGATCGAGCACCAGCTTGCCCGACGTGAGACGCGGTGTCGGCGCGATCTTCTTCACCTTGGCCAGCCTGAACGCCGACATGATGCGGATATACATCCAGCCGATGTCGAACTCGTACCACTTGTTCGACAGCTTTGCCGACGTGGCATACGTGTGATGGTTGTTGTGCAGTTCTTCGCCGCCGATCAGGATGCCCCACGGGAAGATGTTCGTGCTCGCATCCGCCGAGTTGAAGTTGCGGTAACCCCACCAGTGCGCGAGGCCGTTCACGACGCCCGCCGCCCAGAACGGAATCCAGATCATCTGCACAGCCCAGACGCTCAGGCCGACGATGCCGAACAACGCAACGTTAATCACCATCATCACGCTGATGCCGAGGATCGGATACTTCGTGTAGACGTTGCGTTCGATCCAGTCGTTCGGCGTGCCGTGGCTGAACTTGCGCAGCGTTTCTTCGTTCTTCGCTTCAGCGCGATACAGTTCCGCGCCTTCGAGCAGCACCTTCCAGATGCCGCGCGTCTGCGGGCTGTGCGGATCTTCTTCGGTCTCGCACTTCGCGTGGTGCTTGCGGTGAATCGCAGCCCACTGCGCCGTCAGCATGCCCGTGGTCATCCACAGCCAGAAGCGGAAAAAGTGACTGACGACAGGGTGCAGATCCAGCGCACGGTGTGCCTGGCAGCGATGGAGATAGACCGTCACGCCAATGATGGTGACGTGCGTCACCGCGAGCGTGTAAAGCACGAGTTGCCACCACGAGAGACGAAGCAGGCCGTGGGCAAGAAAGTCGAGCAGGGAGTTCAGCAAGTCAGTTTACCTGTGTGACGTGCGACATCTGCCGAAAAGGCCGATGTCAAGAAAGTGAAAGCATTCATCAGGATTCGACGGCATTTTACTAGAACCGTTCCAAGTGTTTGTAACAAATGAGGATTTTTTTGTAGCATCGCAAAGAATATGCGATCCGAAAGCCCAGAATTCGGGTAAATCGTGCTGCGAACCGAGGGCGACAACGCCGTCCCGCCTGTCAGGCGCCGTTGTCGGCTTTGCCGGCGGTTTGACCGGTCAGCGTTACCGCCTGCGACAGAATGTCGCTGCCGCCGACGATCCGCACTTCGCGTTGCGCGAACGGAATGGAAATGCCGTTGGCCGCGAACAGCCGCCAGATGTTCAGGTTGATCGCCGAGCGCACGCCTGACGTGCCCTGGGCGGCGTTCTCGATCCAGAAACCGAGTTCGAGATTGATGCCATCGGTGCCGAAGCTGACGAGGTATGGCGTCGGCGCCGGCTCCTGCAGCACACGGGGTACGTCTTTCGCGGCCTGAACGAGCAGCGCCATCGCCTGATCGAGATCGGACGTGTAGGCGATCTGCACCGCCGCCTTCGCGTAACCACGCGTCAGATACGACGACTGGTTCTGCACGACGTCGGTGATGAGTTTCTCGTTCGGGATCAGCGTTTCGATGCCGTCGAGTCCGCGCACCACCGTATAGCGCGTGCGGATCTGCGTCACCATGCCCTGCAGACCGGTCACGCTGATCGTGTCGCCGATGCGCAGCGACCGGTCGATCAGGATGATGAAGCCCGACACGTAGTTGCTCGCGATCTTCTGCAGGCCAAACCCCAGCCCGACACCGAGCGCGCCGCCAAACACGCCCAGCACGGTCACGTCGATGCCCACAAGCGAGAGGCTGATCAGGATCGCGGCCAGCATCAGCAGCGCACGGCCGAGGCGCGCGAGCACGACCTTCAGGTTTGCATCGAGCGTGGTCGAGCGCGTCAGGCGATCTTCGAACGCCGAGCCAAGCCACATCGCAACGATCATCGTGACGCAGACCCACAGGAGGCCCGTCGACAGCGACAGCAGCGTCATGTGCGCGTTCGCGACGCGGAATTTGACGCTGCCCATCCACGCGAGCACGGAGTCCTGGATGCCCATCACGGTCAGCGCCATGCCGATCCAGACGGCCACCGAGACAACCTTCTCGACGAGAAACAGCAGGCCGTGTGCCTCGCCGTCGCTGCTGAAGACGCGGCGCGCGAAATAGAACGCGATGTAGATCAGGCCGATGCCGAAGAGCGGCACGAGCGCCAGATCGAGCAGCGCCGTGTGCATGAAATGCGCGGTGATCGTGCTCGCAAGCCACACGAACACGCCGCCGACGAGCGGAAAGAACGCCTTATTGAGGCTTTCCGCACCGAAGCGCAGCTTCTCGTAGCGCGTCTGGCGCCGCAGGTCGAGCGTGCGGCGCAACAGGCGCGCGACGATCCACGCGACAGCCAGCGTGGAGAGCAGGATCGCCGCCTGCCACAGGATCACCGGCTGACCGAAGTCGCGCGCGATGTCGCCCAGCATGTGAGAAAAAAGGCGTTCTTCCATGATTGTCCGTGCCCTTTCCGGCCCCCGGCCCGGCCGCGCGTTTCGCGGCGGGCGGGCGCTTTCGGGGTTACTCGGTGGCGTCTGCCGTGCCTGGTGCTTCGGTGGCGTCTGTCGCTTCGGTGGCGTCTGTCGTCGCTTCGGTCGCGGCAGGTGCAGCCACCGCCACGGACGCCCGGCGCTCCATCACGGCCGCAAAGAAACCGTCTGTCGCGTGAAGATGCGGCCACAGCGACAGGTAATCGCCCATCGGCAGATCGATGCGCTGCTCGGCGAGCACGTCGCCCGCCGGAATCAGCACGAAATCCGGATGATTGGCGAGGAACTGCTTCACGACCACTTCGTTCTCGGCTTCGAGAATGCTGCAGGTCGCATATACCAGCCGCCCGCCCTTCTTCACGAGACGCGCCGCGCTCGCCAGAATCGACGCCTGTTTCGGCGCCAGTTCGGCGACCGATTCCGGCGACTGACGCCACTTCAGGTCCGGATTGCGACGCAGCGTGCCTAGGCCGCTGCACGGCGCGTCCACCAGCACGCGGTCGATCTTGCCCGCGAGGCGCTTGATCTTCGCGTCGTGTTCGCTGTCGATCAGCACCGGGTTCACGTTCGACAGGCCGCTGCGCGCAAGGCGCGGCTTCAGCTTCGCGAGACGCCGCTCGGAGATGTCGAACGCATAGAGACGGCCCGTCGAGCGCATCGCGGCGCCGAGTGCGAGCGTCTTGCCACCCGCGCCCGCGCAGAAGTCGACGATCATCTCGCCGCGCTTCGGCGCGACGAGCGAGCACAGCAGCTGGCTGCCTTCGTCCTGCACTTCGACCCAGCCGTTCTGGAACGCATCGAGCTTCGTGAGCGGCGGCTTGCCGACCACGCGTACGCCGAACGGCGCGAACGGCGTCCCGCCGGCTTCGATGCCGGCCTTGCCGAGCGCTTCGAGCAGGTCGTCGCGGCTCGCCTTGATCGGGTTGGCGCGCAGGTCGAGCGGCGCCGGGTAATTCAGCGCGGCGGCGAGCTGCGCCAGCTCCGCCGGCTCAAACCGGTTCGACAGTGCCTGATAAAGCCAGTCGGGCAGATTCAGCCGGATGCGCAGCGGCAGGCTTTCCGGGTCGATCTTCGAGACGTGTTCGAGCCACGTCGATTCGGCGTCCGAGACGAACGGCTTGAGCGCCGAGCGCCCCGCCGTCTGCATCAGCCCGAGCAGCGCGAGGCGCCGCGCCGGGCTGCCCGTGCCGCTTTCGGCCAGATGCGCGAACTCCATCCGGCGACGCAGCACCGCGAAAACAGCCTCAGCGATCACGCCGCGCTCGCCGTGCCCGAGCTTCGGATGCGCGCGGAAAAAGCGGCTCGTGGCGGCGTCCGCGGGGCCCGCGAACTTCAGCACGTCCGCGAGCAGTGTTTCAGTTTGTCCAATCAGAAAACCATGCAGCCTCATACGCCCTCCCCGGCGGTTTGACCGGCGAAGAGCCATTGCGGCTCTTCCGGCGGCGTAAGCGTGACGCGCAATCCGTCGAGGGCAAGACGCCCTTCGACGAACCAGCGCACGGCACGCGGATAAATGA
The DNA here is from genome assembly GCF_900107685.1 of Paraburkholderia sartisoli. Taxonomy (GTDB): domain Bacteria; phylum Pseudomonadota; class Gammaproteobacteria; order Burkholderiales; family Burkholderiaceae; genus Paraburkholderia; species Paraburkholderia sartisoli. The sequence continues at coordinate 527,930 of NZ_FNRQ01000001.1, read as the reverse complement.
CATGTTCGGTGGCAAGCACGCGCGCGGCCAGCGCGGCGGCGTCGTCGCCGGCCAGCACGGGCACCGCCGACTGGATGACGATCGGCCCATGGTCGAGCTGCGACGTGACAAAATGCACGGACGCGCCGTGCAGCCGCACGCCCGCGTCGAGCGCCTGCTGATGCGTTTTCAGGCCGGCGAAGCTCGGCAGCAGCGACGGATGCACGTTGAGCATCCGGCCGGCGTAACGGTCGACGAAACCCGGCGTGAGCACGCGCATGAAGCCGGCAAGCACCAGCAGGTCGGGCGAAAAGCGGTCGATTTCAGCGGAGAGCGCGGCGTCGAACGCCTCGCGGTCAGGAAACTGGCGGTGGTCGACGACCACCGTGGCAATGCCTTGCGACGCCGCGAAAGCAAGACCCGCGGCGTCTGGACGGTTGGCAATCACGGCGGCGACCTCGGCCGGCCAGTGCTCGCGCGAGCATGCGCGGACAATGGCTTCCATGTTGCTTCCCCGTCCGGAAATCAGGATGACGAGTTTTTTCATCCGCGGATTTTAACATTCAGGGGGCCCGCAAACCGGGCCTGGCCGCCGTGCTGACGCCCGAGCGTTTATAATCGTTTGTTTTGCGGCATCTGGCCCACTCTACTCAAACCCGCCACACCCGCTATCGTGAGAGTCTTCCGCGGTCTTCCCAATGCTGAAAGCCGTGCGCCCTGCGCACTGACCATCGGCAACTTCGACGGTGTCCACCGCGGCCATCAGGCTTTGCTCGCGCACGTCCGCGCGGCCGCCGATGCACGCGGCCTGCCCGTCTGCGTGATGACCTTCGAGCCCCACCCGCGCGAATTCTTCAATCCGGCCGCCGCGCCGCCGCGCATCGCGATGCTGCGCGACAAGCTCGAAGCGCTTCGCATGAACGGCGTCGATCGCGTCGTCGTCGAGCATTTCAACCAGACGTTTGCCAGCCAGTCGCCGGATACGTTCGTCGAGCGGATCATCGTGAACGGCCTGCACGCGCGCTGGGTGATGATCGGCGACGACTTCCGCTACGGCGCGAAACGCGCGGGCGATTTCAATTCGCTGAAGGCAGCGGGCGAGCAGCACGGCTTCGAAGTCGAGCAGATGGCGACCGTCGCCGATCCGTCCGGCGCGCGAATTTCCAGCTCCGGCGTGCGCACGGCGCTGGTCGCGGGCGATCTCGATTCGGCGCGCGCCGCGCTCGGCCGCGACTACCTGATCAGCGGCCACGTCGTACACGGCATGAAGCTCGGTCGCGACCTCGGCTTTCCCACCCTGAATCTGCCGATCGCGCACAGGCGGCCAGCGCTCGGGGGCATCTTCGTCGTGCGCGTGCATGGCGTCGAGGCGGAGCCGCTGCCGGGCGTCGCGAGCCTCGGCCTGCGTCCGACCGTCGACGACTCCGGGCGCGTGCTGCTCGAAGTCCACCTGCTCGACTGGCACGGCGACGCGTATGGCAAACTCGTGCGCGTCGAATTTCTGAAGAAGCTGCGCGACGAGGAGAAATACGTCGACCTCGAAACGCTGACCGTTGCGATCTCGCGCGACGTCGCCAATGCGCGCGCGTGGTTTGCGGCCGTCGGCGCGCATGCGCCGGGCAGCCAGTCAACCGGCTTCGCCACCTCGGCCACCGACCGAATTAGATAACCGCCGCGGTACGTGTCTGGCTGCAAGCCGCGCACGTGCCCCTCGCCGTGCGCACCGGACAGCGCCAGTCGCCCACGCGACCCGCCTGCCTGATGCGCGCCATGCCCCGCGTACTCCGCGACACACAGCATTCACCGCGACCTGATCATGAGCAACAAGAAAGCCGATTCGAAACCGCAGTCCCGCTACCCGGTCAACCTGCTCGACACGCCGTTCCCGATGCGCGGCGACCTGCCCAAACGCGAACCGCAATGGGTGAAGGAATGGCAGGAGCGCAAGATCTACGAAAAGATCCGCGCCGCCAGCAAGGGCCGCGCGAAGTTCATCCTGCACGACGGCCCGCCGTATGCGAACGGCGACATCCACCTCGGCCACGCGGTGAACAAGATCCTGAAGGACATGATCGTCAAGGCGCGCAATCTCGCGGGCTTCGACGCGGTCTACGTGCCGGGCTGGGATTGCCACGGCATGCCGATCGAAATCCAGATCGAAAAGCAGTTCGGCAAGTCGCTGCCCGCGATCGAGGTGATGCAGAAGGCGCGCGCCTACGCGAGCGAGCAGATCGAAAAGCAGAAGGCCGGCTTCCGGCGCCTGGGCGTGCTCGGCGACTGGGACAACCCGTACAGGACGATGAACTTCGCGAATGAAGCCGGCGAAATCCGCGCGCTCGCGAAGATCATCGAAAAAGGCTACGTGTTCCGCGGCCTGAAGCCGGTGAACTGGTGCTTCGACTGCGGCTCGGCGCTCGCCGAAGCGGAAGTCGAATACAAGGACAAGACCGATCCGACGATCGACGTGCTGTTCAGCTTCGCCGAACCGGACAAAACCGCGCAGGCGTTTGGCCTCGCGGCGCTGCCGCGCAGCGAGGGCGGCATCGTCATCTGGACGACGACGCCGTGGACGATCCCCGCCAACCAGGCGCTGAACGTCCATCCGGAGATCACGTACGCGCTGGTCGATACGCCGCGCGGCCTCCTGATTCTCGCGGAAGAACGCGTCGAGGCGTGCCTGAAGCAGTACGGCCTCGAAGGCCACGTGATCGCGACGGCGCCCGGCGCGAGCCTCGCGAACGTGCGCTTTCATCATCCGCTCGCGTCCGCGCATCCGGATTACCGCCGCACGTCGCCGGTCTATCTCGGCGACTACGTGACGACCGAAACGGGTACCGGCATCGTGCATTCGTCGCCGGCGTACGGCGTGGAAGACTTCGTGTCGTGCAAGGCGCACGGCATGGCGGACTCCGACATCATCGGGCCGGTGATGGGCGACGGCCGCTATATCGAGTCGCTTGCGCTCTTCGGCGGGCTGTCGATCTGGGCGGCGAATCCGAAGATCGTCGAGGCGCTGGAAGCGGCCGGCTCGCTGCTGCGCACCGAAAAATACACGCACAGCTACATGCATTGCTGGCGCCACAAGACGCCGATCATCTATCGCGCGACTTCGCAGTGGTTCGCCGGCATGGACGTCAAGCCGAAAGACACGGACAGGACACTGCGGGAAACCGCGCTCGAAGGCATCGAGAACACCGCGTTCTATCCGTCGTGGGGCAAGCAGCGCCTCTTCAGCATGATCGCGAACCGCCCTGACTGGACGCTCTCGCGTCAACGTCAGTGGGGCGTGCCGATGGCGTTCTTCGTACACAAGGAAACGGGCGAACTGCATCCGCGCACGCTGGAACTGCTCGAGGAAGTCGCGAAACGCGTCGAACAGGGCGGCATCGAGACGTGGCAGTCGCTCGATCCGCGCGAGCTGCTCGGCGACGACGCCAACATGTACGAAAAGAACCGCGACACGCTCGACGTCTGGTTCGATTCCGGCACGACGCACTGGCACGTGCTGCGCGGCTCGCACAAGGATGAACTGCAGTTCCCGGCTGACCTGTACCTCGAAGGATCGGACCAGCATCGCGGCTGGTTCCACTCGTCGCTGCTGACCGCTTCGATGCTCGATGGGCGGCCGCCCTATAACGCGCTGCTGACGCACGGCTTCACGGTCGACGGCGAAGGCCGCAAGATGAGCAAGTCGCTCGGCAACGGGATCGACCCGCACGAAGTGGCGAACCGTCTCGGCGCGGAAATCATCCGCCTGTGGATCGCTTCGACCGACTACTCGGGCGAGCTCGCGATCTCTGAGGAAATCCTGAAGCGCGTGACGGAAGGCTACCGGCGCATCCGCAACACGCTGCGCTTCCTGCTCGCGAACCTGTCGGACTTCGACTTCGCGAAGGACGCGCGTCCGGTCGAAGACTGGCTCGAAATCGACCGCTACGCGGTTGCGCTGTCGGCCGGCCTGCAGGCGGACATCCTCGCGCACTACGAGAAGTACGAGTTCCACCCGGTCGTCGCGAAGCTGCAGACGTTCTGCTCGGAAGACCTCGGCGGCTTCTATCTCGACGTGCTGAAGGACCGGCTGTACACCACGGCGGCCGGTTCGGTCGCGCGCCGCGCGGCCCAGACCGCGCTGTATCACATCGCGCACGGCCTGCTGCGTCTGATGGCGCCGTTCCTGTCGTTCACCGCCGAAGAAGCATGGAAGATCTTCCAGCCGTCGGGCGAAACGATCTTCACGGAAACGTATCACGCGTGGCCGGACGTGCCGCAATCCGCCGCGCTCGTCGACAAGTGGACGCTCCTGCGCGAAGTGCGCGGCACCGTGACGAAGGCGCTGGAAGAAGCGCGCGTCGCGAACCTGATCGGTTCCTCGCTGCAGGCGGAAGTCGAAATCCGCGCGAGCGGCGCGCGTTACGACGCGCTGGCAAGCCTCGGTGACGACCTCAAGTTCGTGCTGATCACCTCGGCGGCCACGCTCGTCAAGGTCGACACCGCCGAAGAAGAAGGCGTCGAAGTCATCGCGTCGAAGTATCTGAAGTGCGAGCGCTGCTGGCACTATCGCGCGGACGTCGGCGCGCACGCCGACCACCCGTCGCTGTGCGGGCGCTGCTTCAGCAACCTCTTTGGCAGCGGTGAAGCAAGGAGCGCGGCATAATGGGCAGAACCCTGTCGAAACCCGCGGGCGGATCGCTGGCGCCGTGGCTGGGCGTCGCGCTGATCGTCATCCTGTTCGACCAGCTGTCGAAGATCGCGATTGCGAAGGTGTTCGCGTACGGCCAGTCGGTCGCGCTCGCGCCATTCTTCAACCTCGTGCTCGTGTACAACCGCGGCGCGGCGTTCAGCTTTCTCGCAGCGGCGGGCGGCTGGCAGCGCTGGGCGTTCACGGCGCTTGGCGTCATCGCGGCGCTGGTAATCTGCTATCTGCTGAGGCGCCACGGCAACCAGCGGCTCTTCTGCACGGCGCTGGCGCTGATTCTGGGCGGCGCGCTCGGCAACGTGATCGACCGGATCGCGTACGGCCACGTGATCGATTTTCTCGATTTTCACGTGCGTGCGTGGCACTGGCCGGCGTTCAATATCGCCGACAGCGCGATCACGATCGGCGCCGCGCTGCTCGTGTTCGATGAACTGCGGCGCGTGCGCGGCGCGCGCTGATCCGGCGCGCTTTTTACGCATGATTTGGCGCGCCTGATCATCCGTATCCAGGCCGGCGGCCTGCACCCGAGGGCACGCCGGCCGTCATGCTTTGTCGGAGGCTCGCGTTGGCAACCGCTGAACTCGCTGGAAAACATCTCGTCCTCGGCATGTCGGGCGGCATCGCCTGTTACAAGATCGCTGAACTCACGCGCTTGCTGACCAAGGCCGGTGCGACCGTGCAGGTCGCGATGACCGAAGCGGCGACGCAGTTCATCACGCCCGTCACGATGCAGGCGCTGTCGGGCCGGCCCGTCTATACGAGCCAGTGGGACACGCGCATCGACAACAACATGCCGCACATCGATCTGTCGCGCGAAGCCGACGCGATCGTGATCGCACCGGCTTCGACCGATTTCCTCGCGAAACTCGCCCACGGCATGGCCGACGATCTGCTGTCCACGCTATGTGTGGCGCGCGACTGTCCGCTTCTCGTCGTCCCGGCGATGAACCGCCAGATGTGGCTGAATCCGGCGACGCAACGCAACGTCGCGCAGCTGCGCGCCGATGGTGTCGAGGTGCTCGGACCAGACTCGGGCGCGCAGGCCTGTGGCGAAACGGGCGACGGACGCATGCTCGAACCCGAAGCCACGTACGAAGCCATTGCATCGTTCTTCACGCCGAAAATTCTCGCGGGCCGCCGCGTGCTGCTGACGGCCGGCCCGACGTTCGAGCCGCTCGACCCCGTGCGCGGCATCACGAACCGTTCGAGCGGCAAGATGGGCTTCGCGCTCGCACGCGCCGCGCAGCAGGCGGGCGCGGACGTCCATCTGGTCGCCGGTCCGGTTTCGCTGGAGACGCCGTGGGGCGTGTACCGCGAAGACGTGCAGACCGCCCAGCAGATGCACGACGCCGTGATGCGTGCCGTGGGCAATTACGACATCTTCATCGGCGTCGCGGCGGTGGCCGACTGGCGCATCGATCACGTCGCCGAACACAAGATCAAGAAGAACGCGGACCGGTCTTTGCCGACGTTCATGTTCGTCGAAAATCCGGACATCCTGGCATCGGTGGCGAAGCTGCCGCATCCGCCCTTTTGCGTCGGCTTCGCGGCGGAGAGCGGCAACCTCGACGTACACGGCGAAGAAAAGCGCGTGCGCAAGAACGTGCCGTTGCTGATCGGCAATCTCGGCCCGCTGACCTTCGGTCTCGACGACAACGAAGTCGTTCTCTTCGAAGCGAAAGGCGCGACGAAGCTGCCGCGCGCCGACAAGCGGACGCTCGCACGCGCACTGATCACCGAAATCGCGAAGCGTCTGCCGGACACGCGCCTCATCACCTGACGCAACCTGACGCGGCGCGCGCAGCATCCACCTTGAACCGGAGCGGAACCATGACATTACTTTCCGTGCTCGATCAAACCCCGGTCATCGACGGGCATTCGGTGTCAGACGCCGTGGCCGCCACCGTCGAACTCGCGCAACTCGCCGACGATCTCGGTTACACGCGCTACTGGTGCGCCGAGCATCACGGCCTGCGCGGCGTGTCGAACCCGTGCCCGGAAGTGATGCTCGCGCGGCTCGGCAGCGTGACGAAGCGCATCCGGCTCGGTTCGGGCGGCGTCATGCTGCCGTACTACACCCCGTTCAAGCTTGCCGAACAGTTCATGATGCTGGAGGCGCTCTTTCCGAACCGGATCGATCTGGGCGTCGGCCGCGCGCCGGGCGGCGACATGCGCACCGCGCAGGCAGTCGCCGCGGGCGCGTACAACCGCGGCAACATTTTTCCGCAGCAGGTCGCCGATCTCGTCGGGCTGATGAACGGCACGCTGCCGCCGGAGCACGTCGCGCACGGCGTGCTGCTGCAACCGGCCGTCGAAACCCGTCCGCAGCTTTGGGTGCTCGGCTCGAGCGACTTCGGCGGCATGCTTGCCGCGCAGCTCGGCCTGCGTTTCTCGTTCGCGCATTTCATCAACGCACACTTCGGCCATCAGGTCGCGCAGGTGTATCGCGAGCGCTTCACGGCCGGCAACGAAGCGCAGCCCTATCTCGCCGCCGCCGTCTTCGTGATCTGCGCGGATACGGAACAGGAAGCCGCCGACCTCGAAAAAGCCGTCGACCTGCGGCGCGTGCAGATGGCGTACGGCTTGAACGCACCGATTCCGTCGACCGAACAGGGCGTCGCGCAGGAATACGGCGAGCGCGAGCAACTGGTGATCGACCGCGAGAAGCCGCGCAGCATCATCGGCACGCCCGAAAGCGTCACCGCGAGGATGCTCGCCATCCAGGAACAGTACCAGGCCGACGAACTGATCGTCCTGACCGTGGCCGGCAGTTACCGTGCACGGCTTCGCTCTTATGAGCTTCTCGCCGAAGCGTTCCAGCTGGCACGCTAAGGTTTTTTTAATCCAACACGAACCTGCATGAAACTCGACCTGAAGATTCTCGACGCGCGCATGCGCGAACAGTTGCCCGCCTACGCGACAACCGGCAGCGCGGGCCTCGACCTGCGCGCCTGCCTCGATGAACCGTTGACGCTGAAGCCCGGCGAAACCGCGCTGGTGCCGACAGGCCTCGCGATTCACGTCGGCGACCCGGGTTACGCGGCGCTGATCCTGCCGCGCTCGGGCCTCGGTCACAAGCATGGCATCGTGCTCGGCAACCTGGTCGGCCTGATCGATTCGGATTACCAGGGGCAACTGATGATTTCGACGTGGAATCGCGGCCAGACCGAATTCACGCTGAATCCGATGGAGCGCCTCGCACAGCTCGTGATCGTGCCGGTCGTGCAGGCAGAATTCAACATCGTCGACGACTTCGAGGAAAGCACGCGTGGCGCCGGCGGTTTCGGCAGCACGGGCAAGCATTAACCGCTTTCGTTTTTCAAAAGCAAAAAGCAGAACGGCGCGGGGTTTAACCCGCGCCGTTCTGCCTTCACGTACAGCTTAAAGTAGAACCTTACTCGACTTCGATCGCTTCCGGATTCGGATTGCGCGGCGCCGGCTGCTCGTCGAAGGTCAACTGCACCTTGTCTTCCGCATCGACGTCGACCGTCACGCGGCCGCCGCTCATCAGCTTGCCGAACAGCAACTCGTCTGCCAGCGCACGACGGATCGTGTCCTGGATCAGGCGCTGCATCGGACGCGCGCCCATCAGCGGATCGAAACCGTGCTTCGCGAGATGCTGACGCAGCGCATCGGTGAAGAGCGCGTCGACCTTCTTCTCGTGCAACTGGTCTTCGAGCTGCATCAGGAACTTGTCGACCACGCGCATGATGATTTCTTCATCGAGCGAGCGGAAGCTGATCGTCGCGTCCAGACGGTTACGGAACTCCGGCGTGAACATGCGCTTGATGTCGACCATTTCGTCACCGGTTTCCCGGCGCGTCGTGAAGCCGATCGTCGACTTGTTCATCGACTCAGCGCCCGCGTTCGTCGTCATGATGATGATGACGTTGCGGAAATCCGCCTTGCGACCGTTGTTGTCCGTCAGCGTGCCGTGGTCCATCACCTGCAGCAGCACGTTGTAGATGTCCGGATGCGCCTTCTCGATTTCGTCGAGCAGCAGCACGCAATGCGGCTTCTTCGTGACGGCTTCGGTGAGCAGACCACCCTGATCGAACCCGACGTATCCCGGCGGCGCGCCGATCAGACGGCTCACCGCGTGACGCTCCATATACTCCGACATGTCGAAGCGGATCAGCTCGATGCCGAGCGTGAACGCGAGTTGCCGCGCCACTTCGGTCTTGCCGACGCCCGTCGGGCCGGAGAACAGGAACGCGCCAATCGGCTTGTCCAGTTTGCCAAGGCCGGCACGCGCCATCTTGATCGCGGCCGACAGCGCATCGATCGCCGGGTCTTGCCCGAACACGACGCTCTTCAGATCGCGATCGAGCGTCTGCAGCTTGCTGCGATCGTCCTGCGAAACACTTTGCGGCGGCACGCGTGCGATCTTCGAGATGATTTCCTCGATCTCGCCCTTGCCGATCGTCTTCTTCTGCTTCGATTTCGGCAGGATGCGTTGCGCCGCGCCCGCTTCGTCGATCACGTCGATCGCCTTGTCCGGCAGATGACGATCCGTGATGAAGCGCGCCGACAGTTCAGCGGCCGCGTTCAGCGCGCCCGACGAATACTTCACGCCGTGGTGCTCTTCGAAACGCGACTTGAGGCCGCGCAGGATCGCCACCGTCTGCTCGACGGTCGGCTCGGTCACGTCGATCTTCTGGAAACGGCGCGACAGTGCCGCGTCCTTTTCGAAGATGCCGCGATATTCGGTGAACGTGGTCGCGCCGATGCACTTCAGCGTGCCCGACGACAGCGCCGGCTTCAGCAGGTTCGACGCATCCAGCGTGCCGCCCGACGCAGCACCTGCGCCGATCAGCGTATGAATTTCGTCGATGAAGAGAATCGCGTGCGGACGCTCCTTCAGTTCCTTCAACACCGTTTTCAGGCGCTGTTCGAAATCGCCGCGATACTTGGTGCCCGCGAGCAGCGCGCCCATGTCGAGCGAATACACCTGCGCATCCGCGAGAATGTCCGGCACTTCGCCGCGCGTGATGCGCCAGGCGAGACCTTCGGCGATCGCCGTCTTGCCGACGCCGGCCTCGCCGACCAGCAGCGGATTGTTCTTGCGCCGTCGGCACAGCACCTGCACCACGCGTTCGACTTCCAGCTCGCGCCCGATCAGCGGGTCGATGCGGCCGTCTTTCGCCATCTGGTTCAGGTTCTGCGTGAACTGCGCAAGCGGGGTTTCCTTCTGCGCGGCGGCTTCATCGGACTCGGCGCTGGCGTCGCTCGCTTTCGCGGCGTCGGTGCTGTTCGTCTTCGCGATGCCATGCGAGATGAAGTTCACCACGTCCAGACGCGTCACGCCCTGCTGCTGCAGGTAGTAGACCGCGTGCGAATCCTTCTCGCCGAAAATCGCGACGAGAACGTTCGCGCCGGTGACTTCCTTCTTGCCGTTCGATGTCGACTGAACATGCATGATCGCGCGTTGAATCACGCGCTGGAAGCCGAGTGTCGGCTGCGTATCGACGTCGTCCGTGCCCGGCACGGTCGGCGTGTTGTCATGAATGAAGTTGCGCAGGTTCTGGCGCAGATCTTCGATGTTGGCTGCACACGCGCGCAACACTTCTGCTGCCGTCGGATTGTCCAACAGGGCCAGTAAAAGATGTTCGACCGTTATGAACTCGTGCCGCGCCTGGCGTGCTTCCATGAACGCCATGTGCAGGCTGACTTCCAGTTCCTGGGCAATCATGCTTCCTCCATCACACACTGCAGCGGATGCCCGGCCTGCCGTGCGTGGGTAACGACTTGCTCGACTTTGGTCGACGCGATGTCCCGCGTGTAGACCCCACAAACCCCCCGACCTTCGCGATGCACCTTCAACATCACCTGCGTTGCGGTCTCACGATCCTTGTTGAAATACTCCTGCACGATCATCACGACGAATTCCATCGGCGTGAAGTCGTCATTCAGCAGCACCACCTTGTACATGGCCGGCGGTTTCAGCTTCTGTTCCTGCCGCTCCAGTACGGTGCCATCCTGCTTGTCCGGGATAATCGCCATACATCCAATTCTAAACAACCCGGGCAGGCCCGCAATCCTGCCAAAACCCGACCGGCTGGTCGGCGATCGGTTCGCCACCGCCTGACCGTACAGCCTTGTCACGCGTGAGTTCTGCACCGAGCCGATTGCGGATCCGGCTCACGGGACTGGCATAAAGCCTATCCCGAAAACTGCAGTCGAAACGAGTATCGCACAACCCGTCAGATCAGGCGGGGGGACGACCGCGATGCCCGTCTGGTCTGAACCTCATGTGAGTCGATTATGCGTCTTTTCAAGATGCGCCGCTTGCGCCACCGCACATAAGAAAAGAAGGAAAAACCCTGGAAATTGGGTCTTTACAACGTGCCCACGGCCGTCTCAAAATTTTCTTGACAGTCGAATTAATAGCCACAACAATCAAGCTGGCACTTTTTTCCACCCAGCCGGAATAACGGAAAAATGCCGTGGTGAGCTTGTAACGAGGAGCGGCAGCAACTGCGGTCGTTAAGCTTTTCGAGGGGCTCGTGGTAGGGACATGAGTTACAGGGGAAGTTGGCATGGCAACTGGTACGGTCAAATGGTTCAATGACGCGAAAGGTTTCGGATTCATTACGCCCGACGAAGGCGGTGAGGATCTGTTTGCACACTTTTCGGCAATCCAGATGAACGGTTTCAAAACGCTCAAGGAAGGCCAGAAAGTAAGCTTCGAGGTCGTGCAAGGCCCCAAAGGCAAACAGGCATCGAACATCCAGGCTGCCGCCTGACCCGTTCGATACCCAGACCCTGAAAACCCGGCCTCGTGCCGGGTTTTTCGTTTTGTGCCTTTGTATTTCCGGCCTGTTGCCGGAATTCCGAGGTCGCGTTCAGATGACCTTGAGCGTGCCCATCATGCCGAGGTCCTCGTGTTCGAGGATGTGGCAATGGAACATCCGGTCGCCCGCCATCTTCTGAACCGTGGCGATGCGCACGGTCTCGCCGGGCTGGACGTTCACCGTGTCGCGCCACGCGAGAAGCGGCTCGGGCGTGACCGCCCCGCCGCGCGCCCGCCCGACGACCTGAAACTGCGTGCCATGCAGATGGAACGGATGATCCATGTCCGTGCGGTTCTCGATGGCCCATTCCTCGACTGCGTCGCGCCGGCTCGTCAACGTAACCCGCTTCGGATCGAACGAGGTGCCGTTGATCATGAACCGCATTCCCGCCGGCATGCCGTGGACCGATGCGCCAGAACGGTGCATCGCGGCCATGTCCATCGCTTCCGAAAAAACCACCGACTTCCGCGCGACTGGTGCAGAAAGCGGCACGATGGTCCGCAACGTTGCAGGTATTGCACGCATTCCTCCGCTGGCCTCGCTGGCCTCGCCAGCCGGTTGCGGCTGGAACGCGACGTCGGCGAGCACGCGCGCCGGGTCGGGCGGCAGGCTGCCCGCCGACATCGCCATCTTGCGACGGTCGTAGACATCGGCGGTGAGCGTTGCCTGCGACGGTGCGCTGCCGGCGCGCACGATCACTTCGGCGCGCTCGCCGGGCGCGAGCAGTAGCTCGGTCAAGCCTTCGCGCGGCTTTTCCAGCAAACCGCCGTCCGTGCCGACCTGAACGAAGCGCTGCCCGGCGCCGAGCGAAAATCTCAGATAGCGGGCACTGCATGCATTCCACAGGCGCCAGCGTTCATCTTCCTTGACGGCGATGCGTGGACGGTGCGCGCCGTTCACCAGCACGAACTGCCCTTCGCGGCCGTTCATCCAGTCCATCATGTCGTTCGCGGGAATCGAGCCGTCGGCCGCGAGTTTCAGGTCGGAGAAAAACAGGTGACGCTCGGGAAAGCCGGCGAGCGGATCGTCGGCGGCGCGGACGATGATCGGTCCGGCGAGCCCGCGAAACACCTGTTCCGCCGACATCATGTGCGGATGCGGGTGGTACCAGTACGTGCCGGCGCTTCCGGGCGGCAGCGTGAAGCGGTACACATGCGTGGCGCCCGGCGCGATCATCAACGACGGGTTGCCGTCCTGATCGGGCGGGACCGGCAGGCCGTGCCAGTGAATCGTCGATGGCTGCGGCAGACGGTTCACGAAACGGATCTCGACGGTATCGCCTTCGCGGACGTCGATCAGCGGACCGGTGACCGGGCCCTGCGCGCTGTCCGCATCCGGTCCGTTGTATTGCCAGAACGTTGTCGGCTGGCCCGCGAGCAGCGTGTGCTTCGCGGGCGCGGCGACGAGCGTCGCGCGAAACGTGCCGGCCTCGCCGCTGGAATTCACCAGCGTGCGCAATTCAGGGAGCGGCGCGCCGGCCGGCAACGCGTCGTCAGCGGCCAGGGAAACCTGAGGCGGCGTTTTGGGCGACGGCATCGCGTGGTGCATGCCGGCCATCCCGGGCATGTCGTCCATGCCTTCCATGCCCTGCATCGAATGGCCGGCGTGCTGGGCGAAAGCGCTGCGTGCAAATAGCGACGCGATGGCCGTGCCCAGCGAGCGGGCGAGAAATTGCCTGCGAATCATGATGGTTTCCTTGTTTCGGCGAACGGGCGCAAGGCGCCGCGCGTTCGCGTGTGGGTCGTGCGTTGGCCCGGCAAGGCGCTTGCCGGGCGCATCTTCGATGGATATCCGCACGATGCGCGCGCATGGACGGCGCGCACATGGCGTGATGTCATGACGCGATCGGCGGACGCAGCAGCGGCGCGTGCGTCACGCTGTCATGGCGCGGTTCGGAAACAGGCAGTCTGATCGGGACATCGGGGGCGCGCGGTTCGAAATACACCGCGCTTGGGAAGACGCAGCAATGAAAACCGCACGCGCTCGTGCAGCAACCGGAATGATCGTGACGACACGGCGCGCCTGTCGCGGGCCCTTCCGGGCGACCCGTCGCGGGCCGGGCGAGTTCACCGGATACCTGCTCAGTGCCTGCCACATGCTGCGCATGCCGCGTCGCACCGGCGCTGGCTAGTTGCGTGACCTGTTCATGCGCGAACGCGCCCTGCCCGAAGAGCAGCGCGATCGAGAACACGACAAGCATTCGCCACATCAACGACATTGCAGGTTAGCCAGACAGGATGTGAAAGCACGAACAAAAGATAATATCAGCAGGTCTCGGCCCATTTGCTCGCTAACGGCTCCGCCGCCAATATTGCCTTGCGTGTGGTCTTTGTCTGGTGTGTGGACGACCTCACTTCGCGCGGTTTTTTTACGACGCTATCAGCAGGAGTGTCCTCGACACCGGGTAATTGACCCCAAACCTCGCAAATAAAAAAAGCCCCGGCGATAAACCGGGGCTTCTTCACAACAGCGAAAACACGCTCACATATTCTCGATCAACACCTGACCAAAGCCCGAGCACGACACCTGTGTCGCGCCTTCCATCAAACGCGCGAAGTCGTACGTCACGCGCTTTTGCAGAATCGACTTTTCCATCGCGGCGATGATCACGTCCGCCGCTTCGGTCCAGCCGAGGTGCCGCAGCATCATTTCAGCCGACAGGATTTCCGAACCCGGGTTCACGTAATCCTTGCCGGCGTACTTCGGCGCCGTGCCGTGCGTCGCTTCGAACATCGCGACCGAATCCGACATGTTCGCGCCCGGCGCGATGCCGATGCCGCCAACCTGCGCGGCCAGCGCGTCCGATACATAGTCGCCGTTCAGGTTCAGCGTGGCGATCACGTCGTATTCAGCCGGGCGCAGCAGGATCTGCTGCAGGAACGCATCCGCGATGACGTCCTTCACGACGACGTCGCCGCCCGTCCCCGGGTTCTTCACTTTCATCCACGGGCCGCCATCGATCAGCTGCGCGCCGAACTCCTTCTGCGCGAGCGCGTAGCCGTAGTCACGGAATGCGCCTTCCGTGAACTTCATGATGTTGCCCTTGTGAACCAGCGTGACCGAGCGGCGATCGTTGTCGAGCGCATACTGGATCGCCTTGCGCACGAGACGTTCCGTGCCTTCGCGCGACACCGGCTTGATGCCGATACCGGACGTATCCGGGAAGCGGATCTTCTTCACGCCCATTTCTTCGCGCAGGAACTTGATGACCTTCTTCGCTTCCGGCGACTCGGCGGGCCATTCGATGCCGGCGTAGATGTCTTCCGAGTTCTCGCGGAAGATCACCATGTTGGTCTTTTCCGGCTCACGCACGGGCGATGGCACGCCCTTGAAGTATTGCACCGGGCGCAGGCACACATACAGGTCGAGTTCCTGGCGCAGCGCGACGTTCAGCGAACGGATGCCGCCGCCAACCGGCGTCGTCAGCGGTCCCTTGATCGACACCACGTATTCCTTCAGCACCTCGAGCGTTTCTTCCGGCAGCCACACATCCGGGCCGTACACTTTCGTCGCCTTTTCGCCCGCGTAGATTTCCATCCAGTGGATCTTCCGCTTGCCCGCGTACGCTTTCTCGAGCGCGGCGTCGACGACCTTGATCATCACCGGCGTGATGTCGAGGCCCGTGCCATCGCCCTCGATATAAGGAATGATCGGCTGGTCGGACACGTTGAGCGAGTAATCCGCGTTGACGGTGATCTTGTCACCGCCCGTCGGAACCTTGATGTGCTGATACGGCATGATCGGACTCCGTGATAGCTATGCTGGTAGAAGCAACGATATGGAAGCTGATGGGGGACTGTGGAACCGGGCGCTCCTCGATACGCGCAATGCCGGACGCCCGCGAGCGGCCAGGCCGCTATTCTAGCCCACGCTACCGTGCAGGCACGGGCGAGGACCGGGCAGGAAAAAACGCAAAAGAAACCGGGCAACGCGAACAGATTGAAGCAACGCCTTTCTCTTATGTCTTATATAAGACATAAGACGTACCGTTCCGTATTATGCATTAATATCCCGCCATCCGCCACAGCGCGCAACGCCTGCGCACGCCGCCCATGCGGCATGGCATGCACGCGAACCGTCGTCTGCGTCGTCAACGGGTGCGGACACGTCCACCGGAATTTATTGCATGCGTCTTATCGCGCTCAACAAGCCATTCGGCACAATCTGCCAGTTCTCGCCGCACGAAACGCGCGCGTCGCTCGCGGATTGGGTGAAGACACCGGGCGTCTATCCCGCGGGCCGTCTCGACTCGGACAGCGAAGGCCTGCTGCTGCTCACCGACGATGGCGCGCTGCAGGCGCGCATCGCCGAGCCGCGCCACAAACTCGTCAAGCGCTACTGGGCGCAGGTGGAAGGCGTGCCTGCCCCCGACGATCTGAAGAAGCTCTCACGCGGCGTCGATCTCGGCGATTACGTGACGCGTCCGTGTCGCGCGGAGTGTGTCGAGCCGCCCGGATCGCTCTGGCCGCGCACGCCGCCGATCCGCTTTCGCGCGGCGATTCCCACTACGTGGATCGAACTCTCGATCACGGAAGGCAAGAACCGCCAGGTTCGACGCATGACAGCGGCGGTCGGATTTCCCACGCTGCGGCTCGTGCGGGTTGGGGTCGGCGCGCTCGATATTTTTGCGCTGGGGCTCGCGCCTGGCGAGCATATCGATGTGTCATCGCAGGCGCCATGGAACGGCATCGTGTGATTCGCGACACGTTCGCAACGCGCGCACGTCAAGTGCGTTTTCGATCTAAGCCGTTGTAGTACCAGTCATTTCTCTTCCCGAAGCAACGCGCTGCAACGCGCGCTGTTCGCGCATTCGCAGCCACGCGCGAACTTTCACGAGAATTCGCGTCAACCACCTCGTAACCTCACGCGTTATTCGACGCAGATGCCATCCGAAGCTATCCGGCATTCAGCCTCAAGGGCCTTTGTGCAAGCCACTCTCGCGGCGAACACATGAGGTCCGTGCGGTGGCGGACATCATCGAGGATTTGTTCGATATGACTGTCAACCGAAAGGTGGATGGCACGTTTACCGATCTGACTCAAGAACCGGGTCATTGGTTAATTAACCGCAACTCATGCTGAGGATTTACAAAATGAACAAACTGATCGCCGCTCTGGTCGCTGGTCTCTTCGCAACGGCAGCATTCGCACAAGCTTCGGCACCGGAAGCATCGGCATCCGCTCCGGCAGCTGCTACGTCGGCAAAGAAGGTCACGAAGACCACGAAGAAGTCGACGCACAAGAAGTCGCACAAGAAGGCAGCAGCTGCTGCTGCAGCTTCGGCCGCTTCGGAGTAAGTTGGTTGTAAAACGCAGTCAAGAACCAGCAGTACTGCCGTTCTTACGGCGTTGAAAGGCAGAAGGCCGCGAGGCACTCTGCCTTTTTCTTTTTTGACGCGCTCGCGTAACATGCGCGGGTCAAGTTCCAGCCAGGAGTCCTGTCGTGCGAATCACCTTGCGTTCACTCGTCGCGCGTTTCGCGTTTGCGATTGCCCTGCCCGTCGCGGCCCTTTCGTTCGTCGCCACCGGTTCGAATGACGCATACGCGCAGCAGATGCCGCCCGGCGCAAAGCAGCCTGGTGACTTTCCGCGCGCGAAGCTCACCGCCGGCATGTTCGTGATCGACGCCGCCGTTGCCGCGAACGATGCAGACCGCGAACAGGGCCTCATGTATCGCACGAAGCTCGCGCCGAACGAAGGCATGATTTTCGTCTTCAACGAAAACGCCGTGCATTGCTTCTGGATGAAGAACACGTTGATTCCGCTGTCGGTCGCGTTCATGCGCGCCGACGGCACGATCACCGACATCGACGAAATGCAGGCCGAAACCACCAGCAATCACTGCCCGAAGAACAACGGCGTGTATGTGCTCGAAATGAGCAAGGGCTGGTTCACGGATAAAGGCATCAAGCCGGGCATGAAGATTCAGGGTCTGCCCGCGCCGCAATAAAACGCAGCGGTCTTCGAAAGACCTCGCGCGCGCATCGGGCAAGGCCGGCGACACCCCTTGGGGTCGCCGGCCTTCTGTTTTCCGCGCCGCGGTTGTCGCCCGAAACCGCTGGATGCCGCGTGAACGCGCCACTTGTCTCCGGGCGCCGACCGGGCCGGACACCGCTGACGGCCCTAGCCGCCCCGTCTGGCAAGATTCCTGCAAAAGCCCGACGGTAGCGCTATGCTTATGGTCTTCACACCGCAGCACCGCGGCCGTCCGGCCGGCGCAAGCCGAAGCCCGACGCCTCCCACCGGCGCGCCTTTCCAAGGAGATTCACGTGCCCAGAAAGACTCCCATTGAACGCTACCGGAACATTGGTATCAGCGCTCACATCGATGCCGGCAAAACCACCACCACGGAACGCATCCTGTTCTACACCGGCGTGACCCACAAGATCGGCGAGGTTCACGACGGTGCGGCGACGATGGACTGGATGGAACAGGAGCAGGAGCGCGGCATCACGATCACGTCGGCCGCGACCACCGCGTTCTGGAAAGGCATGGCCGGCAACTATCCGGAACACCGGATCAACATCATCGACACCCCGGGCCACGTCGACTTCACGATCGAAGTCGAGCGCTCGATGCGCGTGCTCGACGGCGCGTGCATGGTGTACGACTCGGTCGGCGGTGTTCAGCCGCAGTCGGAAACCGTGTGGCGCCAGGCGAACAAGTACAAGGTGCCGCGCATTGCGTTCGTCAACAAGATGGACCGCGTCGGCGCCGATTTTTTCCGCGTGCAGCGGCAGATCGGCGATCGCCTGAAAGGCGTCGCGGTGCCGATCCAGATCCCGATTGGCGCCGAGGAACATTTCCAGGGCGTCGTCGACCTCGTCAAGATGAAGGCGATCGTCTGGGACGAAGAAAACCAGGGCATCAAGTTCGAGTACCGCGAGATTCCGGCTGAACTCGCGGCCACCGCGAAGGAGTGGCACGACAAGATGGTCGAGGCCGCCGCCGAAGCCAGCGAGGAACTGCTCGACAAGTATCTGGGCGGCGAAACGCTGAGCGAAGAGGAAATCAGGCACGGCATCCGTGTGCGCACCATCGCCAACGAGATCGTGCCGATGCTGTGCGGCAGCGCGTTCAAGAACAAGGGCGTGCAGGCGATGCTCGACGCCGTGATCGACTACCTGCCGTCGCCCGCCGACGTGCCGGCCATCACCGGCCACGACGAGCACGACAACGAAATCGAGCGTCACCCGAAAGACGACGATCCGTTCTCGGCGCTGGCGTTCAAGATCATGACGGACCCGTTCGTCGGCCAGCTGATTTTCTTCCGCGTCTATTCGGGCGTGGTGAATTCGGGCGATACCGTCTACAACGCGGTCAAGGAAAAGAAAGAGCGCCTTGGCCGGATCCTGCAGATGCACGCGAACGAGCGCAAGGAAATCAAGGAAGTCTACTGCGGCGACATTGCCGCGGCAGTCGGCCTGAAAGAAGCGACCACGGGCGACACGCTGTGCGATCCGCAAAACGTGATCATCCTCGAAAAGATGATCTTCCCGGAACCGGTGATCTCGCAGGCCGTCGAGCCTAAGACCAAGGTCGACCAGGAAAAGATGGGCATCGCGCTCAACCGTCTCGCGCAGGAAGACCCGTCGTTCCGCGTGCAGACGGATGAAGAATCCGGCCAGACGATCATCTCCGGCATGGGTGAGCTTCACCTGGAAATTCTCGTCGACCGGATGAAGCGCGAGTTCGGCGTGGAAGCGACGGTCGGCAAGCCGCAGGTCGCGTATCGCGAAACGGTGCGCACCAAGGTCGAGGACGTCGAGGGCAAGTTCGTCAAGCAGTCGGGTGGCCGCGGCCAGTATGGCCACGCGGTGATCACGCTGGAGCCGGCCGCGCAGGGCAAGGGCTACGAGTTCGTCGATGCGATCAAGGGCGGCGTGATTCCGCGCGAATTCATCCCGGCCGTCGACAAGGGCATTGTCGAAACGCTGAAGGCCGGCGTGCTGGCGGGCTATCCGGTGGTCGACGTGAAGGTCACGCTGACGTTCGGCTCGTACCACGACGTCGACTCGAATGAAAACGCGTTCCGCATGGCCGGCTCGATGGCGTTCAAGGAAGCGATGCGCAAGGCGAAGCCGGTGCTGCTCGAACCGATGATGGCGGTCGAAGTGGAAACACCGGAAGACTTCATGGGCAACGTGATGGGCGACCTGTCGAGCCGTCGCGGCATGGTGCAAGGCATGGAAGACATCGCGGGCGGCGGCGGCAAGCTGGTGCGCGCCGAAGTGCCGCTCGCGGAAATGTTCGGCTACTCGACGTCGCTGCGTTCGGCGACCCAGGGCCGCGCGACGTACACGATGGAGTTCAAGCATTACGCCGAGACGCCGAACAACGTCGCCGAAGCCGTGATCAACGCGAAGCACAAGTAAGGCGGCCGTTGCAGCATGCGGTCGTTACAGCACGCGGCCGTTACAGCATGTTTTGCGCTGCGATTGAAGAAGGCACGCGAAGCCCGTCCCGCAAGGACGGGCTTTTTTTACATCCGCGCCGCCGCCTGGACCGGACAGCCACACACGCGCTTTTGAACGTGCAAGAATGCAGGACAGCGCCGCTGCGCGAGGCCAGCGAGGAGACACACCATGAGCCACGATCACGACCATCCGCATGACCACGACACCCCGCCGTCGGAGCCGGTAGACTGGCGCGAGCACGGCGTGAAGGTCATCAGGGGCGACCAGCTGGACAGCAACACGGCGCAGACGCCCGGCATGAACCGCGCCGCCGCGATCAACGCGGCGCGCGTCGGTGCGCAGAAGATCTGGGCGGGTACCGTCACGATCCACCCGAACGCGAAGACAGGCGCCCATCATCACGGCGCGCTCGAAAGCGTGATCTACGTGGTGCGCGGCCAGGCACGCATGCGTTGGGGCGAGCACCTCGAATTCACCGCCGAAGCCGGCCCCGGCGACTTCATCTTCGTGCCGCCGTACGTGCCGCATCAGGAAATCAACGCGAGCACCGACGATCCGCTCGAATGCGTGCTCGTGCGCAGCGATAACGAAGCAGTCGTCGTGAACCTGAACATCGACGCGGTCGAGGCGCCCGAAACGGTGTACTGGGTCGATCCGATCCACAAGCATCCGCATGATCATTGAACCGCCCACCGGCCAGCAGACCGTGGACCTCGACAGCCAGCAATCGCTTACACTGAACCCGCCCCGTCGTCGCGCGCCATCGTGTCCAGTTGCGCCGGGTTGGGCCGGAGACACCGGAAGCACCGGAAGCACCGGAGCCCACCCCATGGCGCGCGTCGCCCGATAGAACCCAACGGAACACCATTCGATGAAGAATTCCGCGGATCGCCATCCGGCCCGCCTCGCTCTCGACACCGCGCGGAGCACCGCCAGTGAACTTGGCCAGCACGCCCTCGACGAGTTCGCAGCCGGCCGCCTCACGCGCCGCGAACTGCTGCGCCATGCGGGCGTGATCGGACTTTCGCTCGTGGGCGGCGGCCTGCTCGCAGCGCCGCGCGCGCACGCGCAGGGCACCCCCAAAGGCGCGAACGCGACGATCCGCGTCGCGCATCTGATGCCGGGCGGCGCGGTCGATCCGCTGACCGTGACGGACGCAGGCGGCCTCTCGCTCCTGAACCAGACCGGCGAATTCCTCATCAACGACGACGAGCATTCGCAACTGCAACCCGCCCTCGCGCTGTCATGGCAGCCGAACGCGAAGGGCGACGTGTGGACGTTCAAGCTCCGTCAGAACGTGAAATTCCACGACGGCCAGACATTCGGCGCGAAGGACGTGGTCGCCACGTTCGACCGGCTTGCCGATCCCGCGACCGGCTCGGCCGCGCTCTCGGTGCTGAAGGGCGTGCTGTCGAAAGGCGGCACGAAGGCCGTCGACGAACACACCGTCGCGTTCCATCTCGACGCGCCGAACGGCAACTTTCCGTACTACGTCTCGTCGGACAATTACAACGCCGTGATGCTGCCGGCGAACTACGCGGGCAACTACGAGAAAACATTCATCGGCACGGGCGCGTTCAAGCTCGAGTCGTATCAACCGAAGGTCAGCGCCTCGTTCGTGCGCAATCCCGATTACTGGGGTGAAAAGGCGCTGCCGCAACGCGTGCTGTTTTCGTTTTACGCCGACGAACAGGCGCAGATTCTCGCGCTGCAGGGCCGTCAGGCCGACGTGATGGGCACGTTCACGGTGCAGGGCGGCTCGGGCATTCTCAACAATCCCGGCTTCAAGGTGATCGGCGTGCGCTCGAGCGCGCATCGTCAGATGCACATGCGCAACGACAATCCGCTCTTCAAGGACAAGCGCGTGCGCCAGGCGCTCGCGCTGTCGCTCGATCGCGAGGTGATGGTGCGCGGGCTCTTCAAGGGCCGCGCGATGGTCGCCAACGACAACCCGTTCGCGTCCGTCTTTCCTTCGTCGGACATGAGCGTGCCGCAGCGCAGGCTCGACGTCGCGAAGGCGAAGCAACTGCTCGCGCAGGCAGGCGTTCCCAACGGTTTCGACGCCACGCTCACGACCGAGAAATACATGGAGATTCCCGATCTCGCCGTCGTCGTGCAGAACGCCGCGAAGGCGATCGGCGTGCGGATCAACCTGAAGGTGGAAAGCCAGTCGCTGTATTACGGCGCGGGCACGCCGGGCAAATCGGACTGGCTCGACTCGCCGCTCGGCATCACCGATTACGGTCACCGCGGCGTGCCGAACGTGTTCCTGAACGCACCGCTCACGAGCGGCGGCACGTGGAACGCAGCGCATTTCAGGAACCCGCAGTACGACAGGCTCGTCGCGGATTTCGTCGGCGCGCTCGACGTCGCATCGCAGAAGAAAATCGCCGGACAGATCGAAACCCTGCTGCTGGATGAAACGCCGATCATCATTCCGTACTTCTACGACCAGTTGATCGCGACCCGCAGCGCGCTCTCCGGCGTGCGTTTCACCGCGATCGCGCAGCTGTATTTCGACCGCGCGGTGCTGGCGGCCTGAGCGGTCCAGGCGACCCAGCGGCCACGCCATCCGCACATCGTCGTCGCCTCCCGCGCCAGTACCCCAAGCCCATCAGCGAGCATTCGATGTCGACAACGGCTACTTCTCCCACACAGCGCGCGACGCGCGGCAACGCGGGCCGCGTCGCGCGCTTCGTGGCGAAGCGCGTCGCGCTCTCGCTGGTGACGCTGTGGCTGCTCTCCGTGCTCGTGTTCGCGGGCGGCCAGTTGCTGCCGGGCGATATCGGCCGCGCGGTGCTTGGGCCACTCGCCGATGCGCGCGCGGTCGCCGCGCTCAATCATCAGCTCGGTGCGGACCGGCCGCTTCTCACGCAATACGTCGACTGGATCACGCACTTCGTGCGCGGCGACATGGGCATCTCATACATATTCCGCACGCCGGTCGCGCCGTTTGTCGTCACCGCGCTGGGCCTTTCCGCGAAGCTCGGCCTGCTTGCGTTCGTCGTCGTGGTGCCGCTCGGGATCGCGGGCGGCGTGTGGGCGGCCATGCACGCGGGACGCTGGATCGATCGCACCATCAGCATCACCGGGCTTTCGGCGACGGTCGTGCCGGAGTTCGTGTCGTCGATCGTGTTGATCCTGATCTTCGGCATCTGGCTGCAATGGTTGCCGATCGAGGCGTCGTATCCACCCGGCGCCAGCGTGTTCGAACAACTGAGGCATCTGGTCCTGCCGGTGCTGCCGCTCATATTCGTGTTCTTCGGCTACATCGCGCGGATGGCGCGCGCCGGCACCGTCGAAGCGCTCGACGCCGACTACACGCGCACCGCCATCCTCAAAGGACTCCCGCGGCACGTCGTGATCTGGCGGCACGTGCTGCGCAACGCGCTGCTGCCGACGATCACCGTGGCCGCCACGCAGCTCGGCTACATGATCGGCGGACTCGTTGTCGTGGAGACGCTCTTTCACTATCAGGGCATCGGCTCGCTGATCTACAACGCCGCGAAGGCGAAGGACTTTCCGATGCTCGAAGCCGGCGTGCTGACGATCGGCGTCGTGTACACCGTGGCGAATCTCGCCGCCGATGCGCTACACGTGCTGCTCAATCCGCGTCTGCGTGTGGAGGGGGCCGAATGAGCGCCGTCGTCCCGCCGGAAACCGCGCATCACGAGGCGCCGCGCCATGACCGCCTGCGCGCGCTGCTGCGTTCGCCGACGTTCGTCACCGGTGCGCTGATCGTGCTCGGCTGGGTGGTGTGCGCGATAGCCGGGCACTGGATCGCGCCGCTCGACCCCTACGCGTCCGACCCGCTCAATTCGCTCACGCCGCCCGATCACACGCACTGGTTCGGCACCGATCAACTGGGCCGCGACGTGTTCTCGCGCGTCATCACCGGCGCGCGCGACATCCTGACGATCGCGCCGCTCGCGACGCTGCTCGGCACGCTCGCCGGAGCGGCACTCGGTCTTGTCGTCGGTTATTTCGACGGCTGGATCGACAACGTGATCGGCCGTGCCATCGACGCCGTGCTCGCGCTGCCGCTCGTGATCGTCGCGCTACTCGCGCTGGCGGCTGTCGGCACGTCGAACTTCACGGTGATCCTCGTGATCGGCATCACGTTCACGCCGATGACCGCGCGCACGGTGCGCGCCGCCGTGCTGGCCGAGCGTCATCTCGACTACGTCGCCGCCGCGCAGCTACGCGGCGAAAGCGCGCTGTACATCATGTTCGCGGAGATCCTGCCGAACGTGCTGCCGCCGATCGTCGTCGAAGCGAGCGTGCGGCTCGGGTATGCGATCTTCGCGGTCGCGACGCTGTCGTTTCTCGGCTTCGGCATCCAGCCGCCTTCGGCCGACTGGGGGCTCGCGCTGTCGGAGTCGTACACGCTGATGGCGGGCGGCGCGTGGTGGACCGTGGTGTTCGATGCAGCGGCGATTGCGTCGCTCGTGGTCGGCGTCAACCTGATCGCGGATAGCGTCGAAGGCGTGCTCGACCGATGAACGCGCCGCCCTCCGCTTTCCCCGCCTTCGACGTCTCGAAGAGCGAGCGCACCGATGCGCTGACGATCGTCGGTCTCACGGTCAGTTACCGCTCGCGTGGACGCGATCGCGAGGTGCTGCAGGACGTGTCGTTTCGCGTGAGGCGCGGCGAGGCGTACGGCCTCGTCGGCGAATCCGGCTGCGGCAAGTCGACGGTCGCGATGGCCGCGCTGCGCTATCTGCCGCGTAACGGCAAGGTGAAGGCCGGCCGCATCCTGATCGCCGGCCAGGACCCCAGCGCGCTCGATCCCGACGCGTTGCGCACGATGCGCGCGAAGTCGATCTCGATGGTGTACCAGGATCCGGCGCGCGCGCTCAATCCTTCGCTCACGGTCGCGCGCCAGGTGTCGGAGGCGTTCGAGGCCGCGGGCGCGACGCCTCGCGAAGCGCTGGAGCGCACGGTCGAGATGTTGCGTCGCGTGCAGATCGCGACGCCCGAGCGCGTGATGAGCAGCTATCCGCATCAGCTGTCCGGCGGCATGCAGCAGCGCGTCGTGATCGCGATGGCGCTCGCGTCGAATCCCGCGCTGCTGATTCTCGACGAACCGACGACGGGTCTCGACGCCACCGTCGAAGCCGAGGTGCTCGATCTCGTCGCGCAGCTACGCGCGGAGTCCGGCACGGCGGTGCTCTTCATCAGCCACAACCTCGCGGTGATCGGGCGGATGTGCGAGCGCGTCGGCGTGCTGTATGCGGGCAAGCTCGTCGAGGAAGGCGCGACGCGCGACGTGTTCGCGCGGCCGCGCCATCCGTACACGGTTGGCCTGCTGCGCTGCCTGCCGGTCACGGGTCGCAGCAAGGACACCGACCGGCTCGACACGATCGCCGGGCATCTGCCGCTCGCCGGCCCGGTGACGCACGGCTGCATCTACGCCGAACGCTGCCGTCTCGCCGACGACCGTTGCCGCCGCGAAGCACCGCCGCCGTATCGCGTGAGCGCGAAGCACGGCGACCAGATGTCGCGCTGCCACTATCACGAGCGTGCCATCGATCTGCCGCGCAATGCCGGTGAACCGCCGGACGCCGCCGCGCAGTCCCAGTGCGCACCGTCCGCGCGCGGCGGCACGGAACAACCCGTGCTCGTGCTGCGCGCCGAACACGTATCGAAGACGTTCCACGTACCGGGCGGCACGCTACGCGCGGTCGACGACGTCTCGCTCGATCTGATGAAAGGCGAGACGCTCGGCCTCGTCGGCGAATCGGGCAGCGGCAAGACCACGCTCGCGCGTCTGCTGCTCGGCCTCGTTTCGCCCGATGCGGGCAGCGTCATCGAACTCGACGGCACGCGGTTGCCCGCGCGCGTGACACGCCGCAACGACGCGCAGGTGAAGTCGCTGCAGATCGTGTTCCAGAACCCGGATTCGGCGCTCAACCGCTCGCATTCGGTGAGGCGGCTGATCGGCCGCGCGCTGTCGCGACTCGGCGCGCTGCGCGGTCAGGCGCGCGACGCACGGCTTGCCGCGCTCGCCGCCGCCGTGCGTCTGCCCGACCGGTATCTGGGCGTGCGCACACGCCAGCTGTCGGGCGGCCTCAAGCAGCGCGTCGCGATTGCGCGCGCGTTCGCGGGCGAGCCGCGTGTCGTCGTCTGCGACGAACCCACTTCCGCGCTCGACGTCTCCGTGCAGGCCGCGATTCTCAACCTGCTCGCCGACCTGCAACGCGAACGCGGCGTGAGCTATGTGTTCATCTCGCATGACCTGAACGTCGTGCGCTATCTGTCCGATCGCATCGCGGTGCTCTATCTCGGCCGCCTGATGGAAACCGGCCCGGCCGCCGCGGTGTTCGACGGACCGCATCACCCGTATACCGAGGCGTTGATCTCGTCGATCCCAACGCTCGATTCAAACGGCGACGCGCAACGCGTCCGTCTGTCCGGCGAACTTCCGTCGGCATCAGCGCCGCCTTCGGGTTGCGTCTTTCATACACGCTGCCCACGCAAGCTCGGCGCGATCTGTGAACAGCAGGACCCACCGATGCACATGGCCGGCGACGCGCACCAGATCCGCTGCCACATCCCCGTCGACGAACTGCGCGTGCTTCAACGCGACACCGCGCACAGCACGACATAATCTCGCGCGCCACGCGATGCGTGACATCGCCTGGCGACATCCCGCTTCCTCTGCTGAATGCAGGCGATTCATCGATGACACGTCACGCGTGGCGTATCGCACCCGCGTTTCAGCGTCGAAACGTTTTCACGCGATTTGTAAGCGTCCGCAGCCGTTTCTGTTTGCACGAGCAAGGCTTGGCGCGGGTTTGCGGAGAGTGGCACGGTTGTCGCTATGGAAGGTTCGTGCAGCCGGCACGTGAACAGCGAAAACAGGGTTGAGCTTTCCGGTCCGGTTGACGGGTTGAGATAACTGCTTCGTGCTTCGCCGACAGTCTGCGAAGCGCACACGTGCGGATCTGACACGGGGAGCGATGAGGCTCGCGACGACGAGCCCTCCGCACGCGAGGTGACCAACAAGAGACGGCGACAGGCGAGGCGTCGCCCTCTCGTCGGGAGCGTAGTGATGAATAACACAAGAAATAAGTACTACTACTGGCTACGGGGTGCGACAGCGATTGTCGCTGGCGCGGGGACTTTCTTGACGGCACATGCCGTACACGCTGCATCGGTGAACGAGGTGATCCCGCAATGGATTCTCGTCGCCGATGCGCCTTTGCCGGCCAGCGGCGGACAGGCCGGCACGGCACAGGCGACGCTCGCGGCAGGAGGCGTGGCGGTACTCGCGCAACAGGATTCGTCGTCGACGGGCCAATCTTCCGACGCAGGCGTCACGGCAGCCGACGATGCAGCGGCCGTCTTCAAGGTTTCGCACGGATGTCGTGGCGATACGGTCGACAACTGCGATCCGAAAGGATCCAACGGCGCACGCGGTGGAAGCGGCGGCGCGGCTTCGAGCGGCTCGAACGGCGGCGGTGGTGGCAGTAGCGGCAGCGCGGGTGCGGCGGGATCAGCGGCCGCCGGTGGTGGTGGCGGTGGTGGCGGTGGTGGTGGCGGTGGCGGTGGCGGTGGTGGCGGGGGCGGTGGCGGTGGTGGTGGCGGTGGCGGTGGTGGCGGTGGTGGTGGCGGTGGTGGTGGCGGCTGTGGTTGTGGCGGCGGTGGCGGCGGCAGTGGCGGTAGCAGCAGCGGCGGCCACGGTGGTGGCTTCGGCGCGGGTGGCCCTGGTGGTGGCTTCGGTGCCGGTGGCCCTGGCGGTGGCTTCGGTGCTGGTGGTCCCGGCGGTGGGTTTGGTGGTGGTTTCGGCAGAGGTGGCGGCTCCGGCGGTGGCTATGGTGGCGGCTCCGGCGGCAGTGGTAGAGGTGGTGGCAACGGACGCTAGATCCACGACTACCGGACGGCGCCCCCGCGCCGTTCCGCATACCCGAAACTTCAGACCCTGTCGGTCCGTGCAGGCGGCGGCGTCCCGATCCCCCGGTCGGACGTCGCCGCCCTGACCGGATATCTTTCCCCGAATTTCTCTTCGTAACTTCGCATCACGCGTGCAGCCAATGCAACGCGTCTCCCCGACACACACGCAGCCCGTGTCCATCCCTGAAGCGTTGCGTGTGCATGCGCGTCACAGCATTTCGAGCGACCGCTTGCTGCGCGGCGGCCGGAAATATGCATCGATGGCGGCATGTTCGCCGGCAGTGAGTTGCAGGTCCAGCGCGCGCCGGTTGTCGCGCACATGTTCGATGCGGCCTGACTTCGGAATCGCGAATACCTCCGGCCGGCGCAGCACCCACGCGAGCGCCACCTGAAACACCGACACGCCACGCGCACTGGCAATGTCGTCGAGCGGCGAGCGCTTTGGAAGGCGCGCGTGATCGACCGGGCTGTACGACATGGCCGGCATCGAACGTTGCGCGAGCCACGGCAGCAGATCGAACTCGGGTCCGCGTCGCGCGACGTTGTAGAGAACCTGGTTCGTCGCACACGCGTCACCGCCAGGCACGGAAAAGAGTTCTTCCATGTCGTCGGTGTCGAAATTGCTGACGCCCCAGTGACGAATCTTGCCCGCGCGACGCAGCACCTCGAACCCTTCGACGGTCTCGGCGAGCGGCACCGAACCGCGCCAGTGCAGCAGATACAGATCGATGCGATCGGTCTTCAGACGCTGAAGGCTCTGCTCGCACGCCGCCTGCACGCCGCGACGGCTCGCGTTGTGCGGATAGACCTTGCTGACGAGAAAAACGTCGTCGCGCACGCCGTGCAATGCTTCGCCCAGCAGCGATTCCGTCGCGCCGTCGCCGTACATTTCGGCCGTGTCGATGAGCGTCATGCCAAGGCCGATGCCTTCGCGTATCGCGGCGATTTCGGCGGCGCGGCGCGACGGCTGCTCGCCCATTTCCCACGTGCCCTGCCCCAGCTTCGGAATGCGTTCGCCGTCCGGCAGGCTCACGCTTGCGATCTCATTCGACATGGTTGCTCCTTGTGTGCCGGTTTCCCCGGCGTGCGCCGCGCGGCTCCACCCGCAACCCAGCCGATGAACAACCAGGCAGGCCCGCGCGACGGCCATCATTCGAACGAGTGTATCCGCTCACGAAAGCGCGAACAGATGCACGCGCAAAAGCCCGCCATAACGCAAACGCGCCAATGACATAGAATTGCCGCTTGCCCTTCTTGCGTCCGTCACATGAACTCTGCCTCGGAAGACCGCTGGCGCAACCTGCGCCCGGACCCGGAAAACGACACACCGCTCTACCTGCAGCTCGCCCGCAAACTCGGTCACGCGATCCACGAGAACCGCTGGAACGCCGGCGAAGCGCTGCCCTCCGAACGCGTGCTGTCGGACGCGCTGGGCGTCTCGCGCATCACGGCACGCAAGGCGATCGCGCTGCTGGTCGAACAGGGATTGATCCGGCGCACCCAGGGCGCGGGCAGTTTCATCACACCGCGCTATGAAGATCCGCTGTCGCGTCTGTCGAGCTTCAGCGAAATGCTGCGCCGTCGTGGCTTCACGCCGAGTTCGCAGTGGATCTCGCGCGAGATCCAGCCCGCCAATCGCGACGAGGTGATCCAGTTGGGATTATCGCCGGCGGCGGCCGTGACGCGCCTGCGACGTCTGCGGCTCGCGGACGGCATCGTGATGGCGGTCGAAAATTCGACGTTTCCTTCGTCGGTGATTCCCGATCCGCAGGCGATCGGCGATTCGCTGTATAGCTACCTCGAACAGCGCGGCCTCTCGATCGTGCGCGCGTTGCAGCACTTCCGCGCGGTCAACGCCAGCGAGGAAATCGCGCACCAGATGAGCATCGCGCCGAACGAGGCGCTGCTGTTGATCACACGCGTCGGCTACACCGCCGACCAGCGCGCGATCGAACTCACCGATACCTACTGTCGCAACGATTACTACGACTTCGTCGCCGAGCTTCGCAAGTAGGCGCGTCCAGGTTGCGCGTCATATCCGGCGCGCTTCATCGGTGTCAGCTGGCATGGGCGGGCGCGTTGACCACACGCCCTGCCTGATCGCAAAACGACAAGGCGCCTGCCTGGTTCCGGCCTGCGCCTCCCCACACCGCTTACGACTAACGGCCGACGTTCAGGCCGTGGCGAACCAGCGCGGCATCCAGTCGCGCAGCGAGCGCCCGGACAATCTGGACAGCAGCGATGCGTTCGCCGGGAACATGCGCTCGCGCAGCGTGCAGCCGGCAACCGCCAGCGCGACGCGCGCATTGTCCGGCCCGGCGCTGACCCACGCGCGCGCGCCACGCGGCAGTTCGAAGGTTGCGCCAGGAGCGAGCCAGTAATCTTCCGGATCGCCATCGATCGTGAGCCATACCTGCCCCGCCATCACCTTCAGGATGAGGGGTTCAGTGATGCGCCATGCGGCCGCCGGCTCGTCATGTTCCAGTTCGAAGGTACGGATTTCGCGCATTGCAGTGCTCCTTGAAACGGCTTTGTGGTTGCGTCATTATTGCGACGCGGCGACCGGAACCCCATGCACACTTCCGGACAGTTTCATCGAAACTGTACAGTCGAAAAATCAAACAGTAGCGGTTAACCCGAACCGTACACCGGACCATGAGGTGGTATGAAACTCGAACTCGACCGTGACAACGGCGTGCCGCTCACGGAGCAGATCGTCAATGGCGTGCAGACGTGGATCCGCTCGCGGGTCGCGCATCCGGGCGCGAAACTGCCGTCGATCCGCCAGTTCGCCGCCGATTACCAGATCAGTCGCTTCCCCGTGATCGAGGCGTACGACCGGCTCGTGTCGCTGGGTTTCATCGATTCGCGGCACGGCTCGGGCTTTTACGTCGCCGAACGCTCGCGCGCGATGCTGGCGGGCCAGGGCACGTCCGACCCGCGCCGCGCGGACGAGGAGTCGGATCACATCCTCCAGCAGTTCAACCATCCGGGCGAATCGCTGAAGCTCGGCAGCGGCTTCATTCCCGAAGCGTGGCGCGACATGGAGAGCATCGCGCAGGCGGTCCGTCACGTGTCGCGCGTCGACAGTTCGAGCCTGATCGATTACGCCACGCCGCTTGGCAACGCGACACTGCGCGACCATCTGCAGGGGCGCATCGCGCAGCTCGGCATCCAGGTGGACGCGTCGCAGGTCCTGATCACGAACGGCGCGAGCCAGGCGCTCGACATGCTGATGCGCTACCTGCTGAAAGCCGGCGACACGGTATTCGTCGAGGATCCCGGCTACTACAACCTGAACGGCCTGCTGAAGATGCATGGCGTGCGGCTCGTCGGCATTCCGCGCACGCGCAACGGCCCCGACCTCGACGTGATGCAGGCGATGCTCAAGGAACACCGTCCGCGCCTCTTCTTCGTCAACACGGTGTTCCACAACCCGACCGGCACGACGATCGCGCCGCCCGTCGCGTTCCGTCTGCTGCAACTCGCGCGCGAGCACCAGTTCACGATCATCGAGGACGACATCTACGCGGACTTCCAGCCCGAGCCGACCGACCGCCTCGCCACGCTCGACCAGCTGGAGCACGTGGTGTACGTGGGCGGGTTGTCGAAGACGCTGTCGTCTTCGCTGCGGATCGGCTATCTCGTCGCGAGCCCGACGATCGTCAAGGATCTCGCCGACGTGAAAATGCTGACGAGTATCGGCAGCTCGCGTTTCGCCGAAGCGGTGGCCGTCGCGCTGCTGGAGCGCGGCATGTACCGCAAGTATCTGGAGCGCCTGCGCCGCCGGATGCGCGACGCGCTCGGGCTCACGGTGCAGACGCTCGAAGACAGCGGCTGGGAGCTGTTCGACAAGCCGCTGGGCGGCAAATTCGTGTGGGCGCGCGTGCCGCACGTCGCGGATGCGGCACGGCTCGTCGAGTGCGGCGCGCCGCTTGGCGTGACGGTCGCGCCGGGGACCTACTTCCGCCCGAACGCCGAGCCGAGCCCGTGGATACGCGTGAACGCCGCGTTCACGCACGACCCGCGCGCGCGGGCGTTTTTCGACGCCGCCGCCGCGCTGCCGGGCTGACGCGCGAGCCCTCGCGCAACGGGGCAGCCGGCCCCGCGCGGCCACGTCACGACGTGCCGCGAGCCTGCAGGATCACCCCGGCCTTGCCCGCCGTACTGCGGGCGCCGGCCCGTCTGCCGGTAGAATGGCCGCTCCTCGCCCAGCCTCTTCACGCGTACACGCGCGCCCGCCAGCCCTCATGTCCATTGCCCACACCGCGTCCGCCCCGTCGCCGAAAACCCTCACGATCATGCTGTGGCTGGTCGCCATCGGGTTTTTCATGCAGACGCTCGACGCGACGATCGTCAACACCGCGCTCCCCGCCATGGCGGCGAGCCTTGGCGAACTGCCGCTGCGCATGCAGTCGGTGGTGATCGCGTATTCGCTGACGATGGCGGTCATGATTCCGGTGTCGGGCTGGCTTGCCGACAGGTTCGGCACCCGCCGCGTGTTCATGAGCGCGATCTTCGTGTTCACCGCCGGCTCGCTCCTTTGCGCGAACGCGCACACGCTGAACCAGCTGGTGGTGTTCCGCGTCGTGCAGGGCTTCGGCGGCGCGATGCTGCTGCCCGTCGGGCGGCTCGCCGTGTTGCGCACGTTTCCGGCCGAACGCTATCTGCCGGCGCTTTCTTTCGTCGCGATTCCGGGCTTGATCGGACCGCTGATCGGCCCGACGCTCGGCGGCTGGCTCGTGAAAATCGCATCGTGGCACTGGATCTTTCTGATCAACGTGCCGGTGGGCATTGCAGGCTGCATCGCGACGGCCATCTCCATGCCGGACAGCCGCAACCCGGATACCGCGAAATTCGACCTGAAGGGGTATCTGCTGCTGATCGTTGGCATGGTCGCGATTTCGTTCGCGCTCGACGGGCGCACGGAGTTCGGCATCCAGCACGCCACCGTGCTCGTGCTGCTGATTCTGAGCCTCGCGTGTTTTGTCGCGTACGGGCTGCATGCGGTGCGCGAGCCGCAACCGATCTTCTCGCTCGATCTGTTCAAAATCCACACGTTCAGCGTCGGCCTGCTCGGCAACCTGTTCGCGCGGATCGGCAGCGGCGCGATGCCGTATCTGATTCCGCTGCTGTTGCAGGTGAGCCTTGGCTACAGCGCGTTCGAGGCCGGTCTGATGATGCTGCCGGTCGCGGCGGCGGGCATGTCGTCGAAACGGATCGTGACGTCGATCATCACGAAATACGGCTACCGTCGCGTGCTGGTGACGAACACCGTGCTCGTCGGTCTCGCGATGGCAAGCTTCTCGCTGACGAGCGTCAACCAGCCGCTGTGGTTGCGGCTCGTGCAGCTCGCGCTCTTCGGCGGCGTGAACTCCGTGCAGTTCACCGCGATGAATACGCTGACGCTGAAAGACCTCGGCACGGGCGGCGCGAGCAGCGGCAACAGCCTGTTTTCACTCGTGCAGATGCTGTCGATGAGCCTTGGCGTCACCATCGCCGGTGCGCTGCTCGCGACGTTCACCGGCCTGCTGCCGCGCGTGACGCAAGCCAGCTCGCTGCCGGCGTTTCACGCGACGTTCCTGTGCGTCGGCATTATCACGGCGGGCTCGGCGTGGATCTTCGCGCAACTCGCGCCGGAAATCCGCACGCCGGCGAAGAAAACCGATCCGTCCGAGCGCACCTGACGCCATGGTTTCGCGCCCATGCGCGACGCGGAAAACCGCGCGCTCCGGTCGCGTCGCTTCGCACGACGTTACCCGCCGCGGGGCGCGAGGCGCACCACCGCTGTGCGCGAAGCGGCGCCGAAGTGCGAGCCGCGCCGTCACCTGACGGATAGCGCCGCACGCAGGCAGCGATTTCGCCACGCGCATGCTTCTTGCTGCCCTATCCTGTAAACTTGCATTTTCGGCGGCCTGCGCGCAGCGGCTGATCACCCCACGACCGATATGATGAGCATGATCGACCTCGATCCCCCCGGCTTCCAGCCGCCGCGTCCGACGGCAGGCGACGAAGGCGCGCGTCGAACCGTCCTGTACGGGGCCTATACCGTCTTCAGCGTGTTCCAGCCGGTGTTTTCGGTGTCGCACCGTCGCGCGATCGGTTATCACGCGTCCTTGCGCGCGCGCGACGAAGAGGCGCGCCACGTGCCCTCGCACGAGGTCTTCACGCAGGCGGCGCGGCGCGGCGATCTGCTGGAGCTTGGCCGGCTCGCCGAATCGCTGCATCTCGGCAACTTCAACGCCTTCGACAGCCACGACGAGTGGCTTTTCCTGAGCCTGCATCCCGCGGCGCTGATGGACACGAGCTACGGCGACGCCCTGCTCGCGGGGCTGAAGGCGCTCGGCCTGCCGCCGCAGCGCGTGGTGCTCGAAGTGTCGGAACAGGCTGGCGGCGAGACGACGCGCTTCGCCGAGATCATCGACGCGCTGCGCAAGTCCGGCTTCCTGATCGCGCTGGATGGCTTCGGCGCGAAGCACTCGAACATCGACCGCGTGTGGCACCTGCACCCCGACATCGTCACGCTCGACCGCTGCATTCTTGCGCAGGCGAGCGAGCATTCGCATATCGAACGCGTGTTGCCGGGCCTCGTCTCGATGCT
Organism: Paraburkholderia sartisoli; assembly: GCF_900107685.1. Classification (GTDB taxonomy): domain Bacteria; phylum Pseudomonadota; class Gammaproteobacteria; order Burkholderiales; family Burkholderiaceae; genus Paraburkholderia; species Paraburkholderia sartisoli. Next base: position 493,549 of record NZ_FNRQ01000001.1, on the reverse strand, counting down.
GCACGAGTCCGGACAGCTGGTGCTGATGGGCGGCCTTTCCACTGAACGCGACGCGCTGATCGCGCTCGAGTGCAACGTCGATTTCGTGCAGGGCGCGTATTTCGCGGGCCCGAGCGTCGATCCGGTGAAGCCGCAAGCCACGGCCGGCCTGATGGATGCGCTCTCGGCCGCGTTGCGCGAACGTGTTGCGGCGCGCGAGCATGCGCAGGTTGCGCGCCTCGCGCCGTACGTCAAGGCGCTCGAAGCGGCCAGCGCCCAGCTTTCCGCGGGCGAAACGGTCACCCACGCAACAGCGCCGCTGCTCGCGCTCGGCGAAACCGCACGCTGCTTCCTGCTCGATGCGTCGGGCCGCCAGATCGGCGACAACGTCTTGCCGCCGGGACGCGCCTCGCAGCGCGCGAAGCGCTTCCGTCCGCTGCTGCATTCCGAGGGCGCAAGCTGGGAGCGCCGGCCCTATTTCATCGCGGCGGTCCGCGAACCGGGCCAGGTCCAGCTGACGCCGCCGTATCTGTCGATCAACGAGGCGCACCTGTGCGTCACGGCTTCGATTGCCGCCCAAACGGCGAGCGGGCTGCAGGTGCTGTGCGTCGACATCAACTGGGAAGTCGCCGCGCACCGCAATTAAGCGATGCGGCGCGGCTGCAGCATGCAGCCGCCGCTCGATCAGCACATCACCGGTTCAGCGCGGCCGATGCGCCTCAGAAGACGCATCACCGCGCGCGCGCCCCACGCCGCGTTCACCGCCCGAAGACTCCCCGCCGACGACACGACGCCAAGCCGCACGATGCGTCCGTCGCGTACGCCCACGACGTCCAGCAGCCCGGTGATCTCGCCCTCCGGCGACAGCAGCGCGACGCCTGCCCTGCCGTTGATCGTCACGGCCTCGGCCGTGTGTACGGATGACGACACCTGATCCACCCAGCGCGCCGACGCGATTGCCGCGCCCGCGTCGACCTCTTCCGCGTCGCCCAGCACGACTGCATCTTCCGCGAAGAGGCACAGCAACTGCGCGCGATCCTGTGCCTCGATGGCCGCGCGCAACCGCTCGACCACCCGTGCATGCGCGGACGGATCGACGGTTGGCTCCGGCTTGCCGCCTGCGCGACGTCCGTCGCCTGCGCGCTGCAACCGCGTTTTCGCGCGATGGACGATCTGCCGGCAGTTCGCCACCGACTTGCCGATCGTCTGCGCAATGTCCGCGTAGTCGCAATCGAACGCTTCGTGCAACACGAAGGCCGCGCGCTCGTCGGGCGTGAGCCGCTCCAGCAGCAACAGCAGCCCATACGACATCGCCGACGCGCGCAGCGCCTCCTCTTCCGCCGAAGGCGCGATACCGTCGAGCCACGGCTCCGGCAGCCAGCCCGCCGCCCGCGACTGGCGCTCCATGCGCAGATGCCGCAGGCGATCGATCGCAAGCCGCACGGTGAGGGTGGTGAGCCACGCCGCGGGCGTGAGAACAGTGCTGGCGTCGGCGAGATGCCACTTGAGCCACGCGTCCTGCACGACGTCCTCCGCTTCCGCGCGACTGCCGAGCATCCGGTACGCGAGCGACATCAGTTTTCCACGGGATGCCGCGAACGTCGCGACCTTGTCGATTTCGTCCTGGGTCATGCGTGATGCTCCGTCATCGTGGTGAAAACACTTCGGCGCGTGAAATGCGCGCCCGGTCTTGCTGGACGAACCAGCCGGCGAAAGTGTGACAGCGCCCGGCAAAAATAAATTCTGTCACGCGCCGCGCGGCTCCTGCGTCTTCGAGACAACGTGCGGCGTAGCAGGCCAGCCTGGCGCCGTTTTCGTCCCCCACCGCAAGAGGAACCCATGTCATACCCGCCTCCCCCATCGTTTTCCGGTCTGGGCCTCGTGCCAACCGTCATCGAACAGTCCGGCCGCGGCGAACGCGCGTACGACATCTATTCCCGGCTTCTGCGCGAGAGGATCGTGTTTCTGGTCGGGCCCGTGACCGAACAGTCGGCGAGCCTGATCATCGCGCAGTTGCTGTTTCTCGAATCCGAGAACCCTGACAAGGATATTTCGTTTTACATCAACTCGCCGGGCGGCTCCGTGTACGACGGTCTCGCGGTCTACGACACGATGCAGTTCATCAAGCCCGACGTGTCGACGTTGTGTACCGGCTTCGCGGCCAGCATGGGGACGTTTCTGCTCGCCGCCGGTGCGCGCGGCAAGCGCTACGCGCTGCCGAACGCGCGCATCATGATTCACCAGCCGTCGGGCGGCAGTCAGGGCACCGCCGCTGACGTCGAGATTCAGGCAAGGGAAGTGGTGTATCTGCGCGAGCGTCTTAACGCGATGATGGCGGAGCGCACCGGCCAAAGCGTCGCGCAGATCGAAAAGGACACCGATCGCGACAACTTCATGTCCGCCGAAAGCGCGCAACGCTACGGCCTGATCGACGACGTGCTGACGACGCGCACCGCGCTGTCCGACGAGGCGAAGCGCAACGACATGTGACAGGTGACCGCGAAGCGCGGGTGAAGGTCTGCGCGCCTGGGCTGATGAATACGGAAAGCGACCTTGCGAAGTCGCTGTCTGGTCAGCGCGCGCCGTAAAGCAGCGCGCGAACGAAAAGCCGACGGGCGACACGCAGGTGCCGCCCGCTTTTTTACGCGTGCGGCGAGAGGCCCACACGCGTTATGAAAACACCTTGTCGACGAACGTCAGTACTGCGTCGTTGAAGAGATCCGGCCTTTGCAGCGGCGCGAAATGGCTCACGCCGGGCAGGATCACCCGTTCCGCGCCGGGAATGCTGCGCGCCAGATATTCAGCGTGTTCCGGCTTGATGAACTCATCGTTTTCGCTTTGCACGATCGTGACCGGAACGCGAATTTTCGCGAGATCGTCCGCTGCATAGTTCGGTTGCGTGCGCATCATTTCGCTCACCGCGCCGACAAACGCATCGAACGCATCGGGTGTCGACGAGAGGTGTGCATAGTCCTTGCGATGCCGGCTGAAACATCGGTCGATCACGGGCGTGGGCACGAATTCCTTCGTCCCGCTGGGGTCCATGTTGCAGCCGAAGAAAAACACGCCCGCCACCCGTTCGGGCGCCTGCATGCCGAGAATCAACGCAGTACACGCACCGTCGCTCCATCCCGCCAAGGCGGCTTTTTCGAGCTGCAATGCGTCCATGACGGCGAGCACGTCGGTCGCCATCCGTTCGTACAGGTAGGGCTTCGCATCGCGCGTGCTGCGTCCGTGACCACGGCTGTCGATCACGACGACACGACGGCCGGCGCTCACCAGCGCGGGCACCTGATAGCCCCAGTTGCCGCCATGACCAAGGCCGCCGTGCAGCAGGATCACCGGCGCGCCGGCACCGTATGTTGCGTACCATATGCGGGCGCCGTCGTTGTCCACGGTGCCCTGCTCACCGTTGACAGGTAGCGGCGCCGCGCCGTGGGCTTCGAAGTGCTTGAGGTCGTCGTCGAATTCCATGCGTGTCGAACTCACTCCAGGGTGGACGTTTCAGAAGGATGCCACCGGTCTGGCAAACGTGCTTGCCGCCCGACAACCGCGGGTAGCCTGTCACTCAACGCTCGGTATGCCGCTGGCAGTCGTGACTCAATGAGCGCAGGCCTGCGTCCACAACCACAACTTGTGGGCGCAACATTGACACCATACCCTTCAGCAGCGCGTTATCGATCAACTCAATTGACGGAGATAAAACAATGACAGTTTCGACCACGAGGAAAATCGCGCTTGTCACCGGCGCAGGCAGCGGCATTGGCCGGGCCACCGCGAACGCACTGCTTGCAGACGGGTTTTGCGTCGTACTGGCAGGCCGCCGTATCGAGCCGCTTGCCGCGCTTGTCGAGACAGCAAAAGCAGCGGGCCAGGAAGCGCTGGCCGTCGTGACCGACGTTCGCGATCCGTCGAGCGTCGATGCGCTTTTCGACACGATCGAGCGCACGTACGGCCGACTCGACGTTCTGTTCAACAATGCAGGGGTCAATGCGCCCGCTGTACCGATGGACGAGTTGCCGGTCGAAACCTGGACCAACCTCATCAATACCAACGTGACCGGGGTCTTCCTGTGCGCGCGCGCTGCCTTTGGACTGATGAGACGGCAATCGCCCCAGGGCGGACGGATCATCAACAACGGTTCGATTTCGGCGCATACGCCCCGTCCTTTTACGTCTCCCTATACGGCCAGCAAGCATGCGGTGCTGGGTCTCACGAAAAGTATCGCGCTCGACGGCCGCGCGTTCAACATCGTCTGCAGCCAGATCGACATTGGCAATGCGCTGACCGAACTGTCCGAGCGCATGACGCGTGGCGTACTGCAGGCCAATGGAACGACCGCACCGGAACCGATGGTCGACGTGAAGCATGTCGCCGACGCGGTCCGTTACATCGCGAGCCTGCCCCTGAGCGCCAACGTCCTGAACATGACGGTGATGGCCAGCAACATGCCTTTTGTCGGACGTGGCTAATTCCATTTCCGGTTCAGCAGTGAATCAGTGATCCCGGGCTACGCGCCAGCACGACCAGAAGACAAAAAACCGAAAGCCCTCACGAAGGAGGGCTTTCGGTTTCGATACCATTTCCAGACTTTATTACAGCACTACCGCTACATCGTGTGCTTACGCGAAATTCTTCGCAGCGAATTCCCAGTTCACGATGTTCCAGTACGCTTCGACAAACTTCGGACGCGCATTGCGATAGTCGATGTAGTACGCGTGTTCCCACACGTCGATCGTGAGCAGCGGCTTTGCGTCCGTGGTGAGCGGCGTTGCGGCGTTGCTGGTCGACACCAGGTCGAGTGAGCCGTCGGCTTTCTTCACGAGCCATGCCCAGCCCGAACCGAACGTGCCGACTGCGACCTTCGTGAATTCTTCCTTGAACTTGTCGTAGGAACCCCACTTCGCGTTGATCGCGTCAGCGAGCTTGCCGGTCGGCGCGCCGCCACCTTGCGGCGACAGGCTGTTCCAGAAGAACGTGTGATTCCAGATTTGCGCTGCGTTGTTGAACACGCCACCCGACGACTTCTTGACGATGTCTTCCAGCGACAGGTTCTCGAACTCGGTACCCGGGATCAGCTTGTTCAGGTTGGTCACATAGGTCTGATGATGCTTGCCGTAGTGAAATTCGAGCGTCTCTTCCGACATGTTCGGGGCGAGCGCGTTCTTCGCGAACGGCAGCGGCGGGAGCGTATGTTCCATGATTGCGTTCCTTGTATCGTGTTATGGGGAGTCTGCGGATAACGCTGTAGAGCACTCGATTGTAGGCGACCAGGAATAACCGTGCAAACCGCCGGTCTTTATGGCGAAAATCGCGTGAACACGCAGCAGAGGCAGCGTAAAACATGCTCGTGCAACGCGCGTGACGAGGTCAAAAATACGGAATCAGAAGCCTTCCGTAAGACGCGGCTGCACATCGGAAAGCGCGATGTCCGCGGAACCTTCGGCGAGATGCACGATGAGCCGCCGGCCGGGTTTCAGGGCCGCCGGCGCGCGCAGCGCACGACCGTTCTGCGCATCGAGCAATGCCGCGTAGCCGCGCTCGAGCGTGCGTTGCGGGCTCAGCACCTCGAGCCGCGCGCCGAGCGTCGCGACGCGCGCCGACTGCCGTTCGTGCAGACGCTGCTGCGCGCGTTCGAGCCGTTCAGCGAGCCCGGTCACCTTCGCATGATGTGCGGCGAGATCGGGACGCCAGCGCTGCCAGCGCATCTGCAGGAGCGAGAAGCGCCCGCGTGCGTCACGCACCGGCCGCGCACCCGCGGAGGCCAGCCGCACGGAAAGCTGATGCAGATGCATGCGTTGCCGCGCGAGCCTTTCAGCGGGCGAGACGAGACGGCGCGCGAGCCAGTCGAGTTGCTGCGCGCGGCGCTCCATCATGCGGCCGAAGCCGCGGGCGAGCGTGGCGTGACGGTGATCGAGATCGCGCAGCAGCAACGCACGCTGCGGGCTGACGAGTTCGGCGGCGCCCGTCGGCGTGGGCGCACGCACGTCGGCCGCGAAATCGGCGATCGTGAAGTCGGTTTCGTGACCCACGCCGCTCACCACCGGCACCGCGCTTTCAGCGATCGCGCGCGCGAGCACTTCTTCGTTGAACGCCCACAGGTCTTCGATCGAGCCGCCGCCGCGACACACGATCAGCACGTCGACTTCGCGCCGTGCGTTCGCGGTCTCGACCATCGCCGCGAGTTTCGCGCTGACGCCCGCGCCCTGCACGGGCGCCGGATAGACGATCACCGGAATATGCGGCGCGCGGCGCTGAAGCGTCGTCAGCACGTCGCGCAACGCGGCAGCCTGCAATGACGTGACGATGCCGATCGCGCGCGGATGCGGCGGCAGCGCGCGCTTGCGTTCGGGCGCGAAAAGCCCCTCGGCTTCGAGCTGCGCCTTCAGCTTCAGGAACGCTTCGTACAGACGACCCTGGCCGGTACGCCGCACCGCTTCGACGTTCAGTTGCAGCTCGCCGCGCGGCTCGTACATCGTCACGAGCGCGCGCACTTCGATGCGGTCGCCCTCGCGCGGCGTGAATTCGGCATGCTGCGCGCGGCCGCGGAACATCACGCAGCGCATCTGCGCCTGCGCGTCCTTGATCGAAAAGTACCAGTGACCGCTGGCCGCGCGCGTGAAATTGGACACTTCGCCGGCTACCCAGACGAGCGGAAACGAGCGTTCGAGCATCGTGCCGATCGCACGATTGAGCGCCGATACCGGCACGACGACCTCGCCGCCAGGCTGTGACGACGATGCAAAAGGACTTTCGGGATTCATGCGAGGAATGAGTGTTGACAGGCCGGACAGACGATAGACCGACTGGCCACTCGCGTCCAGCGCACTGTGCAAAATGTGGGAAGTGTCCACATTGGCGCACTATCGTGCGCCCGCGTCTGGCAGACTCCCCGCGAAGGCCGTGAATTCGTGGCATGCGTTTGATTATTATGGGTTTTATATCTCCAAAAGGGTAAGCCATGGTGGCCCGCCGCGAGCCTGGCGGCCCTTCACCGGCGACCACGGGCGGGTTCTCCACAGAGTTATCCACAGGGGCGCCCACACCGTTCTGGCGATTGCCGTGGCACGTTTTGCGCTACCCGACTTGCGGCGTACGCCGCTCGCACGCTAGAGTGCCGGCTTCCCGAAGCACCTTGTTGCCGGCCGGCGTCGAGCGGTTCCCGCTCCTTCTGTTTCATGTCGCCACCCACCGTGCGCGGGTGCCCGGCTCGACCGGCTGGTCGCCATCTTTTCCGTTCACCGCCCGGAGAACCCGCGTTGCTGCCTGCCCTGTCCTTCTCGCGTCCCTCACCCGCCATGCGCTCCGTTGCGGCGGTCCGTTCATGAGCGGACTGAAATCCCGGATCGAAGCGCGTCTCGCGCGGGAATGGCAGCGTCGCGGTCCGCTCGCCTGGGCGCTGACGCCGTTTGCCTGCCTGTTCGGCGCCATAGCCGCGTCGCGTCGTGCCGCGTTTGCGCTCGGCTGGATGAAAAGCGTGCGCATCGGGGTGCCCGTCGTGGTGGTGGGCAACGTGACAGTCGGCGGAACCGGCAAGACGCCGACGGTGATCGCGCTCGTCGATGCGCTGCGTTCCGCGGGCTTTACGCCGGGCATCGTCTCACGCGGCTACGGCGCGAAGATCACGCGCGCCACGCCAGTCACGCCGGCTTCGCCGGCGCAACTGGCGGGCGACGAGCCGCTCCTCATCGCGCGTCGCACGGGCGCGCCCGTCTGGGTCTGTCCCGATCGCGTGGCCGCAGCCGAAGCGTTGTGCGCGGCGCACACCGATGTCGACATCATCGTGAGCGACGACGGCCTGCAGCACTACCGGCTCGCGCGCGACGTCGAGCTCGTCGTGTTCGATCACCGGCTGGGCGGCAACGGCTTCCTGCTGCCGGCGGGGCCGTTGCGCGAGCCGCTGTCGCGTCGGCGGGATGCCACGCTCATCAACAATCCCTATGACCGCACGCTGCCCGCGTGGCCTGACACCTTCGCGCTCGCGCTCACGCCTGGCGACGCATGGCATCTCGAGCGGCCCACGCTGCGCCGCCCGCTTGCGCAGTTCGCCGGCGACCGCGTGCTGGCCGCCGCCGGCATCGGCGCACCGGAGCGCTTTTTCGCGACGCTGCGCGCCGCCGGCCTGTCGCCCGCCACGCGCGCGCTGCCCGACCATTACGCGTACACCACGAATCCTTTCACCGACGTCGACGCCGACGCCATCCTGATCACCGAAAAGGATGCGGTAAAATTGGGGTCCTGGCATGATGCGCGGATCTGGGTTGTCCCGGTCGAAGCCGCGCTGGATCACCGCCTTATCGCTTTAGTCGTGGAGAAAGTCCGTGGACGCTCGCCTGCTTGAAATTCTCGTCTGCCCGATCTGCAAGGGCCCGCTCAGCTACGACCGCGCCGCGCAGGAACTGATCTGCAACGCCGACAAGCTGGCCTATCCGATCCGTGATGGCATTCCCGTGATGCTCGTCGACGAAGCGCGTCAAACCGTCGAAGGCACGCTGGTCGACCCGGCCGGTCCTGGCGGTCCGGCTCCGGACGCATAACGCCTGGACTCACGCCTCGCTGATCGCGGCGCTTCCGGGCGCCTTGCACGCTGTCCCCGCCTCTCTCTCACGCCCGTATCTTCGCGCTTCCGGCTTGCCGCTTCGAGTATCGAACGCCGGGGGCGCAGCGGGCCCTCACGAGCCGTCAAGTCCGTCCCATGACTGAATCTCCCCGTCCCACTGCCCCGCCGTTCATCGCCGTCGTTCCGGCACGGCTCGCGTCCACGCGTCTGCCGAACAAGCCGCTTGCCGACATCGGCGGCAAGCCGATGGTCGTGCGCGTCGCCGAACGCGCGCTCGAGTCGGGCGCGCAGCAGGTACTGATCGCATCGGACGCGCAATCGGTGCTCGACGTCGCCCGCGCGCATGGGATCGAAGCGGTGCTGACGCGCGCCGATCATCCGTCCGGCACGGACCGGCTCGCCGAAGTCGCCGCGCATTTCGGCTGGCGCGACGACACGATCGTCGTCAACGTACAGGGCGACGAGCCGTTGATCGACCCGGCACTCGTGCGCGGCGTGGCGTCGCACCTGGCCGCGAACAGCGGCTGTGCGATCGCCACCGCGGCGCACCCGATCACCGATCCCGCCGAAGTCTTCAATCCGAACGTCGTGAAGGTCGTGCTCGACGCCCAAAGCGTCGCGCTCTACTTCTCGCGCGCGCCGATTCCGTGGGCGCGCGACGCGTATCAGCCGCACTGGCCCGACGTCGCCACGATGCCCGCGCCGCCCGCGCTCGCGCACGTCTACCGGCACATCGGCCTCTATGCGTATCGCGCGAAATTCCTGCGTACGTACCCGACGCTCACGCTCTCGCCGATCGAACAGGCCGAGGCGCTCGAACAGTTGCGCGCGATGTGGCACGGCGAGCGCATTGCGGTGCTCGTCACGCAGGACGCGCCGTTGCCCGGCGTCGATACACCGGCCGATCTCGCTCGCGTACAGGCGTTATTCGGGTCGCGAGCATAAAAACCCATGGCATAATCAAACGGTTGCGCGAGCCGCCCGGAGCCATGCTTCGTCAGGGTTTCCCCCGTTTGTGCCGCTGGCAGCCTTGCAGCGCCGTCGTTCACGACGTGCTGCGCGAGGGCCACTGCCGCACAGGGGTTCTACGGGGTGTCAAAACGGTACTGAGCGAAGTTTCGTCGATATTCCGTCTGCCTCGCGTCACCACAGAATTCACATAGATCTGGAGATATCACAATGCGTTTGATCCTGTTGGGCGCCCCCGGTGCGGGAAAGGGCACCCAGGCAAACTTCATCAAGGAAAAGTTCGGCATCCCGCAGATTTCCACGGGTGACATGCTGCGCGCGGCCGTCAAGGCCGGCACGCCGCTCGGCCTCGAGGCAAAGCGCTTCATGGACGCAGGCGAACTCGTCACCGACGAACTCATCATCAACCTCGTGAAGGAACGTCTGCGCGAGCCGGACTGCGCGAACGGCTATCTGTTCGACGGTTTTCCGCGCACGCTGCCGCAGGCCGAAGCCATGAAGCAGGCCGGTGTCGCGATCGACTACGTGCTGGAAATCGACGTCCCGTTCGACGAGATCATCGTGCGCATGAGCGGTCGTCGCATGCACCCGGCGTCGGGCCGCACGTATCACGTGAAGTTCAATCCGCCGAAAGTCGAGAACACCGATGACGTCACCGGCGAGCCGCTGATCCAGCGCGACGACGACAAGGAAGAAACCGTCAGGAAGCGCCTCGACGTATACGTCGCGCAGACGAAGCCGCTGATCCAGTACTACAACGACTGGGCGAGCCGCGGCGCCGAAAACGGTCTGAAGGCGCCGGCTTACCGTCGCATTTCGGGCCTTGGCGCCGTGGACGAAATCCGCGCGCGCGTGTTCGACGCGCTGAAGTAAGCGCATTCGAACGCCATTGAAGAACCCGCTGCCATGGCGGGTTTTTTATTGCCCGCGTGGCTACATCCCGCCGCGCAGCCACCCCGCCCGGGGTGTTGCGACGGAATTTTCAGCCGTTACAATCGTCGGTCAACCCATCCCCATGCGACCGGCCGACGACCGGAACAACAGGAGCAGTCATGGACATTCGCGACAACGTATTTCTCATCACCGGTGGTGCATCGGGCCTCGGCGCGGCCACGGCGCGTCTCGTCGTTGAAAACGGCGGCAAGGTCGTGCTGGCCGACCTGAACGTGGACGCCGGCAACGCGCTCGCGAAGGAACTGAACGGCGTGTTCGTGAAGTGCGACGTCAGCCGCGAAGACGACGCCACCCAGGCCGTCGCCGCTGCGACGCAGGCCGGCACGCTGCGCGGCCTGATCAACTGCGCGGGCGTCGCGCCGGCCATCAAGACGGTGGGCAAGGACGGCCCGCATCCGCTCGATGCCTTCGTCAAGACCATCTCGATCAACCTGATCGGCACGTTCAACATGATCCGCCTCGCCGCTGCGGCGATGTCGAAGAACGAAACGAACGCGAACGGCGAACGTGGCGTGATCGTCAACACGGCTTCGGTGGCCGCGTTCGACGGGCAGATCGGTCAGGCGGCATACGCGGCTTCGAAGAGCGGCATCGTCGGCATGACGCTGCCGGTCGCGCGCGACCTGTCGCGCAACGCGATCCGCGTGATGACGATCGCCCCAGGCATCTTCGAAACGCCGATGCTGCTCGGCATGCCGCAGGACGTGCAGGACGCGCTCGGCGCGATGGTGCCGTTCCCGCCGCGCCTCGGCAAACCGGCGGAATACGCCATGCTCGTCAAACAGATTCTCGATAATCCGATGCTCAACGGCGAAGTGATCCGGCTGGATGGCGCGATCCGGATGCAGCCGAAGTAACCCTTCTCGCGCGGTGTTTTGTTGTGCGCCGCGATGCCTGCCACAACGAAAAACGCCTGCGATTTTCATCGCAGGCGTTTTTTTGTGCCGTTGCAGAACGCCAGCCGCCGCGCTCAATCCCGGTCGTTGTGCTGCGTGCGCTGACGCAGCTCGTGCAATTGCGACTCGACGACGGTCGCGTCTTCCGCATCCGGACGGTCGCCAAGATAGTGCTCGAGATCTTCCAGCGCCGGGCGCAGGTAATCGAGCCGCGCATACGCGAAGCCGCGATCGCGCACTTCCTCGATGTTTTCCGGCAGCAGGATCACGAGACGCTGCTGCACCGCGAGCAGCCGCTGCCAGCGTTCGGTCTGCAGATAGGTACTCTTCAGGTTGCGCAGCATGCGCGCGATGATCTCGCGCCGCGTGGCCGGTTGCAGCAACATGCGCAACGCACGTCCGACCGATTCCCCGGCCTTCGCGACATACGGTTCCAGCATCTCGACCATCTCCGATTCGGACAGCGAATGCCCGGTTGTCGGATCGAGCATCACGTCGCCGTCGGGCGTCGTCACGCGCAGCAGGAAGTGGCCGGGAAACGATACGCCGCGCACCGGCACGTCGATCTGGCTCGCCATCTCCAGATACAGCACGGCGAGCGAAATCGGAATGCCGCGGCGGCGCCGCAGCACCATGTTCAGATAACTGTTGTCGGGATCGTAATAGTCGTTGAGATTGCTGGCAAAACCCAGCTCGCGGAAGAAAAACCGGTTCAGAACGCCGACTTTCTGCCTGAGATCGGCATCTTCCGGCATGCGGCGCCGCAGGCGCAGCACCAGCTCGTCGATCTCGGCGAGGATGCCGGTCAGGTCGAGATCAGGGTACACATCCTGCGCGAGCGACAGGGCCGCCTCGGTGAGCGGCAGGCTGTCGTCTTCGGCAACGAGCGTGCTGAAATAGTCGAGAACCCGCGTCGTCGTGATCACTTCACCCGCCTTCTGAAATACGCGTACTTGAAGCCCATCAACCAGAGCATACCGAAATATAGCGCGGCGAACAGCACGAGGCACGCACCCAGCAACGCGATGCGGTGCACCGGTTCCGCGTGCATGCCGATCCAGTCGAAACTGATCGCGAACCAGTGCATGACGCCGCCCATCACGAGACACGCGCCAAGCAGTTGCACGAAGAAGCGCATCCAGCCGCTCGACGGCATGTAGATGCCGCGGCGGCGCAGCATCACGAACAGCGCCGCCGCGTTCACGCACGAGCCGAGGCCGATGCTGAGCGTGAGCCCCGCGTGCGCGAAAATCGGCACGAACACATAGTTGCAAAGCTGCGTGACGATCAGCACACCCACCGCGATTTTCACCGGCGTCTTGATGTCCTGCTTCGCGTAGAAACCGGGCGCGAGGATCTTGATGAGAATCAGGCCGATCAGGCCCACGCCGTACGCCGACAGCGCGCGACCGACCATCACGACCGAATTGCCGTCGAACTTGCCGTAGTGAAAGAGCGTGGCCGTCAGGGGCTCGGCGAAGAAGAAAAGCGCGATGGCGCTTGGCGCGGCAAGCAGGAACGTGACGCGCAAACCCCAGTCGAGCAGCGACGAATATTCGTGCGGATCCGCGTCGACGTGCGCCCTCGAAAGACTCGGCAGCAGGATCGTGCCGAGCGCGACGCCGAGCAGCGCGGTCGGAAACTCCATCAGCCGGTCGGCGTAGTTGATCCACGAGACGGCGCCCGGCCCGATATGCGACGCGATGTTCGTATTGATGATGAGACTGATCTGCGACGCCGACACCGCGAACATCGCCGGGACCATCTTCGCGAGCACGCGCTTCACGCCGCGATGCGCGAGCGCGCGCACCGGGTTCAGCCCGATGCGCGGCACCATGTCGATCTTTTTCAGGCCGGGCAGCTGCACGAGAAACTGCAGCACGCCGCCCGCGATCACGGCCCACGCGAGCGCGTACACCGGCGTCTTCATGTGCGGCGCGAAGAACACCGCCGCGACGATGAACGCCACGTTCAGCAGCACCGGCGCGAACGCGGGCAGCGAGAAGTTCTTGTACGTGTTGAGCACCGCCGACGCCAGCGACGTCAACGAAATGAAGATGATGTACGGGAACATGATCCGCGTCATCGCGACGGCGAGCGGATACGCCTGCCCGTCGGCCCGGAGGCCCGACGCGACGACGTACACGACAAACGACGCGCCCGCGATCCCCAGCGCCGACAGCACGACCAGCGCCCACGCGAGCACGGTCGACGTCGCGTCGACGAGCGCCTTGGTGGCGTCGTGGCCCTGCTGGTTCTTGAATTCGGCAAGGATCGGCACGAATGCCTGCGAAAACGCGCCTTCGGCGGAAATGCGGCGCAGCAGGTTCGGGATGCGGAAGGCGACGTAGAACGCGTCGGTGTACTGGCTGGCGCCGAACGCTCGGGCGATCAGCGTCTCGCGGGCCAGGCCGGTCACGCGCGACAGCAGCGTGAATCCGCTGACCGTCAGCAGGGCTCGGAATAGATTCATGGGGCGCTTATTATACGGGTGCCGCTCACATCAGCGGACGACGGGACGAGCCGGAACGCGAGTCGGACCGTTTCCGGCCAGGGACGTTCGCGAAATAATCATCTGGTGCGCGGTTTGTCCGGGGTTTGTCCACGGTTGATGCGCAGTTTGCCCGGCATTCCGGAGCACAGCGGGGCGAAGACTCCGCCCGCGGGCGTCCGTCCAGCAACCGCAGGCGCGGTGCCGCCGGCAAGCCAGCGCGGACGCGGCACAAGAGACGGCGGCCTATTTCCGTTGCCACGTGCCTGATTTTGTTGCTATAATCGCCGGTTTCGAGGCTCGCTCGGCCGTCGGATCACGTCTTTGCATGCATGGGCCTCGCTGCCCGGCACGATGTAACAGGCGTGAAGCGAACGGGGCGCGAACCGAAACAGGTGCGCTTTGTGTCGCTTTCGCGTATCTGCCGGTCTTGAGTTTCGTTCTCGAAGTCAGACCGGATCGGACCCAAACGAACTCTTTTGCGCCTCTGGGCAATCGCTTCCAGAGGTTCGGATCAAAGCAGCGCCAACCCACTTGAAGGCTGGCACTGGAAACAGGAACAGGATAAGGAACCGTCATGGCAAATACCGCACAAGCACGCAAGCGCGCCCGCCAGGCCGCCAAGGCCAACTCGCACAACTCGGCGCTGCGCTCGAAGTTCCGCACCGCGATCAAGGCAGTCCGCAAGGCGATCGACGCCGGCGACCAGGCCAAGGCCGCTGAACTCTTCAAGGCATCGTCGAAGACCATCGACATCATCGCCGACAAGAAAATCGTTCACAAGAACAAGGCCGCTCGCCATAAGAGCCGCCTCGCTGCAGCCATCAAGGGTCTGCAAGCGCCCGCAGCGCAGTAAATCCGGTCAGCTCGCTTCGGCGGGCTACCTCCTGTTTCCGCTGCGTCATGAAAGCCCGCCCTGGCGGGCTTTTTTGTATTCGCGCACGAATAATGCCCGCCGCGCGACGATGTTCGGGCTCCGGCGCGCCCTCGATTCAGCGCGCGACGGACGTAAAAAAACCCGCTTCGGCGGGTTTTTGTTCGCTCGGGCCGTAGCCCTTCTGCTTTGGGCCTTGCGCCCTGCCTGCTATCGCGCTTCGTCGCGCCAGCGAGGCCTTGTGTCCTGTTCCTGTGCCCTGTACTACGCCTGTTCCGCGATCTTCTGCTGCGTACCGTGATGCGCTGGCAGTTCGCACGCCTCGGTCACGACCAGGTCATTGTCTTTTGCAAAATTCATGACGAAATCGAAAGCCATCGGCTCGATGTCACGCAGACGCGAATCGAGAATGACGACCTTGAGATCGCCAAGCAAGGTCGGACGGACGTAGAGCGAGTACTGAAGACGGGCGTTCGGTCCTTTCGCGCCGGGACCGAAACACGACATGACACCGGCAAGCCGTTCCGACCAGTCGCTCGGACGAAACTTCTTTCCTTTCGACGTGATGCCCTGAATGAAATACTCGGTTGGAGGTGCTTCGGCCATGTAGGGATTCCTGTATGACTGCCCTGGGAAGTGCGTGCCCGTGGACCCTTGAGGCTGCCTGAAGATCCGGAACGACGTGTGCAAACCGCGCCGTGACGCCCTGAAACACGCCGCCAGGCGGAAAGCGTATCGCACGAAAGGGATTGCGTGACCCCACGCGCGCGAGCCGTGCCCCGAAAGCTCGGCGCCTGCCTGCCGGGCTTGGGAAAACCCTGAGATTATAGCTCAGCGGGTGTTGTTCCGCACTGCACACAAGCCCCCTGACACAGGGCACAAGGAATGGCGCGCACGCCCCCGCGGACGCTCACATGGCCATCCGGCTGACTCGTCAAACCAGGCAAAATCCTTTATGCTCCATTGAGTTACCACAAACGACGGCGGCGCCGTCCGGCAATTCTGCCGGGTGAGACCGCCGTATTTGTTTCATGACCGCCAAGAAAATTCGTCACTATCTGCAGTTCAAGGATTTCTCGCTGGAAGACTACGAGTACGTGCTTGAGCGCGCCCGCATTCTGAAGCGCAAGTTCAAGAACTACGAGACTTACCATCCGCTGCACGACCGCACGCTCGCGATGATCTTCGAGAAAAACTCGACGCGCACGCGCCTGTCGTTCGAAGCCGGCATCTTCCAGCTCGGCGGCCACGCCGTGTTCATGAGCACGCGCGACACGCAACTCGGCCGCGGCGAACCGATCGAAGACGCCGCGCAGGTCATCTCGCGCATGGTCGACATCATCATGATCCGTACGTTCGGCCAGGACATCATCCAGCGCTTTGCCGACAACTCGCGCGTGCCGGTCATCAACGGCCTCACGAACGAGTTTCACCCGTGCCAGGTGCTGGCGGACATCTTCACGTACTTCGAGCATCGCGGTCCGATTCGCGGCAAGACCGTCGCGTGGGTCGGCGACGCGAACAACATGCTCTACACGTGGATCGAAGCCGCGCACATTCTCGGGTTCAAGCTGCGTATCTCCACGCCGCCGGGTTACAAGCTCGATCGCGCGCTCGTCGCCGCGGAGAGCGCGCCGAGCTGGCAGGCGTTCGACGATCCGAACGAAGCGTGCGCGGGCGCCGATCTCGTCACCACCGATGTCTGGACCAGCATGGGTTTCGAAGCTGAAAACGAAGCCCGCAAGCAGGCGTTCGCCGACTGGTGCGTCGACGCCGACATGATGGCGCGCGCGAATGCCGATGCGCTGTTCATGCACTGCCTGCCGGCGCATCGCGGCGAGGAAGTGAGCGCCGACGTGATCGACGGGCCGCAGAGCGTCGTGTGGGACGAAGCGGAAAACCGTCTGCATGTGCAAAAGGCGCTGATGGAATTCCTGCTGCTCGGCAAGCTCAACCACTGAGCGCGCCACCCCAAAACCGCGGGTACGCCCGCGGTTTAGTGTCAAAATAGCGTTTTTACGTGCCCGGATCAGCCGGCGCGCACCGTTTTCCCGCATTTTTCCAGCTACGAGTTCACCATGAGCGATATCAACAAAGTCGTGCTCGCCTATTCGGGCGGCCTCGACACCTCCGTCATCCTGAAGTGGTTGCAGGACAACTACGACGCCGAAGTCGTCACGTTCACGGCCGACATCGGTCAGGGCGAGGAGCTGGAACCGGCGCGCAAGAAGGCCCTGCAGCTCGGCATCAAGCAGGACAACATCTTCATCGAAGACCTGCGCGAAGAGTTCGTGCGCGACTACGTGTTCCCGATGTTCCGCGCCAACACGATCTATGAAGGCGAGTATCTGCTGGGCACGTCGATCGCTCGCCCGCTGATCGCAAAGCGCCAGATCGAGATCGCGCGCGCGACCGGCGCGCAGGCCGTTTCGCACGGCGCGACCGGCAAAGGCAACGATCAGGTCCGCTTCGAACTCGGTTACTACGCGCTGGAACCGGGCATCAAGGTCATCGCCCCGTGGCGCGAATGGGATCTGCTGTCGCGCGAAAAGCTGCTCGCGTACGCCGAAAAGGCCGGCATTCCGATCGAAATGAAGCACAAGCAGGGCGGCGCGCCGTACTCGATGGACGCGAACCTGCTGCACATCTCGTTCGAAGGCCGTCACCTCGAAGATCCGAAGGCCGAAGCCGAGCCGGATATGTGGCGCTGGACGGTCTCGCCGGAAGAGGCGCCGGACCAGCCGGAATACCTCGACATCGAATACGAGCGCGGCGATCCGGTCGCGCTGAACGGCAAGCGCCTGTCGCCAGCTGAGATGCTGACCGAACTGAACCGCCTCGGCGGCAAGCACGGCATTGGCCGTCTGGATCTGGTCGAAAACCGTTACGTCGGCATGAAGTCGCGCGGCTGCTATGAAACGCCGGGCGGCACGATCATGCTGAAGGCGCACCGTGGTATCGAGTCGATCACGCTGGATCGCGAAGTCGCGCATCTGAAGGACGACCTGATGGCGCGCTACGCTTCGCTGATTTACAACGGCTACTGGTGGGCGCCGGAGCGCCGCGCAATCCAGGTGCTGATCGACCATACGCAGGAAAAGGTCAACGGCTGGACGCGCGTGAAGCTCTACAAGGGCAGCGTTTCGGTGGTGGCGCGCGATTCGAAGGAAACGCTGTTCGACAAGAACATCGCGACGTTCGACGACGACGGCGGCGCCTACAACCAGGCCGACGCCGGCGGCTTCATCAAGCTGAACGCGCTGCGCATGCGGATCGCCGAGAACGCGCGCCGCAAACGCGGTTAAGACCTGCCGCGCCTGCGGCGGTCGAACTGGGCGCAAGCGACAGGCGATGACAGCTGCCGCAAGCTGAACCGAAGCCGTTGCGGCGAGGTTCAGGCAGATCGAAGACGATGCGTGGCTGATCGCGCATTATCGAAAAAAGCACCGGGATCATAGATCCCGGTGCTTTTTTCATATCCTTCGCATGACCCTGAGCAGCGCGCACCCGTCACGCACGCGCTACGAAGCTACACAGCTACAAACAAACCGGCTCCGGCTCCAGTTCCACGCCGAAGCGCGCAAGCACATCCGCCTGGACGGCCCGCGCGAGCGCCAGAACGTCCGCGCCCGTCGCGCCGCCGCGATTCACCAGCACCAGCGCCTGCCGGTCATGCACGGCCGCCGCGCCGATCGCGCGCCCTTTCCAGCCGCACCGGTCGATCAGCCAGCCCGCCGCCAGCTTCACGCTACCGTCCGGCTGACGATACGACACGACATCCGGCTCACGCTGCTGCAACGCGTCGAACCGCGCGCCATCGATCACCGGGTTCTTGAAGAAGCTCCCCGCGTTGCCGAGTTCGAGCGGATCGGGCAGCTTGGCCCGTCGCACGGCGACCACCGCATCGAAGATCGCCTGCGCATCCGGCGCGGCATCGCCCAGACCGCGCGCTGACAGTTCGCGCGCGATGTCCGCATATCCCGTCCGTGGCGCCCACGCTTTCGGCAGACGGAACGTCACCGACGTAATCACGAAGCGATTCCGCCCTTCACGCTTGAAGAAACTGTCGCGGTAGCCGAAACGGCACGCGTCGGCGTCGAACGCGACGGCTTCGCCCGTCGCCAGTTCCACCGCACTCAGCGACGCGAAGCGCTCGCACATTTCAAGGCCGTACGCGCCGATGTTCTGGATCGGCGCCGCGCCGACCGTCCCCGGAATCAACGCGAGGTTCTCGAGCCCCGGCAAGCCCTGCGCGAGCGTCCACGCCACGAACGCGTGCCAGTTCTCGCCCGCCGCCGCCTCGACGTACCATGCATCGTCGTCTTCGCGGACAACTCGCCGCCCGCGCAGCGCAATCAGCAGCACCAGACCGTCGAAGTCGCCCGTCAGCACGACGTTGCTGCCGCCACCCAGCACCAGTCGCGGCAACGCGGCCGCGCGCGGATCGTTCACCGCGGCCGCCAGTTGCGCCTCGTGCTCGATGCTGCACGCGTAGCGCGCCGCCACGTCGAAGCCGAACGTGTTGTGCGCCTTGAGCGGAAAATGCGAAACAAATGAGGCGGGAGCGGCTTGAGGCATCGGGATTGCTGGATAAACGTGTTAAACGCGCGTGTTAAACGTGCGTGTTGAACGGGGTTGCGGCATCGGCTCGCCGCGCGGGCCCGCGGCGCACACGGCAATCAGGCGGAAACCAGCGAGGCCACGCCGCGCACTGTTGCGCGACAGCCTTGGGCAAATGGGAGCGGCGTCGGTAAAATGGCGTCGGTTCGTGATTATAGCGAGTGCGTCACGCGCGGCCTGCCGGCCGCGTCCGCCCCGCGGCACTATTGGGAGAATGCAATGCCATCGTTTGACGTTGTCAGCGAAGCCAACATGATCGAAGTCAAGAACGCGATCGAGCAGTCCAACAAGGAAATTTCCACCCGTTTCGACTTCAAGGGCTCGGATGCCCGCGTCGAGCAGAAAGAGCGCGAGCTCACCGCCTACGCCGACGACGACTTCAAGCTCACGCAGGTCAAGGACGTGCTCGTGTCGAAGATGGCGAAGCGCAACGTCGACGTGCGCTTTCTCGACTACGGCAAGATCGAGAAGATCGGCGGCGACAAGGTGAAGCAGGTCATCACCGTGAAGAAAGGCGTGTCGGGCGATCTCGCCAAGAAGATCGTCAAGCTCGTGAAGGACAGCAAGATCAAGGTCCAGGCGAGCATTCAGGGCGACGCGGTGCGCGTGACGGGCACCAAGCGCGACGATCTGCAAAGCACGATCGCGATGCTGCGCAAGGACGTCACCGATACGCCGCTCGACTTCAACAACTTCCGCGACTAGCCAACGCGAGGCGTCGCGCAATCGTCAGATGAGGCCGCCGCGGCGTGTGCCAGACCGGCCGCCGGAAACTCAATGCGCCTTGCCCGCGGGCGGCGGCGCATGGCGCTTTTTCTTGTCGCCGATGCGGCTTTCCTTGCCGGCAAGCAGCTTCGCGATATTCGAGCGGTGACGCCAGATCAGGAGCGCGCTCATCGCCAGCACGGCCAGCGCGATGATGTTCGCGCCGAACAGGAACCCGTCGAAGAGCGGCGCGAACACGGCGGCCACCAGCGCCGCCAGCGACGAATAGCGAAAGAAGAACGCGATGATCAGCCACGTAAGCGCGGTCGCGATGCCGAGCACCGGGTTGATCGCGAGCAGCACGCCGGCCGCCGTCGCCACGCCCTTGCCGCCCTTGAAGCGGAAAAAGACCGGATACAGATGGCCGAGGAACACGGCGATGGCGGCGAGCGCGATCGCCGGATCATCGAGGCCGTAGCGCGGGCCGAAGTGGCTGGTGAGCCACACGGCGAGCCAGCCCTTGAACGCGTCGCCGAGCAGCGTCAGGATCGCGGCAAGCTTGTTGCCGCTGCGCAGCACGTTGGTCGCGCCGGGGTTCTTCGAGCCATACGAGCGCGGGTCGGCGAGCCCCATCGCGGCGCTCACGATCACGGCAAACGACACCGAGCCGATCAGGTAGGCCAGGACGGCGGCGATCAGGTTTTCCATGCTGGGAACTCTTTTTGTAGTGTGCCGGAAAGGCGAAGGGGTTACGAAAGCGAAACCGTCGGTGCAGCACGAACACGAAGCCGCATATTCTACCGAACGCAGCCGGCGAAACCCGCGCGGACATCATGCGCTGACGTCGGTGCGGTTGCTAGTCGTCGATCGCGCATTGCACCGGCTTTGCCTGCAGCAGATCCGTCACCACCTTCGGCGCGATGCTGACCAGAAACCCGCGACGCCCGCCGTTGAGCCAGATCCGGTCGAGTTCGAGAACCGTCGATTCGACGTACACCGGCATCGTCTTTTTCGTGCCGAACGGCGACGTGCCGCCGATCAGATACCCTGAATGCCGGCTCGCGACCTCCGGCTTGCAGGGCTCGACGCGCTTCGCGCCGATCTGCCGCGCGAGATTCTTCGTCGATACGGTGCGGTCGCCGTGCATCAGGACGATCAGCGGTTTTGCGTGCTCGTCTTCCATCACGAGCGTCTTGACGACGTGATGTTCGTCGATGCCCAGCTGGCGCGCGGATTCCGCCGTGCCGCCGTGGTCGACATAGTCGTAAGGATGCTCGCCGAACGCGACGCCGTGACGTCGCAGAAACTGCGTCGCGGGCGTTTCGGAGACGTGTCTGGATTTGCTCATCGGCGCATTGTAATGGCGTCACCGCGCAACAGCTATTTGCTCAAACCTGAATTGTGCGTGCCGGTTGAATGTGGCACGATCGTTCGAAAATATTCCGCCGCCGCGCGCCGCGGCGCCACGAGGAGACAGTCGTGACGGCCAGCACCGCCCCGCATTCGCACGCATTCGACATCCCCGCGCTGCTCGCCGCCCTGCCCGCGCGCATCGCCGATATTCCGGCGCTGGCGGCCGCGCGCGACCCGCATCGCGTCTCGCTGATCGAGGACGCACGCCAGCTCACGCGCCAGCAACTCGCCGACGCGGTCGAGGAGACCGCCGCGCAACTGCGCGAGCTGGGCGTGCGCGCGGGCGACCGCGTGATGATCGTCGCGGAGAACAGCATCGTGCAGGTGGTGCTTCTGTTCGCCGCCGCGAAACTCGACGGGTGGGCGCTCATGTCGAACGCGCGGCTTTCGGCGGCCGAGCTTGATGCGATCCGCGCGCACGCAGCGCCGCGCGTGATCGCGTACGCGGTCGATGCGTCGTCCGATGCGCGCGGTCATGCGCAGCATCATGGCGCGACAGCCGCACCGGCAAGCGCAAGCGCGGCGGCAATCGATATCGGCGCGTGGTCGTTCGTCGCCGATGCGAACGTGCATGCCGAACCCGTCGAAGCCGCCAGCGAAAAGCAGTGCGCCGCGCTCATCTACACGACGGGCACGACCGGCGCGCCGAAAGGCGTGATGCTCTCGCACCGGAACCTGATGTTCATCGCGACGATTTCGAGCACGCTGCGCCGCGTCGGCCCCGACGACGTCGTGTACGCCGTGCTGCCCATTTCGCACGTGTACGGGCTTGCATCGGTGTGTCTCGGCAGCCTGCACGCAGGCGCGACGTTGCGGCTTGCGTCGCGCTTTGCGCCCGAAGCCGTGCGTCATGCGCTCGCGCACGAGAACGTGTCGATTTTTCAGGGCGTGCCGGCCATGCACGCAAAACTGCTCGAACATCTGCAGGCGCACGGCCATGCGTGGTCGGCGCCGCGTCTGCGGTTTGCGTATTCGGGCGGCTCGCCGCTCGACGCCGCGCTGAAGGCGCGCGTCGAAAGCGTCTACGGCGTGACGCTGCACAACGGCTACGGCATGACCGAAAGCAGCCCGACCGTGTCGCAGACGATGCTCGACGCACCCTGCGCGGACGTATCGGTCGGACAGGTGATCCCCGGCGTGGAAGTGCGTTTCGTGATGCTCGACGGCGTCGAGGCGGCACGCGGCGAAATCGGTGAGCTGTGGGTGCGCGGGCCGAACGTGATGCTCGGCTACTACCGCAACCCGGAGCAGACCCACGCGACCGTCACCGAAGACGGCTGGCTCAAGACCGGCGATCTCGCGCGCGAGGAAGCGGACGGCACGCTCTCCATCGTCGGACGCAGCAAGGAACTGATCATCCGCTCGGGCTTCAACGTCTATCCGGCCGAGGTCGAGCACGTGCTGAACGCGCATCCCGATGTCGTGCAGTCGGCGGTGATCGGACGCGCCGTCGAGGGCAACGAGGAGGTGGTCGCGTTCGTCGAACTCGTGGCCGGCGCGAGGGTCACGCCGGCTGAGCTGATCGAATGGTGCGGCGCGCGGCTCGCGCCTTACAAGCGGCCCGCCGAAGTACGCGTGCTCGCGGCGTTACCCGCGGCATCGACAGGCAAGATTCTCAAGCACCGCCTTCGTGAGATGGCTTGAGCGTGAAATCACGGCGTCATCCACGCGGATGGTGCGTCGCGTGCAGCGACTTCAGCCGCTCGCGTGCGACGTGCGTATAGATCTGCGTCGTTGAAATATCGGTGTGGCCGAGCAGCAGTTGCACGACGCGCAGGTCGGCGCCGTGATTGAGCAGATGCGTCGCGAACGCGTGGCGCAGCGTGTGCGGCGACAGCGGCGCGCGCACGTCCGCAGCCGCCGCGTGACGCTTGATGATGTTCCAGAACTGCTGACGCGTCATGCCTTCCGCGCGCGACGTCACGAAGAGCGCGTCGGTTGCGCGCGCGCCGAGCAACGCGGGCCGCGCCTCGCGCAGATAGCGCTCGATCCAGCCGTGCGCTTCTTCGCCGAATGGAATCAGGCGCTCCTTCGAGCCCTTCCCCATCACGCGCACGACGCCTTCGTTCAGCCCCACTTCCACGGTTTTCAGCGTGACGAGCTCCGTCACGCGCAGCCCGCTCGCGTACATCAGTTCGAGCATCGTGCGATCGCGCAGGCCGAGTGGCGTGTCGATATCCGGCGCGCCGAGGAGCGCCTCGACCTGCGCCTCGGTCAACGTCGAAGGAAAGCGCGGCGGCTGTTTCGCGGAACGGATGCGCAGCGTCGGATCGGCGCTCGCGCGGTGCTCGCGCACGGCCCACGCGTAATAGCGGCGAAACACGGAAAGACGCCGGTTCGCCGACGTCGACTTGTCCTTCTGCCGCGCCGCGCTGTACGCGTTCAGATCGGCTTCGCTCGCGGTATCGAGCGAGCCGTTGCGCGTGCCGGCCAGCCATCCGGCGAAGAGCTTCAGATCGCGGCGATACGCATCGAGCGTGTTGCGCGAAAGGCCGTGTTCGAGCCAGAGCGCGTCGCAGAACGCGTCGATGGACGCGTTGCTCGCGGCGAAGAGCGGCGATTCGATGGGTGCGTCTTCGAGAACGGTTTCGCTCATGCCTTTCGTGCGATTCGTGCGGTTCGTGCCGGTCATGCCCGTCATGCGTAAGGGACACCTTCGTGGGCGAGCAGCCAGCGTTTGACCTTGCGGAAATAGCCGTCGTCGGCGTGATTCGCAAATCCGCCGATGCCGCCCGACGCGACCACACGATGACACGGAATCACCAGCGGAAAATAATTCGCGCCACACGCCTGCCCGACCGCGCGCGGCGCGCTGCCGACCTGCCTCGCGACCTGTCCATACGTGTACACGATGCCCGGCGGAATGTCGCTGATCACCTCCCACACGCGACGCTGAAACGCGCTGCCCACGTCGGCGAGCGGCAGGTCGAACGTTGCCGACGCGCGCTCGAAATAACGCTCGATCTGTCCGACCGCTTCTTTCGCGAGCGGCGAATCCGGCTCGACGTTGCGCATCGAGTCGGGCAGATAGACGATCTCGCGCACGGCATTGCCTTCGATGCGGATGCCGACCTTGCCGAACGGCGCATCCATGACTGCGTTGAACATGACGGCCTCCTTGCCGGTACAGGTGCGGTGCGCTTCCCGGTTTCCGGGTACACAAAGGTTGATCGCAATGCCGGCGCCACGCCGGATTGCCGCTACTTTACGCTGCTTCGAGCGCCCATTCCACGTGCTCGCGGACGATGGCCGATGCGTCGCCCGCGCGCCCGCGCAACGCGTCGACGATCGCCGCGCGTGCATCGATGGAAAGGCTCGCGCGATCCACACGCAACGCGTTGCCCATGCCGACCGCAAGATTGCGCAGCCACGACTCGTAGCCGATGCGGCGGATCGCGCTGCCCTGCATGCGGGTGTCGAAATCGTCGGCGCTCCACGCGAACAGGTCGACGAGCGTCGCCCGGTCGAGGCCGTGCCGCACGTCGAAATCGGCGACGGGCGCGGCCTGCGCGAACTTGTTCCATGGACACACCGTCTGGCAGTCGTCGCAGCCATACACACGATTGCCGATCAGCGGCCGCAAGTCCTGGGGAATACTGCCTTTCAGTTCGATCGTCAGATAGGAAATGCAGCGGCGCGCATCGACCCTGTAAGGTTCGACGATCGCGCCTGTCGGGCAGGCCTCGATGCAGCGCGTGCAGCTGCCGCAATGCGCACCAGGTGTTTCGGGCGCGCGTTCGGGCGTGGTTTGCGCGTCAGTGGGCAGCGGCACATCGACGTAGATCTCGCCGAGAAAAAACAGCGAGCCCGCATCGCGCTGAAGCAGCAGCGTGTGCTTGCCGCGCCAGCCGATGCCCGCCTTCTGCGCCAGCTCGATTTCGAGCACCGGCGCGGAATCGGTGAAGACGCGAAAGCCGAACGCACCGATCTCTGCTTCGACTTTTTCGGCGAGCTGTTGCAAACGGTTACGCATCACCTTGTGATAGTCGCGACCGCGCGCATAGATCGAGACGACGGCCGCGGACGGGTCCGCGAGGCGCAACGTTTCCTGCGCCCGCCAGTCATGCGGGACCGCCTGCGCGGCGCTTTCGGCGAGATTCGATGCAGCCGCCGCGTGGCTTTCAACGCGCTTTCCCACCAGCGTTTCAGCGGGCAAATAAGCGATTCGCGCGGTAATCACGCGTAGCGTGCCGGCCACAAGCTCGGCCGGTCTTGCGCGTTTCATGCCGTGTTTCGCCATATAATCCATCTCGCCGTGGCAGCCCGCTTCGAGCCATGCGGCGAGCCCCGCCTCGGCAGCCGTGAGGTCGGTGTCGCTGATACCGACTGCACTGAAACCGAGTTCGCGGCCCCACGTTTTGATGCGTTGCGCGAGTGCCTCCAGCGCCGCTTCATCGAAATGACGCACGGCACGCACATCGTCATCAGACGCAGGCGTGCAGGATTCTGGGGGTTCCGGACTTCGGTTCATCACGCCATTTTACGAGAATGCCTGACCAAGCCATCACGCCCGCCGCTACCGTCCTGCTCGAACGCCACCTCGCGCTCGCGGACGAAGCCGCCACCAGCGCGTTCGGCGTTCGCCTCGCTCACGCCATCGATAGCGTACGCAAGGCCGCCGGCGAACAGGGCGGCGCGCGTGCGTTCCGTGGCTTGCAGGTGCAGTTGACGGGTGACCTCGGCGCGGGCAAAACCACGCTCGTTCGCGCGACGCTCCGCGCGCTCGGTCACACCGGACGCGTGCGCAGCCCGACCTATACGCTCGTCGAACCGTACGCGGTCGAGAGGCCCGATGGGGAACTTGAGCTGTATCACTTCGATCTCTATCGTTTTACCGATCCGGCCGAATGGGCCGACGCGGGCTTTCGCGAGTATTTCGACAGCGGCGCGATCTGCCTCGTCGAATGGCCGCAGCGCGCGGGTACCCTGCTGGGCGTGCCGGATATCGTCTTCTCGCTCGACGTGGAGGGCGAAGGACGCCTTCTCGTCGCGCGCGCATTCAGCGAATCAGGAAAGGCATGTCTCCAAAGATGTTGATCAAACCGTTCCGCTCGATCGAATCGGCCGCTACCGCCACGCACAACTGGCGTCGCCGGCAGATTCTGCGCGCGGGCGCGTCGACGCTCGTGCTCGGACTCGTCGCGGCGCCGCGTCTTGCGTGGGCCAGTTCGGTGCTCGGCGTGCGCGTCTGGCCCGCTCGCGACTACACGCGCGTCACGATCGAATCGGACCAGCCGCTGGAGAACGAGCAGCATCTGCTGCAAGGTCCCGACCGGCTCGTCGTCGATCTGAACGGGCTCGATCTCGACCAGGCGCTGCGCGATCTCGTCTCGAAGATCACGCCGAACGATCCGCAGATCCAGTCGGTGCGCGTCGGGCAATACCAGCCGCACGTGGTGCGCATGGTGTTCGATCTGAAGGGTTCGGTGAAGCCGCAGGTGTTCACGTTGCCGCCGGTCGGCACGTACAAATACCGGCTGGTGTTCGATCTTTATCCCGCGATCGCGCCGGATCCGCTGATGGATCTCCTCGCGCAGACCGAGCGCAAGGAACAGCGGCTCAACGAAAACAGCGAGCCGCCCGCCACGCTCAGCGGGCCAACCACGCCGGCGCAGAGCGAGAGCGACGCGTTCTTCCAGCGTTACGCGCAGGAAAGCGGGCCGTCGGCGGGATCGCCGGACGCGCCACGTCCGCCCGCGCACCTCACGCCGACACCGCACCCGGCCATCCCGAAGCCGACGCAGCCGCCATCCGCCCTCGCGCGCAACAACGATGGCGCCGACAGCGACGACGACACATACAAGTTCACCGCGCCGAAGTCCGGCCGGGGCAACACGGTGCGTCTCCTGACGGTCGCGATCGATCCGGGCCACGGCGGCGAGGATCCGGGCGCGATCGGCGGCGCGGGCACCTACGAAAAGCACATCGCGCTCGACGTTGCAAAGAAACTGCGCGCGAAAATCGACGCGCAGCCGAACATGCGCGCCATGATGACGCGTGACGCCGACTTCTTCGTGCCGCTCAACGTGCGCGTGCAGAAGGCGCGGCGCGTCGGCGCGGACCTCTTCGTGTCGATTCACGCCGATGCGTTCACCGATCCTTCCGCGCGCGGCTCTTCGGTGTTCGCGCTCTCGGAACACGGCGCATCGAGCGCGGCCGCGCGATGGATGGCGAACAAGGAAAACGCGTCGGACCAGATTGGCGGCATCAACATCAAGTCGAAGGACGCCACCGTGAACCGCGCGCTCTTCGACATGTCGACCACCGCGCAGATCCGCGATTCGATGCGCTACGGCAACTTCGTGCTGAAGGAAATCGGCGACATCAACCGGTTGCACAAGGGTTCGGTCGAGCAGGCCGGCTTTGCCGTGCTGAAGGCGCCGGATATTCCGTCGATCCTCGTCGAGACCGCGTTCATCAGCAACCCGGAAGAAGAGAAGCGCCTGAACGACGATGCCTATCGCGACCGGATGGCCGACGCGATCATGACCGGCATCAAGCGTTATTTCGCGGCGAATCCACCGCTCGCGAAAAACCGCATGACGTGATGCGCTTCTCGTTGCCAGCGTCACGCTAGAAACACATAACGGCCGCTTCGCGCGGCCGTTATGCATTGAGATGCGTTTTGTCCTCGGCCGGGTCGCTGCACGCGGGCACGCAGGTCCCGGTACTCAGCGCGCCGCCGCGAACCTTTGCACGATCCATCCGCCGAACACATTCACGGCGAGGCCCGCCATGACGAGCGCGGCGCCGGCAATCTGCGCCTGCGACAGATGCTCATCGAGAAACAGCGACGCCGACGCCAGTCCGACAATCGGCACGAGCAGCGAGAACGGCGCGACCTGACTGGCCGGATAGCGCGACAGCAGGCGGCTCCACAGTCCATAGCCGAGCAGCGTCGCGATGAACGCGAGGTAGACGACCGCAAAGATCGACTGCGCACCGATACCCGTGAGCGCGGCACCGATCCGCTGCGGTCCTTCGAGGCAATACGACAGCACGAAAAACGGCACGGGCGGGATCAGGCTCGCCCACACCACGAGTCCGACCAGATCGACCTTCCCTGCTTTCTTCGTGACGATATTGCCGAGCGCCCACGACACCGCCGCGCACAGCGTCAGCACAAAACCGGCGATGGTCATCGAATGGCCGCCCTGCATGCCGATCAACGCAAGACCAGCAGCCGCGATCAGCAGGCCGGCAAGATTCTGCACACGCAGACGCTCACTCAGGAACATCACCGCGAACAGCAGCGTGAAGAACGCCTGGGCCTGCAGCACGAGCGAAGCCAGTCCGGCCGGCATGCCGACGTACATCGCGGTGAAGAGAAACGCGAACTGTCCAAAGGAGATCGTCGCGCCGTAAGCGAACAGCCAGCGCAACGGGATGCGCGGACGTTTGACGAAGAAGACCGCCGGCACGGCGGCAAGCAGGAAGCGCAACGCGCCGAGCAGCATCGGCGGCACGCCGTGCAGGCCCACCTTGATCACCACGAAGTTGATACCCCACGCAACCACGACGACCAGCGCCAGTACAAGGTCCTTCGGCGACATTCCAGCTTCCTCTCATTCCGGGTTTCGCTCCATGAGCTTCGAAGTGTAACGGAGCGCGCCACGTAAAACGCAGGGTGAAGCGCGTCCCTCGTGTCCAGTCTTGCGCTTTTTCCGACCGCTTTTCGGACGGCGTCCCGACGCACCGCTGCCGGCGCGAGTTTTCGTCGAGCCGCCACCGGTCGCGCGCGGGCGTTAGAATCACCTGTCCCCTCAAACGCCTCCGCCTGGAACCCACGCCATGTCTTCCTCGATCAAAGCGGTTCTCAAGCCCCATCTGCGCGACGTCGGCAGCCTCACCGTGCGGCGCGTGCTGCCCGCGATGGCCGCGCGGCTCATCGGGCCGTTCATCTTCTTCGATCACATGGGCCCGGCGACGCTCGCGCCCGGCGTCGGGCTCGACGTGCGCCCGCATCCGCATATCGGCCTTGCCACCGTCACCTATCTGTTCGAAGGCACGATCATGCATCGCGACAGCCTCGGCTCGGAGCAGAAGATCGTCCCCGGCGACGTGAACTGGATGACCGCCGGCCGCGGCATCGTGCATTCGGAACGCACGCCCGCCGAAGACCGCGGTCGCGGCCTGTCGATGCACGGCGTCCAGACGTGGGTCGCACTGCCGCTCGCGCATGAGGACGACGAACCGTCGTTCGAACATCACGCCGCCGCCACGCTGCCGCAGATCGAACGCAACGGCGTCACACTGCGCGTGATCGCCGGCACCGCGTTCGGTCACACGGCGCCCACGACGACGTTTTCCGGCACGCTCTACGTTGCCGCGACGTTCAACCCGGGCGGCGCGTTCGCCCTCGAGCCGGAACACGACGAACGCGGCGTCTATCTGGTCGAAGGCGATCTGCGGATCGACGGCGAGCCGCTCGAAGCCGGCCAGATGGCCGTGCTGATGCCGGGCGAAACGGTCACGCTCGCAAGCGCGAACGGTGCGACCGCGATGCTGCTGGGCGGCGAGAAGCTCGACGGCGAACGCTTCATCGAGTGGAATTTCGTTGCGAGTTCGCGCGAGAAGATCGAGCGGGCCAAAACCGCGTGGACGAACCAGGAAATGGGCAAGGTGCCGGGCGAGACGGAATGGATTCCGCTGCCCGAACGCAAAGCGCAGTAACCCTGCATTGAATTCGGGATAAACGTCCCCACTTTCTGCCGAGACAGTTTTTCCGACGAGGACGCAATGGATACCACGCTGGCCACCTTTGAAAAAGACGTGATCGCAGGCTCGACGCTGGCACCGGTGCTGGTCGATTTCTGGGCGCCATGGTGCGGCCCGTGCAAGACGCTCGGGCCGATGCTCGAAAAGCTCGAAGCCGAATACGCGGGCAAATGGACGCTCGTGAAGGTGAACGTCGATGAAAATCAGGAGCTCGCCGCGCATTTTCAGGTGCGCAGCATTCCGCACGTCATCGCGTTCGCCGACGGCCGTCCGGTCGACCAGTTCGTCGGCGTGCTGGCGGAAGGCCAGTTGCGCGAATTTCTCGACCGCCTTGTGCCGGATTCCGCCGATGCCGAACGCAATCACGCGCAGATCGCCATCGCCGAGGGGCGTCTTGACGACGCGCACGATCATCTGAAAGCGGCGCTCGCGTTCGATCCGGGTTACGAAGATGCACGTCTCGACCTGATCGAACTGCTTCTCTCGCAGAACCGCTTCGACGATGCGCGCAACGAAGTCGACCTGCTGTCGCCGAAAACGACGCAGGGCATCGACGCCCGCTTTAATGCGATCAAGACGCGGCTCGACGCCGTGGACGCCGCCGCCGACCTGCCGCCCACCGACGCGCTCGAAGCACGCGTCGCCGCGCAGCCGGACGACCTGGAAGCGCGCTTCGATCTGGCGAGCGCGTTCATCGCGCGACGCAAATATGCCGAGGCGCTGGAGCAACTGCTCGTGATCGTGCAGCGCGACCGCACGTTCCGCGAGGACATCGGCCGCAAGACGATGCTGTCCGTGTTCGATCTCGCCGCGCATCAGCACGAACTCGTCGCGCAGTGGCGACGCAAGCTGAGCGCGGCGTTGAACTGATCGTCCGGGCTGGCGTTTTGCCGGCACGATGAAAAAACGCGACCCACGGGTCGCGTTTTTTTGTGCATGCGTGCTTGCATGCGCCTGGGCGAAGCGCCCGGGCGCTTCGCGCCGCCGGCTATTTCGCGTTGGCCTGCTGGGCGAGTGCGCGCAGCACATGCGCGACCGCGGCGAATCCGAAGCTCGCCGTCACGCACACGCTCGATCCGAAACCCGCGCAGTTGAGCCCGACCGGCCCGGTGTGTCCTGGCGACGTCGTCACGTGCTCCGCTTCCTCGTCGATATCGCAGACAGCGGCTTCCGGATAGATCAGCGGCTCGTCGGAATACACGGCGCTCACCTTGAACTTCGCCTTCGGGCCGCGCGGAAACCCGTGCTGTTTGCGCAGTTGCGCGCGCACTTTCGAGAGCAGCGGGTCCTGGATCGTCAGCGCGAGGTCGTCGATACGGATGCGCGTCGGATCGAGCTGGCCGCCCGCGCCGCCGACCGTGATGAGCGGCAGCTTCTGCGCGACGCACCAGGCGATCAGCGCGGTCTTCGTGCGCACGCTGTCGATCGCATCGACGACAAAGTCGAAACCGCCGCCGCCCAGCACCGACGCGAAATTGTCCGGCTCGATGAAGTCCTCGACGAGACGCACGTCGCACTGTGGATTGATCTGCCTGATGCGCTCCGCCATCGCTTCGACTTTCGGCTTGCCATAGTTGCCGTCGAGCGCGTGGATCTGCCGGTTCGTGTTGCTTTCCGCGACGTTGTCGAGATCGATCAGCGTGAGCGTGCCGATCGCGCTGCGCGCCAGCGCCTCGGCGGCCCACGACCCGACGCCGCCGATGCCGATCACCGCCACGTGAGCCCGCCCGAACGCCGTCAGCGCCGGCGCGCCGTAGAGCCGCGCGATGCCGCCGAAACGCCTCGCGTGATCGGCGGATTCACTCGCGTCGATGCCGGTAGTAACATCGAACAAGGCGTTGGAAGGCGGGGTTGCGTGCGGCGTGGACATGATCGGGGACCTGACGGATACGGGCTTCTACCTGCATGTATGGCTTGCTGCTGTCTTGAAGCCGGCTTGATATGCGCTGGCGTGTGCCCATGGCCGGGCTGGACAGCGCAGCCCGTATTCTGCCTGAACATCGGCTTTCAGGTCGGCGGCCGGAGACGCGCCCGCCCACGGATGCGGCGTTCCCATGGTGACGGCAACGATCCTGCATGAGAGCGAAGTACGTGCTTTGCACGAATCCGGGTTGACAGGACGCAGCGCAGATTTTTCGTTCCTTCGCTATACTGACCCTACTGTAGCGCTCGCATAAGAACATGACGACCCTCGCCGAACTCCGGAAGAATTACTCACTCGGTTCGCTGGACGAAGCCGAGGTCGATCGCGACCCGATCCGGCAGTTCAACACGTGGTTCGCGCAGGCACTGGAAGCCAGGCTCCCCGAACCGAACACGATGACACTCGCCACCGTCGACGGCCGTGGCCGCCCTTCGGCGCGCATCGTGCTCATCAAGGGCGTGGACGAGCGCGGCTTTACCTTCTTCACGAATTACGAAAGCCGCAAGGGCCGCGCGCTGGCGGAGAACCCGCAAGCGAGCCTGCTCTTTTACTGGATCGAACTCGAGCGCCAGGTGCGTATCGAGGGCACCGTCATCAAGACGAGCGAAGCCGAAAGCGACGCGTACTTCGCGTCCCGTCCGGCCAGCTCGCGCATCGGTGCCTGGGCATCCGAGCAGAGTCAGGTAATTGAAAGCCGCGCCGTACTCGAAGCACGCGAGCGTGACTTCACCGAACGCTTTGGCGACGATCCGCCGCGCCCGCCGCATTGGGGCGGTTACCGGCTCGTACCGGACACCATCGAATTCTGGCAGGGACGGCCGTCACGGCTGCACGACCGTCTGCGCTATACGCGCACCGCCGCCGGCGAATGGCAAATCGCACGGTTGTCGCCTTGACGTCATAACAAGATGCCGGTGCGCGGCGCGCCCTTACCGGGTGGCCGCGCCGACCGGCCGGATCGCGTGGGCATCCGGCGTCGGAGTCACACAGCGATCCACAGGCTTTGCTTTTATTTCATTGGACACGGAGAAATCACATGTTCTGGGAGAAGAAGCTGGCGCAGTGGGCAGAAGATGTAAGAAGCACGGCCAACCTGCCGGCGCGTCTCGTGCTGTGGGACGGCCAGCAGCACGACTTCGGGCAGTTCGCCGCGCCTCGTGTCACGCTGCACGTGAAGAGCGCAACCGCGCTGCCCTATCTGCTCGAACCGAGCCTCGACAATCTCGGCGAGGCGTACGTGAAGGGCAAGATCGACATCGAAGGCAAGCTGTCGGACATCATCAACATCAGCTATTCGCTCGCACGCAGCACGGTGACCAGCGCCGGCAAGCTCGCGCGCGTGCGACGCTACTTCAATCACTCGAAAACGTCCGACAAGAAAGCGATCCAGTATCACTACGATGTCTCGAACGAGTTCTACCAGCTCTGGCTCGACGAGAACATGGTGTACTCGTGCGCGTACTTCGAGAACGGCGACGAAGATCTTGCCACCGCGCAGATCAAGAAGATCGATCACATCCTGACGAAAATCCAGTTGCAGCCGGGCCAGCGTCTGCTCGACATCGGCTGCGGCTGGGGCGCGCTCGTGCTGCGCGCCGCGCAGAAGTTCGGCGCGAAATGTACCGGCGTGACGCTGTCGCAGAACCAGTTCGATCTCGCGACGGCACGCGTAAAAGCGGCCGGGCTCGAAGGCCAGATCGAAATCCGTCTGCAGGATTACCGCGACATCGAAGGCCAGTTCGACCGGATCACGAGCGTCGGCATGTTCGAGCACGTTGGGCGCAAGAATCTGCCGGGCTATTTCAAGAGGATTCACGACCTGCTCGTCGACGACGGCATCGCGATGAACCACGGCATCACGTCGACCGACTACAACAGTGGCGAAACGGCGCTCGGCGGCGGCGAGTTCATCGACCGCTATGTGTTTCCGGACGGCGAGCTGCCGCACATCAGCCTCGCGCTCGAAGCGATGCAGCGTGGCGGACTGGAGGCGGTTGACGTCGAAAGCCTGCGCCGGCACTACGCGCGCACACTCGATATCTGGGCCGAGAATTTCGAAGCGCATGCGGACGTTGCGCGCAGTCTCGTCGACGACGAGAAATTCCGCATCTGGCGCGTGTACCTGGCCGGTTGCGCGTACGCGTTCGAAAACGACGACGTCTCGATCTTTCAGGTGGTCTGCCGCAAGGCCGGTCGCAGCGCGAAAACGCTGCGGTGGTCGCGGCGGTATATGTACGACAGGCCGCAGTGATGCAGTGATGCAGTGACGCCGGGCGGTGCGCGGGCGCGCGAGGTCGGGCGCCCGCGCCCGTCACGGAGACGAGCGGACGGGCGGCCCGGGGATTAGCTGGCCTTGATGCGGTGCGCGAACTTCTGGCGGAACTTCGCGACCTTCGGCGCGACGACGAACGCACAATAGCCCTGGTCCGGATGCTGCGCGAAGTAGTTCTGGTGATACGCCTCGGCCGGCCAGTAATTGCCGTCGAGCGGCAGCACCTGCGTGACGATCTTGCCGTCATGGATGCCTTCGGCGGCGATCTCGCGGATCGCCTGTTCCGCCATGTCGCGCTGCGCATCCGAGTGGGTGAAGATCACCGACCGGTACTGCGTGCCGACGTCGTTGCCCTGACGGTTCAGCTGCGTCGGATCATGGATCGCGAAGAAGATATCGAGAATCTCGCGGTAGCTGATCTTCGACGGATCGAAGTCGACATTCACTACTTCCGCATGACCGGTGTCGCCGTCGCAGACCTGTTCGTAGGTCGGCTGGTCGACCTGGCCGCCCGCGTAGCCGGATTCCACGGCGTTCACGCCGTCGACACCCAGATAGACCGCCTCGAGACACCAGAAGCAGCCGCCGCCCAGGGTGGCGACTTCACTTGTCTGACTCATGCTGATCACTCCTTGCTCAATGCGGCATCGCACGCCCCGCCCGTGCAGCGATTCCGGCGGAATCTGTTCAACCTGGCGGGTTTTGCGTACACCGGCCGCGGTGCGCGGCTGGCCTGCCCGCGATTCCGATAGAATTGGGGCAATTCGCCAATTTTCTACATGACTTTCGAATCAATTCTTCCTGCCCGGCGCACTGTACCGCCCGCACCGCTCCCACTGCCCGCATCCGGAGCACGCGTCCGATGAAAACCGCGAGCCCGCCCAACTTCGATCAGGATGCGTTCAGGCGCGCCCTCAGCCAGTTCGCCACCGGCGTCACGGTGATCACCACGCGCGCCCCGTCCGGCCAGCTCATCGGCATCACCGCCAGTTCGTTCAACTCGGTTTCGATGGCGCCGCCGCTCGTGCTCTGGAGCCTCGCGCTCCGCTCGGCTTCGATGCCCGTGTTTCGCGACAACAGTCATTATGTAGTGAATGTGCTGGCGGCGTCACAGCTCGACCTGTGCAAGCGCTTCGCCACCGTCAAGGGCGACCGCTTCGAAGGTGTCTCGCACGCGGCCGGCGACTCCGGCATGCCGGTGCTCGACGGCGCGCTCGCATGGTTCGAGTGCCACAACCGCAGCCGTTACGAAGAAGGCGATCACGTGATCTTCGTCGGCGAAGTGGAGCGCTGTGGTTTCGTCGATCAGGCAGGCGAAGCCCAGCCGCTCGTGTTCCAGAACGGCAACTTCCACGCCCTCGGGCCGCTCTGAGCGCAGCGGGCGCCGGGCCCAACAGCCCGGTTGCTGCAAATCGAGGACGCAGACGAGCGACAGCCGGCCGTCGCGGCGGCTACTTCGCCGCCACGCTGGCGCTTGCGCCCGATACCAGTTGCACCGGCACGCCCGAATCTTCCTTGAGCGTCTGCAGCACGATGTTCGAGCGGATATCCATCACGCCGGGCGCCTTGTACAACCGGCTCAGCACGAAGTCCGAATAGTGCTTGAGGTTGTGCGCCAGCACGCGCAGCACGTAGTGGCTCTCCCCCGTCACGACGAACGCGCCGACCACCTCCGGCCAGTCCCGCACCGCCGCCGCGAAACGCTCGTGCCAGTTCTCCTGGTCGTTGCGCATCGACACCTGCACGAACGCCTCCAGCTCGAAGCCCAGCACCTCGCGGTTCAGGCACGCCCGGTAGCGCTCGATGACGCCCTGCTCTTCCAGCAGGCGCAACCGCCTGAGACAGGCGGAAGGGGACAGCGAAATCCGTTCTGCCAGATCGAGGTTACTGATCCGTCCTTCATGCTGAAGCACCGCCAGGATACGGCAATCGGTGGCGTCGAGCGAGATCGCGTTCATATTCGGTCTCCCTTTCCCATTTATCTCAAATTATGTTCCAGGACAGGCCAAAGAAGGTGATTTTTTCGCAATCACATTTCGCGGGGGCGCGCCTATCATTTCAGGATTGGACCGATATGACGATGGAGACATGGACGGACTCTGGGACATCACCCCGCCGATCGACCCCGCAACGCCCGTCTGGCCGGGCGACACGCCGGTTGGCATCGAGCGTGTCTGGCGCATGGAAGCCGGCTCGCCGGTGAATGTTGCGCGGATGACACTGTCGCCGCACACCGGCGCCCATACCGACGCGCCGCTGCATTACGACGCCGAAGGTGCCGCGATCGGCGCCGTGCCGCTGGATGCGTATATCGGGCGGTGTCGCGTGATTCATTGCATCGGCGCGGCGCCGCGGGTGATGCCCGCGCACATCGCCGCCGCGCTGGACCGGGGCGACGCGCTGCCGCCGCGCGTGCTGCTGCGCACCTACAGGCGCGCGCCGACCACCGCGTGGGACAGCGCGTTCTGCGCGGTGGCCCCGGAGACGGTCGACCTGCTGGCTTCGCGTGGTGTCCAGCTGATCGGCATCGACACGCCTTCGCTCGATCCGCAGGAATCGAAGACGATGGACGCCCATCACCGCGTCCGCGCGCACCGGATGGCGATTCTCGAAGGCATCGTGCTGGATGCCGTCGAAGAAGGCGACTACGAGCTCATCGCGCTGCCGCTCAAGTTCACGACGCTCGATGCGAGTCCGGTACGCGCCGTGCTACGGGCTCTTTGAATCCCTGAACACCTGAACCCCATGGATCGCGTTCGGGCGCACCGCGCGCTGGCTCATCCGAATACCTTTTGACAGGATCATCATGAATACCCGTGAAGAAGCCGTGGCACTCGACAGCGCCGACCCGCTCGCCGCGTTACGCAACGAGTTCGCGTTGCCCGCGGCGACGATCTATCTCGACGGCAACTCGCTCGGCGTCGCGCCGGCCGCCGCCGCGCAACGCGCGCAGACCGTCATCGCCGCCGAATGGGGCGAAGGCCTGATCCGCAGCTGGAACAGCGCCGGCTGGTTCGCGTTGCCGCGGCGGCTCGGCAACAAGCTCGCGCCGCTGATCGGCGCGGGGGAAAACGAAGTGGTCGTCACCGATACGATTTCGGTCAACCTTTTCAAGCTGCTGTCCGCGGCGTTGCGGCTACAGGACAGTCGCGATCCGAAGCGTCGCGTGATCGTGTCGGAGCGCTCGAACTTCCCGACCGATCTGTACATCGCGCAAGGTCTGATCGAACAGCTCGACCGCGGCTATGAACTCCGTCTGATCGACGACCCGTCGGCGCTGCCCGCCGCGCTCGGCGACGACACGGCCGTCGTGATGATCACGCACGTGAACTACCGCACGGGCTACATGCACGACATGCCCGCGCTGACGAAGCTGATTCACGAAGCGGGCACACTTGCGCTGTGGGATCTCGCCCATTCGGCGGGCGCGGTGCCGGTCGATCTGAACGGCGCGAACGCGGATTATGCCGTCGGCTGCACGTACAAGTATCTGAACGGTGGCCCCGGCTCGCCCGCGTTCGTGTGGGTCGCGGCGCGGCATCAGAACGCGTTTTCGCAGCCGCTTTCCGGCTGGTGGGGACATCGCGCGCCGTTCGAGATGAATCCCACGTACCGTCCGGACGACGGCGTCGGCCGCTTTCTGTGCGGCACGCAGCCGATGGTCTCGATGGCGCTCGTCGAATCCGGTCTCGACGTGTTCCTGCAGACCGACATGCAGGCGATCCGCAAAAAGTCGCTGGCGCTGACGGATCTCTTCATCGAACTCGTCGAGTCGCGTTGCCGTGAATTTCCGCTCACGCTCGTCACGCCGCGCGAGCACGCGCAGCGCGGCTCGCATGCGAGCTTCGAGCATCCGGACGGCTACGCAGTGATGCAGGCGCTGATCGCGCGCGGCGTGATCGGCGACTATCGCGAGCCGCACGTGCTGCGCTTCGGCTTCACGCCGCTCTATACGCGCTACGTCGACGTATGGGACGCGGTCGAAACGCTGCGCGACGTGCTCGCGAACGAAACCTGGCGCGCCCCCGAATTCGCGACGCGCGGCGCGGTAACCTGAGGAGCGCGCAATGACCGACCACATGCAGTTGCCCGGCGACGAACCCTCGCAGGGCTGTCCGTTCGGACATGGCGCGGCGACGGGCGCCCACGCGCCCCACGTGCCACCTTCCAGCGCCGAAGGCTGGCACGACGCGCAGCTCGATTTCTCGAAGTCGATGAGTTACGGCGACTATCTGTCGCTCGGGTCGATCCTGTCGGCGCAACATCCGCTTTCGCCGGATCACAACGAGATGCTGTTCATCGTCCAGCATCAGACGAGCGAGCTGTGGATGAAGCTCGCGCTCTACGAACTGCGCGGCGCGCTCGCCTCCGTGCATGGCGACAAACTGCCGCCGGCGTTCAAGATGCTCGCACGCGTGTCGCGCATCCTCGAACAGCTCGTGCAGGCGTGGAGCGTGCTCGCGACGATGACGCCCTCCGAATACACCGCGATGCGGCCTTACCTGGGCGCGTCGTCCGGCTTCCAGTCGTATCAGTACAGACAGCTGGAGTTTCTGCTCGGCAACAAGAACGTGCAGATGCTGAAGCCCCACGCGCATCGCCCCGACGTGCTCGCCGAAGTGCAGGCCACGCTCGAAGCGCCGTCGTTCTACGACGAGGTGATCCGCCTGCTCGCGCGCCGCGGTTTCGCGATCAACCCGGAGCGGCTCGAGCGGGACTGGACGCAACCCACCACGCACGACGCATCCGTCGAAGCGGCTTGGCTCGAGGTGTATCGCAATCCGTCGCAGCACTGGGAACTGTACGAGATGGCCGAAGAACTGGTCGATCTGGAAGACGCGTTTCGCCAGTGGCGTTTCCGGCACGTGACGACCGTCGAGCGGATCATCGGTTTCAAGCAGGGCACGGGCGGCACGAGCGGCGCGCCGTATCTGCGCAAGATGCTCGACGTCGTGCTGTTTCCGGAACTGTGGCACGTGCGCACGGTGCTTTGACGCACGCGCTTCGGCGTTCGCGGCGCGCTTCCGGTGCCTCGCCGGATTGCGCCATATAACCGTTACCGCCTGACCGGCGCAGGATCGGGCCGGCCAAGCAGTAACAGACAAAAAACCAGGGGATCGTCGGACGGATCGTGTGAACGCCGTCACCCTGCGGCAAACGACGCTACTGTCGCAGCGGGCCTCACCGGCGGAACTTCCGGCCCCACGGCGCTTGCCGCATTGAGCTGCTGGTACGCGCGGAACTTCGACGGCGGCATGCCTTTCAGCAACAGGAACTGCCGGTTGAAGTTCGACAGGTTGTTAAAGCCGACCTGATAGCAGATCCCGGTGATGCTCAGTTCATCCGACATCAGCAACTGGCACGCCATGTTGATGCGCAGACGGTTCACGTACTGCACGAACGGCAGGCCGGTATGACGGCGGAAGTAACGTGAGAAAGCGCTGACGCTTTGCCCGGCAAGCTGCGCGAGATCGGCTTCGCGCATCGGCTGCGCGAGGTTCTTGTCGATATACGCGAGCGCGTGGTTGATGCGCGTCGACGCATAGCCCGACGGATCGGTTTGCCACGTCGCGCTTGCGAGCGTCCTGCGCCCCGTGCATTGCGCGAGCAGTTCAAGCAGTTGCAGGAACAGCGTGATGCGCCGGAAGCCATGCGCGTGAAGCAGTTCCGTGAGCACCGGCTTCGCGGCCTCGCCGGCGGCTTCGTCGAACAGCAGGCCCGAGCGCGAATCCTCGAGCATCGTTTCGATGTGCTTCAACTCCGGAAACGTATCGATGCACTTCGCGATGAAGTCGGCGCCGAACTGCAGCACGAGGCACCGCTGCTCGACGGTCTCGCCGCGCGGCACTTCGCTCACCCAGTTGTGCGGCAGGTTCGGGCCCGTCATCACGAGATTGCCCGGCACAAAACTGCCGATGTAATCGCCGACGAACACCTTGCCCGTCGTCGCGGTGATCAGGTGAATTTCGTATTCAGGGTGAAAGTGCCAGCGCACGGTGCGGTACGGATAACCGTGCGACCACACCTTGAACGACTCGTCGCGGCGGACGGCTACCAGTTCGAGATCGGGTTGCACGGAGCCCTCCTGATGACGTCGCGCGCGCTTCATGCGGCGGCAGCCGCATGCAAACGCCGCTGCATTCGGGGAACGGCCTTCGATGCCGATGCGATGGCGATCATCTCGTGTCTTCCTCCATTGGACGTTGGACGGCTGCGGCCCGTGTGGGGCGCCCCTGCACAGTGCGCCGCGGCGCTTCATCCTGTATAGCGAAAAGTAGACGTCAAACGCGTTTCGATCCACTCAAAATGAAACCGCTTACCGATACTTTTTTGCATCGGGGTAAGCACTGACGCGGAAAACGTCAAATTTGATGCATCGCAGCAGCCGGGGGTTGGCGGTCGTGTTGCGCACTGCACACCGCCACCGGCAACGCGCGGAAAGCCTTTCACGCCGCGCTGCGCCACAGAAAGCATCCCGCATTGCCTTGACTTTCGATTCGCCGGATACGATCATTCGTTCACGTACAGAGCAAATGCTCTAGCACCAAGCAAAGCGCACGCTAAAGACGCGCGCAACAGTACAGCAACCATCTTGCATGGGACCAGAGTAAGACGCTAAAGCGTCAACTCTGGTCGACAGGAGACGAGTATGAGCAGCGACGCGAACGTCCAGGTGATCCTGCACATCGGCGCGGGATCGTTTCACCGCGCGCATCAGGCGTGGTATCTGCACCGGCTCAACGCGGCGCGCGCGGCCGGCGAGCCGCACTGGTCGCTGACCGGCGGCAATATCCGTGGCGACATGAACGCCGTGCTGGAGGCGCTTGCCTCGCAGGGCGGCGTCTATACGCTCGAAACCGTCACGCCGCACGGCGAGCGCGCGTACGAAACCATCCGCTCGATCGAACGCGTGCTGCCGTGGTCGGCCGATCTCGCGGGGCTCGTCGAAGCCGGTTCCGATCCGGCCTGCAAGATCATCGCGTTCACCGTCACCGAGGGCGGCTATTACCTCGACGAACACGACCACCTCGATACCGCCAACGCCGATCTCGCCGCCGACCTC
The DNA here is from genome assembly GCF_900107685.1 of Paraburkholderia sartisoli. Taxonomy (GTDB): domain Bacteria; phylum Pseudomonadota; class Gammaproteobacteria; order Burkholderiales; family Burkholderiaceae; genus Paraburkholderia; species Paraburkholderia sartisoli. The sequence goes on along the minus strand of NZ_FNRQ01000001.1, from coordinate 452,111 downwards.
AAAGGCGGCCGCATCACCATCTATGGTGCGCTCTCAGCGATCCTCGAAGCGCGGATGAAGCGCAACGCGGGCCCCGTCACGCTGCAGTCGTGCGACAACCTGCGCAGCAACGGCGAGCGCTTTCATGCGGGCATGAGCGAGTTTCTCGACCGGCGCGGCGACACGGCGCTCAAAGCCTGGTTCGACGCGAACACGAGCTCGCCGAATTCGATGGTCGACCGCATCACGCCGCGCCCCACGGACGACGTCCGCGAACGCGTACTCGCGGCAACCGGCTTCAACGACGCCTGCCCGGTGATGGGCGAGGCGTTCATCCAGTGGGTGATCGAAGACAACTTCCGCGCGGGGCGTCCCGCGTGGGAAAAGGTTGGCGCGGAACTGGTCGAATCGGTGCTGCCCTACGAGGAAGCGAAGATCCGGATACTGAACGCGACGCACAGCTGCATCGCGTGGGCGGGGACGCTCATCGGGCTGCGCTATATCCACGAAGGCACGATCGACCCCGACATCCAGAAGCTCGCGTACGACTACGTCACGCAGGACGTGATTCCGTGTCTCACGCCGAGCCCGCTCGACCTCGAACGCTATCGCGACGTCGTGCTGGAACGCTTCAGCAATCCCTTCATCCAGGACACGAACCAGCGCGTTGCCGCCGACGGCTTCTCGAAGATTCCCGGCTTCATCGCGCCCACACTCTCGGAGTGCTTCGCACGCGGCGTCGAACCGGCGGCGACGGCGATGCTGCCCGCGCTGTTCTTCCGCTTCCTCGACCGCTGGCAGGCCGGCACGCTGCCGTACGCGTATCAGGACGGCGTGATGGACGAGCGCGTCGCGCGCGGTTTCTTCGCCGCGCCGGACCCGCTACAGGCGTTCTGCGCCGATCGTCTGCTGTGGGGCAGCATGGCGCAGACACCGAAGCTGGAAAGCGCACTACGGGCCGCGTTGAGCCGCGTCGACGCGTGGCTCGCGAAGCGCGGCTGATCGCAACGCGATCGAACCCGCGCGTGGTGAAACACGGGCTCGACGCGCATGCACGCGAGCCAGGTCTAATGCGCATGGCGATGGCTGCCGTGTGCGGATAAAGTAGCGCATCCCAATGACGAAGGTTCCGCGCCCATGTATCTCGGCATCGACCTCGGCACGTCCGAAGTAAAAGTCCTGCTGCTCGCGCCCACCGGGCGCGTGATCGGCACCGCGGGCTCACCGTTCACCGTTTCGCGCCCGCATCAGCGCTGGGCCGAGCAGAATCCGGCCGACTGGTGGGACGGCACGCGCGCCGCGCTCGCCGCGCTGCGTGCGCGCCATCCCGACGAATTCGCGCAGATCCGCGGCATTGGCCTGTCGGGCCAGATGCACGGCGCCGTGCTGCTCGATGCCGAAGATCGCGTGCTGCGGCCGGCGATCCTGTGGAACGACATGCGCAGCGTCGAGGAATGCGACGAGCTGACCGCGCGCGCGCCGGACCTGCATCGCATCGCGGGCAATCTGGCGATGCCCGGCTTCACCGCGCCGAAGCTGCTGTGGGTGCAGCGGCACGAACCCGAACGCTTCCGCAAGACGGCCTGCGTGCTGCTGCCGAAGGATTACCTGCGTCTGATGCTCACCGGCGAGAAGGTGTCCGATCCGTCGGACGCGGCCGGCACGCTGTGGCTCGACGTCGCGAAACGCGACTGGTCGGACGCGTTGCTCGCCGCGTGCGACATGCGACGCGCGCAGATGCCGCGGCTTGCCGAAGGCAGCGCGCCGTCGGGCACGTTACGGCCGCAGGTGGCGCGCGAATTCGGCTTGCAGGATGGCGTCGTGGTGGCAGCCGGCGGCGGCGACAACGCAACGAGCGCGATCGGCATCGGCGCGATCCAGCCGGGCGACGGCTTCGTGTCGCTCGGAACGTCGGGCGTGCTGTGCGTGGTCGGCGACCGGTTCCGGCCGAACCCCGCATCGGCGGTACACGCGTTCTGCCATGCGATTCCGGACCGCTGGCATCAGATGAGCGTGGTGCTCTCGGCGGCAAGCTGTCTGCGCTGGGTCTGCAAGCTGACCTCGACGGACGAGCCCACGCTGCTCGCCGAAGTCGCCGCCCTTGCGCCCGATGCGCTCGCCACCGCGCCGCTCTTTCTGCCGTATCTCTCGGGTGAACGCACGCCGCACAACGACCCGTACGCGCAGGGCGTGTTCTTCGGCATGACGCACGCGACCGACCGCGCGCTGCTCGGCTACGCCGTGCTCGAAGGCGTGACGCTCGCGCTCACCGATGGCCTCGACGCGCTGCGTGCCGCCGGCACCGAAGCGTGCGCGCTGTCGCTGATCGGCGGTGGCGCGCGCAGCAACTACTGGGCGCAGCTGCTCGCCGACGCGCTCGACACGCCGACGCGCAAGCACGGCGGCGGCGAAACCGGCGCGGCACTCGGCGCGGCTCGGCTCGGCTGGCTCGCAGCCGGCGGCGATCCGGCGACGGTGCTCACGAAGCCGCCCGTCGAAACCGAATTCACACCGGACCCCGCTCGGCATGCCGCGCTGCGCGCGCGGCTCGACACGTACCGCGCGCTCTACCGGCATGTGCGGCCGCTCTTCGATCCGGCGCGCGCACCACTGGCGTGAGCCATTGATGTGAGCGCGTCCGGCGTCTGGACGCGCAACTGGTTTTAGAAAGACGACTGCTATCATCGGCGCGCGATCCCTTCCCGTTCGTCGACGCAGCGAACCCTGTCACGCGGCGCAAGCCGCTCACGTCAAAGATCCATCGTGTCCAGGTCTACCGAAAAACTCGATCTCGCCACCCGCGCCGCGTGGCTCTATTACGTCGCGGGCAACACCCAGAACGAGATCGCCGAAAAACTCCAGGTGTCACGCCCGGTCGCGCAGCGGCTCGTCGCGTTCGCGGTCGAGAAGAACCTGATTCGCGTGCGCGTCGATCATCAGCTGGCCGACTGCCTCGCGCTTGCCGACCAGCTGTCGAAGCGCTACGGGCTGTCGTTCTGCGAAATCGTCCCGGTCGACGACGACACGCCCGAAGAGATCGACCGCAAGCTGGCCGTCGCGGGCGCACAGGTGATGGAGCGCTATCTGCTCGATGAAAAGCCGATGATCGTCGCGGTGAGCAGCGGGCGTACGCTGAAGGCCGCCGTCGACCAGATCGCGCAACTCGACCGGCCGCAGCACCGGCTGGTGTCGATGGTGGGCGCGATCGCGCAGGACGGCTCGTCGAACCGCTACGACGTCGCGCTGCATATCTCCGAGAAAACCGGTGGCAAGCACTTCTTGCTGCCCGCGCCGCTGATCGCCGATAGCGAAGCCGAGCGCGCGCAGTGGGTCAATCACCGGCTGTATCGCATCGTCGAATCGCTGTCGGGGTCGGCGGATGTCGCGTTTGTGGGGATCGGCAATATCGGGCCGAACTGTCCGCTACATGAGGACGGGTTCATCACGTCGGCCGAGGTGAAGGACCTGGTTCAGCGCGGCGCGGTGGCGGAAATGCTGGGGCTGCCGATCAACGCGGCGGGCGCAAGGGTCGTGTCACCGACCGGCAATCGCGTCACGAGCCTCTATCTGGATTCGCCACCGAAGCGGCCGACGATCGGCTTCGCCGGCGGCGAGCGCAAACGCGATGCGGTGATTGCCGCGTTGAAGGGCGGCTGGCTGTCGGGTCTCGTGACCGACGAGCGCTGCGCGCGCGCGGCGCTGGAAGAGGGAACGCAGCAATAACTTGCGTGGGACCGGAGTAACGCGCTAAAGCGCGAACTCCGGTCGACATGAGACGGCCAAAGCCGGCCGCAAGCGCTAACGCAAAAAAAGCTGCGCCGCAGCGGAGACGGCAGACGGCGCAGCAGTCAATTGCCCGTTCGGGCTTTGCGGCGCGACTGGCTTTAGCGCCGCGCCACGACACAACACACCGAAACTTCAGGCCGCCAGCACCTCGATGATCTTGCGCTCGAACGCCTGGCCGTTCGCATCGAACAGATGGCAGTGATCCGGCGTCGCGCCCAGCTTCAGCGTCTCGCCACGGTCATGGTGTTCCAGCGGCGGAATGCGCGCGATGACACCATCGGGCGCCACGCTCGATTCGGCATACAGATACGCCGCGTCGCCGAGCGATTCGATCGCCATCGTCGTCACCGAAACACCGTATTCGCCCGAATTCACGTGCGTGTGTTCAGGCCGGATACCGACAGTCACCTTGTCGCCTTCCTTCACGTTCGAAGGCTCCACGGCCACGCGCTGCGTTTCGCCCGTGTCGTAGCGCACCGTCACGCCATCCGCCGTCACCGACTGCACCGTGCCTTCGAAGAAGTTCATCTTCGGCGAGCCGATGAAACCCGCGACAAAACGGTTCGCCGGCGCGTGATACAGCCGGTTCGGGCTGCCGACCTGCTCGATGTTCCCCGCTGACAGCACGACGATCTTGTCGGCAAGCGTCATGGCTTCGACCTGATCGTGCGTCACGTAGATCATCGTGGTCTTCAGCTCGTCGTGCAGGCGCGCGAACTCGAGACGCATCTTCACGCGCAGTGCCGCGTCGAGATTCGACAGCGGTTCGTCGAACAGAAACACCTTCGGCTTGCGCGTGATCGCGCGGCCAATCGCGACGCGTTGACGCTGGCCGCCCGACAGCTGCTTCGGCTTGCGGTCGAGCAGATGGTCGATGTGCAGGATCTTCGCCGCGTTGCGCACGGCCGCGTCGATTTCCGGCTTTTTCGTGCCGGCGAGTTTCAGGCCGAACGCCATGTTGTCGTACAGCGTCATGTGCGGATAGAGCGCGTACGACTGGAACACCATCGCGATGCCGCGCTTGGCCGGCGGAATGTCGTTGACGCGTGTGCCGTCGATGTTCAGGTCGCCGCTGCTGATGTCCTCGAGGCCGGCGATCATGCGCATCAGCGTCGATTTTCCGCAGCCGCTCGGCCCCACGAATACGACGAACTCGCCGTCCGCGATGTCGAGGTTGATGTTGCGCATCACTTCGGTTTCGTCGTAGCGCTTCGCGATGTCGCGCAGGGTCAGGCTTGCCATGATGTGTCTCCCGATGGTGCTGCTGATGCTTTCACTTTCACGTTAATCGTGCGCGCCGCTTCGCATCAATGCGAGCCAATGGCGACGCGCTCCATCCATTGCGTGACGAATACCGGCAGTTGCCGCATGTCGTCGAACACGTGTACCGCGCCGGCTGCGCGCAGCGCCTCGATCTGCGCCTCGTTCGCGTGGCCGCCGCCGATAAAGCCGATCACGGTCATGCCGGCCGCGCTCGCCGCGCGCACGCCCGTCACGCTGTCTTCAACCACGAGGCACGCGTGCGGCGTCAGGTTCAAACCGCGCGCGGCGGCCAGATAAACGTCCGGCGCGGGCTTCGGTTGCGCGACGCTGTCGGCGCAAAACACGCGATCGCCGAAAAACTCGACGAGCCCGGTACGCGCCAGCACCGCCTGCACATAGGCCGTGTTGCTGTTGCTCGCGCAGGCCTTGCGCAGTGGAACCTGCCCGAGCGCCGCGACGATACCCTCGACGAGCGGCGCTTCCATCGCGCCGACGCTCACCGCATCGCGGATCGCCTCGATGTCGGCGGCGCTCAGCGTGCGCTCGAGCTGCGCGGCCGTCGCATCGAGCACGTGCTCGGTGCGCATGCCGAGGAGCGGCATCACGATGGGCGCGACATCCGCGTCGGGCCAGCGCGATTCCAGTTCGTGTACGAGCATCCGCGCCGCGATCGCTTCGCTGTCGATCAGCACCCCGTCGCAATCGCAGATCAGCGCGTGAGTCGACACTGTCATTTGACCGCCCCGAACGTAAGGCCACGCACCAGCTGCTTCTGCGACAGCCAGCCGACGATCAGGATCGGCGCGACCGCCAGCAGCGAAGCCGCCGAGAGCTTGGCCCAGAAGAGGCCTTCAGGGCTCGAATACGACGCGATGAACACCGTCAGCGGCGCGGCGTTCGAACTCGACAGGTTGATGCTCCAGAACGCTTCGTTCCACGACAGGATCACGAGCAGGAGCGACGTCGACGCAAGACCCGGCAACGACATCGGCATCAGCAGATAGACGATCTCCTGCCACGTCGCCGCGCCGTCGATCCGTCCCGCTTCGAGGATGTCGCGCGGTATTTCAGCGAAATACGTGAACGACATCCAGATCGCGATCGGCAGGTTGATGAGCGTATAGACGATCACGAGGCCAGACACCGTGTCGAGCAGTCCGGTGTCCTTCCACAGCAGATAGATCGGCACCAGCACGCCGACGGACGGCATCATCTTCGTCGACAGCATCCACAGCAGCACTTTCTGCGTGCGGCGCGTCGGGAAGAACGCCATCGCGTACGCGGCCGGCACGGCGAGGATCAGGCACAGCACCGTCACGCCCACTGAAATCAGGATCGAATTCCAGGCGAACGCAAAGTAATTGCTGCGCGCGAACACCTCGCGAAAGCTGTCGAGCGTCGGCGTGAAAAAGAGCGACGACGAGTACGCCTGCTGCTCCGTCTTGAACGCGGTGATCGTCATCCAGAAGATCGGGAAGAACAGCAGCAGCGCGACGAACCACGCGAGGATGCCGGGGATGCTGCGTCGAAGCTTCGCCATCGGCGAATTGATCGACGAAGCCGTTGCAACGGAGGTAGCGGCAAGCTGGCTCATTTTTCGTACTCCCCTTTCAGGTTCTTCGCGAGCATACGCACGAGGAAGATCGACACGATATTCGCCAGCACCACCGCGAGAATCCCGCCTGCGGAAGCCAGCCCGATGTCGAACTGCTGAAGCCCGAGCGCGTAGATCAGGTACGACAGATTGGTTGTCGCCGTGCCCGGACCGCCGCCCGTCGTCGTATAGATTTCGGCGAAGATCGACAGCAGGAAAATCGTTTCCATCATCACCACCACCGCGATCGCCCGTCTCAGGTGGGGCAACGTGATGTAGAAGAACATCGAGATCGGGCCGGCGCCGTCGATGCGCGCCGCTTCCTTCTGCTCCTGGTCGAGCGACTGGATTGCCGTGAACAGGATCAAAAACGCGAACGGCAGCCACTGCCACGCGACGATCATCTCCACGGCGATCAATGGATAGTCGGCGAACCAGTCGATCGGCGTGAGGCCGATCGCACGCATGCCCTGTGCGATGAGGCCATACACCGGGTGCAGGATCATGTTCTTCCAGATCAGCGCGCTGACCGTCGGCATCACGAAGAACGGCGCGATGGCGAGCAGGCGCGCCACGCCCATGCCGTAGAACTTGCGGTCGAACAGCACCGACATCAGGATCCCGCCGACCACGGTAATGAGCAGCACCGAGCCAATCAGCTCCAGCGTGATCAGGATCGACGGCCCGAAGGCTGGATCAGTGGCGAGATACTTGTAGTTGTCGAGACCCGCGAAACCCTTCAGGTCGGGATTGAGCAGGTTGTAGCGCGAGAACGAAAACCAGATCGTCATCGCGAGCGGAATCGCCATCCACAACACGAGCACGGCAACCGATGGCGAAACCAGCCATCGCGCGGACGCCGCCTTGCGGGTCTCGCGTTCCTTTTCGGTTTGGGGAGGGGCTTGCATGAGCGGAAGGCGCAGATGAGGCATGATCGGACCACCTGTCTGGGGTAGTACGCGGGCTACGGGACACCGGCAGCCCGCTGAGCTGCTGCGTTCCGGCTGACGCGTATGCGTCAGCCGGCGCTTTGACCGCGGGTTACGTCTACTTCTGGTAACCCGCCTGACGCACGGCGCGATCGGCGGTTGCCTGACCGGCGGCGAGCGCCTGATCGACCGTCATCTGGCCCGCGACGGCGCCCGAGATGCTCTGGCCGACCACCGTGCCGAACGACTGGAACTCCGGAATGCCGACGAACTGCACACCGGTGTACGGCACGGGCTTCGCGGTCGGATGGTTCGGATCCGCCGTTTCGATCGCCTTCAGCACGAAGCTCGCGAACGGCGCGGCCTTCTGGTACTCGGGGCGCGCGTACGTCGACTGACGCGTACCCGGCGGCACCGATGCCCAGCCTTCATCCTTCGCGACGAGTTCGATGTACTGCTTCGAGGTTGCCCACGAGATGAACTTCTTCGCGGCTTCCTGCTGCTTCGACGACTTCGGAATCGCCAGCGCCCACGACCACAGCCAGTGTGAGCCGTTCGGCGTGACTTCCGTCGGCGCGGCGGCGAAACCGATCTTGTCGGCAACCTGCGATTGCGTCTTGTTGTAGAGCATGCCGGCCGCGACCGTCGCGTCGATCCACATCGCGCACTTGCCCGAGGACATCAGCGTCAGGTTTTCGTTGAAGCCGTTCGAACTGGCTCCCGGCGGGCCGTCTTTCTTCAGCAGGTCGACGTAGAAGTTCACCGCCTTCTTCCATTCCGGCGACGTCAGCTGTGCGTGCCACTTTTCGTCGAACCAGCGGCCGCCGAACGTGTTGACGAGCGTCGTCACGTACGCCATGTTTTCGCCCCAGCCCGCCTTGCCGCGCAGACAGATGCCGTACGTGCCGCTGGCCTTGTCGGTGAGCTTGTCGGCGAATTCCTTGATCTGGTCATAGGTCGGCTGGTCGGGCATCTTCAGGCCCTTCGCCGCGAACAGGTCCTTGCGGTAGAACGTCATCGAGCTTTCGACGTAGAACGGCAACGCGTACAACTGGTTGTTGTACGACAGGCCGTCACGCGCGGTCTTCACGACGTCGTTGAGATCGTAGTCGGCGGAGAGGCCCGTGATCGGCGCGAGCCAGCCGCGCTTGCCCCACTGCGGCGCTTCGTACGTGCCGATCATCATCACGTCGAACTGGCCGCTGTTGGTCGTGATGTCGGTCGTGGCGCGCTGGCGCAGCACGTTTTCCTCGAGAATCACCCAGTTCAGCTTGACGTCCGGATTGGCCTGCTCGAAGTTCGACGAGAGCTTCTTCAGTTCGATCATGTCCGGGTTGTTGAGGGCTGCGATCGTGACGGTCGCGGCCGATGCGTTCAACGCGGCACAGGCGGCCGCGCTGGCGCCGAACAGCTTGAGCGCGGTCTGGAAGGCGGGTTTCATGAGTTGTCTCCTTCTGGATTAGTCGTTCTTCGTGTGATGCTTCTGGCGGATGGGTACAGCGTGCTGGTTCAGCTCATCCAGTTGCCGCCGTCGACGTTGAGCGTCTGGGCGGTGATGTAATCGGCGTCGGCGGACGCGAGGAAGAGCGCCGCGCCGGTCAGGTCGTCCGGCACGCCCATGCGGCCGAGCGGCACCGCTTCGCCGACGAGACGCTTCTTCTCGCCAGGCGGACGGTTTTCATAGCGCGCGAAGAGGGCATCGACCTCTTTCCACATCGGCGTATCCACGACGCCGGGTGCAATGCCGTTCACGTTGATCTGATGCGGCGCGAGCGCGAGCGCGGCGGATTGCGTATAGCTCAGCACGGCGGCCTTGGTCGCGCAGTAGTGCGACACGAGTGCCTCGCCGCGGCGGCCCGCCTGCGACGACATGTTGATGATCTTGCCGCCCTGCCCCTGCTCGACCATCTGCCGCGCGACACGCTGCATCAGAAAGAACATGCCCTTCACGTTGACCGCGAAGAGGCGGTCGAACACATCCCAGGATTCGTCGAGCAGCGGGCGCATGTCGAAGAGCGCCGCGTTGTTGAAGAGAATGTCGATGCGGCCAAAGCGCCCGAGCGTGGCCGACACGATGCGCTCGATGTCATCGCGCCGCGTGACGTCGGCGGAAACGGCCAGCACGCGCTCGCCGTGGCTTTGCGTCAGCGCCTGCGCGAACTCATTCGCGGGCTTCACGTCGACGAGCACGCAGCGCGCGCCTTCGTCGAGATAACGCCGGGCCACCGCTTCGCCGATTCCGCTGCCTGCACCTGTCAGGATCGCCACCTTGTCCTGCAATCGCGCGTTCAATGCTGTCTCCTGTCGACCAGAGTTAGCGCTTTAGCGCTTACTCTGGTCCCATGCAAGGTACTTGCGGTCGACCAGAGTTAGTGCAAAGCACTTACTCTGGTCCCATGCAATTTATTGCTGGGTCGTTTTACATCCTGCGCAGTGAGCGAACGCCCATTACGCGAACAATTGCTCTGTTGGTGATCGAATGATCGGATACGCATCGGGCCATGTCAAGGCGCAATGCAGGATTTCGATGCTGCAACGCGGCAGTGTTTACCCGCCTCCTGCCTGACTCTCCCCGTCCTCGAACACTTGGCGCGCGCACGCGTTGTACCAAAAAAATCACGTTATGTTATATCATTCACGACTCGCGACACGGTGACCCCGGCGTCGAACCTGCCTGACCGCCTGCACCGCGCCCCGCCCATCTTTCAAGGACCGGAAACAACATGATGAGAACACCTGGCTCGCTGTGGAACCGCGTGCGGCACGCGCGCGTTATATCGACGTGTCTCACAGCCGGCGCGCTCATGCTGGCGGCCGGCCACCCCGCCTTCGCCGCCGGCACGAAAATTCCAGTGGTGGCCGCGGAGAATTTCTACGGCGACGTCGTGCGCCAGCTGGGCGGCGATCATGTGAGCGTGGTGAGCATCCTCAGCAATCCGGATCAGGATCCGCATCTGTTCGAAGCCAGCCCGAAGACGGCGCGCGCGTTGCAGAACGCGAGCCTTGTCGTGTACAACGGCGCCGACTACGATCCGTGGATGGCGAAGCTGCTCGGGGCATCGAAGAACGCGAAGCGCACGACGATCGTCGCGGCGGACCTCACCGGCCACAAGAGCGGTGACAATCCCCATCTCTGGTACGCGCCTTCCACCATGCCGGCGGTGGCGCGCGCGGTGAGCGCGGCGCTCGTCGCCGCTGATCCTTCGAACAAAACGGCGTACGATGCGAACCTCGCGACGTTTCTGGATTCGCTGAAGCCGGTCGATGCGAAAATCGCCGCGTTGCGCGCCAGCTATGCGCACGCACCCGTCACGGCAACGGAGCCGGTATTCGGCTACATGTCGGACGCGATCGGTCTGGAGATGCGGAACCTGCGTTTCCAGCTCGCCGCGATGAATGACACGGAAGCGAGCGCATCGGACATCGCCGCGTTCGAGCGCGACCTGCGCGACAAACGGGTGCGCGTGCTGATCTACAACAGCCAGGCAACGGGGGCGCTCACGAAACGCATGTTGCAGCTCGCACAGCAGTCGAACGTGCCGACGGTCAGCGTCACCGAGACGCAACCGGCCGGCCGGACGTTCCAGCAATGGATGCTGTCGCAACTCGACGACCTCGGCGCGGCGCTCGCAAAAGGCGACGCTGCCGGCAAGGCAAAAGGACAATCGCAATGACACCGACTGGCGCCGCGCCGCGCGGCTCCGCACCTGTGCTTGAACTCGACCGCGTCACGCTCGAGATGGGCGGCCGCGCGATCCTGAGCGACGCGAGCCTCGTCGTGAACCAGAACGAGTTCATCGGCGTGCTCGGGCCGAACGGCGCGGGCAAGACCACCTTGATGCGCGCGGTGCTCGGCCTCGTGCCGGCCGCGAGCGGCGCGATCCGCGTGCTGGGCGAGACGGTCGAACGGGGCAATCCGTCGATCGGCTATATGCCGCAGACGCGCAGCGCGCTCGCCGGCCGCCGCGTGCGCGGCCGCGACTTCGTCGCGATGGCGGCCGACGGACACCGCTGGGGCCTGCCGCATCACAACGCGCAGGCGCGCAAGGAAGTCGATCGCGTGCTCGAACTGGTCGGCGCGCGTGAACTCGCGATGCGGCCGCTGTCGGAGCTGTCGGGCGGCGAGCGTCAGCGGCTCCTGCTTGCGCAATGCCTGCTGGGCAATCCGCGTCTGCTGCTGCTCGACGAACCGCTGATCAGCCTCGATCCGCATCATCAGAAGAGCGTCGTCGAACTCGTGCGGCGCGTGCAGCAGGAGCTCGGCATCACCGTGCTGTTCTCCGCGCACGAACTGAACCCGCTGCTGCACGCGCTCGACCGCGTGCTGTACCTCGGCAGCGGCGTGGCGGCGCTCGGCACCGTCGACGAAGTGATCACGAAGCCCGTGCTGTCGCGGCTCTACGGTTCGACGATCGACGTGATGCGCGTACACGGACGCATCTTCGTGATGTCCGGCGACGTCGAAGTCGAAAAGCGCGACCACGAACACGAAGACGATCATGGCCACGACCATGGCGGCGGCCACGCGCACGGCCATGACCATGGACATGCGCATTCACCCGCAAAGACGCACGGACACACGCACGATGTTTGAATACGATTTCATGGTGAACGCATTCGCCGCGTCGGGGATCGTCGCGGTGCTGGCGGGCGTCGTCGGCTATTTTCTGGTGATGCGCGGGCAGACGTTCGCCGGCCACGCGCTGTCACACGTCGGCTTTACCGGCGCGACCGGCGCCGTGCTGATCGGCGTCTCGCCGATCTGGGGAATGATCGGCTTCACGCTCGCCGCGGGCGTTGGCATGGGCGCGCTCGGTGAGCGGCTGGCCGGACGCGACGTCGCGATTGGCGTGATTCTCTCGCTCGCGCTCGGCTTCGGCCTGCTGTTCCTGCACTTCTTCACCGCTTACGCGACGCAGGTCACCGCGCTGCTGTTCGGCAACGTGCTCGGCGTGAACACGTCGACGCTCGCGGTGCTCACCGGCCTCGGCATCGTCAGTCTGCTGGCGCTCGCGGCGATCATGCGGCCGCTGCTGTTCGCGTCGCTGCAGCCCGAACTCGCCGAAGCAAAAGGCGTATCGCCGCGGCTCGTGTCGGTGCTGTTTCTCGCGATCGCCGCGCTCGCCGTCGCGGCGTGTACGCAGATCGTCGGCGTGCTGCTCGTCTTCACGCTGATGGTGGGCCCGGCGGCGGCCGCGCAGAATCTCACGACGCGCCTGTCCACCGGCCTCATTCTCGCCGCGCTGCTCGCGCTCGCGCAGGCGTGGCTGGGCGTCACGCTCGCGTTCTACACCGACTGGCCGACGAGCTTCTGGATCACCGCGCTCGCCGCGCTCGTGTACGGCGCAAGCCTGTTGCGTCAACGCTAGCCGTCGGTTTTGCCCACAAAAAAGGGACGCCGGATCATCTCCGGCGTCCTTTTTTACGTCGTGCTTCTGGACGCGGCGCTTATCCGAGCAGCACCTTCGCGTGATGCGCGAGATGGTCCTCGATAAAACTCTGGATGAAGTAATAGCCGTGATCGTAGCCTTCGTGCCGACGCAGCGTGAGCGGTTGTCCCGCGGCGCGGCACGCTGCTTCGAACACATCCGGATTCAGCTGTTCGGCGAGAAACTGGTCGGCCATGCCCTGATCGATCAGAATGCCTTCGGCGAATGTGTGCGATGCGCGCGCCACCAGTTCGCTCGAATCGTACTGCTGCCACGCGCCGCGATCTTCGCCGAGATAGCCGGTGAACGCCTTCACGCCCCACGGACACCGCGACGGCGCCGCGATCGGCGCGAACGCCGACACCGAGCGGAAGATTTCCGGATTGCGCAGCGCCATCATCAACGCGCCGTGCCCGCCCATCGAGTGACCGAAAATGCCAAGCCGCGCGCCATCGATCGCGAGATTCGCCAGCACGGTTTCGCGCAGTTCGTCGCGCACGTACGAGTACATGCGGAAATGCTTCGACCACGGTGCCTGCGTCGCGTCGACGTAGAAACCCGCGCCGACGCCGAAGTCCCACGCCGCGCTTTCGTTCGGTATACCGGCGCCACGCGGGCTCGTATCGGGTGCGATCAGCGCGATGCCGTGCCGCGCGGCAAGGCGCTGCGCGCCCGCCTTGATCGGAAACGTTTCCTCGGTGCAGGTCAAACCGGCCAGATAAAACAGCGCCGGCACGTTGCCGTGCGACGCCTGCGGCGGCAGATAGACCGAGAAGCGCATCGGCAGGCCGATGGTCGTCGAATCGTGACGATAGAACCGCTGCACGCCACCGAAGCAAGCATGCGAAGACAGTAGTTCGAGCATGGGGGATCTCCGTTGCTTCAGTACAGCACGACGGAGCGGATCGACTCGCCCTTCTTCATCAGATCGAAGCCCTCGTTGATGCGCTCGAGCGGCAGACGGTGCGTGATCAGGTCGTCGATGTTGATCTTGCCTTCCATGTACCAGTCGACGATCTTCGGCACGTCGGTGCGCCCGCGCGCGCCGCCGAACGCGGAGCCTTTCCATTCGCGGCCCGTCACGAGCTGGAACGGACGCGTGCTGATCTCCTCGCCCGCCGCGGCCACGCCGATGATGAACGACTGGCCCCAGCCCTTGTGCGTGCATTCCAGCGCCTGACGCATCACCTTCGTGTTGCCGATGCATTCGAACGAATAGTCCGCGCCGCCATCGGTGAGTTGCACGATGTGATCGACGACGTTCTCGACTTCGTTCGGGTTGATGAAGTGCGTCATGCCGAACTTCTTCGCCAGTTCGACGCGACCCGGGTTCAGGTCGACGCCAATGATCCTGTCCGCGCCAACCATTTTGGCGCCCTGAATCACGTTCAGGCCGATTCCGCCGAGACCGAACACCACCACGTTCGCGCCCGCCTCGACCTTCGCCGAGTACACGACCGCCCCGACACCCGTCGTCACGCCGCACCCGATGTAGCAGATCTTGTCGAACGGGGCGTCTTCGCGCACCTTCGCCACCGCGATTTCCGGCACGACGATGTAGTTCGAAAACGTCGACGTGCCCATGTAGTGAAAGAGCGGCTTGCCGTCGAGCGAGAAACGCGACGTGGCATCGGGCATCAGGCCACGGCCCTGCGTCGAGCGGATCGCCTGGCACAGGTTGGTCTTGCGCGACAGGCAGAACTTGCACTGGCGGCATTCCGGCGTGTAGAGCGGAATCACGTGGTCGCCCTTCTTCAGCGTGCCCACGCCCGGGCCCACATCGACGATCACGCCTGCGCCTTCATGGCCCAGAATCGCCGGGAAGATGCCTTCCGGGTCCGCGCCCGAGAGCGTGTAGTAATCGGTGTGACAGATGCCCGTGGCCTTCACCTCGATCAGCACTTCACCCGCACGCGGGCCTTCGAGATCGACTTCCTCGATCGTGAGTGGTGCGCCCGCTTTCCATGCGATGGCTGCTTTGGTCTTCATCGTGAATGCTCCTAAAGGTCGGTAGATGCGACGATCGATGCCAGGCGCCGATCGCCACGTTGCAAATTCAGTCAGGCGCGGCGGACGCAGGAAACCAGTCCTCCACGCGTGCGTAAAGATCGAGGAAGCGTGCATAGCGGGCGGCCAGCGCGCGATCGTCCCGCGGACCCGCGACGCGGGTTGTCGCCGGCGCCAGCGACGCCAGGTCGGACGCGTGCCAGTGACCGCCCGCAAGACCGCCCAGTATCGCAGCACCGCGCCCCGCCGCGTCAGGACAATCGACCGCGTGCAGCTCGACATCGAGCGCGTCGGCGAGCATCTGCCGCCAGCGTGCATCGACGGAGCCGCCGCCCGCGAGCCGCAGCGTCGTCACTTCGACGCCACTGCGGCGGATCGCGTCGAGCCCCGCACGCAACGAAAACGCGCCGCCTTCGAATGCGGCGCGCATCATCGTGCCGCGCGAATGACCGAGCGCGAGCCCGAGCCAGCCGCCTCGCGCCGACGGGTTGAGCCACGGCGAGCGCTCGCCGGTGAGATATGGAAGGAACGTGAGGCCGGGTGCGGCGTCATCGGCGAACGCATCGCGATAGGCGTCCGTCCATGCGTACGACAGCCAGCCGCGCACCGCTTCGAGCGCGACGCCGACGTTCTGCATGGCCGCCATCCGGTACCAGTGGTCGGTTGCCGCGCGATAGCGATGCAGCCCGCGCGCGGCGGCCGGCTCACCGGTCGCGAGCACGACGATCTGGCCGCCGCTGCCGGTGGTGAGCAGCGCGTCGCCATCGTTTGCAAGACCGCTGCCGAACGCGGCACACGGTGTATCGGCCGCGCCCGTCGCGAGCGTGATGCCGGCACGCAGGCCCAGCGCGCGCGCCGCTTCGTCGGAGAGCACGCCGCCCGATGCGTACGAAGGCGCGAGCGGCGCGAACCATGCGTGCGGTACGCCGAGCCGGTCGAGCATCGCGTGATCCCAGACGCCGGCCGGATCGGCGAGCGCGGTCGCGCACGCATCGGACGGATCGGTGACGAACGCGCCGCCCAGCGCGACGCGCAGCCAGTCTTTCGGTTGCAGGGCCCAGCGCGTGGCGTCCACGGTGTGCGGCTCGTTCAGCATGATCCAGCGCAGCAGCGGGCCCGCCATGCCGGGCGCAACAGGGTTGGGCTGCGGGTCGGGCCATGCATCGAGCAGCGACAGCGCGCGCGTATCGGGCCACAGCATCGCGGGGCGCACCGCGCGGCCGTGCCCATCGGTAAGCACGACGCCGTGCATCTGCCCGGAAAAACCGATCGCGCGAACGTCGTCGCGCTCGGCGGCGGGCAGCTTCGCCGCCGCGTCGCACAGGGCGCGCCACCACGTGTCGACCGACGTTTCGGCCCAGCCGGGATGCGGCGTCGCGATCGCATACGCGACGCTCGCCGTCGCACGTTCGCGCCCTGCTTCATCGACGGTCGAAAGTTTCAGTGAACCGGTGCCGAGGTCGATGCCAAGAAAACGCATGGGCGAGGAAAGGTCGAAAAAGAGGGGAAAACGGGTGCGAAAACAGGCGGCTTTCCGCGCGATGCATCCGCTACGTCAAAAGCGCAAATCGCGGGTTAACCCGGCCAGACGAGCGAGCGCGTCGAAACGACACTATGCGCTGCGTCGAATACGCTTCATCGATTTTCACACATATCGCGACGCAAGGGCTTCGGCGGCTGCATTCGCGCGGTACTCCGCCCCACGGGCCTGAGCGCCGGTTTGCGATGAGCGCGCATTTCACGCAGCTTTCAAATGTACCGCGCGTATATGATCGCCGCGAAGCCCGGAATAGGCCACAGCGGTCTTGTTGCATCTTTTCGTTCCCCCTACCTTGGAGTCATCCCGAAAACGAGATGTGGAGAGAGACAAAATGCAATCGAACACGGTTCACCCGTGCGACGAGCGGCTGCCCGCCGGCCAGTTGCTGACACTGGGCATCCAGCATGTGCTCGTCATGTACGCCGGAGCGGTCGCCGTTCCGCTGATCATCGGCAGCGCCCTCAAGCTGCCCAAGGACCAGATCGCGTTTCTCATCAGCGCCGACCTGTTTTCATGCGGTATCGCCACGCTGATCCAGACGCTCGGCCTGTGGATCTTCGGCATCCGTCTGCCGGTGATCATGGGCTGCACGTTCGCCGCCGTCGGCCCGATGGTCGCGATCGGCACCAATCCGTCGCTCGGCATTCTCGATATCTTCGGCTCGACGATCGCCGCCGGCATTGTCGGCATCCTGCTCGCGCCGGCGATCGGCAAGCTGCTGCGGTTCTTTCCGCCCGTCGTGGTCGGCGTGGTCATTTCGGTGATCGGGCTCTCGCTGATGGAAGTCGGCATCAACTGGGCGGCGGGCGGTGTCGGCAATCCGGATTACGGCAATCCCGTCTATCTGGGCCTGTCGTTTGTCGTGCTGATGCTGATTCTCCTGATCAACAAGTTCGGCAAGGGCTTTGTCGCGAACATTTCCGTGCTGCTTGGCATCGTCGCGGGCTTCGTGATCGCCGCGCTGCTCGGCCGTGTCAACATGGACGGCGTGACGGCGGCGCCGTGGGTCGGCTTCGTGATGCCGTTCCACTTCGGCTTGCCGCACTTCGATCCGCTCTCGATCGCGACGATGGTGACCGTGATGTTCGTCACGTTCATCGAATCGACGGGCATGTTCCTCGCGGTCGGCGACATGGTCGACCGGCCGGTGGACCAGAAGACGCTGGTGCGCGGCCTGCGCGTCGACGGGCTCGGTACGCTGCTCGGCGGCATCTTCAACTCGTTCCCGCACACGTCGTTCTCGCAGAACGTCGGGCTGATCGGCGTGACGGGCGTGAAGAGCCGGTTTGTCTGCGCGATGGGCGGCGTGATCCTCGTGCTGCTCGGCCTCTTTCCGAAGATGGCGCAGGTGGTCGCGTCGGTGCCGGCATTCGTGCTCGGCGGCGCCGGCATCGTGATGTTCGGGATGGTCGCGGCAAACGGCATCAAGGTGCTCTCGAAGGTCGACTTCGTGAAGAATCACCACAACCTCTTCATCGTCGCGGTGAGCGTCGGGCTTGGCCTCGTGCCGGTCGTGTCGCCGCAGTTCTTCTCGAAGCTGCCGCCGGCGCTCTCGCCACTGCTGCATAGCGGCATCTTGCTGGCGGCGGTATCGGCGGTCGCGCTGAACCTGATCTTCAACGGCGTGAAGGGCGAGCGCGCGGCGAAGAACGCCATCCGGCGCGCGGGCCACGATTTCGACGGCCGCGCGCAAGCTGAGCTGCCGTCACGCGACGATACCCTGCAGATGGCGAACGACTTCGAAGCGCGCCCCGCGGACGCGCACTGAAAGACGCGCACCGCGCGATCTGCGTCGTGCGGTGCGGTGATGAAGCGGCGAAGCAGCGCCAGAACTGAAAATGCCACGGTTTTCCCGCTGGCCGTTGCGTCGAGGAAGTGCCAGGGCCGAGTCGGCAGGTTCATTGACAGCTCGCCGGCCTCTGGCGCCAGTGCCTGCCGGACAATCTGCTCAAATCCATGGGTCACCGCGCCTGTCTGCTCAGTATCTGCTCAAAATTTGAAGTATCTGCTCATTCTGCTAGTATCTGCTCAATATTGAGCAGATACTGAGCAGATACATGAGCAGATTGACCCCGGAAGCTATCCTCGACGCCATCCGACGTCTGGCCCAGGCGGGCGAACTGGAAGTTTCCTCTACCGACGTCATCCACGCTACCCACGGCAGTTCTGCCACTGTCCGGCGCCACCTCGATGCGCTGTGTTTCAGCGGGCAGCTCATGCGTAGTGGCGAGGCGCGCGCCACCCGCTACCGGCTGGCCGGCGTGGCTGCGGCCGTCCAGACCGCCCCCCTCGACCCGCCTTCCGCCGGCCTGCATCCGGCATGGTCACCCGAGGCCGTTGAGCTCGGGCGCAAACTCGATGTCCCTCTGGCTGCGCGTGACCCGGTCACCTACCGGCGCGATTTTGTCGAAGACTACGTGCCCAATGAGAGCTGGTTGATGCCACAGGACCTGGCCGAAGAGCTCTATCGCGCCGGTCGCCTGCGCGAACAACAGCCTGCGGGGACCTACGCGCGCAAGGTGCTGGAGCAACTGCTCATCGACCTGTCCTGGTCGTCCTCTCATCTGGAGGGCAACCGTTACACCTTGCTCGCGACAGAGGAGCTGTTCAGGCGCGGGACCGCCGGCAGCGACGCCGACGCGGTGATGCTGCTCAACCACAAGACGGCCATCGAGTTTCTGGTCGAGGCCGTACCGGTGCAGGGCCTCTCGAGCGCGCTCATCCGAAACCTGCATGCGGTGCTCATGCAGGACCTTCTGGCGGATACCGACGCGCTGGGCACCATCCGCAGGAAGCTGGTCAACATCAGTGACACCGTCTACGTGCCGACGCAAGTGCCAGCCGTACTCGAGGAGATGCTGGAGACCATTCTGGCCAAGGCCAGGTTCATCAAGAATCCGGTCGAGGCTGCCTTTTTCCTGTGGGTGAATCTGGCGTACCTGCAACCATTCGAGGATGGCAACAAGCGCACCAGTCGCCTGGCAGCCAACATTCCGCTGATGCTCTATAACTGCTCGCCGTTGTCCTTCCTGGACGTCGACCCTCACGACTACGCCCAGGCGATGCTGGGCGTGTACGAATTCCGTGATGTCTCGCGCGCAGTGGATCTATTCGCCTGGACCTGGCGGCGCTCGATGAAGAAGTATGTCGTCCTGATGGAGTCCATGGGCGCCCCGAACCCTCTGAGACTGCGATACCGGGAGCATCTGACCGAGGCCATTGGCCTCGTGGTTCTCGACAGAAAATCCGCCCAGGCCACCGTGGAGAAGTTGGGGCTCACCGAGGACAAGGCCCCGGGCTTCCCGGCAATGTTGCTTGAGGAGCTGAAGAAACTGGAGGTATTCAACTGCGCGCGATACCGGCTGCCGTTGACCGCCACCCAGGCCTGGATCACCGCCAATCGGCCGCACTAAACAAAAATGCGCTCCAGCCATCGACTGGAGCGCATCTTGTAGCAATCAGGCACCGCGTGGCCACGCCTCATCGGAACGGCTGGCGGTTTCCCGAAGCATTTTTTCTGCTCGCTGCTCACGATCCGGCGGCAACTGCAACGAACCGCCGGACCGATCAACCCACCCGCATCACCCCGCCGACGACGGCGCCGAAGCCGCTGCCGGCGCGCTGGCCGCGCCGTAGTCGACAGGCGCATCGGCCGGACGCGGCGTTTCGCCGGCCCGCTCGATCCACCCACCGCCCAGGAACTGGTACAGATCGACGAGGTTCGTCAGACGCTGCAGGCGCGCGTTGATCAGCGTCTGTTGCGCCGCGTACAGATCGGTCTGCGCGGTCAGCACGGAAAGGTAGCTGTCCACGCCGTTCTTGTAGCGCAGGTCCGACAGATCGAAACGACGCTGCTCGGCAAACGTATTGCGTTCCCGCGCGGCGATTTCCTGATCGAACGTGCCGCGCGCGGCAAGACCATCGGCGACTTCGCGGAAGGCTGTCTGGATCGCCTTTTCGTACTGCGCGATCTGGATGTTCTTCTGCACGTTGGCGAGGTCGAGATTCGCCTTGTTCGCGCCACCTTCGAAGATCGGCAGCGTGATCTGCGGTGCGAACGCCCACGCCGCGGAACCCGCCTTGAAGAGGCCACCGAGCGTCGGGCTCAACGTACCGAAGTTGCCGGTCAGCGAAATCCGCGGGAAGAACGCAGCACGCGCCGCCCCGATATTCGCGTTGGCCGCGAGCAGGTTCTGCTCGGCTTCGATGATGTCTGGACGACGCTGCAGCAGATCCGACGGCAGACCGGCCGGAATATCCGTGAGGAGATTCTGGTCGTTGAGCGGCAGGCCCGGCGGCAGATCGGAAGGCAGCGGCTCGCCCACCAGCAGCACCAGCGCATTTTCAGCCTGCGCCCGCAGACGCGCCTGCGCCTGCAGGTTCGCCTGCGCCTGCTCGACCACGCTCTGCGCCTGACGCAGGTCGAGTTCGGAACCCGTGCCCGTCTCGAACTGCAGCTTCGTGATGTTGTAGGAATCCTGCGCTGTCTTCAGCGTGCCTTCCGTGACCTTGAGCAGGTCGTCGGTGGAAAGCAGCGTCAGATACTGATCCGCCACCGAGGACACCAGCGCGATTTCCGCCGCCTTGCGCGCCTGCGCCGTCGCCAGATATTGCGCCAGCGCCTGATCCTTCAGGCTCTGGACACGACCGAAGAAGTCGATTTCCCACGATGCATTCAACCCGACCGAATACGAGTTGGTGATCGTATTGCCTGAAACCGACAGATTCTTCGGCGTGCGCTGCTTGCTCTGCGATGCGGCGGCGTCCAGTGTCGGGAACAGTTCGGCACGCGTGATCTGGTACTGCGCGCGCGACGCCGCGATGTTCAGCACCGAGACGCGCAGATCGCGGTTGTTCTTCAGCGCGATCTCGATCAGGCGTTGCAGGCGCGGATCAGTGAAGAAATCGCGCCAGCCGATATCCGTGGCCGCCTGGCCGTTCGCGCTACGCGTGCCGTTGTCGGCCGCGCCGGGCTGCGTCGAGTAGACCCCGCCCGTCGGAAAACTGTCCGAAACGGGCGCGGCCGGGCGCTCGTACTTCGGCGCCATCGTGCAACCCGCGGCGAGGAACGCCACCGCGACTGCGATCAATGAATGTTTTTGCATCTCAATGCCCTTCCTTGCCCGAGCCGTTGCCACCCGCGCCGCCTTCCGGATCGTGCGGATGGTGCTGGTTGTAGTGTTCCATCGCAACATCCGGGTCTTCCTTCTCGCCGCCGAACTTCGCGCGGATCACGACGAAGAACATCGGGATCATGAAGATCGCGAGGAACGTCGCGGTCAGCATCCCGCCGATCACGCCGGTACCGATCGCGTGCTGGCTCGCCGAGCCCGCGCCGTTACTGATCGCGAGCGGCAACACGCCGAGAATGAACGCCAGCGACGTCATCAGGATCGGACGCAACCGCAGACGCGAGGCTTCCAGCGCCGCTTCGATCGGCCCCATGCCTTGCGACTGCTGCAGCTCGCGGGCGAATTCCACGATCAGAATCGCGTTCTTCGCCGAGAGCCCCACCGTCGTCAACAGACCGACCTGGAAGAACACGTCGTTTTCGAGCCCGCGCAACGTGGCCGCCAGCAGTGCGCCGATCACGCCGAGCGGCACCACCATGATCACCGAGAACGGAATCGACCAGCTCTCATACAACGCCGCGAGACACAGGAACACGACGAGGATCGAGATCGCGTACAGGATCGGCGCCTGCGAACCCGACTGACGTTCCTGGAACGACAGACCGGTCCATTCGTAGCCGATACCCGCCGGCAGCTTCGCCGCGATGGCTTCCATCGCGTTCATCGCCTGACCGGTCGACTTGCCCGTCGCCGCCGCGCCCTGGATTTCCACCGCGGAAATACCGTTGAAACGCTCGAGCTTCGGCGAACCGTACGTCCACGTACCGGTGGCGAACGCCGAGAATGGCACCATGCCACCCGCGGAATTGCGCACGTACCAGTCGTTCAGGTTTTCCGGAGTCATCCGGAACGGCGCATCGCCCTGCAGGTACACCTTCTTGATCCGGCTGTCGACGTCGAGGAAGTTGTTGATGAACTGCGAAGCCCACGCGATCGAGAACGTCTGGTCGATCGTCGACAGCGACACGCCCAGCGCCGCGGCCTTTTCGTGGTCGATGTCCACCTTGAACTGCGGCGTGTCGTTCAGGCCGTTCGGTCGCACCTGCGCGAGCGTCGGGTCTTTCGCGGCCATGCCGAGCAGCTGGTTCCGTGCGGCCATCAGCGCCTCGTGGCCGACACCCGCGCGATCCTGCAGTTCGAAGTCGAAGCCCGCGGCCGTGCCGAGCTCCGGAATCGACGGCGGATTCACCGGGTACACCGTTGCGTTCTTGTAACCGGAGAAGTGCATGAACAACCGGCCGACCAGCGCCTGCACCTTCTGGTCCGAATGCTGGCGCTCGGCGTAGTCCTTCATCCGCACGAACACGAGACCCGCGTTCTGGCCGCGGCCGGCGAAGCTGAAGCCGTTCACCGTGAAGGTCGATTCGACGATGCTCTTTTCGGTGTTGAGCAGGTAGTCGGAGACGTCCTTCAGCGCGCGCGCCGTCGTTTCCTGCGTCGAGCCCGACGGCGTCTGCACGAGCACGAACATCGTGCCCTGGTCTTCGTCAGGCAGGAACGACTTCGGCAGCTTCACGAACAGCAGGCCGACCGCGAGGATCACCACCATATAGATGATGAGCCAGCGACCCGAACGCTTGATCACGTGGTGAACACCGACGTGATATTTGTCCCGGCTCTTTTCGAACGTGCGGTTGAACCAGCCGAAGAAGCCCTTCTTCTCTTCGTGATGGCCCTGCGGAATCGGCTTCAGGATCGTCGCGCACAGCGCCGGCGTCAAAATCAACGCGACCAGCACGGACAGCACCATCGCCGCCACGATCGTCAGCGAGAACTGCCGGTAAATCGCGCCGACCGAGCCGCCCGAGAACGCCACCGGCACGAACACCGCCGACAGCACCAGCGCGACGCCAATCAGCGCGCCCGTGATCTGGTCCATCGCCTTGCGGGTCGCTTCGCGTGGAGACAGCCCTTCTTCGGCCATCACCCGCTCGACGTTTTCCACCACCACGATCGCATCGTCCACCAGCAGCCCGATGGCCAGCACGAGCCCGAACATCGACAGCGTGTTGATCGAGAAGCCGACGAGACCCATGATCGCGAACGTGCCCAGCAGCACCACCGGCACGGCGATCGTCGGAATCAACGTCGCGCGCAGGTTCTGCAGGAACAGGTACATGACGAGGAACACCAGCACGATACCTTCGAGCAGCGTCTTGACCACTTCCTCGATCGACAGGCGCACGAACGGCGTCGTGTCATACGGGTACTTCACGACGAGACCGGTCGGGAAGTACTTCGACAGCTCGTCGACCTTCGCCCGCACCTCTTTCGCCGTGGCCAGCGCGTTCGCGCCGGTGGCCAGCTGGATACCGAAACCGGCCGTCGGCTGACCGTTGTACTTCGTGTCGAAGTTGTAGTTTTCGCCACCGAGTTCGACCCGCGCGACATCCTTGATCCGGACCTGCGAGCCGTCCTGGTTCACCTTCAGCAGCACGTTGCCGAACTGCTCCGGCGTCTGCAGCAGCGTGGCTTCGGTGATGGTGGCCTGCAGCACCTGACCCGGCACCGAAGGCGTGCCGCCCAGCGAGCCGCCCGCCACCTGCACGTTCTGCGCGAGGAGCGCCGTCTGCACGTCGATCGGCGTGAGGCCGAAGTTGGTCAGCTTGTTCGCATCGAGCCAGATCCGCATCGCGTACTGCGAGCCGAACAGCGTCACCGTGCCCACGCCGTCAAGACGGCTGACCGGATCCTGAATGTGCGACGCGACGTAGTTCGCCAGGTCGTACTTGTTCATGCTGCCGTCTTCGGAGACGAACGCCATCACCAGCAGGAAGCTGCTGCTGGACTTCGTCACCTTGGTGCCGAGCTGCTGGACGACCTGCGGCAACAGCGGCGTGGCGAGCTGCAGCTTGTTCTGCACCTGCACCTGCGCGATGTCGGGGTTGGTGCCGGCCGCGAAGGTCAGCGTGATCGTGGCCGTACCCGAATCGTCCGACGTGGACGACAGGTACAGCAAGTGGTCGAGACCGCTCATCTGCTGCTCGATCACCTGCGTGACGGTGTTTTCAACCGTCTTCGCCGATGCGCCCGGGTACGTTGCGCTGATCTGCACAGCCGGCGGCGCGATGGTCGGGTATTGCGCGATCGGCAGCGTGAAGATCGACGCGATACCCGCGAGCATCAGGATAATGGCGATCACCCATGCAAAAATCGGGCGATCGATAAAGAACTTTGCCATGAAGCGGGCTCCCTGTTATTGCGCGCCCGATGCAGCAGAGGCAGCCTGAGCCGTCTGCGCACCGCTGGCCGCTGGTGCGCCTTGAGCCTCGGCGCCGGAGGCGGGGGTGGCCGGCAGTTGCGCGGCGACCGGCTTCACTGTCGCGCCCGGACGGACCTTCTCCGTACCCTGCACGATCACGCGATCGCCCGGATTCAGCCCGCTTTCGACGACCCAGTTCGACTGGTACGTGGTGGTGGCCACCAGCTGACGCAGCGAGACCTTGTCGTCCGGACCCACGACGAGCGCGGTCGGCTGGCCCTTCTGGTCATGCGTCACGCCGATCTGCGGCACCAGCAGCGCCTTTTCGTTCACGCCTTCCTCGATGCGCGCGCGCACGAACATGCCCGGCAGCAGCACGCGGTCCTTGTTCTGGAAAATGGCGCGGATCGTCACCGAACCGGTGGTCTGGTCGACCGTCACGTCGCTGAACTGCAGCTTGCCGGTTTCGGCATACGCGCGGCCGTCTTCCAGCACCAGCGTGACCTTGGCGGCGTGGATGCCGCTCGTCTTCAGACGCCCTTCCTGGATTTCGCGGCGCAGCTTCAGGCCTTCGAGGCTCGACTGCGTCAGGTTGACGTAGACCGGGTCGAGCTGCTGGACCGTCGAGAGCAGCGTGGCCTGGCTGGCCTGCACGTACGCGCCCGGCGTGACCGACGAAATGCCGATGCGCCCCGTGATCGGCGACGTGACGTCGGTATAGCCGAGGTTGATCTGCGCGGTGTCGACGGCGGCCTTGCCGGCGGCGACGTCAGCCGCGGCCTGACCCTGCGCGGCGACGGCGTTGTCGTAATCCTGCTTGCTGACCGCGTTCGCCGCGACGAGCACCTTGTAGCGGCTCGCCTGCGCGGTGGTCGTGGCGAGGTTCGCCTGCGCCTTGGCAAGCGTTGCCTTCGCGTTATTCAGCGCGGCGATATACGGTGCCGGATCGATCTTGTAGAGACGCTGGCCGGCCTTGACCTCGGCGCCTTCCGTGAATTCACGGCGCAGCACGATGCCGTCCACCCGTGCGCGGACTTCCGCGACGAGGAACGCGCTGGTGCGGCCCGGCAGCTCGGTGGTGACCGGGACGACCTGCGGCTCGACGGTCACGACGCCGACTTCAGGCGTTTGAGGCGGAGGGGCTGATTGTTTTTGACCGCATGCTGCGAGAAATACGGCAGCCGTCGCGGCACAGATTAAGCGGAATGGAACCCGTTCGACGCGCATGGAGCGACCTCTGTCAAAGACTGAGAATGAAAAAGTGCGCGCATCCCTACCCCGGGGACGACGGCGCACACATGCGTCGTTAGACGCCTGATCGATAGCCCTGACAATGCCACGTGCAACCCGGGCGAAGTCCTGACAGAAGCGCGCCAAACCGGGAAATGCCGCACTGCGACGCCCTTTCAGACGATTCGCAAGTGTTTTTAAAGACAACAGTGTCGGATATTAACCGGTCGACACGGCTTGGGCTATCCGATCGATGGGGTGCTATTATATATACATTCATGATTGCACGTAAAAGACCGTTTACAACGTCTCACGTGCCGTTGCGGCAAGATCCATTCCAGATAGCCAGACTATTGAACGGATTGTCACTGGCCGCACTTAATAACATTCGGGACAACCCGCACTCTCGCACACGCAGGACAGACAGATATGGTTCGCCGAACCAAGGAAGAAGCGCTGGAGACGCGCAACGGCATCCTCGACGCCGCAGAGCAGGTTTTTTTCGAAAAAGGCGTGTCGCGCACGTCGCTCGCGGACATCGCGCAGGCCGCCGGTGTGACGCGCGGCGCAATCTACTGGCATTTCGCGAACAAGGGCGATCTCTTCACTGAGATGTTCGACCGCGTGCTGCTGCCGCTCGACGAACTGAAAGCCGCGTCGCTCGATCCCGGGGAACCCGATCCGCTCGGGCGCCTGGTCGATATCTGCGTCGTGTGCCTGCGCGACACGGCGAACGATCCGCGTCGCCGGCGCGTGTTCGACATCCTGTTCATGAAATGCGAATTCGTCGAGGACATGGGCCCCGTGATGGCGCGCTGCCAGAACAACATGCGCGAGGGGCTGGAAAATCTCAGGGGCGGCGTGCGCAACGCGATCTCCAAAGGCCAGTTGCCCGCCGATCTCGACGTGGCGCGCGCGGCGGCGATGATTCACTCGTTTATCAGCGGGTCGTTGCGTGACATGCTGTTTCTGCCCGGCGCGTTCGATTTTGGTGAGCATGCCGAATCGATGGTCCATGCGCTGTTCGATTCGCTGCGGACAAGTCCCGCGCTGCGCACGGGCAGCGCGAACGGTTGAAGGCCCGGCGCGGGCTGCGCGGGGCTCGATGGAAGAGACGGAAATTTCGCGACGTGTGAGCGGCGCTGGAGTCGTCAGGTAAAGGCCGCCTCACCAATCGCTGGACACGCCGACGCACGGCGAGTCACGGCGATCCACCGCAAATCGAAAATGCCCGCCAAAGCGGCGGTGTGCAAACCGCCGCGCCACCGGGACGGCTAACCCTGGCTGAACCACCGCGCCAGATACAGCAGCACCGCAACGAAGAAGATCATCCCGGCCCACGCCCAGTTCGGCACCGCGTGCGGATCATGCTGATGGTCATGCGCGCGCGTACCGAGCATCGTGCTTGCCGCGCGCCCGGTGAGCGCGCCGCCGTGGTCGTGCGGCCGCGCGCGGCGCGCGAGCGCGCTCAGGTTGACCGGCCGCAGGAACACGTGCTGACGCCGCGCCGGCGTGCCCTGCACGCGGTTCGGCTTCATGCCGTGCTTGGCCTGCACGACTTCACAGAACTCGGTGAAAAACGTGTCGGCGAGATCGTGCAGCGCGTTCTCGATCTGGCGGACGGGCAATTGCGACAGCGGCCCGGTAAGCGTCGCCCAGACCGAATAGTCGATGCGCGTATGTGGATGTCTGGAGCCGCTCATCCAGTGGTCGTCCGCGCGCAGTCGCACTTCCATCTGCCCGCGCAGCGCGCCGACCCCTTGTGCGCGCGCCTTGAAGTTGAGCATCCGGTGCATGGTGGCCGGCTCCACGCCGTCCGGGCTCACGACATGCGCGCGGACGTCGTAATGCGCGCGCAGCGGCCCGAGCGGTACCGTCATCGTCAGTGCGTATTCACCGCCGGGCGTGCGGGCGAACGACTCGCAGTTGTCGAGGCTCGCGCGCAACAGCGCGAGATCCTGCAACGCTTCCCACACGTCCGATGGTGCAAGCGGAATCCGCAACGCGTCGTTCAGTTCCATGACGGCCTCCCCATGAGCCCTCTCACCGCGCGATCAGGAGGTCTGATCGATGCGGTCCACCTTCGATGTGTAAAACGCCAGATAACCCGTGATCTGCTGAACGGCCTCGATGGGCGTCTCGTACGTCCACACGGCGTTTTCGACGACGCCTTCTTCGGTCAGCAGATGATAGTAGGACGCCTCGCCCTTGAACGGGCATCGGGAGGTGTGCGTGGAACGTTCAAGCCGCGCCATGTTGACGTCGGCACGCGGAAAATAGAACACGTCCGGAAGGCCTGTTTCGGAGACGGTCAGCGCCGCCTGCGTATCGGCCACGGTCACGCCGAGATGGATGACCCGCACGCGATGCCGGTTAGCGGCGACGCCGACGCGATGACCGCCGCCCAGGCTGCCGTGGCCCGCGCCCGGCTTGCCCGGGTCCTTGCCTGACGGTTTGCCGGTGGCGTCGTCCGGATCGGGACTTGCGTTGCCTGCCGGGGCGTCTTCCATCATGTCCAGCTCCGAGATGCGGTGGAAACCCGCGTGACAGCACGACGGCTATCCGCCGCCAGTCCGCTTGCCGCGCGTGCGCGTTCCGGCAGGCCGCGCGGCTTCGAAACGAAAAAGCCACGGGGCGTGCCCGTGGCTTCATTATCGGCGAAACTTCGGCGGCTTGCGCGGCCTTTGCGTATCCTCGCGCACCTGCACGCAACGTTTGTGCGACGCAGCAAAAGCACTGCGCACGTTACTTTTACTGCGTGTTCCAGGCGAACGCCGCGCGCGTCGTGCCCTTGCCCGTCACCGAAACCGGTTTGGTCTGCTCGCGGTCCTTGTAAGTGGCATGGACCGTGTAGCGGCCCGGACGCAGTCTGACCAGCATATAAGGGCCGCGCGACTTCGCCTCCAGCACGCTGGCGCCATGGGCGTCGACCACCTGCACTTCGACATCAGCGAGGAAGTCGGAGCCCGGCCCCGTGAAGCGCAACGACAGCGGCCACTGGCTTTGCGCGGCCCGCAACGCCTTCGATTCATCCTGGCCAACGCCACCCGACGTGAACGACACGTCGCCCTGCTGCTGGATCTGCGGCAGGCCGCCGCCGTTCGCATTGCCGGCACTGGTGGTGTCGGTCGTCGTGCCACCGGTCGTCCCGCTCGCCTGGGCGAACGCGCCGGTCGCGGTGCAAAGCGTCAGGGCCGCCGCGACCGCCGCGGTGATGACCCTTCGCTGAGTACTCTGTGTTTTCATCTGCATCGCTCCTTGCCATGGTTCGTGCTGAAAACTGTCGGCCGCAAGCTCCATGCCCGGAAACGTCCTGGCGCCGTGAAACACCGCAGCCTCGATGTGGCTGCGGCCCGAAGATCGATGGACCGGCGGGCCGCAGAGCCGGAGAAAAAACCAGCGACGGTATTTCTTACATCAACCGAGGTCGACTGGTACAAAGATCTGCGCATCGTCGCGCTGGATCAGGAGCGCAATGCTGTTGCCCGCTCTTTTCACCATCTGCTTCAACTGGTCGACGGTCGTCACCGGGTTGCCGTTGACCGCGAGGATCACGTCGCCGGGCTGAACGCCGGCGCTCGCGGCGGGACCGTCCGCCTGCTGCACGAGAAGGCCATGCGTCAGCGACGCGCCGCTCTTTTCCTGCGGCGTGAGCGGGCGAACCGCGACGCCCAGACGCCCCTGCTCCTGCGCCGGCGTATCCGCCGATGCCACCTTCTCATCCGACAGCGTGCCGATCGTCACCTTCAGGTCCTTCGTCGCCTTGTTGCGCCATACCTGAACGTCCGCAACCGTACCCGGCTTCATGCTCGCGACCTGCGAGGGCAGATCCGCCGAATCCGCCACCGGCGAGCCGTTGACCGACAGGATCACGTCGCCGGGCTGCAGGCCGGCCTTTGCCGCCGGCCCGGTCGCGTCGACCGAGCTCACCAGCGCGCCTTGCGGCGTCTTCATGCCGAACGAATCGGCGAGCGTCTGGTTCATCGACTGCACCGCGACGCCGAGGCGTCCGCGGCTCACGTGGCCGGTCTTGACGAGATCGTCCTTGACCTTGATCGCTTCGTTGATCGGAATCGCGAACGACAGGCCCTGGAAGCCGCCCGTCTGCGAATAGATCATCGAGTTGATGCCGATCACTTCGCCTTGCAGGTTAAAGAGCGGGCCGCCCGAATTGCCCGGGTTCACGGGCACGTCGGTCTGGATGAACGGCGTGTAGTTTTCGTTCGGCAGCGAGCGCGATTTCGCGCTGATGATGCCCGAGGTCACCGTGTTGTCGAAGCCGTATGGCGAGCCGATCGCGACCACCCACTGGCCGACCTTGCTCTGGCGCGGATCGCCGATCTTCACGGTTGGCAGATTGGTCGCGTCGATCTTCAGCACGGCGACGTCCGACTGCTTGTCCGCGCCGACGACCTTCGCCTTGAACTCGCGCTTGTCGGTCAGCTTGACGGTGACGACGTTGGCGCCATCCACGACGTGCGCATTGGTGAGGATGTAGCCGTCGCTGCTGACGATAAAGCCTGAACCGAGGCTCGCGCTCGGTGCGTCGGGCTGGTCGTCGCCGCCCGCGCCCGGGCCACCCGGCATGCCGCCGAAGAAGTGCTTGTAGAACTGGTAGAACGGATCGGACGGGTCCATCGGCAATTGTCCGGCGTTCCCGCTGCCGCCGCGCTGCGCGACGTGTTTAACCACGTGCTTCGCGCTGATATTGACGACGGCCGGGCCGTAGGTTTCCACGAGGCCAGAGAAATCCGGCACACCGGTTTTGGCAGCCGCTTCCGCGGGCATCATCGCGGCCTGTGCCGGCGCGATGACTTCAGGCGGCGCCACGTTCCGGTGACCGGCCACATAGCCCGCCGACAGTGCCACTGCGACCGCCATCGCGACGGCGCTACGTTTGAGGGTCTTCGCTTGCATCGTGTACTCCTGACAAAGAGGTGCGCTTCTGAATGATTTGAAGCGTACGCGGCGTCACTTAAAGGAGTCTTAATTTCGAAACTGGCCGCACAGCCTTGTCTGTCGACCAGAGTTGGCGCTTTAGCGCGTTGCTCCGGTCCGGCGCAAGATACTTGCTGTCACGGGGTTTCCCGCGACCCGGACGCGCCGCTCAGAACCGCACGGTCACGAGCAGCCCGCCGGAAGCGGATTCGCCGAGCGTCACGTCGGCGTGATGCTGAAGCGCGATGCGCCTCACAATCGCAAGCCCGAGGCCGCTCCCCGCGATATCGCTGCGCGCGCGGTTCGCACCCGCGCCCACGCGATAGAAACGGTCGAACACGCGCTCGCGTTCCTCGAAGGGGATGCCCGGGCCGGTATCCGCGATCCGTACGACGGGATGTCCCTCCTCGACCTTCAGGCTCACGTCGACACGTCCGCCTTCCGGCGTGTATTTCGTCGCGTTGTCGAGCAGGTTGTTGAGCATCACGCGCAGCGCTTCGGGTTCGCCGGTCACCGACGCCGGCGTGGTCGCCTCGATGCCGAGGTCGATGTTGCGCTGCTGCGCGAGCGGCGCGCGCGACGCCACGCACTCCGCGAGCATCGCGTGCAGATCGACGGCGCTCGTCACCGCGTGTCCATCGGGTTCCGCGCGGGCGAGCGCGAGCAACTGTTCCGCAAGGCGGGTCGCGCGCGTCACGCCGGCCTGCAGATCGACAAGCGCTTCGCGGCGCGTGTCGTCGTCGCGCGCGCGGGTTACAAGCTGCGTCTGGATCTGCACGGCGGCGAGCGGCGTGCGCAGTTCATGCGCGGCGTCGGCGACGAACGCCTTCTGCGTATCGAGCGCGGCGGAAAGGCGTGCGAGCAGCCCGTTGAGCGCGCGCACGAGCGGCTGCACTTCGAGCGGCAGACGCTGGTCAGGCAGCGGATCGAGTGCTTCGGGATGACGCGTGTCGAGCGCACCGGCCACGCGCCGCAACGGCTTCAACCCGCGACCGACGACGACCCACACCGCGACGCCGAGTAGCGGCAACAGCACGATCAGCGGCCACAGCGTGCGCAGCGCGACGTTCGCGGCGAGCCGGTTGCGTACGGAAAGCGGCTGCGCCAGCTGCACGACGTTGTCGCCGACGATCGCGCCGTACACGCGCCAGTCGCCGCGCTCGGTACGTTGCGTCGAAAACCCGAGTTCGGCGCGCGGCGAAAGCGGCGCGCGCGGCGTCGAGTAATACATCAGCACGCCGTTGCGATTCCAGATCTGCAGCACGATGCCTTCCTCGCCGGTGTCGCGCGAGCCGAGCACCTGCGAGAACGACTCCGACGGCAGCGCACCGGCGATTTCCTGCAACTGGTAATCGAAGAGTTCGTTCGCTTCGGCGAGTGCCTGACGATAGATGAGCCAGCCCGCGATGCACACGCCCGTGAGCACGATCGCGAGGAGCCAGAACAGCAATTGACGGCGAATCGAGCGCATCGGTTCAGGCTTCCTTCGCGAGCATGTAGCCGAGGCCGCGCACGTTGCGGATCAGATCCGCGCCGAGCTTCTTGCGCAGCGCGTGAATGTAGACCTCGACGGTGTTGCTGCCGATTTCCTCGCCCCATCCGTACATTTTTTCTTCGAGCTGGCTCTTCGACAGCACCGCGCCCGGACGCGCGATCAGCGCTTCGAGCAGCGCGAATTCGCGCGCCGAAAGCGCAACCAGCGCGCCTTCGAGCGTGACCTGATGCGACGCCGGATCGAGCGTGAGCGGACCGTGGCGGATCGTCGAATCGCTGCGGCCCGACTGGCGACGGATCAACGCGCGCATGCGCGCGCCGAGTTCGTCGAGATCGAACGGTTTGACGAGGTAATCGTCCGCGCCCGCATCGAGGCCCTTGACGCGATCGGCGACGGCATCGCGCGCGGTGACGATCAGCACCGGCAGCGCGAGGCCGCGCGAGCGCAGCGTGCGTAACACGTCGAGGCCGTCGCGCTTCGGCAAGCCGAGGTCGAGCAGCACCAGATCATAGGGCTCGCCCGAGACGGCGGTGAGCGCGGCCTCGCCGTCCTGCACCCAGTCGACAGCAAAGCCTTCGCCGCGCAGCGCCTTGCGCACGCCTTCCGCGATCATCCGGTCATCTTCGACAAGCAGTATCCGCATGGCACCCGTCCTGACGTTTTCTGGTTCGGTCGTGGTTCAGTTGTGTTTCAGCCACGCCTGTGAACACGCATTCTATCTTCCGTCGCGTGGGCGGAGCGCGAGCGGTCACGATGGCCGTGCGATGCCAGCGTTTTCGCGCAACGTCGCGGCTTGTCTCTACAATGAGCGCTTTTGCGCGACGCCGTGCGGCTTGCTGTCCAACCGGCTGCCCGCATGTCGCGACGCACAGCCTTACAAAAGCACTCACCTCCAGCTCCCGCATGACGACCGCTTTCCTCCTCGAATTCGCGCGCCGCCTTTCGCCGCGCCGTGCTTCATCCAGTGATGCCGCCACGTCATGCCGCCCGGACGCGGCGGATGCCATGTCGCGCTCCGGCCTCCGTCACGTGTCGCGCACGAGCCCGACGCCTGCCGCGGGCATGGCAAGCGAGCCCCGCACACCCCGCGCCCCGCGCGTGACGCTCGCATGCGCCGCCGTGCTCGCGCTGACGCTCGCGTGCGTCGCGGCGCCCACGCCCGCCTTCGCGCGCACGAAGGCGAAGCACCCCGCGGTCAACGTCACGACGGTGCTGCCGCCGACAGTGATGGCCGGACTCGCGCGCGCGCACGTGCCGCTTTCGTCGGTGAGCGTGGTCGTCGAGAAGATCGGTGACCGCACGCCGATCCTCGCGCTCAACGCCGGCAAACCGATGATGCCGGCCTCGACGATGAAGCTCGTCACGACCTACGCGGGCCTCTCGATACTCGGGCCGGACTATCGCTGGCGCACGAGCGCGTTCACGGACGGCACGCTCGACGCCAACGGCGTGCTGCATGGCAATCTCTACATACAGGGCACCGGCGACCCGAAGCTCGTGCCTGAAGAGCTGATCGATCTCGTGCAGAAGATCCGCAAGTCGGGCATCAACGGCATCGACGGCGCACTTGTGCTCGACAAGCGTTTCTTCGATGTGTCGACCCGCGACCTGCCGCCCTTCGACGACGACACCACCGCCCCGTACAACGTCGGCCCCGACCCGCTGCTGTACGCGTTCAAGTCGCTGTCGTTCTCGCTGTCGCCTTCGCCGGACGGCACCGTTGCCATCGACGTGCTGCCCGCGCTCGCACAACTGCAGATCGACAACCAGCTGCACGCGACGAACGGCCCGTGCCGCGGCGACCTGACCGCCGTGACGCCGACGGTGACGCCGATGCCGGACGGCACCGTCAACGCGACGTTCAGCGGCGACTTCCCGGTGCGCTGCGGCGACCGCACGGTCAACGTCGCCGTGCTCGACCACAGCGCGTTTTTCGCGGGCGGCTTTCTTGCGTTGTGGCAGCAAGGCGGCGGTACGTTCCACGGCACGACACGCGAAGGCGCCGTGCCGGCCACGGCGCGACAGGTCGCCGTTCACCAGGGGCCCGTGCTCTCGGACATCGTTCGCGACATCAACAAGTTCAGCAACAACACGATGGCGCGCAACCTGTTCCTGACGATCGGCGCGGTGATCGACAAACCGCCCGCGACGCCGGAAAAATCCATCGACGCCATCGATACGTTCATGCATCGCAGCGCGCTGCCCACCGAAAATCTGCAGATCCAGAACGGTTCAGGACTTTCACGGGATGAGCATATCCCGGCGCTCTCGCTCGCGGACCTCCTCCAGTCGGCTAACGCGAGCCCCGTCGCCCAGGTGTTCGTCGATTCGCTGCCGATTGCCGGTGTCGACGGCACGATGCGCAATCGCCTGACGCGCCAGCCCGTCAATGGCAACGCGCACATCAAGACCGGCACGTTGCGCGACGTGCGCGCGATCGCGGGCTATGTAGCTTCTTCGGATGGCTCGAGCTACGTCGTCGTGAGCTTCATCAACGATCCGCACGCCGAGGCCGCGCGTGCCGCGCACGACGCACTGCTTGAATGGATCTATCAGGGACCGTCCAGGCCGATGCCAGATATCTCTGATGCACCTCGCGCAAAGCCCAGGAAAAACCCGCATTCGCGCGGCAGGCATTGAGGGATTCTTCTACGGAAGCCGTTCGTCTCCTACACGGGTAGCGTGTACGCTGTCGGACACTGTCCATCGTGCAGGCTCACACAATCGCACGAGGACACGCATCGCGCGCCGCCCCGCGTCGCGCGATGCGATCAAACGACAACGACAGGACGCGAGGAGAAGAAGTCGAAATGAAGCACAACGAAATCGGACATCGAGGATTCGCGCGGATCGCACAGTGCGCGATCGCGAGCGCGGCGTTTGTTTTGCTCGCCGCGTGCGGTGGCGGCGGCGATAACAACAACAACGCGAGCAGCACGCCGCCGGGCGGTGTGAAGCTGCAGGTGGTGTCGTTTGGCGACAGTCTTTCGGATGTGGGCACGTACGCGCCGGCCATTCAGGCCAATTTCGGCGGTGGTCGCTTCACGACGAATCCGGGTGAAATCTGGACGCAAAAAGTTGCCGAGTACTACGGCGACACGCTGACAGCAGCGAACCTGGGCGGCTTCGGCCAGCCGCTGGTCGCGACGGCCGGCCTCGGTTATGCGCAGGGTGGCTCGCGCGTCGGCACGCAGCCGGGTATCGGCTATGCGAGCCCGCCGCTGCCTTCTTACGCACAGGCCACCACGGTGCCGGTCACCGATCAGGTCAATCAATACATCGCGCAACACGGCTCGTTCAACGCGAACCAGCTGGTGCTGATCAACGGCGGCGCGAACGACATTTTCTACTGGGCAACGGTCCTTCAGAAAACAGCCGCGGCGGTGCAGGCTGGCACGCTTCAGCCTTCAGCTCTGGCGGCGGCACAAACGCAGGCCACGGCCGGCATGACGCTGGCCGCGCAGCAGTTCGTCGGTGCGGTTCAACTGATCCTGTCGAAGGGCGCGGCGCACGTCGTCGTGTCGGACGTGCCCGATCTCAAGGTCACGCCTGAAGGCATCCAGGGCGGCCCGACCGCCCAGGGACTGTTCGATTCCCTTACCGTGCCGTACAACAACGCGCTGAAGCAATACCTGGGCAACGTCCCGCAGGTCATCTACGTGAGCGCATACACGTGGCTCGACCAGTCGGTCGCCAGCTACCAGTCGCTCGGCTTCACGGTGTCGAACACCGATACGGGTTGTGCCCTCGGCAAGATGGAAGCGGCGGCAACGACGTATGCGCAGCAAAACCCGAGCGTGCTCGCGCCGGGCCAGTCCGCTGCGGACTTCGGCAGCTCGTTCGGTTCGTCGCTGTTCTGCTCGCCGCAAACGTACACGGTGGCCGGCGCGGATCAGACGTACATGTTTGCTGATTCGGTCCATCCGTCCACGCACCTGCATGCGCTCTTCGCGCAGACCGTCGAGCAGGCAGTGGCTCAACACGGCATCGGCAAGTGATGGTTCTGGAATAGCGATCGGCGCGTCTGCCGATCAGTCATGCCCGGCTCGGCTGAGCCGGGCATTTTTACTGGTGCGAAGGGTGAGATGGATGAGACCGGCGCGTCTAACCCTGCGCCTCGAACGCCGCGGCGGCCCGACCCAGCCGGTCGTTCACCGCGATCCATTCGATCGTATCCGGCAGCTTCTCGATCAGTATCCGCGAAACATCGGCCCGATCCAGCGCACGTAGCAGGCTGTACAACTCACGTGCATAAGCATGCGGATCCTCGGGCGCGGCGACGAAATGCACGCCGTCAGCGTCGGCCCAGTTCCCCGCGCGCGAGACCCGCGCGACGAGCGCCACACGCTCGTTCGCCGCGCGCGCCGCGAGCATCGGTTCCAGCGCTTCGAACGGCAGTAGCGTGAGCGGCGTGCGTGGCGCGTAGTGCGCCTTGAGCGTGCCCGACGCGCGCGGTGCCGTCGCATCCGAGCCATCTGGAAGACGTGGCATCTCGCCCAGCACGTCGGCGATATCCTGCGGCGTTACGCGGCCCGGTCGCAGCAGCGCCGGGAAGCCACGCGAGAGATCGAGAATCGTCGACTCGATGCCGACTTCCGACGACCCGCCATCGAGCACGTGAATCGAGTCGCCGAACTCCTCGCGCACGTGCTGCGCGGTTGTCGGGCTGACATGACCGAACCGGTTCGCCGACGGCGCCGCGACGCCACCATGTCCGCCACGCAGCGCACTGAATGCGGCAAGCAGCGCCTGCGCCACCGGATGCGACGGGCAACGCAGCCCGACCGAATCCTGCCCGCCACTCACCGCCGAAGGAATGCGCGCCGCGCGCTTCAGGATCAGCGTGAGCGGGCCTGGCCAGAACGCGTCGATCAGCCGTTGCGCCTCGGCAGGCAGGCGCTCGACCCAGTAACCCGGATCACCGCCTGGCGCGAGATGCACGATGACCGGATGATTCGCCGGCCGGCCCTTCGCGGCATAAATACGCGCGACGGCATCCGCGCTTTCGGCATCGCCGCCAAGGCCATAGACGGTCTCGGTCGGAAACGCGACGAGTTCCCCCGCGTCGAACAGCGCCGCGGCGTTCGCGATGTCTGCCGCGCTGACGGGAAGCACGCCCTGCTCCGGCGATTTCGGTTGATCCGGCATCGTGACTGCGATCTCAGCTCTTGACGATGTGCAACAGGCGCGCACAGTCACGCGCCGCCGTGCGCGCTTCTTCGAGCGTCGCGGCGGTGAAGTTCACGTGGCCCATCTTGCGGCCCGGCCGCGCCTCTTCCTTGCCGTACAGATGCAGCCGCGCCGCGGGCATCGCCGCCACTTCATGCCAGGGCGGCGTGATTGCCGCGCGCTTCGGGCCATCCTTGAACCAGACATCGCCGAGGAT
This sequence comes from Paraburkholderia sartisoli, assembly GCF_900107685.1. Lineage (GTDB taxonomy): Bacteria > Pseudomonadota > Gammaproteobacteria > Burkholderiales > Burkholderiaceae > Paraburkholderia > Paraburkholderia sartisoli. The sequence goes on along the minus strand of NZ_FNRQ01000001.1, from coordinate 414,201 downwards.
GTTCAGCATCGCAGCCGGCGAATGCTGGCGCGTGTCGCCAAGCGGCATGCCCGTCATCGCGCGAACCTGCTGCTCGAACTGGCTGGTCGCGCAGGCATCGACGGTGTAGTGCCCGGAATTGTGCGGACGCGGCGCCATCTCGTTCGCGACGAGCGAGCCGTCTTCCAGGATGAAAAACTCGACGCACAGCACGCCGACGTAACCCAGCTTCGCGGCGATCTGCAACGCGGCCTGCTGGGCCTGCTCGACGAGCGAAGGGCTCGCATCCGGTGCCGGCACGATCGTGTGCGAGAGCACGCCGTCGCGATGCGTATTCTGCGCGAGCGGATACACCGCCGACGTCCCGTTCGCGCCGCGGGCAATCAGCGCCGAGACCTCGAACTTCAGCGGCAAACGCTTTTCCAGTACGCACGCCACGCCGCCGAGCGACGCATGCGCCTCGCGGACTTCCCCGGCGTTGCGCACGCGAATCTGGCCTTTGCCGTCGTAACCGAGCCGCGCCGTCTTGAGGATGCCGGGCAGCACGGCTTCGAGCTTCGCGTCGTCGATCGCTTCAAGCGCGGCCGACGACTCGATCACCACATGCGGCGCCACCGCCACGCCCGAAGCGGCGATAAAGCGCTTCTCGGCGATGCGGTCCTGCGCGATCGCGACGCATCGGCCAGCCGGGCTGACGAACGTATAGCGCGCGAGGAAATCGAGGCTCGCGGCGGGCACGTTCTCGAACTCGGTCGAAACGGCCGCGCAGAGGCGCGCGAGTTCGGTCAGCGACGCTTCGTCGTCGTACGCCGCGCGCAGGTGCCGGTCGGCGACGGCGCCCGCCGGACTGCCCTCGTCCGGATCGAGCACGGCGACGCGGTAACCCATCGCCTGTGCGGCGAAGCAGAACATGCGGCCAAGCTGGCCGCCACCGACCATGCCCAGCCAGGCGCCAGGCAGAATCGGTGAAACCGGTGTGTTGTCTGAATTCATCTCAGTGGTCGGCAGCGGCCGCAGCGCAGGCAGCCAGGAATCTGATGCGCAACGGCCGGGGTCAGGCAGGAAACATCGGTTCGCGCTTACAGCGCGGGCAATACCATTGCATGTGCCGCCTTGTTCTGATGCACGCGGTATTCAGCAAGCTGGTCCGCGTACTCAGGCAACGCCACGCTCAGGATCGATACGGCAAAAAGCGCTGCGTTCGCCGCACCGGCTTCGCCAATCGCAAACGTCGCGACCGGCACGCCCTTCGGCATCTGGACGATCGAGTGCAACGAATCGACGCCCTTCAGATACTTGCTCGCAACCGGCACACCCAGCACCGGCACCGTGGTCTTGGCGGCCAGCATGCCGGGCAGGTGCGCGGCACCGCCCGCACCCGCGATGATCGCGCGCAGGCCGCGCTCGCGCGCACGCTCCGCGTATTCGAACATCTCGTCGGGCATGCGGTGCGCCGAAACGACCTTCGCTTCGTAGGGCACGCCGAACGCCTGAAGGAGCGCGACGGCGTGTTTCATGATGTCCCAGTCGGAACTGGAGCCCATCAGCACACCAACGAGTGGCGCGGCATGCGTGTGGGTGGTCTGTGCTTCACTCATCGTACGAACTTCCTTATCGGGCGGGCTTCAATCACTGGCACGTCAGGCGAGCTTCTGTCCGGTCAGCCGTTCGAGCGCTTCCTGATACTTTTCGCCCGTCTTCGCGACAACGTCGTCCGGCAGCTTCGGCGCCGGCGGCTCTTTCTTCCACGGCTGCGTTTCGAGCCAGTCGCGCACGAACTGCTTGTCGAACGACGGCGGGTTCGTGCCGACCTGATACTGGTCGGCTGGCCAGAAGCGCGACGAATCGGCCGTCAGCGCCTCGTCCATCAGATACAGCCTGCCGTGGTTGTCGAGACCGAATTCGAACTTCGTGTCGGCGATGATGATGCCGCGGGTGGCCGCGAATTCCGCGGCTTCCTTGTACAGCCTGATCGAGATGTCGCGGATCGTGGCCGACAGTTCGGTGCCGATGCGGCGTTCCATCTCGTTGTACGTGATGTTCTCGTCATGGTGGCCCATTTCGGCCTTGGCTGCCGGCGTGAAGATCGGCTCAGGCAGCTTCTGCGCGTTTTGCAGGCCCGGCGGCAATTCGACGCCGCACACGGCGCCCGTTGCCTGGTAGTCTTTCCAGCCGCTGCCGGCGAGATAACCGCGCACCACCGCCTCGACCAGGATCGGCTCGAGACGCTTGACGACAACCGCACGGCCCCTGACCTGCCCGACTTCGTCCGCCGCGACGACCGTTTCCGGCTCGACGCCCGTCAGGTGATTCGGCACGATGTGCTTTAGCCTGTCGAACCAGAAGTTGGCCATCTGGTTCAGCACGCGCCCCTTGTTGGGAATCGGCTCGCCCATGATGACGTCGAACGCCGACAGGCGATCGGTCGTAACGATCAGCAACTGGTCGTTGCCCACCGCGTAGTTGTCGCGGACCTTGCCGCGGCCTAGCAGCGGCAGCGAGCGGAGCGTGGATTCGTAGAGGGTAGACATCGTCGTAGTTCGCTAGAAATGGGGCAAAAATGAGACCGGAACAAAAGGGAAACGCCGTTCCCCGGATCATGCGGGAACGGCGATCTGACAACAACCTGGCCGGATGGCCAGCCGCTTCGGCAATCCAGCAGCCAGCCACACGCCAGGTCAGTGCTGAACGAACAGCCTAGCGGACCACCTGCCGGAGGTCGCCCGACCTGTACTTCTCCGCCATCCTGTCGAGCGACAGCGGCTTGATCTTCGCAGCCTGGCCTTCGCAGCCGAACGCCATGTAGCGATCGACGCACACCTTCGTGGCAGCTTCACGCGCCGGCTTCAGGTAGTCGCGCGGGTCGAACTTCGACGGGTTTTCGGCCATCGCACGGCGGATCGCACCGGTGATCGCGAGACGCAGGTCCGTATCGATGTTGATCTTGCGCACGCCGTTACGGATGCCTTCCTGGATTTCCTCGACCGGCACGCCGTAGGTTTCCTTCATGTCGCCGCCGAATTCGCGGATTTCCGCGAGCAGCTCCTGCGGCACCGACGACGACCCGTGCATCACCAGGTGCGTATTCGGAATGCGCTGGTGAATTTCCCTGATGCGCTGGATCGACAGCGTATCGCCCGTCGGCTTCTTCGTGAACTTGTACGCGCCGTGTGACGTACCGATCGCGATCGCCAGCGCGTCGCACTGCGTGAGCTTCACGAAATCGGCGGCCTGCTCGACGTCGGTCAGCAGCTGTTCGCGGGTCATCGTGCCTTCCGCGCCGTGGCCGTCTTCCTTGTCGCCCTTCATCGTTTCGAGCGAACCGAGCACGCCCAGTTCGGCTTCGACCGTCACGCCGATCGAGTGCGCCATCTCCACGACCTTGCGCGACACGTCGACATTGTATTCATACGACGCCACCGATTTGCCGTCCGCCTCAAGCGAGCCGTCCATCATCACGCTCGTGAAACCACTGCGCATGGCCGCCATGCACACAGCCGGCGACTGTCCGTGATCCTGGTGCATCACAACCGGAATATGCGGATACGACTCGACTGCCGCTTCGATCAGGTGGCGCAGGAACGGCTCGCCGGCGTACTTCCGGGCGCCGGCCGACGCCTGCATGATGACCGGCGCGCCGACCTTGTCCGCCGCCGCCATGATCGCCTGCACCTGTTCCAGGTTATTCACGTTGAATGCCGGGAGGCCATAACCGTTTTCGGCGGCATGGTCCAGCAACTGACGCATTGATACGAGAGGCATGGTGAAACTCCTTAATTGAAACGAAACCTGTGCCGTCGGCATCTAATTTTTGAGATTTTATCGCGAAGCAAGCCGCATTCCCGTGCGAGCCATCCCTGAGCGTGGCTCAGGGGCGCGCCGCCTCTCCCGGGAACGCGGCCTGTTCGCCGCGCCGATCGGTCAAAAATCCAGTCTGATCAGTACGGTTCACCCACCCGCACGATTTTCAGCGTGTTCGTTCCGCCGGCCTGACCCATCGGCTCGCCGACGGTCAGCACCACCATGTCGCCGTGCGACGCGTAGCCCTTGCTGACCACCACTTCGAGCGCCTGCGCGAGCGCCGTGTCGCGGTCGGTGTTGGTGTCGAGGTGCAGCGACGTCACGTTGCGGTACAGCGCCATCGCGCGCTCGCTGCCGGTGCGCGGCGTGAGCGCGAAGATCGGCACGTGCGTCCAGTGACGCGACATCCACAGCGCGGTGGACCCCGACTCGGTCAGCGCGACGATCGCCTTCGCGCCGAGGTGGAACGCCGTGAAGAGCGCGCCCATCGCGATCGACTGGTCGATGCGCGTGAACGTACGGTCGAGGAAATCCCTGTCCAGTTCCGACTTTTCCGACTTCTCGGCTTCAACGCAGATCGCGGCCATCGTTTCGATGGTCTGCACCGGATACTTGCCCGCCGCCGATTCCGCCGACAGCATCACGGCATCCGTGCCGTCGAGCACCGCGTTCGCGACGTCCGACACCTCGGCGCGTGTCGGCACCGGTGCGTGGATCATCGATTCCATCATCTGCGTGGCCGTGATGACGAACTTGTTCGACTCGCGCGCCATGCGGATCATGCGCTTTTGCAGCGCCGGGACTGCGGCATTGCCCACTTCCACGGCAAGATCGCCGCGCGCGACCATGATGCCGTCCGACGCGTCGAGGATGCCCTGCAGCGCCGGAATGGCTTCGGCGCGCTCGATCTTCGCGATCATCTTCGGCTTGATGCCGTAAGGCGCGCCCGCGATGTTGGCGAGCTGGCGGGCCATTTCCATGTCGGTCGCGTTCTTCGGGAACGATACCGCGACAAAATCCGCACCCAGCGACATGGCTGTCTTGATGTCTTCCATGTCCTTTTCGGTGAGCGCCGGCGCCGTGAGGCCGCCGCCCTGGCGGTTGATGCCCTTGTTGTTGGACAGGTCGCCGCCGATCTTCACCGTGGTGTGAATCTCGGTGCCGAGCACGCGTGTGACGTTCAGGACGATCAGGCCGTCGTTGAGCAGCAGCACGTCGCCTGGTTTCAGGTCGCGCGGCAGGTCCTTGTAATCGAGGCCGACGCGGTCGTCGTTGCCGAGTTCGCACGCGGAATCGAGGATGAACGAATTGCCGGCGATCAGCGTGGTCTTGCCGTTTTCGAACTTGCCCACGCGGATCTTCGGGCCCTGCAGGTCAGCCATGATGGCGACTTCGCGGCCAGCCTTGCGCGCGACTTCACGGACGAACTCAGCGCGTTGGCGATGGTCGTCGGCGGTGCCGTGCGAGAAGTTGAGCCGCACCACATCGCATCCGGCCTGAATCATTTGCAGCAGGATGTCCTGCGTACTGGAAGCCGGGCCGATGGTGGCGACAATCTTGGTGGCGCGATGCATGAGTCTCCTCGTCTGGATGGGTTCGCTGGATTGAGCGTTGCGAGTCGGATTCGATGGCGTGGCCGCGCGGGCGGCTGCCAGGGGTTGCGCGCCGGCTGGAGCTGGCGTCGCTTTGTTTGAGCGTTGCGCAGCGGGCGTGGCCGCTGCTGCGATGTCTGGTGCCTGTGCGCTGGCTTCGGCCAGCGCGGCGGTGTCGGTTGTGGCGGTTTCTGCTGGCGCGCGGGTGTGTCGTGCCGTTACTGCGTGATTCTGTGCGTGTTCCTGCACCGCCGGCTGGCCCGGCGCGCCGGCTGACGCCGGAGCCGCTGCCGGCGGCTTGCTGCCGGAGTGCGCGCTGCTGCGCTCCCCTGCGGCTGTCGTACGCGGCGTGGGCCGGCCTTTTGCTGCTTTCGTCGGGGAGCGCGTTGCCACGTTAAGCCCGCGATTCGAGGATTTCGACGGCGGGCAGTTTCTTGCCTTCGAGGAACTCGAGGAAGGCGCCGCCGCCCGTCGAGATATAGCTGACCTTGTCGTGGATGCCGTACTTGGCGATCGCCGCGAGCGTGTCGCCGCCGCCCGCGATCGAGAACGCCGGCGACTTCGCGATCGCATCAGCCAGCGTCTTCGTGCCGTTGCCGAACTGGTCGAATTCGAACACGCCGACCGGGCCGTTCCAGACGATCGTGCCGGCCTTTTCCAGCTGCGCGGCCAGCGCCTTCGCGGTGTCCGGGCCAATGTCGAGGATCAGGTCGTCGTCCTGCACATCGGCCACCGCCTTCACTTCGGCCTTCGCCGCCGGCGAGAATTCCTTCGCGGTGACGACGTCCGTCGGGATCGGCACCGAGGCGCCGCGTGCCTTCGCGGCGTCGATGATGGCCTTCGCTTCGTTGACGAGATCGGCTTCGGCGAGCGACTTGCCGATCTTCAGGCCCGCCGCCAGCATGAACGTGTTCGCGATGCCGCCGCCGACGATCAGCTGGTCGACCTTGCCGGCGAGCGAATCGAGAATGGTGAGTTTGGTCGACACCTTGGAGCCCGCGACGATCGCCACCAGCGGACGCTTCGGCGCGCCGAGCGCCTTGCCGAGCGCGTCGAGTTCAGCCGCGAGCAGCGGACCCGCGCAGGCGACCGGCGCGTATTTCGCGATGCCGTACGTGGTGGCTTCGGCGCGGTGCGCGGTGCCGAACGCGTCGTTGACGTAGACGTCGCAGAGCTTCGCCATCTTTTGCGCGAGCTCGTCGGAATTCTTCTTTTCGCCCTTGTTCACGCGGCAGTTCTCGAGCAGCACGACCTGGCCCGGCGCGACGTTCACGCCGTTCTCCACCCAGTTCGCGACCAGCGGCACGTCGCGGCCGAGCAGTTCCCCAAGACGCTTCGCGACCGGCGCGAGCGAGTCTTCCGGCTTGAGTTCGCCTTCGGTCGGGCGCCCAAGGTGCGAGGTGACCATCACGGCCGCGCCGGCATCGAGTGCGTCGCGGATCGCCGGCACCGACGCACGGATGCGGGTGTCTTCGGTGATGTTGCCGTGATCGTCCTGCGGCACGTTCAGATCGGCGCGGATGAACACGCGTTGGCCGGCAAGCTTGCCTTCGGCGATCAGATCGGTGAGACGCTTCACTTGGGTCATGGTGTCGGGATGCAGGTTGATTGGAAGGCGGTGATGGACAGCGCAACCTGCCCGACATGACGAGGACAGGGCCGGCGGCATCGGCCGCGGCTTCGCGCAGTGATCCGGAAGACGGCTATTTTAACCGATACCGGTGACGTTCCTGGACGTGTGGCAGCGAATCTCCAGCATTTGGACGGGCGTTGCGCGATGCTGCGATGCAATATTTCCCGCGGCCGGACGCTAGGCAACAAATCGCAGGAAGGTGAACACCGCCATGCCGGCGACAATCGTGCCGATCATGCTGCGCCGCCATAGATACCAGCCGAGCCCCGCGAGCGTGGCGTAGAACTCGTGATTCGACAGGCCGAAGGACAGCCCGTTGCTGGTTTCCACCACGTCGGGCAGCACGACCGCCGCCAGCGCCGCGGCCGGCGCGTAGCGCAGCATGCGCTGCACGCGCTCCGGCAGGACCGTGCGCTCGCCGCCGATCAGGAACATCGCACGCGTCAACGCGGTGACGAACGTCATGCCGAGAATGGCGAGCCAGATCTGCGTGGTGGTCATCGTGAATCTCCCGCGCGCTGGCGGATGCGGCGCAGATCGGCGCGCTCGACGACCAGATCGGTGATGCTGCCCGCGACGATCGCGGTGATCACGGCCAGCGGCAGCGCGAGCCGGTACGGCAGGTCGAACGCCAGCAGCGAAACGACGCCCGCGATGGCGACCGCGACGGCCGTGGAACGCGTGACGATCGCCGACACCATGATCGGCAGCAGCACGAGCGTGCCGGCAAGCCCAAGCCCCCAGTTGTCGGGGAAAAGGCTCGCGAGCAGGATGCCGACCGCCGACGAGACCTGCCACGATGCCCAGCTGGCAATCGCCATGCCCCAGAAATACGCCTCCTTGCCGGGCTGGAAGCCGACCGGAAAGCTCTTCTTCTGGAACAGCAGATAGATGATGTCGCCGTTGAAATAGCCGATCAGCATGCGTCGCCACAGCGGCAGATACGAGAAATGCGGCGCGAGGCCGGCGCTGAAGATCACGAAGCGGGTGTTGACCATCGCGGCGGTGAGCAGGATCGTCCAGACCGGCAGCTTCGCGGCGAAGAGCGGCAGCACGGCCAGTTGCGACGAGCCCGCATACACCGCCAGCGACATGCCGAGCGCCTGGGGCAGCGTCAGCACGGATTTGCTCATCGCGATGCCGGTCACGAGCCCCCACGAGAATATCGCCATGAGCGTGGGCGAATAGTCACGCAGGCCCAGGCGAAAGGCCTGGCGATCAACTTCAGAGAGGCGATGAGACATTGGACGAGGCGGGCCGACGCGCGATGCGCCGCCGTAGCAGAAAAGACACAGCCTGTCGGAAAACCTCCGCCAGCGCATCCGGAACTGATTTATGTGTGCGCAGAATTATAGCGTCCGTAAGGTGGCTGAATGCCCGTTCCGTGTGCAAAAGACGCTAAAATAACGGACTTCGCCGCTTGACGAATCTGTGTTTTGGCTTTTCGCGCCACGCATTCCGGCTTACGCCCGCCGTAAGTCCGCGTCGCGCGGTCCCGCCAGGTCGTCCCAGCGGCGCCACGAACACCTCATTACGCACCGCCTGGAGAATCGTATGTCAATGGCCGACCGCGACGGCAAGATCTGGATGGATGGCAAGCTCATCGACTGGCGCGATGCCAAAATTCACGTCCTCACCCACACGCTGCACTATGGCATGGGCGTCTTCGAGGGCGTGCGAGCCTACAAGACGGACGCCGGCACCGCGATCTTCCGTCTGCAGGAGCACACCAAGCGTCTCCTGAACTCCGCGAAAATCTTCCAGATGGACGTCCCGTTCGACCACGAAACGCTCGCCGCCGCGCAGCGCGAAGTCGTCCGCGAGAACAAGCTGGAGTCGTGCTATCTGCGCCCGATCATCTGGGTCGGCTCGGAAAAGCTCGGCGTGTCGGCGAAGGGCAACACGATCCACGTCGCAATCGCCGCGTGGCCGTGGGGCGCGTACCTCGGCGAAGACGGCCTGAAGAAGGGCATCCGCGTGAAGACGTCGTCGTTCACGCGCCATCATGTGAACGTGTCGATGGTCCGCGCGAAGGCGTCGGGCTGGTACGTGAACTCGATCCTCGCGAACCAGGAAGCCACCGCCGACGGCTACGACGAAGCGCTGCTGCTGGATGTGGACGGCTACGTGTCGGAAGGCTCGGGCGAAAACTTCTTCCTCGTGAACAACGGCAAGCTGTACACGCCTGATCTGTCGTCGTGCCTCGACGGCATCACGCGTGACACCGTCATCACACTCGCGAAAGACGCCGGCATCGAAGTAATCGAAAAGCGCATCACGCGCGACGAGGTCTACACCTGCGACGAAGCGTTCTTCACCGGCACGGCCGCCGAAGTCACGCCGATCCGCGAACTCGACAACCGCACGATCGGCGCGGGCGCGCGCGGTCCGATCACGGAAAAGCTGCAATCCGGCTTCTTCGACATCGTGAACGGCAAGAGCACGAAGTACGCGAACTGGCTGACGAAGGTTTAAGCGTTCGTTCACGGCCTGCGCGTGGCTTTACACCGCGCACCGCGTTTTCATCCGAATACAAAGAGAAAGTCGTCATGAGTGAAATCAAGGAAATGCCGCTGGTCGAACTCTCGGCCAAAGACCTGCCGGCGTATTGCCCGAATCCGTCGATGCCGCGCTGGAGCACGCATCCGCGCGTCTTCATCGACGTGACGCACGGCGAGGCACGTTGCCCGTATTGCGGCACGCGCTACAAGTTGCGCGCCGGCGAAGTGGTCAAAGGCCACTGAGCACGTCCGCATCGCGGCTGGCAGCCGCGGCGAGCTGGACGTCGTTCCGGCCCGCCGCGCTTCGCCCGGCCGTCTTTCCTCCACAACCTGAACGCCGCGCGCCTGTGCGCGCGGCGCTTCGTTTCGACACCGGAAACCCACCCTGATGCGTCGCGCGTTGGTAATCGCACCGAACTGGATCGGTGACGCATTGATGGCTCAGCCGCTGTTTTCGCGGCTCGTGAAACTGCATCCGCGCATCGCGATCGATGCGGTCGCGCCCAGCTGGGTCGCGCCCGTGCTCGAGCGCATGCCCGAGATTCGCGACGTCCACGCCACCGATCTCGCGCACGGCAAGCTGCAGATGCTGCGCCGCTGGCAGCTCGCGAGCGACCTGCGCGAAGTCGGATATGACGCCGCGTACGTGCTGCCGAATTCGCTGAAGTCGGCGCTGATTCCGTGGATGGCGGGCATTGCGCTGCGCATCGGCTATACCGGCGAGAGCCGCTACGGCCTCCTGAACGTGCGTCACGCGAATCCGCGCAAGGACGAACGTCCGCCGATGGTCGGCCAGTACGCCGCGCTCGCCTATGCGCCGGGCGCGAAAGTGCCTGGCGACCTGCCGATGCCGCGTCTCGACGCCGACCTGAACGAGGCGTCGCGCGTGTCGGCGCGCTTCAATCTGGATACGCGCGTGCCGCTCGTCGTGTTCTGCCCGGGCGCCGAATACGGCCCGGCCAAGCGCTGGCCGCCCGAGCATTTCGCCGCGCTCGCGAAGATGATCGGCCAGTCGTTTCCGTACACGCAGATCGTCGCGCTCGGCTCGCCGAAAGACGCGCCGCTCGCCCAGGCGATTGCCGGGCACGCACCGAACGTGCGCAACCTGTGCGGCCAGACCGCGCTCGGCGAGGCGTGTGCGCTGATCTCGCGGGCAAGCGCCGTCGTCACGAACGATTCCGGGCTGATGCACGTCGCGGCCGCGCTGCGCCGGCCGCTGGTGGCCGTCTACGGCTCGACCGATCCGCGCCACACCCCGCCCCTGTCGGAGCTTGCAAAGGTACAATGGCTGCATCTCGAATGCAGTCCCTGCTTCCAGCGCGAGTGCCCGCTCGGCCATCTGAACTGCCTGCGCCAGCTCAGCGCGGAACAGGTCTTCGATGACCTGCGCGGCATGCTGGTCGCGCAACGCTAGAACCGTCTGATCGCCATACGCATGCTTCATCGCGTCATGCCCGCGCCTCACGGCGCGGGCATCCTCGCGGAAGTCCCATCCGTGTACGCACGCCGGGGCGCTGCCGCTGACTGTCGAGCCGGCCCGGAGACGCACCCGGACACGCAACCGCGCGCGCCGCGCACAAGAGACTGACGAGCCATGCCACGTTTTGCCCACATCTTCGAAGCCGCCGCCGACACGCTCAACGCCTGGTACCAGGCCATCGCCGAGGTCAACATCGACAGCTTGATGGGCCTGTGGATCGACGAGGAGTTCGTCAGCTGCATCTGGGCGGACGGCTCGCACCTGCACGGCCTCGAAAGCATCCGCGCGGGTCTGTCCGTGCAGCTCGAAATGAATCCGGTATCGATCGAGCCGCTCGATATCCGCGTCTACGACAGCCTTGGCACCGTGGTCTACGCGATCGCCGAAGCGCATAGCCCGGCCGATCCGGCGGCCGCGCCCGCGATGGTTTTCACCACGTATGTGATGGTTCACGAGCGCGGCGAATGGCGCATCGCGCACATTCATTCGAGCCCGATGCCCGACGCCGCCGCGAGCCAGTTCGCGGTCAAGATGCGGCACGGACAGGGATCGCTGCATTGACGCTGTCCGTTTTTCCTGTCGTTCCTGCTTTTCCGTTTTTTCGATCTGGCTGCTGGCATGAGTACGACGCATAACAAGAACGGTTCGGATACGTTGCCTGTCGAGGACGTCGCGGAGCTGTTCGCCGGTCTGCGCTATCGCGCGCCGTTCTGGCTGCCGAACAGCCACACCCAGACCATCGTTCCCGCGTTGTTCGCGCGCCTGCCGGCCGTCGCCTACCGGCGCGAACGCTGGGACACGCCCGATGGCGACTTCATCGAACTCGACTGGCTGAAGCGCGAGCCCGCATCGGCTGCGCACCCGCGCGATGGCGCTGCACCCCTCTCCCGCTCCGACGACGAAACACCGCTTTTCGTGCTGTTTCACGGCCTTGAAGGCAATTCCGCGTCGCACTACGCGCGCGCGCTGATGGCCGCCGCACGCGATCGCGGATGGCACGGCGTCGTGCCGCATTTCCGTAGCTGCAGCGGCACGCTGAACCTGCTGCCGCGCTTCTATCACCTCGCCGACAGCGACGAACTCGACTGGGTGCTGCGGCGTCTGCGCGGCATGCATCGCGGGCCGATCGTCGCGGCGGGCGTTTCGCTCGGCGGCAACGTGCTGCTGCGCTGGCTGGGCGAACGCAGGCAGGATGCGTCGTTTGTCGCGGCGGCGGCGGCGATTTCCGCGCCGCTCGACGTACACGCCGGTGGACGCGCGCTGTCGCAGGGTTTCGGCAAGGTGTACACGCGCAGCTTCCTGAAGACGCTGAAAGTGAAGGCCGACCAGAAGCTCACGCAATACCCCGGCCTGTTCGATCGTCACGCGATGCTCGCGAGCCGCACGATGTACGAATTCGATAACGTCGTGACCGCGCCGCTGCACGGCTTTCGCGACACCGACGACTACTGGACGCGCGCGACCACGCGCCCGTTGCTGCCGGACATCACGGTGCCGACGCTCGTGCTGAACGCGCGCAACGACCCGTTCCTGCCGGGCTCGGTGCTGCCGTCGCGCCGTGAGGTGTCGGCGGCGGTGGAACTGGACCAGCCGGATCACGGCGGCCACGTCGGCTTCATGACCGGGCCGTTCCCGGGCCGCATCGACTGGCTCGCGCAGCGCGTTTTAGGCTACCTCTCCCCCTTCGCCCATCATGGATGACATCGTCAGGCAGGCCCTCGTCAAATGGCCGAACGTGCCGCATTGCACCGGCTGGCTGCTGCTCGACCGGCGCGGCAACTGGCGCATGCGCGACGAGGCCGCGCAGGCCCAGGGCGCACCCGGCGAGCCGATCCGTCACGAGGCGCTGCTGGGTTTCATTCACCGTAACTACGAAGCCGACGCGCGCGGGCAGTGGTTCTTCCAGAACGGCCCGCAGCGCGTGTACGTGGAACTGGTCTATACGCCGTGGATCGTGCGGCTCGCCGTCGATGCAGGCGGCACGCTGACGCTCACCGATCAGGCGGGCGGCGCGTTCACGCCCGCTGCGGCATGGCTCGACGACGAAGGCGGCATCCTGTTCACGGAGGCGGCGGCCAGCGCGGGACAACAGCCGCGCGTGGCCGCGTTGCACGACCACGACCTCGATCTTTTCTCGGAACACGCGAAAATCGCCGACGATGGCCAGAGCGGCACATTCCACTGGCGCGCCGACGCGACCTTGCCGCTGCAAACCATCCCGCGCGCGGACGTCGCGGCGCGCTTTGGCTTTGTCGCGAGCCCCGCGGCGCAAGCCGCCCAAGCCGCCGACGCGTCCGGCGATCGCGCCTGAGCGGACTATCCGCGATTCTTGTCGTCCTCGCGTTCTTCCTTGTAGCGCGCCTCGAAGTCGTGCAGACGCGCATCGATCGTCGACAGCTCGTAATAGCCGGCCGTCTTGATGTCGCGCGCTTCTTTCAGCTGACGGATCGCCGACGGCCACGCCCCTTCCAGCGCGAATTTTTCCGCGAGCGCGCGATGCTGCGTGAGCGCGTCGCCGGTGCCGACGCTCGCCTGCGCGAGATAGCGCCACCATAGCGGCTGTTGCGGGTCGCTACGCGTTTCCTTGAACGCGAGTGCCTGGGCTTCGGCGAAGCGTCGGGCGCTGAGCAGCGTCTGCAGCCGCATGTCGATCGCGGCGTGTGACTGCGGCCAGCGACGTTGCGCCACTTCTGCGAGACGCACCGCGTCGTCGTTGCGTCCGGCGCGGCGGGCGATATCGACGTCCAGCACGTCGAGGCTCGGCGAGCTGCGGGCCGCGACGCCTTCGCTGCGCCCGGTCGCGTCGAATACCTTGCGCGACATCGCGAGCGATGCAGCCGCGTCGTCGTAGCGCTCGAGCAGCATTTGCGCGAACGCGATGCCATACCAGTTCGCCGCGACGTTCAGCGCGGTTTTGTCCTCGATCTCGATGCGCATCCGCGAGATCTCGTCGGCGTAGTCGCTGCGCGAGCGGTCCTGCAGCACGCGCGCCCGGGCGCGCACGAATCCATATTCCGGCGACTGACGCGGCTGGCGATACGGCGAGCGTCGCGCACGATCTTCCATGTCGGCGATGCGTTCGACGGTCAGCGGGTGCGTGCGCGCGTAGACCGGAATGCCGGCGTCGCCCATCGACGCGCGGTCGAGCCTGCCGAAGAACGTCGGCATTGCGTACGGGTCGTAGCCCGCACCCGCCAGCATCTGGAAGCCGACGCGGTCCGCCTCGTGTTCCGCCGCGCGGGAGAACTTCAGCTGGCTGTCGACCGCATAGGCCTGGCCGCCCATCACGATCGCGCCGCCGAGGTCGCCGCTGTGCGCGACCACGCCTGCGAGCACGCCGAGCAGCATCGCGGCGAGCGCGGCGTAGCCGGTGCGCTCGCCAGCGCTGATCATGCGCGCGATGTGCCGCTGCAGCACGTGTCCCATTTCGTGGCCAATCACAGATGCGAGTTCGGATTCCGTCTGCGTCGTGACGATCAGCCCCGTGTTCACGCCGATAAATCCGCCCGGCAGCGAAAACGCGTTGATCTGCGCGTCGCGCATCGGGAAGAGATCGAAATCCGGCTGGTAGCCGCCGATGTAAAGCGCCGTGGCCGCCGCCGACAGTTTCGCGGAAACCGAATTCAGATAGTCGCGCACGAGCCAGTCGTCGAGATAGTCGGGGTCGGCGCGCACTTCGCGCATCACGCGCTCGCCGAGCTTGCGCTCGGCTTGCGGCGTGAGCGAGCCGCCGGAGCCGTCGCCGAGATCCGGCAGTTGCTGTGTCAGAAGCGGCGCGTGCAGGCTGACGTTGGCACCCGGCGTGCCGGCAAACCGGCTCCCGGCGCCGCCGTAGGTGCCGAACACGCCGGGCGCGATGTTGTCGGGAATCAGCGGTGACGTGTAGGAACGGATCGGCCCGATTTCGAGCGATGGCGCCTTCGGTGTGGCCGGCGTGGAGGATTGCGCGAACGCCCCCGGCGGCGCCGCGAGCGCGATCGAAAGACAGACTGCGAGAAGCCGTTTCAGACGCATTGCGTGATGAGCAAAAGCAAGGTCGGGAACCCGTCGGGCGCTTCGCCACGGCTGCGCGGTGGCGCGGCGGCGTCGGGCGGGCTTTAATTGTACCCAGTGGCAGGTGATATCGAGAACCCTGTGCCCGGGAGCCGCAGTTGTGCCTGCATCGGGCGCCGGGCCTGTCTTCGCGCAGGGTTCGCCGCCGGTTGCCGGCGGGACGTGCATGCGCGCCGCGTGAGGCGGACAATCACCGTCGGATGGGCGCTGTTATGATGGCGCCCTTCAGGGAGCCCACCATGACGGAACTGACTCATTTCGACGCATCTGGCCAGGCGCATATGGTCGACGTCGGCGGCAAGCAGGAGACGAAGCGCATCGCCATCGCGAGCGGCACGATCCGCATGCTGCCCGCGACGTTCGCGCTGATCCGCGACGGCAACGCGAAAAAAGGCGATGTGATCGGCATCGCGCGCATCGCGGCGATCCAGGGCGCGAAGCGTACCGCCGACCTGATCCCGCTCTGCCATCCGCTTGCGCTGACGCGCGTCGCCGTCGACTTCACGCTCGACGAAGCGCTGCCGGGCGTCCACTGCACCGTGCAGGTGGAAACGCTCGGACGCACCGGCGTGGAGATGGAAGCGCTGACGGCCGTGCAGATCGGCCTCCTGACCGTGTATGACATGTGCAAGGCGGTCGATCGCGGAATGACGATCACCGATGTGAAGGTGCTGGAGAAGCACGGCGGGAAGTCGGGGGACTGGGTGGCGGCGAACGCTTGACCGGTTCGATCAGCGCACGTCTACCGCCACCCTCGTTATCCTCTGGCGCCGGCACAGGCATAACACCTTCACGCCCGCGCCTCGAGCACGAGATTGAACGGCGTCTCCGTCGCGCGACGGAACTGCGTGAAGCCGCCCTTCGTCACCACGTCGCGCAGCCTCGCTTCACCGGCCTGCGCGCCGAGCCCCATCTGCCCTTCCTGCGCAAACGACGCCGGCGTGCAGATCATCGTCGATGCCGAATAGAAAATGCGTCCGACGGGATTCATGTTGTCGGCGGCGTTGTCGTTGGCGAACGGTTCGACGATCATCCATGTGCCGCCCGGCTTCAGCGACTGCCGCACGTGCGCGGCCGCGCCCACCGGATCGCCCATGTCGTGCAGGCAGTCGAAGAACGCGACGAGATCGTAGTCGTTGCCCGGGAATTCCTTCGCAGAGCCGACTTCGAACGTGACGCGATCGCGCACGCCGGTTTCCCCCGCAAGCTGACGCGCACGCTGAATCGACGGCTCGTGATAGTCGAAGCCGACAAACGTCGTATTGGGATACGCCTGCGCCATCAGCACCGTCGACGCGCCGTGCCCGCAGCCGACATCCGCGACTTTCGCGCCGCCCGCCTTCAGCTTCGCCTCGACGCCGTCGAGCGCCGGTATCCACGCGCTGCAGAGATTCGCCGCGTAGCCAGGTCGGAAAAACCGCTCGGTGCCGCGAAAGAGCGAATGATCGTGCTGGTGCCAGCCGAGCCCAAGCCCGGTGCGAAACGCGCCTTCGAGCTTATGGACGTCGCGAAACATCGATTCGGCGACCTGGAAGAAACCCGGCACGAACACCGGGCTCGTCTCATCGGCGAAACACAGCGCCTCTTCGTCTTCGAGTTCGAAGGCATCCGCGGCAGCGTCGTAACGAAGAAAGCCGGCGGCCGCCTGGGCCAACAGCCATTCACGCACGTAGCGCTCGTTGACCTGTGCGGCCTCGGCGACCTGCGCGGCGGTCATCGGACCCTGCCCCGCCATCGCCTTGTAGAGACCCAGCCGGTCACCCAGCAGGATCAGCGGCGCTGAAGCAACCGCGCCGAATTCGCCCACCATCCGCCCCATGAAATTCTGCAGCTTGTCCTGATCGATCTGCATGACTGGTCTCCCGTCCAGGTTAAAAATGAAACGGGCATGGCGCGGGGAAATTGAACGGCTCCGCTACGGTCCACTTTCGCGGCGCTCGCTCGGTAACGGAAAGTATAGGTTTGCTGCAGTAAGTTGAAAGACGTTTCACGGACGCACACGCGTTGCACGCGTGCGCCCGGTCAATGTATTAACGACATCACTCGTCGTCGGATCCATCGTCCTGATTGATGTCCGTGGGCGGCGTGCCGTACTTCTTCACGAGCTCGGCCTTGAAGCCGGAAAGCGTCTTCTGCTCGTCGCAAAGGTCATACAGATAGCCGAGTTGCGACGGCCAGTCCTTCAACTCCTGTGCGAAGATTTTCAGACGCTCGACGGTGTCGAACGCGGCGTTGGTGTCGCCATTCAGCGCCTGCAGCACGGCATAACGACGCAGCACCGTCTCGCCCGGCAACAACGCGAGCGCCTGCTTGTGCATCGCCAGCTTGTGCGGCAGATCCTGCCCGTTCATCGGCAACAACGTTGCCATGCCATATTCGCCCCACGCCTGAAACAGGAACGACGGATCGGCCCGATATTCCTCGGCGGGATGTTTGCCGTAGTACAACACCTCGGCGCGCGCGTAGTCGCGATACACCGGATAGAGCGACGCCAGTCCAATGAAAACCACCAGCGCATAGACACCCAATGCCGCGCCCTGCGGCACGAGACGCAGCGGCTTCGTTTCAAGCAGGCCGAAGACGAACATCGCCGGCAGCAGGAAAAACATGTATTGCTGCGGATACTCGACGAGCGCGTGCATCACCAGCACACCGATCATCGCCAGCCCGAAAATGCGCGCCGCCGTATGCGGCGCGCGCACGACGCGGATCAGCCAGCTCACGAGACCGATGACGACGATCGCGGCACCGAGCAGCCCTGTCTTCGCGAGCAGGTCGATAAAAATATCGTGCGAGTTGTTGGCGATTTCCACGCCGCCGAGCGTCTTCGCCAGATCGAACTGATAGCGTGGAAACTCGCCCCAGCCGACGCCCATCAGCGGATGCATCCTGAACATCGTCCAGCCGTACTTCCACAGCGCGAGACGCGGTGCGATCTGACCGGCGTCCTTCATCCGTTCAGCCGCCGACTGCGCGAGATCGAGGTGATAACGCACGTTCGCCCAGCGAATCGCCGCATTGACGACGACGAAGAGCGTCGCCAGCGCCAGCGGGATCAGCCACGAGCGGTCGCTGCGCTTGCCTGTCTTGCGGTCCAGCGGCTCGCTGCGTCGTCCGGCAAACGCCATCCAGAACCCGGCCACGACGATCACACCCATCTGCAGCCACGGCCCGCGCGATACAGTCAACGCGAGCCCGGCGCTGAAAATCGTCGACACGACGGCCCACAGCACGAGATTCAGACGCCGCGTCTGCACCAGATACAGCGCACCGGCCATCGCGAACGCGATGTATGTCGCGAGGTGATTGGCCTGCGCCATGTTGCCAAACGGACGGCGATCGATCGTGATGTTGTACGCCACCACGAGCGGCGTGACCTTCGCCTCCAGATGAAACAGTTGCACGACCTGGCAGAACACCGCGAACAGTCCGCCGACGATCAGCGCCGCAGCCATCCAGCGCAGCGTCGTCTCGCTCAGGTTCGCGCGCGTGAAACCGTAGCCCGCGTGGGTCGCCATGAACGCGGCCAGCAGGAACCCGGCACCGAGCCAGTTCATCGACGGTTGCGCGACAGGCAGCACGAACGACTGCAGCACCAGCACGAGACCGAACGCAAGCGGCACGAGCGCGACAACCGGCGACGCGAACGCAACACGCGGCCGCGCGCTGCTGACCAGCAGCACGACGGCGGCGCCCGTCAGCAGATACAGCGAGAGCGCGGTGAACTCGGCATAGAACGTCGGAATCGGATATGTGTGATTGACCACGGCATACGGCAAGGTCAACGCAAGAGCCAGCAGGACGAAAGACAGATAGCGCGCGAATGGGGTGGGCATGAGTAACCGGTGGCGTCAGCAACCGGCGCACTATACAAAAAAATCAATGGCCTGTGCGCCGGCTGACCTAAATAACGCCAGATTACAGGGATGTACGCATGCGCCCTTCATTTGTGGTCGCGTACGTCTTTCCCTTCGTCATCAGGCGCGGCACTCCGGCGGTGCGAGGTTCGCCGGCAGCGTCGCCGCATCTGCCGGCGCCGGACCCGATCCCGGCGCGGGCAGCGACGAACCGTTCTTGCCGCCCGCGAAGCATTCCCACGTGAGCGCGCCAGGCTGCGACGTCCCCTTGACCAGGCCGACTCTTGCTGTGGGCGTTTCGGGGTTATCCGGCACCGACGGCACGAGCACGATCGTGTTCGATCCCGCAGGCGCGACGCGCGTCGTGAAGGCGACCGTGATCTGGCCGTTGTCGTCGTCGACGTGAATCGACTCGACGTTGCGCGTGGCCGGCGGCGACGCGTATCCGCCGCCCAGCGCACTGCCGCTTGCCGCGTTCTCGGCAACCGACAGACGCGCCGACGAAGCCAGCGACAGGCCTTCGCCCACCCGGCCGCGCGCCAGATAGTCCTGATACGCAGGGATCGCATACGCGGCGATGACACCGACAATCGCCAGCACGATCATCAGTTCGATGAGCGTGAAGCCCGCGTGCCCCCAGCGGGCGTACTGGCCGCACACATGGGCAAGCTCGACAGGCCAGCGTGTGAAACACCGCATGGCGCCCGTGCGAACGCGGCGGGCCATCGATGAAGATGGAGACAAGGAAGGCGATACGGAACAAGGTACAGACACAATCATCAGCAGGCTCCCGAAACGAAAAACGCCTGCTTCACGTATTGAGGCAGGCGCTTCGATCGTAACCAGTGGCAAAAGCGTCAGACAGTCAGCCGGATGGCTAATGTTCCGGGTTCAATGTGCGCCGGGCGGCGCCTGCGCGGCCTCGCGACGCGCGTTGCGGCGCTTGAGCGCGTAGCCGACGATCACGACGAACAGCGCGCACGCGATGCTCATGCCGTACTCGGCGGCCGGCATGTCGAGCACGGGCCAGCGGTCGCCGGCAGGATCGTTGATGATGAGGCCGCCCGCGATCCAGCCGAGGAGCGCCGCGCCCAGCGTGATCACGATCGGGAATCGGTCGAGCAGCTTCAGCACCAGCTGGCTGCCCCACACGATCAGCGGAATGCTGACGAGCAGGCCGAAGATCACGAGCGCAATGCGATGCTGCGGATCGGCGGCTTCGGCGGCGCCGGCAATCGCGATGACGTTGTCGAGGCTCATCACGGCGTCGGCGACGATGATGGTCTTGATCGCGGCAATCAGCTTGTCGGCCGGCTTGACGTTCGCGTGCATGTCGTGCGCCGGCGCCATGAGCCGCACGCCAATCCACAGCAACAGCAGGCCGCCCGCGAACTTCAGCAGCGGCACGTCGAGCAGTGCGACCGCAAACGCAATCAGCGCGACGCGCAGCACGATCGCGCCGGCCGTGCCCCACAACACGCCACGCGTGCGCTGCTCGGCCGGCAGGTTGCGGCAGGCGAGCGCGATCACGACCGCGTTGTCGCCACCCAGCAGGATGTCGATCACGATGATCTGGACAACGGCGCCCCAGTGGAGCGTGGCGAAGAACTCGAGCATGGCAGGTAAGGTAGAAGGACGTGAAACGAAAAACCAGCGAAAACGAAAGGCGCGAAGGCAAATAAAAAAGCGAGGGAAGCAAACGCTCCCTCGCTTTAGGACTTCGCTCTCACGAAAGGGTTTCGTAAGAGTATCAAAATTTCGAGACGGCCGGGGCCGTCGTCGTCATTCGATTACAGCATCGCCTTCAGAAGACGCGCCATTTCCGACGGGTTCTTCGTGACCTTGATGCCGCAGGCTTCCATGATTTCCAGCTTCGCTTCAGCCGTGTCCGCACCGCCCGAGATCAGCGCGCCGGCGTGGCCCATGCGCTTGCCCGGAGGCGCCGTGACGCCCGCGATGAAGCCAACCACCGGCTTCTTCATGTTGCCCTTGATCCACTCAGCAGCGTTCGCTTCGTCCGGACCGCCGATCTCGCCGATCATGATGACGGCGTCCGTGTCCGGATCGTCGTTGAACATCTTCATCACGTCGATGTGCTTCAGACCGTTGATCGGGTCGCCGCCGATACCGACTGCCGACGACTGGCCGAGACCGATCGCCGTCAGCTGGCCAACGGCTTCATACGTCAGCGTGCCCGAACGCGACACGACGCCGATACGGCCCTTGCGGTGGATGTGGCCCGGCATGATGCCGATCTTCAGTTCGTCCGGCGTGATCGTGCCCGGGCAGTTCGGTCCGAGCAGCAGCGTCTTGCTGTTCTTTGCGCGCATGCGTGCCTTGAGCTCGATCATGTCACGGACGGGAATGCCTTCCGTGATACAGATCGCGAGATCCAGGTCAGCCTCGACGGCTTCCCAGATCGCAGCGGCAGCGCCTGCCGGCGGAACGTAGATGACCGACACGGTCGCGCCCGTTTCAGCCTTGGCTTCAGCGACGCTTGCGTAGATCGGAATGCCTTCGAAATCTTCGCCGGCGCGCTTCGGGTTCACGCCCGCGACGTACGCTTCGCGGCCGTTCGCGTATTCACGGCAGGCGCGCGTGTGGAACTGACCGGTCTTGCCGGTAATGCCCTGCGTGATGACCTTGGTGTCTTTGTTGATCAGAATCGACATGTATTGACCTCTGTTCGTCTGGCGTCGCAAGCGCGTGGGCAGGATGTTCTTCGCCCGCGCTGCCTGCGCGCCGCCATTCGTAATCCGTGATGAGCGCCGGGCTGGCTTACGCCTTGCCCTGAGCGGCCGCGACGACCTTCTGCGCAGCTTCTTCCATGCTGTCCGCCGCGATGATCGGCAGGCCGGATTCAGCGAGCATCTTCTTGCCGAGGTCTTCGTTCGTGCCCTTCATGCGGACCACGAGCGGCACCTTCAGCGAGACGGCCTTCGAAGCCGCGATCACGCCTTCGGCGATCACGTCGCAACGCATGATGCCGCCGAAGATGTTCACGAGAATCGCCGTCAGGTTCGGGTTCTTCAGCATGATCTTGAAGGCTTCCGTGACCTTCTCGGTCGTGGCGCCACCGCCCACGTCGAGGAAGTTCGCCGGTTCGCCGCCGAACAGCTTGATCGTGTCCATGGTTGCCATGGCCAGACCGGCACCGTTCACGAGACAGCCGATGTTGCCGTCGAGCGAGATGTACGCGAGGTCGAACTTCGACGCTTCGACTTCAGCCGGATCTTCTTCGTCCAGATCGCGATACGCGACGATTTCCGGGTGACGGAACAGTGCGTTCGAATCGAAGTTGAATTTCGCATCAAGCGCGATGACCTTGCCGTCGCCGGTCAGGATCAGCGGGTTGATTTCGGCGAGCGATGCGTCGGTTTCCCAGAACGCCTTGTAGAGGCCCTGCAGGATCGCGCGCGCTTGCGGCAGCGAAGCGGCGGGCACGCCGATCTTCGTGGCGAGCTCGTCGGCTTCGGCGTCTTTCAGACCGGTCGACGGGTCGACGGCGATCTTGTGGATCAGTTCAGGCGTCTTTTCCGCGACTTCCTCGACGTCCATGCCGCCTTCGCTCGATGCCATCACGACGATCTTCTGCGTAACGCGATCGATCACGAGGCCGACATACAGTTCCTTCTTGATGTCAGCGCCTTCTTCGATCAGCAGACGATTCACCTTCTGGCCTTCCGGGCCGGTCTGGTGCGTGACGAGCTGCATGCCGAGGATCTGGTTCGAGTATTCGCGAACCTGTTCCAGCGTCTTGGCAACCTTCACGCCGCCGCCCTTACCACGGCCACCCGCGTGGATCTGAGCCTTCACGACCCAAACCGGGCCACCGAGCTCTTCCGCGGCCTTGACCGCATCATCCACCGAGAAGACCGGCTTGCCGCGCGGTACCGCGACGCCGAATTTCCGCAGGATTTCCTTACCCTGGTACTCGTGAATCTTCATGCGTGATTCCCTTCAGTCTGAGAGTTGGATTGAACTTCGTTTCCGCTTTTATCGCTGTTCAACGACGCGCCGCTCACGCGGCTTGTCCGTCGGCTGCACTTTCCGCACTTTCCGCGCGCTCCTCTGCTCGCGGCGCGCGGCCGTACCAGCGCGGATAAAACTGCTGCACCGCTTCACCGTCGAATCGCAGCGCATGGCAGCGACCGAGCTGGAAAGGCGGTTTGTCGGTTGATTCCCTTGCCGGCCGGTTGGCCCGCTCATCGACGGATGCATGTCCGCTGGCGCCGCTGGCCGGATCGGCCTCTGCTTTCTCGCCGGGCGCGCCGCTGTTCGTGTTCCAGACATCGCCGGCGAACGCCTGGATGGCGGCCGTGGGCATGACCGCGCACAACTCGGTGAGATGCGTGCAGCCAGCGGTACCACCCAGCAAACGGTTGGCATCGCGACGGAAGTTGTTGAACAGGTTGAGCCCGATGAGGGCCCGATAGGCGGGAGTGGCGGTCTGGCAGATGCCCGGATAGGGCACCCAGTCGGACGACGCTTCGGCGTCGACGACGTTGAGCTTGCGATCGATCGTAATGCGGAGCCAGAGTTCATGGATCGGCAGACCGTTGGGCCGGACGCCCGACGCAAGCGCGACATCGCGTGGCTTTTCGTCGGTGAGGCGCGCCTCGATGTCCCACAGCCCGTCCTCGCGCTCATAGGCTTCCGCGCATATTGCGCGGCGATGGCGCAACTGACGGGAGACTGGCGGGGAAAGCGGCATGCGAGAGGTAAGGCCGGATTGGGAAACCAGCGAATTTTAGCATACTGGGTATTTGACACTATCCGGATAAGGCAACCCACAGCAACCCCGCCCGGCAACGCATGGCGAACTGAAACACGATTTGCGGGCTACTCGCCGCCTTCGGCCCAGTCTTCGTCCATCCCTTTCAGGATTTTGCTGATCGTTGCGCCCGAAAATCCGCGCGCGGCCAGGAAACGTGCCTGTTTCGCGCGCTCGGCGGGGGTTTCAGGGATATGGCCGAATTTCTTGCGCCAGACGCCTTGTGCGCGGGCAAGCTCGGTTTCGCGCAACTGCGCGCTCGCTTCCTCGATCAACGTCTGGCCGACCGCGTGCTGCTTCAGTTCATTGACGATGCGGCTTGCGCCCATACGCGATGAGCGGCGGTGGATCAGGCTTTCAGCGAAGCGCGAATCGGAGAGCCAGCCTTCGGTTTCCAGAATACCGAGCAGCGCGTCGACGTTGTCGTTTTCTTCTACGAACGGAGCGAGCTTGCGGGCGAGTTCAGCGCGGCTGTATTCGCGACGCGACAGATAGCCGAGCGCGCGCCCTTTCAGCGAGCGCGCGGGGCGTTTGGCGTTGGCGGAGCGGTCCTTGCCTGCGGGCGGTGGATCGCCGGGCGCGCGACGCGAACGCGAGTAAGTGGGTTCCGCGGGTGCCTGATCGCTTTCGGACGTGAAGTCTGGAGCGAAGGTGTGGGTGGAATTTGAAGCAGGGGTTGAAGCCCCAGTTGAAACCGGGGCCGCTCTGGACGAAACGGTAGCGCCAGTGGACGCCGCCGATGCCAATGCCGATCGCAATCCCGACGCAGTTGTAGCCGCACCCGACGAACGACGCCCTGTCGCCGCGTGATCATGTGCATCGAACGACTCGAACGGATCGAACGAGTCGTCGTCATGCGGGCCGTCAGCATCTTGCCTTGCACGTCGAACAGACCGTGATTCAGGCCGCGAATCAGACTGCGGTGCAGGCCGGCCCTTGCGTATCACGCGACGATTACTCGTCTTCGCCCGCGATTTCGGCGCTGACCACGGCGACGTCTGCCATCGCGTTCACGCCAAGCGATTCGCGAATGCGGTTTTCGATTTCACGCGCGATGTCCGGATTTTCACGCAGGAATTCGCGTGCGTTGTCCTTGCCCTGACCAATGCGCTCGCCGCTGTAGCTGTACCATGCGCCGGCCTTGTCGACGATCTTTGCCTGCACGCCGAGATCGATGACTTCGCCCTGACGCGAAATGCCTTCGCCGTAAAGAATGTCGAAGATCGCCTCGCGGAACGGCGGCGCCACCTTGTTCTTGACGACCTTCACGCGCGTTTCGTTGCCGATCACCTCGTCGTTCTTCTTGATCGAGCCGATACGACGGATGTCGAGACGCACCGACGCGTAGAACTTGAGCGCGTTGCCGCCCGTGGTGGTTTCCGGGTTGCCGAACATCACGCCGATCTTCATCCGGATCTGGTTGATGAAGATCACGAGACAGTTCGTACGCTTGATCGTACCGGTGAGCTTGCGCAGTGCCTGGGACATCAGACGTGCCTGCAGACCCGGCAGCGAGTCGCCCATTTCACCTTCGATTTCAGCCTTCGGCACGAGTGCCGCGACCGAGTCGATCACGATCATGTCGATCGAGCCCGAGCGCACCAGCGCATCGGCGATTTCGAGCGCCTGTTCGCCCGTGTCCGGCTGCGAAACCAGCAGGTCGGACACGTTCACGCCGAGCTTGGACGCGTACTGGATATCGAGCGCGTGTTCCGCGTCGATAAACGCTGCCGTGCCGCCGAGCTTCTGCATTTCGGCTACGACCTGGAGCGTCAGCGTGGTTTTACCCGACGATTCCGGACCGTAGATTTCGACGACGCGACCACGCGGCAGACCACCGACGCCCAATGCGATATCGAGGCCGAGCGATCCGGTGGAGACCACCTGGATATCTTCGGCAACCTCGCCCGCGCCGAGCCGCATGACCGACCCCTTGCCGAACTGCTTTTCGATCTGCGCGAGCGCGGCAGCCAGCGCCTTGCTCTTTTCAGCAGTCAGTCCAGCCGGGCCTTTCTTGCTTTCTTCCATGAATCGTCCTTTGCTATGATGAACGGCGTCTGACGCAGGGTTGCGGTCCGCGGGTTGAGGTCCCTTTTCGCGGACGGCGCGCTAAACGCAGACACTGTATAAAAAAACAGTGGTTTTGGCAAGCACGTTGCACATTCATTTCGATTTTCGATGCGCAACGCCAGGCCCAACCACCACGATTGTTTCGGAGACCGCCGCGCGCCGGGCGACACCACGACGCGGGCAATGCCAGAGCCTCAACGCCTCATGCGAATTCTCATTGCCGAAGATGACAGCATACTCGCGGACGGTCTCGTCCGATCACTCCGCCAGTCGGCCTATGCCGTCGATCACGTGAAGAACGGCGTCGAGGCCGATACCGCGCTTTCGATGCAGACATTCGACCTGCTGATTCTCGATCTCGGCCTGCCGCGCATGTCCGGGCTCGAGGTGCTGCGGCGTCTGCGGGCGCGCAATTCGAACATGCCGGTGCTGATTCTCACGGCCGCGGACAGCGTCGATGACCGCGTGAAGGGCCTCGATCTCGGTGCCGACGACTATATGGCCAAGCCCTTCGCCCTGAACGAGCTCGAAGCGCGTGTGCGGGCGCTCACGCGGCGCGGCGCGGGCGGCGGGCCGACCGTCGTGAAACATGGCGCGCTGTCGTTCGACCAGGTTGGACGGATCGCATACGTACACGAGCAGGTCGTGGAGCTGTCGGCGCGCGAGCTCGGGCTGCTGGAAGTGCTGCTGCAACGGATCGGCCGGCTGGTGTCGAAGGAACAGCTCGTCGATCACCTGTGCGAATGGGGCGAGGAAGTCAGCAACAACGCCATCGAGGTCTACGTTCACCGGCTGCGCAAGAAGATCGAGCCGAGCGGCGTGCGCATCATCACCGTGCGCGGACTCGGCTACTGCCTCGAAAAGGCCGCACCAGCGCCAGCGCCGGCAGCCGGCGAAACCGCTGCAACACCGGCGACACCGCCAGCAACAGCCGCCGCAACCGCCGTGCCCGCTCCGGGCGCGATGCCCGCGAGCCACTACTTCAAGTAGGACCCGCATGCCCGCTCGCCACGAGCACGCCGCCGTGCGTCACGCCGAAGCGCCGGCGCCGCGCGCACGAACCGCGCAGGCCGTGCCGCCGGGCTCGCCCGATTCATCCGCCGCGAGTCTCGACGACGAAGCCCGCGACGCCCGCTACGCCAACCCCTTCGCCCCACCCGACGAAAGCGAGGCCGCTGCCGCGGCGCGTCCGCGTTCGCTCTTCGGCGAAATTCTCGACTGGATGCTGGCGCCGCTGCTGCTGCTGTGGCCGATGAGCCTGGCGGTCACCTACCTCGTCGCCAAATCCATCGCGAACGGTCCGTTCGACCGCGCGCTCGAAACCGATGCCTACGTGCTCGCGCGGCAGATTCATCCGGTGAACGGTGTCGCGGAACTGTCGCTGCCCGCTTCGACCCGCGACTTCCTGCGCGCGGACAACATCGACAGCGTGTTCTATCAGGTGCTCGGCACGCGCGGCGAACTGGTCGGCGGCGACCGCGACATGCCGCTGCCGCACGAGGAAGACCGGCCGCAAGCGGGCATCGTCGCGTTTCGCGACGACGTATTGCGCGGCAACGACATCCGTGTCGCGTACACGACCGTCGAGTTTCCGCAGATGCCCGGTGCGCAGCCGGTGTTGCTGCAGGTGGCCGAAACGCTCGACAAGCGCAGCCAGCTTGCCAACGACATCATCAAAGGCGTGATCCTGCCGCAGTTCGTGATCCTGCCGCTCGCGATCCTGCTGGTGTGGTTCGGGCTTTCGCGCGGGCTCGCGCCGCTGCACGCGCTGCAGTCGAACATCCGCGCGCGCCGTCCAGACGACCTGTCGCCGCTCGAAGCCCGGCGCGCGCCGCCGGAAATCGAGCCGCTCGTGACGTCGTTCAACGACCTTCTGACCCGCCTCGAACAGAACATGGAGCTGCAAAAGCGCTTTATCGCCGACGCCGCGCATCAGATGAAGACGCCGCTCGCCGGCCTGCGCACGCAGGCGGAACTGGCGCTGCGGCAGGACGCGTCGGCGGAAGTGCATCGTTCGCTCGAACAGATCGCGACCAGTTCGGAGCACGCCGCGCGGCTCGTCACGCAGTTGCTCGCGCTCGCGCGCGCCGAAAACCGCATGTCCGGGCAGATCTTCACTCCGGTCGAAATCACGGAAGTGGCGCGCAACGCCGTGCGCGACTGGGTTCAGGCCGCCCTCGCCCGCCAGATGGATCTCGGCTACGAAGGCCCCGACGATATCGACGGACCCGACGGCGGGCGCATCGAGGTGGACGGCAACCTCGTGATGCTGCGCGAAATGCTGTCGAACCTGATCGACAACGCGATCCGCTACACACCCGAAGGCGGACGCGTCACCGTGCGCGTCAAACCCGAACCCGCGGCGGGACGCGTGCATCTCGAAGTGGAAGACACGGGCATCGGCATTCCGGCCGCCGAGCGCGACCGGGTGATCGAGCGCTTCTACCGGATTCTCGGCCGCGATGGAGATGGCAGCGGCCTCGGTCTCGCCATCGTCCGCGAGATCGCGACGATGCATGGCGGCACGCTGACCATCGGGGACAACGTCTATCAAACCACGCCGCGGCTCGCCGGGACGCTCGTGCGTGTCAGCCTGAGACTGCTGGAACGCGCCCGGGACTTACCCTAACTGACGGTTTTCCCGCAGGCACCATGCCCCGCTCATCCGTTAGATTGACACCACATTTGACGATTTTGGCTTCACATTAACAGACGTAAGAAGACATTGAAGCCTCGATACAGTGCTCTTATTTACGGGACAAGCGTCAGTAGGCAGTAAGTTTTCGCTCCAATAATCGGCTCACGGGTTCGCCTTGCCGGCGGGTCCGCACGCTTATATCAATATTGGAGACGACATATGGCAACCGTTGGCGGGCAAATCTCGCACGCGCCGATGACACGCGACGAGAAGCGGGTGATCTTCGCTTCGTCGCTCGGCACCGTTTTCGAATGGTACGACTTCTACCTGGCCGGCTCGCTGGCTGCTTACATCAGCAAGAGCTTCTTTTCCGGCGTCAACCCGACTGCGGGGTTCATCTTCACGCTGCTCGGTTTTGCGGCCGGCTTCGCGGTGCGTCCGTTCGGCGCGATCGTGTTCGGCCGGCTCGGCGACATGGTGGGCCGCAAGTACACGTTCCTCATCACGATCGTGATCATGGGTCTGTCGACGTTCGTCGTCGGCTTCCTGCCGGGTTACGCGGCCATTGGCTTTGCGTCTCCGGTGATCTTCATTGCGATGCGCCTGCTGCAGGGCCTCGCGCTCGGCGGCGAGTACGGCGGCGCGGCGACCTACGTCGCCGAACATGCGCCGGCTAACCGTCGCGGTTACTACACCGCGTGGATCCAGACGACGGCCACGCTCGGCCTCTTCCTGTCGCTGCTGGTGATTCTCGGCGTGCGTACGTCGATGGGCGAAGACGCGTTCGGCGTATGGGGCTGGCGCATTCCGTTCATCGCGTCGATCCTGCTGCTCGCGATCTCGGTGTGGATCCGTCTGCAACTGCACGAATCGCCGGCGTTCGAGCGCATCAAGGCCGAGGGCAAGACGTCGAAGGCGCCGCTGACCGAAGCGTTCGGTCAATGGAAGAACCTGAAGATCGTGATCCTCGCGCTGGTCGGCCTGACGGCGGGTCAGGCGGTGGTCTGGTACACGGGCCAGTTCTACACGCTGTTCTTCCTCACGCAGACGCTGAAGGTGGACGGCACGAGCGCCAACATCCTGATCGCGCTGGCGCTCCTGATCGGCACACCGTTCTTCCTGTTCTTCGGCTCGCTGTCGGACAAGATCGGCCGCAAGCCGATCATCATGGCCGGCTGCCTGATCGCGGCGCTCACGTACTTCCCGCTGTTCCACGCGCTCACGCACTACGCGAACCCGGCGCTCGAAGCCGCGCAGCAGAAGTCGCCGATCGTCGTAATCGCGAACCCGGACGAATGCTCGTTCCAGTTCAACCCGGTCGGCACGGCGAAGTTCACGAGCTCGTGCGATATCGCGAAGAGCGCGCTGTCGAAGGCCGGCCTGAACTACGACAACGTGGCTGCTCCGACGGGCACGCTGGCCGAG
Source organism: Paraburkholderia sartisoli (assembly GCF_900107685.1). Taxonomy (GTDB): domain Bacteria; phylum Pseudomonadota; class Gammaproteobacteria; order Burkholderiales; family Burkholderiaceae; genus Paraburkholderia; species Paraburkholderia sartisoli. The sequence goes on along the minus strand of NZ_FNRQ01000001.1, from coordinate 384,398 downwards.
ATCAAGGTGGGCGACACCGTCATCAACACGTATGACGGCAAGGCTGCGGACGCGAAGGATCAGGGCAAGACGTTCGACAAGACGCTCGGCGACGCGCTGAAGACGGCCGGCTACCCGCCGAAGGCCGATCCGTCGCAGATCAACTGGCCGATGACGGTCGTGATCCTGACGATCCTCGTGATCTACGTGACGATGGTGTACGGGCCGATCGCGGCGATGCTGGTGGAAATGTTCCCGACGCGGATCCGCTATACGTCGATGTCGCTGCCGTATCACATCGGCAATGGCTGGTTCGGCGGCTTCCTGCCGGCGACCGCCTTCGCGATCGTCGCGGCGAAGGGCAACATCTATTCGGGGCTCTGGTATCCGATCGTGATCGCGCTGGCGACGTTCGTGATCGGCATGCTGTTCGTGAAGGAGACCAAGGACTCGAACATCTACGCCGACGACTGACGGTGCGGCTGCGGCGCCCGCTCGAGGAGGGCGCCGCTGGATGAGCGGCCACAAATATGGCGCGCGGGGGTTGACAGCCCCTGCCGCCATCCGCATAATCTCGCTTCTTTCGGCGAATTAGCTCAGTTGGTTAGAGCGACGGAATCATAATCCGCAGGTCCGGGGTTCGAGTCCCTGATTCGCCACCAGTTGTAAAAAAAGCCGCTGCTTCTCACGAAGCAGCGGCTTTTTTGTTTCCAGCGCGCTCAGCCCAACGCAACGCTACTTCCCCTTCAGCGTCGAAAACGGCTGCACCAGCTCAAAGCACGCAAACTGCGCCTCCGGCATGCGCGTCTTCTGCTCGATCTGGTGCTGCTCGATACACTTGAACGCGCCCTGTTCCCGCTGCAGATAAAACGTCTGCGTCGAATTCGCCTCGCCATGCCGCTCGTCGATCACCGATACGATCCGGTAACCGTCCTGCACGAGCGTGAACAAGGTTGCCTGGCTGGGCTGCCACTGGCTCTCGGGAACAGGCTCCGCCTGCACGGCCAGCGAGGCCATCGCAGGCAGAAACGCCAGGGCAAGCGCGAGCCTGCGCGCGACGAAACTGACTGACATGAACGACCCTCCTCTGCTCGGTTGACTGAACGCCTCCGCAGCCAGTTGCCAGCATTCACGCCAGCACCAGCGTTACTTCAGCAGCACAATCCGGGCCTCAGACCTTAGCACGCCACCCGCGCACGTTCACCCTTCGATGCGCCGGCGCGTCACGCCGAGCAGGCTCGCCATCGCCTGACGGGCGGCCTCGGCGTCGCGATCGCGGATCGCCTCGAAGACCGCCGTGTGCTCCGCGAGCGACGCGTTGAACACGTCCGCCCGCCGCGCGTTCAGTTGCAGTTGCGCCTCGAGCGTGCGCTCGATCAGCGTGCCGAGCGGAATCAGCAACTCGTTGCTGCACGCCGTCAGCACGTTCAGATGAAACTGAAGATCGGCCCGCACCCATTCGTCGACGTTGCGCGCCGCCACCATCGAAGCATGCGCGGCATCGAGCGCGGCAAACGTCCCGTCGCTCCACGACGACGCGGCAAGCGCCGCCGCATATGGCTCGATCATCTCGCGCATTTCCTGCAGCTTGAGCGCGAACGCCATCGGCGGGGCGACGCGCGAGTACCAGTCGAGCACGTCGGCATCGAGCAGATTCCACGCGCTTTTCGGACGCACACGCGTGCCCACCCGCGGACGCGACTCGATCAGGCCTTTCGACGTCAGCGTGCGCAGCGCCTCGCGCAACACCGTCCGGCTAACACCGAACGCCTCCATCAGCTCCGCTTCGCGCGGCAGGATAGATTCGGGCGCATAGTCGCCGCGCAGGATGGCGGTCGCGAGCAGGTGGGCGACGCGCCCGTGCAGATCATGCTGAATAACGTTTCTCCGCTTTCTTTTGCCATCGCTGCGCGACGGGTAACTCACTGGAACGTCCCGGATTATCCGGCATCAGACCGGGAACGTGAGCGAACGATTCAAGCCATGCACAGCAGTCGATGCCCACACCAATAGTACTATTAATACTACTTAACGGCGATTTTGTTGTAGGATGGGGTCCCCGTATCCATGATTTCACGGTTCCACCGTCCCACGATCTGGCCCGCAGCGGCAGTCAGGAGAGTCCCAGCATGAAAATCACCAAACTCGAAACCTTCATCGTCCCGCCGCGCTGGTGCTTCCTGAAGATCACGACGGACGAAGGCATCGTCGGCTGGGGCGAGCCGGTTGTCGAAGGCCGCGCGCACACGGTCGCGGCAGCCGTCGATGAGCTGTCGGACTACCTGATCGGCAAGGATCCGCTCCTGATCGAAGATCACTGGCAGGTGATGTACCGCGCGGGCTTCTACCGCGGCGGCCCGATCACGATGAGCGCGATCGCCGGCGTCGACCAGGCGCTGTGGGACATCAAGGGCAAGCATCACGGCGTGCCGGTGCATGCGCTGCTCGGCGGCCAGGTGCGCGATCGCATCAAGGTGTATTCGTGGATCGGCGGCGACCGCCCGAGCGACGTCGCGAACAACGCGCGTGCCGTCGTCGAACGCGGCTTCAAGTCGATCAAGATGAACGGCTCGGAAGAGCTGCAGATCATCGACACCTTCGACAAGGTGCAGGGTGTGATCGACAACGTCGCCGCCGTGCGTGAAGCGGTGGGTCCGAACATCGGCATCGGCGTCGACTTCCACGGCCGCGTACACAAGCCGATGGCGAAGGTGCTGGCGAAGGAACTCGATCCGTACAAACTCATGTTCATCGAGGAACCAGTGCTGTCGGAAAATGCCGAAGCGTTGCGCGATATCGTCAACCAGACGAACACGCCGATCGCGCTGGGCGAGCGTCTGTATTCGCGCTGGGACTTCAAGCACATCCTCGCGAACGGTTTCGTCGACATCCTGCAGCCGGACGCGTCGCACGCGGGCGGCATTACCGAGTGCCGCAAGATCGCGACGATGGCCGAAGCGTACGACGTCGCCATCGCGCTGCACTGCCCGCTTGGCCCGATCGCGCTCGCCACGTGCCTGCAGATCGACGCGGTGAGCTACAACGCGTTCATCCAGGAACAGAGCCTCGGCATTCACTACAACCAGGGCAACGACCTGCTCGACTACATCAAGAACCCGGAAGTCTTCAAATACGAAGACGGCTTCGTGTCGATTCCGCAGGGCCCGGGTCTCGGTATCGAAGTCAACGAAGAAAAGGTTCGTGAGATGGCGAAGGTCGGACATCGCTGGCGCAATCCGGTGTGGCGCCACGCAGACGGCAGCGTCGCCGAGTGGTAAGCACGGGAAACGCACAAGCGTGACTGCGTGACGGACGCCGCCTTTGTGGGCGGCGTTTCTGTTTGCGTCGCGCCTCTATGACGAAGCCGCGCATCGACGTGTTACGTGACGTCGATCCGGCGGCGTTTCAGTAACGTAACGTTCAAGCTCAAAAACGATGGAAACCGGCCGGACGCGTCGACGTCCGCGTTGCTCTCGCCAGGGCTGAAGCATTGCTGCATCACGCGTTGCGCGCGACGCGCCGGGTTCTGTCTGAGCTCTGGCCCACTCCTTGCTGAACTGGTTGAAAACGACATGAACCAGAGGCAGACATGGGTGAGTATCTTCCTGACTATCTGATCCGCGAACAGGCTGCCGTGGGCGCGCTGGTGGTATTCGCGGTATCGCGGATCATCTTTGCGGCGGTTGCATGTGATCGCGGCTGGCGCATCCCGATCGTCGAACGATGTTTCATCGCTGCAGCGGCGCTTTACTGCGTGCCGCAACTATTCGATCTGCTGATACACGCGTACGGCACACGCGCGGCGTTCGCCGAACTCGAAGGCAAGGTGGCGGGCGCGGCGATCGCGCTGTTCTTCGCGCCGATCGTCGGACACAAGCTGGGCTACGAATAGGCTCGCTTTCGACACGCAATGGGCGCAGTGAATACGACCATCGTGCGTCATGCACACCACCGCCTGCTTCCTGCCGGGTAACCATGTTCTTGCGTGTTCGTCGCCGGCTGACCGGCGGCGATCGTTCAACCAGTAGAGAACAGTCCGGATCAGCCCATCGCGGCGAAGGCAGGAATGCTGTGCGACAGCACGGCCGCCGCGACGAACACGCCCAGCATCGCGAGCGCTTCCAGATACATCACGTTGTTGAACGTGTGCGCATCCACGGTCGACGCGCTGCGCCGCAGGCGCGGCAGCGCCGAAAAGCGGTTGAGTCCGCCCAGCACGAGCGCGAGCGCGACCAGCGCCAGCTTGAGGATCAGCACATGGCCCCACGTGCTGGTGTCGATGGCTTCGAACGAGCCGCCCGAACCGCGCGCCGCGTTGAACGCGCCCGTCAGCAGCACGAACACGACCGCGACGAGCGACACGCTGGACACCTGGCCCGCCGTGCGGATCAGCACGCCGCGCGCGGTCGACGTATCCAGCGCCGGTAGCACGGTCAGCCCCGCGGACAGCGCGAGACCGCCCCACACGCTCGTGACGAGCACATGCAGCGTATGCATGCCGATTGCCGCCGACGCAATGCCGGCATCCGCCGCGTGGCCGAGCGCCGCCTTGCCTGCCGCGACGGCGATCACCGCAAGCCACAGCAGCGCGTTGCGCAACACCCCCTCATGGCTGGCCACCGACGTCAGCAGCAGCACAAGCGCGCCGCCGAACGCGAGACTCCAGGCAAAGCCGACGTGCGTCTGCGTGAGTACGGAGGGCACGACGCCGAACGCCTCGGGCAAACCGACGCCGCTCATCGTCGCACTTTCATACACAAGCCAGCCGAGATCGGCGAGCACCAGCACGACGGCCCCCGTCACCAGCGCGCGTTGCGCGCACAGCAACGCCGGACGCGCGGGCGCGATAGTCTGGCCACCGTCCTTCGCGAGCCACGCCGCGAGGAGCGCCGACCCGACGGCAAACGCAAAAGCAATGTTCATCAGCGAGGCCATCGCGACCTGCCCGATCCACAGTCCATTGACGCTCATCGCGCGGCGCCTGTGCTGTCCACGCGGCAACGCGCGCCCGGCGCCGCTTCATGCGTCAAAGACGGGTTTTCGATCACGGAATCCGGCAGCAGCAGGCAGACAAAATCAGTTGGCTTCATGAATGAAATGAGGAGATGAACAGAAAAAAACGGGAAAAACCAGGAAAAACGGAGTGAACGCGAAAGCAGACCGGACACGGAGCAGCGACGCCGGCAAGACCCGCGAGTGTACGCTTCGATGCCCTCGACGCGCGATGGTTTCAAACGTCTCGCCGGCCCCTTCGATGCAGGTGGCGCACATTCTGCGGCAAACTGTCGCATCGATGCGCAAGGCCGGAACTCACGTCAATGAGTCAAATAGTCACCATCAGTCATCGATGATAGAATGCTGCGTCGCCGCAGCGCCGGCTGGCTTCCACACCGAGCCGCTCGAAGTTCGGTCAGGTCCCCTGATTTTGATGGAGTTACGCGTGTCTTCAAGACGCATTTTCCGCCCATTGCTCGCCGTTCTGTTGATCGGCAGTGCAGGCGTCTTCAGCGCAGCGAATGCGCAGACCCAGCCCAAAGCCCCGGACACGATGGAGTCACGCGTGCAGGGTTGTACTGCGTGCCACGGCTCCCATGGTCAGGGTACCGATAACGACTACTTCCCGCGCCTCGCGGGCAAGCCGGCTGACTATCTGTTCAACCAGCTGCAGAATTTCCGCGAAGGCCGTCGCAAGTACCCGCCGATGAACTACCTCGTCACGTATCTCTCGGACGACTATCTCCATCAGATCGCGACGTACTTCTCGCAACAGCGTCCGCCCTATCCGCCGCCTGCGAAGCCGACCGTTTCGGCCACGACGCTCTCGCGCGGCGAGCAGATCGTGCTGCACGGCGATGTCTCGAAGCAGATTCCCGCGTGCGTGGCCTGTCACGGCAAGGCCCTGACGGGCATGGAACCGGCCATTCCGGGCCTCGTCGGCCTGCATGCCGACTACATCAGCGCACAGCTCGGCTCATGGCGCTCGGGTACGCGCCACGCGGTCGACCCCGATTGCATGCACACGATCGCCACGCGCCTTACCGATGAAGACGTGAACGCCGTCGCGGCATGGCTTTCCACGCAGCCGGCTCCGCATAACCCCGTGCCGGCTCCTGCCCGTTCGATGAAGACTCCGCTTGCCTGCGGCAGCGAACCGCAATAAGGCACCGGGAGAGATATTCAAATGAAACGCAAGTCCCTTTTCGCACTTTCGGCTGTTGTCGTCGCAGCAGCCGCCGCGCTTGTTCCGGTCCTGTGGACCGGCGGCGACAACCTGCATAACGGTTCAGCCGTTGCGGCAACGCCCGCCGACCAGGCCGAACTGATCAAGAAGGGCGAGTATCTCGCCCGCGCCGGCGACTGTATCGCGTGCCACACGGTGCGCGGCGGCAAGACGTTCGCCGGCGGCCTGCCGATGGCCACGCCGTTCGGCACGATGTTCACGCCGAACATCACGCCGGACGACCAGTACGGCATCGGCAAGTGGACCCAGGACGACTTCTACCGCGCGATGCACACGGGCCGTTCGAAGGACGGCAGCCTGCTGTATCCGGGCTTCCCGTTCACGAGCTACACGAAGGTCACGCGCGCCGATTCGGACGCGATCTACGCGTATCTGCGTTCGGTCACGCCGGTGAACGTGCCGAGCCGTCCGCACGAACTCCGGTTCCCGTTCAACCAGCGCAACATGCTGATTGGCTGGCGCACGCTGTTCTTCCGTGAAGGCGAGTACAAGGCCGATCCGACCAAGTCGGTCGAATGGAACCGCGGCGCGTACCTGATCGAAGGCCTTGGCCACTGCGGCATGTGCCACACGTCGATCAACGCGATGGGCGGTCCGGTGAGCTCGGCGGCGTTTGCTGGCGGTCTGATCCCGCTGCAGAACTGGTATGCGCCTTCGCTGACGTCGAACAAGGAAGCCGGCCTCGGCGACTGGGACACGAAGGACATCGCCGATCTGCTGAAGACCGGTGTGTCGAACCGTGGCGCGGTGTTCGGTCCGATGGCTGAAGTGGTTCACAACAGCCTGCAGTACATGTCGGACGACGACATCCACGCGATGTCGACGTACCTGAAGACCATTCCGCAGAAGAAGGAAGCGCCGGAAGGTCTGCAGCTCGAAACGTCGGAACAGTTCGGCGGCGAACTGCTGAAGCAAGGTCAGAAGATCTACACTGACAACTGCGCGAAGTGTCACGAAGCGAATGGTCTCGGCCAGCCGCCTAACTTCCCGCCGCTCGCGAACAACCAGTCGATCCAGATGCCGTCGGCTGTGAACCCGATCCGCATGGTGCTGAACGGCGGTTATCCGCCGAGCACGGGTGGCAATCCGAAGCCGTATGGCATGCCGCCGTTTGCCCAGTCGCTGTCGAATCAGGAAGTGGCTGCAGTGGTGACGTACATCCGTATGTCGTGGGGCAACCACGGCCAGCCGGTGTCGCCGCAACAGGTCAGCGATCTGCGTTCGGCGCCGCTCGATTAAGCGACGCCGGATGCATCCGGGGCGCGGCCAGCGGTTTTCGCGGGCTGCGCCCTTTGTTTTTGCCGGGTTCTGGTTTTGAGGTTCAGTTGCCGTCGCGCGTGTAGCATGAAGCGCATGAGGGCAGGCAGGAGAGTGCCGTGCATTTCGGTGAGCGATTCAACAGCATTACCCACCTCGTCGGCGCCGTGCTGTCGGTGGCGGGGCTGGCGACGCTCGTCACGATGGGCGCGCTCGATGGCGATGCGTACAAGGTCGTCAGTTTCGCCGTCTACGGTGCAATGCTGTTCGTGCTGTATGCTATCTCCACGCTTTACCACAGTGTTCGCCATCCGCGTCTGAAGGCGATCCTGCAAAAATGCGACCATTCGGCGATCTATCTGCTGATCGCCGGCAGTTACACGCCGTTCACGCTGGTTACGCTGCGTGGTCCGTGGGGCTGGTCGCTGTTCGGTGTGAGCTGGGGGCTCGCAGCCCTCGGTATCACGCAGGAACTGACGCTCGGGCGACGCACCCGCAGCGTTTCGATGGTGCTGTATGTATTGATGGGGTGGCTCGCGCTCGTTGCCATTCGTCCGCTGGTGGAAGCATTGCCGCCAGCAGGCACCGCATGGCTCGTGGCCGGCGGTCTCATCTACAGCGCCGGCATCTACTTCTTCATCAACGACGAGCGCATCCGGCATGGACATGGCATCTGGCACCTGTTCGTGCTGGCCGGCAGTCTGTGCCAATTCGTCAGTGTCGCGCGCTACGTCGCATGACATTCCACGGCGGCGAAATGCAACTTAACGCCAGTCGACGTGTCTTGATAGCGCGTTGATGCATCCGGTACGCCAGCGAGCGTACCGCCGATTTCCCGGCGATCAGCTTCAGGCCCCGGCTCACGCCCCGGTCTTTGCTTCCGCTTTCATCGCGCCTTTTCCGGCTGCGAACGAGCGGGTCGCCACATCTGCATTTACAAAGAGTTTCTATGTCTTTTGATTCCCTCGGCTTGTCCGAACCGCTGGTCCGCGCTGTACACGAACTGGGCTACACCTCCCCGACGCCGATCCAGACGCAGGCGATACCTGCCGTGCTGAATGGCGGCGATCTTCTTGCCGGCGCCCAGACCGGCACCGGCAAAACTGCCGGCTTCACCCTGCCGATCCTGCAACGTCTGACGACGATGCAACCGGTCAACAACGCAAGCGGCAAGCGCGCGGTGCGCGCGCTGATTCTCACGCCGACGCGCGAACTCGCCGCGCAGGTCGAAGAAAGCGTGCGCCAGTACGGCAAATACCTGAAGCTGAAGTCGACCGTGATGTTCGGCGGCGTCGGCATCAATCCGCAGATCGATGCGCTGCGACGCGGCGTCGATATCGTCGTGGCGACGCCGGGCCGTCTGCTCGACCACATGCAGCAAAAGACGATCGATCTGTCGCAGCTCGATATTCTCGTGCTCGACGAAGCCGACCGCATGCTCGACATGGGCTTCATCCACGACATCAAACGCGTGCTCGCGAAGCTGCCGGCGAAGCGCCAGAATCTGCTGTTCTCCGCGACGTTCTCCGACGAGATCAAGACCCTCGCCGACAATCTGCTCGACTCGCCGGCGCTGATCGAAGTCGCGCGCCGCAATACGACGGCCGAACTGGTCGCGCAAAAGATCCACCCGGTCGATCGCGACAAGAAGCGCGAACTGCTCACGCACCTGATCCGGCAACACAACTGGTTCCAGGTGCTGGTGTTCACGCGCACGAAGCACGGCGCGAACCGCCTCGCCGAACAGCTGACGAAGGATGGCATCAGCGCGCTCGCCATTCACGGCAACAAGAGCCAGTCGGCGCGCACCCGTGCGCTCGCCGAGTTCAAGGATGCGACGCTGCAGGTGCTCGTCGCGACCGATATCGCCGCGCGCGGGATCGACATCGACCAGTTGCCGCACGTCGTCAACTTCGATCTGCCGAACGTGCCGGAAGACTACGTTCACCGCATAGGCCGTACGGGTCGCGCGGGCGCGACGGGCGAGGCGATCTCGCTCGTGTGCGTCGACGAGCTGCAGCTGCTGAAGGACATCGAGAAGCTGATCAAGCGTCCGGTACCGCAGGAAGTGATCGCGGGCTTCGAGCCGGATCCGACGGCAAAGCCGGAGCCGATCCTGCGCCGCGGGCAAGGTGGCGGCGGTGGCGGCCGTCAGCCGCGGCAACCGCAAGGCGGCGCGCCGAAGCGTGACGGTGCGTCTTCGTCAAAGCCGGCGCAGTCGCGCCAGAACCCGCGTGGCGGTGCGCAGCAAAAGCCACAGCAGGCGCATGCCCAGGGCGGCAAGCCCGTGAGCAACGGTCCGGCCCAGGTGCGCAAGGACAATCCGCGTCACGAAACCACGCGTCATCACGACAAGCCGCGCGCCGCGTCGCACGAGGGTGGCAACGGCAGTGCGAACGGACAGCACGCGCCGCGCAAGCCGCAGCAGGCGGGCGGCAATGCCGGCGCCCTGCTGGGCGGCGGCGCGCCGCGCGGATCGCATCCTGCGCGTAACGGTGGACAGCGCGGTCGCTAGACTGCAGGTTCCATCGCTCGCATCAGCGAACTAACGGCCGGGGCTTGCTCCGGCCGTTTTTTTCAGGTGCTCGATCTGTTGCTTCCATCGGTCGAGCACCGTCTCGCGCTCCCCTTCCAGATCGAACGTAATGCCGCCGGTGAGGCGCGCATAACGCACGCGCTGCGCTTCGCCCGTATCGATTGACCCCGTGAAGCACGCCAGGTCGCCGCCCGTCCCGGGCAGCGGTTCGATATCGAGTTGCACCTGATAGAACGCATCGTCGAAGACGAAGGTCAGCGCCGCGCGGCCGCCTCCAGAGAGCGCGCGGGCAGCACGCGAATGCGGCCACAGCGCGAGACACAGCGTGCGCGAGTCCGGCGCGTACAACTCGCCGACGCCGAGCAGCGACGTGCGCAGATGACCGTTCGCATCGCGGGTGATGAGCGATGCGGTGAAGCCGATCTTCGTCTCCAGCGATGTTCCATCGAACGCCGCTCGCAATGCGGGCGGCCATTCGTCGAACACGTCCTGCTCGAGTGCTCGCTCGCGATCCGTTGAGGCGGTCATTACGTCGCTCCATGTGGGGTCATACAACACAGAATGCAGAATGGCCCGCGCAGGCGGGCCATCCGGTCACTGCCACGCCGCGGCATGCGCCGCGCGCGTTGTTCGGGGCTACCGAAAGAACACGTGCTGCGTGATCTTCGCGAGTGGATAGTGCACGCCCGGCTGGATCTTCGCGGGCAGATCGAGCGGCTTGAGCAGCATCTTCACGCACATATCGGCCGACAGATTGCGCCGCACCAGCGTATTGACGCGCGCCGCGCGGCTGCGATTGTAGGCCGGATCGTTGACGCGCTCGGGATAACGGATCGCAAACACATGACGCAGCGCGATCTCCGAGTCTTCGTTCTTGATCTCCATCACACGACGCATCAGCGCACCCAGCACAGCCAGCCGGCCGTTACCTTCGATCCGGTTGTACTTCTTGAAGTATCGGAGAAAGTGTTTGTAGTGGCGCACTTCATCGGTACGGATGTTGTCGGTGATTTCCTTCAGCACGGGTTCATCCGAGCATTCGCCGATCGCCCGATACAGCGTTGCCGTGCCCGTTTCGACGACGCACCGCGCAACCATTTCGAGCGCACGCGTCTTTTCGAAGTCTTCGAACGAACAGGTCAGCTTGTACTCTTCGAAGAAGTTGTGAAACGCCGTATCCCAGTCGAATTCCGGCCACACGTGCGCGATGTAGGTCTTGAGCGCGCGCCCGTGCTGCATTTCCTCGGGCTCCCATTCATTGTTGAGCCACGCGGACACTTCGCGGTCGCCATTGAAGAACGTGCTGAGATTGCTCGTGTAGAGATCGGTGCCGCTTTCAATGAACGACGCCGCGCACAGCAACAACAGCAGATCCTCGTTGACGGCCGCCTTCTGCCGGTCGATCCGGCTAAGATCGATGTCCTCGATACGCCAGGGCATCGCGTGCATGGAGTCTGTTCGCATTGTTCGTGCTCCCAAAAGCTGTCGCGACACGGGAACTTGCCAGGCCGTATGCCGCTTGCCCGGCTCGCTGCGCATCGTTGCCACATACAGCGCTTTGAAATGTTTAACCCCCCTCAACTGCATCTTAGCCAATGTTGCGCAAATATGCAGATACCACAGCACAGACCATGCCGACTGCCCGCAGTTCCGCGCGATACCAGGGAAAGCGCCCAGCCCGTCGACATTCGTCAAACGCCGGTTGCACCACATTGGTAACCGGCCGAAATCACGCGTAAGGCGGACGAAAAAAAGCAGCCGCGAACAACGGCTGCCGTTTTTTGCTGCGCCTGATATCTCGCCCACTGTTGCGTCGAACGCCTGAAGTAAGACACCTGGAGTAAGCGCGGTTCTCACCGGCCGGTCATGGAACGCGCGCGACCTCACCCAGCGGGAAAAACGCAAGACGGACACGACGGGCGGCGCTGCGTTTCACGCGCCGTCGCATCCGGGGCATGGCTTCTCCCCTGTACTAGAACCCCGCGGCGAGCCCGTCGCGCCGGCTGTCGCTCGCCGCCACATAGCCGCGCTCCGGCTCATTGCGGTCGAGCTTCCAGATGTACTGGCCCGAGCCGAAATCCATGTACGGGTCGTCGACGGACTTGATCGTGTGACCGAGGCCTTCCAGCGCGCTGGCAGTTTGCGGGTCGAGGGTGGATTCGATGTCGATCGTGAAGTCGTGGTTGACCTTCCAGCGCGGCGCATCGCACGCGGCCTGCGGCTGCTGGCCATAGTCGAGCATCCGCACGACGGATTGCAGATGGCCCTGCGGCTGCATGTCGCCGCCCATCACGCCGAAGCTCATGACCGCTTCCTGCTGGCCGTCGACCTGCTGCGTGAGGAACGCCGGGATGATCGTGTGGAACGGCCGCTTGCCGCCCTCGACGACGTTCGGCGACTTCGGATCCATCGAGAAGCCACAGCCACGGTTCTGCAGCGCGATCCCGCTGTCCGGCACGACGATGCCCGAGCCGAAGCCCATGTAGTTCGACTGGATGAAACTCACCATCATGCCGCGCTCGTCCGCCACCGACATATAGATCGTGCCACCCGCCTTCGGCATGCCGAAGTCGAACTGCTTTGCGCGCTTCGGATCGATCAGCTTCGCGCGCGAGGCCAGGTACGCGTCGTCGAGCATCTGTCCGGGCGTGACATCCATCGAGCGGGGATCCGCGACGTAGCGGTAAACGTCGGCGAATGCCAGCTTCATCGCCTCGATCTGCAGATGCTGCGACTCGATGTCATCGACCGCCAGCGACTTGATGTCGAAATGCTCCAGGATGCCAAGCGCGATCAGCGCGGCGATACCCTGGCCGTTCGGCGGAATTTCATGCACGGTATAGCCGCGGTAATCTTTCGCGATCGGCTCGACCCAGTCGGCGCGATAGTTGCGCAGATCGTCGAGCGTGAGCGCCGCGCCGCTCTGGCGGGCGAAGCCGGCGATCTGTCCGGCGATTTCGCCCTCGTAGTACGCGCGCGGGCCGAGTTCCGCCAGCTTGCGCAACGTCTTCGCGTGACCGGGAAAGCGCACCAGTTCGCTCACTTCGGGCGCGCGGCCGCGCGGCATGAACGTCTGTGCGAAGCCCGGCTGATCCTTCAGTTCAGGCACGGCCGCTGCCCATTTGTACGCCACGATGCTCGCCACCGCGTGGCCGCGTTCGGCGATCTCGATCGCGGGTTCCATCAGGTCGGCAAACGGCAGCGAGCCGAATTTCTGGTGCAGCGCTTCCCAGCCGGCAATCACGCCCGGCACGGTGACTGCGTCCCAGCCGCGCTTCGGCTGCCTCGCAAGGCCGTTTTCCTCACCGTACTTCTGCCTGAAATAGTCGACGTTCCATGCCGCCGGCGACACGCCCGACGCATTCAACCCGTGCAGCTTCCTGCCGTCCCACACGAGCGCGAATGCGTCGCCACCCAGGCCGCACGACACCGGCTCGACCACCGTGATGGCCGCCGCCGCCGCGATCGCCGCGTCCACCGCATTGCCACCCTTCCACAGCATGCGCAGGCCGGCCTGGGCCGCGAGCGGATGCGAAGTCGAGACGATGTTGCGGGCGAAGACAGGCAGGCGCGGTGTCGGGTAAGGGTTTTGCCAGTTGAAGCGGGTCATGTCAGACACTCTCAGTAATACGTGGCTTGACGCGGCATACAGCGTCGAGCCACTGGAAACGGGAACCCGAAATTGCATCGTGTTCGGGCACAAAAAACAAATTCATTTATTGACTGAATAAATGCAATAAACATCTGAATCCAGACCGGCGATCGTGCATGCCGGCAACCTTGCTGACAAGTCGCCCGAAGGTCTTACAATACGTCGACTCCAATATCTGCCCGCCAGAGGCGCGCCATGCGGCCCGCGCCGCTGAACCACGGCCAACGATCCTTTTGCCATGACCCGAGACCCACGCCTGACCCTGAACGCGCGCCAGCAGGAACTGCTCGAATGGGTCCAGCGCGACGGGTTCGTGACGGTGGACGACCTGGCGGCTCACTTCGACGTGACGCCGCAAACCATCCGGCGCGACGTGAACTGGCTCGCGGACATGAATCTCCTGCGTCGCTATCACGGCGGCGCCAGCCTGCCGACCAGCTCCGAGAACGTCTCGTACACCGCGCGTCAACGGATGTTCCACGACGAAAAACGGCGCATCGCCACGTTGGTGGCCACTCACATTCCCGATCAGGCATCGCTCTTCATCAACCTCGGCACGACGACTGAAGAGGTGGCGCGCGCGCTCAACCGCCATCGCGGCCTACGCGTGATCACCAACAACCTGAACGTCGCCAGCATGATGAGCGGCTACCCCGACTGCGAGGTGCTGGTGACGGGCGGCATCGTGCGGCCGTGGGACAAGGGGATCGTCGGCGAGCTGGCCATCGATTTCATCCGCCAGTTCAAGGTCGACTTCGCGATCATCGGCACGTCGAGCATCGAGGCGGACGGCACGCTGCGCGATTTCGACACCCGCGAAGTGCGCGTCGCGGAAGCGATCATCGAACACGGGCGCACCGTCTTTCTCGCCGCCGACCATTCGAAGTTCGGCCGCCCGGCACTGGTCCGGCAAGGGCATCTCGACCAGATCGACGCGCTTTTCACCGATGCCGCGCCGCCGCCCGACATGACCGAAACCCTCACGAACGCCGGCACGCAGGTCTACGTCGCCGAATAGTCGCGAGTGTCGCGATAGCCCGTACACGACACCCGGGCATGCGCGCTGCGTTTGCTGCACCGCACGCAAAACTTCGAGTGAAATCAAGGATCTGGCGGCGAAGCCAGACCGCCTCCAGCGCACCTTTCTGTCAACGGGAAAATTTTCCGGGGACGGTTTGGCGTTCTGCGTGCGGTTGACTACACTCCAGTTCCCCGGCGTACATACCGTGCGCGCCGGGGTGACTGCCCATGCCGCTGCCGTACAGCCGGATATCCTGCGCTGGTGCGGCGCGTTGCGCGCAATTCCGGGAACATTGACATGGAGAGAACAATGCTGAGTCCGCATGAATTCGCCACGTTGTTGCTCGTGAAAGACTCCCCCAATCAGACCGACATGGAACGCGACGAACTCGACGCGCTCCTCGAACGTCAACTCGTTCAGCTCGAAAAGCTTGCGTCCGGCCTCCAGCAGTGGCGTCTCACCGAAGTTGGCGATTCTGCGCTCAGGGCAATCAAGCGTTTCTCCTGACTGTTGCGCCCGTCATCTTTATCAGTATCGTCATCCGCGCCCACGGCGTGCGGCGACCGTACGCGTGTTCACGCCACAATCACCACGCGCTTCCCGCCCAGCGGTCGTGCGCGGCCGCGTGCTAGCCGCCGCGCAGGGTCGGATCGACTGTCGCCCGCCAGCTGAGCGCCTTCGCGCGCTGCGCGGTGAGGTACGCCACCCACTGGTTTCGCACCTGCGCGTCACCGCTCGTACCCTCTGCCGTGTAGTGCTGCGCGAGTTCCGACTGGAACGCGCAGTACGCCTCTTTCGATCCTTTCCCATGGCGGCTGCCGATGTACGCATCGAATAGCGTCGAATACACCGGCTGCGCGTCCTTGCCGTAATCGAGCGCCTGCCCGCCACACATTTCCTGCAGCGACGCGAACGACGGCGCGCCCATCGTGCCGCTCAGGCTCGGCGTACCGACGCACCCCGCCAGCAGCGCCGCCACGCCAGCTATCCAGATTCCACGCATGTTTCTCACCCCTTTTTGGCTCGTCTCGTGAGTATCGTCCGCGAGCGTGTACCGTGTCACCCTGGCCGTTCGGCTATCCGGTTAGCGAACTTTACTTTTTCGAATATGTTCATTAAAGTTCGTAAACGAACATTATGATTTCGTCAAAATTTCCTTCGGGATTCAGAGGGTACAGCCGGTGACGCAAGGTGCGAGATACGATCTGCTCGTCGTGGGCGGCGGAATCAATGGGGCGGGCATCGCGCGCGACGCCGCCGGGCGGAGCCTTTCCGTGTTGCTGTGCGAGCAGGACGATCTGGCGGCGCACACGTCGTCGGCGAGCACGAAGCTCATTCACGGCGGTTTGCGCTATCTCGAGTACCGCGAGTTCGGGCTCGTGCGCAAGGCGCTGCAGGAACGTGAAACGCTGCTGCGCGCCGCGCCGCACATCATGTGGCCGTTGCGTTTCGTCATGCCGCACATGCCGGACCTGCGGCCGGCGTGGCTCATCCGGGCCGGCCTCTTTCTCTACGATCACCTCGCGCGTCGCGAACTGCTGGCCGGTTCGCGCGGCATCGACATGCGCCGCCATCCGGCGGGCGAGCCGCTCGTCGACTCGATCCGTCGCGGCTTCGTGTATTCGGATGGCTGGGTCGACGACGCGCGGCTCGTCGTGCTGAACGCGCTCGACGCCGCCGAGCGCGGCGCCACCGTCCTCACCCGCACGAAACTCATCAGCGCGGTACGCGCGGGCGGCGAATGGCACGCGCGGCTCGAAAACGCGGACGGCCGCCTCATCGACATGCGCGCGGGCGCCATCGCGAACGCGGCGGGCCCGTGGGTCGGCGAACTGCTGCAGGGCGCGCTCGGGCGCGGCGCGGCGCACGGCGTGCGTCTCGTGAAAGGCAGCCATATCGTGACGCGGCGCCTCTTCACGCACGATCACGCATACATCTTCCAGAATCCGGACAAGCGGATCATCTTCGCCATTCCGTACGAGCACGACTACACGCTGATCGGCACGACCGATATCGAATACCACGACGACCCCGCCCAGGTCGCGATCACCGCCGGCGAAACGCAGTACCTGTGCGACTCGATCAACCGCTACTTCAAGCGCAGGATCACGCCGGCAGACGTCTGCTGGACCTATTCCGGCGTGCGCCCGCTGCTCGAGGAAGAAGGCGCGGACAACCCTTCGGCCGTCACGCGCGACTACCGCCTGGAACTCGACGCGCCGCCTGGGCAGGCACCGCTGCTGTCGGTGTTCGGCGGCAAGATCACGACGTTTCGCAAGCTCGCGGAAGAAGCGGTCGACGAACTTTCCCGCGTGCTCGAAGCGCCTGCGCCGGCCTGGACGGCCGGTGCACCGCTGCCGGGCGGCGACATCGCGAAGGCCGGTTTCGAGCGCTTCGCCGCGCAGTTTCAGCAGCAGCACGCGTGGCTGCCCGCCGACCTCGCGCACCGCTACGCGCGCGCCTATGGCACGCGCGCGGCGTATGTCGTCGGCCATGCGCGCGCGCTTGACGATCTCGGCCACGCGTTCGCGCCGGGTCTTTACGAAGCGGAACTGCGCTATCTTCGCGATACCGAGTGGGCCCGCTGCGCGCACGACGTGCTCTGGCGACGCTCGAAGCTCGGCCTGCATCTCATCGGGTCGGGCAGGCTCGACGTGGTCACGCACGAGATCGACGCGTGGTTCGCGCGCGAAGAAGACGTCGCCCAGCAAGCATGAAACCGGCGCGGCCGCATGTGGTGCTTGCGGCATGAGTACGCGCAAACGCAAAAGTAAACGCACGCGCATGACGGCCGGCCGTCGTGCATGACACGCCGCGCTAGCCGAAGCACGACCGTTACTGCATGCTGACGGAAACTGGAAACCGGAAACCCGCAGCCCGCGAACGCGCCGCGTCATGAAAAACATGGAGAAGACACAATGCAGGACCAGTACATCCTCGCGCTCGATCAGGGCACGACCAGCTCGCGTGCGATGCTGTTCGACCATGACGGCAATGTCGTGTCGATTGCGCAGAAGGAGTTCCAGCAGTTCTATCCGCACCCGGGCTGGGTCGAACATGATCCGCGGGAAATCTGGTCGACGCAGGCGGGCGTCGCCGCCGAAGCCGTCACGCGCGCCGGCCTGAACGGCACGTCGATTGCCGCGATCGGCATCACGAACCAGCGCGAAACGACGATCGTATGGGATCGCGAAACCGGCCAGCCGGTCTACAACGCGATCGTCTGGCAGGATCGCCGCACCGCGGATTTGTGCGACCAGTTGAAGGCACAAGGCCTCGAGGAAAAAGTGCGGGCGAAAACCGGCCTGCCGATCGACTCGTATTTTTCCGGCACCAAGATCCGCTGGATTCTCGACAACGTCGAAGGCGCGCGCGAAAAGGCGCGTCAGGGCAAGCTCGCGTTCGGCACGGTCGACAGCTGGCTCGTGTGGAATTTCACGCAGCACGGCCTGCACCTCACCGACGTGACCAACGCATCGCGCACGATGCTCTTCAACATCCACACGCTGCAATGGGACGACGAACTGCTCGACGCGCTCGATATTCCGCGCAGCATGCTGCCCGAGGTGCGTCCTTCGTCCGAGATTTATGGGCCGACGAAGACCACGGTGTTCGCTTCGAAAATTCCGCTCGCGGGGATCGCCGGCGACCAGCATGCCGCGCTGTTCGGGCAGATGTGTACGCAGTCGGGCATGGTGAAGAATACGTATGGCACCGGCTGCTTTCTCGTGATGAACACCGGCGACAAGCCGATCGAATCGAAGAACAATCTCGTCACGACCATCGCCTGGCAGATCGGCGACCAGATCAACTATGCGCTCGAAGGCAGCATCTTTATCGCGGGCGCGGTCGTGCAGTGGCTGCGCGACGGGCTCGGCATCATCAAGAGCGCACCGGAAATCGAGCCGCTCGCGCGCAGCGTGCCGCATTGCGACGGCGTCTATCTCGTGCCGGCGTTCACGGGACTCGGCGCGCCACACTGGAACGCACGCGCGCGCGGCACGCTCTTCGGCGTGACGCGCGGCACGACGTCCGCGCATATCGCGCGCGCGGCGCTCGATGCGATCGCCTATCAGTCGGTCGACGTGCTGCGCGCGATGGAAGCGGATTCGGGCATTCGCATCGCCGAGCTGCGCGTTGACGGCGGCGCGTGTACGAACAATCTGCTGATGCAGTTCCAGGCCGATATTCTGGGCGTGGATGCGGTGCGTCCGAAGGTCAGCGAAACGACCGCGCTCGGCGCGGCGTATCTCGCGGGGCTGGCGGTCGGGTACTGGAAGGACGTCGGCGAACTGCAGAGCCAGTGGAAGCTCGACCATCGCTTCTCACCCGCAATGCCGCCTGCCGACGTGAAAAGCTGCATCGACGGCTGGCATCGCGCCGTGCGTGCCGCGACGGCGTGGGCCGATTCACCGGAGCATTGAGCGGGTTAATGGTTTGGGCTGCGGGTTTGGGCTGCGGGTTTGGGCTACGGGTTTGGGCTGCGGGTTTGGGCTGCTCCTCGCCTTGCAGGCCGAAAACCCGCGCAGCACGGGCGCGCTGGCGAGCGCCCGCGCGCGACAACCACGTATGATGGCGTTTTCGATCCACGCCGGCCAACGCGTCACGAGGCCGACCGGCCCGCCCACCTGACCTCCGCACCCGTTTTACGCATGCTCGACCACCTCATCTGTGATTGCGACGGCGTTCTCGTCGACAGCGAAGTCATCGCCGATCACGTCATGCTCGATACGCTGACGTCCACCTTCCCCGGCATCGACTTCGAAGCCGCCGTGAAGACCGCGTTCGGCCAGCAGACCTCACGCTTCCTCGAAAACCTCGAAGCGAGCCAGAACATCATGCTGCCGGCGGATTTCCTGCAGACCGTCGAACACAACGTCGAGCGCGCGCTGGCTTCTTCGCTCTGCGCGATCAGCGGCGTGCGCGACGCGTTGCAACGCGTGACTTTACCGGCAGCGGTCGTATCGAACAGCCGGATGTCGCGCGTGCTCGCTTCGGTGAAACGCGCGGGGCTGACGGAGATTTTCGCGGGACGCATCTTCAGCGCCGAGCAGGTCGCGCGGCCGAAACCGTACCCCGACGTCTACCTGCTCGCCGCGCAGCAACTCAACGTGGAGCCGGCGCGCTGTGTCGTCGTCGAGGACAGCATTGCGGGGTTGAATGCGGCGCGCGCGGCGGGCATGAAGACGATTGCGTTCGTCGGCGCGAGTCACATCCCCGACGGTTACGCGGACGTGCTGCGCAACATGGGCATCACGCGGATCATGGAACACATGGACGAACTGCCCGCGCTGGTCGAAGCCGGCCGACGCGGCGAATTCGGCGACGTGCAGTCGTAGGTCACAGCGCGCGGGCCGATGTAGCGACGTCAGCTTCAATGTCGACGCAACCGGCTACGGCCCGCGTTTTCGTTTCTCAAAGCAAAGGCATCGCGCAACGAACCTGCCTTTCTTTCTTCACGCAGCGTCCGTGCAGCACTCACGCACCGTCGCCAGCGCTTCACGAAACGCCGCGAGTTCCGCGATCGTCAGCATCGGCAGATTGTGTCGCGCGGCGAAGCGCTCCACGTCGGCGCCGCGCGTCATCGTGCCATCGGCGTTCATCAGTTCGCACAGCACGCCAGCCGGCTTCAGCCCCGCGAGGATCGCGAGGTCGACAGTGCCTTCGGTGTGGCCGCGTCGCGCGAGCACGCCGCCTGGCATCGCGCGCAGCGGGAACACGTGCCCCGGACGGACGATATCGGCGGGCTTCGCATTATCGGCGATGGCCGCGCGGATCGTCGTCACGCGGTCGGCGGCGGAAACGCCCGTCGACACCCCTTCACGCGCCTCGATCGACACGGTGAACGCCGTGCCGTGACGGCTTTCGTTGTTGACGGCCATCGGCGGCAGTTCGAGCGCGCGGATCTTTTCGTCGGGCAGGCACAGACACACGATGCCGCTGCATTCGCGGATCAGCAAGGCCATCGTTTCGTTCGTGAGACGCTCGGCGGAAACGATCAGATCGGCTTCGTTCTCGCGGTCGTGGTCGTCCTGAAGCACGACGGCGCGACCCTCGCGCATCGCCTCCAGTGCTGCGGCGATACGGGGCGGAACAGCTTCGGTGGAAAGCAGGGGGAGATCGGCAAATGCGCTCTCGACATGCGCAGCCGGTGCAGGAAATGTAGCAAAAGACATGTGAAACGCTCCTCGCGGAAGTTGGGCGAAAAACGTTTCAGGGCATTGCAAACAGACAGAACCCCGTGCGCGCATCAGATGCGATGCGGTACACGTCCACGCGCCCCCGTTTGCATAGACGGACGAAACGCATGGGTTGGACCATGACCATCTGCACATCTTCTCTCATCCGGACTATGACCGTCGGCTCTGGCATTTCACCAGATCTGCTGACCCCGCTACAACGTGAAGCGCGGGCGCTCGCGGGCTCGCGGGCCGGACTGCCATGGCCTGCATACCGCCGGTGGGGAATTGCACCCCGCCCTGAAGACGCACTGATTGCCGGCTGGAACCGGCCGGCAAAGGATACACGAATTCGACGAAAGCGATCGCGCCGGACAACTCAACCCGGCGCTTTCACGACGCCGCCGGCCGCGTCGCCGCGTCGTGCGGGACGTCCCGGCGCGGCGGTGTCTCGGCGTTGAGCGTCACGCGAAACGCGCGCGTTTCGGTGTCGCCGGGATTGCGAAAACTGTGGGGCTGGTCCGCATCGAAGACGATCGCGTCGCCGGTTGCCAGCAACTGGCGCTGGTCATGCACGCGGACTTCGAGCGTGCCGTCGCTGACAACCAGGTTCACCGTCGTACCTGGCGCGCGGCGCGTTCCGGCTTCGGTGTGCAGCGGCGCGATCCGCAACTCGTGAAACTCGGCCGCGACGGGGGCGCCTTCGGGATACAGCGCGCGCGTCGAGTATCGCCCGCTGGCGCTGACCACGCGCGCCGCCTGCCCTGCCGGCAGATGCTCGAAACCGTTCACCGCGTGACGCCGCAAGAACGCCGCCACCGAAACCTTCAGCGCCGCCGCGACCTTGCACAGCACCTTGATCGACGGCACGCTGCGCGCGGATTCGATCTGCGCGAGCATCGCCCGCGAAACGCCGGACGCGCGTGCGAGTGCATCGAGCGAGAGCTGGCGTTCGGCACGCAGCCGGGCCAGGTTGATGCCGACGATCTGCTCGAGCGCGTCGAACGGTTCGGGCGCGCGGGGGCCGTCGGGCAGATCGGCCGCCGGGTCGCGAACCAGCGCAAGCGGAGAATGCATGGTGGCCTCCAGAAGCGCCGCCATCGGGCGGACGCACATCAGTGAAGAACCAGACTATCAGTGGATTTCGCCGCGCCCAACGAAGTTATCGTCACACCGTTATCAGCAATGCCGGTGCGCCCCGCTCACACCCGCTGCGGCACGATCGCCGAAGGCGCATCCATGCGCGCCGCCACGACGGTAAGCGCGAGCGCGAGCACCGTCACGCCGGCCGCCACCCACGGCAGCACATCCAGCGCATAGCCATGACCGATCGCGAGACCGCCGAGCCACGCGCCGCCCGCATTGCCGACGTTGAACGCACCGATGTTCAGCGTCGACGCGAGATTCGGCGCGGCGCTCGCCTTTTCGACGACGCGCATCTGCAGCGGCGGCACCGTCGCGAACGCGGCAATGCCCCACACGAACACCGTGATGCCGGCGGCGATCTGCGAATGGCTCGTCTTCGCGAAGATCGCCATGACCACGGCGAGCGCCACGAGAATGCCCATCAGCGAAGGCATCAGCGCGCGGTCCGCGAGCTTTCCGCCGATCGTGTTGCCGACAGTCAGCCCGATGCCGAAGATCACGAGGATCAGCGTCACGCCGTGCGGCGCGAAGCCGCTCACCTGCTCGAGAATCGGCGCAATGTAGGTGAAGACGACGAACACGCCGCCAAAGCCCAGCACGGTCATCATCAGCGCGATCCAGACCTGCGGGTCCTTCAGCACGCGCATTTCGTGGCCGAGGCCGGTCGGGCCGGCGTCATGCCGGTTGGGCACGAGCGCGGTGACGCCTGCCAGCGAGAGCACGCCGAATGCCGCGACGATCCAGAACGCGACGCGCCAGCCGAACATCTGGCCGATGAAGGTGCCGAACGGCACGCCCAGCACGTTCGCGAGCGTGAGGCCCGTGAACATCAGCGCGATCGCACTCGCGCGCTTTTCCTGCGGCACGAGCGAAGCCGCCACCACCGCGCCGATGCCGAAAAACGAACCGTGCGCGAACGACGTCACCACGCGCGCGACCATCAGCATCGAATAATTCCCCGCGACCGCGCACAGCACGTTGCCGACGATGAACACGCCCATCAGCAGTTGCAGCGCGAGCTTGCGCGGCATCCGGCTCGTGAGCGCGGCGAGGAGCGGCGCGCCGGCCGCGACACCCAGCGCATAACCGCTGACGAGCAGCCCCGCCGAAGGCAGCGTCACCGCCAGATCCCGCGCGACCTCGGGCAGGAGGCCCATGATCACGAACTCGGTCGTGCCGATGGCAAACGCGCTGATCGCCAGCGCTAAAAGTGGAATGGGCATCGCGCTCTCCAGGTTTCACAGGGGCGCATTGTCCCGGGTACGCATCGATTTGAGAATGGGCGTAGCATTTGAATCATTATCAAATTATTTTGAAAGATCGATGGACAACCTCGGAGACATTCGCCTCTTCGTCGAGGCGGCGCAACTGGGCAGCCTGTCCGCCGCGGGCCGCAAGCTGGGCCTCACGCCCGCCGCCGCCAGCGCGCGGCTCACGAAGCTCGAAACCGGCCTGCGGGCGCGTCTCTTCGAGCGCACGACGCGCCAGTTGCGGCTCACCGACGAAGGCCGCCTGTACCTGAACTGCTGCCGCCAGGCGCTGCAGGCGCTCGACGACGCCGAAGCCGCGTTGCAGGCCGGCCAGAACGTCGTGCGCGGCAAGGTGCGGATTTCCGCGACCTCCGACTTCGGCCGCAACCTGCTGATGCACTGGCTCGACGCGTTCAACGTGCAATACCCGGAAGTCACGTTCGCACTCACGCTGTCGGATTCGCTGTCGAACCTGCTGCAGGACGACATCGATCTCGCGATCCGTTTTGGCGTGCCGCCCGACAGCTCGCTCGTCGCGAAGCCGCTCGCGCCGAACCGGCGCGTGCTGTGCGCGTCGCCGGAATACATCGCGAAGCACGGCGAGCCGAAAGACCCGCGCGATCTGGCGCGCTTTGACTGCATCGTGCTCGGCACGGCTTCCGGCGCGATCAACGAATGGCGCTTCACGCGCGGCGACGAAGTGCAGCACTACACCGTGCCGCTCGATACGGCCCGCGAAACCAATGACGGCGCCATCGCCCGCGAATGGGCGCTACGCGGCTACGGCATCGTGATCAAGTCGATGTGGGACGTCGAAGCAGACCTGCGCGGCGACGGCCTGCGCGTGCTGCTGCCGGACTGGCGCTATCCGGATGCGCCGCTGCACGCGCTCTATCACCGCAACCGCTTCATGGCGCCGCGCGTGCGGGTGCTGCTCGACTTCCTGAGCGCGCGTTTCGCGCAGGTTTCCGGCGAACTGGAGGCGCTGCTGGGCTTCCCGGCACCCGCGCGGGCGCGCAAAACCGTCCGTCAGCAGGGGATATAATGTCGGACTACGCTACATGGATGGCAACAGCCACAAGCGCTGCTTCAGCGCCCCGTGCAGTTCCTTCGTTCCCCCTTACTACCGCGCCCCCAGGTTAACCACTGCGACCGGCGAAATTCGATGACCAAGAAAGTTTATGTAAAGACCTTTGGCTGCCAGATGAACGAGTACGACTCCGACAAGATGGTCGACGTACTCGGCGCGGCTGAAGGCCTCGTGAAGACCGATTCCCCCGAAGACGCGGACGTCATTCTCTTCAACACGTGTTCGGTGCGCGAAAAGGCGCAGGAAAAAGTCTTCTCCGATCTCGGCCGCGTGCGCGAGCTGAAGGAAGCGAACCCCGATCTGATCATTGGCGTCGGCGGTTGCGTCGCAAGCCAGGAAGGCGCTGCGATCGTCGCGCGCGCGCCGTACGTCGATCTCGTGTTCGGTCCGCAAACGCTGCACCGCCTGCCGCAGATGATCGACAAACGCCGCGCAAGCGGCCGCGCGCAGGTCGACATCTCGTTCCCGGAAATCGAAAAATTCGACCATCTGCCGCCGGCGCGCGTCGATGGCCCGAGCGCGTTCGTGTCGATCATGGAAGGCTGCAGCAAGTACTGCAGCTACTGCGTCGTGCCGTACACGCGCGGTGAAGAAGTGTCGCGCCCGCTCGACGACGTGCTCACCGAAATCGCCGGCCTCGCCGACCAGGGCGTGCGCGAAGTCACGCTGCTCGGGCAGAATGTGAACGCATATCGCGGCACGCTGACGCTGGGCGAAACGGAAATCGCCGATTTCGCGACGCTGATCGAATACGTCGCCGAGATTCCGGGCATCGAACGGATTCGCTACACCACGTCGCATCCGAAGGAATTCACGCAACGTCTCATCGACACCTACGCAAAGGTGCCGAAGCTCGTGAGCCACCTGCACCTGCCGGTGCAGCACGGCTCCGACCGCATCCTGATGGCGATGAAGCGCGGCTATACCGTGCTCGAATACAAGTCGGTGATCCGCCGGCTGCGCGCGATCCGTCCGGACCTGTCGCTGTCGACCGACATGATCGTCGGCTTCCCCGGCGAGACCGGGGAAGACTTCGACAAGATGATGTCGCTGATTCACGAGATGCAGTACGACACGAGCTTCTCGTTTATCTACAGCCCGCGCCCCGGCACGCCGGCCGCGAACCTGCACGACGACACGCCGCGCGAAGTGAAGTTAAAACGCCTGCAACATCTGCAGGCCACGATCGAGGAAAACGTCGCGCGCATCAGCGCGGCGATGGTCGGCAAGGTCGAGCGCATCCTGGTGGAGCGCCCGGCGCGCAAGGACCCGAACGAGCTCGCGGGCCGCACCGAAAACAACCGCGTGGTCAACTTTCCGGCGCCCGTCGAGTCGCACGCGCGCCTGACCGGCCAGATGGTCGACGTGAAGATCGTCCAGGCGTATCCGCACTCGCTGCGCGGCGAACTCGTGCTGCTGCACGACGACGTCCCGATGACCACGCATTAAGCCACTTCCCGAAGCGCAACGAAACCGACAGGATCGACCCACCGCCTTGAAGACCACTCAGCAGCATCTGGAATTCACCGCGCCGCGCGAAGACAACGCGCGGCTTGCCAACCTCTGCGGCCCGCTCGACGAAAACCTGCGGCAGATCGAGCAGGCGCTCGACGTCACGCTGCAACGCCGCGGCCATCGCATCACGATTCGCGGACGCGGCGCGAAGGTCGCGCTCACCGCGCTCGAGAACTTCTACAACAACGCGCGCGAGCCGCTGTCGGTCGACGATATCCAGCTCGCGCTCGTCGAAGCGCGTCACCCGGCGCGCCCCCGGGCAAACGGCGCGAACGGCGCGGATAACGTGGATGCCCGCTTTCCCGGCAACCCGGATCACCCGTTCGACCAGCCCGCCGACACCGGCGACGAAGACCTGGAAGAACTCGGTCCGAAGCTGTACACGCGTCGCGCGGATCTGCGCGGCCGCACGCCCGCGCAACGCGAATACCTGAAGCAGATCGTCTCGCACGACGTGACGTTTGGCATCGGGCCGGCCGGCACGGGCAAGACGTATCTCGCGGTGGCGTGCGCGGTCGACGCGCTGGAGCGCGACCAGGTGAAGCGCATCGTGCTGACGCGACCAGCCGTCGAAGCCGGCGAGCGTCTCGGGTTCCTGCCGGGCGATCTCGCGCAGAAGGTCGATCCGTATCTGCGTCCGCTGTACGACGCGCTTTACGACCTGCTCGGCTTCGATAAAACCGCGAAGATGTTCGAGCGGCAGATGATCGAAATCGCGCCGCTCGCGTACATGCGCGGCCGCACGCTGAACCACGCGTTCATCATCCTCGACGAGGCGCAGAACACCACGCCCGAACAGATGAAGATGTTCCTCACGCGGATCGGCTTCGGCTCGAAGGCCGTGGTGACCGGCGACACGACGCAGGTCGACTTGCCGCGCGGTCACAAGAGCGGCCTGATCGAAGCGCAGCAGGTGCTCGCGAACGTGCGCGGCATCGCGCTCACGCGCTTCACGAGCGTGGACGTGGTGCGTCATCCGCTCGTCGCGCGCATCGTCGAGGCGTATGACGCGCATTCCGCGAAGACCGCCGAGAAACCCGCCGACGCGCGCTGACCGCTGAACCATCGAACCGACGCAAAGAAAAGCATCCGCATGAGCCGCGCTCCGAAACTTTCGCTGAATCTGCAGTTTCCGGCTTCGAAAGCCTTCCCCGGGCACAAGGCGATCCTGCCGCGTGCGACGGTCGCCGGCTGGATCAGGGCCGCGCTCTTCGCGGATGCCGAACTGACCGTGCGCCTCGTCGACGCCGAAGAAGGCCGCACGCTGAACCGCACGTATCGCGGCAAGGATTACGCGACCAACGTGCTGACCTTCGCGTACGCCGAATCGGAAGACGATCCGGTGACGGGCGACCTGATCCTGTGCTGTCCGGTGGTCGAGAAAGAAGCCGCCGAACAGGGCAAGTCGCTCGAAGCGCACTATGCGCACCTCGTGGTTCACGGCACGCTTCACGCGCAGGGCTACGATCACGAAGTCGAAGAAGAAGCGCAGGAAATGGAAGGCATCGAGACCGACATTCTCGTGAAACTCGGTTTCCCCGATCCTTACTGACACGCCGGATTTCACCGTGAGCGCCCGTTACCCCAGCCCCGCTGAACACAACACCGCGCCCTGCCCGGACTATCCGCCCGCGCTCGGCGAATCGCGGTTGCTGACGGACGCGGAACTCGCGGCCTCGCTGGAATGCACGCTGCGCTCGTGGGACCACAAGAGCGACCTGTGGCTCTTCGGTTACGGCTCGCTGATCTGGAATCCCGGGCTGCCGACCATCGAAGCCACGCGCTCGAAGGTACACGGCTATCACCGCGGCCTCTATCTGTGGTCGCGCGTGAACCGCGGCACGCCGGAACAGCCGGGTCTCGTTCTCGCGCTCGATCGCGGCGGCTCATGCACCGGCATCGCGTTCCGGCTCGCCGCCGAAGGCGCGATGCCGCATCTCGAAGCACTCTGGCGACGCGAAATGCCGATGGGCTCCTACCGGCCCGCATGGCTGCCGTGCGTACACGCCGACGGCCGCCGCGTCGCGGCGCTCGCCTTCGTCATGCGTCGCGACGTGCCGAGCTATACCGGCAAGCTGCGCGACGACACCGTGCGCACCGTGCTCGGTTGCGCCTGCGGCCGCTACGGCACGACGCTCGACTACGTCAGCCGCACCGTCGCCGCGCTGCGCGAAAGCGGCATGCCGGATCGCGCGCTCGAGGCGCTGCTCGCCCGCTGCCGGTAACCGGACGCCGGCCGCCGGCCAGCGGCGAAATGCCCGTCACCCACCCGAACCGCCCGCATTTCTGGCGAAAAATCCTGTCGCGCAGTTTCCGTGTCGGGGTTGAAGCGCGCGTCGCACGACCCGCGCGGCTGTTTCCGGGCATCCTCGGGCGTGGCGTAGCCATCCGGCCAGGTGCGGCCGGACACGGAGCCGCCATGTGCGTGGTGTATCCTTGATGCTCTGCCATCACGCGCCCAGCGTTGCCGGGCGCACCATCATGAACGACACGTATCCCAGTCGACGCCATACCGACAAACCGCCAGAAAAGCGCTCGCTCCTCGAGCGGCTGACCGACTTCATCTCGCCCGAGCCCGACTCCCGCGGCGAACTTCTCGAAATCCTGCAGGACGCGCACGAACGCAATCTGATCGACGCCGATTCGCTGTCGATGATCGAAGGCGTGTTCCAGGTGTCCGAACTCTGCGCGCGCGACATCATGATCCCGCGCGCCCAGATGGACGCGGTCAACATCGCGGAAACCCCTGAAGAATTCATGCCGTACGTGCTGGAGAAGGCGCACTCGCGCTATCCGGTGTACGACGGCAACCGCGACAACATCATCGGCGTGCTGCTCGCGAAAGACCTGCTGCGCTACTACGCGGAAGAAGAGTTCGACGTGCGCGGCATGCTGCGCCCGGCCGTGTTCATCCCGGAATCGAAGCGCCTGAACGTGCTGCTGCACGACTTCCGCGTGAACCGCAATCACATCGCGATCGTCGTCGACGAATACGGCGGCGTCGCGGGTCTCATCACAATTGAAGACGTGCTGGAACAGATCGTCGGCGACATCGAGGACGAATACGATTTCGACGAGGAAAGCGGCAACATCATCGCCTCGCCTGACGGACGTTTCCGCGTGCGGGCGCTGACCGGCATCGAGCAGTTCAACGAGGCGTTCAACACGCACTATTCCGACGAGGAAGTCGACACGATCGGCGGGCTGGTCACGCATCACTTCGGGCGGGTGCCGCACCGTGGCGAAAAGGTCCGCCTCGACGACCTGATCTTCGAGATCCTGCGCGGCGATGCGCGGCAGATTCACATGCTGCTGGTGCGCCGCGACCCGATGGCCGGACAGCGCGAGCGCGACGCACAGCACGTCCAGACCTGATTTTCGCCGACGTATCCCGTCTTTCCTTCACCTTCACCTTTACCGCCGACCGCGTAACGATGGCCGACCCGACCTCTTCCCGTCTGCGCCGTGGCGTGACGTCCACCACCGCGCAAGCGGGCGGCCGCGCGCTGCCGCGCTGGCATTACCTCGTTGCGCTCGTTGCGGGCGCGGCGAACACCCTCTCCTTCGCCCCCACGCCGCATGGCGGCTGGCTCGAACTCGCGCTCTTCGTGTTCCTGTTCGCGTGGCTCACGCGCGCGACCGGCTGGAAAAGCGCGGCGCTGACGGGTGGCGCGTTCGGCTTCGGCAATTTCGTGACCGGCGTGTGGTGGCTGTACGTCAGCATGCACTTCTACGGCGGCATGGCCGCGCCGCTCGCGGGCACGGCGCTGGTGCTGTTTTCGCTCTATCTCGCGCTGTATCCGGCGCTGGCCGCGGGCGTCTGGTCGTTTTGCGCCGGACACGCGCGTAACGGCCGGCTCGGCGACAAACCGTTTTCACCGACGTGGCACGGCGCGTTCGCGTTCGCGAGCGCCTGGGCGATCGGCGAATGGGCGCGCGGTACGGTGTTCACCGGCTTTCCGTGGCTCGCGAGCGGCTATGCGCAGGTCGACGGCCCGCTCGCCGGCTTTGCGCCCGTCGCCGGCGTGTACGGCGTCGGCTGGGTGCTGGCGCTCGTGGCCGCGCTGATCGTGCAGGCCGCGACGCGTTCGCGCGGAACCACGGGCGGCGGGACGCGAACCGGCAACGCACGCCTTGTCCGCACGCTCACGCCGGCCGTCGTCGCGCTCGGCCTGCTCGCGGCGGGCATGATGCTGCCCTGGGTCCAATGGACGGTGCCGTCCGGCGCACCGCTTTCCGTGCGGCTGCTCCAGGGCAACGTGAAGCAGGAAATGAAGTTCGAGGAATCCGGCGTCATCACCGCGATCAACGAATTCCAGCAGATGATCGTAGCGAAGCCGGCCGATCTGATCGTCACGCCGGAGACCGCGATTCCGGTGCTGGCCCAGCAGGTTCCTCAATCGTTCGCCACCGCCGTGCGCCAGTTCGCCGACTCGACGGATTCGTCGATCGTGTTCGGCGCGATCGGCGGCACGATCACGCCGGAAGGCCAGGTCGTCGACTATACGAACAGCCTGTTCGGCATCACGCCGGGTTCGCGCGACGTGTACCGCTACGACAAGCATCATCTCGTGCCGTTCGGTGAATTCGTGCCGTGGGGCTTTCGCTGGTTCGTGAACCTGATGCGTATCCCGCTCGGCGATTTCGCGCGTGGCGATCCGGTGCAAAAGCCGTTCATGGTTCACAACCAGCCGATAGCGCTCGATATCTGCTACGAGGACATCTTCGGCGAAGAGATCGCGCGGACCGTGCGCGAGAGCGACGCGTCGCCGGGCGTGCTCGTCAACTCGACGAACCTCGCGTGGTTCGGCGACACGATCGCGCTCGACCAGCATCTGCAGATTGCGCGGATGCGCTCGCTGGAAACCGGCCGGCCGATGCTGCGCGCGACGAACACCGGCACCACGGCGGTGATCGATGCGCAGGGCAAGGTGATCGCGCGCCTGCCCGTGTACACGAAAGGCTCGCTCGAAGCGACCGTGCAGGGCACGGCGGGGGAAACGCCATACGTGACGAGCGGCAACAACACGGTGCTGGCGGTTTCGCTGCTGCTGCTCGCATTCGGGTTTGCGTTTGGGCCGGGGCGGGAACGGCGCGAAAATGAGGAGTCGGGGGGATAAGGCGTTGGCTTTGGGTGCCGTGGGAGGCAAAGGCGCGCGCTTTCGCCTCTTCGTTGACCTGTTTTTTGGGAGCGATGGCCGACTTTCTTGTTACTCGCGCAGATCAGGACCTCACATTAAACAAATTGACCCGCGTCAATTGCCTGGTTTCATCGGGCTCGCCATAAATCAGTAGCGCGCGGCGCGTTATACCTGTCTTCGTCGAATGAAAATCAACTAAAACTGCGCAGTCAGCTGAAATCCAGCCGTCACACGCGCGGTCGGAAAATCTGACGGTTTGTAGATCGGCGTACCCACGAAGACGTCGTAGGAGTACGCGCCGAAGCGGGTCGGCAAGCCTCCGCGCAGGCCGACCACCGCGCCGGCGAGTTGCGTGCCGGCGAGAAACGCTGTGTTCGGCCCGAGCACGTGACCGTAGTCGATACCCGCGTACACCGCCTGCCCCGTCGCACCTATTGCCGCCTGCAGTTCGTTGCGCCAGTAAAAACCGCGCTCGGCCGCGAGCATCGTTTCGCCGTCGAAACCGCGTACCGTGTAGCGACTGCCGATTGTCAGGTCGTCGATATAGAACAGAGTGTCGTTCGTGAACTGTCCGTGTAGCGTCGTCACGTATCGCAAGTTCTGGTTCGCGACTGCGAATGGCACCGAGAGATTCGCATCGAGCACGGCCATGTGGAAGCGATACGTCGGACCGCCGGATTGCACCAATGTGTCCGGCGTCGCGCCGAGCCAGCCGATACCCTGCCGGTATGCGAGACTCCCGTCGAACTGGGCCGCGCCGAAATAATGCCGATCAGTCACGCCGGCCTCGACGAACGTATTGTCACGGCGCTGTTGCGAAATCTCCGCGTCGTCGATGAAACTCGCCCCCCAGCGCTTCGTCAACTGGAACTCGACGCCAAACACATCGTTCTGTGTGCGGCTCACGACGCGCTGGAGCTTCGCTCCCAGCGTCTGCTGGTTGCCGCTCGACACGAAAGTCTGGTTCACACCCGCGATCTGCTGATAGTACGTGTTGGCGTTGCCGGATACGGTGGCGGTCCAGTAGCCCCAAGGCACTGAATAGAAGCTGTTGAAGCCATGTGAGCCGAGACGCTTGTCACCAAGTTCGAGATCCTGATTCGCCCCGATGTTGAACAGATCGTTCAGGCCGAGTGGGTTGTCAATGCCCAGCGACAGATTGCCCTGCAATTTGCCTGTCGCGCGTTGGCCGGAATTGTCGACCGACGCGACGACGTTCCATGGTTTTGCGCGTTTCACGTCGATCACCACATCGCTTTCACCGGGAACACTGGTCGGCTCGATCTGCATCTCGACATCCTGGTTGGGAACGCGCTTCATCTGCTCAAGCCCCTGTTCAAGATCGCGCAGGTTCACCACGTCACCGCCTCGAGCAGGGAATGCTGATTTCCACGTGCCACGCGTAACCGGATCGGCAAAGCGGATCTGCCTGATCACACCGGGCACCAGCGACAAACGTAGCGTGCCCGTCGACAGGTCCTGTTCGGGGACCAGCACGCGGGTCGTGACGTACCCGCGACCCAGGATCAACTGCGACAGGCCCTTGACGATCAGCTCGACGCCCTGCTTGCCGACGCACTGGCCGCTGTAGTGGTCGAGCCATTCGCGAGCGAACGCAAAGCGGTCCTGCGGCAATGCCGACGCTCCCTGCGCACGTACGGCGTCCGGCAGCGTGGCAGGCACCTCAAGTGCGAAGGTATTGACCCGAAAGCACGGCTGTTCAGAAGGCAACTCTGGGTACATTCCAACCAACGGTGCGGCAAAGCGTACGCCCGGCGCATTCAGGGTTCGCTCGCGTTCGGCCGCCTGGCGTTGTTGCTCGATGAGCTGCTGTTGCTGGGCCGAGCTGCGTGCCGCATTTGCGAAATCGGACGAGGGTGGCGACAATTGGGCTGAGGCGTCGAGCGCAACAAACGCGAGGCCGACTGACAGGGCGGTCGCAATGCGCGAATAATGCATTGAATTTTTCTCTATTATTTTTTATGGACTTGACTGCGTGCCGCCGTTCACGGCCCCCGTCGTGTTGTGGTCTCCGTGTCGGGCGACGGACATTTAGGCGCGTAACGTGTTTGCACAGGTTCGTCCAGTCCGCCTGCGTCGATTCGGCGAACCTCGATCGAACAGCTATGCGACTTGCGTCCTTCTTCCTGCAAAGCCATGTACACGTCGTAGTCTTGCCCAGCGACCGGCGTGAAAGTCATCTCGTGCGGCTTGCAGGACCACGAATAGCCGCCATACTTGCTGCTACCTACGTCACCGGCTGTACTCATCGATAACGTGATCGGCTGCCCAGCTGGAACGACGTATTCCCGGATTATGTCCTTGAAACGCAGGCCTTCAATACGCATCCACGACCGAGGACTCTGTGGCATACCAATCACGACGCTGCGTGACGAGTATTTGTAGCGTGCCCAGAAACCATCATCTACGCTGACCCGCTGCGAGTCGCTCTGCCACGCATTCGAGTAGCACGCGCCCACTCTGAACGAAGCGGCTTGCAGGTCGTTGCCTGACTGGATACGCATGCGCGCCGATACGGTCGAATCGTAATCGGGCGTTGCAGTAGTGACATAG
This sequence comes from Paraburkholderia sartisoli, assembly GCF_900107685.1. Lineage (GTDB taxonomy): Bacteria > Pseudomonadota > Gammaproteobacteria > Burkholderiales > Burkholderiaceae > Paraburkholderia > Paraburkholderia sartisoli. Next base: position 350,817 of record NZ_FNRQ01000001.1, on the reverse strand, counting down.
TGCGTTGGCGTGCAACCGGCCGTGAATATGAAAATGCCACCTGCCGTTAATGTACGGACAAAAAGCTGCAAATTGCGCATCATCGCGCTTCCTCAATTTTCAATTGTTCTCCGAAAGAATAGAAAAAGTAAAGTGTCATCACGCCGGATTGAACGACTCTACAAACAGCGAACTCGGTCCTATGGCTGGGCTTGCTGTTTGTTACGTTAGCGACTCATACCCATCATCTTCCCAGCGATATTTAATGGTGCCGGGTAGACGATCTGCTGCTTGTCAAGAACACAAGTCAGCAACTCATAAGCCACGCCATATTCACCAAACTCAATATATTCGGCGACGTCGTTGCGATCTCGTTCAGATATTTCTCTTTCAACTTGCGCGAGCGATTCACTCATCAATCGCTCAATCTCGTCATAAGGTTCTTGTTGAACATCGCTATCACCACCGTTTTTGAGTATCGCATTACCGGGCACATACCCCGACCAACTATTCGCACTATTCGCATAGAGATTTGCTAACTCAGAAATCAAACACGAATCTGGACCACGCGCGACCGCATCCCACGTCCGCATACCTATGCCTTCGAGCAATGCGTTGAGCTTTTCTGTTCCATTGAAGTACAAAGCGTCCCAAACGATATCGGTCGGCAACCCATTCTCCATATCCCCCTGCCTCAAGAGGACTTCGAGTGCTTGCACATCTCGGCGTTGCGAAAGCTCAGGTCTGTGCGTAGCTTCAATAAGCCCACACCTTAGATTGATGCAAAGAAAGTCCAATACCGCTTGCTTCCATACTTCAGGATTGGACCCATACTGCCCACCCAAAAAATCCGGAAAGGCTGCATTCGGCGTGAAGTCATCTAGAGCAGCAACAATGAGTTGCCGCTGGTAACTATTAGCTGGAAACGAGAACATTGGCTCCTCACTCGCCGGGAAATTTGAACTTAGCCACATTGCCATTGTTGATGTTTCTAACCGCTGCGCTGTTGATTTCAACGGTCGCCGTAGTTGTCGCCGTTGCTGTGGAAGCCTGTCCCGCAGGTCGATAAGTAATGGCTGTTCCGTCGGGCATGATAGCAACCCAACTCCCTTCGCCCGTAATGTTATTCACGACCTTGACCGGCATCTGACCGTTGAACGCCGCCTTTGCGAATTGCTCTGCTGTTGCGCTAGGGTTGCTGGTCGGCTCCATCGGGATCGGCGTACCCGTCCCGCCAATCCCGGCCGGTAACTTTCCATCACGACCCAGGATCGAAGACGGAACTTTAGTGTTTGCTGGATCGGATTTCCCCGACTGATTTGTTGAATTGCTCGCGCTCGACGCATCAGTACTACCGTCCCCGACGCTAAAAATAGCATTACTGGGCCCATACGCGGCAACGACTCAGCAGACGCAACTGAACAACACTCGCAAACAACAACCCCGGCCAGCGCCGGGGTTGTTGTCAACTCCGTATTTTCATCCAGGCCATCAGCGCAAATGCTAGCGATATGAAGAAAGCAAGTCGAACTACAGCAGCTACATCACGCAATCCCGGAGAGTAATGTAAGCCATTAAAAGTAGCGTACAGGTAACTGCCTCCAACCCACGCGATCGAACACGCAACCAACCAAATACAACTCGTGCGCAAGAACACCACGGCTAATCGGCCAATCATTTCCCGCTCCCTGGTTTTTGCATATTGCTGATTGTGCTTTGTATGATTTCCTGCATCGTTCCGCCAAGGAATCCTGCACCGATAACTGCCGTATTGTTTGGGTTAAAAATATTGTAGCCACCGCCTGACCAAACCCCAGTGCTAACCCAAGATCCTGCGTTATCAATAGTTGGTCGCATCGCCGAATTGATCGTGTTCCCCGTAAGCAAACCTGCGCCGTAACCAACCGTGCTAAACGCGCCACTTGTAATGCCCGATCCAATGATGCTGTCGTTCTTGCCATATACAACGTTATTGATCGCCGTACCTGCCGCACCACCCGCGCCGTTCACAAACACATTCCACGCCAGCCCGCCATATGCACCTGCCATGCCGGTACCAAAGCTGGTTGCCAGGTCCACCGGGTTGATCGTCCCATTCTGAAGGTATTGCGAACCCGCACTGATCAACCCTGTCCCAACCGGCGAGACCCACGTACCCGAACCTAGAATGCCGCTCGCACTAAAGATTGGTGCACCTGGCAAAGCGGCCAACGCCGGACCCGCAGCAAGACCGCCCGTTATCAGCGCCGCAGCGGCGAGACCCGCAGCCGGATTAGCAACCGCCCCTGGAAGTGCCGCCTGCTCCGGCGTCAATGAGTGATTGCTATTGCCATACAGGAACGGACTGTTGTACTCCGCCGGCGTCGCCGTGAACAGTCCGTTGCTGTTCTGGCTAATAAGTCGCGTCGCCACCAGGCCCCTTGCTTGCTGCTGCATCGACCAGACGGTAACCGTTCGCCAGCAACATGTTCTGCGCCTGATCCGCCGTGATCGACTGGCCGGTCTTGTCCTCGTAGAACTGTGCAAACTGTTTGGCGTTATCTTTCGCCCATTGCCGCTCGTCCGGATGTAGCTGCCGGTTGTACATGTCGATGATTCGCCCGGATTTATCGGCCAGACGCCTTCTTTTCGCAAAACCACGTCACTGTGCCCGCAAAGAAGCCCATGAATACAATGAACAAGGTCATCCGGCCTGCACGCTCCCATGTGGGCAGCCGGTAGGGAATGTCATTCAATAGCCATTGAAGGGCAGGGCCAACTGCCAGCTCAATGATGGCGACGCCAAGTCCCATAACAATTAGCCAGAGCAACACGTAGTACATCCAGCGAAACAGTTCGAAGCTAGTCTTGGGCTTCATTTATTGGTGGCTCCATCTACTTTGTTTTGCACCGCTCCCCCGGCCTTCTCCTGCGCAACACCGCCCAAGGCGGCACCAGCCCACGATGGAATTAGGCTCTCCGGCACATACTTTGAAATCCCGATCCCAATATCTATCCATTCCTGGCGATACCACGGATTCAACGCCTTGTTGAGACCAGACTCAGCAGCGGCGCCAAGTGGATAGCCCACAGCCGTTCCCGCAGCCGCGCCTGCCATCGAACCATTCGGGTTCTGACCGGCGATTGCCGAGCTAGCCAGCGCTCCGCCGGTATTGATAAGCAATGCGGGTATAAATCCCATTCCGGTAGAAGCGCCGCCAGTCAGACCCGCCATTCCGAAACCCGCCCAGTCGAACGGCTGGCTGTTGTACAACTGGACACCGCCATTTGCAGCCATCCCTATTGTGGAACCTGCGCCCATCATCCCCAATGTAGCGAGCCCCGCGCCGGTCACAGTACCCAATCCAATCATCCCTGCGCCAGCAATCGCAGTACTTATCGGGTTGTTCTGCACATTACTCGTAACGAGGCCATTGTACGTTTGCCCGTTGGTGCCTTGCGAAAGACCAAGTGTGTACGCGACCTGATTCGATGCTATGTACTGGGAGTTATATCCGTGATTCCAGTAGTTCGGATCGATCGATGACGCATTGCACTCAAGCATCTGGCAACCAAGGATAGATCGCACCTGGTAGTCATGCACACCACCGTCAGCCTGTGCCGTCTGCCCATCAACGTTACGCTGCAACTCCGCAACGATTCGGCCTTCAGCATCTTCAACCGAAATACCGAGTTGCTGTGCGACCAACTTAGCTTCCTTCTTGGCGAGGTCGTATTCGCTCTGATGCAACTGCCGGTTGTACATGTCCGTATTCGACGCGGTAAAGGCACCCGCATTGCCACCCACGGCCGCCCCCGCCGCTCCGGCCACGACGTTTGCAATACCCTGCCCCAGCATTCGGTCGACGGTGGCATTGCCGGTCGGATCCGCATCCGCAATCGTCTGGCTCAGATCATTCAGCTTCGGCGCCAGCGTCGCAGACAGGCCCGCACCGGCTGCACCACCCAGCGCGTCGATGGCCCCGCCTCCACCCAGTCCGCCAATCACCGCACCCGCAACAATGTGCATACCAACACGATCCGCACCACCTTCCGACCAGTCCGCCGCGTCCTGCTGGTATTGAGCGGCCTGGTCTGTTTCCCCCAGCAGGTTTGCCGCTTTCGCACCGTCCTTCGCCGACTTCTCACGATAGTCCGCATAGGTCCCAACATCCTTCGCCACTGCCTCGCCAGCCGCGTTCGCCGCGTTCATCACATCGGTCTCTTTCCCCAGCACCGTGCTCACATCCGGCAGCTTCGCGACCGTCCCGTTCAGGCTCGACGTATCGCGATTCAGACTGGCGACGTCCTGTGTCTGGCCCGCTGCGTTGGTCAGGGTGATCGTGCCCGGGCTGACGGCGCTCTTCGCCGTGGCACTCGAATGGCCGCTGTCGGACTGACCGATCATGGGCGTGGCGCCCTGTGTACTGGCGCTGAAACCGCTCGTCGACGAACTGTAATCCGAGTGATTCTGAATGTTCGAATACGTCAAGGTGCCTGTGGTGAGCGTGTTACGCGTGGGGTCCGCATCGCTCGCAATGTACGCCCCCGTCAGGTCCGTGTTGCCCTTCACGTTGATGTCGAAACCGCCGGTGCCCGCCTGAATCCCCGCCTGCTCGCTGACCGCCGCATAGCTGCCGCTCGCGCTGCCGTGCTGGCTGCTGAAGCTCGCGCTGCCGCCGCCCTGGCTGATGCTGAACCCGCCGCTCGTGCTTTCCTGATGGGCGCTACTCTGCGTCGTGTCCTGTATCGATGCGATATTCAAGTTGCCGCCCACATCCGCCGACACGTGCTTGCCGCTCACATCCGCACCGATGATGTTCGTGTCGCCGCCCGAGACGATCAACACGGCATTGCTCGCCGTCACATGCGTGTTGTTCTGGGTTGCCGCATCCGAATTCGCGTCGCCATGGGCATTGGACATCGAGGCCGATACACCCCAGCCTTTGGTGCCATACGACACGCCAACGCTCGCGCTGCTCGATTTATTGGTGCTACGGGTCGAATCCGCGTTCGTCGAGTTCAGCAGATTCACCTGGTCTTTTGCAGTCAGCGCAACGTCCTTTCCGCTCACGTCCGAGCCTGCAATAGTGATGTTGCCGCTGCCCGGCGTGTCGTTACCAGTCGCCGTGAACGCCACCGTGCCGCCTGCTTTCACGGTCGAGCCTGTCTGCGTCGCCTGGTCTTCCGTGAAGGTGTTCTTCGACTGGCTCGTCCCCCAGCTCAACTCGATGCTCACGTCCGGCGTGCCCCCCGAAGCGAGCTGCCCGGCTGCATCCCCCGCATTGCCCACCGCCGCGATCGCGTGCAGCGCCTTGGCACGCCCATCCTGACTGTCGCCCTCGGCGTGAGCCTGGTCAACTGCGCTGGAGATCGCCTGTCCCACGGACCCGCCTATACCGAGCGTAAATCCACTCGTCTTCGTCTCCTGCGTTTCGTCGTGATGATTCGTGCCGGTCGCCGCATCGATGATCACGTTCGCCGCCGTACCCGTTACATCCTGCGCCGCGATCACGTCGCTGCCGGTGATGTGCAGGTTGTTGCCCGCCGTCATCCTCACGCTGCCGTTCGTGCTGCCGACCAGACTGCCGTTCTGCGCCACCGAACTGTCGTTCGTCGTGTCCTTCGTATCGCTCGTGCCATACGAAATACCCGCCCCGCCGGTCGCACCAAGCCCCGACTTCGTTTCCTCATGAAAATGGCTGCTCTCGCTCGTGTCCTGCGTGGTCGTGATCGTCAGGTCGTGTCCGGCCGACAGCGCCATGTCGTTCGTCGAAGCGACGGTCGACCCCGCGATTGTCAGGTCGTGGCCGGCCATTGCGCTCACCGTATCGCCCGAGACGGTCGAGCCGGCCGCATCAACCGTGTGCGAGGACGTCCGGTCAGTCGTTTTGTCGCTCGACAGGAAACCCGAGTGATCCGTATGCGACCAGCTCTGCGAATCGTGGGTTTCGCTCACCGAGCCGATCGTCACGTCGCCAGTTGCAGCGAGCGTGGTCACGCCACCGTTTGTCGTACCGTCCGCAGCCGTGGAACCGGTCGTTGCGCTAGAACCCAGCACCGACAGATTGCCACCGCCGCCCGGCGCATCCCCGGCCACACTCACGTGATACTGCGATAGCAGCCCGGAAGCAGTCGCCGTCTGGCCCGCGCCCAGCGTCAGGTTGTTGCCGGCGTTCAGGTTGCTGCCCTGTACCGTCTCGTCGTAGCTCGAACTCGTGTGCTTCGACAGGGGTCCGCCAAGCGACTGCTCATTGTGGGAATGCGTATCTGTCGCCGCCGTCACCGTCAGATTGTTCGCCGCGATCAGCGTCGCATCGCTACCCGACTTCACTGTGGCATCGGTGAGCGTGGTGTCGCCGCCCGACACACTCGTGAAGCTGCCGCCCGTCGTGATCGTGCTACCGACATTCTTCGTCGTGCCGTCATGGCCGCCATTCAGCCCGTCGTTGGTGCCCGCGTCCTGCGTTGCCGCCAACGTCGTCGTGCCAACATTGATATTCCGACCCGCACCGACGAATGTGTTGTTGCCCGACTGGATCGCCGCACCGGCAAGGTTCACATCACGCCCGGCCAGAACCACCGCATTGTCAGACGCCGAGATCGTGCCGGTCGCCTGCGTGCTCTGGGAAGACGCGCTTGAAGTGAAGCCGCCCTCGTGCAGCGTGTTCGAAACGTTGGAGGTCGCCGTTTCGTCGACCACATCCCGCCCGGCCAGCACCACGGTTTCGGCACCACCGATACGGCCACTCACATTGCGCACATCCTGAACAGCCGCGACCGTCGTCGTGCCACTACTGCCGATCACGCCACTGTTGACGATGTTGTTGCCGAGCACGGTCGTCGCCACGTCGCTCACGATGTGGCCGCTATTGCTCACGTCGCCCGTGGCGTTCAGGCTCACCGCGTTACCCGCGACGATTGCACCGCTATCCTGCAGGTCGACGGTGTCGCCCTGTGCCAGATAGAGCCTGGGCACCAGCACGGTCTGCTGCGTGCCATCCGGCAAGGTCACGGTCTGCGACACGAGCCAGACCATGTCGGTCGTAAGCTGCTGCATCTGCGCATCAGTCAGCCCGACGCCCGGGGTCAGATCGAACGCCTTCGCATACGCGACGCCGTTGTTCATCAGCGCCGTGTATTCGTCGAGATTGTCGGTGTACGAACCCAGAAACGTGCGACCGGTCAGTTGCGTGACCTGGTCCATCACCAGTTGCTCTTCATAGGCGCCATCCCCCAGCCGCTTCTCCGTGGTTTGCGGATTCAGGCCAAGCGCGCTGAGCATGTAGTTGCTCGAGATGAAACTGCTGTAGCTTGTCAGGCGCGGATCGGTTGCGATCAGGTACGTCGAGCCGGGCAACGTCTGGTATGTGTACAGCCCGTTCACGGGCAACGTCAGGTTCGGAATGCCACCCGAGGCGCTACCCAGGGTCTGCGGACGATGCGTCTGTCCCGACAGGTTGCCGAGCTGCGTGCCCGTCGCGTCGCCGCCGGTCACGCCGGAGCCGCTCACGGTCTGGCCAACGCGATTGACGCTTGCGACATTAATGGTCTGTGCGCCGGTCTGCACCGCGCCATTGGCCGTCGCGATCGCGGGCAGCGCCGCCACGGTCGTCGTACTCTGCGTGATGCCGTCGTCGACAACCTTTGTATCGGAGTCGCCGCCTGTCTTCTGGTGCCAGTAGTAGGTCGACTGCGCATCCTGCGTGATGGTCTGCTGCAGCACCGTACCCGTGTCGTTCACGCTGCCGCCCGTGGCGCGACGGATGAGATCACCGCCCGCAGCCATCGTTGACGAGGCATTGTTGATGGCGCCGCCGTCCGAGTTGATACGGATCGCGCCCTGCGCCCGGAGAGTGGCCTGCGTGCCCGCGCTCACGAGCTGGTCGGTGGTGCCAGTCGTCGTCACCGTGCGCGACATCTCGGCGTAGTCGTGGCTGTCGGTGCCCAGGTCATAGCGCATCGACACCTGGTCCGGGCGGATGTTCGTGCTGGGGTTGTAGTCCGGCCAGAACGTGATCGTGTACGTGCTGCCGTTATCGGCGATGCTGTTGTACCACTGGGTCGCATTGTTCGTGATGGTGCGCGTCGCGCTGGTGTTTTCGTAGTGGCAAAAGTCGTGACTGTTGCAAACCTGAACCAGCGGAGTTGAGGCACTGACGTACGTGTCGGTCAACGGCTGCGTAAGTGAAAACGTCTGGGCCGTCGCATCCAGGTTCGTGACCTGCGATTTGGGCACCGTCACCGTAATGGGCTGCGCAAGCTTGCCGATGCTCTCCGTGCCGATGCCGCCCGGATTCCAGTTCCACTGCGAGTACACCGAACTCTGGTAGGAGCCGAGTTCATCGATCGACATGCCCCCCGTCCAGAGCGTAAGCGTTGTGGAGCCGGTATTCTGCGCGGCGCCGGCCTGCGTAACGACGCCCGTGCGAAGGTTGTTGACGGTGTGCGCGGCAATGTCGATGTCACCCGCCGCCTCGATCGTCGAGGCACTGTTCGTGAGGGTGCCGGTCTGGTCCGCGAGCATGCCCGACCCATCGCGCACACCGTCCTTTGCGATTTCGAGGTTCCCCGCGCTGTAGATCAATGCACCATCGGTGTTCGATACTGAATTGGACGCGTGGATTTTCAGCGTCTGTGCGGCCGCGATCACGGCCGCAGCACCACTGTTCTGCACATCGCTGGCATTGACCTGCACGGTATTGCCGATCACCGTGCCCGTGTTGGCAAGCGTCGAGCTGTTCGTCGTGACCGTGTTGCCCTCGATACGGCCCGCGTTAATGAGCGAGCCCAACGCGTTGACTGTCGTGGTTGTGCCGTCGATATCGGCGCCGGCCTGGTTGACCACGCTCGCGCCGGACACTGTCGTGGCGCCGCCTGCGGCAAGCGCGCCGCTGTTCGTGAGCGTCCCTGTCGCCGCGACCGACAGGTTACCGTCCGCATGCAGGCTGTTTGATGCGCTGTTGGTGTAGTCGCCGGTGGCCGTCAGCGACAGGTTGCCACCCGCTGCCATCACGCCGTCACCGCTCATCGCGCCACTCGCCGTGATGTCCCGGTTGGCCCTGATCGCACCACCTGCGTTGGAAAGCGATGCGACCTGCACCGATATGTCCTGGCTACCTTCGAGCGTGCCACCATCGTTTGTCACCGTGGCGCCGGACTGGTTGATGTTCAGCGCCGTGCCGCCGTATATCGTACCGCCCGAATTATTGAGGCCACCCGACACGTTCAGGTTAGCTGCGCCGCCCGCGACAAGCTTCGCGTTTGCGGTATTGGTGAGCGTCTGCGCGTCAACCGTCACGTCTCCGTTACCGCCCAGCGTGCCGCCGGTATTCGTGATGCCAGTGACCGCCGTGGCCGCGGTCGAGCCATCGCCGCTGTTCGTGAGCATGCCGGAGGTGTTATCGATGCTCGCGGCCGAAACAGTCGCCGCGCCATGCGCTCCGTTCGCCGAAATCGTGCCATTCGCATTCGAGAGCGCGCCGCCGGCCATCACCGACAGATTGCCGCCTGTTTGCACGGAGCCCGCGCTGTTGTCGAACGCGCCCTGCGTGGTCGCCGTCAGACCAGCCTGCCCGTAAAGCGTGCCGCCGTGGTTCATGACGCCATTGCCCGCATCGAGCGTCATCGCATCCTGCGCAGATATGCTGCCCGTCGTGTTGTCCAGGCTTGCGGCCTGTGTGTTGAGCGCACCATTGGTCGCGATCTGCCCGTTGACGTTCGACAATGCGCCCAGCGTCGTGACAGTGAGTGTCCCCGTGCCGGCGTGCTGGATTATCCCGCTGTCGTTCGTGAGTGACTGCGCTGATACGTTGAGGTTATTCGCATTGGACGCGATCGTGCCGCCCGTATCGTCAAGCGTGCCGCCGACGGAAACGCTCTGGTCGGCGCTTCCGTACTGGCGGATGTTGCCGCCATTGCGATTGACGAGGTCACCTGTGGTCGAAAGGGCCAGCTGGTCGCCTTCGATCGTGCCCGTGGTGTTGTCCACCGAGACGGCCGACACCGACGTGTCAGAACCTGAGAGCGTACCGCTGCGGTTGCTGAGCGCCCCGCTGACCGTCATGGCGAGATTGCCGCCTGCGGCGATGCTGCCAGCATCGTTGACCAGCGACTGGGCGCGCACGCTTGCGTTACCGCTTGCGTCGATTTGCCCCTGGTTCGAGATCGAGGCTGCGGACAGGTCCAGCGCACCGTTGCCGCCGATGACGCCGCCTGTTGCGCCTGTGGCCGTGGTGCCCGTCGCATTGACGAGCGCGCCGCTCGTGCTCACGCCCAACCCGTCCGCGTTTAACGAAACAACACGGCCTGCCGTATTGTCGAGCGAGGCGGCATTGACATTCTCATGCCCGGCCGCCTGGAGGATGCCCTGGCGGTTGTTTACGGCGCCAGCGGTATGGATGTCGAGTGTCGACTGCGAAATGATCTGGCCGCCCGCGTTCGACAGGGCGCCAGCCACAATCGTTTGCCCGCCGGACGCGGCAAGCGCACCGTTGTCATTCGTCAACGTCCCCTGCGCGTTCGCTGACAGCGTGCCGCCTGCGGTGGTAGTAGCACCCGTGAGGTTCAGATCGCCCGCGCCCGCGCTGAGGGCGAGGTTACCGTTGGCCGACGTCTGAGCGCCCGCGAGGTTCATTGACGCCCCAAAAAGGGACGCGTTGCCGCCCGCCGCGTTGTGGCCCGTCGCCGACAGCACGCCGGATGCGGACACGTTCAGGTCGCCTGCGTTCGCAATCGAACCGTCGGTGTTGATCCCGGCGCCAAGCGTGCCAGTCGAGGCGACGGTGCCCGCGTTGACAGTCGTATTCTGCTGCGCGGCGAGCGTGCCGCTGTTCGTGAGGTCCGCGGCGGTATTGATCGATATGCCCTGCTGTGCGTATGTGGTGCCGCTATTGTCGAGCCCACCGGTGGCCGAGAGCGCCATATTGCCGCTTGCGGTGGTGCGGCCCGACAGCACAAGACGACCTTGCGTGGTGAGTGTCAGGTCGCCCACCTGAGCGGCAATGACACCTTCGTTCGAAACGCCCACGCCATGTTCGTTACTGGCAAGAAAAATCCGGTTCGCATACATGCCGCCGAGCTGGCTCACGTCAATCGCAACCGAAGGAGCGGCGCCGCTCCCCGCGATCGGTGTTGCCGCGAGCGTATCGTGATCGACGTGGTTCGCGCCCGTGACGACATTCAGCGTGTTGCCGTAGATCGCTGCGTTTGCCTGCACGGCGCGGGCAATCAGGTCCACCTGATCAACGTTAGACGCGTTCAGCCCCTGTCCCTGAACCGCCACCAGTCCACCCGAAACATCGAAGCCCGTGAGTGCGCCACTTCCATCAAACTGAGGAACACCAGTCGTCAGGATCGCGCGGCTGGTGTTGATAAATCCGCCCCCGTCGATCACCAGACCTGATGGGTTTGCCACCACCACCTCTGCCCGGCTGCCTGCCACCTCTACGTAACCCCGTAGCTGGGATGGATTGAGGCTGTTGACCTGATTGACGATGATGCGTGCGGACTGGCCCGGGCCGAAATTCGGATTGCCGTTGACATAGCCCGCCTGCTGCGTGTTCACGACTGTGGGCGAGTTATTGAGGATCGCCCCGCTTTTCTGAACGTCGAACTGGCTATAGGTATTCATCGATACCCCGCCGCCCGACGGTCTGTTCACATTGACCTGTGGCAGACCGTTCTGTGTCTGGATCACCGACGGCGCGTTGGTGCCACCCGGCACAATCTGCGCATGTACCGCCGTCACCGCACCGGCCAGCATCAATGCACCCAGTGCCGCGTGCCGCAACATGAACAGCGAAACCGCCGGGCGCGTGGAAGAACGATGCGCGGTGGTTTCACCCCGATCTGCTTTGCCTGTCGCAACAGCCGTTTCGGCGACAGCGACCAGCATGCCCCGCGGCCTGCTGAACACAAGCCGGTAGATATGATTATTCATCGTCCGTTGTCCGGATTTTTTACATTTTATTGACTATTTCATACTACGAATTACTTTTCGAAACGCGAAAGTAGCATAAGCGTGGCCACACTCCAAAGTAGAAAATCTCGAAATTCACGCTTTTTCACATATGAAAACCTAAAGAATTTCCGTCGCGGGCCGTTACGACGTACAGCGGGTTTGTTGGCACCGTCGCGCCGCGACAGACAGACCGATTACGATTTCCGCCAGCGACGTGATGTTCAGCCACATGAGCGCTCATGCGCGGACTCGTTGGCAGTGCCGCCGAACGTGCGGCTGGCTCCGCTGTCGATGCAACAATCGACGACAACGCGCTCGACAACCATCATTGCCTGTATGCGGACGTGCATGCATTCAGCGCCACGTGCCCGTGCGTGGGTTCGCTCCGACGCGCGCTTGACGCATCCATCGTCATTCATTCTCAAGGGAGCTTCATATCCCCCACCTTCCCGCTCGACTATCTCGCGGCGATCGCTCTTTCGCGCGTGGTCGGCAGTTGGCGCATCGCGCCCAGTTCGGTTATTTCTTCGCGGCGCAGACGGTCGACGGTACCGGTCAATACGTCGCCGGTGTAAAGCGGCAAGGGCGAATGGAGTCGTGCATGGTCCGGTTGCATCAGCGAATGATCGATCGCACGGGTACCGAGCCCACGCAGTTCGCGCAAACGCAGGCATGTCAGGACGGCGACTCGATCACCGGATCGTCTGTAGAAGTCGAAAATGGCCTGCCACTCACCAATAACGTAAAAGGACGCACCCAGCGCCCTTTCCGTTAAAATCCATGACTTGGCACTTTGCTCACGGCCACCCTCCTGCGTGCCCTGGCGCCCGCGGCGTGGCCCTTATGCCTGAAAGGCACTTCATGCTCACGTTTCAGCAAATCATCCTGACGCTGCAATCCTACTGGGACAAGCAGGGTTGCGCGCTGCTCCAGCCGATCGACATGGAAGTCGGCGCGGGCACGTCCCACGTTCACACGTTCCTGCGCGCGATCGGCCCCGAGCCGTGGCGCGCCGCGTACGTCCAGCCGTCGCGCCGGCCGAAAGACGGCCGCTATGGCGAAAATCCGAACCGTCTGCAGCACTACTACCAGTATCAGGTCGTGCTGAAGCCCGCGCCGGAAAACATCCTCGACCTGTACTTAGGCTCGCTCGAAGCGCTCGGCTTCGACCTGAAGCAGAACGACGTGCGTTTCGTCGAGGACGACTGGGAAAACCCGACGCTCGGCGCATGGGGTCTTGGCTGGGAAGTCTGGCTGAACGGCATGGAAGTCACGCAATTCACGTATTTCCAGCAGGTGGGCGGTCTCGACTGCAAGCCGGTGCTCGGCGAAATCACCTACGGGCTCGAGCGTCTCGCGATGTATCTGCAGAAGGTCGAGAACGTGTACGACCTCGTCTGGACCGAATGGGAAGAACAAGGCCCGAACGGTCCGGAAATGCGTCGCCTCACGTATGGCGACGTGTATCACCAGAACGAAGTCGAGCAGTCGACGTACAACTTCGAACACGCGAACGTCGATCTGCTGTTCACGTTCTTCAACAGCTACGAAGCGGAAGCGAAGCGCATGATCGACGCGCAGATCGCGTTGCCCGCGTACGAGCTCGTGCTGAAGGCCGGCCACACGTTCAACCTGCTCGACGCGCGCGGCGCGATTTCCGTGACAGAGCGCGCGGCGTATATCGGCCGCATCCGCGCGCTGTCGCGTCTCGTTGCCCAGGCCTACTACGATTCGCGCGAAAAGCTCGGCTTCCCGATGCTCGGCAATCCGGTACACGGCGTGCCCGGCCTCACCACCGATGCACAGGACGCCGCGATGCCCGCCTGGGCGCCGCCGCTCAAAGTCGAACGCAAGATCGATCAGGACTGACGAGACCACGAACACATGACTCATCCCCAACACACCCTGCTCGTCGAACTGCTGACCGAGGAACTGCCGCCGAAAGCGCTCGCGCGTCTCGGCGACGCATTCGCCGAAGGCATCGCGCAGCGCCTCGCGGCGCGCGACCTGATCGACGGCGAGCCGTCGTTCGAACGTTACGCCACGCCGCGGCGTCTCGCGATCGTCATCCAGAACGTGCGCGACGTCGCGCCTGAAAAACACGTGCGCGAGAAGGTGCTGCCCGTCTCCGTGGCGCTCGACAAGGACGGCCAGCCCACCGCGCCGCTCGCGAAGAAACTCGCGGCGCTCGGCTTCCCCGATTTCCCGGTACACGATCTCGAACGCGCACCGGACGGCAAGGCCGAAGCGTTCTTCCTGCGCTATGCGGCACCTGGCGCCACGCTCGCCGAAGGCCTGCAGGCCGCGCTCGACGAAACGCTGGCAAAGCTGCCGATCCCGAAGGTCATGACGTATCAGCGTCCCGACGGTGCCAACGTGCAGTTCGTGCGTCCGGCACATCGTCTGACCGCATTGCATGGCAACACGGTCGTGCCGGTCAGCGCCCTCGGCGTCGACGCCGACGACACGACGCTCGGCCATCGCTTCCTGTCGGAAGGTTTCGTGCAGATCCAGCACGCTGACGCCTACGCGGAAACGCTGATGCACAAGGGCCGCGTGATCGCGAATTTCGCGGAGCGCAAGGAAACGATCCGCACGCATCTACTCGCGCAGGCTGAAGGCGATCAGGTCGTGATGCCCGAAGCGCTGCTCGACGAAGTGACGTCGCTCGTCGAATGGCCGGCTGTGTACGCCTGCAACTTCGAGGACGAATTCCTGCAGGTGCCGCAGGAATGCCTGATCCTCACGATGCAGACGAACCAGAAGTACTTCGCGCTCACCGATGCGGCGGGCAAGCTGCGCTCGCGTTTCCTGATCGTCTCGAACATCGAGACGAAGACGCCGGGCGACATCATCGAGGGCAATGAGCGCGTGGTGCGTCCGCGTCTTGCCGATGCGAAGTTCTTCTTCACGCAGGACAAGAAGAAGCCGCTCGCCGATCGCGTGCCGCTGCTCGCGAACGTCGTGTATCACAACAAGCTCGGCTCGGCGCTGCAACGCGTCGAACGCGTCGAAGCGCTGGCTGGCGCGATCGCCGGCATGCTGAACGCCGACGTCGCGCTCGCAAAGCGCGCGGCGCGTCTCGCGAAGGCCGACCTGATCACCGACATGGTCGGCGAATTCCCGGAACTGCAGGGCACGATGGGCACGTACTACGCGCGCCACGACGGCGAGCCGGAAGAAGTCGCGCTCGCGTGCTCGGAACACTATCAGCCGCGTTTCTCGGGCGATGCGCTGCCGGCCACCCCCACCGGCACGATCGTCGCGCTCGCGGACAAGCTCGAAACGCTCGTCGGCATCTGGGGCATCGGCCTGCAACCGACCGGCGAAAAAGACCCGTTCGCGCTGCGCCGTCATGCGCTGGGCGTGCTGCGTATCCTCGTCGAGAAGCAGTTGCCGGTGGACCTCGTCGAACTGCTGCGCGCGGCGTATGCGCAGTTCGCATCGGTGCCGAACGTCGCCGATTCGACGGCGGCGATCTACGAATTCAGCATGGATCGCCTGAAGGGTCTCCTGCGCGAACGCGGCCATGCGGCAGGCGAAATCGATGCGGTGCTTGCGCTGAACCCGACGCGCCTCGACGACATCGTCGCGCGGCTCGACGCGGTGCGCGAATTCGCGGCGCTCGCCGAAGCGGCCTCGCTCGCGGCGGCGAACAAGCGGATCTCGAACATCCTGAAGAAGTCGGAAGGCGCGACGGCGGGTGGCGTGCAGCCCGCGCTCTTCATCGAACCGGCCGAAAAGGCGTTGTACGCGCAGCTCGAACAGGTTGCGCCACGCGTGCAGGCGCAACTCGCCGGGCGCAACTACACGGGCGCGCTCACCGCGCTTGCCGCGTTGCGCGAACCGGTCGATGCGTTCTTCAACGATGTCATGGTCAACGCCGAAGACCCGGCGTTGCGCGCGAACCGTCTGGCGCTCCTCGGTACACTGCATCAGCAGATGAACTGCGTCGCCGATATTTCGCGGCTCGCCACCTGAGCGCCACATCATGCCGACCAGCGTGAAAAAAATCGTAGTGCTCGACCGCGACGGCGTGATCAACGCCGATTCGGATGCGTACATCAAATCGCCAGACGAATGGATCCCGCTGCCGGGCGCGCTCGAAGCGATCGCGCGCCTCACGCAGGCGGGATATCGCATCGCGGTCGCGACGAACCAGTCGGGCATCGGGCGTGGCCTTTTCGACATGAACACGCTGAACGCGATGCATCTGAAGATGCACAAGATGGTCGCGGCAGTCGGCGGCCGCATCGACGCCGTGTTCTTCTGTCCGCATACGGCGGAAGATCAATGCGAATGCCGCAAGCCGAAGCCCGGCATGCTGAAGATGATCGCCGAGCGCTTCGAGATCGATCCGGAAGACACGCCGTGCGTCGGCGATTCGCTGCGCGATCTGCAGGCGGCCGCGGCGCTCGGTTTTGTTCCGCATCTGGTGCTGACCGGCAAGGGCAAGAAAACGCTCGCCGCGGGCGGCCTGCCAGAAGGCACGATCGTGCATGATGACCTGCGTGCGTTCGCGCTCGACTTCCTGTCAGAAGAACTCGAGTGATGCGGCCCATACGCGTCACTTTCATGGATTGACCACACCGATGCGCTTTATCCGTTCGCTCCTGTTGCTGATCTATTTCGTCGTATTCACCGTGCCGTACGCAACCGCGTGCTTCATCGCGTTTCCGTTCATGCGTGCCGACAACCGCTACTGGATGGCCGCGGGCTGGTGCAGGTCGACGCTGCACGTCGCGCGCTGGCTGACCGGCATCCGCTACCGGATCGAAGGTCTCGAGAATCTGCCCGACGGCCCCGCCGTGCTGCTGTCGAAGCATCAGTCGGCGTGGGAAACGCTCGCGTTTCCGGCGCTGATGCCGCGACCGCTTTGCTATGTGTTCAAGCGCGAACTGCTCTTCGTGCCGTTCTTCGGCTGGGCGCTCGGCATGCTGAAGATGGTTCACATCGATCGCAAGGAAGGCAAGTACGCGTTCGACTCCGTGATCAGACAGGGCAAGGCACGCATGGCCGAAGGCGCATGGGTCATCATGTTCCCGGAAGGCACGCGTACGCCGACGGGCAAGCAGGGCAAGTACAAGACGGGCGGCCCACGCTTTGCGATCGCGAGCGGCGCACCGGTCGTGCCGATCGCGCACAACGCGGGCCGCGTGTGGCCGCGCAACTCGTTCATCAAATATCCGGGTATAGTCACAGTGTCGATCGGCAAGCCGATTGAGACAACGGGGCTCACGCCCGACGAAGTGAACACGCGCGTCGAAACGTGGATCGAAGCGGAAATGCGTCGCATCGATCCTGCTGCGTACAGCGCTGCGCAAAGCACGCCTGCCGCTGCCCGAATCTGACGCGCCCCACGCCATCACGTGGCGTATAGCGCGAAGCCGAAGCCGATGCCGAAGTCTCCCAAGCCGCAGCCCGCCGCGGCGCTCGATAGCCGGCAACTCGATCTGCCGCTCTTTGCCGAGCCGGCCGTCCCGATGCCGCCCTCCCCCGCGTCACCGCCCTCCTCTCTGACGCCGCCTTCGTCACAGAAACCGGGCGCCCTGTACGCGCCCGACGGCACGAAGCTGCGCAGCCTCACCCTCGGTTCGCAGACGCTCCACTATCTGTTGAAGCGCTCGGCGCGCCGGTCGATCGGTTTCGCGATCGACAGCACGGGTCTCATGATCACCGCGCCGCGCTGGGTCACGCTCGCCGATATCGAAACGGCCATCACCGAAAAGCAGCGCTGGATTTTCACGAAGCTCAACGAATGGCAGAACCGCGTCGAGCAGCGCGCGCTGCCGCAGGTCGACTGGAAAGATGGTGCGCAGGTGCCGTATCTCGGCAAGCCCATCAGCGTGACGCTGGCGGCTTCACGCGGCACGCTCGCGTTCGATGCACGCAGCGCCGCGCTCCTGCTGCCGTTGCCACAGCACGCCGATCCGCAGCAGATCAAGGACCGCGTGCAGGGCTGGCTGCAGAGCGAGGCGAAACGGATTTTCGGCGAGCGGCTCGCGATCTATGCCGAGAAGCTCGGCGTGGATTATCGCGCGTACGCGTTGTCTTCAGCAGCGACGCGCTGGGGCAGTTGTTCCAGCGACGGGCGCATCCGCCTTAACTGGCGGTTGATCCACTTTCCGCTTTCGATCATCGATTACGTCGTCGCGCACGAACTCGCGCATCTGCGCGAGATGAACCACAGCCCGCGATTCTGGGAAACGGTCGAGTCGATCTTTCCCGAGTTCCGCGAGGCGCGGCAAACGCTCAAGCATCATCCGCCGGAATTGCTGCCCACGCTTTAACATCGCGCGAATCTCGCGACCATGCAGAAGGCCCGCTTGCAAAGCGGGCCTTCTGTTTTGTTGCCGCGCTACACATGTGGCGTGTAGCGTGTGGGCGTTACGGTTTCTTCTGGATGAATTCGATCTTGTAGCCGTCCGGGTCGGTCACGAACGCGATGACGGTCGTGCCGTGTTTCATCGGGCCGGCTTCGCGCACGACCGTGCCGCCCTGTGCCTTGATCTTTTCGCACGCGGCGTAGGCGTCGTCGACTTCGACGGCCAGATGGCCGAACGCCGTGCCCATCTCATACGATTCCGTGTCCCAGTTGTGCGTGAGTTCGAGCACGGTGCCATCGCGTTCGTCTTCGTAGCCGACGAACGCAAGCGTGAATTTTCCTTCCGGATAGTCGTTGCGGCGCAGCACTTTCATGCCGAGCAGTTCGGTATAGAAGGCGATCGAACGGTCGAGATTGCCGACCCGGAGCATGGTGTGAAGCAGACGCATCGTAGACCCCCTGTTGCATGTGACGTCGAGGACGTAAATGTACCAAGGAACCCACGAAGCCGCTGGCGCTCAGCTCAACCGGCGTCGTCGCGCAGCGCGCGCCGCAGGATCTTGCCGACCGCGCTCTTTGGCAGCTCGGTGCGGAATTCGATCAGCTTCGGGTGCTTGTAACCGGTGAGCTGCTGCGCGCAGAACGCGAAGATGTCCGTCTGCGAAAGCGCCGGATCTTTCCTGACGATGAAGAGCTTCACGACTTCGCCCGAATGCGCATCCGGCACGCCGACCGCCACCACTTCGAAGACACCCGGATGTTTCGCGACGACATCCTCGATCTCGTTCGGATACACGTTGAAGCCCGACACGATGATCATGTCCTTCTTGCGATCGACGAGCTTCACGAAACCGCGCTCGTTCATCACGCCGATGTCACCCGAGCGGAAGAAGCCGTCGGGCGTCATCACGCTCGCCGTTTCTTCCGGACGGTTCCAGTAGCCCGCCATCACCTGCGGCCCGCGAATGCAGATTTCGCCGGGTTCGCCCAGCGGCATTTCGCGGCCGTCGTCGTCGCGAATCGAGATTTCCGTCGACGGCAGCGGCACGCCGATCGAGCCGCTGAACGCCGTCGCGCCGGGCGGACTGGTGCTGACCGAAGGCGACGTCTCCGACAACCCGTAACCTTCGACGATCGGCACGCCCGTCACCGCCTGCCAGCGCGCCGCGACGGCCTGCTGAACGGCCATGCCGCCGCCCGTCGCCTGAACCAGCTTCGAGAAATCGAGCGACGCGAAATCCGGATCGTTGACGAGCGCGTTGAAGAGCGTGTTCACCGCCGGAAACGCGTTGATCGCAAAGCCGCGCAGCGTGCGAACCATCGCGGGAATATCGCGCGGATTCGGAATCAGGATGCCGAGACCGCCGGTTCGCATCGACAGCAGCCCGCACACGGTGAGCCCGAACACGTGATACAGCGGCAACGCGACGACCGTGACGTACTGCCCGATATCGTCGCGGCCGCGCAGGGCCGCTTCGCGCCATGCTTCGGATTGCAGCACGTTCGCGATCAGGTTGCGATGCAGCAGCGTCGCGCCTTTCGACACGCCGGTCGTGCCGCCGGTGTACTGCAGCACGGCGACGTCGTCGGGCGAGATGGCGACGCGCGTGAAGGGCGCATCCGCGCCCTGCTGAAGCGCCTGGTCGAACGTCACGTGCGAAGTAGACGCTGTGTCCGTCTGGCCGCCCGCCGAAGCCACCACCACGTGACGCACCGGTGTATTGTGCCCAAGCGCGTTGAACGTCGGCAGGAAGGTGTCGAGCAGCACGATCGCCTGCGCGCCGCTGTCGTTCAGCTGATGTTCCAGTTCGCGCGCCGTGTACAGCGGATTCACGTTCACGACGACATAACCGGCGCGCAGGATCGCGGCGAGCGTCACCGGATACTGCAACAGGTTTGGCAGCATCACGGCGATCCGCGCGCCAGGTTCGAGACCTTGCGACTGGAACCACGCGGCCAGTGCGCGCGAGCGGTTGTCGAGTTCGGCGTAGGACAGCTCGCGCCCCATGCAGACGAACGCGGTGCGCGTCGCGAACGTGAGAAAGGCCGCTTCGAGCAGCCCGGCGAGCGAACCGTGCGGTGTGGTGTCGATTTCCGCGGGCACGCCGGGTGGGTACGATTTCAGCCAGATTTTTTCCATGTCTCCTCCATTTTCGCGTCGGGTCGGGTCGGGACGCGTCGCCGTGCGTCTGCGTTATCGTGCGGCAAGTGCCGGCATGCGTCGCGACGGTTGATCAAAACACGCGAAGAACGCCTGCAACTGCTCCAGCGCAACTTCCTTGCTGCTCACGCCCACCGCCAGCATGGCGGGCAGGTCGCTTAAGGCATCCAGCGCAATCGATACCGGAATTCCTGTTCCGTTTCATGCAAAAAAATACTACGCTGCCGGCAGATCGAGGCAACGGCGAAACTGACGCTGAAGGTAAGGCGCAAGACGGCGACTTGTCAGCGACAGCGGCCCCGGGTCGTTCAACACGCTGTTCACCAGCATGCCAAGCACCAACTGCAACGCGGCGAGCACTTCGAATTCGAGCGCGGCGCGCTCCGCTTTCGGGCCGGCTCCGAGTGCGAGGGCATCGACCAGCTTCGGCACGATCAACCCCTGGACTTCATCGTTGCTGTGGCGGATCGCGTCCCAGGTCGATTTGCGCTGCGACGCGCGCAGGAGCGACGCGTGGTACAGCCCGCGGTTGCGGCGAAACGCGCGCAGGTACAGCTGGATCACCGCATCGGCGATGGCGCCCGCTTCGTTCGACTGCCACACGGCGTCGGACGTCAGCGCTTCGCGCACGTTGTCGAGCCCTTCGGCAATCACGCGTTCCTGCACGACGTCGAAAAACGTGTCCTTGTTGTCGAAACGCCGGTAAAACGCGCCGATCGACGTACCCGCGCGCTCGACGATATCCGTGATCGACAGGTCGTCGAGATTGCCGCTCTCCTCGATCAGCGCGCGCCCCGCCTCCAGCATCTTCGCGAAGCCGAGCTGACTGCGGGTCTGAAGCGGAGCGCTGGTGGTCTGGAGCGGTTCGCGGGGGCGTCGTTGAGCGGTGGGCATGCGTGTCGCGGCAATCTGGCGGTACTGCGTGGCGTCTCGCGGTGCAATGCCAGCGGGCATCGAACCGGAATCTGGATTCCGGATCGTCCGCGATCGGGCGGCCGTTGTCAACGGCATCCAGGGAAAGTCCCCGGTCTATGCGGTCGTGTGCAGGAAGTTTTCGGCCTCGGCTTTCGCGTCGGCCATCACCTGTTCCGCGATCGCCAGCGCGGAACGCGCGGCGGGCGAAGGGGTGCGCTCGGCGAGCGACACGAGCGCGAATTCGAGCCCCAGTCTGGGCGAATTGCTCAGCGTGACGCGCGCGAGCCGCCGCGCGCCGAGGTCACGCCGCAGGGCGGATGCCGTTGAGAACATCACGGCGTCGGTCTGCGCAACCACGCCCTTTAGCACCGCGATATCGTTGCACTCGGTCTGCAGCGGAATCTGTTCGTGCGAGCGGAACTTGAGCATCCGGTGCAGCGCGTCCTTCATGAACGCGGGCAGCGACACCGACACGAGCGGAAACGCCCGCAGCGCCGACAGCGGCACCGCGGCGCCCGCCAGCAGCGGATGCCCCGGGCGGACGAACCATCCGCCCTCGTGACGCGGCAGCCGGTGCATCGTCACGTCGGGCACGATGGGCGGCACGCGCCGGTCGGTCACGAGAAAATCGATCTGCTCGGTGCGCAGCTTGGCGAGGAGCACCTCGCCGTCGCCCAGTTCGATCGATACCTTGATCTTGGGAAAACGCTGCGCGAACTCGACCAGCAGGTCGGGCAGTAAAATCGCAGCCACGTACGGACCCAGCCCGATGCGCACCTCGCCGAGTTCATGCGCGTTCAGCAGTTCGACGTCGCGAAAAAGACAGCGGGTTTCGAACAGCACGCGCCGCGCCCGGTCCACGAGCAGACGCCCGGCCGCGGTCACCGCGACGCCCCGCGTGGCGCGGTCGAAGAGCTTCATGCCGAGTTCGTCTTCCAGCGCCTGGATGCTGCGGCTCAGCGCCGGCTGGCTCAGATGCACGCGCACCGCGGCACGCGCGAAGCTGCCTTCCTCGGCGAGCGCGACAAGATGGGTGAGGCGGCGGGAACTGATCTCATGCATTTGATGCAACGTCCTCATAATGAGATTGCACTTGAATTATTCCTTTATACCACCTCAAATGGGCGAAAACACGGCGACCAACCCGCTGCGTGGCAAACCATCAGGGTTGCCACGCACTGAACGTTGGGCCAGAACAGAAAGATAAGGAGACAACTTTTGCCCACTTCGTATTTCGCCTTGCGATCCGGTTCGCCGGCATGCGCGCAGCGCTTCCACGCGTCAGCGCGGGCGACCCACAACGCCCATCCTGTCCGCTCGAACCCGCCGCGACGCCGCCGCCTCCGGGGAGGTTTCCATGCCTGAAGCACAAGGTTCGGGGCTCGGCATCGCACACGCGGCGCCGGTACAGGCCAGTGGAAGCCGCCGCTGGGTGATCGTTGCATCGCTGTTCCTGTTCATGGTGATCAACTTCGCGGACAAGGCCGTGCTCGGCCTCGTCGCGGTGCCGATGATGCGCGACATGCACCTGACGCACGCGCAGTTCGGCCTCGTTGGCAGCGCGTTTTTCCTGCTGTTTTCGCTATCGGGGGTCGGCTTCGGGCTCATCGCCGATCGCGTCGACGTCAAATGGCTGCTGGCCGGGCTCGCGCTGACCTGGGCCGTCGCGCAGTTGCCGCTCGCGTGGCCGGCCAGCTTCGCGGTGCTGATCGCGTGCCGCGTGCTGCTCGGCGCGGGTGAAGGCCCCGCGGCGGCGCTCGCGCTGCACGTCGCGTACACGTGGTTCGACGATCACGAACGCAGCCTGCCGACGACGTTCGTCCAGTTGGGTGCGACCGCGGGCGTCGTCATCGCCGGGCCGCTGCTCACCTGGGTGACCGGGCGCTGGGACTGGCACGCGGCGTTTCTCGCGCTGGGCGTGGTGGGCGTGCTGTGGACGCTGCTGTGGCTGTGCGTCGGCAAGACGGGCGGTGCAGGCGGCGGCACGGCCAGCGACAATGCGTCCGCGATGCCGCGCAACCGTGTGCCCGCACTGCGCGTTGCGGTTGATCCGCGCACACGCGTGAGCTACCGGCGCCTGCTCGCCGATCGCACGGTGATCGGCGTGCTGCTGCAATGTTTCGTCGGATATGCGGTGATCGCGATCGGGCTCACCTGGGTGCCGGCTTATTTCCGCGTCGGGCTCGGCTTCGATGCGACGCAGACCGGCAACCTGTTCGGCCTGCAGGTCGCGACGCAGATTCCCGTCGGCATCGCGCTCGCCGTCTTCTCACACCGTCTGTTGAAACGCGGCGTGACGACGCGCCGCGCGCGCGGCACGCTGATCAGCGTGGCCTGCGTCGTCAGCGGCATCGCGTACTGCATGCTGTATTCGGGCACGTCGCCGCTCGTCAAAGTCGGCCTGCTGGCCGTTGCGTTCGCGCTGGCAAGCCAGGTGTTCACGTTCGGACCGCTGCTCGTCGCGGAGATCGCACCCACTGCGCAACGGGGCGCGTTGCTGGCGATCACGAACGCGATCGTGACGGTGGCGGGCCTGATCGGACCTGTCGCGATGGGCAAACTGCTCGGTGTAGCCAGCGATCATGTGGGCTATGAGACTGGCTTCGCGGTCACGGGTGTGCTGCTGATCCTGACGGGCATTGCCGGCTTCACGCTGCTCGATCCGCAGCGCTCGCGGCAGAAGCTGCAGGCGGTCGCCGGGCCTGGCTATTGAGGGAACACGAAAGAAGCACGAAGGAAGCGCGCGTGGGCTCGCGAACAACGACGTCACGCGCGCGCCGCAGCCGGGCGCGAACCTGAGCGCCCTCGCCCCTCCCGCTCAGAACAGATGACGCAGGCCCGCCATGATGCCAAGCTGCGTGCTCTTCTGCGCGAGCCCGACACCGTTCACGCCCTGCAGCTGCGCGCCGATCAGGTCGCCGCGATACTGCGCATAGTCGCCTTCGAGATAGACGTCGGTGCGCTTTGACAGCGCGTAGTCAGCGACGAGCTGATACTGCCACGCCGAGCCGTCCTGGGCGGCCGTCTTGCCGTCCTGCAGCGTGCGCCAGACGTTCGCGGCCAGATGCCACGCCACGCCGATCTGCTGCGTGATGCCGCCCATGATCATGCGACGCTTCGAGAAGTCCGTGTACTTGAGCGCCGCGAGCGCGGCCGCCGTGAACGGGCCATTGGCGAAGTTGGAAAAGCCCGCGTCGTTCTGGTTGACGATGTAGCCGAGAGCAAAACGCGTCTTGTCCCACGTGTACGAACCGCCGACCGTCCACGCGAGCGACCCCGAACCGTTGACCGAATCCTTCGACTCCTCGTACGCCGCGCCGAGACTGACCGGGCCGCCCTTCGGCGCATACGCCATCGCCGCGCCATACTGGCTGCCATACGACGTGTGGCCCGCGACGCCGCCCACCGCATACGCCGCCGAGAACAGGATGTCGTGAAAATGCGCCTGATACTGAACCTGGTTGCTGGTCCAGATGCCACCGGACAGCGTGACTTCCGGCTGGTAGCTGAAGTCGTACGGAATCCACGGATTGCTGCCGTATCCGCCGATCGTGATGCCTTCGATCATCACGTTGAACTGGCGCCCGATGATGACCTGGCCATATGACGTGGACCGGATGCCGATCTGCGCTTCGTTGAAGAACGGCAGCGTCGGATCGCTCTGGCCGCCGTTCAGATAGAAGCGGTTTTCGAGCTTGAAGAAGGTGCTCCAGCCACCGCCCAGGTCTTCGACGCCCTTCATGCCCCAGCGGCTCTCGCTCATGCCGCCGTTGCCCATCGCGACTTTCGAATCGCCCGCCCTGTCGACGTTCGTCATGTAGCGGATGCTGCCGTCGACGATTCCATAGAGCGTGACGCTGGATTGCGCGTGCGCCATCTGGCACGCGAGCGCCGCCGGAATCAGTGCAAAACGCCACGTGCTCAGCTTCGTCATACGGTCTCCCCTGGCAGTGCAGGATTGCGAACCTTGCATGACGGCCACTCTCGGAACGAGAGGCCGGTGGAACGTCTGAGGAATGTACCCCAGAGCGTCGCGAGCGGCCAGAAGGTCCGTGCGTGGCGTGGTGAAATGGAAGCACGCGCGCGTAGTGGGGTCATCGCATCGGTGACACGTGCCTTTTGATATGGTATGGCCTGCCCTTATACGAGACCGCCCATGATCCTGCGTTTTTGCACCACAGCATGCGCAAAGGCGCTTGCCGCCACACGTGCTACACGTGCCGCGCATGCCACGTGTGCCGTGCGGGCCGCACGATGAGCGCCGGCGCCGTTGCGGCTCGCCGTCCACCCGACACCGCTGCCATTCTGCTGATGGTCTTGCTGTGCGCGATCTGGGGCTTTCAGCAGGTCGCCATCAAGACTGCGAATGCCGCACTTCCACCGATATTCCAGGCGGGCCTGCGCTCGACGATCGCCACCGTGCTCGTGTACGGCTGGGCACGGCTGCGCGGCACGCCGCTCTTTCGCGACGACGGCACGCTCGGTGCCGGACTGCTCGCGGGTGTGCTGTTCGCGAGCGAATTCGTCTGCATCTTTCTTGGCCTGACGCTCACGAGCGCCTCGCGCATGGCGGTCTTTCTGTACACGGCGCCGTGCTTCACGGCACTCGGGCTGCACTGGTTCGTCGCGGGCGAACACATGCGGCGCATTCAGTGGGCTGGCGTCATCACCGCGTTCGCGGGCATGGCGCTCGCGTTCGCGGACGGCTTCGCGCGCGCCGGGTCGGAGAGCCATGCGGCGATGCTGGCGGGCGTAGCGGGCGATGCATTAGGTGTGCTCGGCGGCGTCGCATGGGCCGCGACGACGGTCGTCGTGCGCGCAACGAAGCTCGCGCATACGAGCGCGAGCAAGACGCTCTTCTATCAGCTGGCGGTATCGGCGGTGGTTCTGCTGGCGCTATCCGTGCCGCTCGGGCAGGTACACGTGGCGACGGTGACGCCGCTCGCGGTCGCGAGTCTCGCGTATCAGGCGGTGGTGGTCGCGTTCGTCAGCTATCTGGTCTGGTTCTGGCTGCTCACGCGCTACATGGCGTCGCGCCTCTCGGTGTTTTCGTTTCTGACGCCGCTCTTCGGCGTGACGTTCGGCGTGCTGCTGCTCGGCGAATCGTTCAACCTGCGGTTTCTGATGGCGGCCGTGCTCGTGCTCGCCGGCATCTCGCTCGTGAACGCGCCCGCGCTCCGGCGCACCACCTGAAACGCTAAAGCGTTTCAGGTAGCGACGCCCGGCGTAAAACGCGCGCGTTTACGCGGGTTCCGCGCCGCCTGGTCGCGCTTTCGGCGAAGCCGACACCGTCTGCGCGACGCGCACGTATTCGTCGACCGGCACGTCTTCCGCGCGACGCTGCAGATCGAAGCCGAGCGCATCGAAATCGACGACGTCGCGATACGCCGAGAGCGTGTTGCGCAGCATCTTGCGACGCTGTGAAAACGCGGCCATGACCACTTCGCCGAGCGTGCGAACGTCGACGTCCGGCAACTCGTGCGGCGCGTACGGAATCATGCGCACGATCGCCGAATTCACTTTCGGCGGCGGCTGGAACGATTCGGGCGGCACGTCGAGCAGCTTGTCGATCACGTAGCGATACTGCAGCATCACGGAAAGGCGGCCAAACGCCTTGCTGCCCGGCTCCGCGACCATGCGCTCGACGACTTCGTCCTGCAGCATGAAATGCTGGTCGATCACCACCGGCGCGAACGTCGTGAGATGAAACAGCAGCGGACTCGAAATGTTGTACGGCAGATTGCCGACGATCCGCAGCGACGGCTTGTCGCCCGGCACGGCGAGCGTGCCGAAGTCGAACGCGAGCGCGTCGCCCGCGTGCAGTTCGAGCCGGTCGCCGAACTGCTTCGTGAGACGCGCGATCAGGTCGCGGTCGAGTTCCACCGCGTGCAACGGCGCTTCGGGCGTCGAAAGGCGTTCGATCAGCGGACCGGTGAGCGCGCCGAGACCCGGCCCGATCTCGACCATGCGTTCGCCGCGTTTCGGCGCGATCACGTCGACGATCGAGTCGATCACGCCCATGTCGACCAGAAAATTCTGTCCGAACCGCTTGCGGGCGAAATGGCCCTGATGCTGTCTGCTGCCTGGGCTGTTGGACATCGAAAAAACAGTAAAAAAGAGTTCAGGCCGCGCGACGATGGCGCGCCATCGAAACGGCGGTGTCGATGGCGGCGATCAGGCTGCCCGCGTCCGCACGGCCCGTGCCGGCGAGATCGAGCGCGGTGCCGTGATCGACAGAAGTGCGGATGATCGGCAGGCCGAGCGTAACGTTGATGCCTTCGCCGAACGTGGCGTATTTCAGGACCGGCAGGCCCTGATCGTGGAACATCGCCAGCACGCAGTCGGCGTCTTTCAGATAGCGCGGCTGGAACAGCGTGTCGGCGGGATACGGGCCGCGTGCGTCGATGCCCGCTTCGTTTGCCCGCTTCAGCGCCGGCGCGATGACGTCGATTTCCTCGTGGCCGAGATAACCGTTTTCACCCGCGTGCGGGTTGAGCCCGGTGACCAGAACGCGCGGCGCGGGAATGCCGAAGTGATGACGCAGATCGTGATCGATGATACGCAGCGTCTCGACGAGACCGTCGATCGTGAGCGCCGCCGACACGTCCTTCAGCGGCAGGTGCGTCGTGGCCAGCGCGACGCGCAGCGGCCGCTGGCCGGTGCCCGCGAGCATCATCACGACACGCGGTGTGTGAGTGCGCTCCGCGAGATATTCGGTGTGGCCGGTGAAGGGCACGCCGGCATCGTTGATCGTGCTTTTTTGCAGCGGCGCGGTGACGATCGCATCGAATGTGTGCGCGAGCGCGCCGTCGATCGCGTGGTCAAGCAGCGTGAGCACGTAACGGCCGTTCGCCGCGTCGAGCCTGCCGGCCTGCGACGGCGCGTCAAGCGGCACGTGCTGCATCCGGATGCGGCCGCCCGCGCGCGCGCCGGTGAGCGCGGCCCAGTCGACGCCCACTGCCTGGGCGCGCTCTGCGATGAGCGCTGCGTCGCCGAGCACGGTGAACTGTGCGTCGGGCCAATGCGCCGCCGCAGCCGCGAGCGCCTGCGCCGTCAGTTCGGGACCGACACCGGCGGGTTCACCCGTCGTGATCGCGATCTGCAGCGGGGCGCCTTGCGGCTGGGCGGAGGGTGTCATGACCGTGACCGTTACTGCGCGCCCGGCTGGTCGATCTTGAAGTCGACGTACGCCGTGTCGCGCAGTTCGCGCAGCCAGTCGGCGTAGGCCTGCTCGGCCTTGCGCTGGCCGATTGCCTGACGCGCCAGATCCATCTGATGCGAAATCGAGCCCTCGGCTTCGCGGCGGCCCAGCACCTGGATCAGGTGATAGCCGTACTCGCTGCGCACCGGATCGCTGATCTGGCCGTCCTTCAGCGAATTCATCGCGCGCTCGAATTCCGGCACCGTTTCGCCCGGGCTGATCCAGCCGAGATCGCCGCCCTGCTGCGCCGAGCCGTCCTGCGAATACGTGCGCGCGAACTTGTCGAAGTCACCGCCGCTCTCCAGGATTTCACGCTTGATATCGAGCAGCTTCTGGCGCGCTTGCGGCTCCGACATGCCGTCGCCGACGCGCAGCAGGATGTGGCGCACGTGCGTCTGCACGAGCTTCGATGCGTCGGCCGAAGCCGAGCCCTGCGAGTTGCGGCGCTCGACGAGGCGCACGATTTCAAAGCCGTCCGCCGTGCGGATCACCGACGGACTCACCTCGCCCGGACGCAGCGTCGAGGCCGCCGTGACGAACTCGGGCGGCAGCTTCGACTGCGACAGGAAGCCCATGTCGCCGCCCTTCGCCGCGTCGGGCGCCTGCGAGTTCGACTTCGCGAGCCTTTCGAAATTCGCGCCGCCGGTGGCTTGCTGCAACAGCGCCTGCGCACGTTGCTGCGCCGCTTCGATGTCCGTTTCCGGCGCGTTCTGCGGGGCCTTCAGCAGGATGTGCTCGAAGTGCAGGTCGCTGGTCTGGCCAGGGTTCGGTCCGCGCTGGCTCGCGATGTAGTTCGCGACTTCGCCGTCCGTCACCGTGACCTTGCTGTCCACTTCCTTCTCACGCAGCTTCGAGAGCGTCAGTTCCGTACGCGCGTCGTTCGTGAACACGGTCCAGGGCACGCCTTCCGCCTCGATCCGCGAGCGGTAGACGTCGAGCGTCAGGCCGTTCGACTGCGCGAGACGCTCGAGCGTGCGCTGCACGGCCGCGTCGTCGACGACGATGCCGTCTTCTTTCGCGCGCTGAAGCTGGATGCGTTCGAGCACCATCTGGTTCAGCACCTGCGTGCGCAGCTGGTCGGCCGGCGGCACCGGTGCGTTCTGTTGCGTGAGCCGCCGTGAAATCAGGCCGACGCGCTGGTCGAGCTCGCGCTGCGTGATGACCCCGTTGTTCACCACGGCTGCGATCGTGTCGACTGTCGCGCCGTTATTGTTGCCGAGCGCCTGTGCCTCAGCGGATGAAACCGGCAGAAAGGACGCCACGGCGGCGAGACCCGCTGCGAGCGTTGCGAGGCGAAGCTTTTTCATGATTGCCACAGATACTCCAGTGATGTCGGGCGCGCCCCGCCCGTTTTTTCGCATTTTATAAATGACCGGACGACGGTCATTCGTAGTTGGTGAAACGCGACTGAGGCGGCGTGCCCGTCGGCAGCGGCGTGTAACCCGGCACGCTGGCGCGGAACGCCGAGATCAGCCCGTTGTCGACGTTCGACAAGCCCTTCAACGTCAGCTGCGCGAGGAACTTCGTGCTCGACGTCTGGGTACCCGATGTGTTCAGCCCGTTTGCATAACGCTGAAAACCAACGCCAAGCGTCCAGCAATCGGCATCGTATTGCAGGCCGATCAGGCCGTCGACCAGCCGGTGCCCGCCCAGGTCGTAGTTCAGGCGCGCGACGCTGTAGACACGATGCGTCAGCGGCCACTGCCCCGACACCAGGATCTGGTTGATCGGCTGGTTGTCGAGCGTGGTGTTCGCGCGCGTGTAGCGGTACGCGATGTTGATCACCTTGCCCGATGCCGGACTGAAGCCGAAACCGACGCTGGTTTTGGTCAGCTGATTGTTGTCGGCATTATATTGGAACGCGGTTTCCGACGCGAAACCGGCCCCGAGCTTCAGCGACGCGCCCGCGATCAGGTCCGAATGCGTCGCCTGCGCGGTCGACTGACCCGGCAGCAGCGTGACGCGCTGATCCTGGAAGTAATACTGCTGCGCGATCACGAAGCGCGCGCGTTCGTCGCCGGTGGCCGGGTTGATGAAGCGCGTCGTGAGAGCGGCCGTCAGCCGGTTCGCATCCGCGATCCGGTCGCCGCCGACAAACGTGTTCGGCGTGAAGATTTCCGCGAGACCGAAGTCGGAATCGGCGGTATCGAAGAGCGGCGCGAACTGCTGGTTGCGATACGGCGTGTAGACGTAGTAGAGCCGCGGCTCCAGCGTCTGGATGTAATCCTCGCCGAAGAGCCGCACCGAGCGGTCGAACACCAGCCCGGTGTCGAAGCTGAACGTCGGGATCGACTCGGTGAAATTCTTCGGCTGTCCGGCCGGCGCGCCCGTCCCGATGTTGCTGAGATCGTACGACGCGAAGTGCCACTGCACCTTCGGCGTGACGAAGTAACCTGGCCCCACGACCGAATACGACAGGTACGGGTTGAACATCAACCGCTGACCTTCGGTCGCGTTGTCCTGCGTGATCTTGAAGCGCGTGTAGTCGGCTTCCGCACCGAAGTCGAAGCCGTCGACGTTGTACTTCGTGTACTTCACGTTCAACTGCGGCTCGCGCGAATACGGCGGCACCGACGGTTCGAGCGTCTGCCAGTGCTGCTCGCGCGCGAGCACGGACCACGGGCCGTTGTTGTACGTGAGGCCGGCTTCCTGCTGGTACAGCAGCTGCGTGCCGTTCAGGAACTGGTTCGACGTCGACGAAAGGTCTTCCGGATAGGTATTGTCCGAAACCTTGTTGTAATAGACGTACCCGGCGAATCCGTTGCCGAAGTTCTGGTTGTGCTGCAGGTAGATCGCGTAGCGGTCGGTCTTCGTGATCGCGTCGTGCGGCAGGAATTCACCGGTGATCGTGCCGCTGTAAGTCGGCGACAGATAGCGGAACGACGCCTGCGTCTGGACCCCGCGCTTCGAGATGATCCGCGGTGTCAGCGTCAGGTCGCGATTCGGCGCGATGTTGAAGTAATACGGAACCGACAGCTCGAACCCGTTGTTCGAGCTGAGCGACGCGACCGGCGGCAGAAAACCGCTGCGCCGCTCGCCCGACAGCGGGAACGACAGCCACGGGCTCGCGAAAATCGGCAGGCCCTGGAAAAACAGCACGCCGTTATGCGCGACGCCTTCGTCCGAGCCGGTGTCGAAATCGAATTCGGTGCCCTTGATGTACCACGCCGGGTCGGTCTCGCACTGGCACGCCGTGTAGGTGCCGTGCGAGAACACGGTGCGCTCGCTGTCGAGCATGTCGACGCGCTCCGCGCTGCCGGAGCCGCCCGTCACGTTGAAGTGGTACTTCGGCGCGGGCATGTAGCCTTCGCTCGCCTCGACGCGCATGTGCGCCTCGGGGCCGGCAAACGAAATGCCGTTGTTGATGACGTGCACCGAGCCGTAGGCGTCGGCCATGTCGGTGTCTTCGTCGTAATGGAGCGCGTCGGCCTTGATCACCGACGTATAGCGGCGCACCTCGGCCGAACCCTTCGCGGCCATGTCCTGGCCGCCCGTGCCCGTGGTGGAATCGCCGAGCACGAAGGTGGCGGGCCGCTGGCCGCCCGCGACCGGGTGCTCCTCGAGCTGGGGAGCGAGCCGCAGGCCCCATGGCGCGTCGACAGGCTGCGCCTGCGCGGCGTCGCCGACCAGCTGGGCGTGCGCAAGCGCGGGCATCAGGCCCGGCACGGCGATCAACGCCGCGACGAGCCGCCTTTTGCGCGGTACGCCGTCACAAGAAGGTGTCGTTCGGAAAAGCTGTCTGGGCGGCATGTATCGTTTGGCGAATCGACCCGCCGCCAGCCCACGCCATTACTGTCCGCCGCCTGCGCAATCGGGCCATGTCAGCCAGAATGCAGGCCAATAAGCACAATCTGTCGATCGACAAGGCGGACGGTCAAACGGGATGGGCGAAAAGCTGGCGCAAGTCGCGTCAAAAAAGTCGTGGGGTATTATATGGCAAGACGTTGCCCCCCAGAATTTGCCTCGGGTTTTCATGACCTTTTCCACGCCTTCCGGCGCCAGCGCCGCCGCCTCGCCTACCTCCGACCGCCGTCTGGATCTGCTCACCACCTGGCTTCGCCCGCATGCCGACCGTTATGGCCTCGATGTGGCCTCGCTCGCGCCGGCTTCGTCGGACGCGAGTTTCCGGCGCTATTTCCGGCTCGCCGCGCGCGGTGAACATGGCGCGTCGCTGATTGCGGTCGATGCGCCGCCACCCGAGAAGTGCCGCGAGTTCGCGCAGATCGCGCAACTGCTCGCGCAGGCGAGCGTCCACGTGCCGCGCGTGCTCGAGGTCGATTTCGACGCGGGCTTCATGCTGGTCACGGATCTCGGCACGCAGTCGTACCTGCACGCCCTGACCGGCGCCCAGGTCGAAGCCCAGGCTGAAGCCCGGGTTGAAGCCCGGATCGAAGCCGGCAGCACCGTCCCGCGCACGCTGATGCGCGACGCGCTCGATGCGCTGATCCGCTGGCAGCTCGCATCGCGGGAAGGCGTCCTGCCGCCGTTCGACGAGGCGTTCCTGCGCCGCGAAATGGAATTGATGCCGGAGTGGTTTATCGAACGGCATCTGAACCAGGCCGTCGACGACAACACCCGTGGCGTGCTCGATCGCACGTTCGCGCTGCTGGTGGCGAGCGCGCGGGCGCAGCCGCAGGTGTTCATGCTGCGCGATTTCATGCCGCGCAACCTGATGATCGCGACCCCGAACCCGGGCGTGCTCGACTTCCAGGACGCCGTCCACGGCCCGATCACGTATGACGTCGCCTCCTTGTTGCGCGATGCGTTTCTGAGCTGGGACGAAGCGTTCGAGCTCGATTGCTTCGTGTACTACTGGGAGCGCGCGAAAAAAGCCGGCCTGCCGGTCGATCCCGATTTCGGCGAATTCTTCCGCCAGCTCGAATGGATGGGCCTGCAGCGGCATATCAAGGTGCTCGGGCTCTTCTGCCGGATCAACTATCGCGACGGCAAGCCGCACTACCTCGCCGACCTGCCGCGCTTTATCGGCTACGCGCGCAAGGTGGCCGAACGGTATCGTCCGCTCGGACCGTTCGCGAAGCTGCTCGACCAGCTGGAAGGCCGCGCCATCGACGTCGGCTATACGTTCTGAGCCTCTTCACCCAGGACCGCCCCCTCTGTGAATTCCCTGAAGAAAGCGATGATTTTTGCCGCGGGACGCGGCGAGCGGATGCGTCCGCTGACGGATTCGCGCCCCAAGCCGCTGCTCGAAGCCGGCGGCCGCGCGTTGATCGAGTGGCAGGTCGAGCGGCTCGCGCGGGCCGGCTTTGACACCATCGTGATCAATCACGCGTGGCTTGGCGAGCAGATCGAAGCCGCGCTCGGCGACGGCTCGCGCTGGAACGTCGCGCTGCGCTATTCGCCTGAAGACGAAGCGCTGGAGACGGCGGGCGGCATTGCACAAGCCCGGCCGCTGCTGGAAGACGCGGGCAAGCCGGAAATCTTCGTCGCGGTCAGCGGCGACGTGTACGCGGATTTCGACTACGGCACGCTCGATGCTCACGCCGCGCGGCTCGCCACGCTGCCCGAACCGGGCATGCATCTCGTGATGGTGCCGAATCCGGCGTTTCATCCGGCGGGGGATTTTGGGCTTGTCGACGGCGTGCTTTCGCTCGATGCGTCGCCGCGTTTCACGTTCGGCAACATCGGGCTGTACGACACGCGGATGTTCAGCGACCTGCAACCCGGCACGCGCCGCGCGCTGAAGCCCTACTACCGCGACGCGATCGCCCATGGGCGCGCGACGGGCGAACTGTACGAAGGATTGTGGGAAAACGTCGGCACACCGGCGCAGTTGCAGGCGCTCGACAAAACGCTCACGGCACGCCGCTAGCGAGCCGTGGCCGCGCCGCGCTGTCGTCGCGCGACGGGGTTGCAACAGCCACGGCGGCGGCATTCACCTGCGCCTGATCGCGAGGCGCGAATCCACGGCTATCGCGCGTCAGTGCCCGGCGCTGCCCGCTTCGGCTGCCGGCTCCGCCGCCTCGTCCGCGTGTTCCGCGCGTTGCTGCTGCAACGCCCACATCTGCGCGAACAGACCGCCCGCGCGCACCAGTTCCGCATGCGTGCCGCGTTCGACGATCCGTCCGCGATCCATCACGATAATCTGCTGCGCGTGGACGACCGTCGACAACCGGTGCGCGATGATGAGCGTCGTGCGCTCGCGGGCGATCTGGTCGAGCTCGTGCTGGATCGCGCGTTCGGAGCGCGAGTCGAGCGCGGACGTCGCTTCGTCGAAGATCAGGATCGGCGGATTCTTCAGGATCGTGCGCGCAATCGCGACGCGCTGTTTCTCGCCGCCCGACAGCTTCAGGCCCCGCTCGCCCACCGGCGTCTCGTAGCCCTTCGGCAGCCCTTCGATGAAATCGTGAATGTGCGCCGCGCGCGCCGCCGCGATCACTTCGTCGCGCGTCGCCGCCGGGTGGCCGTAGGCGATGTTGTAGTAGATCGTGTCGTTAAAGAGCACCGTATCCTGCGGCACGATGCCGATCGACGCGCGCAGCGAAGCCTGCGTCACGTCGCGGATATCCTGGCCGTCGATCGTGATCGCGCCGCCCGTTGCGCGGTCGAGATCGTAGAAGCGGAACATCAGGCGCGCGAGCGTCGACTTGCCCGAGCCGCTATGTCCGACGACCGCCGTCGTCGTGCCGGCCGGAATCGTGAAGCTCACGTCGTGCAGAATCTGGCGCTCGGGTTCGTACGAGAAATTCACGTGATCGAGCCGCACCTGCGCGCCGCGCACGGTGAGCGCGGACGCGTTCTCCATGTCGGGCACTTCCTGCGCGGCGCCGAGCAGCGTGAACATGCGGTCCATATCGGTGAGACTCTGCTTGAGCTCGCGATACACCACGCCGAGGAAATTCAGCGGAATGTAGAGCTGCAGCATGAACGTGTTGATCAGCACGAGATCGCCGAGCGTGACCTTGCCCGCCATGACGCCTTGCGTCGCGCGCCACAGGATGAACACGAGGCCCGTGCCGATGATCGTCTGCTGGCCGAAATTCAGCGCCGACAGCGAGTTCTGCGACTTGATCGCCGCCGCGCGATAGCGCTTCAGGTTTTCGTCGTAGCGCTTCGCTTCCCACTCTTCATTGCCGAAGTATTTGACCGTTTCGTAGTTGAGCAGCGAATCGATGGCGCGTGAATTCGCGCGCGAATCGAGGTCGTTCATCGTGCGACGGAAATGCGTGCGCCATTCGGTCACTTTCACGGTGAACGTGATGTACGCGGCGAGCGCGATAAACGTGACGATCGCGTAATACGCCTCGTATTTGACGACGAAAAATCCCAGCACGAGCCCGACTTCGACGAGCGTCGGCAGGATGCTGTAGAGCGAATACGAAATGAGCTGCGTGATGCCGCGCGTGCCGCGTTCGATGTCGCGCGACATGCCGCCCGTCTGCCGCTCCAGATGAAACCGCAGCGAGAGCGCATGCAGATGCCGGAACACTTTCAGCGCGAGTTGCCGCACCGCGCTTTCGGTCACCTTCGAAAACAGGATTTCGCGCAGTTCGGTGAAAAGCGACGTGGACAGCCGCACCACCGCGTACGCGACCACGAGCAGCCCGACGCCGCCTAGCAGCACGATGCCTGGCGCGTGATCCGCGCGCCCGAGCGCCGTCAGGTGCTGCACTGACACGAGACTGTCGATGATCCGCTTCATCACGATCGGCACGCCAAGGTTCGCGACCTTCGCGCCGATCAGGCAGCTGAGCGCGAACGTCACGCGCCACTTGTACGTCGCGAGATACGGCAGCAGCGAGAGGATCGTCTGCCAGTCGTTGCGCGGCTGGGTCGAGATCGGCGAAGGCTCGGACGAGGCGGAATAACGGCGCATGAAGGTCGGCTGTGGGGAGGGGGATCGACTGTATCGGAGTGCGCCTGCCCGCAGGCTTCCGGCTTGTGCGCTTTCCCGTACAATTCCTGATCTTCCTATTGTCGCAGAAGCCGGCTGGCGCCGCTTTCGCCGCGCTGGCCGGGCACCGGCCACGCCGACGGCGCGAAAAGCGTGTCTCTTCCGTATGAAGCGAAGCCAGCCGGCACGAAGCCAACCCGCTCCCTGGATGTCACGATGACCCAAAATCTCCAACTCCCGCAAAAGCCGCCTGCTCTGCGTGTCGTCCCGCAACCGTCGGATTCGAACGTGCATGGCGACGTGTTCGGCGGCTGGATCATGGCGCAGGTCGACATCGCCGGATCGATCCCGGCGAGCCGCCGCGCGAACGGCCGCGTCGCGACGATCGCGGTCAATTCGTTCGTGTTCAAGCAGCCGGTTTTTGTCGGCGACCTGCTGAGCTTTTACGCGGATATCGTGAAGACGGGCAATACGTCGGTCACGGTTTCGGTTGAGGTGTACGCGCAGCGTATGAGCCTCGCCGAGCACGTCGTGAAGGTGACCGAAGCGACGCTCACGTATGTCGCGACCGACAGCGACCGTCGTCCGCGGGCGTTGCCGGCGCTGGATTGAGTCGTCCATTTGTGTTTCGGGATGGTAGTTCCCGAATTCGCAGCGACAAGCCGCACGTCGCGTCGGCGATTTCCTTCGCGCATGTTCTGACTGTATTGCGCGTCCCATACAGAGTCTCGCCGTACGCGTTGAGCCACCACAATTCTTGACAATCCCGAGATGGCAGCCTGCTAGCGTGGCAGACAATCAAATTGTCTGGCTTCGCAAAAGCCAATCCCGGAGGTTCCTATGGAGCGACACAACTGCGTTCAGGGCGACAAGACGACGACAGGTGGCTATATCGTCGGCGCGGCCGATATGCGGATGACAAACAAAGAGAAGGCACTGGCCCTGGAGGGCGACGAAGTCTATTGCCCGGCGTGCAAAACGACGGGACGCATCCTTTGTGTCGGACCACATCACAACAACTCGCTCCACGGCAGGAAAGATGCCCTCGAAGGCGATCTCTGCATGTGCAGGTGTGACCCGAAGCCGCAACTCATTGCTTCCATGACGAACGTGAAACACCGTTTCACTCATGAGGAACTCGTTGCCCTGGGCTACGCAAAGTCTCCCGTGGAGACCGGATTTGCCGGTGAAGTGGGACTGTTCGACGAGCAGGTACAGCTCTCGCGGTCAATCCATGGTCGTGATCTGGCTGGCTTGCCCTTCCTTGTTCAAACTAAAGATGGCCGACGTTTCGGCGGACAACTGGATTCGAACGGTCAGTTGCCGCGTATCGCAACCGAAGGGCCAGGAATGTACGAGATTTTCTGGGGTGACGAAGCCCTTGCAAGGGTTTGACCATGCCGCAGCATGTGCCCGCAGCCGGCCGCCACACGGTCAGGACCAACTCGACACCAGGCTCCGTTCTCAGCCTGCAAGTGCAGCCTGTTATGTTTCAGCAACTATGGGACAACTATGCAACAGGAAATCCCTATGACGATCCGACAGGTGCTTATTCGAACCAGTGCGCAATTCGAATGAGCGTCACACTGCACCGTGCCGGAATTGACATGAAGTCCTTTTCGTCGAAAGTGGTAAAGCCGGCTGCGGGAAAAACAGGCATCGGACGGATCGTCCTCAACGGCAAACCCACGGCAACCCGCGCCGACGAACTGGCTCAGTGGCTCAGTCTCAAGCCTTTCGCCGGCCTGCCAGCCAGGCCCGAAAACATCAGCGGCGCGGACTGGCAGCGCGCAGTCGCAAGACGCACCGGTATCATATTTTTTGGCGGCTACTGGCGCCGCGACGGTGAATCGGAAGAGTCAGCATCAGGTGGCCATATCGATCTCTGGAATGGCAGCAGACTGACGAGCAACGGCTTTTTCGGGACTATCGAAACATTCATGCGATTCAGGCTGAATATCCAGAACCCATGGATACCGATGTACTCGGATCTTCGAAACTCGAAGGTCATTCTTTTCTTCGAGATCAAATGATGCGCCGCACTGTCGTGGTGGTTGCGGGCAGCATGATCGGACTGCTGATCGGGTGCCTGTTCGACCTTATACCGGTTGCGATCGAGAAATCGACCGGTGTCTATCTATGCAGGGAATCCTGTCCGCCATGGTTCAGGCTAGGGTCACTTTGCGTCTATCTGGTTGTGCCCATTGTCTGGGCCGTCCTTCCTGCATTTTCCGCCGGGGAATCCGCAGCACGAACAGTGCGCGCAGTGATGGCTTTCGCTATCGGCTCCAGCGCACTGATGCTGGCAATCACATGGTTTGCCTATGCGCACCAGGCGCAACTGATATAGAAGCGGCGAAGATGCTGGCGGGAACATCTAGGTGCCTGCCACCTCCTGCGCCGCCTCCTGCCGCAACAACGCCGGAACCGCCTCGTGCGGCATCGGCTTCGCGAAATAGAAGCCCTGCATTTCGTCGCAGGCACGCTCGCGCAGGAAGTCGAGTTGCGCCGACGTCTCCACGCCCTCCGCGATTACCTGCAGTTTCAGCGAGTGCGCGAGCGCGATGATCGCTGACGTGATCGCCTCATCGTCGCTCGATGCGCCGATATCCGACACGAACGAGCGGTCGATCTTCAGGCGGTCAACCGGGAAACGCTTCAGATAGCTCAGGCTCGAATAACCGGTGCCGAAGTCGTCGATGGCGAGACCGATGCCCAGCGCGTGCAGTTCGGTGAGCATCGTCACGGCGTCCTCGGCGTTGCGCATGATCGTGCTCTCGGTCAGTTCGAGTTCGAGATACTTCGGTTCGAGCCCCGTCTGCGCGAGCACCTGCTTGACGAGCACCGCGATGTCGCGCTGCTCGAATTGCCGCGCCGACAGGTTCACCGACACGCGCGCCGGCGGCAAGCCCGCGTCCTGCCACGCCTTGTTCTGGCGGCACGCCTCGTGGAGCACCCATTCCGACAGCGGCCCGATCAGCCCGCTTTCTTCCGCCACCGGAATGAACGATGCCGGCGACACCAGCCCGGCTTCCGGATCGAGCCAGCGCACGAGCGCTTCCATCCCGACAATCCGCCCGCTCGCGATATCCACCTGCGGCTGGTAATGCAGCAGGAATTCGCCGTCGCGCAGCGCGCGCCGCAAATGCCGCTCGAGGTTCATCCGCGCGCTCGCGTTCGCGTTCATCTCCGGCTGGAAGAACTGGAACGTGTTGCGGCCCATCTCCTTCGCGCGGTACATCGCGAGGTCGGCCTTTTTCATCAGCGTTTCGGCATCGTGCCCGTCCTGCGGGAAGAGGCTCGCGCCCAGGCTGCAGCCCACATACAGTTCGGTGCCGTCGAGCCAGACCGGCTCCGAGATCAACGCGCGCACGCGCTCCATCCACGCAATCAGAAACTGTTCGTCGACGGTGTCGGTCATCACGATCACGAACTCGTCGCCGCCGTGACGCGCGACCGTGTCGCTCGCCCGCGCGCAACGCGCGAGCCGCTCCGCGACCACGCCGAGCAGCCGGTCGCCGACGCTGTGTCCGAGGCTGTCGTTCACGTTCTTGAAGCCGTCGAGATCGATGAACACCACCGCCACGCCCCGCTCGCGACGCTGCGCGGCGATCAGCGCGTGTTGCAGCCGGTCGCGCAGCAGGTTGCGGTTCGGCAGGCGCGTGAGGCTGTCGTAATTCGCCTGGTATTCGAGCTGCTCCTGATAGCGGATCAGTTCGGTCACGTCGTTGATGACGCCGATGTGGTGCGTCGTCTGGCCGTCGGCGTTCGGCACCGGCGCGATGAACAGCTGGTTCCAGAAGAGCGCGCCGTCCTTGCGGTAATTGCGCAGCACGGCGCTCACCTCGCGATTGGCGGCGAGCCCCTGGCGAATCGCGGCGAGCCCTTCCTGATCGCGGTCGTCACGCTGCAGCAGGCGGCAATCCTGGCCCAGCACCTCGGCCGGATCGTAGCCCGTGATGCGCTTGAACGCGGGGTTCACATATTCGATCAGGTTGCCGGTTTCCGCCGGCCCGGTGATCAGGATCGCGTTCACGCTCGCGTCGAGCGCACGGCTTTGCAGGCGCAGCGCGAGATCCGAACGCTTGCGCTCGGTGACGTCCGTGTACGAGCCGAGCACGCCGATCACGCTGCCGTCGCTGTCGGTGAACGGCAGCTTGCTCGTGACGGTCGTGCGATGCACGCCGTCGAGCACAAGATCGAACTCGAAGTTCATCTTCGGCACGCTCGACGCGATCACTTCCGCGTCGTGCATACGTATGTCCGGCGCGAGTTCGCGCCACGGCATGTCGAAGTCCGTCTTGCCGATCACCTGCTCCGGCCAGGCCAGCCCGGCGTCGCGCGCGAACGCCATGTTGCAGCCGAGATAGCGCGATTCGCGATCCTTCCAGAAGATGCGCTGCGGAATGTTGTCGATGACGGTTTCCAGCATCTGGTTCGAACGCTGCGCCTCGGCTTCGGCGTTGATCTGTTCGGTGACGTCGTCGGCCAGCACGAAAAACGCCGGGCGGCCGGCGAAACTCAGCGCGTGATACGAAATGTCGACGCTGATCAGCGAGCCGTCCTTGCGACGATGACGCCACACGCCGGCCATCGTCCGTCCGCTGGCCGGCACGACATCGCTGCGCTGCAGATGCGACTCCAGCCGCGCGACTTCCGCGACCGGGCGGATCGCGCGGATCGTCATCGCGAGGAATTCGGTTTCGGAATAGCCGTACTGCTGCACGGCCGCGCCGTTCACCGCGAGAAAGCGCAGCGTCTCGCGATCGAAGATGTACATCGGCACCGGATGCGCGTCGAACAGGCCGCGAAAGCGCTCGTCATTGCGGCGCAGCGCCCGCACGATGCGGATCTTTTCGCGCGCGGCGCTCTCGCGCACGCCGAACGTGTAGATCAGGAGCGCGCTGCCGGCGAGCGTCGTGACGAACAGGAACAGCATCGCGACCTGGGTCGCCTTCGCCGATTCGTTGAGCGCGACCTCCAGCGCCCGGTCCTCGTCGTTACGCATCGCCGTCAGGCCGGAATCGAACGCGTCGAGTTGCGTGGCGAGGCGCGTGTATTCGACTGCCGCCCACGCCCGCGAAGCATCGAGCCCCGGTTGCGCGGCTCGCGCGAGCGCCGTGTCGACGCCGCGCTGCAACCCGCGCGAGGCCGG
Organism: Paraburkholderia sartisoli; assembly: GCF_900107685.1. GTDB lineage: Bacteria > Pseudomonadota > Gammaproteobacteria > Burkholderiales > Burkholderiaceae > Paraburkholderia > Paraburkholderia sartisoli. The sequence continues at coordinate 309,288 of NZ_FNRQ01000001.1, read as the reverse complement.
CACGAGCCGGCCGAGGCTGTCGATCTGACGCGGCTCGGCGTCGAACCGGGCGCGCAGCGATGCCTCCAGTCTGCTGAGTTCGACGGCCCGGCCTGTGGCGGCGTCGGCGGGCTCGATGGCGCCGGATGCCTCGAAACGGCCGAGCGCGGCCAGCCCGCCTTCGAGCGTTTCCCGCCAGGCATCGAGATCCTGCTTGACGCTCATCGAGCGCAAGGTCCGCTCGTCCGCGGCGCGCTGGCCGCAGATCTGCGTGTAGGCAACAAAAGCGTTCGCGCCGACGGCCGCGGCGACGACTGCCAGATTAATCAGCAGCCGCTTCGAAAAGAGATAAGTCATGAGTTCCGAACGTCGGGTCGTTCTGCGGGCGGAAAGCCCGGGCTGGCCTGCTTTTCGCAGCCGTGTACGGCGGCACGAACGCGGGTCTTTTGCGCGCTAACTTCTGGTTAACGACCGGTTTCGGAGGAGATTGAGGGTTGGCCGGGAAATAATCCGGCGCGGATGACCGCGACCCGGCCGTGATATCCGGCCATGACCCGCCTTGCCGCTTCGGGCGTTCAGCGCAGGTCGTGTCCGGAAGCCGCGATGCCGAACTCGGTCATCGCCGGGATGAAATCGTGATTGCCTTCTGGCTTGCGCGACAGCTTGGCGAGCACATAACGCTGGAACGGATTGAGGCGTGCCCATTGCTCGGGCGTCGGCGCCCGCAGCCGCGCGACGAGCGACTGATGCACGACGCCATCCGGCACTGCTTCGGCGTTGCGCCAGGCGGGCGTTTCTTCTGGCGTGAACCACTCCGGCTCGACATTCGCGTGCGTGCGCAGCATTTCGAAGAGCGCGTGATCGAAATTCGGCTCGATGGCGGCGTCTTCCTCGACCGGAAAACGTGCCAGCAGCGCACGGTCTTCGTGCGGCAGCATCTGCCACTGCGCGAGCGAGATGCGCAGGCCGAAACGGTCGAGATTGAAGCGCACGGACATCGGAATAAAGGTGAGATTCTCCGATGAAGCAACTTCGAAGTTGAAGAGGAGTGGCGCTTCGTTGAGTCCCATTTCAGTTTCCTCGTTGGTGGCGGGCAACGCGTGGTGCCAGCTTGAGGTATTTTAGAACCTTATTCGCGGGCCGGAGACGCATTGGCGCATCGGCCGCGCATCCCGCTTGCGGCAATTCAAGGAGTGGACGCTTGAACGAACTGGAAACCACCGGCCAGCCCGGCGCCGTCGAGCAGATCGTGCGCCGGCATCGGGGAGAGTCGGTCGAAACGCTCGCCGATCATGTCGGTCAGGAATGGCCCGTCGCGCTCGTTTTCAACGGCATTTCACATGCCGTGATGATGTGTACGCCGCGCGACCTCGAGGCGTTTGCCGTCGGCTTCGCGATTTCGGAAGGCATTGTCGGGCGCAGCAGCGACATTCAGGACATCGAGGTGGCCTGCTTCGACGGCGAGATGCCGTACGCCGAGGTGCATCTGACGGTCGTGCAGCAGGCGTTTGTCGCGCTGAAGGAGAAACGCCGCGCGCTCGCGGGGCGCACGGGCTGCGGCGTCTGCGGGATCGAAAGTATCGATCTGCTCGATCTGCAGCCGGAAGTGGTGCCGGATACCGGCTTCCTGACACGGCTCGCGCCCGACGCGATTGCATGCGCCGCGCGCGCATTGCCGGCCCATCAGGCGCTGACGAAACTGACGGGCGGCCTGCACGCGGCCGCATGGTGCGATGCAGAAGGCGCGATCCGCTACGCGTTCGAGGACGTCGGTCGCCATAACGCGCTCGACAAGCTGATCGGGCAACTGGTGCTCGATCGCGCGGATGCGAAGGACGGCTTCGTGTTCCTGTCGAGCCGCGCGAGTTACGAGCTGGTGCGCAAGGCGGCGCGCGTCGGCATTCCGATGCTCGCGACGATTTCCGCGCCTTCTTCGCTTGCGATTGCGATTGCGAAGAAAGCGCAGCTCAGGCTGGTGAGCTTTTGCCGCGAATCCGGTTACGTCGAATACGGTACGCGGTGATCCTCGCATGACGGGCGCTGCGAGTTCATGCCGCCGCGCCCGTCATGCGCGTCGCCCGAAGACGCTCAGTCGAACTGCCGGAAATCCGGCTTGCGCTTCTCGAAGAACGCCTTGAACGCCTCGCGCGCTTCCGGCGCGAGCAGCATCTTGCCGAAATGCACGGCCTCTTCGGCGATCTGCGTCTGGATCTCGTGCTGCGCGGCGCGCTTCATCAGCGCTTTCGTCACGCGCAGCGACGAAGCGGGCAGCGACGCCAGCTTGAGCGCCTGCGCCTTCGCGAACGCGTCCACCTCGGCTGCGGGCAGCAGGCGGTTTACGAAGCCCATGCGCTGCGCTTCCTTCGCATCGAATGCCTCGCCGAGCAGCAGCTTTTCCGCCGCGCCCTGATAGCCGGCCACGCGCTGCAACAGCAACGACGAAGCCGCTTCCGGGCACAGGCCCAGTTGCGCGAACGGCAGCGAGAACGTCGCCGACTCCGCCGCATAGACCAGGTCGCAATGCAGCAGCAACGTCGTGCCGATGCCGATCGCCGGCCCCGCCACGGAAGCCACCACCGGCTTTTCCGCCGAACTGATGCCGCGCAGGAACTGGAACACCGGCGAATGCTCACCGCCCGCCGGCGATTTCATGAAATCTTCCAGATCGTTGCCGGCGCTGAAAATGCCGACGCTGCCGCGAATCAGGATCGCGCGCACGGATGCGTCGCTGTGCGCCTCAACGAGCGCGTCGGCCATCGTCTGGTACATCGCGGCCGTGATCGCATTTTTCCGCTCCGGCCGGTTAAAGGCAATCGTCAGCACGCCGTCTGCGCGCTCGACCAGAATATCCATCGCCGTCTCCTCGTTATCGCTTCGATTTCCTGAATGGAAAAAACGGTTCGCAAGCCATGAAACCCGCGAACCGTTCGTCTTTTCGTCTTGCCCGTGCGCCGTGCCGTCCGCGCTTACAGGCGTTCGATGATGCCCGCTGCGCCCATCCCCGTACCGACGCACATCGTCACCATGCCGTATCTGAAGTTACGGCGACGCAGCCCATGCACGACCGTCGACGCGCGGATCGCACCCGTCGCGCCGAGCGGGTGACCCAGCGCGATCGCGCCGCCAAGCGGGTTGATCTTCGACGGATCGAGGCCCAGGTCCTGGATCACCGCGAGCGACTGCGCGGCGAACGCTTCGTTCAGCTCGATCCAGTCCATGTCGTCGATCTTCAGGCCGGCGGCCTTCAGTGCGGCCGGAATCGCTTCCTTCGGACCGATGCCCATGATTTCCGGCGGCACGCCGCGCACCGCGAAGCTGACGAAACGGGCGAGCGGCGTCAGGTTGAATTGCTTCAGCATCTTCTCCGACACGACGATCAGCGCGCCCGCGCCGTCCGACGTCTGCGAGCTGTTGCCCGCCGTGACCGACCCCTTGTTCGCGAACACCGTACGCAACCTGGCGAGGCCTTCCATCGACGTATCGGCGCGCGGGCCTTCGTCGAGCGCGACTTCGCGTGTCGTCACCTTCACTTCGCCGGTGGCGAGATCGGGGAAGCGTTCGGTGATCGTGTACGCGGCGATTTCATCGTTGAATTCGCCCGCCTGCTGCGCGGCGATCGCGCGACGATGCGACTCGACCGAGAACTGGTCCTGCGCTTCGCGGCTGATCTTCCAGCGCTCGGCGACCCTCTCCGCGGTCAGGCCCATGCCGTAGGCGATGCCGATGTCTTCATTGCGATCGAAGATATGTGGCGACATCGACGGCTTGTTGCCCATCATCGGCACCATGCTCATCGATTCGCAGCCGCCGGCGATCATCGCGTCCGATTCGCCGACGCGGATGCGGTCCGCCGCCATCGCCAGCGCCGTCAGGCCCGACGCGCAGAAGCGGTTCACCGTCACGCCGCCCACCGTGTTCGGCAGGCCGGCCAGCAGCGCGCCCATCCGCGCGACGTTCAGGCCCTGCTCCGCCTCGGGAATCGCACAGCCGACGATCGCGTCTTCGATCACGTTCGTATCGAGGCCCGGCACCTGCGCCACGGCCGATCTGATCGCGTGTACCAGCAGTTCGTCCGGGCGTGTGTTCTTGAACATCCCGCGCGGCGCCTTGCCGATCGGCGTGCGGCTCGCGGCGACGATGTATGCGTCCTGCAATTGCTTTGCCATTTTCAAACTCCTTTGTCGACCAGAGTTGGCGCTTTAGCGCTTACTCTGGTCCCATGCAATCTGCGGTCGACCGGAGTTAGTGCTTCAGCACTTACTCCGGTCCCATGCAATCTGCGGTCGACCAGAGTTAGTGCTTTAGCTGTCGACTGGAGTTCGCGCTTTAGCGCGTTACTCCGGTCCCATGCAAAGCACTTACTCTGGTCCCATGCAATCTGCGGTCGACCGGAGTTAGTGCTTCAGCACTTACTCCGGTCCCATGCTGTCGGCACGCGTCGCGCGTTAGTTACGCACCGGCTTGCCGGTCTGCAACATCCCCATGATCCGTTCCTGCGTCTTCTGCGTACCGAGCAGATCGACGAACGCACGGCGCTCGAGTTGCAACAACCATTCTTCGTCGACGAGGCTGCCCGCTTCGACGTCGCCACCACACACGGCTTCAGCGATGCGGCTCGCGATCAGGTAATCGTGCTCGCTGATGAAGCGGCCGTCGCGCATGTTGACGAGCGATGCCTTGATCGTCGAAATGGCCGAACGTCCCGCGACCGGCACCTGCGTCACGCGCAGCGGCGCGCGGTAACCGGAAGCCGACAGCGCCCGCGCCTCCTTCTTCGCGGTGTCGAGCAGTTCGAATACGTTGAAAACGATCGTGTCGGACGGCTTCAGATAGCCCATCGCGCGCGCGTCGAGCGCCGAGGACGAGACCTTCGCCATCGCGGCGTTTTCGAACGACTTCTGCAGGAACTTCAGCAGGTCGGTTGTCGCGCCCACTTGCGTCGCGGCTTCGGCGGCACGCAGCGCGGCTTCCTTCAGGCCGCCACCCGCCGGCACGAGACCGACGCCGACTTCGACGAGACCCATGTAGCTTTCGACATGCGCGACGCGCTTCGCGCTATGCAGCGCCAGCTCGCAGCCACCGCCGAGCGCAATGCCCGACACGGCGGAAATCACCGGCACGCTCGCGTACTTCACGCGCAACATGCCCTGCTGGAACTTCTTCACGAACGGCTCGATGCCCTTCGCGCCGCCCATCATGAACGCGGGCATCGCTTCTTCGAGATTCGCGCCCGCCGAGAACGGGCCGCCCGGCGTGCCGAGCTTCAGCGACGTGGGCTGCCACACCACGAGGCCCTTGTAGTCTTTTTCGGCGAGCTCGATCGCCTGCACGAGGCCGTCGATCACCGACGGTCCGATCGTGTTCAACTTGCTCTTGAACGACACGATGAGCACGTCGTTCTCGCCCGCACGGTCGTCGACCCATGCGCGCACGGCATCGGTTTCGAACAGCGTTTTGCCGTAAGTCTTCGGGTCGGCAGCGGTTTCGCCCGCGAGCGGCGCACGAAACACCTGCCTGTCGTACACGGACAAGGTTGAACGCGGCACGAACGACTTCGAAGCCGGCGACCACGAGCCATCGTTCGTATGCACGCCACCCTTTTCCGCAACCGGCCCTTCCAGCACCCACGCCGGCAGCGGCGCGTCCGACAGCGCCTTGCCGGCGGCGATATCTTCCTGCACCCATCCGGCAACCTGTTTCCAGCCGGCCGTCTGCCAGCTTTCGAACGGGCCTTCATTCCAGCCGAAACCCCAGCGGATCGCGAGGTCGACGTCGCGCGCGTTGTCCGCGATCGATTCGAGATGCACGCCGATGTAATGGAACACGTCGCGGAAAATCGCCCACAGGAACTGCGCCTGTGGATGCTGCGATTCACGCAGCAGCTTCAGACGTTCTTCCGGCGGACGCTTCAGGATGCGGCCAATGATTTCGTCGGCCTTCGCGCCGCCGTCGACGTACCCGCCCGTCTTCGGGTCGAGCACCTTGATCGCCTTGCCTTCCTTCCTGTAGAAGCCGGCGCCGGTTTTCTGGCCGAGCGCGCCCTGCTTCACGAGTCCGGCGAGCACCGCGGGCGTCTCGTAGACCGCGAAGAACGGATCGTCCGTGAGCGTGTCCTGCATCGTCTTGATGACGTGCGCCATCGTGTCGAGACCGACCACGTCGGCGGTGCGGAACGTCGCCGACTTCGCGCGGCCGAGACGGCTGCCCGTCAGATCGTCCACTTCGTCGAAACGCAGGCCGAACTTTTGCGCTTCGGCGATCACCGCGAGGATCGAGAAAACACCGACGCGGTTCGCGATGAAGTTCGGCGTGTCTTTCGCCCGCACGACGCCCTTGCCGACCACGCTGGTCAGGAACGATTCGAGCTGGTCGAGGATTTCCGGGCGCGTGGCCGCAGTCGGGATCAGCTCGACAAGGTGCATGTAGCGCGGCGGATTGAAAAAATGCACGCCGCAAAAGCGCGACTTCAACTCATCCGAAAAGCCTTTCGACAGTTCCGTGATCGACAGGCCCGACGTGTTCGTCGCGAAGATCGCGCCCGGTGCGATATGCGGCGACACCTTCCCGTACAGGTCGTGCTTCCAGTCCATGCGCTCGGCGATCGCTTCGATCACGAGATCGCATTCTTCGAGCTTCGCGATGTCGTCGTCGTAGTTCGCGGGCTGGATGTACTGCGCGTCTTCCTTGACGCCGAACGGTGCCGGCGACAGCTTCTTCAGGTTCTCGATCGCTTTCAGCGCGATCGCGTTCTTCGGGCCTTCCTTTGCAGGAAGGTCGAACAGCAGCACGGGCACCCTGGCGTTGATCAGGTGCGCGGCGATCTGCGCGCCCATCACGCCGGCGCCGAGCACGGCTACCTTGCGAATGATCAGATTGCTCACGTCGTTCCTCCGGAGAGTTAATGCGGTATCGCCCGTCGCGCGAATGCGCGACAGGGCAAACGCGCCGCGCGGTCTGCGTGATGCTGCGCGCGGCGCGTGCCGGAATGGGTTTAGAACAGCGACTCGTCGACTTCCATCAGCGACTTCGAACCGGCGCGCGCCTGACGGATCGTCATCGCGGTTTCCGGCAGCAGCTTCGCGAAGTAGAAGCGCGCGGTGGCGAGTTTCGCCTTGTAGAACGGATCGTCCGACGCTTCGTGATCCAGCGCGATGCGTGCCATGCGCGCCCAGAAGTACGAGAACACCAGGTGGCCGACGGTACGCAGATACGGCACGGCGGCGGCGCCCACTTCGTCCGGATTCTGCATCGCCTTCATGCCGATTTCCATCGTGAGCTTCTGCACCTTTTCGCCGATGTCGGCGAGCGGGTTGATGAACTCCTGCATCTCCGGCTTGATGCCTTCGGCCTCGACGAATCCGGCGACCAGCTTGCCGAACGTCTTCATCTTCGCGCCCATGTCGCCGAGCACCTTGCGGCCCAGCAGGTCGAGCGACTGGATCGCGTTCGTGCCTTCGTAGATCATGTTGATGCGCGCGTCGCGCACGTACTGCTCCATGCCCCATTCAGCGATGAAGCCATGGCCGCCGTAGATCTGCATTGCGTGGTTCGTGCCTTCGAACGCGTTGTCCGACAGGAACGCCTTCAGGATCGGCGTGAGCAGCGCGACGAGATCGGCGGCTTCCTTGCGGACGGCTTCGTCCGCGTGCGACAGCTCCTTGTCGATGTGCAGCGCCGACCAGTACGAGAACGCGCGCGCGCCTTCCGCGTAAGCCTTCTGCGTGAGCAGCATGCGACGCACGTCCGGATGCACGATGATCGGATCGGCGGTCTTTTCCGGTGCCTTCGGGCCCGTCAGCGAACGCATCTGCAGACGTTCCTTCGCGTACGTCAGCGAGTTCTGGTACGCGACCTCGGTGAGCCCGAGGCTCTGCATGCCGACGCCGAGACGCGCCGCGTTCATCATCACGAACATCGCGTTGAGGCCCTTGTTCGGCTCACCGACGAGCCAGCCCTTCGCGCTGTCGAGATTGATCACGCAGGTTGCGTTGCCGTGAATGCCCATCTTGTGTTCGATGGAGCCGCATTTCACGCTGTTGCGCGTGCCCGGTTCACCCGCTTCATCCGGCACGAACTTCGGCACGATGAAAAGCGAAATGCCCCGGGTGCCCTTCGGTGCGTCCGGCAGGCGGGCGAGCACGAGGTGGACGATGTTCTCCGCCATGTCGTGTTCGCCGCTCGAGATGAAAATCTTCGTGCCGCTGATCGCGTACGAACCGTCGCTGTCCGGTTCGGCCTTCGTGCGCAGGATGCCGAGGTCGGTGCCGCAATGCGGCTCGGTCAGACACATCGTGCCAGTCCACGTGCCGGACACCAGCTTCGGCAGATACAGTTGCTGCAGCGCCGGCGTGCCGTGCGCGTGCAGGCATTCGTACGCACCGTGCGAGAGGCCCGGATACATCGTCCAGGCCTGGTTCGCCGAATTGAGCATTTCGTAGAGCGCGTTGTTCACGAAGGCGGGCAGCCCCTGGCCGCCGTATTCGGGATCGCAGCCGAGCGCCGGCCAGCCGGCCTCGACGTACTGCTGGTAGGCTTCCTTGAAGCCCTTCGGCGTGATCACGACGCCGTCGCCGACGTACGTGCAGCCTTCCTGGTCGCCGCTCTGGTTGAGCGGGAAGAGCACTTCGGAGCAGAACTTGCCGGCTTCCTCGAGCACCTGGTTGATCGTCTCGGCGTCGAGATCCGCGTGCTTCGGCATCTGCCTGATCTCGGCTTCGACGTTAAGCAGCTCGTGCAACACGAATTGCATGTCGCGCAACGGCGCGGCGTACTGTCCCATGACTCTTCTCCACTCCAAAGGTGTTGGCTTAAAGCGTCGCCACCAGCCAGCGTCCAGAACCTGAACCTGAACTTGAACCTGTTACGCCGACGCCCCCCGATGGACCCGGAGGCGCGGCTAGTGGCTGTTGCTTTGATACGAAACGATCAATTTATCCAGCGAGGCCCACGTCAGGCGCACGGCATCCGGCAGGTGCAGGAAGCGTGCATCGTGATGCAGGCCCAGCGTGAGGCTGTACAGTTCGAAGAGCATCAGCTGCGGATCGGCGTCCGCCCGCAGATGCCCTTCTTCTTTCGCCTGCGAAATGGCTCGCGTGAGCGCGGCGCGCCAGATGCTCACGCTCAGCACCAGTTGCTCGCGCACCGGGTTGTCCGCACGGTCGTCGTACTCGACCGCGCCGCTGATATAGATGCATCCAGTCGTGACTTCCTGAATGCGCTTCTCTATCCAGCGCGAGATCATCGCCCGCAGACGCGGCAGCCCGCGCGGTTCACGCAGGCTGGGGAAGAACACCTCCTCCTCGAAACGGTGGTGATATTCCCTGACCACTTCGACCTGCAAATCCTCGCGCGACCCAAAATGCGCGAACACGCCGCTTTTACTCATCTGCATGCGCTCGGCCAGAAGGCCGATCGTCAAACCCTCGAGTCCGTCGCGGCTGGCGAGGTCGAGTGCTGCGTCGAGAATTGCTGCTCGCGTCTGTTCGCCTTTTCGCATAGCTTTTATACCGTTCTGATTTGATCGAAAGAAAATCGAACGTCCGTACTATTGTTGGGTACGACCGTCCGTGAAACAAGTACTTTATTAGAAACCGGTTTCTAACTGGCCTCCAATTTTGCGGCATCCGTCAATCGGACGAGGCGTAATTTTCGGGATTGTTCGCTCATGCCGCTTAATGGCAGTTTTACCGGCTCGACGCGCCGGTGTATCCAGGTGAATCACCCGGATTGCGCCGGGCCGCTGGACAGGATCGGCGATGGCTTTAGCGGGCTGATGAGGCCGCATGGCCTGGCATGCCCGGGCGGGTGCGCGCCGGGTGTCAGTCGTAACCGCCCACGGTCAGCACCTTCATGACCGCCCGATACGTGTTGTAGGCCAGCCAGTTGAGGATGCGCTCGCCGCGCGGACGCGCTTCGTAGCGCGCGAGGTCGATGCGGCGCGACTCGTCGAACGCGGTCAGGATCGCGGCGCGCAGGTCGTGGATCCCGGGATCGGCCACCAGCACGACGTTCGCCTCGTTGTTGACGAGCAGGCTGAGCGCGTCGAGGTTCGACGAACCCACCGTTCCCCAGCTCGAATCGACGACTGCGACCTTGCCGTGCAGCAACGTCTTCTCGTATTCGGCGATCTTGACGCCGGCGCGCAGCAGCGCCCGGTACAGGAACGGCACCGCGTAATCAAGCGCGGCGAACTCCTTGCGGCCGATGACGAGCCGCACCTCGACGCCGCGCCGCGCCGCATGCGTGAGCGCACGGCGCAGCTTGCGGCCCGGCATGAAATACGGATTGGCGAGCAGCACCTCGGTGCGCGCCTGGCCAATCGCGGCCAGATACGCCTTTTCGATCGCACGACGATTGACGAGGTTGTCGCGCGCGACGAACCCAACGCATGGCTGCCCGGTGCCGCGAGGGTCGCCGTGCCCGTGACGGCGCATCCGCAAACGCGCGGCGCGGCCCGGATCGGGCTGCGCCGCGCCGTCCACACCGGACGATTCGACCGGCTTGTAGCCGGTGCGAATGCGGCGCCACTGCACCTCGAACGCCTCGCGAATGTCCGTCACCACCGGCCCGCTCAGTTCGACCGCGAAATCCCAGCGCGGGTACGGCAGGCGCTCGCCGTTGTTGTCGAGGTCGTCGACGACGTTGATGCCGCCGCAGTACGCGTACGTGTCGTCGATCACCGCGAGCTTGCGGTGGGTGCGCGAGAAGCCGAAGCGGCCAAAGATATGCGGGTTGTAAATGCGGTGTTCGACGCCGTTCGACGGCCAGTCGTTGGAAAGCGCGAGCCTCGCGGTGCCGATGCCGTCGGTGATCACGCGTACCCGCACGCCCCGCGCCGCGGCTCTCGATAGCGCGGCGGACACTGTCTGGCCGGCTTCGTCGTCGCAGAAGATGTAGGTTTCGAGCGCGACATCGCGTGTCGCGGCGTCGATGCGACGGATCAGCGTGTCGAAGTATTCGCTGCCGGAGTGAAAGAGCTCGACACCGTTGCCGGTGGTGAAGCGGTATCGCCGCCAGTAACGCCGGCTGCGAAGACTCTGGCGGAGCCGCGCGAAACGCCGCGTGGCGAGGCTCGTCATCCCAGGCGCGCCGCGAGGCGCGTCGGCAGCTGCAGGATGGCTTCCCGGTTCGACGACGAGAAACAGCGCGCCGCCGCCTCTTCATACGGCAACCAGGCGTAAGCGGTGTGCTCGCGCGGTGCGAGCGTCACCTCGACGCGGCCCGGCACCTGAAGGCTGAACCAGTGCTCCACGTTGCGCGTGACGCCTTCTGCATAACGATGACGCCACACCGGGTAAATCTCGTATTCGATCTGATGCTGCCAGTCGAGCAGCGCGCCGGCCGGCACCGCGGGTGAACCGACGACGATACCCGTTTCCTCACCGACCTCCCGCATGGCCGTCTCGACGATGGGCTCGCAGGCGTGATCCTTCGATCCCGTCACAGATTGCCAGAAACCCGGCCGGTCGACCCGTTCGATGATCAGCACGTCGAGTTGCGGCGTATGGATGACGACAAGGACAGACTCCGGAATCTTCGGCGGTTTCGGCATGGTGATCGGCAATCGGGCAACGCACCGTGCATGCGCAGGTTACGTACGATACGTGTCAGTCAGTGGATCGAGTTCGCTTCGACTGTAACGCAAAATAAGAAAAAGGCGCATGACGCGCCTTTTTCCCTGATGCAGTTGAAGCCGGTTCGGACGTTCGGAGAACGCTTATTGAACCTTCGGTTCCGGCTGGCGCAGACGGATGTGAAGTTCGCGCAGCTGGCGCTCGTCCACTTCGCTCGGTGCCTGCGTGAGCAGACATTGCGCGCGTTGCGTCTTCGGGAACGCGATCACATCGCGGATCGAATCGGCACGCGCCATCATCGTAACGATGCGGTCGAGACCGAACGCGATACCGCCATGCGGCGGCGCGCCGTACTGCAGCGCGTCGAGCAGGAAGCCGAACTTCGCACGGGCTTCCTCGGCGCTGATCTTGAGCGCGCGGAACACCTTGCTCTGCACTTCTTCCTGATAGATACGCACCGAACCGCCACCGATTTCCCAGCCGTTCAGCACCATGTCGTAGGCCTTCGCGAGGCAACGACCCGGGTCCGTTTCCAGATATTCCAGGTGCTCGTCCTTCGGGCTCGTGAACGGATGGTGAGCGGCGACGTGGCGCGCTTCTTCCTCGTCGTACTCGAACATCGGGAAGTCGATCACCCACAGCGGCTTCCAGCCGTCCTCGACGAGACCGTTCGCCTTGCCGAATTCCGAATGGCCGATCTTCAGGCGCAGCGCGCCGAGGCTGTCGTTCACCACCTTCGCGCGGTCTGCCGCGAAGAAAATGATGTCGCCGTCCTGCGCGCCGGTGCGCTCGAGGATCGCCGCGATCGATGCGTCGTGCAGGTTCTTGACGATCGGGCTTTGCAGGCCGTCACGGCCCTTCGCGACTTCGTTGACCTTGACCCACGCGAGACCCTTCGCGCCGTAGATGCGCACGAATTCCGTGTAGCTGTCGATGTCGCCGCGCGTAAGTTCGCCGCCCTTCGGCACGCGCAGCGCCGCAACGCGGCCGTCCTTCGTGTTGGCCGGCGTGCTGAACACCTTGAAGTCGACGTCCTTCATGACATCGGTCAGGTCGGTGAATTCGAGCTTCACGCGCAGGTCCGGCTTGTCCGAACCGAAACGGCGCATGGCTTCCGAATACAGCATGACCGGGAATTTCTCGTCGAGCTGGACGCCGATCGTTTCCTTGAACACGTGACGGATCATCGCCTCGAACAGGTCGCGGATTTCCTGTTCGGTGAGGAACGAGGTTTCGCAGTCGATCTGCGTGAATTCCGGCTGACGGTCGGCGCGCAGGTCTTCGTCGCGGAAGCACTTGACGATCTGGTAGTAGCGGTCGAAGTTCGCCACCATCAGCAACTGCTTGAAGAGCTGCGGCGACTGCGGTAGCGCGAAGAACTGGCCCGGGTTCGTGCGCGACGGCACGAGGTAATCGCGCGCGCCTTCCGGCGTGCTCTTGGTGAGCATCGGCGTTTCGATGTCGATGAAGCCCTGCGCGTCGAGATATTTGCGCACTTCCATCGCCACGCGATAGCGCAGACGCAGGTTGTGCTGCATCTGCGGACGGCGCAGGTCGAGCACGCGATGCGTGAGGCGCGTGGTTTCCGACAGGTTGTCGTCGTCGAGCTGGAACGGCGGCGTGACCGACGCATTCAGCACGGTCAGCTCGTGGCACAGCACTTCGATCTTGCCGCTCTTCAGGCCGGCGTTCACCGTGCCTTCCGGACGGTTGCGGACAACCCCCTGCACGCGCACGCAGAACTCGTTGCGCACGCCTTCGGCGATCTTGAACATCTCCGCGCGATCCGGATCGCAGACGACCTGAACGAGGCCTTCGCGGTCGCGCAGGTCGATGAAGATGACGCCGCCGTGGTCGCGACGACGGCTCACCCAGCCGCACAGCGACACGGTTTGGCCCAGCAGGTGTTCGGTCACCAGACCGCAGTATTCAGATCTCATCGACATGATGTTTGTCTTTCGTTTTGCATTGATCGAACGGTGCGCGCCGGCTAGCGACGCGCTCCGGCATTACAGCGGAGGTTCGATGGTGGTCGCGCGGCGCACCGGCGCCGGCTGCACGGGCACGGACGGCGCCACGACGCCCATCGAAACGATGTATTTGAGCGCGGCGTCGACCGTCATATCGAGTTCGACGACCTCGCTCTTCGGCACCATCAGGAAGAAGCCGGACGTCGGATTCGGCGTCGTGGGCACGTACACGCTCACGTGCTCTTCCTTCAGGTGGTTGACCACGTCGCCGCCGGGAATGCCCGTCAGAAACGCGATCGTGTAGGAACCCTTGCGCGGATACTCGATCAGCAGCGCCTTGCGAAACGCGTTGCCGCTGCTGGAAAGCAGCGTGTCCGACACCTGCTTCACGCTGGTATAGATCGGACCGACCACCGGAATATGACGCACGACGACTTCCCACCACTTCACGAGCGTCTGCCCGATGAAGTTCTGCGTCAATAGTCCGACGATAAAAATGAAGGCGAGCGTCAGCACCGCGCCGAGCCCCGGCAGGCGGAACCCGAGCGCGCGCTCCGGCTGCCATGATTCCGGCAGCAACAGCAGCGTCTGATCCATCGTGCCGATGATCAGACCGAGCACCCACAAGGTGATGGCGAGCGGCACCAGCACCAGCAGGCCGGTCAGGAACACCGATTTGAGCGTCGTCTTTTTCGTCGTCATGTATACCGCCAGTGAACCGCGCGGTATCGATCCGCCGCGGTGTGCTTGTCGCCCTTGCGGGCTGCGATGCTGCTATGCGCTGTCCGCGCTCGAACCCGATGCGGGCGCTGCGGCAGCCGGTGCGGCCGGCGCGGCTTTCGCGCTGTCCGTGCCAGCGGATGACGCACCCGCATCGCTCTTGCCACTATCGGCCTTCGCTGGTTCGGCAGCGCCGTTTTCACCGGCAGCGGGCTTCGCGGCTGCATTCGCACCGCCCGAGCCACCTCGAAAGTCGGTGACGTACCAGCCCGAGCCCTTCAGCTGGAAGCCCGCGGCCGTAACCTGTTTGCGGAACGTGTCCTTGCTGCATTCCGGACATTGCGTCAACGGGGCGTCGCTCATCTTCTGAAGCACGTCCTTCCCAAAGCCGCATGATTCACAACGATAAGCGTAGATCGGCATGATCTTTATTCCCTGCGAAAATCCTGTAAACGCCTGCAAAGCCTTGAATTATAGCCGCAAACGGTTTGCCACCCCGGAAATCGGGGCCTGCGGCGGACAGAGCCGCCGCCGGACTAAATGGGGGCGTTGCGGCCTGGATCAAGCTGCCGCAACACCCCGGCGACGCCATGTCATCCAGCGTTCACGCCCGGCGAATATAGGTATTGAATCCGCGACGGCCTCGTCTTCGATCAGTTCGAAATGCGGGGCCAGCAACGCGTCCAGTTCTCCACGCTCGATGCCGAACGGCGGCCCTTTCGGCGTCGCGCCGAGAAAGTAAAAGCCGGCGAGCAACGCCCCTGCCGGCAGCAACGCGGCCATCCGCTGCGCATAATCGCCCCAGCGGGCTTTCGGCAGTGCGCAGAGAAAGGCACGCTCGTAAATCCAGGCTGGCGCGAACGGCGGCTCATACGCGAAGAAATCCGCCTGTTCGACGACCGGCGCGTAAGCGCCCAACCGCTCGCGCGCGGTGACGACCGCGTTCGGCGAAAAATCGATGGCGCGCACCTGGCGCCCAGCCTGCGCGAGCGCCAGTGCTTCCCATGCGCTGCCGCAGCCGGGAATCAGCACCGCGCCCTCCGTATGTCGCGCGGCGAATGCCTTGAACGCCGGCGGCACGCCCGCCTGATCCCACGGCATGAAACCGCGCTCGAAGCGCTCGTCCCAGAACGCAGGCGAATCCGGATCGCGCGAGGCGAATTCCGGCGCGGTCTGGCGCGCGTCGGCGGGCGGCTTCGGACGGTTTGAATCAGCGCTCATCGATATCTCCCGGTCAGGCTAAGATCAGGCAACGATCACCCGCCATACAACATGGCCACCCAGACCCGCGCGAGCACCGCGCCCACGCCCGCGGCAACGCCGAACATCAGCAGCCCCTGCAACAGCCGGTTGGTCCGCTTCTGCTCCAGCAGGATCATGCGCATGACGTCGTCGTGTGGCTGGCCGTGCTGGGCGTCGTGACGCGACGCCAGCGCGTGATGGATCAGGCGCGGCAGTTGCGGCAGCGTCTTGCTCCACTGCGGCGCTTCGATCTTGAGCCGCTCGTACCATCCGGACAGCCCGATCTGCTCGTTCATCCAGCGTTCGAGATACGGCTTTGCCGTTTTCCACAGATCAAGTTCGGGATCGAGCGAGCGGCCGAGACCCTCGACGTTCAGCATCGTCTTTTGCAGCAGCACGAGCTGCGGCTGGATCTCGACGTTAAAGCGCCGCGACGTCGAGAACAGACGCAGCAACACCTGACCGAGCGAAATATCCTTCAGCGCGCGATCGAAGTAGGGTTCGCATACCGCGCGAATCGCGCTTTCGAGTTCTTCGACGCGGGTCGTTTTCGGCACCCAGCCCGACTCCAGATGCAGCGTCGCGACGCGATGGTAGTCGCGCTTGAAGAACGCGAGAAAGTTCTGCGCGAGGTAGTTTTTATCGAAGTCCGACAGCGCGCCGACGATGCCGAAATCGAGCGCGATATAGCGCCCGAAGTGCCTCGGATCGAGGCTCACCTGGATGTTGCCCGGATGCATGTCGGCGTGAAAAAAGCCGTCGCGGAACACCTGGGTGAAGAATATCTCGACCCCTTCGCGCGCCAGCTTCGGAATGTCGACGCCCGCGGCGCGCAGCGTTTCCACCTGGCTGATCGGTACACCGACCATCCGTTCCATCACGAGCACATTGGGTGTGCAGAATTCCCAGTACATCTCGGGCACGAGCAGCAAATCCAGCCCGGCGAAATTGCGGCGCAGCTGGCTGCCGTTCGCGGCCTCGCGCATCAGGTCGAGTTCGTCGTGCAGGTATTTGTCGAATTCGCCGACCACCTCGCGCGGTTTCAGGCGCTTGCCGTCCGCCCACAGGCGCTCGGCCCACACGGCGAGGTCGCGCATCAGCGCGAGGTCGGAATCGATCACGGGCAGCATGTTCGGCCGCAGCACCTTGACCGCGACCGGCTTGCCCGCGTGCTGGCCGGTCTTCACCTTCGCGAAATGCACCTGCGCGATCGACGCGCTCGCCACCGGCACCCGTTCGAAGTCGTCGAACAGCACGCCGACCGGCGCGCCCAGCGATTTTTCGACAATCGCGATCGCGACATCCGAATCAAACGGCGGCACCTGGTCCTGGAGTTTCGCGAGCTCGTTGGCGATATCGACGGGGAGCAGATCGCGCCGCGTGGACAATACCTGACCGAACTTCACGAAGATCGGCCCGAGGCTTTCGAGCGCCAGACGAAGACGCACGCCCGGCGGTTGCTCGAACTTGCGGCCGATCGTGGTGATACGCAGCAGCAGACGCACGCGCCGGTCGTTGACGCGGCTCAACATCATTTCGTCGAGACCAAAACGGATGACGGTAAAGAATATTTTTAGAAAGCGCAGAAAACGCATCGTAGAGCCCGGTGACTAGCGCGTGCCGCGCGAAGTGGCGGCTCCGCCCGACGCATCGGCGTCACGGGCTTCAACCTTGTGTTCAAGACGTTCGACGCGCTTTTCGACGCGCGCCAGCGCATCGCGCGCGCGGGCGAGTTCGGCGTTGAAGTCCTCCAGCGCCGCGCGCCGCACCAGTTGCGGCTTTTCGTCGAGCAGATATTCCGCGACCGAATCGAGCAGATTGCGGCCCGTGCGCAGCGCCTGCCCGTGCGCCGAACGCACCAGGGTCGCGACGCGCACCGCCGGGCCGTCGCCGATCAGCTTCGCCAGATCTTCTTCCGGCTCCCAGCGCAGATGCTCGGCGAGCTTCGCGATCACCGTGGCGAACTCGGCGTCGCCCTCGATCTTCACGTGCTTCATGACCGCGGCCTGACCGCCCTGCACGAACGCAGGCAGCGCGTCCGACGGTACGAACACCACGACGTCGAACTGCTGCGTGACGGATTCGTCGACCGCGGACAGATAGCCGTCCGGCCCGACGAGCAGTATCAGCGTGACAGGTGAGCAGGTGAGCCGGGCGGTCTTGCCGGCGTAGGGAGCGAGGCGCTCGCGTGCCCACGATTCGCGGGCGAGCAGATGGTTGACGGCAGCAGCGAAGGGCTTGGCGGCGAGGGTCATCGGAAGTGGAAAGAAAAAACCCGCGCCGGCGATCTGCCAGCGCGGGTTCCTATTGTAACGTCCGTTGGCTTGCGGACTGTCTATGCCGAACGGCCAGTCAGACGGCCAGTGAATCAGCGACCGGGTGCCTGCGCGGCGTGCCCGGCCTTCAGGATCAATGCTGCGCGACCTGCTGGATGCCGGCGAGCAGCCAGCCTTCGTTGGCGTGCGTCGACTTCGACAGGTTCCAGATTTCCACGAACGGCTCGGCCGAAGCGCCCGCCGACTCGCGAATCAGGCCTGAGAAACGCACGCTCGCCAGATACTCGCTGCCGCGGTCCTCGACGCCCAGCAGATCCGCGTTCAGTTGCACGACGTCCGTCTGGTTGGCTTCCGCGCCGCGCGAGGAGAGATCCACCTTCACCTCGGCGAACATTTCCGGCGTCGTGAATTCGCGGATGTCTTCCATGTTGCCGACGTCCCACGCGGCCTGCAGTCGCACGAAGTACACCTTCGCGTTGCGCAGGAACGCTTCCGTGTCGAAGTTCGCCGGCACCGAAGGCGCGGCGCCGATTGCCGGCGTATCCGACGGACCGCCCAGCGGCGCGGAATACGGGCCCGACGGCGGCGCCGTATAGGCCGGCTCCCGCGTCGAATAGCCGGTACCGCCTGCGTTCAACGTCGGCGAACCGGCGCCGCCCGCGTAGGCCGGCGTACCGGCGTCACGCCTGCGTCCGATGAACTTGCGGATCAGCCAGATGGCCACCATCGCGATCAACGCGATGATGATGAAGTTCGCCATCGCGCCGGCAAACGCCTCGCCAAGGCCAAAGTGCGACAGCAGCGCGGCGATACCGAGACCGGCGGCGAGACCCGCGATCGGGCCAAGCCAGCGCGAACGGTTCGGCGCCGGCGTGGCACCGGGGGCCGGCTGCGCGCGCTGCGCCTGGGCGCCTTGCGCCGATTGCTGCGTGGGTTGTGCGGGCTGCGCCGGCGGCGGCGTGGTGGAACGCTGCATGGTGTTCGACTGGCGGCCGAAGCTACGCCCGCCGCCCATGCGACGCGCCTCGGCGTCGAGCGAGGCGAGCGTGCCAGCCATGATCAGACCGACCATCGCCAGCAGTCCGATTCGCCTCGCCCAGGAACCCGATTTCTTACGGGAAGCTAACACAACGGAATCAGACATTTTTCACATTCCTTAAAAAACAATGGATTAGGACGCTAGTATTTCGTCCCCACATGTAAAGCTACCACACCAGCTGACAAATTGTAATATTTGACGGCATCGAGGCCAGCTTGTTCCATCATTGTTTTCAAGGTTTCCTGATCCGGATGCATGCGGATCGATTCGGCGAGGTACCGATAGCTTTCGGCGTCTTTCGCAAAACGGTCGCCGAGCCACGGCAGCACCTTGAACGAATAGACATCGTAGGCTTTCTTCAGCGGATCCCAGACTTTCGAGAACTCCAGCACGAGCAGCCGCCCGGCCGGCTTCAGCACGCGGCGCATTTCGGCCAGCGCCACGTCCTTGTGCGTCATGTTGCGCAACCCGAAGGCGACTGTGACCACGTCGAAGTAGTTGTCCGGAAAGGGGATTTTTTCGGCGTCGCACAACAGCGCCGGCGTGATCACGCCCTTGTCGATCAGACGGTCGCGGCCCACGCGCAGCATCGATTCGTTGATGTCCGTGTGCCAGACCTCGCCCGTCGCGCCCGCCTGCTTCGCGAACGCCTTCGAAAGATCGCCCGTCCCGCCCGCGATATCGAGCACCTTGAAGCCCGGGCGCACGTTCGCCTGGGCGATCGTGAACATCTTCCACGCGCGATGCAGCCCGCCCGACATCAGGTCGTTCATCAGGTCGTAGTTGGTGGCGACCGAGTGGAACACACCCGCCACCTTCTTCGCTTTTTCCTGTTCGTCGACTGTCTGGAAGCCGAAGTGGGTTTTGTTCATCGCGCTTGTCCTTTCGCGTATTCTGAAATGTTGCGCCGCACGATCCGGCGCGCAGGCCGCATCGTACCAGCGGACGACCCAGTCAGTGGCAATGTCCGTGCCCGTGGCCGTGGGCGGCGCCCGCCGCGTCCATCGGCGCGTCGCGGTCGACGCCCGCCGCTTCGAGCTTGCCGAGGTACTCACGCCACAGTTCGTCCTGGCGGATCGCGATGTCGTACAGCAAATCCCACGAGTAAAGGCCGGTCGAATGGCCGTCGGAGAACGTCGGCTGCAGCGCATAATTGCCGACGCCTTCGAT
Source organism: Paraburkholderia sartisoli (assembly GCF_900107685.1). GTDB lineage: Bacteria > Pseudomonadota > Gammaproteobacteria > Burkholderiales > Burkholderiaceae > Paraburkholderia > Paraburkholderia sartisoli. The sequence continues at coordinate 289,319 of NZ_FNRQ01000001.1, read as the reverse complement.
CGATACGATCGACACGTCACGCTTGCCGGTTTGCAGCGTTTCCTGACCCGGACCGTGCCCGCGCACTTCCGCCGAAGGTGAAAACACGCGCAGCAGCTCGAACGGTACGCGGTAGCTGTTGCCGTCGCCGTACTGGAGTTCGAGCACGCGCGATTTCGCGTGAACGACCACGCCGGTCGGAACCAGCGTGTCAGGAGTCAGTCCGCTCATGATGACCTCAGGCGAGAGCCTGTTCGATTTCGTTGCGCACCGCTTCGCGCAGCAGCGTGGCCTGCGCGCGGCGCTGCGACAGCAGCGCCTCCGACACCGTCCGCTGGCGCGGCGCCCAGATAGGCAGCGGAAAATGCGCGTCGTTGGAAAAGCGCGGAATCACATGCCAGTGCACGTGCGGCACCTGGTTGCCAAGACTCGCGAGATTCACCTTCACCGGTTGCATGACGCGGCGTATCGCGCGCTCGACCGCGTAGACCGCGCGCATCACGCGACCGCGCTCTTCTTCAGACAAATCGGAAAACTCGGCGACATGCGCGTTCCAGATCACCCGGCAAAAGCCCGGGTAATCGTGTTCATCGGCGAGAACGACACGCAGCGTATCGTTCTGCCACAGCACGTCGCCGCCTTCCTCACGGCAAAATACACAATCCATCATCTTCCTCGAACGGATATGTCAGCCGTGTCATTAGACCAGCACGCGCTCGATTCCGCCATTGTTCGCCCGTTGCACGTAGTCGGCCATCCAGTCTTCGCCCAGCACGAGACGCGCCATTTCGACGACGATGTAATCCGCTTCCGTGCCCGAATCCTCGTTATAGCGGGACAGGCCCTGCAGGCACGACGGGCAGCTGGTGAGAATCTTCACGTCCGGCGCCTTGCCCGGCTGCGGGCCGCTGCCGACCTTCAGCACTGAACCTTCGGCCGCACCCGCTGCACCCGCCGGATTGAGCGCGTTCGCCCCCGCCTCGCCGACTAGCGGAATCGCACGCAGCTTCGCCGCGCCCTTGCGCATCTCCTCTTCCTTGCGGAAGCGGACCTGCGTCGAGATATCCGGACGCGTCACGGCGAGCGTGCCCGATTCGCCGCAGCAGCGATCGTTCTTCTCGATCCTGTAGCCGTCGTGTTCGGAGCCCATCAGTTCATTGACGAGCTTTACCGGGTCCATCGTCTTGATCGGCGTGTGACACGGGTCGTGATACATGTAGCGCGTGCCGCTGACGCCTTCGAGTTTCATGCCCTTTTCAAGCAGGAATTCGTGGATGTCGATGATCCGGCAACCCGGGAAGATTTTCTCGAATTCGTAGCCCGCGAGCTGGTCGTAACACGTGCCGCACGACACCACCACGGTCTTGATGTCGAGATAGTTCAGCGTGTTCGCGACGCGATGGAACAGCACGCGGTTGTCGGTGACGATCTTCTCGGCCTTGTCGTACTGGCCCGCGCCGCGCTGCGGATAGCCGCAGCACAGGTAACCCGGCGGCAAGACCGTTTGCACGCCCGCTTCCCACAGCATCGCCTGCGTCGCGAGGCCAACCTGCGAGAAGAGACGCTCCGAGCCGCAGCCCGGGAAGTAGAACACCGCCTCCGAATCCGCGGTGGTCGTCTTCGGGTTGCGGATAATCGGCACGATCTTGTTGTCTTCGATGTCGAGCAGCGCGCGGGCCGTTTTCTTCGGCAGATTGCCCGGCATCTTCTTGTTCATGAAGTGGATCACCTGCTGCACGGCCGGCGGCTTGCCGACCGTCGCCGGCGGGTGCGCCGTCTGCTTCTTCGCGAACTTCTTCAGCACGTCGTTGCCGAGGCGCTGCGCCTTGTAGCCGATGCCCATCATCGCGGTGCGCGCGAGGTTGATGGTCTGCGGATTCGTTGCGTTGAGGAAGAACATGCCGGCCGCGTTGCCCGGGTTGAACTTCTTCTTGCCCATCTTGCGCAGCAGGTTGCGCATGTTCATCGTCACGTCGCCGAAGTCGATCTTCACCGGACACGGCGTCACGCACTTGTGACAGACCGTGCAGTGATCGGCGACGTCGTTGAACTCGTCCCAGTGCTTGATCGACACGCCACGGCGCGTCTGCTCTTCGTACAGGAACGCCTCGACCAGCAAGGACGTAGCAAGAATCTTGTTGCGCGGGCTGTACAGCAGGTTCGCGCGCGGCACGTGCGTCGCACACACCGGCTTGCACTTGCCGCAGCGCAGGCAGTCCTTCACCGAATCGGCGATCGCGCCGATGTCGGACTGCTGCATGATCAGCGATTCATAGCCCATCAGGCCGAAGCTCGGCGTGTACGCGTTGCGCAGGTCAGCGCCTTCGAGCAGCTTGCCCGCGTTGAAGCGGCCATGCGGATCGACGCGCTGCTTGTACGCGCGGAATTCGCCGATTTCGTCTTCGGTCAGAAATTCGAGCTTCGTGATGCCGATGCCGTGCTCGCCGGAAATCACGCCGTCGAGCGAACGCGCGAGCTTCATGATGCGCGCGACCGCCGTGTGGGCGTCCTGCAGCATCTCGTAGTTATCGGAATTGACCGGAATATTCGTGTGAACGTTGCCGTCGCCCGCGTGCATGTGCAGCGCGACGAACACGCGGCCGCGCAGCACCCGCTTGTGGATGGCCTGCGCTTCGTCGAGGATCGGCTTGAACTCGCCGCCCGCGAAAATCTGGCGCAGTTCCGCGCGAATCTCGTTCTTCCACGACACGCGCACCGTGCGGTCCTGCGTCACGTGGAAAACGGTGGCGTCCGGTTGCGCATCGACACGGTCCGCGAATTTCTCCGCGAGACCTGCGTAGCCGAGCTGCACCATGTAGTGCTGCGCCTCGCGCAGCGACAGGTCGAGCTTGTCGCGCAGGAATTCCCAGCGCGCCCGCACGTGTTTCAGCAGATCCAGCGCCTGCTGCACGCGGTCTTCGAGCAGCTCGGCGCTCGGGATTTCGTTCGCGTCGTCGCTCTTGCCGAGCGGCAGCTTGCCGGCGTTGAAGAACGCTTCGAGCGCGTCGATCAGTTGCAGCTTGTTCTTGATCGACAGCTCGATGTTGATGCGCTCGATGCCGTCCGTGTACTCGCCCATCCGGTTGAGCGGAATCACGACGTCTTCGTTGATCTTGAACGCGTTCGTGTGCTTCGCGATCGCGGCCGTGCGGCTGCGGTCGAGCCAGAAGCGCTTGCGCGCTTCGGCGCTCACGGCGACAAACCCTTCGCCGCTCTTGCTGTTGGCCATCCGCACGACTTCCGACGTGGCGTGCGCGACCGCATCGGCGTCATCGCCGACGATGTCGCCGATCAGCACCATCTTCGGAAACGCGTTGCGCTTGCTCTTCGTCGCGTAGCCGACCGCGCGCAGATAGCGCTCGTCGAGGTGTTCGAGGCCCGCGAGAATCGCGCCGCCCTTCTTCGACGTCTCGAACAGGTAATCCTTGATTTCGACGATGCTCGGAATCGCCTCGCGCGCCTGGCCGAAAAATTCGAGGCAGACGGTGCGCGTATTCGCGGGCATCTTGTGCAGCACCCAGCGCGCCGACGTGATCAGGCCGTCGCAACCTTCCTTCTGGATGCCGGGCAGACCGGCCAGGAATTTGTCGGTGACGTCCTTGCCGAGCCCTTCCTTGCGAAAGCGCCGGCCTTCGATGTCGAGCGACTCGGTGCGCAGCAGCTTTTCGCCCGGCGCGTATTCGCCGTCGAACCACTTCAGCTCGAAACGCGCGACCGCGATGTCGTGGATCTTGCCCATATTGTGGTCAAGACGCGTGACTTCGAGCCAGTTGCCTTCCGGGTCGACCATGCGCCACCAGGCGAGGTTGTCGAGCGCCGTGCCCCACAGCACCGCCTTCTTGCCGCCCGCGTTCATCGCGACGTTGCCGCCGATGCACGATGCGTCGAGCGACGTCGGGTCGACCGCGAACACGAAGCCCGCCTGCTCGGCGGCTTCGGTCACGCGACGCGTGACGACGCCCGCGCCCGAGAAGATCGTCGCGACGCGCCGGTCAACGCCGGGCAACTCGGTCATCTCGACCGCTCCGAGTTCTTCGAGCTTTTCGGTGTTGATGACGGCCGAGAACGGCGTGAGCGGCACCGCGCCGCCCGTGTAGCCCGTGCCGCCGCCTCGCGGGATCACGGTCAGACCGAGTTCGAAGCACGCCTTGATGAGGCCGGCGATTTCGGCTTCGCTATCCGGCGTCAGGACGACGAACGGGTATTCGACGCGCCAGTCGGTCGCATCGGTGACGTGCGACACGCGCGACAGGCCATCGAAGCGGATGTTGTCCTTCTGCGTCTGGCGGCCCAGCACCTTGGTCGCACGCTTGCGCAGGTCGGCGGTTTTGTCGAACTCGCTCGCGAAATCGGCGACGGCGCGGCGCGCGGCGGCGACCAGCGTTTCGACGCGCGCCGCGCGGTCGATGCCCGCTTCGTCGCCGTGTTCGATCAGGTCGGCTTTACGGCGCTTCTCGATTTCGGTCAGACGATGGTTCAGCGCTTCGATCAGCTGCGCGCGGCGCTTCGGGTTGTCGAGCAGGTCGTCCTGCAGATACGGATTGCGGCGCACGACCCAGATGTCGCCGAGTACTTCGTACAGCATCCGTGCCGAACGGCCGGTGCGGCGCTCGGCGCGCAGTTCGGCGAGCGCCGCCCAGGCTTCGTCGCCCAGCAGGCGGATGACGATTTCGCGATCGGAGAACGACGTGTAGTTATAGGGGATTTCGCGCAGGCGCGGTTCGAGGTCGACGGCTACCGCGGCGGCGGCACCGTGCGGATCGAAAACTTGAGGTGCGTTCATATTCGGACGACTCGGTGGGTCAGCGAAGCCCGCTTCAGACGAAGGGGCCGGCTGACAGTGCGCGTGGGGCGCAATTCTGGAAATCTTTCTGTTGGGTGAAGCCCGGACGACGGGAAATCACGTCGACGGCCTCACAGCGCTAGCAGCTACACGATCGTGCATGCCGGACGTGCCGCTGCGCCGCGGGACGAGACTCACGCGGTACGGGCATCAAATGGTCGATCCGGGGCTGCCAGTGCATCTTCCGATCCTTGTTCCAAAATGGGATTCTAACGCATGATGCATGCGCGCGCCGGAGGCGGAATAAGGCTTCGACGGGTGTTTCACGCCTCTGCCCCGCCGATGGACGATCCGTTTCGTACACAGGCACGCCGCCCGACGCTCGCGCGGGTCGGGCGACAGACAGGGGATGGGTCCGCCGCAATCGGCGATGCCACGCAGATGGGGCGCTCACCGACGTCGTGCGACGTGGCCTGCGTCCTGGCCAGATGGTCGACGCTCACGCGTCCGGGGCCAGCCTGACGACGGTTGGCGCTATCATTAGCCCTTTCCCGTCCCGCAAAGCGCGTTGCGCGCCACCCGCATGGCTTCCCACGACTATCTGAAGAAAACCCTGACCGCGCGCGTCTACGACGTGGCCCGCGAGACCGAGCTCGAACGTGCGCCGAATCTGTCGGCACGGCTGCGCAACCCGATTTATCTGAAGCGCGAGGACAATCAGCCGGTTTTCTCGTTCAAGCTGCGTGGTGCGTACAACAAGATGGTGAACCTGCCGGCCGACGCGCTGGAGCGCGGCGTCATCACGGCGTCGGCGGGCAATCACGCGCAGGGCGTGGCGCTGTCCGCGGCGCGGCTTGGCGTGAAGGCGATCATCGTGGTGCCGGTCACGACGCCTCAGGTGAAGGTCGACGCGGTGCGCGCTCACGGCGGCCCGACCGTCGAAGTCGTGCAGTTCGGCGAATCGTTTAGCGACGCCTACGTGTACGCCACGAAGCTCCAGGCCGAACGCGAGCTCACGTTCGTGCATCCGTTCGACGATCCGTATGTGATCGCCGGCCAGGGCACGGTCGCGATGGAGATCCTGCGCCAGCACCAGGGGCCGCTGCACGCGATCTTCGTGCCGATCGGCGGCGGCGGCCTTGCGGCGGGCGTTGCGGCCTACGTCAAGGCGGTGCGCCCCGAGATCAAGGTGATCGGCGTGCAGACCGAGGATTCGTGCGCGATGGCCGAATCGCTGAAGGCGAAAGCGCGTGTCACGCTGAGCGAGGTCGGCCTGTTCTCCGATGGCACGGCGGTGAAGCTGGTGGGCGAGGAGACGTTCCGCCTGTGCAGCGAGTATCTCGACGACGTGCTGGTCGTGAACACCGACGCGCTGTGCGCCGCCATCAAGGATGTCTTCCAGGACACGCGCAGCGTGCTGGAACCGGCGGGCGCGCTCGCGGTGGCGGGCGCGAAGCAGTACGCGGAACGCGAGGGCATCGAAGGGCAGACGCTGGTCGCGATCACGTCCGGCGCCAACATGAATTTCGACCGGATGCGCTTCGTCGCGGAGCGCGCCGAGGTGGGCGAGGCGCGCGAGGCGGTGTTTGCCGTCACGATTCCCGAGGAGCGCGGCAGCTTCAAACGCTTTTGCGAACTGGTCGGCACGCGCAGCGTCACCGAGTTCAACTACCGGATTGCGGATGCCAGTTCGGCGCACATCTTTGTCGGCGTGCAGATCAGGGACCGTGGTGAATCGGCCGAGATCGCGACGGCGTTCGAGGAACACGGTTTCGCGACCGTCGACCTGACGCACGACGAACTCTCGAAGCAGCACATCCGTTACATGGTGGGCGGCCGCTCGCCGCTTGCCCACGACGAACGCCTGTTCCGCTTCGAGTTTCCCGAGCGGCCGGGCGCGCTGATGAAGTTCCTGTCGTCGATGGCGCCGAACTGGAACATCAGCCTCTTTCACTACCGCAATCAGGGCGCCGATTACAGTTCGATCCTCGTCGGCATCCAGGTGCCGGGCGCGGAGAACGGAGAATTCGCGCGCTTCCTCGGTTCGCTGGGTTATCCATACTGGGAAGAAAGCACGAATCCGGTTTACCGGCTGTTCCTTTCCTGACGGCACCGGACGTCGACGCATATGGCTTTTTCGCTCGAGGACAAGCTGGTCGTGGCGATTTCATCGCGGGCGCTGTTCGACTTCGAGGAAGAGAACCGCGTCTACGAAGCCGGCGACCTGCAGGCTTACGAAGCGTTGCAGCGCGAGCGCCTGAACGTGCCGGCGCCGCCGGGCGTCGCGTTTCCGCTGATTCGCAAGTTGCTGGCGCTGAACACCGGCGCGCATCGGGTGGAGGTCGTGATCCTGTCGCGCAGCGATCCGATCAGCGGGTTGCGCGCGTTCAGTTCGTGTCGCGAGCATGGCCTTGCGATCGAGCGCGGCGTGTTCACGCGCGGGCGGGCGCCGTTTGGCTACCTGAAGCCGCTGAATGCATCGCTCTTTCTCTCGGCGAATCAGGACGACGTGCGCGACGCACTGGCGGCCGGATTTCCGGCTGCGCGCGTGCTGCCGGAATCGGCGAAAATGGCGAGCAGGCATCCGGACGAGATTCGCATTGCCTTCGACGGCGACGCCGTGCTGTTTTCCGACGAAGCCGAGCGCGTGTTTCAGAGGGAGGGTCTGGGCGCGTTTATCGGCCACGAGACGGACAAGAAGGATCTGCCGCTCGCGGACGGGCCGCTCAAGCCGCTACTGGGCGCGCTGCATCGCCTGCAGAAACTTGCTGACGAGGCCGCGCCGACGCAGAGTGCGCCGATGCGCATCCGTACCGCGCTGGTGACGGCGCGCTCCGCGCCCGCGCATGAGCGCGCGATCCGGACGCTGATGCAATGGAACATCGAAATCGACGAAGCGATGTTCCTCGGTGGGCTCGACAAGGGGGAATTCCTGCGCGAGTTCGAGCCGGACTTTTTCTTCGACGACCAAATTCGCCATTGCGAATCGGCCCGCGTGGTTACGGCGACCGGGCACGTCGTGAGTGGCATCGTGAACGCATCATGACACCTGAACAATCGCCGCTTGGCAAACCTTCTTCCTATACGGAACAGTACGACGCATCGCTGCTCTTTCCGATCGAGCGTAGCGCTGCGCGCGAGACGATCGGCATTGGCGCGCGGTTGCCGTTCTTTGGCACGGACATCTGGAATGCGTATGAGCTTTCGTGGCTGAACCCGCGGGGCAAGCCGCAGATCGCGGTGGCGACGTTTTTTATTCCGGCGGATTCGCCGAATATTGTCGAGTCGAAGTCGTTCAAGCTTTACCTTGGCTCGTTTGCGCACACGGCGTTCGAGTCGATCGATGTCGTGCGCGAGACGATCAGGCGGGATGTGTCGGCTGCGAGTGGCGCTTCGGTTTCGTTGCATCTTGCGCCGCCGGCCGAGTTTGGCAAGCTTGCGCTGGAGGAGTTCGAGGGGTTGTCGCTGGACCGGCTGGATCTTGATGCGTCTGTGTACCATCCGGAGCCTTCGTTTTTGACTGCGGCTTTAGATGAGGCGCCTGTTGAGGAGACGTTGTTCTCTAATCTGTTGAAGTCGAATTGCCCTGTGACCGGGCAGCCGGATTGGGGAAGCGTGCAGATTCATTATGTCGGTCCGCAGATCGATCATGCGGGGTTGTTGCGGTACATCATTTCCTACCGTAACCACACCGGGTTTCATGAGCAATGCGTCGAGCGGATTTTTGTCGATGTGATGAGGGCCTGCCGGCCTGTCAAACTGGCGGTTTATGCGCGCTATACGCGGCGCGGAGGGCTGGATATCAATCCGTTCCGGACTAATTTTAATCTGCCTATGCCGGATAATTTGCGTACCGCGCGGCAGTGATTTTTTTGTTTTTTTGTTGTTCTGGCTTTTTGGCCCCTTTGGCGGGGCGGCATTCTGGTTTTTTCGTGCCGAAGCTGGGGTTTTTTGTTGTTCTGGCTTTTTGGCCTTTCCTTGAATTCACGTCGGTCTATTAGCGTTGCCCCTGTGCAGGGCGGCATTTCGGGTTTTTCGTTTTCTGGCCTGATGTTTCTTTGGCCTTTCCTTGCGTTCATGTCGGTCTATTAGCGTCGCCCCTGTGCGGGGCGGCACCTACTTTTCTTTGTCTTCCAAAGAAAAGTAGGCAAAAGAAAGGCGCTCCGAAAACTCACCTTTTCCAGGCGCGTCATCGTTGGGGAATGGCAACCCATGAAGTGTCGCCCCCGCACTTCACCCGCCTTTGGTCCCCACACGATTCCGTCCCGCGCGCATTCAGCGTCCGTGACAAAGCCGTCATCCACCCGACTCCGCGCTACGCGCATCGCCGACCGGCATAACCCCTCCCGCGCATTCGCGCGGACACCTACACCTACACCCACATTGGCATTGGCATTGGCATTGGCATTGGCATTGGCATTGGCATTGGCATTGGCATTGGCGTTGGCGTTGGCGTTGGCGTTGGCGTTGGCGTTGGCGTTGGCGTTGGCGTTGGCGTTGGCGTTGGCGTCGGTAATCGAAGTCGAAGTCGCGTCCGCACTCGCACTCGCACTCGCACCTGCACTCGCAATCGCAATCGCGTCCTCGATCTCAATCGGTGATCTTCGGTCCCTGATGACGGCACCATTGAGCGGGCACTCCGCGACGCACGTAGTGCGGAGTGGGATGAATGAGCCCTGTGTCACGGGCGGTGCTGTGCGGGAGATCAGATCGTGCGCGGACCAGCGCGGCATCGAGCGCGAGAGCGACACCTCACGGGGTGCCATTCGCCAACGATGACGCACCTGGAAAAGGTAAGTTTTCGGAGCGCCTTTCTTTTGCCTACTTTTCTTTGGAAGACAAAGAAAAGTAGGTGCCGCCCCGCACAGGGGCGACGCTAATAGACCGACATGAATGCAAGGAAAGGCCAAAAACCCAGAACAACAAAAAAACGCCGCCCCGCCAAAGGGGCAGCCCAAACAGACCGAAAGCAAAACAAGGAAAGGCCAAAGAAAACCCCAACCCCTAGCCGCCAGGCGCCTTATAAGCGACACAATCCACTTCCACCCGGCAATCGATCACCATGCTGGACACAACACAGGCTCGCGCAGGCGGATTCTCACCAAAGTACTCCCGAAACACCTTGTTGAAAGAAGCAAAATCACGCGGATCATCGAGCCACACACCACACCGCACCACATGCTCCGCCCCATATCCAGCTTCCTTCAGAATGGCAAAAACATTCTGAATCGCCTTGTGCGATTGCTCAACGATGCCACCGTTGATCACCTCGCCGTTCTCCATCGGCGTCTGCCCGGAAACAAACAGCCAGCCATCCGCTTCGACCGCGCGAGCAAAAGGCATATGCTGCCCGCCAGTACCCTTTCCACCTTCCACGCCATAACGCTTCATCACATCACTCCTCAATCAAAACCGGCGAAGCCAGACCAACCAGCCACACCATAAAAATTAACAAACAAAAAAACCAGAAATCAGAACCCGCCCGCCGCATCACCCTTCGACGCCGCGCCGCGTGCAACAAAATGCCCTGCCCGCTCGCCAGTCGGCTGCCCGTCGCGATACGACAACACACCGTTCACCCACACCGCGTCGATACCGTCGGCGGCCTGCTGCGGCTTCTCGAACGTCGCCGCATCACGTACTCGCGCCGGGTCGAACAGCACCAGATCGGCGTGATAGCCCACATGCACCTCACCCCGCTGCACAAGACCAAACCGCCGCGCCGACAAACTGGTCATCTTGCGCACCGCCTCTTCCAGCGCAATCAAACCCGTGTCGCGCGCGTAGTGCCCAAGCACACGCGGAAACGCGCCCCACAACCGCGGATGCGGCAACGGATCGTTCGGCAATCCGTCCGACCCGACCATCGTTGCCGGATGCGACAGGATGCGCCGCACGTCGTCCTCCGACATGTTGTGATACACCGCGCCCGCCGGCTGCAACCGCTTGCCCGCCTCCTGCTGCGTCACGCCCCATTCGGCGGCAATCTCCTTCACGAGCTTGCCCGCCATCTCGGGATGCGGCTCCGACCAGGTGATCGTGATGTCGATGTCGCCGGTCACCTGCTTTACATCGAGCGTCGACGAACTGCGGTTGTATGGATAGCAGTCGCAGCCAATCGGCTGCAAACGGCGCGCCCCCTCCAGCGAGCCGAGCACCTCGGCGCTGCGCCCCCAGTTCGACGGCCCCGCGCACTTCAGATGCGAAATGATCACCGGCACGCGCGCATGACGCCCGACCCGATACGCCTCGTCCATCGCATCGAGAATCGCGTCGAACTCGGTGCGCATGTGCGTCGTGTACAACGCGCCCGCCGCGGCGAGCGGCTCGGCCAGCGCCATCACCTCTTCTGTCGGCGCGGAAAATGCCGAGCCGTACGCAAGGCCGCTGCTCAAACCCAGCGCACCGTTCGCGAGCGCCTCTTCGAGCTGCGCCACCATGCCTTCGATTTCCCGCGCCGTCGCCGCGCGGTCCAGCCGGTCCATCTGGTTGTTGCGCAGCGCCGTATGGCCGATCAGCGCGCCCACGTTGACCGCCGGCCGCGCCGCGTTGACCGCCTCGATGTAGGCGGCGAACGTCGGATACCTGAACGCGTCGCGCTCGCCGAGCAGGTTCATCGGATCAGGCGGATCGCCCTTCAATGCCACCGGCGAAGCACTGATCCCGCAGTTCCCGACGATCACCGTCGTCACGCCCTGCGTGATCTTCGGCAACATCTGCGGCGAGCGGATCACGTGCGTGTCGTCGTGCGTGTGGACGTCGATGAAACCGGGCGCCAGCGCGCGGCCGTTCGCCTCGACGACGTCTTCGGCGAGCCAGTTCGACAGGTTGCCGATCGCGACAATCCGGCCGTCGCGCACCGCGACGTCACGCTCGACCGGCGGCACGCCCGTGCCGTCGTAAAGCTGCGCGCCGACAATCAGCGTATCGGCGGCTTCGGGATGCGAATGCATGGATCAATCTCCTAGCGGTTGTCGTTCGCCGCCACCGCGATGGGCGTCGAGCGCGTGTTTCATGCGACGCAGCAACTCGCGGCTCTCGTCGCCGAGGCTGACGGCAAGCTCCGTGACGAGCACGTCCAGCGCCATCATCATCGCGTAACGTGACGACGACGGCTTGTAGATGAAATCCGTCTCGAACGCGACGATCGGAATCACCCAGTCGGCCAGCTTCGCGAGCGGCGAGGCGGGCGCGGTCAGCGCGATCACGGTCGCGCCGTAGTCGCGCGCGATCCGGCAGTTTTCGACCATCTCCGGCACGCGCCCGCTCGCCGACAGCGCAACCACGACGCAATCGCGCGACACGGTACTCGCCACCATACGCTGCAGCAGTCCATCCTGATACGTCGCGACCGGGCGGCCCAGCCGCACCAGCCGGAACCGCATCTCGTCGGCAAGCGCGGTCGAGCCGCCGCCCATGCCGAACACGTAGATCATCCGCGCGCCGCGCAGCACGGTTGCGGCATCGGCGAGCGGCGCCTCGCGCAACAACTGGTGGTTGTGAGCAAGCGTGGTCTGGAGTTCGTCGAAAATGCGCGTGGCAAGCGGCTCAGGCGCGTCCGCAGCCGCACTCGCCCGCAGAAACCGCTGCCCGACGGCGGCGGCCTGCGCGAGCCGCAGTTTCAGTTCGCGCACGTCGCGGCAACCCACGGTCTTTGCAAAACGCGTCACCGTCGCGATACTGACGCCCGCCTGCTGCGCCAGCGCACCGATGCTCGCGCGCGATGCGCCCGTCAGGTCGTCGAGAATCAGCGCGGCGACCTTGCGCTCGGCCGAACGCAATTCGGGCGCGTGCCCGGCGATGCGAGCGACAATGTCGAAAGTGAGCGTCTCAGCGGTCGAATTCATGGAAAACGGTGGGAACGCGGCGCGGCAAGGGGTATCGTTCGACTTAGCACGTTTGTCGTATACGAAACCATGCATGGTACTAAATAACATTTCTTCTACCATGCTACTTTCGCTAAGATATGGCTGTCAACCCGGCATCAATTTAACTGGACGATGGAGCAGGAGTACATGAAAGTTACAAACTATCAGGGCGCGACGATTGATCCTTATAGCAAGGGCTTGGGCATGGTTCCGGGCGCCAGTATCCAGCTGACGGACGCCGCGCGCCTTGAGTGGAATCTGCTGGATGAGGACGTCAGCCTGCCGGCGGCCGTGCTCTACGCGGACCGCATCGCGCACAACCTGAAGTGGATGCAGGCGTTCGTCGCGGAATACGGCGTGAAGCTCGCGCCTCACGGCAAGACGACGATGGCGCCGCAACTCTTCCGTCGCCAGCTGGAAACCGGTGCATGGGGCATCACGCTCGCCACCGCGCATCAGGTGCGCGCGGCGTATCACGGCGGTGTGCAGCGCGTGCTGATGGCGAACCAGCTGGTCGGCCGCCGCAACATGATGATGATCGCGGAGCTGCTGAGCGATCCGGAATTCGAATTCTTCTGCATCGTCGATTCGGCAGAAGGCGTCGAGCAGCTCGGCAAGTTCTTCGGCTCGGTGCGCAAGCAGCTGAACGTGCTGCTCGAACTGGGCGTGCCGGGCGGACGCACCGGCGTGCGCAGCCCCGGCCAGCGCAACGCGGTGCTCGAGGCGATCGCGCGCTATCCGGATTCGCTGAAGCTCGCGGGCGTCGAACTGTATGAAGGCGTGTTGCAGGACGAAGGCCAGGTTCGCGAATTCCTGCGCAGCGCGGTCGAGATCACGCAGACGCTCTCGAGCGAAGGCCGCTTCGCGCGCGCGCCGGCCATCCTGTCGGGCGCGGGTTCGGCGTGGTACGACGTGGTGGCGGAAGAATTCGCGAAAGCGTCCGCCGAAGGACAGATCGAAATCGTGCTGCGTCCGGGCTGCTATCTGACGCACGACGTCGGCATCTACAAGAAGGCGCAGAACGATATCTTCGCGCGCAATCCGGTTGCGAAGAAAATGGGCGAAGACCTGTTGCCGGCGCTGCAGCTGTGGGCGTACGTGCAGTCGATCCCGGAACCGGATCGCGCGATCATCGGTCTCGGCAAGCGCGATTCCGCGTTCGATGCCGGCATGCCGGAACCCGCGAAGCACTATCGTCCGGGCACCAAAGCGCCGCGCACGATCGCGAAAGATGAAAAGTGGGAAATCTTCGGGCTGATGGACCAGCACGCGTATCTGCGCATTCCGATGAACGCGGATATCAAGGTCGGCGACATGATCGCGTTCGATATCTCGCACCCGTGCCTGACGTTCGACAAGTGGCGCCAGTTGCTGGTCGTCGATCCGTCGTATCGCGTGACCGAGGTGATCGAGACGTTCTTCTGAGTCTCGCGTTCCGCGCGTCGCACACGTAAAAACGCCGACACTTTCGTCGGCGTTTTTACGTTCGGGCGGCGTTCGCGAAACGCGGTGTTGCGTGGCCTTACACAGGCTCGGCAGGCGCCGTCGCGGCCACTTCGCCGATGCGCGCTTCCAGCATCGACAGCGCGCCCGACAGCGCGGCGAGCGCGTCGTCCGGCAGCGTCGCGATCGTCTCGTGAAGAAACGTATTGCGTCGCGGCATGCTGGCTTCGATCGCAGCGCGCCCCACCGGCGTCAGCTTCACGTTCGTCACGCGGTTGTCGCGCGCGTCCATGCTGCGCGCGATCCAGCCCATGCCTTCGAGCGTCTTGAGTTGCCGCGTCAGTGCGCCCGGATCGACCAGCAGCTGCTCGACCAGCCGCTTCTGCGAAGACTCGCCCGCCTGACTGTAGAGCGCGAGCAGAATGCGCCAGCGCGGCATCGGATGGCCGACGTGCGCCTCGAACGCCGACATGAACGTCCGGTACGTGCGTCCGAACTGCTGGACGATGGCGATGCGATCCTGTTCTTCCATGATTTATCGATAGGGCAGCGCTCGGGTCGTCAGTCGACGTGAATCACCGGTTCGGCATGACGGACAAGCTTGATGGGCGGCACGCGGCGACTCTGCCACACCGAGACGACGGCAATTGCCGCCGCCACGGCGAGGCCGATGTGAATCGCCGAAACGAGCGATTCGCGCGCCGCTTCGAGCAGCAGCGCGCCGTTGTGACCGGCGTGGGCCAACTGGCTTAGCAGCGTCGCCTGCGCTTCGTGATTGATCAGGATCTGCGGGTCGCCGAGATCGTCGAACCACTGCGTCGCGTGATCGTTTTCCAGCGCGGTGCGCACGCCGCTCGCATACATGTGGCTCACGAACGTGCCGGTCAGCGCCGTCCCGAGCATGCCGCCGATCATCCGCAGCGATTGCAGCAGCGCCGTCGCGATACCGAGGTGCTCGCGGCCGGCCGTCTGCTGCGCGAAGATCGTCAGGTTCGGCATCACGAAACCGAGACCCATGCCGCCGAGAATCATGAACGTCATCAGGATCGAGCGAGGCATGCCGCGCGTCGCGACCACCACGCCCAGGCACGCGATCGCCAGCAGCGTGAAGCCCGCGTAGAGCATCAGATTCGGATTGCGCATCCGCGACACGAGCCGGCCATTCGCAATGCTGCCGATCGTGATGAACACGACGAGCGGCGTAATGACGAGCCCCGCTTCCTTCGGCGACAGCCCGAAGCCGCCCTGAAACAGCAGCGGTGCATAGAACAGCAGCGAAAACATGGTGAAGCCGCCCAGCACGGAAAGCGTGAACAGCGCGGAGAGGCTGCGGTTGCGGAACATGTCGAGTGGAAGAATCGGCTGCGCGAAGTGTTTCTCCCACTTCAACAACGCCCATCCCGACACCAGGCTGACCGCCAGCAGGAGCGGCGCGACGCCGCTGATGCCGTGCTTCGGCAACAGCTCGACGAACAGTTGCAGGCTGCCGAGCGCCACGGCGATCAGCAATGCACCGGGCCAGTCGAGCCGCATTTTCGTCTCATGCTCGATGTGGCGCAGATGGGGCAGGAAGCGCCACACGAAAAACAGCGACACGAGGCCGACCGGCAGATTGACGTAGAACACCGAGCGCCAGCCGTAATACTGCGTGAGAAAGCCGCCCAGCGACGGCCCGACGGCGTTCGCAATGCCGAACGCCGAACTCATCAGCACCTGCCAGCGCAGCCGCACGACGGAATCGGGAAACAGATCGGCAATGCACGCGAACGCGGTGCCGACCAGCATGCCGCCGCCGATGCCCTGCAATCCGCGCGCGAGGACAAGGAACAACATGGAATTCGCCATGCCGCACAGCACGGAAGCGCCGGTGAACACGACGATCGATGCGATCACGAACGGTTTGCGCCCGTAATAATCGCCGAGACGCCCGAAAATCGGCACGGTGATCACAGACGTCAGCAGATACGACGTCGCGACCCACGCGTAAAGCTCAAACCCCTTGAGTTCCGCGACGATGGTGGGCAGCGCGGTGCCGACGACGGTCTGGTCGAGCGCGACCAGCATGGTGACGAACGAGATGCCGAGCATCGCCATCAGCGATTCCCGGAACGGCAGGACTTGCCCGCTCGAGTGATGTGCAGCGGTATGGACAGCCATTTTTTGATTGCGCAACTGTTGACAGATCAACGAATATTGAATCATAGCATGACGACGGGTTCTAAACTGGCGGAACGGGCGGCTTTGTCGCCTCCGAATGCCTCACACAGGGAGACTCATGGAATCCATTCCCCGCGTCGCACAGGATTTGTCCGCCGAGGATCTGAACGCGCTGCGCCGCGCGAAACACGAACTCGAAAGCCCGGCGCTTGCGATGAAGCTGGCGAGCATCGTCGGTGCGCCGCTGGAGAAGCTGATCGCGCGCCTGCCGGGCGTCGCCAACGAAAAGGTGGCGGACGCGACGCAGGTCGCGCTGCGCAAATGCCTGCAGATCGCCTTGAAAACGCTGGGCCGCCCTGTGGGCGCCGGTCCGTTCGCCGCGCCCGACAAGCCGAGCAATCTGCTGCACAAATTCGCCGTGGCGACGACCGGCGCGGCAGGTGGCGCGTTCGGCCTGTTCGCGCTGCCGGTCGAGTTGCCAGTCACGACCATGCTGATGTTCCGCTCGATCTGCGACATCGCGCGCAGCGAAGGTGAAGATCTGTCGGATATCGACACGCAGCTGCAATGCCTGACGGTGCTCGGCATGGGCGGCACGTCGAAAGCCGACGATGACGCCGACCTCGGCTATTTCATCGTGCGCGGCGCGCTGGCGCAGTCGGTATCGAAGGCGACCTCGGAAATCGCCACGAAAGGCATGACCTCGCATGGCTCGGCGGCGTTGCTGCGGCTCCTCAACACAATCGCTTCACGGTTTTCAGTGCAGGTCAGCGAACAGATCGCGGCGAAGTCGATTCCCGCGATCGGCGCGGTACTGGGCGCGATGGTCAACACGGTTTTCATCGACCATTTCCAGCAGGTCGCGCACGGCCATTTCACCGTGCGCCGGCTGGAGCGCCAGTACGGACAGGCGCTCGTCGAGGCAACATATCAGACGATCGACGTCTCGCTCGACGGCTGAGCCGCACGCACCGACGTCACCCGGTCGACGAACGCGGCCGCGTTGTCGAGCGCCGCGCTGGCTTCGGGGATGAACGGCGCGAAGATCTGCCAGACGTGTGGCATCTTCGGCCAGATTTCGCATTCGACGTCCACGCCAGCTTCGCGCGCCCGGGTGGCGACGCGCCGCGTGTCGTCGAGCAGCACTTCGGTGTCGCCTGCCTGCATGAAGAGCGGCGGCAACCCGTGCAGGTCCGCGTATAACGGCGACGCGTGAGGATGCGTCGCCGCGGTATCGCCCAGATAGACCTGTGCGGCACGCTTGATGGCCGGGCCGCTGAACATCGGGTCGTGGCCATCGTTGCTGCGGATCGTGTCACCCGTTGCGGCGAGATCGGTCCATGGCGAGAACAGCACGCCGCCGGCCGGCATCGGATCGCCGGCATCGCGCAGCGCGACAAGCGTCGCGAGCGCAAGACCACCGCCCGCGGAATCGCCGGCGATCACGATCGATCCGGCCGGTGTTCCATCCATCAGCAACTGGCGCCAGGCGGCGACGGCGTCGTCGAGCGCCGCGGGAAAGCGATGCTCGGGCGCGAGACGATAGTCGAGTGAAAACGTACGCGCATTGGCGCGCTTCGCCAGTTCGAAAACGAGCGAACGATGCGATTGCGGCGAACAGAAGTAATATCCGCCGCCGTGAAGGTACAGGATCGTGCGTCGCGGTGCGGCCCCCGTCACGGACGGTTCGAGCCATTCGCCCCGCAAAGGCGCGTCGCCCGGCCGATACTGCTCGCGCAACGTCCAGCCGCGCGGCACGCGCGGCGCCCACACCCGTTTTGCAGTGAGCGCGCGGACGTGCTCCACGTCGATCACCGGTTTCAGGGTTCGCGGACGGAACTGCCTGCGCAGAAACCAGCATGCGAGCGTGCTTTGCCAGCTCATCGGGTCGATCTCATCGAAAGGTGAGCGGTCATGATACGTGCGATCACGGGCGCAACGCCTGAGCGCCCGTTCGAACACCAAAAGCCGCCCGCAGCGCAGCCCCCGGCCGCGCTGCGCGTGAACGGCTAGTTCGCCGGCAACACCTGTCCGCGGATTTCACCGCTCGGATTCTGTGCCGTGTGGATATTGAAGTACCACTGGCCGCCCATCAGATCCGTCACCTGCTGCTCGGTCAGCGTCGCCGATCCCTTGATCGGACTGGCGAGCGCGCCCTTCTCGATCGGCACCTGGACCTTCGCGTTCTGCCCGACCGGCGCAGGACCGTGGAAATGCGCCATCGTCGCCGGGCCGGAAAGGTCGCCGTAAGTGATGGTCCATTGCAGGGTTTTCGTCGACGTATCGAATGTCGCGTTCAGGTCGCCGTGGCCATGGCTCACACGCGGCGGTACTTCGCTGGACGGTTGCAGATCGGCCTTCAGCGCGACGGTATCCGCGAACGCCACCCCCGACGCCAAGGCCCACAACACGACAGCCAGATTCAGCCTGCGAAACGTGTTCATCTCGTTCTCCTGGTCTTGTGCAGCGCCGGGCGTCAAGGAATCGATCGCACGGGACGCATCACATACTAGTGCAAATCGACCAGGGTCGTTTGTGGTCACCTGTTCGCCAGGCGCCAGACGAAAAAAAGCACCGCGATGAACGGTGCTTTTCTCACTACCCGTGCGACCTGCAAGCTTCCAGGATGCGATCTGGAAGCTTGCAGGAAGTGGCTTAGAAGCGGCTTAGAAGCAGCTTAGAAGCGGTGACGCAGACCCGTCGTGACCACGACCTGGTTACGCGAGCTCGACGGCGCGTTCGTACCGAAGACCTGCGTCGGGATCAATGCGCCGTTGCCACCCGCCGACATCACGCCTTCTGCATAGATGTCCGTGCGCTTCGACAACGCGTAGTCAGCCTGCAGGCCGAACTGGTTCCAGTGGCTGGACGTGTTCGCTGCGTTGAGTGTCGACTCCACGGCCTGCGTGTACGTGTAGGCCGCACCCACTGCCAGTGCCGGCGTCAGGTTGTAGCGCGCGTTGACTTCGTAGTTGTTGAAGCGGATCGAACCGTCGCCGTAGGCAAACTGGTAACGGCTTTGCGTGTACACCGCGCCGACCGTCGCAGCACCGAACTCGTAGCTGCCGCCGAGGCCCCACGTGCGCTGCGTCTCGCTAACCGCGGCGTTGCCCGCGAACGGACCGTCCTGCACGGCGCCGCTGCTGTTCAGGTTCGAACCTTGAATCTGGAGGTAGGCCGCGCCCAGTTTCAGGCCGCCTGCCTGGTAGCCGGCACCGACGCTGTACGCACGGTTGTCCGCGAAGCCGTCGGTCTGGTTCGAGAACGCGTACAGGCCGCTAAACGACAGGCCCGCGTAGTTTGCGCTCTGATACTTGACCGAGTTGTTCATCCGGATCGAGTTGTTCGCATTGTCGTTGTCGCCCGGGTGCGCGAAATACGTGCCGCCCCAGCTACCCGTCGCCGTCAGCGGCCCGAGGTAGTCGACCACGGAGTCATACTGGCGACCCATCGTCAGCGTGCCGTAATCGCTCGACAGGCCCACGAACGCCTGGCGGTTGAACAGCTTGTTGTTCACGTCGTTGTGGCCGTTCATGACGTCGAAGCCGCTTTCGAGGGTGAACACAGCCTTCATGCCGCCGCCGAGATCTTCTGCGCCGCGCATGCCCCAGCGGCTACCCTGAAGGTTGCCGCCCGTCATGCGATAAGCGGGGCCGTGCGCGTCCGGATCGGTCACGCTCGTGCGTTCGTTCTGGACGTACGTGAAGCCTGCGTCGATCACACCGTACAGCGTGACGCTGCTCTGCGCGCTGGCGGCGGTGGCGAAAGTTGCGGACACGGCCGCGAGAACCAGAGTTTTTTTCATGTAAAGCCCCTTGATACTGAGTCGACTGACTCGATTGATTGCGTGGCGCAACTTCAGGCCTGAGCGATATCGGTGCATGCGCCAGACCTGGACCGTTACCGGCTCTATCTGCATGCCAAAGTGTGGGGGCTGGGTTTTATCGGGGCCACTCGCAAGCGCACAAAACATTTTTCGATTTATTCAAAAACCGCGCGAACTTACGTGCATTGACCTTGATGACAAAGGTTTTTCTCTTGTCTCTATATTTATTTCGTCATGCTTATCTAGATAAAGCGTTGTCGATGCACCACATGTGTTTTTCCGACTAAATCGAGATACGCGAGTCCTTGCGAATGTTTCGGAGAATTCCCGTTTCGACTGCGATCGCACTCACCTAACATCCGGCTCTTTCACGCGCCATACGCGCGCTTTCCGGTATAAAAACTGTCGATGAATCTGCTTCAGGCCATGCGCGTCTTTCTCCAGGTCGCGGAGAACAATTCGTTTGGGCGCGCCGCCGCAAGTCTCGGTCTGTCGAACGCCGTGGTGACACGCTATGTCGCGTTGCTGGAAACGCATCTGGACACGCGGCTCGTCAACCGCACCACGCGCAGCCTTTCGCTGACCGAAGCCGGCCATGAATACGCGGACGGTTGTCGCCAGGTGCTCGACCAGATCGAGACGGTGGAATCGCAGGTCGCGCGCAATGCGAGCGAGCCCTCGGGAACGCTCAAGCTCGTCGCTGTCGCATCGTTCTCGCTCTTTGGTCTGACGCCTCTGTTGCAGCACTATCACGTGCAGCATCCGAAGGTGAAGCTGTCGGTCACGCTGTTGCACCGGCCGGTCGATCTGATCGAAGAAGGTTTCGATGTCGGCATCGTCGTGCCGGGGCAAATCAGCAGCGAAACCATGATCCGCCGTCCGCTTTTCAAGGTGAATCCGGTCGCCGTCGCGTCCGCGCGTTATCTGGAGGCGCATCCCGCGCCGGCGCAACCCGGACAGCTGGTCGCGCACACCTTTCTGGCGCCGTCAGCCGATATTCACAGTTCGACCTGGCGTTTCGCGCACGCGGACGGGCACGCCCAGACGGTCAGTCTTGACCCCGCTTACGCCGTCAACAATTCGGTCATGCTGCGGCAGGCCGCGCTGGCGGGCATGGGCATTACGATTCTTCCCGAGAACCACGTCGCAGCGGACCTCGCACAGGGTGTGCTGGTACGCGTGCTGCCCGGCTGGCGCATCCTCGATGCCGACAAGGAGCTGTCGCTCGTCTACCCGGGTCGCCGGCACGTTTCGGCCAAGACGCGTTCGTTCGTGGATTTCACGGTGAATTACTTTCGCACCGGCCTGCCGCCCGCGCACCGTTGCACAGATTCCAATAGTTAATTGCGCAATCTGGCCTCAATCTTTAGACACGGAACGCGTACTCTCCGATTTGCGAGAAGTGACTCCTTCATCGAAGGGTGTCTCCAAACCTTTAACGCGGCTACGGCCGCGTTTTTTTTCGTCTGCGCCGCGCGCGGGTCACGTTGCTTTTCTTGCCAGTGACACAGCTACGTCACACGTCGTCAGGCGAGCAGTGCCGCCTGCTCTTCGATTCCGTCCAGAATCGTCCCGCACTGTGCCACGAGTGCGTGTCCCTCCGCGCGAAGCTGTGTGGCGCTCCACTGCCGCATCCCTTGCCGGTAGCGCTCCAGCAACTCGAGCAACGGCGGATACTGCAGCACGCCCGCTGCGCCCATCACGCGGTGATGCCACTCCCGCAACGGTTCGATATCCCGTGAATCGACGGGCTGCGTCCCGTCGATGCCATCCAGCAGCACGGGCAACGCGCGCAGGTCGTCGCGCACCGCGGAGACAAACGCATCGAGCAGCGACTTTACCGTCGACTCGCTTCCCCACAACTGCGTCATGTACGCGAGGTCGACCGGTACGAATGCGTGCGTCGGCGCGAGCGCGGGCGTGGGCCGGTTCATCAGGGGGATGTCACCGGCGTCCGTCATCCGCGAGGTTTCGCCCGATGCATGCGTGGTATCCGCACCAAACCAGCGCGCGAGGTAATCCCGCAAGGTGGCGAGACGCGTGGGTTTGACAAGGCAGTCGTCCATCCCGGCTTCGCGGCAAGCCCGCAAATCCTCCGGCGCGGTGTTCGCGGTGATGCCGAGAATCGGCAGCCGCGTCGCATCGCCCTGCCCGCGTCTGCCTTCACGCGCACGCACTTCCCGCGCCAGTTCGTAGCCCGACAGATTGGGCATGTGACAGTCGGTTATCAGAAAGCCGTACCGCGTGCGCCCGAGTGCGGTGAGGGCTTCGGCGCCGTCATCGACCACGTCGCACGCGAAGCCGAGCAACGCGAGCTGATGGCGGATCAGTTCCTGGTTCACCGGATGATCTTCTGCTACGAGCACGAGCCGCCCGCTCGCCATCGCGCGCTCGCGATCGGGCTCGACAACGCCGGTTTCGATCGCGCCGGTCTGCCGCGAAGGCACGCTCGCGAGGCCGCTCAGCGCCGCGGCGCACGCCGCCCCCAGCCCGCGCCAGGAGATCGGATTGACACTGAGCCTGACGTTATCGTCGACGATGCGATAACCCGTCGGCTTCGGCTTTTCCGTCAGGCAGATCACGCGCACATGCGATGGAACATCGTTCGGGACGACGAGGCCTTCGGCAATGAAAAGCAGATCGACGGCAGCGAACGTCGCAGGCTCCGGATTGTCGAGCGCAGCCGGCAAGATGCGCTTCAGCGCAAGCCCTAGCGCCTTGCCGAAATGCACCATCGCCTCGGCCACCTGCGTGTCGGCGGTGACGACCACGCCGCGTTTGCCTCGCAGCCGGCCCGCGGTATGGCTTTTCCGTTCGACCGGCATCGCGAGCCGCAGCGTCATGCGCGTGCCGGTTCCAGGCGTGCTTCGCAGTTCGAGCGTGCCGCCCATCAGATCGACCAGCTTGCGGCAGATCGTCAGCCCGAGCCCTGTGCCGCCGAACCGCCGCGTCGTCGACGATTCGGCCTGCACGAACGGCTCGAAAAGTCGTGCCTGCACGTCCGGCGCGATGCCGATGCCGGTGTCTTCGACGACGATATCGACGCTCTGCACGCTGTCCGTCTGCTCATGCAACGCGACCCGCACGGCCACTTCGCCGGCTGGCGTGAACTTGATCGCGTTGCCCAGCAGATTGAAGAGGATCTGCCGCAGCCGCACGCTGTCGCCGCGCAGGCTCGCGGCCACGTCGGGTTCGACGTCCACGCGCACTTTCAGTCCTTTTTCATGCGCGCGCCCCGCGAGCAGCCCGACCGCGTTGTCGACCAGTTCGCGCAGTTCGATCGGCTCCGATTCGATCGTGAGGCGGCCCGCTTCGATCTTCGAATAGTCGAGCAGATCGTCGAGAATCTGCAGCAGCGCGCCCGCCGACTCGTGGATCATGCCGAGCATCTCGCCCTGATCGGCCTTGAGCGGCGTACGTTCCAGCACTTCGACGAGACCCAGCACGCCGTTCATCGGCGTGCGGATTTCGTGGCTCATCATCGCGAGAAAATCGTCCTTCGCGCGCGACGCGGCTTCGGCGACGTCGCGGGCGCGCGCCAGTTCGTCGGCGCGGGCGTGGTCGACGCTCGCGTCGACGCCGTAGCCGCTCCACACGATGCTATGCGCCGCCTCGCGACGCGGCACCAGTTCCGCGCGCACCCAGCGAAAACCGGGCCCGCCGCCGTCGAAGCGGAATTCGACGTGAACCGGCTGCAGCGAGCGCGCCGAGCGCTCGAGCACCACCATCAACGCGCGGCGATCTTCCGCGCAGACGCGCCCGAAATCGAGGCTGCCCGGTTCGGTCAACGCGCGGCCATCGTTGCCCAGCAGACCCTGCGTGTCGCCGCCGACGTAGAGAAAGGAGTACGCGCCGGACGGGTCGCGGCGCAACTGGAACACGACGGCCGGAAGCGAGCGCGTGACGTCGAAGAGACGTCGCTCGGTTTCGTGCGCGTGGACTTCCGCCTGACGGATATCGGTGATATCGACGAGCGTCCCAAGCACGCACGAGGGCGTGCCGTCGAAGCCCGTACACAGGCATGTCCAGAACAACCCGTGTCGAACGTCGCCCGCGCGGCCGGTGAATTCCAGCTCGACCTGCTGCCACGCGCCGCTTTCCAGCGTGCGCCGCGTCATGCGGTCGAGACTCTCGCTGTTCGCGGCGCCCCACGCCTTGACGTCGAGGCTCGTCCTGCCAGTCACCACTGAACGGGCGAGCCCTGTGGACGCCTCATACGCACGATTGACGGCGATGTACCGCCCGTCGAGATCCTTCGCGACGAGCGGGTAAGGCACCATCTCCATCATCGTCTGCTGGAAGTTGAGCTGTGTCGCGAGTTCGCGCTCGGTGCGCTTGCGCAGGCGCATTTCACGTTGCAGCAGTGCATAGGCGCGCAACGTCACGATCAGGATTGCGCCGATCGCAATCAGGAACGGCAGCAGACGCATCGCGCTGATGGACCCGATTCCGCGCGGTGGTGCAGGCGGAGCGATCCACCGGCTGCGGATACGACGCCGCTCATCCTGCGACATCGCCGACAGCGCGCGATCGAGATCGTCGCGCAGCGCGGGATGCTGGCGCGGCACGGCGAAGCGCAATTCGCCAGTGCGCCCTATGTCGTCGAACGCGACATCGAGGGAAGCGAATGCCCCACTGGAGAGCAGCGCGCGGACCGCGGGCGCGAAGCCGAGATACGCATCGGCTTCACCGCGCTCGACAGCAGCGAGCGCGGCCAGCGTATTGGCATAGGTAAGAACGTGTGCACGTGGATAGCGCTCGCCAAGGAAGTCTTCGAGGGCGAAACCCTTTTCGGTGGCGAGACGGGCGCCCTGCAACTGGCCGCGCGTGAAAGACGCGGCGCGCTCCTCGCGCGTCACCACGGATAACGGCGCACGAAAGTACGGCGCGGTGAACAACAGGCAACGCTCGCGCTCAGGTGTGCGCGCGGCGCTCATCAGAACGTCGATCTGCCCTTTGCACGCGGCGTCGAGCAGTTGTGGCATGTCGGCGTACGTGCGGGTTTCAAACGTCACGCCTGGGCCCACGAGCGCGCGCAGATAGTCGACGCTCAGGCCGTTCAGGTTCGCGCCATTGACGCTCTCGAACGGGGCCCAGCCGCCCGCGAGCATGCCGATGGTCAGCCCGGTCGTGGATACATCGGCCAGCGCGGCCGACGCGGACTCCAGCGGTACAACCGCGAGCGCGACCTGAGCGACTGACGCAACCGCGAACACCACGCAAACCAGCACGCAACGCATCGCGCGCTGCACGACGTTCCGCCGCGAAAACGCGAACTGAATCTTCATTTGGGTTCTGGATATCGACGCGGTGGAGTCACGGGTGTTCGGGCGTCTTGCGCGCCAACCCGGCTGCATGCGTTTTCCGGCTGACGCCCGGGCGCGAATGCAAAAGACCGGCGAGCACGCCGCCGGCGATCGGCGCGGCCCAGAAAAGCCAAAGCTGATCGAGCGCCCAGCCACCGACGAAGAGCGCCGGTCCGCTCGAACGCGCCGGATTGATCGAACCGTTCGTGACCGGCACGGCGATGACGTAGATTGCACATAGACAGGCGCCGTTCACGAAGGGCGCGACCTGGCGCAACGCACGTCGGGATAGCTGAAGATTCAGCCAGACGAACGCGAGCGACATCGTCAGTTCGAGTACGAGCGCCGACTGCAACTGGAAGTCAGCGGGCGAGTGTTCCGCATAGCCGTTCGCACCGAAGTCGCTGATCGCAAGATCGAACCCGGGCCGGCCACTGGCGACGATGTCGAGCAAGGCGGCACCCGCCGTCGCGCCGAGAATCTGCGCGGCGATATAAGGCAGCAGATGGCTCACGCGGAAACGTTGCGCGACGGCGAAACCGATCGTCACGGCGGGATTGAAGTGCGCACCGGACAGCCCGCGCGCGGCATAACTGGCGATGGCGAGCGCAAGCCCGAACGCGACCGGCACCGCCAGGCCCGCGCCGCCGCCTGGCGAAAGCGCACTGTTCAGAATCAGACTGCCGCAGCCGACAAACACGATCCAGGCCGTGCCCGCTGCTTCTGCAAGCAGACGACTGCTCAGGCGGGACATGCGATCTCCGTCGGCTCGCCGCCGCTCGCCACGACAATGCAATCCATCTTGAGAATAAAACGTTCAATATGCATAACGAAATATGTAAAAGCCTGCTTCACTTGGGACGCGCGAGTATGAGGCGCGCCTTCCGCGCTACTTATAGGACAATTCCTAAATCGACCACCTCAGCGGAACCGTCAACGCAATCAGATCAAACCGATTTGTCGAGCGTAATCCGCAAGCTCGGCTTCAGAAGTGAGGCCGAGCTTGCGCATTGCGCTGCGCTTCTGGGTGCTGATCGTCTTGCTGCTGCGATCGAGTGTTCGCGCGATGCCATCGATCGTCATGCCGCTTGCATACATCTGGAAAATTTCCCACTCACGCGGGCTCAACACGCCCAGTCGCGGTCGCAAGGACGGATCGGCGGCTTCCAGGGCGCGCCGCGCGTGATCGGACAGCCACACCGTACCGGCAACCACGGCTTCGATGGCACCCAGCAGCGAACCGGGCGCATCGCGCTTGTCGACGATTGCGCTCACGCCGATGTGCAGCAGCCCGAGCAGCGTGTGCGTGTGATGGATCATCGTCAGCACGACAACCCGCGGATGCGGCGACTCCCTCAGCACACGGCGCAGCAGCGACACCGAATTGCTCTCGCCACCGACGCCGGGCATGCCGATGTCGGAGATGATCACGTCGCAGTGGTACTCATCCAGCAGTTCGGCCAGCGCCTGGGTATCGGCGGCCTCGCCGACGACCCGCACATGCGGCGCGGCCGACAGCAATGCACGCAGACCGTACCGCACGCTGCTGTGATCGTCGGCAAGGATGACGCGAACGGTTTCCTTCAACGCGCGGCCTGTATGGCGGCTTCGGTCACGACACCATGGTCGACTGCGAAGCGAAACAGTTCGACGTCGGTGTGCAGTGCGAGCTTTTTCATTGCCGTGCATTTTTGCGCGCTGATCGTCTTGACGCTCCGCCCGAGCCGCGTTGCGATTTCAGTCACTCCAAGACCGGTCGCGTAATGCGTGAACACTTCCATCTCGCGGCGCGACAGAAGCTGGCGCACCTGGTCGAGCTGACGTATTCGCGTGGCATCGGAAAGCTGCGCGCGAACGGTGGGGCCAAGGTAGCACTCGCGGGCAAGCACGGTCACGATGGCCACGTTGATCAGATCGATGCGGTCGCGCTTGCTCACCACCGCGTTTGCACCAAGATTGACGGCCTGTTGCAGGGCCTCCGCGTCGGATTCCATGGTTAGCAGGACCAGCGCGACATGCGGATGACGGGCCCGAAAGCGCGCAATGGTTTCAAGACCATCGCCCTGCTCGCCACATGGCATATGCAGGTCCATCACCACGAGGTCGCAGGGCGTCTTTTCCGCCAGTTCGAGCACCTCGGCCGAGTTCGACGCGCGCCCCACGATCCTGATGTTCGGAAAGCCCGACAACAGGTGTTCCACAGCGAGCAAAACGAGCGGATGGTCGTCGGCGATGAGGGTGCGAATCGCGGCGGCAGGTTCGCCGGTGTCGCTATTGTCGCTAAGGCGGGGGGTGATCATGAGGTTCGTCTCCGGCGCGGGTCTGCACGTGGATGCCCGCGTGCTGCGGGCAGCCTGTCTGCCAGATCGAGAATCGAATATTTACCATCCGATCGACATAAGAAAGGTCTTAAATCCCCTATCTTCCCCGACGACGATATCTATTTACTTAGTCATCCGATTCTTTTCATGCCATGCCGTGGGCGCGCACGAATGCGAACAGACCTGGATCGTTGCTCACGCCCAGCTTGAGCATCGCGTCGCGCTTCTGACGGCTGACGGTGCGCACGTTGCGATCGAGCCGGCGCGCGATTTCGCTGATCGACAGCCCGCTGACGAAGAGGCCGACCACTTCGGTTTCGCGCGGTGACAGGCGCGGGACGACCGTCATCTCGCTCGCTTCCGAGCCGGCTTCCGCCAGCGTGGCGAGAATCGACTTGCTGACGTAAGAGCGTCCGTAGCCGACCGTGCGCACCGCCGTCGCCAGTTCTTCCATCGAACCGGTTTTGTTGAGCACGCCAGAGACGCCGTCGGTCATGATCGAGCGCAGGATGCCGGCGTTCGTGAGACTCGTCAGCACGATGATGCGGATTTGCGGCCAGTTCCGGCGGATGCGGCGCATGAGACGCAAGCCGTCCTCGGCGGGCGCACCGCCCGCTTCCGGCATGGTCAGGTCGGTCACGAGCACGTCGCACGGCTGGCTCTCGAGCAGCCGCATCAGCGACTGAGGACCGGTCGCCTCACCGACGACCTCGATGTTCTCGTGCAACGCAAGCGACGCACGAACGCCGATCACGACAAAGGGATGATCGTCGGCGACGACGACCCGTATTTTCGGCATGCTTTCTCTCCATGTTGGTATAGGTGTGAAGGTGTGAGGTCGATACCCGGCGCGCGCCAGGGAAAATCGGGGCGCGCCACACCCAATCACATCACCGCAAAAAGAGAACAAAAATCAGAGTGCTCCGAATCGTATGACAAATCGTAATTTGTCCAGAAATCGCCGCCTGCCCGACCGGTGCTGGTTCTTGCCTCATGCCTGCGCCGGCCTGGCGCAACGCGAAACGGCGGCCCGCGGAAAGACGGGCAGCGCAACCAGTGCGCAGAGACTTCCCATTGCCCAGACGAGCGGCCACGATCCGATCGACAGCACGAGCGGAATGGCGAGCGGCGTGAGGAACATCGTCATGAACACACAGGTGTTGCCGATCGCGAGCGCGGTGCCGGCGCGGTTCGTGCCGGCGAGCGTCGCCAGTTCGGTGTAGGCGACGCCGTGCCATGCCGAGGCCGACACGCCACCCAGCACGATCATCGCGGCGAACACGATCGCCATCGCCGCATGGGACGCACCCACGCCCGCTGTCACCACGGCAAGCGGCGCGAACAGCAGCGCGGTAACCAGACTGCACGCACGCATGTATGCGCGGCGATTGCCGTGACGATCGGTCCAGTGACCGCTCCAGACGCGCATGATGGCCGCCCCCGTCTGCACCGCCGCCATCGTGACGCTGATCGTGAGCAGACCCGCGCGGCCGAAGTCGTGCAGAAAAACGGTGGCGAACGTCAAGACGGTCAGTTGCGGCACGCACAGCACGCCCATGCCGAGCGCCGTGCGCCAGATCCGGACGTCACGCAGCGGCGAGGCTTGCGGCGCCGGGCGCGCCTCATCACGTGCGACACGTGTGGCGTGGGCGGCACGCGCGCCGCCTTCCGCGGCGGGCGGCTCATGCAGCCAGTGCCATGCGAATCCGGCGGTCACCGTACACAGCACCGCCAGCACGCCATACACGCACGCGAAGCCGTGCCACGCGGCCAGCGCCGGCAGAACCAGCGCGCCAATTCCTCCGCCTGCCGGCACGGCCGTCTGCCGGATGCTCATCGCGAGGCCGCGTTCGCCTTCGCGAAACCACGCCATGACGGCGCGACCGCTCGAACCGTTGACACTGCCGCCCAGCAGCCCGACCAGCAGCAGCCCCGCCGCTAGCATCGGGATGCCCGGTACGTACGCGCCCTTCGGCGACACGAACGCGGCCATCGCCGCGAGCGCCGCCGCCGTGAGCCCGAGGCCGAGCAGCAGCACGCGCCGGTCGCCCCAGCGGTCCGTGAGCACACCCCATGGCAGCTCGCTCACTGCAATGCCGAGGCCGAGCATGCCAAAGAGGAGCCCCAGCGCGTGATTGTCGACGTGATAGCCCGAGCGGATAAACACCGCCGTGGTGGGGATTCCGGAAAACGCCGCCGAAAAACTCGCGTTGGCCGCAAAACCGACGCCCAGCACTTTCCAGCGATGGCCACGCCCCCGCGCGCCGGATACATCCGGGGAAAGATAACCGCTCATATGCGCTCCCGATGGTTCGATGACGCCATCGTACGGATGGACTATCCATCGGAAAAGCGGGAAAATCAGATCACTTTCATCGGATATTCCGAATCATGAACCAGCGTGCATTCGATCTTGCGCAGCTTCGAACTTTTGTCGCCGTGGCCGAAGCCGGTACCGTTTCCGGGGCGGCGGAGCGGGTGTTCCTGTCGCAGTCGTCGGTCAGCGAACAGGTGAAAAAGCTCGAGGAGCGCGCGGGGCAGCCGCTCTTCGTGCGCAGCAAACAGGGCGTCACCGCGACGCCCGCCGGCACGAAGCTGCTCGACCACGCGCGCCGCATTCTCGCGATGAGCGAAGCGGCGTTCGAGGACATGCAAGGGCGCGCGCTCGACGGCGAACTGCGGATCGCGATCACCGACTACTACCGCCCGCACGAAATCTCGGGCGTGCTGAAGAGCTTCTCGGAACAGCATCCGCGTCTGCGCCTGCACGTGACGGTGCTGCCGAGCGCGGTCATCGACAGTGCCGGTGACGGCGCTAACTTTGACATCGGCCTGTCGCTGCGCCTCGTGACGCCCGAAAGCAAACGCGCCGCCGCCGGCAACAGCCGCCAGAAAGGCTCGGTCATCCGCCGCGAAAAACTGGTGTGGGTGACGTCGGCCGATGCGGAGCCGCGTATCGCCACGCCCTATCCGCTGGTGCTGCTGCCATCCAGCTGCCAGTTACAGCGCTTCATCGTGAAACTGCTGGATGAACGCGACGTGCCGTATGTGATCTCGCACTCGGCGTCCGGCGTGGCAGGCCTGCTGCTCGCGTTGAAGGCGGGGCTCGGCATCTCGTGCCTGAACGAGTCGTCGATTGGCGCGGGGCTTGTCGCGTGTTCCGCTTCGGTGCGGCTTCCCGCGTTGCCGACGGTGGAGTTTCATCTGCTGCCGGGCCGTACCGGCGAGGACGATCTCGTCACCAACGCCCGCTCAGCGTTACAGCGCCTTTTCAGCTGAGTCGAAAAAAAGCGACGCGCCGCGAAGACGCGGGCGTCGCTTTCACTTCGAAACCAGAGGTTTCGGTCAGACCGGACCTGAGGTCAGATTGCCACTGGCTCCTGCAACACGGCCGCTGGCGCGCTGGCCGGGCGCTGCTCGGTGCGTGCCTTCAGGGAAGCCTGTGTGCCCGTGCCCGTATGGAACACCGCGACCGCGGCCGTCAGACGCCGCGCCTGGTCTTCGAGCGAACTCGCCGCGGCGGCAGCCTGTTCGACGAGCGCCGCGTTTTGCTGCGTCACCTCGTCCATCTGCGCGACGGCGAGATTCACCTGATCGATACCCGTGCTCTGCTCCAGCGCAGCCGCCGCGATCTCGCTCATGATGGCGCTCACGCGCGTGATGGCGTCGACGATTTCCGTCATCGTCGAGCCCGAGCGCTCGACCAGATCCGCGCCCGCTTCGACACGCGCCGTCGATTCGCCGATCAAGCCCTTGATCTCCTTCGCGGCGCCGGCGCTGCGCTGCGCGAGCGAGCGCACTTCGCTCGCGACCACGGCGAAGCCGCGGCCCTGTTCGCCGGCACGCGCCGCCTCGACGGCCGCGTTGAGCGCGAGAATGTTGGTCTGGAACGCGATGCCTTCGATCACGCCGATGATGTCGCCGATCTTGCGCGAATCGCTGACGATGTGATTCATCGTGCCCACCACCTGCTGCGTGAGTTCGCCGCCCTGAGCGGCGAGACTCGAGGCGCCGTGCGCGAGCGAACTGGCCTGCTTCGCGTTCTCGGCCGTCTGCTTGACCGTCGACGTAAGCTGCTCGATGCTCGCCGCGGTTTCCTCGAGCGAAGCCGCCTGTTCTTCCGTGCGCTGCGACAGATCGGCGTTGCCCGAAGCGATCTCGCTCACGCCGGTGTCGATCGATTCCGTCCCGCCGCGCACCGTGTTCACGGTCTCGATCAGCGATTCCTGCATCTTGCGCAATGCGGCGGCGAGCTGACCCATTTCGTTGTCGCCGGTAATCGCGACGCGACCGCTCAGGTCACCGCTCGCGATGCGCTGGAACTGCGCGATCGTCGCGTTCACCGGATGCACGATCGCGCGCACCATCGCCACGCGGCCCAGCCACGCGAGCAGAAGCGACACCACCATGCCGACCGCGACCGCCACGCTCACGGCGTTGAAGCGAACCTGTGCGTCGCCGTAGCGCTGCTCGCCGTGATCCAGCTGCAGCTTCTCCAGCGCGAGCATCGACTTCTCGAAGCTGCTGTAGAGCGACGGCAGCTTGTGCGCCTGGACCTGCTGGAAAGCGGTTCTGTCGCCGGCTTTCAGCGCGGCCAGCGCAGGTTCGACACCTTCGTGCAGGAACGTGTCGCGCTTGTCCTGCATGTCCTTGATGAGGCGCTGCTCTTCGGCGCCGGTGCCCGCGTTACCCAGATAATGGGCGAGACGCTCGTTCGATGATTTCTGATACTGATCAAAGCGCTTGAGCACGGCGTCGGCGCCGGCCTGGTCGTTCAGGTCGACGAGCGACGCATAGGTCGCGAGCGCGAGGCGCAGGCGCAGCAACTGGCCGGCGCTGCCTTCCAGATCCGCGACCGCCGGGGTATCGACCGTGTACATCTGTTGCAGCGATTCGTTGCTGGCGCGCAGCGACAACAGACCGGCCGCCGCACCGACGAGCAGGACGACTCCGAAAAAGGCAATCATCAGGCTCAGGTACGCGCGAATCGACAAATTCTTCAACATACAGTGTTCTCCGTGATGCAGCCCCGGTGGGTCCGGTGCCTCTTGTACGGCTGGACTCCCGCGTGTTCGCTGTATCCCGGCCGCTGTGCTCCATCCGTTTAAGCGGACGCAACATATCTGGTTGACGGCCTGGCTGCCGAAAACTTGATGGCGCGAGTGCGCCGCACGCGTGTCGACGTTGACGCGGCGCAATATTCCGGAAGTAGCGGCTGAGAGTGTGGTGCAGGGCAACGGCTCGCCGCCGCTCATTCCGCCATCGTGTGGGACGACGCTTCGGGTTCCTTCTGGATCCGGTACCAGAACGTCCACACCGTCAGCCCGCCGTAGATGGCCTGGCGAAGCAGCACCGACGCGTGCGCGACGCTGCTTCGCCAGGCCACGAATCGACGATGGCGCACCGACCGGGATGTCCAGCATTGCCTGCCGGGGCGGCTTGGCGGAGAGTAGCGAAGCTGCAATTACGGGAGCATCGCGATATGACCGAAGTCGAGTCGGGGCTGGTGGTGTTCGTCGTGCTTCTGGTCGCGACAGGGGGCGGGGTGCTGGTGCGGCCGTTGCTGCCGGAAGAGCACAAGGCGCATGAAACCGTGCAGCTGATCCAGCTCGTGATCGGCATGCTGGTCACGTTCGCCGCACTGGTATTGGGGCTGATGACGGCATCGGCGAAAACCAGTTTCGACACCGTCGCGAACGACTTTCGCGCCTACGCCGCCGATCTGATCCAGCTCGACGTCAAGCTGCGCGACTACGGTCCGGACGCAACGAAGGCACGCGCGCTGCTGCGCGCCTACACAGCCGAAGCGATCGCGACGACCTGGCCGGAGGAAACGCCGCCGCCCGGCGACTACTACCAGAAGAACTTCCCGCACGATCCGCGGAACCTGGAGAACCGCCGGCTCGGCCACATGCTCGACCTGGCTGAAAGCGAGATACGCGGCCTGAATCCGTCCGACGCGGCCCATCGGACGCTGGCGTCCGAAGCGCTCGACCGGTTCACCGTCCTCAGCAACGCGCGCTGGAAACTGATCGAGGAATCGCACAGCTCGATTTCCGATCCGTTCTTCCTGACGCTCACGTTCTGGCTGTCGGTGATCTTTCTGAGCTTCGGACTGATCGCGCCGCGTAACGCGCTCGCGCTGGTGACGATCACGCTCGGCGCGCTATCGATTGCATCGGCGATTTACGGCATCGTCGATCTGGATACGCCGTTCACCGGGCCGATCGTCGTTCCCAGCCAGCCCATGCGCGATGCGCTCGCGCATCTGTTGTCGTGATCCACGCGATCGGTCCTCGCGCGATAAGGTTCGTCACCGGATTGCCGGGTGCCGAAAAATCGATATCCATGACTTTCGGGCAACTGGAACGAAACATGCTTTTATCGAAGAACCATGGGCCCATCGATTCGGGAACGACATGCAGGTTTTCACGTGTTCAGCACTCAAAAACAGCAGTCGGTCGCGCGCGCCTTGCGCTCGCCAACGTACAGACTGCAATGCACCCTCGCCGCACAGTGAAGGTGCGCGGGGCTGTACACACCGTGTCCGTTTCGAGTCCAGCTGTTGCTATTTAACCAAACACTAGCAGTGGCGGCCTTTTCGATCCTATAGTTAAAGTGCTTTATCAAGTTTGGTGTGCAGTGCGGGGAGGTGTGAAATGAAACGCAGAACAGCGCGTCAACTGGTTCGACTGCTTTCCGACATCCGGCATGCGGCTGATTGCCGGATGCTTCGGGCAGCCGCCGCCAGCCGTGAACTGGAGCGCATCCAGAACGAAGAAGACCCGGCGCCGTCAGGGCACGCCGAAGATGCGGTGGATTCGCGGCGGGAAGTGTTCGCTGGAGCCCGACATGAAAAATTCCAGTGAACAGTCGCTGCGCGGGCAGATCGAGAAATGGCTCGCGCCCTCCCCGTCGATTCCGCTGCACGTCACCCGCTTTAGTCGCGCCGCGCGCAACGGCAAACGTTACGTGTGTGTAGAGACATCCTTACCCGCCGGCACCCGCGCACTGTTTTTCTTCCGGCATCCTGATGGTTGCTGGTGCGTATTCCCGCCGGCAGCCGATATTCCACGGCTTCACTTCATCTAGGCCTTTCCGCCCACATCCGCTGAAATATCAGCAGGTCCAGTTCGGGTGCGACGCCGGTGAGTCCGGTGAGCATCGTGTGGACCTGCGCGCGATGATGAGTCTGATGATTGAACCAGTGCGCAAGACCGGGCGCGAGCGCCTGCGTCTTCACCTCCGGTGACGACACTCTTCGATAGGTGATGATGCTGTCGAGCGCGGTTTCGTCGAGCGACGTCACGTACGCCGTGATGCGCGTGTCTTCAAGATCGCGTGCGCGACGCAGATCGTCGAAGTGCTCGTACAGGATGGCGTCGAGTCTGTCGGGCGCGTCGCCTTCCGACGTGAACCGGTGCATCCAGACGCGGTCGGTGACGAGCAGATGATTCAGCGTGCCGTGTATCGAATGAAAGAACGCGCCGCGATCGGCACGGTAATCGACGTCGCTCAACAGGCTGACCGCGTGATAAAGCCGTGCGTTGGCCCAGGCGTTGTAGTGCGCGAACGTATCGAAATGATCTTTCAGCAACATGGCAACTCCCATGTGTTTCCGCTATATGTCAAAGATCCATGCCATGGCGATGGATCGTGACGGATAGCGCAAGGCAGCTCAAACCAGCCGCAGGTAAATCAGCTCGCGCTTGATATACGCGTAGAAGACAGGCGCCGCGATCACGCCGGGAATGCCAAACGCGGCTTCCATCACGAGCATCGCCACCAGCAGTTCCCACGCCCGCGCCTCGATCTGTCCACCGACGATCCGCGCGTTGAGAAAGTATTCGAGCTTGTGGATCAGCACGAGGAACACCAGCGACATCACCGCCGCGGGAAAACTGACCGACAGCGCGATCGCGACGATCAGCGTATTGGAAATCAGGTTGCCGATCACCGGCAGCAGGCCGACGATGAACGTCACCATCACGAGCGTTTTCGACAGCGGCAACCGCTGGTGAAAAAGCGGCAGGACCAGCAGAAGGAAAATGCCGGTGAACGTCGCGTTGATCGCGGAAATCTTGATCTGCGCAAAGACGATGCGCCGGAACGCATCGGCAAACCGCGCCACGCGCGTGACGAACGCCGTCGAAAGCGGCAGCCGCTGCATCTGACGCGTCGCGCCGACGGCGATGATCGCGCCGATGATCATGCCGATCACGACGTGCCCAAAAACCCGCGCCACGCTCTTGCCGCCCTGCTGCAGCATGCTCGCGTGCTCGTGCATCAGCATCGACGCCTTCGACTTCATCTGCTCGGCGTCGACCGGCAGATACGCGGCAATGGAAGACGGAATACGCCCGCGCGCCTGGTCGACCAGCTGCATCATCTGTTCGAGCAGCTTCTGCACGCTAGGCACGTCCTGCTCGAAGTGCTCGATGATGCCGATCGTCACGCCCGTCAAGCCGCCGACGATCACCGCCGACAGCAGCACCACCGAGATCCAGCGCGCCCAGTGGCTCGACACCCGTTTTTCGATCAGCGGCGCGATCGTGTGTACAAGCTGGTAGACGAGCATGCCCGCGAGGAGCGCACCGAGCAGGTGCAACTGCAATACCGCCCACATCCCGAGCAGCGCCACGATATAGCTGCCGATCTCGACGGCGGAGAGCTTCGGCAGACTCATGTCGCTCGTCAGCCTCACCGGGCGAGGGCGCAGATCCTGCACGTGCCTGTCGTCAGGTGCCTGGTTTCGCTTCGTCATGACTCTCCCGTCCCCAACCTGGTGACGCAGTTTTATTTTTGAACCGCCGCCTGGCGCTTCAGCAACGGCGCCAGATACTTTCCGGTAAAACTGGCCTTCGACTTCGCCACCTGCTCCGGCGTGCCCTGGGCAACGATCTGCCCACCGCCCGCGCCGCCTTCCGGCCCGAGATCGATCAGCCAGTCGGCCGTTTTGATCACGTCGAGATTATGCTCGATGATTACGACAGTATTACCTTGATCTCGCAGCCGGTGAATCACTTCGAGCAGCAGCGCGATATCGTGGAAGTGCAAACCGGTCGTCGGTTCGTCGAGGATGTATAGCGTGCGACCGGTGTCGCGCTTGCTCAGTTCCAGCGAAAGTTTCACGCGCTGGGCTTCGCCGCCGGACAGCGTGGTCGCCGACTGGCCCAGGCGGATGTAGCCGAGGCCCACGTCGAGCAGCGTCTTCAGCTTGCGCGCGACCACCGGCACCGGCCGGAAGAACTCATACGCGTTCTCGACCGTCATCTCCAGCACTTCGCTGATGTTCCTGCCTTTGTACTGGACGTCGAGCGTTTCGCGGTTGTAGCGCTTGCCGTGACACACGTCGCACGGCACGTAGACGTCCGGCAGAAAGTGCATTTCGACCTTCAGCACGCCGTCGCCCTGACACGCTTCGCAGCGGCCGCCCTTCACGTTGAACGAGAAGCGGCCCGGATCGTAGCCGCGTTCCTTTGCCGCCGGCACGCCGGAAAAGAGCTCGCGGATCGGCGTGAAGAGGCCTGTATACGTGGCCGGATTCGAGCGCGGCGTGCGGCCGATCGGCGACTGGTCGACGTTGATGACCTTGTCGAAATGCTCCAGCCCTTCGATCGATTCGTACGGCGCGGGCTCGGTGGACGAGCCGTACAGGTGATGCGCGACCGCCTGGTATAGCGTGTCGTTGATCAGCGTCGACTTGCCCGAACCGGACACGCCGGTCACGCAGGTCAGGAGCCCGACCGGCAGATCGAGCGTGACGTGCTTCAGGTTGTTGCCGTACGCCTCGACGATACGCAGATGCCGCTCGTCGGGCTGCTTGCGATCGTCCGGAAACTCGATGCGACGCGCGCCCGACATGTACTGGCCGGTCATCGACGCCGGATCGGCCTCTACCTGCTTCGGCGTGCCCTCGGCGATCACCATGCCGCCATGCTCGCCGGCGCCCGGCCCCATGTCGACGACATAGTCGGCCATGCGAATCATGTCTTCGTCGTGCTCGACGACGATCACCGAGTTGCCGAGATCGCGCAGATGCTTGAGCGTCGAGATCAGCCGGTCGTTGTCGCGCTGGTGCAGGCCGATGGACGGCTCGTCGAGCACGTACATCACGCCCGTCAGGCCCGAGCCGATCTGCGAGGCGAGCCGGATACGCTGCGCCTCGCCGCCGGAGAGCGTTTCCGCGCTGCGTTCCAGCGACAGATAATCCAGCCCGACGTTATTCAGGAACATCAGGCGCGCGACGATTTCCTTCACCACCTTGTCGGCGATCTCGCGCTTCGCGCCTTCCAGACGCAGCGTCTGGAAGTAACCGAGCGTGTCGCGCAGCGGCATGCCGCTCACCTCGAAAATGCCACGGGCGTCGCCATCGGTGCCGATGCGCACGAAACGCGCCTCGCGACGCAGACGCGTGCCTTCGCAGGCCGGGCACGCCTGGTTGTTCTGATACTTCGAGAGTTCCTCGCGCACCGCGACCGAATCGGTCTCGCGATAGCGCCGCTCCAGATTCGGGATGATCCCTTCGAACACGTGCTCGCGGATCGACGTGCGGCCGCGCTCGTTCATGTACGAGAACGGAATGGTCTGCTTGCCGGAGCCGTACAGCAGGATCTTGCGGATTTTCTCGGGCAGGTCCTCGAACGCGGTGTCGATGTCGAATTCGTAGAACGACGCGAGGCTTTGCAGCATCTGGAAGTAGAACTGGTTGCGCCGGTCCCAGCCTTTCACCGCGCCCGCCGCGAGCGACAGCGACGGATGCGCGACCACCCGCTTCGGATCGAAGAACGTGATCTGGCCCAAGCCGTCACATTCCGGACACGCGCCCATCGGGTTGTTGAACGAGAAAAGCCGCGGCTCCAGTTCCTGCAGCGAATACGAACAGATCGGGCACGCGAACTTCGAGCTGAACAGATGCTCCTTTCCGGTGTCCATTTCCAGCGCGATCGCGCGGCCGTCGGCGAGACGCAGCGCGGTTTCGAACGATTCGGCGAGGCGCTGCTTCATGTCGGCGCGCACCTTCAGGCGGTCGACGACGACGTCGATCGTGTGCTTGTCGTTCTTCTTCAGCTTCGGCAGCGAATCGACATCATGGATTTCCGCGACGCCTTCGTTTGCCGTGCCGCCGCCCGAGCTCACCCGGAAGCGGATGAAACCCTGCGCCTGCATCGCCTCGAACAGCTCGACGTGCTCGCCCTTGCGGTTCGCCACGACGGGCGCGAGGATCATCAGCTTCGTGTCTTCCGGCAGCGCGAGCGCGGCGTCCACCATCTGCGAGACGCTTTGCGACTCGAGCGGAATTTCGTGGTCCGGGCAATACGGCGTGCCGACGCGCGCGTACAGCAGACGCAGATAGTCGTGGATTTCGGTGACCGTGCCCACGGTGGAGCGCGGATTGTGCGAGGTCGCCTTCTGCTCGATTGAAATGGCGGGCGAAAGCCCCTCGATCAGGTCGACGTCCGGCTTTTCCATCAATTGCAGGAACTGCCGCGCGTACGCCGACAGACTTTCGACGTAGCGACGCTGCCCTTCCGCGTAGAGCGTATCGAAGGCGAGCGATGATTTGCCCGAGCCGGACAGGCCGGTGATCACAATCAGCTTGTGACGCGGCAAGTCGAGATTGACGTTCTTCAGGTTGTGGGTGCGGGCCCCACGGATACGGATTTGTTCCACGCGTTATTCCATGACCTGGCGGAAAGAGAGGGGGCTAAACCTGCTACTATAACGACTTTTCCAGACCGTCGTTACGGCTTCCTGACAACGCCCGCAAGGCGCAGAGCAGGGGTTGTCGTGCCACGGTCGGGCGCCGCGGCGGGCGGGCTTCAGGCCCTTCAGATGGGGACGTTTGCCGCGACAGCAAGCCAGCAGCGGGCCACCGGGCAACGCACCGTGCCGCATGCCGACTGTCGCGCGCGGTACACCGCCGGGCTGAACGCATCGCGCACAGCTGCCCCGCGGTTAGCCGCCCCGATCACTCGAATATCGCTTCCGATGTCCAATCCATCCGCAACATCTTCACGCATGAGCGCGCCTGAACTGCGCGCGACCGTGTCACTCGCTGCGATTTTCGCGTTGCGCATGCTCGGCCTCTTCATGATCATGCCGGTGTTTTCGATCTACGCGAAAACGATTCCGGGCGGCGACAACGTGCTGCTCGTCGGCATCGCGCTCGGCGCATACGGCGTCACGCAGTCGCTGCTCTATATTTTCTACGGCTGGATTTCCGACAAGATCGGCCGCAAGCCCGTCATCGCGACAGGCCTGCTGATTTTCGCGCTGGGCAGTTTCGTCGCGGCGGGCGCGCACGACATGACGTGGATCATCGTCGGACGGGTGATCCAGGGCATGGGCGCCGTGTCGTCGGCGGTGATCGCGTTCATCGCGGACCTGACCGCCGAGGAACACCGCACGAAGGCCATGGCGATGGTGGGTGGCAGCATTGGCGTGTCGTTCGCCGTGGCGATCGTCGGCGCGCCAATCGTGTTCGAGTGGGTCGGCATGAGCGGCCTCTTCGCGCTCGTCGGCGTGTTCTCGATTCTCGCGGTCGGCGTCGTGCTGTGGATCGTGCCGGATGCGCCGAAGCCGGTCCACGTGCGCGCACCGTTCGCCGAAGTGCTGCACAACGTCGAATTGCTGCGCCTGAACTTCGGCGTGCTCGTGCTGCACGCCACACAGACAGCGCTCTTTCTCGTCGTGCCGCGCATCCTGGAAGCGGGCGGCCTGCCGGTCGCGTCGCACTGGAAGGTGTATCTGCCGGTGATGGGGCTCGCCTTCGTCATGATGGTGCCGGCGATCATCGCGGCCGAAAAGCGCGGCAAGATGAAGGCGGTGCTGCTGGGCGCGATTGCGCTTATCCTGATCGGCCAGTTGTTGCTCGGCCTCGCACCCCATACCATTCTGTCTGTCGCGGCGATTCTTTTCGTCTACTTCCTTGGCTTTAACGTGCTGGAGGCGTCGCAACCTTCGCTCGTGTCGAAACTTGCACCCGGAACACGCAAGGGCGCGGCTGCCGGCGTGTACAACACCACGCAGTCGATCGGGCTGGCAATGGGCGGCGTGATCGGCGGATGGCTGCTGAAAGTGGACGGCCAGAGCGCCGTGTTTTTTGCCTGCTCGGGACTCGTGTTTTGCTGGCTTATAATCGCCGCAAACATGAAGCAGCCGCCGCGCAGGGCGTAACAGAACTTATCGGCGGACGGCTGCGGCGCGGCTTCGATCTCCGGCCCAGGGGGTCGCAGCACGAAACCGCGCATTGCCGGCCGCCCGCAACGGAATCAACAGGAGAAACGCATGGCATCCGTGAACAAGGTCATTCTCGTCGGCAATCTCGGAGCCGATCCCGAGGTCCGTTATCTGCCGAGCGGCGACGCCGTGGCGAATATCCGGCTCGCCACGACCGATCGCTACAAGGACAAGACGTCGGGCGAAATGAAGGAATCGACCGAATGGCACCGCGTGTCGTTCTTCGGCCGGCTCGCTGAAATCGTCAACGAATACCTGAAGAAAGGCTCGTCGGTGTATATCGAAGGCCGCATCCGCACGCGCAAGTGGCAGGCGCAGGACGGCACCGACCGTTACTCGACGGAAATCGTCGCTGAACAGATGCAGATGCTCGGCGGCCGTGGCGGCGCGTCGGGTGGCGGTGGCGGCGACGATGGCGGTTATAGCCGTGAGCCGTCCGAGCGTAGTGGCGGTCGTGGTCAGGCCAGCGCGCCGCGTGGCGGTGCTGGCGGTGCGAGTGGCGGCGGGGGTGCCAGTCGTCCGAGCGCACCGGCCGGCGGCGGGTTTGATGAGATGGACGACGATATTCCGTTCTAAATCTGACTAACGCAGTTTTCTGTTGGTAGACGCCCGCCCTCCCTATGGAGCGCGGGCTTTTTCTTTACCCACATATTTTTTGTGCTCTACTGAATGAATGACTAAACCATTACTTTGAAAAAAGTGGGTTGATGCCGTATTGCGTCAAGCTTGGGGCTCGAGCCGATGTAGGTCATTAACCCTTGGACTCGATTCTTCAGATGTCGTCCAGCGTAGCTTTTCCATACGTGACGGCGTTGGTCCCGAGAAACACGGACGTAACGAACTGATGTCCCGCAATGCAATAGCATTACTGCGTCAACGATGGGCCAACTTTCCCTCAGTTTGAGGGAAAGTTGGCCGCTGAATGGTCAGCCACTTGACCTGATTCGATGCAGGAACGTGGTCACGATGAGATGAATGTGTAGCGTGGCTCGAGTGGTAGCGAGTAGCGTTTGTTCCGGGATTCGTTGCCGGGAATGAGGGGGTAACCCTTCACCCTACTCGATTGGGGGGATTCACCTTCGGGCCGGACGCATTTGCCTGGCTTGATGTCGGCGATTTTCTGATCATCGAAAAACTGCGCGTCCGCCCCATGGCGAACCCTGGCAAGCTGCTAAAATTTCACCCATTTCAGCGTCCCTCAGCCGCCGAGGCCTGAGCGGGTTGACTGAACGCACGAATGCTACCTGGGCGCACCGCCTCATGAATGCAGTAGAAATCGAACAAGCCATTTCCGAGTTGGCTGAACAGCCATTTGATGCGGTGGAATTCCCGTATCAGTTCCTTGCTGCGTTCGGCCACAAGGAAACGACCTTGAAGCGGTTGCGGGCAGGCAACAACAATCCGTCTGACGTGGCCGGCGGGATGCTGCTGCGTAATCACATTCACCTGGCCGTATGTGCACCGGAGCAAGTTGGCGCAACCCTGGCCGCGCTGAAAGCCAGCCCGGCAACTGCTCACGCGAAGGCCAAGGTCAAGTTCCTGCTGGCTACCGATGGACAGACGCTGGAGGCTGAAGACGTCGGCAGCGGCGAAACCGTTGCCTGTGCCTATTCCGATTTCCCCAACCACTTCGGTTTCCTTTTGGCGTTGGCTGGTATCTCCACCATCAAGGAGATCAAGGACAACCCCATCGACGTGCGCGCCACTGGGCGCTTGAACAAACTGTACGTCGAACTGCTGCGCGAGAACCCTGACTGGGCCACCGATGCGCGCCGCGCCGACATGAACCACTTCATGGCCCGGTTGATCTTCTGTTTTTTTGCCGAAGACACCGGCATCTTCAACGGCATGGGGCTGTTCACGCAGACCATCGACCAGATGACCGAGCGTGATGCCAGTAACGTGCATACCGTGATGTCGGAAATCTTCCGTGCAATGGACATCCGCGCTGCCGACCGCAACGCTGCCGTGCCGCGCCTTCCTAACTATGCCAACGGTTTTCCTTATGTGAATGGCGCGCTGTTTTCCGGCAGTACTGAGGTACCGCGCTTCACTCGCATGGCGCGCACTTACTTGCTGCACGCGGGTGGGTTGAACTGGAAGAAGATCAACCCGGACATTTTCGGCAGCATGATTCAGGCCGTGGCCGATGATGAAGAGCGCGGTGCACTGGGCATGCATTACACCAGCGTGCCGAACATCCTGAAGGTGTTGAACCCGCTGTTCCTGGATGATTTGCAGGCGCAACTGGAGTCCGCTGGGCAGGACAAACGCAAGCTGCTGGCGTTGCGCCGGCGTATTGCGCGCATTCGCGTGTTTGACCCGGCATGCGGTTCAGGTAATTTTCTGGTGATTGCCTATAAGCAGATGCGGGCGATTGAGGCAGAGATTAATGTGCGCCGTGGCGAGCCCGATCTTCGGAGCGAGATACCGCTGACCAATTTTCGTGGTATTGAGTTGCGCGATTTTCCGGCGGAAATTGCGCGACTGGCGCTGATTATTGCTGAATTTCAGTGTGATGAACTATATCGTGGCCAGCGCGAGGCGCTAGCAGAGTTTTTGCCGCTAGCGAAGGAAAATTGGATCGTTCGAGGCAACGCACTACAACTGGCCTGGCTGGGGGTGTGTCCGCCGATGGGAGCAGGTGTAAAGCTTGAGGTCGATGATTTGTTCGATACGCCTCTGGATCAGGCTGAGATCGGCTTCGAGAACGAGGGGGGGGAGACGTATCTGTGTGCAAACCCGCCATATCAAGGAAGCGTCGGTCAAACGGGGCAGCAGAAGGCGGACATGGCAAAAGTGTTCGCGCCGCTGCTTAATACCTATAAGGACCTAGACTACGTTGCTGCGTTTGCTCTCAAGGCGGCGCAGTATAACAACAAGACTGGATCGGCAAGCGCCTTCGTTACCACCAACTCGGTGACTCAGGGGGAGCAGGTTGCAATGCTATGGCCTCTGATTTTTCAGGAAAGGAACGTCATACATTTCGCGCATACGTCCTTCCTGTGGAGCAATCTTGCAAGCAATAAGGCAGCGGTCACCTGTGTGATTCTCGGCCTAACGGCAAATCCGGGCAGCGATAGACGACTGTTCGATGGCGAGATCGTCAGAGCCGTTTCAAATCTTAGCCCTTACTTGGTCGCAGCACCTACGGTAATTGTCACGAAAAGGTCAAGCGCTCTATCTGCCATCGGTCATATGCAGTCGGGAAACAAGCCAACTGATGGGGGTTACCTTACACCTTCGACCGAGGAAAAAGATGAAATTCTGGCGATAAATCCTAACGCCAGCCGCTTCATCAAGCGCTACGTTGGATCGCGTGAATTGATCAATGGCGGTGGCCGCTGGTGCATTTGGGTCGAAGACGACGACCTAACGGAGGCTCAGAAGATTAGTGTGTTTCGTGCTCGGTTCGATAAAGTGCGTCAGATGCGATTGACGAGTAATGGGACTCAGGCAAACGAAAATGCAGCGACCCCACACCGTTTTGTCTTTGCCCCCCATAGTCATCACGCTGCGATTGCGGTTCCGAATGTATCGTCGGAGCGACGGCTGTACTTGCCATGCGAGTTGACTGGATACGACACTGTTGTTTCCAATCTCGCATCTGTGATCTATGACGCGCCCCTATGGAACATGGCCCTTATCGCAAGCCGTTTGCACTTGGTCTGGATTGCGACTGTTTGCGGCAAGTTGAAAACGGATTTTCGGTACTCAAATACGTTGGGATGGAACACTTTTCCCGTGCCACTTCTTACCGAGCAAAATAAGGCCGATTTGACGGCTTGTGCCGAAGCTATTCTGCTGGCTCGCGAGGCGCATTTCCCCAAGACGATTGCTGATCTAT
The DNA here is from genome assembly GCF_900107685.1 of Paraburkholderia sartisoli. Lineage (GTDB taxonomy): Bacteria > Pseudomonadota > Gammaproteobacteria > Burkholderiales > Burkholderiaceae > Paraburkholderia > Paraburkholderia sartisoli. The sequence goes on along the minus strand of NZ_FNRQ01000001.1, from coordinate 244,547 downwards.
ACGATCCGGAAGAAATGCCGGAGAACTTGCGCCATGCCCACGAGCACAACGACGAAACGCTGGAGCGTATCTACATTGGCCGCAAGTTCAGGAACGACACCGAGCGCTTGGAGAGGCTGTTCGATCTCTACACAAAGATGACGGCGGAGGCAGCGAAAAGGGCTCCGACCAAGAAGCCGGCAGGAAGAAAGAAGGCAGCAAGCGGTTCCGCGCAAGGCGAGTTGCAATGAGCCAAGCCAAATTCGCCCCGCATTTGCCGACATCTGAATCGCTGACCGTCGAGTTCAAGAGCGACCGCAAGCGCCTGCATGATGACGAACTGGTCGAAGCACTGGCCTGCATGGCCAATAGCGATGGCGGTGAGCTATGGCTGGGTGTGGAAGATGACGGTACGCCGACGGGCCTGCATGCAGATCATCAAAACCTGATCGGTCTGCCGGGGTTGGTGGCTTCGCGCACGTCGCCGTCGTTGACTGTTGCCGTTCAGGCTGCCGAAATCGCGGGCATCCGAGTGGCATGTATCCGCGTGTCCAAGTCCGCCAGCGAGGTGGCAACCACCTCAGGAAAATACCTGCGCCGCCGTATCAAGCAAGATGGCACGCCTGAATGTGTAGCGATGCTGCCGCATGAGCGCAGCAGCCGTGCCAGCCGCTTCGGCCTGAGCGACGTGTCTGCACAAGCCGTGGCGGGGGCCACTTTGGTTGACTTCGACCCGTTGGAGCGTGAACGCCTGCGCCAGACCGTGCAGCGCTATGGCGGGGATCGTGTGCTGCTTGAGCTGGACGACGAAGCCCTAGACGGTGCGCTGGGCTTCACCACCCGGAATGACGCCGGTGAACGTGTTCCCACGCTCACCGGCTTGCTGGTGATCGGCCGTGAAACCGCTTTGCGCGACTTGGTGCCCACGCACGAATTGGCCTTCCAGGTCTTGGGGAGCGAGGCGGTCCGCTTCAACGAGTTCAGACGTTTCCCGTTGCTTAAGGCGATGGATTGGCTGGAAACCAATTTTCGGCCTTATAACCCTGAGCACGAATTGCAGATTGACCTGTTTCGCGTGCCGGTGCCAAAGGTTGACATGGGTGCTTTCCGTGAGGCGGTGGCGAATGCGCTGGTACATCGGGACTACCACCGGCTCGGTGCGGTGCATGTGCGCCTGAACGATGACGGTCTGACTATCAGCAACCCCGGCGGTCTGGTCGAGGGGGTGACCCTCAATAATCTGCTGATAACCGAACCGCGCCCGCGTAATCCATCACTTGCCGATGCAATGAAGCGCATTGGTCTGGTGGAGCGCTCAGGGCGCGGCGTGGACAAGATTTATCGCGGTATGTTGCGCTTCGGTCGCCCGGAGCCTGATTACAGCCGCACCGACGGCAACAGCGTTGTGCTGCAACTCGCCACGGTTGATGCTGATGAACTGTTCCTGCGACTGGTGGTCGAGCAAGAGGGCCGACAGAGTGGCGAGTTGCCCATCGATAGCTTGATCGCGCTTTCTGCATTGCGTGAGCATAAACGCCTTGATGCTGAAGAGCTGGCTGGACATATCCAGCGTGACCCAGCTCAGGCCAAGCGCACGCTGGAGAAATTACTGGAGGCCGGGCTGGTGGATGCACATGGCGCTACCCGCAACCGCAGCTATACCCTGTCCGTAGATATGTACCGGGCCAAGGGCGACAAGCTGGCCTATACCCGGCAGGTGGGGTTCACGCATATTCAGCACCCGGAAATGGTGCTGAACTATGTACGCCAGCATGGTCGCATCCAGCGCAGCGAGGTGATGGAGCTATGCCATCTGGACGGAAATCAGGCTGGCAAGCTGCTGTCGCGGCTGTATGCGGAGGGGCGGCTAGTGATGCACGGTCAGAAGAAAGGGGCGTATTACACGCTCGCGGTATAAGGCGATATGCGCCGATTTAAGCTGATATAAGCTTTTATAAGCCACCCGTGAGTCATATCACGAGGGTATAGACATAAGACCACATACGCAAAACATGAGCCAGAGCCCCAATCCGGTCAATCAGCGCACCGTCCCGGCGGTATCCATCTCCACGGCGCGCACCGGTGCATCCGCCAAGGCCGATGCGCTAGGCATGCGCGAAATGCAGGCGCAGGCATGGGCCATGCGGGGCGAGCAGTACCTGCTCATCAAGTCGCCGCCGGCGTCGGGCAAGAGCCGGGCGCTGATGTTCATCGCGCTGGATAAGCTGAACAATCAGGGTTTGCGGCAGGCAATTATCGTGGTGCCGGAACGCTCTATCGGGGCCAGTTTTGCGGACGAGGCTTTGACGAAGCATGGATTCTATTGGGACTGGACAGTGGCCCCGCAATGGAATCTGTGCAATGCACCCGGCGTGGATGAGCCGCGCGTGGCGAAATCCAAGGTTGAGGCCGTTGGCAAATTCCTGCAAAGCGGCGACAAGGTGCTGGTCTGTACTCATGCCACCTTCCGTTTTGCGGTGGAGGAACTGGGCGTCGAGGCATTCGACAATCGCATGATCGCCATTGATGAGTTCCATCATGTGTCTTCCAACCCAGACAACAAACTCGGCAGCCAGTTGAGTGCGCTGCTGGCTCGCGACAAGGTACATCTGGTCGCCATGACCGGCAGTTACTTCCGGGGCGACAGCGAGGCGGTGTTATCGCCGGAAGATGAAGGCAAGTTCGAGCGCATCACTTATACCTACTACCAGCAACTCAATGGCTACCAGTGGCTGAAGTCCCTCGACATTGGCTACTTCTTTTACACCGGCCGCTACGTCGAGGCGGTGGAAAAAGTGCTGGACTCGACGCTGAAGACCATCGTTCATATCCCCAGCGTCAATTCGCGAGAGTCTTTGCAGGACAAAGAGCGCGAAGTGAACGAAATCATGGGCGCGCTCGGCGAGTGGAAAGGGCTGGACGAGAAAACGGGTTTTCACATGGTTCAGCGCAAGGACGGGCACATACTCAAGGTGGCCGATCTGGTGGACGATAGCGATGCCGCCAGGCGCTCGCGTGTGCTTGCTGCGCTGAAAGACCCGGCGCAGAAGGATAACCGTGACCATGTGGACATCATCATCGCCTTGGGCATGGCCAAGGAAGGCTTCGACTGGATTTGGTGTGAACACGCGCTGACCATTGGGTACCGGAGCAGCTTGACTGAGATCGTTCAGATCATCGGTCGTGCCACGCGAGATGCCAAGGGTAAGGAGCGTGCCCGCTTCACCAACCTGATTGCTGAGCCGACTGCTGAACAATCTGCTGTGGCCGAAGCCGTCAACGATATGCTCAAAGCTATTTCTGCCAGCTTGCTGATGGAGCAGGTACTGGCGCCGCGTTACGAGTTCACGCCCAAGGATATCGGACAGAGGGAAGGCTTTGATTACGGCCCGGATGGCTACGTTGATGGTGGCAAAAACGTCGGCGTCAACAAACATACCGGCGCAGTACATCTTGAAATCCCGGGACTGAAAACACCGACGAGCCCGGAGGCCACCCGCATCTGCAAGGAAGATTTGAACGAAGTCATTGCTGGTTTCATTCAGGACAAGCTGGCGCTGGAGCAGGGTACACTCAACAGCGAAAACACGATTCCCGAGGAGCTGACCGTACAGCGTATGGGCAAGATCGTGCGCGAGCGCTACCCAGAGTTGAGCGATGAAGATCAGGAGGCGGTGCGTCAGCATGCCGTTGCCGTGCTCAACATCACTCAGCAGGCAAAGCTGGCATTGGCTGCTGGCGATGCAGCGGGCGACTCCACCGGCAGTGCAGAGGGCGCGCAGTTGGGCAATGCCTCGCTGATTGACGGTGTTCGCAAGTTCGTTAATGTGCGCGATCTGGACATTGACCTGATCGACCGCATCAACCCGTTTGAAGCCGCGTATGCGGTGCTGGCCAAGACGATGGATGAGAAATCGTTGCGCCAGATTCAAGCCAGCATCGCCACCAAGAAGTTGTCGATCAGCGAAGAGGAAGCGCGCGAGTTGGCCAAGCGTGCGCTGGCGTTCAAGGGCGAACGAGGGCGTCTGCCAGATATCAACTCGGCTGATGCATGGGAAAAACGTATGGCTGAGGGCGTGGCGGCTTTGGCACGCTATCGTGCGCAGGCCAAGGCCAAGGAGGCCGCTGGTGAGTGAGATGGACGACGACGCGCTGCTGGACGCTCTTGGCGTTCCCGTTGAGCCCGTCAAGGCGAGCAGCCGAACGCCGCAGGAAGAGCGCGTCATTGCTGGCTTTGAGGACATCCTGCGCTTTCATCAGGCGCATGGGCGCGCCCCTCAGCATGGCACTGACCGCGACATCTTCGAGCGGCTGTATGCCGTGCGCCTGGATCAACTGCGCAAGCTGCCTGATGCTCGCATCCTCCTGTCTGAAATGGATACGCCAGGCCTGTTGGGCGATGCTACGACAGCCCCTGTCATGGATGAGCTGGATGCAGATGCTTTGCTGGCCGAACTGGGTGTTGCTGCCGAACCGGCCGGCGACGATATCCGGGTGCTTAGGCATGTGCGCTCCCATGCTGAAATCAAGGCTGCGGAAGAAATCGCAGACCGCGCTCCTTGTAAGGATTTCGAGACATTCAAGCCGCTTTTCGATGAGGTAGAGGCTGGCCTTAAGCAAAAGCTTTGGGTAACGAGGCCGTTTGGTAAGGACGCCGGTATTGAGGTCGGAGACTTCTTCATCCTTGGTGGATTGATCACCTACATTGCGGAGGTGGGGGATACTTACAAGACACCCAATGCTGAGACCAATGGCCGCTTGCGCGTCATTTATTCCAATGGCACGGAGAGCGATCTGTTGCTACGGTCATTGCAGCGAGCGCTCTACAAGGACACCGAGGGGCGAGTCGGTAGCCGGGTGATCAAGGTGGACACTAGCTCGTTTTCTGGACCACTATTCGGTGACTCTGCCGAACCGGACGATATCGAAAGCGGCACAATCTATGTGCTACGTAGTCGGTCGAATCATCCGTTCGTGGAGCAACACCGTGAGCTGATCCACAAGATTGGCGTTACCGGCGGCAAGGTAGAAGCCCGCATTGCGGACGCTGAAACCGAAGCGACCTATCTGCTGGCCGGTGTGGATATCATCGCCGAGTACAAGCTCCATAACATCAAGCGTAGCAGGATGGAGCACATCTTCCACCGGCTGTTTGCTGCTGCACAGTTAGACCTGACCATTCCAGATCGCTTTGGCAATCCAGTTCGGCCGAAAGAGTGGTTCCTGGTGCCGCTACAGGTGATCAATGAAGCCGTGCAGCGGATCGTTGACGGTTCCATCACTGGCTATGTTTACGATCCGGCTACGGCATCGCTCGTTGCGGCTTGATCTGCATTAGCCTGGACCTGATCTGACAGGTAGTCGGGGAAGCGAAGCCAAAAAACTGGGTTAGTGAGGGATCAGTTTCTCCCTGCCGCGGGCCTTTTTACGTGCCGCGCCAACTTACCCCGCGCCGCACCGCTACCCGACAGGAAACACAACCCCACCGCCAGGCACGCATCTCAACGGAAAACCACCGTCTTGCTTCCGTTCAGCACAACGCGGTGTTCCACATGCCACTTCACCGCACGCGCAAGCGTCACGCACTCGACATCGCGACCAATCGCAGTCAGTTGCTCCGGCGTCATGCTGTGATCCACGCGCTCGACTTCCTGCTCGATGATCGGGCCTTCGTCGAGATCGGTCGTCACGTAGTGCGCGGTCGCGCCGATCAGTTTCACGCCGCGATCGAACGCCTGGTAATACGGCTTGGCGCCCTTGAAGCTCGGCAGAAACGAATGGTGAATGTTCATCGCCCGTCCAGACAGCCGGTCGCACAGTTGCGGCGACAGAATCTGCATGTACCGCGCGAGCACGACCAGATCGGCCTGGTGTTCTTCGATCACTTCAAGCACGCGCGCTTCCTGCGCGGCCTTCGCGTCGGGCGTCGAACCCGTCAGCGGAAAATGATGGAACGGAATGTCATAGCTCGCCGCGAGCTGATAAAACTCCTTGTGGTTCGAAATGATCGCGGGAATTTCGATGCCGAGCTGACCGGTGCGATAGCGAAACAGCAGATCGTTCAGGCAATGGCCGATCTTCGAGACCATGATCACGACGCGCGGCCTCACCGATGCATCGTGCAATTCCCACTTCATGCCGAACTGTTCGGCGAGCGTTGCGAACGACACGCGCAGCGCATCCAGCCCCGGATCGCCGCCAACCTGCTGGAAATGAACACGCATGAAGAACTCGCCCGTGTGGCTGTCGCCAAACTGGGCCGAGTCGAGAATATTGCTGCCGCATTCGAACAGAAAACCGGACACCGCATGCACGATGCCTGGCCGGTCGGCACACGACAGTTTGAGAATAAAGCTATGTTCGGTCGACATGACCTGGGTGACTCCCTTCTTCAATCCGTAATTCATTCAGTATCAATATGACAGCGCGCGGCGCTTCAGATAACCGCCGGGGCGAACACCGTGGCAATGCCCTCGCAAGCGTCCTCATCGATCCAGTGATGACGCAGCAGACAGTCGAGCGTGGCGAGGCTCGCGTCGACCGTCATCGCGCCTTCCTCGATCCAGCGCGCGACTTCGTCGATCCGCGCGAGGCGGTGCTCGCCCACTTCGCCATCCTGATTGCGCGGCGCGAAATCCGGCGGCAACGGCAGGTCGTAGATGAACACCTGTTCGGCCTGCGTGCCTTCGGGCAACGACTGCAACACATGCGCGGTGCGCCCCGCCACCGCGCGCGCGGCAATGTCTTCCGGAATGCCCGCTTCTTCCCAGCACTCCTTGACGATGGTTTCTTCGATGCCGAAGCCCCAGCCGATGCCGCCCGCGACGACGTTATCCAGCATGCCGGGATCGGTCGCCTTCGTGTCGCTGCGGCGCGCGATCCACAATTGCGGCGCGCGGTCGGCATATTCTACGACGCCGTTCAGATGCACCGCGTACGTCATCGTCCCGAAGAAGCGCGACGCGGCCCGTTCGATGTACGCGAGCGGCGGTGCATCGAACGCGTTGCGGATCGCGTACGTCTCGTCGCGCCAGCCCGGAATGCGACCCTCGGCGGCGAGCGCGCCGATCACCGCGCCGAGCGCCGCGCTGCGCGGATCGAGCGTGTCGAATCGCGCCGACAGTGTGACGCGCGCGTCGTCAATGTCGAATACATCCGGCCAGCGCGTGAGCAGCGGCACGTCGGAGGTACGGATCCAGCCGACCCGCTCGTCACCGATCCAGAACGGCGCATGAGCGCGCGCGTCGAAACGGCGCGCGGAAATGATGCAGGGCAAAGTCATGATCGACGCTCCCGCCACTCAGTCGCGCAACGCAACGCGAATGCCGATCGCGATGAACGTCGCGCCGGCAAGGCGGTCGAGCCACACGCCGACGCGCGGCCGGCGACGCAGCCAGCTGCCGATCATGCCCGCGCACACGCCGAACAGCGAAAACACCACCACGGTCTGCAGCATGAACGTGACGCCGAGTTCGAGCATCTGCAGCGTGACGCTCTGCGCGCCGTGCGGATCGACGAACTGCGGCAGGAACACGATGAAGAACAGCGTGACCTTCGGGTTCATGACGTTGCCGAGCACGCTTTGCCGGAACACCGACCGTAGCGGCTGCGGCGGACGCTCGTGCGCCGTCGCGAGACCCTGGCTGCGCAGCGCCTTGATGCCGATCCAGACCAGATACGCGGCGCCGGCCAGCTTGATCGCCTGAAACGCAACCGGCGACGAGCGCAACACGGCCGCGACGCCAAGCGCGGCGAGCGTCGTATGGAACGTGATGCCAGCGGCAAAACCGAGCGCGGCGACAAAACCCGCCGCGCGGCCTTGAGAAATGCCGCGCGCGAGCACCTGCAGGTTGTCAGGACCGGGCGCCAGTGTGATCGCGATGGATGTCGCGAGAAACAGCAGGAAATTGGGCATCGTTTTTATCCAGGTGCGTTGGACGAGTACGCGGCGTGCGGTCAGTGTCCGCCGAATTCGGTCACGGTGTAGAGCGGCAGCCCCGCTTCGCGCAGAAGCCGCGCGCCGCCCAGGTCCGGCAGATCGATGATCGCCGCGCCTTCCACCACCAGCGCACCGAGTCGTTCGAGCAGCTTCTTGCCGGCCATCATCGTGCCGCCGGTTGCGATCAGATCGTCGATGAGCACGACGCGGTCGCCCGGGCCGCACGCGTCCTCGTGAATCTCGACGGTCGCCGTGCCATATTCGAGGTGATACGACTCCGCGACCGTCCTGTACGGCAGCTTGCCGACCTTGCGGATCGGGATGAAACCGAGATTCAGTTCGAACGCGAGAATCGGCCCGATGATGAAACCGCGCGCGTCCAGCCCCGCGATGTAGTCGAGCTTCGCGTCGATATAGCGCAGCACGAACAGGTCGATCAGCACGCGCATTGCTTTTGGCTGCTGCAGCAACGGCGTGATGTCGCGAAACTGCACGCCGGGCTGCGGCCAGTCGGGCACCGTGCGGATCTGGCTCTTCACGAACTCAGCCGCGTTCAGTGGCGCATCGGCGGGCGCGAGCGAAGTTGCGTTGGACATGATGTCTCCAGTATCCCGGGTAATGGCTTCAATGTTGGTCGCGCTGGCGGCGCTTCGGAAACCGCCCATGGCGGTATTGCCGCGCGAGGCATGCGGCCCGTGAAAAAGTGGGCGGCCGGTACAGCCCGCTCAGGCCGCGACCGCACCCGCACGCCGATGTTTCGACAGCCGCTCTTCCGCTTCGGCCAGCGCTTCAGGCAAACCGCGCAGCACGACGATGTCGAGCGCGCGCAGACGCGTTTCCGGATCCGGCTCGACGCCGCGAATGCCGTGCCGCCTGATCGCCGTCACTTCGACGCCGAGCTCGTAAAGCCCCAGTTCCGCAAGCGTGCGACCCACCGCGTCGGCCTTTTCGTCGACCGGCACCGATTGTAGCCGCACCTGTTCGTGACTGTCCTCGTCGCCCTGGTCGTCGGCGCCGTGGAAATAGCCGCGCAGCAGGCTGTATCGCTCGTCGCGCATCTCCTCGACGCGCCGCACGACGCGCCGCATCGGCACGCCCATCAGCACGAGCGTGTGCGACGCCAGCATCAGGCTGCCTTCCACGATCTCCGGAATCACCTCGGTCGCGCCGGCGGCGAGCAGCTTCTCCAGGTCGGCGTCGTCGACGGTCCGCACGATCACCGGCAGCGTCGGCTCGAGTTCGTGAATGTTGTTCAGCACGCGCAGCGCGGACGGCGTGTTCGCATACGTGATCGCGACCGTCGCGCAACGATGGAGACCGGCGGCGAGCAGCGACTCGCGCCGTCCGGCGTCGCCGAACACGACCGATTCGCCTGCCGCCGCGGCGGCCGCCACGCGATCCGGGTCGAGGTCGAGCGCGACGTACGAAAGGCCTTCGTGTTCGAGCATGCGCGCGAGATTCTGCCCCGCGCGGCCGTACCCGCAGATGATCACGTGGCCGCTCTGCTTCAGGCTCTGCGTGGCGATGCGCGTCATCTGCAACGATTGCATCATCCATTCCGACGACGACAGGCGCAGCACGATCCGGTCCGCGTTCTGGATCAGGAACGGCGCGGCCAGCATCGACAGCAGCATCGCGGCGAGGATGGCCTGCAGCAACGTGGCGTCGACGAGATGCTTGTCGAGAATCAGGTTCAGCAGCACGAAGCCGAATTCGCCCGCCTGCGCAAGGCCGATACCCGTGCGCATCGCGACCCCGGGCGAGGCGCCGAAAAGCCGCGAGAGCGCCGTGATCATCACCATTTTCAGCAGGATCGGCCCGAGCAGGAAGCCGAGCACGATGAACGGATGCTGCCAGACCACCTGCGGGTTCAGCAGCATGCCGGTCGTCACGAAGAAGAGCCCGAGCAGCACGTCGCGAAACGGCCTGATGTCCTCTTCCACCTGATGCCGGTAAGGCGTTTCGGCGATCAGCATGCCGGCGATGAACGCGCCAAGCGCTAGCGACAGACCGAATTTCTCCGTGATGAACGCGGCGCCCAGTGTCACCAGCAGCAGGTTCAGGATGAACAGTTCCTGCGAGCGCCGCCGCGCGACCACGTTGAACCAGCGCGTCATGAAGCGCTGCCCGACGATCAGCAGCACGGCGAGCGCGATCACGATCTTCACCGCGGCGAGGCCGAGCGCCTCCATCAGATGCTTCGAATCGCTGCCGAACGCGGCGATGATGATGAGCAGCGGCACCACGGCCAGATCCTGGAACAGCAGCACGCCGAAAATATTGCGGCCGTGTTCCGTTTCGATTTCGAGCCGCTCGGCGAGCATCTTGCTGACGATCGCCGTCGACGACATCGCGAGCGCGCCGCCCAGCGCCACGCTCGCCTCCCATGTGATGTGTACCCAGCGCTCCAGCACGTAGCCGAGCGCAAGCGCGACCGCGATCGTGCCGAGCACCTGGAGCAGGCCCAGCCCGAACACCAGCCGGCGCATCGAGCGCAGCTTCGCGAGCGAAAACTCCAGCCCGATCGAGAACATCAGGAACACGACGCCGAACTCGGCGAGATTCTGCGCGCCCGCGGAATCCGGCACGATCCCGAGCGCGTGCGGACCGACGACGATGCCCACCGTCAGATACCCGAGCATCGGCGGCAGGTTCAGATAGCGGAACACGACAACGCCCGCCACCGAAGCCAGCAGCAGGAACAGCGTCATTTCGAGCGGGGAAATCATCGGCGAATGCGCATCGGGAAAGCGTCCTCGTTCGTCAGGAACCGCCGCGCGCGAAACGCCCGCGCGACAAGGTCAGGGGGCCCGTGAAGGCAGCGGCCGGGCACGTCCCGCCCGGCGCGGCGAACAAACGCCTTTGCTATACTCCGCGAATGATAGCGAAAATCAATGGCGATCGGGCGCTCGCGCTCGCTCGCGACGTGCTCGACATCGAAGCGGACGCCGTGCGCGCCCTTCGCGATCAACTCGACGATGGTTTTGTCGAGGCGATCGACTTTATCCTCAGTTGCCGTGGACGCGTCGTCGTTTCCGGCATCGGCAAATCCGGCCACGTGGCCCGCAAGCTGGCCGCGACGCTCGCGAGCACCGGCTCGCCGGCGTTTTTCGTGCATCCGGCCGAAGCGAGCCATGGCGACCTCGGCATGGTCACCGCCGAGGACGTCTTCATCGCGATGTCGAATTCGGGCGAATCCGAAGAACTCGTCTCGATCCTGCCGCTCATCAAGCGTCTCGGCGCCAGGCTGATTGCCATCACCGGCAAGCCGGCCTCGACGCTCGCCAAGCTCGCGGACGTCCATCTGAACGCCGGCGTCTCGAAAGAAGCCTGCCCGATGAATCTCGCGCCCACAGCCAGCACCACGGCCGCGCTCGCGCTCGGCGACGCGCTCGCGGTGGCCGTGCTCGACGCGCGCGGCTTCGGCGCCGACGACTTCGCGCGCTCGCATCCGGGCGGCGCGCTCGGCCGGCGCCTGCTCACCTACGTGCGCGACGTCATGCGCACCGGCAGCGAAATCCCGAAGGTACCTGACAACGCCACGCTGCGCGAAGCGCTGATGCAGCTCACGGCAAAGCGCATGGGCATGACGGCGATCGTCGATTCGAACGATCACGTCGAGGGCATTTTCACCGATGGCGACCTGCGGCGCGTGCTCGAACGTGCGGGCGACTTCCGCGAACTGCCGATCGCGGACGTGATGACGAAGGGCCCGCGCATGATCGGCCCCGACCACCTGGCCGTCGAAGCCGTGGAACTGATGGAGCGGCACCGGATCAACCAGATGCTGGTTGTCGATGAATCCGGCAAGCTCATCGGCGCGCTCAACATGCACGACCTGTTCTCCAAGAAGGTGATCTGATGGCCGCCGCCCCGCTTACCGCCACTGAACGCGCGAGCCGCGTGAAGCTGATGATCTTCGACGTCGACGGCGTGCTGACCGACGGTGGTCTGATGTTTACCGCCGAAGGCGACACGATGAAGGCGTTCCATTCGATGGACGGCCACGGCGCGAAACTGCTTCGCCAGGCGGGCATCGACACGGCCATCATCACGGGCCGCAAATCGGGCATCGTCGCCGTGCGCGCGAAGGAACTGAAGATCACGCACCTGTATCAGGGCATCGAAAACAAGCCTGAAGCGTTCGCCGAACTGCTGAAGGAAACCGGCCTGAGCGCCGGGGAATGCGGCTACATGGGCGACGACTGGGTCGATCTCGCGGTGATGCTGAAGGTCGGCTTCGCCGCCGCGCCGGCGAATTCGCATCCGGAAGTGATCGCGCGCGCCCACTGGGTCTCCGAGGCGCGCGGCGGCCACGGCGCGGTGCGTGAAGTCTGCGACACGCTGCTGCGCGCACAGCACAAGTATGACGCACTGCTCGCGGCAGCCTGCGGCGGCGGCGACCAGCAGGGCCTCGTCGGATGAACCAGTTCCGCCTGACTTCGCTGATTCCGCTCGTCGCGATGGCGGCGCTCGCCGGTATCACGTGGTGGCTGCTGCAGGCCACGCTGCCGCCGCCCAACGAGGGCGCGCCGCACAAGAAGGCGCACACGCCCGACTATTTCGCCGACAACTTCTCCGTCTCCGAACTCGACCAGTCGGGCGCCACGCAATACCGCCTGACCGCGGCGCACATGGTCCATTACGAGGACGACGAAGACAGCGACCTGACCAAACCTGCGATCCGCGCGTTCCAGCCGGGCAAGCCGATCGTCACGGCAACGGGCGATCGCGGCACGGTGAACGGCGATGCATCGATCGTCAACCTGTACGACAATGCGCGGATCCTGCGCGCCGCGGGCTACGGCGACCCGGCCATGCAGGCCGATTCCGAGCATTTCCGCGTGCTGGTGAACGACGATGTCATCGAGACCGAAAAGCCGGTTAAACTTCAACGCGGTCCGTCTGTCATGACGGCCAGCGGCATGAACTACAACAACGTCACCCGGGTTATGCAACTGTTCGGCAACGTGCGCGGCGCCATCGCCGCGTCCGATAGCGCCGGCTCTCCCCGGCAACCCGGGTAAATCCATTCCAGGCGTGACTGCATGAACGAATCGTTCCCTCGTCCTGATACCGGCCGCGCCCACGCGTGGTCCGTGTACCGTGCCGCGCTCGCCGCGCTGCTCGTCGCGTTGCCGCTCGCCGGCTTCGCGCCGGTTGCGCACGCCGAGCGTGCCGACAAGGACAAACCGCTGAATATCGAAGCGGACAACATGACTTACGACGACCTGAAACAGGTCAACATTTTCACGGGCCACGTCGTGGCCACGAAAGGCACGATCGTCATCAAGGCGGACCGCGTCGAGGTGCATCAGGACCCGCAGGGCTATCAGTACGCGACGGGCACGTCGACCGGCAAGAACCTCTCGTACTTCCGCCAGAAGCGCGAAGGCGTCGACGAATACGTCGAAGGCGATGCGGAACGTATCGACTACGACGGCAAACAGGACCTGACCACGCTGACCACCCGTGCCACCGTGCGCCGCCTGCAGGGCCTGACGACGCTGATGGACGAAGTGCATGGCAGCGTGATCACGTACGACGGCCAGAACGATTTCTATACGGCGAAGGCCGGCAAGGACGTCGCGGGTCCGGGCAATCCGACGGGCCGCGTCCGCGCGATGCTCGCGCCGCGTAACGGTGGCCCCGCGCCGCTGAACGGCGCATCGGCCACGCTCGTGCCGTCCACGCAGCTGCCGGCGCAGGGTCAAGCCCAGGGCCAGGGAGTAACGAAGCCGTGAGCGCACCCGCCCTGCCCAATCGCAAGCCAGCCGGCACCAGCAGTTCGCTTTCCGTGCGCAACCTGAAGAAACGCTACGGCTCGCGCACGGTCGTGAAGGACGTGTCGCTCGAGGTGAAGAGCGGAGAAGTGGTCGGTCTGCTCGGCCCGAACGGCGCCGGCAAGACCACGTCGTTCTACATGATCGTCGGTCTCGTGCCGCTCGACGCTGGCGCAATCGATCTCGACGGCAGGTCGATCAGCCTGCTGCCGATCCACAAACGCGCGTCGCTCGGACTGTCGTATCTGCCGCAGGAAGCGTCCGTGTTCCGCAAGCTCACCGTCGAGGAAAACATCCGCGCGGTGCTCGAACTGCAACACGACGACGACGGCAAGCTCCTCACGAAAGACGCGATTTCCGCACGCACGGAAGCATTGCTCGACGAGTTGCAGATTGCGCATCTGCGCGAGAATCCGGCGCTGTCGCTGTCGGGCGGCGAGCGCCGGCGCGTTGAAATCGCGCGTGCGCTCGCGACCAATCCGAGCTTCATTCTGCTCGACGAACCGTTCGCCGGCGTGGACCCGATCGCGGTGCTGGAAATCCAGAAGATCGTGAAGTTCCTGAAGCAGCGCAACATCGGTGTGCTGATCACCGACCACAATGTGCGCGAAACGCTCGGCATCTGTGACCACGCGTACATTATCAGCGACGGTAGCGTGCTAGCGGCCGGCGCACCCGGCGAAATCATCGAAAACGAAAACGTGCGGCGCGTCTACCTGGGCGAGCATTTCCGCATGTAATCGACGGCCTCGCGGACGGCAATTCCGGTTTCATGCCGTCCGCGAGGCCAGTACACCCTCGCTCCTGGACATCCGGGACACGCTGGCGGGGCGCTTCAAACGCACCCACCAACATCGAATCCACGCAACGGGCATTTTTGTGACTGTTGCAAGGTATCGCGCTCGTGGCAAACTCTCTACAATGAATCTCAACCTGCCATGAAAGCCAGCCTCCAACTCCGCCTGTCGCAGCATCTTGCGCTGACCCCACAACTTCAGCAGTCCATCCGGCTGCTGCAGTTGTCTACGCTTGAGTTGCAGCAGGAAGTCTCGATGGCGATCTCCCAGAATCCGCTGCTCGAAAACGAGGACGACTGGATCGCGAGTCCGCTGCGTGTCGCAGCGGACGGTTCGCTGATCACGCAGGCGCCGGGCAACGCGCCCCCGCAGGAGCAGATGGGCAGCACGAGCTCGTCTTCGTCCTCTACCTCCGAGCGCGCGGAGAACGGCGAGCCGCGGGGCGTCGATGAATACAACGGCCTCTCGTCCGACAGCAATGGCGACTCGAGCCAGTGGAATCTGGACGACTACGGCCGCTCGGGTAGCGCTTCGGACGACGACGATCTGCCACCATTGCAGATCCACGAATCGAGCACGAGCCTGCGCGACCATCTGGGCGCGCAGCTGCGCGTCACGCAGGCGGGTCAACGTGACCGCGCGCTCATCACCTTCCTGATCGAATCGCTCGACGACGACGGCTACCTGACCGCCACGCTCGAAGAAGTGATCGCCGACCTGCCCGACGAACTCGAAGTCGATCTCGACGAGCTGAACGCGGCGCTTGCGCTGCTGCACAGCTTCGATCCGGCGGGGGTCGGCGCACGTTCGGCATCCGAATGTCTGAAGCTGCAACTTCTGCGGCTCGAATCGTCGCCCACGCGCACGCTTGCACTCGACATCGTCGCCCACCATCTGGAACTGCTCGCGGCGCGTGATTTCACGCGTCTGCGCAAGCACCTGAAGGCCAACGACGACGAACTGCGCGACGCACACGCGCTCATCCGCTCACTCGAACCGTTCCCAGGCGCCGCGTATGGCAAGGCGGAAGCGGACTACGTCGTGCCGGACATCATGGTGAAGCGCACGGCCCAGGGATGGATTGCGGAGCTGAACCCGGAAGTGGTCCCCAAACTGCGCATAAACCACCTTTATGCAAACATTCTTCGCAATAGCAGGGGCGATCCGGGGAGCGGTTCGTTGCGCCAGCAACTCCAGGAAGCGCGCTGGCTGATCAAGAATATCCAGCAGAGATTCGAGACGATCCTTCGGGTTGCACAGGCGATTGTCGAGCGTCAGAAGAGCTTTTTTGTGCATGGCGAAATTGCCATGCGCCCCTTGGTTTTGCGGGAAATTGCTGATACGCTGGGACTACACGAGTCGACTGTCTCGCGTGTGACAACGGGCAAGTACATGCTCACGCCCTTCGGGACGCTTGAATTTAAGTACTTCTTTGGATCGCACGTTTCCACTGACACGGGTGGCGCAGCCTCATCAACGGCTATTCGCGCACTCATCAAGCAACTGATAGGAGCAGAAGAGCCGAAATCTCCTCTTTCAGACAGCCGCATAGCCGAACTGCTGGCGGAACAGGGCTTTGTCGTGGCGCGGCGAACCGTCGCGAAGTACCGTGAAGCCCTGAGAATCCCCGCGGTGAACCTGCGCAAGTCTCTGTAGCCGGTCGCATACTGTGGCCGGCATTTACCGGCCGCGGCGCGATGGGCGACAAGGCTGGCCGATGCGACCCGTCAACAGCCAGTCACAGGGGAAGACTGGAAGGCGAGCCGACAGTTCGACCGGCGCTTGCTGGGCATGCACGTCAAGGCGGCCACTAGCATGGAGAAGCACTATGAATCTGAAGATCAGTGGACACCATCTCGAAGTAACGCCTGCGTTGCGCGAATACGTGATCTCCAAACTGGATAAGGTGCTAAGACATTTCGATCAGGTAATCGATGGCAGTGTGGTCCTCTCGGTCGACAACCACAAGGAAAAGGAAAAGCGGCAAAAGGTTGAAATCAACCTGCATGTGAAGGGCAAGGACTTATTTGTCGAAAGCGCGGATGGCGACCTGTACGCCGCAATCGACCTGATGATCGACAAGCTGGACAGGCAAGTCATTCGTCACAAGGATCGCCTCCAGGGCCATCAGCACGAAGCGATCAAATATCAGCCGCTGGCACCGCAAATCGAAGTGCCGCCGCAATAAGGGTCCATCACCAGAAGCGTTCCTTCAGGCATTTCCGCCAGACCGCCCGATTACGGGCGGTTTTTCGTTGGACGCCCCACCCGTCCGCACCACACACCCTCACCCGGCGAATCCGCCGCGGAAAACCCCGCTTTTCATCGATGGCGCGCCGCACCATCCGTGATCACCCTGTTCTATAATGTTCCGGTTACTATCGGGGTCAATCAGCGGTAGTCCTGCGCTTTCGGTCTCCACCGTCTATCGCCATATCGCCGTGTGTGCCTGTTGAACATGGAACGCCACCCAAACGCTACGGCGAGGAGAATCCAGGCCACGTTTCCGCCTGCCAACATGAATCGTCTAGCCAAATATCTTCCCCTCGACAATGTCGTCGTCGGTCTTGCCGTTACCAGCAAAAAGCGTGTCTTCGAACAGGCCGGCCTGATCTTCGAGAACCAGAACGGCATCGCCCGCAGCACGGTCACCGACAATCTGTTTGCGCGCGAGCGCCTCGGGTCAACAGGGCTCGGCGAAGGCGTTGCGATTCCTCACGGCCGGATCAAGGGCCTGAAGCATCCGCTCGCCGCGTTCGTGCGTCTCGCCGACCCTATTCCCTTCGAATCCCCCGACGGTCAGCCGGTGTCGCTGCTGATCTTCCTGCTCGTGCCGGAACAGGCCACCCAGCAGCACCTGGAAATCCTGTCGGAAATCGCGCAGTTGCTGTCCGATCGCGAAGCACGCGAGCGGCTGCACACGGAAGAAGACCGCGAGGCGTTGCATCGCCTGCTCACTCAGTGGCAACCTTGATGTATTGAAGGCGAAGCTCGCCAGATACAGGTCCGGCAACAGCACCCGAACCGGCCCGGCTCACGCCGGCCGGACCGGCCGCGATACACACAGGCCAGCCAGGGCCAGACGCGCGGGCCAGCGGCCCATAACGGAGTCACGGACTCATGGATACGTCCAGCATCAACGCCCAGAGCATTTTCGACGACAACGCCGCCGTGCTGAAACTCAGCTGGCTGACCGGGCATGAAGGCTGGGAGCGCGGGTTTTCGGCGGAAACGGTTGCGTACGCCACCTCCAGCGCCGACCTCGTCGGCCACTTGAACCTGATTCACCCGAACCGGATCCAGGTGCTGGGCGACGCCGAAGTCGAGTATTACCAGCGCCAGGCCGACGAGAGCCGCTCGCGTCACATGGCCGAGCTGATCGCGCTCGAGCCGCCGTTCCTCGTCGTCGCGGGTGGCGTTGCCGCGCCGCCGGAACTGGTGCTGCGCTGTACGCGCTCGTCCACGCCGCTCTTCACCACGCCGATGTCGGCCGCGGCTGTCATCGACAGCCTGCGGCTCTATATGTCGCGCATTCTGGCGCCGCGCGCCACGCTGCACGGCGTGTTCCTCGACATCCTCGGCATGGGCGTGCTGCTGACGGGCGACTCCGGTCTTGGTAAAAGCGAACTCGGCCTGGAACTGATCAGCCGTGGCCACGGCCTCGTTGCTGACGACGCGGTGGATTTCGTGCGGCTCGGGCCCGACTTTGTCGAAGGCCGCTGCCCGCCGCTGCTGCAGAACCTGCTCGAGGTGCGCGGCCTGGGCCTGCTCGACATCAAGACGATTTTCGGTGAAACCGCCGTGCGCCGGAAAATGAAGCTGAAACTGATCGTCCAGCTGGTGCGCCGGCCGGATGGCGAGTTCCAGCGTCTGCCGCTCGAAAGCCAGACCGTCGACGTGCTGGGCCTGCCCATCAGCAAGGTCACCATTCAGGTGGCCGCCGGCCGCAACCTCGCGGTGCTGGTCGAAGCGGCCGTGCGCAACACGATCCTGCAATTGCGCGGCATCGACACGCTGCGCGACTTCATGGACCGCCAGCGTCTCGCGATGCAGGATCCGGACAGCCAGTTTCCCGGCAAGCTGATCTAGCCGGCGTGCGCGCCTCCCGGCACGTCAGGGCATCGCGTCACCGGCACGCGGGGCGCGATGCTATGATGAAACGAACGGATTTCACGACCTCATGCGCATTATCCTGATCACCGGCATTTCCGGCTCCGGCAAGTCTGTCGCACTGAACGCGGTCGAAGACGCGGGGTACTACTGCGTCGACAACCTGCCGCCGCGCTTCCTGCCGCCGCTCGCCGCCTACCTCGGCGAGCACGGCCACGAACGGCTCGCCGTCGCGATCGACGCGCGCTCCAGCGCCTCGCTCGACGAAATGCCCGAGATGATCCGTGACCTCGCGCGTGAACACGACGTGCGCGTGCTGTTTCTGAACGCGAGCACGCAATCGCTGATCCAGCGCTTTTCCGAGACACGGCGGCGTCATCCGCTGTCGGGTTCGCCGTCGCACGATGCAAACGTTGGCGTGTTGCGTTCGCTCGAAGAAGCCATTGAAAACGAACGGGAACTCGTCGCGAATCTCGCCGAGTTCGGCCATCAGATCGACACCAGCAATCTGCGCGCGAACGTGCTGCGCGCGTGGGTCAAGCGCTTCATCGAGCAGGAACGCGCGGGCCTCACGCTGATGTTCGAATCGTTCGGTTTCAAACGCGGCGTGCCGCTCGATGCCGATTTCGTCTTCGACGTGCGCATGCTGCCAAATCCTTACTACGACCGCGAACTGCGTCCGCTCACGGGTCTCGACAAGCCCGTGATCGACTTTCTGGGTGCGTTGCCGGTCGTCACGCAGATGATCGACGACATCCACGGGTTCATCGCGAAGTGGTTGCCGCATTTCCGCGACGACAACCGCAGTTATCTGACCGTCGCGATTGGCTGCACGGGCGGTCAGCATCGCTCCGTGTTTATCGCCGAGACGCTCGCCGCGCGTCTTTCGGGCGAATCGAATGTGATTGTGCGGCACCGCGATGCGCCGCTCGACGTCGGCGAATCTTCGAAGCTACTGGCTTAACCGGTCGCATCGCGCGGCCTTAACCTTCGAGCGTTGCGCAATGTCCACTACTCCTGCCGTGCTTGCCGATCTGCCGCTTTTTCCGCTGCATACCGTGCTGTTTCCCGGCGGTCTGCTGCCGCTGAAAATCTTCGAGACGCGTTATCTGGACATGGCAAGCGAGTGTCTTCGCGAGAAGACGCCGTTCGGCGTCTGTTTGCTGAAGAGTGGCGGCGAAGTGGCGCGGCCCGATGAGCCGTCCGTGCCTGAATCAATCGGCTGCCTCGCTGAAATCGAGCAATGCGATGTGGAATCGTTCGGCATGCTGCTGATCCGCGCGCGCGGCACGCGGCGCTTCCGGCTGCTGTCGCACCGTGCGCAACCGGACGGGCTGCTGGTCGGCATGGCCGAGCCGATCGGCGACGATATTCCGCTCGAAGGCACCGTGCATCTGGAGCGGTTCGGCGCCTGCGCGGAAGTGCTGGAGCGCATCATCGCGACGATCCGCGAGCGCGACGCCGACAGCCTGCCGTTCGCCGAGCCGTTCCGGCTCGACGATCCTTCGTGGGTATCGAACCGTCTGTCAGAAGTACTGCCGATTGCGTTGCGCGCGCGGCAAAAGCTGATGGAACTACAGGACGCCGGCGCACGGATCGACGTCGTGCATCACTACATGCAGCAGCATCAACTGCTATAGCATCGCGCGCCTAAAGCAGCGATCCCTGCATCGTATCGAGCAGCCTGCGAACCGGGGCCGGCACGCCATACGCGTCGAGTTCGTGCAGCGCGACCCAGACCGTTTCGTCGTCGCCTACACTGGCGAGCGTCGCCCGCAAACTACCCAGTTCGACGACGCGCGGCTCGATATCCAGACGGAAATGCGTGAACGTATGCGTGAGTGTCGCGAGCGGCATCATGGTGCCCGATGCGCCGTATCCTTGCGCGCGATCGGCGAGCGCCGCTTCGCCGGACGCTTCCGGCAGGCTCCACAAGCCACCCCAGATTCCCGACGGTGGACGTTTTTCCAGCATCACCGCGTTACCGTCGCGCAGCACGAGCATCCACGTGCGCCGCGTTGGAATCGCTTTCTTTGGACGCGCAACCGGCAACTCGCGCTGGCGTCCGGTGACGTTCGCCACGCAGTCGGCGGCGAACGGGCAGCGCACGCAGTCCGGCTTGCCGCGCACGCACAGCGTGGCGCCAAGATCCATCAGACCTTGCGTGTAGGCGCTCACATCATCGTCGTTTGCGTTTGAAGGCAGCAGCGATTCAGCCAGCGTCCACATCGCGTTCTCGACCCGTTTTTCGCCCGGAAATCCTTCGACGCCGAACACGCGCGCAAGCACCCGCTTCACGTTGCCGTCGAGAATCGTCGCGCGCGCGCCAAACGCGAACGAGGCAATCGCAGCCGCCGTCGAGCGGCCGATGCCCGGCAACTCCGCCAGCGCCTCGACCGGTGCGGGGAATGCGCCGCCATGCTGCTCGACAACCGTCTGCGCGCAGCGATGCAGATTGCGCGCACGCGAGTAGTAACCGAGGCCGGCCCACAGCGCCATCACGTCGTCGAGCGGCGCGGCGGCTAGCGCGGCGACATCCGGGAAACGGCCAAGAAAGCGCTCGTAGTACGGGATCACCGTCGAGACCTGCGTCTGCTGCAACATGATCTCGGAGAGCCAGATGCGATAGGGATCGCGCGTGTTCTGCCACGGCAGGTCGTGACGGCCATGCACGCGCTGCCACGCGATCAGCCGCGCGGAAAAATCGGTCAACGCAGCAGGAACGGAAAGGGAAAGAGTGGACATCAGCGCTGGCAGGTCGGGCAAAAGTAAGTGGATCGCTGACCTTGCACGATCTGTCTGATCGGCGTGCCGCAGACGCGGCATGGCAGCCCGGCGCGATCATAGACGAAATAGTCGAGCTGGAAATAACCGCTTTCCCCATCACTGCCGACAAAATCGCGCAACGTGCTGCCGCCTTTCTCGATGGCGGCGGCAAGCGTCAGCCGCACGGCATCCGCGAGCAGTTCGTAACGAATGAGCGAAACGCGGCCAGCGGCCGTGGTCGGACGGATGCCCGCGCGAAAAAGGCTCTCGGAAGCGTAGATATTACCCACGCCGACCACGATTTCACCCGCGAGCAGCACCTGCTTCACCGACACCTTGCGGCCCCGTGTTTTCCGGTGCATCAGCGCGCCGGAAAACGCCGGCGTGAACGGCTCGGCGCCGAGTCCGGCGAGCAGCGGATGATCGAGTACATCACCGGCCGCGCGCGGATGCCACAGCACGGCGCCGAAGCGTCGGGGATCGCGATAGCGCAGGATAAATTCGTCGAAAATCCAGTCGATATGATCGTGCTTCGCCGCGGCCGGCGGATGAGACACGTTGCGCAGCACGCGCAGCGTGCCCGTCATGCCGAGATGCACGATGAACCAGCCCTCGTCGAGCTCGAAGAGCAGATATTTGCCGCGCCGTTCGACCTTGCGGATCACGCGGCCCCGCAATGTTTTTGCAAGGTCGGCCGGAATCGGCCAGCGGAGCGCGGGCGTGCGCACGTCGACACGTTCGACGCGTCGTCCGGACACATACGGTTCAATTCCCCGTCGGGTAACCTCAACTTCTGGCAACTCTGGCATGTCTAACTGGTCTGCAACTTGCGTGGGTGGTTGTGCGCTTATTGTAGCGAGCGCGTTACAATCGACCGAAACATTGATCGGATTTCCATGAACGTGTCCTTCGTGAAGCTGTTTTACCGGCGCCCGGCCATCGTGACCCGTGTGCCGCGCACTGTCTCAGTCCAGCGGATGCTCGGCGCGGCGGTTGTCGCCGCGTGGGCGCTCGTCGCGCTGCCTGCGCACGCGCAGGATCCGTCGACGGATTCCGACGACAGTTCCCTTACAGTGCAGGACGCGCTGGGGCAACCCTCGGCGGAAGAGCAGAAGAATCTGCCGGATGTCGCGCTGTCCAGCCAGATCGTCTTCCAGGTGCTTGCGGCTGAAGTCGCGTTACAGCGAAACCAGCCGGCGCCCGCCTACCAGACGTACCTCGCGCTCGCACGCGACACGCACGACCCGCGCATGGCACAGCGCGCAACCGAAATCGCGCTTGGCGCACAGAGCCCGGCCGATGCACTCGCCGCCGCGCAATTGTGGCAGCAGTATGCGCCGGGTTCGGAGCGCGCGGCGCAACTCGACGCGTCGCTGCTCGTGCTTTCCGGCAAGCCTGACGAAGCCTCGCCGATCCTCGCGAAAGAACTGGCAAAGGTTCCGGTCGACATTCGCGGCAACGCGATCCTCGCGCTGCAGCAGCTGCTTTCGCGCGGCCCCAATCGCATCGGCGGCCTGCACGTGCTGCAGGATCTGCTGAAGGACGACCAGAACCGTCCGGAAACGCAGCTTGCCATTGCCCGGCAGCAGATTCTCTGCGACGACGCACCGGGCGCGCGCAAATCGCTTGAACAGGCGCTGGCGCTGAAGCCCGACTATCTGCCGGCCGCGCTGACGCTGTCGCAGATGGGTCCGGAAGAGCGCAAGGAAGGCATCGCCTCGCTCGAAAATTATCTGCGGCAGAATCCGAAATCGCACGACGCGCGTCTCGCGCTCGCGCAGATGTATCTGGCAAGCGATCGCCTCGACGACGCGCAGAAGCAGTTCGAAGTCATGCGTCAGGACAACCCGAACGACCTGACGCCGCTGATGGCGCTCGCGCTGATCAGGATCCAGCAGAAAAATTTCGCCGATGCGCAGACATATCTGAAGCAATACGCGAAGCAGGCCGAAAAGACGCCGGGCGCCGATGCGGGTCAGGCGTACATCTATCTCGCGCAACTGTCGCTCGAACAGAAAGACGAAACCGCCGCCAGCGACTGGCTCAACCGCATCCAGCCGTCCAGCCAGCAGTACATCCCGGCGCAGATCACGCGGGCCCAGCTGCTCGAAAAGCAGGGCAAGCCCGACGACGCGCGCAAGCTGCTCGCGGCCCTGCAGTCGCCCGATCCGCGTGACCAGTCGCTGATCGCGCGCACCGACGCGGCGATCCTGTTCGACGCGAAGCGCTACCCCGAAGCCGAGTCACGCCTCGCCCAGGCCAGTTCGGAATTCCCCGACGATCCGGATGTCTCGTACGACTACGCAATGGCCGCGGAAAAAACCGGCCATTACGACGTGATGGAAACGCAGTTGCGCAAGCTGATGCAGACGCAGCCGGACAATCCGCAGGCGTACAACGCACTCGGCTATTCGCTCGCGGACCGCAACCAGCGCCTTCAGGAAGCCGACAAGCTGATCGAGAAGGCCGCATCGCTCGCGCCGGACGACGCGTTCATCATGGACAGCGTCGGCTGGGTGAAATATCGCCTTGGTGATACGTCGGATGCGATCAAGATGCTGCGCAAGGCATACGATCTGCAGCCGAACGCCGAAATCGGCGCGCATCTGGGCGAAGTGCTGTGGAAAAACGGCAATCAGGATCAGGCGCGCGACGCCTGGCGCCAGGCCCGCAAGCTCGAACCCGACAATGACACCCTGGTCAAAACGCTTCAACGTTTCCAGGTGAACGATCTCTGATGCGCATGCCCAGTCTTGTCCGTCCGGCGACGGCGCCGCGTCGCGCGGCGCTGGGTCTCGCGGCTGCTGCCCTCGTGGTGCTCGCGGGCTGTGCGTCCGTCAAGCCGGAAGGCCCGTCCACGTCGAACGCCGCCACGGCCGTTACCGCGCAGACCACGCGTGAGTATCACGGCCGCTTTGCCGTGCAGTACAACGACCAGAACGGCCAGCAGCGCAACGCTTACGGCAACTTCCAGTGGCAGGAAACCGGCGACACCGTGAACCTTCAGCTGCGCAATCCGCTCGGGCAGACGCTTGCGATCATCACGTCGTCGCCGGCTTCGGCCACGCTCGAACTGCCGAACCGCCAGCCGCTGACCGCTGACAACGTCTCCACGCTGATGCAGAATGCGCTCGGTTTCGCGCTGCCGGTCGAAGGGCTGCGCTACTGGCTGCAGCCGTCGGCGGCGCCCACTTCGCGGGCGAAAACGGTAACCGATCCGCAGCAGGAAACGCATCTGAAGCAGATCCAGCAGGACGGCTGGACGATCGACTACCTCGCCTACGCCGACGCGCCCGCCACCGGCGTGAAGCGCGTCAATCTGAGCCGCGAGACCCCGCCGCTCGACATCAAGCTCGTGCTGGACCAGTAAGCTCCGTATTTCACCGAATTCATGATCGAAACAAACAACGCGCTGCGCGACTGCCTCGCACCCGCGAAGCTCAACCTCTTCCTGCACATCAACGGACGCCGCCCCGACGGCTATCACGCGCTGCAGACGGTATTTCAGCTGCTCGACTGGGGCGACACGCTGCACTTCACGCTGCGCACCGACGGCCGCATCACACGCGTCACGGAAATCGCCGACGTCCCCGCGGAACACGATCTGACCGTGCGTGCCGCGACGCTTCTGAAGGCGCACACGGGCACGGGCGCGGGCGTCGACATCGAGATCGACAAGCGCCTGCCGATGGGCGCGGGGCTCGGCGGCGGCAGCTCGGACGCCGCGACCACGCTGCTGGCGCTCAACCGGCTGTGGAAGCTCGAATTGCCGCGCACCGAACTGCAGGCGCTCGCCCTGAAGCTCGGCGCGGACGTGCCTTTTTTCGTCTTCGGAAAAAATGCGTTCGCAGAGGGTGTCGGAGAGGCGCTCCAGGTTGTACAATTGCCGCCGCGTTATTTCCTCGTTGTGACGCCCAAGGTTCACGTCCCGACCGCAGCGATTTTTTCCGATAAATCGTTGACAAGAGACACGGAACCCCGCACAATTACGGACTTTCTTGCACAGCAAAGTTGCAGCCCAGAATGGCCTGACAGTTTTGGCCGGAATGACATGCAGCCAGTTGTCGTGGGAAAATACGCGGAAGTTGCGCGGGTGCTGAGATGGTTCGATAACATCGCACCGGCGCGGATGACCGGATCGGGCGCGAGTGTTTTTGCAGCGTTTCGTGATCGCGGTGAAGCAGAAGCGGCGCAAGCCAGACTGCCAGCCGGATGGAACAGCGCAGTAACCGCAAGCCTGGATTCACATCCACTCTTTGCTTTCGCGGCATAAGGTTTTGCATCGTCGGGTGGTTCTCCACATCCGGCGGCGCTCAAAGTTAGTGTAGGGGAGTCGCCAAGTTGGTTAAGGCACCGGATTTTGATTCCGGCATTCGAAGGTTCGACTCCTTCCTCCCCTGCCAAAATTCTCGCATTCTCTCGCCCTCCCAGCCTGAAACAGGTGCACGATGAGCAGCCATGACGGCCTGATGGTTTTTACTGGCAACGCGAATCCCGCGCTTGCACAGGAAGTCGTCAAGATCCTCGGTATTCCCCTCGGCAAGGCCATGGCCAGCCGTTTCTCGGACGGTGAAATCCAGGTCGAGATTCAGGAAAACGTTCGCGGCAAGGATGTCTTCGTCCTGCAGTCCACGTGCGCACCGACGAACGACAACCTGATGGAACTGATGATCATGGTCGATGCGTTGAAGCGCGCATCCGCTGGCCGGATCACCGCAGCCATCCCCTATTTCGGCTATGCCCGTCAGGATCGACGCCCGCGTTCGGCGCGCGTCGCCATCTCGGCGAAGGTCGTGGCGAACATGCTGGAAATCGCCGGCGTCGAGCGGATCATCACGATGGATCTGCACGCCGACCAGATTCAGGGCTTCTTCGATATTCCCGTCGACAACATCTATGCAACGCCCGTGCTGCTCGGCGATCTGCGCAAGCAGAACTACGAGAACCTGCTGGTCGTTTCGCCGGACGTTGGCGGCGTGGTGCGCGCACGTGCGCTTGCGAAGCAGTTGAACTGCGATCTCGCGATCATCGACAAGCGCCGTCCGAAGGCGAATGTTGCCGAAGTGATGAACATCATCGGCGAAGTCGAAGGTCGTACGTGCGTGATCATGGACGACATGGTCGACACCGCCGGCACGCTCTGCAAGGCAGCGCAGGTGCTGAAGGAACGCGGCGCGATGCAGGTTTTCGCCTACGCGACACACCCGGTGCTGTCGGGTGGCGCGGGCGAGCGTATCGCCGCTTCGGCGCTCGACGAACTCGTCGTCACCGACACGATTCCGCTGGGCGAAGAGGCCCGCTCCTGCGCGAAGATCCGTTCACTGACGAGCGCTGGCCTGCTCGCCGAAACGTTCTCGCGTATCCGTCGCGGCGACTCGGTGATGTCGCTGTTCGCGGAATAGTCAGGAATTTGCGAAGGTGCGGCACGATGCTGCGCTTTGGCACAATCGGCATGAACGGACGAAGGTTCGTGCCGTCGCTTCTGGGGCCTGCGCTTAAAGCGTGAAGGCCCCGTTTTTACTGCCTGGTCGCGGGCAGTGCATTGGAGAATCAAGATGAAAGTAGTCGCTTTCGAGCGTAGTCTGCAAGGTACGGGTGCGAGCCGCCGCCTGCGTATTACCGGCAAGACGCCGGGAATCGTATATGGCGCTGAGGCTCAACCGCAACTGATCGAACTCGATCACAACGCGCTGTGGCACGCGCTGAAGAAAGAAGTTTTCCACTCGTCGATCCTCGATCTGGAAGTGGCCGGCAAGTCGCAACAGGTTCTGCTGCGCGACGTGCAATACCACCCGTTCCGTCAGCTCGTGCTGCACGTGGACTTCCAGCGCGTCGACGCGAAGAAGAAGCTGCACACCAGGGTGCCGCTGCACTTCATGAACCAGGAAAGCAACCCGGCAGTGAAGCTGTCGAGCGCGGTGATCTCGCACGTTCTGAACGAAATCGAAATCGAGTGCCTGCCGTCGGTGCTGCCGGAATTCCTCGAAGTCGACCTGGCGAAGATCGAAGCCGGCCAGACGATGCACGCGAAGGACATCGTGCTGCCGAACGGCGTCTCGCTGGTCGCACACGTTGAAGCAGAAAACCCGGTCATCGCTTCGGCGACGATCCCGGCTGGCGCCGTCGCTGACGAAGCCGCTTCGGGTGCTGCAGCTGAAGGCGAAGGCGACAAGCCGGCTGCCTGATCGCACGGGAAGCGAACAAATCCTCTCGATCCGTTTCATTGAGACGGTCGACGTGACCCGCCGCGGTTCGCCCCGGCGGGTTTTTTTTCGGCTTTTTTCGTGCCCCCGTCAGGTGGGTAACGGGACAATCATCGAATCATGATCAAGCTGATCGTCGGGCTCGGCAATCCGGGCGCCGAATATACCGCGACCCGTCACAATGCCGGCTTCTGGCTGGTCGACCAGCTCGCGCGCGAAGCGGGTACCACGCTGCGCGACGAGCGGCGCTTTCACGGTTTTTACGCGAAGGCGCGGCTGCATGGCGAGGAAGTACATCTGCTCGAACCGCAGACGTATATGAACCGCTCGGGGCAGTCGGTCGTCGCCGTGGCGCAGTTCTTCAAGATCCTGCCCGATGAGATTCTCGTCGCGCACGATGAGCTCGACATGTCGCCGGGTGCCGTGAAGCTGAAGCTGGGCGGCGGTAGCGGCGGTCACAACGGACTGAAGGACATCACCGCCCATCTGTCGTCGCAGCAATACTGGCGGCTGCGGATCGGCATTGGCCATCCGCGCGACCTGATTCCCGAAAGCGCGCGCGCCGGCGCGAAACCCGATGTCGCGAACTTCGTGCTGAAGCCGCCGCGTCGCGAGGAGCAGGACGTGATCGATGCGTCGATCGAGCGCGCGCTCGCGGTGATGCCGGTGATCGTCAAAGGCGAGCTCGAACGCGCGATGATGCAGTTGCACCGGAACGCGCAGCCGTAGGCCGTCGATTCCATCATCGGCACGTCCACTCGAACAACAGCCAAAGGAGCCGCGTCTTGAGCCGTTTCTGGAGCGCCATCGTTCACCGGTTGAAGCCGTACGTGCCGGGTGAGCAACCCGTACACGCGAACCCGGTGAAGCTGAACACCAACGAGAATCCCTATCCGCCGTCGCCGCGCGTGCTCGATGCGATTCGTCACGAACTCGGCGAGACGGCCGATACGCTGCGCCGCTATCCCGACCCGACCGCGCTCAGGTTGCGCGAAACGGTCGCGAAGTATCACGGCATTCATGCGGAGCAGGTGTTCGTCGGCAACGGTTCGGACGAAGTGCTCGCTCACGTCTTCCAGGCGTTGCTGAAGCACGGGCATCCGGTGCTCTTCCCCGACATCACGTACAGCTTCTATCCGACGTACGCGCGTCTTTACGACGTCGAATACCACACCATCGCGCTCGACGAAGCGTTCGCGATCCGCCTCGACGACTATGCGGCGCCCAACGGCGGCGTGCTGTTTCCGAATCCGAACGCACCGACTGGCCGCGCCCTGCCGCTCGCCGATATCGAGCGGTTGCTCGAGCGAAACACGGAATCCGTCGTGGTCGTCGACGAAGCGTATGTCGATTTCGGCGCGGAATCGGCGATCGGCCTGATCGACCGCTATCCGAATCTGCTGGTCGTCCATACGGCTTCGAAGGCGCGCTCGCTCGCCGGCATGCGCGTGGGCTTCGCGTTCGGCGACGCCGCGTTGATCGACGCGCTCAATCGCGTGAAGGACAGCTTCAACTCGTATCCGCTCGACCGGCTGGCGCAGGCCGCCGCGACTGCCGCGTACGAAGACGATGCGTGGTTCCGCGACAGTTGCGCCAGGGTGATCGCGAGCCGCGAGCGGCTGTCCGCCGGGCTTACCGCGCTGGGATTCGAAGTGGTGCCGTCAGCGGCGAATTTCGTGTTCGCGCGGCATGAAGGCCATGAGGCGGCGGCGCTCGCCGCCCGTCTTCGCGAGAAAGCGATTTTCGTGCGTCATTTCAACGCACCTCGCATCGATCAGCATCTGCGCATTTCCATCGGCACCGATGCCGAGTGCGATGCGTTGCTCGACGCGCTGCGCGATGTCATCAGGGGTGGCGTGGCGTAGGTTGGGGTGCGCCGAGGACGAAAAAAAACGGGCAAAATCGCCCGTTTTCATGTTCTTGCGCCAACCTTGCCGGGAGGCGTTACTGCACCTTTGCGGCCATCAGCGCGTGATACTTCGCCATCAGGCCATCGGGCGTTTCGGCGTGTTGCGGATCGCGTGGAATGCATTCCACAGGGCAGACCTGCACGCATTGCGGTTCGTCGAAATGTCCGACGCATTCGGTGCATTTCTTCGGGTCGATCACATAGATTTCCGGGCCCATCGAGATTGCGTCGTTCGGGCACTCGGGCTCGCACACGTCGCAGTTGATGCACTCGTCGGTAATCATCAGGGCCATGCTTCTTCTCACTTCGCGCCGGCAACGGGCCAGCAATCATTCCGCCAGCCGCCAGTTTACGCCGCTTACGGCTGCGCTGCCTGGCCCGGCTCCGCATCGAGCGCCGCGACCTTGTCCTGCAGCCATTTTTCCACTGACGGAAAAACGAACTTGCTGACGTCGCCGCCCAGCTGTGCGATTTCGCGGACGATCGTGCCCGAAATGAACTGATACTGATCGGACGGCGTCATGAACATCGTTTCGACGTCGGGCAACAGGTAGCGGTTCATGCCGGCCATCTGAAACTCGTATTCGAAGTCGGACACGGCGCGCAGCCCGCGCACGATCACGCGCGCATTGTTCGTGCGGACGAAGTCTTTCAGCAGCCCCTTGAAGCTCATGATCTGCACGTTCGGATAGTGGCCCAGCACTTCGTGCGCGATATCGAGACGTTCTTCGAGCGTGAAGAAAGGCTTCTTGTTACGGCTGTCGGCAACCCCGACCACCAGCGTATCGAAAATGCTCGACGCGCGCCGAACGAGGTCTTCGTGACCGCGCGTCAGCGGGTCGAATGTGCCCGGGTACACGGCGACTACCATGAGACTTCTCCTCTCTGTTCACTGAAGCGGGCCGTTCAGCGCCCGTGAAATGCTTCTGTCAGGGTGCGTGCGTGACGGCAGGCGTCCAACGCTTGTTATGGAAGGCGCATTATTCCTCATTTTCGCGCTGCAGCAAATGATAGTGGACCGCGCCCGCCTTGCCCTGGCGGACGATACTCCAGCCGGCCAGCGCCTCTGTCTGTGCGATGTCGAGCGCATCGCCTGCTTCGACATACAGAAAGCCGCCGGCGCTCACGAGCGGCACGACGAGCGTCAGCGCGCGGGCAAGCAGGTCGGCGTCGAACGGCGGATCGAGGAATACGACGTCGAACGAGCCAGGCGCGAGACTCGCGCCGAGACGCAGCGCGTCGGCTTCGGCGATTTCGATGGCGCGCGCCGCCAGTTTCGCCTGATTCGCGCGCAACTGCGCGGCCGCGCGCCCGTTGCGCTCGACCATCAACACGCGCGCCGCGCCGCGCGACGCCGCCTCGAAACCGAGCGCGCCGCTGCCGGCGAAGAGATCGAGGCAGCGCAGGCCGTCGAGCCGCTGGCCGAGCCAGTTGAACAGGGTTTCGCGCACGCGGTCGGGTGTCGGACGCAGGCCGTCCAGATCGAGCACTGGCAGCGGCGTGCGCTTCCAGTCGCCGCCGATGATGCGGATTGCGTGCGGCGCCTTGCTGCGGCCTGAAGATGCGCCGTGCGCGCGGGAAGGAGAGGGTCGGGGCATGCGGAAATCGTTTTGCTGGAGAGTTGCCCGCGTTTGCGACGGCGGGCCGGAGCGCCAACGTTACCACAGGCCCGCGCCGCTTCGGCGTGGACGCCACGTGGACCGGCGCGCCGGCGCCGTGGGGCTTCGGCACGGCGTCCGGCGACGGGCCAGAGCGCGCCTGATAAAATGTGCGGCTTCCAGCGCCTTGCATCCCGCATTGCCACGCTGCCTGCCGCTTTCGCGTGGTCCCGCGTCGCGGGAATCGGCGCGCGCTCTCACCACGCCAGATCATGTTCAGCTTTTTCAAACGATTCAAGGGCTCGAAAACGTCCGATGCCGCGCCGCAGGAAGAGCCGGTAGTCGAGGCGCCTGAGGCGCCGGGCGCACCGCCGGCAGTCGAGCCGGCGCCTGGTTCGGCGCCTGTCGCTCCTGTGGCGCCCGTGCCAGCAACTGCGCCCGTGCCAACCAATGCACCAGTGCAACGCGCCGATACGCAGACGTCCACGGCGGCGGTACAGCCTTCGCCGGCTGCCCCGCCCGCCGATCCCGCGTCCGGTCGCATCGCTTCGCCGGCTACGCAACCGGCGTCTGCGGCCCGCACCCCTGACACCGCGTCGCCCACCCCGGTCGATCGGCCAGGTGTGCCCGTTTCCGCGTCGCCAGCGCCCGCCTCCGTGGCAACTGCTGCGCCGACAGCCGCACCGCAGTCGCCGCAACCCGTCGCGGCGCCGGCCACCGCAGCCGCTCCCGTCGCGGCACCGTCGTCGGCCTTCGTCGCGCCTGCCGCGCCCGCCGCGGAGGATGAAACCGCCGACGAAACCGTCGAAATCGTCCCGCCGCCCGCGCCCGAACCGGCCGCGAGGAAATCCTGGCTGACGCGCCTCAAGACCGGCCTGTCGAAGACCAGTTCGAGCCTGACGGGCATCTTCGTCGGCGCGAAAATCGACGAAGACCTGTACGAGGAACTCGAAACCGCGCTGCTCATGTCCGACGCGGGGGTCGACGCCACGGAATTCCTGCTCGAAGCGCTGCGCGAAAAAGTCCGCAGCGAACGGCTGACCGATCCGCAACAGGTGAAGACGGCCCTCCGCGCGCTGCTGGTCGATCTGCTGAAGCCGCTCGAAAAATCGCTGATGCTGGGCCGTGCGCAGCCGCTCGTGATGATGATCGCGGGCGTGAACGGCGCGGGCAAGACGACGAGCATCGGCAAGCTCGCCAAGCATCTGCAACGTTTCGACCAGTCGGTGCTGCTCGCCGCCGGCGACACGTTCCGTGCCGCCGCGCGCGAGCAGCTTGCCATCTGGGGCGAGCGCAACAACGTGACGGTGGTCGCGCAGGAAAGCGGCGACCCGGCCGCGGTGATCTTCGATGCCGTCGGCGCCGCGCGCGCGCGCAAGATCGACGTGCTGATGGCCGACACGGCCGGCCGTCTGCCGACCCAGCTGCATCTGATGGAAGAACTGCGCAAGGTGAAGCGCGTGATCGGCAAGGCGCAGGACGGCGCGCCGCACGAAGTGCTGCTCGTCATCGACGCGAACACCGGCCAGAACGCGCTCGCGCAGGTCAAGTCATTCGACGACGCGCTCGGCCTGACCGGCCTCATCGTCACCAAGCTCGACGGCACCGCGAAAGGCGGCATTCTGGCCGCGATCGCGCGGCAGCGTCCGGTGCCGGTCTACTTCATCGGCGTCGGCGAAAAAGTCGAGGATCTGCAGCCGTTCAGCGCCGAGGAATTCTCCGACGCACTGCTCGACTTCTAGCCATTCGAAGCGGCGCCACCCTCGAAACTGGCTAAAAAAAGCGTCGAGTGCATGAATCGCACTCGACGCTTTTTTGTCTCTTGCATCCTGCACGCACGCAGGGTGCGGCCGGCGTCCGCGCTACTCCGCGTCCGGCTGGGCACCCGGCGCCGCACGCTGGAACGCATCGAGCGTCATCGCGTGCTCGTAGATCCGGTGAATCGTCGGATACGGCGCCGTGTCGACCTTGAAGCGATGCGCGTTGAACACCTGCGGAATCAGGCACGCATCCGCCAGCGTCGGCATATCGCCGAAGCACAGCGTGCCGGTGCGCGAGTCGCCGGCCAGATGCGTCTCCAGCGCCGCGAAACCCGATTCGATCCAGTGGCGATACCACGCATCCTTCGCTTCGTCGCCGACGGCGAGCGTGTGCTTCAGATACTTCAGCACGCGCAGGTTGTCGAGCGGATGGATCTCGCACGCGATCTGCAACGCGATCGAGCGGACATACGCACGATCGCGCGGCGTGGCCGGCAGCAACGGCGGCTCAGGATGCGTTTCGTCGAGCCACTCGATGATCGCGAGCGACTGCGTGAACACGTCGTCACCGTCGACGAGCGTCGGCAGGATCGCCTCCGGATTCAGGCGGCGGTACTCGGGCTTCAACTGCTCGCCGCCATCGCGCAACAGATGAACCGGCACGCACTCGTACCGCAGGTTCTTCAGATTCAGCGCGATCCGCACGCGCCAGGCCGCCGAGCTACGAAAATAACTGTAGAGCTTCATTCGACGTGTCTCCTCCGTCCGGTGCGCTCAGGCAACGCGCACGCTGAAATCGCCCAGCCCGTCGACGCCGCCCTTCATCACCTGGCCCTTCACCACCGCGCCGACACCTTCCGGCGTGCCCGTGAAGATCAGATCGCCGGGTTGCAGTTCG
Source organism: Paraburkholderia sartisoli (assembly GCF_900107685.1). GTDB lineage: Bacteria > Pseudomonadota > Gammaproteobacteria > Burkholderiales > Burkholderiaceae > Paraburkholderia > Paraburkholderia sartisoli. Next base: position 210,805 of record NZ_FNRQ01000001.1, on the reverse strand, counting down.
AAGAGCGTCGACAGATACGCGATCGTGTCCGGAATCGACCAGATCAGGTCCGACACGTCCGAGCGCTGCTTTTCCTCACCGTCGACGGTGAGCCAGATCGCGCCCTTGTCGATGTGTCCGACCTTCGCGGCCGGGTGGATCGGACCGAGCGGCGCCGAATGATCGAAACCCTTCGCGGTATCCCAGGGGCGGCCGAGCTTTTTCGCTTCGGCCTGCAGGTCGCGGCGCGTCATATCGAGCCCGAGTGCATAGCCGTAGACGTGTTCGAGCGCGCGCCCAGCGGGGATGTCCTTGCCCGCCTTGCCGATCGCCGCGACGAGTTCCATCTCGAAGTGCACGTTGTTCGAGAGCGACGGATACGGGAAGCGGCCGGTTTCACCGGGCGCGACATACACGACGGCGTCGGCCGGCTTGCAGAAGAAAAACGGCGGCTCGCGGTCGGGATCGTGTCCCATCTCGCGCGCATGCGCCGCGTAATTGCGGCCCACGCAATAAATCCGGCGCACCGCAAACTGCTCGCTCACTCCGACAACAGGCACCGCGACAACCGGCGCCGGCGCAAACACGTAACTCATCCCGTTCTCCGTTTTCTGAGGAAGGCCGCCCGAGGCGGCGACGAAACGCCAAGTGTAACGCGCAGCCGTCACTTTGCCGGATCGCGACAGATGCGATACTGGAGGCCTTGACCGTCCCGCTGGCCTGCCGTGAGCGCCGGTTTCCCGATAACCGGGTCGTACGCGCGGCTCGCCCGCACCACCGACACATCCGCACCCGCCCCATCCGATGACCGAATCCGCCGAATCCGCTAACGCCTCCGACACGCTCTCCTGCGCCCGCTTCATCAAGGAAATCGGCCGCGGGCCGCACGGCGCCCGTGCGCTCTCCGCCGAGGACACGCATACGCTGTACAGCGCGATGCTCGACGGCCGCGTGTCCGATCTGGAGCTTGGCGCGGTGCTGCTGGCGTACCGCGTGAAAGGCGAGAGCGCGGACGAGCTGGCGGCGATGCTGGCGGCCGCGCATGCTTCGTTCGAGCCGGTGCGCGTGACGCACGATGCGTATCAGGCCGTATCGATCCCCAGCTACAACGGCGCGCGCAAACAGGCGAATCTCGTGCCGCTGCTGGCGCTGCTGCTCGCCCGCGAAGGCGTGCCGGTGCTGGTACACGGCGTCACTGACGATCCGGGCCGCGTGACGAGCGCGGAAATTTTCACGCACCTGGGTGTCGATCATGCGCAAAGCCGCGCGGACATCGAAGACACACTCGCCGCGCGCCGCCTCGCGTTCTCGCCGGTTGCGACGCTCGCGCCGAAGCTCGCGCGCCTGCTCGCGCTGCGCCGGCGGATGGGCGTGCGCAATTCGACGCATACGCTCGTCAAGCTCCTGCAGCCGTTCGAGCCGCGCGGGCTGCGCCTCGTGAACTACACGCATCCGCCGTACCGCGAAAGCCTCACCCAGCTGTTCGCGGCGCATCCGGATGCGGCCATTGGCGGCGCGCTGCTCGCACGCGGCACGGAAGGCGAGGCGGTCGCCGATACACGGCGTCAAGTGCAGATCGACTGGCTGCACGACGGCGCATGCGAAACAGTTGTCGCGGCTGAGCGCTCGTCGCCGGACGCGCACGAAGTGCCGCTGCCAGAAACCCGCGACGCAGCGACCACGGCGGCATGGATCCAGGCCGCCATGCGCGGCGAGGTGCCAGTTCCGCAGGCGATCAGCCGCCAGGTCGAACTGATCGCCGGAATCGCGAAACGCGCCGCCTGACCCTGTCTGGCGCGGCGGCGGGCCCGTTCATGCACGGTTCGCCGCGCCGTTCGACCTGTCGCTGGAAGATCAGCCGGAAGATCGCCGGTTGACAGATTCCTGCGTGCTGACATACAGTCACCGGATGCGTTACCTTCCGAACACCCTCCGAATTACCCTCAGCCGCCTACCGCGGCTTCTATCGCTACGTCTAGCGTAAGTCAGGCGTAGCGCCGCGCATCCAGCTTCAGCGCGCGGTCCTCCAGCAGTTCCGCAGTCCGTTTTACCCCAGATCCGCAGTTCCTCTTACAACCTGTCGTCAGTGTTCGTCCGTTTATCCAGCGGATGAATCGCGAGGTCAAAATGCACGTTGCATGGGCACAAGCCATCACCGTCAACAGCGTCATCATCGCGATGACCCTCTTCGTTCGCGCCCGTTCGTTGCTGCCGCTAGCCGCCCGCCGGCCGTCGCCCAGTCTTTTTGCACGCAGACACGCACACGAACACAACACCACGAACGAGGCTCACCATGTTGCGCAATCCCGCTGAGAAATACCGCCCTTTTCCCACCGTCCGTCTGACGGGCCGCAAGTGGCCGAGCCGCACGATCGAGCGCGCGCCGGTCTGGATGAGCACCGATCTGCGCGACGGCAACCAGTCGCTGATCGAACCGATGAGCATCGCGCAAAAGCTCGAATTCTTCGAGACGCTGGTCGCCATCGGCTTCAAGGAAATCGAAGTCGGCTTTCCGTCGGCTTCGCAGACTGACTTCGATTTCGTTCGCAAGCTCATCGATGAAAAGCGCATTCCCGACGACGTGACGATCGAAGTGCTCGTGCAGTCGCGCGAAGAACTGATCGCGCGCACGTTCGAGGCGCTCGAGGGCGTGCCGCGCGCGATCGTGCATCTGTACAACGCGATCGCGCCGTCGTTCCGCAAGATCGTGTTCAACCAGTCGAAAGACGAGGTGAAGGCGCTGGCCGTGGACGGCACGCGGATCATCCGGCAATACGCCGACGCCCGTCCGCAGACGCACTGGATCTACCAGTACTCGCCGGAAACGTTCAGCATGACCGAGCTCACCTTCGCGCGCGAAGTGTGCGACGCGGTCGCGCAGACGTGGCGTCCGACGCGCGATCACAAGATGATCGTAAATCTCCCGGCCACCGTCGAGGCGGCGACACCGAACGTGTTCGCCGACCAGGTCGAATGGATGGACCGCAATCTCGGCTATCGCGACAGCATCGTGCTGTCGGTGCATCCACACAACGACCGCGGCACGGCCGTCGCCGCCACCGAACTGGCGTTGATGGCGGGCGCGGATCGCGTCGAAGGCTGCCTCTTCGGCAACGGCGAGCGCACCGGCAACGTCGACATCGTCACGCTCGCGATGAATCTCTACACGCAGGGCGTCGATCCGGAACTCGATTTCTCCGATATCGACGCGGTGCGCCGTGTCGTCGAGCGCTGCAACCAGATTCCGGTGCATCCGCGCCATCCGTATGCCGGCGACCTCGTGTTCACGGCGTTCTCCGGCTCGCATCAGGACGCGATCCGCAAGGGTTTCGCGCAGCAGTCGCCCGATGCCGTCTGGGAGGTGCCATATCTGCCAGTCGATCCGGCCGACCTCGGCCGCAGCTACGACGCGGTCATCCGCGTGAACAGCCAGTCCGGCAAGGGTGGTTCGACCTATCTGCTGGAGCGCGGCATGGGCTTCACGCCGCCGCGTCGCGTGCAGATCGAGTTCAGCCACGCGGTCCAGGCGGTCGCGGATCAGTCCGGCGAGGAAATCACCGGTGACGCGATCTGCGCGCTCTTCACGCGCGAGTACTTCGAAACCCGTGGGCCGGCCGCGCGTGTCAGCGCGACGTCCGTGCGCTGGGAAAACCGCGACATCAGCGTCGCGGCACCCGCCGGCGCGGAAAGCGGCGCCGGTTCGCACGCGCATGCGGTGGCGCAGGCCATGACGTCGGTGGCCGGTCAGCCGGTCGAGATCACGTCGTGTGAAATCCAGCGAACGACGGACGGACGTGTCGCCGCGTTCGTGGGCTGCCGCGTCGGCGGACAGGCGGTGCGCTACGGCGTCGGCGTGAGCGACGATGAAGCAACCGCCGTCGTCGATGCGGTGGTCAGCGGTGTCAATCGTGCGGTGTGGGCGCCGGTGGACCGGCGCGTGGCGGCCTGACGGGGCGATTTGAAGGGACGCCGCGAAAAAGTGACTCCGCCGTCAGATTCAGGACGGCACATCAGGTGGTGAAGCGTCGAAACATGGCGCAACGCCGTGCGTCATGCGCCCAGGCGGCTCACAAGGCTGCCTCGTGATGGGGGGAAACCGACCGGTTTCACTCGATTGCGCAACGCGTCGCCTGCCAGGCGATCAGCCGCCAGTGTCCGGCTTCCTGCGTCTGGATGGCGGTATAGGCGATCGGGAAAAGCAGCGCGCCGCTGTTCGCTTCCATCTCGATCAGCGCGCGGCCCGTGACGACGCAGGCCTCGTTGCCCACGGTCAGGACGTCCTGCGACTGGATTTCGATCTGCCGGTAACGGCGACGGCCCGCCGTGATGGCGTCGATGAACTGCTGTTTCGACTCCCGCTTGCCGTTGGTATGGACGTAGACGACACTGTCCGACAGCAGTGCGTCGAGCAGTTCACCATTGCCATCGACCATCGCGCGAAAGCGGTCGCGCTCCAGCCCGCGAATCGCCTCGATCACTTTTGCCGCCATCGCTCTGCCCCTTTGCACCGAAAGGCGCGCCGCACGCGGCGGCCCCGACCGTCAGAAGTTGTATTGCAGATATAGCTGGGTGAAATTTATACCAGGATTGGGCTCTTTGATACTGGCGTTAGACAGATGCTGGAAACGAAAGCCCGCCTCGTATTGCTGGCGGTCGCCGAACTGGGCACCCACGCCCGCCATGTCGGCGAACTGGAACGCGGATGACAACGTGTACGAATTCGAAATCGTCGGGCTGGTCAGCACGCGCACACCGGCGCCGGCTTCGACGAACGGCCGGAACCAGCCCGAGCTCTTGATAAACCGGATCACCGGCGTGATGCCGAGCTCACCAGTGTTTTGATGCACGTTGCCCTCGCTGCTGTGCCACCACGAAACGTGCGCCTCGCCGATCAGCGCGAAGTGCCAGCCGCCGATCTCCCACCACGTCAGCCCCGGATCCCACACCACGCCCAGGTCGAGCTTGTTGACGTGATGATCGGCCATCCCGCCCGCCACCTGGATGCCGAACTGATCCGCAGAAGCCAGTCCCGAAAAGGTCAGCAGTGCCAGTGCGAAGGCGCCCCGAAGCGCCCAGCCGGGCCGTGCATTATTCTTCTTCATCGAACACCTTCGCCCAGATTTGACGGCCATCACCCGAGGCGATCGCCGTCATTTTAGAGATAAGTGAAGTAAAAGAAACCTTATAAACGGAGCCTGGCTTTGGCAAATAATTGCTTCAAATCAGACGAAAGCAGGTCATTTATCGACGCCCCTACCCCGTAAAAGCAGATTGTACGAGCCCCGCAAAATTCCTGCAGATGACGTACAATGCTATTAGAACTTAAATTCCAATAGATTTAACGGAACTCTCAAGTCCCTACGGCCTCTAAGTATTAGCACTCACGTTACTGGAGTGCTAACATCCACGGGAGTCGTTTTCTGACTGAGCATTTGGTTGATTCCATAGGAGTTTCTTACGTGAGCAATGCATTGACCCTTCCGCGTACGCTGAGCCCATCGTCGGCTAAGGCCGCTCCGGCAGGCGCTCTGGCGCTCGCGCATTCTTCGCTGCTGCCCGGCCAGCTGGGCAATATCGACGCCTACATCCAGGCCGTGAACCGGATCCCGATGCTGACGCCGGCGGAGGAACGCCAGTTCGCCACCGAATTCCGCGAGCAGAACAATCTGGATTCCGCCCGTCGCATGGTGCTGTCGCACCTGCGTCTTGTCGTGTCGATCGCGCGTAACTACCTGGGCTACGGCCTGCCGCATGCCGACCTGATCCAGGAAGGCAACATCGGCCTGATGAAGGCGGTGAAGCGCTTCGATCCGTCGCAGAACGTGCGGCTGGTTTCGTACGCCATGCACTGGATCAAGGCGGAGATCCACGAATACATCCTGCGCAACTGGCGCATGGTGAAGGTCGCCACCACCAAGGCGCAGCGCAAGCTGTTCTTCAACCTGCGCAGCCACAAGCAGGGTTTCCAGGCGTTCACGCCGGAGGAAATCGAAGGGCTTGCGACCGAGCTGAACGTGAAGCGCGAAGAAGTGGCTGAAATGGAAACGCGTCTGTCCGGCGGCGATATCGCGCTCGAAGGCCAGGTCGACGACGGTGAAGAAGCCTGGTCACCGATCGCGTGGCTGGCCGACTCGCATAACGAGCCGACTGCGGTGCTCGCCGCGCGTCAGCGCGACAGGCTGCACAGCGACGGTATCGCCAGCGCGCTCGACGCGCTCGACGCCCGCAGCCGCCGCATCATCGAGGCCCGCTGGCTGAAAGTCGACGACGACGGTTCGGGCGGTTCGACGCTGCACGAACTCGCGAGCGAATTCGGCGTATCGGCGGAGCGTATCCGTCAGATCGAGGCCAGCGCGATGAAGAAAATGCGCGGGGCGTTGAGCGAATACGCGTAACGCACAAGCCGGCTGGTCCGGCACCGCTGTTGTACCCGGCCCCGCCTTCGAAAGACGGCGGGGCTTTTTTTCGTTTATCGCGGATTTCCGGCGAACACGGCACCCACACAGGGCGCCGCGTTTTTCATTGCGTCCGTCTAACGCGTGAAGCGCATCAGGCCGGTTGCGGCGCGGCGCCGCCGGTCGCCGGCAGACGTGCCGCCAGGTGCTGCGCGTAACGCGCCGCCGCCTGACCCACGACGATGTGGAACGTATCCGCCGACACCCACGCGACGTCCAGCCCCGCCATGCGCTGCCTGTCCACCGCCGACGGGTCGCTGACCACGACACGCAGGCGCGTCGCCGCGACGGCGTCGAGCGAGACAACATTGGTCGCGCCGCCAAACACGGCGAGCCAGCGGGCCGGGTCCGGATCCAGCGGACCGCTTTCCGATGCGGCAACCGCAGCCGCTGCTACCGGGACTGCCGCTACCGCAGGTTTCGCTGCAACCGCGCCACCCTGGTCGATCGTCGTGCGGATTTCGTCGGCGATCATGTCCGCTTCCGGTCCGATGATCACCTGCACGTTCGTCGCGCCGCGCTTGAGCACGCCGCGCGCACCGATCGTCTTCAGATCGGCTTCCGACACGCGGTTCGCATCCACCACCGAAAGGCGCAGACGCGTCGTGCATGCATCGACGAGCGTCAGATTCGACACACCCCCCAGTGCCGCGATGTAACGCTGCGCGCGTGTCGCGGCCACAGCCGTTGCCGGCGCGGCAACACCCTCCGGCGTTTCGACGGCCGCATCATCGGCGTTGAGGGGTTCACGCCCCGGCGTCGCCATGTTGAACCTGCGGATGAAGAAGCGGAACAACCCGTAGTACACAACGGCGTAGACCACGCCAATCGGAATCGCCATCCAGCCCTTCGTCGACAGACCGTAGTTCAGGACGTAGTCGATCGCGCCCGCCGAGAACGTAAAGCCGAGGTGAATGCCGAGCGCCGAGCAGATCGCGAGCGAGAGACCCGTCAGCAGCGCGTGGATCACGTACAGCACCGGTGCGAGGAACATGAAGCTGAATTCGATCGGCTCGGTCACGCCCGTCAGGAGCGAGGTCAGCGCCATCGAGAACAGCAGGCCGCCCACCAGCGCACGGCGTTCCTTCGGTGCTTCATGGAACATCGCGAGACATGCCGCCGGCAGACCGAACATCATGACCGGGAAGAAGCCCGTCATGAACGTTCCGGCCGTCGGATCGCCCGCGAAGAAACGATGCAGGTCGCCCGTCACGGCTGCGCCGCCCGGCGGCGTGAACGTGCCGAACACGAACCACGTCAGCGAATTCAGGATGTGGTGCAGGCCCGTGACCAGCAGCAGACGGTTCAGCACGCCGAATACGAACGCGCCGATAGCGCCCGCGGTCGTCAGCCAGTGGCCGGCCAGGTCGATGGCGGCCTGAACCGGCGCCCACACATAGCCGAACGCGATCCCTATCACCAGACACGCAACCCCGGTGACGATCGGCACGAACCGTTTCCCTCCGAAAAACGCGAGGTAGTCGGGCAGCTTGATGTCCTTGTAGCGGTTGTAGAGCAACCCGGCCACGATACCGGCCACGATCCCCGACAGCACGCCCATGTTGAGCTTGTCGTTGATGTCCTTCATCACGGCGATCTCGATCAGATAGCCGATGGCGCCCGCCAGCGCCGCGACGCCGTTGTTGTCCTTCGCAAAGCCGACCGCCACGCCGATCGCGAACAGCAGCGGCAGGTTGTCGAAAATCGCGCCGCCCGCGTCGGCGATCATCTTGATGTTGAACACATCGGGCTGACCGAGGCGCAGCAGCAGGCCGGCAACCGGCAGCACTGCGATCGGCAGCATCAGCGCGCGACCGAGGCGCTGAATCTTCAGAAACGGATTCCCATCCATTGATATCTCCAATCCCTTCATTGAGTCGTGGTCGTAGTTATTGCCTACGTCGTTGCGTTACGTCCTGCGCGGTCTTCTTGTTGCGAAGGCTGTGGCGAACCTGTGGGGTTCAGTCCTGCGGCCAGACTTCGCGGCTCACTGCCCTTACCGCCTGCGCCGAGTCGAGCGCCAGGGCATCGTGGGCGCGCTGACGGCACAGTTGATAATCGAGATTGCGCACCCGCGCCTTGATGCCCGGCACCGACACCGGGTCCACCGAAAGCTCGGTCACCCCGAGGCCGACGAGCAGCGGCACCGCGAGCGGATCGCCCGCCAGCGCGCCACACACGCCCACCCACTTGCCATGCTTTTCCGCGCCCTTCACCGTGGCGTCGATCAGGCGCAGCACCGCCGGATGCAGCCCGTCCGCCTGCGCGGCGAGGTCCGGCTGGCAGCGGTCCATCGCGAGCGTGTATTGCGTCAGGTCGTTGGTGCCGATCGACAGAAAATCCGCGTGCTGCGAAAGCTGGTCGGCCAGCAGCGCCGCCGACGGCACCTCGATCATCACGCCGACTTCGATCGCGTCCGTGCGGCCCGCTTCGCGCGCGAGTTCGTCGATGCGCCTGCGCAGACGGATGAGTTCGCCCGCATCGGTAACCATCGGCAGCAGGATGCGCACGGCGCCCACCGGACGCACGGCGAGCAGGCCGCGCAACTGGTCGTCGAGCAGATCCGGGCGCACCTGCGCGAGACGGATGCCACGCAGGCCGAGCGCCGGGTTCGTTTCCGGCGGCAGCGTCAGGTAGTCGACTTCCTTGTCCGCGCCCACGTCGAGCGTGCGGATGATCGCGGTGCGGCCGTCGAGCGCATCGACGATCGCCTGGTAGCTCTGGCGATGCTCATCGACGTTCGGCGCCGCCTGGCGATGAATGAACAGCAATTCCGTGCGAAGCAGGCCGACGGCATCCGCGCCGTTGTCGACGGCGGTCTTCGCGTCGTCGAGCGTCGCGATGTTGGCGGCGACTTCGATCGCGCGGCCGTCGTTCGTGGCGGCTGTCTGTTGCGACGTGCGACGGTTCGCTTCACGCACGCCGGCAAGACGCTGGCGCTCGCTGCGCGCACGCTCGACGTCGAGCGCGGTGGGCGCGTATTCGACGCGGCCCGCGCCTGCATCGACGACGACCTGCGTACCTTCCGGCACCGCGAAGAGCGCGTCGCCGATCGCGACCAGCGCCGGAATGCCGATCTGACGCGCGATGATCGCGGCGTGCGACGTCGCGCCGCCGCGCGCCATCAGCAGCGCCGTCACGCGCGTGCGATCGAGCGATGACAGATCCGACGGCGTGAATTCTTCCGCGACGAGCACCGCTTCGTCCGGCAACGCGCGCGCCACGCTCTTCGAATAGCCGAGTGCGCGCAGCACGCGCTTTTCGATGTCGCGCAGATCGGCTGCGCGTTCGGCGAGCAGCGCGTCATCGATATTCGCGAGCACCGCGATCTGCGCGCGGATCGCCGAGCGCCACCCGAAGCCTGCGCTCTTGCCGAGGCTGATCAGATCGCGCGCGGCGTCGAGCAGCGTCGGATCTTCGAGCAGCACGCGATGCACCGCGAAAATGCCCGCCTCGCCGACCGCGCCGCGTTGCGACGCGTCGCGCACCACCGTGTTCAGCTCCGCATCGACGCTGGCAAGCGCCTTGTCGAGCAGGCGGCTTTCCGCCGCCGACGTGCCGCTCGCCACTTCCGGCGGATCGAGATCGGCGTCGTCCCAGCGCACGATCTTGCCGAGCGCGATGCCCGGCGCCGCGCACACGCCAGCCAGCGTATCCGGCGCGAGCGATGCGCCAGCCGCGCGCGCAACCTGCTGCGGCGCGGGTGAGCTTTGACGTGCCGGCTTTTCGTCGACTTCACCGTGTACTTCGCGCAGCAGTTCGTGCGCGACGGCTTCGACCGCTGCCGCCGCCTGCGGACCGACGCCGAGAAGCTCGACCGTCGCGCCTTCACCGGCGCCAAGCCCAAGCAGGCCGACAACGCTCTCAATCGCCGCCTTGCGTCCTTCGTAACGGACTTCGACGCGCGCATCGAAACCGCGCGCCGCTTCGCGGGCGCGCGCCGCCGGCCGCGCGTGCAGGCCGCCGGCGTGCGCAAGCGTGATCTGCCGGCGCGACTCCTCGGTGACGTTGGTCGCCTGGCGCGATGCTTCCGCGGCGGCGCCATCGCGGGCGCGCAGCGTGAAGAGCGGGCTTTCGCCGGCCTTCAGCATGCCGCGAGCCGAGCGTTCGACGATTTCGAACGCATCCGAATTCGCAATCGCGATCACCGACACGAGGCTCGGCGCCATTGATGCAACGTAGTCCAGATCGAATTCGATCAGCACGTCACCGGTACGGACCGTTGCGCCTTGCGACACCTTCGGCGTGAAGCCCTTGCCGGCCAGCTCGACCGTGTCGATGCCGATATGCAGCAGGATTTCGGCGCCTTCGGCGGTGGTCAGCGTCAGGGCGTGACCGGTGCGCGCGAGATGCATGACCACGCCGTCGCACGGCGCGACCAGCTGGCCGGCGAGCGGATCGATACCGATGCCGTCGCCGAACATGCCGCCCGAAAACACCGGGTCGGGTACGTCCGCCAGCGCCACGACCGGACCGGTCAGCGGCGCGAGCAACACTACAGGGCCTTGGGATTGGCTCATCAAACGGGACTCCTCGACACGTCGCATCTGCTATCTCGATCAGTGAGTTTCGGTGACTTTATTCAGATGGCGCGGCGCATCGGGATTGCGTCCGCGAGCGGCGGCAAGACCGTCGGCCATCACATAAAAGGAAAGAATCGCGGCGACGGGATCGAGCGCCGGATGATCGGTCAAGACGAGCGGCAACGTCGCTTCCGGCACGTCGGCCGGTGCGGCGAGCAGCACGTGTGCGCCGCGCGCCCGCATGTCGCGCGCGAGCTGAATCAGGCCTGCCTGTTCGGGACCGCGCGGCGCGAACACCAGCAGCGGATAGTCGCGGTCGATCAGTTCCATCGGACCGTGACGCACTTCCGCGCTCGAAAACGCTTCCGCCTGGATACCCGAGGTTTCCTTCAGCTTCAGCGCGGCTTCCTGCGCGACCGCGAGGCCGAGCCCCCGGCCGATCACGATCATGCGTTCGACGCCGCGCAGCGCCTCGACGGCCGTGCGCCAGTCGAGCGCACCGGCCTGGCGCAACGCGTCGGGCAGCGTGTTCAACGCGGCCAGCAGGGCTTCGTCGCGCTGCCAGTGCGCGACGAGCTGCGCGGACAACGCCAGCATCGCGATGTAGCTCTTGGTCGCGGCGACGCTCAGTTCCGGGCCCGCCAGCAGCGGCAGATGAAACTCGCACGCATCCGCGAGCGGTGACGACGGCGCGTTCACGGCGGCAATCGTCAGCGCGCCGGCATCGCGCAACGCGACCATCGTGCCGACGAGGTCCGGGCTCTTGCCCGACTGGGAAAACGCGAGCGCGACCTGATCGCGCACCTGCAGCGGCGCCTGCTGCAGCGTCGCGACCGACATCGGCAGCGACGCGACCGGCACGCCGAGACGGCTCATCGTCAGGCTTGCGAAGTAACTCGCAGCGTGGTCCGAGCTGCCGCGTGCGACCGTCAGCGCGACGTGCCGCGGCAGTGCCACGAGTTTGCGGGCGAGCGCTTCGACACGCGACGTATCCGCAAGCTGTGCGGCGACTACGTCGGCGGACGCCAACGCTTCATCAAGCATATTCGACAATCGATTCTCCTTCGACGTATGTCGCGGTCAACGCCAGTTCACGATCGAACACGACGACATCGGCCCACGCACCGCGCGCGATGCGGCCGCGATCCTCGATGCCCAGGTAGTCGGCGGCGTAGCGCGACAGACGGTTTGAAACATCGGCCATCGGCAGGCCGAGCGAGACAAGGTTGCGCAGCGCCTGATCCATCGTCAGGGTGCTGCCGGCGAGCGTGCCGTCGGCAAGACGCACGCCGCCGAGACACTTCGTGACATGCTGGCTGCCAAGGCGATACTCGCCGTCCGGCATGCCGGTTGCCGACGTGCTGTCGGTCACCACATACAGACGCGGAATCGCGCGCATCGCGGCGCGGATCGCGCCCGGATGCACGTGCAGCAGGTCAGGAATGATTTCGGCGAATTCGGCATGCGCGAGCGCGGCGCCGACAAGGCCAGGATTGCGGTGATGCAGCGGCGACATCGCGTTGAACAGGTGCGTGAAACCGCACGCGCCGTGCTTCAGCGCGGCGACGGCGTCGTCGTACGTGCCGAGCGAATGGCCGAGCTGCACGCGCACGCCGCGCGCCGCCATCTCGCTGATGATGTCCATGTGGCCGGAAATTTCCGGCGCCAGCGTGACGACACGGATCGGCGCGATCGACAGATACTTCAGCACTTCGTCGAGCACCGCGGAGACCGCGGCGTCCGGCTGCGCGCCAAGCTTGCCCGGGTTGATGTATGGACCTTCCAGATGCACGCCGAGCACGCGGGCACCGCCCGGCGTGCGCACGCGCACCACGTCGCCGAGATTCGCGACAACGTTCATCAGTTCGGCGCGCGGCGCGGTCATCGTGGTGGCGAGCAGGCTCGTCGTACCGAAGCGCGCGTGCGTGCGGGTGATCGTCTCGATCGCGTTGCCGGCTTCCATCACGTCGGAGCCGCCGCCGCCATGCACGTGCAGGTCGATGAAGCCCGGCAGGATGTACGGATCGTCGTTCTGCGAAGGATCGGCGCGCTCGCCTTTCAGCGACGTGATGCGGCCGTTTTCGAATTCGATCGTGCCGTTGATCCAGCCATCGGTGGTGAGTATGTTTCCGGTCAGCATGTGTCTCTCGGATGATGCGTCGTGCATTTTCATGACTGCTTCCGCCTGGTTCCTGTTCCGCGCTACTGCCGCAATTCGGCGACGAAGTCGTAGTAGTCGTCGCGGCAATAGGTGTCGGTGAGTTCGATCGCGCGCTGGTCGGCGCTGTAGCCGATGCGGGTGATCACGAGCAGCGCGGTGCGCGGCTCGATGTCCATCAGGCCGGCGATCTCGCTCGTTGCGTTGACGGCCCGGAAGTGCTGCAACGCGCGTACCACGGCCATGCCGCGCTGCTCCAGATAGCTGTAAAGCGACAGGCCGATGGCCTGCGGATCCGGCACGATCGAAGCGGGCAGCGCCGAGTGTTCGACCGCCATCACGATGCCGTCGGCGCGGCGCAGACGCCGCAGGCTCGCGACCGGTGCGCCCGGCGACAGGCCGAGATGCACGACTTCTTCGCGATTGGCCGAACGGATCTCGCGTTCGAGCCACACGGAATCGGGGTGAAAGCCGCGCTGCTCCATCTTCTTCGTGAAACCCGTGAGACGGGAGAGCGGATCTTCGACGCGCGGCGTGATGAAGCTGCCGGCGCCCCGCGCGCGGCGGATCAAGCCCTGCTCGACGAGCAGTTCGATCGCCTTGCGCGCGGTAATGCGCGAAACGCCGATGGCGTCGGACAGCGAGCGCTCGGACGGCAGCGCCTCACCCGCCGACCAGACGCCGCAATGGATCGCCGTCGCGAGATTGCGCGCGAGTTGCAGGTAGAGCGGCGTGACGTTACGCACGTCAGGCATCAGGGCGGACCAGCGAGTTTCCATGGGGCTCCGGCGGTCGGGGAACGAGAGCGCGGCTTGTCGAAATTGGAGCCCATTATATAACCAACATAATACCAGTCAAACTCGGTCGATCTTGAGTCAGGAAACCAGTATAACATTTTGATAATTAACGAATTATCATGGCTCTCAAGAGCGTTTCGATAGCAGAAACAGGATCGGGATTTACCCGTACAGACCTGATTTTGGCATTCATAAACCGCCACTGGTCCGCCTCAAAAGAGCCCAGTTCGCGCAGAACACATACCTCTTTAATACCAGCGTATCGACCTCGTCCGCTTTTGACCCTGGTTTGTAAAAGGGATGGAATCACATATAGAGTGACGGCTTGATCGTCGAAGAAAACGTCGGAGAGCCTGCGTTGAATGATTCCGCGGTACGACAGCGCGCTCACGTGGTGCGCCATTTCAACCGCTTCTATACGCAGCGCATCGGCGCGCTGCACGAGCGCCTGCAGAAAAGTCCGTTCTCGCTGACCGAGGTGCGCGTGCTACACGAATTGCAGCGGGGTCGCGCGAATACCGCGGCGGCGCTCGCCCGCAATCTGGGCCTCGACAGCGGCTATCTGAGCCGCCTGCTCACGGGCTTCGAGCGTCGCAACCTGATTTCGCGTCGCCCTTCGGAAGCCGACGCGCGCCAGTCGCTTCTCACGCTCACCGACGCAGGGCGCGCCGCGTATGAACCGCTCGACGAAGCCGCCAACGCGGAGGTATGCGCGCAGTTGATACGGCTCGATCCGGCGGAACAGGAGCAGCTCGTCGCGGCGATGCAACTGATCGAGCGGCTGCTCGGCAACGGGATCCAGCACGGCGAAAACTGATCGACGGTTGCGGGGACTGGCGACTGAATTTTCGTCTGGCTACGTCGTGGGCAACAAAAAAGCGCCAGGGTTGCCCGTGGCGCTTTTGCTTGCCGCTCGATGGTTCAGGATCGTGGATTGCCCTCGATCCTGCGTGCTACGGCGTGCAAATCAGAATGACGGCACGACCGAGCCCTTGAACTCCGTCTTGATGAACTGGCGCACGTCTTCCGACTGATACGCCGCGACCAGTTTCTTCACCCACGGCTTGTCCTTGTCCTGCGCGCGCACGGCGATCAGGTTCGCGTACGGACTGTGGATGTCTTCGAGCGCGATCGCATCTTTGGTCGGTTGCAGCCCGGCGGCGAGCGCGAAATTCGTGTTGATCGCGGCAGCGTCGACGTCCGACAGCGAGCGCGGCAATTGCGCCGCGTCCAGTTCGATCAGCGTCACCTTCTTCGGGTTTTCGGCGACGTCGAGCGGCGTCGCGTTGTTGCCGTTCGTGCCCGCGCCGGCCTTCAGCCTGATCACGCCCTGCGATTGCAGCAACAGCAGCGCGCGGTTTTCATTCGACGGATCGTTCGGCACGGCGACCTTCGCGCCCTGCGGCAGATCCTTCACCGACTTCAGCTTCTTCGAATAGATGCCGAGCGGCGAGATGTACGTGAGGCCGGCGGTCACGATCTTGTAGCCGCGCTGTTTGACCTGGCTGTCGAGGTAGGGCTGATGCTGGAAGCTGTTGGCGTCGAGGTCGCCCGCGTCGAGCGCGGCGTTCGGCTGCACGTAGTCGTTGAATTCGATGACCTTCACGTTCAGGCCGTCGCGCTTCGCGACTTTCTGCACGACCGCCCAGATCTGCGCGTCAGGGCCGCTGATCGTACCGACCTTGATGACCTTGTCGTCGGCGTGCGCGGTGAAGCTGGTCGCGAATGCGGCCGTCGCGAGGAAGGTGGAGAGGGTTTTGAGGAGTGTTCTACGCTGCATGGATTATCCGATTGTGTTGCATTGATTCAGTTTCGATAGTTCGCGAGAGGCGCGCCGGGACTGTCTTCTGCCTTCGCAGTCCGCTGGACCCCAAATGGTCTCATACGCCCCATGCGAAGGGAAATATCGCGATGGCATATGGGTATGCGGGCCAGACGTGGAAAGCAAAGCGGATGAAGGGAAAAGCGAGGGGTATCGGACAGCGGGCCGCTGGTTCACCGGCGGCCCGTCTGGGTGAAGCGTGAATCAGAACGTCGTCCAGTCGTCGCCGGACGCGGCGGCTTTGGCTGCAATCGCGTCCACCGGCGACTTCGCGGTGTTCGTCGTGTCGCGGGCTGCGTTGGCGCCGATGGCATGGTCGCGCGCGGCGGGCTTCGGCGCGGGCTTTGCCGCCGTGCCTGCGCTTGCGCTTGCGGTCGGGCGCGTAGCCGTGGACGCGGATGCAGTTGCACGCGTCGTCGACGATTGCAGGGCGCGCGCGGCGACACGCGCGGACGGCTCGACGCGGTCCGCCTGTCCTTCGACACGGAACGCGCTCACGGTGTCGTGCAGACGCGCCGCCTGATCCTGCAGGGAAGCCGCACCGGCGGCCGCTTCCTCGACGAGCGCCGCGTTCTGCTGCGTGACTTCGTCCATCTGCGTGACCGCGCGGCCGACCTGCGAAATGCCGCTGCTCTGTTCTTCGGATGCCGCCGCGATCTCGCCCATGATGTCGGTCACGCGACGCACCGCCTGCAGGATTTCGCCCATCGTCGAACCGGCCTGGCCGACGAGCTCCGAGCCGTTGTGTACGCGTTCCACCGAGTCGCCGATCAGCTGCTTGATTTCCTTCGCCGCGGTCGCCGAACGCTGCGCGAGACTGCGCACTTCGCCCGCCACCACCGCGAAGCCGCGTCCCTGCTCACCGGCACGCGCCGCTTCCACCGCGGCGTTCAACGCGAGAATGTTGGTCTGGAAGGCGATACCTTCGATCACGCCGATGATGTCGGAAATCTTGTGCGAGCTTTCGTTGATCTCGCTCATCGTGCCGATCACGCGGCTCACGACGTCATTGCCGCGCGTCGCGATATCCGACGCGTTGTGCGCGAGTCCACTCGCCTGACGCGCGTTGTCGGCGTTCTGCTTCACGGTCGCCGTCAACTGCTCCATGCTCGCGGCCGTTTCCTGCAGCGATGCGGCCTGTTGCTCCGTGCGCTGCGACAGGTCGCTGTTGCCGGTCGCGATCTGCTGCGTCGCCGATGCAATCGATTCCGCCGAGCGGCGAATCTCGCCGATCGTCCGTTGCAGGCGCGCCTGCATCTGGCTCATCGCGGCCATCATGCTGGTGGTGTCGTTCGGGCGCAGCACGACGGTCTGCGTCAGATCGCCCTGTGCGATGCTGCCGGCAAGACGCGCCGCGAGCTCAGGCTCACCGCCGAGGCTGCCACGCACGTTGCGGATGATCAGCACCATCGCCACCGAAATCACCGCGCCGATCAGAAGCACCACGATCAGGTGACCGAGCAGCGTTTGATAGTACGTCGTGTCGATGTCGCGGATAAAAACGCCGCTCGTGATGTTCCAGTCCCACGGCGCGAAATGCACCACGTAGCTGATCTTCGGCACCGCCGTTTCGCTGTGCGGCAAGCGGCCACGATACTCGGCGAAACCACGGCCGGTGGCCTTCGCCGCATCGACGATCGAGACGTAGAGCAGCTTGCCGTCCGGATCCTTGAAGTCGCCGACGGATTTGCCGTTCATTTGCGGCAACGTCGGATGCATCAGCACGGTCGGCTTCGAATCCATCACGAAGAGGTATCCGGATTCACCGTAGCGCATGGTCGCGAGACGCGCGAGCGCTTCGCGCTGCGCGTCGGCTTCGCTCAGCTTGCCGCTCTGCGCCTGCGTGTAATAACCGTTGACGACGCCCTGCGCCGCCTCGACGAGGTTCACCATACCGGCCTTGCGCTCGACGAGCATGGTGCCGCGCGTCTCGACCGCGCTCCATAGCCCGACGCCCAGCAACCCCAGCCATACGAGCGCAAGCGCCAGCCACAGCTTGCGGTTCAGACTCATCCTGCTCATTGTGTTGGTCTCTTTCGTGTGGTTTCTTCCAGTTCACATCCGCTCGCGCCTTTTGGGCGCAAACGATTGCAAGCTGTATAACGGCTGAAAGCTTCACCAACTTGAGAGAAACAGAGACACGGCCAGAACGGCTGCCACGGACACACCGTCCGGATGTATCGCCCGGATCCGGCGGCACCGGTTTTCGCGCTGAACGATAATGACGAAGCGCCGGCGGGCTGCGCCGGTCCATTTTTCAGGAGCTTTCATGTACGTCGTCAATATCACCTACACGGCACCGCTCGATCGCGTCGACGACGCGCTCGAAGCGCACCGCGCATTCCTCGAACAACAATTCAATGCAGGCGTGTTTATCGCCGCCGGGCCGAAGTTGCCGCGCACGGGCGGGATCATTCTTGCCGCGCGAATCGGGCGGGAACGGCTGGACGCCATCCTCGCCACCGATCCATTCGCGCAGCAGCAGCTCGCCACCTACGCCGTCGAGGAATTCAAGGTCACGCGGCTCGCCCCGGGGCTGAATCTGCCCGCGCTGTCGTGAAACGCCGGCGCCAATAGACAACGGCCGGTGAGATTCACCGGCCGTTCGTTGTTGTTTCGTCGCCGTTTCGTTATTTCGCGCTGCACTGCGCTCGCGCGCGTCAGCCGGTCGAACAGCCGTCAGTCGAGCAACAGCTTGATGTCATGCACCCAGGGCGCGGCGCCCTGCCCGTCGCGGGCGAAGAGCCTCAGCTTGCCGTCCGGATCGAACACATAGCTCGCGGCGGTGTGATCCATCGTGTAGCTGTCGGGCGTCTTGCCCGGCACCTTCGCGTAGTAGACCCGGAAGTCCTTCGTCACCTTGACGAGCTGTGCATCGCTGGCCGGCCGCAGGCCGATAAACGTCGGATTGAACGCCGGCACGTATTGCGCCAGCAGCGCGGGCGTATCGCGCTCAGGATCGACGGTTACGAACAGCACCTGCACGCGCCCTGCATCCTTCGGCCCGAGCTGTTGCAGCGCCTGCGAGAGTTCGGCCATCGTCGTCGGGCAGACATCCGGGCAGTGCGTGTAACCGAAGAACAGCACCACCACCTTGCCCTTGAAATCGGCCATGGTGCGCGTCTTGCCGTTCGTATCGGGCAACGAAAAATCGGCGCCGAACTGCGTGTTGCCGGTGATATCGAGGTTCTGGAACGCGGGCGCCTTGTTGCAGCCAGCCATCAACAGCGCGCCGCCAAGCGCGCAGGCTGCCACGGCGACGCGCGCAGCGCGCGCAAGCCTGAGTGTGAGCATGGTGTTATGCGCCGACAAGGACGCGAGCGTAGTGGTCGACCAGAAGCGCCAGGAACAGCAGCGACAGATAAACGATCGAGTAACGGAAGGTTTTACGGGCGAGCGCGTCGGAATATTCCCGATAGATTTTCCACGCATAGCCGAGAAACACGGCGCCGAGCACCACGGCCGCCGCGAGATACAGGGCGCCGCTCATGCCGGAAACGAACGGCATCAGCGTGACGGCGAAAAGAATCACCGTATAGAGCAGGATGTGCAGACGCGTGTACTGCTCGCCGTGCGTGTTGGGCAGCATCGGCAGGCCGGCGTTTTCGTAATCCTTGCGGCGGTAAAGCGCGAGCGCCCAGAAATGCGGCGGCGTCCAGACGAAGATGATCAGCACGAGAATCCACGCGTCGCCCGGCACGTGACCGGTGACGGCCGCCCAGCCGAGCGCGGGCGGCATCGCGCCCGATGCGCCGCCGATCACGATGTTCTGCGGCGTGGCGGGCTTGAGCAGCAGCGTATAGATGACCGCGTAGCCGACAAACGTGGCCACCGTGAGCCACATCGTCAGCGGGTTGGCGAACGTGTAGAGCGTCCACATGCCGAGGCTGCCGAGCACGGCCGAAAACACGAGGATCTGCGTCGTGGTGATCTCGCCGCGCGCGGACGGACGCCATGCGGTGCGACGCATCTTCGCGTCGATTTTCTGTTCGACGAGGCAGTTGATCGCAAATGCGCCGGCGGCCAGCAACCAGATGCCGATCGTGCCGCCGATCAGCGGCTTCCACGGCACCATGCCGGGCGTCGACAGGAACATGCCGATGACCGCGCAGAAAACGGCGAGCTGCGTGACACGCGGCTTCGTCAGCGCGATGTACTGGGAGATCCGGCTACCGGGATGCTGGGGAAGAGTTGTGCTGTCCATGTGGGGTCACGCTGGCGCGGCATCGCGCGCGGGCAACACGGCGCGGCCGGGACGGCTATAAGCGATTCGAAAGTTTAGCATAACGAGCAGCAGCAGCAGGATCGCGGCGCCGCCGTTATGGGCGACTGCAATGGGCAGCGGCCATTGCAGGACGATGTTCGACAGGCCCGTGATGAACTGGATCGCGACGACCAGCAACACGCCGTTCGCCGGCCGCCGCAACGATTCGAAGCGGCGCACTTTCAGCGCGAACCACACGAGATACGCGATCACGACGAGCGCGAACGTGCGATGCGTCCAGTGAATCGCAACCAGTGCGTCCTGCGTGATGAAGTCGCCGTCGCCGGTCATGCCGAGCGCACGCCACAGGTGAAAGCCGCGCTCGAAGTTCATCGGCGGAATCCACTGCCCGTTGCAGGTCGGGAAATCGGTACATGCGAGAACCGCGTAGTTCGTGCTCACCCAGCCGCCCAGCGCGATCTGCACGATCAGCAGAACCAGCGCGGCGAGCGCGGCCGCGCGCCAGCGCGCGGCTTCGGGCTCAAAGGCAGGCAGCGGCGTCTGGCGCGCCGCCAGCCAGCCGAGCGTGCCGAGCAGCGCGAGGCCGAGCAGCAGGTGCGTCGTCACGATCGCGGGCTGCAGCTTCATCGTCACCGTCCACGCGCCGAACGCGCCTTGCACGAGGATCAGCAGCAACAGCGAAGTCGGCCACCACGGCGACACGTGCAGCGGCCGGCGACGCAGCTTCGCCGTCCACGCGATCAGTGTCTGCGCGATGATCAGCACGCCGATCGCCATCGCGAAGTAGCGGTGGATCATTTCGATCCACGCCTTCGACATGCTCACCGGCCCGTCCGGCATCGCCTGATGCGCGGCACGGATCGCGGCATGCGCGATGAACGGCGACGACGTACCGTAGCAGCCCGGCCAGTCCGGACAGCCGAGGCCCGAATCGGTCAGCCGCGTGAAACCGCCGAACATCACGAGGTCGAGCGTCAGGAACGTCGTGATCCAGACAAGCTTGCGAAACTTGTTGTCGTCGGCCTTGACCCAGACGTACGACAGCGGCAACAGCGCAATGCACAGACCAATCAGGCCGAGTTGCAAAACAAACATCTCTCTACCCTTCTCGCGAAAAACGGTGCGCCACGGCGCGGGCGCCGCACCATCACATCAGCCGATACTCGACCACTTGAGCAGCTTCGTCACGTCGCTCCTGATCTTGCTCGGGTCCGGATCTTTCGGAAACCGCATCATCAGATTGCCGTTCGGATCGACCACGAAAATGTGGTCGGTCAGTTTCGTGCCGCTGTCCACCGGCAGCCATGCGGCCACGGCGGACGGATCGGCGATCAGCATGTCGGTGTCGTCGTAGGCGTGTTTGACGACATCCGGAACAGCCGACGAATCGGTGCGCAGCCACACATTGACGACGCGCTCGCGCTCGCCACCCTGCGTCGCGCGGATCTGGCGCATGAAATACAGCTTCGTGACGCAGGCCTTGTCACACGCGCTGCCGTCCACCGAGACCAGCAGCCAGCGACCGCGCAGCGACGTGAGCGGCATTGGCTTGCCGTCTTCGCCGATAACGGTGAGCGAGTCGGGAATCGGACGCTGCGGTTCGACGAGCGTGCCGTAACTCGTCGTGCCGCCCTTCGGCTTGATCACGTAGTACGTGATGTACGACGCGATCACGGGCGCCGCGCAGATGAACGCGATCAGCAGCATCATCCAGCGGCCGCGTTGCCACGAGCCCCGGCGTGCGGGCGGCGTGCCGTTCGATGCGTCTTTGGAAGCCGGCTGGCCGCGCTGCGCGGCTTTTCCGGATTGCGGGGAACGGGGAGATTGCGTCGACACTACTGGACCTCTTTCCATGATTGCGCGATGACGGCCGGTAACGACCCGCGACATGTCGTCGCACGCGATGCATTTACGCGCTGGGCGCGTGCTCTTTCTTCGCGGCGCGACGGGCCGCGTACAGCCCGAATCCGATCGCCGCGGCGGCCATGCCCCACCACTGGAACATGTAGCCATAGTTCGTCTCGACACCCGTCGCGGGCACCGGCCAGTCGCGCACGAGCGTGTCGCCGTCGTCGCTCAGTTGCTGGATCACGAACGGTTGCAGCGTCAGGCCCGTTTCAGTTGCGTAGGCGTTGACGTCGAGATTCTGGCGAATCTGCTGATGCGCGGCCGATCCTCCTTGACCCAGCTCATAAGCCTTGCTCGCATCGGCACGCGCGATGCCCTCGATTTCGATCTCGCCCTTCGGCGTGACGAACGGCTTTATTTCCGTGCGGTCGTTCATGTTGCGCGGCAACCAGCCGCGATTGACGAGCACGTAGCCGCCATCATGCAGTTTAAAGGGCATCACGACGTAAAAGCCGGGCTGGTCGTTATACGGTCGATTGTCCAGGTACACGACCTTCTCCGGCACGAAGCTGCCAAGCGCGCGCACGCGATGGAACTCGATGTCCTTCAACGCGACGGGCGCGGCGGTAATCGTTTGTGCCGGCGCGTGTTCGAACTGCATGATGTGCGCCTGCAGCGCTTCCTTCTGATGCGCGCGGTCGCGCTGCCAGAAACCCAGCCGCACCGTCACGGCGACGACGATCAGAATCAGCACGACGGGGACAAGCCGAAACTTCATCGCACACCACCTGCGGGCACACGCCTCGCAATACACGGTGAGATAATGAGCGTCTTACGTACACGTTCCTGACCGTCAACGGGTTCCATGCATATCCTCATTCCCATCGCCTTCGTCCTCATCATCGCCAGCATGGCTTCGGCGCTGTATTTCATGATGCACGACCGGGGCCAGTCGAAGCGGATGGTCTGGTCGCTCGCCACGCGCGTCGGCCTCTCGATCTCGCTTTTCCTGTTCATCCTGTTCGCACACTGGATGGGCTGGATCCAGTCGACCGGCATTCCGCTCGGCCGCTGATGTTTCGGCGGGCGCTCACTGGCGCCTGCCGGCTCGCTGTGACATCCAGCGCGCTCACCTGACCCTGGGCACTGAGTCGTGCTCACGATAAAGCCCGTCACGTCGCCCGGCCCACGAAGCAAAAACGCCGCCCTGACAGGGTCGAGGGCGGCGCTGCGTCAATACGGCTTACTACCTGACCATTCATTTTTCCGCGCTTCGTTCGAACCACCCGAGGCGCGGCAGGCCGCATCCGCGAAATAAACGCCGATGCAGGCCCGACAGCTTTACAGCCAGTACACGACAACGTACAGCCCAAGCCACACGACGTCCACAAAGTGCCAGTACCAGGCCGCGCCTTCGAACGCGAAGTGATGATCCGCCGTGAAATGGCCGCGGATCATGCGCACCAGAACGACCGCCAGCATCGTGCCGCCGAGGAACACGTGGAAGCCGTGGAAGCCGGTCAGCAGGAAGAACGTCGAGCCATACACGCCCGAAGCCAGCGTCAGGTTCAGTTCGTTGTACGCGTGGAAATATTCGAAGGCCTGAAGGAACAGGAAGCTGACGCCGAGCACGAGCGTCGCGGCGAGCCAGGCGATTGCCTTGCGACGATGATCCTCACGCAGCGCATGGTGCGACACGGTCAGCGTCGCGCCCGACGACAGCAGCAACGCAGTGTTGATGGTCGGCACCGGCCACGGCTGCATCGACTTGAAGTGCGAGACGAGCGCAGCAGGACCATTGTTCGGCCACACCGCCGAGAAATCCGGCCAGATCAGCTTGTAGTCGAGGCTGCCGAGCTGATGCAGCGCGATTTCGCGCGCATAGAACAGCGCACCGAAGAACGCGCCGAAGAACATCACTTCGGAGAAGATGAACCAGCTCATGCTCCAGCGGTACGATGCGTCGACACGCTTGCCGTACATGCCGCTTTCCGATTCGGAGATGGCGTCGCCGAACCAGTGCCACAACGTGAAGAGCAGCCACAGCAGGCCGACGGCCACGCCGAGGGGCCCCCAGCTCGCGTCGTTGATCCACGACGCAAGCGATCCGAGCATGACCAGCAGCCCGACCGCCGCGCTGATCGGGTGCCGCGACGGATGCGGTACGAAATAGTACGGGCTCTCGTTTTGACCGCTCATTCTTGATTCTCCACTTCAGTCCAGTTGTTCCGCTTGGTCCGGTTGGTTCCGGTTTTATCTTCGACGGCGCGTGGATACCGCACC
This sequence comes from Paraburkholderia sartisoli, assembly GCF_900107685.1. Lineage (GTDB taxonomy): Bacteria > Pseudomonadota > Gammaproteobacteria > Burkholderiales > Burkholderiaceae > Paraburkholderia > Paraburkholderia sartisoli. The sequence continues at coordinate 186,715 of NZ_FNRQ01000001.1, read as the reverse complement.
GTTTCACGCTAATTCATGGGTCTTCCTGGACCCGCGCTGCCCGCTTTCATCCGGTACAGCTTTATCCGACCACAAGGCGCACCACGAAGATCAGCACGCCAATGAAGATCGCCGCGCAGATCACTGCTGCGACAACCACATGCAGCGGATTGAGCTGGGTGGCGTCGGCTTCGAGATCGCGCCGTTTGCGCACCCCCAGAAACGACCACAACACCGCCCTCAGCGATTGCCCAAAACTGCTTCTGCGCCTACCGTTGTCGCTCATTCGCCGTCTTCCTCCGCCTCTATCGCACGCCGTCAGGCGGGGTTCCGCGCCCGGGTGTCCGCAGCCGCCTGGTTCGCGGTGTCCTTCGTTGTCGGCGCCGGCGTATTCAGTTCAAAGAACGTGTACGACAGCGTGATCGTCTTCACATCCTTCGGCAGTTTCGGATCGACGACGAACACCACCGGTAACCGCTTCGTTTCGTTGGCAGCCAGCGTCTGCTGCGTGAAACAGAAACACTCGATCTTCTTGAAGTACTCGGTCGCCTCGCGCGGCGCGTAGCTCGGAATCGCCTGCGCATGAACCGTGCGCGCCTGTTCGTTGCTGACCTGGTACATCACCGTTGTTACTTCGCCTGGATGCACGTCCATACTGTGCTGTTCCGGCTTGAAACCGAGCGGGCCGCGCGCGTTCGCATCGAATTCGATCGAAATCGTGCGGCTCATGTCGACCTGCGTATTCTTCGCCTCACGCTCCGTTGCATCGCGCTGCACAAGGTTGTTGATACCCGTAACCTGACAGATCGCGCGATACATTGGCACCAGCGCGAACCCGAAGCCGAACATCATCAGCGCGACGATGAACAGCTTGATCAGCATCGAACGGTTAAAAGAGCGGTCGGCCTCGGCCGGCGGGTGCTTCGACATCGAACTTCCTCAATCACGCTGCCTGGGCAGGTTCAGACAACGCGGTCAACTAAACCAGACCTGCTTGATCACCGCAGCCGTAAAGAAGGCAATCACCACGACGAGCAGGATCAAACCCAGCCGTTTGTTGCCCGCGCGAATCTGCTCGGGAGTACGTCTTTGCTGTGAATTCCGGGTCATGCTCAATTTCTGGGTACCTTGACCTGGCGGCTACGCGGCCACCGCCCGTCTGGCCTCGCGGTCCAGACGGCTTCCGACCGGACCGGGAGGCATTGACCGAAGCGTCTTATTCGACGGTCGGCGGGTTTTCGAACGTGTGGAATGGAGCCGGGCTCGGCACGGTCCATTCGAGGCCCGTTGCGCCGTCCCACGGCTTGTCCGGTGCCTTCTCGAGTTCGCCACCGCCGCGGTAGGCCGGCAGCGCGACGGCGAACAGGAAGTACACCTGTGCCAGACCGAAGCCGAACGCGCCAATCGACACAACCTGGTTCCAGTCGGTGAACTGCGCCGGGTAGTCGGCGTAACGACGCGGCATGCCGGCGAGACCCACGAAGTGCATCGGCAGGAACGCGAGGTTGAAGAAGATCATCGACGCCCAGAAGTGGATCTTGCCGCGCGTCTCGTTGTACATCCAGCCGGTCCACTTCGGCGACCAGTAGTACCAGCCGGAGAAGAGACCGAATAGCGACCCCGCCACCAGCACGTAGTGGAAGTGGGCGACCACGAAATAGGTACCGTGATACTGGATGTCAAGCGGTGCCATCGCGAGCATCAGGCCCGTCAGGCCGCCGAACGTGAACACGAACAGGAAGCCCACCGCGAACAGCATCGGCGTTTCGAAGGAGAGCGAACCGCGCCACATCGTGGCAACCCAGTTGAACACCTTCACGCCCGTCGGCACGGCGATCAGCATCGTCGCGTACATGAAGAACAGCTGGCCCGTCACCGGCATGCCGGTTGCGAACATGTGGTGCGCCCAGACCATGAAGGACAGGATCGCGATCGAAGCCGTTGCGTACACCATCGAGCTATAGCCGAACAGCGGCTTGCGGGCGAAGGCCGGAATCACCTGCGAAACGATCCCGAACGCCGGCAAGATCATGATGTACACCTCCGGGTGACCGAAGAACCAGAAGATGTGCTGGTACATCACCGGATCGCCGCCGCCAGCCGCGCTGAAGAACGACGTACCGAAGTGACGGTCGAACAGCACCATCGTGATCGCGCCAGCCAGAACCGGCATCACGGCGATCAGCAGGTAGGCGGTGATGAGCCACGTCCACGCGAACATCGGCATCTTCATCAGCGTCATGCCCGGTGCGCGCATGTTCAGGATCGTCACGACGATGTTGATACCGCCCATGATCGACGAGGCACCCATCAAGTGGATCGCGAAAATCGCAAAGTCCATGCCCGGGCCCATCTGGGTGGACAGCGGTGCATACAGCGTCCAGCCCGCGGCGGTCGCGCCGCCCGGTGCGAAGAACGAGCTGATCAGCAGCACGGCCGCGACCGGCAGGAGCCAGAAGCTGAAGTTGTTCATCCGCGCGAAGGCCATGTCCGATGCGCCGATCTGCAGCGGCACCATCCAGTTCGCGAAGCCGACGAACGCCGGCATGATCGCGCCGAACACCATGATCAGGCCGTGCATGGTGGTCAACTGGTTGAAGAACTCGGGACGCATGATCTGCAGACCCGGCTCGAACAGTTCGGCGCGGATCGCCAGCGCCATCACGCCCCCGGACAGGAACATGACGAACGAGAAGATCAGGTACAGCGTACCGATATCCTTGTGGTTGGTGGCGTGCAGCCAGCGACGCCAGCCGTGCGGCAACTCATGGGCGTGGTCGCCGTGCTCGTGACCAGCGGCTACATCGTGTCCGATGCTAGACATGACAATCTCCTAAAACGAATACTGCAATGCTGACCGTGACACGTCAGGCCGCTGCGCTGATCTCGACACGCCGGGCTTCTTTCGCGTCAGCACCGCCCGTGATCGTTTCCGGCTTCTTCAGAATAATGTGGTCTTCGGCGATGCCCGCGGCCTTCAGCGCGTCACGCACAGCGAGCGCACGGCTTTTGGCCAGCTTCGCGTTGGCGTCGGCCGAACCTGTCTTGTCGGTGAACCCCGACAGCGTGAACATCGCGTCAGGATGCGCCTTCGCCCAGGCTGCCGCTGCGTCCACCGCCGCTTTCGCGTCGGCCGGCAGCGCGCTCTTGCCCGTCTCGAAGTAGACGCTTGCCGGCAGACCAGCCTGCGGAGCCGAAGCCGCGCTGTCCGGGCCTGCTGCACCCGCCGATGCTGGCGCCGCGCCCGAAGCCGCTTCGGCGCCGCTGGCCGCGGCGGCGTCGCTCGCGCCGGCTGCTGCGCCCGCGCCCGCGTCGGCCAGATGGTTGCCGCCTTCCGGCAGCTTGCCGTTACGGGCGTCGGCGACCTGCTTCGGCTGCAGGATGTCGCCGGTGTGGTTGCCCCATGAGTTACGTTCGTACGTGATAACCGAAGCGATCTCGACGTCGCTCAACGTCGGCGCCCACGAAGGCATCGCGTTCTTGCCCTTCAGCACGAGACTGACGTGTTCCGCGATCGGACCGTTGGCGATCTTGCTGCCGTCGAGCGCCGGGAATGCGCCCGCGCCCTTGCCGTTCGGCTGGTGGCAGACCGCGCAGTTCGCCGCGTAGACCTTGCTGCCGCGCGCCATCAGTTCGGCGAGCGTGTACGTCTTGTTCGGATCGTCGGCGCCGGCGGCCATCTTCTTCTTTTCGTTGTCGACCCACGCTGCGTAGTCTTCTGCCGACAGGACCGTCACGACGACCGGCATGAACGCGTGTTCCTTGCCGCAAAGTTCGGTGCAGAAGCCACGGAAGGTGCCCGTTTTGTCGGCCTTGAACCACGTGTCGCGCACGAAGCCCGGAATCGCATCCTGCTTCACGCCGAAGGCCGGCACGTACCAGGAGTGAACGACGTCGTTCGCGGTGGTGATGATCCGGATCTTCTTGTTGACCGGCACGACGAGCGGGTTGTCGACTTCCTGCAGATACGTATCGGAAATCGGCTGGCGGCCATCCGTTTCAGCACGCGGCGTGGCCAGCGTGGAAAGGAAGCTGATGCCCTCGCCCGGGCCTTTCACGTAGTCGTAGCCCCACTTCCACTGGTAGCCGGTGACCTTGACGGTGAGATCGGCGTTGGTCGTGTCCTTCATCGCAACGACGGTTTTGGTGGCGGGCAGCGCCATCAGAACGACGATGATGAACGGCACGATCGTCCAGATGATTTCGACGGTGGTGCTTTCGTGGAAATTGGCGGCTTTGTGGCCCTTCGATTTGCGGTGAGCAAAGACCGAATAGAACATCACGCCGAACACGCCGATGAAGATCACCGTGCAGAGAATCAGCATGAACGTGTGGAGGCTGTAGAGCTCCTCAGCGATTTTTGTCGCAGGCGGCTGGAGATTGATCTCGTTGACGGCTGGGCCGCCCGGACTATCGCCGACTGCCATGGCCGCACCGGCGAAGAACAGACCGCTAAACGCCAGCACGCCCATGAGGGCTCGCTTGATTGTTTTCATAGCTTCCTTACCCAAATTTTCCATTCAAACCCTCGACCCCGCTGGAAGGCTTTCCGCGCTTTTAACCGCGCATTTTCCGCTCGCTCCGGGAACGGCATACGGTGCGGTGTATCTAGTCGCACCGTCCAAGCCATGCTCGCAATTCGCCGGCGAACTGGGCACGCCGGTACTGCGCGAGATGCTGCCCGACCATCACCGCCTGACCACGCGACACCAGCGTGATCCGGTCACGTGGTGTCGCTCCGGCTTCGACCCGCACCCAGCGCGGATTGAATTCGAATTGCGTGACCTGTTCCGCACTCACCTGCTCGATCAGCAGCCGGTTCGGATAGAGCCGGATGCGTTCGTAATCCACAGCGTGGCGCGCATAGATGGCAAACGCGACACCTACCGTCAGCAGCTCGATACCCGTGAACGGTAACACCAGCCACGCGCCGCACAGCAAAAGCATGAAAGCGATCGCCGACGAAACCAGCGCAAGCGATACATAGAAGCCAACAAACTGCCGCGGCGAAACCGAACAGTTGCGCTTCATGGTCCAGTCTTTCAGGACCAGTTCTGAATCCGCCAGCAGACCTGTCGCTTCCATCGCTGCCTCCCTGCGCCTCGCAACGTGCCGGGCACTGCACCGACACTGCCACTTTCGGCGCTTTCGGCCTGATTTCTCTCTTTTCCTGCCTTGATCTGCCGCACCAGATGTGGGAACTCCGGGCGACAAACTGACGCATTATAGGCGCGTTCAATGGCATCCACAAGCAATGCACCATCGGCTTGCAAGCCAGTCGCGACAAGCCTCTGCGCCGTTTTGACGCACCTCGTTGACGTCTCGCGCAGCGGTAATTTCAGACATAACAGATGTCCTCTTTACCGCGTCACCGATTCTTCGATGAACCTCGTCCGATGTCCTCGATCCGCACGATACCGTGGCCTTCGGCCGTGGTCCGCGGCACGGCTTTCCATGCGTGCCCGTAGATGACTTCGAAGGTGAGCGCGATCGTGCCGTCGGGCCGCCGGCGGGCTTCGAGCGCCGACAGCAGCGCCTTGTGCAGGCGCCTCGACGTGCCCGGCGAAGCGGCTTCGCGCTCGAACGGATAGGCGCCCCAGCGGCGCACATCCGCGAGCAGCGACTCTGGCGACCTGTAGGTAATGGTGAGCACTTCCTGGTCCATGACCGGGATCTCGAATCCGCTCTCGACGAGCATGTCGCCAAGATCGTGCATATCGACGAAGTCGATCACATGCGCGCGCGAACTCACGCCGTGCGACGCCTCGACTTCGGCCCACGCGCCCCGCAGCTCCTTGAGCGTGTCGGGGCCGACCGTGCTGAACATCAGCAGACCGTTCACCTTCAGAACACGCTGCCACTCGGGAAAGACGAGATCGGGCCGCGAATGCCAGTGCAGCGCCAGGTTGGACCAGACGAACTCGAACGCGCCATGCGCGAACGGCAACGCCGAGAAATCGGCCTGGGCGAAACGCGGACCGCGCACACCCAGCGCCTTGCCGATCGATGCCGGCAGAAAGCGTCGCCAGCTGGTGTCGCCAGCGTCGTGATGCAATGCGCGGCGCAACATCGCGTGCGACAGGTCGGTGCCGAATACCGGCGCTTCGGGGAACCGCTCGCGCAGCAGGGGAAGATCGTCGCCCGCGCCGCAGCCTGCATCGAGCACGCTCGCCGGACTCATCTTGATGAAGTCGAGACGCTCGCGCATGCGTTGCGCGATTTCGCGCGGCAGGAACGCGACTTCGTCGAAAGTCGCGGCGCGGCGGTCGAAAATCCGTCGCAAACGCCGCGAATCGTAGGCCGGACGGCTGGTTTTGGCGGAAGTTGGGGGCATGGCGGTCGAACGGACGAAGAGTGCGAAGTATACTCGCTCGCTCCCTTTGGTTCAGTGCAGGAGGCCTTTGCGGGCACATTCAGCCATGCCGGTCACGTTCGTTTCCCCGTCGTCGCGAAGCCGTTTCGCGATCGTCTCGCGTCAGGTTCGCTCACTGTGCCAGCAGGTGACGGCGTTCGCGTTGCCGACGCTCTGCGGTCTGTGCGGCAATTTGTCGCAGCGAACGTTATGCGACGGCTGCGACGCGGCGTACTGGAACGAAGCGCGTCTGCGCTGCACGGTCTGCGCGATTCCGCTCGCGGTTTCGGCGCGGCGACGCAGCCCGAAGGGCGACCGCTATCGTTGCGGCGACTGCGTCACCTCGCCGCCCGCATTCGACGCGACCTTCGCGCTCGCCGATTATCGTGCGCCGCTCGATTCGCTGGCGCTCGGGCTGAAGTTTCGCGCGCGGCTGATGCTGGCCCGCGAGTTCGGCGAACGGCTCGCGCGCCTCGCCGGAGATTCGCTCGAAACCGGCTCGCGCCCCGACGTGATCGCGCCCGTCCCGCTTGCACGCCGTCGGCTGGTCGCGCGTGGGTACAACCAGGCGTGGGAAATCGCCAGGCCGCTCGCCGATGCACTGGAAATACGGCGCGACGCGACGCTGATCCGGCGCATCATCGATACCGCGCCGCAGTCGCGGCTCGATCTGGATGCGCGGCGCGACAACGTCGGGCGCGCGTTTGCCGTGGCAAAACCCGTGGCCGGGCTGCACGTCGGCATTGTCGACGACGTGATGACCTCGGGCGCCACGCTCGAAGCTGTCGCGCGTACGCTCAGGCAGGCAGGCGCACGACGCGTCACCTGCTTCACCGCGCTGCGCACACCGAAAAACTAGCTTTCAACCTGTTCAAACCATGTTCAACGTCGTTCTCGTCGAGCCCGAAATTCCGCCGAATACCGGCAACGTGATCCGCCTGTGCGCGAACACCGGCGCGCGGCTGCATCTGATCGAACCGCTCGGCTTTCCGCTCGACGACACGAAGATGCGCCGCGCCGGCCTCGACTATCACGAGTACGCGCAGATGCACGTGCATGCCAGCTGGGATGCGTTCATCGCCGCCGAGTCGCCCGATGCCGCGCGCATGTTCGCGTTCACGACGCGCGGCTCGGGGCGCTTTCACGATCACGCGTTTCTGCCGGGCGACTGGTTCGTGTTTGGCGCCGAGACGCGCGGGCTACCCGATCAGGTGTTGTCGCAATTCGCAGGCGAACAGCGTGTGCGCCTGCCGATGCGGCCTGGCAACCGCAGCCTGAACCTGTCGAATACCGTGGCTGTGGTCGTGTTCGAAGCGTGGCGTCAGGCAGGCTTCGACGGCGGCGCCTGACGGCCGTTCAGCTCGCGTTCGTATAGCTGGAACATCGGGTCGTCGAAGCAGGCGAACGTTACGTGACTGATCGAACCGGCTGCCTGCTGCAAGGTTGCGATCACTGTGCTCACGGCGATCCGTACCGCCTGCTGTGCAGGGAAGCGATAAACGCCGCAACTGATGGCGGGAAACGCGATGCTCACGCAATGCGCGTCTTGCGCGAGTTCCATCGAACGTCGATAGCAGGAAGCGAGCAGTTCCGCCTCGCCGTGACCGCCGCCGCCCCACACCGGGCCCACTGCGTGAATCACGTGTTTCGCGGGAAGCCGGTAGCCAGCGGTGAGCTTCGCGTTGCCGGTGGCGCAGCCGCCGAGCGTCTCGCATTCGCGTAGCAGGTCGCGCCCCGCGGCCCGATGGATCGCGCCATCGACGCCACCTCCGCCCAGCAACGACGTATTCGCCGCGTTGACGATTGCATCGACGGCGAGCGTCGTGATATCGACGACCCGCGCTTCGAGCCTGCATTGACCGATCGGGAGCATGGAAACCTCCATATCCGCACGCCTGTCTTCACATCGACAACAGGGTAACGCAGCGGTTCGGAACCGCGCGCGGGAATGGAGAGAATGAGGTGGAAATCCGGCGTCGGGAACACGGCGCCGGACGCCGGAACTATTCGGCCTTCGAATCCCGGCGCAAAAGCGCGCTGACGGCGTCGCGTGGCGCGACACCGTCGAACAGCACGGCGCAAACCGCCTGTGTGATCGGCATTTCGATGGCATGCGCGCGGGCGATGGCCAGCACCGCCTGCGCGCATCGCACGCCTTCGGCCACATGACCGAGGCCGCCAAGAATATCGTCGAGCGTGCGACCCGAGGCGAGTTGCACGCCGACTGTCCGGTTGCGGGACAGGTCGCCTGTCGCGGTGAGGATCAGATCGCCGAGACCCGTGAGACCCGTGAACGTTTCCGCCCGGCCGCCGAGCGTCACGCCGAGCCGCGACATTTCCGCGAGCCCGCGCGTGATCAGCGCCGCACGTGCGTTGAGGCCGAGGCCGAGGCCATCTGAAATGCCCGTCGCGATCGCGAGCACGTTCTTGACCGCGCCGCCGACTTCGACGCCGACGAGGTCGTCGCCGGTATAAATGCGCATCGCACCGTGATGAAACGCCGCGACCGTGCGCTCGCGGCACGCGGCCGCGCCGCTTGCCACCGTCAGCGCAACCGGCAGCCCTTGCCCGACCTCACGCGCGAAACTCGGTCCGGACAACACGCCGTTGCTCGCGTGTCCCGCCAGTTCCGCCGCGACGACCTGATGCGGCAATAACTGCGTATCTGCCTCGAAACCCTTGCACAGCCACACGACGTGCGCAGGCACGCGGCCCGCATCGCGCATCGCGCGAAACAGTCCGCGCAATCCGGCGACCGGCGTGGCGACGACGCACAACGCGTCGTCTGCCGCGCAATGCGCGAGCACGGCCGGAAGATCCGCTTCGTAGCGAAGCGCCGGCGGCAAGGAAACGCCCGCCAGATAGCGGGCGTTTTGCTGCGTCGTGGAAAGCTCCGCGATGAGCGCGCTGTCGCGCGCCCAGAGCACCGTGTCGTGCCGCGCGGCCAGATGGCCCGCGAGCGCGGTGCCCCATGCGCCCGCGCCGAGAACGGTGACCTTCATGCCCGGCACCGGACGCGTCCCTTAATGGGTCGCGTTGCCGTTGGGCACGCCTTCCTGGCCGCCGAGCTGCGCGAGGCGCTGCTCGTAGAGCGCCTGGAAGTTGATTTCGGCGAGATGGATCGGCGGGAAGCCCGCGCGCGTGATCGCGTCGGCGATGTTCGAGCGCAGGTACGGGAACAGGATCGTCGGGCAAGCAATGCCGACGAGCGGATCGATCTGTTCCGCCGGGATGTTGCGGATGTCGAAAATACCCGCCTGCTTGGCTTCGATCAGGAACGCGACCTTGTCGTTGACCTTGGCGGTGACCGTGCCGGTCACGAGGACTTCAAAAACGGTGTCGGCGAGGCGCTCAGCCTTCACGTCGACTTCGACTTCAACCGACGGCATGTCCTGTTCCAGGAAAATGGCCGGCGAGTTCGGCTGCTCGAGCGACATGTCCTTCAGGTAAATGCGCTGGATATTGAAGAACGGCTGGTTGTTCTCGTCAGACATGATTGAATGGTTCCTGGATAAATTCATAACGGCGGGCCATCACCGATGGTCCGCCGGATTTTCTGGCGAGCCGCGTCAAACGTACGGCGGCTCGCCGGTCAAGGCGACGCGGGCCGCTACGTTACACGGCCGCTTCGAGCAGCGGCGTCAGACCGCCCGCGCGATCGAGCGCGGAAAGATCGTCGTAGCCGCCAACATGCGTCTCGCCGATGTACACCTGCGGCACGGTCCGCCGCCCGGTGCGCGTCATCATTTCCTGACGGCGGGTCGGGTCTTTGTCGATGAGCACTTTTTCAACGTGGTCGACGCCGCGCGACTTTAAAAGACGTTCGGCCATCTGGCAATACGGACACACCTGCGTGCTGTACATGATCACTTTGTTCACTTCGCAACTCCTTGTTTCACGACCGGCATGCCGGCCTGCTGCCAGGCGTTGAGCCCGCCCTGCAACACGTGGACTTCGGCGTAGCCCGCATCCTGAACGACGCGCACTGCCTTGTTCGACTGCTGGCCGGTCTGGCACACCAGCAGCACCGGGTTGCTCTTGTTCTTCACGAGCTGGCCGGCTTTCGCCTGCAACTCTGCGAACTCGACGTGGCGTGCCGACGGAAGATGACCTTTGGCGAAATCCTCGGTGGAACGAAGGTCGATGACCACGGCATTGCGCCGGTTGATCAGTTGCGTGGCTTCGGCGGCGGAAAGGCCGCCGCGGCCACGCCGGATGATCGCCGGCCACAGGAGCAACGCCCCGGAGATGAGGGCAATCGCAATGAGTACAAGGTTTGTGTAATCGGTGAAAAACTTCACGGAAAATCCGCCGAAAAAGAGAGAAATCGGAAAGGGCAATCTTCCCATTATAAAATAACCGCCTGACGCGATGGCGACGGCCCGTCGGGCCCCCTGCAAAGGACCTGCCAGCGTGCTTTACCGCTTCCTTACTACCGACCGGCACCATGTACAAACTCGTTCTCATCCGCCACGGCGAATCGACGTGGAACAAGGAAAACCGATTCACCGGCTGGGTCGACGTCGACCTGACCGAACAGGGTAACCGCGAAGCACGGCAGGCGGGCGTGCTGCTGAAGGAATCAGGCTACACGTTCGACATCGCGTACACGTCGGTGCTCAGGCGCGCGATCCGCACACTATGGCACGTGCAGGACCAGATGGACCTGATGTATCTGCCGGTCGTCCATTCGTGGCGGCTGAACGAGCGTCACTACGGGGCGCTGTCGGGCCTCAACAAGGCCGAAACGGCGGCGAAATACGGCGACGAACAGGTGCTGGTCTGGCGCCGCAGCTACGATACGCCGCCGCCCGCACTCGATCCGTCCGACGACCGCACGGCTTACAACGACCCGCGTTACGCGAAGGTGCCGCGCGAACAGCTGCCGCTCACCGAGTGCCTGAAAGACACCGTGGCGCGCGTGCTGCCAGTGTGGAACGAATCGATCGCGCCCGCCATCAGGTCGGGCCGCAAGGTGCTGATCGCCGCGCACGGCAATTCGATCCGCGCGCTCGTGAAGTATCTCGACGGCATCTCCGATGCCGACATCGTCGGGCTGAACATCCCGAACGGCGTGCCGCTCGTGTACGAACTCGACGAAAACCTGAAACCGCTCAAGCACTACTACCTCGGCGATGCCGACGCGATCGCGGCAGCGCAGGCCGCGGTTGCCAAGCAGGGCAAGGCAGGCTGAACACCGCATGGCCGACAGACCGGCAATGCCGGGAAACAGGCGGCGCATGTCCCGGGAAGAACGACCGGTGCATGCGCCGTCCCGCTATCCAGGCGGGTCAACTGGCATCCCGACGGGCCGGTTGACTGTTACCGCACATTACTTCGCCATCCGGGCGCCGCTGCGACGAACCTGAGGCATCTGCCGCTGTCGAATTCCGGAAAGCCGATTATCCGCCCCCTACACTTGCGCACGTGCTGCACGGGTGTGCAGTTATACTTGTCCGTCCCTTCTCTTTGACGTTGCCACGCGCATCCGACCGCACCAGACTCTATGCGAAAGAACCTGAAAAATATCGGCCTGATCGCCGCGGGCCTTGCTACTGGCGTTTTTGCCACCCTGCAGCTTTCCGCTTCGGCCCAGCAAACCGCGACCACGCCACTGCCACTTGACCAGCTCCGGCTCTTCGCCGAAGTCTTCGGGCAGATCAAGCATGAGTACGTCGAGCCGGTCGACGACAAAAAACTGCTCACCGCTGCGATCAAGGGCATGGTGTCGAGCCTCGACCCGCACTCGTCGTATCTCGACAAGACCGATTACGAAGAGCTGCAGGAACAGACCAAGGGCCGCTTCGCCGGTCTTGGCATCGAGATCTCCTCGGAAGACGGCTTGATCAAGGTGATCTCGCCGATCGAGGACACGCCCGCGTTCCGCGCCGGCATCCGTCCGGGCGACCTGATCACGCGCATCAACGACAAGCCGGTGCGCGGCATGACGCTCGACAAGGCCGTCAAGCAGATGCGCGGCGAGCCGGGCACGAAGGTCACGCTCACGATCTTCCGCAAGACCGACGACCGCACGTTCCCGCTCACCGTCACGCGCGCCGTGATCCGCGTGCAGAGCGTGAAGATGAAGATTCTCGCGCCGGGTTATGCATACGTTCGCATTACGAGCTTCCAGGAACGCACCACGCCTGATCTCGCCGCGAAACTGCAGGACATCGCGCGCCAGCAGCCTAACCTGAAGGGCTTCGTCCTCGATCTGCGCAACAACGGCGGTGGCCTGCTGCAAAGCGCGGTCGGCGTCGCCGGCGCGTTCCTGCCGCCGGATTCGGTCGTGGTGTCGACCAATGGCCAGATTCCGGATTCGAAGCAGGTCTACCGGGATACCTACGATAACTACCGCCTGCCTTCGTTCGACGGCGATCCGCTGAAGAACCTGCCGCCGATCTTCAAGACGGTACCGATGATCGTGCTGACGAACGCGTATTCGGCGTCGGCGTCGGAAATCGTCGCGGGCGCGCTGCAGGATCAGCATCGCGCGCTGATCGTCGGCAAGACGACGTTCGGCAAGGGTTCGGTGCAGACGGTGCGTCCGATGACCGCCGACACCGCACTGCGCCTCACCACGGCGTACTACTACACGCCGAGCGGCCGTTCGATCCAGAACAAGGGCATCCGCCCGGACGTCGCGGTGGATCAATACGCGGAAGGCGATCCGGATGACGCACTCGTGACGCGTGAAGTGGATTACTCGAACCACCTCGCGAACACGCAGGATCCGAACGAGAAGAAGGAACAGGAACAGCGCGAAAACGAGCGCATGGACCAGTTGCGCCAGCTCGAGGAACAGAACGACAAGAAGACGCCGGAACAGCGTCAGAAGGATCGCGATCGCAAGCCGGTCGAGTTCGGTTCCCCCGACGACTTCATGCTGCAACAAGGCCTGAACAAGCTGGAGGGCAAGCCGGTTCAGGAATCGAAGTCGCTGAGCGAGCGCCGTCTCGCGCAGAACAAGCCGCCTGCGTCGGCTTCGGCGCCCGTCGCCGTGAAGCCCGCGCAGGCCGTTACGCCGGGCGCATCGGGTCCGGCACCGGCTTCCGCACCGGCGCCCGCATCGCAAGGCAACTAACGTTTCATGTCTCACCGGCCTTCGCAGCGTCCGCTGCGAAGGCCGTCTTCCTCGTCAGAGCGCCCGCGCGATTAAAATAACGACAACTACGACGCGCCCCGCCATGAACGACGACCAGCTCCTCCGCTATTCCCGCCATATTCTTGTCGATGAACTCGGTATCGAGGCGCAGCAGCGCTTTCTCGACGCGCACGCGATCGTCATTGGCGCGGGCGGCCTTGGGTCGCCCGCGGCGATGTATCTGGCGGCGGCCGGTGTCGGCACGCTGACGCTCGTCGATGCCGATACGGTCGATCTCACGAACCTGCAGCGGCAGATCCTGCACGTCACCGCTTCGGTGGGCCGCCCGAAAGTCGAATCGGGCCGCGACGCCATCGCGCAACTGAATCCCGACGTGAAGGTACACGCGGTCGCCGCGCGCGCCGACGACGCCTGGCTCGACGCGCACGTGCCGCACGCGACGGTCGTGCTCGACTGCACCGACAACTTCGCGACGCGCCACGCGATCAACCGTGCGTGCGTGCGGCACCGCGTGCCGCTCGTGTCGGGCGCGGCGCTGCGCTTCGACGGCCAGATCAGCACGTTCGATTTTCGCGACGAAGCGTCGCCCTGCTACGCGTGCGTGTTCCCCGAAGATCAACCGTTCGAGGAAGTCGCGTGTTCGACGATGGGGGTTTTTTCGCCGACGGTCGGCATCATCGGCGCGATGCAGGCCGCCGAAGCGTTGCGCGTGATCGCCGGCATCGGTACGCCACTCGTCGGGCGTCTGATGATGCTCGACTCGCTGCGCATGGAGTGGAACACGATGCGCCTCGCGCGTCAGCTGGATTGCCCCGTCTGCGGCGATACGCATCGTGAATGACATCGCGCGCGGCCGCCCGGGCCGCTTAAGCCACTTATAAACCGCTTATAAGCCGCTCAGGCCGCGGCGAGGCGCCTGAGCGCTGCCTGAACTTCCTCCGGTTCGAACGCAGCGAGCACGTCCGCGACGGGCTTTTCGAGCGCCTTGAGGTTCGAGCGCAACACTTCCTGTTTGACGACCAGCAACTGGCTCGGATGCATCGAGAACTCGGTGAGTCCCATGCCGAGCAAAAGACGCGTCAACGCTGGATCGCCCGCCATTTCCCCGCAGACCGACACGGGCACGCCCGCGCGTTTCGCCTCGCGCAGCGTGAGCGCGATCAGATGCAGCACGGCCGGATGCAGCGGGTCGTACAGATGCGCCACCGAGTTGTCCGCCCGATCGATGGCAAGCGTGTACTGGATCAGGTCGTTCGTGCCGATCGACAGGAAGTCGAGCCGCTTCAGGAACAGCGGCACCGCAATCGCCGCAGCTGGAATCTCGATCATCGCGCCGACACGTACGTTCGGATCGTAGACGAGGCCCGCGTCGTCGAGCTGACGTTTGGCTTCGCGGATCAGATCGAGCGTCTGGTCGATTTCCTGCGCGTGCGCGAGCATCGGAATCAGGATTTTCACCTGACCGAACGCGGACGCGCGCAGGATCGCGCGCAGTTGCGTGAGGAACATCTGCGGCTCGGACAGGCTCCAGCGGATCGCCCTCAGCCCCAGCGCCGGGTTCGCGGCCGTTTCGTAGCCATCGCCACCGCCCATCGAATCGAGCGGCTTGTCGGCGCCTACGTCGATCGTGCGGATCGTCACTGGCAGGCCGTTCATGCCTTCCACCGCGCGACGATACGCGTCGAACTGCTCCTCTTCCTGCGGCAGGTGCTGCTTGTGGTTCATGAACAGGAATTCGGTGCGGAACAGGCCGACGCCGGTCGCGCCCGCCTCGAGCGCGGCGTGCGCGTCGTCGGGCAATTCGATGTTCGCGGAGAGCTCGATTTTCGTGCCGCACAGCGTTTGCGTCGGCGAAAACTTGAGGCGTTGCAGCTTGCGCTGTTCCAGCGCCTTTTCGCTCTGACGGTACGAATACTCTTCCAGCACGATCGGCGCCGGATCGACGATCACGATGCCGCGGTCGCCATCGACGATGATCAGGTCGTCCTGCCGGATCAGCGCACTCGCGTGCTGCACGCCGACGGTCGCCGGAATGCCGAGACTGCGCGCGACGATCGCCGTGTGCGACGTGCGGCCGCCCAGGTCGGTGACGAAACCCTGGAACGTCTGCGTCTTGAACTGCAGCATGTCGGCGGGCGCGATGTCATGCGCGACGACGATCATCTCGCTGCATGCGCCATGCACGGCATCACCGAGTGCAGAGGTCGACGCGCCCGCGAGCGCCTTCAGCACGCGCTCCACCACCTGCTCGATGTCGGCTTTGCGCTCGCGCAGGTATTCGTCTTCGATGTCGTCGAAGTGGCGTGACAGGCGTTCGAGCTGCTCGGTGAGCGCCCATTCGATGTTGTAGCGGCGCGTGCGGACGAGATCGATGGTTTCCTGCACGAGCATCGCGTCGTTCAGGATCATCGAGTGGACGTTGATGAATGCGCCCATTTCGCTGGGCGCGTCGGCGGCGAGGTCGGCGCGCAATGCGTCGAGCTCGGTATGGACAAGTTGCTGGGCCGTGCGAAAGCGCTCGATCTCGCCCTCGATCTGGGCGGACTCGATCAGATAGTGGTCGACGTCGAGTGCAGCCGGGGCGATCAGATAGGCCCGCCCGATGGCGATACCGCGTGACACGGGAATTCCATGCAGCGTGAACGACACGCACGCCTCCTCTAGTTGTGTAATGCCGCGGCAAACCGCTGCAATGCTCTCAGACCCCGACGTTCATTATAAATTCCGCGCTCTCAGGCGACTGCGTGCAGTGCAGCAATACTGAATCTTCGTAAACGACTGGATGCGCGTCTTTCTGAAAACAGGCAGGGCAGCCCGATCGTGCCACATATCGGCGGTATCGGTGATGTCACGAGGCAATCGTTGATTGTGGCGCAATCAAAAAACGCCGCGTCGATGAACGCGGCGTTTTCTTGTAGCTGTCGGGTCGATGCAAGCGAACCGCGCAGATCACTGACCTTCGCCGAACTTATCCGAGATCAGTTTCAGCAATGCGTCCATGGCTTCGGTTTCGTCCGGACCTTCGGTTTCAATCGTCACCGTGCTGCCGATGCCGGCCGCGAGCATCATCACGCCCATGATGCTCTTCGCGTTGATCCGTCGACCGTTACGGCTCATCCAGATCTCCGCCTGAAAGTTACCCGCGAGTTGCGTCAGTTTCGCCGACGCGCGCGCGTGCAGGCCAAGCTTGTTCACGATTGTCGTTTCTTTTTGCAGCATCTGGTCTTCCGGAGCGCGGGTTGAAGGTGAGGGTGTAAAGCGGGTGTCAAGCCGATGTGAAGCGGGTGTGAAGCGGTTAAACGGGATCTGCTCCGGGCACCTGCACGGGCAGACATTCAGCGGGATCGATCCTCGCCGCGGCCGGCACCGGCGTACCCGGAACAATCGTATGAATACCTTTTGTCGCGCCGGCGAGCGCCTTGTCGACCAGCGTGTCGAGGGGCGTCGCGCGATAGCAGACGGCGCGCACCAGCATCGGCAGATTAACGCCCGCCAGCACGCGCACATCCGGTAGCGTGGCCAGACGCGCGGCGATGTTGGCCGGCGTCGCGCCGAATACGTCGGTCAGCACGAGCGCACCGTTGTCTTCCCTTAGCCGCTCGATCTCGGCGTACGCGAATGCGATGACTTCGGGAGGATCGCAGTCGGGCATGACGTCGATCACGCCGATGCGGGCGGGCAAGCCGCCATATATGTGGGCGATACACTCCCGCAGCGCGGTGGCGAGCGGGGCATGCGCAACAATCAGAATGCCAGCCATGTCAGTGTTACAGCAAAAAACGGCTTGAGAACGGGGGAGCGGGCATTGTAGCAGCACCATTTTCCCGCTTTCGACGCATCCGTGCAGGCGCCGCGCCGGCCGTAGCACCTCCCGCCGGCCGGACCTGCGAGGCCTGCCACGCCCGTCCCGCGCGCCGTTCAGCCGGCGGCGCGCTCCAGCGCATCGATGAACATGCCGGCGACGTCGAAGCCGGTCTGCTCCATGATCTCGCGAAAGCACGTCGGGCTCGTGACGTTCACTTCAGTCAGCCAGTCGCCGATCGCGTCGAGCCCGACCAGCAGCAAGCCGCGCGCGGCGAGCACCGGGCCGAGCGTATCGGCGATCTCACGATCGCGCCCGGTCAACGGCTGCGCGACGCCGAGGCCGCCCGCCGCCAGATTGCCGCGCACCTCGTTGCCCTGAGGAATCCGCGCGAGCGAATACGGCACCGGCTGGCCGCCGATCAGCAGAATGCGCTTGTCGCCCGCCTTGATCTCGGGGATGAACTTCTGCGCCATCACCGAGCGTGCGCCATCGTGGCTCAACATTTCGATAATCGAGCCGAGGTTCATGCCGTCCGCCTTCACGCGGAACACGCCCATGCCGCCCATGCCGTCGAGCGGCTTCAGGATCACGTCGCCGTGTTCTTCGTGAAACGCGCGCAGACGCGCCGGATCGCGCGTAACCAGGGTAGGCGCGACGAATTGCGGAAACTCGCCGATCGCAAGCTTTTCCGAGTGATCGCGAATCGACTGCGGCTTGTTGAAGATCCGCGCGCCGCCGCGTTCGGCCAGTTCCAGCAGCCACGTCGACGTGACGTATTCCATGTCGAACGGCGGATCCTTGCGCATGATCACGGCGCCAAAACTTTTGAGCGAGCGCGCCGCGGCCGGATCGGCGGCGTACCACGTGTCGCGCTTCAGGTCCGCACCGTCGCCGACAATCGCAAAGCGCCGGGCATTCGCCTCGACATCGCCGCCCGTCCACGCCAGATGCCGGGGCTCGCACGCGTACAGCGTATGCCCGCGCCGCGCGGCTTCGGCCATCATCGCGTAGGTCGAATCCTTGTAGATCCTGAAGCGGTCGAGCGGGTCGGCGACAAAGAGAATATCCATGAAGGTCCTGGTGCGCCCGTGCGGGCATTGCGTTGATCAGGTCGATCAAGTTGATCGTTCAAACAGCGCGCGGACGACGCCTGGCCGCCCCGCGCGCCAGCATGTGGAAGCCTTAGACCTGGATCGCTTCCGGATCCGTCTTTTCGAGCTCCACCGATGCGGCCAGCAACCCGAGCCGCGCGACCACGCCGTACATATAGAAGCGGTTCGGCGGCGCCGCACCCGGCTTCGCGTGCGCGTCGGGCAGCGCCGTGTGCTCGAAACCGAGCGGCACGAAGTGCATGCCGGGCGCGTTGAGGTTCTGGTCGCGTTCCCGGCTGCCATGCACACGATAGAAACCGCCGACCACGTACCGGTCGATCATGTACACGACCGGCTCCGCGACTTCCTCGCCGATGCGCTCGAACGTGTACACGCCTTCCTGAACGATCACGTCATGCACTTCGAGGCCGTCTTTCGTGGCCGCCATCTTCGCGCGTTCGCGCCTGGTGAGCGCCGCGACTTCCGATGCGTCATGCACGGTCATCACGCCCATGCCATAGGTGCCCGCGTCCGATTTGATGACGACATACGGCCGTTCGGTGATGCCGTACTCGCGATACTTCTTCGCGATTTTCTTCAGCACGCCGTCGATCGCACTGGCCAGCGCTTCCTCACCGGTGCGCTCCTGGAAATCGACGCCTTCGACGTGCGCGAAGTACGGATTGATCATCCACGGATCGATCTCGACCAGCTTTGAAAACTTCTTCGCGACGTCGTCATAACACGAGAAATGCGTCGATTTGCGGCGTACGGCCCACGCGGCATGCAGCGGCGGCAGCAGATACTGCTCGTGCAGATTTTCGAGCACGGGCGGGATGCCGCCCGACATGTCATTGTTCAGCAAAATCGAACAGGGATCGAAATTCTTCAGGCCGAGGCGACGCTGCGAGCGTTCGAGCGGTTCGATCACGAGCTTCTGCCCGTCGGACAACGCGATCGTCACCGGCCCGGCAACGTTTTCATCGAGCGTGCCGAAGCGCACGTTCAGGCCGGCCTGACGCATGATCGTCGCGAGCCGCGCCACATTCTCCAGATAAAACGCGTTGCGTGTATGACGCTCCGGAATCACGAGCAGGTTCTTGGCGTCCGGGCAGATCTTTTCGATCGATGCCATCGCGGCCTGCACGGCGAGCGGCAGCGTTTCCTGCGGCAGATTGTTGAAGGCGCCGGGAAACAGGTTCGTATCGACCGGCGCGAGCTTGAAACCCGCGTTACGCAGATCGACCGAGCAATAGAACGGTGGCGTATGTTCCTGCCATTCGAGGCGGAACCAGCGTTCGATGGCGGGCGTCGCGTCGAGGATCTTCCGCTCGAGATCGAGCAGCGGGCCGTTTAACGCCGTAACTAGGTGCGGAACCATTGATCACTCGCAGACTGGAGAAAAAAGATTGTAGAGCAATTGCCCAGCCCATTTGGGGATGGTTTCTCCAAACGCAAGTTTCGCTATGGATGCATTCCTGCTATCGCGTCGATAGCAGGCAGTCTGTACTGTTTTCAGGATAGACCGGAAATGGCCCGACAAAGAAAAAGACCCGCCGTGAGGCGGGTCAAAGGTCGCTGTTGCCTGTTCTTTCCCAAACCGGGCGTGGCGCAATAATCTCTCGCGTTATTCCACGTGCTCGCCGTGCAGCACCACGTCGAGGCCTTCGCGTTCTTCTTCTTCCGTCACGCGCAGACCCATCACCATGTCGATGATCTTCAGCAGGACGTAGCTCACCACGCCGCTGTAGATCAGCGTCGTCAGGACGCCCTTGGCCTGCAGAACGACGCTGCCGTCCGCGCCGCCGATGTCCTTGACCGCGAACACACCCGTCAGCAGCGCACCCACGATACCGCCGATGCAATGCACGCCGAATGCGTCGAGCGAGTCGTCGTAGCCGAGCTTGTGCTTGAGCCACGTTGCCGACCAGAAGCAGATCACGCCTGCCGCGATGCCGATCACGAGCGCGCCCGTCATGCCGACGAAGCCCGAAGCCGGCGTAATCGCCACCAGACCCGCCACGGCGCCCGACACGATGCCGAGCACCGACGGCTTACCCTTGGTTGCCCATTCGGCGAACATCCAGGCGAGTGCCGCCGCCGCGGTTGCCACTTGCGTCGCGAACATCGCGAAACCGGCACGGCCGTCTGCCGCCACGGCCGAACCCGCGTTGAAGCCGAACCAGCCTACCCACAGCATGGCGCCACCGATCAGCGTGAGCGTCAGGTTGTGCGGCGCCATCGCTTCCTTGCCGTAGCCGACACGCTTGCCGAGCAC
Organism: Paraburkholderia sartisoli; assembly: GCF_900107685.1. Classification (GTDB taxonomy): domain Bacteria; phylum Pseudomonadota; class Gammaproteobacteria; order Burkholderiales; family Burkholderiaceae; genus Paraburkholderia; species Paraburkholderia sartisoli. The sequence goes on along the minus strand of NZ_FNRQ01000001.1, from coordinate 166,105 downwards.
CAGAGCGCAGACCAGCGCCGCGATACCGGCGTTGATGTGCACCACCGTGCCGCCCGCGAAGTCGAGAATGCCCGCGCTAGCCAGCCAGCCGCTCGGTTCCCAGACCATGTGCGCGATCGGCGAGTAGACGATGATCGACCACAGCGTCATGAACACCAGCATCGCCGAGAACTTCATGCGATCGGCAAACGCGCCCGTGATCAGCGCCGGAGTGATGATCGCGAACGTCATCTGATAGACGACGTAGACCGTTTCCGGGATCGTCGGCGCGAGATGGCTGACGGTCAGCGTCGTGGCCTTGTCGCCCTTGATGTAGTTCATGCCTGACATGAAGAAGCGCGAGAAGCCGCCGACGAACGCGTTGCCCGGCGTGAAGGCGAGGCTGTAGCCCACCACGACCCAGATGATCGACACGAGGCAGGTGATCGCAAAGCTTTGCATCAGGATCGCGAGCACGCTCTTCTTGCGGACCATGCCGCCGTAGAACAGTGCCAGGCCCGGGATCGTCATGAACAGCACGAGCGCGGTGGAAGTCAGCATCCAGGCGGTGTCGCCCGAGTTGATCTTCGACGAATCGACCGAGAACGGTGCGGTCGGGGCTGCCGGAGCGGCGTCAGAAGCGGCGGCCGGTGCCGATGCGTCGGCGGCCGGTGCGGCTGAAGCGTCGGCCGCCGGTGCTGCCGATGCGTCCGGAGCCGGTGCGGCGGCCGTCGTATCCGAAGCGGCAACCGACGCTGCCGCGGGCGCGGACGCGTCGTCCGCGAGGGCGGCCCCGATACCACCCGCCATCAGCGAGCCGGCCACCAGCAAGGACATCAATAATTTGCGCATCTCTATTTCCTCTTGTCGCTGTTTTTTTGTTACAGGGCGTCCGCGCCGGTCTCCCCGGTACGAATCCGGATCACCTGTTCGACCGGCGTGACAAAAATCTTGCCGTCACCAATCTTGCCGGTGCGCGCGGCGCGTTCGAGGGCCTCGATCGCCTGGTCGACGATGTCGTCCGAGACGGCTGCCTCGATCTTCACCTTCGGCAGGAAATCGACGACGTACTCAGCGCCGCGATACAGTTCGGTGTGACCTTTCTGGCGCCCGAAGCCTTTCACTTCGGTCACCGTGATGCCGGAGACGCCGATGGCCGACAAGGCTTCGCGCGCCTCATCGAGCTTGAACGGCTTGATGATTGCGGTAATGAGCTTCATGAAATCCTCGCTGTGGTTGCTAAACCCTGTGTGCGTGTGCCGCTGCGTCGACTGACGGGTACTCCCGAAACCGCGTCGATGCGCCACCGGCAAATCTTCCCGGCAGAGCGCGCGGGGCAGTAAGAGCAACTCGCATGCCATGTTGAAACGCGGGGAACAGCGCGACGGCGCGCAGAACGTTTGCGCGACGCTGCCCTGGCCGGACGGCCAACGTTGGGGAACCACGGTGGCGCGACCGGTGGATCGTTGCTAGAGTGTCCGCAGGCTCCACGGACCGGACCGCACCAAAGGCGCACATCCGGTCAGGAGGCGAGACTGCGCATGCACCACATTCGACCATCAGTCATCGCGGGGCACAGACGTAACGACTCATGCACATTTTTTGTGCAACCAAGGGGAACACCTATGAAACAACCGAACGACGTCTTCAACGATTTCCAGGCGCGAATGAGCGACCTGCTGAAGAACTCGCCGGCGAAGGACGTTGAAAGGAACGTGAAGGCGATGCTGTCGCAAGGCTTTTCGAAGCTGGATCTCGTCACGCGCGAGGAATTCGACACGCAAACCCAGGTGCTGGTGCGCACGCGCGCCCGTCTGGAAGAACTGGAGCGCCGCGTGGCCGAGCTCGAACAGAAGCTGCCGGTCACACAGACACCGTGAACAATGACGTGAACTGAACTGGATTGAGCATCACCGGCAAGCGAGCCGCGTCGTCTCACCAGCATGAGCGTTTTAGCGTTTCAGACGGCGGATGCGCGCAACGCGCGTCGCCCGACGGGGAGAAAACATGTCGCTTGCCGTGGTGCGCAGTCGCGCGCCGGCCTCTGGCCGCGCGCCCGAAGTAACGGTCGAGGTTCACCTCGCCAACGGATTACCCTCTTTTTCGATCGTCGGCCTGCCCGACCTCGAAGTCCGCGAAAGCCGCGAACGCGTGCGCGCCGCGCTGCAGAACTGCAACTTCGATTTTCCCGTCCGGCGCATCACCGTCAATCTGGCGCCAGCCGATCTTCCCAAGGAGTCCGGCCGCTTCGATCTGCCGATTGCGCTCGGCATTCTCGCGGCGAGCGGGCAGATTCCCGTCGATTCGCTGAACCAGCGAGAGTTTGCAGGCGAACTCTCGCTGACCGGCGCGTTACGGCCGATGCGCGGCGCGTTCGCCATGGCATGTGGCACGGCGCGCGCGGGCGCGCAGTCGGAACGCGCACCCGAGCTGTATTTGCCGGCGGGCAGCGCGAACGAGGCGGCGCTCGTGCCGGGCGTCGACGTCTATGGCGCGCACGATCTGCCCTCGCTCTGCGCGCATCTGGCCGGTGCGCCGGATCAGCGGCTGTCGCCGGCATCCGCGCCGGAAGCCCTGCGCGACGAGGCTGCCGCTTATCCGGATATGGCGGAAGTGATCGGCCAGCGCGGTGCGCGGCGGGCACTCGAAGTCGCGGCGGCGGGCGGCCATCATGTCCTGATGGTGGGCCCTCCGGGTGCGGGCAAATCGATGCTGGCCGCGCGCCTGCCGAGCCTTTTGCCGCCCATGACCGATGACGAAGCACTCGCTTCGGCCGCGCTGCTTTCAGCAAGCGCCTCCGGATTTTCGCCGGCCCACTGGCGCAAGCGCCCGTTCCGCGCGCCGCATCACTCTTCGAGCGCGGCCGCGCTCGTTGGCGGACGCAATCCACCGCAACCCGGCGAAATCACGCTGTCGCATCTCGGTGTGCTGTTCCTCGACGAGATTCCCGAGTTCGATCGCCACGTGCTGGAAACGCTGCGTGAGCCGCTTGAAGCCGGGCGCATCACGATTTCGCGAGCCGCGTTGCAGGCGGATTTTCCGGCAGCCTGCCAGTTGATCGCCGCCATGAATCCGTGTCCATGCGGCTGGCGCGGCGATCCGAACGGCCGCTGCCGCTGCACGCCCGAAATCGCCGGGCGCTATTTGCGCAAATTATCGGGGCCGCTGCTCGACCGGATCGACATCCAGATCGAGATACCCGCGCTGACGCCGGCCGAGTTGTCCGCCCGCGCCGCCGAACCCGGCGAAACAAGCGCGGTGATCGCGGAACGCGTGAGCGCGGCGCGTGACCGGCAACTACGCCGGCAGGGCAAGACCAACCGCGAACTGAGCGGTCGCGAAGCCGATCAGGTCTGCCGGCCGGGCGCGGCGGGCGAGGCGTTATTGCGCGAGGCCGGTGAGCGTTTCGGCTGGTCCGCGCGCGCCTATTACCGCGTCCTGAAAGTGGCCCGCACGATCGCCGACCTTGCTGGCGCTGAAACGCCCAATGCGGGCCAGATCGCGGAAGCGATCCAGTACCGGCGCGCGTTCGTGCCTTTATGAAGTAAAAAAATGGCTGTCAAGACTTGACTTATGCACACGCCTCTCTCTCGCATACCTTTTGATACATTTGAAAGGTGCCATCGAGGGACATCGTCGAACACGTTGATTCAATTGAGTTTTTTGATTTGCCGAGATCGCGGGCAAACTAACAGCAAGCCCACAGGACGGGCCTGTGCGCGACAACCAGCAGAGTTTTCAACAATGTTATCCACAGGTCCTGTGGGTAACAAAAAAAGCTCCATGAAATCCGGCGATTAGCGCCGTCTTCTGCGAAGGAACTTTCACTGCATCAGGCGTTCGGCAGAAGCGGGAAAGGCCATTCCTTCCACTTCAATAAAGTTTGAAGGACTGAAAAAACTGGTCGAGCTGCTCCACCGGCAGTTCATGATCGGCGACGACGGCGGCCTGGTACACATGCCGCCCATGCACGACGAGCCGCGCATGCAGCGTCCGCGTTTCGTGTTGTGGGCCGGCCTTGCCGCTGAAGGCCATTTCGATGCCGGGTACCTGTCCGCCCGCTACCAGTGGAATTTGCGTCGCGTGGGATTCCGGCGTTGCGCCCAGGTTGCGCGCGAGGCCGGTGCGCAGGAAGTCGAGTGCGGCTTGCTGCATCTGCGGGTCGTCGCCCGGCAGCACGACTGTGCCGACCGCGAACACGGCGTGGCCGGCCTCGGCGGTCTGCATGCGCATCTTCATCTGCGTGCCGCCGACATCGATCGTGCGCTCGTCGTTGCCTGGTTTGGCCGGCAGATCGACGGTGTAGCCGTTGTCGTTGTTCATGATCGTGCGCCAGTCAAACGTCGGCGAACACGCCATCAGGACCGCGCCGGCAACCAGCGCGCCGACGGTGGCGCGAGCCATCCGCGACAGGTCCGGCATGGTGCGCGCGGCGAAGCGAGGCGCAAAACGGGACGCAAAACGGAGAGAGAATCGGGACGGACTGAACGCTGATCGATGCATGTGGCAGTTTATAAATGCTTGGAGCGGGGTAAACGGCGGAAACAAACCGTCATTATCCGCTGTCGGGTGGCGTCCTGCCGCCGGGCGGGTTTGACGCTACAATACCGAGATAAAGACGCCGCAGATTGTCTGCGGCTTACGCCTTTTCGCATTTCCGCGCTCCAGCGCGCTCTTGAGGTCCATTCATGAGCCCCACTCCAGATTCCCGCCGCGTCAGCCCGGTTCGCTATATCGCGATCGCGGTCGTCGCCGGTGCGATCGCGATTGCCGGTTACTTTGCGTTCGGCAGCCAGCAACACGTGCCGGATGCCACGTTCACGCTGCTGTCCGGCCAGAAAGTGTCGACCGCCGATCTGAAAGGCAAGGTCTATCTGGTCAACTTCTGGGCGACGAGTTGCGACACCTGCATGAAAGAAATGCCGCAGATGATCAACACGTACAACCGCTACAAGGGCAAGGGCCTCGAGTTCGTCGCGGTGGCGATGAACTACGACGCGCCGATGTACGTGGCGAACTACTCGCAAACGCGTCAGCTGCCGTTCAAGGTTGCAATGGACGACGGCTCGGCCGCGAAAGAGTTCGGCAATGTCCAGTTGACGCCGACGACGTTCCTCATCGACCGCAACGGCAAGATCCTGAAGCGCTATGTCGGCGAGCCTGAGTTCGGCGAGCTCGACAAGCTGCTCGACAAGGCGCTGGCAACCTGATCCGGCCGCCGGATCAGGCGCTGGCCTGATCACCCGGCACGCGCGACGATATATGGACCTTCACGTCGTCGCGCTTTAACTTCCTTCGCCTCGACGTACTCCCGGCCTTATCCGGGAAGCCCCGCCGCGCCTCTCCCGGATGGGCGTCCTTTCGCGACGCATCGCGCATTCAGCCTCACCGCTCGTTTTCACCTCGCGCCGTCAGGCCATATCGCTTGATCTTTTCGTAGAGCGTCGCCTTGCCCAGTTGCAGGCGATCCGCGGCCATCGACACCACGCCGCCCGTCCGCTCCAGCGCCTCCGCGATCACCGTCCGCTCGAATTGCTCGACGCGCTCCTTCAGCGATTGCGTCGTGGCGTCGTCCGCCGAAGACCCGACCGTCTCGTCGGCGACGCCGAGCACGAAGCGGTCCGCGGCGTTGCGCAGTTCGCGCACGTTGCCGGGCCACTCGCGCTGCATGAGGCTCGTGCGCTGACGGTCGGTGAGAATGGGCGCTGGCCGCTGGTAGCGCACCGCGGCGCCAAGCAGGAAATGCTCGAAGAGCGGCAGGATGTCCTCGCGACGCTCCGACAGCGGCGGCAACGCGATCGTCACCACGTTCAGGCGGTACAGCAGATCGCGCCGGAAGGTGCCCGCCGCGACGTGGTCGGTCATCTCGCCCTTCGCCGCCGCGACCACGCGACAGTTCACGCGCACAGGCTGGTTCGAGCCGAGCCGCTCCAGCACGCCGTCCTGCAGCACGCGCAGAAGCTTGACCTGCAGCGCAAGCGGCATGCTTTCCACCTCGTCCAGAAAAAGCGTGCCGCCCGAGGCATGTTCGAGCTTGCCGATCCGGCGTTTCACCGCGCCGGTAAACGCGCCGGGCTCGTAGCCGAACATCTCCGACTCGAACATCGGCTCCGGCAACGCGCCGCAATTCACCGCGATGAACGGCTTGTCGCGCCTCGGCGACAGATCGTGCAGGCTGCGCGCGATCAACTCCTTGCCGGCGCCGGTGTCGCCGTTGATCAGCACGGAGGCGTCCGTCGGCGCGACGTTCGCGATCAGCCGCCTGACCTGCTCGATCGCGGGACTGCGCCCGATGATGCCCGGCGTCAGCGTGTCCTGGCCCGCCAGTTCCCGCCGCAACGCCAGATTCTCCAGAACGAGCTTGCGCCGCTCGAGCGCGCGTCGCACGGTTTCGATCAGACGCTCCGAAGCGAACGGCTTTTCGATGAAGTCGTACGCGCCATCGCGCATCGCCTGCACGGCCATCGAGATGTCGCCGTGACCGGTGACGAGAATCACGGGCACGTCGGGCGCGCGCTCCTGGCATTGCGCGAGCAGGTCGAGCCCGCTTGCGCCCGGCAGACGAATATCGCTCACGATCACGCCGGGGAAATCCGCGCGAATCGCCCGAGCGGCGGATTCAACTGACGCGTGTCCCACGACCTCGAAGCCGGCCAGTTGCAGACTCTGAACGCTCGCGCGTCGCACGAGTTCGTCGTCTTCGATGTAGACCACCTGCAAACCACTGTTGCTCATAGCATTGCCACCTGAAGCCACTGAATTCATGAACCGGACGCCACGGCCTGCGCCGGATGCACCTGCGCGCGTCGCAGCGTCAGCACGAACATCGCGCCGCCATCGGGGGCGTTACGCGCGACGAGCGAGCCGCCGCAGTCGCGCGCGATCGACGACGAAATCGCCAGACCCAGCCCCAGACCCTGCCCCATTTCCTTCGTTGTGAAAAACGGTTCGAAGAGACGCGGCAGTACATCGTCCGGGATCCCGGGGCCGTTGTCATGCACGACGATCAGCAGCGCCGCCTCACCCACCTCGATGTCGATCCCGATGCGCGGCGACGGCAGGCCGGCCACCACGTCGAGCGCGTTCGCGAGCAGGTTGATCAGCACCTGTTCGAGCCGCAGATCGTCGCAGTTCGCGATGAGCGCCGGATGTTCGTCCTCGATGTCGAGGCGCTCCGTGCGCCCCGTACCGGTGTCGGTCAGCGACAGCTGCACCGTTACGTCCCGCAGGCGTTTCTGTAACAGCACCAGCACGTTACGCAACGCGCGCGCGACTGGCGCACGCGCGCTGCGCGGCCGCGCCCGGCCGACGAACAGCTTCAGCTGGTTGGTGATCTTGCCCATGCGCTCGGTCAGCGACGCGATCGCCTCGAGATTTTCGCGCGCGGACACCTGGTCGCCGCGTTCGAGCAGCACGCGCGTGTTGTCCGAAAAGCCGCGCAGCGCGGCAAGCGGCTGGTTGAGCTCGTGCGTGATGCCCGCGGCCATCTGACCCAGCGCGGCAAGCTTGCTCGTCTGGATCAGCTCTTCGTGCGCCGCGCGCAGTTCCTGCTCGGCGCGCGTGCGTTCGGCGACTTCCTTCTGAAGCTGCTCGTTGGCCTGCGACAGATCGGCTGTGCGTTCAGCGACGCGCTGGTTCAGTTCCGCATACGCCTTTTGCAGCAGCGCGCGGCTGCGCATCACTTCGCGAACGCGCGCGCGGCGCATGCGCCAGTAGAACGCGAGAAGACACAGCGACACGTAACAGAGGCCCGTCACGATCGACGCGTTGCGCGCGTCGGCATTGACCGGATCGATCGGCGCCATCGTGATCAGATGCCAGTCCGGCTCGCCGATCGCGCGACGGGTCGCCAGAAACCGTTGCGCGCCGCGTCCGCCGCCCACGCGCACGATCTGCGCGCCGCCTTCCAGCGTACGCTCGATCGTGACCGGCAGCGCCGCGATCGGCTGCTGCGCGTATTGCCGCGTCTGCCAGATCACGTCGGCGATCGCACCCGACAGCGGCCGCACCGTGTGGTATTTCCATGCCGGCACGGACGACAGAAAGATCACGCCATGGTCGTCGGTGACGACGAGCGGCTCGGATGAGTCGGCGCCCTGTAGCCATTCGAGACTCAGCTTGACGACCGCGACGCCGACAATGCGTCCGTCGCGCAGCACCGGCTGCGAAATGTAGTACCCCGGATCGTGCGAGGTCGTGCCGATGCCAAAAAAGCGCCCCACGCCACCTTTCATCGCATCGATGAAATACGGCCGGAACAGATATTCCGCCCCGACGAAACTGTCGGCGCCGCCGCGCCAGTTACTCGCCGCGACGCAGATGCCGTCCGCGCGAATGATGTACGTCGCGGTTGCCCGCGCGCGTTGGTTGAGGTCTTCAAGATAACGGTTCGCGCGCTCGACCAGAACCGGGCTGGGCGTGTCGAGGACTTCCTGGACGAATGGATGACTGGCTAGCAGGTAAGGCAGCGATTCGTAGCGGTCGAGCGTGCTTTTCAGCGTGTTCGTGGTGCGATCGACGCGCACCGCGGCGTTGCGCCGCAGCGTGTCGATGCCGTGCCGCCAGGTGATCGTCCAGGTGAGACTGCACGCCGCGATGAGCCCGGCGGCGAGCGCAGCGAGGATCAGTAGACGGCGCGTCACGATGGCGATTTCCAGTCCGGCGAGCGGAGGCGTGAGATCGACTATTGTGGCATATCGTGACGCATCGCCCGCCGGCTGGGCGGACGGCAGCGCGGAGCGCGCCGCCGTCTCCATGACATCAGGCTCCGGCCGTTTCGCGATCGATGACGGGCGTCTCGCCGCGAATCACCGAATTCAGCTTCTTGCGGTCCAGCTCCTTCTCCCACGCCGCCACGACAACCGTTGCCACGCCGTTGCCGACGATGTTCGTCAGCGCGCGGCATTCGCTCATGAAACGGTCGATGCCGAGAATCAGCACCATGCCCGACAGCGGGATCGTCGGCACCACGGCGAGCGTTGCGGCCAGCGTGATGAAGCCGGCACCCGTCACGCCGCTTGCGCCCTTCGACGTCAGCATCGTGACGGCGAGCAGCGTGAGCTGCTGGCCCCACGTCAGATCGATGTTGGTCGCCTGCGCGATGAACAGCACGGCCATCGTCATGTAGATGTTCGTGCCATCCAGATTGAACGAGTAGCCCGTTGGCACGACGAGACCAACCACCGAGCGCGAGCAGCCGAGCTTTTCCAGCTTCTGCATCAGTTGCGGCAGCGCCGCTTCCGACGAGCTCGTGCCCAGCACGATCAGCATCTCTTCCTTGATGTACGCGACAAAGCGGAAGATGTTGAAGCCCACGAGGCGCGCGATGGTGCCGAGCACGACGATCACGAACACCACCGACGTCAGATAGAACGTGCCGATCAGCTTGAGCATCGGGATCAGCGAGCCGATGCCGTACTTGCCGATGGTGAACGCCATCGCGCCGAACGCGCCGATGGGCGCCAGCTTCGTGATGATGCGCACGATGCCGAACAGCACGTGCGACAGGCCGTCGATCAGGTTCGTCACGACCTTGCCCTTCTCGCCGGCGGTGGCGAGCACCGAGCCGAACAGCAGCGCGACGAGCAGGATCTGCAGGATTTCGCCTTGCGCGAACGCCGACGAGATCGTGTTCGGAATGATGTGCATCAGGAACTCGACGGTGCTCTGGCCGTGCGCCTTGGCGGCGAACGACGCGACCGACGAACTGTCGAGTGTCTTCGGATCGATGTTGAAGCCGGCGCCCGGCTTCAACACGTGCGTGGCGATGAGGCCAAGCACCAGCGCGAACGTCGAGACGATCTCGAAGTACAGCAGCGCCTTGCCGCCCACGCGACCGACCTTCTTCATGTCTTCCATACCCGCGATGCCGCTCACAACCGTACAGAAGATGATCGGGCCGATCACCATCTTGATGAGCTTGATGAAGCCGTCACCGAGCGGCTTCATGTCGACCGCGAGCGTGGGCCAGTAGTGGCCGAGCGCGATCCCGATCAGGATCGCGACGATCACCTGGACGTACAGCACTTTATGAATGGATTTTTTCACGATGGTGTCTCCTTGCTCTAGTTTGTCGGGCCGTGGCGGCCACGGCTTCTGGTTTGCAAGGTCAGTGCCAGCCCGGCACCGCTCGTTTATCTTTGATTTATATGGGATTTTTCGGAGAGCGACGCAACGGGCGTCCGGGTTTCCGGAAATCCGGAATCCGTCCGTCGGAGAATCCGGACGCGCGTCCGCCCGGATTGCGTCGAAGTCCGGGTTGCAGTTTGTCGAGGACGAGGGCTCGCGGACAGACCCAGGCCATCCGGTCTATTGCTGCACCTGGAGGCGCAGCGCGATCATCAGGGACCGATCTACCTGCTTCGCCGCGACAGACGCGGCGAAGCCCCCTGAACCGACCCAATGACAGACCTTTTCAGTTTCGCCGGCTGGTTATTCGTGAACGTTGGCGTGCCGGTGTTCGCACCGGTAACGTTGCTTCCGCTGCTCACGTTCAATCGCTTTTATCGAGACCTCGGACATAATTTCCTGTTCCGGGCAGTACAGGAAGGCCAGCTTTTCTGGACGGCAATCGGCATGTGCGCCGCCGCCTGCTACGACCTTGGAGGCGCACTGAACGAATCCTCGTCGCCATCCACGCGTGGATATGCATGGTTGTGGCTCATCTGGCATGTCTTCTTTCTCGTGATCTCCGCGGTGCTCGTATTGAACGGGACGATTGATTCCGTAATGCGATCAGCGGAAAACTCACGCGATAGATCGACGAACAAGAACTTTGTCCGCGCATCAATCTTGATCACGATCATTACATCGAGCAGCTTCACGCTAGTACATTATTGGTTCACCTGAACAATCCTCTCAGGTTCCGCATTTTTTCTTTTCAGGGAGGTTCGACATGTCAAACCTGATCGACGCATACATCGCAAACGTCGCATTCCGCCAGAAATTTATCGTGGCGGTCGAGCGCTTTGCCGTCGTGGGCGGCATTCTGCTTGTCGCCGTGACGGTCATCGGAATGAAGTACTTTCCTTAACACTGGCACTATCCCACCGTCGAAACGCGCTCCACAAAAAAGCCCGCAAAATTTTTGCGGGCTTTTTTGTCAACAGAAACGAAAACGCATCGGGCTCAAACCACGCCGGCCCCATGCGCCTGCACGTCCGCGTGATAGCTGGAACGCACCATCGCGCCCACGGCGGCATGCGTGAAGCCCATCTTGTACGCTTCTTCCTCGTACATTTTGAAGGTGTCGGGATGCACGTACGAACGCACCGGCAGATGGTGTTCCGACGGCTGCAGATACTGGCCGATCGTCAGCATGTCGACGTCGTGCGCGCGCAGATCGCGCATCACCTGAAGAATTTCCTCTTCGGTTTCGCCTAGACCCACCATCAGGCCAGACTTCGTCGCGACATTGGGATGCAGCGCCTTGAAGTCCTTCAGCAGCTTCAGCGAGTGCGCGTAGTCCGAACCTGGGCGCGCTTCCTTGTACAGACGTGGCACCGTTTCGAGATTGTGGTTCATCACGTCGGGTGGCGCGGCATTCAGGATGCCGATCGCGCGGTCCAGACGGCCGCGGAAATCCGGCGTCAGGATTTCGATGCGGGTTTCCGGCGAAAGCTCACGCGTCTGGCGGATACATTCGACGAAGTGCGCCGCGCCGCCGTCGCGCAGATCGTCGCGGTCGACGCTCGTGATCACCACGTATTTCAGCTTCAGCGCGGCAATCGTGCGCGCCAGATTGCCCGGCTCCTCGGTGTCGAGCGGATCGGGGCGGCCGTGGCCGACGTCGCAGAACGGGCAACGGCGCGTGCACTTGTCGCCCATGATCATGAACGTCGCGGTGCCCTTGCCGAAGCATTCCCCGATGTTCGGGCAGCTCGCCTCTTCGCAGACGGTGTGCAGGTTGTGTTCGCGCAGGATCTGCTTGATCTCGTAGAAACGCGAATTGCCGGTGGCGGCCTTGACGCGAATCCAGTCCGGTTTCTTCAGTTTTTCGATCGGAATGATCTTGATCGGAATGCGCGCGGTCTTGGCCTGCGCCTTCTGCTTCGCGGTGGCGTCGTAGGCTGCGGGCGCCGGGGCGGCGTCGGTGGCGGGAGTGCCGGCGAGATTCGCGGTAACGTCAGTCATTCGTTTGATCCAGTCAGGCGGTGACGGCACCGGCCTGCGGTTGGGCGACGGCCGCGGTTGTGCCGTCGATGTTTGCGGTGAGGCGTGCTGCGAACGTCCGGGCCACGTCGTCCCAGCCGGCGGCGACGCCCAACGTCGCCATGTCGACCGTTTCGAGGCCAGCGTAGCCGCACGGATTGATCGCCAGAAACGGCTGCAGATCCATGTTCACGTTCAGGCTGACGCCGTGATAGCTGCATCCGTTGCGGATTTTCAGGCCGAGCGCGGCGATCTTGGCGCCGGCATGCAGGCCTGCGTCCGGACCGGGCGCCACGTAGATGCCGGGCGCGCCCGCCTTGCGTTCTCCGGCGAGATTATACGCCGCGAGCGTTTCGATTACGGCCTGCTCGATCCGCGTGACCAGCTCACGCACCATCAGCTTGCGCCGGCGCAAGTCGAACAGCAGGTAGGCGACGACCTGTCCCGGGCCGTGATACGTGATCTGACCGCCGCGATCGACCTTGATGAGCGGAATGCCGCTGTCGGCGGCCAGCAGATGGGCCGGGTCGCCGGCCTGGCCGAGCGTGAAGACAGGGGGATGTTCAACGAGCCAGATTTCGTCGACGGTGTCCGCGGCGCGCGCGTCGGTGAACGCGCGCATGGCGTCGAAACTGATTTCGTAAGACTCGACGCCGCGCCAGCGCACCGTGACCTGCCGCGCGGCGGGCGCGGAACTGTCGCTACCGGCGGCGGGAGCAGCCAGACTGGACGGGGTTGAACCGGGGGACAACGTAGACGGGAAAACCGGCGTGGCGCACATGATTTCGCCAGTTTACCGAAATACGGCGTGCCCCGCCGGCGTGCGCCCGGTTCCAGAACGCACAACGGCGGAGCGACGCCCGCTCAAACGGTCCGCCAGCCCTGCCGCAGCCAGCATCCGAGCCGGTCAGTCACGCGGGCGAACCAGTTTATCGCGCGCTCGTCGGCACGGGTCGGCACCGAGAAGGCCAGCCGCGCCACCGGACCGCCTTCGACGCTCAGCCACAGCCGCTCGCCGCGCCGCAACCGCAGCGTGTGGCCGGCCTCCAGCCAGTAATCCTCGATATCGTCGCTACGGGTCACCCACACGGCGGCGCCGCTCACCTTCAGACGTGTGCTGCGCATCACCATCAGCGGCACCGTTTCACCGGCCTGGATTTCAAAGGTTATGCTAGAGGAAATTTCTCGCATGGTCTGCTCCGACAAAGTCATTCTGACGACTACAATCGTAGACGTATCAAGGGTTAGCGCAAAACGACCAATTTTCACGGATATGTGAGAAAAACTGCGATGGACCTCCGACAACTTCCTGCCCTGAACGCCGTCAAGGCGTTCGAAGCCGCCGCCCGGCACGAGAGCTTTTCGCGTGCCGCCGACGAACTCTTCGTCACGCACGGCGCGGTGAGCCATCAGATCCGCGCGCTCGAAGCCGAACTCGGCGTGGCGCTGTTCGCCCGCGAAGGCAAGCGCGTGCGGCTCACCGAAGTGGGCGGCCGCTACGCGACGCAGGTGCGCGCCGCGCTCATGGCGCTCGCCGATGCGACGCGCCAGATCCGCGCCGGCGACCGCGAGCGGCGACTGGTCGTGACGATGCTGTCGTCGTTCGCGGCGCGCTGGGTGACGCCGCGCGTCGGCAGCTTCATCGAGGCGAATCCGCAGTGGGACCTCGAATTGCTGTCCACGAATGTGCTCGCCGATTTCGCGCGCGACGACGTCGACGCGGCGATCCGGTTCGGTTTCGGCAAATATCCGGGCCTGCACTCGGAACTGCTGCTCGAGGAGATTTTCTTCCCGGCATGCTCGCCGGACTTCAACGGCGGCAATCTGCCGAAAACACCGGCCGATCTCGCGAACGCGCCGCTGCTGCGCTCCGACGACGAGCTATGGCGCCCGTGGTTCGAAGCCGCCGGGCTCACCGACCTGCCGGAGCCGAAGCGCGGCGTGCTGTATCAGGATTCGTCGAACCTGCTGCAGGCGGCCATCGACCGTCAGGGGATCGCGCTCGTCCGGCGCTCGCTGGCCATGCACGAGATCGCGAGCGGGCGGCTCGTGCGCCTGTTCGATATCGACGGCCCGAGCCCGTGGCAGTACTACTTCATCTGCCCGCCGCCAATGCTTCAGGCGCCGCGGGTCGCGGCGTTCAGGGAGTGGGTGTTCGCAGAAGTGGCGCGCTTCAGGCAGCTCTTCGAGCGCGCGTGCGCCGGACGTTCGTGCGCGGAAAATGCTACGGACGCGTTGCACGTCCAGTCGTAGTGGTCACCGCGGCAACGCATACCCGCATGTGCGGGCCGGCGCGGCGACAGCGCATCACAGCACCACTTTCACCATCGGATGACCGGTGAGCGCGCGGTAAATATCGTCGAGATGAGCGCGGCTCCGTGCGCGTACCGTCACCGTCAGGCCGGTGTAGTTGCCGCTACTCGACGGGCGCGTTTCGATGCGCGTCGCGTCGAATTCGCCGTCGAACTCGCGGATCACCGTCACGATCGTTTCGTGGAAATCCGGATGCGACTTGCCCATCACCTTGATCGGGAAATCGCAGGGAAACTCGAATAGCGAGTCGTTTGCTGAATCCATCGTTTGCTCCTTCCGGCGCCGCATGCCTCAATTCACCGATGCGCCGCCCTGTCTACCCTCGACGCGACGCGCGGCTCGCGGCAAACACCACCGGCACGCGCCGCGTCGACCTTCCCAAGCTTACTTCTTCTTGTTGAACATCAGCATCATCGAATCCCATACGCGTCCGACGATGCCGGCCTGCGGCACCGCCTGCAGCGCGACGACCGGGATTTCCGCGAGCGTCTTGCCATCCGCGACGATCTTCGCGGTGCCGACCTGCTGGCCGTCCGTGATCGGGGCGATCAGCGGGTCCGTGAGCTCGACCTGCGGCTTCGCCTTGTCGCCCACGCCCTTCGGCACGGTGATGAACTGGTCGCTCTTCACGCCGATCCTGATGGTGTCAGCCGCACCCTTGTAGACGCGCGGTGTCCCGATCACCTGACCCGCCTTGTACAGGCGCACCGTGTCATACGCGGTGTAGCCGTAGTTCAGCATCTTCAGGCTGTCCTGCACGCGATCGTGTTCCTTCGGCTCGCCCATCATCACCGTGACGAGACGGCGCGTCGCGTCGGGTGAACCCGGCAGCGGACGCTTCGCCGTTGCGATCAGGCAGTAGCCGGCAGCCTGCGTGTGCCCCGTTTTCAGGCCGTCGACGGTCGGATCGAGCCACAGCAGACGGTTGCGGTTCGGCTGCTTGATCTTGTTGTACGTGAATTCGCGGACCGAGAAGATGCTGTAGTAGTCCGGGAAATCGCGGATCAGGCGCGTCGAGAGAATCGCGAGGTCGCCTGCCGTCGTGTAATGCTGCGGGTCAGGCATGCCGTTCACGTCGGCGTAGTGCGTGCTCTTCATGCCGAGGCGCAACGCTTCCGCATTCATCATCGACACGAACTGCGTCTCGCTGCCGCCGACCAGTTCGGCGAGCGCGATCGCCGCGTCGTTGCCGGACTGCACGATCATGCCGTACACGAGATCATGCACGGTGACCGGCTTGTTCGCTTCGATGAACATGCGCGACTCGTCCGTGCGCACGCGGCGCACGGCTTCGCTCGGCATGATCGTCTGGTCCATCGTGATCTTCTTTTTTTGCAGCGCGTCGAACACCAGATACGCGGTCATCAGCTTCGTGAGCGACGCCGGTTCGACCCGCTCGTCGGGATTGCCCGAGGCGAGCACCTGGTTGGCGGTGGCGTCGACGAGTACCCACGAGCGTGCGTTCACGCCCGGAGGCGCCACCTGCGCGAACGCCGTGCTCGCCACAAGTGCCGCGGGCAGCAGGACGCCGAGCGCAACCGTGCGACGGATCGAAGAAGGTGCGAAAGACGCGAGGGACATCGGGGACGAAGTGCCGGAGGAGGAAAAGCGCATAGGATCGATTCGGGCAGAAATGTGCTTTGCGCGCGGGGGCACGCAGATGGGAAGAGCCGGTCGGCGGGCGCTCGCCGGCTGCATATGCAGTTCGGCGGTGCGGCGCCCGTTGGACTTCCGGCCACGCGATCGGTTCGCGCAGCGTTACCGCCCATCCGGCGATGCGAGCGGGCATCGAGCCGGACAGAGGGGCAACGCTGCGCCCAAAAAAGAGCGCTCATTATACGCGTCGCAATCCGACAATCCGCCGACAACGGGGGCGATAAATTCACATTTCGTGCGTACCTGTACCCCGAAATCGTGTGCGAGGCGGTTGCAGCGGCGTCTTCCGCGCACGGTGACTTCGGGTGAGCGCCGCGTTACCGCCAGGCGTCGACGATGATCCGCTTCAGAATATGCAACTTGCGATGCAGGAAATGCTCGGCGCCCGGAATCACGACGACCGGCAGTTCCTGCGGCGCGGCCCAGTCGAAGACCGACTGGATCGGCACCGTTTCGTCGGTTTCACCGTGAATCACGAGCGTGTTTTCCGGCACCGGCGCAACTTCCCAGTTGCTCGCGGCCGTGCCGACGAACACGATGCGTTCGATCGCGTGGCCTTCCTCCTTTAACCGCGCGGCCACGTGCGAGAGCACGAACGTGCCGAACGAAAATCCCGCCAGCACGAGCGGCAGATCCGCCTGCCCTGCCTGCGCGCGCATGAAATCGAGCACGGCGCGCAGATCGTCACGCTCGCCGATGCCCTTGTCGTGCTCACCCTGCGTTTGCCCGACGCCGCGAAAATTCGGGCGATACGTCACGTAGTTCAGCTGCACGAGCGTGCGTGCGAGCGTCTGCGCGACCTTGTTGTCCATCGTGCCGCCGAAGAGCGGATGCGGATGCGCGACGAGCGCGATACCGCGCGGCGCGGCGCCGTTGTCGCGCGCTTCGTCGGGCGTGTCGACGGCGACCTCGATCTTGCCGGCAGGGCCGTCGATCAGGATTTTTTTTGTATGAACGTTCATGGGCGGATCAGATTTTCAGACGTTCGACGACCTTGCCGTTCACCAGATGCGAATCGACGATTTCATCGATGTCGGTTTCGTCGATGTACGTGTACCAGGTTCCTTCCGGATACACCACGATCGTCGGACCTTCCTCGCAGCGATCGAGACAGCCGGCCTTGTTGATGCGCACCTGGCCGGGACCCGCGAGGCCGAGCTTCTTCACGCGTTTCTTCGCGTATTCCTGCATTGCCTGCGCGTTGCAGTTCGCGCAGCTGGGTCGCTCCGCGCCGGGTTCGCGCTGGTTGAGACAGAAAAACACGTGGTACTTGTAGAAAGAATCCATGGTGTCCGGCGAGTGGGCAGAAAGCGTTTGAGTTGCGTGACGCGGACGGTGGATGCAGGTCCGCCATGTGGGTACTGGGTCCGGACGATTATAGCGAGCGCGCCCGTCAGCCGCTGGCGCGGCCCCGCGAAACCCACGCCCGTTCGGCCGAAAACGCCAGCCAGACGAGCGCCGCGTACGGCCACATCCACGCGAGCCAGCGTGCAAGACCGTTGAAATGCAGATAGCGGCCCTGGCGCCAGTCGGCGAGCACGACATCGAAATACGGATTCACCGGCAGCAGGTTGCCGAACACCAGCATCAGCACGAGCGCGAGCGCCGCAAGCGCCGCGCGCCACGCCGACGGCAGACCGAGCGCAAGCAGCCCGGCGAGCACGCCGCACAGCAGGCCGGTCAGCGCACCGGGCGTCGCCCAGTCGAACGCGAGGCCCGTCTGCGACTGCAGGAACGTGGCGCCGACTTTCACGAAGAGCGTCACCGCGACGAACGTCAGCAGCAGCCGGATGCGTGGCGCCCGGTCGCGCACCGGCAGCGACGCCAGCGCACACGCGGCGAACAGGCTGAGCGCGGTGATCACGGCTTCCCATGCATCGTCGGGCAGCCAGGCGGCGACGTGCGCGGGCCACGACGGCACATTCCAGCGCCCGGGCGTCCACGCGAGGAGCGCGTCCTGCATCGTCGAATCGAAGTGCAGCCAGAGTTCACGCGGCCAGTCGCCGATACCGAAGAGGCGCGGCGCTGGATACATCGTCGCGAACGGCCACAGCAGCGCGAGCCCGAGGAGCGCGGCCGCATCGCGATGGAACCACAGGAAACGCATGCGCCGGAGGACGCCGCGATCGAGCAGCGGGCCGGTCGCCGGCGCCATCATCGCCGCGCCGAGAAGCGCGCCGAGCGCGTTGGCGGCGAGATCGAGATTCGACGCGACGCGCGTCGGCAGATACGTCTGAATGGCTTCCATCGTGCCCGAGAGCCACGCGCCCAGCACGAATGCGACGCCGGCGGCCAGCGCGCCGCGACAGCGCGGATACATCGCGAGCACGACGAGCGCGCCGAACGGCATGTAGCCGAGCACATTGGTGACGACGTCGAACGCGGTGAGGTATTGCGGAAGCGGATCGAACAGAAAATCAAGCGGCCCGAGCCCCAGCGAGCGCCAGCCGGAAAACGGATACAGCGAGCCATACACGATCAGGGCCGCATACAGCGCGAGCGCCTGTCTTGCGAACGCCGACGGGCGGCGCTGCCAGGACTTCACTGACATGCAGCGCTCCGGTGTACGCGCCGCGAAGTGGTCATTGCGCGGCGACGAGCGGCTGCACGCCGAGCCACGCGCTGATCTGCGAGACGAGTTCGTCGCTGGCGGCGGCAAGCGCGCGCGCGCCGCCCGCCGCGTCCGGCGAACTCGCCGGCGCGCGCGAGACGAACGTGCGCTGGCCGACGACCTTGCCATCCTGGAACAGCGTGGCGCGGGCCGTCACGGCGCCGTGGCTTTCCGCCTGGCCGTCGAACACCTGCTCGAACTCCTGCAGCTCCACCTTCAGCACCGGCGCGCGCACGCTGTCGGCGCCCGTCAGCACGGCACCGCGCGAACTGAGCGCCGCGCGCAGACGCTGCGTCAGCAGTTGCGTGGGCGGCATGGTCCAGTGGCTGTTCGCGTACGCGGAGAGCTGCTGCGCGTCGCTGTAGCTCAACCGGTAGCTAAGCTTGTCGGAGCCGAGCGTTTCGGGCGCCTCGACGTCAAGCACCTTGATGGCCGGCATCGGGCCCACCGACGCAGCCGGCGGCGGCGGCCCGAAGTCGTAGCGGATATCGGAGATGGCCGCCGGATTGCCGGCGCATCCCGACAGCACGCCGAGTGCGAGCACGAGTGCGAACGCAGCGCCGGACGGGAAGAACCGGCGTGTGTGCGTGAAAGGGCTAGGCGAGCGTGGCATTGCAATGTTCCTTGTCAGTCATTTCGTGGCGTGGGCCGCGGGCCAGGCAAAGCCTGGCTCACCGGGGCCCGGCGCGGCCGGCGCGGCGCCGAACAGCACGCTGCGCGGGTTGTTGCTGAACGTGTCGGCGGCACGGTCGACCGAGCGCGCGGCGCTGCGCACGTCGTCGGCAAGCGTGTTCACGTGCGGCAGCGTGTCGTAGCCGACGCGCGCCGACAGCACCTGCACCGTCTCGTTGATCGACGTCAGCGCGACGCCCGCCTGCTGCGCCGCTGTGCCGACCTTGTTCAGGTTGACTTCGAACGGGCCGTCGGGCCGGTTCAGGCTGGTGATCAGCTGGTTCGTCGAGGCCAGCGTGCTGTCCAGCTGGTTCAACGTCGCCGGCAGCTTACCGGCGGCGGGCGCCATCTGCTGCGTCAGGGTCGCGACGCCATCCGCTGCGTGCTGCAGGCTCGCCGTGGTCGACATCAGCTGCGCGCGCATTTCCGGCGACATCAGTTCATCGACGTCGTCCGCCACCCGTTCCAGCTTGCGCAGCAGGATGTCGCCGCGCTTCTGCAACTGGTCGAGCAGGCCTGGATGCATCGGAATCTGCGCGATCTGCTTCGGCGTCGACGGCATCGGCGACGGGTCCTTGCCCGTGTCGTCGAGCTGGATGAACGCGATGCCCGTCACCCCCTGGAAGCCGAGGCTGCCGTACGTGGAATGCGTGATCGGCGCGTTCCGGTCGACCAGAATGCGGATCAGGATCTGCCCTGGATGGTCGTGATCGAACTTGATCGACTGCACCTTGCCGACGTCGAGCCCGCGATAGCGCACGGCGGCGTCGGTAAAGAGGCCCGTCACGTTCGTGCGCGCGATCAGGTCGTACGGTTCGCGCACGGACCGGTCGACGTTGAACAGGAACGCCGCGATGCCGATCGCGACCACCAGCACGACGGTGAAGAGTCCAGCCCAGAAGGCATGTGATTTGTTTTCCATGGTCAGGTTCCCGGATTCACAACTGGACTTCGGACGATGCCGGCTCGAGGGCGGCGGCAGGCAGCTTCGCGCGCCGCTCCGGCGGCAGCGCCTGCAACGCGCGCCGGCCGCGCAGGCCAAGAAAATACTCGCGGATAAACGGATGATCGACGCCCGCGGCCTCCTCGACGGGCGCGGCGACCAGCACCTTGCGGTCGGCCAGCACCGCAACGCGCGTCGAGAGCGCGACCATCGTGTCGAGATCGTGCGTGACCATCACGACGGTGAGTCCAAGCGCGCGATGCAGCGTGCTGATCAGATCGACGAACTCTTCCGACGCCTGCGGATCGAGGCCGGCCGTCGGCTCGTCGAGAAACAGCAGTTCCGGTTCGAGCGCGATCGCCCGCGCGATGCCGACGCGCTTGATCATGCCGCCCGACAGCGCCGCCGGCATTTTCGACGCGTGCTTGCACGGCAGGCCGACCATTTCGAGCTTCAGCATCACGATGTCGCGCAGCAGGTCTTCGGGGATGTCGCCGAGTTCGCGCAGCGGCTGCGCGATGTTGTCGAACACCGACAGCGACGAGAACAGCGCGCCCTGCTGGAACAGCATGCCGTAGCGGCTGCGCATGAGGCGCGCCTCTTCCGGCTCGATCTTCGAGGTGTCTTTGCCGAATACCTTGATCGTCCCCGACGACGGCCGCTCGAGGCCGAGAATCTGCCGTACGAGCGTCGTCTTGCCCGATCCCGAACCGCCGACGATCGACACGATCTCGCCGCGCCGCACCTCGAAGTCGAGATGCTGGTGCACGATGTTGCGCCCATAGCGCTTGCTGAGGTTGTGGACCTCGATGACCGGTTCGGCGATCTCCGGCACCGGCTGGTCACGGACAGCGGTCGCGAGCGGTGCGGTCATCCGAGCCCCACGTTCTGAAAGAGGATGGCGAACACGGCGTCCGCGAGAATCACGATCGTGATCGACGTCACCACGGAAGTGGTCGTGCCTTCACCGAGACTCTGCGAATTCGCCTTGATGCGAAACCCGAAATGACAGCCGACGATCGCGATCAGCATCCCGAACGCGACGCCCTTGCCGAGGCCGATCCACAGGTTCGCGATCGGCACGACGCCCGGTAGCGCCCGCGCGAAGTAGCTCATGTCGATGCCGAGCACGATTTTCGCGGCGAGCGCACCGCCCGTCAGCGCGACGATGTTCGTCCACATCACGAGCAGCGGCATCGCGATGCCGAGCGCGAGCACGCGCGGCAGGATCAGCCGCAGGCCGTGCGGAATGCCCATCACGCGCATCGCGTCGAGCTCCTCGGTGACCCGCATCACGCCGATCTGCGCGGTGATGGCCGAGCCGGAGCGTCCCGCCACCAGAATCGCCGAGAGCACCGGCCCGAGTTCGCGGATCACCGAAAGCCCGAGAATATTGACGATGAACTGGTTGGCGCCGAAAAGCCGCAACTGCTGCGCCGAGAGATAGCTGAGCACGATGCCGATCAGGAACGCGACGAGCGCCGTGATCGCCAGCGCCCTGGCGCCGGCGTTATAGACGTTCGCGGAAATCTCGGTCCATGGAATCAGCTTCGGGTTGCGCACGATGGCGAGCAGATCGAGCACGACCCGCCCGAACATCGCGATGCCGCCATACAGGTGCTCGAAGAACGAGAAGATCGCGAGACCCAGCCGCGTGAACGGATCGAAGCGCTGGATTGCCTCGGGGTTTTCGCGGGCCAGGTCGAGCAACGCGATACGGTTGAAGATCTCGCGCTGCGTGGCGTTCAGCTCGACGAGACCGGCGGGCATCCGGTAGCCCCACACGCGCCACAGCGCCTGGCCGCCGACGTGATCCAGCCGGTCGACCCGTGACAGGTCCCATTGGCCGATCTTCTCGGTCGCGACGGCGCGCAGCCTGAGCACGGCGCCGCTGCGATCGCGGTCGCGCGCGAGCGCGAGCGCCGTCCACTGGCCGGATAGCCGGACGATCTTTCCCTGGCTGCCAGCCGCGACTTCGAGGCCGGGCGGAGTATCGTGGTTCAAGGATCGCGGGTTCGCTTGATGGAGTCAGCGGCCATTGTAACGAAGGTGCTGCATCTGGGCGGTCCGGGAGCACCTGGTTACGTCCGCTAGCGCTCCCTCGCGCCCACTTGCGGCGATGGACAACTACAATACGCCACATGAATCCCCGCACACCTTCCCCCGACGCCACGCCAGCCGGCGACTGGCGCATCGACCGGGCGCGCGCCGTCACGCTGTTCGGACCGGCCGCGCACGACTGGCCCATCGACATCGTCGAAGAAACCGGCTCGACCAACGCCGACCTGATGGCCCATCTGAAGTCGCTGCCGCGCGAGCACGATGCGCTGCCGCGGCCGATGGTCCGCGTTGCCTATCTGCAGACCGCCGGGCGGGGCCGGCGCGGCCGTCCGTGGTACGCCGAGCCCGGCAACGCGCTGCTGTTCTCGGTGGCGTGCGTGCTGCCGCGCCCGCTGGAAGGGCTGGCCGGGTTGAGCCTGGCGGTCGGCGTCGCGCTGGTCGACGGATTGCGCTCGCTGCCGCTCGCGGCGCCGGGCCAGATTTCGCTGAAATGGCCGAACGACGTGCTCTTCGAAGGCGACAAGCTCGCCGGCATCCTGATCGAGACGGCGTGGAGCACGGCGGACGCGAGCGCGGTCGTGATCGGCATCGGCACCAACGTGAAAGGCGCCGACGAGCTGGCGGCGAAAGTCGGCGCGCTCAATGCCGGCGCCCCTGCGCAGACGCGCGGCACGACGCCGACAGCGTTGTCCCGTGCGCTGCCGAACGCGAATCTAACCGATACGCTCGCGGCCGAGCTGAACGCGCTGGAGCCGGCGCTGCAGCGCTTCGCCGCCGACGGCTTCGCGCCGTTCCGCGCGCGCTGGAACGCGTGCCACGGTTACGCCGGGCGCGAAGTCGTGCTGGTCGAACAGGGCGTCGAGGTGATGCGCGGCGTCGCAGCGGGTGTCGACGACAGCGGGCTTCTGCTGCTCGACACCGCGACGGGCCGCGAAGCCATCTCGACCGGCGACGTGTCGCTGCGCCTCGCCGACGGGGTCGCATGAACGGCAAGCCCTTTTTGCTGATCGACGCGGGTAACAGCCGCATCAAATGGGCGCTGGTGCAACGCGACGGCACGCCGCTGCGAAGCGGCGCGTTTGCACACGACACGGCGCAAACGGACGTCCCAGCCGACGATCCGGACTGGTCCGCATTAGCCGCATCGTCGTTACCGGCGCCTGAAAGCGCGTGGATTTCGAACGTCGCGGGCGAAGCTGTCGCGCGCCGCATCGAGCGATTGGTCGACGCGCATTGGCCCGTGCTGCCGCGCACGACGATTCGCGCCGTCGCGCGCCAGTGCGGCGTGACCAACGGCTACACAACGCCGTCGTCGCTCGGCAGCGACCGGTGGGCGGGCTTGATCGGCGCGCACGCGGCGTTTCCCGGCGAGCCGCTCCTCATCGCCACGTTCGGTACCGCGACGACGCTCGAGGCGCTGAGCGCCGACGGCACGTTTGTCGGCGGCGTGATCGCGCCGGGCTGGTCGTTGATGATGCGCTCGCTCGGCGAGCATACCGCGCAATTGCCGACGCTCGATGCCGCCTCCGCCCGCGATCTGCTGGATCAGGGTAAAAGCCCGGGCACGCGTCGCGGGCCGTCGTTCGCGACCGATACGCCGCGCGCGCTCTCGGCCGGCTGCGCACTCGCGCAGGCGGGCCTGATCGAGCGCATGTGGAGCGATCTCTGCGATGCGTGGAAGGTGCCCGTGCGGCTCGTGACCGGCGGCGGCGCCGCGGATGGGGTGACAGCGGCGCTCAAGGTGCCGCATACTCGCCACGATTCGCTGGTGCTGTCCGGTCTCGCGCTGATTGCTGCCGAAGTCAGCGGCGCCGGACACAGCTGATCTGACCCAAACTATTTGCCGACGGAGAACCCGACGATGCTGCGCTGGCTGATCGCCATCCTGTTTCTTGCCAACATGCTGGCGTTTGCCGCCGTGCGCGGCGTGTTCGGACCGCTGCCGTCCGCCGGGCTGCGCGAGCCGAACCATGTGAGTCGCCAGGTTCACGCCGAATCGCTACGGATTCGACCGATGACAGCCGCCGAGGCCGCCGATCAGGCGGTAGTCGGGGAACCGGCGCCCTCCGCGCCGATCGCGGCGTCTGCGTTGACGCAGTAAGCACCCGGACGGGCGCCGTCGCCCGCGCCATCAGCCCTGCGTGCGCACCTTCCTGAGTAGCGCCGTGGTCGAGCGGTCGTGCTCGAACGGAATCGCGAGCGCGCGACCGCCCCAGCCGCGCACCAGCGCCGATTCGGGCAGCACGTCCATGTCGTAGTCGCCGCCCTTCACCAGCACGTCCGGACGCAGCGCTTCGATCAGCGCAACCGGCGTCTGCTCTTCGAAACACACCACCCAGTCGACGCTTTCGAGCGCGGCGAGCAACGCCATGCGGTCGGCTTCGTTGTTGATCGGGCGGTCGTCGCCCTTGCCGAGCATGCGCACCGACGCATCGCTGTTCACGCCGACAATCAGCGAAGCGCCGAGCGCCTTCGCGTCGGCGAGATACGTCACGTGCCCGCGATGCAGGATATCGAACACGCCGTTCGTGAACACCACCGGCCCCGTCAGCGACGCACGCAGTTGTGCGAGCGCGTCGCGGGTCATGATCTTGCGTTCGAAAATGGCGGACATGGCGAGGAAATCAGAAAGAAGAACCCGTCAGGATCGCACTTGCCGCTGCAACGCGCGACAACACAGGTTCGTTGAAAAATGAGAATGCGCGCCCCGGTTCCGGACTGAACGCGAAATCTGGACGGCAACCAGAACAACGGCCCGGAAAGCTTGCGCTTGCCGGGCCGTTTCGATTCCTGGCTGCATCCAGTGCGTTCGTCACGAAACGAGCGCAACGGGGCAGCGCGACGCGTCAGGCCGGTTGCTGCTGGGGCGCACCGGTGCCCTGCTCCGCCTGCAGCCGCGTCACCACTTCCTTGCGATAGCGGTTCAGTTCCTGCGCCGTCGTGAACGTGCGCTCGAACAGGATCGACAGGTTGTGCAGAATGCGCTCGACGACCTTCTTTTCCCAGCCGTCATCGAAGCGGATCTGTTCGTCGAGCCAGCGCTCGAGCCATTCCGGATCCGGCAGACGCGACTGGATCGTGTCGCGCGGGAACAGTGCCTGGTTCACGTGCAGGTTCGTGGGGTGCAGCGGCTTTTCCGTGCGACGCGCCGACGCCATCAGCACGCCGATCTTGGCGAAGGCGGCACGCGCGATATCGCCCGTTTGCGCCATCGCTTTCTTCATGTAACGCAGATACGCGCCACCATGACGCGCTTCGTCGCGCGAAATGGTTTCGTAGATGTGCTTGATAACCGGTTCGGTATGCCATTCAGCCGCGCGGCGATACCAGTGGTTCAGGCGGATTTCGCCGCAGAAGTGCAGCATCAGCGTTTCGAGCGGCGGCGCCGGATCGAATTCGAAACGCACCGCGTGCAGTTCCTCTTCCGTCGGGCACAGCTCCGGCCTGAAGCGACGCAGATATTCCATCAGCACCAGCGAATGCTTCTGCTCCTCGAAAAACCAGACGCTCATGAATGCCGAAAAATCGCTGTCGTGATGGTTGTCGCGCAGGAACATTTCCGTGGCGGGCAACGCCGACCACTCGGTGATCGCGTTCATTTTGATCGTTTCCGCCTGCTCGTCGGTGAGCAGCGACGCATCGAACCTGGACCATGGAATGTCTTTCTCCATGTCCCATCGAACGGATTCGAGCGATTTATAAAGTTCCGGATAAAGCATGGTGTTCATAGTCCCACCCCTGTTCTGCGCAATGCGACGTCTGTTTGTATCTGTTTGCTGCGAGCAAGCCGGAGCCCGCTATCGCGACCTGAGAATCATTCAATTTTACGCGGTAATCGGGCGTCCAGATGCACCGCCTGGCAAAGAAGCTGGCGGCAAAACATGCACTTGCGAAAACCGGAATGCTTGAATCGGTCGACCGTGGGTGAGGAAAAACCATGCCTGGGTCGGACCGGCCCGCGCCGGACTGCACCGTCAAACCGCCTGCCGGCCTTGCCGATGGCGGTTCGAGCTGCTCGAATCATTGTTTTCAGTGTGCGCAAACGGGCCCAAAAAGCTTACAGGATAATAGCACGGGCCCTATGACAGTTCGGCGGAAGAGACCGCCTGCAGCGGTGTCGATTGTGGCGTCGATGCCGCTATTTGCGCCCGCTTGTTGCGCGAGCGCAAAAACCGTGCGGGCATGCATGTTCAGGCCCCCGAAGCAGGCGTTTTCTTCGCGGCGCGACCTTCAGCTGTGCTTTTCGACGACGGCGCACGCTTCGTCGCCGGGCGCTTCGCCGCGCCAGATGACTTCGGCGCGGCCTCGCGGGTTGCGCCGGTGCCGCTGGCGACGCCGGGTTCGTCCGCGTCGTGCGCCGCTTCGGCCAGGTCTTCCGCCGTGGTCGTCGCGCCCGGCGCCGCGGCCGGCTGCGCCATCGCGAACTGCGCCAGCTGGTTGAACTGCGATTGCAGCAGGTTCCACCACGCCGAGGCTTCGAAAGGCGGCGCCTGTCCGGTATCACCGGCTTCGTCCGCTGCATCGGACGCGCTCGCCTTCGTTCCGGCAGGCCCGGCCCGCCCTGCCGCCGATGTCTCAGATGCCTCCGGTGGCATCCACGACGGCATCGATGACGAGGACGTGGACGCCGAACCCGGCGTGGAAGCCGCCGCCTTCATCGACGACTGCGCGAACGCGCCGAATGCCCGCAGTGTGGCGAGCGTCGCGCGTTGCACCTCGAGCGCCTGGATGGCCGACTGCAGCATGTTCAGATTCAGCTTCAGCCACTGTTCGACGGCGCGCATGTCGGTGATGCGCTTGTCGAGTTCCTCGACGTTGGTGAGCGGCGCCATCATGTCCGACATCATCGAAAGCGACGGCCCCAGACCCTGCGCCGCGCCGGCCTGCGCGCCGGGAAAGGCCGAGCCGAACGGCGTGAGCCGCATCATGTCCCACATCCGGTCGAGCATTTCAGCGGGCGGAAAACCCGGGAAGCCGGGAAAGGGCGGCGTGGAGCCGGTTGTATCGGTCATGGTTTTCTCCTCGCACCTGGAATTGGCGGGACGCAGCGGCCACGCCGCGTCGGGTTCGCCCGGTTCGTCCGATCATACCGCGCGTATCAGTACCCGCGAGTACCCGCGAGCACCCGCGCGCGCCAGAAAACCCGCGCCGCGTGGACGCCACGCGGCACGGCCAGCGGCATCAGAATGGATCGCCGCGTCTGAAGTCGGGGGCGCGGCGCTCGCGCAGCGAGCTCACGCCTTCGCGCACGTCGGGGCCGGCAAAGCCCATGAATTCAAGCGCGAGCGACGTATCGAAGGTCGGCCCCGCCAGGCGCAGCCAGTTGTTCAGCGCGTACTTGGTCCAGCGGATCGCCGTCTGCGAACCGCTCGCGAGTTTCTGCGCGACTTCGAAGGCTTTCGGCAGCAGATCGTTTTCATCGACCGCGAGCGACACGAGACCGATCCGCTCCGCCTCTTCGCCGCTCACCGGTTCGCACAGCAACAGGTAATACTTCGCCTTCGCCATGCCGCACAGGAGCGGCCACACGATCGCCGCGTGGTCGCCCGCCGCGACGCCAAGACGCGTATGGCCGTCGATGATCCGCGCGCTCCTCGCCGCGATCGAAATATCGGCGAGCAGCCCGGCGACGAGGCCCGCGCCCACCGCCGGCCCGTGCATCGCGGACACCACCGGCTTGCTGCAGTTGATCACGTTGTAGACGAGGTCGCGCGCCTCCCGCCACACGCGCGTGCGCACGTCGAAATCGGTGGCCATCTGCTCGACGAGCCCGAGATCGCCGCCGGCCGAAAAACCCTTGCCCTCGCCGCGGATCACCGCGACGCGCACTTCCGGATCGCGGTCGATGTCACGCCAGATATCCGCGAGCTCGCGATGCATGTGCGCGTCGGCGGTTGCGAGGCCGCTTTTGTTCACGCCTTCGCCGCTCATCACGATTTCGAGAATGCCGTGCGAATGTCGCCGCAATCGCAGCGCGTGATAACCGGCGTAGAAATCCGGATTCGGTGTGCCCGGGGCCTGCGAATCGTGAGACATGACGGTCGATCCAGTAGAACGGTTCGTTTCGGAAAAGCCGCGGCGAAAGACGCAAGACGGGTGAACGTTCGCGCATCAGCGCGCCTGATACACCCACTTGCTGTCGCGAATCTCCACCATGACGCGGGCGCGCTGGTCGAGTCCAAGGTGATCAGTCGTGCTCATGTTGACAATACCATTGGAGTCCGCGAGACCGCGCGTCGCCTCGAGTGCGTCGCGCAGCGCCTGGCGAAACTCGGGCGTGCCAGGCGCCGCGGCCTTCAGCGCGACCGGTATGGCGTTACCCAGCAGCAGCCCCGCATCCCATGTGTACGCGCCGAACGCCGATACGCTGCCCGCGCCGTGCTGCGCCTCGAAGCGCGCGATGTAGTCGAGCGCGAGCCGCCTGGCCGGATGGTCGACGGGCAGTTGCGCGGCGACCAGCACCGGGCTCGCGGGCAGGAACGTGCCGTTGCAATCCGCGCCGCACACGCGCAGGAAGTCGTTATTGCCCACGCCGTGGTTGTGATAGATCAAGCCCTTGTAGCCGCGCGCTTTCAGCGTTTTCGGCGGCAGCGCGGCGGGCGTGCCGGCGGCGCCGACGACCACAGCATCCGGATTCGCCGCCATGATCTTGAGAATCTGCCCGGTGACGCCCGGATCGGTGCGATTGAAGCGCTCGTTCGCGACGAGCGTGATCTTGTGGAGTTGCGCGAATTTCGCGACTTCGGCGTAAAAGGTTTCGCCGAGCGCATCCGCCTGGCCGATATACGCGATCGTCTTCACGCCGTGCTCGCTCGCGTGTTCGGCGATCGCCGAGGCCATCATCGCGTCGGTCTGCGGCGTCTTGAACATCCAGTGACGCTTCGCGTCCACCGGCTCGATGATCTTCGCGGACGAGGCGAGCGAGATCGCCGGCGTCTGCCCTTCGGCGATCACGTCGAGCATCGCGAGCGAATTCGGCGTGATCGACGAGCCGATGATGGCGTCGACGTGTTCCTCGGAGATCAGCTTCTTCGTGTTCTGGACGGCCTGGGTGGTGTCCGACGCGTCGTCGAACACGAGGTATTCGACTTTCTGGCCAGCCAGTTCCTTCGGAAAGAGCGCCACTGTGTCGCGCGCCGGAATGCCGAGCGAGGCCGCTGGCCCCGTCAGCGACAGCACGAGCCCGATCTTCACCTGGGCTGCCGCCGTGACAGGAAGCGCGACGCTCACCGAGACGGCGAGCCCGAGCGCGAGCCATCGAAGAGCGCGAGCCGGCGCGGAAGAGCCGACGGGTTGAACCTGTGTCCGGGGACGACCGGATCTGGACATGAACGACCGGATTCGCATGCAAGTCTCCTCACCGTGGCAACGTGTTTTTTGTTCTGGCGCCCGTCCCATGCAAGACGGATGCGGTCTCGACGGGGATGTCCGGGCATCGCGCGGGGCACGGCACAGGCCGCGCGGATGCACGCGTGTGTCAGTGTAGCGACGCCTGCATACGGCGGAATCGGGCGAAACCCTCCTGAAAGATCACCCGGGCGTGAATTACCCACGCAACCCGGGGGATTTCCTCAGGACAACCGGATCAATGCAATCCTTCGATGGGCGCGACCGACTGGTCGATCGCGCCGAAAATCGATTTGCCGGCTTCGTCGAACATCTCGATCTTCACTGTGTCGCCGTATTTCATGAATTCTGTCTGCGGCGCGCCGTGTTCGATCGTCTCGAGACAACGCTTCTCGGCGATGCAGCAATAGCCGCGCTTCGCATCCTTGTTCGACACCGTCCCCGAACCGACGATCGCGCCCGCCCGCAGATTGCGCGTCTTCGCCGCGTGCGCGACCAGCTGGCCGAAATGAAACACCATGTCGATGCCGGCATCCGGCTGGCCGACTTTCCTGCCGTTCCAGTGCACGATCATCGGACGATGCACGCGCCCCTCGCGCCAGTGTTCGCCGAGTTCGTCGGGCGTGACGGCGACAGGTGCGAACGACGTCGCCGGCTTGCTCTGGAAGAAGCCAAAGCCCTTGGCGAGCTCGGCGGGAATCAGGTTGCGCAGCGAAACGTCGTTCGCGAGCGTCACGAGGCGCACGGCCTTGAGCGCCTGATCGGGCGTGGCGCCCATGCGCACGTCGCCGGTGATGACGACCACTTCGGCCTCGAAGTCGATGCCGTATTCTTCCGACTCGCACACGATGTCTTCTTTCGGGCCGATGAAGTCGTCGCTGCCGCCCTGGTACATCAGCGGATCGGACCAGAATTCGGGCGGCATGTCGGCGCCGCGCGCGCGGCGCACCAGTTCGACGTGATTCACGTAAGACGAGCCGTCAGCCCACTGGAACGCGCGCGGCAGCGGCGCCATGCAGGCCTTTGCATCGAACGCAAACGTGTTGCGGGCGCGGCCCTGGTTCAGCGCGTCGTACAGGTCGATCAGTTGCGGCGCATAGAAGGTCCAGTCGTCGAGGACGCGCTGGAGCGTCGGCGCGATCGCGTCCGCGATCGCCGCGGTGTGCAGGTCGCGGGACACGACGATCAGTTGACCGTCGCGCGTGCCGTCCTTCAGCGTGGCAAGTTTCATAGGCGATTTCAGCAGTGTGGATGACGATGGAAGGAATCTATTCTACGATGGTGAATCGTCGCAGCCCAAACGCGTGCGTTTCGTGAGCCTTATGAGCCCGCACGCGTCGGGTTGCCGTTGCGCGCATCGGGGGGAAGCCTGCTACCGTCCGTTGCCGGTTTTCACGCGTGACCGCCTGCGTGCAGCACGTGCTGCCCGTGCCTTCCGGTGACGGGCGAGACGCCACTCCATCCCACATGACTGCGAGACCAATGCATTCCACCGACGACGACGCCACCGATACGCACGAAGCCGGCGAGGAAAAGCTGCGCTCGGGCATCCAGTCGATCGAAGTCGGGTTCCGCCTGCTCGAGGTGCTGACCGACGAGCCGCGCGCGATGATGCTGCGCGACCTCGCGCAGCGCGCCGGCATGAGTCCGGCGAAGGCGCATCGCTACCTGGTGAGCTTTCTGCGACTGGGCGTCGTCGCGCAGGATCCGCTGTCGGGGCGCTATGAACTGGGCGGCTTTGCGTTGCAGCTGGGTCTCGCGAGACTGGCGCGCGTCGATGGCGTGAAGCTCGCGCGCATCGCGCTTGCCGACATGCGCGACCAGCTCGATTTCACGGTCGGTATCGCCGTGTGGGGCAACCAGGGGCCGACCGTCGTAC
This sequence comes from Paraburkholderia sartisoli, assembly GCF_900107685.1. Lineage (GTDB taxonomy): Bacteria > Pseudomonadota > Gammaproteobacteria > Burkholderiales > Burkholderiaceae > Paraburkholderia > Paraburkholderia sartisoli. The sequence goes on along the minus strand of NZ_FNRQ01000001.1, from coordinate 134,494 downwards.
ACTGGATGGAGTCGAGTCATCCGGCGAAAGCGTCACTGAAGCTGGGCGACGTGATGCCGCTGCTCGGTTCCGCAACCGGTCTGCTGTTCGCCGCGTATCTGCCGCGCAGCAAGACGGGCGCGATGATCGAGCGTGAGCTTGCCGATTCGCGGCGTTCGACCTGGGCACACACGCCGCGCACGCACGATGACGTCGAGGCCGCGCTGGCCGACGTGCGTGAACATGGCGCGGCACGCGTCGAAGGCATGTTGCTGCCCACCATCCACGCGTTCTGCATGCCGGTATTCGACTCGACCGGCGATCTCGCGCTGGGCCTGATCGCGCTTGGACACGAAGGCGCGTTCGATATCCGCTGGAACGGAACGGTCGACACGGCGATGCGCGAATGCGCGGGGAAACTGTCGTATGAACTGGGCTACAGCGCGCATGCGCGCTGATCGACGAACCAACGCTCACGGGCCCGCACGTATCGATGTTGTCGCACGCAACCGCTTCCATTTCTGAACGCACGTCGCCGGCTCCATCCGCGAGCCGGAGCAGGCGTGCGTTGCGCTGGGTCGCCGTGCTGCTCGTCGTGATGCTGCTGCACTGGATCGCCGCGCAATGGGTCGAGCGTCATCGCAGCGCTTCACAGCCACTCGAACCGGATCATGCGCCCGTGCAGGTCGCACTGCTCAAGCCCGAACGCGTCGAGCAGGCGCCCGCGAACACCGCGCCGCCGGCCGCGGCACCCGCTCACCGCGCACCCGCACGCAAGCCGGCTGAACATGTGCTGACCATCACGCGCCCCGAAGCCAGGCATGCCGTAGCAGATGCGCCGGCTGCCGAGAGCGAACCGGCTTCCGCTACATCGGAAACGACATCGGCCGTATCGCCGGCTTCGTCAACCGGAGCCGCGACTGCGGCCACAGCAGGCGCTGCATCGGGTATCGGGAACGCCGGGGCATCGCAGGGCGTGAAGTTCTCCGTGCCGCCTTCGGGCGACCTGCAATACGACACGTTCTATAACGGTGTGCGCAACCAGCCCGGCACGATCCACTGGACGAGCGACGGGCACACCTACGAGATGGTCGTCTCCGTACCGTTGCCGTTTGTCGGCATCTTCACCTACGCGAGTCATGGTCATGTCGATGCGTTCGGCATTGCGCCGGATCAGTACATCGAAAAGCGCGGCCATCGCGCCGAAGACGTGACGATTTTCAATCGCGCGGACAAGCAGATCGCCTTCACGCGCACGCCCACCACCCTCGCGCTGCCCGATGGCGCGCAGGATCGTTTCAGCATGGTCATGCAACTGGCGAGCCTCGTACGCGGCGACCCTGCCGCATACAAACCGGGCGTCACGCGCGAGTTCTATGTCGCCGACAACGACAGCGGCGAAATCTGGCCCATCGAGACGATTGGTGACGAAAGCGTGCGCATACCGGGCGGCTACGTCGAGGCCCGTCACTTCATGCGTCTGCCGCGACGCGAAGGCGACCGGCGACGTATCGATGTATGGCTCGCGCCATCGCTCGGCTGGTTGCCCGCGCGACTCGTGCAGACCGAACCGAACGGCACGCAGATCGAACTGCGCTGGCGCGGCAGCGCCGCCACGCCAGGTTCAGACAGCGACGACACGGCCAACCCGTCCGCGCCTTCGGATGGCCCAGGCGGCGCCATCGAAAAACCCTGAATCTGGCGGAGAAGTTTTCCCGGCGTTTCAGAAACTTCCCGTCGACGGCTCACTCGCACCTCGAGCAACGCACGTTGCATGCGCGATCGGTCGACTTCCAGAAAGCGCATCCGTACGCTATCGAACAGATCAATGAAGTGTTGTTGCGAATACACACCGAAGAATGCGCATGCGCATGCGAAGCACCGCGCGATTTCGATGTATGTGACGCGGCGAAACGCATCGACCAACCAGCGCGGATCGTTGCCGGGCGTGCAATACGGGTACGACACAGGCGACCGCAAAGGCCATTCCCAGGTGTCGTTTCGCGTTGCTGAAGGCGGCCCATCCTGCACCGGTTAAACAATCGCACCGTTTTGCTGCGTTACTTGAAACGTTTCTCGCCACCCGGGTCTAAACTGTAGATCCGGACCTTTCACGCGCGTTACTCCGGGTCCACCCCTTGAATTCCACACCATATGCTCCATTTACAGCGCAGGAACGGCCTGGAGCCAACGGAAATATAAGGAGTGTCGCCATGCAGATGATCTATAACAGCCCCAACTATTGTGTTGTCGAGTTTCCGCCGGAAGACGGCCATCTCGCCATGCGTTCCGGTGGCTACGAGATTGTTGACAAGACCATGCAGCGCGAAATCTACATTGATGGTGCAATGGCGGCACGCTTTCGTGAACACGTACAGAAACTGATCGAAGACGAACCGTCGCTCGACGAGGTAGACGAATTCCTCGGCCAGTTCGACAGCCTGATGCATCAACCGGTGATCCTCCACTGAACCGTCGCCCGGGCGACACAACGCCTCGAAACCCCGTCCGGCATGCCGGACGGGGTTTTTCTTTTGGCGCGGCGCAAACGTGTGCCAGACCGCATGGCTCTGTCCCTCGAAGGGCAGAGCCGTGCCGCTCCGGCTACAATGATGCGTTTACCGCATCTTTCAGGCGCAAGCCTTGCCAGCCATGAACCAGCCTGCCCAAACCGTTGCTCCAGACTCCACTGCGGCCTATACGCGCGGCACCGCCCTGCCAGAACTCCTGAAGTCGCGCATCCTGATCCTGGACGGCGCAATGGGCACGATGATCCAGCGCTACAAGCTCGACGAAGCAGGCTATCGCGGCGAGCGCTTCAAGGACTACGGTCGCGACATCAAGGGCAACAACGAGTTGCTGTCGATCACGCAGCCACAGGTCATCAGCGAGATTCACGAGCAGTACCTCGCGGCAGGCGCCGACATTCTCGAAACCAACACGTTCGGCGCGACCCGCGTCGCGCAGGCCGACTACGGCATGGAAAGCCTCGCGATCGAAATGAATCTCGAATCGGCGAAGCTCGCGCGCGCAGCCTGCGACAAATACTCGACGCCCGACAAGCCGCGCTTCGTCGCGGGCGCCATCGGACCGACGCCGAAAACCGCGAGTATTTCTCCAGACGTAAATGATCCGGGCGCGCGCAACATCACGTTCGACGAGCTGCGCACGGCGTATTACGAACAGGCGAAGGCGCTGCTGGATGGCGGCGTCGACCTGTTCCTCGTCGAAACGATCTTCGACACGCTGAACGCAAAGGCCGCGCTGTTCGCGCTCGACGAACTGTTCGAGAACACCGGCGAGCGTCTGCCGGTCATGATCTCCGGCACCGTGACCGATGCCTCGGGGCGCATCCTGTCCGGCCAGACGGTCGAGGCGTTCTGGAACTCGCTGCGTCACGCGAAGCCGCTCACGTTCGGCCTGAACTGCGCGCTCGGCGCGGCGTTGATGCGTCCGTACATCGCCGAGCTTGCGAAGCTCTGCGATACGTACGTGTCGTGCTATCCGAATGCCGGCCTGCCGAATCCGATGAGCGATACGGGCTTCGACGAACTGCCCGCCGATACATCGGGGCTGCTGAAGGAATTCGCACAGGCGGGGCTCGTGAACATCGCGGGCGGCTGCTGCGGCACGACGCCGGAGCACATCGCCGCGATCGCGAAGGCGCTGGCCGACATCAAGCCGCGCAAGTGGCCGACGCAATACCGCGACGCGGCCTGAACGGCCACCGCCCACCGTTCGTCTTCAATCCGGCAACAAGCAATCAGGCGCGGCAACCACCCGCAGCACGCAACCGAATCAGGCACAAGACATGACCGATCACACCATGCGCCTTTCCGGCCTCGAGCCGTTCAACGTCACCTCCGGCTCGCTTTTCATCAACGTCGGGGAACGAACCAACGTGACGGGCTCGAAAGCGTTCGCCCGCATGATTCTCAATGGCCAGTTCGACGACGCGCTCGCGGTGGCCCGCCACCAGGTCGAGAACGGCGCGCAGGTCATCGACGTCAACATGGACGAAGCGATGCTCGATTCGAAAGCGGCGATGGTCCGCTTCATGAATCTGATCGCCTCCGAGCCGGACATCGCGCGCGTGCCGATCATGATCGACTCGTCGAAGTGGGAAGTGATCGAAGCGGGCCTGAAGTGCGTGCAGGGCAAGGCGATCGTGAACTCGATCTCACTGAAGGAAGGCGAAGAGGCGTTCCGCCATCACGCGAACCTGATTCGCCGCTATGGCGCGGCAGCGGTGGTGATGGCATTCGACGAACAGGGCCAGGCCGATACGTATGAGCGCAAGACGCAGATCTGCAAGCGCTCGTACGACTTCCTCGTGAACGAAGTCGGCTTCCCGCCGGAAGACATCATCTTCGATCCGAACATTTTCGCGATCGCGACTGGCATTGAGGAGCACAACAACTACGCCGTCGACTTCATCAACGCGACGCGCTGGATCAAGGAAAACCTGCCCTATGCGAAGGTGAGCGGCGGCGTGTCGAACGTGTCGTTCTCGTTCCGCGGCAACGATCCGGTGCGCGAGGCGATTCACACCGTGTTCCTGTACTACGCGATCCAGGCAGGCATGGACATGGGCATCGTCAACGCCGGCCAGCTCGGCGTGTATGCCGACCTCGACCCGGAACTGCGCGAGCGCGTCGAAGACGTCGTGCTGAACCGGCGCGACGACGGCACCGACCGCCTGCTCGAAATCGCCGACAAGTTCAAAACCGGCGCCGCGAAGAAAGAAGAGAACCTCGAGTGGCGCAACCAGCCGGTCGAAAAGCGTCTCGCCCACGCGCTCGTGCTCGGCATCACGAATTTCATCGTCGAGGACACCGAGGAAGCGCGCGCGAAGATCGCAGCCGCGGGTGGCCGCCCGATCAACGTGATCGAAGGTCCGCTGATGGACGGCATGAACGTGGTCGGCGACCTGTTCAGCCAGGGCAAGATGTTCCTGCCGCAGGTGGTGAAGTCGGCCCGCGTGATGAAGCTGGCGGTCGCGCACCTGATCCCCTTCATCGAAGAAGAAAAGAAGCTGCTCGAAGAAGCCGGCGGCGACGTGCGCGCGAAGGGCAAGATCGTGATCGCCACGGTCAAGGGCGACGTGCACGACATCGGCAAGAACATCGTGTCGGTGGTGCTTCAGTGCAACAACTTCGAAGTGGTCAACATGGGCGTGATGGTGGCGTGCAACGACATCCTCGCGAAGGCGAAGGTCGAGGGCGCGGACATCGTCGGCCTGTCCGGGCTCATCACGCCGAGCCTCGAGGAAATGGCTTACGTCGCGTCGGAAATGCAGCGCGACGACTACTTCCGCATCAAGAAAATTCCGCTCCTGATCGGCGGCGCGACCACGTCGCGCGTCCACACGGCCGTGAAGATCGCGCCGCATTACGACGGACCGGTGGTGTACGTGCCGGACGCGTCGCGCTCGGTTTCGGTGGCGTCGAGCCTGCTGTCCGATCAGGGCGCGGCGAAGTACCTCGAAGACCTCAAGACCGACTACGACCGTATCCGCGAACAGCACGCCAACAAGAAGGCCGTGCCGATGGTCACGCTCGCCGAAGCGCGCGCGAACAAGACGAAGATCGACTGGAACGGCTATCAGCCGGTGAAGCCGAAGTTCATCGGCCGTCGTGTGTTCAGGAATTTCGACCTGAACGAACTGGCCCCGTACATGGACTGGGGTCCGTTCTTCCAGACGTGGGATCTCGCGGGCCCCTACCCGGCGATCCTGAACGACGAGATCGTCGGCGAATCGGCGCGCAAGGTGTTTTCGGACGCGAAGTCGATGCTCGCGCGCCTGATCCAGGGGCGCTGGCTGCAGGCCAGCGGCGTGATCGCGCTGCTGCCCGCCAGCACCGTGAACGACGACGACATCGAAATCTACACCGACGAATCCCGCTCGGACGTCGCGCTGACCTGGCGCAACCTGCGCCAGCAGAGCGTGCGCCCGATCGTCGACGGCGTGATGCGGCCGAACCGGTCGCTCGCCGATTTCATCGCGCCAAAGGATTCGGGCGTCGCCGATTACATCGGGATGTTCGCGGTGACGGCGGGAATTGGTGTCGACGTGAAGGAACAGCAGTTCCTGAAGGATCACGACGACTACAACGCGATCATGCTGAAAGCGCTGGCCGACCGTTTCGCGGAAGCGTTCGCCGAAGCGATGCACGCCCGCGTGCGCCGCGACCTGTGGGGCTATGCGAGCGGCGAAACGCTGTCCAACGACGACCTGATCGGTGAAAAGTACAAGGGCATCCGCCCGGCGCCGGGCTATCCGGCGTGCCCGGACCATCGGGTCAAGCGCGACATGTTCGACTACCTGCAGGCCGGCGAAGCCGGCATGAGCGTGACCGAATCGCTCGCGATGCTGCCGGCGGCAAGCGTGTCGGGCTTCTATCTGTCCCATCCGGACAGCACGTACTTTTCGGTCGGCAAGATCGGCGAAGACCAGCTGGAGGACTACGCGCGACGCGCCAGCCTGTCGGCCTCCGATGCCCGCAGGGCGCTGGCTCCCCAGCTGTAGGCGGCCCGCGCGGAACGGACTATATCGTTGCGCATATAAGCTGGATATTTCAGGCAGCCCGTTTTTCGGCTTTGTAGACTGCGATGGCCTGACCCCGCCAGACGCGGCTCAAAAACGCGTCGGTTCAATGACTTGCAACCGTCATGGAGAAAAATCGCATGAAGAAGCTGACGCTGATCTTGACTGGACTTTCACTCGCTTCCAGCGCCTCGGTGGCGCTGGCGCAACAGCCGGCAGCCCCGGCACAGGCGAGTTCGGTAAGTTCGTACTCGCCGCCCACGATAAAGCACGTGAAGAAGCCGAAGAAGGCGAAGACGAAAAAGGGCGCCTCGGCGCCGATGGCCGCACCGGCGGACGCTGCCAGCCAGTAAGTAGCGGCGATCCATCAGCCGCAAATGAAAGAGCCCGCATGACACAAGCGGGCTCTTTTTTTGTCCGGCGAGGACCGGCAGGCGCGCGGGCGTCGCGCGCCATCAGCGCACTGGCGCGCTGCCTGCCCTGTCAGACGCCCCAGAGGACGTCTGTGTTTTCCTTCTGCGCCGCGCGCAGCATGTCGAGGAACGGGAACGCGCGTTGCGCGAGGCCGATCGGAATCTCGTGGTGCTCATGGCCTTCTTCCCCTTCGTGGAAGTGGCCGTCGTGCTCGGCGCGCTCCTGCTTGTCGGTGTGAATCGCGGATTCGAGTTTCGTGATCGCACCGGGGAGCTCGTCGTGCGTGATGACGCCACGCTCGCCCAGCCGCTTGCCCACGATACCGACCAGATACTGGGCGAGATTCTCCAGCATCACCACGTCCGGACAGGAGCGGCACTTAAAAGTAATCAACATGACATTTCCCTTTTCATTTTGTTGGATCCGCGCGCGCGGCGTCAGTCAGAACGCGTCCGCGCTGGTCCCGCAGACGCTTTCGCGCGTGCCGGCGGGCCCGGCTGTAGCCGGGTATCTCATTGGATATATTAGCACCTGCTAAAATCCGTCTGAACGGAAAAGCGCCGACTGGTGCGCAGGACAGGGCTTTGCCAGCATCGTCACGCGCCGCGATGGCCGGACATGTCGATGCCGCCGCCGCGACTGCCACGGTACGGCGCCCGCTTTCCACCCCATTCGACGGACCGGCCGGAAGCATTGAACAAGGCCGGCGCCGCGCCCGAACACACGGACTGTCTCACTGGACTCGCAACACGCATGCTGCCTGCACATAAACAAACCCTCGAAGCCCTCTTCGCCGATGCCGTGAAGCAGGTCGCCCAGACGACTCAGGGCGCGACCGAAGCCGCCTTCGTCGCGCCGGTGATCACGCTCGAACGCCCGAAGGTCGCCGCGCACGGCGACGTCGCGTGCAACGTCGCCATGCAACTCGCCAAACCGCTGCGCGCGAATCCGCGCCAGCTCGCGCAGCAGATCGTCGACGCCGTGCTCGCGCACCCGCGGGCAGCGGGGCTCGTCGAAGGCGCGGAAGTGGCGGGTCCGGGCTTCATCAACCTGCGTCTTGCCGCGACCTCGAAGCAGGCCGTGGTCGGCGCCGTGTTCGCCGAAAAGGAAGCGTTCGGCCGCTCGACGCGCGAAGCCGGCAAGCGGGTGCTGGTCGAATTCGTGTCGGCGAACCCGACCGGACCGCTGCACGTGGGTCATGGCCGTCAGGCCGCGCTCGGCGACGCGCTGTCGAACGTGCTCGCTTCGCAGGGCTATGCGGTACATCGCGAGTTCTACTACAACGACGCCGGCGTGCAGATCGCCACCCTCGCCGCCTCGACCCAGGCACGTGCCCGCGGCCTGAAGCCGGGCGACGCGGGCTGGCCGGAGCCGGCCTACAACGGCGAGTACATCGCCGACATCGCGCGCGACTACCTGGCGGGCGAAACCGTTTCCGCGAGCGATGGCGAGCCGGTCAAGGGCGAAGGCGACATCGACAATATCGACGCGATCCGCCGCTTTGCCGTGGCGTACCTGCGCCACGAGCAGGACATGGACCTGCAGGCGTTCGGCGTGAAGTTCGACCAGTACTATCTGGAATCGTCGCTGTACAAGGAAGGTCGCGTCGAAAAGACGGTCGAGGCACTCGTCGCCGCCGGCAAGACGTACGACCAGGAGGGCGCGCTGTGGCTGCGCACCACCGACGACGGCGACGACAAGGACCGCGTGATGCGCAAGACCGACGGCACGTACACGTACTTCGTGCCGGACGTCGCGTATCACGTCGCGAAGTGGGAACGCGGCTTCACGAAGGTCATCAACGTGCAGGGCTCGGATCACCACGGCACGATCGCGCGCGTGCGCGCCGGCCTGCAGGGGCTCGGCATCGGCATCCCGAAGGGCTATCCCGACTACATCCTGCACAAGATGGTCACCGTGATGCGCGACGGCGCCGAGGTGAAGATCTCGAAGCGCGCGGGCAGCTACGTGACGGTGCGCGACCTGATCGAATGGTCGGGCGGCGCGACGCCGGGCACCGAAGTGTCGCCGGACCTGCTCGACGAAGAGACGATCCGCCGCGGCCGCGACGCCGTGCGCTTCTTCCTGATCTCGCGCAAGGCCGACACGGAATTCGTGTTCGACGTCGACCTCGCGTTGAAGCAGAGCGACGAAAACCCGGTGTACTACGTGCAGTACGCGCATGCGCGGATCTGCTCGGTGCTGAACGAATGGAAGTCGCGCTACAACGCCGACGAGGCCATCCTGCCGACGGCCGACGTTTCGCCGCTCGTCACGGAGCGCTCGCTCGCGCTCCTGCAGAAGATCGCCGAATTCCCGGACATGCTCGAACACGCCGCGAATGAACTCGCGCCGCACGCGGTGGCGTTCTACCTGCGCGATCTCGCGGGTGAATTTCACTCGTTCTACAATGACCGCGCCGAACGCGTGCTGGTCGACGACGAAGCGGCCCGCAACGCGCGCGCGGCGCTTCTCGCCGCGACGCGCCAGGTGCTGGCCAACGGCCTCGCGACGATCGGCGTTTCAGCGCCCGAAAAGATGTAAGCGGCGCAGTGCGACTTGTGTGCGGCCGTCGTTATAATCGACGGTCGTTGCAGACTCTTTTCTAGACTCATTTCTCTGGCAGGTGATTCAGACGATGGCACAACCACGCCGCACAACGAAGCAGTCAAAGCAGTCCGGGGGCACGTTCCTCGGCATCGTGCTGGGCCTCATCGTAGGTCTCGCGATCGCGGTGGTGGTGGCGCTCTATATCACGCGCGCGCCCACGCCATTTGTCTCGAAAGTCGCGCCGCCCGCCGCATCCGACGCCGGCGCAAGCCAGCCGCAATACGATCCGAACCGTCCGCTGCAGGGCAAGACGCCGGGGCAGCCTGTGCCGCAGGCCGCCCAGCCCGCGCCGCCGAACACCGCGCCCGGCCAGACGACCAACCAGACGCAGTCGTCGGGCCTGCTCGAAGAGCCGCAGATCGTCGAGGTGCCGCCTTCGAACGCGAACGGCGTCGCCGTGCCGCCGAAGGCCGCGGCCGACAACGGCACCAGCGCGACGCCTGGCAAGAAGCCGCAACCTTCGGGCGCAACCGCGGGCACCGCGACGTCGGCGCCGAAACCGGCTGAGGCGAACGCGAAGCCAGGCTCCACGCCTTCCGCCGCGGAAGCGAACACCGGCTATTTCCTGCAGGTCGGCGCCTACAAGACAGCCGCCGACGCCGAGCAGCAGCGCGCGCGTCTTGGCTTCCAGGGTTTCGAGTCGAAGGTCACGCAGCGCGATGCGGGCGGCGTCACGTACTATCGCGTACGTATCGGGCCGTTCTCGAAATTCGAGGATATGAACACAACACGCCAGCGGCTGTCTGATGCTGGAGTGGACACCGCCGTGATCCGCTTCACCCGACAGTAACCACGGGCCAACGTCATTCCGCCTTCACAGGTCAACACACAACATGATCAAAAAACTACTCGGCATTCTCTTTCTCTCGCTCGGCCTCGTGGCCGCTGGCGCTGCGGAGGCTTCGCCCGCCGCGCCGGTCTCCGGCAAGGACTACACGGTGCTCGCCTCGCCGCAACCGGTCGAAGTGCCGGCCGGCAAGATCGAAGTCACCGAATTCTTCTGGTACGGCTGCCCGCACTGCAATGAATTCGACCCGTTCCTCGAAGCGTGGATCAAGAAGCAGGGTCCGGATGTCGTCTTCAAGCGCGTGCCGGTCGCCTTCCGCGACGACTTCATTCCGCACTCGAGGATGTATCACGCACTCGACGCGCTCGGTCTCGCGCAGCAGCTCACGCCGAAGATCTTCAACGAAATCCACGTCAACAAGAACTACCTGCTGACGCCGGAAGATCAGTCGAAATTCCTCGCGAAGAACGGCGTCGATCCGAAGAAGTACATGGACGCGTACAACTCGTTCTCGACGCAGAGCGAACTGCAACGCGACAAGAAGCTGCTCGACGCCTACAAGATCGAAGGCGTGCCGACGCTCGCCGTGCAGGGCAAGTATGAAACCGGCCCGGCCGCGACCGACAGCCTGCCGGGCACGATCCAGGTGCTGGATTACCTCATCGCACAGATCCGCGCGAAGAAGATGTAACGCACGGGCGCCGGTATGAATTCACCGTTGAAGGTTTTCATTACCGGCGCGTCGAGCGGCATTGGCCAGGCACTCGCCGCCGAATATGTGCGGCGCGGTGCGATTCTCGGCCTCGTCGCCCGTCGCGGCGAAGCACTCGCCGCGTTTCAGCAGGCGCATCCGCAGCACCCCATCTCTGTTTATCCCGTCGATGTTCGCGATGCCGACGCGCTGGCGTCCGCAGCCGAACGGTTCATCGCGCAACATGGCTGCCCCGACGTCGTGATCGCCAATGCGGGCATCAGCCAGGGCGCGGTCACCGGCCATGGCGATCTGGGCGCGTTTCGCGACGTGATGGACATCAACTACTTCGGCATGGTCGCGACGTTCGAGCCGTTCGCGCGCGCGATGATCGCGGCACGCAAAGGCACGCTCGTTGGCGTGACGAGCGTCGCGGGCATACGTGGGCTGCCGGGTTCAGGCGCGTATAGCGCGTCGAAATCGGCGGCGCAGAAGTATCTCGAGGCGCTGCGCGTCGAGATGCGGCCGCTCGGCGTCTCGGTCGTGACGATCGCGCCCGGCTACATCCGCACGCCGATGACCGGGCACAATCCGTATCCGATGCCGTTCCTCATGGACGCAGACCGCTTCGCCGCGAAGGTCGCCAATGCGATCGCGAGGAAGACCGTGTTTGCGACGTTCCCGTGGCAGATGCGCATTGCAGGTGCGGTGCTGCACGTGCTGCCGCGCTGGCTGTACGACATCGCGTTCGAAAAGGCACCGCGCAAGCCTCGCGCGTCCGGATAGCCAGCCGGTCGCGACGCGTGCGGTCGAGACACGAAAGCATCGCGCAAGGCTCCAATCCGCCCGCCTGATCCTCAGGCGCGAGACCACCGGCAAACGCCGTCGCCCATATCGGTATGCCGATTAAGTTGTTGTCGTCGCAACCACCCAGCGTTTAAGCTTTCTCCCGGGCGGGCACGCCCGCATCGAAAGAGCTTCACAATAAAGCGGACTGTATGAGCCGCGATCCACGTCCTCGCAGCGCCCATGCAACGCGCCCGGCGCACTGCCTGACCACGTTTGTTACCGGAGATCCTATGCGCTTCAAACTGCTCGTCGCCGCCGCCCTGCTCGCCACAGCGCCCGTGCTCGTCCTCGCGAAGCCGCTGACCGTCTGCACGGAATCGAGCCCGGACGGCTTCGACGTCGTCCAGTTCAACTCGCTCGTGACCACCAACGCTTCGGCCGACGTGATCTTCAACACACTCGTGTCGTACGACGAAGCCGCGAAGAAAGTCGTGCCCTCGCTCGCCGACAAATGGGACGTGAGCGCCGACGGCCTCACGTACACGTTCCATCTGCGCCCGCACGTGCAGTTCCAGACGACCGATTACTTCAAGCCGTCGCACGCGCTGAACGCCGACGACGTCGTCTTCACGTTCGATCGCATGCTCGACGATAACAATCCGTGGCACAAGGTGGCAGGCGCAAGCGGTTTTCCGCATGCGCAGTCGATGGGTCTCGTGAAGCTGGTCAAGGCCGTGACGAAGGTCGACGACAACACGGTGAAATTCGAGCTGAACGAGCCGAACGCGACATTCGTGCCGATTCTCTCGATGGGCTTCGCATCGATCTACTCCGCCGAATACGCGGACCAGTTGCTGAAGGCCGGCAAGCAGGCCGACCTGAACGCGAAGCCGGTCGGCACCGGCCCGTTCGTGCTGAAAAGCTACACGAAGGACGCGGTCATCCGTTACGACGTGAACCCGACCTATTGGGGCGCGAAGCCGAAGATCGACCGCCTGATCTACGCGATCACGCCGGACGCCTCCGTGCGCGCGCAGAAGATCAAGGCCGGCGAATGTCAGATCGCGCTGTCGCCGAAGCCGCAGGACGTCGCCGATGCGAAGACCGACAAGTCGCTGAAGGTCGTGCAGACGCCCGCCTTCATGACCGCGTTCGTCGCGCTGAACACGCAAAAGAAGCCGCTCGACAATCCGAAGGTGCGCCAGGCACTGAACATGGCGTTCGACCGCACGACGTATCTGAAGACGGTGTTCGACAACACCGCATCGCCCGCGACGAATCCGTATCCGCCGAACACGTGGAGCTACGACAAGGCGATCCAGCCGTATCCGTATGACGTCGCGAAGGCGAAGAAGCTGCTCGCCGACGCGGGTGTCGCGAACGGCTTCGAAACGACGATCTGGGTGCGCCCGAACGGCAGCGTGCTGAATCCGAATCCGAAAGCGGGCGCGGAACTGCTGCAGGCCGACTTCGCGAAGATCGGCGTGAAGGCCGACGTGAAGGTGATCGAATGGGGCGAGCTGATCAAGCTGGCGAAGCAGGGTCAGCACGACGCGCTTTTCATGGGCTGGGCCGGCGACAACGGCGACCCCGACAACTACCTGTCGCCGCTCTTTAGCTGCAATGCGGTGAAGTCGGGGATCAACTTCGCGCGCTATTGCGATCCGCAACTCGACAAGCTGATCGACGAAGGCAAGGCGACGCCAGATCAGGCGAAGCGCACGAAAGCCTATGAGGCCGCGCAGAAGATCATCCACGACGAAGCGCTGTGGATTCCGCTGGGTTATCCGACCGCGGCGGCGCTGACGCGAGCGAACGTGAGCGGCTATAGCGTGAGTCCGTTCGGCCGGCAGAACTTCTCGACGGTCGTGGTGCAGTGACGCTGCTAGCGGTCTTCTAACGGCGAGCAAAAGAACAGGCCCATGCGGGCCTGTTTTTCCATCAGCGGCGATATGTCGGCGTTGGCGTCAGCGTCACGCGGAAAAGCGGATCACGCCGTCGCTGTCGAACTGCCGCTTCAACTCTCCTTCGAGCCACAGCACGTGCAGATGGGCGAGCGCCTCGCCCATCGCGAACGTCAACTGATGGATATCGAGCTGACGTTTGAACATCAGCGGTACGATATCCGCCGCGCTATGCGGTTTTTCCGCGCACGCGGCGCGCACCTCGGCGAGACGCGCATCGTGATGGTCGCGTAGCTGGCCGATACGCGTACGCACGCCCCTGAACGGCTTGCCGTGCGACGGCAGCACGAGCGTATCGGGCGCCATCGTTTCGTAACGGCCGAGCGACTCCAGATACAGCGCAAGCGGATTGCCCTCCGGCTCGATGTCGAACACCGACACGTTCGTCGAGATGCGCGGCAACACCATGTCGCCGGAAATCAGTACGCCGGTTTCCTCGCAATGCAGCGCGCAGTGTTCCGGCGAATGGCCGAAACCCGTGACGACGCGCCACGTGTACCCGCCGATCGCGAGCGCGTCGCCCTCGCGCATGCGACGGTATTGCGCGGGTATCGAAGGCACCAGGCTCGCGTAATAGCTCGTGCGGTTGCGCAGCTTGTCGATCGACGCCTCGTCGGTCAGACCGTGCCGCGCGAAGTGGGCCGCCGCGCGCTCGCCGCCGGCGTTCGAGCCGTCGCCGGATGCCATCACGCGCCCCAGCATGTATTCGCCGAGCGAGATCCATAGCCGGACGTCCCAGCGCTTCTGCTCGCCGCCCGTGCAGATCCAGTCCGCAAGGCCCAGATGGTCGGGATGACAGTGCGTGACGATCACCCGCAGCACGGGCAGGCCTTCGAGCGCCGTATCGAAGACCGTTTCCCAGTTCGCCTTGATCGTGTCGCTGGCGACGCCGCAATCGACGACCGTCCAGCCGGCCTCGCCGTCTATCTCGTCGCGCAGCAGCCAGAGGTTGATGTGATCGAGCGCGAACGGCAGCGGCATGCGCAGCCAGCGCACGCCGGGTGCGACTTCGAGCGCATGGCCCGGTTCGGGAAGCGTGTCGCGAAACGGATAGTCGAGTTGATGTTCAAGGGCATTCATCGTGGAGATCGGTCCAGAGGCGTGGCAGGCGTATTGCGATATCGGGCGCACCCTGCTGCGAGGCAATGTTGCGCTTTACCAAGGTTGACGATAACGTAAACGTCTATCTCACGTCCAATCCGCTTTGGCCCCGTCGAGTCGACCATTCACGGAATATCCGATGAACACGCAATACACGATCACTGAACTCGCGCGCGAATTCGACGTCACGCCGCGCGCCATCCGCTTCTACGAAGATCAGGGTTTACTCTCGCCCAGCCGGGAAGGATCGAGCGGGCTGCGACGCGTGTATTCCGGTCGCGACCGTACGCGCCTGAAGCTCACCCTGCGCGGCAAGCGGCTCGGCTTCACGCTGTCGGAGATCCGCGCGCTGCTCGACCTGTATGAATCGCCGACCGACACCGTGCCGCAACTGAACGCGTTCCTCGCGACGGTGAGCCGCCATCGCGAGGTGCTCGAACGCCAGCTGGAAGACCTGAACGCGACGCTCGAGGATCTCGCCCAATACGAAACACAGGCGCGCGCGCTGCTCGAAGGCGGCGCGCGAGGCGGGGTGAAAAACGCCACCGCACCGGCTGCTGGCGATGCCGGGCGCACGCCGGCTCAGCACGCGCTGCCGGTAGACGGCAAAGCGGCGCATTAGCTTCGGGGTGCGCCCGGGGCGATACAATTACGGGTGACTTCACGGCATCAAACGCACGCACGGTCGGTATGAGTCAATTTCCCAAACTGCTTTCGTCGCAGATCGGCTTCGATGTCGCGCAGACCATGCTCGAGGGATTTGATCGTCACTACCGGATCTTTCGCGAGGCGGCGGTCCACGCAAAAACGCTGTTCGAAGCCGGCGACTGGCTCGGGCAACAAAAGCTCGCCCGCGAGCGCATCACGTCGTATGACGAACGTGTCGCGGAATGCGTCGTCCTGCTCGAAGACGAATACGACGCGGAGAACATCGACGACGAAGTGTGGCAGCAGATCAAGCTGCACTTCATCGGGCTGCTGACGCGGCATCGCCAGCCCGAATGCGCGGAAACGTTCTTTAATTCCGTGTGCTGCAAGATCCTGCATCGCTCGTATTTCAACAACGACTTCATCTTCGTGCGCCCGGCGATCTCGACCGAATACATCGAGAACGACGAACCCGCCGCGAAGCCGACGTATCGCGCGTATTACCCCGGCAAGGACGGTTTCGCGGCGACGCTCGAGCGCATCGTCACGAACTTCCAGCTCGAGCCGCCGTTCGAGGATCTGACGCGCGACGTCGGCTGCGTGATGCAGGCCATTCACGATGCGTTCGGCACGTTCGAAGCAGCCGCCAACTTCCAGATTCACGTGCTGTCGTCGCTCTTTTTCCGCAACAAGGCCGCGTATATCGTCGGACGTATCATCAATGGCGAGGCGGTGCTGCCGTTCGCGATACCGGTACGCCATACGCGGCCCGGCATCCTCGCGCTCGACACGGCTTTGCTCAGGCGCGAGCAGCTACTGATCATCTTCAGCTTTTCGCATTCGTATTTTCTCGTCGACATGGAAGTGCCGTCGGCGTACGTGGAGTTTCTGCAAACCATCATGCCGGGCAAGCCGAAGGCCGAAATCTATACGTCGGTCGGCTTGCAGAAGCAGGGCAAGAACCTGTTCTATCGCGACCTGCTGCATCATCTGAAGCATTCGAGCGATCCGTTCATCGTCGCGCCCGGCATCAAGGGGCTCGTGATGCTGGTGTTCACGCTGCCGTCGTTTCCGTACGTGTTCAAGCTGATCAAGGACAGCTTTCCCCGACCGAAGGAAACCACGCGCGAGCAGGTCCAGCAGAAGTATCAGCTCGTCAAACGGCACGACCGCCTGGGGCGCATGGCCGACACGCTCGAGTATTCGAGCGTCGCGCTGCCGCTCTCGCGCCTCGACGACGCACTGCTCCGCGAGCTGGAAAAGGAAGTGCCGTCGCTGCTCGAATACGATGGCGACAGCGTCGTGATCAGGCACCTGTACATCGAGCGAAGGATGGTGCCGCTCAATCTCTACCTGCAAAACGGCGCGGATGCCGACGTCGATCACGGCATCAAGGAGTACGGCAACGCGGTGAAGGAGTTGATGCAGGCGAACATCTTCCCCGGCGACATGCTGTACAAGAACTTCGGCGTGACGCGCCACGGACGTGTCGTGTTCTACGACTACGACGAAATCGAATATCTGACGGACTGCAACGTGCGCGCCGTGCCGGCGCCGCGCAACGAGGAAGACGAACTGTCGGGCGAGCCGTGGTATGGCATCGGAGCGCACGATATCTTCCCCGAAACGTGGGGCACGTTCCTGCTCGGCGACCCGCGGGTGCGCAAAAGTTTCATGACGCACCATCCGGATTTCTTCGAGCCGGCACTATGGCAAACCTGCAAGGAGTACCTGCTCGCGGGCGAACTACCCGACTTCTTTCCCTATGACCCAGGCATGCGATTCTGCAACCGCTATCCAGAGCGCTTCAGCGTTCCGGACGCGCAACCGCAAAACGCGGACGGCGAACCTGCTGTACGCGCTGAACGTGTCGCGTGATGTCGCGCGCAATATGCTTTGACCGTCCATGCCGCCTGGTCCTGCTGTTAAGACACTGGGCGCATGACCGGCCCTGAACCTGACCCGATACCTATGAATATGACTGCTCAACGTGCTGCCAACCCGCTCTCGCGTCTGTTCGACAACAACGAGGCGTGGGTTGCACGAAAGCTCGCCGAAGATCCGAATTATTTCTCGCGGCTCGCGCATCAGCAGACGCCGGAATACCTGTGGATCGGCTGCTCCGATTCGCGCGTGCCGGCGAACCAGATCATCGGCCTGCCGCCGGGCGAGGTGTTCGTCCACCGCAATATCGCGAACGTCGTCGTACACACGGATCTGAACTGTCTGTCGGTGATCCAGTTCGCCGTCGATCTGCTGAAGGTCAAGCACATCATGGTGGTCGGCCATTACGGATGCTCCGGCGTCGGCGCGGCGCTGCACGGGCGACGCATCGGTCTCGCCGACAACTGGCTGCATCACGTGCAGGACGTGCGCGCGAAGCACGCGGCGCTGCTCGAGGAATGGCCGCTTGGCGACGCGCGTCATCGTCGTCTCGTCGAACTGAACACGATCGAGCAGGTCGTCAACGTATGCCGCACGACGATCGTCAACGACGCGTGGGCGCGCGGCCAGGAGCTTGCCGTGCATGGCTGGGCGTATGGCATTCATGACGGCCGCGTGCGCGATCTCGGCATGACGACGAGCGCGCCCGACACGCTCGCCGCAACGTACGAACATTGCGTGGCCGCCGTATCGGCGGGCCGCGCGCATGAAGCCGACAATGACGTCGTCGCCGCCGATGCCGCGAAGCTCGGCGACGTGCAGGCCGTCGTCGAAGGTGTGATCAAGGAGCTGAAACATGAGTGAGACACAACGTGATCCGGTCGTGATCGTTTCGGTGGCGCGTACGCCGATGGCCGCATTCCAGGGCGATTTCGCCGCATTGACCGCGCCGCAACTCGGTTCCGTCGCGATCAGGGCAGCCGTCGAACGTGCCGGCCTGAAACCGGAGCAGGTCGAAGAGGTCGTGATGGGCTGCGTGCTGCCCGCCGGCCAGGGCCAGGCGCCCGCGCGGCAGGCCGCGCTCGGCGCGGGCCTGCCGCTCGCCACGGGCAGCACCACCGTCAACAAGATGTGCGGCTCGGGCATGCGCGCGGCGATGTTCGCGCATGACATGCTCGTCGCCGGTTCCGTCGACGTGATCGTCGCGGGCGGCATGGAAAGCATGACGAACGCGCCCTATCTGCTACCGAAGGCGCGCGGCGGCATGCGCATGGGGCACGGACAGGTGCTCGATCACATGTTCCTCGACGGCCTTGAAGACGCCTACGAAAAGGGCCGTCTGATGGGCACGTTCGCCGAGGAATGCGCAGGCTCATTCGACTTCACGCGCGCGGCCCAGGATGCGTTCGCGATCGAATCGCTGCAACGCGCGAAGCGCGCCAACGAAGACGGCTCGTTCGCATGGGAAATCGCCCCGGTTACCGTCGAGAGCCGCAAGGGTGACGTGACCGTCGACCATGACGAGCAGCCGTTCAAGGCGAACCTCGACAAGATCCCGACGCTCAAGCCCGCGTTCAGCAAGACGGGCACGGTGACGGCGGCGAATTCGTCGTCGATTTCCGACGGCGCGGCGGCGCTCGTGATGATGCGCGAATCGACCGCGAAAAAACTCGGCGTGACGCCGCTCGCGCGCGTCGTCGGTCACACGACGTTCGCGCAGGAGCCGGCGAAGTTCACGACGGCGCCCGTCGGCGCGATCCGCAAGCTGTTCGAAAAGAACGGCTGGCGTGCCAACGACGTCGACCTGTATGAAATCAACGAAGCCTTCGCGGTGGTCACGATGGCCGCGATGAAGGAACACAATCTGCCGCACGAGAAGGTCAACGTACACGGCGGCGCGTGTGCGCTGGGTCACCCGATCGGCGCATCGGGCGCGCGCATTCTCGTCACGCTGATCGGCGCGCTGAAACAGCGCGGGTTGAAACGCGGTGTCGCGAGCCTGTGCATCGGCGGCGGCGAAGCGACCGCGATGGGCGTCGAACTGGTTTGACGCCGGTGTTTCGCGTGCGGCGTACACGTCGCACGCGAATGGACGCAAAGCGGGCGCGCGGCACATGACAGGCAGGCAAACCGTACATCAGGGCGAGGTCGACAGATGAAGACAGCGTTGATCGTGGGCGCATCACGCGGCATTGGTCGCGAGTTCGCCCGGCAGTACCGGCGTGCCGGCTGGCGCGTGCTGGCCACCGCACGCGACGAAGCCGCGCTCGATGCGCTGGCCGATCTCGGCGTGGAGACGTTTTCGCTCGACATCGCAGCGCCCGAAGAGATCGCCGCGCTCGGCTGGAAGCTCGACGGCGAGCCGCTCCATGCTGCGGTGATCGTCGCGGGCGTGTACGGTCCGCGCACGGAAACCGTCGAGACTTTCACCGCCGAGGATTTCGATCACGTGATGACCACCAACGTGCGCGGACCGATGCAGCTGATTCCGGTTCTGCTGCCGCTCGTCGAGGACGCGGGCGGCGTGCTCGCCGTGCTGTCGAGCAAGATGGGCAGCATCAGCGAGGCGAGCGGCACGACTGGCTGGCTCTATCGCGCGAGCAAGGCGGCGCTCAACGACGCGATCAAGGTCGCGTCGCTCGAAACCGTACGCGCGACGTGTCTGTCGCTGCATCCCGGCTGGGTGCGCACCGACATGGGCGGCGCGCAGGCGGCCATCGATCCGGAACGCAGCGTCGCCGGCATGCGCGACGTGCTCGCGCAGGCCGCTGGCGCGCGTGAGGCGTTTAATGGCCGCTTCTACCAATACGACGGCACGCCACTCGAGTGGTGAGGAGACGAGGCAGTCATGGTGCTTGATCAGGACCACCAGATGATCCGCGACGCGGTTCGCACCTTCGTACGCGAAGCGGTCACGCCGCACGCCGCGCAATGGGACCGCGAGCAGACGTTTCCGAAGGACGTGCATCGCCAGCTCGCGGAACTCGGCGCGTACGGCGTGCTCGTGCCCGAGGAATACGGCGGCGCGGGGCTCGACGCACTCGCGCTCGCGGTGATCCTCGAAGAAATCGCGGCCGGCGACGGCGGCACGTCGACGGCGATCTCGGTCAACAACTGCCCTGTGTGCAGCATCCTGCTCACATATGGCGACGATGCGCAGAAGCGCGACTGGCTCACGCCGCTGGCACGCGGTGACATGCTGGGCGCGTTCTGCCTGACCGAGCCACAGGCGGGCTCCGACGCGTCGGCGCTGCGCACCACCGCCACGCGCGACGGCGACGCGTACGTGCTGAACGGCGTCAAACAGTTCATCACGAGCGGCAGGAACGGCGACGTCGCCATCGTGATGGCCGTCACCGACAAAAGCGCCGGCAAGCGCGGCATCAGCGCGTTTGTCGTGCCGACATCGACACCGGGTTATATCGTCGCGCGCATCGAAGAAAAGCTGGGACAGCATTCGTCGGATACCGCGCAGCTGATCTTCGAGAACTGCCGCGTGCCGGCCGCCAACCGGATCGGCGCGGAAGGCGAAGGCTACCGGATCGCGCTGTCCGGCCTCGAGGGCGGGCGCATCGGCATTGCCGCGCAAAGTGTCGGCATGGCCCGCGCCGCGTTCGAAGCGGCGCTTGCCTATGCGAAGGAGCGCGAGAGCTTCGGCCAGCCTTTGTTTTCGCATCAGGCCGTGCAGTTCCGCCTGGCCGACATGGCGACGCAACTCGAAGCCGCGCGGCAACTGATCTGGCATGCGGCGGCGCTGAAGGACGCCGGTGAGCCGTGCCTCACCGAAGCCGCGATGGCCAAGCTGTTCGCATCGGAAGCGGCCGAGCGCATCTGTTCGGCCGCGCTGCAGATTCACGGCGGCTATGGATATCTGAGCGACTTCCCCGTCGAGCGCATTTATCGCGACGTCCGCGTGTGCCAGATCTACGAAGGCACGAGCGACATCCAGAAGATCCTGATCGCGCGCGGACTGAACTGAACCTCCGACGATGACCCTTTCTGCCTCGAAGACGACGCGCCCGTCCGGTTGTCCATGCGGCGGCGCCGCGCCCAACCTGCACGGCAGCGCGAAGCCGCCGCGTTTTGCGGCGTGTTGCGGCCGGTTCATCGACGGCGGCAAGACCGCATCTGACGCGCTTGAACTGATGCGCTCGCGTTACAGCGCATACGTGCTGGGCGAAACGGCGTATCTGCGCGCGACGTGGGCGCCGCAAACCTGCCCCGCCGACCTCGACGTCGATCCCGAAGCCGCCGATGCGCCCCGCTGGCTCGGACTGCAGATCAAACGCTTCGCGGCCGTTGACGCCCTCCACGCCGAGGTCGAATTTGTCGCGCGCTACAAGGTGGGTGGGCGCGCGCACCGGTTGCAGGAACTCAGCCGCTTCGTGCGCGGCGAAGATGGCCAGTGGCGTTACGTCGACGGCGATGTAAGCGAACGCTGATTTCGGTCAGCTTACGATTGCCCTGTCCGGATAGCACGATCCTTCATGGCCCTCAAAATCGCCCGTATTTCCTGTTGGCCTCGCACCACTACCTCTTTTGGGGCCGATGCGTCCGCAGGCCGCGCCGGCTCTTGCTCTACCTGTTTCGCCGACCTGTCTCGCCTCGGTATTGCCTCGACCCGGGGGTTCTCCTGCATTGCACAAAGATAATTTGTCGTGCCAGGATGCCCATGTGGATCTTGCGGTGCCGGCGTTTGTCGCTGGTGCTCAAATAACGGCGTGAGTGGCTTGCGCGCCGGCCGGCTTTCGGTTCATCCCGTACGAATTGCACCTGTATGTGCGTGCTTTGCGCCACATACACGAGATTTTTTTTGCGCTCCAGTGGACGCTGAAAACGATTCGTCAGGTGAGAACCGGGAAGCGGCAATTCTCAGATGGCGTTCAGGGCAGGCGGGCAGAGCGGATGGTGTTCAGAAACATTTTTACCGGATGGATCGTCATCGCGTGTGCGACGCTTGCCGCATCGCCGGTCCGCGCCGATCCGCTTCACGACGCCCCGGCCGGTCCGCTTGGAAGCGCGCGCGTGGCGCCGCTTGTCCTCGACGACGCCTACCTTCCTGCTGTTCCTGCGAGCCTGAATGAGCAGATCATTCGCATTCCGGCGGACGCTTCCGGCTCGATCACGCTCGAAACGACGATCTACAAGCCGGACGGCGCGGGTCCGTTTCCGATGATCGTTTTCAACCACGGCAAGATTCACGGCGATCCGCGCACGCAGGAGCGCAGTGATCCGTTGCCGCTTGCGCGCGAGTTCGTGCGACGCGGCTACGTGGTTGTGGCGCCGAACCGTCGCGGCTTTGCGGAATCAGGTGGCACCTACGAGCAGGATGGTTGCGACGTCGCGCGCAACGGGTTGGGTCAGGCGGCCGACGTGGCGGCGACGGTGAATTTCATGTCGAAGATGCCCTACGTCGACGCGACGCATATCGTTGTGTCCGGCACGTCGCACGGTGGCCTCGCGACGATCGCGTACGGCTCCGAAGCGGCGTCGGGCGTGCGGGCGCTGATCAATTTTTCGGGTGGGTTGCGGCAGGACTCGTGTACTGACTGGCAGGGCAACCTGACGCAGGCGTTTGGCGACTACGCTGAAAAGACGCACGTTCCGTCGCTGTGGCTGTATGGCGACAACGATTCGATCTGGCCGTCCGCGCTGATCGGGAAGATGTACACCGCGTACGTCGCGCATGGCGCGAGCGCGAAGATGGTCGATTTTGGCGCGTACAAGAATGACGCGCATCGGCTGGTGGGCGATCGCGACGGCGTGCGGGTGTGGTGGCCGGCTGTCGAGGCGTTCCTCGCGCGGGTGGGGATGCCCACGGGCGTGCAGTATCGGGTGAACGATCCGGCGCCGCCGAAGCCGACGGGGTTTGCATCGATCGATGCCGTCGATGCCGTGCCGTTTCTCGATGAGGCGGGACGCAATGGGTATCGGAACTTTTTGCATCAGTATCCGAGCCGGGCGTTTGCTGTTTCGGATTCCGGATCGTGGTCATGGGCGGAGGGGGGCGATAATCCGATGTCGGTGGCCGTGGCCAACTGCCAGAAACATAGTGAGGATGCCTGTCGGCTGTATGCGGTGAATGAAGCTGTCGTATGGAAGGGGTCTGCGGATACGCAGACGGCCGAGGGGGCGGGGGATTCTGCTGTTGAGGGGAAAGGAGCGCTTGCTGCTCGCTAGCGCGAGCGGTTTTTTGTTTTTTCTGTTCTTTCTTTTCTTTTTTTTCTCGCTGGTCCTGCTATTTTCTTCACGGGCTTTTGCTCTTCCTTTGGCCTTTCCTTGTGTTCATGTCGGTCTATTAGCGTCGCCCCTGTGCGGGGCGGCACCTACTTTTCTTTGTCTTCCAAAGAAAAGTAGGCAAAAGAAAGGCGCTCCGAAAACTCATTTCTTCAAGGCGCATCTTCAGCGGGGAACGGCAACCCATGAAGTGTCGCCCCCACGCCTCACCCGCCATTGGTCCCCGCGCGATTCCGTCCCGCGCGCGTTCAGTGCCCGTGACAAAGGGGTCATCCACCCGACTCCGCGCTACGCGCATCGCCGACCGGCATAACCCCGCCCGCGCATTCGCGCGGATACCCACACCTGCACCTGCACCTGCACCTGCAATCGAAGTCGAAGTCGCGTCCGCGCTGGCACTCGCATCCGAATTGTGATTGCAATCGCATCCACAATCGCGCTTTCAATCGCAATCGGTGATCTTCGGCCCCTGATGCCGGCACCGTTGAGCGGGCGCTCCGCGATGCACGTAGTGCGGAGTGGGATGAATGAGCCCTGTGTCACGGGCGGTGCTGCGCGGGAAATCAGATCGTGCGCGGACCAGCGCGGCTCAGAGCACGAGGGCGACACCTCATGGGGTGCCATTCCCCAAAGGTGACGCACCTGGAAAAGGTGAGTTTTCGAAGCGCCTTTCTTTTGCCTACTTTTCTTTGGAAGACAAAGAAAAGTAGGTGCCGCCCCGCACAGGGGCGACGCTAATAGACCGACATGAATTCAAGGAAAGGCCAAAGAAACACCAGGCCAGAAAACGAAAAACTCGGAATACCGCCCCGCACAGGGGCAACGCTAATAGACCGACATGAATGCAAGGAAAGGCCAAAAACCCAGAACAACAAAAAAGCATGCAGCCCCGCCAAAGGGGCAAAAGACTCCCTATTGGTCAGCATGACTTTGCCGTCGTCATCAACGCCCATCTACGGCGTTCGCAGACCAACACCCCCGACCTGCACCAAACCCCCGTCAACCCCGGGACAAACAAAAAAACCCCACCAACTCCAGCTAATGCAAACAACAAGATAAACAGCTAATCTGAGCCCCGCATCGCGCACGATGCCCCTCACCGTCGTGAAGAAACCCCCGACGATTGAACGAAAAACCACCAACCCAACCCGCCTGAAAAAAACAGGCCTCCGCATGACCATGCGCACAACACCTACGCCAACCGAAGACTGGATCACCCGCAGCCTGCGCGCCGTCTGGCATCCCTGCACGCAAATGAAACATCACGAACGCCTGCCGCTCGTCGCCGTCGCGCGCGGCGCGGGCCCATGGCTTTATGATCGCGACGGTCGTCGCTATCTCGATGCCATCAGTTCCTGGTGGGTCAACCTCTTCGGTCACGCCAATCCCCGCATCAACGCCGCGCTCAAAACGCAACTCGATACGCTCGAACACGCAATGCTCGCCGGCTGCACGCACGAACCGGCAATCGAACTCGCCGAACGCCTGCACACGCTCACGCACGACACGCTCGGTCACGCGTTCTTCGCGTCGGACGGCGCGTCGGCCGTCGAAATCGCGCTCAAGATGAGCTTCCACACATGGCGCAATCGGGGCCACGACGAGAAACGCGAATTCGTCTGCGTCGCGAACAGCTATCACGGCGAAACGATCGGCGCGCTAGGCGTCACCGACGTCGCCCTCTTCAAGGACGCCTACGATCCGCTGATCCGCAACGCACACGTCGTGGCGTCGCCCGATGCCCGCCTCGCACGGGACGGCGAAACAGCCGCCGACGTCGCACAACGCGCGCTCGACAACGTACGCACGCTCTTCGATGCCCGCGCCCCCCACATCGCCGCGCTGATCGTCGAGCCGCTCGTGCAATGCGCCGCCGGCATGGCGATGCACGACACGTCGTACATCGCCGGCCTGCGCGCGCTATGCGACCAGTACGGCATCCACCTGATCGCCGATGAAATCGCCGTCGGCTGCGGCCGCACTGGCACCTTCTTCGCGTGCGAACAGGCCGGCGTGTGGCCCGATTTCCTGTGTCTGTCGAAAGGCATCAGCGGTGGCTATCTGCCGCTTTCGATCGTGCTGTCACGCGACGAAATATTCGAAGCGTTCTACGACGACGACACCACGCGCGGCTTTCTGCACTCGCATTCGTACACAGGCAATCCGCTCGCGTGCCGCGCCGCACTCGCGACACTCGATCTCTTCGAAAGCGATGACGTCCTCGCCGCCAACGCGAAGAAATCCGCGACGCTGCGCGCCGCGCTCGAACCGCTCGCGACACATCCGCAGGTGCGCAATCTTCGCCAGTGCGGAACGATCTTCGCGTTCGACGCCGTCCTCGAAAACGCCACAGAAGCCGCGACCTTCTCGCGCCGCTTCTTTGAAAACGCGCTGCAACGCGAACTGTTGCTGCGCCCGATCGGCACAACGGTGTATCTGATGCCACCGTACATTCTCGACGACGCAGAACTCGCGCTGCTCGCAGCGCGCACGTGCGAAACGTTCGACGCCACACTCAAGAGAGCTCGCTAATGCATTTGCTGGACACACTCACGCAAGGTCTGAACGATATCGACGCTCACGGCCTGCGACGTCGCCGCCGCACCCTCGATACGCCTTGCGCCGCGCACATGACGGTCGACGGTCGCGCGATCATCGGCTTCGCAAGCAACGACTATCTGGGCCTCGCCGCCCATCCGGAACTCATCGCGGCCGTCGCCGAGGGCGCACAGCGCTACGGCGCGGGTAGCGGCGGCTCGCATCTGCTCGGCGGCCACTCGCGCGCACACGCACAGCTCGAAGAGGATCTCGCCGCGTTCGCGGGCGGCTTCAGCGACGCGCCGCGCGCGCTCTACTTCAGCACCGGCTACATGGCGAACCTCGCCACCGTGACGGCGCTCGCGGGCCGCGGCACGACGCTCTTCTCCGACTCGCTGAATCACGCTTCCCTGATCGACGGCGCGCGGCTCTCGCGCGCGGACGTGCAGATCTATCCGCACGCGGACGCGGATGCGCTTTCGGCAATGCTCGACGCGTCGGACGCCGCGATGAAGATGATCGTCACCGACACGGTCTTCAGCATGGACGGCGACATCGCCCCGCTCGCCGCGCTCGTCGCGCTGGCGGAAAAGCACGGCGCGTGGCTCGTCGTCGACGATGCGCACGGCTTCGGCGTGCTCGGCCCGCAAGGTCGCGGTGCGCTCGCACACGAAGCGCTGCGCTCGCCGCATCTCGTGATGGTCGGCACGCTCGGCAAGGCCGCGGGCGTGTCCGGCGCGTTCGTCGTCGCGCACGAGACCGTGATCGAATGGCTCGTGCAGCGCGCGCGTCCCTACATTTTCACGACCGCGGCGGCGCCCGCCGTGGCGCATGCGGTCTCGGCGAGCCTGCGCATCATCGGCGGCGACGAAGGCGATACGCGTCGTGCGCATCTGCACACGCTGATCGAACGTACGCGCGCGACACTCAATGAAACCTGCTGGCTGCCGGTCGATTCGCACACGGCCGTGCAACCGCTCATCATCGGCGCGAACGAAACCACGCTCGAAGTCGCCGCCGGACTCGATCGCGCAGGCTTGTGGGTACCGGCGATCCGTCCGCCGACCGTGCCCGCCGGCACGTCGCGCCTGCGCATCTCGCTGTCGGCGGCGCATTCGCACGCGGATATCGACCAGTTGGAAACCGCGCTGAAAACGCTGAGCGGGTGCGCTGCATGAACGCGCCGCTCTCGGTCTTCGTCACCGGTACCGACACCGAGATCGGCAAGACGCTCGTCTCGGCGGCGTTGCTTCGCGGCTTCTCGCGTGAAGGGCTGCGCGCCGCCGCGATGAAGCCGGTCGCCGCCGGCGCCTTCGAGCGCGACGGCGTGTGGCATAACGAAGACGCCGACCAGCTCGACGCCGCCGCCAGCGTGCTGCTGCCCGCCGCGATACGCACGCCGTTTCTGCTGCGCGAACCCGCCGCGCCGCACATCGCGGCCGCGCTGGAAAACGTGTCGCTCGATATCGCGCACATCGTCGCCTGTCACGCCGAGGCGCTGACGCTTGCGGATGTCGTCGTGGTCGAAGGCGTCGGCGGCTTTCGCGTGCCGCTCACCGATGCACACGATACGGCCGACCTCGCGCTCGCGCTCGACCTGCCGGTGGTGCTGGTGGTCGGCATGCGGCTCGGCTGCATCAGCCACGCGCTCCTCACCGCGGAAGCAATCGCTGCACGCGGACTGAAACTGGCCGGCTGGGTCGCGAACCGCGTCGACCCGAGCATGCATTTCGCCGACGAAAACATCGCCACGATCCGCACCTGGCTGGACCGGCAGCACGACGCGCCGCTCATCGGCGTCGTGCCGCACCTGAACCCCACATCACCCGACGACGCCGCGAATCATCTGGACGTCGCCACCCTGTTGCACGTGCTGCGCGAAGCGCGGCACTGAACCCGAATTGAATCACCGTCTACGAGGATTGACGCCATGACCGATCTCCACACCGAAGCCCCATCCGGCGAACCCGCCGCGCAGCGTGCGACGGCCACCGCGAATATCGCAAATGCAGCAAACGTAGCGTCGGCGCCCGCGCGCTGGCGCGTGGCGGATATCGTCGCGTTGTACGAGCTGCCGTTCAACGATCTGCTGTTTCGCGCGCAGCAGGTGCATCGCGAGCATTTCGATGCGAACAGCGTGCAGCTTTCGACGCTGCTGTCGATCAAGACGGGCGGCTGCGAGGAAGACTGCGCGTACTGTCCGCAATCGGTGCATCACGACACGGGCCTGAAGGCCGACAAGCTGATGCCCGTCGACGAGGTGCTCGCGGCTGCCCGCGTCGCGAAAGAGAACGGCGCGACGCGCTTCTGCATGGGCGCGGCGTGGCGCAATCCGAAGGACCGTCATCTCGAGCCGATCAAGGACATGATTCGCGGCGTGAAGGCGATGGGTCTCGAAACGTGCGTGACGCTCGGCATGCTCGAGCCGCATCAGGCGCACGGGCTGCGCGAAGCCGGCCTCGACTATTACAACCACAACCTGGACACGTCGCCGGAGTTCTACGGCCAGATCATCTCGACGCGCACTTACCAGGACCGTCTCGATACGCTGGAGCGCGTGCGCGATGCGGGCATCAACGTGTGCTGCGGCGGAATCGTCGGACTGGGCGAATCGCGTCGCGAGCGCGCGGGCCTTATCACGCAGCTGGCGAACATGGAGCCGTATCCGGAGTCGGTGCCGATCAACAACCTGGTGCAGGTCGAAGGCACGCCGCTCACCGGCACCGAGGCACTCGATCCGTTCGAATTCGTGCGCACGATCGCGGTCGCGCGCATCACGATGCCCAAAGCGATGGTGCGTCTGTCGGCCGGACGCGAGCAGATGGACGAGGCGTTGCAGGCGATGTGCTTCCTCGCGGGCGCGAACTCGATTTTCTACGGCGACCAGTTGCTGACCACCCGCAACCCGCAAGCCGAAGCCGACCGCAAACTGCTGGAACGCCTCGGCATCCGCGCCGAAGCGGCGCAGCAGATGCCCGTCGAGCAAAGCGGCTGCGAGCATGGCTGCGACCGTCACTGAGTTGCCGGCGTGATGCGTGGCGCGGCGCCCTGATCGCGTCATGCCGGGCCTCCGCCATGCAAAAGGCCGCCTGAGCGATCAGGCGGCCTTTCTCATGGCGCTACGGGCGTAAGTGCACCCGGCGCATCACTTCCGGTCGACGATGATCTGATCGAATGTGCCGCCATCGGAGAAGTGCGTTTGCTGCGCCTTCTGCCAGCTGCCGAATTCCTGCTCGACGGTGAACGTCTTCAGCGGCCTGAATTCGCTTGCATGCTTTGCGAGCACACCGGCATCACGCGGGCGCAGATGATGTTGCGCGATGATTTCCTGCGCTGCCGGCGAATACAGATACTCCAGATACGCCCGCGCCTCCTTGCGCGTGCCGCGCCTGTCGACCACCTTGTCGACGAGCGTCACCGGCGGCTCGGCCAGCAGGCTGATCGACGGATAGACCGCTTCGAAACTGTCCGCGCCGACACCGCTGGCAATCAGCGAAACCTCGTTCTCGAACGTCACGAGCACGTCGCCGATATTGCGCTGGGTGAACGTCGTGGTCGCGCCACGGCCACCTGTGTCGAGCACCGGCACGTTCCTGAAGATGGCTTTTTCGAAATCGAGCGCCTGGGCGTCCGTGCCGCCGTGCTGCTTGCGATAGCCCCACGCCGCGAGATAGGCGTAGCGGCCGTTACCCGACGTCTTCGGATTCGCGATCACGACCTGCACGCCCGGCTTCGCGAGATCGTCCCAGTCCTTGATGTGCTTCGGGTTGCCCTTGCGCACGAGGAACACCATGGTCGTCGTGTACGGCGCGCTGCCGTTCGGCAGGCGCGTACGCCAGTTCGCCGGCACGAACTGGCCGCGTTCGGCGAGCAGGTCGATGTCGTTCGGCTGGTTCATCGTGACGACGTCCGCCTGCAGGCCCTGCGTCACCGAGAGCGCCTGGGCACTCGACGCGCCGTGCGACTGGCGGATGGATACGGTTTCGCCCGTCTGCTGCCGGTAGGCAGCAACGAAGCTCGTGTTGATGTCCTTGTACAGCTCGCGTGTCACGTCATAGGACACGTTCAGCAGCGACACGTCCGCCCGCGCGCTGCCCACGCAGCCCAGCGACAGCGTGAGCACCGCCAGCCCCCCTGCCAGCCAGCGCGCCTTCCCCGATTTGCCTGCGTTGCCCGTCATGACTTCTCCGCTCATTGATGATGAATGCATGGGCCGCCAGCGAAAGCTTCGCGGCCAGAAGCGCGATTTTATCGAATCGACCCGAATGGCGCTGACAGGCCGCGACGCCTCCTACGCCATCCGGCCGAATGCCCGACATGATCCGGATTCCATACGATTGATCCAGTGCTGTTATCTCACGGCCTTGTTCGGTCATTCGCCATGAATATGCGAATGAATCTGTCAATTTTGTTTGCAGGATGGTTTGCCACATTATGGATGTCCTATACGATGATTCTCCCAGGTTGATCGATGCAAATACGCACGAAACGTCGCATTCAGCGTTTCGCCGAAGTGAGGAGGAAGAGATGACCGTACACATCAGCAGACTCGATGCTGCCTGGAGGCAACTCAAGGAAGACGTCCAGGTATTGCGGCACGACATCCGCGACGTTCGCGACGTCGTGTTCAACGGTTTCCGTGACCTTCGCGCAGAATTTCGGGCAGAACAAGGCGCGCTTCGGGATCAGTCCCGCGCCGACAATAGCGCGCTGCGAGTCGAGATTCGCGCCGACGTCAGCGAAATTCGCACGGAGCTCGGTCAAGGCCGAACTGAAGCCCATACCGATATCGGCGACCTTGGGACCGAAACGCGCACGGAATTCAAATCGGTCCACACCGAGATCAGCGATCTCAGAACCGAAATGCATGCCGACTTCAAGTCGGTCCACACCGAGGTCGGTGACCTTCGAACCGAAACGCGCACGGAATTCAAATCGGTCCGCACCGAGATCAGCGATCTCAGAACCGAAATGCATGCTGATTCCAGGTCGCTCCACACCGAGGTCGGTGACCTTCGGACCGAAATGCGCGCTGAAATCGGTGGCCTTCGGACCGAAATGCACACTGAAATCGGTGACCTTCGAACGGAAATGCACGCTGAAATCGGCGGTCTTCGAACGGAAATGCATGCTGACATCGGCAGCCTTCGAACGGAAATGCACGCTGAAATCGGTGACCTTCGAACGGAAGTGCGCACTGACATCGGCGGCCTTCGAACGGAAGTGCGCACTGATATCGCCAATGTCCGTACCAGCATCGCCGGCTTCCGAAGCGAGCTTCGCCTGGAAATCCGTCTCATGTGGGCAGGATTCTTTGCGTTGGCCGGCATCATGGCGAAAGGCTTTAACTGGTTCTGACTGGCGCAGACCGGTCGCTCACACCAGTGCCTGCACCTCGCGCTCCGTCGCTTCCTCACGAAATCGCAGCGGCGCCGCGCAATGCGCCAGCGTATCGACAAAGTACTTCGCTCGGGGCCAGGGTCCAAACCCTGCCGCCGTATTGATGTGCCCCGCGTCGCCCAGATTGACGAACGCACTCCCCAGACGCGCTGCCATTTCGCGCGCGCCGGCAAGCGGCATCCACGGGTCGGTTTCGCTCGCGATCAGGATGGACGGGATGCCCAGCCTTCGTGCGTCGAACGCGCCGGCGAACGCGAATTTCTCCGGGCTCGCCGGTGCGACGAACAGCACGCCCACGACATCGCTTGCGTACGCGGCCTGCTGCAACGCATGCGCAGTCGCCAGGCACCCGAAGCTATGCGCGGCGAGTACGAATGGACCACGCTCGCGCGCGATCAGATCGCGGACCGATCGTGACCACTGGACGAGTTCAGGTGCATCCCAGTCAGTCTGTTCGACGCGCAGCGAGCGGGCGAACTGCCGTTCGAGCCAGGTTTGCCAGTGCGCGCCTTCGCTGCCATGCAGGCCGGGCACGGTGACGAGGCGCGGCGGCCACGCCGATTTGCTGCAGGACATGATTCTCCTCACGGGCGGAATCCTTAAAATGCATTGTCGCGTGCGATTCCCCGCCGTCGAACCAATTTATCGTGCTTTGTTTATCGTATGAATCGGTACGGCAGGCCCGCGGCGGCGATGTTCAGACACAGCGCGCCGCCAGGCGGCGCGCGCGTTGCCTCGTGAAAAAGTAGAATGAGGCCTGGCCATAAAAGGAGAACGCTTCATGTCGCAAGCACCGTCCCCACACGCGCGTGGACTGCAACCGTTCCACCTTGCATTTCCGGTAACCAGCCTCGCGAACGCCCGCGCGTTCTACGGTGACCTGCTGGGTTGCGCCGAGGGCCGCAGTTCGCCGGAATGGGTCGACTTCGATTTCTTCGGCCATCAACTGGTCGCCCATCTGGCGCCGGACGAGGTGAGCCGCGCCGCCGTCAACGCCGTCGACGGCGACGACGTACCGGTCCGTCACTTCGGCGTCGTGCTGTCCATGGACGACTGGCACGCGCTCGCGGAACGTCTGAAGGCTGCGGGTACGCGCTTCATCATCGAGCCGCATATCCGCTTCAAGGGCGAGGTTGGCGAGCAGGCAACCATGTTCTTCCTCGATCCGTGCGGCAATGCGCTCGAATTCAAGGCCTTCAGGGACATTGGAAGGCTCTTCGCGAAATGACACGCTTCGCCACCGCCACCGGCCTGCACACGTGAGCCTATGAGGATACTTTTCTACATGCCGCATGCAGACGCGGGCGCGTGGCTGCATGACTTCGCCCGCGCGCTGCCGGATGCCGATCTGCGTGAGTGGCAGCCAGGCGACCGCGCGCCGGCCGACTTCGCCGTCGTGTGGCGCCCGCCGCGCGAAATGTTCGAAGGCCGCGACGACCTGCGCGCCGTGTTCAATCTCGGCGCCGGTGTCGATGCGATCCTCGCGCTCGAACAGGCGCATCCCGGCACGCTCCCGCGTCACGCGCAGGTCGTGCGTCTCGAAGACTCCGGCATGGCGCCGCAGATGGCCGAGTACGTCACGTATGCCGTGCTGCGCCACATGCGCCGGTTCGACGAGTACGAACGTCAACAGGCCGAACGGCACTGGCGGGAACTCGACCCGCATCCGCGCGCGACGTTCACCGTCGGCGTGCTCGGCCTTGGCGTGCTCGGCGCGCATGTCGCGAAAACGCTCGCGTCGTTCGGTCTGCCGGTGCGCGGCTACAGCCGCGGCGCCAAACAGATCGACCGCGTGACGACATACGCGGGCGAAGCGCAGCTCGATGCGTTCCTCGATGGCGTCAAGGTGCTGGTGAACCTGCTGCCGCACACGCCTGACACCCGCGATGTGCTGAACGCCCGAACCTTTTCGAAGCTTGCGCGCGGTGCGTATCTCGTCAACGTGGCGCGCGGTGGACACCTTGTCGAACAGGATCTGCTCGACGCGCTCGCGCACGGCCAGCTCGCCGGCGCGATGCTCGACGTCTTCCGCGAAGAACCGTTGCCGCCCGGACATCCGTTCTGGCGCGAGCCGCGCATCACGATCACGCCGCATATCTCGGCCGCGACGTTGCGCGAAGACAGCGTCGTGCAGGTCGCGCGCAAGATCCAGGCGCTGATGCGCGGCGAGCCGGTCACCGGCGTGGTCGATCTCGTTCGCGGATACTGAACACAACACAATCAATACGCCGCCCGATGCGGCAGGAGACAGGTCATGGCGTTGCCCCAGTCAGTCAAGATCGTTGAAGTCGGTCCGCGCGACGGACTTCAGAATGAAAAAGAGTTCGTCCCGACCCCCATCAAGGTTGACCTGATCAACCGGCTGTCGGCGGCGGGATTTCGTAACGTCGAATCCGCGTCGTTCGTTTCGCCGAAATGGGTGCCGCAGATGGCCGACGGTGCCGACGTGATGGCTGGCATCGCGCGCCGTCCGGGCACGATTTACTCGGTGCTGACGCCGAACCTGCGCGGCTTCGAAGGCGCGCTCGCCGCGAAGGCCGATGAGATCGTGATCTTCGGCGCGGCGAGCGAGGCGTTCTCGCAGAAGAACATCAATTGCAGCATCGCCGAAAGCATCGCGCGCTTCGAGCCGGTTGCGCAGGCCGCGAAAGCGGCCGGGCTACGCATTCGCGGCAGCGTGTCGTGCGCGCTCGGATGTCCGTATCAGGGCGAAGTGCCGGTCGCATCGGTGGTCGACGTGGTCGAACGCTTCGCGGCGCTTGGCTGCGACGAAATCGATATCGCCGATACGATCGGCGTCGGTACCCCGAAACGCACACGCGAAGTCTTCGCGGCCGTGACGAACGTGTTCCCCCGCGAACGCCTGTCGGGCCACTTCCACGATACGTACGGTCAGGCACTCGCCAACATCTACGCCGCGCTGAACGAAGGCATCGAGATCTATCACGCGTCAGTG
The DNA here is from genome assembly GCF_900107685.1 of Paraburkholderia sartisoli. Classification (GTDB taxonomy): domain Bacteria; phylum Pseudomonadota; class Gammaproteobacteria; order Burkholderiales; family Burkholderiaceae; genus Paraburkholderia; species Paraburkholderia sartisoli. The sequence goes on along the minus strand of NZ_FNRQ01000001.1, from coordinate 99,949 downwards.
GCCGGGCTGGGCGGCTGCCCTTACGCGAAAGGCGCGACCGGCAACGTCGCCACCGAGGACGTCCTGTATCTGATGAACGGTCTCGGCATCGAAACCGGCATCGACCTGGCTCAGGTCGTCGCGATTGGCGACTTCATCTCGACCGCGACCGGCAAGCCGAACGCATCGCGCGCGGGCAAGGCGCTCCTTGCGAAAGCGCGCAGCGAAGAGGCGCGGTGCGCCTGATGCCACATCACCGCCACATTAGCGCCACGCGATCACAGCAAACAGAAAGCAGAACGGAACAGCAACCATGACGGACAGCACCTCCACGACCTCTCACGAATCCGGCAACCTCGGCGATCTGCCCGACTCCGCCCGCCGCGTCGCGCTGCTGCTGCGCGAACACGGTCACGCGAAGCCGGTTGTCATGCTGCCGGAAACGGGCAAGACATCGGCGGAAGCGGCGGCCGGGCTCGGCTGCTCGGTGGCGCAGATCGCCAAGTCGATCCTGTTTCGCCGGCGCGACGACGACGCGCCCATACTCGTGATCGCGAGCGGCGTGAACCGCGTCGACGAAAAGAAAGTGGCGGCACGAGTCGGTGCAATCGGACGCGCGGACGCGAAGTTCGTGCGCGAGAAAACCGGCTACGCGATCGGTGGTGTGTGCCCGATCGGCCATGCGACGCCGCCCGTCACGCTGATCGACGCCGACCTGCTCGCACTCGACAGCCTGTGGGCCGCGGCCGGCCATCCGCACGCGGTGTTCAACCTTTCGCCGCAGGAACTCGTCGCGCTGACCGGCGCACCGGTTGCCGACGTCGCGCTTCGCGAGCCTGCATGACGACGGGCAGCAACGCCGCAAACGGAAAAAGCGGCACAGCGAACATCGCACCGGTGCCGTCGCCGTGCATCGACGTCTGTCGCATGAACCGTGCAACCGGGTGGTGCGAAGGCTGTCTGCGCACGATCGATGAAATCGCCGGCTGGTCGTCGCTCGACGATCGGCAAAAGCATGCGGTCTGGGACGCCATCGATGCGCGCCACGCACGACTCATCGCTGAAAAGAAGGTGCCGACGTGAACGCGCCGCCCCGGGTTGTGACAATCGGCGAGACGTTCAGCAGCACGCTCGCGCTATCGGCGGATTCGGTGAAGTCGTTCGCTTCGCTGGTAAACGATCTGAATCCGCTCCATCACGACGACGCCTATGCGGCCGCAAGCCGCTTTGGCGGACTGATCGCATCGGGCACGCAGCCGTCGGCGCATTTCATGGCGCTGCTCGCGACGCATTTCTCGACGTACGCGCAGCCACTCGGTCTCGAGTTCGACATCAAGCTGAAGAAGGCCGTCTACGCGAACGACATGCTGACCATCACGTGGCGCGTGCGCGATGCGTGGTGGAAGCCGGGCCTCAACGGCGACCTCACGCAACTCGACGGCAACGTCGTGAACCAGCGCGGCGAAACGGTGCTGATCGGCACCTCCACTATTCTCGTCATGCCGAAACCGGAGCGCGCCGCACGATGATCACGCTACCCGCGTCGATGCGCGTCTTCGAACGCGGCTGGCTGTCGTCAAACAATGTACTGCTCGTCGACGAAGCGTGCGCGGCGCTCGTCGACACCGGCTATGCGTCGCACGCACAGCAAACGCTCGCGCTCGTTCAACGGGCGCTCGGCGAGCGGCCGCTGGATCTGATCGTCAACACGCATCTGCATTCGGACCATTGCGGCGGCAACGCGCTGTTGCAGGCAACCTGGCCATGCCGAACGGCGATTCCGTCGCTGGAAGCGGACGCCGTGCGCGCATGGGACGAAGCGCGCCTCACCTTCCGCGCGACCGGGCAAACGTGCGGGCGCTTCGGGTTCACCGAGACGATTGAGCCCGGCGCGACGCTCACGCTCGGCGCGCTGCAATGGGACGTGGTCGGCGCGCCCGGACACGATCCGCATTCGCTGATGCTGTACTGCCCGGCCGAACGTGTGCTGATCAGCGCCGATGCGCTGTGGGAAAACGGCTTCGGCGTGATCTTTCCCGAACTGGAAGGCGAAAGCGGCTTCGCGGAGGAACAGGCGGTGCTCGAGCGGATCGCGCAACTCGACGTGCGCGTAGTCATCCCCGGCCACGGCGCGCCGTTCACCGACGTCCTGCCGGCACTCGAACGGGCGTTTTCGCGCGTGGCGTGGCTGCGCGCCGATCCCGCGCGCAACGCGAAGAACGCATTGAAGGTCTTGATCGTGTTCAAGCTGCTGGACGTGCGCTCAATGACGTTCGACACGCTGCTGGCCATGCTGGATGAAGCGGACGCGATGCGCGCCGCCGCCACGATGCTCGCACCGCGAGCATCGTGGCCGGCGCTGCTGGCGGAACTGGTCGACGGGCTGGCGAAGAGCGGCGCGCTGGGCGTCGATGGCGAGCGCATTCTCGCGCCCACGGCGTGAGGCCGCCCGCGGACGCCCTCTGCGCACGGCTACGTCCAAAAGGGACAGCACAAAAAAGAAAGCCGCTCACCAGCGATGGCGAACGGCGCAATTTTTTGACGACGTGATCAACGTCGAGACGGATGATACCGAGCGGACCTTTCGAACGCATCGGTGATTTCCCTACAGGAGCATGACAATCGCTGTAAACCCGCATGCCGCTTGATGATGCGAGCCGCACGTCGTAAGCGTTCGTCGCCTTCACGACCGGTCATTGAACGCGGCAATCCACGAAAAAACCGCCCCTCAAGATGCCGAATAACGTCGCTGCGGCACGATGCGCCAGCCGAGATTGACGCCCGCGGCGGCGAGCAGAATGAGCACCGCGCCCGCCACCTGCATCCACGCGAGCTTCTGCCCGAACGCCACGCGATCCACGGCGATGGCGACGACCGGATAGATGAACGAAAGCGCGCCGGTCATCGCGGTCGGCAGCTTCTGGATCGCGCCGTAGAGCAGCACGTACATCACGCCGGTATTGACGATGCCGAGCGTCGCCAGCTTCAGCCATTGCGTGCCGCTCTCGGGCAGCGCGTCGAAATGGACGAACGGCGCGAGCATCAGCACGCCGAGTCCGACCTGGATCAGCGCGATCAGATGCGGCGGCGTACCCTTCAGGTGCTTCGTGATGATCGACGACACGGCATAAAGAAACGCCGCGCCAACCGCGAACGCGACGCCTTCGAGATACTCGCCGGGCACCGCGAGCACCGCCGGCTCGACCTTGACGACCAGCACGAGCCCGACGAACGCCACGAGCAGCCACGCCACGACAGATGCCGTGATGCGCTCGCGAAACACGACCGCCCCGAGCGCGACCAGCATGAACGGCTGCGTGTTGTAGACGGCCGTCGCCATCGAGATCGACGCACGCGAATACGCCGCGAACAGCAGAATCCAGTTGGCGACGATCGCCGCGCTGCCGAGCGCCGTGAGCCCGAGCATGCGCCACGAGAACAGCTCGCGACGAAAGAGGCCGAGCGCCGCGCACACGATGGCGAGCGTCGCCGAGCCGAAGACGCACCGGAAGAACACCACGTTTTCCGACGATTGCCGCGACGACACGACGAGCCAGCCGATCGCGCCCGACATCAGCATTGCAACGGTCATTTCGGCGGCGCCGCGCCGGATTTCGCCTGAAGCCATGATTCGATCCTTCCTGCCGGTTCCTTACCTAGCAGGAGTGTAATTAATCCGGCGAATCGAATACATGGATAAACTTAAGCCACAGGCTGGAATCACCTTTCGAATGAAGGTTGACATGACAAAACGCCTTTTCTCCGACGTCGCCCCCGTCGCGCTCGACGACATCGACCGCGCGCTCATCGCCGCACTCGCCGAAGACGCGCGCATCGCGGTGAGCGAACTCGCGCGCCGTGTGGGACTGTCGGCGCCGAGCACCGCGGACCGTTTGCGCAGGCTCGATGCGCAGGGCGTGATCGAGCGCTTCACCGTGCAGCTCGACCCGCGCGCGCTCGGCTACACGCTGCAGGCGATCGTGCGCGTGAAGCCGTTGCCTGGCCAGTTGCATCTCGTGGAAGACGTGATCCGCCGCATCCCGGAGTTCGTGGAATGCGACAAGGTGACCGGCGACGACTGTTTCGTTTGCCGGCTCTTTCTGCGCTCGATCGATCAGCTCGACGCGATCCTGTCGAAGGTGACGGAGCGCGCCGAAACGAGCACGGCGATCGTGAAATCGACGCCCGTCGCGCGCCGGCTGCCGCCGCTCGCTTTCACCGATCAGTAATCGACAACCCGCAGCCCGTGGCCGGCGAACGAAAAAGCACGCGTCGCCCTTACTGATCGACGGCTTCGAAGAACGCGAGCATTTCAGCGACGAGCGCATCCGGCGCTTCTTCCGGAATGTAATGCCCGCACGGCAGCGCGCGTCCGCTGACATCGCGCGCAACGTGCCGCCACTCGTCGAGCGGCTCGAAGCATTTTTCGACGACGCCCTGCGCGCCCCACAGCACGCGCAACGGACAGCCGATCTTGTGACCGCGCTCGATGTCGGCGCGGTCGTGCTCCAGATCGATCGTCGCGGACGCCCGGTAGTCCTCGCACATGGCATGGACCGCGCCCGGCTGGCGCAATGCGTCGCGATACGCGGCGAGCGCTTCGGGCGCGAACGGCGCAAGCCCGGCATGACGGCCGCCCATCACGCGATCGACGTACACATCGGGATGCGCGCCGATCAGCGTCTCCGGCAGCGGCTCGGGCTGGATCAGGAAGAACCAGTGGAAATAAAGCGTGGCGAACGTGCGATCGGTGGCTTCGTACATCGCGAGCGTCGGCGCGATGTCGAGCAGCATCAGACGCTCGACGGCGTCCGGATGATCGAGCGCCATCCGGTGCGCGACGCGTGCGCCGCGATCGTGCGCGCACACCAGAAAGCGCTCGAAGCCGAAGTGCTTCATGAGCGCAACCTGATCCGCCGCCATCGCGCGCTTCGAATAGGGTGTGTGCGACGCGTCGCTCGCCGGTTTCGCCGATGCGCCGTAGCCGCGCAGGTCGGTGGCGATCACGGTGAAATGGTCGGCCAGCCGGGCGGCGCAGCGATGCCAGATCATGTGCGTCTGTGGATGGCCGTGCAGCAGCAGGAGCGGCGGCCCCGCGCCGCCCTTGACGCCGAAAATGTCGATATCGCCGGCGGCGACGCGAAACGGCGTGAATTCCTCGAACGACATGGCTGGCCTCTGGTCATTTTGTGTGTCCCGGCATTGTAGAAGGGGGATGTGTCCCCGGGAGGTGTCCCAGACCACCAATCCATGAAAACCGAACACTCCTTCACAAGCACGTCCGTACTATTCCCTTATAATCGAACGATCGTTCTGAAAAATGATGCGCTGATACGCTGATGACGAACGGCGCGCGCCGCGCCGGCCTCGTCCGCTGCGCTCAGCCGCTACACTCACAGGACCGGGCGCGCCTCGCACCGCGTGTACCGTTCCGCCCACAAGGAGACTTGCGCCATGGCATTGCCCGCCGTCCTGCAGAATCTTGCGTTGCCCGTCGTCGCCTCGCCGATGTTCATCGTCAGCTATCCCGAACTCGTGCTTGCGCAATGCAAGGCCGGTATCGTCGGTTCCTTTCCCGCGCTGAACGCGCGCCCCGCCGAACTGCTCGACGAGTGGCTCACGCAGATCCAGGCATCGCTTGCCGAGCACAAGGCCGCGAATCCGCACGCGGTGATCGGGCCGATCGCGGTCAACCAGATCGTCCATCAGTCGAATACGCGGCTGGAGCACGACGTGCGCGTGTGCGTCGAACACAGGATTCCGATTTTCATCACCAGCCTGCGCGCGCCGTCGAAGGAAATCATCGACGCCGTGCATGGCTACGGCGGCATCGTGCTGCACGACGTGATCAACCTGCGGCACGCGGCGAAAGCGCTGGAAGCGGGCGTCGACGGCCTGATTCTCGTCGCGGCCGGCGCCGGTGGTCACGCGGGCACCACGTCGCCGTTCGCGCTGACCGGCGAAGTGCGAAAAATGTTCGACGGCCCGATCGTGCTGTCGGGCGCGATCGCCAACGGCGGTTCGATCCTGGCGGCCCAGGCAATGGGCGCCGATCTCGCCTACATGGGCACGCGCTTTATCGCGACGCAGGAAGCGCACGCGGTCGAAAGCTACAAGCACGCGATCGTGAATTCCAGCGCATCGGACATCATCTACACGAATCTCTTCACGGGCGTGCATGGCAACTACATCCGCGAGAGCATCGTGAACGCCGGACTGGATCCGGACGCACTGCCGGAATCCGACAAGACCAAGATGAACTTTGGCGGCGACAAGGCCAAGGCGTGGAAAGACATCTGGGGCGCAGGCCAGGGCGTCGGCCTGATGGACGACGTGCCTTCGGTGGGCGAACTCGTCGCGCGTCTGAAGCAGGAATACGAAGCGGCAAAGTCGCGGCTGCGCATCTAGCGCGGCGTTAGCCGTCCTGCGTTGGGCCGATCAGGCTCAGCGCACGGCGGCGGCCTTGATCTGATCGAGCGTCGGCCAGAGCGTCTCGCTCGCAAACCGTTCGGCGAGAAAATCGACGAACGAACGCACCTTCGCCGACAGATGCCGCCGGCTCGCGTACACGACGTGAATCGGCAACTCGCGCGGCGCAAGTTCATCGACGAGGAGCGGCACGAGCCGGCCGGCCGCGAGGTCGTCGCCGATCACTTCGGTGCCGAGCATCGCGATGCCGGCACCCTGCAGCACGACGACGCGCTGCGCCTCCAGATGGTTGACGATCATGTTGCCGGCGAGGCGCAGGCGCGCGCCGGCCAGATCGACGCCCTGCGCGAGGTCCTGCGCCGACACGCCGGTGTACTGGATGAAGTTGTGCTTTTCGAGGTCGGCGAGCGTCTTCGGCGTGCCGTGGCGGCGCAGATAATCCGGCGAAGCGCACAGCACGATGTGCGCCAGCGCGATCTGCCGCGCGATCAGCGAAGACGACTTCAAGCCTGTCGGCGACGCCCGGATCGCGACGTCGAACCCTTCGTCGATCAGTTCGACGACGCGATCCGACAACGTGATGTCGACCGTGACCTGCGGAAACCGCGCCGCGTAATCGGCCAGCGCGCTCATCACGTGACTCAACCCGAACGCCGTGAGCGACGAAACCCGCAGCTTGCCTTGCGGCACCACGCTCACCGCGCCGACCGCCTGCCCGGCTTCGTCGAGTTCGGTCAGCACCTGCGAGAGCCGTTCGTAGTATTCGCGGCCGGCCTCGGTTGGGGCCACCCGGCGCGTCGTGCGGTTGAGCAGGCGCGCACCGAGCTGCTGCTCGAGATGCATCACATGCTTGCTCGCCATCGCAGCCGAAATATCCATCCGCTCCGCCGCGGCGACGAAGCTGCCCGCTTCGACGACGTGGCGAAACACTTTCATGCTGACGAGGGTATCCATGGCTAATCGCTCACAACAGGAATGAATCGGGACTGTCGGAAAGACTTTATCAAGGATCAGTGAGGAAAGCGCGACAGGACCCGGTTGAGCGCGAACAAAAAAGCCCCACGCTCCGAAAGGAGGTGAGGCTCCAGGACTTCTCGCGGCGCCGTTTTCAGGCCGGGCCGCGTTGCGCTGCGAACGAGACCCGTGATGCGCGTGTGCGACGCTATGACGCCTAGAACTTCGCGCGGATACCGACGCCGAACGTGTCGCCCGACGACTGCGAGCTGATCTTGTCGTACATGTAGGCCGCGTAGACGTCCGTGCGCTTCGAGAGCGGATAGTCGTAGCCGAGCGCTGCCGTTTGACGCGTCTGGTCGAGGCCGCCGCCGTCACGCGAGTACGCGTACGACGCCATGACCGTGCCCGGACCCGCCGGCACGGTCACGCCGCCCTGCGCCGTATTGACGTGCCAGCTACCAAGCGCGCCCTGATCGTTCTTCGTGTACATGTACTGGCCGAAGAACTTCACGTACTTCAGGTCGTACGTCAAACCGAGCTGACCCACGCCCTGGCTCTTCAGGCCGAGCACGCCCGACGCACCCGGATTCGTCAGGTCGCCCGGGCTGTTGTTGAAGTTCACGTACTGATACACGGCGGTCGCCGCGAACGGGCCGTGGAAATACAGCACCTGGCCGCTCCACTTCTTCGCGCCGTTCTCGGTCGTGTTGCCGAGCGCGTACATCGCACTCGCCGACAGGCCGTTGAAGTTCGGCGACTGATACTGCACCGCGTTGCTCCAGCCCGAATCGCCGGTCACGCCCTGATCGGTGTTGTACGTCGGGAACGTGCCAAGGCCGAGATAGGTGTGATACACCATCGGCGAGAAGACGTACGAGTCGGTGAACGGGTTGAACAGAATCGTCGAGACGAACAGCGACGTCGTCAGGCGGCCGGCGGTCAGCGTGCCCCACGGCGCTTCGATACCGACGTACGCGTTACGCGAGAACATCGTGTCGCCGGTGAAGCGGCCGTACTGACCGTTCTGCGCGAGGAAGAAGCCTTCCAGGGTGAAGATCGCCTTGTAGCCGTTGCCGAGGTCTTCCGCACCCTTCATGCCCCAGTACGAAGTCGACATCCCGCCACCCGACACAACCCACGACCGCTGGTTGCCCGGAAATTTCTGCGAGCCAACCCACTCGTCTACCTGTCCATAGAGTTGAACGCTCGACTGCGCGAACGCAGTCGATGCGCCTGCCAGCAGCCCGGCGATCACGGTTGCCTTGAGAGCGGTCTTCAGCGTGCGGCTGACGTTTGTTTTCATGGATTCTCCTGTCTTTGTCGAAAGTAAGCGTGGCTGGCGCGGCGGGTTCACTCGCGCAAACGGTTGTTGTTGTCCGTCAGGTCGTCGAGCTGATCTGGGTCAGTGGGCGGAGACTATCTTTGCGGACCATTTTTGTGAAAAAAAATATGTCTGGTTATTGCCGGTATATGGGCCCGCTTAGTTTCTTCGGATAACGGCCTGATAAAGCACGCTCGTACCTGGCGCAGACCGCAGTGCGACATGCGTTCCAGTTCGCCGCAAGCACGCTGGCCATTGCCCCTGTAGACGCGCGGCACGCGCAAACCGTGCGTGCATGATGCGTTGCCGCAACCGGCTCTTCACCGAAGGCCGAATCGTGCCGTGAAGATTGGGTTGGTCAAAAAAGTGTGGTGCGCGCGCGTCATATTGACGGGCGTCAGCGAAGCGCGCCCGCTGCCCGACGACGACCGGTGGCTGATCACAGGTGCAGGAAAAGACGGGCTGGCGCGGAAAACCATGCAGGCCATGACGTTCGGGAGACCGAAATCTTGAGCGATGTCGGACAGCAAACGCACGGAATCTGTTCAGGCGGGTGTAAGGAGAATGTTCGCGTGGGGTGGGTGAGCTTCGCCAGAGTCAGGGTGATGACTCATTCAGTATGGAACGGCGAGGCACGGCAGGCGCTCCGCAGCGACAATCAGCTGCGCTCAATTGCGATACGGCGAGGGTGGCGGTGGACGCGCAACGTCATCCGGCGGATGGGGAATGGAGCGCACGGCACCGCGCTCTTCGTTATAGCGGGCGACGTCGGCACGGATCGATCCGGTGCGGACAACCGGTGCGTTGACGGGAGGACGCGGCACTGGGCGACCTTCGGCGCTCACCGGCGTGATCGCGCCCGCATAACGGACCGGCTTGCCGTCGGCGCGGAACGGACGATCCTGTGCGGCAAGGCGCGTCAAGCCGCTATACGCCGGCGCCGGGCGTCGGGTCATGCCAGGATTGCGGTCGCCCTGGCCCATGCGGGTAGCGGCTTGCAGACCATACCAGTGACCGCCCGGCGCATTCTGCTGCACCGGCCGGAAGAACCCGCCGCCGGGAGCGGCACCGCGAGGCAGGTTGTCGTGCGGAGCAAACGACGGTTTCGCGAAGGCGAGCGTAGCCATGAGCGCAAACAGTGCGCCCAGCAGCCAGTGCAACCCCCTCGAATACCCTGCGTTCACGATCCTTCACCTGCTCGACGATCCGCCGCAGGTTCACCGTTCGAGCATCGGCGGAACCTGATTTGAGCGTCGTGTACACCGGCGACCGGGCACCGGGCCCGACGACTTCCCAATGGCCTGTGAGCAGTAATTTATGGGTGGCCATCCGACGTGTCGAGCCAAAAAATGTTATGCCGCCGGAAGGGTTGTAACACCATGTTACGGCAGGGTTTTTCGTGAAAAATCGCATGAATCAAGGTTCTCCGGGGAGTGGATTGCAGAAGTCCGGCACACCTGATCCGGCGACCCGGAACGGGTCAGTCAATTCAGCCGGATGCATTGCGTCAGACGAAATCGAACCTTTGACCAGAGGCGTAGCGCGCCTGCAACATGCGCGATACGCATTAATCGATTCATCAAATGAATTTGCTTATTCAATCGAAAACGCCGGACAATAGGCGTTTCCATTGATTGCTTTTCGTGACCGGCGCCCTTCTTCGCGCGCCAGTGTTTTTCGCGTCACACTGCATCTATTGCTTCGAGATTTCCGAGATGGCCCGCCCCAAACTGCTTCCCGACAATTTCACGCTGTGCCTCGTCGGCACCGTCATCCTGGCCAGCCTGCTGCCCGTGTCCGGCCAGCCAGCCGTGGCGTTCAACTGGGTGACGAACATTGCCGTCGGGCTGCTGTTTTTCCTGCACGGCGCGAAACTGTCGCGTGAGGCGATCATCGCGGGCGCAACGCACTGGCGACTGCATCTGGTGGTGCTGCTAAGCACGTTCGCGTTCTTTCCGCTGCTCGGCCTCGCGCTCAAACCGCTTCTTTCGCCGCTCGTCACGCCGGCGCTCTATGCGGGCATTCTCTTCCTCTGCACGCTGCCATCGACGGTCCAGTCCTCCATTGCGTTCACCTCGATTGCGAAGGGCAACGTGCCCGCCGCGGTGTGCAGTGCGTCTGCGTCGAGCCTGCTCGGGATCTTCATCACGCCCGCGCTCGTCAGCGTCATCATGACGAACCAGGCTGCCAGCGGCACTTCGGCGTGGCACACGGTATGGAGCATCGTGCTGCAACTGCTCGTGCCGTTCGTGGCCGGGCAGCTGCTGCGCCCGGTGATCGGCCGGTGGATCGAGCGTAACCGCGGCGTGCTGAAGTTCGTCGACCAGGGCTCGATCCTGCTCGTGGTGTATGGCGCCTTCAGCGAAGCCGTGAACGAAGGCATCTGGCATCACATTCCGCTCGCCGCCCTGGCGGGCCTCCTCGTGGTGTGTTCGGTGCTGCTCGCCGTCGCGCTCGCGCTCACGATGTTCGTCAGCAAGCGGCTTGGCTTTAACCGCGCGGATCAGATCACGATCATCTTCTGCGGTTCGAAGAAAAGCCTCGCCGCCGGCGTGCCGATGGCCAAGGTGATTTTTGCCTCGCATGCGGTGGGGGCCGTGGTGCTGCCGCTGATGCTGTTCCACCAGATCCAGCTGATGGTGTGTGCCGCGCTCGCGCAGCGCTGGGGCGCCCGCGATATCAGCCCCGAGAAGCGCGCCGCCAGCAAGGAAGCCGGGCCAGCCACGGTTGCGCGCCGCTGAGCGGATGGATGCGTCGAACAGATAAACCATGAAATCTCCTGAGCGAGAGTACGACGAGGCAACAACCCTCGTGAAACTGGAAAGCCGCCGTGTGCGGCTTTTTTGTTATTTCACGCGACGCCGCGCCCGCCGTCACCTCGGCCGGATGGCCTAGCCAACGACACCCACAACACATCCGCCACGCACCAGCACGGTGCAACGATTCACGAAAGATTCACTTAATTGCGACGCATAACGGCCGTTAAGCCGACAGTCCCCTCGTTTCGGCAAACCCGTCCATGTCTGTTCGCTCGCCCCTCGGCCAACCCTCGTCGGGCATCGAAGATCTGATTGCCCGTCGCGATCTGTCCGCGGTGTTCCAGCCCATCGTCGATTTCGACGACGGGACGATCCTCGGCTACGAAGGCCTGATCCGCGGTCCGTCCGGCTCGCTGCTGGAAGCGCCGCACGCGCTCTTCGCGCAGGCGGCAGCCGAAGGCTGCGCGATCGCACTCGAACGTGCCGCGGCGCGCACATGCATCGAGGCATTCGCGCGCCTCGAATGCGAAGGCAAGCTGTTTCTCAACTTCAGCGCCGGCGCCATCCACGCGCTCGCCGATGCAAGTGAGAGCACGCTTTCGCTCCTGCGGCAGTCGGGCGTCGCGGCGAACCGGATCGTGATCGAACTGACGGAGCAAAGCGCGATTCCGGACATCGGCAGCTTCCTGCCGATCATCCGGGCGCTACGTTCGTCCGGCGCGCAGTTCGCGCTCGACGATTACGGCACGGCGAACGCGAGCATGAACCTGTGGGTGCGCCTGCAACCGGACGTCGTGAAGATCGACCGCTTCTTCATTCACGACATCGCGAGCGACCCGCTCAAGTTCGAGGCCGTCAAGGCGATGCAGCATTTCGCGAACGCGAGCGGCGCGCGGCTCGTCGCGGAGGGCATCGAGAACGAAGCGGACCTGATCGTCGTGCGCGACATGGGGATCGGTTGCGGACAGGGGTATTTCTTCGGGCGCCCACACGCGCGGCCGTCGCGCCTTGTCAGCGACGACGCCCGCGAGGCCATCCGCGCGCATCACATCGCGGTGTTCCCGGAGACGACGCGTACCGTGAGCGCATCGCCGTCGGGCGGCATGGCGTCGGACAGGATGCTCGTGCATGCGCCCGCGCTGCCGCGCGAAGCGACGAATAACGACGTGCTCGATCTCTTCAACCGCCTGCCGGACCTGCATGCGGTTGCCGTCGTCGAGAACGACGAGCCGGTCGCGCTCATCAACCGCCGCGCGTTCATGGACCGTTACGCGCTGCCGTATCACCGCGAGCTGTTCGGCAAGCGCCCGTGCCTGCTGTTCGCGAACGCGTCGCCGGTCGTCATCGAAAAATCGATGACGGTCGAGCAGATGGCGAAACTGCTCGCGAGCGACGACCAGCGCTATCTCGCCGACGGCTTCGTCATTACCGATGACGGCAGGTACGCCGGCCTCGGCACCGGCGAGAAACTCGTGCGCGCGGTCACGGAGGTGCGCATCGAAGCGGCGCGCTACGCGAATCCGCTGACGTTCCTGCCGGGCAACATTCCGATCAGCTCGCACATCGGGCGGCTCGTCAACAACGATGCCACGTTCTGCGCGTGCTACGTCGACCTGAATCACTTCAAGCCGTTCAACGACGAATACGGCTACTGGCAGGGCGACGAGGTGCTGAAGTTCGCGGCCGCCGTGCTCGCCGACGTGTGCGAGCCGACGCGCGATTTTCTCGGGCACGTCGGCGGCGACGATTTCCTGATCCTGTTCCAGAGCGAGGACTGGCTCGAACGGGCAATGGGCGCGATCCACGCCTTCAACGAAGGCGCGCAGCGTTTCTACGCGCCGGCAGACCGGCTGGCGGGCGGCATTCACGGCGAAGACCGGCGCGGCAATTCGACGTTCTTCAGTTTCGTGACGATGGCGATCGGCAGCGTGCGCGTGAAACCGGATAGCGACGCGCGCTATACGAGCGAGGAAATCGCCTCGGTTGCGGCGCTGGCGAAGCGTCGGGCGAAACAGGAACCTTCGGGTTTCGTCCTGATCGACAGCGCCGAAAGCGATGCGCTCCTGCGCGGGCGCATCGAATCGCAAAGCATGGACGACGGCTGAACGCCCGCCCGAAGCAACCCGCACGCGCGCCCACGGCAAGCGCCACGAACGCGCTGCGGCTCGATCCAGACATCACATCGAACTGACACGGCAACCCGGCATCGTGAGGATGCCGTCGCCCGCGCTCGCCCACCAGACGCATGAACAGCGGCTCGTTTAGTTCATTTTACTAAACACATAAAAGTACGATCACAGCCATTGAATACAGCGCTTTACGCGGGTTAACACCGTGCCGTACGGGTTTTCTGGAGACCGTTTTACTATACAATCTCCGGACTCGAAACCAGCGGCCTTCCCGGCCAGCCATACGTACATGGGGACAACCATCCGTGACGTCGCGCGCGCGGCCAGCGTGTCGATCGGCACCGTCTCACGCGCGTTGAAGAACCAGCCCGGTCTCTCCGATGCCACGCGTGTGCGCGTCGTCGAGGCCGCGCGACAGCTCGGCTACGACGCCGCGCAACTGCGTCCGCGTATCCGCCGGCTCACGTTCCTGCTGCATCGCCAGCACAACAATTTCACCGTCAGCCCGTTCTTTTCGCACGTGCTGCACGGCGTCGAGGACGCGTGCCGCGAACGCGGCATCGTGCCGTCGCTGCTGACGGCTGGCCCGACCGAAGACGTGATCCAGCAGATGCGCGTCCATTCGCCGGACGCGGTCGCCGTCGCCGGGTTCGTCGAACCGGAGACGCTCGCCACGCTCGTCGCAATGCAGCGGCCGCTCGTGCTGATCGATCTGTGGGCACCCGGCCTGCGTTCGGTGAATCTCGACAACGCCGAAGGCGCGGCGCTCGCGATGCGGCATCTGTTCGCGCAGAAGCGCACCCGCATCGCGTTTATCGGCGGCTCGCTCGCGCATTTCAGCATCGCGCAGCGCGCGCTCGGCTACCGTCGCGCGTTCTTCGAGGCGGGCCTGCTGTTCGACCCGTCGCTCGAAGTCGCCATGAACGCTGGCCTCGATCCCGACACCGGCGCCGCCCAGGCGATGGAGCGCCTGCTCGACGCCCCGGGCGCGCGCGTCGACGCGGTATTCGCCTACAACGACGCCGCCGCGCTCGCCGCGATGCGCGTCTGTCTCGCGCGCGGCCTGCGCGTGCCGGAAGACATCGCCATCATCGGTTTCGACGATATTCCCGCGGCGGCCCATGCCACGCCGCCGCTGTCGACGATCGCCGTCGACAAGGAAGCGCTCGGCCGGCGCGGCGTCGAGCTGCTGCTCGAAGACGCGCCAGCCGAAACGGAAGTCCGCCTGCCTGTTCAACTCATAGCCCGTGCCAGCACTTCGGTGAAAAAGCCATGACGCAACCCGACCTGAATCACGCCAACCCTCACGCCGAAGCCGCGGTGTCCGTGCCGCCCGTCGCCAGCTTCCGCGAACCGGAATTCCTGCTCTCGCACATCGAGGACACGCTGCGCTTCTACGCGCCGAACGTGCTCGATCCGGGCGGCGGCTTCTTCCACTTCTTCCGCGACGACGGCTCGATCTACGACAAGACCACGCGCCACCTGGTGAGCAGTTGCCGCTACGTCTTCAACTATGCGATGGCATACCGTCAGTTCGGCGATCCGCAGCATCTCGAATACGCCCGCCACGGCATGCGCTTTCTGCACGACGCGCACTGGGACGCCCAGCACGAAGGCTACGACTGGGAGCTCGAATGGCGCGACGGCCACAAGCGCGTACTCGATTCGACGCGCCACTGCTACGGCCTCGCGTTCGTGCTGCTCGCGTATTCGCACGCGGCGATGGCGGGAATCGAGGAAGCGAAGCCGATGATCGCCGCGACCTTCGAGCTGATGGAACACCGCTTCTGGGACGCCGCCGCCGGTCTTTACGCCGACGAGGCATCGGCCGACTGGCACGTGTCGAGCTATCGCGGCCAGAACGCGAACATGCACACCACCGAGGCGCTCCTCGCCGCGTACGAAGCGACCGGCCATCTCGTGTATCTCGACCGGGCGGAACGCGTCGCGTCGAATATCACGCTGCGGCAGGCGAAGCTGTCGCAAGGTCTCGTGTGGGAACATTTCCACGCGGACTGGTCGGTGGACTGGCATTACAACGAGGAAGACAGCTCGAACATCTTCCGTCCGTGGGGTTTTCAGCCGGGACACCAGACCGAATGGGCGAAGCTGCTGCTGATTCTCGAACGTCATCGTCCGCTGCCGTGGCTGCTGCCGCGCGCCATCGAACTCTTCGACGCCGCGATGACGCACGCATGGGACGAAAACCACGGCGGCCTGTACTACGGCTTCGGCCCGGACCACACGGTCTGCGATCATGACAAATACTTCTGGGTGCAGGCCGAAACCTTCGCGACGGCCGCGCTGCTCGGCAAACGCACGGGCAACGAGCGTTTCTGGGACTGGTATGACGAGATCTGGCGTTACAGCTGGGCGCACTTCGTCGATCACCGGTATGGTGCGTGGTATCGCATCCTCACGTGCGACAACCGCAAGTACAGCGACGAAAAGAGCCCGGCCGGCAAGACCGACTATCACACGATGGGCGCGTGTTACGAAGTGCTGACGCACGCACTGGCCGACGCGCCTGTCGAATCCGCACGGTGAGCACCATGACAACGAGCACCGAATTTCCCTTCTTCGTTTCAGCCGGCGACATCCTGACCGACATGGTCCGCACCGACGACTCGCGCTGGCTCTCCGTGCCAGGCGGCGCCGGCTGGAACGTCGCGCGCGCCGTCGCGCGGCTCGGGCTGCGCACGGCCTCGGTGGGTGCGCTCGGCAACGACTGCTTCTCCGACGCGATCTGGAACGCGAGCGTCGCGGCCGACCTCGACATGCGCTTCATGCAGCGCTTCGACCGCTCGCCGCTGCTGGCGATCGTCCACGAGACGCATCCGCCGACCTACTTCTTCATGGGCGACAACAGCGCCGATCTCGCGTTCGATCCGTCGCTGCTGCCGCAAGGCTGGATGGAACAGGTGAAGTGGGCACACTTCGGCTGCATCAGCCTCGTGCGCCAGCCGCTTGGCGATACGCTCGCAAAGCTCGCCGCCGACCTGCGCGCGCGCGGCGTGAAGATCAGCTACGACCCGAACTACCGCAACCTGATGGAACACGGCTACGAGCCGATCCTGCGCAAGATGTCCGCGCTCGCCGACCTGATCAAGGTCTCCGACGAAGACCTGCGCCTGCTGTTCAGGACCGGCGACGAAGCCGCCGCGCTCACGCAGTTGCGCGCGCTGAATCCTGCCGCGACGGTGCTCGTCACGCGCGGGCCGGACACGTCGACGCTCTTCGTCGGCGATGCGGTATACGAAGACCGGCCGCCGCGCGTCGAAGTGGCCGACACCGTCGGGGCCGGCGATGCGTCGATCGGCGGCTTGCTGTTCAGTCTGATGACCGCGCCGCAACGCACGTGGCCCGAACATCTGGCGTTTTCGCTGGCGGCGGGCGCGGCCGCGTGCCGCCATTCGGGCGCGCATTCGCCGACGCTCGACGAAGTCGTCGCGCTGCTGGAAGACTAGGCGGCCAATGCATCGAGACGCGCCGCGCGGCCTGCGTGCGGCGCGCGCGTTTGAGTTCGATACGCCCGATGCACTCGCATGAGCATGCGCCGGTAAGGGTTTAATCCGCGTGCTACGATGGAATCTCCCACTTGCCGGAGTTGCATCATGGCCGAGCTCACCTACACCAAGGGTATCTACACGGCGATCGCAACCGTCCGGGAACTGGCAGTCGACAAGTATCAAGGCGTCGTCTCGCTCGGGCGCGACGACGGTGACGAGCAGGAGAACACCGTCTACGAAGTCGAAGCCACGTCAGCGACGCCCGAAGAGGCGCTCGAGGAAGCCAAGGCGCTCGCCCACCGCATCCTCGGCGAAATCGAACTCTAGACGCAGCAGAAGGTCACACGGTCTATGTAGACCCGGCGCCGCGGCCACGCCGCCGCCGACGCCATTTCCGGACCAACCGGCTGGAGGCGAAGATGGCTGAACAGCTCTTCCTCTACGGTGTGTACGCGATCCATGTGCGCCCGCTCGAACTGCAGGGCGCGCGATGGGACGCGGAATACGAAATCCGTCACCGCGATAAACCTGTCCAGCCGTGGACCACGGTGGGCGGCGACGCGGGCTTCGGCGAACCCGGCGAAGCAGTCGAATCCGCGCATCGTCAGGCGGTCGCCGATATCGAGCACGGCGCGGGCATTCCCAGGCCACGTTCGTTCCCGTAAGCACACGTTTCCACACTCAACGATCCTGCTTGCGGCGCCCCGTCGCGCGGCAAGCGGACCCGGTTGCGCATGCGATATCCAACAGCGCGCCGGCACGCTGGAACGGCGCCGGTAGAACTCACTCAAAAGGGCGAAAAATCGCCCGGGGGCTCGCGCGAATACGCGCGCGTCGCCCCGAGTTAGTAAAAAAACACTCCAATTGGCGATAAAAAATAGAGTCTCTTTCGCTGCAACGGCGTTGCGCTGTCTTTTCCGTTCCAGCGAAGCGATAACAAGGAGACACCCCCAATGACCGCACGACTGCCTGTCGACGGCACGCCCGCCCTCGCCGAATACCGTCTTTCCGACAATCTGACTGCCACGCGCGGCCGCATCTTCCTGACCGGCACGCAGGCGCTCGTGCGCCTGCCGCTGATGCAGCGCGCGCTGGACAAGGCGGGAGGACTGAACACCGCCGGCTTCATCAGCGGCTATCGCGGCTCGCCGCTCGGCATGGTCGACCTGCAGTTGTGGAAGGCGCAGAAACTGCTCGACGCGAGCGACATCCGCTTCCTGCCCGCGATCAACGAGGAACTCGGCGGCACCGCCGTGCTCGGCACGCAGCGCGTGGAGTCGGATCCGGAGCGCACCGTCGAAGGCGTGTTTGCGATGTGGTACGGCAAGGGGCCGGGCGTCGATCGCGCCGGGGATGCGCTGAAGCACGGCAACGCGTACGGCTCGTCGCAGCATGGCGGCGTGCTGGTGGTGGCGGGCGACGATCACGGCTGCGTGTCGTCGTCGATGCCGCATCAGAGCGACTTCGCGATGATGGCGTGGCACATGCCGGTCGTGAATCCGTCGAACATCGCGGACATGCTGGAGTTCGGCCTGTACGGCTGGGCGCTGTCGCGCTTTTCGGGGGCATGGGTCGGCTACAAGGCGATTTCGGAGACGGTCGAATCCGGTTCGACCGTCGATCTCGACGCGCTGCAAACGGAATGGAGCGTGCCGACCGGTTTCGTCGCGCCCGCCGACGGGCTGCACAACCGCTGGCCCGATCTGCCGAGCCTGTCGATCGAAGCGCGGCTCGAAGCCAAGCTCGATGCGGTGCGCCACTTCGCGCGCACGAACAGCATCGACAAATGGATCGCGCCGAGCCCGCACGCGGATGTCGGCATCATCACCTGCGGCAAGGCGCATCTGGACCTGATGGAAGCGCTGCGCCGGCTCGACCTCACCGTCGCCGATCTCGAAGCGGCCGGCGTGCGGATCTACAAGGTCGGCTTGTCGTTCCCGCTGGAAATGGGGCGCATCGATACGTTCGTCGACGGGCTGTCGGAAGTGCTCGTGATCGAGGAGAAAGGTCCGGTCGTCGAACAACAGATCAAGGACTATCTGTACAACCGCCGCGAAGGCGCGCGCCCGGTCGTACTCGGCAAGTACGCCGCGGACGGTTCGCTGCTGCTGTCGGCGCTGGGTGAGCTGCGGCCGTCGCGCATCCTGCCGGTGTTCGCGAACTGGCTCGCGCGGCACAAGCCAGCGCTCGACCGCCGTGAGCGCGTGGTCGATCTGGTCGCGCCGCAGATTCTCTCGAACGCCGCCGACGCCGTGAAGCGCACGCCGTACTTCTGCTCGGGCTGCCCGCACAACACGTCGACGAAGGTGCCGGAAGGCTCGATCGCGCAGGCCGGCATCGGCTGCCACTTCATGGCTTCGTGGATGGAGCGCGACACGACGGGCCTCATCCAGATGGGCGGCGAAGGCGTCGACTGGGCATCGCATTCGATGTTCACGAAAACGCGCCACGTGTTCCAGAACCTCGGCGACGGCACCTACTTCCACTCGGGCATTCTCGCGATCCGCCAGGCGGTCGCGGCGAAAACCAACATCACGTACAAGATTCTCTATAACGACGCCGTCGCGATGACCGGCGGCCAGCCGGTGGACGGCAGCATCTCGGTGCCGCAGATCGCGCGTCAGGTGGAGGCGGAAGGCGTGTCGCGCTTCGTCGTGGTCAGCGACGAGCCTGAAAAGTACGACGGCCATCATGGCCTCTTCCCCGCCGGCACCACGTTCCATCACCGCGACGAAATGGACGCGGTGCAGCGCGTGCTGCGCGAGACGAACGGCGTCACGGTGCTGATCTACGACCAGACCTGCGCGGCGGAGAAGCGCCGCCGCCGGAAGAAAGGCGAGTTTCCCGATCCGGACAAGCGTCTTTTCATCAACGAAGCCGTCTGCGAAGGCTGCGGCGATTGCGGCGTGCAGTCGAACTGCCTGTCGGTCGAGCCGCTTGAAACCACGCTGGGCCGCAAGCGCCGTATCGACCAGTCGTCGTGCAACAAGGACTACTCGTGTGTCAACGGCTTCTGCCCGAGCTTCGTCACGGTCGAAGGCGGCAAGCTGAAGAAGGCCGCCGGCAACGCGTTCGATCCGGCCGCGCTCGCGCAGCGCGTCGACGCGCTGCCGGTGCCGGTCACGCATCTCGACGCCGCGCCGTACGACATTCTGGTGACGGGCGTCGGCGGCACGGGCGTCGTGACGGTGGGCGCGCTGATCAGCATGGCCGCGCATCTGGAAGGCAAGAGCGCGTCGGTGCTCGACTTCATGGGCTTTGCGCAGAAGGGCGGCTCGGTGCTGTCGTTCGTGCGCTTCGCCGCGCGCGACGAATGGCTCAATCAGGTGCGCATCGACACGCAGCAGGCCGACGTGCTGCTCGCATGCGACATGGTGGTCGGCGCGAGCAGCGATGCGCTGCAAACGGTGCGTCATGGCCGCACGCGCATCGTCGTGAACACGCATGCGATTCCGAACGCGTCGTTCGTGCAGAACCCGGACGCGAATCTTCACGCCGACGCGCTGATCGACAAGATGCGCCACGCCGCCGGAGAAGAACGACTGTCGACGTGCGACGCGCAGGCGCTCGCGGGCCGCTTCCTTGGCGATACGATCGGCGCGAACATCCTGATGCTCGGGTTTGCGTGGCAACTGGGTCTCGTGCCGGTGTCGTTCGCGGCGCTGATGCGGGCGATCGAACTGAACAACGTGGCGATCGAAGCGAACAAGCTGGCCTTCGCCATCGGTCGCGTGGCCGCCGCCGATCCGGCTGCGCTCGATGCATTGCTACACACACGCGCCGATGCAGTCGCGCTGCCGTTCGCCGTGGCCAATCACGAAGCGCTCGACGTCGATGCCGTGATCGCCGATCGCGAGACACGTCTCGCGGCATACGGCGGTGCAAGGTATGTGAAGCGCTTCCGTGCGCTGGTCGACCGGGTGCGGACCGCGGAACGGCAGGTTTCTTCTGCCACGGCGACGGGCACGCCGGCCAGCGAACCGCTGACGCGCGCGGTCGCGACAACCTTCTTCAAGCTGCTCGCGGTCAAGGACGAATACGAAGTCGCGCGCCTCTACGCCGACGACGCATTCAGGAAAGCGATCGAAGCGCAATTCGAAGGCATCGCGGGCCGCGACTTTCGCATCGGCTTCAACATGGCGCCGCCGACGGTCACGCGCGCCGCACACGGCGAGCGTCCGAAGAAGGTGAAGTTCGGCCAGTGGATGTGGCCGGTGCTGGGCGGCCTCGCGAAGATCCGCTCGCTGCGCGGCACGCCGCTCGATCTGTTCGGCCGCTCGCTCGAACGCCGGATGGAACGCACGCTGGCAACGGACTACGAAACGACCACCGACGCCCTGCTGCGCACGTTGACGCCCGCTTCGCTCGATCAGGCGATCGAGTTTGCCCAGATCATGCAGCGCGTGCGGGGGTACGGTCCGGTGAAGCTGAACAGTCTGGTCGCGGCAAAGGCACGCGAACGCGCGCTCGCGCGCGGCATGAACGTGGAACCGGCGACTTCGGCTGTCGTGCAGGAAGCGCTGTCGCATATGCGCGGCAGCGGCGCGTTGAGCGGCATTCCCGTGGTGGTCGCGAAATAGGAACGAGGCCGGCGCTGAATGGCGCCGGCCGAAGCGGCAGATCGGGCGCTACCGCGCCCGATCTGCCGTTTTTCAACCGTCCGTGGTCGTCCCGCGGGACGATACGGACCTGCTCAGCCGGAGCCGCCTCAACGGATGCGCTTGACCGACGCGTAACCGTCCTGGCTGTCCACCGAGCCGCCGTCCAGCACGAAATCGCCGGCGGTCAGATTGACATTGCCGAGGGCGCTGATCTTGCCCGACGCGTTGTTCAACGTGTTGGTCACCTTCATGTTCAACGCACTCTGCGCAAGCAGGCTGCCCTCGTTCGCGTTGTTCACGCTGTCGGCTACGATTCTGACGTCGTTTGCGCGCACCTTGCCCGCATGGTTGTCCAGCGTGCCGACGTTAAGGCTGACGCTGCCGGCGACCAGTCCGGACGTCGGGCGGCCCCATCCATCCTCTCCGCTCGAATAGGTGTCGACGTCGACAAGCGTATTGGCGTTGACGAGCGTGCCGGTCGTGACATCGATCCGGCTGGTCGCGTTGACGGCGCCGCGCGTGTTGTCGAACCGGTCACCGCGCACGGCGATGGTGTTGCCCTTCATGACACCGCCGGCATTGCTGAGCGAACTGGCGGTGACGTCAAGGCGGCCATCCGTATTGAGCCAGCCGTCGTTGTCGTTGACCACGCGCGCGGCGTTGATCTGCACGGACTTTTCACCGAACACCGTACCGCCGTTGCTGTTGTCGAGCGAACCGGCGGAGACGCCGACTGCACCCAGACTTTCAATCAACCCGCCGTTGCTGTTGTCGATCGTGCCGGCGCCCCCACCCGCGACGAGCCTGATGCTGTTTTCACCATAAATGAAGCCCTGGTTCGACAGCCCGGCCGACTGGATCGTCGCCGCGTTTCGCGCGCCGAGTACCCCCTGGATCGACACGTCGCCCGAGGTGGTGACCTTCGTGTCGTGCGTCGAGCGCAAGCCGCCACCGGCCTTGATCGACAGCGCGCCTGCATTCGACAGCTCGAGGTCGCCCGACAGCGAATCGACCATGCCGCCGATGTTCACGCCGACGCCGTTCTCCGTGCCCACCATGCGCACGCTGCTGCCGTACATGCTGCCAAGCGCACCGACGTCGATCGCCACTTGCGGCGCACTGCCCGTCGCGGCTTTGGCGGTTTCCTTGCCGCTCGCGTAGTCGACCGTGTTGGCGCCCGCGATCGCGGTCACTTTCGAACCCACCTTCACGGCGCCGTTGATGCGCATGGCGCGCGCGATCAGGTCGATCTGGCTGGCGGGAGCAGAGAGGCCGTCGGCGCCGACCGAAATCTCGCCCTTGCTCACGTCGATGTTCGCCACGTTGCCGTTCTTGTCGAGATTGACGGCGCCCGTCGTCAGTGTCACGCGCGGCGCGTTCACGAAGCCGCAGCCGTTGCACGTGATGCCGTTCGGATTCGCGACGATCAGGTTGGCCTTGTTGCCCGCGATTTCGGTCGTGCCAAGCAGTTGCGAAGCGTTACCCGACGTGACCTGGTTCAGGATCACCCTGGCGGCGCTGCCGCCGAGCTGATCGTTGGCCGCGAGGCGTCCGGCAAGCGTGCTGTTCGTCGCCGCGGTCGCGTTGTTCAGCACAAGGCCGTTTGCACCGACGTTGTACGCCGTGAAGTTGTTCACCGACACACCGCCCGCAGTCGGCTTTGCGATATTGACGATCTGCGAACCGTTCATGCCGCCCGAGAGCGTCGGACGTGCGCCCGCCGCGCCCGTGTCGACGACGACCTGCGCCCAGCTCGACGCAACCGGCACGAGCAGCCCGGCGGCGACGAGCAGGGTGAGTGGGCGGACCCGGACAGCTTTTTGAGTGATTTTTGACATTGTGTCTCTCTTAAGGAGGAGGGAGGCGATTGCCTCGGGGAATCCGACACGCCGATACGGCTCGCATCAGTTAAAACTGCCCGCTCAACTGCGCAAGCAGCACCGGCTTGTGTGTCGAAAAAGTGGCGGGCCTGCTTAGGGGCATGCCCAGGCTGATTTCATAGGACAACGCGGCCGGCCCAGGACGATCGATCTGGCCGCGCACGCCGACCACCGCGCCAGCGAGCGACGTGCCGCTCAGATTCCTTGCACTCGGGCCACTGACCTTGCCGAAGTCGACGCCTGCGAAGGCCGTCTGGCCGTGCAGAGGCAGTTGCAACTCGTTTTGCACGGCAAAGCCGCTTTCGGCGGCGAGCGTCGTCTGGCCGTCGAAGCCGCGTACGGTCGCGCGCGTGCCGATCGGGAAGAAATCGTTGGCGGTCATCCGGGTGCGGCCGTACTGGCCGGTCCACGTCATCTGATACGCGGTCTTGTGGCCGGCGAGCGTCAGGGGCACGTACGCGATCAGCGTGCCGGTCAGCGCCTGGAGCGCCGGCGTCACGCCGATACCGGGCGCCATGCCCGGCACCGCCGAGAGCCCCGCGAAGTTCTGGCGCCAGCTCACCGTGCCCATTACGCCGGCCGTGCTGAAGTACTGGCGGTGCGTGGCGCTGAGCTCGAACCCGGTCACGTCCTGATGCTGGACGGCAAGTTCCGCGTCGGCCAGATAGTTGCGGTAAATGCGCCGGTAGACACGGGCGCTCACCTGGGTACGGGCCGTCGAATTGCGAAACACGACGCGGCTCGCGCCGGCCGTCACTTCGGAGCTGGTGCCCCTGTAGACGAAGGGCATGCTCGCGAGCGACAGCGTTTGCTGATAGCGGGCACGCGTGGCGCCCACAAAAAGTGAGCCATAGCCGAACGGCACGTTCCAGTTGCCGCCGTAGGAGAGGTTCCCCTTGCCGGCGCCATAGTCGGCATTCGCGCCGGCCCAGACTTGCAGCTGGTCGGCAAGACCCAGCGGGGATTCGATGCTCAGCGTGCCCGCGAGCTGATATTTTCCGGTCGCATCGAGCCCCAGGTTATCGGCGCCGAGGCCGGCCTGAACGCGCCGGCCGGTACCTGGATGGATGCGAACGATCGACTGGGCGAAGGCATCGCCCGGGACGATGTCGATCGTCGCATCGCTCTGGCCGACGAGGCGGCGCAGGTTTTCGAGGCCCTGATCGACGTCGCGCTGGTTCAGGAGGTCACCGGCGCTCATGGCCATGGCACGCGCAAGCCGTTGCGGAGCCGGTGCTTCGCCTCCGTCTTCGCCCTCGCCTTCGCTAGCGACTTCGATCGCCGCGACGCGGCCAGCCACGATGTCGAACGTCAGCACGCCGCCCGACAGCGTCTGCCCGGGAAGCAGCACGCGCGACGTGATGTAGCCCCGCTGGATCAGCGCATCATTGGCGTGCCGCTGCAGCCAGAGCAGACCGTTTCTGCCGATGCATCGCCCTTCCGCCTGGCGCAGCCACTGCTCGAGCCACGGAAACTCCGGGGAAGACGCCTGCACACGGACGATGTCGAAACACGCCGCGTCCTGCGGTATTTCGTCATCCTGAGCGGCGCTGGCCTGACTGTCGGTGAAGACGTCCGGGCGGCTATTGGCCTGGTCGCGAATGGATTCGGCCTGCTGGTTCTGCCGGCGCTGGATGTCGGCCGGCGCGGCCACTTCCACCGCTGCGTGAGCAACTTGCCCCAGAGAAAATCCGGCGACACAGGCGGCCACCAGTGCGCGCCGTCGCAGCCCGAAGACGGGCGCCCGGCAATCGCCCGACAACACGACAGCAACATTGCGTTGATCCACCTTTCTGAACCCCGATCACCTTGAAAGGCGCCGAGTATGTAAGCCATCAGAAAGCAAATCAATCGTTTGCCGCCCTTGTCGGAGAGAATCAGATTGGTCTTAAATTTGGGACAACAAACCTTTACAAAACATCGTCCCGTGCGGGGTTTTTCCAATGTTTTCCGATGCCGTCACACCTGCGACGGGTTCGGAGATTCCACCATTTCACCTTGCCAGTCGATGTCCGCGCACAGCACGCATAATCGGTCGCCGACGCGTGTGGCGATCGACAGCGTCACGCACATCGTCGCTTCATTGATCGACAGATAGGGGCGCGTAACCTGCACGCGCTGCGGTTCGCGCATCGCGGAGCGAAAGTACGGCCGGCGCAGCCAACTCGCGCCCTTCGCATCCGAGAGCGGCAAAAAGCGCGACATCTGCACGGCCCGGTCCGCGCGCAGCACGACGTTGCGCTCCGACTGCCGGCCGTTCTCGTCGAGCAGGAAGCAGCGGGCCGCGTGATCGAGCGACAGGAAATTCCAGCACACCTCGTCGAGCGGCTCGCCGGCGGACAGCCGCTCGGCCGCCCGCTCGAACGCACGGATGTACGGTGCAAGGCGTGACGCATCGCGTTTTTCGCGCGTCCCGGTCAGATGCCGGTTGCGCTCGGTCAACTCGCCGATCAACGCCGCGCTCGCCGAAGCATCGACCGTCGCGGCGCTCGGCCGGCCGAAGAAAAATCCCTGCACGAAGTCGGCGTCGCACGCGAGCGCCATGTGCGCCTCGCTCTCGGTCTCGACCCCTTCGACCAGCACCAGCTTGCCCGCCTCATGCAGCAGCGCCACGAGCCCCGGCAGGATCGACGAACCCTGCGGCCGGATCGCTCCCGGCGCGAGCAGCGAACGGTCGAGTTTCACGATGTCGGGATTCAGTTGCCAGATACGCTCGACGTTCGAATGCCCCGCGCCGAAGTCGTCGAGCGCGATCAGGAAGCCGCGCTCGCGAAACTCGCGCACCGCTTCGGCGAGACGTTCGAGATCGTCCGCGCGCTGTTCGAGCACTTCGAGCACGATGCGGCGCGGGGGCAGATCGAGCCGCCGCAGGTTGGCGAGCAGCGCGGCTGCGTGATACGGATCGGTGAGCGCGCCCGGATGCACGTTCAGGAAGAGCCACTCCGTTTCCGCGCCGAGCGCCTTGAAGTTCTCCAGATGCAGCGCCTGCGCGAGACGGTCGACCTGGAGCACGTCGCCGAGACGGGCGGCCTGGCCAAACACGTCGAGCGGCGAAACCGGGCGGTCAAGCGAATCGTGCGCGCGCAACAGTCCCTCGTAGCCGACCGCGCGCATGTGCGACAGGCTGAAGATCGGCTGGAACACGCTCGTGAGTTCCAGCTCCCCGTGCTGCGTCGAATAACGTTGCAGGCCCGAGGCGAAACTCACCTCGAACCCGTGCGGCGCGACGGCCGTTCTGTCCTGCTGCGCAATGCTCATGCAATCCTCTCACGCGCGCGTGGAGCGATCCTGTCGAGGGACGACCGGACGGGCTCCACGCTCAAAATGTGCGTCATCGATATAGCTTAAGCAAGCTCCGTGCGCACGTTGGCGCACATATCGCGTTAGTTCGCGCGCCTGCCGGGCTCCGATCGTCAGTTTCGTGCGTCGAGGCGGGGCGGCGGGGCACCGTAACGGTGCAACAAGGGACACACCCGCGTCCCGGTCCAGCGTGC
Source organism: Paraburkholderia sartisoli (assembly GCF_900107685.1). Lineage (GTDB taxonomy): Bacteria > Pseudomonadota > Gammaproteobacteria > Burkholderiales > Burkholderiaceae > Paraburkholderia > Paraburkholderia sartisoli. Next base: position 72,891 of record NZ_FNRQ01000001.1, on the reverse strand, counting down.
GTTTCGCGGCAGGATCCGGGGGCGCCGGCTACACTGCGGGCTCGTGTTCCTGCTGGCGTCGCTGTCCGCGCCATGTCGCTGGCCGCGCTCGCGGCTGCTTCGGCGCGCCGTCGATGCCGCTCCGCAACCTCCAGAAAAGACCTGATGGAAATCGTTTTTACCGTTCTTATCCTGCTGCTCGCGGTCGCCAGTTCGGGCGTCCTGATCCGGGTGCTGCCCGTCAAACCGCCGCTGCCGCTCGTGCAGATCGCGATCGGCGCACTGCTCGCGTGGCCGAAGCTCGACTTGCACGTCACGTTCGATCCCGACATCTTCATGGTGCTGTTCATTCCGCCGCTGCTCTTCGCGGACGGCTGGCGCATCCCGAAGCGCGAGTTCTTCATGCAGCGGCGCGCGATCCTGATGCTCGCGCTCGGGCTCGTGTTCATGACAGTGCTCGCGGTCGGCTACTTCGTGCATGCGCTCGTGCCGGCGATTCCGCTGCCGGTCGCGTTCGCGCTTGCCGCCGTGCTGTCGCCGACCGACGCCGTCGCGCTGACCGGCATCGCCGGCAAGGGAAGGATCGCGCCGCAGCTGATGCATATCCTCGAAGGCGAGGCGCTGATGAACGACGCGTCGGGCCTCGTCGCACTGAAGTTTGCGATTGCGGCGGCGCTGACCGGCGTGTTCTCGCTGCGTGACGCGTCGATCAGCTTCGTGATCATCGCCGCCGGCGGCCTCGCGACCGGCGCCGCGGTCGGCTGGGTGTTCAGCTTCGTCTCGTCGCGCTTTCTGAACATGACCGAGGAAGGCGACCCGGCTCCGGGCGTCGTGATGACGCTGCTGATTCCGTTCGCGTCATACCTGTTCGCCGAGCACTTCGGCTGGTCGGGCATTCTGGCGGCTGTCGCAGCCGGAATGATGATGAACTACACCAGCATCATGCATGTCGGGCCGGTTTCGACGCGCATGCGCGCGGCGAGCACGTGGACGATGATCGAGTTCGTCTTCAACGGAATGGTGTTCATTCTGCTCGGGCTGCAGTTTCCTCACATCCTCGGCGATGCGCTGCTCGACGCGCATCACACGAGCGACGGGCAGGTGCTGCGGCTGATCGGCTACGTCGCGGCCGTGCTGCTCGTGCTGTATGCGCTGCGCTACGTGTGGGTGTGGGTGCTGCGGCTCTTTGCAAGCCGCGGCGCCAAACGCAAGGGCGTCACGAACGCCGTGCCGGGCGTCCGGATGGTCGCGGTGACGACGATCGCGGGCGTGCGCGGCGCCGTCACGCTGGCGGGCGTGCTGTCGTTGCCGGTCTCGCTCGCGGGGCGCGACCTGGCGATCTTCATCGCATCGGGCGTGATACTCGCGTCGTTGCTGGTGGCGGTGATCGTGCTGCCGTTCATCACGCACGGCAACCGTCGCGATCCGCACGAAGCCGAAGAAAAGCTCGCGCGAACGCACGCGGCGCAGGCGGCGATCCGCGCCATCGACGACATGCACGACACGGTGAACGCTGGTCTCGACGAATCGGAGTCGGCCTCGGCCGCCGACGTGACGGCACGCGTGATGGACATTTACCGGCGCAGGCTCGCGACGCTCGGCGAGGAAGGCGCGCCACGCAAAATGGCGCAGCAGGCGGAAGCACTGGAACTGCGGATGCGGCTCGCCGCGATTCATGCCGAGCGCGCGACGCTGGTCGCGCTGCGCAACGCCCAGAAGATCAACGACGAGACCCTGACACGGCTGATGCGCGAGGTCGATCTGTCGGAGACCGCGCTGACGATGCGCGGCCGCGCGCGCGGATGACGGGTCAATGACGGGCGGGTGGCACGCGGGTGGCGCGCGGCCGGGAGGGTTGAAAGTCGCGCGTCGTCGCCGGTTGAACCGGGGTGCGGCGCGCGGCTGATTTGCTGCCTTCGCCTAAACGACCGGCTGCTGTGCCGGCTTGCGACGCAGCAGCGCGTACAGGATGATCGCGCCGAACGTCGCCGTGCCGATACCACCCAGACCGAAGCCACCGAGTTTCAGCGTGAAGTCGCCCGCGCCGAGCACGAGCGTGACGGCCGCGACGATCAGATTGCGGTTGTCGGAGAAGTCGACCTTGTTGACGACCCAGATACGCGCGCCGGTCACCGCGATCAGGCCGAACACGACGATCGATACGCCGCCCAGCACCGGACCCGGAATCGTCTGGATGACCGCACCGAACTTCGGCGAGAAACCGAGCACGAGCGCGATCAGTGCGGCGATCACGAACACGAGCGTCGAATAGATCTTCGTCACGGCCATCACGCCGATGTTTTCGGCGTACGTCGTGACGCCGGTGCCGCCGGCGAATCCCGACACGATGGTGGCGAGGCCGTCGCCGATAAACGCGCGGCCGATATAGCCGTCGAGGTTCTGGCCGGTCATCGCGCTCACCGCCTTGATGTGCCCGAGGTTTTCCGCGACGAGAATCACGGCGACCGGCGCGAGCAGCGTCATCGCCTGCAGGTTGAAGACGGGCGCCGTGAAGTGCGGCATGCCGAACCACGCGGCATTCGCGACGACCGCGAAGTCGATCGGCTTGCCCATCCCCAGACCGTTCGTGACGATCGCATAGATCACATACGCGATCAGCAGGCCGACGAGAATCAGCAGGCGCTGCAGCATGCCGCGCGCGAACACCGCGACCGCGCCGACGCACAGCACCGTCACGAGCGCCATCCACGAATCGAACGCGTTCGCGCTCACGCCTTTCACCGCGATCGGCGCAAGATTCAGCCCGATCACCGCGACAATCGCACCGGTGACGACGGGCGGCATCAACGTTTCAATCCATTTCGTGCCGATCGCCGACACGATGAAGCCGATGATCGCGTACACGACGCCGCACGCGATGATCCCGCCGAGCGCGACGGGAATGTTCAGGTTCGGACCGTGTCCGCCGTAACCCGTCACCGCGATCACGAGGCCGATGAACGCGAAGCTCGAACCGAGATAGCTCGGCACGCGCCCACCCACGAGCACGAAGAAGAGCAGCGTGCCGATGCCTGACATGAAGATGCACAGATTCGGATCGAAGCCCATCAGCAGCGGCGCGAGCACCGTCGAACCGAACATCGCCACGACGTGCTGGATACCCATCGCGAGCATCTGCGGCCCGGCGAGCCGCTCGTCGGGCCCGACGACGCGGCCCTCGATGGCTCGCGGCTGGACGCGCCAGCGGGGGAAGTAGGAATCGGCCATGGCGGGATGTCTCCTCTAATCGGCGTGAAAGCAGGGGAAGCACCGCAAAAGCGGCACTGTTCTGGAATTACGCGCGAGTGTACGGAGCAGGCCTGCCGATGACAAGCCGTCAGTATGTTGCCGGGTTGTCGCGGTGCGCTTCGGTCTTGCTGGGCGACGTCACTCAGCCGGCCTTGCGGCGCCGTTTGGGCGGTTCCACCGAAGGCGCCGCTGGCGCTGGCGTTGTGCAGGCTGGCGCTTGCGTTGCGCAGATCAGCGCGACGCCGGCCGCCGCTGTTGCGCGCAGCGTTGCGCGCGTATCCCCCGCGCGCGAGCGCAGCGCGAGGCTGTGCATGATCGCGGATGCGACTCTCGCCAGCACCGCGGCGTCGGCGGCGGGATCGAGTTCGCCCTGCGCCTGGGCACGCAGCAGACGCCGCTCCAGCGCGCCATCGAAGGTCCGGAGGCCATCGGCGAGCTTCGCGCGAACGTCCGCGTCGCGCTTCGCTTCGACCACCGCCGTGCCGATCAGGAAGCATCCGCGCGGCTCGCCGCCAGCCGGCAGATAAATCGCGAGCGCCGCATCGTAGACGCGCATCAACGCCTGCGCGAGCGGCAGGTCGCCGCCGAGCGCCGCTTCCATCCCCTTGAGCCCGGCGTCGATGTAACCGTCGAGCGTATCCAGATAGAGCGCGTGCTTGTCGCCGAACGCGCCGTAAAGGCTCGGACGGTTCATGCCCGTCGCGACGCTCAGGTCGTCGAGCGACGTGCCCGAATAGCCGCCTTGCCAGAACGCCTGCGTGGCACTGGCAACCGCTTCGGTTGCGTCATAGGCGCGAGGCCTTCCGCGAGGTCGTTTTTCTCTTTTTGTACCGGTATGCATAAAAATATCTGGCGTCGTCGAATTTTGTTCACTATAGTACAAAACTCAAACCAACGACTGGAGGCACCGGAATGGATCTGTATTTTTCTCCCATGGCCTGCTCGCTCGCGACCCGCATCACGCTTTACGAAGCGAACGCGCACGCGAACTTCATTCAGGTCGACACGAAGAAGAAGCGCGTCGCCGACGGCACGGATTTCTATCAGGTCAGCCCGCTCGGGCAGGTGCCGGTGCTGCGCACGAACGATGGCTGGCTGCTCACCGAAAACACGGCGATCCTGCCGTACGTCGCCGACCAGTTCCCGCACGCGCACCTGATGCCGCCCGCCGGCACGGCGGAGCGCGCGAAAGTGCAGCAGTGGCTCGGGTTCATCAGCACGGAATTGCACAAGGCCGTGTTCGTCGCGTTGCTCGATCCCACCGCCGCGGAAGACGTGCTGAATTACACGCGCAAGCGGGTGCCGCTGCGTCTCGCTGTACTGGATGCGCATCTGGCCGCGAATGCGTTCTTGCTGGAGCGGTTCACGGTCGCCGATGCCTATCTTGCGACCGTGCTGAACTGGGCGCAGTACTCGGGTGTGAGTCTCGCCGCATGGCCTTCGGTGGATGCGTATTGCCGGCAGATCGCGCAGCGGCCCGCGGTCGCGAAAGCGTTCGCGGAAGAGATGGCGTTGTATCTCGAGGAACAGGCGCGCGAGAAAGCAACTGCATGAAATGATGCATGGCACGAAGCGCACCCATGCGTGGCGCGGGCGACGAAACGTTCATGCTTAGTCGCCCGCAGGGTGTGACGACGATCAGGCCGCGCGTGCCCTCACGGTGAACACCGAAACGGCCACCTTCAGCTGCCGCGCCTGATCCGCCATCGAACCCGCAGCCGCGGCCGCCTGTTCGACGAGGGCCGCGTTCTGCTGCGTCACCTGGTCCATCTGCGCGACCGCGCGGTTGACCTGCTCGATGCCAGTGCTCTGCTCAGTCGACGCCGCCGAAATCTCGCCCATGATGTCGTTCATGCGCTTGACCGCGTGCGTCACCTCGGCCATCGTCTGGCCCGCGCGCTCGGCCAGTTCGGCGCCGCTGCCCACACGCGTCGTCGAGTTTTCAATCAGCTCCTTGATTTCCTTCGCCGAGACCGCGCTGCGCTGCGCGAGCGAGCGCACCTCGCCCGCGACCACCGCGAAACCGCGACCCTGCTCGCCCGCACGTGCCGCTTCGACAGCCGCGTTCAACGCGAGGATGTTGGTCTGAAACGCAATGCCCTCGATCACGGCGATGATGTCCGTCATCCGCTTCGAGCCCGCGGCCAGGTCGCGCATCGTGTCGACGACGTCGTTCACCAGCACGTTGCCGCGTGCCGCCACTTCCGCTGCGCCGTGCGCGACGCCGCTCGCCTGCTGCGCGTTGTCCGCGTTCTGCCGCACGGTCGCGGTGAGCTGCTCCATGCTCGACGCGGTTTCCTCGAGCGAAGCGGCCTGCTCTTCCGTGCGCTGCGAGAGATCGGTATTGCCCTGGGCGATTTCACCCGAAGCAATCAGGATCGATTCGCTCGACGTGCTGATGCCGCCGACGATGCCCGCCAGCCGCTCACGCATGTTGCGGAGCGCGAAGAGCAGGCTGTCGTTGTCGCCCGCGCGGGTGTCGACGCGCACGGCGAGATCGCCGGCGGCGATGCGGTTCGCGATTTCAGCCGCGTAAGCCGGCTCGCCGCCGAGTTGCCGCGACAGACGCCGCGCGATCAGCCACGCGAGCACCATGCCCGTGACCATCGACGCGAGCACCAGCACGATCATGACGAGGCGCATGCGTTCGTAGCGGGCGGTGGCTTCCGCCTGCGCGTCGGTCGAGCGCTGACGGCGATATTCGATGACGACGTTGATGCGCTCGCGCATCGCGACGCTCGCCGCGATCGCACGGCGCACGAGCTCCGCGTTGTCGACGCCCGCCGGAACCGGATCGAGGCCGATCTGCTCACGCACGATCCCTTCCCAGACTGTGTTCGCTTTCATCACATCGTCGAGCAGCGTCTGGCCCTTGCTGGTCGTGATGGTCGCGGCGAAGCTGTCGAACGCCGAGTGCATCTCCTTCAGCGAGACGACGATTTCTTCTTTCAGACGCTGACGGCCCGCATCGTCGGGGGCGTAGCCGAGGTTCGCCGCGGCGAGGTCCGTGTCGACCTTGTGGCGGTTTGCCTCTTCCATCCAGTAGAGACCGTCCATGTAGCGGCCACCGATTGCTTCCGTGAGTCCGTGCAGCGCGGACAGCGCCGTCATGCCCGCGACGCCGGTCACGGCACCAAAACCCGTGACGAGCGCAAACGCCAGCAGCAATTTTCTCAGCACGGTCAATCGCTCAAACCACTTCATGTCATTCGCCTGTTCGTACATCCGGATCCTGGAGGAGATTTCCCGCACCACACACCATGCAGCGCGGATATCACATTCGCACGTCTTGTTTACGGCCGGGAGCGGAGCCGACTTGACGCACGAATACCCAGAATTCAAGTCTGCTAATGAAGTACGAAAGGCCCTCGAAAGCAGACTTCGACGTTCAGATCAGGCGTTCGACCGATTGGGATTCATCTGATGTTTGGCGTACCCACGCGTGGCTACACTGCAACCGCTGCGTGATTCCATGTGTAACGCCAGCACTGTTGTAACTCTCCGACTTTCCGTTCACGCGCTTTCTGCGTGAACGGTTTTTTTTTGCTCTTCACGGATTACCGCGTTTCAGGCCGAAGCGCCGAGCGCCGGCTCCGACAGACTCCGCACGTGATCGCGAACGTCAGTGGGCCATGGCGCTGTCAGGTCGTCGAAACGCGCGCGGTCGTTCGCAAAGAGCGCGCGCGTTGCGTCTTCGAATCCAGCCAGGTTGCCGGCCAGCGCGGTCATGAAACGGTACGTCGCTTCCTGCGCCCGACGCACGCGGTCGTGGTCCTCGTTTGCCGCACGGGCCGCGTCCACCAGCCTGCGCAGCGCAACCGACGCACCGCCCGGCTGGCCGTTGAGCCAGTCCCAGTGACGCGGCAGCAACGTCACCTCACGCGCGACGACGCCAAGCTTCGGGCGCCCGCGTCCACGCGGCGCTTCTTCGTTCGCAGCCAGCGGCGGCGCTACGTCCGCACCCGCCAGTCGCCCAATGACTTCATCGACCGGGCCTCGCAGATCGAACTCGACAGGCTGGCTCGTCACGCTGTCGAAAATCAGCACGGGCGCACTTTCGCCCCGGTCGACGACGGCTTTCACCGCAACGGCCACGTCTTTCAGCGCGCCGGACGCAATGCGGCGAACGCCTTCGAAAGCGATGCAGGTGGCTGGACTGGTCATGCCGAACTCCCTTCAATGGATGAATTCGACGGATTATACCCGGGTGTAAATATAGAACGCAATAACATCCGGGTAAAATAAATGACTGTGCCGGGCGTCGGCATGTGTCTCGATGGCGCCGTTCTTCCACTCGCGCGTCAACCAGCCACGCGTTGACGCGATTGCGTTGCTTTTCCCTCGTAGAGCGCCGCGCCGGCGGCATTGAGCATGGGCGCGGCCTCTCGAAGCGCTGCGTTTCCGTCGTCGCGATGCCGATACAGTGGATGGTCCTGAGCGCGGACTGGAAAAGCGGCCCGTTGTGGGCCGCCTTGTTCGTTGCTAGTTGCAGCGCGTTTCGCTTGCGGCACGGATGATCCGGGCGCCGACCAGCAATCCGGCGTCGTATGCGGCTTCGAGCGCGCATGCGAGATTTTCGATGCTGATTACGCGGAAATCCTCGGTCGGCTTGCCAGTCAGTTGGAGCGAAGCTATTCCCAACGTTTCGTGGGCGATCGACTGCAGGAGTTCGAGACGTTCGTCGTTCACGGTATTCATGACGTCTCCCTCCCGCCATGCGATGTCCGGCTGAGCAGATGCCGCGATGAAGCGGTTTTGCCCAGCAGGAGTGACGAAGCGTCGACGCGTTCATCGCGAGTCGCCTGCGTGCGGTTTAACGCCGCACGTGCGACGGACGCGATCATGCAGGCGCGGCTTGCATTCAGGGCGAACCACGATGAATGCACAGCACAGGTCGCTGTGGCGTGGGCGTGGGGGGCCTGTTCCAGACAGGCCAGATGATAGTGCAGACGGATTTTCATGATATTTCTCTCGCAGAGAGAGATGCGTTTTCCTCTCTTTATCTGATTGAAGTCATTGTGATTTCAAGCATAGAAGCCAGGAGAGGGCGCAGTACGCGGTGCGCTGACGCAGTTCGACGCTCTATTCTATTTTTTACGTGCGCGCGAACGTCGCAGGGTCGCAGGATTCGGGCGATGGAATAACAAATCCATGCTCACTCCGTTTTGCAGCAAGGACCTTGGATAGTGTGGATTATCACGAGGGCGTAGCCGTCCGTGACTGCGCTGGTCGACGCCTTCAGGCCGGTCAGCGCAGTGACCGACAGGCCGGATCCGGCATATCGGTCTCTTTGGCCCTGATCGCGTTGCCGCGACAGAGCCGTTGCACATCACTTGCGCTTAAGTTGCGAGAGATCCCGCACCGCGCCACGGTCGGCCGAGGTCGCCAGCGCGGCGTAGGCCTGCAACGCCTGCGACACCACGCGTGTACGATCAGCCGGCATCCAGGCCTTGTCGCCGCGTGCCTCCATGGCTTCGCGACGGCGTGCCAGTTCCGCGTCCGACACCGCCAGGTGCATCTTGCGCGCGGGAATATCGATCTCGATCACATCGCCCTCTTCCACCAGACCGATCGTGCCGCCTTCGGCGGCTTCCGGCGACGCATGCCCGATCACGAGCCCCGACGAACCACCCGAGAAGCGGCCATCGGTAAACAGCGCGCAGGTCTTACCCAGGCCTTTGGATTTCAGATACGACGTGGGGTAAAGCATTTCCTGCATGCCCGGGCCGCCCTTGGGGCCTTCGTAACGGATCACGACCACGTCGCCCGCCACAACCTGGTCGCCCAGAATGGCTTCGACAGCGTCATCCTGGCTCTCGAAGACGCGCGCGCGCCCGGAGAACATCCATTGCGATTCGTCGACACCCGCTGTCTTGACGATACAGCCCTTCTCCGCGAGATTGCCGTAGAGCACGGCGAGGCCGCCGTCTTTCGAATACGCGTTCTGCCTGCTGCGGATGCAACCAGTCTTGCGGTCGATATCCAGCGACGCGAACGTGGCTTCCTGGCTGAACGCAACGGTGGTCGGAATGCCGCCCGGGGCCGCGCGGAAGAATTTCTGCGCTTCTTCGCCCGCGCCGCCAGCGATGTCCCACGCGGCAATCGCGTTGCCGAGCGTGCCGCCAAGCACGTTGCCGCACGACAGGTCGAGCAGATCCGCGCGGGCCAGTTCGCCGAGAATGCCGGGAATGCCGCCGGCACGATGCACGTCTTCGATATGGAATTTGTCGGTTGCGGGCGCCACCTTGCACAGGCACGGCACCTTGCGCGAGATGCGATCGATGTCGGACATCGTGAAATCGACGCCGCCTTCCTGCGCCGCTGCCAGCAGGTGCAGCACGGTATTGGTCGAACCACCCATCGCGACGTCGAGCGCCATCGCGTTCTCGAATGCCTGTTTGCTGGCGATGCTGCGCGGCAGGACCGAGGTGTCGTCTTCCTGATAGTAGCGGCGGCACAGGTCTACCACCAGACGGCCGGCCTGTTCGAACAGGCCCTTGCGCCATGCGTGCGTGGCGACGATCGTGCCGTTGCCGGGCAACGCGAGGCCGATCGCCTCGGTCAGGCAATTCATCGAGTTCGCGGTGAACATGCCCGAGCAGGAGCCGCACGTCGGACAGGCACTGCGCTCGATTTCCGCCACTTCGGCGTCGCTGATCCGGGAGTCGCCCGCCTTGATCATCGCGTCGATCAGGTCGATCTTCGCGATCACCTGGCCGTCGGTCGGCGATTTGACCTTGCCCGCTTCCATCGGACCGCCGGAGATGAAGACGACCGGGATGTTCAGGCGCATGGCGGCCATCAGCATGCCCGGGGTGATCTTGTCGCAATTGGAGATGCAGACCATAGCGTCGGCGCAGTGCGCGTTGACCATGTATTCCACCGAGTCGGCAATCAGCTCGCGCGAGGGCAGCGAATACAGCATGCCGCCGTGGCCCATGGCAATGCCGTCGTCCACGGCGATGGTGTTGAATTCCTTCGCCACGCCGCCGGCCGCTTCGATTTCCTTCGCCACCAGCGCGCCCAGGTCGCGCAGATGCACATGGCCCGGCACGAACTGCGTGAACGAGTTCACCACCGCGATAATGGGCTTGCCGAAGTCACCGTCCTTCATGCCGGTGGCGCGCCACAACGCGCGCGCGCCGGCCATGTTGCGACCGTGAGTCGAAGTTCGTGAGCGATAGTCAGGCATCTGGGTCCTCAGGTATTGGGGTTGTCGAAACTGGAATGGTGTCCGGGCCAGCCGATGCACCGTTGCGGACGGTGACGGCGCGCCAATAGCCCGCAGGCGGCGGGCTATCGGTAGCGGGCAGGGCGTGTGCCGGGAATGTACGAATAATGCGAGAGCACCGGTAAGACGTCCAATATATTTTTACGGCACAATCAGGTCGTAAAAGATATTAATTGACGTTTGGTTGATGCAATGGAGGGGCGGTGATCATCCCGCATCCGCGAACATATCCCTGCGCCTGAGGTAGAAATATGGCTGCCGTTTCACACAGAACGTCATGGATATTCGTTCATGGAGCGGGTGAGAACGCGCGCGGAAAAACCGCACCCACGCCACGTCATTCGGTTCGATGCGGAACGTCGTTGGGGAAAGGATACGGTGCGTGGGGGCCTGGCCATTCTGGTGCGGGCGGTCCGGTGAACGCGTCGCATCCCGCAAAGCTGGCGAGGAGCAGGCATGCGAGCAAACCGGCCCCAAGCCGCCACCACGTCTTTCGAGCGTCCATCTCACACCTCCTGCCACGCCACGCTGCATGCGCTACTGATTGGACCGGCAATCGGGACGCGGGTTGCGCTGCGGCAGCCTTGACGGCCGCATGGGTCCAGAAGTGTTCGATGACATCGTGCTCAGGCGGGCGACAGTTCCGGCGCCATCCATGCCTGCCTGTGAGGTTCCTCGCCCTGCGGCTGGCGGGATTCATGCAATCGGAACACGGCAACGGCATCGTCAAGGGCGCCCGCCTGACCTTCAAGCGACGCCGCCGCTGCCGCGGCCTGCTCAACCAGCGCGGCGTTCTGCTGGGTCGCGTTGTCCATCTGCGTGACCGCGCGGTTGATCTGCTCGATGCCCCGCGACTGCTCTTCAGAAGCCACGCTGATTTCGCTCACGATGCGGGTTACGCTGCGCGCGGCGCTGACGATTTCCGCCATGGTGGCGCCCGCGCGAATCGCGAGTTCGGCTCCATTCTGAACCTTGGCGACCGACCCACCGATCAGCTCCCGGATCTCTTTCGCCGCTGCCGCCGAGCGTTGTGCCAGGGCGCGTACCTCGCCTGCCACCACTGCGAATCCACGCCCTTCGTCACCCGCACGCGCAGCTTCGACGGCGGCATTCAGCGCGAGTATGTTGGTCTGGAATGCGATGCCCTCGATGGCGCCAATGATGTCGACGATCCTGCTCGACCCCGACGACATGTCCGCGATCACGTCGATGACCTGCTCGACAACGTCGCCGCCGCGCGCCGCGATCTCCGACGCGTTTTCGGCGAGCGCACTGGCCTGCCGTGCGTTGTCGGCGTTCTGCCTGACCGTCGAGGTCAACTCTTCCATGCTCGACGCCGTTTCCTGCAGCGTCGCCGCCTGCTGTTCGGTGCGCGTCGACAGATCGACGTTGCCGCTTGCGATCTCGCGCGCGCCGTGTCCGATTGCCGCCGTCCCGCGCCGAACCTGACTGACCGCGGCAACAAGGCTCTCCTGCATGCGGGCGAGCGCGGCCATCAGGCGGCCCATTTCGTTCACACGCGTGCTGGCGATGTGCCCGGTGAGATCGCCAGTGGCGATCCGCTCGAAGTGCTGGATCGCCGCGTTGATCGGCCGCACGATCGACGCCGTCACCATGAAGCGCGCGAACAGGCCAAGTGCGATCGCGACCAGCCCGATGGCGCCAAACACCCAGCACAGCAGATGAAAATGCGCCTGGGCCAGATCGAAGCGCGCCTTCTGCTGCTGCAGCTGAACGTTCTCCAGCGCAAGCTGGGCGCTTTTATAGTCGCTGAACACCGTGTCAGGCGCCTGACGCTCCGTGGTCCGGAACGTGATGAAATCGTTCTGGTCGAGCGCGGCGACCTCGGGGGCCAACACCTGTTTCATCAACTGCTCACGCCTCGCGCGCAGTGCGTCAGCCAGTCCCTTCTCCACGTCGTCGGCCGGCGGCTGCGTCAGGTAGGCCGCGAATTCACGATCGCTGTCCGCCAGCCCGGCGTGTACCCGGGCGAGCACCGCGTCGGTGGGTTTTCCCTGCGCGACGAGCGTTTCGTAGGCACCCAGATCGACCCGCGCCTGCAGAATCGCTTCGCCGCTCGCGGCGAGGTGGCGCAAGGCGACCGTTTCTTCGGTGTACATCTTTTCGAGCGCCGCGTTGGCCGTCTTGAGACCCACGACAGATGTAGCGATCACGAACACCAGTGCGGCCGTATAGCCGGCGATCGTGACCGTCAGGGCGAGGCGGATCGTGGTATTTCTGAACATGGTAGTCGTCCTCGACTCGCGAAACAGAAAAAGCGGCGAACGGATTTATCCGTCGCCGCAAACAGGAGCACTTTTCGTCGATGAATCAGCCAGGAGGAGCGGCTGCCACGATCAGAAGCGGGTGCGCACGCCCGTCGTCAGTTCAAGCTGGTTGGTCGAACCAAACGTGGTTCCGACCGTATAGCCGCCGTGAAGCCTCATGTAGTCGCCGGCCAGATACAGTTCAGTGCGCTTGGACAGGTGGTAGAACGTCGACCAGTACAGCGTCTCCTTATAGCCGTTGTGGAGGCCGGATGTCGGATCGAAAGCGCCAACGTTCGCGTTCGGGATGTCGCCGTCGCTGTTGTAGGCGGCGTTGTGTACGCGCATCTGCTGGTAGCCGAGTTCGTAGTCGAGCGGCCCCTTCGGTGACAGCTTGAGCGACACCGTCCATGCGTTGTCCTGACGCTGACCGAGCGAACCCTGGTTGCCGAGATAGCGGAAATAGCCCGCGTTGGCGCGCAGGATGCCGAACGTATAGTTGCCGCCCACCGAATACGACTGGTTCATGAAGCCGTCGCGGTTGACGTGGCCATAGAAGCCCGACACGTTGAACGGGCCACCGTTGTAGCCGAGCGCCACCTGATAGGTGGAATTCGTGCCGAAGCTCGTGCTGTTGCCGAATGCGTACCCGGCGCTGGCGTAGATGCCGTTGCTGAACAGTTTCTTCCATGCGAGACCGTTGTTATAACGGGTGCCCGTCGGGCCGGCCGCATAGAAAATCATCTGCTTGAAGTTGTTCGAATTGGTGAAGCCGCCTTCGTTGGTCGAAAGTCGCGGACTACCGTATGCATCACCGTAGATGGCCGCCGCATCGCGCGCGATCGTGTTCTGGAACCCTGCCGTAAACTTGCCGAACGTATCGTTCTGGATGCCGACCCACGCGTCACGGTCGAAGATCTGGTTCGGATCTTCCATCTGCCCGTTCGCGACGACGTATTCACTCTCGAGCCGGAAAATGATCTTCGAGCCGCCGCCGATGTCTTCCGCACCCTTCACGCCCCAGCGGCTGCCGCTGAACCACGGTTCACCGTCGTTGCCCATGCCGATGGCGTGATTGCCGTTGGCGTCGGCGTGCGTCCGGTAGCTCGGGAAGCTCAGGTCCATCAGGCCGTAAAGCTGCACGCTCGACTGCGCGTGCGCGGCAGTCGCGCCGAGCGCACTCGCCGCGATCGCCAGGGTTAAGTACTTTTTCTTCAAGTCCGTCTCCTCAGGTTGCTGGTTTGAAAATCTGATTTTTCTGCTCGCGACTGATGCGGTCCGTCTGGTCGGGTATTCGATCCCCGGTATGCGAACGAATCCGATTCTGGTGACCTCAATCCTTCACGCTCCTTTCCCGTGTTTTTTGTACAACTAAGTGTATTCACTGATATGCCTGACAGCGCCCGGTTAATTATTCGAAATCTCTTTGCCGGAGGATGTAGCCAAGGCCCAGCAGCGTCATGATCTCTGCGCTGGACCTTCGAGACGTTTGCGCAAGCAGTGCATATAGATGTCGATGGCGTCCGCGCGCGGTTCGTCGTCCAGACTGAACACGCTTTCCATCTGCATGGTTTTCGAAACGGTCTCGCCCTGTCGCAACATCCGCGTTTCGAGGATGGCGTGCTCGCGACGCCACAACGCCACGGGTGCGTCGTGGTGAAGAAACTCCCGCGTATCGAACATGTACTGCAGGTCGCCACAGGCGAGGCATGACGACACGCCGCCCGAATGCGGACGGATCAGCGCCTTGATACGCGCGACAAGCTCGCGTGCATCAAGCAACTTGACAACATGGTCGTCGGCATCCGCATCCACGCGCTCACCGCGAGCGCAACGGAGCCAGACGGCGCCCGTTGCACAAACGCTCCGGGCGCGCCCGTCACCTATTTCGCGCTGACAAACTCGTTGGTGTAGGTTTTTTCCAGCTCGATATGTTTGCCCTTGACCGCCGGGTTGAACGCCGAGAGCACCTTGAGCACGGTCGCCGGACCATCAGGCGGCATCTTGCCGTCGACGGTGTACATCGGCAGCGACGCCTTCAGCGCGCTCACGTAAAGCGTCTTGTCTTTCTGATAGTCAGCGGGCATCTTCGCCGCGATCTCTTCCGCGCTATGCGTGTGGATGAACTGCATCGTGCGAACGAAGGCATGCGCGAGCTTCGCCGCTTCCGCCTTGTGCGCATCGGCCCATGCGGCCTGCACGTAGAGACTCGACGCCGGATAGGTGCCGCCCAGCGCCGCCCTCGTGCCCTCGACCGAGCGCATGTCGACGAGCACCTTCGCCTCGCCCGTCTTCAGCAATGCCGACACCGTGGGCTCAGTGGTCATGCCGGCGTCGATACGGCTCTGCTTGATCGCCGCAATGAAGCTCGCATCGGCACCCACCGGCAGCATCGTGTATTCCGTCGACTGGATACCGTGCTGTCCAGCAAGGTATTGCGTGAGAAAGCTGGTCGACGAACCCAGGCCCGTCACGCCGAGCGTCTTGCCCTTGACGTCGGCCATCGATTTGACCGTATCGGCCGCTTTGGTCGACACCATTTCGACTTCGCCTGGCACCTGACCAAACACGACAATCGCCTTGGCGTCCTTGCCCTTGGTCTGCAGATCGATCGTGTGATCGTAGAAGCCCACGACACCCTGGACGGCGCCCGCCAGCAGCTCGTTCTCTGCGTCGACACCAGCGGGCTGCGACAGCAGTTCAACGTCGAGCCCTTCGTCCTTGAAGTAGCCGAGTTGTTCGGTCAGGCGCGCCGGCAGATAGATCAGCTTCGTGATGCCACCCACCATGATCGTGATCTTCCCGCTGTCGGCCGCCGACGCGTGTTGCGAGGCAAGGCTGAACAGCAGGCTGGAAGCAAGGGCAACATGGCGAAACGCACTGAAGTTCGGTCGCATCGATAGTCTCCGTTATTGTTGGCGGCGGAATGCCGCCTGTCAGCATCGATGGCGCGATTATGGGAGGGCGCATCCTTCCTTCGGCTTTCACGGCAAAGCCATTTGCTTAAGGGATTTCCATGAGGTGGACGTCGCTATCCGCGGAATCACGACAGCACTGTTCCGTCATCGCCCGATTCACGGAAGATCACGCATTTCCGACCCCGGTCCAGGAGATGTTCCAGAGAACACGCCGGCATGAAACCATCGCAGGGCGCCGTGTCGGAACGTCTATCGGATAAGTCGAGGCCGGCGAGGACGCGATGAAATTCCGCGGGTGGTGAGCGATATATCCGGTGGGGTCGAACGCCCGTGAAGTGCAGATCAGCGCACCTTGGGTGCATTAACAGGTCAGCATGTCATTAGAATTACAGGCGATTTTTTCGCGAATCTTTTTTATTGCTGCACATACTTGTAGTCCTGCTGACAGGAATCAGGCCGTCACTTGGTCAGTCGTGCGATTTTTTGTTTATTTTCTTCAGGCACGAAACCGTGTTACATAAACTTACATCAGGGGAAGATCAATGGCTACTATTATCGGGCTTTCCAGCTCGGTGAGCGGCTAAAAAAGGCGTAGTGCATGCTCATTTCCTTCTTGAAGAATGTTAAATGGAGCGCGCGATTTCCGCTTAACCATGCTGATAAAGCAGGGCGTCATGGAACTGTCGCCATCAGCGCGACAAGGAAGTCCGGCTTGCCACACAGGTCTCATGTTTATCTTGCCGGGTTGTCGCTCATGCTGGCCAGCGCTGCCCATGCGGATCCCGATCTGCTCCAGCTGGATGTAGATGGCAACATCGAGTACCAGGCTGCGTCTCCTCACAACGAGCGTATCTTCACGCGCCAGGAACTGCTCGCCATGCCCGTGCATACGATTCAGACTTCGACCAACTGGACAGGCTCCGAAGTCTGGGAGGGGCCGCGATTAATCGACGTGCTGAAGAAAGCCGGGATTCGAGGTTCAAGCATTCGCGTGTTTGCCTACGACGATTACAGCCAGGAAATTCCCGTGGCATTCATCGAGAAATATGAACCCATTCTGGCCTATCGTGAAAACGGACGCGAGTTGCGCCTGAACGACTTTGGCCCTCTGTTCATTATTTTTCCACGCGATCAATATCGCGACGAATTGAGCACCATCAGCAACACAAGGCGATTTGTCTTTCAGGTTCGTAGAATCGAGGTTAAATGAAAATCCCGGGATCGAGGGCAAGCAGGATCAGGGTGTCGCTGTCCGCGACGCTACTGGTTTTACTCGCCATCTTGTGGGGTTATTCCGCTTACCTGTTCATCGTGTCACGCGCTGACAGCCAGAGCTTCGCCCGACACAAAACACAAGGCTACGATCTGGTGATCGGGCAGCTGGAACAATCGGCCCTGAAAACGGAAATCGCCGTGTTGCAGTATGCGCAAGGCTTTCGGGGCATGGATGAGGTCACCGTCAAGTTCGACGTCTTCGAGTCGAAAATCACGCTGTTGTCCGCGCCCACCGACGCCATGTTCCTGCCGAAGACAGAGCCGCGTTACAGCGCCAGCGTGGAAAAAATCCAGAGCATCGCAGAACGGCTGTCGCAGCAGATAGCCGCGCTGCCGGAGCGGAAAGAAAATGTCGCGGCCATCATGGCCAGTTTCGACGAGCTGCAACGCCCGCTTGCCGATCTCGAGATGATCATGGGAAACGCCGAGGGCAAACGGCGCGACGATGCGCATGAAGACTACGCACGACGCCGCGAGATGCTGATGCAGTCCAGCGCCGGCTCGACCTTTGCGTTGCTGGTTCTCGCGTGGCTGCTGATCAGCAACGCGCGACGCGTGCGCGAGCTTGCCGCCCAGCAGCGAACCGCGCTTCAACGAGAGACGGAAGCCGCGCTTGCGGCGGCCAATGCGGTCAACGCGAAAAACGCGTTCCTAGGCATGATCGGCCACGAACTGCGCACGCCCTTGCAAAGCATCATGGCGGCCACCGATGTCCTCGTCGAACGACAGTTCGCAGGCACGGACAGGCTGCTGGTCGAACAGCTTGCGCGGGCGGCCGACGTGCTCGATGCCCAGATGAAGGATCTAACCGACTTCTCCCGCATGGGGGCCGGCCGGCTGACGTTGCGCAAACGCGTGTTCAACCCTTACAACGTGCTGATGGCTGCCGTCGAATCGGTCTCGGAGCGCGCTCACCGCAAGGGGCTGCAGCTTGAAGTCATCGCGAGCGACCAGCACGTTTTCAACCTGTCGGATCCGGACCGGATCCAGCAGGTCGTCACGAATCTGCTCAGCAATGCAATCAAATACACCGAGCACGGAAAAGTGACGATTCGGGCCTCAACGCACAGCGGCCAGACGAGTGACGAATTGTCGGTGAGCGTGGAGGACACCGGCGTCGGTATCGAACGCACTCAGGTCGATCAGATCTTCATGCCGTTTACTCAACTGCAATCGTCGGGTTTGCCGCGCTACGACGGGATTGGCCTCGGCCTCGCGATCGTCAGGGGGCTCGTCGAACTACTTGGGGCTGCCATGCACGTGGAAAGCGAGCCAGGCAAGGGCACCACATTCCATGTGGTGTTCCCGCTGGAAAAAGTGAATGCGCCGCCGGCCGCCGTTCCGCCGGAAGACACGGCGCAAGCCCGTCCCGCGCAGCAGCACAGACAGGTCCTGGTGGTCGACGACCACGAACCGGTCAGAAGTTCGCTCAACGCGATCCTGACGTCGTACGGTATCGGCTGCACGGTTGCGTCCGATGCGCGAGAGGCGCTCGAGATACTCGCGACTCAGCAGTTCGACGCCATCCTGATGGACATCAATATGCCCGGGATGAACGGCATCGCGCTCGCACAGGAAATCCGCCAGACGGGCGGAAGGAACCGGGCAGCTCCGCTCATAGCGTGCAGCGCGCTGGCGCCGGAACTGCTCGCCCCCGGGAACCGCGGGCTCTTCGAGCACTATCTGACGAAGCCCGTCCGGGCCGACATCCTCAAAGTTGCGCTCGACGCGGTCTGGGCCAACGGCGACAACCGGGTTTTCTGACCAGCCCGTCGTTGCCCTGAATAGCGGGCGCTTCAGGAGACAGGCTATCGGACCATCAACCGCTTGCTGATCTCGGCGGCCAGCAGCGGGAGCCTGGCGGGCTTTTCGAGCACGTTGACGTCGAATGCCGTGATCACCCGTGCGATTTCCGATTCGTTGACGTTGCCGGCCTCCAGCTGCCCCGTCAGGATGAACACAGGTGCCTTCGGGTTGCCGGTCCGACGGATATCGCCGATGGCGGCCTCGGCTGTCTCGGTCCCGAGCAGCCAGTCGATCACGAACGCGTCGAATACCGTATGCCGGAGTGCCTCGCGAAAGGTCGCTGCATCGTAGTACGGCGTCGCGTTGAAACCCTTCTCGTTCAGATACAGGCAGATCGTGTCGGCAGTCTTCAGGCCACCGCCGTCACGGCCGCCGTCGTCGTCGACGACGGCCACCGCCGGATGGGTGGCCTCGGGCGGCCGCGGGCGGATCTCAATCAGCTCGACGACATGCTTTCTACCGGTTGGCGCACTCTCGGGCGAATAGACGCGCCATACCCCCGACACGTGTACCGCGACATATTCCGGTGAGCGGCCCGCAGGCACCTCGCCGCCAATCCAGACGACACACGGCAGCAGTTTCGAACCGACATCGAGCAACGCGGGCGTACCGGGTTGCCGGCCGGGAGGCGGGGAATCGACGAGTACCGCAACCGGTTCATCGAAGGCCCTGGCAATCTCCTTGAGTTCGACAAAAGTCCAGTTGCTCTGCCCGCGCATTTTGCGGTGTGCCTGCGCAAAGCTCAGTCCAAGCGTTTTCGCGAGTGCGCCGGTGTGCTTTTGCCGCGGGACTTGATGGCGGTCCATGAGCTGGGCGACACAGTTCGCCACCAACAGATTGTCCTGCGAGTCATGCATTCGTTCAGTGTTCCTGTTCTGACGTGGGTTGGGAAGCCTAACACCACGCGATATGGTGCGGCGTTACTGATGCCGCACCATAAACAACCCACCCAAAACATCGGTTGCATTTTGTTACGAAAAAATATTGTTAAATGCAACGATGAGGCTCGTTTACCAAATTGACAGTTGCGCGAAACGATTGGTACTCTCACTAAATGCAATTGAGGTTGCATTTAGTGCAAGAAAAATTTACTTGATAGAGATTTTATACCGGTAATTCGGTAATTATCTCCCTCCAGCATCTACCTCGATGCTTTTGCCATTCGTACGTTTCCGCACGAATGGCAGTTCATTTCGCAACCTCGCGTTGCACTGTCCCGGCCTGTTTTGCCACCCGCTTGCATTCATGCCTTTGCCGGGGGCTTAAGCGTGCCTTTATCGATGTCAATGCTGTCTTCTAAACAATGGGAGTACGCCATGTTTCAAGCCAAGTCCGCAGTCAAAACCCTTTCCAGGCGCCGTCGCCAACTCGGCCAGGGGATGACCGAATACATCATCATCGTCGCGCTGATCGCGGTGGCGGCTATCGGGGTGTATGCGGCGTTCGGCAAGACCATCCGCAACCAGACGGCGGGCCTCGCGCTCGAAATGGCCGGCGATTCGAATTCGGCCAACGCGATCCAGAACGCCGACACGGCGGCCAAGGATGCAAGCTCGAAGGGCAACACGGCCAAGACGCTCAACACCTATAACAACGGCAACCACTAGGACGCCTGAGCGGATCCCGACGATGAAAACCCATCCCGAACGGCGTCGTGGTCACCTTGTCCAGCGGGGACAGGCGATGCCATTCGCCCTGGTTTTTCTCGTCGTCGGGGCGGCCGCGTTGTATCTGGCATTCAACGCGGCCCAACTCGCCCACGCCAAAACCAAGGAACAGGACACCGCCGATTCCGCCGCGTTTAGCGTCGGCGTGCTGCAGGCGCGCGATCTGAACTTTGCCGCGTACACGAATCGGGCGATGATCGCCAACCAGGTCGCGGCCGCGCAGATGGTCAGCATCAAGTCGTACGTCGACGAGCTGGCGGGCACGTATCAGAGCAATCACACGTTCGACACCTTCATCGAATCGACGGCGCTCATCTCCGAGCCGTGGACGCTGCCTAAACAGGCCGGCAGCGCGGTGCTCAACGTGGCGAAGAGCGCGCTGGATACCGCCGTGCGCATTGCCACCGTCGCCATCGACGGGCTCGACAAAATACTCAGTACCGAGCAGGCGGCGTTTCACGATTCGATGCTGCTGCAGATTCCCGTCGTGGCCGAAGAGGTCGCGCAGGCCAACGAGCCGAATTCGCACGCGACCAAAACCTATTTCGCCACGCGCGGCGCGCTCGCACTCAACTCGACGCTCAACTTCGCGAAGCGCAATACGCCGGCCGGCAAGACAGGCGAGGACCGCTTCGCCGATGTCGTGACCGACAAGACCACGCTCGACCAGTTCGTTCAGCAGCGCGGCGCCAACATCCGCGATCCGTTCGTGGCGAGCATCGTCGAAGAGTGTCCGGGTGCGAGCTTCATCGCCGCGGACAACAATCACCGCGGCGGCACACAGCTTCGGCAGGACAAACGCGGCTGGGAAAGCCTCGACGCAACTGACGTGAACGGCTTCTGGTTCTGCTACTTCGAAGTCGGCATCGTCGGCAGTCCGATCATCGGCGCCGCCGGTTCCGGAGGCGCGGCCAACGGTCCGGGCGGCAGTTACTCCGGGACGCAAGGTTACGGCGGCTTCAACAACTTCGGTGGCGCGCTGACCAGCGCGCTCACGGAGATCGCCGCGGGCAAACAGTACAGAACGGGTGCGGGCAGATCGCTATCGTCGAGCGACGGTGGCCTGCAACCGTATCTCGAACTCTCGACGCTGAAAACGCCCGCCGACGGCGCCGACTTCAATCGCGCGCCGGCCATCACAGTCGAAGTGCAGCGCGCATCGTCGTCGATCAGCACCACCGACCAGTTGCACATCGCCAACGGCCGCCTGCAGGTCACGGACGGCACGGCGAACAACCAGATGCGTTCGGTCGCGAGCGCGAGCGCCTATTTCATCCGGCCCGCGGATTCATCGGCAGGCGCAGCGGGCGCGCTGAACAACCTCACGCACTGGAAGCGCGACGACAACAAGTGGGAATACCCGAGCCTCTTCAATCCGTACTGGCAGTCTTCGCTCGTCGCCACCAATATGGCGGCGCTCGAAGCGGCGGATCTCGCGCAATCGGCGGGCGCGCCATGAGCACGCGACGCAGGACGGCGGCGTTGCGCCCGCGCCGCCGGGCGCAACGGGGTCAGGCGCTCGTCGAAGTGCTGGTGATCGCGGGCAGCGCGCTGATCATCGCATTCCTCGGCTTGAACATGATCGGACACCTGAGCGACGCGCGCGACCGCACGCTGTCGGCCTCGCGTTACGCCGCGTGGGAGCGCACGGTCTACTTCGACGACAGGAGCTGGGCGCCCACCTACGGCAGCGCGATCACCAAGAGCGACGCGCAGATCCGCAGCGAAATCGCGCAGCGCGTGCTCGGCCACGACACGAAGGTCACCTCGCAGGACAGCTCGGCCGGCACGCTCGCCGCGCAACCGGAGCCGATGTGGCGCGACGTCGCCGGCAAGGACATGCTCAAGCAGTACAACGACCTGCAGGTGAGCCATTCGAGCTCCAGTACCGGCACGATCGCCGACAAGGCGCTCGGGCTGCTCGGCTCCGTCAGCGGCATCGGCGCGGGCTTTGATCTGCCGGTGAAAAACCAGCAGACGGCGAGCGTTTCGCTGCACATGGGCTACGACAACCCGACCCTCTCGAATCTGTGGCCGTCGTGGCAGGGCGTCACGTTCGCCGATCACAACGTGCTGCTGACCAACACGTGGACACCGGACGGCAGCGACAAGGCCAAAGCGATGATCGCCGACGCCGTGCCGACCGCGAAAGGCGCGGTGATCGAATACGGGCTCGACGTGCTGGCGCCGTTCGGCGTGGACATCGCGCACCTCGATCTCGGCCGCATCGAGCCGGACGTGGTGCCGCAGGACCGTCTGGGGAACAAATGATGCGCACACCGCGTGCTCTCGTTGCGTCGATGGACCCGACGCCGTCCGAAGGTGTGTCCGGCGCCTCGCTGGCGCGCTGGATGCGCGTGCTGGCAGCCTGCTGCTTCGCGTTCGGCGCGGCGACCCGCGCGTTCGCCGGCGACGCCTGCGGCGACATGCCGGTGACCGGCCAGAAGGTGGAGTGGGTCGGCCACGACATGGTCATCAACGGCACGCCGACGCAGGTCGCGCTCATCACCTTCGACAAATCGACCCGTCAGGTCGCCGATGCGTTCATGCAGTACTGGGTCGAGCACCGCGTCGCGACGCACCGGATGCACAACCCGAAGACGCTGATACTCAGCGCGCTGTCGGCGCAATGCAGCTACACGCTGCAACTGCCGCCGAACCAGTCGGCGCCGGTCCGCGGGCTGTTCAGCGTGATGCGTCTGACCGATGCCCAGCCGCTGCCGCGCGCGCTGCGTCCGGAGAACTATCCGCTGCCGATGGGCAAGGTGCAGCTCGACATGACGAGCAACGACGGCGGCACTGTCGCGCGCACCGTGCAGATGTCGCTGTCCGAGCCTTCGCTCGCTCAGGCAAGCGCGGCGTATGCCGATCAACTCAGGAAAGACGGCTGGCACACGGTATCGGCCGGCCCGGCGATCGACCGGCCGCATGGTGCGTCGTTCGGGCAGGCGCTCTCGATGCAGAAGAACGGCTATCGCCTCGACGCCGCATTTACCCAGGCCAGGGGGTCGACCTCGGTGGTGATCAATGTCGCATACGAATGAACCGCGCCGCGTGCGCCGCCTGCACGCGCCCCGATCCCGCCAGAGAGGCCAGGCCTATGCCGAATACATCGTGATCGTTCTGCTTGTCGTCGTCGTGCTGATCGCCGGCGACAACTCGGTGATCGCGCAACTGCTGGCTGCTTTCAAGTCGTTTTACCACGCGTATTCGTACTCGTTGTCCATGCCCTGAACCAACCAACCGTGGCTCCTGATGATGTTCAAGAGAATCAAAACACACACGCTGATCAATAACCCCTGGGTGCTGCTCGGCGTCGCGGCGATCGCCGCCGGGCTCCTTACGTGGTCGATGTTCCGCTATATGTCGGGACGCGAAGCGGCAATGCGCGCGTCGCTGATGGAATCGATGAACGCGCGCAATCAGGTCTCGGTGCTGGTGCCCGTGACGGACCTGAAGGCCGGCGCGCCGCTCACCTCCGACAATTTTGCCGCGCGCGAGGTGTCCGCCGATTTCGTCTACGACGACACGATACGTGCGCAGGACTTCGATTCGCTGTCGAAGCTCACGCTGGTGCGTCCGGTGAAGCGCGGCGCGCCGGTGCGGCGCGCGGATGTCTCGTCGTTCCAGGCGCGCGATTTCAGCGACATGCTCAAGCCCGGCACGCGCGCGCTGACGATCGACATCGACACCACCAATTCGGCGGACAACATGCTGAAGCCGGGCAACCGGATCGACCTGTTCATGATCGCCACGCCGGGCGACGGTTCGGATTCCGGCAGCCGCGGTCAGTCGGCGCAACTGCTGCTGTCGGATCTGGCGGTGATCGCCACCGGCCGCGACGTGCGTCCGCGCGATTACGGCGAGGAACTCTCGCAACAGGACGACGGCTCGCAACGGCAGGGCTACGACAGCGTGACGCTGCAGGTGAGCCCGGAGCAGGCCGCGAAGATCGCGCTGGCGCAGAAGGTCGGCACGTTGCGCGCGGTGCTGCGCAACCGTTCGGACAAGCTGGCCACGCCGCCGGTCACGGTGCAGCAGGCGTCGCTGTTCGGCGACGACGGCAGCGCGGGCATTCAATACATCGTCGGCGGCAAGGGCGAGAGCAGCGTCTCGACGCGCCCGGCGCTCGACGCGAAGCCGGCCAATGCGCACGCCGCTGCCGTCGCCGACGTCGAGCAGCGGATGGCGGCGATCAGCGACGCCCAGCAGCGCGCGGTTCAACAGATGCAGGACGCCGTCAACGGGCGTATCGGACGCACGAGGTGACGGCCGGGTCGGCGAGACCGCCGCGTCTGGCAGCACGGCCCCTCCTTTCCAATCACTACATCCTCATCCATGACAACCAATCGAGAACATAAAACGGGGCGCATCTTCCGGGGAGTCCATCTGGTTTTCGCGGCGAGTCTGGCGATGACCCCGTTTCACGGATACGCCGAATCGCCGGTCGCCGCCAGCGGCCCGGTCGCTGCCCCGGCGCCGCTCGCCCATGACGGTGCGCCGCCCCCGGTCGCCGCCGCGCCGGCTTCTGCACCGGCTTCTGCACCGGCTGCTGCTCCCGCTCCTGCTGCGGTCGTGCCCGCGCGGTCCGCATCGGCGAGAGATGCCGCGTCGCCCCCGCCGACGACGGTAGCGCCCGCGACCATGCAGCGCGTCAAATACCGCCCGCCCGTTGTGCGCGACAACGATGACGCACTCGTCGAATACGGACAGGGCGTGCCGTCAACGCTCTATCTGTACAAGGGCGAAGTCAAGGTCATCCCGGTGCAGGGCAAGGTCAAGCGCGTCGCGGTCGGCAACGGCGACGTGATCAACGCGTCGGTCGTGGACCATCAATTGCTGCTGCTCGCACAGCAGCCCGGCGACACGTCGCTGGTGGTGTGGAACGAATCGGGCATCGTGCTGCGCACCAAGCTCTCCGTGTCCGCGCAGGACCGCGCGACCACGCTGTCGCGTCTGGAGCACTCGCTGGGTTTCGTCGAGAACCTGCGCATCGACGCCGACGGCAACCGCTTCGTGGTGCGCGGCAAGGTACACCCGGAGCAGAAGGATCTCATCATGACCGCGCTGCAAAGCATGCCCGACGTGGTCAACCTGATCGAGGTCGACGACGGCGCGCCGCTGAAGAAGACCGTCCACTTCAAGATGGACATCCTCGAAATCTCGAAGACGGCCGAGCGCAACCTGGGCATCGCGTGGGATCAGCAGATCAACGGTCCGCAGGCATCGGTGGCGGGCAATGCGATCCGTACCGGCCGCTATCGCCCGTTCCCGGATACCGGCACCGCATCGTTCGACAACGCGCCGAGCGCAGCGGCGGGCGCCACGGGCGGCGCGTTCCTCGGCATCGCCACGTCGATCTTCTCGAAAATCAACCTGCTGGTGAACGATGGCGACGCGTACATCCTCGCGTCGCCGGAACTGAATTCGAGGAGCGGCGGCAAGGCCACGTTCCTCTCGGGGGGCGAGGTGCCGATTCCGGTGTCCGCCGGCTTCGGCGCGCAGGACGTGATCTACAAGGAATACGGCATCCGGCTCGAGATCGCGCCGACAGTCGATGCGCGCAACGTGATCTCGACCGACCTGCTCACCGAAATCAGCCAGATCGATCCGACCGTGCAGGTGCAGGGCTATCCGGCGTTCCTCACGCGGCGCACGACCTCGCAGCTGTCGGTGCGCCCGGGCGAGACGCTCGCGCTCGCCGGCCTGATCAGCGCGGATGCGGCCACGGCGGTCGACAAGTTGCCGCTGCTCGGCGACATCCCGGTGCTTGGGCATCTGTTCAAGTCCACCGACTTCCGCAACAACAAGAGCGATCTGGTCGTGCTCGTCACGCCGTACATCGTCGATGCGGACAGCGAGAAGAACGCCGAACTGACGACGCGCGGCTCCGACATTCAGGCCGATTACCACAACGAGTACGGCAATCCGAGCCCGCTGCCGGAAGCCAACGCACAACGCAGCGAAGCGCTGCGCAAGGAAGAGGACAAGGCCGCCCGACGCGACGCCGCACCGGCGTCGCCCGCGGTTCTCGACCACACGATGTACGGCAATTGATGAAGTTCAGGCAGTAGCGATGCGCCGATGTCCGGCGCATCGGCCAACCAGTCGGCAACAGGCGGTGAATGATGGAAAACGTCCAGGAATTGCAGGTGTCGGTCACGGGACGTGACGGCAAGGCACAGCTCCACATGCTGAAGACAGGCGCGACCCTCGGCAAGGATCCGGCCTGCGATATCGTGTTGAAGGGCCTGCTGATCGGCAAGGTGCAGGCGAGCATCGAGCCGCGTCATGGACACTGGTATATCGAAGACAAGGGCGGTCTGGCTTCGACCATGGTCAACGGCAGTCCGATCACGTCGTACGGGCCGTTGACGGAAACCGACCAGATCGAGATTGCGTCGTTTCGCATCGGTGTGACGCCCGTGGTGCACGGCGCGGCGGGCGCAGGCGGGCTGCATCTGGTGGACAGTCATGCGAAGCCGGTGGCTGCGCCCGCGGCCGCAGCCGATACACAGGCGGCGATGCGCGCCCAGCCGGCGGACGAATCCCGAACACAGATGCGCACGCGCCAGGCCGCCCACGCGCCGGGCGTCGTGACGATGCCGCTCGAGGCCGTGGCACAACAGCCGCGCATCGAAACGGCTTCGCCGCTGCGCACCGGCACCGACGGCCTGGCGGTGATCGGCGAACGGTCGAATGGCGTCGTCGCGATGCCGCGCGAACGCAGCACGGCGGGCGGCTCGCATCCCGGTCACGGAGCGGCACCGGCGATGCCGGTACGCGACACTGCCGCCGCGGCGCCCGGTGCCCGGGACGTACAGAACGTACAGGACGAGCCGCAATGGCTGAATACGCCCGAAGGCATCGAGCTGCGCAAGACGGGCCACGCGCGCCTGATCTCGGCCATCGATTTGCGCCGCATCAACGTGGCGCACATGAGCGAAGTGGAGTTGTCGACCACGATCAGCGGCCTGTTGCGCACGGTGCTCTCGTCGGATCCGATCTTCGCGCGCCCGGGCATTCCGACCGACGCGCTCTTCAAGAGTATCTTCGACGAAGTGATCGGGCTCGGGCCGCTCGAATCGTTGCTCGCCGACGAGTCGATCACTGAAATCATGGTGAACCGCTATAACGAGATCTTCATCGAGCGCGCCGGTCAGCTGACCCGCTCGTCGACGATCTTTACCGACGATCAGGCCGTGCTCGGCGCCATCGAGCGGATCGTCGCACCGCTCGGGCGGCGCATCGACGAAAGCTCGCCGATGGTCGACGCGCGCCTGAAAGACGGCTCGCGCGTCAACGCGGTGATTCCGCCGCTCGCGCTGAAAGGCCCGAACATCACGATCCGGAAGTTCTCGAAACACAAGCTGCACGGCGAAGACCTCGTGCGCTTCGGCTCGCTGTCGCCACAGATGCTGGCCTTCCTGCGCGTGTCGGTGGAACTGCGGGCGAACATCGTGATCTCGGGCGGCACGGGATCGGGCAAGACCACCCTGCTCAACGTGTTGTCCAACTTCATCCCCGATAACGAACGGATCGTCACGGTCGAGGACGCGGCCGAATTGCGGCTCTCGCAGAGCAACCTCGTCTCGCTGGAAGCGCGGCCCGCCAACATGGAAGGCAAGGGCGCGGTGCCGATTCGCGACCTGGTGAAGAACACGTTGCGGATGCGTCCCGACCGCATCGTGGTGGGCGAGTGCCGCGGCGGCGAAGCGCTCGACATGCTGCAGGCGATGAACACCGGCCACGACGGCTCGCTCACCACCGCGCACGCCAACTCGCCGCGCGATTGCCTGTCGCGCCTCGAAGTGATGACGCTGATGGCGGGTCTCGACCTGCCGGTCAATGCGATCCGCGAACAGGTGGTGTCGGCGGTCGACATGATCGTGCAGCAGACCCGCTTTTCCTGCGGCACGCGGCGCGTCACCCATATCACCGAAGTGAGCGGCATCGAGTCGGGCACGGTGCAGTTGCAGGACGTGTTCGTGTTCAGGCAAAGCGGTTATGGCGAGGACGGCAAGGTACAGGGAACGTTCCACTCGACGGGTTACGTGCCGGATTTCTACCAGGACCTGATCCGCCGCGGCATCGCCGTCGATACGTCGATCTTTCAGGACTAGCACGAGGCCCAGCCAATGAATACAGCTCTGATGATGGGCGCGGCCTTCGTGCTGCTGACGCTGGTGTCGTGGGGCGTCGTCTCGCAAGGCAAGACGTGGTTCGTGCGCCGCACGGCGCGCGTGGGCGACGAAGTCGGATCGAACCTGGCGGACCTGTTTATTTTCATCAGCACCCAGCAGGTTGCGGCGGCGAGCGCGCTGGCGGTGCTGGCAATCCCGCTGGCCGTGTACGTGGTGAGCCAGAACATCGTCCTGACGGTCATCGCGATGTTGCTGAGTCTGCTCTCGCCGCGTCTGCTCGTGCGTCGCATCCAGACCCGCCGCCTGCAACAGATCGAAAAGCAGTTGCCCGATGCGCTGCTGATGGTGGCGAGCGCGCTGCGCGCCGGTGCGAGCTTTCCGCTCGCGCTCGAAAGCGCGGCCCAGGAAACGCGGCCGCCGATCTCGCAGGAACTGGCGCTGCTGATCCGCGAGATCCGCCTCGGCGTGGATATGGCCGATGCGCTCATGCACATGGAAAAGCGCATCCCGATGCAGGATTTTCTGATGGCGACGGCGGCCATTTCGATTTCGCGCGAAGTGGGCGGCAATCTCGCCGAAACGCTCGAAACGGTGGCGCGCACGTTGCGCGACAAGCAGCAGATGGAAGGCAAGATCCGCTCGCTGACGGCGCAGGGCAAGGCGCAAGGCTGGGTGATGACGCTGCTGCCCATTTTCCTGATGGTCGTCCTGAGCCATATGGACCCGGTCGCGATGGACCCGCTCTTCAACAAGCCCATCGGCTGGGCCACGCTGACGGTCATCGCGGTGATGGAGTTTCTCGGCTACAAGGCGATCGCGAAGATCACCAACATCGACGTGTGAGCGCCATGTATATCGCTATCGCTTTCTGCATCGCTCTCGGCCTGATCATTTTCCTTGGCGTAATCGTGCGATCGCTGTCGGTGCTCGGCAAGCACGTGCCGGGTGAAGACCGCGAGTTTCTCGACCCGCTCTCGACGCCGCTGCGCATACTATGGCCGCTCGTGCGCTTTCTCGACTTTTACTTCGGCCGCCTCTATCCGCCGGCGATCGTCAGGCGCGTCGAGCTGCAATTGCAACTGACCGGCCGAAGCTACCTGCTCTCGGCGCGGCAGTTCATTTCGCTGTCTCTGGTGGCGGCGTCGGTCGCGTTCGTGATGGCACTGCTGGTCGTCCACTGGCTCAACAGCGACAACACGCTACTGCCCCTGCTGGCCGCCGCGACCGGCTTCTTTCTGCCGCGCCTGTGGCTGCGCGACATTCGTACACGCATGGTCAGGCAGGTGGAAAAGCAGTTGCCGGTGTATCTCGACTTTCTCACGCTCAGCATGGAAGCCGGCCTGAACCTTAACGGCGCTCTCGCGCAGGCTGTGGGCAAGGGACCGGTGGGTCCGCTCAAGCGCGAATTCGAACACGTGCTGCGCGACATGAAATCGGGCCTGCCCCGCGCCGACGCATTGCGGCGCATGGACGAACGCCTGCAGGTCCGCGAAGTGACCAACTTCGTGAGTTCGGTGGTGCAGTCGGAACGCATGGGCGGCAGCATTGCGACCACGCTGCGCTTCCAGTCGGAGCAGCGCCGCACCGAACGTTTCCAGCGCGCGGAAAAGCAGGCGATGGAAGCACCGGTCAAGCTGATCTTCCCGCTGGTGGTGTTCATCTTTCCGGTGACCTTCATCGTGCTCGGCTTTCCCATCGTGATGAAGTTCATGCAGGAGGGGTTGCTGTGAAGCCGGCGCGGATTTCGGCCGGTGGCACGCCGCTCACGCTCGACCTGAACGTCACGACGGGGATGATCGACCGGCTCAGGGGCTGGATGGGACGCAAGTCGATCACCGAGCACGATGCATTGCTGATTCAGCCGTGTAATTCGATTCACACGTGGTTCATGTCCGCGCCGATCGACGTGGTGTTCCTGGACCGCCACGACCGCGTCGTCGGCGTGCGCGACAACGTCGGGCCTCGCCGCGTGTGCATGCACTGGCGCGCGGCGTCGGCGCTCGAGTTGCAGGCGGGCCGCGGCGCGGCGCTGGGTCTCGCACCGGGCGTGCAGCTCGACATCGACGACGGAGACATACGATGACGCACACGGCGATTCACGGCGCGCGGCGCCCCATGAGGTCGCGGCACGCGCAGCGCGGACAGTCGGCGGTGGAATTCATCATCGGGCTGCCGGTTCTGCTGCTGCTCTGTCTCGGGCTGATCCAGTTCGGCCTGCTGTATCAGGCAAAAAGCACGGTGAACTACGCGACGCTGATGGCGGCACGCGCCGGCGCGGTGCAGAACGGCCAGAAGAGCGCGATGCTCAACGGCTTCGGTCGCGGCATCGCACCGCTCTTCGCGCATTCGACAGGCATCGCGACGCAGCAGACCGCGGTGCTGACCGCAACCGTCGAAGCACGCAACCCTGGCATCACCCGCCTGACGGTCATCAATCCGACCGGCGCGGCGCTGTCCGATTTCGGCCGCTCGAACTATTACGCGGGCAAGACGGTAAGAGAGATTCCGAACGACACGCTGATGTATCGCAATACGAGGGCCGGCTCGAGCTCGGGACTGTCGATCCAGGATGCGAACCTGCTGAAGATCAGCGTCACGTATTGCTACGATCTCTATGTCCCGTTCATCAACCGTGTGGTCTTCTATCTCGTGAACGGCGTCAGCAACATCTATTCGACCGGCACGACGGGCGGCCTCGGCGTGCCGACGAAAATGAACAACTGCTACGGCTATTCCAGTGTGTCGGGTGGCTTTCGCATTCCGATCGAATCCGAGGCGATCGTGCGGATGCAATCGCCGTTTCGGGGAGGGTGAACGATGGCCGGTCGGGGTACAACGCGGGCGTCGCGCGCGCGACGCGTATCGGCGCTGGCAAGGCTCGCGATGCTCGTCGTTGCGTGCAACGGCGCGGCGCGTGCGCAGGGCGTGCCGCAAGGCGCCGGGCCCCAGGTTCAGCCGGCGCGGTCGTCACAGTCGGCGGTTTCGGTGGTACACGAAGGTGGCGTCGAAATCATCACGTCGCGTACGATTGCGCAGACGCCGGCAGCCGCCGGCGCGTCAGGCGCAAGCGACCCATCGGCGCAGCGCGGTACGCTATCCGCCTTGCCCGAAGGCACGGCGCTGTCGCCATTCGGCCGCTCGCGCCAGCATGCGCCGATGAACGCGACCTTGCCGGCGCGCGATCCGGGCATGGTGGCCGACGACGTGCGCGGCGACCACCGGCTGCGCGCGAATCTGCTCAATTCCGACGGCACCGCGAACGAGCAGGCCGACAATAGCGCGCATCAACTGGTGAACGCGCGGCGCGCGGAATCCCAGGCGGATCTCAAGGACGCGCTCGTCGCGTTCGACGCCGCCAGGCGCAACGGTGCGAGCCGCACGAAATTGAACGAGTTACAGGCGCAGATCCGGACTGATCTCGACGAGATTCATATCCTCACGCGCAGCCAGCAATCAGGAGCCCAGTGAATTGACCTCCATGTCACGCATTCTTTCCGTCACGCGCCGTTCGATCGCCATGACGGCGCTGATGTCCGCCGGCGTCGTCCTGGTGCTCTCGGGCTGTCATCGCAAGCAGGACGAGACGGCATCGGATACTTCGTCCGCCAGGGTGTTGTCTGATGGCGCGGTGAGCATCGGTGCATCGGCGGCGAGCGCCGTCATCGCTGCGCCGGCAGCCGCAAGCGCGGCCGCTCCGGCTCCGGCCGCGGCGACGGCCGGCCCGCAGCAGGTCGACGTGGCGAGCCTCAGTGCAGGCGCGTTTGCAGTCGGCCAGACCAGCGACGACTGGTTTCGGCTGGTCGATGGCGTACCCGATTCGCCGGGCATCCAGGTCAACAGCAATCCTTATGAACTGGTGCTGGCATTACCGGGTGAGGCGCAGATTGCGTCGTTCGCCTTCGTCAGCAGCCCGCAACGCCAGGTGACGCCGCAGCACGTCAAGGTCGACACCGCAGCGAACGCGAGCGGCCCCTGGACCACGGCCTACGATGCCGATATTCCAGGCGCCGACACCATCCAGCCGGGCGTGGTCGTGCGCGCGCCGCTCCAGCAACCCGTCACGGCGAAGTTTCTGCGTCTGACGCTGTCGTCGACACCGGAGCAGGCGCCAAACGGTATCGGCCTGAGCCGCTTCTCCGCGTACGGCACGCCGGGTGCCGCACAGTCGGTGCGCCAGGTGGCGGGCCTCTATCACTTCCCGCTGAATTTTGGCTCGAGCGGCTACGTGCTGCTGCAACAGCAAGGCGCGAGCATCGAAGGCTGCTACTTCGAATCGGCGGGCAGCGATCCAGTCCGCGTGTCGCAGGTGCTCGGCACGATCGTCGGGGGGATCGAGCAGGGTGGCTATCTGCGGCTCACACGCAACGAGCAGCAATCGAAACTCAGCACGCCGGGCATCATCGCGTTCAGCCCCGATGACAAACAGGCCTTCTCCGCGCTCTTCACGGCCGATGCGCACACGTTCTCGAACGTCGCCGAAAGTCCCGGCGAGCGGGTCGGACCGTCGAAGCTCACCTGCAATCCGTCGGGTGGCCCGAGCGACGCCGTGGCTTCGCAGCTCGAACAGACGGGCCATGTGCAACTGTACGGCGTGAATTTCGATCTCGACAAAAGCACCCTGCGCGCCGATGCAAAACCCGTGCTCGACCGCATGGCGACGCTCCTCAAGGCGCACGCGGACTGGAAGATCGAAGTGGCCGGCCATACCGATTCGACAGGCGAGGACGCGCACAACATGAAGCTCTCGCAGGATCGTGCGGATGCGGTCGCGCAGTATTTGAAGAGCGCGGGTGTGACCAGCACGCTGACGTCGAAGGGTTACGGCTCGACGCAGCCGCTCGTGCCCAACACGACCGATGCACTGCGCGCGCAGAACCGGCGCGTCGAACTCGTCAAGCAGTGAGACACGCTTACCACCTCGTCGCGCCGCTCGGCATCGGCATCTGCATTGGCACCGGGCTCACCGTGATGTCGGCGCCGGCGCGGGCGGCCGGCGTGAGCTACGTCATCGGCGGTCATACGCTGCCGGCACATGACAGCCGCGTGCGAGTGCCCGGCGCGACACCGGGGCGCAGCGCGATGCGCGGGGCACAGGCAGTGCAGAACATCGTCGGCGCTGATGCCGATACCGGCACAGGTTCCGACGTGCGAGGCGCGCGCGGCGTCGTGCTCGCTGGCGCTACGCTTGCCCTGTCCAGCCGGACGTCGCTGCCGCGCGCAAGTGCAAGCGCATGCGCCGGCTGCAACTACGCGACGATGGCGCCGCTCATCCGCACCGTATCGCGTGCCGCGGACGTCGATCCTGCGCTGGTCGCCGCGGTCATCGACGTCGAGTCCGGCTTCAACCGTCGGGCGGTATCGCCCGCAGGCGCCCAGGGTCTCATGCAGTTGATGCCGGCGACGGCGTTGCGCTTCGGCGTCTCCAACGTCTACGATCCGGTGCAAAACGTCGCGGCGGGTGCGCTGTATCTGGGCCAGATGCTGCGGCAATTCTCCGGCAATCTGTCTTACGCGCTTGCCGCCTACAACGCCGGGGAAGCAAACGTGCGTACCTACGGGGGCATTCCGCCGTTCGCCGAAACGCAGGCGTACGTCCCGCGCGTGCTGTCGCGCTACGCGGCATTCAGAGCGCATGGCGCGCCCGGGCGCAACGTTGCCGGACCCCAGCCGGATGCGATACAAATGACGCTCACCGAGTATCGCTAGATTGAACTTGCCCTGTGCAGTGGCGGTCACTAAGACCGGGCCCAGGAGATAACAGCTGGAGAGAACGATGAACGACAGCAAGAACCATTCGGTTGAAATCAGCGTGCGCAATACTCGCCAGCCATTGCGGCGCGTGGCCATGATCGCGGTCGCCGCCGCGTGCGCCGCAGGCGTTTCGCAGGCGCATGCGGAGCTCGCGTGCGATGCGCCATGGATGCATCAGGGCGGCGGTTTCACTGCAACGTCCTCGCCGAGTCAACGCGCCACGGTATTCACGGTGACCCAGTTTTCGAAACGTGACGGTAACAACTGTAACGGCCAGATCCGCGCGGTGATGAGCATGTCGATGGGTGGGCAGCCGGTCCAGAGCGAATCGAACGTCAAGTTCGAGATTGCCGGCGGCAAGGTGCATGCGCAGACGGAAGCCGCCGCGGGTTCGATGAACAGCCACGCGGGCGCAGGCACGTTCGGCGCGACGATGTCGTCGCAGACGGTCGGCGTGCTGAGCTACGTCGGCGAAATCACGGGCGAGGGGCAGCGTATTCCAGGCACGCGCAGTGAAGGCGCGGTGTCGGGCAAGCTCGCGAACATGGGGCAGACGGTCGGCACGATGGCGGCACCGAAGTTCGTCATGACGACGAGCGACAAGCAGGTCGGCAAGCAGGAGCAACTGCAGACGCCGGCCGGCAAGTTCGCGTGCTGGCCTGTTACATATGACCGCAGCATGCACGCCGACAATGTGAAGATGATGAGTCACACCGCCGACCTGAACGCGCAGACGCACGTTGTCGATCACTTCTGCCCGGCGGCGGGCCTCGTCATGCGCCAGGACATGACCACCAACGGGAAGCCGGCGTCGCTGATGGTTAGCGCGCTGCACTAAGCCGCATTCCATCGTCTTGCTTCAACACATTCAAGGACCCATCGATGAAGATCCGCCGAAACGCATTGCTCAAACTATCCGCTCTCTCCTTCAGCGCCTGTCTCGCGCTGGGTGCGAGCGGCGCGAACGCCCAGAGTCAGGACGCGACCCAGAAGCTCATGAAGTCGGGTGTCCAGTTCGCCGCGAACAACGCGCGCGTCGCCGCGGAAGTTTGCGGCGTTGACGCGTCGACGGTGTCGAGCTACAAGAACTCGGCGAGCAAGAAGTTTGGCCAGGACACGAACTTCGCGGCGGACTGGGACACGGGCTGGAAAAACGCCGCGAAAACCGTCGCCAGTTTCCAGCAGATGAAAGCCAGCAATCCAAAGGAATACGACCAGCAGAAATCGGCGACCTGCAGCGACCTGCAGGAGCAAATGAAGCTGTAGATCTTTCACCGGTGTACTCGCCATACTCCGGTTTGGGTGCGTCAGTGAACTGTGTGTCATTGACGTCGCCATCAGAGGTCAGCCAGCGGCGTGTGCGACAAGCACGGGCGCGGGTGCGGGAGTTACTCGACGACAACCGCCCTGTTGCCGCGACGTGAGGGATCAAATGCAGACCTCACCTGGCGTGCAGTACAGCACGTCATGCACGTGGACCTGGTTGGCGTTGCGTTGACCCGTTCCTCCGGTTACATGGTTGCCAGAAATGAAAAGGGGTTACAGGCAAATTACCTGTAACCCCTTGATATTCGTTGGTGGAGCGGATGAGGATCGAACTCACGACCTTCGCATTGCGAACGCGACGCTCTCCCAGCTGAGCTACCGCCCCAACGACCCATCGATTCTAGCACAAGGCTTTTTCGTTTTGCTGCACCGCCAGTCCGCCTCGCGCCCGATCATTTCGACGAAGGCGCACCGGCCAGCACCCACTCGACCACCGAGCGGACATCCGCATCGCTCATCGACGGGTGAGACGGCATCGGAATCGCGCCCCAGACGCCGGAGCCCCCGTCTTTCACTTTCTTCACGAGTTTCGTGGTCGCGAGCGGGTCGCCCTTGTACCTGCTTGCAATCTGCTGGAACGACGGCCCGACGAGCTTGCGGTCGACGGCGTGGCACCCCATGCACGCGTTACCCCGCGCGACGACCAACCCGCGCGGCGTATCGGCTGCAAGCGCCGATGCCGGCACAAAAAGCGATCCGGCAAGGCTGACGCCAACGCACGCGGCAATCACGGCCAGTCTGCCGCGCGTCCGGCGATCAGTCGTCTTCACGGCGTGGTTGCCTTCGGATTACCCGGATGCACCGCACTCGAATTCGTGACGGGCGCCGGCGACTGCGTGTCGAGCGGACGCGAAGTGACCGACGAGTCCGGCACCGCGCCGACGGTCGGAGCGGTGGCCGACGTTTGCACCGCGCCCGTCCCGCTCGCGGCGGCCGATGCCGCGGCTGTGGCCGCCGCGGCTTCCTGCGGCTGGATGTACTGGAACACCTTCACCACCTGCGTGACACCCGACACGCGGCTCGCGACGTCCGCGCCATGGTTGCCTTCGTCAACGGTAACGAGGCCCATCAGATAGATATTGCCCCGCTCGCAGACGACCTTGTAGTTGTTCGCCGAGATGTCCTTTTCGGCAATCAGCGCCGTCTTCACACGGCCTTCCAGATACGTGTCGTTCGTGCGCGACGAGAACGAGCTTGCCGGCGCAATCGCCAGTTCGTTGATGATCGCGTTCACGTTGTTGATATTGCGCACGACGGCTTCGGCCTTCTGCTTCGACGCGTCGTCCGGCACTTCGCCGGTGATCAGTACACGACGGTTGTACACGGTCACGTTGATATGCGACGAGTCCGGCACGTTGTCATTGATCTGCGTGAGTGCCTTCACCTGAATCTCGCGATCTTCGGTCTGCGCGCCCAGCGTGCGACGATCCGTGGCCACCAGCGCGCCGCCACCCGCCGCA
The DNA here is from genome assembly GCF_900107685.1 of Paraburkholderia sartisoli. Taxonomy (GTDB): domain Bacteria; phylum Pseudomonadota; class Gammaproteobacteria; order Burkholderiales; family Burkholderiaceae; genus Paraburkholderia; species Paraburkholderia sartisoli. The sequence goes on along the minus strand of NZ_FNRQ01000001.1, from coordinate 35,818 downwards.
CCCGCCACGGCCAGGAAGCAGCCCTGCAGGGTCGCGGAGAGCCCCGCCGCAAAACCGACCACGAGGACAGTTCTCACCAGTGTTTTCTTGACGCGGAATGCGCTCATCAACCCGTTCCCCTTAAATTAGTCGTCGCCCAGCAACATGGCATCGATGCCGTCGCACAGGCAATGGATGGTCAGCAAATGCACTTCCTGAATGCGCGCCGTTCTGTCGGACGGCACGCAGACGTGAATGTCAGTATCCGCAAGCGCTTCGTTCATGCGCCCCCCGCCTTTCCCGGTGAGCGCGACGACGATCATTTCGCGCTCGTGCGCATCGTCGATGGCGGCGAGCACGTTCGCCGAATTGCCCGACGTGGTGATCGCGAGCAGGACGTCACCGGGCTGACCCAGCGCGCGGACCTGCTTCGAGAAAATCTGATCGAACGAATAGTCGTTGCCGATCGCGGTGATCACCGACGAATCGGTGCTCAGCGCGATCGCCGGCAAACCCGGCCGCTCGCGTTCGAAGCGGCCGATGAGCTCCGCGGCGAAGTGCTGCGCGTCCGCCGCCGAGCCGCCGTTGCCACACGCAAGGATGCGATTGCCGTTGGCAAGCGCGGTGAACATCGTGTCGACCGCCGCGGCAATCGGCATCGACAATGTTTCGAGTGCTTCGAGCTTGACTGCCGCGCTGTCGCGGAAGTGCTGTTGAATGCGTTCGACTGACATCGAGTCTCTATCTTGTACTGCACATTTAGCCGGCATCGAGGCACGCATGAATGCGCGTCACAGGGTTCCGGCAACCGGTTCAGCGCGTGCGATGCGAACAGCCATCCTGGGGACACCAGCGCGCAAAACAATGCCGGCGCCGCACGCGTTCGCAAGTTTAGCGTACTCAGGCGCGCAATCAGAACGTTCGCTCACACTTCGTCGGCGCGAAACGCGTCGCGCAGCCACACGAGCCGCCCGGCCTCGAATGCAATCACGTCGAAGCGGCACGCAGCGGTACCTGACGTGCGCGTTGCCAGATAGTGCTGCGCAGCATGCACGATACGCCGCTTTTTTTGCCACCCGACGCTCGCCGCCGCGCCGCCATGGCGCCGCTGGCTGCGCGCGCGAACCTCGACGAACACCAGCGTGCCATCGCGATCGCGCATCACGAGGTCGATCTCGCCGCCCCGGCACAACACGTTGCGCGCGACGAAACGCAGGCGCTGACGTTGCAGAAAACCAAGCGCGTGGGCTTCGAATGCCGCTCCGACGACGTTGGACCGCCGGTATCCCGAAAAGTTGTCCACGGCGCGGGGCGCACCGGCGAGCTCGCGCGTGCGCCCCGGAACCGGGGGCCGCGCGTGGCACAATGTCGGCCTTGCTTCGTCTGTCTGTGTCTTCTGCTTCATGACTCCTCTCACCGAACTTGCGCAAGGGCAGCACTATCCCGCCGCCGCGCTGTATGTCGTCGCGACACCGATCGGCAACGTGGCCGACATCACGGTGCGCGCACTGCACGTGCTTGGACTCGTGGACCGCATCGCCGCCGAGGACACACGCAACACCGGCCAGCTCCTCGCGCGCTACGGCATCTCGAAGCCGCTCATTGCCGTGCATCAGCACAACGAAAGCGCCGCCGCGCACCGCGTGATCGAGCACCTGCAGGCGGGCGAACGCGTAGCCTGCGTGTCGGATGCGGGCACGCCAGGCATTTCGGACCCGGGCGCAAAACTCGTCGATGCGGTGCGCGAAGCCGGCTATCCCGTCATTCCACTGCCAGGCGCAAGCGCGCTTGCCACGGCACTGAGCGCCGCGGGCGACTGGGTCGCCACGTTTTCGTTTATCGGCTTTCTGCCGCCCAAGGCAAAACAGCGCGCAACCGCGCTCGCCGAACTTGCCGCTTACCCGCACGCGCTGGTGTTCTACGAGGCGCCGCATCGCATCGTCGAAACCGTCGAGGCGCTCGCCGAAGCATTCGGCGGCAGCCGCCGGCTGCTCATTGCACGTGAGCTGACGAAGTTACATGAGTCGCTGCATCGCTGCACCCTGGCCGAAGGGCCAACGTGGCTCGTGGCCGATCCGAACCGTCAACGTGGCGAGTTCGTGGTGGTGGTGGAAGGCGCGCCGCGCGAAGCGTCAGGCGAGACCGATCACGATGCCCTGCTCGGCATCCTGATGGAAGAAATGTCGGTGAGCAGCGCCGCGAAAGTGGCGGCCGCCATCACGGGCGCGTCGCGCAACGCGCTGTACACGCGCGCGCTTGCGCTCAGAAAAGACTAGGGGCCGCACAGCGGCGGCCCTTCGTTGAAGCATTCACCCGCTGACACGGGTTCAGCGAGCGCGCACTTCCGGCTTACTTGTCCGCGCCGGAGGAATTCATAGCCAGCGTTTCCTTGTTCAGCTCGACGCGCGCTTCCTGCGGCGACAACCCTTCGATCGTCACGCGCGCGGTGCCCACGTGCGCCATGTCGAGCGCCGTCGCGGCCGCATACGAAAGATCGATCACACGGCCGCGCACGAACGGACCGCGGTCGTTGATGCGAACCACGACCGAGCGCGACGTCGCCGGATTCGTCACACGAACGTAGGAACCGAGCGGCAGCGTCTTGTGGGCCGCGGTAAGCGCGTGCATGTTATAGCGCTCGCCATTGGCCGTCTTGCGGCCATGGAAGAAGCGGCCATACCACGAGGCCCGTCCAGTCTGATGGAAATCCGAAACGTCGGGGCTCTTGTCGTCGATCGGCGCGGCGTCGGCGAGCGACTTGCCGCTGTCGGCGGACGGATTGTCGAAGGTCGTAGTCTTGCCGAACGATTGTGGCGCGCCGTTGCTGGCCGTGCGCGCATCCTTCGTGGCCAGCGGCGCGCCGCTGGTCTGGGTGGCCGGACCTGGCGGCATCGCGCACCCGGTCATGACCAGAAAAGCCAAAAGACTCCCGATACGTCGGGGTAGTCGAGTATTCATAAGACGTGTATTCACATTGTCGAGCCGCATCTCGCGATCGCTGCGAGTTGCCTGCGACTCCGGCGGCAAGGGCAAAGCAAAACGCTGCGCCTTTTTGCGCAGAGCTTTGAAAGCCCGGATGCGACATACTCTGCCGCTACCGCACGGTTAGTTTTCACGTCTGGCGCAACCTGTCCCCGGCAGCCTGACCAGACCCCACAAGCCGCCATCGAACGTGGCAATCACGTTCTTGCGCGCCATGAAAGGCGGGCAGGAACGGCGGCGTAGGCCCCATCCAGCGGCACGGCAGCTAGGCCGTTGCAGACGCGTTGCGCCTGGCTGGACAAGACGTGCGCATCGACCTCAGTCGATGCTTGATTTGCCGTCAAAACAGCACGGCACAAACTTGACGCGACTAAAACACCCGATCAAAAAAGGTGACATATCGCCAATTGACAGCACGGCTTCCGTGCATGATGGGCGCATTATACCGAAAACATATCTTCCGCGCCCCGGACAGCCCCAATCCGTCATTCATTTTCACTATGGGTGCAAAAACAGGCATTGTCGATATGCCATCTGGCCGGGCGGCGGCGGCTTCCGGCGGCCGGTACAATCGGGGTTTTGCAGCGGCCTCGCGTCCCTATGAAAGTCACCCTGATTCCTGTCACCCCGTTCCAGCAGAACAGTTCACTGCTTGTCTGCGAAGCGACCGGGCGCGCCGTCGTCGTCGATCCGGGCGGCGATCTCGACATCATCCAGCGGGAAGTCGGGCGGCAGAACGTGACGGTCGAAAAGGTGCTGCTCACCCACGGCCATATCGATCACTGCGCCGGCGCGAAAACGCTGGCCGATCATTACGGCGTGAAGATCGAGGGTCCGCATGAAGACGAGCGTTTCTGGATCGACCAGTTGCCGGCACAGAGCGCGCGCTTCGGCTTTCCGGCGGCGCAGGCGTTCGTGCCCGACCGCTGGCTGCAGGACGGCGAAACCGTGAGCTTCGGCAATGAAACGCTCGAGGTTTACCACTGCCCGGGGCATACGCCGGGCCATGTGGTTTTCTTCAGCCGCGGGCACCGGCTTGCGATCGTCGGCGACGTGCTGTTCGCCGGTTCGATCGGCCGCACCGATTTTCCGCGCGGCAACCACGGCGAGCTGATCCGCGCGATCCGCGAAAAACTCTGGCCGCTCGGTGACGACGTGACGTTCGTCCCCGGTCACGGACCCACGTCGACGTTCGGCGCCGAACGTCGCACGAATCCGTACGTCGCGGACGGAGCCAGCGCATGACCGCCGAAATCTATGTGAGCACGGATGTCGAAGCGGACGGCCCGATTCCCGGTCCGCATTCCATGTTGAGTTTCGCCTCGGCGGCCTACACCGCCGACAAAAAGCTGATCGCGACTTTTTCCGCGAACCTGGAACTGCTGGAAGGCGCGGCGCCGCATCCGGTGCAGGCCGCGTGGTGGCAAACCCAGCCGGACGCGTGGGCGGCATGCCGCAAGGACCTGCAGCAACCCGAGGCGGCGCTCAATGCCTACGTCGAATGGGTCGAAGCGTTGCCAGGCAAGCCGGTGTTCGTCGCGATGCCCGCGGGCTTCGATTTCACGTTCATGTTCTGGTACATGATGCGCTTCACGGGGCGCTGCCCATTCTCGTGGTCTGCGCTCGATATCAAGACGCTCGCGTTCGCGATGACGGGGCTGCCGTACCGCAAGTGCATCAAACCGCGCTTTCCGAAGCACTGGTTCGACGACCATCCGCACACCCACGTAGCGCTGGACGACGCGATCGAACAGGGCGCCCTTTTCTGCAACATGCTGGCGGAATTGCGTGCCACGCAACAATCCGCTGCACAAGCCGCTGATAGGGACGCCTCAGGACAAAACGTCGCCGACGAACCGGCAAATTAGGTAATCTCCCTCGTCAACCGCGTTTTACATTGCGTTTCGTTTTTGTGGGCTCTACCATTCAGATTCAGGGACATGGCGAAGCAAAAACGGAGGCGCAGTTGACACTCGATACGTTCTCGCAAAAAATCCTGCGCCTCTTGCAGCTCGACGCACGCCGTTCCGTGCAGGAAATCTCCGATCAGGTCGGGCTTTCGAGCACACCGTGCTGGCGCCGGATCAAGGATATGGAACAGTCCGGCGTGATCCAGCGCTACACCGCGCTGCTCGATCGGGAGAAGCTTGGCCTGCACGTCTGCGCGCTCGCGCACATCCATCTCACGCGCCACACGGAAGGCGGCGTCGAACAGTTCGAGCGTGAGATCGCAACCTGCCCCGAAGTCACCGAGTGCTACAGCACAACCGGCGAATCCGACTACATCCTTAAAATCGTGGCACCCGACATCAAGGCGTACGACGCGTTTCTGCATGAGCGCATCTTCAAGATTCCCGCCGTCGCACAGGTGCGCACGAGCGTCGTGCTGCGTGAAATCAAGTTCGATACGCAATTGCCGCTTTAAACGGCCGTCGGCCACCGCGCCCTTGAACTGAACCTCGCATTGCGACACGCGGCTGGGCTCATGCGCGGCCGGGCGGTTGGGTCGGTTGGCCGGTTCAATCCGCGTCGTGACGCTCGTGTTCGAGACGTTGCGCGTCCGGCGCTATCCGTTCATCCGCGCCACCCGCAGCGCCCGATTGCGCCGCTGACGCATCGACAACGGCCAGCGCCCGCGCGACGCTCAACCTGCGCGCGCCGAGCCTGCGCTTCAGGCCGTCCAGATCGAGCGACCCGGCAAGCTGGACGCCCTCCGACGCATGACCGTCGCCGGTAGCGGGCGGCAGCGTCACCTCGACGTCCAGTCCTGTGCTGAGATAGTGAAGGTTGATCGCCTGCGGCTTCATCTGATGCGCCGCGAACGCGGCTTCGATCGCGGCGACGACCTGCGCGCGCGGCGGCAGATTGACGGGTGGCCTCGCGAGCGCATCGTTTTCAGGATCGACGTGAATCAGCGCATCGAGCACGCGCTGGTCTTTCAGCACACTGATGCGCGCCGATTCCGCGATGTAATGCCCTTCCGAAACCGAAATGCCCGGGTCCACCAGAATGTGCGCGTCGACGAGCGCGAAGTCGCCCATCTTGCGCGTGCGCAGTTCATGCACGTCACGCACACCGGGCGTGGCCATCAGGAGCGCGCGCACGTCGTCGGCGGAGGCTTCGTCGAGTGCGCGGTCGGACAGATCCTGAAGCGCCTCCCAGCCGAATACCCAGCCCATGCGGGCAACCATGAAGCCGACGATCGCCGCCGCGATCGGATCGAGCAGACGCACACCCGCGAGACTGCCGAGAATGCCGAGCGCGACGACAAGCGACGACGCCGCGTCCGAGCGCGCGTGCCACGCGTTGGCGACGAGCATGGCCGAGCGCACGCGTTTCGCTTCGCGCAGCATGTAGCGAAAGAGGCTTTCCTTCGAAACGAGCACCACCACCGCGACAACGAACGCGCTCATATGGACGGCCGGGATATCGTCGAGACTGGCGAGACGCGTTCCGGCGCGCCACAACATGCCGACGCCCACGGCGATCAGCAAGCCGCCGAGAAACAGCGACGCCACGGTTTCATAGCGGCTGTGGCCGTAATTGTGATCGGCGTCGGGTTTCGCACCGCTATGCCGGTTTGCGAACAGCACGACGAAATCGGAAACCAGATCGGCAAGCGAATGCACGCCGTCTGCAACGAGCGCCTGCGAGTGGGCAATCACACCAATCGCAATCTGGAGCGACATCAGCACGGCATTGAGCACGATACTGACGGACGTGCTCCGGCGTGCAACCTGATGTTTTTCGGCGGAAGAATCGACGGCGGTGAGCGGCATACAAAATGAAAGGAAAATACTGAATGGGTTTATTTTACCGGGCATCGCGGGACACGGAAGTTAATTATCAAAAAATTCCCCTTTTAAATCAGCCGGTTATAAAAACACGAAGCATTCGTATTCCGGTCGCCAGAGCAATGCCAGGCGCGTGGCGCGTGAGCGACGCGTCAAAACGCGGGCAATAAAAAACCGCGCTCCTTGCGGTAGCGCGGTTTTCCCGGTTGCGGTAATCGTTTAGCGATTCGAACCCTGCACGGCAACCGGTCGAAACTGGCTGTGCTTATCGTGCGATCAGAAACTTTTCGCGATCCTTGCCTGCAATCCAGCGCGGCGGCTTGCCACGGCCGGACCAGGTGCTGCCGCTATCCGGATCGCGATATTTCGGCGCCACGCCGGCGCGCGGACGGCCAACCTTCGCCGCCTTGCCACGACCGCCACCGAGCTCGGCAAGGGTAATGCCGTAGTCGGCCATTTTCTGCTTGATTTCGTTCAGCACTTCCGCATATTCACGCGACTTCGCTTCTTCGATCTGCTTTTCCAGCTTCTCTCGCTGAGCGAGTAGTTCCTTGTAGGAAGACATAGATTCCCTTGTCGTTCGGTTAATCAGCTACCGGTCTTTTGCCCGCTCGCTGCTTGTGGGTGTTTGTACGCGTTCATGCCTCGGAATTTTGCTGGCGAGATTAACACAAAATAGAAACGGGAGAAAAGCCGTTGAAGAAAATTATTATTGCCTGTTTCAGAATGCTTCACGTACCGCCTTCACGTTCACGAATCTGGCATCTGATGACAATTCATATTTCCCTGAAGAAGAGTACGGGTCATCCCGTGAATATCGGGTTACCTCCCAGGCCATGAAAATAAATCCGAATATTTAACCGGAACATTTCACGCCATGAGAACTTTCTCTAATATCAAGGTAAATAGCGGCGCGGGCGCTAACCTTCAAACTGTTTGTTTAGGTGTTTTCCCGAAACAAGGCATTTAATCGGCGTGTCGCTCGATGCAATCCGCCAGTGCGTCGTGCAGGCTCGTGGAATCCATTTTCGGCGCGTCGAACATAAAGCGCGTGCGATGGCCGCCGATTTTCAGGTCGACGCCATAACGGTCGATGCCCGCAAGCTCGAGTTCGCCGCCGCGCCCCGGATGGTGATCAAAGAATTCCGTCAGCGCGGATTCTTCATCCGGTGAGAGCGGATCGAGCGGATCGAGATCGCTTGCGTCGAGCCAGCCCATCGCGCCAAAGCCGCCGATATAGCGGATCCGCTCCAGCGACATCTGCCAGAACGTGAAATCGCCAAGCGCCAGATACTGTCCGGCGTCCGGGTGATAGCGCAGATAGCGCCGCACGCGTTCCGGCGCGGGATCGACCGCTTCGAAAGCCCCGAGCAGCGTGACGCGCGGGCTGTTCAGCACGTCGCCTTCGGGTGCATGCACGACCAGGAACCCGGCGCGCGGGTCGGCCTGCAGGTTGCGCGTATGTTCCGCGAGCCGGCTGACGAGGATCATCGGCCGGTGATGCGCATCGGGTGCGAACGGCAGGACGGTCGGATAGGGATACCCTTGAGGCTGACGCGCATGCGTGGCCAGGGTGCCGACGGCGACCTGATGAAGCAGATGCAGCGGTGCGTGTGCGGGAATATTCAAGCGGACGACCTCGGAAAGGGGCGTGAAAACGTCGGCGCCGGTTTCAATGCGTGCCGGCGAATCGACGTAGAAGTAGATATTAGTTCAGCGGATTCACACGTGGGTCTGGCTGCTTCGATAGAATCGTCATTTCGCTTTCAGCGCGCTTTCTCTTTCAGAACGGAAATTCCGTGTCCGACCGTCCTTCCGCTTTCGCCACCCCGCCCGCCGCTCACAGCAATCTGCCAGACGCCGCGCGCGAACGCGCACGCCATGCAACGATGGCGCTCTTCTTCGTCGCCGGCATGATGTACGGCTCGTGGGGTGTCCACGTGCCCACCGTGCGCGACCGTTTTCACCTGAATCCCGCGATGCTGTCTTTTGCGCTGCTCGCCGTCGCGGTCGGATCGATCGTCGCGATGACGACCAACGCGAAATGGATCGCGCGCGTCGGCACGCGACGCGCGTGTCTGGCGGGCGGGCTGGTGATGTCGTTTGCCGGCATGCTGATTCTCGTCGTGCCGATGTACTGGATGTTGCTCGCCGTGCTGGCCGTGTTCGGCGCGGCGATGGCGACGCTCGACGTGGCGATGAACGCCGAGGCCAGCGCGGTCGAGGAAGCGCTGGCACGGCCGATCATGTCGTCGCTGCACGGCGTGTTCAGCGTGGGCGGGATGGCCGGCGCGGTGGTGGGCGGCGCGGTGCTGTCGTGGGGCATGGCGCCGGCGGTGCATCTGCTGCTCGCGGGCGGGCTGTGCGCGCTGGTGCTGGTGGTCGCGTGTCCCGCCGTGCTGCCGCACGTGCCGCATCACGAACGGGCCGACGCCGGCACGCCGCGCGTGAACCGCTGGCGCTCGCCCGCGCTGTGGGCGCTGGGCGGCATCGCGCTGATCGCGCTCGTCGCCGAGGGCGCGATGTACGACTGGGCGACCGTCTATATGCGCGACGTCGTGCTGTCGACGCCGGCCGTCGCCAGCGCGGCATACGCCGCGTTTTCGGGCGGCATGGCCGCCGCGCGCTTCGCGGGCGACACCGTGCGCGCCCGCTTTGGCGCGCCGCAGCTGATCATGGCAAGCGCATCGCTTGCGTGCGCCGGCATGATCGGCGCGCTGCTGCTGCCGTATCCGGTGGCCGCGCTAACCGGCTTTACGCTGATGGGTCTCGGGCTCGCGAACATGATGCCGGTGCTGTTCGCGGCAGCCGCGCGCGTCGAAGGCGTCCACGCGGCCGAAGGGCTCGCGCACGTCGCGGGGCTCGCATACTTCGGCTTGCTGCTCGGGCCGGTTGTGATCGGGGGTGTCACGCAGGTGACGAGTCTGCCGGTCGGCCTTTCGGTGGTCGCGCTGTGCGCGGCGCTCGTGGCGATCGCCGGCCCCAGGGTGCTGCGCTGGCTGAAAATCTGATTGCCGCAGCCAAAGAAAAGGCACGCGAAACTTGCGCTTCGCGTGCCTTTCGTGACTTCGCGTGAGACCAGGCGAACCTGGTCCCCATCGAACGCCGGTATTACATCTTCACCACGTCGAGCAGCGTCTTCTTGCCGCCCTTGTAGTCGTACAGCGAGATCACGCCGTGCTTCAGGTCGCCCTTGGAGTCGAACGTGGTTTCACCGATCACACCCTTGTAGTCGGTGCTCGGCATCGCTGCCAGGATCTTTGCCGGATCCGTCGAGTTCGCACGCTTCATCGCGTCGACGATGATGTACACAGCGTCATACGTGAACGGAGCGTAGATCTGGATCGGCTGACCGAAACGCTTCTGATACTTGGCGAGGAACGCAGCGCCGCCCGCCATCTTCTCGAGCGCCATGCCGGCTTCCGAGCAGACGATGTTGTCGGTTGCGTCGCCGGCCAGGTCCGACAGCTTGTCGGTACACACGCCGTCGCCAGCCAGCACCTTCGCGCGCAGGCCAAGCTGCTTGGCTTGCTTCGCGAACGGGCCGCCGGTTGCGTCCATGCCGCCGTACATGATCGCGTCCGGGTTTTCGCCCTTGATCTTCGTCAGAATCGCGCGGAAGTCGACAGCCTTGTCGTTCGTCGCGTCATGCGACATCACGTTCAGGCCGAGCGACTTGGCGGTCTTCTCGAATTCGTTTGCCAGACCCTGACCGTAAGCGGTCGAGTCGTCGACGATCGCGACGCTCTTCATCTTCATGGTCTTGGCTGCGTAGTTCGCCAGCGCCGGACCTTGCTGCGCATCGGTTGCCACGACGCGGTACGTCGTCTTGAAACCCTGTTGCGTGTAAGCCGGGTTCGTTGCCGACGGCGAGATCTGCACGATGCCCGCATCGCTGTAGATCTTCGATGCCGGAATCGACGTGCCCGAGTTCAGGTGGCCCACCACTGCCACGACCTTGTCGTCGACCAGCTTCTGTGCGACCTGCGTAGCCGTACGCGGGTCAGCTGCGTCGTCCTGCGCGTCCAGTTCGAGCGTGATCTTCTGGCCGCCGATCGTCAGCCCCTTTGCATTGATTTCCTCAACTGCCAGACGTGCGCCGTTTTCGTTGTCCTTACCCAGGTGAGCGATACCGCCCGTCAGCGGCGCAACGTGACCGATCTTGACGATCGTGTCGGCCACAGCCGATGTTGCCAACGTTGCGAACAGCATCGCCGCAGCGCTGATCGGCAACAGCTTTTGAATCTTGATGTTCATGTAAGTCTCCAGTTTCGGTCCCAAAAACAACGTAATCGCCCTGTGTTCCCCGCTTCCTGGACGTGTCTTCATCCCGTGGACGACCACGCCGGTTGCATCGTTCATGCACTTGGCCAGCACGTCAGCCGGTCTGTTTTTGGCAGATGGCTACCCGTACTTGCGCGCAAGTGTAGGCCATCAAATTAATTTGCGGGAATTTTTTGAGAAAGTGGGATCACTACTAATAGCGTTTATCCCACACGCCTTAAACCGGCGCTTCGCCGGCCCACGGAAATGCATAGCCGGCGCGGGTTTGCGCGATACGAGGGTTTGCTCTATAAGGATTGCGCTAAAGGTTGGCGCCGCCATTACCGTTAATGTTTCGAATACGCCGGCACTCTTTCGATCACTGCGCAAACGCGGCGAATTCCGCCGTCGGGACGTCGATCATGCGGCGCCGGCGCCAGTTCCGTGCGCGCGACCGGCAGGCGGTCCGTCGCGGCGCGCCGGGGGCGCCTGCAGCAGGCCGCGTTTGGTGGCACACTGACCGCCCGCTTTTGCCGTCATGGCTTCAACCCCTTCAAGGAGATCGACGTGAGCGTGACTTCCCAATGGATCGACATCGCTGCCGGCAATGACAGCTTTCAGGGCTATCTGGCGCTGCCGAAGCGCGGATCGGGTCCGGCCGTCATCATCATTCAGGAAATTTTTGGCGTGAACAGCCACATCCGGGCTGTCGCCGATCAATATGCGCAGGACGGTTACGTCGCGCTCGCACCGGACATCTTCTGGCGCACGCAGCCGCGCGTGGAACTGACCTATACGGGCGCGGACCGCGACAAGGGCATCGGGCTCCTGCAAAAGACGGACGTCGGTCTCGCCGTCGCGGACATCGGCGCAAGCGCCGCGGCGCTGCGCGCACGGCCGGAAGTGAAGGGCAAGATCGCGGCGATCGGCTACTGCTTCGGCGGCCGGCTCGCGTATCTCGCGGCCGCACAGGGCACCATCGACGCCGCCGTGTCCTACTACGGCGGCGGCATCCAGAACCAGCTCGAGGAAGCATCGAAGATCAAGGTGCCGATGCAGTTTCACTACGCCGAACTCGACCACGGTATTCCGCTCGACGCGGTGGGCCAGGTGAAGGAGCGCTTCGTCGGCCACAGCGACGTCGAATTCCATCTGTATCCGAACGCCGATCACGGCTTCAACTGCACGGACCGCGACTCGTACAACCCGCGCGCCGCCGCGCTCGCGCACGGCCGCACGCTGACGTTCCTCGGCGAGCACCTGTAAACCGTTTTCATCGCGTGTCACGCGGGAATCGCCGGCGGCATGCTTCGTCATGCCGCCGGGAGCCGCGGCGCGCGAGCAGGGATTCGTCCGGTATTCAATACAGACGTCATCCCGACACCGTCCATATCACCACTCATCCGCGGGGGCGCCGGTCGTGCAATCCGATTATCTGTCTCATGACGCCATCGGCCTCGCCGAACTCGTGCGCAAGCGCGAAGTCACCGCGCGCGAGTTGCTGGACACCGCGATCGCCCGCGCCGAAGCGGTCAATCCCGCGATCAACGCGCTCGTGCTGAAGGACTATGACGCCGCGCGCCAGCGTGCCTCGGCTTCTGCGTCCGCGTCCGCGCCGGCCGGTGCGGCGAACGCCAGCGGCGCCGCCCGGTACAACGGTGACGGTGACGCGGGCGGCGCGCTTGCCGGCGTGCCTTATCTGATCAAGGATCTCGCGCCTGTCGCCGGCCTGCGGATGTCGCTCGGCAGTCGCCACTACCGCTACTTCGTGCCCGCCGAAGACGCGCCGGTCGTCACGCTGAGCCGGGCCGCCGGACTCAATATCTTCGGCAAGACGAGCACCTCCGAGATCGGCCAGATGCCCTACACGGAGCCCGAACTGTTCGGCCCGTGCCGCAACCCGTGGAGCCTCGATCACACGCCCGGCGGTTCGAGCGGCGGCGCGGCGGCCGCGGTCGCCGCCGGCATCGTGCCGATCGCGCATGCGTCCGACGGCGGCGGCTCGATCCGCATTCCCGCGTCGTGCTGCGGCCTGTTCGGCCTCAAGCCGTCACGCGGCAGGCAACCGCCCGGGTCCGTGCAGAAGCCAGGCGAGCTCGGCGTCGATCACGCCGTGTCGCGCAGCGTGCGCGACAGCGCGCTGCTGCTCGACCTCACCGCCGGCAATGCCGCGCAGCCCCAGGGCGCGCCGGGCACGTTTCTCGGCGCCACCCGCGAGCCGTGCAAGCCGCTCCACATCGCCTACGTCACCGAGCCGATGCTCGCGCCCACGCTGTCGGCCGACGCGCGCGCCGCGCTCGAAGACGCCGCGCAGCTCGCCACGTCGCTCGGCCACCATGTCGAACCGGTTTCGCTGGGAATCGATTTCGACGCGGTCCGGCATGCGTTTTTGACGATCTGGTCGGTGATCGCGAAAGAAGTCGTGCTGGACGCGGAGCGCACGACAGGACGCAAACCGCAGCGCGGCGAATTCGAAATTGCCTCATGGGCGATGGCGCACATCGGCCTCAAGCTCGGCGAGCGGGCATTGCCCGGCGCGCTGGAAGAACAGCAGCGCATCACCGCGAAAATGGCCGACCTGCTGACGCGCTACGACGTGATCCTGTGCGCGACGCTCGCGGCCGCGCCGATCAAGATCGGCGAGATGCTGCCGACGCAGGTCGAACGCATGCAGATGCACGCGCTCACCACGATGCCCATCGAAGCGCTGATGAAGAAAATGCTGGCGGAAGCGTCGAACAAGGCGTTCGCGTGGGCCGGCTGCACGGAGCTCTTCAATCTGACGGGGCAGCCCGCGATGTCGGTGCCGCTTTACTGGAACGCGCGCGGACTGCCCGTCGGCGTGCAGTTCGCCACGCGCGACGGCGGCGAAGCAACGCTCTTTCGTCTTGCCGCGCAGCTCGAGGCGGCACGTCCGTGGTTCGACCGTCGTCCGCCGTTGATGCAGGCGCGCGGCTGATCGATCGCGCGGGTTGTCGCAGTCGCGCGCCTCGCGTCTTGCGTCTTTCGACGTCCGCGATTTCAAGCCGGCTTGCGGCGCGCGTCGAGGTCCGCGTGGCGCATCGCAGGAATGCACGCCACCGAGACGATCGAAATCGCGAGGCCGCCCATCACGTAGTAAGTCGGCGCGAGCGGCGTGCCGGTCGTCTTGATGAGCCATGTCACGAAGAACGGTCCGAAGCCGCCGAACACCATCACCGCGATGTTGTAGGCGAGCGATAACCCGGTGGAGCGCACGTTCGCCGGGAACAGTTCCGCGATCATCGCGCCGAACGGGCCGAAGTAACCCGACAGCGCCACCGAGAGCATCGCCTGCACGAGGACCAGCTTCGAGATACTCGGCGCGGCTTCGAGCCACGAGAAAAGCGGATAGATCATCACGAGCGTGACGATCAGCGACCACAGCGACAGGCCCTTGCGTCCGATGCGATCGGAGAGCGCGCCCGCTACCGGACACAGCACGGTCAACAGCAGGTTGCCCACGATCAGCGCACGAAACGAATCCGCGTACGGCAGCTTCAGTTGCTTCACCGCGAACGTCGGCAGATAGCTGATGAGCACATAGATCGTCACCGTCAGCGCGATCACCGAGCCGAGTCCGCACAGAATTTCGCGGCTGTGGCTTTTGAAGACTTCGCCGAGCGTCGCGCGTCGGGCGGTCTGTTTCGCGTGCAGGAACGCTTCGGAATCGGCAAGATTGCGGCGAATGTAAAACCCGATCGGCCCGATCACGAGGCCGACGATGAACGGCACGCGCCAGCCCCATGACCTGAGCGCCTCGGGTGAAAGGCCGCGCGTCACCGCCGCGCCCACTATCGCGCCGAGCAGCAGCGCGGCGGCCTGGCTCGCCATCTGGAAGCTGCCGTAAAAACCGCGCTTTGAAAACGGCGCGGCTTCGATCAGGAGCGCCGTCGAGCTGCCGAATTCGCCGCCTGCGGAGAAGCCTTGCAGCAGCCGGCCCACGACGATCATGACCGGCGCGCCGATGCCAATCGCCGAATACGGCGGCGCAATCGCTAGCAGGAAAATGCCGAGTGTCATCAGCGCGATGACAAGCGAGAGCGCCGCTTTGCGACCCGCGCGGTCCGCGTACAGACCCAGCACGATGCCGCCGACCGGCCGCATGACGAACGCGACGCCAAAGCTCGCGGTGGTGAGAAGGAGCGACGAATATTCGCTGCCGGAAGGAAAAAACAGTTCGGCGATGACAACCGTGAGGAAGCCGAATACTACGAAGTCGTACCATTCGAGCGCATTGCCGATGACAGCCGCGATCACCGCGCGCGTATTGAGGCTTTTCAGTGCCTGTTTCGATGCGCCTTTTGATGCGCTTGCTGACGTGCGTGTTGATGCGATTTTCAGCGCACCCTTCGACGTTTCTTTTGACGCGTGTGCCATCCGGATCTCCAGCCTTCGTAAGGTCTCCCGTCGTGCGTTGCCGCCGGTTGGCAAGCCACCGGCAAGCGCGTCCATCGCAAATGCCCTGCGAGTGTAAAGATCGTCGTAGGTGTTTTCAACTATAAAAAAGCGCCGGCCGCATTACGCGACCGGCGCCTGCTGGTCCTGCGAAACCGCTTCGCGGGGACGATTCTGCTCTGCTCTTCTGCAAGATCCAGCAGCAGTGGGGCCCGCGAGACGATCAGGCCTTCTTGTTATATGCGCTGCACCAGCCGGTCGAGGCCACCTGCTTGCCGGCGAACATCGGGCAACCGGCATACGGGTCGCTCGCCTTGCCCTGATAGAAGCTGCAGTTGCCGCAATCCTGGCCGGCCGCGTATTTGGCGTACTTCGCCTTGTCGACCTTGCTGGCGTCTGTCTTGTAGCCGAGCGCCTGCGCGGTCGGATCGTTTTCGGTGACTTTCGGGGCGTCGGCGAACGCCTGGCGGGAAAGCGCGAGCGACGATGCAACACCGATGCTCGTGATCAGAAACGTACGACGGGATGACTTCATGGGGGACTCACTCCATGTTATTGAACTGAACGCCGTTCTAACGACAGCGGTCCCCAAGAATAACAATGAAGCGCGCGCAGGTCAGCCCAAATGCCAGAGATAAGCGAATTCGTGTGGGACGCGCAGGCCCTTCTCGATGTTTTCGCGATCGTTCTTTGCGAACGGGCAAAACGAAGCCTGCAGTGCCCACGATATAACCATGGCGTAGGCGCTGGGGGCTTGCAGTGGGAGATGAAGCTGCATGGAGTGGCGGCACTCCGTAGCTGGCGACCCGGCAGAATCTGGCCCAGGAATGAAAACGGCCCACCGAAGTGGGCCGTTTTTTGTCGCTTGTCTCCAGGGGGAGGCTTTCGCCAACAAGACCCGGAGCTAATGAGGCAGAGGATAACCACTATCAACGGTATGGTCAACAGATGTCACTAGTCCTATCTCAGGCGGAACTTGACGCCATCACCCTGGCGCTATCGCCCGCCCGGCTCGGAACCTATATCCAGGCAGCCGCCAGCGCCGGAAATACGGACGCGCTTTATCCGATCAAGCTGTATGGATGGAATGCGCAGGTCTCGGGCGCATTCCTGACGCCCCTGCAAATTTGCGAAGTCACCGTTCGCAATGGCATCTGTGATGCCATTGAACGGCGCTACGGCGCGGACTGGCCATGGGTCGCCGCATTTGAAACCAGCTTGCCCAACCCGTCATATGGCTTCAATCCCCAGCGTGAACTGATCAATACCCAGAAAAAATTTCCTCAGGGTGCAACAGGGAAGATTGTCGCGGAACTGAAAATGGCCTTCTGGTCGCAAATGCTCACGAAACGTCATGACGGCCGGCTCTGGACTCCGTACCTGCGCACTGTTTTCCCCTACCTCCCGGATCCCGCGACGCATTCGGTGGGCCAGTGCCGGACCCTGATGGCGACCGAGCTGGAAAAGCTGCGGAAATTGAGAAACCGGATCGCCCATCACGAACCCATCATTTCGTACAACCTGATGGACTACTACACCTCGATCCAAAACCTTGTCTCGTGGCGCTGCCCAACGACCGTTTCATGGATGAACAGCGTGGAGACACTCACCGCACTCATAAAACAAAAGCCATAGGCATCGCGCAAACAATGAGCAACCGCATGCGCCGCACGTTATCGACGAATTGACATTTCAATCTGGCCTCGACACATGCCCTGATTTTTGCGTGGCGCCCCTTTTCTCAAGCGCTTTCCCAAAGCCACCAGAAACTGAACGCTTCGAGCGGTTCACGGATCGCGACCTGAACTCCCCTCACCCGAAGCGCACCCTGTACGTCACACGCGCCCGGCCAGTTCGCAGACGCGCTGCGCGATCGCCAGCGAGGCCGTCAGCCCGGGCGATTCGATGCCGAACAGGTTGACGAGTCCGCGCACGCCATGCGCGGCCGGCCCCTGGATCAGGAAATCGGCCGCGGGCTCGCCGGGGCCGGAGAGTTTCGGACGAATGCCCGCGTACGCCGGCTGCAGCGCGCCATCCGGCAATTGCGGCCAGTACGCGCGGATCGCGGCGTAAAACGACTCGGCGCGATGCGGATCGACGTCATAGTTGATCGTGTCGACCCATTCGACGTCCGGGCCGAACCGCGCCTGGCCGCCCAGGTCGAGCGTCAGATGAACGCCGAGCCCGGCCTCGTTCGGCATCGGGTAGATCAGCCGGTTGAACGGCGTGCGCCCGGACACGCTGAAGTAGTTGCCGCGCGCCAGATAAAGCGGCGGCACGTGCCGCGCATCGAGACCACGGATGCTGCACGCGAGCCGGTTCGCCTGCAGGCCGGCGCTGTTGATGACGCATGTGGCGCTGATCGTCGTCGGTGCGGCGCCGCCGACCTTGATGACGAAGCGTCCGTTGTTCGCCTCGATGGTGTCGACGGGCGCGTGAAACGCGAACATCGCGCCGCCGCGCTCGGCGTCACCTTGCAGCGCGAGCATCAGTTGATGGCTGTCGACGATGCCCGTCTGCGGCGAGAACACCGCATCCACGCATTCGAGCGCCGGTTCGAGCGCACGCGCCTCGTCACCACTGATGCGCACGAGGTCGAACACGCCGTTTTCCTTGCCGCGCGCAAGAATGCCGTCGAGTTGCTGCACCTGGTTGCGCGCCGTCGCGACAAGCAGCTTGCCGCAGCGTCGATGCGGCACGCCACGCGTCTCGCAATAGTCGTAGAGCATTTCGCGGCCGCGCACGCACAGCGACGCCTTGAGCGAGCCGCGCGGGTAATAGAGGCCTGCGTGAATCACTTCGCTGTTGCGCGAGCTCGTCCCGACGCCGATGGCTTCGGCCGCTTCGAGCACGATCACTTCCCGTCCACGCGCCGCCAGCGCGCGCGCCACGGCGAGGCCGATCACGCCTGCGCCGATCACTACACATTCGATTTGGTCCATGTCCCTTGACGCGACTTTTACCCGCGCTACCTGATCGACCGATGAATTCCGAAAAACAGGATGCGCCGTTTCGCGCGTCGCACCGCGCGTTGTCGAACGGATTTCCTGTACTGATCAAAATTGTACGTCGGCTTCAGAATGCAGAACGCCCGCGATCTTGTGGACAGCGGGCATCGGGTTCAACCGGGTGCGCCCGGGACCGGGCGGAAGGTGGAAAGCGGAAGGGAAATCAGCCGCGCGCGGTCGGCTCGCTGATCGCGGTGGCGCGCCGGGCGTCAGCCGCGCCGGCGGTGCCGGACGTGCTACCCGATCCGGAAGGCGCCGAATGGCTGCCGGCCGGCGCCGTTTCGACAAGGGACGTACGCACGGGCGCGGCGACCGTGGCAGAAAACAGCAATGCGAAAGAACTGGTTCTCATGATGGATTCCTGAAGTCGTTGAAGTGGTTCATCGATGCGCAAATGCAGGCACTTCGGTCGAATGAGTGTAGACCCTGACTATCAAAAATCCATGCCGATTAAATGAATTGACTGTTTCTGTAAAAAGAATAATCCGGAAGCCGAAACGATGAAATGCGCACGAATCCAGTCACCCAGACAGAAAAAACCGCCCGAAGGCGGTTTTTTGCATAAAACAACGTAAAAACCACGGCCAGAACGACAATTTTTCAAAAACCGATCGGCTTGCGACGAGCGCCGGTGTCGAGCCGGATATGCGCGACGCCGATCTCGTCGCACCTGTCGATGCGCGCCGCGCCGAACCCGTTGAGGATCGCGCGACGCATCTCCCGGGGCGAAGCCTGCGCGAGCGCATCGAGCGTGGCGTCGCCGAGTTCGGCGGGAAAGCGCTGGCCCCAGCCGTGCGCCGAGCGGATCTCGTGATAGATCGCCTGCGCGATCCGGCGCGCGCCGTCGCGGTCGGGCGGCGGAATCTCGTAGACGTTCATGCGGTTCAGGATCGGCTCCGGAATGCCACGCGCATCGTTGGCGGTGGCGATCCAGATCACGTGCGCGGCGTTGATCGGCACTTCGGCGAATTCGTCGATGAATGTCTGCGCCGTGTCATGCTCCAGCAGCGCGTAGAGCGCGCCGAGCGGATCGTATTGCGCGTCTCCGGTGGCCTTGTCGATTTCGTCGACGGCGATCACCGGATTCGCGAACGTGCCACGCACGAGCGCCTCGAACACCTTGCCCGGCTTCGCGTTTTTCCACTGCGACGACGCGCCCGACAGAATCCAGCCGGCGGTGAGCGAACCCATCGCGACGTAGTGATACGACGTGCCGAGCAACCGCGACAGCTGCTTCGCGAAATGTGTCTTGCCGATGCCCGGATTGCCGAGCAGCAGAATCGGCATCAGCTCGAGGCGGTCTTCGGTTTCGAGACACAGCGCGACCTGACGGCGCACGTCGTCGAGCGGTTCCGCGAAGTTGGGCAGCGCGCCAATCAGGTCGTCGATCGACGGCATCCGGTTCGGCTTCACGCAAAAGCGCAGATTGCCGACCTTCAGCATCATTTCGTAGGTGGCGCGCAGCGCGTCGTTCGCGCCATCGCTCAGTTCGTTCAACGCCGTCTCGACCCGATCGAGGTCATAGACCTGGCTGAACGACGCCACCGCGATTTCCTGTCTGACCATGGCTGTCGTCATCGCTCACCCCGTTTTTGTGCGTATGTGCCGGGCTTCACCGCCGCGGCGACACCGGCATGACGTCGCCTGATTTTCAGTGTATCGACGCCCTGTCCGCTTGCAAGCGAGCAGCCGGGAAGGTGTGCTGCTAACAGCGCCACCGCGCGCGCAACCGCGCTGAAAACCCGTCCGCGACGGCGGGAACGCCGCGTGCGTCCACGGCGAATCGGGTGTCGGAACAGTTGAAGTGCGGCCCGTGCGTCACCATCTGAAATAGTCTGTTGCCGAACCCGGCTCCGCGTCCCGTGTCAGAAATCGATTGTCCGATCGGGCGTAAGATGGGCGCCTGTCCCTCCCGCCGGAAGCAGCTTTCCCGGAGACTGTTTATGTGGAAAACCCGCGTCGTTGCCGTGATGCTCGGCGCTGCGTCGTTCATGGCCCAGACTCACGCGGAGGCGCAGCAGCGCCCCGCGCAGCAGTCGGTGCAGTGGCAGTTGCAGGTCGTGAGCGACGGCCAGCAGATCGACGCATTCGATGGCACGACGACCGTCGGCCAGGCGCGCACGGATACGCATCACCACGTGGTGACGCACAACGTCGGCTGCAAGGACGCGCCGGGCGGCAGCATCGATCTGTTGCGCACGCTGACGGTTTCGCCGCTGCAGGCGTCGGCGACTGAAGTCACGCTCACGATCGAGGCACAGGAAACCATCGAGGAACCCGGCGCGCGCGAGACCGACACGGGCTGCAAGCTGCCGCCACAGCCGCGCCGGGTTGCGGCGAGCCATCCCGGGCTGACGGTGCCGGACGGCCAGTGGGTCACCTGGACGATCGTCGACAAGAACCCGACGCTGGTCTACCGCGTCAAGGCGAGCCTCGCGACCCAACCCTGACATTGACATTGACGAAAGAAGAAGCGGATAACGCGGCATGCGAAACCCCGAAGAACTGATACGCGAAAACGCGCATCCCACGGATTTCATCGCGGTGAGCTGGAATCTCCACAAAGGTCGCTCGCCGCTTGGCCTGCAGGCCTGGCAGGCGATGCAACGCTGGGTTCAGTCGACCCACGCGGACGCCTATTTTCTGCAGGAAGCGATGGCGCGGCGAATGCCGTCGCCGGTGCTGTCGACGAATTTCGGCGCGCCGCTCGGCGAGCCCGTCGACGATATCTGGCATTGCCAGGCCACCGAAATCGCGAGCGCGCTGCAATTGCAGATCGCGCTCGGCACCAACGTGTTCAAGCCGTCGTGGCGGCACGGCAATGCCATTCTGTCGCCCCATCCGCTCGACCTGGGCGGACGCTGGGACATTTCCGCCCATCGCTTCGAGCGGCGCGGCCTGCTGGTTGCGCGCGCGACGTTCGCCGGCCATTCGGTGACGCTGCTGTGCGCGCACCTCGCGCTCACGCGCGCCGCCCGGTTGCGTCAGATGAACTGGATCGCGCACTGGATCGCGAAGGAAGCGCCGACCGGCCCGCTCGTGCTCGCCGGCGATTTCAACGACTGGCGCAACGATTCCGTGCCGCTTTTCGCCGAACACGGTCTGCACGAAGTCGCGACGCTGCTCGGTGAGCCCGCGCGCACGTTCCCGGCGTTCTCACCGGCGCTCGCGCTCGACAAGATGTTCGTGCGCGACATGAAGCCGATCGAATGGATCCAGCCGGCGCAGGAAACCGCGTGGCTGTCGGACCATCTGCCGTATATGGCGCGGCTGCAGGTGGGTTGAGGCTCTTGCAATCCCCCTGCCGCGGCGCGGCGGGCTCCGTTTAGTACCTGGCGGGCGTCCAGTGCAGCACGCCGGTGATCGACTCGCCGGGTTCCAGCACGCAGCCGCCGACATTTTCCCGCGCGTCAGCCGGCGAGTTGAAGCAGTCGGTCGTGTTCGACACCGGTTCGACGCACAGCAGCGCCTCGCTCGCGGGCGCGAACACCACCATCTGCCCGAAAGTTTCATCGGCGGTGAGCGTCAGCTTGCGATGCTCGTCCGTCCACGCGATCACCGCCTCGCGCTTCCAGCCCGTGAAGTTGTTGTCGAGATCGAACGCGTCCGCGGACATTCCGTCGCGCAGCGCTTCGACGGCGGGGTGCGCGCCCAGATGCGTCGGCAGCACGTCCGGATCGGCGTGCCACATCGCATCGACGGATGCCTTCACCACCGTGTTCGGCGTGCGCGGGTAATAAGGATGATGTCCCATGCCGAACGGCATCGCACGATCGGCCAGGTTGCGCGCGCTCAGCGTCACGCGCAGCACGTCGCCGATCAGTTCGATCGTCTGCCGCGCCTGATAGGCGAACGGCCAGTCGCCCGGAATCGACCCGTCGGGCGTGTGTTCCAGATGCAGCTCGACGGACGTTGTGGTCCGCGCGCCGACGCGCCACGCGCGCCGCCACGCGTTGCCGTGCAACGCATGGGTGAACGTGTTGCCGTCGCCGGAGAGGTCGATCGACTGACCGTCGAAATCGAAACGCGCGTCGCGGATGCGGTTGCAATACGGGAAGAGCGGAAAACTCGCCATCTGAAGCGGGTTGCGCGCGTCGAGCGCGGCGCGGGTCGCGGGGCGCATCCAGTGGAGCGGACCCGCGGCGGTCGTTTCGAAGTACGCCGCGATCGAACCGCCGATTCGCGGCGCCACGCGGAGTTCCGTGTTGCCGCTGCGAAGCGCGATGAGCGACGGGTCGTCGAGCGCCGCGTCGCCCGACGCACTGGCGGAAGAGGGATTCAGGAAAGCATTGCGCATTGTTGATCTCGAAAGACGGCAGACGCCTTCTGTCGGTCGGAGTTAGCGCTTTAGCGCTTACTCCAGCCCCATGCAAGATGGTTGCGGTTACATGCCGCGCGACGGGCGCAGCCGGCGCGCCCCACGGCTCGCGCGACCGAGAATCGCACGGCGCGGCGCCTTTCGTCAATATTATTAGTAATAATTTATGCATCAACGAGCCATCCGGCGACCCCTCACCGAACCGGCGCGCGCGGGTTAGCGCGCGTTGCCGGACGCATATTATTAGTGGTACCGTCAGACCGCCGACGCCTTCGGCGTCACCTGCTTTTGCCGCTGTCGCCCGCGGCCTGCTCAATGAAAAAATCAACTCAAAGACGTCCGACGATGACCGACATCGCCAAGCTCACTGGCGTGTCGCAATCGACTGTTTCCCTCGTTCTCAACAACGCCACCGGCGCCAAATTTTCCGAAGCCACGCGCAACAAGGTGCTGAAGGCGGCGACCGATCTCGGCTACCGTCTGTCGACGCGCGACGCCGTCCAGCCATCGAAGGACGAACGCAGCCTGATCGTCTACATCGCCGACGAAATCTCGACGAGCCCGCATCCGGTCGTCAACATCGACGGCGCGCGCGACGCCGCATACGCGCACGGCAAGATGCTCGCCGTCTACTCGACGCACGGCAACGCCGACATCGAGCAGCAGGTGCTCGACGCGGCGCTCGCCAGCTCGAACGTATTCGGCGTCATCTATGCCACGGTGTACACGCGCAAGGTCAGCCCGCCGGCCGCGCTGTCGCGGGTTCCGACCGTTCTGCTCAACTGCTACACGAGCGAGGGCGGCTTCTCCTCGGTGGTGCCGGCGGAGGTCGCGGGCGGCCACGTCGCGACCGAATACCTGCTGCGCGCGGGGCACCGGCGCATCGGCTACATCAACGGCGAACACTGGCAGGACGCCGCGAAAGATCGCCTCAAGGGTTATCGCACCGCGCTCGCCACGGCCGACCTGCCGTTCGCGCCGGAGATGGTGCGCGACGGCGACTGGAGCTCGGGCACCGGCTTCGAGCAGACGCTTTCGCTGATGCGCGAACCCAATCCGCCCACCGCGATTTTTTGCGCGAACGATCTGATGGCGCTCGGCGCCATCGAGGCGTTAAAGCAGCTCGGGCATCGCGTGCCGGAAGACGTTTCCGTGCTCGGCTACGACGACCAGGAGATCGCGCGCCATACCCATCCGCCGCTTTCGACCGTCGTGCTGCCGAACTATGAACTCGGTCGCTGGGCCGTCGAAACGCTGCTGCAGGACGAGCACAACCGCGCCGCCGGCGCGCCCGTCCGGCATCGCATGGTGAAGCTCGACGGGCCGCTCGTGGAGCGTGCGTCGGTTAGGGTAATTACTGAAGAAATATCGCCAGCAATTAATATTATTAGTGATTGACCAATAATAATTTGCGATGGAATAATCGACACACCCGGACGATGTGACAAACGCGTCGCTGAGGCCGGTGCATCGCAAAGCAAAAAGCAATTAAACCAAGGCACTGGAGGAAGACATGGCGTCGCTCAAGCAAAAGCGTCCGCAGCGGGTACGTCCGCTCGTCGGATCGGTTCTGGCACTGGCAATCGGCTTCGGCATCTCGACGGCGCACGCCGACGACGCCCTGCCCAAACTGCCCCACAAAACCCCGCTGAAGGTCGGCTTCGCGCAGACCGAAAGCAACAACCCGTGGCGTCTCGCGGAAACGAAGAGCTTCAAGGACATCGCCGCGAAATGTGGCTGGCAGCTCGTCCTGACGGATGCAAACAGCTCGAATTCCAAACAGGTTTCGGACATCCAGAACATGATCGCGCAGCACGTCGATCTGCTGGTGTTCCCGCCGCGTGAGGAAAAGCCGCTCGCACCGGTCGTGCTGCAGGCCAAGAAGGCCGGCATTCCGGTGATTCTCGTCGACCGTGACGTCGACCAGTCGGTGGCGAAGGCGGGCCGCGACTACATCACGTTCATCGGCTCGGACTTCATCGATCAGGGCCACCGCGCCGCTGACTGGCTCGTCAAGGCGACGGGCGGCAAGGCGAAGATCATCGAACTCGAAGGCACGACGGGCGCCTCGGCGGCGAACGACCGCAAGAAGGGCTTCGACGAGATCATCGCGAAAAACCCGGGCATGACGATCATCGCCTCGCAAAGCGGCGACTTCGCGCGTGACAAGGGTCGCCAGGTCATGGAAACGCTGTTGCAGGCGCATCCGGACGTGACTGCCGTCTACGCGCACAACGACGAAATGGCGCTCGGCGCGATCGCCGCGATCAAGGCCGCCGGCAAGCAGCCGGGCAAGGACATCCAGATCGTGACGATCGACGGCACGAAGGGCGGCATGGACGCCATCGCAGCCGGCGAACTCGGTGCGAGCGTGCAGTCGAGCCCGTTCTTCGGCCCGCTCGCCTGCGACGTCGCGCAACGCTACGCGAAGGGCGAAAAGATCCCGACGTGGGTGAAGGTGTCCGACCGCTTCTACGACAAGAGCAACATCAAGGAAAGCATGCAGTACGGCTACTAGGCGCATTCGTCTGTTCGTCTGGCAAGCCGGATCAGGAAACGAAGGGCAGGTGAGCCGGAAGCTGTCCGTTCCGGGCTGGACCTGCAACCGGATGCCGTGGCGTCCGGCCAGCGGGAGGGTTCGAGGCGACGTGTCCGCGCCATCGCGGAACGTCGCTTCGCTTTGTCGGCGCGGCTTGCAGACGCCGGCTGGCGCACGGAACCGGCCTGTGCGGCGCACGCCGCAACGCTCTTTTTGCGCCGGCCCGCGACTCGCGCAATACTGGCACTGCACGCCAGTCCGGTCGCCGCCCGTCGCATCCCGATCGATGTCGATCGACGAAAAAAGGATCGCCGCGCGCCGCCCTGCCGGCACGCGCGCACCGGACGATCCTCCACGCATTCATGCACCTGCGCGCACCGGTTCCCCGGCACACGCCGCGCGGAACGGGAACACGCATCAGGAGACACACGTGACGCATACCGGTACCGGATTTCAGGCCACCGGGCGAGAGCCTGGGCAGCCGCCCTTGCTGGAGATGCAGGACATCCAGATCAGCTTCGGCGGCGTGCCCGCGTTGCGCAGCGCGCAACTGAGCGTGGCCGCCGGCGAGGTGCATGCGCTGATCGGCCAGAACGGCGCCGGCAAGTCGACGATGATCAAGATCCTCACGGGCGCGTATCGCCGCGCGGGCGGGACCGTGCGCTTCGAGGGACGCGAGATCGATTTCCGCACGCCGAAGGAAGCGCGTGAAGCGGGCATCAGCACGATCTATCAGGAGATCAACCTCGTGCCGTTCCGCTCGGTCGCGGAGAACATCTTCCTTGGCCGCGAGCCGCGCCGTTTTGGTCTGATCGACTGGCGTGCGGTGCAGCAACGCGCCGCCGCGCTGCTCGAATCGTTCGGCTTGCAGATCGACGTGAAAAAGCCCGCCGGCAGCTATTCGACAGCGATCCAGCAGATGGTCTCGCTCGCGCGCGCCGTGTCGTCCGACGCGAAGATGGTCATCATGGACGAATCGACGTCGTCGCTCGACGAACGCGAGGTGGAACTGCTCTTTAACGTCGTGCGCAAGCTGCGCGACGACGGCCGCGCGGTGATCTTCGTCTCACACCGGCTGGACGAGCTGTACGCGCTGTGCGATCGCGTCACCGTGATGCGCGACGGCCAGACGGTCGCGCAAAGCGCGATGGCCGACATGGACAAGCTGCAACTCGTCACGACGATGCTCGGCCGCACGCTCGCCGCCGTCGTGCAGGACGACACCGCCGCGCGCGAGGCAAACCTCGCGCGGCGCGGCGCACAAACCCTTTCCGCGAAAAATCTCGCCGCGCATCCGAAGGTGAATGACGTCTCGCTCGACGTACACGCGGGCGAAGCGGTCGGCCTCGCCGGCCTGCTCGGCTCGGGCCGCACGGAAACGATGCGCCTGCTGTTCGGCGCCGATCCGGCGGCGCACGGCGCGCTCGAGATCGACGGCAAGCCGGTCGCGCTCAAGTCGCCGCAGGACGCTATCGCGCGCGGCCTCGCGTATCTCACCGAAGATCGCAAGCTCGAAGGCATCGTCCCCGAACTGTCGGTGCGCGACAACCTCACGCTCGTCTGCCTGCGCACGCTGTCGAAACACGGCATCGTCGACGTGAAAAAGCAGCAGGAGATCGTGGACCGCTTCATCGCGTCGCTCGGCATCAAGCTGCGCTCGCCGGACCAGCCGATCCGCGAACTCTCCGGCGGCAACCAGCAGAAAGTGCTGCTCGCGCGCTGGCTCGCGACGCAACCCCGCGTGCTGCTGCTCGACGAACCGACACGCGGCATCGACGTCGGCGCGAAAGCCGACGTCGCGAAGATCGTGCGCGAGCTGCGCGACTTCGGGCTCGCGGTACTGATGTCGGCATCGGAGCTGGAAGAACTGACCGCCGTGGCGGACCGCGCCGTCGTGATCCGCGACGGCCGCACGGTCGCCGAACTGAACGGCGGCGAAATGAATGAGGCATCGATCATGGACGCGATTGCGTACGGCAGCGACGGCCCGTCGCAACTGGCGGAAGCGGTGAGCGCGGCGCACGTGGACGACGCAGCGGAGGGCCCCGGTCATGGCGCATGAGTCGTTGCGTAACGAGCCCGCGGCGCCCCTGCCCGCCACGCCGGTGACTTCGGCGCCGGTGCCGGTGCTGGACACGAAAACGAAGGCGCGCCGCCGCATCCCGATCCAGCGCGAAATCGTCGTGCTGCTCGCGATGCTGGTCTTCAATCTGATCTTCACGCCGCACTTCTGGTCGCTGCAGACGTTCAACGTCAACCTGACCCAGGTCGTCACAATCGTGATCGTCGGCATCGGCATGACGCTGGTGGTCGCGACGGGCGGCATCGATCTTTCGGTGGGCGCCTCGATGGCGATTTCCGGGGCGCTCGCGCCGATGCTCTTCATGAACATCGAAGGCCCGCTCGGCATCGCACTCGCGTTCACGTTACCGATCATTGCCGCTGCCGTATGCGGCGTCTTCAACGGCCTGCTGGTCACGCGATTGTCGGTGCAGCCGATTGTCGCGACGCTGGTGCTGTTCATCGCCGGACGCGGCATCGCGCAGGTCATCACCGACGGCAGCCTGCAGGCGTTCAACACCCCCGCGTTCCAGTGGATCGCGCTCGGCAAGGTGGGCGGCGTGCCGTTCCAGGTGCTGCTGATGTTCGCGCTCGTGTGCCTTTTCGTGTGGATCGTGCGCAAGACGCTGTTCGGCCAGTATCTGCTCGTCACCGGCGGCAACGAGAAAGCGGCGTACCTCTGCGGCGTGCCGACGGCCCGCGTGAAGCTGATCGCGTACACCGTCTGCGCGGCGCTCTCCGGTCTCGCCGGACTGATCTCGATTTCGGTGAATTCGTCGTCGGATGCGAACGTGGTCGGGCTCGGCATCGAACTCGATGCGATTGCGGCGGTCGCGGTGGGCGGCACCGCGCTGACGGGCGGCAAGGCGTATATCGGCGGCACGCTGATCGGCGCGCTGATCATCCAGCTGCTGCGCTACACGCTGCTCGCGCACGGCATCCCGGATGCCGCCGCGCTCGTGGTGAAGGCCGGCATCATCATTGCCGCGGTGTATGTGCAGCGCCGCGCGCGCTGAACGCCACACAGGATTCCATTGCGATGAAAAAGAATCTCCCCGTTTTGCTGGCGCTGGCGCTGCTGCTCGTGTTCGGCGTCGTGCGTTACGAACATTTCGCGTCGGCGTACAACATCACGTCGTTCTGGCGATACAACTCGATGTTCACGCTGATATCCGTCGGCATGGCATTCGTGATCATCACGGGCGGCATTGATCTGTCGGTGGGCACGGTCGCGGCGCTTTCGAGCGTCGTCGCGGCGCTGGCGAGCCCGTACGGCGGCTGGGTCGCGGTGCTGGCGGGCGCGTTCGCCGGGCTCGCGGTCGGCGTGCTGAACGGCGTCATCATCACGCGCCTCAAGATCCTGCCGTTCATCACGACGCTCGCGACGAGCCTCGGCGCGCACGGCGCCGCGCTGCTGCTCGGACGCAACGATGCGGTGTCGATCTCGTCTGATTCGAATTTCGCGAACTTCGGTCAGGGCGACCTGTTCGGACTGCCGATTCCAGGGCTCGTGGCGCTCGTGGCCGCCGTGACCGGCTGGCTCGCGCTGCGCAGCACGCGCTTCGGGCGGCACTCACTGGCAATCGGCGGCAGCGAGGAAGCGGCGCGGCTGATGGGGCTGAACGTCGATCGCACGCTGATCGCCGCGTACGCGGTGAGCGGGCTGCTGGCGGGTCTTGCCGGCGTGATCCTCGCCGCGCAGTTCGGCGCGGGACAGCCGAACGAGGGCGTCGGCTGGGAGCTGTTCGCGATCTCGGCGGTCGTGCTGGGCGGCACGCTGCTCACGGGCGGCGAAGGCTCGATTGCGATGACGATCGCCGGCGTGCTGCTGCTCGGACTCGTGTTCAACCTGCTGAACTTCGAAAACGGCATGGGGTTCATCAGCCTGTCGGCGTACTGGCAGTCGGTGATTCGCGGCGTGTTCCTGCTGCTCGTGATCGTGCTGCAGGCGCGTGTGCTGAAACAGCGTGGCGCAAAAGACAACGTCGACAACGCCGACAACGCGGACGGCGCGGGTAGCGCGGGCAGCGCGGCGGCAAGCTGACCGTGCGGCTCGCGCGGGGGTTTGGGAGCGGATCGCAGTAAAATCGCGCTTTGCCACGCGCGCGATGCTGCTTTCGCGCGCCAGAACGCCCGGCATCCGGGCTTTTCCTGCGAACCGACATGCACGTCCACTACATTCCGATCCTGCTGCAGATCGCCGTCGTCTACCTGATCGCGGCGATCACTCCCGGCCCGAACTTCTTCATGATCACGCAGCTTTCGCTGGCGGGCCGTCGCAGGCTCGGCGCGGCTTCGGCGCTCGGCGTCGGCACGGCCTCGACGATCTGGGCTTCGCTCGCGATGCTTGGCCTTGCCACCATCCTGCAAAAAATCGACTGGCTGTACAACGGCATCCGGATCGCGGGCGCGCTGTATCTGATTTATTTCGGCTTCAAACTGCTGCGCGCGGCCACAAGGCGCGACGAAGCGCCCGTGGTCGTCGATGTGGCGCCACCCGCCGCCGATGCCGCCGCGCACTTTCGCGCGTGGCGCACGGGGCTCGTCACCTGCCTCACGAATCCGAAATCGTGCGCGTTCTGGACCAGCGTCTTCGCGACGATGTTCCCGCAGCACGCGCCGCTGTGGTTCTACGGCGTGGTGCTGGCGATGATCGCGACGCTTTCGGCGGGGTGGTACGGCAGCGTCGCGCTGATGTTCGCGACGGAGCGCACGCAGCGCGGCTACCGCCGGCTGCGCCGGCCGATCGACGGCTTCTGCGGCGCGGCGCTGGTTGGCCTCGGCGCGAAGCTGGCGGCGGAAAGCTGATTCCAGGGTAGCTCCGGTTCCGACGTTCGTGCGACGCGTCCGGCGTCCGGCGCAACATCCGTTCGCGGCGGCAAGAACCGGCAAAACGGGGCTAAACCGACGAAAAAGAGCACTTTTCGGGCCGCGTTGACCTTTCGCCAGCAGGGTTTATGCTGCGACGCATCGCCGGATTCGGTATCATCAGCGGCGTCGTTGTCCGCATGCGTGCGCATCCGCGTAGGCTCCGGACGCCGGATGGCGGCCACCTGCGCGTGGTTTGCCCATCTCCCGCACTACCCTGGCTTCATCTTCGTCGCATTGCCGTCCTGTTTTGCCGCCGCCGTCGTATTGTCGTTTCGGGTGCCGGCCATGCGTTCGATATCCGCCGGATCCCGCGCAACTGCCGCGCCGCCACCTTCAAGGTGCAGGCGCGGTAAAATAGCGGACTGCGCATCGTTCCCCAAAACGGGTTCGCGCTGCATCGCCCTTGCCGTGCCGGCCGGCGTGTTCGTCTGGCAGTCCTGTTTTCGCACTATTCCAGAAGCCATGAGCAACCTGAATCCACAAACCGTCCTGAGCGTCCACCACTGGACCGATACGCTTTTCAGCTTCACCTGCACGCGCGATGCGTCGTTCCGCTTCGAAAACGGCCAGTTCACGATGGTGGGCCTCGAAGTCGACGGCAAGCCGCTGATCCGTGCCTACAGCATGGCGAGCGCGAACTACGAAGAGAACCTCGAATTCCTGAGCATCAAGGTGCAGGACGGCCCGCTGACGTCGCGTCTGCAGCATCTGAAGGTGGGCGACCAGGTCCTGATCGGCAAGAAGCCGACGGGCACGCTGATGGCCGACAACCTGCTGCCGGGCAAGACGCTGTGGCTGCTGTCCACGGGCACGGGTCTCGCGCCGTTCATGTCGATCATCAAGGACCCGGACGTGTACGACCGTTACGAGAAGGTCGTGCTGACGCACACCTGCCGTTTCGTCGACGAACTCGCGTACAAGGAATACATCACCGACCACCTGCCGGAGCACGAGCATCTGGGTGAGCTGATCCAGGAGAAGCTGGTGTATTACCCGACCGTCACGCGCGAGGCGTTCCACAACCGTGGCCGCATCACTGAACTGATCGAAACGAAGAAGCTGTTCGAAGACGTCGACCTGCCGCACTTCTCGCTCGAAAACGACCGCGTGATGCTCTGCGGCAGCCCGCATATGCTCCGCGACACGCGCGAACTGCTCGACAGCATGGGCTTCCAGGAAGGCAGCAACAACAAGCCGGGCCACTACGTGATCGAAAAGGCGTTCGTGGGCTAAAACCCTTCGAACCGCACCGTCGCGGCCGTCCGGCCGCCTCGCGTTGCCTCGCTGCAAACAGAAACCGGAGCCTTGCGCTCCGGTTTTTGCTTTTCCACGCCTCTGACAGCCGGCCCGCCGCGCATCTGACGGCCATTGAATGTCATTCGAAAACGGCCCGACGGCAGATAACGACGCGGCTGCTTGCCGCGTTTAAGCGCGGTTTTCATCATCCGGTGCATGCGCGTTTTCCCTCGTTTTCCGTTACATATTCACACACAATACTTACCTCACACGTCAGCATTATTCCTACAAATTCAACCACCTTCAGGAATGGATCATTGCATCACGAGCAATGATTTCGCCTTACTGGGCCTGCATTACCCCCTATTTTGAGATATTATTGCAGCCCAGCACCGCTCATCAGCGACCCCAGTAAAAAGGACCGGAGCCGATGTTACTAAATGTAAATTTCGTTACATCAAGACGTGGTATTTTTCCGTCGTTGGGATTGTGCCGGAATGTGCATTTACCGGACATCCGGCTGCCGTTTGTCCGTGCTGGCCGCCTGGCGCACGCAAGTCCCGTTGAAGCTGCTTCCTGAATGGGGAGGGTCATGGATACGTCGACAGTGATTCCGATGAGCGCGGATACACCGGGCTCCGCTGCGCGGGAAACCCGCGGCGCGGCCATTTTCGACCTGTCTTCCTCTGCCGATGCGCTTGCGGTCGCGGCGCTTGCCGCCGCCGCTTCGCTCCATCTTCCGCCAGACGCCGTCCCGACATCCGCCACCCGTCAGCTCGCGCAGCTCCATTCGCGCGTGCGGGAACTGGCGGCCGAATTGATCGGAGTGCAGGAACGGGCGCGCGACCAGCTCGCGCGCGAACTGCATGATGGCGTCGGCGCCGAGCTCACCGCCACGCGCTTCGCGCTCGCGAACGTCGACACGTGGCTGCCCGCCGATGCGCCGCCGCAATGCGCCGCCGCAATGCGTCGCCGCGCTCGCAGCCGTCAGGCGCTCGCTCGATGCCGTGTGCGAAGCCACGCGCCGCACCGTCGCCGACCTGCACGGTCCGCAGATGGAGGCGGGCATCGTCGGCACGCTGTCGCAGTGGGTGGGCGGGTTCGCCGCCCGCACCGGACTGCGCACCAGCTTCGTCTGCGCGGCCGACGTGCGGCTCACCCAACTCCCGGCCGCCGCTTCGCTCGCCGTGTTTCGCGCGGCGCAGGAAGCGCTCAACAACGTCGCGAAACACGCCCGGGCATCCGGCGCGGACGTCCGGCTCGAAAGCTCGCGGCGTCATCTGACGCTCACCGTCACCGATGACGGCATCGGCGTGTCCCGCCGTGCCGCCATGCCGCGCGACGACGACGAGGGCGGTTTCGGCCTCGCCGGCATGCGCGCACGGTGCGCGGCGTTCGACGGCACGCTGCGGATCGCCGCGGGCACTGGGCCGCGCGCGGCGCGCCACAACGCGGGCGAGCGCGGCGACGCGAGGCACGCACGCGGCATGAACAGCACGTGCAGCACGGACACGACGCAGGCGACAGACGGCACGCGAAGCAAAGGCAACATGCGCGGCACGACCGTCCGCGCCCGTTTCGCGTGGGAAGCGTTGCTCGCCGGATCGCATTCGCACGCCGACAGCGCGCCACGTGGCGTGCTGCTGCACCGCCGATGAAAAGCCTGCGCATCCTGCTCGTCGAAGACCATGCCGTGGTTCGCCAGGGCGTGCGCCAGCTGCTGCTCGACCGTGAGGTCGCAAGCGACGTCGCCGAAGCGGAAACGGGCGGCGAAGCGCTCGCCGCCGTCTCGAAGCACGCGTTCGACATCGTTCTGCTCGACATCTCGCTGTCCGACATGAACGGCGTCGAGGTGTTGAAGCGCGTCAAGCGCAAGGTGCCGCGCGTGCCCGTGATGATGTTTTCGATGTATCGCGAGGATCAATACGCCGTGCGGGCGCTGAAGGCGGGCGCTTCGGGCTATCTGTCGAAGACCGTCGACGCCGCGCAGATGATCGCCGCGATCCAGCAGGTGGCCGCCGGCCGCAAATACGTGAGCCCCGCGATGGCCGAGGCGCTCGCGGATTACGTCTCGTTCGACGGCGAGCAGATGCCGCACGAAAAGCTCTCCGACCGCGAATACCAGACGCTGTGCATGCTCGCGTCCGGCAAGCGGCTGACCGACATTGCCAACGCGCTGTCGCTTTCGGTGAAGACAGTCAGCGTGTACCGCACGCGTCTGCTCGAAAAGATGAAGCTGAACAACAACGCCGAGCTCACGTTCTACGTGATGAGCAACCGGCTCGTCGACCTCAACCCGGCGATGACGGGTTAAATCCAGGCGCCCGAAGCGCTACCGCGCTCCCTGCCGCGGCCGCGGCCATGGCCGGATTGCCGCATTGAAGTTGCTTCCTGCCGATCCGCTTGAGATCGCGAGCGGAAAATCGTGCCGCGACCGCCTGTCGCGAAAATGCGTGCCCAATTCCACGCGAAATCACGCGTTTCCCTTCCCACACAGCGTTATGCAGATTGCCGTCGCCGTGAGGGCTCCGGGCGCGCGTCCGCTAGAATCGCGGGTTTTCCCCGACATTCGGCGCGCCGGGGCGTGCTTTTCAGGAGAACTTCGCCAATGTCCCTTTTTCGCAAGAAAAACATCGAACACATGCTGGCCGGCGCGCAGAGCGCCGGATTGAAGAAGGCGCTCGGCGCGCTGGACCTGACTTTCCTTGGCGTGGGCGCCATTATCGGCACGGGGATATTCGTGCTGACCGGCACGGGTGCCGTCCAGGCGGGCCCGGCGCTGATGATTTCCTTTCTCGCCGCCGCCGTTGCGTGCGGCTTCGCGGCGCTTGCGTACGCCGAGTTCGCTTCGACGATTCCGGTTGCCGGTTCCATTTACACGTATTCGTACGCGACGCTTGGCGAACTGGCCGCGTGGGTCATCGGCTGGGACCTGATGCTGGAATACGGCCTTGCGACGTCGGCCGTTTCGGTGGGCTGGTCGGGTTATCTGCAATCGCTGCTGGCCGGCTTCGGCATCTCGCTGCCGGTTGCACTGACGGCGGCGCCGGGCGCCGTGCCGGGTGTCGCGACGTTGTTCAACCTGCCGGCGTTTCTCGTGATGATGGCCATCACGACGCTGCTGTCGATTGGCGTCCGCGAATCGACGCGCATCAACAACGTGATGGTCGCGATCAAGGTGACTGTCGTGCTGCTGGTGATCGCGGTGGGTGTGTTTCACGTCACGCCGGCGAACTGGCATCCGTTCATGCCGAACGGCTGGAACGGTGTATTTGGCGCGGCCGCGGTGATGTTCTTTGCGTTTATCGGGTTTGATTCCGTGTCGTCGGCGGCCGAGGAAGTGCGCGATCCGAAGCGGGATTTGCCGATCGGGATCATTGCATCGCTGGGGGTGTGCGCGGTGTTGTACGTGGCCGTGGCGGCGGTGGTGACGGGGATTGTGCCGTCGGCGCAGTTTGCTTCGATTTCGCATCCGGTTTCGTACGCGTTGCAGGTTGCTGGTGAGAAATGGGTGGCGGGGTTTATCGACCTTGGCGCGGTGCTTGGGATGCTGACTGTGATTCTGGTGATGGGATACGGACAGACGCGGGTGATTTTCGCGATGTCGCGGGACGGGTTGTTGCCGGCGGCGCTGTCGAAGGTGCATCCGAGGTTTGCGACGCCGTTTCTGACGACGTGGATTGTCGGGATTTTCTTTGGTTTGATTGGCGCGCTGGTGCCGTTGAACGTGCTGGCTGAACTGATCAATATTGGCACGCTGGCGGCGTTTTCGATGGTTTCGGTGGCCGTGCTGGTTTTGCGCCGGACGCATCCGGCGTTGCCGAGGGCGTTCCGGTGTCCCGGCGTGCCGGTTGTGCCGGTGCTGGCGGTGGCTTCCTGTCTGTTTCTGATGATTAATCTTCAGGCTGTTACCTGGGTTGCGTTTGTTGTCTGGCTCGGTCTTGGGCTGGTTGTTTATTTTGGGTATTCGCGGAAGCGGTCGAAACTGACATAAGGGGTTTTTTCGTTGTTCTGGCTTGTAGAGGCTACCTGGTAATGTCCGCTTTTAGCTAGATAGAAATGTCCGCTTTTGATGCCGTCGTATGCTAGCCAGCCGCTGTTTTCGCGGGACTGGAGGCTTCGATGGTTGCAATGGAACGGATCACGATGACGATGCGCGAGCTGGACAGATTCAAGGTCATTCAGGACGTGGTGGACGGCAAACTCAAGCCGTGGCGTGCTGCCGAGAGACTCGGACTGACGACGCGGCAGATTCGCCGGCTCGTGGGCAAGCTGCGAGACCATGGTCCAACGGGTCTGGTATCCGGGCGTCGATCGCAACCTGGCAATCGCCGCCTGGATGCCGGTGTGG
>NZ_FNRQ01000011.1 GCF_900107685.1 Paraburkholderia sartisoli | reverse complement strand
ATCGGCCACACCGGCATCCAGGCGGCGATTGCCAGGTTGCGATCGACGCCCGGATACCAGACCCGTTGGACCATGGTCTCGCAGCTTGCCCACGAGCCGGCGAATCTGCCGCGTCGTCAGTCCGAGTCTCTCGGCAGCACGCCACGGCTTGAGTTTGCCGTCCACCACGTCCTGAATGACCTTGAATCTGTCCAGCTCGCGCATCGTCATCGTGATCCGTTCCATTGCAACCATCGAAGCCTCCAGTCCCGCGAAAACAGCGGCTGGCTAGCATACGACGGCATCAAAAGCGGACATTTCTATCTAGCTAAAAGCGGACATTACCAGGTAGCCTCTACAACCCAGACGATCGATAATTTATATTATGTTAAATTATAGATAGCACCAAGCCTGACCCCGGCACTACAACGTCGCTCCCTTGATCACTTGACGCGTTGCCTTCTGCGTCTCACCGCCCTCTGCCTCATTCCCTGCAAATTCAAGCCCCTCAACTTTGTTGCTATAAGTCAACCGCTGACGCGTTGTCGAAAGGTCCGCGAGGCCAGGCGTACGACATCTTTGGCATCATCATCGCGGGGGTCGATGACCGACGCGCCGTACTCGTGTGACGGCCTAGTCTTCGCTTCAAATCCTCTTTGAATACGTTACCTTGTGTAGCTGAACGCGGCAACGTAACGCGGATTATCAGCCTGCGTAAGGCTAACCAGCGGGAGCATGACCACTATGAACAGCACAAGGCGTAAATTTATCCGTCCGGGCGACGAGGAAAACGCCGCAATCAATCGCGGCATTGCAAATGACCCGGATAGCCCTGAACTCACGCGCGAACAGATCGCCGAAATGCAGCCGCGGCGGGCGTGTATGGGTCGGCCACCGGCGGCCGTGACGAAAGTCGCGACAAACATTCGTTATGATCGTGACGTGCTTGAAGCATTCCGCTCTACGGGTGACGGTTGGCAGACTCGAATAAATGAGATCCTCTGTGAGTATGCGAAATCCCATCACATGATTTGAGCCCAAGCCCGTCCTGTTGAACTGCGCGGGCCTTTCCTCGACCGGGTAGCTGGACCGGGTGGCGCAACTTCATCGTTCGTGAGAAGCGGTCTGAGCGCAGCGTCATCATGTCCATCGTGCTCGAACCTGTCGATGGCGGACCGGTCATGAATTTCGAGCCCGGGCAATACATCAGCATTGCGGTAAACGTGCCGGCACCTGGTCGGTGTGAGCAACGGCAAAAACACGCTCAACGCCCGGACGGGCGCCTTACCCGCGCTCGCGCTCGCAACGCATCGATTTCATCGAGCAGATCAAGAACAAGCGCAATGCCGGGTGCGTTGATCCCGAGATCCTGTGCGAGCCGTCGAGCGGTTCGCACGCGGCGCAGAGCGGCACCGCTGAAGCGCCATTCGCCAGGCGTGGCGCCTTGCGGCTCGACTGCGCCCTCCTCGATCCATAACGTCAGTTGCTCTTCCGAAGCGCCGCTCGCCCGGCACAATTCAACGAGCGTGAACTCGACGTCTTCCTCGACAATCTGACCTTGTACAAAGACCGTCACCGATTCTTTCATGGTCGTGTACCCGTGAAATGCGCGCGCGGATCGAAATGGAACGCCTGCCGCATCGCGTCGTAGGCTGCGCGCGCGCTGTCGCTGTCGGCCGGTGGCAGCACGATGGACAGGATCACGTACAGGTCGCCGGGCGTCTTCCCCGGAATCCCCTTGCCCTTGAGTCGCAACCGGCGACCGCCCGCCGACCCCGCTGGCACGGTCAGCTCGACGGAGCCATCGGGCGTGGGCACGGTGACGTGCGCACCGAGTGCGGCCTCCCAGGGCGCCACCGGTACGTCGAGCGAAACATCGCGCCCGTCGACGCGAAAATGCGGATGCTCACGGAAGGCGATTTCCAGATACAGGTCACCGGGCGATCCCTGCCCCACCCCAGCGGCGCCCTGACCGGCGAGACGCAGGTGCTGCCCGGCCCGCACGCCCTTTGGAATGGTGACATTCAGCGTCAGCGGCTGCAGGATGACATGGCCGTATGCATCGACAGCCGGCATTTGCAGCGAAATGGAACGTTCCTTGCCGTGATACGCATCCTCCAGATCGATCTCGACTCTCGCGTGAAGATCCTGTCCGGGCATCGAACGATGCGCGCCGCGCCAGGCGTCTTCCATATCGTCAGCAACGCTGGCGTCGCGTTCCGATCCCGTGCCACGCCTTCCGGCTTGACGCGAATGCCCGCCTGCACGCGCCTCGCGGAACATCGCCTCAAAGAAATCACTAAAGTTGGCATCCGCGCCGCGCCCGTTACCCGCACCGCTGGATTCGAAGCCTTCGTCCCAGTCAGGCGGCGGCTGAAAATCCTGCCCGTTCTGCCACTGCTGGCCCAAACGGTCGTAGGCCGCGCGCTTCTCCGTATCCTTGAGAACCTGATACGCCTCGCCCAGTTCCTTGAAACGCTCTTCCCCGTCGGTCTGCTGGCTGACGTCCGGATGATATTTGCGCGCGAGTTTCCGGTACGCGCGCCGGACCTCATCTTGCGTCGCGGTGCGTTGCAGACCGAGAATCTCGTAGTAGTCCCTGTATTTCATTTCAGAGTCTGCCTGATCACGACGTTTCCCATTCGGTAACGGCTCGTCTGTACGGTAGCACCCAACGTTGCTCAGGGATGCATCTTTTTCAGCGCGCCACCTTTGTGCATCGCGACATGGCCGGTCTTGTCACGCTGGATCTCGTACTGTGGATCGTCCACGCTGGCGGCCACGCGTTTCATCGAAGCGTCGCGAGCTATTTCCACGCCTGCGTGAATTCTCCCACCACGCGGGACAGGTGCGCCTGCATCGCGCGCTTCGCCGCATCCGGATCACGGTCCGCGATCGCGGCAAAAATACGCTGATGGTCTTCCTGTGACGCCGCGCGCAAGCCGGGCGTATGAAAGTGCTCCTCGATCTTTTCCCACAACGGATCGCTACGCGCGCAGTCCCACATCGCCGCGACCATATGCAACAGCACGGTGTTTCCCGTCGCTTCGGCGATGTACATATGAAACTGCCGGTCGGCCGCGTGATTGGCCTCTTTGTCGTGCATCTGCTCACGCATCGTGGTAAGCGCGGCGAAGATGCGATCCAGGTCGCGATCCTTGCGCTCCGTTGCCGCGAGCGCCGCCACTTCCGATTCGATCAATGCTCGCGCACGTAAGGTTTCGATCGGCCCGGGGCCGCGCGGCAACTCGAAGGTCACCGGTCGCGCGCCGATCCCGGCCGACACATAGATGCCGGAACCCACCCGCACTTCCACCACGCCCTGCACTTCAAGCGCGATGATCGCCTCGCGCACCTGCGTGCGGCTCACGGCGAACTTGTCGGCGAGCGCGCGCTCCGACGGCAATCTCGATCCCGCCTCGAAATCGCCCGCCGCGATCAACGCATGAATCTGTTTGGCGAGCCCGATATAGGACCGGTCGGTCGCATCGGCGTCCTGTCGTTGGGCAAAGGGTTGAGTGGAGAGGTCTGTCATGAGGCACTCGTGAATGGACGATGCGGCGGCTCACTCGCCCCCCGCGTCGAAAATGGTACACCAATTCTTCGATCCATCGGTTTCCGTGCCGGCTGACGGCCCATCCGCGTTCCACTTTTTCTTCGTGCTGCCGCTGAGCCATGCCGATAGACTGGTAAACCACTATCACCCAAAATTGGTCAACCAATCTATAATCCGCCCGTCGTGGACGGGGCATGGCCGCGTCCTGTCTGCCCAATCAGTTTCAAGGAGTGAAGTCGTGAAGATGTCTTTCCGGTGGTACGGCGAATCCGATCCCGTCACGCTGCAATACATTCGCCAGATTCCCGGCATGACGGATATCGTGTCCGCCATTTACGACGAACCGGTGGGCGAAGTATGGCCCGCCCACAAGATCGCGGCGCTCAAGTCGACGATCGAACAGGCCGGCTTGCGCTTCGAGGTGGTCGAGTCCGTGCCCGTGCATGAAAGCATCAAGCTCGGCAAGCCCGGGCGCGACCGGCTCATCGGCAACTATCAGCAGACCATCCGCAACCTGGCAGCCGCGGGCATCAAGGTGATCTGCTACAACTTCATGCCGGTGTTCGACTGGACCCGCACCGAGCTGTCGAAAACGCTGGAAGACGGTTCGACCTGTCTCGCGTTCAGCACGAAGGAAATCGAGGAGATCGACCCGGACGAAGGCATTGCCCTGCCGGGTTGGGATTCGAGCTACCAGCCCGATCAATTGAAAGCGCTGCTCGCCGAATATCGCGAAGTCGACGAAAACAGGCTCTGGCAACATCTGGAATATTTCCTGAAGGCCATCATTCCGGTCGCCGAGGAATGCGGCGTGAAAATGGCCATTCATCCGGACGATCCCCCGCGCCCGATTTTTGGCTTGCCGCGGATCGTGAAGAACCGCGACGACCTCGCACGCATCGTCAGGATCGTGGATTCGCCGGCGAACGGACTGACGCTGTGCTCGGGTTCGCTCGGCGCCGGACCGCAGAACAACGTGGAAGCCCTCGTACGCGAATTCGGCGGCATGGGACGCATCCACTTCGCGCACATCCGCAATGTGAAGATCACGCCCGAGGGTGATTTCGAGGAATCCGCCCACCTGTCGAGCTGCGGTTCGCTCGACATCGCCGCCATCGTCAAGGCCTATCACGACACCGGATTCACCGGTTATTTCCGTCC
This sequence comes from Paraburkholderia sartisoli, assembly GCF_900107685.1. Taxonomy (GTDB): domain Bacteria; phylum Pseudomonadota; class Gammaproteobacteria; order Burkholderiales; family Burkholderiaceae; genus Paraburkholderia; species Paraburkholderia sartisoli. The sequence goes on along the minus strand of NZ_FNRQ01000011.1, from coordinate 129,129 downwards.
GGACCACGGCCGCATGATCTGGGGCGAAACCGGCAAGCCCGGCTACGGCCTGTATGACCGGGCGCTCGGCGCCGTGTACATCAACGGATTGTGGGAAGCGATGGACAAGCTGTCCTGAGTCCTCGCCATCACATCCTTCACCAGGACGCTGACGGACAGTTCGGTCCGCGTCCCATGACACCGCCATTACAAACGGAGACTTCCATGCCACGAATCCGCTGGGCCATGATCTTCATGTGCTTCCTTGCCAACGTCATCAACTTCATCGACCGGGCCAACCTGGCGATCGCGGCGCCGAGCATCCGCGCGGACCTCGGTCTGGATGCGGTGGGCATGGGACTCGTGCTGAGCGCGTTCTTCTGGACCTACGCGTTTCTGCAACTGCCGGCCGGCTGGTTTATCGACAAGGTCGGCGTGCGCGTGAGTCTGGCGCTCGCGGTGGGCTGGTGGTCGGTGTTCACGGTCGCCACCGGCATGGCGCGCGGTCTCGCGCAGCTGGTCGGCATGCGGCTGATGCTCGGGGTCGGTGAAGCGGCGGCGATTCCGTCGTTTGCGAAGGTGGCCTTCAACTGGTTTCCACGCAGCGAACGGGGACTCGCGAGTAGCATCTTCGACAGCGGTTCGCGCGTCGGATCGGCGCTCTCGCTGCCGCTCGTCGCGTGGCTGATCGCGCTCGTGGGCTGGCGCGGATCGTTCATGGTGACCGGTGGCCTCGGGATCGTGTGGGCGCTCGCGTGGTGGTTCATCTATCGCGATCCGGAGCGCTATCGCGCGATCGCGCCCAAAGCGGTCGACGCGTTGCTGGCACAGCGCGGCGCACCCGCGGTCGTCGACGCCAGGGCAGCCGGCACGGTGTCGTGGCTCGACCTGTTTCGCTACCGCACGGTGTGGGGCATGATGATTGGCCTCTTCTGCCTGAACTTCGCCATCTACTTTTTTATCACGTGGTTTCCGAGCTATCTGCTGCAGTCACGCGGATTTTCGCTGACGTCGCTCGGCACGCTCGGCATGCTGCCGGCACTGCTGGCGATCCCCGGCGGCTGGCTCGGCGGCATCGTGTCGGATAGTCTTTTCAAACGCGGATGGAGCGCGACCGCGGCCCGCAAGACGTGTCTCGTCGTGGGCATGCTGCTGTCTTCATCGATCGCGCTGTCCGCGTTCGTGGAAAGCACATGGGCCTGTCTCGCGCTCTTCGCACTGGCCTATGCGAGCCTGTCGTTCGCCGGCGCCAATGTGTGGACGCTGGTCGGTGAAGTGGCGCCGACGCCGGCCCATGTTGCGTCGCTTGGCGGCATTCAGAATTTTGCGGGCAATCTGGCCGGCATCTTCATTACGACCTTTACGGGCGTCATGCTGTCCGTCACCAAAGGTTCGTTTGTGATTCCGCTGCTGACCGCGGGATCGCTTTGCATCATCGGCGCGCTGTCCTATCTGTTCGTGGTCGGCAAGGTCGAACCGTTGCCGCTGCTGCCGCGTCGCGGAGCAGGAAAGATGGCCGGTGAAGGCGTCGTCTGAGCGGTAACGAAACTTTGCTTCCGTGGGGCATGCGCCTCGCCTGCTCCGCGCGCAGCGACTTCGACGTAATGGTCGCAGACGCCATGACGTTCTCCTTTCGTTTCACATCCAGTCACTACGCCGCCGAAGCCGGCCGGGAGCCGATGCCTTGCCCGATCCCCGGCTTGTCACGGGCCATGGCCACCACGCGCAGGCCGTGACGCACGCGGTCGATCGCATGCTCTTCCTGTCGCGTCGCGTAGACCGTAAAAGCCGACCACGAAAACTCCGGCGCATTCGCCACGCGGTGCAGGCGTCCGTCCGCCAGAAACGGTTGAGCCGTCCCGATACGGAAATAGCCCGAGCCGCCGACGGTCAGCAGGTAGGTCAACGCGAGCGGCCCGAGCGAAATGGAAACAGGCGGATTCGCGAGCTCGGGAAAGGCCGCCTGGTGGTTGGCGGCGAAGCTCGGCCCCCAGTCGACATACACGTATCGATCCGGATTCATCGCCCCATCTGGCGCGCTCGTGACCATGATCAGCTTCTCTTCGACGAGCAGTTCGGAAACCAGGTCGGGACGTTGCGGCGGATTGTAGAGAACAGCAAGATCGAGCGAGCCCTCCTGCACGCGATCGAGCAGCCGGACAGGACTGTCGACTTCCGCCCGCACGGCGATCTCCGGGCACTCGCGATGCATCCAGATCAGCCAGTCGGCGAGTAGCGGATGCCACAGGCTCAATTCGCCCCCGAGGCTCACCCCCTCTTCGCGTCCGGGAGGAAGCGCCACGTGCTGGCGGGCCTGCTCCCACACCTGGACGAGCGTCGTGGCATGCCGCACGAAACGCTCCCCGGCCGCGGTCAGACGCGCCCCCGCCTTGTTGCGCACGAAAAGCCGTCGCCCCAGTTGTTCTTCCAGCGTTTTGATCCGCGCGCTCACGGCCGTCTGCGTCAGATGCAGGCGTTCCGCTGCCGAGATGAAGCTTCCGCTTACCGAGACTTCCAGAAAGGTGCGCGCCAGGGTGATGTCCATGATTTCATATCAATTTTATTGCGGTTATTTCCAATAATAATGCATTGGCGTGTTGACAACGCGAGGCGGAAAATAGGGACGATCAAATCAATGCTGTACCGACCGGACGTGCAAGCAAGTGAATACCTGCCGCCTCGACCGGGCGGAGCGCACATCTGGAGCCGGTAGAGGACATGACTGTTTCGGAGTTTCGAGGCCCGGGGCTGACCGAGGCGCAATGGGAACACATCAGCGGTCTTGCCTCGTCGCTCGACTCAAAGCAGCTTGTGTGGGTCAGCGGCTTTCTCGCCGGCATCGAGCAGGCGACGACGCGCGGTACGTCGCCGTTGGGCACGGCGCTCGATGCGTCGCCCGCTCCGGGTGACGCAGGCCATCCGGCCCAGCGTTCGCTGACCGTGCTTTACGGCAGCGAAACCGGCAACAGCACCGCGCTCGCGACGACGCTCGCCGGACACGCGGCGAAACGCGGCCTGACCCTCTCGCTCCACGACATGGCCACGTACAAGACGCGGCAACTCAAGGACGAGCGCGACATCCTGATCATCGTCAGCACGTATGGCGAAGGCGATCCGCCGCAGCCGGCCGCGGGATTCTTCGAATTCGTGGAAGGCCGCAAGGCGCCCAGACTGCCTGACGTACGCTTTGCCGTGCTGGCACTCGGCGACTCGACCTATGAACATTATTGCGAAGCCGGCAAGCGCCTCGACCGCCGTCTGGAGGAACTGGGCGCGCAGCGTCTGAAACCCCGGGTCGATTGCGACATCGACTACGACGAAGCCGCGAACGCGTGGATCGACGATATCGCGGGCACGCTCGGAAGCACCACGCCTGCCAGTAGCACGCCCGCAAACGGAATATCTTCGGCGACGCTGCCCACTTCGACGAACACGCCGACCGTCGACAAACACAATCCGTTTCCTGCAAGGATCATCGAAAACATCGCGCTGACCGGGCGCGGATCATCGAAGGAAACGCGACACATCGAGCTTTCGGTAGAAGGCTCGGGTCTCGCCTTCGAGCCTGGCGACGCATTGGGTGTCATGCCGGCCAACGCCCCTGCTCTCGTCGAGTCGATCCTGACCGAACTCGGTCTTGCAGCGCAAGCCGTGGTCGACGTGAAGGGCGAGCCTGTCGCACTGGCCGACGCGCTCGCGGGTCGCCTTGAAATCACGACGCTCACGCCGCGCTTTCTGGATCACTGGGCCCGTCTTTCCGGCGCGGAGGCGCTCAGGCGTCTGACGTCCGCCGATCGCGCCGAGGAACGCACGGCCTTTGCGCGCGGCCACCATGTCATCGACGTGATCCGGCAATTCCCGGTCAAGGGAATCGAAGCACAGCATCTCGTCGCGGGGTTGCGGCCGCTGACGCCACGGCTCTATTCGATTGCGTCGAGCCTCGCGGTCGCACCCGATGAAGTTCATCTGACCGTCTCCACGGTGTACTACACGCTGCATGGCGAGCGCCGCTTCGGGGTCGCGTCCGGCCATCTGGCGGAGCGCGGCGAGCTGGATGCGCGGTTGCCTGTCTACGTGCAGAAGAATCCGAATTTCCGGCTGCCCGCCGACGACGTGCCGCTCATCATGATCGGCGCGGGAACCGGCGTCGCGCCATATCGCGCCTTCATGCAGGAGCGCGAGGCGCGCGGCGCCAGCGGCCGGTCCTGGCTTGTCTTCGGCGAACGCAACTTCCGCACCGATTTTCTCTACCAGACCGAGTGGCAGACGCTGCTCAAGGACGGCGTGCTCACGCGCATGGACGTCGCCTTTTCGCGTGACCGGCACGTCGAGGATCGCGCGAAAGTCTACGTGCAGCATCGGTTAAAGGAACAGGCCCGCGACATTTTCGCGTGGCTCGAAGAAGGCGCGCACCTGTATGTCTGTGGCGACGCGAACCGGCTCGCACCCGACGTCCATCAGGCGCTGGCTGCCGTCGTCTCGACCGAAGGCGGGCTCGGCCCGGCCGCGGCGGAAGACTATCTCCATCGACTTCAGCAAGATCGCCGCTACCAGCGCGATGTTTATTGAAAAGGCTCCCATGTCGCAGACACTTGCGCCGGCAGACCGCAGCCGCGACCTGTCCCAGCCCGTTGAAAATCTTGGCCCCGACGAACGGATGAAGGCCGCGAGCGACCAGCTGCGCGGCACGATCCAGCACAGCCTGATCGACCCGATCACGGGCTCCGTGTCGGACGTCGACACCAAACTGCTGAAATTCCACGGCATCTATCAGCAGGACGATCGCGACGTGCGCGACGAACGCAGACGTCAGAAGCTCGAACCCGCTTATCAGTTCATGATCCGGGTGCGGCTGCCGGGTGGCGTCTGCACGCCAGCGCAGTGGCTGAAGCTCGATGAGCTCGCGCGCAGCCATGGCAGCGAGATGCTGCGCCTGACGACGCGGCAGACGTTTCAGTTCCATTGGGTGCTCAAGGACGATCTGCGCCCGACGCTGGCGGGTCTGCACGAAGTGCTGCTCGATACTATCGCCGCCTGCGGTGACGACTCGCGTGGCGTGATGTGCTCGGTCAACCCGCATCTGTCGGCGCTGCACGCCGAAGTCCACGAGCTCGCCCAGCGGGCGAGCGATCGCGCCATCCCGCGCATGCGCGCCTATCACGAGATCTGGTACGGCGAAGAGCGGCTGGCCTCTTCCGGGCCGGAGGAACCGTTCTATGGCGCCACGTACATGCCGCGCAAGTTCAAGATCGGCTTTGCGATTCCGCCGGTCAACGACATCGACGTCTATACGCAAGACCTGGGTTTCATCGCGATCGCCGGCAAGGACGGCCTCGAGGGTTTCAATGTCGCCATCGGCGGCGGCATGGGCCGCACCGACCAGGCGCCGTCGACTTACCCGCGTCTGGCCGACGTAATCGGCTTCGTCACGCCGGACAACGTTCCCGCGACCTGCGATGCGGTGATGGAGCTGCAACGCGATCTTGGAGACCGCAAGGACCGCGCGCATGCGCGGTTCAAATACACGATCGACGACCGCGGCCTCGACTGGATCAAGGCCGACATCGAACGCCGGCTCGGTTTCAAGCTGGATGCGTCGCGCCCTTACGTGTTCGATTCGAACCGCGATACGCTGGGCTGGCAAACCGGCGAAGACGGACACCACCACGTGACCCTCCTGATCGAAAACGGACGTCTTGCCAACCGGCCGGACCGGGCGTTGATGGATGGCCTGCGCGCCATCGCGCGTATCCACGACGGCACGTTCCGGCTGACGCCGAATCAGAACCTGACGATCGCGCAGATCTCCGATGCAAAGCGGCCGGAGATCGAACGGCTGCTCGACGAATACCGGCTCCTCGCGTCCGCTGAAGGCAGCGCACTGCGGCTCGGGTCGATGGCGTGCGTCGCATTGCCGACCTGTGGTCTTGCGATGGCGGAAAGCGAACGCTATCTGCCGTCGTTTGTGACCCGGATCGAGACGATTCTCGGGCGCCACGGCCTTTCAGACGTGCCCATCACGCTACGCATCAGCGGTTGCCCGAATGGCTGTTCGCGACCCTACGTCGCCGAGATCGGCCTGACGGGGCGTGCGCCGGGCAAGTACAACCTGTATCTCGGCGGGGGCTTCCACGGCAATCGACTCAACCGGATGTATCTCGAGAACGCGGGTGAAGCGGCGATTCTCGACGCGCTCGACGCCACGCTCGGCCACTTCGCACGCGAGCGCGGCGAGCACGAGCATTTCGGGGACTTTGTCATTCGCGCGGGCTACGTGAAGGCAGTCATGGCCGGACGCGATTTCAACAGCTAGCGCGAAGCGTTCGCGATGTGCAACAAGGAGAACGTGCCATGTCGATCCAGATCGATCTCACCGCAGAGGCCAACGACGTCGTGAGTACCCTGCACCGCCCTGTCTGCAAACTACTCGGCTGCACGTGGCCGGTCGCGCTCGCGGGCATGGGCGGCGTCGCGCGCTCGAAACTCGTCGGCGCGGTGACGGGTGCCGGTGGTTTCGGCTTTCTGGGCATGGTGCGCGAGCCGGTGGCGCTGATCCGCGAGGAAGTCCGGCGGGTGCGCGCGCGGACCGACCGGAAATTCGGCGTCAATCTGATCCCTGCCGCAACAGACCCCGAACTGCTGGATGCACAGATTGGCACCTGTATCGAACTCGGCGTGCCGGTCGTCGGGCTGTTCTGGGATGTGAATCCTGCAGTCGTCAAACGGTTGCGGGATGCCGGCATCGTTGTCGTCTACCAGGTCGGATCGGCGAAAGACGCGCGTATCGCCGAAGATGCTGGCGCCCAGGTCCTGATCGCCCAGGGGCGGGAGGCCGGCGGCCACGTCTGGGGTGACCAGCCGCTCGCGATGCTGCTGCCGGAAATCGTTGCAGCGGCGCGTATTCCGGTGCTCGCCGCGGGCGGTCTCGTCGATGGCGCCGATGTCGCGACGGCGCTGTCCTTCGGCGCGCAAGGTGTCGTGCTCGGCACGGCACTGATTCCCACGCATGAGTCCTTTGCCCATGTGTATCACAAGCAGCGCATCGTCGATGCCGCTGAAGACGCGACGCTTCTGACCGACGCGTTCCACATCAACTGGCCACGCGGCGCGCGGGTGCGGGTGCTCGCGAACAGCGTCACCCGCGGGCAGCGAGGCGACCCGTTCGGCACGGAAAGCACCGTGATCGGAGATGAGGAGGGTCGGCCCATTTACCTCTTCAGCACCGACTCGCCGTTGCGTTCGATGACCGGCGATTTCGAAGCCATGGCGCTCTATGCCGGCACCGGCGCGGGAAGGATCGACACGATCGTCGGGGCAGCGGAGCGTCTGCATCGCATCGTCGCCGACGCGGCTGCGCTTCTCGACTCTGGCGCCGCACCGATGAATCCGGCCGGCGGAGTGCATGACACATCGCTCGCCGACGAGAACCGGGACGCGTTGCTGGCCGCGCTGAACGAATTGCTGGAGGCCGAGCGTGCGGGTGCGCGTGTGACGTCGCAGACAGCGGCTGAAATCATCGCGCCGGAGCTCAAACAACTGGTAGCCGGCATCCGCCAGGACGAAGCACGCTGGTGCGGCGTACTGACGAAAGCGATCCTGTCGCTGGGCGCGACGCCAACGCGCCGCACCGGCGCCTTCCATGAAAAGGCGATGGCCATCGCCGATCTGTCGCAACGGATGGCTTTTCTGAACCGCGGCCAGGGATGGGTCGTCCGCAAGTTACAGGCGCTGCTGCCCACCCTTCACGACGGACGGATCCGCAACGACCTGGTCGCGATGCTCGTCTCTCACGAAAAAAACATCCGGCGCGTCGAAATTCAGCTTTCCTCGACTGACGACCGCGCGCCCTCCGTCGACGCATGACGACACGCCTTCCTTGAAAAATCGGTCTACCCCTTGTCTAACACCAGAAAAACGGAGAAGTAGATGCTTTGGGAAAAGAAGCTGGCGCAATGGACCACCGATGTCCGTACACGGGCCAACATGCCCGCACGGCTGGCGCTATGGGACGGCCAGTCATATGACTTCGGAACGTTCGAGCAGCCGGCGGTCACGCTCCACGTGAAATCGGTCGCGGCGGTGCCGCTGCTGCTGGATCCCAGTCTCGACAACCTGGGCGAAGCCTATGTCAGGAACCAGATCGATGTCGAAGGCAAGTTGAGCGACATCATCGACGTGGGCTACGCGCTGGCCAGAATTTCCGGGGATGCGCCGGGCAAGCTGCAACGCGTCGCGCGCTACTTCAACCATTCGAGGGCTTCCGACAGAAAGTCCATCCAGTACCACTACGACGTTTCGAACGACTTCTACCAATTGTGGCTGGATCCCCGCATGGTCTATTCGTGCGCCTATTTCGAAAACGGCGACGAGGACCTGGCCACGGCGCAGCTCAGGAAAATCGACCACATCCTCACCAAGATCCAGCTTCAGCCCGGTCAGACGCTGCTCGACATCGGCTGCGGCTGGGGCGCGCTCGTCATTCGCGCCGCACAGAAGTTCGGTGCGCGCTGCGTCGGCATCACGCTGTCAAAGAATCAATATGACTGGGCGGTCGAGTCTGTCAAGGCGGCCGGTCTTGCGGACCGCATCGAGATCCGGCTGCAGGATTATCGGGACGTCAAGGGCCAGTTCGACCGGATCACGAGCGTCGGCATGTTCGAGCACGTCGGTCGCGACAACCTGCCGGAATACTTCAGGCGTGTGCAAAAACTCCTCGCCGACGACGGCGTCATCATGAACCACGGCATCACGTCGACCGATCCGGGCAGCGGCGAAGCAGCGTACGGCGGCGGCGAATTCATCGACAGGTACGTGTTTCCCGACGGCGAGCTTCCTCACCTGAGCCTTGCGCTAAACGCAATGCAGGAAGGCGGTCTCGAAGCCTTCGACATCGAAAACCTGCGCCGCCACTATGCAAGGACCCTGCGGCTCTGGAGCGACAACTACGAAGCCCATGCCGCGGCGCTGCGCAAAATAGTCGACGAAGAGAAATACCGCATCTGGCGCATCTATCTGGCGGGTTGCGCCTACGCGTTCGAGAACGACGATGTCGCCATTTACCAGATCGTCGGACGCAAGGCGGGCCGTCAAGCCGACACGCTGCCCTGGTCCCGCCGCTATATCTATGAGGGACATGCCCGCTGATACAAAAAGCCTGCCGTACCGCAACTTCAGCGCCTCTTCAGGGCGCTCCACATGAGAGGTCAATGCCATGAGCACTATCCGTCTGGGCGATACCGTGCCCGACTTCGAGCAGGACACATCGTTGGGCCGTATCCGGTTTCATGAGTGGGCCGGCAACGCCTGGGTCATTCTCTTTTCGCATCCCGCGGATTTCACGCCGGTCTGCACCACCGAGTTGGGGCTGACCGGAAAGCTGCAGCCCGAGTTCGAGAAACGCAACGTCAAGGCGATCGCCATTTCGGTGGACGACGTCGAGTCGCACAAGGCATGGACGAAGGATATCGAAGCGACGCAGAAGACGGTCGTCGGCTTTCCCATCATCGCCGACAAGGACAAAAAAGTCGCCACGCTCTACGACATGATTCACCCGAATCAGTCGGGAACGGCGACGGTGCGCGCCGTCTTCATCATCGATCCGCAGAAGAAGCTGCGCCTGACGCTCACCTACCCTTTGAGCATCGGCCGCAACTTCGACGAGATCCTGCGTGCTATCGACGCGCTGCAGCTAAGCGATGCCTGCAATGTCGCGACGCCGGGCAACTGGAAAAATGGCGATGACGTGATCATCCCGCTCACGTTTCAGGACGAGGAAGTCATCAAAAAGAAATTCCCTAAAGGATATCGTGCCGAGCGGCCTTACCTGCGGTTTACGCCGCAACCGGACAAATAAGCGTCGCAATACCTCCGGCAGCAACTCACCGGAATTGCGTGCGGCCAGCGGGTTTCTCCCTGCGTCGGTCACACCGGCGGCAGCGCGCGACTGCGCTTGACGACGTCGCCCGTTGATCCTGCAACCCGGTGTTGGGAGGGTACCGTATCGGTACCCTCCCGTTTCTCCCCGCGCCTTTCGGCGCCACGACGTTCCGGATGGGCGCTCACTATGGGCATGTATGCGTCGATGCCGCATGCAGGTTGCAGAGATCGTCGCAATTGCCGCCGTACCTTATTTCCAGCCATGAATCGTCCAGAAAAATGAGCCGCTTGATACAGCCGGCTGGAACAACGGTGTGGATTGCAAACCGGTTCACGAACACGCCGGGCTGCTCATCGGGCAGCACGACCTGCATCAGCGTACCGAAGCGTTGCGTCGTTCGATAAAAACTCGCTTCCCACGACGGTTCGGCGACGTCCAGCCAGTAAAGGAGCGCCGCGCTCGGGTCATCAACATCCCGAGCGACAAAGCGCAAAACCGGCGCGGTTCGAAAATGGCGCGGTATCTGCATTTCCGCGAACCTCCTGTTGCCGGTTCTGCCGACCTGCATGGATTCGGCTTCGCACGATTCCCGGCGTTGTGCATAACGTGTGTCATTCATTGCTGTCCACCCAAAGTTGTCCCCACTCCTGCGCATAGCTCACCGCTTCGCATGGGTCGTAGAAATAGTCGAGCGCGTGGAATGCCTGGGCCTGGTCGCCGGGTCGTTCGACGAGAAGATTGGCTGCATACAGATCACCTTCCGCCCTCCCCGTGCTTGCTGTCAGGTGATAACCCCTGTATTGCACGCGGACTATCGGGCCCGTAAAACGAGGTGCCGGGCAATACGCTGCGTCCGTCTCGGCAATCAGGCGTTCAAGAAAGCGAGCCCTGTCGACCTCGAAGACCATCGGGAGATATTGAGTTTGCGTTTTCATGACGTAATTACCAACCGTACGTTAGCCTGCCGCGCAAATCGCCAAGGCGACGACGTGCCGCGCCTCAAGGCAGCGCAACTGGGCTCAGTCAACATTGACCCACGATGGGGTGCTCACGCGCATGCGTAAGCACATAGCGCGTTCCTCAAGGGATGCGCTGCTACCGTCGCATATCGGTCGTGGGACGTCTGGGAGGTTTGGCCCGGCTTCCGTGAACTACCGTTGGGTAGTCAGGCGGAGCGCCGGGCGGAAAGAAGTGCAGACTTGTCCGCCGGACAGGCACGGCTCCGGGTGCGTTTTTCGATTTCCGGGTTCCCGCACGCAATCCGCCTCTCTTCGGCCAGGCCGGAGAGAACAACGGGTAAGAAGGAACGCAACAAAGCAAAAGACACGGCTATTGACCTCGAAAGTAAGAGGACTCTCAAAGAAACCCGAGAAGCTTACGATTTCATTAAAGCCCGTTTGCCGGAATATAGCAATAGCCAGGTCGACTTTCCCCTGTTTTTAAGGGCTATTACCGATGTCTGTCGACATCTGGCATGTCGCAATCACGGTCCGCGGTTTGGTATGACTTAAAGAAAACGGTTTTGTATCGAAAACGGTGGCAGAAAAAATCGCGCGATTAAATCGGACTCCTCTTCGCCATGACCTGTGCTTTGACGTAGCGCGACGAAATGTCGTCAACAACGCACTTACAATGATGCATTTTTAATGTATATTTAACGAAGACATCCACCTGTCCAGGTTCACCACGATCTGGATGGAGACGCCGTAACAGTCTTCAAATCTGGTCGCGCAGTGATCAGATACGCGAACCTCCGTATTACGAGGAGATGAAGATGCTTAGTCCGCACGAATTTGCAACGCTCCTGCTCGTCGGCGACGCACGGGACCAGACCGAGTTGAATCGCGCCGATCTCGACGCACTGTTCGAACACCAGTTCATTGCGTTTGAGAAGGTCTCCTCCGAACGCCAGAATCCTCACCTGACCCGAAACGGGCGTGCCGTCCTCAAGGCGATGGCCCACATCCGCCGAATCGCGGACCCGCAGCGTGGACGGGATCACGATGTGAGGAGCCGGATGCTGCACGCCCCGGAAGGCGATTCTGTCGATCCGCGCTCGCCGGAAAAAGCGCTGCCTGTTTAGCGGTGAACACGTCGATCAGCCACATGGTGGCGGGACCGACGGAGATGCTTCACGGCGATACAGCCCTGGTAGTCGCCGCTCTCACTGACTGGAGGCAGGCACGATGAGTACGACGATCTCGATTCCCGCTGACCCTACCCACGCACGGCCTCACGGCTGGCGTCGCTGGCTGTTTGCCACCAATCACAAGGACATCGGCACGCTGTACATGCTGTTCGCGTTCACCATGTTCCTGTCGGGTGGCGTGATGGCGCTCATGCTGCGGGCGGAACTGTTCAAGCCCGGATTGCAGATCATGCGGCCGGAGTTCTTCAATCAGCTCTCGTCGTTACACGGGCTCGTGATGATCTTCGGTGCGATCATGCCGGCCTTTGTCGGATTTGCGAACTGGATGATCCCGCTCGAAATCGGCGCACCCGACATGGCCTTCGCGCGGATGAACAATTTCAGTTTCTGGTTGCTGCCGCCCGCCGCCCTGTTGCTGATCGGTTCATTCTTCGCACCCGGTGGCGCGCAGGCCGCCGGCTGGACGATGTATGCCCCCTTGTCGATACAGATGGGGCCTGGCATGGACATGACCATTTTCGCGGTGCATCTGATGGGCGCGTCGTCGATCATGGGCGCGATCAACATTATCGTCACGATCCTCAACATGCGCGCACCCGGCATGACGATGATGAAGCTGCCCATGTTCGTGTGGACCTGGCTCATCACCGCCTATCTGCTGATTGCGGTGATGCCGGTGCTGGCGGGCGCGATCACGATGTTGCTGTTCGATCGCCACTTCGGCACGTCGTTCTTTAATCCGGGCGGCGGCGGCGACCCGGTGATGTATCAGCACATCTTCTGGTTCTTTGGCCATCCCGAGGTGTACATCATGATTCTGCCGGCCTTCGGGATCATCTCGCAGGTCATTCCGACGTTTTCGCGCAAGCCGCTGTTCGGCTACAGCTCGATGGTCTATGCAACCTCATCGATCGCAATTCTGTCGTTCATGGTCTGGGCACACCACATGTTCGCAACCGGCATGCCGGTCATGGGTCAGCTGTTCTTCATGTACGCGTCGATGCTGATTTCAGTCCCCACCGGCGTGAAGGTCTTCAACTGGACCGCCACGATGTGGCGAGGCTCCATGACATTCGAGACGCCGATGCTGTTCGCGATCGGTTTCATTTTCGTGTTCACGATGGGTGGCTTCAGTGGACTGATTCTTGCGCTCGCCCCGCTCGACATCGCGCTCCATGGTACCTATTACGTGGTCGCCCATTTCCACTACGTGCTCGTCGCGGGATCGCTGTTCGCGATGTTCGCGGGCTGGTATTACTGGTCGCCAAAGTGGACCGGCCACATGTATAACGAACGGCGAGGCAAGATTCACTTCTGGGGCACGATGATCGCGTTCAACGTCGCATTCTTCCCCATGCACTTTCTGGGCCTGGCCGGCATGCCGCGTCGCTATGCAGACTATCCGGCACAGTTCACGGACTTCAATCAGGTGTCAACGATCGGCGCGTTTGCCTTCGGACTGATGCAGGTGTATTTCCTGTTTTGCGTCGCACTGCCCGCGTATCACGGAGCCGGCCACGTGAAAGCGGCCGACAAGCCGTGGGACGGCGCCGAAGGGCTCGAATGGACGGTCCCAAGCCCCGCGCCGTTTCATACCTTTGAGATTCCACCCGTAGTCGAGTAAGCGGTCAGGGCGCGCTACATCCCTGATATAAAGGAGTGGCAGATGAAATTCCAGGTAAAGAATATGATGAGCGGTGACGCTTCGCAGGTCATTGCCCAGGCGATCGGCACCGTCGATCCGGATGCGAAGGTGAACGTCAACGAAAGCACGCGTGACGTGACAGTGGACTCATGGCTGCTGGCGGAAGAATTCCTGATCGCATTCGAAGAAGCTGGGTACGATGTGCGGATAACCGAAGGCTAGCGGTGTCGGGAATTGCTGGTCGGCGGAGCAAACATCACGACGACCTGAACATAAAGTGACCGGAAAGTGGCCAGACATAAGCGTTCCTCTTCTTCCCTCGAAACCCTTCTGACCGAGGTGCGGGCCTGTCGGGTATGTGCGCCCTACCTGCCGCTCGGCCCTCGTCCTATCGTCCGCGCCGGAGCAGACGCACGTATCCTCATCGTCGGTCAGGCGCCGGGCGCCCGCGTGCATGAATCGGGGATTCCATGGGACGATGCAAGCGGCAATCGCCTGCGTAAATGGCTCGGCGTCGACGTCGCCACATTCCTCGACGAGTCCCAGTTCGCCATTATTCCGATGGGATTCTGCTATCCAGGGCGAGGCAATGGCGGCGATAAACCACCGCGCCGCGAATGTGCGCAATTGTGGCTCGACAGCCTGCTTGAAGAGCTGCCTGAGATCCAGCTAACCTTGCTGATCGGGCAGTATTCTCAACGTCATTTTCTGGGCAACAACCGCAAGCCGTCGCTCACCGAGACAGTCAGGGCCTGGCGAGAATACGCACCCGCCTTCATCCCGTTGCCACACCCGTCGCCGCGCAACCAGGCGTGGTTTCAACGACACCCCTGGTTCGAAAGCGAGGTGCTTCCGATGCTGCGTGAACGGGTCGGGCAGCTCGTGACGCATACCCCTGAGGCGGGACGGGTAACACGCATCGAAACGCTTTCCTGAACGGAGCAAGGCATGCCGCACGCGAATCGGAAAAAGTCGAAAATCTTCGTCAAACGGGCCTATGAAAATGCCACGCCCGAAGACGGCTATCGTGTACTCGTCGACCGCCTCTGGCCTCGGGGGCTTAGCAAGACGACGCTTGAACTCGATCAGTGGGAGCGCGACCTCGCGCCAAGCACGGAACTGCGCACATGGTTTGGGCACGATCCAACGCGATGGGACGTCTTTCAGCAACGCTACCGAAGCGAACTTGCGAGTGAAGAAATGCAGGAACGCATGCGGCACCTCCTGGCTGAAGCGAACGGCCGGACAATCACGCTCGTTTATGGCGCGAAGGACGAGGAGCATAACCAGGCAATCGTTCTTCAGGGGGTGTTGTCGGGGCTGATTGGGGGATGACCCTGGCGAAGCCCTCGTAAAAGCCCAACGGGTGAGGCGCGCCTCGCCTCCCGCCCGCCGTTTCCGCGCCCCGTCCTTGTGTCACCCATCCACGTCTTTCGCGTTGACTACTCCTGATCCACCTGCCCACATATATCACATTACGATATATAATCAAATACAAGCCCTCGCCGTTTCGCGCGCGTGAGGCACCCAGTTCGTTACGACACGAGGGAGGCATCGTGATCATTAACAACGACTTTGAAATCGGCTATCTGCTGGTTGCATTCGCACTGCTGGGCATCATTCTCACCTGCAGCCTGTTTAGTGTGCTGCATCTCGACCGGTGGCATCCCAGACTCATCGGCGCGACGCTCGGCGCACTGCTCGGCTTCGTCCTGATCGAAGCGGTGCCGATGTTTACCTGAACCGGTCGACGGCAAAAACCATTCGAGCGCGCAAT
Source organism: Paraburkholderia sartisoli (assembly GCF_900107685.1). GTDB lineage: Bacteria > Pseudomonadota > Gammaproteobacteria > Burkholderiales > Burkholderiaceae > Paraburkholderia > Paraburkholderia sartisoli. The sequence goes on along the minus strand of NZ_FNRQ01000011.1, from coordinate 113,702 downwards.
CCAGAAGGCGCCGCGAAACCTGGCAAAGGACTGACGATGGCCCCGTTCAACCGGATCCTGCTCTGCTACGACGGCACGCCGGAAGGGCAGCGTGCGCTGCGCTGCGGTGCAGCACTCGCGCAGCAGCTCAAGGCTGAAACCCATCTGCTGTCGATTCTCGATTGCTCATACTGGTCGAGCGGATTCGACGTTCTGTCCGCGATGAAATTCGAAGTCGATGAGCAGGCGGCGCGCGAGACGCTGGACGAGGGCATCGACCGTCTGCATGCATGGGGCGTCGTCGCAACGGGCCACTATTCGACAGGAAACGCGGTCGACCAGATTTCCCGCCTGGCCAATTCATTGAAGGTCGACCTGATCGTCATTGGACATCACCCGCATGGTTTTTTTGCGCGCTGGTGGACGGGAGAAAACCACGCGCTGCTGCTTGACCGCGTGTCGTGTGGTGTCCTGTTCGAGGTCACCGGATGAAGCCATGCGCGATCGAAGCAGAACTGAACGGAGGCTACGATGATGGATCTTCTGGTGCAGGTGGTTGTTGCGGCAGCCATACTCGTGATGGTGGTGCTGGCGGTCATCGCGCAGGATCGCAGAACCAGTGTGCGTGAGCGGAATCTGCCAGGTGCGTCCCACCATCACTGGTGGAACCGGACCCGTAACGGACATTGATGTGGACGATGCCCCGGCATGTTGCCGACAACGGCGAGGGAGCGTAGCGATCTGATATTCCGCGACGTGCCGGGTTCGCCACGGCATCCACTCATGCTGCAACGCGACGTCTACAGCGTCCAGACGATGTTGGCATTGTGTTCGCGGGCTTCACGCATCATGTCGAGAAACGGCCACGCAGGCTGCGAAAATCCACTGCCGGATTCCTGACCGCGCTCATGACAGAACTGCAGCGATTCGAGGGCAAGCTCCGCTTTATTGTCATCCGAGATAGCCGATTCAAGACGCCTGATTGCACGAGGCAGTTCGTCATACAGAATGACGCCACGCGAATCGAGCCGTTTGCCAACGAGACCCAGCAGATACTGGGCGAGCTCCCTGAGCATCACGACATCCGGCGTGACGGGCGATTGGAACGTGATCAGCATGATGCCTCCTCGATTTGATCTTATTCACGATCGCACCAGAAAGCCGTTGGGCAAAGCGGGCGAGGCACGTCTCAATGATGCAGACGGAAAGTCCTCGGGCTCTACCCACGGCGATGCCGTCGTGGAAGTGAAGCCACACATCTTTCACGCTGTGATGCGTCACGCTCCGGGCCGACAGATAGCGGTCCGTAGTGACGACAGTCAGGGCCTTCACGATGACCGGCTTTGCGCATTGGAGCGGAGCACGGCTTCCCCATGGGCACGCGCGATCCGGGCAAATCATCCTTGTAGTTTCACCCGGACTGCTCCTGCTCAAGGTTCAGTCATGAGAAGGCCTGCTTTCATTTTATATCACAGCGTGATCTATTTTGGCTAAAAAGAGCCTCTGTCCAAGCTCCTTGCAACAGCCGCGGAACCGTTCTGACTTCGTGATCAGTCCGGTTCTGCTGTGCCGCGACAGCCCAGGCCACGTTTTATATCACGACGAAATTGACCTGACCACCGCCTCCGCCGCAGGTTGAATACAGGCGTAAATATCATAACGTGATATAATTCAGGTTTCACCTGTTTCCCGACGGAGCTCCGATGAAAACCCTCGCTCGCAGCTTGACCAAGGCAGACTTCGAGCAACTGTCCGAGTTTCGCTACCAGATGCGGCGCTTCGAGCGGTTTTCTGAGCAGGCCACACAGAACGAGAACATCACGCCGTTGCAGTATCTGCTGCTCCTGCACATCAAGGGCTATCCGGAGCGCGACTGGGCGACCGTCGGCGAGCTTGCGGAACGGTTCCAGACGCAGCATCACGGCGTGGTCGCGCTTGTGTCCCGCTGTGAGGCGCTCGATCTCGTCCGCCGGAAGACCAGTGAGACAGACCGTCGGCAAGTCGAGGTTCATTTGCTGAAAGCGGGCGAGCAGGTGCTTGCCCGTCTAGCCGAGATGCACCGTGTCGAACTGAAGTCGCTAGACGGTGCCTTTAACGTCCCCCAGATCAATTTTTGAATCACCATGAGTCTTGACACCCATAAGCGCGATTTTTCCATCAATGCGCGGCTTCCCGGTATTTCCACGCTGGCAGCGGGCATCGGCGCGCTCAGCACGTTCGCGGCGTTCTTGCTGCTGGGCCTGATTCACCTGTTCACCAACCTGTTTTTCTTCCAGGAATTTTCGTTTGCGGACCGCTCTCCGGCCCTCAACACGCTCGGTGCATGGGTCATCGTGATTCCGGCGGTGGGCGGCCTGATCGTCGGCTTGATGGCGCGCTACGGCTCCGACAAAATCCGCGGCCACGGCATTCCCGAAGCCATCGAGGCGATCCTGTTCGGCAAGAGCCGCATGTCGCCGAAAGTCGCGATCCTGAAGCCCCTGTCGTCCGGCATCGTGATCGGCAGCGGCGGGCCGTTCGGCGCGGAAGGCCCGATCATCATGACCGGTGGCGCGCTGGGCTCGCTGATCGCGCAGTGCGTGAAGGTCACGTCCGCTGAACGCAAGACGCTGCTGGTCGCCGGCGCCGCAGCTGGCATGACGGCAGTCTTCGGCACGCCGCTGGCCGCGGTATTGCTGGCGGTCGAACTGCTGCTGTTCGAATGGCGCCCGCGCAGTTTTTTGCCAGTCGCCCTTGCGTGCGCAGTCGCAGGTTTCGCGCGTGCGGCATTCTTCGGCACGGGAGCGCTGTTTCCGCTTGAGACCGCGTCTCCCGGCGCGCTGTCACTGCTGTCCTGCATCATCGCGGGTCTGGTGTCGGGCGCGCTGGCGACCGGTCTTTCCACGGCGCTGTACAAGACCGAAGACCTGTTCGGCAAGCTGCCCGTTCACTGGATGTGGTGGCCCGCGCTCGGCGGTATCGTCATTGGTATCGGCGGCTTTCTCGAACCTCGCGCGCTGGGCGTCGGCTATGACGTGATCGGCGACCTGCTGCACCAGCACATTGCCATCCAGATCGCGCTGGCGATCCTGATCGTGAAGGCGGTCATCTGGGTCGTGGCGCTGGGCTCGGGCACCTCGGGCGGCGTCCTGGCTCCCCTGCTCATGCTGGGCGCCGGACTCGGCGTCGTACTTGCCCACGTGCTGCCGGGAGGCGAACCGGCGCTGTGGCCGCTCGTGTGCATGGCAGCCACGCTCGGCGCCACCCTTGGCGCACCGCTGACGGCGATTGCGTTCGCATTCGGTCTCACGCACGATAGCAACGCCCTTTTGCCATTGCTCGCCGCGACGCTGATCGCGCACGGGTTTGCCACGGTCGTCATGAAGCGCTCCATCATGACCGAGAAAATCGCGCGTCGCGGATATCACATCTATCGGGAGTACGGCGTCGATCCGCTCGAGCGTCAACATGTCGACGAGGTGATGTCACGTGCGGTCGAGACAATCGATGGTGATATGTCCGTGCGTGAAGCGCTCGCAACGTACTTCGGCACGACGCAGAAGCATCGCGCCTATCCGGTCGTGCGCGAGGGCGTGCTGGCCGGTGTGGCTGATCGCGCGGCACTGGAAAAGATTCGCGACGCTCAGACCGACGCGACGCTCGACCTGCGTCTCGCCGACGCGTTGCGGCACCATGCCCCCGCGTTTGCGTTGCCCGGCGAAACCTGCCGGCTCGTCGCGACGCGGCTTGCAGTGCATGGTCTCGAACGCTTGCCCGTGGTCGCGGATGCCGGGACGTTACAACTCGTCGGTATCGTTTCGCGCAGCGATCTGGTCAAGCCGTCTCTTGTGCACTTCGACGAAGAGCACAAGAAAGAACGCTTCCAGCGCCTGCGCGTCCACACCGGCAAGCGGCACTTCCCGCCGGTTCGATAAGCAGCTTGCCGTTCCCCGTGCCCCTTCGGGGGCACGGCTGTCGCTCGTGCTGATTCAGCACCGTTTCCCACGAAGAATATCGCCGCACGTCGCGAAGCCATGTCGCGCGTCTCATGGCTCTTCAGCAATCGTTTCAAAGACACGCGCCTCACGGACCGTAGCCGGGAACCCGGCGCGCACACGCGACATCCAACACTGTATCCACGATCGAACGGGTCGCCGGTCGCGTGCGCAGCGGGCGGCCGCCAATCCACTACCACGGGTAGCTGACGAGGATGACCACGACACCTGCATACCGGCGATATAAATCGACCGCCCTTCCCGCCATCCCCCGCTGTGCCTGGGTAATACTGGGCGCCCTCTGCGTGCTCGCAAGCCCGGGCGCGCAGGCACGGGCGATCAAGATCGTCTCGGGTACCTATGGTACGAACTGCGGAGCACCACGCGGCAACGCGACTCATGACCTCGCCCGCCAATGCGACGGCCTGCAGACTTGCCGGTACGTGCTGCGCGAGGCAATCACGGGCGTCCGTTCCATGAGCTGCCACAAGGACTTTCGAGCCGAATGGCGATGCACCGACACCGAATTCCACAGCGCCGCGCTGGGACCTGAAGCGGGACCGGACAGTACCCTCGTACTGGGTTGCATCGAAGAAACCGGCCCTGGCAAATAGACGCCTGAACTCCTCAGATTCTCTGGACAGCGCGCATATATATCACAAAGTGATATATAATGATTTTGACGCTGTGTGCTTCCTGTGGCTCGGTAGCGGCACGCGCGAGCGGTGACCATTCAGTCGCGGCCCGGCTACTGGATAGTGGCGCGTCTCGAATCGGAGCGAATAACGATATGTCTGCGTTCGGACGCATCCTGTTGTGCTATGACGCAACCCGCGAAGGACGGCGGGCGTTGCGCCATGGCGCCGCACTGGCAGAACAGGTCAAGGCGGAAACGCACCTGCTGGCCGTTCTGAACAGCTCGTCATGGACACAGGGGGCTGAGATTGCATCGACCGTGCCGCTCGACGCTCTCGAGCAGTCTGCGAGAGAAATCCTTCGCGATGGAATCGAGAAGCTCGCAGCGCGTGGAGTCATCGCAACGGCCCATTTCGCGATTGGCGATCCGCTGGACCGGATTCCGTTTTTTGCCAATGAGTTGAAAGCCGACCTGATTGTCGTCGGGCATCGCCGGAGCGGTCGGGTCAGGCGATGGTGGAGTGGCAAGAACGACGGATTGCTGCTCGACAGGGTTTCCTGCGCCGTGCTGGTCGCCATGGAGCCGGAAGACGTGGATATACAAGAGCCGGCAGAGGTGTTCTCCGCACGCGCGTAAGGGCGGCGTGAAAAGCGCGCCACCAGACGACTCGACAGCCGTCGTTTTCACATCGTGCCAATACTTCGAACATGACTTACAGAACCATTGAAAGCGTCATTGGCAACACGTCGCTCGTCGAACTCGTTCGTCTTCCTGATGAAACGATCCGGGCGCGCAACAACGTCATCCTCGGCAAGCTGGAGGGCAACAACCCTGCGGGTTCAGTCAAGGATCGCGCCGCGCTGTCGATGATCAAGGGAGCTGAGCAGCGCGGACGCATACGGCCCGGCGACGTACTGATCGAAGCGACCAGTGGCAACACCGGCATTGCGCTCGCGATGGTGGCCGCTCTGCGCGGCTACCGGATGGTGCTGCTCATGCCGGAGGATGTTTCCGTGGAACGGTGTCGTAGCATGGCTGCGTATGGCGCCGAAATAATCCTGACGCCGGCCAAGGGCGGCATGGAGTGTGCGCGGGACATCGCCGGGCAGATGGAACAGGAAGGCCGGGGAATCGTCCTCGATCAGTTCTCCAATCCCGATAACCCGCTTGCCCACTACGAAGGGACCGGTCCCGAGATCTGGCGTGAAACGCAGGGACGCGTCACGCATTTCGTTTCGGCGATGGGAACCACCGGCACCATCATGGGCGTGAGCCGGTTTCTGAAAGAGCAGCGTTCCGCCGTGCAGATCATTGGAGCCCAGCCTGAAGAAGGTTCACGCATTCCGGGCATACGCAAATGGTCCGACGGGTATCTGCCGGCATTCTTTGAACCCACGCGGATCGACCGGACCGAGTCGGTGAATCAGGCGACAGCCGAAGCGACGGCTCGTCGCCTTGCCACGCTAGAGGGGATTTTTTGCGGGATTTCAGCGGGTGGCGCGTGTGCCGTCGCGATGCGCATCGCCCGGGAGGTTGAGAACGCAACGATTGTGTTCGTCATTTGTGACCGGGGCGATCGTTACCTGTCAACAGGCGTGTTTCCAGCGTGACGGACTTGAGCGAAGCCTCAGGAGATGGAGCCGATCATGAGCGCCGACGAGGCCTGGGTATGGCTGATTGCATTGGTGGCGGTGTGGTGCGTCCTCGGCGTCGCGCTGGCTGAACTTCTCCGCGAGGTCGACCCCGAACCTGTTCCGCGTCCACACACAACAGGATCGCCGGATCGGCGAGATAACGCTTCTCCAGCTGTGGCCCGGAAAAGCGTCGCAAGCCGGCAACCGCCAGCACTTCCATGGCGTAGATGTATCCGGTGGCCAAAGACACGTCGCAGAACGCTTCACGCAAACCTGTTCTGCCGGCGATAAACCCGATTATCGCAAGCTGTTCGTCGTCCCTGACGATCACGTCGTGCAGCACCGTCGCCTTGTTCGACGCCATGGGGTTCACCGCTGGTTGCGGTGAATAGAACCCTCAGCGTGCGCTGACGCGCCTCAGAGCCGGATCAACGGCGCCTGGTTGAAGCTGGGCGACCTGGCGAGTCAGATTCGCCAGGTCGCGCGCGACTGCGCCGCACCAGATCGTGTGCTGCTGACCCGGGCGACGGTTGACTGCGTCGCTGCAGTTATTGCGCACGTCGTGCGTGTCGCTTGCGACGCGCTGATTGCGCGTCCGCGCCGCACGGTCCATTTCCCGCTGAAGCCAGTTCCCGAATCCCACAATCGACATAACCGCTACGGCCAGAAACGCAAACTCAATTTTCCGCAAACGCATCGTTGTTCCGGTTTTTCTTTTTGATCAAGTGATTACCGCAGGCTGGCGCACATTTCCACAGCGAGCGAGATGATATCAATGAGCGAGCAGGCGCGCTCGATATCTGGTTCCGCGCGCGGGATGCGTGCCGCACCGCGTTTGCGACTGCCTCGACTTTGAGTTTGACGTTTTCGTGTGACCAAAGCACCGCGGATCACAGTACACGTGCATGCGGCACCGACCGGTTCGCCTGACAGGAAGAACGCTTTAGAGCATGCGGTACCAGATCCGGATGCCCGAATACCAGTGACTGACGCTCGTGTCGTCGCCGGTGCCGAACGTCGACAGGCTTTCGATGTTCACGACGTCGATGCTTTCCTCGGCAATCCATGCATTCGCACGATCAACCAGCGCTGCCGCGTTTTCGTACACGTGTCCCTTGATGAGATGGCGTTGCACCACCTGCCGTTCGAAATCCTTGAAAGCGATTTTCATTGTCGAAGTCTCCTGTATCCGGGTCGTGTTGTGTGCCTCGGGATATCAGTCTATCAACCAAACGAAGCGAACGGAAACGCACGAAGCGGCCGCACAAACGAAACTGCCGCCCGGTAAGGGGCGGCAGCGAACGGCAACCTTAAAGATTGTCGTTAGATCCCGTCAGCCGTGTACCCTCGACGGGCACACTGTTGCGGGGCCGTTCAGGTCTTGACAGGCCTGGGACAGCGATTCAGTGCAACTTTTAAAGCGACTTAAAGCGGCGTGATGTTCGCTGCTTGCATGCCCTTCGGGCCGCGCTTCGTTTCGTAGCTGACCTTCTGGTTTTCAGCCAGCGTCTTGAAGCCATCGCCCTTCACTTCCGAGAAGTGTGCGAAAAGATCTTCACCACCTGCGTCCGGCGTAATGAAGCCAAAGCCTTTGCTGTCGTTGAACCACTTGACGGTACCGGTTTCCATAACCCACCTTGCGTAAAAAATAAAAAATGATCCGCCCCATAAGGAGCGACTGAGAAGAGTCAAGGAGTGAGAGGACAACGAATACCGCTAAAGAGGCGACACATTGATGATCAGCAATCGACCTACTTGAACTTCGGCTCTCACAGTACGCTGTGTGGGTCTTCGAAGCAAGGTTTATTAAGTAACGTTTTGTTGGTCAGGCCCACAGCGGCCACCACAAAGGGTTACGGGCTACCCGCTGACCAAGGCCGCCCACTGATCCAGACGAAAACACGTGACACGTCAGTCCCTTTATGTGTGGCGGGATTTCAAAGGCAGCGAATATCCCTTCCGGCTTCGCCTCGAACGGCAACGCCTCACGTCTCTTCGATACTGAGCAGCCGTGCGTTTAAAAGACGTGCAAGCGATTCGCCGCCCTCGCGCATCACCACATCGTGATTCCAGCGAAAAAACGGACGCGCGATGGGGGCGAGCAGATTCATCCATGGGCGGCTCGTATGGATCTGCCAGTCGTAACGCACGATGGTTGCATCGCCGTCGTTTGAAAATTGCCACCGGCCTGTGCCCCGCACGTCGCCGGTCGCCTCGCCTTCGAGCGCGATCAGCGGATCGACGTGCGTCACGTGCATGTCGAAGACGATCCGGTACGGCAACACGCCTTTCCACGTATAGCGATGAACGGCGCCGATGCCCTCGTCCGTTCCCGACGCGATTTCAACCACGCGCTCGACGTTCTTCCACCACCGCGGCCAGTGCGATGCATCGCGAACGGCAGCCCAGACCGCGGGCAACGGCGCTTCGATTCGCCACGTCGTCGAAAAGCGGTATTGCGCTGTGTGCATGATTTCTCCTGCAATCACGTTGCCATTCCCGATTGCATCCGCCGGGTTTTACGCACCATATTGCCCGATTCCATCACTACACGACCAGGTAAAAGCAGCGTCACAGCGCACCGGTTCAGGTACATGTCGCCGCGGGCGCTCGGCCGATCAGGCCGCGCAACACCGTCTCGACTGTCACGGCACCTTTCATCGTTTCGGCCTCTGACGCCTCGAACCTGATCCAGCCTTCGTTGAAACCGTCGAGCATCTGGATGCGCGGCGCGGGATTCCGCATGCCTTGCGCGCGAAACAGCGACTCCCACGTATCGCGCGGTACGGCTTGCGCCCGCACGTCCCGACCCAGCAGATGACCGAACGCGGCGGCAAGGTCATCAGGGCTCACGCGGCGCGGACCTTCGAGTTCCACCACACGACGCCCAACCCATGTTTCGCCCAGCAACTGTGCCGCGACACGACCGATATCGGCGGTTGCGACCATGGGCACCGCACGCTCCAGCGGCTGTAAAAAGCCTGGCACGATGCCGGTCGTGCTGGCGGGCTCGACATCCCACATCGCGTTCTCGATGAACCACGCGGCTCGCAAAAACGCGACAGGCATCGACAGCGTGCCGAGTTCCTGCTCCATGATTCGCAGTTGCTGCAACAGGTTGGCCTCTTCTGCCTGGGCACCGATCGTCGACAGGCACACGACCTTTCGCGGCCGGGCGGCTTCCAGCGCTTCCCGCAAAGCCGCGATAATCCGACGCGATTCCGGAAAGCCCGGCGACGGATCGAAATTCGGCGGCAACAGAACAAATACACCTTCAGCGCCAGCGAACGCGCGGGTCAACGCCTGCGCGTCTTCCATGTTCGCGAGCGCCACTTCACACCCTGCCCCGGCCCAGGCAGCGCCCTTCTTCGCGTCACGCACTACCGCGCGAACGTCGTGCTGCTGTGCCAGAAGTTGCCGTGCCACAACTCCTCCAACCTGCCCGGTGATTCCGGTAATCGCGAACATTGCGCTCTCTCAGTGAATTGCGGCCCACGCCGCACAGGAAAGCATTCTGGTCACGACACCCTGTTTCATCCAGCGCATGCATGTCATTTGATTGATGCTGTCACGTCATGCATGCATTCAAGGCTGAAAAGAACCTGCGAGCGGTGTTTTTGCCCATTTCACAGGCATCTCCCAGACGCCAACATGAATGAACCCGGCTCGTCTCAAGCAACAAGGTCCGCTGCCCCGCCTGCAGGACAAGTCAGCAAACGTTGTGCCGCACGCGCCCACGGGCTGGGCGATTGCGGCTAATCCGGGAGTTTTGGCTGATTTATTGAGGATTTTTTTCGACTTTTTTTGGGCTACCCTGGTGTTCCATGGTGAGCAGTTCGTCATGGGAGCGAGCTGTATTGACCCTTCACGAACACAGGCTCACGAACCAGGGCGAACCAGATGACGACGCAAACGAAGGTCTCCATTTGTCTGCCGACCTGCAACCGTCCAGATCTCATTGTCGAGTGCATCGAGTCGTGCCTCGCGCAGACACACACGAACATCGAGATCCTGATCGGCGACGATTCAAAGGACGACCGCACGCAAAGGATGATCGCGACGCGCTATCAGCACGAACCCCGCATCCATTACGTGAGGAATACACCTTCGCTTGGACAGGCGCGCAATGTGTCGAGCCTCTTTGCGCGAGCAAACGGCAGCAAGATCCTGCTGATTCACGACGACGACTATCTTGCCGTCGATGGCGTCGAGCGACTGGTTTCGCTCTGGCAGCGCCATCCGGATCTCGACGTGGCGTTCGCGAACCAGTACGAGGTTGATCAGGCCGGGCGTGTCGATCGCGAAGCCAGCGACCGCCTGAACGCCGACTATTACCGCACGAAAAGCGCTGAAGGAATGCAACAGCAGCCGGGGCGCACGGGCCTCATCCAGATGTTCCCGAACAATGGCTGGATGGCGAATGCCGATCTCGTGCGTCGCATCAGCTACAAGGAGCGGTACGGCATGTGCTGCGACTACGTATTTGGCGTCGAACTCTGTCTTGCTGCGAAGCAGGTGTATTACCTCAACGAATACGTGTCGTTCTATCGCAAGACCGACCTCTCCATTTCGACGACAACCAAACGTTCGACAAGCGCGGCTTCGGTTTCGGCGTATGCGTTCATCGAAAAGCTGCGTCTTGAGCGTCAGCTTGAACCGGCGCGCAAGCTCGCACTGCGACGTATCGTGCCGATCGTCGTTTCGGTCTATTCGCGTAACCACGATCCGGTGAAGGGACTGCGTATTGCGGCAAAGAACCTGTTCGCCTATAACTACGGCTTCAGCATGCGGCTTTACTATCACCTCATGATGATTTCGCGTTCGATGCTCACGCTCAAACCGCGTTGATCCGTCGGGATCGCAAGGCTACACGCGCGGCGGGCAACGTGTCGCGCTCAAAACACTCACACGGGTCAATGCTGCACACCCCAACGTCGCACCGTCACGCGTTCCAGCGTGTCGAATACAAGATGCTCGACGAGGAGACCAATTGCAATCACCGCAGCGAGCCCGGCGAACACGCGGTCGGTATAGAGCTCGTTGCGGTTCTGAAAGATGTACCAGCCGAGGCCGCCATTTCCGCTGCTGGCACCGAATACGAGTTCCGCGGCGATCAGCGTGCGCCACGCAAAGGCCCAGCTCACGCGCAAGCCCGCAAGAATCGAAGGCAACGCCGCAGGCACGAGAATCAGCGTCACGTGGCGCAAGCCGCTCAATCCGTAATTGCGTCCCGTCATGCGCAGCGTTTCAGGTACGGCCTGAAAACCTGAATACGTATTGAGCGCAAGCGGCCACAGCACGGCATGTACGAGCACGAACAGCAGGCTGCCTGTGCCAAGGCCAAACCACAGCAGCGCAAGCGGCAGCAGCGCGATAGACGGCAACGGGTTGAACATCGCGGTGAGCATCGAAAGCAGATCACGGCCCACACGCGTCGACACCGCCAGCGAAGTCAGCAGAAACGCGAACACCACACCCAGCAGATAGCCGCGCAGCAGAACCGACAGCGACACCGCCGTCTTCTGCAGCAGCTCGCCCGACAGGATGCCCTGAACGAACGCGCTCAACGTCGCGCCAAACCCCGGCAGCAGCAGATCGTTGTTCAGCACGCGCGCCGCGACCTCCCACGCCGCGAGCAGCACCAGCGCGATCAGCGTCTTGCGCAGCCACGCCTGCGCCATCAATCTATGCGCCACTGGCAACGGCGCTTCGACGACGACGTCGCCTGGCAACCCGGGCGAACGCTCATATTCAGGCCGCACGGGCGGCAACCACGACGTGCTGGAAGTGGGCGTACTCATTGGGCGGGCTCCGTCTCTTCGAACAGCAGTCGATGAATGTGCGCGACGCTGCGCTGAAAATCGATGCGCCCGAAGCTGTCGTGTGAGTATTGATGGCTGTTGAGTTCCGCGCGCACGCGCCCTGGATGCGGAGAGAGCAGCAGGATCCGGTTGCCGACCACGAGCGCCTCCTCGATCGAATGCGTGACGAACAGCAGCGTAAAACGCGTCTCTTCCCACAGGCGCAGCAGTTCTTCCTGCATCTTGCGTCGTGTAAGGGCATCGAGCGCGGCGAACGGTTCGTCCATCAGCAGCACGCGCGGCTCCATCGCGAGCGCACGCGCAATCGCGACGCGCTGTTTCATGCCGCCGGATAACGTATGCGGGTAAGCGTCGACGAACGCAGCAAGGCCCACCTTCTCCAGATAGTGCAACGCACGTTCTTTCGCTTCCGCGCGTCCGAGCTTCTTTGCCGTGCGCAGCGGAAACATCACGTTTTGCAGCACCGTCTTCCATGGCGGCAGCTGGTCGAACTCCTGAAACACGACGATGCGGTCCGCGCCCGGACCGCGCACCGGTTCGCCATCGAGCGAGATCGAGCCCGAGCGCGGCGCGATGAACCCCGCCACAGCCTTGAGCAACGTCGATTTCCCGCAACCGGAAGGCCCGAGCAGCACGAAACGATCGCCGCCGTAGACGTCGAAACTCACATTGTGCGTCGCGCGCACGATGCGTTCGCGGGTGTGGTATTCGAGGTTGACGTTATTCACGGCGAGCAGCCGCTCGCTGACGGCAGGCACCTCGCCAGCTGCGTCCGGAAAAAGGATGGAAGGATTGGCTACCATCACGCGGCTCCTTGCGCAAAGGCTGTATCGAATGATTCAGGCGTCGTGGCGTTCACGAGTGGGTACCGTAAGTGCAAACCAGCACGATACGGTTCACGTACACGCGGACCAACCAATGATTGTGCATATCCAATACAGCCTGACGCATAAGCACCGGTTTCACTGCAATGACGCACGTCGGCGCGCGAACTAGCTTCCGCCCGCTGTGGCCGGATCGTCGAAGAAATAATCCTTCCACGATTTCGGCTCGTTCCGGATCGCGCCGATGCGATACATGAACTGCGCGAGCGCCAGCGTGTTCTGCGGTGCGACCTTGAACTGCACCTGCGGATTGCGGATGATCGACAGCAGCAGAGCGCGATCGATCTTCGAATGATTCACGCGGATATAGGCATCGGCGGCCGCTTCGGGATTGGCGCTCACGTAATGCGCGGCGTCGACGAGCGCGTCGACGAATGCGTGATACGTCTTCGGATTGTCGTTGCGGAATTTTTCCGTCGTATAAAGCACGGTTGCCGAGCTCGGGCCGCCCAACACGTCGTACGAATTGAGCACGATGTGCGCCTTCGGATTGCCGGCCAGTTCCTGCTCCTGGAACGGCGGATTGCCAAAGTGGCCGGTGATTTCCGTGCCACCCGCGATGATCGCGGCCGCTGCGTCCGGATGCGGTACCGTCTGTGTCAGCTTGTCGAGCCGGCTGAAATCCTTTTCGCCCCAGCGCTGCGCGGCGGCGACCTGCAACATCCGTGATTGCACGGAGACCGATACCGCCGGCAACGCGATGCGATCCTTCTCCGTGAAGTCCGCGATTGTCTTCACGTCCGGATTGTTCGACACGAGGTAATACGGGAAATTGCCAAGCGACGCGACGCCCTTCACGTTCTGGCGGCCATGCGTGCGGTCCCAGATCGTCAGCAACGGACCGACCCCGGCGCCCGCGATATCGACCGAACCGGACAGCAGCGCATCGTTGACCGCCGAGCCGCCGGAAAGCTGTACCCAGTCGACCTTGATGTCGATGCCGGCCTTGTGCCCTTCTTTCTCGATCAGTTGCTGGTCGCGTGCGACGTTCAGCAGCAGATAGACGATACCGAACTGTTCAGCGATACGGATCTGTCCTTCGGCATGCGCCGGCGTGGCCACGCCAATGCCCGCGGCAAAAACCGCGAGCGCCACGAACGCAGCGGCGAAGCGACGCACAAAGCGGCGCACGAAGCGCGCGCGTTTAAACGGCCGGGATCCGGCCGGACGAATTGAATGCATGGGGAAGCCTCAGGGTACGTGAACCGGTGCGTCGGAGCGGGCGCGGACGCCGTTAGAACGGCACATCGCCTTCGATGGTCGTGCGATACATCTTGCGGCGCAGATGATCGGGAGTGCCGGCGGCAAGATGCATCAGCGAGCGGTTGTCCCAGAACACCAGATCGTGTTGTGCCCAGACGTGCCGGTAGAGGTGCTCCGGCCGCACGCTGTGCGCGAAGAGCGCGTCAAGCAGTTCGCGGCTTTCGTCGTCGGGGAGGCCATCGATGTGCGTGGTGAAATGCTCGCTGACAAAGAGCGCCTTGCGGCCCGTTTCGGGATGCGTGCGCACGACTGGCTGCAAAACGGGTTTCACCTGCGCGACCTGTTCCGCCGAAAGATTCGGCCGCCACGGGCTGCGCTGCTGCAGTTCCGCGTATTTCGCGAGATAGGTGTGCTGCGCGAGCCGCCCTTCGACTGCGTTGCGCAGATGGGTGGGCAGCGTGTCCCACGCGAGATGCATGTTGGCGAAGAGCGTGTCACCGCCTTCGGCCGGCAATTCCTGCGCATGCAGAAGCGACCCGAGACTGGGTTTTTCCTTGTACGACAGGTCGGAATGCCAGAAATGGCCAGCATCGCCGAGCCCGACTGGCTTGCCGTCTTCGACGATGTTCGACACCACCAGCACTTCGGGATAACCGGCCAGCTGGAACTGGTGCAGCACGTGAATCTGTAGCGGCCCGAAGCGGCGGCTGAACGCGATGTGCTGATCGGGCGTGATGCGCTGATCGCGGAACACCAGCACGTGATGATCGAGATGCGCGCGATGAATGCGTGCGAAGTCGTCCGCGCCGAGCGGCAGGCTCAGGTCGAGACCGCGTACTTCAGCGCCGGCGGGCGCATCGAACGCGCGGATTTCGAGGGGCTGCGATGGCGCGGATCCGGTTGAGCGGGTGTTGGTTTCGATGCCGGCTTCGGCTCGATAAGGGCCCTGATGCGCGGAGCGATGAACGGCTTCATGAGCCGGTCCATGGTCGGAAGTAGCGAATGTCACGCGAAACTCTTCATCAGATTGTCGGATGAGCAAGCGTCGAAGGACGCGCTTTCAAACCGTCAATCTACGGATGTAGCCGATCGTGGGCAACGAAGCAAATCCGATACGTTTATCTGCTGGAGCGATAAGCGCCGCGCTGGCCTGGAAATGCCTGTCGCGGGACGTCAATAGAAAACGGCGGCGCCGGACATACCGGAGCCGCCGTTCTGACGCGCCGTGACGCGTGTGCTACTTACGGTTCGTTACGCAGATACCCTTCCTTGCTCGGGTCGCGCATGCGCAACGACACGAGGCCTGCGATCGCGCAAAGGGCGGTGACGTACCAGTAGAACATCGGTTCGCTGCCGGCCTGCTTGAGCCACAGTGCGACGTATTCCGCCGAGCCGCCGAAAATCGCGTTGGCGAGCGCATACGAGAGTCCCACACCCAGGGCGCGCACTTCCGCCGGGAACATTTCAGCCTTGATCAGGCCGCTGATCGACGTATAGAAGCTCACGATGGCGAGCGCCACCACGATCAGGCCGAATGCCGCGTACGGGCTCGTGATGTCCTTCAGCGTATGGAGCAGCGGCACCGTACCGATGGTGGCGAAAAGGCCGAACAGGATCATCGACGTGCGACGGCCGATACGGTCCGACAGTGCGCCGAAGAGCGGCTGCATGATCATGTAGACGAAGAGCGCGGCCGTCATCACGTTGCTGGCCGTTTTTGCCTGCATGCCTGCTGTGTTGACGAGGTACTTCTGCATGTAGGTGGTGAACGTGTAGAAAATCAGCGAGCCGCCGGCCGTGAAGCCGAGCACCGTTGCAAACGCGCCCTTGTGCGCCCACAGCCCGCGCAGCGTACCGGCTTCCTTGCGATGACGCATTTCGGCCGTCGTGGTTTCGTCGAGCGATTTACGCAGATAGAGTGCGACGAGTGCCACGAGCGCGCCGACGACGAACGGAATACGCCAGCCCCACGCCTTCAGTTCCGCGGTGGAGAGGGTTTGTTGCAGGATCACGAGCACCAGCAGCGCGCAGAGTTGCCCGCCGATCAGCGTGACGTACTGGAACGACGCGAAGAAGCCGCGACGGCCCTTGAGGGCGACTTCACTCATGTAGGTCGCGCTCGTGCCGTATTCACCGCCGACCGACAGCCCCTGGAACAGGCGCGCGACGAGCAGAAGCGCGGGCGCGAGCGCGCCGATCTGTGCATAGGTGGGCAGCACGGCGATCACGAGCGAGCCGCCGCACATCATGAACACCGAGACCATCATCGCGGTGCGGCGGCCTTTCTTGTCGGCGAGGCGGCCGAAGAACCAGCCACCGATCGGGCGCATCAGGAAGCCTGCTGCGAAGACACCTGCGGTGTTGAGGAGCTGCGTTGTCGTGTTGCCACTTGGGAAGAACGCTGGCGCGAAATACAGCGCGCAGAACGAGTACACGTAGAAGTCGAACCATTCGACGAGATTGCCTGACGAGGCACCGACGATGGCGAAGATGCGGCGACGGGTGTCGTGAGGCTGGAGGGTGGAGAGGTCGATCATCGGGTTTGCTTTTCCTTTCAGTGCTCTTTGGTTTTTTCTGGTCTGGGACTGTTTTTTTTGTTTGGCCTGCGGCCGGAATTTTACCGGATGTAAGGTTTTGGTTAAGAGATTTGTCGGCTTTTTGTTGGTATTTTTTGCTGCCGCGTTGGCCCCTGCGCGGGGCGGTATGCCGGGTTTTTCGTGCCGAAGCTCGTGTTTCCTTGGCCTTTCCTTGCATTCATGTCGGTCTATTAGCGTTGCCCCTGTGCGGGGCGGCACCTACTTTTCTTTGTCCCCCAAGGGGACTTCCTTCGGGGCGTCTTCCAAAGAAAAGTAGGCAAAAGAAAGGCGCCTCGAAAACTCACTTGTTCAAGGTGCGTCATCCCCGGGGAATGGCAACCCATGAAGTGTCGCCCTCGCGCTTCAGGCGGCATCGGTCCCCGCGCGATTTCGTCCCACGCGCGTTCAGTGCCTGTGACAAGGCGCTCATCCATCCCGCTTCGCGCGTCGCGCACGCGGACGGGTTCACCCGATGAGGGCGAACGAAACACGCCGGTCTACAAGGACCCTTCGTACCGGTTTATGCGCGGCT
This sequence comes from Paraburkholderia sartisoli, assembly GCF_900107685.1. Lineage (GTDB taxonomy): Bacteria > Pseudomonadota > Gammaproteobacteria > Burkholderiales > Burkholderiaceae > Paraburkholderia > Paraburkholderia sartisoli. The sequence continues at coordinate 96,461 of NZ_FNRQ01000011.1, read as the reverse complement.
CGCGGGCAGGGGGTGATGCGCGGCAATCCCGCGTCACCGATCGGCGACGCACGCAGTGCGGAGCCGGGTGGATGACGGCTTTGTCACGGGAGGTACTGTGCGAGGGACGGTCCTGCGCGGGGACCAATGGAAGTTGACCTGTGAGGGCAACACTTCATGGGTTGCCATTCCCCACTGAAGATGCATCTTAAAAGAAATGAGCTGTCGAAGCGCCTTTCTTTTGCCTACTTTTCTTTGGAAGACGCCCCGAAGGAAGTCCCCTTGGGGGACAAAGAAAAGTAGGTGCCGCCCCGCACAGGGGCGACGCTAATAGACCGACATGAATTCAAGGAAAGGCCAAAAAAACAAAACATCAAGCCCTGACCAAGGGCGCCACATACCGACATTCATACCGCTTCCTCACCGTCCCACTCTCATCGACGCTTTCGAGAAACACATCAAACTGCCAGAGGCGAGCCATATGCTTTAAAACCTCTTCACTATCGCCAGACAGATGCCGGTTGTCGCTCATAAAATGCCGAAGCGTCAAACTCCGGTCGCCGCGTGTATTCACCGACCACACCTGAATATTCGGCTCACGATGATGCATGTCGTACTGCCGCGACAGCGCCTGCCTCACGTACTGATACCCGCTCTCATCGTGAATCGCCGAAACCTCGAGCGCGTCCCGCATGTCGTCATCGAGTACTGAAAAAAGCCGCATTTCACGAATCAGATGCGGCGACAGATACTGCGCGACAAAACTCTCGTCCTTGAAGTTGCGCATCGCGTAATGCAGCGACTCCAGCCACGGGCTGCCGGCCAGTTCAGGAAACCACTGCCGGTCTTCATCAGTCGGCGACTCGCAGATGCGCCGTATGTCGCTCATCATCGAAAAACCCAGTGCGTACGGATTGATGCCGCTGTAATACGGCTTCGTCACCGGCGGCTGGTACACGACGTTGCTGTGCGAATGGAGAAACTCCATCATGAAGCCGTCTTCCAGCTTGCCCTGGTTATAGAGCGTGTTGAGCAACGTGTAATGCCAGAACGTCGCCCATCCCTCGTTCATCACCTGCGTCTGCCGCTGCGGATAGAAATACTGCCCCACCTTGCGCACGATCCGGATCACTTCCCGTTCCCATGGCTCAAGCAACGGCGAATTCTTTTCCGCGAAATACAGCAGGTTTTCCTGCGGCTCGGGCGGATAGCGATCTTCCGTCTCTTCAGGCAACGCCTCCTTCTTCGAAGGCAACGTGCGCCACAGTTCATTCACCTGCGATTGCAGGTACGCCTCGCGCTCGCGACGCGCCACCGATTCCTTCGCCAGCGACAGCTTCTGCGGTCGCTTGTAACGGTCCACGCCGTAGTTCATCAACGCATGGCACGAGTCGAGTAGCTCCTCCACGCGATCAAGCCCAAAGCGTTCCTCGCATTCGGCAATGTAGTTTTTCGCGTAGACAAGGTAGTCGATGATCGCGTGGGCATCCGTCCAGAGCCGGAACAGATAGTTGCCCTTGAAAAACGAGTTGTGTCCGTACGCCGCGTGCGCGATGACAAGCGCCTGCATCGTCATCGTGTTCTCTTCCATCAGATACGCGATGCACGGATTCGAGTTGATGACGATCTCGTACGCAAGCCCCATCTGCCCGCGACGGTAGCTCTTCTCAGTGGAAAGATAATGCTTGCCGAACGACCAGTGCCGGTAATTGACCGGCATGCCGACGGACGCGTACGCGTCCATCATCTGTTCGGAACTGATGAGTTCGAGCTGGATAGGATACGTGTCGAGCCCATACTGCTCTGCAACATGGGAAATGTGCGTATCGTATTCTTCGATGAGCTCGAAGGTCCAGTCGGACGGGCACGGCAGAGGCCGTCTATCGGCAACGTTCATACGGACTTCCCTTTGCCCTTCCTCGGGCACCGCGGTTTGCCCAGGTGCTGCTGCTGCCCCGCCCGGCCCGGCGCTACCAGAATCCTTCTCCTTCGCGCCCTTGCCGCGCTCTGGCTTGTAGCCGCGCGATTCATTGTGCAGATGTCGTGTAGTCATGAGGACGCCACCTGCTTTTCGAACAGTTCCCGGAAGACCGGGTAGATATCCGCTGCCGTTTCCACTTTCTTCATCGCCATCTGCGGCGCGCTCTGCGCGAGCTGCGCATATTCGAGCCACAGGTTCTGCTCTTCAGGTGTGACCTGAATATACGCAAAATAGCGCACCTTGGTCAGAATGTCATCCGCCAGCATCTTGCGGCACTTCGGCGAATCGTCAGTCCAGTTGTCGCCATCCGATGCCTGAGCACCGTAAATATTCCATTCACTCGGCGAATACCGGTCCTCCATGACTTTCGTCATCAGCTCGAGCGCGCTCGACACCACCGTGCCGCCGCTCTCCGTCGAGTGGAAGAACGTGTCTTCGTCGACTTCCTCGGCGCGCGTGTGATGACGGATGAACACCACTTCGATCCGCTCGTAGTTGCGCTTGAGAAAGAGATACAACAGGATGAAAAAGCGCTTGGCGAGATCCTTGCGCTGCTCGTCCATCGAACCGGACACATCCATCAGACAGAACATCACCGCCTGGCTCGACGGCTCTGGCTGCTTCACGCGGTTCACATAACGCAGGTCGAACGGATCGATGAACGGAATGCGCCAGATACGGCCGCGCAGATGATGGATTTCCTCTTCGAGCAGCTTGATCTCGTCGCGACGGTCAGCCGGATCGGCCTTCATCTCCTCGAGCCGCTTTTCGAGTTCGTGCAGTTCGTTGACGAGCGGTGCGCCGAGCGCGATACGTCGTCCAAGCGCGCTGCGCAACGAGCGTACGACGTCGATGTTGTTCGGCGTGCCTTCGGCCGCCCAGCCCGCGCGAATGCTCTTCCATGTGGGCACGGCGAGCAGGTGTGTCTTCACGAGACGCGGCAGTTCGAGATCGTCGAAGAAGTACTGCATGAATTCTTCGCGGCTCAGCTCGAATACGAAGTCATCCTGCCCTTCGCCTTCGTTGCTCGCGTTGCTTCCGCCGCCCCCACCGCCTCCGCCGCCCGGGCGAGGAATCCTGTCGCCGCGGATGTAGTCGGCGTTGCCAGGGTGCACCATTTCACGCTTGCCGCCCGGGCCGTGCCGGAACGAGGGCTCCGCGATGTCCTTGCGCGGAATCGTGATGCTCTGCGTGTTCTGGATGTCCTTGATGCTGCGGTCGCGCACCGCTTCCGATACGGCGCGACGAATATAGTTTTTTACGCGACGCAGAAAACGTTCGCGATTTGCAATGCTCTTGTTCTTGCCTGCCAGCCTGCGGTCGATGATTTGATGAAGCACGCCCGGTCTCCCGCTCGAATTTCTGAAGCGCGAGACGCAAGTTGCGCATGCAACCTCATGTCCATGCGGCTTGCGCCTCGCAAGGTGCCCGCGCCGTTGCGCGACGCGGGCGGTACGCCTCGTGTGTCATGACGACTTGCGCACGCGCAGATACCAGTCGCACAGGAGCCGTACCTGCTTCGGCGTGTATCCCTTCGCGACCATCCGGTTGACGAAGTCCTCGTGCTTGCGCTGCTCCTCCGCCGATCCTTTCGCATTGAACGAGATGACCGGCAGCAGTTCTTCCGTGTTCGAGAACATCTTCTTTTCGATCACGACGCGCAGTTTCTCGTAGCTGATCCACGCGGGATTTTTCCCCGCATTCGCAGCACGCGCGCGCAGCACGAAATTGACGATCTCGTTGCGAAAGTCCTTCGGGTTGCTGATACCCGCGGGCTTTTCGATCTTCTCGAGTTCGGCGTTGAGCGCCGCGCGATCGAAGCTCTCGCCTGTGTCATGGTCGCGGAACTCCTGATCCTGAATCCAGAAGTCCGCATACGTCACGTAGCGGTCGAAGATGTTCTGCCCGTACTCGGAATACGACTCCAGATAAGCGGTCTGGATTTCCTTGCCGATGAACTCCGCGTAGCGCGAGGCCAGCACGTCCTTCACGAACGACAGATACTTCTGCTCCGTTTCCGGCGGGAACTGCTCGCGTTCGATCTGCTGTTCGAGCACGTACATCAGATGCACCGGATTGGCGGCGATTTCCGTCGAGTCGAAGTTGAACACGCGCGAGAGAATCTTGAACGCGAAACGGGTCGACACACCCGTCATGCCCTCGTCGACGCCCGCGAAATCACGGTACTCCTGGAACGACTTGGCTTTCGGATCGGTGTCCTTCAGGTTTTCGCCGTCGTACACCTGCATCTTCGAAAAGAGGCTCGAGTTTTCCGGCTCGTGCAGACGCGTCAGCACGGAGAACTGCGACATCATCTTCAACGTGCCCGGCGCACATACCGCGTTCGCCAGCGACGAATTGCGGATCAGCTTTTCGTAGATCTTCATTTCCTCGCCGTAGCGCAGGCAGTACGGCACCTTCACGACGAAGATACGATCGAGCAGCGCTTCGTTGTTGCGGTTGTTGCGGAACGCCTTCCATTCCGACTCATTCGAGTGGGCGAGGATGATGCCGTCGAACGGGATCGCGCCGAAGCCTTCCGTGCCCTTGAAGTTACCTTCCTGCGTGGCGGTGAGCAGCGGGTGCAGCACCTTGATCGGCGCCTTGAACATTTCGACGAATTCAAGCAGGCCCTGGTTCGCGAGACACAGGCCGCCGGAATAGCTGTAGGCGTCGGCGTCGTCCTGTGCATACTGTTCGAGCTTGCGAATGTCGACCTTGCCGACGAGCGAGGAAATATCCTGATTGTTTTCGTCGCCCGGTTCGGTCTTTGCAATGCCGATCTGCCGGAGAATCGACGGGAAGCGGCGCACAACGCGGAACTTGCGGATGTCACCGTTGTATTCGTGAAGGCGTTTGACCGCCCACGGGCTGAGAATGGTTTTGAGGTAGCGGCGTGGAATTCCGTACTGTTCTTCGAGGATCGGACCGTCCTCGTCGTAATCGAAGAGCCCGAGCGGCGACTCGTTCACGGGCGACCCCTTGATCGCATAGAACGGCACGCGTTCGGCCAGCTGCTTCAGGCGTTCCGCGATCGACGACTTGCCGCCGCCGACCGGCCCAAGCAGATACAGGATCTGCTTCTTTTCCTCGAGCCCCTGGGCCGAGTGCCGGAAATACGCGACCACCTGCTCGATCACGTCTTCCATACCGTAGAACTCACGGAACGCGGGGTATACCTTGATCACCTTGTTCGCGAAGATGCGCGACGTACGCGGATCGTTGCGCGTGTCGATCTGCTCGGGTTCCCCGATAGCCGTCAACATGCGTTCGCCCGCGGTGGCGTACGCGGCGGGATTGTCTTTGCAGAGCGCGAGATACTCCTCGAGCGAGAGTTCATCCTCCCGGGTTTTCTCGAAGCGGGCCGCGAAACTGCCGTAGATATCCATGCTACCTCCTCGCCGAAGTCTAGACCGATGTCGTGCGCGGCGCGCTAATCGGAAACAACATCGCTCGAATTCATCCTAAACCCTTTTAAATTTTTTTTCACGAACTACGTTACGAAAATCGGCTCGCAAACGCGTCGTTACATTCATCTCCTGGAAAAGCCATTTCGGGTCACCTACAATCTTCCGCCACGCGTCGATGTCGTGCGCGCCCCAACGCAGCATTCGAAGCGGCACTATCGCTGACATTCGCGCTGCCGGTACAGCAAAAACGTTTCTCGATCAGACAATCGCAAACACATGATGGTTCTGATGTCTGCGCACGCACATTACGTGCGCGACGCGTGTGCGCGACCACGCTCACCCGTGATGCATCGTGTCCGTGCTTCACCCATCCACGCCGCTGACGCCGCTTCTTTCCCTCAACGCGCGAGCGGAGTGGATGGTGTACATAAACGGGTTTACGGCAGCAACAGGCACGCGCTGCAACTTGATGCAGCGCCTGTTACTGTTTCGCATGACGGAGTGTGTAACAGCGAGGGGCAAGCGGACGCGTATTGCAGCGCATCGCGAGACGGGGCGGCTTCGTGCTCCCCGGTTATGCTCAAGACACCTTTAAGGCCCCCTTAGGAACCTTATGTCAGCACGATATCCACTTCACCGAGGCCGTAAATGTGTCCATGCACGGTGCCCGGCTCCTCGATGCGGTGGGCGCCGACGTACGTGCCGGTGGTGATGGTCCACTCGGGTTCGATTGCGATACCCATAGCGGCGCAATGGTTAACGAACCAGACGAGCAGTTCACGCGGATCGCCAGCCGGATTACCGGTTGCCCCGGACACGAGCGACGTGCCGTTGAAGGTCAGGTCCAGTTCAGGCGAAACGAAGTCGAACGTGCGCGCGAAGCCCGCGTAAGACACGGCTGGCCCCGTGATGAGCGCGCCGTTGTTCTGCGCGTCGGCCAGTTGCGCGAGCGGGGCGACCTCGGGCCATTCCGCGAAGCGGCTGTCGACGATCTCGATGGCGGGCAGCACGGCCCCTACGCGCGCGAGCACCTCGTCGCGCGCATAGGCGAGGTTGCGCGGCTCGATCGGTTCGGCGAAGCGAAAGGCGACCTCCAGCTCCAGCAACACGCGAAAGAACCCGCTATGGGCGATGCTCGCGGGCGAGGCGATCACGCAGGGCGCCGGAATCGGCGCCCCCGAGGCGGCCGCGCCTGGGCTCTTTGCACCGATTTTCCAGCCGCCCGTGGTGGTGCCCAGTCCGGCGATGACAGCCTGCTGGATCGCGTAGGCGCTGGCCGCATCGGGTGGCAGGCTGTCCAGCGGTACCCGTTCGAGCGGGCGATGCTGCTGGCGCGCTTTCACGAGGCGTGTGGCGAGGTCGTATTGGGTCATACAGGATCCCTTCCAGCCAGGCTATCGCACCTGAATGTGATTGACGACGTATTCACTGCGTTGGAGTGGCATGATGCCCTGGACGGGCTCACCCATTCATGCCGCGAGAGCAACCTTCGCGCCCGACAATGTACCGGAAGCGCGTCGATCCTGGGTCACGTCATTATTCCGAATGGCGAAAAAAAGACCGTGATTACCAGCGCAAGCCAGCAACCACGGTCGTTCGATGGACCCTGCATGTGGCGCCGCCACGCTGCGGGGGTGCCGTGTTCTTCAGAAGGTTTCCCAGTCCTTGTCGCTGCCTGCCGCGGCCATGGCCGGAGCGCGCGGCGCCGCGACAGGTGCCGCTGCAGGCGCCGGTGCGGCGCTGGCGGGCCTCGCCGGCGCCATCGACGCCACTGATGCCATCTTGCGGGCCTGCACCGCCGTCGCCTGATGCGCCGGCTTGCGTGCCGCCGCCGTGACGCCCGCGAGGCCCGAGACGCCCGCGCTGGCCGGACCATCTTCCAGATGAAATACCGCGACGGCCGTACGCAGCTTGCCCGCCTGATCTTCCAGCGACTGCGCCGCGGCCGCTGCTTCCTCGACGAGCGCCGCGTTCTGCTGGGTCGCCTCGTCCATCTGCGTCACGGCCCGTGCGACCTGGTCGATGCCGCCGCTCTGCTCTTCCGAGGCCGCGGCAATTTCGCCCATGATGTCGGTCACGCGCTGCACCGCACCGATGATCTCGGTCATCGTGCGGCCCGCCTCGTCCACGAGCGCCGAGCCCGACTGAACGCGTTCCACCGACGTGTCGATCAGCGCCTTGATCTCCTTGGCCGCCGCCGACGAGCGTTGCGCGAGGCTGCGCACCTCGCCCGCCACGACCGCGAACCCGCGGCCTTCCTCGCCGGCACGGGCCGCTTCGACGGCCGCGTTCAGCGCCAGGATGTTGGTCTGGAACGCGATCCCTTCGATGATCGAGATGATGTCGGCGATCTTCGTCGAGCTCTGGTTGATGTCGCCCATCGTGTCGACGACCTGCCCCACCACGGCATTGCCCTTGTTCGCGATCTCCGATGCATTGGCGGCCAGCGCGCTCGCCTGGCGGGCATTGTCGGCGTTCTGCTTGACGGTGCCCGTGAGCTCTTCCATGCTCGCCGCCGTTTCCTGCAGCGCGGAAGCCTGCTCTTCCGTACGCGAGGACAGGTCGATGTTGCCGGCGGCGATCTGGCGCGTCGCCGTGGCGATCGATTCGCTGCCCGTGCGCACCGAGCGCACGGTCTCGATCAGGCTGCGCTGCATCCGGCCGACGCCTTCGAGCAGCAGGCCCATTTCGTCGCGCGAGCGCACCACGATCGGGCGACGCAGGTCGCCGGCGGCGATCGCGTCGAAGTGCCCGATGGCGTCGGCAAGCGGACGGGCAATCGCGCCGCGCAGCGTGAAGTACGAAAAGAGCGCTGCCAGCAAACCGGCGACAATCGCCACCGCGGTCACGATGCGAAACGTCGCGAAGCTCGACTGCGCGGCGTCGTAGCCCTCTTTCGCCTGCTTGAACTGGAGCTTGCCGAGCGTCTCGTCGGCTGCCGACAGTTCGACGTGCGCTGCCTGCAACTGTTTGGCCAGATCGAGAAGCTTTGCCTGGTCGCCGGCCGTGACCGCCGCGGCGAACGCGTCCGCGACCTGATATTCGGCCGCGCGCTTGACGACGACATCCTGCGCGAGGCGGTTGTCTTCAGGCCCGCGCGGCAGTTCCATGTACTTCTTCCACGCCTCTTCAGACATCGAGCGCATCAGACGCGCGCGCTCGAGGGTCTTGAGCGCGTCCGGCGTGCCGATCTGGAAGGCGGCACGGTCGAGCGCGAGGCGCTCCCGCGCGACGTACAGCTCAGCGGTGCCGATGTTCTTCGCGCTCGGCATCTGGTCGGTGAACGTGCTGCGATATGCGTCGTTCGCCTGGCTCATGCCGGAAAGACCGAGCAGGCCGATGGCGATCAACAGCGCGGCGAGGAACGCCATCGTCAAACCAATGCGCGTCTTGATGGTGATGCCCTTGTTCAACATGCTTCTTCCCGTGTGCCATCGGATGAGAATTCGCATGCGTGGTATCTGGATCCGCCGCGCACACGTTTGCTCCGGCGTAGATACCGTCGCTTGGACGTGTTTACGGCACGCCTGAACAGGACTTGAAGTTTTTATCTCGTCTGATTCATGTTGCGGCGCATCGAGGTACATATTACAAAACGCCATCATCCAGATGGCCGTTTGTCAGCCGGCAGATCAGACGTTGGCCGGCGCGCCGCTGAAGGACGGTCCGGTTAGCCCGTCACTTCCGCGCGATGCGGAATCGAAGGCTGCGCACCTTCGCGCGTGACCGAGAGCGCCGCGGCCCGCTGCGCGAACCGGATGGCCGCGTCGACCGGCGCACCAGCCGCGAGCTGCGCCGCGAGGCCGCCGATGAACGTGTCGCCCGCCGCTGTCGTATCGACGGCTTTCACCTTCGGCGCGGCGTAGTGCGCGGATTCACCACTTTCCAGCGCGACGTGGACGCCCTGCGCACCCAGCGTAACGAGCACGTTGCGCGCGCCCGCCTCGCGCAGCGCCGCCGCGGCCACGGCGGCTTCCTCGGGCGTGCCGGCCGGCAGGCCGGTCAGGGTCGCCGCCTCGAGTTCGTTCGGAATCAGGTAATCGACGAGCGGAAGCCAGTCGGCCGGCAAGGGGCCGACCGCCGGCGCCGGATTCAGGATGACGGTCCTGCCCATGCGCCGCGCGGTCGCAAGCGCCGCCCTGACGGTCTCGGGAGGCGTTTCCAGCTGGCACACGACGACATCCGCGGCGGCCAGCGCCGCTTCGTGGCGCGCGATGCTCGCGGGTGTGACTTCGCCGTTGCTGCCGGCCACGATCACGATCGCGTTCTGGCTGCCGTCGTCGACGATGATGAGCGCGACGCCCGTGGACGTGACATCGCTGGTTTCGAGCGCCGCGCAGTCGATGCCTTCGGCTTCGAGGCCGGCGCGCAACTGTGCGCCGTTCGCGTCGGCGCCGACGCACCCGATCATCGCGACCTGCGCGCCGAGCCGCGCAGCGGCGACGGCCTGATTGCCGCCCTTGCCGCCCGCGACCTGCGCGAACGCGTGTCCGGCGAGCGTCTCGCCCGGGCGCGGCAGGCGCGGCGCACGCGCGACGAGATCCATGTTCAGGCTGCCCACCACGGCAACCCGGCCGCGCGTTGCTTCTGTTGCCACTTCTCTCTCCCTCAGTCTTTCAGAATCGCGATGCCGCGCGGCAACCCGTGTGCTCAGGGCTTGCCCGCGTGGCTGCCGGCCGCGGCGTGACGGCGCGATGCGCTCATGAACGCCGAAGTCGACTCGCGGATGATCAGCCGCGGCGCCACGACGCGCCGGCGGGTGGGCGCGTCGGCGGCGCCCGTGATGCGTTCGAGCAGCGTCTGCGCGGCCATGTCGCCGAGCGCGCGCACCGATTGTCCGACCGTCGACAGCGCCGGATACGTGAAGCGTCCCAGTTCGATGTCGTCGAAGCCGATGATCGAGCAGTCGCGCGGCACGCTGATGCCGCGCTCGGCCGCGGCGCGCAGCGCGCCGATGCCCATCATGTCGTTGCCCGCGAAAATCGCGCTCGGGGCCACCGTGTTGAACAGCTGGCTCGCGGCGCGATGGCCGCCCATCCCCGAAAAATCGCTTTCGACGATCGCGCCCGCCGGAATTTCGATGCCGCGCTCCGTCATCGCGCGAATGAAGCCGTGTACGCGCATCGCGCTCACCGCCGTTTCGACGGGGCCCGTGATGCAGCCGACCCGCGCATGGCCGAGTTCGAGCAGATGCCGCGTCGCCAGATAGGCGCCCTTTTCATGGTCGATCTGAACCAGGTCGGCGTTGAGCCCCTCGACGTTGCGATCGACGATCACGAGCGGCTCGCGCGCGTCGGCAAGACTCTGCGCGAGCACGGAGTCGTCGCCGGCCGAGGCGATGATCAGCCCGTCGATGCGCTTTTCCTGCAGCACGCGCAGGTAGTTGCGCTGCTTCGCGGGATCGTCGTCGGAATTGCAGAAGAACACGCAGTAGCCGTTGCGCGCGCAACCGTCCTCGACGCCGCGCGCAAGCTCCGCGAAATACGGATTCGTGCTGTTCGGCACCACGAGACCGATCGTCGCGGTGGCGCGCGCCTTCAGCGAACGCGCGACCGCCGACGGCACATAGTGCAGCTGGCTGATCGCGCGCTCCACCTTCGCGCGCACGTCGGCCGACACCGGCCGCGAATTGTTGACCACATGCGACACCGTCGTAAACGACACGCCGGCCACGGCCGCCACATCCTTGATCGTCGCCATAACCCGTTCCTCTCCTGCTCGTTCTTGTCGCTGACCGGTCTGTCACGCAATGCGTTCACGCATACCCGCCGGCTTTCTCAATCGATGACTGGCCCCAGTTTCATTTTGCTTCGACTGCCACTGCCTTTGTCACTACAGCTGTTGCTATCCCCGCCTGCAACCTCGCGTCACGCCTTGCGTTTGCGGCGGCTGCGATACGTGTCGAGCACGACCGCGACCACGATCACCGACCCGGTGATGATGCGCTTGGTCGGCTCGTTCGCGCCGATCTGCGCGAGTCCGGCTGCCAGCACCGAGATGATCAACACGCCGAAAAACGTGCTGATCACCGAGCCGCGCCCGCCCATCAGGCTCGTTCCGCCGATCACCACGGCGGCGATCACCTGCAGTTCGAGCCCGACGCCCGCGTTCGGATCCGCCGCCTCGAGCCGCGAGATCTGGAACAGCGCAGCCAGCCCCGACAGCGCGCCCATCAGCGCGAACACAATGACCTTGTAAGGCCGCGGATTGACACCCGCGAGCCGCACCGCCTCCTCGTTCGTGCCGATGCCGACCAGGTAGCGGCCAAACACGGTACGCGTGAGCACGAACTGCGCGACGATCATCACCGCCACCGCGATCAGGAACGCCGGCGAGATGCCGACGGCGATCGGGTTCGACAGAAAGTCGAAGGCATCGCCGATGTAGGCCGTGCGCGAGTTCGTCATCTGGTACGCGAGGCCGCGCGCGGCTTCCAGCACGCCCAGCGATACGATAAACGACGGAATTCGCCAGCCAACCGTGACCGCGCCCGTGACCGTGCCCGTCAGCGCGGCGGCCGCGAGGCCGATCAGCGCCGCGGGAAACGCGCCCCAGCCCCATTTCAGCGCGGCCACGCTCACCACCGAGGCGCCGAGCGCCAGCACCGAGCCCACCGACAGGTCGATCCCGGCGATGATCAGCACGAACGTCATGCCAACCGACATCACGACGAGATCGGGAATCTGGTTGGCGATCGTGACGAACGTCTCGTACGTCAGGAAATGCGCGCTCAGCACCGAGAAGAGCGCGATCATCGCCAGCAGCGCGCCGGCGAGACCCAGGTAATTCGACAGGCCGAGGCGCGTCCCGGCTGGCTTGCCGGCCGGCACCGGCGCCGACGGATCATCCGGCGGCGCGGCGTCTGGCTGGTTCGTCAGATTTGTCATCACATACTCCCTGCTTCATTCGTTTCGGGTGCGTGGAGCAGCGCCTCGCGACTCCGGTAACCGGCGAACGCCGCTGCGAGCAGCGCGTCCTGCGACCAGTCGTCCCGGTTGAAAATCCCGGTCATCCGTCCCGCCGACATCACGCCGATCCGGTCGCAGATCAGCATCAGCTCGCGCAGGTCGCTCGACACCACGACGAGCGCCCGGCCCTCGCGCGCAAGCGCGCCCATCAGGCCGTAGATATCGAACTTCGCGCCGACGTCGATGCCGCGGGTCGGTTCGTCGAACAGCAGCACCTTGCAGTCGCGCGCGAGCCAGCGGCCGATCACCACCTTCTGCTGGTTGCCGCCCGACAGCTCGCCGACCGGTTGCGCGGGCCCGGCGCTGCGAATCCGCATCGCCTGGATCTGCTTCATCGCGAGCGCGTTTTCGCGTTTCGCGTCGACCACGCCATGACGCGCGACGCTGCCGACGTTGCCCAGCGACACGTTCGCGGCGATCGGCAGCGGCAGCAGCAGGCCTTCGCCCTTGCGGTCCTCGGTGATGAGCGCGATGCCCTCGCGCACCGCGTCGGACGGCGTCGCGATCCGCACCGGCAGCGGCGCCGCGCCCGGCGTGGGCGCGAGCGATACCGTGCCGTGATCCTTCACGTCGGCGCCGTAAATCAGCCGCATCAGTTCCGTGCGGCCCGCGCCGATCAGCCCGCTCACGCCGAAAATCTCGCCGGCGCGCACCTCGAACGACACGTCGCGCACGACGTCGCCGCGGCCCATGCCTTCCACCTTCAGAAGCGGCGCGCCGATGTTTCGCACGCCGAGATCGATGCGCTCGCCGATCTCGCGGCCCACCATCAGCGTGACGATCTGGTCGCTCGTCAGGTTCGCCATCCGGTCCACGTGTACCAGCCTGCCGTCGCGCAGGATCGCGATCTGTTCAGCGACACGCGCCAGCTCCTCGAGCCGGTGCGAGATGTAGACGAGCGCCACGCCGCGCGCTTTCAGCCGTGCGATCTGCTCGAACAGCAGGTCGACTTCGCGCGAGGTCAGCATCGCGGTCGGTTCGTCGAGAATCAGCACGCGGCAATCGCCGATCAGGTTGCGCGCGATCTCGACCATCTGCTGGTGCCCGATGCCGAGTTCGCCGACGAGCGTGTCCGGATCGATCGCATCGAGCCCGACCTGCGCCATCGCCTCGCGCGCGTTTTCGCGCAGCCTGCGGCGGTCGATCCAGCCGAGGCGCAGCAACCCGCTTTGCGGCAGGCGGTTCAGGAACAGGTTTTCCGCCACCGAGAGCGTCGGCAGCAGGTTCAGCTCCTGCATCACCATCCGTACGCCAAGTGCCTCCGCCGCGCTCCGGCTGACGGGCGCGTACGCGCTGCCGCCGAGGCGCATCGTGCCGGTCGTCGGATCGACCAGTCCGCCGATGATTTTCGACAGCGTGCTCTTGCCGGCACCGTTCTCGCCGGTGAGCGCCAGCACCTCGCCTGCATGCAGGTCGAGGTCGACACTGGCGAGCACCGGTTCGACATACGTCTTGCCGATGCCGGTGACGGATAAAATGGCCGGCTGGGCTTCGTGAGCAGTCAGATCCATCGCAATCCTGTTCTTGCAGCGTCCACGCCGGCTTTCGTGCCGGTTTTCGCGTCATACCCTGCCGCGAAACGAAGGCCAGTGGCCGGCTGCCGGGGTCATGGTTACAGGGCTTTCGGCCTTGCAGGCGGGCCGGAAGCCGTGCTTCAGGCGCAGACCCGCTCGCGTGACCGAACCATGCGGCGCCCCTTCCGGCATGGATGGGTACGCGCGGTGCCGCTGGCTGTCGCCATGACGTCTATCTTTGCAATAACGGCAGCGGCGCGCCTTTCTTGAGCGTACGTTGAAAAGCGGCGCCGGCTCACGGTTCCCCGTGGAGCCAGGCGCCGTCGCCGCTTTCCTGCGATTTACTTCGTGACGAGGTCGACCGGCGTTTCAACCACGCCGGACAGCTCCGACTGCTTCTTGTGCTCGCTGAGCGCCTTCAGCGCGGTGTCGATGCCGAACACGGCCTGCTTTGCCGCGTACTGGTCGGCGGTGGCGAGCACGCGGCCGTCCTTCAGCATCGGCTTGATCGCGTTGATGTCGTCATAGCCGACCACATAGACCTTGCCCTGCTTGCCCGCCGCACGCACCGCCGACACGGCGCCGATCGCCATGTTGTCGTTGCCGGCCAGCAGCGCCTTGATGTTCGGATGCTCGCTCAGCATCGCCGAGGCGACCGCGTTGCCCTTGTCGATTTCCCATTCGCCCGACTGCACGGACACGACCTTCGCGCCGACCGTCTGCATCGCGTCCTTGAAGCCCGCTGTGCGTTGCTGCGCGTTGGTGGTCGTCGACACGCCTTCGATGATCCCGACTTCGTCACCGGCCTTCAGCTTCTTCGCGAGAAAGTCGCCGACCTTCTGCGCGCCCTTGCGGTTATCCGGGCCGACGAACGGCACGTTGAGGTCCTTCGACTTCAGCACGTCCGGATCGAGCCGGTTGTCGATGTTCACGACAATGATGCCGGCGTCGACGGCCTTCTTCACGACCGGTACGAGCGCCTTCGAATCAGCCGGTGCGAGCACGATCGCATCCACCTTCGACACGATCATCTGCTCGACGATGCGGATCTGGTTCGCGGTATCGGTCTCGTCCTTGATGCCGTTCGTGATCAGGTCGAAGTTGTTGGGATTGTGTTTCTGGTAGTCCTTCGCGCCGGTTTCCATGGTGAGGAAGAACTCGTTGGCGAGGGACTTCATGACGAGCGCGACCTTCGGCTTGTGGGCCGCCTGCGCGTATGCGCCTGACATCGGCAGAACGGCGGCGGCGGTGAGCACGACAGTGGCCGCCAGGACGCGGCGACGAATGCGGTGGTTCATGCGTATCTCCTGTTGTTGGCTCCGTGCGAGCCGTATTTGTGATTGTGCGCAAACGTTTGCGAGGCCTATTCTCAACGCAGCCTGCCGGAGATGTCAACGGCAGGCGGTGCTGCAGCGCACACGTCCCGCAGCGCGCGTGCCGCATGCAACCCATGGGGTCGCCGTGGTATGCCACGAGGCTACGTTCTGACGAGATATCCCGTCCGGTGCATGGTTGTACGCCGGCGGGCCGCTTATGCTGGCCCTTTATTGCGTGCGGTGCAAGCACGAAGCGCACGACAATGACGCCGGTCATGGTCGCGAGCTGCGCTGCGGGTGCAACGCGACCGCGTTCACAGCCAGTTGGCTTTCTTGAAGCGCCAGTACAGGAACCCGTCGAGCAGCGCCATCACCGCCACGCACGCTGGATAGCCGTATTGCCAGTGCAGCTCGGGGATCTCCTGGAAATTCATCCCGTAGATACCGGCGATCATCGTGGGCACCGCGAAAAGCGCGGCGAACGAACCAAGGCGTTTGGTCACTTCGTTCTCGGCGAGCGAGATCATGCCGAGATTGACCTGCACGGCGGTGACGATCATGTCGCGACGGCCTTCGATCGTGCGCACGATCCGGTCGAGGTGGTCGTAGACGTCGCGAAAGTACGCCTGCATGCCCTGGCAGATCGCCGGAATACGCCCGCCCGTCAACTGGCCGATGCCTTCGAGAAGCGGCGCGATGTGATGTTCGAGCAGCACGAGACGGCGCTTCAACGCATACAGGTCCTCGATGATCGCGCGCGACGCGGCGAGGGTGTGCTTGCCGAAGATGCGGTCCTCGATCTCCTCGATTTCGGCGCCGATCTTTTCGAGAACCGGAAAGTAACGGTCGACGAGGTTGTCGGCGAGCGCGTACAGCACGAACGCCGAACCTTCCTTGAGCAGATTCGGCTCGCGCTCGCAGCGCGCGCGCACTTCCTGGAAGCCGAGGCGGCTCCGGTTGCGCACCGAGAGCACATAGTTCGGACCGACGAATACGTCCATTTCGCCGATCAGCAGCTCGCCCTCCTCGTCCATTTCGATGGTGTGCATCACCGCGAACAGCGAGTCGCCGTATTCCTCGATTTTCGGGCGCTGATGGCCGTTGCGGACGTCTTCGATCGCCAGTTCATGCAGGCCGAACTCGTGCTTCATCACGTCGAGCTCGCCGGGGCCCGGATCCTTCAATGCGACCCAGACGAAGCATTCGGGCTTGGCCACATAAACGCTGATGTCGTCGACCTCGATGTCGGCCAGTTTCCGGCCGTCCTGGTATGCAGCACAGTTGATCAGCATCGTTTCATTACCTTGATAACAGCGGCCGACGGGCCGCGGCCGCACATGCGCGCGGCGGGTCCGGATACGGCGAAGGGGGCGGCCATCATGTTACGGACTATTCGCGTGAAACGCGCGTCGAAGTTGCATCGTGCCGACAGGTGGCGGCCCTCGTCACGTCCCGTCACTTCGGCACGCGCCGCAACTGGATGCGATGATCCGGGTTGAACGTGACACTCGCGTGGTTCGTGTAGCGGTCCGTGACCATGAACTGCATCTCGACGACGGGATCGAATTGCGTCGACACGGCGATCCGGTGCATGCCCGGGCTGAGATAGAAGATCACGCGCTCGCCGTTCATCAGATCGGTGACCTGCTCGCCGTCGACATACACGAGCGCGTCGCGAAAGCGGATCACGACGTCGCCCGAGCGCTCGCGCCGGACGTCGACCGCGATCTTGCCGGCTTCGGGCTGCGTGTAGCCAGGCTTGACGATGCGCGCGACAGGCACGTCCTTATACGGAACGGGCCCGGCCGGCTCCGAGGCGCAGCCTGCCAGCGCGGCCGCGCATGCCACGAGCGTGGCGCTCACGGCGAACTTCCATGCAACCGGCAAACGCAACGGCATGTCGGTCTCCCCTGTTTTCGTTTCGTGGTCAGGTAATCGCAAGCGGCCATGTGCGGCGCCTGCTCTGCGCCATTCGATCGACGTCCATGATACCTGCGGGGCCTGTGTTTCAGGCAACCCCCGGGTGATCCTGGGCGACCCCGTCGGGGGAACGGTCGGCGTTCGGGCCTCTTGCGCGGCCTGCGCTTCCTGGTCATGATCGCTTCATGCCCGCCGGACGCGTCGCGCGTCAGGCAGCCCTGCCGACTGCAATAACTTGCATGGGACATGCGACCATCTTGAGACGAGCAATGTCACGCGTAATGGAAGTCCGACTGCCAGGGTGTGTGGGTGCGAACAATCGCGTCAAGCGTGATGAGGCGTTCGCGCGCGACAGTGACAGCCGCGACCTCGCCGGCAAGGACATGCGTTTGTGACCCATCTGGTTTTTTTCTGCGGCCACGCGGGCACGGGCAAGACGACGCTCGCGAAGCGCCTGATCCGGCCGCTGGCGCACGCCACGGGCACGGCCTTCTGTCTGCTCGACAAGGACACGCTTTACGGCGCGTATAGCGCAGCCGCGATCGGCGCGCTGACCGGGGATCCGAACGACCGCGACAGTCCGCTCTTTCTCCAGCATCTGCGCGACCCCGAGTACCGCGGGCTCATCGACACCGCGCGCGAAAATCTGGAACAGGGAATCAGCGCGCTCGTGATCGGGCCGCTGTCGCGCGAGATTCGCGCCCGGCTGCTGTTCGATCGCGCGTGGCTCGGCGTGGCGGACGACGTCGAGATTCGTGTCGTGTGGATTTATACGTCGGAAGAGACTGCGCATCAGCGCATCGTCGCGCGAAACAATCCAAACGATGCGTACAAGCTCGCGCACTGGGACGAGTACCGGCAACGCCGGTTCGTCCCGAATGCCGGGCTGTGCCAGGAACTGCTGATGTTCGACAACACGGCGCCGCAGCCCGCCGACTACGACGCGCTGCTCGCGCGCATCGCCGGCGGCCCTTCGCAGGACGACGCGCCGGCTGTCATCCTGCCGCCCGTGCCGGCCTGAACTGCGTCAGCGCGCCGGCATTCGGCACACCCGGCCGGCACTGCGTGGACCGTCCCGTCTAGACGGTCGCCGCCGATTTGTGCAACGCCTCGCCTTCGTAGAGTTGCCCAAAGCGATTGCCGAGAAAATCCTGCAGCGACACCTGCTCCTGACGCACAAAGCCCTTTTGCGGCAGCTTCTTTTCGCGGAACAGGTCGAGCACCGCGCACATCGCACCGGCCGTCGTGATCTGGATCGCGCTCATCGGCACGCCGCAGACCGTCTTCGCGAAGATCTTGCGCGTGAAGACTTCCTGCACCAGCTGGCCGTCGCGCGTGCCCGTCACGGTGATGAAGATCAGCACGACGTCCTGTGCCGTCGCCGGCACCGAACGGCGCATGATCGACTTCAGCGTGTCGCGGTCGGTCGCAAGACGCAGGTCTTCGAGCAGGAACTGCATCAGGTCGCGATGCCCCGGGTAACGCACCGACTTGTAGTCGAGCGTCTCGACGCGCCCCGACAGCGTTTCGCACAGCGTGCCGAGGCCGCCGGACGTGTTGAACGCTTCGTATTCGGTGCCGTCGAGCGAGAAATGCTCGAGACCTTCGAGCGGCTGAACCCATTGCGTGCGGGAGTCGCGAATCGCTTCACACGGCTGGCAATACTCGTTGATGAGGCCGTCGACGCTCCACGTCAGGTTGTACTTCAACGCGTTGGTCGGAAACTCGGGCAGCGCGCCGACGCGCATCTTGACGTCGCGGATTTCCGTGAAGCGGTTCGCCAGCTCGTGCGCGGCGATGCCGATAAAGCCCGGCGCGAGGCCGCATTGCGGCATGAACGCGTGGTCGGCATCGTCGGCGATCGCGCGGATCGCGTGCGTCGCGCGCACGTCCTCGGTCAGGTCGAAATAGTGGACGCCCGCACCCTTCGCCGCGGTCGCGACGTTCACGGCGAGGTAGTACGGCAGCGCGTTGACGAGCGCATCGAAGCCCTGCACGGCCGCGCGCAGGGCGGCGGCGTCGCCGGAATCGACGCGATGGGTCGGGATGCCCTGCGCGGCGAGCTTGTCGAGCGCGTGCTGATCGCGGTCGAACGCGACGACTTCGTAGTCGCCGGTTTCGCGCAGCATATGGGCGATGGTGTGACCGATAAGACCCGCGCCAACGATGGCAACTTTCATGTGCGTCTCCTTGTTCTGTGTGTGAGCCGTGCTGGTGACCGATGGCGGTCAAGGCGCGCTGCAACTGAAGCAGCACGCGATGCGCCGAACCCTTGCTACACAGTTTATGGAGACGCGCGTACGAATGACAGACGCAAAATGATGCGTTATGACGTTCGTTTTCGTCTAAATGACGAAAAAATAATCCAGTCCGACGAAATCAGCATGACAACCCTGCGCGCGGAGCGCTAGCCTCCTTCCGTGCCCCGGTCGATCTTGCGCGCGAGGATGATCGACGTCGTCGTCCGCTCGACGCCTTCGAGGCCGCCAATCTGGTCGAGCAGATCGTTGAGCCGGTCCGGCGAACCGGCGCGCAGCCACGCGACGTAATCGAACTCGCCGCTCACCGCGCACAGCAGTTGCACCTCGGGCATGCGCCCGAGCCGCTTCTGCACGTCCTGGCCGTATTTCGGCGCGATGATGATGCCGACGTACGCGGAGATGCTCGCGTCGAGCACATCCTGGCCAAGCCGCACGCTGTAGCCTGCGATCACGTTGGTCTTTTCGAGCCGCGCGATCCGCGCGATCACGGTCGTACGCGCGACGCCGAGCTGGCGCGCGAGATTCGCCACGCTTTCGCGGGCGTTCTCCTGCAAGAGGGCGACGAGGTTTCGGTCAAGGTCGTCGAGCTGGTCGAGGCGCGGTGGTCTCATCGATGGCGGTCTGTCACGTTGAAGGAGTGCATCGGCGCCGGGCAGGCACCACGGGATGCACGGATTATCGCCTGCCATCGCGCCGTATCGTGCAAAGCACCCGCGAAATGACGCTCTCCCTGTCGACGAATCTGTTCACCGGCTATTTCCGGTTCGTTTCGGTTGTAAGGAGTTGTGGCAAAGCGGGCGGATGACACGGATATCGTGATACTAATAGCGCCCACGGTGAAGCGCGCAGAGAAGGCCCGTGGGGCACACGGCGCTTCGGCCCGACACGAACGGACATCAGGAGCCTCGATGAAAAAAACTCTCGTTATTCTCGCCTCCACGCTGGCGATGAGCGGCGCATTTGCACAAACCGCGGCACCGGCAGGCGCTGCCCCGGCATCCGCATCGGCGGCGGCACCCGCGCCGGCCTCGGGCGCGGCGCATTACGAACAGCGCGTCGAACAGCGCATCACGTATCTGCACACGCAGCTGAAAATCACGCCGGAGCAGGAACCGCAGTGGAAGGCGTTCGCCGACGTCATGCGCACCAACGGAGCAACGATGGCCGGCCTGTATGAGCAACGCATGGCGAATTCGAACCAGTCCGCGCTCGACGACATGAAGCAGTATTCGGCGATCGCCACCGCGCACGCGGACGGCACGAAGAAACTGCTGGACGCGTTCGAGCCGCTCTACACGAGCTTTTCGCCGGATCAGAAGAAACTGGCTGATACGACGTTCCATCATCCGTCGCGTGCGGAAGGACATCACAAGCACGGCGGCAAGGGCAAGAAAAAGGCCGCGCCGGCAGACGAAACCGTCAAACCGTAAGGTTGCGCGTCTGACGGTATCCGTCAGGCTGGCCTCGATCGCCACGACAACGCCCGCGTTTTACCGCGGGCGTTGTCGTTTCTGGCGTGTGGTCGAAGCGCCGGGACCGAAGCGGCAAGGATGCGCGCGGACTGCTTTCGCGCTACCCTTGCGGCCTTGCAACCCGCGCATCCTCACCTGCCTCACGGCGACCTGAAGTCATGATCGAACTGAAGAACATCGACCTGCGCACCGATCCAGCCGCGCAACGCTACATCAAGGACGAAACCGTCACCGTCGAATTCGCGCCAGGCGACGGTGAGCTGATGAGCCTCGAAGGCCCGAACCGTTACACGCACGGCGACGCGCTGATCACCGGTTCAACGGGCGACCGGTGGGTCGTATCGCGCGAACGCTTCGATGCGAAATACCTGCCCGCCGATGCATCCCGCGCACACGGCGATGCCGGCCCGTACCGCAACCGGCCGGCCGTCGTGCTGGCAAAACAGATGGATGCACCGTTCTCGATGGCGCGCTCGGCGGCAGGCGGCGATGTGCTGCACGGCACCGCCGGCGACTGGATCATGCAATATGCGCCGAGCGACTACGGCGTTGTTCAGGCCGCCCGCTTCGCGAAGGTTTACCGCCGCGCCGGTTAAAGCCAACCAGAACGGCAACGCCAGCGCTCAGCCCGTCATGCGAACTCTTCGTCGAGATCGACCGTGATCTCACGCGGCACGGTCTCGCCGTTTGCGTACATTTCCTCGAGCGAACCGAGCGTCGCTTCCACGTACGCCCGCAAGACCGCGAAGCTGCGGTCCCGCAGACGCGCCGGCGTCGCACGAAAGCGCGCGAGCGCGGCCGGCGCGATCACGACGCTCATCGTGATGCGCCGCGCGGTCGAACCGAAGCGCATCGCGACCCAGAGGACCGTCAGCACCGGCGTGCCGTCGTCGGCGGGACGCTCGATGAACTGGGTCTGCTCGGGGAACAGGTCACTGATGACGCGCGCCAGTTGCTCGAAATCGGGACTGGCGCACTCGTATTGATAAGCTTCCATCGTTACTGCCCGAAGGTTTCAGTGGATTGAACAGGATGCGCCGGGCGGCGGAACAGCCTGACCAGCATGGTCGCCACGCCGAGCGCCACGACCACGTAGACGCCGTCCACCGCGACAAGCGGGAGCAGGTGCGCCTGAAACAGCGCGGCCGGCAGATCGACCGCCGCGTGCGCGACGATCGCGAGCGGCAGGATCGCCTTCCACCCTGCCCGCACGCCGCGCCACATCAGCACCGACAACGCGATCTGGAACACGAGCGCCGCCATGCGTTCGACCGCGAAAATGCCGGCCGTCGCGGGCGACAGGCTCGCGAGCACCAGATGGATGCGCATCATCGATTCGGGCGGCACGTTCGACAGATGCGACGCGAGTTCACCGCGGTTTTCGAAGACGGCGAACACGATCCACTGAATCTGCACCAGCACGCCAACGAGCCACGCCTCGGCGCCGCCGTGACCGATCCCGTACGACAGCGCGGTGCCATTCGTCCCCGCCGACGGCGAGCCTTTCTTCAACGCACGCTTGAGCAGCAGGCGCATCGCGATGAAGCGCCCGGTTTCCTCGCAGATGCCGGCAGCGAACGCGCCGTAGATCACGAACATCACTGGATTCGACAGCAGCGCCGCCGTGGTTTCGTTCTGCTGCAGCACGTACGCGTTCAGTGCGCGCTCGATCACCATCGCGAAGAACGCGAAGGCGGCGATGCCGGCAATCGCGTCGCGGCGGTCGAGCGCAAGCGGCGTGCGACAGCGGCGGTACAGCAGGATCGGCAAAGCGGCGACGAAGAGCGTCGCGAGCGCGAGACATGTGAGGGTGAGCGGTGCTACGACCATGGGCTTCCTTGCGATAACCGGCGCGCACCCGCTGCGCGCCGCAGACCGCATGATCGCAGATCAGCGCCCGGTTGACCCGCGCACGATCAGTTCGCCCGCCAGCAGGCAGTTCCGCGCGGCCTCGGTCGCGCCGTCGATACGCTGGCTCAGGAACTCGAGCGCACGGTAGCCGATGTCGTAGGTCGGCTGGCGGATCGTCGAGATGCCGGCGAGTTCGGCCCAATCCGGATCATCGAAGGAAAGCAGCGCGACGCGCTCCTGCCAGTGCGCGCCGTAGCGTGCCTTCAGGTGCAGCGCGATCCGCAGCGCCACCGGCGCATTCGCCGTGAACCACGCGATGCGCCGTCCTGCCGCGGCGGCGGCATCGACGGCATGGTCGAGCGCGGCGAGCGCGCGCTGGACAGCGACTTCATCGCCGAGATCGAGCACGACCGTCAGGCCGTGCGCGCCGCTCGCTTCGCGCATCACGTCGCCGAACGCCGCCTCGCGCTGACGGCGCGAACTGATGTTGTCGAACGGCTGCACGATGAAGCAGATTTCATCGAAGCCGCGTTCCAGCAGATGGCGTGTGCCCAGTTGCGCGGCCGCCGTGTTGTCGAGACCCACCATGTCGGCCTCGAGCCCGTCGACGCTGCGGTCGACCAGCACGGCCGGAATGCCGCCACCGCCGAGTGGCCGCAGCATTTCCTCGCCCACGCCGAGCGCGTTGACGATCACGCCTTCCACGCGATAGGTGGTCAGCAGCGCGAGAAAGCGCCGCTCCATTTCGACTTCGTTCGCCGCATGGCAGATCATCGGCATATAGCCGAGCGCGTGGCACGCGGCTTCGACGCCCTGCAGCACCTCGACGGTATACGGATTGGTGAGATCGGCGACCAGCATGCCGATCAGCCGGTTGCGCCCGCGCTTGAGACCGCGCGCCATCTGGTTCGGCTGATAGTCGAGGCGTGCGATCGCAGCTTCGATACGTGCGCGCAGCGCCGGCGACAGCACGTTGATCTCGCCGTTCAGGTAGCGCGAGATGCTGGTCTTGCCGGTGCCGGCTTCGCGCGCGACGTCGTTGATCGTGGCGCGGCGCGGTGCCGTCGTGCGAACGGGGGTGCTCATGCGCCCAGCACTTCGCGGTTGACGATGTTGGTGCGCAACGTGCCCAACGTACCGTCGAGCGCGGCGACGAGGTTTTCCGCCGCGCAGCGCGCCATCGCATGGCGCGTCTCGTGCGTCGCCGAGCCGATGTGCGGCAGCGCGACGACGTTCTTCATCGACAACAGCGGCGAATCCGCCGCGACCGGCTCCTGTTCGAAGACGTCGAGACCGGCGCCGTGAATCGTGCCGGCCTTGAGCGCGTCGATGAGCGCGGCTTCGTCGACGGTCTGGCCGCGCGACGCGTTGATGAGAATTGCGCTCTTTTTCATCGTCTTGAGTTCGGCCGCGCCGATCAGGTGATGCGTTTCCTTCGTGAGCGGCACCTGCAGACAGACGAAGTCGGATTGCGCGAGCAGTTCGGCGAGTTCGACGCGCACGGCGCCGTACGCCTCTTCAGCGTGCTGGTTCGCGCTGCGGTTCGTGTAGAGCACGCGCATGTTGAAGCCGAGCGCCGCGCGGCGCGCCACGGCGCCGCCGATGCGGCCCAGCCCGACGATGCCGAGCGTCTTGCCCTGCACGTCGACGCCGAAGTGCGCGGCGCCAATGCTGCGTTTCCACTCGCCGGCCTTCACGTAATCAGCCAGTTCGACGACGCGCCGCGCCGACGCCAGGATCAGCGCGAACACCGTATCGGCCGTGGATTCGGTCAGCACGTCGGGCGTGTTCGCGAGCAGGATGCCGCGGCGCGTGAGATCCGCGACGTCGAAGGTGTCGAAGCCGACCGAAATCGTCGCCAGCGCTTTCAGCCGGGTTGCGCCTTCGAGCATCGCCGGCGTGATCCGGACGCTCGCGCCGATCGCGCCGTCGGCGTCTTTCAGCGCGGCGACGAATGCGTCGTGCTGCGCGGCGTCGGCTTCGACCACGTCCGCGTGTTCGCGCAGATACGCGATGACATCGGCGGGCAACGGCTTGTACGCGACAATTTTCTTTTTCATCGACTCATTTTCCTTGCAGGGGTGCAGCAAGCCCGTGTCCAGCCTGCGCGGATTGCGGCTTGACGGCGAGCGTCAAGATAACGGCGGCGACGAGCGCCACGCTCATGAACGCATACGACGCCGCGGGCGTTCCGGTCGCGCCGTTCAGGTAGCCGACCACATACGAACCGACGAACGAACCGAGCGCGCCCATGCTGTTGATCAACGCCATCGCGCCACCCGCGACGTTCTTCGGCAGCAGTTCCGGCACGATCGCGAAGAACGGGCCATACGGCGCGTACATCGCGGCGCCCGCGACCACGAGCAGCGCGTACGAGATCCAGAAGTGCGTCGAGCCGAGCGCATACGAAGCCGCGAACGCGACCGCGCCGATCAGCAGGAACGGCCACACGAACGCCTTGCGCGCGTTGAGTTTATCCGAAGCCCACGAGGCCGCGAGCATCGCGATCGTCGCGGCCAGATACGGCAGCGCCGACAGCCAGCCGGTTTCGACCATGCCGAACGTCGAGCCGTTCTTCAGGATCGACGGAAGCCACAGCACGAATCCATAGACCCCGATGCTCCAGCAGAAATACTGCGCGCACAGCTTGATCACCGCCGGCGTGCGAAACGCCTCGCCGTAGTTGCGCACCGGCTTGATCGCGGCCTGCTCGGCGCGCAGCGTGTCGTCGAGGTCCTTCTTTTCCTGCGGCGTGAGCCACGACACCTGTGCCGGCCTGTCCTGCACGATGAACCACCAGATCACCGCCCAGACGATCGCCGGCACGCCTTCGGCGATGAACATGTGACGCCAGCCGAACGAATGCACGAGATAGCCCGACACGACCGACATCCACAGCACCGTCACCGGATTGCCGAGGATCAGGAACGTGTTGGCGCGCGAGCGTTCGCTCCTGCTGAACCAGTTGCTGATGAAGATGAGCATCGCGGGCATCACGGCGGCTTCGACGATGCCGAGCATGAAGCGGATCACCATCAGCGAAGGAATGTTGCTGACCATGCCGGTGAGCGCGGCGCAGCCGCCCCACAGGATCAGGCTCCAGAACACGAGCTTCTTGACGCTGCGCCGCTCGGCGTAGATCGCGCCCGGGATCTGGAAGAAAAAGTAGCCGAGAAAGAACAGCGCGCCGATCAGCGACGACAGGCCCTTGCTGATGCCCAGATCCTGATTGATGCCGGCAGCGGACGCGAAGCCGTAGTTCGCGCGGTCGAGGTACGCGAGACTGTAGGTGATGAAAACGATCGGCATGATCGTCCACCAGCGGCGCATCGCAAGCGATGAAGTGGTCATGGGTGTCTCCTTGATCCCCGGTGAAATGGATTGGCGTGTCGCGCCTTGATGCACGTTCTAGTGCAGCGTCTCTGACACCGTGCGTGCTGATTCTCTTGTTGTCGCCGGCGGGCGGGCGCTTTCGAGCGCGTCGAGTTCGGCGCGCGTCGGCAACCCTTCCGAATCGCCGCTCACCTGGATCACGAGCCCGCCGATGCGGTTGCCGCGCGCGACGGCCTCCGGCATCGCGCGCCCTTCCAGCAGCGCGCTGATCACGCCCACCGCGAAGCCGTCGCCCGCGCCCACCGTGTCGACGACGTTCGGCACCGGTTCGGATGCGATCACGCCCGCGTCGTCGGCGGTGCGCAGATATGCCCCCTGCGCGCCGAGCTTGACGATGACGCCGCGCGCGCCCTGGTCGAGATAGAAGCGCGCGATGTCTTCGGGCTGCGTGTAGCCGGTCAGAATCTCGCCTTCACCGATACCGGGCAGCACCCAGTCGGCCTGCGCGGCGAGCGCGTTCAGCGTGGCGACCATCGTCTCGCGCGAAGGCCATAGCGTCGGGCGCAGGTTCGGATCGAACGAAATCGTCTTGCCGGCCGCGCGCATTTCCTTCGCCATATGAAAAGCCAGTTCGCGTGACGAAACCGACAGCGCGGGCGCGACACCCGTCAGATGCAGGTGGCGTGCCTGCAGCACGTAACCGGCCACGTAGTCGTTGACCGACAGATGGCTGGCCGCCGAACCCCTGCGAAAATATTCGATGGCCGGGTCGCTGCCGTCGTCGTTTTTCGACTTGAGCTGGAAGCCGGTCGGATAGCGCGCGTCGGTCGTGACGCAGCCGGCGTCGATGCCCTCCTTCGCCAGCGTGTCGCGCACGTACTGGCCGAACGAATCGGCGCCGACCCTGCTCATCCAGCCCACCTTGAAGCCAAGCCGCGACAGGCCGATCGCGACATTCAGATCGGCGCCGGCGATGCGCCGGGTAAAACGGGAGACGCCGGAGAGCGGGCCGGTTTCGGCCGCGACGAACATCGCCATTGCCTCGCCACAGGTGATGACATCGAGTGCCGGTTTCATTGAAAAGTCCTTGCTGTGCTGTACATTCCGGCCGAACAGCGCGGTGAAGCGCCAGCGTGGCCTTGTGTGAAATCGCGAAGTTTTACGACGCCGCCATCGGGCCGTTATGCGGCCGCGAGCCACGCGACATGGCGCGAGGCGTCGGCCTGAAGGCGAGCGGTGTCGAACGGAAATTCGATGCCGCGCGGCACGTGGTGCGGCAGAAGCGGCAGGACGGCCGCGCAGACGGGATCGTCGGCGGCGGGCGCGACCGCGAAGCGTCGTGCGCCCTCGCCCGTCACCGCCTTGCAGTGGATGTATTCGACGTGTGGCGCGAGCTGCCGTGCGGCTTCGAGCGGCGCTTCGCCGGGCCACTGCCAGTTGCCGATGTCGAAGGTCATGCCGAGCACGTCCGGATAGCCTTCGCGCTTGAGGGCCGCGAACAGCCCGACGAACTGCGCGAGCCGGCCGCCTTCCTTCATCTGCCCGTTTTCGACGACGAGACGGATATTCGCGCCGCGCAGGCATGCGGCGATCGCGGCGCCGCCCGCTTCGTGCGCGAAACCGCCAAGCTGCAGCTTCACAAAGCGCGCGCCGAGCGCCTCGCCTTCGGCGAGCGCGACGCGCAGCGCGTCCAGGTCGAGCGCGCCTTCGGCGGTGTACAGCGCTTGCGGCGTCGACCAGACCGACCACATGCCGAGTGCGTCGATCGCCTCGCCAAGCTTGTTGAGCGCGTCAGGCGCGGCGTCTTCTTCGGCGTTGAACAGTTCGCGCCGCACTTCGAAGGCGGACGCGCCGGCCGTCGCCGCCGAAGCCAGCCACGCCCGATGGCCGTCACGCCGGATGGCGTCGGCGCCGAATGCGCTCGCTACGATCACGATGTCGGGCATGTCGATTGACCTCTATTCGGCGGTTCCGTGATGATGGAACCGGTTCCAAAACGGATTTTGAAAAAAGCGCCTGCGCGCTTCGTTGGTGAAATACTGCGCTTCGCAACTGCCCGGCGCCATAGTGGAAATCCCCTGGAACCGGTTCCGAAGCCCGAGGGCAGTCAGTCGACGCCGGAAAGGCACAACGCCAGAAAACGCTCCGCGACGCGCGACGGCGCGCTCGCGTGCGGGATCAGGATCGAGAAATGGCGGGTCAGCGGCTCGGGCGCGAGGGAAAAGAGCCGCAGCACGTTGTCGTCGTGGCGCATCGACATCGCCGACACGAAACCGATGCCCATCCCTGCCCGCACGGCCTCCTTGACGCCCTCCACGCCCGCGATCTCCAGCGCGACGCGCATCGGCACCGCGGCACGCGCGAACGCGCGCTCGACCATCTGCCGCACGCCCGAGCCCGTTTCGCGCAGCACCAGCGCGTACGCGCCGAGGTCGGCGAGCGTCACGTGACGCTCCGGCGCCGGCACATCGTCGCGCGCTGCCGCGAGCGGATGCGTGCGCGGCATGATCGCGACGATCTCGTCCTCGCGCCATGGATGCACGGCGGTGTCGGGCGGCAGACCGGAGCCGACCGGCCCTTCGACCATCGCGATATCGACCGACGCCAGCGAGGCAACGATATCCGACGTATTGCCGTCGGCCGTATGCAGCGTGACGTCGGGATAGCGCCGGTGAAACGCGGCGATCAGATACGGCAGCAGATAGCTCGCCGGCGTCGTGCTGGCGCCAATGCGCAGCGTGCCGCGTTCCATGCCGCGTAGCGCGTCGCGATACGCATGCGCCTGCTGCCAGGTGTCGCGCAGCCGGGCCGCATAGCTCGCCAGCTGCTCGCCCGCCGGGGTGAGGCGCACGCCGCGCCCGTCCCGCTGATACAGCGCCTCGCCGAACTCATCCTGCAATTGCCGTAGCTGGCCGGACACCGCCGGTTGCGACAGATGCAGCGCGAGCGCGGCCCGGCTGATGTTCCGGTGCTCGGCGACGACAGCGAACGTTATCAGTTGGTCAGGGGTCATGGTGATGAAATATCAGTTCAGCCGATATTTTACGTTGCAAATGACGATTTTTCATATCGATATATCTAAATTAGGATTAGGCCATCGCATCGAACTCGCTCATTGACAGCACATATCATGTCCACGGCCTCCCCCTCCGCTTCCGCTTCAACGCTGGCCCACAAGGCGCCGTCCACGCGCGGCCAGCTCAACGGCATTCTCTTTGTCGCGCTGTTCGCGGCGGCGGTCACCCGCATTTCGTCGCTGCCGTTCATCGCCGGGCTCGGCATGAGCCCGCTGATCATCGGCATCGTCGCGGGTGCGCTCTACGGCAATGCGCTGCGCGACGGCATGCCGGAAAGCTGGGCGGCGGGCGTCAACTTTTCGGCGCGCAAGCTGTTGCGTATCGCGGTGGCGTTCTTCGGTCTGCGCGTGAGTCTTCAGGAAATCGCGCAGGTCGGGCTGCCGGGGCTGGTTGAATCGGTCCTGATCGTCGTCAGCACGCTCGCGATCGGTACGTGGGCCGGCATGAAGCTGATGAAGCTCGATCGCGACACCGCGATGCTGACCGCCGCCGGCAGCGCGATCTGCGGTGCGGCCGCCGTGCTCGCGTTCGAATCCACGCTGCAGTCGAAGCCGCATCAAAGCGCGATGGCCGTGGGCAGCGTGGTGCTGTTCGGCACGCTCTCGATGTTCCTCTATCCGGTGCTCTACCATGCGGGCTGGCTGCATCTCGATACACGCGGCGTCGGCCTCTTCTTCGGCGGCACGATTCACGAGGTAGCGCAGGTGGTCGGCGCGGCAAGCAACGTCAGCCCGGAAGCGACGCACATCGCGACGATCGTCAAGATGACCCGCGTGATGCTGCTGGTGCCGGTGCTGCTCTCGCTGGGCGTATGGCTCAACCGGTCGGCCCGCGGCGCGGCTGCATCGAAGGGCGCAGCCGGCACGACGACGCGCAAGCTCGCGGTACCCTGGTTCGCGCTCGGCTTCCTCGCGCTCGTGGTCGTCAACTCGATGCACGTGCTGCCGCAAGCCGCGACCCACACGCTGAACACGCTCGACACCTTCGCGCTGACGATGGCCATGACCGCCCTCGGCATCGAAACGCGCATCTCGCAGGTCAGGCAGGCCGGCCCGCGTGCGCTGACGACCGGACTGATCCTGTATGTCTGGCTGATTGGCGGTGGGTTGGGGATCACATGGGCCGTCGAGCGCTTCTTCGGTTGATACGCCCCGCCTCGCCGACCCGATCGGCAGCCCCGCCTCGTGCGGGGCTTTTTGCGTTTGTGCGCCCGCAAGCGCCGCGCGTAATACGCGTGATTCGCGCCGCATCGTGTCGGTCCGTGCATGACGCCAACCGCGGGCCCCGGTCCGGTTTTTTGTCCGCGTTTCACCCAACGCGGCGCGCCGGCACGGCATACTTCCTGCTCGCGCAGTCGAACTCTCACTCCGGACGAGGATCGATCGATGGCTTATGAACTCTTTTACTGGGACGGCCTGCAAGGCCGCGGCGAATTCGTGCGGCTGGCACTGGAAGAAGCCGGCGCCCCCTATATCGAAGTGACCCGCGCGCCGGACAAGGACGGCTTCGGCACCGGCGCGATGATGGACGTGATGAAAAGCCGGAGCGAACCGCATCCGCCGTTCGCGCCACCGTTCCTGAAAGATGGCGATCTCGTCGTCTCGCAGACCGCCAATATCCTCATGTATCTCGGCCCGACACTCGGGCTCGCGCCGCGGGACGAGAACCTGCGCTACGTCGCGAACGGCCTGCAGCTCACGATCGCCGACATGGTCGCCGAAGCGCACGACACGCATCATCCGCTCGCGAGCGGCCTGTACTACGAAGACCAGAAAGACGCCGCCAAAGTGCGTGCGCACGACTTCATCGACAACCGCATTCCGAAGTACATGAAGTACTTCGAGCGGGTGCTGAAGCAGAACCCCGATGGCGATGCATATCTTGTCGGCAACGCGCTGACGTACGTCGATCTGTCGATGTTCCAGCTGATCGACGGCCTCCACTACGCGTTTCCGCTTGCGATGAAGCATTTCGGCGAGCACTATCCGCGTCTCGCGGCCTTGCACGACGCGATCATCGCGCGGCCGAAACTCGCCGCGTATCTCGAATCGGACCGGCGCATCGCGCATAACGAGGCGTGCATTTTCCGGCATTACCCCGAACTCGACAAGGCCGTGCGTTGAACGCGGCTGTGTCGACGCAACCCGCGATGCCGTGCCGGCACGCGCCGTCCAACCCTGATTCCTGTCCGTTTCTTCCGTGCTTTCATTTCTGCTGAAGCTGCGCACGCGCGCCCAAAAACTGTTTCGCCTGTCCGACGCTCACACGGTGCTGGTGTGGTCGGTGATCGTCGGGGTTGCCGGTGCGTTCGCGACGGTCGCCTTTCGTGAAGGCATCGCGCTCCTTCAGCGCGCCATTTCCGGCAGCAACGGCGGCATCGTCGACATGGCGCGGCGTCTGCCGTGGACCGTGCGGATCTGGCTGCCCGCCGCGGGCGGCCTGATCGCCGGCTTCTTTCTGTTGATCGCGCGGCGCGGCGTCGACAAAAAAGGGCATACCGACTACATGGAAGCCGTCGCGATCGGCGACGGCGTCGTGCCGGTGCGGCCGAGCCTGTGGCGCAGCGTGTCGTCGCTCTTCACGATCGCGAGCGGCGGGTCGATTGGACGCGAAGGACCGATGGTGCAGCTCGCGGCGCTATGCGCGTCGCTGATCGGCCGCTGGGTGCATTTCGACCCGCCGCGTCTGCGGCTGCTGGTGGCGTGCGGGGCGGCGGCGGGCATCACGTCCGCCTATAACGCGCCGATCGCCGGCGCGTTTTTCGTGACCGAGATCGTGCTCGGTTCGATCGCGATGGAAAGCTTCGGGCCGGTCGTGGTCGCCTCGGTCGTCGCGAACATCACGATGCGTGAATTCGCCGGCTACAAGCCGCCGTACGAAATGCCGGTGTTCCCGCCGGTGACGGGCGTCGAGGTGCTGCTCTTCGTCGCGCTCGGCCTGCTGTGCGGGGCGGCCGCGCCGCAGTTCCTGCGTCTGCTTGGCGTCTCGAAGGCGACCTTCCGGCGCCTGTCGTTGCCGCTGCCCGTCACGCTCGCGCTCGGCGGTCTCGTCGTCGGCATCATCTCCGTGTGGTCGCCGGACGTGTGGGGCAACGGCTATAGCGTCGTGAACTCGATCCTGCATTCGCAGTGGACCTGGACGGCGCTCGTCGGCGTGCTCGTGTTCAAGCTCGTGGCAACCGCGGCGACGGCGGGCTCGGGCGCGGTCGGCGGGATCTTCACGCCGACGCTCTTCGTCGGCGCCGTGCTGGGGTCGCTGTTCGGCCAGGGCATGCACGCGTTGTGGCCGCACGGCACGTCGGCGCCGTTCGCGTATGCGATGGTGGGCATGGGCGCGTTCCTCGCGGGCGCGACGCAGGCGCCGCTGATGGCGATCCTGATGATCTTCGAGATGACGCTCTCCTACCAGGTCGTGCTGCCGCTGATGCTCTCGTGCGTGGTGGCGTACTTCGTGTCGCGGGCGATCGGCAAGACCTCGATGTACGAGATCACGTTGATGCGCAACCGCGACGAACAGGAACGCATGCGCCTGCGCGCAACGCAGATGCGCGAGCTGATCAAGCCGGCTGAAACCATCGTGCCGCTCACGGCGACCGTGCAGGACATGACGCGCGTGTTCCTCGAATATCCGGTGAAGTATCTGTATGTGATCGACGACGCCGGGTGCTTCCTCGGCGTCGTCGCACTGAAGGACATCACGTCCGACCTGCTCGACAAACACGACACCTCGGCGCGCACCGCCGCGCACTACCTGCAGCCGCATTTCGACGTGCTGACGCCCGACATGCAGCTTGGCGACGCGCTGCAGCATTTCATGGCGTTTCAGGGCGAGCGGCTGCCGGTGATCGAGAGCACCGCATGTCCGACGCTCGCGGGCGTCGTCTACAAGACGTCGCTGCTCGACGCGTATTTCCGGATGAATCCCACGCGCTGACGCGGGCTCGCGCGAAAGTCGATGGCGCGCAACCGGTAGCAAAGCGTGGCATATTTTCTAGAATGGAAAGGAGCCACGCGGCGCGCCGGTTTTCGATTGCCTTCCATCGATCGTTCGTTCAGGCGCGCGCCGCGCGGATAAACGTGAGCGCCGTTTCGACCCGGAGCGAAGATGAGCGACCCGTCAGGCGATGCTGTCCGCCGCGATCGAGCCGGCTGGATTTTCCTGCACATCGAGGGCGAGCCGTACGATCGCGGTGAGCAGCACGGCCAGCTTCTCGCGGCCGAGATCCGGCATGCGATCGACACTGCCCGCTACCTCGCGAAGTGGGACACCGGCGAAGACTTCGACACGTTCGTCAACGCCGCCGTGGCGCAGTTCGCGCCGCGCCTCGACACCGAATTCGCCGACGAAATCCAGGGCATCGCCGACGGCGCGAAGCTGCCGTTCGCCGACGTGCTGGCATGGAACGGCTACATGGACCTGCTGCAAAGCTGGTGGCCGGCTCACGTGGCGCAGCAGCAGCCCCGCCTTGGCCTGAAACCCTGGCGCGGGCGGCGCGGCCATCATTGCAGCGCGTTCATCGCCACCGGCGACGCCACGCGCGACGGTCGCATCGTGATGGCGCACAACTCGTGGGACCGCTACGCCGCCGGCGACGCCTTCAACGTCGTGTTCGACATCGTGCCGGATACTGGACACCGGATCCTGATGCAGGGTCTGCCCGGCTGCATCTCGAGCCTGACTGATTTCTGGGTCACGTCCGCGGGCCTGATGGTGACCGAAACGACGATCTCCAGCTTCGCCGGCTACAACGTCGCCGGCGCGCCCGAGTTCTACCGTTCGCGCCGCGCGACCCAGTACGCGAACAGCATCGGCGAATGGTGCGAGATGTTCGCGGTCGCGAACAACGGCGGCTACGCGAACAGCTGGCTGCTCGGCGACGTCAAGACGGGCGAGATCGCGCGCTACGAACTCGGACTGCGGTTTTCCGGCTTCGAAAGCACGAAGAACGGCTTCTATAGCGGCTACAACACCGCGACCGACCTGAAGATCCGCAACCAGGAATGCGTCGGCGAAGGCGACGATTACACCGACGTGCGCAAGAACGGCGCGCGGCGCCTGCGCTTCATGCAACTGGCCGAACAGCATCGCGGCAAGATCGACATCGACGTCGCCAAAGCGATGATCGCCGATCATCACGACGTCTATCTCGACCGCAGCGACAACCCGTGCTCGCGAACGATCTGCGGACACCTCGAACTCGACGACCAGCGCTTCGGCAGCTCCGATCACGGCCCGTTCAACCCATGGGGGGCGAACGACGGCAAGGTCGTCGACAGCGAAATGGCGCGTGACATGGCGTTCTGGGCGCGCTGGGGTCACCCGTGCGGCCGGCCGTTCGACGCGCAGGCGTTCATGCAGCGCCATCCGCAATGGAACTGGCTGAACGGATACATGCGCGACCGGCCGTCCTGGCCGTGGACGCAGTTCGACGTGCTGCGCTAGCGCATTGCCGAGCCGGCTGCCCGTCAATCTGGCCCGCGCAATACCGGCGCGAAATCCCCGCGCTGCAACACGCATTCCGCACGGTCGTTCGTGACTGAGCGCCGGCCGTTTGTGAAGATTGCAAAAGTCTCCATCGGTTTTGCCCGGTTTTGTCGTTTTTGCTGCGGCGTGCGGACGAATTGCGTCCTAAGATGGTAGAAGGCGCCCCGTTTTCGCGGTTCGCGCCAGGCGGGTGTCAGGCGGCGGAATGCCGCCATGGCACAGCGCTTGCTGCAGCCTCTGTGCTGCAAGAGCAAAGGAGCTCGGGCGATGAAAATCTCGACGCTATTGACCATGGTGACGCTGTCGGCCTCGTGTTTCGCCGCGCCGGCTCACACCGCATATGAAAGCCCGGCGACAGGCAACACGGACGGCTCCGCGGCGGCGGCGCTTGCCGCCAACGCCGCGCCGGTCGCACCCGCGGCGCCGGACGTGGCCGCGATCAGCAACAGCAAGACGCAGCACTGGCAATTCATCGCGCTGCCGAAGTCGAACCACCCCGAGCGCGGCTTTGTCGCGAAGAACGAGCACCTGCAGACCTGAGCGCCGGTTGCACCGGATTGCCGCCTGCACGTGCGGGGAATGCGCGTGCTTGAGCATCACGGTTCGGGCGCCTCACGGCGCGTTGGGCACAGATGGTTAAAACAAGGACCCCGCGCATGACCGGCATCCCTATTCCCGACGAATCGCTCGATATGCAGATCACCGATATCCTGCGGACCATTTCCTGGCCGACGAACAAGGACGCGCTCGTCGACGCCGCGCGCGAGGCCGGCGCCAGCAATGAAGTGCTTTCGATGCTCGACGGCCTGCCTGAGCAGGACTACGCCGATGTCAATGCGGTGACGAAACTGATTGGCAGCAACTACGGACCCGGGCTCGGAGGCTGAGCCGTTCGAGCCTGAGCGCCGCTAACCCGACGGGCGCCCGAAAGCCGGAAGCAGCGTTGCCGGGTCAGGCTCAGCGCACCTCGTCAGCGCTCCTGCCGAACACCACCCGCGAGAAAAACTCCGAGAGCACCGTGTCGACCATCTGATCGGTGACGTGCTGCGGATCGGCCGTATAGAACGACTGCACCCCGTCGCACAAACCAAAAAGGCCGAGCGTCAGCGTTTCGGGCGGCAGCGACAGCGGCGTGCCGGCACGCACCGAAAACTCCTGGATGTACGCCGCCATCTGTTCGCGCTTCTCGCGCATGAAAGCGTTGAAGTTCGTGCGAAAGCGCGCGTCGCGCGCCGACAGCAGCTTGGCTTCCACCCACAACAGAAAGCACTTGTTGTCGAACGGCAGACGCCGGTAGAACGTCAGCACGCGCTTTTCCATCCCTTCGCGCGTCGACTCCCCTTCGAAGATGCTCTGCAGATCCGCCTGCATCTGCTCGTGGTCGCGCCGCAGCAGCTCGAGGAACACCTCGGGCTTGCTGTCGAAGTTCGAATAGAACGCGCCCCGCGTGTAACCCGCCGTATCGGCGATGTCCTCGACGCTCGTCGCGGCAAATCCTTTCTTCATGAACATGGCAAGCGCGGCGTCAAGCAGGCGCTCGCGCGTCTGGTCCCGGCTTTGCTCTCGTGTGAGGCGTTTTCGTTTCATCGGCGAAGTCTAGCATTCAGAATGAATAGATTCAGCTTTGCACTCAGATACAAGTGTGTATTAGAATCCAGACCATGATCTGAAGCAAGCGTCCCGCATCACCTGTTGATCTGCGTCCGCTGGCCCTGTCCGCCGCCCGTCGCACCCTGTTCGCTGTCCCTGTTCGCCACGTCAGTCCTGGGGTTATCGTGAATCGTCCTGGTTTTAGCGCGCCGGCTTCGCCGCGCAGGCAGTCCCACCAGCAGGCAGGCTTCGCGCCGTTGCGCACTGCTGCTCTCGTCTCCGTGTTGAGTGCCGTGACGGCGCTTGGCGCCTGTCACCGCAACGAGGTTGCCGCACCCACACCGCGCCCGGTCGTCGCGCAGGCGGTTCATCCGGACGGTCATCCCGTTTCCGCCGCGCTGCCCGGCGAAGTGCAGGCGCGTTACGCCACGCCGCTGTCGTTCCGGATCGCGGGCAAGATCATCGAGCGGCGCGTGAGGCTCGGCGACGTCGTGAAGAGCGGCCAGGTCGTCGCGCGCCTCGATCCGGCCGATGTGCAAAAGAACGCGGCAAGCGCAGGGGCGCAACTCGACGCCGCGAAGTCGCGCGCGGTCTACGCCAAACAGCAGGTCGACCGCGATCGCGCCCAGGCGCGCGAAAACCTCATCTCGCAGGCGCAACTCGAACAGACCGAAGATGCCTACACGTCGGCCATCGCGCAGCGCGATCAGGCCGGGCAGCAGGCCGCGCTCGCGCAGGACCAGCTGAAGTACGCCACGCTCACGGCCGATCACGCCGGCGTCATCACGGCGGAACAGGCCGACACGGGCCAGAACGTGT
Source organism: Paraburkholderia sartisoli (assembly GCF_900107685.1). Lineage (GTDB taxonomy): Bacteria > Pseudomonadota > Gammaproteobacteria > Burkholderiales > Burkholderiaceae > Paraburkholderia > Paraburkholderia sartisoli. The sequence goes on along the minus strand of NZ_FNRQ01000011.1, from coordinate 59,486 downwards.
CGGCGGGTCAGGCCGTCTATAACCTCGCCTGGACAGGTGACGTCGACGTCGTCTGCGACGTGCCTGAAGGCGCGCTCGCTTCGCTCGCGGTCGGTCAGGTTGCGAAGGTCACGCTGTCCGCGCTGCCCGGCCGGACATTTTCGGCGCGCGTGCGCGAGCTGTCGCCCGCTGCCGATGCGCAAAGCCGCACGTATCGCGCGAAGCTCACGCTGGAAAACCCCGGTCCCGACGTGCGCCTTGGCATGACCGCCGACATCGCGCTCACGCAACCCGTGACGGCGGCAAGCGCGGCGAGTTCGTTCGTCGTGCCCGCCACCGCGCTGTTTCACGACGGCAACGCGCCCGCGCTGTGGATCGTGCGTGCCGGCGACGACAAGCTCGAACTGCGTCGCGTGCAGGTCTCGCGCTATAACGAACGCACGGTCGCCATTTCGCAGGGCTTGAAGGACGGCGAGCGCGTCGTGCTGCAAGGCGTTCATACCGTGACGGCCGGCGAGCAGGTTCGCGTGATCGCGCCGCTGCATCCCGAGGACTTCGCGTCATGACCGCGCCGCATTCGCAGGAAGACGCGCATCGCGACGCCCCGCAACCGGAAAACCATCGCCACGAGGAAGGCCGTTTCAACCTGTCCGCATGGGCGTTGCGGCATCAGGCGCTGGTCGTGTTCCTGATCGCGATGGCGACGGCATTCGGCATCCTCGCGTACACGCGGCTCGCGCAGTCGGAAGATCCGCCGTTCACGTTCCGCGTGATGGTGATCCGCACGTTCTGGCCCGGCGCGACCGCGCGCCAGGTGCAGGAGCAGGTGACCGACCGCATCGGCCGCAAGCTGCAGGAGACGCCGCAAATCGATTTCGTGCGCAGCTACTCGCGCCCGGGCGAATCGCTGATGTTCTTCTCGATGAAGGATTCGGCGCCGGTGAAGGACGTGCCGGCAACCTGGTATCAGGTGCGCAAGAAAGTCGGCGACATCGCCGCGACGCTGCCGCCAGGCATCCAGGGCCCGTTCTTCAACGACGAGTTCGGTGACGTCTATACGAACATCTACACGCTCGAGGGCGACGGCTTTTCGGCGGCGCAGCTGCACGACTACGCCGACGAGTTGCGCACCGTGCTGCTGCGGGTGCCGGGCGTCGGCAAGGTCGATTATTTCGGCGACCCTGACCAGCACATCTACATCGAGATCGCGAACACGCAACTGACGCGCCTCGGCGTCTCGCCGCAGCAACTGGCGCAGGCGATCAACGCGCAGAACGCGGTGTCTCCGGCCGGCACGCTGACCACCACCGACGACCGCGTCTTCGTGCGCCCGACTGGCCAGTTCAAGGACGTCCAGGCACTCGCCGACACGCTGATCCGCATCAACAACCGCTCGTTCCGGCTCGGCGATATCGCCACCATCAAGCGCGGCTACGACGATCCGGTCGCGACGCAGATGCGCTATGGAGGCAAGGCCGTGCTCGGCATCGGCGTGACGATGACGCCTGGCGGCGACGTGATCCGTCTCGGCAAGGCACTCGACGAAAAAGCCGCCATGCTGCGCGCGCATCTGCCGGTGGGGCTCAAGCTCGTCGAAGTGTCGAGCATGCCGCACGCGGTCGAGCATTCGGTGGACGATTTCCTCGAAGCCGTCGCCGAGGCCATCGGAATCGTGCTGGTGGTGAGCCTGATCTCGCTCGGCATGCGTACCGGCATGGTGGTCGTGATCTCGATTCCGGTCGTGCTCGCCGTCACCGCGCTGTGCATGTATCTGTTCGATATCGGCCTGCACAAGGTGTCGCTCGGCACGCTCGTGCTCGCGCTCGGGCTGCTTGTCGACGACGCGATCATCGCCGTCGAAATGATGGCGGTGAAGCTCGAACAGGGATGGAACCGCACGCGTGCCGCGGCGTACGCGTACACGAACACGGCGTTTCCGATGCTGACGGGCACGCTCGTCACCGTCTCCGGCTTTCTGCCGATCGCGCTCGCGAAATCCAGCACGGGTGAATACACGCGCTCGATTTTCGAGGTGTCGGCGATTGCGCTGATCGCGTCGTGGCTCGCGGCCGTCGTGCTGATTCCAATGCTCGGCTATCACCTGCTGCCGGAGCGCAAGCGTCAGGTACACGAAGCGCACGATCATGAACACGATATTTACGACACGCGCTTCTACCGGCGCCTGCGCGGCTGGATCGGCTGGTGTGTCGAGCGGCGCTTCGTCGTGCTGATCGTGACGGTGGTGCTCTTTGTCGTCGCGATGGCCGCCTTCACGCTCGTGCCGCAGCAGTTCTTCCCGAGCTCCGACCGGCCGGAACTGCTCGTCGACGTGCGTCTGCCAGAAGGCGCTTCGTTCGAGGCGACGCTGCGTCAGGCGCAACGCCTCGAAAAAGCACTCGAAGGACGGCCGGAAATCGATCACACGGTCGACTTCGTCGGCACGGGGGCGCCGCGTTTCTATCTGCCGCTCGACCAGCAGCTGCCGCAGCCGAATTTCGCACAGTTCGTGATCACGGCGAAGTCGGTGGAAGATCGCGAGAAGCTCGCACGCTGGCTGGAACCGAAACTGCGCAACGAGTTTCCGGCGATCCGCACGCGCCTGTCGCGGCTCGAAAACGGCCCGCCTGTCGGCTACCCGGTGCAGTTCCGCGTGAGCGGCGACGACATCGCGACCGTGCGCTCGATCGCCGAGCGCGTGGCCGCGACGATGCGCGCCGATCGCCGCACGAGCAACGTCCAGTTCGACTGGGATGAACCGGCCGAGCGTTCGGTGCGCTTCGAAGTGGACCAGAAAAAGGCCCGCGAACTCGGCGTGACGTCGGAGGACATTTCGAGCTTCCTCGCGATGACGCTCTCCGGTTACACCGTCACGCAGTATCGCGAGCGCGACAAGCTGATCAGCGTCGACCTGCGCGCGCCGAAGAGCGAACGCGTCGATCCGGCGAACCTGCTTACGCTTGCGATGCCGACGCCAAACGGCGCGGTGCCGCTCGGCACACTGGGTCATCTGCGCGACGATCTCGAATACGGCGTGATCTGGGAACGCGACCGGCAACCGACGATCACCGTGCAATCCGATGTCGCGCCCGGCGCTCAGGGCATCGACGTCACGCACAGCGTCGACAAAACGCTCTCGCAGATCCGGGCCACGCTGCCCGTCGGTTATCGCATCGAGGTCGGCGGTTCCGTCGAGGAAAGCGGCAAGGGCCAGACGTCGATCAACGCGCAGATGCCGATCATGGTCATCGCCGTGCTGACGCTGCTGATGATCCAGCTGCAAAGCATCGCGCGCGTGCTGATGGTCGTGCTGACCGCCCCGCTCGGGCTGATCGGCGTGGCCGCGACGCTGCTGCTGTTCGGCAAGCCGTTCGGCTTCGTCGCGATGCTCGGCGTGATCGCGATGTTCGGCATCATCATGCGCAACTCGGTGATTCTCGTCGATCAGATCGAGCAGGATATCGCCGCCGGATACAAGCGTTTCGACGCGATCGTCGGCGCGACCGTGCGCCGTTTCCGGCCCATCACACTGACCGCCGCCGCTGCCGTGCTCGCGCTGATTCCGCTGTTGCGGTCGAACTTCTTCGGGCCGATGGCAACCGCGCTGATGGGCGGGATCACGAGCGCCACGGTGTTGACGCTCTTCTATCTGCCGGCGCTCTATGCGACGTCGTTCAGGGTACGCAACGACGAGCGCGAGCCGGAGCATCCCTCGTCCGCGCAATTGGGAGTCTGATCATGGCCCATGTTTTTTCCACGTATGGCATCACGCGGACGGCGGCCGGCGCGCTCACCCTGTTCGCGCTCGCGGCCTGCTCGTTCGGCCCCAATGGCGAACCGCCTGCGATGCCCGAGCCGGCGCATTACGGCGCCGAAGCGCAGCCAACCCAGACCGTGCCCGCCCAGGGCATCACGCAGCAGTTCGTGGTCGGCGCGAAGGCCGTGCCCGAATGGTGGAAGCAGTTTCAGTCGGACGATCTGAACGCGCTCGTCGACGAAGGCCTGCGCAACAGTCCGACGCTCGCCGCCACGGACCGCAGTCTGGCCGCCGCGCGCGAGCAGTTGCGCGCGCAGATCGGCAGCTCGCTGCTGCCGTCCATCGACGCTGGCGGCCAGGCGACGCGTCAACGCGCGCTGGCGATTCCCGAAGCCGGCCCGAACACGTTTCTGTACAACACGTTTGTCGGCCAGGTTCAGGCGCATTACACGTTCGATATTTTCGGCGCCGCACGGCTCGAAAACGCGGCGCTCGCCGCGCGCGTGGACGTGCAGGCGTACCAGTTCGACGCGGCGCGGCGGGCGCTGGCGGCCAATATCGTGTCCGCGGCGATTGCATCGGCGACGCTGCACGCACAGATCGACGCCACGGTGCGGCTCGTGACGCTCGCCAACGAACAGGCACGCGATACCGTGCGCCGCTACGATCTCGGCGCGGTGTCGCACAGCGATGCGCTCGGTGCGCAGCAAAGCGCGGCGTCGCTCGCGGCGAGCCTTCCGGGCCTGCGCCAGCAATGGACGACGACGCGTCACGCGCTCGCCGTGCTGCTCGGCCGCACGCCCGATGCCGCGCCACCCGATCTCGACCTCGCGCGTATTCACGTGCCCGAACAGGTGCCGGTTTCGGTGCCGTCGGATCTGCTGAAGTCGCGGCCGGACATCCAGGCCGCGGATGCCACGTTGAAGGCCGCCGCTGCCGATGTCGGCGTGGCCACCGCGCAGATGTTCCCGAGTTTGTCGCTTACGGCGTCCATGGGCCAGGGCGGGTTCAGCTGGCCGGTGGCGCTGTCGGGCGCGGGCGCGATCTGGAGCATCGGCGCGTCGCTGTCGCAACCGATCTTCCACGGTGGCGCATTGCTCGCGCAGCGTCGCGCGGCGGTCGATTCTTACGACGCCGCGACCGCGCAATACAAGCAGACGGTGCTCGCCGCATTCCAGAACGTCGCTGATACGCTCGCAGCGCTCGAACACGACGCGCAGGCACTCGATGCGGCGAATTTCGCGGCGCGCTCGGCTCGTGGGATCTTCGATGAAACGTCGGCGCGTTACTGGCTGGGCGCCGTGCCGGTGACATCGACACGATCGAGCGAGCAGCAGTATCGCAACGCGCAACTCGACGAGATCCGTTATACGGGCGCACGGCTCGGCGACACGGCGGCGCTCTTTCAGGCGATGGGCAATCCGGTGCAGGACGTGAAACCCGCCGCTGAAGGTGTGGCGCGGAATTGACCGGCTACGGGTGGTGTTATCCCCAGATTATGTTGATGAGCCTGTGGAGAACGTTCTGACAGAAGGGGTAACACGTTGAGCGCGCAACGAATTTGTCTGGCGGCGAGAAATGCATCGCGACGATGATTTGCGTGTGTGCGACGCACGATCGGGCCGCGCAGGTTATCCCCAGTTTCTGTTGACAGGGCTGTTGATAAGCGTCGGGCGAACGCGGTAAGTCATTGAACAGAATCAGCTTGATCGCAGTGGATCAGGTTCGTGCAGCGCACGGCATTCGGGGATGCACGCCCGCCGCGCGTCGGCTTATCCACAGATCGTGTTGAAAGGGCTGTTGATAACGTTCTGACAGCACACCTAACCCGCTGATCGCAGAACACTTTTCCCTGCTGCAACGAAATCGCGCCTGCGCTTCAGTAGACCGCGGGCTCGCCCTCAGGGCGATGTTTGAACCGCTTGTGGACCCAGTAGTACTGGTCCGGAATCCGCCGCACCTGCGCCTCCAGAAACTCGGTGATGCGACGCGCATCGACCGCCGGATCTTCGGATGGAAAGTCGCTCAGCGCGTCGAATATCTTCAACCGGTAGCCGCGATATTCGGGCAGCACTTCGGTCACGAACGGCACCACGCGCGCATTGCCCGCCTTCGCGAGTCGCGAGACCGACGTCAACGTGCAGGCCTCGACGCCAAAGAACGGCACGAACACCGAATCGCGCAAGCCAAAATCCATGTCGGCCGCGAGCATCACCGGTTTGCCCGCACGCAGCGCGCGCAACGCCTGACGCACACTGTTGCTGCGCGGAATCATTTCCGTGCCGAAGCGGCCGCGCTGGCGCAGCGCCATCGCGTCGAACATCGCGTTCGACATCGGCGTGTACAGCGAGGCGACCGGATGGCGCGTCGAGTACATCATGCAGCCCGCTTCGATGCCGACAAAATGAAAGCCCACGAAGATCGTCGGATGCTCGTGCGCCTGGGCGAGGTCGATCGCACTTTCCACTTCGACGAGGCGCGCCAGCGATTTCGCATTGCCGAACCATTGCGTGCCGCGCTCCACGAAACTGCGGATCACGTGCCGGAAGTGCGCGCGCGCCAGATTTTCGCGCTCAAGCTCGGTCATGTCAGGAAAACATAGCCGCAGATTCGTATGGACGACACGGCGGCGGGAACTGGGGATCCGGTACAGCAGCGAGCCGAGCCCGACTCCGAAACGCGCGACGACTCCATAAGGCAGGAACGCGAGCAGGCGCAGCAGTCCTGTGGCAAGACAGAGGAGAATGCGGTTCTTCAAAGGAGGACCCGGTAAGTGAGGCGTTTGGGGCGATCGCGTCGTGCCCGGGCCGGAAACACCGGACACCCGAAACGCTGACCGTCTTGGCCGGCGGGCATGCGCACGCCGTAACCGGGGTGAGACGCTGCGCCTGGTGCGCAAAATTATCCTGCGGTATTCACAGCAAAGGCAATAGTTACTTACCAGTGCAGATTACAGTATGTGTCGCGCACCGGACCCCGGCATCCGGGGTCCGGTACACGCATTTCGCCGTGTTTCCACGTGCTTCGGCGTGCTTTGACGTGTTGCACCGTTATACATCAGGGCTTGTTCGATTCGAACAGGTCCATGATCTGTTTCTTTTCGCTCGACGAAACATCGGGCGGCGTCAGGCCAGCGGGCCCCACGCCCCCCACCGCGCTCGTGCCGCCCGCAAGCGGATTGGCGGTATCCATGCCGATGCTCGCGACAAAGCCGTTACCCGGCGTCTCGTTGGAATAGAACAGTTCACCATCGACCTGCGTGACCGTATCGGGCATCGGCGGCTCTTCCTGCGGCACGCCACGCAGCGCGCGCTGCATGTACTCGACCCAGATCGGCAATGCGAGCTGCGCGCCGAATTCACGGCTGCCGAGCGACCTGGGCTGGTCGTAGCCCATCCACGCCACCGCCACGAGCGACTTCTGGTAGCCGGCGAACCAGCCGTCCTTGGCGTCGTTCGTCGTGCCCGTCTTGCCCTGCAGGTCCGAACGATGCAGCACGTTCGTGCCGGCGCCGGTGCCCGCGGTGGCCACGGAGTGCAGCAGGCTGTTCATGATGTACGCGTTACGCGGCTCGATCGTGCGCGGCGCATCGCGGCCGGCGGTCAACGGCTGCGCACGCGAAATCAGCTGGCCGCGTGCATCGGTGACTTCGGCGATCAGATACGGATTGATCCGGTAGCCGCCGTTCGCGAACACCGCGTACGCGCCCGCCGACTGCAACGGCGTCACGAGACCCGCGCCGAGCGCCAGCGGCAGATACGGCGGCGTCTTGTCGACATCGAAGCCGAAGCGCTGCGTCACGAAATCCTGCGCGTACTTCGTGCCGATGAACGACAGGATGCGGATCGACACCAGGTTCTTCGATTTTTCGAGCGCGAGACGCATCGACATCGGACCTTCCGGCTGGTCGTCGTCCTTGGGCTCCCACGCCTCGCCGCCCGGCGTGGTCGGCGGAAACGACAGCGGCGCGTCGTTGATGATCGTCGCCGGTCCGAGGCCCTTGTCGAGCGAGGCCGAATAGATGAACGGCTTGAAGCTCGACCCCGGCTGGCGCCATGCCTGCGTCACGTGGTTGAACTTGTTCTTGTTGAAGTCGAAACCGCCGACGAGCGAGCGGATCGCGCCGTCCTGCGGCTCAAGCGCGACGAGCGCGCCTTCGACCTGCGGCAACTGCGTGATCTGCCAGTTGCCCTTCGCATCGGCGATCAGGCGCACGATCGAGCCCGGCTTGATGCGTTGGGCCTGCGCGGCACGCGGGCTCAACGCCGCGGCGGCGAACTTCAGGCCCTCGCCGCTGACCGTCGCGACCGTACCGTCGACGAACTGCGCCTTCACTTCCTTCGGCGTCGCGGCAATCACGACAGCCGCGACGATTTCTCCGTTGTCGGGATGATCGGCGAGCGCGTCGTCGATGGCCTGGTCGCGGTCGTCGCTGTCCGACGGCAACTCGATAAACCCTTCAGGGCCGTGATAGCCGTGACGCCGCTCATAATCCATCACGCCCTTGCGCACGGCCTGGTAGGCCGCGTCCTGATCGGCGGAATCGATCGTCGTCGTGACGTTCAGCCCGCGCGTGTAGGTTTCGTCGCGATACTGCGCGTACATCATCTGACGCACCATTTCCGCGACATACTCGGCGTGTACGCTGTATTCGTTGCCCGACACCTTCACGTGAATCTGTTCCTTCACGGCCTGGTCGTACTGCGGCTGCGTGATGTAGTTCAGATCGAGCATGCGCTTCAGGATGTATTCCTGACGGATTTTCGCGCGCTTCAGATTCACGACCGGGTTATACGCGGAAGGCGCTTTCGGCAGGCCCGCGAGCATGGCGGCCTCGGCCAGCGTGATGTCTTTCAGGTCCTTGCCGAAGTACACGCGCGCGGCGGCCGCGAAGCCGTAAGCGCGCTCGCCCAGATAGATCTGGTTCATGTACACCTCGAGGATCTGATCTTTCGTCAGCGCGCGCTCGATCTTGTACGCAAGCATCATTTCGTAGATCTTGCGCGTGTAGGTCTTCTCGCTCGACAGGAAGAAGTTGCGCGCGACCTGCATCGTGATCGTGCTCGCGCCCTGCGCGCTGCCGCCGTGCATCAGGTCGGCCAGGCCGGCACGCAGGATACCGACGAAGTCGACGCCGCCATGTTCGTAAAAGCGGTAGTCCTCGATCGCGAGCACCGCTTTTTTCATCTGGTCAGGGATATCGGCGAAACGCACGATACTGCGGCGCTCTTCGCCGAACTCGCCGATCAGCACGTGATCGGCTGTGTAGACGCGCAACGGCACCTTCGGCCGGTAATCGGTCAGCGCATCGAGCGGCGGCAGTTGCGGCCCCATCACGACGAGCGCGTAACCGGCGATCAGCGCACCCACGACGGCAACGGTAGCGATCAGGCCGGTAAACCAGAGGGCGATCGTCACGCCGATCGAACGGCCGCGCGGTTCGTCACGATCTCGATGGGAGCCGGCGTCGCGGCGGTCTGGATTCCGGTCGTGGGCCGGATGATTTGAAGGCGGTCGTTTGATAATTGGCATGACTTGTAGGGTTAGCGCCTGAACTGCACGCCTTCTGCGCACGCGTCGCGCGCGCGGATCATCGTCGTGGCAGGCCGCGCATCGCGCAGGCCACACCGACGGGGTTACATGCTGTCGAAAAAGCGCCGCATTGCCCGGACAAATGAACGGCAAACCCGCTGACGCCCCCATGCGGCCCAACACCCCCGGCGGCCGCACAGCGCACGGCCCCCAACGGCGGCCGCAACTTGACAGCGCATTTTAAAGAATTCGGACAGAGGTCTACCCGATTTTTTTGTAAGAATTCCCTGCGGATGGTACCCCGCAAGTCGATTCAGGTCTTTTGTCGGGGAACGAGGGGTTATCCACACAAAATGTGCAAAGGCCTGTGGACAATAGCGCGGGAAAGGCTACAACTCATTGAAGTCACGGCTTTTTCCCGCGACGCCCGATTTTGTCACGTTCTTCGTGACGGGTGCCGCCGTTGCCCCGGAGCGCAGTTCGTGCGATGCCCGTTTCGCATCCGCACGAGTCGCCTTATGATGATCCTGTCACGCCGGTTCGCCGGGGTGAGCGCCCGCAATAACCAGCTGCAAGCCGCAAAAACGGGTAAAACCCACGCGAGCCGATCATGAACAAGCCTAGCGAACGCATCGTCGTATTCGTCACGCCCGCGCAGAAACGCGCGATTGCCTCGACCGCCGAGGGGCTCGGCATCAGTGTCAGCGAACTGATACGGCGCGCCGTACTGAGCTTCGGCGCGACCAGCGAGCAGGTCAAGGCGGCCAGCATCGTCGACCGGCTACGGGCGCCACGCGAGCCAGACGCGCTCAACGAGGCGCTGCGCAAGGCCGCACGCGGCACGCGGCACACGCATGCGGCGCAAGCCCAACCCGTACTGCTGCCGTCGGAATCCGTGCGCGTACAGCCCGTACAGCCCGGTCTCGCCGCGCAGGCGGACCACGCGCCGTCCCGTGTCGCCCCGCTGGCTTTCGAGCCGGCCGAGGATCTGCCGTCCGATACACCCGCGTTCGACCCCGCGACCGCAACCGAAGAGGAAATGCGCAACGCCGCTGAAGCGGTCGCGCGCGTGGCGGCAGCGAAAGCGGCGTCGCTGGCGGCGCATCCGGCGGACACAACCGATGTCCTGCGCTCGCCCGCACGAGTGGGCGACGAACACGACGCCGACAGCGATCCCACCACCGGTGGCCGCTTCGCGTGACATAACCGGCCTCGCGCTGACAAAAAACCACCCTGCATCGGGCCACCGGCCGTGGCCCGATTTCAATCGAATCCGCTCCCGAATCGTCTTTTCATACACCACTGAGACACGGGCATGCATCCGCGGTAATCACTGCGTTTTGAAACCTTTTTGAAACATGTCTTTAAGTCCGCTTTAAGACATGCCGTGGTGTAATATCCGCGAGCGACTGGACCCGGGCCCGTGCACTTTTCATGACAGTGAATCCGCGGCAATGGCGCGATCGAAAACCGCACCCATTGCAATTCGCGGAATCGGCCCGATGTGGGGACCGGCCGCCTGCGCAATGAAGCGCGCAGCGGCGTAAGCTGTCGGTTAAATGCGCCCGGATTTTCCAGCGCCGAATTCAATCTACGGAGGTATTCATGTCGCTATTTGACACCGTCTCGCGCACGCTCAAAGGTCTCCTGAACGACGCGGCTGATTCCGTGCAGGATCCTTCGCGCGATTCGCGCCAGATCGTGCGCGAACTCGACGACAGCATCGCGAAAGCGGAAAACTCGCTGATCGAAATCCAGGCGCAGGTCGCGACGCAGCAAAGCAAGCGCGACGTCGCCGCCGACAAGGCAAAAAAATACGAGGACGGCGCAAAGCGCGCGCTGCAGGGCGGCGACGAAGCGCTGGCCCGCGAAGCACTCGGCGCGCAGGCAACGGCCGAAGCCGAACGCAACGCGCTGGCTTCCGAACTGTCCACGCTCGAACCCTCGGTCGATCAACTGAAACAGCAGATCGACGAAATGCGCCAGCGTCGTAACGACCTGAATGCACGCTCGAACATCCTGCAGGCGAAGCAGCAGATCGCGCAGGCCAAGGATGTCGCCGCAACGGCGCTCGGCGGTATCGGCGGCAAGAACCTGTCGGAAGATTTCCAGAAGCTCGAAGACAAGGTGGCGCTGTCGAACGCGCGTTCCGACGCGCGCCTGAATTCCGCCGACGTGAAAAGCGGCAAGGCGCTCGACGACAAGCTCGCGGACCTGGATCGCGGCCCGTCCGTGGAAGACCGCCTCGAAGCATTGAAGAAGCAGTTGAACACACCGGCGCAGCAGTAACCCGCCGGACCGGTGCGGTGCCGCGCGCGTCAGGTCCGGTTCGACCGTCGTGGCCACGGTGGTGGTCGTGGCCTCGTCGTTCGAACCTGGCGTGACGCGCGGCGTCGCATCTGATATCGATTGCCATGGAGACGGGCGTGAAGTCGCCTGGTCGCATCATGAAAAGATTTTTCGCAGCGGCGTTCGTGTCGTTGATGCTGGTGTCAGGCGCCGCGTTTGCGCTGCCCACCGCGACGCAGATCGAAACCGCCATGCAGCAGGGCAACTGGCAGCAGGCTGACGCTGGCCTGACGCAGGTGCTGCAGGCGCATCCGAACAATGCGCGGGCGCATTATCTGTACGCGCAGGTGCTCGACCGCGAAGGCCGTCACGCCGACGCGCTCGCGCAGATCCAGCAGGCGAAGACGCTCGATCCGCAGGTCCGCTTCACCGATCCGTCGCGCTTCGCTCAGACAGAGGCGCGCATTCGCAACAACGCGGCCCGCGCCGGCGCCATCCAGACAAACCGTACACCCACGCCCTTCGCGCAGCAGGCCACACCGGCCGCGCAGATCCAGCAGCAAGCGGCGATGCAGCCGGTCGTGCCGCAACGTCATGGACCTTCGATGGGCCTGTGGCTCGGCCTCGTGTTTGTCGTTGTCGTGATCGCATTCGTGCTGCGCTGGACGCTAAAGCGCGCGCGCTCGAAAGACGATTCCCGTGTCGACGACGATCGCCGTGCGCAACTGAAACGCGCGACGGAACTGCTCAACGCCGTGCGTTCGCTAAAGCTCGACGTGAAAATCTCGACGGTACCCGGACACGAGGCGCTGGAAAAGGAAGTGGAAGGTGCCGAAACGCAGTTGCGGCAGCTCGTCGAAACATTGTCGGGCAGCCCGAACCCGGTGCCGCCGTATCAGCTCGACGATCTCGAACGCCAGGTCGAAAGCCTGAAGGCACGTGCCGAGGGGCGTCCCGACCCGAATGCGTCCGGCGCGGCGGCGTACGGCCCGGGTCCGCTCGGCAGCGGCGACTCGGCGTATGCGCGTGAGGCCGACGAGCGCTTCGGCCGTCAGCAGCCGCCCTACCCGTATCCGCAACAACCGGTGCCACAACAACAACCGCCCGTCATCGTCCAGCAAGGCGGCGGATTTGGCGGTGGCATGGGCGGTCTGCTGACCGGCGTGCTGCTTGGTCAGGTGCTGAATTCCGGCGGCCGCGATCGCATCATCGAACGTGACGTGCTGGTCGATCCCGACGAGGCGCGCCGGCGTGCCGGCGGCGGCGACGTCGATTTCGGCCAGGGCTCGAACGACTGGAGCGACGGCGGTGGCGGTGGCGGCATCGACATGGGCAGCAGCGACGACTCCGGCGGCTGGAGCGATACCTGAGCATCGCTGCCAGTCCACGCGCACGGCAGAACGGGAACAGGCTCCATTTCGGAGCCTGTTTTTTTGCCTGACGTTTCCGCTTCTTTCAGTTTCCATTTCGATGAATGCGCCGGCCTGCCTCTAGACGTTCGCCGGACCGCCGACGTACAGACGCGTTTCGTAAGCAAAGTCGACCGTGCCGTTTGTCGCGGTGTGGTCGAACAGTTCGCGTAACGCGACGAGCATGGGTTCGTGATCCGGATGCCCCGCCCCGGGTGCGAACGACGACGACATCAGCCGTCCTTTCAGTCCATCGAAATCCAGCTGCTGTGCGTTCGAAAACGTTGCCTTGTGCGCGAAGCCGTTGTCGAACCAGGCGGCCATCGCCGCGTCGTCGCCGTAGCGCTCCGACACCTCCGTGTAGTCGACGCCATAGCGCTTGAGCAATGCCTCAAAGCCGACAAGAAACGTCGTGCCGCTGAGCAGACGACTGTTCCAGAAAAGCGCGACGAGACCGCCTGGTCTCACGATGCGCGCGAATTCGCGGCGGGCCGTCGCTGGATCGAACCAGTGGACGGCCTGCGCGGCGATGACGAGGTCGACGCTGGCGTCACCCAACGTGGTGGCTTCGGCCGTGCCCGCCCTGCTGCTGAAACCGTCGAAACCCGACAACCATGCATCGGCCGCGTTGCGCATCGCCTCGTTCGGTTCGACGGCGACGACCGGGTGGCCCGCATCGAGAAAGAGCTTCGCGGAGATGCCCGTTCCCGCGCCGATATCGGCAACCCGCGCGCCGTTCGCGAGACCGCAGACGTCGTGCAGGAACGTGACCACTTCGCGTGGATAGCCTGGACGGTACTTCACATAATCGGCGACGCGGTTCGTGAAGCGCCGGGTGGAATCCAGATTCATCGACATATCCTGTGCATGGTGTGGTGCGGCGTCCAACGTTACCCGGAAACGCGCGCGCCTGCCTGACGCGAAACGTTCAGCCCCCGCCGAGCAGCAGCAGGAGGCCCCACAAAAACTTGCAGACCAGCACGATCAGCGCCCATAGCTGCTCGAGCTGCTGCCAGCCTGCGATGCTGAATAAAACCTCGAACATAAAGTGGCGGGCGAAAAGTTGAGTGGGGGTGAAAACCGTAGCGCCGACGGGAACGATGCCGAAGCCTCCATGATATCGACCGAGGGATAGTCCGTATCAAGTCGTGTGAAAGCGCGCCGTAAACGCAGGGAAGAAAACGCGGCGTCCGCGCGGGCGAACCCGGGAGCATATCGATTCGCCGATGCGGTTTGCGACAACAAGGAGACATCCATGACGGGCTTCAGCTTTCGCCGGAAGGACCGATCGAACTCAGTGGTCGGCGATATTGCGACGCAGGCGGGCAAACTGGGCATCGAGATCTGCGACGTGTCGGGGCACGTCGACGAAGTCGCCGCGCGCGTTCAGCGCCAGGCGCAGGTGTGCCGGGCGTTACGCGAATCCGCGGCTCTGACGATGCAGGGCAACGAGCGCATCGCCACGGCTGCGCGCGAGATGCGCACCGTCACCGCCGACGCCGCGAGTGGCGTGCAGGAATCGCAGCAGACGCTGCAGGCTTCGCTGGCGGACATACATGGGCTGGTTGAGGGCGTGACCGTCATCGAGAGCCAGATTGGCGCGTTGCGCTCCGCGCTGGCCCACGTGAGCCGCGTCTCCGAGGAGATTTCGCTGATTGCGCGACAGACGCATCTGCTTGCGCTGAACGCCGCGATCGAAGCCGCTCGCGCCGGCGATTCCGGCAAGAGCTTCGCGGTGGTTGCCGCCGAGGTGAAGAATCTGTCGGCGAAGACTGCGCAGGCCACCGGTCAGATCGAGACGACGCTTGCGCAGTTGACCCAGCAGACCGAGCAGCTGATTTCGGAGGGATCGGTGAACACGGCGCGTGCGCATCGGGTGCGGGAAGGCACGCGCAAAATTGGCGACGTCGTGCATTCGACGGGCGAAGCGATCACGCAGCTGAACGCCGAAGCGAGCCAGATTGCGACGTTGACGGGCGAGATCGAGACGCAGTGCCACGGGCTGGAGGCGCAGGTCGTGGAGATGGCGAGCGACGTCGAGAATTCGAGCGAGAACTTCGTGCAGGCGAAGGACCGGCTGGGCAATCTGCTGGGCGTATCCGAGACGCTGATCGAGTTGACGGCCGCGACGGGCGTGGAGACGGCCGACACGCGGTTTATCGAGGCCATCGAGGACGCTGCGGCGAAGGTGGGCAAGGTGTTCGAGGCGGCGCTTGCGCGTGGTGATATTACGCTGGCCGATCTGTTCGATACGGCTTATGTTCCGGTGCCCGGAACGAATCCACCGCAGTTCATGACGCGGTTCACCGCGTTTACCGATCGCGTGTTGCCGGCGATACAGGAGCCTTTGCTGAAGCTCGACGAGCGCGTTGCGTTTTGTGCTGCTATCGATGCGAGGGGATATTTGCCGACGCATAACCTGAAGTTTTCGCGGCCGCAGGGGGAGGATCCTGTGTGGAATGCGGCGAATTGCCGGAACCGGCGGATGTTCAATGACCGGACAGGGTTGGCCGCTGGCGCGAATACGAAGCGGTTTCTTCTGCAGACGTATCGGCGGGATATGGGGGGCGGGGAGTTTGTGTTGATGAAAGATGCGTCGGCGCCCGTTGTTGTCGCCGGGCGGCATTGGGGTGGGGTTCGGGTTGGATATCGGGTTTAGGTTTTTTCGTTTTTCTGTTTTTTTTGTTTTTCTGTTTTTCTGTTGTTTTGGGTTTTTGGCCTTTCCTTGTATTCATGTCGGCCTATTAGCGTTGCCCCTGTGCGGGGCGGCACCTACTTTTCTTTGTCTTCCAAAGAAAAGTAGGCAAAAGAAAGGCGCTCCGACAGCTCATTTCTTCAAGGCGGATCTTTAGCGGGGAATGGCAACCCGTGAGGTGTCGCCCTCGCGCTTCAACCGGTATCGGTCCCCGCGCGATTCCATTCCGCGTGCGTTCAACGCCCGTGACAAAGGGCTCATCCACCCCACTCCGCACTACGTGCGTCGCGGATGGGTGTAGTCCTACCGCCGCTCGCGCATTAACACGAGCACGCCCCGGCAAACATATCCGTCTCGCCCGAAATCAAAATCGGAAAGTCGCCTCCCCTCAGTCCCGCGGTTCGGTGGCTCGGTGGCCTGGTGGCGAAGACCTATCAGTTACGCCGATCGAAGGCAGCGGGGCGATTATGCCGATCGACGACGCGCGAAGCGCGGAGTCGGGTGGATGAGCCCTTTGTCACGGGCGGTGCTGTGCGGGAGATCAGATCGCGCGCGGACCAGCGCGGCTTGGAGCGCGAGGGCGACACCTCACGGGTTGCCATTCCCGATGAATGACGCACCGAGAAAAGATCGCATTTCGGAGCGCCTTTCTTTTGCCTACTTTTCTTTGGAAGACAAAGAAAAGTAGGTGCCGCCCCGCACAGGGGCAACACTAATAGACCGACATGAACACAAGGAAAGGCCAAAAACCCAGAACAACAAAAAAACAAAAAAAACTACATCGCCATAGCAAGCCGCCTCCTCTCAGCATTCTGCATAAACCGGTTAGCCACAACAACCCCAACCGTGACAACGGAAATAAACAACGTGGCAAGCGCATTCATCTCGGGGTTCAACCCGAGCCTCACACGTGAAAAAACAACCAGCGGCAAAGTAGTCGATCCAGGCCCGGACAAAAACGCCGACAACACAAGATCATCGATCGAAAGCGTAAACGACAGCAGCCACCCGGCAACAAGCGCCTGGGAAATCAACGGCAACGTAACCGCAAAGAACACCCTGAACGGCGTAGCCCCGAGATCCAGCGCGGCCTCTTCAAGCGACGGGTTCAAATCCCTCACCCGCGACTGCACAATAATCGCGACATACGAAATGCACAGCATCACATGCCCGATCCAGATCGTGAAAATCCCCCGCTCGGCAGGCCACCCCAGCCACTTGCCCATTTCGACGAAAAGCAGCAACAACGAAATCCCCTGGATGACCTCTGGAATCACCAGCGGCGCATTGATCATCCCGGTATAAAGCGTAAAACCACGAAACCGCCCCATCCGCGCAAGCACAAACCCCGCCCACGTGCCAATGAACACCGACGCAAACGCAGTCAGCAACCCAATCCGCAAGGAAAGCCACGCAGCAGCAATCAGCTCGTCATCCTCAAGCAACGCCTGATACCAGCGCACGGAAAATTTCGTCCACACGGTCACCAGTTGCGATTCGTTGAACGAATACACCACCAGGCTCACAATCGGTATGTACAGAAACAGAAACCCAATGCCAAGCGCGACGATCTGCAAATAACGATTCGGCTTCATCAGCGGCTATCCTCCAGCTCCTTCGCCTGCGCATACTGAAAGAGCGCCATCGGCACCAGCAGCAGCACAACCATCGCACACGTCACCGCGGACGCCATCGGCCAGTCGGCATTGTCGAAGAACTCATTCCACATCACGCGACCGATCATCAACGTATTCGCGCCACCCAGCAGCTCCGGAATCACATACTCGCCAACCGCCGGAATGAACACCAGCAGGCATCCCGCGATAATCCCGTTCTTCGACAGCGGCAGCGTGATCTGCACAAACGCCTTCCACGGTTTCGCGCCAAGGTCGTATGCGGCCTCGAGCAGCGTCAGGTCCATCTTCACCAGATGCGCGTACAACGGCATCACGAGGAACGGCAGGTATGAATACACCATGCCGATGTAGACAGCCGTGTTCGTGTGATAAAGCTCGATCGGCGCGTGAATCACGCCGATCGACATCAGGAAGTTATTCAGCAGCCCGTTGTTCTTCAGAATCCCGATCCACGCGTACACGCGAATCAGAAACGACGTCCAGAACGGCAACATCACGGCCATCAGCAGGATATTGCGCGTCGACGGATTCGAACGCGCAATGTAATACGCCATCGGATAACCCAGCAGCAGGCACAACAGCGTCGAAATCGCCGCCACCACCACCGAATTCACGTAAGTCGCGAAATACAGGCTGTCAGTGACGAGAAACGCGTAGTGCGACAGGTCCAGCGCGATATGCAGCACGCCGTCCTTCATCGACGTCAGTTCGGTATACGGCGGAATGCTCATCTGAAGATCGGCAAAACTGATCTTCACCACCAGCACGAACGGCACGAGGAAAAACAGCAGCAGCCACAGGAACGGCCCGGCCACGACCGCGGTGCGCCCGGTCAGCCCAAAGCGCCGCACGGGCCACGATGCGAACGAACTCATCGACCGCTTCATGACGTCAGCACCACGCCGGCAGACGCGCTCCAGCGCACATAGATCTCGTCGCCCCACGTCGGCGTCTCGATCTCGGAGATCGCGAGGCTCGACACGTTCGCGATCACGGTCTTGCCGCCGTCGAGTTTGACGTGATACAGCGAATAGCCGCCCATGTACGCAATATTCGTGATGACGCCCCTGCCCCAGTTGTACGCGCCTTCAGGTGGCTTGCGCGTGAGCGCGATGCGCTCGGGCCGCACGGAAATGGTCACCGGCATGCCGAGCGGACCGGTGATGCCATGGTTCACGTACATACGGCACGGCAGGTCCGGCGTTTCGATGAACACGTGATCCGGCTCGTCCTCGACGACGTTGCCGTCGAACAGGTTCGTCGAGCCAATGAATTCCGCCGAGAACCGGCTGTTCGGATATTCGTAGACTTCATGCGGCGTGCCGAGCTGCACGATCTCGCCCTCGCTCATCACGGCAAGACGCCCCGCCATCGTCATCGCTTCTTCCTGATCGTGCGTCACCATGATGCACGTCACGCCAACGGTGTCGAGAATGTTGACGAGTTCGATCTGCGTGCGCTGACGGATCTGCTTGTCGAGTGCCGACATCGGTTCGTCGAGCAGCAGGAGCTTCGGGCGTTTGACGAGGCTGCGCGCCAGCGCGACGCGCTGCTGCTGGCCGCCCGACAGTTGATGCGGCTTGCGCTTCGCGAAGCGGCCCATCTGCACGAGTTCGAGCACGGTCTGCACCCGGTCGCGCAGTTCGGCCTTCGGCACGCCTTCCTGCTTCAGGCCAAACGCGATGTTCGATTCGACAGTCATGTGCGGAAAAAGCGCATACGACTGGAACATCATGTTCACCGGCCGGCGATACGGCGGCATCTGCGCGAGGTCTTCGCCGTCGATCAGGATCCTGCCCGACGTTACGGTTTCGAGGCCGGCCAGCATGCGCAGGAGCGTCGACTTTCCGCAACCGGAACTGCCGAGCAACGCAAACAGCTCGCCTTTTTCGACGTTCAGGTTCACGCCCTTGACCGCGACGGTTTCGCCGAACTTCTTGACGACGTCGACGATCTGCACGAAGTTTTCCGCCGCTTCGCCTGCGACGAAGGAATTGCCCGGGGGCAGCGCGCCGGCCCCTGCCGGCGCGCCTGACTGGTCACTCATGATCTGCTGCTTCGCTCCTGCGTTTGACGAACAAAGCCCCCGGTGAACACCGGGGGCTTCTTGATGTGCATCGTGGCCTGCGCCTGCTTGTGCCTGCCGGCATCAGCGGCCGGACTTGAACTCGGTCCACAGCCGCGTCTGCAGACGCTGGATTTCCGGCGGCAACGGCTTCAGCAGGAACAGCGTCTTGATGACGTCAGGCGGGGGGTACACGGCGGGATCGTTCGCGACGTCCTTGTCCACATACTTGCGCGACTCGGTGTTCGCGTTCGGATAGTAGACCTCGTTCGTGATCGCGGCGTGAACCTGCGGCGTCTCGATGTAGTTGATCCATTCGAGCGCGGCTTCCTTGTTCTTCGCGTCCTTCGGAATCACCATCACGTCGAACCACACGGGCGCACCGCCCTTCGGAATGTAATACTCGATCTTGTAGGGCTTCTTCGCTTCGATGGCGCGATGCCTGGCAATGACCACGTCGCCCGAGAAACCGTACGCGAAGCACACGTCGCCGCCCACCAGGTCGTTGATATAGCCCGACGAGTTGAACTGCGTGATGTACGGACGGATCTTCTTCATCATCGCGAGTGCGGCGCGGTAGTCGTCCGGGTTCGTGCTCACCGGATCCTTGCCGATGTAATGCAGCGCGGCGGCGAACATCTGGTCGGGCGCGTCGAGCACCGAGACGCCGCACGCTTTCAGCTTCGAAATGTTCTCCGGCTTGAAGAGCACGTCCCAGCTGTCGAGCGGCACGGACTTGCCGAGAATCTGCTGGACCTTCGTGACGTTGTAGGCCAGGCCCGTCGTGCCGTACGCCCAGGGCACCGCGTACTTGTTGCCCGGATCGGCGCCGGCGACGAGCGCCATCAGCGCCGGGTCGAGATACTTGAGATTGGGGAGCTTCGATTTGTCGAGCGGCGCGAAGATGCCTGCGGCGATCTGCTTGCCAGCGTAGTTGGTGGTCGGCACGACGATGTCATAGCCCGAATTGCCCGTGAGGAGCTTGGCCTGAAGCGTGTCGTCGCTGTCGTAGTTGTCGTACCTGACCTTGATGCCGGTCTGCTTCGTGAAGTTCGGGATCGTGTCCTTGGCAATGTAATCCGACCAGTTATACACGTTCAACTGCGTATCTTTCGCCGCGGCCGCGACCCACGGCGCCGCACAAAGCACAAGCGCCGCCAGCCGGCCCATTACCCGTTTATTCATCCTGTTCTCCGATCCTGACCGGCTCTGTCCGGCCATCGCCTCGCCCACACCGCTCACACCACGACACGTCGCGTGCGGCTCCCCTGAAAAACCCCAAAAACTACCACTAAATACCGCATGCTCCAAAATAAACGGCTCCCTGTCGCGCAAAGGGTACAGCCAGAAAGCCGCCCTGCACGCGGCCCTGCCCTCGTGGAGGCGATACCGGCATTGCAAAATTGGGCGCAATTTTATCGGGTTATCGGCACATGTCCACCCGAAAAAAAGCGGATCGCCTATGTTTTAACGAGGGGCGCTCATTTCAGAATATGACGGCCCGCGAACTGGCGACGAAGCGCGCAAGGCGATTGACAGGAAAGCGGCTGCGCGCTGCCCGCCGGCATGAGGCGACCCTGTCCGCTTCGCGCGAGTTGCCCGGCCGCGCTGGATGCTGCGTACCCTCGCCCCAGGCTGGGCGACGGCCCCGGGCACGGCGTTTGCGCCCGGTTCACCCTTTGCCTGTGCATCACATGCGATGGATGCGTCGTTTGCCTGTTGTGCCAGCGGCCATATGCGTGCGCACCCTGCCTTGATTTGCCCGATGATCGCGATGAACTCAAATCCGTTCACCACCCGTTACCGCCGACGCCGCCCGCGCACCACCGCCGGCGGCGAACCGCGACGCCCCGCGCACTGGTCTTCGTTCGTCGGTCCCGGCGCGCTGATCGCGGTCGGCTACATGGATCCCGGTAACTGGGCAACGGCGCTCGCGGGCGGCGCAAGCTTCGGCTACCGGTTGCTCAGCGTCGTGCTCATGTCGAGCCTGATGGCGATGTTGCTGCAATGGGTGTCGTCGCGGCTGGGCGTCGTCACGGGGCGCGATCTCGCGCAGCTGTGCCGCGAGCACTTCAGCCGGCGCGTCACGTACGTCCTGTGGCTCACGAGCGAGGTCGCCATTGTTGCCTGCGACGTCGCGGAGGTCGTCGGCAGTGCGGTCGCGCTGCAATTGCTGCTCGGCGTGTCGCTGACGCCCGGCGTGCTGCTCTCCGCCGTCGGCACGCTGGCGATACTCGCGCTCCAGCGACGCGGGCGGCGCACGCTCGAAGCGAGCGTCGTCGCGCTGATCGTGTTCGTGGGATTGTGCTTCGTCGTCGAACTGGCGCTCGCGCGGCCCGACTGGCATGCGGCGCTCGCCGGCGTCGCACCGGGCGCCGACCTGCTGCGCAATGCCGGCATGGTGTGGCTCGCGGCCGGCATCCTCGGCGCGACGGTGATGCCGCACAACCTGTACCTGCACTCGGCGCTCGTCAGAAACCACGCACCCGAGCGCGACGACGCAGCGATCGCGAACGCGTTGCGCGGCGTGAATTACGACACCTTCGGCTCGCTGTCGTTTGCGTTCGTCATCAACGCAGCGCTCCTGATCGTGGCAGCGGCCGTGTTTCACGCGAGCGGCCATCGCGACGTCACCGATCTCGCCGATGCCCATCGGCTGATCGCGCCGATCGTCGGCTCGCACTGGGCCGCCATCCTTTTCGCGGCAGCCCTGCTCGCCTGCGGCCTGAGCGCAACCGTGACGGGCACGCTCGCCGGCCAGGCGGTCATGGAAGGTTTCCTCGCGCTGCGCCTGCCGCGCTGGCAACGCGCGCTCCTGACGCGTTCGCTCGCGATGGGACCGGCGCTTCTCGCCGTCTCGATGTTCGGGCAGCACGGTTCCAACCAGTTGCTCGTTGCAAGCCAGGTGGTGCTCAGCCTGCAACTGCCGCTCGCGGTCGTGCCGTTGATCCGTTTCGCGTCGAGCCGGCCGCTGATGGGCCACTGGCGAGTGCATGGCGTGCCGCTCGTGCTGGCGTGGCTGTCGGCGGCGGCCATTCTGACGCTCAACGGCGTGCTGCTCTGGCAATTCGTATCGACGATCTGAGGCGATCCGGGCCGCCGTGAATTGCCGTGCGGTGTTCCCGCCTGCCTTACTGTTTATTAAACTGTCTTTTACAATGTGGATACACTTTGCCTGACGCGCCTGAAAACCGGTGTGCTGTGACTGTGCCGTGTGTCTGTGTTTCGCGGCTCTGTATCAAAGCTCTTTATCCCGGCCTTCTATCTGGACGACCCGCCCATGCGCTTCGATGCTTCGCCTGTCCGTCACGCTTCTACCCGCCATACCGCGTTTGCTGATGATCCACCGCCGCTGTCCCGCTTCGGCCTGCGTCTGTTCTCATCCCGTGCCGCCCTTCGGCTCCGGGCGTCGCGTACCGGGTGGCTGGCACTCCTTGCCGTCGCCGGTCAGGCACACGCGACCGTCGCGATGCTGCAGCCACCGCGCGAGGCGGCAGTGCGCGATCCGCTGCGGATCACGCTCCTCTATTCCGACGACGACACCACGCCGCTCACCTTCACGGTGCCACCGACCCTCCGCGTCACGCTGACGAATGGCGACCTCGCGCCGCAGCCGGTCGATCTCGTGCGCGATCCCGGCGTGCAGGACACCTTGAAGCTGCAGCCCGGCCAGTATCGCAAGGTGACGTTTTCAGCGCCGTGGCCGAAATCGGCGCGCGGCGTGGTACAGATCAATCCAGTCGGGTTCGACGCTTCGCCGGCGCTCGTCGCCATCAACCGCGGCGCGGATCAGGAGGCGATCGCCACGGCCGAACGCAGCGAAGCGCAGGCGACGACACCCGCCCAGGTCGCAGCGGCGTCCACGGTCGTCAACACGCCGGAAGACGCGATCAACGCGCCGCTCGATTCGCTCGCCACGACAGGCCGCAGCGCGCTCGCGCGGCTCTCGTATTTCGAGCCGATGTATATCGGCCTCGGCAAGAACGGCGATGCGTCGGCGCGCTTCCAGCTGAGTTTCAAGTACCGCATCATGATGCCCGACGACCTGCGCTCGAAGGCCCTTCTCGACAACCTGTATTTCGCCTACACGCAGACCGTGCTGTGGGACCTGAGCGCCGATTCGCGGCCGTTCCGCGATTCGAGCTACATGCCGCAACTGTTCTACTACGTCGCCGACACGGGCTGGCGCAGTTCGTGGTTCACGCGCATGGGATTCTCGGGCGGTATCGGACACGAATCGAACGGCAAGAGCGGCGACGATTCGCGGGCCATCAACATCGTGTTCGTGCGCCCGACGTGGGAATTCGGCAATCTCAGCGGCAACCACCTGACGGTGTCGCCGAAGATCTACTACTACCTCAGCAAGAGCGGCAACGAAGATATCGCCGACTATCGCGGCTACGTCGACCTGCTCGTGAAGTACGGCAGCCCCGACGGCTGGCAACTCGCCACCACGCTGCGCAAGGGCACGAAACACTGGTATGGCAGCATCGATTCACAGCTGACTTACCCGCTGTCAAAACTGCTGGGCAGCGCGTGGGGCGGTTATGTGTGGGTGGGCTACTTCAACGGCTATGGCGAGGACATTCTCGATTACAACAATCGCCAGCACTGGGTCGCGCGCATCGGGTACAGCATCTCGCGATGAGAGGCACATTCGCATGCGCACGGCGAGGTCGGCGCTCGCATGCGGGTAGCTCGGTCATGACCGCCATCCGTTCATGGCCGCTGTCGCATTCGACCCGTCAGACGCCCGGATCGGGAATCCGGCGGATCGGTTAACATGTCGAACGGTTTCCGTTCACCCTTCCTCCGCCCGGGCGTTTTCATGGCTTCAAATCTTCACGACCTTCCCGACAGCCCCTGCATTGGCGTCTGCTCAACGCTTTTCGATGAAGTCTGCAAGGGCTGTGGCCGCACCGCCGGCGAAGTGTCGAACTGGGTGTTCCTGAGCGACGAAGAAAAGCTTGCGATCTGGGAGCGCATCAAACGCGAGGGCACCGCGATGCGATTCCAGAACGACCATCTCTGAGCCGCCACGCCCGCGCGCGGACGTTCGCGGCGCCACCTGACACAGCGCCAGACGCGCCCGCGAACGACAGCAAACGTCAGAACTTCATTCCGACGCCGATGCCGACCACCAGCGGGTCGATATGCAGCGTGCCGAGCGAGGCGCCGCCAAGCGACGCGTCGGTGTGCATCCAGATCTTCTTGATGTCCGCGTTGACGAAGAGATTCTTCGCCACCTGCACATCGACGCCCGCCTGCAACGCCGGCCCGAAACTGTGATTGCTGATCGAGACCGGCTGGCCGCCTGCATTCAGGCCATTGTTGTAGAACAGCGTGTAGTTGAGACCGGCGCCGACATAAGGCCGCACCGTCCCCTGATGGTTGAAGTGATATTGCAGCAGCAGCGTGGGCGGCAACACGTTCACGCCACCCAGGCCGCCCAGATTCGACGTCAGTTGATGCCGTGACGTACCCAGAATCAGCTCGACGCCGATGCTGTCGCGAATCATGTACGTGAAGTCGAGTTCCGGCACCGTGGCGTTGTTAACGTCCACATTGAGCGCCGACAGCGTACTGTTTGTGCCGACCTGCGGCAGGATGCTGATGGCGCGCAGACGCACCAGTACGTCACCTGCATGAATGCCGCCCATGGACGTCGTCTGAAAAGCTTCGTCTGCCGCGGCAGCCTGGCTGGCCGGCATGCCCATGCTCAGCGCGCATGCCGCGACGCCTACCCCGTTGATCCATCGGTTCATTTTTCTTTCCTCGTTGTCGTAAAGCCCCTACATTTTCTAGGGGATTACGACCGGTCGCGTTGACCGGTATCAACGAAGCGAAAACGCGCCGTGACGCGCGACGGCCGGGCGCGCCGTGCCTGTCAGCAGCAGTTCGAGCAGGTCGCGCACACTGCGGATCGCATGGCCGAACGGCAGCGTTTCACGACCGCGAAAGAACAGGCCGTTCGCGATGTCGCCGCGCAGCGCAGCCGCGAGGCGCGTGTCGATGCAGAAGTGACCGAACTTCTCGATGCCGTCACGCAACCCGCATGCGCTCAGACACTCGAGCGCCGTCGGGCATGCCTGCCTGAGCGCGCCGATCTTGGTGCGGATACGTTCCTCATGGCGCAGATAGCGCGTGAGCCACGGCGTGCGGACGGCACGTGCCGGCAGCCCCGTCACGCTGACGAATTCGACGATGTCTTCGGGTGTCGCTTCAGCCAGCACGCGCTTGAAATCCGGATGCGCATCGCCCTCCTCGGTGACGGCGAACGGCGTACCGAGCTGCACGCCGCTCGCGCCCGCCGCAAGGCACGCGCGCACCGCGTCGTGACTGTTGATGCCGCCCGCGACGATCAACGGCACCTCGTCGCGGCTTAAGCCCAGCGACGCGAACACCGCGTGCATCTCGTCGAGCACGCGCGCGAATTCGAAGCGACCGTCGTGCATTTCCGCCAGGTTCGTCACGCCGAGGTGGCCGCCCGCATGCGCGGGATGCTCGATCACGATGGCGTCCGGCAGGCGTCCTTTCTTCATCCACTTCTTCAGGACGAGCGTCGCGCCGCGGCTATCCGACAGGATGGGAATGAGCGCGACATCGAACGCGTGCGTCATGTCAGGCAGGTCAAGCGGCAAGCCCGCGCCCATGACGATCGCGTCGGCGCCGTTTTCGCACGCGACCCGAACGTAATCGGCGTGTGCGCTGACGGCTTTCATCACGTTGACGGCGATCATGCCGCGACCTTCCGACAGCGCACGCGCGGCCCTGATTTCGCGCGCGAGCGCCGTGAGATTCGCGCGTTCGAGCGTCTCGCGATCAGGATGCGCACGACATGCGTCGACGAGATCCGCGTGGTGGTGCCGCAGGTCGATGCTGGCGATCGTGCCCATCGCGCCTTCGCGGGCGACACTGCCAGCAAGCCGGTGCGCCGATATGCCGACGCCCATCCCACCCTGCACGACCGGCAACAGCGAACGGCCGCGAATCACGAGTGGAGGAAAAGAATGCGCTGGAAACATGAGAGGCCCGCTTCGTCGACATGAAACGTCCATCGTCGCGAATGGGCCAGACCTCGCATTGCGCGAGAACAAACAAAAGGCGTGTGGAGCGGTGTCGGCGAACTGTTTCGTGATTCAGGTCAGCGGCGATGAAAATAGCTTCATCGCCCACGCCATGAAAAAAGCCCGCTTCGAATGAAGCGGGCTCATGTACCCCGAACCTGCATCGAAGCGTTACTGCACGCCCTGACTCAGCAGGAAGTCCTCGTAATTGCCGCCGAAGTCGTTCAGCGTGCCGTTCGTCCGCACTTCGATGATCCGGTTAGCCAGACCGCTCACGAACTCGCGGTCGTGCGAGACAAAAATCAGCGTGCCCTCGTATTTCTCCAGCGCGATCTGCAGCGACTCGATCGATTCCATGTCCATGTGGTTCGTCGGCTCGTCCATCAGCAGCACGTTGTGGCGGCCGAGCATCAGCTTGCCCCAGATCATGCGGCCTTTCTCGCCACCCGAAAGCACCTTCACCGACTTGCGGATGTCGTCCGCGTTGAACAGCAGCCGGCCGAGCGTGCCCCGCACCGACTGCTCGTCGTCGCCTTCCTGACGATAGTTGTCGATCCAGTCCATCAGCGTGATGTCGTCCGGAAACTCTTCGTACGTGTCCTGCGGCATGTAACCGATGTTCGCGTTTTCCGCCCACTTCACCGTGCCGTGATCGAGTTTGATGTTGCCGCGCAGCGAACGCAGCAGCGTGGTCTTGCCCGCGCCGTTCTCGCCGATGATCGCGATACGCTCGCCTGGCTGCACGCTCAGGTTGAAGTTCTGGAAGATCGTGCGGTCGTACTTCTTCGTGATCGTGTCCGCCACCACCGCGATGTTGTGCAGTTTCTTTTCGTACTCGAAGCGGATAAACGGATTCTGTCGCGACGACGGCTTGAATTCCTCGATCTTGATCTTCTCGATCTGCTTCGCGCGACTCGTGGCCTGGCGCGCCTTCGACTTGTTCGCCGAGAAGCGGCGCACGAAATCCTGCAGGTCGGCGACTCGTTCCTTCGCCTTCGCGTTGGCGGCCTGCTGACGCTCGCGCGCCTGCGTGCTGGCGAGCATGTAGTCGTCGTAGTTGCCCGGATAGACCTTCAGCGTGCCGTAATCCATGTCGGCCATGTGCGTGCAGACCTGGTTCAGGAAGTGTCGATCGTGCGAGATGATGATCATCGTCGAGTTGTACTGGTTGAGCACGTCTTCCAGCCAGCGGATCGAGTTGATGTCCAGGTTGTTGGTCGGTTCGTCGAGCAGCAGCACGTCCGGCTTCGAGAACAGCGCCTGCGCGAGCAGCACGCGCAGCTTCCAGCCCGGCGCCACGTTGCTCATCGGGCCGTTGTGGTCGGCGATCGCGATGCCGATGCCCAGCAGCAGTTCGCCCGCGCGCGCTTCGGCCGTGTAGCCGTCGTACTCGGCGAACTTCGCCTCGAGTTCCGCGGCGTGCATGTAGTCGTCGTCGGTGGCGTCGGGGTTCGCGTAGATTGCGTCGCGCTCGGTCATCGCGCCCCACATCTCCGTGTGGCCCATCATGACGACATCGAGCACGCGCACGTCTTCGTACGCGAACTGGTCCTGCCGCAATTTGCCGAGGCGCACGTTCGGTTCGAGCATCACGTTACCCGAACTCGCCTCGAGATCGCCGCCGAGGATCTTCATGAACGTCGACTTGCCGCAACCGTTCGCTCCGATCAGGCCATAGCGGTTGCCTTCCCCGAATTTGACCGAGATGTTCTCGAAGAGGGGCTTCGGCCCGAATTGCATGGTGATGTTGGCGGTAGACAGCACGGCGCGTCCTTTGAATGTGTTAACTGCGAAAAACCCGATATTTTAGCAGGTTATTGAAACAGGGCGCCCTGCCTGGCGCGCCCTCAGCGCTCTTACGATCCGGCCCGTTTTGTTCCGCGCGTTGTTTCGGTGTTGTCGCGCGATGCCTGGCGGCGTTCGGGCTGCAATACGTCGATAAATGCCGTGAAATCGGCGTCCGCGAGACCCGCGGCGACCGCCAGCCGCAGCAGTTGCTGGACGGTGCCCGAGACCGGCATCGGCGTGCCGGTCTCGGCAGCCGTGGCGGCAACTGTCTCGACGTCTTTCTGGAAGGTCCTGAGGGCGCCGAGCGGCGCGAACCCGGTTTGCGTCATGCGCGGCACGAACGTCTGCAGCAGCACGGAATCGGCCCAGCCGCCGGCGAGCGCCTCCGTCAGGCGCGAGGCGTCGATGCCGCTGCGTTCGGCAAGCGTGACCGCCTCGGCGATGGCCGCGATGGTCGACGTAACGATCGCCTGGTTGCAGAGCTTGGTGGTCTGCCCCGCGCCGGCCGCCCCCATGTGCGTGACGCGCGACGCGTACGCCCTGATCAGCGGCGTGACGGCTTCAACGTCGGCGGCCTCGCCGCCCGCCATCACGGCCAGCGTGCCGGCCACGGCGCCCGTCGTGCCGCCCGAAACCGGCGCGTCGATCCAGCCCACGCCGGCCGCCGCAGCGCGCGCCGCGAAGCTTCGTGTCGCGTCCGGCGGAATGCTCGAATGATCGACGATCCAGCGCAGCTTGCCTGTTGCGCGACGCTGGCCATCGGCGTGTACATCCGGACCCAGCACGCCCTCCTCGCCGAACACGACCGCTTCGACGGCGGCGGCATCGGCGACGCACAGCACGACGGCTTCGGCGCATGCCGCGAGCTCACGCGGCGTATCGGCGACGGTTGCGCCATCGACCTGCAACGCCTCGGATTTCGCACGCGTGCGGTTCCAGACATGCACGGCATGGCCTGCGCGCAGCAGATGCCTGATCATCGGCGCGCCCATCAGCCCGGGGCCACAGAATCCGGTTTCCACGTTGTTTTCCTTACGGGTGTTGAAGTCCTGGCCATGATACCGCCCGCCTGTCGCTGCCGGACGCGCGGCGCCGCGCCGTATGCGCTCCATGCGCGCCTGAACGCGGGGCATACGGGCCGCCAATGACCGTGCCATTGCCTATACTTTCTTCAACCCAAGGAGGGCTCATGAAAGACCACGTCTACAAGCAGATCGAACTGACGGGATCGTCGACGAAATCGAGCGATGACGCCGTACGCACGGCCATCGAAAAAGCGTCGAAGACGCTGCGGAACCTGCACTGGTTCCAGGTCACGGAGACACGCGGACAGATCGAGGACAACAAGATCGTCCACTGGCAGGTGACGCTCAAGGTCGGCCTGCGTATCGACGACTAACGTGCGGTGGCGCAGCAAAAAAGGGCCGTGCCCGGTCGGACACAGCCCCTGAAAGCGACGATCCTCGCAAGATCGCCACCTGGTCGAACGTGACCCGCCCGCGCACGTCGCGGGCTGTTGTCCGCGTTATTTCGGCAGCGAGCCGTCGACGCCCTCGACATACCAGTTGAGGCGTTGCAGTTCAGGATCGGACAGCGTCTTGCCGGCCGGCACCTTCACGCTGCCTGACTGATCCCTGATCGGACCGGTGAACACATCCCACTTGCCGCTGGCGAGTTCGGTGCGCTTCGCCTCGACATCCTTCTGTGCATCAGCCGGAATCGCGCCCGTGTTCAGGTCCTCGAGGTTGACGGCCTTTTGCGGGATGCCCCACCACACCGGATCGTTCTTCCACTTGCCGTCCAGCACCTGCTGGATCGCCGCGTTGTAATACACGCCCCAGTGCGCGACCACCGAACCGAGGTGTGCGTCAGGACCGAACTTCTTCATGTCCGAATCCCAGCCGAACGCATGCACGTGCTTTTCCGAAGCGGTCGCGAGCGTCGCGCTCGAATCGGTGTTCTGCAGCAGCACGTCGGCGCCCTGCCCGATCAGCGTTTCCGCCGCCTGCTTTTCCTTGCCCGGATCGAACCAGCTGTTGATCCAGATGACCTTCGTGTGGATCTTCGGGTTCACCGACCGCGCGCCGAGTGTGTACGCGTTGATGTTGCGCACCACTTCCGGAATCGGCACCGACGCCACGAAGCCGAGCGTGTTCGTCTTCGTCACGTGGCCCGCGACGACGCCCGCCAGATACGCGCCCTGGTACATCCGCACGTCGTACGTGCCGAAGTTCGCGGCCTTCTTGTAGCCGGTCGCGTGCAGGAACACGGTGTCAGGGAAGTCCCTGGCGACCTTCAGTTCGAAGTCCTGGAAGCCGAAGCTCGACCCGATGATGATCTTGTTGCCCTTGTTCGCCAGATCGCGGAACACGCGTTCCGAGTCGGCCGATTCCGGCACGTTTTCGACGCGCGTGATCTTGATCCGGTTGCCGAACTTCGCCTCGACTTCCTTCGAACCCTGATCGTGCGCGAACGTCCAGCCGGCGTCGCCCGGGTTGCCGAGATAGACAAACGCGACGCCCGGCGCATCGGCCGCGCGGGCGGGCTGGGTCAGCGTGGCGCCGAAGCCCAGTGTGGCGGCTGCCAGCGCGAGCGCAGTGAGTAGTTTTCTTCTCATCGTGGTTTCTCCTGTCGTGTGATCGGAATGCTCAAATGGTTTTGTGATGCGCGGGCGCGCGCCGCGCCGTCAGCCCGCGGCGAAGAACGGCTTGCCGAGCGAAGCCGGCGCGTTCAGCCGGATCGTGTTCGGATTGCGCGAAATCAGCACCAGCACGACGACGGTCGCGATATAAGGCGTCATCGCGAGAAACTGCGTCGGCACCGGCACGCCGATCGCCTGCGCGTAGAACTGCAGGCCCGTCACCGCGCCAAACAGCAGCGCGCCGATCAGCAGGCGCCCCGGACGCCACGTCGCGAACACGACGAGCGCAAGCGCGATCCAGCCGCGGCCCGACGTCAGCTGCTCCTGCCACAGGTGCAGGTTGACGATCGAGTAATAACCGCCCGCGAGCCCCGCCATGCCGCCGCCGAAGAGCGTCGCGCCGTAGCGCACGCCGATCACCGGAAAGCCGACCGAGTGCGCGACCGCGGGCGATTCGCCGACCGAGCGCAGCACGAGCCCGGCGCGCGTGCGATACAGAAACCAGCCGATCACGGCGAACATCGCGAACGCGAGGTAATCGAGTGGTGTGAGGCTGAAAAACGCGGGCCCGATGACGGGAATCTTCGACAGGCCGGGAATCGTCCACGTGTCGATCGTCGCGCGCACGGCGGCCGACGTGTACGGCTTGCCGACATACGCCGACAGGCCGATGCCGAAGATCGTCAGCGAGAGGCCGGTGGCGACCTGGTTGGCGAGCATCGTCAGCGTGAGGAACGCGAACAGCAGCGCCATCGCGAGGCCGGCGCCGATGGCCGCCACGACGCCGAGCCACGGGCTGCCGGTGATGGCGGTCACGGCATAGCCGGTGACGGCGCCCATCAGCATCATGCCTTCGACGCCCAGGTTGAGTACGCCCGACTTCTCGGTGACGAGTTCGCCCGCGCCCGCGAACATCAGCGGAATGGCGGCGGTCACGGCGCTCGAGGTCAGCGCGCTGGCTTGTTGAATGTCCATGGGGTTCGCCGGGAAATCAGTGGGTCTTAATGCGTCTGCGAGGCCACGGTGTGGCGGCGCACGCGGTAGTTCACAAACACGTCGGCACCCAGCAGGCAGAACAGCAGCAGCCCCTGGAACACGCCGGAAAGCGCCTGCGGCAGTTGCATCGAGGTCTGCACCGCCTCGCCGCCGAGGTACAGCAGCGCCATCAGCAGGCTCGCGAGCACGATGCCGACCGGATGCAGCCGCCCGACGAACACGACGATGATCGCGGTGAAGCCGTAGCCGGGCGACCACGTCGCCTGCAACTGGCCGATCGGGCCGGCGATCTCACCCATCCCGGCGAGACCGGCAAGCGCGCCGCTGATCAGAAGCGACGTCCAGATCGCCTTCTTTTCGGAGAACCCGGCGTAGCGCGCGGCGAGCGGCGCGAGACCGCCGACGTTCATCCGGTAGCCCGCGAAGCTCTTCTTCATGAACACCCACACCAGCGGAATCGCGATCAGCGTGACGATGACCGATGCGTTCAGACGCGTGCCGCGCAGGAATTTCCAGTGCCAGTCGCCGGCGAACGTCGGATAGAGCGCGTCGCCGCTGAACATCTCGGAGAGCGGAAAGTTCATGCCCTGCGGATCGCGCCACGGGCCGCTCACGAGCCAGATCAGCAACTGCGTCGCGACGTACGTGAGCATCAGGCTCGTCAGGATTTCGTTGGTGTTGAAGCGGCTTTTCAGGAGCGCCGGGATGGCCGCCCATGCCATGCCGGCCAGCGTGCCGGCGATCATCATCAGGAACAGGATCCACCAGCCGGAGGCCTGGTCGAAGTAGATCGCCACACCGCTCGCGCCGATGCCGCCTAGAATCATCTGCCCTTCGGCGCCGATGTTCCACACGTTCGCGCGATAGCCGACCGCGAGCCCAAGGCCGATCAGGCATAGCGGCGAGGCTTTCAGCAGCAGCTCCGACCAGCCGTTGACGCTCGACAGCGGTTCGATGAAGAACGCGTGCATCGCCTCCAGCGGATCACGGCCGACGAGACTGAAAATGAGGAAGCCAATCGCGAGCGTGAGCAGCGCGGCGATCAGCGGCACGGCGAGCCGCATCGTGCGAGACGGCGTCGTGCGCGCTTCGAGTCGGTACGGAAAAATCATGGGTAGCCGTGGTTAGCGTGTTGTTATGTGTTCGATCGCAGGGTTCGGTCTCGGACGGCGGCCTTGCGTTCAGGCGGGTGCCGGCTCGCCGGCCGGTGGCGACGGGCCGCCGTCGGCGCTGCCGTTGCGCTCGCCGAAGAGGCCCGCCATCCAGCGGCCGATTTCCTCCGCGTTGGTATCGCCCGTCGCGCGAACCGGCGACAGGCGGCCGCGCGCGAGCACCGCGATGCGGTCGCAGATGTCGAACAGTTCCTCGAGCTCCTCGGAGATCACCAGTATCGCGACGCCGCTCGCCGACAGGTCGAGCAGCTGCTGACGGATGAACGCGGCCGCGCCGACGTCGACGCCCCACGTGGGTTGCGCGACCACCAGCACCTTCGGCGCCTGGAGAATTTCCCGCCCGACGATGTACTTCTGCAGGTTGCCTCCCGACAGGCTCTGCGCGAGCGCGTCGGGGCCGCCGCAGCGTACGTCGAACGATGCGATGCAGCGGTCCGCGAACGCGCGCATCGCCTTCGTGCTGATCCAGCCGGAACTCACCATCTTCTGCCGGTGCGCGGTCAGGAGCGCGTTGTCGGAGAGCGACATCGCCGGCACCGCCCCCCGCCCGAGCCGCTCTTCCGGCACGAACGCAAAGCCGAGCGAGCGACGGCCGCCCGCCCCGAGTTTCCCCGCGGCCTTGCCGCAGATCGTGACCGCGTCGGCGCGGTTGCCGCGCTGCTCGCCCGAGAGCGCCGCCAGCAGTTCCGCCTGGCCGTTGCCAGAGACGCCCGCAATGCCGAACACTTCGCCCGCGTGAACCGCGAACGACACATCGTCGAGCGACGTGCCGAACGGATCCCCGCTCACCACCGAGAGATGCTTCACGTCGAGCAGCACGTTGCCCGGCGTATGCGTGCGGCGCTCGTAGTCCGGCAGCGAATGCCCGACCATCAGCTGCGCGAGCGACGCGTGCGTTTCCTCGCGCGGCTTCACGTGGCCCGTCACGCGACCGCCGCGCATCACCGTCGCGGTGTCGCAGAGCTCCTGGATTTCGTCGAGCTTGTGGCTGATGTAGAGAATGCTGCAACCTTCGGACGCGAGGCGCTTAAGCGTCGCGAAGAGCTTGCGCACGGCCTGCGGCGTGAGCACCGAGGTCGGCTCGTCCATGATGAGCAGACGCGGGTTCTGCAGCAGGCAACGCACGATCTCGACGCGTTGCCGCTCGCCCACGGTCAGGCTGTGTACGTGGCGTTGCGGGTCGATGTCGAGGCCGTAATCGGCCGACACCTCGCGGATGCGCCGGGAGAGTGTCTTGAGATCGAACGGATCGTCGAGCGCGAGCGCGATGTTTTCGCCGACAGTCAGCGTCTCGAACAGGGAAAAGTGCTGGAACACCATGCCGATGCCGAGCTTGCGCGCGGCGGCCGGGCTCGCGATCTCGACGCTTTGCCCTTCCCAGCGGATTTCGCCCGCGTCGGGGCGCACCGAACCGTAGATGATCTTCATCAACGTGCTCTTGCCCGCGCCGTTCTCGCCGAGGACAGCGTGGATTTCGCCGGGCTCGACGACAAGCGTCACGTCGTCGTTGGCGCGCACGGCCGGATATTGTTTGCTGATGCCCGACAGCGCGAGACGCGGCGCGGCCCTGGCCGTCGATGTACTCGCGGGCCGTTCGGCGGCGTCGCCGCCAGAGGTGGAAATGTCGACCATGTGATTCCGTAGTACGCAGTGACTGCCATCTGCAACGTGGCCGTCCGACGCCGTGCGAAGCGCGCTGGACGGCGTTGCAGCCGGGTGACAATACCTAATTCGATACAGCCCGTCGAGCCATCAAAATTCCCGCAAACCCGCGTCGCAACAAGGTGTTGCGGGTAAGCCACCCTTGACGGCCTTTTCTGTCCATACTAAAACGCATATACCCCAGCGCCCACTCGATCAGCCAGAACATATAACCCGGAGAAGTCATGAGCCAGCAACGCGAGGCGATCGATACTTACTTACTACGCGTCTTGCACACACTGTTGATGGAACGCAGCGTGACCCGCGCGGCGGTCAAGCTCAACCAGTCACAGCCCGCCATCAGCGCGGCGCTGCGCCGCCTGCGCGACATCACGGGCGACCCGCTGCTGGTGCGCGGCAAGTCCGGCATGGTGCCAACCGAGTATGGGCTGCGTCTGCTCGAACCCGTGCAGAACGCACTGCGCGAAATCGAGCGAATCAAGTTCCAGCAGCACAACTTCGATCCTGCCACGTCCATTCGTTGCTATCGCATCGGTTGCCCGGATTACCTGAACGTGCTGTTCGTGCCGACGGTTGTCGAACGCTTCCGCCAGGCTGCGCCGAACGCGACGCTCGAGTTTCATTCGCTCGGCCCGTCCTTTGACTACGAACTCGCGCTCGAGGACGGCAAGCTCGATATCGTCGTCGGCAACTGGCCGGAACCGCCGGAGCAACTGCATCTGTCGAATCTGTTCGTCGACCAGATCGTGTGCCTGATGAGCAGCGCGCATCCGTTCGCCAAACGCGGCGGACTGACGCTCGACCAGTACCTGAATGCCCCGCATCTCGCGCCGACGCCGTATTCGGTGGGCCAGCGCGGCGCGATCGACGTTCACCTTGCGCGTGAACGGCTGAAACGCCACGTCGTCGTGACACTGCCTTACTTCAACCTCGCGCCGTATGTGCTGGTCAAGTCCGATCTGATCTTCACGACGACGCGTCTTTTCGCCGATCACTACTCGAAGTTCCTGCCGCTCACCGTCGTGCCCGCGCCGCTCGATTTTCCGCCGATGCAGTATTACCAGCTGTGGCACGAGCGCTGCCATTACTCCGATGAAGTGCGCTGGCTCAGAAGCCTCGTCGCCGAAGCGACCCGCACGCTGATCGACAAGCCTTAAGCGTTTGCCTTCATGTTCACACCGGCGCGCGTGGCCGGTGTGAATGTCCTGCGTCTTGCGTTTTTCGTCTTGCGCGCGGCTCAGGCCGCGGCTTCGTACAGATTTTTCGCCAGACGGTTGTGCCGCTCGATCACCGTGCCCAGCTCGACCGTCGTCAAAACGCCGTCCTTCACCACGACCTTCCCGCCAATCACGCTGTACGCCACCTGTGACGGCGCGCAGAACACCAGCGCGGCAACCGGGTCGTGCAAGGCGCCGGCGAACAGCGGCTGATGCAGGTCGAACGCGACGAAATCCGCCGCCATGCCGGGCGCCAGCGCGCCGATATCGTCGCGATTGAGCACCTTCGCGCCACCGAGCGTCGCGATTTCGAGCGCTTCGCGCGCGGTCATCGCATCGGGACCAAACCCGACGCGCTGAAGCAGCAGCGCCTGACGCACTTCGGCGACCATCTGCGCGCCATCGTTCGACGCGGAGCCGTCGACACCGAGACCCACCGGCACGCCTGCGAGCCGCATCTTTTTCACCGGCGCGATACCGGACGCAAGCCGCATGTTCGAACACGGACAATGCGCGACGCCGGTTCCGGTCCGCGCGAAAAGCGCGATGCCTTCGTCGTCGAGCTGCACGCAGTGCGCGTGCCACACATCGTGCCCGACCCAGCCAAGATCTTCCGCGTACTGTGCTGGCGTCATGCCGAACTTCTCGCGGCTGTACGCGATGTCGTTGACGTTTTCCGCCAGATGCGTGTGCAGCGACACGCCATATTGCCGCGCGAGCGCCGCCGATTCACGCATCAGGTCGCGGCTCACCGAAAACGGCGAACACGGCGCGACGACCATCCGCAACATCGCATAGCGGCCGTCGTCGTGATACGTCTCGATCAGCCGCTGCGTGTCCTTCAGGATGTCCGCTTCCTTTTCGACGACCGAATCCGGCGGCAATCCACCGTCCTTCTGCCCGACGCTCATGCTGCCGCGGCTCGCGTGAAAGCGCATGCCGATGCGCCGCGCGGCCGCGATGCTGTCGTCGAGCCGGCTGCCGTTCGGATAGATGTACAGATGGTCGCTCGACGTCGTGCAGCCGGAGAGCAGCAGTTCGGCCATCGCGGTCAGCGTCGAGACCTCGATCATCTCCGGCGTGAGGTTCGCCCACACCTTGTACAGATTCGTCAGCCAGCCGAAGAGCTCGGCATCCTGCGCGGCGGGAATGGCCCGCGTCAGGCTTTGATACATATGGTGATGCGTGTTGACGAGCCCCGGAATCACGAGGTGCCCGCGCATGTCGAGCACTTCGTCGGCGGTTTCCGGCAGTTCGTGGGTCGGGCCCGCCGCGACGATCCGGTTGTCTTCGATATAGAGGCCGCCGTCGCGTATTTCGCGCCGCGTGGCATCCATGGTGACCAGCACGTCGGCGTGCTTCACCAGCATCGTGCGGCCGCGCTTCTGTGTCTGTGATGTCTGTGATATCTGCGTTTGCATCGTCATTCGTGTCTCCCGGTTCCCGCGAGGTTGATACCGTCCGAACGCGATGCGGCGTGTACGCTCCGGCGCCGCCGCGTCCGTTCGAACGCCGTTGGCCCGGTTACCCAGCGTACAGCGCCGTCTTCGGGACGCGCAGCACGCTGCGCATAGCCGTAACCTTCAGCGGCCAAAATTGCGCTGGCAATTCACCCAGTCGCCATACTTGTATTCACAAACCTGATATGTCGGTCCTTTTTTGACGTCGGCAGAATCGGTTCGGGCTTCGGCATTCGCGGGAAAACCCTTATCCAGCGGGCGTGAAACGCGTGTGCACATGCGCCAGGTATTATCTTTCCTATCGGGCACGCGCGGACGCGACATCCTTTTTACAATGGCTCCCACGGCGCTCGCTTCAATTCGCCGACGGGTATGTAGCCACTGACGTGGAGCCTCGATCCGCCGCAACGTATTCTGGATCGGGTCGCCGCTGAAACTCGCAATTTACACAAGGAAAACTGCGAATGGGCAAGCTCACTACCCACGTGCTCGACACCGCGAACGGCCGTCCTGGCGCCGGCATCAAGGTCGAACTCTTCGCGCTCTCCGGCGACACGCGCCGCGCGATCAAAACCACCACCACCAATCACGACGGCCGTTGCGACGCGCCGCTGCTCGAAGGCGACGCACTCGTCACCGGCGAATACGAACTCGTGTTCCATGCCGGCGATTACTTTGCCGCGGCTGGCACGCAGGCACCTGAACCGCGCTTCGTCGATCGTGTCGTGCTGCGTTTCGGCGTCGCGGATGCGGGCGCGCACTGGCATGTGCCGCTGCTGGTGTCGCCATGGTCATGGAGCACGTATCGCGGCAGTTAGGGCGGCAGCGGTTGTCTCGACGCATGCAGGTGGATCTGAACCGGGCCCCGGTGAAAACCGCACGGTCGCGCACCGCGTCACGAAACAACCAGACTGGATAGCAGCGACCCGCAATACCGCCGCGTTTTGCAGATGCCAGGAGACGCACCTGCAAAACGCCGTCGAATCGAATAGCAAGGCGCTACGCGCCAACGAATGAGAAGTGGAGGCGTTTCATGGAAGGCTTTATCACCGACTGGCTGAATCTCGCGATTCGCTGGTTTCACGTTATCGCTGCGATCGCCTGGATTGGCGAATCGTTTTATTTCGTTGCGCTCGACAACAGCCTGAAACCACCGACCGACCCGAACCAGCGCCGTCGCGGTGTCTTCGGCGAGCTGTGGCATGTGCATGGCGGCGGCTTCTACAACATGCAGAAGTACACCGTCGCGCCGCCGGAAATGCCGGAAGACCTGCACTGGTCCAAGTGGCCGTCGTACACGACGTGGCTCTCCGGCTTCGGTCTTTTCACCGTGCTGTACCTGTTCGCGCCGAACACCTACCTGATCGACAAAAACGTGCTCGACATGGGCCCGGTCGTCGCGATCTTTTCGGCGCTCGGTTTCCTGATGGCCGGCTGGATCGTCTATGACTCGCTGTGCCGTCTGCTGGGCAACAGGGACCGCGTGCTCGGCATCTGCGTCGGCATCTATGTGCTGATCGCGGCATGGCTTGCCTGCCACATCTTCGCCGGCCGCGCCGCGTATCTGATCATGGGCGCGATGCTCGCGACGATCATGTCGGCTAACGTGTTCTTCGTGATCATCCCGGGTCAGCGCAAGATGGTCGACGCGATGCTCAAGGGCGAAGTGCCGAACCCGATCTATGGCAAGCGCGGCAAGCAGCGCTCGGTACACAACACGTATGTGACGTTGCCCGTGGTGTTCGCGATGCTGTCGAACCACTACGCGATGACGTACACGCATCCGTACAACTGGGCCGTGCTCGTCGTGATCATGCTGGCGGGCGCGCTGATCCGCCAGTTCTTCGTGATGCGCCATCGCGGACAGGTGCTGTGGTATCTGCCGCTGGTCGGCGTTGCGCTGATGTTCGTCGCGCTGGCCTGGACGATGCCGAAGCCCGTGGTCGCGCAGGCGCAGGCCGCGAACGCGCCCGTCCTCAAGATCGCCGACATCCAGCCGGTGTTGCAGCAACGGTGCGTCGCCTGCCACTCCGCGCACCCGACGATGATGGGCAGCGCGCCGGCCGGCGTGCTGTTCGATACGCCCGACGAAATCTCACGGAACGCGCAGCGGATCTACCAGCAGGCGGTGACGCTGAAAGCGATGCCGCTTGGCAACGTCACGCACATGACCGACGATGAGCGGCAGAAAATCGCCGCGTGGTTCCAGGATGGTGCGGTGAAGTAACGCGCTTGCGTATATCGGCGCCGCGAGACCTCGGGCTCGCGGCGTCTGCGTTGTACGGCATCAGATCGGGCCCTTGCGGAAAAGCAAGGGCTTTTTTATGTGAGGACGAACCGACGCGCCGTGCGGGTGTTGCACGTACGACAGCCGCCCGTATGGAAACGCTGGCGAGAAGCGACATGAGCGTGTCGGTTCTTGTCCGTTTGCTGGAGGCCGCCGGTTATGACCTGAAAGTTGTCGCTCACGGGCACGGGCGCACGCTTGAGGACATCCTCGCCGGGCAGCGCATCGACCGGGCCGGCGCAATGAGGCTCGATGTTCATGTGCAAGGCCGAAAAGTCGCGTCGCTCTTTCGCGAGCGCGACGACTATGTGCTCAAGTACGAGCGCGACGTCGCGACAACCGACTTCATCAGCCTCGCGATGCCAGTGCGCGAAGAAGCGTGGCGCTGGCCGCTGCCTGGAAAACGCGGCGGAATTTAAACCCGGCGGCCCCTGACAAACAAAAAACCCACGGACTTGCCGTGGGTTTTCGCATCGAGCCATCTACGCAGTCAGGCCGACACCGCGCTCAATGCATCCTCAGTGAGCCAGAGCGATTCGGCCAGATCCTGCTCGTTGAGATTCAGCCCGTCGCCGCCACGATCGACAACGACAAAATCGCTGACCTCGCCGAGCGCAATCAGCGGATGGTGCCAGACGCCTTTCGCGTAGTTCACGCCCTGCCAGCCGCTCGTGACGAACGCGCGAACCTCCGAAGCATCCAGCTCGCCAGCCGGCGCCACGACCACCAGATACGGCTTGTCGTTCAGCGGAATAAACGCCTGGCTTCCGAGCGGATGCCGCTCGAGCATTTTCACCTCGAACGGCAGCACGCGCGGCTGTCCGCGAAACAGGTTGACGAGCGTGCGGCCGCCCTCGTCCTCTACGTCGACTTTCGCAAGATCGTGAAAGCGGATCGTCGTGCCGAGATTGATCGGAATCTGCTTCGCGCCTTCGAGTTCGATCACGTCGCCGAACGGGGCGAACGCTTCGCGCGTCAACGGTTCGATGGCGAGCGTTTTCATGATTCGAGCGTACCCCACAGGCGCAGACGCGACACACCGCCGTCCGGAATGATGTTAAAGCGCACGTGCGTGACCGGCCCGAGCGCCGCAACCTCGCTTTCGAAGTAATGCTGCTTGTCCATCTGCAGTTTCTGTTCGCCGAGCAGCACCGGCCAGAACATCGCCTGCGTAACGAGCGAGCTGTCCGTGCCGCCCGTCACGTATGCAGCCTGGATCGAGCAGCGGTCCGGGAAGTTGCCCTTGAAGTGGGCCGTGTCGACTTCGATCTTCCTGATGACGCCCGGCTGCGCCAGCGCCACGATCGCCCAGTCGTTACCCGGCTCGCGGCGACGGCGTGTTTCCCAGCCGTCACCCATGTTCACGCCACGGCCCGGCATCAGGATCGTCGATGCAGCGCCGAAGTGCTGGTTGTTCGCCGCCACGAGATAGGCGCCGTTTTCCATCGCGGCCAGATCGAACTGTTCAGTGCGGCTCGCGCCCGCCCAGTCGACCTGCGGCTGACCGTACACGCGCAGACGCGCAATGCCACCGTCCGGATAGATGTTGATGCGCAGATGCGTGAACGCGCTTGCATCGGTGACGTCGACGTAGTGATGGCTGTTGCCCTGCAGCGTCATCGAAGGAACGATTTCGGTCCATTGCGTCGACGGGTTCGGCGCGCCGTCCACTACGCGCGCCGCTTCAACCGAAGCCGCCGGCGGGAAGTTACCGGTGAAGTGGCTCGTGTCGATGTCGAGACCCTTGATCACGCCCGGGCGCGCGAGCTTCACGATGCACCAGTCGTAGCCGCTGACACGCTTGCGACGCGTCTCCCAGCCGTCCATCCACTTGCCGTGATCGTCGTACTTGCCTGGAATGAAAACGGCCGGCTCGGGATTCAGCATGCGTTCTTTCGGCGCGAAAAAATCGTCGCTGGTTTCGAGCGCCTGCGCGCCCAGACGCGGATCCGCCAGGTTCACATAGCGGCGCGTGAAGTCGGGGGCGTTGGGGTCGAGAATCGGGAGTGCCATCGTTGTCTTCCTTTGTGTCTGTTAGTGCAAAAAGCGCTTCGCTTCGATTTCGTTCCGGCCTGCGTGGTACGTCTGACGCGCCCGGTGCGCCTGACGCGCTTACGCGTTGATCAGGTCGTCGAGTCTGAAGCGTGCGATGCGATAGATCTGGTCGAGACTCGCGCGTAACTCGTCCGCACGGCTGTTGTTCACGCGCGCCTCGAAGTTCGCGATGATGCCGTGGCGGTCATAGCCGCGCACCGCGAGAATGAACGGAAAGCCGAACTTCTCGCGATAGGCCTGGTTCAGGTGCAACAGGTTGTCGAACTCTTCCTGCGTACACTGCGAGAGGCCAGCCCCGCTCTGCTCGCGCGTCGACTCGGCGGTCAGTTCACCGCGCACCGCGGCTTTACCGGCGAGCTCCGGGTGAGCGTTGATGAGCGCGAGCTGTTTTGCTTCGCCAGCCGTTTCGACCGCGTGCGACATCGTGCGATGCAACGCGTCGATATCGGCGTAAGGCCGTTGTGAAGCAGCGATTTCGGCGACCCACGGCGAGTGTTCGAAAATGCCCGACAGCGCCGCGACGAACGCGTCGGTCGAGATGTGATTGAGCTGGTCGAGGGAATATTGCATGGCCTTCATACCGCTGCCCCGAGGTTGTTGTGCTGGTAAGGATGATGTTCGCGCCAGTGACGCGCGATATCGACGCGCCGTGTTACCCAGACGCGATCGTGCTGCTCGACATGATCGAGAAAACGCTGCAACGCACGGAAGCGGCCCGGACGACCCAGCAGCCGGCAATGCATGCCGATCGACAGCATCTTCGGTGCTTCGTCGCCCTCTTCGTAGAGCACGTCGAACGCGTCGCGCAGATACGTGAAAAAGTGATCGGCGGTGTTAAAGCCCTGCGGGCTCGCGAAACGCATGTCGTTGGTGTCGAGCGTGTACGGCACGATCAGTTGCGGTTTCGTTTCGCCGCCCGTCACTTCGATGTCCATCCAGAACGGCAGGTCGTCGCCGTAATAATCCGAGTCGTACAGAAAGCCGCCGTATTCCGCGACGAGACGGTGGGTGTTCGGACTGTCGCGGCCGGTGTACCAGCCAAGCGGACGCTCGCCCGTGACGCGTTCGATCGCCTCCATGCCAAGACGCATGTGCTCCGCCTCTTTCTCCGGCGACATGTCCTGATAGTGAATCCAGCGATACCCGTGGCATGCGATCTCGTGACCGAGTTCGACAAATGCGCGCGCGAGTTCCGGGTTACGTTCGATCGCCATGCCCACGCCGAACACGGTCAGCGGCAGCCCGCGTTTTTCGAATTCGCGCAGGATGCGCCACACGCCGGCACGCGAGCCATATTCGTAGATCGACTCCATGCTCATGTGCCGGGACGGATAGGCCGCCGCGCCGACGATTTCCGACAGGAACTGCTCCGAGCCAGGATCGCCGTGCAGCACGCAGTTCTCACCGCCTTCTTCATAGTTGAGCACGAACTGCACGGCGACGCGGGCGCGACCGGGCCAGTTCGCCTGCACCGGATGGCGGCCGTAGCCGATCAGATCGCGTGGATAGTTCGAATCGGATGACATGATTTGACGAAAACCGGGTAATGACGTTGCGACGGGAATCCGCGGGGGCGACAGGCGCGAAACGGCGGAAAACCGCGTCGCCGTCCTGCCGCCAGGACGAAGCCAGTGTAGCGAAAACACCCGGATGCGCCCATACATCCGGACAGATAGTGCGGGTCAGACGGAATGTATGTGCGCCGGCGCCGTGAACGCGGTTTCGCCAGTCGAACTGCTCGCGTTTACCCCTACTGCCGCTACACCTGTCACACCCGAAACGCCGGGGGCGCGAGTCGCACCCACGGCGTCACCCGTCGGGCTGAAACGCGCGAACTCGCCGTCGTAGCGTTTTGCCAGCGGCCGCGCATAGTCGCCGCGCTTCGCTGTACCCAGACGCAACGACACCAGTGCCTCGACCCATTTGACCGCCGCCGTGACGCCCTCGACAACCGGCGCCCCCAGCGCATCCTCGATTTCCGCGCACAGTTCGGCCATGCCCGCGCAACCGAGCACGATTGCGTCCGAACCGTCTTCGTCGAGCGCCCGACGGCATTCGTCGAGAATGATGCGACGCGCCGCCGACCCCGGACGGTCGAGTTCGAGCACGGCGACGTCGGTCGCGCGGACGTTGCGGCAAAAGCGCTTCATGCCGTAGCGCTCGGCGAGATGCCACGCCATGCCGCAGGTGCGCGACAGCGTCGTCACGACGGAAAAGCCTGGCGCCAGCACGCTCGCCGCGTGCATCGCGGCTTCGGCGATGCCGATCACCGGTCCGCGCGCCAGCTCGCGTGCCGCGTACAACCCCGGATCGCCGAAACACGCGATCA
Source organism: Paraburkholderia sartisoli (assembly GCF_900107685.1). Classification (GTDB taxonomy): domain Bacteria; phylum Pseudomonadota; class Gammaproteobacteria; order Burkholderiales; family Burkholderiaceae; genus Paraburkholderia; species Paraburkholderia sartisoli. The sequence continues at coordinate 15,452 of NZ_FNRQ01000011.1, read as the reverse complement.
CGTAGCCGTCGAAGCCCTCGCGCTCGCCCGCCGCGATCTCGGCCAGCAGGCCCGGCGTGGCAAGCGCCTCGTCGTAATAGCCTTCGATGGACGGCGGCCCCATCGTCGGGCTGACCGCAACGAGTTCGGTGCCGGGCGCGACGACGTCACGGGCACAGCGGCCCATCGCGTCCGTCATCCGTTGCGTCGTGTTGGGATTGATGAGCTTGATACGCATGTCGACTCCTTGCCGCAACGTCGCTTACTTGTGCGCGAGCGCGCGATAGAACACGGCGCCGAGGAGCGCCCCAATGAACCACGAGAAATTCGCCATGCCGTTCATGCCTGGCACGAGCACGCAGGCAACCGCGATCGCGGCCGCCGGCAGCAGCGCCATGACAGCCGTGTAGTTCACGCCGTTGCGATACCAGTACGCGCCCTTTTCCGACATCGAGTACAGATCGTGCAGTTCGATCTTCTGACGCTTCACGAGGTAGAAGTCGACGATCAGCACACCGTACAGCGGACCAATAAAGCTGCCGAGCACATCGAGCGTGTAGTGAATCACCGTCGGGTTGTTGAAGAGGTTCCACGGCGTGATGAAAATCGACGCCACCGCCGCCAGCATCCCTCCCGCGCGCCAGCTGATGAGACGCGGCGCCACGTTCGAGAAGTCGAACGCCGGCGAGACGAAATTCGCCACGATGTTGATGCCGATCGTCGCGATCGTGAAGGTCAGCGCGCCCAGCACGACGGCCATCGGATAATCGATGCGGCCCACCGTTTCGACCGGATCGGTAATCAGCTGGCCGAACACCGGCAGCGTGGCGGCCGTCGTGATCACCGTGACCAGCGAGAACGCGAGGAAGTTGACCGGCAAGCCCCAGAAATTGCCGCGTTTCACGCTGCGAAAGCTCTTGCCGTAGCGCGAGAAGTCGCCGAAATTCAGCATCGGCCCGGAGAAGTACGACACGACCAGCGAGATCGCCGTGATCATCACCGGCACGACTTCCATGCCGTGATACTTCACGCCGCCCAGGTTGATGCCGATGTTCTGCCAGCCCGCGCGCCACACCATGTAGCCGGCCAGAATGAACATCACGATATACACGGCCGGTCCGGCGAAGTCGATGAACTTCTTGATCGTCTCCATGCCGTTCCAGAACACGAATGCCTGAAGCACCCAGAGCACCATTAAGCCCGCCCAGCCCACCGTCGACAGCCCCATGAAGCCGTGATGGTGTACGTCGGCATAAGGCAGCATTTGCGGGAAGAACTTGAGCACGACGATCACGAGCGCGCTCGACGCGAGATACGTCTGGATGCCATACCACGCCACCGCGATCAGGCCGCGAATCACAGCCGGCACGTTCGCGCCGAGCACGCCGAACGTCGAGCGGCACGCGACCGGATACGGCACGCCGTTGAGCTGGCTCGGCTTTGCGATCAGGTTGCACAGCAGGTTGACGATCGCGATGCCGACGAGCAGCGCGATCAGCACCTGCCAGCTTGTCAGGCCGAGTGCGAAGAGACTTCCCGCGAACACATAACCGCCGACGCTATGCACGTCCGACATCCAGAACGCGAAGATGTTGTATGCGCTCCACGTCTGGTGTTTCAGCGGCGCAAGATCTTCGTTGTACAAACGTTCGCTGTAGCCCGCGGGCATGGATGGATCGCCTTCAACGGCACCCGCTTCGAACGTGGGAATGGCGGGGTTACCCGATGCTGCACTGAACTGAGCCATGACTCCTCCTTGGAATGAGACCAGTCGAACACTGATCGTGGGGCACTCTCGTCCGCCTGCGTTGCGCGCCGTTTTTCATTCCGGCAAGTCGCGTGTGCATGCGGGCGCCGCGGTTGTCTCCGTACTTACGTACTTGTTTTCATGGCTTGAAACGGGCCGCGGACCCGTATCCAGCGTCTTCGTCAGCACGGTGCGCTGCGTATCAGCGCAGCCGGGTCACCGTGCATTCATTCGATCTTCGGTTCACGTTCAGTGCAGCGCAGCCGCTGCGGGCGCGCCGTTGTCATGCCAGTGGCTTACACGTGCCGGCCCGCGCGCGCGCCAAATATTTCGTGCAGATCCGCCGCGCTGTTCGCCGGGCGGTCGAGCATCTTCAGTTCCACGCTTTGCAGATGGCGCGACATCAGCGCCGCGGCTTCTGTTGCATTGCCGGCGTCGAGCGCGGCGAGAATCGCTTCGTGATCCTCGAACGAACACGGGCTGCGACCCAGCGATTCGTACAGTGCCGAGATCAGTGTCGAACGCGCGACGAGGCCGTTCAGGCAGTCACACAGCACCGTGTTGCCCGTCAGCGACGCAAGCTCGGTATGGAACTCGCCGGACAGACGGATCCACGCGGGAAAATCACGCGTTTCGAACGCCTTGCGTTCGCGGCCGATCGTGCCGCCGATGCCTTTCAGCCGGCGCACCCCGTGCCCGGCGCAAATCTTTTCAACGACCGCGAGTTCGACGATGCGACGCATCTCGAAGACCTCATGCACTTCCTGCAGCGACGGGCTTGCGACGAACGCACCGCGATTCGGCTCGAGATCGACGAGGTGGTCGGTCGCGAGCAGCGCAAGCGCCTGACGGATCGGTCCACGCTTCACGTTGAACACTTCGCAGAGCTGCGCTTCGGTTAGCTTGGCGCCTGGCGAAAGCCGATGCTCGAGGATCGCGGCGCGAATGCGCTCGGCGATCACTTCGGGTTTCGTGCCTGCGGAAGCTGCGGATATGTTCTCGGACATGATGTGTGTCTCGGTATGTTGGTCATCTTAGGATGGACATTAAAATTGTCAACAATTTTACGTGCAAATTAGTGACAATCCCTGGGGCGAACAATCGCTGCCGAATTGGATCTGCCAGACAGATGCGCTCTATCAAGGCGTCCATGGCGATTCTACGGTGAAATTGCCAGCCATTTTCTGGCCGACATTTTGTCAACAAATTTTCTCTTCGCCAACATCGCGCGTGCGTGCGGTGGCGTTGAAATAACTGACGGTTAGTTGCGTTTAAAGATGAAAATAAAGCGGGCAACGCCCGCTCTCCTTCCGGATAAAACGAATCTCAGGTGAGGTATGGATATCCGGAGACCGTCAACGTAAAGCCGTGTCCGTCCGCCTTGAGTTGCGCGTCAGCGCCGACAGGCAGCGTCACCATATCCTCGATGTGGCCAAACTGAAGGCCGGTGATCACCGGAATACCAATCACCGAGCGGATCTGCGCGATCATCGCATTCAGGTCGTAGCCATTGTCGTAATCGAACGGTCTGCCGCCGGAAAAATCGCCGAGCACGAGCGCCTGCTGTCGCGCAAGAATTCCTGACAGATGCAGCTGGTAGATCATCCGTTCGATCCGGAACGGCTGCTCGTTGATGTCTTCGAGAAAAAGAATGCCGTGTTCGACGGGCGGCATATACGGCGTGCCGACGAGCGACGCCAGCACCGCCAGATTGCCCCCCCACAGCATGCCGCTGACATCGACGGGCTGAACCTGAGGAATGCGGCTCGTGACCGTGAAAGACGGTTTCGACAGCGTTTCCCAGAAATGCTGCATCGTGAAGTTGCTGACTTTCTCGGCGCCGAAATCGCTCATCAGCATCGGACCGCCGAAAGTCGTCAGACCGGCGCGCGACAGCAGCGCCATCTGGATGGCCGTGAAATCGCTATGGCCGACGAATGCAATGGGCTGATCCGTGAGGCGCCGCTGCAGGCCCTCGTAGTCGAGGCCGTGCAGGATGCGCACCGCGCCGTAGCCGCCACGCACGGTCAGCACGATGTCGGGCAGCTTGCGTGACGCATCCGCGAGGCGGTTGAGTTCCGCGGCGCGCTCGCCATCCGTACCCGCGAACCGCTGAAAGCGCCGCTCGGTTGCCGGCACGCCCACGACGTGATGCCCTTCCTGACGAAGCCGGCCGAGCGCGCGGTGAACGACAGCCGGATCATGCGGATAGCCCGAGGGTGCGATCAGTTCGATGGTGCGATGCGCGGTCATAGGTGAAATGAGTACACGTTCTGATGGGGACGGTTCAGATTAACGCGTTTCGGCCGGCGTGGATGCATCGCTGGCCACAGACGCGGATTCTGTCGTGCGGGCCGAACGCGCTTCACGGCTCGCCCGACGCCGGTCTGCGAAGAAAGACTTGAGCGCCTCGCCGCACGCGTCCTCGAGCACACCGCCGACGACCGTCGTGTGATGATTGAGCTGCGGATTCGCGAACGCATCGACGACACTGCCGCACGCACCTGTTTTCGGGTCACGCGCGCCGAACACGACGCGCGCGATGCGCGCATGCATGATGGCGCCGGCACACATCAGACACGGTTCGAGCGTGACGAACAGCTCGCAGCCGGGCAGCCGGTAGTTCTGGAGCGCTTCTGCCGCGGCGCGCAGCGCGGCCATTTCGGCATGTGCGGACGGATCGTGTCCGCCGATCGGGTGATTGAAGCCCGTCGCGATGACTTCGTCGCCCCGCACGATGACCGCGCCGACCGGCACCTCGCCCGCCGCCCGCGCCGCCTCGGCCGCTACCTGAGCGAGTGACATGAAATGGCGGTCGCGTTCGTTCGAGGCGGAATCCGGCGCATGCTCGCTCACGACGAGACCACCTCGCCGGACCCATCGATCAGGGCGCGCTCCGACAGCCTCTCGGCGATACGCCGGCAGTATTCGTGCGGCACGACCATCGGGCCACCACGCAGGGATTCGAGCGCCATGTCGAGCGCGAGCATTTTTGCCTGAAGACGGCCGCGCGTGGTGTTGTCGCTGACCGCTTTCAGTTCGCTCTGAAGATCGCACAGCGCCCGCAGCTGTTCGACAGCCGGCGGCGCGAAGCCCGCGTTCTTCAGGATCCGGTTTGCGACGCGCACTTCCTCGGGGACGAGGGCGTCGTCATCGAGCGTCAGCGGCAGGCCGGCGCCGGGTAAATCGTCGAACTCGCCCCGCGCGGCTGCGGCGGCAATACGTTGTTCGACCAGTGCATCAAGCAATCTCATCAGCAATCCAGCACGTTGAGGCTCTGGCATTCTATCAGGCTGCTCAAAGGAAGTTCTGGCGCTGATCTGACAGATTTCCCGATTATTGCGTGGCCACGGCTGGCGCCCGATGTCCCCACGATCCTGTTCTGGTCGGACCCCACCGCGCGGCTCACAGCAAAAAGACATGCGACGGACGACCACACCGGGGACGCGATTTTTTTCTGGCTTTTTATTAGGGAAAACCCTATTATTGCCTCTAAGGGAAAACCCTCTATCCAGCATTCAACAAGGAATCGCCATGAGCTATCTTTTCGCACTCTTTCAAAAGGTTAGCGATCTTTTTGCATCGCACCATCTGCCCCTGGATTCGGACTACTCGTACGCCGCGCGCCATCGCGAAGCGCAGCGCATTCGTCAGTCGCAGGCAACGTTGTTCGGTATTCGTCTGACGGATTAATCCGCGTTACTTTATATCGTCGGCATCTCTGTGTGCATGGCGATAACGGTGCCGTTCGGTGTCAGCGCGCCACCGGGTTCGGATCACATCGAACCGGCAACTGTCGTTCCGAACGAGGCGCGACGGGAGCATCGCCACAGGGTCAGTACTCGCAGGTACTGAAACCGCATGCAGGAAGTGCGGAACGGAACGCGCCGCCAGGCGCGCCAGCCCCGCCTTCGCGAGCGTTTCATCTTTTACGCCGTGAAATCTCCCGCCATCGGCGACACGGCCCTCCTTTCGAGCTCGCCCGCCGGCAGCAACAAACGTCTGTAGCTCGGGTAAAACGGTAGCACCGGGAGCCGCAAGCCCTTGATCTTCAAGGACTCAAAAACCGGCAGTGGCTGATCAAAGGTAGCCGTTTTGCTGCCGGGCCATGGTCTCTCATACCGCATCGACGGACACGACCTGGAGGCAGGTCGAGGTTCAACGACGTCGATGGGGTGAACTGCGCGAAATCAGCGAGCAATTCGAATTGCTCTGGTGGCCGCGGAAAACGACACTAATCTATTGCGACGGTACATTCCCGGTATATCCGTCTGGGGCAGTGGAAAGGCTATTTCACTGTCTTGCAAGAGTTGCAAGCGCGGTTTCAACCCACCGGAAGCCGATATGCTCTTGCTCAAGCCGCAAATTTTTACGAAACCGGATTCGTCCGAGCCGCGTCCGAACGCCTCGTCGATAACCACGAACCGGAACGCGCGTGACCGTACCGCGCCCCGTTCCAGGCCAAACTGATACGCGAGGCTGGCCGCGCGAATCGCCCGAGCCTTCTTTTCCTTCTGCCCACCCGACTTGCCGCCCGAATCCGGATAGCGCCCGTACTTCGGGTCATCTTCGCGTCAGCGCTCGCTCGCGGCAAACAGGAACCCGTTGCGCACGTCAGTGACCTTCGGCATCCATCGATGATCCTGGATCCGACAGCCCTTCATGGCCGCGAAACCGGTAGATAGTCACCTTGATCTACGGAAACCTGGCTTTCGGATACTGCACGTCGCCTGAACCCGTCGGCGTACCCTCCGCGCAGGCTCGCAGCTCGACCTGAAAATCGCGGATGTTTGCGTCGGTGCTCCCTCGGTGAGAAGAGGCGGGTATGCAATCGAATGATCGACGTGTAATTCAGGCTGGGCATGCAAACGAGAGTGCCATGCAAGAGTCGCTCGTAGAGACAAAACACAAAGCATTACTGATGTTTTGACAGCGGCTCCACCTCCCCTTTCTCAGACTTTTTTGCGGATATACCCGGAACGAACACTCCAGACTGAACAGTAAGTTCGCGATTCCGCTGTGCAGCGCCTTCCCGGCTCCTACATACCGCACACCCACGACCACGCCGTCCAGCGGCGCATGGCCGGGCTCCCCTGCCATAGCCGCAACACTCGAATGCACATTCCGGATTACCCCGGATATCGGCAAGTGTTTAGACCATATTTTGCTAAGCACTTTTAAGCCTGTTCTATCAAGAATTCAATCTATCACGGCGTGATGGTTGTTCGGTAAAGTTGCGGTGCTGCGCATCTACCGCAAGTGTTTTGAATAACGGATTCACGTCTACGTAATTAGATTACCTGGAGAACCGCATGGCCGAAAGACAGCTGGAACAGACAGGCCATTTTGCTGCAAGACCGACCTTCAAAGCGTTTGATCCTGCAATTGAAAAAGTCCGCAATCTGAAGATCTGGGCCTTTCTCAATCGATACGGCGTGCTGATCCTGTTCTTCGCGCTATGGCAGATTGCCAGCTCGCGCGGATGGCTCAATCCAGCGGTGATTCCGCCTGTCGATGCCGTCGTGCGCGCGCTGTTTGCCGCGCTGGTCAATGGCGTGCTGCTCGGCGACCTGCTTGTCAGCCTGCAGCGGGCGGGCATCGCGTTCGGCGCGGCCGTCGTCGTGTCAATCCCGCTAGGTCTGGTAATGGGTACGTATACACGGTTCGAGAACGCGATTGATCCGGTCTTGCAGATGTTCCGTCAAACGTCCGCGCTCGCGGTCTACCCGATTTTCATTCTGCTGATGGGTCTCGGGGAAACGTCGAAGGTGTTCGTGATTTTCTGGGCAACGGTGTTTCCGTTGCTGATGAATACGATGACTGGCGTCAAGCAGGTCGACCGGCGTCTGATCGAGATGGCGAGCATGTTTGGCGCGTCGAAACTGCAGACTTTCCGTCGCGTGACGCTGCCCGGTGCGATTCCCTCGATTTTCGTCGGGCTGCGGTTAAGCGCCGGGATGGCTTTGCTGATGCTGGTGGCGTCGGAAATGATCGGGGCCAATCAGGGGCTCGGGTTCAAGATCATGCAGGCCCAATACAACTTTCAGATCCCGCTCATGTTTGGCGCGATCGTCCTGCTGGCCGGCCTCGGTTTGCTCAGCAACTACTCGTTGATCTTCCTGCAAAGAAGAATCTGCAAATGGGCCGATCCGAGGGACATCGGATGAATCCGGTACCAGCAGCACCATTGCCTCATCACGTTTTTCATAACTTCATCCGCACAAAAATACTGGAGTGGCAGACCGATGGTCCATGGGTTCAGAAATCTGGTTTTGAATAAGGTGGGACTATTGGCAGCGGGACTGGCCATTCTCGCCAGTGCCCACGCTGCGGAGACAGCGCCCGCGGCAGGCACGCAGAAAGTCACCGTGATCCGCTATCTGAGCAATGCCGGCTCGATCAATGCCAGCGAGATCGCCGCGGCGAAGGGATGGCTTCAGGCCGATGGCGTCGCGCTGGAATCGAAAGGCTTTTCGCAAGGCGGCCCGGAGAGTCTCTTCGCGATAGCGTCGGGTTCGGTCGATGTGGCGGGAGCCGCGACCGCGGCGGTGCTCAATGCGATCTCCAACGGCAACGACGTGATCGCCGTCAAGCCGGGCGGCGGCCTCAGCAAGACGGTGAAGAGCAACTTCTACGTGCTGGCGAAAAGCCCGATTACCAAACCCAGTGACCTGATCGGCAAAACCATCGCCGTGAATACGCTGGGCGCCCATCTCGACTATACGGTGCGCGAGTATCTGCGGATTCACAAGATTCCGCAGAATGCAGTGAGGCTCATCGTGGTTCCCGGGCCGCAACTGGAACAGACGCTTCGCTCGGGCCAGGTTGACGTGGCCGCTGTCGGAGCATGGCAGGCGGTATTTGCCGGCAAGCTCGAGGCCGATGGCGGGGTGCGCGTGCTGTTCGACGATTATCAGATTCTCGGCGACATCATATTGGGCTACGACGTCATGCGTAAAACGTTTGTCGAGGCCCACCCCGCAGCCGCGCGCGCATTCGTGACCGATTCCGCGAGAGCGGCAGACTGGGCCGCCGAACATCCGGACGACGCGAGAAAGCTGATCGCGCAACTGCTTGCGAAACGCGGTGAAAATCCGGCGCTCGTGGGCTACTGGCCCGGTTTCGGACTCAGGCCGCATGCCCTCTTCACCGATCACGATGCGCAGTTCTGGCTCGACGTTTTTGAGCGGGAAGGAAAGTTGCACAAGGGACAACTGTCGGTCAACGCCGTGCAGACGAACCGGTATAACAGTTACGCGTCTCAATAGGAGAATGTCGGTATGGTGTCGGTTAGCGGGTCACCGCACAAGCTGCAGATCAACCGTCTGAGCAAGTCGTTCAGGATCAATGGGTCCGTCGTGCCGGTTCTGAAGGACGTCGAGCTCGATATCGCGGCGGGCGAATTCGTCGTCATCGTGGGCGCCAGCGGTTCTGGCAAGACGACCCTGTTGCGCATCCTCGCCGGACTGGAAAAGGGCGATCGCGGAACCGTGAAAGTGGACGGCGAGATCGTGACCGGCGTCAGCAGCGAGCGGGCGATGGTCTTTCAGGAGCCGCGCCTGCTGCCGTGGCTGACGGTCGAAGCGAATATCGCTTTCGGGCTGGAATTGCAGAAGTACGCCGGTGAAGCGCTGCGCCAGAGAATCGGCGAATATCTGCGCCTCGTTGGACTGGAGAATTTCCGTACCGCGTACCCAGGCCAGTTATCGGGCGGCATGGCGCAGCGTGTGGGTATCGCGCGGGCATTGGCCATCAACCCTGACATTCTGCTGCTCGACGAACCGCTCGGCGCGCTGGATGCGATGAAGAAGATGGCAATGCAGCAGGAGCTGGAGCGCATCTGGCTGGAAGAACAGGTCACCATGGTGATGGTGACGCACGATATCGAAGAAGCAGTCTACCTGGCCGACAAGATCGTGGTGATGTCGGGCGCCGGGGCGGATACTCCGTTCAGGATCGTCCCCGTGGATTTGCCGCGTCCGCGCGATCGGGGCAGTCCAGCGTTCGTTCGCTTGCGGGAATCGTTGCTGCAGGAATTCAGGTTCGATATTCGCAATTGAGAGGATCTTGTCGGGCGGGCGCGGTCCGCGCGCGGTTGCGCGGGCGGACGCGCAGTTCTGAAGACGATGGGTCTCGTGCCCTGGTCTTACCGGGTCACGCATTTCGCGAACGCGCGTTCAACGAAGTTTTTATTACCGGTACTCCTTTGAACGAAACCAGCCGACTGACTTGACGGTATCGGACAAGCCCATCCGGGGATGGAAATCCCGATACCGGCAAGCTACCGCGTCTTTGGCGAGATCTTGACCGCAGCGAACATCCTGCGGTCCGGACAAGCGACCTGCCGGGATTCAAACGCCGGTGGCGTAACCTCCATCAACCGGCAGTGTCGTGCCCGTGATAAACGCGGAGGCCGGCGAAGCCAGGAACAGTACCGCGCCCACCAGATCGTCGACCTCGCCCCAGCGTTTCAACGCGCTGCGCGCCGCAATCTTGCTGGCGCTCGGTGGATCTTCCCAGAGCGGCCGCGTCATGTTGGTCCGGTGATAACCTGGTGCAATGGCATTGACCCGCACACCGGCCATGCCGAAGGCGTGCGCCAGTGAACGCGTCAAACCCAGGATGCCCGTCTTGCTCGCGCAATAAGCCGGCACTTCCACGTCGGCGATATAGCTGAGCATCGACGCGACGTTGATCACCGTGCCCTTCGACTTCTCCAGCCGGCTGCGCGCCGCCATCGAAAGCCGCATCGCCGCCGTGAGATTCACGTCAATCACCTCGCGAAACACGTCATCGCGGTATTCGTCCGCGGGACGGGCGACGCCCGCAGCGTTCACCAGCACGTCGAGCGCGTCCATTTCCGCGACGAAACGCAGGATGTCATCGTGATTGCGCACGTCCAGCCGCGCAAAACGAATGCCTTTGAGCGTCCGATCCGCATTCAGCGCATCCAGCTTGGCCTGCGAACTACCGGTCGCGACCACGTGCGCATCCAGTGCGGCGAATCCTTGCGCAATCGCGAGACCGATCCCGCTCGTCGCACCGGATACCAGCACCGTCCTGCCTTGAAACAAGCCGGGCCGGAAGGCGTTAACTTCCTGCCCACGCACCTGCACGCTTTCCATTGCTGTCATCAGGTTGTCTCCTGTTCACGTTGTTCGGGTTCGTTCATGCTGTCCAGCAAACGCGCGTAGTGGTCCATCGCCTTCAAGGCGGCCACGACCATCGCAGCGTCAACCGGATACGGCTCGTTATGGATGATTTCGCCGGTGCGGCATGCACGCTGCGCCACGGCTTCCAGGGCGGTTTCATCTTCGACATCGACGTTGACGTCAGCGAGGCGCGTCGGCAAACCGACCGCGCGGCAGAAGCGGAACACGCGTTGACGCTCTTCCCCGGACACCGGCCATAGAAACAGCGAGGCAAGCGTGCCGATTGCGACTTTCTCGCCGTGCAACAGCGTGTGCGACGACGGCAGATCTGCGAGTCCATGATGAATGGCGTGCGCCGCCGCGACGCCGCCCGATTCAAAGCCGATGCCGGACAGCAAGACGGTTGCTTCGAGCGTGGCGTCGAAATCGGCCGTGACGGTTTGATTGCGGCAGTCCGCTACCGCCTGCACCGCGTGTGCGAATAGCGTATCGCGACACAACCGTGCGGCTTCGAATGCGAACGCCGTGCCGCGTCCCCCGCACAGGTTCGATGCCCCCGAACGACGGCAGGCGTCGGCTTCGTAGAACGTCGCCAGCGCATCGCCTATGCCTGCGATAAAGAACCGTACCGGCGCCCGCACGATCAGGCTGGAATCGAGCAGCACCAGATCCGGGTTGCGTCGGACGAAGCGGTCACGCACCACGCGCCCCGCGTCGTCATAGATCACCGCCAGCGACGAGCACGGCGCATCCGATGCCGCAATGGTCGGCACGCACACGAATGGCAAACGGAGATCGTCAGCGGCGGCACGTCCTGTGTCGACTACCTTGCCGCCGCCGAACGACACCACGATATCCGCGCCGGACGCGTTGATCCATGCCGCCGTGGCGGCGATGGATTGCTCGGTGCAGGCAGCCTGCACCGCACGCACCTTCAGCGCGACATGGGTCGCGCGTGCCAAAGCCGGTTCGAGCAGCGCGGCCACGTTGCTGTCGACAAGACACGCCGCGGTCGTGCCGAGGCGCGCGAGTTCGACGTCGAGTGAATCGAGCGCGCCGGCGCCCTGCACGTAGCGCGATGGAAAAACACTGGTTCTTAACATGATCGTGTCAGCTCGTGGTGAATAAAGGAAGATCGAGCGCGGCGGCCAGCTCCTGCGCGGAGCGCACGATTTGCGCGGCTGGATGAAACAGTGCGGCACCCGCCTCGTCCTGCGGCCATGCGAGCAATCGCATGCCAGCAGCAATGGCCGCAAGCGCACCCGTCGGACTGTCTTCTATGGCAATCGTTTCTTCCGGATTCACGCGCAGCAACCACGCTGCGCGTTGATACGGCTCGGGATCGGGTTTGCCGGCTCTTACGTCGTTGGCGCTCACCGTCACTAGCTGCGGCTCCTGCAAACCAAGCGCGGCAAGATTCGCTTCGAGCAGCATGCGCGACGAGTTCGATACGATGGCCTGCGCGATGCCCGCGCTTTTTGCCGCGTGATAGACGTCGAGCGCACCCGCACGCGGCCTGATTGACGGTGCGGCTTCGAGGTAGCAACGCGCACGAAACGCGGACCATGCGCCGAAATCCGTCGACAGTCCAAAACGCTCGCAGCACAGCGTGTGTACTTGCTGACCGGTTTTGCCGAAGATCAGCGGATGCAGTTCGTCGCCAGCCTCAATGCCGTGATACGCGAGCGCCCTCACCAACGTATGCAGATGCAGCGCTTCGCTTTCGGCGAGCGTGCCGTCCATGTCCCAGAGAATGGCCTTGATGTTTCGAGTGAGGGTCATGCGTCATCCTGGGAGAGACAATCGAGATCGTCGTAAAACTGCTGCGAATGCAGGTACAAACGCTCGAAGATGGGCATCATGCGGTCGTAGGTATCGCTTGCGTAAGGGTCCGGCTGAACTTCGCGCTCAAAACGGACAAACGCGTTGACCGCGGCGCCCAGGTTCGCGAACTGACCGTGCGCGGTAGCCGCGAGGATCGCGCAGCCCATCACGCCGCACTCCACCTCAGCGGGCACGAGAATCGGTGTGCGGTACATGCTCGCCTTGATCTCGAGCCACAGCGCCGCCTTCGCGCCACCGCTCGCGGCAACGAGCCGCTCGATGGTCGCTCCCGGCGACTGAAGCAGCGCGATGTGCCGGCGCACGCCAAACGCCACGCCCTCAAGCACCGCGCGATGCAGATGCGCGAGCCCGTGCTTCGCTGCGATTCCGAAGAACTGCGCGCGCGAATTGGAATGCTCGCCTAACCGCTCGCCCGTCAGATACGGCAGGAAAAACAACCCTTCCGATCCGACCGGCGCACTCGCCGCCTTTTGAGCGACGGTGTCATAAGAGAGCGTGTTTTCGTGGAACGCGCGACGTGCCCAGCGCATCGCGTCGCCGCCCGAATCGAGGAGCATGAAGCGGCCCCATAGCCCTTCGCAGGTCGCAAGGTTAGACACTTCGGGATGGAGCATGGGCTTGTCTGCAATCACCGTGATGATGGAAGACGTCCCGGTGATATCCGACGCAAGTCCGGGTGCGTACACACCGGAGCCGAGCACGGACACCGGGTAATCGGCCCCGCCGACCAGCACGGGTGTTCCTTCGCGCAACCCCGTCGCCGCTGCGGCACCTGCGGTCACGCTGCCGAGCAGATCGAGCGGCGCGCGGATGGCGGGCATCTTGCGCCCGTCGAGTCCAAGCGCATCCAGCATCGTCTGCGACCATGTGCGCGTGACGGGATCCATCAGGAAAGTAGTGGATGCATCCGTCCAGTCGCAGGCGCGCTCCCCGGTCAGACGAAAATTCACATAGTCTTTCGGCATGAACACGGTGCTGGCACGTTCATAGGCGTCCGGTTCGTGCGCCTTGATCCACTGCAGCTTGAAACCCGGCCACGCGGGTGTGGCGGGATTCGCAGTCCGCGCGAGACACGATGCTGCGTCATGGCGTTTGCGGAAGGCTTCGACCTGAGCGAGCGTGCGCTTGTCGTTCCAGAGCGGCGCGGTTTCGCGGGTCAGGTGGCCGTCGGCATCAATGAGCACCGTGCCGTGCATCTGGCCGCACGCGCATACCGCTGCAATGTTGTTCGCCGCACCAGGTGTGCTGCCGAGCACTTCGCGGATGGCATGCACGGCGCCGTCCCACCAGTCCGCGGGCCGTTGCTCCGACCAGCCATAGCGCGGCACGATCTGCTCGTGCTCGCGCGCGGCGAGACTGCGTATTGCGCCACGCGCATCGACCAGAGCTGCGCGTACGCTGCCGGTGCCGACGTCAATGGCAAGATAAAACGTCTCCATTCCTGTTTCGCCCATGCTCGGGGTTATTGGTCAGTGCCACCCGGTTCCCTTTAACTCACGTCAGCTTATGTCAGCTCATCGAAGAGTTCGGGAACGGATTGAAAAAGATCGCCCACCAGACCATAGTCGGCGACGCTGAAGATCGGCGCTTCCGGATCCTTGTTGATCGCGACGATCACCTTCGAGTCCTTCATGCCCGCCAGATGCTGGATCGCCCCCGAGATGCCCACCGCCACGTACAGTTGGGGCGCCACGATCTTGCCCGTCTGGCCCACCTGGTAGTCGTTCGGCACGAACCCCGCGTCGACCGCCGCGCGCGATGCGCCCAGCGCCGCGTTCAGCCTGTCGGCCAGCGGCTCCAGCACCTTCGTGTAGTTCTCGCCGCTGCCAAGCCCCCTCCCGCCCGATACGATGATCTTCGCCGAGGTCAATTCCGGGCGGTCCAGTTTCGTCACTTCACGGCTCACGAACTGCGACAGGCCCGTGTCGGCGGCGGCTTCGATCTTCTCCACCGTTGCGTTGCCGCCCTCTGCTGCAACCGGGTCGAAGCCGGTCGTGCGCACCGTGATCACCTTGATCGCGTCCTGCGACTGGACCGTGGCGATCGCGTTGCCCGCGTAGATCGGGCGCTCGAACGTGTCGGCGCTGTCCACCGCGGTGATGTCGCTGATCTGCGCGACATCGAGCTTCGCCGCGATGCGCGGCGCGATGTTCTTGCCGTACGCGGTGGCCGGCGCGAGGATGTGCGAATAATGCTTCGCCGGGTCTTGCACAAGCGCCAGCACCGTCGCCTCGACGTTTTCTGCCAGGCCTGCTTCGAGTTGTGCGGCGTCGGCCAGCAGCACCTTGCTCACGCCTGCGATCTTCGCCGCCGCGTCCGCCGCGCCCTGTGCGTTGTGGCCCGCCACCAGCACGTGAATGTCGCCGCCGATCTTCTGCGCCGCCGCGATCGTGTTCAACGTCGCTGCCTTGATCGAAGCGCCGTCGTGTTCTGCTATTACAAGATTCGTCATTTCGTCCGTCTCCTTACAGCACCCTGGCTTCGGTCTTCAGCTTCTCGACCAGCGTCTTCACATCCGCCACCTTCACGCCGGCGCTGCGCTTCGGCGGCTCGACCACCTTCAGCGTCTTCAGACGCGGCGTGACGTCCACCCCGAGATCCTCGGGCTTGAGCGTCTCCAGCGGCTTCTTCTTCGCCTTCATGATGTTGGGCAGCGTCACGTAGCGCGGCTCGTTCAGGCGCAGATCGGTGGTGACCACCGCCGGCAGCGTCAACGACAGCGTTTCCGC
>NZ_FNRQ01000012.1 GCF_900107685.1 Paraburkholderia sartisoli | reverse complement strand
GAAACGACTCCACGCCGATGATAGTGCGGATTGCCCGTGTGAAAGTAGGTAATCGTCAGGCTCCCCAGCAGCAACAGAAACCCCACCCCCTAAAGGTGGGGTTTCTGCGTTTACGGCCATTACCTATTACGGCCCCCGGCCATCCATATAGCGTGGCCGACCTCAGGCCCCCTGCGGCAGGTCCAGCCGGACGGCGCGGAGCCTCACCCTCCGTCCGCGTCTCCACCATCCCCCTCAACTCACCCCGCCCGCCCCAGATAGCGCTGCGACAGACGCACCCAGTACGTCGACCCAACCGGCAGAAGGGCATCATTGACGTTACAACGTTCCGTCGGGGAAATTGTCGCCAACACCATTTATTTAGACTCGAACTCGCCTAAATTCCGAGTTGTATGACTCCGCATCCAGCGAGCGATGCAGTCCACATCAAATCGAAGTTTATCCATTTCGTACGCAGACACGCCACGCCGAACTGGTCGAAAACCAGTAGCGACACAATCCCCGTCGTGAGAAGCATCGCCATTGTGTGAACTGTCAAAGCGGCAACTGCAACGGCAGCGACAGGCCCGACGTCAGCAAGCAGCCCACGCACACCTGGCAGCGCTGACGTCGACGACACGCCCGAAAAACCATCGCAAACGGGCAGGAGCGCCGGAATCAGCATGAGTCCCGCACCGTGTACGCCGGACATGATGAAAGACCACGCCGTCAGTCCTGCGAATTTCGCTTGCATGCCCACTCGCGAGCGCATCTGATGTCCGCGTAGTGCGTGCCAGGCAGCCCATCCGATCAGGACCACGCCGCAAATCCTGTTCAGTACATGATGATCGATCGACATGCTCAATGACAGGCCCGCAACCAGTACACACGCAGCAGCCATCGCGTGACCAAGCGCAATCGGGATCAGCGAGAGCAGCACGACACGTCGACTTCGGCGGTAAAGACCGAGCGCGACTGCGAAAAGCCAGCCCATCGCCGGGTTGAGTCCGTGAAACACGCCGAGCCCGGCGACGACAGCCCACGTCCACCACGGCGACGTCGAAAGATCTATTGATGTCACGGGTAGCAGTAGGAATCGGACGAACAGTCGCCGCCTTGCAGCCGGATCTGGTGAGGCCGATGTCCCGCAGGCCATTCGAGAAAGAATTTTGGATCGAACGCGAGGCCGCCATCGGCATCGGCGTCTAGCTTGACCATCCAGCCGTCGATGCCCTCCGGATAAAATTGCGGATCGACGGCGCCGTACAGCGAGTTGGTGAAATACACGCGCTTGCCGTCGCGGCTGATCTCCACCATTTGCGGGCCGCCGTTTAGCGCGTTGTCCGGTGCGGTCGGATGCGAAGCGCGCGAAACAATGCCGCCAATCCGGACCTTGCCTGTCAGCTTTGGTGCGAATGGGTCCGATACGTCGTATTGCAGCAGGTCGCCGGTGCCCCAGCACGAAACGTACAGAAAGCGGTCGTCCATCGAGAGATCAATGTCTGTCACGAGCGGCGGCACGGCGCCGAACGACTGCAGAACGGGTGGCAGGACGTCTGCACTGGCCGGCTCAGCGGGAATATCGATGATCTTGCGCACCGCCCACGCATTGCCGTCGCGATACCAGACCCATATCGACGACGACAGATCCTTCAGGCTGATCACGCAGTTGACGAAACCATAAGTCTTGGTCGGATCGTGTGCCGGCCGTAGTTCGAAAACGAGTTGATACTCGGGACCGAAATCGATTTCCTGCAGATGCTTGCGTCGCGTCAGGTCCCAGAAATGCAGCTTGCGGCCGTAGCGCCCACCTAACAGCACTTCAGGAATCAGGCCGTTTTCGAACGTGTCGGGCGTTCCCCATTCGCTCGTCACGAGCGTGTCGTAGCCGAGGTGCCACCAGCCGTCGTAAGCGAGCTGCTGTGGGCCGCGATCGACTTCCCAGCGCCCCAGCGGCTCGAAGCTTTGTGGATCGAGCAGGAAAATTCCGCCTGGTGCGCCGCCGTCAGCGCTTCCCAGCGCCGTCACGTAGATGCCGCCCGGCCCGCAATGCACCGTATGCGGCCGCGAATAGCCGGTGCGGTTCGCGATCGCCTCCGGCTCGATGATCTTGACGATGCCCGGTTTAAGCGGATCGGCCTTCGTGTCGATGATGTAGATGCGCGACGAGCGTAGTCCTGGCACGACCAGATAGCGTCGCTCGGTGTGCGGATGCGGCGCATTCGGACACAGACACGACGAGCACGCGTTCCACCCAAAATGATGCAGCTCGTCGCCGGTATTCGGCATCGGCAACGTGCCGACGATGCTGGCGTAATCCGGTGAACCCGGATCGACGTCGACGATTTCGATAGCGTCCGGCAGATTGCGATCGGGATCGAAAGCCGCGACGTATGCGAGCTTTTCGGGCGGAGCCTGCGCGGCGAGTCGGGGCGACGGATAAAAACTCGGGTCCGGCTTCCAGATGCTCATGGCGTTCCTCCCGGTGTCGATCACTCAGCACGATGGAATGGCACACATCAACTGTAGCCGCTCCAGGCGCGCGGTATAGATCAATGTCGCATAAGCAAATTCATGGCTCGTGCGAAACCCATAGTTTTCACGCCGACCTGATGTATCGGAACGACATACGCTGCACCGCAACACGATTGCATCGTTGGCATCGTAGGTCTCGCGGTGGAAGCGGCAGAAGTCAGGCGACTGTGATCGCCTGACTTCTGCCAATCACGATCAGGTAACCGCCGGCAGCCAGCTTCAGGCCGGTTTGATCACGAGTAGAACCACGGCGCGGATCACAGTGTTATCGATCGAAGTGATTTACCCACTGCCGGTTGAAATGCCGGGCGCGCGCACAAGTCTGCCGTCGACAAACGCGCCGACGACACCGATAACAATGTCGACGAGCAGTCCGGACGTCATCTTCCGCAAGGATGCCAGCAAGCCAGCCAGCCCGTGATCGCGCCGATCACCCAGACAACGACGTCATATTTCGTACGATGCACTCCTATGTTTTTAGCGTGAACGATCACGCTAACGGAGCGGGGCGTGCCCATCGTCGAAGCAAAAAATCCGCGTGACGGGTACGTCGAAATACGCCGATTCACGCAAGAAAGGACCGCGTCACTCTGGAGTGGGCTCGGCTTCTTTCGCGACCCAGCTTACGCTCGACACACTTTTCTCCATGCTGATGCGGCTCGCCATCTGTTCGAGCTTGGGCTGGTCTTTCGGATGCAGCTTGAGCGTTGCCGTGACGCGGATACGTCCAGTCTGGTTGTCGACGTCCTCGCTGAGGAGGCTCTGAAACGACAGCGGCGTCGAGTACATCGAATTCGACAGCAGGGTACGGATGTGGATTTCGCTGTCCTCGCGGCAGACGACCGTCAGTGCGTACTCGCGCACGAGGTCCGCGTTCGACACGGGTATCGAGTTGATCATGCGGCTTACCCCGCGCAGAAGGGTGTTCGTCAGCAGTACGACGACGGTGCCGGCGAGCGCCGGGCCATAGTGCCCGGCGCCGCACAGCACGCCGACCGCCGCGGAACACCACAGCGTCGCGGCGGTGTTGATGCCCTGAATAGAGCCCTTGTCGCGCATGATTACGCCGCCGCCGAGAAAGCCGACGCCGGAGACGACATAGGCGGCGATCTGCGTGACACCCGCGGTGCCGTTGCCGGTCAGCACGCCGAGCAGGACGAAGAGACACGCGCCGCTCGCGACGAGCGTGATGGTGCGAAGGCCGGCGTTGCGCTGGCGCATCTGGCGTTCGAGACCGATCGCGACGCCACAGATGAAAGCGGCCGCGAGCCGCAGGACAAGGTCGAATGTCATGATTGGAGTACGACTGTTCATGCCCGCCCGCGCGAGACGTGACGATGGGACAACGCAGCAACGCGTCGTGCAATCGGGGAATGCGCGGGCAAAACTTGCAGGTTGAACGAAACACGTGACAGTTGCGCGAATATCAGCGCGCGACGTCAGGTGCCGCGATGCTTGCGAGCGTGAGCTTGCGAAGCAAAAGGTCGAACGCAATCGCTCCGCGGCAGGATGCCGAAATCAGAAACAGTACACGGGAAAGAATTTGACGCGCACCGTCTGCCAGAGGGCAAGACGGCGGCAGTGAAACGTTGTCGCGGAAGTCTTGCCGTCAGGCGGCCTGCTGGATCGAGGTTCGACTCGAACTACTGTCCACGATGGTTTCCTGTTAAAAAAGAATGGCGCGATTTTAGGCCTTTGCGCCGACGCGGGTCAACCCATAAGGCGACATCCGTAAGGCCGCCCACCCAGGCGAATCCAGGGCCGCGCCGCACGAAGCCACGCGACCCCGCAGCGCCTCATTCTTCAATCGAAGCGCCGTGTTTGTCGCGCGTGAACAGATCCCAGCAGCTCATGAACAGTGCAGCGACGAGCGGACCGATCACAAATCCGTTGATGCCGAGGAGCGCCATGCCGCCCAGCGTCGAGATCAGCACGACCCAGTCGGGCATCTTCGTGTCCTTGCCGACGAGTATCGGGCGCAGCACGTTATCCACCATGCCGATCACGATCGCGCAGAACGCGATCAGCCCGAGCCCTTTGGCGAGCGCGCCCGTCAGCAGGAAATAGATCGCGACGGGTCCCCAGATCAGCGCCGCGCCGATCGCCGGCAGCAGCGAAAGAAACGCCATCATCACGCCCCACAGCAGCGCGCCCTGGATGCCGATGACCCAGAATGCGATCCCGCCCAGGCCGCCCTGCACGAGCGCCACCGCGACGTTGCCCTTGACGGTGGCGCGCACGACGGTCGTGAATTTGCGCAGCAGATGTTGCTTGCGGTTTTCGTCGAGTGGAATGGCTTCGCGGATCAGGCGGGATATTTCGCGCCCGTCGCGCACGAGAAAAAACAGCAGATAAAGCATGACGCCGAAGCTGACCAGAAACTGCAGCGTGTTCTGCCCGATGCTCAACGCCTGGCCCGCGAGAAACTGGCTGATCTGCGCCGCGCCGGCCGTGAGCTTGCGCTGCAGGTCGGAGATGTCGGTGAGTCCGACCTGACCGAGTACATGCTGCACGGAGAGCGGCAGCGCATGCACGATGTGGTCGAAGTAATTGCCGAAGTTCAGGTTGCCCGACTTCATCTGGCTGTACACGAGCGAGCCCTGTTGCACGAGCGTGCCGGCAACCAGCGTCAGGGGCAGGATCACGATGACGACACACAGCAGCAGCGTGATGAACGCCGCCAGATTGCGGCGACGGCCGAGGCGGACCAGAAGCCGGCGCTGCACGGGCTGAAAGATGAGGGCAAGAATGGTGCCCCAGAAAATCGTGTTGAAAAACGGAGCGAGGATAAAGCACAGCGCAACGGACACAGCGAACAGCAGCAGATAAAACGATGTTTGATGCAGCGATTTGTTGCCATCCATGATGCGGTTCTTGTCCTTTCGATGCTGGGTCAGCATGCGTTTTACCACGACGCGGGGTGTCGGGGCGCCTGAGCGGTGCATTGGGCGTCTTCGACGGCCGCGGCGATGCCAGGGCGTTCATCGCCTTCTTCCGTTTCTGATTACTTCCCGCCGCTGGCCGGATCCTCGACCAGGTTTTCCGCGAGACGGTCGAACACGCGCTGTGTGCTGCCGCGCGCGTGCAGCGCGAACAGCACGAGCGAGCGACCCGTGATCTGATAGATATCGCCCGAGTCGTATTCCGGCAGTTCTTCGCGCACTGGCATATTGGTGTCGATGAGGCAGGTCCATTGCTGGCTGCCCGCGATCTCAGGCAGCTTCACGCCGACCACGTCATGATGCGCGTTCATCGCGATCAGCAGCGTCGCGTCGGCAGCGGGGCGACGGATGCCGGTCGCCTGCGCGCGGCCGTCGATCAGCATGCAGAAGCAGCGCATCGACGGATCGTCCCATTGTCCGGGCGAGAGTTCCTCGCCCGATGGGCTCATCCATTTGACGTCGGTGACGTCGAGCGCCTCGTTGTATTCGCCGACCAGAAAACGGCCGCGTCGCAAGACGGGCAGTGCGTGCCGCAGCGTGGTGAGCTTGTTGACGAAGTCGGTCAGCGCGTGGCCGTCGGCGTCGATGCCTTCCCAGTCGAGCCAGCTCACCTCGTTATCCTGACAATACGCGTTGTTGTTGCCGTGTTGCGTGCGCCCGGATTCATCGCCCGCAAGCAGCATGGGCGTGCCCTGCGACAGCAGCAGCGTCGCGAGCAGGTTGCGCTTTTGCCGCTCGCGCAACGTGCGGATGTCCGCGTCGTCAGTGGGACCTTCGACGCCGCAATTCCATGAGCGGTTGTCGGAGTGGCCGTCCTTGTTGTCTTCGCCGTTTGCCTCGTTGTGCCTGTCGTTGTACGAGACCAGATCGGTCAGCGTGTAGCCGTCGTGCGCGGTGACGAAGTTGACGCTCGACCACGGGCGCCGGCCGCGCCGGTTGAACCTGTCGCCGGAGGCGGTCATGCGCGCGGCGAGTTCGGATGCGATCCCTTCGTCGCCTTTCCAGAATGCGCGCGTCGTGTCGCGAAAGCGGTCGTTCCACTCGGCCCAGCCTGGCGGAAAACCGCCCACCTGATAGCCGCCCGGGCCGCAGTCCCACGGCTCGGCGATCAGCTTCACGCTCGACAGGATGGGGTCCTGCCGGCAACTGTCGAGAAAGCCGCCGCCTTCGTCGAAGCCGTGATCCTCGCGGCCGAGAATCGTCGCCAGATCGAAGCGGAAACCGTCGACGTTCATCTCCGTCACCCAGTAGCGCAGGCTGTCGGTGACCATCTGCAGCACGCGCGGATGCGCCAGGTTCAACGTGTTGCCGGTGCCGGTATCGTTGATGTAATAGCGCGGCTCGTCAGGCATCAGCCGGTAGTACGACGCGTTGTCGATGCCGCGAAACGACAGCGTCGCGCCGCGCTCGTTGCCTTCGGCGGTGTGGTTGTACACGACGTCGAGAATCACTTCGAGGCCGGCCTCGTGCAGATGGTCGACCATCTCCTTGAACTCGGCGATCTGCCCGCCCCCGCGCGAAAAAAAACGCGGGTCCGCCGCGAAGAAGCCGATCGTGTTGTAGCCCCAGTAGTTCGTGAGTCCCTTGTCGAGCAGATAGCTGTCGTTGACGAACGACTGGATCGGCATCAGTTCCACCGACGTAACGCCGAGCCGCCTGATATGGTCGACGACTTCCTTCTGCGTCAACCCGGCGAACGTGCCGCGCAGCGACTCCGGCACGGCGGGATGTCGCTTCGTGTAGCCACGCACGTGCGTCTCGTAGAAGATCGTGCGTTCCCACGGCACGCGTACGCGAGTCGCGTGCGTCCAGGTAAACGACTGGTCGACGACCTGGCATTTCTGCATGAAGGGCGCGCTGTCGCGCTCGTCGAACGTGAGGTCGTCGCCTTCGGCGTTCAGCGTGTAGCCGAACACGGCCGGATCCCATTTCAGCGTGCCGACATGCGCCTTCGCATACGGGTCGAGCAGCAGCTTGTTCGCGTTGAAGCGGTGGCCCGCTTCAGGTTCATACGGCCCGTGTACACGGTAGCCGTACACGGCGCCGGGTCCGGGATCGTGCAGGTAGACGTGCCAGACTTCGTCAGTGTATTCAGGCAGCTCGATGCGCTGCAGTTCCTTCTCGCCGCGCTCGTCGAAGAGACACAATTCGACTTTCGTCGCGTTGGCGGAGAACAGCGCGAAGTTGACTCCGCGTCCGTCCCACGTGGCGCCGAGCGGGAACGGCGAGCCTTCGGCGATGCGGATATCGTTGGCCATGAAAGAGTCCGGGCTGGATGAGTGGGCCTTCTTTGGCCGGTGTGGTTTTTTGCCGTGAAGCTGATCGTATGCGCTCAGGGAGCGGAGCCGCCGTTGCGCGGACGCGCCGCATGCGGAACCGCGGAATTTGCCGCCTGAACTACCCGTCGCGTGTAGATTTTTCAGCCGACGGGTGTCTCGCCTTCGCCGGGCTTCTTGCCGGGACGGTCGTTCGGCGCCTGCTTGCGCCCTTCGTCCCGGCGCTCAGGCATCCTGCTCTTCTCGTTGTCGCTGTGCGTGGCGGGTTCCGGATGCTCGAGATCCGGGGGTGTCGTGCGTGCTTGGGTTGTCATTGCGGGCTCCATCGATAATCACCGCGATGACTGACGCAAGGATCGGGCCTGGCGTTACGCCTCGTGCTTGGAACGCGAGATACAGCCGGCCATTGCGGCCGGCCCGGTGTGTCAGATGCCTTCAGCGTGTACGAGCCGCACGCGGGTGATTTCCGAGGGCGCGCCGAGTCGCTTTGGCGGCCCCCAGTAGCCGGTGCCGCGGCTCGTATAGACCCACAGGCCGTTCATGCGCGCGAGGCCCGCCGTGAACGGCTGCTGAAGCCGCACGAAGAAATTCCATGGGAAGAACTGGCCACCGTGCGTATGTCCCGAGAGCTGCAGCGTGAAGCCGGCGTCGGCGGCGGCTTCCGCGCTGCGCGGCTGGTGCGCGAGCAGCACGCGAATCAGCACGTCGCCAGGCGCGCCTGTCAATGCGGCGGCCGGATCGCTGCGATGCGCGGGATCGAAATGTCCGGCGGAATAGTCGGTCACGCCCGCGATGATGGCCTGGGCGCCCTTGTGCTCGACCACGACGTGTTCGTTCATCAGCACCGTCAGGCCAAGCCGGCGAAATTCGTCGATCCACGCATGCGCGCCGGAGTAGTACTCGTGGTTGCCCGTCACGAGATACGTGCCGTGCAACGCGGAAAGCCGCGACAGCGGACGCGTGTGCACCGCCAGCTGCTCGACGCTGCCGTCGACGACATCGCCCGTCACTGCGATCAGGTCGGGCGTCAGCTTGTTGACCGCATCGACGATTGCATCGACGTAGCTGCGCTTGATGGTCGGGCCGACGTGAATGTCGCTGATCTGGACGATCGTGAAGCCGTCGAGCGCGGCGGGCAGGTTGTCGATGGGCACATCGATCGTGACCACGCGTGCCCGGCGACGCGCGTTGAAAAGTCCGATCGCGGTGGAGAGCAGCGCAAGCAGCGGAACGGCCGCGGCCGTGCTGGTTCGCCAGGCCGCGAGCGCGAGCGCATGCGGCCAGATTGCGTCGATCGTCAGCAGCGAGGCGAGCAGCAGATCGCGCGCGAGCGTGAGCACCAGCAGCGACGAGAAGAAGCCCATGCCCATCAGGCCGATCCACGCGAGACGATCGGCGAGCGGCTGGCGCCTGATCGTGCGCGCGAGCATCCCGAGCGGAATCACGAACACCGAAAGCACCAGCCACAGCGCGGCGAGCACACGCCATGTCGTGCTGACCGGCAGATCCGGAATCAGGCGAAATCCGACGTAAATGTGCAGCAGGATACCGACGAAGATGAAGCGGGCCAGAAACGAAAATGATCGGCGCATAGGGAAGGTCAGGGACGCGGAAGGAAGCACTGGCGCTGGATGACGCGCCGCGGTACCTGGAGATGAATTGCAGGCAGATCATTCTACCGAGAGTTCGATAGCGGTGCCGGCGACCGCCAGAACCGGTTCTGTCAACGGCCTCGGGCGGCCGGGCAGGCGCGTCGTGACGCACGCCGGATTTCCTGCATCGCAGCATGCGGAGCGCCGCGGACGTTCGCGCGTTTGTGAACTAAACAGGTTTTGAATTGCGTGTCGAGATCGACTATTCTCAAATTGAACCGTGTGACGGCTGAGCGTGTTGTCCGTCTCGCGGAGCGGGATTTTTGTCCGGCGCCGCGACGGTCCATACCGATGACGTTCATGGTTCGATCTATCGCCAGATTCAGCGGGCGATGCGGGAGACGGATGATGAAAACGACACGGACGGTTGCGCATGACGGCCACACGGACGGTCATGCGGGGCACCACGTGCATCACGTGGGTCGCGAAGGTAGCCACGTGATGCTGCCGCTGGTGGTGCTCTCGCTGATGGCGCTCGCGCTGTATTTCGGCGTCCGGCAGATCGAATTCTCCGAACTCGGCCGAAGCGCGCTCTTCGACGTCGTGATGGTCTGCGTCGCGCTGGGTATCGCCGGATTCTTCGGCTTCGTGGGCGCGTGGCTACGCTCGAACGGTGACGAGGCGGAAGAGGGCTTCTGCTTTGTCGGCGCCCTGATCGGCGCAGCGGTTTTCTACGTGGCGCTTCTCACCTGAATGCCGGCGCGCCATGACCTGGCTGACACGGTCACGCCTGCATTCGCGGGAGCGCCGGCTCAAACGATTTTCGCGGCTTCGTCGAACGTGAGACGCGGGTTGCGCGCATGCAGTTTCGTCGCGTCGCCATAACCCAGATTGATCAGGAAATTCGACTTCACCGTCGTGCCGGCGAAGAACGCCGCATCGACCGTTTTCTGGTCGAAGCCGGACATCGGGCCCGCGTCGAGACCGAGCGCCCGCGCGGCCATGATCAGATAGCCGCCTTGCAGCGTCGCGTTGCGAAACGCGGTGTCGGCGATGAGCGTTTCGTTGCCGACGAACCAGCTGCGCGCATCGACCTGCGGAAAGAGCCTCGGCAGATGCTCGTAGAACGCGGTGTCCATTGCCGCGATCACGGTGACCGGCGCGGCCATGGTCTTGTCCAGGTTGCCGGGCGCGAGCGCCGGACGCAGCTTTTCCTTGCCCTCGGGCGTCTTCACGAACACAAAGCGGCCAGGACTCGAATTCGCGGACGTCGGGCCAAGCTGCGTGAGTTCGATGAGCTGCCGCAGCAGCGTGTC
This sequence comes from Paraburkholderia sartisoli, assembly GCF_900107685.1. Classification (GTDB taxonomy): domain Bacteria; phylum Pseudomonadota; class Gammaproteobacteria; order Burkholderiales; family Burkholderiaceae; genus Paraburkholderia; species Paraburkholderia sartisoli. The sequence continues at coordinate 99,437 of NZ_FNRQ01000012.1, read as the reverse complement.
GTCGACGGGTTTCGGCAGCCAGCGGTTGTGCGTCCGGGCGGTGCGAAACAGTTGATCGAGTGCTTCGTTCGAGAGCGTCATGAAAACCTCGCAAGGTGAGAAGACGAAATGAAAGCGCAAAATGGCGGACGACGCACGCCAGTTTCGGCCTTCATGATAACGAGGGTTTCCCTTTAACGAATTCACGGTGACGTGTTCGCCTGAAGTGTATTTATGTCCGGCCTCTTCAACGATCTTCCCGCCCCCGACGTCGACTGGTATCCCGACTGGCTTTCGCCCGAAATCGCCGCCGCGACGCTCGCGCAAATCGTCGACGAAGTCGCGTGGAAGCAGGACACGATGATGACGCCCGCCGGCCGTGTGCCGCTGCCCCGGCTGACCGCGTGGCAGGGCGAGCCAGACGCGGTCTACGTGTACTCGGGAATCCGCAACGTGCCGGATGCGTGGACGCCGGCCGTCGCCGAACTGAAGGCCGCCGCCGAGGCCACCTGCCGCGCGCGATTCAACAGCGTGCTGCTTAACCGCTATCGCGGCGGCAACGACAGCATGGGCTGGCACGCCGATCGCGAGGCCGAACTCGGCGCGCAGCCGGTGATTGCGTCGGTGAGTCTGGGCGTCGCGCGCACGTTCGACCTGAAGCACAACCGGACCGGCGTCGTGCAGTCGTATGCGCTCAAGGGCGGCAGCCTGCTCGTGATGCGCGGCGAAACGCAGGCGCAATGGCGGCATCGCGTGCCGAAAGAGCCGCGCGTGCAGGGCGAGCGCATCAATCTGACGTTTCGTCTCGTGACACCGCGCGAATAGCGGCCGGCCTTCGCCGCCGCGATCCCGCTTCCTGCAATGCGGAGCGCGTGTCGATACCAGAATTGGTATGGGTTGCGCAAATCTAATGATTGGACGATGAGGAGGGGAGCCACTACGCTTGGTTTCGTCCCCGGCCGGCACGGCCAGCAGGCGGGGCGAACCTACACAGAACAAAGATCAGGAGACAGTCATGACCATTTCACGACGCACCGCGTTGCGTGTAATCGCGGCCTGCGTGGGCGCGAGCACGCTCACTCTCTCCGCCTTCAGCGCGCAGGCGGAGGACAAGAAGATCACCCTGGGCTTTGCGCAGGTAGGTGCCGAAAGCGCCTGGCGCACGGCCAACACCGAATCGGTGAAGTCCGCCGCCGCGGACGCGAAGATCAACCTCAAATTCTCCGACGCCCAGCAAAAGCAGGAAAACCAGATCAAGGCGATCCGCTCGTACATCGCCCAGAAGGTCGACGTCATAGCGTTCTCGCCGGTGGTCGAGTCGGGCTGGGAACCGGTGCTGCTCGAAGCGAAGGCCGCGAAAATCCCGGTGATCCTGACCGATCGCAACATCGACGTGAAAGACAAGTCGCTCTACGTGACGATGATCGGCTCCGACTTCATGGAAGAAGGCCGGCGCGGCGGCCGCTGGATCGAAGATCACTATAAAAACGACAAAGGCCCCGTCAACATCGCCGAACTACAGGGAACCGTCGGTTCCGCACCGGCGAACGACCGCCATTCCGGCCTGATCGAAGTGATCAAGAACGATCCGAAATTCAAGATCATCGCGTCGCAAAGCGGTGACTTCACGCTGGCGGGCGGCAAGCAGGTCATGGAAGCGTTTATCAAAACTTACGGAAATAAAATTAATTTAGTTTATGCGCATAACGATGACATGGCGCTGGGTGCGATCCAGGCCATGGAAGAAGCCGGCATGCATCCGGGCAAGGATGTAGTCGTCGTTTCGTTCGATGCGACGAAGGGTGGCTTCCAGGCGATGGCGGCAGGCAAGATGAATGTCGATGTCGAGTGCAGCCCGCTGCTCGGGCCGCAGCTGATGTCGGCGGTGAAGGACGTGGTGGCCGGCAAGCCGTTGCCGAAGCGCATTCTGACCGAAGAGACCGTGTTCCCGATGAGCGTCGCGGCACAGACGCTGCCCACGCGTAAATACTGATCGCGCTTTCGGACAGGTCGTAGCAGGTTTCTCCAGTGTGGTGCCTCAACGCCGTCCGTTGCTGTGACAACGGACGGCGTCTTTTCAACCGACCATCCAAGGTCTATGGCCCATTCGACTTCTGAATCCCCATTCCCCGACGCCCGCCCGGCGCCCGAAACCGTTCCGGCGTCCGCGGGCGAACGCGTGCCGGTCCTCGAAACCCGCGGCATCAGCAAGACGTTTCCTGGCGTAAAGGCGCTGCAGAACGTCGATTTCCGCCTGTATCCCGGCGAGGTTCACACGCTGATGGGACAGAACGGCGCGGGCAAATCGACGCTGATCAACGTGCTCACCGGTGTGTTCGCGCCCGATGGCGGCGAAATCCACCTGGGCGGCGCGGCCGTGCAGTTCTCGTCGCCGCAGGAAGCGGAAGCGGCCGGCATCCGCACGCTGTATCAGGAGGTGAACCTGTGCCCGAATCTTTCGGTCGCGGAGAACATTTTCGCGGGGCGCCAGCCGAAGCGGTTCGGGCGCATCGACTGGCGCGTGATCCGGCAGCGCGCCGAGGCCGCGCTTGCGCGCCTGAACGTCGCGCTCGACGTGACGAAATCGCTCGACGCGTATCCGATCGCCGTGCAGCAGATGGTGGCGATCGCGCGCGCGATCTCCGTCGACGCGCGCGTGCTGATTCTCGACGAACCGACCTCGAGCCTCGACGACGGTGAAGTCGCGCAACTCTTCGAAATACTTCGGAATCTTAAGCAGTCAGGTATCGCGATCCTGTTCGTCACGCACTTTCTCGAGCAGACGTACGCGATTTCCGATCGCATCACGGTGATGCGCAACGGCGAGCGCGAGGGCGAATACCTCGCGAGCGAACTGTCGGCGGACCAACTGGTGTCGAAGATGGTCGGGCACGAACGGATGAGCACGCGCCTGAAGGACGCCGCGCGCGAAGCGCCGGCGGACAGGTCGGCGGTGCCGCCGTTTGTCGAACTGTGCGGCGTCGGGCGACGCGGGATGATCCAGCCGATCGATATCGACGTGCAGCCCGGGCAGATTCTCGGCCTTGCCGGCCTGCTCGGCTCCGGGCGCACGGAAACGGCACGGCTTCTGTTTGGCGCGGATCGCGCCGACAGCGGCACGATCACCATCGACGGCCGCGTGGTGCGGCTGCGTTCGCCGCACGATGCGGTGCGTCACGGCATCGGCTATTGCCCGGAAGATCGCAAGAAGGAAGGCATCATCGCCGAGCTGTCGATTCGCGAAAACATCATGCTCGCGCTGCAGGCGAAGCGCGGCTGGCTGCGCAAGATCAGCCGTCACCGCGCGCGAGAGATGGCCGACATGTGGATCGAGCGCCTCGGCATCAAGGCCGCCGATGCGGAGCAGCCCATCGGCCTGCTCTCGGGTGGCAACCAGCAGAAGGCGCTGCTGGCGCGCTGGCTCGCCACCGAACCGAAAATCCTGATCCTCGACGAGCCCACGCGCGGCATCGACGTCGCCGCGAAGTTCGACATCATGGACCGCATGCTCGCGCTGTGCGGCAAGGGGCTCGGCATTCTGTTCATCTCGTCGGAAGTCAGTGAGGTCGTGCGCGTGAGCCATCGCGTCGCGGTGCTGCGCGACCGCCGCAAGATCGCGGAAGTGGCGGGCAACGTCTCGAACGAAGACGACATCTATCGACTCATTGCAGGAAGCGCCGAATGAAGACACCCAACTGGCTGGGGCGCGAAGGCGCCGAACGACAGCTTCTCTGGCCGTGCGTGACGCTCGTGCTGCTGTTTCTGCTCGACCTGTGGGTCAATCCGGGTTTCCTGTCGATCCGCATGCTCGACGGTCATCTGTTTGGCGCGCCGATCGACATCCTGAACCGCGCGGCGCCGCTCGCGCTCGTCGCGACCGGCATGACGCTCGTGATCGCGACGCGCGGCATCGACATCTCGGTCGGCGCAGTGGTCGCGATCGCCGGCGCGGCGGCCGCCGCGACGCTGTCCACCAGCGCGATACCGACGCCTGGGCTCGTCGCGCAGGCGCTGTGCGCGGCGCTCGTGGTCGGCGTGCTGAGCGGAATGTGGAACGGGTTGCTGGTGTCGTTCGTCGGCATGCAGCCGATCATCGCGACGCTGATCCTGATGGTGGCCGGACGCGGCGTCGCCCAGTTGCTTACGGCCGGACAGATCATTCCGATCGGCGCGCCCGGCTATCTGTTCGTCGGCGGCGGCTATCTGTTCGGCATCCCGTTTTCGGTCTGGGTCGCGACCATCGCGGTGCTGGCAACGGCGCTGCTGGTCGAAGGCACGGCGCTCGGGCTCTTTATCCGTGCGATCGGCGTGAATCCTGTCGCGACGCGGCTGGTCGGTTTGCGCTCGAAGGCGATTGTCTTTGCGGTGTACGGGTTTTCCGGGCTGACGGCGGCGATCGCCGGCATCCTGATCAGCTCGAACGTGCGCAGCGCCGACGGCAACAACGCCGGCCTCCTGCTCGAACTCGACGCGATTCTCGCCGTGACGCTCGGCGGCACGTCGCTGCTGGGCGGGCGCTTCAGTTTCGCCGGGACGGTGCTCGGCGCGCTCATCATCCAGACGCTCACGTACACCACGTATTCGATCGGCGTGCCGCCCGAGGCGACGCTCGTCGTCAAGGCGGCGGTCGTGCTGGCGGTCAGCGTGATCCAGTCGCCTTCGGCGCGTGCAATGGCGATGACGCTCTTCACGCAGCGCGGGGTGGCACGATGAGCCGCGTTTCAGCCGTGTTCGCGCGCGTGTTCGATCCGCGCACCTTGCCGCTTGCCGTGACGATCGCGCTTTTCTGCGCGCTCTTCGGCTTCGGTTCGGTGATGTACACCGGGTTCTTCTCGTGGCAGGTGCTGCTCGATCTGCTCGTCGACAACGCGTTCCTGCTGATTGTCGCGATCGGCATGACGTTTGTGATCATCGCCGGCGGTATCGATCTGTCGGTGGGCTCGGTGGTTGCGCTCACGACGATCGTCGAAGCGGTGCTCTCCGAGCACATGCATCTGTCGGTGTGGGTCATCCTGCCGGTCGTGCTCGTGATGGGCGCGCTGTTCGGCGCGGTGCAGGGCGCGCTGATTCATTTCTTCCGGTTGCAGCCGTTCATCGTGACGCTCGCGGGGATGTTTTTCGCGCGCGGCATGTGCTTTCTCATCACCACGCAATCGATCACGATTTCCGATCCGACCTTCAAGGCCATTTCCGCCTATCGCCTGAAGATCGGCACCGGCTCCGTGAGCGCAAACGTGCTGATCGCGCTCGCGGCGCTCGTCGCGGCGATCTTCATCGCGCATTTCACGCGCTTCGGGCGCAACGTCTACGCGATTGGCGGCAACGAGCGTTCGGCGCTGCTGATGGGGCTGCCGGTTGCGCGCACGAAAGTCGGCGTCTATGCGCTGAGCGGATTCTGTTCCGCGCTGGGCGGCGCGGTCTTCACGTTCTATGTGCTGTCGGGATACGGCTTGCAGGGGCAGGGCATGGAACTCGACGCGATCGCGGCCACGGTGATCGGCGGAACGCTGCTGACGGGCGGCGTCGGTTATGTGATCGGTTCGCTGTTCGGCGTCGGCATTCTCGGCACGATCCAGACGCTGATCACCTTCGACGGCACCCTCAGTTCGTGGTGGACGCGCATCGTGATCGGCGCGCTGCTGTGCGCGTTCTGCCTGCTGCAACGGTTGATCGAGCGCCACGCGCGCGGTGCGCGCCGGGCCGGCGGGACGCCTTCGGTTGCGACGGTGGATCGCAGTCGCGTTCACGCGTCCCGCGATGAGGCGCCGGCCGATTCCGGTTCAAGGCCCGACGCGATGGGCGGCCTGCAGAACGCGGGAAGATAAGCGGGTGACATGGCCTGGCCGTTGCGCTGTTCGTGTATTGAACGCGTTGCGGCAGTGAGTTGCCGTTGCCGGCGGTTTTGACGAACCCGGGCACTCAGCGCCCGGCTGCCTCGATACGACGGCGCAACGTCGCGCCGAGCCGGTCGAACGCGATGGTGTTCGCCGCGAGCGCGGAGACGTCCGGAAAGGCTTCCCGTGTGATGTCGGTCAACACCTGCCCTGGCGACGCTTCGAGCACGACACGCGTACCCATTTCGATCATGACCGTCAGCGCGTCGAACCAGCGCACGGTGTAGCGCATGTTGGTCGCGAGATCGTCGCGAATCGCGTCGGCGGTGTGCAGCGGGCGGCCGCCGCGATTGCCCACGTACGTACTGATGGGCGCGCTAAACGGAATTTCTTTCGCGAAGTCGAGCAGCGCGTCGCTTGCGTGCGCGAGCAGTTCACAGTGCGAAGGCACGCTGACCGCGAGCCGGGTCGCCCTGCGCGCGCCCGCGTGAAGCGCGCGTTCGATGAACATATCGAGTGCCGCGTCGGCGCCCGCCATCACGATCTGGCGCGGCGCGTTGACGTTGCCGATATACACCTGTGTGCCGCTTTCGCGTGCGTGACCGGCGGCGAGCTTCTCCAGCTCGTGTTCGGTCAACCCGCTGACCGCGGTCAGGCCGTAACCCGACGGATACGCGGTTTCCATCAGCTCGGCGCGCCTGCGCACCATGCGAAGCGCGTCGTCGAACGCGAGCGCGCCGCAGCTCACCGCTGCCGCATACGCACCGACGGAAAGCCCGGCGCTCACGTCCGGCGTCAGATGTTCCGCAGCGAGCGTACGCACGGTCGCGACGCCCGCGACGACCATCCCGATCTGTACGGCCACAGTCGAGCGAAGCGCTTCGGCCGTGTCGAGTGTCAGCACATCGAGGTTCAGCACATGTGACGCTTCGTCGAATGTCGGTTTGGCTGGCGCATAGGCGGCGAGGCGGCGCAGATAACCTTCCTGCTGCGCGCCCTGGCCGGGGAAGACAAACGCGAGCATCACGCGGGCTCCATCCTGACGGACCACGCATCGGCAACGAGACGCGGGCCGTGCGCGTGACGCGCCATCACGCGTGCACGGCCCGCGGCAAGCTCGGCGAGCGCGATGCCGCCCGCGGGTGTTTCGAGTTGCGCGTCGATGCGAACGCCTGTGTGTCCGGCATGCGCGTGCAGTTCCGCCAGCAACGCGAGTGCGGCGTCATGTGACAGGCGCTCCGGCGCGCGTATCAGCAGATCGAGATCGCTCGATGACGTCACGGTGGGTACCTGCGTCGCAAGCTCGAAGCCCGCGCTGCCGGCCGGTCCCCAGGCGAGCCCGTTGAGGATGACCGCGTCGCGCCGCAATGCCGCGAGCGCGGCGAAGGCGGGTAGCGTATGACGGTCCGGCGCGGGCGTAACGTCAACGAGATCTTCAGGCGAGAACACGGCTTCGACGTCCGCATCGTGAGCCCACGCGCTGTGGCGCTCGGCCCGGCTCTTTCCCCGGATGCCGATCGCGATGAAACCCGCCGCGACCTGCGCGCGCCGCACGACGCCAAACGGCGCGCGCGAGAACGCATCGCGCACCCACGCAGGTTCGCCGTCGAAGTGATGCAGGCCGCGCAGTTTCAGTAGATCGTGTGCGCGCCGCTGCACCCCGCACGAATGCGCGGCTCGCGTCGATTCATCGAAGGCGAGGTCTACCACCGGCGGCGCGATGCAGCTCCGCATCACGCATCCCACTGTTCGGCGAGGCGGCGGCGCACTTCGATCGAAGCCGCACGCGTTGCTTTCGCGTTGCCGGACTGGAGCCGGTGAGACAGATCGCGCGATCCCTCACGTGCCGCTCGCGCCGAATCCGCCAGCACCTGACGCACGCGTTCGATCTGCGCCTCGCTGGGCGCATCGGCATCGATGCCTTCGATCAACTCGTCGAGCAGCCCCAGCTTCGCGAACGACGCCATCGAATACGACATCGGCACGATCTTTTCGCCGAGCGCGTCGAGTGCCTCGACGGTGCGTCGCGTGACGCGCGCGGCGGCGTCCTTGCCCATCGCGTGAACCATCGTGCCGGGCGCGTCGAGTGCGACGATGCGACTCGCCTGATAACCGTGCGCGAGAAACGCGCCGGACATCGCCGGCCCGACGATCAGCGCCACCACCGGGTGACCGGCGTCGCGTGCGCACGCGTACGCATCGACGGCCGCCGCGCAGGCGAGGTGGATGCCGAGCATCTCCTCACGATAGCCGTATGCCTGGCTCTTCACGTCGACGATCGCGACGATCGGCCGGCGCTGCGCGGCGTGCGCATCGGCCGCGATCGTCTCGCGCACCGCGCGGGCGAGCAGCCATCCCTGTTCGAGACCGACGACGTTGTCAGTCGCGCGCGGGAAACGGTTCCGTGCATCCGGCACGACCGCGATGAAGCGCGCGGTTTCACCGCCGAGCGCGGCATCGGCGCTCCACACGGGCGCCACCGTCAACGTTTCACCGGCCAGCGCTTGAAACCATCGCGCGCCGCGCGTCATTGTCGTGTCGTTCATGCGTCCCCCTTGCTGCCGGCGGTTGAATGGAAAACCGCACGCATCGATTCAGGCGAGACCGTCGCCGGATCGATTTCACCGAGCCGGGCGAGATACGCCGCGACGTCCTCGCTGCGATGCGTAGCCGGCACGCCGCGCGCAAACGCCTGCCGCACGGCGTCGTACACAGCGTCGGTGTCGTCCGGGACCAGCATGTCGGCGAGGCCGGTCGCCGCGCGCTGTTCGCCGCCGATCAGTTGCCAGATGCGACGCCGGTCGCTCGCGTCGAGTTCGTCGATGCCGGCTTCCTGTTCGATGACCTCGGGGCCGTTCATGCCGAGCCGTCCCTGTTTCGTCACCACGAGATACGAGCACAGCGCCGCTGCCAGCGACATCCCGCCAAAGCAGCCGACCATGCCCGCAATCACGCCGACCACCGGTACGTGGCGCCGCAACGCGACGATCGCCGCCTGGATCTCGGCGATCACCGCGAGGCCGAGATTCGCTTCCTGCAGCCGCACGCCGCCGGTTTCGAACAGCACGACGGGCCGCACGATCCTGCCGCGCTCGCAGTCGCGCAACGCCAGTTCGAGCGCGCCGGCGATCTTGCTGCCCGACACCTCGCCGATGCTGCCGCCCTGGAACGCCGATTCGATCGCGGCCACGACGGCGGGTTTGCCGTCGATCGTGCCGCGCGCGATCACCGCGCCGTCGTCGGCCTGGCAGACGATGCCCTGCATCGGCAGCCACGGCGATTCGATGCGGTCGAACGGGCCGAGCAGTTCGCGGAACGTACCGGCGTCGAGCACGGCGCGCGCACGTGTGCGCGCGGACAGCTCGATGAAGCTGTCGTGCAGCAGCGCGGGAGCCGCCATAACATCCGTGTCGGTTGTGCTCATGCGGCGTCTCCCGGGCCGGCTTCCTCGACGGCCTCGGCGAGGCGCAGCGCGACCACGCCCGGCGTCGCGCCGAAGTCGTTGATCTCGATCCGCGCCGCGCCGTCATAGCGCGAGAAAAAGCGGTCGAGCACGTGTTTCCAGATGTGGCTGTAGCCGTCGACGCTCGTGCGCACGACCACCTGCGCCGTCATCGCATCCGCAGGCGAGAGCAGCACCTCCAGATCGCCGGAGCCGACGACGCCCACGTGCGCGCGTGTCGTGACGGCGCGTCGCGCCGGATAGTCGAAAGTCAGATGTTCCATGGTGCAGCACTCCCGCTGGGGTTTCTGCTGGCGTTGCGTTGAATGAGCGTGTCGATGAAAAGAGTGGCGGCGAGCAGGTCGGCCGAGCCGCCAGGCGACGCGTTGAGCGCCATCAGTTCGCGTTCGAGCGTAGCGAGCGCCGCGCGGCCTTGCGTGGTGGCGCTGCCGCCGCAGGCGAGCACGCGCAGCGCGCCCTGCCTGCCCGCGGTGAGCCCGGGCAAGCCGGCGCGATGCAGCAGACACGTGTCGTCGAGCGACGCCATGATCGCGAGCAGCGTGTCGATGCGCACGGCGTCTTCCGGGATGCCGCTGGCGCGCGCGCGATCGAGCGCGGGCAGGCCGACGTCGACGACATGCGGAAAGCCGTCCTGCGCCTCGCGCCGCGCACCGCCGACGTGATAGCGCCGGCGCACGCGTTCGCCGTTGCTGTCGCTCGCAGGCGCGGCGAAGCGGTCTGGAAAGCAGGCAATCTGCGCGGCGGTCGCACAGATCGTTGCTTGTGTCGTACCCATTGCCGCTGCGGCCACCAGCAGCCCGAGAATCCAGATGGCGCCGCGATGCGCGTTACTGCCGTCGGTGGCCTGCATCATCGCGATTTCGCCCGCGCGGCCGATCTGCGCCAGTTCGGCGCGCAGCGTCGCGGACGGCGCACGTCCGCGCGAAACGCGTGCGAGGGCGGCGAACGTCGGTTCGAGCGCTTCGGCCGAGCGGATCATCTTCGCGAGATCGAGGTCGCGGTGCGCGCCGCTTCCGCGCCGGTCGACGAGCGCGGGCTTCGGCGTGAGCTGCGCTTCGTCGATCAGCGCGGCAACGGCGAACGCAGCGAGTTGGGTGTCGAAAAGCGGTCGCGCGGCCACGGCGAGATCGTCGTGGATCGCGCGATGAATAGACACTCGCGCGGGGACGAGGGCAGCATGACTGGAAGCGCCCATCGCGTCACCAGCTTCTGAAGCGTGCCGGGGGCGCGTACAGGCCGCCCGACCACGTGACGAGATCGTCGATGCTGCGCGCGGCCAGCAGCGAGCGCTTGGCTTCGCCACGCCGGATGCCGAGATCTTCCGGATACGCGACGATGCCGCGCCGGCGCAGCTCGGCGGTCTTTTCGGGTTTCGCGCGCAGGCCGACCGGCGTCACGCCGGCCACCGCGGCGAGCGCCGCGCGCCGTTCGTCGACGCCTTCGGCCTTGTGCAGATGCGCGATGCCTTCCTCGGTGACGACATGGCTCACGTCGTCGCCGTAGATCATCACGGGCGCGACCGGCATGCGGCTGTTCCGGCCGACCGCGATGGCGTCGAGCTCATCGACGAAGGTCGGCTCGCCGCCTTTCTTGTACGTCTCCGCAAGCTGCACGACCAGCTTGTGGCCGCGCGAAACCGGCCCCTGATCCTTCAGCAGCTTGAGCCACGCCTCGCTCGAATGACGCCTGCCGCGCGGATCGTGGCCCATGTTCGGCGCACCGCCGAAGCCCGCAAGCCGGCCACGGGTCACGGTCGACGAATTCGCGTCGCCGTCGAGCTGCAGCGTCGAGCCGATGAAAAGATCGACGCCATATTGCCCGGCCAGCTGGCACAGCACGCGGTTCGAGCGCAGGGTGCCGTCGCTGCCCGTGAAAAACACGTCGGGACGCGCCTCGATATACCGCTCCATGCCGACTTCGCTGCCGAAACAATGCACGCTTTCGACCCAGCCCGACTCGATCGCGGGGATCAGCGTGGGATGCGGATTGAGCGTCCAGTTGCGGCAGATGTGGCCTTTCAGCCCGAGCGACTCGCCATACGTGGGCAGCAGCAGTTCGATCGCGGCGGTATCGAAACCGATGCCGTGATTCAGCGACGTAATCCCATACGGCTCGTAGATGCCGCGAATCACCATCATCGCGGTCAGCACCTGCAGATCGCCGATATGGCGCGGATCGCGCGTGAAAAGCGGCTCGACGGCGAACGGCCGGTCGGCCTCCACGACGACGTCCACCCACGAGCCCGGAATATCGACGCGCGGCAGTTCATCGACGATCTCGTTCACCTGCACGATCACGATGCCGTGCCGGAACGCGGCGGCTTCGGCGATGGTGGGCGTGTCTTCGGTATTCGGCCCGGTGTACAGGTTGCCGTGCCGGTCGGCCTTTTCCGCGCACAGCAGCGCCACCTGCGGCGTCAGGTCGACGAACATCCGCGCATACAGTTCGACGTACGTATAGATCGCACCGATCTCTAATTGCCCGTCTTCGAGCAGTTGCGCGACGCGCAGGCTCTGCGGCCCGGCAAACGAGAAATCGACCTTGTGGGCGATGCCCCGTTCGAACAGCGTCAGCTGCTCGGGCCGGCTGATCGTCGAAATCAGCAGATGCACGTCGTGGACTTTCTTCGGATCGACCTTCGCGAGCGAGCGCGACAGGAAATCTGCCTGCTTCTGGTTGTCGCCTTCGAGCGCGACGCGGTCGCCCGGACAGATCAGCGTTTCCAGTGCATCGACGATGCGCGCCGCAGGCAGGATGCCGTCCTTCAGCCACGGCGCGACGGCGGCAAGGCGCCGGTTCTTTTCGTCGCGACGGGTGGTCCAGGAACGCGCGGCGGACGCGGCGGGAGGTGACGAGGATGAAGCGGTTGGCGTGGGGGCTTGCAGGTTCATCGACGGTTCTCAACTCCCGGTTCAGGTCGGCTTGCGGGACGCGCGCGGCCGGCGGGTTTTCGGTTGCGCGGCGTTGGCCTCGGCCTGGACGCGCTCGGTGATGAAGCGAAAAAGCAGTTCGCCCGTGCCAAGCAGATGGCGCACGACGAGCGCCTGCGCGGCGGCAATGTCATGCCGGCGCACGGCGTCGAGCAGGGCGACGTGTTCCTGGTCGGATTCGCCCTTGTAGCTCGGCAAACCCAGTTTGAGCCGCAGATACCGTTCACCGCGTCGGTGCAGCGTAGCCATCAGCTCTTCGAGCTGCGGCCGGCCGGCCGGCGCGTAAAGGCTCATGTGGAACGCGCGGTTGCGGGCCGCGTAAAGCGCGGAATCGGGTTCCTGTTCGGCGATCTTGCAGAGCCTTTCGCATTCGTTCAGCGTTGCCGCCGTGTGACGCGGAATGGCGAGCCCGATCGCGAGACTTTCGAGCGCCGAGCGGATTTCGTAGATTTCCCGCGCCTCGGCCGCCGAGAGCGGCGCGACCGTCGCACCCTTGTGTATCTCGACTCTCGCCCAGCCTTCGCTTTCCAGTTGCCGCAGCGCCTCGCGCACGGGGATCGCGCTCACCGAGAAATGCCGGGCGATCGCGTCCTGCCGCAGCGGCGCGCCCGGCGCCAGCGTGCCTTCGACGATCGCCGAGCGCAGCGCGTCCGCGATGACACGGGACGTGCTGGCCCGCGGCACCGCGGCCTCTGGAAGCAGAGAGCCCGCGGTGCCGTCGTGTAAGGGAAAACCACTCGTTGCTTCGCTCATAAGATCAAATATTATATATGAAATGATGTGTTCTCCAGCAGGAGAAACCCGGGTCTCCACCTCGTCTTACGTCCCGTTTCACCGGCTTCCCGCTGCACCGGCCACGCGCCGCGCAACGGCATCGTCGATGAATTCAGGGTCGGCTGCCACCCGTGGATCATAGCGGCAAGACTGCCGGTTTTTGTCTGGCAGACACGCTGCACGGTCGTTCAGAAGCACGTATTCCAACCGTATTACCGGAGGAGCATGATGAATTCACTGACGGACCGCGCGGCTGGCGCGCGGCATCGCACACCGCTCAACCGCTCGCAGATCGCGGGTTTCTGGGGCGCGTGGGCAGGCTGGACACTCGACGGGATGGACTCGTTCATCTACGCGCTTGTCCTCACGCCCGCGCTCACCGAACTGCTGCCGAATTCCGGGTATGCCGCGACGCCGGCTAACGTCGGTCTCGCGGGCTCGATTCTGTTTGCGCTGTTTCTCGTCGGCTGGGGGCTGTCGTTTATCTGGGGGCCGCTCGCCGACCGCTTCGGCCGCACCAAGGTGCTGGCCGGCACGATCTTCACGTTCGCGATTTTCACGGGGCTCTCAGCGACCGCGCACAACGTGTGGGAACTCGGCATCTACCGCTTCATTGCCGGTGTCGGGATCGGCGGCGAATGGGCGCTGGCCGGTACCTACGTTGCCGAAGCGTGGCCGGAAGACCGTCGCAAGATGGGCGCGGGCTATCTTCAGACCGGTTATTACGCGGGCTTCTTTCTGGCCGCCGCGCTGAACTACACGGTCGGCGTGCATTACGGCTGGCGCGCGATGTTCCTGACGGGCGCGGTGCCGGTCGTGTGCGCGATCCTGATCCTGCTGCGCGTGAAAGAGCCGGAGAAATGGTCGAAGACCGAAGCGCAGGCCACGCGCACCAAACCGCTGCGCGAGATTCTCGGGCCGGCTTACCGCCGCCGCACGTGGGTGGCATGCGCGCTCCTGACCATTGCGATCATCGGGCTGTGGGCGGGCGCGGTGTACGAGCCATCGGCGGTGATCCAGCTCGCGACGCGGGCCGGCATGGCAAAACCCGAGGCGATCAAGATGGCGTCGATCGCGACCGGGCTGCTTTCGATCGCGACGATCATCGGCTGTCTCGCGTTGCCGCCGCTTGCCGAGCGCATCGGACGCAAGAAGACGCTCGCGATCTATTTCGCCGGCATGGCGGTGTCGATCGTGGGCGCGTTCGGCTGGGCGTTCTATCTGCCGAACGGCCTCGCGCCGTTCATCGCGTGGCTGGTCGTGCTGGGTTTCTTCGGCGGCAATTTCGCGCTCTTCAGCCTGTGGCTGCCGGAGCAGTTCGAAACCCGCGTGCGCGCGACGGCGTTCGCGTTCTGCACGTCGTTCGGACGGTTCGTGGGCGCGGGCGTGAACTTCCTGCTCGGCGCCGCCGTGCTGAACATGCACACGCTCGGCGTGCCGGTCGCGATCACGGCGGTTGTCTTCGTGATCGGCCTGTTCATCATTCCGTTCGCGCCGGAGACCAAAGGCGAAGTCCTGCCGCAATGACCGGACGGCGGCGCGGGCGTGATACGCCGCGCCGCACGTTTGCGATGCCTGATTAACTAGCCAACCGGCCGACTGTCAGTCGACGCCGCCAGATGTCATGATTTGCCTCAAGGTTGCAGGCAGACGCGGCACTGGCGGCGGATTGTTTTGTTGTACGGCGTTCTGTACAATGGTTCATCCGATGGATAGCTGTCTTGTCCAACATGTTTTCCCGCCAGGGAGGCCCGTGAAAGCAGCGCTGCCAACCCAATCTGACAGGAGCGACCGGAGCGAAACCACTCAGGTCGGAAACCCGAAAATGAACGTTCTAACTTATAGCGAGGCGCGTGCCGGCTTCAAGCAGGCAATGGATGACGTGTGCCGCGACCATACGCCGATGATGATCACGCGGCAAAGCGGCGAGCATGTCGTGATGGTGTCGCTCGATGATTTCAATGCGATGCAGGAAACCCTGTATCTGTTGAGCTCTCCGAAAAACGCCGAACGGCTTGCGCGTTCCATTGCCCAGGTGAAGGCCGGCAAGGCGGTTCGACGCAACCTGCTGACACATGAGCAATCAGAAGAGCCGCAACAAAGAGGCCGCAAGGGCTGATGCCGCGTTCGCCTTCACGGACGAAGCGTGGGAAGACTATCTGCACTGGCAGCAGACGGACCACAAGGTTCTGCGCAACATCAACGTACTGCTCGAGGAGTGCCGGCGCGATCCGTTCAGGGGAACCGGCAAGCCGGAGCCGCTGGTGGGCAATCTGACCGGCTTCTGGTCGAGGCGCATCACGCGGGCCGACCGTCTCGTGTATCTGCCGGAAGACGGTTTGATCTACGTGCTCGCCTGCCGTTTCCACTACGAATGAGCGAGTGAGCGTGGCGGCGCGGTGACGAAACCGCGCCGAACGTGCCGGACGCGCGATCGTCTCGCGGCTCAACTGGAACGGGAACGGGTCCGCATGCCGGGCAGCACGACCGAAAGCAGCGGCCAGCCGAGATTCACGCCGAGGCTCGCGGCGACGATCAACGCCATGCCGGCGAGTTGCAGCGGCGAGAGCGCGCGGCCGTAGACGAGTGCGTCGACGGCAATGGCCGTGAGCGGATAGACGAACAGCAGCACGGCGATGACGGGCGTCGCCAGCTTCGGCAACGCGCCGTAGATCAGCACGTAGGAAAGGCCGGTGTGGAGCACGCCCATGCCGACAACCCAGAACCACTGCTGCGGCGAAAGGTGTACCGACCCGAGCGGTGCGACGAACGCGGCAATCACAGGCAGACAGACCACGCCCACGAGGCATTGCGCGAGCGTCAACAGATGCGGGCGCATATCGCCGAGGCTCTTCGCGATCAGCGTGACGCTCGCGTACAGCACCGAGCCGGCGAGCGCTTCGCCGATCCCGATCAGATAGCTCGCATGCCCCTGCACGTTCCCGCTCGCGATCACGCCCGAAGCGAGAACGAGCCCGACGAACGCGCTGGCGATCCAGCCGAGGCGGTCGATGCCGAGCCGCTCGTTGAAGAGCGCCGCGCCGATCAGCACGACCCAGAACGGCTGCACGTGAAAGACGACCGTCGCGACGGCGATGCTCGTGCGATGAATCGCATCGAAGAAGCCGACCCACTGCGTGACCATCAGCACGCCCGATATGACGGCGAGCGTCACCGTGCGTCGGGTGAAAAAGCGGCGCGCGAAGAAGCCCTTCCACGCGCAGTATGCGAAGAGCGCGAGAAAGCCGAACAGGCAGCGGAAAAACACCAGCGTGAGCGCGCCGAGCCGCGCCTCTTCGACAAAGATCCCGATGGTGCCCATCAGCAGTCCGCCGGCGGCCAGTGTGACGGCTCCCTGCTGGCGTTCGGTGATGTTCATGAAACACGGCTCCCTGACAGACGTTGACGAACGGAGTATCGATGACTTGCCGTGTACTCACAAACGAATTAAATTGAGAAATTCCATAAGCCAAATTGATAAATCATGCACCCCGAATTCGATGTCGATCTGTTGCGCACGTTCGTCGCGGTGGTGGAGGCGGGCAGTTTCACGAAGGCGTCGGTGGTGGTACACCGGTCGCAGGCGGCCGTCAGCATGCAGATCAAGCGGCTGGAGCACATGCTCGGCACGACGCTCTTCATGCGCGACACGCGCAATCTCGCGCTGACGCGTCCGGGCAACACGCTGCTCGAATACGCGCGGCGGATGCTCGATCTGCATGAGGAAGCGTGGTCGGCAATCGCACGGCCGGATGTCAGCGGGCGCGTCGTGCTCGGGGCGCCGGATGATTACGTGTCGTCGCTGCTTTCGCCGGTGTTGCGGCGCTTTTCGAACCTGTATCCGCGCGTGGAGATCGAGATCGTCTGCGCGCAGAGCACGGCGCTCGCGCCGATGCTGGCCGACAACAAGATCGATCTCGCGTTCGTCACGCGGGACCGCAGGCTGCGCGGCGATCTCGTGCGCCGGGAGGAAATGGTGTGGGTCGGCGCGCCCGACGACACCTCGGTGCTCGCGACCTCGCCGCTACCGGTCGGGCTATACGAGCATGGTTGCGTGGCGCGGGCGCATACGCTCGCGGCGCTCAACGGCGCGGGCATCAAGTACCGCGCCGCGTATAGCAGCGCGAGCCTGCTGGGGCTCGTGGCAACCGTCGATGCGGGGCTCGCCGTCGTGGCGCTCGCGCGTTGCAGCGTGCCGTCGCGGCTGTCGATTTACGGCGAGGCGCAGGGGCTGCCGTTCATCGAGCCGCTGGAGATCGTCGTTGCCCGCAGCGCGAAATCCGACCGCCCGACGTGCGACTATCTCGCCGCGCAGATGATGCAGGATCTGTCGGTGCGCACTCAGGCGCGCGTATAGCCCGTCACTTCGCCATCGACGGCGAGCCGTACGTGCTCGCCTGGCTGCGGGCTGCGATAACCCGGCACGCGGGCGCGAATCGCGGTGCTGTTTGCGTTCGTGTTCGCGTTTGCATGCGCGGCGCCATCGTCCAGCAGCTGCAATACGACGCTTGCGTCCTGTCCGTTGAACGTCACTTCGCGCACGACCGCGCCGAACGTCGGCACGCCGTCGCGAGCCAGGTCGTGTGCGTGCAGCACGTGAATCTGTTCGGGACGCACCATGACGTCGATTGGACCGTCCGCGACGGGTGCCGACAGCTTCAGTTCGCCGAGCGCGCACTGGGCGACGTCGCCTGACGCAACGCCTGGCAGCAGCACCGCTTCGCCGACGAACGAAGCGAGTTCGCGCGAGACAGGTCGCCGGTAAAGCGTCTCCGGCGTCGCGGTCTGGATCAGCTTGCCGTTCCACAACACGGCGACTTCGTGCCCGAGCGAAAGCGCTTCAGACTGATCATGCGTGACGAGCACCGCGGTCGCACCCGCGGCGGCGAGCGCATCCGCCACCGCCTGGCGCGTTTCGAGCCGCAGCGCGGCATCGAGCGACGAGAACGGCTCGTCGAGCATCACGAGCGTCGGCGAGGGCGCGAGCGCGCGGGCCAGTGCGACACGCTGCTGCTGCCCGCCGGACAGTTGCTGTGGCGCGCGGTTCGCATAATCGGGCGCGAGGCCCACGAGTTCCAGCAGTTCCGCGACGCGATGCTGTGCGCGACGCTGTCCGCGCGGCAGGCCGAACACGATGTTGTCGGCAACCGAAAGATGGGGAAAGAGCGCGCCTTCCTGCGGCACATAGCCGATACGCCGCAGCTCGGAAGGCAAGTGCAGGTTGTCGCCCGCGACCCGGCGGCCGTCGATTTCGATCGTGCCGCTATCGGCGCGCTCGAAGCCGCACAGCACGCGCAGGAGCGTGGTCTTGCCGCTGCCGGACGGGCCCAGCAGTGCCAGCAGCGTGCCGCGCTCGACTGAAAGATCGACGCCGTGCAGCACGGTGTGACCGTCGAAGGACTTGTGCAGCCCGCTGATACGAAGATTGCTCATGTGAACCGGATAGAAAAGGCGGGGCGTCGGGGCGTTGGTGACGCGTGCGTGTGCGCAATTATGCGTCGATTCCGTGTCCGTCAGCGATCTGCGGCGCGGCTTTGGCGCGAGACTGACGGTGACGCGGGCTGTGAGTCAGCCGACTGCAAAGCAGGATTGTGATCGCGCCCGAGCAGCGCCGAGCGGCCGAGCAGCGCGAACAGCAGGCCGGAGGCGCACAGCGAAATGGCCGTCAACAGCGCGGCGTAAGGCGCGGCGGCGGCGAACGCGAGCGTCGACGTATCGGACCACACCTGCGTCGCGAGCGTGTGCGTGCCGATCGGCGAGAGCAGCAGCGTCGCGTTGAGTTCGGTGACGACCGAAATGAAAACCATCGAAGCCGCCGCGCCGAGGCCTGGACCCGCCAGCGGCAGCAGCACGCGAAGGAACGTCTGTGTCCAGTTCAGACCGAGCGCGCGGGCGGTTTCCTCGAGGCGCGGCTGCGCCTGCGCGAGCGCGGCGCGCACGCTGACGAGCGCGAGCGGCATGAAGAGGATCGCGTAGGCGATCACGAGCAGCGTCGCGCCCTGATACAGCGGCTGCAGCGCATGCACGGCGAGCGAGACGATCGCGAGCGCGATCACGAGCCCGGGCACGCCCTGCGCGAGAAACACCGTGCGCTCGAAGACGGTCGCGAGCCGCCCGGGAAAACGCACGAGCAGAAACGCGAGCGGAACGACGAGCACGGTCGTGACGATCGCGGCGGCAAGCCCAAAACCGACCGACGACATCGTCGCGTTGAACAGCAGTTCTGGCGACACGTCGGCCGGCGTGACCGCCGCGGCGCCGTTCTGGGTGAGCCAGAAGCCGATCATGCCAAGCGGCACGCCGAGCGTGACGATCGCGAGCGCGGCGAAGCCGCCGCTCACGATCCAGCGCCACTTGCCGAGCTCATAGCGCAGCGCGGCGCGGCGCGCGCCGCGGTCGACGCGCTCATAGCGCGCACCGCCGCGCACGCGAAATTCGAACGCGAGGCACACGAGACACAGCGCGATCAGCAGGCACGCCATCACCGAGGCACCGCTGCTGTCGAAGCTCGTGCGGAACTGCGCGTAGATCTGCGTCGTGAACGTGCGAAAGCGCAGCAGCTGGAACGCGCCGAACTCGGACAGCACGCCGAGCGCGACGAGCAGCATGCCGCCGAGGAGAGCGGGGCGCAGTTGCGGCAGCACGACACGCGTGAAGGTGGCGTAGCGTCCGCAGCCGAGCGCGCGTGCGCTTTCCTCGAGCGCCGGGTCCATGCCGCGCAGCGAGGCGGCCACCGGCAGATACACAAGCGGAAAATACGCGGACGTGATCACGAGCAGCGCGCCCGCGAAGTCCTGCAGATCGAGGCTCAGCGACATCCACGCGTAACTCGTGATGAACGGCGGCATCGCGAGCGGCGCGGCGGCGAGCACGGCCCACACGCGACGCCCCGGCACATGCGTGCGTTCGACGAACCACGCGACGGCCGTACCGATCATGCTGCACGCAAGCGTCGCGCTGACGGTGATCATCAGCGTATTCACAAACAGTTCGCCGACGAGCGGCCTGAACACGAGTTCGATCGTGTCGTCGAAACCGAACGTCGTCGCGCGATAAAACGTAAACGCGAGCGGCAGCAGCACCAGCAATGCGCTGAGTGCGGCTGCCGCCAGCAGACCGCGCGGCGCGCGTTTCGTGGCGCGCGCCGGTGCGGGAGCCGCCGTGGCGGCAATGACTATTTCGCTCATCGAAGGCGCGTTACAGCAGGCCCGCCTGACGCAGCAGCTTGCCGGCCTGGCTGTCGTCGCCGAGCTGTTCGAGTGTGAGCGCCGGCGGCGTCAGTTCAGCGAGCGGCTTGAGGATCGGGTCGGCCGCGACGCCCGCGTGCAGCGGATATTCGTAGCTGACGCGGCTCTTCGCCATCAGGCTCTGTGCGCGTTCGCCGACCAGGTACTTCAGGAACTGCTGTGCGCCATCCGGGTTGTGCGCGGTTTTCAGCACGGCCGCGCCCGACACGTTCACGAGTGCGCCCACGTCGCCGTTGCCGTAGTGATAGATCGCGCTGCGCGTGGCCTTGTCGCCGAGTTCGGTATGCAGGCGCGCCCAGTAGTAGTTGTTGATGATGCCGGTGGCGACGCCGCCCCGGTTGACGGCGGCGACCACGCCTTCGTCGTCATCGAAAATCTGCGCGTTCTTTTTCAGGCCCTTGAGCCATTGCAGCGTCTCTTGCTGACCCTTCAGCGCGAGCACGGCGCTCACGAGCGGCAGGAAGTCACCGTCGCTCGGTGCGATGCCGACGCGGCCTTTCCATTCGGGCTTCGTCAGATCGAACAGCGAGGGCGGCAGTTGCGACGGCTGCACCTTCGTCGTGTTGTACGCGAGCACGCTTTCACGCGCCGTCACGCCGACCCACTGGCCCGCCGGCGAGTTGAAACGCGCGGGGATCGTCGCGAGCGTCGTGGGGTCGACCTTCGCGAGCATGCCCTTTTCCTCGAGCAGCATCAGCTCGGGCGAGTTTTCCGTGAAGTACACGTCAGCCGGCGTAGCGGAACCTTCCGCGACGAGCTGTGCCGCGAGCGCCGGACCTTCGCCGCTGCGGATCTTCACCGAAATGCCCGATTCCTTTTCGAAATCCTTCGCGAGCATGTTGACGACCTGCTCGTGCTGCGCGCTGTACAGCACGATCGAAGCAGCGTGCGCGGCAGGCGCCGTCAGCGTCAGCGACAGGGCCGCGGCGATGCAGGACGCGCCAAGGCGCGCGCGAAACCAGGATTGAGCCATGATTCTTAAATCCCCTTGATGTGTTGATTCAATGCGTGCTGCGTGCAATGTGTGGTGTGCGCGGCGCACATGCGGCCCGCGCGGCTTACGCTTCGAACAGCCTCGCGCCGATGTACGAACCCTGTCGCGCGCCCGGCGGGCAGGCGAATATCGCGCTGCCGACGTGCGTCGTGAACTGGTTCATCATGTCGAACTTCGCAAGCTTTTCGTTGATCGGGATGAAGCCGGTGCGCGGGTCGCCCTGGTGCGCGATGAAGATCAGGCCGGCGTCGTACTCCGTTTCCTGGCGCCATGGCGGCCAGCGCTCGATGTAGAAATTCGTGCCGTCGTTATACGAATACGAGCGGCGCAGAATCTGCGCGCCGTTGTTCGACGCCTCGTTCGACAGCCGCACGTGCGCGTTCTGCGCGATGACCGGATTGCCGTCCTTGTCCGCGGCTTTCAGGTCGAGCGCGTCGAACTCGTGTTTCATGCCGATCGGCGCGCCGCTGTACTTGTGCCGGCCGAACACTTCTTCCTGGAAGCCGAGTTCCATCTGGTCCCAGTGTTCGAGCGTGATGCGGATACGGCGCACGACCGTGTACGTGCCGCCCTGCATCCACGGCGCGTCGGCGGCGTTGGCCCAGACGAACTGGTTCATCAGCGGCGGCTTCGCCGTCGAAGGATTGTTCGTGCCGTCCTTGAAACCCATCAGGTTGCGTGGCGTCTGCCCGCGCGGACCGGACAGGAAACCCGCCTGGCCCCAGCGCATCGCGATCGCGCCGTAGCCCATGCGCGCGAGTTGCCGCACCGCGTGGAACGCGACCTGCGGATCGTTCGCGCACGCCTGGATGTAGAGGTCGCCGCCGGTCTTCTGCGCGACCAACTGGTCGCCGTTAAAGCGCGGCAGGTCGACGAGCGCGGCCGGCCGGCGATTCGCGATGCCGTAGCGGTCGCGGCCTTCCTGCGTGAAAAGACCGGGGCCGAAACCGAACGTGATCGTGAGACCCTGCGGACCGAGGCCGAGGATATCCGCCGAATCGGGCGCGGGTTTGTCGTCGGGCGTGTCGAGCGGGGCGGCGGTCGCGCCCTGCGTCATGCGCGCGGCGGCATCGGTCCATGCGCGCAGGAGGCCGGTCACGTCGTCGCGTTTGTCCGTCGTGAGATCGAACGCCGCGACATACGTGTGGCTTTGCTGCGGCGTGACGATGCCGCCCTGATGCGCGCCGAAGAACGGCTCGACGGCGTGCTGCGGATCGTCCGCATGCGTCTTGCCGGGCGCGGCCTGGGCCGCCTGCGCGACGCCCGCCGTGCCAAGCCCGGCGCCCGCCGCCACCGCGGCGCCGCCTGCCTTCAGAAACCCGCGTCGCGACGGGCGCGATGGGGATGTTGGGTCGTTTGCCATGATGCTTACTTCGCGAGCACGAGCGTGTTCACGTCATCCTGTACGTAGTAGAAGCCATCGCCTTGCGGCGTCATTGCAATGCCGAACAGGTCGCCATTGCCCGGCGGCGATTGCGCCTTGTCCGTGTCGATCCAGCGCGCGTATAACTGCTTGCCTTCGACCGGATCGATTTCGACGACCTGGCCGTTGAGCGCGTTCGTCACGAGCAGGTGGCCGTTGGGCGCCGTCACCATCGCGAGCGGGCGGTGCAGCAGGCCGTCGGCGCTCACCTGGCGGCCGACGCCCGCGCTCGTGTCGCGTGTCATCGGTTCGTCGATTTCCGTCACGCGGTTGCCGATCGCATCGGACACATACAGCTGCGACTGGTCTTTCGACAGCGCGAGACCCGTCGGTCCGACGAGGAACACGCCCTTGTCGGCCTGCGCGCCAAAGCCGCTGCCGACGACCGTTTCCTTCTTCACGACCGGCGGCTTGCCTTGAGGAACGTCGAGGTCGAGCCGCAGCACCGTGGCCTGCTTGAACACGGGCGGCGTGCCATCGGCGCCACCGACGCCGAAGCCCGCGTTGCTCACGAAGAGCGTCGCGCTCGTGCCGTTGTCGACGACGGCCATGTTGCCCCACGGGTCGTTGATGTTCGGGCTCACGATCGTCGATGCCACCTTGCCCTGCGCATCGAGCACGATCAGGCAGCCGGCGCCCTTCGTGCCGGTGGTGCCGTCATTGCTCGGCGTGCTGCCGACGATCACCCAGCCGGACTTCAGCATCGTCATCGCGGTCGACAGGCCGATGCCGCCCGGGCATTCCTTCAGGTCGCGCGGCACGGTGGCGAACGTCGACATCTGTTTCGTGTCGGGGTGGTAGTCGACGATCGTGCTGCCGGTACCCTGCAGGTTCGTCGCGTTGTTGAAGTTGCCGACCAGCACATCGCCCTGTTTGACCGTGCCCGCGGAAACGGGCGCGACGACAATCGCGTACGGGTTCTGGTCGCCGTTGTCGGGCACCGTGTTGATGAGCGTCTCGTGATGCTTCAGCGTCTCGAGAAAGCCCTTCGGTTCTGCCTGCGCCGCGCCCGCGGCGAACAGTGCGGCGAGGGTCAGCGCGGCGGTGAGCGTGGCGCCTGCCATGCGGCGTGCTGCCTGGCGCGTGGGACCGGTCATGCATGTCTGCGTGCCGCTCGCGCAAAACGTGGATTCCGTCATGATCGAATGCGTAGGGTCCGGTTGAGTAAGGTAAGCGTTAGAACGTGATGTTGGTTCGCACGCCGATCACAAACGTATTGCGCAGTGCCTGGGTCGGGTCGTTCGGGTTCTGACCAGCGCCTGCGTTGAACGTGTACTGCGCGTCGGCCTGCAACTGCCACCACGGCGTGACCTGATACTGATAGGTTGCCTCCAGCACGGTTTCGCTGTTGCGGATCGGGTACGGGCCGCCGCTGAACGCGAGGTTGTCGCGGTCGAAATCGCGGGCGTGGCTGCCGACCTTGATGTACGTCAGCGCGATGCCGGCGGAGTCGTTGTCGCGGCCGGCGAACGGCGCCTTCAGCACGAGGCCGAGGTTGGCGCTGGCGCTGATCAGGTTGCGGTCGCCCGGCGCGCCCATCACGCGCATGAACACGCCGAGGCTGCGCGGTCCGTCCGGATCGGGGCGCCAGACCATCTGGTCGGCGACGGCGTAGAAGCTGTAGTCGCCGTGATGCGACTGCGGCGTGCCCGTCGAGAGCGCCGTGTTCGCGAGCGGCACGCCCGTGTTGTCGAAGCGCTGGTCGTCGAAGCGGCCGCTGTTGTACCAGACGCCGACCTTGTACGTGCCGGGCAAACCGTTCTGGCCCGCGCCGACCATTTCGCCGTCGGCCGGCTGGTTGATCGCGTACTGCAGCTCGCCGATGAAGAGCGTGCCGTTATGCAGGTTGAAGTTCGTGCCGCTGAGGTTGCCCGGATTGTTGCCGAGCGGATCGCCGTCGAACACGCCGGCCAGCGCCGTCAGCGAAGGCGTGATCTGTCCGCGCACGCGCACGCCGAGATCCGCGAGCGGATACGCCGGGCCACCCGACGGCATGTCATACGAAGGCACACCCGGCCAGCCGAACATCGTGTTCACGAAGAGCGCCGAATACTGGCTGGTCATGAACTCCTGGTCGATACTTTGCTGACCGACCTTGATGTCGACACGCTTGTTGAGCAGCGACTGCTGGTACCACAACTCCCACAGACGGGTCGTGGCATCCGCTTCGATACCGCTCGCCGTGTTCAGCGTGCCGAGCTTGTCGGTGCTCAGATTGCGGCCGTGAATCTGCAGCGCGCTGGCATTGAACGTACCGCCTGGCAGACCGAACGCCTTTTGCGTATCGACCTGGACGGTGGCCGTGGTCAGGCCGTCGTAATCGCCGCCGCGCGCGAGGCCGCCGCGCAGGTTCGCGAGATATTCACTGGTTTCGGTGAGGCCGAACGTCACGCCGTATTTGCCGAGCCACGGACGGATGCCGCCGATGTCGCCCAGCAGCGTTTGGCGTGTCCACACACCGGTCCACTGACCTGCCGGCTCTGCCTTGATATTCAGGTCGGCTTCGGGTGCTTCGGGTGTGGCATCCGGACTAGCGGCTGCGTAAGCCGCGCTGCCGGTCAGGCTCGCCAGTGCGAACGCTGTATAGAACGCCGCACGGCGAAGGGGCGGGAGGCGCATCGCGCGAATACGCGATGGGGCTTGTACACGCGCACGCGCTGCACGAGCGGGTCGGGTGGACCGGGCGAGCTTCATCGAAATCCTTGTTTGTTGGTATGTGCGCAACGATTTTCGAGGCAGGAGATGCAATGGCCGGAAATCAGGTCGCAGCAGCGCTCGACGACATGACGCACTGCGGATGCTTCGAATCGTACGCACCCAGCATAGTACAGTCAACACAAATGAGAATGATTCGCATATAGATTACTTTTATATATACAAAAGATTGACGAACTCCAATGAAATTCATTTCAAAGTAATGTTTAAGAAAGATTAACGTAATTAATCGGAAAGAAACGGCCGGTTTCATTGGAAGGGAAGACTCGATAACGGCGCATCAAATCGCCGATATTCGCGCGACGCAATGGAGTGAGCGTGAGAACGCATTGCACGCTCGCCTGCGAAACGGCACGCGGCGCGTACGGAAAACCGGCCAGCGCGCGCCGCCGCGCGGCGTTAAGATCGCTTGCGCAGCGCGACCGTTCGAGTCTGCCCGCGCTGCTTTCTCCCATTCTGATTCCGGTGCGACCCGGCAGGAGACCCGATGCCCCCTTCACTCGACCTCGACCGCTATTTCGCGCGGATCGGCTACGCCGGCCCGCGAACGCCGACGCTCGATGTCCTGAGCGACGTGCAGCGTCTGCACGCACAGGCGATTCCATTCGAAAACCTCGATCCGCTGACGGGCCGCCGGGTCTCGCTCGAACTGGACGACGTGGTCGACAAGCTGGTCGCGCGCCGCCGCGGGGGGTACTGCTTCG
This sequence comes from Paraburkholderia sartisoli, assembly GCF_900107685.1. Classification (GTDB taxonomy): domain Bacteria; phylum Pseudomonadota; class Gammaproteobacteria; order Burkholderiales; family Burkholderiaceae; genus Paraburkholderia; species Paraburkholderia sartisoli. Next base: position 73,374 of record NZ_FNRQ01000012.1, on the reverse strand, counting down.
AGCAGAACCGGCTGTTCGCGCACGCGCTGATGCAACTCGGTTTTGCCGTGACGCCGCTGATCGCGCGCGTGTTATGGGGCCGCGATCCGGACATCGTGCCGGCGCGCACGCACATGCTGATGCGCGTCGATCTCGACGGCGAGCCGTGGATAGCCGATGCCGGTTTCGGCGCGGCGACGCTGACCTCACCGCTGCGCCTGATCGCGGGCAAAGTGCAGCAGACCACGCTCGAACCGTTCCGGCTCGCGAACGCCCCGCACGGCGCGTTCGACCTCGAAGTGCAAACGGGCGACACCTGGGCGAAGGTGTATCGCTTCGATCTGAACCGCGTCGAGTGGATCGATTACGAAGTCGGCAACTGGTACACGTCGACGTACCCCACGTCGCTCTTCATGACGGATCTCGTGGTGACGCGCGTGGTGCCCGAAGGCCGCGCGAATCTCCTCGACGATCGCCTGACCCTGCGCACGAAAGCGGGCCACGTGACCGAACGGTGGCTGGGCGATGCGAGTGAACTCGCCGACGTGCTGCGCGGCCTCTTCGGCATCGACACCGGCGACATCGATGTCGCGGCCGTGTTCGAGCGCGTGAAAGGGCGCGCGGCGCGCACGCAGGGGGGGAAGCGATGATCACGCGGCTCGTCGTCCAGACCGTGCTGTGGCTCGCGGGCATGGCCGTGCTGCTGTTCGTCGCGGCCGGCACATGGGCGTGGGCGGCGGGGTGGTTTTACCTGGTTGAGATGGGGGCGCTCGGGTTGTGGATCGGCCTGCGGCTCGCGCGGGAAGATCCGGGTCTCCTCGAAGAACGTCTCAAGCCGCTCGTGCAGCGCGACCAGAGCAGCTGGGACAAGCTTTTCATGGCCGCCGTCGCGCTCGTGTGGTGCGCGTGGCTCGTGCTGATGGCGCTCGACGCGCGCCGCTGGCAGTGGTCGTTCATGCCGTCGTGGCTGCACGTTGCCGGCGCGGTCGCGATGTTTCTGTGCGTCTGGATGACAGGGTACGTGTTCCGTGCGAACAGCTTCGCCGCGCCCGTCGTCAAGGTGCAGGCCGGACGCGGACATCGCGTCTGCGACACCGGCCCGTATGCGTGGGTGCGCCACCCGATGTATGCGGCGGCGATCCTGTTTTTCGTCGGCTCGCCGCTGTTGCTCGGCTCCTGGTGGGGGCTCGCGTGCGTGCCGGTGCTCGTGGCAGGCATTGGATGGCGCGCCGTGATGGAGGAGCGCACGCTCGCCACGCAGTTGCCGGGCTATGTGGACTACGCCGCGCGCGTCAGATACCGGCTGGTGCCGGGCATCTGGTGAGCCCCTGGCAACGCGCCCACGTCGACCGTGAACGGCGAGACGCACTCGACGGTGCGGCAGCCTGACGCATTGGCGAGTGTGTCTGCACCAACCTGTCTAGACAAAATGCCCCATCGTGGCGCGGATATCCTCACGATCCACCGGCAGATTTCTTCCCGAAAGTGCCCCTGAAAGCCTTTATATATAGGGCTTACCCGAACATCCAGCGATTTTTCGACAAATTTTCTTGCGACTGCTTTTTGTCTCGTGCAGACTTGTCTATACAAATTCGCCGGGCGGGTAATCGCTTGTCAGGTGAGCCGGTGGTTCCTCAATCCATGGAGATTCGACGTGAAGGTCAAGCGCACTACGTTGGCAAAGACATTGGTTGGCGCAGTTCTCTGCACTGCGGCAGTCATCGCGGCACCCGTGCAGGCGAAGGAATGGAAGTCCGTCACGGTCGCACTCGAAGGCGGTTACGCGCCGTGGAACCTGACGCTGCCAGGCGGCAAGCTGGGTGGCTTCGAACCGGAGCTGGTCGCGAACCTGTGTACCCGCATCAAGATTCAATGCAACCTCGTGGCCCAGGACTGGGACGGCATGATTCCCGGCCTGCAGGCTGGCAAGTTCGACGTGCTGATGGACGCGATCTCGATCACGCCCGAGCGCGAAAAGATCATCGCGTTCTCGAAGCCGTACGCCGCCACGCCCGCCACGTTCGCCGTGACCGATCCGAAGGTGCTGCCGAAGGCCTCGCCCACGGCTGCGCCCGTCAAGCTGACGGGCGACCCGAAAACCGACCAGCCGACCGTCGACGCACTGCGCAAGCTGCTGAAGGGCCGGACGATCGGTATCCAGTCGGGCACCGTCTACACGAAGTTCATCAACGACAGCTTCAAGGACATCGCGACGATCCGCGTCTACAAGACCTCGCCGGAACGCGATCTGGATCTGGTCGCGGGCCGCATCGACGCGTCGTTTGACGACGTGACGTACTACGCCGCGAACAACGACAAGAAAGAGAACGCGTCGATCATGCTGGCTGGACCGAAGATCGGCGGCCCGATCTGGGGCCCGGGCGAAGGCCTCGCGTTCCGCAAGCAGGACGCCGACCTGAGAGCGAAGTTCGACACGGCGATCAGCGCCGCGCTGGCGGACGGCACGGTGAAAAAGCTTGCTGACAAGTGGTTCAAGACCGACGTCACGCCCTGAGTGGCCAGCCGGCATGACCGCGCCGCGCCGCATGGGTCACGGCGGGCGGCGCCCGGATGCGGTATCGCTGTAACGGTTCGCCCGGCAGGCGTGGCAGGCGTGGCATGCGGCGCGAACCACGGGTTCATCGATGTACTGGTTGAGGAGTAGCGAATGGCTCTGATCGGGATGCTCGGCTTCGGGCCGGAGGGCTGGGGCGGCGTGGTGCTGCTCGCGGCGTTGATGACAGTCGCGCTGACGCTCGCCGCGCTTGCCGTGGGCGCCGTGTTCGGCGGGCTCGTCGCCGCGGCGAAACTGTCGCGCCATCGCACGTTGCGCGTGATCGGCGATTTCTACACGACGGTGTTTCGCGGCGTGCCCGAACTCCTCGTCATCTATCTGTTTTACTTCGGCGGTTCGACGCTCGTCACCACGGTCGGCCAATGGTTCGGCGCGGAAGGCTTCGTTGGCGTGCCGCCGTTCGTCATCGGCGCACTGGCCGTCGGCATGATTTCCGGTGCGTATCAGGCGGAGGTCTACCGCTCGGCGGTGCTGGCGGTGTCGAAGGGCGAACTCGAGGCGGCCCGCGCCACCGGCATGCCGACGCTGCTGGTCGCGCGCCGCATCCTGATTCCGCAGGTGCTGCGCTTCGCGTTGCCGGGCATCGGCAACGTATGGCAGCTGAGCCTCAAGGACTCGGCGCTGATTTCCGTCACGGGGCTCGCCGAACTGCTGCGCGTGAGCCAGATCGCAGCGGGATCGACCCATCAGTACTTCACGTTCTTCGTCGTGGGCGGCGCGCTGTATCTGCTGATGACGGGCATCTCGAACCGCGTCTTCAACCGTGCGGAAGCGCGGGTCGGCCGGTCGTTCAAGCGCAACTTCGCGCGCAACTGACAGGAACGCCGCCATCATGCATTTCGACTTCGATTTTCTTTTCGACACGCTGCGCCAGCTGCTCGGCGCCGTTCCGGTCACGCTCGGCCTGTTCTTTTCGTCGCTCATCCTGGGCGGACTGCTTTCGCTCGTGATCGTGACGATGCGCGTGTCGCCGCACTGGCTGCCGAACCGCTTCGCGCGCGCCTATATCCTGGTGTTTCGCGGCTCGCCGCTACTGATCCAGATGTTCCTCGTGTACTACGGGCTCGGCCAGTTCGGCGTGATCCGCGAGAGCTTCATGTGGCCGCTGCTGCGTGAGCCGTACATGTGCGCCGTGCTGTCGCTCGCGCTGTGTACCGCGGGTTATACGGCGGAGATCATTCGCGGCGGCCTGATAGCGGTGCCGATCGGACAGATCGAGGCGGGCTATTCGATCGGCCTCTCGGGTTTCGCGCTGCTGCGCCGCGTGATCGGCCCGATCGCGCTGCGTCAGTGCCTGCCCGCGTATTCGACCGAAGCCGTGCTGCTCGTCAAGTCGACCGCGCTGGCGAGTCTCGTCACCGTGTGGGAAGTGACGGGCGTCGCGCAGCAGATCATCCAGCAGACCTATCGCACGACCGAAGTGTTCATCTGTGCAGCGCTGATCTATCTGTTCCTTAACTTCGTCGTCGTGCGGCTGCTCGGCCTGCTTGAACGCCACCTGTCGCACCATCTGCGCGAGGCGCCGGCCGCAGCCGCGCCGCGCCCGGTTTCCGCCACCAGCGAAGCCCGCCGTGCCGCACCCTGAAGTGCCGCACCCTGAACGGCAGTCATTCTGGAGAATCACATGAACGCTACGGCACCCGTTGCATTGTCGGTCAAGAACATACACAAGTCGTTTGGCGAGCATCACGTGCTGAAGGGCATCTCGCTCGATGCGCACGAAGGCGACGTGATCTCGATCCTCGGCGCGAGCGGTTCGGGCAAGAGCACGTTCCTGCGCTGCCTGAACCTGCTCGAAACACCGGACGACGGTTCGGTGTCGCTCGCCGGCGAAGAACTGGAAATGAAGCGTCGCGGCGACGGCAGACTGCAGCCGCGCGACCGGCGTCAGGTGGACCGGATCCGTTCGCAGCTCGGCATGGTGTTCCAGAACTTCAACCTCTGGTCGCACATGACGGTACTCGAGAATCTGATCGAAGGCCCGATGCGCGTCCTGAAGCGCACGCGCGCCGAATCGATCGAAGAGGCCGAGGCGCTGCTGGCGAAGGTGGGCCTCGCGGAAAAGCGCGCCCACTATCCGGCGCATCTGTCGGGCGGCCAGCAGCAGCGCGTCGCGATCGCACGCGCGCTTGCCATGCATCCGAAGGTCATGCTGTTCGACGAGCCGACTTCGGCGCTCGATCCGGAGCTGGTCGGCGAAGTGCTGCGCGTGATGCGTGCGCTCGCTGAAGAGGGCCGCACGATGCTGGTGGTCACGCACGAAATGGGTTTTGCGCGGCACGTGTCGAATCGCGTGATGTTCCTGCATCAGGGGCAGGTGGAAGCCGACGGCACGCCGGACGAAGTTTTCGGCGAACTCAAATCCGAGCGCTTCAAGCAGTTCGTTTCGAGCCACCACCACCGTACCGCAAACTGAGCACCATCATGGCCGTGATCCGTTCCGATCGTCCTCTCGACTGGCGTCAGGTTGCCGCGATTGCTGGCGGCGAGCCACTGGCGCTCTCCGCCGGCGCGCGCGAGCGCATTGCGGCGGCGCGCGTGCTCGTCGAGCAGATCGTCGAGCGCGGAATTCGCGCGTATGGCGTGAATACCGGCGTCGGCGCGTTGTGCGACGTGATCGTTTCGCCCTCCGAGCAGCGTGTGCTGTCGCGCAATATCCTGATGAGCCACGCGGTGGGTGTGGGCGCGCCGCTCGGCGTCGCGGAAACGCGCGCGATCATCGCGGCGGCCGTCAACAATTTCGCGCACGGCCATTCCGGCATTCGCCCCGAAGTGGCCGACCAGCTCGTCGCGCTGCTCGACGGCGACTGTCTGCCTGAAGTGCCGGCCTTCGGCTCGGTCGGTTATCTGAGCCACATGGCGCACATCGCGCTGGTGTGCATCGGGGAAGGGCACGCGCGTCATCGCGGCGAACGCATCAGCGGGCGCGAGGCGCTGCGCCGTCTCGGGCGCGAACCGCTCGTGCTCGAAGCGAAAGAAGGCCTGAGCCTGATCAACGGCACGCCCTGCGTCACGGGTCTCGCCGCGCTGGCGCTCGCGCGGGCCGAACGTCTGCTCGACTGGACGGACGCCGTCGCGGCGATGAGCTTCGAGAACCTGCGCGGGCAACTCGCCGCGTTCGACGCCGATTCGCTCGCGTTGCGCGTTTCGCCGGGGCTGAACGTCGTCGGCGAGCGGATGCGCAATGCGCTTGCCGACAGCGGCATTCTCGCGGCGGTCATCGGGCAGCGCACGCAGGACCCGCTCAGCATGCGGACCATTCCCCATGTACACGGCGCGGCCCGCGACGTGCTCGTCGCCACGGCGGATGTCGTCAATCGCGAGCTCGCCTCGATCACCGACAACCCGATCGTCGCCGGTACGCCCGAGGCGCCGCGCGTGTTTTCGCAGGCGCACGCGGTGGGCGCATCGATTGCGCTCGCCATGGACAGCCTTGCCACTGCGATCGCGCAGGTCGCGGCGATGGCCGAGCGTCGCCTCGACCGGCTCGTCAATCCGCTTGTCAGCGGCCTGCCCGCGTTTCTCGCGGAGCCGGGCGGCACGTGCTCCGGCTTCATGATCGCGCAGTACACGGCGGCCTCGCTCGTCGCGCAGAACCGGCGGCTCGCGGCGCCCGCGAGTCTCGATGGCGGCATTACGTCGGGGCTGCAGGAGGACCATCTGTGTCACGCGACGCCGGCCGCGCTGAAGGCGCTGGAGATCGTCGACAACGCGGGCCGTATTGTCGCGATCGAACTACTGGCCGCGGCGCAGGCCTACGACCTGCAAACCATCGACGCCGCCCGCGCGCCGCATACCGACGCACTGTGGCGCCGGGTGCGCAGCCTCGTGCCGGCGTACCGCGACGACCGTCCGCTTGCCGACGACATGGCCGCCGCGTTCCACCTGATCGCCGAGGCGGCGCCACCGCTTTTCCCGACACCTGGCCGGCCCGCCACGCCGCCGGCGGACGACGCTGCGCGTACACCGCTTGCCAGCAATTCGAACATCGCCCCATCGGACGCTGCTAACATCGCGGCGAACGATCCTCATTCGATGGCTGGCGCCGGCTGATCGAGCCAGATGAGCGAGCCAGACGAGCTGGATTGACCCGGTGGCGGCCCAACCGGCCCGCCCGCCGGCACTTGCGTACAACCCACGAGGTCGACGTGAATCTGAACGAAAGCACAGAACTAAAAGAACACCGGACGGACAGCGCGCCTGCGGCCGTATCGATGAAGGCGCTGCCTGCCTATGAGCAGATCAAGCGTTACGTGGTGAAGCGCATCTCGGAGGGCGTGTGGAAGCCGGGCGGGCTGATTCCGTCCGAAACCGAGCTGGTGAAGGAATTCGGCGTCGCGCGCATGACGGTTTCGCGCGCGCTGCGCGAACTCACCACCGAGCGTGTGCTGACGCGCGTGCAGGGCTCGGGCACCTTCGTCGCGCCGCAGCGCTACGAGTCGACCGTGCTGGAGATCCGCAGTATCGCCGACGAGATCGCCGCGCGCGGCCACCATCACACGGCGCGCCTCCTGACACTTGAGCCAAGCGACGATCCGCTTTCGCTCGAGGCGCTCGGGCTCGACACGGGCCCCGCGTTTCATTCGTGCATCGTACACGCCGAGGAGGGCGAGCCGATCCAGTACGAAGACCGCTTCGTGAACCCGAAGGTGTTCCCGGCGTATCTCGAACAGGACTTCACGCTCGAAACGCCGAATCACTACATGGTGCGCGTCGCGCCGATCCAGCGGGCCGAGTTTCGCATCTACGCGCAGAAGCCGGACGCCAACGTGCGGCGTCATCTGATGATGGACATCGGCGAGCCGTGCCTGATGCTGTGGCGCAGGACGTGGGTCGGCGACGATGTCGCGACGTCGGTGCGCCTGTGGCACCCGGCTTCGCGTTTCCACCTGGCCGGGCACGTGTGACGTCTTTGAACCCGCTTATCCCCGCTTTTATCCTTGATGTAACGACGTATCGGGTGCGAACCGGCAACCCAACCGGTAACGCGACCCTGGATGCACGAAGCGTGCGTACGTGACCGCGACACCACTCGTCCACGTGCGTCGCACGAGCGTCAGGCACGGCTCTTCCAGCGCGATTTTGAGCAACCCGGCTTCGGCGCGCGTCGGCAGTCCGGCGTCGACGATATGTTCGATGTCGTGTGCGGGAACTGTCGCGTACAGATATTCCGAAGGCCGGATGGCGGAGAAGTCCTGCTGGATGAAGTCGGGCGCGGTCGCCGGGTTGACGTAGCGGTCTTCGAGCTGCACCGGCAGGCCGTTCTCGCGATGCACGCAGATCACATGAAACACCGACGCGCCCGGCGCGAGCCCGAGCGCGTTCGATACGCCGGCCGGCGCGGTCTCGCGTTGCGTGAGCAGCGTGTCGCAGGTGTAGTCGTGGCCGCGCGAGCGGATTTCGTCGCCGATGTGCGCGATCATGAGAAGCGTGGACTGCGGCTTCGTTTCGGCGACGAACGTGCCGACGCCGGACACACGGGTGAGCAACCCTTCGCTTGTGAGTTCGCGCAGCGCGCGATTGACCGTCATCCGCGAAACGCCGAGTGACGCGACGAGATCGAGTTCAGACGGAATGCGGTCGCCCGGCTGGCGCGCGCCGGATTCGATCGTGTCGCGGATATGGCGCTTCACCTGTTCGTAGCGCGTGGCCGTGGCGCGCGCGGCGTTTGCGCTGCCGCTTCCACTTCCGCTACGCGAGGCGCCGCTGCTCACGCGGGTTCTCCATCGGCGCTGCTTTGCGTCCAGAACGCGTTGCGGTCGATGTAGTTCTGCAGGAACTGCCGCAGGCGCGGTTGCCGGGCATCGTGGAATACGTCGCGCGGATTGCCCTCGACGGCAATGCGGCCCTCATCGATAAACACAACCTTGTCCGCCACCTGCGCGGCGAAGCCCATTTCATGCGTGACAACCGCCATCGTCATGCCGTCGCGCGCGAGCTGTTTCATCACCTGCAGTACTTCGCCGACGAGTTCCGGATCGAGCGCGGAAGTCGGCTCGTCGAACAGCATGATGTGCGGCTCCATCGCGAGCGCGCGCGCAATCGCGACGCGCTGCTGCTGGCCGCCGGAAAGCTTCGCCGGATACGCGTCGCCCTTGTGCGCGAGACCGACCGTGTCGAGCATCGCGAGCGCACGCGTGCGGGCGACGTCGCCCGACAGGTTGCGCACGCGCCGCAGCGCTTCCATGACGTTGCCGAGCGCCGTCATGTGCGGCCACAGGTTGAACTGCTGGAACACCATGCCGACGTTGCGCCGCACGCGATTGATGTCGCCCTGCGAAGCGCGCACGCGTTTGCCGTTGCGCTCGCTGTAGCCGAGCAGTTCGCCCTCGATGCGCACGTCGCCCTGATCGTAGGTTTCGAGCGCGGCGAGACAGCGCAGCAACGTGCTCTTGCCCGAACCCGACGGCCCGATGATGCAGACCACTTCGGATTTTCCGATGTCGAGGTTGACCCCGCGCAGCACTTCGTTTTCACCGAAGCGCTTGCGCAGGTCGCGCACTTCGATGAGCGGCGCGGAGGCGGCGCGTGACGAACCGGACGAAGAAAGAGAAGAGGGCATGTCGGTCATTGCATTCATATGGACGTCCGGTGTCGTGCCAGGTTTCATGCCATGAAGCGGGAGAGACGGTGCTCGGCCCACATGCCCGCGCGCGACGTCAGCTCGACCAGCGCGAGATAGCAGACGCACAGCACCAGCAGCGTTTCGACGAACGCGAACGTGGCCGAACCGATGCCGGTCAGCACGAACGTGAGTTCGGGCACGGTGACGATCGACAGCACGGCGGTTTCCTTGCTGAGCACGATGATCAGATTCGTGAGCGCGGGCACGATCAGCACGAGCATTTGCGGCACCTGGATGCGCACGACCGTTTGCCAGCGCGAAAGCCCGAGGCATGACGCCGCTTCGAGATGGCCACGCGGAATGGACTGAAAGCCGGAGCGGAAAGCCTCCGCGAAATAGGCGCTTCCGTAAAGACCCAGGCCGAGCACGCCGGCGGTCATCGGTTCGAGCGTGAGACCGAACGACGGGCCGCCGTAATAGAGCAGAAACAGTTGCACGAGAAACGGCGTGCCGCGAAAGAGTTCGATATACGCGCGCAGCACGCCACGCATCCAGCGTCCGCCAAAGAGTTGCAGGACCGCGATCACGAATCCGAGCGCGAGACCGATCAGCACGCCCGCGAGCCACGTGCCGAGCGTCGTGAGGAGCCCGGCTGCGATCGGCTGGAGATTGTGCGTGATGACGGTGGGATCGAACTGTTGCATCGCGATGGCCTCAGGCGTTCTGCAAACGGTGTTCGGCGGCGTGCGCGACGAGCGACAGTACACCGCAGATCACGAAGTAGATGAGCCCCGCGGCGACGTACGCTTCGAGCGGCCGGTACGTGCTGGCGGCGATATTCTGCGCCGTGCGCGTGATTTCGGCGACGCCGACCACCGAGATCAGCGAAGACGCCTTGATGAGCAGCACCATTTCATTCACGAGCGAAGGCAGCGTCAGGCGGAACGCCTGCGGTACCTGAATACGCCGCAGCATGTCGAGCGGCGACAGGCCGAGCATGCGCGCGGCTTCGATCTGTCCGGGCGGAATGCTGAGAAAGCCGCCGCGCAGGATCTCCGCGATATACGAGGCCGAACAGAGCGAGACTGTGCTGATCGCGGCGACGAGCGGCGACACGTTGATACCCACGAACGGCAGCAGGTAATAGACGAGCAGCAACTGCACCAGCATCGGGACGCCGCGAAAGAAAAACACGTAGGCGCCGCCGACCATGCGTGCGGCGCGATGCGCGGAGAGCCGCGCCGAGCACACGCCCACGGCGACAAAGAAGCCGATCAGAAGTCCGGTCAGCGAGATGCCGACGGTGGCGAGCGCCGCATGAAGCAGCAGCGGCAGGCCCTGTGCGAAGACGGTTGGGCTGAACATGGCACCTGCAGGCGAAGTCGGTTTGCGCGATGCGTGCCGTGCCGCTCAAGTGGCTCAAGCGGCTCAAGCTGGACACGCACCGCGCATTGCATCAGCGCATCAGTAGTTCGGCGTGGGCATCGTGGTCGGCGCATCCATGGCGACGCCGAACCACTTCTTCTGCAGCGCGGTGAGACGGCCGTCGCCGTGCATCTTCACGAGCGCCGCGTTGAACGCATCGGCGAGCGACTTGCTGTCGGCATCCTTGCGCAGGCAATACGCGAAGTACACCTTCGCGCCGAACGGCGGCATCACGACGGCGAACGCTTCCGGACGCTGCTTCGCGACGTACGCGATGTTCGTCATCGAGTTCGCGACCGCCGCGATACGGCCGGCGGCGAGATCGGCGTAAGCCTGGTTGTTGTCGACGTATTCGCGGATTTCAGGCGGCTTGGGCAGCGTTGCCACATAGGCCTTCAGCTGGTCGAGCTGCGCCGAGCCCTTGCCCGCGCCGACGGTCTTGCCGGCGATATCGGACGACTGCTTGAGGCCCGTGTCGTTCGCGCGCTTGAGGAGCGCGTCGGTGGCGTCAGCGATGGGCAGGGTATACGTGTAGCGTTCCATGCGCGCCTTCGTCACCGTCAGCGGGCCGCCGACCATGTCGAACTTGCCGGCTTCGAGGCCAGGCAGCACGCTCGGCCACGGCAGGTCGATGAAGCGGACCTTCACGCCGAGTTCCTTGCCGACTTCCGCGAACAGGTCTTTGTTGAAGCCTGCCTGCTGGCCGTTCTCGAGAAAATCGAACGGCGCGAACTGCATTTCCGTGCCGACGACGAGTTCGCCGGCCTTCTTCACTTTCGCGAGTTGATCGTCCGCATACGCGCTGCCGACGCTCGCGGCACACAACGTCAACGCCATCAGACGACACTTCCAGCCTGCAAGGATGCTCATGAGATTCTCCAGTGGGCAAAGCGGTGTCGCGCGAATGAGGGTCGACGCGAGCCATTCGAGGCAGTATATACCGCAGTTTTGGCGCGAAAAAAATAAAGCGCATGTTGACGTCAGCTGTCTGATCATTGGGTGCTGCCCGGCGTTGCACGGCACCTTGCGAAGACGCTTTTGGCGGTATATACAACGATGGAGCCACGATGTCTTTTCCCGCCTGTGCGTGAGGCCCATGCGCGCAGGACCTGCACGGAGCGTTGCGATGCCACCTGTCACCCGCATTCCGATCATCGACCTTGCTGGCCTGCACGGCGGTGAGAATCCGCAGGCGCTCGCGCGCGTGGGCCGCGAGATTTACGACGCCTGCACGACGATCGGCTTCTTCTACGTCGTGAATCACGGTGTGCCGCAGTCGGCGATCGATGCAGCGGAACACGCCGCGCGCACGTTCTTCGCGTTTCCCGTCGAAACGAAGCGGCGTGCCGCGGTGAACCAGCGTCATCGTGGTTTCAATGCGCTCGGCGACGCCACGATGTATCAGGCGAAACGGCCTGACTACAAGGAGTTTTTCAGCGTCGGGCTGGAGTTGCCGGAGGACGATCCCGATGTGCGCGCGGGCCAGGCGTTGCGCGGCCCGAACAACTGGCCGGACTTCATGCCCGAACTGCGTCCCGCGCTGTACGGCTATTACGAGGCGGTGGCCCCATGCGGCGCCGACCTGCTGCGCGCGGTGGCGGCCGGTCTCGGGATCGACGAGGATTTTTTTGCGTCGCGCTATACGAAGCGGATGCAGCGCACGCAGATGGTGTACTACCCACCGCAGCCGCCGCAGTCCGACGCCGACCAGTTCGGAGTTGCCCCGCACACCGACTACGGTTGCATCACGCTGTTGTGGCAGGATCAGGTGGGCGGCCTGCAGGTGCGCGAAATCGCGAACGACACCTGGGTCGATGCGCCGCCGGTTCCGGGCAGCTTCGTCGTCAATGTCGGCGACCTGCTCGCGCGCTGGACCAACGACCGCTTTCGCTCGACGCTGCATCGCGTGATCAACGCGTCGGGTCGCGAGCGCTATTCGATCGCGACGTTCTATGATCCGACCTATGACGCGCGGGTCGATCCGCGCGATCTGGGTGTGAGCGAAGCGGAACGGCGTTATGAACCCGTCGCGGCCGGCGATTACATCCTTGGGCGCATCAACGATTCGATGGGCTACCGGAAAAAACACGCAACCCAGGGAACAACGGCATGACGATGGAACACGGCGCGGCGCTGGCGGCAACGCTCAACGCACTGCGCGAGGCAATCGGCGACGACGCGGTGCGCACCGGCGACGAAATCGGCGAGCGGTCGATGACCGACTACACGCGCCACGCGCCGATGCGTCCCGCCGCGCTGCTGTTGCCGCGCACGACGCAGCAGGTGGCGCGCGCGCTGATGATCTGCAACGACGCGCATCAAGGCGTCGTGCCGCAAGGGGGCATGACGGGACTGGCGGGCGGCGCGATTCCCCGAGCAACCGATATCGCGATCTCGCTCGATCGCATGAGCGGCGTCGAGGACATCGACGTCGCCTCGGCGACGATGTCCGTATGCGCCGGCACTACGTTGCAGGTCGCGCAGGATGCCGCGGGGCAGGCGGGTTTCGAGCTGACGCTCGATCTCGGCGCGCGCGGTTCATGCCAGATCGGCGGCAACCTCGCGACGAACGCAGGCGGCAATCGCGTGATCCAGTCGGGCACCGCGCGCGAGCAGGTGCTGGGGCTCGAAGCCGTGCTGGCAACCGGCGCGGTGCTGACATCGATGAGCCGGATGGTCAAGAACAACACGGGCTACGACCTCAAGCATCTTTTCATCGGCTCGGAGGGCACGCTTGGCATCATCACGCGCGCGGTGCTGAAGCTGCATCCGCCGCGTGCGTCGCGTCATACGGCGCTCGTCGCGCTCGATGGCTACGATGCGGCGGTCGACCTGCTGCGCCGTCTGTCGAAGCGATTCGGTAACGATATCGGTGCGTTCGAAATCATGTGGCCGGACTTCTTCGACTTTGGCGTCGCGCTTACCGCCGAAGCGCGTTCGCCGTTTGCGCAGCCCCATCCGCTTTACGCGCTGATCGAACACGCAAGTTTCGATGCCGCCGACGACGGCGAGCGCTTCGCATCCGCGCTTGGCGATGCGCTGGAATCGCGTGCGATCCGCGACGCGGTGATCGCGCAATCGGTCGCCGACGCGCGCGCGTTGTGGGCGATCCGCGAATGCACGGCGGAGTTTCCATCGAAGCTCGATCCGGTGAATTTCGACGTGAGCCTTTCGATTGGCGAGATCGGCCGCTTTGTCGACCGGTGTCGTGCCGCGCTCGATCAAAAGTGGCCGGGCAACCGTTCATATTTCTTTGGCCATATCGGCGATTCGAACCTGCATGTAACCGTCGACGGTCATTCGGTGCCGGGCGTCGGACATCATGCGATCTACGCGTTCGTCTACGAGATGCTGGGGCCGCTGAACGGCTCGGTGTCGGCGGAACATGGCGTCGGGCTTCTCAAGCGCGAGTTTCTGCCGATCTCGCGCTCGCCAGAGGAGCTTGCGGCGATGCGCGCGATCAAGCATGCACTCGACCCGAACGGCATCCTGAATCCGGGCAAACTGCTTTAGACGCGAGCGCCGCTCGCGCATTGAACACTTCATTCAATGCGCGAGCAGATGCCTTGCAATCACCGGATAGACATCGATCGCGGCCCGCTTGCCGAATATGCAGTCGATGTGCCCGTATCCGTTGATGATGTGGCGCTCGAAGTTATCCGGCCCGAACCGCTCGACCAGCAGGTTGTACGTTTTCTCCGTGCTCTCAGGCAGATAAACGCGGTTTTCCGAGCCATGGATGAACGCGACCGGCAGATTCATGCCGGCGATATTCGGCATGTAGATATCGTCGCCATCGGCGCTGACGAGATGTCCCTTGCGGATCATTCCGGCCAGCTGGTCGAAGAGTTCCACGTCGTGTACGCCGAACAGTTCCTGCAGGTTCGAATGCAGCAGATCGTCGAGTTGCGCGTGTTCGTAAAGCAGCCCATACAGGAACGTCGCGCGATGGCACACCGCGTTCGTACACTCTTCATCGTCTTCCACCGGATAGAACTTCAGCGCGTCGTCGACCAGATTCTTCGGCCACGTGTCGCGTTGCGTGTACGCGGTCATGTCCTTGATACCGATGCGCTTGAGCATGTCGGGCAGGTGCAGGCCCGCCTTGATTCGCGCGGGCAGCGGTGGCACGAGATGCGCGGAGACCTGCGAGAGCACCACGGAGCGCACGCCCTTCAATCCCGAAAGCAGCGACATCGTGCAGGCCACGGCGCCAAAGCAGTGCGCGAAGATCTGGATGCTGTCCGCGCCCGACAGCTCGCGCACTTTCGCGACGGCTGCAGGAATATCGTAGCGCGCGACGGCGTCGGCGGTCGTCGGGTCGGGCGCACTCGGCAGCTCGATGCTCACGCGCAGATCGACGAGCCAGACGTCGTGCTGCGTGGCGCACAGGAACTCGACGAGATTGGTATCGATGAGGTCCGTCGAATAGATGCGGCTCGACACGCCGGAACCGTGAACCAGCAGCACGGGTCCCTTGTTGCCGCCGTGAAAGCGCGTGAGCCGCAGCGTCTTGCCGTCTTCGGTGTTGAAGAACGAAACCTGCGGCACCGGCGCGCGCAAGGCCCGCTTCACGCGCGGCGTGGCGTCAGGGTCGAAATACTGCAACGGCGCCGCGACGCCGCCATATTCGTTGAACAGCACGCCGCTGAAGAACTTGCCGAACTTCACCGCCCATGCGAGCCGCGTTTCGGCGTCGGGTGCGTTGGTGATGTCGTAGGTGCGCGACTGCTTCAGGAAATTTTCGAACGTGATGATGAGTGTCGCCGTTCCGGTCACGGGCGCGTCTTCGTCGGACGATTCGCGCATCTGGCCGTAGAGTGTGTTGGTCTGCGTCCACAGTTCGAGCAGCGACGTGTGCGTGATGATTTTCTGGCCGAAGAAGTAGTACGTTTTGCCTTCGACGGATTCGAGCGTCATCCGGTAATTCATGTCGCGCCGGTCGACATTGTCCTTGTCGACGACGAAGAGGTTGAAGCGTCCCTCGCTGATCGTGAGCGGTTGCGCCGACAATGCAGCGCACGTCATCGTGCCGGCCATGCCCGCCTGATGCTGCGGATTCTTCATCATGTCGTCGAGATCGTCCGACTTGATGGTCGCCGTGAACTGCATCTTGATGGCATCCTTCGCGCCAGTGGGCGTGTAGTCGCCGATCATCGTTTCGGTGAAGCGGATGCCGACCTTTGGTTGCGGCGGCGGCGCGGATGTGCCCGCCGATTCATAGTCGATGTTCCAGCCCTGTGACGCGGCCAGCTGCGCGCAGTTGCGCTCGGCCAGCGCGGAAATCGTCAGCAGTGGATTGACGCCGAGCGACATCGGCATCACGGCGCCATCCATCACGTAGAGCCCGTCGTGTACCGCGTTGCCCGCCGCGCCGCTGAACACGCGGCCGGCCTGATCGACGACGCCGTTCGCGGCATCCTCGGCCATGCTGCATCCGCCGAGCGGATGCACGGTGACGAGCCGGTCCTTGAACGCGTCGAGCGAGATCGGGTTGCGCACATATTCGCCACCCAGCGCGACGGTCGCGCCTTCGAGCGATTTTTCGACGGTCGCGTAGATCGGCTGCTTGCCCGCGTTCGGCCAGCTGATGCGCGGCCGGCCGTCTTCGACCGAAATCTCGCCGCTTTCGTCGTCGTGGGCCATCACGAGATACGTCTGCGTGTTGCGCATCGCGCCGTGATAGGGCCCGCGCAGCACACTTTCGATAATGCGCGCCTCGCTGTCGAGCG
This sequence comes from Paraburkholderia sartisoli, assembly GCF_900107685.1. Lineage (GTDB taxonomy): Bacteria > Pseudomonadota > Gammaproteobacteria > Burkholderiales > Burkholderiaceae > Paraburkholderia > Paraburkholderia sartisoli. The sequence continues at coordinate 57,098 of NZ_FNRQ01000012.1, read as the reverse complement.
GGCCTTCGCCGGGCAGATCCGGCACGTCCACGCCAGCGGCCGGCGCCGTGACGCCGAGCACGCCCATCATCATGCCGCCGATCGGCGCCGCGAGCGATCCTTCCTCGATCACGAAGCCATCCTTCACGTTGGGCGTGTCGCGATGATCGATGATGCCGCAGATCGTCGGGCCCACCGGCGGGATGTCGCCCGGCTTGTGCGTGCCCCAGCCGACGCCGTTGATTTCCGTGTCGGTGTTGAACGCGAACGCGAGGACGTCGCCATTGCCGGTGAAATGATGACCGAGTTGCGGCGACACGTTGAGCCCCGCCTGCTTCGAGCGCAACAGAATCGCGCTTGAGCCGATCGTGCCGGCCGACAGGATCACGTGATCGGCGAGCACGAAGAGATCGGGTGCGTCGTAGATTTCCCGGCCGACGTCGACCACCTGGTAGCGCACCCTCCATTTCTGCGTGGCGGCATCGCGCACGACGGAATGCACGGCCGCGCCCGTGAAGATCTGCGCGCCGTGCGCGACGGCATCGGGCAGATAGTTCATGTGCGTCGAATTCTTTGCTTCGTGATTGCAGCCGGAATTGCAGTCGCCACAGCCGATGCATCGCTCCTGATGCACGCCGGCCGCGTTGGGTCCGGTCGTGAACGTGACGGTGACCGGCGGCCGGTAAAAGCGGTTTTCCATGCCGAGCGCCTTCGCCGACAGTTCGAGCGCATCGAGTTTCGGCAGACGCGGATAGTCCGGCGGCACCGGCGACGGGCTCAGCATGGCGACGGCACGGGCGTACCCCTTGTCGAGACCGTCCTTGTCGTTGCGCACCGCGACGGGCCAGCGCGGATCGTCCCACAGACGCGGGTCGGGGTGCAGCGCGACGTTCGCATTGATGAGCGACGTGCCGCCAAGCCCGCAGCCGACCACCGCGTTCACTTCGGCGTTGAGGTGTACCTCCAGCAGCGCGAGCGGCGAGCCGATCTGTTTGAACGCGGTGTTGTACTGAACCTGCCCGATCCCTTCGAGGGGCGTCGCCGGAAACTCGCCCGCCATGAATTCACGTCCGCGCTCGAGCAGGCACACCTTGCGGTTCGCCCGCGCCATGCGGCTCGCGGCAATGGCGCCGCCGTAACCGGACCCGACGACAACGACCTCGTAATGCGGCTCTATCGCGGCAATGGAGCTGGACAAGCGGTTCATACGATCACCTCGCATGCACGTACGCAGGGCGGAGAAACCCTGGCAGGACTGGACGGAACGGACGGGAAGGCGCGGCGCGCCCATTTATCTTAGACGGCGCACGCCGGCGCGATTAAAAAAACGGAAAGCTCGACTACCCGAAGTAGCTGATTCCCGAGGCGATCATGAGCAGGTTCACGGCGCGCGCGAAATGATTGTCTGACAGCCGCTTGTAGAGCGTCATGCCAGCAGCGGTTCCGAGAAGCGCAGCGGGTATGCAGAGCAGGTCCGCCGGCTCGAACCCGACCTTGCCGGCGGAATGGCGCAACAGGCTGATCGTTGCGAGGGCGGCTATCTGTGTGATCAAGATGAACGGCTGATACATGGCGCGCTGGCGCTCCTTGCTCCATCCCTTGAAGCCGCACCAGATGGTGACAAATGCGCCCGGAAACCCGGCGGCACCCCCTGTGATTCCCCCGAGAAGTCCCGCAAGGACATCGAAGGCCATGTTCTGACGACGGATAACCAAAGGCTTGCAGACGAGCATGTAACAGCCATAAGCGACAAGAAATACGCCGAGCACATGGGTGTAAACATGACGATCCAGCTTCAGCAATACCGCTATGCCAACCGGCAGGCCGAATGCGCCGCCAATCAGGAAAGGAGCAAGTTCTCGCCAGCGGATCACTCGTCTGAGTGAGCAGACCATCGCGGTCTGGTTGGCGATACTGCAGACGATCATGATCTGGACGATCTGCACGGGGTCGCCGGCTAGATGGAACAGCATGGCGCCGCAGACAGCGGAGAAGGCGAATCCCGCGATGCTGGAAACGGCAGACGCAAGAAAAATGGCGCCGATGACAACCGGTTTGAGTCCGCTCTGGCTGGAAAAGGTGAGGCAGATCGCAGTGGCAACGAGGAGTATCGACCACTGAATCTTGCTCCGCCAGACACTCCAGTTGAGTGCCGTGCCCGGCGAGAGCGCTGATCCAGTGGCGCTTTCCGGTTCAGGCTGTGGCTCGACCTCCATCGCACGGTCCCCCGGTTGGCACGCTGCTGGAAGGACGTGGCCCTGCCAGTCCTGTTGGTGCTGCGACGCGAGGCTCGCGGATGCGATACCCGAAGCCTGGCAGCCGGGGGCGAAATGTCTGAGCAAAGATAGACCACGAGACTTTCAGCTTGATTCCTGAAGTGTGCGGTACCGCACACTTCGGGGGAATGTGTGAAGCCGCCAATTTCGCCACTGCCCCTTGCAAGCCGGGTTGTCCGATTTCGGCTGCCAGCCCGGGATGCGCTCTTTAGGGGACGTAAATGCACAATTAAAGGCATCAAGCGATGCTATAACTGACGCTCTTATTTACGGGAATTCCCATGCGTACGACTATTGCGCTCGATGACGACTTGATCGCCAGGGCGCAGGCCTATACAGGCATAGAGGAAAAAACCGCACTCGTGCGCGCAGCGCTAAAGGCGTTGATCCAGCGTGAAGCCGCGATGCGACTCGTGAATCATGGCGGTAGCCAGCCGGGTATCAAGGGGGCGCCGCGGCGCCGGCAGGACGTTGAATGATTCTTGCCGACACATCACTGCTGGCATCCGCGCGCCTGCAACCCGGCATCACTATCTGGACGCGCGACAAGCGGTTGAAGAGCGTTGCCGATGAACTTAACCTCGGCTCGATGCTCGCGCACGAGATACCGGAAAGGCAGAAGGGCGTAGTGAATGACGTCCAGCAAGACATCAAAGCCCTCGGCGAAATCGCAGCGAAGCCGCTTCTTGCAATAACTTTCCGGATGCACAAAAAACGCAGCCCTCCGTGCGGCCGGTCCGCACACGAAGGACTGCATCCAGCTGCGCTTCAGTTATGCGGCTGCTTCATTCATTTCCTGCGCGTTCGACTCCGCGGCGAGCAGGTTCAGCACGACGAGAATCGCGTCGCGGTTGTCGAGGCTGATTTCGATGTCGAGCACGTCGGTGAGCCAGCGGCCGATCTTCGTATTGGAAAAATCACCGGCGTCGGCCGTCTTTTTCATGGTGACGCCGAGTTTGACGGCGCGATAGTGGTACGACGGCACGCTGAACCGCGTGGCAACCGCCGAAAGACCGCCCTTGCATTCGGAGCACCAGCCAAGGCTGCCGGCCAGCACGATCTGCTCGGGTTCGTCGAGGCTCGCGATAAAGGCCCGGGCGGCGCGGCGCACGCAATGCTCGTTGAGACCGTAATCGGTCAGCACGCTGTCGACGGGATCTTCGAGCGCCTGCGCGTGCAGGTCGATTTCCTGTTCCATGCCGTCGTTTTCCATGGAGACGTTACGTTGATGACTTGCACTGCGCAGACAGTCGATCAGATAACGGCGGAAGTACGCACAGAGCGCATAGCTGCTCGAAGGCGCGCTTTCCGGGCAGGCCTGCGATTCGGTGTGCCCCGGCGCGAGACGCAGCACCTTCGTATAGATGAACTGCGCGACGAGTTCTTCCTTGTCTTCGCCGAGCGCCTGCAGCTCGACGGGATGATAGGTCCGCAGCGCGCGCCGCACGAGGTCGTACATCGATGCCATTTCGTCGTGCGAGAGTTGGGTGCGACGCCGCCACAGATCGGGCAGGATCGCGTCGTCAAGATGTCGTGCCAGTTCGCAGCCCGCAATGGCGCCCATGAAAGCCTCCGTCGATTGTTTGGGGCGTGGAGCGCGGGGAGGCGGATAATCCGCCGGGAAGCCCTGGATCAGGCTGTCTGAAAAGCCCCGAAAGGCTTTGGCCGCGCTGGTAAGTTGCAACCAGTATGATTTTTGCCGGCGGCTTCGCCTATATGGATTAAGTGTTAGCTGATGGGTAAACTGTCGGGTAAACCATCGCTACGAAATGGCATGACGGGGCGTGCAACCCGCACGGTTCGCCGTCCAGACCGCCGGCTTCCGGCAAGGAGACCGCACGATGCGGGCCGATCCCATCCAGCGCGCCATTGACGAAGATCTCGTGCCGGTCCTGTATGCGCAGGATCCGATTGCCTTCGTGTCGCACTGGTTTTCGATCGTCGTGCTGGTCGCGATCTACTGGCCCGACATCCCGTCTCCCCATCTGTTCGCGCTGTGTTTCGGCTTTTACGGCGTCGCCAACTGCGCGGGGCTCGCACTGTGGCTGTGCAACCGCCGCTGGCCCACGGCGTTTTCGCCACGCGCGTGGATCAACCTGCACGCGCTGCGCGGCGCGCTGCTTTACGCGGCGCCGGGCGCCGCGATCTGGTTCGCGTTCCAGAGCGTCCATGCCGACCTGCCGCTGCTGCACACGGTGATGCTCGTCACGCTCGCAGCCGGCGTGTTCATGTCGAACGGTTTCGATTTCCTCAACTTCGTGACCGCGATCCCGTTCCTGCTGCTGCCGGCCATCGCGCTCCACTTCAGCGTCCACACGTTCGACCGCACGATACTCGCGATCGTCCTCGCGTTTTTCTTCTGCGCGATCAACGTGTATGCGCTGAGTTACCGGAAGCTGTTCCGCCGGGTGGTCGAGGCGCGCGTCGATCAGCAGTATCTGGCCGAATCGCTCGCCGCTCAGAAGCTGGTCGCCGAGGAGGCGAGCCTCGCGAAGACACGGTTTTTCGCGGCCGCAAGTCACGATCTGCGGCAGCCGCTGCACGCGATCGGGCTGCTCGCGGCGTCGCTCAACGACGGCACCGTCGCGCCCGCGCAGCACGCGAAAACCGCCGACCATATCGTGCGCAACGTCGAGGCGCTCAACCAGCTGTTCAACCAGGTGCTCGACCTCGCGCGGCTCGAGAGCGGGGTGACGCAGGTGATCCGGCTGCATTTCCGGCTCGACGAGCTGTTCGAGCGCATCGGCAGCCAGTACCGGCCGCAGGCCGCCGCGAAAGGGCTGGCGCTGCGGATCGCGCCGACTTCCGTGGTGGTGCATGACGATCCGGTGCTGCTCGAACGCGTGCTGAGCAACCTGCTGTCCAACGCGGTGCGTTATACCGAGGAGGGCGCGATCTGGCTGGGTTTTCGTCGCGCGGGGCGTCGCTCGGGCGGCTATGTCGAAGTGCGCGATTCGGGTATCGGCATTCCGCGCGCCGAACAGGAGCGCGTTTTCGAGGAGTTCTATCAGGTCGCCAATCCGCAACGCGACGCGCGCCAGGGGCACGGCCTCGGGCTACCGACCGTGCGCCGGCTGGTGGGTCTCCTCGGCGGCGAATTGCAGATGAACTCGGCGCCGGGGCGCGGCTCGACGTTCCGGTTCCTCGTCCAGGCGGGTGACCCGGCGCGGATCGTGTCGAGTCTCGGCGACACCGTGGCGAACAGTTCCACGACCGAAGGGCGGCGTGTGCTGTGCATCGACGACGATCCGTCGATTCTCGAAGGGCTGTCGGCGTTGCTCGGTCGCTGGGGCTGCGTCGTGCGCGGTGTACCGGACGAAATCCAGGCGCTGCAGGCGGTCGACGAAGGGTTCGTGCCGGATGCCGTGCTGTGCGACTATCAGCTGGCGAACCATCGAACGGGCGCGCAGGCGCTCTCCGCCGTGCGCGATGCGCTGCGCCACGCGGGGCACGGCGAGGTCGTCACGCTGCTGATTACCGGCGACATGGCTTCGCCCGATCTGGAGGCGCTTTCGGCGAAGGGTATTCCGGTGCTGCACAAACCGGTGACGCCGGCGCGCCTGCGTCGCACGCTCGAAAGCCTGTGGCAGCAGCCCGCGGCGAAAAGCGGCGCCGGATCGGCCACGACAGGCGGCGGAGCGTCCGCTGGTGCACAGCCCCCTGTCGCCGTCGACGGACAGCACTGAACGCACTGCGCGCGATCGCGGCGCCGCATGGGCCGTATGGGCCGCGATATGTACGATCCCTGCTTTAAAGCGTCTTGCCAGCTTCGAGCCAGCCGTTGATCACGGCGATCGCGGTGGACCGGTTATGCACGCCCAGCGCGCGGAAAATCACCGACAGATGCACCTTCACGGTTCCTTCGGCGACACCGAGTTCGCGCGCGATCATCTTGTTGGTCCAGCCGCGATGCACGAGCCGCATGATGTCCTGCTGGCGCGGCGACAGGTTTTCCAGCAGATGCCGCTGATGCGGCTGCAACTGATGCGCGGGCGGCACGGTTTCGAGGACGGGCGTCGCAACCGCGGCGCCCGCCTCGGCGCCGGCGGGAGAACGCGCGGCCGTCGCGCCGGCCGCCTCGCGCGTGCCGAGCAGGCTGAGCGCTTCCATCGGCACATAGGCGCCGCCGGACAGCACCAGTTCGATCGCCTTCAACATCACGCTCGCGGGCTGACGCTTCGGCACGAAACCGAGCGCGCCGGCCGCGAGCACGGCGCGCATCTCGTCGGGCGACTCCTCGGCGGAAAGCACGACCACCGGCAACGCCGGATTTGCCTTGAGCAGGATTTCCAGCGATCCCGCTCCCTCCATGCCAGGCATGTGCAGATCGACAATCGCGAGGTCATGGTTGGCGTCGGGCCGCGCGGCGGCGGCGAGCGTCTCCCACGTATCGGCCTCGTCGAACTGGGCATCGGCATCGAGTCCGCGCAGGAGGCCCTTGACGCCCTGGCGGATCAGTTCATGGTCGTCGGCCACAAGAAACTTCATGATGTCTCCGCGTGTGGGCCCAGCCGGTTTGTGCTGCTACTGTTGTTGTCCGACGGCCGGAACCGGTCAGCGCCGCAGTAGGGTTATTCTGCCCGATGCGGCGAGCCAATGCGCGTCCGTCTTCTCCCTATGTCGCCTGGTTGCATCAGCGCGAGGCGTGACCCCGGCAACGCGCGCAACAGGCCACGCGGACATCCTCGCATGGCTTACCAGGTAGACGAGCAGATTGAAGCGATTTTGAAGCGTTCCACACCTGGCATTGCAGAATATGCGGCACGCTTCAAAGCGACGCTTTTCGTGGCGCTGGCCGCCTGTTTTCCCGCGTTATCGCGTTACTGCGAGACCGCGAAGAGCGTCGCGTTCATGAAGATCCGGAACACGAAACCGAGCGACACGGCGGCCGCAACGCCGCCACCCCACAGCAGCACGAACCAGACCCAGCCTGGCAGACGGGAGCGTGTGGCGCCGCGCTCACGGGCGCGGAAACGGGGCGGGGCAATGAGGCGCATAGGGTGGACGATGATGGGTGCGACGTGTGTTCCGGTTTCGCCAGCGGATACCCGGTGGCGGTTCCCGGTTTTCGGTGGCCGGGTGGCTCAGTGGCTTAGTGGTAGTGGGTGTCGCCGTGGCGAACCTTGCCGCGAAATACCCAATATCCCATCGTCGTATACACGAGGATGACGGGCAGGATCACCGCGGCGCCCACCAGCGTGAACACCTGGCTCGAACGCGGCGCGGCGGCTTCCCAGAGCGTCATGCTCGACGGGATCGCATACGGCCACAGGCTCACCAGCAAGCCGACGTAGCCGAGCAGCACGAGCCCGAGCGCGAGCGCGAACGGCGTGTTGTGGTGACGATCCCGCACGGCGCGCCGCATGAAGAACGCGCAGATCGCGACGAGGAACGGCACCGGCAGCAGGCGATAAAAGAGCCCGTCATGGAACCAGCGCGCGGCGATCGTCGGGTCTTGCAGCGGCGTCCACAGGCTGACCACGGCGATGAACCCGAGCAGCACCACGGTGAGCGGCCAGACCACGCGATGCAGGCGCCGCTGCAGGTCGCCCTCGGTCTTCGCGACGAGCCAGCAGCAGCCGAGCAGCGCATACGTGGCAACCAGCCCGAGACCCGTCAGCAGGCTGAACGGCGTGAGCCAGCCGAACGCATCGCCTGCGTAGCTGCCGTCCACGACGGGAATGCCCTGCAGGAACGCGCCAAGAACAATGCCCTGAAAGAACGCCGCGCCCGCCGAGCCGCCGATGAACGCGAGGTCCCACAGATGCTTCGTGCGGTTCGCCTTCGAGCGGATTTCGAACGACACGCCACGAAAAATCAGGCACGCAAGCATGAACACGAGCGGCAGATACAGCGCCGAGAGCACCGTCGAATAGACGATCGGGAACACCGCGAAGAGGCCGGCGCCACCGAGCACGAGCCACGTTTCGTTGCCGTCCCACACGGGCGCGACGGTGTTCATCATCAGGTCGCGTTCCTTCCCGTCGGGGAAGAACGGAAACACAATGCCGATGCCGAGATCGAAGCCGTCCAGCACGACATACATGAAGAGGCCCAGTGCGATGATCCCGGCCCACACTACGGTAACGTCCATTTCGTTTCAGCCTTGAAATACAGGGGTTTTATGCGGCGTCGATCATCGCGTCCGCGGCCGAAAGCGGCCTGCGTGCGGTGTGATCGGGTGTGCTGCCCGGCAACGCGTCATGCGTGTGACCCGGCAGCGTGGGGCCGGCGCGCATCAGCTTCAGGATGTAATAGACCCCGGTGCCGAACACGAGAAAATAGACGATCACGAATGCCATCAGCGAGATGCCGACCTGTTGCGCCGTCAATGGCGAAACGGCTTGCACCGTACGCATCACGCCGTAGACTACCCATGGCTGGCGTCCGACTTCGGTCGTGATCCAGCCCGCGAGCAGCGTGACGAACCCCGTCGGCCCCATCGCGACGACAAAGCGCAGGAACCACTTTGATTCATAGAGACGGTCGCCGCGTCGCAGTGCCCACGCGATCAGCGACATCAGGATCATCAGCACGCCGAGCCCGACCATCACGCGAAAACTCCAGAACACGATCGTTGAATTCGGCCGGTCCTGCGGGGGGAAGCTTTTGAGTCCGCGAATCTCGCCGTCCCAGCTATGCGTGAGGATCAGGCTGCCGAGGTGCGGAATCGACACCGCGTAGCGGGTCGTTTCCGCCTTCATGTCGGGCAGGCCGAAGAGGTTGAGCGCCGTGCCGCCTTTCTCCGTGTCCCACAGGCCCTCGATCGCGGCGATCTTCGCCGGTTGATATTCACGCGTGTTGATGCCGTGCTGGTCGCCGACAAACGCCTGAACCGGCGTGAGAACCAGCAGCATCCAGAGCGCCATCGAGAACATCTTCCGGATACCCGCGTCGCGCCGGCCCTTCAGCAGATGCCACGCGCCCACGGCCGCGACGACGAGCGCGCCGACGATGAACGCGGCGATCGACATATGCGCGAGCCGGTACGGAAACGACGGGTTGAAGATGATCTTGAACCAGTCGAGCGGCACGACCTGGTCGTTGACGACCTCGAAGCCTTGCGGCGTCTGCATCCAGCTATTGGACGCGAGAATCCAGAACGTCGAGATCAGCGTGCCGAGCGCGACCATCAGCGTCGCGCCGAAGTGCGCACGCGCGCTGACGCGCTGCCAGCCGAACAGCATGATGCCGAGGAAGCCCGCTTCGAGAAAGAACGCGGTCATCACTTCGTACATCAGAAGCGGGCCGGTGACAGGGCCCGCGAAACTGGAGAAGCCGGACCAGTTCGTGCCGAACTCGTAGCTCATCACGACGCCGGAAACGACGCCCATGCCGAAGGCGACCGCAAAGATCTTCGACCAGAAGAGACAAAGGTCTTTGTAGTACGTCTTGCCGGTTTTGAGCCAGCGCCATTCGAGCACGGCGATGAAGCTGGCAAGCCCGATGCTGAGCGCCGGAAAGATGATGTGAAAGGAAATCGTGAATGCGAACTGAAGCCGGGCGAGGTCGAATGCCGAGAGTGCAGTGTTCATGGGCTCGTTGCGAAAATCAGACTACGCGCGTCGACCGCTGTCGAAACGCACCGCGATATGCAGATGGATGGAAGCGTAGGGGAATGCGCGCGGATTTGCTGCGACGCGGAACGGCACGCGGCGGCGCGTGTGTGGCACAACACACGGACGTTATCGCGATAAACCGTTGATCAGTATTGGAGTTTTTGCGGCGTGGGTTTGTGCGCCGCGGCGTGCTGTCGCAGGGGGATGTGCGGCAATCGACCGCGCTGTTTGAGCGCGGGTCGTCGCACTAGATCGAGGGGATGTGTGAAGTGCTGCCTTGACGGGTCGTGACGCGCGTAATCCCATGTGCGCACCAAGCCGCGATCACAAACGGCGCGGTCATGGCGGGCCAGCCGAAGTGGCTCGCAAGCTGTTGCAGCAGCACCGATAGCGCGACGGCCGCGATGGTGGCGATGGCGCCGCAGTCCGCCACCGCAAGCGCGGTGAGCGCGCCGTTGAAACCTGGCAGACCCGCGTCGAGCGAAGAGAGCGTCACGCCGGACAACACCTGCCCGACCGTTGCGAGCGCGGCGCCAGCGAGCGTCCAGCAGGCGCGTCGTCGCGACGAGGCCGCGATGCCCGCGACGACCAGCATGCCCGGCAACGCGCCCGAAGCGAACGTCGTCTGCGCGACGCCGGCGAGCACGCCATGCAGCACGTCCATCGACGAAATCACGCTTGTTGTGGCACTGGCGCCATGCGGTGCAGCCGTATGCGCGACAGGCCCGACCAGTGCAAGCCATATCCACGTCACGATCAGACAGGGGCTCGAGTAGCCGCAGAAGTGAAACCTTTGCAGGAATCGCGACCACGGATCGAGCATCCATGCCGTGGCGGTCGCGGCAAGAATGGCGATGGCGGCGGCGGTCGCATTGTCGGCGATGAACGTGAAGGCGGCCAGTGCGGCGAGCGCGCCGTTGAAACCGTGCAGGCCTGCGCGTGTATCCTGCTCTTCACAGCCCGCGAGCACGGCGCTGATGTTCGCGCTGACGACACCGATGAGCGCCGCGCAGGCAAGCCTGGGATCGCAGATGACGAGCGCCGCGAGCACGCACGCGCCCGTCGCGGCGTTCCCTTGCAGGACGATCTGCCCCAGACTGCGCAGCAGGGTGCGTAGCGCCGTGAATCCGGTCGGCGTGGTTGTCGCGTACATACGGGATGATGAGAAGATCGCGCGAAGCACCGGCGCGACTGGCGGATTGAAACCGCGAGCATAGGCCAGCCGCGCTGCACGCGGCATGCGCCGGCGTTGATAATGGCTATTTGCAGCGTCATCGTTGAAGTCGACTCACAGGAGGCATCGATATGCGTGAAGTCCGCTGGGCATCGGAAGAAGGAGACGGCATCGAGCACCTCGCGTTCGATGCGCGCGGTGACGGGTTCCATGTCGAGAGCGTCGTCGTCGGGCAGCGATATGGGCGTTCCTATGGCCTCTTCTACAGCATGACCTGCGACGTGCAGTGGCGCGCGACGCATGCGTGGCTGAAGATCGTGGGCGGCGGCGAGCTGGAACTGCGCGGCGATGGCGCGGGCCACTGGCGCGACGGCAACGGCCGCGCGCTGGACGAAATCGAAGGTTGTATCGACATCGACATCGCCGCCACGCCGTTTACGAACACATTGCCGATCCGCCGGCTGCAACTGGCAAAGGGCGTACGTCTGCCGATTTCCGTCGCTTATATTTCGACGCCGGATCTCGTGGTGAGCCACGTCGAGCAGGCGTACACATGCATCGAACCCGATCGCGAGTATCGCTACGAAGGCATCTTCCGCAATTTCACGGCGGCCATGACGATCGATGAAGACGGTCTCGTCATCGACTATCCGTCGCTATTCAGACGTCTGCCGATTCCGGATCGTTGAACACGGCGTGGCGCGCGTCGTCTTCGGGTTTAATGCACGACGTTTTGCGTTCTTTCTTTCCGGCCTGGCGAGCGGGTGCTTATTCCTTGCCGCCGAAGTCCTGCGGAGGGGCGTCGGCGCCCTGGCCGAGCGTGCGTTGCATGAGCGTTGTATCGAGCCATCGGCCGTGCTTGAAACCGACGGCCTTGAGCGTACCGGTCAGCTCAAAGCCGAGGCTGCCGTGCAGCGACATCGAGCCGCCGCTTCCACCATCGGCGATCACGGCGATCATCTGTCGCCACGGTCCCGATTCGCAACGCTCGATCAGCGCGCTGAGCAGGGTGCGGCCGATGCCGCGCCCGCGAAACGCATCGTCGACATAGATCGAATCTTCGATCGTGTGGCGATACGCGGCACGCGGCCGGTAGGGCGTCGCGTAGCAGTAGCCGGCCACGACGCCGTCGATTTCCGCCACCATGTAAGGCAGGCCATGGCCGAGCACCGATTCGCGACGGGCGCGCAGATCGTCGACCGAAGGCGGCGTTTCCTCGAACGACGCGACGCCTGTCAGCACATGGTGCGCGTAGATGGCCTGGATCGTGGGCAGATCGGCTTCGGTTGCGTCGCGCACGTGTGGGGCGGCGTTGGGCTCGATACGGGATGTGGTGTTCATGCGTGTCCGGAACGAAATGGGGAGGCCGGGTGCGAGCTTTTACTATGCCCGTAGTGCGCACGAATTTGAAGCTGCTCAAAAAAACAGCACGGCTTGCGATGAGCCAGCGTGTGCATGAAAAGCATGAAAACGTAAGCCATGGCGCATAGCCGGCGGGACACGTGGCGTTTGCGCGTGTCATCCGCGTGGTATATACCTTCGTACGAGATGTAATTCATGAACCTGACGGGAGCATGCATGAAATCTGTCCTTGCCTTAACAATCCTTGCGCTTGCAACGAACGTGGGCGCCCAGACGCCGGCCGCATCGCCAGCCAGCGCGGCCAGTCCCAACGTGGCCTCGGGCACGGTCGGCGCGAAGCCGGCCGCGCGCGACAGTCATGTCGAGGCACGCATCAGCGAACTCCATTCAGAACTCAAGATCACCCCTGATCAGGAGACGCAATGGGCAAAGGTCGCGGACTCGATGCGGGACAACGCGCGCACGATGCACGATCTCTTTGAAGCGCGGCATAGCGGTATGGCGAGCGAAACGGCGGTCGAAAACCTGAAGTCGTGGGGCGATATCGCGCAGGCGCACGCCGACGGCAACAAGGCGCTGCTCGCGGCGTTCCAGCCGCTTTATGACGGCATGCCCGACGTGCAGAAGAAAATCGCCGATCAGGTTTTCCGGCGTCCCGAAACGCACCGGCCGGCGCACAAACCGTCGAAGAAGAAGTGAGCGGGCGTAGCGTGCTCGATGCGTTACGAAGCGGGATGCGCGGACAGGTCGCGTCATCCTGAACCCGCGATCACGGAGGATCTCGATGAAACATCATGTTGCCGCGGTGATCGCCGGATTGAGCGTGCTGGCAGCCGTTCAGGGTGCCGAGGCGCGCACCGACGTGAACGTCGTGATCGGACTGCCTGGTCTCGTCGCCGCGCCACCGCCGCCGGTGGTGTATGTGCCGCCTGGGTACTACGTGCCGCCGCCTGTCGTCTACAACGGCTATTACGGGCCCGGATGGAACCGGCCGCCGCCGCATTACCACCGGCCTTACCGGCGTCCACCGCCGCCTCCGCCGCGTCCACATCGTCCGCCGCCGCCACGGCGTCACTAGCGTCCGGCACATCGGCGCGTCGACGCGTTGGCGACGCGCTTTATCTGTGTGAACACGTAGTCCGGTACGGCACGCGATGCCTGTTCAGGTCGCGCGCCGCTGCACCGGCGCGCTTTTCGCGAAGCGTCGCGCGCCGCCCACGCACGCCACCACGATGACCGTCACCGCGATCATCGCGGGCGGCACCTGTTCGTGCAGAAGCAGCGCGGCGAGCACGAGTCCGAAGAACGGCTGCAGAAGCTGCAACTGTCCGACGCCCGCGATGCCGCCCAGCGCCAGCCCGCGATACCAGAACACGAAGCCGATCAGCATGCTGAAGAGCGAGACGTACGCGAGCCCCCAGAGCGCCGCGTGACTCACACCCGCAAACGATGCGGGCGACGCCCACCACGTGAGCGGCAGCATCACCGGCAACGCCAGCACGAGCGCCCACGAAATCACCTGCCAGCCGCCGAGATGACACGACAGTCGCGCGCCTTCCGCATAGCCCAGCCCGCAGACGACGATCGCGGCCACCATCAACGTGTCGCCGAGCGGTGAAGCATGAACGCCGTTGCGCAGCGCGAACGCCACGACCGATGCGCTGCCGATCGCGGAAAAGAGCCAGAACGCGGGCTGCGGCCGTTCGCCGCCGCGCAGCACGCCAAAGATCGCCGTCGAAAGCGGCAGCAGGCCGATGAACACCACCGCGTGCGCGGCCGTGATGTGCTCCAGCGCAAACGCGGTCAGTAGCGGAAAACCGACCACCACGCCGAGCGTGACCACGACGAGCGGCAGCAGGTCGCGCCGGGAAGGGCGGGTTTCGCGAAACAGCAGCAGCAACGCGAACGCGAGCGTGCCGGCAATCGACGCGCGCGCGACGGTCAAAAAGAACGGATCAAGGCCCTGGACGGCGATGCGCGTCGCGGGCAGCGAGCCGCTGAAAATAAGTACGCCGGCCAGTCCGCTCAGCCAGCCGTTGCCTGTTTTCGTCATGAAGAGTGTCCGATGCCGCATGAAAACGTCGAGCATCCTCCGTTACCCGGAAAAGAGTAAGCTACGGATCAGTACAATTCAGACAAACTGTACCGGTCAAGGAGCAGTACGGATGGCGGAAGATGACAGGATCAGTTCAGTGGCCACCGGCACGCGCGTCGCGCTGGTCATGAACACATTGCGCGAGCGCATCGCGAGCCGCGCGCTGATGCCGGGCGCGCGCGTGCCGTCGATCCGCTCGATGACCGACACGCTCGGCGTGTCGAAGTCGACGGTGGTCGACGCGTATGACCGGCTGGTTGCCGAAGGCGCGATCGTGGCGCGGCGTGGCTCGGGGTTTTTCGTCTCCGGCCACGCGCCGCCATTCGCGCTCGCGGATATCGGGCCGCCGCGCGATCGCGATGTCGACCCCTTGTGGCTCACGCGTCAGTCGCTCGAAAGCGACGCGAAAGCGCTGCGCCCCGGCTGCGGCTGGATGCCGGCCGCGTGGATGCCCGAGGAGGGCGTGCGCCGTGCGCTACGCGCCGTCGCGCGCGACGCGCATGGGCCGCTCGTCGAATACGCGTCGCCGCGCGGCCTGCCCGCGCTACGCCAGCAGATCGCATGGCGGCTGTCGCAAAACGGCGTCGACGCGCCGCCCGAGCAGATCGTGCTCACCGATGGCGGCACGCATGCGCTCGATCTCGTATGCCGCTTCCTGCTCGAACCCGGCGACACAGTGTTGATCGACGATCCCTGTTACTTCAATTTTCAGGCGCTACTGCGGGCTCACCGGGTGCGGATGGTGAGCGTGCCGTATACGTCGTCGGGGCCCGATCTTGCGCAGTTCGAGCAGGCGCTGATCACGCATCGTCCGCGGCTTTATGTGACGAACTCCGCGATCCACAATCCGACGGGCGCGACGCTCGCGCCGGCAATCGCGCATCGTCTGCTCAAGCTGGCGGGCGAACACGATCTGCTGATCGTCGAGGACGACATCTTCGCCGACTTCGAAGACGAACCCGCGCCGCGGCTTGCCGCATTCGACGGCCTTGCGCGCGTGGTGTCGATCGGCAGCTATTCGAAGACGCTGTCGGCGGCCGTGCGCTGCGGCTATATCGCGGCGCGCGGCGACTGGGTCGAACCGCTCATCGACCTGAAGCTCGCGACGTCGTTCGGCAACGGCGAACTCGCCGCGGGCGTCGTGCATCGCCTGCTGGTGGACGGCACGTACCGGCGCCATCTCGAAACCATGCGCACGCGGCTCGCCGATGCGATGGGCGACACCGCGCGGCGTCTCGCGCAGGCAGGCTTGCACATCTGGACGCGGCCGCGCGGCGGCATGTTCATCTGGGCGCAGTTGCCCGATTCGCTCGACGCCGCGCGGGTCGCGCGTCATGCGCTGGCGGAGAACGTGGTGTTCGCACCGGGCAACGTGTTCAGCGCATCGCAATCGGCGACGGGTTTTCTGCGGTTCAACGCGTCGCAATGCACGCGGCCCAGGGTCTACGAAGCATTGCAACGCGCGATGGAGCGAGCATCACGCGATACGTGACGCTGCGCGCGTCACTGCTTTCCTCCGCAGAGGAGCAGCAGCCGTTCCTCGTCGGTACAGGGGCGCTTTGGCGATTTCGCCGGATCATCCGTTGTGGCGGGGCCTGGACCGTTCGTTGCCGCGACGGCGGTCTTGTGCGCGAAGCACGCGCGCAGGCGCTTTTCGACCGGCGGATAGTACTTCCATCCCTTGCCGAGATTCGGCAGTTCCATCTTCACCTGTTTCCACTTCGGATGGCCGTGTTCCTGGAGGTTGTCGAAGTTTGTACACAGCGAATCCGCGAACCGGTTGAGATTGCCGACGGTGCCGCGCAGGTTGTAGTCGTATGTGACAAGGAAGGCTTTCACGGTGAGCGTCGGCACGTCCTGCTTGAGCCAGTTCGGATAGCTCGACACGCGGATCGTCGCGGGAAAATACGTCTGTTTCGCGCGCGCCGTTTCGGGCGCGGCGGGATCGAGTCTGAGCACGCGGATCTGTTGCAGCAGTTCGGGATTCATATCGGTGAAGAGCCTGGCCGGCTGCCCCGCGACGATCACCGCGACGTCGATCTTCTTCACGATCAATGCGGCAAGCGCGTCTTCGTTCGACAGGTGCTGCGCGTACTGATCGGGAACCGGTGTGCCGAACATCAGCCGGTACAGCGTGGTGGCGGATTGCGCGGTGCCGCTGCCGATCAGGCCGACGCTCATGTTCTGGTTCTTGATCTCGTTGATGGTCTTCAGCGGAGAATCGGCGCGCACGACGAAATAGATCTCTTCGTCATAGAGCGGCATGATGAGGCGCAGCGGACGGATCGTCGTGCCCGCATCGGCGTTGCCGCTGTTCGCCATGTCGACGTAAGCCTGATAGACGTCCGACTGCACGAGGGCGAGCTTCACGCCGGGTTCGAAGCGCATGCGCTGCACGTTTTCGGCGGAGCCTTTGGACGGCATGACTTCGAGGTCGATGCCCGCCTGCGGCGCGACCCATTTCGCGAGGTCCGCGCCGATCTGGATGTACGTGCCGCGCTCCGGTCCGGTAACGATCTTGTAGTGCGCGTTATCCGCCAGCGCCGCCGACGACGCCAGTACCAGCCCGACACATCCCGCCAGAATGATCTTGAACATGGTCTCCACCTTTTCTTCGTGGTTGTAACTGATACTCGCGTAGCGTTGAATCAGGTTTGTGATGTCGTTAGCGAAGTGTCCTGAACGATGCGTGCTGTCCGATGTGTCGGGTGTGTCGTGTCATGACGTGATCGTGTCAATGGGTCGGCGAGGTCGTTGAGGTCGCGGACGCGCCACGCGTTGCTGGATGACTCCAGCCCGATTCGCGGATCGCGCGTTCCCGCGCGTCGATGCTGTTCGCGTCCGTTGCCTGGGTCGCAGCGGGCGACGGCGGTGCGGGTGTTCTTGCCGCTGCGGGCGCGGGCACATTCACCGGTGCCGGTGCCGGTGGCGCAACCGCGGCGGCGGGCGCGCGCGGTGCAGCGGGACGCGGCGTGCGCGCGGGAGGCGCCGCAGCCGCGACTGCCGCGCCGGGTGCGGTGGCCTGCGCGCCGCCGCGCGCCGTCGGCAGCGCGGGCGAGTTCCAGCCAGCCTCGCGGATCGAACGTTCGAGCAGGGTTTTCGCGCCGTTACTGGATGAATCGACGGCGAGTGCATCGGATGCGTTGTGCTGCACGCAACTCCACAGCCGGTCCTGCACGCAGACGTTGGCCGCGCGCACAAACGCATCGCGCTTGAGCTGACGTTGCAGCAGATCCTGCTGCATGAGTCGCGCATCGGCGTTGTCGGGTTGTGTGGCGAGCGCTTCCGAGAGCGCGGCCTGCGCGCTTGCCAGATCGTTTGTCTGCAGGCTGGCGCGCGCCGCCTGCAGGCTTCCGGGCACATCGCGATTGCGCGTGAGTGTGCGCGTGGGGAATGGTGGCACCGGAGGCACGACGGGTGTCACCGCGACAGCAGCGTCGGGCAACGGCGGCAGCGTTGGAATCGGCGGTATCGATGGCGAGGCAGCGGCTGCCTGGCGCCGCGTCGACGGTGCCGGTGCAACGGGTGCAACGGGTGCAGCGGGCGCGGGTGTCACAGGGGCGATCGAAGTGACGCCTTGTGAAGGCCGCGCTGACGGCGCGCCCTGATACGGCTGGATGCTGCCACTCGTACTGGTGGCGGCCGGCTCGTCGCTGGCCGTATCGGACTTGTGTTCGCTAAAGAGCGTATAGCCCGCATAGCCGAGCGCGAATAGAAAGAACGTCAGCACGAGCCCCTTGCTGAAAATCCATCGACCCACGCTGCGCCAGACGGGCTCGGGCATATCGAGCGGAGGAATGGGTGTATCGGGCAGCATGAGCGGCTGCGCGTGTCCAGCGGGCTGCGCGACATCGGCGGGCATGTCCGGCGCGACCTCGGGCGGAACCGGCGCGTGGGCCTGCGCATGGGGAGCAGCCTTCAACCGCACGCCGTAGGCGACGGCATGACTCGCGCCGCACCACGGACAGGTTTCGTCAGGCGGATACAGTGCGCCGCCGCACCGTTTGCAGGGTGTCGGGAACGTCCGGCCGGGACTCGTCTGGGTGGACATGCGTTCAACCCACCAGTTATACGCGGTGCCTTTGGACGGCACGTTACGGATCGCCGTCAGGACGACCCGCACCTGCGTGACTCACGATACTTCACGGTACATACGCACTGGTCAGCGGCCTTGCCGAAGCAGTTTCGGGAGGGCGCCTGAATGCAATATGTGTCGTTTCCGCGCCAACGTCAATCGCCGTTCTTGTCTAATGTAGACATTGGTTGCGCACACGTGAGGAGAACGATTTATACAGACGATTTTTGTACGCACTCCATCGCAATGGGGCGGATTTCGACTGTCTGGTCAGATGAATGTCGACTGACTGCGCGACCGGACGCGGCGTGCGTCCAGTCGCGCGACAGTCAGGAAGAAAGAGGGCAGACGTTCGTCAATGATGCTTGCGCAGCGGGATGTCCCTGAGCATCCACGCGAGCACGAACGCCAGCACGACCACGCAGGCGGCGACGAAATACACCGTGTGCAGCGCACCCGCGAACGCCTGCAGATAATCGTCGCGCAACGCAGGGGGCAACGCGTGGATCGTGGCCGGTCCGAGCGACTGCGGCAACTCCGTTCCGGCCGGAATGAGTTGGCTCAGGCGCGAATGAAGCTGGCTTGAAAACACCGCGCCGAACGCCGCGACACCCACCGAGCCGCCAATCGAACGAAAGAGCGTCGCACCGGACGTCGCCACGCCCATGTGCCGGAATTCGACCGCATTCTGCACGGCGAGAATCAGCACCTGCATGACCATGCCGAGGCCGCAGCCGAGCAGGCCCATGTACAGATACATCACGTAGAGCGGCGTGGAAATCCCGATGCGTGCCAGCAGGATCATCGCGACGGCAACGAGAAACGTGCCGGCAACCGGAAACATCCGGTACCGGCCGATCCTGCTGATCACGCGGCCCGTGACGACAGACATCACGAGCAGCCCGCCCATCATCGGCAGCATCTGCATGCCGGCTTCAGAGGGCGTCGAATTCTTGACGACCTGCAGGTACACCGGCAAAAACGTGACGGATCCGAACAGCGACACGCCGACGATGAAACCAATCAGACAGGCCAGCAGGAACGTGCGGTCCTTGAAGAGCCCGAGCGGCATGATCGGCTCTTCGGCAAGACGTTCCTCATAGATAAAGCCGCCGATGCACACGAGGCCCACCGCGAGCGTGAACCACAGTTGCGGCGAGCTCCACGGCAGTATCGTGCCGCCCTGGCTGGTGAACAGGATGATGCAGACAAGCGCGGTCGCGAGGAATCCGGCGCCCATGTAGTCGATTGCGTGTTTGATGTGCTTCGTATGCGGTTTGAAAACCGCGGCGATCACGAGCAGCGCGCCGATGCCGAGCGGCAGGTTGATGTAGAAAATCCAGCGCCATGACAGATGCTCGACGAGAAAGCCGCCGAGCAGCGGGCCGATGACCGTCGCGAGACCGAACACGCCGCCGAACATGCCCTGATAGCGGCCACGGTCGGCCGGCGGAATCACGTCGCCGATGGCGGCCATCGTGACGACCAGAAGACCGCCGCCGCCGAGACCCTGAAGCGCGCGCAGCACGATCAGCTGCGTCATGTTCTGCGCCGCGCCGCACAGCGCGGAGCCGACGAGGAACAGCACGATGGCCGTCTGCAGCACGATCTTGCGGCCGAACAGGTCGCCGAACTTGCCGTACAGCGGCACGACGATCGTCGAGGCGAGCAGATACGCGGTGACCACCCACGACAGATTGTCGAGACCCCCCAGTTCGCCGACGATGGTCGGCAGGGCGGTCGAGACGATCGTCTGGTCGAGCGCGGCGAGCAGCATGACAAGCAGCAGCGCGGGAAACAGGATGCGCAGCGGCGGATGCGCGGACGCGGGCGAATCGATGTGGGGTTCGCCGAAGCCGCTTTCGTCTGCGCTCAGTGAAGGAGGCTGATCCATGTGTGAGTGGGGTTGCTTGATATTAATTAACAAGGAGATTAATATATGCGATAACGAACGAATCGTCAAACGGGAATCGTTGATACGGATATGGCACAGAGAAAAACGGATGATGGCCGGGCGCGTGGCGCGCTCCGGGTGGGGGCGGCCGTCACGGCGACACCCGCTGATGGCCCTGCGCCCGCCGGCGCCGCGCCGCGCCGCCCAGGCCGGCCCGCGGGCAGTACGCACGGCGGGCCCGGGCAGCGCACGCGGCTGCTTGACGTGGCGCTCGCGCTGTTCGCACGCCAGGGCATCGTCGATACGACGCTCGGCGCGATCGCGCGTGAAGCGGGCGTCACGCCAGCGATGGTCCATTACTACTTCAAGACGCGCGACCAGCTGCTCGACGTACTGATCGACGAGCGCTTCATGCCGTTGCGTACCGCGCTGGGCGGCGCGTTCCAGGCCAATCCGGACGATCCCGTTGCCGCCATCACGCACCTGGCGCGGCGGCTCGTGGATATTTCGATCGAATATCCGTGGTTCCCGCCGCTGTGGGTACGCGAAGTGATCAGCGAGGGCGGGCTGCTCAAGCAGCGCATGCACGCACGGTTTGGCAATGCGCAGCAACTGGCGTCGATCGACTGCATCGCGAAGTGGCAGAAAGCGGGGCGGCTCAACGCTGGGCTGGAGCCGTCGCTCGTGTTTCTTTCGTTACTTGGATTGACGATCCTCCCGCTCGCGACGTCTAAAGAATGGCGCAACGATCCGGTCCGTCGTCAGATCACTGGCGACGATATCGCGCGCCATGCCATCGCGCTGCTTGTGCAGGGCGTCGGACCACACGACGTCACACGCTGAGCGCGGACGCAGCAGCTCGGATCCGTAGCCCGATTCGGCACGCATTGTGCTCGACAGGATTGAATTCAGAACGTCGATTCGCATGGCGCCGGGTGCGTATCCGGTGGCCGTTTGCTCGGGCCCGCATTGCAACTGCGGGCTGGCGCGGAGTTCGAACGGATCGGCGTACTGAAAGAGACCGGACGTGCCTTTTTGCACAGCCGGATCATCGCGACGGCGATCTGTGAGAGGGATGTCACGACGACACGAGACCTTGTAAAAACGCGTACAGTGCGTCTTTTTTTCACGCGGGATTTCCACCGCGTTTTCATGTCTTCGTCTTGATCCGGCGCTATTGTCCGCTGCGCCTGACACAGCGGCGCAGTGCCGGCTCCGGCCGGCAACGGTGGATAACGCGATGCAGTTCACACGCCGCGCAACGCAAAATGGCTGCAACCCGTCGCGCGAAACGAGGTCTACCCGAACGTAGCGCACCGGTTCGCCCAGATAACAGCTGCGCGTGACCGCCTAACCTTTCTATAAGCCACAAAGCAAAATGAACGGAGAGTTGAGACTCGATCAGGCAACCATCGTACTCGTCGAGGATGACCCGCAGAGTCGGGAATCGCTGGCGAGCCTGCTTGAATCAGAAGGGGCACGCGTCGTCGCGGTCGCGGACGCGGAAGAAGGTGTCGAGGCGGCGGTCCGGTTGTTACCGGACGCCATCGTCTGCGATATCGATTTGCCCACCATGGACGGGTTCTACCTGATCCAGCGATTGCGCGACCACGAGATTCGCGGCGACCACGCCCCTTCGGTGGCGGTGGCGCTCACCGGCCACACCGACGACGCCTACCGCCTGCGAAGCATCGGCGAAGGTTTTCAGCACTTCATGACGAAACCGGCACGGCCAGACGCGCTCGTCACGCTGTTGCGCGATGCGATCGAGGCGCGCGCGGCAGGTTGAATCGTGGAGATGAGAGGGGGGTACGGCGATGTGGCCACCCGCGCTGCGGACGCGGTGCCACCATGCGTGCAGTGCAGGAAATCACGCGCAAAGCCTGCGCGTGATCGATGAGGTGCGTTATCAGCCGCGGGCGACTTCCGCGCTCTTCGCAGGTTTGCCTTCAGGTAAGGCGTTTTTCGCTGCGTTTTCCGCCTGGCAGGCAGCGCACAGACCTTTCAGCTCGATTTCATCGCTGGCGAGGCTGTAGCCCGCGTCTTCGATCTGCGCGACGAGCGCCTGGCGCAGCTTCGGCTGATGCAGTTCGGTGACGTTGCCGCACTGCTGGCAGACGACCAGGATGCCATGTTGACATTGCGTCAGGTCATGGCACACCGTGAACGCGTTGATCGATTCGATCCGGTGAACCAGCCCCGCGGACAGCAGAAAATCGAGCGCGCGATACACCGTGGGCGGCGCCGAGCCGGGATGAATCTGGCGCATGTCGTCGAGCAGCGAATACGCCTTCGTTGCCCGGCCCGAAGCAAGCAGCAGTTCCAGCACCTTGCGGCGGATCGGAGTCAGCTTCTCGCCGCGTTCGCGGCAATATTCTTCTGCCAGTGCGAGCGCGGCCTCCGGCGAACCCGCGCCGGCGGGCGCAGGGTCGGCGTGGTGGTGGTGCGCGGTCGTGGGGGAAGCGTTCTTCATGCGTCGATTATACGGGGCATCGCGAACTTCGATCGAACGGGCCGTCGAGGCCCCATTCCCGTTTCGCCATGCCGCGCAGCCGGGCCGGTCACGTCAGGGGCAGATCGATGTACTTCTGGAATCCGGGACGGGTTTCGAGCCGCGAATACCAGCGTTCCAGATTCGGCATCGAGCCGCGTTCGATGCCTTCCAGGCCGAACCAGCGTTTCGCGTACGCGCCGAGCACGATGTCAGCAAGCGTGAAGTGGTCGGTTTCCAGGAAGAAGCGGCCCACCAGATGCGTGTCGAGCTGTTTCCAGAGTACGCCCACGGCCTCGACGTCCCGTTCGAGCGCGGCGAGGTCGCGCGCGGCGGCCGGCGTGCGCACGAGCGACCAGAACACCGGGCGCTCGGCCGGTTGCAGGGTGCTCAGCGCCCAGTCGAGCCAGCGGTCGATGCCCGCGCGGATTTTCGGGTCGACGGGATAGAGGATGCGCGACGGCGGCCCGTACTGCATCGTCAGATAGCGCAGAATCGAGTTCGACTCCCACAGCACGTAATCGCCGTCGACGAGCGTCGGGACCTTGCCGGTCGGATTCATCGCCAGATAGTCGGGCGTGTTGTTGCGGCCGAACTGCATGCCGGCATCGATGCGCTCGTAGGGCAGCGACAGCTCATCGCAGCACCACAGGACTTTCTGGACGTTCACGGAATTGGCGCGTCCCCAGATCGTGATCATTCGGCGGTTCTCCTGGAAAGCAAAGCGCCGCGCATGGTCGCGGCGTCGAACCGTAAACGATACACGAAGAAGGCGTTTTTTACCGGCTACAGCCAGATCGCTGCGTACAATATGCCCACTTCAACGTGACGAGGCATCGCATGGCCCGCATCGCCCCCGACGACTGGAAAAATCTCGCTGCCACCGGTGCCGCTTCGCGCGAGCGCGAAACGCTCGCGTTGCTCGAACACGCGTTGCCCGACGATTACACCGTGTATCACGGCGTTCACTGGACGCGCCTGAACCAGGGCTTTTCGGTGTTCGGCGAAGCGGATTTCGTGATCGTGAGCCCGTCGGGCCGCGTGATGATCGTCGAGCAGAAAACCGGCTTTCTGCGCGAGACGCCCAAGGGGCTCGTGAAAGTTCACATGCAGACCGAGCGCAACGTCGCGATCGCGCTTGCGCGCACCGTCGAAGGCATGCACCGCCGTTTCACCGCGGCGCTCGGCGCGAACTCGTTTTTCATCGAGGAACTGCTGTATTGCCCCGACCACGTCGTGAAGGATGCCGCGATTGCCGGCGTGGCCCCGGCCCGTATCGTCGACGCAACGCGCAAGGATCGCCTCGCCGCGATCATCCGCGAGGCGCTTCCCGCGGATGAGCCGCGTCTCGCGTGCGCGGCGAAAATCCACCACTTTCTCGCCGACGAACTCGCGCTGACGCCCGACGCGAGCGCGCTCGTCGGCCAGGCCGGCACGCTGGTCACGCGACTCGCGGGCGGTCTTGCGACGTGGGCCCGGCGGCTCGAATTCACGCCATTCCGTTTGCGCGTGACGGGCACGGCGGGCTCCGGCAAGACGCAGCTCGCGGTGCAGGTGATGAAAGACGCGCTCGCCGAAGGCAGGCGCACGTTATACGTGTGCTTCAACCGGCCGCTCGCGGATCACATCGCGCGCGTGGCGCCGCCCGGGGCGAAGGTCGCGAACTACCATCAGCTCTGCGACTGGATCGCACGCGACGCGGGCCGCGCGCCGGACTTCGATGCGCCGAACGTGTTCGAACAGCTCGAAGCCACGTTCGCGCAATCGCCGGTCGATGCGCGCTGGCAGTTCGACGTGCTGATCGTCGATGAAGGGCAGGATTTCCAGCAGCCGTGGGTCGCGGCGCTCGAACGTCTGCTGCGGCCGGGGGCCGCCTGGTGGTGGCTCGAAGACCCGCTGCAGAACCTGTACATGCGCGCGCCGGTCGAGCTGCCCGGCTGGACGACGCTGAAGGAAACCACGAACTACCGCAGCCCGCGCGATATCCTCGATTATGTGCGTGAGCTCGTCGGCACCACGACGCCGCTCGCGGCCGGACTGACGGCCGGCAGTCCGTTCGACGGCTCGGACATTTCGTTTTCCACCTACGACGAAACCAACGCAACCGAGGGCAGCATCGACGCGACCAAGCGCGCGATCACGCACGCGCTCGGGCTCGGCTTTCGCAGGCAGGACATCGCGGTGCTGTCGTTTCGCGGGCGTGAAGGCTCGGCGATGACGTCGCTCGATCAACTCGGCCCGCACCGTCTGCGCAGTTTCACGGGCCGCTACGACCTGTTCGGCAATCCGGAATATCGCGAAGGCGACGTGCTGCTGGAGTCGATCTACCGTTTCAAGGGACAATCCGCGCCGTGCGTGATTCTCACCGAAGTCGATTTCGACCGGTTCGACGAGCGCATCGCGCGCAAACTGTTTGTCGGCGCGACGCGCGCGACGATGAAACTGATGGTCGTCGCGACAGGGCGCGCGGCGCGGCACCTGAAGGCGCCGCAGACCGACTGAGCGTTGACGGCCGGCGCACGCGGCCGGAACCGTAAAAAACAAAAGGATCGTTGACCATGCGTTACCCGAGAGCCCTGCTGTGGGCCTTCCTTGTACTGGCTACGGCTGCGAACGCCGCGTGGGCCGCGCCGTTGACGCTCGACGTCATGGGCGCGATCACGCAGACGAACGACGCCGCGCACACCGTCTTTCATTTCTCGGAAGCCCAGCTGCTCGCGTTGCCGGTGCATTCCATCACGACCTCCACCGCATGGACGCCGCAATCCACGTTCACCGGGCCGTCGCTGTCGGACGTTCTCGCGAAGGTCGGCGCACACGGCACGATGCTGGAAATCCACACGCTGGATGATTACGTCTGCACGGTTCCCGTGGCGGACGCAGCCCGATATGGCGTGATCGTCGCGTACGACATGAACGGCAAGCGCCTGAAGGTCAGCGATTTTGGCCCGCTGTTTCTCATCTATCCGCGCGATGCGTTCCCGGCGGAGCTCGACGGCGCGGCCGGCGACGCGAAATTCGCATGGCAGATCAAGTCGATCATCGTCAAATGAAAACGCCACCGCCGCATGAAATGGCCATGCCGGGGCGTTCGTGGCGGCGCTTCCTGCTCGTCCTGATCTGGCTGGCCGCGCTCGCACCGCCGGTCGCGGCGGTCGGCTATTTTCTCTGCGTCAACCTGCTCAATCCGCAGATCACGCTTCAGACAAGCGGCACGTATGACGGTTTCTACTGGGACGCCGCGCAGTTGCAGATCGCGTATTCGCGCTTCCAGACGCAGTTGCTGCTTTACCAGACCGGCGAGGACCCCGATTACGCGGCGCTCCAGCTGAGCTATCAGGTGCTGCAGTCGAAGCTGCACGTGATGGACGGTTCCACGCGCATGCTCGCGTCGCGGCCCACGCTGGCCGGGCACCAGAAGAACGAGATCCAGAAAATCACGGCGCTGCTCGCGCTGCTCGATCCGGATATCGAGGCGCTGGAACACGATCCGGGCCGCGCCGACGGCATCGTGGGCACGCTGCGCGCGCACTGGGAGGAGGTCAACGGTCTCGCGCTCAGCCGTCGTGACGCGGACGTCTACGATCGCGAGGCGATGAATCACGATTTCCTCGCCAAGCGGCGTCTGCTTTTTGCAACGGGGATGATGCTGCTGCTGCTTTCGGCGGCGGCGACGGTGCTGCTCGTGCTGAACGGATATCGTCGAACGCGGCTGATCCGCCAGCAGCGCGCCGCGCTGGCCGCGGAACATCAGGCGAGTCGCGCCGCGCGCGAATCGGGTCTCGCGAAAGACGCTTTTCTCGGCATGATCAGCCATGAGTTGCGCACGCCGCTGCACGCGATCGTGTCGTCGATCGAGCTGCTCGGTTTGAATGTGCATTCGGAGGCCGATCGCAACGTGATCCGCCGGCTCGAAACCGCCGCGCGCCAGCTCGAAGCGCAGATGAAGGATCTGACCGACTACGCGCGCCTCGGCGCGGGCAGGCTCGAGTTGCGGCACGAGCGGTTCGATCCGCGCGAGCTGATCAGCTCGATTGCCGACCAGCATGCACCCGCGGCAGGCGCGAAAGGTCTCGCGTTCGAAAGCGACGCGGTCGGCGATACCGGTCTCGTCGAGTCGGATCCGCATCGCATCCGGCAGATCGTGAACAACCTCGTGACCAACGCGATCCGCTATACGGAGACGGGTGGCGTGCGCCTGCAGCTCGTGCAGGGGCCGACGCTGCTGTCGATTTTCGTCCGCGACACCGGGCCGGGTGTACACGAGGACCAGATTCCGCTGATCTTCAGGGAATTCACGCAGCTCGATGCTTCACGCGCGCGACGTTTCGAGGGCGCGGGAATGGGGCTGTCGATCGTGAAGGGGCTCGTCGACCTGTTCGGCGGCAGCATTCAGGTCGAGAGTCGCGTCGGCGAGGGCACGACGTTTCGCGTGACGATTCCGGTCGTTTCCGTGGCGCCCGCCGCCGCGGCCGATACCGAAGCCAGCATACCCGCCGGCGGCGCGCCGGCCCGCGTGCTGATCGTCGACGACAACCCGCTCGTGCGCGAATCGCTGAGCGAAATGATCATGCACCTGCAGTGCGAAGCGGCCTCCTGCGCGACCGTCGACGCCGCGCTGGTCTGGCTCGACACGCACCGCTGCGACGTGATCCTGCTCGATCTGTCGATGCCGGGCAAGGATGGCTATGCGTTCGTCGAAGCGTTCGCCGCGCGCGACGTGCCCACGGGCCACGCACCCGTGATCGCGGTCAGCGCCGACGCGCCAGCCGCCGATGCGCGCGCGCCGTTCTTCGACTGCCTGTCGAAGCCCGTGCATTTCGAGGAGTTGCGCGTCGTGGTGCAGCGCGCGCTGGCGGCGCGTCACACGGCGTGACGCATACGGACCACGCCTAGATGCGGTTCAGCCGCTTCGACAGATCGGCGACGAGAATCGCCATGCGCGCGGGCTTCTCGTAACAGGCGACGTTGAAGTTGCGGATCACGTCACTGATTTCCGATTCGCTGGCCTTGCCCGTCAGCAGCTCGCCCGTGAGCACGAAGATCTGCGCATCCGGGTTTTCCGATGCACGCACCGCGTGGATCGCCGCAGCGGATGTCTGCGTGCCGAACAGCCAGTCGATCACAACGCCGTCGAACACCTGGGTCTGCAACGCATCCGCGAATGCACTCAGGCCGTAAAACGCCGTCGCGCAGAAGCCGCTGCGCTCCAGATAGTCGCGCAGGTTGTCGGCGGAAGCCTGATCGTCGTCGACGACCGCGATCAGCGGTTTGTCCGTTTCCGCGCGCCGCGGGTAAATCTCGATCTTGTGAACCTCGAACGCGTTCTGATAGAGCGCGCCGTCGTGCCGCACGACGCGCCATTGGCCGAGCTTCGAAAACGCGATGAACTCCGGGCGGCTGCCCGCTTCGAGCGCGGCGCCGACCCAAGCGGTACACGCGAGATCGATCGCGCCGATCGAGAACACCGCTTCCCGGGCGATCGCGCCGACCATGCCCGGATCGAGCGACTGCGCGCCAAACAGCTGCGCGGCGGGCTCGCCGAAGGCCTCGGCGACTTTCTTGATCTGCGAGAGCGTCCACGGGCTGTTGCCGCGCAGCTTGCGGTGCCCCTGCGAAAAACTCAGATCGAGGATGCGACACAGTTCGGTTGTCTGCTGGCGCTTGCCGATGCCGTGCCGGCTCATCAGTTCGCGCACACGTTCGGCGACGGCGATCGAGTCGGGGGAGGTTGCGTCGTTGGGCATGCTGCGTGCGTATCCGTCGATGTAGGTTGTCGTAACAGGATGATGGACGCTACGGGTGCCGGACAATCCGGCGGGATTACAGTGCGGAGACAGCGCGGACGCACGGGCTGGCAGGGAACTGTCAGGTTCGTCCGCCTGCCTGCCCGGGCGCGCCCCGACCGTCATGCGGCTGGCCTGTGAGTATCCGCTATCCCCGGACACCGCGTAAAGCGAGGCGTTCCGGTCATCCGCGCGCGCTTGCCGGGCCCTGGCACCGGCTCGGTCAAGGGCGCCATTTTACCGATGAAAATATCTAAACCGCATAAACGTAAGATGTCAGTGGGTTCTTTGGTTGACGCCGAAAGGCATCGGGAGTTCGAAAGGCGCAGGAAGAACCGGGCTAGCCACGAAGGCCACGCCGGCGCGCATTCAGGGTTGCGGCCGGGCGGCGCGCCTGCGAAGATGCCGCCGCACGCCTTTTTCTCCCGACTCACACGATGACGACAACCTATCCGCTGCACGCCGGGCTGACCCGCGCCGACGAACCCTTTTCCGCCGAAGCCGACGTCGTGATTGCCGGCGCCGGCATCATGGGCTGCGCGGCGGCGTATTACCTCGCGCGGCGCGGCCTGAAGGCGGTGGTGCTCGACAAGTCCCGGATCGCCGGCCAGCAGTCGTCGCGCGCGTGGGGATTCGTGCGCCAGCAGGGGCGCGAAGCCGCCGAAGTGCCGCTGATGATGGCCGGCATGCGTCTATGGGAACAGCTCGAACGCACACTCGATTTCGACCTCGAATGGCGCCAGGGCGGATGCATGTACGTCGCGAGCGACGAGCGCGACTGGGCGTCGTTCCAGCAATGGACCGACGTCGCGCGCCAGTACGGGCTCGATACGCGCGTGCTGAACCGCGCGCAGATCGACACACACGTACACGGCATGCAGGGCGCGGTGCTGGGCGGCCTCTACACGCCGACCGACGGCCAGGCTGAACCGCGCCGCGTCGCGGCGGCGTTCGCCGCGCGCGCGATCGAAAGCGGCGCGCGTTTTTTCGAAGGATGCAGCGTGGTGGCGATCGAACGGGCGGCGGGCGCGATCACGGGCGTCGTGACCGAACGTGGCACGATTCGCACGTCGCGGCTGATCTGCGCGGCGGGCGCGAGCAGCTGGCGGCTCCTGAAGACGCTCGGTCTCGAACTGCCGCAGCAGGCGGTGCGCGGCACCTGCATGCGCACGAACGCGCTGCCGCAGGTGACGGCGGCGACGTTCTGGGGCCATGGCCTCGGCATCCGTCAGCGGGCGAACGGCATGATCAATCTCGCCGACGACATGCAGGTCGACGTCGACATGACGCTCGGTCATCTGCGGGCGCTGAAGTGGTTCTTGCCGGAACTGTGGAAGCAGCGCGAGAAATTCAGCTTTCATCTGAACGGCGCGATGTTGCGCGACCTGCGCGAGCGTCTGCCCGGCGGCGTGCCGGATGCCGAACGCGTGCTGCATCCGCGCGACCCGCAGCCGCAGCCCGAGCGCAGTCATGCGCCGCGTGCGCTGCGCAAGCTCAAGGCGCTGTTTCCCGCACTGAAGGACGCGCAGATCACCGAGGCATGGGCCGGTCTCATCGACGTGCTGCCCGACGGCATTCCCGTCATCGATGCGCCTTCGGACGTGCGCGGCCTGATGATCGCGACGGGCTTTTGCGGCCACGGTTTCGCGATGGGGCCGATTGCCGGCAAGCTGCTCGCCGAGTGGATCGATGAAGGCAGGCCGTCGCTCGATCTCGCGGCATTCCGCCTGCAGCGGTTTGTCGACGGGACGATGAAACGGCCGCGCAGCATGCTGTGAAGCGCCGCGCACGCTGCTTGTGGCGGCGCGTCCGGCTGGCTGCGATCTGGGCCGGCATCATAAAGGATGCGTGGCCGCGGTTAAGATCGGGTGATCCGCTGTCGAAATACGGGAATCATGCGCATGAGTGAAAAACCAGTAACGGCATTACGCCATTCTGGCGTGCCGTATTACACGCAATGGGGCAGCCCGGAGTGGGTGCGCGCGATCGTCGAGGACGCCGCCGATCCCTGCGACGACCCCGCCTGGCGTCGCAGCGGCTTTACCGAGCCGGAGCGCTACCGGTTCTGGGCGAAGCGGTTATGCGGGCTGACCTGCCTCGAATCGGCGCTGGACTTTTGGGGAATCGGGCACGCGGGCCGCGCGGCGTTGCTGGACGAAGCATTGCGCCACGACGTGTACAAGATGCGCGACGACGGCGGTGTCGATGGCTTGATATACCGTCCGTTTGCGCAGTGGGCTGGGGAGGCTTTCGGTTTGCACGTCGATGTGCTGCCGCGAATCGGGATCGAGGAGATCGCCGCGCGCATCGACGCCGACACGCTGGCGATCGTCTCCGTCAGCCCGGAAATCCGCTACCCGGACCGGCACAACGAAACGCGCGGCGGGCATCTGATCCTGCTGCACGGACGGGACGAGCGTGGGGTGTGGTTTCACAACCCGTCGGGCGTGGCGCCGTTTCAGGCGGATGCCTGGTTGCCGTTCGATACGGTGAAGCGGTTCTACGCCGGGCGTGGCCTGACGCTCAGGCGCCCGGCCCGCGCCGCGGATTGAACCGGCTCGCGCCGCTTAACGCTGGCTGGCGCGGCGCCCCTGGCGGGCGGTTTCCTGCGGTGTGCGATGCGAATTGCCGGACGAAAGCAGCATCTGATACTGGCTGTGGCGCATGTACGAATGCCACATGTCCTGCGCAAAACTCAGGAACGCCGCCTTGAACGACGAAACGGCAGGACGGGCAGCAGGCGTGGAACGGGAAGAAACGGACTGGGTGGACATGATCGATTAACTAGTGGTTAATACCTAAGTGTTAACCATTATACGACGGCAGCGCGCCCGCCGCTGGCGGTCATCAGGAGTCAGGAATCAGGAGACAAGAACATGAACCGGCATTCCATCCTGCTGAGCCCTGGCGTGTCCATGCTGGTCACGCTCTGCGCCACGAACGCGGCCGCCGCCACGTCGGGCGACCATCAGGCAAAGGCCTGTCGCGGCGACGCCCTTCATTTCTGCAAGGCGGAAATTCCGAGCAGGCAGAAGATCATCGCCTGCATGAAGCAGCACATGTCCGAATTGACTCCGGGATGCAGGGCGATGTTCGACGAAGGCAAAAAGCAGGACACCGGCGATCAATAACGCTCAGGTTTCATCGCGTTTTCGGGCGGTGTACGCTTCGCCGGCAATGAGCGGCGCGTGATCCCGGATAGCGATCCGACCCCGGGTGTACCGTTCGGGCCGGCAGTCGTCGTAGAATCAGTGTCCCTGGTTCTGGAGCGCGGCGTGCCCGAAAAGCGACGCAACCCATCCCGCTTCCGTCTGTCGCGGCGCGCCCGTCTCGCGTGGCAGCCGCCGCGCGTCCGCACGCTCTTCACCCGTCCGGCCGCTTCGCCGCAACGCGTGCTCCTGCGGCGGCTTTGCCTCGTCGCGGCGCTCTGCGTGCTCGCGTTCACCGTGCTGTATCTCGATCGCACCGGCCTGCGCGATGCGACCAAGCAGGTGCTCGGCGTCGTCGATCTGATGTACTTCACGATGGTCACCGTCGCGACAGTGGGCTACGGCGACATCGTGCCCGTGACCGCCCGCGCGCGGCTCATCGATGCGTTCTTTATCGTGCCGATTCGCATCATCATCTGGTTTATCTTTCTGGGCACCGCGTACCAGTTCGTCATTCAACGCGTCATCGAGGAATACCGCATGAAACGCCTGCAAAGACAGTTGCGCGATCACATCGTCGTGTGCGGGTTTGGCCTGTGCGGGTCGGTTGCCGTGCGCGAGCTGCTTGAAAGCGGCGTCGATCCGGATTCGATCGTGGTGATCGATCCGCAGCAACAGGCACTCGAGGCGGCGATCACGCTTGGCGTGGCGGGGCTGCTCGGCGATCCGTCGCGCGAGGACCTGCTGCAGCAGGTGCATGCGCGTCTCGCGAAAGCCGTGATCATCGCGGTGCAGGATGACGCCACCGCGATCCTGCTGACGCTGACCGTGCGCAGCGTGGCGCCGGAAACGAAGATCGTCGCGCGCATCCAGGAGCAGACGTTTCAGCGGCAATTGCGTCAGGCCGGCGCCGACGTCATCATTTCGTCGACGAAGATCGGCGGCCTGTTGATGGCCGACGCCATCGGCAGCAATTACATCGTGCCGTTCGTGAGCGACCTGCTGTCGTCGCGGGGGCGGGTGAATCTGGTGGAGCGGCTCGCGCAGCCGCACGAAGTGGGATGCCAGAGCAACACGGTGCCCGGCGCGCTGGTGATCGGCCTCGCGCGCGAAGGGCACGTGCGGTCGTTTTATGAAGACCCACCGTGTCTGATCGAGACAGGGGATCTGCTGTTCCTGATCCAGTCGACCCGCCCGACGGGCGGCACGCGGGGTTGAGGGCAGATTGGCACATCGATAAAACAGTCTGGAGGAGAACAGGATGACAGCTGCACAGGCGTTGATCGCAAAGAGGAGTGCGTTTGCATCATGAAGTTGAATCGCGTGATCAGCACCGTTGAAGTCCATACCGGCGGCGAGCCGTTCCGGATCGTCACGAGCGGACTGCCGAAGATTCCCGGCACGACGATCGTCGAGCGCCGTGCGTGGCTGAAGGAACATGGCGAACCGCTGCGCCGCGCACTGATGTTCGAACCGCGCGGCCACGCCGACATGTACGGCGGCTATCTGACCGGGCCGGTGAGCGAAGGCGCCGACTTCGGCATCATCTTCGTTCACAACGAAGGCTACAGCGACCATTGCGGCCACGGCGTGATCGCACTCGCGACAGCTGCCGTCTCGCTTGGCTGGGTCGAGCGCACGGAGCCGGAGACGCGCGTCGGCATCGACGCGCCGTGCGGCTTTATCGAAGCGTTCGTCGAATGGGACGGCGATCATGCGGGCGGCGTGCGCTTTGTCAACGTGCCGTCGTTCATCTGGCAGCGCGACGTGACGGTCAGCACGCCGTCGTTCGGCGAGGTCACGGGCGATATCGCGTTCGGCGGCGCGTTTTATTTCTATACGTCCGGCAAGCCGTTCGGGCTGGCGGTGCGCGAGGCAGACGTCGAGCGGCTGATCCAGTTCGGCGCGGAAGTGAAGCGCGCGGCGAACGAGGCGTTCAAGGTCGAACATCCGCACATCCCCGAAATCAATCACATCTACGGCACGATCATTGACAACGAACCGCGTTTCGCCGGCTCGACGCAGGCGAACTGCTGTGTGTTCGCGGATCGCGAAGTGGATCGCTCGCCGACCGGTTCGGGCACGGCCGGCCGCGTCGCGCAACTGTATCTGCGCGGCCAGCTGGGCCGCGACGAAACGCTCGTCAACGAATCGGTGATCGGCACGATCTTTCGCGGGCGCGTGCTGTCGGAAACGAAACTCGACCGCTTCGACGCCGTGATTCCGGAGATTGCCGGCGAAGCCTATATCTGCGGCTTCGCGAACTGGATCATCGACGAACGCGATCCGCTGACGTACGGTTTCCTCGTGCGCTAACGCGCGCCGCATGCCTCGACGCAAAGGACCCCAATCAAATGATGACCCGCATTTTCGACGCCGCGCAGACCGCGCGGCTTACGCCGTACGCTTCGCTGGTCGACGCGCTGAAAGCGGCCGCGGCGGATTACGCGCAGGGCCGCATCGCGAGCCCCGAGCGGCTCGTCGTGCCGTTGAACGCGGGGGGCGTGATGCTGTCGATGCCCGCCACCGCGCCCGACCTCGCGATTCACAAACTCGTGAACGTGTGCCCGGCGAACCGCACGCGCGGGTTGCCGACCATTCACGGCCAGGTGATGGCAAGCGACGCCGATACGGGCGAGACGCGCTTCATTCTCGACGGCCCGACGGTCACCGGCCGCCGCACCGCCGCGATGACGATGCTCGGCATCCAGACGTTTCTGCCCGCCGCGCCGCGCGACGTCCTTCTGATCGGCGCGGGCACGCAGTCGGCGAATCATCTGGAGGCGATCGCAGAGTTGTTTCCGGATGCGCTCATCCGCGTGCGCGGCAGTTCCGCGGCGCGCGCGCAGGCGTTCTGCGACGCACACCGTGCCGTGGCGCCGCGCGCGCAGCCGCAGCAGGACGCGCACGTGCCGGATTCCGTCGACCTCGTGATCACGCTGACCACCAGCAAGACAGCGGTCTACGACGAAGGGCCGCGCGCGGACCGGCTCGTGATCGGCGTCGGCGCGTTCACGCCGGATGCGGTGGAGATCGGCGCGCGTACGGTGCTGGGCAGCGCGCTCTTCGTCGATGACCTCGTGGGCGCGAAGCACGAAGCCGGCGATTACATCCAGGCCGGCGTCGACTGGAACGCGGTGACGGCGATTGCATCCGTGCTGGCCGCCGGAACTTCTCCGGTCGCGAGGGTCGCGAGCGGCACGCCGGTCGTGTTCAAGACGGTGGGCTGCGCGGCGTGGGATCTGGCAGCCTGCCGCGTCGCACGGGCCGCGTTAAGCGACGGCTGACAAATCTTTCACGCCAGGCGCCCGCGATTCCGTTCGCGCCAGGGCGAATCGTGACAAAGCGCGGCAAAGCGTGCCGAACCGAGGACCCGCGACCACGACCGGGGCGCGCCGCGCGTGCAAACAATCTCAAAACGTTGCACCATAGGCGTTTGCGAAAAAACGCCCGGCACACCGTGCTTTTTTCCGCTTCTGACCGACATTCTTACCGGTGCATTGCGCTATGACGAACCAGACCACCCAGGCCTCGCCCGAATTGCCGCTCGACATGATCATCTTCGGGGGCGGCGGCGACCTGTCGGCCCGCAAGCTGCTGCCCGCGCTGTACATGGCGCACCAGCACTGCAATCTGCCCGCGAACACGCGCATTCTGGCGATCGGCCGTAAAAACTGGACGCGCGACGACTATCTCGCGTTCATGGAAGAGCATTCGAAGCCGTTCGTCGAACACAAGGCGCTCGACCCGACGTCATGGGACAAATTCCTGTCGCTCTTCGAATACGTGCGCATCGACGTCGACTCCGCCGCCGATTACGCGCGTCTCGCCGAAGCGTCGCGCGCGGGCGTGCGCCGCGTGTTCTATCTCGCCACCGCGCCCGCGCTCTTCACGACGATCTGCGACAACCTCGCCGCGGTCGGTCTCGTCGACGAACATTCGCGCGTCGTGCTGGAAAAGCCGCTGGGTCACGATCTGGCTTCGGCGCGGGCGATCAACCATTCGGTGGGCCAGCACTTCGCGGAAACGCAGATCTATCGCATCGACCATTACCTCGGCAAGGAAACGGTGCAGAACCTGATGGTGCTGCGCTTCGGCAACGCGATTTTCGGGCCGCTGTGGCAGGCGCCATACATCAAGAGCGTGCAGATCACGGTGGCGGAAGACGTCGGCGTGGGCAGCCGCGCGGGCTTCTACGATGAAACCGGCGCGCTGCGCGACATGGTGCAGAACCACCTGCTGCAACTGCTGTGCATCGTCGCGATGGAGCCGCCGGTGTCGCTCGATCCCGACGCGGTGCGCGACGAGAAGCTGAAGGTGCTGCGCTCGCTGCGCCGCATGACCGATGAGGACATCGCACGCGACACGGTGCGTGGCCAGTACACCGCGGGCGCGGTCGGCGGCGAGCCGGTGAAGGGCTATCTGCAGGAAGACAACGTGCCGGCCGACAGCCGCGCGGAAACCTTCGTCGCGTTGCGCGCGCATATCAACAACTGGCGCTGGGCGAACGTGCCGTTCTATCTGCGCACCGGCAAGCGCATGCAGAAGAAGGTGTCGGAAATCGTCATCGAGTTTGCCGATCTGCCGTTCGCGATCATTCCGGCCGGCCCACGCAACTATGGCAACCGTCTCGTGATCCAGTTGCAGCCGGCTGAGTCGATCCAGTTGCAGATGCTCGCGAAAGAACCGGGCAGCGGTCTCAAGATGCTGCCGGTGAACCTGAACCTCGATCTCGAACAGGCGTTCACCGAGCGTCGCGCGGAAGCGTATGAGCGTCTCCTGATCGACGTGGTGCGTGGCCGCCTCACGCACTTCATGCGTCGCGACGAACTCGAAGCCGCATGGACGTGGGTCGAGCCGATCATCGAGGGCTGGCAGCGCTCGGG
The DNA here is from genome assembly GCF_900107685.1 of Paraburkholderia sartisoli. Classification (GTDB taxonomy): domain Bacteria; phylum Pseudomonadota; class Gammaproteobacteria; order Burkholderiales; family Burkholderiaceae; genus Paraburkholderia; species Paraburkholderia sartisoli. The sequence goes on along the minus strand of NZ_FNRQ01000012.1, from coordinate 20,372 downwards.
CGACAGGCCGCGCAACTACACCGCGGGAACGTTCGGGCCCGCGGCGTCGTCGGCGTTGATGGCGCGTGAAAACAACGCGTGGTCGGAAGAGTCGTAATCGCGGTTAAACGCCGGACTGCCCGCGCATGCGGCAGTCCGGCCGTCGATGCAGACACGCTCCGTTACAGCGACCGTGTTTCGTGCCTTCGGTGAGCCGCCATGCGCGCGGCCACCGTGTCTGTCCTCTTCATCACCTCACTTCGTCGGGATGCACGCCACGCAATAGCTGACGCACGCGCGACATGTCCTCGCTTGCGTGCTCCGTGCGTTCGAACAGCTCGGCGAGCCAGTCGACGAACGCACGCACGCGCGGCGACACCTGGCGGTTCTTCACATACGCGACCGAAACCGGCATCGGCGAAGGCTTCCATTGCGGCAGTATCTCGCGCAACTGGCCGGAGTCGAGATACGGCTGCGCGGCGATCCGTGCGGGCTGGATCATGCCGAGCCCGCGCAGGCCGCAGGTCAGATACGCCAGCTCGTCGGTCACCTTGACGAAGCCGTTGACCTTCACGTTGAGCGCCTTGCCGCCCACCTCGAAATCGAAATCCACCGCGCGGCCGTTGTGCGCCGACATGCAATTGACCGCGACGTGGTTGTCGAACTCGTCGAGGCTCGCCGGCATGCCATGGCGTTCGAGATACGCCGGGCTCGCGCAGGTGACGTGTTCGAGCATGCCGAGCCGGCGCGCGGCGAGCCCCGAGTCGGGCAGCTCGCCCAGCTGGATGCTGCAATCCACCGCTTCGCCGACGAGATCGACCGCGCGGTTGCTCACGCCGATCGTGAGATCGACGTTCGGATAGCGCATATGAAAATCGTCGAGCGCGGGTAGCACGAGCGCGGTCGCCACGGTGCCCGGCATCTCGACGCGCAGACGGCCGCTGAGCCGGTCGGTTGCCTGATGCAGGCTCGCTTCCATTTCGTCGATGTCGGCAAGAATCTGCGCGCAACGTTCGTAGTACGCCGCGCCTTCGACGGTCAGGCTGAGACGCCGCGTCGTACGCACGAGTAGTTGTGTGCCGAGTAGCGCTTCGAGATTCTGGACAGTGGTGGTGACAGTGGCGCGCGGCATGTCGAGCGACTGGGCCGCGCGGGTAAAACTATTGGTATCGACGATGCGGATAAAAGTACGCATCGCCTGAATACGATCAATCACGGGCAATCTCCTGGTCAAGACGGACTAGGGACGTGCCAAAGACCAGCCGTGTGACGCAATACGGATGCTCGGGCAGTGTGTATATCGTACGGGCCCGCCGTGCTTCAGGGAATGGCCAAGACTCCGGACGATTTGCCTGTTTCTCCTGGATTCAGGAGAAACAGCGTTGAAGCGCTAAAGACAGGGACGTGATGCGGGTGCATCACATGCGTTTAGAACGAAAAGGGGACAACGGTGTCATCGCGGAGGCGAATGACCACCAAAAGCAGCAGGCCGCGCGATCGAACCGCGCGGCCTGCATCGAGCCGCAAGACTGCCGCTTCAGTTGCGCGATTACTTGCGCATCGAATCGATGTCGATCACGAAGCGGTATTTCACGTCGCTCTTCAGCATGCGCTCATACGCCTCGTTGACCTTCTGCATCGGGATCATCTCGATGTCGGACGTGATGCCGTGCTCGCCGCAGAAGTCGAGCATTTCCTGCGTTTCCGCGATGCCGCCGATCAGCGAGCCCGCAAGACGGCGACGCTTCATGATCAGGTTGAACACCTGCGGCGACGGGTGATCGTGCTCCGGTGCGCCGACCAGCGTCATCGTGCCGTCGCGCCTGAGCAGGTTGATGAACGGGTTCAGGTCGTGCGGCGCGGCCACGGTGTTGACGATCAGGTCGAAGCTGTTCGCATGCGCCGCCATCTCGTCCGGGTTCCGCGAGATCACGACTTCGTCGGCGCCGAGGCGCTTCGCGTCTTCGATCTTCGATGTCGATGTCGTGAACAGCACGACGTGCGCACCCATCGCATGCGCGAGCTTCACGCCCATGTGGCCGAGCCCGCCGAGGCCCACGATGCCGACCTTCTTGCCCGGGCCCGCGCCCCACTGGCGCAGCGGCGAATACGTGGTGATGCCCGCGCACAGCAGCGGCGCGACGCCGGCGGGATCGAGATTCTTCGGCACGCGCAGCACAAATGCTTCATCGACGACGATGGCCGTCGAATAGCCGCCGTACGTGTTTTCGCCAGTCACGCGATCCTGGCCGTTATACGTGCCGACAAAGCCGACCTCGCAGTACTGCTCGAGACCTTCCTTGCAACTCGGACACGTGCGGCACGAATCGACGAGACAGCCGACGCCCACCAGGTCGCCGACTTTGTAGTTCGAAACCTGCGGGCCGACGGCCGTCACGCAGCCGACGATCTCGTGACCCGGAACGGCCGGATACACGGTGTTCTTCCATTCATCGCGCGCTGTATGCAGGTCGGAGTGACACACTCCGCAGAACAGCACGTCCATCTGCACGTCGTGATCGCGCAGCGCGCGGCGCTGTAGCTCGAACGGAGCGAGCTTCGATGTGGCGTCGTGCGCGGCGTAGGCATGAGTCGTGTTCACAAGACCTCCAGGAAAAATGTAAGCGCGACAGCGGGTGTCGAGGGGGAGTGCCGATGGGTTGCCGGGCGTGCCGGCAGGGTTCCCATCGTAGGGCTCGCGGTCACTCGGGGATAGACCTGATCGTCTTGAAGGTTTGCCTGATTCTCCTGGACATGCACGTTGGCGGTGGATTGGTGCTAGATTCGGAGCCTTATTCTCCTGACGGGCATCGAACCCGCCAGGCTGCTCTGGACAGGCACCGTCATGAATCTGACTCAATCAAAAACCCCGTCAAAAACCCCGTCGACACCCCAACCGGCAACCGCCCCGTGCGGCGGATTCATCAGCCCCGCGCAGAAGCGCATGGTCGGGTTGCTTGGCACGCTCGCGCCCGCCGAAGGCTATACCCATTCGTGCCTCGAAGGCGTGAGCTTCATGCGCTCGAACCGGTCGATTCCCCGCATGCCCGTGATGTACGAACCGTGCATCGTGATCGTCTGTCAGGGACGCAAGCGCGGTTATCTTGGCGACGAAGTTTTTGTCTACGACGCGCAGCAGTTTCTCGTGCTGTCCGTGCCGCTGCCGTTCGAAAGCGAGACCGAGGCGAGCGAGCAGGAACCGATGCTCGCCATCAAGATCCGCGTCGATCTCACCACCATCGCCGAGTTGCTGATGGCGTTGAACGATACGCGCGGCACGCAGCGTATCGAGCCGAAGGGCATCTATTCGACCGCGCTCGACCAGCCATTAAGCGATGCGGTGCTGCGTCTGCTCGAAGCGCTCGGCTCGCCGCTCGATGCGCGCATTCTGGGTGCGTCGATCGTGCGGGAGATTTTCTATCGCGTGCTGAAAAGCGAGCAGGGCGACGCGCTGCGCGCGGCGCTCACGCATCAGCACCACTTCGGCCGCATCGCGAAAGCGCTCCGGCTGATTCATGTGGACTACCAGGGCGATCTCGACGTCGACATGCTCGCGCGCGAAGCCGGCATGAGCCTCGCGGTATTCCATGCGCAGTTCAAGCAGGTCACGTCGACGTCGCCGATGCAGTACGTGAAGGCGACGCGGCTGCATCACGCACGTCTTCTGATGGTGCAGGACAACCTGAACGCGGGCGCGGCGGCGGCGCGCGTCGGGTATGAAAGCGCGTCGCAGTTCAGTCGCGAATTCAAGCGGCTGTTCGGGTGCAGTCCCGTGGAAGAAGTGCGGCGCATGCGCACGACGTTCGAAGTGTCGCCGCCGCGCGTGCCCACGCCGGCGCTGCGGCATGTGACGGCGGCGTAAGCGCGCGCGTTCGCGATACGGGTAATGCGGATACCAGCATGATCCGGCAACTGGTTACGGTCGCAAAGCGCCGATACGATGGCGTCACGCTTTTCGAACGGAGACCCTGATCATGAAACGTTTTCACATCGCGCTTGCCGTGGCGAACCTCGACGCCTCGATCGCCGACTACAGCGAGCGCCTCGGCCAGCCGCCGACGGCCGTCGTGCCCGGCCTCTACGCCATGTGGCGCACCGACCTGCTCAACTTCTCGATCAACGAGACGCCGGAAAAAGCCGGGCAGTTACGCCATGTCGGCTTCGAAAACGATGCCTTTGACGGCTACGCGAAGAGCGCGGACGTCAACGGGCTCGAGTGGGAACTGTTCTCCGCAGCCGAGCAGGACCGCCGGATCGTCAGCACCTATGGCGAAGCGGTCCGCATGCCGGATTCACGGACATAACGGTGCGCGCGAGCCGCTGAACGGCGGCGTCGCGTGGCGCTCAGGGCGCTCGTCAGGTCGCCGGGGTATCGCCGTTCTGGTTCGCGTAGTGCGCGCGTTTCTCCTCGTACATCAGCAGGTCCGCGCGCTGCACGGCGGCTTCGATCCGGTCGCCCTGCGGGCACGTCGCCATGCCCATCGAGAAACTCAGCGTCGAGCCCGGATAGAACTGGTTGTTCAGGTCGACGAGTTGCCGGATCGTGTCGATCATCGCCGCGCCGCCGCGTTCGTCGGTGGCGGGCAGCAGGATCGCGAATTCGTCGCCGCCGATCCGCGCCGCGTGAAACGGCGTTTCAAGCGCCTTCGCCAGCACTTCGCCGGCGCGGCGCAAGAGCGCGTCGCCGGCGGCATGGCCGAGCTGGTCGTTGACGCGTTTCAGGCCGTTGAGGTCGGCCATGATGACCGTCACCGGGAACGGCCCCTTGCGCTCGAGGCGGTTCAGTTCATCGACATAGAACGAGCGGTTGCGCAGCTTCGTCAGCACGTCGTGCTTGCCGAGGAACTCGAGGTAGGCCTCGGCCTTTTTGCGCGCGGTGATATCGGTCAGCGCGACGAGCACGAGGTCCCATTTCTGTTCGTGGCCCGGCAACACGGAAAACTGCAGGTGTACGTGCAGCTCGTTGCCTTCCAGCGAATAGTTGAGCACCTCGCGTTGCTGGAACAGCTTGTTCTCCCACAGATCGATCAGCTGGTCGCGAAAATGCGGGCGCATGTCGTCGCGAAACACGTCCTGCAGGCGCGCGAGCAGCGTTTTCTTGTCGGGCGCGACGAACATTTCGAGCGTGTGCTGGTTCACGTCGATCACGTGAATTTCCTGCATGCAGCGCTCGACAAACTCCGGATGCACATCCGTGAACACACGAAAATCGACGATGCCCGCCGCGCGCGCGCCGTCAAGCAGGCGCTTGACCGCGCTGAAATCCTCGACCCACAGCGAGACCGGCGAATGCTCGAACAGGCCGCGCGCGTACAGTTCGCCGTCGGCGATGCGGCGGCGCGCGCCTTCCAGTTCGGTGATGTCCTCGACGGCCACCAGCACGCGGTCGAGACGCGCCTCGTGGCCCGGCAGCACGTTGCCCTTCACGAGCACGTCGAGCCGGCGGCCACCCAGCGTGTAATTGACCGTCTTGCTCACGAAGTGGGTTTGACCGTCCCACAACTGGCATAGCTCCTCGATATGGGTTTTCAGCATGTCGTCGCGAAACACGCTGGCGAGGTTGTCGGTCAGCGCGTCCAGGTCGGCCGCTTCGAATTGCGCCAGCGTGCGCCGGTTGACCTTGATTACCCGTATGCACGACGAGCATTGCGCCACGCGCGCGAGATCTTCCGCGAAAAATGCCCGCAGATCGGTGACGCCTTCCGCTTTCCAGCCGTCGAAGAGCGCCTGCACACCGCTGAAGTCCTCGAGCCATAGCGAAACCGGCGCCAGCTCGAACATTTCGGTGTCGTCGCTCGCGAGCGGGCGATCGCGCAATTCACCTTGCTTACTGAGGTTATCCGGCATGACGCATCCGTAGTCGAAAGTGCGCCTATTTTAAGGCGAGTTCGGCGTCGCCAGTAGTCCGGCAGGCGGATACAAGGCCGGATGCGTGATCAGGGCACGGGGCGGGGGTGTCTTTAGCCGCATCGGCGGGTTTCAGCGGATGGCTCCGGACGGACTCCGTTCTTCGCGGTTGTCATGCTGACCGGCTGGGCCGCCCCGAGTCCCGCGCCGTTTTCAATGGCCGAAGTAGATCGAATTATCGTTGCCCGATGAAAGGGGGGCGGCCGATATGCCCGACTGCGACGAGCCGTTCATCGCAACGCCGCCCACCGACGTCTGGCCGGCCGCCGAATCCTGCGCGGCGACTTTCGCTTCGGCAGCCTGGATGGCGGCGGGATAGTGCGGATCGGTGGCGGCCGGCCGGTAACCCGCCTGTTCGAGACGCACGAGATCGGCCCGCACTTCGGCGCGCGTGACGGGACCATTGGTGGTTTGCGCAAAGGCAAGCGCAGGTGCGGCGAGGGCACAGGAGACGAGGACAGCCTTGAGCAGTGCTTTCATGATGATTCACCCATTGTTGAGTAGCGGCTGCGTTCACGATGAACGCAGCCTTGGCGCCCTTCATCGCTAATCGGGAAGGGTTGATGCCATTCTGTGCAACCGCTGCTGACCCGATGCTGTCCCGCGCATTACATGCTTGTTATCTTTTCCCTTTCATCGAATCCGACGCACCCGGTCAAAACCCTTGTTGCAACGCCAGGCGATCGAAAATCCGGCCCGTGGGTTGCGGTTTTCTCATCCGCGCAGATGACGGACTTGTAATGCGTTCGTTACTCGCGGGTAAGTGCCCGCCCGTCACACTGCCCCCCATCACGAAGCCCCGTTGCATCTTTTCGCACGGGGCATCCGGACCACCCATCGTCCAGGGGAAACGTCATGTGGATCGTCAGACTCGCGCTGCAGCGGCCTTACACGTTCATCGTGCTGGCCGTGCTGCTGTTCATCCTTGGGCCGCTCGCGATCATGCGCACGCCGACGGACATCTTTCCGAACATCGACATCCCCGTCGTCAGCATCGTCTGGTCGTACAACGGCTTTTCCGCCGAAGACATGGCGCGTCGGATCACGTCGAACTACGAGCGCGCGCTGACTTCCGACGTGGACGACATCGAGCACATCGAATCGCAGTCGTTGAACGGCGTGTCGGTGGTGAAGATATTCTTTCACCCGGGCGCCGACATCAACCGCGCCATCGCGGAAGCGGCGTCGAACTCCGCGTCGATTCTGCGCGTGCTGCCGCCCGGCACGCTGCCGCCCAACATCATCACGTACAACGCATCGACCGTGCCGGTGCTGCAGCTTGGCCTCTCCAGCGACACGCTGCCCGAACAGTCGCTCTACGATCTCGGCAACAGTTTCATCCGCACGCAGCTCGCCACGGTTCAGGGCGCCGCCGTGCCGCTGCCGTTCGGCGGCAAGATCCGTCAGATCATGGTCGAGCTCGACCCGAAAGCGCTGCAGGCAAAGGGGCTGGCTCCCATCGACGTGGTCAACGCAGTCAACGCGCAAAACCTGATACTGCCGGGAGGCACCGCGAAGATCGGCTCGCGCGAATACAACGTCGAGATGAACGGCAGCCCGGACACGGTCGCGAAGCTCAACGATCTGCCCATCAAGACGGTCAAGGGTGGCGTCGTGTATGTGCGCGACGTCGCGCACGTGATCGACGGCTACGCGCCGCAGACCAACATCGTGCGCAGCGACGGCAAGCGCGCAGCTTTGCTGCAGGTCGAAAAAACGGGAAGCGCGTCGACGCTGACGATTATCCAGCAGGTCAAGGCCATGCTGCCGAAGATCGCGGCCGGTCTGCCGAAGGCCCTGAAAATCACGCCACTGTCGGACCAGTCGGTGTTCGTGAAGGCCGCGATTTCCGGAGTCGTGCGCGAAGCCCTGATCGCCGCGTGTCTCACGGCCGCGATGATCCTGCTGTTTCTCGGCAGCTGGCGCGCGACGCTCATCATCGCCGTGTCGATTCCGCTCGCGGTGTTGACGTCGCTGATCGCACTGGCCGCGCTCGGCCAGACCATCAATATCATGACGCTCGGCGGACTCGCGCTCGCGGTCGGCATTCTGGTCGACGACGCGACCGTCGCGATCGAAAACATCACGCATCACCTCGAAAAGGGCGAGTCGCTGCATGACGCGATTCTGAACGGTTCCGGCGAAATCGCGGTGCCCACTTTCGTTTCGACGCTGTCGATCTGCATCGTGTTCGTGCCGATGTTCCTGCTATCCGGTGTTGCGCGTTATCTGTTCGTGCCGATGGCCGAGGCAGTCGTGTTCGCGATGTGCGCGTCGTACTTTTTCTCGCGCACGCTGGTGCCGACGCTCGCGATGTATCTGATGCGCGCGCCATCGAAATCTGGTGTTCCGGCGCCGCGCCGCCGCAACGCGTTTGCCCGCTTTCAGGTCCGCTTCGAGCATCGCTTCGAGGCGCTGCGCAACCGCTATCGCACCGTGCTGCAACGTGCGATCACGACGCGCCGGCGCTTTCTCCCGATCTATTTCGCGCTCTGTCTTGCTTCGCTCGCGCTGATTCCGTTCGCGGGCCGCGACTTCTTTCCCGCTGTCGACACGGGAGAAATCCGTCTGCATCTGCGCGCACCGACAGGCACGCGAATCGAGGAAACCGCGCGCCTGACCGATCAGGTCGAAGCGAAGATCCGCACGGTGATTCCGAAGTCGGAGCAGGCCGCCGTGCTCGACAACATCGGCGTGCCGGTGAGCGGCATCAACCTGACATACGACTCGTCGGACCCGATTGGCTCCGAAGACGCCGACATCATGATCACGCTGAAGCCGAACCACAAACCCACCGCGCAATATGTCGCGCAACTGCGCAACATGCTGTCCGCGGCATTTCCGGGTGTGACGTTCGCGTTCCTGCCCGCCGACATCGTCAGCCAGATCCTGAACTTCGGGCTGCCCGCGCCGATCGACGTGCAGATCGTCGGCAACAGGCTCGCGGAAAACCGTGTTGTCGCCAACCGTCTGCTGGCACGACTGCGCGGCGTGCGCGGCCTTGTCGACGCGCGTATCCAGCAGCCCGGCGACGAACCAGCCATCAACGTCGACGTCGACCGTACGAAGGCGATGCAGGCGGGCCTCACGCAGCGCGACGTCGCGCAGAACCTGTTGATCGCGCTCTCCGGCAGCTCGCAGACCACGCCGAACTTCTGGCTCGACCCGAAAAACGGCGTCAGCTATCCGCTGATGGCCGAAGTGCCGCAATACGACATTCATTCGCTGCAAACGCTCTCGAACATTCCGTTGACGACCCGCCAGGTCACGGCCGGTCCGCAAAACCAGCTCGGCGCGCTCGGCACGATGTCGCGCGGCTCGCAACAGGCCGTCGTCTCGCACTACAACGTGCAACCCGTGCTCGACATTTTCGCGTCGACGCAAGGACGCGATCTGGGCGGCGTCGCGTCCGACGTCACGAAGCTCGTCGATGAGGCGCGCGCGCAGTTGCCGCCCGGCTCGTCGATCGTGATTCGCGGGCAGGTGCAATCGATGAACGAATCGTTCGCTGGTCTCGGCGCAGGGCTTGCGTTCGCGATTGCGCTCGTCTACCTGCTGATGGTCGTGAACTTTCAGTCGTGGCTCGATCCGCTGATCATCATCAGCGGTCTGCCGAGCTCGCTGGCGGGCATTGCGTGGATGCTGTTCGTGACGCACACGACGTTGAGCGTGCCCGCGCTGACGGGAACCATCCTCTGCATCGGCATCGCAACGGCGAACAGCATCCTCGTGATCAACACCGCCCGCGAGTCGCTGCAACGCGGTGTCGAGCCGCTCGCGGCCGCGCTCGATGCGGGCTTCAACCGCTTTCGTCCCGTGTTGATGACGGCGCTCGCGATGCTGATCGGCATGCTGCCGATGGCGCTCGGCCTCGGCGACGGCGGCGAGCAGAACGCGCCGCTCGGACGCGCGGTGATCGGCGGCCTCGCGATCGGCACGCTGTCGACGCTGATGTTCGTGCCCGTCGTGTTCGGGATGGTGCATGCGTGGCTAGCAAAGCGCCACGCGCACCGTCCCGCCGATGCATCGCTGACCACACACGCTCAATAAGGAACCGCCATGACTACGCCCGATCTGTCGTCGAAGCGCGACGCGTCCACGTGTACGGACGTCGTGCCCGTTTCGCCCGCCGCTGCGAACACGGAGCCCGTGAAGCGCCGCCGCTTCATGTTGCCGGTCGCGCTCGCGGCAGTCGTCGCCGCGTTGCTGGCCATCGGCATCGTGCCGCGTCTGCATGCAGGCACGGCGCTCACGCAGCAGGTCGACGCGCAGCGCGAACTGACCGTCGAAACGGTCACGCCGGCACGCGCACCGGTTTCGCAGGAACTGTTGTTGCCCGGCTCCGTGATGCCGTACGCCGACGCGTCGATCTATGCGCGCACGAGCGGCTATATCCAGCACTGGTACGCGGACATTGGCACGAAGGTCAAGGCCGGTCAGACGCTTGCGGACATCGAAACGCCCGAGCTCGACGCGCAGCTGAAGCAGGCGCGCGCCGACGAAGCCACGGCAAAAGCCAACTACGCGTTCGCGAACAGCACCGCGCAGCGCTGGCAGACGATGCTGAAAACACAGTCTGTTTCGCAGCAGGACACCGATGCGAAGACGAGCGACAGCGAGGCAAAGCGCGCGGCGCTGCAGGCCGCGCAGGCGAACGTCGCGCGGCTCGCCGAAATGGTGTCGTACGAGAAAGTCACCGCGCCGTTCGACGGCGTCGTCACGATACGCAACGTCGACGTGGGCGCACTGGTGACGTCGGGTGGCTCGCCTGGGCTCGCGGGCATGCCGGGCGAACTCTTCCATATCGAACAGACCGGCCGCCTGCGCATCTTCGTCAACGTGCCCCAGGACGACGCCAGCAACATCCCGGTCGGCACGCAGGTCTATCTGACGACGCAGCAATATCCCGGGCGCCGGTTCACCGCCACCGTGGCGCGCACCGCCGATGCGATCGATCCCGTCAGCCGGACGTTGCGCGTCGAGGTCGACGTCGACAATCACAACGGTGCGTTAATGCCGGGCGCGTATGCGCAGGTGCATCTCGCGCTGCGGACCGCACATCCCGCACTCGAGCTCCCCGTCAGCGCGTTGCTGTTCAGGCCCGATGGCGTGACTGTCGCGGTGGTCGGCCAGAACGACACAGTGCAGCTGAAAACGGTAACGATCGGCCGCGACTTCGGCACGTATGTGGAAGTGGCGACAGGCGTCGATGCAACGGACCGGGTAATCAACAATCCCGGCGACGCGATCAGCAGCGGCGAAGCGGTGCGCATCGCTGCGCTCCACCGCTAGGCGAGGCCGGTCATGCTAACCCTGTCCGTTCCGTTCCTTCGCAAGACGCTCGCGGCCGGCGTTGCCTGCGCGCTGACAGCGTGCTCCACACTGCCTTCGTACACGAAGCCCGATGTCGCCGTGCCCGACCACTATGCGGGCACGGCCGCGCCTGGCTGGACCGTCGCCGTGCCCGCCGACGCGCAGCCGCGCGGCCCCTGGTGGACGCTATTCAACGACGACGAGCTGAACCGTCTCGAAGCCCGCATCGACGTGTCCAACCAGACCGTGGCCAAAGCGGTCGCGCAATTGCAGGCCGCGCGTGCCATGGTCGACTATCAGCGCTCGGGCTACGCGCCCGTGATCGCCGCCGGCGCCGCGCAGTCGCGCACGCGCCTGTCGCAGAACGTGCTCGGCCATTCGCTTGCTGGCCAGACCGTGCCCGATTATTCCGTGGGTGTATCGGCGAGCTGGGAGCCGGACCTGTTCGGCCGCGTGAAGGATGCAACCGTCAACGCGCGCGACAACGCACAGGCAAGCGAGGCCGATCTGGAATCGGTGCGCCTGTCGGTCGCGAGCGATCTCGCGCTCGACTACTTCGACCTGCGCTCGCTCGACCGGCAAAAGAAACTGCTCGACGATTCCGTCACCGCGTACGCCGCCGCATTGAACATCGTGCAACAGCAGCTGAAAGACGGCGCAATCGATGCCTCCGCCGTCGCGCAAGCCCAGACGCAGCTCGAAAGCACGCGCACGATGGACAGCGACATCGACGTGCAACGCGCCCAGCTGCAACACGCGATCGCGACGCTAATCGGTGTGCCCGCTTCGTCGTTCGCGCTTCGGCAGCAGGTACGCGACATCGCGTTGCCGCGGATACCCGTGGGCCTGCCGTCGCAACTGCTCGAACGCAGGCCGGACATCGCCGCTGCCGAGCGGCGCGTCGCGGCGGCCAACGCGCAGGTCGGCGAGGCCCATGCGGCGTTCTATCCCGACCTGACGCTCTCCGCCACAGCGGGGCTCGAGAGCACGTTCTTCGCACCGTGGCTCACCGCGCCGAGCCTGTTCTGGTCGATCGGCGCGCAACTGGCCGGCACGCTGTTCGACGGCGGTCGCCGCGACGCCGCGCTGAAAGGCGCAAACGCGCAGTACGACGGCGCGGTCGCCGGTTACCGGCAAACGGTGCTGGTTGCGTTTCAACAGGTCGAGGACAACCTCTGCGCGATCACCACGCTCGCGAGTGAAGCGGATAGCCAGCAGCGTGCGACGTCGGCGGCAGAACTGTCGCTGAAGCTCACGATGAACCGTTATCAGGCCGGCGCGGTCAGCTATCTCGACGTCGTCACCGCGCAGACCATCGCGCTCACCAACGAGCGCACGGCCGACCAGATCGACGCGCGCCGCGTCGATGCGAGCGTGCAGTTGCTCAAGGCACTGGGCGGCGGCTGGGATCGCGCGACGCTTACCGACGCACGAACGTCAGAATGAAGCGCGTGCTGGCCGCGTCGCTTTCGGCGTGTGCCGTGCCGCCGTGCAGGTCCATGATCGTGCGGACGATCGCGAGCCCGAGTCCGGTCGAACCCGTCGCCTTCGGATCGCTCCTGCGCGAAGGGTCGGCGCGATAAAAGCGGTCGAAAACCCGCTCGAGCAACGAAGGATCGATCGGCGCGCCCTGGTTCGCGACGGTCACGCGCAGCCCGTGCGGCGTTTCTTCCGCGCCCAGGGTGATCGTGCCGCCACGCGGCGTATAGCGGATCGCGTTGGCGAGCAGATTGCCGAGCGCGCGGCGGAACAGTTCGACGTCGGCACGCAGACGGCCGCCGCCCGTCACCTGCAGGCGCACGCCTGCATCGTCGGCCACGCCTTCGAAGTATTCGGCGATGCGCTCGAGTTCCTTCGCGGCATCCAGTTCGCTCAGCGTCGTGACGAACCGCGGATGTTCGGCGCGCGCGAGAAACAGCACGCTTTCGATCATTCGCGACATCCGCTCGCATTCTTCGAGGTTCGACGCCAGCAGCGACTGATACTCGTCGGCGGAGCGCGGACGCGCGAGCGCCACTTCCGTTGAGCCGCGCAGGTTGCCTAGCGGCGTGCGCAGATCGTGCGCGAGATCGGCCGTGTATTGCGACATGCGTTGAAAGCCGCCATGCAGACGGTCGAGCATCGCGTTCAGCGAGACGACCAGCGCGGCGAGTTCATTCGGCACGTTATCGGCCGGTATACGCGTGTCGAGCCTGTCGACGGTGATCGTCGCGGCGCTGCCCGCCATGTTGCGCAAGGGCCGCAGCGATTCGCGCACCAGCATCCAGCTCATCAGGAACGCAAGCAGCACGCCGGCAAAACCCGCGCCATACAGACGCTCGCGATAGCGATCGAGCAGCCGCCAGCGGTCCGTCATGTTGCGCGCGATGACCAGCGTGACGGGCGTGCCGTCGCGCAGCACCGTATCGGCTGCCAGCCCGCGCACCGGCACGCCCAGCGCGGTGTGCCATTCGACGATGTCGCTCTCCGTGATGCGCTGCGACGCGCCGAGGCGGCTCGCCAGTGCGGGCGAAGGCACCCCCGGGTCGGCGATGCCCGCCGTGTTGTGCTCGAACACAAGGTTGCGGTCCTGGTCGCGCACGGCCATCGACATCGCGAGGTTGCCCAGCACCTGGCTCGTCAACCGGTCCGCATGGCCGCGCAAATCGGCAAGCGTGCCGAGCTCCTGCGCGAGACGTCGGGTATGGCGTGAGATCAGCACGATGTCGAGGTCGTCCTGCTGCTTCACCTGGCGGTCGATCGCGAAATACAGCACGCTGCCCACCAGCGCGAACACCACCAGCGTCGTCCCGGCGAAGGCAAGCGCAAGCGCCGTGGTCAGCGAGCGCGCGACCATCAATCGGCCTCTTTCACTTCGATGACGTAGCCGACGCCGCGCACCGTCTGGATCAGCTTGACCGGGAAGTCGTCGTCGATCTTCGCGCGCAGCCGGCGAATCGCCACTTCAACCACGTTCGTGTCGCTGTCGAAGTTCATGTCCCACACATACGACGCGATCTGCGTGCGGCTCAGCACTTCACCCTGACGGCGCGCGAGCAGTTGCAGCAGCGAGAATTCGCGCGGCGTCAGATCGATGCGCGTGTTGCCGCGCCGCACGCGCCGGCGGTTCACGTCGACTTCCAGATCGCCCACCTTCAGCAATTCGCTCTCGCGCGGTGGGCCGCGCCGAGCCAGCGTGCGCACCCGCGCGAGCAGTTCGACGAAGGCGAACGGCTTCACGAGATAGTCGTCGCCGCCCAGTTCGAGGCCGCGCACACGATCGCTGACGTCGTCACGCGCGGTGAGGAACAGCACGGGCGTGGCGTGCGTGGCGCGCAACGCTTTCAGCACGGCCCAGCCATCCATGGTCGGCAGCATCACGTCGAGCACGATCACGTCGTAGTTCTGTTCCTGCGCGAGCAGCAGGCCATCGGCGCCGTCGCTGGCGACGTCGACGGAATACCCCGACTCCTCGAGTCCCTTCTTCAGGTACGCGCCCGTTTTCGGTTCGTCTTCGACAACCAGGATTCGCATGACAGGCTCCGGCGGCAATGGATCAATCGACCAATTTTACGGGCATCGTACGTTCAATGCCCGCACGCCGCGCGGGTCGGCGTTCAATCGTCAACGCTTTCCGGCACTTTGATCCGTGACCTGTTGCAGGCGTGAAGACGCTGTCAGTCCGTCGGACAGGAGTCGCGCCCAGTCGTCGGGGGGATGCCCGCGTTCGAGCATCCGGCGAAAGACCCGCCGGCTCCCTGCGCGGTGACGCAGGTATACTTCTCCAGCCACAGCTTTCTCAACCAGCGTTTTCAACCACGATCGCCGCCGGGTCATGAAGCCTTCCTTGCTGGTCCTGATTCCCCTTGACGGGGAGAGTCTCGCGGACATCTCCGCATCGTTCGATCTCATCCACGCACCCACACCGGCGCAGCGCACCGAGGCCATCGCCCGTCACGGCGACGCGATCCGGGCTGTGCTGACCAACGGCACGACGGGGCTGACCGCCGACGAAATCGACCGGCTCGCGCAACTCGAATTCGTCAGCGCGCTCGGCGCCGGCTACGAAAACGTCGCGCTCGATCATACGCGTACACGCGGCATCGTGACGGTGAACGGCGCGGGAGCCAACGACAACTGCGTCGCCGATCACGCGTTCGCGCTGCTGCTGGCGGCCGTGCGCGACGTGCCGCGGCGCGATCGCGCCACCCGCGAGGGCGTGTGGCGCGACGTGCTGCCGATGCGTCCGACGGTGTCCGGCAAGCGGCTTGGCATTGTCGGTCTCGGCAACATCGGCGAGAAGGTCGCGCGGCGCGCGGCCGGCTTCGATCTCGAAACCGGTTATCACAATCGCAAACCGCGTGAAGGCGCGACGTGCCGTTATTTCGACAGCGTGCTGTCGCTCGCGCAGTGGAGCGACTACCTCGTCGTGACGACGCCGGGCGGCGCGTCGACCCGTCATCTGATCGACCGGACCGTGCTCGATGCGCTCGGGCCGGCGGGCTTTCTCGTCAACGTGTCGCGCGGCAGCGTGGTCGATACGGCCGCGCTCGCGGCGGCGTTGAAGACGGGCGCGATTGCCGGCGCCGGGCTCGACGTCTACGAAAGCGAGCCGCAACCGCCGGAGGCGCTGATCGCATTGCCGAACGTCGTGCTGACGCCGCACGTCGGCGGGACTTCGCCGGAATCGGTCGCGGCGACGGTGCGCAACTTCATCGACAACGCCACGCGCCATTTCGCGGGCGAACCGGTGCTCACGCCGATCTGACCGGTTTCGCTGCTCTGGTTTCCGACCCTGGGAATTGCTCACATGACCTTGCATACAGCAGTCGTCGAATGGAACGGTAACGGCAGCACGTTTACCGATAATCGCTACAGCCGCGCGCATCGCTGGACGTTCGACGGCGGTGCGGTCGTGCCTGCGTCGAGTTCACCGCATGTCGTGCGCGTGCCGTTTTCGGATCCCGCTGCTGTCGATCCGGAAGAGGCTTATGTGGCCGCGCTGTCGAGTTGTCACATGCTGTGGTTTCTGTCGATCGCGGCGCAACGGGGCTATGCGGTCGCGGCGTATCGCGATGAAGCAGAAGGCGCGATGGCGAAAAACGACGAAGGCAAGGAAGTCGTCACGCGCGTGGTGCTGAAGCCGCTCGTCACGTTTACCGGCGAAAAAATGCCCACCGACGACGCGCTGCATCAACTGCATCACGCCGCACACGATGCGTGCTATCTGGCGAACTCGGTCAAGACGCGGATCGACGTCGAGGGGACCTGGGCGTACGACACGGCCCGTTAAAGCCTTACTTAAGGCGCGCCCACGCTGCCAGCCCGATCCGGGCTGGCGATTGCTCCTGGGTTGCGATAGCCCGGTTTCCCCCGATGAATCCACGCTTCACGCTGGATCCCCGCGTGCAAAGCGCACAGGCCGCGCTCGTTCGCTGGCTTGATGGTCCATCGGCCATTACCTCACCGCTACATCCTTCCACCATCCACCGGCATCGCCGCGCTGGCGCGCGCCCGTCCTGTTGCGACTTGATTTCCATCCCATCTGTTCTGTTTATCGGCTGGTGTTTCAGCGATGACGCGGCAAATTTTATCCTTCAGATATCTGAACCTGCCTTGAAGCCTTGATGCGTGGGGCTCCAGCGAGATTCACGATCCTCTGCCGCGATAGGTGGATGAGCCGGAAACAGCTCATTTTCGCCAACGCATCTCGTTAACCCGCCCTTCCGGCGATGAGGCCGTCTGACTACATTCGGCCCAGGCACGTAACGGCACAGCCCGATCGAAATCCACGATGACGCTGGCGCGCGAAGCGGCGTTCATGACAGGCATCGCGGTTTCAACACGCATGCGGAGATCACGCGCATCGGTGGTTTGCCCAGGGCTGACGGGTGAGTTGGCCCGAACGTATGAATGCGCTTTAAGGAGTAGAGGCATGGCACGAATCATCGGAGGCATTGCGGCCTCGCACACCCCCACCATCGGCTTTGCGTTCGACAAGAACAAGCGTGACGACCCCGTATGGGCGCCGATCTTCGAGAATTTCGCACCGCTCGCGGACTGGCTCGCCGACCGCAAGCCCGACGTGATCCTGCTGATCTACAACGATCACGTTACCTCGTTTTTCTTCGACCACTATTCGGCGTTCACGCTGGGCGTCGGGCAGCAATGGCAGGTCGCCGACGAGGGCGGCGGCGCGCGCGACCTGCCGCCAGTCAACGGGCATCCGGCGCTTGCCGCGCACATCGGCGCATCGCTGATGGCCGACGAGTTCGACATGTCCTTCTTCCAGAACAAGGCGCTCGATCACGGCTGCTTTTCGCCGCTGTCGATGCTGTGCCCGCACAAGCCCGAATGGCCCGTGAAACTGGTGCCGCTGCAGATGGGCGTGCTGCAAATGCCGGTCCCGTCTGCCCGCCGGTTTTACAGGCTCGGGCAGGCGCTGCGGCGTGCCATCGAAAGCTATCCGGAAGATCTCAAGGTCGCGATTGTCGCGACCGGTGGCTTGTCGCATCAGGTGCATGGAGAGCGCGCCGGTTTCAACAACACGGAATGGGACCAGCGCTTTCTCGACCTGCTGGAGCGCGACCCCGAGCAGCTCGCCGGGATGACGATCGCCGAATACGCGGAGCTGGGCGGCTACGAGGGCTCGGAGGTGGTGATGTGGCTGACGATGCGCGGCGCGCTGTCGGCGAACGTCGTGTGTACGCATCGCAGCTACTACCTGCCTTCGATGGCCGGCATCGCAACCGCCATCTACGAAGGCGAGGGCAGCGATACGGCACCCGCCGCGCTCGAGCGTCACCGGCGTCATATGGCGAGCGAGCTGGACGGCATCGGGAAACTCGAAGGCACGTATCCGTTCACGATCGAAGTCGCGGTCCGCGCCTACCGGATCAACGACTACCTGCATCGCATGATCGAGCCGGCGCATCGCGAGGCGTTCCTGCGCGATCCGGAAGCGAGCTTCGAGGCGGCGGCGTTGACCGAAGAAGAGCGGGACCTGGTTCGCCGACGCGACTGGCGCGGCCTTCTGCACTACGGCGTGATCTTCTTCATGCTCGAGAAGCTCGGCGCCGTGACCGGCGTGTCGAACCTGCACATCTACGCAGCGATGCGCGGCGAAACGCTGGAAGCGTTTCAGCGCACGCGTAATGCGCCCGGCGCGCTGTATTCGGTGGCGGGCAAGACGGCCGGAAAGCTGGACTGGGACAGCGGAGAAAAAGAGAAGCGCTGACTGGCGGATCGATTCCGGGCGCGTTTCGTTCGTCGTGCGGTTTGGGCCTGAAAGGCAACGAGAGCGCAACAAGTGCGCGGGGACGCATGCACCCGGCAACGACGATCACAGTCGCGCCATGAAACCAGAACAAGGGAGACAGGAGAACAGCGATGACAAGTGGAAAAACAATTGATATCAAGGCTTTTATCGACGCACGCGGCATCTCGCCGTACCAGTGGTTGCTGGTGGCGCTGTGCTTTCTCATCGTCATGGCGGATGGCATGGACGTCGCCATCATGGGCTTCGTCGCGCCGTCGATCATTCACGACTGGGGGATTTCGCGTCCTGAGTTCGGCCTCGTGATGAGCGCGGCGCCGCTCGGTCTCGTGATCGGCGCGCTGGTGGCCGGCCCCGCTTCGGACCGCATCGGACGCAAGTGGGTGTTGATTGCCTCGGTGTTTCTGTTCGGCGTCTTCACGATCATGACGGCATCGACGCACTCGCCGATGGAGATGGCGGTACTGCGACTGCTGTCGGGCATCGGCCTCGGCGCCGCCATGCCGAACACGACGACGCTGCTCTCGGAATACGCGCCGCAGCGCAAGCGCGCGCTCCTGATCACCATCATGTTCACCGGCTTCAACCTGGGCTCGGCCCTGATCGGTTTTGCCGCCGGCTGGCTGATTCCGGCACATGGCTGGCGCTCGGTGCTGATTTTTGGCGGCGCGTTGCCGCTTGTGCTGATCCCGCTGCAAATCTGGCTGCTTCCCGAGTCGGCGCGTCTGCTGGCGGTGCGCGGTGCGTCCCCCGCGCGGATTGGCGCGGTGCTCGGCCGGGTGAGCGGCGCCCGTTTTGCCGGTGACGAAGTGTTCGTCTCCAGCGAACCGCCGCTGCCGACGCGCAAGCCTATTGGCGTGCTGTTCTCGCAGGGATACGGCTTGATGACGGGCGCGCTGTGGGTCACGTACTTCATGGGCCTGCTCGTCATCTATCTGCTGACCGGCTGGCTGCCGACGCTGATGAAGGACGCCGGGCTCACGGTCACCACGGCCGCGAACGTGACGGCGATGTTCCAGATCGGCGGCACGATTGGCGCGATCTGCGTCGGCTGGCTGATGGACAAGGTCCGTCCGGCACCCGTGATCAGCGCGGCCTATGTGGGCGGCGGCCTGTGCGTGCTCGCGCTGGGCTGGATCGGCGCGTTGTCCTCGTCGCTGACCCTGCTCGTTTTCGCCGCGGGCTTCTGCATGAGCGGCGCGCAGACCGGCCTGAACGCCTTTGCGCCGAGCCGTTACCCGACGGTCGCGCGCGCCACCGGCGTCAGCTGGATGCTCGGCATGGGCCGCTTCGGCAGCATCTTTGGTTCGGCGATTGGCGGCGCGCTGCTCGGGCTCGGCTGGCAGTTCGGCGCGATCCTCGCGATGCTGGCCGTTCCCGCCACGCTGGCCGCGATCGCCATTCTGCTCGCACAGCGCGTGAGAGCAGGGGAAACGAGCGCTCAACCCACCGCGGCACATTGAAGAAGGCGGCGCGCACGGCATTCGTGACATCGCGCCGGTAACCAACCCAGTTGTCAGGAGCGACGATGATCATCGATATTCACGGCCACTACACCACCGCGCCAAAAGCGCTGGAGGCGTGGCGCAACCGCCAGATCGCGGGCATCGGCAGTCCTTCGGAGACGCCGAAGGTCTCCGAGCTGCAGATCAGCGACGACGCGCTGTGCGAGTCGATCGAAAGCAACCAGCTGAAGCTCATGCGCGAGCGCGGCCTCGACCTGACCATCTTCAGCCCGCGCGCGAGCTTCATGGCGCATCACATCGGCGACTTCCAGGTCTCGAGCACGTGGGCCGCGATCTGCAACGAGCTGTGTTACCGCGTGAGCCAGCTGTTTCCCGAGCACTTCGTGCCCGCCGCGATGCTGCCGCAAAGCCCCGGCGTGGACGTCGCCACCTGCATTCCCGAACTCGTCAGA
>NZ_FNRQ01000014.1 GCF_900107685.1 Paraburkholderia sartisoli | reverse complement strand
GCGCGTAGCGCGGAGTCGGGTGGATGACGGCTTTGTCACGGGCGTTGAATGCGCGCGGGAAGGAATCGCGCGGGGACCGATGCCCGCTGAAGTGTGGGGGCGACACTTCGTGGGTTGCCATTCCCCGCGGGTGACACACTGGGAAGGGGTAAGTTTTCGGAGCGCCTTTCTTTTGCCTACTTTTCTTTGGAAGACAAAGAAAAGTAGGTGCCGCCCCGCACAGGGGCGACGCTAATAGACCGACGTGAATGCAAGGAAAGGCCAAAAAGCCAGAACAACAAAACCCCCAGCTCCGGCACGAAAAACCCGAAATGCCGCCCCGCCAAAGGGGCAACACAAACAGACCAAAACGAACACAAGGAAAGACCAAAGAGCCAGAACAACAAAAAACCCAGAAAAACAGGCGCCGCAAGAAGCCCTCAATCGGGTAATTCAGCCGCCCCCATCCGCCGGGCAATCACCCGGGCCCGCTGGGCCAGATACCCTGATCCTCGATGTTCGTCGAAATACTTCGGCCGCGGCAGCATCACAGCCAGCCGCGCCGACTGCCCACCCGACAGCTTCATCGCGGAAGTCTTGTAGTAATACCGCGCTGCAGCCTCAGCGCCATAAACCCCATTGCCCCACTCGACAGAGTTCAGATAGATCTCGAAGATCCGCTCCTTGTCCATCAGCGTCTCGAGCATCCACGTGATAATCAGCTCCTGCCCCTTGCGGATATAACTCTTCTCACGCGAAAGGAACAGGTTGCGCGCCAGTTGCTGCGTAATCGTCGAACCGCCCGCCACGATCTTCCCGCGCGCCTTGTTCTTCTCCCACGCCTGAAGAATCGCGTCCGTCTCGTAGCCGTTGTTATTGACGAAGTTCGCATCCTCGGAAGCAATGATCGCCCGCTTCAGGCTCCGCGAAATCTGGTCGTACGGTACCCACGTGTGCTGGATCGAAAGGTCCGGCCGGTCCTGCGAAAGTCGCCAGGCATCCGAACGCATGAATGCGGTCGACTGCGGATTGACGACGTTCCAGATCGCGATCTGCGCAAAGTAATAAACCTGCGTAGCAAGCCACGCGCACACGAACACCACCAGCACATAGAACACCCATCGCACCATGCCCGGCCGGCTCGCGCGCCTCGCTCCTGTCATCGTCGAAAGTCCCCCGCTCGATTGATATCGAAACGCACGCCGCCGAAATCAGGCCGCCGGCGTTTTCGCCATGGCGCGCAGTTCAGCCAGCACCGGCGCGCCGTCCGGGCGCACGCCGCGCCAGATGTAGAACGACTCCGCCGCCTGCTCGACCAGCATGCCGAGCCCGTCCGCCGCGCGCGCACCCAGCGCCTGCGCGTGCCGCATGAATACGGTCGGCTGCGCGCTGTACATCATGTCGTAGGCAAGCGTGCCGGCACCGAACGCCACGTCGTCACACTCGGGAAGCGCGGCGTCGAGGCTGCCCGCGGTCGCGTTCACGATCACGTCGTACATGTGCGCCTGGATCGCGCTCGCGCTGCCACCCGTCAGCTCGCAGTCGACGTCCCGCGCGGCCGCGGCGAACTGCGCAACCAGCTCGTCGGCCTTCGCCGACGTGCGGTTGACGATCGTCAGCGTCTGCGGCAACCGGTCGAGCATCGGCAGCACGACGCCGCGTGCGGCCCCGCCCGCGCCCAGCAGCAGAATGCGCGCCCCCTTCAGCGCGACGCCCAGGTTCACCTCGATATCACGCACGAGGCCGACGCCGTCGGTGTTGTCGCCATGGATGCCGTCTTCGCGGAAACTCAGCGTGTTCACGGCGCCAGCCGCGGCGGCGCGCGGCGACAGCCTGTCAGCGAGCGCGTGCGCCTCGAGCTTGAACGGCACGGTCACGTTCAGGCCCCGGCCACCCGCCTCGATGAACGCGCGCACGTGTGGCATGAAGCCGTCGACCGGCGCGAGCAGATGGGTGTACTCGACCGGCTCGCCCGTCTGCACGGCAAACCGCGCGTGGATGTACGGCGACTTGCTGTGCGCAACCGGATTGCCGATCACCGCGTACCGGTCGCGTGCCGCGCCCACATTGGCGTGTACGTTCACGTCGGCGCTCATCGTCCGGGCTCCGTTATCTGCTGTTCTGACGATGCGGCCGCATCGCCCGCACCCTCGTCTTCGCCTTCGACGCGTTCTCCATCGTCCGCGCTGTCCGCGTCGTCGGCTTCGGCCTGCGCTTCAGCTTCGCTTTCCGCGGAATCGTCGGCGGCGTCGATCAGTTCCTCTTCACCTTCATCGGCCTCGTCGGCTTCGGCGGTGTCGGCGCCGCTCGTCACCTGCGGCGCATCGAGCACGTGCAGGAGACGCACCGACGCCTCGACCGTCAGCTCATCGAGCGACATCACTTCCATCAGCAGCCTCGTGCCGCGCGCATGCACGCCAAGCCCCGGCACGTGCAGCAGCAGCGGGATTTCCTCGAGGCGCACGAGGTCGCCCTTCACCACCGACGCCACCACCTGCTTCTTTCCTTCCTGACGCAGCCAGCGCAGACACCAGAAGTACTCCATCCGGCGCTGGTGATCGGCGTACGCGGTGTACGTGTCGTCGAAACCCTGCACGACGGCGAACAGATCGGCGTCCTTCGGCTTGAACGGCGCGGCGAGCTTCGCGGTCACACCGTGCTGCACGCACGCGAGCAGTTGCCACTGGTTCACAAGGTCGACGTAACGGCGCAGCGGCGACGTGCTCCACGCATACTGCGCGACGCCGAGCCCTTCGTGCGGCGCGGCGGAGGTCTGCATGCGCGTGCGCTTCGGGCCGCTCGGCGCGCCGAACGCACGCTGCGAGCGATAGATGCCCGGCACGCCGTGGTCGTGCAGGAACGCGCCCCACGACGAATTCGCGAGAATCGCCAGTTCGGCGACGATCGTATCCAGCGGCGAACCGCGACGGCGCGGCGTGATCGTGACGTGCTCGCCTTCCACGTAGAAGTTGAAGTCGGTATTGCGCTGCACCTCGCGCTTCAGCCCATAGCCGGCGCGCGCCTGCTGGCGCTTTTCGAACAACGCCTGCGCGAACGGCCAGAGCACCGCGATGTCCTCCTTGTGCGGATACTCGCCCGTGCCCGCGGCAAGCGACTCCTCGGTGACGAGTTCATCGAGCGTGTTGTGCCGCAGGTTGCTTTTCACGAACACGCGCTCGGCGCGCGTCTCGCTCGCGACGATATCCTGCGTCTCGCGATTCACGATCACATACAGCGACAACGCCGGACGCAATCCGCCTTCCTTCAGCGTGAACGCCTCGACGACGCCGTCGGGCAGCATCGTGATCTTGTCGCCCGGCATGTAGACGGTCGACAGACGCCCGCGCGCGATCGCATCGACCGCGTCGCCGCGCTCGATGCCGAGCGCCGGCGCCGCGATGTGTACACCAATGCGCACGCGGCCATCGGCCAGACGCTCGACCGAAAACGCATCGTCGATTTCGGTGGTGGTGATGTCGTCGATCGAGAACGCCTCGACTTCGGCTTCCGGCAGGTCGTCGGGCACCGCGCCGACGGTGACGGGCGGAAAACCGGTGCCGTGCGGGAAAAACTCGGAGAGAAAGCGCGCCTCGTGCAGCGCGCGCGCCGACGGAATGCCGCCGCAGTCGAGCATCAGGCGCGCCATCGAAATGCCGCGCGCCGCCGCCGCGGCTTCGAGCGCCTTGTATTCGATCGTGTTCTTGTCGGGTTTCGTCAGCAGACCCAGCGCCTTGCCCGCAAGCGATTCCGGCAGACGCCCCGCCTTCAGTTCGTCCTCGAGACCGGCCTGCACCAGCGCCTGCTGACGCTTGCGCTCGAGACCGGCCAGCGCCATCTGCAACTGCTCCTGCGGCGCGCGCTGATATTGCCCGCGCCCCTTGCGGCGAAAGTACACCGGCGCGCCGTGCATGCGCAGCACGAGCGCGGCGCGCTCGATCGCGCCGAACGTCTCGCCGTAGTACTCCTTCGCGAGCGCGGCGAAGGCAAATTCTTCTTCCGGCGCGCATTCCCACAGGAAATCGAGATCGATTTCCTGCGCGGCGGCGTCGGCCTGATGCATCAGTTCGCCGGCGGCCGGCTTGTCGAATTCGATCAGGACGTCCTTCGCGCGCACCTTCGCGCGCCGGCCGCCCGGCAACTCGACCTGAAACGCGTCGCCCTGACGCGACAGCACGCTGCCCGCCTTGAAACTGCCCGATTCCTCAAAGAAAACGTTCACTCAGTACTCTCGTTCAGACTTCGACCGGTCGACACGCATCGCGCCCGCGCGTCCGGCTTCATGTTCGTGGTGGTGATCCGCGGCTCGCGCTTCACGCTTCGCTGCGCGAAAGGCGCCCGTGGATCAGGAAATCATGCCGCCTCGCGCGGCGCCGGCGGCGGCGCGTCGCAAAATGCGAGCACCTCGTCGACATAGTGGGGAAACTCGCTGATCGCGTGGTCACTGCCTTCTATCAGTGTGGTTCTCGCGCCGGGATAGTGCGCAAGCATTTCGCGGTAATCGAGCACTTCGTCGCCCGTCGCGGCAATCAGATAATAGCGTTCGGGACGCGTGACCGACGCGACCCCGAGCGAGCGCAATTCATCCAGATGATGCGGCTCGACGACGATACTGCCGCCGCCGTGCCACAGCGGCTGTTCGCCGAGATAGTGGCTCAGGTCGCGCTGCGGCACGATCGCCGGGTTGAGCAGCACGGCCGGCCAGCCGTGCTTTTCGGCGAGATACGTCGCGAAAAAGCCGCCGAGCGAACTGCCGACCACGGTCACGTTCCGCGCGCCCGGCACGAGCGACTCCGCCAGCGTCACCGCTTCGAGCGGCGAGACCGGCAGCATCGGACAGCACCATTCGTCGCTGCGCCCGAGTTCGGCGAGACGCGCCGCCATCACGCGCGCCTTGAACGAATCCGGCGACGAACGGAAGCCGTGCAGATAGAGAATCACGCCGCGCCCCGCTGCCCGCCGGCCGCGGCTTGCGCTGATGGCGCTGTCCGCTCGGGACGCGCCGACAGCGCATCGAGCAGCTTCTGATGCACGCCGCCAAAACCGCCGTTGCTCATCACGAGCACCTGGTCGCCCGGCTGGGCCACCGCGGCGACGGCCTTGACCAGCGCATCGATATTGTTGAACGCCTGCGCCTTGTCGCCGAGCGGCGCGAGCGCGTCGGCGAGATCCCAGCCGAGCGCGTCGCGGCCGGACGGCGCGCCGTAGCCGAACACCAGATCCGCGTCGGCGAGGCTCGCCGGCAATTGCGCCTTCATGACGCCGAGCTTCATCGTGTTCGAGCGCGGCTCCAGCACCGCGAGAATCCGCGTATGCTCGCGGCCAACGCGCGTGCGCAGCCCGGCAACCGTCGTCTCGATCGCGGTCGGATGGTGCGCGAAGTCGTCGTAGACCGTCACGCCATCGACGCTGCCACGCACTTCCATGCGCCGCTTCACGTTGCGAAACGTCGCGAGCGAACGCGCGGCCTGCGCCGGCGGCACGCCGATGTGGCGCGCGGCGGCGATCGCGGCGATCGCGTTCATGCGGTTGTGGTCGCCCTGCACCATCCAGTCGACGACGCCCGCGCGTACACCGTTGTGATAAACCGCGAAACGTTCGTCGACGGCGACGCCTTCCTCGGCGGGCAGCGCCTGCCAGCCGCCCTCGACGCCAAAGCGCTCCACTTCGCTCCAGCAACCACGCGTGAGCACACGTTCGAGCGCATCCTCACGACCGTTCGTCACAATCCGGCCGATGCCCGGCACCGTGCGCACGAGATGGTGGAACTGCGTTTCGATCGCGGCAAGATCGGGGAAGATATCCGCGTGATCGAATTCGAGGTTGTTCAGGATCGCGGTTTTCGGCCGGTAGTGAACGAACTTCGAGCGCTTGTCGAAGAACGCGGTGTCGTACTCGTCGGCCTCGATCACGAAGAAACTCGAATCCGTCAGCCGCGCCGACACGCCGAAGTTCAGCGGCACGCCGCCGATCAGAAAGCCCGGGTTCATGCCGGCGTCCTCGAGCAGCCAGGTCAGCATCGACGACGTGGTCGTCTTGCCGTGCGTGCCCGCCACGGCCAGCACCCATTTGCCGTTCAGCACATGCTCGCCCAGCCATTGCGGACCGGACGTATACGGCAGGCCGCGATCGAGGATCGCTTCCATCAGCGGATTGCCACGCGAAACGACGTTGCCGATCACGAACAGGTCCGGTTGCAGGTCGACCTGCTCCGCGCCGTATCCTTCGATCAGATCGATGCCCAGCGCTTCGAGCTGCGTGCTCATCGGCGGATAGACGCCGGCGTCACAGCCGGTCACCTTGTGGCCCGCGCCGCGTGCGAGCGCGGCTAGACCGCCCATGAACGTGCCGCAGATGCCGAGGATGTGGATGTGCATAAGCCTGTCGTGCCGCGCGGGCGTACTTTTTGCGTGGGAGATGAGTGCGCAGGACGCTCTTTCACGATCGTCCGCAAGGGACGCTATTGTAACCGACGCCCCTCTTGCAGCCGCGCGGCGGTATCGGTCCAGGTGGCCGTCAAGGCCGTCATATATTCTCTAGTATGATTGTGAGATGGTTCGCAAATCACATTTCGATCCGCAGCGCGTGCGTGAGGAAATCGCCATCGCGGCTGCAAGAATGATCGCCGAAGACGGGCTGGATTATTCGACGGCCAAACGCAAGGCTGCGCGGCAGGTCGTTGGGGAAACGCGTGTTGCCGGCGAATGGCTTCCCGATAACGACCAGATAGAAGAAGAAATCCGCGAGTACCAGTCGCTTTTCCAGGGCGACAGCCAGCCGGCGGTTCTGCGGCGGCTGCGCGAAGCCGCGCTCGAATGGATGGATCGCCTCGCGTCGTTCAATCCGTATCTGACGGGTGCGGTGCTCGGCGGAACCGCAGGCGGGCATTCGGACGTGCATCTGCAGGCGTTCTGCGACAACCCGAAGGAAGTCGCCATCTATCTGCTCAACGCCAACATCCAGTACGACGTCTCGGAGACGCGCCACTTTGCCGGGCGCGGCTACGTCGAGACGCTCAGCTTCCTGTGGCGTCCGGCGAACGAGCGGCGCGAAGCGGAGCCGGTTGGCATCCACGTCGCGCTTTATGATTCGGACGACCTGCGCGGCGCGGTGCGCGCCGACGCGCGCGGCCGCACGGCGCGCGCGAACCGGCAGGCGGTGCAGGCGCTGCTCGCGGAAAGCAGCGCGACGGCTTCGGCGGCGTAGGCTGTGCCGGCGGCGACTTCTTCCATTACTTCATCCACTACCTGAGCAGACCCACGACAATGAAGCGGATTCTGGCAGCACTGGCAGTAGCAGTTGTGGCAGCGGGCGGCGGCGCCGCGGCCGGCTACTGGTTCCTCAATGGCGACTCGACGCAGGCGGCGCAATCGGCACAGCCCGGC
Source organism: Paraburkholderia sartisoli (assembly GCF_900107685.1). Lineage (GTDB taxonomy): Bacteria > Pseudomonadota > Gammaproteobacteria > Burkholderiales > Burkholderiaceae > Paraburkholderia > Paraburkholderia sartisoli. The sequence goes on along the minus strand of NZ_FNRQ01000014.1, from coordinate 71,289 downwards.
GCCACGGCGGCGGCGAGGCCGCAGGACGCCGTGAACGCGCTCTGGGCACAAAACGTCACCAGCGCGGACGGCAAGCCGCAATCGCTTTCGATGTTCAAGGGCCATCCGGTCGTCGTGAACTTCTGGGCGTCCTGGTGCGGACCGTGTGTCGAGGAAATGCCTGCGCTCGCGCAACTCCATCGCGATTACGCGAAGAAGGGCATCCAGTTCATCGGCCTCGGCGTGGATTCCGAAAAGAACGTGAAGACTTTCCTGCAGAAGGTGAAGGTCGACTACCCGGTTTTCGTCACCGGCTTCGGCGGCGCGGACCTCGCGCGCGAGTTTGGGAACAACGCGGGCGGGCTTCCGTATACGGTGGTTATTGACGCCAAAGGCAACGTTCTTTCGACAAAACTGGGCGAAATCCAGCCGGCCGAACTGAAACGCACGCTCGACGCGCTTTAAGTGCATATTCGCGAAATGCGCCGAATATGCCCAGAACGCGTCGTTTTACGCGAAAATTAGACGAAATTGCCACGAAATCGCGATGGCCGTCGCGGGCGACCCCGGCCCGGAACGGCGCGAACGCCCTGCGAAACTAGACAAGTTTCTCTAATCAGCGCTAAAGTTCGCGCAATTCCACGGAAATAGAAGCGACCATGACGCGACTGCTGGTGCTGCACGGCCCCAACCTCAACCTTCTCGGCACCCGGGAACCCGAGGTCTATGGGCACGTGACCTTACCGCAGATCGATCAGGCGCTGGCTGACCGTGCCGCCGACGCCGGCGTCGAACTCGCGACCTTCCAGAGCAATCACGAAGGCGCGATCGTCGAGCGGATCCACGCGGCACGAACCAGTCAAACCGATTTCATTCTGATCAATCCCGCCGCGTACACGCACACCAGCGTGGCTATTCGGGACGCACTGGCGGGGGTCGGCATCCCGTTCGTCGAGATTCATCTGTCGAACGTGCATCGTCGTGAACCGTTCCGGCATCACTCGTATTTCTCCGACCAGGCCGAAGGCGTCATCTGCGGCCTTGGCTGGAAGGGATATCTGTACGCACTCGAATTCGCACTCGACCGGCTGTCCGCCGGGCAGTCCGGCGCGGCGCGCGGCTGACTCAAATACAACCAGTTCAGCGCCGGACGTCATCGAACGCCGGCACTTCACGCATTGAAAGGGGATGCCCAATGGATCTACGTAAACTCAAGACTCTGATCGACCTCGTTTCCGAGTCCGGTATTTCGGAACTGGAAGTGACCGAGGGCGAAGGCAAGGTTCGCATCGTCAAGAATGCGCCGCCGGTTTACGTGCAGCCCTCCACTTCGTACGCGCCGCAATACGCCGGCCCGGTGCCGTTCCAGGGCGCGGCGCCCGACGCGCCTGCCGTGGGCGCACCGGCCACGCCGGCTCCGGCCGCGCCGCAAGGCCACGTGGTGACGTCGCCGATGGTCGGCACGTTCTACCGCGCGCCGTCGCCGGGCTCCGATCCGTTCGTCCAGGTGGGCGACACGGTGAAGGAAGGCCAGACGATCTGCATCATCGAAGCGATGAAGCTGCTGAACGAAATCGAATCCGACCAGTCGGGCGTGATCAAGGAAATCCTCGTCGAGAACGGCCAGGCGGTCGAATACGGCCAGCCGCTCTTCGTGGTCGGCTAAACCGGCGCGTTTTCCGTAACAGCCGTCGGCGCGCGCCTCTACCGCGTGCGCAACCGATCCTCTGAGGCAGCCGCCGGGTCGTGGTCAACCCATGCCGCGGCGCCCATTGATGAGTCGAAAATCCGCTATGTTTGAAAAAATCCTCATTGCCAATCGCGGCGAAATCGCACTCCGTATCCAGCGTGCGTGCCGCGAACTCGGCGTCAAGACGGTCGTCGTCTATTCGGAAGCCGACAAGGAAGCCAAGTACGTCAAGCTCGCCGATGAAGCGGTCTGTATCGGCCCGGCGCCTTCGAACCTGAGCTACCTGAACATGCCGGCGCTCATCAGCGCGGCCGAAGTCACCGACGCCGAAGCGATTCACCCCGGCTACGGCTTCCTGTCGGAAAACGCGGACTTCGCGGAACGCGTCGAGCAGTCGGGCTTCGTGTTCATCGGCCCGCGTCCGGAAACGATCCGTCTGATGGGCGACAAGGTCTCGGCCAAGCAGACGATGATCAAGACCGGCGTGCCGTGCGTCCCCGGTTCTGAAGGCGCGTTGCCGGAAGATCCGAAGGAGATCGTGAAAATTGCACGCGCGGTCGGCTATCCGGTGATCATCAAGGCGGCGGGCGGCGGCGGCGGGCGCGGCATGCGCGTCGTCCACACCGAAGCGGCGCTCGTGAACGCGGTCAACATGACGCGCGAAGAAGCGGGCCGTGCGTTCGGCAACCCGCAGGTCTACATGGAGAAATTCCTGGAGAACCCGCGGCACATCGAAATCCAGGTCTTGTCCGACTCGTTCAAGAACGCGATCTGGCTCGGCGAGCGCGACTGCTCGATGCAGCGTCGCCACCAGAAGGTGATCGAGGAAGCGCCGGCGCCGGGCATCGCGCGCCGCCTGATCGAGCGCATTGGCGACCGTTGCGCGGACGCCTGCAAGAAGATGGGCTACCTCGGTGCGGGCACGTTCGAATTCCTGTATGAAAACGGCGAGTTCTACTTCATCGAAATGAACACGCGCGTGCAAGTCGAGCATCCGGTGACCGAGCTGATCACGGGTGTCGACATCGTGCAGGAACAGATCCGCATCGCCGCCGGCGAGAAGCTCGCGCTGCGTCAGCGCGACGTCCAGTTCCGCGGTCACGCGATCGAATGCCGGATCAACGCGGAAGACCCGTTCAAGTTCATCCCGTCGCCGGGGCGCCTCACCTCCTGGCATATGCCGGGCGGCCCGGGCATCCGCGTCGATTCGCATGCGTACAACGGCTATTTCGTGCCGCCGAACTATGATTCGATGATCGGCAAGCTGATCGCCTACGGCGCGACCCGCGACCAGGCGATCAGGCGCATGCGCATCGCGCTGTCGGAAATGGTGGTCGAGGGCATCCAGACCAACATCCCGCTGCATCGCGAGCTGATGCTCGACGCGAAGTTCGTCGAGGGCGGCACGAGCATTCATTACCTCGAAAACCGGCTGGCCGCGAAGCTGCAGGCCGCACCGGAAGAAGCGTAAGCAATGAGTTACCGGGAACTGATCGTCGAGCTGGAACGCGAGCACGCGGAGGATCTCTCCGACGCGCTGCTCGAACTGGGCGCGCTGTCCGTGTCGGTCGAAGACGCGGACGCCGACACGCCCGACGAGCAGCCGCTTTTCGGCGAGCCCGGTCTCACGCCTGAACGCACCGCGTGGCAGCGCTCGCGCGTGATCGCGCTGCTCGCGGCGGAGCACGACCCGGCCGTGCTGCTCGCCGCCGCGTCGAACCAGCTGGGTCTCGCCGCGACGCCGTCATTCACGGTGCGCGACGTCGAGGATCAGGACTGGGTGCGGCTCACGCAGTCGCAGTTCGACCCGATTCCGGTTGGCGAGCGGATCTGGGTCGTGCCGTCCTGGCACGATGCGCCGGACCCCGACGCGCTCGTGCTCGAACTCGATCCAGGCCTCGCATTCGGCACCGGCAGCCATCCGACGACGCGTCTTTGCATGGAATGGCTCGAGCAGAACGTTCAGCCGGATCAATCCGTGCTCGATTACGGCTGCGGCTCCGGCATTCTCGCGATCCTTGCGAAGAAGTGCGGCGCAAACCCGGTATTCGGCATCGATATCGATCCACAGGCGGTCGAATCGGCCCGTCAGAACAGCGAGCGCAACCGCGCGGAAGTCACGTACGGCCTGCCCGATGCGTGCCCGGCTGGCGAGTTCGATATCGTCGTCGCGAATATCCTGTCGAATCCGCTGAAGCTGATGGCGTCGATGCTCGCGTCGAAGGTCAAACCGGGCGGCCGCCTTGCGCTGTCGGGCATTCTCGCGCGGCAGGCGGACGAAGTGGCGCGCGTCTACGAGCGCTGGATCGACATCTCCGTCTGGCGTGAACACGAGGGTTGGGTCTGCCTCACGGGAACCCGACGCGAAAGCCATTAGAATAGGCCGTATCGTCCACCTCAACGCCCTCAGGGTTCCCGGCTCAATATGCTCCTGGCGACGCGCTGTCCTTTCTGCGAAACAGTTTTCCGACTCCAGCCGACGCATCTTTCGCTGCGACGCGGACTTGTGCGCTGCGGACATTGTCACGAAGTTTTCGACGCGTCCAGCAGCCTGTACGAGACCACCGACGGCGATCTGACCCGTGCGACGCCGGTCGGCCCCGATGTCGTGGCGGCATTGATTGCCGGTTCTGACCCGAAACAGGAAACCGTTTCCGCTCCCGCGCCTGAGCCCGTTCAGGAACCCGAATCCCAACGCGACGCCGCGAACGCGCTTCCGCGCACCGGAACACCCGCGGAAACGGCGACGAACGCATCGCCCGCCGCATCCGTCGAGCCGCACACGGCGGATGCGCCGCATGTCCCTTTCGAAGCGCCGGAGCCGGTCGAGCCTCACGCGCCCACGTTCGAGGACGACGCCCATCGGCACCCCGGCGACGCACCGAACTTCCGCACCGATGCCTGGAACCCGTGGGCGCCCGCACCGGACGCGCTGATCGACGACCGTCTGCGTCACAGCACGAAGAATCTCCCGTATCGCCCGCTATCCGAATCCGCGATGGCAAAGCTGAAGATCGCCATCGAACGCGAAGCGGCAGAACACGCGGCGCACAACGGCTCGGCGGCGGCACCCGAACACGATTTCCCCGCAGTGCATGAACCGCTGCATGAGCCACTCAACGGCCGCCAGACGGCCGATGACCGCGACGCAACGCGCGCGCGCCCGGGCGAATCGCTGATCGAGGAACCGGCCGAACCGGCGTTCGCCACCGCGCCGGTCGCCGGTGCGATCTATCCGGAGACGCGCGACAGCGAACCGCATTTCACCTCGCCCGCGGCCACACCATTTGCCACGCCGCTCGATCACGGCGAAGGCGCGGAGCCGTTCGCCGTCGTCCGCGAGACACGCGAGGCCGCGCCGCGCCGCATCGGCTGGACCCTCTTCGGCTTGCTCGTCGCCCTTGTCCTGTTCGTCGCGCTGGCCGCGCAACTTGCGTGGTGGCAGCGCGAAACCGTGATGGTCTACTGGCCGGCTTCGCAGCCGCTTTACGCGCGGGCATGCGCGCAGCTCGGCTGCACCGTCGCGCCGCCGCGCGATATCGATGGCCTGCAGGTCGAGCCGTCCGATCTGCGTCAGGTGGACGGCCCGCACAAGCTCGAACTGAAAATGCCGCTGCGAAACCGTTTCGGCATCGCGCTGGCGTATCCGGCCATCGAACTCACGCTGCTCGACGCGCAGAACAACATCGTGATCCGTCGCGTGCTGTGGCCGCAGGATTACGTGACGCCGGGCACGTCGATCGCCGCGGGCCTGCCGGCCCACGCGACGCAGACGATGATCGTGCGTCTCGATACCGGCAACGCCGTCGCATCGAATTTCCGTGTGCAGATTTTTTACCCCTGACGTTTCCGGCGCCGCCGGCGCTCGCGGATCGCGCGACGCCCCCGACGCCGACGCCGCCGACCCCCTGGACGCGGTAAAGGCAGTCCTCACGCATCTCTCGCGCGCCCGGTGAACCGGGTGCATTTAACGTCAATGATGACGCATTTCCGGAGCACAACATGAGTCAAGTCACGCTGGGTGGTAACCCGATCGAAGTAAGCGGCACGTTCCCGTCAGCCGGCCAGAAGGCGCCCGCTTTCTCGCTCGTCGGCAAGGATCTGAAGCCCGTCACGCTCGCCGATTTCGCCGGCAGGCGCAAGGTGCTCAACATCGTCCCGAGCCTCGACACGCCGACCTGCGCCACGTCGACGCGCAAGTTCAACGAAGCCGCCGGCAAGCTTTCGAACACCACGGTCATCGTGGTGTCGGGCGACCTGCCGTTCGCGGCAACGCGCTTCTGCACGACGGAAGGCATCGAGAACGTGGTCACGGCCTCGACGTTCCGCGGCCATGACTTCGCGAAGGCGTATGGCGTCGACGTGACGACCGGCCCGCTGACCGGCCTGACGGCACGCGCGGTCGTCGTGATCGACGAAAACGACACCGTCGTCCACGCGGAACTCGTCGGCGAGATCAAGAACGAGCCGAACTACGACGCAGCGCTCGGCGCGCTGAAGTAAAACCCTGCCGCGCAGGGGTCCGCGCCGCGCATCCGCGCGGCGCTTTCACATCCGGCCTCGTGCCGGGGTGCGGGCATGGATACCCCCTGGCGCTTACCAACCATATCGACAGGAACGTTAGCCTTGGCCACGCTCATTTGCGGTTCGCTCGCCTACGACAACATCATGACCTTCGAGGGTCGCTTCCGGGAGCACATCCTGCCTGAGCAGGTTCATATCCTGAACGTGAGCTTCCTCGTGCCGACGATGCGCCGGGAGTTCGGCGGCTGCGCCGGCAACATCGCGTATTCGCTGAATCTGCTCGGCGGCGACGCGCGTATCATGGCGACGATGGGCGCCGTCGACGCACAGCTTTACATGGACCGCTTCGCGAGCCTCGGCCTGTCGACGGAACACGTGCGCGTGCTGCCGGACACGTACTCCGCGCAGGCGATGATCACGACCGACCTCGAAAACAACCAGATCACCGCGTTCCACCCGGGCGCGATGATGCAGTCGCACGTGAACCATGCGGGCGAAGCGAAGGGCATCACGCTCGGCATCGTCGCGCCGGATGGCTTCGACGGCATGATCCAGCACTCGGAAGAACTCGCCGCGGCCGGCGTGCCGTTCATCTTCGATCCGGGTCAGGGGCTGCCGCTTTTCGATGGCGCGTCGCTGCGGCGCATGATTGAACTTGCCACTTACGTGGCAGTCAATGATTACGAAGCTGCGCTCGTCAGCGACAAGACGGGTTGGTCAGTCGAAGAAATCGCGAGCTGCGTCGATGCGTTGATCGTCACGCGCGGCGAACAGGGCGCGCAGATCCACCACGCCGGCAAGATCGAAGACATCCCGGCCGTCACTGCGAAGCAGGTGCTGGATCCGACGGGTTGCGGCGACGCGTTCCGCGGCGGCCTGCTCTACGGCATCGAAAACAACCTCGGCTGGGCCACGACGGGCCGTCTCGCGAGCCTGATGGGCGCGCTCAAGATCGAACATCAGGGTCCGCAGAACTACGCGCCTTCGCGTGCGCAGATCAACGAACGATTCAAGCAGGCGTTTGGATACGACCTGCCGTAAATGAGTGGAGTGAAGGGCATGAAAACGACGAGTCGCCTGGTAGTCGCGACAATCATCGCGGGCTCGGTGGTCATGACAGGCTGCGCGTACAACAGCAGTTCGGCCGACGTCTACACGGCGTCCCAGGCGCAACGTGAGGAGACGGTGCGCCTCGGCACCGTCGACAGCGTGCGCGCCGTGAAGATCAGCTCGAACAACGGCCAGCCGAGCGGCCTGGGGGCGATCGGCGGTGGCGCACTCGGGGCGGTCGCTGGCAGCACGATCGGCGGCGGCACGGGTTCGATCCTGACGGGCATCGTCGGCGGCCTGGTCGGTGCGGTGGCCGGCAATGCGGTAGAAAACGGCACGGCGGTTCGCGACGGCGTCGAAATTACCGTGCGGCTCGACAACGGCGACCTGCGTGCGATCACGCAGAGCGCCACGGGCGAGATCTTCCGCGCGGGCGAACGCGTGCGTCTGCTGTCAAGCGGCGGCGTGACGCGCGTCACGCACTGATGATCAAGGTGATCCGCCTGCCCTGAGCCAACCCATCTTGAGCCGCGAAGACATGATTCGATGTCGAAGCGGCGACCTCCAGCGCATGCCCCGCTCCCATGCAGGATGATGACGGTGCATGCGTTTTTTTCGCCCGTCGAAAGCGGGTTTCAGTGACGCCGCAAAACGGACAGACGAAAAAAATCCCGCCACCGATAAACCAGTGACGGGACGGTGATTGGGTTCTGTTCTACCCAATCATCGGACACATCGCGATGTGCCTGATTACGGCTTCAGCGTCTTACGGACGGCTGCCGGTCGGAAACGGCCATGCAGCAGCCGGATTCAACGCGGTCTTCACCGTTGCAGCCGGTGCGCTCGATGCAGCCGTCGCAGCGGGAGCAGGAGCAGCCTTCTTCGAGACAGCCTTCTTCGCAGGAGCAGCCTTCTTGGCAGGGGCAGCCTTCTTGGCGGCAGCCTTCTTCGCAGGGGCAGCCTTCTTGGCAGCAGCCTTTTTAGCAGGCGCCTTTTTAGCAGCAGCCTTCTTCGCAGGCGCAGCTTTCTTCGCTGCGGCCTTCTTCGCCGGTGCTGCCTTCTTGGCAACCTTCTTCGCTGCAACCTTCTTCGCAGGCGCCTTCTTCGCAGCGGCCTTCTTCGCCGGTGCTGCCTTCTTCGCTGCAACCTTCTTCACAGCGACTTTCCGGGCAGCCACTTTCTTCGCTGCAACCTTCTTCGCCGGCGCTGCCTTCTTCGCTGCAACCTTCTTCGCCGCGACCTTCTTCACGGCCACTTTCTTCGCCGCAACCTTCTTCACTGCGACTTTCTTAACGGCGGCCTTCTTTGCCGGTGCAGCTTTCTTTGCAGCGACTTTCTTTGCCGGGGCTTTCTTCGCGGCGGCTTTTTTTGCAGTTGCCATCATTTTCTCCTTCAGGTTTTCAGATGAGAGTCAGTTCAAACAACACCCTTCGTCAAAACCCGCTTCCCGCGGACGCTTCTCAGGGCGCGCGCTACGAAGCGGGCTATTCATCGGCGTACGCAGGTGCAGCGCGCTTACGCTAATGAATGCGGTAAGGCGCGCGGTGCCATACAGCACCGCGCGCCAGATCTGGTCGGCGTCGGATTCCGACGCCGGCAATTGCTTGATCGAACCCCTAGCCCTATGGCCAGCGGCGTTTTCCGGGGGGAAGTTTGCCCATCCCACTGAAGGGTTCGCAAAGTGCCTGTCATCGTCGTGGGCCATGGCCATCAAGGCACATGGCGCACCGGGCGTGCTTTGCATCAGGCGTTCCTGCTCCTAACCTTATGTGCCACCGACGGCCGTGAGCGGCCGGCGGCATCCCCATCAATTTCGTCTACGACACGACTCCCGGTTTATTCCCAGGAGAGCGCGCCGCCTGTCTGATATTCAATGACCCGCGTTTCGAAGAAGTTGCGTTCCTTCTTCAAGTCGATCATCTCGCTCATCCACGGGAACGGGTTTTCCTCGTTCGGGAACAGCGGATCGAGACCGATCTGCTGGCAACGACGGTTGCAGATGAAGCGCAGATAGCTCTTGAACATCGACGCATTCAGGCCGAGCACCCCGCGCGGCATGGTGTCTTCTGCGTAGCGATATTCGAGATCGACAGCCTGCTTGAAGATTTCGCGGATTTCCGCGCGGAACTCAGCCGTCCACAGATGCGGGTTTTCGAGTTTGATCTGGTTGATGAGGTCGATGCCGAAATTGCAGTGCATCGACTCATCGCGCAGGATGTACTGGTACTGCTCCGCCGCGCCAGTCATCTTGTTCTGGCGGCCTAGTGCAAGAATCTGCGTGAAGCCGACATAAAAGAAGAGGCCTTCCATCACGCAGGCGAACACGATCAGCGACCGGAGCAGCGTCTGGTCGGCCTCGAGCGTGCCGGTCTTGAAGGCCGGATCGGTCAGCGTGTGGATGAACGGAATAAGGAATTCGTCTTTCGCGCGGATCGAGGAGACCTCGTGATACGCGTTGAAGATCTCGCCTTCGTCGAGACCGAGCGATTCGACGATGTACTGGTAAGCGTGCGTGTGGATTGCCTCTTCGAACGCCTGGCGCAGCAGGAACTGGCGGCATTCGGGCGCCGTGATGTGGCGGTAGGTGCCCAGCACGATGTTGTTCGCGGCCAGCGAATCCGCCGTCACGAAGAAACCGAGGTTACGTTTGACGACGCGCCGCTCGTCTTCGGTCAGACCGTTCGGGTCTTTCCAGAGCGCGATGTCGCGGGACATGTTGATTTCCTGCGGCATCCAGTGGTTCGCGCAACCCGCCAGATACTTTTCCCACGCCCACTTGTATTTGAACGGCACCAGCTGGTTGACGTCGGTCTGGCCGTTGATGATGCGCTTGTCAGCGACATTCACGCGCGCTTCCGAAGCGGCGGCCGGGACAGCGGCAGGAATGGTCGGTGCGGTTGCCTGAGCGGCGGAGGACGCAGCATACGGAGCGACAGCGATGTCGTTCGCGAAGATGTCCTGAGCCGAGGGAGCCTGATGAGCGGCACGCGATACAGCCTGCGTTCCGACGGCCGGTTCCGGAGCGTTGCGCAACGCATTCTGTTGCGAAGCGCTTGCGGGAGTTACGGCAGTGATCTCGTCATCCCAGTTGAGCATAAATGTCACCATCAATTTAGAACGGTTTGTACCATCTTTTCGTGAGCGATAAAAGAGTTCACTCACGAAAAATCCTGTTTTCGATTCACGTTGCGACCTGCATACAACACTTTGTTCAACAGAGCGTGTCTGTCGCTTCGCGTGAAGCGATCGAAGCACGTGATGCTGAAGGTCTTCGCTTCATCGAAAGCACCTCGTTTTGATGTCGCCTGAACGTCGCTTCGATGTCGCTCATTGCAACTTCGAAGTGACTTCGAAGAGACCACTTGCCGGTCTCGAACCGGTCATCGAGGTGCTTCTAATCTGTGTCGCCTGGCTTCTCGTTATCGCGTGGCCTTGTCTGTCTGGCTACGCGCTGCTTACAAAGTTCAGGGTTTTCTCGCAGACGTCGATCAGCGTCGACGATGTTGCGATGCGCCTGCCGCGTAATGTGCGTGACGCGAAGCACGGTTGCTGCTGTCTCGCTGCTGCGCTACATCGAATCTTTCGTGAGCGGCAGCGGCATCCGCCACCGCTCACCCTGCTTCACGACCGGCTCGCGCCGGCCGTCGCTGCCTGATTACTGGCAGGCCTCGCACTCTTCGAAGCCCGGATCGCCCGGACGCATCATGCACACCGGGCCGTCCGCTTCCGGTGCGGCGTCGACTTCAATCGCCGCGGGGGCTGCATGAGCCGCCGCTGCCTGCAGGCCGCCCGACGCAGCGCCACCGCTCACGCCGAAGCCACCTGCCGCACCGCCACCGACACCACCCGCGCCGCCCGAGCTCTCACCGCCGCCCGACGACACCGCGTTCAGCGCGCCGTGCGCCACCGTCGACTTCTCGACGTGGGTCGCCGCCATCGTGCGGAGGTAGTACGTGGTCTTCAGGCCGCGCAGCCACGCGAGCTTGTAGACCTCGTCGAGCTTCTTGCCCGACGCGCCGCCCATGTAGATGTTCAGCGACTGCGCCTGGTCAATCCACTTCTGGCGACGCGACGCCGCCTCGACGACCCAGACCGGATCGAGTTCGAACGCCGTGGCGTAGATCGCGCGCAGGTCGGCCGGGATGCGGTCGATGCGCGAAAGCGTGCCGTCGAAGTACTTCAGGTCGGCGACCATCACTTCGTCCCACAGGCCGCGCGCCTTCAGGTCGCGCACCAGGTAGTCGTTGACCACCGTGAATTCGCCCGACAGGTTCGACTTCACATACAGGTTCTGGAACGTCGGCTCGATACAGGCCGACACGCCGATGATGTTCGAGATCGTCGCCGTCGGCGCGATCGCGACGCAGTTCGAGTTGCGCATGCCGTACGTTGCAATGCGGGAACGCAGCTCCGTCCAGTCCATCGATTCGCTCGAATCGACTTCGACATACCCGCCACGCGCTTCGGCGAGCAGCTTCAGCGTGTCCTGCGGGAGGATGCCGCGATCCCACAGCGAGCCGCGGTAGCTCGAGTAGCGGCCGCGCTCTTCGGCCAGTTCCGTCGACGCGTAGTACGCGTAGTAGCAGACCGCTTCCATCGACGTATCGGCGAACGCAACCGCCTCTTGCGACGCGTACGGCGTGCGCAGCAGGTGCAGGCAGTCCTGGAAGCCCATGATGCCCATGCCGACCGGACGGTGCTTCAGGTTCGAGTTACGCGCCTTGGCGACCGCGTAGTAGTTGATGTCGATCACGTTGTCGAGCATGCGCATCGCGACGCTGACCGTACGCTTGAGCTTGTCGTGGTCGAGCGCCAGCGTGCCGTCAGCCTGTTCTTTCAGATGGGCGACGAGGTTCACCGAGCCGAGGTTGCAGACGGCGATTTCGGTGTCGCTGGTGTTCAGCGTGATTTCCGTACACAGATTCGACGAATGCACGACGCCGACGTGCTGCTGCGGCGAACGGATATTGCACGGATCCTTGAACGTGATCCACGGATGGCCGGTTTCGAACAGCATGCCAAGCATCTTGCGCCACAGTTGCGCGGCCGGGATCTTCTTGAAGAGCTTGATCTCGCCACGCGCGACCTTGTCTTCGTACGCGATGTAAGCCGCTTCGAACTCCGCGCCGAACTTGTCGTGCAGGTCCGGGCAGGTGGACGGCGAGAACAGCGTCCAGTCGCCGCCTTCGTGTACGCGCTTCATGAACAGGTCGGGAATCCAGTTCGCCGTGTTCATGTCGTGCGTGCGGCGACGGTCGTCACCGGTGTTCTTGCGCAGCTCGAGGAATTCCTCGATGTCCAGGTGCCACGATTCCAGGTACGCGCACACCGCGCCCTTGCGCTTGCCGCCCTGGTTCACGGCCACGGCCGTGTCGTTCACCACCTTCAGGAACGGCACGACGCCCTGCGACTTGCCGTTGGTGCCCTTGATGTGCGAGCCGAGCGCACGCACGCGCGTCCAGTCGTTGCCCAGACCGCCGGCGAACTTCGAGAGCAGCGCGTTTTCCTTCAGCGCCTCGTAGATGCCGTCGAGGTCGTCGTCGACCGTCGTCAGATAGCACGACGACAGCTGCGAGCGGCGCGTGCCCGAGTTGAACAGGGTAGGCGTGGACGACATGAAGTCGAAGCTCGACAGCACGGTGTAAAACTCGATCGCACGCGCTTCGCGGTCGACTTCGTTCAGCGCGAGACCCATCGCGACACGCATAAAGAATGCCTGGGGCATTTCGATACGCACGCCGTCGTGATGCAGGAAGTAGCGGTCGTACAGCGTTTGCAGGCCGAGGTAGCCGAACTGCAGGTCGCGGCTGTTGTCGAGCGCGGCGCCGAGGCGCTTCAGGTCGTACTGCATCAGCTTGTCGTCGAGCAGTTCAGCCTGCACGCCGCGCTTGATGAACAGCGGGAAGTACTCGGCGTAACGGTCGGCCATTTCGCTCTGCGTGACTTCCTCTTCGAGGATCTCGCGGCGGATCGTGTGCAGCAGGATACGGGCCGTCACCTGGCTGTATGCCGGGTCCTTCTCGATCATCGTGCGTGCGGCGAGGATGGCCGAGTCGTAAACCTGGCTCATCGGCACGCCGTCATACAGGTTCTTCACCGTCTCCGCGACGATCGGCTCCGCGCTCACCGCGTCGCCCAGGTTCGCGCAGGCGGATTCGATGATGCCGCGCAGCGCGGCCATGTCGAGCGGGCGCGACACGCCGCCGTCGACCACGTTCAGACCCGACGAGCCCGCCGCCGCTTCCGGCTCATGGCCGCGCTCCTGTGTGCGCTTCTCGCGATACAGCACGTAGGCACGCGCGACGTTGTGCTCGCCGCCGCGCATCAGCGCGAGTTCGACCTGGTCCTGGATGTCCTCGATATGGAACGTGCCGCCGTTCGGGCGGCTGCGCAGGAGCGCGCGCACCACGCTCTGCGTGAGCTGCTCGACCAGCTCGCGCACACGCGCCGACGCCGCGCCCTGACCACCGTTGACGGCGAGGAACGCCTTCGTGACCGCGATCGCGATCTTCGAAGGCTCGAACGACACGACGCTGCCGTTACGACGGATCACCTTGTAGTCGGCGAAGGTGGCCTGCGGCGCGAGCGCCTGGCCTGCCTGTGCCTGTCCACCGAACGGTTGGCCAGTGGGTGAGCCCTCATACCGGGTCGTCACGTTGTCGGTCGTTTGCATGTGCAAAGCTCCTGATCTGGAATGGTGCGGAGGTAACCGCGGATTAGTACGATCGCCGCGACGTGGGTATAACCGGCGCGAGCGTAAAGGTGCGGAGAGTGGGCCGGCGAGGTCTGTTGACCGGATGCAACGCGGCGGACTGGACAATCGTCTTCATCATGCGAGTCGCGATCACTGGCTGTGCCCTTTCCCCGAAGTTGCCGGTGTGGCCGCTCGTCGGCCCACACCAGTCGAATGCTTTTTCAACGCCTGGAATGCATGCGGCGCCTTGCGCGTAAAGCGGGGCGCCGCCAGATCACCACAACATCTAGTTCGGAAACCGATTCCTTACACAAAGTATAGTGGAACTTCCCGGCATCTCAAATTATTTTATTTGCCGTTCAACGCTTGACTTTTCATATGGCCAGGCCGGGCGGGACCGCGCGGAAAGCGAGGCGCTGCAACGATTTGCGGTGCATCGAAGGTCGCCGCGCGTGAGGACTTATGACGCGGCGGCGAGCGGGAGATAGGGGAAATACTGAGCGGGCAATGCGCAGTCGTGTTGAAGGCGTTGCCACGCGAAGTAAGGACCGGGATCGGTCTTGCGGCCAGGCGCGATGTCGGCGTGACCCGCGAGCGCCTCGACCGGATAGTGCGCGGCGAGCGCTTTCACGAGCGCGGCGAGCGTCTCGTATTGCGCCGGTTCGAACGCGGTGGCGTCGCTGCCTTCCAGTTCGATGCCGATCGAGAAGTCGTTGCAGCGCTCACGGCCGAAGAAGTTCGACACGCCCGCGTGCCATGCGCGCGCGTCGCACGATACATATTGCTCGAGCGCGCCGTCGCGGCGGATCACGAAATGCGCCGACACCTTCACGCCGCGCAGATGCGCGTCGTAATAAGGATGCGCGTCGCAGTCGAGGCGGTTCTGGAAGAGTTCGGTGATCGCCGTGCCGCCGAATTCGCCGGGCGGCAGGCTGATGTTGTGGACGACGACGAGCGTCGGCCGCGCGCCTTCTGGGCGCGCCTCGAAATTGGGCGATGGCAGTTTGCGCGCGGCGGGAACCCAGCCGTCTGCATCGACGGCGAAGTCGACGCTCATCGGGCGTCGCGCCCGGCCGGGCGCGCGGCGTGGCGATGCGCGTGCTCGGCGCTGCAGAACGGCTGGCCGGCGACGACCACCGAATCGCTCTTCGGCGCGTGTACGCCGCACTCGGCGCAGCGGATCATCGGCTCGGCGAGTTGCGGTGCTTCGGACGCGCGCTGCGCGCCACCGGCGGCCGGCCCCGACGACGCCGGACCGGTGCGTGCGGACGCTTTGGACTCGGCGCGGCGCACGGCCTTGACGAGCCAGTTGCCGACGATGAACAGGAGAATCAGCAGAAAAATTTGTCGCATGATGACGCTCAGACCACGGGGCGGTGCAACAGCACCTCGAAAACGAAACGGCTGCCGACATACGCGAGCATCAACGCCGCGAACGAAGCCAGCACCCAGCGCAATGCCGCACGGCCGCGCCAGCCGGACACCCGGCGGGCCGTGAGCAGCGCGCCGAACATCACCCACGAAAGGATCGCGAACACGGTCTTGTGATCGAGCCTCAACGGCCGGTCCACGAGCTGTTCGCTAAAGAGAATGCCGGAGATCAGCGTGAGCGTCAGCAGCACGAAGCCCGCGCCGATCAGGCGGAACAGCAGTTTTTCAAGCGTGAGCAGCGGCGGCAGTGTATCGAGCCAGCTCGACAGCCAGCCGTTGCCGGCAGCCGTGTTCTGGCGCTGCAGCTCGCCG
The DNA here is from genome assembly GCF_900107685.1 of Paraburkholderia sartisoli. GTDB lineage: Bacteria > Pseudomonadota > Gammaproteobacteria > Burkholderiales > Burkholderiaceae > Paraburkholderia > Paraburkholderia sartisoli. The sequence goes on along the minus strand of NZ_FNRQ01000014.1, from coordinate 55,609 downwards.
CCGCGCATCGCGTGCAGACGACGCTCGACCAGCAACATCAGCACAGCGTGCAGCGCCGCGATCGCGAAGAGCCCATACGCGACGTTGGCGATCAGGAAGTGCAGCTTGAAAAGCGGCGCCGCCGAATACGGCAGCACGCGCACGCCGTTGAACGCGAGCGGCAGCAGCGACGCGACGCACGCGAGCGGCAGCACCAGCAGGCGCAGGCCGTCGAGCGGAAAGAAGAGGCTTTCAATCCAGTAAATGCCCGCGCCGAGCCAGAACATCGCAGAGAGCGCGAACGCGAACCCGAACACCATCGCGTCCTGCGGAAAAATCGTCGTGTGCAGCAGCACGCCGTGGGCGATCAGCGCGACGAAGAGCAGCGCGCGGCCCGACGGACTCATGCCCGACGCCGCCGCGACCTTCGCCGGAACCGGGATCGACGGCACGCTCTCCAGCACCGGGCGCGGCGCGGTGTGCCGGTGCGAACGCCAGCCCGCGACGGCGAGACCGCCGTACAGGAGCGCAGTGAGGGCATACAGTACAATATCCATATCCGAAGTTTACACCAGGCCCTTGCCTAGCAACGCAACGGCCGCACTGCCCATCGCTCCCCATGCTCGACAATCTGACCCAACGGATGGCGCGCGTCGTCAAGACGCTGCGCGGCGAAGCCCGCCTCACCGAGGCGAACACCCAGGACATGCTGCGCGAAGTCCGTCTCGCGCTGCTGGAGGCCGACGTGGCGCTGCCCGTCGTGCGCGACTTCATCGCGAAGGTGAAGGAAAAGGCGCTCGGCGAAGAGGTGATCAGCAGCCTGTCGCCGGGTCAGGCGCTCGTCGGCGTGGTGCAGCGCGAACTCACCGCGATCATCGGCGGCGACTACGAAGGCAAGGCGGTCGAGCTCAATCTCGCCGTCACGCCGCCCGCCGTCATCCTGATGGCCGGCCTGCAGGGCGCGGGCAAGACGACCACCGTCGGCAAGCTCGCCAGACTACTGCGCGAGAAATACAAGAAGAAGGTCCTCACCGTTTCCTGCGACGTCTACCGCCCCGCCGCCATCGCGCAGCTGAAGACGGTGACGGAACAGGTCGGCGCGGATTTCTTCCCGTCGGAACCGGACCAGAAACCGGTCGACATCGCGCGCGCCGCCGTCGACTGGGCGAAACGCCACTATCACGACGTGCTGATCGTCGACACGGCCGGCCGTCTCGGTATCGACGAAGCGATGATGCAGGAAATCACCGCGCTGCATACCACGCTCAAACCGGCTGAAACGCTCTTCGTCGTCGACGCGATGCTCGGCCAGGATGCCGTGAACACCGCGAAGGCGTTCAACGACGCGCTGCCGCTCACCGGCGTCGTGCTCACGAAGCTCGACGGCGACTCGCGCGGCGGTGCGGCGCTGTCGGTGCGTCACGTGACGGGCAAGCCGATCAAGTTCGTCGGCGTCGCCGAAAAGCTCGACGGCCTCGAAATCTTCTATCCGGATCGCATGGCGAACCGGATTCTCGGCATGGGCGACATTCTCGCGCTCGTCGAGGAGGCGCAACGCGGCGTCGACGTTCAGGCGGCGCAGAAGCTCGCCGACAAGGTCAAGAAAGGCGGCGACTTCGATCTCAACGATTTCCGCGCGCAGCTTTCGCAGATGAAGAGCATGGGCGGCCTCTCCACGCTCATGGACAAGCTGCCCGCGCAGTTCCAGCAGGCGGCGTCCGGCGCCGACATGGGTCAGGCGGAAAAGCAGATGCGTCGCATGGAAGGCATCATCAACTCGATGACGCCGAAAGAGCGCGCGAAGCCCGAGCTGATCAAGGCGACGCGCAAGCGCCGCATCGCGGCGGGCGCGGGTGTGCAGGTGCAGGAAGTCAACCGCATGCTGAACCAGTACGACCAGATGCGCACGATGATGAAGAAGCTGAAGGGCGGCAACCTGCAGAAGATGATGCGCGGCATGAAAGGCATGATGCCGGGCATGCGCTGATCGCCCTGATTGCGTGATTGCAGCCGCCGGCGTTCTCTCTCACACTATGTATACAGTCACCGCTCGCCAGACGTCATGAACCGCGAAGAAGCGCTCCACATTTTCAGCCACTCCGAAGAAATCGTTTCGGCCCGCGACGTCAACGCGTCGATCAGCGGCATGGCGAGCGCCATCCGCGCCGAAATGAGCGAGGCCTTCCCGCTCGTCCTTTCGGTGATGGGCGGCGCCGCGGTGTTCACCGGCATGCTGCTGCCGCACCTCGACTTCCCGCTCGAGTTCGACTACATCCACCTCACCCGCTATCGCAACACGACCAAAGGCGGCAGCGAGATGCAATGGCGCGTGGCGCCGGCGGAGTCGGTCAAGGACCGTGTCGTGCTCGTGCTCGACGACATCCTCGACGAAGGCGAGACGATGGCCGCGATCCGCGACCGCATTCTCGCGATGGGCGCAAAGCGCTTCATGAGCGCGGTGCTGTGCGAAAAGATCATCCCGAAGGCGAAGCCGCTGCACCCGGACTTCTGCGGCTTCGAAGTGCCGGACCGCTATGTGTTCGGCTGCGGCATGGACGCGAAAGGTTACTGGCGCAACCTGCCCACCATCCGGGCGTTGACCGAAGACGCCTGAGTCCCGTCCTTCCTGGGCATCTGCGTTTCAACGTTTCAATGAAAAAAGCGGCCTGCGGGCCGCTTTTTTTCGCCTGTACCGGTTGCTGCCGGCGTCAAAGCTGATGCACGAACGCGCGGATGCCCCCAAGTATCATCTCCACCGAAATCGCGACCAGCACGAGCCCCATCAGCCGCTCGAACGCCATCACGGTGCGCTCGCCGAGCCAGGCCTGGATGCGCTCGGCCAGCACCAGCACGATCGCGCACACGATCATCGTGACCGTCAGCGCGCCGATCCACTCGACCGTCTTGCCGGGTGCCTGCGACGTCAGCAGCATCACCGTCGCGAGCGCTGACGGACCGGCCAGCGCGGGAATCGCGAGCGGCACGATCAGCGGTTCGCCGCCGCGCACATCGCCGCCGAACGGGCCGTCCGGATGCGGAAAGATCATCCGCAGCGCGATCAGGAACAGCACGATGCCGCCGCCGATCCGCAATGACAGGTCCGTGAGACTCATCATGCGCAAAAAGCGGTCGCCGACGACCATGAACACCAGCAGGATCACGAACGCGATCGCGACTTCACGCAGGATGACCGCGATCCGCCGATGCGGCGACACGCCCCGCAGGCAACCGATGAACAGCGGAATGTTGCCGAGCGGGTCCGTGATCAGGATCAGCAGAACCGTCGCGGACAGGAAGTTGTACTCCACCGTCCGCCCCGGTTAGCCGCCGAGCGCCGTGCGAATCTTCTCCGTCACGGTGGCTGCGGCGCTTTCGGCCGGCAGCAGCGTCGCTTCCGTGTCGCGACGGCCCTGATATTCGACCTTGCCTTCCTTCAGGCCGCGATCGCCGATCACGAGCCGGTGCGGCACGCCGATCAGCTCCCAGTCGGCGAACATCACGCCCGGACGCTCGCCGCGATCGTCGAGAATCACGTCGACGCCCGCCGCGACCAGCTCCGCATACAGACGGTCGGCGTGCTCACGCACGGCGTCGCTGCGGTCGTAACCCATCGGACACAGCACAACTTCGAACGGCGCAATCGATTCCGGCCAGATGATGCCCTTGTCGTCGAAATTCTGTTCGATCGCGGCGCCGAGAATACGCGTGACACCAATGCCGTAGCAGCCCATTTCCATGTTCTGCGGCTTGCCGTTTTCGTCGAGGAACGTCGCGTTCATCGCTTCCGAATACTTCTTGCCCAGCTGGAACACGTGGCCGACTTCGATGCCGCGGCAGATGTCGAGCACACCCTTGCCGTCCGGCGAAGGATCGCCCTTCTGCACGTTGCGGATATCGGCGACGACCGGCTCCGGCAGATCGCGGCCCCAGTTGACGCCCGTCGTGTGGAAATCGACTTCGTTCGAACCGACGACGAAATCGCTCATGTTCGCGACCGTCCTGTCCGCGATCACCTTGACCGGCTTCTTCGTGCCGATCGGGCCGAGGTAGCCCGGCGGCGTGCCGAACCATTCGACGATCTCCGCTTCCGTCGCGAAACGGAAGTCCCCGAGACCTGGAATCTTGTTGACCTTGATCTCGTTCATCTCGTGGTCGCCGCGCAGCATGAGGAGCCACAGCGTCGGCTCAGCGCCTTCGTTTTCGGTCGCGAGGATGATCGACTTGATCGTGCGTTGCAGCGGAATATCGAGGAACGCCGCGACCGACTCGCACTTCGCCTTGCCGGGCGTCGGCGTCTTCGTCATGGTCTCGGCGGGCGCGGCGCGTTGCGCGATCAGCGGCAGCGCATCGGCCGCTTCGACGTTCGCGGCAAAATCCGACGTCGGGCAATAGGCGATCGCGTCCTCGCCGGTCTCGGCGATCACGTGGAATTCGTGCGAACCGCTGCCGCCGATCGAGCCGTTGTCCGCCGCGACCGCGCGGAATTCGAGACCGAGGCGCGTGAAAATGCGCACGTAAGCGTCGTACATCTTGCGATACGACTCGCGCAGACCGTCCATGTCCTTGTCGAACGAGTACGCGTCCTTCATGATGAATTCGCGGCCGCGCATCACGCCGAAGCGCGGACGGATTTCATCGCGGAACTTCGTCTGGACCTGATAGAAGTTGACCGGCAACTGGCGGTAGCTCTTGATCTGGTTACGCGCGATGTCGGTGACGACTTCCTCGTGCGTCGGGCCCATCACGAAATCGGTCTGCTTGCGATCCTTGAAGCGCAGCAGTTCCGGGCCATATTTTTCCCAGCGGCCCGATTCCTGCCACAGTTCGGCCGGCTGCACGGCCGGCATCAGCAGCTCGATGGCGCCCGCCCGGTTCATTTCCTCGCGCACGATCGATTCCACCTTGCGGATCGAACGCAGACCGATCGGCAGGTAGTTGTAAATGCCGCCAGCGACGCGACGGATCATGCCGGCGCGCACCATCAGCTTGTGGCTGACGATTTCTGCGTCAGAGGGAGCTTCCTTCAAGGTGCCGATAAAGAAACGGGAGGCTTTCATTCAGAATTTTCCAAAAGCGGCGGCACAATCTGAGCCGTCCAAAAAGATAAAACGGGGGATTCGCGGACCCTTGCGACCTTCATTGCGACTGTCAGCCGGCGCGACGGCGGCTTGCGCGGCGGTCTGGCCTGTTCGGGCCGGGCCGAACCACAGGGTCTGATCCGGAAGACTACCTCGACGACGCCCTGTTGCGGCGAATCGTTCCATTCTGGTGCGATCCGGTGCGTCAGGTCCGTTATCTGTTTATAATCAAAGCAATTTTAAAGGATTCGAAGGTGGTTGTATGCTGGATCGTGAAGGCTTTCGCCCGAACGTCGGCATCATCCTCTTGAACGCGCACAACGAGGTGTTTTGGGGCAAGCGGCTCCGTGAACATTCCTGGCAGTTTCCGCAAGGGGGCATCAAGTATGGTGAAACCCCCGTGCAAGCGATGTATCGGGAGTTACACGAAGAAACCGGCCTGCATCCGGAACACGTCAAGATTATCGGCCGCACGCGCGACTGGTTGCGTTACGAGGTGCCGGACAAGTTCATCAAGCGTGAAGTCCGCGGTCATTACCGCGGCCAGAAGCAGATCTGGTTTCTGCTTCGGATGGTGGGGCGCGATTGCGATATTTGCCTGCGCGCCTGCGACCATCCGGAGTTCGATGCCTGGCGCTGGAACGAGTACTGGGTGCCTCTTGACTGTGTGATCGAGTTCAAGCGGGATGTGTATCAGTTGGCGTTGACGGAGCTGTCGCGTTTTCTGCGTCGTACGGCGCCGCGCGGAGAGAAACCGGCCGGGCATCACGGGCCGCGTTATCCCCGGGTGGTGAGCACGATGGCGGCGGAGAGCGCATCGATGGAATCGTCAGGCTCGCTGGTGACGGTCGAGACGTCGATTCGCACGACGATCGAAACGGATTGCGGGGATGTCGAAACCTCCGTTAGCCGTTCGTCGACGTTCGTGCGCGATTGAACCCTGTGCGGCGGTTCTCGCCGCATCTGCTGGCGCGGCATTTCCATGGCCGCGCCGGCGTTTCGAGGAAATAATATTGAAAGCTTCTGTTTTCGCCGTGGCGTGCCTCGCCACGGGTGCCTTGCTGGCTGGCTGCTCGAGCACGCCTTCCAACAAGGACGACAGCACATTCGTGTATCTGCTCGACAAGCCGACCAACTGGGTTGAAAACAAGGTCGACGAATTGCCGCCGCTGCCGCAACAAGCCAACCTGCTGCCGTTCGACGTTTCGCAGAATACGCCGCTGCATTTTTTTCTGGACTCGAAGTCGGTGAGCGTGGGCTCCGACGGCGTCGTGCGATATACCGTCGTGATCACGACTCCGACCGGCGCGCGTAACGTGAACTACGAAGGCATTCGCTGCGACACGTATGAATGGCGTCTGTATGCGGGCCTCGACGCCGACCACAATGGCTGGGACCGCACCGTTGCCAACGCGTTTTCGCGTATCGAGAACGGCGAACTGAATGCCTATCACGCGGCGCTCTATCAGGATTACTTTTGCGCGAACAAGATTCCGATCGCTAACGCGAAACGGATCGTGGAAAACGTTCAGTTTCACCGGACGCAGAGCGTGCTGATCCGGTAGGTGTCAATTAGCGCCGCGCTGTGATGGTCGATGGTTGCGGACCGTGCGCCGGCAGTTAAATGCCGGGTTGACTGGCATCGCTGCGTGTGTCGGCAACGAGTGAGCCGGAGATGAACGAAAAAAATCCGCTTCCTTTTCAGGGGAGCGGATTTTTTTGCATGGGCAGCATAGATAACATCGGCGGACAAACCGCTCTGGCTCGCGCTCACGTGTGAGCACCGGAAATAACCCGACACGCCGGGCCTGTTCGTAATCAGGCGCGTTTCGGCGCCCGCAGGACAAGCTGTTAAACCAGCACCAGGTTGTCCCGGTGGATCAACTCCGGTTCGAGCATGTACCCGAGCACCGATTCAATATCGGTGCTGGCGCGTCGCTGGATCAGCTTTGCTTCCGTGCTGCTGTAGTTGGTCAGGCCGCGCGCCACCTCACGCCCTGCGGCGCTCAGACACGCGATGACCTCGCCGCGCGCAAACACACCCTGCACGCCGACGACGCCAATCGGCAAAAGACTCTTGCCATCCGCGGTCAGTTTCTGGACCGCGCCATCATCGATGACGACGTGACCGCGGACCTGCAAATGGTCCGCCATCCACTGTTTGCGCGCGGCGATTCGCGCGGTGCGCGCGATCAACTGCGTGCCGATCGCCTCGCCCGAAGCGAGCCGCACGAGGACGTCCGGTTCGCGTCCGCTCGCGATGATCGTGTTCGCGCCGCTGTGCGCCGCGCGCTTCGCGGCGAGAATCTTGGTCAGCATGCCGCCGCGGCCAATATTCGAACCCGCGCCGCCCGCCATGGCCTCGAGTTCCGGCGCACCGGCGTCGGCCTGCTCGACGAGCTTTGCTGCCGGATCCTTACGCGGATCCGCCGTGTAAAGGCCCTGCTGGTCGGTCAGGATCACCAGCGCATCACCTTCGATGAGGTTCGCGACCAGCGCGCCTAGCGTGTCGTTATCGCCGAACTTGATTTCGTCGGTGATGACCGTGTCGTTCTCGTTGATGATCGGCACGACGCCGAGCCGCAGGAGCGTGAGCAACGTCGAGCGCGCGTTCAGATAGCGTTCGCGATCGGCCAGATCGGCGTGCGTGAGCAGAATCTGCGCGGTGCGGATTGCGTGCTCTGCAAAGCGGCTTTCGTACACCTGCGCGAGCCCCATTTGACCGACAGCCGCAGCCGCCTGCAATTCATCGATCTCGCGCGGGCGCTTTGTCCAGCCGAGCCGCTGCATACCCTCGGCGATCGCGCCTGAACTGACGAGGACGACTTCCTTGCTCTGCTCCCGCAACGCTGCGATCTGGGCCGCCCAGCGACCGATCGCCGCATGATCGAGCCCGCGCCCGTCATTTGTAACGAGACTCGAACCGACTTTCACTACCAGGCGCCTGGAATCGGCGATGACGGAACGCATTGTGCGCGGCTCCCAAGAGAATACGTGTGATGCCTGCCTGCACGCCCGATTTCACGGAGCGTGCGGGCCTTGAAGCGACGGGCGGTTATTCCTGCGGCTGGACGGCTTCGGCGCCGGCTTCACCTTCTGGCTTTTCGCGGAAACGGACATCGGCGGCCAGATCTTCGGCCTCAGCCGCGCGCTGGGCGTCGGAGTGCGCCGCGATGTGGTCGTAGATGGCGTAAATCAGGCTCTCGCAACCCTGACCCGTGAGCGCCGAAATTTCGTAGACCGGACCACTCCATTCGTAGCGCTTCAGGAAATCGGCGACCCGCTCCGCGCGCTCTTCGTCCGGCACCATGTCGAGCTTGTTCAGCACGAGCCAGCGCGGCTTGTCGTAGAGCGACTCGTCGTATTTGCGGAGTTCGTTGACGATCGCCCGCGCCTCGACGACGGGATCGACCGCGTCGTCAAACGGCGCGAGATCGACGATATGCAGCAACAGCCCGGTGCGTTGCAGATGTCGCAGGAACTGATGGCCGAGGCCCGCGCCTTCCGCCGCGCCTTCGATCAAACCGGGAATATCGGCAATGACAAAGCTGCGGCTTGGCCCGACGCGCACGACACCCAGATTCGGTGCCAGCGTCGTGAACGGATAGTCGGCGATCTTCGGCTTCGCATTCGACACCGACGAGATAAACGTCGACTTGCCGGCGTTCGGCATGCCGAGCAGACCGACGTCCGCCAGCACCTTCAGTTCCAGACGCACCATGCGGCGCTCGCCCGGCTTGCCGTCCGTCTTCTGGCGCGGCGCGCGGTTCGTGCTCGACTTGAAGTGGAGGTTGCCCAGCCCGCCGGAACCGCCGGCTGCGATCTGAACCGACTGGTTGTGTTCGGTGAGGTCAGCGATCAGCTCGCCCGTTTCCATATCGAGGATCGTCGTGCCGACCGGCATGCGCAACGTGATATCGTCGCCGCCCTTGCCGTAGCAGTCCGAGCCACGGCCGTTTTCGCCGTTGCGCGCCTGGTGCTTCTTGGCATACCGGTAGTCGATCAGCGTGTTGATGTTGCGATCCGCAACCGCATACACGCTACCGCCGCGGCCACCGTCGCCACCGTCCGGGCCACCGAAAGGGACAAACTTCTCGCGGCGCATCGACGCGCTGCCATCCCCTCCGTCGCCGGCGATGACTTCAATCCTCGCTTCGTCAATGAACTTCATGAGTCACTCCGTCCCGTGTTTAATGCCATTTTGCCGCGACTGTCGCGCGTTGACCAATCGTCCGGATGGCCAACCGTCACGCGCCGCGGCAATAAAAAAAGCCCCGCCAACTTCGCGGGGCCTTTGTTCCGGTCCTGAAGCCCGTGCCTGAATAAACTCAGGCTGCTGCCGGGACTACGTTGACCAGATGCTTCTTGTCGGCGCCTTTCGTCGTGAACTTGACGTGGCCGTCCGTCAGCGCGAACAGGGTGTGATCCTTGCCGATGCCGACGTTTTCACCCGGGTGCATACGCGTGCCGCGCTGACGCACGATGATGCCGCCAGCGTTGATGGCCTGACCGCCGTACACTTTCACGCCAAGTCGTTTCGACTCGGAGTCGCGGCCGTTCCGGGACGATCCGCCTGCCTTTTTGTGTGCCATTTGTTAGCTCCTTGACCGGTGCGCTTACGCGTTGATCGCGTCGATGCGCAGTTCGGTGTAGTTCTGGCGGTGGCCGCCATGCTTCTGGTAGTGCTTCCGGCGACGCATCTTGAAGATGGTCACTTTTGCGTGACGACCTTGGGATACGACGGTAGCCTTGACGGAAGCCCCACTGACCAGCGGCGTACCGAACTTAATCGATTCGCCTTCGCCCACTGCGAGAACCTGGTCGAGCGTGATTTCAGCGTCAATGTCTGCCGGTATCTGTTCTACTTTAAGTTTTTCGCCGACAGCAACCTTATACTGCTTGCCGCCGGTTTTTATGACCGCGTACATTGAGAACCTCACTCTGTATTCATTTTCCCCACGCACCACGCGCGGAAACCCGTGATTATACATAGAGTTAGCTGCGCGGTCAAAAGCAGCTGACATCCCGCGGGAAGGCCGCCGGGCCTTGGCCAGATGGCCATTCCTGCAGCGATCTCGCAGGCTGCGGCGCGGAATGGCCGCGATTCGCCTTATAATTCGCGGCACTACCCCATTTCGCCATCATGTCGTCGACTGCCACCCCCTCCCCCAACGCCGCCAGCCTCCTCGCTCCGATCGCCGAAGACATGCAGCAGGTGAATCGCGTTATCCGGCATCGTCTGGCGTCGGAGGTGATGCTGATCAACCAGATCTCCGAGTACATCATCAGTGCCGGCGGGAAGCGCCTGCGTCCGGCGCTGCTGCTGCTCGTGGCCGGCGCGCTGGGCGAAACCACGGGGCACCGGCACGAACTGGCGGCGGTCGTGGAGTTCATCCATACGGCCACCCTGCTGCATGACGACGTGGTCGACGAATCGGATTTGCGCCGCGGCCGGCAGACCGCGAATGCGCTGTTCGGCAACGCGGCGAGCGTGCTGGTCGGCGATTTCCTGTACTCGCGCTCGTTCCAGATGATGGTGGGCGTCGGCAAGATGCGCGTGATGGAAATCCTGTCCGAGGCGACGAACATCATCTCCGAAGGCGAGGTGCTGCAGCTTCTGAACATGCACGACGCCGACGTCGACGAAGCCCGCTACATGCAGGTGATCCGCTACAAAACGGCGAAGCTCTTCGAGGCAGCCGCACAGCTGGGCGCCGTGCTCGCTGGCGCGGATGCGACGATCGAATCCGCAGCGGCGGAATTCGGCCGGCGTATCGGCACGTCATTCCAGATCATGGACGACTGGCTCGACTACACCGGCACCGCCGAATCGATGGGCAAGAACGCCGGCGACGACCTGCGCGAGGGCAAGCCGACGCTGCCGCTCATTTATCTGATCGAACGCGGAACGCCCGAACAGTCGGCGCTTGCTCGCGAAGCCATTGAGCAGGGCGGCACCGATCGCTTCGAAACCATTTTCGAGGCGATCACGCGCTCAGGCGCCCTGGACCACACGCTCGAGTGCGCGAAGCAGGAGGCGCAGGCCGCCGCCGCCGCAATTTCTTCGTTTCCAGATTCCATTTACAAAGAAAGCCTGCTAGAATTATGTTCTTACTCGACGGCAAGACAGTCTTGAACGAGACTGAAAAGCAGTAGCAGTCCAAGTAAGACCAATTCGGGGTGTAGCTTAGCCTGGTAGAGCGCTACGTTCGGGACGTAGAGGCCGGAGGTTCGAATCCTCTCACCCCGACCAGAATCTGAAAAAACCGCGCAAATGCGCGGTTTTTTTTCGCCCGCAGAGGTTCCCTGCCTCGATGCGCGGGGTCCTACGCCGTCCGGCCAGGCGGGCACCGGCGACACCCTCTGCTATATTTCCCTTCATCCCCTTTTTCCTCGACTTCACGACGCGTGGACCAAATTCCCTTATGGGCGCAAATCAGCGCCATCTTTGTACTGCTCATCTGCTCCAGTTTCTTTTCCATTTCCGAAACGGCGATGATGGCGCTGAACCGGCACCGCCTGAAGCATCTCGCCACACAGGGCACGCTCGGCGCGAAAACCACGCAGATGCTGCTCACGCATACGGACCAGTTGCTGAGCGTGATCCTGATCGGCAACAACCTGCTGAACACGATCATTCCCGTATTGACGACGTCCATCGCGCTGCACACGTTCGGGCATGACAACGTGGTGCTGTCGGTTGCAACCGGCATCGTCGCGTTTCTGATCATCGTGTTCGCAGAAATCACGCCGAAGATTGTCGGCGCGACGTTTCCGGAAAAAATCGCGCTGCCCGCAAGCCTGCTGATCGCGCCGATGATGCGCGTCGCGCGGCCGCTGGTGTGGTTCGTCAATCTCTTTGCGAACGGCATCCTGAGCCTGTTGCACATCAATACCAAAGGCGGGCGCGACCAGCGTCTGTCCACGGAGGAACTGCGTACCATCGTGCTCGAATCCGGCAGTTTCATGCCGACCAAGCACCGCAGCATCCTGCTCAACCTGTTCGACCTCGAAAACATTTCCGTCGACGACGTGATGATTCCGCGTCGCCGGATCGAGGCGCTCGACTTCGACGCACCGTTCGACCAGATCCTGCATCAGCTCGAAACCTGCTACCACAACAAGCTGATCGTCTATCAAGGCGATATCGACCGGGTGCTTGGCGTGCTGCACGTCAGAAAAACGCTCTCCGCGCTCCACAATCAGGAACTGGAGCGCGAGACGCTGCGCGAACTGCTCGCGGAACCGTACTTCGTGCCGACCGGCACGCCGGTGTTCCAGCAGCTTCAGTATTTTCAGGAGAGTCGCCAGCGCACGGCGCTTGTCGTCAACGAATACGGCGAGCTCGAGGGCCTCGTGACGCCCGAAGACATCATCGAAGAACTGATCGGCGAATTCACGACCTCCATTCCGCGCAGCGCCAGCTCGCGCGGCGGATGGGACGACAACGGCGAATGCATCGTCACTGGCGGCATGCCGCTGCGGGAACTGAACCGCTGGCTGCAACTCGCGCTGCCCACCGACGGACCGAAAACGCTCAACGGCCTGATCCTCGAAATGCTCGAAGAGATTCCCGAAGGCGACGTATGTGTTCGCATCGGCGAGGTGAAACTCGAAGTGCTGCGAAGCGACGACCAGGCGATTCGCACGGTCAAGATTTTCCGTCCGGCTACGCGCGCGGGCACGAAACTCAAGAAGGCCGCTCGAGACTAGCCATCCGGCCAGGTGGCGCGCAAGACCGGCGGCAACGATGATGAGGTTATCGCGTTCTGCAGGCGGCCCCAAGCCGGATTCCGATGCACCCTTCTCCCACTTCACGCGCCGCGCCTTTCGCGGCGTCGCGCACCGCCGGTCATGATGGCGACGCTGCGCCGGCTCATGGTCAGTCCGCGCCTCGCACGATTACGCCGCCCACGTTGCCTGCGTCGCGCACGTTCAGCGGTGTCGGTGCGGCGCAGGCCTCCATGCGTCTGCGCCAGGACATGGACACTCCCGTCGATCCCGATTCAGACACCACGCCAGCAGTGCGGCTACTTGCCGGTACGCTGGTTGAAGCCGCAAACCGGAATGCATCCGATCTGCATATCGAGCCCGGTGAACATGACTGGCGGATTCGCTTGCGCGTCGATGGCGTGCTGCATGAGATCGCGCGTCCGCCCGCGCATCTGCGCGACGCGTTCATCACCCGTGTGAAGGTGCTCGCCCGAATGGACATTGCCGAGCGACGTATCCCGCAGGACGGCCGTCTGCGGCTCGCCGCGGCGGCCGGGCGCACGGAGGACTATCGCGTCAACTCGCTGCCCACGCTGCACGGCGAAAAGCTCGTGCTGCGGCGCCTCGAAGCGCTGCCAGCACAGCTTTCGCTCGACGCGCTCGGGCTCGACCCCGTCCAGCGGGATGCGGTGGAAGCGGCAATTCGCGCGCCGCACGGGCTGATGCTGGTCACCGGGCCGACTGGCAGCGGCAAGACGCTCTCGTTGTACTGCTTCCTGCAAATGCTGAACGCCGAATCGCGCAATGTGTGCTCGGTCGAAGACCCGTCGGAAATCCAGATGGCGGGTGTCAACCAGGTCAGTGTCCGCGAAAAATCCGGGCTCACGTTCGCTGTCGCCCTGCGTGCGTTCCTTCGTCAGGACCCCGACGTCATCATGGTCGGCGAAATTCGTGACGAGGAAACGGCCGACGTCGCGGTCAAGGCCGCGCAAACCGGACATCTCGTGCTCTCGACGCTGCATACAAACGACGCACCGGCCACCGTCGCCCGACTGATCGACATCGGTGTCGCGCCATACAACCTGGCGGCGGCGTTGCGCGTGGTGACGGCACAGCGCCTTGTACGGCGTCTGTGTGCTGCATGCCGTGTACCGGTGAACGAATCCGCCGCCGCGCTGCGCGCGGCCGGCTTCGCCGAAGCGCAACTCGATGGCTGGCATCCATACGTGGCAAAAGGCTGCGCCGCGTGCCACGGCGTGGGCTACACCGGACGCATCGGCGTGCATCAGGTGATGCCGGTTTCGGATGCCACGCGGGAGTTGATCGTCGCGCGCGCGGGCACGCTTGCGATTGCGAAACAGGCGCAGGCCGAACGCGTCGGCACGCTTCGCGAGGCGGCGCTGGCCCGGGTGCGAGACGGCACGACGAGTCTGGCTGAAGCGCTGGCCGCAACGGAGGTTGCATGAACACGGCCAGACCTCGTTCGCACGCCTCGTCGCCCGACCTGCGCTTTGCGTGGCGCGCCGTCGATTCGAGCGGCGTTCGCCGTCGCGGCACATTGATCGCGCCGGATCCGGCGCTCGCACGCGCACGACTCAAGCGCGACAACCTGTTCGTCTACGAACTCGAGGCGCGCGGGCAGGCATCACGCCCGAAGGCGCGCGCCGCCGAGGTCACGTTGTTTACCCGGCAACTCGCAAGCCTCCTGCGCGCGGGGTTGCCTCTCGCACCCGCCCTCGATCTGCTGGCGCAGTCGCCGGCGCGCCGCGGCCGCGAGGGCATGCCGCGCATCGTCGGCGCACTGGCTCGCGACATCACCGCCGGCCTGCGATTTTCCGCCGCGCTCGAGCGCCATCCCGCGCAGTTCGGGGCGTTGTACTGCCAGCTCGTCGGCGTCGGCGAAGCAACGGGCGCGCTCGCTTCTGTCCTCGCGCGTATCGCCGACGACCGCGAGCGTGCCGCCGCGCAGCGGGCCAAAGTCAGAGCCGCGCTCACCTATCCGGTCGCGATCCTGCTGCTCGCGCTTGCGATCACCGCGGCGCTGCTCGTGTGGGTCGTGCCGACGTTCCAGCAGATTTTCGACGGCTTCGGCGCGAAACTGCCCGCGCCAACGCAGTTCGTGATCGCGCTTTCCTCCGCCGCAGCGCGCTGGAGCGTGCCAGCGCTCGCATGCGTCATCTCGGCGTGCGTCGCCACGGCGCACGTCCTGCGTCGCTCGGACAAGGCGCGCGTTTCCTTTGCTCATCTGACGCTGAAGCTGCCCATCGCCGGACCGCTACTGACCACGCTCTGCTCGGCCCGCTGGAGTCGCGCGCTCGGCACGCTGCTCTCGGCCGGCACGCCGTTATCGGATGCATTCGATTCCCTGACGCACGCCACCGGCAATGCCTACGTCGATCGCGCAACCGGTCAGATCGCGGTCCGGCTTCGTCGCGGGGAACGGCTCGCCGCAGCCATGCAGACGGCCCGCTGCTTTCCGCCAGAAATCGTGCAACCCGTCGCCGTCGCCGAGGAATCGGGCGCGCTGGACGCGATGTTGATCGACGTCGCGTCGCTCTGCGACCGGCAGGTCGACGAAAAGATCGGCACGCTGGCCAGCCTGTGCGAGCCGCTTGTCATCATGGTGCTGGGCGTGCTCGTCGGTGGTCTGGTTATCGCGATGTATCTTCCCATCATTCAACTCGGCAACGTGGTGTAGCATCGCAGCCGAATCCAATCATTCAGCCATGCGCGCGATAACGTCCCTGACCGACTCCCCTTTCGGCGGCCCGCTGGGCTATTACACCGCCAGCGTCACCGCAGCGTTCGGCGCTCTGCCCGCCGGCGCGCAGATTGCGTTCGCCGTCGTGTTTGGTCTCGTCATCGGCAGCTTTGTGAGCGTGGTGGCGCACCGGCTGCCCATCATGCTCGAGCGCGCCTGGCGCAACGAAGTAAGCGAGACGACCGGCCAGGCGCTCGAAGGCGACACCCTCCCCGCGCGCTATGACCTGTGGCTGCCTCGCAGCGCATGTCCGCATTGCGGCCACACGTTGAAGGCCTGGGAAAACATCCCTGTGCTGAGCTATCTGCTGTTGCGCGGCCGATGCTCGCATTGCCATACGCACGTGAGCCTGCGCTATCCCGTGATCGAAATAGCGAGCGCCGCGCTCGCGGCCGGATCGCTCGTGACATTCGGCGCGACAGGCACCGCGCTCGCCGCCTTCGGACTCTGCGCGACGCTGCTTACGATGAGCGCCATCGACGTCGACACGCACCTGCTGCCGGATTCGATGACGCTGCCACTTTTGTGGGCCGGCCTGATCATCAACTTCGAAGGCACGTTCGCGACGCTGCACGATGCCGTTCTCGGCGCGATCGCAGGCTACCTCACGCTGTGGTGCGTCCACTGGCTTTTCAAGCTCATACGCGGCATTGAAGGCATGGGCTACGGCGATTTCAAGCTGCTCGCGGCGCTTGGCGCGTGGCTCGGCTGGGCGGCGTTGCCGCAGATCGTCGTGATCGCGGCGGTAGCCGGTGCGGTCGTCGGGTTGCTCGCAACGTGGCGCGGCCGGATGCGCTTCGAGGAACCGTTGCCGTTTGGCCCGTTTCTCGCGGCGGGCGGGGCAATCACCCTGTTTCTCGGTACGCCGTTGTATCAGGCGTTGGGGAGCTGAACCATGTTTGCTGTCGGGATAACGGGCGGGATCGGTAGCGGCAAGTCCACGGTCGCGGATCTCTTCGCGGCGCGCGGCGTATCGCTCGTCGACACCGACGTGATCGCGCATCGCATCACTGCGCCCGGCGGCATCGCGATGCCATCGATTGCAAAGGCGTTCGGTCCGTCGTTCGTTGCGCAGGACGGCTCGCTCGACCGCACCCGGATGCGGGCGCTCGTCTTCAGCGACGATACGGCCCGGTCGCGACTCGAAGCGATCACGCATCCGCTGATCCGCGCCGAGACCGAGCGCGAGCGAAACGAGGCGCGCGGCCCGTATCTGATGGTTGTCGTACCGTTGCTCGTCGAATCGGGTAGCTGGAAGACGCGGGTGGACCGCGTGCTCGTCGTTGACTGCGCCGTCGACACGCAGATCGCGCGCGTCATGCGCCGCAACGCGTTCACGCGCGACCAGGTACTCGCGATCATCGCGCGTCAGGCGACCCGCGAAGCGCGGCTCGCCGCGGCGGACGACGTCGTCGTCAATGATGACGTTTCCATCGAGGCGCTTTCCATGGACGTCGACGCATTGCACCGGCAGTACGTTGCGCTGGCCGGCGCGTAACGTCCTCCAGCCAGCAGACGGCCAGCGCGCGGGACGCGTCCGGATCTACGCGCAGGCCGCACTCAGCCTCGTGCTCCACCGTCGCCGCAAGCCGCTGGCCCCACCACATAACCGCATAACCCATGCTTCGCCAGCGCCACATTCCGCCACGAAACCGGCCGCGCGCGCCCTCATATGACCATTACGGTTCAGGCGCAGAAAATGCGCCTGAACGGGCGAAAAAAGTGCGTGATTGCTAGGGTAGTCACACGGCATTAGAATGTCCTGCAATCCCGTCACCGACCACGCCAGAGGCGAGCGCGCTTGATCCTTTACGAGTATCCCTTTAACGAGCGAATCCGTACGCTGTTGCGCCTCGAAGACCTGTTCGAGCGTTTCACGTTCTTTCTGACCCAGGAAGACGCCAGGGAGCACCATGTTGCGCTGACGACTCTCTTCGAAATCGCCGAGGTCGCGGGCCGCGCGGATCTGAAGTCGGATCTGATGAAAGAACTCGAACGGCAACGCCAGACGCTGGCGCCGTTTCGCGGCAATCCCGGCATCGAGCAGAACGCGCTCGAAGCGGTCTTGGGAGAGATCGAGCAGACGCTCGCCGGCCTCGCGCAGATGCAGGGCAAAACCGGCCAGCATCTTGCAGACAACGAGTGGCTCGCAAGCATCCGCAGCCGCGCGATTATTCCCGGCGGAACCTGCAAGTTCGACCTGCCGTCGTATTTCGCGTGGCAACAGGCGCATCCGGACCAGCGCCGCCAGGACATCGCCAAATGGGTCACGCCGCTGCTGGCGCTGCGTGACGCCGCAACGATCGTATTGCGCCTCGCGCGCGAATCGGGGCAGGCTTCAAAGGTGATGGCGATGCAGGGGAGCTATCAACAGATGCTCTCCGGCCGCTCATATCAATTGATGCAGGTAAGAGTGGCGCCGGAATTGCACGTGATTCCGGAGGCAAGCGCCAACAAGTACATGCTGTGGGTGCGTTTCACGGTGCAGGACGGCGATCTGAGGCCGCGGCCGGTCGACGTCGACGTGCCGTTCCAGCTTACGTTGTGCAGCCTGTAATAGCGGCGTCGGTGCGGTAAAGGCTGTCGAAACGGCCGCGAAAGCGAAACGCGGCCTTTGAAACCGCACCCGTTTGCCCCATGTTTGAAGCTTCCCGTTCCTGATTGCGATTGATCGCCTGACCGTATGCCCACTGTCGTCAAATGCCCAACCTGCGGAAAGGACGTCCGCTGGACACCTGAAAACCGCTTCCGCCCCTTCTGTTCAGATCGCTGCAAGCAGGTCGATCTTGGAGCGTGGGCCGCCGAAAAGTACAAGATCGGCGGCACTGATGAAGAACCGCCTTCGGACGAAACGCCGACCGGCGACTACAACCCGCACTGAAACCGCAGCCGCGAGCGAACCTGCGTGCGCAACGCATGAGGCGCGCGCTACTTCTCCGCGGCCAGCCATTCCAGCACGGGAATGGTGGCCGGCAGTAGCGGCGAGACTTCGGCGGGCAACGCCTGCCAGACGAAGGCCTGACCTTCGCGTCCGTGCGGTTCACCCGCCCAATCGGTCACCTTGCAGAAATAGAGCCGCACGTAAGCATGCGGATAGTCGTGTTCGAGCGTGTGCCAGCGATGGCTCGCCTGCACGTCGATCCCGAGTTCCTCGTGCAGTTCGCGGGCGAGCGCGGCTTCGACCGATTCGCCCGGTTCCAGCTTCCCGCCCGGAAACTCCCAGTAGCCTTCGTACGGCTTGCCCGCGGGTCGCTGCGCCAACAGGTAGCGCCCGTCCGGCTGCACCAGCACGCCGACCGCGACTTCGGTGACCGGCCGCGCCGCGGTATTGCCCGCGTTGCCGGCGACGTCAGCGGCGGCGCTCATGCGCCCGCTGCCGACGTCTGCGGCGCCTGGGACTTGCGCCCCGACCAGTCGCGCGCGAACTGCCACGCCACCCGGCCCGAACGCGAACCGCGCTCCAGCGCCCAGACGAGCGCGTCGCCGCGCGCCGCTTCGACCTCGGCGTCGACGCAACCGAAATGGCGCAGCCAGTGGCCGACGATCGCCAGGTAATCGTCCTGCTTGAACGGGTAGAAACTCACCCATAAGCCGAAGCGCTCCGACAGTGAGATCTTTTCCTCGACCACCTCGCCCGGATGGATTTCGCCATCGGACGTGTGCTTGTAGGTTTCGTTGTCGCTCATGTACTCGGGCAGCAGATGGCGGCGGTTCGAGGTCGCGTAGATCAGCACGTTGTCCGACTGCGCGGCCACCGAGCCGTCGAGCGCCACTTTCAGCGCCTTGTAGCCCGATTCGCCCTCTTCGAACGAGAGATCGTCGCAGAACACGACGAACCGCTCAGGCCGTGACGCGATCAGGTCGACGATGTCGCCGAGATCGTGCAGGTCGTCCTTGTCCACTTCGATCAGGCGCAGACCGTCCTCTGCGTGCGCGTTCAGGCAGGCCTTGATCAGCGACGACTTGCCCGTGCCGCGCGCGCCTGTCAGCAGCACGTTGTTCGCCGGCTGGCTGCGGACGAACTGACGCGTGTTCTGTTCGATCAGCGACTTCTGCCGGTCGATGTGCTGCAGATCGTCGAGCGAGATGGTCGAAATCGACGGCACCGGTTGCAGGTAGCCGCGTCCCTGGCGCTTGCGCCAGCGGAATGCAACGGCCGCGGACCAGTCGACATCGATCGCGGCGGGCGGAAGCATCGCTTCCAGGCGACCGAGCACGGCTTCGGCGCGTGTCAAAAACTGTTCGAGTTTGTCCATCGTGTGTGGCCCGGTATCAGTATCAGGAACGGTAATCGGCGTTGATGCTGACGTACTCGTGCGAGAGATCGCAGGTCCAGATCGTGGCCCGCGCGTCGCCGCGACCGAGCACCACGCGAATCGCGATCTCGCTTTTCTTCATCACGCGCTGGCCGTCTTCCTCGCGATAGTCCGGGTTGCGTCCACCGGCTTTCGCGACGAGCACGTCGTCGAGGTAAAGATCGATCCGGTCGACGTCGAGGTCGTTCACGCCCGCATAGCCGATCGCGGCCAGGATCCGGCCGAGGTTCGGGTCCGACGCGTAGAACGCGGTCTTCACGAGCGGCGAATGGCCGATCGCGTACGCGATCTGGCGGCATTCGGCAGTGTCCTTGCCGCCTTCGACGTTCACCGTCATGAACTTCGTCGCGCCCTCGCCATCGCGCACGATCAGTTGCGCGAGCGTCTGCGCGACTTCGGTCACGGCGTCGCGCAGCGCGGCATAGGCGGCGGAATCCGTCGACGTGATCGCCGGCAGGCTCGACTTGCCCGATGCGATGAGGATGAACGAATCGTTCGTCGACGTATCGCCGTCGATCGTGACGCAGTTGAACGAGCGGTCCGCTACGTGCTTCACGAGCGCGTCGAGCACCGGTTGCGCGACGTTGGCGTCGAACGCGAGAAAGCCGAGCATCGTCGCCATGTTCGGCTTGATCATGCCCGCGCCCTTGCTGATGCCGGTCAGCGTGACCGTGTGGCCGTCGATCGTCACCTGCCGGGAGGTCGCTTTCGCGAGTGTGTCGGTCGTCATGATCGCCTGTGCGGCGTCGTACCAGTGCGCGGCTTTCCGGTTCGCCAGCGCGGCGGGCAAACCGGCCTTCAGACGGTCGACCGGCAGCGGTTCGAGAATCACGCCCGTCGAGAACGGCAACACCTGCTCGGGCGCGACGTCGGCGAGGCGCGCGAGTTCGACGCAGGTCTCGCGCGCATGCACGAGACCGGGTTCGCCGGTGCCGGCGTTCGCATTGCCCGTGTTCACGACGAGCGCCCGAATGGCCTTGCCGCCCGCGCGCATGCGCTCCAGATGCTCGCGGCAGACCGTCACCGGCGCGGCGCAAAAACGGTTCTGCGTGAATACGCCCGCGACCGTCGCACCTTCGTCGACGGAAATGACGAGCACGTCCTTGCGGTTCGGCTTGCGGATGTTCGCTTCAGCCCAGCCCAGCGTGACGCCGGCGACGGGATGAAGCTGGGCGGGATCGATCGAGGGGAAATTGACAGCCATGTTGGCGACCTGTCGGAGATGAGCGTGCTGGCGTGGAGCCGGCATCGGGAATCAACATGAATGGTCCAGACGAGCGCCGGACCACCGGGGAATCAGCCAGCAGCCTCTAAAAGCACCGGCAGAAACGACGCGGCGCGTGCACCGGTTGTGATGCACGCACCGTCCTGCAACTCAGGCAATCTTGCCGTGGCACTGCTTGTACTTCTTGCCGCTGCCGCACGGGCACGGATCGTTGCGGCCGACCTTCGGCACGCTATCCCCCGCCAGTTGCTGCGAACCGGACGCGTGCTGGCCGTGACTCATCGCGTCGCCGATCATGGCCGCCGCGGCAGCAGCCGGCGCCGCCGCGTCACCCGCCTCCGCAAATTCGGCGTGACGGAATTCGACGTTCTCAAGGAGATGGCTGCCCTGGTCTTCGTACTGCTCGGCCGCCTCTTCCAGTTGCTCCGGCGACTGGATCTGCACGTTCATCACGACGCGCGTCACTTCGAGCTTCACGGCATCGAGCATCGCGGCAAACAGTTCGAACGCTTCGCGCTTGTATTCCTGCTTCGGGTTCTGCTGGGCGTAGCCGCGCAGATGGATGCCCTGACGCAGGTGATCGAGCGCGGCGAGGTGTTCGCGCCAGCTGCGGTCGAGCGTCTGCAGCATGATCGAGCGTTCGAACGCGCTAAACGATTCGCGACCCACGAGTTCGACCTTGCCTTCGTACGCTTCGTCGGCGGCCGCGGTGACGGCTTCGAGAATTTCGTCGGCGTCGATCGACTTCGACTCGTTGATCATCTCCTGAATGGCGAGATCGAGCTGCCATTCGTTGCGCAGCATTTCTTCCAACTCAGGCACATCCCACTGTTCTTCGATGCTGCCCGCGGGCACGAACTGATGGACGATGTCGGCGATCACGCCATGACGCATCGCGCCGATGGTCTCGGTAATGTCGTGCGCTTCCAGCAGTTCGTTACGCTGCTGATAGATCACCTTGCGCTGGTCGTTCGACACGTCGTCGTATTCGAGCAGCTGCTTGCGGATATCGAAGTTGCGCGCTTCGACCTTGCGCTGCGCCGATTCGATCGACCGCGTGACGATACCCGCTTCGATCGCCTCGCCTTCCGGCATCTTCAGACGGTCCATGATCGAGCGCACGCGATCGCCCGCGAAAATGCGCAGCAGCGAATCGTCCAGCGACAGATAGAAGCGCGACGAACCCGGATCGCCCTGGCGGCCGGCACGGCCGCGCAGCTGGTTGTCGATCCGGCGCGATTCGTGACGCTCGGTGCCGATGATGTGCAGGCCGCCCGCGGCCTTCACTTCGTCGTGCAGCGCCTGCCACTCGTCGTGCAGCTGCTGGATGCGGCGCGCCTTTTCGTCAGCGGGAATCGATTCGTCGAGTTCGAGGAACATGGCCTGCTTTTCGGCATTGCCACCCAGCACGATGTCGGTACCGCGGCCGGCCATGTTGGTCGCGATCGTCACGCGCTTCGGACGGCCGGCTTCCGCGACGATCGCGGCTTCACGCGCGTGCTGCTTCGCGTTCAGCACTTCGTGCGGCAAACCGGCCCGGGTCAGCAGATTCGACAGCAGTTCGGAATTCTCGATCGACGTCGTGCCGACCAGCACCGGCTGGCTACGCTCATAGCATTCGCGGATATCGCGGATGACGGCGTCGTAACGCTCCTTCGCCGTCTTGTAGATCTGATCCTGCTTGTCGATGCGCTTCGGCGGACGGTTCGTCGGAATGACGACCGTTTCGAGCCCGTAAATCTCGTTGAATTCGTACGCTTCGGTATCGGCCGTGCCGGTCATGCCGGCCAGCTTCGCGTACATGCGGAAGTAGTTCTGGAACGTGATCGACGCGAGCGTCTGGTTTTCGCTCTGGATCTTGACGTGTTCCTTCGCCTCGACGGCCTGGTGCAGCCCGTCCGACCAGCGGCGACCCGACATCAGACGGCCGGTGAATTCGTCGACGATGACGACTTCGTTGTTCTGCACGACGTAGTGCTGGTCCTTGAAGAACAGCGTGTGCGCGCGCAACGCCGCGTACACATGGTGCATCAGCGTGATGTTCTGTGCCGCGTACAGGCTTTCACCTTCGCCAATCAGACCCCACTCGGCGAGCAGACGCTCGGCCTTTTCGTGGCCCGATTCGGTGAGGAACACCTGACGTGCCTTCTCGTCAAGCGTGTAGTCACCCGGTTTTTCGACGCCCGTGCCGTCGGCCTTTTCCTCGCCGATCTGACGCTCGAGCAGCGGCGGCAGCGCGTCCATGCGCACGTAGAGATCGGTGTGATCTTCAGCCTGGCCCGAAATGATCAGCGGCGTACGCGCTTCGTCGATCAGGATCGAATCCACTTCGTCGACGACCGCGAAATTGAGCGCCCGCTGCACGCGCGCCTCGGTCTCATAGACCATGTTGTCGCGCAGGTAGTCGAAGCCGAATTCGTTGTTCGTACCGTACGTGATGTCCGACGCGTAAGCCTGCTGCTTCGCGTCGTGGTCCATCTGCGACAGGTTGATGCCCACCGACAGGCCGAGGAAGTTGTACAGGCGCGCCATCCATTCGGCGTCGCGCTGTGCAAGGTAATCGTTCACCGTCACGACATGCACGCCGCGCCCGGAGAGCGCGTTCAGGTAGACCGGCAGCGTCGCGACGAGCGTCTTGCCCTCACCGGTACGCATTTCCGCGATCTTGCCGTAATGCAGGACCATGCCGCCGACGATCTGCACGTCGAAGTGCCGCATGTTCAGCACGCGTTTGCTCGCTTCGCGGCAGACGGCGAACGCTTCGGGCAGCAGCTTGTCGAGCGATTCGCCGCTCGCGACGCGCTGTCGGAACTCACCGGTTTTCGCGCGCAGTTGATCGTCCGTCAATTGCTCGATCTGCGGTTCGAGCGCATTGATCGACACGACGGTCTTTTGATATTGCTTGACGAGCCGCTGGTTGCGGCTGCCAAAAATCTTTTGTAGAAAACCGGTGGTCATCGGATCGGTGTCTGCGTCGCGGCCGTGGCCCGGTCACACAGTGTGTGAGCCCGGAAACGGCGGCCCCGGCGGCTTAGGTCCAGGAGTGAATTGTCGGGTAGCCCGACCTTCTTGCGAAAGTCGGGCCCCCCGAGAACCGTACGTGCGAGTTTCCCCGCATACGGCTCAAATCTACAAACAAAGTCCTGTCTTACGACAGAACCGGCTTAGTTACTGCAAGTTTACCAACGTGTACCTGCTGGTGGCAGTGCGGGTGAAGCAAAACCCTGTTGAACAGCCTATCTGACCCGCCGTGCATCCGATATTCCAGATGGTGGTCGTGCCAGCCGGTTTCATCCGTCAAGGCACAGCCGCAGTGCGCGCACAACCCGCCTTGCGACATGTACAGCTTCGCCCACTGTTTCCGGTAGCGCATCGAGTCCCACAGACGCGCCTGCCGCAGTTGCTCGCCATATTGCTCCCACTCCGGATCAAAAGGATGAAATTCCCCTTTGATCTTCTTGTGGCGCCTGATCACCGTACCGCTGAGTTGGTACATCTCGGTCAAGCCCCAGCTGCCATCGTCCCGAACCGTTCGGACCGCGAACACCCACTGCCGGTCATCAATTGAGTGAAAGTACTTTCGTCGCACCCAACTGCTGCTCTTTTGTGGATGTCGCCGCTTGGACCACCACCAGAGCCTCTGGAAAACCAGATGCTCCATGCGGCTGTACGCCTGCTTCGCCACCACCGGGCTGTGATACTGCGCCCAACCCCGTAGCATCGGATCCAGCAGTCGGATCAAATCCTCCTGCTTCACCGTCTTGTTACCGCTGATCGTTTCCGCCACCTTGCGGTAGAACGTTTGCACGTTCTTCCTGCTCGGCTTGATGAGCAGTTTTCCCGAGTACTTCCGGAAATTCCACCCAAGGAAATCAAAACCTTCGTCAATATGAACGATCCGGGTCTTCTCCTCCGATAGTTGCAATCCCCGTGCTTCAAGGAAGGCTTCTATCCAAGGCCTGACTTCGCGCTCCAGCATCTCTTTCGAGTCGCCAGTGATAACAAAGTCGTCCGCGTATCGCACCACATTCACTTTCAGCTTCCTGGCCTTCGCGATCCCGAATTTCGCACCGAGGTGCGCGATCAGTTTACGTTCCAGCCCGTTCAGCGTCACATTGGCCAGCGTTGGAGAAATAATCCCTCCTTGCGGCGTACCGGCCTCCGTCGCCTGAAGCTGCCCCTTGTAAATCAGGCCAGCTTTCAACCATTTCCGCAGGATTTCCCTGTCCATCGGGACATGGTTTTCCAACCAGTCATGGTTGATCCAGTCAAAGCAGCCTTTGATGTCCGCCTCCAGTACCCAGCGAGCAGAACCCTTCTGAGACATGGCAACGAAAATCTGTGACATGGCGTCCGCCGTCGAGCGATTTAACCTGAACCCATAAGAGTTCGGGTCGCTCATCGATTCAGACACCGGCTCCAAAGCCAACAGATACAGGGCTTGCATCGCCCTGTCCCGCATGGTCGGAATACCCAGAGGGCGTTCCTTCCCATTGGCCTTGGGGATAAAGACTCTCCTTAATGGCAGAGGCTTGTACCCACGCCGCTTCAACCTGCCGATGGCTTCCCATCGGCGTTCAGGCGAGTCCCATCGTTCGCGATCGACTCCAGCCGTTCGCGCACCCTGATTCTGCGTAACACGTCGTACCGCATACAGCTTTGCGGACAACGTGCGGGTCAGCATCCGTTGCAGGGCTTTC
Source organism: Paraburkholderia sartisoli (assembly GCF_900107685.1). GTDB lineage: Bacteria > Pseudomonadota > Gammaproteobacteria > Burkholderiales > Burkholderiaceae > Paraburkholderia > Paraburkholderia sartisoli. The sequence goes on along the minus strand of NZ_FNRQ01000014.1, from coordinate 29,837 downwards.
ACCCTGCGCCAGTCACCTTCCCGCGTCGCCTTCGCAATTCGAATCTGCATCCCTCTCACGTTCCATTCAACCCGACGCCAATCTACGGCGTACCAGTTGTCTGGCGCGTGGGAAAGCGCAGATCCAGTCTTTCGACCAGATACTTTCATGCTGCTCTCCTACTCGAAGAAGTGAATCCCGAGCGGAGAACAGATCGCCCCTTGCGGGAGCGATCTGCTCCCGCAAGGGGTTAAAAATCTATGCATGTTCAACTACGACTATGCATATACGGCTAGACAACGCCGAAATTCACCAGTCCAGCTAGAGGGCTAGTCAGCCGTCTTGCGACGGTAGACCAGACGGAAGTCTGCCCGCTTTCGCGTAGGGTAATGTCTCAACCCCTATCCGGTCCATTACAGCCCGGCCTTCGCTTTTTCCGTCCTCCCATACCTGCACAATCAACAGCGTCCCTTACGGTTCGCCTGCCAGCCATACTGCTCTGGCAACCATACAGGCTTACCACGTTCCCGGCATGTCACACGACTGACTTAGGTTCTGCCTATTCCCCGGCGGCGTTGACAACGACGTAGCCCGAGATTCGAGCGGGCTATCCAACCGCACACCTTTTGGTTAGTGCCTGACAGCAGCTTAGGCACTGCAATCCTAACGAGGTTTATCAGCAGTTCACTTACGTTAACCCTATCAGCCAGCCTGGCGCCTCAACCCCCTCGCTGCTAGGAGTCTCCAAGTCGATTCCTCACGGAAAGGACCTGCCCGAAACATCCGGGGGCTACATTGTCAGAAGAGCTTCACACCCCACCGTTGCCAGTGGCGCATGTCTTCCTAGGCTACTGCTGGTCGTACAGCAGGTTCACTACCCTCGCCTAAGAGCTGGCGAGGTCGAACAATGACACACCGAGCTTTCGCTCGTATCGGTTCGCGAATCCGTTGCCATTGACGGCGCAGGAATTGCATACATCATCTCGCCCAGTCGGCGGGGATGAAGCCGCTGACTCGGCGGGACCTGACGGTAATCAGGTCAAAGCAATGCGATCACCGTTACGGACGGCAGAACGGAGATCGCCTATGGCGAAACCCGACCTATCCGCACCGGGTTCGCTTCGTTACAAGAGGTACAGCACTTGTGGGCAGTTGCACTTGGGAACTCGCGCTCCTTCATGATGCCCCGCGGTATACCTGTCACAGCCCGTGAGGCGTCGTATGGACGCCTCCAGATGCTGCTAGTCGATGTCCCTTACGTTGGGACGGCCCGGACACGAGCGTGCGTGTCGCACCGAATCGGGGATTTTAGCACGCAGGCCCGGCCGCGCCTGTGTCCATGGCGGATTGGCCAGGGCCTGCTCCGGCCGCGCGCCCGCTGCCCCCGACGGCGGCCCGGCACAGAAGCCTCGGGGTACAATCCGGGCATCACGGCATGCGGCACGCAACGTCGTTTCTGCTGCCGCTTTTCCGCCCGTCCTCACCTCGAAAGCTTCCGCGAAAATATGAGCCGTTTCTCGTCGTTTTCAAGGCCGTTTTCCAGTCAGAACGCGGCGCGCCGCCCACAGGCCGTCTCCGAAGTGCTCAAGCGCACCGATGCGTTCGCCGCGCTGCGCGCCGGCGTCGAGCAGATTGCCGCGCTGGAGCGCGACCTGAAGCAGCTCCTGCCCGATTATCTGGCGACGAGCGTCGAGCCCGGTTTCATCAAGGAAGGCGTGTTGACGCTTTTTGCCGCGCACAACGCGCTCGCCGCGCGCCTGCGACATCTTGAACCTCGCCTGCTCGCGGATTTGCAGCAGCGTGGCTGGGCCGTCAATTCGCTGCGCATCCGCGTGCGTCCGCAAGCGGTGAAAGAGCCGCCGCAGCCCAAGCAGGCGCGCATGACGGCACGCGGAGCCGAGGCACTGCATGCGCTCAGCGAGACGCTCGCGCCCTCGCCGTTGCGCGAAGCGCTGGCGAGAATGGCGGCCCGGCATCGCGTCAGCCGCGAGCCAAAAAAATAGGCGGCCCCGAAGGACCGCCTGTTTCCTGCAACCCGTTGCGTCAAACACGCTGGCGGTGCTGGGTGCTGAACCGCCCTGCCGCAATCAGGCAAATGCCGTTTGCGTATCGTAGGCGAAGCCGCGCGGCGCCTGCTTCGGATCGTTAAACGTGACGATTTCGTACGAATCCTCGTGCGCCAGCAATTCACGCAGCAACTGGTTGTTCAGACCGTGGCCCGACTTGTACGCGTTGTACGAAGCCAGCAACGGATGGCCCACCACATACAGGTCGCCGATCGCGTCGAGCATCTTGTGTTTCACGAACTCGTCGTCGTAACGCAGGCCATCGTTGTTCAGGATGCGGTATTCGTCGAGCACGATCGCGTTGTCCATGCTGCCGCCGCGCGCCAGACCCAGCTCACGCATCATTTCGACTTCGTGCGCAAAACCGAACGTGCGCGCACGGGCGATTTCACGCACATACGACGTATTCGCGAAATCGACTTCGAGCGCCTGACCGGTCTTGTCGACCGCCGGATGACGAAAATCGATCGTAAACTTCAATTTGAAGCCAAAAAACGGCTCCAGACGGGCGAATTTGTCACCGTCGCGGATTTCGACCGGCTTCGTGACCTTGATGAATTTCTTGGCGGCGTTCTGCTCTTCGACGCCCGCCGACTGGATCAGGAACACGAACGAAGCCGCGCTGCCGTCCATGATCGGGATTTCCTCGGCCGTGACGTCGACGTACAGGTTGTCGATGCCGAGACCCGCACACGCCGACATCAGGTGCTCGATCGTCGAGACCCGCGCGCCGTCTTTCTGCAACACCGAAGCGAGACGCGTATCGCCGATCGCCATGGCCTGCGCAGGAATCTCAACCGGCGTGGCCAGATCCACGCGCGTGAACACGATGCCCGTGTCCGGACCCGCCGGACGAAGCGTCAGGTCGACCTTGCGGCCCGAATGCAAGCCGATGCCGACCGTCTTGACGATCGATTTGATTGTGCGCTGCTTCAACATAATGGTCTTCTATTCGATTGAAAATCCCAATCGGGACTTTTTATTCCATAGCGCGAATTATACTCCATCAACCTCACATCGGGTTTTCACTGAACGTATCAATCTGTTTCCCGTCGTTACTTCACGGGAACCGCGCGGAAAGCGTGACGGGCCGACGCCCGGAACGGAGGCGTTTCCGGACATCGGCCCGCGTAACGGCCAGTCACAAAAGCGTCATCGTGTCGTTGCCTGCCTGCAACATTCGCGGGCCGGACGACAAAACGGGCGTTTGCAGCTAGCTCAACGTGGCGAGAATACTGGCTGCATCGCTGACTTCGAATTTGCCGGGTGCCTCGATGTTCAGCGTCTTGACCACGCCGTCGTCGACCACCATGGCGTAGCGCTGGGAACGGATCCCCATGCCACGCGCCGACAGATCCTGCTCCAGACCAAGCGCCCGCGTGAAAGCCGCACTGCCGTCCGCCATCATGCGCACCTTGCCCGAGGTGTGCTGATCGCGCGCCCACGCGCCCATGACGAACGCGTCGTTGACGGACACGCACCAGATCTCGTCGACACCGGCCGCCTGAAACGCGGCAGCGTGTTCGACATAACCCGGCACATGCTTTGCCGAACAGGTCGGCGTGAACGCGCCGGGCAATCCGAAGATCACCACGCGCTTGCCCGCGGTCTGTTCGCGCACGTCGAAGCTGTTGGGCCCGATCGTGCAGCCTTCGCGTTCGTCTTCGATCAATTCGTAGACAATTGCGTCCGGCAGCTTTTCACCCACCTGAATCATGCTCAGTCCTTTACATCGATGCGGCTTGCATCCGCACGTTTTCGTGTCGCAGTGAACCCGGCTTTCGCCGACAGTCGCCCGATCCGCTTCGCGAATACGAAGAGGGCATCTGTCCCCGCCGCGTATCTGACGAAACGCGGCCTTGTTCGCCGTTCACCCGCCACGCCCGTGCATGTCGCTGCTGGCACGCATCCACCGTGCCACAGCGCAGCCCAGCCTGCGGTTAATCCGCCTGCTTGCGCAGGAACGCCGGGATATCGTACGTGTCGACGCCCTTTTCCTGCAACGCCTGCACGTGCGAAGCCGCCGTGTCACGCGACGTACGCCATACAGCCGGCGTATCCAGCGAACCGTAATCGGCGGCGCCCGAGTGATGCTGTTGCGACGCGTAAGCGTGCGCATGAGCACCGATCGGCTGGTTGTCGGTGCCGGTACGCAGCAGCGTCATCGGTGCCGATTGCTGCTTCTTCGCCGCACGGCCGAGACCCGTTGCCACGACCGTCACGCGCAGCGCGTCGCCCATCGCATCGTCATAGACTGCGCCAAAAATCACGGTTGCGTCTTCTGCAGCATAGCTCTTGATCGTGTTCATCACCTCGCGCGTTTCCGACAGACGCAGCGAACGGCTCGACGTGATGTTCACGAGCACGCCACGCGCGCCCGACAGGTCCACTCCTTCCAGCAGCGGGCTCGCAACAGCCTGCTCCGCCGCGAGACGCGCGCGATCGACACCGGCAACCGTCGCCGTGCCCATCATCGCCTTGCCCTGCTCGCCCATCACCGTCTTCACGTCCTCAAAGTCGACGTTCACCAGACCGTCTACATTGATTATTTCCGCGATACCGGCGACTGCGTTGTTCAGAACGTCATCTGCGCACTGGAAGCATTTGTCCATCTCGGCGTCATCGCCCATCACCTCGAACAGCTTGTCGTTCAGAACGACGATCAGCGAGTCGACGTGATCCTCCAGTTGCTGCGAACCCGCTTCTGCCACGCGCATCCGCTTGCCGCCTTCGAATTCGAACGGCTTGCTGACGACGCCCACGGTCAGAATGCCCATCTCCTTGGCGATCTGCGCGACGACCGGTGCCGCGCCCGTGCCCGTGCCGCCACCCATGCCCGCGGTGATGAACACCATGTGCGCGCCGCGCAGTGCGTCGGCGATGCGCTCACGGGCTTCTTCTGCTGCCGAACGGCCCATCTCCGGCTTGGCGCCCGCGCCGAGACCGGTGTTGCCGAGCTGGATCACAGCCGTGGCGCGCGAACGCGACAGGGCCTGTGCATCCGTGTTCATCACGATGAAGTCGACGCCTTGCACGCCGCGGTTGATCATGTGCTGAACGGCATTGCCGCCAGCGCCACCTACACCAACCACCTTGATGATGGTGCCGTTGGTTTCGGTTTCCAGCATCTGGAATTCCATGTTGCCTCCGTCAAGAAAAAATGTACTGCCGCAAGGCAGCTATTCGGCCGTTATTCGGCAGGAGATCGGGCAACCCCCTGTCGCGCGCCAGCCGCCGGCACCAGCGCGTATTTCTGAAAATCTGCGTCCTGCAACTGCTTCTGAAACCGGGTGCCGCGTTAAAAGTTGCCGAGGAACCAGTCTTTCATCCGTCCGAACACCTGGCCCATCGAACCCGACTGCACCGCGACCTTGCGACCGCGCATGCGTTGCGAGCGGCCTTCGACGAGCAGCCCCATCGCCGTCGAATAACGCGGATTGCGCACCACGTCCGCGAGACCGCCCGCGTATTCCGGCGCGCCGATACGCACCGGCTTCAGGAAAATGTCCTCGCCGAGTTCGACCATGCCCGGCATCATCGACGCGCCGCCAGTCAACACGACGCCGGAACTCAGCAGCTCTTCGTAACCCGACTCGCGCACCACCTGCTGCACGAGCGAAAACAGTTCTTCGACGCGCGGCTCGACCACCGCCGCCAGCGCCTGGCGCGACAGCGTGCGCGGACCGCGCTCGCCGAGCCCCGGCACTTCGATCATCTCGTCCGGATCGGCGAGCGCCTGCTTCGCGATGCCGTAGTCGACCTTGATGTCTTCCGCATCCGGCGTCGGCGTGCGCAGCGCCATCGCGATGTCGCTCGTGATCTGGTCGCCGGCAATCGGAATCACCGCGGTGTGACGGATCGCGCCTTCGCTGAAAATCGCAATATCAGTCGTGCCGCCGCCGATGTCGACGAGCACCACGCCCAGCTCTTTTTCGTCTTCCGTCAGCACCGCCAGCGACGACGCCAGCGGCTGCAAGATCAGATCGTTCACTTCGAGCCCGCAGCGGCGCACGCACTTGACGATGTTCTGCGCCGCGCTCACCGCGCCGGTCACGATATGCACCTTCACTTCGAGGCGGATGCCGCTCATGCCGATCGGCTCGCGCACGTCTTCCTGGCCGTCGATGATGAATTCCTGCGTCAGGATGTGCAGCACCTGCTGATCGGTCGGGATATTGATCGCCTTCGCCGTCTCGATCACGCGCGCCACATCCGTCTGCGTGACTTCCTTTTCCTTGATCGCCACCATGCCGCTCGAATTGAAGCTGCGGATATGGCTGCCGGCGATTCCAGTGAATACGTTTGTGATCTTGCAGTCGGCCATTAGTTCGGCTTCTTCGAGCGCGCGCTGAATCGATTGCACCGTGGCCTCGATATTCACCACGACGCCTTTCTTGAGCCCCTTCGATTCGCTCTGGCCGAGGCCGATCACCTCGTAGTGACCTTCGCCTTTCAGCTCGGCGACGATGGCCACCACCTTCGACGTCCCGATGTCGAGGGCGACCAGCAGATCTTTATAGTCTTTACTCATAGCGTGCTCATTGCGTGTGATGTCCGTTTACTTCTTGCCCTTGTCGGGTTCGCTGATGAAGCGCATGCCTGCTGCGCGAATCGCGAAACCGTTCGGATAGCGCAAGTCCGCATACTCAATGTCGTTCCCCCAACGTTGCCTCACCGCGCCCCACGCCGCGGTCAACCTGCGCGAGCGATCGAGGAGCGTGTCCTGATTGCGTTCGCGGCCGAGCTCCACCTGCATTCCGTTCGACAGCTTCACCGTCCATGCATAACGCGGCGACAGCGTCACTTCTTCCGGCGTCGCGCCAAGCGGCGCAAACCACGTCTTGAAGTCGCGATACCGCGCGACCACTTCCTTCGCCGTGCCGTCCGGTCCATCGAAGGCCGGCAGTTCCTGCTCCAGCTCGCCCTGGTTCGCGGTGAAGAGATCGCCGTCGACACTGACAAGCTGATCGCTGCCCCACGTACCGAGCGGTTTGTACTCCTCCAGCGTGACAGCCAGCGCGTTCGGCCAGACGCGCCGCACGCTCGCGTGACGCACCCACGGCATCTGCTCGAACGCCTGCCGCGCGCTGTCCAGATCGACGGTGAAGTAGTTGCCCTTCAAGCGGCCGACCACGCTTGCGCGCACCGTCGGCGAATTGATGTGCTCGGTGTCGCCGTCGATCTGGATTTCGCGCAGCGCGAAGCCCGGGCGCTGGATCATCCAGTAACCGCCTGCCGCCAGCAGCACGAGCACCAGCAACGCATGCAGTGCGTTGGAGGCGAAATTGAGCTGGCGAACGTTGTTCCACATGTCTGGGCGTCAGTCCTTCAGTGTCAGCGACAGCACTTTCACCACCAGTTCCTGGTAGCTGATGCCGACCGCGCGCGCCGCCTTCGGCGGCAGCGAGTGATCGGTCATGCCAGGCGCCGTGTTCACTTCGAGGAAATACGGGTTGCCATCGGCGTCGAGCATGAAATCGGCGCGGCCCCAGTCGGTGCAGCCGAGTACGTCGAACGCACGGCGCGCGAGCACTTTCAGGCGCGCTTCGGCGTCCGGCGCGAGGCCGCAGGGAATCAGATACTGCGTGTCGTTCGCGACGTACTTCGCGTGATAGTCGTAAAACTCGCCGGCCGGGATGATGCGGATCACCGGCAGATCGAGATCGCCCGCGACGCACGCGGTGTACTCGCCGCCGCCTTCGATGCTCTGTTCCACCACGACGATTTTGTCGAACTTCGCGGCTTCGGCGAGTGCGGCCGGCAGTGCGTCGGCGCGCTTCACCTTGATGACCGCGACGCTCGATCCCTCGCTCGCCGGTTTCACGAAGAGCGGCAAGCCGAGCTTCGCGACGATCCCGACCGCGCGCGCGTCGTAGTCGTCGCCGCGCAGCACGGCTTCGAACGGCGGCGTCGGCACGCCGAGCTGCTGCCACACGAGCTTCGTGCGGAACTTGTCGAGACCGAGCGCCGAACCCAGCACGCCGCTACCCGTGTAGCGGATGCCATAGAAATCGAGCGCGCCCTGGATCTGGCCGTTCTCGCCGTAGCCGCCGTGCAGCGCGTTGAACGCACGCACAAAACCCTCTTCCTTCAATGCGGCGAGCGGGCGCTCAGCCGGATCGAACGGATGCGCGTCCACGCCCGCGTCACGCAGGCCTTGCAGCACGAGACGGCCGGACGTGAGCGACACCTCGCGCTCGGAGGAATTCCCGCCGAGGAGCACTGCCACCTTGCCGAACTGTTTGGGATCGATACTGCTCATCTCACACCTTCTGTTCCTGGGCGATCCGACCCGGCACACCGCCGATCGAACCCGCGCCCATCGTGATCACCACGTCGCCGCCGCGCACCACTGCTGCGAGCGCATCCGGCACTTCATCCACCGTGTCGACAAATACCGGCTCGACCTTGCCCGCCACGCGCAGCGCGCGCGCGAGCGCGCGGCCGTCGGCGGCGATGATCGGCGCTTCTCCGGCTGCGTAGACTTCGGTCAGGACCAGTGCGTCGACCGTCGACAGCACCTTCACGAAATCCTCGAAGCAGTCACGCGTGCGCGTGAAGCGGTGCGGCTGAAACGCCAGCACGAGCCTGCGGCCGGGAAATGCACCGCGCGCCGCCGCGACCGTCGCGGCCATCTCGACCGGGTGATGCCCGTAATCGTCGACCAGCGTGTACGTGCCGCCATCCGGCGCCGGCACTTCGCCGTAACGCTGGAAGCGTCGACCGACGCCGTTGAAATCCGCGAGCGCCCGCTGGATATCGGCATCCTTGACTTCGAGTTCAGTCGCGATTGCAATCGCGGCCAATGCGTTCTGTACGTTGTGCGTGCCGGGCAGGTTCAAAACGATGTCGATCGGCGCCGCATCCTCGCGCATGGCGGTGAAATGCATGCGCCCGTCTTTCGCTTCGACGTTCACCGCGCGCACCTGCGCATCGGGCGCGAAACCGTAGCGGATGATCGGCTTCGAGACGAACGGCAGGATTTCCTTGACGTTCGGATCGTCGACGCACAGCACCGCGATGCCGTAGAACGGCAGACGATGCGTGAACTCGATGAACGCCTGCTTGAGCCGCGCGAAATCGTGGCCGTAGGTGTCCATGTGATCGGCGTCGATGTTCGTGATGACCTCGATCACCGGAAACAGGTTCAGGAACGACGCATCCGACTCGTCCGCTTCCGCGACGATGAAGTCGCCCGTGCCGAGCCGCGCATTTGCGCCCGCGCTGATGAGGCGCCCGCCGATCACGAACGTCGGATCGAGTCCGCCGGCCGCGAGCACGCTCGCCACCAGCGACGTCGTGGTCGTCTTGCCATGCGTGCCGGCAATCGCGATGCCCTGCTTCAGGCGCATCAGTTCCGCGAGCATCACCGCGCGCGGCACGATCGGAATGCGCCGGTGACGCGCGGCTAGCACTTCCGGGTTGTCGCTGCGCACCGCCGTCGAGACGACGACGGCGTTCGCACCCTCGATGTTCGCCTCGTCGTGACCGATCGCGACGCGTGCGCCGAGCGCGCTGAGGCGATCGGTCACCGCGTTGCGCGCGAGGTCGGAGCCGCTCACCTGGTAGCCGAGATTGACGAGCACTTCGGCGATGCCGCTCATGCCGGCGCCGCCGATGCCGACAAAGTGAATATGTTTGACGATATGTTTCATTGTTGCCTTCCTTCCGGGCTCAAGCTCGGGATTACACCCGCCACGGCGGCGCAGATCTGCGCGACCTGTTCGGTGGCATCGGGTTTCGCGAGCGAGCGCGAACGCTCCGCCATGTCCGCGAGGATGTCCCGCGTCTGGCTGCGCAACCAGCCGGCGAGGGTATCCGCCGACAGATCGCGTTGCTGCACGACGAGCGCCGCGCCGTGATCGGCGAGAAACGCTGCGTTGGTTGTCTGGTGATCATCTACTGCGTGCGGGAACGGCACGAAAAACGCCGCCACGCCGACTGCTGCAATTTCCGCGACCGTCATCGCGCCCGAGCGGCAGATCACGAGATCCGCTTTCGCATAGGCCGACGCCATGTCGTCGATAAACGGCACGAGCTGCAGATCGTCGCCGGTCTGCAAGCCCGCTTCCGCGTAATTCGCTTTCAACGCGTCGATATGCTTCGCGCCCGCCTGATGCACGATGCGCGGACGTTGCTCCGGCGCGAGCAGCGCCAGCGCGCGCGGCACGACTTCGTTCAGCGCCGCCGCGCCCAGGCTGCCGCCCACGACCAGCACGTTCAGCGGCCCGCTGCGTTGTGCGTAGCGAGCTTTGGGTGCCAATGTCAGCGCAAGTTCCTCACGAATTGGATTACCTGTCCATTCGGCATGGGGCAACGCATCCGGAAACGCGACCAGCACGCGCTTTGCCACTTTCGCGAGCACCTTGTTCGTCAGGCCCGCGATCGAATTCTGTTCGTGCAGCACGAGCGGACGGCCGCTCATCGCGGCCATGAGGCCGGCCGGAAACGTGATGTATCCGCCCATCCCAAGCACGACGTCCGGCTTCACGCGACGCAGCACGGAGAGGCTTTGCATGCACGCGCGCAGCAGGTTCACCGGCAGCATCAGCTTCGTCTTCAGGCCCTTGCCGCGCAGGCCGCCGAAGCGCACGAACTCCATCGGGATGCCGTGCTTCGGCACGAGCGTCGCTTCCATGCCGGTCGGGTTGCCGAGCCACACGACGCGCCAGCCCCACGCCTGCATCCGGTGCGCGACCGCGAGCCCCGGGAACACGTGTCCCCCGGTGCCGCCGGCCATCACCATGAGCGTGCGCTGCTGCATGGGGGTCATACCTTCCCCCCACGCATCAGCACACGATTTTCATAATCGACGCGCATCAACACCGCCAGCGCGACGCAGTTCAGCAAGATGCCCGAGCCGCCATAACTGACGAGCGGCAGCGTCAAACCCTTGGTCGGCAAAAGGCCGAGGTTCACGCCCATGTTGATGAACGTCTGCGCGCCAAACCAGATGCCGACACCCTTCGCGACGAGCCCCGCGAACGTGCGGTCGAGCGCGAGCGCCTGACGGCCGATCTCGAACGAGCGGCGCACGATCCAGTAAAACAGCAGGATCACGATCAGCACGCCGACAAAGCCCAGTTCCTCGCCGATCACGGCAAGGATGAAGTCGGTATGCGCTTCCGGCAGATAATTGAGCTTCTCGACGCTGCCGCCAAGACCAACGCCAAACCATTCCCCCCGTCCGAACGCGATCAGCGAGTGCGTCAGCTGATAGGCCTTGCCCTGCGCGTAACGGTCGTCCCATGGATCGAGATACGCGAAGATCCGTTCGCGACGCCACGGCGACGCCCACACCAGCAGACTGAACGTGCCCACCGCGGTGGCGACGAGGCCGCCGAACAGCTTGCCGTTCACGCCGCCGAGGAACAGCACGCCCATCGCGATCGCCGCGATCACCATGAACGCGCCCATGTCCGGCTCGAGCAGCAGCAGCGCGCCGACCATGCCGACGGCAAGCGCCATCGGCAGAAAGCCTTTCGCGAAGCTTTGCATGTATTCCTGCTTGCGCACCGTGTAGTTCGCCGCGTAGATCGTCACGGCGAGCTTCATGATTTCCGACGGCTGCATGTTCGAGATGCCGAGCGGGATCCAGCGGCGCGCGCCGTTCACGCCCTTGCCGATGTGCGGAATCAGCACGATCACGAGCGTGAACAGCGCGAGCAGGAAGAACTTCGGCGCGTATTTGTCCCACACCGAGATCGGAATCCGGAACGTGATCACGGCCGCGACGGTGGCGACCGCCAGCGAAACCAGATGTCGCACGAGGAACGCGTAGTCGCGATACGCGGCGTACTTCGGCGAGTCGGGCATCGCAATCGACGCCGAATACACCATCACCACGCCCAGACCGAGCAGCGCGATCACGACCCACAGCAGCGCGTGGTCGTAGTCGAGCATGCGCGAGCGCAGCGGCCTCACGCCATTGACGGCGCTCGCAAGACCGCTGCCCCCCGTGCGCGCGGACACCCCTTCGCCGCTGGCGGAGCCGCGTTGTTTCGTGAGGCGGGAGCCGAAGCGTTCGGACCAGCTCATATCATCGTCCCCCGTTGCGCGGCGATTTCCTCGACCGTGTCGCGGAACACCGCGGCACGATGCGCGTAACCCTTGAACATGTCGAAGCTCGCGCATGCCGGCGACAGCAGCACGACGTCGCCCGGCTGCGCGAGCGCGCTCGCGGCGCGCGTGGCGTCTTCGAGCGTCGCGTGACCGGTGAGCGCGATGCCGGTGTCTTCGAGCGCCGCGCGGATCAGCGGCGCGTCGCGGCCGATCAGCATCACGGCGCGGCACCAGCGCATCACGGGCGCGGCGAGCGGCTCGAATGCCTGGCCCTTGCCGTCGCCGCCCGCGATCAGCACCGTGCGCTGCGCGAGACCGTCGAGCGCGGCGACCGTCGCGCCGACGTTCGTGCCCTTGCTGTCGTCGACAAAATCGACGCCCTCGATCGACGCGATCAGTTCCACGCGATGCGGCTCGCCATGGTATTCGCGCAGGCCATGCAGAAGCGGCGCGCCCGGCAGGCCGATGGCGCGCGCAAGCGCGAATGCGGCAAGCGCGTTCGCTGCGTTGTGCAGGCCGCGAATGCGCAGCGCGTCGGCGGGCATCAGACGCTTCAGGCCGATGTCCGGCGGCGTGGTGGTTTCGTTCCTGCGACGGCGCGTGGGTTGCGGCTCATCGCTGGCGTCGCGGTCGTGCGCCTCGACGAGCCAGTTCATCGCGTTATCGCGCAGCAGACCGTAGTCGCCCGCACGCACCGGCTCGTTCAGGCCGAACGTGATCACCGGTACAGATGAGCCCCCGAGGGAGGCGTCCTTCGGCGCGCCTTCGGCAGATGCGAGCGCCATGACGCGCGCGTCGTCCCGATTCAGCACGCGGACCGTTTGCGGCCCGAAGATGCGGCCCTTCGCGGCGGCGTACGCGTCCAGCCCGCCGTGCCAGTCGAGGTGATCCTGCGTGATGTTCAGCACCGCGGCCGCATCCGGAGCAAAGGTGTGCGCGGTTTCCAGCTGGAAGCTCGACAGTTCGAGCACCCAGATGTCCGGTAGCGCGGTGTTGTCGATTGCTTCGGTGAGTTTGTCGAGCACGGCGGGGCTGATATTGCCCGCGACCGCGACCTTCTTGCCCGCGCGTTCGCACAGGAGGCCAGTGAGGCTCGTCGTCGTGGTCTTGCCGTTCGTGCCGGTGATGGCGATCACCTTCGGCGCGTAGCCGCTTTCGCCGAGCGTCTTCAGCGCCTGCGCGAAAAATTCGAGCTCGCCCCACACGGGGATGTCTTTTTCGCGCGCTGTGGCGATCAGCGGCACCAGGTCGGCCGCGAGCGGCGACAGGCCGGGACTGATCGCGACCAGCTCCACGCCGTCGAGCAGCGCGGGCGAAAACGGACCGCCGACAAAGTCGGCATCGACGCCGTGCGCTTCGAGCCCGGACAGGTTCGGCGGCACTTCGCGCGTATCGGCAACGCGCAGCCGGCACCCGTGGCGCGCGCACCAGCGCGCCATCGCGAGACCCGATTCACCGAGTCCCAGCACGAGCACCATCGGCTTTTGCCGATCCCGAAACTTCTCGCCAAACATTGCTTGCTTTCCCTTTATTTCACTTCACCAGCCAGACAGCGACGGACCGTCACCACTCAGCGCACTCGGCGCACTCAGCGCAGCTTGAGCGTGGACAGACCGAACAGGCACAACATGAGCGTGATGATCCAGAAGCGCACCACCACCTGCGTCTCCTTCCAGCCCGACAGCTCGAAGTGGTGATGCAGCGGCGCCATCTTGAAGAAACGCCGCCCTTCTCCATAGCGGCGCTTCGTGTACTTGAACCAGGTGACCTGCAATATCACCGACAGCGTTTCCGCGACGAAGATGCCACCCATGATGAAGAGCACGATTTCCTGGCGCACGATGACCGCGATCGTGCCGAGCGCGCCGCCGAGCGCGAGGGCGCCGACGTCGCCCATGAACATCTGCGCGGGGTGCGTGTTGTACCAGAGAAACGCAAGCCCGGCGCCGCTCATCGCCGAACAGAAGATCAGCAGCTCGCCCGCGCCGGGAATATGAGGGAACAGCAGATACTTCGAGTAAACCGAGCTGCCCATCACGTAGGCGAACACGCCGAGCGACGCGCCGACCAGCACGACCGGCATGATCACGAGACCGTCGAGACCATCGGTGAGATTCACCGCATTGCTCGCGCCGACGATCACGAGATACGTCAGCAGGATGAAACCCCAGACGCCGAGCGGATAGCTGATCGATTTCACGAACGGCAGCAACAGGTCGGCGCGCGCGGGCAGGCCCATCGACAGACCGCTTCGCACCCATGCCATGAAAAGATCGAGCACGCGCACGTTGCTCGCTTCCGACACGCTGAAGGCGAGATAGACCGCGGCGAACAGCCCGATCACCGACTGCCAGAAGTATTTTTCGCGCGACGACATGCCGCGCGGGTCCTTGTGGACGACCTTGCGGTAATCGTCGACCCAGCCGATCACGCCGAAGCCAAACGTGACGAGCATCACGATCCAGATGAAGCGGTTCGTCAGGTCGGCCCACAACAGCGTTGCGACGCCGATGCTGATCAGGATCAGCACGCCGCCCATCGTCGGCGTGCCGGATTTCACGAGGTGAGTCGGCGGGCCGTCTTTGCGGACGGCCTGGCCGACCTTCATCTCGGTCAACTTGCGGATCACGGCCGGGCCACAGACGAGCCCGATCACGAGCGCGGTAATGGTCGCCGCGACCGCCCGAAAAGTCAGATAACTGAACACGCGCAAAAAGCTTGCGTCATTCTGCAGCCATTGCGCCAGCGCCAGAAGCATGCCTCGGTCCTTCTATTTCAGTGTGCGCCGGGCGTCGTGCCCGGTGCGGAGGGTTGTGGACTCGTCACGGCGTCCACCACGCGTTCCATTTTCATGAAGCGCGAGCCTTTCACGAGAATCGTTGTATCCGGCCCGAAGCCAGCCTGCTGCAAATGCGCGACGAGCGCGGCGGCGTCATCGAAATGACGCGCGTTAGCGCCGTATGCGCTGCATGCGTCGCGCGTCGCGTCGCCCGTGGCGAGCAACGTGTCGATGCCGCGTTCCTTCGCGTACGCACCGACTTCGCGGTGAAACGCAGGTCCGCTGTCGCCCACTTCGCCCATGTCGCCCATCACCAGCACGCGCGGCGATGCGCACCCCGCGAGCACGTCGATCGCGGCGCGCATCGAGTCGGGGTTGGCGTTGTACGTGTCGTCGATGACGGTTGCGCCCGCGAACGAGCCCGACGCCGCGCGCTTCACCTGCAAACGGCCCTTCACCGCGCCGAACGCTTCGAGACCACGCCGGATCGCGTCGAGCGACACGTTCGACGCAAGCGCCGCCGCGGTTGCCGCGAGCGCGTTGCGCGCGTTGTGCTCGCCGAGCACCTGCAGCGCGACTTCGACGCGGCCTTGCGGCGTGTCGATCGTCAAACGGCTGCCGTCGAACGTGCCGCTGACCGCGGCTTCGGTCGAGCGTCCCGCGACTGCTCCCGCCGGGGAATTCAGCGCGAAGTCGATGATCTGGCTGCCCGTCGCGGCGACGCGCCAGATGCTCGCGTACGGGTCGTCGGCGGGGAAAACGGCAACGCCTTCCGGTTTCAGCGCATGAATCACGCTCGCGTGTTCGAGCGCGACCGCTTCGACGGTCGCCATGAATTCCTGATGCTCGCGCTGCGCGTTGTTGACCACCGCGACGGTCGGCTCGGCGATTTTCGCGAGCAGATCGGTTTCGCCCGGATGGTTCATGCCGAGTTCGACGACCGCGAGCCGGTGCGCGCCGGTGAGACGGAAGAGCGTGAGCGGAAGGCCGATGTCGTTGTTGAAGTTGCCGGCGGTCGCGAGCCGCGCCGGTTCGCCCACCGCCGCCGCGAAGATCGACGCGATCATTTCCTTGACCGTCGTCTTGCCGTTGCTGCCCGTGACCGCGACGAGCGGCATCGAGAACCGCCGGCGCCAGCCGCGCGCGAGCGCGCCCAGCGCAACCCGTGTATCGGCGACCCGCAGCGCGGGTACGCGCCAGTCGCCCGGGCTGCGGGTGACGAGCGCGGCGCTCACGTGGCGCGTCGCGACTTCCGGCAGGAAATCGTGCGCATCGAAACGGTCGCCCTTCAGCGCGACGAAAAGATCGCCGGGGCCGGCCGTGCGGCTGTCGGTCGAGACGCGCTCGAACGTCACCGATTCGTCGCCGAGCACGGTCGCGCCCGGAATCAGCGCAGCGGCTTCACGCAGCGAATACATCGTCATTCGCCACCTCCGCGAGCCTGTGTCGCGCGCGCGGCGAGCGCGAGGCGGGCGTGATCCTGATCGGAGAAAGCGCGCTTCCTGCCCATGATTTCCTGGGTTGCTTCGTGCCCCTTGCCGGCCAGCACGATCACGTCCTCGCGCGCGGCGTGACGGATCGCATGCAGGATCGCGCTTGCACGGTCGTCGATGCGGCGCGCCTTCGTGGCGTCCTTCATGCCCGCCACGATCTGGTCGATGATCGACGCCGGATCTTCGCTGCGCGGGTTATCGCTCGTCACGACGAGCACGTCCGCGAGCGATTCGGCAATCGCGCCCATCAGCGGTCGTTTCGTGGCATCGCGATCGCCGCCGCAACCGAACATGCAGACGAGTTCGCCGCCGCGCGCAACCGCGATCGGACGCAGCGCCGCGAGCGTCTTTTCGAGCGCGTCGGGCGTGTGCGCGTAATCGATCACGACGAGCGGTTCGTCGTTCTGCAAGCGGCCGCCGAGGCGTTGCATGCGTCCGTTTACCGGCTCGAGCTTTTCCAGTTCCACGAGCGCGGCGTCGAACGGCACGTCGGCGGCGAGCAGCGCGCCCAGCACGCCCAGCAGATTGCTCACGTTGAACGCGCCGAGCGTCGCGACTTCCACGTCGGCGTCGCCCCATTCCGACGTGGTCAGATGAAAGGCCGTACCCGTCGCCGTCGCGCGAACGTTCGACGCGACGAGCCATGCGTCGGACGGCGCGGCTTCCGCCGCTTTGTCGTGAGCGCCTTCGATGCCGTACGCGATCGTGCGCACCTTGCCATCGGCGCTTGCGAGCAGGCGGCGGCCGGCTTCGTCGTCGCAATTGATCACGGCCGAATGCAAACCGGGCCACGCGAAGAGGCGCGCCTTGGCCGTCTCGTAGGCGGCAAAGGTGCCGTGATAGTCGAGATGATCCTGCGTGAGGTTCGTGAACACGGCGATGTCGAACGACGTGCCGTTCACGCGCCCCTGATGCAGCGCGTGCGACGACACCTCCATCGCGACAGCCTGCGCACCGGCGTCGCGCAACTGCGCGAGACTGCGCTGAAGCTGCGGGGCGTCCGGCGTCGTGAAACCGGTGTGGACGAGCTGGCCCGGCATGCCGCTGCCGAGCGTGCCGATGATCGCGCAGCGCGTGCCGGTGGCCGTCAGCGCCGACGCAATCCACTGGCTGCACGACGTCTTGCCGTTCGTGCCCGTCACGCCGACCACGCGCATCGCGTCGCTCGGATCGTTGTACCAGGCGCTCGCAATCGGGCCAGCCAGCTCGTTCAGCGCCGGCACGGCGAGCGCGCTGGCCGGATCGATTGCACCGGTGAAGTTTTCGGGCTGAACGAGCACCGCCGTCGCGCCCCGTTCGATCGCGCTGTCGATGAACGGACGGTTGTCGGCGCCATCGACGGCGTACGCAAGAAACACGTCGCCGGCCGCGATCGAGCGCGTGTCGGCGTGCAGATGCGCCGCGGGCTGCACGCGGGCGTGCAGCCAGGCGAGCGCGTCGGCGATTTGCCGGTGCGCCGGATGCGCGGAACGCAACGCGCTCATCTGAGCACTCCGGGACGGGTCTTCGCGGTATCCGCGATGGTGAGTTTCTTCGCGCCGCCGCCACCGGTGGCGAGCTTCTTCGCCACGGCGGACGGCGCGGCCGGCGTCACGGGCGGCGCCGTGTCGTCGGACACCACCATCTGCTTGACCGGCATATCCGGCGGCACGTTCAACGTGCGCAGCGTATCGCCCACGATCGACGAAAACACCGGGCCCGACACCTGCCCGCCGAAGTGGCTGCCGGCCGTCGGTTCGTCGACCGAAACGGCGACGACGATGCGCGGATTCGGCATCGGCGCCATGCCGACGAACGACGCGCGGTACTTCGATTTGTCGTACCCGTGGGGGCCGTGCTTGTACGCCGTGCCGCTCTTGCCGCCGACGCGGTAACCCGGCACCGCCGCATCCGGCGAGGTACCGCCGGGCGCCGTCACGCTTTCGAGCATGACGCGCACTTCACGCGCGGTGGTCGGCGAGAAAATCTGCGTGCCGGACACCGGCGGGTCGCCGGGCGTGTGAAAAATCGACACCGGCACGATCTTGCCGTCGTGCGCGATCGCAGTGTACGCGCGCGCCAGCTGGAACAGCGAAGCCGACAGGCCGTAGCCGTACGACATCGTTGCCTGCTCGATGCGCCGCCAGCTATGCCACGGGCGCAGACGTCCCGCCGCCGCGCCGGGGAAGCCGACCTTCGGCGCCTGACCGAGGCCGATGCTCGTGTACATGTTCCACATCTCTTCCGGCTTGAGCGTCATGGCGATTTTGGTGGCGCCAATGTTGCTCGACTTCTGGATCACGCCGCCGACTGTCAGCACGCCGAACGCACTGTCGTCGGTGATCGTCGCGCCGTCCAGCACGAAACGGCCCGGACCGGTATCTACCAGTGTAGTCGGCGTGACGCGATGCAGATCGAGGGCGAGCGAAACCGTGAACGGCTTCATGATCGAGCCCGGTTCGAACACGTCGGTCAGGATCCGGTTACGCAGCTGCTCGCCCGTCAGGCGCGAGCGGTCGTTCGGGTTGTACGTCGGATAATTGACGAGCGCGAGCACTTCGCCCGTGCGCACGTCGATCACCATGGCCGCGCCGGCCTTCGCCTTGAATTTCTCGACCGCCGCTTTCAGGTTCGTGTACGCGATGTACTGGATCTTGCTGTCGATCGACAGGTCGACGTCGGTGCCGTTGTGCGGCACAACCTGCTCGTCGACGTCCTCGATCACGCGGCCCATCCGGTCCTTGATCACGCGGCGGATGCCTGAAGTGCCGGCGAGCAGCTTCTGGTCGCCGAGTTCGACGCCTTCCTGGCCTTCGTCTTCGACGTTCGTGAAGCCGATCAGGTGAGCGGTAATCTCGCCTTCGGGGTAGAAGCGCTTATATTCGCCACGCTGATAGATACCGGGAATGTCGAGCGCGGCGACTTTCTGCGCGACGTCGACCGGCACCTGGCGCTTTACGTAGACGAAGGTCTTGTCCTCCGAGAGCTTCGCGCGCAGTTCCTTCTGCGTCATGCCGAGCAGTTTGCCGAGCGCGGTCAGCTTGTCCGCGCCGAGGTCGTCGGGCACGGATTCGGGAATCGCCCAGATCGCGCGCACCGGCAGGCTGGTGGCCAGCACGAGCCCGTTGCGGTCCAGAATCTTGCCGCGCGTGGCCGGCAGTTCGAGCGTGTGCTGATAGCGGCTTTCGCCCTGCTTCTGATAAAACGCGTTGCCCGGGCCCTGAATCCAGAACGCGCGCGCAGCCAGGGCGACGAACGCCATGAAGAGCAGAAACACGACGAGCTTCGAGCGCCACATCGGCAGGCGAACGGAGAGGATCGGGTTCGCCGAAAACGCGACGCTCTTGCCGCCCTTGTGGTTCGTCGATTTCTTCATCGCTGACCTCGCGGGCGGGCTGCCGACGCCGCCGACGCCGAGCCGGCGTCGGAAGTCGGCACCGGTGCGTCTTCGGCTGTCGCCGCGCCGGCGGCGAGCGTCAGATATTGCGTGCGGCCGGTCGTGGCCGGCTGCATCTTCAGCGAGGTCGTGGCGATCTGCTCGATGCGCGAGGTCTTCGACAGTGCGCTCTGCTGATATTGAAGCTGTGAATAATCCTGCTGGAGCTGCCGCTCCTGCGACAGCGCGCGCTGCAACTGGATAAAGATCTGTCGTTGCTGATTGGTCGCGTTGACAACGGAAAGCGCGCAGCCCATCACGACGATCAGAAGGAAGATATTGAGGCGGTTCATGGCGCGATACGCTCCGCGACGCGCATCACCGCCGAACGGGCGCGCGGGTTCGCGGCGACTTCTTCGTCACTGGCGAACACACGGCCGATGATTCTGAGCGGCGGGCTGGGCAGATCGACGGCACGGATCGGCAGGCGGCGGTCGACCGCAGGCGCACTCGCGTGCGCCTGCATGAATCGCTTGACGATCCGGTCCTCGAGCGAATGAAAGCTGATCACCACCAGCCGCCCCCCTTGCTCCAGCAACGACAACGCTGCTTCTAAAACGACTTGCAGCTCCGCAAGCTCTTGATTGACGTGAATCCGTATAGCCTGAAAGGTGCGGGTTGCCGGATCCTTGCCCTTCTCACGGGTTTTGACGACGTTAGCCACGATTTGGGCAAGCTCGCCCGTGCTGACGAGAGGCCCAAGACGGTCGGACTCTGCCCGGCGAGCAACAAGCGCCTTTGCAATCTGAAAAGCAAACCGTTCTTCCCCATAATCTCGTATCACCTCCGTCAGTTCCTGCACCGTGGCCCGCGCGAGCCAGTCAGCGGCAGACTCGCCGCGCGTCGGGTCCATCCGCATATCGAGCGGGCCGTCGGCGCGGAAACTGAAACCCCGCTCCGGATCGTCGATTTGCGGCGACGACACACCCAGATCCAGCAACACACCCGATATCCGCCCTACCCCGCGTTCCGCGATCGCGTCACGCAGTGAAGCAAAACTTTCATGCACGATCTCGAAACGCGAATCGACGATCTGCTGCGCCGTGGCGATCGCGAGCGGGTCCTTGTCGAACGCAATCAGGCGTCCGCCTTCCCCCAGCCTGCTCAACACCAGACGGCTATGGCCGCCGCGACCGAACGTGCCGTCCGCATAGACGCCGTCCGTGCGCGTGACGAGCGCATCGACCGCTTCTTCCAGCAGCACCGTGCGATGCTGCAGTTCGTTTCCCATCGCAGGTGCCATATATGTAAACCGCGATCAGAACGTGAAATTCTTCAACGCATCGGGCATGCCTTGCGCCATTGCCGCCTGTTCCTTCGCGGCATAGGTCTGCGCATCCCATAACTCGAAGTGGCTGCCCATGCCGAGCAACATCACTTCCTTTTCCAGCATGGCCGCCATCCGCAATTCGGGCGAAACCAGCACGCGGCCCGCGCCATCGAGATCGACGTCCGACGCGTTGCCGAGGAAAATCCGGCGCCACCAGTGCGCGTCCATCGGCAGCGCGGCGATCTTCGCGCGGAAGACCTCCCATTCAGGGCGTGGAAAGAGCAACAGGCAGCCGTCCGGGTGCTTGGTGATCGTCACCCGGCCTTCTGCCTGCCCTTGCAGCGCTTCGCGATAGCGGGACGGAACCGACATCCGTCCTTTCGCATCGAGAGTGAGCGCCGACGCCCCTTGGAACACTTCTGCTCTCCTGTCGACCAGAGTCCGCGCTTTAGCGCGCTACTCTGGTCCCATGCAAATTTTTGCGGTTAACCAGAGTTGACGCTTTGGCGCCCTAACCTGCCGGACGTTGAACGACGCCCGCGTGATCTCGAAAATTTACCCGAAATTAACTGGTAAATCACACAAATGTACACTTTCTCACACTGTCTCCCACTTTAGAGGAACGCTAAACACGGGTCAAGGGAGAAACACGCTTTTTCGAGGAATTTTGTTTGCTAGAACAAGGACTTAGCGCCACATGCTCACGTCACATCTAAAACAGAAAATCGTTATAAATGAACGAGCTACTGCGACAAGTGAAGGTGATACTTGAAAAGCGAGGGGGAAAGGCGCGGCACGTAAGCAAACTGAGAGGAAGAAAAGCGCGGATCACCAGCGATGAAGCGGAGCGACGCGTCGCGCGCCGTTCCGCCAGTGGGATTAAACGTAATACGCGGTACGTGTCATGATTTTCGAAGCAGCGCGCATCAGCGCACGCGCGGGAAACGGCAGGTCGATACCGCCCGCATCTATCGCGGCCTTGCCGTGCGCGGCTTCATCGATGCGCATCTGCTCGACGATGGCGCGCGATTCGCGATCGGCTTCCGGCAACTGCGCCAGATGGCCGTCAAGGTGGTGCTCCACCTGCTTTTCGGTTTCGGCCATGAAGCCGAGGCTCACGCGATCGCCGAAACGACCCGCCACGAGACCCAGCGCGAGTGAGCCCGCATACCAGAGCGGATTGAGCAGGCTCGGACGTGAATCGAGCGCCTCCAGACGGCGCGACGTCCACGCAAGGTGATCCTCTTCTTCGCGGGCGGCATGCTCGAACGCTTCCTTCAACGCGGGCGAGCGGGTGGCGAGCTTTTGCGCCTGATACAGCGCCTGGGCGCACACCTCACCGACATGATTGACGCGCATCAGACCCGCGGCATGCGCACGTTCGGCCGGCGACATTTCGACGGCAGCCAGATGATCGTCCGCGGCAACCGGCGGAAGCGGGACGGGACGCGACATCCGCGACACGCCCGTGATCGAACGTAACCCCCGGTCAAGCTCGGTAATCAACTCATCAAGCGTCATCCAGGCCTCCCTCGAAAGCTTGCACCACGGAAGAGCGCCAAGCTTTGTAAGGCTTTGTCTTTGCACGACAAAACACGTTTTTGCAGAACCCCAAAAGCGGGGATAACCCGGCATTTTAGCTCATGTTGCGTAAACGAAACAGGAGGTTACCGGACGGTCGGCTTTTCCTTTGTGCAGGTAGGTCGTTTTGTTACATTACGTGCAACTTCTCGCGAAGTTACATCAAGGCAGCCAAGCACGACAAATATTCGCCTTGCAATAAAAGATTCGTATTTCCTTGGAGATTATTCGATGAAAAAGTCGCTTCTCGCTCTGGCAGCGCTAGGCACGTTTGCGGGCGTCGCTCATGCACAGAGCAGCGTGACCCTGTACGGCATTATTGATGAAGGTTTCAACATCAACACGAATTCGGGTGGCAAGCACCTGTACAACCTGTCGAGCGGCGTGCTTCAAGGCAGCCGTTTCGGTCTGCGCGGCACGGAAGATCTGGGTGGCGGGCTGAAGGCCATCTTCGTGCTCGAAAACGGTTTTGACGTGAACAACGGCAAGCTGGGTCAAGGCGGTCTGATGTTCGGTCGCCAGGCTTACGTCGGTCTGTCGAGCCAGTTCGGCACGGTCACGCTGGGTCGTCAGTACGACTCCGTCGTCGACTACGTCGGTCCGCTGGAAGCCGGCGACCAGTGGGGCGGCTACATCGCGGCTCACCCGGGTGACCTCGACAACTTCAACAACGCTTACCGTACGAACAACACCGTCAAGTTCGCGAGCAAGAACTACAACGGCCTGACGTTTGGCGGCACGTACAGCTTCGGCGGCAAGGCAGGTGATTTCTCCGGCAACCAGATCTGGTCGTTGGGCGCTGGCTACGCGAACGGTCCTCTCGTTCTCGGCGCTGGTTACCTGAACGCACGTACGCCTGCAGCTTCGGGCGGCCTGTTCAACAACGGTGGCACGATCGCATCGAACACGGGCACCTCCCTTTCGAACTACGCAGTGGCCTCGCCGGTGTACGAAGGTTTCGCATCGGCTAACACCTACCAGGTTATCGGCGCTGGCGGCGCGTACACGTTCGGCGCGGCAACGCTCGGCCTGACGTATTCGAACGTCCGCTTCGCAAATCTGGGCGCTTCGTTCACATCGCCGTACAAGGGTCAGTCGGTTACGTTCAACAACGCGGAAGTCAACTTCAAGTACCAGTTGACCCCGGCACTGCTGATCGGCGCAGCGTATGACTACACGCGCGGCGCGGACATCGGTGGCGGATCGCGAGCCCAATACCACCAGGGCGCAGTCGGCGTCGACTACTTCCTGTCGAAGCGCACCGACGTGTACGTGACGGGTGTGTACCAGCACGCTCTGGGCGACACGCTGGACCAATTGGGTAACGTTGTGAGCGCAAAGGCAGGCATCAACGGCCTGACGGGCTCGTCGAACCAGAACCAGTTCACGGCTCGCGTCGGTATCCGTCACAAGTTCTAATAAGTCGTAAAAGAAGCTGTTTACCTCAAAGGCGCCTTCGGGCGCCTTTTTTTGTGCCCTGTGGTCTCCGTCATGACGCGTTGTGCGGCACTGGCGACCCGATCGCAGCCGGCAAGCTCACCGAATCGCGCGGCGACGAAAAACGGCTCGACAGGCACATGCCTGTCGAGCCGTTTTGTCCCACGTCGATGCGCCGATGCCGCGGGCGGGCGCGACTACCTCACCGCTTCAAACCCGCCCGTCGCGCAACTCGCGCCGCAGTATCTTGCCGACATTGCTCTTCGGCAACTCGGTGCGAAACTCGATGAGCTTCGGACGCTTGTACCCCGTCAGTTGTGT
Source organism: Paraburkholderia sartisoli (assembly GCF_900107685.1). Taxonomy (GTDB): domain Bacteria; phylum Pseudomonadota; class Gammaproteobacteria; order Burkholderiales; family Burkholderiaceae; genus Paraburkholderia; species Paraburkholderia sartisoli. The sequence goes on along the minus strand of NZ_FNRQ01000014.1, from coordinate 5,434 downwards.
CTTGCAGAAGGCGAACAGATCGTCGTCGGTGAGCGCCGGGTCCTTCTTGACGATGAAGAGCTTGACCGCTTCGCCCGAACGCTCGTCGGGCATGCCGACCGCCGCGACCTCGAAGACGCCCGGATGCTTCGCGACGACATCCTCGATCTCGTTCGGATAGACGTTGAAACCGGACACCAGGATCATGTCCTTCTTGCGATCGACGATCTTCACGAAGCCCCGCTCGTTCATCACGCCGACATCGCCCGATTTGAAGAACCCGTCCGCGGTCATGACCTTCGCCGTTTCGTCCGGCCGGTTCCAGTAGCCGGCCATCACCTGCGGGCCGCGGATGCAGATTTCACCGGGCTGGCCGAGCGGCACTTCGTTGCCGTCGTCGTCGCGGATCGAAACTTCCGTCGACGGCAACGGCAAACCGATCGTGCCGCTGTATTCGGTCACCGTCACCGGATTGCACGTGACGCACGGCGAGGTTTCCGACAATCCGTAACCCTCGACGATCGGCGTGTTCGTCTTCTCGAACCAGCGTTTCGCGACCGCCTCCTGAACGGCCATGCCGCCGCCGTTCGCGGTGATGAGCTTCGAAAAATCGAGCTGTGAAAAATCCGGGTGATTCAGCAGCGCGTTGTACAGCGTGTTCACGGCCGGAATCGTCGTGATTGCGTAGCCGCGCAACGACTTGATCATGCCGCCAATGTCGCGCGGATTCGGAATAAGCACGCCAAGGCCACCGGTACGGATCGTCAGCAGGCCGCACACGGTCAGCGCGAACACGTGATACAGCGGCAGCGCGACCACGGTGACAAACTGGTCGATATCGCCGCGGCCGTGGCGCCCCGGGTCCATCCATTCATGCGACTGCAGAACGTTCGCGACGAGATTGCGGTGCGTGAGTGTCGCGCCCTTCGCGACACCCGTCGTGCCGCCCGTGTACTGGAGAAACGCGACGTCTTCGGGGCCCTGCTGTACGGCCTTGAACGCCTGACGACCACCTTCGGCGACAGCATCGTTGAACCGGACGTGACCGGGCAGACTCCATGCCGGCACCATCTTCTTCACGCGCCGCACGACGAAATTGACGAGCATCCCCTTCGCGCCCATCAGATCGCCCATCGCCGCGACCACCACGTGCTTCACCGACGTATGGCCGACAACCGCCTGCAACGTGTTCGCGAAGTTTTCGAGGATGATGATGGCTTCGGCGCCGCTGTCCCTGAGTTGATGTTCGAGTTCGCGGGGCGTGTAAAGCGGGTTCACGTTCACGACGACATAGCCCGCACGCAGGATCGCCGCGATGGCGACCGGATATTGCAGCACGTTCGGCATCATGATGGCGATGCGCGCGCCGCGCGCAAGGCCCTTCGACTGGAACCAGGCGCCAAGCCTGCGCGACAGATCGTCGAGCGTACCGTAGCTGATTGCCTTGCCCATGCAGGCGAAAGCCGGCTTTGCCCGGTGCTCGCGGAAACTCTCCTCGAGCAGATCGGCAACCGACGTGTACTGCGTCGGATCGATCTCAGCTGGAACGCCGGGCGGATATGATTTCAGCCAGATTTTGTCCATGCGGCGTCGTCTCCCTGTATTTTCGAATGGTCGTGCTAAAACACGCATCCTAGCATGCACACTCTGTCGTTTTTCTCGAAAGAAACCCGGGTTAGACGTGACCCTCGAACCGTCGCCAGACGGTTCGGCCGGGTTGTCGACGACCTTTCCGTGCGCGTCAGCGCGCCGGAATTACGCGCGCTCGACTTCGACCAGACAATCGTAGAAGGTGGCGGAACCGCCGAGATCGGTCAGCGCCTGACTCGTGACCTGATTGGCGTTACGCCCATCTGGCGCAAGCTTCTTCCACCAGATCGACAGACCGACGACGAGACCTTCGCGAGCCCGCTCCGTCACACGGGCGCGCGCCTGCATGGAGCCGCGGTCGTTGAAGATGCGCACCAGATCGCCGTCGTGAACGTCACGGCCCAGTGCGTCGGATGGGTGAATGTCGAGGTGCGGTTCGCCTTCGGTGGAGCGAAGGCTCTCGACGTTCACAAATGTGCTGTTGAGGAAATTGCGCGACGGCGGCGAGATCATCGCCAGCGGAAAGCGCGCGGCGAGCTCCGGCGCGCCGTCGGCGGATTCGTACGGCGGCAGATAATCGGGCAACGGATCGAGTCCTTCCTGCGCGAGCCGTGCGCTGAAGAACTCGCACTTGCCGGACGGTGTGCGGAACGCGCCTTCAGCGAGCGGCGCATCGGGCAGATTCAGTTTCACCCATCCAGCGGTTTTGAGCGATTCCCAGTTCGAACCCTTGAGCGCCGCATCGTCCCAGCGGAACGCGCCAGCCGCGACGGCTTCGTCGCTTTCGTACAGAGCCGGCTCTTCGAGCGCCATGGCCCGCGCGATCCCGCGGAAAATTTCCGTGTTCGGACGCGCGTCGCCGACCGGCGCAATTGCCGGCAGGTTGGCCATGACGTGCGTGTGCCCATATGACTTGTGTACATCCAGATGCTCGAGTTGCGTCGTGGCCGGCAGCAGCAGATCGGCGTAATCGGCCGTGTCGGTCTGGAAGTGTTCAAGCACGATCGTGAAGAGATCGTCGCGTGCGAATCCTGCGGCGACCTTTTCCGAATCGGGCGCCACGGCGACCGGGTTCGAGTTGTAGACCACAATCGCCTCGATTTTCGGACCGAACCGGGCATCGCCGGGATGGGTAAGTGCATCGCCGATCGCGTTCATATTGATGATGCGCGGCTGCTTCTGCGGCCCGCCCGGAATCAGATCGGGTCGCTCGAGTGCGTGCGAATTGACCGGCGTCCAGCCCGACGACGACAGCAGCAACCCGCCCGCGCGGTCGCGCCAGGCGCCGGTCAGCGACGGCAGGCAGGCGATAGCGCGAACCGCGTTGCCACCGCCACGCACCCGCTGCATACCGTAGTTGAGGCGGATCGCCGCTTTTTGGGTACGCCCGTAAAGAAGCGCGAGATCGACGATGACCTGCTCATCGATACCGCAGATCTTCGCGGCGCGCGCCGGCGGATACGCCGCAGCACGGCCGGCCAGCTCGTCGAAACCGAGCGTATGTGCATCGATGTAGTCGCGGTCGAGAAGGTTTTCCCGGATGAGCACGTGCATCATGCCGAGCGCCAAAGCGGCGTCTGTACCGGGTTTCAGGGCAATGTGCTGATGACACTTTTCGGCCGTGAGCGAGCGATATGGATCGATCGCGACGAGCCTTGCGCCACGGCGCTTCGCTTCCTGCGCGCGCGTCCAGAAATGCAGGTTCGAGGCGATTGGATTGGAACCCCAGATCAGGATCAGCTCGCTCTCTTCGAAAAACTCCGTGAGCATGCCGAGGCTCGCGCCATACGTATATTTGAGGCCCGCCGCGCCGGCGGCCGCGCAGATCGTCCGGTCGAGTCGCGAGGCGCCCAGCTTGTGAAAGAACCGCTGCGCGATGCTGTCGCCCTGCACAAGACCCATCGTGCCGGCATAGCTGTAAGGCACGATTGATTCCGGCGCGCGTTGCGCGATTTCGGACAGACGCGCGCCAGCCAGCTTGAACGCCTCATCCCAACTGATCGGCTCAAACCGGCCTTCGCCTTTGCGGCCGACGCGCTTCATCGGCGTCGTCAACCGCTGCGGGTGATGCACCCGTTCCGCATAGCGACTGACCTTCGCACAGAGGACACCCTGCGTCGGCGGATGGTCGGGATCGCCCGTCACCTTGATCGCCTCGCCGTTTTCGACGGTTACGCGCATTGCGCAGGTATCCGGGCAATCGTGCGGACAAACTGCACGGCGAAATTCGGCGGGAGCGTTCATCGGGAATCCGGGAAGAAGAGAGGCGTCTGCTAGGCAATGTGTAATTTTATTACGTTCACAGCGCGGCGGCGGCGGCGTTCTGCCAAAAAGGCCGTTCGGCGTAGAATGGTCCGATCCGGGCTCGGGCGTCCCGCCTCGAGCGACTTGCAGCCAATGACGCACTCACGACCATGAAACTCATCCCGGAAATCCAGGCCGCCCACGGCGAAATCCAGACTCTCCGACGAACGATTCACGCGCACCCCGAACTGCGTTACGAGGAAACCCAGACTGCGGATCTCGTGGCCAGAAATCTCACCGCCTGGGGCATCGAAGTGCATCGAGGCCTCGGTAAAACCGGAGTGGTGGGCGTCCTGAAACGCGGCACGAGCGAGCGATCCGTCGGTTTGCGCGCCGACATGGATGCGTTGCCGGTACACGAACTGAATACCTTCGAGCATCGCTCGCACAATGACGGAAAGATGCACGCGTGCGGCCACGACGGCCATACGGCGATGCTGCTCGGTGCGGCCCGATATCTCGCGGAACATGGCGATTTCGACGGCACGATCGTGTTTATCTTCCAGCCTGCGGAAGAAGGCGGCGCCGGCGCTCAGGCGATGATCGACGACGGGTTGTTCACCCGTTTTCCTGTCGATGCCGTCTTCGGCATCCATAACTGGCCAGGCATGCCGGCCGGGAACTTCGGCGTGACTGAAGGTCCGATCATGGCATCGAGCAACGAATTTCGCATTGAAATCACAGGGGTTGGTTCGCACGCGGCACTGCCGCACAACGGACGCGACCCGGTTTTTACGGCCGTTCAAATCGCTAGCGGACTTCAAAGCATCATTACGCGAAACAAAAAGCCGCTAGATACGGCGGTGCTGTCGATCACGCAGATTCACGCCGGTGACGCAGCCAACGTCGTACCCGACGTTGCGTGGATTGGCGGCACGGTTCGCACGTTCACGACGCAAACTCTTGACCTGATCGAAACCCGACTCCGGAAGATCGCCGAAAGCACGGCCGAGGCATACGACTGCTCGGTCAAGATCACCTTCCACCGAAACTACCCACCGACGATCAATAGCGCGGAAGAGACCCAGTTTGCCGCCGAGGTAATGAAGGAGATCGTGGGCACCGAAAACGTCAACGACTCCGTCGAGCCGACGATGGGCGCTGAAGACTTCTCTTTCATGCTCCTGGCGAAGCCGGGATGCTACGCATTTTTAGGCAACGGCGACGGAGGCCATCGCGATAGCGGCCATGGTGCCGGTCCGTGCATGCTTCACAACGCAAGCTATGATTTCAACGATGCCCTTCTGCCGGTTGGGTCGACGTACTGGGTGCGTCTGTCGCAGCGCTATCTGGGGCGGGCGGGGTGAGTTGAGGGGGGATGGTGGAGACGCGGGCGGAGGGTGAGGCTCCGCGCCGTCCGGCTGGACCTGCCGCAGGGGGCCTGAGGTCGGCCACGCTATATGGATGGCCGGGGGCCGTAATAGGTAATGGCCGTAAACGCAGAAACCCCACCTTTAGGGGGTGGGGTTTCTGTTGCTGCTGGGGAGCCTGACGATTACCTACTTTCACACGGGCAATCCGCACTATCATCGGCGTGGAGTCGTTTCACGGTCCTGTTCGG
>NZ_FNRQ01000022.1 GCF_900107685.1 Paraburkholderia sartisoli | reverse complement strand
CCATGTCAAAGCCATTCTGGAATGTCCGCTTTCCAGCTAAATAGAGATGTCCGGGTTTCAGGGGTTAAAGCTTTGTCTTTAACGGGGTACTGCTTACGCAGTGTCGAAGAGTTGATCCTGAATGGGCAGGGCGCTTACGCCTGTTCCACTGTCGTTTGCGGACCGACGACCCGGTTTGCGAGTTTGTGGCGCAGCCTGTCTTCGCTGAGACAGATCCACGATCACGTGCTCGATGTCGGCCTGCGTGAACTCGCGCTGCTTCTTCTTGCCCGGCATGGGTTTGCTCCGATCAGTCGTGGTCGAATCGCCTCGATGCGTGCGCGACGGTGCCTTGCCGATCCGGCTGTTATCGCGTCGCGCCTGGATCGCCTGCGAGACCTGCAGCACGTGACTCAGGCGCTTGTGCTCGACGACCGTGCCCTGATCGATTTCAGCCAGCTTGTCGTACTGCCTGCTGGGCAACACGCGGCCGTCAGCACGGATTTCGATGCGACCATCCGGGTACTCCCACACCTCGATATACCGATCGATCAGCTTGCGGTTCTCCGGTGTGTCGTCCAGCAGGTACATGACGTGGTCGTACTGCACCGTGAGCGACTTCGTAATCTTCCGCGGTTCGCGCCACGTGAGAACCAGTTCAAGACTCTCGTCATCCCGCAGCGGCCGGTGCGCGTCGAAATCGCTCTTCGGCGGTTTGGCGAAACGCGCGTTATAGGTGGCCATGAAGGAGGGTACGTATGCGTTGGCCTCGGCCACCGTGCTGATGCCGCGCAGCCGAAGCTCCTTGACCAACCGGTCCTGCAGGGTCAGGTGCGCCCGCTCGACGCGCCCCTTGGCCGAACTGCTGTTCGCGCAGAACGTGTCGATGTTCAGTTCGTACATCGCGCGGCCGAAGTGGGTCACATTGTTTCCGGTTCCGTCTGTCTTCGTTTTACGAAACACGCTGGCCTTATCGCTGTAGAACGCGCCTGGTTTGCCGTGGCGCTCGATGTACGCGCGCGTCGCCTCAAAGTAGCTAAACGTCGATTCGGTGGCGGTGAAAAGCACGTGCATCAGTCGACTCGTCGCGTCGTCGACGTACACCAGCAGCGTGCACTGCGGCGCCCGGTCCTCGAACCACGCGTGTTCGCTACCGTCAATCTGGATCAGCTCGCCCAGACACGCACGTCGCGCGCGCGGCTGGTAGATCTTTGGCGGGCGTTGCCGGCGCGGAATCCACAGCCCGGCCTCTGTCATCAGCTTCCGTACGGTTTCCTTTGCGAGCCGGATCCCATGGCACTCGTACAGCTTCTCGCACGCCAGCGTCGGTCCGAAATCGGCGTAGCGATCACGGATGATCGTGAGTGCCCGATCGGCCACACCGGCATCCAGGCGGCGATTGCCAGGTTGCGATCGACGCCCGGATACCAGACCCGTTGGACCATGGTCTCGCAGCTTGCCCACGAGCCGGCGAATCTGCCGCGTCGTCAGTCCGAGTCTCTCGGCAGCACGCCACGGCTTGAGTTTGCCGTCCACCACGTCCTGAATGACCTTGAATCTGTCCAGCTCGCGCATCGTCATCGTGATCCGTTCCATTGCAACCATCGAAGCCTCCAGTCCCGCGAAAACAGCGGCTGGCTAGCATACGACGGCATCAAAAGCGGACATTTCTATCTAGCTAAAAGCGGACATTACCAGGTAGCCTCTACAA
>NZ_FNRQ01000015.1:11451-44575 GCF_900107685.1 Paraburkholderia sartisoli | reverse complement strand
TGACGGCGACGCGGGTTTTTGCTTGATGCTTGCCTGCTGCTATTCGTGGTCGGAGCGAAAGGATTCGAACCTTCGACCCTCTGATCCCAAATCAGGAACGTCGATAGCCCGCAAACCCTTACCGGGTATGGCGTTGCGGGAACTGCTGTCTAAACGATTGCACAAGAAACAGGCACCAAACCACGCGGGTTTGCGGCCAATTGATCAGCAATTATTAGACAGGTGGACATATGAAAACCGTCGCTCGAATCCTCGCAATCCCCGCCGTTACGTGCTGGCTGATCCGGCGCGCGCAGCGCACACCGTACGCCCATCTCGACGGCTACATGAGCCGCTGGTGGTTGCTTAACCCGTACGACCAGAAGACGCACACCACAAAGCATTCATGGTTCCCATGGAGCGTGCGCATCCACCACATCTTGCGCCGCGACAACGATCGTGCGTTGCATGACCACCCGTGGAATGCGCGTACATTCATTTTGCATGGCTGGTATCGAGAAGTGCGCGAAGACGGCTCGTGCATCCGGCGCGTTGCTGGCGACACGGCGCGGCTCAATTTCGGTGAGTTCCACCAGATCACTGAAGTATCGGCCGGCGGGGTGTGGACGCTGTTCGTTACGTCGAAATTTCAGGGCATGTGGGGTTTCAAGGTCGACGGCGTGAAGGTGCCGTTTTGGGAATACCTCGCGCGGAAAAACGACGAATGACCCGCCGCGTCTTCGTGCCCCACAAGTATCAAGGGCTGATCATCGAGCACCAGTCGGACGTCGAGCGCACGAACGTGTGGGCAGGCATGGGGCTCGGCAAGACGGTCAGCACTCTGACGACACTCGAATCGCTCTATGCACTCGGCATCGAGACGCAACCGACGCTCGTGATCGCACCGCTGCGCGTCGCGCGATCGACGTGGCCGGACGAGTGTGAGAAGTGGGAGCATCTGCGCGGGCTCGAAGTCGTGCCGATCCTTGGCGACGCGAACAACCGCGCGATGCAGCTACGCCGCGATGCGCCGATATTCTCGATCAATTATGAGAACTTGCCCTGGCTGATTGACTGGTTCAAACACAACCCGCGCCCGTGGCCGTTCGGCACGGTCGTTGCGGACGAGTCGACGAAGCTGAAGTCGACGCGGATTTCGAACCAGAAAAGCAAGCTGGGTAAAGAATTCCTGAAAGGTTCGGGCGGCAGCGTGCGCGGCCGCGCACTCGCGCAGGTTGCGCACACGAAGGTGAAGCGCTGGACGAACCTGACCGGCACACCGTCGCCGAACGGGCTTAAGGATCTGTGGGGCCAGCAGTGGTTCATCGACGGCGGCCAGCGGCTCGGGCGCTCGTACTCGGCGTTCGAATCGCGCTGGTTCCAGTCCGTGAAGGGGGACCGCGGCTATCACGCCGTCGAGCCGCTCGACCACGCGCAGGAACAGATACAGCAGGCGCTGCGCGACTGCACGATATCGCTCGATCCGGCTGACTGGTTCGACCTCGAGAAGCCGATCGTGCGCCCGGTGTACGTCGACCTACCGAGCGGCGCCCGGCGGCTGTATCAGGACATGGAACGAAAGATGTTCATGGAGATCGGCGAGCACGAAGTCGAAGCGCTGAACGCCGCGAGCCGCACGATGAAGTGCCTGCAGCTCGCCAACGGCGCCGCCTACGTCGACGACGCCGGAAACTGGAAGGACGTCCACGATGAAAAACTCCATGCACTCGAAGACATTGTCGAGGAAGCTGCTGGGATGCCTGTGCTCGTCGCTTATCACTTCAAGTCTGATCTTGCTCGGCTCGCGCGCGCTTTTCCGCGCGGCCGTCAACTCGACCAGAACCCGCAGACCATAAGGGACTGGAACGCCGGGAAGATCCCGGTGCTGTTCGCCCATCCGGCCAGCGCCGGGCACGGGCTGAACCTGCAGGACGGCGGCAACATCCTCGCGTTCTTTGGGCACTGGTGGAACCTCGAAGAGTTCCAGCAGATCATCGAGCGGATCGGCCCAGTGCGCCAGCTACAGGCCGGGCACCGTCGCCCGATGTTCATCTATCACATCATCGCCCGCGACACGATCGACGAGGATGTGATGCTGCGCCGGGAAACTAAGCGCGAAGTGCAGGACATTCTGCTGGATGCCATGAAAAGCAAGGGTCTGCGTGTCTAGATCCTTGATGGGATAGAATTCGGCTTAAACCAGAATAGTCGGACGAGAGATGAAAGAAGCTTCACAGCGTGGCGGCAGCGGAAAGATTGCCTTCGCCGATGGCCTGCGCGGGATCGCCAGCCTGCTTGTCCTGATCGCCCACTATGTTCTCGTTTTCCAGTACATCAGGGGTGAATACGACGGATTGCCGGCGCTGTATGCCGACCCGTACCCCCACAAACTGGTCAGATTCCTGTCGATCTCGCCGTATATCAATCTCGGTGCGCTAGGTGTCGCCCTCTTCTTTTTAATCAGCGGACTTGTCGTGCCACAGGCAATCGCGAATCTGCCGAGCAATCTGCGCGGGATGATGGCGTTCGTGGCTGGCCGCATTTTCCGGATCTGGCCGACGTACGTCGCCGGTTTCGCCGTGACGATGCTCGCGCTCTTCTGCGGCGCCGCCTACAAATCGCACTACCTCACCTATTCCTGGTACACGATCTGGTGGCACATGTCGCTGTTTCGCGACTGGACCGAATACCCCTCGATAGACGGCGTCGTCTGGACGCTGGAAGTCGAGACAAAGTTCTATCTGTTCGTGCTGTTGTTCTGGAGCGCGATCCGACGCGGCAAGGTCTACCCGTTCTTCGTCATTGCCGCCGCAGCAGCGTGGGCAGCACCCTACAAAGCCGCCTATCCGATGGGCTGGAACCCGCCAGAGAATTTCCTCTGGCCGTTGAAGTACCTGCTATTCATGACCGTGGGCGTGGCCTTCAACTTCCACTACCGCAAGCTGATGAGCGCGAGAAAGTTCGCCATCTCGGTCGCGGTGCTGATGGGTGTTTTCCTGTGGTGCTGCCATCGTGAGGACTTCACGGCAGACGTCTATCTGTCCTACGTGGCAGCGCTCGCGATCTTCGCCGCGCTGTATTTCTGGTTTCCGGAATGGGAAGGCGGCTTTCTGGTCAGGTTCTTTGCCCGGATCAGCTACCCGATGTATGTGTGCCATGCCGCGATGGGGTACGTCGGCATCCGGATCCTGATCGACCTCGGCGCCCCGCCCCTGTGCGCGCTCGTGACTCAAACGCTGTTGACCCTTCTCGTATCGTGGAACATCCACGTCGTCTACGAACGGCCTTTCCATCATGCGGGGCGGTGGGTCTCCAGGATCATCGCCGGCAAGAAGCCGGTGTCGGCTTCAGGGAACACGAATCGCGCGAATGACGCCCTGGGCGCTAGCCGTACCTGACGAGAACGTACCAAGTGCGACGAGCCATACCGTCGTCGTGCTGCCAAGCACAAGATGAACCGTCGGCGTCGGTGAATTCACGATCGCGTTCGATGTGAACGTGGTGAGGAATTGCCAGAACGTACCCAGCGAGCCGATCGTTGCGGAAGTCGTGCTAATGCCGCCGACGGTATTGGTCAGCACGGCAGCGCCCGCACCGGTTATGGAGACGTCCCCGGTCACATCCCATTTCCCGGCAGTTAGGGAAATCGAGATCAGGTTTGTCGTGGCTGCGGTGCTGAGCGCCACGCCCGAGCTGGTGTTGTTCGTAACGTACTCGCCGACGCTCCCCGCGGGAGCGGTCCCGCTCGTGATCAGGCTGTTGGATGTCAGATTGCCGGAATCATCCAGCGACATGATCGCTGTCGAGTAGGCGCTGTTGACGACCTGAAACTGACCGCCGTTCGCGCGGATGCTCTTGTTCGGCGTCGTGCCGCCATTCCCCACCAGCTTGATATTCGCGCCGCTCGTGCCTGTATCCGTGACTGTCACGGTATTGGTTGAGTTAGTCGTGGTCGCGGTGATCGTGGAAAAGACGCCGGCAGCAGCAGAGGTGCAAGTGAATCCCGTGCCCGCCGTCCACGTCACCGAAGAAGACAGGCCACAGTTCGGCATGGCAAACGCGGTGACATTCGCGGTTCCGTTCGTGGCATTTGCCAGCACCGTGTTGGCCGGCAGCTGCGCGAGGTTGCCGAGCGTGATGCCGTTGGTGGCGCTCTGGAACGCATAGGCGCCCGCGCCAGTTCGGGTCAGGAATCCGGTACCGGCGAACCCGCTGATGTTGTCGAGCGCGGTGCCGCTTGCGCTGGATGCGTTCGTGCCGCCGTTCGCCACCGGCAGAATACCGGTGAGGGTGGCGATCGATACGTTACCCCACGCCGGCGGGCTTGATGCGCCGGTCGACACGATTGCCTGTCCGGTTGTAGATCCGGATGGGCTCAACAACTGAACCGGGGCAAGCGTCGCACCGAAGGCGACGGACGAAACCGCGAGCAGCGCAATGCTGAGAAGTCGTTTCATGTATGCCTCAGTCGGGAATAGTGGCGTTCGCGCCATCGTCTGGATTGATCGACTTCAGACAATGGCCGGGACCGAAGAACGGAATGCGATCAAGAATTCGGCAAAGCACGCAGGCCCAGCGTTTTCCTTTGAGCATCTGCTTGCCGGCGCGCGAGCTGAGCATTTCGTTTGCATCGCCGCCGGTCGCGACGTTTAGTGCCACGTCACCAAGGCGAAGCCAGTTAAATGCATAGCGTTTGAGCCAGTTCACTTACTCACCCCCTGGCCTTTTTCATAACTGCGCGCGATGACGTATCCGGCGTAACCGGTACCGAAGGTGCCCCATAGCGCCGTCGGGATCGCTTCGAGCCATGCCTTCATACCCTGCGCGATCGAGACCGCTGTCTGCGGACTGAAGGCCGTCAGGATGCCCATCGGGATGCCGCACAGGATCATGATGTACATCACGTACATGAACGACGGCCGCGCGCGGCTCGTCCACGGGTCTTTGCTGTTCGCTTCGGCGAGGATTGCCGACATCTGCTGCTGCATCATCGCCAGCGCGGCATCGGTCTGCGCCTTCATCAACGTTGCTTCGGCGGTTGCCTTGGCGGCCGGGTCCGGCCAGATCTTGTTCATGCCGTCGTCGAGCAGCTTGCTTACACCAGCGATTGCGTCGTCAATTCCAAATGCCATATCACACCTCTGTAAGTGCGTCTTTCGCCAGCGCCAGCAGCGCTAACCGGTCCGCGTAACCGTTCATGCCGCCGTTGATCCGGCGCGTGATCGTGGCGAAGTCGCCCGCGTCAGCGAGTTCGTTTAGCCCGTGCACGTTCCAGAACCATGCGGCCGACAGTGCGGCGTTTGTCGGCTGCTCCAGCAGCTCGGGCTGCTCCAGCAGCGGCAAGTCCAGTTCACCGCCCGCTTTCGCGTAGTTCGTACGGCCCGTGATCTGGATCAAGCCACGTCCCATGAATCGCTTTCCGTCGCCTGGCTGCGTGTTGCCGAGATCCTCACGCCCTTCGTATCGCGCCTGCGCTGGTGTAGGCCCCCAAAGCTCGCGCACGTACACGAGCCGCCCGCTTTCGTGCCCGATCTGCGCAATGAATGCCGCCTGTCTCGCATCGGTGTCGATAGCCCATAACGCCATCGCAGCACTGATCGGGTCGGCCCACACAGTGGTGCGCGATACCGGTACACCGAGCGCGCGGGCAAGCGCTTCCGCATTCATTTTCGGTTCCACTTGACGATCGTGTGTGCGATGCTCAACACCAGCGAAATCGCTGTCAGCACCATCACGAAGTGCGGCAGGTCAAAACCGGCGAACCAGCTTCCTGTCGCCACGTATCCCGGTGCTGCCAGCGCCGCGCTCGCTACGATGTCTTTATTCATCGAAGGCCCCGTTTCAATTCGTTATGCGGTGTACATCGGAATGGCACCCTTGCCGTTGTTACCGCCGTCGACAACGTTGAACTTGTTGTTGAGTGTTCCGGTCGGGCCGCTGCCAACCAGGCTTTGAATCGAGAATTGACCGTTGACCAACGTCATGCGGTTCAATGTCGCGCCCGCGTCCTTGCCTTCGTACAGGACACCCGGCGACGTGACGTTGTTCATCAGGCTTGTAAGCGTCGACGTGTCGAACGCGTAGAGCCCATAGCTGCTCTGGCTTACGCATCGAACGCCGGTCGCGCTGGCTTCCGACGTGCCACGGGTCGTGACGCCATACGCACCTCCCTTGATGGTCGACGCACCGCCGATGACGATGTTGCTACCCGACTGCACCTGGATACCGTCCAGCGTGTGCCCTTGAATATTTGCCTTAATGTTGATGTTCTGGCCGTTGACCAGAATCCCCTGGGCGGATCCGCCGCGAATACTGCAATCAAGACTGAGCCCGTCGACGATGCCTGTGCTCGGTTGTCGGATGTTGATCGCAGCGCCGGCCGCATTGACGAGGCCGCTCATGCTCAAACCGCTGATCTTCGTATCGCACAGGTTTCCGGTGCCAAGCGCGCCGATCTGGACGCCCCCGGTGACGGACGCGTTCCAGTCTCGCCCGGTCAGACCGATGATCTGGTTGCCGTATGTATTGGTCGACATGAAGTTCGTGATTGCACCCACCGAGCCGCAACCGATCGAGCGGCATGCCGAGATCGTGCTGAAGCTGCACGCTTCGAGCACATGACCGGTGTCGAAGCAGTTGATCGACGTGTTGCCTTCGAGCAGCGAAAAATCGTTCGAACAGTAGAACCCGTCAGACGGTTTTCCAGCAATGCCGCAGTTCAGAGCAAACGAATTCCGGATGATGTTGTTGCTGCCGACACCGCCGAACTGAAATCCAACTGCCGACAGCGACGCGGTGCCGATGCTGTTCTGGACGGTGATGCCGTCGGCCAGCGAGCCACTGCATGACGTGAGCAGAACGCAATAGCCGGTCGTGGTCAGGACCGAAGCGCGGTTCGCCTGATTGGCGTCGACCGTGAAGTTGCGCAACTGGATATTCGACAGGCCACTGCCGAACAGCACGTACTGGAAGTTCTGCCCGGCCTTCGCGAGAAGCCCGGCGTTCCTTGTCAGGCCACGGATCGTCGTGTTGCTGTTGACGATCGTTACCTGATTGGAAACGAGGGACGTGCCAGTAAAAGTGATCTCGATGTTGGGAAGCGCGAGCAGCCGGTTCCACGCAGCCAGGTCGTCTGTCGCGCCATCCTGCTTGCCGCCTGCTTGAGCGAGCGCGATGCTCCCGTGATGCTGGAGATACCAGCGGCCGCCGTCCGCGCCGACGATGATCGTGCAACCGTTATCCGCGCTGGTCGTGTCGCCCGGCTGGTACTGGTAAGCGCCGCCGCCACCGTCGCTGGCTGCGTAATACCCAGTGACGAAAGCCCGGGTATAGGTGATGGATTTAAGCTGGCGAAGTGCGACGATAGAATCGACAATCCGGCCGAGTACGTTACCCCATTGAAGCTGGGTATCCCCGACCGAGCCAGCCGGCGGCAGGTAGACCGACAGCGTGGTGCCGCCCTTGAGCCAGACCACACCAACGCCAAGCGGAATCGGCGCATCAAAAACGAGCTTGTTGCCGTTGTTCAGTGCGTAGCTATTCGGGTCTTGCACCACACCCTGCATCACCACCGCCCCGAGATTCGCCTTGTTTCCGTACACGCGCGACAGCGTGATCGTCGTCGACGTGCCGGACACATAGTCGGTACCATCGACGAAACGTTCATCCTTAAGATCGCCCGCACCGACGGCGGGGGTCAGCGCAAGCATTTCGAGGTTACCGAGCGCGTCGAAGCCGACAATGCTATTGGCGCGGCTCTGCGCATTCGGTAGAACGGGTGAGGTACTTTCGGCTTCGGTGATGACCAGTGCGCGTGACGTGATTTCGGCAAGCTGCTGGATCTGGATCGTCGACCTGTCCGACATATCCTCGATCGTGTTCGGGTAGAAGCCCCCGCCGTTCGTGATGTCAGTTTCTTGATCGTAAGCAAGATCGCCCAGCATGACGAGCTGGTAACTGGTGGCGAGCGGCGTGCCGCTGATTGGGTAGGTGACCCAGCCACCGGGGCTCGAATTCTGATTGGCGTTTAGCTGAATCGAATAATCGGAGTCGAGCACGAGCCGCGTCGACAGTCCGTTCGGATTGACCAGCAGGACTTTGACGTCTTCCTTTGCAAAAATCTTGAAATTGAAAGGAAACGTCGTCGCAACGTTGTTGCCTGCGAACGGCCCCGCCTTGCGGATCGAACTGGAAACGGTCATCCGTGCACCCCTAAAAGATGCACGGATTTTCCAGTTGAAACAACGGGGTATGGTTACGTCAATGCTTTGGCGCGCGGCCCAATGCAATGCCTTCGGCCAGGTCAAGCGGCCCTTGTGGGTGCTGTTTGCCGGCAGCAACATCGGCCAGATACTGCACCGAGCCGCCGGCCTGACCGAGTCCCGGAATGTGCAGGCCCATGCCGGCGGCGTTCGCGATGTCCTTGATCGGCGCGTTGACGTGCTGACCAGTGGCCAGGTGGTACACATCCTTGCCCGCGCCGACGAGCGTATTGAGGAACGATTCGACGCCGACTTGCCCGGCGTGGCTGTAGCCTTCGACCATGGCAGCAGCATCGCGCACGAACGGCACCATGCCCGCGACTTCGGTGCCGATCGACTTCGCGATCCAGTGTGCCCAGCCGTCCTTATCGCTCGGCGGTCCTTCGGTCAGGTACCCGGCCCATATCGCCGGCACGATCAGCGCCATAATGCCGCGCGCGAGCGTCTGCGGGTTGCTGATGCCGGTGGTCTTCAGCTTGTCCGCAATGTCGGCGGCCTGCCCATAGGTGTTGTTCATGAAGCCGTACAGGGTCGTGAACATCTTGACCGCTTCGGAACTGTTGTTGATCACCATCGAGCGGGCCGACGTGATGTTGCTGCCGTGGGCTTCGCGCACGACCTTGCTCGCGTAGGCGACGGCCTGCTCTTCGGTCATTGGTTCGCCCGTGCCGCCCATGTTCTTCGGGATGCCGACGGTGACCGCGCGGTCGTACGCCGCCCATGCGGTCGGCACGGCCGTCATCATGTCCGACCACGCGACGGCGGCGTGGCCGAAGCGCTCAGCCTTGCTTATCTTGCTTTCCGGTTCGAACAGGTTTGCCGACATCGCACGGAAGTCGCGATCCTGCTGCAACAGCCGCGCTCGAATCTCAGGAAATTTGTCCTGTGCGCCGCGAATCTCGGCGGCGTAGTTCGTGCCCATAGCGGCGAAGCGCTGCGCGAGGAACTTCTCGCCGCCGCCCGTGAAGTAGCCGCCCGTCTTGATTGCGGCCGACCCGCCGTGTTTCAGCACAGTCGAGATGCGGAATGCAATGCCGTTGATCACCAGGCCCGTACGCGAGTATTGCAGCACCTTGCCCAGCGCGCCGATCTCGCGGTCCTGATTGTCGGCATTGGCCGTCTTGCCCAGCCACTCCTGCAGCGAGCGGTACGCTTCCGGTCCGTACGTCTTCTGGAACTGCCGGCGGAAAGTTCCGTTTTCGATGATCTTGTTCACGTCGATCAGCGCCTCGCGATACGCGAGATCGTGAATCGATTCGGTCATCGCTCGCGGGATCGTGTGGAAGTCCAGATCCACAACATCGGTATACCCATGGTTCCGCGCGTTCAGAGAGCCGTTGGTCGTCGTGTCTGCGCGGTAAAAACTGCTACCGAACAAGCCTTTCGACGGATCGATCGCACGGCCTGCGGCTTCCTTCTCACCACGCCGCGAGCGCAGCGGGTCGTACTTGATCGCGGCATAGCCGCCGCGCTGCTCACCGAATTTCGTCTTGAAGGCGCGCGGCTCGATACGTTCGGGCGACGTGTTGCCCAGGCGCTGATTCATCGCGGCCATGTCAGGCCAGTGCTTGTCGTATTGATCCCACACCGACTGCACAGCGGTCCAGTCCTTTTCGGTCATGTTGTCGTGCAGGAAGCGCCACACGTCCTGCGGGTTCCACTTCCAGCCCTGCGTCATCTTGTCGAAGTTCGACTCGTTGCCGACGTGCAACGCGATACCGAGCATCCGGCCGCGCGACATGCGCAGCGGAACCTGCTGGCCGTCAGTGCTGCGGTTCACGTCCATCAGCGTGGTATTCACCACGCCGTCTTTCAGGCTGTCCTGCCACTCGCGGCCCAGGTGATCGGCCATTTTCTGGAAGTCGTCCGACATACCCTTGAGCATGTCGACTTCGTGATAGTTCGCGCGAAACACCGGTTCATAGATCGCCTCGCCGAACGGTCCCAGCAACTCGTGCATATCGTACTGGTTGCGCTTGTATTCCTGCGGCTTGAGCTGGGCGCGCAGCGCGCGCAGTTGCGACGTCAGGTGGTCGAGCGCGATCCTGAACGGGTTATTGCTACGATCGGCGGGCTTGTCGAAAATCTCGGCGTCGCTGAACTGCTCGCCGCGCGCCTGCATTTTCGGAATCAGGTGCTCGTTGACGTATTCCTGAATGTCCTGCTTTTCGCCGTTGATCATCGCCGTCTTGCGGTCGCGACCGATCTTTTCCAGCGACTGCACGGCGTCGTGCAGACCGCGAAACTGCTCCATCGTCATGTCGCGGTACGGCGTGCGGAACGTCGGATTGAGCATGTCGGGCGACACGTTCGGAGCGTATCCCGCGTCGATCTGCGACTCGACCCACTTTTCAAGGTTGATCTGCTGGCGCGTGGGCGTGTCCACCGGGTTCGTGCGCAGATCGAAGCGCGACAGCATGTCGTCGATCTGGTCGCGCACGTCGACGTCGATCTTGGCGCGCGTGCTTTCCTTGTTGAATTTCTTCAGGTACTGCAGCGACTTGAGCACTTCGGCTGCTGCTGCGCGTGCGGTCTTTTCAAGCTGGTTGTTCAATAACTGATTGCGCTTCTGCTGCGCGGCTTCAGTCAGATCGCCCTTGAGGCGCGCGGCATCAGCGGCTTTGCCGGCGCGCGCTTCAGCAGCACCGTATTTCGAAGCGTTGATGTCGCGTACGCGCGCCTTCGCGATCGTCGTTTCCGCGACAGCCTTCGCCGCCTTTTCGAGCACGCGAACGCCGCCCGTAGCTTTAGACAGCGCTTTGTACTCGGTCGCGATGAAGCGCGTGCGCACTTCGTTGTGGATGGCCTGATTTGCTGCGGCGTTCATCGCCTGCGGTGACGTAATGTCGCCGTATTTTTCGAGCATCCGCTGGTCGGTCAACGCTTCCACGACACCCTTTCGCGGCTCGGCATTGGCGATTGCCGACGTCATTTCCTTGGCGTCGGTGAATCCGAAACGCTCGGCAACCAGATCGGCCGGAATCTGGTTTTCCTTGTTCGCCTGACCCAGCATGAAATCCTGCGCCGCGTAGACCGGTTCTTTCGCCACGTCCTCTTTCACCTGTTCGCGGATCGCGCTGCGCTTTGCGGCGACGTCCGCTTTCACTTCCTTCGCCGCGCGTTCCTTCGCGATCTCGGTGAAACGCATGTCGCGCAGCGTGCGCGCCGTCAGTTCGTCGGACGCTTCGAGCGTCGCTTCGTTGCCGAGCGCGTGGTATGCCTGAAACTCTTCCGGCGTCATGCTGGCTTCTTCAGCCGTGTGGAACATCGGCGTGTACGCGCGCTCGGCTTCAGCGCTGCGAATCGCGTCATTCGTCGCGAGCAGCCGGTCGAACACGCCGCGCACTTCGGGCGACAGTTGCACGTGCAGGTTCTGCAGCGACTTGTAGACGTTGACCATCCACGCCCGCACGCGCTGGAAGACGCCCTGCAGTTCCGGTGTCGGCGCTTTGCCTTCGAACAGGTACGACTCGAAGCCGCGCGCGAACTGCTCATGCAGTGGGCGTTTCTCCTCGAGTGACATATTGCGCCACGCTTCCGGCGTCGTGCCCATCCAGTCCGTGACGGCCTTGAAGTCGTCGCCCACTTCCGGCAGCACACCTTCCTGACCGCTCATGTGGTTGAGCATTTCAAGCTGGAAGTGCCCGAGTTCGTGCACGAACGTCGACAGGTCGGCATCCTTGTTCAGCGTGATCGTGCTGGGCGCGCTGGTGATGTCGTCGCTAAACGACAGCTTGCCGCGCGCTTCCTGTGTCAGCGCGTTGGCGCCCGGCGCATCGTCAGCCGTGATCCGCAGCGGATAGCGTTCGAACATCGATTCCGGCGACAGGCCCGCGCGTGCGCCAGCTGCGGTGTAGCTGTCGCGCACCAGCGCGGCGTAGACCTTGTTCACGTCCGGCCGGAAGCGGTTCGCTTCGGTGAGCTGGCCGAGAATGTTATCGTGCACCGCCTGCGCGCTCGCCGCCACCGCATCATCGTTGGCCTTGTCTGCGGTCGCGGTTTCGGTGGCCTGCTGAAAGGTGTCCTTGCTCGACTGGTAGAACTCCTGCGCCTGCTGCTGCGTCATGCCGTCGGGGTCGGTCTTCAGATGCGGCATCAGCGCGTCCTGCAGCGGGCCGCCCGCGATGTGCGTCGCGAAGTCTTCGACCGGGATCGACACATCTCCACCCGTGGCGAGCGCTTCGGGCAACTGCTGCGCGACGCGCGGCATGGTCGCTTCCACGTCACCGATCTTTACGCCCGACTGGTTGAGCGCATTCGCGAGCGTGGCGCCGTCGACGTACACGTTCTGCACCGGGCCGTCGGCATTGGCCGTCGCAACGAAATCCTTGAATGCCTGCGGATCGCGCGGGCGCAGCTTTGAGTTCGCCGCCGACGTGGCGAGATCCGCCAGCGTCTGCGCGTCGCCCATGGCGACATCCGCGCGCGCGGCGTCCGTCATCCACGCGCCCGTCGCGCGGCCCGCGCCGTGCAGCGCGAACACGGAGTTCAGACCGTAGTCCATTACCTTCTGTGCAGTCGTGCGGTCATCCCAAGGCGACGAACCCTGAATCGCGTCCATCGCAGTGTTCACACCGACCACGCGCGCGAGAGTCTGTACGAGCGTGGCGTCAGGCAGCACGCGCCCGGCCGCGCCAAATACGCCACCCATCTCTGCGCCGTGCAAACCCTGCAGGCCGATCGTCGTCAACGCAGCTTCGGGGCTGTTCTGGTTGAGCGCGTCGCCCGTCGCAGTGATCGCGCTCGCAAGGCCCAGCGTCGAAGCCTGCCCGATGACATCCTTTGCCGCGGCTTTCGCGAATGACTCGCCGGCCACATGCTCGAGCAGCGAACCGCCGACTTTCTCGACCGCGCCTGCGGCCAGCTTCAACGGCGCGCCTGCGATGAAGCCTGCGAGGTTACCCGCGCCGCTGGCGACACCGCCCGCCGTCGTTTGTGCCGGGCCGTTCACGTCAGGCGCAAGCCCGGCGGTGAACGAGTTCTCAAAGCCCTGCGCGAACTGCGTCGGCACTTCCGACATGCCGCCCACGGCGTCACGCTCCTGCCCGACGGTCATGCCATTCTGTTTGGCATAGTTCTGAATGAACGCCTGCGCGCCGCCGGCGCCCTGCGCATTGCCGGTCGGTACCGCGTCGCCCATACCGAACAGGTTGCGGCCCCAGTTCAGCAGGCGTTCGCGCAGCGGCAGTGGGCTGTTGTCGGGCTGAAAATAGCCCGCCGTGCCGGGCGCGAGCGGCACGACATTGCTGGCCGGACCGAGATTCGTCGTCGCCTGCTCGACGGACTGCAAGCCGCCCACATCGTCGTGCGCGATCTTCGCGTTGTTCTGCGACTGGTAGAACGCAGCCGTGGTTGGGAACTGCTTCGCGAGGTTCTGGAAGTCGATGCTGTTGACCGTGGCTTTCTGCTTCACCACGTCGGGAAACGCCTTCACGCTATCGACCGGCGTGCCGGTCTGCTGCGCGAGGCGCTGCATTTCGGCTTCGTAATCCGGGTTCGCGCCAACCGCGAGCGCGATATTGCTCTGCGCGGTTTGCGCGGTGCTCTGCAGGTATGACGCCGCGGGGCTGACAGTCGGCACGGCAGGTGCGGCAGCGGGCGCCACCGTCGGCGCTGGAGCAGATTGCGGCGTGACCTTGCCTTCAAACGAAGTGCCGGAATCCGGAACGATGATGTCAGCCATTAAGGGTTGCTCGCGGTTTTGGACTGCTGCGTCTTGAAGTGCCAGTAAGCGCCGAGCAACTGGCCCGGCGACGGGCTCGGCACGCCGTTCGCCTTGAAGTCGGCCTTCAGCTTCGGCAGCACATCGTCGGGGATCTGGTCCGGCGTGATCGCCATCAGGTTCACCGTGGTCGGCGCGCGCTGGATCGACGTGAAGCCAAGGTCAAGACGATTCTGGAACGTGACCGACTTCGTGAACAGGGTGTCGATATGCTTCTCGATATCAGCCTCGGTGAACTTCTTGCCGGCCTGCTGCTGTGCTTCGAGAATGCTTTCGTTGACGAACTGGCGAATGCTGCCGACTTGCGACACCGCTTCCGGATCGGAGTTGAAGCCCGTCATCTTCGGATACGGATTGACGCCCATCGACTGCAGGCGCTGCGACAACGTTTCGTTCACCGCGCGCAGGTTCAGACTGCCGGGCGCGTTCGAACCGGTGTTGTTGATCAGGTCGGCGCGCTGCTTCGAGAGCGTCTTGAAATCGTCGACTGACAGGTTTTGCGCCTGCACTTGCCACTGGTCGTTCGTCATGCTCGCCATGATCTGCGGCGACGTGACGAGCGTCTGGTAAAGCGCGGTGTTCGTGCTGTTCGTACCTTCCGACATGCTCTTTGCGTACGTCTGCAGGCCCGGTATATCCTTCGGATTCACCGCCGCGAGATCGCCCGGGTTGATCGACGACCAGTTACCGCGATTTGCCGACAGCGTGCGCTGCACCTGTGCGACTGCGGCCACGTCGCGCTGATCGATCGCCTGCGTCTGCTCGTTGTATTGCTGCGTCGCGAGCGTGACAGCATTCGCCATCCATTCGGGCTTCTGCTGCAGGACCGGATTCGCGCGCACCTGGGCGATCACGTCGACCAGCGCCGGGCGCGTCGTGTTGACGGCACCGGACTGGTATGCTGCGACGTTCTTCTGCACGTACGCCTGCGTCTCGGCCGGCAGGTTCTGCATCCACGCGTTCGGCGTGCCTGCGGCTTTGGCCTTAGCCATTGCGTCGTCGAGCGCGCCCGGCCCGGCGTTGTATGCGGCCCACGCTTTTGCCGGATCGCCGTACCGTTGGACCATCGCGGTCAGGTAGTCCGCGCCCACACGTGCGCGTTCCTGCGGGCTGTTGTCCCCCGCCGGGCGAACACCGAAACCGGGATCGGTGTTGGTCGTCGGCATGACCTGCATCGAGCCCTGCGCGCCTTTGGGCGACGTGACGGTCGACCCGTCGGGGTTCGTCTCGTGGTTGCCCGATTCGCTTTGCGCAGTGATCGCGACCATGCGCGAGATCGGGCTGTTCGACATCTGCGGTGCGACCGATGTCATCACGCCGCCCACCACCTGACTTGCGACCTGCGTGCCGATGTAGCTGTTGAGCTTGCCGTTGACCTGAAGAATGTCGTTCGCGGTCATCTGCGGCGAATATTTCGCCAGCAACTGATTTGCGTACGTCGTCTGCCCCTGCTGCAGTGCCGCGTCGATCGCGCCCGTGAGCGCGTTACTCTTCATCAACTTCTGGTTGGCTTCGATCTCGGTTGCGGCGCTTCCGTTGATCTTGCCAGCCTGATACGTCGCGGCGTCGATAGCCTGCAGCCCGGCGTCGATCTGGTCGGGGTTTTTGTAGTTCAGCGCGACCTGATCGGACGCGAGCTTGACCGTGCCCTGCTGTGTTGACAGCGCGTAGGACTTGAACTGCTGGCCTTCCCATGCCGTCGTCGCGCCGTGAAACTGCGTGGCGATATCGTTGGCCTGTTCGTTGAACATGCGCAACTGCATCGGGTTCGTCAACTGCGAACTGATCTGCGACGCGGTATCGGTGAGCTTGCCGGTGTATTCATCGGCCAGGCTCATGCCGCTCTGGCGCTGGATCGCGTTGACGCCGGTTTGTGACTGCACACCCGTTTGCGGGTTGTACATCAGATCCTGCTGCGTCGTCTTGAGCTGGTTGACGGCATCGTTCACGCGCGTCTGGTTTGCCAGATTCTGCGCGTCGATGATCACCTGCGAATGCGCGTTCGCGGCTTGCCCGAGCGCATCACCGGCCGCGCTGACCTGCTGCGCGCCCTGATCGAGCAGCCCGGCGGATACCACCGACGAAGATTGAACGTCGGGCGCCTGACTGGGCGTTACCTGCTGTGAAGGATCGAGTGACGGAACTACAGGCATCAGGAAACCCCTGCGCGTTGATTGCGATACCAGTTCGACGCGACGCCGGTCGCGCTGGTGAGCAGCGACGTTGCGCCCGCCATGGTCGGGCTGACGGACGCTGCGGCGGCGCGGTATGCGGCCGCGTTCGCGCTATCGCTTTGCGACTGCTGCGTGTAGCCCATGGCGGTGCGCGCGGCGTTCGCCGTGATCGTATCCACGTTCTGGTCAGTGATGTATTGCGTGCTCTTCTGGACGTTCTGCGCCGTGCCGGAGGCATTGACATCGATACCGTTCGCTGCCATCGCCGCGCGCTGCGAGGCTACGGTCTGCGCGCCCTTTGTTTCGGTATTCGCCGCCGTGCCGATGCCCGACGTGACGGCACTGGCTGCAGCCTGCTCGGCGTTGACGGCGTTCGTCTGCAGCTGGTTTGCTTGCGCGTTGTCGGCCGTGACGGTGTTGTTCGCCTTGCTGATTGCGCCGATCAGGCTGAAAGCCCCTCCTGCCGTGCCCAGCGCAAGATTCGTGTTTGCAGGCGTGAAAATGCTGGATGTGTCAGCCGGCGCAGATCCGCCGAATGCGTACGGCGCGCCGCTGCCCGTCGTCGCGCTGGCGGCGCTGGCAGCAGATACGAGATTGGGCAGACACATTATCGATTCATCCCGAAGCGGTGGAACGGCAAGCCGAAAACGCCGTAGGGCTCAGTCTCTTTCTGTACGGTGAAGCCGAGCCGGGCGAGCCAGTACACCGACTTGAGGCTGCGGGCATCAACATAGTTCAGCAGCGTCGCGTATTTGTCGTGCATTAAGGTTACGTACGCGCGGCCCAGCTTCGTGAGTTGCTTCGGCGCGCGTTCAAGCGCAGGCGTGCCGAGCATCCACGGCACGCCGATGCCGTCTGTCGGCACCACGCCAAACAACCCCGCGGGCTCGCCATCGACTTCGATCGTCCATAACATCGCCGACGTTTCAGCGCCCTGGCGCATCACCGCGAGGCAGTCGCGATGCCCGGTCGATCCGTGGATTTCTTCGATGTCGGCGTTGCGCAGATTCGCGGCAATCGACTCGAGATCCCCGTCGCGCACGTCGCGCACGATCAGCTTTGCCAAATCAGCCCCCTATTGCGGCTTCGATGGTCATCGATGCCACGATCAGCGGCAGCGGGTCCGACTGGCGGATATACACCGAGCCGTCGTCATCCCAGCCCGGTGACAGGTCGAGTTCGATCACGCCAGTGATCATCGCGGGAGGCGATCCGTATGGCTCGGTGGTGCGCTGCTTGTACTGCACGAGCTCGTCGAGCGACGGGCCAGCGAAGATGCCCGACGAGTTGTGCACGCGCAGCCAGACCTTGTTGACGTTCTTCAGCATGCCCTGCCCGTACCCCTGCGCCTGGAACGAGAAGGGCAGCGTCTGCAGGTCGGCCGTGATCGGCAGGCCGACGGCCACGATGCTTGCAGCCACCGGCAGGGTAACCGCGCCGCCCGTCACGGTCTGCCGCGGCTGCACGGCGCCGTCGGCGAGGATGCTGACGGTCTTGCCTTCAAGATGGTTCAGGCCAGTTATCGTCGTGGTCGCGGTGCCGGAATAGAGCACGCCTGCGTCGACGAAGAAACTATCGGTCAGCACTTCGACCTTGCGCGAGTGCATGCGCTCGACGTAGCGGACCTGCGCGCCCTGAATGGTGCGATTGACGATCACATAGAGAACCGACTCACTGCCTTCAGTCACGACGCATACGGATTCGAACACGCCGTCAGTATCGTGGTGGTGCCACGCAGACACCTTGTTAGCGGGCGAATAGGTGAGCCCCAGCAACGTGCCGTTCGAAGAAACGCACCACATGATCGGGTACGGCGCTTTCGAATAGGCCATGTCGACGATCGTGAAGAAGTCGAACAGGTGCGGCGCCATCAGGCTGATGTCCTGCGTGACGTAGCCGCCAGCATAGTAGTTGTACGTCATCTCGCCGACGTGACCGCCGAGCGCCATCGCGTACAGCAGCGAGTTACTGACGGTGACGGGCACGACGTTGGACGCGCCGGTATAGCCTTGCGGCTGCACCGACAGCGTGCTCGGCGTCAGCGCCTGCGTAGCAGATCCGTTGGCGGTTACTGCCCACTCGGCGCTTGACGTCAGCAGCACGAGCTGCGAAAGCGGAACAATATGCCGGATGGTGTTCGCTTCGCGCGCTGCGATGCGGAACGTCAGCGCATCCGTGTCGCGCGACGGCGTGCTGGCCGACAGGTTCGACTCGGTGCCGGTGCGCGTCATCCACATGTTCTGCGGTAGCTTGACGGTGCTCGCAAAGACGCGGCGCTGCTGCTCGTAGCTGACCGCGCCCGGGAAATTTCCGGCTCCGCTGAAAGGGTTCGTCAGTTCTGGCGGTGTCGTGCCGGTGTCGGGACTGATATTGTTGTCGACGATGCTCGTGTCTTCAGTCTGCGCGATGAACGCATAGATGCCCTGAAACTTGCGGTACACGTTGTATCGTGTGGCGCCCGCTTGCGCTGCCCACGAGATGGCGTTCGTGTAGCCCGCGAGCGTCAGATCGTTGTTGCACGTCGCAGTCGGCGATGCCAGTGATTCTTCACCGGTCGACGACAGCGCGGTGTACAAATAGGTGTAGTCGACATAGACCGGTGTGCCGGTGCTGCCATGCGTGGCTACGGCTGTCGGCGCGGTGGTCGGCGTTGCGACCGACGACACGAAGCTGATCGTGGTGAGTGTCCAGTTCGACGCGCCGATGCGGCGCAACTCCATCGGCGCATAGTTCGGATGCACGATCGTCATGACGTCGGCCGACTGCACGTAATGCAGGTCGAACAGGTCGGCTTCGGCGTACGGCGTCGCGACTTCATAGATCGCCGTGCCGTCGGCGGTCAGCAGCGTCTGCCCGTTGGTGTGGAACCGGATATAGTTCACGCCGAATTCGAGCGCCATCGTCTGCGTGGTGCTATACGTAAACGGGATCAGGCGCGAGCGCGTCGCGCTGTTCTTCGCCGCCAGCACGAACGCCGTGCCAGCGCGGTTCACCGCGGGGCCGTGCGGCAACGTGATGAAGTTGCGGCACAGGGCAAGCCCGGTCTGAAACTGGTCGAGATCGACGCGCCCGAACAATTCCGGCGTGATCTCGCCGGCGGCGAACGAACGGAGCAGGTTCTTGATGTTCGGCATTATCGGTTCTGGAGCCAGGGCGCGGGGCGTTGCGACTGAGAGATAGAGCGGCGCCGGTTGTTCGCATCGTTGGTACGCGCCTGCGCAAGGCTGATCTGATACGCCTTCATGCACGCCCCCGCCATGGTGGCGCCAGCGTCCCCTTTGATGACTGGCCCGGCCAGGTACGCGGCCAGCAGCCAGGCGATCGTGTCGACGACCTGTGCGCTAAACTTGGTCGTGTCGGTGACGCTCGCGACGTAGCGAATAATCGCGTTTTCAAGGTTCGTGTAAAAGACGGCGGTTCCGTCGCCGCGCGCTTCGAGCTCGTATGGCACGGCTGGCATCGTGAACGCATCGTCCTGCCAGTGCCCACAACGTTCGTCGATCGGGAAGAACGTCGGCGCGTTCGGGTCGATCAGGTCGATGATGTTGCGGCAATCAACAGGCATCTGATAGACAAACTGGAAGCCGGGCGGCGGCGTATCGGTGAGCAACGCGAGATTCGCGCGCTTCGTCGCGAAACCCCATTCATGCGCTTCGAGCACCATGTCACGTGCGATCGGATAGAACCGGGCGCAATGCTCGGCCTGCGCGCTGCCTTCGGGAGGGCTGATGCTCGACACCGTGGCGCGATCGCCCAGGTGCGCAAGTGCCAGATTGCAGATGTCGACTTCGCTCGCCATTACTGCACCCAGTACTGAACGCCGTCGGACTTCACGCGCGCGGTGCCGTACTGCGCGGCGATGACCTTCGTGTTGGCGCCGTCGATAAGTTCGGTGCCGTTGCCCTTCACGGTGACGGTGTTCGCCGAGGCGTCTTTCTTCTTGATGACGAACTCGCGCCCGGTCGCACTCGCTGCGGCAGGCAGCGTCTGCGTGTTGTTGCCCCCCGTCGCGTCGACGATCACAGTGACGTCACCGAGCGCGACTGCGGCGCTGGCGGTGGTCGTGCGAATCGCGCCCAGTCCCGCCAGGAGCTGCGCCCCCGTCATGTTGACGCGATAGCCTTCTTGCAGGACTTCAAACAGGTCGTTGGTCAGGCTCACGGGGTTCGCGCCCGGGCGCTGGTTCGTGTTAGACATCATGCACACCCCTCAAATAGAAACGGGAACCACGCGGGCTCCCGTAATCACTCACCGATGCGCAAGCCCTTTACGACAGGTCGGGATCGATGTCCGGGTTACGCGGCAACGCGCCAGCCGGGTTGTTGCCCGTGGCTTGCGGCTGCGCCACCTTCGGCCGCTTGATCGCCTTGCCGTCTGCACGCTCCATCCACGAGTGGTGAAGCGCCTGCTCGTCCGCGATTTCGAACTCGTCGCCCGTTTCGCGGTAGTGACCGTAGTAGCCCGGCGCGGTTGCGATAACTTTGATACCCATGTCTTACGCTCCAGTTCGATCGAATGAGCCGGGCCGAAGCCCGGTATCCGCTTAGGCCGTGAAGCCCTTCGCGTAATCGACCGTGCCGTTGAGCGTCTGCAGGTCTTCGACCAGGCCCGCGGTGATCGCGCCAGCGGTCATCGGACCGGTTGCCACCGTGTACTGCAGCCCGACGTACCGGCGATATTTGCCGTACGGAAGTGCGAGCTGCACCGGGCGCGACTTGGCAGTGAGCGAGGCGACGGCGATCGCGGCTGTTGCGAAGTGCGTGATGACGTTGGTCGTCAGCGCGGCATCGTCAGCGGACACGAGCGCGATCACCATCGTGGCGCCGCCCCCAGCCGTGAAGGTCGTATTGACCTGCGCGAACAGGCGGATATCCTGACCGTCGCCAATGCCGGCTTTGGTGTTCTGACCGCCCGGCAAGGTGTCGATGACGTTGCTCGAATTCGCGGTGACCGTGACGGCCTGCGCATCCGAGAACAGGGATTGTTGATCCATAATCATGGTGCTTACTCCTGTTTCGTTTAAGAGCAAGCCGCCGAGACGGCCTGCACCTTTGCGCTTCGCTTAGACGACGCGGGCTTCAGTCGACAGCAACTGATCGCAGATGCGGATCGGAATGCCGAGGAACATCGTCGTGATCTGGCCTTGAGCGACTTCGATGCTCAGTGCGTTCTGCGACTTGTTCATCGCTTGCCGGCGCAGCATCTTGCCCACGGTGCGGTTCACGTAGAACACCGGACGGCCAACACCCTGACGCGGCAGGCGCGCGGTCATTTCGATCAGCAGATCCGGCAGGCTGACCGGCGACGTACCGTTCACGCCCGGGAACGTCGGCGCAGTCGACGTGACCAGATCGGCCACGTTGATGTTTGCCGCGCGCACCGTATAGCGCCAGTCTTTCAGCGCTACACCGCAGTTCCATTCCCAGCGGTCAGCGAGAGCGCGGAAACGGTTGTTGTTCGAATCGAACGCGTCGATTTCGCCCAGGTCCTGGTGGATGATCCCGGCCTTCGTGCCCTTCGGGAAAATGCCGGTGAGCGTTTGATCGCCCCAGCTCACGAGCCAGATCGAGCAGTTGTTCGAACTCGTGCCGCCACAATCAACGATGTTGTTGCCGTTCGGGGCGCCCGAGATCGTGCTGTAGCGCGTGGCGAGACCGTTGAAGCGCTCGGCAAAGACCGTCGTGTCGCCGTAGAACAGCGTCTGCGCCATCGTTTCGTTCATCGCTTCGAGGAACGCGTTGGCTTCCGAAAGGCGGAACGCGGCGCTGTTGCCGTTCAGGTTTGCGGCCTTCACGTCGATTTCGTTACGTGCTTCGAGCATGCCGCACGCTTCGTCGACCTGTGCACGCGTCGACTTGCTCGCCGGCACGCCGCCATACATGCGGCGCCATACGACCGACGGCAAGCCAGTACGAACCGTGGTGCGGTGGCCGGTCGGCAGGTTGCCTTCGGCCCACGTCGCATCCAGCAGGATTTCGTTGGTCTGGTTGAGCAGTTCGACCACGTCGGCAGTCGTGCCGTACGGGTCGAGCGATTTCGCTACGTCGAGCAGCGTGGGATTCTTGGTTCCAAGCACGGCCATGGTGTGCGCCCCTTATTTCTGGTTCGGATAGAGACGGTTCTCGATCGGCTTGGCGGCGCGGTCTGCCTGCGCTGCTGCACCTGTCACGAGCTGGCCGTCTTCACTGATTGCCTTGCCCGCCTTGACCATGAACCGGACGACTTCCGGGTGATTGCCAAGGCCGCTTTGATTCAGCAGCGTTTTCAACGCAGGGGTGCCGAACGAGTCGAGCGCTTTCTTCGCGACGCCCAGGTTATCCGGCAGCTTGTCGCCGCCGATTTCCTTGTCCGTCGTGGTCTGTTGCGCCCATTCATCGGTCAGCGTCTTCTGCTGCGCGACCAGCTGCGCCGCAAACCCTTGCGCCTGCTTGGCGCCGAGATCCGCAACACGCTGTGCCTGCTCCTGCGTCAAGCCGAGTTCCTTCGCCGTCGTCTTCAGCTCGTCCAGTAATTCGCCCTTGAACTCGACGCCTTCGGGCAGCTTGAATTCGTATGTGACTTCAGCGGGCTTTGCTTCGTCGGCAGGCTTTTCGCCTGGCTTCGCAGCGTCGCCTTCAACCGGCTTTGCTTCGGTGCTCGCTGCCTGCGCGGTGCTGGCATCGGGCGTTGCTGCCTGGCTCTGCGATGCATCGGCGGGGCTTGCCGCCGTGCTGGTCGCGTCTGCCGGTGCCGCCTGGCTATCAGTGGTGGGGTAAGCCATTTGGTTTGTCCTTTACCTGCGCTTCGTTCGCCATCTGCGCGTAGAGTTCGAGGCCACCTTCGATCGAATGGATCTGTGCCATGAGCTTTAGCGCAATGCTGCGTTTGCCTTCGTTGAAGATCGACCAGTTCGCGTTACCGTCGAACGACTGCTGGTACAGCCGGGCGTCGCCGAGCAGGCGCCACACGAATCGACGGCCACGTTTGCCGCTCATGAGCCAGCGGATATCGTCCATCTCGACCACGGCTTCAAAGCGCGATTGCTCTTTAGCTGCGACGCGCTGTTCGTCGAGCGCGGCAAGGTCGGTCGGGTTGAAGTCGCTGCTCATGTGTGCGGAATATAGGGGCGCGTATTCGAGGTATGGTTACGGTCAGCTACCGTAGAGACGATTGGCGATGTCGGGCTTACCCGCGTCATCGTCGGTGGTAGACAGCGACATGTCCGTGATCTGCAGCGAGATGCTGGTGTCGGTGTCGTTCTGGTTGGCGTACTGGCTGGTGCTGCACACTTCGGCCTTCGCCTCGATGTAGAACACCGCGCCGACCTTCGGCAGGTTTGCCGGATCGAGACCGAGCTTGGCGAACAGGTCGTCATCGAGGCAGATCGTCAGGCCGTACGGGTATTGCGGGCCGCCGTCTTCCTCGTCATCGCCGAGCATCGTTTCGGCCTTGGCTTCAGCCGGCGTGAGTTTCATCGAGATCATTGCGGACCGCCTGTATATCCGGTGAGGTTGCTCATGGTGTCGGACAGCACATTGCTTGCGCCGCCTTGAGTCGGTGCCTGCGCGGCCGTCTTCGCTGTCTCTGCGGCCTGCTGCATCGCGGCCTGCTGTTGTGCCTGTTGCGCAGCCTTGGCGCGCGCTGCACGTGCTGCGTCGCGCTGATCGGGGTCGACATCGAGTCCCGGATCGGTGCCGAGTGCGTCGGTGTACTGCTCGTACCAGCCGTCGGGATCGAAGTTGTCGAGCACGGTCACAGGCTGCTGCGCGTTGATCTGCATCGTGACGACAGCGCCAAGCGCCATCGTCAGTTTGTCGATCGAGTTGGTGCCGATCTGCTTCTGTGCCTGCGCGAGGATCGAGACAAACTCGACCTGCAGCGAGACGCCGGCCAGTTCCGGTGGGGGCGGCGGTAGCAGACCCGCTTCGACGATGATGTCGAAGGCCGCGTCAACGAGCGGCTTGAGCAGTTCATCGTGCAGGCGCTCGATCACCGGACCGAGCATCAGCATCTTTTCTTCGTGCAGTTCCGCGACTTCCGTCGCCGTCATGTTCGCGTTCGTGTTGTTCGCGAGCATGAGGAACAGGTCTTCGTAGAACGCGCTCTTGATGCGCGAACGCACGTCTTCGATGTCGCTCAGCAGGTAGTCGAGTCGCAGATTGACGTCGAACAGCGTACGGATGCCACCGTTCGGGGTTGCCGAATCCACGTACGACGCGCCGCCCGGCAACGTGTCGATATCGTGGTTCTTCAGCGACGTCGGCATCTGCAGGGGCGGCTTCGTCATGTAGTCGATTGCCTGACCCTTGCGAAGCTGCTCGTGCTGAAGCTGGCGGATGTCGCCCAGCGCGTCCATTGCCGGCCCGTTGCCGTAGATGTCGCCGCCGTAGGTCGACCAGCGGGGAGCCACCACGCGGAATTTCTTGAAGCCCGATACGGACAGCAGCGCGTTGTCGCCGCCCGTCGTACCCATGTTCGATGACTGTTGCGAGTCCGACGAGCCGCCGATCTCAAGATACGTCGACGTCCACGCCATGTTGCGCGCGTCGGACTTCGAGGGGTCGCGGTCTTCGTTCGGCTCGATGCAGTGGATCACCGTGCGCCACACGTCCAGATTGCCGGTGTCGTACATGCTCCGTGTGTTGTCGCTCACGTTCGCGTAGCCGAACTGCTTCACGAGCTGGGCGACGGTCTTCTGGAATTCGCGATAGAGCGTGTCGACTTCGCCGCGGTCACTGGTCGAGATGCAGTACTCGCCGGCCGTCAGCGGGTACATGCGGATCACGTCCTGATAGTCGGTCATGATGATCGACACCGACGTACCGAACGCGCCGATTTCCTCGTACATCGAATGCAGTGACCGGTACACGTTCGACCGGTTGAAGATGTCGAGAATCAGCTTCGTGACGTCGGCGCACCAGGTCTTGACCGAGTGCTTCTTGTTCAGATCGTCATACGGCGTCTTGAGCGCGATCCACGGGCGGGCGGGCGATGTCGCACCGGCCATCAGTCCGGCGCCAAGCACGCGCAGCGATTTCGTGGCCGTGCTGTCGAAGATGTTCTGGTTACGCCGGTTGCCGCGGTTCCGGTCTTCGACGAAGAACCGGCCGGCGCGCGGCAGCAGGACATTGCTGATGTCCTTATATTCGCGGATCCACGATGACCGTTCGTTCTTCAGCGCGTACCAGCGCTGCAGAATCAGTTCCTTACGCGTCTTGACCGGCTTCGCATTCCCGCCCGACTGGCTTGGCTTGTCGGTGGACGCGTCCGGCAGCGCGGTCTGGTCGTTCGTGAGCAGCGTCGCCATTACGAGCCGAGCAGAGTGTTACCGCCCAGCCCCGCGCCACCGCCGAGATTCAGTGCGGCGTTCGCGACGCCGCCCGAGCCGGTGAGCAGTGTGGATGCCGGGCCGCTGTTGACGCCAGCCGCAGCGGGCGTGCCGCCGGGGTTGAGCGCTGACGTATCGGCCGCCGTGGCTTTCTGTGCGGTGCCTGCGGCTTTGGCTGCGTTGGCTGCATCACCGGCGTGCCCGCGTGTGTCAGCGGCCTGCTGGTTGGCCTGCACGTGCGACGCGATGGCCGCAGCAGCGCTAATGCCGACGCCGATACCGGCGATAACTCCGCTCATGCTTTTTCCCCTGTGATCGTGACACTGCCGGCTGACTTCATGAGCAGTTCCGGTTCGCTGGTGAATTCGTGTTCGGCTTCGTCAACCGATTGCGCGTCGCTGCGCAGCACCATCGTCATGTGCGTTTCGGTGTGCGTGCGAAATAGCTGCTTGCGCCCGGCGCTGCCGGGGAGGATGTGAAAGCCGGTGAGCCGTACCGCATCGGTGCCCGTGAAAACCGTCACGTCGCCGGAAATCACGAGCACTGTTGCGCGGTGCAGCAGCGCGCCCGATACCAGCTGGTCGGCTGGAACGTGCGCTGTACGCGCGTACATGCCACCGTGGATCAGGTGATCGATGGCAATCTCGGTCTGCGGCAGCGCGAGCATTGCTGCATCCAGATCGCGCAACCGGCTAAGGGTCTGCGCGTCGGGCGCGACAAGCGCGGGTGAGCGTTCGGCGACCGCGTTCATTGACCGAAGCCCTTGAAGTACAGGCGATTCGTTGCGCGATATCCGCTGCGCGGCAGGATCACATCGAGCCGGCTTTCGCTTGGTGCGCTGATCATCATGCCGAGTGCGCCACGCTCTTTCGCGATGTCCTCGGCAAGTTTGCGGATCTGCGTGCCTGCGCTGCCATTGCGGGCACGCTCAGCGACAAAGAACGAAATGAGACAACCGATCAGCTTCGTGTAATGCGGCAGGACCGAGAGCGTCACAACGCCGAAGCCGGTCAGTTCATCGTCGCACCAGACACCGATGCAGTGCGCCATGCCTGCGGCTTCCATCGCCCGGTATGCGTCCACGTCAACCTTCGGCGGGCCGAACTCGGCCATGCGCCCCGACTCTGCTGCGTATTCCGCACAGAGCGCGTCGAAGCCCGCCGCACTGGCGAGTTCATCGAACGTGCATTCGCGGACGACGGCCATTGCCGGATTCCTTTACGCGTAGGGGTTGTGCTCGCTGCGGTTGCGCGGCATCGAATATGCGTACGGATCGTATTCGTCGTGCCGCGCGGTATGGTTACGCGTCAGGTCGTGCAGCTTCGGTGTGTCGATCAGCGCGAGCACGTAGGCGGATGCCCAGTCAGGGGACCGC
Organism: Paraburkholderia sartisoli; assembly: GCF_900107685.1. Lineage (GTDB taxonomy): Bacteria > Pseudomonadota > Gammaproteobacteria > Burkholderiales > Burkholderiaceae > Paraburkholderia > Paraburkholderia sartisoli. The sequence continues at coordinate 17,757 of NZ_FNRQ01000015.1, read as the reverse complement.
TTGATGCGCTTCTCGATGTCTTCGCGTGACTCGACCTGCACCGTCTTGCCCTGCACGCGCCACTTGGGCGCGCACAGATCGGCTGCGAGGCGTTTGTCAGGGGGTAGCGCAATGCCGTTGTTCGCGAGCGGATCCAGCGCCTCGCGCATGCGCCACCAGAGTTCGGTGCGAAGGTTGAAGAACCGGAGCCGCCCCGACTTGTCCACGCCGCGCGCGGCTTCCGACACGTTCACGCCGTACACCTGCACGCTCATCTGGTTCAGGAAGTCGTACGGGCTCGAGCCGACTCCGATCACGTCGACGTGGATCGGCGCACCATCGCGCAGTGCGGCGATCACGTTGCCGGCCACGGTGGGGCCGTCCGGTGTCGCGCTGCCGGGTTTGACGACTGCTTCGTCGAACCACATGCCATGGCGGCGCGCGATGATCGTGTTGTCGCGCCCACCACGCGCCACGTCGACGCCGATCGAATCCATAGGCGGCCTGGCCTGCAGAGCGGTCCAGCGCGCCATGGCGATGTCGACCCACTCGGTGGGGATCAGTTGCATGGCGTCGTCTTCCATGCCCGCTTCGAATGAGCCGTAGAGCATTTGCGACCTCAGGGGTTCGGGCAGCGCCTGGAGCTGCGACACGTAGTTCGTGCCCACCAGGTGCGGGTTATCGGTCACGCGTGAGGGGATGAATGTGCGCGAGCGCGGAATCACGAGTTCGCCGCCGTGCTCGAATGGCGTGCGGTCTGCGACTTCGATGTCGTGGCCGTCGACCGTGGCGAACCAGCGCAACTCGCCCGGCAGCGCGCGCTTGCCGGGGTACTTGCGATCGAGCCACGGTGCGAAGAACTCGATCAGCCAGCGCCCTTCAGCGGACGATGGCGGGTTGAATGTGAGCAGCGTCTGGCACTTCTGCTTGGGGTCCGTGGTGCGGTTCCACGCCATCAGGAAACGGATCTGGATTTGCGGGATTTCCGCAGCTTCATCGTAGATGATCAGGTCGTGCGGGCGCCCGCGATACTTCTGCTCGTCGCCCATGTTCGGCACGGAGCCGAATTCGACCTGCACATCGGGCAGGCGCCATATCCCGTCTTTGGAATTCCATCCGTCGCGCGTGCCGAGCAGTTCGCCCATACGGTCGACCATGCCGACGTGCTCGGTCCCGTTCTTGCGGACCACGATGCACTTCTGGTGCTGGGTGAGTGCCTTGCCAATTGCGAGATCGGTCTTGCCGCCACCGGCCGCGCCACCGAAGCCGATCACGTCGGCGTCGGACTCGTATGCCATGGTCTGCGGCCCGGGCAACGGGCGCCACAGTTTCTTCGTCGCAGCGAGCAGCGAATAAAGCTGGTGACGCTCACCCGGCGTCATGAAGGGAAGTGCGGCTTCGATATCGGCGCGGTTCACAGCAGATCGTCGCCGGCCTCGTGTTCGGCTTTACGCGCGAGTCCGATTGCAATGAGCTTCGCGGCTTCAGTTGCTGCGTCCGCGTCGCTTATCTCGAAAGGCTTGCCGTCCGCGTTACCGATGTCAACGCGGGAGCTATCGCGGTAAGCCGGATCGTGAGCCTTGATCAGGAACATCGCGAGCGTATCGCTGTACTTGCGGATCGTGCCGCACTCGGCGCCCTGGTAGAAGACCGGTTCGTCGACGCCGTCGAACGCGCGGCGCTTGACCTCGTCTTTCATCCCCTCAACACCAAGTTTCTCGGCGCGTTGCCACGCGGCAGCAAACTCGGCGTCTGATTCACGCCATGCGTAGACGGTTTGACGTGCGACACCAATCGCGTTCGCCGCTGCCGTCACATTCGCAGTGTCGGCAAGGATCGTTAGAAACGCGGTTAATTTTTCAGGTGTCAGTTTCAGGTTCATGAGCGTGATAGTCACGCCCTGACATCGCGGTATGGTTACGCGAGCGTCCGGAACCGGGTAGCGGATTGCCCGCGTTCGCGATAGTTGCAGATGCGCCACGCCTGCATACGGCTGATTTCGAACTTCACGGCGATCATGCTGTACGACATTCCTTCCTCGTGCAGCTTGCGGATCATCTCGACGGCCGCATCGCTCAGCTTCGCGCGCTGGTGGTCCTGACCAACTCGCAAACCCCGCTCATTTACCCCGACTATTCGCTTTGCCATGTTCACCTCTGAGCGCGTAATTTTTTACCTAGACTGCTAGACCACCTAACCCCCCTACTTTGGAAAGTTTCCTTTTTCACCCTATATATCTCACGCAGTATTGATATAGAAAGGTGGTCTAGGTGGTCTAGGTGGGAACGTTCCTTATTTCATAAGGCTTTGCGCATAGACCACCTAACCGGAGATGGTGGTCTAGGTAGGAACAACCCATACCCATTGCTGTTTTTTGTTGATCGACTGACGCACGCGCATGTAGCCCACGGCTTGCAAAACCTTTCCAATGCGCATCAATTCGCGCGTTCCGATGCTTTTCGCGTCAAAGCGAAGTGCTTCAACCAGCACGTCATTTGCGCGCAAGAAATCACGTGTTCGTGGTGTGGATGTCGCTTCTTCGAAATCGCCCGGCGTGTCGAGCCACTGATCGACAACCGGCGTCCACGCGTCCGAGATCTTGTGGTCGGCATGCACGTCTTTCGCGAGGCGTTCGGCATCGCGCCAGTCGATCTCGGTCAACTCGAAAACGTCGCGCGCTTCGGCCCACAATTGCAGACAGTCACGCTCGATCGCGTCCGGGTCGCACTTGCCGACGCGCACTGGCAACCAGCGTCGCTCGCCTGTCTCGTCGGCCAGAAACTCTTCCTGATTGGTGGTGCCGAAGAACAGGAAGCGCCGGGCGAAATTGGTGTTGAACTCTTTGTAGAGCGTGCGCCACTCTTCGTGCGTGCGACTGATGAACGCCTTGATCGACTCCGAATCCCGGCTGTGCAGCCCACGCAACTCGCCGAGCTCAAGCACGAGCCGGCCGCGCATGCGCCGCGACGCTTCCGCGTCACGGTCGGCCAGATTCAGTTCGGTATAGAAGTCGATGGCCGGCGCCAGCGCCTTGACGGATCGTGTCTTGCCGACGCCCTGCCCGCCGATGAACACAGGTGCCATGGGCGCTTCGCAGCCCGGCGACAGCACGCGCCCGGCCAGCGCCGTCCACATATAGCGCGACACGGCGCGGGTGTACGGCGTGTCAGCGACGCCCATATAACGATGCAAGAATGTTTCGATGCGCTGCTCGCCGTCGTGCGACAGCGTGCGCAGCCACTCGATCGCACTGTCGAAGCGGTTGTCGTCAGCCACGAGCCAGACGCCGTCGCGCAGCATTTCCTTAGTCAGCTTCTTGAAGCCCTGCTGCTCGAGGCGGATCTGCAGGCGGGTGTAGTCGGCATCGGTGAAGCCGCGCCAGTCGGCGGTGCCTTCGACGGCGAGCATGATCTCGGCGCGGAACTCGTCGAAGCGGATATGCACGCCCGCTTCGAACGGGTCGGACAACCCTTTGACCACGTTTTTGATGACGGCAAGGATCTCGCCATTGTTATTGCGCTTGAACCCGGGACGCGAACGCGCAGCAGCCTCACCCGGCTCGTGCGGCACCACGTCGAAATCATCTTCGATCGGTTCCTGCCACCCGTGCTGGCGCGCGATGTGCAGCACTGACCGCCCGGTGATCTGCGCGCGTTCGGTGCCGGACGTCTTGCCGATGTGCGGCCAGACACGCTCGTCGAGGAAACGTGGCTCGTATTTACTTGAGCGTGCAGAGAACTCGTGCGCGAGCGCGTGGCCCGCGTCAGACCCCTGCGTCGCGTGGTGGATGCCGAACACGACGTCGCGCCACTGTTCATAGTCGAGTTCAAGCTCGCCCGTGTTCGGGATCGCATCGAGCGCGGCGCGCAGCGTGGCGAACTCGACCGGAATATCGGTGAGCGCTGGCGGCGTGGCGGCTTCGCGCTCGACATACGGGCAGTCGACGGACGCCGGCCAGTCCATCTCGGCGGCGTATGCCTTCGGCATGTCGCCCAGCTCGAATGCATCGAGCGGCACGGACTTACCGGCGAGCGGCAGCACGAACATGTTGCCCCACCCGTCCGACGGTACGCTGTTCTGCTTCGGGAACACTTCGACTTCGCCCGCGGCGAGCCCCTTCGTGCCGTCACGCAGCCCGCACATTTCAAGCACGGTGCGCAGACCGTAGCGCACGCTGTACGCGTCCTGCGGGAAATCCCATAACAGATAGATGTGGATGCCTGAACCACCTGACGACCGGAACGGAATCGGCTTCCAGCCGAAGCCTTCCATCTTCGCCATGATGTCGAGCGCACTCGCCTGCATCACGCTCCAGGGTGTCTCGCCCTTGTGCGAATCCAGATCGATCAGCGCGACGCGCGTGGTTGCGGTGCCCGGCTCGATCTGCGCGGCGCCGTACGCCGGGCCACCGTTGACGTGGTGCAGGAGCTTGTCAGCGGTGAGCGGGCGGCGCGAATGGGACATCTTTCCGTCGTGCTTGACCCAGCAGTGGGACGTGACGACGCGGGAGAAGATCGGCGCGAGCGCGTCGACCAGAATCTGTTCGTTCATTGATCCGCCTCTGACGGTTTCGACACGGCCGCGAACCTCTTTTCTTTAGACGAAATAACCCCACGCTGCATAGGGGAATTCCCTAGCAGCATTCTTTTTCCGCTAATGTTCGGTCCGTGTTAGGCTTGCCCTTACACCGGTACGGGTAAACCGTCGGTCGGATTTGGGTACCTTTCAGGGGCCAGCTTATGGGGTGTGAATTCCCAGCTGGTCAGCTCAGCAAGCGCGAGCACACGGTCTGGCGGCAGGCGGTCCTTTTCAATCCATTCGTAGACGGAGATACGCGAGATGCCCATTGCACGCGCAACAGCCCCCGCTTTCCCCGCCCGGTCAACAGCTTCTTTAATGATCGACACTCGTCACCCCAATACACATGTCAGGTATTTCCGAACATGATAGTGAGGCATCGCCGTACAGTCAACAATTTGTATGGGGGATCGAACGATGAGTCTCGGTGACCGGATCCGCGAAAAGCGGAAGGCGAAACGCATGACCCTGCAGCAGCTCGGCGATGTGTTCGGGATCACGCGCTCTTCAGTGTCGGAATGGGAGTCTGGAAGCACGCGGCCAGATCAGGCCAAACTTGTCAGGTTGGCGGATGCTCTAGATACAACTGTTGAATTTTTGCTTGAGAACAGCAACAGTAAAACCACCCTTCTCCCTGATTCAAAAGCTCACAATAAGCCTACGCTTGATGACCGAAACGTGGCCGGTACGGACAAACCGGCCGGAAAGCTGCCGGTCATCTCGTGGGTGCAGGCCGGGGAATGGGGTGAAAAATTGAATGCAAAAGACCTGAGAGACATTAACCTGGAGCGGATCACAAGCCCGTATCCGGGGGACTTCGTTTTGCGCGTGGTGGGGGAAAGCATGTACAACCCGGGCGGCGATGTATCCTTCCGGGATGGCGACTTCATTTCAGTCGACACCACGAAGGAAGCAGCGCATAAAAAGCTGGTGGTCGTGATGCGCCGCGGCGAAACGGTGCCGACCTTCAAGCAGTATCTGGTAGAGAGCGACGGCTCGGTGCTGCTGCACGCGCTGAACCCGTCATGGCCGAACAAATACCTGCCCTTCGACGAGCACTGCCGCGTCATCGGCGTGGTAACCGGACAATGGAGAGAACACTGACATGATCGAATACATCGCAACGGAACTCGCGTTCGCCGCGCTGGGCTTTGCCATGCTGTTTGCCGTTAGCGTGGCCGCAGTCCATTGGCGCGGCCGCCACGTACGGCGCGATCACGCCTACTGGAACCGCAGCACCTGACAGTTCTCCCCGGTTCTGATCGATACCCGCCGAGTGCGGGTATTTTTTCGCTTATTTTGTACGGCATCACTTGACATCTGTTCGGCGGCTCCCTAAAGTACGTGTACGGCGTTACCAAACAAAGCCGATGGAGATCGAAATGAGCCAGCTCGCGGAAGACCTTATCGAGTTGCGACGTCTGTCACAGGGCGGCGCGCGCGCGTTGACCGATCACCTTCTGCGCGAGGTTGCTGCCGATCTGATCAGCGAAGGCGTTGCCGACGAACTCGGCGGCTGCTGACGTTTACCCCTCACGGAGAACCTGACAAATGAAGATCGAAATAAAGCACATCCTGACCGGTGCGATTCTCTTCGCCCATGTTACTGACGCCAACAGCATCGCTGTTACGGTCAAAGCCGCCGTTGCATCGAGCGCGAACCTGGGCGGCGCGAACCTGGGCGGCGCGAACCTGGGCGGCGCGAACCTGTACGGCGCGAACCTCGAAGGCGCGAACCTCCGCGGCGCG
>NZ_FNRQ01000015.1:0-11331 GCF_900107685.1 Paraburkholderia sartisoli | reverse complement strand
ACGGCGCGAACCTCGAAGGCGCGAACCTCCGCGGCGCGGACCTCGAAGGCGCGAAGCTGGGCGGCGCGAACCTGTACGGCGCGAACCTGTACGGCGCGAACCTCGAAGGCGCGAACCTCCGCGGCGCGAACCGCCGCGGCGCGGACCTCGAAGGCGCGAACCTGCTGCCGATCAAAGCTGATTTCATTGAAGTGATTTCGCGAGCCCCGCTCGAAGTTCCGGCACTGATCGACGCGTTGAAAAACGGTCGCGTTGACGGTTCCACCTACGAAGGCCCTTGCGCTTGCCTCGTCGGCACGATCGCCAACGTGCGCGGCGCCGATTACCGCGAGCTTTCGCCAGACCCGTCGCGCCCCGCCGAACGGTTCTTCATGATGATCAGCAGGGGCGATACGCCTGAAACCAATCAGGCAGCGAAGATTGCGCTCGAATGGGCGCAGGACTGGTACGACACACAGCGCGCGGCTTTCGCCCCCGCCGTCTAACCGCCGCCCCTGTTCAGGCCGCTAACACCAAATCGCTTTTAGTACTACTAACCCGGAGCCGACAACCATGTCACTCGAAGCCGCACTGCAGGAAAACACAGCCACGATGCGCGCGCTGATTGCCGCGCTCACCGCAGCCGGCGCGCTGCAAACCGCACTGCAGGAAAACACAGCCACGATGCGCGAGCTGATTGCCGCGCTCACCGCAGCCGGCGCGCTGCAAACCGCGCAGGCCAGCTCCGCTGCCGCGTCGTCCCCGGCCGTCAAAGCCGTGGTCAAGGCGCAGAAGGAAGCCGACGCAAAAAAGTCGGATGCGACGCTGACCGGCAAGTCGGCGATCCAGCAAGCAGAAGAGGATGTGGCTGCGGACGCTGCAGCGAATGCGTCTGGCGAAGCGTCTGTACAGACTGGCGAGTCATCTTCGACCGTGCTGACCGCCGATCTGCAGCCCTGGCACAGCAAGACGGCTGACACGTACGCCGAACTGAAAGACGCCGACGCCTCGCTCGACAACGTGAAGAAAGCGATTCTCGCGATCAACGCGAAGATCAGTCGCGATCAGGCAACCGCCGTGCTGGCGCGCTTCGGCGCGCAGGCCGTGACCGCGAAGCCGGATAAGACCGGGCTCGACGAAGACCAGTACGCCGACTTCTTCAAGCTCTGCCTTGACGTGCTTTCGGGCCGCGTCGACGCAACCGCTTCGATGGCGTCGGAGTAAGCAGCCATGCGTAAGCGCTTCCCTACTCTCGGTTCGTTTCTCGCCGCCACGGCACTACTCGGCTTTACCTCGCGAATCCGCTTGCCGCGCACTGCGGCGGATCGCTACGCCGACCGTTCCGAAGCCCTGCAACGCGACCTGATCGCACGCGCTGCAGCCAAGCGCGTGCGTAAGGGCGCCAAGCTGCGGAGGGATCATGAACGCGCCACGCATTGAAGAACGCGAACACGCTCTGCTCTCCCCGTCGTCCGCGTACACGTGGATCGCCTGCAAGGCGTCCACAGCCGCGCAACTCGACCAGCCCGACGACAGCAGCGAATTCGCTGACGACGGCACCGCGTCGCACGAACTCGCGAAGTGGTGTCTGGACGCCGGCACCGATGCCAGCGCCTGCAAGGCGTCCACAGCCGCGCAACTCGACCAGCCCGACGACAGCAGCGAATTCGCTGACGACGGCCCCGCGTCGCACGAACTCGCGAAGTGGTGTCTGGACGCCGGCACCGATGCCAGCGCCTACATGGGTCGGATCATCAAGGTCGGTGAGCGTGAGTTCGACGTCGACGAAGAGCGCGCCGACTACGTGCAGATGTATGTCGACGGTGTTCGTGAGCGCATCCACGCCTACGAGTTGACCGGCGCCACGGTGACGATGTTCGTCGAGCAGCGCCTGTCGATCGCGCACATCACCGGCGAGAAAGGCGCGAAGGGCACGAGCGACTGTGTGCTGATTGCCGTCTGGTCTGACGGCCGCGCTGAAATCTGTGTGATCGACCTGAAGTACGGTCGTGGCGTCGAAGTGAGCGCCGTCGAAAACTTTCAGGGAATGATCTACGCCGAAGCCGCGCGCAACGAGCACGAGGACTTCTATGAGTTCGCCAGCGTGCGCATCGTCATCCACCAGCCGCGCATCAGCGAGAAGCCGAGCGAATGGGTGATCACGCCCGACGCGCTGCAGACGTGGATCAAGACCGTCGCGAAGCCCGCAGCCGAGCAGGCGATGCTGTACGTCGATTCGGTCGACTTCGTGCCGCTTTCAATGGGTGACTTCGTGCCCGGCGAGAAGCAGTGCAAGTTCTGCAAAGCCAAGGCCGTGTGCCCCGCGCTCGCAAAGTACGTTACCGATACGATGTCTTCGGACTTCGAGTCGATCGGCGATGCAGCCGACAAAGGTCAGACGCTTCCCGTCGACCTGCTGACGGCTGACGAACTCGGCACGATCTACCCGGCGCTGCCGCTGATCGAGTCGTGGGCCAAGGCCGTGCGCGGCCGCATCGAGTACGAACTGCTGAACGGCAACGTGGTGCCCGGCGTGAAGCTCGTGCAGGGTCGTCGAGGTGCCCGCGCATGGTCGAGCGTCGACGACGCCGAAGCGCTGCTCAAGTCGATGCGCCTGAAGCAGGAGCAAATGTACAACTTCAAGGTCATCAGCCCGACGCAGGCCGAAAAGCTGCTCGCCAAAGAATCGCCGCGCCGCTGGAAGAAAGCAGAAGCGCTGATCACCCAGCGCGACGGCGCACCGTCGGTGGCGCCCGAATCCGACAAGCGCCCCGCGCTCGTCATCGCGGCACCGGCTGACGACTTCGAAGCCGTTGACCCGGTCGTGGCCCAGTACGTCGCGGATCTGGAAAACGCAGCGTTCGGGAACGTCGCGGATCTGGAAAACGCAGCGTTCGGGAACGTCGTGACCGTCGACGAGGGGGAAGACCTATGCTAACCGACCACGAAATCGTCGCCGCGCTTGTGCATGGCGGTATGCCGCAACGCGAAGCGCAGCGCCGGCTTCGTGAGCGCGACGCCAACATCAAGAAGGAAGTGCTGCGCAGCAAGGCGCGGCGCGACCGGATCGCATCGTCGGCGTTGCAGGGTCTGCTGATTCACTCGGCGGCCGTCGACGCCAAGCCGTCCGACTTCGCGCAGAGCGCGGTCGCACACGCCGATGCGCTGATCGAGGAACTGGACAAATGACCACCAATCCCGTTTTCAAATCGTCCCACGGGCTCAGCGCGTTACTGCCGTCCGAAGCGCGCATGGTGCTTGCCCGGGCGGCGCAGGAAGTCCGACACATGAAAGACCCGCTCATGCGCGAAGTTGTCATGGAAGCCGCTATCGCGCGTGTCCGTCTCCAATACCCGCAATTCTTTAAGGAATAACCATCATGACGATCATCAAAGTCGAAAACGCCCGTCTGTCGTTCCCCGACCTGTTCGAGGCGAAGCAGTTCGAAGGCGCTGGCCCGTTCAGCTACCGCGCCGCTTTCCTGATGCCCGAAGGCCAGACGGTTTATACCCAGCAGCCGGACAAGTCGTGGAAGAAAACCACGATGGAAAAGGTCATCGCTGCTGTTGCTGCCGAAGCGTGGAAGGCCAAGGCCGATGCGATCCTGAAGACGCTCCAGGGCAACCCGCAAAAGATGTGCTGGTACGACGGCAACCTGAAAGAGTACGACGGCTACGCCGATAACTTCGTGCTGTCAGCGTCGCGCGGTCAGGACAAGGGCCGTCCGGTCATCAAGGACCGCGACGCATCGCCGCTTAGCGAGAAGGACGGCAAGCCGTACGCCGGCTGCTACGTCAACGGCACGGTCGAGATCTGGGCGCAGGACAACAAGTTCGGCAAGGGCATCCGCGCCACGCTGCGCGGCGTCCAGTTCCTGAAAGACGGCGATGCATTCAGCGCTGGCACGCCGCTCAACGAGGACGAACTGGGCGCGATCGACACGCCCGAAACCGAAGACGACATCGCGTAAGCGCACATACCCGGCGCCAAGCGCCGGACTCTTTTTCGCACATCAGGAGTAAGCATCATGGCACGCATCAAAAGCAAGCTGACCGGCGATGTCTTCGAAGCACTCGCTGCAGACTTCACGAACGAGCCCGACTTCGAGATCGTCGACCCGTCGACCCCGATCACCACCGACGCGCCGGTTACCCCGGTGAGTGATTCGGGGGAGCCCGTTACGCCTGCGTCGGCCCCTGCCGATCCGGCTTCATCTGGTTCGACCGACACACCGGTCGATACCCCGTCTTCGGATCCGGCATCGACCCCAATCGACGCGAGCCCGTCGTCGAGCGAGCCGTCGACTACACCGCAGGATGGCACAGAACCGTCGGTGCAAGGTGATCTGGGAAACGGTTCTATGACAGGCACGGATTCTGGTACGTCGACGACAACGAACCCGCCTGTCGATACGTCGGGTACCGATACGACTCCTGCGACTGTGGATGCAAGCACTTCACCGTCGACGACGAGCACGTCTTCGCCTGGCACTGACTCGGGAAACGTGGAAGCCGCTGCGAGTGCGGCGGCATCTGCGACGGAGCCTGCTACTGCTGACGTGGGAAACGACTCTGGCTTGACCTCGTCAACTTCGGCTTCTCCTTCGAGCGACGCTGGCGTGACGAGTACGGGCAATTCCACAGTGAGCGCATCGACCCCCACGACGTCTACATCAGACAGCGCAGCCGCGGATGCCGCCACGCCCGTCGTGACACCGATCACCCCACCGACGGATTCGAGCACCGCGTCGCCCACGGGTGGTCCGACGGCTGGCAACGGCGCGACGCTCGACGCGCGCGGCAAACATATCGTCGCCGACCAGCTCGAAAGCGACGCGCTGTTCGCGGTCGCGCAGATCGTAACGGTGACCGACAGCCTGAAGCATGCGGCCGATGCGTTCTTCGATCAGGTGCGCTCGCAGATCGACGTAGAAGCAGCATAACGGGGGAGCAGGACAGTCCCGCCTACGGGCGGGGCTCTTAGAAATGGCTTTGGGCCATCTCTAAGAGTGGGGCGCACGTCTCCAAGCTACGCCCGGCTGCGTGGCACAAAGCTCTGGCTCGCTAACCCGCGTCGCCCGCGAACGACTTCACGGCGCTGGGGTGCGCAAACGCGGTGCGCTTAAATCATTAGCGCGAAAGCCAGAGCATGCCGGTTTAGTACTACTAATGGGGTTCGTCATGTTGCTCTACGTCTGGATGCTGATTCTGTGGCTCTCGCCTTCGGCGTTCTGCCTGCTCTTCGTGTGGCTCTTCCCTAATCCCGACTTCGGCGTTGTCCTGCTCGGCGCTCTGACCGGCTTCGCGGTGTCGCTCGTCGTGTTCTTCTCGCTGAACTGATCATGGCCCGCTGGCATATCCGCTGCAGTCGAGACAAGTGCCGGGCTCGGCACACGCTCGACCGGCATCCGGACGAATACAAACGCGGCTGGAAGTGCCACTGCGGATGCACGAAGTTTTGTGTGATCAAAGACCTTATCAAACACTCAGGCCATGTTGACTGCGACTGCTCTGGATATTTCTGGCCCGGCACGACTGGCCGCTACGGCTGCTCGACCCACCGCCGGGGCTCACGCGCGTGTTTCTTTGATCGTGACGGCACGCCGCGCGAGCACGACGAATTCGGGCGAGCAACTTACGCTTGCCCTCACGACGGGCTATCACGTTGGCCCGCTCTTTATTGTTCAGAAGCGACGCGCCCCGGTTATTCACGGTGGCACTTTGGGTGGCAAGCGACGCAGGCGCAGGGAGTGGCAAGCGACGCCGAAGTGGACGGACATGGAAGCGATCCGGGCGATGTACCGGGAAGCCGCCAGGCTGACGCGGGAGACGGGCGAGATGCACGTGGTGGAGCACATCGTGCCGCTGGCGGGGAAGCTGGTGTGCGGGCTGCACTGGCACATGAACATGCAGGTGATGCACTGGAAACCGAATGCGACGAAGGGCTGGGGTTTCTGGCCTGACATGCCGTTTGAACAACTGGAGCTTTTATGAGAACCGACCCGCGCGCTGCTTGCGGCAACGAGAAGGAACTTTTGTTTTGGGCTGTCGTGCACGACGCGATCGCGCACCCGCTGATGGCTCTGACGGCATACAGCAGGCTCTCGATTCGTTTTCACGACTACACGTCCCACTACGCATGGCCGCGTGATACGCGTGCGCCGATCGCGCCCGTGACAGTGCATAGCGATCGTTTCGGCGAGTTGATCGTCACGGCGAAACCATCGGGAGTTTTCGAAGTGCAGCACGGGCGCATCGCGCACCGGTTTGTTGTGCGTGCAATCGATGTATCTGACGCGGTAGAACAGGCCGAACAGTGGTTTAACGATCTGGTCGAATTGATCCCGGAGAGTGCGCTGTGATCCACATCCACAAATCCGGGCACGCTCACGTGCTGACGCGCGCGCGCGACTTCTATCAGGCTGCGAAGTGGCTCGTCACCAACGCCCCGGCGTTCGGTGGTGGCGCGTTCGAGATCTGGCGATACGAGAAGCGCGGCAAGAACGTCACGCAGGAACTCGAAGCAGAGTTCGATACCGATGTCACCTTCGACGCGGATCTAGACCTGCTATGAAACTCTGGCTTGATACAGAAACGTTCTCGCCCACGCCGTTGAAGTCGGGCACGCACATCTACGCCGAACCCGCCGAAGTGATGGTCGTCACCTGGGCGGTCGACGATGGCCCGGTCGGCACGTGGGACCGCACTGCGGATCTGCGCATGCCCGACGATCTCGACATGGCCGTCGACGAAGCCGACGAGTTCTGGTGGCAAAACGGTGGCATGTTCGACCGCGTCGTGCTCTCGCACGCGATGCCGGAACTGTACGCGCGCATTCCCGAGGACCGCTGGCGCGACACGATGGTGCAGGCATACGAACACAGCCTGCCCGGCTCGCTCGACCTGCTGTGCCATATTCTCGGCGTGCCGCAGGATCAGGCGAAGAGCAAGGAAGGCAAGGCGCTGATCCAGCTTTTCTGCAAGCCGCGCCCGGCATTCAGCGAACTGCGCCGCGCCACGCGCCTGACGCACCCCGCCGAGTGGGCGCGCTTTCTCGCGTACGCGGGCAGCGACATCACGGCCATGCGCGCGATTCACGCGAAGATGCCGAAGTGGAACTACCCGAATAACGCGAACGAGCGCGCACTGTGGTTCCTCGACCAGCGCATCAACATGCGCGGCATGCAGATGGACACCGCGCTCGCCGAAGCCGCAGTGCGCGCGACCGACAAGGCACAGAAGGAACTCGCCGCGCGCACGGTCGAACTCACCGACGGCGAAGTCCAGAAGGCCACGCAGCGCGACAAGCTGCTCGCGCATCTGCTCGCCGAGCACGACATCGATCTGCCTGACCTGAAAAAGTCCACGCTCGAACGCCGTATTGCAGATCCCGAACTGCCCGACGCGTTGCGCGAGCTGCTGTGCATCCGGCTCGAAGCTACGATGACCAGCACGTCGAAGTACAAAACGCTGCTGCGTGGCGTGTCGAGCGACGGGCGCCTGCGCGGGCTCGGCCAGTTTTGCGGCGCGAACCGCACCGGCCGCATTGCGCACCGCCTGTATCAGCCGGGCAACATGCCGCGCCCCGACGTCGGTCTGATGGCGAAGGAACTCAGCATCGAGAAGCTGGCCGACGGCGACGCGGATCGATACATCGCGCTCGGCATCGATGCGCTGAAGAGCGACGGTGCGGATCTGGTTTTCTCGAACGTCATGGGGCTGACTGCAAACATCATCCGCAGCGCGATCGTCGTGCCGGACGGTAAAAAGATGGTCGTGTCGGACCTTTCGAACATCGAAGGCCGGGTCGCGGCATGGCTCACGGGCGAAGACTGGAAGTTGCAGGCGTTCCGGGATTACGACACGATCACCGGCATCGATGCCAAGGGCAAAGCGATCCGCAAGGGCGTCGACCTGTACATCCTCGCGTACGCGCGCTCGTTCGGCGTCAAGGTCGAAGACGTCACGAAGGACCGTCGCCAGCTCGGCAAGGTGCAGGAACTCGCGCTCGCTTATGAAGGCGGTGTCGGCGCGTTCGTCACTTTCACGATGACGTACAAAATGGAACTGGACGATATCCGCGCCGCCGTGTTCGGTGCGCTCGATCTGGTCGACGCCGACGTGCTGCGTGAAGCACGCGGCGCATGGGATTGGGCCACGAAAAAGAAGCGCACGCTCGGACTGGAACGCGACGTGTATATCGCCTGCGACATCCTGAAGCGGGCGTGGCGCCGCGCGCATCCGCAGACGCAGTCGTACTGGTCCGAACTGAAAGAAGCCGCCATACAGGCGATCTGCTCGCCCGGCACGACCGTGCGCGCACGACGGATCGTGATGCGCCGCGATGGCGACTGGCTGCGCGTGCAACTACCGTCCGGGCGCTGCCTTTGCTACATCTCGCCGCAGGTCAACGAGAACGGTGACATCTCGTACATGGGTGTGAACCAGTACACCCGGAAGTGGCAGCGCGTGAAAACGTACGGCGGGAAGATCTTCGAAAACCTGTGTCAGGCGGTCGCGCGCGACGTCCTGTTCTACAACATGCCGGGCGTCGAAGCCGCCGGCTACGAGATCGTGCTGTCGATCCACGACGAACTGCTCACCGAAACGCCTGACACGGACCACTTCAACGCCGAACACCTGTCGGAACTAATCGCGACCGTGCCGGCGTGGGGTGCGGGTTTGCCCCTAAGTGCGGGTGGATTCGACGGATACCGGTACAAAAAGGACTGATGTCAGGTAGAAAAATACTTGTCAGGTTACGCCGAACAGTCTAAAGTACGGTCATACCTAACAAGTAGTTGAGGCAGACCATGAAACGATTCTTCCGTCGGCTCGCGATCAAAGCCCGGCTTGCGCGCACGGCTGCGCACCTTGAAGCGATCCAGCGCGAGCGCGCCATGCTCGATCGCACAGAGAAATTCTGCGTGCGCCAGTCGAATGACCTGCGCCTGCAGCTCCTGAACCTCGACATCGCAGCACGCCGGCATGCTTGAAGCGAACGTCGAAAGCTACTTCACGGCGCAGGTCGAGGCGCACGGCGGCGAGCAGCGCAAGCTGCAATGGGTAGCGCGCCGCCACGGCCCTGATCGCTTCGTGAAATTCCTTGGCGTGCCGGTCGTGCTGGTCGAACTGAAGAAGCCCGGCAAGAAGCCGCGTGAAGGTCAGGAGCGCGAGATTGCCCGGCTGCGCGCCGTCGGCGTCGACGTGCGCGTGATCGACACCAAGACCGGCGTCGACAATTTCATCCGTGACATGACGACGTGGCGCAACGAGCCGCAGCGGCGTGTCGTTCTTGGAGACGAACTACCATGAATGAAGCCGAACTGCTGGCCGTGATCCGCAAACTGATCACGTACATGCCCGATTACCTGACGCCCGACCAGCGCCTGCGCCGCCTTCAGGAAATCAACGTCCTGGCGGCCGAAGCGCTTTCCCAACCGCGCAACCGGAGGCCCGCATCGTGACCCCCAATCTCACCCGGATCGATGCGGAAGGGGCGGAAACCGCACGTCGTATAATCCAGATCGCAACCGCCTGCGGCGTCATCGTTGTGGCGCTGGTGGCTCGCCTCGTGGGGTTGCTATGAATGGCCGACTGATGGCCGACGACGATCTCGTGCGCGTCACCGGCAAGCGTCGCTACTCGAAGCAGGCCGACTGGTTCAAGCACGAGTTCGGTGTCGACGTAACCCGCGCCGCCGACGGCAAGCTGGTGATGACGTGGATCCAGTTCGACGCCCTGCTCGCAAAGAAGAACGGCACCGCGACCGACGGTCGCACGGCTCAACCTGTAGAACTCTGTTACGACTGATCATGGCTGAACGCAAGAAAGCCAAGTACCCGCGCGTGTATCAGAAGCACGGCGCGTGGCATTGGGTCGAGCCGCGCACCGGCAAGTGGATCAGGCTGTGCGCACTGACCGACAGTGAAACGATGCTGGTCGAGCGCCTCGCCGCCGAGCGCAAACGCTTCGAGCGGCCCGAAGGTACGGGCGACATGCGCCCCCTGATAGATTCGTATGTGCTGAAGCACAAGCACCTGCACAAAGAGAAGGCGTGGCCGTCCTACGGCAAGTACGCCGGCACTGGCTTTCGGAACGCGAACGTTGCCGACATCGAGCCGGGCGACGTGAACAACTGGCTGAAGATCAAGTACGCCGGCAAGCTGAGCATGCAGCGCGTGATGCGCGCGTTCCTGTCAGGTTTCTTTCAGTGGTGCGTCGACGAGCGCAAGCGCAAGACAAACCCGTGCAAGGAAGTGAAGCTCAAGAAGCCGAAGCCGAGCAAGGTCTATATCACCGACGATGACTTCGCCGCGATCCGCGCCGCGATGCTGAGCTACACCTACACGACCGGAGCGGGCAAGACGATCACCGGCCGCGTGAACACCGGCCCGATGATGCAGTGCTTCGTCGATCTGTGCTATCTGACCGCGCAGCGCTCGACCGAAATCCGGCTGCTGAAGTGGTCACAGATCGATCGCGCGGCTGGCGTCATCCACTTCGTACCGACGAAGACCGAAGACTCAAGCGGCATTGCCGTCGACTTCACGATCAATCCGGAGATCGAGGCGGTGCTCGATCGCGTGCGTTCGCTCGACGCGCAACCGCGCATCGGTGACGCGCCAGTGATCCACGCGCTCGACGGCACGGCGTACGGCGCCACGGCAGTTCGCTCGGCATGGGACCGCGCCACTGAACGCGTCAGCCTGGCCGACAAGGGGTACACGGTGAAGATGATTCGCGCGAAGGCGCTGACGGACGCGGAGCGCGCCGGGTATGACATCAAGGCGCTGCAGATCGCAGCAGCGCACAGTGACACGAAGACGACAGAGATTTACCTGAAGCAGCGCGACGTGCCGGTGGCAGATGTTCGGCTTCGCATACCCGGGAGAGCAGCGTGATGGAACCTTTTGTTGTGCGCCACTACACAGGCGAAGACCGCCCCACTATCAAGGGCAATGGCTTTGACGGTTTGCAAGTTGGCGAAGATCGCGACGAAGCCGAGCGCTTCGTGGCGTTCGTGAACGCTATCCGCGAACAGGCGCTGGAAGAAGCGGCACAAGCCGTCGATAAGATGGCGAAATCGGCAGTGCGCTACGAAGAACGGGACGTCTTCGAAGTCGCTGCCGAAGCTATCCGCGCCCTGAAGCGTCAGTAATTTATTAGACAATCGTTAGCCATCGCATTAGACAGCAATTTCACGATGCCCCTGAGAGCCTTATATTCGTTGGTCGGAGCGATAGGATTCGAACCTACGACCCTCTGATCCCAAATCAGATGCGCTACCAGGCTGCGCTACGCTCCGACGAATCCGAGATTCTATCTGGGCGCCGATACCCCGTCAATCTTT
>NZ_FNRQ01000021.1 GCF_900107685.1 Paraburkholderia sartisoli | reverse complement strand
ATAGGTAATGGCCGTAAACGCAGAAACCCCACCTTTAGGGGGTGGGGTTTCTGTTGCTGCTGGGGAGCCTGACGATTACCTACTTTCACACGGGCAATCCGCACTATCATCGGCGTGGAGTCGTTTCACGGTCCTGTTCGGGATGGGAAGGGGTGGTACCGACACGCTATGGTCATCAGGCATGACTGGTTGCCGTGCTGCTCGTGGAGCAGCACGGCCAATCGGGAAGAAGTAGTTTCTGGTGATGCTCACCAGAGGGAGATTCGGGGGGGTTGTGTTGTTTCTGGCACAACACTGATCTCAACCTGAGTGTCTGCACCCCATCTGGGGATTCACACGCATCCCCTTCGGGGATCGGACCCGAGTAAGCGCCAAAGCACTGACTCGGGTCGAGACACACCTGTTATAGGATCAAGCCTTACGGGCAATTAGTATCAGTTAGCTTAACGCATTACTGCGCTTCCACACCTGACCTATCAACGTCCTGGTCTTGAACGACCCTTCAAGGGGCTCGAAGCCCCGGGGATATCTCATCTTAAGGCGAGTTTCCCGCTTAGATGCTTTCAGCGGTTATCTCTTCCGAACATAGCTACCCGGCGATGCCACTGGCGTGACAACCGGTACACCAGAGGTTCGTCCACTCCGGTCCTCTCGTACTAGGAGCAGCCCCCTTCAAATATCCAGCGCCCACGGCAGATAGGGACCAAACTGTCTCACGACGTTTTAAACCCAGCTCACGTACCTCTTTAAATGGCGAACAGCCATACCCTTGGGACCGGCTACAGCCCCAGGATGAGATGAGCCGACATCGAGGTGCCAAACACCGCCGTCGATATGAACTCTTGGGCGGTATCAGCCTGTTATCCCCAGAGTACCTTTTATCCGTTGAGCGATGGCCCTTCCATACAGAACCACCGGATCACTATGACCTGCTTTCGCACCTGCTCGACTTGTCGGTCTCGCAGTTAAGCACGCTTATGCCATTGCACTATCAGCACGATTTCCGACCGTACCTAGCGTACCTTCGTACTCCTCCGTTACACTTTGGGAGGAGACCGCCCCAGTCAAACTGCCTACCATGCACTGTCCCCGACCCGGATCACGGGCCAAGGTTAGAACCTCAAACAAACCAGGGTGGTATTTCAAGGACGGCTCCACGCAAACTGGCGTTCACGCTTCATAGCCTCCCACCTATCCTACACAGATCGGTTCAAAGTCCAATGCAAAGCTACAGTAAAGGTTCATGGGGTCTTTCCGTCTAGCCGCGGGGAGATTGCATCATCACAAACACTTCAACTTCGCTGAGTCTCGGGAGGAGACAGTGTGGCCATCGTTACGCCATTCGTGCAGGTCGGAACTTACCCGACAAGGAATTTCGCTACCTTAGGACCGTTATAGTTACGGCCGCCGTTTACCGGGACTTCAATCAAGAGCTTGCACCCCATCATTTAATCTTCCGGCACCGGGCAGGCGTCACACCCTATACGTCCACTTTCGTGTTTGCAGAGTGCTGTGTTTTTATTAAACAGTCGCAGCCACCAGTTTATTGCAACCCCTTCACCCTTCTGGCGCAGGCCAGTCAAGCTACAGGGGCGTACCTTATCCCGAAGTTACGGTACCAATTTGCCGAGTTCCTTCTCCCGAGTTCTCTCAAGCGCCTTAGAATACTCATCTCGCCCACCTGTGTCGGTTTGCGGTACGGTCTTGTTAAACTGAAGCTTAGAGGCTTTTCTTGGAACCACTTCCAGTTGCTTCTTCACCGAAGTGAATGGCCTCGCACCCTTGAATTCCGCGCCCGGATTTGCCTAAGCGCCTTCTCCAATGCAAGGACCGGGACTTCCAACACCCGGACAACCTTCCGCGATCCGTCCCCCCATCGCATTTAACAATGGTGCAGGAATATTAACCTGCTTCCCATCAGCTACGCATTTCTGCCTCGCCTTAGGGGCCGACTCACCCTACGCCGATGAACGTTGCGTAGGAAACCTTGGGCTTACGGCGAGGGGGCCTTTCACCCCCTTT
>NZ_FNRQ01000016.1 GCF_900107685.1 Paraburkholderia sartisoli | reverse complement strand
CAGTTGTCAGGAGCGACGATGATCATCGATATTCACGGCCACTACACCACCGCGCCAAAAGCGCTGGAGGCGTGGCGCAACCGCCAGATCGCGGGCATCGGCAGTCCTTCGGAGACGCCGAAGGTCTCCGAGCTGCAGATCAGCGACGACGCGCTGTGCGAGTCGATCGAAAGCAACCAGCTGAAGCTCATGCGCGAGCGCGGCCTCGACCTGACCATCTTCAGCCCGCGCGCGAGCTTCATGGCGCATCACATCGGCGACTTCCAGGTCTCGAGCACGTGGGCCGCGATCTGCAACGAGCTGTGTTACCGCGTGAGCCAGCTGTTTCCCGAGCACTTCGTGCCCGCCGCGATGCTGCCGCAAAGCCCCGGCGTGGACGTCGCCACCTGCATTCCCGAACTCGTCAGATGCGTGGAGCAGTACGGCAACGTCGCGATCAACCTCAATCCGGACCCGTCGGGCGGCCACTGGACGAGCCCGCCGCTGTCGGACCGCTACTGGTACCCGGTCTACGAGAAGATGGTCGAGTACGACATCCCCGCGATGATCCACGTGAGCACAAGCTGCAACGCGTGTTTTCACACCACGGGCGCGCATTACCTGAACGCCGACACGACCGCGTTCATGCAGTGCCTGACCTCCGACCTGTTTCGCGACTTCCCCACGTTGCGCTTCGTGATCCCGCACGGCGGCGGCGCGGTGCCCTATCACTGGGGACGCTTTCGCGGGCTGGCGCAGGAGCTCAAGAAGCCGCTGCTGAAGGACCATCTGCTGAACAACGTCTTCTTCGACACGTGCGTCTATCACCAGCCGGGCATCGACCTGCTCACGCGTGTCATTCCGGTCGACAACATCCTCTTCGCCAGCGAGATGATCGGCGCGGTGCGCGGCATCGATCCGCAGACGGGCCACTATTTCGACGACACGAAGCGCTATATCGAGGCCGCGCATGTCGATGCGGACGAGCGTTACAAGATCTACGAGGGCAATGCGCGTCGCGTGTATCCGCGCCTCGACGCAGCACTGAAAACGAAGGGGCTTTGATCATGTATGAACTTGGTGTGGTGTATCGCAACATCGAACGCGCGGACGGCGACGTCGCCACGAAGCTCGGCGCGCTCGGTTCGGCCACCGTCCACGAGGCGATGGGCCGTGTCGGTCTGCTCAAGCCTTATATGCGCCCGATCTATGCCGGCGCGCGCACGGGCGGCACGGCCGTCACGGTGCTGCTGCAGCCGGGCGACAACTGGATGCTGCACGTCGCGGCCGAGCAGATCCAGCCGGGCGACATCGTCGTGGCGGCGGTCACCACCGACTGCACCGACGGCTACTTCGGCGACCTGCTCGCGACAAGCTTCAAGGCACGCGGCGCACGCGGGCTCATCATCGACGGCGGTGTGCGCGACATCAGCGAGCTGGCCGCGATGCGGTTTCCGGTGTGGAGCAAGGCGGTGTCCGCGAAGGGCACCGTCAAGGCGACGCTCGGCTCGGTGAATATTCCGGTGGTGTGCGCCGGGGCGCTGGTGAGCCCGGGCGACGTCGTCGTCGCGGATGACGATGGCGTGGTCGTGGTGCCCGCTGCATGGGCGCACACGGTGCTCGAGAAGGCCGTGGCGCGCGAGGCGAACGAAGGCCAGAAGCGTGCGAAGCTGGCCTCGGGCGTGCTTGGTCTGGACATGTACAGCATGCGTGAGCCGTTGCAGCAGGCCGGCCTGCGCTATATCGACTGAGAAGGCGAAGAACATGGCCATCGGTCAAACCATGCATGAGCCGGTCACCGGCATTTCCTCGATGGCCACGCGCGAGATGCTGGCTGAACTGATCCCGGAATACGAGCGGCTGTCGGGGCGATCGGTGATCATCGAGTCGGTGGGCGGCGTCGCCGCTGCCCGGCGCGTTCAGGAGGGCGAGCCGTTCGACGTCGTCGTGCTGGCGGCCGACGCACTCGACAGGCTCGCCGAAGCCGGCCGGATCGATTCCGAAGGCCGGGTTGGCGTGGCCCGTTCGGGGGTGTCGGTCGCGGTGGCGGCCGGGGCGCCGTGGCCCGACATCAGCAGTGAAGCGGCCGTTCGCGACGCGATACTGGCCGCACGCAGCATCGGCTATTCGACGGGCCCGAGCGGGGTGTACCTGAGCCGGCTGTTCGAGCGCTGGGGGATCGCCGGGACCATCGCGCCGCGCATCGTGCAGGCGCCGCCCGGTGTTCCGGTGGGCACGCTCGTCGCGCGCGGGGACGTCGAAATTGGTTTCCAGCAGTCGAGCGAGTTGATGCACGTGGCGGGCATCGATGTGCCCGGACCGCTGCCGCCTGAAATCCAGATCGTCACGGTTTTTTCGGCGGCCCTCTGCACGGCATCCAGACAGAAAGATGTGGCGAAGGCGCTGCTGTCGTTTCTCGCCTCGCCGCAGGCCGATGCGGCGAAGCTTCGTCACGGGATGGAGCCGGCTTGAGCGAACGACCCTCGCCGCTGCCACGCTGCCACACAGCCGTGAAGCCGCCTTGCGGCATTCAGATATGCGCGGCGCCGACCGTGCGCGCGACGTCGACCACCGAAAGACGGATCGCATCGATCAGCGCCCGCGCAGCCGGAGACGGACTGCCCGTCGCGCGCGCGGTCAGTCCGATCTCGCGCCGAGTGTTGTGCAGCTTCGCGTCGAGCACCACCAGCTGGCCGGACTGGATTTCATAGTTCAACTGCTGCGCCGATAGCACGGCCACCATGTCCGTGCCGAACAGCAGTCCGCGAATCACCGCGAGGTCGGCGGTCTCGACTGTCGGCATCGGCGGCTTCAGCTTGATCCGCTTGAACTGCGCTTCGAACAGCGCGCGCGTCGGCGCGTTGCTGCGCGGCAGAATCCATTGCACATCCCGCATGCCGGTGATCGTCAGATCGCGCGCCCGCGCGAGCGGATGGTCGCGGCGCGCCAGCACCACCAGATCTTCCGAAGTCAGCCGCTCGTTTTTCAGGCCGCTGCTGGCGTCGTTGTTGCGCAGCGCGCCGAGAATGAAATCGATGTCGCCCGCGCGCAGGCTCGCGACCAGCACTTCATAGGCGCTTTCGTCGGTGACGACGCGCACGCCAGGATGCTGCGCGCTCATCCGCGCGATCGCTTTCGGCAGGATCAGCGTGCGGCCGAGCGGCAGCGCGCCGACGGTCACCGCACCCTGGATCTTGCCGTGCAACGCGGCGATATCGTCGGGGACGTGCCGCAATTCGTTCAACGCGCGGCGCACGTGCAACAGAAACGTTTCGCCCTCGACCGTAAGCAGGATGCCGCGCGGACTGCGGTGGAAGAGACTCACGCCAGAGCCGCTTTCCAGCACGCGAATCGCGGCGCTCACGGCGGGCTGACTGATGCCGAAAGCCTTCGCCGCGCTCGGCATATGCCGGTGACGCGCCAGTGCGGTCAGCAACTGAAGCCGCCGGGTGTTGAGCAGCCAGGCGGGCAGGGCGCCTTCAGCCGCTGGCCGCCTGCGCGCCTGTCGCGCGGCGCACCACTGCGCGAGCTCCTCCAGTTCCACGAAGATCCGCTCGCACCGCTGAAGGACGGCCCGGCCGACGGGCGTCGGAAGCATGCCCGACGGGCCACGGTCGAAGAGCGGCTCGCCGAGCGCCAGTTCAAGCTCCTGGATGGAACGCGTCACGGCCGATTGCGCGCGAAAGAGCGCGGCGGCGGCCCGCGTCGCGCTGCCCGTTTCGGCGACGAGCCTGAACGCGCGCAGTTGTGCCAGGTTAAGAAGTTCCTTGTTGCTCATGAAGGGTGCGGCGACTGGCGGACCTGGGTTGACGGAGCACGCCCGACGTGTGGTGGAAGGGTATGCGTTACACGTTCGGCGATTGCGCGAATGGTGTTTTCACGAGGCGTTGCCGTGGTGATCGCGGGTTCGTTCAGCGCGTGGGCGAATACGTGATCGACGGCTTCAGTATAGCGATGTGCTTGTATTCGCACCACGCCTTGACACCGCTTTGCGATTTCGTGGCGACGCCATCTGTTTTATTTATGCCGCGCGGTAACAGGGTGCCGTTCAGGATGACAGGTGTCCGTATCACGACCGGTTCGTTCCTGATGCCAGATCGCGGGCAAACCGGTCTTCGCCACCTGTTCCGGTTGTCGAATGCACCCGCGCCGGGAAGGACCGCTATCCGGGCGGCGACCGTCATGCCATCGCGCTCGCTCCGCATCGAGCGGGGCCGGGCACGCGCCGGGCTAACCCGTGCATAGCATCTCGTTCGCATCGGAGACCGGCGCGGCGGCCGTCGCGAAGTCCGACGCCGGCAAGGCGTCGAGCGGCGACGTCATGAACACAGTGACGCGGCGCACGATCTGCCAGAACACTTTTTCGAAAGCGCGCGAGCGTCCGGCTTCCGTCATGTCCTGCGCGAGCGGATCGGCGAAATTCCAGCGGATCGAGCGCGGTGTACCCGGGAACGCCGGCGCGTGGAGTCCGTCGACGCAATCGTCCATCGCGATGACGAGGTCCATTCGCGGCGCCCAGTCGCCCGTGAATTCATGCCAGCTTTTAGGGCTGAGAACAGCCAGGTCGGACACACCCGGCCGCAGTTGCGCGATGGCCAGCGCATGCACTCGCGCGGCAGGCGTTGCGCCCGCGCTGAATGCCTCGAACCGGTCGCCTGCCAGTTCGCGTAGCAGTGCCTCCGCCATGATGCTGAGAGACGCGTTGTCCCGACAGAGAAACAGCACCCTGTATTTTATGATCACCCTCTTACCCCGTTTTGCGCATTTTCTGGTTATAGCGGGATTCTGCCGGGTCAGTTTTACATGCCCGCGACAGAAAGATGACCTGAGATAATTCTGCCGTCAATCAGGCCTTCTCCTTTCTGTCCGGGATTCTGTCGAAAGTTCTGTCAGAGCGCGACACGCGGTCCTGCCGGAAGCCTGTTGCCATTGCTGTTGCCATTGAGCCCTGGTGCGATCTTCCGAAGTCCGCACGCCCCGCGTCGGGTCCGCGGGCGTGGCATTCGTTCACTAAACCTGGTTCGCCGCGGTCGCGGCCGCGATGCGCGTGCCACCCACGGCCCGACCGCCGACGAAGCAGACCACCAGCGCGGCAAACACGAGCACGCCCAGCGCGAGCCGCAGGCCGAACACGCCCGCGCCGAAGCCGATCAGCGGCGGCCCGATCAGAAAGCCCGCGTAACCCGCCGTGGCCGCCATCGATACGCCGATGGCCGGCGTCGGCGTCGAGCGTCCCGCCGCGCTGAAAATAACCGGGACGATGTTGGCCAGCCCCACGCCGACCATCGCAAAGCCGGCGCATGCGGTCAGGATGTTCGGCATGCCCAGCACGAGCGCGAGCCCGGCTGCCGCGATCAGACCGCCCGTCGCGACCACTCTCGCCGGCCCGAAGCGGTGAACCGACACGTCACCGATCACCCGGCAGGCCGCCATCGACAACGCGAACGCGGAATAACCGAGCGCGGCCGTGCTGGCCTCTCCAGCGAGCGTGGAACGCAGGAACACGGCGCTCCAGTCGGCCACCGCGCCCTCGACCATCATGCACAAAAACGCGAGCGCGGCGAGCTTCATGACGCCCGTGCCGGGCAACGCGAATCCGCCGGCCGGCGCGCTTGCGCGCGGCCCGACGTCGCGCAACGCGAACACGGCGGCGCCCAGCACGAGTGCAGCGATGAACAGGTCGGGCAGCGCAAGACCGCCCACGACGCCGACGCCCGCCTTCTGGAGCATTCCGCCCGTCGCCGCGCCGAGCAGGCCGCCCGCACTCCACGCCGCATGAAACGAGGACATGATCGGCGCGTTCCATTGCGTCTCGATGGAGCTGGCGTGTCCGTTCATCGACACATCGAGCGCGCCGTTCGCCGCGCCCAGCACGAGGAGCACGAGACACAGCACCGCGAGGTTGGGCATGAGCGCCGGAAGCGGCAGCGCGACGACAAACGCGACGCCGAGCAGGGCGGTCGCGCGGCCGCTGCCGACGCGCGGCGCGAGCCGGCCGGCGAGCGGCATCGCGACGATCGCGCCAAGCGCGAACGCGAAGAGCGCAATGCCGAGCGCGGCGTCGCCGAGGGCGAGACTCTCCTTGATGCGCGGGACTTCGACGGCCCACGCGCCAATCCCGAAGCCGTTGGCGAGAAACACCGCCAGCGTCGCAATACGTTCGTTGACGGGTTTCATGATGCGGCCACCCTCACGGTATCGAAAGCCGCTTTGAGACTCGCCAGCCGCGCGGCCGGAAGGTCCGCTTCGACGATCAGGAAGTCGACCGCCGATGCGGGTGCGACGACGTACGGCGCGGCGGTCATCAGTTTCTCCGAGGTCATCGCGATCGCGACCTGGCTGCTCGCTTGCACCATCGCGCGTTTGAGTTCGGCTTCCTCGGCTTCGAAGGCCGCGATGCCTTCGGTCGGGTCGAGCGCGCAGGCGCCGAGAAAACACAGGTCGGCGCGAATCTGCTGGATCTGGAGCAGGGCGGTCGCGCCGGTCGCGCCCGCGGTGCGCCGGCCGACGCGACCGCCGACGAGAATCACGTCGAAGCCCGGCCGCTCCTGCATGCACATGCAGGCTTCCGGTGAGTTGGTGATGACGGTCAGATCCGCGTTGTCCGGCAGCGCCTGCGCGATCGCGACGTTGGTCGAACCTGCGTCGAGAAAAACGATCTGCTTCGGCTTGACGATCGACGCCGCGACCCGCGCAAGGCGCGCCTTGCGATCGACGCTTTCGCGCATCCGGACCGACGCGGCTACGCCCGCCGGCGAGATCAGGATGGCACCGCCATAGACCCGCTTGCAGTGACCCGCGCCGGCGAGATCGCGCAGATGCCGGCGCACGGTGTGCTCGGAAGTCTGGAGTTCGGTCGCGAGTTCGGAGGCAAGCACCCGGCCCTGCGCCTGAAGCCGCGCCAGAATCAGCCGTTCCCGCTCGTCGGGAAGAAGCCCTTCGATCGCATCCTGCCGTGTTCGCTGCATGTCTTCGCTCCGTTTTGCCTCGTTGCCCGATCCATGAATCGGTCTAAAACGAGCAAAATGTATCGTAAACGAGCAGAGCGGGCAACACAAAAGCGACTGGCCCGGCGGGGCCAGTCGCGAAGCTGCATGGATCGATTAGTGCAGGACGGTCCTGAATTCGTCGACGTCCAGCCTGATCGGCTCTGCTGGCTGGAAGGACCTTCGGTATTCCGCGACCTTGAGGATTTCGTACAGCCTGTCTTCGAACGCGACGAGCAGGTCGGTGCGCCGCCGGCTCGCGGCGCCGCACCAGGTCATCAACGCTTCGGCGCTTACTTCGAAAACCTGCGCGCGGTCGTCAAAACACACACGAAAGGCGACTGTTGCGCACTCCGTCACGCAAGGCCGGAACGCTTCATCAACATAGACCGACATGGCGATCTCCCAATACGACACTCCCAGGAGAACAGCATGACAGCCTGGTCAATCCAGTCTGTGGGACAACCGCCATTCGTCGCGAGGTTCCTGGTCGACCCGCTTAACCGCACGCGCCGATTTCCCCGCAAGCCGTGCAAAAATCGCAGCCGTCCTTTCTGATGACGGCGTTCGCGCCGCAGTAGTCGCACTTGCTGCCGAGCATGGCCGGCGCGGATGCGGGCATGCTGGCGGCCGTCGTGCTGGCACGCGTGCCGGCGGGCTCGCTGCGCGGCGCATTCGCCGTCGCCGCGTGCGTGGTGTCGACCATCTTCCCGCGCGGCAGCCGTGCGAGGACGCGCGACGGCACCTGGTTGCCTTCCGCGTCGAGAAAACCGCGACGGTGCAGGATCTGCTGGATCGCGTAGCTGAGCGCCGCGACTTCCGAATCGTGCCAGCGCGGCGAACGATGCCCGTCGGGGCGCTGCACTTCGCCAAGCCGCACCTGGCCGCGATCCCACGAGACCTTCCGCATGTCCTGCAGATTGCGCGCGATGAACCCCCCGCGCGCCGCGAGCGACAGCGAACGCATCGTGGCCGTGATCCATTGCTGCGATTCGTCGCGCTGGCCGGCCGGGATGAAGATCTCGATCGGCCGCTCGATGGTGACGTCCTCGCCGGCAAGGCGCCCCGTGACCTCGATGAACGACACCGCCACGTACAGCGACTTCTTGCCGGTCTGCGTCAGGTATTCGACCTTTTCGATGATGGCGGGCAGCTCGCCCCTCGGGCGATGGTCGAGCGTGACGCGCAACGGGTCGAGATCCGCCGCGCCGGGCACGTCGTCCGCCGCGCTCGCCGCGACGGGCTCGACACTCAGCACCGCGCCGAGCGTGTCGTTGGGACGATACGTGGCGAGCCCTTTCAGCCCGCTTTTCCACGCGTCGAAATAGAGGCTTTCGAAATCCTCGAACGGATAATCGGCGGGCACGTTCACTGTCTTCGAAATCGACGTATCGATGAAGGGCTGCACGGCCGCCATCATGTCCAGGTGGTCGCGCGCGGACATCTCCAGCGCGCTGACGAAATAGCCGGGCAGCGCGCCGACGTCGCCGCCGAGTTCGCGATAGAGACGCCATGCGTGATCTTCGACCGCGAACTGCTGGCGGCTGCCGTCGGCCATGATCTTCATGCGCGTGTAGGTCCACGAGAACGCGGGCTCGATGCCGTTCGACGCGTTGTCCGCGAACGCGAGGCTGACCGTGCCGGTCGGCGCGATCGAAAGCAGGTGGCTGTTGCGGATGCCGTGACGGCGGATCGCATCCCTGATGTCGTCAGGTAGCCGTGAGGCGAACGTGCCGTCCTCCAGATAGCGCGCCGCGTCGAAGAGCGGAAACGCGCCGCGCTCGCGCGCGAGTTCGACCGATGCGCGATACGCCTCGTCGCGCATCAGCCGCGC
This sequence comes from Paraburkholderia sartisoli, assembly GCF_900107685.1. Taxonomy (GTDB): domain Bacteria; phylum Pseudomonadota; class Gammaproteobacteria; order Burkholderiales; family Burkholderiaceae; genus Paraburkholderia; species Paraburkholderia sartisoli. The sequence goes on along the minus strand of NZ_FNRQ01000016.1, from coordinate 30,358 downwards.
GACGCGGGCCGCGAAATCGCGGCCTTCCTGCGCGTCGTAACGCAGGCCGAGCATCACGAGCGTGTCGCCGAGACCCGTCAGGCCGACGCCGATACGCCGCTTCGCCGCGGCCTCGTCGCGCTGCTCGTCGAGCGGCCAGAGCGTGACGTCGAGCACGTCGTCGAGAAAACGCACCTGCGTGCGCGTGCGCTGCGCGAGCGCCTCCCAGTCGAACGACGGCGTGCCGCCGTGCATCTGCGCAAACGGATCGACGACGAAACGCGTGAGGTTGAGCGGTCCCAGGTTGCAGCAGCCGTATGCCGGCAGCGGCTGCTCGCCGCACGGGTTGGTGGCGCGGATCGTCTCGATCGCGCGCAGGTTGTTGTCCTCGTTCATGCGCGAGACGAACACGACACCCGGTTCGGCGACGTCATACGTCGAGCGCATGATCTTGTCCCAGATCTCGCGCGCGGGTTGCCCGGCGTAGATCCAGTAGCCGTCGTCGCGCTGGCGCAGGTCGCCCGCCGCGCGCATCGCGGCGGAAGGCTCCGCGCGATGCACGAGTTGCCACGGCGCGTTCGCTTCGACCGCGCGCATGAACGCGTCCGTCACGGCGACCGACACGTTGAAGTTGTTCCAGCGTCCCTTCGAATGCTTGGCTTCGATGAATTCGATGAGGTCGGGGTGATCGCAGTCGAGCACGGCCATCTGCGCGCCGCGCCGCGAACCGGCGCTCTCGACGGTGCGGCACGACGCGTCGAACACGTCCATATAGCTGCACGGGCCGGATGCCGAGGAACTGGTGGTGTGGACGCGCGCGCCGCGCGGACGGATCGCCGAAAAGTTGTAGCCGACGCCGCCGCCGCGCCGCATGGTTTCGGCGGCCTGCAACAGTGCGACGTAAATGCCGGGCAGGCCCTCGTCGTCGACGCCCTGGATCGAGTCGCCGACCGGCTGCACGAAGCAGTTGATCAGCGTGGCCGCGAGGCCGCTGCCCGCCGCGCTCATGATGCGGCCGGCGCCGAGCGCGCCATGCAGCAGGTTGTCGACGAAACGGGCCTCGATCACCGGCCGCAGCGCTTCCGGCTCCGCCATCGCGACGCCGCGCGCGACGCGCCGGTAGACGTCGCCGACCGTCTGCTCGTCGCCCTTGGCGTATTTTTCGAGCATGACGTCGGTGGAGAATTGTTGCGGAGCAATCGATAGCGTTGGATCGTTTTCTGCCATGGTCCCATCCCAAGCGGCGTTGCGTGGATGATGCGGTGCGGTGTGATACAGCGGAATCGGCGGCGCGCGGTGTCGGCGGCGCGATCCGCCTCACGGTACCCCACACGGGCGCTCGCCGCAATCGCCCGGCTTGCGCGCTATCAAATGTGATCGAGACGCCGGCGAGCACTGATGCAAGCGCGTACGGCCATCGGCGGATGGAAGCCGCACCGAATGCCGTCGACCGTTTACGATGTGCCTGACGGGCGGATTCATCGCAGCCCGGACCGGAACAGAACAGGACAATCCCATGCCCGACGAAACGCCGCTGGTTGTGTATCGCGACAGGGTCCGCGCCGAATGGGTGGACTACAACGGCCATTTACGCGACGCGTTCTATCTGCTGCTGTTCAGTTACGCGACGGACGTGCTGATCGACCAGATCGGACTCGACGACGCGACCCGCCGGGCGCGCGCCCGGTCGATCTACACGCTCGAGGCGCACGTCAATTATCTGCACGAGATCAAGGAAGGCGCGCCGGTGCGCGTCGATGTCCGCGTACTCGCGCACGACGCGAAGCGGCTGCATGTCTATCTGGAGATGTTGACCGACGCCCGGGCCGAGCCCGTGGCGACGGGTGAGCAGATGCTGCTGCACGTCGACACATCGGGCCCGAAGGCCGCCGCGTTCGACGCCGACATCGTGGCGCGCATCGACGCGCTCGTGCAGGCGCAGTCGCGGGCGAACCTGCCGCCGGCGACGCACCGCGCCCGCGCGATCGGCTTGCCGTCGCCACGGCCGCGATGAAACCGGATCAGGCGTCGAGCAGGTTACCGAGGATTTCGGCGGAGATCATGGCCGCCGCGTTCGACGGCGCGGGGCGCTCGGCCGGTTTGAAGACGGCGTCGCCGCGGCGGATCTTGCTGCGCGAGAGCGCGCAGGTGCCCGACGTGTGCGCCGAGCGGCGGCGCCAGCGTTGCTCGCCGTAATGGCAGCGGCCCGGTTCGACCCAGCGGATGACCAGTGCCGTGTCGGAGCGCTCGAGAATCTCGATGTGTACGCCATCTGTTCCGCTCAGAGGTAAGGACGCTATGGTCTGCATGGTCGGCTCCGTTGTGTGGTGTGCCCGAATGTAGTCCCGCGCGCGCAAGAAGAACATTGTGTACACGTTGAAACACCGTTCCACGATTAGCAACAATGGTGCCATATCAGCTTTGCGGAACGAAACGATGCGGCTCGACGCCCCGTCTCGCGCGATATGGCCTGTTTTTGCAACGCAGTGTTGTTTCGGGCGCGATATCCGGCCAGCGCCTGGCGACATGTCGAGGCGGCTTCACGGTCAACCTGCTGCCCTACGCCGGGCATCCTTTAAGATGCAGGATCGCTTCGTGCGTCGCTCTTTCGGAGGGCGTTTTTCCTTCAGGCCGCGTCGCGCGCCGTTTTCGTCCGCCGTTATCCTGTTCGGCACCGAGGTCTCATGAACCAGCGTCTACCCACATCGCCCGACTCGCAATCCGGCCGCCAGAAAGCCCAGAAGATCGGACTGCAGGTGCTGTACGTCGCGCTTATGCTGCTTGCGCTGTGGATCGTGCGTTCGTTCATCCCCGCCGTGGTCTGGGCGAGCGTGATCGCGATCGCGCTCTGGCCGCTCCTCAGGCGCGTGGAAAGCCACAACCTGTTCCAGGGCCGGACGACGGTGATCGCGTTCGTGTTTACGGCGGCGGTCTCTGTGCTGGTGGTGCTGCCGATCGGGCTCGGTATCGGTCAGGCGCTCAACGAAGCGCACGACCTTCTTGCGTGGTTTCGCGACGCCCAGGAAAACGGCGTTCCGGTGCCGGACTTCGTCGGCCATCTGCCGTTCGGCGTCGCCCAGGTCACGGCCTGGTGGCAGACGAACCTGGAACAGCCGCTACGCGGCTCGGCCGCGATGAAAGGCCTGCACAGCGACGCCGTGCTGACCTTCGGGCGGCATTTCGGCGCGCGTGCGGTGCATGTGCTCGTCGTGTTCGGCTTCATGCTCGTGACGCTCTTCATGATCCTGCAGGCCGGTCCGAAGCTGTCGGATACGCTGCTTACGGGCGCGCGGCGCGCGTTCGGTCCGGAAGGCGCGCGGCTGATCCAGCGCATGGCCGGCGCGGTGCGCAGCACGGTAACGGGTCTCGTGGTGGTCGGGTTCGGCGAAGGCGTGCTGCTTGGGATCGTCTACGCGATCGTCGGCGTGCCGCACGCGGCGCTGCTTGGCCTCGTGACCGCCGTCGCGGCGATGCTGCCGTTCTGCGCGCCCATCGTGTTCTGCTGCGCGGCGCTCTGGCTGTTCGCGCAAGGCTCGGTCGCGGGCGCGATTGGCCTCGCCGTGGTCGGCTTCGTCGTCGTGTTTGTCGCGGAGCATTTCGTGCGGCCCGTGCTGATTGGCGGCTCGACACGGCTGCCATTTCTGCTCGTGCTGTTCGGCATTCTGGGCGGCGCGGAGACGTTCGGCCTGCTCGGCCTCTTCATCGGCCCGGCGTTGATGACGGTGCTGATGGTGCTGTGGAACGACTGGATGCGCTAGCCGTGTCGATTGGGCGCGCGATGTGTGCAAGGCCCGCGATGCCCGCCGCGCGATCCGGCTGACGGCTCACGCACGACGCGACGAACCGCGAAACCGGCTCCGTCGCCCATGCGACGAACAGCAGCGAGCCGACCGCGATCGCGTCGGCGGCGAGACCGAGCGGGACGTCGAGCAGGCCATCGGTTGCCTGATACAGCAGCGAATCGACGACGAGCGAAATCACGGTTCCCGCGACGAAACACACGAGGCCCTTGCGGCCGATCAGGCTGATCCACGGCAGCCTTTGCGCGATCTTGCTGGCCCAGCCGAAGCGCACCAGGTCGGCGACGAGCCACGCGATCGCCAGAAAATTCAGCGCCCGCAGCCCCATGAGATTCTGTTTGAAACCCGCGTCGAGCGGCGCGGTTTCGATGGCGAGCTTGTAGTACGCCGCCGCCCCGACGCCCCCTGCGGCCAGCAGGGTGACGACCCAGCCCCAGCGACGCGCGGCCACGCGCTGATAGACCGGCTGGCAACGCGCGATCACGCCCAGTACGAACATCAACTGCCACGCGAGCGGGTTGAAGTCCCACGGTGTGTCGCCGACGCCCGGCAGCCAGCCGGCCAGATGCGGCGCGCCTGCCCACAGCGCGACGCTGCCCGCGAGCAGCAGCCACGGCTTGCTGCGCGCGAGCGGCAGCACGACGGGCACCATCAGCGCGAAGAACGCGTACATCGGCAGCACCGACGCCAGATACGGCTGACGACGGAACAGCAGGATCTCGCCGAGCGACGCGAGCGGCGCGTCGATCAGGTCATCGAGATCGTTCGTGGCGAGGTTCGGCGCGTCGACGCTGAACGCGACCATCACGGCGCTCACGAGCAGCATCAACCCCGCGGTGACGAGAAACGCACGGTAAATCTCGAGCGAACGCTTGAGAAAGCGGTTGCGGGCGACGGCGTCGGTGCGACGTTGCGCAAGCGCGGCATACGCGGTCGCGGTGGCGAACCCGCCGAGGAACACGAACACTTCCGCCGCGTCGCACAGCGCATAGGCGTGCAGCGTGAAACGCGACAGGATGCTGCCGCCGATGTGATCGACCACGATGATGAGCAGCACGAGCCCACGAAAGAAATCAAGTTCGACGAAACGGTGTTGCGACTTTTGCATAGGTGTTGCCAGAACGGTCTCACGCGCGACGCACGCGAGATGCGTGACCGTCAGCGTGAGGTTTGCTGAAAAGGGGGAATGGTATCGCATGCGCTGCCGGCAGGTCGGCCAAGGCGCGACGCGCGAGGGAATGCGATGAAGAGCAGCGCAAGCCGGTTGGGAAAGGCGCGACGAACCGGCAGGCCCGGTATGACCGACTGCGCGCGGCGCCGGAAGTTCCTTGAGCACCGATATCGACGGATGCCCGGGGGATCTGAACGGCGCCTCGACGTTTGGCGAGAACTGCATGGGTATTGGCTGAAAACCCTTCGCCCTGGAATCTAGTATTCGAGCCTCGTTCAAGCGAGGCCTGGACCCCGTCTCAAGGGTTCGCGCCGTGCGGGTTGCCGCGCGCGGCCTCGCTTGTCCTTTCCACTTGCATTAAAGAAGCTGGATATGCGAAGCCGATTCCTTACCCGGGCGATATCCCTCCCGGCGCTGTGTGCGTTGCTGGTGCTGTCGGGTTGTGCGCTCGCCCCTGGCATGAAGTTCGACGCATCGACGGGCATCGGCATGTCCGCGGCGTTGCCCCCGGTTGCCGAAATCACGCCCGCCCTTGCACGGCGCGAGGCGCAGGAGTACGCCGGAGCGGCGGCCATGGCGCCGCTCGACGCATTGATCGGCGAGGCATCGCCTTACCGGATCGGACCGGCGGACGTGCTGTCCGTCATTGTCTGGGATCACCCGGAACTCGTCGTGCCCAATCTGACCTATGACGTCGGCGCGACGGCGGGGTCGCCGCCAGCCGTCATCGGCGCGGCGAGCATGAACGTACCCGGTTACGTTGTCGCCCATGACGGCACGATCCAGTTCCCCTACGCGCGCGACCTGAAGGTCGCCGGTCTGACCGAGGGTGAGGCGCGTGCGCTTCTGGCGCGACGCCTCGCGCCCTATATCCACGATCCGCAAATTTCCCTGCGCGTCGTCGGATATCGCAGCCGCAAGGTATACGTTGGCGGCGAGGTGCGCTTACCCGGCATCCAGCCGGTCACCGATGTGCCGATGACGCTCGCGAACGCGCTGCACGGCGCGGGCGGCGCGCTCAATGGGGGCGACCTGAGCCATGTCGAACTGGTGCGGGCAGGCCGTCGCTATCTGATCGACGTGCCGCATCTGGCGGACCGGGGGCTCGACGCGAGCCGTATCCTGCTCGGCGACTCAGACGAAGTGCGCGTTCCCCCGGCGACCGATTACACGGTGCAGGTGATGGGCGAAGTCGAAAAGCCCGGCGCGGTGCCGCTGCGCTCCGACGGGCGGCTCACGCTGGCACAGGCACTCGGCCGTACCACGCCGAGCCAGGTGACGAGCGATCCGCAGCAGATTTATCTGGTGCGTCCCGGTTCCGGTTCCCAACCGACACGGCTCTATCACCTCGATGCGCTGTCGCCGCAGGGGCTCGCCGCCGCGCAGCTCTTTCCGCTGCAACCGGACGACATCGTCTACGTCGATGTTGCCGGCGTGGTGCGCTGGAACCGGGTGATTTCGCAACTGGTGGGCGGCACGACGGCCGCGTCCAGTCTCGAACGCATGGCGCGGGGAAATTGAGCATGCGGCCCGCGATTCTCGTCGTCTGCCTCGCGAATGTCTGCCGCAGCCCCATGGCGCAGGGTTTGCTCGGTCAGTGCTTTCCCGCCGTCGATGTCAGCTCGGCCGGCATCCACGGCATCGAAGGCCACCCCGCCGATCCTTTCGCGTACGACGTCATGCTGGCCCGGGGCGTCGACATTGCTTCGCATCGGGCGCGCAGGCTCGACGTAACGCAGTGCCTGCGCGCCGACCTCATTCTTGTCATGGAGCGCGCGCAGCGACTCCACATCGAACGCTGTTTCCCGGCGGCACGTGGGCGCGTCTTCAACCTGGGGTTGTTTCCGCATGCCGGATACGAGTCCGGTCACTTCGACATTCCCGATCCATCCGGGGGCCCGTACCGCGCTTTCGAGCAATGCGCCGATCTGATCGCGCATGGCATCGAGGCCTGGGAACACCGGATCCGTTCACTGCTGGCGTGTCCGGATCGCATTGTCCATTGACACCGCCGTCTCTTCCTCCGATTCAGGCAATTCACTCCATGTCCTCCGTCGAACGGGAAATTCCCGACTCCCAGGACGAGCTCGATCTCGTCGCCGTCATTGATACCGTCGTGCAGCATCGCTGGTCGATTTTGTTCGTCACGCTGGTTGTCGCACTGGCTGGAACCGCGTGGGCGTTTCTGTCGCATCCGGTGTACCAGGCGGACATTCTCGTCCAGGTCGAGGACGGCGTGGACGGCGGGTCGACTGCCAGAGGCCTGCTGGGCGACGTTTCCTCGCTGTTCGACGTGAAGTCGTCCGCGGCGGCGGAGGCGCAGGTGATGAAGTCGCGCCGGATCGTCACCGGGACGGTGGACAGCCTGAAGCTCTACATCGACGTCAAGCCGAAGCGCTTTCCGTTGATCGGCGATTTCGTGTCGCGCTTCAACGAGGGCACGACGCGTCCTGGTGTCCTCGGGATAGGCGGCTATACCTGGGGACAGGAAAGCGCCGACGTGGCCCGTTTCGACGTGCCCCGAAATTTCGAGGACGACCATTTTTCGCTGACGATGGGCGACGGCGGCCGCTATCGCCTCGCCGGCTCCGACCTCGACACGCAAGTCGAGGGCGTGGTGGGCACGACGTCGACCTTCAGCACGCCGGAGGGCCCCGTGACCCTGCTGGTCAACGGATTCGACGCGCAACCCGGCGCGCGCTTCACGCTGGTCCGGCACTCGCGCATTGATACGATCTTTCGCCTGCAGGACGCGCTCGACGTGCAGGAGAAGGTGAAGCAATCCGACGTCGTGGTGGCGACCTTGCGTGGCGACGATCCGGTGAGCGTCGCGCGCACGCTGCAGACCGTCGGCGAGCTTTATCTCGCGCAGAATATCGAGCGCAAGGCGGCCGAGGCGGCGCAATCGCTGGCTTTCCTGAACGGTCAGTTGCCGGAACTGAAAAAGCATCTCGACGAAGCTTCGCAGCGTTACACGGCGATGCGCAACGCGAGCGGAACAGTCGATCTTCCGGAAGAGGCAAAACTCGCGCTGCAACAGGCGGCCGATTCGAAAACGCAGATGCTGATGTTGCAGCAGAAGCGCGCCGAACTGGCGACCCGGTTCAATGCCGCGCATCCGGCGATCGTCGCGCTCGACCGGCAGATCGGTGCGTTGCGCGAGCAGCAGGGCCGCTATGACGCGTCGCTAAAACGCCTGCCCGATCTCGAGCAGGAAGCCGTGCGTCTGACGCTCGACGTGAAGGTCGACACCGATCTCTACACGGCGCTCCTGAACAACGTGCAGCAGTTGCAGCTGGTTCGCGCGGGCAAGGTCGGCAGCGTGCGGCTCGTCGACTCGACTATCGTCGCGCAAACCCCCGTGGCGCCGAACCGTCCGGTTGTGATCGCCGGCGCGGCCATGGTGGGTCTCCTGCTCGGGCTGATCCATGCGTTCGCGCGTGATCATCTGTTCGGGGGCGTCACGCAGGCCGACGACATCGAGCGTTGCACGGGCCTGCCGGTGCTGGCGACCATTCCATTCTCGAATGCGCAACGTACCCTTCACAGACGGCTTGCCGGGCACGCCGGCGACGCCGGCAAGGCGCACGTACTGGCGCTCGATGCGCCCGACGATCTCGCGATCGAAAGCTTGCGCAGCCTGCGCACTGCAATGCAGTTCTCCGTTCCAGGTGGAACGAATCAGGTGTTGATGATTACGAGTGCCGCACCGGCCGCCGGCAAGTCGTTTGTCGCTGCGAACCTCGGTGCCGTACTCGCGTCTGGCGGCAAGCGGGTGCTTGTCATCGACGGTGACCTGCGGCTCGGCGTGCTGAACCAGTATTTCGGGCTCGAGGTGGAGGCCGGGTTTTCCGACCTCGTCGCGGGCAGCGCCGATGAGCATGCTGTCGTGCGACGCGCCGGCAACCTGCCGTTCGATTTCATCGGGCGCGGCACTGTCGTCGGGAGCCCTGACGGGCTTCTTCAGTCGGAGCAGCCCGGCGTGCTGATCGACCGGCTCCGCCAGCGCTACGACTACGTGCTGATCGATACGCCTCCGCTCCTCGCCGTCGCCGACGCCGCATTGATCGGCCGTCACGCCGACGCGGTGATCGTGGTCGCGCGAGCCGGTGTAACGCGCAACGACGAGTTGAGAGAGACCGTCAAGCGTCTCTCCCGGAGCGGCGTGAAGGCCTCCGGCATCGTTTTGAACGCACTCACCGTGCGCTCGCTGCGCTACGGGTCCGCCAATGGATATGGCGGCTACCGCTATGTCGACTACGCATACGGGCGGCGGACGCGGCAGGGACGTCTGCGCGCATTGCTCGATGCCTGGCGCACGCGGAGGCGCAGGTGACAGATCGCGTTCGACACGACCATCCACCACCCGCCACGATCGGAACGGAAACCAGACAGGAACCGGCGGTGGCTCACGAACAAGGCGATGTCCGGTCGATGCAGCCGGGGTTGCGCGTCGCGCTCGTCGCGGAGGCGGCCGGAGGGGGCGTTGCCGTGCATCTCGTCGACCTGATCCGGGAGCTGGCCGCGCGCGGTGTGGAAGTGCATCTTGTCGTGCCGCTCGGAGACCGCCTTGATGACCGGATTCTGACCGACGCCGCGATCCGCTGCTGCGCTTCGGTCACGCGGGTGCCGATGTACCGAAGTGTTTCATGGCGCGACATGCTTTCCTTCGTCAGCGTATTTCGTGCGCTGTGGAAGATCCAGCCGCATGTCGTGCATGCGCACAGCTCCAAGGCGGGTGTGCTGGCCCGGCTCTGTTTCGGCCGCTGGAAAAAGGTGTACACGCCGCACGCGGTGTACACGCTCAACCCGTGGCTGGCGCCGGGTGCGAAGCGCTTTTACGGTTCCATCGAGCGATGGTTCGGCAACTGGCTGTCCGACAGGATTATCGCGGTATCGGATGATGAAGCGCGTCATCTGCAAACCGGGTTGCGTATCGACGCCAGCCGGATCACGACGATCTACAACGGCGTACCCGGTTTTTCGCGTCTTGCGCGGGAGACCGCGCGCGAGGCGCTGGGTCTGCGGGCCGACGCGTTTGTCGTCGGGCTCGTCGGGCGGTTCGAATTTCAGAAGGGCATCGACCGGTTCGTCGATATCGCACGACGAGTCGCAACGCGCTGCGGCGACGCGGTGCAGTTCGCCCTTGCCGGACAGGGCGATATCGAGGCCGCTACCGGCATGCCCGTCGACGCGTTGCCGTCGAACATTCATGTTATCGGCGCGCTTCCCGACGCGCGCCGCTTCTTTTGCGCGTTCGATGTGTTCGCGTTACCGAGCCGCTACGAAGGCTTTCCCTACGTCTATCTCGAGGCGATCGCCACCGGCGTGCCGATCGTCACGACTCGCGTGGCGGGTGCCGATGCGTTCGTGTCGACGTCCGGGGTCGGTCTTGTCGTCGACAACAGTGACGACATGACGGAATTCGCGGATGCGATCACGACCATTTATGAAAGCAGCCCGTTGCGGGACCGCATGGTCGCGAACTGCGCGGCCACCGCTCGCCGCTTCACCGCGGAGGGAATGGTCGCGCGCACCCTGGCGGTGTACAGGCAGGCCATGACCGGGAGCCGGGAATGAAAGAAGGCAGGAAGGTTGTATTGCTGCATGGTTACAGTCGCCGCAATTCCGGCGACGGGCTGCTTGTCGATCTGTCCACGGCGTTGCTTCGGGAAGCGCTCGGCGACGACGTGAGCGTGACGCTGGTCGCGGCCGACCCGGATTCGTTTCCGGATTACGGGCAGGTGAGCGGCGCGCCGGTCATCGCGGATCGCGGGGCGGGGCGGCTCGCCGCGGCTGCCGCGGCGCTCGTCCGCTGGCCGACGGAAAAATCGCGCCATCTCACGCGGCTTCTCGCGGCGGCCGATCTTGTGGTGGGCGTGGGAGGCGGCTACCTGCGTGCCCGGACGGGAGCCGAAGCGTTCAGGCTTGAACTGGGCCACATGGTGCAGATGCGGGCCATGGCGGCGTCAGGGAGACCCGCCGTTTATCTGCCGCAGAGTATCGGACCGGTGCTCGCCGGTTCGGCGGTTGCGTCCGGCTTTTTCGAAGCGCGACTCATCGGGTTGCTGGGTGCCTGCACTTCGGTATTCGTGCGGGATGACCGTTCTCTCGCGCTGCTCGCGGGCAACCGCAACACGAAGCGCGCGCCCGATCTTGCCGTGCTGGAATTCGGGCGCCACCGTGACGAAGTGATGTCGCGCGCGGCGCAACGCACGCCGCAGGTCAGCCACGTCGCGATTGTGCTGCGTGAGGCGCCCGGCTGGAGTTCAGTGCAGCGCAAACGCTATGTCGCGTCGACGCGGGCGTTGATTGCGCTGCTGGAATCCCGGTGCCGAGTCAGTTTCGCGGTGCAGAGCACGGGGCGCGGCAACGACGACGCCGCGTATTACCGTCGCGAGGGTATAGAGGGCGATCTGCCGACGCTCAGGCACGTGCTGCAGGAAGACACGCCTGACGTCGTCGTGTCCGTACGCCTGCATGGCGCGCTCGAATCGATCCTGCACGGTGTGCCCGCGTTTCATCTGAGCTACGAGCGCAAGGGCTTCGGTGCGTACGAGGATCTGGGTATCGAGGACTGGGTGGCGAACGCCGCCGACTTCGATGCGCATGCGGTGGTCGCGCGCATTCTTGGGACCGATGCGGTGCGGTCTTTCTGGACTTCCACCGGGCGCGGGATGGGGAGAATCCGGGCCGGTCGCGCCGCGATTGTCGCCGCGCTTCGAGAGGCGGCTGGCGTGTGTACGGAATCGTCATGATCGTGCGAATGCTGCTGCGTGTGCTCGCGCTTGCCGCGAAGTTTGGCCTCACCGTCATGATCGCGAGGAAGCTCGGCTTTGCGGCCGTTGCCGACTACGGACTGGCGGTTGCCGCGTCGGTGATTGCGTCCAAGGTATTCGGGCTCGGGTTTAGCAGTGAGCTGAACCGGCGTCTGAGCGGCGTTCATCCGTCGGGCGCGATACGCACGGCCCGCACGCTGCGGTGGGTGTATGGCGCGCTTTACCTGCTGGTTGTCGCCGCTGTCTGCGTCGCGTTATGTACCGATGGATGGACGGACGTTGTCGCGTCGTCAAAGCCCGCGTTGTTTCTGATAACGATGGTGGCGATTGGAGAGCATTACGCGCTGGAGTCGAATTCGTATGTGTTCTCCCTGCACCACGCGAGAGCGGGCTCGTTCATGCTGTTTGTCCGGACCGGCGGATGGGCGATCATTGCAATCGGAGGTCTTGCGACGGGCTTCATCGTCGACATGCGGCTGGTGTTCGCGTTGTGGATCGCGGCGAACGTTCTCGTCATCGTATGGGCCTGGCGCGTCATTGACGAAACCGGCTGCCACCGCCGCGACGACATCGCCGGCACGGCAGGCGCGAGCGTGCGCCATGGTTGGGCCGACGGCATTCAGTTCTATGTCGCGGGTGTCATGCTGTCGTGCCTTCAGTACGCCGAGCGTTTCATCGCGGCGCCTTACCTGACGCACGACGAACTGGGCCGCTATGTCTTTGCGTGGTCGGTGGCGAATGCGGTTCAGACCGTCGCCTATGCGTCGGTTGTCGTTACCGCGGGGCCCCGCCTCGCCAAAACGATCGTCGTCGTGCCGGAACGTTTTCGCGCGGTATTACGCGGCTCCCTGACGACGCTGCTCGCGCTCGCGATGACCATGGCAGGCGCCATCCTCGTTGCGCACGAACCCGTGTTTCGTCTTGCGCGTGAAGAGACGGGCAGCGTCGCGACGCTTTTTATCCTGCTAGTGTCGTTTGTCTTGCGCTCGCTGGGGGATCTGATGTGGGCGGCGGCGATCGCCCTCAAGGCGGGGCGACACGTGGCGGTCGGCATGGCGGTGCTGGTCGCGGCCAGCCTGCCGGTGGCAAGGTGGCTGATCCCTGGAAACGGACAGACGGGTGTGGCGCTGGCGCATCTGTTCGCGAGCCTGCTCATCGTGACGTGGCTTGCATGGATCGTGCGTCGCGGTTTGCGCGACGCAGCGCTGAATACGTGCGTCGAGGAGCGGCCATGCTGAGGCGTTTCATGCTCGCCGGCCCGCGCCTGAGCCCCGGCGTCGTGCGACTCGCGACCTGCCTGTGCGCGTTACTGTACGTTCTGGTATTCGCGAAGGCGGGGGCGATTCTGCCGGAGTTCGTCTTCCGCGACGCAGACAAGATTCAGGCGCAGATGTCCGGCTCCAGTACCTACGATGGATCCTCGTTCGACGCGGTGGGCAGGTTCTACGCGCTCTTCGGACCGATCCTGCTCAACGTACTGGTCGCCACGACCGGTGTGCTGTTCATCCGCCGCATGCTGCTCGGCGCGAACAGTCCTGGCGGCATTGCGGTCGCGGTTTTGCTCGCCGCCCCGTGCGTCTTCTTCAATCTGTTCGTGGCGAGCAAGGATACGCTGGTGGTGATGATGTCCATGATCATCGTGAGCGCCGCTCGCAGCAGGCGCCCGTGGCCTGGCGTTGTCGTGGCGCTGCTTCTGTACACCCTCTATGCGCTGCTGGTGCGCAGGTACTTCATGTTGATCGCCGTCGCGGGCTGCGGTGCATGGGTCTTCAGGAAGTCGTCCCTGCGCTGGAAAACCGTCCTCGCGGCGGGCTGTCTTGCCGGACTGTTTCTGCTGCCCGATGCCGCTTACGAGGCGCTGCTGCATCCGCGCGATATGGCGGTTGACTATCTCGTCTACCAGTCGCCGTTCGGCGCACGCACCAGTTTCTACAATCCGATGCCGCCGGATTCCTTCGTCGCATTTTGCGTCGACTATCTCTATGCCGCCGTCAGACTGAATTTTCCGTTTGCATTCTTGCCGGGCGTGAAGGAATTCGCGCTTCAGCTATTCGTATTCGTCGCCGTGTGGCCGGCATTGCGGAAGTCCCCCGTGCCGGCATCGAACGCTTCCCGGCGCGCGTACCTGCAACGCGAAACGTTCGCCTGCCTGCTGCTCGGGCACGTCGGCGTTTCGATTCTGTTCGAACCTGATCTTGGCAGCTATATCCGCCATCTGTCGAGCGTCGCGCTGTTTTCGGTGCTGTTGCTGCCCGAACGCACGGATGTCCAGCAGCAACGCACATTCGACGTTAGGGGACGGTTGCCTTGAGGGAACCGCTGGTGTCGCCGCGCGCCGTCCGTAACGAGGCACGTGCCGCGGCAAGCGCGGGCTTCGGATCGCCGTTTGCACTGACGAGCCCGTAACTCCGCTCGCGGCTGTTCGTGCCACTCCGTGTGTCTTTCCACTCGTAAAGCGAAACGAGTGGCGTCGCGTTGCGATCGAGCGTCGTGAGGAATGTGCGCACGCGACGCGCCTGGGCATCGGTGCCGTTGCCGTCTGCTATCCCTTCCGACGGTACGCCCCATTCCGTGATGACAGCGGGCATGCCATAGCGCTTCCTGATATCGCGGGCGACTTCGCGGATGGCGCCCGCGGTCATGCCATAGGCGTGATAGGACACTGCATCGACACACGACGCGTGCCCGTGAGTTGCGGTACGCAGCAGCGCGTCCTGCGCGCTGTCAGGCCGGGGCGCGCGGGAAAAGCCGAACCCGATGACCGGCAGACCGGGCGGGTGCGTCTGCAGACGGGCGCACACGGCGCGCATGAACGGGCCAAACGTCGAGGAGACGTCGCCTGTCGGCCAGTACTTTTCCAGGTCCGGCTCGTTCCAGAGTTCGATCGCCAGCATGCCTGACCCAAACGTTCGCGCGAGCTGTTCGACGGCCTGTGCGAACCGCAGGCCCGCGGCTTCGAGCGCTTCGGGGCGATCGGCTGCGGCAGTACGGATGTCGATGAGCGGCTGGGTCGATCTCACAGTGACCAGGACCGGCAAGCCCGCGCTCGCCGCGATGCGAAACGCACCGGCGACGCGGTCCCGATAGGCCACGTCATCCAGCCGGTCGACCCAGACGCCGAATCGTACGAACCCAAAACCTGCCGCCCGGATGGCGTTTGCGTCGTCCGCCCGAAGGGTTTCGATCTTGACCTGAACGCCGGTCTGCGTCGTGTTCTCCTGGACGAACCTGTTTCCGGTCTGTTGCGCAGAAGGAGAAACGGCCAAGGCAGACGCCCCATGTCCCCACGCGAATGCCAGCGATGCGACCAGCAGGAATCGTTTCGCGCGCGGGTACCGGGGTTTTGTGTCTTTGCCGTGATAAGCTGATTTCAAGATGGATTCTGACGGTTTCCCAATGCTACGGAATGGAAAAATCGAAAGCATGGTTTCGATCCTCGCGATGGCGCTTTCGCTCGTCTCCGGGCTGGTTTTGATGGGCATGGTCATTGTGTGGAAATCGGTCGCGTTTTCCGGCGACGGTGTTTGCCGCTGTGTGCGCACGATGCGCTGGCGCAATGGACCGCGTGATTGACGCAGCCGTTCCGGATAGCGCGGCAGATGACACCGGACATTCAGGGTCTGTTTACATTTAAAAATATCGTGTTTGCATCGCTTGCCTGCGCATGTGCGCCGGTCGTAAATGTGAACAGGACCTGATCATTAAATCCGCTGTTGCGCCTCACCCTTGAAATCGTCAAATAATATTGACAGTGATGCCGAACTCTAATATTCATTAGAAAAGCACGACCCTATCATGCTGAGAATCAGCCATCAGCAGGATATGTATTTTTCAAGACGTTAGACAACTTCGCGAGGAATACATGACGGTCGAGCTTGCCGAAAAATATCCCGCTATTGTCGCTGCATGGCGGCATGTCTTTTTGACGCTCAAAGCGTCATACGATTGCCAAAAGAA
Organism: Paraburkholderia sartisoli; assembly: GCF_900107685.1. GTDB lineage: Bacteria > Pseudomonadota > Gammaproteobacteria > Burkholderiales > Burkholderiaceae > Paraburkholderia > Paraburkholderia sartisoli. Next base: position 14,672 of record NZ_FNRQ01000016.1, on the reverse strand, counting down.
TTGCTATTCGATCGAGTCCGGTTATGCCGAATGCGTCATTCCTTACTCATGGCGATCGTCGATCGAACCCGCTTCAAATTCCCAGAGAGATTTTCCAGCTTTCTGCTAATAAACCATTGAATCGGCGAGCAATATGATCGGTGAACTGCTAAGAGATCAACCGGAGATCGCGCTGTTCGCAAGCCTCGCACTCGGATATTTCATTGGTTCGTTTCGCGTGGGGCCAATCCAGCTCGGGGGTGTCTGCGGCACGTTAATCGTAGCCTTGTTATTGGGTCAGACGGGCGCACGGCTTGCCCCCGACTTGAAGAACATCGCATTCGCGCTGTTCATCTTCGCACTGGGTTTCACGGGTGGTCCGCAGTTCTTTGCCAACATTGGTCGGGGTTGGCGCTACGGCTTGCTGTCGGTGATCGAGATCGTGTCGGTACTCGTGTTGATCATGATTGCGGTCTTCGTGATGCGGCTCGACGCCGGCACGGCGGCTGGCTTGCTGGCCGGCGCCGCGACGGAGTCGGCCGTGATCGGCACGGCTTCGGAAGCGATTGCCAAACTCGGCTTCAGCGATGCGGAAACGTTGCGTCTACAGGCCAACGTCGTGACCGCGTACAGCGTGAGCTACCTGTTCGGCCTGATCACCATCGTCCTCTTTACCAGCCAGTTCGCGCCGCTGCTGTTGCGCGTCAATTTGCGCGAGGAAGCCGAGCGGGTGTGGCACAAACTCGGCGGCGACGGAGCATTCGGTGAAGGTCAGCGGGCTGCGGCGCCGCCGCTCGTGGGCCGCGCGTTTCGAGTCGGTGCGGCGGCCGGCGGCACGATTTTTGCGTTTGAACAGACGCATGGCTTCAACCTGACCATCGAGCGGGTTCGGCGCAACGGAGCCGACGTGCCGGTCGAGCCGCAGCTTGCATTGGCCGCTGGCGACCTGATTCTCGTGGCCGGGCGGCGCGAGGCGATCGTGGCTGCGGCCGCCGGCCTCGGCGAAGAGGTGGCGGACGCCGGCTTCGGCCAGCTCGTTGCGGAAAAGCTCGACGTCGTGCTGACGCGCAGCGAGGCGCACGGTCTGACGGTCGCGCAGGTGCGCGAACGGGCGACACCAGAAGAAGGGCGCGGCGTCTATATCGCAGCAGTCACGCGGCTCGAAACCACGGTGCCTGCGCTGCCCGGCACCGAACTCAATCGCGGTGACGTGCTGACGCTGGTGGGCGCGAAGGCCGACGTCGAGCGCGGCGCGCGGCATCTGGGTTACGTGCTCGCCGCGACCCAGAAAACCGACTTCGTCTATCTCGGCCTGGGCGTACTGGTCGGTATGGCGATCGGCCATCTCGGCGGCCGCATCGGCGGCGTATCGATCGCACTTGGGACGGGCGGCGGCTGCCTGCTGTCGGGCCTGCTGTTCGGCTGGATCCGTTCGCGCTATCCGCTCGTGGGCTCGCTGCCCTCGGCCGCCGCCCAGATCCTCAAGGACTTTGGCCTTGCCACCTTCATCGCCGCGGTTGGTCTGTCGGCGGGGCCCGATGCCATCAAGCTGGTGCGCGAATACGGTTTGGCACTGCCGGCCGCCGGCATCCTGATGGTGCTCGTGCCCGGTTTGCTATCGCTCTGGATCGGTCGCGTGTTCCTCAAGCTCGAAGCGCCCATGCTGCTCGGCGCCATTGCCGGTCAGCAATGCAGCACACCGGCGATCAGCGCGCTGCTCGGTGTGACCGGCAATTCGACGCCCGTGATCGGCTACACGATCACCTATGCACTCTCGAACATTCTGTTGCCGTTGATGGGGCCCGTGGTGGTGGGCCTCGCCGGGAAGTTCGGCTAGGCGGCCAGATATGCCGCGCGGTGTGGCGCGCGGTCCAGCGCATGCGGATCCCGTAAAGTCTGCATACCCAGGCAGCATCCCGTACTCAGTATCGCAAACTATTCAGCGAGGGCACGATGGACTGGCTACATCACATCTTTCAGAAATCACCTGAGATCGCGCTGTTTCTGTCGCTTGCAGTCGGTTACTTCATCGGGCAAATCAAATTCGGTAAATTCCAGTTAGGCGGCGTAGGCGGGTCATTGCTCGCCGCGGTTGTGATCAGTCAGGCGGGTGTGACGATCGACAACGGCGTGAAGGCGGTGATGTTCGCCGTGTTCATTTACGCGGTCGGCTACGATTCCGGGCCCGGGTTTTTCAACTCGCTGAATCGCAAGACGCTGCGTGAGATTGCGATGGCGCTGTTTCTCGCCGTGTCCGCGCTGGTTACCGTGGTGATCTGCGCGAAGCTGTTCCATCTGAACAAGGGGCTTGCCGCTGGTCTTGCGGGCGGTGCGCTGACGCAGTCGGCGATCATCGGCACCGCTGGCGACGCTATCGCCCGTCTGGGTCTCCCCGCCGATCAGGTCAAGTCGCTGCAATCGGACGTGGCGATTGCCTATGCGGTGACCTACGTGTTCGGCTCGCTCGGCGCGATCATCGTCTGCGTGAATATCCTGCCGAAGTTCATGGGGCAAGGGTTGCGAGAGGCGTCGATCGAAGCGGAAAAAGAACTGTCCGCAGGTGCGTCGTCACCTGGAGCGGGGCAAATTCGTGCGTTGCCAGAACTGGTGGGGCGTGCGTACAAGATCGACGTCAGCGCCGGTAAAACGGTCAAGGAGGTCGAGACCCAGCATCAGGACATGTTGACGGTCGAGCGGATCAGGCGTGACGGCAAGAATCTCGAGCCGACACCCGATCTGGTGTTGCAACTCAACGACGACGTGCTGGTGGTGGGTCGCCGCGAGGCGGTGGTCGCATTTGGTGCGAACGGCAATGAGATCGCCAACGTCGAGGACATTGGCGTCGTGATGCAGACGCGCGAAGGTGTGTTCACGCGCAAAGGCATGAACCACACGACGATCGCCGCCGCACGCGAAGTCGTGGATCGCGACATGCGCCACGGCGTTTATATCCAGAGTGCCTCGCGTGCCGGCCAGCCGCTGCCGATTCTGCCCGAAACCAGGCTCGAGCATGGCGACGTCATCACCTTCTACGGTTCGCCTGAAGACACCAAACGTGCCGTCGATGCAGCCGGCTACGAGCTGCCGTACAGCAACAAGACCGACTTCATCTATATGGGCGTCGGCCTCGTGCTGGGCCTGCTGATCGGATTGATCGTCATCAACGTGGGCGGCATTCCGCTCACGCTCGGTTCGGGTGGCGGCTGTCTGCTGGCCGGTTTGCTGTTCGGCTGGATGCGCGGCAAGCATCCGATGTACGGCGTGATGCCGACGGCGGCTTCGCAGTTGCTGAAGGACTTTGGGCTCGCGGCGTTCGTTGCGGTGGTGGGCCTGAATTCCGGTTTGCAGGCGGTTGTGACCGTCAAGCAGAGCGGCCTGACGATCTTCCTGCTCGGCGTGTTCGTCACGTTGTTCCCGCTGCTTCTGACGATGCTGTTCGGCCGCTACGTGCTGCGCTACAACAACGCGGCAATCCTGGCCGGCGCGCTGTCGGGCTCACGCAGTGCGAATCCCGCGTTTGGCGGCGTGCTCGACAAGGCGGAAAGCGCCGTGCCGACCGTGCCGTTCGCGATCACCTATGCGATCGCGAACGTCGCGTTGACGCTGCTTGGGCCGCTCGTGGTCGGGCTGGTTTAACCTGGTTTTGCGCACGCATTCATCGATCTCTCTTACGCCGGCTTCTATTGAACGATTCCTTGTGATGCCGGCGTCATTCATTTGCACATTGGAGAACGCATCATGGCAAAAGAGAAAAGTGGCAAGCAACAAGGCGACATGGCACAAGCCGGGTTCGCGGCGCTCAGCCCGTTTGAACTCAAGGACGAATTGATCAAGGCCGCCGGTGGCGGCGCGGTGGAGCGTGCGGCGAATACATCGATGCTCAACGCCGGTCGCGGCAACCCCAACTTCCTCGCGACGATTCCACGCCACGGTTTCTGGCAGCTCGGCCTGTTTGCGATGCGCGAGTCGGAGCGTTCGTTTGCGTTCATGCCTGAAGGTGTCGGCGGTTTCCCGCGACGTGAAGGGCTCACGGAGCGCTTCGATCTGTTCCTGCGCGAAAACAGGGGCGTGCCTGGCATCGACTTTCTGCGCGGTGCCGTGTCGTACGTGCGCGATCAGCTGGGACTCTCCGCGGGCGACTTTCTTTATGAAATGTGCGAGGGCATTCTCGCGTCGAACTATCCCGTGCCGGACCGGATGCTTAAATTATCCGAACTGATTGTCGGGCAGTATCTGCGCAAGGAGATGATCGGTAGCCATCCGTTCGTCGGCGAATTCGATGTGTTCGCAGTGGAAGGCGGCACGGCGGCGATGACGTACATCTTCAATACGATGCGCGAAAATCACCTGATCAAGCCGGGTGACACGATCGCGCTCGGCGTGCCGATTTTTACTCCATATATCGAAATTCCGCGCCTCAATGACTATCAGCTGAACGTCGTGAATCTCGAAGCCACGGTGGAAAGCGGCTGGCAATATTCGAAGAAGGAACTGGACAAGCTGCGTGATCCGAAAGTGAAGGCGTTCTTCCTCGTGAACCCGAGCAATCCGCCTTCGGTGAAGATCAGCGACGAAAGTCTTCAATACATTGCCGACGTCGTCAAGGAACGCCCCGATCTGATTCTGTTGACCGACGACGTGTACGGCACCTTCGCCGACGACTTCGTCTCGCTGTTCGCGCTCGCGCCGAAGAACACCATCCTCGTGTACTCGTACTCGAAGTATTTCGGCGCGACCGGCTGGCGTCTCGGTGCGATCGCGACACATCGCGACAACGTGCTCGACAAGCTGATCGCTGAATTGCCGAAGGACGCGAAGAAGCAGTTGCACAAGCGCTATGAATCGATCACGACCGAACCGGAAAAGCTCAAGTTCATCGACCGGCTGGTCGCCGACAGCCGCACGGTCGCGCTGAATCACACGGCGGGTTTGTCGACGCCGCAGCAGGTGCAGATGGTGCTGTTCTCGCTGTTTTCGCTGATGGACACGCCCGATGCGTACAAGAATGCGCTAAAGCGTCTGATCCGCAAGCGCAAGCAGGCGCTATACGAGGAGGTCGGCATTTCGTTCGAGGACGACGATCCGAACCAGGTCGATTACTACACGATTCTCGACATCGAGTTCCTCGGCGAGCGGATGTTCGGGCGCGAGTTCGTCGACTGGCTCTTGAAGAACACCGAGCCATCCGAATTGCTGTTCCGTCTCGCGCGCGAAGCGCGGGTGGTACTGTTGCCGGGACGCGGCTTCGGTACGCAGCATCCGTCGGGACGGGTGTCGCTGGCGAATCTGAACGAGTCAGACTATCGGCAGATCGGCCGCGCGATGCGCAAGCTGATCGAGGAATATGTCGAGCGGTATAACGCGGCAACCGGCAAGAAGCTTGATAAGTCCAAGGTCAAGTGAACGTGAATTGAGATTCTGATTCACGCCTGATTTGTGCTCGATTCGTGCCCGAACTCCCGTTCGGGCGCGGCCAGGCCTGGACAAAAAAACTTGCGCAGTCGCGGAGTGGGGAATGATCGGACGAGCGACCCTGCCAATGCCATTGCTGGCGTAGAGCGCATTGGTCTAGCCGTAGATGGGTGGGAAACACCGCGCCACGTTGTCGGGCGTCTATGCGGTCACAGTCGGACGCTTACGCTCAAGTAGACCTGTGGGAAATCAATGAAGCGTTGGCAGCGCCTCGCGCGAACCACGTCCGAACAGGGAGGCACTCATGGAACAGGACATCGTTGAGCAGATTATGTTGACGCTGCGGCATGCGGGCGAACACAAGCGGCTGGTCTCCTGCCAGCGCTTTCACGCGTTATTCGACGTGACGGATTCGCTGGTCAGCCGGTACGCCGCGCTCGAGGAGGCCGTTGCCCGGCTGGCCGGTGAGAGTGGCGTCGACTACGCCGCGCTACTGGCTTTGGATAACGGACTGGCGGGAAATGAATTTTACGTACGCTTCAGGCGGACCAGATTCGGCGACTACCTGGCTCTGCTGGGCAGTCAGATGAATGAGCATTCGTTGAAGAAAAAGAGGTGTCTCGTTGAAGCAGAGCGTGCCCGCGTATTCGACAATGCAATACAACAACGGCAAAACTTCGCAGCGACGGAGGCGGCATGACGAGCCGCCCGGTCCAATTGCGCATGCCGGCTGTGCGACTAGGCGCGTGTGCCGTGGTGTGTTCTCTATTGGCATCGCCCGCATTCGCACAGGAATTCTCGCTGTCTGGAGGTGGTTCCCGCGCAGGCAATACCAACACTTACACCTGGGCCTTCAACTATCAGGAAGGCCTGGGACAATACTTCGCTGCGAGCTTTACCTGGTTGAACGAGGGACACATTCCTGATCATCACCGTGACGGACAGATGGTCCAGCTTTGGGCGCGCGTGCCCGTCGGCAACCCGAAGTTCATCCTCCAGGCGGGCATCGGCCCATACCGGTATTTCGATACCACGACCGCGGAACAGGGCGGCAGTTACTCAGACGTACATGGCTGGGGCGTGGTCTACAGCGTGCGTGCCGCGTACTACGCGTCCAGCCGCTGGATCACGCAGTTACAACTCAATCGCGTGCATGTTCAGCGAGGACCTGATGCGACGAGCATCATGTTTGGTGTCGGCTATCAGCTGGATGCGCCGGACAGCCCAGGGCCGCGTGCATGGGCGGCGGGTTCCGCATCGAAGGTCACGAACAACGAAGTTGCTGTCTACCTTGGCAAAACCATAGTCAATTCGACAAGCTCGCCTGCTGCATTGGGTGGCGCCATCGAATACCGGCGTGGCCTGATGAAGTACATGGATATCACGGTAGGCTATCTGCACGAAGGCAGCAGCAAGACCGCGCGGCGAGACGGTATCACGAGCCAGTTGTGGGCGACGCGTGCATTCCTCAACGACAAGGTGACGCTCGCGGTGGGCGCGGGCGCCTATTACGCCATCAATGAAAACGAAAACAGCGAATCACCCGGGCCTGGTTCGGGCAAGTTTTCTGGCCTCGTCACTATCGCCGGTTCGTATCGCTTCAGCGAGCACTGGGATGCGCGACTTGAATGGAACCGCGTTGTCACCCGTTACGACCGTGATACCGACGTGATTTTAGCCGGCGCCGGATACAGATGGTGACGATGTCGGTGGTGTGCCCGTGGAAGACCGTGCTCAGGCAACAGAAACGCCGGATTTTCTTCAAACAGAGGTGTTGATGTGTCGCGGCTTTCCAGTCATGCGCAGCACGGTTCCAGTCGGCTGTGATATTGCGCAATGCCAGCCACAGCAGTCTGGTCGCAGCCTCGTCCGTCGGGACGTGCCCACGTGCCTTGACAATCTTGCGTAGCTGGGCGTTCACGCTTTCAATGGCATTCGTAACCGGCATGATATAGCCGGTGCCTCACGGTCCCGCGCCGCACAGTTCTGGCGTATGGTGTGACCATCCGGGACAAGGGGCACCGGGGAGCACTTCGGGTGGGCAGGCCGTTGTTATACGATGAGCCGCGAGCTCGTGTTAGTAGTTGGCCGCCCCTGCGACCCGCCCGGTTGCGCTGTGAGCGCGAATCCGTAGTTGTCGTGCTGTCCCACCGGCTCCCGACATTCATCTGGATGGGAGAACGGTTATGCGAATCGTAGGGTTGGATGTTTCGCGCTCCGTGGCCGAGATCGCGTACCTCGAGGACGGCGTGCTGCATGCTGGTGGTCGTACCGGGCTCAGACGTGACGAGTTGGAGCGCTTTGCCGCAAGCCTGCGCAGTACTGATCATGTAGTGCTCGAAGCGACAGGCAATACCGCAGCCATCGTCAATGTGCTACGCCCTCACGTCGCACGTGTCGCGATTGCGAATCCACTGCTGGTACGGCTCATCGCCGAAGCACGCGTCAAGACAGACAAGATCGATGCGGCGGTGCTGGCCCAGCTGTACGCGAGCCATTTTCTGCCGGAAGTCTGGATGCCTGACGAGAATACCCTGGCGCTACGCCGACAGGTCTCGCGTCGGTCTCAACTCGTGCGGCAACGCACAAGGCTGAAGAACGAAGTGCATGCGGTGCTGGTTGCGCATCTGATCGAGCGGTGCCCCGCTACTGACCTGTTCGGCAGGAAGGGGCGCGTGTGGCTCAGTGCTCAACCGCTGCCGATGGACGAGCGTCTGGGCGTCGAGCAACGCCTGCGGGAACTGGACCGTCTTGGGGAGGATCTGCACGAGGTCGACCAGGCCCTGGCACAAGCCAGCATTGGCGACGAGCGGCTGCGCAGGCTGCTGACCATCACCGGCGTCAATACCATTGTGGCAATCGGCCTGTTGTCGGCGATCGGCGCCGTTGAGCGGTTTGCCAGTCCGGAGAAGCTGGTGAGCTATTTCGGGCTGAACCCGTCGGTCTATCAGTCCGGCCCAACGCCCGCCAGGCACGGTCACATCACCAAGCGGGGACGTTCGTACGCACGGGCATTACTCGTCGAGGCCGCCTGGGGCGCAGCACAGGCGCCCGGCCCTCTGCGCGCTTTCTTCCTGCGCATACGCGATCGTCGCGGTCAGCAGATCGCCATTGTCGCAACGGCACGCAAGCTGGCGGTCATCGTGTGGTATGTGCTTGCGCGTAATGAACCGTTCGCATGGGACCGCCCGGCGCTGACTGCGAGTAAGCTTCGTGCCCTGGAATTACGGTCCGGCATGCCAGCGCAACATGGCCCGCGCAAAGGTTCGGCTGCTGCTTACAGCCTGAAGAGCGTGCGCGATCAGGAGAGGGCCGTTGCCGAGCAGGCCGAGCGCACCTATCAACGCCTGTTCTCACGATGGAAGCAGACGCGTCCCACGAAACACGAGGCACGCGTGTTGTGGCCGGGAACGCCAACTTCATAAAAATACCGAGCAGGGGCTTGTCGATTTCATCCGTGGTGTAAATCACTTTGCGTACCGCAGGCGGAAACGCAAGGAAGGGGATCACGCGATCCCAGGCCCGGCGCCAGGTAGGTCGCCTTGTTGCGCACCAGGCCCTCCTCGTGGATCTTCACGCGCGGTGCGTCGAAGAACACCACCGGGTACATCGGCCCAAGCGGGGTTATCTACCTGACATCCAGTTTTTAAATGTAAACAGACCCTAGTAGGCCCCGCTGCCTGTCATTCCGCGAATAACCGTCAGCGCGACTATCTTCAGATCGAGCCAGAAGGTTCGATGCCGGATGTAATGAATGTCGAGCCGGACCCGTCCTGTCATTTTCTCCGTCTGGCTGGTTTCTCCGCGAAAGCCGCTGATCTGCGCGAGGCCGGTAATACCCGGCTTGACGCGATACCGGTACATATAGTTTTGCACGAGGTCCTTGTAATAGTCGTCGTGTTCGATCGCGTGCGGACGGGGCCCAACTACCGACATGTCTCCCTTCAGCACGTTGAAGAACTGCGGCAGTTCGTCGAGGCTCGTGCGGCGCAGCAGGCGTCCCGTCCGCGTGACGCGCGGGTCGTTCACGCGCGCCTGGACGACGGTGCCAGGCCGATCGGCGTCCCGCCGCATGGTGCGAAACTTGTAGATGGTGAACACCCGGCCGTCGACGCCCTTACGGTATTGCCTGAAGATCGCCGGGCCGGGCGACGTGCTTTTCACGACGAGTGCGATGATCGCCATGAGTGGGGCGAGCGCCAGCAAGGCGAGCAGGGCGAAGACGCGGTCGAACACCGCTTTGGGCAGCAGCGCCAGTCCGCGCTCCGGAGACGCCACCAGGTTGAGCACCCGCAAACCCATATAGTCGACGATCGCGGGCTCCGGCAGATTTTCGCCGCCGATATCCGATACGACCCGGATGTTGACGAAGTCGTGCCGGAACGCCGAGACCAGTTGCCCCACCGCCCCCTGGTTCGCAGAGGGGCCGACGATCCATACCTCCTCGATGCGATGTCCGCGTACCAGTTGTGCGAACGTCTCGATCTCGTGGACGACCGGTAACCCCTCGACGACGGTGTCCCGTGTGGTTCCCGCATCGAGAATCAGTTCGGGGATAAAGATTCCCGGATTCTTCCGGGCGACGATCTGCTCGACAAGCCCGTGGCTGTCGGCGCAAAACGCCGCGATGGCGACCGGAACCTGGCCATATCCATGCGCCCCCAGCCAGCGTTGTGCGATCGAGAGCACGTACTTCCCGAAGACGAGCAGGATGCCCGTGATCACTGTCGAGGCGACCAGCCATTCGACGCCCATGCCATGCCCGTCGGGAAATGCGCAAACAAGCAGAAACATGAGCGACTGGGTCGCAAGCCATGCCGCGAGCGTCGGGACAATCGCAGCGGTGCCCGTCCTCGGGAAACGTTGCCGGTACACGCGGAAGATCCGCAATATCAGCAACGCGAGCACCACGTCGAGGAGGATGAACAGCATGCCGGACGAGGTGTGCGGCATGTTGCTGGCGGTGAGGGCGTGAGCAATGACCGCGCCGCTCGCGATCAAAACAAGGTCGGAGATTTTTGAAGCAGCAGTAAGCATGATTTGTCCTGGCCACTCGTCGACGAGGGCGCGCGCGGGGACACGGCGCGCAGGGAAGATCGGTCAAACGCGGGAAGCGCGTGCCTGGTCCCGATACTCGGTGGGAGAAAGATGGAAAGCCTGGCGGAACGTCCGGGCGAAACACTCGCCGCTGTGCAGGCCGCAGCGGCGTGCAATCTTGTCGACCGGAAGTCCGCTTTCCGCGAGGAGCGCGCAAGCCAGTTGCAGACGCACGCGGCGCAAATGCTCGGAAGGTTTCATTCCCATTTCCGAGCGGAAATGCCGCAGAAACGAACGATCGCTCATGTGGGCGACGTCGGCCGCGTCCCTGACGGAGATGCGGCGGCTGCAGTTCTCAGCGAGCCAGCGCGCGGCGATCCGGATTCTCTGCGCGACCGGCGCGCTGCTTGCCTGAAGTACAGCGGCGTTCGGCTGCGTCTCCCAGCGCAGCTGCGCCGAGATACGTTGCGAGACCGCTTCGCCGAGATCGTGGCGGGCCACGTCGAGCGCCACGCGCACGGCTGCGGGGATCGTGGCCGGCGCGGACGTGCCGGCCGGCTCGGGCGAAGCCACGGCCGCGCCATGCTTGTCCTGCAAATCCGCTGCGCGCAGCAGCGCGCCGCCGTTGCCGATCGGCCATACCGTCGCGGTCCCGGAATGCGCGCGTCGCAGCCACGCCTTCAGGCGCGTGTCGTGTGCAGCCGCGCGGACGCCTTCGCCTCCGGCAATGAAAATGGACCGCAATGCCTGACCTTCCGGCAGCGGTTGGGCCAGCACGGCTATTTGCGCGGAACTGCAAACGTGCTCGCCCGACGACGAAAGGAAAATGGGACGGTAGAACGGTGCGTTTTGCGTCGATGCGCCGTGAATCCGGTTGGCCAGATCGAATATCTCGACGATCTGCGCGGCCGGTGCCAGCGAAAAATCATCGAATACGACGATGCCGACGGTTCTCGATAACAGCTTCGTCAGGGTCGTGACGACATCTTGGGGAGGCGAGGGTGAAAAGCTTGATTTTGCGTAGGTCATCTCGAGCATTGAAGGCCTTGCACATCGGGAGCGGACTGATCGTTCGCCCCGCGAAGGACAATCCGGTTTCCTGTCAGACGGACGGAATGGATTGGACGCGTAGCTAAAGTTGAGCAGGGTAGGAAGCCCGGGATGCCCCAGCAATAGGAATTGGCCTAATGGAAGTCTCAAATTCGCCAGAACTGATTCAGGTCTACCGTTCGCGTTTTCATCACCCGGAGTCTCATCGTCTGGATTCGGGCGGGGAACGGACTGAACGAAACAGGAAATTCCGTTTCTCGAGAAGCGCCTGGTCGAAGCATCACCGCTGGCAACGCAGCGGAAAGCCGCATGTGCTCACGCTTTTCCTCAAGTTCGTGAACATGCTGCCGTTAAGAAAGAAGCGGTCGTGCCAGCATCCGGGCGGGTTTCTGACCTGAACGGTTGCGCCGTGCTGGACGAGTCACGGGGCCACGATCGCACCCCACGTCCGGCGGATCCCGGTTTTCGCGCACAGGTTGCGGCGTTGCCGGCTTGAGCCGGTCGAAATATTCCGTTCGTAAGCATTTGTATCGAGTTGTTCGGGCAGCGCGCAGATTGTGAAGCGGCCATTACAATGCTGCGTGAAATCTAATCGTGAATCTGGCCCTTTTCGTGTGAGGAATCAGTCCCTGTTGCGAGAACAAGAAGGCCGCTTCATGCGCGGACCGGCGCCATGCTGGTTGCGGACTCAACGATGTGGGTTTTCCACGGTGCTGTCCGCACAAGACGCCAATACGTGAATGCATGCCTTCTGCGCAACGTGCGAAAAGCGTGGCCACTGAAAGACGCAGGAGTCGAACATGTTGAGAAGTCGCTTCGACAGGACAAAAACGGGTCTCGCCGGTTTGTGGGTCGCCGTGGCGATCAGCGGTTGTGCGAACGTCGGGCAGCAGGATCCTTCGGCGGATAACGCGGCCGCGGGCGCGCAGGCCGCGGCGGCGGCCACGGCGGCATCCGGTGCAGCCGTGCAGGCGCAGCAGGCCGCGAGCGATGCGCTCACCACCCGCACCGTCACGACAACGAAGACGGTCCATTACCGGGTCAAGCGCGGCGACACGCTGGCCCGCATCGCGCAGAAGAACAATTGCAGCGTGAAGGACCTGCTGGCCTGGAACCGGATGAGCGCCTCGGCGCACGTGAAGAAGGGGCAGGTGCTGCGCATCGTCACGCAGCAGACGGTCACCACGACTGTCGACGCGAATGGCAAGCCGGTCGCTGCACGCACACCGGCGAATTCCGCGACTGCACGCGAGATGGCCGCGCAGACCACGCGTGCGGCAAAGACCGTGGCGCTGATGTGGCCGGCGCAGGGCGTCGTCGTCGAGCCGTTCCAGGCGGGCGAAACACGCGGCATCGAGATCGCGGGCAAGGCGGGCGACCCCGTGCGCGCGGCCGCCGACGGCAAGGTCATGTATGCCGGCACCGGGCTCAACGAGTACGGCAGCCTCATCATCGTCCAGCACAACAAGGACTTTCTGACGGCTTACTCGCACAACCGCAAGCTCCTCGTCAAAACGGGCGACATCGTGCATCAGGGACAGCTGATCGCCGAAATGGGCAACGAGAACAACACGCGCGTCTCGGTGTTGTTCGAGTTGCGTCACGACGGCAAGCCGATCGATCCAATACCGTATCTGCCGCAAGGGCGCGGCTAGGCGCTCAAGCCCCGACGCGTTAACGCAAAATAAGACAGCCCCCGCAACGTGACTTGCGGGGGCTGTCTGTCGTTGTCTGACTGCCGGGTTTCAGCGCGTTCAGATCACATACAGATCGACGTATTCATTGACCGGCATGGCTTCGAGCCTTGCCTGGTCCAGCGACACGTCGAGAATCGCCTGTTGCTGCTTCGCCGGGAAACGTCGGGCGAGGTTGGTTCTGAACTTCTCGACCAGCAGCGGAATGCCGTCGGTGCGGCGACGCTTGTGGCCGATCGGATATTCGACGACGACCTCGTCGAACTTGGAGCCGTCACTGAATTCGACCGTCAGCGCGTTCGCGATCGAACGCTTTTCCGGGTCGTGATAGTCCTTCGTGAACTGCGCGTCCTCGACGCATTCCATCTTGTCGCGCAGCGCGTCGATGCGCGCGTCCTGCGCGATCGAGTCTTCGTAATCCGCCGCGGTCAGGCGGCCGTGAATCAGCGGCACGGCGATCATGTACTGGATGCAGTGATCGCGGTCGGCCGGATTGTTCAGCGGCCCCTTTTTGTCGATGATGCGGATCGCCGCTTCGTGCGTGCGGATCGTGATCTTCCTGATGTCCTCGATTTTTTTGCCCTTTGCACGAAGCAGTTCGTGCAGGGTCATCGCGGCTTCCACGGCGGTCTGCGAATGGAACTCGGCCGGAAACGAGATCTTGAAGAGCACGTTCTCCATCACGTATGAACCGTACGGACGCTGGAACTGGAACGCGTTGCCCTTGAAGAGCACGTCGTAAAAGCCCCATGTTTTAGCGCTCAGAACAGACGGGTAGCCCATCTCGCCGGTCTTCGCGATCAACGCGAGACGCACGGCGCGCGAGGTCGCATCGCCCGCGGCCCACGACTTGCGCGAGCCCGTGTTCGGCGCGTGACGGTAGGTGCGCAGCGAGTGGCCGTCGACGAACGCGAGCGACACCGCGTTGATCAGCTCGTCGCGCGTGAGGCCGATCAACTGGCCCACCACGGCGGTCGAAGCCAGCTTCACGAGCAGCACGTGATCGAGTCCGACCTTGTTGAACGAGTTTTCGAGCGCGATGCAGCCCTGGATTTCGTGCGCCTTGATCATGCCGACGAGCACGTCTTTCATCGTCAGCGGCTTTTTGCCGGCGGCGATGGCGTTGCGCGAGAGCCAGTCGGCGGTCGCGAGAATGCCGCCGAGGTTGTCCGACGGGTGGCCCCATTCGGCGGCGAGCCACGTGTCGTTGAAGTCGAGCCAGCGGATCATCGCGCCGATGTTGAACGCGGCCTGCACCGGATCGAGCTGGAATTGGGTGCCCGGCACCTTCGCGCCGTTCGGGACGATCGTGCCGGGCACGATCGGTCCCATCAGCTTCGTGCAGGCCGGGTAGGTGAGCGCCTCGAGTCCGCAGCCGAGCGTGTCGATCAGGCAGTTACGCGCCGTTTCGAGCGCGAGCGTGCTGTCGATCGTGTAGTTGAGCACGTAATCGACGATATCGACGAGAACTTGATCCGGTTCGGGCCGGATGTTGGAGAT
>NZ_FNRQ01000017.1 GCF_900107685.1 Paraburkholderia sartisoli | reverse complement strand
TGGGGTGCAGACACTCAGGTTGAGATCAGTGTTGTGCCAGAAACAACACAACCCCCCCGAATCTCCCTCTGGTGAGCATCACCAGAAACTACTTCTTCCCGATTGGCCGTGCTGCTCCACGAGCAGCACGGCAACCAGTCATGCCTGATGACCATAGCGTGTCGGTACCACCCCTTCCCATCCCGAACAGGACCGTGAAACGACTCCACGCCGATGATAGTGCGGATTGCCCGTGTGAAAGTAGGTAATCGTCAGGCTCCCCAGCAGCAACAGAAACCCCACCCCCTAAAGGTGGGGTTTCTGCGTTTACGGCCATTACCTATTACGGTCCCCCGGCCATCCATATCCATATAGCGCCGCCCGCCTCAGGCCCCCCCTGCGGCAGGTCCAGCCGGACGGCGCGCGAAGCCTCACCCACCGCATCTGCTCACCCAGGGAAACATCGCCAGCACCTGACGGATGGCTTCGTCAAACGGCGTCCGGCGACCGATGCCCAGCGCTTCGAGCCGGCCACTGTCCAGGTGGCAGTTGTACGGGCGTGGTGTCGCGTCGGTCGGCGCATGTTGCGGCGCGAGTTGCGCGTCGAGCCGCAACGAACCAGCCAGATGGCGCGCGATGTCGTACTTCGTCATCGGCTCATCGCCGGACCACTGGACGATGCCGTTCACCGGTTCGCCACGCGCGTGGCATTCCAGCATCTGCCGGATGACGAGCGCGACATCGGGCGTGAACGTCGGATAGCGGATTGCCCAGGCATCCATGATCGCGGGCGTTGCACCAGCCGCGCCTCGCACTGACGCGGCAATGGCAGGCACAAGGCTCGTCACCGCGGATTCCTGCCAGTCGACGATCGGCCCATACAGTAGCGGCAGGCGTAGCACGCAACCGCGCTCCGCCGTCTCGAGCAGCACCCGTTCACCGTTCAGTTTGCTGTGCCCGTAGGCGTTGAGCGGCGCGGGTGGATCGTCGTGCCGGTAGGGCGGGCGACTGCCGTCGAACACGTAATCGGTTGAGATCGAAAGCACCCAGGCGCCATGCCGGTTAGCAGCCGAGGCGAGCGAGCGCACCGCGTCGACATTCAGCGCGCGGGCAAGCACAGGATCGTTTTCGCAGATATCCGGCCGCCGCTCCGCGGCCGAGATGACCAGTGCATCGGGCTTTTCGCGCGCGATGAACGCGTCGACGGCCTGTGCATCGCGGATGTCGAGCATGGTCATGTGCGAGTCTGCACGCCGGAAGGCCGTCGGAACGACCTGCCAGTCGGTCTGCCGACCGAGTTCGCCCGCAATCGCCCGACCGAGCAACCCCGATGCGCCAATCACGGCAACCTTGAACATGCGTCCTCCCTCAGGTACCACTGGCCGGCGCGCCGACGACCGTATAACCGGCGTCATCGATCGCGGCCCGCAGCACATCGGCCGACTGCTTCGATTCGACCAATACCTGTCCGGCCGCCAGATCGACCTTGACCTGCGCCGACGCGTCCTGCTCCCGGATCGCCTGGGTGACGGCTGCGACGCAATGCTGGCAGCTCATGCCTTCTACCTTGAATTCCAACATGGATCTGTTTCCTTTTGACGATGCGGCGATTGAACGACCTGAATTATGCCTGCCGCGTGGACATGTATTCGATGGTAGAGCTTCCCACGGTGGGAAGGTGTAGCATCGGATCAGGTTTTGGAGGTGAATATGAATATCGGTGAAGCGTCGAAGGCGTCGGGCGTCACGGCGAAGATGATTCGCTACTACGAGAGCGTAGGTTTGCTGAGTGCAAAAGCGCGTACGACCGCCGGTTACCGCGTGTACGGCGCCGAGGAAGTGCATTCGTTGCGGTTTATCCGCCAGGCGCGGCGGCTGGGATTTCTGGTGGAGGACATCCGCCGGTTGCTGGCGCTGTGGCACGACCGCTCTCGCGCGAGCGCCGAGGTGAAGTCCATCGCGCTCGAACACGTCGCGGATCTGGACCGGCGCATCGAAGAACTGACCGACATGCGCAATACGCTCGCGCATCTGGCCGCTCATTGCCACGGAGACGACCGCCCGGATTGCCCGATCATCGAGCGTCTGGCCGACCCCGAGCCAACCTCGACGGCGCATTGTCACGTCGGGTCATGAGGGTGTGGCAACCGTTTGATCGGCTGCGGTTATCGCGCCCGGAAATTTGCACGTTTTCGGTGCATGAATGGGTGGCGATATCTGGCTGCGTGATGGAAATCTGCTCAATTTCTCTTTAAATCAGTCACTTACTGTTGGAAAAATCATGCACCATTCCAAAACGGAATGCACAGTATTCGATCAATTCACTAGCAAGGTTGCACCAGAAGGCTATAATGCGGGTTAACCCTTTTAAGGGAAATCCCTGATGCCAATTTCCACCAGGGACTCAATCTGATCCTTGGAGAAACATCATGTTTGCATACATCGTCGAAACGCTAAGCAACTGGTTCGAAACTGCGGAACGCGATCGTCGTGAAGCCTTCCTGGCCTCGTCGTCGGATATCGTTCAGCTTGAGCAACGTATTCGTTCGCTCGAAACCAACGGCTACTCGCTGTAAGCGTCTGGCATGTTGCAGTCGCCCTGGGCGGCTGGTGTAGTACGAAAAAAAGCTCCGAGCCCCGTATCGTCGGGGCTTTGTCGCATCTGGAGCAGGGCAGGCGTGTGCTGTCGTCACGATCGACTAGCCGGAACGATGCGCTCACGGTAAGGTAAAGCGTTTTCTGCCGCGTGCCGACAGGTCCGGCGGCGTTCCGATACCAACTAAAACCAGTCAACCGACCATGCTCCTGCGCCAATCGATTCGTTTCGTGTTCCTGGGTGTTGCCGCGTCGCTGGCGACGTCGGCGGCCTTCGCCGCTTCGGGCGGTCAGCCTCTCGTTCTGGATACTCAACGCGGCATCAGCGATGGCCAGAGCGGGACCGTCCTGCAAACCGCGCCGCTATCGCGCGCACCGATCGTGCAGGCGCAGCCGATCGCGGCGCCCACTGAACTATCGACGAATTCATCGATGCCGATCATCGTCGCGCCTTATGTCGACGTGCAGGCCGGCGGTGGTTCGCCACATCCGTATCCCCAACCGCATCCACAACGCCGTCCGCAGCCTCGCCCGATGCCGCAATCGCATCCTGTGCCGGCGCAATAGGACTTCACGCTTCGCTTCGTTTCGCTTCGATTCCAGACGGATGCAGGTCTGCGTCGTTGGGGTTTCGGCGCATGGCGCAGGCAAGGCCGCACAACGACAATCGTTGCTGCGGCCTTTGTAATTTTTGTGTCGTCGTTCACCCAAATCAAAAATCAGATCAGGAGACAACGAATGCCTCACCGCTGGACGCGTCATGCCGCCTTCGTGCGTATCGCGCTACTCGCGGTCGTCACGCAGCTCGACCCGTCAAAGATCGATATGAACGCGACGTACACCAACGACTTCGCGCGCAAGGCTGCGACGCCCGTCAAATGATCAGGCGCACGAGGGCAGGGGGCGATGTGCCCGGAGCCCCGAGCCTTCACCTCATGCGCGCTTTATATCCGGTGAGCGGCTCAATCGCCGCGATATTCGATCTTGAACTGCGCCGCCTTGTCTTGCCCGAGCGCATCGACGAGCCACGGTAGCGCCTGCTTCAACATCGCCGGCAGCGTGTAGGGCGGATTCAGGATGAACATCCCACTGCCGAAGAGTCCAAAACCATCCGTGGGCGGATTGCTGACCGTCAGCGAGACGTGCAGCCAGTTTTTATCCTGCAGGCGCTTCAACTGGTCGGGAAAACGCTGCGACTCCAGACGTGTGACCTGGGGATACCAGACGGCGTACGTGCCGGTCGCGAAGCGCGTCAGGCTTTCCTCGACGCATCTGAGCGTGCGCGTGTAGTCGCGTTTGTCCTCATAGGACGGATCGATCAGCACGAGCGCGCGGCGCGGTGGCGGTGGCAGCAACGCCTTGATGCCATCGAAACCATCGCCCGCATACAGCATCGCGCGCCGGCCGGCGTCGCGAAAGTTATGACGCAGCACGTCGATCTCGGTGGTGTGCAGTTCGAAGAGGCGCATGCGGTCCTGCTCGCGCATCAGCCGCCATGCGAGATAGGGCGAACCGGGGTAGTAGCGTAATTCGCCGTCGGCGTTCAACGCCGAGACTTCATCGACATAGTCCGCCAGCATCGGGGGCAGGTCGTTGCGCGCCCACAGCTTGCCAATGCCGCTCTCGAACTCGCCCGTTTTGGTCGCGTAGCCTTCCTTTAACGAATAGACGCCCGCGCCGGCATGCGTGTCGATGTACCAGTAGGATTTGTCCTTCTGGGCAAGATAGCGCAGCAACTGGATGACGACGGCGTGTTTCAGGACATCGGCGTGATTGCCTGCGTGAAAGGCGTGACGGTAACTGAGCATGACGAAGCCGGACTGGAAAGGGTGCTGGAAAGAATGCGCGAGCCGACGATGGCCTCGGGCGCAGCCTGCGCGAATGCCGCGAATAGCGAACGCGGAGTGTGCCGGACCGGATGAGCGGCCCTGACGCGGCGCCGGCGCTGCAAATGCCACCAGATAGCCACCAACTGCCACTGATGATGCAGGCGCGGGCCGCGTATTGTACGCGACGCCGCACTGCCTCCGGCCTTGCGGCCACATACCATCATCCACACACGCGACGCCTCGACCCGGGGGCGCGCGTCAACCACGCATTCACTCAGCGGCGTCGCCGACAATCTCTTCGATCTTCCGCTTCACCTCGGGCGTGATCTTTTCGACAACGTCCAGCGCCTTCATGTTCTCGGCAATCTGCTCGACACGCGATGCGCCGGTAATCACCGTGCTCACATTCGGGTTGGTGAGAATCCACGCGATGGCAAGCTGGCCGACCGTACAGCCGAGTTCGTCCGCGACGCCGCCAAGCTTGCCGACGATGCCGTTCTTGCCCGCATCCGTAACCTGCTTGCGCAGCCAGTCGTAACCCTGTAATTGCGCCCGGCTGTCCGACGGCACGCCGTCGCGATACTTGCCCGTCAGAAGACCCGAAGCGAGCGGACTCCACGTCGTGAGGCCAAGACCGATGTCTTCGTACAGGCGTGCGTATTCCTGCTCGACACGCTTGCGATGAAACAGGTTGTATTGCGGCTGTTCCATGACAGGTTTGTGAAGATGATGCCGCTCCGCAACTTCCCAGGCCGCGCGAATCTCGTCGGCGCTCCATTCGGACGTGCCCCAGTACAGTGCCTTGCCGCGCGTGATCATGTCGCTCATCGCCCAGACGGTTTCCTCGACCGGCGTGTTCGGATCCGGACGGTGACAGAACACCAGATCGACATAGTCGAGCTGCAATCGCTGTAACGATGCATCGATGGCGTTCAGCAGGTATTTGCGATTGAGCGTGTGGTACTGATTTGGCGCTTCCTGCAGGCCCCAGAAGAACTTCGTCGACACCACGTAGCTAACGCGCGGCCACGCCAGTTCTTTCAGCGCCTGCCCCATGATTTCTTCCGACTGGCCGGCCGCATACACCTCGGCGTTGTCGAAAAAATTGACCCCGGCATCCCGCGCGGCCGCCAGCGATTCCCGCGCGGCCCGGCGATCGACCTGATTGCCATACGTCACCCATGAGCCGATAGACAGTTCGCTGACCTGCAGCCCGGAACGTCCGAGTCGTCGATAGTTCATGCATTCCTCCTTCGTGAGTGGTTCATCAGCGGCCGGGCCCGCGCTGAAACCGGGCGGCGCCAGAATTGCACAGCTTAAACCGATCTGCATTCGTGCGTGAAACCCGGTGCTTCATGCACAATAGCGGAGTTGGCCGCAGTGCAGCATCCGGCCGAACGGCATATGCCTTTCGGTCAGCTTTCCGCCCACTGCGCGTCATGGTGTCATTGCTCATCTACTGCACGGAGGTTCTGGATGTCGTCATCAAATACGAGTCTGAATGGGAAAGTCGCGGTCATCACGGGCGCGGCGAGCGGCATCGGAAAGCAGATTGCCCTGACGTTGTCGGCAGCGGGCGCGGCAATCGCCATTGCGGACCTGAACCAGGCCGGCGCGGACGCCGTTGCCGGGGAAATCAACGAGGCGGGCGGCAAGGCGATCGGCGTGGCCATGGACGTCACGAACGAAGACGCAGTCAACCAGGGTATCGACAGGGTCGCGGCTGAGCTGGGCTCGGTCGACATTCTTGTCTCGAACGCCGGCATCCAGATCGTCAATCCGATCGAGAACTATGCGTTCTCCGACTGGAAGAAGATGCAGGCCATTCACGTCGACGGTGCGTTCCTGACCACGAAGGCCGCGCTCAAGCACATGTACAAGGACGACCGCGGCGGCATCGTGATCTACATGGGCTCGGTGCATTCGCACGAAGCCTCGCCGCTGAAGTCGGCGTATGTCGCGGCAAAGCATGCGCTGCTCGGCCTCTCGCGCGTGCTTGCCAAAGAAGGCGCGAAGCACAACGTCCGTTCGCACGTCGTGTGTCCGGGCTTCGTGCGCACGCCGCTCGTCGACAAGCAGATTCCGGAGCAGGCAAAGGAACTCGGCATCAGCGAAGAAGACGTGATCAAGCGCGTGATGCTCGGCGGCACGGTCGACGGCGTGTTCACCACGGTTGAAGATGTCGCGCAGACGGTGTTGTTCCTGTCGTCGTTCCCGACGGCTGCGCTGACAGGCCAGTCGTTCATCGTCAGCCACGGCTGGTACATGCAATAAGGAGCTCGCATGGCGCAACGCAACGTGAAGCAGGCTCGCGCGGGCGCCGCGGAAGATGTGGGCGGCGGGCGGGCAGGTTCCGCCGCCGACGCCCGTGTCGACCGGCGCATCTCGCTGCCGCGGTACGAAACGATCGCCCTGATGCTGCAGGGCGGCGGGGCACTGGGGGCCTATCAGGCCGGCGTGTATCAGGGGCTCGACGAAGCCGGCATTCATCCTGACTGGGTGGCTGGCATTTCGATCGGCGCACTGAACACCGCGATCATCGCCGGCAACGCGCCGGAGAATCGCGTGGCGCGTCTTCTGGAGTTCTGGGAGACGATCTGCCGGCCGGCGTTCGGGCCGCCGCTACCTGCATTCGTCGAGCACGCGTTCTTCAACTCCACGGATGCGGTGCGCAAGGCGTTCACGGCCATGCAGGCAGTCGGTGCGCTGGTGGAAGGGCAAAAAGGCTTTTTCGTTCCGCGTTTTCCGCCGCCCATGCCCACTATCTCGGGCGCGCCGCAGCAGGCGAGCTACTACGACACCACGCCGCTGAAGGCGACGCTTGAACGGCTTTGCGATTTCGACCGGATCAACGCGCGCGAGATGCGCGTGTCGGTAGGCGCGGTGAACGTCGGCACCGGTAATTTTGCGTACTTCGACAACACGCATACGAAGCTGCGTCCCGAGCATTTCATTGCGTCGGGTGCGTTGCCACCGGGTTTCGCGGCGGTCGAGATCGATGGCGAGTATTACTGGGACGGCGGGTTGATGTCGAATACGCCGCTGCACGAGGTTGTGCAGACCACGCCTCGTCAGGACACGCTCGCGTTTCAGGTCGATTTATGGAGCGCGCGCGGGCCGGTGCCCGACAACATTACCGATGTCCAGGGTCGCATGAAGGACATCCAGTACTCCAGTCGCACGCGTCTCGTGACCGACATGCTCCAGCGTTCGCAGCGGTTTCGCCACGTGTTGCGCGAAGTGCTGGATCGCGTCGCGCCCGAGCACCGGGAGGACGCCTGGTGCAAGCTTGCCGAAGAGCTGTCGTGCTCGAAGCGCTACAACGTGGTCCATCTGATCTACCGGCACAAGGAATACGAAGGGCACTACAAGGACTATCAGTTCGGTCTGTCGACGATGCGTGAACACTGGGAAAGCGGCCTCGCCGATATTCGCCAGTCGCTTGCGCAGCCCGGCTGGCTTGCATTGCCCGATAACGATGCAGGCTTCATCACGCACGATATTCATCGCGACACGCGGTGAACTTGTCCGCGACGCATCTTCAACGGATGGCCTTCGCGTGGTGAAACACGTAGTGGCTATGCAATAAAAAACGGTGCCCATATTGATGGAGCACCGTTTTTTTAAACATCAGCAACGTGTGTCAAAGCATCGGAAGCGGTATGCACATTGCCATACCGCCTGTCAGCATCGGCTGACTTTCTTACTTCAGCACATGTGCAACCGCGTTCGCGACGACATCGAGATTGCGCGTGTTCAGCGCGGCGACGCAGATGCGGCCGGTGCTCACGGCGTAGATGCCGAATTCTTCGCGCAGACGGTCCACTTGCGGTGCCGTCAGACCTGAATACGAGAACATGCCGCGCTGCGCGTTCACGAAGCTGAAATCGCGTGCGACGCCCGCTGCCTGCAGACGCTCCACGAGGCCGTTACGCATCGCGCGGATACGGTCGCGCATTTCGCCGAGTTCCGCTTCCCACGTTGCGCGCAATTCCGGCGAGCCGAGCACGGCGGCGACGACGGAACCACCGTGCGTCGGCGGGTTCGAGTAGTTCGTGCGGATCACGCGCTTCAGCTGCGACAGCACGCGGGTGGCTTCTTCCTTGCTCGACGTGATGATCGACAGCGCGCCGACGCGTTCGCCGTACAGCGAGAACGACTTCGAGAACGACGACGACACGAATACGTTGACTTCCGACTGCGCGAAGAGGCGTACGGCGGCCGCATCGGACTCGATGTCGTCGCCGAAACCCTGATAGGCGATGTCGAGGAACGGCACCAGGTTGCGCGCCTTCACCACTTCGACGATCTGCAGCCACTGTGCGGACGTCAGGTCCACGCCGGTCGGGTTGTGGCAGCACGCGTGCAGCACGACAACCGTGCCGGCCGCGTAGCTGTTCAGCGCCGACAGCATCCCTTCGAAGTTCACGCCGTGCGTGGCGGCGTCGTAGTACGGGTACGAGACCACTTCGAAACCCGCGCCTTCGAACAGCGCGCGATGGTTTTCCCAGCTCGGGTCACTGATGGCGACCTTCGCGTTCGGGTTCACGCGCTTCAGGAAGTCCGCGCCGATCTTCAGTGCGCCCGTGCCGCCCAGTGCCTGCGCGGTCACGACGCGGCCCGCGGCGATCAGCGGCGAGTCGTTGCCGAGCAGCAGCTTTTGCACGGCTGCGTCATAGGCCGCGATCCCTTCGATCGGCAGGTAGCCGCGCGGCAACGCCGCTTCGATACGCGCTTTTTCTGCGTCGCGCACCGCGCGCAGCAGCGGAATCTTGCCTTCTTCGTTCGTGTAGACGCCCACGCCCAGGTTCACCCTGGTGGTACGGGGGTCGGCGTTGAAGGCTTCGTTCAGGCCCAGAATCGGGTCGCGGGGAGCAAGTTCGACAGCAGAAAAAAGAGACATGATGGGTCGGCAGTAGTGAAAGGAGGGGCGGGCTTCCAGCCTGGCCGGTCGGAGAGACATCGCGGACAGAGGCGCAGAGGCGGCGGGCGCGCAACTTGCCATTGTAGCGAATCCCAGGCCGCTTTTCGGTCCGCAATGCGGGTTCTGGCCGCATTTTTGCCGTCGGTGGTGCGTTTTCGGGCCGCACCGTGACCGCCGGAACACGCTGGGAAGGCCGCCGGAATGGCCTTTCTTCACGGCCCGCTCCCGTTGAGAACCTTATGTGTCCATGCAGCGCCGGAAAGTGGGAGTCAGAACCCACGTGACCGCGGCTTCGGCAACAAAGCCACTAGCCAGCGCGCCGGAGCCGGGGCAATCGCAGCGGCGAACCAGAAGCCGCATC
Organism: Paraburkholderia sartisoli; assembly: GCF_900107685.1. Classification (GTDB taxonomy): domain Bacteria; phylum Pseudomonadota; class Gammaproteobacteria; order Burkholderiales; family Burkholderiaceae; genus Paraburkholderia; species Paraburkholderia sartisoli. The sequence goes on along the minus strand of NZ_FNRQ01000017.1, from coordinate 11,987 downwards.
GAAGCCGCTGCCGGACGCGCCGTCGCCAGAGTTCCGCCCGCAGCCGCCCCAAACCCACACCCGGTCCGCGAATCGACAAGAGGCTAAAATAGTCCTTTGCTTCCGGCTGAGGATGCCGCTCCCATGTCCGAACACCATCTGCGCGAAGTCGATAACACCCTCGACGAATCGAAATTCGTCACGTTCGAGGGCTCCCCGTTCCAGCTTTACCAGCCGTTCCCGCCCGCGGGCGACCAGCCGACCGCGATCGAAACCCTCGTCGAAGGTGTCAACGACGGCCTGTCGTTCCAGACGCTGCTCGGCGTCACCGGCTCGGGCAAGACGTTCACGATGGCGAACATGATCGCGCGTCTTGGCCGTCCGGCCATTGTCTTCGCGCCGAACAAGACGCTCGCGGCCCAGCTCTATTCGGAGTTTCGCGAGTTTTTTCCGCGCAACGCGGTCGAGTATTTCGTCTCGTACTACGACTATTACCAGCCGGAAGCGTACGTCCCGCAGCGCGACCTGTTCATCGAAAAGGATTCGTCGATCAACGAGCACATCGAGCAGATGCGGCTGTCGGCAACCAAGAGCCTGATGGAGCGGCGCGACGTGGTGATCGTCGGGACGGTGTCGGCGATCTACGGTATCGGCAATCCGTCCGAATATCACAAGATGATCCTGACGCTGCGCACGGGCGACAAGCTCGGCCAGCGCGACGTCATCGCGCGCCTGATCGCGATGCAGTACACCCGCAACGAAGCGGATTTCCAGCGCGGCTCGTTCCGCGTGCGCGGCGACACGATCGATATCTTCCCGGCCGAGCACGCCGAGATGGCCGTGCGCGTTGAACTCTTCGACGACGAGGTCGACACGCTGCAACTCTTCGATCCGCTGACGGGCCGTGTGAAACAGAAAATCCCGCGTTTCACCGTTTATCCGTCGTCGCATTACGTGACGCCGCGCGAAACCGTGATGCGCGCCGTCGAAACGATCAAGACCGAACTGCGCGACCGGCTCGAGTTTTTCTACAAGGACGGCAAGCTCGTCGAGGCGCAGCGGCTCGAACAGCGCACGCGTTTCGACCTGGAAATGCTGCAGGAACTCGGTTTCTGCAAGGGCATCGAGAACTACTCGCGGCACTTTTCGGGCGCGGCGCCCGGCGAGCCGCCGCCGACCCTCGTCGACTACCTGCCGCCCGACGCGCTGATGCTGCTCGACGAGTCGCATGTGCTGATCGGCCAGCTGAACGGCATGTACAACGGCGACCGCGCGCGCAAGGAGAATCTGGTCGACTACGGTTTCCGGCTGCCCTCGGCGCTGGACAACCGGCCGCTCAAGTTCAACGAGTTCGAACGCAAGATGCGCCAGGTCGTGTTCGTGTCGGCGACGCCGGCCGATTACGAGAACAGGACGGCCGGGCAGGTCGCCGAGCAGCTGGTGCGCCCGACGGGTCTCGTCGATCCGGCGATCGAGGTGCGGCCGGCCACGAGCCAGGTCGACGACGTGCTCGGCGAGATCAACGAGCGCGTGAAGGCGGGCGACCGCGTGCTCGTCACGGTGCTGACCAAGCGCATGGCCGAGCAGCTCACCGAGTTCCTGGCGGACCACGGCGTGAAGGTGCGCTATCTGCACAGCGACATCGACACGGTGGAGCGCGTCGAGATCATCCGCGATCTGCGGCTTGGTACGTTCGACGTGCTGGTCGGGATCAACCTGCTGCGCGAAGGGCTGGACATTCCGGAAGTGTCGCTCGTGGCGATTCTCGATGCCGACAAGGAAGGCTTCCTGCGCGCCGAGCGCTCGCTGATCCAGACGATCGGCCGGGCCGCGCGTAACGTGAACGGCAAGGCGATCCTGTACGCGGACCGCGTCACCGATTCGATGAAGCGCGCGATCGGCGAAACGGAGCGGCGGCGCGCGAAACAGATCGCCTTCAACGAGAAGATGGGCATCGTGCCGCGCGGCGTCGTGAAGCGGATCAAGGACATCATCGACGGGGTCTACAACGTCGACGAAGCGCGCGCCGAACTGAAGGAGCAGCAGACGCGCGCGAAGTTCGAGGACATGTCCGAGAAGCAGCTGTCGAAGGAAATCAAACGAATCGAGAAGCAGATGATGGAGCACGCGAAGAATCTCGAATTCGAACAGGCCGCCCAGGCGCGCGACCAGCTCGCGCTGTTGCGGCAACGCGTGTTCGGCGCGAACGTCGGCGATCATCTGACGGGCACCGACTGAAGCACGTCGCCGGCGCCTGCCGGGTCCGCCGCGGCTGTGCGGCTTCACGCCGCACGGCACGCGAGCCGGGCGCCCCGGCATGAACATCCACTATCAGGCAACGAGCAGGCAACCCGCAGGCAACCCCGGCGGCGCTCACCGGCCCATCCCCACGCGTCTCATCGCGACGCCTTAAAACCCTCTCCGGATAGGGTTTTAAGGCGCGTTGAATTTGTCCTTCACATCGAAGGATGATAAACTCCCCAAGTATTGAGAATGGTTCGCATTAACGTTCCTGATTAGCATGGCAGGAATGAACGCAAGACCGCACGCGGAACCTCGCCGGCGGGTCTTTTCATGCGTCTTTATTCACCTCAGTTCATAAAAACAAAGGAGTTTCAATGCGGATTTCTTCATTCGCGCGCGGCGCCGCCGCGGTCGTGACGGCGATGGCCGCCTTGTCGGTGGCGGCTGCCGAGTATCCGGTTGGCAAGCAGCACATCGAGGGCGGCATGGAAATTGGCGCGGTCTATCTGCAGCCGATCACGATGGAACCGGAAGGCATGATGCGCAAAGCCTCGGATTCCGACGTTCACCTCGAGGCGGACATCCACGCCGTCAAGAACAACCCGACCGGTTTCGCCGAAGGCGACTGGATGCCGTACCTGCAGGTCAAGTACGAACTGTCGAAAGTGGGTTCGAACCAGTCGGTGAAGGGCGACATGATGCCCATGGTCGCCAGCGACGGCCCGCACTACGGCGACAACGTCAAGATGTTCGGTCCGGGCAAGTATCACCTGAAGCTGATCGTCGAACCGCCGATGCAGATGGGCCATATGTCGTTTGGCCGCCACGTCGACAAGGAAACGGGCGTGGGCCCGTGGTTCAAGCCGTTCTCGATCGAGTACGACTTCACGTTCGCCGGTATCGGCAAGAAGGGCGGCTACTGAGCGGCCGCGAATCGCCCGGCGTGACCACACGGCCATGAGCCGCGCCGGTCACGAAGGCTAACGCAGGCGTCAAAGGCCCGGAGGACATGCAGCCATGTCTTCCGGTGCCCGGCAAGGTGCAGGACAGCGCAGGGAAGACTCAATGAGAATCAACAGGAAGATCGCGATCCTCGCCATGACAACGTCGCTCGTCGGCGTGGCGCATGCGGCGGATCTGCCGACGTTCAAGCTCGAAATGAACGACGGCAAGCTGATTCCGGCACGCATCGAAGTGCCCGCGGGTCAGCGTATCAAGATCGAAGTACACAACGTGGGCAAGGGCGCGGCGGAATTCGAAAGCGTGCAGTTGCGCAAGGAAAAGGTGCTCGCGCCGGGTGCCGATTCATTCGTTGTGATCGCGCCGCTGTCGCCGGGCGAATACAAGTTCTTCGACGATTTTCACCAGGAAGCGCAGGGCGTCATCGTCGCGAAGTAAACATGCTTCAAATGCGGGGCGGCGGGGCAGCATGGCCGCCCGTGGCACGCGCAAACGAGCGGGAGAAATTTCGATGGGTCAGGTGTTGTTCATCGTATGGCGGGAAAGTGTCGAGGCGCTGCTGGTCGTCGGCATTCTGTACGCGTGGCTGAAGAACGGTGATGAAAGCGCGCGGCGCGGACTGCCCTATCTGTGGGCGGGTGTGGCGGCAGGCCTGCTCGCGGCGGTGGGGCTCGGCGCGGCGCTCGTCGGTTTCACGGAAGTGCTGTCCGGCGACGCGCAGGATTATTTCCAGACGGCGATGGTGCTGGTTGCCTGCGTGCTGATCGTGCAGATGGTGCTGTGGATGAAGCAGCATGGCCGCACGCTCAAGCGCGACATGGAAAAGTCGCTGGCAAAAACCACCCAGGACGCGAACTGGTGGGGCGTGGCCGTGCTGGTGGCGCTGGCGATTGCGCGTGAAGGCAGCGAGACGGTCATTTTCCTTTACGGTCTCGGGTTCGGCCAGTCGGGTCACGTCGATGCAAGCCAGTATCTGGCGGTCGCGATCGGCCTCGCGCTGGCGTTCCTCACGTTTTATCTGCTTCAGCTCGGCGGCAAGATCTTCTCGTGGCGGCTCTTTTTCCGCGTCACGGAAATCATGCTGCTGTTTCTCGGCGCGGGTCTCTTCCAGACGGGCGTCGACAAGCTGATCGACAAGGAAATCCTGCCGACGCTCGTCGACCAGGCGTGGAACACGTCCGCGTTACTCGACGATTCGAGCACGTTCGGCTCGCTCGTCGCGACGCTCACCGGCTATCGCGCCCATCCGGCGTTGATGAACCTCGTGGCCTACGCGGTTTACTGGGCGGTCGTCTGGCTGCTGGTGCGCCGTGCGAGTCGCGCCCCGGCGCAACGCACGGCGGGACGCGCGGCATGAGCAGCCCGAGCAGCCTGGTATCCGGCCGTTCCGGCCGGCTTGCGCAGGCAGGTCAGTGGATGCAGCGCCACGGCGCTGCCATCCGCGGCATCCAGTGGGTCGTCGTCGCGGTCTATGCGTTCCTGATTCTCGTGCCGGCCGTGATGCCGCTGCCCGATGACACGGCGCATCTGTGGAACAACCTGACGCTTGCCGCGCAGTTCGTGTTCTGGGGCATCTGGTGGCCGTTCGTGCTGCTGTCGATGGTGATGCTCGGTCGTGTATGGTGCGGCGTGTTGTGCCCGGAAGGCGCGCTCGCCGAATTCGCCAGCAAATATGGACGCGGCTGGGCCATCCCGCGCTGGATGCGATGGGGCGGCTGGCCGTTCGTCGCCTTCGGGATCACGACGATCTACGGCCAGATGGTCAGCGTCTATCAGTATCCGAAGGCCGTGCTGCTGGTGCTCGGCGGCTCGACGTTCGCGGCCATGATCATCGGTTTGCTGTACGGCCGCGAAAAACGCGTCTGGTGCAAATATCTGTGCCCCGTCAACGGGGTTTTCGCACTTCTGGCGCGGCTCGCCCCGTTTCACTTCAAGGTCGATGAAGAAGCGTGGCGTCGTTCGTACAAGGAAGGCGAACACGGCCATCGCGTGGTGCCGATCAACTGCGCGCCGCTTCTGCCATTGCGCAACATGAAGGGCGCTGCGGCGTGCCACATGTGCGGTCGTTGCAGCGGACACCGCGACGCGATCTCGCTCACGTGGCGCTCGCCTTCGGCCGAAGTGGTCGATCTCGGCGACAAACAGGCGAGCGCGTGGGACACGGCGCTGATCCTGTACGGCCTGCTCGGCATCGCAATCGGCGCGTTCCACTGGACCGGCTCGCCGTGGTTCGTCGATCTGAAGATGTTCTTCGCGACGTGGCTCGTCGATCACGACATCACGTGGCCGCTCGCAACCAACGCACCGTGGTTCCTCTTCACGCACTACCCGGAACAGAACGACGTGTTCTCGTGGCTCGACGGCTCGATGGTGATCGGCTACATCGTGGCCACGGGCATCGTGTACGGCACCGCGCTGCTGGCGCTCCTGATGGTCGGCACGCGCGTGCTCGGCCGTTTCAGCTGGGTGCGCCTGCATCACTTCGCGCAGGGGCTGATTCCGATCGCCGGCACGGGTGTGTTCCTCGGCCTGTCGGCCACCACGCTGTCGCTGCTGCGCGCGGAACATGTGCCGCTGTGGTGGGCGTCGGATGTGCGGATCGGGATTCTCGTCATCGCCAACGTCTGGAGCGCATGGCTCGCGTGGCTCGTCACGCGCCGCTATAGCACGCGGCTTTTCCAGCGTGGCCTTGCGATGGTATGGTTCATGGCCGCGCTAGCGGTCGTCGACAGTGCGTGGTGGCTGATGTTCTGGGGCTGGACGCGCTGATGGCATTTACAGTCCAGAAAGAGGTCCGATCGTGAGAACCAAACCCGCATTAACCGACGAAGACGTCAGGAAAATGGCCGCCGCCGCCGAAGCACACGCGGCGGCCAATCAGTGGAACGTGACCGTCGCGATTTTCGACGACGGCGGCCATTTGCTCTATCTGCATCGCGGCGACAACACCGCACCGAGCACGATCGACATGGCGATCGGCAAGGGCCGCACCTCGGTGCTCGGCCGGCGCGAAACGAAAGTCTACGAAGAGATCATCAAGCAGGGCCGCACGGCGTTCCTGAGCGCACCGCTCGTTGCAATGGTGGAGGGCGGCGTGCCGATCGTGGTCGACGGCGAAGTGATTGGCTCGATTGGTGTCTCGGGCGTGAAGTCGGAGCAGGATGCGGCGGTCGCGCGTGCGGGCATCGCGGTGCTCGGACTGGCCGGTTGATCGACATTCGTACGGCATCCGCCTTGCCGGATCGATAGCCGTAGACAGCACAACGCACACGCGGCAGCAGAAAGGAAAAGCCGGGTGGATGATTTCATCCACCCGGCTTTTGCGTTTCAATCAGTTACGATGCGCGCGTATTGCGCATGCGCACTGCGATGAGAACCAAAAAAGCGGCCTGGCTGGCTGCGACGGCTGGCTTGGTGTCTGCACGAAGGGGTCTAGATCTCGCGTGCAAGCTGTCGATGGCTGGCTACTGCCCAACACCTCCCGGAGAGGTGGTCCCCACAATACCTGGTACGTACTGAATCCGGTTGACTGGCTACTTTGTCAGGATCAGCTTGCCGAGCCGCGTGGCCCGAAGCTGATACGTTTCGCCGTTATGCGTGATGCTGACGTGGCTGCGCCCCTGCAACAACGCATCGCTCGACACGCTGCGTCCCGCTGGCTCCATCGGGCTCTGCCCCGGGCCTTCGCTCCGGCTGCGACCCGGCTCACCATCGACGTCGCGCGCCGGCGTGGCGGGCTTCGGACGGCTGGTCAGCACGGCGTTCGGCGAGCGGCGCAGGCTGAGCGTGGAAGAGCGCGTGAAGTCTGTCATTCGTGGCATCGGGTGGTTGATTCGATGGATTGATTCTAAATGATAACAATTCCTATTTACAAGGTTGAGTAATTCATCGGATTCTGGTTTTGATAGGGAGAGCCACAGACGCCGCGGGAAATGAAGGTCTCGCACGAGTGAGCGCAACAACCGGGTCCGTGGCGGGTTCGTCTTTCATCGGCGAAGGTTCTCATCCAGTTTTAGCCGGAGCCCTCCCATTGCCGTAGAGCGGCAATATTCTGGATTCGAGCATGGCGATCGCCTGGATTGCCAGTTGTGACAACGTGTGCTTGCTGCTGGTCGCGATCGCAAGACGGCTGAAGAGCGTCGGCTCGGTGATACGGGTCAGCTGGAAGCGGCGCTTGAGTACGTCACTGGCGGTCGCGTTCAACGAAAGCACCGCGTAGCCGATGCCCTCGTTGACGAGATCGAGAATCGAGGTCACCGCGTCGATCTCCAGTTCGATCCGCAGTCGTACGCCTTGCTCTGCGGCAGCCGCCTCGACCATCCGTCTGATCGCGTGCATGCGGCCGGGGATGACGAGCGGGTAGCGCGCGATGTCCCGCAGCGCGATCGTCGTGATGGGCTCGCGTTCTGCCTCCGTGAACCTGTCGCCACTGTCCGGGCCGATCAGGAACAGCTCTTCAGTGAAGATGGTTCGCTTGTCGATCAAGGGCGTATCGAACGTGTCGTACAGAACCGCCACGTCGATACGGCCCATCATCAGCCATTCGACGAGGTAGGTCGACAGACCCTGCGCCACCGAGATGGTCGCGCCGGGAAACGAAGTGCGAAAACCCTGCACCAGATCATGCGTGGCGACCCTGGCAAAACTCGGCGTGATGCCAATGGCGAAATGACCGCCAGACGCGCCGCGCAACTCGTCCAGATCCTGCGAGGCACGCTGAACCTGCTGCAAGATGCCTTTCGCATGCGCGAGCATTCTCTGACCGGCCGGCGTGAGCGTCACGCCGCGGCCGTTACGCTCGAGCAGCGTGTGCCGCAACTCGACCTCCAGATGCCGCACGAGCCGGCTCAACGCAGGCTGGTTGGTGTCGAGCGTAATCGCGGCGCGCGTAAAACTGCCGAGTTCGGCGACGTGAACGAAGGCTTCGAGTTGCTTCAGATCCATTGTGCGTGAGCCATGTGAAATTCACATATCAGCTAGTTGGGTATCGGGATTGTAGCGAGCCACCCGTGCGGCCACAATGCGTACGACCACGGAAAGCCGCGCCCTGCGGCAAATGACATCGAGACGACGTTTCATGAAATCCTGCCTGCCGCCCGATCCCCATCCCATTCGACCTGCCCAGCGGCTACCCGCCGGCGCCTGCGACGCACACTGCCATGTATTCGGGCCCGCCGAGGTGTTCCCGTACGCGCCGGACCGCAGCTACACACCGCCCGACGCGCCGTTCGAGCGCCTTGTCGCGCTGCACGACCATCTCGGCGCGAGCCGCGGCGTGATCGTGCAGGCCAGTTGCCACGGCACCGACAACACTGCGATGCTGGATGCGATCGCACGCGGCAACGGGCGCTATCGCGGCGTCGCGATCGTCGACGGCGACGTCACCGACGAGCAGCTGGTCGATCTCGACGCGCGCGGCGTGCGCGGCGTGCGCTTCAATTTCGTCGCGCATCTGGGCGGCGCGCCCGATCTCGACGTGTTCGACAGCGTGCTCGAACGTATCGAGCGGCTCGGCTGGCACGTCGTGCTGCATCTCGACGCGCAGGACATCCTCCAATACGCCGGACGGATCGCGCGCATCAAGGTGCCGTTCGTCATCGACCACATGGGCCGTGTGCGTGCGGAAGCCGGAGTAGGGCAGCAGCCGTTCAGGCAACTGCTTGAACTGATGCGCAATCCGCTCGCATGGGTCAAGGTGTGCGGGGCTGAGCGTGTGTCCGCCGGACGCCGTCCGTTCGACGATGCGATACCCTTCGCGCGCACGCTGATCGAAGCCGCCCCCGACCGCGTGCTGTGGGGTACCGACTGGCCGCATCCGAACATCAGCAAGGACATGCCGAACGACGGCGAACTGGTTGATTTGCTGTTCCGCTTCTGTCCGGACGCGGCGTTGCGCGAACAACTGCTCGTCACGAATCCTGCACGGCTTTACAGATTCTGAGGGAGCTATCCGTTTCACTCACGTTTCACCCACTCTTTGAACTGCTACATCAAGAACGGCAGTCGGGCGGAAATCTGGAATTGACCGGTTTTTCGCCCAACACTCATATCAGGAAACCACGATGACCGACATGCATCTCCACGCGGCCCTTGCGGCCATTCGGGCCATTCCGGCCGATCAGCGAGCGGCGTCATGAACGACAGTGCCGTGATGACCTCTCCCGCGCGCGGCGCGAAGAAGCCCTTCTATCGCTCGCTGTATTTCCACGTGCTCGTCGCGATTCTTCTCGGCGTGATGCTCGGCCATTTCATGCCGGCGCTCGCCGTGCAGATGAAACCGCTCGGCGACGCGTTCATCAAGCTCGTCAAGATGGTGATCGGCCCGATCATCTTCTGCACCGTCGTCACCGGCATGGCCGGCATGGGCGACATGAAGAAGGTCGGGCGTGTCGGCGGCAAGGCGCTGCTGTATTTCGAAGTGGTGTCGACGCTGTCGCTCGTGATCGGCCTCGTGATGGGGCATCTGTTTCATCCCGGCACCGGCTTCAATCTGGACCCCGCCACGATCGACACCAAGGCGCTCGCCGCCTACACGACCGCCGCGCATCATCAGAACACGGTCGAGTTTCTGATGCACATCATTCCCGACACCGTGTCCAGCGCGTTCTCGACCGGCAACGTGCTGCAGATCCTGCTGATCTCGGTGCTGTTCGGCGCCGCGCTCGCAGCGATGGGAGAACACGGCCGGCCGCTGGTTCGCCTGCTCGATCAATTTGCGCAGACGTTCTTCGGCATCGTCCACATCATCATGAAGGTCGCGGCGATCGGCGCGTTTGGCTCGATTGCGTTCACGATCGGCACCTATGGCATCGGCGCCGTGGTGCCTTTGCTGAAGCTGATCGGTGCGTTCTACGTGACGCTCGTCTTCTTCGTGCTGGTGGTGCTCGGCGTGATTTCGCGCATGCTCGGCTTCAACATCCTGCGCTTTCTGGGCTATATCCGCGAGGAAATCCTGATCGTGCTCGGCACGAGTTCGTCCGAGGCCGCGCTGCCGCAGATGCTCGAAAAGCTCGAACGGCTCGGCTGTTCGAAATCGGTGGTGGGTCTCGTGATTCCGGCCGGCTATTCGTTCAATCTCGATGGCACCAACATCTATCTGACGATGGCCGTGCTGTTCATCGCGCAGGCCTTCAACATCGAACTCAGCCTGACGCAGCAACTGACGCTGGTGGGCGTCGCGATGCTGACGTCGAAAGGCGCGAGCGGCGTGGCCGGGGCGGCCTTCGTGATGCTGACTTCCACGCTGCTGGTGTTCCCGATTATTCCCGTGTCCGGCATGGTGCTGATTCTCGGCATTCACCGCTTCATGGGAACGGGGCTCGCGATCGCCAACACCATCGGTAACGGTGTCGCGACCCTGGTGGTATCCGCGTGGGAGAACGAGCTCGATCGTTCGAAACTGGACGCGGTCATGTCGCGACGACGCACGGACTGAGCGGCCGTCGGGCAAAAAAACCGGGTGTTTGCTGTCTGTGTGCGCTTTTCGCGCACGCAGGGGAGCCGCTCGCGCAAAAAACTACAAACAGGTTTAGAGACAAAACATGATGACAATAAAAAACCGCCGTACCCGCACGCTCCCGAAACTCAACGCCGCATGCCTCTGCGTGACAGTGCTCGCGGCCGGCGGGCTTGCTGCACGCCCCGCCCATGCCGACGATTCGAAGGCGGCGGCGGGTGCCGTGACGAGTCCGTCTTCTTCGGTGGAGATGTATGGATTGATCGGCATGTATATCGACAGTTCGAGACTGAGTACGGCTCGATCAAGCACGGCGCAGCTAGCCGGCGGCGGGATGACGACGTCGTTCTGGGGCCTGCGTGGCCGCGAGGACATTGGCGGCGGCAACGCGGTGATCTTCGCGCTCGAAAGTTTTTTCAGGCCGAACACGGGGCAGATGGGCCGCAACACGACGGATGGTCTGTTCTCGCGCAACGCCTATGTCGGATTGACCGGCGCATACGGCACGTTCAAGTTCGGCGAGCAGACCAATCCGACCTACATCAATCAGCAACTCGTCAATCCGTTTGGCTCGTCGGTGGTGTTCTCGCCGTTGATCGTGCAGTCGTACACCGCGAGCTACAACAATACGGTGATCGGCGACACCGTCTGGGACAACGCCGTCGAATATGTTTCACCCAGCTATGGCGGACTCAAGGCGACGGCGATCTACGGCGTCAGCAGCACGACCGGACATCAGGGCCGCGACAACATCGGCCTGCACCTGACCTACGCGAAGGGACCGCTGACGGCTGTGTTCTCCGCGCAGCGCGTACGAACGGCGGCGGTCGCGCCTTCGACCGGGCAGGATCTTTACCTCGCGGGCGCCGCGTACGACTTCACGCTGGTCAAGCTCTATGGGGCCGCGCAGATGACCAGCAACCACAGTGTCGAGACCGGCTCGCATACGTATGAACTGGGCGTTTCCATTCCGTTGTCGCCGTCGAACAAGATCATCGCCGAGTGGGCGCGCACCAAACATAGCGCGCCGCTGAACGGCAGCAACGTGCGCAATACCGGATCCATCGCGTACGACTACATCCTGTCGAAGCGTACGTATGTGTATGTGGTCTATTCGTACGACAAGCTGACGGCTAATCCATCGGGCAGCACCTACGGCGTTGGCATGCAGCACACGTTTTAGGGCGACGCGCCTGTTGCTGCCGCACGAATCTCGCTAACGCAGCCGGCGCATCGCACCCAGGTCATTCAATCAGTTGTCAGGAGCGACGATGATCATCGATATTCACGGCCACTACACCACCGCGCCAAAAGCGCTGGAGGCGTGGCGCAACCGCCAGATCGCGGG
>NZ_FNRQ01000018.1 GCF_900107685.1 Paraburkholderia sartisoli | reverse complement strand
TCGCCTTCCAGCGCCAGCTTGGCCGAACCCTTGATGATCGGCGTGTCGTCGCCCGGGAAGTCGTACTTCGACAGAAGCTCGCGCACTTCCATCTCGACGAGCTCCAGCAGCTCGGCGTCGTCCACCATGTCGCACTTGTTCAGGAACACGATGATGTACGGCACACCGACCTGACGCGCCAGCAGGATGTGCTCACGCGTTTGCGGCATCGGGCCGTCCGCGGCCGAGCACACCAGGATCGCGCCGTCCATCTGTGCTGCGCCCGTGATCATGTTCTTCACATAGTCGGCGTGGCCCGGGCAGTCGACGTGCGCGTAGTGGCGGTTCGCCGTTTCGTACTCGACGTGCGCCGTGTTGATCGTGATGCCACGCGCCTTTTCTTCCGGCGCCGCGTCGATCTGGTCGTACGCCTTCGCTTCGCCGCCAAACTTCTTGGTCAGCACCGTCGTGATCGCTGCCGTCAGCGTGGTCTTGCCGTGATCAACGTGACCGATCGTGCCGACGTTCACGTGCGGCTTGGTCCGTTCGAATTTACCTTTAGCCATGTTTCTCTTCTTTCAAAAAAGTTGATCGTTGAATGACTTGCCGCGCGATTACTTCGACTTCGCGTTGATGATCGCTTCAGACACGTTGCGCGGTGCTTCCGAGTAGTGCTTGAACTCCATCGTGTACGTTGCACGCCCCTGGGTCAGCGAACGCAACGACGTCGAGTAGCCGAACATTTCCGACAGCGGCACTTCGGCGCGAACAATCTTGCCGCCGCCAACCATGTCGTCCATGCCCTGAACGATGCCGCGACGACCCGACAGATCGCCCATCACGTTGCCCATGTAATCTTCAGGCGTTTCGACTTCCACAGCCATCATCGGTTCGAGGATGACCGGTTGAGCCTTGCGCATTGCTTCCTTGAACGCCATCGAACCAGCCATGCGGAACGCATTTTCGTTCGAGTCAACGTCGTGGTACGAACCGAACGTCAGGTGAACCTTCACGTCAACGACCGGGAAGCCCGCCAGCACGCCTGCCTTCAGCGTTTCCTGGATACCCTTGTCGACTGCCGGGATGTATTCACGCGGAATCACGCCGCCCTTGATTTCGTCCAGGAACTCGTAACCCTTGCCTTGCTCGTTCGGCTCGAGCGTAATGACCGCGTGACCGTACTGGCCGCGACCACCCGACTGCTTGACGAACTTGCCGTCGACATCTTCCGCCTTGCCGCGAATCGTTTCGCGGTAAGCCACCTGCGGCTTGCCAACCGTTGCTTCGACGCCGAACTCACGCTTCATCCGGTCAACCAGAATTTCCAGGTGGAGCTCGCCCATGCCCGAAATAATGGTTTGACCCGATTCTTCGTCCGTTTGAACGCGGAACGACGGATCTTCCTGGGCCAGACGGTTCAGGGCAAGACCCATCTTTTCCTGGTCCGGCTTCGTCTTCGGTTCAACAGCCTGCGAAATCACCGGCTCCGGGAAAATCATGCGTTCCAGCACGATCGGGTGCAGCGGATCGCACAGCGTGTCGCCCGTGGTCGCGTCTTTCAGGCCAACAGCAGCGGCGATGTCGCCCGCATGCACTTCCTTGATTTCTTCACGCTGGTTTGCGTGCATCAGCAGAATACGACCGAGACGTTCCTTCTTGTCCTTGGTCGCGTTCAGCAGCGTGTCGCCCGACTTCGTCGTGCCCGAGTACACGCGGAAGAAGATCAACTGGCCGACAAACGGGTCGGTCATGATCTTGAATGCGAGGGACGAGAACTTCTCGTCGTCAGCGGCGCGACGCTCAGCCTTTTCACCGTTTTCGAGTTCGCCCGTAACCGGCGGAATGTCGATCGGCGACGGCAGGAAGTCGAGCACGGCGTCCAGCATCCGTTGCACGCCCTTGTTCTTGAACGCGGTACCGCACAGCATCGGCTGGATTTCGCAAGCGATCGTACGGTCGCGCAGACCCTTGATGATTTCCGCTTCGGTCAGCTCGCCCGACTCGAGGTACTTGTTCATCAGGTCTTCGTTCGACTCGGCCGCGGCTTCGACCATCTTCTCGCGCCATTCATTGCACGTGTCGACGAGTTCAGCCGGGATTTCTTCGTACGAGAACTTGGTGCCTTGGGACGCGTCATCCCAAATGATCGCTTTCATCTTCAGCAGATCGACGACGCCCGTGAACGTTTCTTCAGCACCGATAGGTACCACGACCGGAACCGGATTCGCCTTCAGACGCAGCTTGAGCTGGTCATAGACCTTGAAGAAGTTCGCGCCGGTACGGTCCATCTTGTTGATGAACGCGAGACGGGGAACCTTGTACTTGTTAGCCTGGCGCCACACCGTTTCCGACTGGGGCTGGACGCCGCCCACAGCGCAGTAAACCATGCACGCACCGTCGAGCACGCGCATCGAGCGCTCAACTTCAATCGTGAAGTCAACGTGTCCCGGGGTGTCGATGATGTTGATGCGGTGCTCGGCGCGGTCGCCTGCCATGCCCTTCCAGAAGGCAGTGGTGGCAGCCGACGTAATCGTGATGCCGCGTTCCTGCTCCTGCTCCATCCAGTCCATGGTTGCTGCGCCGTCATGCACTTCACCAATCTTGTGGTTCACGCCGGTGTAGAACAGGATGCGCTCGGTCGTCGTCGTTTTGCCGGCGTCGATGTGAGCGCTAATACCGATGTTGCGGTAGCGCTCGATAGGTGTCTTGCGAGCCACTTTGATCCTCTATTGGGATAACGCGATGCGAGAAAATACCCATCGCGCTGTAACACAAACGGGCGAGGCGCTTTGTAAGCGCACCCGCCCGGAATTTCTTTCCGCTTTTCCTGCTAACCCTGGGTCGGGAAGCTTAGAAACGGAAATGCGAGAACGCCTTGTTGGCTTCTGCCATCCGGTGAACTTCATCGCGCTTCTTCATCGCGCCGCCACGGCCTTCAGCCGCTTCGGAAAGCTCACCTGCCAGACGCAGGGCCATCGACTTCTCGCTGCGCTTTTTCGCAGCCTCACGCAGCCAACGCATCGCCAATGCCATACGACGCGACGGACGCACTTCGACCGGAACCTGATAGTTCGCACCACCAACGCGACGGCTCTTCACTTCGACCACCGGCTTCACGTTGTTGAGCGCCACCGTGAACACTTCCAGCGGGTCCTTGCCACCCTTGGTCTGGATCTGTTCAAAAGCGCCGTACACGATGCGCTCGGCAACCGACTTCTTGCCAGACAGCATCAGCACGTTCATGAACTTGGCTACATCTACGTTACCGAACTTCGGATCCGGCAACACTTCCCGCTTGGGGACTTCGCGACGACGCGGCATGTTTCTTCCTTTACTTTTTCAGTTGGAGCCCTGCTGAGCCCCGCGGCCACCAACTAACCCGATTCATCTCTAGCGACTTACCAGCCCGGTCGGGTGACCACTTACTCGACAGCACCGGCGAATCCGGCACCACCGCTATTACCGCCCACATTCAGGCGACCTGAAACGACTTGCCGGCTAATTACTTGCCAGCCTTGGCACGCTTCGCACCGTACTTCGAACGAGCCTGCTTACGATCCTTGACGCCCTGGGTATCCAGCGAGCCGCGAACCATGTGGTAACGCACACCCGGCAAGTCCTTCACACGGCCACCGCGAATCAGCACGACCGAGTGTTCCTGCAGGTTGTGGCCTTCACCACCGATGTACGAAATGACTTCGAAGCCATTCGTCAGACGCACCTTGGCGACCTTACGAAGTGCCGAGTTCGGCTTCTTCGGCGTCGTGGTGTACACACGGGTGCATACGCCGCGACGCTGGGGGCAGTCCTGCAAGGCCGGGCTCTTGCTCTTCACAGTTTCCGAAGCGCGGCCTTTGCGAACCAGTTGATTGATGGTTGGCATTGTTTATTCCTGAAATTGAACAAAATCGACGCAATTATTTCCGGGCAAAGCAGAAACGATTGCGAATCGAACTCCGATCCTCTTGCGCACAACGCGAATCGACTTCGCACATGGGCATTCCAAGAACCGGAACCTAGCATAATATTCCGAAAATGCTAAGGGAGTCAACAGCTTGCGCGGATTCGCGCCGCGTCTGCAACGCAAGGCGTCAGTCGGCCGCGACTACTTCGAGCAGTTCTTCGCCGAAGCGGTCGAGTTTGCGTACGCCCATGCCTGGAATGTGACGCAGATCTTCGATCGTGTCCGGGCGGCTGCGGGCAATTTCCGCGAGCGTGGCATCGTGGAAAATGACGTAAGCGGGCACACCGTCGCTACGCGCCGTCTCGGTACGCCACGTGCGCAGACGCTCCCAGCGGGCACGCTCCCGCGGCCCCATGCCAAGCGTCGGATCGGCACGCTCGCTTGTGCGCCCCGACGATTGACGCGTGCGCGTCGGCTTGACGTAACGACGCAGGGTAACCTGCTGGTCGCCCTTCAGCACCGCTTTGCTCGCTTCGGTGAGAACAAGCGACCCGTAACCCTGATGGTCCACCGTCAGGAAGCCAAAGGCGACGAGTTGCCGGAAGATGGCCCGCCACTCCGGTTCTGACAGCGCCGCGCCGATACCGAACGTGCTCAACTGCTCGTGGCCACGCTGCAGGATCTTTTCACTGCGGTTGCCGCGCAGAATGTCGATGAGATGGCCCGCGCCGAAATGAAAACCGCTCGCGCGGTGCGCCCGGAACACGCACGAAAGCGCCATTTGCGCCTCACGCGTCGCATCCCACGACGCCGGGGGGTCGATGCAGGTGTCGCAGTTGCCACACGGCTGGCTGGATTCGCCGAAGTACGCGAGCAGCCGCACGCGCCGGCATGACGCCGTCTCGCAAAGCCCCAGCAACGCATCGAGCTTGCCGGTCTGAACGCGCTTGTGCGCTTCGTCCGCGTCCGATTCGTCGATCATCTTGCGTTGCTGAACGACGTCCCCGAGGCCGTACGCCATCCAGGCATTCGCAGGCATGCCATCGCGACCCGCGCGACCCGTTTCCTGATAGTAGCCCTCGACGCTTTTAGGCAGATCCATGTGGGCGACGAAGCGCACGTCCGGCTTGTCGATGCCCATGCCGAAAGCGATGGTCGCGCACATCACGATACCTTCCTCGCGCTGGAACATTTCCTGGTGTTTCTGGCGGATCTCGAATTCCATCCCCGCGTGATATGGCAGCGCACGCACACCCTGGCCCTTGAGCCATTCAGCGGTTTCTTCGACCTTGCGGCGCGACAGGCAATACACAACGCCTGCGTCGGTCGTGCCATCGGCTCTCGAATGTTCGGCGCGGATGAAGTCCAGCAATTGCGCCCGCGCATTGTCCTTTTCGGCGATGCGATAGCGGATATTCGGACGGTCGAAACTCGACACAAAAATGCGCGCATCGCCAAGCGCGAGATTGTGGACAATTTCGTCACGCGTGATTGCGTCCGCGGTCGCCGTAAGCGCAATGCGCGGCACCGTCGGGAAACGCTCGTGCAACACCGACAACTGAATGTATTCCGGCCGGAAATCGTGACCCCATTGCGACACGCAATGCGCTTCGTCGATGGCGAAAAGGCCAATGCGCGAACGCTCGAGCAACTCGAGAAACCGGGGTGTCATCAGCCGTTCCGGCGCGACGTAGAGAAGATCGATCTCGCCGTCACGCAGCGCGCGCTCGGTCGCAGCCGCTTCGGCGCCGGACAGCGTGGAATTCAGATACGCCGCGCGAACGCCAACTTCCTTTAGTGCCGCAACCTGGTCCTGCATGAGCGCGATCAGCGGCGACACAACGATGCCGGCACCAAAACCTGCCTCCCGGCGGACCAGCGAGGGAATCTGGTAACACAACGACTTGCCGCCGCCCGTTGGCATCAGCACCAGCGAATCGCCGCCCGCGGCAACGTGTTCGACAATCTCGCCCTGTTGCCCGCGAAACGCGGGATAACCAAAAACTTCGTTGAGAATTTCGAGCGATCGGGACATTTAACAGGACAGGGACAGGAAAGGAAGCAGCGCGATGCCGGGCACACGAATTTTACCAACGCATTCGGCTTGCGCCCGCCTCTTCTGCCAACATTAGCCAATTGGCCAGTAAAAGAGCCCGGGGCACGTGCGAAAAAAAAGCCGCCCAGTCGAAACTGGACGGCTTTGCAGGCTGGCAGGCCAGGCGGCTTGCGCCGCGCTGAACTTACTCGCCCAAGTGCTGCTGTTCGGCTGCCGGCGTTTCCGGCGTACCGAATTCGAACGACTCTTCCGCTGCGATCTGGTCGAAACGCTCGCGGTCGGACAGTTCCTTGCTCTTGCGTGCCTTGTGGAACGCGAGACCCGTACCGGCCGGAATCAGACGACCGACGATCACGTTTTCCTTCAGCCCGCGCAGATCGTCGCGCTTGCCCATGATCGCCGCTTCGGTCAGCACGCGAGTCGTTTCCTGGAACGACGCCGCGGAGATGAACGAATCGGTCGACAGCGACGCCTTCGTGATACCGAGCAGCACGTTTTCGTACGTTGCCGGACGCTTGTCTTCCGCGATCATGCGGTCGTTTTCGTCGAGCATATCCGACCGCTCGACCTGTTCGCCCGGGATGAAACGCGTATCGCCGTTGTCCGAAATCTGCACACGACGCAGCATCTGACGAACAATCACTTCAATGTGCTTGTCGTTGATCTTCACGCCCTGCAGACGGTACACGTCCTGCACTTCGTCCACGATGTAACGCGACAGCGCCTCGATACCCTGCAGACGCAGGATGTCGTGCGGATCCGCCGGCCCGTCGACGATCATTTCGCCCTTGTTGACGACCTGACCATCATGCACCAGAACCTGCTTTTCCTTCGCGATCAGGAACTCGTGCTGGTTGCCCTCGAGGTCCGTGATAACGAGACGTTGCTTGCCCTTCGTGTCCTTACCGAACGACGTCGTGCCGGTGACTTCCGCCAGAATGCCGGCGTCCTTCGGCGAGCGCGCTTCGAACAGTTCGGCCACACGCGGCAGACCACCGGTAATGTCGCGAGTTTTCTGCGATTCAACCGGGATCCGTGCGAGCACTTCACCGACCTGCACCTGCTGACCATCCTTCACGGTAATCAGCGCGCCGACCTGGAAGCCGATCTGCACCGAATGCTCGGTGTTGGGGATCTTCACTTCCTCGCCGCTTGCGTCGAGCAGTTTCACCTGCGGACGCACGCTCTTTGCTGCCTGCGAACCGCGGCGCTTCACGTCGATCACGACCAGGGTCGAAAGACCGGTCACATCGTCGATCTGCTTGGCGACCGTCACGCCTTCCTCGACGTTTTCGAACTTCACCGTACCGCCCCACTCGGTGATGATCGGACGCGTCAGCGGATCCCACGTGGCCAGCTGCGTGCCTGCCTTGATCTGCGCGCCGTCGAGCTGCAACAGCGTCGCGCCGTACGGCACCTTGTGACGTTCACGCTCACGACCATGGTCGTCAGTGATCATCGCTTCGCCCGAACGCGAGATGACGATCTGTTCGCCCTTCGCGTTGGTGACGTAACGCATCGTCGCCGTGAAGCGCACCGTGCCGTTCGACTTCGCTTCAACCGACGAGGCCACCGCCGCGCGCGATGCCGCACCGCCGATGTGGAACGTACGCATGGTCAGCTGAGTGCCCGGCTCACCGATCGACTGTGCAGCGATCACGCCCACTGCTTCACCGACGTTCACCGACGAACCACGGCCCAGGTCGCGGCCGTAGCAGGCTGCGCACAGGCCGTAACGCGTTTCGCAGGTGAGCGGCGTGCGCACGCGCACTTCGTCGATGCCGAGGCGCTCGATTTCTTCCACTGCGTCTTCGTCGAGCAGCGTGCCCGATTCGTACAGCGTTTCCTGCGTTTCCGGATTGACGACGTCCGCCACCGCAACGCGACCGAGGATACGGTCACGCAGCGCCTCGACGACTTCACCGCCTTCAACCAGCGCCTTCATTGCCACGCCGTTCGACGTACCGCAATCGTCTTCGACCACGACCAGATCCTGCGTCACGTCGACGAGACGACGCGTCAGGTAACCCGAGTTCGCCGTTTTCAGTGCCGTATCAGCCAGACCCTTACGCGCACCGTGGGTCGAGATGAAGTACTGCAACACATTCAGGCCTTCGCGGAAGTTCGCCGTAATCGGCGTCTCGATGATCGAGCCGTCCGGCTTCGCCATCAGGCCACGCATACCGGCCAGCTGACGAATCTGCACCGCGGAACCGCGCGCGCCCGAGTCGGCCATCATGTAGATCGAGTTGAACGATTCCTGGCGCGTTTCCTTGCCGTCGCGATCCGTGACTGGTTCCGTCGACAGTTGCTCCATCATCGCCTTGCCGACCGCTTCCGACGTTGCCGACCAGATGTCGACCACGTTGTTATAGCGTTCCTGCGCGGTGACAAGACCCGACATGTACTGACGGTCGTATTCCTTCACCTTCTTCGCGGCGTCGCCGACGATGGTTTCCTTCTGCGGCGGCACGAGCATGTCGTCGACGCAGATCGAAATACCCGCGCGCGTTGCCAGACGGAAACCCGACTGCATCAACTGGTCGGCGAAAATCACCGTTTCGCGCAGACCGCACTTGCGGAATGCCGTGTTGATGAGGCGCGAGATTTCCTTCTTCTTCAGCGGCTTGTTCAGCACCGTGAACGGCAGGCCCGGCGGCAGAATTTCGGAGAGGATCGCGCGGCCGACGGTGGTCGGATACAGCGTGATCTTCGGCACGAACTTCGGCGCACCTTCGGACGTGTCTTCGTTGTGGACCATTTCCGTGATCCGCACGTTGACGCGCGAGGCCAGCTCGACTTCCTTGTTCTCGTATGCACGCAGCGCTTCCGACACGCCGGTGAACGTCAGGCCTTCGCCCCTGGCGTTCACGGCTTCACGGGTCGCGTAATACAGGCCGAGCACGATATCCTGCGACGGCACGATCGACGGATCGCCGTTGGCCGGGAACAGGACGTTGTTCGACGCCAGCATCAGCGTACGCGCTTCCATCTGCGCTTCGAGCGACAGCGGCACGTGCACAGCCATCTGGTCACCGTCGAAGTCGGCGTTGAACGCCGCACAAACGAGCGGGTGCAGCTGGATTGCCTTACCTTCGATCAGCACCGGCTCGAAAGCCTGAATGCCAAGACGGTGCAGCGTAGGCGCACGGTTCAGCATGACCGGATGCTCGCGGATCACCTCTTCGAGGATGTCCCACACCACGGCTGTCTGGTTCTCGACTTCCTTCTTCGCAGCCTTGATGGTGGTAGCAACACCCATCACTTCGAGCTTGTTGAAGATGAACGGCTTGAACAGTTCGAGCGCCATCAGCTTCGGCAGACCGCACTGATGCAGCTTGAGCGTCGGACCGACCACGATCACCGAACGACCCGAGTAGTCAACGCGCTTACCGAGCAAGTTCTGACGGAAACGACCGCCCTTACCCTTGATCATGTCAGCGAGCGACTTCAGCGGACGCTTGTTCGCGCCGGTCATCGCCTTACCGCGACGACCGTTGTCGAGCAGCGAATCGACGGCTTCCTGCAGCATCCGCTTTTCGTTGCGGACGATGATTTCAGGCGCCTTCAGTTCGAGCAGACGCTTCAACCGGTTGTTACGGTTGATCACGCGGCGATACAGGTCGTTCAGGTCCGACGTCGCGAAACGGCCGCCATCCAGCGGCACGAGCGGACGCAGTTCCGGCGGCAGCACCGGCAGCACTTCGAGCACCATCCAGTCGGGCTTGATGCCCGAACGCTGGAAAGCCTCGAGCACTTTCAGGCGCTTCGCGTACTTCTTGATCTTCGCTTCCGAACCCGTGTTCTTGAGTTCGGTGCGCAGCATTTCGACCTGTTCGTCGATGTTGATCGCGCGCAGCAGTTCGCGCACGCCTTCCGCGCCCATCTCGGCGCGGAATTCGTCACCGTATTCTTCGACCTTGTTGTAGTAGTCCTCTTCCGTCATGATCTGCCGCGCTTTCAGCGGCGTCATGCCCGGATCGATCACCACGTAGGCTTCGAAGTACAGCACGCGTTCGATGTCGCGCAGCGTCATGTCGAGCACCATGCCCAGACGCGACGGCAGCGACTTCAGGAACCAGATGTGCGCAACCGGCGAGGCCAGTTCGATGTGGCCCATCCGTTCGCGACGCACCTTCGCCAGCGTGACTTCAACGCCGCACTTTTCACAGATCACGCCGCGGTGCTTCAGGCGCTTGTACTTGCCGCAAAGGCATTCGTAGTCTTTGATCGGTCCGAAAATCTTCGCGCAGAACAGACCATCGCGTTCCGGCTTGAACGTCCGGTAGTTGATGGTTTCCGGCTTCTTGACTTCACCGAACGACCACGAACGGATCTTGTCTGGCGAAGCCAGACCGATCTTGATCGCGTCAAAAACTTCAGGCTGTTGGACTTGCTTGAATAGATCGAGCAGAGCTTTCATTGCTTTCTCTCCGTAGTCCGATTAGTTGCGGTCGAGGTCGATGTCGATACCCAGCGAGCGGATTTCCTTCACGAGCACGTTGAAGGATTCCGGCATGCCTGCATCGATCACGTGATCGCCCTTGACCAGGTTCTCGTACACCTTGGTCCGGCCTGCCACGTCATCCGACTTCACCGTCAGCATTTCCTGCAGCACGTACGATGCGCCGTACGCTTCGAGCGCCCACACTTCCATTTCACCGAAACGCTGGCCACCGAACTGCGCCTTACCACCCAGCGGCTGCTGCGTGACGAGCGAGTACGGACCGGTCGAACGTGCATGCATCTTGTCGTCGACCAAATGGTGCAGTTTCAGGTAATGCATGTAGCCAACCGTCACCGTACGTTCGAACATTTCGCCCGTGCGGCCGTCGTACAGACGAACCTGATTCTTCGACGGCGTCATGCCGAGGTTCTTCGCGATGTCGTCCGGGAATGCCAGATCCAGCGCGCGCGACATTTCTTCTTCCGTCGCACCGTCGAACACCGGCGTGGCGAACGGCACGCCTTCGCGCAGGTTCTTCGCCAGTTCGACGATTTCGTCGTCCGTGAACGTGTCCAGCTCTTCAGCGCGGCCCGACTCGTTGTAGATCTTGGTCAGGAATTCGCGCAGTTCGGCAATCTTCGCCTGACGCTGCAGCATTTCGCCGATACGCCAGCCGAGACCCTTCGCGGCCCAACCCAGATGCACTTCGAGAACCTGACCCACGTTCATCCGCGACGGCACGCCGAGCGGATTCAGCACGACGTCGGCCGGACGGCCGTCAGCCATGTACGGCATGTCTTCGATCGGCACGATCTTCGACACCACACCCTTGTTACCGTGACGACCGGCCATCTTGTCGCCCGGCTGCAGGCGGCGCTTGACTGCCAGATACACCTTGACCATCTTCAGCACGCCCGGCGGCAGTTCGTCGCCTTGCGTGAGCTTCTTGCGCTTTTCTTCGAACGCCAGATCGAACTGGTGACGCTTCTGTTCGATCGAATCCTTGATCGCTTCGAGCTGTGCCGCTGCTTCTTCGTCCGCGAGGCGGATGTCGAACCAGTGGTAGTGGTCGAGATCTTCCAGGTAAGCCTGGTCGATCTTCGTACCCTTCGCGAGCTTCTTCGGACCGCCGTTCGCGACCTTGCCATTCAGCATACGTGCGAGACGCTGGAATGCATCGCCTTCCACGATACGCAGCTGGTCATTCAGGTCGAGGCGATAACGCTTCAGTTCATCGTCGATGATCTGTTGCGCACGCTTGTCGCGCTGGATGCCTTCACGCGTGAACACCTGCACGTCAATGACCGTGCCGCTCATGCCCGACGGCACGCGCAGCGACGTGTCCTTCACGTCCGAAGCCTTTTCACCGAAGATCGCGCGCAGCAGCTTTTCTTCCGGCGTCAGCTGGGTTTCGCCCTTCGGCGTGACCTTGCCGACCAGCACGTCGCCAGCTTCGACTTCCGCGCCGATGTAGACGATGCCCGACTCGTCGAGACGGCCGAGTTGCACTTCAGCGAGGTTCGAGATGTCGCGCGTGATTTCTTCCGGTCCGAGCTTCGTGTCGCGAGCAACGACGTTCAGTTCTTCGATGTGGATCGACGTGTAACGGTCGTCGGCAACCACCTTCTCCGAGATCAGGATCGAATCTTCGAAGTTGTAGCCGTTCCACGGCATGAACGCGACCAGCATGTTCTGGCCAAGCGCCAGTTCGCCGAGGTCGGTCGATGCACCGTCAGCCAGCACGTCGCCACGCGACACGATGTCGCCGACCTTCACGATCGGGCGCTGGTTGATGTTCGTGTTCTGGTTCGAACGCGTGTACTTGATCAGGTTGTAGATGTCCACGCCGACGTCGCCAGCAGCGGCTTCATCGTCGTTCACGCGGATCACCATACGGCCTGCGTCGACGTAGTCCACCACGCCGCCACGGAATGCCTGAACGGTCGTACCCGAGTCGACTGCCACCGTGCGTTCAATACCCGTACCGACTACGGCCTTTTCAGGACGCAGACACGGCACAGCCTGACGCTGCATGTTCGAACCCATCAATGCGCGGTTCGCGTCATCGTGCTCGAGAAACGGAATCAGCGAAGCTGCGACCGAGACGATCTGCGACGGCGCCACGTCCATGTACTGGATGCGGTCCGGCGTGACCATCAGCGTTTCGCCCGCCTCACGCGACGACACCAGTTCGTCGGTCAGCGTGCCGTCTTCGGCCACGGCAGCGTTCGCCTGGGCGATCACATAACGGCCTTCTTCGATCGCCGACAGATAGTCGATCTGATCCGTCACCTTGCTGTCCACGACCTTGCGATACGGCGTTTCGAGGAAGCCGTATTCGTTCAGGTGCGCATACAGTGCGAGCGAGTTGATCAGGCCGATGTTCGGACCTTCCGGCGTTTCAATCGGGCATACGCGGCCATAGTGGGTCGGATGCACGTCGCGGACTTCAAAGCCAGCGCGCTCGCGCGTCAGACCGCCCGGACCCAGTGCCGAAACGCGGCGCTTGTGGGTGATTTCCGACAGCGGGTTGGTCTGGTCCATGAACTTCGACAGCTGCGACGAACCGAAGAACTCGCGAATCGCCGACGAAATCGGCTTCGAGTTGATCAGGTCGTGCGGCATCAGGTTTTCGCTTTCAGCCTGACCCAGACGTTCCTTCACCGCCCGCTCGACACGCACGAGACCCGCGCGGAACTGGTTTTCCGCCAGCTCACCGACGCAACGCACGCGGCGATTGCCCAAGTGGTCGATGTCGTCGACTTCGCCCTTGCCGTTACGCAACTCGACGAGAATCTTGATCGTCGCGAGGATGTCGTCGTCCTGCAGCGTCATCGGTCCGATGATTTCATCGCGGCCCACGCGGCGATTGAACTTCATACGACCTACCTTCGAGAGGTCGTACGCGTCTTCGCTGTAGAACAGACGGTTGAACAGCGCCTCGACTGCTTCTTCGGTCGGCGGTTCACCCGGACGCATCATGCGATAGATTGCAATGCGCGCTGCCATGCGGTCGGCGGTTTCGTCGATACGCAGCGTCGACGAGATGTACGGACCTTGATCCAGATCGTTCGTATAGAGCGTCTGGATGTCCTTCACCTTCGATTCACGCAACTTCTCAAGCACGGTCTCGGTGATTTCGTCATTCGCGTTCGCGATGACCTCGCCAGTCTCGCCATCGACGACATTCTTCGCCAGCGTGCGACCGAGCAGATAGTCTTCCGGAACCGAGATGAACTTCGTCTTCGCGTTTTCGAGGTCGCGAATGTGCTTGGCGTTGATCCGCTTGTCCTTCTGGACGATCACGTTGCCATCACGATCCGAGATATCGAAACGTGCGACTTCACCACGCAGACGCTCCGGCACGAATTCCATCTGCGCGCCTTCCGGCATCAGCGTGAAATTGTCGAACACGAAGAAGTTCGCGAGGATCTGTTCCGGCGTGAGGCCGATGGCCTTCAGCAGAATCGTGACCGGCATCTTGCGGCGGCGGTCGACGCGGAAATACAGCACGTCCTTCGGGTCGAACTCGAAGTCGAGCCACGAACCACGGTAAGGAATGATACGTGCCGAGAACAGGAGTTTGCCCGAGCTGTGCGTCTTGCCCTTGTCGTGTTCGAAGAACACGCCCGGCGAACGGTGCAGCTGCGAAACGATCACGCGCTCCGTGCCGTTGATGACGAACGAACCGGTCGGCGTCATGAGCGGAATTTCGCCCATGTAGACTTCCTGCTCCTTCACTTCCTTGACGACCGGCTTGCTCGGCGATTCCTTGTCGTGCAGGACGAGACGCACTTTCGCGCGCAGGGCCGAGCAGTACGTCAAACCGCGCTGCTGACATTCCTTGATGTTGAATGCCGGCGGCGACAGCATGTAGCTGACGAACTCCAGACGAGCGAAACCGTTATGGGAAACGATAGGGAAAACCGACGTGAACGCGGCTTGCAGACCTTCCGGTTTGCGTTGCGTCGACGCCGTGTCAGCTTGCAGAAACGTGCTGAATGATTCAAGCTGGGTAGCCAGCAGGAAAGGAACCTGGTGAACGATGGGGCGCTTCGCAAAGCTCTTGCGAATACGCTTCTTCTCGGTGAAGGAATATTGCATACGATCTCCGAATCACGGCGGGCATTGTTGTCGAGGCAGGATACCTTGATGAGACAACCCGAGTGTTCACCGACTGAGACCCGATGGCCGTCCGATGATGGCTTGAACGAGCCTGAAAGCTTGGTGGTTGGCCGCTACCAACCGCTGGCTGACGGCAGCGGATGCCTGTGTTGCCCGCTACCCGACCAAACTTGCCTTCTGCAGTCGCTTCAGAAGACAAAGAAAAACGCCGGTCAACGCTACCGAAGGGCGATTTTCTTTGGCTTCTGGGGCCGCGTTCTTACCGAAATTGACCGGTACGAACTTTGTCCCCAAAAAGCACAAAAAGGCCGGCGGTGGAAAACCGCCAGCCTTCGCACAGCGCACTGAAACTTACTTGATTTCAGCCTTCGCGCCGGCTTCTTCCAGCTTCTTCTTGGCTTCTTCAGCAGCAGCCTTCGGTACCGATTCCTTAACAGGCTTCGGTGCACCGTCGACCAGGTCCTTCGCTTCCTTCAGGCCGAGACCCGTCAGTTCGCGAACAGCCTTAATGACCGAAACCTTGTTCGCGCCGACTTCCGTCAGGTTGACCGTGAATTCGGTTTGCTCTTCAGCAGCTGCAGCACCAGCGCCGCCGCCTGCCGGGCCTGCCACTGCAACAGCAGCTGCCGACACGCCAAACTTCTCTTCGAACGCCTTGACCAGTTCGTTCAGTTCCAGAACCGACATCAAGCTTACGGCTTCGAGGATGTCATCTTTTGCGATTGCCATTTGAAATACTCCTAAATTGAATTCGGATACAGCCAGCGATCAGTTACGCCCAACTGAAATGCGTTAAGCCGCTTCGCCTTGTTTCTTTTCTGCCAGCGCGGCCAGGGCGCGCGCAAAGCCGGAAACAGGTGCTTGCATAACGTAGAGCAGCTTGGAGAGCAGTTCTTCGCGGCTCGGAATGTTGGCAAGCGCTTGCACGCCAGCCTTGTCCATCACGTTGCCGTCAAAAGAACCAGCCTTGATGATCAACTTGTCATTGCTTTTCGCGAAGTCATTGACGACCTTCGCAGCAGCAATCGCATCTTCCGAGATGCCGTAGATCAACGGGCCAGTCATCTGCTCTGCCAGCGGAGCGAACGGGGTACCTTCGACAGCGCGACGCGCCAGCGTGTTCTTCAACACGCGCAGGTACACCTGTTGCTCGCGCGCTTTCGCGCGCAGCTTGGTCAGATCGCCAACCGCAATCCCACGATACTCAGCCAGAACGACGGTCTGGGCTTTCGCGACTTTCGCGGAAACCTCAGCGACGACGGCCTGCTTACTTTCTTTGTTGAGTGGCACGGTTAGCCTCCAGATTCGATACACGTGGCGGTTGCCTTGTGTACCGCGTTCAACAACGGCGTCCGACGTGTCAGGAGTATTTCAGCCGGTTGGGTGTTCACAGCGCTGCGAACGACAACCAGCATCACCACTACAAAACTATTTCGGGTTCGCCATCTGCGTTGGCTTTGCATTAAGGGAACGCCTGCCTGCTGCGGTCCCGCCAACGGTCTTTGATAACCGGCCGTTCGATGCAGACTGCCATCTCACGACCGCCCAAAGCCCATAAACCCGCTGCAGCTTGCGCCGCAGCGGAAGAATTCCTTACTGTGCTGCGAGCGTTGCCTGATCGACGCGGACACCCACGCCCATCGTGCTCGACAGCGCGACCTTACGCAGATAGACACCCTTGCTCGTGGCCGGCTTGGCCTTTTGCAGTGCGTCGACCAACGCATTCAGGTTGCTACGCAGAGCCGTCTGCTCGAACGAAGCACGACCGATCGTCGCGTGGATGATACCGCCCTTGTCGACGCGGAACTGG
Organism: Paraburkholderia sartisoli; assembly: GCF_900107685.1. Taxonomy (GTDB): domain Bacteria; phylum Pseudomonadota; class Gammaproteobacteria; order Burkholderiales; family Burkholderiaceae; genus Paraburkholderia; species Paraburkholderia sartisoli. The sequence goes on along the minus strand of NZ_FNRQ01000018.1, from coordinate 2,796 downwards.
ACTTGACCAGCCTTCGCGTTCTTGACGGCCGTCGCCACGTCCGGCGTGACCGTACCGACTTTCGGATTCGGCATCAGGCCGCGGGGACCGAGGATCTGGCCCAGCGTACCGACAACACGCATCGTGTCCGGCGAAGCGATCACGATGTCGAAGTTCAGGTTACCGGCCTTGACCTGTTCTGCCAGATCTTCCATACCAACGATCTCCGCTCCGGCTGCACGAGCCTGTTCGGCTTTCTCGCCCTGCGCGAACACAGCGACGCGAACCGACTTACCCGTACCCGCAGGCAGAACGACCGAGCCGCGAACGACCTGGTCCGACTTCTTCGCATCGATGCCAAGTTGCACCGCGACGTCGATCGACTCATCGAACTTCGCGCTTGCGCATTCCTTCACGAGCGACAGGGCTTCATCGATCGCGTACAGCTTCTGACGATCAACCTTGGCTGCAAATGCTTGCAGACGCTTCGAAAGCTTGGCCATTTACACGCCCTCCACGGTGATGCCCATCGAGCGGGCACTACCTGCGATCGTACGGACCGCTGCGTCAAGATCGGCCGCCGTGAGGTCAGGCATCTTGGTCTTGGCGATGTCTTCGGCTTGAGCGCGTGTGATCTTGCCGACCTTATCGGTATGCGGCTTGGCCGAACCCTTGTCGATCTTCGCTGCCTTCTTGATCAGAACCGTAGCCGGCGGCGTCTTCAGAACGAACGTGAAGCTCTTGTCGGCGAACGCGGTGATCACGACTGGAATCGGCAGACCCGGTTCCATCGCTTGAGTCTGCGCGTTAAACGCCTTGCAGAACTCCATGATGTTCAGACCGCGCTGACCCAGTGCCGGACCGACCGGCGGCGACGGGTTGGCTTTACCTGCAGGAATCTGCAGCTTGATAAAGCCGATGATTTTCTTTGCCATTTGGAAAACCTCGTTGGAACGCATGAGCGTTCAGGTGAGTAGTAGCGCGCTTTCGCCGAAAATCAGGCTACTGACGCTCCTCAACGGCCATTGCGCGGACCGTAAGCGCGAAATACGACTCGCACCAGCTGGCACGAGCCGCAGAATCTGATTTACAGCTTTTCGACCTGACCGAATTCGAGCTCGACCGGCGTTGCCCGTCCGAAGATCGTGACGGATACACGGACGCGCGACTTTTCGTAGTTCACTTCTTCGACGCTGCCGTTGAAGTCTGTGAACGGACCGTCCTTCACGCGGACCATCTCGCCCACCTCGAACAGGGTCTTCGGGCGCGGCTTTTCCACGCCCTCTTGCATCTGCGACATGATCTTTTCGACTTCCCGCGGGGAAATCGGGCTCGGGCGGTTACGCGCACCGCCGACAAAACCGGTAACCTTCGCCGTGTTCTTTACGAGGTGCCATGTTTCGTCGGTCATTTCCATTTCGACGAGCACGTAGCCCGGGAAGAAACGACGCTCAGTAACAGACTTGTGGCCACCCTTCACTTCCACGACTTCTTCGGTCGGGACAAGGATCTGACCAAACTTGTCCTGCATGCCGGCACGGTCGATGCGTTCCTGAAGCGCACGCTGCACGCTCTTCTCCATGCCAGAGTAGGCGTGCACGACGTACCAACGTTTACCACTCGGGGATACCGGCGTATCGCTCATATCATTTCCAACCCAGAATCACCGAGAAAATCACCCATTCAATGGATTTATCGCTAATCCAAAGAAACAGCGCCATGACGAGCACAAACCCGAAGACTACGAGAGTCGTCTGCGTTGCCTCTTTACGAGTCGGCCAGACAACCTTGCGAACTTCTTTGTACGAGTCCTTGGCGAAGGCAATGAAACCCTTACCGGGGGCAGAGACAAGACCGACTGCCACACCTGCGATAGCGCCAACAGCGAGGGCCGCTCCGCGGATGTACCATTCCTGGCTGCCAAGCCAGAAGAACCCCACGAACCCGGCCAAGACCAGCAATACGCCGGCGATCAACATCAGCTTGTCGCCAGAAGTATTTACAGTTTCGACGGAAGGATTCGCCATAACACCTTATTAACCTGCGCCACGAGCGACGCGAGAATTTGGCAGGGGCAGAGGGAATCGAACCCCCAACCTTCGGTTTTGGAGACCGACGCTCTGCCAGTTGAGCTATACCCCTAAAACCATTTTGGGGTTGACGGCATCGCCAACCCCGAAAACATCAGACCTGCGAGAAGTAACTGGCTTACTCGAGGATCTTTGCAACGACACCGGCGCCGACGGTACGGCCACCTTCACGGATGGCGAAGCGCAGGCCTTCTTCCATCGCGATCGGGTTGATCAGCTTCACCGTGATCGACACGTTGTCGCCCGGCATGACCATTTCCTTGTCCTTCGGCAACTCGATCGAGCCCGTCACGTCCGTCGTACGGAAGTAGAACTGCGGACGATAGTTGTTGAAGAACGGCGTATGACGGCCACCTTCGTCCTTGCTCAGCACGTACACTTCAGCCGTGAAGTGCGTGTGCGGGTTGATCGAACCCGGCTTGGCCAGCACCTGGCCACGCTCCACGTCTTCACGCTTCGTGCCGCGCAGCAGGATACCCACGTTGTCGCCCGCCTGACCCTGGTCGAGCAGCTTGCGGAACATTTCCACGCCCGTGCACGTCGTCTTCACCGTCGGCTTGATACCGACGATTTCGATTTCCTCACCGACCTTCACCACGCCACGCTCAACGCGACCCGTCACCACCGTGCCGCGACCCGAGATCGAGAACACGTCTTCCACCGGCATCAGGAACGCGCCATCCACTGCGCGCTCCGGCGTCGGGATGTACGTGTCCAGCGCGTCGGC
>NZ_FNRQ01000019.1 GCF_900107685.1 Paraburkholderia sartisoli | reverse complement strand
GTCAGCGCCTGCTGCGCGGGCTCCAGCATGAAGTTCATCAGCTTGTAGAGCACCTCGAGCTTCTCTTTGGGCACGCCCTTCGGGATCACCATGTAGTGCGCGTCGTTCACCCACGTCATGTTGTCGAACGCCTGCACCCGGAAGTCCGCCGGCACGATGCCCAGCGCGCGCGGGTTGATGTCCCAGCCCGTCACCGTGACCGTCATGTCGCGCGTGCCCTCGCCCAGCTCCTTCATCACCGCCGAGGTGCCGCCCGGGTAGTACGGCACGCAGTCGTTCAGCTGCTTGAGGAACGCCCACGTCTTGTCCCAGCCGTTGATCGGGTCGCGCGGGTCCTTGTCGCCGAGCACATACGGCAGCCCCATCAGGAACGTGCGCCCCGGGCCCGAGTTGGCCGGGCGCGCGTAGATCAGCTTGTTCGGATGCGCCTTGCACCACTGCAGCAGCTGCTCGGGCGTCTTCGGCGGATCGGTGACCTTCGCCGGGTTGTATTCAAGGAGCGGCCCGGCTGGCATGTAGGCCACCTCCAGCCCGTAGCCCTGCGCCAGGTCCTGCATCCTGCGCGGGCCCGGCGCGTAGTTATCCAGCACGCCCGGGAACACCGCCGCGTGATCGGGCAGCAGCTTCTCCCACAGGTTCTGCTCGATGCCCGCGGCGAGCGCGTCGGTGCCCGTCAGCACCAGGTCGATGTCCGAGCGCCCCGCGGCCTGCATCGCCTTGATCTTGCCCGGCAATTGCGGCGCCGGCGCGTTGGTGAACGTGATGTTCGACACCAGGTTCGGGTACTTCGCCTTGAATGCCTCGAAGCCCTTTTGTGTCAGCTGAAGGTCGCCCGCCACGTCGACAATGTTCAGCGTCACCGGGTCCGCTGCGTGGGCCGCATGGGCCGCTGAAATGAGCACTGCCCCCGCGATAACGCAGGCAACGGCCCGGCTGCGCGACATCTTCAGATTTGATTTCATTCTTGTCCTTGATCTCTATCCGAGGCCGCCTCGTCACTCGTCCGTGGGGCCACGCGTTTATTGTCGAACTCGATTGAACTGCTGGTTGAATCGCTTGCTACGTTGAAAAGCCAATGTGTAGTCCGTCATCAGATGAGTTGTAGTGTATCTGTAAATTCGCCGATTTGACCTGCGGTATACCCCGATATTTGGGAATAAAAGCCCTTGTATCTCCCATTTTTCGTGTCTTGCGAATTCATAGTTGTATGACGACCGATGTTTAAAGCCGCCAGGTATTCGCCAGGATTCTGGCGGGATGGACGCGAAGCTGACGTGCCGTCTGGATGGAAGATGAGCGGCCAGACAGATTTCCCGCTTGTCAGTCACGCGAAACCGTTTCTGGTTTCTGTTTAGCGGCATGCACGAGTTGTGCAGAAGGAATACAGCGAGCATCCATCCGGGCTGGGACGAACGCAGTCAGACCAGACTTTTCATGTGAGCGCGTTTCCTGCGCCGATGCTTCGGAAGGCATCGGCCGCGAAAATCGCTTGCCTTATACCGATGCGGGTCGCGTCGGATCGACCCGCATGAACGATGTGACTGCCGTCTTTAGCCTGTCGACGTGCTTCTCGAACGACTGGGCCGCGGCAGCGACCTTCGACCAGCAGCCAGAGCCATGGCCGGGACGTGCAAACCAGCGCGCACAAACCCAACGGTACCCGCCAATGCGACGAAGAGCATCAACGTCGCGCACGTGCCAAAGGCAACGATCAGCTTGAGTCTGATCGTGAAAACAGCATTCCGTATCCTGTTCTCTTTATATGAACGTGTACGACGAAAACGTGATCCACGCGAACACGGCCATCACAACAAGCTGCCTGCGACGGGTCTCGCCTGTCGTGCGAATGAGGCCGGATCCATGTCTTTTATATGGACGTATCCGATCGCATGGTCCACCGACAAAGCCTGCCCATCAGTCGACGCAGACCGCTGCAATCTCCCGGCGATTCTTGCCAGAGAAATTGTTCGCGGCATCGAATTTCCATCCGATGGGCGGGCATTACCTGTAACGACCTGAAATCGAAATCGCGTGAACCCGCAATCCCTGCGTTTTTCGGCCAGCATTAACTGCAACCGCCGCCACGCGCGAACCCGAATTATCCGAGCGTGATATCGTGCTCCCAATTGACCGGCATCCATCAAGCGGTCGTTTCATGGACGAACCATGGGTCGGTAGTTCTGGATATGGAGCCTGCTGGTGTGGCCTGCCCGGCCACTTGCGCCAGCCCTGGCCGGATCCGGCCAGAAGCCGTTTTTGCCACTGTCCGTTTCATCGGCAATCGCTTTCACCTTCGTCTTTCCATTCGCCACTGCTGGCTCTTCTGCACTGGAGTTCTTATGACCCAATTCGCAAAAGGCACATTCGTCGTTTCACTCCAGCCCTTGTCGTTCGAAAACGCTGACCCCGGGCAGCAGCTTGGACGCATGTCCATCGACAAGCAGATCTCCGGTGATCTCGTAGCGGCCACGAAGGGGCAAATGCTGAGCGCAATGACAAGCGTTAAAGGTTCGGCCGGATACGTTGCCATAGAGAATGTCACCGGGGTACTGGCAGGAAAGCACGGCTCGTTCGTGCTGCAGCACACGGGCACCATGAATCGCGGCGTATCCTCTCTGTCCGTGACTGTCGTTCCAGACTCCGGAACGGGGGAACTGGGCGGCATCGAAGGCGAGTTCAAGATCAATATCGTAGAAGGCGCGCACTTCTATGAGTTTGCTTATCGCCTGCCCGGCGACTGAAAACTGGACGCCCGGCCGTCTCTTCAAACGGATGCTCTCATAGCGGTCCGCCTGGGAACACCAGCCCGAGCGTTATCCGGGTAATTCCGCAGGCTGCGGGGCCGAGCGCGTAGCCGCATGAAACGATCATCATCAGCGATGCACGAATCCCGCGCGGACTGTATTCACCGGCCAGCGCCGTCGCGTTCGGCATGATCGCGCCGAGGCTCGGACCGGCCGCGAAGCGCCAGGCGTTCGGCGCGGTGATCGCCCCCAGCTGATCGCGGCCATGAGCTACCGGCAGGCGGCTGACATGGACGAAGTGGCAGTCAGGATCCACGAGGCAGTCGCCCAGCTGATCGACGAAATCTGGCGCGTTCGAGGGCCGTCACGGCATGGGCGGCCCGCACACGAACATACGTTCATGCCTGTCCCGATGGACCGTCCAGATCACCCAGTCGCATCCAGCGATAGAGCACGGCCGAACCCAGCCAGCAGGTCGCGAACACGCCCACGATCACATAACCCACCAGGCCGAAATTGTCGTTGAGTACACCGATGACATTCCAGAACCGGCCGCTCAATGCGAGCCTGTCCCCAAGCAGCCCGAGTCCCTCGATACCGCCAACGAGGAGCGCGACCACGACCGAGAGCGTCGTCATCGTCAGGTTGTAGTAGAGCTTGCGTACCGGTTTGACAAAGGCCCAGCCATAGGCGCGGAGCATGAGAATGCTGTCCGTCGTGTCGATCAGGGTCATGCCCGCGGTAAACAAGGCAGGAAACACGAGGATCGACCAGATCGGCAAACCTTGTGTGCCGCCCGCGGCGGAAATACTGAGCAGGCCGACCTCGGTCGCCGTATCGAAACCGAGACCGAACAGAAAGCCGAGCCAGTACATGTGCCGGCTTTTCGTGACGAGCCGGAACAACGGACGAAAGAACCGCGCGAGCAAACCACGACCGGCGAGCAACACGTCCATGTCTTCCTCGACGTAGGGTTCGCCGTTCCTGACCCGCACGAACGCGCGCGCCACGGACACCAGCACGGCCAGGTTCATTAGCGCGATCGCGAACAGGAACAGGGTCGAGACCAGCGTACCGATCAGCGCACCGGTCTCCCTGAATCCGGCCAGATGCGTCTGCATGGCGGTCGCCGTCGCCGCAATCGCGACCGAGGCCGCCACGACGATGGTCGAATGCCCGAGCGAGAATGCAAGACCGACCGTGATGGGCCGCTGGCCGGCGTGCATCAGCTTGCGCGTGACATTGTCGATGGCGGCAATATGATCGGCGTCGACCGCGTGACGCAGCCCGAACGAATAGGCGAGCAGGCTCGTGCCCATCAGCAGCGGATAGCGATGAAAGGCGACGAACGCCCAGATCCATACGCCGACATTGAAGGCGATCAGCAGCCCATACAGCGCGCCGATTCTGCCGCGCGACGTGGCGCATCCGCCATCGAACCCCGTTCCAACGCGATCGCTCACCCGATTCCCATATGCTTTTCACGAGTCCGGGGCATTTCACCCGGACATGACGAACAGTGCGCAAACGCACGCCATTAACACGCGCCTTCCTGATTGAAACTGTTGAGCGCCACGCCGGCATCCGCCAGGGCGCCACGATCTGGCTTCACACCCTTGCCAATGGCCATCTTGCCATGGACAAAATCCCGGGTCGCGTTCACGGCACCGAGCGCGACCAGCACGCCGTCGCGCAGACAGGCAATCGAAAACGACTTCGACGCCCGGTCATATTCAGGCGGACTCACCGCATTCAGGATCCGGCACGTCACACAGCTCGAACTGCTTCGGCGCGACGAGTACAGCCGCTTTCACGACTTTCTCCCTGACGATAAAACGCGAGGACGGCATGGCCCCTCCGCCATGGCGAACCGTGACTGTGATGCACGCAGGTTTGTCACGAGCCGGGCAGTTCATTACTGCCCGGCCCGGCACTGCCCCGCAGTCAGGCACCGTCAAGAAGTCGGCGCGTCCTGCCGGATAAGCTCGCGGCGTTTGAGTTCGGCCCAGAATGCCGGTGGAATTTCAGCCCGGAAGGTTTGCAGATTATCGTTCAGCTGTGCAACAGTACGCACGCCCGGGATATTGGTCGGGATCGCGGGATGGCCGAGAACGAATTGCAGCGCCGCCGCCTTGAGCGGCACCGCGTAGTCCCGGCAGACCTGCTCGATCTTGCGCACACGCTCAAGAACTGGCTCCGGCGCGAGCGAATAGTTGTATTTCGCGCCAGGCACCGCGCCTGTCGCGAGAATACCGCTGTTGTAGCCGCCCCCCAGGATGACCGACACCTGCCGCTCTTCGCACAGCGGCAGGAAACCATCGAGTGCGTCCTGCTCGAGCAGGGTGTAGCGACCGGCCAGCAGCAGGCAGTCGAAATCCTGCTGGCGAATCGCTTCGTGCGCGACCTGCCACTCGTTGACACCGAGGCCCACCGCCTTCACGACCCCTTCGTCACGGAGCTTCAGCAGTGCTTTCGCCGCACCGGCCATCGCCGCATCGAACATCTCGGGCTGCCGCTTTCCGTGCGTAAACACGTCGATGTCATGGATCAGCGCGATATCGATGTGTTCCAGCGCCAGACGCTGCAGACTGTCTTCGATCGAACGCATCGTGCCGTCGTAGCTGTAGTCGAAAACCGGTTCGAACGGCAGCCCGTCGACCCATGGCTCGAAGTTAATCCCGGCACGCCTGCGCGGCTTCAGAAGGCGCCCAACCTTGGTGGACAGCACATACTGGTCGCGCGGATACCAGCGCAGCCCCTGGCCGCAGCGCGCCTCGCTCAAACCGTGGCCGTACATCGGGGCAGTGTCGAAGTAGCGTACGCCCGCGTCCCATGCTGCCTTGATCAAGGCAGCCGAATCCTCTTCACTGACCGGCCTGAAGATGTTGCCGATCGGCGCGGCGCCGAAACCCATCACGGTTGTCTCGAGCCCTGAACGTGGCCATTTACGCTTTGCTACCGGATCCATCTTTGTCTCCTGTGTCGATCGGAGTTAGCGCTTTAGCGCTTACTCCGATCCCATGCAAGCTCGCTGCGGTCGATCGGAGTTAGCGCTTTAGCGCTTACTCCGATCCCATGCAAGCTCGCTGCGGTCGACCGGAGTTAGCGCTTTAGCGCTTACTCCGGTCCCATGCAAGCTCGCTGCGGTCGATCAGAGTTAGCGCTTTAGCGCTTACTCCGATCCCATGCAAGCTCTCTGCTGCCATGAGTTGAATTATTCGTTCGATCAGAATTTTCCGACCACTTCGACTTCGCCCCGCAGATCGTCGAGCGCGAGCGCATGAGGTGTGGCGGCGAGCCCGACATCTACGATCGCAATCCGGGTCTTACGCATTATGGGCGCCCCGTTGGGATCGCGTTAAACCGATGCAGTCAGTTCAGGCACCATGCCGAACAGATCGCCCACCAGACCATAATCCGCGACGCTGAAGATCGGCGCTTCCGGATCCTTGTTGATCGCGACGATCACCTTCGAATCCTTCATGCCCGCCAGATGCTGGATCGCCCCCGAGATGCCCACCGCCACGTACAGTTGGGGCGCCACGATCTTGCCCGTCTGGCCCACCTGGTAGTCGTTCGGCACGAACCCCGCGTCGACCGCCGCGCG
>NZ_FNRQ01000020.1 GCF_900107685.1 Paraburkholderia sartisoli | reverse complement strand
TCTTCATAATCTCGTTTCTCTGCTGCGGATGCAGCGACGTGCAACGAAGCGGTGCCGGGTGGTTGGAAGTGGGCGCGGTTTCGGGTGGTGGGCGCGGACTTGATCTTTAAAAATTAACAGTCGATAAGTGTGGGCGCTTGATGCGCGACGCGCGGTGGATCCTTCGGGGTTCGCCGGACAGCGAAAGTATCAAGTCTCACACAGTAATGAAAGGAAGGTTTTGCTGCTGGTGTGTCAAGCACCGGCAGGAGAATCATTCGTCAGTACGTTGAGTGAGCGACCTATTCGCAAGAATAGAAAACAGTAACAGGCATTGAACTGAAGAGTTTGATCCTGGCTCAGATTGAACGCTGGCGGCATGCCTTACACATGCAAGTCGAACGGCAGCACGGGGGCAACCCTGGTGGCGAGTGGCGAACGGGTGAGTAATACATCGGAACGTGTCCTGGAGTGGGGGATAGCCCGGCGAAAGCCGGATTAATACCGCATACGCTCTACGGAGGAAAGGGGGGGATCTTAGGACCTCTCGCTCAAGGGGCGGCCGATGGCAGATTAGCTAGTTGGTGGGGTAAAGGCCTACCAAGGCGACGATCTGTAGCTGGTCTGAGAGGACGACCAGCCACACTGGGACTGAGACACGGCCCAGACTCCTACGGGAGGCAGCAGTGGGGAATTTTGGACAATGGGCGCAAGCCTGATCCAGCAATGCCGCGTGTGTGAAGAAGGCCTTCGGGTTGTAAAGCACTTTTGTCCGGAAAGAAAACCTCAGCCCTAATACGGCGGGGGGATGACGGTACCGGAAGAATAAGCACCGGCTAACTACGTGCCAGCAGCCGCGGTAATACGTAGGGTGCGAGCGTTAATCGGAATTACTGGGCGTAAAGCGTGCGCAGGCGGTTCGTTAAGACAGATGTGAAATCCCCGGGCTTAACCTGGGAACTGCATTTGTGACTGGCGGGCTAGAGTATGGCAGAGGGGGGTAGAATTCCACGTGTAGCAGTGAAATGCGTAGAGATGTGGAGGAATACCGATGGCGAAGGCAGCCCCCTGGGCCAATACTGACGCTCATGCACGAAAGCGTGGGGAGCAAACAGGATTAGATACCCTGGTAGTCCACGCCCTAAACGATGTCAACTAGTTGTCGGGTCTTCATTGACTTGGTAACGTAGCTAACGCGTGAAGTTGACCGCCTGGGGAGTACGGTCGCAAGATTAAAACTCAAAGGAATTGACGGGGACCCGCACAAGCGGTGGATGATGTGGATTAATTCGATGCAACGCGAAAAACCTTACCTACCCTTGACATGGACGGAGCCTGGCTGAAAGGTCGGGGTGCTCGAAAGAGAACCGTCACACAGGTGCTGCATGGCTGTCGTCAGCTCGTGTCGTGAGATGTTGGGTTAAGTCCCGCAACGAGCGCAACCCTTGTCCCTAGTTGCTACGCAAGAGCACTCTAGGGAGACTGCCGGTGACAAACCGGAGGAAGGTGGGGATGACGTCAAGTCCTCATGGCCCTTATGGGTAGGGCTTCACACGTCATACAATGGTCGGAACAGAGGGCCGCCAACCCGTGAGGGGGAGCCAATCCCAGAAAACCGATCGTAGTCCGGATCGCACTCTGCAACTCGAGTGCGTGAAGCTGGAATCGCTAGTAATCGCGGATCAGCATGCCGCGGTGAATACGTTCCCGGGTCTTGTACACACCGCCCGTCACACCATGGGAGTGGGTTTTACCAGAAGTGGCTAGTCTAACCGCAAGGAGGACGGTCACCACGGTAGGATTCATGACTGGGGTGAAGTCGTAACAAGGTAGCCGTATCGGAAGGTGCGGCTGGATCACCTCCTTTCTCGAGCTAACGTGTCAAACGTTGAGCGCTCACGCTTATCGACTGTGAATTAGGACAGTAATTCAGACAGACTCAGGGGTCTGTAGCTCAGTCGGTTAGAGCACCGTCTTGATAAGGCGGGGGTCGATGGTTCGAATCCATCCAGACCCACCATCTTTGTCTGTGGTGGCTGCGCTAGATCGACGGGAGCGCCCTGGGGCACATGGGCTGAATGCAGGCATGACCGGGGGGATTAGCTCAGCTGGGAGAGCACCTGCTTTGCAAGCAGGGGGTCGTCGGTTCGATCCCGTCATCCTCCACCAATCCTCAATGCGCAGGGTTCTGTGTTTAACCGGCACAGAGCGTTTCGCATTGGCGATTGAGCCAGTCAGAGCGGTATGAAGCAGAGCTTTATATCGGCTGTCGTTCTTTAACAATCAGGAAGAAGTAGTAAAGAGATTCACGAAAGATCACTTAGAGATGGGTGGTTGAGTAGGTGAATCAGGGTTGTGATTGTATCAATGTATTTTAAAGGTGATCGAGAGATCGCTTTGGAATACGGCGCAACACGAATACTCAACCTGTAGCGATTGTGATTGAGGTCCTGGCATTCCCTGTGAATGTCCCTGTCCCCGCTGGGGATGGGACCGCGGTAAGCGCTAAAGCGCTAACTGCGGGTCGACCGAGACACACCCGTTATAGGGTCAAGCGAACAAGTGCATGTGGTGGATGCCTTGGCGATCACAGGCGATGAAGGACGCGGTAGCCTGCGAAAAGCGGTGGGGAGCTGGCAAACGAGCTTTGATCCACCGATATCCGAATGGGGAAACCCACTCCGAATGGAGTATCCATGACTGAATCCATAGGTCATGTGAAGCGAACGCGGTGAACTGAAACATCTAAGTAACCGCAGGAAAAGAAATCAACCGAGATTCCCAGAGTAGTGGCGAGCGAAATGGGACCAGCCTGTACTCTTTATCTTCATTGTTAGTCGAAGGCTCTGGAAAGTGCCGCCATAGCAGGTGATAGCCCTGTAGACGAAAACAGCGAGGAAGAACTAGGTGTACGACAAGTAGGGCGGGACACGTGAAATCCTGTCTGAAGATGGGGG